>OZ242276.1:3950000-7172356 GCA_965207255.1 Bryobacterales bacterium | reverse complement strand
CGAGCTGGGCATAACCCCTTTGGCTGGCTGACAATATCACTGCCACTGGGCAGACTCCTTTCCGGCAGTAGGGGATTAGTGCGAGAAGCAAGGAAATCCTACTGCCAGAATAATTCGGGTCCCAGCCGTCAAGATAAACCGGGCGTCAACACTGTGCAGCCCCGACGGCTGCCCGATCGCCGTGCAGGCCTTCGCCGGCAACACCGCCGATCCAGCCACCCTCGCCGACCAAGTGCGCGCCCTGCGCGAGCGTTTCGGCCTGCGCCGCATCGCCTTGGTCGGGGACCGTGGCATGATCGCCCAGACGCGCATCGACGCAGACCTCAAGCCGACCGGCTTGGACTGGATCTCTGCCCTGCGCAACGACATCATCCGGCGGCTGGCGGACGCAGCTGTCATCCAGCCCGGCCTGTTCGACAGCTGGGGGCTGGCCAGCGTAACGGGCGACGATTTTCCCGGCGAGCGCCTGCTGGTGTGCTGCAACCCGCTGATGGCGGCCGAGCGGCGGCGCAAGCGCGAGGAGCTGCTGCGGGCGACCGAGCAGGAGGCGGCTCAGCTGGCGGCGCGCTACACGGCTGGCAAGTACCACCGGGACGAGTTCAACCGGCACCTGGGCGGGCTGCGGCGGCGCAAGATGGGCAAGCACCTCGAGTGGGGGTTTGAGGATGGCACGGGGGCGTTTTCGTCGCGGCGCAAGGACGCGTCGATCCAGAACGAGGCGCGTCTGGACGGGATTTACGTGATCCGCACGAGCCTGGAGCAGGAGGCGCTGGGGGACCGCGAGACGGTGGCGGCGTACAAGAGCTTGGCGCGGGTCGAGCGTGCGTTCCGCTCGATGAAGTCGCTGCTGGCGGCGCGGCCGGTGTTCCACTGGAAGGAGCGGCGGGTGCGGGCGCACGTGCTGCTGTGCATGCTGGCTTACTACGTGGAGTGGCACATGCGGCAGCGGCTGGCGCCGCTGCTGTTCGCGGATGAGCGGGAGAACCTGCCCGGGGGCCGGCTAGCGGCCGGTCATACTTGACACAGGCCCTCGGTTCTGTGTACAACGGGGGTAGTGCGGGTAGGGCTGCGCATTTTCCGTCCGCAGACGATGGCTTGGCTGCGAGCAGCATTGCAGGCGGGTGTGTTGTCGCGGGCGGCCTTGGGTCGCGGGGTCTGCGAGCAGGAGGATTGGCGCAATCGCAAGGGCGAGTATTGCACGGCCTCGGCGCGCAAGGCGCTGCCCGAGCTGGCCGCCGATTTGAAATTGCCGCTGCCGGCAGCCCGGCCGGGCCCGCCCGCCGGGCGCGTGCGCTGCAGCCCGGCCGCGCCCGTGGCGGCGACCGTCTTCAGCGGCTCGCTGCAGGAACTCGGCGAGGTGCGCGTGCGGCTGGCCGCCAGCGAGGCCGACCGGCGGCTGTGTGCCGAACTGCTCCAAGCGCAGCATCCGCTCGGCCCGGGCCGGGCCCCCGGCTGTCGGCTGAGCTATCTGCTGGAAGCGGAATGCGGGCCGCTGGGCGTGCTCTCGTTCGTGGCGGCGGCGTTCCGGCTGGGGCCGCGCGATGCCTACCTGCAATGGGATGAGCGCACGCGCGGAGCGCATCTTGAGCGCATCGTGAACAACGACCGGTTCTTGCTGCTGGAGGGCGTACAGGTGCCCAATCTAGGCTCGCACGTGTTGGGCCAGGCGCTGCGCAGACTGGCCGGGGACTGGCAGCGGGCGCACGGCGTGCGCCCGTGGCTGGCAGAGACCTGCGTGCAAAGTTGGCGCCCGGGCACGAGCTACAAGGCGGCCGGCTGGCAGTGCGTGGGAGACACCCGGGGGCGTCCGCCGGGAGCCGCCGAGGCAGGCGAGGCGAAGGCGGTCTGGCTGCTGGGTTTGGAGCCGGACTGGCAGGCGCAGCTGTGCCGCCCGGCGGAGCGCCAGCTGGGCCAGTACCCGGCCCTGGAACTGGACGAGGATGCCAACTGGGCGCGCCGCGAGTTCCTGCGCTCGGACCTGCCGGACGGGCGCCTGCGGGAGCGGCTCGAGCGCATGGGCCAGAGCTGGGAACGCCACCCGGGACAGGATCTGCCGGCGATCTTCCCGCAGCCGGCGGAGCTGCGGGCGGCCACGCGCCTCTTGCACAATGACAAGGTGCAAGACGTGGACATCTTACAGCCGCACCGGGAGGCGCTGCTGGAGCGGGCGCAGGTGGAGTCGACGGTCTTGCTGGTGCAGGACACGACCACGCTCAACTTCACGAACCTGAAGGCTTGCACGAGCGGGTTGGGGCCGTTAAAGGAGCGCGCGAGCAGTGCGCGCGGGCTGTTCGTGCATGCGACGCTGGGCTTCACCGAGGGCGGGCGCCCGCTGGGGGTCAGCGGGCTGGAACGCTGGGCGCGCCCGGAGCAGGAGCCAGACCCGGCTGCGGAGCGCGAGAAGGAGAGCCAGCGCTGGTTCCGGGGGCTGCGGCAGGGGCAGGAGTTGGGACGCTGCAGCCCGCAGACGCGGGTCGTGGTGGTGGGGGACCGCGAGAGCGACATCTTCGGATTGTTCGAGCGGCAGGCCGAGCGCCGCGAGCAGGCCGGGTTGCTGGTGCGGGTGAACTTGGGACGGCAGCGCAAGGTGCGGGCGTGGGACGCGGGCTTCGGCAAGCAGATGCTGCGGGCGATCGAGGCGCAGCCGGACTTCGAGCAGGCGCTGGTGACAGGCCGCAAGGTGGAGATCGAGTCGCAGGGCGGGCAGCGGGCGAGGCAGAAGCGCACGGCGCTGACGGAGATCAGCATCGGGCGCGTGGAGTTGCAGCCGCCGGCGGGCCGGCGGGGAGCGGCGGCGGCGTTGCCGGTGTGGCTGGTGCGGGTGCTGGAGCGGGAGCCGCCGGAGGGCGAAGCGGGGTTGGAGTGGCTGCTGCTGTCGAGCGAGGGCGAGCGCACAGCGCAGTGGGCCGAGCGGATCGTGTGTTGGTACGAGCGGCGCTGGGCGATCGAGGAGTATTTCCGGCTGCTCAAAAGTGGCACGCGGATTGAGGACCGGCGGCTGCACGATGCGCAGGCGCTGGGCAAGTGCCTGGTGTTCGACGCGATCACGGCCTGGCGCGTGTTCAGCTTGGAGCGCTACGCCCGGGACGCGCCGCAGACGCCGGCTGCGGAGGTGCTCACAGGGGACGAGCTGGCCGTGATCGAGGCCGTCGCGGAGGCGGAAGGCTTGCGCCCGCCGGGCGAGCGCGGCCAGCCGCCGGGCGCGGACATTCGCACTTGGGTCGTGCTGCTGGCGCGGCTGCGCGGCTGGCGGCCGAAGAAGCGCCGGGAACTGCCGGGCAACGAGGTGCTGTGGAAGGCCTACCAGCAACTGCAAACGATGGTGCGCTACCGGCAGGCGCAGTGCGAACCGCCGTAGCCGTGCCCGCCGGGTGTGCAGAGTTACATTATTCCGGCAGTAGATTCTCAAATTCCTCCGCCGACACGAAGAGGCTTTTTCTCACATTGTTCCGCTGCGGCCGGAAGGAATTTGGAGCCGCAGTGGCCCGAGCGAGCCTGGAGGGGCGGGCTTGCCCCTGCTGGGAGCCCGAGGTCTTGCTCAGATTGTTCTGATTTCCAACCCTTCTGACGTCAATCTAATTCGAGAAAAATGGCCGTTTTCTGTCGGAATAATGTGAATCTGTAGACTGGGCTGGCCGGGCGTGTCTTCTGGAACCGCAGCGGTCGGCTCTCGGCAGGGGAGCGTGAGGCGGGAGAACGCGTGCCGTGTGGGAAATCCATGCGCGAGGCTGGCAGGGGCCACTGCGCAACGCACTGAGCGGGATCGCCATGCCGGCCGCACAGCCCCAACCCCCTTCCACGACCAGCTGCGTGTGTCTGAGGTGGTGCGCCGGTCTCCCCCGCCGCCGGTAGGCCCTTCCTGACACCTCAAGACCAACTCTGAGCATCGACCCAACATTGCCTCGAAACTTCCAGCGTCAACTATGACCGGCCGCTAGGGGGGCCGGTCAGCCCGCGGGAGCGGTCGGAGGAAGCGAAGGCCAAGGACCGCACGCGGCAGTCCACGCAGGAGGGCCTTCCGCTGCAGAGCTTCCCGAACTTGCTGGGGAGACTGTCGTCGCTGACGGCGATGGAACTGCGGCTGGAGGCGGCACCGGAGCACCGGGTGCCGGTGCTGAGCGCGCTCGAGCCGCTCCAGAAGCGGGCGTTTGAATTGCTGGGAATCCAGCCGCACGCGGCCCCGGCCTTGGAAACGGACTGGGGCGAGGAGCCGGAACCTAGTCACCAAGAGTAGGTTTGAAACCCCGCGGAAAGCCGTCGGAAAAGCGGGGAACCTTCAGCGCTTCAGAGATCTAACCCATTCCATGACAATGACTTCTAGTCAACGACAATCTCTCGGGGCCCATTACACGGCACATTCTTGCACCGTGGAAGTTGGGTCTAGGGAATGTCCGGGGTGCCAGGCGAGCACTACAGCCCCCAAAATCGTGACCGGATGTTCTCCCGGTCCCGGGTCCTTAGGGAACAACCGCTCCTCCCACGACCGGCCCGGACGCAGGTCGAGAATCACCAAGGGTCCCGATTCTGCGCCACAGCCGCCCATGTACGTTGACACCTGCTTCCGCCCCTCGCGGGCCAGGCAATCGAGACCGACCTTCTCCGCGCGCACCTTGCACTCGATCACGTACTTGCCGATCGGCAGGGCAAGTCTGCTCGACGGCGTGACGCCACTCAGTTAACAGGTCCGTTCGTCCGCGACCGACCGCGTACGAGTGCCGTTTCGAACTCACCCGACTGGCGTTCGAGGATCGTGTCCAAGTCCGGTGGCAGTCTCAGAGTTCGGAACACCGTTCGATTCAAGATGTCGTGTGATTGGGCTGCAGCGCAACCGCTGCGTCGGCCGCAGCGTAGGCGAAGCCCGGTGCATCCTGTGGTTGGCTCTGGTGCGGACCGCAGCGCAGCGCCAGTTTCGGCGGGCAGTGGCTGGTCGGAGGGCAGGCTACAACGGGAAAAACTGGACATCCTAAATCGGAAGATATTGCGGCTGATCAGGTGCCCTGCTCCAAGCGGAGAGAGCCTCTAACCCTCTGTCCTTGGCGATGTTACGACGCCAACACGCATCTCCCTGCCTCTCCCGATGTTCCGAACTCTGAGTCTAGGGCGGGCAGCGCACCACATGGGCCCGGACCTGCCCTATGCTCGCGACCGTTCCGGCGACGCAGGCCTCGCCTTCCCCGAAATTGCGGCCCCGCTGCCAACCAGGGCTTCCTGCCCGTCACTGCTCGGCACACCAATCGCAATAGGGGGAAGCCTCGCAGCCAGTGCGGTAGGAAAGTCAGTTTCCTGACTTACTCCGCGCATTGTATGTATGAGTTAGCGCAACCGCCATCGCCGGAAGTCTGTTGCAAGCGCAGGGGACGCCGGACTGCTTCCGCCCCGATGACGAGGTCCTAGCGTTCCTCAACAGCCTGTGATTGTTCCGAGTTCCACACACCCTACAGCACACGGGCCACCCAAGTTCCACTGTCGACGCAGAATAATCCGGGACACGGGATCATGACGGAACAGGTAGGCAGCCGGAAGGCCGTCAGCACGCATCGCAGCCCGCTTCAGCACCTGTTGGGCGGCGTTGAACTTCGCGGAAAATCACATCTATGTCGGAAACCCATGGAAGTGACTGACTTCAACAGTCGAATGGTCATTCCACTTGGCGAACTGCTAGACTGGGCCCGTGGGCACCCTCACGGAATTCCTTGGAGTACTTTCGACAGCGATTGCCGCAGCATCGCTAGTTGCGGTAACCTGCTACGCATTCTACGTGATGTACCGAGCGGCGCAGTACCGAGCAGTTCGGAATTCTGGATTGCAAGACAACAGCAGCGAGGTAACACAGGACGAATTTATTGGCCTGTTGGGCAGCGCTTCAAGGGAAATGATCATCTACGACGACGGGGACGCCGTCGCCGACTCGATTTACGACAATGACACGGTTATTCGTGCAGTCCACGAGAAGCTAGATGAGCGCCCGGACCTCAAGATTCGGTGCCTGTTCAATTGCGACTCGGAGAATCTCAGATTCCGGAGAGAATTCGCTGGCCCAGAGTGGCCCGGCGTTCAAGTTAGGACGCGCGCCGAACCTGGAGGACGGTACTCCGGACCAGGCCCAGTGCTTCCGCACTTCAAGATGGTAGACGGAGGCTCTAGTGCCTACCTGTCATGGCATGATCCCGGTAGTGAGGCGAGGGTTTACCAAACGCTCGATTTTTCGGGCGTGTCCGGATTCGGCAAGAATCGCCTAGTGCGCGACATCGTCGGAGAATACCTCGATCGTTTCGATCGCGAGTTCAAGGCCGCGAGGCCGGTCCACTAGTCGTTGGCGTCTGATGTTTTCTCAATCATCGACACCGGGTACGGACCATGGCTGAGGTTTTTCCGCCGATCCACCTTTATGCCGTGCTGGCTGCCTCCATTGGGTTACTAGGTATAGCCAAGGACGGAGCGTGGCTTCGTGCCGAGTTTCCCCGAAACCTCTGGCCTTGTGTTCCTGCTCTCGGGGCGGGGGCGCACCTCGTAGGGTACATCTTCATTGACATCCTCAATCCGCAGAGTTCGGACCTCGCAGCCGGCGAGGCGTGGACCCTCAAGATTCATGCGGTAATACTTTCCCTGTTCTTGTTTTTTGCTCTAGGCGAATTCTTCAAGACTGCCCGGGACGCCCGTGCAGTGCAGGAGAATGTCGCAGAAGAACGTCTCCACAAACGAAGGGATCCGTAGCGACACGCCCAGCGATCGGGGAACTCATCTAGGCCCTCGCCAACGAGCGTTCGAGCCAGCCTCACCCAAGCACTTGAACGGTTGAGTTGGCCAACGGTGTGCTCCATTTTCATTGGGGCCGGATGGCCTGGGGACGATGCCCTGAAGCGGCCGCACCAGGAGTTCATCGCCAATAGAACTTCTGATAATCTTGCGCGGCCATGATGAATTCGTCCTGAATCCGTTCAAGCTCTCTACGAGCCTTGTCGCTGACCATCAGCGTGATGCCGACTTCGCCCGCGAGAATCGTAGGCCTCTTCGTGTCGGCGGGCTCGGACGGCGTGATTCTGGCACTCGCTAGCTGGCTGTTCATGGTCGTAGCTCCGGGTTCGCCCCTCCATACACAGAACTGGTTCTGATCGACCCCTCCTCTACACTCTACCCCCATTTCACTGTCTCGCCGGTTTGGCCGTCACTCCAGATTGTGAACGGAGCGGCCAACTAGGCATGATGCCAAACTCTCCTATCTTGGTGCCCGTAGCCACCGCGGGCGCTACACTCGCCAATGCAGCCAGACTTACCCGCGCTCCCCGCCGGTCTGGACCGGCGCATTGTCCGGCTGTTCACCCCCGCTCTTAGCGACCAGCGCCCGAGACCTCGCCACACGCTGACATCCAAGAGATTGTCACCAGCCTACGCCACTGCCTGGCTACACCGGACTGGCCGACGCTGTCTGCGAGTAGCTGCGCTGGCAGACGCCAATGGCAATGGGCAACCCCTGCCGGCGACGCAACTACTGGAGAGACTCGATCGGCGCTGCATTCTGCCCTTGACGGTCCGCCAAGGCCCAGACGGGTCAGTCTCCCAGAGTGTCCCAAGTCGCGGTCGACAGCCCTCTGCAGAAGCCCGAGCGGTTGTCCGGCCGAGAACGGCAACATGTACACCGTCACCATCAATGACGACGGCATGTTCAGCGCCGAGTACGTCGTTCCGCCGGCCCTGAGCGTCCCGCTGGGATCCTCCGGCTCGGCCGTCGACGTCGTCAGGAACGAGGACGGCACGTACTCGGCCAACGGCGAGGTGATCACCGCCGAGACGATGGTGACCGCCGCGAACGGCAACGTCTACCGCGCGGTCCTGTCGCCGGAGGGCGTCCCCGTCGGCGTGATGCACGTCGCCGCCATGCAGGACGTGATGCTGGGCGATCTCGGTGGCAGCGTCACCCTGACGCAGGCGGAGGACATGTCCTGGTGGTACGGCGAGACGGCCGTTGCGAGCGGCTACGTGCACACCGCCGCGAACGGCAACATGTACGCGCTGACGCTGGACTCCGAAGGCATGTGGTCGGCGATGTACCAGCAGTTCGAGGTCGCGGTGGATCTCGGCACGCAGGGCTCGGTCACGCTGGAGCGCGCCGAGGACATGTCCTGGTGGCTGGGCTCGGAGGCGGTCGACGTGGGCAGCGAGGTGATGTCGGACAGCGGCAACACCTACACGCTGTGGTACACCGACGGGGTCTGGTCGGCGCGCTTCGAGCCCGAGTCGATGATGATCGAGGGCACGGGCCTGGTGGCGATGACGAAGGAGGACCTGTCCGGCTACGACGTGGACGGGGAGGACCTGCCGAGCAACCTGCCGGCCTTGGGCACCGACATCGACACCTCGATGGGCACCTATCGCGTGACGATGATGGACGGCATGCTGATGGGCACGCGCCTGGACCCCGTGGCAATCGACGGCCAAGCGCGTTTCAAAACGCCTGGGTTGCCGGATCATCCAACGATCCCGGGTGACGAGGACAATACAGAGGATGTGAACGAGGCCAACACGATCTTGAACCTGGCAGACGACGACTACCCATTCAGCGACCTTTTGCCCGACGGGATGTCACAGCGGCAGGGGGCCAACTACGTGGCCGAAGCTAAGGCGAAGCTGGAGGGAATCCGGGACTCGCTCGAAGCGGTGCTCGAAGTCTTCGACACCCCAGCTGAGCGGCAGACCCAAGTCGCGCGGCTGTGGGGCATTGACCCGAATAGTCGCGCCAAGAACAACGTAAAGGGCACACTTGACGCTGTGTTCGGCGACGCGGGCATCCAAGAGGTGCCGGACGAGGACAAGGCACTGAGCAGGATCGACGACCTGATCATGGCCCTGTCCAGCGTGGACGCGCTAGCTACGGCAGTGGACGACGACGGTGCGCTCGAGGATGCGATGAGAAACAACAAGTCGGCGGAGACCATCTTCGACGCTACAAAATGGGAATCGTCGGTCTCCTATGGGATGACCGGGAATACCCGCTATGGAGCGATCATCAAGAAGACACGCGAGGATGCGACTTCCGGAGATACGGTGGCCAACGTCGGCGCGTTCGCATTCGGCACGACCGGTGAGACGCAGCGGCTGCATTACGTGGCGACCACCGGGAACGCCTACTACAGCGGCGAGACGCTCGCCGTAGGCGGCGATGGGACGCATTACTCCGGGGATATCGACATCCGGGTGCGCTTCGCCACGAAGAAAGTGAGCGGGCTGATCACCAGCCTCCAGTCGGACATCGGAGAGCCGTGGACGTATCAGTTCGGCGCGGTCGACGCGATCGTTCTGCCGACAGGGGACATTGGAAACAATGCGAAGTGGAACGTGTCGGGCGCAGCGAGCGTGACGTACGAGCGCCGTGCGGGGTCCCCGATCCCGACGCCCGTGGGCAGCAGCCAATTCGCCGGCATCCTGTTGGGCGGAAACGGCGCCAATGCGGGCAGCGAGGCGGTTGGAACTTGGACGGTGGGGAATGACCGCACCAGTGACGACTACTTGGCAGGTGGCTACGGCGCGACGCGCGTGTCGTACGAACTGGACAAGCCGCTCGTCACCGACGACGGCACGGAAGTGAAAGCCACGCTCCTGTCTCCGGATGCGACGGGCATTGGAGGCGATCGCTTTGCCATCACCGAACTGAGCGACGGCATGCTCAAGATCACGGTGGCCAAGTACGGCTGGGAAGCTGACGGGGCTCTCCACACCGATCTCGCAGACGGCGCGAGCGACTACACAGTCAACAATCCAGGTTGGACATGGGGACGGCTGAATACGGACACCGGCGAAGGCGATATCGAGCCAAACGACGGGCGCCGCACGTACGACATCCCCCTGAGCAAGCTCGTGAACGGTGAAGGCGCCGAAATCAACCACAACGGCGACGTTTACGTGGCCATGGCGCGGGAGAAGATCGAGAGGTTGCGCCAGCAGCTCGCGATCCTGATCGACACGGACTTGGTGGTTGCGAAGCAGCGGGAGCTGTGGCATGAAGTGCAGAAGGTCTTGCTAGAGTACGTCTTCCAAGCAAATAGAACTCTCTTCAACGTAGGTACTGATGGCGAGCAATTCTATGACAGGCTTCCGCAAAGCGTGCGGGGGAAATACGACGCCGATACGGCGCTGGAGACCGTCGACCGGATCCTGCTCGCACTTTCGAGTGAGGACAACTTGGAAGCGGCCTTGGATCCGGACGAGGACGCCCTGTTCGTGAACACCGCCACGAACACGCGTCTCGGGCAAATCGCTAGCAACGTGTGGGGCGAGAAGGACTCGCAGGTGAGGGCTTGGTTCGGGAAAACGGACTACACGCGCTTCGGCACGTGGCGTGTGCGGCGCAGCTACAATGCACAGCGTACTACCGTCGACCCCAATGGCCCCGCCCCCGACCACCCCGCGGGCAGGCACTGGCAAGACGCGGAGATCGATGTGTTCGCTTACAGCCCGCTGGCTCAGTCCAAGATCACTGACAGCGATGCGCCGAACTATCCAGCTAACGTGACGGCGAACTATGTGGGCAAGACGGTCGCTTTTAGGCGCGGTGCGCCTGCTGGAGGTGCCAGTGCCCCCCAAGCTGGCTACGAGGGCGAGGTGAACGTGCGGGTCAAGTGGAACAACGGCACCGTCGGCGGGAGCGTCCAAACGGTGATCAGCAATTTGCAGAACAACCATGGCGATCTTTACCAAAATGGTGGGCAAGGAGTCCGCGAGCTGGTCTTCGATTCAGTAGAGATCATGGTGGCAAGTGATGATGGAGCGCTTAGCTTTTCTTCTGGGGCTGGATCGGACGTCACCGTCATTCGCGAGGACCGTTCTTCGGGCACTGCCCTAACCCTGGAAAGCCACATGGGGCAATTCGTCGGTTCGTCGGCGGATGGCCCGCTGGGCGTGATGGGCACGTATTCGACCGGAGCCGAAGTCGGAGACCTGACCGGCGCATACGGCGCGGACCTGCCATAGGTCGTGCCATCTGCCGTCCGGTAGCTTGCCGGGCGGGGGATTCCAACCGGGGGAGCGGGCAACCGCTCCCCCTTAGCTTTGTGTGCCGAGCATGTTCGGCAGATTGAGGGTGACAATCCCTTGGACAACCTGATAGAGGTGAAGTTCTAGCGAAGCGCAACGGCGCGGTCGCAGGGCGGGTTCCGAAGGAAGCGTAGCGCAACGGCGCGAGCCGATGGCTCAGAAGCGGATACGATACGCATGCTGCCGGACGAGTCCGAAGATGACGACGAATTCCAGCTCCGTCGGGGCGCCGGTTGTAAATCCGGCGGTTGTGGACTGGATGCTGTCGAACTCACCTCGGGAGATCCGCCGTTTGTCCGAAATTCCGGACTGGGAGCCGAGCGATCCAACCTAGCCAGATGGCAGACTCAGCAGACGGAATAGTCGGCCCGAGCGAACGGAGTGGCAACCAGAACGTGGCTTCTCGTGAGCGGAATGCGGCAGAACACACAGCTATCCGGGCTAGGGCTGGCTTCCTGGTCCATGGAGAAGGTCAAGCCCCGGAAGGGCCCAAGGAATGGGTCGAACTGCACGCGGCGGGACGCGGGGACGAAAGCCCTTGCATCGACAATGGATCAACCGTTTGAACTGCCGCATACGGAACCGTATGTGCGGCCGTGTGATAGGGATGGAGCCGCGAGGCTTCCTCCTATCCGATGTGTGCTGAATCTGCTCGGCACGCAAAGAAAAGGGGGAGCGGTTTCCCGCTCCCCCGGTAGGGTGATTGTCGATGACTCTTGCGGTGGCTAGGGGACTTGGGCTCCGAACGCACCGTAGATCGCCGCACCATAGTCGTCAACATGATTCCCTTCGGGAGCGATACGGCCAACTGTGCCGTCGGTCAATGTCCACGTTCCAATCACGCCGAGCGGTCCGTCCACTCCCCGGCCCACGAACAGCGCCTTGGCAGTCTGGGTGCCAGTTGCATTGATGTCGGTGACGGCAGCGACGCGGCGATATCGGGCATTCTCCACAGCTACTTCGCTGTAGGAGACGTCCCCGTTGTCAGCCGGATCGCTTGGTGCGCCGGCGATCATGTTGTTGGCGTAATCGCCCTGTGCGCCCACAATGATCGCCAGACCGGGGAACACGATATCCGCGATCTCGTTGCCTGGGTTGTTGTCGGTCGGAGTCCCGCTGCCGCCCTGCGACAGGGGGTCGCCCGCTGCGGTTGCCAAGTCGCTGATCGTCAGTGACATCGTGCCAACCGTCGAACCCGCGGCCACGCTGTCAGGGTCCCCCCAATTGACGTCCACGCGGGCCGTCCCGGTGAGGGTAGTGTTGGCCCCTTGGAGCGCTATCGTTTCGCCCGTGTATGTCGCGCGGCCATCGGTCGGGAAGCTCAGGTTCTTTGTAGTGCCGACAATCGCGCCGACGTGCGTCGGATCCAGAGAGCTGTAGGCAAACGTGCCGGGACCGCCCTGGGTTCGTATCGTCTGCCCTGCGCCGTTCCGCCGGGCACTCCGAAAGCCCTCGCGCCGCCAGAATCCGAAGCGCGTGAAGTCCGTCGTCCCCATGGCCGCGATCACTGTGTATTCCCGCTGACCACGGATCTGGCCAGGGGTGCGACCGTTACGGGCAGAACCGGGATTACCGCCGATCTCCGCCGCATCGTCCGCAGGGTCATTGTTGTTCACCACCTCGTTCCTCCTATCCGTCGTGTCACGGTAGAGGAAGTCGTGGGTTTCACCGTCGTCAACGACTCCGTCACTGTTGGCATCGATCCAATACTGGTTGAAGACTCCGGTCCCTTTCGGATCGAGGGCGGCCTCCAGCTTGTCGTTGCTCGACAGCGCGTCCAAGACGCGGTCGATCAGGTCAATCGCGTCCGATTTCGCATTATCGTAGGTGTCGCCCAGCTTCTCCGGCAGCAGTCCGTAAAAGAGGTTGTTCTGAACCGCGTCCTTGACTCTCTGCCAAGAGGCCATCTCGGCATCTTCCGTGTCGACCGACTCCAAGCCCTGTAGGGTTGACAGTAGGCCGCGCTCTCTCTCGAGGGTTGCGATGACACCATCGACCCACTTCGGGCCGTTGATTGTTTGCGCGCCGCTCGCCGCTAGCGCCGCCAAGTCAATTTTGGCCGTGGTGAGGACAGCCTCGTCGTCGGTGTCGTCGTCTGGGTCCATGTCGTCTGTCAGCGGCAGGTAGTTCATGCTGCCGTTGCCGTCGTCGGTCCACCCGTAACTCCGCGTCTTCACCGTCAGCATTCCGTCCGCGATCGTCGCGCTCGCGTTGTTCTCGTTTGCGGCCGCGCCCTGGATCGTCGAGAACAGCTTCGCCTCCGCTCCCGAGCCGTCGTCCCCGGACGGTGTTGGCCGGGTCGCGTCGGCGACATGCACCACGCCGAAGCCACCTGCCAGATAATTGGCTGTGGTGCCCGCTGTTCCGACAGACCACACGCCGTTCGCCTCGCTGCCCGCATCAGCACCCTGGCCCAGCAGGATCCCCTCGAACGTGTTGGCCAAACTGCTGAACGGCCGCAGTATCCCCGAGTCACGCGTGTAGAACACCGTGCCGGTCGTTCCCGAGTCAACCCACGTGGCGTTCCGCCGCAATGTCGCATCGTCGAGGACAATCTGGCTAACATCGGCGAAGTTGTGCTGCCATGGAAGCCCGTCCGCGTCTTCCAGCCCGGTCACCACGCCGGTGACCTCGTTGGCTCTGAATCGCACCTCCAAGTCCATCATTCCCGAATAGGCCTTGCCCGTCCCGCTTACTGCCCTGGTCCCGCCCGAGTACCTAGCGATTCCCGTCAGCGAAACCGCGGCCGCGTCTGCCGTCCGCACGGTCTGTTGCATCGTCGAGTAGGAGAATGCCCCGTAGTCGCGGTCGGCTATGGACGGCTTGGTCTTGGCGTTCCCGGATTCGTTCCGAACCACCGTGCCGTAGCGCGTGCTGCCGGTCATGCCGAGAGTCGCGTCGGCACTCCACCTCACGCGGTTGAACGCGTCAGACGCCGCGCTGGCGGGCAGCTCCTGGCTTTCGAACACCCCGCCGCCGTCTTCGGCCGTCGCCGCCACGAAACTGGATTCGCTCGACAGCGCGTCGAGGATATCGGCGATTTCGTCTAGGATGTCCTCCTCGGGGGGGGCGGATTCCCTGGCGATCGCGAAATCCCGCTCGTCAGCTTCGGGATCACTGTCGGTACCGAAGATGTCGTCCAGCGCCACATTGAGTTCGGCCCACTGGCCGTTGAGAACCGTCTCCAAGTTCTCCAGCGGGTCGTCGAGGGCGAGTACGGCAGAAACGTAGGCTTGGACGCCTTCGATCTTCTCCACGGCTTCGTCCACGAAGCGCTTGCTTTCGTCGCTCGCCATACCGCTGCCCAGCAAGGCTCCCATCGAGAACATGCCCCTGCCGTCGTCATTGCTGCCCGTGGCGACGAGGTGCGTCCGCAACTCGTTCCCAGGTGTGTCGGGATCGTTGGCGCTCAGGAACGGAAGCTCGCTCAGGGTAGCGGTATTACGGTCGGTGTCGGTATCGATGGCCGCATCGAACCGGGATCCCATCAGGCCGCCGTCCTCCATCCAGACGTGGTACATGGCGTCGCCGTCCATGACATCGCCCACGCCGTTCGCAGCCAGGGTGCTGTCGCCGACGTCGTACATGTCATCGCCCTCGCGTGTCATCGCCACCAGGCCGGTGCCGTCGATCATCATCGATTCCGGCTCGAAACGGGCGGACCATACACCGTCGGTGTACCACAGGGTGTACCGGTTACCGTTGTCAGAATGGACGTCGGAGCCGGCTCCGACCCCCTCCGAGCCCAGCCACCAGGACATGTCCTCGGCGCGGACCAGTGTGACCGAGCCCTGCGTGCCGAGGGCCACGGGGACCTCGACCTGCTGGTACATGGCGCTCCACATGCCCTCGGCGTCCATCGTCAGCGCGTACATGTTGCCGTTGCCGGCCGTATGCACGTAGCCGTCCGCGACGGGCGTCTCGCCGTACCACCAGGACTTGTCCTCGGCCTGGGTCAGGGTGACCGTGCCGCCCAGCGCACCCAGCATCACGTCCTGCATGGCCGCGACGTGATCCACGCCGACGGGGATGCCGTCCGGCGAGAGCAGCGCCTGGTAGACGTTGCCGTTGGCGGCGGTCACGCGCGTCTCGGCGGTGATGACCTCGCCGTTCACCGAGAACGTGCCGTCCTCGTTGCGGACCACGTCGACGGCCGAGCCGGAGGTCCCCAGCGGGATGCTCAGGGCCGGCGGCACGACGTACTCGGCGGCGGGCGTGCCGTCGTCGCCGATCGTGACGGTGTACATGTTGCCGTTCTCGGCCGGAATTCGGCGAGATGGGCACTGATCGGCTGACAATGGCCCAATGAACGGTGCGTGCAAAGGAGTTGTTCCACAGTCCAGCCTCGGTCGCTGCCGTTGGCGCGTTGTCGCAGGCACAACCGCTCGGGCTTCTGCAGAGGGCTGTCGACCGCGACTTGGGACACTCTGGGAGACTGACCCGTCTGGGCCTTGGCGGACCGTCAAGGGCAGAATGCAGCGCCGATCGAGTCTCTCCAGTAGTTGCGTCGCCGGCAGGGGTTGCCCATTGCCATTGGCGTCTGCCAGCGCAGCTACTCGCAGACAGCGTCGGCCAGTCCGGTGTAGCCAGGCAGTGGCGTAGGCTGGTGACAATCTCTTGGATGTCAGCGTGTGGCGAGGTCTCGGGCGCTGGTCGCTAAGAGCGGGGGTGAACAGCCGGACAATGCGCCGGTCCAGACCGGCGGGGAGCGCGGGTAAGTCTGGCTGCATTGGCGAGTGTAGCGCCCGCGGTGGCTACGGGCACCAAGATAGGAGAGTTTGGCATCATGCCTAGTTGGCCGCTCCGTTCACAATCTGGAGTGACGGCCAAACCGGCGAGACAGTGAAATGGGGGTAGAGTGTAGAGGAGGGGTCGATCAGAACCAGTTCTGTGTATGGAGGGGCGAACCCGGAGCTACGACCATGAACAGCCAGCTAGCGAGTGCCAGAATCACGCCGTCCGAGCCCGCCGACACGAAGAGGCCTACGATTCTCGCGGGCGAAGTCGGCATCACGCTGATGGTCAGCGACAAGGCTCGTAGAGAGCTTGAACGGATTCAGGACGAATTCATCATGGCCGCGCAAGATTATCAGAAGTTCTATTGGCGATGAACTCCTGGTGCGGCCGCTTCAGGGCATCGTCCCCAGGCCATCCGGCCCCAATGAAAATGGAGCACACCGTTGGCCAACTCAACCGTTCAAGTGCTTGGGTGAGGCTGGCTCGAACGCTCGTTGGCGAGGGCCTAGATGAGTTCCCCGATCGCTGGGCGTGTCGCTACGGATCCCTTCGTTTGTGGAGACGTTCTTCTGCGACATTCTCCTGCACTGCACGGGCGTCCCGGGCAGTCTTGAAGAATTCGCCTAGAGCAAAAAACAAGAACAGGGAAAGTATTACCGCATGAATCTTGAGGGTCCACGCCTCGCCGGCTGCGAGGTCCGAACTCTGCGGATTGAGGATGTCAATGAAGATGTACCCTACGAGGTGCGCCCCCGCCCCGAGAGCAGGAACACAAGGCCAGAGGTTTCGGGGAAACTCGGCACGAAGCCACGCTCCGTCCTTGGCTATACCTAGTAACCCAATGGAGGCAGCCAGCACGGCATAAAGGTGGATCGGCGGAAAAACCTCAGCCATGGTCCGTACCCGGTGTCGATGATTGAGAAAACATCAGACGCCAACGACTAGTGGACCGGCCTCGCGGCCTTGAACTCGCGATCGAAACGATCGAGGTATTCTCCGACGATGTCGCGCACTAGGCGATTCTTGCCGAATCCGGACACGCCCGAAAAATCGAGCGTTTGGTAAACCCTCGCCTCACTACCGGGATCATGCCATGACAGGTAGGCACTAGAGCCTCCGTCTACCATCTTGAAGTGCGGAAGCACTGGGCCTGGTCCGGAGTACCGTCCTCCAGGTTCGGCGCGCGTCCTAACTTGAACGCCGGGCCACTCTGGGCCAGCGAATTCTCTCCGGAATCTGAGATTCTCCGAGTCGCAATTGAACAGGCACCGAATCTTGAGGTCCGGGCGCTCATCTAGCTTCTCGTGGACTGCACGAATAACCGTGTCATTGTCGTAAATCGAGTCGGCGACGGCGTCCCCGTCGTCGTAGATGATCATTTCCCTTGAAGCGCTGCCCAACAGGCCAATAAATTCGTCCTGTGTTACCTCGCTGCTGTTGTCTTGCAATCCAGAATTCCGAACTGCTCGGTACTGCGCCGCTCGGTACATCACGTAGAATGCGTAGCAGGTTACCGCAACTAGCGATGCTGCGGCAATCGCTGTCGAAAGTACTCCAAGGAATTCCGTGAGGGTGCCCACGGGCCCAGTCTAGCAGTTCGCCAAGTGGAATGACCATTCGACTGTTGAAGTCAGTCACTTCCATGGGTTTCCGACATAGATGTGATTTTCCGCGAAGTTCAACGCCGCCCAACAGGTGCTGAAGCGGGCTGCGATGCGTGCTGACGGCCTTCCGGCTGCCTACCTGTTCCGTCATGATCCCGTGTCCCGGATTATTCTGCGTCGACAGTGGAACTTGGGTGGCCCGTGTGCTGTAGGGTGTGTGGAACTCGGAACAATCACAGGCTGTTGAGGAACGCTAGGACCTCGTCATCGGGGCGGAAGCAGTCCGGCGTCCCCTGCGCTTGCAACAGACTTCCGGCGATGGCGGTTGCGCTAACTCATACATACAATGCGCGGAGTAAGTCAGGAAACTGACTTTCCTACCGCACTGGCTGCGAGGCTTCCCCCTATTGCGATTGGTGTGCCGAGCAGTGACGGGCAGGAAGCCCTGGTTGGCAGCGGGGCCGCAATTTCGGAAGGCGAGGCCTGCGTCGCCGGAACGGTCGCGAGCATAGGGCAGGTCCGGGCCCATGTGGTGCGCTGCCCGCCCTAGACTCAGAGTTCGGAACATCGGGAGAGGCAGGGAGATGCGTGTTGGCGTCGTAACATCGCCAAGGACAGAGGGTTAGAGGCTCTCTCCGCTTGGAGCAGGGCACCTGATCAGCCGCAATATCTTCCGATTTAGGATGTCCAGTTTTTCCCGTTGTAGCCTGCCCTCCGACCAGCCACTGCCCGCCGAAACTGGCGCTGCGCTGCGGTCCGCACCAGAGCCAACCACAGGATGCACCGGGCTTCGCCTACGCTGCGGCCGACGCAGCGGTTGCGCTGCAGCCCAATCACACGACATCTTGAATCGAACGGTGTTCCGAACTCTGAGACTGCCACCGGACTTGGACACGATCCTCGAACGCCAGTCGGGTGAGTTCGAAACGGCACTCGTACGCGGTCGGTCGCGGACGAACGGACCTGTTAACTGAGTGGCGTCACGCCGTCGAGCAGACTTGCCCTGCCGATCGGCAAGTACGTGATCGAGTGCAAGGTGCGCGCGGAGAAGGTCGGTCTCGATTGCCTGGCCCGCGAGGGGCGGAAGCAGGTGTCAACGTACATGGGCGGCTGTGGCGCAGAATCGGGACCCTTGGTGATTCTCGACCTGCGTCCGGGCCGGTCGTGGGAGGAGCGGTTGTTCCCTAAGGACCCGGGACCGGGAGAACATCCGGTCACGATTTTGGGGGCTGTAGTGCTCGCCTGGCACCCCGGACATTCCCTAGACCCAACTTCCACGGTGCAAGAATGTGCCGTGTAATGGGCCCCGAGAGATTGTCGTTGACTAGAAGTCATTGTCATGGAATGGGTTAGATCTCTGAAGCGCTGAAGGTTCCCCGCTTTTCCGACGGCTTTCCGCGGGGTTTCAAACCTACTCTTGGTGACTAGGTTCCGGCTCCTCGCCCCAGTCCGTTTCCAAGGCCGGGGCCGCGTGCGGCTGGATTCCCAGCAATTCAAACGCCCGCTTCTGGAGCGGCTCGAGCGCGCTCAGCACCGGCACCCGGTGCTCCGGTGCCGCCTCCAGCCGCAGTTCCATCGCCGTCAGCGACGACAGTCTCCCCAGCAAGTTCGGGAAGCTCTGCAGCGGAAGGCCCTCCTGCGTGGACTGCCGCGTGCGGTCCTTGGCCTTCGCTTCCTCCGACCGCTCCCGCGGGCTGACCGGCCCCCCTAGCGGCCGGTCATAGTTGACGCTGGAAGTTTCGAGGCAATGTTGGGTCGATGCTCAGAGTTGGTCTTGAGGTGTCAGGAAGGGCCTACCGGCGGCGGGGGAGACCGGCGCACCACCTCAGACACACGCAGCTGGTCGTGGAAGGGGGTTGGGGCTGTGCGGCCGGCATGGCGATCCCGCTCAGTGCGTTGCGCAGTGGCCCCTGCCAGCCTCGCGCATGGATTTCCCACACGGCACGCGTTCTCCCGCCTCACGCTCCCCTGCCGAGAGCCGACCGCTGCGGTTCCAGAAGACACGCCCGGCCAGCCCAGTCTACAGATTCACATTATTCCGACAGAAAACGGCCATTTTTCTCGAATTAGATTGACGTCAGAAGGGTTGGAAATCAGAACAATCTGAGCAAGACCTCGGGCTCCCAGCAGGGGCAAGCCCGCCCCTCCAGGCTCGCTCGGGCCACTGCGGCTCCAAATTCCTTCCGGCCGCAGCGGAACAATGTGAGAAAAAGCCTCTTCGTGTCGGCGGAGGAATTTGAGAATCTACTGCCGGAATAATGTAACTCTGCACACCCGGCGGGCACGGCTACGGCGGTTCGCACTGCGCCTGCCGGTAGCGCACCATCGTTTGCAGTTGCTGGTAGGCCTTCCACAGCACCTCGTTGCCCGGCAGTTCCCGGCGCTTCTTCGGCCGCCAGCCGCGCAGCCGCGCCAGCAGCACGACCCAAGTGCGAATGTCCGCGCCCGGCGGCTGGCCGCGCTCGCCCGGCGGGCGCAAGCCTTCCGCCTCCGCGACGGCCTCGATCACGGCCAGCTCGTCCCCTGTGAGCACCTCCGCAGCCGGCGTCTGCGGCGCGTCCCGGGCGTAGCGCTCCAAGCTGAACACGCGCCAGGCCGTGATCGCGTCGAACACCAGGCACTTGCCCAGCGCCTGCGCATCGTGCAGCCGCCGGTCCTCAATCCGCGTGCCACTTTTGAGCAGCCGGAAATACTCCTCGATCGCCCAGCGCCGCTCGTACCAACACACGATCCGCTCGGCCCACTGCGCTGTGCGCTCGCCCTCGCTCGACAGCAGCAGCCACTCCAACCCCGCTTCGCCCTCCGGCGGCTCCCGCTCCAGCACCCGCACCAGCCACACCGGCAACGCCGCCGCCGCTCCCCGCCGGCCCGCCGGCGGCTGCAACTCCACGCGCCCGATGCTGATCTCCGTCAGCGCCGTGCGCTTCTGCCTCGCCCGCTGCCCGCCCTGCGACTCGATCTCCACCTTGCGGCCTGTCACCAGCGCCTGCTCGAAGTCCGGCTGCGCCTCGATCGCCCGCAGCATCTGCTTGCCGAAGCCCGCGTCCCACGCCCGCACCTTGCGCTGCCGTCCCAAGTTCACCCGCACCAGCAACCCGGCCTGCTCGCGGCGCTCGGCCTGCCGCTCGAACAATCCGAAGATGTCGCTCTCGCGGTCCCCCACCACCACGACCCGCGTCTGCGGGCTGCAGCGTCCCAACTCCTGCCCCTGCCGCAGCCCCCGGAACCAGCGCTGGCTCTCCTTCTCGCGCTCCGCAGCCGGGTCTGGCTCCTGCTCCGGGCGCGCCCAGCGTTCCAGCCCGCTGACCCCCAGCGGGCGCCCGCCCTCGGTGAAGCCCAGCGTCGCATGCACGAACAGCCCGCGCGCACTGCTCGCGCGCTCCTTTAACGGCCCCAACCCGCTCGTGCAAGCCTTCAGGTTCGTGAAGTTGAGCGTGGTCGTGTCCTGCACCAGCAAGACCGTCGACTCCACCTGCGCCCGCTCCAGCAGCGCCTCCCGGTGCGGCTGTAAGATGTCCACGTCTTGCACCTTGTCATTGTGCAAGAGGCGCGTGGCCGCCCGCAGCTCCGCCGGCTGCGGGAAGATCGCCGGCAGATCCTGTCCCGGGTGGCGTTCCCAGCTCTGGCCCATGCGCTCGAGCCGCTCCCGCAGGCGCCCGTCCGGCAGGTCCGAGCGCAGGAACTCGCGGCGCGCCCAGTTGGCATCCTCGTCCAGTTCCAGGGCCGGGTACTGGCCCAGCTGGCGCTCCGCCGGGCGGCACAGCTGCGCCTGCCAGTCCGGCTCCAAACCCAGCAGCCAGACCGCCTTCGCCTCGCCTGCCTCGGCGGCTCCCGGCGGACGCCCCCGGGTGTCTCCCACGCACTGCCAGCCGGCCGCCTTGTAGCTCGTGCCCGGGCGCCAACTTTGCACGCAGGTCTCTGCCAGCCACGGGCGCACGCCGTGCGCCCGCTGCCAGTCCCCGGCCAGTCTGCGCAGCGCCTGGCCCAACACGTGCGAGCCTAGATTGGGCACCTGTACGCCCTCCAGCAGCAAGAACCGGTCGTTGTTCACGATGCGCTCAAGATGCGCTCCGCGCGTGCGCTCATCCCATTGCAGGTAGGCATCGCGCGGCCCCAGCCGGAACGCCGCCGCCACGAACGAGAGCACGCCCAGCGGCCCGCATTCCGCTTCCAGCAGATAGCTCAGCCGACAGCCGGGGGCCCGGCCCGGGCCGAGCGGATGCTGCGCTTGGAGCAGTTCGGCACACAGCCGCCGGTCGGCCTCGCTGGCGGCCAGCCGCACGCGCACCTCGCCGAGTTCCTGCAGCGAGCCGCTGAAGACGGTCGCCGCCACGGGCGCGGCCGGGCTGCAGCGCACGCGCCCGGCGGGCGGGCCCGGCCGGGCTGCCGGCAGCGGCAATTTCAAATCGGCGGCCAGCTCGGGCAGCGCCTTGCGCGCCGAGGCCGTGCAATACTCGCCCTTGCGATTGCGCCAATCCTCCTGCTCGCAGACCCCGCGACCCAAGGCCGCCCGCGACAACACACCCGCCTGCAATGCTGCTCGCAGCCAAGCCATCGTCTGCGGACGGAAAATGCGCAGCCCTACCCGCACTACCCCCGTTGTACACAGAACCGAGGGCCTGTGTCAAGTATGACCGGCCGCTAGCCGGCCCCCCGGGCAGGTTCTCCCGCTCATCCGCGAACAGCAGCGGCGCCAGCCGCTGCCGCATGTGCCACTCCACGTAGTAAGCCAGCATGCACAGCAGCACGTGCGCCCGCACCCGCCGCTCCTTCCAGTGGAACACCGGCCGCGCCGCCAGCAGCGACTTCATCGAGCGGAACGCACGCTCGACCCGCGCCAAGCTCTTGTACGCCGCCACCGTCTCGCGGTCCCCCAGCGCCTCCTGCTCCAGGCTCGTGCGGATCACGTAAATCCCGTCCAGACGCGCCTCGTTCTGGATCGACGCGTCCTTGCGCCGCGACGAAAACGCCCCCGTGCCATCCTCAAACCCCCACTCGAGGTGCTTGCCCATCTTGCGCCGCCGCAGCCCGCCCAGGTGCCGGTTGAACTCGTCCCGGTGGTACTTGCCAGCCGTGTAGCGCGCCGCCAGCTGAGCCGCCTCCTGCTCGGTCGCCCGCAGCAGCTCCTCGCGCTTGCGCCGCCGCTCGGCCGCCATCAGCGGGTTGCAGCACACCAGCAGGCGCTCGCCGGGAAAATCGTCGCCCGTTACGCTGGCCAGCCCCCAGCTGTCGAACAGGCCGGGCTGGATGACAGCTGCGTCCGCCAGCCGCCGGATGATGTCGTTGCGCAGGGCAGAGATCCAGTCCAAGCCGGTCGGCTTGAGGTCTGCGTCGATGCGCGTCTGGGCGATCATGCCACGGTCCCCGACCAAGGCGATGCGGCGCAGGCCGAAACGCTCGCGCAGGGCGCGCACTTGGTCGGCGAGGGTGGCTGGATCGGCGGTGTTGCCGGCGAAGGCCTGCACGGCGATCGGGCAGCCGTCGGGGCTGCACAGTGTTGACGCCCGGTTTATCTTGACGGCTGGGACCCGAATTATTCTGGCAGTAGGATTTCCTTGCTTCTCGCACTAATCCCCTACTGCCGGAAAGGAGTCTGCCCAGTGGCAGTGATATTGTCAGCCAGCCAAAGGGGTTATGCCCAGCTCGGCTGCTCGTGTGTGTTCACATTATTCTGGTTTCCATCACTCTTGACGGCGGTTTAATCCGGGATAAAAGGCCCGATTTTCGACAGAATAAACCGGAATTCAACAACAGCAGGCCGTAGACGATCTGGGGCCGGTCGCCGCGGTGGTCGCGGGAATAGCCGCGGGCGGCAAGTTCGCAGCGCGCGCCTTCCAAGTAGAGCTCACGTCGTAGAGGGCGAGAGGTGCGCCCTCGAGGTGCGCCGCGGCGAGCTGGCGCTCGATGTCGTGCTGGCGTGGGGCCAGCCAGTCCATGGCGGCGTAGAGGTCGTCAGCGGAGGCGTTGCGGACATCGAGCAAGTCCGCGAGGGTGGACTGGCCAGCGGGGCCAAGTTCGCGTTCGACGCGCAGCTTGGAGCCGGGGCGCAGCAGGAGGGCAGCAATCATGGCCAGCTCCTCAGTAGGTGCGTTGCCACAAGGACTTGCCCACTACCATTAGGGTCGGCCCGCGCAGTTTCTCGCAGGCAGCGTCAGGCAATCCGGTGTTAAGCAGTGCCAGCCTGGTGACAATCTCTTGGATGTCAGCAATGTGGCGAGGTCTCAGGCGCTGGTCGCTGAGGGTGGTCGTGAGCAGTCGCACGATTTGCCGGTCCAGGCCAGCGGGGAGCGCGGCTAATCTTGGCTGCATTGGCAGGCTCAGCGTCCGCGGTGGCTACAGCCACCAAGATTGGGAAGTTGGGCATCATGCCTCGTTGGCCGCTCCGCTCACCATCCAGAGTGACGGACAGGCAGTCCATACCCGGCCATCTTGATACGCGCCCTTCATGGCGATCACGATCCAGTATCCGATCCTTGTCGCCTGCCACCATCACGATCAGCTTGCAGGACCGCCTGCTGACGGCCAACGAAAGTCTAGGCTCCGAGGCTCAAGGCGACCTGGCGGTTGGCTCGAAACCCTCACGCAAGTGCGTGCCATACTGGAATCGCCGTGCGCTACTTCAACACCGAAGGTCCGATGGATTCAGCGGAGCATTATTGCATCGATCCGCTGGGTCGAGTGAACCTTGCGGAGATCCTTGCCCTGGTCGCGCGGAAGAAGTATTTCGTCCTGCACGCGCCGCGCCAAACGGGCAAGACCTCGGTCTTGCTAGCCCTCCAGGATCGTCTCAATGCAGAGGGGCAATACCGCTGCTTGTACGTGAACGTGGAGGCGGGCCAAGCCGCCAAAGAGGACACCTCTCGAGCGATGCAGGCGTTGCTCGGGCAGTTGGCTTCCCGGTCGCGTGACATCCTGCAGGACGACTTTGTGGACCGGGTGCGGGCCGCATACATGCAGAGCGAGGGCCCCGACGGGGTGCTCGGAGAGGCGCTCGTGCGCTGGTCCGCCGCAAGCCCGAAGCCGCTGGTGCTGCTGATCGACGAGATCGACACGCTCGTGGGCGACTCGCTGATCTCGGTCCTGCGCCAGCTACGAGCGAATTACGACCGCCGTCCGGGCCATTTCCCGCAGAGCGTCATCCTGTGCGGAGTCCGCGATGTGCGCGACTATCAAATCTATTCCAGCCGGGAAGGGACGCACATCAAGGGCGGAAGTGCCTTCAACATCAAGGCCGAGTCGCTGCGCCTAGGCGATTTCGCTGAGGCCGATGTGCGGGACCTGCTAGCCCAGTACACTGCCGAGCGCGGCCAAGCCTTCGAGTCCGGTGCCGTCGAACGCATCTGGGCGCTCACCTGCGGCCAGCCGTGGCTGGTCAACGCCCTAGCCTACCAGGCCTGCTTCCGTACTGAGACTAGTCGCGACCGATCGCGACCGATCCCAGCCGACGCCATCGACGAGGCGAGGGAAGCGCTGATTCTCAGACGGGTCACACACCTCGACCAGCTCGCGAACACGCTCAGCGAAGAGCGGGTGCGACGCGTGATCCTGCCCATGCTGGCCGGGTCTGCGGATTGGGACTACTCGCTCCGCGATCTAGAGTACGTACGCGATCTTGGCCTGGTGGCTTCCGAGGGCGAAGTCCGCATCGCAAACCCGATCTATGCCGAGGTGGTTCCGCGCGAGCTGACAGCGGTCCTGCAATCCGGGCTTGAGACCCAAGTGGATCCGGCGTGGTTCATGAATGCCGACGGCAGCCTAGACGTAGCTGGGTTGCTGAGCGCATTCCAAGGCTATTTCCGCGAGCACTCCGAGTCGTGGGTGGAGCGGTACGCACACGCGGAGGCAGGGCCGCAGCTGGTGCTGCATGCGTACCTCCAGCGGGTGGTGAACAGCGGTGGGCGGATTGAGCGCGAGTACGCGGTGGGCCGCGGTCGCATCGACCTGCTGATCGAGTGGCGCCAAACCACTGGCGAGGGTGCAGTGCGCATCCGCAAGTACGTGATCGAGTGCAAGGTGCGCACGGCGAGAATTGGCCTAGATCGTCTGATCCGCGAGGGGCAGAAACAGACAGCCGCGTACATGGACGGCTGCGGGGCAGAATCAGGGCACTTGGCGATATTCGACCTACGCCCGGGCCAGTCGTGGGAGAATCGGGTGTTTCGCAGGGATCCGGAGCCCGGCGAAGCTCCGATCACGGTTTGGGGCCTGTAGCGGCGGTTCCCGCAGCCTTGGCCGCCGTAGCTGGAGTCGCTTGCTCGCGCTAGGGTATTTGCTCCGGTGGTCGCTGCAATAGTAGATACGGGCCCAATCACCAGTCCCCTTGACGATTAGTCTCTTTAAGCAGTGTCGTAAGGTCGAGCAGATCCCGTTCGCCGACCTGCTGGGCAGCGGAACGGCAAATTCGACGGGCGACAAATTCGTGCCTTGGGGACCGTCGACTCGATCAGCCACGCAACGGCGCGCCAGGCGCTGCAAGAACGGTACCTGCGGAGATAAGCTGCAGTACCGGGTGATTCCGCCGGACCAAGATGCAGAATTCGTGGCCAAGATGGAGGCGCTGCTGGAGACTTATGCCCAGCTGCACACTGCCGCCAAGCCGGTGGTCTGCATGGACGAACAGCCGGTACAGTTAGTGCGCGAAACGCGGGTGCCGCTGTCAGTACGAAGCGCTGCTGCTCGCCAACGTGCCAGCGTACAAGGCCAAGGCTGCGGCGGGCGAGGTTGCGAAAACGCAGGACTTGGTCACAAAGGCTGACCTATTGGAGGTGGGTGCGCAGTTGCAAGTTGAGGTGGACAAGCGCGTTGCCGAGATTGTCAAATGCTTTGCCGAGGTGGACAAGGCGCTAGCCATCGTGAAGTCTTCGGTTTTCCTGGGGATCGATCGTCCTTGCTCTTCTGCTCAAGCTTGTATTCTTTCCCAGACCGCAACCAGCCACCCCGTAAGCGTGCAACAGAGCCATTCGGCAAGCGTTCACCGGCGTTCTGTTGCGATCCTGCGGTCTTGAGCCTGAGCCGCGGATGAACTCGCCTGCGTTGGAATCAGTCTGCGGTTCGGATCAGAGCATGGGGCTGCTTGGACTAGCGTGGCAATGCGGTGTTCGGCTGGCGCACATCGCACGGCGGCTGCTCATTGCAAGCGATCGCGGGTGAGAGAGGTGTCTTCTTCGCCTCGGCGTTACCTGCAACAAATGAGTCGTTCCGGAACTTGTCGTCGAATTGGTCCAGAGTGCGCTTGGCGGCCCGCGCCACAACGCCTGCGATCAGGCGGTCTCGGTTTCGAATCCTGCCAGATTGCGCGTCTCAGCGCTGAATTCCAGCCCCACAAGGTGAACCGGTTCCCCCTGGCCGAGGTAGCGGTCCGCATACCCACGCTCCTTCAGCTGCCGCAATGCCACTTCCGCTCCAGCACGGTCCCGCATCTTGAACTCGAATACGTAGACGCGACCGAATCCCCTTACGATCAGGTCCGCTCGCCCCTGGCTCCCGCTCTCCTCTGCCCGCACCTCCGCGTCCGCGGCGACGAAATACGCCTGCAGCAGGCTCGCATACCAGCCCTCGTAGCTGCCCATCGGGTTCTTGGTATGCCACTGGTGTGGAACGCTGGCCAGAAACGCCCGCAGTGCGGCTTCCAAACCCGCCAGATCTCCGGACGCCAGCACCTCGCGCAGGTGCCTTGTCTGACTGATCCGTTCTCCCGTGTTTCCGGCTCCCAGCACCCTGCCGAGCAAGTCCCCATTGAGGCTCTGGCGCACCTCGCGGTTCGGATACCCTAGCCGATAGCGAGGGCTATCGGCAATCTCGAGCCTCTCGAGGACTGTCAGGTAGCCAGTTTGGAACAGCAACGCTTCGGGAGCAATGGCCCCCACGTCGAATCGCGAGAGCAACTCTTCCGAAGTCACCATGCCATCGAGGCGGCACCAAGGGATGCCTTTCTCGAGCAGCAGGTCGACGAGGAATGAGGAGTTGCCGGACTCGCACCACCAATTCCTGAACTCTCGTTGTTTGAGCAGCAGGAGCACGTCGAAGGGGTTGTAGATGCGCTCGCTGCCACCCCAACTGTAACCGTTGTACCAGTCCCGGAGCCGCTCGCGGTCGAGCCCCTCCAACTCGGCGGAGAAGACCGCGTCGAGGTCCTCCTCGGTGTAGCCGCATAGGGAGGAGAAGCGTGGATCGAGGGTTATGTCCTCGAGGTTGTTCAGACCCGAGAACAGGCTGACCTTGGAGAACTTGCTTACCCCGGTGAGGAAGCAGAAGCAGACATGCTCGTCACAGCGCTTGATGACTGAGTAAAGGCCGCGCAGATAGTCTCGGTTGGCGCGGGCAATTTCGGGATCCTCGAGCATGTCCAAGATCGGCTTGTCATACTCGTCGACCAGCACGGCCACCCGGCGGTCGGTACGCTCGTGGAGGGCTTCCAGCAGCTCCGCGAGGCGATCGGATGCGTCCGGAGCTTCGAGAACGACGCCAGATCGGCGCTCGTGCGAACGCAATTGGGAGAAGATGCTGCGACGCAACGTGACAGGTTCGTGAACGGCTGCTCCGCTAAGGTCCAGGTGGACGACCGGGTGGGGCTCGGACCAGTCCCAATGGGGCTCGATCGCCAGTCCTGCGAACAGGTCGCGCTCGCACTCGAACAGGGAATGGAGCGTACTAACGAGCAAGCTCTTGCCGAACCGTCTCGGGCGGGACAGGAAATAATGTGTGCCAATCCCGAGCAGATCCCGGATGTAGCCCGTCTTGTCCACGTAGTGACGCCCTTCCTGCCGCAGTTTGCGGAAGGACTGAACGCCGATGGGCAGCATCCGCTCCATGCCCCGTAGTCTAGCGGATGGCTGCCTTGCCTGACTCCCTGCCCGGCACCCTTCAGATCCAAGAACCCGATGTCGGGCTAGTCTTGTCCTAGGTGCCTTCCTCCAAGTACTGGTCCCCCACCCGGCTTCAGCGAAACTCTCGATACGGAGGCGAAATCGATACCGAGTCGACCACAAGTGCCGAATGTCATCCGCTTCGACGAATTCAAGCCGAAACTTACGAATCATTGACACGACCAAGGCGTGGATCGTCACACTCCTGAGACTCAGACTAACCTCCAGGGCTTCCTTCGCTGCCCGCCGATCAGTGATCGAGGAACCAATCTAGGTTCGACCATCAAGCGTTTGAGCCAGCCCTTCCCAAGCGTTTGAACGGTTGAGTAGCCCGACGGTGTGTTCAATTTTCATAGGGGGCCGGATGGCCGGCGGAAGATGCCCTGAAGCGGTCACACAACGCGTTCATCGGCAACAGAACTTCCGATAATCTTGCGCAGCCTTGATGCGCTCGTCCTGACTCCGCTCAAGCTTCCTAAGAGCCTCTTGGCTGGCCATGGGCGTTACGCCAACTTCGCTGGTCTGGACCGGCGCGGCGCATCGTGCGGCTGCTCACGACCACCCTCAGCGACCAGCGCCTGAGACTTCGCCACATCGCTGACAAACAAGAGATCGTCGTCAGGCTGCCACTGCTGAGCTACACCGGACTGGCCGACACTGCCTGTGAGTCGCTTCGCTGGCACGCCCTCATAGAAGTGGGCAAGTTCTGCTGGCGAGGCGCCTACTGGAGAAACTCGATCGGCTCTGCGTTCTGCCCCGATCGGTGGCCCTCTGCGGAAGCCCAAGCGGTTGCGCTTGCGACGGCTCGCCAACGGTGGCGACGAGGCTGGACGGTGGAGCGACTCCCTTGCACGCACCGTTCATTGAGCCATACCCAGCCGCACGGGGCCCACCTCGCCAAATTCCGGCCGAGAACGGCTAGCGTGGGAAGAACGGCGGTCGAGCCGCCCAAGGAGGACTCCCAGAGATGCCACTAGTAGGCTTGGCTGCGGTGAAGGACCCTAGCAACAACGATGGTCCTGCTGACGGATTCATACGTGTAGAACACTCTCCAGTCCCCCACGCGGAGACGCCATGTGCTCTTCACCGCTCGTTTCACACGCTTGATCTCCCCGATCTGGACCTGCGCGTAGCGATCAATCGCTTTCGATATGCGCATCCTGACCGAAGGATCAAGTCGCTTCAAGTCTTGGACCGCTCAGCGAGTATAAGAAATAGTCCGCTTCAGAGGCCAAGCTCCCGCTTCAGTTCGTCATTTCCGCACAAGTGGCCAGCATCGATATCGGCGTACGCTTCGTCTAGGCCCAACTTACCCCTCCAGTAACTAGACGGTCATTTGCGGACCCCGCGCGGAGCTTAGCCCCTAACTTCTTTGTCTTCAAGGGCATTGCGCGATTGCCAAGGCCCCGAGCCAGCCGCCCGCGGTCCAATTTCACGCTTGAAGACCTTGAATCCTAGTCATACATTTGTGCTCGATTCGCTTGACAAGCTAGAATTAGTGTGCTTTAATCAAAATCAGTTAGCACCATCAACGGTCTCGCTATCCTAGTCATACAATGCACATCACCTCCACCTTCGCCCGCAAGTCCCCCTGCCATCTCCTGCGCGAATCCTACTGGGAACACGGCAAGGTCAAGAAACGCACTCTCGCCAATCTCTCCGCTCTCCCCCAGAACCTCATCGACCTCCTCCGCCTTGCCCTCGCCAACCGCCTCCCCCTCGGCAAAGACGGCTCCGGAATGCTCCCCGGCCCGGCCCGCCAGCACGGCGCCGTCAGCGCCATCCTCGGCGTCATCCGCCACCTCCGCCTCGACCGCCGCCTGTGCCGCCAGCCCTGCCGCTCCCGTTCCCTCGTGCTGGCCATGATTGCTGCCCGCCTGTTGCGCCCCGGCTCCAAGCTGCGCGTCGAACGCGAACTTGGCCCCACCGGCCAGTCCACCCTCGCGGCCTTGCTCGATGTCCGCAACGCCTCCGCTGACGACCTCTACGCCGCCATGGACTGGCTTGCCCCACGCCAGCACGACATCGAGCGCCAGCTCGCCGCGGCGCACCTCAAGGGCGCACCTCTCGCCCTCTACGACGTGAGCTCGTCGTACTTGGAAGGCGCGCGCTGCGAACTTGCCGCCCGCGGCTACTCCCGCGACCACCGCGGCGACCGGCCCCAGATCGTCTACGGCCTGCTGTGCAGCCCCGACGGCTGCCCGATCGCCGTGCAGGCCTTCGCCGGCAACACCGCCGATCCGGCCACCCTCGCCGACCAAGTGCACGCCCTGCGCAAGCGTTTCGGCCTGCGCCGCATCGCCTTGGTCGGAGACCGTGGCATGATCGCCCAGACGCGCATCGACGCAGACCTCAAGCCAGCCGGCTTGGACTGGATCTCTGCCCTGCGCAACGACACCATCCGGCGGCTGGCGGATGCAGATGTGATCCAGCCCGGCCTGTTCGACAGCTGGGGTCTGGCCAGCGTGACGGGCGACGATTTTCCCGGCGAGCGCCTGCTGGTGTGCTTCAACCCGCTGGTGGCGGCCGAGCGGCGGCGCAAGCGCGAGGAGCTGCTGCGGGCGACCGAGCAGGAGGCGGCTCACCTGGCGGTGCGCTACACGGCTGGCAAGTACGACCGGGACGAGTTCAACCGGCGCCTGGGCGGGCTGCGGCGGCGCAAGATGGGCAAGCACTTCGAGTGGACGTTTGAGGAGGACACGGGGGCGTTTTCGTCGCGGCGCAAGGACGCGTCGATCCAGAACGAGGCGCGTCTGGACGGGATTTACGTGATCCGCACGAGCCTCGAGCAGGAGGCGCTGGGGGACCGCGAGACGGTGGCGGCGTACAAGAGCCTGGCGCGGGTCGAGCGTGCGTTCCGCTCGATGAAGTCGCTGCTGGCGGTGCGCCCGGTGTTCCACTGGAAGGAACGGCGGGTGCGGGCGCACCTGCTGCTGTGCATGCTGGCTTACTACGTGGAGTGGCACATGCGGCAGCGGCTGGCACCGCTGCTGTTCGCGGATGAGCGGGAGAAGCTGCCCGGGGGGCCGGTCAGCCCGCGGGAGCGGTCGGAGGCAGCGAAGGCCAAGGACCGCACGCGGCGGTCCACGCAGGAGGGCCTGCCGCTGCAGAGCTTCCCGGACTTGCTGGGGAGCCTGTCGTCGCTGACGGCGATGGAACTGCGGCTGGAGGCGGCGCCGGAGCACCGGGTGCCGGTGCTGAGCGCGCTCGAGCCGCTCCAGAAGCGGGCGTTTGAATTGCTGGGAATCCAGCCGCACGCGGCCCCGGCCTTGGAAACGGACTGGGGCGAGGAGCCGGAACCTAGTCACCAAGAGTAGGTTTGAAACCCCGCGGAAAGCCGTCGGAAAAGCGGGGAACCTTCAGCGCTTCGGAGATCTAACCCATTCCATGACAATGACTTCTAGTCAACGACAATCCCTCGGGACTCATTACACGGCACATTCTTGCACCGTGGAAGTTGGGTCTAGGAGGCGCTGCCCAGCCTCGCTAAGATCCTCGCCCTCATAAGGAGCCTCAAACAAGTGCCGAACGAACGGATCTCCCCGATCGGCCAAGTACTCAAGGTAGTGCGTTGCTGCTGGAATCGCTTCATCCGGAACGCGGTTTGCGAGTTGCACCAAGCGGTTCCTGTCAAATCCGTCCATTTCCGTGATTGTATCTGCTGCCAATCGCGGCAGGAACGCCGGTTGCCCCGCGCCCAGGCAAATTCAATGCTTGGGGCGAACAGCATTTTGGGGCGCTTGCTGACGGCGGAGTCGATTCTGCGGCGGCACCGGGAGCGATTCGAGGGGGCTGTGCAACAGCTGCACGAGGGGCTGTCGAAACCCCGCTGCATGAAGCGCTTGGAGCAGGTGCAGCGCAAGGTCGGGCGGCTGGTCGAGCAGCACAAGCAGGTCTCGGCGCAGTACAGTGTGGAGGTCGTTGCGGGGCAGTCGGGCAAGGCTTGCGCCGTGCGTTTCAGTCGCGAGCCGCAGCACGCGGCAACCGACGAGGCGGCCGGGGCCTACCTGTTGGGGACCAGTCATGTGGACTGGGACACGGAACGCATGCTGCGTGCGTACTGGGAGCTGACCGAGGTGGAGGCAACCTTCCGCTCGCTGAAGTCGGAACTGGGGTTGCGCCCGATCTGGCACCATCTCGACCGGCGCGTGTCGACGCATCTGTTCGTGGCGGTGCTGGCCTACCACGCGGTGCATCTGGCGCGCACGCGGCTGAAGGCGCGCGGCGTGCATCTGAGCTGGCAATCGATCCGGGACCGGCTGGCAAACTGGGTGCGGGTAACGACGACGGTGCAGTCTGCGGACGGCCAGCCGTTGTGCAGCCGCCAGGATGTGCGCCCGGGAGCGGCCGCCTACGAGATCGCCCAAGCGGCCGGATTGGAGCCGAAGGCGCATCGCCAGCAGATCCGCAAGGCAGACTGACGAATTCTCACAAAATGTAGTGCCAAGTGGGCCGAAAGTCGCCGGTCGATACGTTTCTTTTCAATGACTTACGAAATTTCTAAGTCACAAAATGGCGAACTAGGGTTAAGCAGTGCCGGCCTGGTGACAATCTCTTGGATGTCAGCGGTGTGGCGATGTCTCAGGCGCTGGTCGCTGAGGGTGGTCGTGAGCATTCGCACGGTGTGCCGGTCCAGACCAGCGGGGAGGGCGGCTAATCTTGGCTGCATTGGCAGGCTCAGCGTCCGCGGTGGCTACAGCCACCAAGATTGGGAAGCTTGGCATGATCTCTCGTTGGCCGTTCCGCTCACCACCCAGAGTGACGGACAGGCAGTCCATACCCGGCCATCTTGATACTCGCCCTTCATGGCGATCAGGATCCAGTATCCGATCTTTGTCGCCTGCCACCATCACGACCAGCTTGGAGGACCGCCTGCTGACGGCCAACGAAAGTCTGGGCTCCGAGGCTCAAGGCGACCTAGCGGTTGGCTCGAAACCCTCACGCAAGTGCGTGCCATACTGGAACCGCCGTGCGCTACTTCAACACCGAAGGTCCGATGGATCCAGCGGAGCATTATTGCATCGATCCGCTGGGTCGAGTGAACCTTGCGGAGCTCCTTGCGCTGGTCGCACGGAAGAAGTATTTCGTCCTGCACGCGCCGCGCCAAACGGGCAAGACCTCGGTCTTGCTAGCCCTCCAGGATCGTCTCAATGCAGCGGGGCAATACCGCTGCTTGTACGTGAACGTGGAGGCGGGCCAAGCCGCCAAAGAGGACACCTCTCGAGCGATGCAGGCGTTGCTCGGGCAGTTGGCTTCCCGGTCGCGTGACATCCTGCAGGACGACTTTGTGGACCGGGTGCGGGCCGCATACATGCAGAGCGAGGGCCCCGACGGGGTGCTCGGAGAGGCGCTCGTGCGCTGGTCCGCCGCAAGCCCGAAGCCGCTGGTGCTGCTGATCGACGAGATCGACACGCTCGTGGGCGACTCGCTGATCTCCGTCCTGCGCCAGCTACGAGCGAATTACGACCGCCGTCCGAGCCATTTCCCGCAGAGCGTCATCCTGTGCGGAGTCCGCGATGTGCGCGACTATCAGATCTATTCCAGCCGGGAAGGGACGCACATCAAGGGCGGAAGTGGCTTCAACATCAAGGCCGAGTCGCTGCGCCTAGGCGATTTCGCTGAGGCCGATGTGCGGGACCTGCTAGCCCAGTACACTGCCGAGCGCGGCCAAGCCTTCGAGTCTGGTGCCGTCGCACGCATCTGGGCGCTCACCTGCGGCCAGCCGTGGCTGGTCAACGCCCTAGCCTACCAGGCCTGCTTCCGTGCTGAGACTAGTCGCGACCAATCGCGACCGATCCCAGCCGACGCCATCGACGAGGCGAGGGAAGCGCTAATTCTCAGGCGGGTCACACACCTCGACCAGCTCGCCCACACGCTCAGCGAAGAGCGGGTGCGACGCGTGATCCTGCCAATGCTAGCCGGATCAAGCGAGTATTCCTGGGCGGTTCGCGACTTGGAATACGTGCGCGACCTTGGACTGGTAGCCTCCGATTATCCGGTGCGTATGGCGAATCCAATCTACGCCGAAGTTATTCCGCGCGAGTTGACCCTACCATTGGAGGCAACCATGGCGGGATCGGTCGATCCAGCTTGGTACGTCAAGGCCGATGGCAGCTTGGATATGGACAGGCTGCTGGGTGCCTTCCAAGACTATTTCCGCGAGCACGCCGAGTCTTGGGTGGAGCGCTACGGGCACGCGGAGGCGGGCCCGCAGCTGGTGCTACACGCCTACCTGCAGAGGGTGGTGAACAGCGGGGGGCGGATCGGGCGGGAGTACGCGGTGGGCCGCGGGCGCAGCGACCTGCTGGTTGAATGGCGCCAGGTCAAGCCGGACGGCCAATTGTGCATCGGCAAATACGTCATCGAGTGCAAGGTGCGCACAGCGAAGGCTGGCTTGGAACGCTTGGTCCGTGAGGGTCTGGAACAAACGGCCGCATACATGGACCGGGTTGGGGCGGAATCCGGGCACTTGGTGATCTTCGACCTGCGCCCGGGCCTGTCGTGGGAGCAGCGGCTATACCGCAAGGATCCGGAGATGGGCGGGCGTCCGATCACGCTTTGGGGGCTCTAGCCCTGCTCTCAGGGTCGCGATCGTTCGAACCTTGGACGGTCAGATGTCCGGTTGCTGCAATCGAGCGAATCAACCTTGAGTGGGTGACTGGAGAGCAGCCCATGATCGCTCTGATCGAATCTCAGAAGCATGACAATCGACTCCATGCCTGCCCGGTTGATGTGCGGATCTATTGCGCTAGGCAAAGCTCGGTGAAGGATGAAGGTCACGACAAGGCGATTGCGTTCCATGACTGGCCGGGCGTGCTCAGCATCCTAAGCACGGCATCACCGAGCTCATCGATCCTGCCCGCGGGTAGCGTCACAGGCCGCAGGAGCGGGCTTGGGTTTGGAGACCCCAATTCGTGATCGGACCGCCGCCTGGCCCGATCCGGCGGCACGATCACTCATCCCACGACTGGACCCGGCGCGGGTAAGGAATCACCTGGACCCAACACCTGCGTGCTGCTGTCCCCGGTCCAAAATCCCTCGTACGCGCCTTCCATTGGGCACTCGTGAGCCGATCAGCAAGATTCCGGCCGAGGATGGCAATATGTACACCGTCATGATCAGTGACGACGGCATGTTCTCGGCCGATCTGGCCTCGCTCTGGGATAAGGACACCTATTCCTCTATCGGGCCGACCAATTGGGCGACCCATTCGAAGGCGTTTGGTCAGATCCCGGCGGGGAGTTGCTTCGCTTAGACGATCAGAAGGACTTTCAGTGAATGAGCGATCCCTCCTGAGTGCTTCGTACCTGCTCGGCTGAGGGTTGAACTTCACCCTTGCCAGCGCCACTTCGATAGGGGTCGTGGACACTCCAGCACTATATGCAACAGCGTCGTCCGGACCGGCCCCGGTCGGCCAGCCATCCGACAGGTCTTGGAACCTAGCTCTTCGCCGGCTCGCAATTGGCTGCTTGCACGGCGGGACCGCCGTGCCACCCAAGGCTGGCTCCAAGCGGCAACCGCCCAGCTCGATGTCAACGGCCGGCAGCTGGTGCTCCACTTCTCGAGACCGATCGAGAATAGCGCGATCGATCTTGGGATCCCATCCAGGCACCCTTCAGGTCGGCACGGTTCATGGCAAGCAAGTGCGTACTCGTGCCTTGCACCTACTTCCGGCGAACACTGCGGGCCGAGCGCTAGCCGCTCCCAACGCTTGAGGTCACTGGGTGCCATACTCAAGCCGCCGTGCGCAAGTTCAACAGGGAAGGCCCGGTTGACGCGGAGCGCCACTACTGCATCCCGCCGCTAAGCCGAGTCGCCCTAGACGAAATCCTCGAACTCATCGCCGACAGGAGGTACTTCGTCCTGCACGCGCCGCGCCAGACGGGCAAGACCTCGACCTTGCTGGCCCTCCAGAATCGCCTCAATGCAGAGGCGCAATACCGCTGCTTGTGCGTGAACGTGGAGGCTGGGCAAGCCGCCAAGGAAGACACTGCCCGAGCGATGCAGACGCTGCTTGGGAGCTTGGCATCCCGGGCTCTTGACGTATTGCAGGACGACTTCGTGGAAAGGACGATGTCGGATTAGCTGCAGAAGTACGGCCAGGACGGGGCGTTCAGCGAGACGCTGGTGTGCTGGTCGGCTGCAAGTCCGAAGCCGCTCGTGCTGCTGATCGACGAGGTTGACGCGCTGGTCGGGGACACGCTGATCTCGGTGCTCCGACAACTGCGCTCCCAATACGACCGGCGCCCGCACCGATTCCCGCAGAGTGTCGTCCTATGTGGCGGGCGCGACGTGCGCGATTATCAAATCTATTCCAGCCGTGCAGGGGCGCACGTCAAGGGCGGAAGTGCCTTCAATATCAAGGCTGAGTCGCTACGCCTAGGCGACTTCGCCGAGGCCGAGGTGTGAGACCTGCTAGCCCAGCACACTGCCGAGCGCGGCCAAGCCTTCGAGTCCGGTGCCGCAGAGCGCATCTGGGCGCTGACCTGTGGTCAGCCATGGCTGGTCAATGCCCTGGCCTACTATGCCTGCTTCGGCGCTGAGACTGGTCGCGACCGATCGCAGCCCATCCCCGCCGACGCCATTGACGAGGCGAAGGAAGCGCTAGTCTTGGTCTCTCTCTGACTGCACCGGGGAATTGAGGCGGGGAACAGTTCAGCACATCCAACAGCTGACAAGACGGCAGCCTGCACGCCAGCAACAGGCTCGTCCCAATTCAACAACAGCTCGCTGGCGGGGGCGTCCGCTCCTCGAGTCCTCGGGCCGAGCCCGAGAACCGCCGTCACGGGCGGAACGACCGCCAGGCAGTAAGGCGGAGAATCAGGCGAATAGCCGGCGAAGCCAATCTGCAAACCGGTTTGCGAGCGGGTCTGTCGTGTTTAGGTCGCCGGCGGCGATGGCTGCACCCATCTTCCGCGGCTCGGCCCGCGTGGCCAGCCAAGCGTGGATCTCGGCGCGCAGGGTCTTGCCCGTCGCAAACTTGCGGTCCAGTGTGGGGATGTCGTCTATGAAGCGCTGCGCCCTGGGCCAGACTGGATCGCCGACCGGCATCAGTCTCTGTATGAAGTCTTCGAGTTCGCCAGGTGAACTGTTGTCGGGCATCAACCAGACACCCACTCGCGGCTCGCTAAGAACGATAGTGCCTGCGGGCGTCACGTGGGTTGGAGGGCTGACACCGGCCTGCCGCAACTGATGGGCTATCGCTTGCCAGCGTGCGTCGAAGTCGTCGTTGGCATCCACCAGAATGCCAAGTGCTCTTCTTCCGGGAGCCTTGAACTCGGGACTGATTGCGGCCTTGAGGTTCGGGAAGCCATTCTTGTCGCTGATGTCGAATTCCGGCATGTCCGACTGACGATTACGAATATGTCGTACCACGTGAAGGTCGTCTGCACCCTCAACAAGCAGGAGCCGATTGGGAGGAAGCTCTTCGACCATGCTGGCTATCTGACCTCGATCCCTTGGTCTGCCACCGTTGCGAGCTCGTTCTCCGTGTACTCGATCGCCCGCACTTGGTCGCCAACGCGTTCTAACCGCAAATAGACGCCCAACACGCGGTCGGATTCCATCGCTGCCCGCGCGAAACCAGTCACGCAGTCGCGGCTATGGGTGGTTGCCAAGACTTGCACGTTGTACTGGTCCGCGGCACGCAGGATCATGTGCCAGAAGTCTCGCTGCACAGAGTAGTGGATGCCGTTCTCCGCTTCGTCGACGACCAAGAATCCATCGTGGCTATTGGCCAGGGCGAGTGCAGCGGAGAACAGGCGCGTGACGCCGTCGCCAAGGCTCTTCAAGGGAACAGGGCGCGGATGTTCACGCAGCTTTACGACCACTCGGCGTCCGATCACGCGGCTGCGAGGGTCCTCATCGCCGACCACGGCAATGCGCTCGATGCCGTCACCCGTCAGGCCCAAAGCCTCTATCGCGAGGCTTTCTTCATCGGTGAGAGTTACTCTGTCCCAGAAGCGGGCGAGCGTCTTGTTGCTTGGCAGTCCAGGTCCCAGAGACTCGCAGTCGATGACCTGCAACTTCCCCTCGTCGAACCGACTGCGTTGCACGCTCCGGGCGTAATTGCGTCGTGACCAAATAGTCCGCGCATCGCTAATGCCCGGCAACCACGGAAGCAGCCTTGTATCGTGGCGGAACACGACCTTTATGGCTCGCACATCGGCCTCCGTGGAAGGATCGACGAACAGTTCTCTTTGCTCCGGTGACATGTCGGCCGAAGTGGACACCTCGATGCGAAGGTCGTCGGTGCCCGAGCTTGGGCCAATGATGACAGGTCTTTCCCGCACGGCCGTCCGGCCGTGAAACAGGGAGGCATAGTCCGGAGCTACGACCGGATCGTGATCTTCGTCGCTCTCCGCTACGAATTCCTCACGCTTGTCCAGCAATTCGTGCAACGTGTTTAGACTTCCCCGCGCGGCGTAGGTTCTCACCGCCTCAAGGACGGTCGTTTTGCCCACACCGTTTCGGCCGCCGAGCAAGGTAACGCGACCAAGTCGCTTGATCGATAGGGCGTCGATGCCTCGGAAATTGCTGATCGACAAGTTCGGCAGATGCAGGCCGTTTGTGGATTCATCAGACATCCGTGGTCTTCCACTAGTCTACACATCTAGGCGACTGCCCTAAGCGCCAGACCGGTTGATCAGCAAGTTACCTCCGCTACGCCCGAAATTGCAAAGCTGATTCGCCTGATGGCGAGTGAGCTGATCAGCAAGATTCCCGCCGAGAACGGCAACACGTACACCGTCACGATCGGCGACGACGGCACGTTCAGCGCCGAGTACGTCGTTCCGCCGGCCCTGAGCGTCCCGCTGGGATCCTCCGGCTCGGCCGTCGACGTCGTCAGGAACGAGGACGGCACGTACTCGGCCAACGGCGAGGTGATCACCGCCGAGACGATGGTGACCGCCGCCAACGGCAACGTCTACCGCGCGGTCCTGTCGCCGGAGGGCATCCCCGTCGGCGTGATGCACGTCGCCGCCATGCAGGACGTGATGCTGGGCGATCTCGGTGGCAGCGTCACCCTGACCCAGGCAGAGGACATGTCTTGGTGGTACGGCGAGACCGCCGTTGCGAGCGGCTACGTGCATACCGCCGCGAACGGCAACATGTACGCGCTGACGCTGGACTCCGAAGGCATGTGGTCGGCGATGTACCAGCAGGTCGAGGTCATGGTGGATCTCGGCACGCAGGGCTCGATCACGCTGCTCCGCGCCGAGGACATGAGCTGGTGGCTCGGCTCGGAGGCGGTCGATGTCGGCTCGGAGGTGATGTCCGACAGCGGCAACACGTACACGCTGTGGTACACCGATGGGGTGTGGTCGGCTCGTTTCGAGCCGGAGTCGATGATGATCGAGGGCACGGGTCTGGTGGCGATGACAAAGGAGGACCAGTCCGGCTACGACGTGGACGGGGCGGACCTGCCAGGCACCCTGCCGGCCTTGGGCACCGACATCGACACCTCGATGGGTAGCTACCGCGTCACGATGTCGGACGGCAAGCTGATGGGCACCAGGCTAGACAATGTGACGATCGAATATGCCTCGGCCCTCAGGATAGGGGACGTGAACCTCTTGGTCGACCACACGAATGACGCCAGCCGCGTCGCCATCATCAGACGTGACGAGGACGACACCGAGGACGTCAACGAGGCCTTCACGGCGCTGACGCTCGGCGGACAGAATGACCACTACGCGTTCGGCGACCTGCTCGACGATGGCGTGTCCCAGACCATGGGCAAGAACATAGTAGCCAAGGCGAGGGAGGATCTCGAAGGCATCCGCGACCAGATCGAAGCCATCCTCGAGGCATTGGCTGACAGCCAGCACCAGGAGCAGGTCGACCGCCTCTGGGGCACTGCCGACACCGGGAACCGCAGGACAAACGTGAGCGGAGTTCTGGAGAATGTGTTCGGCGCTGAGGACATCAGCAGCGAGCCGGAGGCGGACGACGCCCTGGAGCAGATCGGAAAGCTCATCACGGCGCTGTCGAGCGTCGACGGGCTGGCGGCCGCGCTGGATGTAGACGGCGTGTCCGAAGACGTAAATCCGAAGGCGATGACAGCAGCGGAGATCTTTGACGCCACCTCCTCGGAGGCGACAGTGACCTATGGCGTGGTGGGTCAGACGCGATTCGGCACGATCTCGCGCAAGCAGCGGGGCAACGCCCTAGAGGACGCGGAGTACACCTACGACACCGACCCGAACGACGGTGGCCAACTCGGCGCATTCGCGTTCGGCGTGACGGCGGACACGGACCGCCACCGGTTCGTCCAGCACACAGGCAACGCGCTCTACGAAGGCGCGACCTTGGCGGTCGACCAAGATGGCATGAACTACGAGGGAGACATCAACATCCGCGTCCGGTTCAGCAACGCGGAGGTGGACGGTCTCATCACGAACCTGACAGACACTGACGGAAACCCGTGGAGGTACTTCTTCGACGAGGTGGAGAGCATCGTGCTGCCGACTGGAGACATTACTGGCGCCACCACAAAATGGACCACTAAAGCCGACACCGAAGCAACGCTCACATACGGGCTGCGGGCGGGAAGTTCCACGCCGAACGAGATTGCTGCCGCCACGTTCGAAGGCACCCTGCTGGGAGGCAACGGCGCGAATGCGGGCAACCAGGCGGTCGGCACGTGGTCGATCGGCACCAACCCCGGAAGCAGCACCTATCTGGCGGGAGGCTTCGGTGCCGAGCGCACGGAGGACGAGCCGGACCGGGGTCCCAGTGTAGTTGACGTCACGGGCACGGACACGGTGCTTGTAACGCGCAACGCAGAGGGGGACGCCTTGAACACGTCGCTGCGCGACGGCAAGCTGACGGTCACCGTGCCGAAGAACGCCTGGGAGAGACAAGGGGACAGCGCCCTAGGCTCCCTAGACGCCAGCACAACCTGGCAGTGGGCCCGGGCAGATGCCGACAACCCTAGAACCTCTGAGGTGGAGGAAGACAACGCGAACCGGAAGTACGAATTCGACCTGACAGCCCTAGCGGACAGGGCGTGGAAGTCGTCCAACCAGACAGGCGGCACTTGGGTGGACATGGCGCGGGAGATGATCGAGGGCGAGCGCGACAAGCTGGCCTCACTGATCGATTTCGGCGACGATTTCGTGGATCAGGCAAGAGGGCGCTGGCAAAGAATCCAAGAGATTCTGCTTACCTATGTGTTGTTCGAGCCGAACAGTAACAGAATCAACGCAGGGGACGGTGCGACAGCCTTCTCTGGCCGGCTTCCCGAGCAGGTCGGCGGCAGATACGAGGACCTCAGGAACCCGTTGAGAACCGTGGACCACATCATCAGCGCACTGTCGAGCGGGGACAACCTGGAAGCGGCTCTTGACCCTGACGAAGACGGCCTCTTCGTGGAGCCAGGTGACCCTGCGGTGGAAGGCGACCCCGCGACTGCGTTTGTCGCGCGCCCGCCGCATGAAATCTGGGGACAGGTCGACTCGCAGATGTATGCCACCTTCGGGAGCACGGACTACACGCGGTTCGGCGTGTGGCGAGTGCGGGACAACCGGAACGCGTCCCACGACGGTGGGGCCACCTGGAACTGGGGCCAGGTGGAGGCGTTCGCCTACAGCCCCCTGCCGAAGGCGGAGGTGGATTCCACCCTTTCGCCTGCTTTCCCCAATGGCGAGACAGCCACCTACACGGGCAAGACGGTAGCGTTCGTCAACAACAACACGGTCTACGAAGGCGACGTTTCTATCTCAGTCAGATGGGGCAACGAAGCGGGTACGGTCGGCGGCACGGTCACGACGGAGCTCAGCAACTTGGAAAATACGGGGAACGGCGACCACCTGACGCATGATGGTGACCCGGTGAGAGACTTGGTCTTCCCAGCTCTCGAATTCACGACCGAGACTGGTGGCGACAATCCCGACCATACCCTGGACTTCGGACTAGCGGCTGGTGCTACGCCAGACGTGAGCGTCAGGTACATGGACCGCAATGCCGAGCGGGGCACTCAGGAAGTGAACCTGCACGACGGCGTGTTCGTGGGCAGCACCTCGGACGGGCCGCTCGCCGTGATCGGCCGGTACGGATTCAACAGCGGATTCGGCAATGCCGCCGGCACTCAGCCGCTCAACGGAGCATACGGCGCCGAGCGGCCGTAGAGCAACTGACTCGGACCGCTGCCTAGGGGCAGCGCAGAACTGACCGGGGGAGCGGGTACCCGCTCCCCCTTAACTTTGGTGCCGGGCATAGTCGACACAGTATCGAGATAAGGGAAGCCTCGCGGCTTCAGCCTTCCCACGCTACCGTAAGCACGGGTCCGCATACAGCGGTTCGAACGGTTCATCCATTGCCGAATAGCCGGACGTTCGTCCTGACATCCCGCCGAGCGTGGTGCGGTCCCTTCCCCCGCGATTTCCGGGGCTTCACCCCTCCCCTCCTCCGCAAAGGCCTGCACTAGCTGGATCTTGTGCCGCTCTTCGCTCACGAGGGACGCCGTTCTTCTTGCTACTCCGTTCGTCCAAGCCCTCGACACTGGCGGGCCTACCATGCCCTCTGCTAACTTATGCCGTCCGCTCAGCTCGGATCACTCCCCCTTCAGCCCGAACTCTCGCGCGGACGGCAGATCTCCCGAGGTAAGTTCGACAGCCTTCAACGCACAACCGCCGGATTTGCACCCAGCGGCCTATATGGATCTGGATTGCGTCGTCGCTTGCCGACTCGTCCGACGCCGTATGCCTCGTATCCGGTTGTTGTTCATCGGCTCGCGCCTTTGCTCCACGCCTCCTTCAGACCCCGCCTCGCGACGACGCCCTTGCGCCGCGCTAGGACTTCACCTTCATCAGACTGTCCAACGGACTCTCACCCTCAAGTTGCCGAACATGCCGGGCACACCACGAGAAAGGGGGAGCGGTTGCCCGCTCCCCCTGGTAGGTTGCTTTCGGCGAAGCTTGCCGAGTCTAAGGAATCTGGGCTCCAAACGCGCCGACGATAGGCACGCCCACTAGATCGACCGCGTGGTCCCCTTCGGCGACGATACGACCAACTTCATCGTGGTCCAAGGTCCACGTTCCGATCACGCCGAGCGGTCCGTCCACGCCCTGGCCCACGAAGAGCGCCTTGACGGTCTGAGTGGCACCAGATGCGGGGATGTCGTCGCCGGCATCGGCCCGACGGTATCGGCCCACGGCAGCTATTTCGGTGTAGGAGTTGACGTTGCCTTCATCCGCCTCTCCGGGTGTGCCGACGATCAGGTTGTTGGCGTACGCTCCCGTTTCGCCCACCCTAATATTTGCAGATCCGAACACGATATCCGCGATCTCGTTGCCGGTCGTGTCAGTAGTATTCCCGCCGTGCGCCAGCGGGTCGCCGACCGCGGACGCCAAACCGCTGATCGTCAGCGCCATCGTGCCAACCGTCGTACCCGCGTCCACGTCGGCGGGAGCCATCCAACTCACGTCCACTTGCGCCGTCCCGGTGAGGATCGTCGTCAATTGATACGCGACCGTCTCGCCCGTGTATCGCGCGCTGCCCCCGGCCGGGAAGCTCAGGTTATCCAACGTGCCGACATGCGTCGCATCCAGCGGGCTGTAGGCAAACGCGCCCGGACCGCCGTGGGTGCGAATTTGGTCCGTACGGGGGGCTTCATCGTCGTTCCGCCGGGCGCTCGAAGTGTCCTCGCGCCGCCAGATTCCGAAGCGCGTGAAATCCGTCGTCCCCATCGCCGCGATCACCTTGTACTCCCTCTCGCCACGGAAGTTGCCAATAGTGCGACCGGTGCCCGCGACGTCGCCGTTGAAGAACTCCCAGCGCCTTTGGCCGGCGTCATATTTGATGTAGTCTCCGGTGCCGTCGTCGGTGTTGTAGTGGTTGAAGACCCCCGTCCCGTCCGGGCGCAGGGCCGCTTCCAGCTTGGCGTTGCTCGAAAGCGCGTCCAATGCGCGGTCGATCAGGTCAATCGCGTCCGCTTCCGATTCCAGAGCCGCAGCAGTGTCATCTGTCTCCGAAGGGGAGTACAGGACGTCGAACTTCGTCGGGAGCTGCCCGGTTTCACCGAACAGGTTGAACTGCAGCGCGTCCTGCACCCTCTGCCAGGCGCCCTCCTTGGCCTCTGTCGTGTCGATCGACTTCAGGCCCTGCAGGGTTGACAGCAGGTCGCGCTCTCTCGTCAGGATCGCGATCACGCTGTCGACCCACTTGTCGCCGTTAACCGTTTCTGCCGCGCCGTCTTTCCCCGCCAGCGTCGCCAAGTCAAAAGTCGCGGTGATCTTCGTTTCGTCGCCATCCGCGCCAAGTGCTCGGTAGGTGGGGGCTGTCGTGCCTTCGCGGCCGGCCCAGCCGAATTTCCGCCCCGTCACTTTCAGCTCGCCGTCCGCGATCAACGCCATGGCCATGTTGGTGTCTGCGGTGGGATCCCTAGTCGTGGTCAGCTTCGCGGCTGCCGCCGTGCCGTCGTCCCCGGACGGTGTCGGCTGGGCCGCGTCTCCGACGTGCACCACGCCGAAGCCGCCCGTCAGGTAGCCCGTGGTATCCGGTGCTCCGACAGACCACACGCCGTTCGCCTCGCTGCCAGCGTCAGCACCTTGGCCTAGCAGGATGCCGGCGAACGTGTTCATGATGTTGGGGACCGGCCGCAGTATCCCCGAGTCACGCGTGTAGAATACCGTGGCGTCGTTAGTGCGGCCCTTGACCCACGTGGCGTTCCGCCGCAAATCCGCATCGCCGAGGACAATCTGGCTTACATCGGCGAAGTTGTGCCGCCACGCAGCACCGTCTGCGTCTTCTAGGCCGGTCACCACACCACTGACCGTGTTGGTATTGAAGCGCACCTGCAGGTCCATCATGCCCGAGTACGGTTTCCCCGACCCGCTCACCGCCCGGGTCCCGCCCGAGTAGGTGGCGATCCCCGTCAGCGAAACGGCGGCCGCGTCCGCGGTCCGCACGGTCTGGTTCATCGTCGAGTAAGAGAACGCCCCATATTTGTCCCTTTCCGGATTGCTCGTGGCGTTGGCGGACTTCTTCCGATACGCCGTACCGTAGCGGGTGCTGCCGGTCACGCCCAGCGTTGCATCGGCGCTCCACGTCAGGCGGTTGAAGGCGTCGGCCGCCTTGTCGGTGCCCAGCTCCTGGCTTTCGAACACCCCGCCGCCGTCCGCGGCGGTCGCCGCCACGAAGCTGGACTCGCTCGATAGCGCGTCGAGGATGTCGGCGATGTCGGCGAGGATATCCTCCTCGCGGGGTGCGGTCGTCCTGACGGCCGAAGTGACGGTGGCGGTATCCGGATCAGCATCGCTGGTGGTGCCGAAGATATCGTCCAGCGCCTTTTCCAGTCTGGTCCACTGGGCTTCGAGAACCGTGGGTAAGTTGGCCAGCGGGGTGTCGAGGGCGAGTACGGCGGAGACGTAGGCTTGGACGTCTTCGATCTCCTCCACGGCTTTGTCAACCCAGCGCATGCCCTCGTCGCTCGCCATTCCGCTGCCTAGCAGGGCTCCCATCGAGAACATGCCCCTGCCCGCGTTGTCGTCGCCCGTCACGACGAGATGCGTCCGCAACTCGTTTCCCGGCGTGTCTGGATCGTTGGCGCTCAGGAACGGCAAACCCGCATTGCCGGTCAGATCATCGCTCCCGTGGTCGGTGTCGGTATCGATGGCCTTGTCGAAGCGGGCGCCCACGAGCGCGCCGTCTTGCATCCAAACGTGGTACATGGCGTCGCCGTCCGTGACATCGCCCACGCCGCTCGCGGCCAGGGTGCTGTCGCCGACATCGTACATGTCATCGGCCTCGCGCGTCATGGCGACCAGGCCGGTGCTCGCGATCATCATCGATTCGGGCTCGAAACGAGCCGACCACACGCCGTCGGTGTACCACAGGGTGTAGGTGTTGCCGTTGTCCGACATCACCTCGCTGGCCACGTCGACCGCCTCCGAGCCCAGCCACCAAGACATGTCCTCGGCGCGCGCTAGCGTGATCGATTCCTGCGTGCCGAGAGCCACCGTGACCTCGACCTGCTGGTACATCGCCGACCACATGCCTTCGGAGTCCAGCGTCAGCGCGTACATGTTGCCGTTCGCGGCGGTATGCACGTAGCCGCTCGCAACGGCCGTCTCGCCGTACCACCAGGACATGTCCTCTGCCTGGGTCAGGGTGACGCTGCCACCGAGATCGCCCAGCATCACGTCCTGCATGGCGGCGACGTGCATCACGCCGACGGGGATGCCCTCCGGCGACAGGACCGCGCGGTAGACGTTGCCGTTCGCGGCGGTCACCGTCGTCTCGGCGGTGATCACCTCGCCGTCGGCCGAGTACGTGCCGTCCTCGTTGCGGACCACGTCGACGGCCGAGCCGGAGGATCCCAGCGGGACGCTCAGGGCCGGCGGAACGACGTACTCGGCGGCGAACGTGCCGTCGTCGCCGATCGTGACGGTGTACGTGTTGCCGTTCTCGGCCGGAATTTGGCCGGATGGTCACTGATCTGCTGACAAAGGCCCAATGAACGGTGCGTTCAATGGTGCCCTTCCACAGTCCAGACTCGTCGCAAGCGCAGCGGCCCAAGCTGCCGCAGAGAGCCGTCGGCCGGGTCTGGCCCGCCCGGGCCTTGACGGGCGGGTTGAGCCAGAATGCGGAACCGATTGAGTCTCCTCAGTAGGTGCGTCGCCACAAGGACTTGCCCACTACCATTAGGGTCGGCCCGCGCAGTTTCTCGCAGGCAGCGCCAGGCAATCCGGTGTTAAGCAGTGCCAGCCTGGTGACAATCTCTTGGATGTCAGCGATGTGGCGAGGTCTCAGGCGCTGGTCGCTGAGGGTGGTCGTGAGCAGTCGCACGATGTGCCGGTCCAGACCAGCGGGGAGCGCGGCTAACCTTGGCTGCATTGGCAGGCTCAGCGTCCGCGGTGGCTACAGCCACCAAGATTGGGAAGTTTGGCATCATGCCTCGTTGGCCGCTCCGCTCACCATCCAGAGTGACGGACAGGCAGTCCATACCCGGCCATCTTGATACTTGCCCTTCCTGGCGATCAGGATCCAGAATCCGATCTTTGTCGCCTGCCACCATCGCGATCAGCTTGCAGGACCGCCTGCTGACGGCCAACGAAAGTCTAGGCTCCGAGGCTCAAGGCGACCTCGCGGTTGGCTCGAAACCCTCACGCAAGTGCGTGCCATACTGGAATCGCCGTGCGCTACTTCAACACCGAAGGTCCGATGGATCCAGCGGAGCATTATTGCATCGATCCGCTGGGTCGAGTGAACCTTGCGGAGATCCTTGCGCTGGTCGCACGGAAGAAGTATTTCGTCCTGCACGCGCCGCGCCAAACGGGCAAGACCTCAATCTTGCTAGCCCTCCAAGATCGCCTTAACTCCGAGGGGGAGTACCGCTGCCTGTACGTGAACTTCGAGGGCGGCCAGGCCGCCAAGGAGGATACAGCCCGCGCAATGCGGACAGTCCTCGGTGAGATGGGCACCCGGTCTCGACGAGTGCTACAGGACCACTTCGTGGCCGAATCCAAGTCTGCGCTGATGGCGGAGTTCGGGCCTGATGGGTGTATGGCCGAATGCCTCACGCGCTGGACGGAGCTTGATGCGAGACCCTTGGTCCTGTTGATCGACGAGATTGACACCCTCGTGGGTGACACGCTAATCTCGGTTCTGCGACAGTTGCGCGGCCGGTACGACATGCGGCCGACTGGGTTCCCGCAGAGCGTCATCCTGTGCGGAGTCCGGGACGTGCGCGACTATCGGATCTATTCCAGCCGGGAAGGGACGCACATCAAGGGCGGAAGTGCCTTCAACATCAAGGCCGAGTCGCTGCGCCTAGGCGATTTCGCTGAGGCCGATGTGCGGGACCTGCTAGCCCAGTACACGGCCGAGCGCGGCCAAGGCTTCGAGTCCGGTGCCGTCGAACGCATCTGGGCGCTCACCTGCGGCCAGCCGTGGCTGGTCAACGCCCTAGCCTACCAGGCCTGCTTCCGTGCTGAGACTAGTCGCGACCGATCGCGACCGATCCCAGCCGACGCCATCGACGAGGCGAGGGAAGCGCTAATCTTGCGGCGGGTCACGCATCTGGACCAACTCGCCAACACGCTCAGCGAAGACCGCGTGCGACGCGTGATCCTGCCGATGCTAGCCGGTTCTGACGATTGGGACTACTCGCTGCGCGACCTAGAGTACGTCCGTGACCTAGGCCTCGTTGCCAGCGCGGGTGAAGTGCAGATCGCGAACCCGCTCTATGCCGAGGTGGTCCCGCGCGAGCTGACAGCGGCGCTGCAATCCGGGCTCGAAACGCAGGTGAATCCAGCTTGGTATATGAATTCCGACAGCAGCCTCGACGTGGCTGGGCTGCTGGCCGCTTTCCAGGACTACTTTCGCGAGAACGCCGAGTCGTGGGTGGCGCGTTACGGACACGCGGAGGCGGGGCCACAGCTAGTACTGCACGCGTATTTGCAGCGGGTGGTGAACAGCGGAGGTCGGATCGGGGGGGAGTACGCGGTGGGTCGTGGGCGCACGGACCTCTTGATCGAATGGCAGCGAGTAGGGCGGGGCGGGCGGGTGCGCACTCGCAAATACGTGATCGAATGCAAGGTGCGCAGGGCAGGAGTCGGCTTGGATCGGCTGATCCGGGAGGGGTTGGAACAAACGGCCGCGTACATGGACGGGTGCGGGGCAGAGTCGGGGCATCTGGTGATTTTTGACCTGCGTCCGGGCCAGCCGTGGGAGGAGCGGTTGTACCGCAAGGATCCAGAGCCGGACGGACGTCCAATCACGGTCTGGGGTGTCTAGACCTACCCTCGGCGGCACGATGGTTCGAACCGCGGACCACTAGGCAGGCATCGCCAGCGCTCCGGCTTTCCCACGTCAATAGTCGGCCATGCGGTGGCTTCAAACTCAATGGCGAGGCGTTCGCTGGCTTCATCCTTGCCAGAGCTACCGCGGCACGGGCTGTCCGCCGATCAAGGCGGACTGCACGTGGACCGCGGTTTGTCATCGCGTCTTGGGCGCATTCACGCCAAGCGGGTTCAGCAGGCACCGACACTGGCCAGGTCTGAATACGGAAGCGACTGAATCGGTGGCTCTGGATTTCTGCGCAAGTGCACAGCCACGGAAATGAATTGGGAGGTGTGAAGGCAGCCCGAGATGGGGGTGCGTGATTGGCCCGGCCATTGCTGGCGCACATTCGGACGCACTCGTCAAGAGCTCCCGATTGCGTGGGCGAGACTTGGACTGGTCGGCGAGTGGATGGTAGGAAGATGTCGGCTCTAGACGAATCAGCAGCGGTTTCTACGGGGACTTGCGCCCGTCCCGAAAACGAGTTGAGGACATACCCTATCTCGACGGCCGAAACCGAGAGCGACGAGGCCATGTTCTCGATGGGAGACCTGCTATGCAGCGTGATGGCCAGCCCGGAAGGCAAGCGCTTTGCCGACATCGGCCGGATCATTTTGGACAACGTGACGTTGCGGAGGAACGGCACCTAGGTCAATGCCGCACGCCTTCAGAACCAAAACGGAACCGCGTTCTACACCGCCAACCCGGACCTGCTGTGGTCCGTCAGCGGCATCGAGAACACTATCGCGGGCGGCCTGCCATTGCAAGGCGGAGGCGCGGGGAGCGGGCGAGCGGCGAGACCCGTCGTCTCGCACAGAAACCACCGCGGCCGCTGCCTTGTTCGTCACTGCCGCACCCTGCGGCACCTCAGAGACTAGCTTCTACCGGTGCATACTGCGGCATGCCTCGCAAAGACCCAAGGAACTCGCATCGCTGCGGCAATTGCTAGCCTAAGCACAGTGATGGGTGTGATCAGCAGCGCTTCGTACTGGCAGCGGCACCCGCGTTTCGCGCACTAACTGTACCGGCTGTTCGTCCATGCAGACCACCGGCCTGGCGGCAGTGTGCGGCTGGGCATAAGTCTCCAGCAGCGCCTCCAGCTTGGCCACGAATTCTGCATCTTGGTCCGGCGGAATCACCCAGTACTGCAGCTTATCTCCGCAGATACCGTTCTTGCAGCGCCTGGCGCGCCGTCGCGTGGCTGATCGAGTCGACGGTCCCCAAGGCACGAATTTGTCGCCCGTCGAATTTGCCATTCCGCTGCCCAGCAGGTCGGCGAACGGGATCTGCTCGACCTTACGACACTGCTTTAAGAGACTAATCGTCAAGGGGGCTGGTGATTGGGCCCGTATCTACGATTGCAGCGACCACCGGAGCGAATACCCTAGCGCGAGCAAGCGACTCCAGCTACGGCGGCCAAGGCTGCGGAACCGTCGCTACAGGCCCCAAACCGTGATCGGACGCCCGCCCTGCTCCGGGTCCTTGCGGTACAGCCGCTGCTCCCACGACAGGCCCGGGCGCAGGTCGAAGATCACCAAGTGCCCGGATTCCGCCCCGACCCGGTCCATGTATGCGGCCGTCTGTTCCCGACCTTCGCGGACCAGGCGATCCAAGCCAGCCTTCGCCGTGCGCACCTTGCACTCGACGACGTATTTGCGGATGCACGCTTGGCCGTGCGGCTTGACCTGGCGCCATTCAATCAGTAGGTCGCTGCGCCCTCGGCCCACTGCGTACTCGCGCCCGATCCGCCCCCCGCTGTTCACCACCCGCTGCAGGTAGGCATGTAGCACCAGCTGCGGCCCCGCCTCCGCATGCCCGTAGCGCTCCACCCACGACTCGGCGTGCTCACGGAAATAGCCTTGGAAGGCGCCCAGCAGCCTGTCCATATCCAAGCTACCCTCGGCCTTGACGTACCAAGCTGGATCGACCGACCCCGCCATGGTTGCCTCCAAGGGTAGGGTCAACTCACGCGGGATGACTTCGGCGTAGATGGGATTCGCCATACGCACCGGATAACCGGGCGCCACCAGTCCAAGGTCGCGCACATATTCCAAGTCGCGAACCGCCCAGGAATACTCGCTTGATCCGGCCAGCATAGGCAGGATCACGCGTCCCACGCGGTCTTCGCTGAGCGTGTTGGCGAGTTGGTCGAGATGCGTGACCCGCCGCAAGATCAGCGCTTCCCTCGCCTCGTCGATGGCGTCGGCTGGGATGGGCTGCGATCGGTCGCGGCTAGGTCTGGCACGGAAGCAGGCCTGGTAGGCCAAAGCGTTGACCAGCCACGGCTGGCCGCAGGTGAGCGCCCAGATGCGTTCGACGGCGCCGGATTCAAAGGCTTGGCTGCGCTCGGCAGTGTGCTGGGCTAGCAAGTCCCGCACCTCGGCCTCAGCGAAATCGCCGAGGCGTAGCGACTCGGCCTTGATGTTGAAGGCACTTCCGCCCTTGATGTGCGTCCCTTCCCGGCTGGAATAGATTTGATAGTCGCGCACGTCGCGGACTCCGCACAGGATGACGCTCTGCGGGAAATGGCTCGGGCGGCGGTCGTAATTCGCTCGCAGCTGTCGCAGGACGGAGATCAGCGAGTCGCCCACGAGCGTGTCGATCTCGTCTATCAGCAGCACCAGAGGCACTTGGCTAGTGGCGGACCAGCGCACCAGTGTCTGACCCAAGGCTGCGCCTGGGCCGTACTTTTCTAAGTGCTCTGACATCGTGCTCTCGACGAAATCATCGCGGAGGACCTCGAGACTTCTCGAAGCCAAATCCGCGAGCAGCGTTCGAGTGGCACGAGCGGTATCCTCTCCAGCCTCCTGGCATCCCTCCACATTCACGTACACACAGCGGTAGTTAGCTTCCGAGTTGAGTCGGTCTTGCAGCGCTAGCAAGACCGAGGTCTTGCCCGTCTGACGCGGCGCGTGCAGGACGAAATACTTCTTCCTTGCTATCAGGGCAAGGATCTCCGCAAGGTCCACTCGACTCAGCGGATCGATGCAATAATGCTCCGCTGGATCCATCGGACCTTCGGTGTTGAAGTAGCGCACAGCGATTCCAGTATGGCACTCACCGGCGTGAGGTATTCAAACCAACCAGCGGGTCGCCTTGAGCCTCGGAGTCGGAAGTTTCGCTGTCCGTTGGCGGTCGGTCCTCCTCGCTAGTCGTGATGATGGCAGGCAAGAAAGATCGGATGCTGGATCTTGATCGCCATGAAGAGTGAGGATCAAGGTGGCCGGGCATGGCTCGTGTCAGCTCGTCCACTCAAGACGAACAAGAGGCGATTCCTAGTGGTCACTTGTACCCGACTTGCATCCAGAGGCGGTGCAAATTATCATTTCTTGCGCGTGTCTTGTGTGTACTTATGCGCCTGCTGCGGGCGCTCCACTTGGCATCCGTTCTAATCGTCGAGGGGCCGGGCGATTGGGACCGTGTCTACGATTGCAGCGACCACCGGAGCGAATACGGCGGCGCGAGCAATCGACTCCGGCTACAGCGGCCAAGGCTGCGGAACCGCTGCTACAGACCCCAAACCGTGATCGGACGTTCGCCGGGCTCCGGATCCCTGCGGAACACCCGATCCTCCCACGACTGGCCCGGGCGTAGGTCGAAAATCGCCAAGTGCCCTGATTCTGCCCCGCAGCCGTCCATGTACGCAGCCGTCTGTTCCAGCCCCTCGCGGATCAGACGGTCGAGGGCGATTCTCGCTGTGCGCACCTTGCATTCGATCACGCTCTTGCGGATCAGCACTGCACCCTTGCCGGTGGTTTGGCGCCACTCGATCAGCAGGTCGATGCGACCGCGGCCCACCGCGTACTCGCGCTCAATCCGCCCACCGCTATTCACCACCCGCTGGAGGTACGCATGCAGCACCAGCTGCGGCCCCGCCTCGGTGTGCGCGTAGCGCTGCACCCACGACTCGGAGTGCTCGCGGAAATAGCCTTGGAATGCGCTCAGCAGCCCAGCTACGTCTAGGCTGCCGTCGGCATTCACGTACCACGCCGGGTCCACCTGGCTTTCAAGCCCGGACTGCAGGACCGCTGTCATCTCACGCGGCACCACCTCGGCATAGATCGGGTTTGCGATGCGCACTTCGCCCTCGGAAGCCACCAGGCCAAGATCGCGGACGTACTCTAGATCGCGGACCGAGTACTCCCAATCTTCAGACCCGGCCAGCATGGGCAGGATCACGCGTCGCACCCGCTCTTCACTGAGCGTGTTCGCTAGCTGGTCGAGGTGTGTGACCCGTCTGAGAATCAGCGCTTCCCTAGCTTCGTCGATGGCGGCGACACCGATGGCCTGCGACCGGTCGTGACCGTGCTCGGCGCGGAAGCAGGCCTCGTAGGCCAGTGCATTCACCAACCACGGCTGGCCGCAGGTCAGCGCCCAGATGCGTTCGACGGCACCGGTTTCAAAGCCTTGGCCGCGCTCGGCCGTGTGCTGGGCCAGCAACTCCCGCACCTCGCCCTCCGAGAAGTCGCCGAGGCGCAGCGACTCGGCCTTGATGTTGAAGGCGCTGCCGCCCTTGACGTGCGTTCCTTCCCGGCTGGAATAGATCTGGTAGTCGCGCACGTCCCTTACTCCGCACAGGATTACGCTCTGGGGGAACCCAGCCGGCCGCATGTCGTACCGCGTGCGCAACTGGCGCAGCACCGAAATCAACGTGTCACCTACGAGGGTGTCAATCTCGTCTATCAGCAGGACCAAGGGTTTGGCATCAAGCTCCGCCCAGCGCGTGAGGCATTCGGCCAAGCATCCGTCAGGCCCGAACTCCGCCATCAGCGCCGACTTGGACTGCTCCACGAAGTGGTCCTCTAGCACCCGTCGAGCCCGGGAGCCCATCTCACCGAGGAGTGTCCGCATCGCGCGGGCTGTATCCTCCTTGGCGGCTTGGCCGCCCTCGACATTCACGTATAGGCAGCGGTACTCCCCCGCCGAGTTGAGCCGGTCTTGGAGGGCCAGCAAGATTGAGGTCTTGCCCGTCTGGCGCGGCGCATGCAGGACAAAGTATTTCGTGTCCGCAATCAACTCAAGGAGTTCGGCGAGGTTGACCCGGCTGAGTGGCGGGATGCAGTAATGGCGATCAGCGAAAACCGGGCCTTCCCTGTTGAACTTTCGCACGACAGCTTGAGTATGGCACGCAGTGACCTCAAGTGTTGGGGCCTGCTAGCGCACGGCCTGACGGTCCAAGGCTCGAAACGCTCGGTCGGTGGGCCGCCCGCTGGCGTCGCCGACCGCGCTCGGCCCGCGTTGTTCGCCGAATGTAGGTGCGAGGCACGAGGACACACTTGAATGCAATGAACCGCGCCGACCTGAGGGATGGGGTAGAAAAAATTGGGAAACGGTAAAACTACAAATAAAATACGCTCATAAATGGTGTCTTGTGCCGCTTCTGGATGCAAGACAAAGACATGGACATGGAAGACATAAGCCTGGCCGGGGCCCGCTTCGGCATAGGCCATCGACGGCGACACCGACTTCAAGGTCAATCTCACGGCCGCCCTGCCCTATCTCAGCGCCAACGATCCCGACACGTCCGCGAACGAGTTGAGGACACACCTTGTCGTGACGGGCAATGCAAGGGATGGCATGGGCATGTTCCCCTTTGGGAGCCTGCTGGGCAGCGGATCTGCGACCTCGGAGGGCGACCGGTATATCGACGACGTCGTCGCGAGAATCGAGAAGGTCAGCTCCGACGTGGAGGCCCTGCTCGCTTTCGACAGCAAGCCGGCGGGCTTGGGAGGAATTCTCGAAGGACAGTGGACCACGCTCGAATTGGCGCTCGACGACATCTTCGGCACCGACAGCAACAATACTGTTGCGGCCAGCCGCACTTCGGCCGCGCGGATGACCGCCCCCCGCGAGGAGGACATCCTGGACGACATCACCGACATCCTTGACGCGCTCGCCAGCGAGGACGCCTTTGTCGCGGCGACGGCGGCCGACGGCGACGGGGTGTTCACCAGCTAGGGGCTGGGCGCGTCCAAGGCAACGGACACGTTCAACCGCCTGACGTGGAGTGCTACGGCGACGATGGGCGTGACCGGCAGCACGCGCTACGGCACGGTGATCCGGAAGTAGTCCCCAGACGCCAATGCCGACCCGACCGCGCAAGGCTACGGCGCGTATTCGTACTCGACGATGTCCGAGACCGCACGGACGTCGAACATCGTTTCGCCGACCGGCATCGCCAGCTATGCGGGCGGGACGGAAGCGATCAGCGGATCCGGAACGACCTACTCGGGCACGATGGAGTTGCAGGTGCGCTTCAGCGCCATGCTGGTCAGCGGCGTGGTGAGCGGGCTGGAGGACGCCGATGGGCTGCCTTGGCAGCACAACTTCTCCGATGTCTACCGGATCATCCTAGACGACGCGACGTTGCGGAGGACCGGCACCTAGGTCAATCCCGCGAGCCGGACAGGCCAGAACGGGACCGTGTTCTACACCGCCAGTTCGGGCCTGCTGCGGCCCGTCCCCGCCATCGCTAACACGTTCCAGGGCCGTCTGCTCGGCGCGGGCGCAGACGCGGGCAGCGAGGCGAACGGCGTGTGGTCTGTCGGCACAGCGGGCAACACGGGCGACCTGGCGGGCGGCTTCGGCGTGATGCATGTCGGGGACACGGACCGGCCGCTGCCGTCCGAAGACGACGGTTCGGTGGCGAACTCGATGGTCATCACCATCGTGACGGCCGTGTCGCCCAACGACACCGACGTGTCGATCGCGGACGGGATGCTCACGGTTAAGGCGCGGAAGTTCGGCTGGGCAGACCTCACTGCGGACGCCATCAACAACCCGACCTACGAACCGCTGTCGGACGACCAGGGCGCTAACCTCCAGATCAGTGCGAAGTTCGACCTGGCCGGGATGGCTTCGTCGGGCGGCTCGACGGTCAACGGCACGAAGCATATCGATGCCGCCATCGCGGTTCTCACAAAGCAGCGCGAGCAGTTGGCCACCCTAAGAGTCTGGGCGAGCGGACCGCTACGACCGGAGCAGCCGAAGCAGCCGCTTGGCAGACAGTTACGAACGCGGTGCAGTACAACGTGTTCGGCGGGCTGCTTCCGGTCAAGCTGGTAGACGCTCACGCAACCGATACGGACCTGCAGGCTGACGCGTTGGGCCTGATCGACCGCGTGCTGGACGCGCTGTCAAGCAACGCCAAGCTGGAAGCGGCACTCGATCCGGACGGGACCGGGGTCTTCGACCACTGGCACGACGACGGCAACGGCAATGGCATCGTCGATTCCGGCGAGTCGCGAGACTTCGGCCAATACGACACCACCGACAGGCGGTTCGAGCTTTTCAACGCGGTCTCGACCGCGCCCGCCCGGACACCTGGCAACATGGGAGGCGAGCGGGAGCAAGAGGTGATCGCAGCCTTGGGGACGACGTCGTTCACCCGCTTCGGATTCTGGCGGCGCGAGAGCACGACGAGCGCCCGCAGGAACGACGGCGAGGGGGCGAACGTGATCCGCACGCGCGGCGGGCCGGGCACCTTCGCCTACAGCCCGCTGGACAAGGCGCGGGTCGGCGCTGTGCAGAACCTAGGCTTCCCGAGCCGCGGCAGCGCAGCGAGAAAATGCCCACCGTCGAGACCTGCGACAACTGTGGCAGCGATCAACGGGCTCACGCCGATGGCAGAGCTGGCCCGCAACCTGCTCGACAACCCGCCTTGGGAGCGCTCTCGCTGACCGGTCGCGGTGCTACGTACGGTGGAACCATGCCCGAGCCAAACGTGCCCAGCCCGGCCGAGAGCGACCGGTTGGTCGAGGAGCTGCTCGGCACGGCCGGCCCGCCCCTGCCAGACACGCCAGTGCTGCTGGGGGAGTTCACGCCCTCCGAGGCCGAGGAGATGGGAGCGTTCCACGATGACGCCCTGCCCTCCGCGCCCGACCTGGGCGGGCCCTGGGCGCCGCGGCAGGCTCAGCGCTCCGGGCCGCGGAAGCGCACCGGGTAGTCGAACCCCAACTCCTCGTTCAGCCGCCGCGCCACCGCCGCGGGCCAGACCCCCGCATCGGGCTCGGCGTCCTTGTCGAAGGGGTCGTAGCCGGCGATGTCCTCGAGTGCGTACGGGCAGTCCTGCGGCAGCCGCCGCCGCAAGTCACGCACGACCCTCTTCTGGGCCGCCCAGTAGGCGGGCTTAGCGTGCTCGGCAAGCTTCTCCACGCCCTTCGCGCGCCCGCGCCCCCACGCCACCTCTAGCATCCCGGTCAGATCCCCCTTCAGGCTGGGATTGTCAGAGAGCCTGGAGTGCATCTCCCAGCGCCAGTCCAGCACCTCCTGCACCCAGTGGCCGATGCTCGCCTTCGCCGGGGAGTGCTCGATCTTCAGCAGGTGCGACATGACATTCGCACAGCACGATTTCCAAGCATTCTTCTGCTCCCGCCCCAAGCTTTCGACCTCCTCGATCACGTTGTCCCAGTCGATCGCGCCGAAGTCGCGCCGCCTCAGCGCTCCGGACTGCTCTTGCGTCCAAGCCCAGAAGTCCCGGTCGTAGAGCCGCCGCTCCCAAGGAACGCCCGCGGCCTCGGCGGCCAGTTCGCGCATCGGAGTCGCCGCCATGCCTGCATTGTAGGCGATCCCCGCCGCCAGCGGAGCCTCTCGCGGCTGCGCAGAGAAGCAACGGCGCTATCGGGAGCGGTTGCGGGAGGGCAGGCGGCCGGTGCGCTACCGTCGGCCGCAGAACAGGTGCTCGAATCCGCAACGCTGGTGCGAGGCGGTGGCGACGTTGGCGGAGTTGCAGGAGCACTACGAGGAATGGTGGGGGAAGCTGCCAGAGAGCCTGCAGCAGACGGCGCTGGGGGAGAAGTTGCAGGCGATCGGGGAGCTGGATCTCGACAGCTTGCAGGCGGTCGAGCCGCCGCTGGGATTCGGGCGGGACTGAGGGTGTCCGGAAGTGGCATGCAATGGTTGCGGACATGCCGAGTGGGCAGTTTGTTCGGAAACCTGTTTGCGACAGGTGGGTTGGGGGAGCCGCCCTCAATGGTCCAGCACTGGCAACGGTCTCCGCAGGCGGCTCCGCTCTAGGTGTGGCCCCAGCGCCGCAGGGCCGAATTGGGGGTACAATCGGCTCTCGGGCATCACGAGCGGTGCGTGAGGGCACAAAACACCCCCGTTGACAGCGGATGGAAATCCGCAAGTTGTTTGTTTCCAACAATGGAGCGAGGTGTGGATTATGTTGCCATCTACGGCAGGATCAGATTGCGGGCGTGATTGACGACCAGCGGCAGGTTGCGCTGGCGGGCGGGCGCATCCCAGCCCACGAAACGGGCCCGCGGGCGGTCTTCCAAGCTGCGGCACCCTAGCCGAGCAGGGCTAGCAGCAGGCCGTCGGCGGTCTGCACCAAGTAGCGCAGGCCCAGTCCGCCGGGCTCGGCACGGTCGGCCCGCCCCTGCCAGACACGCCAGTGCTGCTGTGGGAGTTCACGCCCTCCGAGGCCGAGGAGATGGGAGCGTTCCACGACGCCCCCCTGGCCTACGCGCCCGAGTTGGGCAGGCCCAGGGCGCCGCTGCAGGCTCAGCGCGAGCTGAGTTCCTGATACATCCACCTCGCGGCGGCGCTCGGCGGCCACAAGAGCACTTGAGTTGACTACGACTCCCAGCGGTTCACCGCGGGCTGTCCGCTGCGTCAATTGCTTCGAGGTCGGCAGCGAACCCGTGGTCGTCGGCAACACCGTCACACCATGAGGTGAGCACCTCCACAAGAGTGGCGTCATCAGCTTCGCGTTCGATCGGCACGACCCGCGCTATGGGTCTTCCGTTTCGCCTGATGACGAACGAGTCTCGGCGGTAGCGCACTTTCGATAGGACATCTCCGAGGTTGCGTGCGAGGTCGGTGGCGCGAATCGCATGTTCCACAATTCTGTATCTTACAGAATGATGTGTGACTGTCGTGGGCGGATGTACTTCTAGGAGTGAGGCCCGGAGGCAGCCAGCGCGATCGAGGCCTTAGACTGTGAGACGACTTCGAATCGTCTCTAGGCGTTGGCGACCGGCAATTTCTGATCACTCCAACCCACATTCAGAGGAGCTGCTCTCGCGGTTCGACGTGGGGCCTTCGCTCCCGAGGCGTTGTTGTTCCAAGCCGGCTACCTGACGGTCTTTGAGAGGTTCGAGCAACGGAGCAAAGACGGACTGGGCTGATCCGCCCTGCTCGCCGAGGTCTATCTGGACGCGCTGCAGTTGGCCCCCCCTAGGCTCGGAGGTGGGACTACAGGCCCCAAACCGTGATCGGACGCTCGCCCGGTGCCGGATCCCTACGGAACAACCGCTCCTCCCACGACTGGCCAGGACGCAAGTCGAAAATCACCAAGTGCCCCGATTCAGCCCCGCATCTGTCCATATATGCAGCCGTCTGCTCAAGACCCTCCCGAATCAGGCGATCCAAGCCGACTTTCCTCGTGCGCACCTTGCACTCGATGACGTACTTGCGAATCCGCGCTTGGCCACTCGGACCGACTTGGCGCCATTCGATCAACAGGTCCGTGCGCCCGCGACCGACCGCATACTCCCTACCAATCCGGCCGCCGCTGTTCACTGCTCGATGCAGGTATGCATGCAATACCAACTGTGGCCCCGCCTCGGCGTGCCCGTAGCGCTCCACCCACGACTCCGAGTGCTCCCGGAAATAGCCTTGGAACCCGCTCAGCAGCCCGCCCAAGTCTAAACCGCCCTCGGACGTCACATACCAAGCCGGATCCACTTGGGTCTCTAGCCCGGATTGCAGCACCGCTGTCAACTCGCGCGGGATCACTTCGGCATAGATCGGGTTGGCGATCCGCACTGTGCCCTCGGCAGCCACCAGACCCAGATCCCTCACGTACTCCAAGTCACGGACCGAATAGTGCCAAGTCGCAGACCCAGCCAGCGTCGGCAGGATCACACGGCGCACCCGTTCTTCTTCGAGCTTGTCGGCGAGTTGGTGCAGGTGCGTGACCCGCTTTAGAATGAGTCTTTCCTTGGCTTCGTCAATGGCCTCGACACGGATCGGCTGGCTCCGGTCGCGACCGCTAGCGCTCCCGAAGCAAGCTTCGTAGGCCAGTGCGTTCACCAGCCACGGCTGGCCGCAGGTGAGTTCCCAGATGCGCTCTTCGGCATCGGCCTCGAAGGCTTGGTCGCTCTCGGCAGTGTGCTGGGCGAGCAGTTCCCGAACTTCGGCTTCCGAAAAGTCGCCGAGGCGCAACGACATAGCTTTGATGTTGAACGCACTGCCTCCTCGGATGTTCGTCGCTTCGCGGCTGGAATAGATCTGGTAGTCGCGCACATCCCGGACTCCGCACAGGATGACAGTTTGCGGGAAGTGGTGCGGGCGACGGTCGTAGTTCACCCGCAGCTGCCGCAGGACGGAGATGAGCGTGTCCCCAGCTAGGGTGTCAATCTCGTCGATTAGCAGCACCAGCGGCAACGCGCTGACCTGGGACCAGCGCACGAGAGTTCGGCCCAAGGCTGCGTGGGGACCGTACTTTTTCAAGTACTCCGACATGGTTCGCTCCACGAAATCGTCTCGCAGAACCTCGAGAGACCGGGAGGCCAAACCTGTGAGCAACGCTTGCATCGCTTGGGCGGTATCCTCCCCGGCGGCCTGGCCGCCCGCAAGATTCACGTACAGGCAGCGGTAAATGCCCTGCGCGTTGAGCAGGTCTTCAAGGGCCAGCAAGGTCGAGGTCTTGCCCGTCTGGCGCGGCGCGTGCAGGGAGAAGTACCTCCTGTCGGCGATGAGTTCGAGGATTTCGTCTAGGGTGACTCGGCTTAACGGCGGGATGCAGTAGTGGCGCTCGGCGTCAACCGGTCCTTCCATGTTGAACTTGCGCACGCCGACTTGAGTATGGCAGGCAGTGGCGTCGAATGTGCGGCGCCACCGGATCAACAAGAGCCCGAGGCAGTGTGCTCGCTGGTGTCCCTCGATCTGTCCATTTCGCACCGATCAACGTCGCGACCACGGGCACGAGCTCGGTTGCCGGCTGCGGGTTCCGGAAATTCTGGCACACCCTGACACAGGCTCTGCAGCCTGCCCCTGCCCGCCCGACAAGGCCCAGACGGGCCAGTCTCCCAGGGGGTCCCAAGTCCCGGTCGACAGCATTCTGCGGAAGCTCGAGCAGTTGCGATCAAGACGACTCGCCAACGGCTGCAACGAGGCTGGACAGCGGAACGACTCCGTTGCGCGCACCGCTCATTGGGCCACTGTCAGCCGACCAGCGGCCACCTGGCCAGATCGGCCGAGAACGGCAACATGTACTCCGTCACGGTCGGCGACGACGGATCGTTCGCGGCCGAGTACGTGGTGCCGCCGGCCCTGAGCATCCCGCTGGGCACCTCCGGCTCGAGCGTCGACGTCGTGCGCAACGAGGACGGCACGTTCTCGGCCGGAATCTTGCTGATCGGCTCACGAGTGCCCAACGGAAGGCGCGTACGAGGGATTGGATCGGGGACAGCAGCACGCAGGTGTTGGGTGCAGGTGATTCCTTACCCGCGCCGGGTCCAGTCGTGGGATGAGTGATCGTGCCGCAGAATCGGGCCAGGCGACTGTCCGATCACGAATTGGGGTCTCCAAACCCACGCCCGCTCCTGCGGCCCGTGACGCTACCCGCGGGGCAGGATCGATGAGCCCGGCGATGCCGTGCTTACGATGCTGAGCACGCCCGGCCAGTCATGGAACGCAATCGCCTTGTCGTGACCTTCATCCTTCACCGAGCTTTGCCTAGCGCAATTGATCCGCTCATCAACCAGGCAGGCACGGAGTCGATTGTCATGCTTCTGAGATTCGATCAGAGCGATCATGGGCTGCTCTCCAGTCACCCACTCAAAGTTGATTCGCTCGATTGCAGCAACCGGACATCTGACCGTCCAAGGTTCGAACGATCGCGACCCTGAGAGCAGGGCTAGAGCCCCCAAAGCGTGATCGGACGCCCGCCCTTCACCGGATCCTTGCGGTATAGCCGCTGCTCCCACGACAGGCCCGGGCGCAGGTCGAAGATCACCAAGTGCCCGGATTCCGCCCCAACCCGGTCCATGTATGCGGCCGTTTGTTCCAGACCCTCACGGACCAAGCGTTCCAAGCCAGCCTTCGCTGTGCGCACCTTGCACTCGATGACGTATTTGCCGATGCACAATTGGCCGTCCGGCTTGACTTGGCGCCATTCAACCAGCAGGTCGCTGCGCCCACGGCCCACCGCGTACTCGCGCCCGATCCGCCCCCCGCTGTTCACCACCCTCTGCAGGTAGGCGTGGAGCACCAGCTGCGGGCCCGCCTCCGCGTGCCCGTAGCGCTCCACCCAAGACTCAGCGTGCTCACGGAAATAGCCTTGGAAGGCACCCAGCAGCCTGTCCATATCCAAGCTGCCATCGGCCTTGACGTACCAAGCTGGATCGACCGATCCCGCCATGGTTGCCTCCAATGGTAGGGTCAACTCGCGCGGAATAACTTCGGCGTAGATTGGATTCGCCATACGCACCGGATAATCGGATGCTACCAGTCCAAGGTCGCGCACGTATTCCAAGTCGCGAACCGCCCAGGAATACTCGCTTGATCCGGCCAGCATTGGCAGGATCACGCGTCGCACGCGCTCTTCGCTGAGCGTGTGGGCGAGCTGGTCGAGATGCGTGACCCGTCTGAGAACTAGCGCTTCCCTCGCCTCGTCGATGGCGTCGGCTGGGATCGGTCGCGATCGGTCGCGACTAGTCTCAGCACGGAAGCAGGCCTGGTAGGCTAGGGCGTTGACCAGCCACGGCTGGCCGCAGGTGAGCGCCCAGATGCGTTCGACGGCACCGGACTCGAAGCCTTGGCCGCGCTCGGCAGTGTACTGGGCTAGCAGGTCCCGCACATCGGCCTCAGCGAAATCGCCTAGGCGCAGCGACTCGGCCTTGATGTTGAAGGCACTTCCGCCCTTGATGTGCGTCCCTTCCCGGCTGGAATAGATCCGATAGTCGCGCACGTCCCGGACTCCGCACAGGACGACGCTCTGCGGAAACCCAGTCGGCCGCATGTCGTACCGGCCGCGCAACTGTCGCAGAACCGAGATCAGCGTGTCACCCACGAGGGTGTCAATCTCGTCGATCAACAGGACCAAGGGTCTCGCATCAAGCTCCGTCCAGCGCGTGAGGCATTCGGCCATACACCCATCAGGCCCGAACTCCGCCATCAGCGCCGACTTGGATTCGGCCACGAAGTGGTCCTGTAGCACTCGTCGAGACCGGGTGCCCATCTCACCGAGGACTGTCCGCATTGCGCGGGCTGTATCCTCCTTGGCGGCCTGGCCGCCCTCGAAGTTCACGTACAGGCAGCGGTACTCCCCCTCGGAGTTAAGGCGATCTTGGAGGGCTAGCAAGATTGAGGTCTTGCCCGTCTGGCGCGGCGCGTGCAAGACGAAATACTTCTTCCGTGCGACCAGCGCAAGGATCTCCGCAAGGTTCACTCGACCCAGCGGATCGATGCAATAATGCTCCGCTGGATCCATCGGACCTTCGGTGTTGAAGTAGCGCACGGCGGTTCCAGTATGGCACGCACTTGCGTGAGGGTTTCGAGCCAACCGCCAGGTCGCCTTGAGCCTCGGAGCCTAGACTTTCGTTGGCCGTCAGCAGGCGGTCCTGCAAGCTGATCGTGATGGTGGCAGGCGACAAGGATCGGATACTGGATCCTGATCGCCATGAAGGGCGAGTATCAAGATGGCCGGGTTTGGACTGCCTGTCCGTCACGGTGAGCGGAGCGGCCAACGAGGCATGATGCCAAACTTCCCAATCTTGGTGGCTGTAGCCACCGCGGACGCTGAGCCGGCCAATGCAGCCAAGATTAGCCGCGCTCCCCGCTGGCCTGGACCGGCACATCGTGCGACTGCTCACGACCACCCTCAGCGACCAGCGCCTGAGACCTCGCCACGTCGCTGACATCCAAGAGATTGTCACCAGGCTGGCACTGCTTAACAACGGACTGACTGACGCTGCCTGCGAGAAACTGCGCGGGCCGACCCTACTGGTAGTGGGCAAGTCCTTGTGGCGACGCACCTACTGAGGAGACTCAATCGGTTCCGCATTCTGGCCCAACCCGCCCGTCAAGGCCCGGACGGGCCAGTCCCGGCCGACGGCTCTCTGCGGCAGCTTGGGCCGCTGCGCTTGCGACGAGTCTGGACTGCGCAACGGAGTCGTTCCGCTGTCCAGCCTCGTTGCAGTCGATGGCGAGTCGTCTTGATCGCAACCGCTCGAGCTTCCGCAGAATGCTGTCGACCGGGACTTGGGACCCTCTGGGAGACTGGCGCGTCTGGGCCTTGACTGGCGGGCCGGGGCAGACTGCAGAGCCTGTGTCAGGGTGTGCCAGAATTTCCGGAACCCGCAGCCGGCAACCGAGCTCGTGCCCGTGGTCGCGACGTTGATCGGTGCGAAGAGGACAGGTTCAGGGACTCCAGCGAGCACACTAGCCTCGGGCTCTTGTCGATCCGGTGGCGCCGCACATTCGATGCCACTGCGTGCCATACTCAAGCTGGCGTGCGCAAGTTCAACAGGGAAGGCCCGGTTTTTGCCGACCGCCATTACTGCATCCCGCCACTCAGCCGGGTCAACCTCGCCGAGATCCTCGAGTTGATCGCGGACACGAAGTACTTTGTCTTGCATGCGCCGCGGCAGACGGGCAAGACCTCAATCTTGCTAGCCCTCCAAGACCGTCTTAACTCCGAGGGGAAGTACCGCTGCCTGTACGTGAATGTCGAAGCAGCCCAAGCGGCTGGGGAGGACACCGGAAGCGCGGTCCAGACACTGCTTGCGGATTTGGCGTCTAGGTCTCTCGATGTATTGCGGGATGATTTCGTCGAGCGAACCATGGCGGAGTACTTGGCGAAGTACGGCCCTCACGCAGCCCTGAGCCGAACCCTCGTGCGCTGGTCCCAAACCAGCCAGTTACCGCTTGTGCTGCTGGTCGACGAGATCGACACCCTTGTCGGGGACACGCTCATCTCAGTTCTGCGGCAGCTGCGAGCGAACTACGACCGCCGCCCGCACCAATTCCCCCAGAGCGTCATCTTGTGCGGAGTCCGGGACGTGCGTGACTATCGCATCTATTCCAGCCGGGACGGAACGCACGTCAAGGGCGGCAGCGCCTTCAACATCAAGGCCGAGTCGGTGCGCCTCGGCGACTTCTCGGAGGGCGAGGTGCGGGAGTTGCTGGCCCAGCACACGGCCGAGCGCGGCCAAGGCTTCGAGGCCGGTGCCGTCGAACGCATCTCGGCGCTGACCTGCGGCCAGCCGTGGTTGGTGAATGCACTCGCCTACGAGGCCTGCTTCCGCGCCGAGCACGGTCACGACCGGTCGCGGGCCATCGGTGTCGACGCCATCGACGAAGCTAGGGAAGCGCTGATTCTCAGACGGGTCACACACCTCGACCAGCTCGCGAACACGCTCAGCGAAGAGCGGGTGCGACGCGTGATCCTGCCCATGCTGGCCGGGTCTGCGGATTGGGACTACTCGCTCCGCGATCTAGAGTACGTACGCGATCTTGGCCTGGTGGCTTCCGAGGGCGAAGTCCGCATCGCAAACCCGATCTATGCCGAGGTGGTTCCGCGCGAGCTGACAGCGGTCCTGCAGTCCGGGCTTGAAACCCAAGTGGATCCGGCGTGGTTCATGAATGCCGACGGCAGCCTAGACGTAGCTGGGTTGCTGAGCGCATTCCAAGGCTATTTCCGCGAGCACTCCGAGTCGTGGGTGGAGCGGTACGCACACGCGGAGGCAGGGCCGCAGCTGGTGCTGCATGCGTACCTCCAGCGGGTGGTGAACAGCGGTGGGCGGATTGAGCGCGAGTACGCGGTGGGCCGCGGTCGCATCGACCTGCTGATCGAGTGGCGCCAAACCACTGGCAAGGGTGCAGTGCGCATCCGCAAGCACGTGATCGAGTGCAAGGTGCGCACGGCGAGAATTGGCCTAGATCGTTTGATCCGCGAGGGGCAGAAACAGACAGCTGCGTACAAGGACGGTTGCGGGGCAGAATCAGGGCACTTGGCGATATTCGACCTACGCCCGGGCCAGTCGTGGGAGAATCGGGTGTTTCGCAGGGATCCGGAGCCCGGCGAAGCTCCGATCACGGTTTGGGGCCTGTAGCGGCGGTTTCGCCGCCTTGGCCGCTATAGCTGGAGTCGCTTGCTCGCGCTGCCGTATTCGCTCCGGTGGTCGCTGCAATCGTAGATGCGGGCCCAATCACCAGCCCCCTTGACGATTAGTCTTGCTAAGCAGTGTCGTAAGATCGAGCACGTTCAGTCTAAGCTCCGATGACGCTGAAACGGAACCGAACGTGCTGGGCACGCTCGTGAGAGTCAGCGTCAAAGGCAAGACCGAGGCCTTCGCGTTCGCCGACCTGTTGGGCGGCGGAATGGCAAATTCGACGGGCGACAACTTCGTGGCTTTGGGGATCGTCGACTCGATCAGCCACGAAACGGCGCGCCAGACACTGCACGAAACGGTATCTGCGGAGACAAGCTGCAGTACTGGATGATTCCGCCGGACCAAGATGCAGAATTCGTGGCTAAGATGGAGGCGCTGCTGGAGACCAATGCCCAACCGCACACTGCCGACAGGCCGGTGGGCTGCACGGACGAACAGCCGGTACGGTTCGTGCGCGAAACGCGGGCACCGCTGCCAGTACGAAGCGCTGCTGCCTGCCAACGAGCCAGATTACAAGGCCAAGGCTGCGGCGGGCGAGGTTGCGAAAACGAAGGAATTGGTCACAAAGGATGGCTTATTGGAGTTGGGTGCGCAGTTGCAAGTTGGGTTGAACAAGCGCGTTGCCGAGAGTGCCAAACGCTCTGCCGAGGTGGACAAGGCGCTAGCCATCGTGAAGTCTTCGGTTTTTTCGGGGGGATCGATCGTCCTTGCTCTGCTGCTCAAGCTTGTAGTCTTTCCCTGACCGCAACCAGCCACCCCGTAAGCGTGCAACAGAGCCATTAGGCAGGCGTTCACCGGCGTCCTGTTGCGATCATGCGGTCTTGAGCCTGAGCCGCGGATGAGCTCGCCTGGGTTGGAATCAATCTGCGGTTCGGATCAGAGCATGGGGCTGCCGGGATTAGCGTGGCAATGCGGTGTTCGGCTGGCGCACCTCGCACGGCGGCTGCTCATTGCAAGCGATCGCGGGTGAGAGTGGTGTGTTCGTCGCCGCGGCGTTACTTGCAATAAATGAGTCGTTCCGGAACTTGTCGTCGAGTTGGTCCAGAGTGCGCTTGGCGGCCCGCGCCACAACGCCTGCGATCAGGCGGTCTCGGCTTCGAACCCTGTCAGATTGCGCGTCTCAGCGCTGAATTCCAGCCCCACAATGTAAACCGGTTCCCCCTGGCCAATGTAGCGGTCCGCATACCCACGCTCCTTCAGCTGCCGCAAGGCCGCCTTCGCTCCAGCACGGTCCCGCATCTTGAACTCGAATACGTAGACCCGACCGAGTCCCCTTACGATCAGGTCCGCTCGCCCCTGGCTCCCGCTCTCCTCTGCCCGCACCTCCGCGTCCGCGGCGACGAAATACGCCTGCAGCAGGCTCGCATACCAGCCCTCGTAGCTGCCCATCGGGTTCTTGGTGTGCCATTGGTGCGGAATGCTGGCCAGAAACGCCCGCAGTGCGGCCTCCAAACCCGCCAGATCTCCGGACGCCAGCACCTCGCGCAGGTGCCTTGTCTGACTGATCCGTTCTCCCGTATTTCCGGCTCCCAGCACCCTGCCGAGCAAGTCCCCATTGAGGCTCTGGCGGACCTCGCGGTTCGGGTAACCCAGTTGATAGAACGGGCTGCCGGCGGTCTCCAGTCTCTCGACGACCGTCAGGTACCCGGACTGGAACAGCAATGCCTCGGGGCCTATGTCTTCGACATCGAACCTAGAGAGCAGTTCCTCCGAACTCATCATGCCATCGATGCGGTCCCAGCGAAGGCCCTTCTCGAGGAGCAAGTCGACAAGGAACGTAGAATTGCCGGTCTCGCACCACCAGTTCTTGAACTGGCGCTGATCGAGCAACAGGAGTACGTCGAAGGGATTGTAGATGCGCTCGGTGCCGCCCCAATTGTAACCGTTGTACCACTCGCGGAGCCGCTCGCGGTCGAGCCCCTCCAACTCGGTGGAGAAGACCGCGTCGAGATCCTCCTCGGTGTAGCCGCAGATGGAGGAGAAGCGTGGATCGAGGGTGATGTCCTTGAGGTTGTTGAGGCCCGAGAACAGGCTCACCTTGGAGAACTTGGTCACCCCTGTGAGGAAGCAAAAGCAGACGTGCTCGTCACAGCGCTTGATGACTGAGTAAAGGCCGCGCAGGTAGTCTCGGTTGGCACGGGCGATGTCTGGATCGTCAAGCACGTCCAAGATGGGCTTGTCGTACTCGTCGACCAGCACGGCCACCCGGCGGTCTGAGGTGCGATGCAGTTGACGGATCAGAAATGCGAATCGCTCGGCTACATCCTCGTGTCTGGGCTCAATGCCGGCGTCCTCTTCGATCTCCTCCAGACGAGCAGCCAGGTTGCGCTGCAAGGCCCTGGCTTCGTGGAACACTCCCCCGCTGAGGTCCAGGTGGACGACCGGGTGGGGATCCGACCAGTCCCAGTGGGGTTCGATCGCCAGTCCTGTGAACAGTTCCCGCTCGCACTCGAACAGGGAATGGAGCGTACTAACGAGCAAGCTCTTGCCGAACCGTCTCGGGCGGGATAGGAAATGATGTGTGCCAGTCCGGAGCAGATCCCAGAGATAGCCCGTCTTGTCCACGTAGTGGCGCCCTTCCTGCCGCAGTTTGCGAAAGGACTGAACGCCGATGGGCAGCATTCGCTCCATGCTCCGTAGTCTAGCGGATGGCCAGCCTGCCCGGCCCCGCCCAACCCCAAGACCCCGCTATCTGGCATGTCTTGCAACTGGCTCGTTCCTCTAGCCCGGATATCTCACCAAGTCTCTCAAGATCCGAAATGTGGGCGGACAAACCCACGGACGGCATTGAAACTGGGTGTTGCTAGTGGAGTTGTTGAACATGCGGCGGCGAATCCACTCCTGCGGTCTGCCAAACCAGCCCGCAGGACCGCTCCGACGGCTCCGCGGCCAGTGCCGCTAGAGCCTGCCGACACACCTCTCCCTAGCGCAGGCCGCAGCGCGGCCCAACCAACCTGTCTTGCGCAAGCGCCCGCCACCGCCCGCGGCCGGGGTGCCCGCGGGCACCCCCTGACGAGGCAACCTGCCCGCCATCCTGCCAGCGCCAGGCTTCTCTTGCAGAGGCCCTCAGCCGGGGTGCGTCGCGGCCAGTCCAGGACCGCCTCAGGGCCGCTGCCAGACGACTCACAGCCTCGGATCCCGAGTCCACAGCCGTCCGCTCACCCCGCAACCGGTTCCAACGGCGCACGCAAACGCTCCCAGATTCCACCCCACACGAGTCAGCCTACCTATCTTGAGAATTGCTGCCGGCGTTCCTGCCGCGATTGGCAGCTGATATAATTACGGAAATGGGCGGATTTGACAGGAACCGCTTGGTGCAACTCGCAGACCGCGTTCCGGATGAAGCGATTCCAGCAGCAACGCACTACCTTGAGTACTTGGCCGATCGGGGAGATCCGTTCGTTCGGCACTTGTTTGAGGTTCCTGATGAGGACGAGGATCTTAGCGAGGCTGGGCAGCGCCTCCTAGACGAAGCGTACGCCGATATCGATGCTGGCCGGTTGTGCGGAAATGACGAACTGAAGCGGGAGCTTGGCCTCTGAAGCGGACTGTTTACTGTGAAACAGGCCTAGGATCAGGATACACATCCCCCACCCGCGCTCACTTGCGATGAGCACCCGCTGGGCGAAGTGCGCTCGTCGCATGTAGAATCGTCACGCCACTCCGGGCAGCCCCGTTCTATGGCCCGAACCGCACGCTGATTCCACAGCGGGCGAACGCACCCGCCTGTCGAACTGAAGAGTGCATGATCGCACAGAAAGCCAGCGAGTGCATTCGCTAGGTTGCCCCGTTTCATGCATACGGGGTGGCTGCACGCGGCCATGGGGGTTTAGACTCGCCGAGCGGTCCAAGACTTGAAGCGACTTGATCCTTCGGTCAGGATGCGCATATCGATAGCGATTGATCGCTATGCGCAGGTCCAGATCGGGGAGATCAAGCGTGTGAAACAAGCGGTGAAGAACACATGGCGTCTCCGCGTGGGGGACTGGAGAGTGTTCTACACGTATGAATCCGTCAGCAGGACCATCGTTGTTGCTAGGGTCCTTCACCGCAGCCAAGCCTACTAGTGGCATCTCTGGGAGTCCTCCTTGGGTGGCTCGACCGCCGTTCTTCCTACGCTAGCCGCTCTCAGGGCGGCCGGACCAGTTGTGCCACAGCCCCATGCAGCGCCCGAACTGTACGCACCACCAACTGGCCACTGTCAGCCGATCAGTGACCACCTCGCCAAAATTCCCGCCGAGAACGGCAACATGTACACCGTGACGATCGGCGACGACGGCACGTTCGCCGCCGAGTACGTCGTGCCGCCGGCGCTGAGCATCCCGCTGGGGACCTCCGGCTCGGCCGTCGACGTGGCCAAGAACGAGGACGGCACGTTCTCGGCCGACGGCGAGGTGATCACCGCCGAGACGCGCGTGACCGCCGCCAACGGCAACGTCTACGCCGCCGTGCTCTCGCCCGCCGGCATCCCGGTCGGCTTCGACCACGTGCCCGCCATGCAGGACGTGATGCTGGGTGCGCTGGGCGGCATGATCACCCTGACCCAGGCCGAGGACAAGTCCTGGTGGCTGGGCGAGATGGCCGTCGCGGACGGCTACGTGCACACGCACGCGAACGGCAACATGTACCGGCTGATGCTGGACGCCGAGGGCATGTGGAGCGCCATGTACCAGCAGGGCGAGGTCATGGTGAAGCTTGAAACGCAGGAATCGATCACGCTGGTGCGCGCCGAGGACATGTCGTGGTGGCTCGGCTCGGAAGCGGTCGACGTAGGCAGCGAGGTGTGGTCGGACAACGGCAACAAGTACACGCTGTCGTACACCGACGGCGTGTGGTCCGCTCATTTCGAGCCTGAATCGATGATGATCGAGGGCACCGGCCTGGTGGCGATGACGCGTGAGCCCGATGACATGTACGACGTCGGCGACAGCACCCTGGACGCCAGCGGCGTGGGCGACGTCATGGACGGCGACACTAGGTACCATGTTTGGATGCAAGACGGCGCGCTGGCGGGCACCCGCTTCGACGCGGCGATCCACGCCGACAGTGCCGGAGACATTCCAGAGGAGGCAGCTTTCGTCATGGTCGGCGACCTGCGAAAGGGCAGCGACTTGACGGCCGACACCGACGACGACTTTGGCGCGGACATCCGTCCGATCCTGTCGTCCGACGACGAGGATACGGCGGCGAACGAACTGGGGACGGTGCTGAAGATCGGCGACAACTCCTTTTCCATGGCCGCCCTGCTGGGAAGCGGCATGGCCAGCGACATGGGCGACAACTTCGTGGCCAATGCCCGCGCGGAGATCCAGAAGGCACGCGGCGACGTGGACGCGCTGCTCAGCCTGACTGACGAGCCGACCGGATTGAACGGCCTACTGACAACCTCGTGGGCGAGAATTCAGACCCCGGTAGCCGCGAGGTGAGCACTGTCGAGCGCAGCCGGTAGCGGTCGTCGCACAGGTCGAGCAAGTCGCGCCGCTCCAATTCTGCCATCGGCGCGAGCGCAAAGTCGTCGATGACCAACACGTCGACCCGCGACAGTTTCGCCAGCAGCCGCGTCAGACTGCCTTCTGCACGGGCCGTCTGCAAGTCCCGGAACAGTTGCGGCGTCCGCGCGTACAAGGCACTGAACCCGTCCCGGCAGGCCTGCTGGGCCAGGGCGCACGCCAGGTAGCTCTTGCCCACTCCGGTCGGGCCCGTCAACACCACGTTCTGCTTGCGCCGCACCCAGCCCGACTCGTGCGTCACGGTTTTCCAGCGCACGGTCAGCGGATGTAAACACGCGCCAGCGCGGGATGGAGTGGCGGATGAAGATCTACGACGCTCGCTGCTGCAAGCTCAAGTCCGTCTACCCGAATATCACTCTGTGATGGAACTCTGGCAGCGAATGCCAAGCGCACGATTGGGGCTCGCCAAGCGCCGCTACGCATCGAACTCCGCCCCCTATGGGAAGAACACAAGCTTGATCAGAAGCGCAAGGATGATCGATCCCCCCGAGAAAACCGCAAACTTCAGGACCGCGAGCGACTTGTCCATCTCGGCAAAGTGCTTGTTCACTTCAACAAACTGCTTGCGCACTTCATCGAACTGCTTGCGCACTTCATCGAACTGCTTGTTCACTTCAACAAACTGCTTACCGATTTCGGCAAAGCGCTTATCCGTATCCGCAGACTGCCAGCCCAGTTTGGATTGCAACTGCGCACCCAACTCCAATAAGTCGGACTTCGTGACGAAATCCTGCGTCTTCGCGACCTCGCCCGCCGCGGCCTTGGCCTTGTCCGCTGGCACGTTGGCGAGGAGCAGCGCCTCGTACATTTCGGTGCTGATCACGCTCATAACTGTGCTTAGTGTAGCAATTGCCGCTCCGATGCTAGTCCCTTAGTTTCCCCCGAGGCATGCCGTGGTCCGCACTGTGCAGAGCGTAGTTACCGAGATACGCTAGAGCGCAGCTGTTGCGCACGAGCCAACGGCCGCGCTGGCCACCGTGCGAAAGAACAGGTTTCCGCGCTACAGCCCGCCGAGCTGGCAGACAAGCTTACGACACCATGCTTTGGGGATGACGGGTGCGCAGAAGTTGCGCCCCAACCCCAGCGCGGGCGCTTGGTCTGTCACGGTCGTTCCAATGAGCAGGAGGCCATAATGCGGGGTCTGATCGCCAGCGGTCGGCGGTGTGGCTAGGATGGCTGTGGTACGGAGGGCACCGCAGAACGCATCAAACACGACGAAACTACCAACAAGAATGGCATTATCTGCCGCATATGGACGCAAGACGGTGCGCTCGTGGGCGCCCGCTTCGACAAGGCCATCGATACCGACACCGACCACGGGACCGAAGATCTGACCGGCAATGCGGGTTTGCCGTTCCTGAGCGCCAACGATCCGGATACGCCGGGGAACGAGTTGCGGACGCATCTCGTCGTGACGGGCGACGACGACGCGGGCAGGGGCATGTTCTTGATGGGAGCCCTGCTAGGCAGCGGAATGGCGAGCGACGAGGGCATGCGCTGGGTCGACAAAGCCGTGGAGGAGATCGAAGACGTCCAAGCCTACGTCTCCGCCGTACTCGCCCTCGACACCACGCTGGCCAACTTACCCGCGGTTCTCGAAACCCAGTGGACCAGACTCGAAGAGGCGCTGGACGATATCTTCGGCACCTATTCTTTCCCTGAACACCCCTAGCCGCGACCAGCTACCTCGTCAACGCGCAACAGGGCCATTCGGCGAGCGTTCACCGGCGTTCTGTTGCGATCATGCGGTCTTGAGCCTGAGCCGCGGATGAGCTCGCTTGGGTTGGAATCAGTCTGCGGTTCGGATCAGAGCATGGGGCTGCCTGGACTAGCATGGCAATGCGGTGTTCGGCTGGCGCACCTCGCACGGCGGCTGCTCATTGCAAGTGATCGCGGGTGAGAGGGGTGTGTTCGTCGCCTCGGCGTTTCTTGCAACGAGTGAGTCGTTCCGGAGTTTGTCGTCGAGTTGGTCCAGAGTGCGCTTGGCGGCCCGCGCCGCAACGCCTGCGATCAGGCGGTCTCGGTTTCGAACCCTGTCAGATTGCGCGTCTCAGCGCTGAATTCCAGACCCACAAGATGGACCGGCTCTCCCCGGCCAAGGTAGCGGACCGCATACCCACGCTCCTTCAGCTGCCGCAATGCCGTCTCCGCTCCAGCGCGGTCCCGCATCTTGAACTCGAATACGTAGACCCGACCGAATCCCCTTACGACCAGGTCCGCTCGCCCCTGGCTCCCGCTCTCCTCTGCCCGTAATTCCACGTCCGCGGCGACGAAATACGCCTGCAGCAGGCTCGCATACCAGCCCTCGTAGCTGCCCATCGGGTTCTTGGTGTGCCACTGGTGCGGAACGCTGGCCAGAAACGCCCGCAGTGCGGCTTCCAAACCCGCCAGATCTCCGGACGCCAGCACCTCGCGCAGGTGCCTTGTCTGACTGATCCGTTCTCCCGTGTTTCCGGCTCCCAGCACCCTGCCGAGCAAGTCCCCATTGAGGCTCTGGCGCACCTCGCGGTTCGGATAGCCCAGCTGATAGAACGGACTGCCGGCGATCTCCAGTCTCTCGACGACCGTCAGGTACCCGGACTGGAACAGCAATGCCTCGGGACCGATGTCCTCGACATCGAACCTGGAGAGCAGTTCCTCCGAACTCATCATGCCATCGATGCGGTCCCAGCGAAGGCCCTTCTCGAGCAGCAAGTCGACGAGGAACGTAGAATTGCCGGTCTCGCACCACCAGTTCTTGAACTGGCGCTGATCGAGCAACAGGAGTACGTCGAAGGGATTGTAGATGCGCTCGGTGCCGCCCCAACTGTAACCGTTGTACCACTCGCGGAGCCGCTCGCGGTCGAGCCCCTCCAACTCGGAGGGGAAGACCGTGTCAAGGTCTTTCTCGGTGTAGCCGCATAGGGAAGAGAATCGTGGATCGAGGGTGATGTCCTTGAGGCTGTTGAGGCCCGAGAACAGGCTCACCTTGGAGAACTTGGTCACCCCTGTGAGGAAGCAAAAGCAGACGTGCTCGTCACAGCGCTTGATGACTGCGTAAAAGCCGCGCAAATAGTCTCGGTTGGCACGGGCGATGTCTGGATTGTCCAGCACGTCCAAGATGGGCTTGTCGTATTCGTCTACCAATACCGCCACTCTGCGGCCAGTGAGTTCGTGGAGGGATTCCAGCAGTTCCGCCAAGCGAGTTGGTGCACTGGAGGATGCCAGCGAGAGCGTGCAGCGACGGGCGTGCGAGTCCAACTGCGCGCCGAGGCATTCCCGCAAGCCGCTCGGCTCGGCGAAAACCTCGCCGCTGAGGTCCAGGCGGACCACCGGGTGAGGCTCGGACCAGTTCCAGTGGGGTTCGATCGCCAGCCCTGCGAACAGTTCTCGCTCGCACTCGAACAGCGAATGGAGCGTACTCACGAGCAAGCTCTTGCCGAACCGTCTCGGGCGGGACAGGAAATAATGTGTGCCAATCCGGAGCAGATCCCGGATGTAGCCCGTCTTGTCCACGTAGTGGCGCCCTTCCTGCCGCAGTTTGCGGAAGGACTGAACGCCGATGGGCAGCATCCGCTCCATGCCCGTAGTCTAGCGGATGACGGGCCAGTTGCCACCCCTTGGCAATCGCCAACCCGATTGCAGATCGCTCCCCAAGATCCAATCTCTCCTCTGTGGCCGATGACGCGGGACTAGCGGATAGGATCCGCGCTTCGACACGCTCCTTCCGGAAAACACGGATTTTCATTGCCGTAACTGACACCTAATAGATTGCGATTTCTCGCTCAACTCTGCGGTGATCGGGATCTAGGTCGTGGTGGCCCCTTCAATGACGAGTTCGCGGTTGCCGAGCCACGGCACGCGGCAGGGACCAACGGTCTGCAAGGCTTCTAGCAGCGCGGGCAGGTCGCGTTTCTTCTTCAGCGACACGCGGCAGCGGTCGGGCTGCAAGTCGATCTCAGCGGCGTTGCAGAGGAACTTCTCATACAGGCTGCGAGCGGTGAGGCGGCGGTATCCGGGCGGCAGGTCGAGGGCCAGCAGGCGCAGCAAGTTGTAGGCCAGCACGGTCATGGTCAGGTCGAAATCAACCTTGATGACCATCGAGGAGGAGAGCCGGTTGAGATGGAAGAAGGCCAGCTGCTCGGCAATCGACTGCTCGACGAGCCAGCGGCGGGCATAGCGGCGCAGGATGGCACTCAGCGCGGAGTCGAAGTCATTGGTGATCAGAAAGCAGGGTCGGCGGTGTGCGCCGCGCAGGATGGTGATCTGGCGCAGGTCGCCGCCGTAGGGACGCAGCGAGACGGTGTCGTCGTGGGCCGTGACGAGGCGCGTGCCGTTGGCCGTCGGGACCCGCACGCTCTTGAGGGCGGATTTGTCGAGAGCTTGGGCACGTTCGACCAAGGAGCGCCCGCGACGGCGGACAGTGACAAAGCGGATGCCTTGCTTGTCGAGCCGGGCCAGGTGGGCGTAGGTGGTGAAGCGGGAGTCGAAGACGAGGTAGCGCAGGGGCAGTTGGTTGTGGCGGGAGAAGTCGAGGAACTCGAGGGCGGCATCGGAGTCGGGCTGCTCGCGGCCGCCGGCGTCGGCGTGTAGCAGCAATCCGGAATGGGGGTCCTGAGCGAGGGCGGCGGAGATGGCGGGCAGGGCGCGCCCGCGGGTGCCGGACCAGTGTTTCTGGAGAGTTTCGTCATCGCCCCAGTGCGGCAGGGTGGTGAAGTCGAGATTGGCGGAATCACCCAGCAGGCCCTTGTCGTTCCAGATGCCGGCCAAGGAGGAGAGCAGGCTCTGGTGCATGGGCAGGGTGGCGCGGTCGGAGTAGGACGACAGGCAGGCCGTCTTGGGCAGCACGTTGAGGCCGGCGAAGAGTCCGAGGCCGCGATCCATGCACCACAGGTCGTCGGCGCTGTAGCGGCGGAAGTCGGACAGTTTCAGGGCCAGGAAGGCGAGCACGGAGGGCAAGGCAGGCAGGCTGCTGGAGGCGGGATAGCCGGCCTTGAGGACGGCCTCGTCGAGGCCGTAGGCGCGGATCCAAGGCAGCAGGCAGAGCACACCGGCGGCGCGTTCGGAGTGCAAATGCTCGCAGGAGTCGGCGGCGAGCAGGGTGCTGGCAGGAGCGCTCAGCGGCGGGCTGGCAGCGGCGGCGCGTTCGGGGCGGCTGCGGCGGGGCAGGCGCGCGAAGCCTTCGTCCTGCAGGATGCGCCAGATGTTGCGTTGGCTGGGAGCGTCGTCGAATTCGGCATCGAGGCGCGCCTTGATGTCGGGCAGGGAAAGGTTGAGCTTGCGCAGGGCGATGATGCGCTGCTGCACGCTGGGAGGTGGCTCAGCAGGCGGTCGCCCGGCTGGTGGGGGGGTGCGGAAGAAGAACTCAGCGGGGTCGTCGAGACTGCGGAAGTCGCGCGTGATGGAGTAGACGGAACCGACCGAGTAGCCGAAGCGCTCGGCGATTTGCTGGGCGCTGAGGCGCTCGAGGAAGAACGCGCGCAGGACCTCGTAACGGCGGTGGCGCGCGTGGATGGGGTTGGCGAAGAAGGCAGCGGGAGAGGACGGCACGGCCATTAATTAGGTATAATATCAGAACTGAAACAAATTTGTCAACACATGTAAAACAAAAAAGCCGATTGCCCGGGATCATGATCTAACTCCTTTCAGATCAGTGACTTCCGTGGGCTCTGGACAACAGCGCCATCAACAGGGGAGCGTGTTTAAGGGCGGGCACCCTTGCGCAGCGGACAAGCAGATTGCTAGGTGGAGAGATACGCTCCATCTGCTAGGAAATCACATAACCTATTGATTATAAAGGTGATATAGTGACTCCTGATTGATGCGCATATCAGCCAAGAATGGCAAATTTAGGGTGAGTAAGGAAATGAAAATCCGTGGAAAATGGCTGACTTGAAGGCGTCGCAGGCCGCGAGGCCGGTTCAGTAGTCGTTGACCTCTGATTTTGTTCCAATCGCCGACACCGGGCAGGGACCATGGCTGGGGGTTTCCCGCCGGTCCACCTTTATGCCGTGCCGGCTGCCTCCGATGGGCCACGAGCTACACCGCCCAGCATGATTCCAACAGCCGACGACAGCTGGTGCTCCACTTCTCGACGCCGATCGAGAGTAGCTCGATCAATATTGGGATTCCCGTCCAGGATGGTGGCTTGGGACAAGTCTCAGGCGCGACCTGCCTTGCATTTCCTGAAAGTCACGACTCAAACGGCCTGCGCCCATAGCACTCCAGTGCGCAGGCGACCGACAGGTGCCACTGCGCATCGGACGAAGCTACAACTGCTCCACGACGAGACTCGCCACACGCCGGAAGTGCCCTTCGCCAGAGGGCCCGACCAGCACGGAGAATTTCAAATGCAAAGCAGTCGCGGCAACGGCTAGGTCATTTGCCGGAATGGGTTCACCGGCGCGGCGAAGTTCGGCAAACACGCGCGCCCATTGGCGGGCAATGGCGGCATCGAAATCAATGATCGGCACACGCGCAGTGAGGGCGTCGATGCGAGCACGGCGTGCCGCCGCTTGCGAAGAGCTCTTGGCGAGATGCACCCCGACCAGCAGTTCTGCGTAGACGGCAGCTGGCAGCACAGCGCTCTCGTTTGCCAGCCGTCCGAGCAGACTGTTCCATGTCAGCTGCGTGCTCGATTTCTCATCTACACGGCGACGCTCCGCGGCCACGAGCGCACTTGTGTCGACTACGACTCCCATCGGTTCACCGGGGGTTTGTCGGAAGCATCGACTGCAGCGAGGTCTTCGGCGAACGCGGGATCGCCTGCTGCCCCGTCACACCATGCGGTGAGCACCTCTCCAAGCGTGGCGCCATCTTCGTGTTCGATCGGCACGACCCGCGCCACGGGTCTTCCGTTCCGCCTGATGACGAACGAGTCTCGGCGGTAGCGCACTTTCGATAGGACATCTCCGAGGTTGCGTGCGAGGTCGGTGGCGCGAATCGTATGTTCCACAATTCTGTATTTTACAGAATGATGTGTGACTGTCGTGGGCGGATGTAGTTCTAGGAGTGAGGCCCGGAGGCAGCCAGCGCGATCGAGGCCATAGGCTGTGAGACGACTTCGAATCGTCTCCAAGCGTTGGCGACCGGCAATTTCTGATCACTCCAACCCACATTCAGAGGAGCTGCTCTCGCGGTTCGACGTGGGGCCTTCGCTCCCGAGGCGTTGTTGTTCCAAGCCGGCTACCTGACGGTCTTTGAGCTGTTCGAACAACGGAGCAAAGACGCGCTGGGCTGATCCGCCCTGCTCGCCGAGGTCTATCTGGACGCGCTGCAGTTGCCCCCCCGAGGCTCGGAGGTGGGACTACAGGCCCCAAACCGTGATCGGACGCTCGCCCGGCGCCGGATCCCTACGGAACAACCGCTCCTCCCACGACTGGCCAGGGCGCAAGTCGAAAATCACCAAGTGCCCCGATTCAGCCCCGCATCTGTCCATATATGCAGCCGTCTGCTCGAGACCCTCCCGAATCAGGCGATCCAAGCCGACTCCTGCCCTGCGCACCTTGCATTCGATCACGTATTTGCGAGTGCGCGCCCGCCCGCCCCGCCCTACTCGCTGCCATTCGATCAACAGGTCCGTGCGCCCACGACCCACCGCGTACTCCCGCCCGATCCGACCTCCGCTGTTCACCACCCGCTGCAAATACGCGTGCAGTACTAGCTGCGGCCCCGCCTCCGCGTGTCCGTAACGCGCCACCCACGACTCGGCGTTCTCGCGAAAGTAGTCCTGGAAAGCGGCCAGCAGCCCAGCCACGTCGAGGCTGCTGTCGGAATTCACATACCAAGCTGGATTCACCTGCGTTTCGAGCCCGGATTGCAGCGCCGCTGTCAGCTCGCGCGGGACCACCTCGGCATAGATCGGGTTTGCGATCTGCACTTCGCCCGCGCTGGCAACGAGGCCCAGGTCACGGACGTACTCTAGGTCGCGCAGCGAGTAGTCCCAATCGTCAGAACCGGCTAGCATCGGCAGGATCACGCGTCGCACGCGGTCTTCGCTGAGCGTGTTGGCGAGTTGGTCCAGATGCGTGACCCGCCGCAAGATTAGCGCTTCCCTCGCCTCGTCGATGGCGTCGGCTGGGATCGGTCGCGATCGGTCGCGACTAGTCTCAGCACGGAAGCAGGCCTGGTAGGCCAGGGCGTTGACCAGCCACGGCTGGCCGCAGGTGAGCGCCCAGATGCGTTCGACGGCACCGGACTCGAAGCCTTGGCCGCGCTCGGCCGTGTGCTGGGCTAGCAGGTCCCGCACATCGGCCTCAGCGAAATCGCCTAGGCGCAGCGACTCGGCCTTGATGTTGAAGGCACTTCCGCCCTTGATGTGCGTCCCTTCCCGGCTGGAATAGATCTGATAGTCGCGCACATCGCGGACTCCGCACAGGATGACGCTCTGCGGGAATCGGTGCGGGCGCCGGTCGTATTGGGAGCGCAGTTGTCGGAGGACCGAGATCAGCGTGTCCCCGACCAGCGCGTCAATCTCGTCGATCAGCAGCACGAGCGGCTTCGGACTTGCAGCCGACCAGCGCACCAGCGTCTCGCTGAACGCCCCATCCGGGCCGTACTTCTGAAGGTAATCCGACATCGTCCTGTCAACGAAGTCGTCCTGCAATACGTCAAGAGCCCGGGATGCCAAGCTCCCAAGCAGCGTCTGCATCGCTCGGGCAGTGTCTTCCTTGGCGGCTTGCCCAGCCTCCACGTTCACGTACAAGCAGCGGTATTGCGCCTCTGCATTGAGGCGATTCTGGAGGGCTAGCAAGGTCGAGGTCTTGCCCGTCTGGCGTGGCGCGTGCAGGACGAAGTACTTCTTCCGTGCTATCAGTACGAGGATCTCCGCAAGGTTCACTCGACCCAGCGGATCGATGCAATAATGCTCCGCTGGATCCATCGGACCCTCGGTGTTGAAGTAGCGCACGGCGATTCCAGTATGGCACGCACTTGCGTGAGGGTTTCGAGCCAACCGCCAGGTCGCCTTGAGCCTCGGAGCCTAGACTTTCGTTGGCCGTCAGCAGGCGGTCCTCCAAGCTGATCGTGATGGTGACAGTCGACAAAGATCGGATACTGGATCCTGATCGCCATGAAGGGCGAGTATCAAGATGGCCGGGTATGGGCTGCCTGTCCGTCGCTCTGGATGGTGAGCGGAGCGGCCAACGAGGCATGATGAAAACCTTCCCAATCTTGGTGGCTGTAGCCACCGCGGACGCTGAGCCCGCCAATGCAGCCAAGATTAGCCGTGCTCCCCGCTGGTCTGGACCGGCACATCGTGCGACTGCTCACGACCACCCTCAGCGACCAGCGCCTGAGACCTCGCCACATCGCTGACATCCAAGAGATTGTCACCAGGCTGGCACTGCTTAACACCGGATTGCCTGGCGCTGCTGCGAGAAACTGCGCGGGCCGACCCTAATGGTAGTGGGCAAGTCCTTGTGGCGACGCACCTACTGAGGAGACTCAATCGGTTCCGCATTCTGGCTCAACCCGCCCGTCAAGGCCCGGGCGGGCCAGACCAGGCCGACGGCTCTCTGCGGCAGCTTGGGCCGCTGCGCTTGCGACGAGTCTGGACTGTGGAAGGGCACCATTGAACGCACCGTTCATTGGGCCTTTGTCAGCAGATCAGTGACCATTCGGCCAAATTCCGGCCGAGAACGGCAACATGTACACCGTCACGATCAGCGACGACGGCACGTTCGCCGCCGAGTACGTCGTTCCGCCGGCCCTGAGCGTCCCGCTGGGATCCTCCGGCTCGGCCGTCGACGTCGTCAGGAACGAGGACGGCACGTACTCGGCCAACGGCGAGGTGATCACCGCCGAGACGATGGTGACCGCCGCGAACGGCAACGTCTACCGCGCGGTCCTGTCGCCGGAGGGCATCCCCGTCGGCGTGATGCACGTCGCCGCCATGCAGGACGTGATGCTGGGCGATCTCGGTGGCAGCGTCACCCTGACCCAGGCAGAGGACATGTCCTGGTGGTACGGCGAGACGGCCGTTGCGAGCGGCTACGTGCATACCGCCGCGAATGGCAACATGTACGCGCTGACGCTGGACGCCGAAGGTATGTGGTCGGCGATGTACCAGCAGGTCGAGGTCACGGTGGATCTCGGCACGCAGGGGCCGGTCACGCTGGTGCGCGCCGAGGACATGTCTTGGTGGCTCGGTTCGGATGCCGTCGATGTGGGCTCGGAGGTGATGTCGCCCAGCGGCAACACGTACACGCTGTGGTACACCGACGGGGTCTGGTCGGCGCGCTTCGAGCCGGAATCGATGATGATCGAGGGCACCGGCCTGGTGGCGATGACGAAGGAGGACCGGTCCGGCTACGACGTGGACGGGGCGGACCTGCCGGCATCGGGCGAGGGCGACATCGACACCTCGATGGGCACCTATCGCGTGACGATGATGGACGGCATGCTGATGGGCACGCGCTTGGACAAGGTCGCGATCGACGGCAACACGGACGACTGGAACACCGTGGGAATGCGTAATGGCAAGGCAGCCGGAGGCAATCCCAATGTGTCGATCCTCCCGGACGAGGACGACACCGAAAACGTGAACGAGGCGGCGACCGCACTGGTGATCGATGGCGAGGAGCACCCGTTCTCGGCGCTATTGGGCAGCGGCATGTCCCAGGTCACCGGCAAGAACTTCGTCGCAGAGGCGAAGGAGGATCTCGAGGGGATCCGCGACCAGATCGCGGCCATACTCGATGCATTGGACGGCAGTCTGCACGACGCGCAGGTCGCACGCCTCTGGGGCACCTCTACCTCCACCGATCCTGGCACCGGCAACCGCGATACCAACGTGAACGGTGTCCTTCGGGGGGTATTCGGCGGTGAAGCCAACGCCGAGATCAGCAGTCCACCGGCTGCGGATGAAGCCCTGGACGAGATCGGCAAGCTCATCACGGCACTGTCGAGCGTGGACGGGCTGGCGGCCGCGCTAGATGACGACGGCGTGCTTGACGGCCACAACGGCGGCAAGACGGCGGCCCAGATCTTCGACGCGGTGGAGTCAGAAACGACGGTGTCGTACGGTGTGCTCGGAGAGACCCGCTTCGGAGCGGTCAGCAAGAAGGAGCGCACCGACGCGGTCTCCGATCTCACGTACTCGCACGACGATGATCGCGACGAGCTAGGTGTGCAAGACACGGCCGATGGGGGCGTGCTCGGCGGCTTCTCGTTCGGCGTGACGGGCGAGACCGACCGAGCGCGGCATGTGATGAGTGCCGGCAATGCCTACTACGAAGGCACGACGCTGGCGGTCGACCAGGGCGGCACGCACTACTCGGGCGACATCTCGGTTCGCGTGCGCTTCGTCACCAGCCAAGTGGACGGGCTGATCACGAACCTGCGTTCAGCGGAAGGGGACCCGTGGGTGTACCTGTTCGACAACGTGGAGACCATCGTGCTACCGCGTGTGAGGATGAATCCGAACGGGACTTGGAACGAAGGCACCGGGGAAGCAACCGCTTCCTTCGCCCTGCGGGCCGGCAGTCCGGGAGGGCAGGAACTCGCTTCGACGTTCAGCGGGCGGCTGCTGGGAACCGGCGACAACGCAGGCTACCAGACCGTGGGCACTTGGAGTGTATCGAGTGACGATCCGAATACTGCGCCCGACCCGGACGCAAGCTACTACCTGGCGGGCGGCTTCGGGGCCGAGCGGGTCGCGGACGAGCCGGACCGGCGCCCGGCGGTTGACGACGGCACGGGGATCGAGGCTGAGGTGAGCGGCACCATGACGACCTTGGAAGATGGCATGCTCAAGATCAAGGTGGCTAAGTACGGATGGACACGGACCGGGGAGTTGGGTGCCGACGGCTCTAGCTACGAATGGGCGCAGCAGGACAATACGAATGACACGACCAGCGCCACGGATGCGACGCGGACGTACGAGGTCGACCTGGGGAATCTGGTGGGCAAAGAAGGCGTCGAGGCCAACTACAATGGCCCCAAGTACATGGATATCGCGAGGGAGCTGATCGAGACCGAGCGAACGAAGCTGGCAGTGCTGATCGAGACGGACCAATTGGGAGGTCCGAGAGAGGCGCAGGAGTTGATCTGGCAGCGAGTGCAGGAGATCCTGCTGACATACGTCTTCCAAGCAGATCGCGTCGTCTTCGACGCAGGTTCTGATGGCAGTCAGTTCTACGACAGGCTTCCGCAAGGCGTGCGGGGGAGATACGACCCTGACGACCCCGACGCAACGCTGGAGACAGTTGATCGGATCCTGCTCGCACTTTCGAGTTCGGACAACTTGGAAGCGGCCTTGGACCCGGACGAGGACGCCCTGTTCGTGAACACCGCCGCCAATCCGAACACGGGTCTCGGGAGAAGCGCTAGCGACGTGTGGGCCGAGAAGGACTCGCAGGTGAAGGCTTGGTTCGGGAAGACGGACTACACGCGCTTCGGCACCTGGCGTGTGCGACGCAGCTACAATGCACAGCGTACTACCGCCAGCCACGATGGTGCCGCCCACCCGGACGCTAGGCACTGGCAAGACGCGGAGATCGATGCATTCGCATACAGCCCGCTGACGCAGTCCAAGATCACGAGGACCAGTTCGCCGAACTACCCGGCCGGCGCGATCGCAAACTACGTGGGCCAGACGGTCGCGTTCGCGCGCGCTTCAGCCAACGGAGGCAACAGTGCCCCACAAGTCGGCTACGTAGGCGAGGTGAACGTGCGGGTCGCGTGGAACCCGCTACAAGACGCTGATGATAACGCCCTCCCTGTTGGCGGGACGGTCCAGACCGTGATCAGCAACTTGCAGAACAGCAATGGCGATACCTACGACAATGGCGGGGCTGTCCGCGAACTGGTCTTCCCGACGGTAGCAGTGACGGTCACCGATGATGGCGCGCTTGGAATCGCTGCGGACAGCGGAGGAGCCATCACCATCGTTCGCGAGGACCGTACGACGGACACCACTGCCCTAACGTTGGACAGCCATATAGGGACATTCGTAGGTGCTTCGTCGGATGGCCCGCTGGGCATCATGGGCACGTATTCGACGGGATCCGCAGTCGGAGACCTCACTGGCGCGTACGGCGCGGACCTGCCATAGAGCGGGTCATGGGCCGTCCGGTGGCTTGGCCGGGAGAGGCATTCCAACCGGGGGAGCGGGCAACCGCTCCCCTTTCTCTTTGCGTGCCGAGCACGTTCGGCCCACCTCGTGATGGGGGAAGACTCGCGGTTCCACCCCTCCCAAACCACCGTATGTACGGATCCGTACACGCCGGTTCCACGGCTGATCTATTACCGATAGCTGGGGTTTCGGCCCCGCGTCCCACCGCGTGCAGTTCGGTCTCTTTCTCGGCAACTTCGCGGGCTTCACCCCATGGATCAGGAATACCAGCGCTGCCTGAACCTCCTGCCGCTTTCCGCTGACGAGAAACGCCGTCCTACATGCCATTCCGTTCGTTGAGGTCTTCGACCTTGCGGATCTAATATGCCGCCTCCTGACCCCTTCAGTCCGGTCAGGGCGGGTTACTCCCCCCTGTCCGGAATCCCGGTCGGACGGCAAATCTCCCGAGGTAAGTTCGACAACCTTCAGCGCACAACCGCCGGATTTACAACCAGCGCCCTTGATGGATCTGGACTTCGTCGTCCTCTGCCGACTCGTCCGACGCCGTATGCCTCGTATCCGGTTCTTGTCCATCGGCTCGCGCCTTTGCTCCACGCTTCCTTCAGACCCCGCCTCGCGACGACGCCCTTGCGCGTCGCTAGGACTTCACCTCCATCAGGCTGTCCAAGGGATTTTCACCCTCAATCTGCCGAACATGCTTGGTACACCAAGAGTTAAGGGGGAGCGGTTGCCCGCTCCCCCGATCAGTTCCGCGCTGCCGCTAGGCAGCATGCCAGGCAAGTGCTCTACGGCCGGTCGGCGCCGAATGCTCCGTTGAGCCCCAAATCGCCTGCACTACCGAATCCGGTTTCGAATCCATACCGGCCGATCACCGCGAGCGGCCCGTCCGTAGTGCTGCCCACGAACACGCCGTCGTGCAGGTTCGCTGTCGCACTTCCGCGGTCGGCATTGCGGTCCATGTACCGGACGCTCACCCCAAACCCATCGGATACGTAGTCTAGGACATGGTTGGGGGTGTCTGCAGTCGGCTCGGTCGTGGTGAAGTTGACAGCGGGGAAGACCAAGTCTCTCACCTCTCCCGCGCTGCCATGGGCCAGGTAGTCGCCCGTGCCCACATCTCGCAAGTTGCTGAGCACCGTCGTTAGAGTGCCACCTACGCCTTGCCTTCCCTCGTTGACATAGCCGGGTGCGCCCTCGGTAGTAACTGTATTGTTCCACGTCACGGTGAGAGTGACTTCGCCTTCGTAGTCCAGGTCTCCACCACCGAGGAACGCTACCGTCTTGCCCTCGTAGGTCGCGGTATTGCCTCGGGGGAAACTAGGCGAATTCATGGAGGTCACCTCCGCCTTCGGCAGGGGGCTATAGGCGAACGTCTCGATCTCTGCCCAGTTCCAGCCGTCGTGCGATGCGCTCCTGTTGTTCCGCACTCGCCATACGCCGAAGCGCGTGTAGTCTGTACTACCGAAGGCGGCTCTCACCTGCGAGTCCTGCTGTGCCCAGATTTCATGCGGGGGTCGGTTCTCGAACGGATCGTCGCCGTCCACGAAGATGCCGTCTTCGTCTGGGTCAGGAGCCGCTTCCAAGTTGTTCGAGCTCGACAGCGCGCTGATGATGTTGTCCACAGTTTCCAGCGCGTCGCTGAGGTCCCCGTATGCGCCGCTGACCTGCTCGGGAAGCCGGCCAGTGAAGGGTGTCGTCGCATCGGCCACCGTGCCAATTGGGCTCGTGGCCCCTGCGAATACGTAGACAAGCAGAATCTCTTGGATTTCTTGCCAGCGCTCTTCAGCCTGTGTCGCGAATTCGTCGCCGAGATCGATCAGCGCAGCGAGCTTGCTGCGCTCGCTCTCGATCATCTCCCGCGCCATCGCCACGTAGACGCCACCATTCTGGCTGTACACGGCCCCTTCCTTGTTGGCCAGGGCTGTCAGGTTGGCCTCGTACGTCCGGGTCGCGTTGTTGGTCTCCACGAAGTCCTCGGTGTCCGGGTCGTCGTCATCTGCCACGCCCCAGGTCCACGTCGAGTTGGCATCTAGGTCGCCATCGCTTCTCTCCCAAGCGTACTTCGGCACGGTGACCTTCAGCTTGCCGTCGCCCAGCGAGGTCATGCCGTCCGCCGTGACAAGCACCGTATCGGTTCCCGTGGCGTCACCGACCTCGGGACGCCGGTCCGGCTCGTCCGCCGTGCGCTCAGCGCCGAAGCCCCCGGCCAGATAGGTGCTGCTTCCGGGGTTGGTTCCGATCGACCACGTGCCGACCGCTTGGTTGCCCGCATTGGCACCGTTACCTCCCAGCAGTTCGCCGTGGAACGTGGCGGCTTCGATGGGTTGCGGTCGGGCACTTCCCGCCCGTAGCGCGAACGTAACCGATGCGCGGGTCGAGCCTTGTGGTGCGTTCCATTTTGTTGTGGTGTTCGACAGGGTTCCGGTAGGCAGCACGATGCTCTCCACGTCGTCGAAGAAGTACACCCACGGATTCCCGTCAGTGCCTTCCAAGTTCGTGATCAGGCCGTCCACCTGCTTGGTGCTGAACCGGACACGGATGTTGATGTCTCCCGAGTAGCTCATGCCGTCCTGGTCGACAGCCAAGGTCGTGCCTTCGTACAGGGCGTTGCCTGTGGTCTGGATGTAGCGGTGGCGGTCCGTGTCCGCCGTCACGCCGAACGCGAACGCGCCCAACTGGCCAACGCCGTCGTCTTCGGTGGTACCCGGGTCGTCGTAGCTGTACTCCGCGTCCTCTAAGGCGTCGCCCCGCTCCTTGCGCGAAATCGTGCCGAAACGCGTCATGCCCACCATGCCATAGGTCACTGTCGCCTCTTGGTCGGTGGCGGCGTAGATCTCCGCTGCTGTCATATCGCCTTCGTTGACGTCTTCAAACACGCCGGCGTCATCCAGCGCGGCCGCCAGGCCGTCCACGCTCGACAGCGCCGTGATGAGCTTGCCGATCTCCTCCAAGGCGTCGTCCGCATCCGGTTCGCCGCTGATGTCAGCGTCGCCACCGAACACCGTCCGCAGGATGCCGTTCACGTTGGTAGAGCGGTTGTCTTCAGCGTCGTCGGCGGTGCCCCACAGGCGCTCGACTTGCGCCTGGTGCTGGGCGTCATCCAAGGCATCGAGTATGGCTCCGATCTGGTCGCGGATCCCTTCGAGATTCTCCTTCGCCTTGGCCACGAAGTTCGTGCCCTCGGTCTGGGACACGCCATCGCCGAGCAGGTCGTCGAACGTGTAGTTGTCTCCGGCGAGCGTCAGCGCCGTGTAGGCCTCGTCAACGTCCTCGGTGTCGTCCTCGTCCCGTAATATCAGAGCCACGCGGTTGCGGTTCCCCGTATGGTCGGTCGAGGGGTCCACGTCCCCTATTCTGTTGTAGGCCCCGCCGTCATAGGCGATTGTCACCTTGTCGAGCCGGGTGCCCATCAGGGCGCCGTCCATCATCGTCACGCGGTAGGTGCCCAGCGAGGTGTCGATGTCGCCCTCGCCCGATGCCGGCAGGTCCGCCCCGTCCACGTCGTAGCCGGACCGGTCCTCCTTCGTCATCGCCACCAGGCCGGTGCCCTCGATCATCATCGATTCCGGCTCGAAGCGCGCCGACCAGACCCCGTCGGTGTACCACAGCGTGTACGTGTTGCCGCTGGGCGACATCACCTCCGAGCCCACATCGACGGCATCCGAACCGAGCCACCAAGACATGTCCTCGGCGCGCACCAGCGTGACCGGCCCCTGCGTGCCGAGATCCACCGTGACCTCGACCTGCTGGTACATCGCCGACCACATACCTTCGGCGTCCAGCGTCAGCGCGTACATGTTGCCATTCGCGGCGGTATGCACGTAGCCGCTCGCAACGGCCGTCTCGCCGTACCACCAGGACATGTCCTCTGCCTGGGTCAGGGTGACGCTGCCACCGAGATCGCCCAGCATCACGTCCTGCATGGCGGCGACGTGCATCACGCCGACGGGGATGCCCTCCGGCGACAGGACCGCGCGGTAGACGTTGCCGTTCGCGGCGGTCACCATCGTCTCGGCGGTGATCACCTCGCCGTTGGCCGAGTACGTGCCGTCCTCGTTCCTGACGACGTCGACGGCCGAGCCGGAGGATCCCAGCGGGACGCTCAGGGCCGGCGGAACGACGTACTCGGCGGCGAACGTGCCGTCGTCGCTGATCGTGACGGTGTACATGTTGCCGTTCTCGGCGGGGATATTGCTGATCAGCTCACTCGCCATCAGGCGAATCAGCTTTGCAATTTCGGGCGTGGCGGAGGTAACTTGCTGATCAACCGGTCTGGCGCTTAGGGCAGAGCCCAGCCGCAGCGCCGCTTGGGGCCCCCGTCCGGGATGCCGCTTGGGCGGCAGTGTCAGGATCGAGAGCCGCTCGAGTTGCTCCAGCAGGCGCAGAGCGAGTTGAATGCGGTTACGGCCGGAGGGGGTCTGCTCAGCGACAACTATTCTTGCCGGCGGCGACAATATAGAGCGTTTATTGGCGAGCGGCGCGGCAGAAGGGTGTTTGAATGAGGCAAGGGTGTGCAGGCCGCGCCGGTTGCTAAAAAACGTATTGGACTAATCCTTTTGTTGCCGACTTCACCTCGGCGGTTCGAGGGTGTCGCGGGAGCCCGAGGGGCGACCCCGGCGAACTCCTTGTCGCCGTATTCCAGCCGGACGGTGATTTGCTCGCTCTCGTTCGATGCGACCAGCAAGTGCCCGTCCCTGCTCAGTAGATCCCAGCCGTCCGATTCCACCCTAAGGCATTCGGCCGTCTCGAACACGGTGTCTTTGCCGTACTCGCTGCATTGCTCCCCGAACTGGCCAGTGCAGGCGAATCCGAGGTGCGGCTCGGTCGTCTCGCCGGACGTGAGATCACCCTCCGAGTAGACGTGGACCTCCACGTCGAATAGCTGCTAGGACGTCTGTCCGATCAGCGGAGCGGCCCACAGAGCCGCGAGTGCCATAGCGCGTCGCATAGTTCATCCCCATGCGCCCGGTCGAGTGAACGTCATGCGGCGATTGCTGTTGTGATGTCCTGTTCATTTGTCGCGGTCCCGGCGGCATACCGGAACCTTTGACTGGGCTTATATTGTATTGGCAGGCGGCCCGGCATGCGGGATCGCCGCTGACGTTCAGACGTTCATGGGCGCAGTCGATCGAGTGATCAAGAGCTTGACTAGGGATAAGAACACCCGCCGAGCGGCAATCACTGTGGACTGAGGCGGAGCCTCGCTAGATCTGATAAAGTTATTGGACGAGGAGTAGTTCACTCTAAGCTTATACGTATGTCTCTCTCTGGTGTGCAGCCAACTCCGGCACTAGGCCTCAATCTTGCTTGGGGAAAATGCACAGGTGGGCAGTGGTGTCAACTCCGAAGCCTCAATCTGCAACATTCCGTATTCGCAGCGCTGCATGGGGTGTACATCATCTGGCATGGGGGCACCAATCCTCAAGTCGTATATGTCGGAACGGGGGATGTCGGTGATCGGCTTGCCGTCCACAGAGCATCCCAAAGCATCCTGCAATATGCATCGCAAGGATTGTTCGTGACGTGGAGCAAAGTATCGCTCGACCAGATGGATGGCGTAGAAAGCTTTCTAGTGGATGAGCTACGCCCCTTGGAGAACAAGCAAGATCCCACAGCTCAGCCTATTTCGGTCAACCTCCCTTGGTGACGATTGCTAATGACAGGGCAACTCGGAGACACAGCCCCGCTAAAGCGCTACAAGCTCCCAGCGGTGGAAGTGTTTGAAGTCACCCGCGAACAGCTCGAGAAGATCAAAGAGGACCAGAAACAGATTTCGCTTGATTCCAACATCACGATTGCCACCGCAACGGCCTGCATCACGCTCGTCGCGGCATTAGTAGCAGGCATCGACCATTCGGCTGTTCATGCTGTTTTCGTAGTTGCCGCACTGGCATCGGTAGTCGCGTCCATCATCTGCGGTGTGAGGTGGTATCACCGTGCTAGCAGTGTTCCGAGCACGGTGGACCGAATTCTGGCAAGAAGCATTGATCCCGAATCCAGACCCTCCCAAGATCCACCTAAACGCTCATGAACGGGGCCGTGGCCCACTCTCGCTGGCGCATGCTTGTTGGTTGGGTCTTCCCTTCGGAACGGACGCAGCATCCCAGCAGTTCGCGAACGCAGGGTAGGGGGAGTCTCCGTCACGATCCAGAAGTTTCACAGCGAGCCACCACGACGGAAATGTGTGTCAGGTTACTGCATGGGGCCACTGATGCCGCAAGGTGCCGAAGGGGCATCCGCGGCGGGTCCCGCACAGTGGCAATCAATATATCTAGCGCCCGTGCCAAAACCGTCAGCATCCAATTACTACCGCAGTGTGCCAAGCTTCCTAATCTTGGCACCGGTAGCCACCACGGACAATGCGCTGAACAACGTAGCCCAAATTACCCGCGCCACCCGCTGATCTGGATCGGCACATCGTGCGGCTGCCAGCAATCGCCCTCAGCGACCAGTGCCCAAGGCGTCGCCACATCGCTGACATCCAAGAGATCGTCACTACGCTGCCAGTGCTGAGCTACACCGGACTGGCCGACGCTGCCTGCGAGTAGCTGCGCTGGCAGATGCTCATGGTAGGAGGTGAATCCAGATGGCGATGTGCCTACTGGAGTGAGGCTCTGCGTTCTGGCCTGCCTGCCAGCCAAGGCCAGTCCGGCTAGTCTTCCAGATGGTCCCAAGTCCCGGTGGACGGCCCTCTGTGGAAGCCCGAGCGGTTGCGCTTTCGACGACGAAGTTGGACTGTGGAACAACTCACTTGCAAGCACCGCTCATTGGGACCCTGTCAGCAGATCAGTGACCACCCGGCCAAATTCCGGCCGAGAACGGCAACACGTACAACGTCACGATCAGTGACGACGGCATGTTCAGCGCCGAGTACGTCGTGCCGCCGGCCCTGAGCGTCCCGCTGGGATCCTCCGGCTCGGCCGTCGACGTCGTCAGGAACGAGGACGGCACGTACTCGGCCAACGGCGAGGTGATCACCGCCGAGACGATGGTGACCGCCGCGAACGGCAACGTCTACCGCGCGGTCCTGTCGCCGGAGGGCATCCCAGTCGGCGTGATGCACGTCGCCGCCATGCAGGACGTGATGCTGGGCGATCTCGGTGGCAGCGTCACCCTGACCCAGGCAGAGGACATGTCCTGGTGGTACGGCGAGACGGCCGTTGCGAGCGGCTACGTGCACACCGCCGAGAACGGCAACATGTACGCGCTGACGCTGGACTCCGAAGGCATGTGGTCGGCGATGTACCAGCAGGTCCCGGTCACGGTGGCTCTCGGCACGCAGGGCTCGGTCACGCTGGTGCGCGCCGAGGACATGTCCTGGTGGCTCGGCACGGAGGCGGTCGACGTGGGCAGCGAGGTGATGTCGGAGAGCGGCAACACCTACACGCTGGTGTACACCGACGGCGTGTGGTCCGCTGATTTCGAGCCCGAGTCGATGATGATCGAGGGCACGGGCCTGGTGGCGATGACGAAGGAGGACCTGTCCGGCTACGACGTGGACGGGGCGGACCTGCCGGCCTCGGGCGAGGGCGACATCGACACCTCGCTGGGCACCTACCGCGTGACGATGATGGACGGCGCCCTGATGGGCACCCGGCTCGACAAGGTGACAATCGCCTATGACGGCGGGGTCTACAACCGCATAGGGGACGTGGACCCTTCGACCGACCATACGGGTAACTCCACCCGCGTGGCTCTGATATTACGGGACGAGGACGACACCGAGGACGTCAACGAGGCCCATACGGCGCTGACACTCGCCGGAGACAACTACACGTTCGACGACCTGCTCGGCGATGGCGTGTCGCAGACCGAGGGCACGAACTTCGTGGCCAAGGCGAAGGAGAATCTCGAAGGGATCCGCGACCAGATCGGAGCCATACTTGATGCCTTGGATGACACCCAGCACCAGACGCAGGTCCAGCGCCTGTGGGGCACCGCCGACGACCCTGACGACAACCGCTCTACCACCGTGACCGGAGAACTGCGGAGAGTGTTCGGCGCCGCCGCCGACGCTGCCATCAGCGAACCGCCTGCGGACGACGCTCTGGAGGAGATCGGCAAGCTCATCACGGCGCTGTCGAGCGTCGACGGGCTGGCGGCCGCGCTGGATGACGACGGCGTGTTCGAAGACGTCAACGAAGGCGACATGACAGCAGCGGAGATCTACGCCGCCACCGACAAGGAGGCGACGGTGACCTATGGCATGGTGGGCATGACGCGTTTCGGCACGATCTCGCGCAAGGAGCGGGACGACGCCTTAGATGACGCGGCGTACAGCTACGACGCCGACCCGGACGGCGACGCGGACGGCGATGGAAACAATGACGACGGCATTGGCCAGCTCGGCGCGTTCGCGTTCGGCGTGACGGCGGACACGGACCGCCACCGGTACATCCAGACCACAGGCAACGCCCTGTACGAAGGCACGACCTTGGCTGTCGACCAGGACGGCATGAACTACTCGGGAGACATCAATATCCGCGTCCGGTTCAGCACCAGGCAGGTGGACGGCCTGATCACGAACCTGGAAGGCACTGACGGAAATCCGTGGGTGTACTTCTTCGACGACGTGGAGAGCATCGTGCTGCCGACCGGAACCCTGAACCCCACCACAACAAAATGGAACGCACCGCAAGCCTCGACCAGAGCATCGGTCACGTTCGCGCTACGGGCGGGAAGTGCCCGACCGCAACCCATCGACGCCGCCACGTTCAACGGCGAACTGCTGGGAGGCAACGGCGCCAATGCGGGCAACCAGGCGGTCGGCACGTGGTCGATCGGAACTCACCCCGGAAGCAGCACCTATCTGGCAGGAGGCTTCGGTGCCGAGCGCACGGCGGACGAGCCGGACCGGCGTCCCGAGGTCGGTGACGCCACGGGAACGGATACGGTGCTTGTCACGGCGGGCGGCATGACCTCGCTGGGCGACGGCAAGCTGAAGGTCACCGTGCCGAAGTACGCTTGGGAGAGAAGCGCTGGCGACCTAGATACCAACTCGACGTGGACGTGGGGCGTGGCAGATGCCGACGACCCGGACACCGAGAACATCGTGGAGACCGACAACGCGACCCGGACGTTCGAGGCCAACCTGACAGCCCTAGCCAACAAGGAAGGGGCCGTGTACAGCCAGACTGGTGGCGTCTACGTGGCGATGGCGCGGGAGATGATCGAGAGCGAGCGCAGCAAGCTGGCTGCACTGATCGCTCTCGGCGACGAATTCGCGCCACAGGCTGAAGAGCGCTGGCAAGAAATCCAAGAGATTCTGCTTATCTACGTATTCGCAGGGGCCGTGAGCCCAATTGCCACGGTGGCCGATGCGACGACACCCTTCACTGGCCGGCTTCCCGAGCAGGTCAGCGGCGCATACGGGGACCTCAGCGACGCGCTGGAAACAGTGGACAACATCATCAGCGCACTGTCGAGCTCGGGCAACTTGGAAGCGGCTCTTGACCCAGACGAAGACGGCATCTTCGTGGACGGCGACGATCCGTTCGAGACCCGCCCGCCGCATGAAATCTGGGCACAGCAGGACTCGGAGGTGAGAGCCGCCTTCGGTAGCACAGACTACACGCGCTTCGGCGTATGGCGAGTGCGGAACAACAGGAGCGCATCGCACGACGGCTGGAACTGGGCAGAGATCGAGACGTTCGCCTACAGCCCCCTGCCGAAGGCGGAGGTGACCTCCATCAATTCGCCGAACTTCCCCGCTGGCAATACCGCCACCTACGAGGGCAAGACGGTAGCGTTCCTCCACGACCACGTGGACTACGAAGGCGAGGTCTCTGTCGAAGTTACATGGGAGACGGCTACGGTCGGCGGCAGGGTTACCACGGTGCTCAGCAACTTGCGAGACGTTGGCAACGGCGACTACCTGTTCCATAACGGCCGAGAAGTGAGAGACTTGGTCTTCCCAACATTCGCGTTCACGACCGAGCTTGGTGCGGCCACCCCCAACCATGTCCTAGACTACGTATCCACTGACCTCGGCGTGAGTGTGCGGTACATGGACCGCAATGCACCCCGGGGCGACGCGACAGCAGAACTGCACGACGGCGTGTTCGTGGGCAGCACTGCGGACGGGCCGCTCGCGGTGATCGGCCGGTACGGATTCGGAACAACTGCAGGATTCGGTCACAACGCCGGCACAACCAACCGGACGCTCAACGGGGCGTTCGGTGCCGACCGGCCGTAAAGCACTTACTTGGCATGCTGCCTAGCGGCAGCGCGGAACTGATCGGGGGGAGCGGGCAACCGGTCCCCCTTTAACTTTGGCGCCGAGCAAGGTCAGCACAGTCGAAATAGGGGGAGCGGTTGCCCGCTCCCCCTTAGCTTTGTGTGCCGAACATGTTTGGCAGCTTGAGGGTGACAATCCCTTGGACAACCTGATAGAGGTGAAGTTCTCGCGAAGGACAAGGGCACGGTCGCAAGGCGCGTTCCGAAGGACGCGTGGCGCAACGGCGCGAGCCGATGGACAAGAACCGGATACGAGGCATACGGTGCCGGACGAGTCGGCTGATGACGACGAAGCCCAGATACAGCGAGGGTGCCGATTGTGCGCCGAAAGCTGTCGAACCTCTCTCGGGAGATCTGCCGTTTGCTCGGAATTCCGGACTGGGGCCGAGCAATCGAAACTGACCAGATGGCAGAAGTCAGCAGACGGAATAGTACGCCCGAGCGACCGGAGTGGCAACCAGAACGGCGTTTCTCGTGAGCGCAACGCGGCAGAACACACAGCTGTCCAGGCAGGGCTGGCTTCTTGGTCCATGGAGAGTGTGAAATCCCGGAAGGGCCCCAAGGAATGGACCGAACTGCACGCGGCGGCACGCGGGGACGAAAGCCCTGCCATCGACAATGGATCAACCGTTTGAACTGCCGCATACGGAGCCGTATGGGCGTCCGTGTGACGTGTGAGAGGGATGGAGCCGCGAGGCTTCCTCCTATCCGATGTGTGCTGAATCTGCTCAGCGCGCAAAGAAAAGGGGGAGCGGTTTCCCGCTCCCCCCGGTAGGTTGATTGCCAATGACTCTTGCGGTGGCTAGGGGACTTGGGCTCCGAACGCACCGTAGATGGTCGCACCAAGGGCGTCGACATGATCCCCTTCGGGGGCGATACGGCCAACTGTGTCGTCGTCCAATGTCCACGTTCCAATCACGCCGAGCGGTCCGTCCACTCCCCGGCCCACGAACAGCGCCTTGGCAGTCCGGGTGCCAGTTGCAGTGATGTCGATGCCGGCAGCGACGCGGCGATATCGGGTATCCTCGACACCTACTTCGCTGTAGGTGAAGGGCTCGTCGTCAGCCGGTATGCTTGGTTCGCCGGCGATCATGTTGTTCTCGTAAGCTCCCCGTCCGCCCACAATGATCGCCAGACCGGGGAACACGATATCCGCGATCTCGAAGCCTGGATTGTCGTCGGCCGGCCTCCCGCTGCCACCCTGCGATAGGGGGTCGCCCGCTGCGGTCGCCAAGTCGCTGATCGTCAGTGACATCGTGCCAACCGACATACCCGCGGCCACGCTTGCAGGGTCCTCCCACCTGACGTCCACGCGGGCCGTCCCGGTGAGGGTAGTATCGGGCCACTGGAGCGCTATCGTTTCGCCCGTGTAGGTCGCGCGGCCATCGATCGGGAAGCTCAGGTTCTTTGTAGTGCCGACAATCGCGCCGACGTTCGTCGGATCCAGAGAGCTGTAGGCAAACGTGCCGGGACCGCCATGATTCCGAATTACGTGCGGCCCGTGGCCGTCGTTCCTGCGGGCGCTCGTCGTGCTCTCTTGCCGCCAGAATCCAAAGGGGCTTATATACAATCCTAACCAAAGCAACCAATTTTGCTTGTAGGAAAAACCTGCGCAATCCATCTATAACTCATTGATTGCGCTTGACTTGCGGAGCTGTATTGGTTACCATAGTAGTGTTATGAGGACGCGCACAAAACACGATCATCCGGGCCCGGGCAAGGCCCGCCGCAAGGGCATTTCCATCGTTCAACTGATCCGGCGTTTCCCGGACGACAAGCACGCCGAGGATTGGATTGCCGCGCTGCGCTGGCCGCACGGCGCGACCTGCCCGCATTGCGCCTCCACCAACGTCCAGTCTGGCGCCAAGCATCCGAACATGAGCTATCGCTGCCGGAAGTGCCGCAAGTTCTTCTCGCTGCGCACCGGCACGGTCATGCAGAACTCGAACCTCGGTGCCCAGAAGTGGGTCATCGCGGCCTACATGCTGACAACCAATCTGAAGGGCGACTCCAGCATGAAGTTGCACCGCGATCTGGACATCACGCAGAAATCGGCCTGGCACCTGGCGCATCGCATCCGCGAGACCTGGGACCGCAGCGAGGGGCGTTTCGGCGGGCCCGTCGAGGTCGACGAGACCTATCTGGGCGGCAAGCGCAAGAACATGCCAAAGCATGTTCGCGAGGATCTAACGGGGCGCGGTCCGGTCGGCAAGGCGGCGGTTGTAGGCGCTCGGGACCGCGCCACGAAGCGGGTCGTGGCGAAGGCCGTGGAAGGCACCGACAAGCAAACCCTGCAAGGCTTCGTCAAGGACTCTGCGGAGCGCCACGCGACGGTCTATACCGACGAGGCCAGTGCCTACGAGACACTGCCGTTCACGCATGAGACCGTCAAGCACTCGGTCAGCGAGTATGTGCGCGGCCAGGCCCACACCAATGGCGTGGAGTCGTTCTGGAGCATGCTCAAGCGCGGCTATGTGGGGACCTACCACAAGATGTCCCCGAAGCACCTGCAACGCTACGTGAACGAATTCTCGGGACGCCACAATGAGCGCCCGGCGGACACCTTGGAGCAGATGGAAGGCACCATGCTGCGGATGATCGGCAAGCGCCTGCGGTACGAGGATCTCAAGCGCGCCAACGGGCGGGATTCCGGGGCGCGGGAAATGGCGCTCTGAGTGCCCCGCGCCACACGCCAGCAGCAACGCCAGGGCGTGTTCTAGGATGGACTCGATGAGCAAGCCAACGGACAAGCCCAAGCGACCGCGCGGGCGTCCGGTCAAATACCCTCTGCCCGAGCCAATTGCCGACACTCCCGAGAACATCATGCGTGCGTTGCTGGCAGCACCGCCCAAAGGCGAGAATAACTGGGACTACATCCAGCGCACAGGACGGAAATCCAAGCGCCGGTAGCCGATTGCAATGAAATGTAAATTGGTTGCTTTGGTTAGGATTGTATATAAGCCCCAATCCAAAGCGCGTGAAATCCGTCGTCCCCATGGCCGAGAACACCTTGTACTCCCGCTCGTTTCTTACTTGGGCGATGGTCCGGCCGTTGACCCTGCGTGCCTCCTCACCGTTGTCTGTTCCGAGATTGGTGGTGTCGAAGGGGGTATTGCTGACGACCTCGTTCCGCCTTGCGGCGCTGTCGTAGTAGCGGTAGTTTCCGAAGTCCGCGTCATCCGCGGTGTCGGTGAGGTTGTCGTCGTCGCCATCAGTTTGGTAGTGGTCGAAGATCCCGGTCCCGTCCGGGTCGAGGGCCGCTTCCAGCTTGGCGTTGCTCGACAGCGCATCCAAGGCACGGTCGATCAGGTCAATGGCTTCCGATTCCACCTCATCGTAGTCCTCGGCCAGCTGCACCGGGAGCAGCCCGCCGAAGAGGTTGTACCGCACCGCGTCCTGTACCCTCTCCCAGGAGTCTTCCTTGGCGAAGTCCGTGTCGACCCCGTCCAGGCCCTGCAGGGTCGACAGCAGGTCGCGCTCTCTCTCGAGCGTCGCGACGACCCCGTCGGCCCACTTCGGGCCGTTGATTGTTTGCGCGCCGCTCGCCGCTAGCGCCGCCAAGTCAATCTTGGCCGTGGTGAGGACAGCCTCGTCGTCGGCGTCGACAGCTGGCGTGCCCATGTTGTCTGTCAGCGGCTGGTATTCTTTGCCATTTTCGCCGTCGGTCCAGCCGTAACTCCGCGTCTTCACCGTCAGCACTCCGTCCGCGATCGTCGCGCTCGCGTTGTTCTCGTTTGCGGCCGCGCCCTGGAGCGTCGAGAACAGCTTCGCCTCGGCTCCCGAGCCGTCGTCCCCGGACGGTGTCGGCCGGGTCGCGTCGGCGACGTGCACCACGCCGAAGCCACCTGCCAGATAATTGGCTGTGGTGCCCGCTGTTCCGACAGACCACACGCCGTTCGCCTCGCTGCCCGCATCAGCACCCTGGCCAAGCAGGATGCCCTCGAACGTGTTCTCCAAGGCGCTGAACGGACGCAGTATCCCCGAGTCACGCGTGTAGAACACCGTGCCGGTCGTTCCCGAGTCAACCCACGTGGCGTTCCGCCGCAATGTCGCATCGTCGAGGACAATCTGGCTAACATCGGCGAAGTTGTGCTGCCATGGAAGCCCGTCCGCGTCTTCCAGCCCGGTCACCACGCCGGTGACCTCGTTGGCTCTGAATCGCACCTCCAAGTCCATCATTCCCGAATAGGCCTTGCCCGTCCCGCTCACTGCCCGGGTCCCGCCAGAGTACCTGGCGATTCCCGTCAGCGAAACCGCGGCCGCGTCTGCCGTCCGCACGGTCTGGTTCATCGTCGAGTAGGAGAATGCCCCGTAGTCGTCGCCGGCGGCTATGGACGGCTTGGTCGTGGCGTTCCCGGAGACGTTCCGGACCACCGTGCCGTAGCGCGTGCTGCCGGTCATGCCGAGAGTCGCGTCGGCACTCCACCTCACGCGGTTGAACGCGTCAGACGCCGCGCTGGCGCTCAGCTCCCGGCTTTCGAACACGCCGCCGCCGTCTTCGGCCGTCGCCGCCACGAAGCTGGATTCGCTCGACAGCGCGTCGAGGATATCGGCGATTTCGTCTAGGATGTCCTCGGGGGGAGGGGCGCGGTCCCTGGCGATCGCGAAAGTCCGATCAGCTTCTTCGGTATTGTCACTGTCGGTACCGAAGATGTCGTCCAGCGCCACATTGAGTTCGGCCCACTGGCCGGGGAGAACCCTCGTCTCCAAGTTCTCCAGCGGGTCGTCGAGGGCGAGTACGGCGGAAACGTAGGCTTGGACGCCTTCGATCTTCTCCACGGCTTCGTCTACGAAGCGCTTGCTTTCGTCGCTCGCCATTCCGCTGCCCAGCAGGGCTCCCATCGAGAACATGCCCCTGCCGTCTGCGTTGCTGCCCGTCGCGACGAGGTGCGTCCGCAACTCGTTCCCCGGAGTGTCCGCATCGTTGGCGCTCAGGAATGGAAGCTCGCTCAGGGTAGCGGTGTTACGGTCGGTGTCGGTATCGATGGCCGCATCGAACCGGGCTCCCATCAAGGCACCGTCCTCCATCCAAACGTGGTACATGGCGTCGCCGTCCATGACGTCGCCCACGCCAGTGCTAGGCAAGGGGTCGCCGCTTGTTCCCACGAGGCCGTCGGCAACATCGTAAGCGTCATCGCCCTCGCGCGTCGTCGCCACCAGGCCGGTGCCCTCGATCATCATCGACTCCGGCTCGAAACTAGCCGACCAGACGCCGTCGGTGTACCACAGGCTGTACGTGTTGCCGCTGTCGGACATCACTTCCGAGCCGACATCGACCCCCTCCGAGCCGAGCCACCAGGACATGTCCTCGGCGCGCACGAGCGTGACCGATTCCTGCGTGCCGAGAGCCACCGTGACCTCCACCTGCTGGTACATCGCCGACCACATGCCTTCCGAGTCCAGCGTCAGCGCGTACATGTTGCCGTTCGCGGCGGTATGCACGTAGCCGTCCGCTACGGCCGTCTCGCCGTACCACCAGGACATGTCCTCTGCCTGGGTCAGGGTGACGCTGCCACCGAGATCGCCCAGCATCACGTCCTGCATGGCGGCGACGTGCATCACGCCGACGGGGATGCCCTCCGGCGACAGGACCGCGCGGTAGACGTTGCCGTTCGCGGCGGTCACCATCGTCTCGGCGGTGATCACCTCGCCGTCGGCCGAGTACGTGCCGTCCTCGTTCCTGACGACGTCGACGGCCGAGCCGGAGGTTCCCAGCGGGACGCTCAGGGCCGGCGGAACGACGTACTCGGCACTGAACATGCCGTCGTCGCCGACCGTGACGGTGTACATGTTGCCGTTCTCGGCCGGAATTTGGCCGGGTGGTCACTGATCTGCTGACAGGGTCCCAATGAGCGGTGCTTGCAAGTGAGTTGTTCCACAGTCCAACTTCGTCGTCGAAAGCGCAACCGCTCGGGCTTCCACAGAGGGCCGTCCACCGGGACTTGGGACCATCTGGAAGACTAGCCGGACTGGCCTTGGCTGGCAGGCAGGCCAGAACGCAGAGCCTCACTCCAGTAGGCACATCGCCATCTGGATTCACCTCCTACCATGAGCATCTGCCAGCGCAGCTACTCGCAGGCAGCGTCGGCCAGTCCGGTGTAGCTCAGCACTGGCAGCGTAGTGACGATCTCTTGGATGTCAGCGATGTGGCGACGCCTTGGGCACTGGTCGCTGAGGGCGATTGCTGGCAGCCGCACGATGTGCCGATCCAGATCAGCGGGTGGCGCGGGTAATTTGGGCTACGTTGTTCAGCGCATTGTCCGTGGTGGCTACCGGTGCCAAGATTAGGAAGCTTGGCACACTGCGGTAGTAATTGGATGCTGACGGTTTTGGCACGGGCGCTAGATATATTGATTGCCACTGTGCGGGACCCGCCGCGGATGCCCCTTCGGCACCTTGCGGCATCAGTGGCCCCATGCAGTAACCTGACACACATTTCCGTCGTGGTGGCTCGCTGTGAAACTTCTGGATCGTGACGGAGACTCCCCCCTACCCTGCGTTCGCGAACTGCTGGGATGCTGCGTCCGTTCCGAAGGGAAGACCCAACCAACAAGCATGCGCCAGCGAGAGTGGGCCACGGCCCCGTTCATGAGCGTTTAGGTGGATCTTGGGAGGGTCTGGATTCGGGATCAATGCTTCTTGCCAGAATTCGGTCCACCGTGCTCGGAACACTGCTAGCACGGTGATACCACCTCACACCGCAGATGATGGACGCGACTACCGATGCCAGTGCGGCAACTACGAAAACAGCATGAACAGCCGAATGGTCGATGCCTGCTACTAATGCCGCGACGAGCGTGATGCAGGCCGTTGCGGTGGCAATCGTGATGTTGGAATCAAGCGAAATCTGTTTCTGGTCCTCTTTGATCTTCTCGAGCTGTTCGCGGGTGACTTCAAACACTTCCACCGCTGGGAGCTTGTAGCGCTTTAGCGGGGCTGTGTCTCCGAGTTGCCCTGTCATTAGCAATCGTCACCAAGGGAGGTTGACCGAAATAGGCTGAGCTGTGGGATCTTGCTTGTTCTCCAAGGGGCGTAGCTCATCCACTAGAAAGCTTTCTACGCCATCCATCTGGTCGAGCGATACTTTGCTCCACGTCACGAACAATCCTTGCGATGCATATTGCAGGATGCTTTGGGATGCTCTGTGGACGGCAAGCCGATCACCGACATCCCCCGTTCCGACATATACGACTTGAGGATTGGTGCCCCCATGCCAGATGATGTACACCCCATGCAGCGCTGCGAATACGGAATGTTGCAGATTGAGGCTTCGGAGTTGACACCACTGCCCACCTGTGCATTTTCCCCAAGCAAGATTGAGGCCTAGTGCCGGAGTTGGCTGCACACCAGAGAGAGACATACGTATAAGCTTAGAGTGAACTACTCCTCGTCCAATAACTTTATCAGATCTAGCGAGGCTCCGCCTCACTCAGTCCACAGTGATTGCCGCTCGGCGGGTGTTCTTATCCCTAGTCAAGCTCTTGATCACTCGATCGACTGCGCCCATGAACGTCTGAACGTCAGCGGCGATCCCGCATGCCGGGCCGCCTGCCAATACAATATAAGCCCAGTCAAAGGTTCCGGTATGCCGCCGGGACCGCGACAAATGAACAGGACATCACAACAGCAATCGCCGCATGACGTTCACTCGACCGGGCTCCTCGGGGAGCCGGGCGCATGGGGATGAACTATGCGACGCGCTATGGCACTCGCGGCTCTGTGGGCCGCTCCGCTGATCGGACAGACGTCCTAGCAGCTATTCGACGTGGAGGTCCGCGTCTACTCGGAGGGTGATCTCACGTCCGGCGAGACGACCGAGCCGCACCTCGGATTCGCCTGCACTGGCCAGTTCGGGGAGCAATGCAGCGAGTACGGCAAAGACACCGTGTTCGAGACGGCAGAATGCCTTAGGGTGGAATCGGACGGCTGGGATCTACTGAGCAGGGACGGGCACTTGCTGGTCGCATCGAACGAGAGCGAGCAAATCACCGTCCGGCTGGAATACGGCGACAAGGAGTTCGCCGGGGTCGCCCCTCGGGCTCCCGCGACACCCTCGAACCGCCGAGGTGAAGTCGGCAACAAAAGGATTAGTCCAATACGTTTTTTAGCAACCGGCGCGGCCTGCACACCCTTGCCTCATTCAAACACCCTTCTGCCGCGCCGCTCGCCAATAAACGCTCTATATTGTCGCCGCCGGCAAGAATAGTTGTCGCTGAGCAGACCCCCTCCGGCCGTAACCGCATTCAACTCGCTCTGCGCCTGCTGGAGCAACTCGAGCGGCTCTCGATCCTGACACTGCCGCCCAAGCGGCATCCCGGACGGGGGCCCCAAGCGGCGCTGCGGCTGGGCTCTGCCCTAAGCGCCAGACCGGTTGATCAGCAAGTTACCTCCGCCACGCCCGAAATTGCAAAGCTGATTCGCCTGATGGCGAGTGAGCTGATCAGCAATATCCCGGCCGAGAACGGCAACATGTACACCGTCACGGTCGGCGACGACGGCATGTTCAGCGCCGAGTACGTCGTTCCGCCGGCCCTGAGCGTCCCGCTGGGATCCTCCGGCTCGGCCGTCGACGTCGTCAGGAACGAGGACGGCACGTACTCGGCCAACGGCGAGGTGATCACCGCCGAGACGATGGTGACCGCCGCGAACGGCAACGTCTACCGCGCGGTCCTGTCGCCGGAGGGCATCCCCGTCGGCGTGATGCACGTCGCCGCCATGCAGGACGTGATGCTGGGCGATCTCGGTGGCAGCGTCACCCTGACCCAGGCAGAGGACAAGTCTTGGTGGTACGGCGAGACGGCCGTTGCGAGCGGCTACGTGCATACCGCCGCGAACGGCAACATGTACGCGCTGACGCTGGACTCGGAAGGCATGTGGTCGGCGATGTACCAGCAGGTGGAGGTCACGGTGGCTCTCGGCACGCAGGGCTCGATCACGCTGGTGCGCGCCGAGGACATGAGCTGGTGGCTCGGCGCGGCGGGGGTCGATGGCGGCTCGGAGGTGATGTCCGACAGCGGCAACACGTACACGCTGTGGTACACCGACGGGGCCTGGTCAGCGCGCTTCGAGCCCGAGTCGATGATGATCGAGGGCACGGGCCTGGTGGCGATGACGAAGGAGGACCTGTCCGGCTACGACGTGGACGGGGCGGACCTGCCGGCCTCGGGCATGGGCGACATCGACACCTCGCTGGGCACCTACCGCGTGACGATGATGGACGGCTCTCTGATGGGCACCCGGCTCGACAAAGTGGCAATCGACTACGACACGGACTACCGCATTGGGGACGTAGACCTCTCGACCGACCATACGGGTAACTCCACCCGCGTGGCTCTGATATTACGGGACGAGGACGACACCGAGGACGTCAACGAGGCCCATACGGCTCTGACGCTCGCCGGAGACAACTACACGTTCGACGACCTGCTCGGCGATGGCGTGTCGCAGACCGAGGGCACGAACTTCGTGGCCAAGGCGAAGGAGAATCTCGAAGGGATCCGCGACCAGATCGGAGCCATACTCGATGCCTTGGATGACGCCCAGCACCAGACGCAGGTCGAGCGCCTGTGGGGCACCGCCACCGACGATGAGGACAACCGCTCTACCAACGTGAACGGTGTCCTGCGGACGGTGTTCGGCGGTGCCGCCGACACTGACATCAGCAGCGAACCGGATGCGGAGGACGCCTTGGAGGAGATCGGCAAGCTCATCACGGCGCTGTCGAGCGTGGACGGCTTGGCGTCCGCGCTGGATGACGACGGCGTGTTCGAAGACGTAGACGAAGGCGACATGACAGCAGCGGAGATCTTCGCCGCCACCGACCAGGAGGCGACAGTGACCTATGGCATGGTGGGCATGACGCGTTTCGGCACGATCTCGCGCAAGGAGCGGGGCGACGCCTTAGAGGACGCGGAGTACAGCTACGACGCCGACCCGGACGACGACGCGGACGGCGATGGAAACAATGACGACGGCGTTGGCCAGCTCGGCGCGTTCGCGTTCGGCGTGACGGCGGAGACGGCCCGCTACCGGTACATCCAGACCACAGGCAACGCCCTGTACGAGGGCACGACCTTGGCGGTCGACCAGGACGGCATGAACTACTCGGGAGACATCCACATCCGCGTCCGGTTCAGCACCGAGCAGGTGGACGGCCTGATCACGAACCTGGAAGGCACTGACGGAAATCCGTGGGTGTACTTCTTCGACGACGTGGAGAGCATCGTGCTGCCGACTGGCACCCTGGCGACCATCGGACAGTGGAGCGCACCACAAGCCTCGACCAGCGCATCGGTTACGTTCGCGCTACGGGCGGGAAGTGCCCGACCGCAACCCATCGAAGCCGCCACGTTCAACGGCAGGCTACTGGGAGGCAACGGAGCCAATGCGGGCAACCAGGCGGTCGGCACGTGGTCGGTCGGAACCAACGCCGGAAGCAGCACCTATCTGGCCGGAGGCTTCGGCGCCGAACGCACGGCGGACGAGCCGGACCGGCGTCCCGATGTCGGTGACGCCACGGGAACGGATACGACGCTCGTCACCGACGCCACGGACAACGTCAAGACAGAGCTGGGCGACGCCAAGCTGAAGGTGACCGTGCCGAAGTTCGCTTGGGAGAGAAGCGCTGGCGATTTAGGGACCAGTACGACGTGGACCTGGGCCCGGGCAGATGCCGACGACCCGGACACCGAGGACACCGTGGAGACCGACAACGCGACCCGAACGTACGAGGCCAACCTGACAGCCCTGGCCAACAGGGAAGGGGCTCTGTACAACCAGAATGGTGGCTTCTACGTGGCGATGGCGCGGGAGATGATCGAGAGCGAGCGCAGCAAGCTGGCTGCACTGATCGATCTCGGCGACGATTTCGCGCCACAGGCAGAAGAGCGCTGGGAAGCGATCCAAGAGATCCTGCTTGTCTACGTATTTGACGCGAGCGCGGCCGTCAGCACAGAGAGCGATGCGACAACCTTCTCTGGCCGGCTTCCCGAGCAGGTCAGCGGCGAATACGGGGAGCTCAGCGACGCGCTGGAAACAGTGGACAACATCATCAGCGCACTGTCGAGCTCGAGCAACCTGGAAGCGGCTCTTGATCCAGACGAAGACGGCATCTTCGTGGACGGCGACGATCCGTTCGTGCCACATCCTTCGCAGGAAATCTGGGCCGAAAAGGACTCGCAACTGCGAGCGAGCTTCGGGACGACGGACTACACGCGCTTCGGCGTATGGCGAGTGCGGTACAGCCGGAACGCGTTGCGGGGCCGGACCAATGGCTCCAGCGTCAACACCGACAATGCCCAGTGGGTTTGGGGAGAATTAGCGGCGTTCGCCTACAGCCCGCTGCCGAAGGCAGAGGTGACCTCCATCAATTCGCCTAGTTTCCCCGCTGGCAATACCGCCACCTACGAAGGCAAGACGGTAGCGTTCCTCGGCAACGACGTGGACTACGAAGGTGAAGTTTCTGTCGAAGTCACATGGAACGATGGCGTTAGCACCGACCAAACGGCGGTCGGCGGCACTGTTACGACGGTGCTCAGCAACTTGCGAGATGTGGACACGGGTGACTACCTAGTCCATGGCTCCGCCGGAGAAGTGAGAGACTTGGTCTTCCCAGCTTTCGCGTTCACGACCGAGGCTACTGCGGACACCCCCAACCATGTCCTAGACTACGTATCCGATGAACTCGGGGTGAGCGTCCGGTATATGGACCGCAATGCCACCCGCGGAACTACGACAGCCACGCTGCACGACGGCACGTTCGTGGGCAGCACCACGGACGGGCCGCTCGCGGTGATCGGCCGGTACGGATTCACCACCGGATTCGCTGCCGCAGGCAGTTCGAGCCTCCATGGAGCGTTCGGCGCCGACCGGCCGTAGAACACTTGCTTGGCATGCTGCCTAGCGGCAGCGCGGAACTGATCGGGGGAGCGGGCAACCGCTCCCCCTTAACTTTGTGTGCCGAGCATGTTCGGCAGCTTGAGGGTGAAAGTCCCTTGGACAACCTGATGGAGGTGAAGTCCTAGCGAAGCGCAAGGGCGTCGTCGCGAGGCGGGGTCTGAAGGAAGCGTGGAGCAAAGGCGCGAGCCGATGGACAAGGACCGGATACGAGGCCTACGGCGTCGGATAAGTCGGCAGAGGACGACGAAGTCCAAATCCATCAAGGGGCGCTGGTTGTAAGCCCGGCGGTTGTGAGCCGAAGGCTGCCGAACTTGCCTCGGGAGATCCGCCGCTTGTCCGAGAGTCCCGACGTAGCGGTGACTGATCGACCCGCTCCGGCGATTGAATCGTGATGCGGTGGTGCTAGAGTGTGCGGCTCTCAACCACCAGTCCCCGTCCGACGGCTCGCAGAGCAATCTCGATTCGGTCGAAACTGGAAGGTTGACGAAGGTCCGTGAGCCTAGAAATTGCGGACGGACTCAAGCCTAGCCGCGCACCCAAGTCAGACTTGCTGAGGCACTGCTTGCGGATGGCTGCATACAGGTCTAGCTTGGCGGCAATCACTGCTGGAACGGTGACTGGTACTTGACTGTCCTGAATCGGGCTCGGTTCCGGGACATCTTCACCGTTACGCACGTAGAGGCTCAGTGCCGAGACAAGACAGTCTTTGGCCATAGCGAGGGCGTCTTCTCGATCGCTACCCCCGGTTAGAGCCTCGGGCAAGTCCGGGAAGCTGACAAAGAAGCCGCCTTCGTGCTCGGCTTCGAGAACACAGGGATACACGTAGCGCACCGTCAGAACTCCTTCTTGTTTACGCCAAGCTGCTTCAACATTGACGCCTCTAGACGCTTCCCGAGCTCAGTTCGCTTCACTATCGTCTGTCGCTGGCCAAGGTGCAGGGCACCGTGGCTTCCCTAGCCTACGCTGGGGTCAAACCGGACTGGCAATCCGTGCCTCTTAGCGTAGGTCCTGATTCAGCCCACGAACTACCGACCATTCAAGTCCAAGCATACACGCTTCATTCGGATTCCGGTGAGCGGGACGGGGCAATCTCCTCGGCATTGGCGTAGCGGTGTGGGCGGAGGAATTGTCAGGATAGGGGGACCCTCGCAGCTGCACCCCCGCACCTACGGGTCCGTATACGGCGGTTCGAACGGTGGATCTATTACTGATAGCCGGGCTCTCGTCCCTGCCTCCCGTCGTGTGCGGTTCGGTCCTTTCGCTGGCAACTTCCGGGGCTTCACCTCGCCCTTCGCCCGCAAGCGTCGGCTCTAGCTGGATCTTCTGCCGCTTTCCGCTCACGAGAAACCCCGTCCTACTTGATCGCGGTGGGGAAGTTGGTTTCCCGACTCCCCCACAGGGATCCGAGCGGGCGCGTTAACGCACTCGGCCCCTGCCTTCGATGATTGACGGCGAATCTCTGGTCTGGCCACGGGTGTAGCACTTGTACGGGCGGCCACAAGTCTTGGCACAACCGTTCCAGCCGCCCCCAAGAGTGCCGGTCCTTTTGCGACCGTCTCCGCAGAATGGTCATCCATGCCCGCTTCACGCGTTGCTCGAACTTTGCCAAGTACCGGTAGCTGGTCGGCACGGCGAAGTAGTTGTACCAGCCTCGCAGCACCTGCCCCAGCCATCTCCCGGTCTCCACTCTGTCCGCATGCACGCGGCGTCGCAGCTTGGCCCGGATCGCCTTCAGTGTCCGGCTCATGCGTTTCGCCACCGGCTTGCGCCCCGGCCCGAAGCGTCCCTTTCTCGTCTGTCGGCAGTAGTGCGTCATGCCGAGAGAGTCGAACGTCTCCGGCCGTTCCCGCCCGCGTTTCTTCCGGTCCGCGAGCGGGTACCGTCCGAATTCAATCAGGCGGGTCTTGTTCGGGTGCAGTTCCAGTCAGAACTGTCTGAGCCTCTCCTTCAGGTCCCTCGGGAACCGTTCCGCGTCCTCTCGATACTGGAAGCCCGCCACGTGTCGAGTCGCCCGGGGGAATCACACACCCGGGCGACTCGACGCAACATCTACGTCAGCAGTCACTACGCCGGGGAACGAGTGATGGACAGCGTAACGCGATTTATCACCGGGACGCTCCGCTTGCGGGTGAACCAGGGCAAGAGTGAGGTGGCGCAGCCATGGGAGCGGACGTTCCTTAGATTCAGCTTCACGGCAAACCGCCAGCCGAGGCGACGGATTGCGCCGGAAGGGGTGCAGCGGTTCCGGCGGCGAGTGCGGGAGTTGACGCGTCGGACTCGGGGCGTGAGCCACGCACTGATGGTCACAGAGCTAGGCCGCTACTGGCGGGGATGGCTCGGCTACTCCGGGAGGAGTGAGACGCCCTCGGTACTGGCTCGCTTGGTACGGTGGACCCGACGACGGCTGCGATCGGCGATTTGGCAGCACTGGAAACGAGGTCGGCGGCGGTATGCCGAGCTACGCCGACGGGGCGTGGGCGTGGAACTGGCCGCCCGCGCGGCGGGCAGCGCGCACGGTCCTTGGCACTTGGCGAACAGCCCCGCGCTCGTCATGGCTCCGCCGAAAGCCTACCTTGCCAAGTTGGGCCCGCCAAGCCTCACTGTTCGACAATAGAGGAGCCGTTCGAACCGCCGTGTATACGGCTCCGTCTGCGGCGGTTCAAACAGGGGATCCTTGGTCGATAGCAGGGCTTTCGTCCCAGCGTCCCGCCGCGTGCAGGGCGATCCCTTTCTCGACGACTCCGGGGTGGCACCTCGTCTTTCGTCCGCAAAGGCCAGCACTGGCTGGATCTTCCGCCGTTTTCCGCTCACGAGAGACACGGTCCTCCTTGCCGTTCCCCTCCTCCAGGCCTTCGATCCTGACGGGCTTACTATGCCGCCTGCTGATTTCTGCCGACCGGTCACGTCGGATTACGCCCCTTTCAGTCCGGATTCCGGGACAAGCAGCGGATTTCCCGAGGTCGGTTCGACAGCCTTCGGCGCACAACCGCCGGACCTACAACCAGCGCACTTGATGGATCTGGACTACGTCGTCAGTTGCCGACTCGTCCTGCGCCGCATGCGTTGTATCCGGCTCTTGTCGAGCGGCTCGCGCCTTTGCTCCACGCTCTTGCTTCAGACCCCGCCTCGCGACGACGCCCTTGCGCTTTGCTAGGACTTCACCTCCATCAGGTTGTCCAAGGGACTTTCACCCTCAAGCTGCCGAACATGCTCGGCACACCAAGAAAAAGGGGGAGCGGTTGCCCGCTCCCCCCGGATGGCCAGATCGCCGCGTCGCTCGCCGGTCGCGGACGACTAGGCGCGATATGCTACGGCAGATCCGCGCCGTATGCGCCGACGAAGGTGGTGCCGGCGGCGGCATCGGCCGCACCAGTCCTGTACGTGCCGATCAAGCCCAGAGGACCGTCCGACGATGATCCCACGAATGTTCCGTTGTGCTCGGTAAGGTCCAACTCGACATTGGCCACGCTCCGGTCCACGTGATAGACAGTAGCCGTACCACCCGCCGTTGCAAAGTCGACTACGTCGTCATCTCCGACGGTCATTGTCACAAGCGGAAAGACGATTTCACGAATATCTTCGTTGTTAGTCCAGTCACTACCGTTGATGTAGCGATCTCCGTTGGCGTTCTGCAGATTGCTGAGCACCGTCTGGACCGTCGCGCCAATGTCTTCGCCGGTGTTGTTCCAATCGACTCGTACGTTGACGTCGCCCTCGTAGCCGGCGGTGCCCGCGAACGCGACCGTCCTGCCTTGGTAGTTCGCAGTGGCGTTAAGCGGGTAGTTCGGCGCATTGCTGGCGGTGATCTTAGCCGCTGGCAGCGGGCTGTATGCGTACGCCTCCTTCCCTCCTTCGTTGTCCCAGTTGCCTGACCGGAGGGCGTTTCGTACGCGGCGCACGCGCCACACGCCGAAGCGCGTGAAGTCCGTCTTGCCGATCCACAGCTTTACCTGTGAGTCCTTCTCGTTCCAGATGTCGCTCCGGTCCACCGCGTCACGGTTCGTGAAGGGTTCGTCGTCGTCGTCGCCCTTGCCCACGAACAGCGCACTCTCTTGCGGGTCCAGCGCCGCCTCGAGATTGCTCAAGCTCGACAGCGCGTGCAGGATGTCGTCGACGGTGTCGAGAGCCGTGTCAGCGTCGTAGTCGCCGCTAACTTTGTTCGGCAGGCGCGTGTTCCAGTCGCCTGTCGCGCTCGCATCGAACACGTACACAAGCAGGATCTCTTGGATCCGCTGCCAGACATTCTCCTGCGCATCCGCCAGCTGTTCTGTGTCGAGTAGCGCTGCCAGTTTCGCCCGTTCAGTCTCGATCATTTCCCTCGCCATGTCGACGTACTTGGGGCCGTTGACGTTGGACTCGAAGCCTTCTCGGCCCGCCAGCCACGCGAGGTCGATCTCGTACTCCCGCGTCGCATCGGTGGGTGTATCCGTATCGGGGTTGTCCTGCTGCGCCCACTCGTAGGTAGAGCCGTTGTCAGCCAATTCCCCGGTCCGGGTCCAGCCGTACTTAGCCACCTCGAGCGTGAGCTTGCCATCTTCCAAGGTCGCCATGCTTCCGCTCAGCATGGCCTCGACCCCCGCTCCGTCGTCAACTTCCGGGCGCCGGTCCGGCTCGTCCGCGACCCGCTCGGCCCCGAAGCCGCCTGCCAAGTAGTTGGCTGCATCCGGGTCTTCCCCGACACTCCAAGTGCCCACGGACTGGAAGCCCGCGTTATCGCCGGTCCCCAGTAGAATCCCGCTGAACGTCGCATCGAGTTCCTGCGCTGCCGGGCTGCCGGCCCGCAGGGCAAAGCTAACGGACGCTTGCCCGCCCCCGTTCCATTCCGCAACGTTCGTCAAGGTCTGGGTCGGCAGCACGATGGTCTCCACGTCGTCGAACAGGTACACCCACGGGTCCCCATCCGCCGAACGCAGGTTCGTGACCAGCCCGTCCACCTTGCTGGTGACGAAGCGCACGCGGACCGAGATATCACCCGAGTAGTGCGTGCCGCCCTGGTCGACCGCCAGTGTCGCGCCTTCGTAGTAGGCATTGCCCGCGCTCATCACATGCCGCGATCGCACAGTCTCGGCCGTCACGCCGAACGAGAAGCCGCCGAGCACGCCGGGACCGTCTTGCACGCCGACGGCGTCGTCGGTGTCGTACGTGAATTCGGCATCCGAGACCGCGTTGGTACGCTCCTTCTTACTGACCGCTCCGAAGCGGGTCATTCCGAGCGCGCCGTACGACACCGTCGATTCTGACGCCACTGCGTCGAAGATCTGTGTCGCCGTCTTGCCGCCGTCTCCAACGCCGAGCTCTTTCAGAACGCCATCGTCCCCGAGTGCCGTCGCGAGGCCATCGACGCTGGATAACGCTTGGATCAGGTCGTTGATCTGATCGAGGGCTTCGTCGGCGTCCGGCGCATCAGTCTCAGCGATCAGGTCTGCGTTATCGGAGCCGAAGACCGTGTGCAGCACGTCCTCGACGTTTTGCGCGCGGTTGTCGTCGTCAATGGCAGCGGCGCCCCACAGCAACCGGATTTGGGTTTCGCTCTGCGTGTCGTCGTCGAACACGTCCAGCACCGCCTCGATCCGGTCGCGGATCTCCATCAGGTCGTCGCGTGCCTCCGCCACGAAGTTCGTGCCGGTGGTCTGGGACATGCCGCTGCCCAGCAGCGCCGAGAACGGGTGCTCTTCGCCATCGACCACCAGCGCGGTCGCCGCCTCGTTCACGTCCTCGGTGTCGTCCTCGTCCACGAGAATCGACACATTGGGATTGCCTGCCCTTGCCTGACCGTTAAGCATCCCCGCGGTGTTCCAGTCGTCCGTGTTGCCGTCGATCGCGACCTTGTCCAGGCGCGTGCCCATGAGCATGCCGTCCATCATCGTCACGCGATAGGTGCCCATCGAGGTGTCGATGTCGCCCATCCCGCTGGCGGGCAGCGTGGCGTCTTCGACGTCGTACATCTCATCGCCCTCGCGCGTCATCGCCACCAAGCCGGTGCCCTCGATCATCATCGACTCGGGCTCGAAGCGCGCCGACCAGACCCCGTCGGTGTACCACAGCGTGTACGTGTTGCCGCTGGGCGACATCACCTCCGAGCCCACATCGACGGCATCCGAACCGAGCCACCAAGACATGTCCTCGGCGCGCACCAGTGTGATCGGGCCCTGCGTGCCGAGGGCCACCGTGACCTCGACCTGCTGGTACATCGCCGACCACATGCCTTCGGAGTCCAGCGTCAGCGCGTACATGTTGCCGTTCGTGGCGGTGTGCACGTAGCCGCTCGCAACGGCCGTCTCGCCGTACCACCAGGACATGTCCTCGGCCTGGGTCAGGGTGACGCTGCCACCGTGGTCGCCCAGCATCACGTCCTGCATGGCCGCGACGTGATCCACGCCGACGGGGATGCCCTCCGGCGACAGGATCGCGCGGTAGACGTTGCCGTTCGCGGCGGTCACCATCGTCTCGGCGGTGATCACCTCGCCGTTGACCGAGTACGTGCCGTCCTCGTTCCTGACGACGTCGACGGCCGAGCCGGAGGATCCCAGCGGGACGCTCAGGGCCGGCGGCACGACGTACTCGGCGGCGAACGTGCCGTCGTCGCCGACCGTGACGGTGTACGTGTTGCCGTTCTCGGCCGGAACTTGGTCAGGTGTGCACTGATCGGCTCACAATCGCCCGATGGATGGTGCGTACGAGGGATTCGCTCAACACGACAGCCCAGTCGCGTCCGTTCACGAATTGTCGCAAGCACAGCCGCTCGGGCTGCGGTCGAGGGTCGTCGATCGCGACCGGGGCGCTGGAATTCAGCGCCGAGACCCGCAATCTGACATGGGCCAAACCGAGACCGTCTGACGGTCAGGCGTTTTGCTCCGGACCAGCCAGCGCGCTCAGGAGCACATCGACAACAGAAACGGTTCGTCAGGGTGAAACAGGCTGAGGCGACGGACACGCCTACCCCACCCGCGCTACCTCGCAATAACCAGCCGCCGTGCGAGGTGCGCTAGCCGAACGTTGCATCGTCACGCCAATCCGGGCAACCCGGTGCTATGGCCCGAATCGCACGCTGATCCCAACGCAGGTGAGCGCACCCGAGTCTCAGACTCAAGACCGCATGATCGCAACAGAGGGTCGGCGACCGCTTGCCGCATGGCTCAGTTTCATGCTTGCGGGTCGGCTGCTTGCGGCCTTGGGTGTTAGGGGAAGAATACAAGCTTGATTAGAAGAGCAAGGACGATCGATCCCCCTGAAAAAACCGCAAACTTCACGATGGCTAGCGCCTTGTTCAGTGCGCCAAAGCGCTTGTCCACTTCGGCAAAGCGCTTGTCCACTTCGCCAAAGCGCTTGTCAAGCTCAACTTGCAACTGCGCACCCAACTCCAATAAGTCAGCTTTCGTGACGAAATCCTGTGTCCTCGCAACCTCGCCCGCCGCAGCCTTGGCCTTGTCCGCTGGCACGTTGGCGAGGAGCAGCGCTTCGTACATTTCGCTGCTGATCACACTCATGACTGCGCTTAGCCTAGCAATTGCCGCAGCGATGCGAGTTCCGTAAGGGTTCGCGAAGCATGTCGCAGTCCGCACCGGTAGAGCCCCTAGTCACCGAGGTACCACAGATTGTGGCGGCTACGAACGAGCCAGCGGCCGCGGCAGTCTCCGTGCGCCAACCCGCTAAGGTAGCGCGCCAGCCAGCGACACGATCCTCCGTCGGTGACGGGTGCGCAGAAGTTGCTGCGACAAGCTCGGCGAGGGTGCTCGGTCAATCACAGTCGTCCAGATGGGCAGTTGGCCATTGGGAGCGGTCTGATCGCCAGCAGTCGGTGCTGTAGTCAGAATGGCTGCGGTGCGAAGGGTGCCGGAGAACCCACTAGACGGAACTTCACCGACAAATCGCAGCTATCTGCAATGAAATAAGGGAGAAAGTGGCACTCCAAGCTGCCACGTTACTGGCAACAAATCGTGCCGGATTGGCTCCCAGCAAGTCGAACGCCTTGTGCCGCACCGGAGTTGCTCGGGTCTGCAATGGGAAGCTGTGCTCGGGGGCCTCCGGCAGCGCCACTTCGTTCAGCGTGAGGGTTGCCAGATCCGCCAGCAAGGTCGTCAGACTGTGCACTGGCAGGCCGTCGGCTGTCTGCTTGCTGGCCAGCTTCGCCTGCGTGCTCCCCGAGACCTGTGCCTTGTCGACCGGCGAGGTGCGCCGCTTCCCGGTCCTGCCCCTCAAACAGCAGCGGCGCCAGCCGCTGCCGCAGGTGCCATTCCAGATAGTAGGCCAGCATACCCACGCTGAACTTGACAGTATATATATGGGCCGCTGATCCCCCTCCGCTGCCCTCTCGCCCCACATGTCCGCCAGACCGCTACGAGGCGAGCCGTTGCATCGGCTCTTGGAAGATCGGACTCCGCGTGAACGCCCCGAAAGGCCGCTAGAGCCGCTGCGGTACGAACACTTCACGAGCTTGGGCGCAAAGCGTGCACCTCGTTCCGGGCCGAGGCCGCTCTCTGAGCGGCGGACGTTAGAACACTCGATTGCGGTTCGAATCCGCAGCAGTCCGCAAGTTGAGGCTCAGCTGGCGCTCGTATGATCGCCAGTCCCTATAGCACCTCAATGTCAGTTTTTCCCCAGGATTCGGCCCTGCGTCTGTCTCTCGCAATTTCGCCCTCAGATCCGCAAGGCCATCATTCGTCTTGGAGAAAATGGGATAGGCGGTTCGATTCGGCACCCCCCAAGAGTCCAGAAAGCCTCTGGCTATGCGTCCGGGCCCCTCTTGTCGGTTCGCCGGCCAGTACTTGCGCGCGTTTTCTGATCCAGGCAAGACTGCGCCATTGTCGTAGTCGTCGCTCCAGCGCTTGAAGTCTGTCCGGAGTCCGTCGAACAATCGTTCCGATACCGCGAAAACGTCCAGATCAGACGACAGCGGGTCATAGGCCCTCCCCCATTTTCTCGGAGCCAAAGAGTAGCCGAGACGACCGCTGCCTCCCATGCTGATTTCCTTGGGATCCAGCCCCAGCCGTCAGGCAAGCCAAGTCCGGGCTTCTTCGTACAGTGCCGGACACTCCCGGAAAGCGAAGGGAATCCCTTCGGATACCCACAGGCGAGCCACTACCGATCGCTCCCGCGGGCCCAACGCAGCTGCATGCAGGACTTCTTCCGATGCCGGATACACGCCGTTGAGTGCTGCGAGCGGAGGTTCCATCTTGAAAGCCCTAGGTCCGTTCAATGTGATCTATCCCCCTCGTACCGCGCCATTAGGTATTCGCTGCGATTGGCGATCTGCTGCCACCGTACCACCGGGCAATCTCTTGGCTGTGGATACTTCAATCGCGCCACCAGCATCGCAGACTCGTGCAACTCGCAACAGGCCGGGTCAATCCCCAGCCGTCGACAAGCTTGGGCGAGGCCGTTCATCCGCCATCCCTAGTAGCCCACAGAGAGGTAGAGCGCCGGCAATTCGGCCTTAGGCACATGGTGCGTTGCCAGAATGGCAAGAGCCATCTCATCAACCTTTCTACGCCAACACATGTCGAACCGACCAGTAAGCACGCGAACGAGTTGCATCGCTACCGTCGAACCACCTTCCCGGCGGCCCCGGCCGTAGGTCCTCCACGCGGCGCGGCAGAAGGCGAGCGGATCAACACCGGAATGCCAAGCCAGCCTGTGATCCTCCCCCAAAACGAGCAGCCGACACATCTGCACATTTGGTTGAGGCTCTGACGCGCTTAGTTCACGTCTGGCTAGATCGATAGATTGCCTGAGAATCTGCCAACTCTCGCGACTTGCCATTGCCGGACTCCTTTCGGGCGGTCGAAACATATCTTCGCAGACTGCTCGTCCACCGCACGCCAAATACCCCTTATAGGCTCGGAATGGCCGCTGCAGCGGGAGAATCCGTGCGAAATAAGCGCTTAAGCCATCGCAAGGACCTCCGGGACGGCAACTCCCAATTCGTGTTCTCCTCTGCGTCCACCGCCGTTAGACGCTCTATGGCTTGGATGGGTCTTGTTGCCGCCGCCAACAAGACCGCTAGAGCATATGGTCTCTAGCCAAGCGCGACGGTCGGTTGCCTGCATCGTCCACCTGCGTGGGAAGATCCGCCCTATCTTCGAGAGACTTGCCCGGACGAGTTCGCACCGCACCCACGTTCGGCCTACGTGGAGTTCAGCAGCTGTTCGCGAAGAATTCCGTCCCGGCTGAGGGCTTTGGACATGTGCCGATACTCCTCGGCAACTCGACCCAGCAACGACGAGACCTTGGGATGGGAGTCCTGGAGGGCCTCGGACCAGTTCGCATGCAGTTCGGCCTGTTGCTTCTCCTCCGCGCCCCGAACGCCGGTTGCCCGAAATCCTCCGGAGCCGTAGACCCCACACTGGAAGCCCGCATTGACGGCGTCGTTCGAGATCACATTCAAGGCGTCGCGTGCCGCCTCGCAGGGCCAGACGCCGTCATCTCCAGTGCCCGCTGCCGAAAGCAACCGCCCGATCCAGTAGTCCCCCTCCTTGCGATTGCCCCGCGCTTCGCATAGCTCCCTAGCTCTCCGGACCCAGGCAAGTATCCACTCGGAAGAGACCGGATCGTGCTCGCTCGCGCCCGGCACGAAGCGCTTCTTCTTGAGGACGAGCCAAGCGGTCCGGCTATTGATCCTCGAAAGCAATTCGCCCTCTTCGCCTGTATCGCGATCTTCCTCTGCCTTTTCAATCCGGGATGCGCACTCCACCAACTCCGCGTGGAGGCGCGCGTCTTGGGCGAGGGCCTTGTCTAGGGCCGGAGTATAACTGCCGCAGTCCTCCAATGCATCGAACAGGCGCAACTCCAAGACGGCCATACGCTGGCCCGTGATCAGGTGGCTTTCGCGTACCCTAGCGATCGCTCGTCCGATATCCTCGACGACGCTCGCATTCAAGGACGGCCGCTCCCGATCGCCGCTCGCGTTGTCGGTAACTGCCGCCAGCACTCGATACAGCCGCTTGGGGCCGATCGTCTCGAGGCAACGCGCAGCCAGCCAAAGCGCGTCAAGCGTTCTTCCGGTGCCCATGAGTTGCTCGACCGCCTCGTCGCACTCGGCAGGCTCCCGTTTCGCACCACGAGGATCCGCCTGTAGCCAGTACTCCCGAACGCAGTCATCCCCAAGGGTCTCCACCGTGCGCCAGGTATCTCGCCGGAAGGGAGCCAGCCGGAGCGCGTACCCCAATGCCCCAATGGAAAGGCAGCCATTCAGTTTCGAGTAGAGTGCGGCCCGGAGGGCGTCATCCAGGTCAGCCAGCAACACCCGAGCCAATCCGTCGCACGTGCCTCGAAACTCGCCCTCTACGGTTGATCGAACCAGATCGCTGAGCTCGCTAACTCCAAGACCTAGGCTCGCTACGCGGCGAGCGATGAGACCCTGGCCATCAACGGACGACGCTAGACGAAGAATGCCATTGATGCCGGTATGCGAGTGGGTCTCGGCGATCGCTGTCCCTACTGCAGATGCAGCGGGCTGGTCGCAACCCAAGATCGCTTCTAGCGGAACGTCATGGTCATCGAACCACTGCAGGTCGCAAGAGAGCCACCGATGCTTGAGCACCGGATCCGACGGCTCCAGCAACGTGTACGCCGAGAGAGCGCGCTGGATGTTCTCTCGCTCCTGGGGATGCGTCCGGAATTGCGCAGGCCTGTGGCGCAACCACTCATACCGGACCCGGTCCCGCAGCCAGGCCCTGTCCTGCTCGTCGGCGTTGCGCCGCCACTGGTCGATCAATTCCCAGACATCGGAAGAGCGTGCATCCGGAAGCGACCGGAGCAGCCAGATGAGATCGGCAAGTTCTTGCCTTGAGTAGTGGTTCCGAGTGAGGAGATACTCGCAGCAGCGAAGCTGGAAGCACTCGTCATCTTCCCGGCCGACTCCATGGCCAAAGCCGTCGCTATCCTTCCTCCAACGAGCTTTGGCGCTGAATTCGCCCGCCCTCGCTCCGGGCTTGAGTTGGTTGCAGCATAGCCGCCATGCCACATCGGGGGCTGCTTGGGCAAGCCTCTCGAATACCTGAAGCCGCCCCTCGATCCCGACGGACGTCTGAGGGAGCCAGGACCGGAAAATCGCCTCCAGGCAGGTTTCCGGTGTCTTCGCCCAGAGATCATTGATCGGATGAATTGCAAGCTTTGCCAAGACATCGATAGTTCTTGCGAGCGTCTTGCCGGACCACGCAAGCGTCTCGAGCGCCTCGAGAAGCCCCTCCCTAGGGCAGTCCGCGGTGTCGCTCTCGACGGGACGGAGGATGCGTAGGACTTCCGAGGCATCCTCTCGCTTGAGGTCTCCTTCGATCAGGTCCAGAAGGGTCCCGGGAGCCGCCTCGGCGTACGTTGGCAAGTATTCCGACTGCGACTCGAGCGTCCTGGCCGTGAACGGATCCGGCAGACGGCGAACGAGGCCATCCACTTGGTCAGGCAGGTCGATCCCGAGGCGGTCTCCGCACAGCTCGTCACCGAATACCGAGAGCAGGACAAGTGTCTCGGCGATGCCGAGTCGCAGAGCTTGCGAACATTCGCGATTCTTTCCATGGAGATCGGCCAGCCACTGCTCCTCCTCGGGCAGGTCCAGAGCGGGATCATCCTCGGACAGCACGGAAGCGGCGACCTCAAGATAGCGCCCCAGCAGGTCGGCGGTGAGCGCCGGGCCCACCGTGAATAGGGCATCGATCCGAGAAACGACCCCCCGATGCGACCCGATCCTCCACACCGGCGGGTCGGAGCCGCGGAGCAGATCCCCGAAGTGTTCCTCGATGGCCGCCCTAGAGCGGTCCCCGACCAATATCGAGAGAAACAGCGTATCGAACTCGCTGCTGCGATCCCAGGATCCGGCCAAGGCGAGCGGAGCCATCAGCCGGGTCAGGCGAGGGCAACTCGCCCAGTCCGGAGTCTGCACGTCCGGGAGCGTCGAAAGCCGCCGTCGCAGCACGGTCAGTGACCGACCCGATTCCCTGCAGTAGCGCTCTATGATGTCGGTGCCGCATCCCATCGACTCAAGCGCCGAGCGAAACGCCCCGTAGTGCAGAGGTTCGAGGACAATGTCGTGCTGCGACCTGGACCCGGCCCGGCTTCGGAGGACGGTGGGCTTGCAGTATTCCAGGTGCTCAGCGACCTCGAGTTCTAAGTCCTGACTGGTGACGACGGGGATCAGGTCGCTGCTTGGTCGGAGAAGCCGGGCCAACAGCCCGGGCTGTTCGAACACCACGACGTTTTCCCGTGCTGGGCCGAGCGGCCCATGCATGTCAAGAAAGAGCGCGTAGAGGAACGCAAGGGCTTCGCCTTTGGAGTCGGCAGCGATCGAGAGCGTCGTGCCGTGCCCGCCTTGGTGCCATCGTTCAACCGTCGTCTTTGAGCGGCTGATCGCTTCATCGAAAAGGCACGGCTCCAGCGGAGGCCTACACCCTGCTCGCCACCGGTACCAGCACCTAACCAGCGAAACGAGGCCATTCGTGGGCTGCCCGGTGGCTTCGGCGAACCAAAGCTGGCCCGGAATAGACTGCTCCAGCCACTGCTCCAGGTCGCTTGCATCGTAGGCGCGCACGTCATTCCACTGTTTCTCGGCACGCTGCTCGTCGACCCAACGGGCCTTCTTCCGCCATCGCCGCGGCGTGACGAACACGAATACGGTTCCCTCTCGTTCGGCGCACTCGATAGAAGCGGTGCGGCGCTTATAGTCGTCATTCGCCTGTTGTCGCGGCCTCTCCCCGCAACCAAGTTCCCAGCGGCTGCGCCCGGACGGCACCCATGCGGTGGTGCCGCTGGCCTCGACCAGACCTCAGCCTGCTCGCTGTGAGCACTCCGACCACACGTATTGTGTGGTTGCGGATTCGGCTAGTCCTTCGTGTAATCGCGGAAAATGTACTTTGTAACGACGATTGGGACGCCGACGATTGTTGCAGTTGTGCTACCTAACGCTACCATCAACACTTGGTCGGACAAGTGAAAACTCTCGAAGGCTCCCTGTGCTACAAGTAGAACGAAAACAATGAGCATCCAACAACCCACGAGGGAATAGGCAAGATACGCATACACTTTTCTCAAACGACGAGCCTCTTTCCTGTCTTCCATCTCCTGTCTGTGGAGATCTCCTTATTTGACTCGCAAATTCTGATTCGTCTTCTGAGTAGCCGTTCGTGGGAATGCCAGGCGGAGGTGTGTCGTCTATCGAATCGATGCCCGTGATCAAGCGGTCCTGCTACTGGTTTCTTGGTTCTTCGCCGCTTTCGCCTTGAAGTACTTGCGCAAGTTTTCGTTTGTGATGCCCACGTACCTAACTCCAGGGTTCTTCTCTCTGGCCCTCGACCATGGCGAGGAGGGCTCGTGAGTCATCGCCGAGAGTTCCAACGCAGTGAACTTGCCATAGACCTTGATCACTCTGTCCAGAAGATCGCAAGTGTATTGGTCGTCTGGCGAGACTGCAGGGACGAAGACTCTAAACTTGGATCCTTCGGTGGGCTCAAGATCCAACGCAAGTTCGGTGATATCTTGGTTACGGAAGTGCTTGAACTCGTGATATAGCGATGGAACAACCGGGCCGTAGGCCCACGCCTGCAGCGTTTCGTCAATGAGCGGCTTCTCTGTTAGGGCAAGGTGCCACCCATGAGCAAAGTAGACGAGCTTGTGGACCTTCATCTGGGTGATCGGACCCTTTCGCTTGAATTCCCCTCGATGCTCAAGAAAATAGTTCGCGATTGCCCTTGCAGAGTACGTCTTGCTCATCTCAGTGTCGATCCCATGTTCAGCTTGACACTTCACTTCTTTCGTTGCAACGACTCGACTGGGCATGCGCTCAGTCCTCGTTGGATCGGTTCGACAGCCCCGAACTCTTGGTAGCGGTCCTTGAACTACCGTTTGGGCCTGAGCGAATCCGGTGGGGGGCTCTTCTCGCCGAGGGAGGTCAGGCCCCGGCGCCGAGTAGAGGGGTAATGCCGAGCCCCCTCCCTCACATAATGTAATGTGCAGTTGCTTCTGTAAGCCCATGCAATAGTTCGTTGTCCTCGATTATTACTACACATTGAGATCGTGACACGGGTGCCTCGGCGGCACCGTTTCCCGACCAAGGAGGTCACGATGTTCATTGACTTGAGCAATCCCGAACGTGCGAGACACCCCACTGAGTTCCTCTGTTTGCATCTTCGCTTAGGACTAGGCAGAGCGGCAATTACTCCCGAGCCGAACCCTCCGGGAAGGAGTGGTGGTAAGTAGGCAGGACATTGAGACCACATGCCCGCCTGCTCCTATGCGGGCTCGAACCAGACCGGCCCTACAACCAAGTCACGCTAGTCGACAATTCCTGTCAGCCGAATCTCAGTCACACAGCAGTTGTACTTGAATCGCTCCTGCGTGGTGTGAAGAAAGACGTCCTGGCGAAAGGCCGACACGGCCAGCACCCGCGAGGTCAAGGTCGGTTGTGTCTTCACGCAGGCCAAGCTCGACGAGCGCGGCCGCCCGCGCCGCGATCCCGACTCGACCACCTATACCGCTGCCATCGAGGACGCGGCGGCCTTTGGGCAGCGCATCTATTACGAAGCCTGGCAACGCGGCCTGCTGCGCGCCCAGCGCCAAGTCGTGCTCGGCGACGGCGCGGCCTGGATCTGGAATCTGAGTGATCGGCTCACAATCGCCCGATGGATGGTGCGTACGAGGGATTCGCTCAACACGACAGCCCAGTCGCGTCCGTTCACGAATTGTCGCAAGCACAGCCGCTCGGGCTGCGATAGAGGGACGCCGATCGCGACCCGGGCGCGCTGGAATTCAGCGCCGAGACCCGCAATCTGACATGGGCCAAACCGAGACCGTCTGACCGTCAGGCGTTTTGCTCCGGACCAGCCAGCGCGCTCGGGAGCACATCGACAACAGAAACGGTTCGTCAGGGTGAAACAGGCTGAGGCGACGGACACGCCTACCCCACCCGCGCTAACTCGCAATAACCAGCCGCCGTGCGAGGTGCGCTAGCCGAACGTTGCATCGTCACGCCAATCCGGGCAACCCGGTGCTATGGCCCGAACCGCACGCTGATCCCAACGCAGGTGAGCGCACCGGAGTCTCAGACTCAAGACCGCATGATCGCAACAGAGGGTCGGCGACCGCTTGCCGCATGGCTCAGTTTCATGCTTGCGGGTCGGCTGCTTGCGGCCTTGGGTGTTAGGGGAAGAATACAAGCTTGATTAGAAGAGCAAGGACGATCGATCCCCCCGAAAAAACCGCAAACTTCACGGTGGTTAGCGCCTTGTCCAGTTCGCCAAAGCGCTTGTCCACTTCGGCAAAGCGCTTGTCAAACTCAACTTGCAACTGCGCACCCAACTCCAATAAGTCAGCTCTCGTGACGAAATCCTGTGTCCTCGCAACCTCGCCCGCCGCAGCCTTGGCCTTGTCCGCTGGCACGTTGGCGAGGAGCAGCGCTTCGTACATTTCGGTGCTGATCACACTCATGACTGCGCTTAGCCTAGCAATTGCCGCAGCGATGCGAGTTCCGTAAGGGTTCGCGAAGCATGCCGCAGTCCGCACCGGTAGAGCCCCTAGTCACCGAGGTACCACAGATTGTGGCGGCTACGAACGAGCCAGCGGCCGCGGTAGTCTCCGTGCGCCAACCCGCCGAGGTAGCGCACCAGCCAGCGACACGATCCTCCGTCGGTGACGGGTGCGCAGAAGTTGCTGCGCCAAGCTCGGCGAGGGTGCTCGGTCAATCACAGTCGTCCAGATGGGCAGTTGGCCATTGGGAGCGATCTGATCGCCAGCAGTCGGTGCTGTAGTCAGAATGGCTGCGGTGCGAAGGGTGCCGGAGAACCCACTAGACGGAACTTCACCGACAAGTCGCAGCTATCTGCAATGAAATAAGGGAGAAAGTGGCACTTCAAGCTGCCACGTTACTGGCAACAAATCGTGCCGGATTGACTCCTAGCAAGTCGAACTCCTTGTGCTGCACCGGAGTTGCTCGGGTCTGCAATGGGAAGCTGTGCTCGGGGGCCTCCGGCAGCGCCACTTCGTTCAGCGTGAGGGTTGCCAGATCGGCCAGCAAGGTCGTCAGACTGTGCACTGGCAGGCCGTCGGCTGTCTGCTTGCTGGCCAGCTTCGCCTGCGTGCTCCCCGAAACCTTGTCGACCGGCGAGGTGCGCCGCTTCCCGGTCCTGCTCCTCAAACAGCAGCGGCGCCAGCCGCTGCCGCAGGTGCCATTCCAGAAAGTAGGCCAGCATGCACAGCAACACGTGTGCGCGCACGTGGTCCTCGTTGTAGACGTAGACTGGCCGCACGTGCAGTTGGCTCGTCTTGAGCGAGCGGAGGGCCCGCGCCACGTCGCGGCCCACGCGCTGCTTGATCGCTGCCCGCCCGCGCAAGCGCTTGGCCTGCACCGCCCGCTGGATGCGCTGCAAGGCCGCCTCCGTGGTCTGCAGCAAGTCCTCCCGCTTCCGTGCCCGCTCGGCCCGCAGGCACGGGTTCAGACACACCAGCAGGCGCTCGCCGGGAAACTCCGAGTTGTGGATCTCGGCCACTTTGTTGGGCACCAGTTCGCCCGGACGCAGGGCGCCCGCTGGGCCGACCGCAGTGCCGAGATCCAGTCCAGCCCGAGCGAGCGGCTCGAGATCTTCCCGCAAGCGCGCCGTGGTCAGCATGCCGCGGTCGCCCACCAGAGCCGGCGAACGCACACCGCAGCGCTGGTGCAGTTTGTCCACTTGGCCGGCCACCGTGCGTGGGTCGGCGGTGTTGCCGGCGAACACCTCGACGGCCACCGGGCAGCCGTCGGCGGCGCACAGCAGGCCGAACACCAGTTGCTGCTTGGCGGGCTTGCCGTCGCGGCTGTGGCCGAAGGCCGCCAGCGGAGAGTGGCGTCCCTCCAAGTAGGTCGAGCTGACGTCGTAGAGCATCACGGTGGCTGCTTGCGGGTGACTCCGGGCGAGGCTCTTCTCGATCCATTGCCGGCGGGCCAGCAGCCAGTCCAGCATGACCAGCAGTTCGTTGCCGCGCACGGTCCCGAGACCTAGCACGGCGGCCACGTGGGCGAGGGACAGGGAGCGGCGCAGTTGGCGGCCCTGGATGAGAAGGGGAAGGTAACTGCCGCCCGCCGGATCATGAGCACGGAACTGCTGGACGAGGGTCAAGCCGTGCAGTGCCTATACGTCGGCCCATACGACTCCGTGGGAGAGGCTATCTCCACGATGCAAGCATTTGCGGAATCGAACGGACTCGAGCTAGCTGGCAGGCATCACGATGTGTATCTGTCGGACCCGCGCCTTACGGTGCCGGAGAAGCTAAAGACCGTGCTGCGTCGCCTTCATCAAATGCATCGCAATTCGCCCTCTGGGAATCGTTGGCCTCATTCTCGGGAAGGTGCCCAACTGCCGGTTTCACGGCCGCGACGCTCCGTCCCTGTCCCTAGCAGACTGGGAGCGTTCAAGATCAATCGAAACGGGTGTTCATTTCGCCCGGAATCTGCAACACCACAAGCGGATTGCCTCGTAGGAAACGCTGACGCCGTGCTCGGCAAGCAGGCCTTCGACATCTCGGAAGCTCAAGGTGAACCGATAGCACAGCCACACGGCGTGGCCAAGGATCAGCAAGTTCTATCCGGAGCCGGTCTGCTTAGCCTGAAGTGTACAATCGGCGTTTCGTGCCTGAGGCCGCCGTTCGCGTTCTCACTTGCGCTCCTGGGCACGACGAGTTTGCGAGGATCATCCCGAGTACTGGCGGCAAAGGATCACTTCCCCGGTCGCGGTCCCACCGCATCCAATAGGAGCGTGCGGCCACTGTCATCTGAGCTGTAGCGGAAAGGATCCTGTCTGTGTGCAACCCACGGGACTGCCCTTGTGCCTGGTGGAAGCACGATGGCCTTATTCCGGGCGCGGAACAAGCGCCACATGCTCTGCCGTGCTCATGCGCTGCCAAGCTTCAGCGGAGATCGACTAGCATCGGCACTCTGGAGCATGTCGATGGACTAGCAGGGCAAGTGCTTCCACTTCTACCGACGCTCCGATCCGATCAGCTTGTGCCCGGATATCGATGGGAGCGACACGCGGGCCCGAGAGCCGGATCTCCCTACGGCACTACGTCGGCACCGTATGCGCCCTTGATGTCCCCGAGTTCCCACGTCCCGATGACTCCGACTGGACCGTCGGCCCGCTTCCCGAGGAACTTGCCTTCGAGCGATCTCGTCCCTGCGTAGCCAGTCTGGCCTCTCGTGCTGTCCTCGTAGCGGACCTGCACCGAAGGCGAGCCCGAGAATCCGAGCCGCAAGTCCGAGTCAGCTTCAGTCATCAGGCCAGTGAACACGATCTCGAATACGTCGCCTCCGCGGTATGCGAAAGGTCTCCCGGTAGCGTCGACCAAGTCTAGGATCGCTGCCGATACCCTCGAGTTCCCTGGGGAGCCGCCCCACTGGACCGTGACAGCGATGTCGCCGAAGTAGAATTCCGGACCGGGACCCTCTGCAGCCTGATTCACGCCGCGCGTCCGGCCCGAGTATGTCGACGTGAAGTCGTTCGGGAAGTTCGGATCGCCGGTTCGATAGCCCGTCTGTTCGATGGGGCTGTATGCGAATACGTCCGAGTACTCGTCGGTCCCCAAGGTTTCGCGGGTGGAACTCACGGCATACCCGGGGTCAAACCTTGCCCAAGCTCCGAATCGCGTGAACTCCGAATTGCCGAACTGCACTTCGACCTCGTACTCGCGCGCATCGTAGATTGCGAAGAAGTCGAGCGCGGCCAAGTCGCTATCGCCCCCCAGCAGCCCTTCGAAAACACCGCCATCGGACAGCGAGTCGCGGAATTCGTCAGGCCCGCCAAGCGCCGTCAGCACATCGTCCAAGATCAACAGCGCCCGACGGTCCCGCTCCGCCAGTGATCCTTCCGCCGGATAGTCTGAACCGACGGGGGCGTCGCTTTCCGAGCCGAAGATGTTCTCCCGCAATGTCGCGTTGGCGTTGCTCCAGATCGAGTCGCGCAGGCTGGTGCTGGTGTCGTCCAATCGCTCGAACAGGTCCAGCACTCGGAGTTGCTCCCGCACGAGGTCCCCTGTGACCGAAAACAAACGGTCTCCCGACACAACGGCGACTCTGTTGCGAAGGAGGGTGGCAGCCGGGACTTGGATCCGGTCGCCCTCAGCATCCCGGGCATTGATCTCAATGTCGCCGTTGACATCAGGCATGGCAATGAAGCTGGTCCGGGCAGCACCGTCTTCCGGGATGGTCGGAGGGGGCGCGCCCGTGCCAGCCGAACCAAGCTCGGTGCCGAATGCCCCAGTGAGGAGGATTCCGTTCTCGTCCTGGAGTTCCCAGGTCCCGATCGCGGCTTGGCCGGCGTCATCTCCGGAACCGAGAAACCGGCCCCTGACGTCAGCACTTAGTTCCACAGTGCTCAAGCCGCCCGCGAACGGAACGAGTTCGGCGATCGCCACCGAATCCGTGGCAGACGAGAACGACCCGTCGCTTGGAGAAATCCTCGCGTTGGGTAGCAGGATCGACTCCAAGTCGTCCCCTCCGTAGGCCCAAAGCATGCCGTCACTGCCCTCTAGGAACAGGATCTGACCCGAGACCCTGCGTGAACGGAAGTCCACGTCGAGCTCAATCGGTCCTTGATAGATGCCGTGGTCCGACAAGCCACTGGCCGCGACCGTTTGGCCGCTATACGAGGCTGTCCCGCTACTTGGAAGCTGGACAGTCGCGGTGCGCCCTAATGGACTGTAGGCGAATGCCCCTAGACCCTCGTCGCCTTCCAGAAGGGTCAGAGCCTCCTCGTCGCCTAGCGTCGCTCGTCGGGCGTAGGCCCCGAATCGAGTATTGTTTGTCCAGCCGAACCCCAGCGCCTCGGAACTCTGGGTAGCCGAAAAGACCTCCTCGACCCGGTCTTCTGCAACGCTCGCGTCCGCGAATACTCCGCCGTCCAGCGCGTCCTCAAACTGTTCAACACCATCCAGGGCGTCAAGGGCATCGTTGATGTCCTCCAAGACCTCCTCTGCGTCAATGACGCTGCCGTTCGACCTCTTCGGTGTCTCGTCTGCTAGGAACTCGCCGCCTGCATCAGGAAACAGCTGACTGATCCGCTCGGCGATCTGGTCCCAGAGCCTCTCGATATTTTCGTCGACGCCCCCTGAGGCAGACGGTTCGTACAAATCCAAGAGCACCTCTATGCTGGTGAGCCAGCCAATGATGTCGCTGCGGGCGTTCGCTACGAATGTCCTCTCCTCGGTCACCGCACCCTGTGTGAAGAGCGCGTCAAGCGCGTAGGTTCTGCCGGCAACGCCCAAGAACGATCCTTCTTGCATGCCGCTACCCTCTGAGCCCATCAGCTGAGGTCTTGTTCCAACGTAGGTCTGTAGAGTGTCGTACGTATTCCCTTGCTCATCCACCGGCCGAACCCGGGTAAGGTCCGGAGGCAACGGTGCATCCATCGCGGAAGCCGTACCCCGAAGGCCGTCCAATGCCAATACGTATACGATCCCGCCCACGGTGATGGAATCGCCGCTAGCGACCGCCGCACCGTTGTAGGAGTAGGTGCCATCCTCGAACCGGGACACCGTGATGCTGCCCTGATGGTTCGGCAGCAGGATCGAAATCGAAGCCACGATGGGCGCGGAGAACCATTCGCCTTCGGCTAGAAAGAGCCGGTATTCGTGGCCGTTAGAGCCAGTGACCGAATCCCCGTGGCTGATCGGCATTGATCCCATAACGAAGGATCCGTCCTCACGCCGCGTCAGCGTGATCTCGCCGCCATGCAGGCCGAGCGGAACCACGATCACATGATCTTGGGCAGAAGGAATCCACGGTCGCCTTGCAGCTGAGACCGAGCCGGAACGACTGGCCTGACCTGGAGGGCTCACCTCCCCTTGCATGAATCCGGGAAAGCCAATGAGGTCGCTCCATGCATTGCTCGCCGGGGCCGCGAACACGGCAGGTCCGATATCCGGACTGCCCAAGGAGGAAGTGCCAAGCGATGCCGTCCCAGAATCACTGTCGAAGTCGAGACTGCCTGACGGGCTGAGATGTGCCTGAGCCCGCAAGACATCGAATGCGATGGTGTCGGTAGTCGGTGACAGGTTCAGAGCCCCTGCCGAGCCCTGCCCGACGTCCGCCGCGGGAAGCGTGCCGGGCATGCCCTGAAAAGCCCAAGTCGCGAGAACTGCAAGAAACGCTCCTCGAGCTCCCCGTCGTCCGAGTGCGATCCGAACCGGAACCAAACCGAGCGGGTAGGTTTTTCTATGCATGGCTTCTATTGTATAAATCATTTAGCCAATCAAGCGTTTATTATGTGAATCATTTAGGCGATCAAGCGTTTCTCGGGAGAGAACCTTATGCCGCCCGAGTGCGGATTCGGGGCACGACTTCGCTGGGAGAGCGCAAGTGAAGCCGCTGCGAGGGCGGCGCCGCGTGTGCTAGGAGAGGGCATTGCGGGAGGACCTGAAGCGGTTGGGCCTGGCGGCCCGGCAAGACCTTGTGAGGCACCGCTGCCTGACGTCTGTGGTGCGGAGCGATTCCCGCCTAGGTGAGGTGCAACTCATGATGCAACGCGCGCGCTGGTTTCGATCGAGCGTCAATCTGGTTCCGGCTCCGGAGAGGCGAGTTGGGAGCGTCGCGGCCAGTCCATGGAGCGGCCTTATTCCAGAAACGGGTGCGCTATGGCCAATGCGAGCATCGAGATGCATTCGATTCACGCGACCTTGCCGCGGCTCCAAGAGTACGGCTGTGCTCGGCGAGAGAAAGCCCTCACGTGTGGCCATCACCGGCAGCGATCAACAAGGTGCTGCTGGCTGGGGAAGCGGGCCTGCCGCGGACATTGCCGCTGGAACTCAGCGGCTTGTGGTGGAAATCCTGAATGGGCAAGTCAGTTGCCTCCATCCTGTCTCGGTCCAACAAGTGCCGCCGATTGTTCCGCGATGGCCGACCTTGGATTCAGTAGGGCCGCCCTACAGCCGTCTGCCTGCTTCTAAACCCTATGGCAGCGGGCAGCCACCCCGTATGCATGAGACGGTCGATGGGCTGCCAGCGGCTCGGGGCCGCCGCTAGACTTGCGGATGGCGGAGGCGGGTGCAAGATCGGATCTCTAAGTGGTGGAAAGGGCGGCGGCCCCCGCAAGGGCCGCGGCCCCTGCCTCGTTATCTAAACTGACGCCGCTGCGCCCCTTCAAGCCCCGTACCGTACCGGGCCCCGGCCTAGGACGCACAGTAAGTCGAGCCCCGGCTCTGGCGAGCCGAGGGATTTCCCCAGGGGCAGCACCACCCACCTCCGCTGTTCAGGAGGATACGACATGACGACCACAGCAGGCGACAGCCTGCAACCCGACCAGATGCATATCGTGCAGGCGCGCGCGGCCGGACTCGATGTCCACAAATTGCAGATCACCGCCTCGGTGCGCTTGTGCCAGCCGGGCGGCGGCGTCGAGTGCGCCACGCGCCAGTTCAGAGCCTTGCCGCCTAGGCTGAGCGCGTTGACGCAGTGGCTGGAGAGTCATCGCGTCACGGCCGCGGCCATGGAGGCCACCGGGATTTTCTGGCAGGCGCCGTGGGAGGCGCTGGAGGCTGCGGGTCGTTAGGCATACCACTTCCGCGAGGACCGCGTGCGCGCCCACGTGCTGCTGTGAATACTGGACACTAGGTCGGTTGGCACACGCAACGGCGGCTCGCCCCGCCGCTGTTGCAAGACGCCAACCTGTAGGCGGCCCCGACGGCGCGGGTCTCCTCGGTGGTGCCACCGGCGCACATCTCGCCGGATTCGGGCGTCAAGGCACGCACCCAGTGCACGGCCTCCACTTCCACCCGCACCGGCTTGGTGGTGACCTCCCAGCTCAACACGAGCAATACTCGACCGGCATCCAGATCAGCGATGGGCAGATGGCGGCGATCAACGTCACCCCCGCTAGGCACAACCCCAAGTGGAACTACGCTATCTCTCCCGCCCCACGGTGAGAAGTTATTGCTGCGCTCCGCCCTAGGGGAAGAAGACAAGCTTGATCAGAAGAGCAAGGACGACCGATCCCCCCGAAAAAACCGCAAACTTCACGATGGCTAGCGCCTTGTCCAAATCGGAAAAACGCTTGTCCAAGTCAGCAAAACGCTTGTCCACTTCGGCGAAGCGCCTGTCCACTTCGGCGAAGCGCTTGTCCACTTCGGTGAAGCGCTTGTCGATCTCACCTTGCAACTGCGCACCCAACTCCAATAGGTCAGCCTTGGTGACAAAATCCTGTGTCTTCGCAACCTCGCCTGCCGCAGCCTTGGCCTTCTCCGCTGGCACGTTGGCGAGGAGCAGCGCTTCGTACATTTCGGTGCTGATCGCACTCATGACTGTGCTTAATCTAGCAGTTGCCGCGGCGATGCGGGTTCCGTAGGTTTTCGCGAAGCATGCTGCAGTCCGCACAGGTAGAGCCCCAATCCGTTCGTCCTGTCACGCCTACAGCCCCTTGGACCAAGCCAAGATCAGCAGCCTGGCCGCGGCGAATTACACCAACGGCGGAGAAGCCACCTACGAGGGCTCGACCGTGGCGTTCGCTGGCCGTATCGGCGCAGGTTTCGGCTTCGGAGGCTTCGAGGGTGATGTGGCCGCGACGGTGGATTGGACTGGCGCTTACAGTACTGCAGACGATCCCACTAGCGGCATTGCGCGACTTGGGAGAATGACCGCTGCCATCAGCAACTTCGCCCAGACCGAAAACGGCGACCCGCTGAGACACGAGAACAGCGCTGTGAGGGAACTGGTCTTCAGTGCCGCTGGCGGAGGTATCGAAATCACGCCCAACGCCGAGCACGAAGTTATGTTCGGAGTCGGCACCCCTACACACCGCGGTGTGCGATAACCGCGGACTGAGTATCAACACCGCCGTGGCCGGCACAACGCGGAACGGTGTGTTCGTCGGCAGTTCGTCCGACGGCCCGCAGTGTGTGCTTGGCCGCTATTGCATACCGGAGGGCTCAAGCATGTCCTTCAATGGGGGCGCGAATCAAGTTACCGGAGTCGACATCAACCGAACCAACGTTTCAATTCACGGCGCCTTCGGCGCAGACTTGCCCTAGAGCAGCGAACTGATCGGTGCGGATCAGCAGGCTCGGCACCTCAGGCCGGGGGGAGGGGGAAACCGCTCCCCCTTTTCCTTGCGTGCCGAGCATGTGGGGCAGCTCGAGGGTGGCGCGCCAGGCTAACTTTGCCAGGCTGCCGCCGAGGGCCGGGCGGCAACAGCGGACAGCCGGGAGCCCGGGCTACAGCGCAGCCGCCCGGCGGGCGGACCCGGCTGGGGCGGCGGCAGCGGCAACTGCAGCTGGGCGGCCAGTTCGGGCAGCGCCTTGCGCGCCGAGGCCTTGCAATACTCTCCCTTGCTGCGCTTTCCTCCTGCTCGCAAACCCGCGGCCCAAGGCCGCCCGCGACAACCGGCCCAAGCCGCAATGCTTCTCGCAAGCCAAGCGATCGTCTGCGGACGGAAAATGCGCAGCGCTACCTCCTTTCTACACAGAACAGAGGGCCTATGTTCAGTGTGGCCGGCCGCCAGAGGCATTGCGGTCCGATGTAATACAATGTCATACGCAGGGAAGGAACGTAGTAGTGGCTGCTAATCAACTCGTCCAAGCTCGCATCGACGGGGCCGTGAAGGAAGAAGCGGCTGCAGTGCTCGCCGCCATGGGCCTGACGGTTTCCGACGCCGTACGCCTGCTGCTCACGAAGGTGGCGCACGAGAAGGCCCTTCCCTTCGCACCTCTGATCCCCAATGCGGCCACCATTGAGGCGATGAAGGAAGCCCGTAAAGGCAAGCTGAAGCGATTCGACAACGTGCAGGAACTGATCGACGATCTGCATGCGGACGATTGAGCGCACTAGCCAGTTCAAGCGCGACTACAAGCGCGAGTCCGGGGGGCGTCATCGAATATCCGAGGATGGCGCATTGGTGCCGGTCATCGAGGCGTTGGCCCGAGATGTACCACTCGAGTACCGGCATCGAGATCATGCGCTAAGCGGCGAGTGGGCCGATCACCGCGATTGCCATGTGAAGCCGGATTTGCTGCTGATTTACCAGAAGCCCGATGTCGGCACGCTGCGACTAGTCCGCCTCGGATCTCACACTGCGCTGAGTCCGTGATGGTTGCCGCGGAAAATACCGACTCGGTGCTAGCAGCGTGTTGCTCCACGCCATCGCGGACGTCTCACAACCGCCCTTGGGTCTGTTCGCCGTCGATGCCCTGGCCGCGGTCCCGGCAATGCTTGCATGCTGCTTGCCTTGGCGATCACCATTCTTGCCGGGCGCCTACTATGTCGTCGATGTCGTCAGCAGGGCACGCTGCTGTCGGTCTTCGCCACGCTGGACATGGCCGGCCTCGACCTGCGCCGCTGGCTGGCGGCGTTCCTGCGCGAGTGCGCGGGGATCGGGCGCAACGCGGTCGTGGTGGATCCCTGTGCCTGGCTGCCGTGGGGCATGCCCGAGCAGCGCTTGCAAGCGCTGCAGGCAGCCGGGCGGAGCGCCGGGCCCGACCCGTGAGCTCCACGCTGCGCTATTGCGGGCGGGATTTCGCGCCGGCCGAACTGGATCTGATCCGGGCCCTGCTGGCGCAAAGCGATCCGCGTCTGAACCGCGCGCAACTCTCCCGGGCGCTCTGCGCGGCGCTGGGCTGGCGCAAGCCCGATGGCGGCCTCAAGCAGATGAGTGCCCGCGTGGCCCTGCTGCGCATGCAGCGCGACGGGCTGCTGACGCTGCCCCCGCCGTTGACCAGCAGGCCACGCCCAGGCCCGCCTGCGGCTTCCCCGCGCAGCGATCCGCCGAGCCTCCTGCCGCTGCCCGCCGCGCTGGCCCAAGTCCGCCCCCTGCGCCTGAGCCTGCTGCGCCGCCGCGATCCTCGCAGCGGCCTCTGGAACGAGTTCGTCGAGCGCTACCACTACCTCGGCTACAAGCCCCTGCCCGGAGCCCAGTTGCGCTACTTCGTAGAGGCCCCAGACGGCCTGCTGCTAGCCCTGCTCGGCTGCGGTGCCGCAGCCTGGAAGACCGCCCCGCGGGACCGTTTCGTGGGCTGGGATGCGGCCACCCGCCAGCGCAACCTGCCGCTGGTCGTCAATCACGCTCGCTATCTGATCCTGCCTTGGATTCGCATCCCCTCGCTGGCCTCCCACCTGCTGGCCTGCCTCCAACGACAACTCCCCGACGACTGGCAGCAACGCTATCGCCTGCGCCCGGTGCTGTTGGAAACGTTCTGCGAGACGCCGCGCTTCGCGGGCACCTGCTATCGCGCTGCCAATTGGATCCATCTGGGCCAGACGCAAGGCCGCGGCAAGCTCGATACGCGCCACGAGTACAACCAGCCTGTCAAGAACGTGTTCGTCAAACCCCTCTGCCCGGACTGGAAGCAAATCCTCAACCGCTAGTCCCTCAGCCGTATTTCACGGCCCGCTCGAACGCTTACAACGAATCAAGTCTATAACACCCCAATATATCTTGTAACTCATTGCACTAGAATGAGTTATAGCAAGCTTCCCAGGGCCTCAACGCGACGCTAGTGAGTCCAATACGTTTATTGGCAACCGGCGCGGCCTGCACACCCTTCGCTCATTCGAACACCGTTCTGCCTCGCCGCTCGTCAAGAAACGCTCTATATTGTCGTCGGCCAGGACGGAGATCAGTGAGCCCCCCCCACGAGCGTGTCTATCTCGTCGATCAGCAGCACCAGAGGCACTTGGCTAGTGGCGGACCAGCGCACCAGTGTCTGACCCAAGGCTGCGCCGGGGCCGTAGCATGTTTCATCGTGTATCGTGCAGTATCATATGGGCAGGGTCAATCAAGCCATGAGCGATGTCGCGCAGTGGGTTTCTCGGTACTGGAAAATTCTGGTGGTGCTCGGAGGTATTCTCTTCTGGGCCGGAAGGCTGGACATGAAGGTTGAGAACTTGGATGCGAAGGTCGATCGCCTAGAGGCGAAGGTCGATCGCCTAGAGGCGAAGGTCGATCGCGTCATCGGGATTCTCTTGGAGGTGGATGATGGCAAAGAATCAGGGATCGCGCAAGGCTCGGGTTCGTCCGGTGGAGGACGCGGTGCCGGAACGAATCCCTGACACCATCGAGTACGTCCTTGAGGCGTTCTTCTCTCGCCCTCCGGATAGAGACTGGCACTATCTCGAAGGCACGAAACGCGCCTAGCCTGCACCGGGGAAAGGACCGCGTTGAGTGTGGGTAACAGGGTATATAGTTCCCAATCCAATGGGGTGCGCGACAATCCCGTGAAACTCATGCAGCAGCCCGGTCCTCCCAGTAGGCGTCGAAGCGATTGGAGAGTTGGGCGCAGCGCAAGCAGATAATGGCATTCGCCCCTTTCACGGTCCAAAACATCCCAGACCGTTTCAGTCTTGCGCCGACCAGTGCGCGGCAGCCAGCTTCGAACACTCCGGATCCGACAAAGGGGTCTTGGCGGCGAAACTCGGCGTAGCGCATACGTTCGGCGTGGCCTCGGAGGTAGTTGGATTCCAAGCGCACCGCCTCGTGTTGTTCGGGCGTGCTGGTGGGTGTGTTGCGAAACGAGCGGACAAGGTGCTCGATACGCCCCTCATCGAGCTGCTGCCTGCGCCGCTTGACCCAGCGCCGGCGCTGCTGGCGGTCGAGCGGGAAGAGGATGCGGCCCAAGTCCCACAGCTGTTCGCGGGCATGGTAGATATCGACGATCTCGATGGCGTTGGGGAAGTAGATGTGGCTCAGATTCCAGACCTAGGCCGCTCCGTCACCGAGCACCACTTGGCGCGGTGCAGGCCGCGTTGCCAAGCTTCGTGATGGATGCGCTGCCCAAAGGCCGCCGCGTCCTCGATGGCCGCGGTATAGGTGGTCGAGTCGGGATCGCGTCGCGGGCGGCCGCGCTTGTCGAGCTTGGTCTGCGGGAAGACGCAGCCAAGCTTCACCTCGCGAGTGGTGGCCGTCGCGCCCGGCAGCCTCGGCGGGGGTGACCGGAATGCCGCCTCCCCGCCAAGCCCGCAGCCAGCGTGGCCATCTGGGCGAAAGTGTCCAGATCCCGAACGTTATGCTTCCCGGCGAACTTTGTGACATTGCGGTTCAGGTGCTTCGGGGAGCGCTTGTGGAACGCCCAAGGGCGACTACTCGACCGCGGTACAGAGGTCCTCCCGCAGCAGGCCTTCCCGAAAGGCGTAGCGCAGGAAGCTGCGCAGGGCGCCGCAGGCGTTCCAGAGACTCGCAACCCACATGCTGGCTACGCAGTCGGCCACGAAGTCGGCGAGCGGCGCTTGCGAGGTTTGCGTCAGCCCAGTTCCAACGCCGGCCAGATAGCCCGCGAACCGGCGCAGGCCCCAACCGTGCTGGTAGATGCTGGCGGCCTTCAGCCCGCGCTCATGCTCCAGATGATCGCGATAGCCCGGCCTCGGCAAGTAACGGGAAGGGCTTCGCCGTGCGTTGGGTGAGCACTGCCCCTCTGTCACGAGGCGCAGCATCTGCCGGATCGGGTTTCGGACCTCGCTGCAATAGGCCTCCGATGGAGGCGCAGCCCGCTCGCGTAGGCGTCGCGCAAGCCGGTGGACTACGAACGCCTCCACCCTTGCCTCGGCCCCCGTGACGGTGGTCGTGCAGCGGGCCTTGGCGAATTCAGCAAACTCGCACAGCAAGGGTACGCGGCGAACAACCGACGCCGGAGCGTAGCCGCTCTCGTCAAGCCACTGGAGGTAGCACTCGATTTGTGAAGCCAGCCATCCGGCTCGAATGTGGTCGATCGTGGCTGGCTTCTTGAAGTAGATTTCCAACAGGAATACCTCCGTTCGGCAGTTCCGAACGGAATCAATTCTGCAACGCCGGGCAAGGAGGGAACGGAACAGAATCAGGTGCCCGGCGCGGCCAGCTTGAGGGGGCTGAGCGCGCGGGCGAGGTGGAAGCCTCGGAATCCAGAGCGCTGGGTCCGCCACTGAATTGCGCACAACCTCATTAGGGCCGACCACTTGCCGGGCGGACGAGCGCCAGTCCGCCCGAATTATGTGCCCCAATGCACTTGTTGGTTCGCTGTGCTTCGGGGCCTGCACCCACCGCGGGCCACATAACGCGGGGCGGAACATGAGCCGGCACCCCGCCAAAGTACTCGAAGGCATGTATGTGCGAGCGGACCCAGCACTCCACGTCCTAGCCCCAGTTGGCTTCCGCTTAGAAATACGAACTCGTACCCAGCGTGGCCACGAAGATGACCGCCTCGCGTGTCTGGCCCGTAGCCGCGTCCTCGATCTTCACCGTCTGGCCGGCGTAATCGACAAACAGCTTCTCCCCCGCTTGGTGCTCCTGCCGCGACTTCCACTCCCGGTACAGCTCGCAGAACTGGCTGTACCTGTACCCGTCCGCGTGCTGCTCGCGATGTTCCTGCCGCAGCAGCATCAGTGTCAGATGCTTGCGCCGCAGTTGCTCGTGCAGCGCCGCGAAGTCCAGCGCCTCGCGGCGGGCACTGGGACGCGCCCCCGCTGAGCCTCCATACAGGCGCTCCTGCAGCGCCGCCTCATCGCACTCTGCCGGCAAGGGCCATCCCAGACCCGCTTGCCCGGCCAACGGCAACAGATTGTTGACCGCGCCGGTGGACAGCCCGCACGAGCGGGCGATCTCCCGCTGCGAACAGCCGCACTCGTGGCGCAACCTCAGATCGTTACTAGCCGGGCTTTCGTCCCCGCGCCCCGCCGCGCGCGGTAGTCGGTCCCGGCACTTGTGACTTCCGGGGCTGCACCCATCCCATCGCCCGCAAAGGCCGACACTAGCTGGGTCTTCTGCCGCGTTCCGCCCACGAGAAAAGCCGTCCTACTTGCCGCTCGTTCGTTCAGGCCTTCGGCCCTGACGGGCCTACTGTGCCCTCTGCTAACTTCTGCCGACCGGTCGGGCGGAATTACTCCTCACCCAGTCCGGAATTCCGGACCGGCGGCAGATCTCCCGAGGTAAGTTCGACAACCTTCAGCGCACAACCGCCGGATTTACAACCAGCGCCCTTGATGGATCTGGGCCTCGTCGTCATTCGCCGACTCGTCCGACGCCGTATGCCTCGTATCCGGTTCTTGTCCATCGGCTCGCGCCTTGGCTCCACGCTTCCTTCAGACCCCGCCTCGCGACGACGCCCTTGCGCTTCGCTAGGACTTCACCTCCATCAGGTTGTCCAAGGGATTTTCACCCTCAAGCTGCCGAACATGCTCGGCACACCAAGAGTTAAGGGGGAGCGGTTGCCCGCTCCCCCGATCAGTTCCGCGCTGCCGCTAGGCAGCATGTCAGGCAAGTGCTCTACGGCCGGTCGGCGCCGAATGCTCCGTTGAGCCCCAAATTGCCTGCAGCACCGAATTCGGTTAAGAATCCATACCGGCCGATCACCGCGAGCGGCCCGTCCGTAGTGCTGCCCACGAACACGCCGTCGTGCAGGTTCGCTGTCGCACTTCCGCGGTCGGCATTGCGGTCCATGTACCGGACGCTCACGTCAAACCCAGTGGATACGTAGTCTAGGACATGGTTGGGGGTGTCCGCAGTCGGCTCGGTCGTGAAGTTGACAGCGGGGAAGACCAAGTCTCTCACCTCTCCCGCGCCGCCATGGGCCAGGTAGTCGCCCGTGCCCACATCTCGCAAGTTGCTGAGCACCGTCGTTAGAGTGCCACCTACGCCTTGCCTCCCCGCGTTGACATAGCCGGGTTCGCCCTCGGTAGTAACTGTATTGTTCCACGTCACGGTGAGAGTGACCTCGCCTTCGTAGTCCACGTCGTTACCGAGGAACGCTACCGTCTTGCCCTCGTAGGTCGCGGTGTTGCCTCGGGGGAAACTAGGCGAATTCATGGAGGTTACCTCCGCCTTCGGCAGGGGGCTGTAGGCGAACGTCTCTAAACCTCCCCAAGACCACTGGGGATTGTCGGTATTGACGCTGCTGCCGTTGATCCGGCCCCGCAATGCGTTCCGGCTGTACCGCACTCGCCATACGCCGAAGCGCGTGTAGTCCGTCGTCCCGAAGCTCGCTCGCAGTTGCGAGTCCTTTTCGGCCCAGATGTCCTGCGAAGGATGTGGCACGAACGGATCGTCGCCGTCCACGAAGATGCCGTCTTCGTCTGGATCAAGAGCCGCTTCCAGGTTGCTCGAGCTCGACAGTGCGCTGATGATGTTGTCCACAGTTTCCAGCGCGTCGCTGAGAGTCCCGTATTCGCCGCTGACCTGCTCGGGAAGCCGGCCAGAGAACGTTGTCGCACCGTCCGCTGTGCTGACTGCAGCGCTCGCGTCAAATACGTAGACAAGCAGGATCTCTTGGATCGCTTCCCAGCGCTCTTCTGCCTGTGGCGCGAAATCGTCGCCGAGATCGATCAGTGCAGCCAGCTTGCTACGCTCGCTCTCGATCATCTCCCGCGCCATCGCCCTGTAGATGCCGCCATTCTGGTTGTACAGTGCCCCTTCCGTGTTGGCCAGGGCTGTCAGGTTGGCCTCGTACGTCCGGGTCGCGTTGTCGGTCTCCACGGTGTCCTCGGTGTCCGGGTCGTCGTCATCTGCCAAGGCCCAGGTCCACGTCGAGCTGGTACTTAGGTCGCCATCGCTTCTCTCCCAAGCCCACTTCGGCACGGTCACCTTCAGCTTTCCGTCGGCCAGCGATGTCATGCCGTCCGCCGTGACGAGCGTCGTATCCGTGCCCGTGGCGTCACCGACATCGGGACGCCGGTCCGGCTCGTCCGCCGTGCGTTCGGCGCCGAAGCCTCCGGCCAGATAGGTGCTGCTTCCGGCGTTGGTTCCGACCGACCACGTGCCGACCGCCTGGTTGCCCGCATTGGCTCCGTTGCCTCCCAGTAGCCTGCCGTTGAACGTGGCGTCGTCGATGGGTTGCGGTCGGGCACTCCCCGCCCGTAGCGCGAACGTGACCGATGCGCTGGTCGAGCCTTGCGGTGCGCTCCACTGTCCGATGCTCGTCAAGTTTCCAGTTGGCAGCACGATGCTCTCCACGTCGTCGAAGAAGTACACCCACGGATTCCCGTCAGTGCCTTCCAGGTTCGTGACTAGGCCGTCCACCTGCTCGGTGCTGAAGCGGACGCGGATGTGGATGTCTCCCGAGTAGTTCATGCCGTCCTGGTCGACCGCCAAGGTCGTGCCCTCGTACAGGGCGTTGCCTGTGGTCTGGATGTACCGGTAGCGGTCCGTCTGCGCCGTCACGCCGAACGCGAACGCGCCGAGCTGGCCAACGCCGTCGTCATTGTTTCCATCGCCGTCCGCGTCGTCGTCCGGGTCGGCGTCGTAGCTGTACTCCGCGTCCTCTAAGGCGTCGCCCCGCTCCTTGCGCGAGATCGTGCCGAAACGCGTCATGCCCACCATGCCATAGGTCACTGTCGCCTCCTGGTCGGTGGCGGCGTAGATCTCCGCTGCTGTCATGTCGCCTTCGTCTACGTCTTCGAACACGCCGTCGTCATCCAGCGCGGACGCCAAGCCGTCCACGCTCGACAGCGCCGTGATGAGCTTGCCGATCTCCTCCAGAGCGTCGTCGGCATCCGGTTCGCTGCTGATGGCAGTGTCGGCGGCGCCGCCGAACACCGTACGCAGGACGCCGTTCACGTTGGTAGAGCGGTTGTCGTCAGCGTCGTCGGCGGTGCCCCACAGGCGCTCGACCTGCGTCTGGTGCTGGGCGTCATCCAAGGCATCGAGGATGGCTCCGATCTGGTCGCGGATCCCTTCGAGATTCTCCTTCGCCTTGGCCACGAAGTTCTCGCCCTCGGTTTGCGACATGCCATCGCCGAGCAGGTCGTCGAACGTGTAGTTGTTGCCGGCGAGCGTCAGCGCTGTCAAGGCCTCGTTGACGTCCTCGGTGTCGTCCTCGTCCCGCAATATCAGAGCCACGCGGGTGGAGTTCCCCGTATGGTCGGTCGAAAGGTCCACGTCCCCAATGCGGTAGTCCGCGTCGTAGTCGATTGCCACCTTGTCGAGCCGGGTGCCCATCAGCATGCCGTCCATCATCGTCACGCGGTAGGTGCCCATCGAGGTGTCGATGTCGCCCATGCCCGAGGCCGGCAGGTCCGCCCCGTCCACGTCGTAGCCGGACTGGTCCTCCTTCGTCATCGCCACCAGGCCCGTGCCCTCGATCATCATCGACTCGGGCTCGAAGCGGGCCGACCAGACCCCGTCGGTGTACCACAGCGTGTACGTGTTGCCGCTGTCGGACATCACATCCGAGCCGACATCGACCCCCGCCGAGCCGAGCCACCAGGACATGTCCTCGGCGCGCACTAGCGTGATCGAGCCCTGCGTGCCGAGAGCCACCGTGACCTCGACCTGCTGGTACATCGCCGACCACATGCCTTCGGAGTCCAGCGTCAGCGCGTACATGTTGCCGTTCTCGGCGGTATGCACGTAGCCGCTCGCAACGGCCGTCTCGCCGTACCACCAAGACATGTCCTCTGCCTGGGTCAGGGTGACGCTGCCACCGAGATCGCCCAGCATCACGTCCTGCATGGCGGCGACGTGCATCACGCCGACCGGCACGCCCGCCGGCGAGAGCACGGCGGCGTAGACGTTGCCGTTCGCGGCGGTCACGCGCGTCTCGGCGGTGATGACCTCGCCGTTCACCGAGAACGTGCCGTCCTCGTTGCGCACGATGTCGACGGCCGAGCCGGAGGTTCCCAGCGGAATGCTGAGAGCTGGCGGCACGACATAGTCGGCCATAAACGAGCCGTCATCGCCGATGGTGACAGTGTACATATTGCCATTCTCGGCCGGAACTGCCGATCATCTCAAATCGCGTTTGAAGTCGGTTTAAGTGATTTATATTAAGGAACTTCCAAGTTTAATGCCGGAGGCATTCTTGCATTGTGTAACATCAAACAGTAGGAATTCCAATACTGCATTTCCTCCGAATTCAAGACCGCTGGGCGGCTCTAGGAGTGACCGCAATCGAAGTCCTACGAGGATTCTTGCGATATGAATCTGACTGGACGGAACACGGCAGGTGTTGGGACGGGTCGGCTCTTCCGGTTGGCCGTCCTTCACGCCGCCGGAGGCCATATCTCGCGATGGCCTCTGCGAAGGCTCCGACCGATTGAGGGGCAGTTCCCGGAGGGGTGAAGCAATCCAATGAACCAGCAGCGTGACGCTCGATATGTGTCCCGGCTCTTGGTCCCGGGAGACCGCGTGCGGATGCACTCGCTCGGCGGCGGTCTGATTCTGCGCGTCGGCAAGTCCGGCGCGGGCTCGTGGGTCCAGCGGATAACGATGGATGGTCGTCGCAGGGATATCGGGCTCGGGCCAACTCGTAAGGTCTCGTTCAAGCAAGCTCGCGAATGGGCGAATCTCAATCGGTTTCGGGTGCTGACCGGACACTCACATGCAGTGGTTGGGTTCGTTGGCATGCACTGGCCGAACCCCTCGTCCACGCCGTATTTCGGCGAGTTTGCCAAGGCGGTCGTCGAGAGCCGCCAAGACCTGAAGAGCGATTCGCAGCGGCAGCACTGGATGGGCACGTTCGCGAATCACTGCTGGTTCCTCTACACCCTGCGAATCGACGAAATCAAGCGACGGGACATCATCGCCGTATTTGAAGAGCGCGTGGACGGCGGCGAGATATTCTGGAGGGCGAAGCCCGCCGCAGCAAGACTGACGCTGCAGCGTCTCGGATACGTCTTCACGGTCGCCATGGGCCGTGAAATCATCACCGAGAATCCGGCGGATCCCGGACCGATTCGGGCGGCGTTACCGCGCTTCAAGGCCAACGGCTCGCCGCAACACCATAGGTCGATTCCTCACGGGAAGCTGGGCGCGTTTCTGGCTGGACTGGACCGCTCAAAGACTGCCCATGCTGCGACCCTATTTCTTGCTTTGACGGCGACGAGGCGGTCAGAGGTTCTTGGAGCAGATTGGGCCGAGGTCGAGACGAAAGCGCGGTCCTGGACGATTCCGGCAAGCCGCACGAAGACCAACCGAGATCATGTCGTTCCGCTAAGCGAGGCAGCGATCGCCGTTCTCGACGAAGCTCTCGCCCGGACCCATGGGCAGGGACGAATCTTTCCCGTTTCGCGGACGATGATTCAGCGTTTGTTCGCGAATAGTGGCGGGACCGCTCATGGACTTCGCAGCTCGTTTCGCACATGGTGCCAGGAGGCGGGCAAGAGCAGGGAGATCGCCGAGTTGTGCCTCGGGCATCGGATCGGCAGCTCTGTCGAGCAGGCATATGCGCGGTCGAAGCTGCTTGAGCAGCGTCGCGCCTTGTTGAGCGAGTGGGCCAAACACCTCGGACTATAGTTGGCTTCGTACCGAATTGGATCAGCAGCACGACCCACCGTGCCGAGGCGAGCCGCCGCCCCTCTGACTGCCGTCGCAAAGCGGGTCGGAGTCTGCCGGCCCAGCTCGCCCACTGGGCAGGCCGCCCAGACGGCCGACAAGGACCGTGGAGCCGATGCCAACACTTCTGCGGATGGCCTTCCCACCCCTGTTGCCAGCGCTATCGGACCTCGTCCGGAATCAGGCGGCTCTGAATAGCCGGCGCTGGGTTGCGATTGCCGGAGAACGCCAAGACCTCCATGCTCTAGGACGAGGCCTTCGCGATGCTGGCCAGCAACCTGCGTCAGAGGTTTCCGCAACCGTGACGGCGTGGCGCTCGGCTAGATCGCCAGCGACCGGGTGACGCGGCAGGACACCCGACGAGGGCCTCCTCGAAGCTGTTTTGAAGCTCGGCACGGAACAAGCCCCAGCCTTCCCTCAATGTGTGGTGATCGCGGCCAGCGACCGATGGGACCTTACCGTGCGGCCTCTCGCCCGGATCGGGTTGGCCGGCCGGCACAGTTCCAACGGCCACCAGACCTCAGCGCAGGTGTTCGTTGCGGACCCGGCCCGTGCGATAGGCCACTTGGCTTGCTGGCGGACCGCCCATCGGTGGACCCCGCTCTGATGTAGGCTCTCAGCTGGATCTGTGGGTGATCGCTTGGTCAGTGCAAAGTCCGCCGTGCGGGTGTATCATTAGTTGAGTTGTCATCGAGATTCTCGCTTGACGGATTGCGGGGGACTCGGCTCTGCCCGAGTTCCGGCACGGGGCTTGCGCGGCCATCAAGGCTCGGGCGTGCCAGCAACCATGCCTTGTTGAAGGCAATCCCCCGCGTAGCGCTTCCCGCTCGAATTCGATCAGTCGGGGGCCTCGATGCGCTCAATTGGACGGTTTCTGCAGCGATCCCGGCGGGAGACCGCGGATTTTCTGCTAGTATGGCCGTCCAAGTGTCAGCGAATTGGTATACTGTTCCAATCAGCACAAGGAGAAGTGAAAATGTTTCCAATTCTCAACCCAGCTAAACTTGCATCGTTGGCGGTGGCAACGCTCATCGCGTTTGCCATCGGCTGCGGAGGCGGAGACGGGGGGGCAACGTCAACTCCACCGCCTGCCCCGCCGCCATTCCAGCCGCAGTCCATCCAGGTGACCTTGGGCGAAAGCGGCGGGACCGTCACACTGATGACGACTCAAGCGGGAGGCTACACCCTCAACGGGCAGGCGCTCGCCAGCGGCGCGACCGTAGACGGCGAGGGCGATCGAAAGTACGTTCTGACCTTGGCGGGCGGAACGTGGAGCGCAGCCTACCAAGTGCCGGAACATTCGGTGACCTTGGGGATGAGCGGAGAGACCGTTACGATCACCCAGGCGGAGGACCGCACCTACATGGTGGGGGACACCGCGCTGAGCGGCGACACGTTGACGGCATCGAACGGAAACATGTACCGCATCTCCGAGGGGGCGTCGGGCATGTTGGAAGCGGAATTCGTGGCACCGCCCCCAGAGACTGTTGCGCTGGGGCAGAGCGGCGAGACGATTCAGGTGCAGCGCTTGGAGTCCGGGCAGTACACTCGCGACGGCCAGCTCTTCCTCAGCGGAGAGGTTCTCGCCCTCACAGATGGAAGGCGCTTCCGCTTCACCAGGACGATCGACGGCATGTGGCTGGCCGAGTTCATCGCGCCGCCACCGGTCAGCGTGCAGCTGGGAACGACCTCGATGACGGTGATGCTGACGATGCTGGAAACCGGCGGCTATGCTATCGCAGGGCAACCGGTCGAAAGCGGGCAGGTCCGGACGGTCAATGACAGATCGTACCGCTTCACACAGGCTGCGGGCGGAGGCTGGAGCGCTGCTTTCGTGTCCGAGACGGTGCGCGTCCCCCTCGGCACGCAGGGTACGAGCATTCAGATCACAACCTTGGAGAGCGGAGGTTTCAACTATAGGGGGTCCACCGTCAGCAGCGGCCAAACTCTGACGGTCAACGGCAACCAGTATCGCGTGACGTACGGAAACGGTCGATGGGTGGGCGAATTCGTCCCCGAGCCGATCACAGTTTCTGTCGGTAGCTCCGACATTACCGTCACCATTCTGCGGCAAGAAAACGGCCAGTACACGCACAACGGCCAAGTCGTCGAGAGCGGGGAGGAGATCGAGGTGGGCGATGCCACTTACGAGCTGACCTTGGCCAACGGCAGGTGGAGCGCTTCGACGGTGGCCGGGCCGGTCATAATCGTGCGAGCGGGAACTAGGGGCGACTTCATCACGCTGTTCCGGCGCAGCGATGGTGGATACGAGGATGAGACTGGGCGGACAGTTCGGGACGGCTCGATCGTGCGAACCGAGAATGGTGTGCGATACCTCCTGATCTTCTCAAACAACGAGTGGTCCAGTCGGATCTACTTCCCGTCCACTGGCGGAACCGGCACTGGCGGCGACCCCGTCACCGGCGGCGACGGCGGGGGCGGAACACCGGTAGTGGTTGAGAGCCTCGAGGATGCGATCCCGGGGACCAGGACCGACGCGGAGAGCTTCTTGGCAAGGGTGATAGCCGATGAGGATGGCTTGTTAGTGGCTGGCGAAGAAGATGCCGAGGACGTGAGTTACAGCCAGTACGAGGGGAACGGGGCCGTTCAGTCTCAAACCTACGTCGCGGCGGCGAGGAAGGTCCTAGAGGACCTTGCCAACAGTATCCGGCCATTGGTGGAAGGCGGCGAACCGCAGAAGTCGGTAGCTCGCCTTCTCATCGAATCCAAATGGCCTGAGGCACGAAGAGAATTAGGGACGTTATTCGCGGATATCGACGACACTCCCGCCGGCAACATACTCTTGACAAACCTGAACCCGGATGTCGAGCGAATTGACGAGGAAGACCGACTGGAAGACCTCGATGACCTCATCGAGGCGCTGAGCAGCGAGTCGAATTTCGAGGATGAGTTCGGATCCAGTGGCGAATTCGGGCGCATTACGGCATTGCGGGGTCTGGAGGATGATGCCGACGACATCTACAACGCGTCCAAGGGTGCGATTGCCCTCGGAGCGACCGACAACACGCGCTTCGGAGTCGTCGTGGAGCCGGGAGGTGATGCGACTACAGCACAGTCCGTTGCGGCTGGCGATGGTGACGCTTCATTCGACGTGAAACCGTTTGCTTACAGCCCGTTGGACGAAGCTAGAGAGAGTAGCCTTCCGGTGCGTGGCACTGCGCGTTATACGGGTCAGACGTTCGCTGCGGATCATGCCAGCGGGGAGGTTTTCGACGGCGGGATCGAGTTGCTGATCTCATTCGGGACCGAAACGATCAAGGCGATGATCACCAACCTTGAGTCCACAGCTGACAACAACCCTTGGAGATTTGGCGGAAGGGACGTTGAGCAGATCGATCTAGAGGCCCCAGAGATCGATGACGACGGATTCGGGTCCGCCAGCGCTGCGGAACTGACTCTGGACGGCACGCGATTCGGCCGTAACACAGCGAGCACCTTTTCCGGGAAGTTCGTTGGCAACTCAGGAGAAGAGGTGTTCGGCCTCTGGTCCATCACCGGGGACGAAGGCATTTCGGGTTCATACGGTGCCGAGTACAGGTCGACTCAGCGAGTGGACCTGCCGGATGCTGACAGTAACGGTGAGACGGTGCATGCATTCTCCGGTTCTTCCGGAATCAGTCATGCCGACGGTGATGATGAGGTGACAATCACGGTGAGCGGCTTCGATCTCGATGACGGCGACGGCGTGTTCGAGCTCCGTGACCTGTACAGGACGTCCTCTCATACCGATACCGAGACTGTGGATGATCCCGACAAGAACACGTTAAGGGTCTTGTCCCGTCACACTCGTTATACCCGCTTCGGTGCCTGGGCCCATACCCGTGTTACCGATGACGACAGTAGCGTACCAGCAGCGGGGTGGTTCCGCTATGGGGCGCTTCCCGCCACTCCAGCCGAAGCCATCAGTCAGCAAGTGAGGGTCGAAGCAGAGTACAACGGACGAACTGTGGCCGTGGACACTGGTACGGGTGACCTGTACAACGGTGATTATACGCTCGCAGTGGATTGGGACGGCGACGGCCGCATCGAGTCCGAAATCACCAACCTTCGGACCGTCCCCGGAAACTCCCGGCTTGAGTTCAGGAACAAGGATGTGATGGTGATCGCCTTCGAGCACGCCATGGCGGAGACCAGCTTCTCCAGCCTTTCGAACACCTTGGTCGAATACAGCGACGGCACGGAGGAAGCAACCGACGTGAGCCCGACGCATGTAGGCCAGTTCTTAGGAAACCCGCCTGGTGCCGACGGTCCATTTGCGGTTGTGGGCAACTGGAGCGTCACGGTTGATGGGACGACAGTTCAAGGCGCGTTTGGAGCGGATCTGGATCCGACTCCTTAGTGGATCGACTCCGTCAATCGTCGGGGTTGTAGGGTTGGAACGCAGCCCCGACTACCCCGGGCCAACCGTTGGCGCGCCGCGGTGAGGGCTAGCAGCCTGTAGCTTTGCTAGCGCTCATAGTGGTCGAACCATCGGACGGCCTACAGAACCTTCGCAACGGATTACGCGAGATCCAATGCGAGTTTCCGGCCAGATTTGTGCCTGAGCCGAAGCCGTAGTCGTGTAGCTGCGGCGGGTGACGCAGCCGACACCGGTGTTAGGGCTGGTGGGATCACGCGAAGGAAGCGCAGATCGTGCATAAGTGAGAGACTTGGGAATCGGCCCGGCCTCGCAGGCCGGCCTGCTGGCGGAGCCGTGCGAAGAGCCCGTCACATGAGCGGCGAAATAGTCCGGCAGCAGACTCACTGTCCGCCCCTGTAGCAGACAGATGAAGCGCCCGAGCTGCGTGCTCTGCGGCCTCAGCCGCGCGTAGCAGTCTTATGGGGCCAGATCGCAGCTGCCTGCCTTGCGCTACGGACACCGCGGTGCCCGTACCGCGTTCCAGCCCGTCGGCAAACATAGGCTTCGTCTGTCAAGTTGGTTGCAATACGCACTTGCTCGGCTGGAGCGACTACGGCCTAGCGGGCTGCACTCGTGCGGGCCACCCTGTTTACGTGTGCCGAGCACTTTCGACAGCTTGAACGTGAATGTCATTTGGACAATCTGATAGATGTGAAGTTCGGGCGAAGCGGAAGGCCGTCGTCGCGAGGCGGGGTTTGAAGGAAGCGTGCAGCAAAGGCGTGAGCCCACGGACAAGAACCGGCCATAATGGCGCACCAGAAGCGGGGCTTCGAGGACGCCGGGATAGAAGTCTCCGTGACTCGGAGGCGGGGCGACTAGCTTGACAGCGTCTGTCTCACTTGGGACGCTGCATGGCTATTGACCGACGAGGGGGAATTGCGAATGAGCGACGATTCGGAGTCCAAGTTCTCTGGCGACCAGCCAATTGCCGACAGGCCATATGACCTCCTGAATCGTGCAGTGTTCGCGGATCGCATCGCGGAGCTAGTCGACGGATTGCCATCGAGAACCGGACTGGTGATAGGCGTTTTCGGCCCTTGGGGCTCAGGCAAGACGACGGTCCTCAACTTGCTGAGAGACAAGCTTCGTGAGAACGATTCGATCTTGGTCCGCGATTTCAATCCATGGCGTCTCACAGATGAGTTCAAGATCTTCCCCAGTTTCTTTTCTGTACTTTCCGATGCCATCAAGAAGAGACCTACGATCAGGATGGGCCGACTCTGGGCCTTGCCCTTGAGGTGGGGCAGGCGGGCACTCGGGCCTGTCACCAGGCGCGTTCCTAGGCTCCTAAAGTTGTGGAATCCCACTGTCTCTGAAGTGACCGACGAGTTGCTCAAAGCGTTTGGAGCAATCGTGGCAAGTCCAGATGCAGTCGCACTTGAGAGTCAGCGGAACAAGATCGTTTGCCGCCTCCGGCGGTTCGACAAGCGCATCGTTGTCCTGATTGACGACATCGACCGCCTGGACAAGCGTGAGACGCAACTGCTGTTTCGCGTCATCAAGGCATGTGCCGACTTTCCGAATGTCACCTACATCTTGGCGTTTGACGAAGCCATGGTTGCTGAAGCCATCGGAGAGCAATACGGTGACGGGGGTGAAAAGTCAGGACGCAACCCCCTCGAGAAAATCGTCCAAGTCCCAATCGAACTGCCGATGCCTGCGAGGGGCGATCTTCGCAAGTTGCTTCTCGCGCAATTGGATCTCGTCCTCAAGAATACCGGCTTGAGCCTCACGGAAGACCAAGCTCGGGACTTTCTTTCGAGCATCGATCCTGTCATAGGAACCCGGCTGACAACACCACGTGATGCGAAGCGACTCAGGAACGCGTTGATGTTTGCGATTCCACCGCTCGTTGGCGAATCTCATCCGGTAGACCTCCAACTGATTGAGGTGGTTCGGGCGCTCTTCCCAGACGTGTTTTCGATCGTGAGGAGTCATCACAACGACTTTGCTGGAATCGAAGGCGAACTCAGAAATGTCCGGGATGATAACTGTGGCAGCGAACGGCGATATCGAGGAGCTCACGATTCGGATTTCCTCTCATTTCTCAGGGCCCCAGGCAGGCCGGGTAATAGAAAGGTTCCGACAGGTCGAGGCCGAGATCACCCCCTTGACGGCGGAGACGCTGGCCATCGCCATCGCCAGAAATGCCGAGCGACTGCCAAACCCGGCATCCCTATACTCGAATGCGGAGCCACCGTCTCAGGCAGCGATCTTGATCTCACATCTCCTTCAGGCCATTTCGGACCGTGGCGAAAGAGTCAACACGATGGAGTCCATTGTTGAAACAGCGAGGCCACTGTGGTTTGCCGCCGAGTGTCTTCGTTGGTGCCGTGTCACTGATAACCCTGAGAAGGAGAGCAAGAACGCGCTTACGAAACAGGAGGGGGAAAGGGGTATTCGGGTTCTCGTGCAGCACGTCAAGAAGCGTGCAGCATGCGGGCATCCGCTCTTTGACCCTGGCGTGGGGCAGGAACGATTGTTGCTGAGTGCTTGGAGACGAGCCGAGGGACGCGATCCGGTGCAAGCTCATCTCGTTAAAGTGTTTATGCGTGACCCAAATCAGGTCTCTAGATTCCTGCTGTCGGAAGTGCCGTTAGCTTGGGGCGTAGAGGATGGCCGGCAAAGCGTTTCGGACTTGACCCCTGAAGTGCTTGAGAACATCGAGTTCCTGATCGATCTCGACACGATGGCCGACTGGGTTCGAAGGTGCTTTCCTGGCAACTTCAATGAACCGCAATACTACTTCGATGAGGACACACCGGTTGACAGGCGACTCGCTGAGCAATTCATCTCCTTGTACAACACGCGGAAGAGCAACGAAGAGGCCCACCTGACCGAGTGAACTTCAGAAACCTCGTTTCTGTCGAAATCACTGGTCTCACGAAGACCGCATGAGCGAGAGATTGTAGACTGCCAGATGCCCAGCAGGCCCTACTCGGCTACTCCGCCTCGTACTAGACGGTCGGCGGTAACAGTCGCCGTGGCCCGAGCCATCGCCCTTCATCGCCATTGCCAACGATTGCTACGATCTCGACCGGAATAGCGACAGAAGAATTGGAACCACTTCACCGCCATGCGTTCACTTCCATGGTTCGGGTTGCTTGAACGGTGGAGAGGGTTGACGCTCAACATCCCAGGAGCTTAATGCGCTCCTGCAGGACAAGGGTGGCGGGTATGTTCTTGGCGGCCAGCGCTGCCGCGACCTCGACCAGCGCTTGCCGGGCCTCGGCATTCTTGGACAGCGCATGAGCGTCCGAACCCAACGCCACAGTCACGAGTTCGATCAGTGCGTTACCGGTGCCCTCGCGATACCAGGGAATGGACGGATTCTTCGCCTTCAGCGCTGCGGCGACCCAACGAACCCCATCCAGACGAAGGGGGCCACCGAAGGTCGTGGTCAGAAAGCGCGAGAAGCGGGTCACGCACTCTCCGTCACGACCCAGATGCGCCTGAGCCCACCGCTCGTAGACATCCTTCATCCGGAGGGCCCCACCCGGCGCGAGCCGCGCGAGGGCGTCCTCGTACCCAAACCCGAGCAGGTCGCAGAGTAGCCGTTCGCCGTAAAACCAGAGGCCCGGTTTCGACCAATCCGCCGCCAGTCCGTATTCAGCGACCGCTCGCCAGACGCGCTCAAAAGCCGCGGCGTCATCACCGTCCCGGAGACGCCCATAGAGGCCGCCGACGAAGTCCTGCAGAGCATAATGCGCCGCCGGCCCATGCGCGAGAACAGGTTCCCAAACAGCCTGATCCTCATTCTTAGGCGCGGCGAGCGCCAAGGCGGCGATCTTCGGGAGGATATTCAGCTTCGGGAGGTCGTACACGCCGTTCCGGCCCGTCTTGGCCCGCGCCTTCGCGCGCGAAGCGTCGTATTCCCAGACGCGCAGAGCTAGGCGCGTGTCCGACGACCCCTCGCCCGTTCCGGCGCCGTACATCAGCCAACCGAACACCGCTTCGAGCACATGACCGTCAAGCGAGACCCCCGGCCGGCGATCGGGCTTTCCGAGCAAGGTCCGCTTACCGGATGTGTACAGACGCATCCTCCTGTAGAACGCCAGCCGCCCACAGCCGGCTGCAACCCTCTGGAAGTCGACAGTGTCGACGTTCGCCTCCTTGTCCCGCAACGGGAAGCGCCGCAATCTCGCGAGCCAGCCGCTCCACGCACGTTCAACGTCTTCACCGTCTCCGTGATGGGGTTCCAGAAGGATAAGGCCGGACCACAGAACACCGGCCTGCACAAGCCGCCACCACGCGGGCCCCAACTGGTCCCGGTTGGCGTAGGCAATCCCGACGACCGCCTCCAAGGCACGCGTGTTACCGCTCGTCATGAGGCGAAGGACATCGGCCTCCCACTCCCTGCTGGCGTCACCGGCCAGCCACAAGTACATCACGGCATGTGCCGCGAACTTCAGTTCGTCGCCCATGCCCGTCATGCGCTGGTCGCGCATCTCGCCACTCGTCGATGGGATCCCCGAGACTGCGGCGCGGACACCTGCAAGGCAGTGGGTCTGCGCACCGGGAGTCTTCGCCAACCACTCCCCGCCCAGCACGACCAACGTGGCCGCCGCTGCCAGCCTGCACGTGGACTTCCCGGCCTCTTCGTCCTCCGTGCCGGCCTCGCAGGTCTTGATTAGCTCGTACAGATACACCGCCTCTTCGTCTGTGAGCGTCTGCTCGCTTTCAAGCCGCTGCTCGCAGCGGTCCGCCATGCGAAGGTACGCGAGCGGCTGCCCCTCCTCGCTCTGCAACGACTGGATCTCAAGCCTCAGGTCGTCGGGACAGACGAAACTCTGGACATTCGCGCCTGACTCCGGGTCCGTCGCAGACCGATAGTTCGCGGTGTCCAGAGCTGCGAAGAGCATTCTGAACCCAAGCGCTTTCTTCGGATCTTCAGGCAGCGTCCAAGTTGGCACTAGGGCCTTGAGGCGCTGCGCGACATCGGCGTTGGCCAACAGAAGCTTGACCACCACATCCAAGAACTTCTGCCGGCGATGGGGTGCGAGCGTCCAATCGCGGGCACCGTCGAACATAGCCTGGCCGCCCTGAAGCCAGCTCCATGTCCATACGTCGAAGTTGTCGGCAACCCGCTCTACACGAACGCTGTCCCAGTGGAACAGGTCCGGAAGCGTTAGCAGCGGAGCAAGCGCTCCGGTGAGCAGCGACGGCCGGTACTTGGCCACGTTGAGGAGCACGCTGACTAGCGCCGCCGAGTTACCCTCTCGCAACAGACGCTCGGCGATGGCGGTTATGTCCTCGCCGGCATCGAGTTGGAATATCAGCCATCGCTCGAGCGCGTCGAGCGCGCAGAACAGGTTCCCGTTGCGCATCGAGTTGGTCTGCGGGCAGCCGAACACCTGCTGCCGGCCCGCGAACGCTTTCTCCAATCCGTCTTCGAACTGCAGCGTGAACCCCGGCGGTTGGCACTCGCGGCCCATCATGGTCTCGGCGACCCATCGTTCCGTCGAGAAGTTTACGAGCGCGATGAGCGCATCAAGGGCGACATCAGGCGCGACTTGGAGGAAAACGAAGAACGGGCTCTTCCAGAAGGCGGTGGGGCAAGCGTCTTCCGGGAAGGCGAGGCCCAAATCTACCTCAGAACGGTCGGACCTGTGCTCCCGTTCTGGCGTGTCCTCAATGATGAGCGCGAGCAGGATCTCCGCCGCCAGCTCTGGTCTTGCACGCATCACCGGCTGGAGGCCATTCTTCTTGAGGCAGGCGGTCCTCAAGTCCTTGTCAACCTTGCTGCTTGCCCCGAGGGGCCAGGGCGGCAGGCGCTCGCGGAACTGGCCGATGGAGGAGGACATCCGCAGCCTCGCATGCCGTTTCTTGTATTCCGGATCCGTCTCCAAGCGCTTGGCGTGCTCCAATGCCTGCTCTCGCCTGACCGCAGCTATCCGCCGCTCCACATCCGCGTCGATGTTCCGTCGCCCCGCCAGTTCCAGCGCCCAATTGCCAACCTCTTCCGGTAGGTCTGCAGCACCCGCGAGCGGCGCTGTGTACAGTGAGTACTCCTGCGTCAAGTACGTGACGCCATGGCCCTTCTTGACCTGCAGGTTCCGGGCCATGGCCAGCGCGATCTCGGCCATCTCGCGCCGGAGGGGTGTCAGCGCACCGTTACTCAGTTCGCACGGCGTCATAGTGAGCCAGGTTTCGATGACCCTTGCGAGGGCCAAAGAGTCAAGCCCGCGCAGATGCTCGCTCTGCGCAACGAGGAAGCGGAGGAGCGGCGGCCACCGCCTTGAGACAATCGAGCGGAATTGCGCCTCGATGTAGAGATCGACTGCCGGGTCTAGCGCCAGCGGGCCGCCGACTGGAACTGTCGCGATGTGGTGGAAGCGCACGAGCAGTCGATTGAATACCTTGGCGTCATTTGCGAGCAACAGCTCGAGCCGGTCTGTCAGGAATTGTTCGGCCTCCGGGTCGAGACAGAGTGCATCGAGCAGGATGTCGCCTGCTAGCTCGTTCTTCGCCGCAGCGGCCGCATCGAAGGCAATGTCCCAACCTGTTTCGACTTCGGCGGACTGCCGCAGCAGGAATTGACCCAACATCCGCAACGCGTTGGTTCAGAGCGGATTCTCGGCGAGTGCCGTCCACTGCAGCGTTTCCCTCCAATCCTGTTTCAGAAATTGGAATCGCGCCCAATCCGCGGCGAGGTCGTGTTCGAACTCGACCCGGTTCGTCTGTTCGTTCAGCCGCAGCGGAAGTTCGGACGAGCCCTGCGTGAACATCACAGTATCGGCCGTGTCCAGATCGGTTAATGCGAAGCTGCGCTCAAAGGATGCCTCCCTCCGTGCAAGGCGCATCATGAGCGCCTGTACGTCGGGGCGGCCCTGCGTCCAGTACTTCCACAACCTGTCCGCGACAGCGGTGTGCGACGCGAGGCCGCTGGCATTCAAACCCAGCGCTGGGCCGGCCATGATGACCCAACCCAAAGTTCGCAGATTCGTTAGCACCGCGACGGTGTCGTCATGGCCGGCCAGCCAGCTCAGTGTTGGCGATTGCAAGAGCGCCAGCTTCACATCGTCGCCGGTGACTCGTCCCAGATCGACAAATGCCGCGGTTCGTCCGCCCAGCATCGTCTCTGCGCCTCCTCCCCAACCTTGCGTCTGGGTCACCACGACGACGCGCCACGTTGACTCGGTCTGAGTTCTAGCCGGGACGATGGCCTGGAGCAGCTCACGGATGACGCGGACCTCGGTCGCTTCAACCCGTTCGGCCGAGTCTATGACAAGCACGTTCCTCGGTCTGACTGTCGCATTGAGGACCCGCGATAGTTCGTGCCGGAGCGGCAGGTTTCTCTGCCGCGCTGCGCTCAACGCTGTCTTCATATCTTCGGGACCGAACCACACCTGGTTCCACGAAGGGAACTCGACATCCAACACCGACTTGACCAAGGCCGACTTGCCGCAGCCTGACTCGCCAAAGACCGCGGTCACCTCGTTGGCCGCGACCTTGGCCCGGAATGAGGCCTTCTCCGATGTTCGCGGGACGGCATATCCCGAAGGCAGTTCCGTCCCTATTCTTGCCTCTTGGTCCGAAGTGATTCTGGAGAGTGTCTCCCAATCGCCCGCAAGATCCGGGTGCTGGTGAAGCTCGAACTGAACCCGCAGACGGGACCAGATGTCCGGAACCATGATGGTGCCCGTCCGCAGCCGCACCTCGGCAGCCACATTGACGAGTTTCTCCCAAAGTGCTTCGGCCTCGCTCACGTCCCCAGACACCAGCAGCCGGCGGCATTGGGCGATCGACTGGTTCTTGGTCTCGGAGTGAGCGGACTGCAGGTCCACCGGCAGGACGTGGAGCCGGCGGATGAGCTTGATGGCCTCCTCGTCACTCTGGTTCCCGCCCGGGTCCTGGACGCTACCAAAGACCCGTTCCTGCTTCCGATTGCTCCGAATGCGGCTCATCGCGAGCGCGACATCGGAACCGCTGCACGCGTTCTTCACCTCGTGCCAGATCGCTTCGAACGTCGGGAGCGTCCCGAGTGTAACCAGCGCCAACCCATCGACGGTGCGATCAAACGGCCCTTGCGGGTCACGCCACTGCTCCCAAGCCTGCGTCACGAAGCTGGAGGGGAGCCCGGATGCTCTGACTTGTTGATTTTCCTTTCAATAGAGCCTTTTGCAAAATTCCAACTGGCGTGCCACAAGCGAGTGCAGAACGTGAGGCTCATGCCGTGATTGATTAGAAGCTGCAATAGAGCGGGCAGAAACAATAAGAAATTCTCATAATTGAGCCGACTCGGCTGGGCCGGTGCCGGAGCTAGGCACAGTTCTCTCGTCCCGGCTGTTAATTTCCACTTTATTCCGACGAAAATCGGGCATTTTGTCCCAAATTAAATTGTCGGCAGAATGCTTGGAAATCAATTTATTGTGAACACAACCGATCCGCCCAGGCATGCGTAACTCCTTTGGTTGCAAGCCGCTATCGCGGTCGCTAGGCACCCTCCCTTCCGGCAGTAGAGTATTAGTGCGAGAAGCTAGACAATCCTGCTGCCGGAATAATTTGGGTTTCTGCCGTCAAGATAAACCGAACGTCAACACCGGCCGTTCCGGGTGCCGCGATCCTTGCCTGCTGGCTGTTTGCCGACGCTCTGCTCAGAGCGTCAGGCGCATGAACTGGTCCACCGTCAGCGCCACGATGCCGAACATCAGGTGGCAGAGCACCTTGGCGTGTCCGCGCACGCGCACGTGCCGCCCTCCGAACTCGTCTTTGAGCCGCCCGTTGACCCGCTCCACCGTCGAGCGCTCGTGGTAGCGCAGCGCCTGCGGCGTCACCTGCCCGATGTTGCGCTGGGCCAGCGCCTCGCGCTTCAGCTCCGCCTTCTTGTGCGCATCCCTCCGCGGGTTGCTGTCGATCAGCGGCACGTGCCCCAGCTTCCGGCTGCAGGCCCGGATCTCCTCCGCATCGTAGGCACTGTCCATCAGGTCGTACAGGTTGTCTACGCGCCCCGCCGTCATCTGCGCCAGCGGCAGCGCCGCCTGGCTGTCATGCAGCGAGGCCGAGGTCAACAGGCAACTCACCGGCAGGCCCCCGTCAATCGCGTCAATGTGCAGCTTGTAGCCCGTCCAACTCTCCTGATGCCCCTTCGCATTGCGCTTCACCCCCACGTCACAGACCGTCGGCAGATCGGCTAGCATCTCTTCCAGCGTCATCGACCCCTGCCGCTCCAGCCGGCGCGGCTCCGCCGCCCGTGCTTCTCCCTTGCGCGGTCGCCCGCGCTTGCCTTTCGCCTTGCTTTGCTTGGGCTTACGAGCCGGCTCCTCACGCCCCGGGATGGCCGTCGAGTCGCGCGAGACGTGCCCCGCCAAGTGGCCCTCCAAGTTCCGCTCGACCAAGGCCGCGTGCAATTGCCCAGGCAATTCGCTGGCCGCGAATTCGGCGAACGCCCGCGAGAAGGTCGCCTCGCTGGGCAGCGCTCCGGCCCGCTCCCAGCCGCATAGCCGCCGCAGTTGCGGGTCGTGCCTCAGCCGCTCGACCAAGGCCCGCGTAGTCGGCACGTCGAACACCGCCTTGGCCAAGAAGGCCCGCGCCAGCGCGGCCCGGCTCTGCTGCGGCCGCCCTCGCCCGCCAACACACTGGCCGGGCAGCCAATCCTCCACGCGCACCAGTTCCAGCACCTGCACGAAGCGCTTGTTCCGCTCGCTGAGCGGGCCGAGTTCCTCGGCCAGCCACGGGAACAGCCCGTGCTGGAAGGTCTGCCAATACTGTGATACTGTTTCTCTCAGGGACAAGTTCGCTCTCCGTTGCCTAGATCTTCTATTATCCAACAGATGGTGGGCTTGTTTCCACCCGGGCCAGCGCCCCTTGCCCCGCAACCCAAGAAACCGCTATCTCGCTAATTTTGCAAAAGGCTCAATAGACAGCTTGCGCACGAGCGTGGACATCCCCCGCTACTTGCAGGTCGGCTCCTCGGGCCAGAGTCGACCGCATAATGCGCCGCGGAAAATGTTGCATCGACAGGATGGCACCGCACCTACCTTCGATTCCGGGCTATTTCCGTTGGGGTCTTTCGTGCCATGCCGAAATCATCCGTGCTGGAAGGGTCACCACGGAGACGTCGACCCTACGTCCGTGTCCAACCCCTGGACCGTCGCCGGGAAACCACTCGTAACGAGTAGCTCAGGTTATCCCTCTTACCGTGGCCACGGGGTCCCGTTTCATACTGCCGCTACCATCTAAGGAGAAGCCTCCTGCTCATAGCCGATTGCCTCGGGCGTCACAGCGAGGATCATGCGAAGCCGTCGGTAGCGTGATGCGAATCGCGGCTCATGCTCGCCGACCACGGGTGGGCGTCATGCTCAGGCATGTGGTCGCAGCGGTGCGGAGGAGGGTCTCATGAACAGATTGGACTACACCGATGATGGACAACTCAACGGTTCACGATCTCGTCTCCGCAATATCCGAGGGGCGCGGCCAATGGCATTTACTGAGGGTGTGGGGCGTTTGATCTGGTGGACGAGAGGCGTAAGATCTGTGGAATCAGTAGCTTGTGACTCAGAAAAGATTTTTTCGAGTAGGCGCTTGACTTTCGTTGCTAATTCTGGCAGGTTGAATGGGGAGGGCCCCCGCCTTGGACCCGTTGATCCAGAACCTCAAGTCGACCACCTTCTTCGGTAGACGCCTCACCCGGCGCCAGATCGCCGACATCCAGGAGGTCGTCGGCACGTTCCCCAAGCTCAGCCGCAACGAACTGGGCCAAACCATCTGCGAGCACCTGCGCTGGCAGACCCACTCCGGTCGCAACCGGATTCAGCTGGCGCTGCGCCTGCTGGAGGAACTCGAGCGGCTCTCGATCCTGACCCTGCCGCCCAAGCAGCATGCCGGACGCGGGCCCCAAGCGCCGCTGCGCCCGGGCCCGCGCTCCGCTCCGCAGCCCGCCATTGCGGGGCCCTTGGCCGCGCTGACCCCGCTGCGGCTGGAGGTCGTGAGCGCTCCCGAGGAGGTCGCCAAGTGGAACGAATTCGTCGAACGCTACCACCCGCTGGGCTATCGCCACCCGGTCGGCCAGAACTTGCGCTACTTCCTGCTGGACCGCGACCAGCGTACGCTGGGCTGCCTGCTGTTTGACTTCGCGGCGGTCCGCCTCGCGTGCCGCGACCAGTGGCTTGGCTGGCAGCCACAGGCCCACCGCAAGTATCTGCATCTGGTGGTGCGCAATGCCCGCTATCTGCTGTTTCCGTGGGTCTCGGTGCCGCATCTGGCGAGCCACGCGCTGGGCTTGGCGGTCCGCCAGCTGCCGCACGACTGGCAGCGGGCGCACGGTTCGCGACCGGTTCTGTGCGAGACCTATGTCGACCCGCAAAAGCACCGCGGGACCTGCTACTTGGCGGCCGGCTGGCAGTGCCTGGGGCTCACCACTGGGGCCCGGGCGAGCGCCTCGCAGCCAGCCCGCACGCCCAAGCAGGTCTGGGTCCGCCCGCTGCACAAGCAGTTTCGCTCGATCCTGCTCGACGGCCCGCCCAAGCGCACCCGCCAGAAGCGCTCGCCGGCCCAGGCCGACGACGCCTTCGTGCAACTGTGGCAGGGCCTGATCGGAACACTCACACAGCTGGCGTCGGACCACGACCGCACCTGGGTGCGCCGCCAGCGGACTCTGAACACACTGCTGGTGGTGCTGTTCGTGTACCGCATCGTGTTCACGCCCGACAGCCAGGGCTACGCCACGGTGCTGGAGCAGTTGTGGGAGCAGTGCCGCGCCTTGGACCTGCAACTGCCGCAGCGACCGGTCACCCCGGCCGCGATCTGCCGGGCCCGCGCCAAGGTCGACGAGCAGCTCTTCCTGCGCATCCACCGCGCCGTGCTCGCCGAATTCCCCCCGGACACGCCCCACAGCTTGTGGCGCGGCCACCGCACCTTCGCCGTGGACGGCTCCAAGCTCAACCTGCCCCGCCCGCTGCTGGAGTCCGGCTACCGCACCCCCGGCCCGACGGCCTACTACCCGCAAGGCCTGCTGAGTTGCCTGTACCGGCTGCAATCCCGCCTGCCGATCGACTTCGGCCTGCATGCGCACGCCGACGAGCGCCGCGCCGCCCGCCTGCATCTCGACGCCCTCGCCCCCGGCGATGTCGTCGTCTATGACCGCGGGTATTACTCTCGCGCCCTGCTGCAGGCCCACCTCGAGCGCGGCCTGCATGCCGTGTTCCGCTTGCAGGCCAACGCCAACAGCGAGTTCCAAGCCTTCATCCAATCCGCCCAAACCGAGGCGCTGGTGTCCCTCGCAGCACCCGCCGACGCCAACAGCCCGCAGCCCGCAGCCAACCGGCCGGCCTTGCGCGTGCGGCTGGTCAAGTACACCGCCGGCCCGACTGTCTTCTCGCTCGCGACCACCCTGCTCGACGCCCAGCGCTACCGCCAGCAGGACCTGGCCCGGCTCTACCATGGCCGCTGGAGCCTTGAAGAATACTACAAGACCGCCAAGCAAATGCTGGTTTTGGAGCAGTTTCGGGGCCGCTCCGAGCGGCTGGTACGCCAAGAGTTGTACGCCCACTTCACGCTGGCGGCCCTCTCGCGGCTGTTCGCCAACCACAGCGAGGAGGCCTTCCGACAGGGCCCCGACGGGCACGGGCGACCGGCTGTGCTGGCGAACTTCCGCCATACGCTGCACACGGTAGGGCACCATCTGGAAGGGCTGTTCCTGCACAGCGCCAAGGCGGTTGGCGACACTCTGCAGAAGATCTTGGACGGCATCGGGGCCAGCCGCCAGCGCCGTCGTCCGGGCCGCTCCTACCCGCGCCGTTCGCGCAAGCCCGAGACGAAGTGGAGGAACCGCAAGGCAGTCGGAAACGCCAGTGCAACCGCGGGCTGACGCCGCCGGAAATCGGGCCCGAACCCGATTTCCTTAAGTCAATGCGCTTCTGCCACTAAGTCAATGCCATTGGGGGCGCGGCTGCCTATTGCTGGGCCAAGACCACACCAAAGGCCTCGTCGGACGAGTCGTCACGGAGGCTGCCTCGCTAGCTTCGACACCCGTGGCGTCGCTGAAAGACGCTTTGTCGGTCGTCGATGCAGCCGCCTTGACAGCATTCATGGCCGAGTACCTGGAAACTCGACGTGTCCCGCTTGTTGAGCTCGCTTCCCTCCCCTGGTCGTCAGTGGTGTCGACGGCCGTGGACCGGGGCTTCCTAGATGCTCTTGCTGCCGCCAGCACAACCCGGCGGCTCGTCGAGGTTCCGGCGGAACGGATTGCACTGACCCCGGGAGCCCACTCTCCGGCGACACTACATCTATTCCAGGCTCTCGGTCGCGTAGGCGCATCAGGAGAAATGTCTCCACCCAATTCGCAGAGCCTACCGGAACGACTCCTACTCAAGCTTCCGAGAGCGCTCGATGCGCTGCCTCAACTGCTAGGTACGCGGGGCGTTCTTGTCGTCGAAGGAATGGCCGCCAACGCTTGGCTCGACGACGTTTCCTGGGCGGCACTTGGTCAAGTTCTGCGCAAGATCCCCTCTGGAAGGACCTTCTGGTTCGGGTGGGCACCCTCCAGCCTGAAGGAGGCACTGGCGGAGGACGTTTACTTCGTCAGCGAGAGATTCACCAGCACGATTGCGGCTTGGGCATCGGACACGGATCTGTCGGGGCATCTCGCGGCCGGACGAAAATCGGTATTCGGAGTTGACGACCACGTCGTTACAGTCGGTGTGGGAAGGGGCCAAAAGTCAGTCCGATTCTCCGCAAAGGACTGGCGCGAGATCCGCCACGTTGCCTCCGCGATTGACGACGCCGAGCTGGACCGGCTCGGCGCCTTGGAGTCCGACGAGTTGACAGGTGGCCTCGCGGGGTTTGCGGGGCGAGCCCATATCGGTGTGCCAGACTGGGCTGCCGCCGCTCGCGGATACTGTTTTCGTCGAGACGCGACTGACAGCCTAGCGGACGCCGTCGTCGCATACATTTCCTCTCGGAAGCAGTCGCTGCTGGATGCCACCGGAGGTGGCCAGATGCGCCGGCCTCTGTTCCTGTCTGGTCCGCCCGCGACAGGTAAGTCCGTTGGGATGCTACGTGTAGCGTGGGAACTCCGCAGGACACACCGCCTCTTCGTACTCTGGCTACTGCCGGGTCTCTCAGGGCTTGACCCGGTGCAAGTTGAGCGTATCTGTCGGATGACTGAGACCCGGGGCCTGCCATGGACAGTCCTCGTCGTCGACGGCGCGCTTCCCGAAGAGTGCATGCGCCTACTCGACAAGATGCTATCTGACGGTCGGCGCGTTATCCTCCTCGGCACCGAAACCGCCTTCGTTGAAGAAAACGAACGACCTTACGGCTACAGGCGCTTTCCTATCGACATAACTCTCTCTCCGAGAGAGTCCGCGGAATGGAGTGGATTTCTGGCGAAGCACGGACTCCATGATCCAGGTGCAGGCGGCCGCGACTTCCTCAGGCGACTCAGCGCGGTCCTGCCAGAGGTTGGGTACGGATCAACGGCGGCCCTGCTCCAAGAGTACGAGCGAGTGATCAAAGCCGCTGAACCGGTCGGCTCGCAGACTACCGCTGACGAAGGCCCGCTCGCACAACAGCTTCGAGAGCTGTTTCCTGAACTAGTGCGTGACGCCTCGATCAAGGGGCCAGCCGGTCGGTTTGACAGCGACCCGTTCGTTCGAGATCTTGTCGAGCTGATTCTCTTTTGTGCAAGTGCCGATCTGCCGGTGGCCACGGATACGCTGTTTGTACTACTGGGCAGCGACCTGCTGAACTCGTTTGATCGGCTTCAGGAGGCTTTCGGAACGACGGCGTTGATTCAAGAAGTGGAGATGGACAACGAAGGCACGATCGGGCTCACTACTGCGCACCGCCTCCATGCCCAGTGGCTGCTTCGCGCGATTCGACGGACCGCGGCCGCTCAGCTCGGCGTCCTTCGGAGCCTCGTCGAGCGTGTGCCTTGGGATCTGGACGCCTACCCCGGTGACAATCCCACTCAGGACTACGTGATCCGGGTACTCCGGCAGGTGGGACCACGAGGGGGAGCTGCGAGTGACTACGGTTCGTTGGCCGCGTTGCGGGCTCTCGCCGATATCCTCGAGACGATTTGGACGAAGCACGGGAAGAGGCACCCCGGGCTACTGAGCCTCGAGGCAATCATCCGGGGCGACATCGCCAAGCGCGACGAGGAAGCTCCCTCCGACGAGAAAAGACGCCAATGCAGGGCGGCGCTCGAGCTGCTGGGTGCGGCAATTGACGTGCTCCGCGCCCGCTCGCCTAGTGAAGCGCGAAGCTTCGAACTCCACCGTGCACTTACGCTAGCTGCTAACATCCGCGGAACCGACCTGAACGTCATCATGGGCGGAGGTGCGGCATCTCCCTCTGAGGTCCAAGGGATTCTCACGGAGCTGCAGGCCGATGTGATGATGGCGCGCTCGTACGACACGATGTACCACCCGCTCGATATCCTGTTCTGGGCGAATCGGGACGCACGGAAACTACTCGCGGCCACGACTGTCTCTGTACCAGACTTCGAAATTGAGCTCTTGTCAAACATGCAAATGGCATTGGAGGTCGCGGAGGAAGAGCAGATCATCGACGAGGAGCAACGACGTCGGCTGGATGTGCGCCGGATCGAACTCGAACAGATTCTGGGGAAGGCGTCGTTGGCTCATGAGCGTGCCGCAGAGATGCGTACCCACGGGAACTTCGCGGGCGAGATTATTCTGTCCCGAATCACGGTCGACGAGGCGAAGCGTCATCCAGTAACGTGTCGCGATGAGCTGGCCCGGTTTCTGGGATTCAGCCCAGCTGTTCTATCGGACGTCCGTGCCCTCCGGTACCTGTGCCGGCTCTGGATAGATGGATGGGCGGCTCCCGACTTCGGCAAGGGAGGAGTAGTCTGCTTGCCCGCTCCGGAAGCCGCGTGGGAGCAGCTTCAGTATGTCGCCCGCGCCCGCCTTGCCGTCCCCGAGGACTCTGAGCACCCCCTGACAACCTTTCTCCTAGGGTGGGCACAGCTACAGCTAGGTGATGCCAATAGCGCCTGGAAGACGTTTAGGCGACTAGAGCGCCACTCGATCGGGATGAGGCGACGCATTGGAGAGTTGGCGATTATAAGCAACGAGGATGGATGCGCGAGACCCTTTGGGGCCCGTGTACAAGCCCGACGAGGCGATCGGGTTGTACTACGCATAGATGGGCTCGGAGCGGTGCTGGAGATGCGTCCGGATGTGGAGACGATTGTGGCTCCATCCGGTCTCCAGATCGGTGAAGCGGTTCGGGTCGCGATTGCCATCAACTATCGAGGCCTGCAGGTCAAGGCGCTCGACGATGGCATCGGAACATGACCGTGCTGAACTCGGAACATACCATCCAACCGTCCGCGACTATGGCCGAAGCCGTGACGTTGGTGCGAGCGTGGATCGGCACAGCGGGCGGCACGTGTTTCGTTGTGGGGTCGACCGGTGCCGGAAAATCGCATCTTCTAACTGCTGTTGTGGGGGATATGGTCGACCCCGTGATCATGCCGCCGCCAGACGGCAGTGATTGCAGCCAGTTTCTTGAGGAACTCAGATCAGGGGCAGGCCGACTGGTCGTTGCGGACGACCTCGATAAGTTCTCCAAGGGGTTACGCGAAGAAGCCATCGAGCTCGTGACGAAATTTGGTCATTTACTGATCGCCTCCATGACAGAGCTGTCCTCTCGGACTCGCCGCCTTCTCCTAGCAAGATGCCCGAACGCCATTGTCGTTCGCATGAAAGACCCTGCGTCAAACGCAGAAGACGTCCGAGCCTTCATAGCCAGCTGGATCGAATTGAACGGCCTAACAGCCGAGGGAAATGCAGTCCAAGACTGCACCGCGTTTTGTTGCGCGAGTGACCTACCGCAAGGATTCCGAACGGTCGTGGGCTTCCTTGTGGCGCTGGCAGGCTCCGCTTGGGGATTCTCTGGAACGCTCCCGGCGGCGGACGCCGCCTCAGCGTACCGGGAGGCGATTTCACCCCCGCCGACACGCCCGACGATCCTTGTGGAGGGCTACACAGACCGGGTGTATCTGGAGTGGCTTCTACAGGGCCTTCCGTCCGTACCTGCGGTCGAGGTCCGGGACTGCGGCAGGGCCAGCATGGTCGTGGAGCAGATGATCGCTCTGAGGAACCAAGGCTGGCCGTGTGTCGCGGTCCTCGATTCCGACAACATCGGAAAGCGGCTGCGCAAACAACTGATCGAGTTTAGGCATCCCGTGGTTGCAGTTCCGGTCGACGCAGTCAACCTGCCCGAAAGCGCATACGACCATGTTCAGCATGTCGCCGAGATTGAGGATCTACTTCCTGTATCGATACTCGAACGATTCCTCAGCAGTGGACAGCGGCGGCCTGAGTTGGAGATCCGGGCTCCCAGCGGCGTCCGCTATGTGATCGGGGAGTCCGACAAGCGAGACCTAGCTCAGTGGGTTGTGGAGGAAGTAGAGCGACAAGCGGTTCCGCAGCTCGCTGCGATTCTAGAAAAGGCGCTGAACCTGCTTAGCATCGAGACATGAAGCTCGCCTAGATCGAACGCTTACTCCCTGCCCGGGTTTCCGAACTAGTTTGGAGCGCATAAGCCTCTGATTTCAAGCAATGTACGGGCACTTGTCCCCACCCAGTCAGCGCCGAGTTGGCGACAACCTCTAGCGACGACCTCCAAGTGCTTGAGTTGTCCCCCTGCCAGTCAGGACCTGATGAAACTGTAGCACTGCACGACCATCGCTCCTTCGACCACGAGCGCTGGCAACTAAGCGGCAGCGGTCTTGCTCTCTACCGCTTCGCAGGCGGGCGCCGTTACTGCCAGTGCCGTTCTGTTCCGACCTCACGGTGCCTAGGCAGAAAGCAGCGGCAGATCGCTATCCGGCTGGGCGGCAACGAAGCGCTCGGTCTTCCGTGCAATGCGATCGTTCAATGCGGCAATTGTCTATCGTTGGCACCCTGCGGGATGGAGGCCGGATCCATCGCGTCCGATGCGAAGAGCAGCCCCGTGCTTGACGCTATCGGATAATTGAGCGCCATCTCGTCCGGCACCCTGCCGTCTTCCAAGCACCGTGATCACCAGCATCCACTCTGGATGTGGATGCGATCTCTTCGCCCGCCAGCGGATTCGGACATCGGGATCATTCTCAGGAGCCGAAGGCAATGTCCTCGTCTGGATGCATCCACGTGACCGCCAAGCCATCGTGTCGAATCTCGACACTGCGGCGATTCTCATACTCTCGCTTGTCTGAGTACCAGCCATCGTAATCCGCCAACCAAGTGCCGACGTCATCTGCCAAGAGGTGAGGGAAGCGGACATCCATGACGTGTTGGTAGTACCTAGCCGATAACGAAGCCACCGCAATCGGGACCCCAACCCTGGTCCCCCGGCGAACCATTTCAAGGTCATCGCGGTTGCGCAGGGGGACTTGACCAAACGGGCCGAACGCCGCCGAGTAGCACGGTCCCAAGGATCTTCCGCCTATTCGAATCGAAAATGGGCGTTGAGTATCCGGGGCCGCTTCTCGAGACGAATCAAGACCTCCGACCGCGGACATCGTCAGGCCATCTTTGACACATCCGACCTCAGCACGCAGCAAGAGTGATGCGAGCTCCGAGTAAGCTTCCTCGTCAACATTCCGGTCGACCTCATCCAACTGGCTGCGACCGTTAACGTATACAGCAATTACTGTTGGCTCTCGCTTCTTCTCCTCGGTTCCCCACCTAGATGCGACTGCCCAGCGCTTCGCCCTGAACGGCTTCCCGGTATTCCGGTCGACCAGAATCGTCCGCTTTGCTTGCGCATAGGCAGTTGTCACGGTGCTTGGCAGAGAATGTGGCCCCCTCCATGTCGCTTTCCCTTCATCGAACGAGCCCTTGGCTTCGACGATCACCAATCCACCTTGATCAAATCCGATCCAGTCCGCTTCCAGTCCTCGCCTCGGGCGTTTCTCGATCTCGAATCGAGTGTCTTTGAGCGCCCTCTTCGCTACATCAACGGGAACTAGGCACATCACACCTTGCTCTACAGTGAGGTAGGCTCGGGCCACGTACCGCCCTAGCAGGCTGGAGTAGGCAATTCGTGCGTCTCGGCCAACTCCAGGGCCATTCTGCCGCCACACCAACCTGAATTCACTGGGCAGCAGAAAACTCGAAAGCAGGTCTGTCCAGATCGATGCCATGTGAGGCGTCGACGTGAGCATCGTCTCGCGGGCAGCAGCAACACCTAGCGCGAGCAGGGATAGGTCGTAGGGCTCGCGGGGAATATGGCTGGATAGCTTTCCTGTACGCAAGCAAACTATGCGTTTGCGAGGACCACTGAGTACGTTTCGCGTCCCCACTGGTGGCAGGCCCGCACGATTCCACACAGGAAAGGTTCCCCCACGCCACCCGACCGAAACGGATCGAAATATGATTTGATTCTCGAGACCTGCCATTTCCGCGTACTGACAAATCTCGTCAAGGGTGTCGTCATCGAATAGTGGGTAGTGATCAGAGGATACTGTGATGTGGAGGTGTCCAGGTCCGTATTTGCATACGAGGTCTCGATACGAAGCTTTCTTTAGCTTGGACTGAATCGCGCACAGCACGGACCTTGCCGTAGCCTTGTCTGGGCCCGCGAGCAATCCATGTCGACCTGTGGGGGCAGGTCTCTTTTCCTCTGCGACCTCAAAGGTTTCCCTTGCTTCGATCCCTGAGCGCCAAGCACCAGAGATCTCAAGCCAAAGTTGCAACCGGCAACCGTGGACGTCAAATCCGCAGTACAACGCATCTGGCGGGTCGCAGTGCTGCTCGCGGTCGATTCGTTCAAGGTGCGTCGCACTGGTGAGCTCGGTCAAGAGGCCTGATTCGAGACATTGATTGGCCCAATAGTCTTCGACCCACCGATTCATTTCTTGCCGGTTCATTCCTTGTGCCACTCGGAGCCTCAATTGTTGTGATCAGCAACGCTGCATTAGGCTCGACTGTAACATCACGGCACAAGCGCGACGTTCTCGGGTTGCAAGGACATAGGGCTTCCTTCAGGACGATCGGAGAGCAGTCCGGCGAGGCCCCGGTGGAGTCCCGTATGTACCTAGGCACAAGTTCGGGCATGCGTGAGGCGATCCTGGATCGAGTGATCGATTGCTAGATATTGGCAAAACGCTGGTGGGGTGGATACGCAACCCGTTGATCACGATATACCGCTTCATCTCTTCCGCCTGGATTCCGGATTCTGGACCATCCCGGCGGATCGATCCAAGACACAGCGTGAGCACAAGGCACCGCTGCTCCGAAATCGCCCGCCGGGCTGTATGAGGTGCGACGATTCTCGCACGGCGATGGGCTGATTTTTCCGTCCGCTACCGGCAAACTGCATTCGGACGCGACGCTGTCGAAGCTGCCCCGGGATTACGGCATTCAGGCAGCCCCGCATGGCTTCCGGTCGTCATTCCACGATTGGTGTGGGGGAGACGGGCCAGCCGCGCGAAGTTGACGAGGCGTGGTTGGCGCATGCCGTTAAGAGCAAGGTCGAGTCAGCCTATGTGCGACCGGCCCTGCTCGATCAATGGCGGACCTGGTGCACTCCTGAGCGGACTATATCTCAGACGAGGCCTGCAGGTGCGCATTGACTCGGGACGCGTTTTAGGGGATCGAATCCGCACTCGAACACTGTTCCGACGATCGAGGGCTCGATCTCTGACCAGGGCATGATTGAATGCCGGCACTCCGTCCGCCGACAGGGCCTCCACCATGACCTCTTTCCCAGAATGGGACTGTGGTCGGGGCGGCAAAGCCCCTGTCGTGCACTCGTGGGGGGAAATGCCCCGGCGCACGGCCTCCGGTGCGGCTGGGGAGGCCCGAGCGCAACAATTGAGACCGAGCTAACTGCTTGCACGACAGCAAGTTATTCAGGTGTCCGGGATGCGTGGAACCCGTTGGGGTACGGTCGGCGGGGCTCCCGGGAGTTTTCCGTGCAGGAAGGCGGGGCGCCCCTGGGAGCACAGAGGTGTCAGCGGCAAGTCTTCGATCGACTACCTGCGGGGTGGCGGTATCCGGGAAGCCCGGTCTTGGAGACTCGATCTTCGCCGTGCGCTCGCCCTCGCCATTTGCCGAGCGGAATCAAGAAGTCCGACTCCGCCTTCGCGAGCCACGTCAATGTCCAGCCTTCGTCCAGATCTGGACCGGAACGGCCGTCGGACAACGGGAAACCGGGCCCACAGAGACGCCCATCCTGCGGCACTCAACTAGGATAACCGGGTCATTTCCCGCGTGGATCGACGGGATCCCCTAGTGCGCCAGGATGTAGGCCGAGCGGGCAATCTAAAGCAAGGGCAATGAACCGAACTGAATGTTCAGCCACTCAGTTCCTTTTCGGCACCACAACGATCTCGAACCCGGCGCCGCCTTCAAAGCCCTTTCCCCCGGGTGCATTGACCATTCCCGACGGCGTGTTCCCAACGTTCCCCTGGTTACCAACAAATCGGAACGTCGCGGGATCACAGTTTGCTTCGACGAAAACGACATGTTTCTCTCGTCTGACTTCGTGGTCGGAGCTGGCCAACGCAGCCAGAAGCCGATCCAGGTGTTCCACGTGTTGTCGGCAGTGAGTAGCTGAGCTTTCCGGCTCCCCGATGCGGATGCCGTCCAAGTATCGCCCCAAGCCTTCCGCTAGCTCTCCCATAAGAACTTTACAGTTACCCATTGCATGCGCAGCGTCGCTTCCTTTGCGCTCGGACCACGCAGCCTCAAAGTCGCCGAATGCCTCCTCGTAATGTTCCAAGACACACTTCGAATTTCCGCGGTTGAACAGCACGTTCCGCCTGAGCTGGTTGCCGTGCTCCAAGGCGCTATCGTAATCGGACACAGCCTGAGCATGGTTTCTGATCGCCGCATGCGCGTTGCCTCGGTTGTAGTGGAGCGTATGCAACATGAATGGGCCAACAGCCTTCCAGTGCACGACCACCCCCGGCCCAAGATCGATTGGTTTAGCGATCCTCTCAATTGCTCGGGAGTACGCGTCGATCGCCTCTTGGAAGCGTTGGAGCGCCGACAGCGTGTCCCCGATCAGGCAATTCGGCTGGGCCACATCGGGGAGAGCCTTTGCATAAGCCCAGTAGTGTGCGAGAGCGTTCGCGTATAGAGCAACACCGTGATCTGGTCGCAAAGGATCGATCCAGGCAGTCATTCCAGATATACTCGCGTTGAACGTGCTCGCCTGCTTGGCTCGCAATCGAGCCGCGAGACTCTTCGGTCACGGCTTGGCCGTGTATGGCGCTATCTGTTGCCAAGGAGTAGGCGCAAGTAGCAACTTCTACATGATCGGCCGTGGCTCGGCACGGGTGGAGCCGATTTCGTGGGCAGATGAGGCAGCGCGAGGGGCTCCGTCAAATGAATGCTTGATGTCGCACGGCGAAGGGCGGAGCGTCGTCAGAGTGCGCAAGGTGGATTGGGGCGGTCGCGATGAATAGGGCGTGGAGCCGCTGGAGTGGTTCCTGCTGACGAGCCTGCCGGTGCGCTCGCAAGCGCAGGCCTGGCGGGTGCTGCAATGGTACCGGCTGCGCTGGCGGATCGAAGACTGGCACCGCATTCTCAAGTCGGGCTGTAAGGTGGAGTACCTGGGGCACCGCACGGGGGAGCGCATCGAGCGGGCGGTGACGATCAAGCCGGTGATTGCCTGGCGGCTGGCCGCGCTGACGCTGTTGGGGCGAGAGACGCCGGAATTGCCGGCGACGGTGTTCTTCACGCAGATGCAGTTGCGGGTGTTGCGGCACTTCGCCGCCAAGCGCCAGTTGGGTGCGCCGGACAACTTGGGGCTGGCGGTGCGGGCGATGGTGATCCTGGGGGGCCTGTGCCGCCCGAACGCCCGCCCCCGGGTCATCAAGAGAAGCAGTGTTAACGCGGGCAGCCGAGAGGGCGTTGAAGGGCAATGCGGCCGGTCCATGAGTGCTAGAGCGAGCGCTTGGAGCGCGTCAGATTCTTCCGGCAGCAGTTTTGGTTTTGGCCAGTAGCGCAGCCGGCAAGGGGCCGGGTGTGGAGCAGGGTAGCCGCACAAGGCGTGGGTCTTGGTGGAGTCCGCTGGCTGGCCAAGCGGAGCTGAGCGGGGTGGCGCTCAGGGCGCGCCGTGCTAAGGCACTGGCTCCCAGCGGGTGCGAATCCCGCCCGGCTAGCTATCGCTCCAGCCGGAAGCCGACGGAGCGGGTCATGGAGGTAACGACATGGGCTGAAGCCTATTCCGTGCTCGGAATAGGCTTCAATCCTCGTCGAGGCCATTGACCAAGCTAGGGAAGCGCTCATCCTCGGGCGGGTCACGCATCTCGACCAACTCGCCAATACGCTCCGCGAAGACCGCGTGCGACGCGTGATCCTACCGATGTTGGCGGGCTCCAGCGAGTCGTCTTGGACAGTCCGGGATCTAGACTACCTGCGCGACCTAGGACTGGTGGCAGCTGGCTATCCGGTGCGCATGGCGAATCCGATCTACGCCGAGGTCATCCCGCGCGAGCTGGCCCTGCCGCTGGAGGCCACGATCGCAGGGGCGGTGGATCCGGCGTGGTACGTGCAGCCCGATGGCAGCCTAGACTTAGCTAGGCTGCTGGATGCATTTCAAGGCTATTTCCGCGAGCACGCCGAGTCGTGGGTGGAGCGCTACGGGCACAAGGAGGCGGGGCCGCAACTGGTCCTGCATGGGTACCTGCACCGCGTGGTGAACAGCGGAGGGCGGATTGAGCGCGAGTACGCGGTGGGCCGCGGTCGCATCGACGTGCTGATCGAGTGGCGCCAAACTACCAGCGAAGGCGCAGTGCGCACCCGCAAGTACGTGATCGAGTGCAAGGTGCGCACGGCGAGAGTCGGCTTAGATCGTCTGATCCGCACGGGGCTGGAGCAGACGGCCGCGTACATGGACGCATGCGGGGCGGAATCAGGGCACTTGGTGATTTTCGACCTACGCGAGGGCCAGTCGTGGGAGGACCGGGTGTTCCGCAGGGATCCGGAGCCCGGCGAGCCTCCGATCACGGTTTGGGGGCTGTAGCGTCGGCTGGGCAGCCTTGGACGTTGTAGCCGTAGCCCATTCCTCGCCGTGCCATATTCGCTCCGGGGGACGCTGCAGTCGTAGGTGCGGGCCCAATCGCCATGGCCTTCCACGACGACAACGGATGCCAAGTGGAGTACTCGATGTAGGCAGTGAAATACACCGAAAATACGAATAAGAACGGTGATTTCTACCCCGTCTGGATGCAAGACGGCGCACTGCTGGGCGCTCGCTTCGACAAGGCGTTCGATGGCAACACCGACATGACGACCAGCAGCCTGCCTGTGCCGGCGCTGAGCGCCGACGGTGCCGACGCAATCAGGAGCTCTTGACGAGTGCGTCCGAATGTACGCCCGGCAATGGCCGGGCCATTCACGCACTCCTCATCTTGGTCTGCCTTCACTCCTCCCAGCACATCTCCGTGGTGCTGCCCTTGCGCAGAAATCCCGCACCGACGATCCGGTCGCTTCCGCAAAGTAGCAGGTCCCGCGGTGCTTGTGCGGGTCGACATAGGTCTCGCACAGAACCGGTCGCGAACCGTGCGCCCGCTGCCAGTCGTGCGGCAGCTGGCGGACCGCCAGCCCCAGCGCGTGGCTCGCCAGATGCGGCACCGAGACCCACGGAAACAGTGGATAGCGGGCATTGCGCACCACCAGATGCAGATACTTGCGACGGTCCTGTGGCTGCCAGCCAAGCCGCTGGTCGCGGCACGCGAGGCGGACCGTCGCGAAGTCAAACAGCAGGCAGCCCAGCGTACGCTGGTCGCGGTCCAGCAGGAAGTAGCGCAAGTTCTGGCCGATTGGGTGGCGGTAGCCGAGCGGGTGGTAGCGTTCGACGAATTCGTCCCACTTGGCGACCGCCTCGGGAGCGCTCGCGAGCTCCAGCCGCAGCGGGTCAGCGCGGCCAAGGGCCCCGCAATGGCGGGCTGCGGAGCGGAGCGCGGGCCCGGGCGCAGCGGCGCTTGGGGCCCGCGTGCGGCATGCTGCTTGGGCGGCAGGGTCAGGATCGAGAGCCGCTCGAGTTCCTCCAGCAGGCGCAGCGCGAGCTGAATCCGGTTGCGACCGGAGTGGGTCTGCCAGCGCAGGTGCTCGCAGATGGTTTGGCCGAGTTCGTTGCGGCTGAGCTTGGGGAATGTGGCGACGACCTCCTGGATGTCGGCGATCTGCCGCCGGGTGAGGCGTTTGCCGGAGAAGGTGGTGGACTTGAGGTTCTGGATCAACGGGTCCAAGGCGGGGGCCCTCCCCATTCAACCTGCCAGAATTCGCATCGTAAGCTAAGCGCCTTCGCAAGAGAATCTTTCTTGAGTCACAAGCTACTGAATCCAAGTAGCTTACGCCTCGAGTCCACCAGATCACAGGCCCCAAGCACTCAGTAAATGCCATTGCCTGCCGACCACCGCGTGGTCAGGTGTCCAGACCTAGGTGGACAGCGTTTTCGGATCAGGCAAGGATGATCCCGGAGACCGACCCGGCGAGGACGACCTGCTGGACGAGATCGACGACGTCTTGGATGCCCTCTCGAGCGGCCCGGCGTTCGCCGCGACGACCAAGGAGGACGGCAAGGGCGTCTGTGAGGACGCCAAGCCGAGCGAGGCCGACTCGCTGAAGGCATTCGACGCGGCGGTGTCGGAAGCGACAGCCGTGTTCGGGATGACTGGCTCGACGTGCTACGGTGCGATTTCGGTGATGGAGCGCAACGTGGCGACCGACCATGCGGACTACGACGCCAAAGGGAGCATCGGCGACGGGGACGGTGATAGTTCCGAGACCACTCCGGTCGAGAAGGAGATGGGCCTGGTCGGGACGTTCTCCTGCACCACGATCGACGAAGTGCAGCGCGTGAGGCACGTGGCGATGACCGGGTCCGCCTATTACGAGGGCGGTCAGCGGCGACGGCAAGCTGTACTCGGGCGACATCGCGCTGGAGGTGCGCTTCAGCTGCAACAGCGTGTCGGGCTTGGTGACGAACCTGATAACGACCGATGGCGACGCTAGCAGGTTCCAGTACGGGGAGGTGGAGAGCATCGTCCTGGCGACCGCGAGCAACCTGGACAACAACGCCCACTGGTCTGGATCAGTTGCACGGACCGCCCCGAAACGCGGCGCGGGTGACGGCGAGACCGAAGAACAGCATGGCGAGCGTTGCGAGATCTACGTCTTGATCAAGCCGATTGCTGATCCCAATGTCCATGGCCGATGCATGCCATACTGAAGTCGCCGTGCGGTACTTCAACACCGAGGGTCCGGTGGATCCAGCGGAGCATTACTGCATCGATCCGCTGACCCGAGTGAACCTTGCGGAGATCCTCACGCTGATCGCCCGCAAGAAGTACTTCGTCCTGCACGCGCCGCGCCAGACGGGCAAGACCTCAATCTTGCTGGCCCTCCAGGAACGCCTCAACTCGGGCGGCACGTACCGCTGTCTGTATGTGAATTTCGAGGGAGGGCAAGCGGCCGGGGAGGATACAGCCCGAGCGATGCAAGCACTGCTCGGGCGCTTGGCCTCTAGGGCTCTCAACGTACTGCAGGACGACTTCGTGGACAGGACGATGTCGGGGTACTTGCAGAAACACGGCCCCGACGGAGCGTTCAGCGAGATGCTGGTGCGCTGGTCGGCGGCGAGTCCCAAACCGCTGGTACTGTTGATCGACGAGGTTGATGCACTGGTTGGGGCCACGCTCATCTCGGTCCTCCGGCAGTTACGTTCCGAATACGACCGCCGCCCTCACGAATTCCCCCAAAGCGTCATCCTGTGCGGAGTCCGGGACGTGCGCGACTATCGAATCTATTCCAGCCGGGAAGGGACGCACGTCAAGGGCGGCAGCGCCTTCAACATCAAGGCCGAGTCGGTGCGTCTCGGCGACTTTACGGAAGCCGAACTACAGGCTCTGCTGGCTCAGCACACTGCCGAATGCGGCCAGAGCTTCGAGGACGCTGCCGCAGAACGCATCTGGGAGTTCACTTGCGGGCAACCTTGGCTGGTAAATGCGCTGGCCTACCAAGCCTGCTTCAGAACCGAAGGCGGTCGTGACCGGAGTGAGCCAATCCGATTCGCGGCCATCGACGAAGCCCGGGAAGCGCTCATTCTCAGACGGGTCACACATCTCGACCAACTTGCCGATACGCTCCGCGAAGACCGCGTGCGACGTGTGATCCTACCGATGTTGGCGGGCTCCAGCGAGTCGTCTTGGACAGTCCGGGATCTAGACTACCTGCGCGACCTAGGACTGGTGGCAGCGGGCTATCCGGTACGCATGGCGAATCCGATCTACGCGGAGGTCATCCCGCGCGAACTGGCCCTGCCGCTGGAGGCCACGATCGCAGGGGCGGTGGATCCGGCGTGGTACGTGAATGCCGATGGCAGCCTAGACTTAGCTAGGCTGCTGGATGCATTTCAAGGCTATTTCCGCGAGCACGCCGAGTCGTGGGTGGAGCGCTACGGGCACAAGGAGGCGGGGCCGCAACTGGTCCTGCATGGGTACCTGCACCGCGTGGTGAACAGCGGAGGGCGGATTGAGCGCGAGTACGCGGTGGGCCGCGGTCGCATCGACGTGCTGATCGAGTGGCGCCAAACCACCAGCGAGGGTGCTGTGCGCAGGCGCAAGTACGTGATCGAGTGCAAGGTGCGCACGGCGAAAGTCGGCCTAGATCGTCTGATCCGCACGGGCCTGGAGCAGACGGCCGCGTACATGGACGGGTGCGGGGCAGAGTCGGGGCACTTGGTGATTTTCGACCTACGCGAGGGCCAGTCGTGGGAGGACCGGGTGTTCCGCAGGGATCCGGAGCCCGGCGAGGCCCCGATCACGGTTTGGGGGCTGTAGCGTCGGCTGGGCAGCCTTGGACGTTGTAGCCGTAGCCCATTCCTCGCCGTGCCATATTCGCTCCGGGGGACGCTGCAGTCGTAGGTGCGGGCCCAATCGCCATGGCCTTCCACGACGACAACGGATGCCAAGTGGAGTACTCGATGTAGGCAGTGAAATACACCGAAAATACGAATAAGAACGGTGATTTCTACCCCGTCTGGATGCAAGACGGCGCACTACTGGGCGCTCGCTTCGACAAGGCGTTCGATGGCAACACCGACATGACGACCAGCAGCCTGCCTGTGCCGGCGCTGAGCGCCGACGGTGCCGACGCAATCAGGAGCTCTTGACGAGTGCGTCCGAATGTACGCCCGGCAATGGCCGGGCCATTCACGCACTCCTCATCTTGGTCTGCCTTCACTCCTCCCAGCACATCTCCGTGGTGCTGCCCTTGCGCAGAAATCCCGCACCGACGATCCGGTCGCTTCCGCCAAGTAGCAGGTCCCGCGGTGCTTGTGCGGGTCGACATAGGTCTCGCACAGAACCGGGTGCGAACCGTGCGCCCGCTGCCAGTCGTGCGGCAGCTGGCGGACCGCCAGCCTCAGCGCGTGGCTCGCCAGATGCGGCACCGAGACCCACGGAAACAGTGGATAGCGGGCATTGCGCACCACCAGATGCAGATACTTGCGACGGTCCTGTGGCTGCCAGCCAAGCCACTGGTCGCGGCACGCGAGGCGGACCGTCGCGAAGTCAAACAGCAGGCAGCCCAGCGTACGCTGGTCGCGGTCCAGCAGGAAGTAGCGCAAGTTCTGGCCGATTGGGTGGCGGTAGCCGAGCGGGTGGTAGCGTTCGACGAATTCGTCCCACTTGGCGACCGCCTCGGGAGCGCTCGCGAGCTCCAGCCGCAGCGGGGTCAGCGCGGCCAAGGGCCCCGCAATGGCGGGCTGCGGAGCGGAGCGCGGGCCCGGGCGCAGCGGCGCTTGGGGCCCGCGTGCGGCATGCTGCTTGGGCGGCAGGGTCAGGATCGAGAGCCGCTCGAGTTCCTCCAGCAGGCGCAGCGCGAGCTGAATCCGGTTGCGACCGGAGTGGGTCTGCCAGCGCAGGTGCTCGCAGATGGTTTGGCCGAGTTCGTTGCGGCTGAGCTTGGGGAACGTGGAGACGACCTCCTGGATGTCGGCGATCTGGCGCCGAGTGAGGCGTTTGCCGAAGAAGGTGGTGGACTTGAGGTTCTGGATCAACGGGTCCAAGGCGGGGGCCCTCCCCATTCAAGCTGCCAGAAATAGCATCGAAAGTTAAGCGCCATCGCAATAAAATCTTATTTGAGTCACAAGCTACTGAATCCAGCGACCTTACGCCTCGAGTCCACCAGATCACAGGCCCCAAGCGCTCAGTAAATGCCATTGACGGTGCCTCTGCTGCGATCGGTGCGAAGGTTACCGGGCAGAACGCCGCCAAAGACGCGGTCAATCGGCAAGGAGTGACTGGCGCGACCTTTCCCGCCAGCGACACCGTCACCGATGGAACCTTTACCGCTGTCCCGATTCACGGCGGATTCGGCCCGGAACTGCCCTAGAGGAAGCCGGAAGGAGGGATCGGGGAGCAACAACCTCGTCCGACTCTGGATCATTACGGAACACTGGCGCACCTGAGCTTCCCGGTCGCGGGCAGCGCGAGATACACGTGCGAGACGGTTGCGGAACAGGACACCGCGATCCTGTGTCCTTCTACGCGCATCGGCCGCAAACAACCGCCGGACCCTCATCTCCGATGGCGGGCAAGAGGCGGCGAGCGCTATCTGTCGGAGGCCCGCGAAGTCTGGTGGCAAGCTTGATTGCGGCCCGCAATGGTCGAAGCCATTCCGTGCCATACTCAAGCTCTCGTGCGCAAGTTCAACTTGGAAGGCCCGGTTGACGCGGACCGCCACTACTGTATCCCGCCGCTCAGCCGGGTCAACCTAGCCAAGATTCTCGAACTCATCCAAGACCGGAGGTGCTTCGTTTTACATGCACCGCGTCAGACGGGTAAGACCTCGACACTGCTAGCCCTCCAAGACCGTCTCAACGCAGCGGGCCAGTACCGCAGCCTGTACGTGAACTTCGAAGGGGCCCAAGCGGCTGGAGAGGATACTGCTCGTGCAATGAAGACATTGCTTGGGGAGATTGGCACACGCGCCCGAAGAACGCTGAAGGACAACTTCGTAGACCAGTCGAAGTCGGCACTGGCGGCGGAGTTCGGGCCTGACGGCTGCCTAGCCGAATGCTTCACGCGCTGGTCGGAAGCCGACCCCAAGCCCTTGGTTCTGCTCATCGACGAGATTGACTCCCTAGTGGGCGACACGCTGATTTCTGTCCTGCGCCAGTTCCGTGCGCGGTACGACATGCGACCGAGCGGATTCCCGCAGAGCTTAGTGCTGTGTGGAGTTCGAGACGTGCGCGATTATCAGATCTATTCCAGCCGTGAAGGGACCCATGTCAAGGGCGGCAGCGCCTTCAATATCAAGGCACGGTCGCTGCGGCTCGGGGACTTTACGGAAGCCGAGCTACGCGACCTGTTGGCGCAATACGCCGCAGAGAGTGGCCAAGCCTTTGAGGACGGCGTGGCCGAGCGCATCTGGGAGCTTACCTGCGGGCAACCGTGGCTGGTGAATGCGCTGGCCTACGAGGCCTGCTTCGATGGTGAGACAGACCGTGACCGGAGCATGCCGATCCGTGGCGACGATATCGACCGCGCCAGGGAAGCGCTCATCATCGGGCGGGTAACGCATCTCGACCAACTTGCCAATACGCTCCGCGAAGACCGCGTGCGACGGGTGATCCTACCGATGTTGGCGGGCTCCAGTGAGTCGTCTTGGACAGTCCGGGATCTAGACTACGTGCGCGACTTGGGACTGGTGGCAGCTGGCTATCCGGTGCGCATGGCGAATCCGATATACGCGGAGGTCATCCCGCGCGAACTGGCCCTGCCGCTGGAGGCCACGATCGCAGGGGCGGTGGATCCGGCGTGGTACGTGAAGCCCGATGGCAGCCTAGACTTAGCTAGGCTGCTGGATGCATTTCAAGGCTATTTCCGCGAGCACGCCGAGTCGTGGGTGGAGCGCTACGGGCACAAGGAGGCGGGGCCGCAACTGATCCTACATGGGTACCTGCACCGAGTGGTGAACAGCGGAGGGCGAATTGAGCGCGAGTACGCGGTGGGCCGCGGTCGCATCGACCTGCTGATCGAGTGGCGCCAAACCACCAGCGAAGATGCAGTGCGCACGCGCAAGTACGTGATCGAGTGCAAGGTGCGCACGGCGAAGGTGGGCCAGGATCGTCTGATCCGCACGGGGCTGGAGCAGACGGCCGCGTACATGGACGCATGCGGGGCGGAAGCCGGGCACTTGGTGATTTTCGACCTACGCGAGGGCCAGTCGTGGGAAGGCCGGGTGTTCCGCAGGGATCCGGAGCCCGGCGAGCCTCCGATCACGGTTTGGGGGCTGTAGCGCCGGCTGCGCAGCCTTGGACGTTCGATCCGGAGCCTGTTGCTCGCTGTGCGACAGTCGCACCGCTGGTCGCTGCTATCGTAGGTACGGGCTCAATTGCCAGGCCCTCGAGAATCAAAACGGATGCCAACCGGAGTGCGTGACACAGGAGCTGCAACACGCATAAAATATGCACAAATAGCTGATTTCTACCGTCTCCGGACGCAAGACGGCACGCTGATGGGCACCCGCTTCGATAAGGCCAACACCCCGACACCGACGAATTCCGCACCAATGGTCTGTACATTCCGAGACTGAGCGCTAACGATTCCGACACGGCGGCGAACGAGCTGAGGACCCACCTGATCGTCACGGGCACTGTCTCGGACGACAACGAGGCCATGTTCTCGATGGGAGACCTGCTCGGCGGCGGGACGGCGAGCGACGAGGGCGCGAACTTCGTCTACGAGGCCGTGAAGTCGATCGAAAAGGTCTAGGCCGACGTGACGGCCCTACTCGCCCTCGACACCCAGCCGAGCGGCTTGGAGGCCATTCTCGACAGCCAGTGGGAGAAGCTCGATGCGGCGCTGGACACCATCTTCGGCCTCGACAGCGACACTGTAAGGGACGACGCCCCCCGCGAGGAGGACATCCTCGCCGACATCGCCGACATGCTCGACGCGCTGTCGAGCGAGGGCGCCTTCGTGGCGGCCACGGCCGGGGATGGCGGCGGGGTGTTCGAAGGCGAGGCGCTGGGGTCCGAAGCGGCGGCGAACGCGTTCAACCGCGCGATGTGGAGCGCCTCCGCGACGCTGGGCATGACCGGCGACACGCGCTACGGCACGGTGATCCGCAGGAAGTCGGACGACGCCACGAGCGATGCCGAACTGGACGTACCCGGATACGGCGCGCTCTCGTACGCGACGATGCAGCAGACGGTGCGGACCGCGGACGCGGCTGCGGTCTCGCTGGCGGGCATCGCCAGCTACTCGGGCGGCAAGCGGGCGATCAATATGTCCGGCGACACCTATTCGGGCACGATGGACCTGCAGGTGCGCTTCAAGGCCGAAACGGTCAGCGGAGTGGTGAGCGGGCTGGAGGACGCCGACGGGCTTCCCTGGCAGCACAACTTCGCGGACGTGGACCGGATCGTGCTCGACGACCCGGACCTGCGGCGGAACGCGAAGTTCGACGGACCGGGCACCAACGCCCAGGTGTTCTTCACCGCCAACTCGGGGTTGCTGCGGCCGGTTTCCGCCAGCAGCACCCTCAACGGCATCCTGCTGGGCCAGGGCGGTGACGCGGGGAGCGCGGCGAACGGCACGTGGACTGTCGGAACGGGCTCCAACGGTTTGTCGGCCGGCTTCGGCGTGGTGCACGTCGGGGACGCGTCGCATCCGACGCCGGGCGGCGACGACGGCTCCGCGGTGGGCGGGATGCTGGTCTCGACCGTGGATCCCACCCCGGCAATCAACTTTGCCGCGGCGGTGCTCGAAGCCGACGGCACGCTGGAGGTGACGGGGCGGAAATTCGGCTGGGCCGGCCGCCTCGGCGACACTGCCCCCACCTACTAAGCGCTTGGCGCGGCTGACGAAGAGACCATGATCACCGCGGAGTACGACCTGGCGACGCTGGCGCGGAACAACGGCGCGACGGTCGCGGTCAACGGCGACACGTGGATCGACGGCGTCATCAAGACCCTGACGGAGGAGCGCGACCTGCTGGCGACGCTGCAGGGCCTCGATTCGGGCGACACGCAAACGGCCGAGCTGGCAGCTTGGCAGAGAGTGCAGGACGCTATCCAGTGGAACCTGTTGGGCCAGACCGGAAAGCTGCCGGCGAAGTTCGATGTCAACTACGCCGACGACAGCGACCCCGCGACGGCGGACCTGGCCTCGGAATCTGAAGGGAATTACAGATGTGAGTGCCGAAATCATGTGAGGGATTCTATGTCCTGTTTGTGAGTTCATGGCGAATATGTTACAATCAAAATAGAACAATCGTAGATGACAGCCCCTGCTACATTCTTGGTTCGGTTGAAGCTGAGCCCGGGAGGGTACGCCATGATGGAGTCGCTCCTCGGGCGTTTGAACTGGCTCTACAATCAGGCGCTGGAGCGCCGCAAGACGGTCTACCAGGAACGCACGGAGTTGCTCAGTTTCTACGACCAGTGCAAGTGGCTGACGCAGCTGCGGGCAGCCAACGAGCACGGCTTGGGCGAGCTTGCGCTCGGGGCCAGCCGCGGCATGCTGCGGCGACCGGACCACGCCTTCCAGGCGTTCTTTCGGCGCCTACGCGCGGGCGAGGCTTCCGGCTTCCCCAGATTCCGCTCCATCCGCCGCTGTGTGACGATCGACGTGGCGGACCCGCACAACGGCATGGTGCGCTGCCAGAACGGGCACTACCTGATTCACGTGAAGGGGTTTCCGCGCCTGCGGGCCTACAGCGGGCGGTGCCTGCCGCTGGACGCGCCGCTGAAGGCGGTGCGGCTGGCCAAGCGCGGCCGCAAGTGGGAAGCGTCGCTGGTGTACGAGGTCGAACGGCCAGCGCTGCCAGCGTCGCCGCCAGGCCCGGCTTGCGCCCGCCCTTGCTGCGGCCCGTGCGCCAGCGCCGCAAGCGCGCCCGCAACTGGCGCAGTTGCCGGCGGCGCTTGTCGATCTCGCGCAGCAGCGTGCGTTGCTGGGCGTCGAACAACTCTTGGTTTGAAGCTCACCAGCACCGTGCGCTGGCTCGTCTCCAGCCGCTGGCGCGGACTCGCTCTTGCGTCCGAACAGCAACTGTTGCAACACCACCACCTGGGCTTGTAGCTTCGCTTCCCGGGCCTGCGCGGCCTGTAATTCGGATGCGGTCGCCTGGAATTGCGACTGGGTCTCGGCCAGCACTTGCTGGAGTTGTGCGCAAGCGGCACACGTGGGCTGCTGCCCGTCCTGCTGTTCGTTCTGCCTGGACTTCGTGCTGCTCACAACGACCGGGCTCGCCGCCCAGCCATTACCATGGCAAGCTGTCCCACAAAAGTTAAGTCCGCGTCGAATCTGGACATGGCTGGCCCGCCTCCAGCGCTATACGTGGATGAAATGCAAGCTGACTCGCTGGCGGTCCTGCTTGCGGCCACTCCCGCCACAAGCCCCCTCCTCGGGATTCCTCCGAGCGGCTCTCCGGACCTCTTGCGCCCCGGTTTCTGAATGCTTACGCTGGTGGATAAGAAGGCCGCTTGATTTTAGTCTCCAGAAGTGCCGGATTGCTTCGGCCGAAACAGACCCGATGCCTCTAGCATTCCTTCCAGTCTGGCAAGCCTGCGATCCACGTAGCGCAACCACCCGCCCATCCAGAGAATCAGTCCGCCAAGGGCGACTCCCACGCTCAGGATGCCGATCAGTTCCGCGCTCATGGCCTTGCCATCCTTGAATTCGATTATACCGTTTGCTATGATCCTCCCCCCGCCCTTTTCCTTCTCCTGCCATAGCCTGCTACACTGCCTCAGCCCGCAACTCTCCCTACTCCCCTTCAGGCTCATCCTTCAATTGGAATCCTGATTACCCAGCAGTTCCAGCCAGAGTTAGGAGCCGGTCGGGCAGGGGCGGGGTGCGCACCGCAACATAGACCAGACGCGGTACGAGATCGGCCAACACATAGCGCCGATTGAAGCGGTAGGCAAACTCGGCCAAGTAGCGTCCCGCATAGCGCGAGTCGCAGGCATGATAGGTTCCGTCGATCGCGCGCTTGACGTTGCCCAGCAGGGTGTTCACCCAGCTCAGCCCGGGCGTCTCGCAGCTGCCCTTGCCACCTCCGGTGACCTGCGCTTGGTGCTCACAGCCAGCCGCCTGCACGCCCCGAAAACAAGCCTGGCCGTCCGAGCGCACCAGTGTGCCCGCTTGCAGATGCTGCTCGGCCCAAGCTTGCAGCGCACGTTTGCGGAAGCCCGGCAGCGGGGTCAGCCGTAGCCGTTCCGGGTGTCCGTCCGCACTCACCTGTGCCGCCGCTACAAAGGGCGTCTTGCGCTCAGCACCACGCCCGCGCTTGCCCCCGCTGGCCTCTCCGCCCAAATAGGCGTCATCGACTTCCACGATGCCGTGCAGCGGCTGGCTGTCGTCCCGCTCGCGCATCGTCTGCATGAGCTTGTGCTTGAGCATCCAAGCCGTGTTTGGCCGCAATTGGGGCAGTGGAAGCCCTTGGGCCAGCGCGCCTCAAACACGGCTTGCTCGCATTTTGGAACGGTGCCGTAGAGTTCGAGGAACTCCGGCAGGCTCTGGCCCTTCTGGAACTGGACCTTGTTCTTTGGCATAAGTAACTCCTTTATGATCAGATACTTAGTATACATCAAGCTGAATCTTGTGTCAACTGATTCCGGCATTCAATCGACAAATATTCGCCCCCTAAGTTTGGCTGTGACTTCGGGGTAATCAGGAATATTATTGTGGGCGCAACCGGAGCGTACGCCAACACCCTGATCGTCGGCACAGCCGGAACGGCGGATGCCGACGGCAACGTCAACGACTACACCGAATTAGCTGCCGTGGGCCGATACCGCCGGGCCGATGCCGGCGGCGACATCACCGCGACCGGCACCCAGACCGTCAAGGCGCTGTTCGTGGGCCCGGGAGTGGACGGACCGCTCGGCGTGATCGGCACGTGGGCCTTGACCGACGCCACGGTTGGTCGTTTCGCCGGCGAAGGGAATCATGCCGACGACCTCGGTGCGTCTATCGTCGGTGCGTTTGGAGCCCAGATTCCCTAGACTCGGCAAGATTCATCAGAATCAACCTACCAGGGGGAGCGGGCAACCGCTCCCCCTTTCTCTTGTGTGCCGAGTATGTTCGGCACCTTGAGGGCGAGAGTCTCTTGGACAGCCTGATGGAGGCGGGGTCGGGCGGAAGCGCGTAGCAAAGGTGCAGGCCGACGGACAAGCACCGCAAGATACAAGGCAAATGACATCCGACGAGTCGGCAAATGACGATGAAGTCCAGATCCATAGAGGACGCCGGTTGTAAGTCCGGCGGTTGAAGTTCTGACTATTCGATGAATTGCGTTTGAGTGTGGCGACAAACCCCTGAGTCTCTCGGATCGGATGACCCACAACATGGACGCCCACAACTCCATCAAGACCTCTGTGTGAACCGTTGCAGTGCTTCAGCACGATCAGGTCCGTCGGCCGTCGCCTGCGGCTTGGCCACCGGTCATCCACGAATCAATCCTCTGGCTAAACCTGCTGACGTTAGATCCGGTCCCTCGACGCCCACCAGGACGCCTGTCGGAGCAGCTCTCAATTCACTCCTCAACGGTTACGTTCACAATCGTCCCCCCTCTCAACCAGGACTTCACCACACCCGCCTCTCGTGGAGCCACCATCCCTCGCTGTGATATGCTCCCGCAGAGCGATGGATGTACAGATTCGGACTGTCTTGCCGAATGAGTCGACCCTGATCTTTAGCTTTCTGACGCTGGCCGCTCGCATGCAGGAATCCGGCGAGCCGATTCAAAAAACCCTGCGTGACCCTGAACTGACGCGCTATTGGCAGAACTGGGGCCGACCGGGGGATCTCGGCCTCGTGGCGGAATCCGCCAGTGTCGGGTATCCGGTCAGCTGTGCGTGGGTGCGGCTATTCTCTCGCGAGGAAGCGGGTGCGGACTATGTCGGCGAGAACATACCTGAGTTGGCGATCGGAACGATTCCTGCCGCCCGCGGGCTGGGCGTGGGTACAAGACTTCTGCAAGCTCTACTGGACCTCTGCCGGTCCCGCTATTCTGGGGTGAGCCTGAGCGTCAGGCTCGACAATCCGGCGATTCGTCTCTATGAACGGCTCGGCTTTCGGAGAACGTCCGCAACTCCGATCATCAATCGGATCGGCACCGAGTCGATCGTCATGCTTCTCAGCTTCGATCAGAGTGGTCACGGGCAAGGCTCTGGTGCGGACCAAAGCTAGTCTTCGTTCGCCTAGAGGCCCAGCGGGAGTGTCGAGCGAGCGTCGGTGATCAGAGACGGGTCGCCGGAAAGACTGACTGGATCCTGAATGTAGATGGAGGCCAGCCGTATAGGACACACGTAGCTCCTCTAGGGAGAACTTGGCCGACTCCTTACGGTGTCGAGTAACGGCTTTGGCGAGTCCTTGCTAGGTCTGCAATACGCTAGCTGTCACTTATGGCAGACTGGATCTTGAAGAATTCTTCCATAAGGCTCCCCGCAGCTGCAGGGTCCGCCTTGGTGAAATGCTTGGCGGCGGGACCCTGCATGGGATCAAAGTCTGCACTCATGTGCTTGGTCTGCCGTCGCTGGAACTCCTCGACCCGCTTGGCTAAGTTCTTCTAGCAGTCCCTCGACTCGCGCCAAGCGCTGCTCGACGCTAGCCAGCCGATCCTCTATCCCATCGATCCGTGCGGACAGTCGCAAGACCAGTCCGGCCAGTGCCACTCCGACGCTCAGGATGCCGATGAGTTCCGCGCTCATCGTTCTTACCTTACCGAAATGCACCCACAAGTCCAACCGTCCGAGCGTGAGCGTCAGGCTCGACAATCCCGCAGTTCGTCTGTATGAACGGCTCGACCTTCGGAGAACGTCCGCAAGTCCGATCATAAATCGGGTCTGCGCCGAGTCGATTGTCATGCTTCTGAGCTTCGATCAGAGTGATCATAGGCTGCTCGCCAACCACCCGCTCACCGTTGATTCGCTCGCTTGAAGCCACCGGACATATGACCGTCCCCGGTTCGAACGATCGTGACGCCAAGGGTAAGACTAGATCCCCCAAACCGTGATCGGACGCTCACCCAGCTCCGGATCCTTGCGGTACAATCGCTGCTCCCATGACAGGTCCGGGCGCAGGTCGAAGATCATCAAGTGCCCGGATTCCGCCCCAACCCGGTCCATGTATGTGGCCGTCTGTTCCAGGCCCTCGCGGACCAGGCGATCCAAGCCAGCCTTCGCCGTGCGCACCTTGCACTCGATGACGCATTTGCCGATGCACACTTGGCTGTCCGGCTTGACCTAGCGCCATTCGACCGGCAGGTCGCTGCGCCCTCGGCCCACCGCGTACTCGCGCCCGATCCGGTCCCGCTGTTCACCACCCTCTGCAGGTAGGCATGTAGCACCAGCTGCGGCCCCGCCTCCGCGTGCCCGTAGCGCTCCACCCACGACTCGGCGTGCTCTCGGAAATAGCTTTGGAATGCGCTTAGTAGCCCAGCTACGTCTAGGCTGCCGTCAGCATTCGCGTACCACGCCGGATCCACTTGGGCCTCAAGCCCGGACTGCAGCACCGCTGTCAGCTCGCGCGGAACCACCTCGGCGTAGATCGGGTTTGCGATGCGCACTGCGCCCTCGGTAGCCGCCAGGCCAAGATCGCGGACGTACTCCAGATCGCGGACCGAGTAGCCCCAATCCGCAGACCCGGCCAACATGGGCAGGATCACGCGTCGCACCCGCTCTTCGCGGAGCGTGTTGGCAAGTTGGTCAAGATGTGTGACCCGCCCAAGAATGAGGGCTTCCCGGGCTTCGTCGATGGCCACGACTCGGATTGGTTCACTCCGGTCACGACCGCCTTCGGTCTTGAAGCAGGCTTGGTAGGCCAGCGCATTTACCAGCCAAGGTTGCCCGCAAGTGAACTCTCCGATGTGTTCGGTGGTGCCGTCCTCGAAGCGCTGACCGCGCTCGGCGGTGTGCTGGGCCAGCAACTGCCGAACCTCGCCCTCCGAGAAATCGCCCAGGCGCAGCGACTCGGCCTTGATGTTGAAGGCGCTGCCGCCCTTGACGTGCGTCCCTTCCCGGCTGGAATAGACTTGATAGTCGCGCACGTCGCGGACTCCGCACAGGATGACACTCTGCGGGAAATGGCTCGGACGGCGATCATAGTTCGCTCGTAGCTGGCGGAGGACGGAGATAAGCGAGTCCCCCACGAGCGTGTCGATCTAATCGATCAGCAGCACCAGTGGTATGTGGCTAGCTCCGGACCAGCGCACGAGTGTCTGGCCCAAGGCTGCGTCGGGGCCGTATTTTTCCAAGTGCTCCGATCCGACATTGTGCTCTCGACAAGATCATCGTGGAGAACCTCAAGACTCCTAGAAGCCAAATTCGCGAGCAGTGTTCGCATTGCACGAGCGGTGTCCTCTCCAGCCGCCTGGCATCCCTCTACATTCACGTACACACAGCGGAACTTGCCGTCGGAGTTGAGTCGGTCTTCGAGGGCTAGCAGGATTGAAGTCTTGCCCGTCTGGCGCGGCGCGTGCAGGACGAAATACTTCTTGCGTGCGATCAGAGCAAGGATCTCCGCAAGGTTCACCCGGCCCAGCGGATCGATGCAATAATGCTCCGCTGGGTCCATCGGACCTTCGGTCTTGAAATACCGCACGGCGATTCCGGTATGGCACGCACTGGCTTGGGATATCGCCGCCAACAACCGGGACACACCGGGCTCCAGATGTGGTCCAGTCAGTCCGCGTTCACAACGCATCGGAATGGTTGGCAGACTCTCGCTTTTAGCGATTGGGAGCGTCTCTTGTGCGAGTCGAGACGTCCTGCCAGGAACGCTTCTTGCGAGCGCTATGCGCTGCGATGACGGTCGCAGGGCCTGAGTGAGAGGTGGCGCCGGAGTACTGATCAACGCTCTTGCGATCTTGCTTGACCATACGTTGACTGCGAGATCTGCGCAGAACCAGACGGATCAGGGGAGTCCTGCACTTGAACCGAAGGCACCGGGTCGAATAGCAGGCTGACCGCGAAAGCGGAAGCAGGCCTGTGGTAGGAGAATGCTTGGCCGCCAGGTTTCTCACGCCCAAGTCCCTCGACCTGCGTGTCAAGGATGGAGTAGTCAGCAAGATGTTGGGCAAGTCGCTCAACCTTCGACCGGCAACTATTTCGTCCGTGTCACTCAGAGGTGCCTTGCACAGCCCACGCCCAGTCATTTTGGGCCGAGATCACCGTCGCGAAATCGGAGAACGGCATAGCGAGTGTTGCGAGGCCGACGTCTTGATCAAGCCGGTTGCAGGTCCCAATGTCCATGGCCGATGCCTGCCATACTGAAGTCGCCGTGCGGTACTTCAACACCGAAGGTCCGGTGGAGCCAGCGGAGCACTACTGCATCGATCCGCTGGCCCGAGTGAACCTTGCGGAGATCCTCACGCTGATCGCCCGCAAGAAGTACTTTGTCCTGCACGCGCCGCGCCAGACGGGCAAGACCTCGGTCTTGCTGGCCCTCCAAGACCGACTCAACTCGGTCGGCAAGTACCGCTGTCTGTACGTGAATGTCGAGGCAGGTCAAGCGGCTGGGGAGGACACCAGTAGCGCGGTCCAGACACTGCTTGCGGATTTGGCATCAAGGTCTCTCGATGTATTGCGGGATGATTTCGTTGAGCGAACTATGGCGGAGTACTTGGGGAAATATGGCCCCCACGCCGCCCTGAGCCGAACGCTCGTGCGCTGGTCCCAAACCAGCCAGTTACCGCTGGTGCTGCTGATCGACGAGATCGACACCCTTGTCGGTGACACGCTCATCTCGGTCCTACGGCAGCTGCGCGCGAGCTACGACCGCCGCCCGCACCAATTCCCCCAGAGCGTCATCCTGTGCGGCGTCCGGGACGTGCGCGACTATCGAATCTATTCCAGCCGGGAAGGGACGCACGTCAAGGGCGGCAGCGCCTTCAACATCAAGGCCGAGTCGCTGCGCCTCGGCGATTTTTCGGAAGCCGAACTACAGGCTCTGCTGGCTCAGCACACTGCCGAATGCGGTCAGCGCTTCGAGGACGGTACCACCGAACGCATCTGGGAGTTCACTTGCGGGCAACCTTGGCTGGTAAATGCGCTGGCCTACCAAGCCTGCTTCAAGACCGAAGGCGGTCGTGACCGGAGTGAACCCATCCGAGTCGCGGCCATCGACGAAGCCCGGGAAGCCCTCATTCTTGGGCGGGTCACACATCTTGACCAACTTGCCAACACGCTCCGCGAAGAGCGGGTGCGACGCGTGATCCTGCCCATGTTGGCCGGGTCTGTGGATTGGGACTACTCGGTCCGCGATCTAGAGTACGTCCGCGATCTTGGCCTGGCGGCTACCGAGGGCGCAGTGCGCATCGCAAACCCGATCTACGCCGAGGTGGTTCCGCGCGAGCTGACAGCGGTGCTGCAATCCGGGCTTGAGGCCCAAGTGGATCCGTCGTGGTACGTGAATGCTGACGGCAGCCTAGACGTAGCTGGGATACTAAGCGCATTCCAATGCTATTTCCGAGAGCACGCCGAGTCGTGGGTGGAGCGCTACGGGCACGCGGAGGCGGGGCCGCAACTGGTCCTGCATGGGTACTTGCACCGAGTGGTGAACAGGGGTGGGCGGATTGATCGCGAGTACGCGGTGGGCCGCGGTCGGATCGACGTGCTGATCGAGTGGCGCCAAATCACCAGCGAAGGTGCAGTGCGCACCCGCAAGTACCTGATCGAGTGCAAGGTGCGCACGGCGAAAGTCGGCTTAGATCGTCTGATCCGCACGGGGCTGGACCAGACGGGCGCATACATGGACGGGTGCGGGGCGGAATCAGGGCACTTGGTGATTTTCGACCTACGCGAGGGCCAGTCGTGGGAGGAACGGGTGTTCCGCAGGGATCCGGAGCCCGGCGAGCCTCCGATCACGGTTTGGGGTCTGTAGCGCCGACTGGGCAGCCTTGGGCGTTCTAGCCGTAGCCATTGATCGCTGAGCCATATTCGCCCTGGTGTGTCTGACGACAACCAAGATTTCCGGCTGGCCACCTCCGCTCATTGTTGCAGGAACCACGATTTTCGCTTGGCTCGACCACCGGAACATTTCCGCAGAACGAGCAACACCTGAGTTCGTCACTTACGCTGAACTCGGGAGCCCTGCATGGTTCGAGGCAAGAAAGCTGTCCGGAGAGATTGCGGGAAAGTGGACACACAGCCTCGACAAGAACCTTGATCGGACCAAGGACATCGATTCCGCGGCCTTGGTCCTTTGCCTGAACTACTGCGAGTTGGTCGCCGTGGCCATTCAGGAGAAGGCCAAGCACTAGGAAACGTACAAGCCCTCTGGTCGCACGGCCCACATTCAAACTTGGGTGCTAGCCCGCGATTATGTCAAGGAGCGCCGTAACGCGCCGGGTCGGAAGACGCTTTACGAGAACTTCCAGGGATTGGCCGAGAGGCGGCAGAAGGATTCTGAGTGAGCGCCCTTGCTCCTCGGATTCAAACTACCGGAGTGATGCGCTTTCAATCGCGAATGAGACGATACGAATTCGACTCACCGTCCAATGCCCCGACCGCGCCGACTGCCTCCGGGGCCTCGTGCCCAGGGGTACGGCCGCCCACGGCGCCCATAATCCTGTAGATTCAGAATTGTGGAACGTACGATTCGAGCCACCGACCTCGCCCGCAATCTCGGAGAGGTCCTGTCCAAGGTGCGTGATCGCCGAGACTCTTTCGTCATCAAGCGGAACGGAAGACCCATAGCGCGGGTCGTGCCGATCGAACGCGAAGCTGATGACGCCACTCTTGGGGAGGTGCTCAGCGCATGGTGTGACGGTGCCGCCGGCGATCACGCGTTCGCCGAAGACCTCGATGCAGTCAGTGCATCCGAAAAACCCCCGGTGAACCGATGGGAGTCGTAGTCGACACAAGTGTGCTCGTGGCCGCGGAGCGTCGTCGCGAGGACGATATATCGGGCACCCAGCTGACATTGTGCAGTCTGCTCGGACGGCTGGCAAGCGAGAGCGCTGTGCTGCCAGCTGCTGTCTACGCAGAACTGCTCGTCGGGGTGCACCTCGCCGGTAGCCCGGCCCAGGCGGCGGCACCTCGTGCTCGCATCGACGCCCACATAGCGCGTGAGCCGATCATCGATTTCAATGCCGCCATAGCCCACTGTCAACGTCAAGCGAGAATCACGCACCCCACAAGAAGGGGAATTACGAACGTGAGTGCCGAATTCGCAGATTTTGTTCTGCAGGCATTCAAGGCACAACATGTAGCGGTACGGAATGCCACGATTTAGCGAGGTATTTCCCGGTAGCCGAGCATCTAGCGAACAACCAGCAAGTAAGGGTGGGCGTGAGCACGTTACAGGAGTGGATGCCTCAGCTGCCAGACACACGGCTGTCAGGCAAGGTAGTGGGTGCCCGAACGTAAACGATTCGATTCGCGGAGCGAGCCGCCGGTGAAGAGGAACGATAGTCGTCTCAAGGAAGCCATCAATCCGAGGCTTATCTAAAACACCTCCGTAGCGCGAGCCCTCCGTGTGCTACGAGTGGTACATCTTGTTTCTGCCTGCAAGTCCGAAAGCCGCCGCTTACCCACTATCTGATTGCCGCTCGGCCTCGATTGCGACCATCGCTCTAATTGCTTCTACCATCTCCTTCTTGCTTCGCCGCAGCAAGTCTACTTCGGATGGTTTCAGCATTCGGGGACCATTCCAAGTAGCGAGCTTCCGATTGAGTAAGGCAGTCGAAGGAGTGACCAAACTGGTCGTGCCACCATTGCTCGAGTCCCACGCCGTGTCGTTCTCTAAGTGCACCCAACCGCTCCTTCGACGGACTTAGCCTAGCAGAGTATCTCTTGCCTGTGAGCACGACTCACGGTCGCTCCAATAGCCTTTCCTCCCACGGCATGGATCCAACCCCGCAGGTTTGCGAGAGTACCGCCCTGACCGACAAAGTCATCCACTAAGACGTACTCGCGCCCTGGTTGCAACTCTCCGGAAAAGCGGGCTTGACGAGCGAGGCGGCCCTAACCGCTGGCACCCGTATGAGAAACAACGTTTGTCTGAACAACGGTTGCTTCCGTTGGTAGGCCAAGTCGTGTCCCGAGCAGAGTTGCCAACGCAATCGGGATCGCATTGATGCCGCCACGCTCGTGAGCGTGCGCACTCACGAGCGTAGGTACGCCATGCTGGCCGGGGCCGCGGCGAAGGAGAGACTTGACCGCCTCAAGTCTGTATTGACTGACCAGTTCGGCGACCAGCGCTCGAGCTGCGCCAACGTCGCCAGATTTCGCCTTGGCGTATTCCGGGTGACGCTTGACCACTGGCTCGGCGGCCAGAATGATGACGTCCGGGAATGCCCCCCAAGGCATCCCCGGAGGATGATCCATCGTTTTGCGGTTGGCTCTTGCTGCTCGCTGGCTGCCGAATCGAGGGCGGCGCTGCGCCGTTGCGAATTGCTGCTGCCAGCTCTCATTATTCGCACAAGCCGAAGCAACCGACTTAGACCACCGAGTCGATGTTAACCGTTCAGCCCCGTCCCTCCACAATCGCGACCCCGCTGGAATGCGGCGAGGCACGATGGCGTCGCCGCTGCTGTACGGCACGTTGCTGGTCCGCGCGTCGGGCGCGAAGAGGACGGGCGGCTGGTACTACACGGGCTGCCACTCCTTCAGGGAGCCTCGTCGGCTGAGATTCTCTGCAGATTCCGGGCGATCGTGAACGCTCGTTCCGAATTATTGTGAACGCCGAACCTGTCTCATAAGGACAGGGCAGGAGCGTCGCGGCCAACAGCCAGAGGGACGAGTTCCTTCCCGGGGAGAAGTTCGCTATGGCCAAAGCGAGAGTCGCGAATTTGGGCTCCAGCGCATATTCGCGATACGATTCCTCGGCATCACAACCTCCTTTCAAGAAAGAAGATTGCTGATCCCCGGTGACGCCGCCACGCTCCACGCTCCTTTCGTGCCCGTCCAGAGTGCCCGATCGTTTTCAGATTGGAACGCAGATCGTTTTCACTTCGGAACGCTGATTTTTTCGCGTCGGAACGCTGATCGTCTTCTTTCGGAATACGCACCTGGGCAGAGCGAGAACGACATGACTTGGGGTGCGGACCCGGCAGGGCGGGTGGCAGCAGGCTTACAGCATGCTAGAGTTCCAGTCCAGCCTGACTGGACGATGCCGCTGCGGATGACCAACTATGTTGGGCCGTTCTACAGGGTTTGCTAGTGCGGACGGAGAGCCGCAGCAGGCGCCGCCGGTCGAGGCCTCCACTCCCACGGGAGAAATAGAATGACGATGAACTCTCACCCCCCTCAACAGGGTGTCCGTTGAAGGAGGTGCCTCTCTAATGGCAAGCTAGGGCCCGTCGGCGTCGCTTCGCTCCGAGGTGATTCCTTTCCTTCGCGCTGATTCCCTTGGTCTGCATCCGCACGATCTGGCTTGCCGTCGTCGCTGCTACCGCCTCGCGCCCGCCAAGGCGCGGAAGTCGGGTCCCAGATCGGAGCTAGCCGCCCCAGCCGGTTGGTGTACCGTAGTACCGGATCGAACGGCGCCGCGCACCCAGACTCTGTGTCGGGCGAGGATCCAGCCTATGCGCTCGGTCAATGCCATCGTTGCGACCCTCGCGTGCAGAGCCGTCGCCTGCGCTCCAAGCGCAATCGACGCCGACCGAACCTCCGCGAGAAGGCCCAATATCGTCCTCATCATGGCGGACGACCTAGGGGCGGAAACGCTGGGCTGCTATGGGAACACGGTGAATTCGACTCCGCGCCTGGACCAGATGGCACGGGAAGGCGCGCGCTTCGAGAACGCATTCGCCACTCCCGTTTGCAGCCCCACTCGGGCGATGATCCTGACCGGCTTGCATCCGAACAGGACCGATATCCTGGAACGGCTTGACAGCCCTCTCGACACCGAGAGGAAGAACCGGCTCCCTGCGCACATACCGACCCTTGCCCACCTGTTCCAGGCTGCGGGATACGTCACTGCGATCGCGGGGAAATGGCATCTGGGGGACTTCCAGGCCCATCCTGACCAGCCGGCATCGCACGGCTTTGATGAACACTGCCTGTGGGTGCAGTACTGGAACGATGAGCGCCGCAGTCGATACTACGCCCCGCACAACTGGGAGAACGGAACGTATCGGACCCATGGCGAGGAGACGTTCGGGCCAGACTACTACAGCGACTTCCTCATCGACTTTATCGAACGCAATCAGGACCGACCGTTCCTAGCCTACTATCCAATGAACCTGATTCACTCTCCCCTGGTTGCGCCACCGGGACTGAAGGCTCTCGCCGCAAGCAAGTATCCCGATGATCTTGGAACGAACGAACGCAAAGCGGGACACATGATCACATACATGGACGCAATCGTCGGCAAGTTCCTGGACAAGATCAAGGAACTCGATCTCGACGAAGACACCCTAGTCGTGTTCACGGGCGACAACGGCACTGCCGGCAACCTGGAGAGCCGACTCGGCCCGTTCAGGCTCAAGGGCGGCAAGCGGACCATGAACGAGGCCGGAACCCGGGTCCCGTTGATTGCCCGCTGGCCAGGGGTGATACCGGCAGGGACCCGCGATGGATTCTTCTCACTGCTGGACATGACGCCCACGCTGAGCGCGATGGCGCGAATCCCAATGGAGAATCCCGTCGACGGACTGGACCTGTCCCATTCCCTCTTGGGCAAGCCCGGAAAGGATCGCAAGTATTTCTCGATGGCGTTCGAAGGGGATGTGTATTTCGTTCGCGACAAACGCTTTCGACTTCACGAGGATGGGCGGCTCTACGACATTCCGGTGTCCGGCATCGAATCGCGCTACAGCATGGAATCCCTGTCCGGCAAGTCCAGCCACGCAGGCGCGCGGGATAGACTCCAAGCAGTTCTGGACTCGCACATGGGAATCCGCAAGATGGATGAATCCTACAGCATCATCCCATTTGGAACGGGCGGGGACCGGTTCAAGAACGCTCGCGATGCCGCCGGCCAAGCCGAGACCGACGCACCGAGGTAGTCACCCCGTCCTGCCATCGACGAGCTGCTGACGGACCCTAGGAATGCTGCTCCGAGGGCGTCGATGGTCTCGCCCGCTAGTGACCCTGCCCGTTCTGGCGGCAATGCTCGCGGGCGCAGCTTGCAACCGGGACGGCCATGCCGGACCCGCGCTACCCAACATCGTCCTAGTCCTCGCCGACGACATGGGTTACGGAGATGTGGGCGTCTACAGTTCCGAATCGTGCATCCCGACGCCCAACATGGATGGCCCCGCCAGCGAGGGGATCGGCTTCACCAACATGCATTCGACGGACTAGGTGTGCACACCCTCCCGGTATGGACTGCTGACGGGACCCTACTGCCGGTGCACGCGGCTGCAACGCACTGTGCGGTTCAACAACGATCCGACTCTGATCGAACCCGGTCGCCTGAAGCTTGCATCGGTATCGAAGCGCAAGGGTTACCGCACGGGCATGTGCGGCAAGTGGTGCTTGGGCTCGACTTCGCCGTCAAGGACGGCAATCACGTCGACTTCGACCGGCCCCTGCGTTAGGCTATTGTCGAATCGTTCCCGAGCGCACTGGCTGGGCCGCACCGAAACGCCTGACGGTCAGGCGGTCTCGCTTTCGAACCCGGTCAGATTGCGGGTCGCGGCGCTGAATTCCAGCCCCACAAGGTGGACCGGGTCCCCCCGGCCAAGGCAGCGGTCCGCGTATCCCCGCTCCTTCAGCTGCCGCAAGGCCGCCTCCGCGCCAGCCCGCTCGCGCATCTTGAACTCGAATATGTAGACCCGACCGAATCCCCGCACGATCAGATCCGCTCGCCCCTGGCTGCCGCTCTCCTCTGCCCGCACTTCCGCTGCCGCGGCGACGAAGTACGCCTGCAGCAGGCTCGCATACCAGCCCTCGTAGCTGCCCATCGGGTTCTTGCTGTGCCACTGGTGCGGTATGCCGGCCAGAAACGCCCGCAACTCGGCTTCCAATCCCGCCAGATCGCCCGCGGCCAGCACCTCGCGGAGGCGCGCTGCCTAGCTCTCCTGTTCCCCCTCCTTGCCGACTCCCAGCACCCCGCTCAGCAAGTCCCGATTCAGGCTCTGGCGCACCTCCCGGTTCGGATACCCGAGCCGGTAGCGCGGACTGTCGGCAATCTCAAGCCTCTCGAGGACCGTCAGGTAGCCAGCCTGGAACAGCAGCGCCTCGGGAGCGATGGCCCCCACATCAAACTGCGAAAGCAGTTCCTCCGACCTCACCATGTCGTCAAGGCAGTACCAGGGGATACCTTTCTCCAGCAGCAGGTTGACCAAGAACGTGGAGTTGCCGGTCTCGCACCACCAGTTCTTGAATTGGCGCTGTTTGAGCAGCAGGAGCAGGTCGAAGGGATTGTAGACCCGCTCGTCACCGCCCCAGCTGTAGCCGTTGTACCACTCCCGGATCCGTTCCCGGTCGAGCCCCTCCAACTCGGCGCGGAAGACCGTGTCGAGGTCCTTTTCGGTGTAGCCGCAGAGTGAGGAGAAACGTGGATCGAGGGTGATGTCCTCGAGGTTGTTCAGGCCCGAGAACAGGCTGACCTTGGAGAACTTGCTCACGACGGTGAGCAAGCAGAAGCGGACGTGCTCGTCACAGCGCTTGATGACCGCATACAGTCCGCGCAGGAAGTTACGGTTGGCGCGGGCCCTGTCGGGATCGTCGAGCACGTCCAGAATCGGCTTGTCGTACTCGTCGACGAGCACCACCACCCTGCGACCAGTTTGTTCGTGGAGGGCCTCCAACAGTTCCGCCAAGCGGGTTGGTGCACTGGCGGATGCTAGGGAGAGTGTGCAGCGGCGTGCGTGCGAGTCCAGCTGCGCGACCAAGCATTCCCGCAAACCGCTTGGCTCGTCGAAGATCTCGCCGCTGAGGTCCAAGTGCATCACCGGGTGGGGCTCGGACCAGTTCCAGTGGGGTTCAATCACCAAGTCCTCGAACAGGTCGCGCTCGCAGGCGAACAGGGACTTGAGCGTGCTCACCAGCAGGCTCTTGCCGAATCGTCGCGGGCGAGACAGGAAGTAGCGGCTCCCGGATTCGACCAGCTCCCTCACATACCCGGTCTTGTCCACGTAGTGACGCCCTTCCTTCCGCAGGTCCCGGAAAGTCTGAATGCCGATGGGCAGCATGCGTCCCACGATCTGTAGTCTAGCGGATGGCTGGCGGACGACTTGTCTGGCTGACCGCTGGCCACGAGGCACGGGGGTAGTCTGAGAGTGCCGTGCGAATGACAGCGCAATGGACAGGAAAGGCGAATCGCCCAACCTCAGCTTGGAACCGCGGCTCGATGCTTGCCTCCGCGTCGCCTTCCTACGTCCGGACGGTCAGCCCTTGCTGCGAGCCGTGTGGTACGTCCAAGTTCGCGATCCCGAGTCGCAGCAGGACGACCGAGCGAGGCTGGGAACAGTTCCAGCCAGGCTGGGTTGCCAGGCCTTCGAATAGTGTCCGCTTGCATTCGAGCTGGCGATTGAGCGCGATCACCGGCAGGCTCTGGCCGAGACGCCGTGAACACAACAAGAATGGCGATTGGTCGGCTCGGCAAGTCCCTCACGTGCGCAGATTTGTGGACTCATTGGTGCCGATCAAGGCGTGATTCGCGACGGGAGCCGATCCGGATCTTGCAGAACGACGGGATCGTGCGCACGCCCACGGCAGGAATCCCTCCAGTCGCACTGGACCGGTGAGAATGGTGCGGACTGGCCCGTCGCGGCGGATCCAAAGCCAGCAGTTGTTCCCGGATCCCGGGCGGAAGGGCTCGACGGCCGCGCTCAAGGATGATTTTCTCCCTTGCTCGCCGACTCCTACCGCCAACGGGACCCCGCCTCGCGACGACACTCCCGCGCTAGGAACTTCACCCCAACAGTCTGTCCAAGGAACTCTCACCCTCAACCTTCTGAACATGCTCGGCACAACGCAATCGGAATAGGGGGAAGCCTCGCGGCCCCACCCCTCCCACGCCACCGTACATACGGGTCCGTATACGGCGGTCCGACCGGTTAAGTTACTTCCGAACCTGGAGTCGCCGCAACCCCAGTGCGGAAAAGTAGGCGTTGGGCAAGGCAAAACTGAGAGCGGGTGTTGGCTTCCTATTTGTTCCGGCAGTAGTCGGGGGTCCCCCTCCAGCCAGCGCTCGAAGGCACCCGGATTGCCCGCGTCCGCTACAGCTCTCCGTTGAAACGCTCCAACATGTTCCTCGACCCCATGCGCCTGTGATGCCTCCGCAGCAGCCGGGAAGACATAAGCGTCTCCTTGATCTGCTCGTGCGCTAGGTCGGTCAGCTTTCTGAAGGGCTCCTTCCAGCGCACAAGCCACGCTGCTAGGTCCCGTCTTGCCCCTGCGCCAACTGTGACTGAGCGCTAGAGCTGAACCAGTGCCCGCAGTTCTCCATGCAACGCCCCATTAACGTCGATGAGCCAGGGCAGTTGTTCAGGCAACTTCTTAAGAACACCACTTCTCGCCAACAGATCAAGACCGAGGATCCGAACAAGCCCAGGCTCGCCGTTGACTATAAGATGATCGATGGCGGAACTTTGGCGTATCTGTCAAGGCACTCGCAAGGGGAGAGGGCGAGAAATCTCAGGATTGTGGATTGCACGAAGGTTCCGGCGAAGCACCTTGGCTACATCTCAATCGTAGTCTTGGGTCTATACAAGAAGGACTTGCAACCAGCGTTCCATTCGGCAGGGGCGAGCGCCTGAGGCTTTCCTCCAGCTCGGCGACAGCATGATCGAGTCTAACGTTGCTTGAGGCATTCCCACCGACTCTCGGAGAACCTGAACAAGAGCCACCATGCCCGAAACCAAGTTCGGTCAGTTCGATGACCTACTCCAACTTGCCGGCGATCCGCTAAGGCCCGTGATGGAGCGACTGCGGGTGCTCATCCTCGAGATCCATCCGCAAGTCTGCGAGGTGGTCCGCTTGGGGGAGAAGGCGGCCTCATACGGCTGCGGGCCTCGGAAGATGATCGAGGGCTACGCCTACATCATGCCCTTCCGCTCTTGGGTGAATCTCGGCTTCTTCCGGGGCACCAGCCTGGCTGATCCCCAGGGCCTGTTGGAAGGCACCGGTGCCAAGTTGCGTCACGTCAAGATCCGCTCGCTGGATGACGCGGAGCGACCGGGCGTTCGGGAGCTGATCGAGCAAGCGTATGCCGAACGCAGGGCCGCCTTGGGCTGATACTTGAGTCCCTCCGCTGTCTGATGCAGTTGGCGCAGAGCTTGCAGAGCCGCCCGAGCCGAAGCAGTACGGCGGGTTTTCTTCGACGACTTTCGCTACGCTAAGTGCGCCGCGGCCATACGGCACGCACTCAATCCGCTGATTCCAATTCAGGCGGTGAGTCAAGCGCTCGGCCCAAGTGGCGCTGGGCGAGTGGCCTTCGGTCGCGCCGCCGGGCTGTGAGCCCGGCCTGACGGAGGTGATGTCGTGTCGAAGCACCCGATCCAACAGTTGGAATTTGCGGCCCTTGGCTGTTTGCTGGGAATTCTCAGCGCCTGTGCGGCCAGCGGGCAGGAGTCCTACAGGCAGGTGGAATGGCCGCTGCCGGCGACCACCGCCGCTGGCACCCCCTCCCCTTGGCATTTTGGAGAGGTTGCGGCCGTGGCGACGACAGCCCAAGGAACCATTCTTGTCTTCCACCGCGGCGCCAGTCCGGTTATGGAGTTCGATGTCGCGGGCAACTTCCTGCGGTCGCTCGATGCTGTCTCGATCAGCGCGGGCAAGGTAACGGGTATCGCCCCCGAGAACCGTGCGGCCTCAGGTTCCGGCTATACCGTGGTGTACGGCCCGGCCGGATGTCATGCTTGCGGCGCGCATTCGATCCGAGTGGACAAACAGGGCAGCATTTGGATCGTGGATGCGGCAGCGCATGTGGTCTACAAGACAGACTCCGATGCACGCGTGCTCATGCAACTCGGAGAGAAGGGAGTCTCCGGTACCGACCGCAGCCACTTCAACTTGCCCACGGACGTGGCATTCGGGCCTGAAGGTGCCATCTACGTCAGCGATGGCTACGGCAGCGCACGCATCGTGAAGTTCTCCAGCGAAGGAGACTTCCTGTTGGAGTGGGGCACGCGAGGGGTCGGTCCGGGCGAGTTCGGACTGCCTCACAATCTCGCTGTCGATGCGGAAGGACGGGTCTACGTCACGGATCGCGACAACCAGCGGATCCAGGTGTTCGACCCCACCGGCAGGTTCCTCGACCAATGGCAAGGAGTGGGTGGTGTCTCTACCCTGTACATGAGCGCGGGCCGGGACCTTTGGGCCGGAGGGGTGCTGCGGAATCTCGACGGCACTGAAGCGGTGCGGCTGCCCGGAAATGTCGGGGGCCACGGCACTACCGTGGCTCCCGACGGAAGCGTGTTCGTGGCCCAGCTCAGCGGGATGGTGCAGAAGTTCGTGCCTGTCCCTTAGCGACTCGCGGTGCAGTCAAGGCGTGCTCGCCACAGACATAGCGCAGAAAGGAATGACGCGGAGCAGTGGGTCCGAATCTCGGCCATCCACGAAGTCATTCCGGTGGAGGGGCTACGGTTCGGTCCCGACGTGCCGGGGTGCCTCCTCAGTACGAAGTACGCGGGTGTTGCGTCACCCGCGGTTCAGTGCAAGGTGCATCTGCTCCAGACGCCGGAAGGGTTCCTTGAACGTATCTCCCGGTGCGAGCGTGAGCACGGGACGCACAGCCTTCCCAGGCTGGGAGCTGATGCGGCAGCACCTTGAGATCCGAGTACAAAGCTGGGGGAGCGTCTTGAATCGCGTCCGGACGCCGGCCTTGCTTGGGCGGAGATGATTTCCGAGATTCCGTTCGCAATGATGCGGCCCGGTTCGTGAAATGTTGTCAGCAGGCGCGCCGACTGCTCTGCCTCTTCTGCGAGCACCTCGCGGTGCTGCATGGCTTTGACCGGCTCCCACTGATTGGTCCGTTCACAATGCTGCACTGCACGTCTGGCGGCCAAGCAGGCAGGCCGGCGGAGCGGAGCCGCCCAGCTGCCGACTGCTGCAGGGCCCCGCTACCCTCTCGCGAAGCTCACTGCAACTCCCCCACCAATCACTTCGGATCAGTACAGTCTGATGGGCACGAAACGACTCGCTTTCGAACAGGAGTCCCGGATCGGCCGGCTACTCACGCAGAAATCTGTAGCCCTTGCCGCGCACAGTCCGGATCCAGCGAGGATGGGCCGGGTTTTCCTCGATCTTCTTGGGCAGGCCGGTGACATGCACATCGACTGTCCAGGACTCGGCCTTCGGCTGCGCCATCCAAACGTCCTGCAACCGGCGGCTGCGAGGCAGGATTTCGCCGGTCTGGGTTAGGAAATAGCGCAATAACTCGCATTCCATGGCCGAGAGCAAGATGCGCTCATTCGACCGCCACACGACCGCCCGCTTCGTGTCGACGCGCACGTCCCCGAATTCATACACGTCCTCGGCACTGCCATCGGGTGGCGGCGAGTTCTGGCGCCGCCGCACGATTGCCTTGATTCTGGCGAGCAGTTCGACGAACTCGAACGGCTTGCAAACGTAGTCGTCCGCACCCGCTGCAAATCCTCTCACCCTGTCCTCAAGCTCCGCCTTGACCGTCAACATCAACACGGGGTGTTCACAGCGTTGTGGCGCAGTTCCGCGCAAACCACCACACCGCCACGCCATCCTTGTCGGGCAGGAGCACATCGAGTACGATCAGGTCGAATCCGCTAGGCGGGCCAGTCCGCAAGTTCGACGCGTCGTCTTCCACGAACAATTCAGCGGGCCAGGCCGAGCTCCAGTACCGGGCTTCCGAGTCAGATGGCCGAAGCTGCGGGCCCGCATGGTCCGCGCCGTCATACAGGGCCTTGTCGAACGCGAGGCGATCACCTGCCTCGGAGCCGAGTCCGCCTCCCGGCCGAGCAACGTCCAGTTCTGCAGCCACTTCCGTGTCCCTCTCAAATGGGAGAGGTGCCGGAGGGCAAGAACCTAGGCAGGAACTGGGAGCGTCCCTTCTCTGGCTGCGGGGTACGCAAGCCACCGTCGCGGAGAGCATGGATCGCCTGCCTCCCGGCCCTGAGCATTTAGCGCACCGGCCTTCTGGAGAGGCGCGAATCCCCGACAGCGAGGCGATTGAGATCACCGAGAAGACGTGGGCCGCAACCTGTCGGCGAAGGGCGACGTTGGATATCGGGATCACTCATCTGGGTGCCTAACAATTCATCTCATTCGACCTGCAATCCTAACTCGTTGGGGCTAAAGCTATGGGACCCACAGTGTTACCCGGATTGCGCGTGTCGCAGCGAGAATCGCCGGTCCTGTCACTCTGGCCGGTGGCAGCGCTGGTAGTCGTATTCGCCTTAGCCTCTTGATACGCCAGAGCACGTAACGACATCCAATCGGCCCGTGTCAGGGAGTCCAACGCACTGAAGAACGCGCCCAAAGCCCTGATCGCGGTTCGGGTTGGCCCCGAGGACGAGTCCCTATTGGAACCTGGAGAGCGCATCGTTGACTGGCACAGGCGGCCCTGGTCACTCCTTGATTCGCCGCCTTCGCCGAACGCGGACGAGTAGCGATCGCGGTAGCAAGTCAAACCCGCAATGGATCTGGCGTGTCGAAATCTCAACAGCTGACCAGCACTAGCACCGGTATTGTCCGTTGTGGATAGACCGGCTAGCGCTCGATCACAGTGAATACAGGGGCGGCTGTCGATGTAGAACGGGAGTAGTGCGGGTTGGGCTGCGCATCTTGAAGCCGGAGACGGTGAGTTGGCTGCGCTAGGAGTTGCAGCGCGGGGAACTGCCGCGGGCGGCTTTGGGACGCGGGTTGTCCGAAGAGAGCAGCAATTTTCGGACAAGACAAGGACTGGTGCGCAGCGGGCGGCGGCAGCGCTTGCTGTTCGGGCGGGGCAACTACCGCCTGGACTGGCCGCTGAACGCCGTCGGGCAGCTCGAACCCGGCTAGGGCGCCAGCGCTCGGCCCGCGGCACCGCGCGGGAACCGACCTGAGGGTCGGTCAAGGACAGGTACGCCTCGCTCGCTGACTCGGCAGCGGATCGGCCGCGACGTGCTGGCCGGAATCGATTCCGTCGGCACAGACCCTGGCTCGCACCCGGGATCTGGCTCGTCTGAGAAGCCGGCCAACCCGGTCGAGTGGCCAACCTCACCGAGATTCCTCGCGATAGCTAGCTTAACCGGGGATCTGGGGTTGTTATCCGCACCCGATTCAGCGATGCCCCGGACAGCCTCGAAGTGATCGCCTCCCGCAGACACCGCTTTCGCGCCTCTCGGGATTGCAGTGCGTATACTTGTCAACATATACTTGGAGCATGGCGCAAGTTACTGTCTACTTGCCCGAGGATGTCCTCGCTGTCGCGCGGAAACGCGCAAAGCATCAGCGGAAGAGCCTGTCCGCGTGGGTGAGCGCACGCATTCGTGAGTCGACCTCGACCGAGTGGCCGGAAAGCCTCGTTGACCTGCTGCACCATGGCACCGGGGATATCGTCGAGCCCGATGACCCGCCCCCGAGGGACCTGAACCTCTTCGCGTAATGTGGCTGCTCGATACCAATGTCTGCGTGGCGCTCATCAATCGGTCCGACGAGCAAGCGGCGGCACGTCTGCTCGAACACCCACCCGGCTCGGTCCGCCTTTGCAGCGTCGTCAAGGCCGAACTGCATTTCGGGGTACAGAACTCAGCCCGGCTCGCTGAGAACCTGCAGCGGGTAGAGATATTCTGCCGGGCGTTCGAATCGCTTCCGTTCGACGACGATTCGGCGCGGCACTATGGGATCGTGAGGGCGCAGCTTCGCCGGGAAGGAAGGCCCATCGGCGGAAATGATCTCATGATCGCCTCTATTGCCATCGCCAATTCGCATGTGCTGGTGACCCGCAACGCGCGCGAGTTTTCGCGAGTCGCCGGTTTGGAAGTCGAACGCTGGTAGGTCGCAGCCGGCATGGTGATCTCGCCGCGAGCCCTCGCTTTCTGTGGCTGCGTGAGACAAGATACGCGGAAATGGCGCATCCTGGCATCGTCGGCAGGGCGATCCCGAGTGCGCGATAACTGTTCCGCCGGCATTGGGCGCACCACCTTCTCCTTGCCAGAGCTTGCCTGGCGCAATATAATCCCCCTCGAATACGTTGCCGACAATCACTGCCGTCTCTCTCGAACCTAGGGTTCGCCGAGCCGCCCGCCCCTGTTCTGTTACCTGCGTCCCACATCCCAGGACCCGTTGTGGAAATCGGCGTAGCCGTCGGCGGAGTTGGCGCCGTTGAGCGAGTAGATGGGCACGCCCGTTCGGACGCAAGCCTCCCAACAAGTGCCAAATGCCTGCCACGTTCCAAGACTACGCGACCTGCGACTCTTGCTCTAGGCTGCTAGGGGTGAGTCCAGCACTCTTGCGGACCGCACCTAAGGATGCGGTAGATAGGTCATCAGAAAGGGTATTCCCAAGGGGCAGGGAAGGCCTGCCGCACGAGCGCTAGCTCGCGTGGTAGTCGGTCCGCTCGCCGCGAGGCCGGTTCTTGAACTCCCGAGCGAGCCGTACGAAAGCGTTGACGACCGCCTCGAAAATGGGACCGCCCTTCGCCGCTGTGGCAATCGTCGGGTCACCGTACGTGCCGGACTTGCTGAAGCGGGTCCATTCGTCCATCACACGCACGGGAGATGCGTCCATCAGATCCATCCAAATGAACTCCGACTCTGGCATCCCAATCTCCTTGACCGCCTTGTCCATCCGGACCTTGTCCGGAGCTAGGTGCAGGTAGACGGAAGTCTCAAGCTCTCCGCCGTGCGACATCCCGCCTCGACCGGACTCGCGCTGCTTGCGGATTTCTTCGCGCGCCAGGCCGGGCCAGATGAACGTTCCGCACAGCGCTTCGGTTTCCAGGATCGTGCGTCGGGCCACCAGATCTAGGATCGGCATGTTCGAACCGTGCCCGTCAGCGATCAGGATGCGCCGGAAGCCGTGGTGGGCAACGCTCTTCGTCACGTCTAGGACGAAATGCAGCAGATGCTCCTGCTGGATGTCGATGGTCCCGGTGAAGTCCATGTGATGCGTCTCGAACCCGTAAGGGATCTGGGGCAATAGCAGGATTTCACCATCGGCTCGTTTCGCCGCTTCCTCGCAGATGTTCCAGATGAGGAAGTTGTCCGTGTCCAGCGGCAAGTGGTGGCCGTGGTCCTCGACCGAACCGATTGGCAGGACGACCACGGGCTGCTCCTTGACCCTCTCGCCGAGTTCCGGCCACGTGTGGTGCTGGTAGAGATACGAAATCTTGGGCATCGATTCAGTCCCGGACGCGCCGCTGCGGATCGATCAAGAACCATAGCAACGCACCAATACCATACACAACGGTCGCCGCCCAGAACATGGACTCGAATGAGCCGAACTTCCCGGCGAGCCAAGCCGCGGAGATCGGCGAGATCACCGCGGACGCGCTCGACGCCGTGTTCATGAATCCGGTCGCCGTCCCGCCGTAGCGGTGTCCGACATCCACGCACACCGCCCACGCCACGGGCAGGGTGAGGTCCTGCGCCCCTTGGGCGAATGCCATCCACAGCACCGCCGCCAAGGGCTCATCGGCCACTGCCGCCATGGCGAAACCCAGCGCGGCCAGGGCGAACCCGCCGATCCCGACCGCCCTCCGGCCCCACCGCAGGCCCGCCCGGCGCAGGAGCCAATCCGAGAACCTGCCGCCGGACATGCAGGCCGCCGCTCCCACCAGCAAAGGGATCGCGGAGTAGATACCGGAGCGCTCCAGAGTCAGGCCGTGCTCATCCATGAGGTAGGTCGGAAGCCAGGTGACGAAGAAGTAGAACCCGTAGGCAGAGCAGAAGTACATGCCGAACAGTGCCCAGAGGTTGCCGTCGACGAGCATCGACCGCCACGGGATTGTCGCAGCCTTGACCGGTGGCGTGCCTTCGGAGCGGATATAGGCCAGTTCCCCCTCGCCGACACCGGGGTGCTCGGCCGGGTCGTCCGCGTACCACCGCCTGAAGAGCCAGCACCAGAACAGTCCGGTCGCTCCAAGCACTGCGAACGTCGGCCGCCATCCGATCAGAGCAATGAGCAGCGCCGCGAGGGGCGGAGCCACCGAGCCTCCCAAGCGCGCTCCCATCCACATCAGGCCAGTGGTGCCGCCGCGCTCGCTGGCCGGGAACCACCCGGCTAGGGCGCGCGTGAGAGTCGGAAACGCTCCGGCCTGCGCGGCACCGAAGAGGAAGCGGATGCCTGCCAGCGTCGCGAACCCTCGCACAGCCCCGGTCAAGATTGTGAGAAGCGACCATGCCGCGACGATCGGGGCCATCAGGCGCTTCTGGCCGAACCGGTCGCCGATCCAACCCGTCGGGATCTGGAACAGTCCGTAGGCCAGCGCGAACGCGCTGAAGACATAGCCCAACTGGGCGCTGCTCAGTCCCAAGTCCTCGACCATGAACGGCGCCGCGACGGAAATGCAGACCCGGTCGAGGTAAGTGATGAACGCCACCGTGACCGCGAACACCAGCGTGACGCGGCGGGCGTTGGTGTCAGTTCTCACGAAGGCTGCCGGATTCTATCACCGCGGACCATAGCCACGCATTCTGACTGGCTCCACAGCGGGCGCCGCGAGCTTAGGCTTAGACGGTGATCGGGATCTGCCGCTTCTTTACGGTCGATGATCTATACAAGGCTTCTCTGGCGGCAATGCCCTACTTCAAGGCTGAATGGAGTTGGCAATGGCGCAGAGCCGAAGCTGACGTCCGCTATCAGCTTGCCGGGACTGGGTGGAGCGATACGCGACTGGGACCATTTCTGAAGGAGCTGTACGTGCTCGACAAGAGGCATGGCCTCTGGGTCACGCCCTATCCGATCGGAACTGCGTTGACCGAGACCTGGAGTGATCGCTTTCCGCAGTCGCAGCCATCGACGCACGGCTCCTTTGGCATCGAGGTGTCATGACAGCCTTGTAATAGCCAGATGAGGCGTCGTGCTGCCCTCTCAGAGCCGTACTGCCCTGTCGGGCAATCGACGTCAAGTGGAATGCGATTAGAGCGATAATGGGCTGAACTCAGCCCGCTGGAAACCAGAGCCTTAGAACATTTCTGAGTTCATTGAACGCTGGGTCCTTGCAATGCTGTAGTGTGGTGGATGTCGCTAACTGGCCATAGAGTCTCGATGAGACCCTCTTCCTTTCTTTTCGTAACGCTAATCGCATAGCTTTCTTGGGATCCGATGGCTTTTGGAAACCCGAGGGCCAGAGGCCTTCCGTGCTGAGCCAAACTCTGAGTTCTTGATACGTAGAGCCAAGTCCTAATGCGTTGGAAACTTGATTCGAGCCCGCCCATACCAAGTCTCAAGTTCGGGATCGATAACAATGACTTTGGATCGGTCACGCCAGCCGTTGGCCGCTAGGTCAGTCTCTACTTCCGACTGGATTTCCTCACGGGAATCGTCGTTGCCGCAACCCTCTCTGTCGAACATGACCAGTGCATAGTCGTAATTGGAAATATAACTGCGCAAGTATTGAGATGCATTGGTTCGACATCCGGAATCTCGATTGAGATGCTTTGCAATGGCATATTCGATAGTTCGAATCCCAAGGCTCGCGGTACGGCCCAACAGCCCCTTCGTGGTTTCGAGCATGTCCTGATCTGTGACCAACACATAGAGATCTTTTCGCTGTTGGTCTTGCATCACCCGAGAACCTCTGTAGCAAAGAGCAAGTTCATGTCGGCAGAACTTTGCCAATCCGCCAGTCTAGGATGCCGACTGCCCAGGATAATGCCCGTGGCACCATCCTCGTGCTTTGCGAAGCACAAAACCTCCTCCGGCGAGGCACAACCGAGGAAGACTGGAGAGTGAGTCGCGACCAACACCTGTGACTCGTAAATGGAGGAAAGCGACTGGTAAACAGTCTCGATAGCCATTGGGTGAATTCCGTTTTCCGGCTCCTCCATCAAATAGATCTTCTCGTTATCTGGCAGGTACGCTGTCAGGGTGAGTGCCAAGAGTCGTAGTGTGCCGTCAGAAACTGTCCATGATGGAATCTCCACTCCCGTCGCGTGACGCAGCATCAGGTAGGCGTGGCGGTCATCTTCGCGCTCTACGATGCGAATGTCTACGACATCTCGAAGGGCTGTTTGGACGTGACCGAGCCATTCTGCGAACCTTTCGGGATCGCTTTCGCGGAGCCACCGAATCACCCATGGAAGGTTGGAGCCATCGGAAACGAACCCCAAGCGTCGATTGTTGGGAGAGCTAGCCCGCCGCAACGCCGCGCTGTCAAGAAACAAGTTTTGCACACCCTCGACGAGGACTCGTTTCGCGTAAGTCGAGACCGGAAACAGTTCGGGATCCTCCGGCAAGTTTCCCAGTGCCGAGCGCCGCTTGCCCAAGGTGAACCTCAGTTGCGACCTCCCGAGGCCACCGAGCCCAGTCGTGACTTCCGGAGTGAATGTGTCCTTACCGTCTGCCGATTTCTGGAAGGTGCTGCGATAGTCCGAGGCATCAGTACTCGTAAGAATCGAATCAGGTGCTCGCTTGGTAGCAGGGAAGACCCTGCTCGAAGTCAGCCCAAGACCGGGTTCTTTGTCAAAGTCCCGTCGCTCTAGTCGCATTCCGTAATTGTTCTTGAGAAACCCTCCTTCTGAAGCGATGCATAGGCCATCATCCCGCGACTGAATGGCGACCTCGTACTGGAAGAATCGGAATGCCATGTCTTCGCTCTCTTTGTTGGGTAGCTTGGCGCGGAGCGCTTCGGGGATCTCAAATTCCACCGCCAGTTCGAATCCGGCATTCGTACCCTTGCGACCCCACACGAGGTCTTGGAAGTTCTGAGTGCGACGGGCGACAGCTGTATCGAGATCGTCAACAACAAGATCTGCCAAGAAGCCGATTACGTCGAGCAAGGTACTCTTTCCGCTAGCGTTGGCTCCGACTAGGATATGGAACGAGCCGTCTAGGTGAGCATCCACATAGCGAAGGCACCTGTAGTTCAGCGCCTGGATGCGGCGAATCATGGGAACAGTCTGCAATAACGCCTGATGTCCTCATAGACCGAGCGACCAAGCTCGCTGCGATGAGTATTCGGGAGTTCGTAAGTCTTTGTTCATCAACTACATACAGATTAACTCAATACCAAAATGTCACAACAGGATTGCCCCTAGGGGTCGATTTCAGGTGGGCCTTGTGCGGGTCGCGACAAGGCGGCCTGTTTGATGCTCAAGGGGTGATCGGTGCGCGATCATGAGAGTCTAGAAGCGTCGCTCGTCGCTTCTGCCATGAAGGTCCTGCTTGTTACTGTCGGTAGCGCGGGGGATGTGCATCCGTTCGTGGGGGTTGCGCTGGCGCTGCGCCAGCGGGGGCACGCGGTCAGCATCGCCACCAACCCACACTTCGGCCCGCTGATGGAGCGCCTGGGACTGCCGCTCCGGCCGATCGGTAAGGTCGAGGACTTCGAACAAGCCATCTCGCACCCCGGCTTGTGGCGGCCAATCCGCGGCTTTGGCGTCATTGCGACCTTGGTCCAGCGCGGCATCGCCGATGTATACAATCTCGTCGAGCAGGAAACGGCGGGCGGTGACACTGTCGTCGTCAGCCACCCGTTGGCATTCGGCGCCCGGGTCGCCCAAGATGCCCTGGGAGTGCCGCTCGTGACCCTGCATCTGGCTCCGGCTGCTCTTTGGAGTCTCGAGGCACCGGCTGTGCTGGACGCGCGGGTCGGCTCCATTGCGGGCTGGCCCAAGGCTGTCCGACGACTCCTCCTTGGGCTCGGCGACAAGTGCGCCGACCTCAAGTTGGGGCCCGCTCTGAACAAGTTCCGTGCCGACCTTGGTCTCGCCCCGGTTCGCCACATTGTCAGGCAATGGTGGCATTCCCCACAGCGCGTCATTGGGCTGTTCCCTGACTGGTACGCCGCACCGCAGCAGGACTGGCCGCCCAATACAGCGCTGACCGGGTTTCCGCTGTACGACGAGCGGGCGGTGTCGGGTATTTCCCCGCACTTGGAGGCGTTCCTTGCTGAGGCGGAAGCCGTCGGCGATTCCCCAGTTGTCTTCGCTCCCGGCTCCGGCAACAGCCAGGCCCGGCGCTTCTTCGAGGCGGCGGCCGACGCGTGTCGGCGGCTGGACCGCCGGGGAATCCTGCTTACGCGCTATCCCGAACAGATCCCGGCCCGGCTTCCCGGCGGGGTGCTAGCCGCCGACTACGCACCGTTCAGCAGCCTGCTGCCGCGTGCAGCGGCGCTGGTTCATCACGGGGGGATCGGCACTTGCGGGCAGGCTCTTGCCGCCGGTCTCCCACAACTGGTGGTGCCGATGGGATTCGACCAGCCGGACAATGCGATGCGGCTGGTGCGACTCGGCGTGGCCCGCACCCTGCAACCGGGGCGCGCCACCGGGGCACGTGTCGCGGCAGAGCTCGCGGGGATGCTCGCGGATGCCTCGGCATCGCGGTGCTGTGCGGAGCTCGCGCGGCGCTTTCAAGGCGACAATGCGGTCGGTCGCACCTGCGATCTCATCGAGCAGTGCGCACCTTAAGGCGGCAGCGTTCGCAAGGCGGCTTCCGGGCGATGCCGCGTCGAGGGCAGCAACTCGGAGACAGGCGGAGAGCATTGGCTGCCCGGCGGTTTCGCGCCTGCACTTGAGCATCGGGGCGCAAATATGTTTGTCACGCTGCTGATCGTCGCTTTCCTCATAGCCATGGCGGTCTCCTTCGGCGTGCTGCGGCTCTTCGACCGTCCCGTGGCTTCGATCCTCCGCCGGATCGTGGCACAGGAGCTGGGGCCACGCTACTGGCTCGTCCGGCGCGGGTGGCGAACCGGGTTTGCGCGGCCCTCGATCACGAGGCCGCGCCCGACCGCCTGCAAAGCCCGGGCGACCAATCCGATATGGGAGCGGTGGCCCGGATCGGTCAGGCGGCCCACGGTGGTATCGGACAGCCCGAGCCGTTCCGCCAAGGCGCTCTTGGTGATGCCTTGGTTCCGCATCGCGGAATACAGTTCCAGCTTCGCCGCCGTCACCGGGTCGACCGCCACGATCTCCTGCCCGTCCAGTACCGGGCTCGGGACCGGGACGGCCTTGCGATCCTCCACGTATCCCGCCAGCATGACCGACAGAGCCTCCACGGCCGCCTCCAGCGCCTCGGCGCGGCTGTACCCGCTTGTCAGCGCCCCCGGCACGTCTGGGAAGGACACTACGAGCTCGTTGCCCTCATGGGGGGTGATTTGGCATGGGTATGCGTATCTCACTGGAATGCCTCCTTCCGTATCCCCAGTTCCTTGAGCATGGCGGCCAGCAAGCCCCTGCCTGTCTCCGACCGCTTGACGAAAGTCGCCTTGCCTCCGAGGTACAGGTGGCCATGGCTGCCCTTGCCCTCGGACTGTTCGCACCGGAACTCCAGCCCGGGGTTCCTCGCGCACCGCTTGGCGCGCCTGACGAACTCCGCTCCGTCCATGTCTATAGTGTGCTCTTTGTGACGTGCCACTCCAAGCGTTTCTAGGGATTAATTTAGCAGAAATTCCTAACTATAAGGATTTAATGCGGAGAGAACGGTGGTCGGGGGCACGAAAACGTCCTGCCGCTACGAACACTGGTGTAGGACCAGTCCACCGTTCCCGTAGCAAATTGACGCACGGGCAAGGCCGCGGGCGGTTGCCCACCCTCGGTCCCCACAGAATGTGGACATGCGCAATTCGTGTCAATGTCGAAGACTGCGCACTTCTGTCTGAGAGTCCCCTACCACCTAAGTTCCCGCTGCGTGCCCAATTCGCCTTTCCCAGCCTGTCCAGCGCTAGACCAAGGCCCATCGAGAGATTCGAATCGGCAGTGGCGTAGCCTGGCCGAGGCAGCGCGAGTTCGGAGACGCGCGTGGAGCATTGGCGCCCGGCGGTTTCGGGCGTACACTTGAGCATCGGGCGCCAATATGTTTTTCACGCTGCTGATCGTCACGTTCCTCATAGCCTTGGCGGTCTCCTTCGGCGTGGTGCGACTCTTCGACCGTCCCGTGGCTTCAATCCTCCGCCGGATCGTGGCAGAGGAGCTAAGCGGGGCGTGGCACCGCTACATCAAGTTCGCGGCATACGTGGTCGGCATCTCCGGGGGTGTCCGCATTGCCGACTTGGAACGGTACGTCTCGGCACCGAAGAAGGACGAGGAAGTTCTCATCCTCACGTCGGAGCGGTGGACGCTGGAGGTCTATCGAACCGTCATCGAGACGCTTCAGGGCATCGCCTGGATGTTGCTCGTAGTATTCGTGGTGGCGCTGGTGGCCTACGTGCTTGCGCGCGGCTTTGAGTTGAACCGCGGCCGGGAACATCAGAAGGAGCGGTAACGCGACGATCGAGCGTGACCGGGGCCCCTCCCAGCCAATAACACAGGGGGTGTCTGCGCTCTTGACGATTCTGGGGATCACTGGCTCCCGCGGCTCGATGAATGGCTCCGAAAGGCCCAGTCCGCGATCCGTTTGCATGGTTGAGTTGAGGCATCTGGCAGGCAGGCCCGCGAAGAGGCCGGGCGGGAGGAGTCGACCCGCTCAAAGCACTGCAAGGAACTGCCCGGATGATTCGTTGCGACATCACGCAACGCCATCACAAGGAGCTTGAACCGACTGTTGCCGGTCTCATTACAGCAGCCAGAGCACCGCCTATCCGGCTGCGCCCTTGTGGCTGTGCAGCAAATCGATCTCGTCGGCTTCCACCAAGCCTTGCAGTGCCCGAACTGACAGCCTGCCCGGCCTGCGCATATGCAATCCGCGCCGGATTCAGCAATCTCCGGCTCGCGTTCAGTGCTGTTCGAGCCGGCTGAGCAGGGCGTCTCCGCTGTCGCAGACCAGCAGCCATTCGCCGATCTCCTCCAAGCGGTCTGCGTCAGCAATCCCTTCCAGTCTCACGGCAAGGCTGCGCGCCAGCGCCTCGCCGAAACGGATCCGCGCCTGTCGCAGGAGCAGCTTCCGCTCGCCCTCGCGCCGACCCTCGTCACGACCCTCGTCACGGCCCTCGTCACGGCCCTCGTCACGGCCCTCGGCCCGCATGCGGTCCGCCCATGTCAGGCTCTCGGTTTCCAGCATCTCCGGCTCGCGTTCAGCGCTGTTCGAGCCGGCTGAGTAGGGCGTCTCCGCTGTCGCAGACCAGCAGCCATTCGCCGATCTCCTCCAAGCGGTCTGCGTCAGCAATCCCTTCCAGTCTCACGGCAAGGCTGCGCGCCAGCGCCTCGCCGAAACGGATCCGTGCCTGTCGCAGGAGCAGCTTCCGCTCGCCCTCGCGCCGACCCTCGTCACGGCCCTCGCGCCGGCCTTCGTCACGGCCCTCGCGCCGGCCCACGTCACGGCCCTCGCGCCGGCTGTTGACGCCCGGTTTATCTTAACGGCTGGGACCCGAATTATTCTGGCAGTAGGATTTCCTTGCTTCTCGCACTAATCCCCTACTGCCGGAAAGGAGTCTGCCCAGTGGCAGTGATATTGTCAGCCAGCCAAAGGGGTTATGCCCGGCTCGGCTGCTCGTGTGTGTTCACATTATTCTGGTTTCCATCACTCTTGACGGCGGTTTAATCCGGGATAAAAGGCCCGATTTTCGACAGAATAAACCGGAATTCAACACCGGCCCACGTCACGGCCCTCGGCCCGCATGCGGTCCGCCCATGTCAGGCTCTCGGTTTCCAGCATGTCGAGTACCTCTCTAAGATCATAGCTCTTGGCAGCGTCCGGCACGCCCAGATCTGGGATTAGCACTTCCGAGACCCAGGCCGCAAAGGCCCTGCCCAGCGCACCTTGGCTCGCGCTCTTGGGCCACTTGTTCAGCGGCTCGGCGGCCGCCCGCAACGCCGCGGGACTGTCACACCGCTGCAGGCGCCCGAGCAGCACCGCTAGGTTCTCCTCCCCGCCCGGGTCCGGACAGCACCACAGTTCGAGCAGCGGGCACTCCATTCTCGGGATGTCCCGCTCCTCCTCCAAGCTGCGCACCCTGATCGCCTGCCCCACCTCGCCGGCCGCCGTCCAGGGTCGCTTGCCGCTGTAGATGATCAGATGCTTCACGCGCGGCACCAACGACGCCGCATAGCCGGACTCCCGCGGCGGATTCTGGCTCAGGATCAGATACATGCCCGCCGCCGCGTGCAGCATTCTGAACGGCATGGACGGGTCGATCTCGGCTTGGCATTCGATCAGCAGGTAGACGATCTCGCCATCGGCTAGCGTCAAGCGCCAGACGGCGTCGGCCAAGCGCTGCCCTTGGCCGTGCGGAGCGACGAGGTTGGCGTTGCCGGCGTCAATCGCCTCGACCTCGCGTTCGTCGATGCCGAGCAGCGGATAGGTCCGCAGCAGATGGCGGATAAAGGTCTGGTGGTGCACTAAGAGCTTGAAGGCGGAATCGCGCCGGAGGCCCTGATCGATGGTAGTCATGGCGGGTTGCGGGAGATTGGCTGGTACGGGCTTGGCAGTGCCGGAAACGGTCGCAGAAGGCGGGATTGTAGCGCACCGAGGGGCCTTGCGCCGGAACCTGCGACGCCCGGCGCCGACAGCAGTTCCGAGGCCTGTTCCGGTCCCGGCGCAGGCCGATGCGGCAAGCGCTGCAGTGTGCGCTCCAACAACAGGCAGCGTATCTTGACCCGCCAGAGAGCGACCGCGTCCCCAGCGGACCCCGCGGACGTAACAGGTGCGGCGTGTTCCGTGTTCGGGGTGCCACCGCTACCCGCAAGCGGTCAGCTTGCCAATGGGACCAGAATATGCGGGTTGGGGGCGGCTAGGTGTGGCGTCACCGCCCTAGCTGTGCTGCAATACCATGAGCGCTGCTGTCCAGCAACCGCTGCGCAGTTGAGTTCTGTCGCGTAGTACGTTCGGTACTGTTCGGTGGTCTGGGTGGTGCGTGTCGCAGTGCCATTGTCAGTGTTTGCCATAACCAGTCGAGCGCAGCGCATTCCCGCTGCCCGGGACACGGCTGCCGCAGGCAGCGGCTCCCGCATGTCTTGGCAGGCGGGATGGTGTCGGCGGAACCGGCTGATGGTTGCTGATGGAATAAGATGGCCCATGGCATTTCCTTACACTTGTTAGTGAGCTATGGACATGGCGCCAAGTGTGCTGCGGCGGGAATCGCGAACGCGGCTGCCCATCAGAATGGACACTTGCGCAGGCGGGCTTGGCGCTACGCAATGGCTCGGCCCAGTGCGGGCACAAGTGTGGGCGGCGGCTGGACGGACTCCGACGGCCGCGTCCGGCACGGATGGCGGCAGCGCTGGCCGAGCGCAACTGGGGTCTGACACAGTTGCGAGCGGCGGCTCCAGACCAGAAAATTCCAGATAGCTCCGATGTTCCGAATGACGAGACGAGGCGCCATCCGATCAGTCTTGGGAGGAGGCATCATGGCACAGTCGATGACAACCAAAGGCAGGGCTGCGAACGAAAGCGGCGTGGACGGCCAGCAAATCGTTCTGGGCATGTCAGCCGCGTTCTCGGGGCCTTCCAGGGGCCTTGGGATCGAACTCTATCGAGGGGCCAGCGCGTACTTCGCGCACGTCAACAACGCCGGCGGGGTCCACGGCCGAGAGGTCGTCCTGAAGACCTACGACGATGGCTACCAGCCAGATCCGTCCGTGCAAAACACGATGACGCTGATGCTGGAAGACAAGGTGTTTGCCCTTTTCGGCTATGTCGGCACGCCGACCGTGACGCGCGTGCTGCCGATGCTGAAGAAGTTCCAGGACACATCTGTCTACTTGTTCTTCCCGTTCACCGGGGCTCAGCCGCAGCGCGACCCACCCTATGCGGACTTCGCGTTCAACCTGCGCGCGTCCTATCGCCAAGAGACGGCCGGCCTCGTGGACAATTTCGTGTCGATCGGCAGAAAGCGCATCGCCGTCTTCTACCAGGCTGACGCCTACGGCCGCAGCGGCTGGGAGGGGGTCCGGCGGGCACTGAAGGTGCACGGGGAAAAGATCGCGGGAGAGGCCACATACCGCCGCGGCCAACGCTTCGCCAGCAGCATGGGCCGGCAGGTCGAGATCCTCAAGGCCGCAAAGCCCGATGCGGTGATCTGCATCGGGGCATATGCGGCTTGCGCGGCCTTCCTGCGGGACGCCGTCGATCTGGGGCTGACCGTTCCTGTCGCCAACCTGTCCTTCGTGGGGAGCGAGAGCCTGCTCCAGCTGATCACCGAAGCGCGTCCCGACCGGGACCCCTACACCGACCTGTTGGTTAATTCGCAGGTTGTCCCCAGCTACGAAGATGCTCGGATCCCGGCGATCAGGGAGTACCGCCAGTTGATGAATCGATACAACCCGGAACCGCCACAAGACCTGCTGGAGCAGAGCTACAGCCCGCTGCCCCAGAGCTTCGTCAGCTTGGAAGGTTTCCTCGACGCGAAGATGATGGTCAAGATCCTCGAGGGGCTCGGCGAAAGCCCCGCACGGGCAAACCTGGAACGCGCAGTCTTCTCGATCGAAGACTACGATCTCGGCATCGGCGAGCTGGTCTCGTTCGGGCCCGCCCGCAGACAGGGCCTGCAGAAGGTCTACTACACGGTCGTCGAGGGCGGGCGTTTCGTTCCCTTGGACGATTGGAAGCGCAGGTTCTCGTAAGATGAGCCTTCAAAAACTATTCCAGAGAACACTGTTCGGAATCTTCTTCCTGTTCGGGCTGATCGGGGTCGCGACCTCGGTACTCTGCATCAACACCGTCGACAGCTATCTGTCGCGCGAGTATGAGACCAACAGCAAGGGCATTGCCAAGACGATCGCCGACGCCAGCGTGGACATCATCTTGAACCGTGACCTGTCGGTGCTGCAGTCCTTGATTGACCAGTTCATCGAAATCCAGGGCATCAGCTATATCTACATCACCGACGAGTCGGGAGAATTCCTCGCCCACACGTTCGTGCCAGGGATTCCGGAGCAAATCAGGACCGGCTACACGGGCAGCAACGAGACGGTAGAACGCAGGGTGCCCGGGATGGGTGACTTCGTGGAGGTGAGCAGCCCGATCTTGGCGGGGATCTCGGGAAACGTGCATGTCGGGATGGACATGGGCTTGATATCGCTGAAGATCCAGGGGGCGATCGGCCAGCAGGTGTACCTGATCACATCCATCTTCGTCGGCGGCGTGTTCGTCGCCATCTGGCTCATGGGCCTGTCTGCGAAGCCGATCGCAGATCTGCTCGCCTATGCCGTCCGGCTTGCGGGCGGTCGAGCCGAAGGCGACGATGCCGGCCGGAGGCTGTTGGCGCGGGATGACGAGGTCGGGCATCTCGCCCGGCTGTTCCTGTATTTCTCCGAAGCCAAGGATCCGGACAAAGTTGAGCGGGCAGCCGGCGTTCAGCCAAGTCCTGACATGCCCGGGGCCCTCGGACGATGAGCGCGGCGAGCATGGTAGGGCGTCGTCGTGTCGTCCTCGTCGTATGCACGCTTCTGCAACTCTGTTTGGGAACGGTTTACGCTTGGAGCTTCTTTCAATCGCTATTGGTCAGCCAGCTGGGCTGGTCGTACATGCAGACGGCCTATGCCTTCAGCATTGCGATTTTCTCGCTAGGGATTTCAGCGGCTTGGGCAGGCCGCGCGCTGCCGCGGTTCGGGCCTCGCAAGCTGGCCGTCCTGGGCAGCACCATGTTCTCCGTCGGCTATGTCCTGGCGGGCCTGGCGCTCAAGATGGAATCGACGGCGCTGTTCTATCTCGGATACGGGTTCATCGGCGGCGCAGGGATCGGGCTCGGCTACGTGACGCCGGTGGCGACAGTGGCCAAGTGGTTTCCAGAACGCAAGGGGCTGGTCACCGGCGTGGTCATCATGGGGTTTGGACTGGGCGCATCGCTCCTCACCAAGGGGCTGGCGCCGTTTCTTGTCACGCGTATGGACGGGGACTTGGCTCTCGTCTTCACCGGGCTAGGGATCATCTTCGCCTGCCTCTTGATCCCCACCAGTTTGCTCATCACGAATCCTCCCAGCGCGTCGAAACCGAAGCTAGCGACGAAAGTACCGGCAAGCGAGGGGCTCCAGGCAGACGATTCTGAATCGATTTCCTCGAGCCTGTACTCCTCGAAGTTCTTGATCATGTGGCTGGTCTTCTTCTTCAACATCTCGGCCGGGATTTCTATCATCAGCGTCCAATCCCAGTTGTTCCAAGATGTTTGGAGGCTCGGCGATCCCCTCGCGGAGCCAGAAACGCTCGCCCAGTACGGTGCGACATTGATCGCTGTCAGCTCTTTGTTCAACGGAGCGGGGAGGCTGTTCTGGGCGTCGCTGTCTGACCGTTTCGGGCGCACCCGGGTGTTTCGGATCCTGCTGGCGAGCCAGATGGTAGTCTTCGGCGTGTTGATGTCGGAGCGCGATCCGTGGATCTTCGCGGCGCTCGTTTGCTACATCCTGCTGTGCTTCGGAGGAGGCTTCGCGACGATGCCGTCGTTTGTGTCTGACGTGTTCGGGTCCAAGCGGATGTCGGCGCTATACGGAACGATCTTGACAGCGTGGTCGGCGGCCGGAATCTTCGGCCCGCTCTACATGGGGTACCTGAGGGACCAGTATCCCGATCGCTTCATCATCTACTGCTTCTTGATCGGAGTCTTGATCCTCGGCATGGGCTACGTGTTCTCTTATCTGCTGAACGACGAACGCATCCGCTTGCACCCGCCCACGCTGGAAGGGACGCTGCGCCAGTTCGGGATTCCGCCGCTTCGGAAGCGATAGCGGTCTGGTTGTCCGTCGCAACCCATGGCGTGGTGCTCTGCCGCCGCAGCATGGGGCGTTAGTTTGGGTGTCGCCAGACCTTGGACGATAGCGCCGTGCCCGCGTCTTGCAGCCTGAAGATGAACCGTCTTCGGGAGGGAGACTGTACGAAAGCACCCAACCCGCCACACTAGAAGGGCCCTTCGCTTGGGCTTGGGCCCGGGTGTGTTCGCACGATCTCCCGGCGCTTGAGAGGTGCTTTGACTTGTTGATCAGATATCACCTTCAACCTCTGCCTATCGTGCCTGCTGAACAGGCTTTGAGTTCCATGTGCCGGGTGCAAGCCCACTTTCGGGCGGTTCGCTTCCAGCCGCCCGTTGGGCGGGTGGGCCCACGGCCTAGACTGAGAGGATGGCCAAGTGCCAGACTGGCGGGCAGACGAAGCATGACATCATGCAGCATTCGGTGTGGATCGCAAGATTTCGGCACAAGGTGTTGCGGGAGGGCCGATTCGGCAGACGGGCCAGATGCAGGAGGTCAAGACCGTCCATCAACGGGAGTTCGCCGCGCCGGTTGCAGGAGGAGTTCCGCATCTGCCCGAGAGGTGCTGGGGTCAGCACCTGTGGGGGCGGGGGTATTTCTGCTCGACGGTGGACGAGCAGACAGTGCGGGAGTACATCGAGGGTCAGCGGTGGGGCGAAGAGTCGGAAGGGTTCCGCATGGTCGAGGCGAAGTCGTCTTGAGCCGCCTTCAGCCGGACACCTCCTGGATTGCGCTAGCCGCGCTCAAGATTTCCGGTCGCAATAGACGCCACCGACTTTCAGGCGGTGGTCGTTTAGTGTCGTTTGGTTGCCAAGTCGGCGAGTAATCTGGCATACTCATCGATCCGTGGACACTCTGCACAGTTCGAGAGCCTAACTCTCGTCCATGCAAAGCGTCTAAGACAATGGGTCAGCAAACAATGAATGATCAAGAAGGCACCACGCAAGCAGAGTCAGCGTCCGAGAGCTTTTCGTTCAATTCAGACACACTGCCTGTCATCAAAGAAACGCAAGCACCGGAATTTCGTGTAATTTTCTGCGAAGGCTGTGAGGGCGGGTCAACCCCAAGTGGCTTGATCACTATGGGAGTGTACTCGCAGTATCTTGGTCGTCCCGAGAAAAAGCTGGTGGTCGCAGACGAAGAAGCTGGAAGTCTGAGAGAGGAGCCAGCAGATCGCAACGCCCCTATCGTGATTGTTCGGGAATTCCAGGCTCAGATGCTCTTCAATCTAGAAACTGCGAAAGCAATCCACATCTGGTTGGGAGCATCGATTCAATCTATGGAGAATCCCGGATGAGCAACCTAATTCGTATCGGCAGTCGTCGAGACACTGCAACGTTCGCAAGATTCGACTGGCGAAAGTTGCAGGCTGATCCTCTTGTTTCGCAAAGGACTGGACACTTCTGGGTGAGCCCGACAACGATACCGCAGTCCTCTTCTTCAGAGGAAGTACTTCAACAGAAACTTCTGGCACGTCTGCATCGTGATCACCGAATTCAGTCCAAGAGGTTCATCAGCGCTTCTTTGTTGACTCCGACACGCATGTCACGCATGTGGATGGAAGCTGCATCTCGGGAATTAGACCAGGTGAGCGAAGAGGCAGACGACATAGGCGCGCAGCGTCCTGGGCTTGTATCGGTTTCCTACGCAAGTGCTTTCATCCGATCCCTTTCAAAGATCGAAAGCCTTCCTATTCCAAGCGTGACACCTGATGAGGACGGCAGCGTTTCGATCCAGATTGGGAACAGAGCATTTATCTTTGTTCTCACATGCTGTGAAGACAAGACCGGCATTTTCAACGTGAGCCACAAAGAGTACGCTCTCCAAGGACACTATCGGAACATTGAGGTCGAGAAGATTCCCAACTCCCAGTTCTTCCAACAAATCTCCACTCTGCTACGCACAGCCACGCATGGCTAGACTAAATGATCGGCGACACAGAGGATCTCGGGCGGGGCGTCTTCAGCGGAACCCAAGCGAGGCGCTTGCGCAAGTCTATAGAGACACGCCAACCTCCACCACTAAGTACTGTCAAGGCGCTGTTCACTCCACCGAAGAACAAGTGCAGAGTGTCAGTAGATCGACTGACTGCCTCAAGTTGCCAATTCTTGACCACGCATCACGACAACCTCGCAACGCAGCGAACACCTCCCGGCGTGTTCTATGGTTGGCTCGTCTGCTCGGTTGGAGGGTTCGGAATATTGGATGGGAGGTTACTGCAGAACCGCTAGATTGTAACCCGTATCATGCAGAAGTGAAGCCTTCCGCAAGTCGAATGTCTCTTACAGATGCTTTGCGGGAGATGCAAGAGTATCTGCGATGGAACGAGCGATTCAGCAGCTAGGCGCAAGCCTTAAAGGGCCCAATCGCCTGCCGATAAATGGCAACCCAGTGCCGAGTTGATGCGCAGCCTGACTCGCCGATTTGGTTTCGAAGCCCTAGGATGCCAATCTGCCGTGCGAGTTTGTGCTCCCCACCTGCACAACCTACTTCAACTTTCGTCTCACCCGCGTCCATGACTTGATTAACGTTGGCCGCGCACGCGGACGTCCCACAGTGGACGAGATTCAGACTTGATTACGAAGTGCCCTTTGACACCGACTTGACAACTCGAGCCCGAATTGCCAATAATTGAATTGGCAATAAAAATATTGGCAATAGGAAAGTTGGCAAACAAGCCGGGGGGAGGTAGAGATGCTGAAAAAGACTGTTGGGAACTGGGTCGACGGAGACCGCTTCTTCGACCGTCACGACGACTTGCTGGTCTTGCGCGACGCGGTGCTAGATGGCACGAACATCTTGCTCACCGGGCAGCGCAGGATGGGGAAGACGAGCTTGGTGCGCGAGTCGCTGCGGAGATTGAAGGCCGAGGAAGGCATTTCGCCACTCTTTGTCGATCTGGAAGATGCTAGCGGACCGGCCGACGCCGTCGTGAAGATTGTTTCTGAAGCGAGGCGGTCTGCGGGTCTTTGGCAGAGGGTCGCGGGGTGGCTCGGAGACAGCTTGGGACAAATCGAGGCAGAGGCGAGCTACGAAGACATCAGGTTTGCCCTTCGGGCTCAAATCCACAGTGGCAACTGGAAGGACAAAGGCGATGCGGTCTTGGAGGCGATCGCAAGCAAGAGCGGCAGTCAAGTTGTAATTGCCATCGATGAATTGTCGCTCTTGATCAATCACGTCCTCAAGGACGATGACTACCAGATGTCTAGAGAACGTGTCGAGCAGGCCCGTGAGTTCATGGCGTGGCTCCGCCGAAACTGTCAAACGCATAGAGAACGAATCACCGTAACCGTGCTTGGCAGCGTGGGCCTGCAGCCGATCCTCAAGCAGGCTGGCCTGTCCGCGACCATGAATGTCTTCTTGGCGTACGAGTTGCCTCCGTGGTCCCCCAAGACGGCGTCTGACTGCCTCGCCGAACTCGCGGGTTCCTACGGTCTGGACCTCTCCTCTGAAGTCCGGCGTGCAATGTGCCAGCGGCTGCGGTCGTGTATTCCTCACCACGTTCAACAGTACTTCGACGCCGTGCAGCGGCAGTTGCGGCTTGCGGGCCGGACCAAAGCCTCGCTCAAGGATGCCGAGGGTGCGTACCACAACGACATGCTCGGCACGAGAGGACGGATCAAGATGGATCACTACGAAGACCGTCTGAAGCTGATCCTCGGGCCAGTCGGCTATCCGGTAGCACTGGAAGTTCTAGCTCGTACGGCGAGGTCGGGCATTTGGACTTCCGAAGATCGGCTCGACTACGAACACGAGCTTCGAACTTTCGATGAGGGCGGCGAAACCACCATGCCACTTGTCTTGGAAGTGTTGGAGCATGACGGATACCTAGCAAGGAGCGAGGGTGGGTACCGCTTCGAATCCGGTCTTTTGGAGGATTGGCAGCGAGCGTCGCTCAGCCTGGCTCCCACGCCGCTTCAGGAGAGCGGGTTCTAGGGAGGTGGTCCCGATGGCTGGTCCCGCGATGAAGTTCAACCCCGGTTTTCTGACCGACCAAGAACTTGTGGATTCGTTCTGTGTTCGAGTTGCCGAATTCGCAATGCTGGTCGAGACGCTGCGTGAGAGCACAGGCAGTTCGAATCCGCACCAACTCGTAGTAGGCCCTCGCGGCACCGGCAAGACGACCTTGCTCTTGCGAGTCGCCGTCGAGGCAAGGCGAGACCCCGAACTCAGAGCGGCTTGGCTTCCCGTCATCTTCCCGGAAGAGAGCTACGAGATTGCAACCTGCGGTGAGTTCTGGATGCAGTGCCTAGCGCACCTCGCGAACCAAGCACCGCAACTAGATGGACGCACAGACTTGGCCCGGGCACTGGCAGAGGTTCGGAATGAACAAGACGACCAGAGGCTGGCAGTCCGGTGCCTTGGAGCGGTTCTCGACTTTGCCAGGCGGGAAGACAAGCGGCTGTTGCTGATCGTCGAAAGCCTCAACATGCTGTTTGACGACATCAACGATCCTGATGTCGGGTGGCAACTGCGCCACACGCTCCAAAACGAGAAGCGGATTTTCCTTCTAGCGAGCGCCACAAGCAGGTTCGAGGAGATCGATCGCTACGGCAGGGCGATGTACGACCTGCTTAACGTGCAGGAGCTGAAGCGTCTGGATACCGACGCGTGCGCGGTCTTATGGAAGGCCGTGTCCAACAGGGACCCAGAGCGCAATGTCGTGCGGTCCTTGGAGATCCTCACCGGCGGCAATCCTCGCCTGCTCGCGATCGTTGCGCGGTTCGGGTCCACGCTCTCATTCGGAGCACTAATGGACAACTTGCTGCGGCTGGTCGATGAGCACACGGAGTACTTTAAGAGCCATCTCGATTCGCTCGGCGTCCAAGACCGCAGGGTGTACTTGGCGCTAGCCCGGTTATGGAAGCCCGCGACGGCGCGGGAGGTTTCAGAGCTAGCCCGCTTGCCGACCAGCAACTGCAGTGCGGTACTGGGCCGACTCGTTGCCCGCGGCGCGGTGCTGATAGCAGGCGGCGGGCCGCGGCGTAAGCAGTACTTCGTCGCCGAGCGGATGTACAACATCTACTACCTGTTGCGCACGGGTAGAGGATCGGACCGACTTGTCGAGGCACTTGTTCACTTCATGCGATCGTTCTATTCCAGAACCGAGCTTAGGGCCCACATCGAGGGGCTAGCGGGAACGTCAGAACCTGTCGAGCTTAGGATCCTCCGGCAATTCCGGAAAGAGCTGGAAGCGAACGAACCTGGTGTTCCGCAGATTGATTGCGGCCAGCAGGACTTGTCGGAACTCGAAAAGTTGCTGGCGACAATCAATGAATCGATGGAGTCCGAAGCTTGGGATCGAGTCCTCGAAGCCTGCGAGGCGATCGAATCCTTGGTCCCTTCCAATGCATCCCTGCCGGAGTTGCAAGTTCTCGCGACCTCTCGCAATCTGCGAGCTGAGGCTCTGGTCGTGCTTGGCCGTCTGACGGAAGCCTCACATCTGTTCTCGGAGACTTGGTCGTCCTATAGCGACAGCGAATTCGGTCCGCTACTGGAGGAAGCGGCGAAAGCTGGTCAGGGTCGGATTTCTGTCTTGGTTCAATTGGGGCGCAGCAACGAGATAATTCTCGAGGCTTGTGACGCTCTCTTGGGCCGAATTGGTCTGACTTGCACTTTGCGTGTCGCCGAGCAACAGGCCGCGGCGCTTTACCACAAGGCCACCGCACTTGGTGCGTTGGGTCGTCCGAAGGACGCACTTGCAGCATACAGCGAACTCGTCGAGCGATTCGAAGGGGATCGCTCACATGGAATCGAATGCTATGTGGTGTCGGCGTTTCACGGGAGCGGTCTCCTGCTTGACGAAATCGACCAAATCCAAGCTCGACTTGTATATGACTCAGCGATCCGCCGTTTCGGGGACAGTGATTCCTCCGCGACACTTGGATTGGTTGCTCGGGTCATGGTGAGCAAGGGTGCCTCCTGCTGTATTTCGGGTCAGCTGGAAGATGCTCTAGCGTGCTTTGACGACGCTATTGATCGATTTGCCCGCTTCGGGTCAGACGAGACTGCCGAAGGCTTGGCTAAGGCGCTCTTCAACAAGGCAGCGGTGCTGGAATCGCTCGACAGCTCTGAGCTGGCACTAAGGGAATACGACCAAGTTGTCCAGATGCCGACATCGAGCAACGTGCCTGATCTGATCGATCTGGCTGCGCATGCACTCACGCGCAAGGCCGTCATTCTGTCTACCTTGGGTCGTGTCGAAGAAGCACTCGCGACCTTCGAGTCCCTTGTGGGTCGATTCGGTGAGAGCCAATCCTCCGAAGTTGTCGAGAGGGTCTCTGGTGCATTGCTCGAGAGAGCACGGCTAGAGATTCGCATCGGTAGGCTAGAAGCGGCTCTCGCCAGCATCCACGATGCACTTCGGAACTCCGCGGCAATGGATGCCAAGGATCGGCTGTCGGCCTACCTGCTTCGGGCCGAAGTCTACTTGACGACCGGACGTGAGGATGCGTGCGAGCGTGAACTTGCGGCAGCTCTGGAGCTGCTTCCCGCGCTATCGGAAGTGCCACTCATTTGCATCGAGGCGTTGCTTGCGTTCACGATTCGTCTTGGACCCAAGCGCGTGCTGGACTTAATCGAGGGGACACCAGCGGCAGATCTGCTGAATCCCTTTGCCGTTGCGCTGCGCCAAGAGTTGGGCATCACGGCCCCGATTGCAAGGGAGGTTGCGGAGGTTGCCAAAGACATTCGGACGAGGCTCAATGAGCTGAGGCGCGCGGGTGCTCCCTAGACCAGGTGGAACGCGGAGCGGGAAACTTTCCATGATCACGATACAAGGCCACTGGCGAACTCTGTGCTCCAGTACACTTCGCCAGTCCTAAGTGTCCAATCGTCGATTGACGGGTTTCCCTTTTTCGAGGAATCCAAGAGTCGTGATGCGGGTCTTGCGGGTCACGGTAGTGGAACTCCTGCACGCTCGGCAATGGCAACTGCGAGTTCGCGGAAGTCACGGTAGCAAGAGCTGACTGCGTTGGAATGGCCACCGATCGCCCCATCCGCCGGCTTGAGAGCAAACATTGGCTTGCGTGCCTCTTGAGCCAGTGGCATTAGGCTTCGGAAGTGTTTCAGGGTGGCAAGGCAATCGGGGTCGGACTCAGTAGTCATGCTCATTGGATCTGGCGAATCCTTGACGGCTTGAGCATAGATACGCGGAATTCTTTCCATCCATCGTGCGTACGCTTTAACTGGCCGGTCGAGGCGAACGGCGTGCTGCATGAGCACGTATCCAATGGGAGTCATCGACCCCACGGGCGTCTCTAGGTCTTGAATCGGATTGCGCGGGCGCCGCTCGGACCACTGCTCCTGCCAGCGGCGAAGTGTCGGGCCAAGGTTGCGCAGACCCTTCAGTGAATACAGGTCCGGTGCTAGCGGGACCACGACGTAGTCTGCGGCCACTAACGCGGCGCGATTGAACGCACCAAGGCTTGGGCCGACATCCACTAGAACAAGCGTTGCCTCGGTTTGGGTTGCGGCCATGTCTAGGATTCGCCAGAGCGCCGATAGCACCCGGAACGCGCGGGCCTTGCGATCTAGGCAACCCGACCACTGGCTGGAGAGCTCATCCTCTGCAGTCGAGAGCGAGAGATCGCCAACGATAAGACCAAGTCCAGGGGTCGGTTCTTCTAGGTCGGGAACGACGATGTCACCGGTTCCCTCTAGGAGGGGTTGAAGTGCACCGTGAACGGTCTTCCTCGGGCTTGTCTCCGACCACAATTCGTCGAGCCTTTCGTCGTCTAGAAACATGCTGGTCAGGTTTGCTTGGGGGTCCAGATCTGCTGCCACAACGTTGAGGCCAAGATCGGCGTACATCCAAGAGAGGTGATAGACCAGTGATGTCTTCCCCACTCCGCCCTTGTTGTTGAAGAATGCGATCGTCTTCATCGGGCGGGCCTCACAGTAACGCCAACGTGTGCGGGCTGGAAGTCAAATTCGGGTTCCGGATTGCCGTTTTCCTCGAGTTTTCGACGAGCAAGCGGAACGCCAAGACCGAAGCGCTGAGCAAAGCCGAGGTGGTGCATGATTTCCGCCACTAGCGGATTACGATAGTCTGTGTCACCCTTTCCGAAGTTCTCCGAGTTGACCTTTCCGTATAGCGAGCCCGGACTCGTGATTTGAATGCGGTCCGAATACCAGTAAATTCGCACGGGGGCATTCGTGTTCTCGTAGCTACGGTGCATCACGGCGTTCCGCACTAGCTGTTGGAGGGCTGCGACCGGGTAGTCTGGTTGCTTCAGCTCTTGTGGGTGTGCGGCAACTTCTGTCCGTGCTGTTATGTTCAGCTTTAGGATTTCGTCGAGGCTATGGAGCACGTCACCTATTCGCCCAGTTAATTGCTTCCGGTCAAGGATCGGGTCGGTGATTTCTGTTCCATCCATGCGTGCAAACTGTACATATGCACCTGGCAGCCACCCCTGAGGGTCCTGTCCGATCCCAAGCAGGGCACCCCACGCTGCCTTGCCGCCACTGACAAGGCGTAGGGAACGAAGCTGCTGTTCAAGGGGGCGCTGATTCTGCTCGATGATGTCTTGTGCAACCGCACGAGGAACGTACTGGGTCTTTGCATAGTCTAGGTCTAGGTCCGCGAGACTCGAATCCGGGGCAAGCCGGTGATCGAACGGCCGATGACCTGCTCGGCGGCGCTCGGTCAGCCGCTGTTCATCGTCAGGCGTCGCTTGTCGGGTTGATGGCCCCACCCTCACAAACACCCGGCCCCTATAGCGCATGGGCGGTTGAAGAGTCGGCTCAACCAGAACCACCACTACTGTGCAATCTGAGAGGGTACGCTTTTCGATTTCGAGAGAAGGAAGCGGTTGAAGGTTGCCATCTTCCCTCATGCTCGCCAAGTTGAGCAAGAGCTCGTCTGTCACCTGCAATCCTGCACAGGTTCCGTCGTCTTTGACCCCAAGAAAGATCACACCCGGCTTGCCAATGCCTGGAAGATCGTTGGCGAATGCACAAATGGTGCGGCGAATTGCATTTCTGTCGCTGGCAGAGCCCTTGCGCTCAACCAGCTGGGATTCGAAATCAGCCATCATCGCCTCTAGCTCGGATGTGGAATACAGCCATGGCATAGTGGTTAGCGACCGCGCCCTGTACGAGTTTACCCAATCCCCCAGCAGGAGCATTCGAGATTCAGGAGCGGCGAAAATGGGTGCGCCGAGATATGGGCGAAGCGAGGGATGCGGGCTAGTCGATCGCGCCGGCTGGAGCGGCAGGCGAGTGCGGCGAAGGAACTCAGACTACAGCAAATCGAGGCCGACAGGGCATCCCCGTATGCCGTTCGGTACGGGCCCAGCCTAGCTCGCGCGAGCGCTGGGACTCAATTTGCTCGGCTACGGAGACAGCTTTGATGAAGCTCCTGAACAGCTCAAGGGTGCTATTGATGCCCAGGTGTACTACGCGGCGTTCCATGACTGTCTGGACCAAGTCTCTTGGACAGAGCGCCAACCAGCGGTACTTCGATCTATACGGAAGCGATGCAAACGAGACGCCTCGGCGAAAGCTCAGGCTCTCGGTTTGCAGGCAGGGAGTACTAATGCAGGTAACGAAGGAGGAACTAGGTTCCATCGACGACCCACTCTCGAGAGCGCGCCGTAGGCCTGTTCTTCCTAGACGCTCGGTCGTCCTGCATAGCCTGCCGGTACCGACCATTGACCGACTCCGGCTAAAGCGATCGCTGTCCGGTCTTGTCCAGTTAGACAGTCCATCGCCTCAAGCGACTGCCCTTGCACAGCTTGCAGACGCCGATCGCCGCTCAGGCCTGCCACGCTGGTCTATTGGGCCGTAAATCCGGCTATACCAATGCGTCGGGGTCCGGACTCCAGATCTCTAGCTCAGTGAAGGTCGCGATCCGCTCAAAGTCACGGTCGAGATGCCACACAGGAGTCTTGTGCCGGATCGCAATGGCCGCGATCAGGCAGTCAACGGACGAGCGAATCGTGATCCCACGCCGCCTAGATGCAGCGTACAGGTCGGCAGCCTCCAGGAAGACCTCAACTGTGACCGGATCGCCGAGGCGGGGCAGGCCTAGCAGTTGCCAGCGAATCAAGTGCGTTTGCGATCCGGGCCGCAGGCCCTGAACTACTTCTTGGATGACGGCCCGCAAGTCGCCATACCCAGGAAGTCCTCGGGACGAGCTTGGACCCGACCGGCAAACATCTCGATCCACACGGAGGTGTCGACGAGGATCATCGGACAGCCCAATCCAAGCTAGCCACCGGAATCGGCGCGCATCTTGGAAAGATCGCCGAGCCATTCGACGTTGCCGATGTGATCAGCTAAGCCTTGAATCCGCCTCATGCGCAAGGCCTCTTTCAGCGCCAGGTTCACCGTCGCAGAGTATGTCTTGACCCCAAGCACTCGAACCGCTTCCTCTAAGAGTTCCTCATCGAGCACAAGATTTGTGCGCTTCATGTGTATATGATAGCGTACGAGGCGGCCATCTAGGTCAGCCGATCTGAAAAACCCCATGCCACCGATCGCGGCTCGGCCCCCAAGACAGAAACGCATGGCGAACGCCCCCGCAAGGACAGATTCGACCGATCAGCCCGTTGATCATTTGGTCGTGCATCCGGCACTCCTCATCTGTGAGTCGAACGGTGTACTTCTTGCTCGCGCATCCTTCTTCGTCACGCCCGCGAGGACTGCTCCCTTGAAACATCCTGTTGACGGAACACTAGCTCCCAATGGAAATCTGCCCTCCCTGCACGGGCAGAGGCAAGACACGAAATGCCAGTTTGACCCGCAAGTTCCCATAGCGATCTGGCCTGGATCACCGAAGCGTCGAATTGCGCTGTAGCGTGATCTTGGGAGTGGCGGCTTGCCGCTCAGGCAAGTGCGCTCTCGAACACTTCCACGTTGCGAGTCTGAGCGTTGAACTCCACGCCCACCAAATGGACCGGCAGCCCGCTGCGGCGGTACTTGGCCGCATAGTTCCGCTCCTTTAGCTGCCGCATCGCGGCGCCCCGCTGCGATGCCGCGAAGACCTTGAACTCGAACAAGTACATTCTGCCGGCGGTCTGCACCGCTAGGTCCGCCCGCCCCGCGCTGCCGCTGTCCTCCGTCGTTACCGTCGCGCCAGTTCCGACGAAGAAGCTATAGAACACGCTTGCGTAGTAGCCCTCGTAGTCCGCGATCGCATTGCGACTGTGCCAGTGGTACGGAATGCCGGCGAACAGGGCACGGAACCAGCTCTCCAGCCCGTCCATGTCGCCCATCTGCAGTAGCCCCTGCAGGTCCCGACTCTGCGCTTCCCTCCGACTCGGGTCTCCGGTGATATAGTTCAGCAGGCTTAAGTTCAGGCTCTGGCGCACCTCGCGGTTGGGATACACCAAGCGAAAGTACTCGACACCATCGTCACCGCGTTCCCGCCCGCCGATGGTCAGGTAGCCGGTCTGGAACAGCAGAGCCTCCGGGGCGATGCTGCCCACGTCAAATGTGCTGAGCAAGGCCTGGCTGGCCTGCAATCCGTCCAGTCGGTCAGCGGGGACGCAGCGCTCGGTCAGCAGCTGTGTCAGGAAAGTCGGTGTGCCGGTCTCAAACCACCAAGCATTGAATTCGCGCTCGGCAAACAGGAGCAAGACGTCGAAGGGGTTATAGACCTTCTGCTCGCCGCCCCAGCTGTAGCCGTTGTACCACTCGCGAACTTGCTCACGGTCCAAGCCCGGCAGCTCGGCTGCGAACACAGTGTCGATGTCAGAGTCCGTGTAGCCGCAGATGGCAGAGTAGGCCGGGTTCAAGGTGATATCGCGCAGATTGTTGAGGCCTGAAAAAAGGCTCACCTTGGAGAACTTGCTTACGCCAGTAAGGAAGCTGAAGCGGATGTGATCGTCACAAGACTTGATCATCCCGTACAGCCCGCGCAGATAGTCGCGGTTGGAGCGTGCCAGTTCCGGATTCCTCAACGCGTCGAGGATCGGCTTGTCGTACTCGTCAACCAAAACGCAAACTCGCTGGCCGCTGTCGCGATGCAAGGTGCGGATCAGATCTTCCAAGCGGCGGGGCCCGGACCTGTGGCGCGCCTGCGCACCAGCTGTGGTCTCTAGATTCAACAACTGTGCTAGTACGTCTTCTTCCAAGTCACCGGGCTTGGTCGCATTGAGGCCACCAAAGTCTAGGCGCACAACCGGATGGCGCACGGACCAGTCCCACCGGTCGTGCGCCTCTAAGCCTATGAAGAGGCTCTGGCTACCCTGAAAGAGTTCCTTCAATGTGTCCAAGAACAGGCTCTTGCCGAAGCGGCGGGGACGCGAAAGGAAATAGTGCTTGCCCCCTTCGACCAGCCGCAGCGCGTAGTCCGTCTTGTCGATGTAGTAGCAGTCGCTTTCGCGGATCTCGCGAAACGCCTGTATACCGGTGGGTAGGCGGCGCTTGGCCATAGCTCAGCTTCTACCATAGCCCGTGTCGGGGGACACGCCAAGCCAACTTGCCAGCACGCTTGCGGTTTCGATCGGTCCGTCAGACCACCGGAAGTGTGGGTTGCCAGCAGATACAGCAGCAGCTTGGCTCGCCTGCCAACCGCGCAGCTCATATTGCCTATTGCGGCAGCGAGGGCGTCTTGGGTGGGGCCGGAAAGGATGGTGCAACGGCACACTGCAGCTGCCGCGCTCCGAAGCGCCGTTGAGGTTGACTCGGGTCTGCTCGTAGGCATCGCTGCCCCTTCATTCGAGTTCGAGAGCGTTTTCGATGACCTCCGTCCCAAGTCACTAGGTCTGCCAGACTTGACACGTCTCACCCAACAATGCGGTGAGGAACCGTGACAGTGCTTCGCGGCGATCAATCGCCCTCGAGACCGGCTCGCGCTATCGCCAATGGGTGCGATCGAACGATCGGTCGGCGTCCTGCCAATGACGCCGACAACTGCGGGCCCAGCGGCATGTTTGATGAGCCTGTCACGAGTTAGAGTCCTGGCACCCGCCGATGGTCGACGGCGAGCTTGATGGCCCGAAATTGCTCCGGACCACGGTGGACCTCGTCCAAGATGACAGGCCCGGACTGCCCGACCGCAATGACCCATTGGGGCATCTCAGGTGCCGTCAATGTCAAGTAGCCCTGTGCGCAGGTGGACTGTGCGAGAGTCGGCTTGCTGCACGGACGCAGTCCCTCCGTAAGCACCGCCGGATATTCTTTGAACGCTTCGCCAAGACGACGCTCGATGAACCCAGGACGGAACAGCGTCCCGGTCACTCTCTCACGGCACGGGCCACTAGCGCCCCAATGAAGAGCTCGATATTGGCCGGTTGAAACTCTTGGTCAGCTCGTTCCCAATGCCGCACCGATTACTCCCCTCACTCGCCGTAGTGTGTTTGTACGGCCAGATAGGATCAGCTGGATGAATCGGGACTACTCAGTCCGCCAATGCGTGCGCATCAACAGTACCGCGCACATTACTCCGACTGAAAGGCTACCGTGTTGCTCCTAACGCCGCCTGCCGCGATCTGGATCGCGTGCTGGCCGGCCTCGAGATCTGCAGGCAGATTCACGATGACCACGTAGACCCCGGCTTCGGATGTTGACAGACCGCTGGAAGTGACATCGACCCGGCGGTTGTCGACCCACGCCTCCGTCGTCGCGACCACCAGTTGGGGCGTCTCGCCGTCTGCTGGCCGACCGGTCCTGCCTGCCGGGCTGACTGCCCCCAAGCCCGTGCAATGGACGGCCAACATTCCGCCCGCGCGCGGAACCGCCTCGGTTTGCGATGTGGAGGCGCCAGAGTCGCTCTCGAACCCACTGACGCGGTCTGGGAAGATTCCGGGCTGGACAGCGCTCACTGGCATCGCGACACTGGCACTGCGTCCGTACGGCGTTGCCACGACGAGGCTTACCGTTGGGGCTTCCGCCGAGAACGGCAGCTGGAACGTCACCCGTGAAGGCGACACCCGCAGTAGAGGCGCGCCGACACCATTGACATGTACGCGAGTGACCTCTAGGCGGTCGGGCAGGGCAGGGCCATCGGATGCCGTGTCAGGCTTGGCTTCGAGTTCGTCAAAGGCGAATTCCGAACCATGCAGCGTGACCAAGCTGCCCGGCGCGAATCCACCCCCCGGGGGGGCAGGCGCCTGGCTGGCGGCATTGACCGCCCCGGAAGCCTCGAGCGTTGGCGGTCCGGGAGTGGACCGGACCCTGGTCGAAATCGCCACATCGGGGGCATCCTTCAGCCGTGCCACGTACTGCGCGTCGACCGGCGTCGTTCCCAACTGCCAGTTCACCGACACCTCGCCGAATGCGTCCGTTGTCGGAGTTGCGATGATCGGGCTGTCGTCTCCGTCAGCTAAGAATTCCAGCTCGACACCGCTGTACCGCACGTGATTTTCGTCCTGCAGCAGATAGCCCAGCGGAAACCTCAGCTCGCTCCCGGTCAAGCCGAATAGTTCGGGCGGGTGCATCCGCTGAAGCTCCATGCCCGTGAGATCGGCGCGCACCCTCAACCGAGTTCTGGGCTGGTCATAGCCAAGTTCGGATGCCTCGGCGTCCAATGAGGTCACGCCGGCTTCGAGCCCGCTCACGTCGAATTCGGCAGACAGCTGTCCCGCCGGGATCGTCACCGTTTCCGGCACCGAGGCGATCGCGTCGCCAAGGGTTAGCGTGACCGTCAGGTCGGTCTGCCGCGCTTCGGCGATTTCAATTCGCGCCTTGCCGCTGCCTTCAGCAATCACGCCGCCGGCGGGCCACGTCGAGATGTGGAGCATTCGCACCAGGTCGGTGGCTATCGTGGCGCGGTCGTCCAAGTGCGCGATGAAATAGCCGCGCCAGAGGCGGCGCAATCTCTCCAGCCGGTTGAGGCTGTCCGGGGAGGGGGTCGCCCCCTGATCCACGACCAGCACGAACGCATAGCGGAAGTGCCGCTGCGAGACCGAAGTGTCCGGCCTGCGATCGCCGTGCGCGGCGACGATGTCCTCGATGCGGACCTCTTTGCGCACGCCGTTGAACGTTACCCCAACTTCCGGTGAGCGGGAACGAGCTGCACTGGAGGAGAACGAAGAATTTTCGACGAGAAACGAGGGCCTGACCTCGTCTGGATCGAACAAGCCCATCAGGTACTTGTCCAAGGAACTGTAGGTTTGAGACGCGGCGAAGGTCTCGAAACGGGGATTCGATTCGGGCCCGTGATCGCGGATGGCGTTGCCCTCGAGCACCGACGCGTCCGTGTTGAAGTAGAAGCTCCAGTGGTTTAGCTGGCGCCCGAGCGTCGTCGGGTTGAAGTGACCGGTTTCCGGATCCTTGAACACTGCGCTTGCTAGGAACCTGTGCCCGATCTCGTGTGCCAGAACCGTCAGCAACGAGCTGTCGGGACGGTACGGGATGGGTTCCAAGGGGTTGTCCGGGTATGCGGAGATTGGCCCCATGTTCACGAAGGACCCCGTCCGCCGCGGCGAACCGAAGTACGGACCCGCGTTAAAGACGGTCTTGCCTATGCCCGTCACCTGGTTGCGCACTGTGTAGGCATGCGCCAACGAAAACTGGCTCGCCTGAAGGCCGATGTCGTTGAATAGGATCACCGAGTCGTAGGCGTCGTCTTGGGTGCGGAAGAACTTGTGAAACGCGGCGAACTCGTCGATCGTTGTGGTCGAGGTGAAGACTTCGGCCAAGATTCCGGCCTCGTCGACCGCGCTCGATGCCGTTGCGCTCCAATCGACCGCCAGGGCGGGGCGCGTCACGTCTCCCGGGAACACCCCGACGATCGCCGCCGGCAGGTCGACATCGCCGTAGCGGAACTCGATCGAGTTGTCCGCGCCTAGGGTCAGCTGAAACGTCTGGAGCTTGCCGACGCCGGTTTCCGCCCAGAGCGGGACATTGTGCCAAGTCACGACCACGCGGTCGGGCATGGCGGCGTAGCGGATTTCTCCGGCCACGCTTGGGTCCATGTCCTCGAAGAGCGGGGCGACGCGAGGCGGCCCGCCTGCCGCTCGCGCGTAGGTGCGGTAGTTGGAACTGGCTTCGGGCGCGGCGAACGTCAGGTTTCCATCGGAATGGACGTAGGCGCCGGGGTAGGTCTCTCCGTAGTACGTGAACTCGAACGGCAGCTCGATCCTGGCAGCGTCGTCGTCACCCAGATCGAGCAACACTCCAGCGGTGCCGATGGGTGGCAGCGAACTCGCGTCCTCCGACAGTACCTGGAAACCCCCGTCAGTCGGTGTGATCGAGATTCTGCGTCCCACCAAATCAAACTGATTCGGCGGTGACACGATTTCGGGTGTGGCTTCGATGATGGCGATCTCGCCCACGGACGTGGGAACGGGCGGAGCGTCTTGCGAGCGCGCGCGTGGCGCGAAGACCGGCGGGGACAGGTGAGAGAGCTTGCCCGACGACTTCAACGCATGCGTGTGCGATCGCTCCAGACCGGGACTGTGCAGGACGCGTTGCTGGCGCAAGAAGAGCGTTTCCTGAGCACTACGCTGCGCATCGCAGAGGGCAAGACCGTCTGAGACAGGGGCGGCCGACACCCAAGGCACCACGGCCAGCGCAGCGATGGCCGTGCCGAGCGCAGCCGAACCTCCCAACCTGAATCGCATGCCCACCGCCTTGATTGTCACACTTAGAACGGTTGAAGTGCGAATTGTACTCGTGCTTGTCCGTCTTCGCGCTTCGGATCATCTCCGTTTCGTCATAGCGGCGTAGCGTCAATGACCACCAGTAGGATGCAGGAGTGCGCGGTAGGTCGTACGGCTCGAGACCGAGGTGAGTAAGGTCTACGACAAGACGATCACTGAGATCAGCGGCAAAGCGTTGGTGGGTTGCCCTGTCTGCCTGTTCGAATCTCGGCCGAATAGGTTCCGATGGACTGGCCGAAGCGTTATCGGCGCTTGACTGCGTAAAATTAGGGAATTACAGATGTGAGTGCCGAAACCATGTGAGGGATTCTATGTCCTGTTTATGAGTGCATAGCGAATATGTTAGGATCAAAATAGAACAATCGTAGATGACAGCCCCTGCTACATTCTTGGTTCGGCTGAAGCTAAGCCCGGGAGGGTACGCCATGATGGAGTCGCTCCTAGGGCGTTTGAACTGGCTCTACAATCAGGCGCTGGAGCGCCGCAAGACGGCCTACCAGGAACGCAAGGAGTCGCTCAGCTTCTACGACCAGTGCAAATGGCTGACGCAGCTGCGGGCAGCCAACGAGCACGGCTTGGGCGAGCTTGCGCTCGGGGCCAGCCGCGGCATGCTGCGGCGGCTGGACCACGCCTTCCAGGCGTTCTTTCGGCGCCTACGGGCGGGCGAGGCTCCCGGCTTCCCCAGATTCCGCTCCATCCGCCGCTGTGTGACGATCGACGTGGCGGACCCGCACAACGGCATGGTGCGCTGCCAGAACGGGCACTACCTGATTCACGTGAAGGGGTTTCCGCGCCTGCGGGCCTACAGCGGGCGGTGCCTGCCGCTGGACGCGCCGCTGAAGGCGGTCCGGCTGACCAAGCGCGGCCGCAAGTGGGAAGCGTCGCTGGTGTACGAGGTCGAACGGCAAGCGCTGCCAGCGTCGGTCACGGCGGTGGGCATCGACCTGGGCGTCCGTAAACGCATGACCTGCTCGGACGGCAGGCGCTACGCGCGCGCTCGGCGCAATCGCAAGCGGCAGCGCAAGTTGCAGCGGGCGCTGGCGCGCTGCCGGCAGGGCAGCCGCAACCGTGGCAAGCGCCGGGCAGCCTTGGCGCGGCAGGCGCGCAAGGAGCACGTGCGGGAACGCAACGCCTGTCACCGGGCCACGACCGAGATCATCCGCCAGCACGGGCTGATCGCGGTCGAGAAGCTGCGCACCAAGAACATGACTCGCTCGGCCAAGGGGACGGCGGCGGAGCCGGGCTCGCAGGTTAAGGCCAAGGCCGGGCTCAACCGGGAGGTCTTGGCGCAGAATTGGTCACTTCTACGGTCGCAACTCAGGGAAAAGGCAGAGTGGGCCGGTCGAGAGTTCGTAGAAGTGAACCCGCAGTACACGTCCCAGCAGTGCAGTCGGTGCGGTGCCCGGAACCATCCGGGTAAGTCGGAGACCTACCGCTGCGTGAGCTGCGGCTTGGTCGCGGATCGGGATGTCAATGCCGCGCTGAACATCTTGGCGGCCGGGGTTATCGCCGCCGGAGCGCAAACGTGGGCCGTTGGGCCGTGCGTCGCTCCAGAACCGTATGCGGAAGCTGCCTGACTCGGCACTCTCGTCTATAAGCCCCTAGAATTAGATGGGTACGGTATGCGCTTCACAATCGAAACGGAACGAGAGGAAGACGGGCGCTGGATCGCCGAAGTGGTCGGCCTGCCCGGCGTGATGAAGTATGGCCAGACCCGGGCTGACGCGATCGGCAAGGCTGAGGCGCTGGCACTTCGGGTCCTGGCGGAACGAATCGAGGCTGGCGATGAGGCTCTTCAATCCATTGAAATCCGGTTTGCTGCCGCATGAGTGCGTGGCGCAGTACTCGAGCACGCCGGGTACTTGCCGCGCTTGAACGCATCGGGTGGAGAGTCAAGCGTGTCTCTGGGTCTCACCGGGTCTTGACACGAGACAATGCACCCGATTTTGTATTTGTATTTCATGACCGCGAAGAAATCGGTCCCCGCATGCTAGCAAGAATCGCTAGGCGGACAGGGCTGAAGCCTAGCGACCTCTGAATTCGAAGTGCGTCCGCTTTGGACTGCACTACGCTCTGCACCGATGAATCGGCCAGCGTCTCTAGCGACGTGCGCGGCATGGTCACCGTCGAGCGCAGACGATTTGCCTCTCATTCCCTCTTAGCGTGGATTCCGTGCTTCTGATACTCGGAAGCAGTGTCGGCCGCAACGTTTCCGAGATAGTTCTGTGGTTTCCTGCCCATCGGCCTGTCGGTCGAGCTTTACATGGAACACCCCACCTTGTGAGCTTGGCTCAATTGAGGAAGCGTAAAACATTCAATAGATTGATGTTTTAACTTTTCAGTCGTGCTCCTTGATACACTCTTTGGATGTTGTGATGCGGGGTGGTTTGAGCCGTGCGTTGCTTTGCGCGGTCATGGTATCCGTGTGGGCGCAAGGTGCGCCGACGCCAGATCTGCCGCCGGAAACGCCCGTGGCGGGAGAATCGACCCAAACCGCCTCGAGCGATCGCTTATCCCAAGGATTGAGGACGGCGATCTTCCGCGGAAGGGAACTGTCCTACGTGGTGGTGGAGGGCATGGCCGTCCATGCCGGGGACATGATTCTAGGACCGGCTAGCGACATCGAAGCCGTGCCGGCCAGTGCGGGCCGCTCCGGACGAGGCGGGCCGTCCGGGCTAGAGCGGCGCAACATAGCGCCGGCCGACGCGGACCAACTTTGGCCGGGTGGGACCGTTCCCTACCTGCTGGACGGTGACCTCTCGGAACGACAGCGCCAGCATGTCGAAGCGGCCATCGCGGAATGGAATGACAAGACGGTGATCTCGCTGGTGGCGAGGACTGCGGAGCCGAACTACGTTCGGTTCCGAAGCGTCGCCGGGGGCAACTGCCGGTCCAGGGTCGGCATGGTCGGCGGGGAGCAGGAGATCGCCTTGCCGCCGGGAGGTTGTTCCGCGCACGCTGTCACACACGAAATCGGCCATGCGATCGGCCTGTGGCACGAGCACCAGCGCAAGGACCGCTGGCAGTACATCTCTCTGCTACCCGAGAACCTCGACCGGGCCTTGGACGATTGGTACCGGGCGGAACATCCCGGCAGCGGGTTCTACGATTTTGCGTCCGTGATGCACTACGACGCTCTGACAGCGACTGCCAACGGTGGATTCGTGATGGAGACGATCCCTCCCGGAATTGATATTCCCGGCGCAGGGCTGTCTGCCGGCGACATTGACGGGGTGGCGAGGCTGTACGGCCAGGTGCCAGAGAAACTGACGATTTCTAGCAATCCGCCCGGCTTGGAGATTCTGGTGGACAGGGTGCCCTACTCAACGCCAGTGACCTTCGACTGGCCGGATCGCAGCATCCACACAATCGAGCCGCCAGTGTCGTTCGTCAAGGCCGGGACGCGCTATCTCTTCGGACGCTGGAATACAGGCGGGAACCGCGTGCGCTATGTAATCGCCGGCCAGGTCGGAACCTGGCTGGAGGCCAACTTCATCGTCCAGCACCGCGTCGAAATTGAAGCCCGTCCGCCCGAAGCGGGTGAGGTGGTGGTCACTCCCCGCACTCCGGATGGCTACTACACGCTTCGGACGCCAATGCGGGCCGAGGCGAAGGCAGATCCGTCCGGCACGTACGAATTCTTCCAATGGGGCAGCAGCCTTCACGGTGAGCATGGCCGCTCTTCGAATCCGGCGGCATGGACCGTGGACCGGCCGGACAAGCACTTCCATGCATATTTCGTGGATCACCCGGTGGTCCGCATCACGTCAACCGTGGAACCGTTCGCTGTCCATGTTGATGGCACGCTGCGCATGGGCCCGATCTTCCTTTCCCCGGAACAGTATTCTCGTGCGGTCGAACTCAGGATCGACGAAGTCCGGCCAGCCCTTGGTCCGGGGCTGCTGCGCCACCGCTTCGAGCGCTGGAGCAACGGGGGGCCGATCTCGCAATGGATCAACCTGCCAAGGCAAGGATGGGAGATCAGGGCCGAGATCGTACCCGAGTTTCCATTGTCAACCGCCGTTGCTCAACCGGGGAGCGGGAATGTCACAGTTGTGCCGGGCTCGGTCGACGGGTACTACCGCGAAGGAACGCTCGTGGAGGTCTTAGCGCAGCCCGCCGCGGGCTGGGCGTTCTCCGGGTGGATCGGCGAAATCGGAACGCAGAGTCCTACGGCCCGGTTCGCGATGCTCCGCCCCATGCATGTGAAGGCGGGGTTCTCCAAAGGAGGCCAGCCAGAGGTCGAAGCAGAAGACGTCCTCGGCGAACCATTCCGGGAGCAGGATCTTGTGGGCGATGAGCGTCCTGCGGGGCAGGGCTGGCTTCCGTCCGAAGCAACCGAGGATGGCTTCGTGTTCGAGACACTTCCCCCCGGCGCAGATGTTGTGGGATTCGCCAATCCCGATCAACGGTCCCTGTACCTGCATAGCGCCGCTGATGGTGGCACTCCGGGATCCTCTATGGACCTCCGGTCGCCAATACTCGGTCACTCCGAGAACCTTGGTGGAGCCGATGCTGGGCGAGGTGCTGGCCCAAGCGGTCCTGCTTGGGCGCGTCCGCGCGCCCAGACGTTTGTGTCGTCGCTCGCCTATGATCCGGAGCCGCAAGTGGTAGAACTTGTGAATCGTGGTGCGGGGCCGACACGGTTCGTGGTTGAGTCTGACCGACCGTGGTTGTCCATCTACCCACGCGAAGGGACTCTAGCGAGCGGGGAACGTGCTCAGATCGCCGTAAGTGCCTCCGCCGCCGGAATGGCACCGGAGACATATCGAGGTCGCCTAGTGATCCGGCAGACGCCAGCCGGCACTTCGGCAGGCGGTCTGGCCGAGGCGGTCGATGTCACGCTTGTGGCAGTGCCCAGCGACGACGGGCCGCTAGTCGAGACACGGTAATTGGCGAGGCTGCCGCCGATGGAGCGGATGAGCCTCGTCCGCTGCCCTTTGGTCAGCCTGTCTAAACGATCGAGCTACGGATCGGCGCCTCGCGGCGAACACTGGGACGCGCCCCCGCTGAGCGTCCCTACAGGCGCTCCTGTCGCGCCGCCTCATCGCACTCTGCCGGCAAGGGCCACCCCAGACCCGCTTGCCCGGCCAACTGCAACAGCTTGTTGACCGCGCCCGTGAACAGCCCGCACGAGCGGGCGATCTCCCGCTGCGAACAGTCGCACTCGTGGTGCAACCTGAGAATCTCTTGTATCGAATGCATCGCAATGCGTGCTCTTGGCATACGCTAGCTGCTCCTCGGGAGGCAGCTCTGTAGTCCGGCTCGCCGTCGCGCTGCACCCAAGCCTCTCCTGCTAGGAAGAGGCAGGTGTTCACTTTCGATCGGAATGACCCTTCACTTTCAATCGGAACAGCTGTTCATGTTCCTCCGGAATCTGCACGCTGTTCCGGGAGTTGGCCCGCCAGGGAGTGGCTTGCATCACTTGGCGCAAGGGCAGCCAAGCTGGCGGCTGGGACGAGAGCGCCTTCCGGGAGCTGGCCGTGCCGGTCAGCGCTCCGGGCGGGCAGACGTCGCGCACGGCGCGGCTGGCCGAGCGGCGGGTGGAGTTGCTCAAGGGCTTTGAGGTGCGCGAGATCCGGCGACGGCTGCGCTCTGGTGTGACGCTGAGGTACTGCGACGCAAGAGTCTAGGCACGACCATCGGCATGACCGACATCAAGAAGCGCCGACTGACCAACGCCCTCGATTGTTGGCCCGACCTCACTGTGGGCGACTGCGTTCCGTTCTACTCTTGTCCTCGCTCCGTGATGCTCTTCGTGATCCATAGGGCCAATCATCCAGAACTCACCTATCACGGCGGACAAGGCCCCATCGTGCATCTCGAAGCCGACATCCATGAGACAGTGGAGTGGGCCGACCAAAGCGGCTACCGATGGGCCTTCACACTTTCCAATGCTGGCTCCTCGTATTTCCAAGATCGCTGTGACCTGGCACAACTGCGCGAGATCGATTGGAAGGCCGTCAAAGCCAGAGACTGGCAGGGCCTTAAAGAGGAAGTGCAAGCGGAGTTTCTGGTGGAAAGTTCGTTCCCATGGTCTCTGGTCCGGCGGGTCGGTGTACGCTCGGCGAATGTACTTGAGCCAGCGCGTAGCGCCATGCGCACCACTGCTCACCAACCCACTGTCGAGATCAATCCGAATTGGGACTATTGATACGGGAATAGTGCCGATGATTAGATTCAAGGTCACCGGAACATAATAAACACCCCGGCATGCCCCGTACACCCAATCCAATCCTGTGCCTGCCCCCATCAAGCGAAAGCAGAGGACGCTTAGAGATCCGATCTTGCACCCGCCTCCGCTATCCGCAAGTCTAGCGACGGCCCCGCTCCGCTGGCAGCCCCGCGACCGTTTCATGCTTACGGGGTGGCTGCCCGCGGCCATGGGGGTTTAGACGAATCGATCCCGGCAAATGGGTTCTCCGTCCTTATCCATTGCTAAACCGCCGGACATACCTGCCGTATCCCCGCGCACACGGGCCTTATAAGAGGGTGGCGAACTGGACAGTGTCCCGCATGGTCGGCGCTGAAATCCAACGGAGGGATTTCTTTGCCCCTGTGCAAGAACCCGACGACCATCCAGACGGGGCTCTCCCCGAGTGGACCAAAACGAGCTGGTGGCCCCAGGCCGAGCGGGGTCCGCTACCAAGCGCATACTGGGCAACTCTTGACTTGCAGCTTGCATATCCATCTGTACGACTAGATCGACTTCATGAGTCTCTGGCCTGCATGTTGCGCCGCGACCACGACTCATGTCGGGGCGGCGAATCATTTGAAGACATCCATGGTGGCTATCCAAGGGCGGTCGTCCGAGCGATGGCGAAAGTGGATGTACGCTTAGAGATCGCACGCTCCCTCATGACCGGCCTCTGTCACGTACCAAAGGACAGCGACACCGAAATACCAGAAGACGCGTGGCGACCTCCCCACGCCACGACGCAGATGTTGCCCCCGGATCATCTGGGATTGCCGACAGGCCTCGCTATCTCTGGGATTTTCCTGAATGTCGTCTTGCACAGCGCAGATAGTCAAGTTCTTCAGTACCTGCGCTCACAGGAAGAGGACCGTCGCGGGGCCTTTCTGCGATTTGCCGACGATATGACAGTCTTGTCGCGGTCACCCGATGGCCTCTTTGGGTTGATCGATGAGGTCTGGCGCGCAATATCGAGCGATTCGAAGACGACCCTCGCTGTTCGGGAGTCCGATTCCAACCTGCGTTTGAACGTTACCAAGATCGGCCCTGACGGAGTGCAGAAGGTCATCCTCAAATACTTGAAGTTCCACGATTGGAAGAAGTGCAAGGAGTGTAAGACGACATACTCAGCCACCCCTCCGAAGTCTTCCGAGACACTGGAACAATGGTGGGAAAAGAACCAATACTCTGTCGACAAAGGCGAGTCCCTAGCCTTGCTTGACAAGCTCAACCGCGAGACTGTCGGGAGAAACGAGATGGGTCCGTTTGTCACAACCCTAGTCGAGCGACTAAGTGAGATCGGTCGCGACACACTGGTGGAGCGCTTTGGGCAAGGTGCGCGGAATCGTCTCCGCATGCCCGCCCCGGCAACGCGATGGCTGCGTCACCGTACAGGGCGACGCAGCACGGTCCTTAGCTTCTCCGGCGCGGTGCGGCGCGGATCCGAAAGATACACATCGTGATGCTTGCCGACCAGCTCGAAGCCGTTTGATTCCGAAATGCACGCATGGTAGAGATCGCCCCTCCCATGGAGTCGTATGGGCCGATATGCAGGCACTGCACGGCTTGCCCCTCGTCCAGCGGTTCTGCCCGCATCCTCCGGTGGGCGGCGGTTGACTTCCCGTTCTTGTCGAGTTCGGCCAAGCTCCCCGCCACGTCTTCCTCTGCAACATGATCGGGTAGGATCACCATCAACGTCCACTGCCACTCGTCGCGCCGATTCTCCTCGAACGCAGATTCGTCATCGGCCCACCACAGCGCCTCCAGCGGCGGCACGACGAAGTCGTCACGACCATCTTTCTTCAGCCGGAACTTGGTCGTGTACGCCGTCGAATACAGAGCTCCGATAGCATCTTGGAAAGCCACCCCCTCCGGCGACCCCTCGCCATCGATCATCAAGTACCGAAACTTCGGCACGTCCACCAAGTGTGCCTCGCGCTTCGGCGCAAACAGATGCTTGTGCTGCTTCTTGATGTCGACCTTGCCCGCCATCGTTCTCTCCTATTCTCTTCGCCTACATGCAGCCAAGCCCCGAAGCCCTCGTCACCGCTCGGGAGCCCGACCCCGGTGGCCTGAATACCAGCACTATCAATTCCACCATGGTGCGTCGCCGGATTGGCGGACAGACGTCCTGATGCAGTGGCCTCTGCTCTAACTCTAGCTGAGGCCCCTCGACTCACCACGATAGCAGTGATCAGTCCGATGATCGATACGACGCAGAGTAGCAAGCAAGAAATACTGGTAGGCCGTGACGCCGGGATAGTTGTCAATCAATCGGCACGCGAAGTAGGTTCATTGGACTCGTGCCCCGAGATTTCGGGCAAACTGTGGCCAGAATAGGATCTCGTGGCAGGCTCCGCGCGAGCGCTGCTCGACTGCCTCGCAAGCCTGAGCCAGCCTCGGTGTGGCTCTTGGGCCGCCACCGGTTCCAGCACTTCCATGCGCTATCTCGTCGCCGCTCCAAGCGCGTTTCACCTGTTAGCCTGACCAAGGCACCCGCTGGGAGCCGCAAATTCAAGCGTATCCCACTGACCGCGCTCCAGCCTAAGGCATGCTGCTGCCGCGTCGATTCGCGGATACTCGCTGTCAACGAACCGTGACCTTGTCGTTCGACTGGCGAAAGCCCAACATCTAGTGATGGGGAGAGCGCGACGAACCTAGGCGGGCGGTGCCGCTCGGAGTTCCTCTTGGCGCTTCAGCAATGCTTCGCGGAGCGGAATCCTCAGGACAGGCAATGCGCTATCCCGATCAATCCCAAATTCATAAATCGCTATTTGTACTTTTTCTTCTAGTACTCCCCCCTTTTCCGATTCCCGCTCGACATAGCTTTGGCAGAAAGACTCAATCTGATATGGCTTAAGGCTTAACAAAGTATGATTGTCAAGAATCGTCTTAGCAGTAGAGGATGCCCATTCGTGAGCATCGATGCCTCTTGCCACCTTCTCCCCGAAATCAGTCAGTTGCGCAGGGCTGGCACTGGCAGCAGTGGGGGGAGGGGGCAGCCGATCGAAGATCTTCTGGATGTTGTCTCGAATTCCAGAGATGTCATCCTTGATCTCCTTCATAAACTCCTTGAAGGACTTGCGGTCACTGTTGACTTGTCCGTACCACGCTCCGGACTTCCAGACTAAGGTTACGACTGCTATGAGAAGTAAGTACGTAACGGGGTTCTTGAGCAATGCGTCCACATTGCAAGTCTAAAGGATACAGCCAAGCTCTCACAAGACTCCATGCAATCGCTCAACATGAGGTGATTCGATGTCTTGCGACAGCTGGTCGGTCTCCCCTGAACTCACCATGACGGATCCAAACGCGTACGTAGATTCGGATGGCCACTCCCGCCAAGCCCGATTGGTGAGTCGCGCTTGGATTGCTGACTGATCTGCATCGAGACCACGCGGAACGACGAATGGACGGGTTCAACAGCTGCAGCAAACGAAAACAGATCTGACGTGCCAGTGGCGGTCCCACGGAAGGGTGCTAGGCCGACTCCGAACAGATCGCGCCGCCGATGGACGACCTAAGCGCCCATATGCGACGAGCGCTCCACACGGACTCCGAGGCGGAGTCGGCGTGCGAGCCAAAGTATCGCATCGAGTCCTGCAACAGGCCGAAGCACGGCCACTGGCTGATCGTCGGGAAGTGTGCGAACTGAGCGACCGGTGGGCGCAGATCAGGGCACGGTCAACTGCATTCAGCAAGCCCCAAGTCTGGGTGAGATGGCAGATGAAGCTTGACGACTCTAGGCGTAATCTCGAGGCCGCCGACGCGAGAATCATCCTGTGCCTGAGTGCTGCTCTCGCACTCAAGATCTCCTAGGAGCCGAACCGCGATGGATAGGGCTCCCGGTAGCCCCCATAATTCCTAGACGTTTCGCCAATACACGTGGAAGCTTCGGGCTTAGGTTCGAACCTCCCAACTTCGAAGACCATGAGTTCAGATACGCCCGGAACTCCTCGTCCTGATTGGCATCCCATGAGTTCAGACAGGTGCAGTCGCGCCAAAGTGAAGTGTTCTCTTGGAACTCGCCCAGCAAAGCGATGGCAACGACGCCATTGAGATTCCGATTGTATGGATCGGATTCCAGTTCCTCGCATTGATCACGAAACCACTTGGGGAGTGATGCCTCCAGGTTCGCGGCATATAGCTTCTCGATATCCTCCGCATACGTGCCGTGGTTCGGTGCAAATTCCGCCGCCTTGAACACCGAAGGTGGTGGGGCTTGAGCCCAAGCATTCGCCAAGCGACGCAATACGAAAAGAGAGGCTGCCTCACAAAGGGCTTCTTCGAACCACTTGTGCTTGTGACCGGTAAATCGGTCGGATCGAATCAGCACGTGGCAGAGCTCGTGGGAGAACTGGTATACGTACTGGGACCAATAGGTGTCGCTAGCGGTCAGGTAGATCTTGTAAGGGCGCCTGCCTTGCACGGTCAGCGGGTAGTCCCTCGTCCACCGGGAAACCTCAATCCGGTCATCTGGCAGCTCTCCGGTCACCGTTGAGAGCTCCTTGAAGACCGACTCGAGCACGCCGAGAATCGCGCTGAGGCTGGTCGTCCCCCAGTCGCCATCTAGAACAGTCAAGCCAAATTCTGGATCGTGCTTGTCCATAGGTCGTCGCTAGAGCCTGTCCGATACCTCAATCTCGCCCTTTCCGCCCTTCCTAGGGTCGTGTAGCAGTTCGCGCAGGTCCATCAGGTCTATGCAAGACAAGCCCTCGCCCTCCAGCTCCCTTCTCGATGTTCGAGGAATCCGCGGCGAATACAGGACATACTCATGATTCCACCCTTTGAACTCCCGACCCTCTCGCGTCGACAGGAAGCGCTTGGCGTGTTCGTGAAGCGCCCTTCTGGATGCGGGCGTGTGCTTTGCAAAGTTCCGCTTGCACGAACCAAACCGAATCGTGCGACGTGCTGGGCTCCAAGCTACTAGGTCGATCTCGATCGGTTCCGCCCTTGTTCCAATGCGGTTCCAGTACCCGCGAACAAGCCCGCCCAGAGGAAAGTCGCCCGTACCAGTGCGCGAAGCCTCTTCAGTGGCTTGGCGCACCATCCGTTCGAACGCATGCCCTTCCAGAGTTCGCAGCCTCGGAAGCACCGCCGCCTCCGCTTCTCGGGCCGTGGCGAATCGCGCATAGCGACGTGCGGGTCCGATGGCGTCAAGCCACGCGAGCAAGAACTGATCGGCGACGCTATAGCGAGCGATTCTCGAATTGTCTTTCGCAAATACCGGAAGCTCTCTCTCAACCAGCCCCAGCTCTCGCACCAAGGAGGTAAGGTATGGGCTGAACGACCTTAGATCCGGCAATGCAGCTCGCAGGTGAGCGTGTGTGCAAGGGCCGTGATTTGCGATCTCCCGGAGAACCGCGCGGTAGTTGCGATTCAGTTCTCGGCCTAGCAGTGCATCCCCCTCTTCGAACAGCGGAGCTGTGGGCCGCATGAACAACGACTCGCAGAGTTCGGCAGCCCAGTCTGACCACGGCAAGCTGCTATCGAAACCTTCCAATTCAGCGTAGTGCCGCCAATACTTGGGGACACCTCCGAAAAGTGTCCATAGAGTGAGGCATTGATGAGGGTCTCCGGCGCCATGTTCGGCACTCACCTCTAGGACAGTCCCGATATCCCACGGACCGAGGTTCAAGCTGAAAGTTTCTCTTCCAAAGAGAGGCGCTTGGCGGTCGTGAATCAACGCATGCATCTCCGCCTGCACGGACCCAAGGACGATTACCCCCCCACCTTCCACGTCTTGCAGCCGATCCACGCGTTCCTTGAGCAGCGACGGCAAACCGCGCAGTGGGCCCCGTAGGCACACCTGGAATTCGTCGATGGCGACGATCACACCCTTCCGGCAAAGCACATCAATGGCGAGAGCGATGGCGGGAAGATCAGTGACCTGATCAAGATCCTTGAAGTGCCCTTCGAGGCCTGCCTGCCGGACCGCCCTGCGAAAGACCGAGGCGGCGTCGCGGGGAGTACTGTCAGGAAGCTCCACTAGGATCGTCTGGTTCGGGCTTTGGGTGTCCTTCTTCAGGATTTCAAGTGCCTGCCGTACTAGGGCTGTCTTGCCGACTCTCCTACGTCCACGAATAGCCCCGAAGAACCAGCGATTTCTCCTCATGGAAGCGAGTACTAGGCCCAGTTCTGCTCCTCGTCCGTAAAACTTCCACTCGCGGCCCATCAGTTCCTATTTTAGATAAGAATTCTTCCGTTACCTAGGGATGCCCGGCAATCTCTCGCCTCAACTCTCTTGTCAATTGACTTTTCCTGTGCGTTCAGTCGTTCTGGCCATGGGCCCGGTACGATTCGGGCTCGAAATAGCGCAGCGGCGTGAGTTTAGAGAACGAGGCAGGGGACCGAGGCCCTCTCCACCACTATGAACTCCGGTCCTGCACGCGCCTCCGCCAAACGCAATGCTCGCCGCTGGCGGCGCGTCGACCGTCTCATGCCCACAGGGTGGCTGGATCCGGCCAAGGGTGTAGAGGGCCGCCGAAAATGCGAAATAGGTACTGGTGTAGACCAACGGTGCGTACGGTCTCCAAGTTGGCCTTGGTGGAGTGCGCTCACCGATTGATGAGCCCTTGCCCAGAGCCAGCGTGATTCGACAGGCAACGCGCCTACAAGGCGACGCGCGGGCTCAAGGGAATACCGGCAGTGGCGTGCCTGTGGTCTGGATCAATGCCCCCGCTCAAGGGGTAAGACTTTAATATGATTCAGTCGAATACTCGGCTCCACCAACCGCGCCCAACAAGTGTCCGGCCGCACAGCGCGATGGTGGCATCAGCGCACCGGGCGACGCAGCACGGTCTTCAGCTTTTTCGGTGCGGTGCGCCGAGGATCCGACAGATACACATCGTGATGCTTGCCAGCTAGCTCCAGTCCGTTCGATTCCGCAAATGCCTGCATCGTGGAGATCGCCCCTCCCATCGAGTCGTATGGGCCGACGTGTAGGCACTGCACGGCTTGCCCCTCTTCCAGCGGCTCCGTCCTCATGTTCCGGTGGGACGCCGTTGCCTTCCCCTTCTTCTCCAGTGCGGCCAAGGCGTCGGCGATGTCTTCCTCGGTGACGTGCTCAGGCTGGATGAGCATCAGCGTCCACTGCCACTCATCGCGGCGATTCTCGTCGAACGCAGACTCGTCATCCGCCCACCACAGAGCTTCCAGTGGCGGCACCACAAAGTCGGCCCGGCCAACTGCCTTGAGTCGGAACTTGGTCGTGTACGCGGTCGAATACAGGGCGCCAATAGCGTCTTGAAACGCCGTGCCATCTGGCGACCCCTTGCCGTCGATCATCAGGTACCGAAACTTCGGCACCTCGACCAAGTGCGGCTCGCGCTTCGATGCGAACAGTTGTTTGTACTGTTTCTTGATGTCAATCTTGGCTGCCATCGCTCCCTCGTGTCTTTCCGCCTACCTGCTTCCACGCACTACATCGTTCGCTGCTGCTCGCACTCTGGACACTGAAGGTCTGCATGAGTGAGCGCTCAAATCCAGCTGCGGTGGTGGCCGAGTCGCTTGGTAGCTGTCACGACGGGGTGACAGCTGCCGGGACGCCACGCGAAACTCCTCTGCTGATGATGGCAGCGGTGACGAGACCAATGACCGAAACGACGCCGAGCAGCAAGTAGAAGTACTGGTAGCCGGTGACGCCTGGATAGTTGTCCAGCAAGCGGCCCGCGATCGGCCCGACAAAAATGTCGGGCGTATAGCCGATCAGTGAGATCAGGCCGACGGCAGCGCCAGTCACCGTGTGCGGGACACGGGTTTGCTCGAGCAGGGCGAAGTAAAGGCCCCGTAACGCGTAGACGCCAAAATAGGTGATCACCAGATTCGCATACACGATCGCTAGGACTTCCGGGCTTGCGTCGAGCAGGTCCAGAATCGCCCAGCAAGCCGCCAATGCTCCGAACGAGATCCAGACCATGCGGGCGATACCGATCCGATCCCCCCACAATCCGCCGCCCAGCGCCGCTACCAGGCGGATGTAACTGGCGGTCGCGGTAAAGCCGGCGGCATCGGCTTCGTTCATGCCGAGGACGTCGTAGGCGTACCCGGAATAGTAGTCAATTCCCTTGTAGCCGACATAGGCGCAGGTCACGATCACCGCGATCAACCAGACCACGCGCATTTGAATCACGGCACGGATCGCAGGCCAGCTGTTCCGGCCGTGCTCCAGTTCAGCGGGCGAAGAATCGGGGATGCACAACCAAGCGATGATGCCCGCTGCCAGAGTGACCAGCGTGTACTGGAGGATGACAGTTTGCAGTGCGGCGGTTCTCGTTGCTGCATCGGCCAGCGCCGGGTCGTAGCCAAGGCCCGTCCGCAACAGCATCACGCCGAAGCTCGCGAAACCTGCCGCCACAAGGCCCCGGCCCCCGTCCAGCAGGCCGAAACCGCGGCCTTGCGAGACCTCTCCACCCCACGATCTCGTCGCCCGGATTAGCGCCCCCCAGAACAGGAATACCGAGGCAACACCCCAAAATGCGTAAAGGGCAGAAAGTCCTGCGAAGCCCGGAAAGGTCATCAAGTACACCCCTCCCGCGGCCGTTGCGACCAGTGAGATGGTCATGAGCTTGCGCGCCGAAAAATGATCGGCCAGAATGCCGCCCGGGAAATAACAGATCATGGCCGCGACGCCGTAGAACACGAAGGCATCCCCGAGGTCGGCGTTGGAAAGCCCGAACACTTCCAAGACCGTCGGCCGGTAATACCGCGGCAGATGGTAGGGCAGGCTGAAGATCATCTCGCCACCGAAGATCAGCGCGAACATGGCGAGGAACCGCGAGCGGAACTCGGAGGTTGGCGGAATGGACATTAGATGGGGCGGCCTGTCGTGGACACGCCGCGCGTTTTCGTCGTGCCAGACAAGCAGCGAGACCGGAGGGCTCCAGATCGGTTGCGGCCAGGTGTTCTCATATTGTCTGCTAATTGGTGCAAACGGGCGACCGCACCGTGAACCGCAGGCTACGGATGTGACCCATTGGCCGGCAAGGGCGGCTGCATTGTCCCAGAACTCGTTCTTAAGTTATCTGAAACTGATAACATCAATGCATGGGGGAGTCCGGCCGCGACCCCGGATTCGACACGCTGCTGGATCTTCACGGCCAGACACTGTTTGTGGATGAGGCAGGCCACTGAGTGAAGTTCATCGTAGTGCCGACCGAGGTAAGCCCCCATCGGCCACACGGGCTCAGCTATTCGCTGACATTGCACGCACCGGACGGCACACGGCTGGTCGGGTTCGACAATGCGCACGCAGTTAGGGAGCGACGCGGACCGGGAGCGAGACGTGTCGAGAGCGACCACAGGCATCGGTTGCGGACAGTCAGGCCCTATAACTATGCGGATGCCGCCACGCTTCTCGAAGATTTCTGGAAGGAAGTGGATGGAGTCCTAAGGGAAAGAGGAGCGATCCCATGAAGACATTGGTAATCGGTATCGCCGACTACAACCGGATGAAGACGCGGACCTTGGCAATCGCACGGGGGGAGTTGAGACCCTCGCAGGGCGAGCCGACGGTTTGGTTCACGTCCATCGAGAGCTTTGCAAGAGTCCTTTCGCAACGCAATCGCGAGCTTCTGGCCTTGATTGCTCGGGAGCAACCAAGCTCGCTCAGCGAACTCGCGGAACTCGCCGGGCGAAAAAAGTCGAACCTGTCACGAACTCTGAAGACGATGTCGCAGTATGGGCTCGTAGAGCTAAACAAGGGAGTGCGCGGCACTTTGGTGCCACGGGTTCCGTACGATCAGGTGAGGCTCGACGTTTCGTTGATCCCATCACAGCAGCAGGTTGTATGAAGCGGTGGGAGCGACCGGCTGAGGCGGACGTATTGGATATTGATCGCCTTGGGACTTGGCTGCGAGAATCGCCGTCAGAATTCGCCTGCGTGCTTGGTGCCCAAGCGGCACAGAGCGTAGGGCCTGTGTTGGAATGTGCTCTGCAATAGTGAGTGCGCCGTCGCGGCTAGTCGAGGAAATAGCCTGCTCCCACCAGAACCGGCACGCCGAACGCGGTGACGCGCTTGACCAACGAGATCTTGCGCCCATCACGTCCAGTCGCCGGATTGATGGTGCTGTAGTAGAAATACGACTCGCCAAGCGCATCTCCTATGCCAGCCATATTGCGGCCCTCGAACGGGTCCAAAGCTGAACCTCGCTCGGGCCACTCTGCAATGCTTCGCCGGTTGACGGCCAACCCTCGGCCGGTAAACGGGTGGTTGCCTGCGACATCCAATCCGAAGACATAGATCGACCCCGACTTCCAGCGCTCGTCGGTCTTGAGCTGCTGTGTGGCGAAATACCCGTTGGCCTCGACTTCTTGGGCTGCGCAGCACACGAATTCCTCTAGCGTGGCGTTGGATGGATCGCCAGCAAGCCTGGCCGCATTGACTTCTTCTCTCTCACGGGCGCCCGGAAAATCTCGCCGATACACGCCGGACCCGATGAATGCCGGGGTTCCGTTCCAGTCGACCGGCAGGATGTACGACGCTTTCGGGGCGGGGGTTCCCGTGACGGGATTGGTGAATGTGTAGTACAACCAACCACCGCCGAACTCCTCGATGATGCGCACTGCCTCGACCCGCCGATCCGTGCCGTAGATGTCGCTGCGATCAAAAGTCTCCCACTCCTCGCGGGCAGGGTTGGGAGGGAATAGAAGCGATCTGGCTTTGGTGCCGTCGGGAATCAGCTCCACACCGAACAAGTACGTAGCGCCGCTGTGCCAGCGCGGATCGTTGTGGAAGGTCTCGTAGGCTGCATCGACGCCGATTTCTCGGAGCAATTCGTGGGCACGAAGTACGAACGCTTCCACGTCCGCTTGTCTCTCCACCTCGGTGCCTACGATGTGGCGTTCCGCGCAGGCGGCTGCGGATGGGGTCGGCGCAAACAGACTCGCGCCCAAGAAGAAAGCCGTTCGAAAGACCAGAGCAGATCTATGCAAAGTTTCCGTAGGTGCCATTTAGCAGAACTTAGGGCACGCACAGATCACCGCACGCATTGCCTAACGAGCAGTGGCAGTGTCAAAGGCAGGCAGCTGGGCTGTGGGCTCGTTGAGGCGACAGACTGGGCGGTGCAGCGGCGCTATTGCATAATGGCAGCGTGGATAATAGACAAGGGCGGGCGGTCAGAGCGCGGTGCCTTGGGCTTGCCAAGGGTGTGCTCGGGGCGGCTGTGAGCGAGAGGGTGACGTGCCAGTGTCAAGCGATGTGAAAGAGAGCGGGCCACACCGCATCTTGGTGGTCGATGACGAGCCCGATCTGGAGCGCTTGGTGCGCCAGCGGATGCGGCGCGAGATCCGCTCCGGGCAGTTCGTGATGGAGTTCGCCCAGAACGGGCTGGAAGCGCTGGCCAAGCTCGAGCAGCAGGACCGCTTCGCCATGGTGCTGTCGGACATCAACATGCCCAAGATGGACGGGCTGGCGCTGCTGGAGCGGATTCCGAACGTGGACCCGGACGTGCGGGCGGTGATCGTGTCCGCGTACGGGGATATGCACAACATCCGCACGGCCATGAACCGGGGTGCGTTTGATTTTGTGACCAAGCCGATCGATTTCGGCGACTTGCGGGTGACGATCGACCGCACGCTGGAGAATTCGGCGGTCTGGCGGCAGGCGATGGAATCGCGCAACCAGCTCGTGGCGTTGGAGAACGAGTTGGACGTGGCGCGGCGGATGCAGGCTTCGATCCTGCCGAAGGAGTTCCCGCAGCGGGACAGTTTCGAGGTGTACGCGAACATGCAGCCGGCGAGGCAGGTGGGCGGGGACTTCTATGACGTGCAAGGCTTGGCGCAGGGCAAGGTGGGCCTGGCGATCGCGGATGTGTCGGGCAAGGGTGTGCCGGCCGGGCTGTTCATGATGTCGAGCCGGACCTTGCTCAAAGGTGCGGCCATCGGCTCGGCGGATCCGGGGACGGTGCTGACGACGGTCAACAGTGTGCTCACCGGTGACAACGCCGAGATGATGTTCGTGACGGTGCTGTACGCGGTGTACGACCCGCGCACGTGCGAATACACGTATGCCAACGGGGGTCATGACAGCCCATTGGTCGTGCATGCGGACGGCAGCTCGACGCTGCTGCCGCACACCGGCGGGATCGCGCTGGGGGTCTTGCCGGAGGTGCAGTACGAGTCGCACACGGTGACGTTGCAAGAAGGGGACACTGTGCTGCTGTACACGGACGGTGTGACCGAGGCGCAGAACCCGGCCGGGGAGCAGTTCGGCTTGGAGCGCTTGCGCGAGATCTTCCAAGACCGAACGGCGACGAGCGCGGAGGCGGCCACGGGGCGAGTCTTCCGGACGGTGCGGAGCTACGCCGGTGCAGCGCCGCAGTTCGACGACATCACGTGCCTGGCGTTGTGCCAGCGAGGGTAGACGGCGATGGCGGGCCGACTCAGCCTGGAATTGGAATCCAGCTTGGAGGCGCTGGGCGAGATCACCGAGGCGGTGGAAGCGTTCGGGGCCGAGCAGGACTGGCCGGCCGACTTGCTGTTCCACGTGCAATTGGTGCTGGACGAGCTTGCCAGCAACGTGATCAATCACGGCTACGGGGCGAGCGGGCACAGGTTTCAGATCGAGATCGAGTCGGAGCCTGAGGCGCTGCGGATCGAGTTGGTGGACGAGGCCCGGGCGTATGACCCGATCGTGGAGACGCCCGCGGCGACGATCGATGCCAGCGTGGCGGAGCGGCAAGTGGGGGGCCTGGGGGTGCATATCGTCAAACAGCTGATGGACGAGATGGAGTATCGGCGGGAGAACGGCAAGAACTGCCTGACGCTGGTGAAGAAGCGCTGACGATGGGTGCGCGTGGCACGGCGGCTTGGGCGGTCGGAATCTGGACGGCGCTGGCGGCCAGCGGGGGCTATGCGCAAGGGCTGGAAGAGCGGGAGGAGACCGTACTGTTCGGGCAGTCGGCACCGCTGACCGGGCCGGCGCAGCAACTCGGCACGGATTTCAGGGCCGGAATCTTGGCGGCCTTTGAAGAAGCCAACCGCAAGGGCGGCGTGCACGGCCGCAAGTTGGGCCTGCTCTCGTTGGACGATGCCTACGAGCCGGCCAGGGCTGCGGCCAACACCAAGAGCTTGGTGGAAGAGCACGATGTCTTCGCGCTGATCGGCTCGGTGGGCACGCCGACCACGGTCGTCTCGGTGCCGGTGGCAGCGGAGGCCGGCCTGCCATTCATCGCGCCGCTGACTGGGGCCGAATTCCTGCGCGACGACCACTGGAGCAATGTCATCAATCTGAGGGCTTCTTACTTTCAAGAGACGCGCGAAATCGTCAGCCGATTGGTGGAAGATCTGGGCATCGAGCGCATCGCCGTGTTGTATCAGGACGACTCCTACGGTCGCGCCGGGTTGAACGGGGTGCAGGCCGCGCTGACGGAGCGGGGATTGGATCTGGCGGCAGTGGGAGTGTACACCCGCAACACGACGGCGGTGAAGACCGCGCTGCTGGAGTTGCGCGCAGCCGCGCCAGGAGCCGTGGTTCTGATCGGGGCCTACAGCCCAGTCGCGACGGCGATTCAATGGGGCAGGTACATCGGCCTTGACGCCGTCTTCGCCACCATCTCGTTTAGCGGCACCAACGCACTTCCTGCGGCCATGGGGCAGCGAGGACAAGGCGTCTATGTGACCCAAGTGGTGCCCTTCCCGTCGGCGACGTCGACGATCGCAAGGACCTACTTGGCGGCGTTGCGGGCACACTCGTGGAGTGCTCCCGTGAGCTTTGTTTCGTTCGAAGGCTATCTGGCAGGCCGCTTGGCCATCGCGGGCTTGGAGCGAACGGGCCCGAACTTGGACCAGTCCGAATTTCTCCGCCAAGTGCTGCAGGGCGAGCCGATCGACCTGGATGGCTTCCGCTTGAGCTTCGGCGGCAATGACAATCAAGGCTCGGACAGGGTCTTTCTGACCGTGATCGGGCCTAGCTTGAGCTACGAGGCAGCTCAGAAGATGGAGCGCCGCTAGAGCATGGCTGTGCTGGACCGGCTCGCGCGGAAGCTGGGCCTGAAACGAGAGCTAGGCAGCTTGGGCGAGTTGCCCCACGTGGCGGGCGAGGGCTTGAAGCGGCTGGCGGGAGCGCGGCGGGGCATCGCCGTGCAGCTGTACCTGGGCCTCGGCGCGACCGTGTCGCTGACCATCCTTGCGAGCGCGGTGGCATTGATTTCGTTCAACGAGGTGCGGCAGTCCTACGAGGTCATGAACGAGAGCACCGTGCCGGACATGGCCGCGGCATTTTCCGTGGCACAGCGCGTCGGGGCGCTGGTCGATGCGGCGCCATCGTTGACTGTCGTCGAATCAGTCGATGAGTTTGCGGCACGTCGCGAAGAGATCGGGGAGCAGTTGCGCATTTTCGAGGAGAGTTTGCAGGCGCTGGCCAGTCGTCGAGGCGAAAGCGAGGGAATTCGCCGCATCCGCGTGCGAGGACAGGAGATGTCGGCCAATATGCAGGCGATCGAAGTCTCCCAAGAGCAGGCATTCAAATTGGCCGTGCAGCGGACTGCGCTCAGCGAGCAGATCGATCGAATCGATGGCGTGCTCACCAATCGGGTGATCACGCTCATTGACGACCAGTTCTTCTACACGATGACCGGTTACGTCGAACTGGGCGAGCCGCCGCTGCCAAGAGAGACACACTTCACGGAACAGGAGGTCACGCGCTACCGGCTCATGGCAGAGTTGCGCGAGAGCGCGGCCGTCACCAGCCAGTTAGTGGCCAATGCGCTGGCGATTTCCGACGACGCGCAACTGCGCACGTTGGTGGATCGCTTCGAGGCCGCCTCGAGTCGCACGCTGCGGAATCTGAGGCAGATCGGCGAATTGCAGGCGGGCGATGAGATCATCGGCCTGTTCACGGGGCTGTTCGATCTGTCGGCCGGGCCGGAGGGGCTGCTCGAAGTGCGCCAAAACGAACTCGAACTGCTCGGCCAGCAACGTGCACTGCTTGACCGCAATCGCGAAATCGCGACCGGCCTGGTGGTTGAGGTCGAGGGTTTGGTAGCTGGCCTGCGCGCGAGCACGGAGCGGATTGCGCAGTCGTCCGCGCAGGCGATTAGGACGGCCATCGTGCTGCTGCTGGGCCTGAACCTGTTCGCGATGGCCGGTGCCGTGCTGATCGGCTGGCTATTCGTCGGGCGGCATCTGTTGCGCCGCCTGCGCAAGCTTTCCTCGACGATGCTGAACATGGCTGGGGGCAATCTGGAAAAGGAGGTCGAGGTCGAGGGCTCCGACGAGGTGGCCGACATGGCGCAAGCCTTGGAAGTGTTCCGGCGGCACGCCTTGGAAGTGCAGCGCCTGAACTTGGTCGAGAAACTGGCTGACGACCTCAAGTCCAAGAATCTGGAACTGGAGGGTGTGCTTGCAGACTTGCGCAATGCACAAGACCAGATCGTCATGCGCGAGAAGTTGGCGGCGCTGGGCGAGTTGACGGCGGGCGTGGCACATGAAATCAAGAACCCGCTGAATTTCGTGAAGAATTTCTCGGAAGTTTCTCAGGAACTGCTCACGGAACTGCAAGAGGCCGTGCCACAGGACGATGAACCGCTGAGCGAGGACCAGCGCGAGGATCTGGCGGAGATCTGCGAGTACCTGACCGGGAACTTGCAGCGGATTCATGAGCATGGCGAACGCGCGAACCGGATTGTGAATGACATGCTGATGATGGGTCGCGGCTCGACCGAATGGCGCCCGACCGCGATCAACAGCCTGGTCAGCGAGCACGCCAATCTGGCCTACCACAGCGCCCGCGCCACGGACGTGGACTTCCAATTGGCAATCGAAGAGGACTTCGACGCGAAAGTGGGAGAGGTGGATGCGGTTCCCCAAGACTTGGGGCGGGTCGTCCTCAACATGGTTTCCAACGCCTGCCATGCCACCAACGAGCGAAGGGTGGCGGCAGCAGAGCCCGGCTATTCCCCGACGCTGAAAATCCGCACCGTGGATGCCGGCGACCGGTACGAGATTCGCATTCGGGACAACGGCCCCGGGATTCCGGACGAAGTGCTGGAAAAGATGTTCAATCCGTTCTTTACCACCAAGCCTACCGATCAAGGCACCGGGCTGGGCTTGGCGCTGTCCAATGACATCGTCCGCGAGCACGGCGGCGAGATCCGCGTGGAGACAGCGATCGGCGAGTTCACAGAGATGATCATCGACCTGCCCAAGGAAGCGAAGGTCGAAGTGAGCAGCGACGGCCATTAGGGCGATGAAGTGGTCCGGTCGTAGCGGATCCTAGGTAGCGACACTGCACCGTGGATCGGCTCCGGCGTGGCTGGAGTGCTCGCGTGGCCTGCTCGAGAGTGGCGTTTGGATAGGTCGGCGCTGCCTGCGAGGGACCGGTGCCAAGCGTTTCGATCCGTTCATCATATTGGTCGAGCTTGACCTGGCCAGCATTCTGGAAGTGCGGGCATGTCTACGCTTGGTATAGGTCTTCCGCACAGGCTGCGCCCCGGCAGGTCTGCGGCCTCGGCGTGCTCCCAAGAGGGTCGAGTCTCAGTGACTCGGGCACTTTGGAGACGATGGCGGTCCCTACTCTGTCATGGCCGCGTAGCGCCCTCCGCGCTTACCGAACGATGCCTGCACTATTCGCCGAAGGCTCGCCGCGAGTCGAGGGGATTGCGCCTAGCCGGTGAGTCAGCGGCGTGTGTCGGCGCGCGTGAATTCCTACGTCGATCTAAGACCGCAGCACTCAGGTGCGCTGCTCAGTCTGCGATGGCAGGATCGACCGGCCGCTTAAGGCTTGAACTCAGTGCCCCAGGCGCCTTGGCGCGTGGGCACTCAGTGAGTGTGCCGCTGGTACTGGATGCGCGCTAGCTTGTGAATGAGGACACGGCTTCGCCCCTAGTCTCGTAGGTCGAGATGATCTTGTCGAAGCCGCTAATCGCGAAGACCTCGCGGATGGGTGGCGCGAGCGTGCAGATGCCGAATCCGGCTCCGCGCTTCTGGAGGTTCTTGGCGGTCAACAGGAGCGCACGCAACCCGGCACTGCTGATGTATGTGAGCGGTTCAAAATCCAGAACCAACGCGCGGTCCCCGTCCTGAATAATCTCTCGCAGTGCGTTCTCAAAGTCGCGAGCGTTGCTGCCATCGACGCGCAAGCATCCGGTGACGACCACCAAGCCATCCGTTCGCTCAAAGTCCAGTTCCATGGTGAGTACTCCTGCGGTTACTACTGATCCCGTCCACCTAATCGTGCTACCGCATTAACCGCGCCAGCTACTGAATGAACAGGATCCAAGCGAAATCCTAGCATACCACTTACGTGCAGGCGGCGTGCCATGAGTCGTAGGGCAGGCTGGGACAACATTTCGGACTCAGAACCTGTAGATGAACGACAGGTAGGTGAAGGTGTTGCCCTGCCCGGGGCTGTTGGCCCGCAGGAACGGGCCCGGGAACATGTAACCCGCGACAGCCTCTATGCCCACCACCTTGCTCGGGTTATAGGCCAGGGTACCGTTCACCTCGTCACCGATCTTCGTCTCGGCCGCACCGCCCTCGGGCGCCCTAACTGAGAGCCGCCCGCCGACGTTGTACAGGGCATCGCGCCTGTTGGCAAGCCAAAAGGAGTGAAAATCGAACTGTAGCCGGACCTTGGGGCTGGGAAACAATTCCGTGCCCAGCCGGATGTTCTTGACATTGCGCCACCCGACAAGATCGTTGTAGCCGTACCAGCGGTGCGCCGTCGGGTACACATCCACGAACCCGCCGACCGTTCCGTCGTCGGGATCCTCGTCGCCCGATCCGAATGTGTATTCCGCGAATAGGCGCGGCGACAGCGAGGCGTCGAGCGTGTGGCCGACTTCGGCGTAGTAGCCCCATGCCTCGATCGGAGCGCCGGCCATGTTGCCCCATTGACGGACAAATGCCGCACCGTAGTCCCACGGCCCCAAGTCATCGTTCCACACGCGCACGCCTGCCGTGTACCGGTCTAGGTCGCCGCGTATGTTGAGTTCATTGGTGACCACGGGAGTGGTCTGCCACAGGACGTACGGTTCTAAGATCACGTTAGGGATCACCCTCTTGAAGGATCCGTAGAAGCCATGCAGGTTGTTGCCTTCCGCAGATTGGTTGATTCTGCGGCCCGGGTCATTCTGAACCACTGATGCGGAAAAGATATCGAGTTCGGAACCCGACCCTTGAATGCGGACCTTGACGGCATCGAACACCCTTGCCGTATTAGCCCAGTCGAGGGCTCCCACCAAGCGCTGGTCACCGTAAGCCAGCAACTGCCGCCCGACCGTGACAGTGACCGGCGAATCGTCGCTGCCCAGCTGCGTGTACGCTTGGCGCACGTCGAATCCGTCGCTGAAAGCGCCGATGTTGGGAAGGCCGTCCCGGATCCCAGGCGCCCGCGCATCTTGCCCTTGAAAGCCGAACTTCAGCCAATCGACCGGTTGGATGCCGACATCGAGGCGCACCCGCCACAAGCTGTAGTCATCGCTTCTGTCAGCAGCGAATCCCAAGCCGCTGCGTCCCTCGGCGCGGACACGAAACTCCCCGCCGAGCGAGAGCCATTCCGGCATGTCGCTGCCGATGCCGTGGCGGAGTGTATATCTTGGTTCCGCCGGAGCGGTGCTCGGGCTCTGTGCGAAAGCGACCGCCGGCGTGAAGAGCGCGATTCCGACAACGGCGCGGCGCGCCCATGCCGGCCAGCCACGATTGCCGAGCGGGATCTTGCCGCTGGGTGAGACTCGTGGCATGGTGCTGGAGGAGGGGGTCGAACCCTCATGCCCGGTAAAGGGCGCTGGATTTTGAGTCCAGTGCGTCTGCCAATTCCGCCACTCCAGCATCTCCATCAGGAATTCGAGCCAGCTTGCACGATGCCCGTCACGTCGCGAACCGGACCGGATCCTCAGCCGACATCGCTGGGGGTGCGCATAAAGCAATAGTATAGTCTAGCTTCGTGGGGTCCGCCATTGCTCATCGCTGCGCCGGATGCTCGGCTGGTGGTCTGGGCGGCGCAGACCGCTTGAGCGGCGAAACTGCTTCCCAAGACGGTTTCTCGCGAATGGAGGGAGCATGCAACCTGCAGGCGTTATCGGCCTCGGACAAATGGGCATCGGGATTGCCCGGAACTTAGCGCAGGCCGGCTTCCCGACGATCGGATTCGACCTGCGCGCCGAGCGCGGAGTGCTCCTGCAAGCGGCTGGCGGCGTTGCTGCCGAAAGTTGCGCTGAAGCGGGAGCAAGATCAGACGCGCTGTTCGTGATGGTGATGAACGGCGACCAAGCGTGGGACGCGCTCTTCGGGGACGGGGGTGCCGTGGAAGGTCTTGCTCCTGGATCGACCGTGATTGTTACTGCAACGATCCTGCCGTCGGAGGTGCGTGCATTGGAACAGCCGCTGGCCGAGCGTGGGATCGACTTGATCGATTCGCCCGTCAGCGGTGGCAAGGCCGGCGCCGATGGCGGAGCACTGACTCTGATGGCCGCGGGCCGGGCCGAGGTGGTCGAGCGCAACCGCGCCGCGTTGGATGCGATTTCGAAGCAGACCTTCCACGTGGGAGAGGAGATCGGTCAGGGCCAATTTGTCAAGGCTTCGCTGCAATCGCTGATCGGCTGCATCTTCGCGGCGACCTTCGAGGCCTTCGTCTTAGGGGCGAAGTCCGGTGTCAAGGGCCAGACGCTCTTTGACGTGATTCGCTCGAGCGCGGCGGGCAGCCCGCTGATCGAGACCTGCGCCAGGCACGTGCTGGACCGCAGCTTCGAGAATACCGGCAGCCAGATCGGCACCATGTACAAGGATCTCGGGATCTCGATGAGCGTGGCGCGCGAAGCCGGTGCGGCGATGTTCGCTACCAGCGCGGCGTACGAGATGTTCCAGGCCGGCATTTCGCGCTATCCGGACGGAGACAACTGGGTGGTGGCGAAGTGGCTGGAAGAGATAGCTGGCACGGAGGTCAATTGGTAGGGGGGCGCGTTGGCAACGCTAGGCGTAATCACTGACGGCATCAGCCGGGAATTCGAGCGCGCGCTCGACGTCATGCAGGAGCATGGCCTGCGTCATGCCGAACTGCAGTACGTGTGGGACAAGGAAGTGGGCGACTTGAGCGACGCCCAGATCGGCCAGGTCCAGGCACTGGTCCGCAACCGGAGCATGCAGGTGATCTGCATTTCGCGGCACATCTTCGCAGGCCTGCCCGTCGGCCAGACCGAGCTGGGGGACAGTGCGCACCAGCGCCAGATGGCCGCGCTGCGGAGCTGCATTGATACCGCCAAGGCGCTGGACTGCGGGCTGGTCCGGATCATGAGCTTCCGCAAGGAGATGATCTTGTTCGGTTCTGGCGGCGCGGAACAGTGGAACGTCGCCACCGGAGCGTGGGAAAAGCTGAAGCTCTTGCTCGGCCCCGCGGTGCAATTGGCGGAGGACGCGGGGATTACGCTGGTGGTCGAAACCGGCAACAACGCGATGATCACCTCCGGCCACCTTGGACGGAAGCTGGTCGATGAGATGGGCTCCCCGTGCTTGCGTGTGCTGTGGGATCCAGGCAACAGCCTCTACTGCGCCGAACCTGCCTTTCCCGATGGCTACCAAGCGTTGCGTGGCTGTCTCGGCCACGTTCATATCAAGGACCTGCTCGTGGACATCCCCAAGGCCACTGTGCGGCAGGTGCGCTATGGCGATGGCCAGATGGCCCCCTACATGGCCAGCATCGCGGCCGCGCTTGACGACGATGGCTATGCTGGGGCAGTGTCTCTCGAGAGCGTGTACCGGCCCGGTGGCGGCTCGTTTGAAGACGGATTCCGGGCGTCGTTCGCGGCATTCCGCGAGACGTTCGGCTAGGTAGGCGCCGCGTTGGGGCCGGGCCCGGCTCCAACGCAGCCGGTTCGCTCAGTTCGCTTGCGCGTTCGCGGCGGGCGCGGGAGAGCCGTTGGCGACGCCAGCCGCCTTGTCCGCAACCGGCAGTTCCAGCTTCAGGCGCACCGCCCGCTCCAGCTTCTCGCGCATTTCGACGTTCTTCTTGAGAAACTCCTTGGCGCGCTCGCGGCCCTGGCCGATGCGCTCGCCATCGTAGGAGAACCACGAGCCGCTCTTTTGGACCAGCCGGTGGTTCACGCCCAAGTCCAGCAGGTCGCCCTCGAGCGAGATGCCCTCACCGTACATGATGTCGAACTCCGCGAGCTTGAACGGCGGGGCCATCTTGTTCTTCACGACCTTGATCTTGGTGCGGTTGCCGATCACGGCGTCGCCGTCCTTGATCGCGCTGATGCGGCGGATGTCGATGCGAACCGAGGAGTAGAACTTCAGCGCCCGCCCGCCGGTGGTCGTTTCCGGGCTGCCGAACATCACACCGATCTTCTCCCGGATCTGGTTGATGAAAATGATGCAGCAGTTCGACTTCGACAGCGGGCCGGTCAGCTTGCGCAGGGCTTGGGACATCAGCCGCGCCTGCAGCCCGACGTGGCTGTCGCCCATCTCGCCCTGCAGTTCGGCGCGCGGCACCAGGGCCGCCACCGAGTCGACCACCACGACGTCGATCGCGCCCGAGCGGACCAGCACTTCCACGATCTGCAGCGCCTGCTCGCCCGAGTCGGGCTGCGAGATCAGCAGGTCGTCAAGGTTCACGCCGAGCTTGCCGGCGTAGATCGGATCGAGCGCGTGCTCGGCGTCGATGAAGGCGGCCATGCCCGCGGCCTTTTGCGCCTGCGCCACCGCCTGCAAGGCGAGGGTGGTCTTGCCCGAGGATTCCGGCCCGTAGATCTCGACGATGCGGCCCTTGGGAAGGCCTCCGATGCCAAGCGCCGCGTCCACGGACACCGCGCCGGTCGGGATCACTTCGGCGGCGATGCCCGCATCGCGCTCGCCCATGCGCAGGATGGCACCCTTGCCGTGGTCCTTCTCAATCTGGCGCAGCGCCGCGTCAAGATTGTGCTGTGTTGCTTGTTTCACTGGAACTCTCCTTTTCTAGGTTGGATGACCTACTATATAGTTCAATCATAGCGAAACAATAGCGAATGTCAAGCGGGAAACTGAACTTTTTTCGCGACTTCGCAAGAAGGCGGGCTGAGGCCATCGGGTTGCAGTTTCCGCCCTAGTTGGGCTCGCCAGGTAGCGGGGCATAGTAGCCTCGGCGGACGCGAACCATGGCGTTGCGGTGCTTGGTGCGCACTTCCACGGTGTGGAACGAGCCGTCGTTGACGAACTGGCTGGGCGAGTACAGGATGAAGTACTGGTGGCGCAGCTCGTTGGCGATGTTCGCGAAAGACTGCTGCAGATCGCGGGCTTGGAACGGATGGAACGCGACCCCGCCCGTCTCCCGGGCAAAGCGCCGCAGCGTCTTGTCGCCCGATTCGGCCGTGCCGGAGCGGTTGGTCGAGATGGTGTAGACCACGGTCTCGGCTTTGTGTGCCATCTCCAGCGCGTCCTCGCGGGTCACCGTGCTGCGGTTGTCGGCCCCGTCGCCGATCACGACCAGTGCCCGCCGAAACTGCTCCTTGGGCTGGTCCTCGGGCAGCTTGTCGCGGCAGGCGTAGTAGATCGCGTCGTAGAGCGCGGTTCCGCCGCCGGCGCGCAGCCGGCGAACGCCGTCGGCCAGATCGTCGATGTTGTTGGTGTAGTCGACGATCAGCTCCGCCCGGGTGTCGAAACTGACCAAGAACGCGCGGTCGTTTTCCTCCGCGAGCACGCCCTGCAGGAACTCGATGGCGGCTTCCTGCTCGAACTTGAAGCGGGCGCGGATCGAATTGCTGGTGTCTAGGATGACGCCAATGCGCAAGGGCAGGTCGCTTTCGCGGTCGAACTCGCGGATCTCCTGCTCCCAGCCATCGTCGAAGACGCTGAAATCATCCCGCCCCAGATCGGTGATGAAGCGGTTCCTGCGGTCGGTGACCGTGAACAGCAGGGGCACGCGCGCGACATCGATCTTAATGATGTCGGATTCCTGGCCTGCGTAGACCGGCTCGAACTCGGTCTCGCCGGTCTCTTGCGCCCAAACCGTGGCGCACAAACCGGCTGCCGCCAGGATGACCGGAAAGCGCAGCAGCATGCTCGCATTATAAACCGAGCAAGTCCAGTTGAGGCTGGAAGTCGGCCGGCAGCGGGGCCTCGTGGCGCATTCTCTCGCGGCTCTCTGGGTGGTCGAATTCCAAGACCCTCGCGTGCAGCAGGTAGCGCTCGGGCGAGCCGAGTTCCGGCAGGCTCTTGCGGGCGCCGTAGAGCGCATCGCCCACGACCGGGTGTCCGAGTGCGGAGAGATGCACCCGGACCTGGTGCGTGCGCCCTGTATGGATGCGCACCTCGACCAGTGCATACGCGGCCGAGCTGCGCAGGCAGCGAACATCGCTTTGCGCCTCTCTGCCGTTCAATGCCGCGGCCATCTTGATCCGGTTGCGCCGGTCCCGGCGGATCGGCATCTCCGTTCGCAGCCACCAAGCGCCGTCGTACCTGACCGGGTGGCCGTGGCGCAGCAACTTGGGATCGTCGTGCGGGTCGGCGGCCATCGGGCGCTCGACTGCGGCCCAGTACAACTTGAATACGTTGCGTTGTTGGAACTGTTCCTGGAGCTGCTGGTGGGAGCGGTCATGCTTGGCCACGACCATCACGCCGGAGGTGAACCTATCCAAGCGGTGGACGATGCCGGGGCGGAGTTGGCCCGACGCTCCGGACAGCGATCCCATGCGGTGTAGCAGCGCGTTGACCAATGTACCCGTGTTCGAGCCAGCACCGGCATGCACTGTCATCCCGGGGGGCTTGTTGATGACCGCCAGGTCGCCATCTTCGTACAGAACATCAAGGTCGATGGCTTCGGGCTCGGCCCGCAATGGCGGACGCTCGCTTGGCTCGACGTCGATTGTCTGGTCGCCGCGAACCTTGCGCGCTGCTTTGGATTCGACACTGCCGTCGACTTGCACCTTGCCGGAGCGAATCCACTGCAAGACCAGCGAGCGGGTCGCGCCCTCGACCCGGCCGCAGAGGAAGCGGTCAAGCCGGGCTCCGACTTCCTCGGGGCTGGGCACCAAGCGCATCGCTTCCAGAGTGGCACACCCGCTGTTCGGCGGTGCTCGAACGCGACCTGCGGCTCTGGGTCGAATGATCTGTCAGAGGCCTGCTCGACAGGTCGGCTTGGCGGCCGCTTGCTGGAGTCGGCGCTGGTCCGTGCGAGGGCAACGCGCCACTCGGACCCCAGTCACATAGAATGGCGTCAATGAAGGGCCGCCTGTGCCTGGTTGCCTGTTTCTGTGCGTGGATCGCGTGTTCCGGCCCAGACCTAGAACCGATCCCTGAGATTCCGCTCAGTGAGTTGGGGCCCAGCCTGGCAAGCCAGCTAGGCCCCCAGCTGGACGCGCTGCGCGCCAATCCCGGCGATGTCAACGCGGTCGGAAACGCAGGCATGTTGCTGCAGGCCTACGGGCAGCACGGCCTGGCTGTCGGCTTTCTGGAGAGGGCCGGCGCCCTAGACCCGGACCAGCTCCGCTGGCCCTACTACTTGGGGATCTCGCTGTCCAAGGTTGGCCGCGGGGCCGAGGCCGCGGAAGCGTTCCGGGAGTGCCTCCGCCGCGACCGGGGACACCGTCCGGCCCAACACCGTTTGGCCGATGCGCTTCTCGCGAGCAACGCCGTAGAGGATAGCCGGCAGGTATTCCTTGAACTGGTTGCGGCCGATTCGGATGACGCCCGGGCGCTGCATGGCTTGGGCAAGGCCGAGGCAGCCGCAGGACGGCCCGAAGCTGCCGTCCGGCATCTGCGCCGGGCCACGGAGCTGGCGCCTGCTTTTGGCCAGGCTCACTATGCTTTGGCTCTGGCCTATCGCGAGTTGGGCGAGGATGCCAAGTCGGCCCATCACTTGGACCTGTTCGAACGTCACCGCCAGTCCGAGCCTGGCCTTGACGACCCGCTGGCGAGTGCGGTGGCCGGTTTGCACGTCAGCGCTGCCGAGTATCTCAAGCGGGGGGTGGAGGCAATGGATGCGGGACGCCCCGGCGATGCGATAGCCCTGCACCTGAAAGCCCTGCAGGAGGACACCTCGCTGACGCAAGCGCATGTCAACCTGGTGATCCTGTACGGCTCGATGAACCGAACCGAGGATGCCGCCGAGCAGTATCGGGTGGCTCTGGACGCCGCTGCCCCGAGTGCCGAGTTGCACTACAACTACGGCGTCGTGGCCTACCGCACCAACGACAAGGCTGCGGCCAAGCAAGCCTTCCAAGCGGCCCTAGAGATCAACCCGGATCACGCGCTTGCCAATCACAACTTCGGGCAGATGCTCGAGGAGGAGGGGCGCTTCGGCGAAGCCCGCGCCCACTACGAGCGCACGCTGGCTAGTCGGCCTGATCACGCGCTCTCGCACTACAAGCTGGGCCTGCTGTGGATGCGCGAGTTCAATGCGCCCAAGGCAGTGCAAGCCTTTCGCGAGGCCATCAAGGAGCAATCCGACCGCACGCCTACCTATCTCTTCTCGCTTGCCGCCGCATTGCTGGCTTCGGGAGAGCGAGACGCCGCCCTGTCCCGGTTCCGCGAAGCTCGGGCTCAGGCCGAGCAATTCTCTCGGCCCGAACTTGTCGCGCAGATTGACGACACGCTGCGCAGGCTTGAGGAGGGTTCCCAGTAGAGGCGGCGCCCTCGGCAACCCCGATTCCGGGCGGGTCAGAAGGAGAATTCCATCCCGACCAGCGGAAAGCGTGACAAACCGGTCCCGACCTCCGGGCGATTCGTGCGGCGGTTCCACAGCTGGTTCGTCGCGTTCTCCCGGCCGGTGACGTTCTGAACGCCGACATAGAGCACTAACAAGCGATCCCCGTACCGGAACGTCCGGTCCACGCGCAGATCTAGGGTGAAGAACGGCGTGTAGCGCAGCGCGTTCACCTGCCCGAGGTCGAAGATCCCGCGTCGCTGCGCTTCGGAGCGCTCGATCAGGAATGGTGTGTAGGGCCGTCCGGTGAAGTAGGCTGATCGCAACGCCACCTCCCACACCTTGGCGATGCGCTTCCCGCCGACCACGTTCGCCACGAACGGGCGGTCGAACGCGCCGCGCCGCAAGACGTCATCAAGCCCGGCGTGCTGCGAGCGCGAGAACGCTAGGTTGAACTGGCCGAACCAGTCCCCGGCAAACTTCTTCTCCGCAAGCAACTCGATCCCGCGGACCTTGCCGCGGCCCGCGCTGGTCATCGGATAGAGGATGTCGCGCACGTCAAAGGTATCGCCAACGTTGGCTAGCGAGACCGACGGAAACTGAGTCGACACGGCGTAGTTGCGGTAGGTCTTGGCGTAGGCTTCCACCGTGATGCGCGCGTCGTTCCGCTCCCAAGCGATGCCCGTCACCCAGTGTTGGGCGCGAGCCGGTTCCAAGAGGCGATTTTGGGGGAAGGCCGCCATGAACAGGTACAGGGGCATTTGGTGGTAAATTCCCCAACTTGCGTTCCACGACAGGTTGCCGCCCAGCGGCAGCGACACTCCCGCTCGCGGGCTCAGGCGAGCATGCGTCGCGCCGAATTGGCCATAGCGGTCGAGGCGAGCCCCGAGCGTCAAGCGCGCCAAACCGCCGAGCCGGTGCGTCGTCTGCAAATAGATCCCCGCCTGGGATGCGCCAAAGCTCTCCCTAAGGTCAATCGGGTTGATATCCGGGACGGTGGTGAACGGCCCGTCGTAGCCCAGCGGTGACAGGGTGAGGTAATCGTTGGAGTAGAACTGCTGTCTGCCGCCGAAGCGGACCTCGCCAAGCCTGTCGGACCGGACAGTCAGGTCGTACTTGAGCCCGATTCTCGCCTCGGTGGAATCTTGCCGGAAGGTCGTCGCTCCGAGATCAATGATGCGGCTGATGTCCGCGCCAGGCGGAAGCGGCCCGCCACGCACTAGATCCTTGACGGTCGAGTCCACACGAGCGGATGAATGCGTGACGCCCAACAGCCCCACGGCACGGGAGCCGAACGTGCGCTGCCAGTTGACCCCGGTGGCGCTGCGCTGGCCGCTGTAGCGGATGTCCAGCGCGCCCAGCGCGGCATCGGCATCGATCGTGTCAGAAAGGCCCAGGCGAATGCGGTCGATTCCGCTGATGCTAGTGAGCCAGACGCGGTCGCGTGCCCCCAAATCGCGCAAGGCCTTGCCAGTGAACGAATAAAAGACAGGCACGCCGCCAGTGCCAATGTCCTCGCTGAAGAAGTCAAGGAAACTCCGCCGGGCCGACACGAGCCATGACCCCTGGCCGTTTGCCCACGGACCTTCCAGCACGGCCCCCGCTCCGGCGTAGGCCACAGTGATCCGCGACCGAAACCGTTCGCGGTTTCCTTCGCGCTGCGCGATCTGCAGGACACTGGACAGCCGGTTCTCGTAGGGCGCCGGATAGCCGCCGGTCAGAAACGTGACGTCCTCGATCAACTGCACGTCGAGCAGGCTCACCGTGCCTCCTGCGGAGGCCAGGTTGGCGAAGCTATTGATGTTCGGGATCTCGATGTTGTCGACCACGAACAGGTTTTCCAGCGGGCTCCCGCCCCTGACGATGATGTCGTTCCTGAAGTCCGCGGAACCGGTGACCACGCCAGGCAGCGTCGCCACGTAGCGCGAAACGTCCTGTAGTGCACCGGCGCTCTTGGCGATCTCGTGGTTCTCGATCCTGACACCCGATGTGACGACTTCGTCGGGCGTGCGCAATTGAGATGCGCGGACGGTGACCGAAGTGCTGACCGCCTCGACCTTGGGCAGCGCCAAGCTGATGTCAATTGTCAATCCAGCCCGCACCTCCACATCGCCTGTGACCAGGGCCCCGCCGGAGGCGGACTTGACCTCAAGCCTCACTACTCCGGGACGAACATTGAGAGGCGGGAAGCGGCCAGCGTCATCGATCGAAACGCACAGTGCGGTGTCAGCGATGCAAACCTCGCCGCCGTCCACCGCGGCCCCGTCGTCCGCTAGTACATTGCCGCGCACGGCACCCGTCCCGACCGTGTCTTGGCCGGACGCCACAGCAGAGCAAGCAATCGCCATGCAAACGGCGACGAACGCCGGCCGCCAAGTTGTTCCCGACGGTCCCAATGTTCATTCTGAGGCATCGGCGGCTAGATCGATCCGGCAACGAGCGGCAGGTGAAGTCTCTGTGCCGCCGGCGCCGATCGCCCCGCTGGCCAGCACTGAGGCCGGAATCAGAAATCTCGACTTCATACGCTCCGTTTTCGACCGGCCAGTTCTGCCTTGAGTGGCTCGATTGAGGGATCGAATCGCACATTCGCCTCGAGGCATAGGCGCGAGGTCCCCGCCGGGCCGGGTGCGGTGCCGAGATGGCCTGCCGCCGAAAAGGCGACGAGGCTTGAGGTGGTGGGTCGCGCACGTCGAGGGCCCGTGGATCAGGGCCCGTCCGTTCCGGCCAGCTCCTTGCGTTCGTTCAGGAGCTTCTTGATCGCATCGGTTGTTTCGGTCGGTCGAACAACCTTTTTCAGGCGTTCCGGATCGCCGTCAGTGTTTTGCCGGTTCAGCGATTCCTGGAACCGCTCTTGGTGATCCGCGAGGTCGAGTGGTGTCTCTCCCTGCTTGTTCTTCCAGTCGATTGGCGCTCCCTTGGCGTGGAGATACTCGACGACCTTGGGAGACCGGTTGCCGGCCGCGATGTGGACGATGCTCTGGCCCTGTCGCGGCAGGCTGACAGCCTTGATGGGATCCGGATACATGTCGTGCGGATCGTACCGCGCCTGTAGGTCGGCCCCGCGCAAGATCAACTCCTCCAATACCGGCATGTCCCTCGCGACCACAGCAACCGAGAATGGCGTGTGCCCGTCCTTGCGCACCAGGTTCGGGTCGGCCCCGGCATCCAGTAGCATCTTGACCAGATCGAGACTGCTGGAACTCGCGGCGACATGGAGAGCCGATGAACCCGGAGGCGCCGGGTTGATTCTCACGTCGCCGTCAGGGCCTGGCGTCGGGTACTTGGTTTGGCGGTTCGGGTCGGCTCCCGCGTCAAGCAGCCGGCTAACCATTCCCAGCGCATCAATCCGATCGAACGGTGGCGGTTTCGGGGGTCTGTCGAGCGTTGGCAGAGCGGGCAACGTACGGTACACCCCGTCCGACCTGCTGTCTTGGCGGCGCGAGACCCACGCGACCGCAAGGGCTGCCGCGTGCAGCGGCGTATATCCCGCCGTGTCGGCGGCGGTCGCCGACACGCCTCGATCGAGCAGGATATGCGCCATGTCGATGTTCGGCGCAAAGCGCTGCGAGCTGCCGGCACGCGCCGGGGCGCCTTGGCCCGGCTGGAAGTCGCTGTCCAGCGGGACCCAGTTGTACAGCGCCGCGAGCAGCGGGGAAGTCCCGTCGGGCGCCAAGTCCTTGACATCGAGCCCGGCGTCTAGCAGCATGCGAGCCGATTCCAGGTCACGTTTTCTGATTGCGAAAAAAAGGGCGGTCTGGCCGCCTCTCTTGCTCGTGTACTCCCCGTCCGCATTCCAGGGAATTCCGGTCTTGCCGAGCGTGAAACTGGTCGGGATGTAGACCGTGTACTTTACGTTCCAGGTTCTCGTGACCGCGTTGACATCCGCGCCGCTGTCTAGAAGCAGGCGAACAGCGTCCGGATTCCCTGCGGCCCACATCAGTGCGGTCTGGCCGAATCTCTTCTCTCGGGCATTCGGGTCGGCACCGTGTCTGAGCAGCTGCTTCACCATGTCGATCTGGCCCAGGCGAAGGGCGGTCATCAGCGCCGTCTCCCCGTTCCCTCGCTCGACATTGGGATCGGCACCGTTTTCCAGCAGTAGTCTCGCCACCTCGGCCGCGCCGTTCTCGATCGCCAGCGAAACCGGAACGACTCCGTAGGCGTTGGCCAAGTCGGGATTGGCCCTGGCGGCCAGCAGCAGCCGCGCGACTGCCGAGTTCCCCCGAATGGCCGCCCATGCCAGCGCCGTCGAGCCGTCCGCCGATACGGCGTTGGCGTCGGCCCCCCGCTCCAGCAGGGCTGCCACGGTGGACCGGTCGTCGCCGTGCGCGGCGTCCACAAGCAACCCGCCGATGTTTGCTGCCGAGGCGCATCCCATGACTAGAATCCCAGCCACGAACATGCGTGGGACGGCTTGGACTCGGAGCATCGGCCTAGACCTCCACCCGGTTCAGCTTGCCTGTGCTGTCGCCGAGTTTCTCCGTGGGCACGCCCACCTTGTCGAGCATCGTCAGGTAGAGGTTTGTCAGCGGCGTCGTGTCGCCTGGGAACACCACGTGCCGCCCGCCGGCGACGCGACCGGCGGCTCCTCCCGCAAGGAGTATCGGCAGATCCCGTTGACTATGGCTCGTCGGTACGCTGAGGCTGCTGCCGTACATCAGCAGCGAGTGATCCAGCAGCGTCGAAGTCCCTTCCCTGAGCGCATCCAGCTTGGTCAGGAAATAGGCGAGCAACTCGGTCTGGTTCACGTTGATCTTCGCCAGTGCGTCCAGCTTTTCCTTCTCGAAGTTGTGATGCGAGATCTCGTGATGTCCCATCGAGATGTCCAGGTGCGGGAAATTCATCGAGGTGGCCTCGCGCCCATACAAGAACGTCCAGACCCGGGTCAGGTCTGCCTGGAGCGCCAGCGTCTGCAGGTCGAACATGAGCTTGACGTGCTCCGGCCAGGTGTCCGGAATGCCAGCTGGCCGTTCCGTGGGAGGAAGATCGACCGGAGGTCTCTTCATCGCCACGTCGATGCGCCGCTCGACATCGCGAATCGACTCGAAGTACTGGTCCAGCTTGAGCCTGTCGTCAGTCCCGACTTCCGCCTTGAGTTCAGCGATCCGGTCGGAAACGGCATCTAGTGCGCTCTGGTCTGCTGCGTTCCTCCGCATGGCGGCTTCAGGGTCGATGCGGCCGCCCTCGCCGAAGAGCCGCTCGAATACGAAACGTGGGTTCTTCTCGAAGGGCAAGGAGTTCGATGCGGTCTTGAACACAGGCCCGGACAGGTTTCCTGTTTCCTCGGTCGTGAGTTCCAGGGAAGCGAACTGAGTCTCCTTGCCGAGGGTTCGGGCCGCCACTTGGTCCACCGAAATGCCGACATGGACCTTGCCCTCGGTCGGCTCGCATCCGGTCATGAACGACGCCATGGCCCTGTCGTGGAATCCCGCCTTCGAGCGGTCGGGATCGGAAGAAAGGCCGGTCAGCACGATGAACTTGTCCCGGTGCGGGGCCAGCGGGGCCAGCGCTTCGCTCGCCGAGTAGTCGAACTCCTCGCCGTCAGGCCGCCAGCGGTCCCGGTCCACGCCGAGGGGGAAGTAGATGAATCCCAGGCGCCGGACGGGCGCCGCGTCGGTCAGCCTCTCCGCGGTCAGCGCGGGAACCATCGCGTCCAGCAGCGGAAGCGCGAGCGCGGTTCCGGCGCCTCGCAGGAACGTTCGGCGGGGAAGGTGCTTTCTGGTTACGAACACGTTGGGCTCCTCTAGCTGTCGGGGGTCTGCCGCATCTGGAACGGCACGCTCGAGATCACACCGAGCACTAGGTCCGCAAAGCGGTAGCCGTCCGCCTCGGTGTCGGCAAGGATCTTGCGGACGGTCGGCTGGTCCCTGGCGCTCAGCTCCCGTCCAAGTGCATATGTCAGCAGGCGTTCAACCGTGGCATGCGCGAAGCGCGCTGGCTGGCTCAGCAGCAGGGACTTTAGGCCTGTCAGGCCCTCGATGGTTTCCCCGTTGGGCAGCGATCCGGTTGCATCGATCGCCTCGCCATGGTCCGCGGCTCTCCACCGGCCGATCACATCGAAGTGTTCCAGTGCGAATCCCAGCGGGTCGATCCGGGCGTGGCACGATGCGCAGGCGGCATCGGCCCTGTGCCGGTCCAGCTGTTGCTTCGCACTCAGCTTGCGGCCGTCATCCGTGCTTTCCTTCAGCGGCGGAATGTTGGCTGGCGGCGGCGGCGGCGGTGAGTTCAGCAGGTTGTCGAGGATCCACGTCCCGCGCAGCACCGGAGACGTCCTGGCAGCATGCGACGTCAGCATGAGGATGCTGCCCTGGCCGAGCAGCCCGCCCCGCTGGGCCTCTTCCTTCAGCGATACACGCCTGAATCCCGGACCCACCACTCCATCGATGCCGTAGTTCCGCGCCAGTATCTCGTTCAGATAGGTGTAATCTGCTCCGAGCAACTCCAGAACACTGCGGTTCTCGCGGATCACGCTGTTGATAAAAAGGAGCGTTTCCTCTCGGAACGCCGAAACGAGACCCGGGCCGAATTCGGGGTAGGCTTTGCGGTCCGGCTGGATCTTGCCGAGCTTTCGCAATCCGAGCCACTGCGTTACGAAATTATTGACTAGGGTCGCGGCCCTTCGGTCCGCCAGCATGCGGCGGACTTGACGGTTCAGGATCTCAGGGTCCCTGAGCTTGCCTGCTGCGGCTGTATTGAGCAGCATGTCGTCGGGAATGCTGCTCCAAAGGAAGAAGGACATGCGCGACGCGAACTCGAAATCGGACACTGGGTGCGGTGCCTCCGCGCCGGCTCCGGGCGCCTCGAATTCCACGCGGAACAGGAAATCGGGTGCCAGCAGGATGTCCCGCAGGGCGACGGCGATGGACTCGTCGAAGCTGGATTCCCGGCGGGCGTTGCCGTAGGTGGCGAGCAGTGGCAGCAGGTCCGCCTCAGAAACGTTCCGCCGATATGCTCGCCGGGCAATCGAGGTCAGGATCTTGGATGCGCAAGCCGGTTCGTCCTCTGGCTTCTCGGGCCTGCATACGAAAATCCGCTTGCGGCTGGGCGTCTCTGAGACACCGCCGGGGTTGTAGGGGCCTGCGATTTCGATCCTGCCGAGGGCAGGCGGGCCTGGCAGCCCGTCGAACGCCGATTCCCCAAAGGTCATGCCACCGATTTCGAAGCGCTTCACGAGCTTGCCGTCGACACGGAAGTCGATGAAAGGCCGAACCGCCGTTCCCAGCAGGTCCAGCGGTCCGCCCAGGGCTCGGCCTCCCATCCCGCCGACGTCCGAAACCGGACCCTCGCGGACAGCCCATTCATCGGGGAAGGTGACGACGATTGCGTGAGGGCCCGCCTGCATTCGGACCTTCGTGCGGAAGAACCGAACCCCCTCCGTCGGCGTCAGGCTTTGCTTCTCGAGAAACGCCCGCAACTCGTAGTCGCCGTCGTAGGGGAAGTGGTGACCGACCCGTAGCCCGCCACGCGTTCCGAACGGCATTCCCCGTCCCTGCCAGAGAGCTTGCGTCTTGTTTCTCCGGAAGATCTCGACCACCGGCGAACGATCGCTCACCCCCACGGCCAGCTCGCTTACCTGTCGGGCTGCCTTCAGATACGCCTCCAGCAGGAGCGGCGACATCGAAAGCGCGTCGCCTATGTTGTCGAAGCCGGAGGCCTGTCCGTCTGGCGGGAGACGGTTAGCTACAGGGACCTGGATGCTCAGGAGGTCCCGGATTGCATTGGCGTATTCCGTGCGGTTGAGCCGCCGTATGACCGTCCGGCCCGCATAGGGTGACTGACGCGCGGCGGCGTCCAGATCCTCGATCAGCCCGTCACGGAATGCCTTGAGCGTCGCCACGTCGGGACGCGGCGCTCCTACCGGAGGCATCTCTCCGGCCCCGAGCTTGCGGATGACTCGCTCCCATACGTCCGGTCGAGCTTGCGGTTCGTGCGAATCGACGTCTTCGAGGACTAGGTCCCGGGGCGGGGAACCCCCGGAGTGGCACCCCACGCAGTACTGCTGGAGGAACGCATCGCGGCCCAGTGTCGTTGCCGGCAGCAGAGAGGGAAGCACCAGCAGCAAGGCCGCTAGTGCGGCGGTCGAAAGCCAACCTTCTTCGGCCGGAAGCAATGCCTGGCGTCCGGTTGGACGTCCGAATGTTTTGCGCCATTGGCTCCGCGATGTCAAGGAGGCATACACCTCGCCACTCGTATCGTACAGCAGGGAACGGACTCTTTCTAGGCGTTTTTCTCTCATTTACCTGATTCCCTAGGACCCGCATCCGGATCTGAGACGCGAGCGGCTTCCGGTCGAAGGACAAGTGCAGGAGAGTAAGCGGTTCGAGGGTGCGTGGGGCAGGCTGGCTCTTGGCCGGACAGGTGCGCTGGAGATGGTCGGACTGGCAGCAGGTTGCCCGGCCTCCCGCTTGCCCCGGTCCGCGGCGTCGGCCCTACTGGCCGCAGAAGGGCTGGGCGGCCAGCAGCGGGTGTGGCAGCAGCCGCTCTGCCAGGGCCGCCAGATCGTAGCGGCGATTGAAGCGGAATTCAGCCAAGTAGCGCGCCAAGTACTTCGGCCCGCCCGCGTGAGTAGGACCCGTCCATCGATCGCTGCACGTTCCCCAGCGTGGTGTTCACCCACACCAGTCCCGCAGTCTCGCAGCTGCCCGGTCCGCCGCCGGTCACGGTGGCCTCGTGCCGGCAGCCAGCCGCCTCGACGCCGCTGAAGCAGGCCAGCCTGTCCGAGTGCACGGTGGTCCCCGGCTCGAGATGCTCCCGCGCCCAGCGCTCCAGTCTCGCCTTGCGGAAGCCTGCCACCAGACTCAGCCGCAGCACGACCGGCTGCTGGGTGTAGTCGGTGACCTGTACCGCGGTCGCTAGGGGGGGCTTGTTTTGCGAGCCCCGGCCGCGCTTGCCGCCCCGCTTTTTCCGCCGGTGGCGACAACTAGAATTGCCGGTTTCACCTCGGCGGTTGGAGGGCCGCTGCGGGAGGCCGAAGGGCGACTGCAGCGGCCCTCCAGGGTTAGCAAAGCGGGGAGGGCTTGCCCGCCCACCGCTGATTCGTATTCTCGGTTTCCCAGGAAGGGGCCCAGACTGGAGAACAAAACGCCGTAGACCCGCGTTTCCACCGAAATTCCTATTGAACTAGGGCAACGTCTCGCCTATGATCATGCCGCGGGTTGAATCGCGGTCGCCTGAGAACGCCGCCCTAGAAGGACCAGAACCTAGCGGGGTGTCGGCGCGAAAAGCGGCCGGATGAACGCCCAGAGGGAGGAAACTTCGTGACTCGACACCTACATACGCTGCTCGGTTTGGCGGCGAGCTTGCTCGTCCCGAGCGCGATATTCGCTCAGACTTCGGCGGGGTCCATCTCCGGACTGGTCACGGACACGTCGGGTGCGGTCATTCCCGGCGTGGCCGTGGAAGTGACCGATATTGATCGCAACGTGACGTTCGAAACATCAACAAACGAGGCCGGGTTCTACTTGGTGGCTCCGCTACCGCCCGGCGATTACCGCATCACCGCGGAGAGCGAGGGATTCCGAGGCTACATCCTGGAACCGTTCCCGATCGCAACGCAGCAAAAGGCCGGTCTAGACATCGAGCTGGAACTCGGCCGAGTCACAGAATCGATTACGGTCGAGGGGACGGCGCAGTTGATCGAAGCCACCAACTCGACGCTGAGCGGGGTCGTCGAGAACAGACAGATCATGGACCTGCCGTTAAACGGGCGCAATGTGTACTCGCTGGCGGTACTGACGCCCGGCGTCTTCACGCGCGACCCGGCTCGTGGGAAGTTCCGCGAGGGCTTCCACTCGATCGGCATCTTCCAAGTGAACGGCGGCCGCGACTCGAGCAACATGATCATGATGGACGGCGTCCCGGTGACGATGAACTCGAACACCAACAACATGAACGCCAACAGTGCCCTGCCGACCATCGAGGGTATCGAGGAATTTCGCATCCAGACCAATTCCTACTCCGCGGAGTACGGCCGAAGCGGCGGAGGCGTGCTTACCATGACCACCAAGTCGGGCACGAACGAGCTGCACGGCACGGCGTTCAACTTCCTTCGCAATAACAAGATGGACTCCAACAACTTCTTCGCCAATCGCGCGGGGAACGACTTGGGTACATTCCAGCGCAACGAATTCGGATTCAGCGTTGGCGGACCGATCATCAAGAACAGGACGTTCTTCTTCGAAGCTTACGAAGGGCGACGCCAGCGGACGCAAGCCGTCCGCCTGCTAACCCTGCCCACGGCGCTGCAGAGAGCAGGCGACTTCTCGGAAACCCTCAACACGAGTGGCGAAGTACGAACGATCTACGATCCGTTCTCGACCTCTCCGGACCCGGCGAGGTCGGGCGAGTTCTTCCGCACACCGTTCACGGACAACAGGATTCCCGACTCGATGATGGATCCGGTTGCGCTTGCCACGGCCAGCTACTACGGGGCGGAACCGAACGTGCCGGGACAGCCGTTCACCGGCCGCAACAACTTCCAGTTCGCGGGCGGGCGGCCGAACAACTCAAACCGGAACGTGTTCAAGGTGGATCACATGTTGGGACAAGACCAGCGGATTTTCGTGCGTCACACCGTGCTGGATGTTGTGAGCTCCGCACCCGAGCTGTGGGAGGGGCCAGGCTGCCCAGATGGCGGCTGCTTCACCAACAACGAGGCGCTCAACAACGGGGCGCTGTCCTACACCAACACGCTCACACCAACGTCCCTGCTCAGCCTGCGGTACGGTTTCGCACGCTCGATCCTCGACCGCGGCTCATGGTTCCAGGACTTCTCCCCATCCGAGCTCGGCCTCCCCAAGAACCTCGAGAACGGAGCGGACTTGCTGGTGTTCCCGGAATTCAACATCGCGGAGATGACAGCTCCGGGCCTACGCCATCACTGGAATTTCCGGTCCGCCAACATGTCCCACACACTCAACGCCACCTATTCGAGAGTGATTGGCAGCCATGTCCTGAAGGCCGGTGGCGAGTGGCGGGTCAACCTGATCAATCACATGCAGGCATCCTGGCAGATGTTCTATCGGTTCACGGCAGGGATGACGCAGGGACCTGATCCCAGAAGGGTCTCGGCGAATGCAGGCTTCGGCTACGCCTCGTTCCTGCTCGGAACGGGCGACAGCGGCAGGATCAACAACCGGATTCGGCCCGCCTTCTCCAGCAAGTCCTTCGGTGGCTATATCCAAGACGACTGGAAGGTCTCGCGAAAGCTCACCCTCAACATCGGCGTGCGCTGGGATGCCGAGACGGGCCTGACGGAGCGCTATGACCGGTTCTCCATCTTCGATCCGGACGTCCGCAGCCCGCTGGCCGATGCCTCGGGCCTCGACCTGCGCGGAGGCTGGCGGTTCCCCGGCGTGGACCTGCCCACCGGCGGGCGGAACCTCAGGAACCCCGAGTGGAACAACTTCGCGCCACGGCTGGGTCTCGCCTACCAGGCTTTCTCGGGAACGGTGGTCCGGATCGGCTACGGCATGTTCTTCGCGATGGCTCCCTGGGGCGCCAATTACTACCCCACGTCTCCGTTTGCAACGACCACGCCCTGGCTGGCCTCGCTGGACGGCGTGACTCCGAACAACCTGCTTAGGGACCCGATGCCCGACGGCGTGATCCTGCCTCCGGGCGCGAGCGGCGGCATGCTGGCAGGCAACGGCTTGAACGCGAACGGACCGATCCCGTCGCTCATGCGCACGCCGTACAACCAGCAGTGGAACTTCACGATCGCACAGCAGTTCGGCCCGCGAACCGCCGTGGAAGTGGCGTACGCCGGCAACAAGGGAACCCATATCCCGTTTCGGAATGGATGGCAAATGGATCAGCTCGATCCGGTCCACATCAACCCGGATTCCGGAATCCTAGACCTGGTCGACAATCCGTTGCACGGACTGGTGCCGGCGGGAGTGATGTCACGCCCGAGAGTTCAACGCGGTCAGTTGCTGACGCCGTACCCGCAGTACCCTGGGGCGGTCGCCTCTGCGCCGGGGTGGGGCAACACCAGCTACCACTCGCTTCAGGCCAAGTTCACCAAGAGGTTCGATGGAGGGGGGAACGCCGTGGTCGCCTACACCTTCTCGAAGCTGATCTCGGATGGCAGCGACAACGCCTGGACCTCGGCGCTCTGGCGGAATTACTACTGCCGGCGCTGTGATCGGTCGATTTCCCCGTACGACCAGCGCCACCGTCTCATCACGAGCTATACCTACGAGCTGCCATTCGGCAAAGGAAAGCGGTTCGGGCGCGGCTGGACGGGCCCGCTGAACGCGATTCTGGGCCAGTGGCAGGTCAACGGAATTATGACCCTGAACAGCGGACTGCCCCTCCGTTTCAGTGTTCCTGGAAACACCAGCTTCTCCTTCGGGGGCCGACAATACCCGGACACGACGGGTCAAAATGCCAAGATCGAACACAACAACTTCGATCCGACCGAGCAAACCTGGTTCGACACAGACCAGTTCTCGATTCCCGAGCGCTTCACCTTCGGCAACCTGGGCCGGGTGCATCCGAATCTCCGCGCTGACTTCGTCGAGTCGCTGGACCTGTCGATCTTCAAGAGCTTCCAGATCGGGGACAGGGTGACCACGCAGTTCAGGGCCGAGTGGTTCAATTCGATGAACCACCCGATCTTCAACAACCCGGGCACCCAAGTCGGAAGAGGCGGGTTCGGACGGATTGCGTCACAGGCGAACCTGCCGCGCCAGACGCAGCTGGCGCTGAAGATCATCTTCTGAGGGGACGACGCGCGAGCCGGAACTGGGCACTTGTCCGGTGCCCAGTTCCGGCGACAGCTTGGACAGGGTGCTCTAGTCCATAGAGGTTTCGACACTTTCGTGCGTCCGGCGTTCCGTTCTGGCCGCTGCATTGGGTTCGCGCCTAGTGTGCTGCGCGATGCTATTCTCGCGGTCGCGATGCGATCGGCCTGTGTATTCCTCGCGGCAGTGGCCTCACTGCCCGGTCAGACCACCACCCAAACCACACGGATCGATCCCCCAGCTGACAGTAGCGGTCTCGTTCTGATCAGCCTGGGTCTCACGGACACGGAACCAACCGCTTAGGACGGCTCGCTACAGGTCGAGTCCGGCAAGCTGCTCGCGCTGATCGGCCGTGAGTTTCGCGTCGGGGGCGTAATCGATCCCCCGAACCGCTGGAAGGCCTCCAGCCGCCCTGGCCTCGAGATCTCAAAGCGCCTGATGTACGAGCAGCACTTCAACACTCCGGACGAAGTGCGGATCCTCGAGCCCAGCCTCTACGCATTCTGGACGCTGGACCCGCAACGCGGCTAACCGCCTTGGCCTGCAGCTCCGGGATCGGCTGCCAGCAGCGCCTCTACCTCTGACCACAGCGCCGCGAACGGATCCTCCCGTGTGCGCCAGTTGTGCGCCGCCCGGCTCTCGCTGGGCACCTGCCCGCTGTCGCGCCACTTGCGCGCAGTGCGCTCGCTCATGCCCGCTTTCGCCGCAGCCGTAGCCCGTGGCCTCTTCCGTCTGATCTCCTTCACTAGCAACCTCACTTGTTGGTCTTCGATCAACGTCTGCACCCCCTCTCGCGAAGAGATTCAGTCTAGCCGCCAACCATGAGGCGGAACCGGAAATGAAGAGGATTTTTTGCCCACCGGCGCGGCAGACGGGTGCAGGAGAGGGGCCAACGGAGGCTGATGGCCGCGCCGGTGAGCAAAAAATCTGTTGGGCTAAGCCGCCACTACAGAAATGTGAGTCCGGTTACTGGATGGGTGCCACTGATGCCGCGAGGTACCGAAGGGGCATCGGCGGAGCGGCCCGCACCGTGGCACTCAATATATCTATATTGGGGTTTTCTCCGAATTTCGCGACTAGTAACTGGTCCTGGCCAATGCCTGCGGAAGTCGCGCTTGAGATGGCGAGCAGCTACGCGGCCACCGCCGAGACGCGGATCAGAACTCTCGAATCTTGGCACCATCGCCACGACCATACCACGGAGTGGTTGCGCAGCCGCGGCGTACAGCTAGATCCAATGACTAAGGAAGAATGAGCCATCGATGCGCTACCCCTACCGCGTAGCGGTTTAGTCCAATTCTACTTATCGTTAGACAGTGATCCGCTACACGCGGAAGAAAACGACCAAGTGAGGAGCTGTTGCCCGGAAACTCAAGGAGCGAAACTGTCCGACTGCTCCGCTGTTGTTCAGCGAGGAAGGCTAGCCGCAGCAGGCGGGAGGTCCGGTGGGGCCGCTGCAGCGCACGCAGCCCGCCCAACGCAAGGATCGCACGCGCCGGACGGCCGATGGGAGCCTGCCGGTGCAGAGCTTGGCGGACCTGTTTGCGGGGCTGGGCATGCTCAGCGCGGTGGAGTTGAGATACGAGCAGGTGCCCGGCTATGCGGTGCCCACGCTGAGCGAGTTGGAGCCGTTGCACGAGCGCGTCTTCGAGCTGCTCGGATTCCAGCCTCACCCGGCACCGGCGCTGAGCAAGCCGCCCGCGAATGCAGGCAGTGCGCCGCCCAAGACGCCAACCTAGTCACCAACGGCCTGTTCGAAATGCGGCCATTTCGCACGATGGCGCACGCAGCAGGGACTTGACGAAATCACTTAAATAACTGACCAATCGCGAGTTACATCGGTTCAAGGCCGTCACTCACGTTGGCGTACAGCCATAAACTAGTTAGGGTAAGTTCGGTCTAGGGAACGAGCCTCGCGGATTTGTTGGTGGGGCTTTCGATGCCCAGCGCGGCAGATCCGAAGTACGAGCACGTGTCCGGCGCAAGGCCCCTCGGTGCGCTACAATCCCGCCTTCTGCGACCGTTTCCGGCACTGCCAGGCCCGTACCAGCCAATCTCCCGCAACCCGCCATGACTACCATCGATCAGGGCCTCCGGCGCGATTCCGCCTTCAAGCTCTTCGTGCACCACCAGACCTTTATCCGCCATCTGCTGCGGGCCTATCCGCTGCTCGGCATCGACGAACGCGAGGTCGAGGCGATTGACGCCGGCAACGCCAACCTCGTCGCTCCGCACGGCCAAGGGCAGCGCTTGGCCGACGCCGTCTGGCGCTTGACGCTAGCCGATGGCGAGATCGTCTACCTGCTGATCGAATGCCAAGCCGAGATCGACCCGTCCATGCCGTTCAGAATGCTGCACGCGGCGGCGGGCATGTATCTGATCCTGAGCCAGAATCCGCCGCGGGAGTCCGGCTATGCAGCGTCGTTGGTGCCGCGCGTGAAGTATCTGATCATCTACAGCGGCAAGCGGCCCTGGACGGCGGCCGGCGAGGTGGGGCAGGCGATCAGGGTGCGCAGCTTGGAGGAGGAGCGGGACATCCCGAGAATGGAGTGCCCGCTGCTCGAACTGTGGCGCTGTCCGGACCCGGGCGGGGAGGAGAACCTAGCGGTGCTGCTCGGGCGCCTGCAGCGCTGTGACAGTCCCGCGGCATTGCGGGCGGCCGCCGAGCCGCTGAAGAAGTGGCCCAAGAGCGCGAGCCAAGGTGCGCTGGGCAGGGCCTTCGCGGCTTGGGTCTCGGAAGTGCTAATCCCGGATCTGGGCGTGCCGGACACTGCCAAGAGCTATGATCTTAAAGAGGTACTCGACATGCTGGAACCGAGAGCCTGACATGGGCGGACCGCATGCGGGCCGAGGGCCGAGATGAAGGCCGGCGCGAGGGCCGTGACGAGGGTCGGCGCGAGGGGGAGCGGAAGCTGCTCCTGCGGCAGGCACGGATCCGTTTCGGCGAGGCGCTGGCGCGCAGCCTTGCCGCGAGGCTGGAAGGGATTGCTGACGTGGACCGCTTGGAGGAGATCGGCGAGTGGCTGCTGGTTTGCGACAGCGGAGAGGCCCTGCTCACCCGACTCGGTCAGCACTGATCGCCAGCCGGAGATTCCTGGATCTTGCGCGGATCGCACATGCGCAAACCCGGGCATGCCAGTGATTTCGGGCACTGCAAGGCTTGGTGGAAGCCGACGAGATCGATCTGCTGCATAGCCACAAGGGCGCAGCTGGATAGGTGCGGCTCGGACTACCGTCTGGAGACCGTCAACAGCCGGTTCAAGCTCCTTCCGATGGCGTTTCGCGGCGTCGCGACGAAGCATTTGGACAGCTCCTTGCACTGCTTCGAGCGGGTCGACTCCTCTCGCCCGACCTCTCCGCGAACCTGCCTGACAGCTGCGTCAACTCAACCACCCACCCCGTTCGCGAACTGAGCCTTTGAAATCGAGTACAACGATGCGGAAGACGTAGGATCTAGACAGCTCCGTAGGCCAGCATCGCGTCCGCGACTTTCACGAAGCCTGCGATGTTCGCGCCTTGGACATAGTTAGTCCAGCCGTTCTTCCGGCCGTGCTCCGCGCACCGGTGATGGATGCCCTTCATTAGGCTTTCGAGCTGTTCGTTGACTCGCTCCCTGGACCAGGAGACACGCAATGCGTTCTGGCTCTGCTCCAGGCCGGAAACCGCGACTCCGCCGGCGTTCGCCGCCTTGGCGGGCCCGAAGAGAATCCTCGCATCCAAGAATCGCTGCACGCCGTCCAGATCCGTTGGCATGTTGGCACCTTCGCAGACACCGACCACACCGTTATGTAGCAGGGTTCTGGCGTCCTCTCCGGCGAGCTCGTTCTGGGTTGCGGAGGGAAACGCTAGATCGCAAGGCACGCTCCAGGGACGTTTCCGCTCGTGGAACTCGCAGCCGAACTCCTCGGCGTATTCTCGAATGCGTCCGCGCCTGACGGACTTTAGATCCTTCAGCCATTCGAGCTTCTCCAGGTCGATGCCGTCCGGATCGTATGCGAAGCCTCCCGAATCGGATGCGGTGACGACTTTGGCGCCCAATTGCACCAGTTTCTCGATCGTGTGGATGGCGACGTTTCCCGAGCCCGACACAACCGCTGTCTTGCCCTCGATGCCATCACTTCTCGTCGCGAGCATCTCGCGCATGAAGTAAACACTGCCGTATCCGGTAGCCTCGGTGCGCACTAGGCTTCCCCCGAAGGCAAGCCCCTTGCCGGTCAGGATTCCCGTGAAGCGGTTCGCCAAGCGCTTGTACATTCCGAACATATAGCTGATCTCGCGTTCCCCGACCCCGATGTCGCCCGCTGGAACGTCGGTGTCCTCGCCGATGTGCCGCGCCAGTTCCACCATGAGCGAGTGGCAAAAGCGCATGACCTCGCGATCGGTCTTGCCCTTCGGGTTGAAGTTCGACCCTCCTTTGCCCCCACCCATCGGCAACGACGTCAGGCTGTTCTTGAAGACTTGCTCGAATCCGAGGAACTTCAGAACGCTCAGCGTTACCGTCGGGTGGAACCGCATGCCCCCCTTGTAAGGTCCGATCGAATTGTTGAACTGGACTCTCCAAGCGCGATTCGCGCGCAAGTTGCCGTCGCGGTCCTCCCATGTCACGCGGAAGATGATCACCCGGTCGGGCTCGGTCATTCGCTCGAGCAACTGGTCCTTGCCGTATTGCGGGTTCTCGTGGCAGAACGGAATGATCCATTGCGCGACTTCTCGAACGGCCTGGTGGAAGTCGCTCTCCCCCGGATTGCGCCGACGCAGGCCCTTCATGAATCGCTCGATGTCGGCTTGGATTGCGCCCGACGCTTGCTTCGTCATTCCTCGGAATTGTAGCAATCGACGCCCCTAGCGGGGGTGTGCGACTAGGCGGGCCAGGCCCCATGCCTTGAGACATCGGACCGCCTTGCACGTGCTGCGCCTGGGCGCCGACATCATCACCATTCGCGCTCGGCTGGGATAGATATTCCACGAGGCCACTAAGCGCCTGTATTTGAGTCGGTTACGCGAACTTGGCTACATTCTTGAGTCGGACGTATAGCGCCCGTCCGGATGGAGGGTAGCCATCGGCTTTCCTACCGCGATCGAGAATCGCGGGACGCGCTTGCCAGACGCACTTGACAACGGCACAATGATGTGTAATTATTCAATAGTATGCATATTCATTCACCAGCGACCGCACGGCGGCGGTCTGCGCCGAGGCGTCACTTCTTGCGGGATGCCGACCTCTCAGCCGACGAGTTGCGTGAGGTATTGGACCTCGCCGCTCGCGTCAAGGCCGACCCGAGCCAGTATCGGGCGGCGTTGCAAGACCGCTCGATCGTCATGCTGTTCGAGAAGCCGTCGTTGCGCACGCGCATGACCTTCGAGCTCGCTGCGGCGCAACTCGGCGGCTTAGCCATATTCCAAGACCATCGTGACGGCCGCATCGGCCAGCGCGAGCCCGCGCGGGATATTTCGCGCAACTTGGAGCGCTGGTTTGACGCGATCGTGGCGCGTACGTTCGCGCAGAAGACGCTAGAGCTTCTCGCCAAGTGGTCCAGCGTGCCGGTGATCAACGCCTTGAGCGAATCGTTCCACCCGTGCCAAGCGCTGGCCGACTACCTGACGCTGCTGGAGTGCTTCGGTTCCTTCGACGGCCTCAAGCTGGCCTACGTGGGAGATGCCAACAATGTCGCGCACTCGCTGCTGCACTGCGGTCCGCAACTCGGCGTCTCGATATCGATATGCGGCCCGGCGGCCTACGCTCCGCGTCCGGCCGATCTCGCGGAGGCACGACAGGTGGCGGAGCGGAACGGTTGCACGGTCGAGGCGGTCGAAGACGTCCGTCAAGCCGTGCAGGGCGCGGCGGCGGTGTACACCGATGTGTGGACTAGCATGGGCTGGGAGGCCGAGACGCAGCAGCGCAAGATCGCGTTTGCCGAGTACAAGGTCGATGACGCGGTGATGCAGCTGGCTGACAAGCGGGCGGTGTTCATGCATTGCCTGCCGGCCCAGCGCGGCGCGGAGGTGACCAACGCGGTCATTGAATCGCCGCAATCGGTCGTGTTCGACCAGGCCGAGAACCGGCTGCACGCCCACAAGGCGATCCTGATGAAGATGATGGGAGAAAACCATGAGCAAGCATCCTGAGAAAGTGGCCCTGGCCTATTCGGGCGGGCTCGACACCTCGATCATCATTCCCTGGCTGCGGGAGAACTACGGCTCTCAAGTCGTCGCTGTCTGCGGCGATGTCGGGCAGGGCGCGGAGGAACTCGCCGGTCTTGAGCAAAAGGCCCTCGACAGCGGCGCCTGCGAGGTGTATGTCGAAGACCTGCGCGAGGAATTCGTGCGGGAGTACGTCTGGCCCATGGTCCGCTCGGGCGCGGTCTACGAGCACAAGTACTTGCTCGGCACTTCGATCGCCCGCCCGCTGCTAGCCAAGCTGCAGGTTCGGGTGGCCCTTCAGACGGGCTGCGACGCACTGGCGCACGGCGCGACCGGCAAGGGCAACGACCAAGTCCGCTTCGAGCTGACCTACAAGGCGTTGGCACCGGATATGCCCGTGATCGCTCCGTGGCGGGAATGGGACATCGTCTCGCGCGAAGATGCCATCGACTACGCCAAGCGCCACAATGTGCCGATCCAACAGAGCAAGGAGAAGATCTACAGCCGCGACGCGAACCTGTGGCACATCTCCCACGAAGGTGCCGAACTTGAAGACCCGGCGAACAAGCCGGGTGCGGCCGTTTGGACGCTCACGGCCGACCCTGCAAATGCCCCAGCCGCAGGCACTCAGGTCAGCATCGAGTTTGAAGCCGGCGCCCCGGTCGGCTTGGACGGGACGCGCATGAGCCCCGCACGCTTGGTGGAGGTTCTCAACGCATTGGGCTGCGAGCACGGCATCGGCCGCATCGACTTGGTCGAAAACCGCTTCGTGGGCATGAAGTCTCGCGGCTGTTACGAAACGCCGGGCGGCACCATCCTGATGGCGGCGCACGCGGAGCTGGAAGCTCTGACGCTGGACCGCGCCACCCAGCACTACAAGCAAAAGCTGGCCCTCGACTACGCCGAACTCGTCTACGACGGAAAGTGGTTCACTCCGTTGCGCGAGGCCATGGACGCTTTCGTGGACCAGACGCAGCGTCACGTCACCGGAGAGGTCGCACTGCGCCTCTGCCAGGGGCGGATCGACCCGCTCAGCCGCACTTCGCCTTATTCGCTGTACGCCCCTGAGATCGCGAGCTTCACCATGGGCGAGGAGTACGATCAGCGCGATGCCCAAGGCTTCATCAGCCTGACCGGACTGCCGATCCTCGTGCATGGGGCGGTGCAGGGTGGACTCCGCAACACGGAAGGCGGTCCCGAATGAAACTCTGGGGAGGCCGGTTCGAGTCCGGGCCAGCGGAACTGTTCGAGCGCTACTCGGGTTCGCTGCACTTCGACCGCAAGCTGTTCGAGGCCGACGTCATCGGCTCGAAGGCATTCGCCAACGCCCTCTGCGCAGTCGGCATCCTGACCGCTGCGGAGCGCAGCACGATCCATGCCGCGTTCGACGCCATGCTTGCAGAGGCCGACAGGCCGGGCTACTTCGACGCTGACGACGAGGATGTCCACACGTTCGTCATTCGCAAGCTCGCGGAGTCGGTAGGTGAGCTAGCGGACAAGATCCACACCGGGCGCAGCCGCAACGAACAGGTTGCGACCGACTTCCGCCTGTGGATGAAGGCCACGATCCGGGGCGTGCAAGCGCGCCTGGAGGCATTGATGGACGCCCTTTTGCGACTGGCCGAGCGGGAGTCCGATGCGCTGCTGCCCGGCTACACCCATCTCCGGCGCGCCCAGGCGGTGCTCTTCGCGCACTACCTGCTGGCGTACTTTGAAATGTTCCTGCGCGACTGGCAGCGGCTGCAGCAAGCCTACGAGCGTACCGACGTATTGCCGCTGGGCAGCGGTGCGCTCGCAGGCAGCGGGTTTGCGTTCGATCGGGAGGCCATGGCCGCCGATCTGGGATTCGCCGCAATCTCGGCTAACAGCTTGGATGCGGTGTCGGACCGGGACTTCGCGCTCGACTTCCTGTACGCCGCGTCGGTCGCGATGTTGCATGCGAGTCGGCTGGCCGAAGATTGGATCCTGTACAGCAGCGAGGAGTTCGGGTTTCTCGAAATGGGCGACGAGGTCACCAGCGGGTCGAGCCTGATGCCCCAGAAGCGCAACCCGGACGCGCTCGAGCTGCTGCGTGGCAAGACGGGTCGCGTGTGCGGCAGCCTGCAAGCGCTGATGATGACGCTGAAAGGGCTGCCCATGGCCTACAACCGCGACCTGCAGGAGGACAAGGAGGGTGTGTTCGACAGCGCGGCGCAGGTTGCGGACTCGCTGGCGATCCTCGCCTTGTGCGTCGATACCGCCCAGATACGGAGCCAAGCGATGGAACGAGCCGCCGAGGATGGGTGGGTGTCGGCCACGGCCTTGGCTGAAATCCTGGCCCGCAGCGGCATCGCCTTCCATCGGGCGCACCAGATCGTGGGCAGCATCGTGCTCGCCAGTGTTAAGCAGGGCAAGCGGCCAACGGACTGGACCTTGGACGAGCTGCGCGAATTTGCACCCGAACTTGGCGAACAGGTACTAGCGGCGCTGATTCCTAGCAACGCCTTGGAAAACCACCAGGTTCCCGGCGGCACGGCCACCGATCGAGTGCAGGCAGCGTTGGTTGCGGCCAAGGCGAGGTTGGCGGCGCTGGCGCGGACCTCCGCGAGCGAAGGAGCCTGACCATCGTGAAATCCCGGCGACAGCGAGAGATCCTCGGCCTGATCGAATCCCGGGCATTGCGCACCCACGCAGAACTCGCGGCTGCCTTGGCGGCGCGGGGAATCTCCACCAGCCAGGGCACCCTGTCACGCGATTTGCGCCAACTGGGCATTGTCAAGACCGCTGACGGCTATGCGCCGCCCGCGAGGCCCCAAGGGGAGGACGCGACCAGGTCCGCCTTGGCGCGGCTCGTCGCACAGTTCTTGGTGGGCGTCGACACGGCCCAGAATCTGGTGATCCTGCACACGGAGCCGGGCGGTGCGAACGCGCTCGCTCAGGGCTTGGACGCGGCGAGCCTGCCCGCGATCATAGGCACCCTAGCCGGCGACGACACCATCTTTGTCGCCACACCAGATGGGGCAACCGCTGGCCGGGTACAGGCCATGCTGGAGGAACTCTAGGCGAGTCTTGGCATCCTGTGGTCTTGGTCGGTCCAAGCCGGCTCGTCGCCGACCCTGGCGATCGCCTTCGCGTAGATCCGGTGATCGGAATGGCTGCTTGCGACGTCTCGGAACTGATGCTTGGCGCACCCCCGGCAGCCGGGCTGCGGAACGCGAGGCCGTGGGCCGCATGCGGGGCCTTGAGCTCAGCCTGCTCTCTGCTCCTACCCGCTTGAGATCGCTCGCTTCGATGTCGTGGCGTACCAACACAGCGCAGGCAACGAGCACGCCCGCTTGGAGATCGCCACCGAGACCCAAGACGGCAGTTCCCAACGCGTGGCGGCCATTCGAGGGAAGCTCGCAGAATTGTACCGGAGGCTCGTCGGCGTAACCGTGTCGGCCGATTCCCCGGATGTCGAGGAAGCCTTCAACCTGTTCGTCGGGGTGTGGAATCCCAAGCGCTCCACAGAAGGCAGTCAATTCTCCGCCTCGCGGTTTCGGTGCAATACCACGGATGACCACCTGTACTTTGAAGGGGTTGTGAACAACGCCTTGGAGTTTTCGGATCTCCGCAGCAGTCGCCTGTAGTCCGATCCGGTCAGGGAGTTCGAAAGGGGATTCGACCCGAGCGATCCGAGCCACAGCGCCCGAACCTAGGTTGTGACCCTCGCCTATCTGCGGTCGGACTACCGGTACCTGTACTTCTAGGAATGCGCTGAACCGCGGTAAGTTCATGACGTAGCGACTTCACGGAGATTCGCGAAATCGACTAGGGATTCGCGCTCCCACCGGAATCGGCGGGTTCCCCACGCTCCGATCGGACGGCGTTTGAGCGCAGAGTCGCGAGCGAGCGAAGCATGATCGCTGGATGCCGCGTCGCACACGGTGGGGATGGAGCTGTGGACCGAGGTCCCGTGCTGCTCTTGGAGATAGCCGATCCGAGAGCGATCTTCCTTTTGATAGACAATCTTGACCCACTGCGGGGCGCTTCTATGCGGGCGCCAATGGGCGCGATCGCAAGCGCTATTTGAGCTTGTGATGTCGCGGTGGCATGTCGACAAGATCCGGCAAGCACCCCCTGAAGGGAGCCGACCGCACTGAGCTTGCTATTCTAGGCTTCTCGGAGCCCGGCAAGGCTCCTGCGTAGGATCGAACGTGAACAGCATTTCGTTGGAAAACCATGTCGCCGTAATTACAGGTGCCAGCAAGGGTCTCGGACGGGAAATGGCGGAAGCTCTTGCCGTCGCAGGGGCACAGGTAGCATTGGTGGCCCGGAACGAGGAACTGCTCGCGGAAGTGGTGCAGGGAATTCGCGCCCGTGGCGGCACGGCCGAGTACATCATGGCGGATGTCACAGACGAGACCGCCGCTGCTGAAGTGGACCAGTTTGTCAAAGAAGCATTCGGCACCTGCGACATCTTGATCAACAACGCTGGTATCAACAATCGCAAGCCGATCGAGGAAATGTCCTTCGGCGAATGGCACGAGATCATCGAGGTCAACCTAACCGGCCCGTTCTCGATGTCGCGCACCATGGTGCCAGGCATGAAGGAACTGCGCTGGGGGCGGATCATCAACATGACCTCGATCATGTCCCACGTCTCCTTGCCGAACCGCACGGGTTATTCGACCACAAAGGCCGGCCTGTTGGGCTTCACTAGGGCGCTGGCTCTGGAACTCGCTCCGTACAACATCACCGTTAACGGCATCAGCCCAGGGCCTTTCGCAACAGAGATGAACCGGCCGCTCATCGAGGATCCCGAAAAGAACAGCCAGTTCCTCGCCAGCATCCCCGTGGAACGGTGGGGCAAGGTCGAGGAGATCGGCACTCTTGCGGTTTACATGTGCTCCGAGGCTGCGGGCTTCCTCACCGGCACAGACATCGTGATCGATGGCGGCTGGACTGCCCGCTAGCCGCTAGTCCGGTGCTTCCCAGTTGGGAACGGCTACGAAGCGATAGCCCCGGTCTCGCAGGCGCGGCACGATCTGCCTTAGCGCCGCCAAGCTCTCTGATCTGTCCGCCTCGGCTCGCGCCGCGTGCCCGTCGTGCAGGCACACGATGCCACGCCCTTCGACGCGGTCCAGCACGCGGCGCGTGACGCGCCCGGCGTCCCACTTCCAATCGTTGCCGATGACCGTCCAGTGGACCGCGGTGAGGCCAGCCGCGGGAAGCTCAGTCGCCAAGAAGGGCGAGCGCAGTCCGTAAGGTGGCCGGAATAGCTTGATTGCCCGGCCAGTGGCGCTGCCGATGGCGTCTTGCGTCGCGCAGATCTCGTCGCGCACGCGCAACCGCGAGCGCAGCGGCAGGCAGGGATGCGTGAAGGTGTGATTCCCCAGCGCATGACCCGCCTCGACGATTGCGCGCGCGACGCCAGGGCGGCGCTCCACGTTCGCCCCGCAGACGAAGAACGTCGCCTTGACGCCGAGCGCTTCGAGCATTTCGAGGAAACGCGGCGTTTCGTTACTCGGTCCGTCGTCGAATGTCAGGGCGATCTCGTCCGGCAGTCCGTCCAGCCTCCACCTGCTGGCACCCCAGCGCTGAGCGCGCGGGTGTGCCGCCGCGTAGGCGGCATAGCCCATGGCCGGCAAGGCCAGTGAGAGCGGCAGCCACACCATCCAGATTCTAGCCGCCGCCGGCATGGACGGCTCTCAAGGATGTCATCGCTCGGCATCGGCGGCGGCGTTTCAGCGGAATCGAAAGTCTGCTCGTTCCGATAGCCATCGCAACGTAGCATCGCTGATGAACCTCTCCAAGACTCGCGGTCGCGGCCGGAACCGCGGTTCACCTCGGACTCGCTTACTGCCCCGGTCAGGCGAGTGGCGCCACGAGTGAGAATCGGGCAGGCATCGTGTGCGGCAGCTCCCAATTTGCGCGCCAGATCGCGCAGGTTGTATTGGCGTTGGACCGGCCCCTATACTAGTTCTTTCGGCCCAGACCGGGCCGCCGGATGGAGTACAGTGCCGAGCACGACGGAGCGCGAGTTCCAAGCACCGCAGCACGAGGCTGCGATGTTCTTCGGTCTGTTCCTGCGGGGGCATCCGGTCGGGGTGCTGCGGGAGCAGATTGACATCTCGCCCAAGGTGTTCAAGAAGTGGATGCGTCTGCGCGAGTACGACGCGGATTTTCAAGAACACCTGCGGCGGACGTACCGTTACCGCAAGCAAGTGCTGACGATCTTCAACTCGCTGGTAACAACCGCGCAGACCAAGAGCGCCTGCCAGTGACCCGCGCTTGCACGAGGCGTCCGGCGGGTTCGGGGACGGGTCAGACAGAATGAGCTCGAGCTATCTCAATGGACCTCTATCACCCTTCTGAAGGTTTCGCTGCCCGCTCTAACGTGCAGCCGGGCCAGCCGTACGAAACGCTCATCGCGAAGGCGTCCTCCGATCCGGAAGCTTTTTGGGCCGAACTCGCCGAGAGCGAGCTGCATTGGTTCCGCAAGTGGGACCGAGTGCTGGACGACTCGAACGCGCCGTTCTACAAGTGGTTCACCGGCGCGACAACGAACATGTCGTACAACTGCTTGGACCGCCACTGCCAGACTTGGCGCAAGAATCGCGCCGCGATCATCTGGGAGGGCGAGTCGGGCGACCAGCGCACCCTCACCTACCAAGAGTTGTTGAGCGCCGTAGAGCGCTTCGCCGGCGTGCTCAAGGCACAAGGTTTCCGCGCTGGCGACCGGGCGATCTTGTACATGCCGATGGTGCCGGAACTGCCCGTGGCCATGCTGGCTTGCGCCCGCTTGGGGATCACGCACAGCGTGGTTTTCGCGGGCTTCTCGGCGGAGGCGCTCAAAACGCGGATCCTGGATCTTGACGCTGGCTTGGTGGTCACCGCCGATGGCGGCTGGCGGCGGGGCAGCATCGTTCCGCTCAAGCAGGCGGTCGACGATGCGCTTGAGGATTGCCCCGGTGTCAGGAGCGTGATCGTGTATCGCCGCACCGGCAACGAGGTTGAAATGACGCCCGGGCGCGACGCATGGTGGCACGATCTCGATGCCGCTGCGCCCGCCGATTGCCCGGCCGAAGAGCTGGATGCCGAGCATCCGCTTTACGTGCTCTACACATCTGGCACGACCGGCAAGCCGAAGGGCATCGTGCATTCCACCGGTGGCTACCAGTTGCAGGTCTCGATGGCGATGCGCTGGGTGTTCGACATCAAGGACGAAGACACCTACTGGTGCGCGGCGGACGTGGGCTGGGTGACCGGCCACAGCTACATCGTCTACGGCCCGCTATTGGTCGGCACGACAACCGTGATGTACGAGGGAGCGCCCGATTTCCCCGAGCCGGATCGCTTCTGGAGCTTGGTGGACAAGTACAAGGTGAATGTCTTCTACACCTCGCCCACGGCGATCCGGGCCTTCATCAAGTTCGGCACCGACTATCCGGCGCGCCACGACCTGTCCAGCCTGCGCCTGCTCGGCTCGGTCGGCGAACCGATCAATCCCTCGGCGTGGGAGTGGTACCACACGGTCATCGGCGGCGGGCGATGCCCGATCGTGGACACTTGGTGGCAGACCGAGACCGGGTCAATCATGATCTCGCCGCTGCCGGGGGCGACTGCGCTCAAGCCCGGTTCCGGCACCTTCCCCCTGCCTGGAATCGCCGCCGATGTGGTGGATCTCGAGGGCAACACGGTGGCACCGGGGGGAGAGGGCTACTTGGTGGTTCGCAAGCCCTGGCCCTCGATGTTTCGCACGCTGTGGGGTGATCCCGAACGCTTCCGCGAAACCTATTGGAGCCAGATCCCGGGCATCTATTTCGTCGGGGATGCAGCCCGCAGGGATGAGGACGGCTATTTCTGGGTGCTCGGGCGCGTTGACGACGTGATGAACGTGAGCGGGCACCGCTTGTCCACGGCCGAGTTGGAATCGACCCTGGTGCGGCACGACGCCGTGGCTGAGGCAGCCGTGGTCGGCATGCCGGACGAGCTGACCGGCCAAGCGGTGATCGCCTTCGTCACTCCGATTCAGGGGAATGATCCCACCGACGAGTTGGCCGCAGAACTCAGGGAATGGGTCGCTCAACAGATCGGCAAGTTCGCGCGTCCGAAGCAGATCCGCTTCAGCGATGCCTTGCCCAAGACCCGTTCGGGCAAGATCATGCGGCGGCTGCTGCGGGAGATCGTGACAACCCACAAGGTGAGCGGCGACATCACGACCTTGGAGGATCTCTCCGTGATCAACCGGCTTTCGGCGCAGCAGGACGAGGACTGAGCGCGGTCCTTGGTAGCTGCCGCTCTCGGCCGAGGCAAGATATCGTGACCGGCTACGGCGACGAGCATGCTGCGGCAGGCGTGGACGCGGAACTCCCCTCGATCGAGACCTGGGCGAACCAATACCAGGGCAGGGAATACACCGTCGAGATTGCCTGCGCGGAATTTACATCGGTCTGTCCCAAGACAGGCCTGCCGGATTTCGGGACGCTTCTGCTCCGGTACCAGCCCGCAGACCGCTGTATTGAGCTGAAGTCGTTCAAGCTGTACTTGTTGGACTACCGCAATCTCGGGATCTTTCAGGAGAATATCGTCAACAAAGTTTTGCAGGACGTAGTCAAAGCCGCCAGTCCGGCCTGGGCCGTTGTAGAGGGGGCCTTTGCCGCACGGGGCGGGCTCACTACCAGCGTCGAAGCGTCGTACAGCCAAGAGTCGGGATTCGCACAGCTTTGACCGAAGGCTGTTCTACGGCCGTCTGGCGACCCCAGCGTTGCCTGGCCTTGACCGGACCTGTCCCAACGGTCGGGTTGGTACCATTGACACGCTATCTCAGCCCGAGAGGAGGGGTCGGGAGATTGCTCTACGTCACCTTCCCCGGCGCCTGAGGTGCTTTGCGCGGCGGCACAGCCATGGCCAGCAGCTATCCCGACCCCATGCGCACTCCGATCTGTGACGCGATCGGAATCGACTATCCCGTCATGCAGGCCGGGATGGGAATGATCGCCCAAGCCGAACTCGCCGCAGCGGTCTCGGAAGCAGGCGGCTTGGGCGTGATCGGTACTGGCCTGAGCATGCGTCCGGATGAGTTGCGGGAGCAGATCCAGATCGTGCGCAGCACCACCAACAAGCCGTTTGGGGTGGACATCCTGTTTGCGACGGTCCGCGCCAAGGGAAGCTCGGTCGCAACCTATACGGACAACGTCCAAGGCTTGATCAGCGTGACGCTGGAAGAGCGTGTGCCGGTTTTGATTTCGGGGCTGGGCAGCCCCAAGGGCGCGGTCCTCGAAGCCCACGAGCGAGGGATCTACGTCATGGCCGTAATCGGAGCCGAGCGCCATGCGCTCAAGGCTGCCAGCGACGGGGTAGACGCGGTAATCGCCTCCGGACGGGACGGCGGCGGACATGTGGGGGAAGTCGGAACCGCTGCCCTGGTGCCGTCCGTCGTTGCTGCGGTGGACGTGCCCGTGATCGCGGCTGGAGGTTTGGCTGACGGTCCCGGTTTGGCCGCCGCTTTGATGTGGGGAGCGCAAGGCGTTTGGCTAGGGACGCGCTTCATTGCGACCGAAGAGGCTGGAGCGCACCGCAACTACAAGGCAAAGATCGTCGACACCGGCTCGTCCGGAACCGTTGTGACGCGCGCTCACAGCGGCAAGCCGTGCCGCATGATCCGCAACGCCTTCACGGACCATTGGGCTGAGCGAGAGGCCGAAATCCAACCCTACCCTCGCCAAGCGCTCGAGGTTGGCAATCCAGCTTCAACCAGGGGGCGCCTAGAGGGAGACTCAGAGGGCGGGGTGCTGCCGGCTGGCCAGAGTGTGGGCGTCATTCGCGCAGTCGAGCCGGCTGGAGATGTGGTTCGCGCCATTGTGAGCCAAGCTAGGGCCGCTATCGCAACCGCTGCCAACCTCTGAGCGAAGCTCTCGGGCCGCCCGAATTCGAACCGGGTCGTTGAGTTGCCACCGTCGACGCGGCTTGCTCAGGCTCAATAGCGCCCATCGCCTGAGCGCCAGGGCAGGTTTGCGGGCATTGAACTGCGCGCCTCGATCCACAATCGCGGTTTCGAGGATGCCGACGAGGTCATCCCTAGACTCGCCCTAGTTCTTGGACTCGAATCGCACGTCGGGTCTACAATACCCACCAAGTCTGGAGGGATCATCCGATGCTGATGCGACTAGCCGTCCTCGCGCTAGGACTTGCTTGCTTTGCCGGCGCTGCCGATGTCTCGTTCCCGTTCATCTCCGAGGATCGAATCCCGATCGAGGAGATCAAGTTGACCGAGACCGCATATGCTGCGGTCCGCAAGCCTCCGGGCGAGGGACCCTTTCCGGCGATCGTGTTCCTGCACGGAGGAGTCGGGCAGTCCTCGATGGCGAACCTGCGACAGGCCGTAGCGCAACAGCCGACGCACGGACGGTTCTTGGCCTGGGGCTACGTAGCGGTGGCAGCGACTCGGCGGGCCATCCGTCATGATCCGCAGGACCGGGGTGTAATCGAGGACACGCTAGAACTCGTCCGGCGTGTCCGGGAATTGCCTTTCGTGGACGCGGAGAGCGTATCGCTTTATGGCGGCAGTGGCGGAGGCACGCTAGCGCTGGAAGTGGCGAGCGTTAGCGATGACCTTGCGGCAATCGTCGCGGGCGAACCGGCGACCATCATCTATATGGGCATGTTCTCACGCGAACACATCATTTTCGACGACGATGGAAAGCCTACGGGCGACCGGCGCTGGGATGTGATGAACCAAGATGCGAAGTCCCTCTACACGAATCAGGTTCGAGATTTCACGCGCCGAAAGCTCTCCTCCCTGGCAACGCCCACGCTCATCCTGCACGGAGATCAGCACGAACTCAAGCGTTTCAACCTCGAAGTGTTTGTTCCGGAAATGCGAGCGCTCGGCAAACCGGTCGTTGTAAACGTGTACCCAGGCGAGCCGCACGGCTTTTATTGGGGTCAGGGTCGCGACCCGGCGCAGGCCTTGAAGGCTAACCAAGATGCTGATGCATTCCTGAGGAAACACCTGCGCATCCAGCCTAGGCCGGTCGACGCGTCGTGGACAACGCCGAAGAAGGTCGAGCCGATGCGCACGCGATCCGCGGACCGTGGGCAATGATCCTGCCGAACTTGGTTCTTGCCAGCCTGACTAAGCTGAAGTTCCGGGGCAAGATTCGCGATAAGTCCTTGTTTTGTCTTCGCTTAGCTGGATTTGGAGTTGCAGTCCACTGGGAACGTTCTGACCAGTTCAAGCGCCCGCTGCTGGAGGGCGCTCGGCTCGGTCAAGCGCTCTAGGGTGGGCCCGTCCGCATCGCCGTGCAAGCGGCATTGATGGCGGCAGCGCGTCGCCATGGCCTGGAGTAGCGTTGAGAAGCTGTGCAGTGGCAAACCGTCCGACGTTGTGCGCCCGTTCTTCTTCGCTTGCAGGCTCTTGCGCGGCTTGGCGGGCGCTACCGGGTCCCGCCGCGCCTGCCAGCCCGCCAAGTCCTCGTCTGCGAACAGCAGCGGCGCCAAGGCCTGCCGCAGGTGCCATTCCACGTAGTACGCCAGCAGGCATAGCAACAGGTGTGCCCGCACGCGGTCCGGCTTGCGATGGCGGATCGGGCGCACCCGCAGGTCGACCGTCTTGAGACACCGGAAGGCCCTCTCGACCCGCGTCAGCTGCTTGTAGCTGCGCACCACATCGGCGGCCTGCAGACGGCTCTCAGCCTCACTGGTGCGGATCACGTACAGGCCGTCTAGGCTCGCCTCGCGCTCGATCGAGTGCGCGTCCCGGTGGAACTCGAAGAGGCCGTCGGCGATCTCAGTCTGGAAGTGTTTGCCGACTTTGCAGCGCTGCTTGGCACGCCCGACCTTCTCGGCGATCTGAGTCGCTAGCAGCGGTTTCTTGGTGCGCCGCCGCACCTCGCGCTGGATGCGCTCGAGAGCCTCCTCGGTGGCTGCCAGCAGCGCTTCGCGCTTGTTCCGGCGGCGCTCGGCCAAGGCTGGGTTGCAGCACACGATGAGACGCTCGCCGGGATACAGCGGGGAGTGGATCTCGGCCAGGTTGCGGGTGTCGAACAGCGACATTGGCACGCTGTTGTCGTCCGCCAGCTTGCGGATGTCGGGATGCCGCAGGGCCGAGACCCAGCCCAAGCCGGGGTATTGCCGCAGGGTCTCGATCTGGGTGTCGGTGAGCATGCCGCGGTCACCCACCAGCACCACGCGTTGCAGGCCGAAGCGCTCGCGCAGGGTCTGGACTTGGTCCGGCACGGTGGTCGGGTCGGCCGTGTTGCCGGGATAGGCCTGCACGGCCAGCGGGCGGCCCTGGGCGTCGGCCAGCAGGCCGTAGACGACGATCGGGCGACCGCGCTTGCCGTCGCGGCTGTAGCCGTAGCGCATCAGCGGGCAGGTGCGGCCTTCGTAGTAGCTGCTGGAGACGTCGTACAGGACTTGGGAATCGTCGCCGAGGTGGCGTCGGGCGAGGCGTCGCTGGATGCGGTCTTGACGCTCCAGCAGCCAGTCCATCGCGGCGTAGAGGTGCTCTTCGTCAGCGTCCCCAAGGGCCAGTTCGGCCGCCAGAGTGGTGCTGTGCCAGAGACGCGTGGTGGCGAGCTTGGAGGCGGGCTGCAGCAGGCGCTGGGCGAGCATGGCGAGCACGGCCGAGCGCTGAGGCGAGGGGGAGCGGTCGAGCAAGGCGGGCAGGCCCAGACGGCGGAAGGCCTCCAGCACGAGTTCGACATGGCCGTGGGGGCGGGAGCGGACGATGGAGAAGGCTTGCTCGGGGCTGACGAGGGGCTGGTTTTTGAGCAGCTTGCGCAGAGTTGCGACTTTGGCGGGGGGCCAGGCAGAGAGATTGGCGAGGGTGCGCTTGCGCACCTTGGAGCCCTCGCGCTTGCCTTCGCGCAGGAGGATGGCAGGGGGCGAGCCGCGGTTGGGGACGACTTCCACATACATGGGAACATTATAGCACAAAGAAACCCAATAACACAAGGCAATATTTAATGAACCGATCAATAAAATCTGCAATTACATGGGAACACAAAAACAAGCTTCAGAGCACCAATCAGCGCGATAAACCCAATTCTTTCAATGAGTTAGCACCGGATCGCAGGAGCGCACCCTCCGGGAACTTCAGACTAAGACGTCGGCAGAGTTCGCTGGGCTCGAAGCTTGCGATTCGGAACTGGCCAGCGCATAGTGCCCGGAAGGTGTCGATTCCGGCTTCGCTAGGGCCAGTCCAGTTAGGAAGCTCGTGCGCCTCGTTGGCGCCTGGCAAGAATACCGGGCGCGGCCAGGACTCGTGGCGAGTTCCTCCGCAACCGGAGGCGACCGCCTTCATCAGCTGAGTCAGCACTCTCGGCAAGAACGCCGATGGTACCCCCCCGCTGAAACTGCGGTTGTTCCGCTAGCTCAGCAGCTGCGGGATCACTTCGCCATGCACGTCTGTCAGGCGCATGTGCCGGCCGTTGAAGAAGTAGGTCAGCCGCTTGTGGTCCATTCCCAGCATGTGCAGCATGGTCGCGTGCATGTCGTGGTAGGTCAGCACCTGCTCCTCGGCCTTGTAGCCGAATTCGTCAGTGGCGCCAATCGACTGGCCGCCGCGAATGCCCGCGCCGGCCATCCAAGCGGTCATCGCGTGCGGGTTGTGGTCCCGGCCCAGCCCGCGCTGCGAAATGGGCATGCGCCCGAACTCCGAGTGCCAGACCACCAACGTATCGTCCAACAGCCCGCTCCGCTTCAGATCCTTGAGCAGTCCAGCGATGGGCTTGTCGACCTCGCCCGCGTGCAGAGTGTGGTTCTCGATCAGGTTGCTGTGCGCATCCCACGTGTCGATGTTCTGCTGTCGCAGCGCACCGCTGTAGAGCTGCACGAAGCGCACCCCACGCTCGACCAGCCGTCGCGCCAGCAGGCATTGCCGCCCGAACGGCTCCGTGACCGGATCATCCATGCCGTACAGGGCCTTCGTCTGCTCGGATTCTTGGGAGACGTCGACCGCTTCCGGAGCGCAGCCCTGCATCCTGTAGGCGAGCTCGTAGGAGGCAATTCGCGCCGCCAGCTCGGACGATCCCGGGTGCCGCTTGGCGTGTTCCTCGTTCAGCTGCGCCAGATGATCCAAGCGGGCGCGCTGTTGCTCTTGCGAGAGCAGCTCGCTGGGCGGACGCAGGTCAAGGATGGGGTCGCCCTGCGAGCGGAATACCGTCCCTTGGTAGGTCGCGGGCAGATAGCCGCTGCTCCAATTGGAGGGTCCCGAGAACGGCCCCCCGCGGTGGTCGTAGACCACCACGAAGCCCGGCAAGCTCTGGTTTTCCGAGCCGAGTCCGTAGGTCACCCAGCTGCCCACGCTGGGATGCCCCATCAGCACCGAGCCGGTGTTCCACTCGTAGTGGGCCAAGACGTGGTCGTTCGAGCGGCCCTTGCAGGAGTGCACAAACGCCAGGTCGTCCGCCATCGCGCCCATGTGCGGGAAGAGTTCGGAGACGAGCTTGCCGCATTCGCCGTAGCGCTGGAACTCGAACGGGCTGCGCATCAGCGGGCCGGGGAAGCCCTGCCGCACTCGCACCTTGCCCTTGCCGGTCAACGGCTGGCCATGGTGCTTTTCGAGCATCGGCTTGTGGTCGAACGTGTCCACGTGGCTGACACCGCCGCTCATGAATAGCGAGATGACCGCCTTGGCCCTTGGCTTGAAGTGGGGCTCGCGGGGCGCGGTCGGTGAGACGATGCCCTCGGCGTCGCAGGCAGTCTCCGAGGCCAGCAGGCCCTCTTGCTGGAGCATGTGCGCCAGCGCTATGCCGCTGATGCCCTCGCCGGCCTGAAATAGGAAGTCGCGGCGTGAAACGAAGCGTTGGTCAGCTGACATAGAGAAACTCGTTCAGGTTCAAGATCACGTCACAGAGGTCGGTCAAGGCCTTCAGCGCGTCACCCTGGTGGTATTCCCGCTGACGCCGCAGGAATTCCAGGTTCGCATCCATCTCGCTCTCCGTCGGCTCACGGCTGAGCGCAATGCTGTAGGCCGCGCGCACCCACCCGGCGTCATCGTCAGCCAAGCCGGCGACGCGTTGCGCGTACGCGCCCGCTTGGCGCAGCGCGAACTCGTTGTTGAGCAGGGTCAGCGCCTGCGTCGGCACCGTAGTGGTGTTGCGTTGCTCGCAGGTGACGTTCATGTTGGGCTGGTCGAACACCTCGAACAGCGGGTAGCGCAAGCCGCGCTTGGCGTAGGCGTATACGCTGCGCCGCCAGTTGACGGGACCGGGATCGCTCATGTCCCACTTGCCCTTCGGAAATGACTCCCGCACTTGATCGGGAATCGGCGGAAAGAAGCCCGGTCCGCCGGCCTGCAGGTTGAGGTTGCCGGAAGCGTCAAGGATGATGTCGCGGATCACCTCGCCCTCGAGTCGGCGTTGCCGGTACCGCCACAGCAGGGCGTTGTCCGGGTCGGCCTTGGCCGCCGCCGAGTCGCTGTGCGCCGATGCCATCTGGTAGCTGTCCGACGTCATCATCAGGCGGTGCATCGCCTTGATGCTCCAGCCGCTGCTCACGAACTCGGTCGCGAGCCAGTCCAACAGCTTTGGATGGGTCGGGTGGGTGCCCATACTGCCGAAGTTGCTGGCGGTCCGCACGATGCCCTGGCCGAAATGGTGCATCCAGATGCGGTTGACCATCACCCGTGCCGACAAGGGGTTGTCGGGCGAGGTGATCCAGCGCGCCAGGGCGAGGCGGCGGCCGCTGGAGACCCGATGCTGGGGTGAAGCGGGACTGAACGTTCCCTTGCTGGCCAGCGCCTCGATCACGCCCGGATCGACGACATCTCCCAAAGTTCGGTAGTCGGCGTTGGGCATGAAGCGGGCTTCGGGCGGCTTGTAGCCGCTGACCGGTAGCCAGGTGCCCTCGATGCCACTGAAGTCCTGGCGATCGCCCTTGCCCGGCTGGGGTTCGTCGCCCAGGCCGTCGGGAGCGAATCTGTAGTCGCCGTCCCGGATGCCCATCGCCATCGGCAGCGGGGCGGGCAGCTGCTCCTCGAGCCCAGCCACCTGTGCCTTGAGATCCGCCAGCAATTCCGCGTCAGATTCGGAGATGAGTTCCTCGTACCCGGTTGCCCCCAGCGACTGGACCTGAGCGGCCAGCAATTGCTGGCCCTCTGTCCGCTGGTCTTCCGGCGTGCGCACCGCGACTTGGATTTCCTTCGGAAATTTCTCCAGCGACTTCTCACGCGCTAGCTTCCTGTAGGGAGCCTGCACTGTCGCGATCCGCTGCTTGAGCGGCTCAATCTCGGCGTTGATCTTGGCGGAAGCCTCTTCGTGGCGCTGGATGCTCTCCTGATCGGCCAGCGGGAAGTCGTAGCGGACGTACGGGAAGAACACCGCCATGGCGCGGTAGTAGTCCATCTGGGAGATGGCGTCGAACTTGTGGTCGTGGCAGCGCGCGCAGTCCACCGTCAGGCCGAGGAACACCCGCCCGGTCGTCGCGATCATGTCGTCGAGGTAGTTGTAGCGGTATTGCGGGTTGTCCTTCTCGCGGAAGAGCACGCGCGGCCCCACGCGCAGCATCCCGGTCGCGATCAGCGCGTCAAAGCTCGGGTCTTCTACTTCGTCGCCGGCGAGCTGCTCTTGCACGAAGCGGTCGTAGGGCTTGTCCTCGTTGAATGCCTGGATGACGTAATCGCGGTAACGCCAAGCGTGTGGTTGATCGTAGTCGTGCTCATAGCCGGAGGAATCCGCGTAGCGCACCGCATCCAGCCAGTGGCGTCCCCAGCGTTCGCCGTAACGGGGCGAGTCCAGCAGTTCATCGACCAGCCGTGCGAAGGCTTCCTTCGACGGGTCCTTCTCGAACGCGGCCACGACTGCGGGCGGCGGCAGCAAGCCGACCAGATCCAGATAGGCTCGCCGCACCAGCGTCCGGGGGTCGGCGCGCGGAGCGCGCTCGACGCCCTCATCGCTCAGGCGAGCGGCGAGGAACGCGTCGATGGGATGTGCTTCGCCGCCGGGCGGAGCGTGTCTTTGGGGATTCTTGAAGGCCCACCAGACCTTGTCTTCTTGAGCCTCTTCCTCGGCGACTTTCCAAGGTGCGCCCGCGTCGATCCAACGCTTCAGAGATGCGATTTCCTCCGTGGCGAGCGTGCTGCCAAACGGCATGCGCGGCTCGGCGGCGCCCGCTACGTGGCGGTATAGCAAGCTTGCGTCGGCATTCCCCGGCTCCAGTGACGGGCCTCGGGAGCCGCCCTGCAGCAGCGCCTCTCGGCTATCGACCCGCAAGCCTGACAACTGCTGCTTGTCGCCATGGCACTGGACACAGCGCTGCTCCAGGATGGGCGCGATCTCCTCCGCGTAGCTTGGAGCAGTCGCTTCGGCCGCGACTGGGGCTGCGGTCGCGGAAAGGGCCACAATCACAGAAACTACAAGGGCCGCTTGAATCATATTTTGAGTTCTCCGCCGTTAGCAGTGTAATTGAAGAGTGCTGGTTGGGACAAGGGCCTACGGCCCAAAAAACGTCCTAACGGCTCAGAATCGCCACGTTTGTGAGTGCCTTCGGCTCGATAGCGACTCACCGGCCAGCGAGCGGCGCGGTCACTGCAGCGGTCCGCACCGCCAGGTCAGGCGAGACAATCAGTGGCCGTTACCGGTGCGCGAGTTAGCAGTCCGTGGCTTTCAAGCGCTCACATGCTACGCTGACCGCCGCCGAACGATTGGCCTGTCCTCGAACGGCACACCTTGGACACAACAAAGTTCAACCAGGTTGCCCCATCGATTGCCGGAGGCGGTGCCAGCAACAACGCCCGCAGCTCGATCTTGTTCATCCGACGGTCACCAGAGATTCGTCGCACTTCCCCCGATCATCTGAGGGGCCAATACAGATGGAATCTCCCTGCACCCGACGATGGATGGGGCAGCCCGCTGCCCGTTCCAGGCCATGCCGCTCCGGAACCACCGGCAAATGCGCGGGAGAAACCTTGTCGCGATTCACCTGCGCCTTGCAACATTCCGCAGTCCTGATGGAACGCCTCCTCATCGCTCTCTTGGCATCCTGTGCCGCGTCGCGAGCTACGGAGATTTTCGGCAATGCAGGTTGGATCCGCAGCAGCGACAAAGAGGGCGTCATCGGTGACGCCGCGACCCTTGGCGCCGGCGCTGCCCTCCCAATCAATTCCGACCGGGTGATCGAGGTCGAAGCCCAGACTCACAAGGTCCAATGAAGCCTTTTTCCGCAGGATGGGTCGGAACAACTCGTGCAAGTCCGCCACACCTTGCTTCTTGGGAGCATGTTGGAGAGCAATTCCCGTATCTCATCGCTGCTCTGGGCGTCGAGTTTTAGATCCTCGATGAGTTCTTCGGCATTAGGGATATTTGCCTTGCGAAAGGGAATTATAAGTCTGACTTGACATAGCTAGCGGCCGGTCATAGTTGACGCTGGAAGTTTCGAGGCAATGTTGGGTCGATGCTCAGAGTTGGTCTTGAGGTGTCAGGAAGGGCCTACCGGCGGCGGGGGAGACCGGCGCACCACCTCAGACACACGCAGCTGGTCGTGGAAGGGGGTTGGGGCTGTGCGGCCGGCATGGCGATCCCGCTCAGTGCGTTGCGCAGTGGCCCCTGCCAGCCTCGCGCATGGATTTCCCACACGGCACGCGTTCTCCCGCCTCACGCTCCCCTGCCGAGAGCCGACCGCTGCGGTTCCAGAAGACACGCCCGGCCAGCCCAGTCTACAGATTCACATTATTCCGACAGAAAACGGCCATTTTTCTCGAATTAGATTGACGTCAGAAGGGTTGGAAATCAGAACAATCTGAGCAAGACCTCGGGCTCCCAGCAGGGGCAAGCCCGCCCCTCCAGGCTCGCTCGGGCCACTGCGGCTCCAAATTCCTTCCGGCCGCAGCGGAACAATGTGAGAAAAAGCCTCTTCGTGTCGGCGGAGGAATTTGAGAATCTACTGCCGGAATAATGTAACTCTGCACACCCGGCGGGCACGGCTACGGCGGTTCGCACTGCGCCTGCCGGTAGCGCACCATCGTTTGCAGTTGCTGGTAGGCCTTCCACAGCACCTCGTTGCCCGGCAGTTCCCGGCGCTTCTTCGGCCGCCAGCCGCGCAGCCGCGCCAGCAGCACGACCCAAGTGCGAATGTCCGCGCCCGGCGGCTGGCCGCGCTCGCCCGGCGGGCGCAAGCCTTCCGCCTCCGCGACGGCCTCGATCACGGCCATCTCGTCCCCTGTGAGCACCTCCGCAGCCGGCGTCTGCGGCGCGTCCCGGGCGTAGCGCTCCAAGCTGAACACGCGCCAGGCCGTGATCGCGTCGAACACCAGGCACTTGCCCAGCGCCTGCGCATCGTGCAGCCGCCGGTCCTCAATCCGCGTGCCACTTTTGAGCAGCCGGAAATACTCCTCGATCGCCCAGCGCCGCTCGTACCAACTCACGATCCGCTCGGCCCACTGCGCTGTGCGCTCGCCCTCGCTCGACAGCAGCAGCCACTCCAACCCCGCTTCGCCCTCCGGCGGCTCCCGCTCCAGCACCCGCACCAGCCACACCGGCAACGCCGCCGCCGCTCCCCGCCGGCCCGCCGGCGGCTGCAACTCCACGCGCCCGATGCTGATCTCCGTCAGCGCCGTGCGCTTCTGCCTCGCCCGCTGCCCGCCCTGCGACTCGATCTCCACCTTGCGGCCTGTCACCAGCGCCTGCTCGAAGTCCGGCTGCGCCTCGATCGCCCGCAGCATCTGCTTGCCGAAGCCCGCGTCCCACGCCCGCACCTTGCGCTGCCGTCCCAAGTTCACCCGCACCAGCAACCCGGCCTGCTCGCGGCGCTCGGCCTGCCGCTCGAACAATCCGAAGATGTCGCTCTCGCGGTCCCCCACCACCACGACCCGCGTCTGCGGGCTGCAGCGTCCCAACTCCTGCCCCTGCCGCAGCCCCCGGAACCAGCGCTGGCTCTCCTTCTCGCGCTCCGCAGCCGGGTCTGGCTCCTGCTCCGGGCGCGCCCAGCGTTCCAGCCCGCTGACCCCCAGCGGGCGCCCGCCCTCGGTGAAGCCCAGCGTCGCATGCACGAACAGCCCGCGCGCACTGCTCGCGCGCTCCTTTAACGGCCCCAACCCGCTCGTGCAAGCCTTCAGGTTCGTGAAGTTGAGCGTGGTCGTGTCCTGCACCAGCAAGACCGTCGACTCCACCTGCGCCCGCTCCAGCAGCGCCTCCCGGTGCGGCTGTAAGATGTCCACGTCTTGCACCTTGTCATTGTGCAAGAGGCGCGTGGCCGCCCGCAGCTCCGCCGGCTGCGGGAAGATCGCCGGCAGATCCTGTCCCGGGTGGCGTTCCCAGCTCTGGCCCATGCGCTCGAGCCGCTCCCGCAGGCGCCCGTCCGGCAGGTCCGAGCGCAGGAACTCGCGGCGCGCCCAGTTGGCATCCTCGTCCAGTTCCAGGGCCGGGTACTGGCCCAGCTGGCGCTCCGCCGGGCGGCACAGCTGCGCCTGCCAGTCCGGCTCCAAACCCAGCAGCCAGACCGCCTTCGCCTCGCCTGCCTCGGCGGCTCCCGGCGGACGCCCCCGGGTGTCTCCCACGCACTGCCAGCCGGCCGCCTTGTAGCTCGTGCCCGGGCGCCAACTTTGCACGCAGGTCTCTGCCAGCCACGGGCGCACGCCGTGCGCCCGCTGCCAGTCCCCGGCCAGTCTGCGCAGCGCCTGGCCCAACACGTGCGAGCCTAGATTGGGCACCTGTACGCCCTCCAGCAGCAAGAACCGGTCGTTGTTCACGATGCGCTCAAGATGCGCTCCGCGCGTGCGCTCATCCCATTGCAGGTAGGCATCGCGCGGCCCCAGCCGGAACGCCGCCGCCACGAACGAGAGCACGCCCAGCGGCCCGCATTCCGCTTCCAGCAGATAGCTCAGCCGACAGCCGGGGGCCCGGCCCGGGCCGAGCGGATGCTGCGCTTGGAGCAGTTCGGCACACAGCCGCCGGTCGGCCTCGCTGGCGGCCAGCCGCACGCGCACCTCGCCGAGTTCCTGCAGCGAGCCGCTGAAGACGGTCGCCGCCACGGGCGCGGCCGGGCTGCAGCGCACGCGCCCGGCGGGCGGGCCCGGCCGGGCTGCCGGCAGCGGCAATTTCAAATCGGCGGCCAGCTCGGGCAGCGCCTTGCGCGCCGAGGCCGTGCAATACTCGCCCTTGCGATTGCGCCAATCCTCCTGCTCGCAGACCCCGCGACCCAAGGCCGCCCGCGACAACACACCCGCCTGCAATGCTGCTCGCAGCCAAGCCATCGTCTGCGGACGGAAAATGCGCAGCCCTACCCGCACTACCCCCGTTGTACACAGAACCGAGGGCCTGTGTCAAGTATGACCGGCCGCTAGCTTGACATAGCCACCGGATTTCGCTACTATGAATCTAGTGGAAGTCTTGGCAAACAAAGCACATAAGGGACCGGGCAAGGCTAACATCAGCCAGAACCCGCACGCCTTCGACGACGAATGAGCAAGCGGCCCGACTACGGCACTGCCACACCCGGGGACTTGGCTCGCGCCCTGATGCGGCCTAGGAACGTGCGCCGGACGGCAGCCCGTTATCCGCTACCAGATCGCGCCGCATCAGCCGCTTCCCGGCCAAGCCCGCAACCAGCGCAGCCATCTGGGCCGAAGTGTCCAGATCGCGGACGTTATGCTTCCCAGCGAACTCGGTGACGTAGCGGTTCAGGTGCTTGGCGCTGATCTTGTGGAATACGCCCTTGTGGGCGCGCTTGAGCTCGGCCCAGAAGCTCTCGATGCCATTCGTGTGGGCCTGCCCGCGCACGTACTCCGCGACTGAGTGCCTGACGGCCTCGTGGTCGAACGGCAGCGAGTCGTAGGCGGCTGCGTCGTCGGTATAGACTGTCGCGCCGTCGGCAGCGTGATCCTCGACGAAGCCTTGCAGGGTGTCCTTGTCGGTGGATGCGATCACCTTGGCCGCGACTTGGTTGGAGGCCCGATCCTTCGCGCCCACGACCGCCGTCTTGCCGACCGGACCGCGCCCGGTAAGTTCTGCTCGCTTGGCGTTGGACATGTTGCGGCGCTTGCCGCCGAAGTAGGTCTCGTCGACTTCGACCGGGCCACTGAACTGGCCGCCGCCGTGCGCATTCTTCCACCCTTCGCGGATGCGGTGCAGCATGAACCACGCGGTGGGTTGGCTGACTCCCAGGTCGCGGTGCAACTTCATGCTGGAGACACTCTTGAGGCTGGTGATCTCTAGGTAGATGGCGATGGCCCACTTACGCAGCGGAACGCGGGAGCGCTCTAGCGCCGTGCCCGTGCGGACGCTGAAGTAGGAGCGGCAATCGCTGCACCAGTAGGGCATCGGCTTGGCATTCGGAACCTCGCTGGTACGGACGCTGCCGCAGTGGCCGCAGCATCGGTCGCCGCTCCACAGGTGCGACTCGAACCAGCAAACGGCCGTTTGCTCGTCCGGGAACATGTCCATCAGAGCAAGCAAGGTGATGCCCTCCCTGTTAGCCTTGCCCGGTCCCTTATGTGCTTTGTTTGCTAAGACTTCCACTAGATTCATGGTAGCGAAATCCGGTGGCTATGTCAAGTCAGATTTATAATTCCCTTGCGAAATACCCGCCGACGACTCTTATGACTCTGAATGTTTCCAAGCACAGTTACCGTCCAGCGGCAGACTCTACGTATTCCCTCGTCAGCAAGAGATCCTCCATTGACCCGCCGAGCAGCAGCGATAGCGGTGACCTGTCGCCCAGCATGGGATGAGACTCTCGTAACCAATCGTTTTCCGTGTTCAAATCTCGAAAGAGGGACCGCAAGGCCATGCGGATACCGATCAAGTGGACGATTCTGTCCCTGACATCTCGGCCCCGGAACTCCTCGTGTCCCGCCAAGACAGACACAACATGGTCGCGGTCATCGGGATCGAAGCCTAGCAGTTTGACTGCTTCGGGTGTCCCTAGGCACCAGAGATTCATAAGCTTCAGCACGAATTGAATGGGGCCCGTCAGGCGATGAGGATTCCCCCCACGTGGGGTGTGTTCCATCGCAATATCGGAATCGAGCTGAGTCACCGATATACCCGTTCGCCCTTCTCCTTCTCGACCCGCGACATTCGCAGCAACGTCACGGCTGGGAAGAAACGAACCCTGAGTGAAGGTTGCTTTCCCCGGAAGGCCATCGGATGCGAGGTGTGGGTCATCTACATCGCTGTTCTGGCTTGGGCCACTTGTGTGGAAACCGCGAGGGTGCAAATGCTGCAGGTAGGGACTCACCTCGCCCGCACGCCCCGATTTGCCCTGAATGCTCGGTGTCATGCCTGCGTCTCACCATTGACCATTGGTATGAAAAGTACGGATCCGCCAATCCCGTCGGATCCTGCGCCGCCCTCCCTGAAGCCCCTGCCGGCACGGCCACCACTCCCACCCTCACCAAGAGTGATCTCGATGGCAGCACCAATCGATGAGTCGGAGAGTTTTACAACAAGCGTCTCTCCCGAAAACCCCCTGCCCCCATTGCCGCCATTCGAAACTGTCTGGTCGCTGCCTGGAGTTGCGAACGGTCCGTGGCCGCCATTCCCACCACCCCCCAAACGGCACCCTACACCGCTTGCTGCCGTTGTCGGCCTGCCATCGATGAGGCTACCGCCATCGCCTCCACCGCCACCGTTTCCGCCGCTTGCGGCAAAGGTCCTCTCCCCGGATTTCACGACCGTCACACCGCCGCCGCGACCGCCTCCCCCACCGCCTGAGCCATGCAAACTCAAGCCCTCAGCGCAGATGGCACCTCCGCCGCCGCCTCCTCCTGCAGCACCTGTGATGATTGCCAGCCCATGCGCGGTAGGCCATGGCCACTCGAACCGACCGGATTTGTGAATCCACTGAGATCCCATTACCCGGATCGTAATGTAACGTAGCCGCCGACACTAACCGGAGCCCAGCGGCCCAGCGGCGGCGGCGACACAGCCACCAAAACCGATCAATGCGACGGCACGTTTCGATGAACTAGAAGTACAAGAGCACGGCTAGGCCGAAGCTGACCGATCTCGGCTGCAAGTCGAGTGGCACAGACACGAATAGGTCGTCGAAAGGAATCACTCTCTCGGCATTGGAGTAGTCCGTGATGCGCACTTCCCCCCGAACCGAGATCAAGCCGACTTTCTGTTCGATGCCGCCACCATACGTCCATCCGCTGAAGTTCTCGTCGAAGCTGTCGGAGCCCGACACGAACTGGCTAGCCTCCATGCAGCGCGCCTCGGTCACACACCCGGTGTATTCGGACCGGAATCCAGCCTTGAGCCGGCGCATCCCTACCAACCCGTATATGCTCGGCCCAAACCAAGTGCCGATGAGGGGAATCCCGGCACCCAAGCGACCGGTCAGGCCGTAGCTTCTGTTCTTCTCAAACGTCCAGTCCTCGGCCCAGACTTCGCCGAGCTGGTTCCTTTGTGCCGCGGTTCCCGTGCCAGCGAGGCGTCCGGGCGCGATGCCTCCGTGACGCATCATGTCGCCTTCCAAGGCCAGGTAGACGCCGGTCACACTCAGCGGCAGCTTGTATCCTGCCAAGAATCCGTAGCTGTAGGCGAGCTTGGCGGCGGAAGCCTCGTCTCTGAGTTGTTGCCCCTGGTTGAGTGAAAAATTCTGCGGGTTTGTGTTGTCGACGATTTTCTCGTACAGCACGTTCAAGCGGTCTGCCGCGGCCGCAGCGCCGACATAGAAATCTCCGCCCGAGGCTGGAGTCGTGCCCGCAACGCAGACGAGCAATAACGCTACGGGAAGTGCGACAAGTTGCCTGTAACGCATCGGGTGAACGGAGAACCGCCTGCCCCTCGCAGGCTGCTGCGATTATAACAACCGGTGCATGTGGCAAATTGGAGAACCGCCCGTCGGAGAACCTCCCATCCGACCGGCAGTCTGCCGGCCAACAGGCACGCTCCGCCCCTCTTGGATAGCAGTGACTTTCGGCAAGATTCGCAGTTTGCGCCGTCGGCACGCCTGCCGTTCGCGCATTGGGTATCATGACCGCCATGCCAACCTTCCTGGGACTCGTCGTGATGTTTGCAGTGGTGTTTGGGGCCTTTGCCGACACTGCGGTTCCGGTTGATCTGGAAGACTACCGTGACGGGCCCGTTAGGGCGGAGGTACGGGACGAAGTCTTGGTCGTGACTTGGCACGACGGTTCGGGCAAGCCGTGGCGGGCGAGCTTCAATCGTGACCCCTCCAAGCCATTGCTGGAATCAGTGGGCAGCGGCAACACGCAGGTGCTGCGCGAGGCCCGGCCGTTCTACCGCGTGGAGACCGGCGTGCGCCGCAAGGGCTGGAACGCTTTCTTCGACTACCCACCGGACCACCCGCAGGGTACGTCAGCCTTCTTCGGCGGATTGGCATTGGATTCGTTGCGGGTCGAGACCGCGGGCAGGCGCCTGCGAGTGCATTGCGGGGGATTCACGGCAGGTCCGTTCTCGGGATCGCTGGTCTACACGTTCTTTGCCGGTTCCCGCTTGATCCAGCAGCAGGCTGTCGCTGTCACCGACCGCGAGAACGTTGCCTACTTCTATGACGCGGGTCTCGAGTTCATGGCCCGCGAACAGCTCCAGCCTGGGCGCAACATGCTAACGCCGCTGGCGTACTACGACACCGAGGGGCAGCTGCGAAGCGAGACAGTCAATGGCTTGCAGCCCGAGCGCGTGCCGTTCAAGGTCCGCTACCGCGCCATGGCCACGACCGCGGGCCAGGGCAGCGTGGCCGCCTTTCCCGCGCCGCACCAGTTCTTCCTTCCCCGCGACTTCACCTCGAACCTGTCGCACAACTGGCACCGCTCTTGGCGCGGCCAGGTCTCGCTGGGCATCCGCCAGATCCGCGACACCAACTGGCGGTTCTACCCGTGGGCCAATGCACCGCCCGGAAGCCGCCAGGCGATGTCGCTGTTCCTGCTCGTCGGCGACGCAGCGCCAGAGGCGCTTCTGGAGGAAGCCCTGCGCTACACCAACCGGGACACGTTCCCGGAGTTGGACGGGTTCAAGACGCTAGCCTCGCACTTCCACCTCGCCTATACGGTGCAAGCGCTGGAGAAGGGCATGGACTGGACTCCGCCCTTCAAGACCGTGCTCAGTGAGATGGGCGTCAACGCCGCGATCATCATGGACTTCCACGGCGATGGCCATCCGCGCGATCTCACCGAACTGCGCCTGAGCGAGTTGGCGAGCTTCTTCGAGGCGTGCAAGGCGCAATCCGACAAGAACTTCCTGCTGATCCCCTCCGAAGAGGCCAACGTCCACCTCGGGGGACATTGGGGTCTGGTCTTTCCCAAGCCGGTCTATTGGTGGATGAACCGTCCGGAAGTGGGCGAGTTTGTTTCCAAGCACAAGCGGCTCGGCACGGTCTACAGCACCGCAAATGCCGAGGAACTGCTCGAGTTAGTGCGCCGGGAGGATGGCTTGATGTACCAGACGCACGCCCGCACCAAGGGGTCCACGGGGTATCCAGACGCGATCCGGGAGACCGAACACTTCCGTGACTCCCGCTACTTCGGGGCTGGCTGGAAGGCCATGCCGGCGGACTTCTCGTCGCCGCGGCTTGGCGAGCGCACGTTGAGGCTGCTCGACGACATGCACAACTGGGGCATGGACAAGCGCTTGCTGGGCGAAGTGGACGTGTTCCAGTTCGACCCCACGCACGAGGTCTACGCGCACATGAACGTCAACTATGTCAAAGCGGACCGGCTGCCGAATTTCGACCGCTACGGCGCACTGCTAGCGCCGCTGCGGCGGGGCGAGTTCTTCGTGACTACAGGTGAGGTCTTGTTGCCGTCTTGGGAAATCGGCGGCAGCGGCGACGAGATCGAGGTGAACGCAGACGTGCGAGCGACGTTCCCCTTGCAGTTTGCCGAGGTCGTGTGGGGGGATGGCGAGGGCACGCAGCGCCAGGTCATCGATCTGTCGGACACTTCCGAGTTTCATAGCGGGTCTTACGAGTGGAACGTGCCCGCTCCAGGTTGGAAGTGGGCTCGGCTGGCGGTATGGGACGTGGCCGCCAACGGGGCGTTCGTAAACCCAGTCCGGCGTTGACGAGCGCACTTGTCGTGAAGTGATCAGTTTGTAGCAGACGGGAGGATACCGATGGAATACGTCAAAGTCGTCGCCAATGAGCTGGACCCGCCGGACGAGTTGGACGGGCTGGGAATTCCGGGATTCTTGGACGACTTGGATGAGCCGTTCGATCTGTCGCTCTGGGATGAGCCCGACCCGCCGGACGATCTGGAACTGTCGAAGATCTGCCTCGGCACGATGACGTTCGGATCCCAGGTCTCGGAGGCTGAAGCTGCCCGAATGGTTGACTACGCCCTCGACCAAGGAGTGAACTTCATTGACACCGCGAACGTCTACAATGCCGGGCTGTCCGAAGAAATCACCGGGAGGATTCTGGGGTCGCGCCGGTCGCGGGTTGTGCTCGCCTCGAAAGTTCGAGGCAACATGGGTACGGGAAAGGGTGCGTACGGGGGTTTGGGTGCGGGGGCTATCTGCCGCGCGGTTGACGATAGTCTCAAGCGCTTGGGCACGGACTACCTAGACATCTACTACCTGCACCAGCCCGACCGTTCGGTAGACATTTACGAGACCTTGGCCGTGATGAACGATTTAGTCGAGGACGGCAAGATCCGATGGATCGGCACCTCAAACTACGCTGCTTGGCAAGTAGCGGAAATGTTTGCGATCTCCGAGCACTGCCGGTACCAAGCGCCGAAGTTGGCGCAGCCCATGTACAACGCTCTCGCTCGCGGCATCGAGCAGGAGTACTTGGCATGCACGGAGCGCTTCGAAGTCACCAACGTCTGCTACAACCCCTTGGCTGGCGGACTGTTGAGCGGCAAGCACTCGCTCGAAGGGGGGCCCTTGCCGGGCACGCGTTTCGACGGAAACCAGAGGTACTTGGAGCGATTCTGGCACCAAGAGTACTTCCAAGCGGTCGAGGCCCTCAAGCGCGTCGCCGGTGGCCTGGGGACATCTCTTGCGGAGCTGGCCTTGCGCTGGCTCTGCAATCGGGACGGGGCAGACTGCGTGATCCTCGGGGCCTCGAAGTTTGCCCATCTCGAGCAGAATATGGCCGCGTCGCAGGCCGGGCCGTTGCCGGAGGATGCGCTCAAGGCGTGCGATGAAGTTTGGAGTGCATTGCGGGGGCCAACGCCGCAGTACAATCGCTGAGTCCGCGGCAGCATAGCGCTCGCTGCCGACGAGAAACCCGTGTCGCGGCCATTGCTGAGCGCCCTGCGGGCGACCCAGACAATCCCAAGGTTTGGCGAGCGGCCGCTACGGCGTGGATCCTGGCTAAGCGAGAGTCCCGCTATGCGCGAGCGCGCGAACTCATCGAGCGCTGTCTGGTCAAGTCAGATCGAGAGCCGAACCCGGATCCTATATCCGAAGCGCGCAAGCTGCTCAAAGGGCCTTGGAGACGAGCGCCTGCGGGCCGGTTGAGACGATCCGTGCGGGTGGCTCGGCGCGGCCGGGCGCTCGCCTCCCGCTTGTCGGCATTGCTCCCCGCGCGTGTGTCGCGCTTGTTGGCACCGAGGCAAGCGACGCGCACCGGATTCGCCCTTGATCTAGCCTGTCTCGTCGTCGCTCGGCTGGTTGAATCCTCTCGGTTGCGGGACCTAGCCGTCGGTCGCCGGATGAAGCACCGTCTAGGCCGGCAGCGCCACGCTGATCGGAAATCCGGAAAACTGGTCTTGCGCTCGAGGCTCGGCCGCGTCGAACGCATGCCTCCAAATCTCGAAACTCGCCGTCATTTCCTTTCGATCCAAGATCACAATTCCGTGGCCCGAGCCCTTGCGGTGAGCGATTTCTTCCGCGTTCAGCCCCTCTTGGCCCTCCCTGGTATTGCTGTTCTGTTCGGGGTTAGCCGCGCCAAGGACCGTGATCCGGTTGCCCAGCCCGTCGCGATAGCGGCCGGTCCAAGCGGGCGCGCTTGGATCTCGATTCTGGCCTGGCTGGTCCGGCCACCACGCCCGCGGGAAGCCGTTCGATGTTCCGGGAACCATGAACGCAATCGGGCCGTCCTCCCACTCCTCGATCCCGTGGCGAGCGAGCGAGCCAATGTGCTGGTCGCCGTGCAACATGATCACATTGCTCGCAGCCTGCAAGATGGTCAGCGCACGGTTGCGCGCCGCCTGCGGCCAACCCCCGCAGTCGAGGTCAATCAACCGCCGCTGGAGTCGCCCCCCGGAGTGCGTGGTGGCCTTGCAAAAGATCGTTTGCGAGCAGACCAGACGGAAGTCGGCGTCGACGCTGTCGCGAGACCAACCCTTCAAGAACGATTCTTGGCGAGACCCGAGCAGTTCGGCGCCCTCGATGTCGACGATGGCGGGATCCGTCCGCCCGGCTGCCCGTTGCTCGGGGCTGAGGATGTCTGCCGGGCCCGTCTTGAACTTGCGATCCTCGATGATCGCAAAGCTCGCGCCTCCATAGCGCAGCTCTGTGAAGTACACCTCGATCCCGCTCGGGCAGGGTTCCGGGTCGACCGGATCGGGCAGGTGGCCGGATTGGGTGCGCTGCACCGCATTGACCCAGTCAACCTCCATCAGGAATCCGCCCCCCTCAAAACCGGGGCCGTCCGTCGACCGGGGCAAGGCACGCCCGCCTTGTCCCCAAATATTGCCTTGGAAGACATCGTGGTCGTCGGGAATGATGATGCTGGGGCGATCCTTCAGGATCGAGCGCCACGTCCACCCGAACTGCCAGTACTTGCGCAGGTAGTCGAGCATCGCCTCCTCGCTCGGCTTGCCGCGGGCCACACCGAACCCGCCATAGCTCTCGTAGATCTGGTCGCCGGCGAAGAACGCAATGTCGGGATCCTGGACTGTGCTGTTGCGGACCATGCGACGCTGCGGAAAGACCTCCCCGTGATCGCAGGAGAACACGCCGATCCTCAACTGCTCCTTGTCGCGCGGGTCTTTGCGAATGACGCCGCCCCAGTGGTGCTCCTCCCCTTGGAACGCATAAGCGACGCGGTACTCGACGTCGCGTGATTCGTCCCAACCGTCGACCCGGAAGATCGCCGTGCGCGACAGGCGCTCGATGGCAACCGAGGCGATCGTCGCCCAGCGCGTTCCCCGGCGTGTCTGGAGCCGCGCCGTCCACTCGTCCTCATCGCCGAGTGGCGGGAAATGCGCCGCGAGCTTGAGTATTCCCCGGCTCAGCGTGTACTGCGTCCACAGGATCGGACCAAAGGTCTGATCGGGATGCGCTGCTAGCTTAGTCCCCCCGACGATCCAATCGCAGAAGCCCCATTCCACTCCGCTGGTTTCTGGCCCGGCTCGGCCAGGCGCTTGGGCAGCCAGCGCAACGTTGCCTGGCAACATCGATGGACCGATGGTCTCTGTGACCTCTGCTGGCGAGCCTCCTGATGCGGGCTGGGCAGACAGCTTGGCTTCGTAGCCCGAGCCGGCTTCGCTGACGCTCAGCGTCAAACGCACGGGAGAATCGAGCGACACCGACGCGCCAATGGTCTCGCCGCAATACAGCCGCCCGTCGCCACGCAGCCCGGCGGCCACCGAGGTGACCGGACGGGTCAGTGCGTGCTGATACCCCGCCAAGCCTCCGCGCACACCGAAAACAAAGCCCGCCCACGTCCTCGCAACCCTCTCGTCCCCGGCCTTGGGTGAGACCAACCGAACGGTGGCTTGGAGTTCGAACCCGCCACTGGATGAGCTCACTTGGTGGGTTAGCAGGTGCAGGGTGCGGCCTGCTGCTGCGCGGGCGATGACTTCTCCTTCCTCGACTCGCCAGTCTTGGAGCGGGTTTGCCCAGTACTCTTTTCCGATCCAAGTCCTGCTTCCACGCCAGTTCGATTCGAAGCTGGGCCCTGGCCCGGCCTGCGCCGCGCGCAGTCGCGGCGCGAGGCTCATCGTCGCGGCTCCCGCGGCCTTGACAAAGTCGCGCCGAGCAACCCCGCATGCGGGATCTTGCGGACTAGATCTTCTATGTCTCAAGGTCTCCCTCCCTTCGGTTCGCCAATACTATCAAGTGGCCCTCGGGCGGACCGACGAGTACATCGGGGGAAGGTGCCGGAGTAAGAGAGAGAAGGCCTGACACGCCTGCGAAGGAACGCACAGCCAAATGCCTCAGAGCTGCTTGTGGGTGCAGCCGGTTCTGAGTGGTACGCCCGGCAGGATTCGAACCTGCGGCCTCTTGCTCCGGAGGCAAGCGCTCTATCCAGCTGAGCTACGGGCGCTTTCGCTAGTGAATTCATGATACAGCAGGCCGCGAAGACGAGCGGCTAGCGCAAGGCGTAGGTTTCCGGCGTCGGTTACGATGGAACACAAGCGGGCAACTTCGGCCCGAATCGGCTGTGATCAGACTGTCGGCATTGCTTCCGTTGTTTGCACTTCTTGCTGGCGCACCGCTGGTCGCCGGTGCCGATGAAGGCGAGCGTCTGTTCGCCCTCGAGATCAAGCCATTGTTGGCGGCCAAGTGCTTAGCCTGCCACGGGCAGAATCCAAGCCTGCTGATGGGGGGCTTGGACCTGACCGGCCAGGCTTCTGCCCTGCAGGGCGGGCAGTCTGGCCGCCCCGCAATTGTACCCGGCAAGCCTGACGAGAGCCTGCTGTATCTAGCGCTATCGGGCGATGGTCCGACGCTGGTCATGCCGCCAAAGGAAACCGATCAACTCAGCCCCGCCGAGGTGGCGCGGGTCCGCGAATGGATTGATCTGGGAGCCCCGTGGCTCAGTGACGAGCAGGCGCGCGAAATTGTGGCCGCAGCCGACACCGCGGCGGCGGGGGTGAGGATGGCCACCAGCGGCGGGCAATCGGAGGACTGGACCGAGCGGCTCTACAAGTCGGAGAACGTCTGGGCGTTCCGCCCTGTACGCAAGCCGCGACTGCCTCAAGTAGCCGCTGCAAATCCGGTCGACGCCTTTCACATCGCTCGCATGGCCGAGGCTGGTCTCAAGCCCGCGCCGCGGGCTGACAAGCTGGATCTCTTGCGCCGCGCCGCCTTCGATCTGACCGGCCTGCCCCCCACTCCCGAGCAGGCTCACGCGTTCCTCTCCGATGCTACGCCTGGCGCGTGGGAGCGGTTGGTCGACAGGCTGCTGACAAGCCCTCACTACGGCGAGCAGTGGGGACGTCACTGGCTCGATGTCGCTCGCTACGCCGACACGGCCGGGAATTCGAATGATTACGAGCGCTCCAACGCTTGGCGCTATCGGGATTACGTCGTCCGCTCGTTCAACGCAGACAAGCCGTACAACCAATTCGTGATCGAGCAGCTTGCCGGCGACGAATTGCCCGGAAGCGATCCGGAGATGCTCGTGGCGACGGGTTTCTTGCGCATGGGGCCGTGGGGATCCGCGATGGTGCCGAAGAAGATGGCGCGGCAAGCCTACCTCGACGACGTGGTCCACAGCGTCGGGCAAGCGTTCCTGTCGATGCCGCTCCGCTGTGCAAAATGTCACGACCACAAGGTCGATCCCATCCCAACTCGTGACTACTACCGCATTTACGCCGCCCTGGCGGGGACGCAGATCGCCGAGCGTTCGTCGGAATTCCTGCCCGAAGAGAACCGAGCGAGGTTCGAGACTGGGCGCCAACTCGTGACCCAGCTGCGAGACTTCGCCTCGGAGCGCAAGCAGCAGTTGGAGTCCAAGGCCGAGGACGCCGCCCGCGAGTGGTTCGCCGAGCGCGGCCTGGAGTACGTGCCGCCTGCCAAGCGGGGCGATCTGCCGGACTCGGAAAAGCCCCCGCGCCACTACGGGCTCACTTCGGCCGACGAGGGCCGTCTGAAGGTGCGCAAGCAGGACGAGTGGATCTGGACGCGTCGCTTGGAACGCTACCAGCCGATGGTGCAATCGGTCTTCAACGGACCCGACTACATTCCGGGCAACGGGCGCAAGCTGCGCATGCCCGCCAAGATTGATGCCGACTGGCGCCCCGAGTCCACGATATTCGAAGGCGGCTCGGTGCATGCCCCCGGCGAAGCCGTCACCCCGGGCGTGTTGAGCGCAACGCAACTGGCGACCAAGACCGCACCAGCCGAGAGCCGATTCGATCTGCCAGCTGATCTGCATGGCCGCCGACTGGCCCTGGCCGAGTGGATCGTCGATGAGCGCAACCCGCTCACCGCCCGCTCCATCGTCAATCGTGTCTGGGCTTATCACTTCGGAAAGGGGCTGGTCGCGACGCCCAACAACCTAGGCGGGCTCGGGGCGAAGCCGTCACATCCTGACTTGCTGGACTGGCTGGCCGCCGACTTCGTCGAGAACGGCTGGTCCATCAAGCGGCTGCACCGCACGATCATGACCTCGCAGGCATACCAGCAGACCTCCGAGCGGGCGGATATCGAGCAGGTCCGCACCAAGGACCCCCAGAATCGGTTGCTGGCCTACTACGCGCCGCGCCGACTGTCTGCCGAAGAGCTGCGAGATTCCGTCCTGCGAGTGTCTGGGGAGTTGAACCCTGAGCTGGGCGGCCTCCCTGCCATGCCCGAGATCAACATGGAGGTCGCGCTGCAGCCGCGCATGATCCAGTTCTCGATCGCACCTGCATACCAGCCATCGCCCAATCCGGCCGGGCGCAACCGCCGTTCGATCTATGCCTATCGGGTCCGGGGCCAGGCGGATCCCTTGATGGAAGTGTTCAACCAGCCCAGCCCGAACGATTCCTGCGAGCGACGAGATTCGTCTTCGGTCAGCCCCCAGGCGCTCACCATGTTGAACTCCGATTACATGACCAAGCGTTCGATCGCTTTCGCGCTGCGCTTGGAGCGGGAAGAGGCAGATCTGGCGAGCAGGCTGGAACGCGCCTACCGGCTGGCATTTTCCCGGCCCTCCGAGCCGGGCATGGCCGCCAAGTTCGCCGAGTACGTGGCTGCCATGGAAGCGCACCATCGTTCGAATTCCCCTCGCGCGGAAACGTATCCGACCCAAATCACGCGCTCGCTGGTCGAGGAGTTCACAGGCGCACCGTTCGAGTACGAGGAATGGCTGCCGATCTACGAGGACTACCAGCCGGACACCCGCGCATGGGAGGTTGGGCCGTCGACCCGGGCGCTTGCCGATTTGTGCCTGCTGTTGTTCAATAGCAATGAGTTCGCGTATGTCTACTAATGCCACAGCCTCCCAGCGCGGGCTGATCGCGACAGCCGATCGTCGCGACCACGTGCGGCTGGGAAGGCGGGAACTGCTCTTCGGTCTGGGGGCGTCGGCTGGATCGCTGGCATTCACCAGTCTGCTCGCCGGCGAGTCCGCTGCGACGGCGGGGCCGTTGGCCCCGAAGGAGCCGATGCTGCCGGCCAAGGCCAAGGCCTGCATCTTCCTGGTCTTAGAGGGTGGGCCGGGGCACATGGACACGTTTGACCCGAAGCCTAAGTTGCGCGAGTTGCACCTTACGGAGTCTGTCCGCGATCCAAACCAAGTGCTGGTCGAAGTGACTGCCAAGACCTACTACGTCGGCAGCCCCTTCGGATTTCGCAAGGTCGGCAAGGCCGGCATTGAAATGTGCGACCGCTTCGTGCATATGGCGGATCCGGCCGTAGCCGATGAGTTGTGCGTTTACCGGGGCTGCCAGGCCCAATCGGTGAATCACCCCGACGCTCTCTACCACCTCAACACTGGCAGCACGCTTGGGGCAGATCCTGGTGTTGGGGCGTGGATGACGTACGGGCTGGGCAGTCTCAATCAAAACGTCCCCGGCTATGTGGTCATGACCGAGCTGGCATTTCCGCAAGGCGGAGCGGGGAATTGGTCGAACGGGTTTCTGCCGGCCCACTACCAAGGCACTCTGCTGCGCTCCAGCGGGTCGCCTGTGCTGGACTTGGAGCCGCCGGAGTGGAAGACGCGCCAGCAGCAGCGCCGGAGCTTGGACCTGCTGGCCGACATCAATCGCAGGCACGCCGAGCGCCGCCCGTCGCATGACGAGTTGGCGGCGCGCATGGAGAGCTACGAACTCGCCTATCGCATGCAGGCCGAAGTGCCCGAAATCGTCGACCTCAGCCGCGAGTCCGAGGCGACGCGCGAGGCCTACGGATTGAATGCGGAGCCGTCGCGGTCGTTCGGACGGCAGTGCTTGCTGGCCCGGCGCTTGGTCGAGCAGGGCGTCCGCTTCGTGCAGATCTTTTCCGGCGGCTGGGACAGCCACGACTTCCTCGAGCGCAACCACGCGGCCCGCATCGAGAGCGTCGACAAGCCGATTGCCACGCTCATCCGCGACCTCAGGCAGCGCGGCATGCTGGACGAGACCCTGGTGGTCTGCTCGGGCGAGTTTGGCAGAACCCCGGACAACAACCGGCGCGGCGGAGTGGACCCCAACGGACGCGGCCATAACGCTGACGCGATGGCGGTCCTAATGGCCGGGGGCGGAACGCCCGCTGGCACGGTGGTGGGGGCCACCGACGAAGTCGGCAACCGGGCGGTCGAAGTTGTCCACCCATTGAAGGACCTGCACGTGACTTGGCTACGGCTCATGGGCCTGGACGACAACCGCCTGACGTACTTTCACGGCGGGCGCTTCAAGCAACTCTCCCAAGTGGGCGGTCAGCTCATTCCCGAGCTGACCGCGTAACGCCAGCCGCGCCTCAAGGGCTTTGGCGGGTTTCCCGCAAGAAGGCTTTCCACGTCACGGCGCCGCCGTGAATCGGGGCGATCAGCAGTGGATCGATCTCGTTCTGCGTGACGTTATTGAGCAGGGCGGTTTCCGCAGCGGTAGGCCTGGCGCGACTCGCGGGCACTAGTCCCGGATCGTATAGGTCGGCCTCGATCAGGATGCGCTCCTTAGGCAGGTAGGCCATGAGCATGCCCTCGACATGGATGCCGAGGCCTTGGACGTAGTAGATCTCGAGATAGCGTTGGCCATCGCCGAGGATGTATTTCTCGTCGACGTCCTCCATCGTGTAGCCCTCTGAGATCTCTGTCGGCGGGTACAGGGAGACCATGTCCGGCTCCAGCATGCGCGGCACGTAGTTCAGCAGCTCGGCCTCGTAGAACATTCGGTTGCGCTGGTGTGTGAGGATGGTCGCGCCAACATGCAGATAGGTCCGCAGGCCGCCCAAGTGGTCGTAGTGGGCGTGGGTGTTGACGAGGTAGCGAATCGGCTTGTCCGGGACCAACTCGACGATCTTGTCGATCACCGCCAGCGAACGCCGCTCGTCGAGGGGAGCCTCGATCACGGCCACGAAGTTCGCGAATTCGACAGCCACGCTGTTGTGCGTGCCGCCGCCGAGCAGCCACACGCCGGCGGCTAGTTCCTCCGGCACCACGCGCTGGTCGGGCACGGCCGCTTGGCGCACGTGCTGCGGAACTTCTGTCGGTTCGCAGGCATTGGCCTGCATGACGGGAAAGCTCCCGCCGAAGCTGTTGTGGCCGCCGGTGAGCACCGGCACTTTTCGCTCGTCGTCCCAGCCGTCATGGTGGTGCCAGCCTGCCGGGAAGAGGACTCCGTTGCCTAGGTCCTGCCACTGGGTGAACTCGTGCTCATAGTTCATGTCACCCAGCACTGGGTGCGGCACTCGCGTCTGGGTGCGTTGCACGATGTTTCCGGCACGCACCGTAGCGTTGACTCGGTACTTGCCCAGAACGGTCGCCGAGACGACCACCACTTTGGCTATACCGCCGGTTGTCGCGCCGTCCCGCCCGCTCTCTCCGAGTTCCCAGCGCCAAATCGCAGTGGGCTCGGCGCCAGGCATCCGCGCCGCCCTGACGAAGCCATGCGGAGTCATCCAAATGTCGAGTTGCCAGAGTGCGGCGCTGTCAGGGGCTGCTTCGGCCTTCTCTGACCCGTCGACGTGCCAGGCATGCCCGCCGCTGACCGCAAAGGTCTGGCGTTCATGTTGTTGCAGCTGCGTCCCGCCCATCCAGCCCGGACCGTACTTCCACGAAGCAGGGTTGAGGCCGGGCTTGCGGGAGAACCGCTCGACCGAAGTGCCGCTTTCATAGTCGATCAGGCGCGAATAGTCTTGGAGGGGCTTGCCAAGGGGCCAGTCCGTGTCTTGCGTCATGTTCTGCCCCACCATGCCGGCGTAGCCTTCGCCCGCGAAGCTGATGCAACGCAGCTGGTCCACGCCCATGGCTGCGGCCGCGGCGTCGAGGACGGGCATGGGGTCGATATGCCCGGCCGGCAGGCCTTGCGATGAACCGGGCGCCGCCAGGATAGTGAGGCAAGAGATTGGGGCCAGTAGTAAGGGTCGAAGCACGGTTAACCCATGAGTTTACCTACGCCGGCACATTTCTGGTCGGAACGTGAGACGACGAAGAAATGTGCTTGCATGTTTCTCGGAATGGCAGCAAGCCTGAACTACAGTAGCTTGAGGTCGCAGTCGACGCTGTCTTCTCCGTACCATTCGATGAACCAGCAACGACTTGGATAGTGCCATGACGTGTAGTTTGAGATCTTGAAACGGAAGCCATATTCACCGGCGAACTCATTTAGGCTTTCGATCTCGTCATTCAAGAGCCACGGATATGGCTGTGACACTGCAACGATCGGTCTGCCATTGCGCACCCAAATTGAGGGATGATCCCATGCCGGTGGCCTTTTGGGCCAATTCCCAGGCGGCGACATCCCATACGTTCCCTTCGGAGAAACGTCGCCAACAACCTGCCACCAGCGAACCCTTCCCGTGGCTTTCGTAACTTTGAGTGCAAATGCCCACCGGCGTTGGAGTTCACCCTGCGCCTCTTCCTTGCTCGCATCATTGCGGGCACAGATTACCGCTTGTTGGGCGTTGTTTAGATGTTGATCGCTCAGCACACGTTCATCGCGACTGTTCGAGAAGCTCGCCAAGAAATCCTTCTCGGAACGTGAGAGCGGCGAGGCAAGAGTCTGTGGAGCGCCTTTGATCAACATGGTCCCCCCCTACCGTTCTATCCGTTCTATTGGCAACGCTTGGTTCGTGTAATGAGTTGCTGGCACCTACTTCTTCTTTGGGGTAGGCCGTGGAGTAGGGCGAGGTCTCGGCGGCGTCGTGGGCTTGGGGCTTCCACTGCCTCGTACATTGGACACCTTATCAGGCGCTCTGCGGTTCCTCTCTCGCCTTTAGGAGCACTCTGTTTGCAGCCTCCCAACACTTGGCATTCAACGTCTCATCAACGATGACTCGCGCAGTGCCAGCCCGGCTGACTGTCTCGATTGTTCGATTGGCAAGGTATGCTAGCTTCTCCCGAGCATCGGATTCGTCGATCCCATCACGGTTGATTGAGTGGAACAGTTCCCTCTGCTCGACCTCTAATCTCTCACAGTCAACGCTGATGCCATGCAAGAGAGCCGCTTTGCTTGCATGACCGCTCATGTAATCCCAAGCAACACAGGCTGCTGTTGCCAGAGCCGCAATCAGAACAATCCACAACGGTGGGCTGTAGACGCTCGCAGCGGCTGGTACCGCCATCGACAGGAAGAACACTGCGAACTGCAATATTGAGTGCTTTCGCTGATTCCGGCTTGCAAGCTCTCCGTAGTAGCGAACATGCTTGTCAAGTTCAAGAAGCTCGCTCCAAGCGTAGTCTTTGACCTGTTCGCTGATCATCAACTTTTTGATCCTCAGGCATTATGCTACCTCAAGTCAAACCGGTGCGATCGACCTAGGCACATCTCTCTCGGTCCAGGCAGGAGACGACTGCCGCGATGGCGCCTTACGTATGGACATACACTATCGGGATGCCGTTTCAGCCTGATCGTCGAGAGTTCCTGGCATCGCTTGCCGCGGGAGTCGGACTGTCGGGGTGCGGCAAGGAGTCGGCTTCCGCCGGCTTGGAACTGTGGTACGCCCAGCCCGCCGAGCGTTGGGTGGAAGCCTTGCCGGTGGGTAACGGGCGCCTCGGGGCGATGGTCTTCGGCGGCACGGCCAACGAGCGCATCCAGTTCAACGAGGACACGGTCTGGCAGGGGGAACCGCACAGCTACGCCAATCCGGGCTCGCACCGTTGGCTGAATCGGATTCGATCCCTGCTCTTCGAGGGCAAGCAAGCCGCGGCCGAAGAGCTGGCGATGGAGCGCTTCATGAGCCTTCCGTTGCGCCAGAAGCCCTATCAGTCCTTCGCCGACCTGCTGATCGAGCGCCCGGGCGTCGACCCGGCGGGCGTGACGGCCTACCGCCGCTCGCTCGACATCGAGAATGCGGTCGCGAGGGTCGAATTCTCAGCTGATGGCGTCCAGCACTCGCAAGAAGTCTTTGCCAGCTTTCCTAGGCAGGTGCTCGCAGTCGGGCTCACCGCAAGCGAAACAGGCAACCTGTCGTTTGCCGTTGGTTTCGGTACCTCCCACCCCGCACAAGTCAGTACAGAGGCGGGTAGCGGGCTGCGCTTGCGCGGTGAGGTCGAGGGTGGCGCGATCCGCTTCGAAGCGCGACTCGCGGTGCAGACGGACGGCACTGTGTCCGTTGACGGGGAGCGGTTGCGCGTGCAAGGCGCCACCGAGGCGACCTTGCTGCTCGCCGGCGCCACGAACTTCGTCAACTTCCGCGATGTCAGCGGGGATCCCTCCGAGCGGAACGCGGCAGTGCTGGCCGAGGCAATTCCCATGCCGTACCAAGCGTTGCGCAACGAGAGTTCGGACAGCCATCGCCAACTGTTCCAGCGCGTGCGCTTGGACTTGGGCGCGACCGAGGCGGCTGCAGAACCGACCGATGCGCGTATCGAACGCTTCGCCTCGCGCCCGGATCCCCAACTGGTGGCACTGCTGTTCCAATATGGCCGCTACCTGCTGATCGCTTCCAGTCGCGGCCGTTGCCAGCCGGCGAACCTGCAAGGCCTGTGGAACGACTTGGACGAGCCGCCGTGGGACAGCAAGTACACGGTCAACATCAACACCGAGATGAACTACTGGCCAGCCGAATCGACCGGCCTCCCCGAGACACATGAACCGCTCTTCGAGGCCTTGCGCGAAATCGCGGTGTCGGGTGCGGAAACGGCGCGCGAGCACTATGGCGCAAGGGGGTGGGTGCTGCATCACAATTTTGACCTCTGGCGCGGCACGGCGCCGATCAACCACTCCAACCACGGCATCTGGCCGACCGGCGGGGCGTGGCTGTGCCAAGACCTTTGGCAGCACTACCTGTACGGCGGCGACGAGGAGTTCCTGCGCGAGACAGCGTACCCCTTGATGAAGGGCGCGTCGGAGTTCTTCCTTGACGCACTGGTCGAATCGCCGGACGGCCAGTGGCTGATCTCGGGGCCGAGCAATTCACCGGAGAACGGGGGCCTAGTGATGGGCCCCACCATGGACCACCAGATCATCCGCAACTTGCTCGGCAACACAATCTCGGCGGCCGCGATTCTGGGCTTGGACTCCGATTTCAGGGAAGATCTGCGGCGCGTGCGCGAACGGATCGCGCCGAATCGCATAGGACGCTTGGGGCAGTTGCAGGAGTGGCTGGACGACGTGGACGATCCGGACAACCAGCACCGCCACGTCTCGCACCTGTTCGGGCTGCACCCAGGCGTCGAGATCACGCCCTTCGGGACACCGGATCTGTTCGCCGCGGCTCGCAAGTCCCTCGAGTTCCGCGGCGACGGGGCGACTGGCTGGTCGATGGGCTGGAAGGTGAACTTCTGGGCTCGGTTCCTCGACGGCGACCACGCCTTCAAGATCCTCGCAGGCCTGCTGGCTCCGGTGCCAGACGAGACGGCGAGGCGATTGGACGGCCGGCGGGGTGGTCTGTACCCCAACCTGTTCGACGCACACCCGCCGTTCCAGATCGACGGCAATTTCGGCGCGACTGCGGGCATTGCCGAGATGCTGTTGCAGAGCCACGACCCGCACGGCGAGCCGCTGGAAGACAGCTCCGTGCAGTCGGGAGAGAGTGGCTTCCTACACTTGCTGCCCGCGCTTCCAAACGCCCTTGCCAGCGGCAAGGTGGAAGGCCTGCGCGCTCGGGGAGGGTTCACCGTGGATCTCGAGTGGCGCGACATGCGGCTCGTCCGGGCTCGCATCCAGTCGCACTTGGGCAAGCCCTTCACGGTTCGCTACGCCGAGACCGAGTTGCAGGCGCAGGTGCCGCGCGGGCAGACCCTGGAGTTGGACGCGGCGGACATGGCCGAGGCCCAGACGGCGTAGCTCGGAGGCGATCCTCTTACACCGGCCGCTCGCGCTCCCTTCTCCGGAAGAGCCAGAAGCACGCCAGCGAGGCAAAGCCAGCCACGAAGAAGCCCGCTACGGCGTCCACTGCATAGTGGTAGCGTCCGTAGACAGTGGCAACAGCGATGCCTGTAGCGATGCCGGTCAGCGCGAACCCGTAGCGCTTGCGCTCGGGAAGAGCCATGAGCAAGCCGATTCCGACTCCCAACGCCGAGGCTACGTGCCCGCTTGGAAAGACGCTGGTGTGGATCCCACCCTTGCCCAGGATCCACCAATTGATCTGCCGGAAGACCGTGTCGATGCTGCCGGACAACTCCCCCGGAAAGATCGTGCGGGGCGGTTCGGACGGGAAGAAAGGGTAGAGCGCATAGGCCGACACCGCCGAAGCGACGAAGCAGGCCAGCAAGCGGTCAGCGCGGTCGAGCCGGTGGGACACGGCCAGAATGATCAAGCCGGCTGGCGCTACGGCGTAGGTCAGCAGGTAGAGCAATTCCAACAGGTTCGGCAGCACCGGCCCCAACGAATCGATCGCGCGGGTCAATCCCCAGTCGGCGAGCAGCAGATGGTCCCAGTACATCCAGCTGCGTTCCAGGGCGTGGTCCAGTTGCGGCTGGGCGAACCAGCCGATTTGCTTGTAGGCCAGCAGGACGCCGGCTAACGGCAGCGTATGGCGCAGGATCTCCGGCACGCAGCGGAGGGGTAACCGGCCCAGGCAGTGCAATGCCGCAAGAGCCGCCAAGCTGGCGCCGAGCACTTGGAGTCGGCTTGTCGGGTCTAGCGGGAACAGGAAAGAAAGCGCTGCCGTGTAGGCGAAGTAGCCTGCGAGGATCAGTTCCGCCAGCCTCGGGCGGTTGTCTTTCGCGAACAGGAACATCGAGTTTCGGCCTCCTCGCGGCAATGTCTCTCACTCAAGCCGAACTCATGCGCTTTTGAATCTCCTCCAGCGGCACCCCTTTAGTCTCGGGCATCACCTTCAGCACCCACAGCAGTTGCAGCACCATCATGCTCGAGTAGAACGCGAACGTGTGCCCTCCGGAGATATCCGCGATCACGGGGAAGGTCCAAGAAATCGCCGCTGCGAAGACCCAGTGCGTGAAGCTGCCCAGAGCCTGCCCTTGGGCGCGCACGCGATTGGGGAAGATCTCGCTGAGGTAGACCCAGATCACCGAGCCCTGCCCGAATGCGTGCGACGCGATGAACACCATCAGGCTGACCAGCACCACGGTGCCCCCGATGTCGGTGAAGTCCGTGCCGTAGCGGTAGAACGCTGCCGCGGTCGCCGCCAGGCTGACGATGTAGCCGACCGAGCCCACGATCATGAGCTTGCGGCGGCCGATCTTGTCGATCACCAGCAGCGCGATCAATGTAAAGACGAGGTTGGTGCAGCCCACCGCGACGGCTTGCGCTAGCGACGAATCGGTGCCAGCGCCAGCCATGCGGAAGATGTGGGGCGCGTAGTACATCAGGGCGTTGATGCCCGACAGTTGGTTGAATGTCGCGATGGCCACGGCCAGCTTGACCGGTCGACTGTACTTGCGCTGCAGCAAGGGTTCTCGCACGCCTTGGGCTGTCTCTTGGAGCGATTCTTCGATCTCGCGCAGTTCTCGCTGCACGTCCTCGGCTCCGACCATGCCCAGCACCAAGGCCGCCGCGTCGCTCTGGCCCTGGGCTACCAGCCAGCGCGGGCTGCGGGGCGTGCCGAACATCAGGATGAGGAAGACTATGGCGGGCAGTGCCTCGATGCCGAACATGACGCGCCACTCGGTCGCGCCGTACTGCATCTGGGCCACGCCGTAGTTGGACAGGTAGGCGAGCAGGATGCCCAGCACGATGTTGAACTGCGTGATCGCTACCAGTCGGCCTCGGAAGCGCGGCGGGGAGATTTCTGCGATGTACATCGGAGCGACAACCGACGAAGCGCCAACGCCGAGACCGCCCAGCCAGCGGAAGATCAGGAACGAGATCCAATCCCAGGCGAGCGCACTGCCGACCGCCGAGACGAAATAGAGCACTGCGATCCAGACCAAGGTGCTGCGGCGTCCGATTCGATCTGCAGGATGGCCGGCGAAGAGGGCGCCCAAGATCGTGCCGATCAGGGCGCTGGCCACGGTGAAGCCTAGCCCGACTCCACCCAGCCCGAAGACTTCCCGGAGCTGGTCCGTGGTGCCGGAAATGACCGCTGTGTCGAAGCCAAAGAGCAGGCCGCCCAAGGCGGCGATGATGGAGCAGCGAAGCAGGGTCGCATTCATGGTGTTTACTAAAGCCTAGAGGGCGGGCCGGCCACGGCAGTGGCGTGGCGATGGTATAGCATCGCACAGTCGGCAAACCCAAGGCCCGGGGCTGTTCGGCCCGCGCGGGCCATTCGAGAGTCCATGTCCAACCGTAGTCCGATTCGAGCCGGTCTCCAGATCGGCGCGGCTGGACTCCGTTGTCCAGCACGACTCCGCCTGCCGCTGATTGCTTTCGTGGCATTGGCATCGGTGGCTTGGCCGCCTTCGGTGCTGGCCCAACTCCCGCCGGCTGCGGACTCTCCGACCGAATTCACGGTCATTCTGGAAGCGCCATCGGTTGGCGAGCGGCTGCGGGCATTGAAGTCCGAACGCACGAGCCGGTTGCGGCCGCGGTCTGCGACGAGCCTCGGCCTGATGCGTCGCGCCGTTGTGCGCCGCCAAGATCCCGTCCGGACAGCGATCGAATCGCTGGGCATCGATGTGTTGGGATCGGCTAGCAATGTTCTCAACGCGATTTTCGTACGAGCGACACCGGAGCAGACAAGCGCGATCGCTGACCTACCCGGCGTGCGTGCGGTGGTGCCCGGGCAGCGCTACCAACCAATGCTCAAGTCGGTGGCGAGGATCGTTAGGGCCTCCACTGCGTACGTGCGCCCAGTGGGCGAGCAGCTGTTCGGCGAGGGCCTGAAAATCGCCATCATCGACTCGGGCCTCGATTTTGACCACGAGGCCTTCCAAGACCCCAGCCTGTCCCCGCTCGAGGGCTACCCGCGCGGCGACCCGGACTACCTAGATTTGGCGAACACCAAGGTGATCGCGGTGCGCAGCTACATCGATCTGTTGGTCTCGCGTGCTCCCGCCACCTCCACACCCGACGATCCCTCGCCCAACGATTTGAGCGGCCACGGTACCGCGGTCGCGATGATCGCGGCGGGGAGGCGCGTCCACACACCGCTTGGGGCGGTAATGGGCATTGCCCCCAAGGCGCGGCTGGGCGTGTACAAGGTCTTCGGCTCGCCGGGCTTGAATTTCCATACGGCGGACCACGTCGTGATCGCCGCAATCGACGATGCCGTGGAAGACGGCATGGACATCCTCAATCTGAGCCTGGGCAATCCGGAGTTTTACCCGTGGGACGCCACCGGCCGCGATTGCGGCAGGGCCGCGTTGGATGCGTCCTGCAACCCGATTTCAATGGCGGCGCACAGCGCCGTGCACGATTTCGGACGGGTGGTCGTGGCGGCGGCGGGCAACCACGGCTCGCGCGGCCTGCATGCCACGCCCGCTCTGAACACGCTCCTGTCCCCTGCCAACACGCCGTCAGTGATCACGGTCGGGGGCACCGGCAACGCCTCTTCGCGGCATGTCTCCGTGCGCGTTAGCGGCCAAGAGTTCGTCGCTGAATCCGGGACCGGCCCGGAAGCCGACGGCCCGCTGACGGCTCCGGCCATACAAACGTCCGGTCTAGACAACCCATTGGGGTGCGACCCCTATGAAGCGCAGGCTCTTAGCGGACGCATCGCAGTCATCGAACGCGGCACGTGTTTTTTCCGCGACAAGGTCGAGTACGCCGATGCGGCTGGCGCAAGCGGCGTATTGGTCATCAACCATGAGGGTGACGACTTGCTCACCATGGGACTGCTTGAGCGCACCGATATTCCGGCGTTCTTGGTGGGCAAGGCGGATGGCGCGACGATTCGGGAGTACTTGGCCGATCCCATGGCCTCCCTCACCCTCGACCCGCTTCCGGTCAGCACCGAGCTGGAATGGGGCTTCGTTGCGCCGCCGAGTTCTCGCGGACCAAGCCTTGCCCTATTGCCGAAGCCCGATTTGGTGGCGCCAGGGCAGTCCGTGTATACAGCCGCGCCGCGCTACAACGACGAAGGCGTGCTGTTCGCCCCGAGCGGGTTTCGCGAGTTAAGCGGCACTAGTTTTGCGGCTCCAGTTGTTTCGGGAGCTGCCGCGCTCTTGTGGCAGGCCTTTCCCGCGCTAACGGCGCGTGAAGTGGCCTCTACCTTGATCAACACTGCCAGTCCCGTGCTGCTTGAGGATGGAACAAGGGAGACAGTGCTGGCAGCCGGCGCGGGCGTGCTGGATCTTTCCAGAGCCCTGCGCCCCAACGCCACGGCCGTACCTCCGTCCATCGGTTTCGGCTCTGTGCGGGAAGTCTCGTTTCCCGTGCGGAGGCAGGTCGCGATTTCCAACCGCTGGCGGGGTGCGCAGTCGTTCCTGCTCAGGGTGGAACCCCGCAGTCAGAGCGCGAATGCTCGCGTGACGGTCAACGGCAGGAACAGTTATCATTTCGTGCTGCAACGCGGGCAGGCTGAAACCGTCGAGATTCGCCTTGACGGCCCCCGCCCTCCGCCGGGAGCTCATGAAGGGCGCTTGCGGCTGATCAGCCTGAGCGGGCTGGGTGAGCTCTCGGTCCCCTACCTGTATATCGTTGGTGACAACGAGCCAGCGAATGCGATTCGACTCCGCGGGAGCTTTGCGACTGGGATCGCCGGCGAGGCGGCGACCAAGTCGATCGTGGCGCGGGTGCTGGACCAGTATGGAGTCCCGGTTGCTGGCAAGGAAGTCGAGTTCATCGCGTCGGATCCCGCGACGACCGTGGCGAGGCATTCCCCCACATCTGGCGATAACGGCCTGATCCATGCCACCGTCCGATATAGTGCGGGTCCGGAGCCGCAAGTTGTCACGGCTCGAATCGGCAGCTTGACGATTCCGTTCGAGTACCAAGCGACGGAGTCGAGACCTGCGATCGTCTCGATCGCCAACAGCGCGAGTCTGGACGAGGCGACGGGCGTGGTAGCCGGGTCGATGGCAACAATCAGTGGCTCCGATTTCGCCACGCACGCGTCCGGCGCGTGGCCTTCCCCCCAGGTTCGACCACTGCCGATCACGCGCAAGGGCGCCACGGTTGCGTTTGACGGCGTAGGCCGGGAGTTCAGCTTAGTCGGCCCGATCTATTCGATCACCCCTGACACTGTGACGGTCCAGGTGCCGTGGGAGGCGGCAGGGGCGTCAAGAGCGTACCTCAAAGTTCGCAACGGCAACCCCTCCGAGCATTTCATCATCGAACTGGCGGAGGTCGCGCCGGGCATCTTCCAATACGAGTCCGGCGGGCGGTCGTACGCGCTGGCCCTGCACGCAGACACCTCGGCCGTTACGACCGAGGCTCCGGCCGGTAGAGGCAGCCAGGTGAATATCGCCATGACTGGAAATGGCCCGGTGGCGTTGCCGCCGAAGACGGGCTTTGCGGGCGGTTTCTCCAATGAGACTGTCAACAGCCCAACGGTGTGGATCGGCGACCAACAGGCGAGGGTTGTTTACTCCGGGCTGGACCCTGATCTGGCCGGGCTGTACTTGGTGACCGTCGAAGTCCCGCTGACGGTCAGCCCCGGCGAGCATCCGCTGCGCGTGGAGTTCAACGGCGTGGCGAGCAACGAGGCGCTGCTGCCGGTCAACTAGGGGGCCGCTCAGGCGAGCCCTCTCGGAGCAGATCTTCGACCTCCGGCAGATACGGCACTCGCCCGAACTTGCACAGCAGAGCCCCCGCCGCGCACCCGAACCGCAGGGCGTCGTGTTCGCTCTGGCCTTGAGCCATCGCGAGCGCGAATGCGCCATGGAACACGTCACCCGCTCCGGTGCTGTCTGTCACCTGCACCCGAAACGGTGGCACCCGCCCACCGTTGTAGGCCACGCCGCGCTCGCCCAAGGTGACGGCACCCCAGGCCCCGAACCCTTCGATTCGCCGCAGCACCGCTTCCACGCCCCCGCACTTCAGCGCCAAGTCTTCGTCCGCGATGACATGCGTGGCAAGTCGGGCAATCTCCCAGATCTCGGGACGGTCTTGGTCCAAGTCATGCACGCACGGGATGCCCCGGCTGCGGCCGCCCGTCACCACGCGCATGCCGCCCTCGGGCCAGCGTCCGTCGATCAGCACGGCATCGGCCCGTTCGATGGCCGAGTCCGGGATCCAACTCGCGTCTCCCGGTATTCCGTCGCCGAGATAGGGAAACAGGTAGCGCTCGCCGCTGGGCTCGATGAATACTTCGCAGGTGGGGGTCGTTCCGGGGAACTTGCGATAGCCCGACGTTTCGACGCCAGTGGCCGCGAGCAGCTGCTCGAGGCGCTCGCCCGCGAGATCGTCGCCCCTGCGACTCCAGAACGAGGCTGTTCCCCCCAGGCGGACCGCTGCTACGCCGCCGACCGATGCGGGTCCTCCCAGCGCGTCCCAACGCTTGCTGGCATTCTCGCGGTGCTGCTTGGGCGGGAAGCGGTCGACGCACAGACGCGTGTCGAGGAAACCCATGCCCACACACAACACATGTGGAGGAGTGTTCTTGGCCATCGCAGAGACTCGGCTTGCCCGTACTTCGAGAGTGGCAGTGTATCGAATTTGAGCGCAGCCGATTCAGCTCTCCGCCGGGATGGGGCAGTCTCGGACAAGTTGCCAGCCAGGCTAGAGCACGACTCCGAAGCGCCCCTTGAGCAGGTATGCCGCCAGAATCGAGATCACTAGGAACCAGACCACCCAATGCGTTTCGAATCGTCCCAAGCCGATGTCTCGCGGGGGATAGTCGATGCTCAATCTGTCCACCGACTGCAGCGCAAAGCTGGACTCCCCCGGCGAGAACATGAACGTGCGCCACAACGCTGCGTTGCGGCTGGCGCAGACGTAAGGGGTTCCGGAGCCGACCGTGGCCGCCATTTCGACCGAGCCGTGCGGCGTGTCCAACAAGACTTGACCGGCACCCTCCGACACCGCGCGCAGGCGCCAGAACACTTGGCGGGAAACGGCCGAGCCTACTGCGACGCTATCGACCTCCAGCGCGCCGCTAGCGGTGAGCGCGAGGTCCTGGCTGGGCAGCGTCGTGCTCACCGTGAACAAGGCCGATTCTCCGACGCGAAGAGGGCGGTGTCCGTAGACGGAGTCGAAGTGAGCGAATAGCACTACCATGGGCAATCCCAAGATGAGTGCGGGCCGCAGCATGTGGCCGACATAGCGGGCGTTATTGAGCAGCAAGTTGCCTTGCGCCCGGAACAGCAGGCGAGGTTCGTCCGAGTACAAGCGCATTTCCAACAGGTAGGCTTGCATGCGCTTCTTGGCGCGCTCGATAGCCCCTTGGTTCGAGGTCTTGCCGACGACCCAGAGCATTCCGATGCCGAGCACAACTGCAGCGACCGCTAGCCCAACCAGCGGGTTGAACGGGCCAAAGATCTTAGCGAGGAATGAAACTGCCGCGCGGAGTATCACTTTGCAGGTCGCGTTGAGAACAGCAGCGGAAGGGCCAGTTCCGGGCCTAGTCGATATAGCCCAAGCCCTGCAGCTTGCTCATGATCTCCTCGTCGGAGGCGCCCTCTTCGATCTGGGCCAGCTCTTTCTCGATCACATGCACCACAAATTCCTGGGGGGAAGAGTAGCCTGCGGCGTCGGCGCACCGTTTGACGCGCTCGAGGAGCGACTTGTCCAACTTGATCGACGAGGACGAACCGAACATAGCAAGCTTTCATCATAAGCCGGTGGGAGGGCCTTGGAAGGCATTAGGAGCCCATCTCAGCCGAAGGCGCACTAGCCGTTGGCGGCAGGTAATCCCTCCACGGCAGCGGCTGCCGCTTCAGAGCAGACTCGCGAGGGCCGGTGCCGCATCAGCCGAAACCGCTGCAATCGACTCTGCGCTGAGCTCCTGCAGTACCGGGACTTCCGCAAGCACGCGAACACCCCCGTAGCGCTCGATCGCCAAGCGGTTCTCCTCGTTGGGCTCGCCCACCATGGCGACGCCCGCGACCCCGATGGACATCCGTTCCAGCGCGGTCACCGTCAGCAGTGTGTGGTTGATGGTGCCCAAGCCCGACCTAGCCGCGATGACCACCGGCAATGCAAGCGACCGGATCAGGTCGGACATCATCGCGCTCTCGTTCAGCGGGACCAACAGCCCCCCGGCCCCTTCGACGATCCAGTAGCGGTCGTCCGGCAAGCCCTCCGCCATGCGCATGAGATCGCCCATTTCGATGGTCTGGTTGGCGAGTCGAGCTGACAGGTGCGGTGAGAGGGGGCGGGGCAGCCGGATGCCTAGCTCCGCGATTTCGTCGTCGGCGCAACCTGCCAACCGCCGCACTTCGGCTGTGTCGTCATCCTCTTCGATCCCGGTTTGAACGGGCTTCCAATACCCGACCGTCGCCCTTCGCCTCAGAGCGGAAACCAAGACGGCCGAGACCACGGTCTTGCCCACCCCTGTATCCGTACCCGTCACGAACACTCCCCGCATCATTCCCTCCCGGCCAGCGCCCGCTTGATGCTGCTAGCTACCCCGGTGACTTCCGCGCGGCTCAGATCCGCGTTCAGGGAGACCCGCAGCCGAGCCGTGCCCGCGGGCACGGTCGGCGGACGGATGGCGCGCACGTCATAGCCCTGGGCGCGCAACGAAGCCGCGGCACGGACCGCGGCGGCGCTGGGTCCGATAATCACCGGCACGATTGGCGCGTTCGACGGTGGCATGCCCAGCGACTCGCGCAGCAACGCTCCGTGTTCGAGCACCCGGACGCGCCGCTCCGGTTCTTCGGCCAGCAAGTCCAGGGCTTCGTCGATGGACTCCGCCAGAGCTGGCGGGGGCGCGGTGGAGAAGACGAACGGTCGGGCACTCTGGACCAGGAGTTGGATCGCCCACTGTGGCCCGCACACGAACGCCCCGCTGACGCCCAAGGCCTTGCCCGCCGAGTTGACGGACACGAATATTGCATCCTCGCAGCCGCTCGCCTCGATCAAGCCGCTGCCGCATTGGCCATAGATCCCGACCGCGTGGGCCTCATCGACGATCAGCACGAAACCATGCTCAGCTTGCAGTGCGGCCAGCTGCTCGAGCGGCGCAATGTCGCCGTCCATGCTGAACAGCGACTCGGTGACCACGAAGCGCTGGCCGGCGCACTGCTCGGATTCGAGCAGGCGTGACAATGCCTCGCAGTCGCAGTGGGGGTACACGACGTAACGAGCCTTCGACAGGCGCATCCCGTCGATCAAACTGGCATGGTTCAGTTCGTCCGAGAAGATCACGTCCCCGCTGGTTGGAAAGGTGGAGAGCACGCCTAGGTTGGCGGCCCATCCGCTGCCCAGATACAGCGCCGCGGGCGTGCCCTTCAGTCTTGCGAACCGCTCTTCAACCGTCTTGAACGCCGCCCTGTGCCCGCGCAGCAGCCGGGATCCGGTAGAGCCGACTCCCAGAGCTTGGACCGCATCGCCCAGCCGGCGGCGCATGCGCGGATGCCGCGCCAGCCCCAGATAGTCGTTGGAGCACAGGTCGAGCCCGGCAGGCTCCTCCAGCGAGCGCAGCAGGCTCTGGTCTTGTAGCGCCTCGAGCTGCGCTCGCACGCGTTGCTCGAGAGCCCGATTGGCGTTCGCCATGGTCGGCGCGACCGTCCCGTGCAGTTCCTTGCGCGACAAGCTAGGTCTGCGGCGGTGCAGCCACCGTCAGGGGGTCTTCGCAGAGGCGCATCCCCATCTTCTCGAGCAGCCTCTCGTCGTCGCTCGCCTCGGGGTTCGGCGTGGTCAGCAGCCGCTCGCCCAGGAAAACGGAGTTCGCTCCGGCCAGAAAGCACAGGGCTTGGCCTTCTTCGGACAGTTCCAAGCGGCCCGCCGAGAGGCGCACGATCGACGCGGGCATCGTGATGCGGGCCGTCGCGATCACGCGCGCAAAGTCCAGAGCGCTGACCGGTGCGCGCCCGCCGAGCGGCGTGCCTGCCACGCTGACCAAGCTGTTGATCGGCACGCTCTCGGGGTGGGGATCTTGGCTCGCCAACTGCAGCAGCAAGCCTAGGCGGTCGTCGACGCTCTCGCCCATGCCGATAATCCCGCCACAGCAAATGGTCACGCCGCTGCGACGCACGCGTTCCAGCGTGTCAAGCCGTTCTTGGTAGCTGCGCGTCGTGATGATCTCGCCGTAGAACTCCGGGCTCGTATCGAGGTTGTGGTTGTACGCCGTCAGGCCCGCTTCGGCGAGGCGGTCCGCCTGTGGCTGGGTGAGCATGCCCAGCGTGCAACAGGCTTCCATGCCCAGATTGCGGACGCCGCGCACCATTTCGACGACCTGTTCGAACTCTGCGCCCTCGGGCGCTTCGCGCCATGCGGCGCCCATGCAGAAGCGGGTCGCGCCGCCTGCCTTCGCGGCGCGTGCCTTCGCTAGTGTCTCCTCGACGCTGAGCAGGCCCTGGGCCTCGAGGCCGGTGTCATAGCGCGCCGACTGAGGGCAGTAAGCGCAGTCTTCGGGACAGTGACCGGTCTTGATGCTGAGCAAAGCGCAGCCTTGCACCGCATGCGGGTCGTGGTAGGCGCGGTGGGCCGTCTGAGCCCTGTAGAGCAGTTCCGGCAGTGGCAGCTGATGCACTTGCCGGATCTCGTCTAGCGTCCAGTCGTGACGGAGCATCTTGCCCCATTATCGTATTTGGCCGACGCTGCGTCGGCAATGGCGCGATTCGCCGAATCGCTGGGGGCCGCATTGCTACGATGACGATAAGGTCGAGCCGCGCCCCCGCAGGGATGGGTCGGCTCGCCTCGGGACGGACCGCGCAGCGCTTTCCGGCCCGTTCTGCGCCGGTGCACTTGCCGTGCCGCCTACCCAGGAGACTCGCCGTGGCTTCCGTGAATCCTCAGTTCGAAGACATCCCCCAGCCTCTGAACCAGAGCGTGGAGCGACTCGCGACACGTTGGTCGGCCGCCGGGAGCACCCGCCGACTCTGGGATGGTGACGAGTCGCTGTGGACATCTTCGGGCGAAGCGGACTGGCTAGGCTGGCTTGGGGTTGTAGACGAGCTTGCAGCTGACACATCGCAGCTGCGGGCACTCTCCGAAGAGGTGCGGGGGCGCTATACCCACGCGCTGCTGCTAGGCATGGGTGGGTCGAGCCTGTGTCCGGAAGTCCTGCGGCTGTGCTTCGGCGTGCAGGACGGGTTCCCCGACTTCGGGATCCTCGATTCCACTGATCCGGGGCAGATCGCAGATTGCGAAGCGCAGATCAACCTTGAATCGACATTGTTCCTGTCGGCGAGCAAGTCAGGATCGACGCTCGAGACGGCCTCGCTGACGCAGCACTTCTTGGACCGTCTCACCGAGGCCATTGGCGCAGGGCCGGCAGCTTCGCAGTTCGTAGCCGTCACGGATCCGGGATCAGGCTTGGAGTCAAAGGCCCGCCAGCTTGGCTTCGGGCATCTCTTCCGGGGCCTGCCGTCGATAGGCGGCCGCTATTCGGCCCTGTCGCACTTCGGCATGGCGCCCGCAGCTGTAATGGGGCTAGACGTGGACCGGCTGCTAGCCGGAGCACAGGTGATGGGCTCGGCCTGTGGCCCTGATATGTCGCCGGATGCAAATCCGGGCGTTCGCCTGGGGCTAGCGCTTGGTGCCGCTGCGCTCGCCGGCCGCGACAAGCTCACCTTTGTCACCTCGCCCGGAGTAGCCTCGCTGGGCGCATGGATCGAGCAGCTCGTCGCCGAGTCTACCGGCAAGGCGGGCAAGGGCATCGTACCGGTCGAAGGCGAGATCCTCGGCGAGCCTTCGAGCTACGCCTTCGATCGGGTCTTCGTTTCCATCGCGCTGGATTCGGAAATCGACCGGATCCCCGACCGAGCTTTGGACGAGCTGATCAGGCTGGGCCATCCCGTCGTGCGGATCGGGATCCGGCAGCTGGAAGATATCGGGCAGGAATTCTTCCGCTGGGAGATGGCGACGGCGGTCGCCGGGGCCGTGCTTGGGATCAACCCCTTCGACCAGCCTGATGTCGAGTCCGCCAAGGTGGCTGCCCGGGCGCTCACCTCCGCCTACGAGGCCTCTGGGTCTCTGCCTGTTGTCGAGCCTTTCCTGCAGGAGTCCGGCATCGAACTGTTCGCCGCTCCCGATCACGCCGAGCGCTTGCTGCGTGCCGCCCATGGAGGCGGGCTGGCTGCGGTGCTGCGGTCGCACCTAGGATCTGTCGGAAATGGCGACTACTTAGCATTGCTGGCCTACGTGAATCGCAACTCGGCGGCTGAGGCGACGCTGGCACGCATCCGCAGCGCCATCCGGCCCGCAGTTGGCGTCGCGACGTGCGTCGGGTTTGGGCCGAGGTTCCTGCATTCCACCGGGCAGTTGCACAAGGGCGGCCCAGACAATGGAGTCTTTGTGCAGATCGGCTGCGATTCCGGGAGCGATATTGCCGTGCCCGGGCGTGAACTTAGCTTTGGCGTGGTCGAAGCGGCTCAGGCGCTGGGAGACTTCAGCGTCCTGACAGGGCTGGGGCGCCGGGCGCTGAGAATCCAAGTGTCCGATCAGCAGGATCCGGCCCTGGCGCGCGTTGCTGAGATCTTCGCCGAGGCCGCTCAATAGGATCGCGGCAGGCCCAGCACCTTTTCGGCGACATAGCTCAGGATCAGGTTGGTAGAGATCGGGGCCACCTGGTAGAGCCGTGTCTCGCGGAACTTGCGCTCGACATCGTAGTCCGCCGCGAACCCGTACCCGCCGTGAGTCTGCAAGCAAGCGTTGGCCGCCTCCCAGGAAGCGTCCGCCGCCAGCAGCTTGGCCATATTGGCTTGCGGCCCGCAGGGCTGGCCTGCGTCATAGAGCTCGGCTGCGCGGAAGCGCATCAAATCCGCGGCGCGGACATGAGCGTGCGCCTTCGCCAACGGGAACTGAATGCCTTGGTTTTGTCCGATCGGCCGGCCGAACACAACTCGTTCGCGGGCGTAGGCGCAGCCCTTTTCCATGAACCAATCGCCATCGCCGATGCATTCGGCCGCGATCAAGATGCGCTCGGCGTTGAGCCCGTCAAGCAGCGCCCTGAAGCCCTCGCCCTCCTCGCCGATCAGGTTTTCCGCAGGCACCTCCAGGCCGTCTAGGAAGACCTCGCACGTGTGGTGGTTGAGCATGGTGCGCAAGGTGCGGATCTCGATCCCGCGTCCAGCGGCTTGTTCCAAGTCGACCAGCAAGATGGACAGGCCGTGCGTCTTGCTTTCCACTCGCTCGGCCGGCGTGGTCCGCACCAGCAGCAGCATCAGGTCGGAGTGCTCGATGCGCGACGTGAAGACCTTTTGCCCGTGCACGACATAGCAGCCTCCGCGACGCTCCGCCCTAGTCTGCGTTTGCGTCGTGTCGGACCCGGTCGTGGGTTCGGTCACGCCGAAGGCTTGCAGGCGCAGCCGCCCGGCGGCCAGTTCGGGCAGGTAGCGCCGCTTCTGGGCCTCGCTGCCGCGGCGCGTGAGCACGTCCATGATGTACATCTGGGCGTGACAGGCCGCCGCGTTGCCGCCGGAGGCGTTGATCGCCTCCATGATCAAGCTGGCCTCGAGGATGCCGAGTTCGCTGCCGCCGTACTGTTCCGGGATCAGCGCCGCTAGCCAGCCGCCCTCGGTCAGGGCATTGACGAATTCGGTCGGGTAGCCCTGTGTTTCGTCGAGCTTACGCCAGTACTCGCCGGGATAGTCGGAACAGACTTCGCCGACCGCATCGCGGATCTGCCGGTGCTCGTCGGTCAGGCTAATGCTCATGGCTGCGCGCGGCCGCTCTTCGGCACTAGAACGGTCCGCTTTAGGGTGAGCACCGTTTCGTCCCGTTGGTTGAAACCGCGGCTCTCCACGAATACCAAGCCCCGGTCGGGCTTGGACTTGGACTCGCGCAGGTCGACGATGCGGCTCTCAGCGTAGATCGTGTCACCGTGGAACACCGGGCCCACGTGCTTGACCTCGCTGTAGTCGAGGTTGGCGATCGCTCTGCCGCTGACGTCGGCGACGCTCATGCCCACCACGATGCTGAAGACCAGGGGGCCGACGACCAGGCGCTGGCCGTGCTGCGTGCCGGCGGCGTAGTTGGCATCGATATGGACAGGGTGCTGGTTCATAGTCAGAAGCGAAAACCACGTATCGTCAGCCTCCGAAATCGTCCTGCCCGGCCAATGCTTGAAAACCTGCCCGACCTCGAATTCGTCGAAGTATCGCCCGTGTGGCATTGCGCCCGATCTCCTCTTGGCTGCGGGGTGCTGGCACGCCCGCCCCTGCACAGCCCATTATGTATGGAAGGCGACTGTGACTGAGCTATCGCGCATTCGGAGCATCCTCTTCGTCCCGGGCGACAGCGCCAAGAAACTGTCCAAGGCGGCCAGCCTGCCCGCCGACTCGATCTTGATTGATTGGGAGGATGCCGTAGCCGATGCCAACAAGCCGGACGCTCGATCTGTGACGCAGCGAGCCCTCCCGAGCCTCCAGCGGCAAGGCCGGCTGGTGCTGGTGAGGCTCAATCACCCGTCCTCGGAGTGGGTCGCCGCGGACTGTGTGGCTGTGCGCCGATGCCAGGTGAACGGGGTGGTGATCCCTAAGTGCGAGTCGGTGGGCGATGTCGAGCGCGTCACCGCAGAGCTGCCCGGTGCGGGAATCATCATTCCGCTTGTCGAGTCCCCGTTGGGTGTGTTGCGGGCCGCTGAGATCGCGTCCTGCTCGGACCGCGTGAATGCGCTGATGTTCGGTGCCGAGGATTACTGCGCCGAGACCCGGATCCGCCGTAGCCAAGGCGAGCCCGAGTTGACGTTTGCCCGCGGCAGCGTGGTCAACGCGGCCCGCGCCATGGGCAAGCAGGTCTTCGATTCGCCGCCGATGCAGTACCAAGACCTGGGTGCGGTGCGCCAAGCGGCGCAACGCGGCCGGCAGCATGGCTTCTCCGGGCAAGCCGCGATACACCCGGCGCAACTGCCGGTGATCAACGAAGTGTATTCCCCTTCGCCGGCCGAGGTGGAGGAAGCCAAGGCGGTGCTGAGCCGATTTGAGGAGCACGGTGGTGGCGTGTACGCTGTGCAAGGCTCGCTAGAGGACTACCCGATGGTTCGAGAAGCCCTCGCCGTGCTTGAGCGGGCTGGCGAGTCCGCTTGATCCGGTAGCGGTCCACCTAGCAGGAATTCCAACCCGTTGGACGAGAAGCGGAGGTTCGCTAGCCGGAATGGCTACGATTGATGCGCCCGCTCGAGGTCCGGGGTATGCGGGCAGCTACGTTGATCCAAGCTTCCACGTCTATTGATCGGCCGTTTGAAGTCTTCGATTTAACTCTTGCAATTCGCGAAGAGTCTGGCGGAACAGCCGCAATAGTTCCGGATACTCTTGTAATACATGAACCGTATCTGAGGGAGGAGCGATCACACTCCTAAGGAGGTCCACAACCTCTTTTCCAAGTCTCTTCTCGATCAATCCTTCCGGGTCGTGTTGCAGAGTGGCACCCTTGTCGATCTCCGCCAGAACTGCGCTATTGGGGTCTCCGCCTTTTCTGATCAGCATGTCCGTGAGCGTTAGCCATCTAGAATACCGGCTGGCCCAGTTTGCGGCCCAGAACACCGCTGACCGTCCAGTGTCGTCCTCGATGTTGGGATCGGCGCCATACTCCAAGAGGATCCCGACAACCTCGAGGACTGCATCTGAATCTTGGGAATTCCGAATCGCCCATATCAATGGCGTGTTACCTCTGCCGGTGCCGGGTACAATTCCACCATTCGGGTCGCCACCAGCTTGTAGCAAGAGGCGCAGGGCACTTTGTGCCGCTGCTACCCTGTCGCCTAGCGAAGAATATGTGCCCCTCGTGGCTCGGGACACCGGATGGTCTTCCAACGGTGTGTAGTCGAATCCGTTCGGATTAGCGCCACCCGCAAGAACTGTGACTAAGCTGTTGGGACTCCGATTTGAATGGAACTGCGACCAGTCGCCACGGACGCTCACGATCCACGCTGTCCCCTCTTGCACCTCCGCTTCGGTTGGCAGATCGTGGCCAGAAACTTGGGTCGCAACCAGTAGCACTACTGGAGCAACGAGGATTGAAATCGAGCGCATGCGGCTAGATTACCACCCAGTATTCACTCCTCGGACTTGCCTTGCAGTCCGATCGCTGAGTTCAGCCGAACTGGAAATCACCCAGGTCCGCGGCTACGGAAGGGCCGTCTGGCAGGGTCGAGAGTCCCGTGCTAGGGCGCGACCGGCCGATTCACGCACCTCGAACAAGTCCCCCGACTCGCCGCAGCTGGCAGGGGCTGGGTGCCAGACGCGGTCACAGATCCTGTGACTCGCGCCAAAGCTGGTAGGCATCCTCGAACCGGCGACGGGCCAGCGCTACCAGCGCGGCGGTGCGGAGCGCTTCCTTGGAGCGGTCCAGGTAGAGTGCCCGGTCGCTGTAGCCCAGTGCGACCATGAAGTCTTGGCGCGCCAGCGCCCGCTCGGCCTCGCGACTGTAGTCAGCGGCCTCACGCTCTACGGCAAGGATGTCCTCGAAGTGCGTTCCGCACCGGTAACACTTCGCCCCGGATTTGTACGGCGCGCGGCAAGTTGGACAGTTCGTCACGATCTACTCAATGAAGAACAGGATCTCGGCCAGCTCTCCTGCCACCTGATCTGCCTTCTCCGTATCCCCTCGCTGCACGGCGCTCTCCAATGCCTTGATCAGGCGCTCGATCTCGGCGAGATCCTCGGCCGGAGCCTTCGCCAGCAGGGCTTGGGCATTGTCCAGCAGTTGTTTGAGCGTGTCCTCAACCGCTTGATCCGAGCTGTCTCCCAGCTCGAGCTCCAGCAGGTCGTCGTCTGGCCTGGCAGCGAGCGCGTCCTCGATCCTTCCGCTGATCTGCTTGCCCGTGACCCGCTCGCGTGCCGAGATGTCAAGAATCCCATCCACGTTCAGCGAATAGGTGACCACGATGCCATCCTCGTATGCGTTCTCGTCCTTGTTCAGCCCGTCAAATGTGAACCCCCCAATCCGCGTGTTGTTGCGGGTGTCGGGATCCTCGCCTTGGAAGACCTCGACCTGGACGCTTTCCTGGTCCGGCGTCATCGCGAAGAACAAATCGCTCTTCGTGACTGGCAGCTTGGAGTTGCGCGGGATCATCGGCGCGTAGTGGTGCAGCGAGATCATGCCGTTCAACTCCCCTCGCGTTTTGATACCGAACGTATAGGGAGTGATGTCGACTAGTACGCTGCTAACTTCCTCGCCAGCCTCCATTCCGGCCTGAATCGCCGCTCCGAGGGCGACGCAGCGATCTGGGTCCACCTCCCCGTGGGGAGTCATTCCAAGGCGTTCTTGTAGCAGGCGCGACACGAGCGGAATGCGCGTGGAGCCGCCGACAAGCAAGATGCGGTTCAAATCCCCGGCCCGCACTTGCGCGTCATTCAAAGACTTTGAGACCTCGTCCAAGCTGCCGTGCAGCAGATCTTGGATATCGTCCTCGAAGTCAGCTCGACTCAGCTCGTAGGACAAGTTCAGTGGCTTCCGGCCCGATCCTTTCAGATTGTCTTCCTCGATCATCGCGAAGGGTGCGGCGGACAGCTTCCTCTTGGCGGCCTCGGCGGCGTGTCGCAGCCTCGCTTGGGCCGTCCGATCGCTCCGGTGGGATTCGTCCCCAGTCTCCTTGTCGAGGAATTGGTTGAGGCGCTCGACGATTAGCGCGTCAAAGTCGTCTCCGCCGAGGCGGTTATTGCCGGCGGTTGCCAGGACCTCGACCACTCCCTGCTCGATGGATACAACCGAAACATCGAACGTGCCTCCGCCCAAGTCGTAGACGAGGATCTTCGATGCCCCGCTCGAATCCGCTTCGTAGACCAGCGAGGCGGCCGTGGGCTCGTTGAGAATCCGCTCCACCTTTAGACCTGCGAGTTCGCCCGCCTTGCGAGTCGCCTTCCGCTGGGCGTCGTTGAAGTATGCAGGCACCGTGATGATGGCCCGTGAGATGTCGCGGCGCAAGGTGCTTCGTGCTCGGGAGACCAACTCCCCGAGAATGAAAGAGGAAATCCTTTCAGGCGTGTAGTCGGTCTCGCCGAGCCTTACGATCTCATTCGAGCCCATCTTGCGTTTGATCGAAAGGATGGTCCGGTCGGGGAATAGCACTGCCTGATTCCGCGCCGGGCGGCCCACGACAATCCGATCCTCGGCATCCCAGCCCACGCAGGACGGAAGGAGGCCGTCATCTTCCCCTGCGAGAACTTCGGGCAGTCCTTTCCGCATCACCGCAATGGACGAGTTGGTCGTCCCCAGGTCGATTCCCACGATGAGATCACTAGTCATTGCCGTCGCCTCGCTCGTCGCACATGTTTACGAACACTTCCGCCGTGCGCAGGACTCGCTCGCCTAAGAGGAAACCCCCGCGCACCTCCTCCAATACGGTACCGTTGCGCACCTCGGGATCCTTGCGCGTGCCCACGGCGCTCATCGTCGATGGGTCGAACGGCATCCCCACGGTGCCGATCCGAGACACCCCGTGATCCTCCAGCGTGCGGTCGAACTTGCGCAGGACTAGCCCCAAGGTTGGTGCCAAGCTGGCAGGGTCAGCGTCGCCCGTCGCCCGCAGGCCTTCGGACGAAATCAGCTGTTGCGCCAGCGCTTGCGTGCGCTCCAGCGAGTCGCGAATTTCAAGAAAGCTCGTGATGACGGCCAGCGCCTCCGGCCCCTCGCCCTGCTTGGCGACCGCCCCCTTCAGTGCGGCTGTCTGACCGCGCAGTTGGGTGCCCAGTTCGAAGAATGCGGCCTTCGCCGAGTCTAGCCCGACTACGGATTTTTTCTGTGCCCGGTTCTGCAGGACTAGTTCTTGGCGCAGGGCCGCGATTTCCGAGTACAGGTCCGCCAAGCCGCGGCGCTTCTCTGGGGTCGGCGCGGCGTCAGCAGGAGCCGACGCTAGATCCTTCAGCCACCCGGCGAAGTCAGCTAGGATCGCGATCTTCCAGTCACTTTTGGAATCGTGCATGCTCACTCATCTTCCGCCGCACAGATCTCACGTAGCCCCGGAGGCTTCCAAGCCCAGAATGCGGCCCGCTCCAAGTCCGCCAAAGCATCTTCGAAGGAATCGCATTCCACCGGCCCGGACAGGTGCGATTGGACTCTCGCAGCCCTATCCTTCAGCATGCTATAGGCCTTGGCGACCATCCTGAACCCCTCTGGATCCCTGCTCGGAGGGTGGGCTCGGACGAGGTCGAGATAGCGCTGCCGGATCTTGGCGTCGTCGGCGTCGCAGCGCAGGCCAAACACAACATGCGGACAGATCATGTCCGATCCTCCTGTAAGCTGACGGTTACGTCTGGACTGCGGGGAATCGCATGGCGCACCTGCGCCACGCTTGGCGTGGCATCCGTTAGAATAGGCCCCATTGCTCGTCCAGCATATCGAATTGAAATTGCTGGAGCGCGAGCGCCAGCACCGGTACGAAGCGCATTGCCACAGGAGCTGACAGTTGCTCGGCGGCGGCACGCACCGGCTTGAGATCATCACTCGGGATCGAATCGATCAGCTTGCGGAAGCGGCTTGATCCAACTTCTTCACCAAGCAGATATTTCACTGTTGCAGAATACAACAGCAGGATGCGTTGGTATGTCTTGTTCTGGGTTCGTGTCAAGCGGCGAGCTAGTTCGCTGCGTAGCTCCTTTAGATTTCCGCATTCCACTGCCGCCGGAAATATCCGCAGGGCGTCTCGGTCGGGGACTGCCCGCAGCACGCCATCCCAGAGATCGAAGAGATTCTGCGACACGACCTTCGTGCCCGCCACACTGTTGAACGCAATCGGCATTGGCTCCACGATGCCGGCGAGGTCCGCGGGTGCAGTCGCGCAGGTGGCACGAATTGCTTCCTGGAACATATTCCAGAGCTTCTGGCTGTCCTTAGGTGGCAGGCGGACTGGCAAGTCCATCGTAGCGTTGGCGTTCCAAACGATACAGGCCGCTTTGGCTCGTACCGACGGAGACGCGCTGTCCAGCAGGCGCTTGCACGCGGGCAGAAGGCTGGGCTCGCTCGCTTGCGCGGCAGAGGCGACTGCCTTCCATGCCACCACAATGGGCTCCGACGTCGGATTCATGAGGGCCTCCGCGTTGGAGAGGTCACGTAGCGCTATGGCGAGTCGCTCTTGCTTCAGGTTCCGCTTGGTAGCCAACAAGGATGCGGCCACCATCAAGTTGCTGACGCGATGATCGTGGCTAGCATAGCTGCGGGCCTTCTTCAACGCGGCCGCCGCCTTCCGATAGGCGTTGCTTCCAAGCCGGAGCTCTGCTAGGGCGATCCACGGGTCTGGATCTTCGGGAACGGCCTCGGCATAGTGCTCGTAGGCAGAGACCAGTTCCGCATTCTTCGTTAGGTATCCGTTCTCGAGCATCGCTACCAGTTGCTTGTGGGCCGCTGCGTTCGTCGGGTCCTCCGCTAGGCTCAGCCGCATCAAGTCTATGGCAGCTGACTGGCCGCTTCGGGCGTACTTCTCGACGGATTTGAAATCGAAGTCGCCCAAGATCTGACAGATGTCCTCTGCATCGCTGTACATCAGCGTCCAGGCGCCCGAAGATTTCACCAGTTCAGCCAGCTTGGCTAGGATCCTCGCCCGCGCAACGCGTCGGTCGGAAACGTCCGGGAAGGCATTCTTGATCGCGTGGAATAGGTCTGCGATATCCGTCAGATATTCGAGTCCGCCCGGCTGTTTGAAGAGCGCTTGGCAATAGGTCAGGATCTCGACGCCCTCCCTATGCCGCTCCGGAACGGCTCCGGAGAAGGCCTGCCAGTAGTCATCCTCATCGAGCTGGCCTGCCGCGACTGCGAGGTAGAGAGCCCTGATGATCCTCACTGTCGTAACGGAGGGACTGTGCGGGTCGACAGCCTTGGCAAAGTCGCGGATCGCCGGTCCTATTTGCGCTGTCTTGGCACCGCCCACCGCCCGGCGCACGGCCTGACCGCGCTTTGAAATCGAGAGTCTGCCAACGCCCAGCAGCCTCTCCATATCGCTCTTCGCGGCCGCGCCCTCCGCCGCTCCGGGCTTGGAGTTGGCTCGCAGCGCCTTGGCGGCGGACGGGAGTGGGAAGTCGGATGGCAATCCCTTGAGCGCTCTCGCGACCGCTGGCATGTCCCGCCGAAAGTATGCAGCCATCGCGACGGTGAATGTTCTCCAGTACCGGAATGCGGACTCAGCGGGCAGCGGCTCAAGGATGCGCGAGCCGGCATCCCAGTCTCCGCAGTCTAGAGTCTCGCTCGCCGAGGCCATAACCCGCGCGTCGTCTCGAAACTGGCACGCTTCAGGGAAGGCGTCAAGCTGTTCCCAGCAGCGGTTCAGAACTAGGTGGTCGGCGAGCATCACCTCGGCGCCGGGTGAGAGAGGGTTGGACCGCAGGAAACGGGCATAAGCGGCTAGGCGCGAGTCGGCAGGCTTGGTGAGCAGGAATGGCAGGATGTCGTCCGCCGTCGGTTCCCGGTCGCTACCGGAGGATCCATGCTTTGCCGCGTTCTTCCGGGCGGCCTCAGCTTCGTCCCGCAAGCCGCGCTCGTCGAGTTCCCGGGCCCGCAACAAGTAGGCACTGTGAAACAACGGCTCCAGATGCTCGGACGGGACTCCCTTGAACTGGACGCGCCGGAGCGCAGCCAGCGCCTGCTTGGCATCGCCCGCCGCAAGTCGCTGCTTGGCGTGCCGGATCAGCTCTTCGTTGGTCTGAGGACCGCCCTTTTGCTTACGCTTCGGTTTTCCCATTTCCGATTGCGGTTGCAGTCTCTATGCCCGGCCCTTGGAGAGTTGCGTCGCTCCTTGAGTACCGTCCGCCCGGATCCCAGTGGCGGGCTGCAGCCTTCAGGATAGTCTCGCACAACTGGTGCTCCCAAACCCTCCCGTCGGACGAAAGCCGTCCAACCTCGGACGGCGTGTGTGGCCCAAAGGAACTTGCCGACTCGCGGACAAGTGTGCGCGGTCCTCGAGGCGAGAGTAGCCGCCGTGTAACGCGCGGCTGCCCATTTTCTGGGAGACGCCGGGCTGACTGGCGAGCAGTTGCGCTGCCGACGGCGGGATTTGTCAATCGTAGTATTCGAGACCTAGGTGCGTGATCATCTGCTCTCCGGCCATCCATCGAAGCGTGTTCTTGAGCTTCATCAGTTGGATGAATATATCGTGCTCTGGATAGAGATGAGGCGGCACCATGGGCGACTTGAAGTAGAACGATAGCCATTCCTGAATACCAGCTAGGCCCGCACGCTGGGCGAGATCGAGGAATAGCGCCAAGTCCAGCACAAGAGGTGCCGCTAGGATCGAGTCGCGGCAGAGGAAATTGACCTTGAGCTGCATCGGATAGCCCAGCCAGCCTTGCAGGTCGATGTTGTCCCAGCCCTCTTTGTTGTCGCCCCGCGGAGGGTAGTAGTTGATCCGCACCATGTGCGAGAACTCGTCGTACAGGTCCGGGTACAGTTCCGGCTGGAGGATCACATCCAATGCGCCGAGCTTGCTTTCTTCCTTCGTCTTGAATGAGTCTGGCTCCTCTAGGACGACGCCGTCGCGGTTTCCGAGAATATTGGTGGAAAACCAACCGTCAACGCCCAGAAGGCGGGCCTTAAGGCCGGGTGCGATCAGTGTCTTCATGAATGTTTGGCCGGTCTTGAAGTCCTTCCCGCACACGGGCACTCGCCGCTGCTTCGCGAGTTGCTCCAGAGCAGGGATGTCGACGGTCAGGTTCGGCGCTCCGTTAGCGAATGGAACGCCGGACTGCAGGGCGGCGTAGGCGTAGATTTGCGAAGGCGCAATGTTGGGATCGTTGGCCAGCAGCCCGGTCTCGAACGCCTCTATCGAGCGATGGACTTCACTGGGGCGCAAGATCGTCTCAGTAGATCCGCACCAGACCATCACAGCGCGGTCCAAGCCATTGCTGCGCTTGAATTCGTCGATGTCGCGGACGAGCGCCTCGGCAAGCGCCATCTTGTTGCTGCCGTGCTTGACATGCGAACCGCTGAGGCGCGGCACGTAGTCGCGCTCGAAGACGGCCCGCATGGGGCGAACAGCTCGGAGCTCGCCTTCCGCCTCTGCCAGCAGGCTGTGATCGATTACGGCCGCCGCCTCGGCCGCCTCGTAGCAGTCCTGATCTTGGATGTCCCAACCGCCGAACACCAGCCTGCTTGCGTCATGGAGTTCCAGCAAGTCGCGAATCAGCGGATTGCGTTTGTCGGTTCGTTTGCTGAGCCGGATTCGCCCCATTTGCGTCAGCGAGCCGATGGGTTTGGCCAAGCCCTTGTTGATCAGCGCAGTGCCGCCGATCATGGTGGTTGCTACCGCGCCCAACCCTGGCAGGAGAACACCTAGGCGACCGGTTGCCGGCGCGATGCTCGGCGGAGCCATGCGCGACAGAAAGCGCTCGGTGAACTTGCCTTCGTCGGCCCCGACCTCCCGTCGATTGCCAGTCAGCAACTGCTCCTGCCTGCTGTTTGTGACGAAGCGTCCGTCTTCGATGCACTCGCGAAGCTCCCAGAGGGGCAGCCCCAACGCGTCCGCGATCTGCGCCGCATCGCGGAACTTAAGGTCCCGCTTGCGCTGCACGAGGCCGAGATAGAGTTGCTGGTAGCCGATTCGAGTACGCTCGGCCAGCAGCTTCAGGTTGATGGAGTAGGTAGATGAATTTACCATAGGAATACAATATCATACAAATATTATCAATACGATAATGGAATTGCAATAGTTTCTCGCTGAATGTAAATCGATAGACAAAAGAGAGAGTCGCTTCATGGATGCCGTTCTTTCTCGCGGACTGGTCGCTGCTGGCTGCCGTCGGGTCATCCGTGCGCGAGTTTTCAGCACCCTCCGGACCACCCTGCGTCGTGGCGTATTAGGCTCCTGTCCAGCGTTGCAAGAGTGGGCGATGTTGCGCGGCACCACCCCTTGGTCGGCAGCACGGAGTCTCCGCTCATGTAAAGGGTTCGGAAAAAGCTTGATGCTACGGCCTGTTTGGGTGGTGCGAACGTCCAACGAGCGCCACAATCAAGGCGATGCGCAGTTTGCACGTGCCAGTGCGCGCCCCGGCCAACAGCGGCTCGGGCCGTCGCTCCAGAGCCGAAGAATTGGTGGTTCGGATAGGATCGAGCTTGGCCGGAGCCGCCTCGCGCCCAACTCTGCGCGCCGTGCTGGTTCTCGTTGTTTGGCTCCTAGCCCAGATCGCGTCGACACCCACTGACGCACGCCCTGGGTCAGTCGCTGTTCTCACGGCCGAGGCAGCGCAGCGTGGCGAGCGGCAGGGAAGGCAAGTTCGGCGCGGCCAGGTAGAGGAGTTTCGAACCGACGTGCCGGCCCGCCCGTACGATATTGTTCTCGGCAATCCCAGCGACACGTCAGTCACTGCCAGCATTTTCTCGGCTTCGGGACTGGCAGGCAATTTCGAGTACGGGGATCGCTCCGGTAACTACCAGTGGCGCTCTGGCCGTGTTCAACTCGCGCCGGGCGTGCCGACAGAAGTGATCTTGGACGGACTCTCCCCGAACTCGCAGTACTTCTACCGTTGGCGCGTCACGGAGGGTCCGCCGGAATCCGGCGACGCATCGGAAGAATTCACGTTCCGGACCGGACGCTCGCGCGGCGAATCGTTCGTCTTCACAGTGCAGGCGGACTCGCACTTGGACCTGCGGACCGATCCTCGCCTGTACGAGGCATCGTTGCGGAATGCCAAGGCAGCCAATCCTGATTTCCACATCGATCTCGGCGATACCTTCATGACGGACAAGCGGCGCGTCGATCACCGGGCCGCCTTGCCGCAGTATCTGGCGCAGCGCTACTATTTCGGCCTGATCGGCACGAGTGCGCCGGTCTTTCTGGTGTCCGGCAATCACGACGCCGAAGGCATACGCAGGGGGGCGATGGGCAAGTGGGCCAGAGAGCAGCGTGAGACCTACTTCGCAACGCCCTCGGACGGTGCCAAGGATCGTGGCAACTACTATTCTTGGGAATGGGGGGATGCGCTGTTCGTCGCCCTGGACCCCTTCTGGGCGACCTCGCGCGCGAGGCAGGGAGGCGACTTTTGGGCTCGCACACTGGGCGAAGACCAGTTCCGCTGGCTCGCAACGACGTTGCGCTCCAGCCGGGCGAGGTTCAAATTCGTCTTCATCCACCATTTGGTCGGTGGAGTGAACCAGGCGGCCAGGGGCGGAGCCACGGCGGCAGGCCTGTTCGAATGGGGTGGTCGGGGGCTCGACGGCACCTACGAATTCGATGACCGGCGCCCGGGCTGGGGGCAGCCGATTCACCGCTTGTTGGTAGACACCGGCGCGACCGCGGTGTTCCACGGTCACGACCACGTATTCGCAAGGGAAGAACTCGACGGAATTGCGTACCTGCTGGTACCTCAGCCGGGCTTGGACCGCTATCGGGCGCCGCGCGACATCAGCGAGACTTACCCCGGCCCCGATGTGATCGGAGGCCCGGGCCACGTGCGGGTCACGGTGTCTTCGGACGTGGCGGTGGTGGAACTCGTCCAGACCCGCCTCGCAGGCACCGACGACGGCAACGGCCGAGTCGCCCACTCGTTCCGGCTCGATCCGAACTGCACCAGTGACTGCCAGTGATGCACCGAATCTGCCCGTTTCTGCTCGCCGCCATGTCGGCCGCCGCACCCGCCCCTCCCAACTTCGTCTTCATCCTCGCTGACGACCAAGCATGGAACGGCCTGTCCAAGCGCCTGACCTCACTCGCCTTCAGGACCAGCCAAAGGTCATCGATGCCCAACCGAGCGCCGCCGCCGCGATGACCACCCAGGCTGCCGGCCACCGCCCGACAAACAAGGCCACAGCCGCGGCCAAGGCAACAGCGAGCGCGAAGCCGGACGCGAGAGCCGCGCGCCCTAGGTCGACCGCAACCACGGCCATCAGGCCTACGGCGGATGCATTCACCGCATTCAGGAACGCAGCACTTGTGGGGGACTGGCGAAGACGGCGCACCAAGGGGTTCAAGACCCATGCAAAGACGAATGCTGGCAGGAAGATGCCGATAGTGGCCATTGCCGCTCCAGCTGGGCCGCCGATCAAGAAGCCGAGAAACGTCGCGGTCGTAAGCACCGGTCCCGGAGTGAACTGACCGGCGGCGACGGCATCGAGAAGTTGCTGGCGGGTTACCCAGCCATAGTCGTCAATCAGGCCACCTTCGAGGAACGCAATCAAGACGTAGCCGGACCCGTAGAGCACAGAACCGACCTTGAGGAAGAACAGCCCGAGTTTGGTGAGATCCGCCTGCTCAGCTCCCGCTGCCAGCAGCGTCCGGGCTGGAATGCAGAGCAATGCCAAGAATCCTGCCGCTAAGGTCAGCAAGTGTGGAACGCGCAGGCAGAGCATGCCAACAACGCCTCCGACTACCAGCGCGGGCACCTCGCCAATGCCCAGCCAAACCAACCCAGCCACACCCGCCGCGATTGCTCCCAGCCGCCAGTCCGTGACTGCCTTTCGGCCGAGCTTCCAGATCGCTCCTAGAATGACAACCAAGATTGCAGGCCGGATGCCCTGCAGCACAGGAGCGGCAGCGGGAAGAGCACCGAATTCGACGTAGCACCAAGCCAGCACTCCGGTGAGCAAAGCAGCTGGCAAGACGAAGGAAGTGCCCGCCACAAGCAGTCCTAGCGCGCCTCCATGCTCATAGCCAATATGCATGGTCATTTCGGTCGAATTGGGGCCCGGTATCAGGTTCGTCGCACCCATCAGGTCGAGGAAGCGCTGCCTTGACAGCCACCCTCGTCTAGAGACGAACTCGTCCTCTAGTAGGGCCAAGTGTGCTGCCGGTCCACCGAACGCGATCAAGCCCATGCGCAGGAACGCCAGCGCAACTTCAGGCAAGAGCCCGATTCGATGTCGATTCCTCACGACGATTGGCAGTTGAGCAAGCGGAGCATTCGGACGTTGACGGGACTGTGCAGTCAGCCGCCTTGACAGAATTGCGAATCAGGCACCGCCGGATAACATTCGTGCCAGACCGTCCAGCGCCTGCCCGATTCGTGCTGCGTCCAAGTTTTCTGGCAGCGGCACTGCCATGACGGGACGGTTCGTTTGCGGGTCTGTCCGAACGAGTCGCGAGACGACAGACTGTCCGGTTGGAGGTGAACTTTGAGGAGCCCGCTGTGCGGCTTGGCCAGCGGGTTGGGTCGGAGGCGTCGCCAGCGCTTCGAGGAACTTCACACCCGCTTCTAGAATCCCAGCGACGGCTTCCTCCATGACGGGAGCGGCCGACGGACGGTCGGCAGGTCCGCCCGGCTGGCGTTTTGAGCCGTCATCGGGAGGTCTTGGAGCCGACCCCGAGCGGGTTTCCGCACCGGGCGGCTGGTCGGGCGATCCGGGCCGCTCGTGCCGACCGGGGTCCGGGCCCGTGTCCGCGGCTGGCGGGGCAGGCTCGTCACCGTCCGCGGCCCCAGAGGTGCCATCCACGATCTCCTTGACGACATTGAGAAATGTCGACCGGCCGAGCTTCTCGAAGCTGACCTCATCGGCAGTCGAATCGAACAGCCCAGAAAACAGCGCCTTCTTGAGCTGCATCGTTTCCCAGACGCGCACTTCGATGCTTTCTTCGGTCAGCATGTGAATCACCTGCACGGGGTGGGCCTGCCCCATCCGGTGCACCCGTCCGATTCGCTGCTCCAGCCGTGCCGGATTCCAAGGCGGCTCGAAGTTGATGACAGCCGACGCGGACTGGAGATTGAGGCCCACGCCGCCCGCATCCGTTGACAAGAACACCATGCATTCAGGATCCTCTCGGAAACGATCCATCAGTGCACCGCGTTTGTGGCTCGGAACACCACCGTGCAGGGAGACGTAGTCGATCCCGAGCTTGGCCAGTTCCTCCCCGGCGAGGCGAGTCATCCGCTCGTACTCGCTGAAGACAACGACCTTGCGGCCTTCCTCGACGGCGAGCTCGCGCACAATCTCTCTGAATTCCTCCAACTTAGGAGAGTGGTTTGTCTCCTTGTCGAATAGGAACGTCGAGTTGCAGAGCATCCGCATGTTCTGAATGGCGCAGGTGATCCGGCGGAGGTCGACTTCCGACAGCCAGCCCTGTCTTGACCACTTGTGCATCAGCCTGCCGAGAATTTCGTTCTGCTCCCAGTAGGGGTCTGCTTGCTCCTCGGTCAACGGAACAAGGAATACTTGGTCGGTGCGTTCTGGCAGCTGCTTCAAGACCTCGTCGCGCCTGCGGCGCAGCAGGATCGGCTCCAGCTGCCTGTGAATCTGTTTCAACCCGCGATAGCCGATCAGCTTGCCGGTCTCCGTAGTCTCGATGTGGTCGTGAAGGAAGCGGAAGGCGGGGCCGAGCGCACGCCCGTCGACGAACTCGACAACGGAGTAGAGCTCCTCGACCTTGTTCTCTAGCGGCGTGCCAGTCAGCACGAACGCATAGCGGCTCTTCAGCTGCTTGACAGTTTGCGCGGTCTTCGTGGCCCAGTTCCGGATGCGCTGCGCCTCGTCGAGAATGATCAGGTCGGGAGCGAGGGCTTGGATCGCCTCCATGTCCCACCGCACGAGTTCGTAGTTGATGAGGTTGAAGAATTGCGGGCTGGCATACCGCTTGCGCCGATTTCGCTTGTCGCCATCGATGACCTGCACGGACAGGTCGGAGAACTTCTCGATCTCGGTTTTCCACTGGTACTTTACCGAGGCAGGCGAGATTACCAAGACGCGCTCGATACCGCGGCGACGCTGCAAGAGTGTGGCTGCTGCGACAGCTTGGACGGTCTTGCCCAGCCCCATGTCGTCGGCTAGCACGACCCGTCCGCGGCTCGCTGCAAACAGTGCCCCGCGCATCTGGTACGGGTACAGCGAGACCTTCACCAGTCCGCGCAGGATCGATTGGCCCGCCTCAATCTTCTTGCGCTGCTCCCTCTCCCACGCGAGTCCTTCTTCCTGCTCGTTCACACGTTCCACGTAGTCGAGGACGTCGCTGTAGACAACCGCAGTACCGTCGGCCAGCCGAAGTTCTCGCAGGATGGAGGCGAAGTCGGCGTAGCTCCCTCTCGGCAAGAAGCCCGATTCGTCGAAGAACTTGGCCGCGACCGCCTCCAGCGATGGGTCGGGTGTGTCAGGAAGCTTCAACTGAACCTCGAGACTCTCGCCATAGCGCAGAGAGAGCGACGCGCGCTCGCGCTCGAAGCGCTTGTGCGCAAGCTTGGAGCGGTACCGACCACGGAGTCGCCCAAGTATGCTCTCGATGTGCTTGCAAGTTCCCAACGTATTTCGGGAAAAATCGGGGCAGGAGCAATAGTTGTCAAACAGACCTGGCCCGCGCATCGCAATCCTGTACTCGGTGCCGCTGGTTGAGAGGACTTGGTAATCGCCGAAGGGCTTGCCCTTCGGCCGAGACAGGATCTGTTTGATTGCCTCTTTGGCGCGTTGCTGGCGCGCTTGGATCTGTTCTTCGACGAGCATGATTCGATGGTTGCGTAGACCGCCGCACCCCTATGATGAGCGCGGGCTTCAACCATGATAGCGACTGCTAGACCTGACCTCGGTGGTCGGGCTTGGACTTGGATTCGCGCAGGCCGTCGATGCGGCTCCGCGCGTTGGATGCGGCTCCGCGCGTTGATCGTGCCCCGGTGGAATACCGGGCCTACGTGCTTGATGTTGCTGTAGTCGAGGTTTGCTGTCGCTTCGCCACTGACATTGGCGACACTGTTGCCCTCTACGATGCCGAGGACCCGAGGACTGACTACCGCGTGCTGGCTGCGGTGTGGCGGTCAGGGCCAATTTGTGGCTGGCTTGACGAAGCGATTCCAGACCAGCGCCTCGGGCCGGGGTTTCAGTCCGACGACGGCGGACCGTTCGACGCGATAATGAAGCGATTGGTAGCAGAACTGCAAGCCCAGAGCGTCGAGGGAGCACGGCTCGATGCCAGGATCACTGAGACCTTGGAGATGTGGGGTCTAGGAGGCTGCAAGTGACAATGGGGAAAGGGGACATCCGGCAACGGCTGGCGCTTGGCGAAGACAGCCGGTGGGAGTTCAAGCAGGTCGAGTTTGCTGGCAGCCGTCCGACCAGCCCCGCACGGGATGATCTGGCGGACGAAATGATCGCGTTTGCCAATGCGAGCGGCGGCGTTCTCTTGTTGGGAGTGACGGACGCCGGACTCCTTCAGGGGATGTCCCGGGAACAGATGGCAGCGCTCAGCAATCTGATTGTCGAAGTAAGCACTGACAGTATCGATCCGGCCCTGCGAATCGACGTCAACCATTCAACCATAGGACCATAGGACCATAGGCAACTTGACAGTAAGGCCTTCGTGGTAGTCGAGGGGCCCCGCGGCGATTCCCTTCACGAGCGCCGTGGTCAGAGTTGGATCCGGGTCGGAGCAAGCAAGCGTCGATTGACCGGCGACGAACGCATGCGCTTGGCGCAGAGACGGGCGCAGGCACGCTATCTCTGGTACGACAAGCAGACAGTTCCCAATTCCGGGTTCGAGACGCTCAGCGAGCGGCTATGGGAGCCGCTCTTGAGCGTTGCTGGGGCCGCCGATCCGATCCGCGGGCTCACAAACATGCGCCTGCTAGCCCGAGATGAGGCCCACATACTTCGCGCCACGGTCGCCGGTGTGCTGCTCTGTGCTAGAGCGCCCCAAGAATGGCTGCCGCATGCAGTCATGACGGCGACGCACTACCGTGGCAGGGATCGCGCGTCTGAACAGCTAGACGCTCAGGAGATCGAAGGTCCGCTTCCGAGTCAGATCGCCGACGGGATGAAGTTCGTCGCCAGAAACATGCGTGTTGCCGCCCGCAAGTCACCGGCGCGCGAGAACATCCCACAATACAGCACAACTGTAGTCTTCGAAGCTCTTGTCAATGCCGTAGCGCACCGCGATTGCTCGATATCCTCACGCCGGATCAGGCTGTCGATGTTTGCGGATCGGCTGGAAATCGACACGCCGGGACAGCTCCCGAACGGCATGACGATTGAAAGCATGCATGCGAGTCAAGGAACACGTAACGAGACCATCGCTTCCGTGTTCGGTCGGGTCCCGGTCGGCGATGTGCCTGGGTCGGCGCATCGCGCGTACTTGATGGAGCGCCGCGGCGACGGCGTCGCCATCATCTTCAAAGAGACGCAGGAAACGGCTGGCATGCAGCCAGAGTACAGCCTAGTAGGCGAGTCGAGTCTTGTCTTGAGTATTCCTGCGGCGAAGTTGGATCTCACACCGGCGGAGGCTATCGTTGAGGTGCATGCGGATGGGGGGCCGCTGCCCGGAATCGATGTTCTCGCGCTCTTTCCGAACAAGACATGGAAGCAGGCGAAGACGGACGAGGCCGGCGAGGTAGCATTCGACCTGCACAGCACACATCTGCCGATGACTGTGTATGCCGCCGCTCCGCGCTTCGCCGCGAGGCTTCAGCGCGACTGGATTCCTCAAGAGGGCGGCCTTCTGCTTGCTCTCGAGCGCCTGACAGCTGGCGGCTCCACGATCTTTCCTAAGGCAACCGGGCATCTCCCTGGACTTACGGGAAGGCTAAATCCGATCCGAGACGCGTCTGACAGAACGTATTTGTACGCGGACAATGTTGCCATTGAACAGGGCCGGCATCAACCTGTGCACTTTCGCCTCGGTACGCCAATGCGGCTCATGGACGCGTTCGGTGTCGAGTTGTCAGTGACCATCGTCGACATCGTCGGCAGATCGGTACTGGTGGAATACCGGCCCTTCCAGTCCAGCGAGGCGAGCCAATGATCGGAGTTTCCGAATAGCCCCTGACTTATCGCGGAGGAGATCTCCAAGAAGGCCGCTATCGGACTGTTCAGTTCCACAGTGAGGGTCTTGATGTCTGCGCTGGATGCGTGCATCCCATCAGTCACCAACGTCCTCACGACGTTCGAGTCGACGACAACGCACCCGGTGCAATTGGCGGCGACCGAAAGGGCATATTCGCCCTTGTCGGCTCATGTAGCGGAAGCCAAGACCGTCCTAGCTGGAGGAGGGTTCTCGCTACAGGACTGCACCATGGTCCGAGAGGCCACCGCGAAGCTCTTGCTGGATTTGAGCGGGCGAACATCCTCTGATCGCGCGGCAGGACGAGAATTGGCAAGCCCCCATGGGCGGCTTGTCCGCCAGGTCCAACGCGTCAGGGACGGCCAGCAGGCCCGGCTTGCATAGCTTGAGGCTGCGCGGACGGGAGAAGATTCCGCTGTTCATCGCGCTCCTTCGCGGGTGTGGGGATGTCTTTCGCCGACGCCGGGAGAACGCCAAGACAGGATCCGCAGTATAGTGGTGCCGTCAAAGGGGGAGCGTGCATGGAGAACTCAGGAGTGCTATGCGCTAACGTTCCCACCCGAGCTAAGGCATTGCGACAACGCCGCCCATGCCTAGTTGGCCTTGCGCTTCGCCTCACCCCGCGATGTCCGGTGATTCGCAGACGCGGTGGGGGCTAGAAGGAGAATCCAATCGTGATCTGGACTTGGTTCTTGGACAGGCGTGGATCGGTGTCCGTGGCCCATCGCGTGTAGCTTGCTTGCGGCGAGAGGGTCCATCCATGCCATTGCACGTCGAACCCAATGCCGGCGACTATGCCGTGGTGCGGGTCCCGCACCCGGGGCGCGTTGGGACGTCGGTTTTTCTCGATCCAGAACGCCGGGCCGGCCCCGACGAACGGGCGGACTCCCGCAGCCTTGACCTGCGAGGTCCCGAACCGGTACTTCACCATGACCGGGATCTCCCAGATCTCGGTTTCCTTGTTCCTGGACCGTTCGAAGTCAGCGTAGTGGAACCGCCGTTCCGATTCGGAGAACCGGCGCTGGATCGGCTCGCTCCAGATGGTTTCGACTGTGTCGGAGAGCGCTCGGAGCAGGATGGAGGCCTGCAGCGAGAGCCGGGATGTCAGTTCTGTTTCTGCGAAGACGCCGAGCAGCGGTAGCGAGGGAGTCGACCGCGAATACGAGGCTCTGTGGACGTCGTGTGCCTCGAGAGGGGGCAGTCCCAGCTCGGGCGAGCCATCGTATTGAACGCTCCCCACCTTGAAGATCTCGGCAAACCCCGTGCGGTAGTCCGGGGTCAGGGTGAAGCCCCCGACCAGTCCCAGAGTCAGCGTCCTATCGAAGGGGAACCGTCTCCCGCGGTCGTCACTGTGGCCTGCCTGGCCGCGGTACGCCCCTTCCGCCGCGAGCGGCAGCGTGGTCCCAATCACAGCCAGGCAGGCAATTGCCCAAGAACGGGCATTACAGCTCATTTTCCTTCTCCTTACGAGACTTCCAGCCATTCGCTGTCATAGATCAAGGTGGACCCGATCGGGATCTTCGGATGGAAGAGGTCCCGCTGTGGCGGATTGGCCACCGCCAGCCCGAGGGCCAGCGCGAGCAGCGCAGTGATGTGACTGAGCATGTTAATTTGTCTCCTCGCGGCAGAGCCGCTCGCCGTCTGTCCCACTTAATGAACTAACGCTCACCGGGTACCCTCGGTCACAGATTTTTTTGGCACCCCCGAACCGCGTGGCTCACTTGAGACCACTTGTCGGCAAGATCTTGAAGAACTTGGAGGCCTTGTCGCCCGGGCAGGCACGCGAGGTCGCGGGCCGAGTAACGACCGTTCCTCGTACGGAATCGCCTCCCGGGGCGTGATCTTCACCCTATCGAGCACATTCGATATCTGGGCTGGGACGGTGGTGCGCAGCGGCGACCCCCTAGGATGCATCCCTAGGCGATATGACGGTGGCATTCGGGTACCTCGGGGAGATCTGAACAGGCGCATAACGACAGCATGCACCGATGGTTCAGCTTGGACGGGTACGGTCGGCTCATCACCGAGGCGCTGGAAGATTCGGAGCGTTACCGCGGGCTCATCCACCAACTTCCTCGGGAATTTCATGCCTTGAGCCATGACGACCAAGCGGCAGCCCTAGCGGAGCCGCCGACGCTGACGGGAGAGCGGCGGTGGGATGCCTTCTTGGCGGCGGTGGTGGAGCACATTGCGCGCCACCACGACCATACGGTGCCGGAATGGGTCGACGAACCCGAGCGGTTTCTTGACCGCCCGTGGGTCATCGCGCGGGGGAGGGGGGGATCGGCTTCGATTCCGTTCTATACGCTCCGGCGGCATTCGTCCGGCATAGCGTGCTGCCGGATCCGCTCGACCTAGACGCGCGGGGCGGGGAAAAGCATGAGTGGAGTCCCTGACACCCCACGGGCACTCGATCGCCAAGCGCTCGAACAGGCATTCAGCAGTTTCTCACGCCATCTCGGGGCGCGTAATATCAGGGCACACATCTACCTGGTGGGTGGGGCGGCGATGGCGCTGTTTCACCGCGCAGGTCGTTCCACCCTGGATGTTGATGCACTCGCCCTCGACCATCGCGCAGAGGTTCTGGCGGTCGCGGGCGAGGTCGCACGTGAACAGCGGCTGCCGCCGGACTGGCTCAACGACGCTGTGCGTAGGGCCCCGTCGTCAGCGCCTGGTCCCGATGCGCGAGCGGCGGTCGTCTATGACTCGCCGCACCTCGTTGTCACCGGCGCTTCCGCCGGGCACCTGCTCGCTATGAAGGTGCAGGCATTTCGCGCGAGTGACGAGCCGGACATCGAGTTCCTCATCCGCCGCCTTGGCATCTCCACCCTGCAGCACGTTGAAGCGATCCATCAGGCGGCGTTTCCTCACGACCCAATCCCTGAAAACAATGTGGAGGTAATCCAAGAATGCCTTCAGCGCGTGCGCGACGAGCGGGCCTTCGCTGGGACCCGCTGGCCTCGTTCCTCGCACGATTCAGGACCCATACGCTAGAGCCGGACCGAGTTGAGAGCGCTACACTCGCAGGAGATGCCTGAACCCAGCACGAACCGGGACGTCGCCAGCCTCCTGCACCCATTCACCAACCCGGCTAGCCACGAACAGGAAGGTGCTTTGGTCATCACTAGGGGCGATGGAGTCTGGGTCTACGACGAAGCGGGCAAGGCCTATTTGGAAGCGGCGTCGGGGCTTTGGTGCGCGTCCTTGGGGTTCAACGAGCCGCGCTTGGCGGAGGCTGCCTACAAGCAGCTCAAGACGCTGCCTTTCATGCACCTCTTCGGGTCGCGCAGCCACTCTCCGGCAATTGAACTGGCCGAGCGAATTCTCAAGCTCGCACCGGTCCCGATGTCGAAGGTATTCTTCGCCAACTCCGGCTCCGAGGCAGCCGACACCGTCGTGAAGATCATCTGGTTCTTCAGCAACGCGCTCGGGCGGCCCGAAAAGAAGAAGATCATTGCTCGCCGGGACGGCTTTCATGGCTCTACGGTTGCCGCCGCAAGCCTGACCGGCATCTTCCGCAATCACCGCAAGTTCGACCTGCCGATTCCAAACATCATCCACACCTCACGCCCGCACTACTACCGTGGCGCTCGCCTCGGCGAGTCCGAGGAGGCTTACGCCTCCCGCATGGCCAGCGAGTTAGAACAGCAGATTCTGGCCGAAGGCCCGGACACTGTCGCGGCGATGATTGCCGAGCCCGTGATGGGCGCCGGCGGAGTGCTGCTGCCCCCGGCAGGCTACTTCGAAAAGGTGCAGCAAGTCACTGACAGGTACGAGATGTTGTTCATCGCCGACGAAGTGATTTGCGGCTTCGGTCGGACGGGGAACCTTTGGGGGTCGCAGACGTTCGGCATCAGGCCAGACATCCTCACTACCGCCAAGCAGCTGTCTGCGGCCTATGCGCCGATCTCGGCCGTGGTGGTCAACCAGCGGGTATACGACGTGCTGCGGCAGGGCAGCGACGAGATCGGAACCTTCGCTCACGGCTTTACCTACAGCGGCCATCCCGTCAGCGCAGCGGTTGCACTGGAGTGCCTCAAGATCTACGAAGAGATCGACATCGTCGAGCGCGTCCGCAGGCTCGCACCTAGGTTGCAGCAGGGGCTGCGGGAGCGCTACGCCGACCACCCGTTGGTGGGAGAGATTCGGGGCGTCGGCCTGATGGCGGCCGTGGAGTTGGTGAGTGACAAGTCTACCGGGCAGGCTTTCGATCCGGCGCTCGGTGTCGGACCCCGCTGCATGGCCATGGCTGTGGAGCGTGGCGTGATCCTGCGCGCGCTGGGCGACACAATCGCTTTCTCGCCCCCGCTGATCGTGAGCGAGGCGGAGATCGACCAGATCTTGGATCGTTTCGGAGAGGCTCTTCGTGACACAACCGAGTGGCTAGAAAGGCGCTAGGCCCGAACGCGGGCATCCGCGCCCGCGCCGCTTGGCGCGTCCCGGGGTCGCCGTGACCTGGTCGCGACCCCGGGGCTGGCTATCGCAACCCCTCAGGAAGTCGCCCGGCGCGTGAGCTTGGGCCGCTCGTCCTCGTCGTCCTCCACCGCCGGCTCGTCTTCGATATCGGAGGGCAGAATCGGTTCGTCGCTCGACTTGCGTCGCAGGGTTGGCCGGTCAGGGTCCTGCTCGGCCGGCTTGCGCCGCGCATGCAGCTTCGCCAAGCGCTCCTTGACGTCGTCGAACTCGCTGCTGCTGACCGCGTACTCGGGCTGTTCCGGCAACAGTTGGTCGATCGTCTTTTGCACCGCCTTGATGCGGCTCTTGGTGAGCGGGTGGGAGCTGAACGCCTTTGCGATCGCGTGCTTGTTCTTCTTCTGCATCGCCTTGAGCCGTTCGAAGAACTGCACCATCGCGGTCGGGTCATAGCCCGCCTTGTACAGATACTGCACGCCGAGGAAATCGGCTTGGTGTTCGAACTCCCGCGAGAACTTCAGCATCGTCATGGGAATGGCGAAGTTGGCCGCCTGCTGGATGCCGTAGCCCGCCCAGCCGCCGATAAACAGCAGCGGAATGCTGGCGTATTGGATCAATTGCGCCCGCGTTGCGCTGCGCGTGCCGTGGCGCGCCGCCACGTGCGCGATCTCGTGGGCCATCACGCCCGCCAGTTCGGCCTCGTCATGGGCCAACTCGATCAGGCCGGTGTTGACGTAGAAGTAGCCGCCGGGCAGCGCGAACGCGTTGACCTCGTCGGAGTCGATTACCTTGATCGTGAACGGCACTTTGGCATCGGAACTGTTGACGATGTTCTGCCCGATGCGGTTGACGTACTCCGCGATCACTGGATCGTCGACGATCTTGGCGTTCTTCTCGACATCGGCAGCCAATTGCTTGCCGATCCGGATCTCCTTTTCGAGGCTATAGAAGTTGACAGCCTTGCCGACTTCGCGGTCGCCGATCTTGGAGACATCCTCCTTGTCGTTCTTGGGCTGGCGTTTGCTTTCCGGCACCGGCTTGCTCACCTCGGCCGGGCAGATCACCGCTGCCAGCAAGAGCAATGCCGTGGCGAAACTGGTCTTGGGGAGTGTGCGCTTCATCGTGGTCCTCGTACTTCGCGGATGGTGCCGCGCGTCTGTGTCAAGTCAGACGGGCGAGGCCGGAATCGGGTTGCGGCGGGCGAACTCTTGGCATGAGTTTTACAATGCGAATTGGGTCGGCTGATGTTTCCACGCTTGGCAACAGCGATCATCTTGGCGGCCTTGGGCTTGGGCGCGACCGAAGGCGCCGCAGACCTGCGCAAGATCCGCTCCCTCGAATTGGACCCGGAGCGCTGCTACCGCGTGCGCGACGTCTTCCTAGAGCGCGAGGACGTCAAGCTCTACTTCACCGACGGGCACCTGATCTTTGCCAAGCCCGTGCTGGGCAGAACGGTTGCGGCCTTGTTCTTGGCTACCTCTCCGACTGATGTCGGGGAGGTCTTGGTGATCCCTCCGCTGCCGTCCGAGCGTCAATCGATGGCGCGATTTCTCGGCGAGACGATTCTCAACGAGAAGTTCCGCAACGCGATGATGTTCTTCACCGATGACACGCCGGAAGCTCTGGAAGCAGCGATCAAGGACTCGGCGGCTCATAGTCTCGATGCCATTGCTGGCGCACGAATAGCGTCGAGATGGTCGATCGTCTTGCGCAATCTGCTCGAGGGCTCCGCGCTGCGGGTGTTGACGGATCTTCATTCGGCGGAGTCGGCCACCGAGGGGTTCTTCGTCGCCGCCATCCGAGGTCGCACGCTCGGACGCTTTGACGTAGTGGTGGACCACACGCTGCCAGAACAGATGGTGGTCGGGCAACTGGTGCGGGCACAGGGTCGCGCGTACTACGATGTCTGGTCCCGTTTCGAGTCCCGCTCGGTGCGTTCCGGCCTTCGGCCGGCCCCACCAAAGCTCGCCAGCTTGGAGGACTACCGCATCACAACCAGACTCGGGGCCGACCTGCACATGCGGGTAAAGGCCGAGGCGACGCTAGCCCTAAGAGATCCGGCGGCCCGCGCATTGAGTCTTGAGATATCGGACAAGCTCGCGGTCAGCGCGGTAAGGATTGCTGGCGAGCCGGTCGAGTTCCTACAGCAGGTTCAGACCGTGCCTAGGCATCGCGACAGGTTGGAGAATGCCCTCGCTGTCGTGCTCTTGCCGGACTCTTTGGTCACCGCCGGGCGCTATCCCATCGAATTCGAATACGCGGGCAAGGTTGTCTCCGATGCCGGATCAGGCGTCTATTACGTCGGGGACCGCGGCAGCTGGTATCCGCGCATCGGCTGGGACTACGCCAATTTCGAGCTGGTGTTCCGCTATCCATCCAATCTGGACTTGGTGGCCACGGGGGAGCGCGTTCAGCATTCCGTCGACGGCGGCATGCGGATCTCGCGCTTCGTCAGCGGCAAGCCCATCCGCTTGGCCGGGTTCAATCTCGGCAACTATGTGTCGGCCAGTCGCGTAGTCGAGGGTCTCCGCGTCGAGGTTCGTGCCACAAAGAGCGTTGAACGGCGCTTGCAGCCGTCGCGGACGCCCGTTATCATGCCGCGACCACTATTGCCCGGGCGCCGTCGCAGGCAGCCCGAGCCGCCGGTGATCGTGCTGCCCGAGCCGCCGGTGGCCGATCCCTCGGACGATATCGAAAGGATCGCCGACGAGAGTGCCGACGCGTTTCGCTACTTCCTCGACCGCTTTGGCGAGCCGGCCATGCCGGTGACTGTAGTTTCGCCCGTGCCGGGCGGATTCGGCCAGGGCTTCCCAGGCTTGGTATACGCCTCAACCTTGAGCTATTTCGAGAGGGGCGACCGGCCTTTGCGGAACCTGTCCGGGAATGCGCAGCGGTTCTTCGCGGACCTCATGCGGCCGCATGAGATCGCCCATCAATGGTGGGGCAACGTAGTCACATCCGAGTTGGACCGGGACGCTTGGATCATGGAAGGGCTGGCCACCTACTCTTCGTTACTGTGGCTCGAGCAGCGCAAGGGTATCGCTGAACGTAACCAAGCGCTAGCCGCCTTCCGGGAGAATCTGCTACGCAAGGTGGATGGCAAGACCGTCGAGAGCGCCGGTCCGATTATCTTGGGACGGCGACTGCGGACATCGAAGCTGCCCGAGGCCTACCGTGTCATCGTGTACGAAAAGGGTGCTTGGATCCTCCACATGCTGCGCGGCATCATCGGGGACGAGAGCTTCTTTGCAATGCTGCGCGAACTCTGCGAGCAGCACAAAGGCGAAGCGGTGACCACGGAGCAGTTTCGCGCATTGGCCGCAGAATTCGTGCCCGTCGGCCACGTGGACATGCACCTGCGCGATTTCTTCGACCAGTGGGTCCATGGAACTGGCATCCCGCGTCTGGCTGTTGAGTGGGACCAGACCGACAGCGGCGGCCGCCACCGATTCCAGATGCGCGTTACCCAGACCGGGGTCCCCGAATACTTCCCTCTGCAAGTTCCGGTGGAAGTGCACACCCTGCCAGGCCGTTCGCTGGTCAAGACAGTCAACTTGGGAGACGGTGCGGATCCGTCTACCGTGTCCATCGTCCTGCGCAATCCAGCGTCGCGAGTTGCGATCGATCCACAGTCTTGGCTATTAGCAGACACGCCTTGAAGGAGGTTAGAGGTCCCACTCATTTAAAGACGGTCCGCCCGCAGTTACATTGCTGAGTGATTCGCCAATTGCTCCGAACATTAGGTCGAGCAGGCCTTGGAAGTCTTTTCGTGTGTGACGGACTCGTCAACCTCACGCGGCGGCAAGCCAGCGCATCCCCTCTTTCGAAGCCAGAGATCGGCCTCTCCGTCACTGGCCGCGGCAAGGGTGTGCGGCTGCGCTTGGACGCAGGAGCAGCCCGAGGCCCCGAGGTGGCGCGGTATCGGAACGCTCGACTGGGACAACGTTGATCGAGAAGGTCGGGAGTCAGTCTGATGCGGAAACCGGCCCGTCATGACAAAAATGCGGCTCGGCGCACATGCCAAAGAGCCACAGTAGGCGTATTCAAACACCACCCCGTGGTTTGCGGTGCGGTCGAAATCAGGTGTCTTCGCAAGCCCATGGCCGGCAAAGCCCGTGTACGTTGAAGCTTTGCTGATCCAAGCAAGCGAACACAACGTGCGGCCGTTGCGTCGACTGTGCATCGGCGTTTGTAGGTGGCTTGGCATCGGCTGAGAGCGTGGCAGGCGAGGCCATGGCCGAAGACGCTGATTGAGCTGCTCTGCGATTGCCGAGGCGTGGCAAGCGTGAGGTTCTAGTTGTACTCTCTGCTTGTTTGCGGCCAGCGAACCCGTGGTATGGATCTTTCGTGGCTTAGGATGAGGCATTAGGCTTACTTGGCGACGTGCTTACCGTCGACAGCGGCCATCCCGCGCGTGGAGAGTGCGGTGAAGGCCTACTGAAGGGGAAGATGCTTTATGACCGAGGCTCCGGGGCACGCAGCCCGACAGTGCTCCCACTGATGCTAGAAGCGGTAGCCGAAGCCCATCTCCACCGCGCCCGCGAGCGACGAGTCAGGATCGCCCATGAGACAGGAATACCCCAGCCGGAAAACGACGCGAGACATCAGGTCGACCGAGACGCCAAAGTTACCGATGAGCATGGCTCGCCGTTCCCAGTGGTCGAAGGCATCGAAGGTCTCGTCCCGGACGAGGACGGGGAAATCGTCGTCCTCGTTCTTGTACAGGGGCTCGCCGTTCTCGTCGTACACGGGACGGATGTGCCGGGCCCGGCCCCGGTTGCGCTCCCATTCGTACCCGAAGCCGGCCCCGACCCAGAACGACAGGCGATCTTGCCGCCAGATCCTCACGACCGCCGGTCGGATTGTGACGGCTCGGGAGAAGTGCTCGTCCTCGTTCGTCAGATGCGGGTTTCGCTGATAGAACACGTGGAACTGAGTATCTGGAACGTTCAGGAATCGCGAATACACGTCCACTTGCGTGATGCTTGCGCCGACATCGACGAGAGCGGCCCACTTCGAGCCGAGGGGCAGCAGCACCCCTGCGCCGGCCTGTGGCGTGAATGGTGCCCATGAAATGCCGGTGCTGTAGACCCCCGAGAGGCCGTAGATCTCGACCCTAGGTTCTTTCTGCTGTGCAACTGAGGGTGACGTCGCAACCGGCAGCAGCAGCCCCACGAGGGCAAGCGGGAGGCGGAGCATGGGGCAAGTATAGGGCAGGTGGCCGACAATTACAGGTATCAGCGTAGGGGACTTCCTCGCGGGCGAGGACGCCTAGACCCGCGCACCGTGACGACGAGACGAGGGGCGGCTCGCCTCGGGGTCTCGGTCCGGCTTTGGATCAGTCGGGTGATTCCTCCCTATTCTCGAGATAGCGAGCGACGTCCCCTCTTCTTGCCGTCTCGCGGCGCGTGTAGCGGATCACCATGCCGGCGGACTTCCAGCCGTCGGCCACGGCGATCTCGTGGGTGGTGGCGCCGGCGCGGCTGAGTTCCGCGGCCACTCCCACGCGCCCGGAGTGCCCGGAGAAGCCGTCCCCCAAGCCCGGCGGCCCGGGCGGCCGCCGCCACGCGCCGGCATACGTGCAGACCGTCTCGGCAACGCTCGCCAGGTGCGCGGCGACGGTTTCAGCTTTCGCCGGGGCAGGGAAGTAGCCGTTTTCCCCGCACCAGGCGGAAAAGGTGGCCCAGTGGCCCGAGTAGGCCCGCCGGGTGTTCGCGGCCCGGGCGGCGGCGAGCGCCTTCCGCACGCGCCCGGCGTCGGGCGCGGCCAGCGCCGCGGGGGCGGAGGCCTCCGCCCCCCTTTGGAGAGAAACCTGTCCCATAATGGGAATTCCATGAACCCCGTCGTCCCTTCACTTTCGACGCTAAATGGTTGCCTGGCTTGTTTGATCGCAGCAGGTGTGATGCCTGCTCCGGTGGCGGCCTCCAATACCGGGAACTGGGACACGGTTCGAGGACTGGAGCCCGGGCGGCGCATTCAGGTAGTGCTGAAATTGAGTGAAGTCGCTAGGCACGAGGAGATCTTGAAGGGAAGATTCGTTTCCGCGACGGATGTTGCGGTAACAGTGCTGACGTTGGAAGGCGTTTCGAGCACATTCCCCATCGACTCGATCGAACAGATTCGGATTCGTCGCCCGATCTTGAACCGCAAACCTGCACGGTACGGGTGCTTGGCCGTTAGTCTGCCATACGCTTTGGCGGTCGGCCAGTTAGGCGGGCCTGTAGGAGCGGCAGGAGGATTCCTCGTGTCTTGCGGCCTTTCGTACCTGTTGTCGGGCAGGAGGGGGCGCACCAAAGCCGTGTATACGGCGGGAGCTTTGCCCGATCGCCCAAAACGATCTTCTCTCGCTCCGGCCGCGAGCGGCAATCATCAGCGGGCTGAAGGAGAAGTTGGAGGGAATGAAGGGCATCCGGTTGACGACAGCCGCCGACAGGTTCGGCAGGTGTCGGCACACCGGCCGTCGCGTCCAAACAACGCCCTGTTGATCGAACAGGGACCTTGATTTCGGTTCACACATCTACCACGTCGTGGCCCTGCTCCCGCAGTCGTGTCTCTCACGGGGAACCGCGGAAGGCGCTGTCGGGGGCGGCTGTGAAATGGTCTCCCATGTTCAAGCTGGCAAGCTGCTCTGACTGGCCGTCTACGTACCCGCTAGGTCGGCTGGCCCGACAGAATCACCGACAGCGCACAAACCGGGCCATCATATTAAGGTGCCCGCTTGGCCCGGCGTCGCTAGGCTGGACGGTGTGCCCATACAGGAAGACCCGATCACGACTGGGTCCTAGCGTAGGGCTGTCGTGACCCAATCGTGCATGGCTCGGAGCAATAATTGGCAAGCTGCGACGCTGCGACCAAGCGTTAGCGACAGGTCGCCACGATCGCTTATGCTTAGCTGTGAATTCCGCCATCTGGAGCAATCATGAACCTAACCTCCGCATTGATCGTGGCTGTCGGCAGCTTAGTGATGTTTGCGAGCGCGACTGCGGCCGTACCGCCAACGAAAGAACTCAAGACCTTGGCCTTCGGCAAGCAGCCCGCCCAGGCGCGGGCGCTGTTCGAGGAGAGGCGTCCTAAGGGCCAAGCACTCGGTGCCGAGTGGCTCGAGGCTATGTCGTGGGTCGGCCGGGCCGGCGCCATCGGCGGCGATTGGAATCTGGCTGCGGACTATTCCGAACTCACGCTCAAGGGCTGTAAGCTTCTCTTGGAGAGCCGCCCTCTCGATGACGACCCGAACGGTCCACTATCGATTGCGACCGGCGCGGCAATCGAGACTTTGACCAAATTCTACGACGCGATGGGCGACCGCGGCCAAGCAGTGACGTTCTTGCGCGAGCAATCGCAGAAGTACGCCGGCACGAGCATTGAGACTAGGCTGAACAAGAACCTGTTGCTCCTAGATCTGGCAGGAAAGCCCATGCCGCCGCTCGACACCAGCGCGTGGCTGGGGTCGCCGCGATTCGAACCAACAGATCTGTCGGGCAAGGTGACGCTGTTCTTTTTCTGGGCGCATTGGTGCGAGGACTGCGAGGACCAGAAGCCCGTTCTCCTGCGGTTGCAGCGCCGCTACGGCGGGCAGGGGTTGAGGATAGTCGCCCCCACGCGGTTGTATGGCTATGTGGAACGCGGTCACAACGTCAGCGTCGAGGTCGAGCGTGGCCATATTCAAAACACGCAAGTGGCCAAGCATCCGCTGTTGTCCAGCGTAGCGGTGCCGATCAGTCGCAAGAACTTCGTCGCATTCGGCGTGAGTTCAACGCCCACATTGGTGCTGGTCGGTCGCGAGGGCGTGGTCCGGCTCTATCATCCCGGCTTCATGGAGGAGGCCACGCTGGCCAAGGAAATCGAGGAACTGCTATAAGCGGCACCATCTCTGGTCGGACCACCGGCTGCAGCAGCCTTCGATCGCGAGCGAGTCGCCGATGACCGCCTCACGGCTCCACGGTATGCAGCAGTGGCTCGCCACGCAGCCCTAGGAACAGGTTCTGGATTGAAATCTCCGCCATCTTGCGGCGTGTTTCGATCGTTGCGCTGCCGAGGTGCGGCAGTATCGTAACGTTGTTCAATCCCAGCAGCGGGTGATCTCTGGGCAGTGGCTCCGGATCGGTCACGTCCAGCCCGGCAGCGGCTATCTGTTGGTCTCGCAGGGCCTCGTACAGCGCTTGCGAGTCGACGATCGGGCCGCGCGCGATGTTGACCAGAGTCGCGGTCGGCTTCATCTTCCGCAGAGCAGCCGCGTCAATCAAGTGATGCGTCGCCTCGGTCAGAGGGCAGGTCACCATCACGTAGTCCGACCGAGCCAGCAGCTCACCAAGGGATGCGTACTCCACGTCAAGCCGTGCCTCGGCAGCGGTGCGCCTGCGGCGGTTGTGGTACAGGACGCGCATGTCAAAACCCCGCGCCCGGCGCGCGACTTGCGTGCCGATGTTCCCCAGGCCGATGATGCCCAGCGTACTGGAGTGCGCCTCGCGCCCGAGCATGTAGCCCGGGTCGTAGCGCAAGAACTCGGGCGAGCGCGCGTATCGATCGCCTTCGACTACGCGCCGAGCCGCCGCGAGCAGCAGCGCGAAGCCGGTGTCGGCCGTGGCTCCATCCAAGATGTCGGGCGTGTTTCCGACCGGGATGTCTCGTTCGTAGGCATCGGCCACGTTGATGTGATCCACCCCGACGCCGTAGTTGCTGATCACCCTGACTCCCGAGAGCCCGTCCAGCATCGCGCCGTCCACGTGCGGGTGGCCGTATGTGTAGATGCCGTCGACTCGCCCGGAAGAGCCTTCCTTGGCGAGCGACCACGGCAGAAACTCGATGTCCGGCCCGGCGAACCCTTGGACGGTGTCGTCCAACGGGCCATCTGCGATTACACGGTAGGGAGCCATGCTGAAGGGATAGTGTAGGACGCCTCGGCGCGGTAGTTCAGGGTCTCGTCCAGTGCGTGAAACCATCGGCGACCACACGGCGCACGCGACCTTCCAACGCCATGTATTGCAGGTGCGAAAGCGATTCGGCCATGGCGAAGCGGCGGTCCAGCAGGTTGCGGTCCTCACCCCAGATCTGTCCCGCGATGGCATACGCATCTCGCGGCTCGCCGTCGAGCACTTCCGCAATGCTGTCGCAGCGGTCGCGATGGTGTCGCTGGACATTCTTGATCCACTCGCGGTGGCCTTGGAATGGCCTGCCGTGCGACGGCACCACTTGATCGACGTCCAGCCGGTGAAGTGCGTCCAGCGTCTGGAAGTAATCGCCCAGCGGGTTGCCTTGGTAGAACCATTGCATGCCGATGTTGGGCGTGATGGAAGGCAGGATCGCGTCCGTGGAAAACAGCACTCTCTGCTCGGGGCAGTAAAAGCAGAGTTGGGCCGGGGAATGGCCCGGCGCCGGAACCGCTTCCAACGTGCCGCCGTCAAACTCGATCCGCTCGCCACCCGCAATGCCTCCGTCGACGTCGAGCCGCTCGGAGGTGTGCGCCCCGCCCGCCGCCGCGCTGCGCATTTTCTCGACGTGGTCAGCGGGCACGCCGTGAGCGAGCAGGAAAGCCGCCGCTTCGGCGAAGTACTTGCGATCCGGGCCCAGCGGCCTGACCAAGTCGGCTTCCGCCAGCGGCATTCGCACCGGCGCGCTGCAGCGCCGGCGCAGCTCGGCGGCGGCCCCGATGTGGTCGGGGTGCAAGTGACTGACGAGGATCTCCCGAATTGATCCCCAATCTGCGCCGACGGATGCCAGCGAGGCTTCCAGCGACTGCAGCGACTCATCCGCGCGGATGCCGGTGTCGAGCAACAGGTAGCCGTCACCGCGCCGGAACAGGAACACGTTGACGCTGACCAGCTGCCACGGAAGCGGGAGGCGGATCTGCCATGCGCCATCGGCGGCGGGCCAGATTTTCGGAAGGGGGAGGTGCGAAGCCAAGGTGCGGAAGGGAGTCCGCGGCCGCCCCACGGAAGTCCCATCTTACCAGCGGCGCGTACGCGCTATGGTGATACTTTGGCTGTCGCGGGGGCTTGATGCGCACCTTTCTGAGACTGCTGATCTGCGTCGCGATGGCGTTGGCCGGGCTGGCGTACGGCCAGTCGCCCCGCACCGACGCGCTACGTTGCAAGTCCGAGACGCTGCGGCCCACCCTCGATTTCGAGTTCCGCTTCGTGGCCGGCCACTGGTTCAGCCTGCCGGTCAAGCAGTTTTGGGAACGCGAGGTGGACCTCAGGATATTCATGCAGGTCGAGCCCATCAACGGCACTCCCGGCCAGATGAGGCGCGTCACGCACCGCCTGCGGGCGTCACAGCCGGTTCCGCAAGGAATCTCCGGGGACTTCAACTTTCCCAGCGCGGTTTCGCTCGGCGTCGGCGAGTACCGCAGCATGTGGGTTATCCGGGACAGCGCCGGGCGATCTTGCGAGGGGGTCAGGCAATTCAAGGCCAAGCTGTCCCGCAAGGAGCGCGGCATCGATGTGAGCTTGGAGCCCGGCGAGATCGTCGACACGGCGATGTTTCTGTTCCGCAACGAGGAGGCGATCGAGCGGCCGCACTTGAGGTCTCCGCAGCGCTTGAAGATCTTTCTCAGCTTGGACGTATTGGGTCGCCGTGGCCGCGTGGCCCGGCCGCGACTAGTCCACATCCTGCCCCACATCGCCGCACTGCGGCAGCTGGGTCGCAGCCAGAGCTTCAACCAATTCTCGGTAGTGGCATTCAGCTTTGAGGACCAGCGCGTCGTCACCCGTCAGGACTACCAGCCCAACGTCGATTTCACTCCGCTGAGCAAGATGATCCGGCAGCTGCGGCCCGACACCGTCGACTTCAGGGACCTCATGCGGGGCAGTGAGATGGAATTTTTCCAAGAGATGCTGGCCCAAGAACTGCTGCTGTCCGAGGTTCCGGACGGGGTGGTCTTTGTCGGCCATGAGATGCAGTTCGGCAAGCGCTTGCCGTCCAGTGCCTTGGCCAGCTATCGTGACCGGGGCATACCGGTAGCGTTCTTTGACGGCTCGCGTTTCGCTTGGCACGGTGCCATCGGCAACTTCGTGCGTGCGATGGACGGGCGGGAGTTCATGCTGCGCAAGCCCTCCGATCTGGCGCGGGCGATCTCAGCCTTCGAGGAGCGAGTGCAGGCGTTGAGGCCGCAATAGGGCGCGGGACCGGATGCAGGCTGTGGCAATGCGATTGGGAACCGGGCCGGGCCATGGCGGCTCGACACCCGCCGAGTCGCTGGCCGAGTGGGTGTTTCCATGACTGGGCCGGCTCGCCGTGACTTTCTGGCGTGGCTGGCCGTCGGCGCTGCCTTCCGGCCCGGCTCGCTGCCGGCCGCGGAGGAGTTCCCGGTGCGATTCCGCGAACCGGGGCCGTGCGCAGACTTGCGCGGCTTGGTCGATCCAGCCAGCGACTCCTTCGAACTGGAGAAGCGCGGCATGGAGGTCGAGCGGATCCTCTCCGCCATGTTGGCGGATGGCGAACTTCCGCTGGCCGAGGGCTTCGGTGGATCGACTCCGATGCCGCTGGAGTATGTCGGGCAGGGACAGGTGTCGGAGGCGCGCTTCGGCGCGAGCGCGGAGAGCTTTGCCGACGGCTTGAGACGCTGGATCGCCGCGCTGGGCACGGTGCGACGCGCGGGCTTTCACGCGCTTCCCGACGACATTGTGCGATTCGAGGTGTCCTCCGCGACTTCTGACGGCCTCGAATATCGCGTGGGACAGTGGCGCATGAGCTGGCGCGGAGGCCGGCTGGCCCGGTTCGAGCCGATCGCCGAGACGTTAGCGCGGTCCCCGCAGCCGTTGTTCGCGGACGTTACGGCGCAGCTGTTCGGCCACCTCGACTCGTTTCGCGACCAACTCGCCAAGGGCATTCCCTACTGGAGGTCAAGGCTGGATTCCGCTTCCGGTATCGGGATCTACGGCAACCAAGGAGTGGCGGTCGGCGACATCGACGGTGACGGATGGGACGAGCTGTACGTGTGCCAGCCGGGCGGATTGCCCAATCGGCTCTACAGCCGTACGGCCGACGGGATCTGGAGGGACATAACCGAGGAGGCGGGCGTCGGAGTCCTGGACAACACCGCCCAAGCACTGCTCCTCGACCTTAGAAACCTCGGCGTCCAAGACTTGGTCGTGCTCACGTCCGCCGGGCCGCTGCTGTTCCTCAACGATGGATCTGGACGATTTCGTTATCGCCTGAACGCTTTCCGTTTCAAGCAACAGGCCCAGGGTACGTTTGCGGGCATGGCGGCCGCTGACTACGATCGCGACGGCAAGGTGGACCTGTACCTGTGCTCGTATCTGTACTTCCAAAGCGAGGATCAATACCGCTATCCCTCGCCCTATCATGATGCGGAGAACGGGCCGCCGAACTTCTTGTTCCGCAACGAGTTGCGCAGCGACGGGGAAGGCTCCTTCGTGGATGTAACCGAGGAGTCGGGCTTTGGCGACAACAACGACCGCTACAGCTTTGCGGCTGCGTGGTGCGACTACGACGAGGACGGCTGGCCAGAGCTCTACGTTGCGAACGACTTTGGCCGGAATAATCTCTACAAGTACGCGAGCGGACGATTCAGGGACATCGCCGAAGAGAAGGGCGTGCAGGACGTTGGTCCGGGCATGAGCGCGGCCTGGTTCGACTACGACGGCGACGGCCGATTGGACCTGTACGTCACGAACATGTGGACAGCCGCTGGACAGCGAGTGGCCCGAGACCCTGAGTTCGGACCGATCCGGGACGGCGCCTCGCGGGAATCATTCCACGGGCACACGAAGGGCAATTCGCTGTACCGCAATCGCGGCGACGGATCGTTCGAGTACGCCGGTGACACGGAAGGGGTGGAGATGGGCCGCTGGTCGTGGTCCGGCGATGCCTTCGACTTCGATCTGGACGGCACGCCCGAAATTCTTGTCACCGCCGGCATGATCACGCATTCGCCGGAAAAGGACCTGTGCAGCTTTTTCTGGCGTCGCGTCGTAGCCCAGTCCGCCTCCGACACCACGCCCGTACCCGACTACGAGACGGGCTGGAATTGCCTGAATCAAATGATCCGCGAAGACTTCAGCTGGAACGGCAACGAGCCCAATGTCTTCTATGCTCGTCGGCGCGGCCAATACCGAGACGTTTCTGGAATCTCGGGCCTCGACCTGCCCGCCGACAGCCGGGCCTTCGCGGTGACCGACCTCACCGGCGATGGATCTCCTGACTTGCTGCTGAAGAGTCGACTAGGCCCGCAACTGATGGCCTTCCGCAATCAGTCGGCGCCGGATCGCAACCGCTTGGTGATCGAGTTGGAAGGCACCCGCTCCAATCGCGACGCGATCGGGGCGATCGTGAAAGTTGAGACCGAAGACGGCATCTGCGCGCAGTCGCTGTCGGCCGGGTCCGGCTACGTTTCCCAGCACACCAAGCGCCTGTGCTTCGGACTGGGCGAGCGGCAGGCCGCCCTCAAGGTCACGGTTCTGTGGCCGTCAGGAGATGAACAGGCGTTCGACAACTTGTCGGCGGGACATCGCTTCCGCATTCGCGAGGGTGAAATCGAACTCGGCCGGGCTCGCCTTGAGGCTGCGAGGATTCCGTCTGCGCCTCAACAGCCGATCATTCCCGACAACCGTCTCGTGTTCGAACCGACATGGCTGATGGACCCCGTGCCGCTGCCAGAGACCGCCGAGCGAGGGTTTCTGATCCTGACGGATGGAGGACTGGAGGACGCTCCTTTGTCCGTGCCGTTCCAAGTCGTTGACTTGAGCGCCGCGTCGCCAGACCGAGTCGCCGCATTCGCGATCTTCAGAAGGTACTTGTTCGACTACCGCACGGGACTTCGGCTGCCGCTGGTGCTGCTGATCGACTCGTTGGGCAGGGCTTGCAAGATCTATCCGAGTGTGCCGGACCAGGCAACGCTTCAAGACGACTACGAACGCCTGCGTGCCAGGACGAGGGGAGCGTACCTGCCATTCAACGGCCGCTACTACAACAGTTCTGGAAGCAGGAACCACTTCCGCATGGGATCCGCCTTCTTGCAGGCAGGTTATCCGGGGCTTGCTCTGCCTTACTTGCGTGAAGCGGCCAGGATGCCTTGGGGCAACTTCAAAGCCTGGCTGGCCATCGGGCAGATCGAACTCCAGGCGGGCAATCTTGCGGAAGCCGAGACATCGCTCAAGCGGGCGGAATCTATCAACTCCGACTCGCCCCAGCTTTGGAATAACCTAGGTGGCCTAGCCATGGCCCAAGAGGACTTCTTGACTGCCTCTGAGCACTTTCAACGAGCCTTGGATCTCAACCCGGATCTTCCGTACGCGCTGATCAATGCGGCTCAGGCGCGGAGCCGTCTCGGCGATTCGCCGGAAGCGGAGCGGTTGCTGCGCCGGGCCTTGGACCTAGAAGCCGGTGATGCCGAGGCTGCGAACCAGCTCGGTCTGGTATTGGCCAAGCAGGGGCGCTTGCACGAAGCCCGCACGCTCTTCCAGCAGGCCATCGAGAACCAGCGCGATCACATCGAGGCCATCAACAACCTTGCGATCTTGTACGTCCAGTTGGGACAGGTTGGCGATGCCATCGCCGCCCTGCGCTTCGGTATCGAGCGCGTGCCGGAATTCGAGACTTCGTACATGAACTTGGCGCGCATCCATGCGGACCGGGGCGACTACGAGAGTTCCAGGCAGGTGCTTCGACAATTGCTGGAACGCCAGCCGGAGCATGCCGCCGCTAGGAGGGCACTAGTGCAATTGCAAGGTCGCTGAACCTTTGCCTAGACCGTGTCTAGGCGCCGAAGATGCCCTGCCACCAACTGCTCGAGGAGCCGTCAGGGGCCTTCCAGCCCGGGTTCTCTTGGACGTTGACCCAGACATGCACGTGTGGCGATCCGCGAAAATACCAGACCATCGTGGGGCTCTCCAGCTTCCAAACGTCCCACACGCCGTCGTTGCCGATGTCTTGGTTCTGGTAGAAGGCCATCGTCAGTTCTTCCAGGCCCCCTGCCGCCTCGATATGACGCATCGCCTCGTCCCGGTCGCTCTCGCGGAACGGCGAGAGCAGGTCACTCAACGTGCGGCTCACGAGTTGGCGTTGGTCCGCGGACATCTCCGAGACTGGCAGGCCGTCCGGATCAGACGATGGCTCGACCGTGTACACGCTTCGCTCCCGAGGGGCCCTTGGCTGCAGGGCCAGCGCCCGCTGCTTGCCGTCGAGCGCACGGAACACTTCATTGGCCTGCTGCGCTTGGAACCAGTACACGTTGTTGGGGTGTGTCGGTTTCTCGTAGAACTGCTCGCCCTCGTGGCCGTAGAATATAGGTCCCCCGAAAGCGGCGCCCTCAACGGAATCTCCGTCGCAGCGGGCAGTGCAGTGGCGGCCTGTGATGACGAACTCGAACTTTCCCGAGCCGGGCTTTCCGAATAGCGCCACGGACAGGTTTCGAACGCTGCCGAAGTCGTCTCTGATGTGCTGGTTGAGGGAGTCGGCAAACTCCGGCGCGTGCAGTTCCATGAAGATCTGTTCGATCAGCGCCTGCTGGTCAGGATTGAAGAATCGGCCTACCCGCGCGTCGGTGATGTGCCAGTTGTTCTCCACCCGCGAACGCAACGGACTGTCAAACGGCAGAACCACCGTCTCGGCCTGTTCGGGGGTAAGGCTTTGGTGAAGCTGAGCGACCAAGGTCTCTGGAGTGGCGCGTGCGCCGAATAGGGGACCCGCCCCCAAGACCGCACTGCCCACCGCAGCGGTGCCTAGGAACTCACGCCGATTCAAGCTGCTGAGGGTCGTCATTGCTGCTGTAAGCAATGGCTAGCCTTGAACGGCCTTGGTTACCCAGTTTAGGCACGATTCCGGGCCACGCGGCACCCGCTCAGCCTGTGCCTCGTGACGCGGGACAAGTTGCACCAAGCGGTAGCATGTTGGTCTCAGATGAGGGGGCTGCACTAGGACTGTCGATGGCACTCTAGGGCAGGGAAGGCTGGTACCGCGGCTTGGCAGCTTGTTTCGCGTGTGCTCGCTGAAGGTATGACAGAGGCAATCTCAATTCCGGCATGGCTGGCGGCAATCCTGGCGATTCTCGCGTCATGGGCCGTTCTCGACCGCATCGTGATCCCGTGTATCCGCAAGTTGATCCGCGGTCGGGTCAACCGCGTGGTTGACCAACTGAACTCACGCTTGCAACTTGGCATTCCGACGTTTCATCGCACTAGGAGAAGGGTGCTAGTCGACCGGCTAGCGAATGATCCTGCCGTGCTCGCAGCAGTCGCCGATCGCTCCCGGGAAACAGGCCAGTCGCCTGACGAGCTGTTGCGCGATGTGGAAGGCTACGCCCGGGAGATCGTGCCATCGTTCAACGCGTATGCCTACTTTCGCGTTGCCTATCGCGTGGCGCACAGGACCGCGCAATTCCTGTATCGCGTGCGCTTGGGCTATGTCGATGACAAAGCGCTCGCAGGGATCGAACCCGACGCCAGCATCGTGTTCGTAATGAACCATCGCAGCAACATGGACTACGTGATCGTCGCCTACATGGTGGCGAGCAGAACCGCGCTCAGCTATGCAGTTGGCGAATGGGCTCGAGTCTGGCCGCTCACGGCATTGATTCGCTCGCTTGGGGCGTACTTTGTCCGGCGCCATTCTGACAACCGGCTCTATCGCCAGGTGCTCGCGAGGTACGTGCAGATGGCGGCGGAGGGCGGAGTTGTGCAGGCGGTCTATCCCGAGGGCGGGCTGAGCCGTGACGGTCGCCTATGCGAGCCCAAACTCGGCTTGATCTCGTACATGGTGTCCGATTTTGATCCATGCGGCCGACGTGATCTGGTCTTCATACCGGTCGGACTGAACTACGACCGTGTGCTGGAGGATCGCTCCCTTATCGCAGACCTTGGAACAGAACTTGCCCCGCCTAGCAAGGCGCGGGTCGCGTTCAACTTCTTCCGGTTCGTAGCTCGGAATATTAGCTTGATGCTGAGACGCGGCTGGTTCCGGTTCGGCTATGCCTGCGTGAACTTCGGGTCGCCCATTTCCATGCGAGCGTACACCCGGGAGCGAGGAATCGATTTCCGCTCGCTGGATTCGGAATCCCGCAGAGTGGCGGTACAGCAGCTCGGTGGCGAACTGCTTGAATCGGTAGCGGCCGCGATCCCGGTCTTGCCGGTTCCCTTGGTTGCCACCGTATTCGTGCGTCAGCTGGGCAAACCGCTCAGCGTTCTGGAGATCAAGGCGCAGGTGCAAGACCTGATTGATGAGGTGCAGCAGTCTAACGCCTATGTCCACATCCCCCGGGCTGACCGGGATTACGCGATCTCGGTTGGGCTGCGGACGCTACTGTTGCGTCGCTTCGTTGACGAGCAGGGCGGCTTGTACCGCGCTCGTGCCGATGCTGAGAGCATCTTGCGGTATTACGCAAACTCGATCGAGCAATTCCTGAGTGGGAATGAACAGCGCTCAGCCAGCAGGGCAGGGCAGGCCGACCCAGCGACCTGAGTTCTTGTCGCTTGCTTGCTGCGCTGTGTGTGGGCGCCACGGCCAGTGAGGTGGCTTGGAAATGTGTTTTTCCGACAAGCCTGATGTCAACGTGCGTCGGTGATGAGAGCGCGTCGCAGCCGATAGCTAGCAGATTCGCCGCCCGCTGGCGTGTGAATCGCAGCCGGAACTGCCAATCCTGAGCGTAGTGCGAGGAACGGCGTCGCCGGTGTCCGAGGTGCCCGGACGATTGGCTATAAGCTCAGCTCCCATCCCTTGCGGAACTGAGGCTTCACCCACTGATTCGCTTCCTTGTTGTTGCTGAACTCGCCCGCCTCGTTGTCCCACATGAGCTTGCCATCAAAATGGGCAGCGGCTGCTCCGAGCACCAACCACGCCGTGAATGGCGCGGCCAGGTCAAAGTTGGAGCAAGCCGGCGCCCCGCCCTTCGAAGCGCGAATCCAATCATTCACATGCGCGGTGGTGTTGCTGCCGGTGGAAGCCCCGGGAGAGCGCGACAGATACGCCGTCGGCAACTCGTACTCGGCCCACCTAGAACCCGGCAGCAGTCCGACGCCTTCGCCGCGGCCGTTGGTGCCGAGATACCCCTTGGAGCCCACGAATATGCAGTTGTAGCCGCTGTTCTGCGGTGATCCGGGAAACCCTCCGCCGCGCCCGCCCCGTCTCGGGCCGACTTGCGGTCCCTGGCCATCGACCTTGCGCGCCTGCGCTGCCGTCATGCCCTCCGGAAGATAGGCGTCGCCGGCTGTGTTGTACCAATAGACAGAAACCGGCGGCATGTTGCGCCGCGCCGCGAAATCGTACCGCAGCGTGAGTTCGTCCGGGAACGTGAACGGAGGTGAAGAGTCTTTGTCGACGCACTCTACACTGACCAGGCTTTCGGGTCCCAGTTGCAGCCCCCAGTTTGCCGGCCCAAGGATGTGAATGCCCCAGTCGCCGATCAGCCCGGAGCCGAAGTCGTGGAAGCCGCGCCAGTTGAACGGAAGATAGAAGCCGAATTTTGACGTGTCGAACCCGCCCCCTCGCGGCCGTGGCGGGCGCTCATTCTCATCTCCAGAACCCTGCGCGCGTGTCGCCGCGGGTCTCGCCGGAATCCGTACTCGACCGAGTTTCTCGCCGCGTTCCCGCGCGAACTGCCGGTAGTTTTCGTCACCGGCTGTGAACGGCCGTTCGGCGGCACCGCCCAGCCAGAGATCCCAGTCCAGCGTCTCAGGCACAGCGCTCGGAGCGGCAACGGCGGGCATGCCCTGCGGCCAGATCGCAGGCCGGATCCAAGCGTGCATCTCGGTCACATCGCCGATTTCGCCCGACCACAGGATCTCGCAGGCAACACGCGTTGCGTCATGGGAATAGCCTTGATTTCCCATTTGGGTCGCGACGCCGTACTTTGCGGCAGCCTTTTTGAGGAAACGCGCCTCCCAAGCCGTGCGAGTGAGTGGCTTTTCGACGTAAACGTGCTTGCCAGCCTGCATGCAGGCTAACGCGCAAGTGGCGTGCATGTGGTCGGGAGTGCCGACCACGACGGCATCGATGTCCTTGCCGGACTTTTCGAGCATGACTCGATAGTCCTTGTATTTTGCAGCCTTCGACCAGTAGGCGAGCCCTTCGGCCCCGCGATCCCAGTCCACGTCGGCGAAGGCCACGATATTCTGTGTCTCGCACTGATTCATCACGAGCGCCGGCCGGCCGCCGGCGCCGATCGAGGCTATGTTGAGCTTTTCGTTCGGAGACTTGTACCCCAGAGCTTTGAGCGAGGCGACGGTCCCGTAGCCGCCGGTTGGAACCGCTCCAGCCAGCAGGCTGCCGAAGAAAAAGTACCGTCTCGAAAGTTGATGTGCCATCTAAATGTCCTTGTGTGTTTGCGAGTTCGCCGCAGTGCCGGGCTGCTTACATGATCGCGCATTCTGCCAATGGAATTTGGAATGGGAATTGAACTGGTACGGTCGTCCAGCATCGGCTGTCTTGGCAGACCTCAGGGGTCGACTACGAGTCCGTCGACCAGTGCGCTTATTGCGGCGTCGAATTCCCGGTTTCCGTCCAAGTACGGCTTCCACTCGGTTTCGAGCACACCGAGGTGATCAGGCCAAGCCCGCTCCCAAAGCCCATACTTGATCGCGTAAGGCGTGTAGCCGGGAATGTGCTGGCGAACGATCTCTCCGGTCGAATAGAAGAGGACGGCGTGCCATAAAGACTTCCGGCGAAGCAGTTTTCCGAGAAGGCGACTTCGCTCGCCGATGGATACCCGGACCTTGCCGATTAGCGCATGGGAAGCTTCGTGGTACAGGATTTCCAGGCCCTCCTGCGGCGACTGCGTCGAGTCCTCGCTAGAAATCGTGATCCTAGTCGGATACAGCGTTGTGTAAGCGCCGGACCAGTTCGCGTGAATTACGACATCGGTTCGAATCCTTGCATCGGGCCACTCGGTCTTGTAGATGCCTGAGAGGTGGTCCTTCAGGCTGCCCTCGTGCCGTGCTACGAGGGGAAGCAACTCATCAATCCGCGAGCGGTTACCTCGATCGTGCCCCGTCCACCAGATGGCGCGGTACACCGGCGCAGCCATTTCGAGCGCCCCGATGAGCTTGGAGTCCAAGCCAGCCGAATCGAGCGAGTTCCTATTGGCAGCGTCCCCGAGAGCGTTCTTGATCACCGTCATGTCTCGTCGGAGCAAGTCCTTGCTAGCGAACGCTTCCCTGTAGTACTTGAGCGCTCTTGACCAATCTCTGGCCTGGTCGACAGAGAGCGCAGTTTGAGCAGCCTGATCGTCCGCCGCCGGCTCGACCGAAAGCTGGAAGAGAAAATGATGAAGATTGATCCAAAACCCGCTTCGAAAGAGGAAACTCGTCTGGCGGTTAGCATCGCTGAATGCCGAAGTTGGGAAGAGAATTAGCGCCGTGAGCACGGCACAACGGAACCTGCCGAGGTGCCCGCACGTTGAGACCACCCGTGTTCCGCCGGTAGCCCCGGCCAGCGCTGCGCTCCATTGGATTACGGCGTCCATGGAAAGGGCCCGACTTACCATCATCAGGTTCTGGACAGACGAAGCGTCACCCGACCGATCTTGACACTCAGCTCAGTGGCTCTCATTCCGCCAGCGTGCCGCTCCGAGACAGATGGGTCGACAGAGAGGCTATGTCCTCGGGGCCGATTCCGCAGCACCCACCCACCAAGCTGGCACCTCGTTCGATGAATCGCCGTGCTGCGCACACAAATTGTTCAGTCTCGAAGTCTTCCCTCTCCGTCACTGACAGATCGCCATCGAGGGTAATGCCCTTTGGTACGTTGAAGCGATTTGGGTAGCCGCCGGTGGGCAGGTCGGTCAATTCTCGGATCTCCTCAATGCCCGCTTCGATTGCGTCGGAATGCGTGCAATTGAACAGGAATCCCGCCAAGGGCAGATCCGCCAGCGCCGCATGGGCGTCCCGGACACTCTCGCCGCTGCGAAGGCCCGCTCCGGGACGCTCGTCGAGCGTCCAAGAAACGTATACAGGAAGCCCGCGGCCGGCTCCCGCCGCTAGCGCTGCCTCGGCGGCATTGCGCGATTCGCGGATGCTGGACATGGTTTCGCACAGGAACATGTCCACGTGCGCTTGCAACTCCCGTGCCAGTGCCGCGTAGATCGGCCGCGCCTCGGAATCCTCGACCACCAAGTCAGGCCGGTAGCTCTCTCCGAGCGGAGGCAAGCCCCCCGCCACCAAGACGGATTCTCGCGATCCGTCTGCGGCCTCGCGCGCGAGTTGCCCGGCCAGCCCGGCCAATTCGGCATAGCGGTGCCCCTGACCTGTCTTGTCCAAGTAGCTGGGCACGCACGAATAGCTGTTCGTAATGATGATTCGAGCACCGGCTGCGACAAAGTCGCGGTGCACCTCAACCACGGTTTCGGGCGCGTCGATGAGCGCTTTCGCCGACCAGAGGCCAGAACGCAGCGCTACTCCTCTGCGGATGAGTTCTCGCCCCATCCCCCCGTCCAGTACTGTGACCATTTCGCAGCCAAGCGTATCACGGATGACCGGCTCTGCTGCGCATGCGACAGGCTCGCTACTCCCCCATGCACCGAACGTGTCGGCACACCGGGCACGCCATCAGTCCAGGATCGCCGAGTACACCAGAGCCGCGAACTTTTCACGCAGCTTGAGGGCGCCGCCGGGCCGCACCTGTACCATCAGGATGCCGACAAGCTGTTCGCTCGGGTCGATCCAGAAGACGGTGCCTTGGGATCCGCCCCAGTAATACGAACCGTCCGAATACGGGTAGTCAAGCTTGCCTCGGTCCGTGACGACTGCGACTCCTAGCCCGTATCCAAGCCCCGGCCTGAAGTTCGTCCCGGCCTCGAGATGATTCTGCGCCAGCCAACTGACCGTGCGGGGCCCCAGCAGGCGCTTGTTCGCGAGTGCGCCGCCGTTGAGCAGCATTTGGCAGAAGCGCCAGTAGTCGGCTGCTGTCGTGTGCAAGCCGCTCGCGCCGGAGATGAACGTTTTCGACCGTCCGGCCTCCGGCGGTTCCCGCGATGCGCGCGTAGGATCGTCCTTGCCGTCAACCACCAACGCCGCCCGGCGGTGCTGCTTGCTTGCTGGCGGCCAATAGTGGGTGTCCGCCATGCCCAACGGGTCGAAGACCCGCTCTTGCAGGAATGCGTCCAACCCTTGGCTAGCGACTCGCTCCACGAGGTAGCCCAGCACGTCCAGCGAGTCTCCGTAGATCCACTTGGTCCCCGGCTCGGCTTGCAGCGGCAGCTTCGCGAACTCGCCCATGTAGGCTGCCATCGTCGGGAAGGCGTAGGTCTCGGCCCGGCCGCGAGGGTCGCGTACGCCGGACGTGTGGGTGAACAAGTGCCGTATGGTCATCGTCCGCTTGGCCGGGGCCACGCCGCCTTCTGCCGTGGCGACTTTCGGGTCCGCGAATTCGGGGAGATGCTTGGACACGGATTCTCCAAGCGTGAACCGCCCCTCTTCCAGCAGCATCAGCGCGGCCGCGGCCGTGATCGGCTTCGTCATCGAAGCGATGTCGAACAACGCATCGAGCGGCATGGCGTCGGGCACGGCCATGCCCCTGGCGCCCGTGGCCCGATGGTGCACTACCTTGCCGTGCCGCGAGACGAGGGTGACGAATCCCGCGGCCTGCTTGGATTCGACCACCCCAGCCAGCCAGGCGTCGACTCGTTCGAGTCGCGCTGATGACATCCAGACTGATTCCGGATCAGCGGTGGGAAGCTCGGCAGATCCCGCGACCATGGGAACTGTTGCGATCAGGATGGTGAACAGGAGGTGACGGGGCATAGCGCTGGACGACCTTGAGGGGCTTCGGGTCGCGCCTATCCTAGCAATCTCGCCACACGCGATCTGGAGCGCGGCGCTCCACTCCGGTTCCCGTGCTCGCTTGTCTGCTGGTCTCGTGAAGCCCAGTCGGGCACTCACGCTACACTAAGGGTTAGCGTCGGCCGGATGGCGCGCTGCCCTATATGTTGCGGACACTCGCCCCGAGGGGAGGGCCGTGTTCTGCTCCAGAGCGATCCTGATGCACCAGAACACCATACGCTTGGAAGTCGCCGTCCCGGACAAGCTTGTTCTCGACCAGGATGCCGTTTCCATCCAACTGCCACTCACCACTGGATATGCGGGCGTCCTGCCCGGGCACGCGCCATTGCTTGCTGAAGTGGGTACCGGCGTGCTGACATATGCAATCGAGCAAGGCCGAGAACAACATCTGGCTATCGATGGCGGGGCTGTTGAAATACTCCCCGATCGCGTCCGTGTCCTCGCCGAGAGGGCGGAGCGATCTGACGAAATCGATGCCGAGCGCGCCCTCAAAGCGCTCGAACGCGCTGACGAGCGCCTGCGGCTGTCCTCGTTCGAGATTGACGTGGACCGCGCTCAGAAAGCTCTGGCCAGGGCCAATGCCCGGGTCGCCGCCGCTCGGCGGCCGTGATCGTGCCGATGGTCAGGCCGGCAGCAAGGCCCCTAACCGTAGCTAGGCGCCTTCTGCGACGCATTCGTTGACCAGCACGCCGACACCTTCGACCCCCACCCTGCAGACGTCGCCCGGCTTGAGGTAGACGGGTGGCTTGCGGGCCATGCCGACACCCGGCGGCGTCCCGGTGGAGACGACATCTCCGGTGTTCAATGTCATCACCGCCGAAAGGTATTCCAGCAGCTCGGGTATGCCGAAGACCAGCTGGGCGGTGTTCGAATCCTGCATGATCTCGCCGTTGAGCTCGAGCCAGATCCGGAGCTTTCCCGGATCCTCGATCTCGTCCGCGGTGACCAGGCACGGTCCCATCGGCCCGAACGTATCGAATGTCTTGCCGATCGTCCATTGCGAGGTGGCGAGTTGGAAGTCACGCGCGCTAACGTCGTTCACGCAGGTGTAGCCCGCCACATACTCCCGCCAGTCGCCGGCCTTGACGTGCTTGGCCTGCTTCTTGATCACGAAGGCCAGTTCTGCCTCATAGTCCACTTGGCTCGAGGCCGCCGGGAGCACGATGGGCTCGCAACAGCCGCACACCGCGTTGTCGTACTTGGTGAACACTACCGGGATCTTGGGAATCTCCATGCCGGACTCGATGGCATGGTCCCGGTAGTTGAGGCCGATGCAGATGAACTTGCCGGGGCGGGGCACCGGCGAGCACAGCTTGGCCTCGTCGAATTTCGCGACCGGCTCTGCCCCGGCGATCAAGCTCCGCGCAGCCGAGATCGATTGCTCTTGATCGCGCAGGAAGCTCGGGATGTCCGGGCAAATTGCAGAGAGGTCATAGATATCGTTGCCGACGACCGCGCCCGGGAACTGCGCGCCAGCGGAGGTTTGTACGGAAACTAAGCGCATGACTATCCCATCCTACGACGTTGAGAGGGCAAGGCTCTAGCCACCACGCCGGCAGTTGAGGCAATAGTCTTGGTTCCCGTCAGGCGCGCTTGCACCCGGCGGCTGGCGACGGTGCGTCACGGCCGATTTGAATCAATGTAGAGCAGAGAGCATCCCGGCGAGGCTTGAGTTGGCACACCCGGTGAGTCGAGAAAGCCGCGACCCTGTCGGCCGGGGCGCACCTCGAAGTGCCACTGCTGCACTGGCCGGGGCTCAGGTCCGCCCGGCGAATCGATGAGCTCGTGCGGATTGCCACGCGCAACTGGGCACGTGACCTAGGAACGATCCCTCATCGCAGCACTTCGAACGCGTTCCTGAGGTTGGGTCCGTACCGAAAAACCGCGAAGTCGCTATCGAACGAGATAGCGCGCGAGATGCCGAGCCGTTCCATGACCGCAAAGGATGTGCGATCAACAAGTGAGAAATCTTGGTCAGGGAAACGTTCTCCGATCGACCACGCGGCTTCGAGGTCCGCGCTGGTCGTCTGCTCGATGGTTGCGACACCGCTGCGCAGGCCGCCCCAAAATCTTTCCGCTGCGTGGGCGGAGATGAAGTGGTGTATGAGGCGCCAAGTCTCGATCAGAACGTGATCAGTTGTGACCAAAGTCTCGGGCGTCTGGAGCAGGCCCTTTGCGGCGGCGTTGCACCGGTCTCCCCTATCGGCGGCGGCATACCAAGCCGAGCTGTCCACAAAGACACTCATGATTTGTCGGAGTGGCGGCGTTTCCCGGCGCTCATCGCGTCCGCAATCATCCGATCCTTTTCCGAGGCGATATCGCTTCCTCCGGCCGAACCGAGATCGAAGACCAGAGAACGGTCAACGCTTCGGGGCGGTTCGATTAGATCTCGCGCCACAAGTCGGCGAATGTATTCGGCTAACGAGACTCCGCGCTCGGCCGCACGCGCACGAGCCTGCGCGAGCAGTTCCGATGTCAACGATATCTGGGTCCTCGCCATCATGATGGTGCCATCATGATATCACTCCGAGGTGCAATACGGATGCTCAACCGGCCGGACGCGAGCCTTCCAATCTGTAGCGGTCGTTCGAGCCCTTCATCGACATAGCCTCAGACTTGCGTCGAGGCTTGCGAAAAGACACCGTGGCAGCGTCGGTTGCTTCGGGCGACGTGCCTATTTCCCTGCTGCCAGCGCACCGGGCCGGCGTCGCCTTCCCCGCGCAGGGCTCGCACGCCATCCATGAAGATTGTTCGCGCCATTCCTGAACTGTGAATTGGCTACCCCCAGGTTCGGTGGTTGCCGCACCCGGGTTAGCACTGCCGCCAATCTCTGTGCTAACTCTGAGGGATCGCCCGAGGCAGGCTTCTAGCCGCGCTCAGCTATGCATCGCCCACACCAGCAGGCCGGTGAGCACGGCCGCCGCGGCCAGCACGCTACCTGCCAGGACTTGCCATCGTGGCATGGTGAATTTCTCGCGGGCCTGTTCCTCGGGCTTTTCGGGCTGCTCGGCCTGTTCGATGTTGCCGGGTGCCTCAATCGCTCGGCTGCGAATCGCCTCGAGGGCTTCGCGGTTGGTGATCACGATGGTGCAGGCGTTAGGGCCGGCCGTGCTGTTCTTGAAGCGGCTCAGAACCTCCGGCGGACATTGCTTCAGCGAGCGGTAGGCCTGGGTCCCATCATCTGTCCCGACGATGAGGCGGGAGGTCTTCATGACCCACTTCATGAAGCGCTCCTCACAGCTGGCATGCCGAGGCCGGTCTTGGCCGCAAACTCGCTCACCAGCTTGATGAAACCCAGAGACGCCAGCGACAGGGCCTTGTCCTTGCGGTAGATCAGCCCGATCGTCCGGATCATCGGCAACGGCAGCAGCCGAATGGCCCTCAGGCGTCCCGACACGAGCTCTTCGCGGGCGCTCGTCACGGCCATGAAGGTCACGCCGAGGCCAGCCTCGGTGAAGCGCTTTTGCATCTCGCTCGATTCCAGTTCCATCGAGATCCGCACCCTATCCTCGTAGGGGTCCAGGTATTCGTCGATGCGGGTCCGCGTGCGTCCCGCCTTCGGCAGCAGCAGGTCCTCCGCCACAATCTCTTCCGGTCCGATCGTCTTCTTCCGCGCAAGCCGGTGGTTGGAACTGGTCATCAACCGGATCTCGTCCGAGTAGATCTGGACCACTTCGAGCTTCTTCTCCTGCAGCGGCAGCTGCGTCACGCCGAAGTCCACGGAATTGTCCACCACCGAGTCGATGGTATCGGCGCCGTAGGCGCGGACGACTTGGATCCGCACTTCCGGGAACTGCTCCTTGTAGCGGGCGAACACGCCCGGCAGGACGTGGATGCAGGTCGCCTCGTTGGCGGCGATGCTCATCTCGCCCTTGGGCACCTGCTCGAGTTCGCGCACCGCGTCGAATCCTTGGCGGCGCAGGTCGAGGATGTTCCTTGCGTACTCGGCGAAAGTGCGGCCGGCAACCGTCAGCGTAATGCGGCTGCCGAAGCGGTCGAATAGCTGCGTGCCCAACTCCTGCTCCATCTGGCGGATCTGAGCACTGATGGCAGGCTGAGTGCGATAACAAGTCTTAGCCGCCTTGGAAAAACTGTTGAGGCGAACGATCTCGAGGAAAGTGTGTAGCTGGTCGAAGTCCACGATCTGGCCGGATAGCCGGAGGCTGCCAGCGCGACGGTAAGCCTCCAGTCTCAGTATGGCGTGTCCGTGACCATTCTACATCAGGCGGGTCGCAGAACGGTGGAATTCGGGCCAGCGGGCCCGCGTCCTGAACGCAAGTGCGGGCGCCCATCCGCATCGAGTCGGGCCGGGCGGTGTTGGATCTACAGTCAATTGAGGCCGACTGTCGGCTGCGCGGCCCCTGTGCATGCCTCTGGGGTCGCGCAGAGCTCTGCGCATGAGCAGCCAACGCCAAGCGATAGAATGGGAATTCCCCGTCGATTCATGAAGCCGCGGATCTTTTCGGGCATGCAGCCCACCGGTGCATTGCACATCGGCAACTACTTGGGTGCGCTGCGCAACTGGGCGGAGATCCAGTACGACTACGAGCCGATCTTCTGCATCGTAGACCAGCACGCAATCACGCTCCCGCAAGATCCCAAAGCCCTGCGCGAGAGCTGCGAGCAGGTGGCTGCCTTGTACCTCGCGGCCGGTCTGGACCCGGAGCATTCGGCGGTCTTTGTCCAGTCGCAAATCCCCGCCCACGTCGAACTAGCCTGGATCTTCACTTGCACGGTCCCGTTCGGCTGGCTCAATCGCATGACGCAGTTCAAGGCCAAGATACAGCAGGCCGACTCGAACCAAGATTCGGTCGGCACCGGGCTCTTCGTCTACCCCGTATTGATGGCGGCGGACATCCTGCTGTACCAAGCCAAAGCGGTTCCGGTGGGAGACGACCAATCGCAGCACATGGAATTGACGCGCAACATCGCGCATCGGTTCAATAAGCTGTACGGCAAGACCTTCGTCGTGCCCGAGACCAAACTGCCGACGGTGGGGGCTCGGATCATGGGTCTGGACGACCCCACCAAGAAGATGAGCAAATCGACAGACTCGCCCAACCACTCGGTCAGCCTGCTCGATCCGCCGGGGCGGGTGAAGAAGTTGATCGGGCGGGCGGTGACCGACTCCCAGCCCGCGGTCAACTGGGCCAATCCGGGGGCGGGCGTCGCCAACTTGCTGACGATCTTCCAAGCCTTCAGCGACTGGAGCGACGGGCAGATGCAGACTCATTTTGCGGACATGCGCTACGGCGCGCTCAAGAGCGAGGTTAGCCAGATGATCAGCTCGAAGCTGGAGCCGATCCAACAGCGCTACAACGAGTTGATGGGCGACCGCACGCATCTCAGCGCTGTGCTGCGGAACAGTGCCGAGCGCGTCGCGCCCATCGCCGCTGAGACAGTCCGGTTGGCCAAGGAACGCACCGGGCTGTATTCGGCGTGAGTCTGCGGAAGTGGCGTCCCAGGTCTCTCTGCGCGGCTACGCGCAACTGCTGAGGCGCTCGCCCAACTTTCGCAGGGTCTGGATCGCGCAACTGATCAGCGGCTCGGGCGATTGGTTCTATTCGGTTGCGATCTACTCCATGATCTTGGAGTTGAGCGGCCGCGCAGAGCTCGTGGCGTGGGCTGTGATCCTGCAGATCCTGCCCATGATGCTGCTCGGCCCGACGGCGGGCGCGGTCAACGACCGCCTGAGTCGCCGCAAGGTGATGCTGGGCAGCGATTTGGTCCGCGCCGTCCTGGTCCTTTGCATGCTGCTGATCAACCGCCAGGAAGACCTGCCGTGGCTCTACCTGCTGCTGACGCTGGAGATTGGCACGGCTGCCTTTTTCGAGGCCGGGCGCAGCGCGATTCTGCCCAGCCTGGTCGAGCGGGAGGATCTGCCCACCGCAAACGCCCTCGGTTCTACAACGTGGTCACTCTCCGTGACGATGGGAGCCGCGCTGGGCGGGGTGGCGGTGGCATACCTCGGGCGGCACTTCGTTTTTCTGGCGAATTCGGTGACCTTCCTGGTGTCGGCTTGGTTCGTCTTCCGCGTGCGGGCCTTCGAACGCCACCTTGCCGGGTTGCGCAAGCAGTCGTGGCTGGCCGCGCTCAGCTTCCGGCCGATCGCCGAGGGCTTCCTATACATGATCAGGGACTGGCGCCTCGCCACGTTGCTCACGCTCAAGCTCGGGCTTGGAATCATGGGCGCGAGGGCAGTCCTGACAACGATTCTAGGCAGCCGCGAATTCGCCGTCGGGGACGACCCGGCGCTGGGAATGGCCGTGCTGTTCGCTTTTCAGGGGACCGGCTCGACCCTCGGGCCGCTGGTGATGGGGCGTCGGTTCAGCAAGAGCCAGAACAGCATGCGCTGGACAGTCTTGATGGGCTACCTCGCCGCCGGTTGCGGCTACATGTTGTTCAGCCAGACACTGGTGATGCCGCTGGCGGGACTCTTCCTCGTGCTGGCCCACGGCGGCGCCGCGCTGGTTTGGGTGTGTTCGACGACCCTGCTGCACCTCAACACCGAAAACCAGTTCCTCGGCAGGGTCTTCGCGGCTGACATGGGCCTGTTCATGGCGACGGCCTCTGTGTCGACCTACTGCATGGGCCAGTTCCTCGACATGGGCCTGTCCGCCCGTAGCGGGGCGCTGGGCTTGGGATTTGCGATGCTCGGGCCGGCGGCGCTGTGGGTGTTGTCGTTGCGGCGATCTTGGGATCGGGCAGAGTCGGCGTAGTCTGATCTCGCCAGCGTCCGGCTTCGCATCTGGCAGCGCCGGCTCGTCTGAGGCGAGCGGGTCGAGTGATTGCAGCCCGTAGCGTGTCAGGGCAGGTACGCCCTCACAGCCTGTACTTCCCCTCCGTCCACATGGAAGCGTGCCGATTCGGCCGGGACCAGAAAGGCATCGCCTGCTTGGAAGGGAATGCCGTTCAGGGTTCCCGCACCGCGGACGCAGGCCAGCAGGTGGCAGCGCTGCGGATCGGGCGAGTAGACGAACGGATGCTCCCAGGTCAACAATTCCGCCACGAACGAAGTGCAACGGCCCAAGCGCTCCACCAAGCAGGGCCTGCTCGTAATCTCGCGCGGGAGCGTTGGCTCTGGCTGGAGGTGCACCTTGGCGGAGGCGATGGCGTTCTCGATCTGCAGCTGGCGCGGCCCGCCGTCCAGTCCGGGCCTGCCGTAATCGTGCAGTCGGTAGGTGATGTCAGAGTTTTGCTGGATCTCGCACAACACGACTCCCCCGCCGGCGCAATGCACGGTGCCGGCCGGGACCAACACGCACTCCCCCGGCACCGCCGGCAGCCAGCGCAGCTGGCCTTCGATGGTGCCGTCGGCCACGGCGCGCGCAAGTTGCTCGCGTTCGAGCGGCTCCCGCAGGCCGAGGCCGAGCCGCGCTCCCGCGCACGACGCGACGACGTACCAGAGTTCGGTCTTGCCGCGCCCGTTCGGCGCCAGTTCGTTGGCGGGGTGGGTCTGCACCGAGAGCTGCCCGGCGGCAAAGAGCAGCTTGGCGAGCACCGGAAACTCGGAGCGCGGTATGCCTTGGTACGCCAAGTTGGCGTGCGGCGGCTTGACCGCGGCGCTCCAGTTCGGCCCCATCAGCCTCGCGCCGAATTCCTGGACCAGCGAGCTGACGCTGCGCCCCTGCAGCGGACCACAGGCGACCGTGCTGCCGTTGTGCAGGCACCAAGCCTCGCCAATGCGGCGGTCTTGTTGCTCGAAGACCGGCGCGAGGTCGTGCGTACCCCAGATCTTTTCGCGCAGCTCGGGGCGGAACTTCAGTGGTTCCAGTCGGTTCACGTCAGCCCGGTGATGAATCGGCGGATGCGCCGGATGCCTTCTTCCAATTCCTGCATCGAGGCCGCATAGGACAGCCTCACTTGCTCGGACGTGCCGAATGCCTCGCCGGGCACCACGGCCACGTGCTCTTCGCTGAGCAGCTTCTTGGCAAAGTCCATGGCGCGGTTCACGCCGCCCTTGCCGAAGGCGCAGCTGATGTTGGGGTACGCATAAAAGGCGCCGTGCGGCTGGGGGCAGCTCACGCCCGGAATCTCGTTGAGCGCCGCCACCACGTAGGCGCGGCGCGCGCGGTACTGTTCCAGCATCTCGTAGACCGGCCCCATCGGGCCGGTGAGAGCCTCTACGGCGGCCTTTTGCGCGATTGAATTCGGATTGGACGTGGCGTGGCTCTGTAGCTTGTTGACGTTAGAGATCAGCTCGGCGGGTCCGAGCAGGTAGCCAAGACGCCACCCCGTCATGGCGAACGTCTTGGAGAGAGAGCCGGTGACCACCACGGCCGGCTTGGCCCCCGCTGCTGCCGCGATGGAGAACGGATCCGAGCTGTAGACGAAGTGGCTGTAGCACTCGTCCGACAGCAGCGTCACTCCGCGGCTGGATGTCAAGGCCAGGATCTTCTCGAACTCGGCTTGGCTCACCACCGCACCGGAAGGGTTGTTCGGGGAGTTGACGACGACCACCTTGGTGCGGTCTGTGAGGGCGCCCTCGATGTCCGCTGCGGTCAGCGAGAACGCATTCGACTCGCTCGTCTCGACCTTTACGGGCGTTCCGCCGTAGTAGTTGATGACGTCGAAGAACGTCACCCAATACGGCACCGGCAAGATCACCTCGTCCCCATCCCCGACCAGCGCGGCGAGACAGTTGAAGATGGCATGCTTGCCACCCACGGTGGCTATGCACTCGCTGGGTGCATAGCTGGTGCCGAACTCGCGGGAGTGCCACGCCACGATCGCTTCGCGGAGTTCGGGAATGCCTCCGGCGGCGGTATAGCGCGTGAAGTTGCCCTCGATGGCCCGGATGGCGGCCTGCTTGATGTGCTCGGGGGTCGCGAAGTCCGGCTCGCCCGCGCCAAGCGCCACCACGTCGACGCCCGCCCGCTTCAGCCTGCCGGCCTCCGCCGTGACTGCCATGGTCGTGGACTCGCTGATCCGCCCCACGCGTTCGGAGAATTCCATAATTCCAGATTAGCCTGTCCCGCTCTGGCGGTCACAGCGGGCTCGCAACGCCTCTGCGACGTGTGGCGGCACGAAATCACTGATATCGCCGCCGTGGCGGCAGACCTCCTTGACCAACCGGGAGCTGAGGTAGCTGTAGGCCTCTCCCGGCAGCATGAAGACGGTCTCCACCTCCGGCGCTAGCTTGCGATTCATCAGGGCCATCTGCAACTCGTACTCGTAGTCGGAGACCGCGCGGATCCCGCGCACGATCAGGCCCGCGTTCTGTTGGCGTGCAAAATCCACCAAAAGCCCGTCGAAGCTGGCGATGCGGACGTTGGCAAGTCCGGTCACAGAATCGCGGATCATCTCCATGCGCTCGGACAGCGGGAATTCGGCGTCCTTGCTGTCGTGTCGAAGTACGGCGACGACGAGTTCTTCAAACTGTGAAGACGCCCGTCGGATCAGGTCGAGATGGCCGTTGGTGATGGGATCGAAAGAGCCTGGATAGATGGCGAGTCGGGACTTTGCCACAGCCGCCATTGTACTTGGTGGAATCCGTCTCCTGCCCGCAGGCGCGCTAGAGATGTGCGTCGAACCACTCGAGCGCGAGTCGCTGGGCGCGCTCGCGCGCCTCGCGATAGATTCCGTAGTGCTTGATATCTGGCAGGGTGACCAACTTCTTCACCCCAGTTGCCGCGGCATGCGCCTTGATCGCGTGGTCGCGGTTGTCAAACAGTTCCTCGTTCTCGGCGATCACGAACATCAGGGCCGCGTGCGATGCTTGGCGCGCCAGTTCAACGGGGGCGTAGTGCATCAGCTTGTCGCGGATCGGCGCGCCGCGCAGGGACCCGACCTCAACCGCCCCCGGCTCGGGGTAAGGCAACTGCCCGCGGGCGCGCCGGGTGGCCTCTTCGAGTGTCTTGGCACGCGCCTCCTCGCTGGCTACCACGAAGCGGGAGTCCATCCCGCCGACTTGGCTGAAGACCGCCTTGACGCGACGATCGTGCGCCGCGGCGTACAGCACGTGACCGCCAGAATAACTGCTGCCCCAGACGCCGATGCGGGTGGCATCGCACATGGGCTCGGCCTGCAACCAGTGCAGGGCGTTGAGCCAGTCGCGCCCCTGCTCCACCGGGTCCACCACCTCGCGGACGGCGATCACCTCGGCCCGAAATCTGCCCGGCTTTCCGTCAGGGGCCGGGTCGGCCAAGATCACGCGCGGGTCGCTGTTGCCCCAGCCGCGATAGTCAAACGCCACTGCAAGGTAGCCGGCTCTGGCGAAGACAACCGCATCGCGCCGCAGGCCGCGAGCAGTTCCGCCCCAACCATGAGCCATCAGGATGCAAGGAAGCCTTTCGCCGGCCTTGCCGCTGGGCGAGAAGATCTCGGCGGCCAGCCGCGTGCCTTCGCTGAGAATCGTGTCGGTGCGCCAAGTGACGCCGTCCGGAACCTGCCACTCCTGCTGCCCTATCGCGGGGACCACCGACAGTGACAGGCCGGTCAGGGCGATCAGGGCTGCTCGCATAGCTGTCATCGTAGCCGTTAGCGCAACTTGCGGTACAGGAAATCGGCCATCGCAATGTCTTCGACAGCGAGGCCCTGTGACTCGAACAACGTGATCTGCTCGGCGCTGGTGCGCCCGGGACGATTGCCGGCGAGCACATCGGGCAGCTCGCAGGCCTCGGCCCAGTCAAATACGCCGTCTTCGGCCGCTTGGGTCAGATCGCCCGCTTCCATGTGCGCCTGCTCCATGGAATCCACGGCGATCAGCGAGGCCATTCGCACCGTGTCCCCGTCGATCTCTCGGCGCATGGCATGGTTGCTGCCTGCCGCGTTGATGTGGGTGCCCGGCCTCAGCAGGCGTCCGGGGAACACAGGGCTGCGGGAATTCGTCACGGTAATCACGATGTCGGCACCCTCCAAGGCTTCTTCGGGCGATTCGCTGGCGGCTATTGAGAGGCCGAGCCGCTCTCCCATGCGTTGAGCGAACGCCTCACGCCGTGCGGGCTTGCGGCTGAAGACGCGCGCTCGGTCCAGCTTGCGGGCGCAACTGACTGCCTCGAGTTGCGTTTCGGCTTGGAACCCGCTGCCGAAGATCGCCACCCGAGAAGCGTCCTTTCTTGCGAGGTGGCGGGTGGCGACGCCGCTTGCGGCCCCGGTGCGGATCTGACCGAGGATGTTGGCCTCGATCGCGGCCAGCAGCTGTGCGGTGTTGGAGTCGAACAGCAGCACTTCAAAGTTGGGCGCCCCCACGGCAGGGTTCGAGGCGTAGACCTTGATACCTACCAAGCCGGTGTCGTTGTCTCCGCCCGCCATGTAGTGCAGCAGAGTGCGGCTCTCCATGGCCACACGGCGGCGCGGGTGGTTGACGGCGCGGCCCGCGGCCAAACGCAGCAGCATCCGCTCGACCAAATCCATGGCCTCCGGCATGGTGACTGCTTCTCGGACTTGCTGCTCTGTGACGCGGATCATGGGATTTGCCCTAGTCTAAACGAGTTCGGATTGATGCCATGAGCCGCCCTGCAGTTCGGAAGAGGCCCACTATCGAGCCGCTAGCGGCATCCCGCGGAACAGGCCCTTGGTCCAATCGGAAGCCACCACAACGATTTGCCGCCGCCCGACTCAATCAGAGTCAGGTGCCTCATTCCCGAAGCTGCAATTTCGTCGGCAACACCGCAGCAGGAGTCTCCCCGCCTCCAATCGTTACCCATTGGTCGAAGTCCATCGACTAGTGGCTTGTGGAGCACGGCACCATATCCAAGCCCGGTCCCGTGCCGAGGCTCCAGTGAAGGCAGGCGGATTCGATCTGCGGCCCGGCCCGCCGACCATCCTATCGGGTGCGACCGAATCAGGACCGCACGCCTGATCGAGAGCGGTCTTCGCTGGATGCCGGGGCACGTTCCAATGTGGAACAAGGAGTCGGGTTCTGGGGACATTTTGCCGCTCTTGCGCAGAGCCTCGACCTGCTGCTGGGTGGCCGCGAGTTCCGCGCTCAGGAGCGTGACTTCAGGGGAAAAGGCAAACAATCAAAAAGGAGGCCTGATTCGTTACCCCGGATAGAAGCGTTGGACGTCCAGTGCGCCAGTGAGACACTCTAGCGCTGACAATGGTGCCGCCTGTTTCGCAGTGACTTGCCGGTCGCACAAGTCGGCCTCGCCCCAAGATCGCTGCCGTCTGCGACAAGCAACGGCGCGAGTCCCAGACGCGGACCCGCGACGTTTGGCGGGGACAAGTTGGCCGTGGACAGCATCGAGCGAGATCCGCTGCGACCGCGCAAGGCCTACTGTGCTCGCTTTCCCGAGACGGTGGGCTCGCGAGCTATCCGCGCCCTCCAGTCTGCGATCCTACTGGCGTCCATTCGCAGTACTCTAGCTGCCGCCATGTCGAGCACTTTACGCGTAGCACATACGTCCATCCTCGCCCAAGGAAGCAGCGTCTCCGAACCCGTCTCGTCGAATGCGTCGGCAAGCACGTGAATCCATTTGTCGGAAGGGTCCGGGACCACCAGCGCGCGGAGCGATGCAAGCGCGTATCGCGGATACGTCAGCTTGCGTGCCCGGGCATGCAGCAGCGTCAGCACGCCCGGCGTCGAATTCCACCACGCACAAAGGGCCTTTTCCACCTCTGTGCTCGCATTCCAAGTCTTGACCGGAGTCCAGGACGAACCGAGCAGAGGCTCGTCGGCGTAACACGCAGAGATCCGAACCTGATGAGTGTAGATTCGGTTCGCGATCAGCAGGCGGTTCGCACGTGGTGCTAGCTTTTCTTCTGCATATCTGCGCATTCCCGCTCTTGGAACGCCCAAGACGTCGGATCTGGCGGTCATCGTAGTCTGTGCCTCGGTCGGATGCTCCCAAAGCAGGGGGAAAGCCCACTCGACTCCAGGAGGGCCAGCGGTTGGCTGCCTCGGTGAGTTACGGCTTGGGTCGGAGTTTGCGCCGAGCTTTGCCGGAGCGAGAAATGCATCGCGAACCCGTCGGCCGGCCGGTTCGATGCGGCACAGATCTGACGCTTTGACCAAGTACATTCCGACCAATGATTCAAGAATATGCACTGCCTCTGCTAGCGCCCCGTCGTAGAACTGCGCGGCCGTCCAGTCACCCTCGCGGACGCGGTATTCAGGCCACTCGAACTCTGTGCCCCAACGGTCTAGGGCCTCGCCTCTGTTGATCAGGTCTGCCAGCAAGATTGCCTCGTGCGGGTCGGCGGGCATGCGAGCGAGTGAAATGAACCGGGTAGATTTGCGGGGCGGCCCGGAACGCCGGGCAACAAGCAGAGATTCATGGATCGTAGTGTTCTCGGAGAAACTGACGCGCCGCGGGTCGTGGCTCGTGACGATCGTTTCAATTTGGAGCCGGTCTGCCAGAAAGCGCCGTTCAGCGATTCCCGAAGCAGCTGTCAGGGCGGTTGTAGGCAACACTTCAGCCAGCGTGGCGCCTGCGCTCTTTTTCAGCAACGCATCAGCTAGCGGCGAGAAGAACGTTCGCACGCTGGTCTGGTCGATCGCTTCGGCAGCAAAGGCGTCCGGTCCCGCCAAGAAGTTGGCGATCTCGATCTCGCGTTCTTGGAGCGGCCGCCTGTCGCCGGAGTCGTACTGCCGATTGCGGATGTCGTTGCGCGTGAAGGGCGGGTTCATGATCACCAAATCGAACATCTGGGTCAGAGACTCTGTAGGTGCGGCGCCGGGCTCGGCACGTTCGGCTTCGAGACCCTCGGCGGTCGGCAGCGGTGCCGCCAGGCTAATGATGTCTCGCATATCCGGGGCGGTTGCCAGCAGCTCGAGCGACCCTGCCTTGTACTTCCCGTTCGATTGCGGGCCGTGCTGCATCGTGTACAAGTTCATCCGCCGGTAGTCGACACGCGGATTCCCAAGCGTCAAGTTGCAGGCCGCGAGTTGGACGCCGTGCCGGTTGATGTCGAGTCCGTAGATCACATCTTCGACCAGAGCTAGGTGGAGCAAGTCGAGTTCGGCATCGGTTCCGGCCTCGGTTTCGTAGCGATCGCGAATCGCATGCATGGCCGCCATCAGGAGCGTGCCGGTCCCGCAAGCCGGATCAATCACCTTCAGCCGCGAGAGTGCCTCCACGTCCGACCAATCCACCGACGCTTCGGTGAGCGCAAGCCGGGCGAGGAGCAGCGCAGACACATTGTTCGTGTAGAACGAGCCGTCGTACCTCGCCGAAGACAGCAGGCGGTGGTAAAGAGGCCCGGCATGGTCGAAGCGCAAGGAAGCCAACTCGTCCGCAACCGCTATGGCGTTCTCTGCGATCCAGTTCAAGGGCCGGGTCAACTCGCCATCCGAGAGCGCCTCCACGACCGCCAGGGCCGGCGAGAATACAGGGTGATAGTCAATCGCCAGAATCTCCGCCCATGCAGCGCGGATCATCGCAGGCGCGGCTTCCGGACTGGCCTTCGTCGCTTCGTCCAACTTCCTGATCGGGCTCAGCGGCTCTACGAGCCGCAGGCGTTGGTGCAACAGTGCGGCATTGGAGAGCACTAGGGCGGCAATCAGCGGCGCGGCCTTGAGATCTTGGTCTGTCTTGGGCAGTGCGAGCGCATCAGCCAAGGTTGCCGCAGACCCTTGCTGCGACAGGATCTCGGCCGCTTCCCGGACGGTGTGCTCAATGGTCTCGGCCACACGTCGTCGGGACACGTCGGCATGACGCAGGCTGGCGGCAAGATCATCGATCGTGCCCACTCGCCAGGTGGACGCCGGTCCGAATCTCGGCACTGGTGCGAACGCGATCTCAGACCTAGCCAATGCCGCCAGAGTGGACTTCGAGGAGACAGAGCTATCACGGATCTGTTGGGGGTAGCAGACAGCGAACGCGAGTGCCCGGGGAAAGCCGGGAAGTCTTGAACGCGCTTGGACTTCCGCTTGGCGGCGTTTGGCCTTGGTGTCGCCGATCTTGGCCTCTACGAAGATCTTGATGCTCGGCGTCGTTCCGTCCTGCGTGACCGTGATGTCAATCGCATCCGTCGAACCGCGAATCTCGGCCGTTGCATTGATGCCTTCGTAGTCCTCCAGCAGCAGTGCGAGGTAGGTGTTCAGCGTTTCTTCGCGGAGGTTCGGCATTCACCTCTATAGTTTCCAGACTCTCTATTTACTATCGCAGCTTTTTCGCGGCACAGTTCCACAGCCGTGTGCCGACAGCACTTGTCGCCGATCTGGGGCTGCGGATCAGATTGCCGAAATACTGGTTGAAGCGTCCTTTAGGGGACAACCTGCCCTTGGCTGCCTCCCTTCCGGTCCATGAACCGCGTTCGCATTGCGCCCTCACCAACGGGCTGCTTGCACATCGGCGGAGCGTGGACTTGTGCCTTTGACCGGTACTTCGCTCGCTCTGCAGGCGGTGAGGCAGTCCTTCGCATCGACGACAGCGATACCGCTCGGAACACCGCGGAATCGCTGCGGTCGATCTTAGGTTTGCAAGACCGTGCATCGAAGTTACCCGAACAACTTGATTCCATCAAGGGTTTGGCGCGCTTCGGGCTACAATCGCAATAGCTTGGCTATCTTTCCGACCGGCTGTTGCAGGTGCCTTTCAAGAACTAGGTGGTCGATGGCGCTGATGGCATCCGGTCTATTCCTTGCCGCAGGACCAGGCTTCGCTCAGGAAACGTCAGTGCAGCCAGAACTCAACGCCCTCATTGTCGACGGGTTTAGCAATCACGACTGGAGCAAGACGACCGCTTTCATTGAGGCGACTCTCGCCGGTTCCGGTATGTTCGAGGTTGCCGTTACGACCACGCCGAGCGACCTTGGCGACTCGGGTTGGGGACAATGGCGCCCGCGATTCTCCGACCACGATGTGGTCATCATCAACTGGAACAACATTCGCAGGCCCGAGCTTCGCTGGCCGGAGCCTGTCGAACGCGCGTTGGAGACCTATGTGCGGGGCGGCGGCGGCCTGCTGGCGTTCCACTCGGCGAACAACGCCTTCCCGCATTGGGCCGAATACGATCGCATGATCGGCCTCGGCTGGCGCGACAAGGACCACGGCGTCGCGCTTCAGCTCGATGCCGACGGGGGAATCCGGCGAATCCCCGCGGGCGAAGGCGAGAGGACGAGCCACGGGCCGCGCCAGGACACGGTCGTGATTCGGCGTGGCGAACATGAGATCACCCGCGGTACCCCCGGGCGATGGCTAACTCCCGACATCGAGGTCTACACCTACGCACGCGGTCCTGCCGAGGAGCTTACGGTACTGACCTATGGCCTCCATCTAGCGACGGACCGGTATTGGCCGCTGGAGTGGGTTGTGTCCTACGGAAGCGGGCGGGTCTATAGCTCGTCGTTCGGACACATCTGGGACACAGATGTCGGGATCCCCGATCGGGTTCTCTGCGTGGGTTTCCAAACAAGCCTGATACGTGCGGCGGAGTGGCTGGCGACGGGCGCTGTCAGCTATCCAGTGCCGGACGACTTCCCGGGCGAAGATGCGATCTCGCTGCGCCGTCGCTGATCGGCGGTCTGACGGGCAGGGTTCGGCTGACGAATCGGTAGGGTTCTCTAGCGCTGGCTGGAATCGCCACAGGGCTCGCCTCGACATTCGGGCCGATAGTTGCCGCCGGGCCGCCGCAACATCGCGAGGCTTACCACAGGCCAGGCTTGAGAAGCGCTTCGTAGCCGAGCAGGCTTGTGTCGGATACGTAGCTGAATGACCCTGCGAACCATCCGCATTGAAGACCCTCCGTGCGCGCCAGACGCACTTGAGGGCATGCCTGCAGACGATCTCGTCAGTAGGGGGCTGGGGGAGTCTGCGCGGGCGCGGCTCTTCGCGGGAAGCGTTGAGCAGGGAGGGTTGAGCGGCACTCTCGTGGGGATAACCGCTGCCAAGTCGGCGCGGATGGGGTCATCGTGGCCAAAACAGACGAGTTCCGTGCCAGCCTGACTGTCCGTAACTTGGGGTGTCCGAGTTCGTCTTAGTCGAGGGTGTAGAACTCGTATCGGATCGACCAGCGATCGGCTTGCCCAGGCGTGATCTTCAAGTCGATGAACGGCTCTGGACACAGCGTGGTCCTTGGGGACCAGAACTGAAGCTTGGCCAGCGGCCGGTCGGTGGCGACGCGCACTCCGGCTTTCACCTTGCGGTTCTCGATCGTGAACACGTGATCGTCGGAGGTGGCGCCGTAGCCCTCGAGCATCGTAAAGACGCTTGCACCCGCCGGTATGTGCTTCTCGTACCGTAGCTGCCTGCCTTTGACGCTGACGTAGCCCTCCATCTGGCGGTCCGCCGTCAGCTCGAACGGAAACTCCACCGCGAAGTCCGGTCCGGTGGGCTGGTTGTCGATCACGAAGAAGTTGTGGTTGTACACGTTCGTCTCGATCGTCTTGCGGCCCGTGTTCTCGAGGGCATGATCGATGACTAGCTCGGGCTGTTCCGGCGTCAATGTCAGGCGCTTCGTCAAGCGGTACCCGTAGCCAAGGCCAGGCTCGGTGACTTCTTGGGTGAACTCAATCCAGTTCGCCCCGTGCCGGATTGTCCACTCGCCGGGGTCGACGATCTTGTAGCTATGGCGCCAACGGTAGTCGTCTTCATCAGGCTTTTCGACGACGCCTACGCCGATGCGCAGGAAACGGTTCCCGCCATCGTCATAACCCAATCCCTTCTCGGCGGTGCGGTACTCCTCAACCGGTCCCGTGATGCGGTCGTGGAGATAGGGGTCGCTCGATTCCTGCCACTCTCCGAAATACTGGTGGCCGGCGTACTTCAAGCTGTAAATCGCCCCGGACCAGTCGAAACGCGTCCCGCGGTAGTATCCGTTTTCAGGGTCTGGCAGGTACACCCGTGCTTCGATCAGTTCATTTGCGAACGGCGCTGAGGGATGTTCGGCGGACTTACCGCCGTGGGCGAGCGCGACCAGGCCGACTGCGAGTGCGAGGAGACGCATCAGCCAAAGCTTAGCCCATCCTAGGGCCTGCAATCGAACTGAGTTCTAAACCGGTGGACTAGCGAACGAAGCGAGCCCAGCGCTTTCCTCCCGTGATAGCAGGACCGCAGCCGGGGTTTCAGCCGATCTTACAAGTCTCAATGCGTTCTATGGCGCCGGCGCGGGACGGAACGAACCAACGCAGTCGGTAATTGCTCGCGAGCGTTGGTATCGGCATCATTCAAACTCTTCTCGATGAATACCGGATTGGCGGATTATCGACAGCAATGTGCCCACCCGCAGTGCCCGATGATTTGGGACGGGCACGGTTCCAGTGATCGGACCCACGACCTTCTGCTTGACGATGTGGCTACCGCGCCTGCGCACTTCGACAAAATCGTGCGCTTCGAGAATCCGGCACACGCTCGACGCCGAATGGACCCGAATCTTAGCCAACTGCTACCTCGATCCTAGTGACGTAAACCTCAGAGCGATAGCGCTGTTCGATTTCTGTTTTTGAAGCCGTTTCAAAAAACAATTCAAGCGCTTCTTGAAGGTTAGCGCGCGCCTCGGTCACCGTTTCCCCTTGGCTGGCCACATCCACTTCGGGGCAGAGTGCTACGTAGCCATCCCCTTCGCTCTCGATGATCGCCGTCAATTCCTTGGACATCTCGCTCTCCTAGCCATTCCGTGCCGCGCTACTAGTACACCATCTCACTTAATCTACCGGATTGGCATAAAGACGCTCCAGCTTGAGTCGAGCGTCGTGAGTCCCGAAGCTCCACTTGATCTTCGGCTGCTGATTGTTCCGATCCGCTTCCCAATCCGCAATTTCGTGCTACATCCGTCGCAAGTCTGGAATGCGGCGGTTGAGGCATTGTCGGCACAGAGCGCTGAGTTCAATCTCGGCCATGTTCAGCCAGCTGCCGTGTTTCGGCGTGTAGTGGATTTCGAGCCGTTCCGCCAAGCGCCGAGCCTTCGCCGGCGTGAACGTCGCGTAGAGGGACCCGATCCCGTGCGTGTTCAGATCATCCATGACCAATACGACCCGCTCGGCCTGCCGGTAGCGTGTCTCCAGCATGCCTGCGATCCACAGCGCCCAGGCCCGCCGCGTGCGCCGCTTGCCGGCTCGACATTGGCGCTGACCGCTCAGCGGCTCCCGCACCTTGCCGATCGGCTGCTTGTTCGTTTCGTCCATGCACATCACGGGCCGCAGCGGGTCATACGGGCGGGCATACACCTCCAAGACCTCTTCTATGCAGGCCACATAGGCCGCGCTGGCCTTGGGCGGGATCCTCCAGTACTACTTCAGGTGAGGCTGCAATTCGTTTTTTTCAGTGTGCGCTGGATCGTCATCAGCGACACGGACTCGGCCCAGCCCAGTTCGACCACTTTATCGGCCAGCAGGCGCAGCGTCCAGCGCTCGCGCCCGTCCGGGGCTGCCGAACGGGCCAGCGCCACCAAGCGTGCCTGCAAGGCCGCATCGAAGACGGCCTTGCGCGACGGTCGCTCGCGCGGCTTGCGTTCCAAGGCGGCTTCCAGCCCCTGCTCAACGAAGCGCCGCTTCAAGCGCTCGAGCGTGCGTGCGGAAGCCCCCAGAGCCTCCGAGACGCGCGCTACGGACCAGCCTGGGCCATCCGCTCCACGGTCGCACAGCAACAAGGCCCGGGCGTACAGGAAGCGCTTGCCGGTGGTCTTGGTGGCGGCCCGGGTCAAGGCCGCCAATTGCTTGCGTTCCTCTGGCGTGAGTGTGACACGATAGCGTGGTACTGCCATGAACATCCCTCCTTCGAGTTCCCTTCCAGCATACTCTAAATGCGACAAATTCAGTGATATGTTATACTAGGGCGAATTCGGGGGCTTCCTTCGCCCAGATTCGGTTGCCTTCCAGCAGGCAACTCAGGCTTCTCTCGAAGTTCTCCGTTCGGTCACGGGTTGCGACGATATACCGCCACGGCTGCTCATTGAACGAGGAAGCGGCCCACCGAGTTGCCTCGAAGATAGACAGCAGGTCCGCTTCTGGCACGGGGCGGTTCGAATAGCTGTACGGGCTCCAGCGCTTCGAGATCAGTTCGTGGATCGGATGGTCCGGTGAAACGCCCTTAGACATGCCCAGAGTCTGCAAGGGCGACTGTCGCGCGGGACCTGTCAAGGCTTACTTGGGCAGATTCCGGAACTGCTTCCTTGGCTATACTTGCGGCCGGCCTCGTACACCGCATGAGTTCGTTCGACTATGCCGTGGTTGCCGTCTACCTTCTCGGGGTGGTCTGGATCGGAGGGCGACTGGGGTCCGGCCAGGGATCGCTGAAGGCGTTCTTTCTGGGTGGGCGCACGATCCCTTGGTGGGCCGCGGCCTGTTCCGGGATCGCCACCATGGTCAGCGCGATCGGCTTTATCGGGGGGCCGAGCCAAGCCTTTGCCTCCGACTGGACGTACTTGCAGGCCCGTTTCGCTTGGCCCGTGGCGATCGTAGTGGCCTGCATCCTCTTCATTCCGCTCTTCCACCGGCTGGAAGTCTTCACCGCCTACGAGTACCTCGAGAAGCGGTTCGATCAGAAGACACGGCTCTTGGCCGCGACCGTCTTCATTCTCCTGAAGTGCAGCTACACCGCCGTGGCGATCTATGCTCCAGCTATCGTCGTGTCCCAGATGACCGGCTTGCCCGCTGAATGGGTCTGTCTCGGAATTGGCGGTCTGACGACCCTGTACACCTCGGTCGGTGGGATGCGGGCCGTGATCTGGACTGACACGGCTCAGTTCCTCGTTCTGCTGGCAGGGCTCATCGTGGCCCTCTACTACGTAGTTGTCGGCGTTGACGGTGGCCTCGCGGAAGTCATGGCCGAAGCAGGCGCCGCCGGGAAAATGCAATTCTTGGACTGGTCGGCGAGCTTCGAAACCGAATTCACGGTATGGGGATGCCTGATCGGAGGTACTTTCTACCTGCTCAGCCAGTACGTCGTGGATCAGGCGGAGTTGCAGCGATTTCTCACCACGTCATCGGTCCGGGGCAGCCAGCAGGCGCTCGTTTCCACGATGGTGTTCACGTCGCTGTATGGACTCGTCGTGTTCTTTATCGGCAGCGCCCTGTATGTGTACTACACGCAGCAGCCGACCCAGACGGCCTTCGAAATGGATCCGGATCGCGTGTTTCCGATGTTCATTCTGGAGCGACTGCCATCCGGATTGCGCGGCCTGCTTCTCGCAGGCATCTTCGCGGCCGCGATGTCCACGGTCAGCTCGATCTTGAACTCGCTCTCGACGGTGGCTGTCAGGGACATGCTCCAACCTCGCGCGCGCTCTGCTGGCTCGGTAAACGTCGCAAGGTGGGCGACTCTGGCCTTCGGCTGCGCGGCTACCGCTCTTTCGCTTCGCGCCGGCTCGTTCGGAACCATTCTGATCGCGCAGGGCAAGATCCGAAATTTCTTCGGAGGGAGCCTTGTCGGTGTGTTCTTGCTGGGCCTCCTTGATCCACGCGCCAACGCCCGTGGAGGGTTCTGGAGCATCGTGGTGTCATTTGCAGCAACTGCTACCCTCGCTATGGCCACCGACGTGTCATGGATGTGGTACGGCGTCTTCTCAGCAGCGGTTGCATACCTCGTCGGGGGTGTTGTCAGCCGCTCCGCGGATCCTCCCGACGAAAACCATCTAGATGGCTTGGTCTGGCGGCGCAGGAATGGCTAGCAATCTCCACAGCCGAAACGGGCCGTCCTCATGGGACGTGCGGCTGAGCAAGTACAACCCGCTTCCGCGCATTCTCTGCTTCGACGACTTCGATGAAGGCATGAACGGCTGGTGCGAGCTGGTCGGCAACCATACCGGGGACCTCGACCAGATCCGGCCCATAGCGAAGGATTTCCGCCCTCCTCAACTGAGTAGCTGCACGTTCTTTGACATCGGAACTCACGGCTCCGTGGACGGCACCTATTCGCTGAAGCTGGCCACTCGCCCCCGGCCCAACCACTTGGCAATCGCGATCAAGCGCATGACGTACGCCGCACGGGGGCTCCTGCAATTCGAGACATATGTGACTTTCAAGTCAGAGCTGATTCCCGAGGGCGCACCCGCACCGGCTTGGGGTGAAACCGGTCGCTGGGACGGCAATGCGGCACCGTGCGAGCGGCACTTCGGTGAGTTCACGTTCTCGAACGACATCTGTGTAGGCGAGACAGGGCCTCGCTGCCACGGCGTCGTTCGCTACCGCAATGCGGATCCCGACGGCAATCTGGTGCAACAGTGGATGTACCCAACCACCGCCGAGCCGACTACCAAGATGGATCGACTGGGCCTCGTCGCGAACGATCCCAGGCAGGATTTCTTTGCCGTCAGCCCGAAGGACTGGCGCGAGATTCCGGGCGGGCGGCAGCCGCTGTGTTTCAACGAGACCGCCTCCAAGGTCAACTGGCACTACGTCCGCTGGCTTTTCGATCTCCAGTCGCTGCGCACGATGGAGTTCCAGTGCAACGACCTGTGCATGGACCTGCGGGACGTAGCCGTTCCGATGCACAACGAGGAATACCGTGGCATCCCGAATCTGCTCAACCTGTACGTGGCCGTGAGAACCCACGTGAGTGTGCGGAACTTCCTGTATCTGGACTCCGCGCTGGTGTCGGTGGACTGGTAATGCTGCGACGATCCTTCACCGCAGTTCTCGAGAAAGGCTCCACGTTCAGCGGCGAGTTCTGCACCGAACCCTATGAAGCGGGCTGGGCGCGCGAGGCTAGGTGGTTCGTTCGGGTTCTCCGAGCGGATGAGCAAGTGGGCTTGCATCTGGTCCCCCAGATCTCTCCCGATGGGGCCGAATGGTGCGACGAGGGCTCTGGCTCCCTCCGGCTGCAAGGGGTGGGTCTCGCCTCGATGCCGGTCGTGAATTTCGGTTCGTGGCTGAGGCTGCGCGGGACGACCACCGGGCAGAGCGGGTCTGCGACGGTTCTGATCTACCTGGCACTCAAGGAATGACAGGCGCACAGGCGGCAGCGATCGCGGCGGAGCGTCACATCGTGGTTCGCCTTGGGATCCGTTCCGAATGAATCCAGGCCCGGCAAGGGCCCACCAATCGGCACCTAGGCCGGTTGCTTGGCCTCGGGGAACCGGGTGCCAGACTCTCGCACACGACCATGGGGCACACGACCGGACGGGCTAGTATAACATATCACTCAATTTGTCGCGTATAATGTATACTGGAGGAGAACTCGAAAGAGGGGTTCTCATGGCAGTACCACGCTCTCGCGTCACACTCGCGCCAGAGGAACGCAAGCAATTGACGGCCTTGACCCGGGCCGCTACCAAGACCACCGGCAAGCGCTGCCTGTACGCCCGGGCCTTGTTGCTGTGCGACCGTGGAGCGGATGGCCCCGGCTGGTCCGTTGCGCGCGTCTCGGAGGCTCTGGGGGTTTCCGCGCGCACGCTGGAGCGCTTGAAGCAGCGCTTCGTTGAGCAGGGGCTGGAAGCCGCCTCGGAACGCAAGCCGCGCGAGCGACCGCCGCGCAAGGCCGTCTTCGATGCGGCCTTGCAGGCACGCTTTGCGGCGCTGGCCTGTTCGGCAGCCCCGGATGGGCGCAAGCGCTGGACGCTGCGCCTGCTGGCCGACAAGGTGGTCGAACTGGGCTGGGCCGAGTCCGTGTCGCTGATGACGATCCAGCGCACGCTATAAGAACGAGTTGCAGCCTCACCTGAAGCAGTACTGGAGGCCCCCGCCCAAGGCGAGCGCGGCCTATGTGGACTGCATGGAAGATGTCTTGGAGGCGTATGCCCGCCCGTGTGACCCGCTGCGGCCCGTGGTGTACATAGACGAAACGAACAAGTAGCTGATCGGCGAGGTGCGGGAGCCGCTGCCGGTCGAGCCCGGCAAGCCCGCCCGGATCGGGCACGAATATGTCCGCAACGGTGTCGCGCAGGTCTTTCTGGAGATGGAGCCGCTGAGCGGTCAGCAGCGCCAGGTCGAGGCCGGTGAGCGGCGCACGCGGCGGGCTTGGGCGCTGTGGATCGCAGGCATGCTGGAGACACGCTACCGGCAGGCCGAGCGGGTCGTATTGGTCATGGATGATCTGAACACGCACGGGATCGAGTCCCTCTATGCGACGTCCACGCCGGCGAAGGCTCGGCGCTTGGCGGGACGGCTCGAAATCCACTCCACGCCGAAACACGGCAGCTGGCTGAACATGGCCGAGATTGAACTCAGCGCTCTGTGCCGACAATGCCTCAACCGCCGCATTCCAGACTTGCGACGGATGCAGCACGAGATCGCGGCCCGGGAAGCGGATCGGAACAATCAGCAGCCGAAGATCAACTGGAGCTTCGGGACTCAGGACGCTCGACTCAAGCTGCAGCGTCTTTGTCCCCATCCGACAGATTAAGTGAGGTGGTGCATTAGGGCACGATGAGACAGCATGGTTGACGATCAGGGCAGGTTTCGCTGGGGGGTGGCGGGGTCCCTGCACGCGGACCTCGATCCGTCCACTGCCCTCCTCGCCGTTACTCGCGGAGGGCTGCCCGCAGCCCGGGTGCTGGAAGCTGGCTGTTTGTGGCTCGTGCAACTCTCCCGGCACCGCTCGACCGGCTCGCCTTCCCCGGGCATGCGCGGCAGCTCCGGGCTGTCCTAGTGTGGCCGCTTGTGTGCTTGGCTCGTGGTCGCACTGCCCGGTGAGGGAAGAATTGTCCAGTATTTCCTAGTGTCCATTACTAATGGACATACTACAATTGGAGACATGAATCGGCTTTCGGGGAACGAATTTCGATCCGAGTTTCTTGACCCGTGGCTTGCCGAGCTGAACGCATTGCCCTTCGTCCGCGACGCGACTTGCTTTCAGGAGCAGCAATCGCTTGGGCATTTCAGCTTCGATGCCAGCGTCCGTATTGAAACCCCTGTTGGGGTCTTCGATTACTTGACCGAGGTCAAGCGGTCCTACTTGGACACATCGGTTACGCGGCATGTGCAGGCAGTCGCAGAAGAGGTAGCACGCCAAGGAGGGAAGATGCTTCTGCTTGCGCGGTATCTTCCCTTACCAACGGCACGACAGCTCATGGAGGCGGGCGTTGACTTCGTCGACATGGCTGGAAACATCCATCTCAACCTTGCACCAAACTACCACTGGGCAGTGCTGGGAAACCGCGAGCGAGCCTTCGTCGCCCGCCCGCCGGTCCGGACGCCCTCGACACTACAGGTGTTCTTCGCAATGGCGGCGGGTTCGAAGGCAGAGCGTTGGACGGTCAGGAAACTCGCGGCCCAAGCCGGTGTGAGCAAGAGCAAGGCCGCGAAGACGCTCAGCGATTGCTTGCAGGAGCGCATGATCCACGACTTGGGCGACCGTTTCCAGATCTCCAACCCGCACCATCTCGCTGACGATCTGTTGTCCGGGTATCGGCAGATCCTGCGGCCGCGGCTGACGATCGGACGCTTCCGCTCGCCACAGCGAACGACAGAGGAGTTTCTGGCACAACTTCGAGAAACAGCTCACTCAGGAGGTTTCCGAGCTGCGCTTTCCGGGGGCCATGCCGCGTATCGGTTGCAGGGGCTTCACAGCGAACGCGCGGTGACCATGTTTGTGGAGCGAAGCTCGGAAGAGCTATGCAAGACGCTCCGTCTGCTGCCGGACAGAGAAGGCCCGATCACACTGCTGAAAGGCTTTGGCGAGGTGGCGTTCTGGCGCAAGATCGACGATCTATACCTCGCCCATCCTTGGCTTGTCTATGCCGAGCTAATGTTCGGCCGTGATCCGCGCTCGCAGAAAGCGGCGGAAGAACTTCGCAAGGAGTTCCTGGCGTCATGAATTGGATCGCGTGCAATCAGGCCGAAGACCTTGCGGCTCTGCAAAGTATCGTTGCGGACTAAGGCGCGGAACTCGTTGTAGTCGGAGCTACGGCCCTCCGTGCAGCCGTCCCAGATCTTCCGAAGTTCACGGAAGACATCGACGTGGTGGTAAGTCTGGACATGGACAGTCTAGTTGGCGCTGAACCATCTTTGGCGGCTTGCGGCTGGAGTAGGGACGTCGTTCAGGAGCAACGTTGGCGTGGCCCGCACGGAAGCCGGATCGACCTGATACCTGCCGGGCCAACGCTTCGGTCAGCCCGGCAAGTGACTTGGCCTCGCAGTGGTATGACGATGAGCCTCGTCGGTTTCGACCATGTCTTCGAGCGTGCCATGGAACTCGAAGTGCTCGGGCACTTGAGGGTGCGGGTCGTGATGGCCGAAGTCCTATTCCTGCTGAAAGTCGTTGCCTATTTGGACGATCCTGAACGGCGGGTTCAGGATCTTGGTGACATCCACGGATTGCTGCGACGATACGAATACAACAGCGAACGAATGTACTCCGACTTGATTCTCGATGCGGGTTTGGCCGATGTCGATTTCGTTCCTGCATTCTTGCTGGGTTGGGATCTGGCGACAATTTGCGAGGTAGAGGAACGTGGCTTGGTGCAGCGCTTCATTGACAAATGCGCGGATCGCTCAAGCCGTGAGTTCGCACTCATGCTGCAACATGAAACCACGCCGGAACAGCCCCAGAACTGGCTAGCCCACCGTATCGCCGCGTTGCAGACGGGTTTCAATGCCCGTTCAGACGCGCAATAGAAGAGTCCATCGGCGATGAGCGATGGTTGACGCTACCGATTGCGACGACAGTACAGCCTCTGCCGGCCATTCGGTAGACTGCAGCCGGGCGCTGTGCTCGTGTGCGGCGACGGAACATAGTCTCACTCGGGAACCGGAACGTGTACCATGAGACTTGGAAGGCGGGCGAGCGATTTGCCCGCCTTGGAGAATCTATCCCAGAAGGGGGGTGTTACAGTTTTTGGCTGAGATTCACATTTCATCCGACGAGATGCTTGAGTCTGCCCTGCGTCGGTTCAAGCGCAAAGTGCAGCAAGAAGACATCATCAAGGACGTCAAGCGGCACTCATACTACATGAAGCCAGGCGAGAAGAAGCGCCTCAAGCAGGCGCTGGCTCGCAAGCGGCTGCGCAAGCGGTCGCGAGCGCCACGCGACTAGTTCGCAGCGCCGTTCCGGGCGGGACGATCCGAGGCACCTTGCGGACGCCTCGGGTCCTCCCGCCCTTTGTGCGTTGGGCGACGGTCATTGCTATGACACAAGGGGCGCGCCTGACGGGTCCACCCACGGCACGCTGTGGTCACCATCGACCGCAAGCGTCTCTGGTGGAGAGTCAATGTGGAAGATCGACCACGGTCCGGGTATGAACGGATAGCGCTCGACCACCGATTCGTCCACCTCGACGCCAAGCCCGGGCTTGTCTGGCATCACAACATGGCCAGCCTCAAGGTGAAGCGGCTCGGTCAGGATCTCGTCCGCCACAGGAAAGGGGTACATGCCAGGCTTGCCGTCATTGGAGTGCAGCGGGTATTCCAGCCATTCAACGACGCTCTCGTCCCAACAAACTCCCAGCTGGGCTGCTGCGATCACTTCCAAGAGCGTGCCCCAGCTATGGAAGGCGAAACGAATGCCCTGCCGCTCGGCGCCTGCGAATACGCGCTGACCCATAGCAAAGCCCCCCTGGCAGCAAACGTCCATTTGCACGAAGTCGACACCGCCGGATTCGATCAAGTCTCGGAACGATTCCTCGTCGGGTTCGTGTTCGCCAGAGGCCACCGCCAGCGGTTGGCTCTCGCTCAGGCGCTTGTAGCCTGCGTGGTCGTCCGGCGGCAAGGGCTCTTCGACCCAATAGGGGTTCAACGGTTCCAAGTCCTTGCATAACTGCTGGATGGTGGCGGGGGAATAGCTGCGGTCCCCCATCCGCCACCATCCGTGGCAGTCCAGCATGATCCCGAAGTCCGGCCCGGTCGCGCTGCGGATCGCAGCGGTCGTGCGCAGGTCGCCTTCTGGGCCGGCTGCGGGCCGAAGCTTGTAGGCAGGAAACCCCAGAGCCTGGACGGCTGCGGCTTCGGCTGCGTAGCCTTCGGGAGGCATGTACATGCCAGCCGACCCGTAGCACTTGATGCGATCCCGCTTGGCACCGCCGAGCAGCGACGACATGGGCACGCCTTCCGCTTTGGCGGCTGCATCGATCACCGCCACTTCGACCGCGTGGTAGGTCTTTTGCGTCTCGAGCCGAGCCGAGAATCCGTATTCTCGCCACGCTAGGGGATCGCGCCCTTCCAGAAATGGTCCGATCGTGCTGTCGATTTCGTGAACGGCGCGCACATGTGCGGGGCCTGGCGCGAAACCCACAATGCCCGTATCTGTGTGGACCCGGATCAGCATCGCATCGCGCTTGAGAATGGTGCGGAGTCCGCCATAGAAGGCCAGGCGGATGGGTTTCTCGAAGGGGCAGGACATCAGCAGCCCCTCCACTTTGGTGATTCTCACGTCATCTCCTTGAATGCTGGCCTGGCCCGAACGGTTCGGTGCGGGCAGCACGCGTCGGCAACTTCCATCGTAAGAGTTTGGACTGCCTGCCCTGGGATACGGGTGTACGCTGTGCACATGCGCCTTCTCTGGGCTCTTCTCGCCAGCGCGCTGTGCTTGCCAGCCCAGCCGGCCCCATGCACGGCGTCCGATGAACTCGGGGAGATCTTCGTTGCCGACCAAGGTGACCGCGAGAAGAGCCCGATCGATTGGAGCATCGTGGGTAGGCGGGATCGCGAGCGCCGGGAGCGCGTGGCGGAACTGATCGCCGCCGGGGAGGTGCGCTGTCCGGTGGACCTGTATCGGGCGGCACTGGTCTATCAGCACGGATACTCGCCCAGGCACTACCTGCTGGCCCACATCCTTGCTACGGCCGCGGCGTTTCAGGGGCACGAACCAGCGATCAAGCTCTCGGCTTCGACACTGGACAGATACTTGCGGAGGATCGGGCGCCCGCAGGTCATCGGCACGCAGTTGGGCAAGCTTCCCGGGGAAGACCGGTGGTCCCCTGAACCATTTGACCGCGAGATGTTGCCCGACTTCGTTCGCCAGCTGTACAACGTGCCAAGCCTAGCCGACTTGGAAGCGCGCCTTGAGCGCATGAACCAAGCCGACCAACCGTAGTTCGCCGCCGGGCCTCGCTGCCGGACGTGCGGGCGGCGCGAATTCAAGCTTGCGCTCGCGCTGCAACTACCCGGTCTATGCCGGCCAGATCAGGAAGGAAGTCCGGACGCTGCCACTGGGATCTGTCGAAGAGCGCCGCGACAGCTTCTCTAGTGCCGAACCCGATCTCTGCCAGCAGCCAGCCGCCGGGCTTGAGGACGCGGCGGGCGTCAGCCACGAGCCGCCGGATGACTCGTAGACCGTCCTCTCCTCCGAAGAGCGCGATGGGCGGCTCGTGTCGGAGCTCGGCTTGCAGGCCCGGGGCATCCCTGAGCGGCACGTAGGGCGGGTTCGACACGAGCACATCGACTTGGCTAGCTCCGATCGCACCGGTTACGTCGCCCACGAAAAATTGGACGCTAGCGTCGAGTCTTGCCGCGTTGGACTTGGCGACCCTAGCCGCTGCTGGGGAGATGTCGCTTGCTATGACCGTCGCGCCGGGGGCGTGCTTGGCTAGGCTGACAGCGATTGCACCCGATCCCGTGCCAATATCCATCACGAGGTCTCCAGGACATATGCGCTGGAGTGCAGCTTCGACCAAGTGTTCAGTCTCGGGACGCGGGATTAGCACATCGGAATTCACATGGAAATCAAGTCCGTAGAACTCCTGCAGCCCGCGGATGTACTGCGTGGGAACGCCTTCGCACCGCGTCCGAACCGCCTTTTCGTAGCGCTCACCGAGGCTGTGTTCGAGCTCTTCGTCGGAATGCGCTGCCAGCCAGGCTTGATCACGGTTGAGGAGGTCCGCCAATAGCACACGAGCTGTCAGGTCTGGCACGTGCACGTGTCGTGCCCGCAGACGCTGCGCTGCTTGACGCAGTATGGTTGCGATGCTCACCTGAAGATCAGAAACTTGGCTCGCGTGGCAGCGGTACGGTGCGCTCACCGGCCGCATCCGTAGCGAGACTCTCCAACCGAAGAGGCCGCGAAGCGATGGGATCTGGGCGTGTGTCACCAGGGAAGCGCACGCTCACCAATGCTCGGATCCGGCCGGTCACGCGGCAAGGCTCACACCGGGATCAGGAGCACTGCGTTGCGTGCGTCCGGCGGATGAAGCTGAACAAGACGGCTGTCAAGCGTGGCCAGGCATCCGCCCTGCCGCAATGCGACTGATAGCAGCAGGGCGTCTGTGACCTGGCGATACCCCTGCAGCCGGTCAACAATATCCGGATCAAGGTCAACCATCGAATGCTCCAGCGGCCAGAATGAATGGGATCCCGATTGCCGCAGTTTCCGCAGTAAGGAAATGGCGTCGCGGGGCGTCACGGCTTGCCGCACCGCCAACGGATTGCAGCAGACACGGACGAAGCCCGCTTCGCTTATAGGGCACGATGCCCATCCGTTCTGGGCTCCCCACTCTTGGAACCAAAACCGAGCCGCGTGGTGATGAACATGATTCGGCCAAGCCAGCGCAATCAGGACATTGACGTCAAGCAGCGCCCTCACGGCCATTCGCCCAGCGCCTTGTAGACATCGTCGCTCGTAATGGGCTTCGCATCACGGGGTACGGTGAATACTGGCAAGCCGTCACTCTCGACAGCTGCAGCCGTTGCACGTTGGCCGCGCCGAGCGAGTTCTGACAGCGCACGGCCAAGACTGAGCCCGTTCTGCTGAGCCAGCGCCCTCGCGATGGCCAGAATGTCGTCATCAATTGTTACCGTGGTGCGCATAGTTGCATCGTACCATCACAGCATCAAAACATCACGGCACCGGACACGATTGTGGGCCAGCAACCGAAGCGGGCTGGCTCCTAGTTGACGGGGGGCACGTGGTACGCCGCCGACCCGTCCGGAAGGACCGGCAGCGGCCCGTCCTCCATGTCCTAGCCAAAGACCCTATACGCCGCGAATCCTGTCGAATACGCCAGCGCCAGCATGTAGGCAAACTGAATCGCCGGCCATTTCCAGCCGCCGGTCTCGCGGCGCACGATGGCCACGGTCGACATGCACTGCATCGCAAAGGCGAAGTACATCAGCAGTGCGATAGCCCCACCGAAGGACAGCTCTGCCTGCAGGGCCTCCTGTAGGGCCGGGGAACTCTCATCGGCTTCCATGCCGTAGATCGTTCCGAGCGTGCCGACGATGACCTCGCGAGCCGCCAGCGAGGTGATCAGACCGATGCCGATCTTCCAGTTCAGGCCCAGCGGCTCCACCAGCGGTTCGATAACTTTGCCGATCGACCCCGCCAAACTGTCCCCGATCTGTGGCGGTTCGCCGTTCTGGTAGGGCACGCTGGCCAAGAACCACAGCACGATCGTGGTGACGAGGATCACGGTGCCGGCGCGCCGGAGAAAGATCTTCGAGCGGTCGATCAGGCGGTAGGCCAGCGAGCGCACGGTGGGCCAGCGATAAGCCGGCAGTTGCAGCACGAATGGCGCGGGCTTGCTCTTGAGCACGGTGGATTTCAGTAGCCAAGCGGTGCCGCAGGCCGCGAAAAACCCTGCCGCGTACAGCCCCAGCAGCACGGCGGCGCGGGTGCCGAGCAGTGGGCCGATCAGAGGGCGCTCGGGTATGAAGGCAGCGATCAGCAACGCGTAGACCGGCAATCGGGCGGAGCAGGTCGTAAGCGGTGCGATCAGCAGTGTCGCCATTCGGTCGCGCTGGTTCTCAATCGTGCGCGTGGCCATCACCGCCGGGATAGCGCAGGCGTAGGACGACAGCAGCGGGATGAAAGAGCGTCCCTCCAGCCCGATTGCTCGCATTGATCTGTCGGCGATGACGGCCGCCCGCGCGAGGTAGCCGGAATCCTCCAAAATCCCGATAAACAAGAACAGGATCAGGATCTGCGGCAGGAATACCACGACCGAGCCGACGCCGCCCCAAACCCCGTCGAGCAACAACCCCTTGAGCATCGAGTCCGGCAGCAAGGCCCCGATCCAGCCGCCAGTCACGCCGATCAGGTTCTCAACCCCGTCCATGAGTGGCACGGCCAGCGTGAAGATGCTCTGGAACACCGCGATCACCACGGCAAGGAAGATCAACGGGCCCCCGGCCGGGTGCAGGAATATACGGTCCAGCCGACGGCCCCAAAGCGAGGGCTCTGGGGCGTGGTAGCTGCCTTGGGTGGCAACTGCGTGCGCCCATTTCCGCCCGGCAGGGATGTTGTTGAGCACCGGGAGCTCGACGTTGCGCGGCGGGGCGAGGCTGCCTCGCAAGAACTCCGCGACCTTCTCCATGCCGGTGCCGCGCAGGGCGCTGACTAGGACGACCGGAGCTCCGATCTGCGCGGATACCGCTTCGGCATCGACACTGCCGCCGCGCGCCTCCAGTTCGTCGGACATGTTGAGGGCCACCAGGGTCGGCAGGCCCAGGCTGAGAATTCCGGGCACCATGCGCAGGTGGGCTTGCAGGTTAGTCGAGTCCAAGAGCAGGATCGCCGCTGCGGGCCGCGGCAGCGTCTCGCTCTCGCCCCGCAGCACTTCGACACAAACGCGCTCGTCCTCCGAGCGCGGGTGCAGGCCGACAATACCCGGCAGGTCGATCAGGTCGACCTGATCGCCGTTTTCCAAGCGGAGACGGCCCACCCGCTTCTCGACGGTAATGCCGGGATAGTTCGCGACCTTCTGGTGCAGTCCGGTGAGCCGGTTGAAGAAACTGGACTTGCCTACATTGGGAGGTCCGCAGATGGCAACCGAGCTGTTGGTGGCAGCCACGACGGGGCGAGTCTCGACCTGCGTCTCACTCGCTGTCGGCATCGGGGCTCCTCCCAGCGGCTCTGGGCTGGAGTGTGATCCGGGCCGCGGTTTCCCTGCGCAAGGCGATCTGCGTCCCCTCGACCTGGTAGATGGCCAGGTCGCCCAGCGGCACCACGCGTTGGCACGACACGGAGGATCCCGGGATGAAGCCCAGTTCCATCAGCCTGACACGGTCGGCTTCCTCGAAGGCGAGGTCTTCGATGACAGCTGTGACGCCCGGGCGCAGATGATCAAGGCGTTCCGACTCCGCAGCGGGCATGTAAGGCTCAGTTCCTATCGTAGGCGTAGCGCTCTCAAGCGTCGGATCACTCACGCACCGGAGTTGGCCCGGCGCTCGAAATTGCGCAGACGCGCGAGCTTTGCTGGAGAGATCCGCAGGAAGTACCCCAGTATGCATAGTTGATGTCTCCAAGTCACGCGCCACACACCGTGCTCGCGCCAGCGCCGGGCCGACGTCACAGCCGCGCTGTCGGCGATCTGGAGCCTGCCAAGTCGCTTGAGTCGGCGCACCAGATCGAAATCCTCCATCACCGGCAGGTCTGCGAAGCGCCCCACCTGCTCGAATGCTTCGCGCGACATGAACAGGGCTTGGTCGCCATAGGGCAGAGCGAAGAGTGCGCAGCGAATGCGCACCATGCGTTCCACCAGGCCGATCCTGCAGCCAGAAGCGTCAAGGCTGAATCTGAATGCTCCTGCGATGGCGCCGGGCTTGGCGAGGGTTGAGCGGACCTGCGCGGCGAAATCTTCGGGCAGTCTCGTGTCTGCGTGCAGGAACAGCAGGATCTCGCCGACCGCGCTCGCTGCCCCTAGATTCTGCTGTTTACCCCGGTTGGCCGGGCCTCTCAAGACATGCGCTCCAAGTGACTCCGCGACTTGCACGGTGGTGTCGCTGCTGCCGCCGTCGACGACGATGACTTCGGCTGCGCCTGCCCCATCGAGATGCTGAAGCGTCGTCCCGATCTGCTCGGCCTCGTCGAGGGCAGGGATGACTATTGAAATCGGACGCGGCTGAGTGCTCTGCTGCATCGATATCGCAGCGCGCGGCGCGGCCTCACGCTTGGAGACGATCCATTGTACGCGGCGCGCGCCGCCAACTTGTCCGGAGTATGCGTTGGCAGGCGTGGGAAGCGAGCCGAACTCTGGCGGTCACCGCCACACCGGGGTACGGGCACCCGCGCATCCCAGAAGGGGCGGTCTTTGTGCGATGGCACAACCCGCTGCAAGAGACTGTCAACCAATACCTTCTGCTAGACTGAGTCTCGGTTCGCTCGCTTGGCCTTTGGATCTGCAGTCCGCGTGTTGCTGAGGGGTTCAACAGGACATGACATTTCTCGAAAGTGTGTCCGTGTCAAGCCAGCCGGCCACCGCGTCGTTAGTCGTACTGAGCGCGTTCATTCTCTCGTCCAGCGCAGCCGGTCAAGACAGCGGCCTGTTTTCTCCGATTGAACCCAAGCGCGTGCGTGCGGTTTCGACGGCCCCGCCCAATCAACCCGCGCTCCGCCAACGTCTTGTCGCGATTGATTTCAGGATGCTGGCCGCGGTGCATGATCTTGCCGTGCGACCTGCTGCAGCGCCGGCCACACTAAGGCTGAACCTCTTCGACGATGTCGAGTTCACCGCTATCGTGGATGAGACGTACCCGACGTCATCCGGCTATTCGCTGCATGGGAACATCCAGCAGGGGGCCTTGGCCACGATGAGCCTGGTCGTCAATGGCAGGGTTGTCGCTGGGACTGTCCGAACACCCGAAGCGACCTATCTTATCCGGACTGCTGGGATGGGGGTCTACTCCATTGCGGAGCTGGATCCTTCAATGGCTCGCGAGGGAGGCGAGCCTGTCATTGTGCCCCCGCCGATTCGTGAGGCCGCGCCCGTTTCGAGATGATTTCTGGTGATAGGAGGAGCTCGACTGCGAACGACTCGCGTGCGCTGACCTGTCGGCTCAATTCTCCCGCCGAGGCGGTTACGGAATCCAATTCGGGGATGCCCGCTGACCGACGAGTGGGTGAGGTTCGATGGCATAGAACGAGAGCGCTGTTCGCTGCACTCGCATTTTTCTATGGCGGCTCCGGAGAGGTCCTCGCGGACGACCGTGCAGCGCTAGCGGAGCTTTATAACTCGACCGGCGGCCTTACCTGGAAGGACGGTTCCAACTGGCTCACGTCCGAGCCTCTTTCTGAGTGGTTCGGAGTTGCAGTGGACCCAGACGGGCGTGTCGAACGCCTGGTATTGCCCTCCAACGGGCTCAAGGGTCACATACCCCCTGCGCTGAGAAACCTCGCTCGGCTGCGAATGCTGGACCTCGCGGGCAACGCACTCAGCGGCCCGATACCGGCAGAATTGGGAGACCTCGGCAGGCTCCACACGCTCTTGCTGGATAGGAACGTCCTCAGCGGTTCCATACCCGCAGAACTAGGGAACCTCCCTAATCTGGTGAGCCTCGCGCTTGGAGAGAACGCCCTCAGCGGGCAAGTCCCGCTGCAGCTTGCAGATTTGGAACAACTTGAGTTTCTCGATCTCGCGGAGAACGGTCTGACTGGCCAGATTCCCGACGAACTTGGAAATCTGGTGAGCCTGAGGTATCTCAGTCTCCACGGCAACGGACTGACCGGTCCGGTCCCTCCCAGCCTTGGGCGGTTGACCGAACTCACGTTCCTCCAGATCGAGGGGAATGATCTCGAGGGAATTCTTCCCATTGAATTGGCGAATCTTGCCAGCCTCGAACACTTTGACGCGTATGGCAACGAGGTCTGTGCGCCCAGAGACGCCGCCTTCCAGTTCTGGTTGGATAGCGTCTCATTCTATGGTGTGACTTGCCCTCCGGACGAGCGCACCGTCATTGACGTAGCTGTCGCGTACACCCAGGGCGCGCGCACATCTCTGGGCGGGGCGTCCAGAGTTATGGCGGAGATCGACCTCTTGATTTCAGAAGCAAACTTCGCTTTTGCCCAGAGCGGTGTCAATCTGCGTATCGATCTGGCCGCGGCCAGCGAGGTGCAGTACCAAGGAAAGAATTCAAGAGTCGATCTGGAGCGGCTGAGGGATCCTGCCGACGGGCACCTTGACGAGGTTCATGATCTGCGCGACGAGGCAGGGGCCGACATCGTGGTTCTGATGGTCGCCTCGCAGGCTTGGGGATTCTCCAACACTACGTGCGGACAAACCAGCCAATTGACCGGTTCGTGGCTTTCGAATTCGTTCGCCAGCCGAGCCTTCGCCGTCATGGCCGCCGACTGCGGGGCGAGCACATTCGTGCATGAACTAGGTCATCTTATGGGCGCGGCCCATGATCGCTACGAAGCCTGCGACGGGGAGCGATGCGATTCGGCAGCGTTTGCTTACGGTCACGGCTACGTGAATCAGCGGGCGTTCGAACGCGGGCTTCCGTTTCCTGCCCGCTGGCGCACGGTCATGGCGTACGACGACCAGTGTGCTGATTTTGGGTTCCGATGTCAGGAGTTGATGCGCTTCTCGAATCCTGCTCAGACTTTCTCCGGTGACCCGATGGGCGTTCCCGGACGTCACGATTCATTGGAGGTGAACGGACCCTCTGACGCGGCGCGGACGCTCAACCTGACGCGAGAATTGGTTTCGAACTTTCGGGCTAGGGGCATCGAAGGCCCGCCCGTCACGATTTCCTTCGACGCGGATGCATACGCCTCGGCCGAAGGCAGTAGTGGGACATCGGTGACTGCGAGGCTGAGTGCGCCTGCGAATGGCCCGATTGCAATCCCGCTGGCCGTGCATCTTGATGGCGGCGCATCTCCTCAAGACTATGCAGGAGTGCCGCGCAAGGTCCAATTTGCCGAGGGCGAGACCGTTGCAACGTTCAGGGTTGTAGCTTCGGACGATCTGGTCGACGACAACGGCGAGCGCGTCGTGCTAGGCTTCGGGCCGCTTCCCCCCGGTGTAACCAAACGCGACCCGGTAGCCGCGGTAGTGGCATTGGTGGACAACGACCTGACTACGCAAGCCATCGTGCTGCCGGCTGGTGGAGAAATCTTGCTGACGCGTGATGGCGATAGCCCGTGGCTGCTCGATAGCCAGCATGTCACGAACGGAGCCGAGGTGGTCAGCGGCGGGGAACCGTACGTCTTGGAACTCGCCGACGGGCAATGGAGGCTGCCCCTTTACGCGGTACGCACGGTGGCTGGGCAGACGGCCGTCGAAGACGGGATCGAGGCTACGCGGGCAATCCTGTTCAATCCGGTCGACGTTGCGACCGATGGCGCTGGAAATGTCTATATCTCAGACTCCCGGCATCATCGCATCCGAATTGTGGACCCCTCGGGTGTGATTTCCACGCTAGCAGGCACAGGAGACTGGGGCGTTGCAGACGATGGCAGTCCTGCCTTGGCGGCCCGGCTCCACAATCCGACCGGGCTGGCGCTGGACAGAAATGGAACCCTGTACGTGGCCGATACGGGAAATCACCGCGTGCTGCGGATTGATGCTGTGACGCAAACTATCAATACTGTCGCGGGAACGGGCTACAACGGTTTTTCTGTGGAGGGCGGGCCGGCCACTTCTACAGCGCTCTCAGGTCCATGGGGAGTGGCGACAGACACGGCTGGCGGAGTGTACCTGACTGACCAAGGAACCAGCTTGGTGCGTCGCATCGACACTCTGACTGGGAACATTGAAACGGTAGCAGGAACCGGTTCTTGGGGGGTCTTGGGCGATGGCGGGCCGGCAGTTCAGGCAACGTTTCAGATACCCTCGGGGATTGCCCTAGATCCGGCAGGGAACGTGTATGTGGCCGACACTTGGAATCACAGGCTGCGGCGGATCGACACTCAGACAGGCCGGATTGAGACCTTGGCTGGGAGTGTCGGCAGCGGGTATTCCGGCGATGGGGGTATCGCCTCCGAGGCGCTTCTCAACCGTCCTGCCGGGGTGGCGGTAGATGCAAGTGGGAGCGTCTACGTCGCCGACACCGGGAATTACAGGGTGCGCAAGATCGACGCTGCGACTGGAATCATCTCGACGGTGGGGGGTGCCGGAACACAGGGTCATTCAGGCGACGGAGATGGCGCTGCAGCAGCCCAGCTTGCGCGACCAGCCGGGTTAGCGGTGGACGCGTCGGGGAACCTATACATTGCAGACAGTGGGAGCCACAGGGTGCGGCGGATCGACAGTGCTACAGGGATCATCACGACGTTTGCAGGATCCGGGCCGCCGACTATGAGTTGGACCGGCGGGAACGCCGAAGAGGCCCGGATGCGCTCTCCTACATCACTCGCAGTCGACAGTGCCGGGAACGTGCTCTTCCTCGATTCGAATCGAGTCTGGAAGCTAGATACTGCAGGTTGGATCGAAAAGCTGGCGGGCCCAGCGTGGTCCGCTAGCCCACAAGACGGTGGAGCTCCGTCAGAAACAAGTTTCGCGAGTCCACAAGCAATCGCGGTGGACATGGACGGAAACGTGTACGTAGCGGACACCTGGAACCACCGAGTCCTTCGCATCGCTGCCGACACCGGTGTGATCGAGGCCTTTGCCGGCAGCGGCGTAATGGGCGATTCCGGAGACGGCGAAGCGGCGTCCGAGGCCTACCTGAATCTCCCCAATGCCTTGGCAGTGGACGTGGCGGGCAATGTCTTCGTGACTGACAGCGGCAACTATCGAGTGCGCCGGATCGATCGCTCGACCGGAATAATCGAGACTGTCGCAGGGACGCTGAGCGGAGGCCGATGGGCGGACGGAGGGCCGGCGACTGAGACAGTTTTTGGCCATTTGACCGCTGTTGCGGTGGATAGCGTTGGGAACCTGTACCTAGCCGATTGGTTGGACGGTCGAGTCTTGCGAGCGGACGCCCTAACTGGACTGACCAAGACGGTCCTCGAGGTGGAGTGGCCCGATGCCTTGGCACTTGACGGGAACGGAAACTTGTTCGTTGGGGCGCAGCAGCGGATTCTGATGGTTGGACCCGAAGGCGAGATCACGCTTGTGGCAGGGACTGGGAGACCGGGGTTTGCTGGTGGCGGCGAGCCCGCCGCCGGAGCAGAGCTCTCGGTTTCCGGCATCGCGGTGGGCCGCAAGGGAGCGGTCTGGTTCACAGATCCCGAGAGCCGTCGGATCCGAGTCCTCGAGCCTTGGGCTTCACGGAATTGAGCAAGCCTGCTTTCGGCAGCGATCATGCCTGCACGATTCGGGTGCAACCTTGCACTCTGCAGATTGAGCGCGGAGAGCATGTCCAACTGGACTCCGCGCCCGCGACTCGCCGTCTGTGAGCTGTTGAACCAGAGCAGTTCTTGATCTCACCCTTTTCCGGCCTGCGACTTGAGGGCTGGGTATACGACCTCAATACCCGAAGAACGCGGATCCTGCTATTTCCGTAGAAGAATATGTTCCGCTTCGGTCTCTGTTCGGTAGCAGTTCAAACGGCAACTCGACACCGCGTCCAAGTGCTGCCGCTCTGGACCAGTGCGGCTACCCGCCACCTGTGCCTTGCACGGACCATCCACTGCGACCGCGGTACGGTGAGGGCAGAACAGGGTCAGCCCTCTGTGCATCGTCGAGCTCACTGCCGGAACGCTGGCTGGGATCAACCGCGAACTGATGCAGCCAAGCGATCACTTCCGGGGCGCGTGCCTCAGAGAGGATGACAATGCGGGCTACTTCGTAGACGCAGAAATGCCCTCTGCTGAGCATTCGTGCACATTGGCCTGAGGAGATGTTCTCGAAAATGTTGTAGAGGGCGGCCGTCTTGGGAGGAAAAGAGGCGGGAGAACAAATCCAAGAAGAGAGTTCGGTCGCCGTCGGTGGATCAGGGAAGCCCGCAAGGTGGGAGTGAATCACTTCTTGGAGGAATTCAATGCGGTCACGGCCGGCGGTGTCATCGTCGGCCCTCCCACGCCAAGCGCGTCGCGCTTGCGGATAGTCGAACCACTCCAGCGGCATAGGTTCCAGGCGCAACAGCCGCTCGACAGGTCGGGCTATGACTGTGAGGGGCTTGCCAAGCCCCCCGATCAGCGATCCGTGCTCGCCTATGGCACGGGTGGCGGGGTCCAACCCCATCTCGATGGTGCATTGCATGGAAATTCGCTGATGCTCAGCGAGCACTTCTTCCTGCGTTGGGAGATGGTCGGGCGGACTCGTTAGGGGCGGGCCGTAGAATGCCCGGCGAACGGCGCGGTAGTCGATTGGCATAGGATCTACCGGGTCCAAGGGTCTAGGGCTTGTGGGAACCGCGAGCAAACGTCATCGAGCATGTCTTGCACGGCATTGTCTCTCAGTGCAGGGTAGCGCGGGTTGACGACCGGCTCGTCGTGGCGTTCCATCCAGCCATGGCTGAAGCTACTCAGGGCGGCTACGAGAACGTCCGGATCCATGACCGGTCCAGCGGACCAGGCTGCATCCATGGTTTCAGGTTCTAAGAATCGCGCAACAGCCATGTCGTAGAGATCGCGAGGAACGATTCTGCCATCGGCGATGATCCGCTGGTGCAGTTTCTTGGCCAGGATTTCGAGATTTGATTCCAGCGGGATCCTTGGGTTGACTGTGCAATCTCTCGAACGGCTGTGATCAGTCTGGGGCAGCGAAGCGACGATGTCTGCTTTGCCGTCATGGAGATACAGCGTACAGCCCTCGGGGCCAAATGTGGCGATTCGACCGACAGGCAGTTCTTCAAAGCGGGCCTTGAAGCGGGCGCTTTGGCGATAAATTGCTTGAGTAAACTCCGAGTGACTTGTGAATAGGTCGATGTCGAAGCTGTCTCGATGCTGCCAGCGTGCTGCGAGAGCTGTGCCGCCACCCAGTAAGAGATGCTCGGGGGGAACAAATTCGAGGATCACTGGAAGGACGGCGTCGAAGATACGTTGCGATCCCTCTGGCAGGTCTACTTCGTTGCAATCCGCTGGCATGGCACATCACCGAACTTCGGCGTCCGTTGTATTTCGCAATCAGCCACCGTCGAGGCGTAACAAGGCTAAGGTGGCTCGCTTAGCCCTCTGAATCAGCATAGAGGTGGAGTCAAGTGCAACTACCGGATCTCTGTCGTGGCTAGGCGGATCGATGGCTCTGGAAGTCGAACTCGTCACTTAACCCAAGAGTCGCCCGGGTGTGCTGGTTCAACGCTGCCAGCCTCTGGCGCACCCTGGTCGTTCAGCGCCCAGTCATAAGGCAGCCAGCGGATTCGTGGAGAGCGCCCCGCGTCGATTGCGTTGCGCAGAGCTGGAGAGTAGCGTGCCGCAGCTTCCAGAACCGAGCCATGCAGCTGCTCAAAGTCGGATGCGTACCAGCTATAGACCTGGGTGAGCCAGACCGTTCCGCCTGACTCGTCGAATCGAAACCAGCGGCCGTCTGCGTGCGTGGAGCGAGCTTGGCGCTCAAGCTGGCCCGCAATGCCGTGGGCGGTGTACGCTTCGCGTCGCAGCGGCGGGCAGCCAATGGCGGCGCACACTAGGGCGAAGTGAATGCGATCCTCGCGGAAGTTTGGGCGGATCAGCTCATCTTCGATCTGGTCCAAGCTATAGCGGCCACCCGCGATTTCCCAGCGCTGGGAATCCCAGCGATCTTTGGCCGGTATGGCGTGGATGGAATCCAGCGGGTAGTTTTCCGCGATCAACTGCAGCGTGAAAGCATTGTAGGCGTTGATCAGCAAGGCCAGCTTCGCGTCTCGGCTCAGTGCGCTGAACGGCGCGGCCTTGAGTCGCGCGCTATAGGCCTTCAGGGGTGCCAGATCTGCCGCGAGCGCGCCATAGTCCACAAGACCAGCGGCATCGACATGTCTGCGCAACAGATCGTCGAAGTCGCCGTGGTCGAATTCAGCCGTGCCGGAATCCTGTCCGAACCGTTCGGCCAGCACGACTTCCGGCGGCAGGAACAGTGACCGTAGCGACGCCCTGCCCTTGAAGGCCGCTCCGGCCGCAATCAAGCATGCCAGAGCGACGGCGAGCGCTAGCAGGGCCTTGGATGTTGATCGGGGCTGGGCTGGCTCGGGCGCTGTTGCGATGGCTGACGGCGTTTTTTCAGGAGCGTGGCTTGCCACCGCCCTCGCCGCGATCCGTGCGATGCCTACAGTGACGACCGCAGTGGCGAGCAGGCCCGCCAACTGCCAGACCAAACGCAGGGCGTCAGTGCCGTTGGCACCGTCGACCGCTGCCGCGGCTTCGCTCCCGGCAAAGCCGAGGTAGACGTACAGGAACGTACCCGGCAGGATAAAGGCGGCGCTGGCCAGGACGCAGGGCAGGAAGCGGATGGCGGTCACGCCGAAGAGATAGTTCTGCAGACCGAATGGAAAGACTGGCGACAGGCGCATCAACGCGACGATCTTCCAGCCCTGCTCCCCGACGGCCCGATCCACGGCGGCGAAGCGCGGTCGAGTGCTCGCCATCGCTTCGACTTTGCTGCGCGCGGCATAGCGTGCGATCAAGAACGAGAGCACGATTGCGATGTTGGCTCCCATCCAGACCACCGCCGTTCCGAGCCACAGGCCGAACAACACGCCTGCTGCCAGGGAGAGTGCGGAGCCAGGCACAAAAAGCGTGACCGCTAAGCCATATGTCAACGCGTACGCGACAGGAGCCCAGATGCCCAAGCCCGCGATGCGCACTTGGAGCGCGTCCATCAGGTCCTTCACAGGCAGCGCGGCGACAAACAGGCCCAACGCAAGGAGGAAGCAAGCGACGGCTGCCCATCTGATGCCAGTGCTCCACTGCTCGCGCACGTGCTTGGTCTTCCTTGAGCTGGGTTGTTGGGAAGCGGCTAGGTCTTGGTCTTGGCCGGCCCGCGGGGGCGTGACGTAGCGAGCGAGGTCGAGCCACAGTCGATCAGGATTGTCTCGGCGGTGATAGCCGTGGCATCGGCGGCCAAGAATAGGACCGTTGAGGCAACCTCATCGACAGACGCGATCCGCCCGAGCGGAGAGTTCTGTCGGCCCTGCTCGAACGCCTCGTCCGGCCAGCCTGCGAACCGGGTATGGACCAAGCCCGGAGCGATAGCATTCACGCGGATGTCCGGGGCTAGTGCCCGTGCCAAGGACTTGGTCATGTTGACCATCGCCGCCTTCGAAGCCGAATATACGATCGAGCTGCCAGCTGCGCTGTAGGCCGAAGCCGACGCGTTGTTGACTATGGAGCCACCCCCATTCCTGCGCATTAGAGGCACTGCCGCCCGGCTACAGTAGAACGCACCTCGGAGATTGGTGTTGAGGGTGCGGTCCCAGATCTCGTCGGTGAGGTCGTCGAGTTTCCAGTGAGGTGTCAACTTGCTCCAGCCCGCATTGTTCACCAAGATGTCCAGCCGCCCCCAGCGGGCTTCGACCGCGCCTACCATGGCGCGCACCTCGTCGTCATGTTGGACGTTGGCGGCGTGGGCCACCGCTTCGCCGCCGTTGCCCGCGATCTCCGCGACGACCTCGTTAGCGGCGTCGGCCGACGCCCGGTAGTTGACCAGCACTTTGGCGCCTTCGGCTGCCAGCCGCGCGCTGATTCCGCGACCCATTCCCGTCGCACCACCCGTGACGATGGCAACTTGTCCTTGGAGCTTCATGTGGATTGCCTTTGGTACCGAATTACCGATCAGTCTAGCGGAAGTCGGCATTGCTGATCCTCGGGGCTCGACGGTCCCAACTCTGGCTGGCGAAACAGGGGTCGAGGGCTGCGGTGCTTGCGCTACCTGGCAGCCTGCGATCGCAACGGCCGCCCAGTCCGAGGAGCAGGATTTCGGGCTGCCGAGCCAACCTCTTTCGTCCCTGCGCGGGAATCGGCGGCGGACCGGGTGCACAGGCGCCCGCGGCGGTCGCTAGATCCACCCACCGGCTTGCTCGGGTTTCGCCCGCTGTCGGGCGAGAATGTGCACGTCGAACTGTGGCATTCTCTTAGTTCAAGCGGACGCCCGCTTGGGAGGATCGCCGTGACCTGTCGCCGCATGTCTTCGCTGGCCGCACCCAAACAACCTCTCAGGGCTCACATGCGAACGGGGCCTGACGTGCCTTGGCTGGGGCTGGCGCTGCTGGTCCTGCTGCTGGTTCCCCGGCCGCTGTCGGCGCAGGAGGAGTGCCCGTGGTGTGGCACCACTGGCGGAGTGGCGCCCGTTTCGGTGGAGGGCGTGGTAGACCTACATGTCCACTGTGCTCCAGACAGTGGGCCGCGCTCGATCGGCGCCTTAGAAGTGGCTCAGCTTGCCCGGAACGCGGGGATGCGAGGGCTCCTGCTAAAGAATCACTACGCGTCCACGGCGGGTCTGGCCTACCTAGTGGAGCGGGCGGTGACCGGGATTCGCGTACTTGGCGGCATCGCCCTCAATGCTTCCAGCGGAATCAATGTTGTTGCAGTCGAGCACATGGCGCGTACCACCGGAGGGCACGGCAAGGTGGTCTGGATGCCGACCTTCGATTCCGATCACTACCACCGTGTTCTCCGGCCCAACCCCAACCGCGTCCCGATCTCGGCCGATGGAGCCCTGTTGCCGAGCGTGCTGGCCGTGCTGGACAAGATCGCCGAGCACGACTTGGTATTGGCGACGGGGCACTCCTCGCCCGAGGAGTCGCTGATGCTCATCAGCGAAGCCCGCAAGCGCGGAATTGGCCGCATCATCGTCACGCATCCGCTGCCCCCGCCGGTCAGCATGTCGGTCGAGCAGCAACGGCGGGCGGCCGCCTCGGGCGCGCTGCTGGAGTATCCGGTCGGCAACGCACTGGGCTCAAACCCGACCTGGGATGGCACGAGCGAGGAAAAGTTGCGCGCCTATGTAGAAGCCATTCGAGCGGTCGGGCCCGAGCATGTGGTGATTTCGAGCGATCTGGGCCAGTCGATGAATCCGGTCCATACCGACGGATTGGCTGTCTTCTTGGCTCAACTCTTGCACGCCGGCTTCACCCGCGGCGAAGTCGACCAGATGTCGAAATTGAATCCCGCAAGGCTGCTGGGGTTATAGCCGGGCATGCTCAGTCCAGACGAGTCAGGCGTCCTGTGCGTGAACAGGTGGGCCGATTGGGACTGGCTCGTCCATGGATTCTCCACACGCTCGACCGGGGACTTCCTCGACTGGCCGAGCGACGACGTGATCTCTGGGAGGTTCGGCGCGGCTTCGTGCGGTACCGCCATGCTGAGGCAGGTCCATTCCGGGCGGTGCGTCCGTGCGGACCAGGCTTGGGGTGGTGATCGCCCTGAGGCGGACGCTGTCTGCACGAATCGTCCACGCGTGTTGGTTGGCGTTCGCACGGCGGACTGTCTGCCTGTCTTGCTGGTCGACCCGCGCAGCCGAACCGTGGCGGCAGTCCACGCCGGCTGGCGAGGGGTGGTGGCGCGAGTGCTGTTGAACGCGCTCGAGTCGCTGGAGTCTGCGTACGGCTGCAACGCTGGTGACATCGAGGCCGCCATCGGACCTGGCATCGGGTCTTGCTGCTTCGAGGTGGGCGAAGATGTCGCTAGCCAGTTTTCCGGCGAATTCGTCGACCGCAGCGGTTCGAAGCCGCATGTAGACTTGGCGGCTGTGCTGAGGGCTCAGCTGTCGCAGGCGGGAGTTGATCGCGTTGCTACGGTCGGCCACTGCACGAGTTGCGATCTTGGCAGCTACTATTCCCACCGGGCCGAACAGGGCAATACGGGGAGGATGTTGGCTCTGGTCGGACTGCGAGAGACGCTCGTGCCATGACAGACGGGGGCATGGCGGTCGCTAAGATCTCGAGTCCGGGCCCGGTGCTGATCCCGAGCGCCGAAATTGCAGCCCGAGTCAAGTCGCTCGCGGAGGAGATTACCAGGGACTACGAAGGCAGGCCCATCAAATTCGGAGTTGTCCTGACCGGGGCCATGGTATTTGCGGCCGATCTCATGCGTCAGATCAGTCTGGATGTGGAGGTCTTCTTCTTGCAGGTTGCAAGTTACGGGGATGGCACTGTTTCATCCGGCCGGGTCCGAGTGCGCGGAGATGTGGAGCTGGCCTTGACGGACACGCACGTGCTAGTGGTCGACGACATCGTCGACACCGGACGGACGACCAAGGCAGTGTTGGACATGCTCGGCTCGTTTCGGCCAGCCACGTTGCGGATGGCGGCCTTGCTCAACAAGCAGTCGAGGCGAAGAGTCGATGTGCAAGCGGACTACGTAGGCTTTGAGGTCCCGAATAAATTCGTCGTAGGGTACGGCATGGACTATGGCGGTGCCTTCCGCCACCTGCCCAGCGTCCACGCCGTGGACTGAGTGCCGGAGCAGAGCGGAGGCCGCCTGTTTCGAGGGAGGCGGAGAGGCCGTTCCGCGCTGATTCTGCCCCGATACACCCGTGGGTGTGGCATTCAGGGGCCCAATTCTGGTGGATTCTGGCCTGGAACAGTCCTAATATGGCCGATTTCTTGCTATGGTTTAGCCATGCTCACAATTCCGAATCGTCACCTTGCTCGATTCTGCGATGGTTCGACACGCAGGGATCTGATGAAGGTCGGTTCGCTCGGCTTGTTCGGACTGGCGCTGCAGGACGTGCTGCGGCTGCAAGACAAGGCCAGGGCTTCGACCGGCCCGGGGCGCTATGACGGCTCGACCGGCTTCGGTTCCGCCAAGTCGGTCATTGTGCTCTTCCTGCAGGGCGGCCCGTCGCATATCGACATTTGGGACCCCAAGCCGGATGCGCCCTCGAACGTGCGCGGGGAATTCAAGCAGATCAAGACGAAGATTCCCGGCATCCACCTCAGTGAGACGATGCCGATGCTGGCGGACACGGTCGACAAGTGCACGCTGATCCGTTCGATGAGCTACACGCCGGCCGGGCTGTTCAATCACACTGCCGCCATCTATCAGATGCTGACGGGTTACGAGCCGACCGAGGTCTCCCCCTCCGGCCAGCTCGAGCCTCCCTCTCCGAACGACTTCCCCACGGCCGGCTCGTGGATCACGAAATTCCGCCCGCCCAGCGACCCGGTGTTGCCATTCGTGGAATTGCCGCGTCCACTGCAGGAGTCCAGCGTGATCGGCAAGGGGGGTGCGGCGGGCTTCATCGGCAAGGCGTACGACCCGTATCGGCTCTACCAAGATCCGAACAAGGAAATCCAGCTCGATGACTTGGAACTGCGGAAGGAAGTTCCGGCGGAGCGACTGCAGAGCCGCTTCGAGCTGCTGCGGGGCATCAACGGCTCGATGCCTGCACTGGACAAGGCCGTCAGCAGCTACGCGCTCGACAAGTACTACCAGAATGCCTTCGACCTCGTGCTGTCGGGCAAGGCGCGCAATGCCTTCGACCTGTCCATGGAGACCGATGACATGCGCGACAAGTACGGGCGCTTCACCTTTGGCCAGGGTGCCTTGATGGCGCGGCGGCTGGTGGAGGCCGGAACCCGCATGGTGCAACTGAACTGGCCGTCGGTGGCCAATGGCGATCCTGAGACTACGGCGTGGGACACCCACGCGTCCAATTTCGGGCCGCTGCGCGACCTGCACTGCCCGAAGCTGGATCGAACGCTCTCAGCCCTGTTGACCGATATGGACGAGACGGGTCTGCTGGACGAGACGCTGGTCGTCGCGGTCGGCGAATTCGGGCGCTCTCCGCGCCTCGGCGTCTCGACGTCGGGCAACACGAATTCCCCCGACGGACGGGACCACTGGCCGTACTGCTACACGTCCCTGGTGGCGGGCGCGGGCATCCCGGGCGGCCGGCTCTACGGCGAATCTGACGGGACGGCGTCGTCCCCGAAGGAAAAACCGGTCCATCCGAACGACCTGCTGGCGACGATCTACTACGCGCTCGGCATCGACCCGAACCAAGAGATCTACAACCATCTGGCTCAGCCGCGCGACTTGGTCAAAGGCAAGCCGCTGATGGATCTCTGGGTAGGCTAGGCCCAGGCCTTACCGCCTGCTCCGTGGGCCGGACGCTCGTGTCCGGTGCAGGGCAGCGTGCCCATACTTAGAACACTGCGAGCGCCCGTACCGCCCGCATTCACTTCCCGGCCCAGACGGGTTGGCGTTTCTCCAAAAAGGCGCACATGCCCTCTTGGGCATCCGCAGCTAGGGCATTCATGCTCATGACTTCCTTGGCGTAGTCGTAGGCCTTGGGCTGGTCGAGGTCGATCTGTGAATAAAACGCCTGCTTGCCGAGCCCGACGGTCAGCGAACTTGCCGCGGCGATGTCCATCGCCAGCCTGCGCGTTTCCTCGGCCAGCCGGTCACTGGGCACGACATGGTTAACTAAGCCCCATTCCGCCGCCTGCGGCGCGTCGATCATCTTCCCCGTGAGCAGCATCTCCAGAGCGCGCTTCCTGCCGATGCTGCGCGTGAGCGCGACCATCGGCGTGCTGCAGAACAGGCCGATCTTGACGCCGGGAGTCGCGAAGCGGGACGTCTCAGAAGCCACGGCAAGGTCGCAGGTGGCCACCAGCTGGCACCCGGCGGCCGTCGCGACGCCATCGATCTGAGCGATCACTGGCTGGGGGATCGCCTGGATAGCCGTCATCATCTCCGTGCAGCGGTCAAAGACGTGCCGGTAGTGCTTGATATCCCCCCCGGTCATCTCCCGCAGGTCGTGTCCGGCGGAGAAGACCGGCCCCTCGGCCTGCAGAATCACCGCCCGGACTGCGTCGCTCGCGCCGATTTCGCGGACGGCCGAGGTGAGCGCATCCATAACTTCGAGCGACAGCGAGTTGCGCCGTTCGGGGTTGGCCAAGGTCAGTGTCGCCAGTGGCTCGGCGACGTCAATCTTCAGCGCGGAAGTTGCCATGGTGTGCTCAGGATACCAATCCGTTGTATTCTGTTCGGAACTCATGCACCCGATTCTGATTCTGCTGATTGCGATGGCGTCGGTCTTCCTGCTGATCATCCGCTGGAAGATTAACGCCTTTGCCGCCCTCATCCTTTCCGCCATCCTGATTGGGCTGCTCTCGCCGCACGTGGCGGTCCAAGACATCATGGGGGCGGTCACCGAAGCCTTCGGTGGGCTGGTCGGCAGGATCGGTGTGGCGATTGCCATGGCCGCTGTGATCGGGCAGTGCCTGATGGAGAGCGGCGCTGCGGAGAAGATCACTCGTCGTTTCGTGGCGTGGCTGGGGGAGAAGTACTCCTCGTTCTCGATGGTGATCAGCGGCTATATCTTGTCCATTCCGGTCTTCCATGACACGGTTTTCTACCTGCTCGTGCCCCTGGCCCGCTCGATGAGCATGCGCACCGGGGGCCGGAACTACCTGCTCTACACGCTCGCGATTGGCGCGGGCGGAGTGACGACTCACATCTTCGTGCCGCCGACGCCCGGGCCCTTGGCAATGGCCGAGACGCTGGGCATCGACATTGGCCTAGTGATCGTCGTCGGCCTGATGGTCGCCGTGCCGTCGGCGCTGGCGTGCTGGGCCTATGCGTGGTGGATCGACCGCAAGCTCAACATCCCAATCCGCGAAGCGCCCGGCCTCTCCCTCGAGGAACTCGAAAAGGTCGCGAACCGGCCGGAGAGCGAACTTCCAGGTTTTGGAGTCTCGCTCCTGCCGATTGCCTTGCCCGTGTTCCTGATCACCGCCAACACAGTTACCAATACGTTCTTCCCCGGAAGCGGCTTGAGTAATCTCACCGCGTTCTTGGGCAATCCCAACCTAGCCCTGATCTTGGCGGCTGCAACCGCGCTCTACGTGCTGGCGTCGCACAAGGGAATGGGCTTGCGCGAACTTGCCAAACCCACTGAAGAAGCCATCAAGAGCGCCGGTCTGATCATCCTCATCACCGCCGGGGGCGGAGCGTTCGGGCGGATGCTGGTCAAGGCCGAGGTCGGTACGGTGCTCGGCGACTACGCCCAGCAGTTCGGCCTGTCTCTGATGCTGCTGGGATTTGGGATCGCGATGGTCTTCCGCATCGCGCAGGGCTCGGCCACGACCGCCATGATCACTACTTCGGAGATTCTTGCGCCGCTGATCATAGCCAGCCCGCCGGGCCATCACGCGGTATACATCCTGACGGCCATCGGGTCGGGCTCCATCGTAGGGGGGTGGATGAACGATTCCGGTTTCTGGGTCTTCAAGACGATGACTGGATTGACCGAGGTCGAGGCCCTGAAGACCAAGACAGTTTCCCTGTTCGCGCTGGGCGGAGCCGGCTTGCTGGCTTCTTGGCTGGGGGCGGTGTTCTTTCCCTTGGTGTAGGCCGAGATTGCCAGCAGACCCATCTGGCGGCAGCCTCGAACCTGCGCCGAACTGGGGTCCGCTGTACATACCCCTCAGAGGGCGGGCGGGTGTGCCACTTCGGCTTGATTTCTCGGGCTGGCGTCAATTGCCTGCCGAAGCTCGCGCACGCTCGTTCGAGCAGTTGATCGGCGGAGAAGAGCTGGGCGCGGTATGTGGCGGTAAGTCCGCACAGTTGACCGTGCTCCTGATCCGCGCAACACTGCTCTGAGGCGAGACTGATTGATGAGCCGAAGCTAGCGTCGAGCTCTGGGGCCGCACCTCCACGATAATGGAAATGATCGTTCGCCGAACTGCTTGACAGCCATTGAGGGAACCGTCGTAGAGATTGTGGAAGTGTCGCATTGGAGCGCGTGCTGTCGCGGGGCAACAGCGCCAAGCGTACTAATGTTGCTATCACGCTCGTCATCTGCAACGGTGCGGTTGGCAAGTGCGCAAAGCGACTCAGTCGCTACACGGGCTCGACTGACAGCTCGGAGTCTGAGGGAACGAGCGACGGTCGTCGTCGCTAGGCTGTTCATCGCGGATTCGAGCTAGGTTCGGACTGAGTAATGACACATCCTGAATACAGAAGGCTAAAGCGCGTCGTAGTTGATGGGTTGTTCCGCACCTACGACCACGAAATCGAGTTGAATCTCGCCGACCGAGTAACTCTGCTACATGGCCCAAACGGAGTAGGCAAGACATCCATCCTCGGAATGACGAATGCTCTGATGATGGACCGGCTGGATTACTTTCGACGGATCCCGTTCTCGCGATTTCTTCTAGAATTCCACGACGGTAGCACGCTCGAACTAGCGACGGACGACACGACGGACGACACCGACATCAAGTACAGGCTCACCCTCAATACCGGAGACAGATCTCGTTCCGCCAGAGTTGCCCTCCCTCCCGAAGCAGGTGCGGGAAATTCCATAGGTGAACATCAACATCCGTCTAGAGGCATCTCGGAGATCTTGATTGACGAGCACGATGAGGCGGCGCTCACAGCCGCACAGGGTTTGCCTCGCCACTGGGATGCCATATTCGCGAGGGCAGGTATTCCAGATACAAAGGGGAATCACCCCGGGTGGCTCAGCAACTTTCTAGAGAGTGCGAATGCTCACCTGATTGAGGCTCAGCGGTTGGTTCGGACGGATGGGGGGACAAGAGTGCGCCCAGGGTTTCGACCAATGGATTGGTCTCCACCCATGGTTTCGGCTGTCGCTGAGTGCAGTACGGATTTTCAGCGACGACTCGACGACACGATGGTGCGGTATGGACGAAAATCGCAATTGCTCGATCAATCGTTCCCGGAGCGGCTGATTTCGGCGACCGATCAGCTGACGTCGGCTGAGCTCCAGAACAAGATGTCGGCGCTCGACCAGAAGACGGATAGGTTGACGAAGATAGGAATCTTGGACGAAACGCCGACTCATCCGTCTCCGGAGACTGGTCTGGAGGGGATAGATGATACCCGACTGCGAGTGATGACACTGTACGTCTTGGACACGGAGAAGAAACTGGGTGCGTTCGACGACTTGGCACGTCGGGCCGAGACTCTCCTTGAAAACGTGAATCGAAAGTACCGTCATAAGAGCATCCGGCTGGACCGCGAGCATGGTTTGATCGCCGTGAGCGATAGCGGCCAACAACTGCCCTTGGCGTCTTTGTCCTCCGGAGAACAGCACGAGTTGGTTCTGCACTACGATCTCCTGTTTCGCGTACCACCGAACACGGTGGTCTTGATAGACGAACCTGAGCTGTCTCTTCACGTGGCGTGGCAGAAGCGTTTCTTGCCGGAACTCTTGGAAATAGTCAAGTTGTCGGATTTCGATGCCTTGGTGGCCACGCACTCGCCGTTTATCGTTGGCGACAGAAGCGACTTGATGGTCGGACTCGGAGATCCAGCGTAGATGCCGACAGGGCATAAAGATCCGGGTTCCGTAGCGGCGGAAATCAAGATGACCAGAATGGTACATGACGGCGCGTTCTTGGTCGTTGAGGGAATAGACGACAGCCGCTTTTGGGAACCCCGGCGGCATCCGAGCAGCGAGCTCGTGGACGCTGAGGGCAAGAGGAATGTCATAGAAGGGATCGGGCGGCTGTCACCGTCCGAGAGCCAAGGTGTTTTGGGAGTAGTGGACGACGACTACGACAGCTTGTTGGGAGTTGAAGGGCACGGTGAGAATGTCGTGGTCACGGATGCGCACGACTTGGAGTGTCTGTTGTGTCGGTCACGGGCACTGGACTTGGTCCTCGCTGAGTATGGATCGCCAGAGAAGATCCAGCGGTTTGAGCAGGAGGCGGGTGTAGATGTTCGGGTCGGCTTGCTGGAACGGGCGATTTGTTTTGGCAGAGTAAGGTTGGCGGTAGCGTTGTACGGTCTGGACATTGAACACGGTGCGATTCGCGTGCGACGGTTTGTCGACGAAGCAACGTGGACGGTCGATTCGGACGGACTGATTCGCGCCGTTGTGAAGGAGGGCTCGGCGGACGATGAGAGGGTCGTGGCTAGGAGTGTGGAGGGCCTGCCGACAGCGGAAGTCTGGCGGGTAGTGCACGGCAAGGACTTGCTGGAGCTGTTGCGGATCGGCCTTATGCGTGTGCTAGGCAACATGAAGCCGAGTGTAGGAACTGGGCAGCTCGCACGGCTGCTCCGGGCGGCGATGTCGCGAGAGGCATTGCAGAGCACACAGCTGTGGGCGGATATGCGGACATGGGAGGAGAGCACGGGGAGAAACTACTTGGTACTTGGGGAGTGACCGGACGTTGCGAGAAGTATTGGATGGTTAGCTCGTTCATGGGCGGCTCAAGTTTAAGGGGCAGTCAAACAGTGGGCCCTCCAGGTAACAAACTGCGTGGGGCGCGCTCGCCAGTTCGCCATGGGCTCCCCGCAGTCGTACGCGACGGGGCCCAAGCATCCAACTCGTTCGCCGCCGGTAGCCTCTCCAGCCCGGCGGAACCGGCCCGCCGCAGCGCGTTGCGCGTGGTCTGTTTCAATGCTTCGAGGTCGAATGCGCCGATACGCTGCCGAGCGCTGGTCACCACCTTCAAGTAATGCCCGACTTCAAGGGCGAATTCGTCCCGGACCGAGCGGGTCGTTTCTTGATCGCCTCGGCACCCTCCGCCGCAGCGAGGGCCCCACCCGGCAGATGGCGCGATTGACATCAAGCATCTGACGGGACCGTTGCTGGAACTCGCGCTTGGCGGCAATCTTGCACTCGGCTCTGCGAAGGGCGGCTCGTCCGGCAGGCTCTCGGAAACGGTCTTGCCGTGGCGTTTGCAGGTCAGGCAGCGGGGGGTCCGTAGCCCGGCAATCTGGGCTGGTGGTAGCAGCGGGAGGGTTTGCCGCAGCGCCACTGCTGCCGGAGAAAGAGCCGGGGCGCAGGTCCTTGAGCGAGAGCAGGCGCCTGAGCAAGGTGTCGCGCTTGGATTCGAATGCGGTGATGGAAGCGGGCGCGGATATTGTCTTTGCGTATGTCGTACGCAAAGAAATGCAGCACTGCCTCAGCCGTTGCAGAATCCCTCACGTTCTTGTCGCGCGCCCTGTGGTTTGTGAGCCTTTGCTGTGTGCGCTGATTTTCCGTATAGTCAGAATTCCAGCAGAGCAAGCAGATGGAACTCGCCAAGATCACCGCACGGGGGCAGACGACGATCCCCAAGAGCATCCGCGAGGCGGCCAACCTGGCCGAGGGCGATGTGATCGCTTTCGAGATCGAGGGCGACCATGTAGTGGTTTACAAGCTCATATCCGGGCGAGATGACTACCTAGAGGGCCTGTCCAAGGGCCCGAGCGAATGGAATTCGCCCGAGGACGAAGAGGCGTGGCGTAAGCTTTGAGTCGCTTGAAGTGGTCGTCGTCCCCTTTCCCTTCACAGATCGCCCCGCTGCCAAGCGTCGGCCAGCCTTGATCGTCTCATCGGCAAACTTCAATCGTGCTCGCCAGTCCCTCTCGACCCAGACACGGCATGCCCCGCAGCACGCTCGTCACGGCGGCCTCGCACACTTGCGCTGATTGGGTGGTTCTGGTAGCCTCAACTTGCCGAGGTCTGCCTACGGAACCCTTCGCTCGAACCTTGCCTCGCTCTGCTCGGCTGGCGTGCCTGCTGGTCGCCTGTGGTGTGCTCTGCGCGCTGTGCGCGCAGCCGACGGCCCCCCATCAGCGGCTAGTAGACCAGTACTGCACGACCTGCCATAACGAAGATTTGGCCACCGCTGGGCTTGCGCTCGACGCTGCCAGTGCCCGTCCCGTCGCCGAAAATGCTCCGCTTTGGGAAAAGGTGGTGCGCAAGCTCCGCAGTCGCCAAATGCCACCGTCGGGAGCCGCCCGACCCGACGAGTCGACCTACGAGGAGGTGGTGCATGCATTGGCAGCGGCCCTTGACGCCGCCGCTGCCGCACGGCCCGATCCCGGCCGCACCGATACCTTCCGGCGCTTGACGCGCACCGAGTACCAAAACTCGATCAGGGATCTGCTCGGCATCGAGTTGGACTTGTCCTCGATGTTGCCGCGCGACGAGTCCAGTTCGGGCTTCGACAACATCACGGTGGGAGACCTCTCGCCCGCGCTGCTCGAGAGCTACGTACAGGTCGCGGACAAGATTTCCCGCTTGGCGGTGGGCCGGCCTGTGCCGTCGCTCGAAGTCGAGATTGTCAACATCAAGCCCGACGTCACCCAGGAGTGGCATGTTGCCGGGCTGCCGCTCGGCACTCGTGGCGGAACGCTGTTCCGGCACTATTTCCCGCTTGACGCCGAGTACGAGATCGTCATCCGGTTGGCCCGCGACCGCGACGAGCAGGTGGAGGGATTGCGGCAGCCCCACCAAGTGGAACTCTTGCTGGACCAAGAGCGCGTCCGCCTGTTTGAGGTCGTTCCGCCGCGCCATGTCGGCAACCATGCGGCCGTCGATGCCCACCTCAAGGTGCGCCTACCCGTGCGAGCCGGCCCGCGCCAGATTGGCGTCACTTTCCTGCGGCGGCCGTGGAGCGTGCTCGAGACCGACCGGGAGCCCTACCGGGCGCACTACAACGTATACCGCCACCCCAGAGTCCAGCCCGCGGTCTACGAAGTCTCCATCGCCGGGCCGTACAACGCGCGAGGTCCCGGCGACACGCCCAGCAGGGAGCGCATTTTCCTATGTCGACCTGATGCTGCCGGGGAGGACGAGAGCTGCGCCAAGCGCATCGTTGCCAGCCTGATGCGCAAGGCCTTTCGGCGCGATCTGACCACAACGGACTTTGACAGCCCAATGGAGTTCTACCGCCGCGGCCGCGCTGCCGACGGGTTCGAGGCTGGTGTCGAGATGGCACTGGCCGCCATCTTGGTCAGTCCGGAGTTCTTGTTCCGCATCGAGCGGGACCCTCCGGGATTGCCGGCAGGGACGCCGTATCGGATTAGCGATGCGGAGTTGGCATCGCGGCTGTCCTTCTTCCTGTGGAGCAGCATGCCTGACGAAGGGTTGTTGGCCGTGGCGCTGCGTGGGGAACTCGGAGAACGTAAGGAGTTGGAGCGGCAAGTGCGGCGCATGCTGGCGGACCGGCGCTCGCAAGCGCTGCTGACCAACTTTGCCGCGCAATGGCTGCACCTGAGGAACCTTGAGTCGGTGACGCCCGACATGCGCTCGTTCCCGAACTTCGATGACAACTTGCGCCAAGCGATGCGCCGCGAGACCGAGCTGCTGCTGGAAAGCGTGATCAAGGAAGATCGCAGCGTGCTGGACCTGCTCTCGGCCGACTACACGTTCCTCAACGAGCGGCTCGCGAAGCACTACGGGATTCCGCATGTGTATGGATCTTGGTTCCGCCGCGTCCAGTTGGACGACGACAGCCGGCGAGGCGGCTTGCTCCGGCACGGCAGCATTCTGGCCGTGACTTCGTATAACACCCGCACGTCGCCCGTGATCCGGGGGCATTGGGTGCTAGAAAATCTCATGGGTGCGCCTCCCCCGCCGCCGCCGGCGGACGTCCCGCCGCTGGAGGACAAGACCATCGACGGCAGTCTCTCCGTGCGAGAGCGCTTGCTGGAGCACCGTGCCAATCCGGCCTGCGCCAGCTGCCACAACCTCATGGACCCGGTAGGATTCGCCCTTGAAAACTACGACGCGGTCGGCCAGTGGCGTAACTCCGAGAGCGGCCAAGCCATCGACGCGACGGGCAGTTTTCCCGGCGGAGCGAGCTTTGAGGGCGTTGCGGGGCTGGAAAAAGCCCTGCTAGAGCGTCCGGAGTTGTTTGTGGGCACCCTCGTAGAGAAACTCCTGACGTATTCTCTAGGTAGGGTTGTCGAGCACAGCGACGCAGCCGCGGTACGCAAGATCGTGCGGGAGGCCGGTTCGGACGGGTTCCGGTTCTCGTCGATCGTGCTGGGCATCGCCCGCAGCGAGCCGTTTCAGATGAGGAGGGCACGATGATCATCACCAAGAAAGCGCTACCGCGCCGCACGCTGCTGCGGGGCATGGGCGCCACCGTGGCCCTGCCTCTGCTAGACGCGATGGTGCCGGCACTGACGGCTGCCAGGGCAACGCCTGCCCGGCCGGTGCGGCGCCTCGGTTACGTATTCATCCCGATGGGGTCTGACAGCAACCGCTGGACTCCCCGCAGCGAGGAGACGCTCAAGGAACTGTCGCCGATCCTGCGCCCGCTGGAGCCGCACAAAGACCATCTCACCGCCCTGACGAACATGGCGTTGAAGAATGCCTATCCCGGCACCCACGCTACCTCCAACTCCGCCTACCTCAGTTGCGCCAAGGCCAAGCTGACCGAGAGTAGCGACTACTACCTCGGCACGACGGTCGATCAGATCGCGGCCAGGGAGATCGGCCAAGACACGCAGCTTCCGTCGCTGGAACTGGGCATGGACTTGCTCGAGATCGTGGGCCAGTGCGATGACGGCTTCGCGTGTGTCTACCAGAACAGCCTCTCGTGGTCGTCGCCGACCACGCCGTTGCCCTACGAGGCACGGCCGCGCAATGTGTTCGGGCGCCTGTTCGGAGAGGGCAGCCCGGAACAGCGCGCCAAGACGCTGAAGAAGAAGGCCAGCCTGTTGGATCGCGTTAGGAGTGACATCTCGCGCCTGCAGGGCGAGTTGGGCACCGGCGACCGGGCCAAGATGGAGCAGTACTTGGACAGCGTGCGGGAGGTTGAGCGTCGCATCCAGATCGCTGAAGCCGGCGTCGCCGAGAATCCTCGCCCGGATATGGATCGGCCCGTCGGCGTGCCTGCGGCCTATGCCGACCACGCCCGCCTGATGTTCGACCTCCAAGTGCTGGCGCTGCAGGCCGACATCACCAGGGTGATCACGTTCCAACTGGCCCGTGAGGGCAGCACGCGGAGCTACCACGAGATTGGTGTGTCCGAGCCGCACCACCCCTTGACGCACCACGGCAACAACCCGGAGATGGTCGCCAAGATGGCGAAGATCAACGAGTACCATGTGTCGCTGTTCGCGTACCTGGTCGAGAGGCTGAAGTCCACGCCCGACGGCGAGGGCACGCTCCTCGACCATTGCATGTACATGTACGGCAGCGGCATGGGCGATCCCAACAAGCACGATCACATCAATCTGCCGATCTTGGTCGCCGGCGGCGGCGCGGGCACGCTCAAGGGGGGACGCCATATCCGCTATGGCGAGCAGACGCCGTTGGCCAACCTGCATCTGACCCTGCTGGAGAAGGCGGGCGTCCGCATGGACTCGTTCGCCGACAGCAAGGGCAAGGTTGACGAACTGCTGGCGATCTGACAAAGGCAGGCGAAGACAAGTCATGTTGCGAGCAGGGGTCGGAGTCTGGGTGGCGGCCTGCTTGGCCGCCGGCGGCACGACCGCCTGGGCGGCCGAGGCTCCGGTGGCAGATGCGGTCCAAGCGTTGGACCGTCAGGCGCTGCACGCATTGCTCGAGAGTTCGGGCGATGTGAACGCGGCCCAGGTGGACGGCATGACAGCCCTGCATTGGGCTGCCCGCCACGACGACGCGAAGATCGCCGAACTGCTGCTGCAAGCCGGCGCTGACGCCAGTGTCTCCAATCGCTACGGCGTGACGCCGCTCACGTTGGCTTGCATCAATGGCAACGGCCCCTTGGTTGAGCTATTGCTCGAGGCGGGAGCGGATCCGAACACGGTGTTGCCGGGTGGCGAGACTGCCTTGATGACCGCAGCGCGAACGGGCCGGCTCGCACCGGTGAAAGCGCTCCTCGTGCGAGGTGCCGATCCGCACGCGACTGTGCTGGGCATGGGGCGGCAGGAGGGCGTGGGGGCCAACGCGTTCTTGCGGCGGATGGAAGATCCCACCATATTCGACTTCCAACTCAAGTTCGAACAGACCGCCCTGATTTGGGCGGCTGCGGAGGGCCACGCTGATGTCGTGGCAGAGCTGATCGAATTCGGGGCCGATTTCAGGCAGACCTTGGAATCTGGTTTCACTCCGCTCCTGTTTGCTGTCAGGGCGGGGCACATGGATGTGGTTAAGACGCTCGTGGAGGCGGGCGCGGACGTGAAGCGGCGGATCGAGCCGGCCAAGGAGTGGCGCCATCGCGGCTACGTTGCCAGGCTGCGCCCGGATGCTACTGCCCTGCACGTGGCGGTGGAGAATGGCCATTTCGAGCTGGCGGCATACCTGTTGGATTGCGGGGCCGACCCCACTGCGGCCGACCCTGTCGGCTATACCGCGCTGCACGCGATTACCAACGTGCGCCGGGTCGCCTTGGGTGATGCCAATCCGCCGCCGCGGCCAACAGGCGAGATGACGAGCCTGGACTTGGTTCGTAAGCTGGCCGAGCATGGCGCGGACCTGAACGCGATGTTGACTGGTCCCGGACTGCTCAATCTGGGCATCCGGGTGCACGGGCCGACGGCGTTTCTGGCGGCCGCCCAGACTGCGGATCTCGAATTCATGCGCACGCTGGTCGAATTGGGCGCGGATCCGCTGCTCACGGACCGAAATGGCAGTAACGCCCTGATGCTGCTCGGGGCCCGCACGGGGAGCGAGGCAGAAGTTGTCGCGGGAATCGACATGTTACTCGACCTGGGCATCGATATCGATGCCGTCAACGGGAGTGGCGAGACAGCAATGCACCAAGCCGCATACAGGGACAGGAGCGCACCCATCAAACTGCTTGCGGCGAGGGGCGCTGACGTGGCGGTCTGGAATCGAGAGAACGCGTTCGGCTCTACGCCGCTAGCACTGGCGGCCGGCTATCAGGGGAAGCGGACAATCCGCCCCCATCCGGTTGCCGAGAGTGCGATCCGCGAAGTGATGATCGCGGCCGGGCTCCAGGTGCCGAAGATCGTAGCTGTCGCCGCGGAGTCAAAGCAGGCCTACTAGGTTCCGGCGGACGGACCGGCTGTTCGAATCGGCGGCTATTCTTGGAACGTCAATCTGGGTTCGAAGACGTGAGGCTCCCACAGAGGCTCCCGGCGCCGGAGTGGACACCGAGCCCTCGCCTGAGTGATGGATGGGGTTACCGGACGGTGAGCCAGCCTTGATCCACTATCGACGAATGAACCTAGGACTCGGACTAGCCGTCGCGGATCTATCGCAGCGTTGACTGCGAGTTGTGGCTGCCGGGACCCTTCCACCGGTATACCCTGTCGCGGGCACTGACCTTGCCCACCAATACCCGCAAGGCATCATCTTGGATGTCGCAGATTACGCGGCAATTCCCTACTCGATACCGCCACAACTCACCCAGCGGGCCAGAGAGCGCCTTGCCCAAGCTCCGTGGATTCTCCACGCGCGCCACCCGCTCGTCCATGTAATCGACAATCCGTCGAACTGTCTGCCTGTCGAGCTTGCGAAGCTGGTTCTTGGCGGCAGCGGTGTACTCAATCGTCCAAGCCAAGGGCATTTCTTACGTCAGCGGAGGAGTACACTTTCTTTTTGCCCTGACGAAGCCTATCCAGTACATCCGCGGCAAGCTAGTAGTCCTCCATGTCATCCAGGCCGCGCTCGATCACCTCGCGCAGGTAAAAGGCCTTCGTGCGCCCGGTCTGGGAGGCCAGAAACTAAAGCCGCTGCTCGGATTCAGGGGAAAGTCAAATCGAAGTAGCCATATTGCTGATCCTCTGTCCTTTGAACCCTGTCTGGACTGTTGCATTCATCGCTTGGACCGGAACGACCGGCCCACCCAACAAACCCGACGCAAAGGCAATCTTCTTGGTCGAGTCATTGAACATGAAGAAGCACCGTCTCGAAAAGCGTCCCACCCGCCCGCGTGCTTGGAATGCAGGCTTGCTGCATCACTTGGGAGGACTCCGAGCTAGGCTCCGCTTCGCTTGGTGTGTTCGTACAGCAGCTTGCCGGTTTCGTCGTAGAACCGGAATTCAGCGCGCGCAGCCGTGCCGTCGGGCACGACCGAGATGATCAGGAAACCACCGCTGGCTTCCGGGGAGTGGAACGGCTGCTGGATCTTTCCGTCCGGGTCCGTTGTGTTCGCGTCACCGGGAAAGCTGCCAAGGATGGCGTTGGCGTCCACCAGCGCCCCGGAGGAGAACTCTTCGTATCCGTCAGGACGGATCGAGTGGTACTGCCAGTGCCTGTCGCCGCAGGCTATGAAGAACTCCTCGCTTGTGATTCCGGCCTCGGCCAGCCATTCGAAGAACTCGTCTCCCTCGTGCCGGTAGCCGTTGAAATTGGTGTGGTTGTCGCGCTTGCTGCTGGAATCAGGACCAACCATGGGTGTGGACGAAATAAGCAGCTTGAAGGTCGCGTCGCTCTCTTCAAGCGTCGTCATCAGCCAGGCCTTCTGCTCGGCGCCCCAGATGGTCTTGCGTGGCCCGTCTGGTTGGTCGAGGGGGCTGCGGTAGTCGCGTCCTTCGACGAACCAGACTTGCAGGTCACGGCTCATCCTATGCGTGCGATACGTGACTGGCTCGCGCTCCGCCGGGTCGACTACCGGCAGCTGCTCTTGGAACACGCTGATCCCCAGCGCGTGCGACGGCTCAAAGCCGGAGCCGGACTCGCCCTCGTGGATGTTCGTGCGCGGATAGTAGTCGAGCTGCTTGGCGGCCCGGATGCGCACCGCGTTGACCGCGTCTGAGTCGTCGAAGCGATGGTCGTGATCGTCCTTCATCCAATAGGTCGCCACCTGCTGGAACAAATCGTGGAAGCGCGGCTGGGAATACTGCTCGTGGTGTTTCTTGCGCATCTCATGCCGGGTTTGCGCGCGGCCGCGGTGCCCGGGGTGGTCGTAGTAGACGTTGTCTCCCGTGCCGACGAAGAAATCGGGCCTGAGCTTGAGCATCGAGGCCAGGGCGGGGTAGCCGAGTGCCTTGTCCGGCCCGGAATAGGGCGATGTCCGGCCGCTCCCCGTGTAGTGGAAGAATGAGTAGTTCATTCCCGTTACGACGGCGATGCTGTACGGCTCGGCAATCGATCTGCCCCCCAGTGTGCGAAACGTCGCGGCGTCGGAGACCCGCAGATCTTCTTGGTCCGGGCCATAGTGCAGCCGATAGTAGTAGCGCGTGGCCGGCTTGAGGTCGTTGATCTTGAGCTTGACGATGAAGTCTGAGTAAGGAGACGCCTCGATCCAGTCCGTAAAATGCGCCGCGTCAAAGGGCTCGTTGTCGGCGATCTCGAAGCGCGCCCAGCCCTCCGCCCCGCGCACGCCCTCCCAGCGGGGGTCTTGGCGCGGATTGGACGAGGTCAGCCGCGATTGCAGGATGACGGAGGTCTCGCCCACCTCGCCGGCCATGGTGCCTTGGCGTAAGTTGATCGGGAATTCGGGGGCTTGGGCGAATGTCGGGACCGCGAGCAGGAGTCCGGGAAGGAGCGTTCGGAGCATGGGATTTCGGGCGGCTCTGTGCTGCACGTCCAATCGTACACGAGGCATTGCCTGACCACCCTCAGCGCGGCGGCGAGTGCGGATTGGTGCGCGACTGGGACCTCCCGTTTGCTGCGCGGGCCCCTCTCGACCAAGGACGTTGGGCAGACGGAGTTAGAACCGCCAGCGAATCTGTTTGGGGTGTTGGCGGCAATGCTAACTCGGCCTGTTGCGAGACTCCTTGACGAGCTAGCGCGGTGGGGAACTTCCGGACCCGTGCAGGAACGCCCGCCCCTAGACCTCGCGGCCCTTGCGCGGTCAATCGCTCTCCTGTCGTGCTTGGAAGGCCTGGGCCAGTGCCATTTCGCCCGCTAGAGCTGCCAACTTGAGGACGGCTTCGAATCGAAGGTGGCAAGCTGTCCGGAATTGTGCATAATTAGACGCTGCCTCAAGATCGGGGGCCCTTAAACCCGACCTGGGCGCATCAGGGCCGGTTCCGAGGAGTCCGTCAGGATCCGCATCATGTCCTCCTTGCTCGCCATCAAGATCGTCGCTACGGTTGCGATCCTCGGCGTGGCCACCATCGGAGGCATCATCCCGTTACTGATGACCCGTCACAACGCGAGTCACCGCTTCTTTTCCCTGGGCAATTCCCTAGCTGGCGGCATCTTTCTCGGCGCGGGGTTCATCCACCTATTGCCCGAAGCATCAGAGGTGCTTGAAGATGTAGTCGAGTACCCGCTCGGACCGATGCTAGCGGCGGTCGGCGTGGCATTGCTGTTGCTCATCGATCGTGTCGTTTTCGAGAATCGCGCACAACTCGATCAGAACAAGGCCAAGACGCGGCCGATCTATCCACTTGTCTTGCTAATAGTGCTATCAATTCACTCCGCCATCGCCGGCGCGGCCTTGGGTCTTCAGTCTGATGCGGTCACTTCCATATTCGTGATGGTTGCCATCCTGTGTCACAAGGGCTCGGCTGCGTTTGCCCTCATCGTAAGCATGGTTGCCTCTGGTGCAGAACGAAAAAGACTGTGGACCGTTCTTGCGATCTTCGCCTCGATGACGCCATTGGGGATAGTGCTTGGCACGGTGGCCTCGGGCCTTCTCGAGGGTGCAGTGGCGGTGCTGATCGAGGCGAGTTTCAACGCCTTGGCGGCAGGCACGTTCATATACGTAGCCATTCTGGACGTCATCAACGCCGAGATGTCTAGGATCGATGATCGCGTCGCCCATTTCGTGCGTAGTGCGATGGTTGGCGATGACGACTTGCCCATGCCAGCAGAGGATACGGACAGGTTGCTCAAGTTCTCCTTGGTGCTGGTTGGCTTCATTGGCATGGCGTTGGTTGGGATCTGGATCTAGCTGCAATGGCCCTGGCGATCTCGGGGCACTTCGTCGCGAACCGCCGAGGGGATGGTCGCTTTACCGGAGAGGCTATCGAGAAGATCGAACGCCTCGTCCGATGTCGGCCCGATTGGCGTGCTGGCGTCGGAGACTACGAGTTCTGTCGCCCTTCGTCAATCGTCACCATGTCTTCGCGCACGCTGGCTGGGGGCCTCAATGGCACGGGAGCCAGGTGCGAACAGCCCTCGATGAGCCCGGCAAGTCGTGGCCCGGAGAACTGGGCCGCCCGACCAAAGGGTGCTCCCGCGCCGCTCGAAGCGCCGCTGCGGGGGCATTCTTCAAGTCATACGCGCTCACGGCCTCTATCGCCTATTCATTGTGCTGTCGAGCGAACCGGGACTATCGGGGCATGTCCAGATTGGCGCTAAGAGTCAGTGTCTCGCTGCTCTACCTTCTTGCGAAGCCTGCGTAACTCGCGATCTAGCTCCGGCAGCTTCCCGTAGACCGCCGTCGATCTCAGCCATTGCCGATTGTCGAACGCTGGCGAGCCAGACACCTTGGCGTTGTCGGGCAGATCATGCCCGACACCCGATTGGGCGGTGATCAGGACGTTGTCGCCGATCCTCAGGTGGTTGATCACTCCCACCTGTCCCGCAAGGATGCAGTTCGCACCGATCGAGGTGCTCCCTGCGATGCCGACCTGTGCGCACAGGATCGTGTTGGCGCCGATCTTGGCTGCATGTCCCACCTGCACCAAGTTGTCGACGATTGCGCCGCGCCCGATGCGAGTTTCGCCCACGGCCGCTCGGTCTACGCAAGAGCCGGCTTGGATCTCCACGTCATCTTCAATGACCACCCGGCCCGTCTGCACGATCTTCTTGTGGCTGCCATCGGGCCGCCGGGCGAAGCCGAACCCGTCCGAGCCCACTGTGACCCGCTGGTGCAGCGTCACTCGGTCGCCAACGTGGGTGCCATGGCAAACAGTAACGCCGCAGTGGGCCGTGAATTGGTCGCCGATCCGACTGCGTTCTTCGATGACTGCATGGGGATGGAGCACGGCTCCGGACCCGATCCTTACATCGCGTTCGATTACCACATAGGGGCCGATCGCTGCGCCAGAGCCGATTCGGGAGGACGGGTCAATCACTGCAGTCGGATGAATCGCCGGTTTGGCCGGCTGAGGAGGATGGAAGAGTTCTAGAGCACGCGCGAAGTCCAAGTACGGGTCGCTCGAAAGCACGAGCGCGATCTGCAGCCCCTCGACCGGGGCGGCAGCCAACAGCGCTGCGGCCCTGGTCTGCTTCGCGAGCGCTGCATAGCGCGGATTCGACAGGAAGGTGAGTTCGCCGGGGCCAGCCTCTTCGAGACCCGCCACGCCCGAGATCTCCAAGTCCGGGTCGCCTTCGATTCGGCAACCCAGCGCTTCGGCAAGCGTCCGTAGTTTCATTGCAGCACCAATTCCCAGTATCGGTTCAGAATACTGTCAGCGCAGAACAGGGCTGCGATTCCCGCGAACGCCAGGTAGCTCCCCAGTGGTAGGGGAGAGCGCCATTGCTTGCGACCTGCGAGAACCGCGACAGTGCCATACAGAGTCGCCAGCAGGCAAGCGCCTAACACGACGAGCAGCGCTTCCGAACTTCCCTGAAACGCTGCCAGCATGGCCACCAACTTGACGTCGCCGAAACCGAGACCCTCCACCCCGCGAAGCCGGTAGAAGGTCTCCCCCGTCAAGTACAGGACCCCGCCGAAGATAGCCGCGCTCGCCAAAGACTCGAGGAGCGACACCGCCCATGTAGCGGGGTACAGGCCCAGAATCTGGCAGGCCACTTGGGCCAGGCCCGCCCGTAGCGGTTCGAACGGGCTGAATGCGATACCGGCAAGCAAGCCCGGCACAGTGACTTGATCGGGCAGGATGAAGTGTTCGAGGTCGGTGAAGAACAAGATTGTCAGCATCGCTATGAACAGCCCGGCTTTGAGCGCCGCGAGGCCCGCGCCGAACTCCAGCACGACGAGCGCGAGCAGGGTCGCGGTAGCGAGCTCGACCAGGACATAGCGCGGACGGATGGCGGAGCTACACTTGCGGCAGCGGCCGCGGAGCAGGATGTGGCTCAACACGGGGATGTTGTCGTGCCAAGCAATCTGCCCGGAACAATTGGGGCAGCGCGAGCGGGGCGCGACGACCGACTCTCCTCTCGGCCAGCGGTGGATGCAGACATTGAGGAAGCTGCCGACCAGCAGCCCCAGCAGGAATGCCAGTCCGGTCACGCCGAACCCTCGTGCTGTGGGGTCCTGCCGGCCTGTAGCACCCGAGCATACACCCGGGCCGTCTGCTGGGCCATTGTATTACAGTTAAACTGAAGCTTAACTTTCTTAAGAGCCGCCTTTGACATGCGTTCGCGCAGGCCGCGATCCTCGCGCAGCTGGCGGACCGCCGCGGCGATAGCGGCGGCATCGTTCTCCACCAGCAACCCAGTCACTCCATCCCCCACCGCCTCCGGGATGCCGCCGACATTGCTCGCAATTGCCGGCAGGCCGGCCAACATCGCGATCAGGATGGCCGATCCGAGCCCTTCGGAGTGCGAAAGGTAGAGCAGCAGGTCGGCCCGGGGGATGTCTCGCGCTAGGTTGTCTGAAGCGACCAATTCGACACCAGACCTGCGGCAGGCCTCGATGGCCAAGTCGCGGCCCTTGAGGGGATCGTCGGAATTTGGCGTCACGACCACGAAGCCGCTGCGCCGTGTCGGCTCGTCGTCTGGATCGTTGCACTCTTGCGGGCGAAAGATCTCCTCATCGGGGGCCGCGTCGTAGACCACGCTGACCTTCTCGGGCGCGACGCCCCCGGCGGCGAGCGTGTGCGCCACGTGTCGGGAGATCGCGATGAAGTGCGCGGCCTTGCGGTATTTCCACTTCGACGCCGGCCCGCGGCCGATCGGGAACGCGACCCGCCGCGCCACCACGACCGGCTTGCCGCCGCCGTGGACTAGCGCCAATGTGTGGGCACGGGCATCATGGGCGTGGATCAGGTCGCAGTTGCGGGCGTGCTTCCGGATCGAAGACCAAGTCGTCGGCTCGAAGCCGTGTCGTGCCCGAATCGCGGGACCGGCCAGCAGGATCTGCTCGCAATCATGCTTGGCAAGGGAGTTGTGCAGAAGCAGTGTTTGGTGCTGTCCGCCACGCATCTCCCGACCGGTGTCCAGATGGAGGATGCGCACGGTCTCTTCGTGCCTAGCGACGCGCCAACGTACGTGCCTTGGAGTATTTCAGATAGACGTAGCGCGCGGCCATGTAGGCGATCGTCAGTCCGGCGCGGCCATCGAGGAAACCGAGCTGGAGCACGTAAGCCTTGACGAACGAATGGACCGGCGCGAGCAGCGGCCGCCACGCTGCCACTTGCCTGCCGGAATCGCTGAGTTCGCGAGCCGCCAGGTCCGTGTACCGGTCAACGTTCGCTTCGTGGTCGTCGATGGAATCGCAGGTGTAGTGCAGCAGGTTCCCGTGCAGGTGGCCGACATTGCCGTCCACGCGGACGGATTCGTGCACGTACTCGCCCACCCAGCGTCCGCGAGTCCTGTCGTAGAGGCGGACCTTGCGGTCTGGGTACCAGCCCGAGTGGCGGATCCAGCGCCCGCGATAGCGGGCCAAGCGCGGGAAGTCATATCCGGCGCACTCCGGGTCGGCAGCTAGCGCTCGCTTGATGCCGGCGGCGAGCTCCGGGGTCACGGCTTCGTCGGCGTCGAGCGAGAGGATCCAATCGTTGCGTGCATGCTCGGCGGCGAAGTTCTTCTGCGCGGCGTAGCCGGGCCAGTCCTTGCAGATCACGGTAGCGCCCGTGGACTTGGCGACCTCCACGGTCCGGTCCGTCGAGCCTGAGTCCACCACCAAGATCTCGTCGCAGAATCCAACCGACTCGATGGCTCGGGCGATATGGCCCTGCTCATCGCGCGTGATGATCGCCGCTGTGATTTTCACGACTGCTCGCTGAGGCCATCGAGGGCCCCGATCCAGTTCCTGTCGATTGTAGGCGGTCTCACAGCAATGGCACTGTTCAGGCGGCGAGCGCCCGTTGTCCGGCCATCATCGGCAGACGATCGGTCATCAACTCGGTGGCCTCGCCAACAATGCGGTCGAACAGCTCTTGCACTGTAGGGACGTCGCGGATCATGCCGATGACCTGTCCGGCCGAGAAGACTCCTTGGCTGAGATCGCCCGTCTCGATCATCTTCTTGCCCTCGAGCCCCGACATGAACTGCTTGATGTCTTGGATGGTCGCGTTCCCGGTGGCCTCGATTTCGAGCACCTTGTCGGCGTTTTCGTTGGCCAGATAGCGCGCCGTGTTGCGCAGGGTGCGCATGAGCAGTCTGGTGTCCCGCTCGCTGGCATTGACCAAGGCCTGTTTGACCGCATCGTGAATGGGGCATTCTGCGGTCGCGACAAAGCGGGTTCCCATGTTCATGCCGTCAGCTCCTAGCGCCAGCGAGGCAACCAGTCCGCGCCCGTCGCCGAAGCCGCCGGACGACACCACGGGAATGCTCAGGTTGTCGCGCGCCAAGGGGATCAGGATCAAGGAAGTGACGTCGTCCTCGCCGGGATGCCCGGCGCACTCGAAGCCGTCGATACTGACCGCGGCGCAGCCGATCTTCTCGGCTTTGATGGCGTGCCGCACCGAAGTGCACTTGTGGATGACCTTGATGCCCGCCTCGTTCATCATCGGCATGAACGCCTCGGGGTTGCGCCCGGCGGTCTCGATGAAGCGGACACCCTCGTCGATGCATGTCTGGACGTATGCCGGAAAGTCAGGTGGGCGCAAGGAGGGCAGGAAGGTCAGGTTGATGCCGAATGGCTTGTCCGTTAGGGAGCGAACCTTGCGTATCTCGTCGCGCAGCTTTTCGGGGGAGTCGTGCGACAGGGCTGTCATGAAGCCAATGCCGCCGGCCTCGGCCACCGCTGCTGCAAGTTCGGCGCGGGCCAGCCACATCAGCCCTCCTTGGATGATCGGGTACTCGATCCCGAACATTTCTGTCATTCGTGTATGGAACATCCTTCTTTCCTAGCGGCCCGGCACGAGTGCCGGAGTTCCGTAACAACATACCCGATTCAAGGAGGCGGCTGCACTGCGTGATGGGCTTGCAAGGCCGGTCCATGGCCAAATGACGCCCCCCCTGACCTAGAATCGACATTGAGTAGAGAACCGTCGACTGCCAAGTTTCCATCGGTGGCCGGCGCGAAGGGACGGTGGATCGGTAGCCAAGTGCGCGCCGCGCGCGAGTTTCCGCTTGAAGCCGATCAGACCGTCCTGCCGCTCTACGGGAGAAACCGGTCTTGGACCGCCCGATCCGGGAGTGCGCAGGCATTCGCACCACTGGCCAACCGGCTCCGGTTACGGGCGACCGCATCGTAACAGCGATCTAGGAATCGCGGCGACAGCAGTCCCAAGGCAGCCAAGCACTTCCAAGGCCACTCCAGTCTTCGGGCGATGAACAGGGCGCCCGCGGAGCGGTCCAGCGCGGGCTGCAAGCTGCGTTGCCAGTCGGGAAGCACGAACATCGTGCCAGCGCCGCTTTGGCTGATTCCTCGTTGGGCGAGCAACGTGCGACCTAGGTCGCTGTCGAGGGAGGCGAATTGGAACGCTCCGGCGGGGTCGGACCGAGCCACGGAGAGGACGGCCCGTCGGCAGAATCCGCATCCTCCGTCGAACAGGATCAAGTGGCGGGGTGCGATTGCTTGATCGTCTGGGTGCGGCGGGGTCTGCATGTGGTCTCGATGGAGCGATGGATCGCTAGTGACGCACCTAACGGGGCAGCGAATGCACCGAAATCTCAGGCAAGCTGTCCCTCCCCCCTACTAGCGTTGCACGCGCCGAGCGACCAGATGGAGGCGCGCCGGTCAATTTGGGCGCTGAACACTTGTGGGTGGCTGCGGCGCACGTGGTGTCGCGGTATCTGGCACCATGATGTAGGAAGCGGCCGTGCGGCACATTGTGATCGGAATCAGCGGAGCCAGCGGGGCCATTTACGGGGTTAGGCTGCTGGAACGCCTCTCGGCAATCGAGGAGATTGCGACGCACTTGATCGTGACCCGCCCTGGGGAGAAGACACTGCATCAAGAGACCGGGCGGCTGGTAGGGGATCTGCGTCCCCTTGTCCATGAACTCCATCCGGTGGACCAGATCGGCGCGACGATTGCCAGCGGATCGTTCCTCTTCGACGCCATGGCGGTGGCGCCGTGCTCGATTCAGACCATGTCGGCCATCGCCGGGGGCCTGACATCTAACCTGCTTACTAGGTCAGCCGATGTGGCCCTGAAGGAGAAACGCAGGCTGGTGCTGGCCGTACGCGAGACTCCATTGCACCTGGGGCACTTGCGGAACATGGCGCTCCTATCTGAGATGGGAGCGATCATTGCACCGCCGATGCCGGCGTTCTACACCCTGCCAAAGACGATCGACAACCTTGTCGACCAGCAGGTGGGACGCTTGCTTGACCTGCTCGGGGTGCTCGACCCCAAGACCAAGCGCTGGGCTGGCATCTAGATTCACGAAACTTCATCGACCGGAGTCAACTGTGAAGGGTCTCGCTACGTGTCGCTGTGTGAACCACGCGTTTCAGCCGCCGGCAGTGGCGCGCACCCTGGCAATATTGGCGTTGGTAGCCGCATCCGCGGTCGGCTGGGGGCAGGACTGGCCGCAGTTCCGCGGGCAGAGCCGGGATGGCGTCGTTCCGAGTCAGGAGTCGCTGCCAGCGTTTCCGGCCGGCGGCCCGCGCCTGGTGTGGGAGCGCGCGGTCGGCTCGGGATTCAGCGCTCCTGCCGTAACTGGCGGGCGGCTGCTGCTGTTCCACCGCCAGGGCGGCATGGAAGTCGTAGAGGCGCTCCAAGCCGTTGACGGGGAGCGGATCTGGGAATTCGCCTACGAGACCACCTATAAGGACGACTTCGGCTTTGAGAACGGCCCTCGCGCCACGCCGGTGGTCGCGAACGGCCGGGTCTTCACGTTCGGCGCCGCGGGCGTGTTGCATTGCCTGGACTTGGAAACGGGGGCCAAACGCTGGAGCGTTGACACGCATGCCGAGTTCGGGGTGCGCAAGGGGTTCTTCGGAGCGGCCTCGACTCCGCTCGTGCTCGATGGCAGGGTGATCGCCAATATCGGCGGCGCGGACGGTGCGGGCATCGTCGCTTTCGATGCGGAGTCGGGGGCGAAGGTTTGGACCGCCACCGATCACGAGGCCAGTTACTCGTCGCCGGTGGCGGCTCGCATCGATGGCCGGCTGCTCGCCATTTTCTTCACGCGGGAGGGATTGGTTGCCGTGGAGCCGGAAACCGGCCGCGTCGCTTACGAACGGCGCTGGCGTTCGCGCAGCCGCGCGTCGGTGAATGCCGCGACCGCGGTGGTGCTGGGAGACATCGTGTTCCTGTCCGCCTCCTACGGCACCGGGGCGATCGCGATGCGCTTGCGCAACGGCCAGATCGAAGAGCTGTGGTCCGGCGAGGACGTGATTGACAACCACTATTCCAGCTGCGTGCGATCCGGCAGCACGCTATTCGGCTTCCATGGCAGGCAGGAGTACGGCCAGTCGTTTCGAGCCGCCGACTTGGTCACCGGCGAAGTCCTCTGGTCTAGTGATCGCCTGCCCGCCGGCTCGGTCCTGCGCGTCGGCGATAGGTTGCTGCTGCTGCTGGAGACCGGAGAACTGCTGCTGGCCGCTGCTTCCCGCGAGAAGTTCGAGGTGCTGGCTAGGGCGCAGATCCTCGGTCGGGAGACGAGGGCCTTCCCGGCCGTCGCCAACGGACTGCTGTTCGCCAGAGACAAGGACACCTTGGTCTGCCTGCGGCTGTGGCCGGAGTAAGGCCAAGCCCTGCAACGGCTCGCGCGATTCGGGTGCGGTGCGCTTTTCGCTAGAATATCTGCGGACTGCCGGCGCGGGTCGGCAGAGGGGAGGAAGGTTTTGAGATTTCGATTCATGGGCTTCGCGCTGGCGGCCGCGCTGGCGGCCGCTCCCGTGCTCGCCCAACACGCGGACGACACCATCACAAACCCGTTCACTTCCGCCGACGACGTTGAAGCCGGCGGGCGGTTGTACCGTTCGCACTGCGCAGTCTGCCATGGCATCGAGGGCGAGGGCGGTCGGGGCGTGGATCTGACGACCGGGCGGTTCCGCCACGGCTCCTCGGACCGCGGGCTGTTCAACACGATCTCGGTGGGCATCCCGGGCACGGAGATGCCGGGCATCTTCTTCAACGGCAGGCAGATGTGGCAGTTGGTCGCGTTCGTGCGCTCGCTCAGCGAGGGCAGGGCAGCCGAGCAGGCGACGGGCGACGCGGAGAAGGGCCGCGCGGTGTATGCCGCGAACGGCTGCAGCGGCTGCCACCGCATCCGCGGCGAGGGTGGTCGCATGGGGCCGGACTTGACCGATGTCGGCATTCGCTCGATGGGGCACCTGCAGGCGTCCGTGCTGCAGCCGAACGAATCGGTCCTGCCGCAGCACTGGATGGCCAAGGCCACGTCCAAGGACGGCAAGCAGATCTCGGGCCTGAGGCTGAACGAGGACACGTTCTCGGTGCAACTGATCGATGGTTCCGGCTCCTTGATCTCTCTCCGCAAGGCCGACTTGGCGGAGTTCGACGTCGACCGCACGTCGGGCATGCCTTCCTTTGAGGGCAAGATCCAAGGCGAGGATCTGGACAATCTGATCGCCTATTTGGCGAGCCTGCGCTTGGGGGATCCGAACAATGCGACGCAGTGACCTGTTAGGGCTGGCCGCCTGTACATTGCTGCTGACCTCGCAGGTCGCGGCGCAAGTGACCTACGACCGCATCCTGCGGGCCGACGAAGAGCCTGGCAACTGGCTGACCTACAACCGCAGCTACGACAGCCGACACCACTCGCCCCTTGACGAGATCAACCGCGAAAACGCCGGCGAGCTTGAGCTGAAGTGGGTCTTTCAGGCCAAATCTCTGGAAAAGTTCGAATCTACGGCGCTGGCTGTCGATGGCGTGATCTACAACGTGCAAATGCCCAACGACGTGGTAGCGCTGGATGCTGTCACGGGCCGCAAGTTCTGGCAGTACACCCACGTAATGGCGGAAACGGTGAACGTCTGCTGCGGCCGTGTCAACCGCGGCCTCGCGATCCTAGGCGAGACGCTGTACATGGGCACGATCGACGGCAAGGTGGTCGCGCTGGATGCCAAGAACGGCGCGGTGGTCTTCTCCAAGCAGCTCGTCGACCCGTCGGGCGGATATTCCTTGACGCACGCACCGTTGGTGCTGAGAGACAAGATCATCGTCGGCTCGGCCGGTGGCGAGTACGGCATTCGTGGCTTCATCGTGGCGCTGGACCCGAAGAATGGCGACGAGATCTGGCGCTTCAACACGATTCCCGGTCCGGGCGAACCGGGCCACGAAACGTGGTCCGGCGATTCGTGGAAGCGCGGCGGCGGGTCTGTCTGGGTCACGGGGTCGTACGATCCCGAACTGAACCTGACCTATTGGGGCGTGGGAAATCCGGCTCCTGACTGGAATGGCGACGTGCGCCTAGGCGACAACCTGTACTCGGACTCGGTGGTGGCGCTCAACGCCGACACGGGCGAGTTGGAATGGTACTTCCAGTTCACCCCGCACGACGAGTGGGACTGGGACGCGGTGCAGATTCCGGTACTGGTGGACCGAGAGTGGGAGGGCAAGCCGCGCAAGCTGATGTTGTGGGCCAACCGCAACGGCTTCTTCTACGTGTTGGATCGCGTTACGGGCGAATTCCTGCGCGGGAAGAACTTCGTGAAGGTGACGTGGGCCAAGGGGTTGGACGAGAACGGCCGTCCCATCAAGATCCCAGGGGCGTCCCCGACGAGGGAAGGTGTGCGAGTTTGGCCGGCGGTGCAGGGTGCCACCAACTGGTATTCACCGGCATACAACGAGAAGACCGGACTTTTCTATGTGTCTTCTTGGGAGTACTCGAGCGTCTATCACAAGGGCGATCCGCTGTACACGCGGGGCAATCGCTACGTGGGCAGCTTGCCGCAAGGCGTGTGGCCGAACACCATGAAGGACGACGAGGAACAGCAGGGGCACGGCGCGATCCGGGCGCTGTCGCCTGACACGGGCGACATGGAGTGGGAGTTCAAGATGACGGGCGTCGGCGAGAGCGGGCTGCTCTCAACGGCCGGGGACATCCTTGTCACGGGCACGATGGATGGCTATATGCTGGTGTTGGACTCGTTCACGGGCAAGAACCTCGTCTCGCTCAACTTGGGCGGGCGGATCGCCAGTTCGCCGATCACCTTCACCGCCCAAGGCAAGCAGTACTTGGCCGTGACGTCGGGCAACGCGATGTTCGTGTTCGGGCTGCGAGAGTGATCGCGCAGGTTTACAGGGTCACGTCTGACCGAGTGGGCTAGTTCGATTGCCCAGCGCCCTCCTTGGGGTGGCTGGGAGTTCCTCTGGTTGGGCCGCTGGCCCGGTCTTGGACACAGCGGCCCAATCAGTACGCCTGCACGAAGTTTGACCACCCGATGTCGTATCTGCGACGCAGTGGTCAAACCTGGCTGGAATTGGCTGGCTTAGCATCCTAATGTGCTCTATACGGAAATCGCTGGCGGCTCTCGTGTGCACGAACGCCGCGGACGTCGGTGTGGCTGCCTGCCAAGTCCCCCTGCCGTCTCCTTGAGTCAGTGGATTCTGCCACGGTTCTGATGGACTAAGCCGCAGCCAAGCAGAGGCTTTCCTGCGGTCTCTGCCTCCGATGCTGGCTGTTATACTGCCAGTGGCAGAACTGCCGCAGACGTTAGTATGGCCAAAACTGGAGCACGCCCCGCGCTAGCACCTCCAGCCGCCGACAAGTACCCGTACTCGGACGGCAAGATCATGGCCGAGACGCCCTTGCACGTCGACGCTGTCCTCTATGCGCTTGCTACTCTGCGGAACTGGTTCGCGAGCCACATTTGTGTGCAGGTGGGGGCAAACATGTTTGTCTATTACCAAGAGGGCGACACCACCAAGCGCCTTACGCCGGACCTCTTCGTGGTCCGGGGGCTGGAGGCGCTGCCTGAGCGATCCTACAAGCTCTGGGAGGCGGGACGGCCCCCAACGTTCGTGCTCGAGGTAGCCTCGCCATCGACCGAGGAGCGGGACCGGGGTGAAAAGCAGGCCTTGTACGCGTCGATGGGGGTGGCGGAATACTGGCGGTTCGCTCCGACGGGGTTCCTGAAAGATCCTGAGGGGGCGAGGGCGCGCCTAGCGGGAGGAGTGCTGCACGGGCTGGGGTACGTGCCTTTGGAGAGCGCCCCGGACGGATCAATTCGCAGTGAGGTTTTGGGGCTGGATGTGCGTGTGGACGAGCATCCGGAGACCTGTCATCTGCTGCGTTTCCGGGATCCCGAGACAGGGCAAGACTTGTTGACGTTTCGTGAGTTGCAGGAGGCTCAGATCGAGGCGGAGCGGCTCCAGCGTGAGGCGGAGCGGCGACAGCGTGAGGCGGAGAACAAGTTGCGGGACGAGGTGGCGGCGAGGCGCGACGCCGACGTCGAAGTGGCACGTCTCAGGGCGCAAGTTGCCAGACTCAAGAGTGGCGAAAGCAATGTCGGCTCGGGCGGCGAGCTTGGATGAGGTCGGTCCGGCGACTAGCCATTTCCCTCTGTTTCGGTGCGCTGGCCGCGCCGGCTGATGGACCGCAGCCAACTGTGCCATAGAGTACCTTCTTGGGCGTCGCCGCCTGCGACGGCGTCGCACTGTAGCAGGACGACGCGTTCTTGGCTGGCCATTGTCCGGAAAGCCTGTTTCCAATCGCTGTGCTGGGGCTGCAGTCTCAGTCAAGTGACAAGGAGATCCGCTCGACGCGCAAAGGCGTCTGCTGTGCAAGCGCGTCAAAGTTAGCATCGCAGTGAAGAACCGGCAGGTCGGCCCGGATCGCTAGCGCCCCGATTCCATGCGAACGACATCGAATGTCGCAACTTCAGCGCAGAGCAACTCTCCGACTGGAATACACGTCGGCGACCCGGTGTCGCGGAGATCGTCCACCCAGACGGAAGTGTCAACGAGGATCATTGACGCGCCCGCGCATCTTGTCGAGATCGCCGTCCCAACCGGCTCCGCGCATCCGGCGAGCTTCATTGAGGCTGCACGGCTCCGATGCGAGCGAGCGCAATGCGAAATTGATGGCTTCCCGCTTGGTCGCCAAGCCGTACTGCCTCATGACCGCTGCACAAGCATCGTCGTCGACATCCACGTTAGTGCGTGCCATACATCGATGATGCACCACACAAGAGTTCGGCGAGCTCATTGATGGGTCCCGGCTCATGCTCTTGAAGACCGATAAAACGGGCTGGTCGCAAGTGCGATGAGGACGCAACTCAAGATTCCTACCGCGCCGTAGAGGAAGAAGTGCAGGTCGGTATGCTGCTGGACCCAGAACAGGATGAACACGCTCGCCACAGCGCCAGTCATCGCTCCGGCGCCGTTCGCGCTGCGGAAGAAGATGCCCAGCGCGAACAGGCCCGCGAGGCCCCCGCCGAGCAGACCCATCATGCCTTGGAACGTGTCCCAGAGCGAGCCGATGTCGAACGTCGCCAAGGCGATGGATGTCGCCGTTGCCAGCACGCCCAGGCCCGCCGTCAGCATGCGAGCTAGCATCAGCCTCTTGGAATCGGCGGCCGCTGGCCGGAACCGCACGTAGAAATCTGTCACCAGAGCCGCCGACACGCTGTTGAGGCTGCTGTCCAGCGTCGACATCGACGCTGCGAAGACGGCGGCAATCAGCAAACCCGCGATTCCGGCGGGCAACTGCTGCGCGATGAATAACGGAAAGATGGAGTCGGTGGGCAGGGTGGGGTTCAGAAGTTCTGGGTTGGCGCGGTAGAACGCCCACAAGCCCGTGCCGAGCAGGAAGAGTGTCAGCGTGGAAGGCACTAACAGAGCCGCATTTGTCCAGATCGACTTGGCGGCGGCCTTTTCGTCCTTGGTCGTAAAGTAGCGCTGCACCACCGCTTGGTCGGAGGTGTAGGGCACGAGGTTGAGGAAGAAGTTGCCGACGATCACAACCCAGACGGCGGTCGTAGTCCAATCCCACGTCCAGTTGAACATGTGGAACTTGTCGTAGTCGATGCCGGCCGACACGATGGCACCGAGGCCGCCGTCGGTCTTGTAGAGCAGGATGACCAAGCTCAGCAACGCTCCGCCGTACAGCACGAACACCTGCACCACGTCCGTCCAGATCACGGCCCTGATGCCGCCCATCACGGTGTAGAGGGTCGAGAGCACTCCCATCACCACGATGCACGTGTAGACGCTGATCCCTGTCACCGTGGAGAGGGCGATCGCGGGCAGGAACAAAACGATCGCCATCCGGCCTAGTTGGTAGAGCACGAATGACACGCTCGCGTACATGCGGACCGGCAGGTTGAAACGCTTTTCGAGGTACTCGTAGGCGCTGGTCATCTTCGTGCGCCGGAAATGCGGCAGGTAGAAGAACACCACCGGGAAAGCGACCATGATGATGGTCATTTGCAGCAGGAAGTAGACCCAGTCGGTCGAGTAGACCTTGGCGGGCACGGCCATGAAGCTGATCGAGGACAGCTGTGTGCCGAAAATCGACAGGCCGGTCGCCCACCACGGCATGCGCCTGCCGGCAAGGAAGAAGTCTTCGGTGCTCGATCCCTTGCCGGCAAAGTAGAGCCCCATCATCACCAGCACGCCGAAGTAGGCAATCAGCGTGATGTAGTCCACCGTGGCGAAGCCGGAAGACGGCGGCTGGATTTCCGCCGCGAGGATTCTGGTGGCTGAACCGGGCACCGCGACGTCGCTGCCGGCGAAGACGAGCCTCTGCCCCCAAGTGGCGGAGCCTGTGCTGCTGAGCTGGGCTGGGAGGATTCCTAGGTCGATCCATGTGTCGGTGACTGTGTGGTAAGCGGAGACACTGGTGCCGCTGCCACCCGCGGTCCGCAGTGCGATATGGGTGGGGCCGGCAGCCAGGGCGGCAGTCGGCAACGCCGGATTGGGAAGATCGGCGATCGGAGCCCATCCCGCTCCAGTGGTGTAGCGAAGCGCGCCCCGTCGGCCGGGCGAGCTGGTTTGGCCTGCCAGGCCCGTGCCGTCAAACAAGTACAACGCTGCATCCTGGGCCACTAGCGCAGGAGAGCGGCGCGGACTCCCGGGCGGCGCTGGCGCGGACGCCCAACCTGCACCCTCGGCGGCTAAGTCCAGCATCCACATCGCCGTGGCTTCAGCGGTGCCTTGGCCCGGGGAAGCGCCGGACACGAAGTAGAGGACTCCGTCAAGCACGGCCGCACTGCCGCCGGCCGCTTGCGCGGGCAAGTCCGGCAGCGGGTCGTAGCTCAGCCCGTCACCCACGATGCTGACCCGGAATGCCGAGTCCCGGCCGCGGTTCTCGGCAAGACCTGAGCCGCCGACGAAGAATGCGGAATCGCCATACGTCGCTACCGCGCCGAACGAGGCAGGTTCGGGCAGAGCTGTAGTGGTGCGCCAAGATGCATCGGCGGAGTCCAGGATCCACGCGTTGGCGGTTGCCGAGCCGCCGCTGTCGGACACCCCGCCGGCGACGACCAGCCGTCCGGCCACCCCTGCTACGAAAGCTCCGCGGGCGTGGCTGGGGGAAGGGATCTGAGGCAGCTCTGTCCACTGCAACTCGGTGCCGTTCGCAGCATTGAGCGCGAGTGCTGATAGCAAGGCAGCGACCGAGAGTTTCAAACGCATGGTGCGGACCTCGATGAAGCGGCTAGAGCTGGTGTTTCTTCCAACTGCCCCGGCGGAACAAGATGTAACCGATGATGGCCCAAGTGGCGCCCGAGATCACGACTGCGCCGTAGACCCCGATCACGCCGATGCCGAGCGGTTTTGCAAGCAGGTAGCCGAGCGGGAGCTGCCAGCACCAGTAGCACAAGAAATTGATCCAGGCGGGCGTGACAGTGTCGCCCGCGCCGTTGAACGCTTGGCCGAACACCATCGAGAAGCCGCCAAAGATGTAGCCCGCGCTGAGGATCTTCAGGCTCTGAACGCCATTGTCGAGCACCTCGGTGTCTGCTGTGAAGACCCTCAGCATGGGCTCTGCGAATTGCCAGAACAGCAGGCTGATCACGCTCAGCATGGCGAAGTTGACGAATCCGGTCAAGATCACGGCCCGCTCGGCTCTCTCGGGCCGCTTGGCGCCTAGGTTCTGCCCGACCAGCGTTGCCGCCGCGTTGCTGACGCCCCACGACGGCAAGATCGCCACATGGATCAGCCGGAGCGTCAGGATGTAGCCGGCCAGCACCGTCTCGCCGAACAGTGCGATGATGCGCGTCAGGCCCAGCCAGGCGGCGGTAGCGACAAAGAACTGCACCATGCCGCTGACGGAAATCCTCAGCACGCTCCAGAACACCGGCCCGTCCCACCGCATCGATGCACGCGTGATCGAGACGTTTTGCTGCCCGCCGAACAGCATCGCCAGTTGGTAGACGACCCCCAGGCCTCGGCCCAGCGTGGTGGCTAGGGCCGCGCCCATCAGTCCGAGTTCCGGAAACGGTCCGATGCCGAAAATGAGCAGCGGGTCCAACACGATGTTGAGAAGATTGGCCAGCCACAGCGCTCGCATCGCGGTCACAGCATCGCCGGACCCGCGGAAGATCGCGTTGTTGAGGAACAGCAGGAAGATCGTCACCGAGCCTGCGAAGAGCACGGCGGTGTACTGGTATCCCGCTTCGATGGCCGGGGTCGCGCCCATCCAGCGCAGCAGCTTGGGGGCCAGCAGATAGCCGGCCAGGCTGACGGGTACCGCGCCCATGACGCCGGCAAGAATCGCCTGCCAGGCAGCCAGCCCGGCCGCTTCCGGGCTGCCCTCGCCGATGCGCCGCGCCACGGTCGCGGTGGTGCCCATCGACAGGCCCATCACGATCGCGAAGACCACGATGATCACCGATCCGGTCAGGCCCACGGCCGCGATGGCGGGAGGGCCGAGCTTGCCCACGAAGTAGATGTCGACCAACCCGAACGTCGACTCCATCACGAGTTCGAGCATCATCGGGATCGCCAGCAGCACGATCGCGCGGGGCAGGGGAATCTTGGTGTAGTCTTCGCGGGAGCCGCGAATAGCGTCAGGGACGGCGCGCCACAGGGATTCCTCGGGAGCGGCCCGGACCGTCCCAGTCCCGGCGCGCCTATCGTCGTCTAGCATGCGGAAATCGCCGACGCCGTCACTGGGCGGCTCAAAAGTGCAATTGTCACACACGCCGGCACGGCAGACCGCTCGCGTGCTCACGGCTATGCGGGCGTGCGGAGCGGCGGCGTGCGCCGTTAGCCTGCAACCGTTTCGGGACGAATGCCTAGCGTACGCATCTTGCGGTGCAGGTTGCTCCGTTCCATCCCGAGCGCTGTGGCGGCACGCGTGACGTTGCCGTCCATCGCCTTGAGCGTGCGCTCGACGTACTCGCGCTCATACGCGATGCGTGCTTCCTTGAGGCTGGCGAAGCCCTGCGACGGCGGCTGGCCGGCTTGGTACCGGCGGTTGGAGATGGGAATGTCGGCTGCGCTGACATCGCTCCGGTCGTGCAGGATCGAAATGCGCTCCATCACGTTGCGCAGTTCGCGCACGTTGCCCGGCCAAGCATGGGCCGAGAGGGCCTCTAGTGCCGCAGGCAGGAGGCGTTTGGGCTTGCGGCCGTAGGAGCGCGAGAACTCGTCCAGGAATGCTGCGGCGAGCACCGGAATGTCTTCCGCCCTGTCTCGGAGCGGGGGCACGTAGAACGGAACGACGTTGAGGCGGTAGAAGAGGTCTTCGCGGAAATTTCCATTCGCGATCTCATCTTCCAAGTTCTTGTTCGTGGCCGCGATCACGCGAGCGTCCACCTGCAGCGTCTGGCCTGACCCGACCGGCTCGAAGCGCTGCTCCTCGATCACGCTCAAGACCTTGGCCTGGGTCCTTAGGCTCATATCGCCGACTTCGTCCAAGAACAACGTGCCGCCGTCTGCCAATTGGAACTTGCCCGCCTTGGCCGTGACCGCGCCCGGGAAGGCGCCCTTGACGTGTCCGAACAATTCGCTCTCGATCAGGTCTTCCGGAATGGTCGCGCAATTGACCTCGACAAACCTCGCCGAGGAGCGCTGGCTGCGGGCGTGGATGGCGTGGGCCACCAATTCCTTGCCCGCGCCGCTCTCGCCGAAGATCAGCACCCGACCGTTGGTCGGGGCCATCAGCTCGATCTCCTGGCGCACGGCCTTCATGGGTACGCTGTCGCCAAGGATGCGGTGCCTGTGGTCGACCTCAGCCCGCAGCGAGGCGTTCTGAGCCAGCAGGTTGCGATGCTCGAGGGCGTTGCGCACCGCCACCGCGACCTTGGCCACCGAAAGCGGCTTTTCGAGGAAATCGTGGGCTCCAAGCTTGGTTGCACGTACCGCGCTCTCAACGTTTCCGTGGCCCGAGATCATGACCACGACCGGCTGCGGGGACAGGCCGGCGTCGCGGATGCGCTCCAGCGTCTCCAATCCGTCGATGCCGGGCAGCCAGATGTCGAGCAACACCACGGCATACACCGCGGACGAGAGCATTTCCAGGCAGCGCTCCCCGCTTTCGGCGACTGCGACCGCGTAGCCTTCGTCCTCGAGCACGCCGGTGAGCGTCTCGCGGATGCCGGATTCGTCGTCCACGATCAAGATGCGGCCGGGTGCGTTCATACGACGGCCTCCTGCAGATCGGCGAACTGTTTTTCGACCGCGGGCAACTCGATCACGAAGCGTGTCCCGCTAGGCTGGTTGTCCTCGACCCGGATGCTGCCGCCGTGATCCTGCACGACGCTGCGCACGATCGGCAGGCCGAGACCGGTGCCCCGGTCCTTGGTGGAAAAGTACGGCAGGAACAGCCGCTCCTTGTTTTCTGCGGAGATGCCCGGGCCGGAGTCCGCCACGATCAATTCCACCGCCTCCGATTCGGGACGACCGCACGTGGTGACGACAATCTCTTTGACCCAGCTCTCTTGGAGTATTTCGGCGGCGTTGTCGATGAGGTTGACTATCGCCCGCTTGAATGCCGCCGGGTCGATCCTGGCCGGCGCGACCTCCGGGTCCGTTTCCAGTCGCAGGTCGATGTCCGGCAGCCGCCCTTCGAACACACTGACCGCGTCGCGTGCGACCGCATTGATGTCGTTGGCTTCCGGGCGAATCGTCGGAAAGCGGGCCACGTCCGAGAAGCTCGAGACCAAGGTGTTCAGAGACCGCACTTCGCGGTCGATGGTGCGGGTCAGATTTTCCAAGGTTTCGCGGATCGTGGCCCGCTCTGCGTCCGTGTGGGCTTTCGTGAGGCGGTCTAGCTGGAGTTCGATCCGGCCAGCCGCCAAGGCGACGGGAGTCAGGGGGTTCTTGATCTCATGTGCCAGGCGTCGCGCCACTTCCTTCCATGCTTCGGAGCGCTGGGCGCGCATCAGTTCGGTGTTGTCCTCAACGACGACAACAAAGCCTGAGGTCTGCTGGCCGGACTCCAGCGAGGACACCGTGACGCTGAGTTGCTGCGGCTGGCCCTCGCGCTTGAGCTCGAACTCGCGGGTGGCGACACCGGTCCGGCGCGCGCTGCCGAACATGCGCTCGAATGTCGACCGCTGGGGCTCGTCTAGGAGTTCGGCGACCGAGCCCAGCGAAGAGAGCGGTCGCTTTCCGGCGAAGGCACGCGCCGATTCGTTGTACTTGAGGATCTTGCCGTTCTCGTCGACCGAGATAACGCCGGGCGTGATGCTCTCGAGGATGGCATCGATCAGTTGGCGGCGCTCGTCGATTTCAGCATTGGCGCGGGCAAGGTCGCGGTTGCTGCGTTCGAGCTGCCCGGTCTTGGCCTGCAGTGCCTGCCCCATCTGGTTGAACGACTCGACCAACGAGCCCAACTCGTCGATAGCCGCCGTGCGGACCCGGTAGTCAAGGTGCCCGCCGGCCAGTTCGCCTGTGGCAGTAACCAAGGCCTTGACCGGCCGCGTGATCTGTCTCGACGCGAACTGGGCCAGCCAGACCGCGATGAACAGCGTGAAGATCGTGATCAGAGCCAGCATGTACACGTAAGCGCGCCACATCGCCGGCCGGGCCGCTTCGAGGTGCTTCCACTGGTTGACCTGGGCCTGAACGAACGCTTGGTCTTGCAGGATGGACGCCGGCACTCTGCGTCCCACTAACAGACTTGCCGAAGCGGCGCCTGTCGATCGGATCGGCACTGCGGCGTAGAGCCATCCATCGGCAACGCCCGTTTGGCTGGTGCCGGGGAGGCTTGCCAGCAAACGTCGCATCGCAGGCGGCGGCGCATCATCGGGGTCGGTTGCGGTCCGGGTGGCAGCCTCAGGCACGCCGCTGATGCCGAGGTAGTGCGCTCCGGCCCCTTGGAGCAGGGCCTGCAGTGCTGCGTCGTCGCGGGCCGCGCCCTCCGCAACCTCCTCGGCGATGCGTTGTGCGGCTCTTTCTAGGTCGGCGAGCATTTCCGCAGAGGTGGTCTCCACAATGCGCTCGGCGCTTTGAAAGACCTCGATGGTGGGCTGCGAGAACCACTTGTCGAAGTTGCGGTTCAGGAGCTGGAGCGAGTAGACAACATGGGCCGCGATCGGCAGGATGCTCAGCGCGAGCACGCCCATCACCAGCTTCGTCTTCAGGCGCGAGCCCACGACCTTGCCGCGGCGCTCGATGTAGAGCTTGAGCAGGTTGCGGAAGAGCAGGAATCCGAGCGCTACAGCACCCAGCACGACGCACGTGGACAGGGCCCACAGCACATAGGTGACAGTCGAACTCTCCGGCCGGAATTCGCCGAAGTCCAAGGAAGTGAGCCAGAAGCACACCGCCACCAACGCCAGCAGCGGCGTTGCGTAGGCGATGATCGTCAACAGCTCCTTGCGTTTGATCAACTTGAGGTCATTCTAGCGAGCCAGGCAAGGAGCGGTGTGGTACGGGCGTGAAGCCGTGCGAAACGAGCACGATCGAGGCTCGGGCAATCGGTCCTTGCGCCGGCCGCTACGCAGAGCAACGGGGGTCGTTGCGAGTTGCAATCAGGCCCTGCAACGCACAGAACGGACAGACTCCTGCCCCTCCTTCGCTCTACTTCGGTTCTCCATCGGCGCATTGGCTGCCGACTGGGAGGTGGGTAGCCCATTCAATAGAGGCCAATCATCAAAGCCTCGGTTAGCGAGGCAGCCAAGGCCCTATACTGCACTTGGAAGCGGACCAACACGAGGCGGTAAAGCGGGCGGGAATTATAAATTTGAGTTAACAGACGGGCCGGGATCCGGAACCCCGGCGGTTCGAGAGTCCTGCCCTCCATGCGCTGATTGTACGGGGACGGTGCGACCTTCTACGGATCCCATCCTTGTGGCCCGGTGATAGTCTGAAACAAGGTGGAAGTCACCGCAGAGGCGTTAGCCGTTCTCCTGTTCCTGTTGCCCGGGTTCCTCACTTCGAGGATTGTCGGCACGATCGTCGTACGGCGCTCCACGGACCACGTGAGAGAGGCCATCGAAGCACTGATTTACAGCTTCCTAATCTATGCCGCGCTGGATTTGGTCGGGTGGGGCGTGGTCGTGTACGACCCCGCCGGTGGGTCTGCCCCGAAGGTGGACCCCGGACGACCGTGGCACGCGCTTGTCGCGGCCGTCCTGTTCGCGATCGTGTGCGGGGCTTTCATTAATCACGACCTGCACATGCGATTCCTACGATTGGCGGGGCTTACGAACAAGACGGCTAGGGCCAACACGTGGTCGGATGTATTTGCCGAGCGGCACGACGGCGTCATGGTCAACTACGCCGACGGCCGACGGCTGACGGGGTGGCCCGCTCTTGTCTCGGACGATCGCGAGGAGGGCTTGGTGTACCTGTGCGCCCCGGCGTGGGTCGATAGCGACGGCAACACGCACAGCGTCGAGGGTGACGGTATCCTGATTGATGTCAAGAACGGGATTGACTCCATCGAGTTCCTGAAGGGAGAGACCGGCAATGCTTAGAAAACTACTTACCCGCGAAGACAAGACCGCCGACCGCGGACGGGTGGAGAAGCGGGGCTACAACCCGATGCCGGCAGGTTGGAAGCCGCCAGCGCGAGTCCACCCTGTCCATGAAGCGGGACGGCCCCCGCAAGCGCGTCGCCCCAACGACCCTCCGCCGGCACCGGCCTCCGACAGCCGCGACTGAGCGGCTAGCCACAATGGTGCCGCAGCCCGCTCCAAGGCGAGCGGTGGATCCTGCCGGTCTCTCGCCCAGTCCACGAGCGCGATATGACGGTGTGCGCCTCGCTGCCGCAAATACCCTCCCACCGGCGTGACAACTCCAGCATGTTCGCACGCTGGTAGTCGCAGGACTCTCAAATTAATAATTCCAAAAAGCGACGACGATGGGCATTAACTCAGAAGCAGTTCTCGCGCCAGCAGATCCAATTGGCTGCGGATGTGCTACGTGCGTAGGGATGGACTAAGGCCACTGCTCCAGCGGCTCTTCAATGACCACCGACGTGGCGGAGCAGGGCTGATCGTCGTTGATTCGCTCGGTTCTACTTGGCCTACGCAAGCTAGCAACCTACAAGGACTACGGCGGTCGAACGCCGTACTGGGTATGGCTTAACCGTACCGCGTCAGAATTCGGTTGCCGATGTTGCAAATCGTTGATATAGGTGGGCTTACACGTATCTGATGCCTGCATACTGTATCATTTTCCGCCCCCGAATCCGGCGTTTCTTGCCGATTTAGGCCGTCTGCCGCCTGCTCAACCCCTGTCTGCGGCCTAAAAGTGAGACTGTATAGCTACCTTGCGGCCAGTTGCAATATACTATCCCATGATGCCCCGCCGCTCCCAATGGCATTTACTGAGGGTGTGGGGCGTTTGATCTGGTGAACGAGAGGCGTAAGATCTGTGGAATCAGTAGCTTGTGACTTAGAAAAGATTTTTTTGCGTAGGCGCTTGACTTTCGTTGCTAATTCTGGCAGGTTGAATGGGGAGGGCCCCCGCCTTGGACCCGTTGATCCAGAACCTCAAGTCGACCACCTTCTTCGGTAGACGCCTCACCCGGCGCCAGATCGCCGACATCCAGGAGGTCGTCGGCACGTTCCCCAAGCTCAGCCGCAACGAACTGGGCCAAACCATCTGCGAGCACCTGCGCTGGCAGACCCACTCCGGTCGCAACCGGATTCAGCTGGCGCTGCGCCTGCTGGAGGAACTCGAGCGGCTCTCGATCCTGACCCTGCCGCCCAAGCAGCATGCCGGACGCGGGCCCCATGCGCCGCTGCGCCCGGGCCCGCGCTCCGCTCCGCAGCCCGCCATTGCGGGGCCCTTGGCCGCGCTGACCCCGCTGCGGCTGGAGGTCGTGAGCGCTCCCGAGGCGGTCGCTGTTGTTTCCCAAACTAATTCGATAGATCGTCGCTTTTTTGTGTCACATTATCTCGGGACGGATTGGATGAGAAAGCGAAGGAATGTGGGACGGATGTTGACTCCCTATTGCTTCCTGCAGTAGCCGCGGAGGCGCGCCTCAGGGTGCCATTTGCGGTAGCGCGGCCAACGCGCTTGGGCAGCAAGCCGCTAGGTGCCTGCGAGGTCGGCGCTGAGGTTGGATGCGGGCCGCCGAGCGGTCTGTGCAAGCAGCACTGCACAGCGGATTGCGCTCGGCGGGCTGGTCGGGTGAAATAAGATGGCCCGCGCGATTCGAGGTCGCCGGGCCCGGACGGCGTATCCAGCTCCTATACGACACCGATCTCACCGCCGCAGACTACGTTAAGCGCAAAGCGTGGTGGGATGCAAGTCCGCCTGCGTGTCCCTACCACCCGCAGGGCGGCTGTGGCTTGGTGGGGCATGGCACCTACGGGCGCAAGTTCCCGCATGGCGTGCGCGTGCGGCGCTTCCTGTGCCAGCAATCGGGGCAGACGGTCAGCCTGCTGCCGAAATGCCTGGCGGCGCACTGGAGCGGGACGCTGGCCGAAATCGAGCGGGTGGCGCGCGCGGCCGCTCAGGCCGCCAGCCAGCAAGCGGCGGCCGAGCAGTTGAGCGCGGAGTACATCGGCCCGGCCGGGGCGTTGCGCTGGCTGCGGCGGCGGGTGCGGGCGGTGCGGGCGTTCTTGCGGGCCGTGGGGACGGTCTGCCCGCAGCGCTGCGGGCAGCTGGAGCCGGACTTGGAGGCGTTCTCGGAGCGCCTCGGCGGGCAGCCGGTGCTGGCGCAGCTGCGGGTGCTGGCGGGGCCGTCGCTGAGCTCGCTGCCGGCCCCGGTCGGCTTCCAGCGGCGGTGGAATCCGGCGGGCAACCACGCTCCGGCCCACGCCCCACACGCGCAGGGGCTAGACCCGCCGCCGGCCAGCGCCTAGCTTGGGGCAAAAGGGCCGCCCGAGCGCCCGCCCCAGGAGGAATTGGCATGACCGACAACCCCGAAGACCGCCGCCGCGCAGTGGCCCTGTTCCGCTACAGCGTGATTGCGGAGGCGGTGTCCCTGCCGCCCGGCTCGCCCGAGCGCAGGCAGCTGCTGCGGGCCAAGGCCCAGCGCGAGTACGAGATCCCCGGCAGCCGCCGCACGCGGGTGGCCTTCGAGACCCTGCGCGACTGGCTGGCGCACTACGAACGCGGCGGCTTTGACGCGCTGTACCCCAAACTGCGCACCGACCGCGGGCGCGCCCGGCGGCTGCCGCCGGAGGTGGCCGAGCTGCTGGTGCAGATCAAAGAGCGGTCACCCCATCTGGCGGTGCGCGAGGTCATCCGCCAGGCCCGCTCGCAGGTCCCGCCGGAGGTGCGCCTGGTGCCGTCCAGCATCCACCGCCTGTTGCAGCGCGAGGGGCTCATTGGGCACAGCGCCGCCGAGCCGGGCGGCTCCAAGGACCGCCGCCGCTTCGCCTACCAGGCGGGCGGGGAGCTCTGGATGAGCGATGTCCTGCACGGCCCCAAGGTCGGCTGCCAGGGCAGCGACCGGCGGCGGCGCGCCAAGTCCTACTTGATCGCCTTCCTGGACGACGCCACGCGCCTGGTGCCGCACGCCGCCTTCACGCTCTCGGAGAATGCCGCCACGTTCCTGCCGGTCTTCAAGCAGGCCCTGCGCAAGCGCGGCCTGCCCACGCGCCTGTACGTCGACAACGGCAGCAATTACCGCTGCCAGCACCTGGCCGTGATCTGCGCCACGCTCGGCATCCAATTGATCCACGCCAGGCCTTACCAGCCTCAAGGAAAGGGAAAAATCGAGAGATTTTTCAGGACCTGCCGGGCACAGTTGCTGCCCGCCCTCAACGACGCCGACACGCTCTCGCTGGACGCGCTCAACGCGCGCCTCGCCGTCTGGGTCGAGAGCGAGTACCATCTCAGCCCGCACCGCAGCCTGGACGGCGACACGCCCCTGCAGCGCTGGGCCAAGGATGCCGCCAACATCCGCCAGCTCAACCCGCAAACCGATCTCGACAGCCTCTTCCGCTTCCGTCTCAAGCGGCGCGTCAACAAGGACCGCACCGTCAGCCTCAACGCCACCCTCTACGAGGTCGAGGCCGCCCTGGTCGGCGAGACCATCGTCCTGCTGCACGACCCCAGCCTGCCCCGCCTGCGGCCGATCCCCGTGCTGCACGACGGCCGCCCGGCCGGTCAGGCCACGCTGCTCGACGCTTACGCCAACACGCGCGTGCGGCGCACGCGCGCCAGCGAGCGCCCGGCCCAGCCCGAGCAGCCCGCGCCGGAGCCGCCCAAATCCCCCCTGCAACTGCGCAACCTGCGCGCCCGCAAGCCGCCGGAGAACGACTGATGTACCTGTCCCACTTCGCCCTCACCCAGTTCCCCTTCGAAGCCTCCCTGCACCACGACCAGCTGTTCGCCTCCCGGGCCGCCGGCGAGACCGAGTCGCGCCTCCAGCACTTGGTCGAGCTGCGCGGCATCGGCCTGCTCACCGGCGAGGCCGGCTGCGGCAAGACCTCGCTCTGCCGGCGCGTCACCAAAGCCTTGCACCCCGGCACCCACCGCGTGCATTACGTAGCCCTGTCGACCGGCTCGGTGCTCGACACCTACCAAGCCATCGCCTGGGAACTCGGCCTGGCCACCGTGCGCACCAGGGCCGCCGCCTACCGCGCCATCCGCACCGAAATCTCGCGCCTGGCCGGCGAGGCCAAGCAACTCCCCGTGCTGGTCATCGACGAGGCCCACCACCTGCGCAACGACGTGCTCGAGGACTTGCGCCTGCTGACGAATTTCCAGATGGACGCCGAACACCGCCTGTGCCTGCTGCTGGTCGGGCTGACCGAACTGCGCCGCCGCCTGTCGATGGCCGTGCACGCCTCGCTGGCCCAGCGCCTGGTCGTGCGCCAGCACCTGGCCGGCCTCGAGCGCGACGAACTCGAGGCCTACCTCGCGCACCGCCTCAAGCTGGCCGGCTGCCAGCTGCCGCTGTTCGAGGCCCCCGCCCTCGAAGCCCTCTTCCAAGCCTCCCGCGGCCTGCCCCGGCAGGTCAACCGCTACGCCCACTACGCGCTCATCGCGGCCGCCCTCGACCAAGCCCGCACCGTCTCGGCCGAGCATCTCCAGAGCGCTTGCCAGGAACTCGCACCGTGATCCGCAAACACGCCCGCCAGCCTTGGAGCGCCCGCGCCGACGCCGTCCGCCAAGCCCCGCTACTGCCGCTCGCGGAGCAGCTCGGCTACCGCCCTGACCCGCGCAACCGCGCCCGCTGGAAACTGCCCGGCTCGGTGCTCAGCATCCAGGGCGCACGCTTCTTCGACCACCGCCGCGGGCGCGGCGGCGGCGGGGCCATCGACTTGGTCATGCACGTGCGTGGCTGCCGCTTCCGCGAGGCCGTCGAATTCCTAGAACAGAGCAGCGTCGGCCCGCACGCCGCAGCCGCCCCCTGCCCCTCGCCCGCGCCGCCTGCCAAGCTCCGCCTGCCGCCACCCCACGAGCGCCTCTGGCCGCCCGTGCGCGATTTCCTGCGCACCCAGCGCGGCCTCGCCGACGACTCGCTCGAGCTCTGCCATCGCCAGGGCCTGCTGTACGCCGACGCCCGCCAAAACGCCGTCTTCCTGTGTCGCGATGCCGGCGGCCAACCCGTCGGCGCCGAACTCGTCGGCACCCGCCCCGCGCCCGACGGGCGCACCTTCAAGGGCCTCGCCCCCGGCTCCCGCAAGGCCCGCGGCGGCTTCTGGCTGCCGACCCCCGATCTCCCCGTCGACGCCCTGCTGCTCGTCGAGAGCGCTCTCGACGCACTTTCCGCGGCCCGCCTGCTGGGACCCTCCCTGCCGCCCGACACGCTGGTCGCCTCCAGCGCCGGCGTGGCCCTCTCGCTGCCCCCTTGGCTGCACGCCTTCCAGCCGCCCCTGATCCTGTGCGCCTACGACGCCGACCCGCCCGGCGACCAAGCCGCGGCCGCCCTCCAACGCCAGCTCCCCAACTGCCAGCGCCTCCGCCCGACCGGCGCCAAGGACTGGAACGAACTCCTGCGCCGCCCGACCACAGCTGCCTAGCTGCGCTCCCCGCCGGTTGCCCAACTGCAGCCCTGTACTGCTACTCGAAAACTCCTCCAGTCCACCCCCACTGCTGCTACCTCCCCCTCGCAACGCAGCCTTGTGCTACGACTTCAAAACTCGCCGTCGATCCCGCGCCGGCCTCCACCCAGATTCCTCTCCATTCCTTCCTGCAGAGGCGGATCTATTTGCGAAACCCCCGCTTCTGCTGCAGAAATAATCTGAGAATCGCCTAGCGGAACAATTTGAGAAACAACAGTCGCCAAGTGGAACGAATTCGTCGAACGCTACCACCCGCTCGGCTACCGCCACCCGGTCGGCCAGAACTTGCGCTACTTCCTGCTGGACCGCGACCAGCGTACGCTGGGCTGCCTGCTGTTCGACTTCGCGGCGGTCCGCCTCGCGTGCCGCGACCAGTGGCTTGGCTGGCAGCCACAGGCCCACCGCAAGTATCTGCATCTGGTGGTGCGCAATGCCCGCTATCTGCTGTTTCCGTGGGTCTCGGTGCCGCATCTGGCGAGCCACGCGCTGGGCTTGGCGGTCCGCCAGCTGCCGCACGACTGGCAGCGGGCGCACGGTTCGCGACCGGTTCTGTGCGAGACCTATGTCGACCCGCAAAAGCACCGCGGGACCTGCTACTTGGCGGCCGGCTGGCAGTGCCTGGGGCTCACCACTGGGGCCCGGGCGAGCGCCTCGCAGCCAGCCCGCACGCCCAAGCAGGTCTGGGTCCGCCCGCTGCACAAGGACTTCCGCTCGATCCTGCTCGACGGCCCGCCCAAGCGGGCCCGCCAGAAGCGCTCGCCGGCCCAGGCCGACGACGCCTTCGTGCAACTGTGGCAGGGCCTGATCGGAACACTCACACAGCTGGCGTCGGACCACGACCGCACCTGGGTGCGCCGCCAGCGCACGCTGAACACACTGCTGGTGGTGCTGTTCGTGTACCGCATCGTGTTCACGCCCGACAGCCAGGGCTACGCCACGGTGCTGGAGCAGTTGTGGGAGCAGTGCCGCGCCTTGGACCTGCAACTGCCGCAGCGACCGGTCACCCCGGCCGCGATCTGCCGGGCCCGCGCCAAGGTCGACGAGCAGCTCTTCCTGCGCATCCACCGCGCCGTGCTCGCCGAATTCCCCCCGGACACGCCCCACAGCTTGTGGCGCGGCCACCGCACCTTCGCCGTGGACGGCTCCAAGCTCAACCTGCCCCGCCCGCTGCTGGAGTCCGGCTACCGCACCCCCGGCCCGACGGCCTACTACCCGCAAGGCCTGCTGAGTTGCCTGTACCGGCTGCAATCCCGCCTGCCGATCGACTTCGGCCTGCATGCGCACGCCGACGAGCGCCGCGCCGCCCGCCTGCATCTCGACGCCCTCGCCCCCGGCGATGTCGTCGTCTATGACCGCGGGTATTACTCTCGCGCCCTGCTGCAGGCCCACCTCGAGCGCGGCCTGCATGCCGTGTTCCGCTTGCAGGCCAACGCCAACAGCGAGTTCCAAGCCTTCATCCAATCCGCCCAAACCGAGGCGCTGGTGTCCCTCGCAGCACCCGCCGACGCCAACAGCCCGCAGCCCGCAGCCAACCGGCCGGCCTTGCGCGTGCGGCTGGTCAAGTACACCGCCGGCCCGACTGTCTTCTCGCTCGCGACCACCCTGCTCGACGCCCAGCGCTACCGCCAGCAGGACCTGGCCCGGCTCTACCATGGCCGCTGGAGCCTTGAAGAATACTACAAGACCGCCAAGCAAATGCTGGTTTTGGAGCAGTTTCGGGGCCGCTCCGAGCGGCTGGTACGCCAAGAGTTGTACGCCCACTTCACGCTGGCGGCCCTCTCGCGGCTGTTCGCCAACCACAGCGAGGAGGCCTTCCGACAGGGCCCCGACGGGCACGGGCGACCGGCTGTGCTGGCGAACTTCCGCCATACGCTGCACACGGTAGGGCACCATCTGGAAGGGCTGTTCCTGCACAGCGCCAAGGCGGTTGGCGACACTCTGCAGAAGATCTTGGACGGCATCGGGGCCAGCCGCCAGCGCCGTCGTCCGGGCCGCTCCTACCCGCGCCGTTCGCGCAAGCCCGAGACGAAGTGGAGGAACCGCAAGGCAGTCGGAAACGCCAGTGCAACCGCGGGCTGACGCCGCCGAAAATCGGGCCCGAACCCGATTTCCTTAAGTCAATGCGCTTCTGCCACTAAGTCAATGCCATTGCCGCCGCTCCCCCGACTTGCTCGCCCCTGTGCTGGCTTCCCATGCCCCGGTCACCTTTGCCCAACTGCAACACGCCCTCGGCAACGCCTCCCGCGCCACCACCTTCCGCTACCTCGCCCAAGTCCGCCACTGGCGCAGTTACAACCACAACGGCCGGTTCTACACCGACCGCCACCCCGACCGCTTCGACGAGTTCGGCCTGCTCTCGCTCGGCGACGTGCACTTCTCGCGCCACGGCTCCTTGGCCGCCACCGTCCGCCACCTGCTCGGCCACTGCCAGCAGGGTTGAACGAACACGGAACTGCGCGCCCTGCTACAGGTTCCCGTGCAGCCCTTCCTGCTCTCCGCAGTGCGCCGCGGGCAGGCTTGCCGCGAGCGCCTCGAGGGTGTCTTTGTCTACCTCTCGGCCGATCCCCAGATCCGCCAGCAGCAGTGGCGCTCACGGCTGGCGCGCTGCGCTGCCAGCCGGGCCGCGGCGCTGGCGGAATCACTGCCTGCGGACGTGATCATCGCCGTGTTGCTGGTGCTGGTGCGCCATCACGGCGCCCAGCCGGAAGAGGTCACGCGGCGCTTGCAAGCTCACTCCCCGCCCATCCGGCTGGCACACGTGCAGGCCGTCTTCGAGCGCTTCGAGCTCTCTGGGGACGGCCAAAAAGGGGGGCCTACTCGCTGCTGACCCTACTCCGCGCACAGGCCCGCAAGGCTGCTTGCAGCGAGCTGCACATCGCCCGCCTCGCCCGCACCTGCGCAGGCCTCCCGCTGACGCTCGATTTCGTCGCCGAGCAACAACACTGCTCACGCTGCGGACGGACGCTGGTGATTGCCAACAGTCACACCCGCGTTCTGATCACCCTCGCGGCCGGCCCACTGCGCGCCCGCGAAGTGCGCAAGCGTTGTGCGGCCTGCGGCCTGTCCCAGCCGAGCGTGGGCAGCCGGCAACTGGCCCGCCTGGCCCCGCCGGGCCAGCGCTTCGGCTACGACTTGCTCGTGTGGGTCGGGCTGGCGCGCTATCTGCGCCGCCTGCAGCGCGCAGAGATGCGCGCCGAACTGGCCCGCCAAGGCATCCAGCTCTCGGACGGTTCTCTGACAGCGCTGTGCGACCGCTTCCTGCAAGCCTTGGAACGCTTGCATTGGCACTGCGCCCCGGCCTTGCGCGCGGCCCGCCCACTAGGCTATCCCCTGCATATCGACGCCACCTGCGAGCACGGCAAGGGCGGCACGTTCGTGTGCTTGGACGGCTGGACCGAGTGGGTTCTGCACGCGGTCAAGATCGCTTCCGAGAACGAGTCCGAACTCCGTCCGGCCGTCGACCGCACGCTGGCCGCCTTTGGCCAACCGCTCGCGATTGTGCGCGACCTAGGTAGCGGCGGCGAGAAGGCCGTCGCCGACTACCGCCAGCAGGGTGTTCCCGACCTGCTCTGCCACTACCATTTCCTAGCTGCCGTCGGCCACCGCCTGCTCGATGACAGCCATGCCTCGCTACGCAGCCAGCTCACCCGCAGCCGCTTGCGCAAGCGCCTGCGCGAGTTGCTCAAGGCGACCCGGCCGAGCCCGGCCGGCCAGCTGCCAGCGGGTGTCCGCGAGCAACTGCCGGCCCTGCTGCTGTGGCTGTTGGAGGGCTCTGCCCGCAAGCATCCGCCCTACCCCTTCGCACTGCCAGAACTCGACTTGTACCGCCGCTGCGGGCAGTTCCGCGCCGCCTGCCAGCGGCACCTGCCCGAGCCCCGCACGCAGCGCGAGCAACGCCTTCTGCGCCAAATCTCGCTGGCCATTGCCGATCTCAAAATGCTTGACCCTCAGGGCCGCCTGGCGGCCCGCCTCGAGTGCGCTGAGAGCACCTTCCAGCGCTTGCGGGACGTGTTACGGCTGACCCCCGAGGAACTGCCGCGCGGACAGCGCCCGGGCCCCACTGCCGGCCTCTCGACGCAGGCGGCCGCCAAGCGCCTGCAAGCGATTGCCGCCGACCTACAGCGTTACCACCAACAGCTGCGCGAGCAGGCCTCGCAGGGGCTGCTGCTCGCCGACCAGCCGGAAGCCGTCGTGCTGAGCTACTTGCAACGCTACGGCGAACAGTTGTGCGGGCACCCGGTCGTGCGCGATAGCGCGGGCCGGGCGCAAGCCTTTGTGGCGCGTACGAACAACGTCATCGAGCACTTCTTTGCACAATCCAAGCAGGGCCTGCGCCGCCGTCTCGGACGCGCTCACTTGGGGCGCGACTTGGAAGACCAGCCGGCCCAAGCCGCCTTAGTTTCCAACCTCAGGCATCCAGACTACGTGCATGTCGTCTGCGGCACCCTCGAAAAACTGCCCCAGGCGTTCGCCGAGTTGGAGCAACTCGGAGTCACCAACTCGCACCCGTTACAGCGCAACAACCGAGATACCGCACTGTGGCGCCAAATCCGGGCGTGGGCTCAAGATACCGACCAGCACTCCAACTCACTCAGCGATCCGAAATGCTCCCAAACCCACGGGTCAGCAACGGAATCCTGACGCGGTACGCTTAACCGACCCGCTGGGCTCGACGATCCTAAGTGAGGCAGGCTGCCGATCTAGCGCACAGCACTTGCCTATATCGAATTCTCCCTCGGCAACTCGGCCGCCCCCGAAAATCCCGTTCCGCTCTTCCGAATACACCCGTATCTTGGGCACCGTCATGTAGTGCGACCACAGCGGGATCAGGAAGCCCAGTACGCAGGGAGTTGGAGCACTGCTTCTTCAATCAGGTGCTGGGCTACTCCCCGGATGCCGACCTTGATTCCCTTGCCGATAAGCTGAACCGGGAACCGGCGTTGACCAAGCAACCCTGACGGTGCCGGACGGCTTTTCTCAGTGCTATTCTGGCCGATATGCCGACTGTTGGTATTCGATTGAATTGCTTGCTGTTGCTGATCTGCTGCGGGCTTGTGGCCCAAGAGCGGTTCAACGACCCGGCTTTGGTCACTCTGCGCGTCGAGTTCGGCATCGGCGATGCTGAGCCGACCTCTTGGAACGGGAGCCTCACAGTCGCCGGCGGTGATCTCGAAGGCCTCGCGAGCCTTCGTCCTCGCCACGAAGACAGGATTGACGGCAACACTTGGGAGCTTGCGACGTGGCAGGGGCCGAACTTCTGGTACCCGGCCCCCAAGCCCCAGCCGGTCGATGGCGAGCCGATCAATATCTTCAATTCCGGCCTGGTCGTCGAAGTCCGCAGCCGGGGCCGGGCGCGCCTCGCATTTCAGACAGACCAGGGCCGCTTTCGCGTCGACTTGCGCAACCTGGCGGCGGGGCAGCCTCGGCGATTCCTTGAAGGCAGGGTAGTCGTCACCAAGACCGTAACTGCGGAGAACGTCTCGGAATCTCAGCACCAGAACGACTTCGCGTCTGTTGCGACCGGCCCGGACGGCCAGCTTTGGGTAGCGTGGGTAGCGTTCCAGGACTGGGCCAACGAGGTCAAGCTGCGCCACTACGACGGCAGTGCTTGGGGCGAGGTGCAGGCGGTCACTGAGAAGCCCGGCGATATCTTCCTGGCCAAGGTTGCGCGTGATGGTGCCGGCCGGGTCTGGGTAGTCTGGTCCGACCAAGTGGAGGGGAATCGGGATCTTTACGCGCGCAACTATAGTGGCGGCGAGTGGTCCCAGGTCGAACGGCTGAGCGAAGCTCCGCAGCCTGATCTGTATCACAACGTCGCAGCTACCGCCGATGGGGCTCTGTGGGTTGTCTGGCAGGGCTTTCGCGATGGCCAGTCGGACATCCTGGCGCGGCGCCACGATGGCGAAAACTGGTCAGCCGTGCAGCGGGTCTCGACATCCCCTGCGAACGACTGGGAGCCGGCGGTCGCCGCCGATGGCCAAGGACAACTTTACGTCGCTTGGGACACTTACGACAAAGGCAACTATGACATCTTGACCCGCCGCCACGACGGCGAGGCGTGGGAGAGCATCCGGCCGCTCGCGGATACACCTAGGTTCGAGGCGCACGCCACGATCACGTGCGATGCGGATGATCGCTTGTGGGCGACTTGGAGCGAGAGTGGCACGCAGTGGGGCAAGGACGATGGCTTCGGAATCGAATACGAGGGCACCCGCCTGTACGAATGGCGTCGCATGCCCGTAGCCGTGCTCGACGGCGAGAGGTGGATGGAACCGTCGGTCCTGCTCGATGACGCGCTGCCGGAGGGCTTTGAAGGAGACCGCAGTGACTCACCCACCATCCAAGCCGATGGCAATGGCGGGATCTGGGTGTTCTTCCGCCGCCGCAATCCTCGCATGAAGGACATCATCTCCGACATGTACAACTTTTACGCATTGTGGGAGTTATGGGGGATTCCATATAGCGGTGGCAGGTGGGGCCAGCCGGTCTACTTCCCCCAGAGCACCGGGCGCATGGATGTGCGCAGTGGCTTTGCCACGGCTGCAGACGGAGCAGTCATGGCGGCTTGGCCCAGCGACCATCGGGATTGGACCGAGATGCTCGGCGAGCGGTCGGACATCTATGTCGGCCGCATACCGCCGGCCGGCCGCCAGGGAAGCGAAGGGCTGCGCCCAAGGGTGCAGCCGGAGATCACGGTTTACGCGATACACCCTAACGAGACCGAAGACTTGGAGCGGATCCGCAGCTACGAGATCAAGTCCGGAGGCAAGACCTACAAGATCTATCGCGGCGATACCCACCGGCACACCGAGTTCTCGATGGACGGCTACAACGACGGCTCTTTGCTGCAGGCTTACCGCTATGCCATGGACGCTGCGAGCCTCGACTACTACGCCAACTCCGAGCACAACTATCTGGGTGGACCGGATGTCGAGTACCACGATTTCCTGCTGCAGCAGTTCGCGGACAACTTTCACGTGCCCGGCCGTTTCATCCCACTCTTTGCGTACGAGCGCAGCATCCCGTACCCGCACGGCCATCGCAACATCATCTTCGCGAAGCGCGGCGTGCGTCCGTTCCGCATCTCGCGCGAAGAATTCGGTCGACTCTTCCCGTTCTCGTCCGAGGCGGTGACGGAGCGGTTCAAGAATCCCGAACCTGTCGGCACCAAGGATCTGTACGAATACTTGAAGCAGAACGACGGCATTGCGATCTCGCACACTTCGGCCACGAACATGGGGACGGACTGGCGGGACAACGATCCTGAAGTCGAGCCGCTGGTGGAGATTTACCAAGGCGATCGTGTGTCAGCCGAATACGAAGGGGCGCCTCGATCGGCGTACACCGGCAATCCGACCTCCGCACCGGGCGGCTTCCGGCCTGCCGGGTTCGTCTGGAACGCTTGGGCCAAGGGCTACAAGCTGGGCGTACAAGCCGCTTCGGACCATGTTTCGACGCACATTTCCTATGCCTGCACCATCTCTGAGGATTCCAGCCGGGAGGGACTGCTGGACGCGATGCGGATGCGCCACTCGTACGGCGCGACGGACAACATCGTGCTGGACTATCGCCTGCGAGCGGGAGACCGCGAGCACCTGCAAGGGGACATCGTAAGCGTGTCTGGCGCCTTCCGCCTATGGGTGCGCGTGCTGGGAACTCTGCCGATCCGCCAGATCGACATCATCAAGAACCAGGAGTTCGTGCACACGCGACACAACCTCGGACAAGAAGTGTCGTTCGAATTCACCGACGCCGAGCCGAGCCCCGGCGAGAACTACTACTACGTCAGGGTGCAGCAGGTGGATGGACAATTGGCGTGGTCCTCGCCCATCTGGGTGACGAGCGATCGGTAGCGTCGTGTCTCCGCGCTCGGCCCGAGGCGTGCGGATCAAGCACGATCTCTACACGCCATCGGGATTGCGTCGCCTCAACAAAAGGAACGGCTGGATCGGAACATGACATTGCGAATTTACGAGCGTGACTTCGAGGGGCATACATTGTTCAACCAGTACGAGGACTTCGAAGGACCCAGCGCATCCAGCATCATTCAAGCCATGTGGGATAGGGATATCTTCGCGGAGACTCAATCGCTGTCCGAGTACGTGAATTTGCTAAGCGAGCGAGCCTGCAAGGAATACGGCATCCAGTTCACGCCGGAGGGAGGGACGGACGAGCAACGCGCCCTGTCGCTGTTGCAGTTCATGAGCCGCGAGGGAATTGCGGACCTCGTGGACGGGATGGACGAGACGGCTTGATTCCGCCATTCCGACGGGTAGGCTCGATCAATCCCGTCAGCGTCTCGCCAGCCTTAGCGGAGCAAATCATGGTCGCACCCGGGATGTTCTCATCCACATCGAGCGCGGTCTTCATAGGTATAGCTGTACCGGGTGTGCCACAGTTCCGGCAGATTCCCTGCGCGTGGCATGTTGCCGCACGTAAATCTATAAACACCCCGATATTGCTCTCGCGGACGAAGCCTTTCTGATCCGCCGAGCACTGTGAGGGGGAGTCGCATTCGACGGCCGGTCTGCCTGCTCCAAACTCGGCCGAATTGGTTCCGATGGAATGGCCGAAGCGTTAGCGGCGCTTGAGTGCTTAGAACCAGATGGGTACGGTATGCGTTTCGAAATCGAAACGGAACGAGAGGAAGACGGGCGCTGGCACTTCGTGTCTTGGCGGAACGGATCGAGGCTGGCGAAGGACCTCTCGAATCGATTGAGATCCGGTTTGCTGCTGCATCAGTGCGTGGCGCACCACTCGAGCGCGCCCGGTACTTGCCGTGCCTGAACCCATAGGGCGGAGGGTCAAGCGCGGATCTGGGTCTCACCGCGTCTTAACGCGAGACAATGCACCGGATCTTGTAGTTGCATTCCACGATCGCGAAGAAATCGGACCCCGCATCCTTGCAAGAATCGCTAGGCGGACAGGGGCAAAGCCTAGCGACCACTGAATTCGAAGTGCGTCCGCTTTAGACCGCACAACGCGCTGCACCGATGAATAGGCCAGCGTCTCCAGCGACGTACGCGGCATGGTCAGCGGCGGGCGCAGCCTGAGGCTGGCAACCGTCAGCGCCGGAGGTAAAGCCATGTGGAGACGAGACGAGATCTATGGGTGCGACGATCGGTCAGATCCCCTTCCTAGACACAAAGGTGCTCTTGATGGCAACCGAAGTCTTGAGGCCATTGCACTAGGAGGCCCAGTCGATCTTCTTGAAGGCCGTCCAACTGTGACTCGACCTAGCCCTGAGCGGCCCGATCTTGCTCGAGCACTTGGCGGTTGCTAGGCGACCGGTGGAGGCGAACGGTTTCGGGCTCAGCGTTCAGGACGCAACGGCGAATGTTGGGCGGTTCTAGGAGTTCGCGAATCTCTTCGAGGAAACCGAGGCGGTTGTATTGTGCTTGCTTGAGCTCGTCAACAACCTCGACGTAGTACGCCCGCGTCGTTACGACGCCAGCATCGTGGCAACTATGCTGATCCATCGAGTTCCCATCCGAGCCACTCGAACAGCAGCGACTTTTCGGGCTTCGGTGGGATCAAGACCTTGGCCGTTGGCGATGTCTGGTATTGCCCAAAGCTACCTGCGAGGTTGCGCTACGAGGTCGCACACGCCTCTTCTGAAGATACGTATGTTAGTGTAGCTGCACACGTATACTGATCGGCGGGCAACGAGCATGAAACGCAAGCTGACAATTACCGTAGACAGCGAGCTGCTACCCCAGGCCAAGCGGCACGCCCGCTTGCGTGGCGTTTCGTTGTCGTCGCTCGTCGAGGCATCGCTTCGGGCTGTCGTCGCAGAGGAGACGCCGCCGTTCTCGGAGCGGTGGCGGGGTCGTTTCGAGGAGGCACGCCGGGATGACGCTCGCTACGAGGCACTTGCTCGGAAGCACCTCTGATGCTAGTCGACACGGATGTTCTCATTGACGTCGCCCTCGACCGGAAGCCTCACTCGAAAGCAGCTTGCGACCTCCTTGATCGACTCGAGCGGCACCCCAAGAGCGCGTTTATCGCATGGCACACCGCTTCAAACTTCTACCACCTCGTAGCCTCGAAGAGTGGGACTGCGGATACTCGTAGATTCCTGTCGGAGTTGCTGAGATATGTTGGTGTTGCGCCAGTTGATAGCGCCATGCTGCGCTATGCGATTACGCTCCCAATGAGCGACTTCGAGGACGCTATGCAAGTAGCGGCCGCTCGTGCGTGCAATGCCCGCCACATCGTGACGCGAAACCTTAGTGGCTACAAGCTCTCTCCAATTCCGGCGATCAGCCCTCAGGAAGCCGTCTCAGACCTGCTTCTCTGAAACCTGGCTCGGGTGGGTTTGAAGCGGCCGCGGTCTCAAGGCACTTGAGATGGGGTGGCAACCTATCTTCCGGGAACTTGTGCTGCCGTGCCGGGCGGCCCACTTCGACTCGTCAGGCTCGGTGAGCGGCTCACCGCCGACGGTGCTCGTCTGTGCCGCGCACGCAGCGAAACCCAATGTTCGGGCTCCGCTCTTCGGGCCGTGAAAAGCTCCGCTGCGCACAGGTCAGGAACTTCGGCACGTCAGCCCAGGATCCTCCGCGCAACACCCGGTACCTCCCGTCGGCCGCCCCGGTCGGGTTCTTGGCCGGAGATTGGTTGTAGTAGTCCTTTTCGTAGAGATCCGCCGTCCATTCCCAGACGTTGCCTGCCATGTCACATAATCCAAACCCGTTCTTCGGGTAGCTGCAGACCGCCTTCGGACCCTTCACCGAGTCATAGTGTGCCTTGCTGGCATCGGCCTCGTCGTCGCCCCAAGGGTATTGCACAGACGCTTGCCCCCCGCGACAAGCCCGTTCCCACTCAGCCTCGGTCGGGAGGCGCTTTCCGCGCCACTCGCAATACGCCGCAGCTTCGTCCCACGTGACGTTTGCTACCGGGTCGTCCGTGCGTCCGTCGGGCGGCTGGCCGTCCGGCCAGTAGTGCGGCGCTCGCACGGTTCCGTCCGCCGCGGCCACAAATTCCGCATACTCCCTATTGGTCACCTCGTGCACGTCCATGTCGAACCCGCTCAGAACTACCTTGTGGACCGGACGGTCGTCCCGCAGGATGTGTGGAACCCACTTCAGCCCATCGTCGGGCAGGGCATGAGCCCGGCCCATGGCGAATTCTCCGGCCGGAATGCGCACCATCCCCGCATCCTGCGCGAAGGCCGACGCTGTGGCTAGCAGAGCGATTGCGCCCAGCCTAGCCATAGATGGAACTGATCTCGTCGGTCGGAATCCAGCCCGGTGCGCCCAACTCGTCGACATAGGCGTAAGTGCGCTTGGACGGCGTGTCGTGGACTTTCTTGGACCAATCGATGCCGAGTGCCGAATACATCGTCGCCACGACATTTTCGATGCGAGGCTGCTCCTTACGGTGCCAGCCGGTCTCCAAGCACTCCGCGCCATCGGCGTCTGTTTCTCCTAGGATCAGGCTTGGCTCCACCCCCGCGCCGCCGAACAGGGCAGGGTACACCTTGTTGTAGTGATCTCTGCCTTGCAAGTTGTTGAGTGCGCCCGGCGTGCGGCCGAATTCACTCATCGCAACCACCAACGTCTCGTCGAGGACGGTCTGATGCGGATTCGTCGGCGACGCCATCGTTGCCAGATCCGCGACCAAGGCCGAGAATGCGCGGTCGAACTCGGCGCACAGCTTGTAGTGATTCGTCTCCTTCGAGTGGTCCCAGATGTACTTGTGATGGTCCCAGCCGGGATGGCAGATGTGTACGTAGCGGGTGCCGGCGTCGGTTGCCAGCATGTTGCGAGCCAAGATACAGGAAGTTGCCACGTCGGTGTCGCCATAGCGTTCCCGATCCGCGGCAGTGATCTCGAAGGCTTCCGTCCAGCGCTGGTCCGCCAGTAACTGATGTGCGGCGTCGTAGAAGTTCTCGTAGCTCGACATCCGCCTCTCGAAGCCGGAGAGCCGCCCGCGCTGCGCGTCACGCAGCCTGGCCAGCAACTGCCAGCGCTCCTCCACCAATTCCAGGGCCGCCCCGCTCAAGGAAGAGCCTTGCCCTGCGATCTCGGGGTTGATGTCCACCACCGAGAAGCGCGGATCCAAGAAACCTGTGGAGAGCGCGCCCGGGAATGCCTTCTCCAGGTTGAACGACATGTATGTGGGAAACGTATCGTTCGGACCGCGCCGCGATTCCAACTCCATCGCCACCACCGAGCCGATGGCCGGGATCTCGCTGGCAAAGGCCAGATTCAAGGGCCTCCCGGTCTGCACGTACGTCTGCCCCCGGAAATGCACCTCTTCATGGCTGAGCAGAGTGCGCAGGATCGCGAACTTGTCGATCTGTTGTTTGAAGTTCGGGAACAGCTTCTCGGACAGGTATAGGTCTTCGCGGTGCTGAGTCACCGCGAGGTCATCAGGCGTCCCGGCGGTCTCCTTGAAATCCCAGGACTCCAAGTGGCTGATGGCGCCATTGATCTCGTAGAACAACACATTGCGAGCATTCCCGCGTGGCGTGACTTTCGATCCAGCGGAAACTCGTCTGGGCAGAAATCCATCTACCGCAGCAGAAGCCAAGCCGATGCCGCCCAGCCGCAAGGCGTCACGCCTGGTTCCGAACGCTTCCGCAACAGTCTTCATGTGTGGGTCCCTCGCTCGCGGTCCTAGTGGTTGAAGAAAAACTCCACGTTGTTGATCAGCGCCCACTGCAGGTTCTCGGCACCTCGTGTGCGGTCATTGGACAGTTCTGCCAGCGCGACTTGCTTCTCGTCCTTTGAAGGCGACCGGGCCAAGGTCGCGAGAAACAGTTCATCCACCACCCTTTCGTCATCGCTATAACTGTCCAAGAGCCGCTGCACGCGGCTGTCCTTGTCCGCCTTGACGCGGTCGCTCAGGATGGGAGATTGCATCAGCGCCAGCGGTTGCCGCACCGAGCCGTTCAGAGGTTTGGGAGGGTTGCGCCTGGTCGACTGGCCGAAGGTGCGGAGCAAGTACTTCAAGTCCGTCCCGCCGCGTGGCTCGCTGAGCTGCATGGCCATGCCCACTTCCGCATCGCCGAATTTGAATTTGCCGGGCCGGCTGGTGGAGATGACGATGGCGTCGTGTAGCTCCTCTGCCGTCAGCATCCGCACGAACTTCCTCGCAAAGTAAGACTTGTAGTTCGGATGCCAGTCGCCGGGGAAGCTGGCCGAGAGTTGGTAAGAGCTCGAATTGCAGATCCGCCGGAACAGATGCTTGAGGCTGTAGCCCGACTCCCGGAAATCTGTCGCCAAGGCGTCCAAGAGCGCCGGGTGGCTGGGCTGGAGCTGCCAGCCCTCGGGGAGGTTTTCAGGATCTTGGCGCGCTAGGTCGAACTCGTCGTACGGCTCGACGATGCCGTATCCCATGAGTTGCTTCCAAAAAAGGTTGGCCGTAGCCTTGGCGAACTGCGGGTGGCCGGTCAGGATGCGGGCGAGGCCATCGCGTGGGTTTTCTCCCTCCCGCAGTGTTTCGTCATTGAGCAGGAACTTCGGGGATGCCTCGCCTCCCCAGCGAGCCACCCGCAGCATGCTCTCCCCGAGCGTGTCGTAACCGGGAGCTAAGTCATCGACGAGGAACTCATTGGCCTTGACGTCGCCGTCCTCCCAATACATCATGTAGCGGGTATTCCCCAGGAACGCCGCTTGGCGGTGGAAGTCGTTGCGCGTCTTGCCCGTGAGGTAGACGTTGACTTCCTCCAGGTGGTTGACGCCGTCGTGGCATGAGATGCACGACAGGTTGATTCCGAGGAACGCTTTCCCATAGAGCACGGCCAGCTCGTCGTGCGTGTCGGGCTGGTGCACCATGCCCCAGTCGTGGCCGTCATCCGGCTGCGCCTTGCCCTGCACGTGTTCGCGCGCGATCACGTTGGAAGCGGCCAGCACGTTGCTGCTCTTGCCCGCCGAAGAGATGATGGCCTCCACCCACTCGTCATAAGGGCGGTCGGAGCGCAGGTTTTCCTTGAGCCAGTAGTGGAATAGTTCACGCCCTCTGCCCATCTTGCCGTTGGCTCGGAACAGGTCCATGTAGAAGTAAGCCCACTTCTCGGCGAATGCCTCGCGGAACAGCAACTCTTCGATCTTTGCCGAGCGCTTGCGGGGATCCTCGTCGGCTATGAATGTGCGCACCTCCGCGGGTGTCGGTATGCGTCCTATGAGATCCAGCTGCACGCGGCGCAGAAATTCGGCATCGCCCGCCGGCGGGGCGTGAGGAATGCCGTCGCGTTCGATCTTGTCGAAGATGTGGTCGTCGATAAAGTTGCGCCGTGTCGCATTTCCCGCATTAGCGAGATTGGTCTTGATCGCCAGTCGTTCGGTGAGCGACGCCGCGTCGGTGGCGGCGTCACGTCCCTTGACCAGCGGGGCGTGTGCCTTTCGGAATTGCTCGGGTGTGATGGACTCCTCGCGTAAGGGCGGTTGATCAGTCTGCTGGGCGACCCCGCCGAGCGCTGCCGCAAGGATAAGCGCGAGAACTCTAACAGGAAACTGCATTTCAGATCAGCCGCATTCCCACATGGATTATTTCACACCTGCTTTAACATGTGGTCGCTGATTCGGTGTCAATCGTGAATCTTCCAGAGAATCCCGGCTGACAGACCCGTCCGTTGCAATCAGCGGAGTTGCCAATCGGTCGAACGCGGCGCGCACGTCTGCACCCTGCCTAGGAGCGGTTCGTGGCTGAACTTGGTGGAGTCGTTCTTCGCGACGCTGGCGAAGACGCGCTTGCAACGTATGCGGGTAGAGTCGAAGAAAGAGTTCGAGCAACGCACCGAGCAGTACACCGACCGCTTGAACGAAGACCCGGTGGCCTTCAAGGGGAGCTACAAGACAAACAACATCTCGGTGGCTTAGCCATTGTCATGTTACTTTCAGATCGACCTACTAGCCAGCTATCTGGGGTGGTTTCAGCGACTCGAACCATCCGGCCCGCACCCGCCCGGCCTGCCCGGCTGCCGCTCGATTTTGAAACAGACGACCGCATGCATCGCTGGTTTCATCTATTCCGTATAGACTCCTGCTCAGCAACGGGTTCTAGGTCTGTACGGGCGAAACTGCGGCGGATCAAGACACGCTGCGTTGAGTTGCGAGAATCCAGCGACGCCGAATTGAAAGCTTTCGGCGAAAGGGCTGCCGACGTGGTCGAGGACATCGCCGTCACGGTGGAAGTGGCTCGGCGCACCGTTCGCCTCGAAATGTTCGAGGTCCAGATCCGAGCTGCCCTTGCCATGGCGGACGGCAAGATCGCCGAGTTGCAGACCGGCGAAGGCAAGACCCTGGCGGCTGTTCCTGCGATCGCGTGGCACGCCAAGTCCGGTAACGGCGTGCACGTGATGACCGTTAACGACTATCTCGCCAAACGGGACAGTCACTGGATGCGCCCGGTCTACAACTTCCTTGGACTTACCGTGGGGTGCATTCAACAGGGCATGACGGCGGAGCAGCGTCGACAGGCCTACACCTGCGACGTTACCTATTGCACCCCCCAAGAAGTAGGGTTCGATTTCCTCCTCGATCAACTCGCCATGCACGCGTGCGAGCAAGTCCAACGGCCCTTCGCTGCGGGTGTGATCGACGAGGCCGATTCCATCCTCATTGACGAGGCCCGCATTCCTTTAGTCATCGCTGGCGGGAAGACCGCCAGGGACGCACTCGCCAGTCGTGTTGATGAGATCACGCGCGGCCTACACCATACTCTCCACTACACCATCGACGAGCATGGACACAACGTGTCACTGACCGACGAAGGCATAACCTTGGTGGAAAAGGCGTTCGGATGTGGCAATCTCTTTGATAGTGCGAACCTCCCTCTGCACACCGCCGTGCAGGATTCACTCCACGCCCACGCGCTCCTGCACCTCGATGTGGACTACTTGGTAAGGGATGGAGCCATCCAGCCCATCGATGAGTTCAAAGGACGCATCGCTAGAGATAGACGATGGCCCGCGGGGCTGCAAACAGCGGTCGAAGCCAAGGAACGCGTCTCACTGAAGACACCAGGACGGGTACTTGGGTCGATCACGTTGCAAAGCCTGATCGCTCTTTTTCCGAAGCTCTGCGGAATGACAGGTACCGCAGCCACACAATCCGAGGAATTCGCGTCGGTCTACGGCCTGGAAGTCGAGGTCATCCCTACTCACCGCCCGTTGATCCGGGTCGATCATCCTGATGTTGTCTTTGCCACGAAGCGGGAAAAGGAGCAGGCTGTCGTTGATGAGATCCGCCACGTCCACCGCGCTGGGCGGCCGGTGCTCGTAGGTACCGCTAGTGTCGAGGACTCCGAGAGCTTCAGCGCGCGTCTCGCTGGAATCCCCCACGAGACACTCAACGCCCGCAATGACGAGCAGGAGGCGGCCATCATTGCACGCGCTGGGCAACGCGGCGCAGTGACAATTTCTACCAACATGGCTGGTCGGGGCGTTGACATCCGGCTAGGGGAAGGAGTACCGGAACTCGGCGGACTCCATGTGATTGGCACGTGCAGGCACGAGAGCCGCCGCATCGACCACCAACTGCGTGGCCGCGCTGGTCGCCAGGGTGATCAGGGGAGTTCGCGCTTCTTCATCTCACGAGAAGACGACATTCTCGTCAAGCACGGCATCAAGCACACCGAACTCCAGCACGACGTTGACAGTCTCCAGCGGGCTATCGAAGGACACCATTTGGACGTCCGGCTGTTCCTCCACAAATACGAAGCCGTCATCGAAAGACAGCGCCAGTCGATTCAACGGCAGCGCCAAGAGATTCTCACCGGTGTACGGCCGCATCCGTCCGAGACCGCACGCTGGGTTGCACTGGGCACGATCGACAGTCTCTGGTCAGATCACTTGGCTGCAGTCTCCGCTCTACGCGAGGGCATCCACTGGGTCTCGTTCGGAGGACGCGACCCGCTTCACGAATACCTCCGCAATGTCCACCTGATGTTTGAAGAACTGGTGGGCCGCATCGAGACAGAGGTCGCCAGGCGACTGGCCGAATCAAACGACGGCGGATCCAACGTACGGCAGCGTGGAGCTACCTGGACCTACCTGACAACTGACGAGCCGTTTGGCACAGCCAGCCACCGGATCTTTGCTGGCCTTACCAGGAAGGTCAAGAGCCGAAGCCTCTGGGGCTAGTGCCCGCGTAAAGCGCATCCGAAGCGCGAAGCTTCGGAACGCCCGGTAGATTGCTCGGACCGGCTTGGGCTTGGCTGTGACGTCTTGTGTTCGTCGTCGGGCAAGCGGTCACCCCATCGAGACTCGAGCCAGTAACCCCGCGAGGCGGATTTCTGAATTCGATGGCTCTTGCCACACGGCGAAACGACACTTCCGGCACGTACCCTGCTGCACGGCAGAGACCTCCCAAGTCGCTCAGCGAAAGCCCGGCGACACTTCCCGCGATTGCTGAACTCCTGCTCAAATACGATGATGTTTCTTGGGGTCCGTCGAGCGCAGGTAGCTCGGCGGACCTGCACGCCCATCCACAACTGGGACACTATGCTATGCGACTCTCTCCGTCGCGGAGGAAAACACGATGAGGATTCCGCTCCACTTGCTGCTAGGCATGACCATGTCCGTTGCTTTGCTCGGCGCCGCTGACCAATGGACGCGGCACGTCATCGCGACCGGCTTCCCCTGCCAGACCGCAGTGGCCGCCGACTTTACCGGCGACGGCCGACCCGATGTCATCGTCGACGCCCATGGCGAGACACACCTATATGTCGCCCCGTCGTGGGAAAAGGTGGTCATTGACGCCAAGTGGCCGTTCCGCCCTGGCGAGCGCAACACGATCCATAGCGAGGTGTTGGATGTTGACTCCGACGGTGACCCCGACTACATCGGAGCGGTGTACTCCCCCGGGCCGGTATTTTGGCTCGAGAGGCCGGACGATCCCATGCGTGACCGCTGGATCATGCGGATCGTTGATGCCGACGTCAATGGCACACACGGTCTCATCAAGGGCGACATCGACGGCGACGGCCGGGAGGATTTGGCGGGCAACAGCGCGCAGCCCAAGGATCCCTATCCAAACTCGTTGGTCTGGTGGCGCGTGCCGCAGGATCCCCGCTCAGCGGAAGAGTGGCCGCGCTACGTCTTGGCTGACCAGGACGCACCAGGCTTGAGCCACTATCTGGGCATCGGAGACCTGGATGGTGACGGTATCGCAGATGTTGTATCGGCGGGCAAGGACGCCGTCACCGGGGGAGGGAATTGGTTCGCGTGGTGGAAGCAGCCCGAGGGTGGCTCCACACCATGGCTCAAGCGGACCATCGCGGTCAACCAAACCGGTGCCACGAACGCATTGCCCGCGGACCTCAACGGCGATGGCGTCATGGACATCTTCGCCACGCGTGGCCACAGCAAGGGAGTGCTCTGGTTCGAGGGCCCCGATTTCGTGCTGCACGAGATTGACCCCGACATGGTGGGGCCGCATGACCTCGCCATCGGTGACATCGACGGCGATGGAGACATTGACGGCGTGACCTGCGGCAAGGAAAGCTATGTGGTCGCTTGGTACGAGAACGACGGCAAGGGCGGTTTCGCCAAGCGTGTCATCCACGGCGACCAGGCTGCCTACGACATTCGGCTCGTCGATATGGATGTGGATGGCGACCTAGACGTGCTTGTGGCTGGCCAGAACTCCAAAAACGTGGTTTGGTATGAGAATTTGCTCAGTCTGCGGTGACGGGCTGGCCGCAGCTTGGCAACCATCTCACGACATTGCCCGTCAGCAACCTGAGCCCTGTCGGCCCGTCGCGATCATCCATGGTAGTGGTATGGACTGACTCGAAATAGCCTGAAGTGCGCCGTTCCGGTGGGTTGTTCGCGGAACCCTACTGTCTCCCATCGCCCCTTTGGGTCGCCTTTGCTCAGTCGTAAATGAGGAGCGGAATGCCCGGAGGTCGGCGATGGGAGGAAGGTGAAGAGGCGTATTCGGGTGCCAGTGTCGCCACACTGGGGGATATCATAGGAACGTGCTCAGTCAATACCTGCGTGCGGCCATGCTTAGAGCTGTATTCGAAGTCATTGAGGACGATGGCTCGTTCTACGGTCGGATTCCAGCCCTTGAGGGAGTCTGGGCCAACGCCGCGAACTTGGAGGATTGCCGCGCCGAACTCGAGCAAGTCTTGGAAGAGTGGCTGGTGCTTAGACTTTCGGAAAGGCTATCCATCCCCGAGATCGACGGGATTGATTTGACAGTGCAACGTGAAGTGGCTTGATGCCGCCGGTCGGCCCAATCAAGCGACGTGACCTTGTGGCTGCACTGCGGACTTTGGGGTATTTCGGCCCATTTGCTGGCAAGCGTCACCAGTTCATGCGTCGGGCGGAGCGAACCGTCAGGCTGCCGAATCCACACCGAGGCGAAATCAGCCGTGGGCTATTGGTGCGGATTCTACGTGAGGCAGGCATCTCACGCGAGCAGTGGACGAACTCCCCGTGAGCCTTCGCCACGTGGAGTCCGATCAGCGCACCGAAGCTCGTCACCCTCACGGCCTGACGTGATTGGAGGCTCATCTCCCAGAATCTGCTTGGCTTGGAACATACTCGCGCTCGACATCCCGGTCGCGTTCCAGAGCCCGCTCCTGGTTCAACTTGGTGAATGTGGCTGCCTCGCGCTTGGCATCCTCCATGCGTCCGGTAGCCCGGTACGCCTGCGACAGATAGAGATGTAACGCAGCCAGCTCGGGGATCCGCTGGATGGCTCTTTCCATTTCGGTTACGGCCTCTTCGTGCCGCCTCAGTTGGATCAACGCCTTTCCGAGCCCGGCATAGGCCTCGGGCGAGCTGCCATCCTGAGTGATGGCCCGGCGGAAATGGCTCAAGCTGCCCTCCGCATCACCGAGCTTTAGCGCGACTTCACCAAGCGCCCGGTGTGCCTCTGCGAACCCGGCATCGATCGCCACCGCTCGCTCCAAATGTCCCTTAGCGTCCTCGAACCGCCCCATATTCTCGAGTTGCGACGCAACTTGGAAGTGACTGGTGGACGACTCGGGGAACTTGGCAACGGTAGCCTCTGCTACCTGCAAGGCCAGCTCGAAGTCGTGATTCTTGTGGTGCGCGTCAACCAGCAGGAATCGTAGGTCCGCGTTACCGGGATCGAGCTCGATCGCTTGCTGGAAGTTCTTGACCGCCTCGTCGTAGTACCGGCCCCGGAGAAATTGCAATCCGAGGAAAGCACGCAGCTTGGCACTGTCGGGGCGGATCGTCAGTGCCATTCGCAAATGCGGGATCGCATCCTCAAACTTTCCAGCTTGAGCTAAGAGATTGCCAAGCAAAGCACGCGCCTCGTAGAACTCCGGACGCAGTTCCACCGCCGTTTCGAGGTTCGGGACTGCGTCCCCCGGCCTCTCCATGGAGACGTAAGCAAGGGCCATGTTGTAGTACGCCTCGGAGTAGCGAGGCCGGATCTCCGCCACCCTCTTCAGGATGGGAAGTGCTTTGGTGTGGAATCCATGTTCGCCCAGAGCTATGGCGGCACTGAGCATGACATCGGGATCACCAGATGCGGCCAAGGCCTTCGCCCTAGTGTCGGCTTCGGCCGACTTCTTGCCCTGCAGCAGCATCCGCAGTTCGACCAAACCCCGGATCTCGTCCTGCAGCTTGTTCTTCCATCTCTGGGCCAGGTCGAACTCGTGTCGGGCCTCTGCGGTACGCCCTTGGCGCTGATAGGCCTGCCCGAGCAGATAGTGGTTCTCACCCTGCTCGGGCCATCTCCTTACAGTCTCTTCCAGCAGTTCGACCGCATCCCCGATTCGTCCGACTCTCACGTACCCGCTTGCCAGTCGGCTGCGGACATCTAGGATCGTTCCGATCGCCACGACGCGTTCGAAGTACCCGACCGCCTCGTCGGTGTTGCCTTCCGTTAGACCGATCCGCCCCAAGTAGTACAGCGAGAATGCATCTGGCGGCTCGAATTCTAGCTCTTGCAGGAAGGCGTCCTTGGCTTGCTCCATGTTCTGGAGGTGCCAATGGGAAAGGCCCAGCTGGTAATAGGCCCCGGGAATGTTCGGGTGGATTCTGATCGCTTGTTCCAACTCCCTGACCACGAGGCCGTATTGCTCGCCGTCCAAATAGACCTGCGCCTGCTGAAGGTGCTGGTTAAGGGCCGTGCGGAGATCTTGGGCCACAAGAGGCGCAAGAACGACTGCAAGAAGCCCCGCGAGGGCCACTCGTGCGGTCGTGCAGCGGGTGAAAACTCGAATAGGCCGCGCGGACGGACATGGACGACTGAGGCTCTCGCTAGTCCACGGTGTGGCGGCCGGCCTAGGCCACCGGCTGACTGCTTGCAGGATCCTCGCAGGGCACCGTGCGAATCCGACCCGTCGCATTGGCATGTCGTGTCCGGAAGCCCTCATGCCAGTGATTCTGACAGCAAGAGGCGGCGAGCTAAGTGTATCGCAGCCAGCCCGACGCAGGCTTGTCCGATCCGGTGCAGCATTGGCCTGTGCGCTGCGGCTCACTACTCAGTAACATAGGCCATATCAGGGCTAGGGATGCACGGGATTGGAGAGGCCTCGCCGTCCGCTGACGGATACCGCCCCAGGTGGTTGGCATTGACCTGGCTGATCTTGCTCGGACTCGCCCTGCCCGCCCTAGGGCAGGCCCAAGCTGAGTCAGCTGAGGCGATAGAAGCACGAGTGGCATCCCATCTCGAGGAGGCCAAACGGGCGGAGTCTGTTCAGGACTACCTAGCCGCTGCCGAGCAGTACAAGGCGATTCTCGACCTGCGGCCCGAATGGGCGCTCATCCACCAGAGTCTCGGCGTCAGCTACCACCTGGCCAAGCACTACTCGCAAGCGATTGAGCATCTGCAGCGAGCCGTCCAGTTGGACGACCAACTCTGGGGAGCGTTCCTATTCCTCGGGATGGATTACTACCAGACGCATCAGTTCGAGGCCGCGGTATCGGCACTCGAAAAGAGCCTCGCGCTGAATCCGCAGTTGGCGGAGACGAGCCGCTGGCTAGGACTGAGCAGGTCTGCATTACAGAACTACGAGCAGGCAATCTTTCACTTGCTGCACGTCACAGCTTCGAATGCTGAAGATACTGAGGCGCTGTTCCACCTTGCGCGGGCGTACGATAGCCGTGCGTCGCAACTCTTTCAGTCGATAGGCGACCGAGCCCCGGAATCTCCGTTCGTCTACTTGTTGCAATCAGAACGTCTGGCATCGGAAGACGATCTTCCCAGAGCGAGGGCCGAATACCGGAGGGCTCTCGATCTCCGGCCCGACCTGGCGGGCATTCTCAGCGGGCTTGGATTAGCCTCCGCGACACAAGGCTCGCCAGAGCTGCAACAGCCAAGTCGATATGCCGAGATTCGGTCGAGCTTCAGTGCGGGCCGCTACGGCGAGGCCTCAATACAAGCGAATCGGATCCTTGATTTGCAACCTGAAGATGACGAAGCGACGTACTGGCTGGGCCGAGCATACAAGCGTCTTGCTGGCCAGACACTCGACCGCTTGACCAAGGTGTCACCGGAGTCTTATCGGGTCGATCAGCTTGCCGGAGCACTTCACGAAGAGAAAACCGAATATGGAAACGCTGTCGAAGCCTATCGGCGGGCGCTCGAGAAGGCACCTGAAGTCCCGGGGCTGCGCTACGCGGTAGGCGCGGCTTATTGGAAGATGGGCCGCTTCGGGGACGCGCAGGAGTGGCTCGAGGAGGAATTGGATACGAATCCGCACCACGCCCTTGCCCGGTACCGGCTCGGCAACCTCCTTCTGGACCGAGGCCGACCAAAGGAGGCGATTCCTCACCTGGTGCAGGCAGTCGCGACCGCACCGGATCTCCCCGAGGCCCGCTTCGACCTAGGCCGAGCCTACCTCGAGGACCAGCAGCATGCTGCCGCAGCCGCGGAACTCGAAGCGACCGCTCGAATCGATCCGACCAACGAGCGCGTGCATTACCTCTTGGGCAATGCGTACCGAGGCCTCGGACGGATGGAGGATGCCCGGAAACAACTCCAGGCCTATCAAGAACTCAGCCGACAGCGGCTCCGCAAGGTCCAGCAGGACGTCAAGAGCGTGGCTGAGGACGTCAATCGGGAGGCACCCTAGCGGGGCGATGCTAGTTTCTATCGTGCCGGTTCGTCAATGCGCAAGACTTGGTTGGCGGCCACCCCCTGTAGCACCTGCTCCGTCCCGCTGGGCCATCGGATAGTCACGCTATCGGCTGATTCGAAATCGCCGAGTCCGAAGTGAAGCCGTCGGTCGTTGCTGGACTGGTAGCTGCCGCCACTCCGTACCTCTCGCACTTGGCGCAGGTTGCTCGCTACGACGGTCGCCCGTGCCCCGATAGCCGACCGATTGGAGGTTGTCCCTTGCAGGTCGATCAGCAACCAGTTCCCGGTTGCTGCGATCCCCTTTAGCAGCGTCGGCGGCGCATCGAGATTCGCGATCACCAAGTCGATCCGGCCGTCGTTGTCATAGTCGCCGGCGGCTAATCCTCGGCTGGAGTGCGGACCCGTCGAGCCATCCGGCAATTCGATCTTCTCGAATCTACGATCGCCAGTGTTGCGGAAGGCCGAATTCGGCTGGCGGTAGCGGATCCCGAAATCGTGCCGGTCAACTTCCGGGTAGACGTGACCGTCGGCAATGACGATGTCTAGGAATCCGTCGAGGTTGAAGTCGACGAATCGAACTCCCCAACTCAGCTTTGGCCAAGTCGGCTCGGCCAAGCCCGCTATCGCCGAGACGTCGCGAAAGACGTCATCGCCGACGTTCCGGTACAGAGTGTTGTAGTCGTCGGAAAAGTTCGTGACGATCAAGTCCACTAGAGCGTCGTTGTCGAAGTCGCCGAAGTCAAGCCCCATGCCAGCCTGTTCCTTGCCATCAGCGCTGAGCGCCATTCCGGCCAGCAGGGCGGTCTCGCCGAACGTCCCGTCGCCGTTGTTCTGGAACAGGTAGTTGGCAGTCGAGTCATTGGCGACGTATACGTCTTGGTCGCCATCGTTGTCGAAGTCGGTCCACACGACCCCGAGGCCGTAGGCGGCGGGCACGGATGCGATGCCGGACTCGGATGTCGCATCTCGAAAGCGCCCGCCGCCGACGTTCTCGTAGAGCCTGTCCGCGGTCGGGGTCATGCCCCGGGGGCCGCATTGCACGGGGATGCCGCGGTAGCGGCACAGTTGGCTGGCCTCCGGGAGGTCATTCGGATCGAACTCCAGGTAGTTGGCGACGTATAGATCGACATCGCCGTCCGCGTCGTAATCGCCAAACGAAGCGGACGAACTCCACTCGTTTCCCTCCAGTTCAGCGGCGGCGCTTTGAAACGTTCCGTCCCCCCGGTTCAGGAATAGGTGGTTTGGACCGTAGTTGGTGACGAAAATGTCGTCGTACCCGTTGTTGTCCACATCGGCGACCGCGACTCCCATCCCCCAGCTCAAATCGCCGAGCCCGGCAGCCTCAGTCACGTCGTCAAACGTTCCATCCCCGTTGTTGCGGTACAACCGATCAGAGGGGCGCGGAGCGTCCCCGCTTGGTGCGTCAAGCGTGCCGCCATTGACGAAATAGATGTCGATCTGGCCATCGTCGTCGTAGTCGAGGAATGCGACGCCGCCGGTCATCGATTCAAGGATGTAGGGCTTTTCTGCCGATCCTGAGACGAGCTCGAATCTTAGGCCGCTGCCTGCCGAGACATCGCGAAACGGCGCATCGGCTGCCATGGCGGGCAGTGCCGCCATGGCGGGGATCAACAGGAACCGTCCGAAATGCATCGGTGATCCCCTATTTTCCGCCCTTGTCTGATGCGCGAAAACGGCAGTCGGGTCCCCAGGATCGACCTGCGCCTCATTTGGATTCGGGCTCTTCGGCGATCAGAACCTGGTTCGGAGCGACATCTTCCAGTACCAATGTCTTACCCGATGGCCAGCTGACAGAGAGGCGGTCGATCCGTTCGGCGCTGGCGAATCCGAAATGCAGGCGCAGGTCGTGCGCCGAAAGATAGCTCGCAGAGGAGCGGACTTCGCGAAGCTGGGCGCTATCTCCAACGGTTGCTAGCACTCTGGCCCCGATCGCGGATCTGTCGGCGGTCGAGCCGCGCACATCGACAAGCAGCCAGTGATTGCGGTTGCCCCCATCGTTCCGCAAGAGGGTCGGCGGGCCGTCCAAGTTGTTCACGACGACGTCCAGGTCGCCGTCGTTGTCATAGTCCCCGAGCGCGAGGCCCCGGCTCTTGTGTCGTTCCGGGAGTCCCGATGCCTGCCCTCGTTCCGCGAATTGGCGGTTGCCTTGATTCATGAACACGAGCCAGCGCTGCTCGTACTTCAGGCCCATCTCGAAGCGGTCCGCCTCTGGGTAGAGGTGTCCGTTGACGACAAAGAGGTCTTCTCTGGAATCGTTGTCGAGATCTCCGAACGCCACCCCCCAGCCGACGAATAGGTGCGTGCTGCCGCCATGCCCCGACGGGTACGTCAGGTTGGTAAAGCTGCCATCCCTGTTGTTGACCAGCATGGAATTACTCTCATACGACGAGTTCGTGTAGTAGAGGTCCAACCAGCCGTCCTGGTCGATATCGGCGGCATCCACCCCCATCGAGCCCTCCTCCACCCCATCTTGCGAAAAGGCTGTTCCTGTCAGTACTGCCAATTCTTCGAAAGTGCCGTCGCCGTTGTTCTGATAGAAGAGATTCGAAGTCAAGTCGTTCGCCACGAAGATGTCCGGCCACGAATCGTTGTTGTAGTCTGCCACCAGTACCCCGAGACCATATAGCCGCTCTTCATCAATCGAGCGCATGTCGGCCACGTCCTCGAATTGCCCGCTCCCGTCATTGAGGAAGAGCGAGTCGCGCAGGCCTGTCAGGCCCCTCGGGCCGCAGAACACGTCGAACCCTCGATAGTTGCAGTTCGCGTCCCGCTTCGGTAGCCGGTCAAGCGGGTAGGCCAGGTAGTTGCTGACATAGAGATCCAGGTCCCCGTCGCGGTCGAAGTCCGCGAAGGACGCGCCCAGGCTCCATGGCGACACGGCAATCCCGGCACTGCGGGCGACTTGCTCGAATCGGCCCTCGCCGGTGTTGCGGTAGAGTGCGTTGCTGCTGTAACCGGTCAGGAAAAAATCGATATTTCCGTCGCTGTCGAAATCTCCGACGGCAACCCCCTGTCCCCAGCCTCTAGCCGTGAGCCCGGCCTCGCGCGTAACGTCTTCGAAGCTTCCCCGGCCATTCCCGCGGTACAAGGAGCACATCAAATCGCCGCCTCGTTCGAATTGCTCGATTGTCGATCCGCGCACCAGGAGGACATCAAGGTATCCATCGGCGTCGTAGTCGAGGAATGCGGCGCCGCCTCCCATAACCTCGATGATGTGCTCCTTGGTGGTGCTGCCTTGGAGACCGTCGAACGACTGGAGCCCCGAATCGGCAGTGACGTCGACGAAACGGACCTGCGGCGACTGGGCGCCCGCGAGCACCGCGGCGAACACGACAGTCACGGCGGACTTTCGGATGCGCATGACCAGCCGGTACGCCAATCGTCGCGGACGTTGGCCCAGCCCCGCAACGCCGCCAGTGGCAATCGGGGCGCAGGCTGGTCGCACCCACAGGGCGTGGGCACGGCTTGCGCTGGGCTCGATTGCGCACCGTGCCCGAGCGTACTGGGCTTCAAGCGAATATTCCATCCAGCAAGCTGCCCACAGTTGCTTCGAGCAACGTCGGCAAAGTTGCACGCTACGCTGCCAAGGCCGACCTTGGCGCGCAGTGTGCCCCTTAGAAGATTATCTTCAGGCCGAACTGGATCTGCCGCGCAAACTGCTGCGGCGCCAGTCCGCCGATAGATCCGAATACCCCGGCGCCTGCGTCGAAGTTTGCATTGGGCTTGCCGAAATTCACGTTGTTGAACGCGTTGAAGAACTCGGAGCGGAACTGCAGTCCGACGCGCTCCGTGAGCCGGAAGTTCTTGAAGAGGCCCGCATCGAACTGAAACAGGCCCGGAGCGAGGAGGACGTTCCGCCCGAAGTTGCCAAACGTATACGGTGCTGGCTCCGCAAAGGCGGCTAGGTTGAAGTACTCTTCAGGTGCACCGCTCACCCCTCCGTAGGGGTCGCCGGCCAGATTCGGACGTTGCGCCAACGAGCGTCCTCCGATATTCGCGGTGTCCCGTGGAAGCGAGGCGTTGACTGGCGGTCCGCTACTGCTGGTAATGATGCCCGTGAGCTGCCAACCGCCCAGAACTGCGTCTGCGGCCTTGCTCCAGCCCGCCCCGAAGGCTTTGTCTCTCCCAATCGGAAGCTGCCAGACGTAATCGAATGTGAACGCGTGGGCCCGGTGGAGATCGGAGAGCGCCCGGTCACTGCGAATGTCCAGCGGGTTTTGGGCTGTCTGGCTCGCCGAGAAGCCAGCTCCGAGGAGATCAATTGTCTTTCCCCATGCGTAGTTGCCGCGAAATGACAGTCCGTCCGAAAAGCGCTTTTCAATCTTGAACTGCAGCCCGTGATAGATCGACGCGGCTTGATTGCCCATCTCGCTCATCGCGCCGTATTGTGGCAAGGGGCGCCGCGGCTGGACCTCGCCCGGCCCCGCCGGCGCGGTGTTGACATTGGAGAACGTGGACATTTTGAGGCCCCTCGTGCCGACATAGCCCAACTCGACCATCAAGTCTTCTGCCAACTGGCGCTGGACGTGGAAATTCCATTGCATGGTGTAGCTGGTTCGGTTGGTGCGGGGCACGATGTGTTGGGCGCTGGGAACCACGGTGCTGCCCATCTTCACGTCTAGGTCCGGAGTGAATGTGGTCTCTGCAGGGCTCACTGGCCCGCGGTCGTTGAGGTTCGAGTGGGTCTCGCTGATAGCGAACGGCCAGTTGCCACGGACGCCTTGGGCCTCCCAGAGGTAGTTGGTCATGTAGAAGACGCCGAACCCGGATCGCAACGTGGTCTTTTCGCCCAAGCGATAGGCCATACCCGCGCGGGGCGCAAAGTTGTTGTTGTCCGGCTCGACGATCCCGCGGCGAACGTTCGGGCCCTCGCCGGTGATCGGGTTCACTCCGTCCCATAGGAACTCACCCGTCAAGAGGTCGATCGAGGCAAGCAAGTCATCGCGGTGTTTCGGCCATTCGCTGTTGTCATAGCGCAGGCCTAGATTGACCGTGAGACTGGATGTCGCTCGCCAATCGTCCTGCACGAAGAAGCTGTAGTCTTCCTTGCGCATGAGCGCGGTAGTGCCCTGGCCGATGTTGCGCTGTGCCACTGTCGGAAGCCCGAGCAGGTAAGAAGCGACCGCGTTGCCGGTGGCGGCGGCGTTCTGCGGATCCTCGGTGGGAACCTTGTTGAAGCTCATGTTGCCGGTAAAGTAGCCATCGTCGAGGTTGCGGTTGTGCTTGAATTCGAACCCCGCCTTGATACTGTGAGCTCCGGCAACCTTGGTAATGGTGGCGTACGCGCTGTACGAGTCGTCTGGAAACGGAAATCCGGTCTGACTGGGGCTTGCGAATCCCGCGATCCCCCACTGCGGGAACAGCGGCACCGCTTCGCTCTTCAGGATCGGGATGCCTTGGATATTGTTGCCTGTGATGAAAGCCGCGATTGCCTCCTTGCCCCCCGGCGCGCTATCCGCGATCTGCAAGTTGTTGCGGTGATAGGAGATCTTAGTGTCGATGATCGTGGTGGGATTCAGCGTGTGCGTGTCGCTGATCATGATGTTCGTGAAGCTGTTGACCAGGAGGTTGTCCACTGTGAGGTGAGCTGTCGGTCGAGGGCTCACCGAATCGCTGAAGTTGAAGCGCCCGGTCAACAGGTTGTTGTCGCCAAACCGGTGATCGACCTTGCCCATCCATTGGTTGTTGTCGATCCGTGAGGCGTTCGTGTTGATCAAGTTCAGTGCCTGGCCCGGCAGGTTCGGAGCAGACCACAGGATTTCTTGGAGTTGCTTCGTGGACCGGTTAATCCTGCTGGCGGGAATTGTGTTGTTTGGCATCAGCTGGCGCGACAGGCTGCCATCCCCGCCCTCCGCGGTTGTCCAGGGATCATAGAAGGGGTCCGCCGGTCTGCCTTGGGTGTCGCGGGACAGGTCGCCGCTGAACATTTCAGTCGTCGGGACGACGTTGAGCAGCGTGGATTCTCGGCTTCGGCGCTGGCCTTCGTACATGAAGAAGAAGAACGTCCTGTTCCTGGCGATCGGGCCCCCGACGGTGGTGCCGAACTGGTTTTGGCGAAACTCTGGCCGCGGCGTCCCGGAGCGGTTCGCGAAGAACTCGGAAGCGTCCATGTTGTCGTTGCGCAGGAACTCGAACGCCGTGCCGTGGATCTCGTTGGTTCCCGATTTGGTAACGATGTTGACGTTTGCCCCAGCAGCCGTGCCGAACTCCGCTGAGGTAATGTTGGTCTGGATCTTGAATTCTTGGATGGCGTCGATCGAGGGCTGCAAGCCGTAGGTCTTGAAGAAGCTCTCGTTGTTGTTGACGCCGTCGAGAGTGTAGTTGTTGGCCTCGCTTCGGAGGCCGCTGATCGAAACGGCAGAGCCAGAGGTCTGGAAAGCGGTCAACGCGCCAGCGCCGGCCACGGCTCCCGGCATTAGGATGGTGAGCTGAGTGAAGCTGCGGCCGTTCAAGGGAAGTTCGACGACTTTCTTGTTGTCCACGGTCGAGGCGACGGTCGAAGTGTCGGTTTGCAGTTGCATTGCCGCGGCGCTGACTTCCACAACCTCGGTGACCTCGCCGATCGACAGGGTGAGATCGACGCGCAGCGTCTGATTCACAGCCAACGGAACGCCGGTTTGCTGGGATTGGCTGAAGCCTGGCATTTCGGCCGAGACCGAATAGATTGCCGGCTGCAGGGACGGAACGGCGAAACCGCCGGATTCGCTTGTTGTAACGACGCGGGCATTGCCAGTCCCCTCGTTCAAAACGGTGACGGTAACGCCGGGCACGACGGCTCCGCTTTCGTCCGTGACGTCACCGAGAATGGTCCCGAATGACGTTTGAGCGCCGACAGGCAGTGTGCATAGCAGCGCTACCAGCGACACAAGGGGCAGGGTTTGCAGTCTCATGGACCCTCCAGGCAACCAAGTTCGAAGGAACCGAGCCCCACTGGGGGCGGGTTCCGGTGTCAGTGTATTGTGACTGAAGCTCGCGTGTCAACTCCCCTCCTTCGTCCTTCTTCGCCATCCTGCGCCTTGAATTCGCCAAAACTTTCAGGCTTGATTCGATTGCGGGTTGGGGCTGACCTGCAAGCAGGGCGAGTCCGGAACAGATGCTCTGCCATACCGCCGTGACCGGGTGGATGCACGCATCCGTCCGATACTCTAGTTCGAAGCCGGTCCTGTTAGAGGAAAATGAGAGTTGACTTGCTGAGCCGAGGCCTCACGGATCTAATTGGAGCCTTCGTCATGACCAGTTGCCTGGTTGTGCCGGCGGGAGCACTTGCCACAGATTTCAGCGCCCTACTGTCCCAGGCACGCACCCAAAGGGAGACCGGCGACTTACCGGCAGCGGCCGAGTCATTCGAGCGCCTATTGGAGAGCCCGCAGGAGGGGGAATCCGCCACAGTGGAACTCCCGACTCTCCACCGCGAGCTCGGAGAAATCTATGCGGCGCTGGAGCGCCCGCGCGACGCCGCCGAACAATATGAGAAATCCCTGGCGGCGGACCCCGCGCAAATGGTCCTCCGATACCGAGCAGGCATTCTCTACAGACAGCTTGCCGAGCACTCTAGGGCGGTCGAACATCTCTCGGAAGCGTTTGAGCAAGGCTTTCGAAACACGGCAGTGCGGTTCCATCTCACCGCGGCGCAACTAGCGTCCGGACAGCTAGCGGAGGCGCTCGACAACGCTCGTGCGGTCCTCCGGCAAAGCCCGCCAGGCAGTGACTTGGCGCTGCGTGTTGGTCGGCTCCTGTTCGAGTACCACTTCTATCGGGATGCCATTGCAGCGTTCGAATTGGCCTTCGAGAGCTCCAAACAGCCCTTCGAAGCGCGTGTCTACTTAGCGCTGACCAATCACTTGCTCAACCGCTTCGAACAAACCGTCGAGTTGCTGCAGCCGCTTGCCGCTCCCGGTAGCGCGGGGAACGCCGAGTCGTTGACTCTACTAGCGGCCGCGCTGGCATCGCTTGACCGCTTCGACGAGGCCGAGGCGTTGTTTGAGCGAGCCATCCGCGACGAGCCATCGAGCCCACATGCGTACTTGAACCTTGCCCTCGTCCTGCTCGAGCAGGGCAAGACGGAAGTTGCCGGAGCTTGGTTTGGCAAGATGCAGCAGTCGGCGGGAGCGGCAAGCCCAAAGGTCTTTTACGTGATCCAGCGCAATTCCTGTAGCGACGCCTATCGCGAAACTGTCAGTGGCTCAGATGGTGGTAGCGTGCGCGCCAATCCCGAGCAAGGCCTCCAGTTCTTTGCCTTTGCGCGCTCTCTGAGTGGCCGGCACCACCATGGAACGGCCGTCGAGCTGCTGCGTATCGCTGCCCGCAACACAACCGGGCGCGAGCTGCCTCGGCCCCTATTGCTCCGCACTCTGGCGTTCAGCTGCTTGAATCTGCAGCCTGAGAGCGAGCTTCCGGCGCGGCTGCTGGAGCGATCGATTGAACTCGATCCGCTCGATCACCAAGCACACTTCCTGCTTGGGCAGGCCCATCAGAAGAGGCGTAAGCCCGAGCTGGCAGCAAAGGCTTTTGAGCGAGCCATACAACTCCAAGCCGATGCGGTGTCCTACTATACCGAGCTCGCTCGATCGCTTTTGTCGAGCAGGCTCGGCGTCGGCGAGACCGCGCGAGCCGACGCGATTTTGGCGAAGGCAATCGAGATCGATCCCACGGATTCCTCCGCGCGGTTCGAGCTGGGCAAGCTGCGGATGGTGCAAGGTCGACTGGATGAAGCTGCGGAGCACCTGCGCAAGGCTATCGAGTCCGAGCCGGAGTTTTACGAACTGTATTACGTGCTGGGACAGGTTCTTGTGCGAGCGCAGAAGACCGCTGAAGCGAGGGAATGCTTGAGGATCTTCGAGGCAAAGAAGGCCGCGAACGAGGCTCGCTCGACGATCTGGAAGGATGCCACCGTCGGGCTCGGCGCTGAGTAGCGACAAGTCGCCCGAGAGATGCGAACATTCTTCATCTGGGGTCACCCGTCGGCTAAGGCCGACGACCGAGTGTGAGTCCAGCACCCCGCGATCAGGCCCCTCGATGCACTTCAGCCGGAACAGCCCTCGAATTGAGGAACCCGTGCGGTTGTCCGTCCGCCGAAGCCTCCCCGCCTCAAGCCACTCTCGGTAGACCTACCATTTGGCGAGTGAACTTCAGCGCGTTCGGTCCATTGGACCGTCCCGGACCCGGCTACGGCAGCACTCGTCTGCCCGTCCCTCTCCTTCGTTCCGGGCCGGATGACGGCGCATGGCCTTGAAGAACTTGCTGTCGGGACATCAATCCAACGCTGTTGAGAGCCACTCCTGCTTCTTGCTGGACATATTGGGGGGCTGGGAATCTGCCTCTAGCAACCGACGCTGCAACAACGTGTGCATGTCACGCCTGCCATCAGCAATCGCGAGTACATAGACGTCGTTTTCTTTCACACGGTAGATGATGCGGTAGGGCTTGAAGAAGATCTCACGGAATTCTCGAACCCCAAACTTAAGCAGTTCTCGAGGATAGGTCCCGCGCTGCGGGAACTCCGTTCGGCTGCAAATGGCCTTTTCGACTTGATCGAGCACAAGATCCGCGCTGCGCGGGGTATCGTGTTCAGCGATGTAGCTGCAGACCTCCTCTAAGTCCCGTGTTGCGTCATCAGTCAGTTGGACAAGAAACGGCATCAGCGAGTATGGTTCCGCTCTCGAATCTCCGCGATGACTTCGGAGGCCGGTCGCAGCCGAGATGTCTCGATCTGTCTGTCGCCAAGAGCGAGGATCTTGAGCAGCGCAAGGGCTTCCTGTGTCTGCTCATAGCTGGCTATGTCCTGCATGACTGCCTTGGCTTCGCCGTTCTGGGTGATGATTATGGGTTCCTGCCTGTCAGCAAGCTCGCGTACGATCTCGGCAGCATGGGCTTTGAGGTAGCTGATTGGCTTGATTCGGCTCGAGAGTTTCATGGGCTACGGCCTTGCTGGGTCCAAATATAGTCCATAAATAGGTCGTAGGGCAAGCGCTGTATCCGCATGGCGGCCTCGCGATCCTCGGCCTATGACTGATAGCGGACCAATTACGGCTCCTGACCGGATTCACTGAAATGCCGGTCCTTGATCTTTCACGCTCCCAGAGCGGTTATGAGGACTCCAAAATCAGACCAAGCTCACGACGCCTCAGTCATACTATGTGGCATGAAACGAGCGGCTGTCGGGCAGATTCGCGCTGAGTATCCAATTCGGGTCTACCGCCTGCTGGGGACCGCGGGAGTCTCCCTGCTGGCGGCAGCGGCGGTGCTCTCGGCGGGGCCGTTGCACTGCGACCTGGCCGACTACGAACCCGCTGAAGGGCTCCGCGCGGAAATGCTGGATGGAGACCTGTTCGTCGAATGGTCCGGTGCCAATGCAAACCGGCTCAGGGCGACGTTCGGTGTCGACGAGGGCCAGCCCGTCGTTCGGCAGCTGGCCGCGCTGTCGCGGGCAGGGCACTGGGCCCCGTTGGCGCGGGATGCACGGCCAGAGTTCTATGTTGCCGAGGGTCAGCGGCGCATCTCCCAGCAGCAGCTCAACCCGATGGCAGATCTGGGCCGCGACGCCACGCCGGACGTCGTCGAGAGCGAGAAGTGGAAGGTGTTCTGGGATGCCCCCCTGAACGTGCCGGGACTGGAAGGAGTCAACCCCGGGCTGCCGCGCGATCCCACTGAGGTCACGCGCTCCAGCGTGCGCTACGAGGTCAGCGCCTGTCGCGTGCGGCGGGACGGCATCCGGCTCGAAATCACCTTCGACGGCCTGCAACTGGGGTCGTTCGAGGGCAGCCTGCGATTCACGGTCTACCGAGGCTCCAGCCTCGTGCGCCAAGAGGCGATTGCAGCCACTGCCAAGCCGTCAGTGGCCTATGTCTATCGGGCCGGCTTAAGCGGACTGCGCGCTGACGACTATCAGCGCCTGCGCTGGCGCGACGTGACGCGGGACTGGCAACACTATCGCTTTGGCGGCGGCGCGAACAGCGATCCGGTGCCTATCAGGGCGCGGAACCGCGTGCTCCTGCTCGAGCAGAACCGCGGTGCATTGGCAGTCTTCCCGCCTTCCCACAAGTTCTTCTTTGCCCGCGAGATCGAGATGAACCTCGGCTATGTCTGGTACCGGCAGCGATCGGACGGCCGCTTCGACGTTGGCGTGCGGCAGGGCGAGCGCGAGGAGATGTACCGGCCGTGGGGCACGTCCGAAGAGATCTGGAACAAGCGTGTCCGCCAGTCGCGGCGCTTCGCAGAGGGCAACTTTGCGCTGTTCAACGCGCCCGCGGGAACCATGCAGCGCATGGCGATCTACTACCACCTCGGCGCCGGCAACGCCGAGGCCACGCTGCAGGAGGTCTTGGCCTACACCAACGGCGACAGGTACAAGCCGCTGGACGGCTACCAAGTAGCGGTCAGCCATTTTCACACGCACTTCCACGAGCAGCTCGTTGACGCCGGCTCCCTCGATCTGCGCCCCCCGTGGATCTCCGCTTTCCGAGGCCTGGGCATCAATATCGCAATGATGTCGGACTTTCACGGCGATGGCCATCCCGACGACCCCGGCGAGATCCGCTTTCGCGAGCAGCACGACTACTTCGAGGCCTGCCGCCGCCATTCGGACTCCGACTTCCTGCTCATGCCTGGCGAAGAGCCCAACGCTCACCTCGGTGGGCACTACACGCTCGTCTTCCCCAAGCCCGTCTACTGGGCCAAGGTGCGTGCAGAGGACGCGCCGTTCCGCGCCAGTCATGACCGCTACGACACGGTCTACCGCGTCGGCTCGCCAGACGAGATGTTGGCATTGATGCAGTCCGAGGGTGCCTTGATGTGGCAGGCGCATCCGCGCACCAAGGGCTCGACCTTCTACCCCGATGTTGTCCGCGAGTCCCCGCACTTTCTCAGCGACCGCTACTTGGGCGGAGCCTATCAGACATTGCCCGCCGATCTTTCCCAAGCGCGGATATGCGAGCAGCGCTGCTTCGGTACGCTCGACGACATGAACAACTGGGCCGGGCCGAAGTACCTGATTGCCGAAGGCGACACGTACACCAAGTTCCCCTCCGACGAGATCTATCCTCAACTCTCGGTGAACTATCTCCGCCTCGACAGCCTGCCCGCCTTTGACGACGATTGGAGTCCGGTCACCGAGGCAATGCGGCGAGGCGACTTTTTTGTGTCTACCGGAGAAGTGCTGATCCCCGAGATCGAAATTGAGGGCTACGAGGCGCGACGGACCGTCGTCGCCCGGGTGGAGTGGACGTTCCCGCTCGAGTTCGTCGAAATCGTTTGGGGCGACGGAGACAAGATCGGCCGCCGGGTCCAACCCACCACCGATCTAGAAGCGTTTGGGAGCAAGCAGTTCCGGCTCGAGTTCGACGCCAGCGGAAAAAAGTGGGTCCGCTTCGCCGCTTGGGACTCCGCCGGCAACGGGGCGTTCACACAGCCAGTCCACTTCTAGCGACTTGTTGAGCAGACGCTGCCCATCTCGTGTTCGAGGGAGTCCCCGCATGCTGGATGTTTGAAACGTGCCAAGGTGGCGGCCTAAAGTGCTTCGAGCTTCACGTCAGCACACCTCTGTCTGACAACCACTGGTCCCGAGCCCCGTGCACAGCTAAACCTGTGGCTTCGGCAGTAGCGGCTGCGACTACCCACGCAGCCGCATCCACAGACATCGATCTCACTGGTATAGAACCTCATCATGCCGTATGGCTGCATCTCCCGCGTCCGATGCTCCAACAGGCGTCGCCCCGTACAGCGGATCCGCTTCCAACAGAACAGTGTCCGGGGAGGGTTTACCAACCGGCGCGATGTCGAAAGCCCGGCAGCTCCGGCACGGGACGGTAAACCGGGCACCGTGTCTCACGCTATCGACGACTTCTTGCAGCCACTCTCGAAGCTGCTTAGCATTGATCACCTCTGGCATCAGCACATCTCCCAAAGTTCAACTCAAGATAAGCGATCCGCCCATTGAAGCACGGCAGCCGATGCGATCAGGGCATTGCTGTGTCTCGCCAACGACTTCTTGAACTCCTGGACTGAACTTGCCTGCCGCCTCAACCGGAGCTATGAGTTGGCCGATCTCAAACCCTGCCTAGCCTACATCGCCGCGCGCATTCCGCCACTGCCCGACCGGTTCCCGAATCTGGCTCGAACTGGTGGGTGGTCAGCTTATCTTATGGACCGATTCGGTCGTCATGGCTTGTGCGGCGGCGGCTCCCTTATCGGCCACCGACGAGCCCGCGCGCACTGCTTCGGAGCCGAAACATGACCGACTCGGAGCGCTGTCTGCGATGCACCGACTAGCCGCCGGCGGCCCGTGCAATACCATGGACCTAATGTCCGCACCGCAACTCTCAGGCGAAATGCTAAGCAAACTCTGTCAGTACGACACCCCCACGGTTTGCAACGTTATCGAACTATTCGGCGTTCGCCCCCAAACCGATGGGTACATGGACGCCCGCATCAAGGCCTGCTTCCCCGAGATGGGGCCGATCTGCGGCTATGCCTCCACGGCCACGTTTCGCTCCGCCCTCAAGCCGTGGGGTGCAGGGGCCTACGGCACTCTAGATGATCAGCTAGCGCGCTTCGGCGAGGTTCCGGGCCCGCCGCTTGTGGTGGTCCAAGACTTGGACTCGCCGACCAAGTCCGCCACGTTCGGCGAGGTCATGGCGTCGACCTACAAGTCGTTCGGAGCCGTGGGCCTGATTACCAGCGGTGCCGGCCGCGATCTGGACCAAGTGCGGGCGGTGGGCCTGCCGTGCTTCGCGGACGGCGTGATCAGCTCCCACGGATACCCCCAGTTGCTGGAGTTCCAGATCCCGGTCCATGTGGGCGGCTTGGCCGTGTACCCCGGAGACCTAATTCACGCTGACCAGAACGGCGTGACCAACATCCCCGGAGAGATCGCCGGTCAAGTGGCCGATGTCTGCGAGGAATTCTGCGCCGCCGAGGCGGTTGTGTTGGACTATTGCTCCGGCGGCAATGTCACCGTAGAGGGTTTCAGTGTGGCCCGCAAGGAACTTGGCCGCCGTTTGCAGGCGCTCAAGCAGCGTGTGCAGGGTCCGTAGACAGTTTATTCTGCCTTTGCTCGCAACCCGTTGGATTCGGACACCTCGCCTGACTCGGGGTGGATCACCCGAACCGCGTAATTGCCCGGTTGGCGCACCGTCGGTGTGAACTCGCTGCCTTGGATTCGCAGCGTGTAGACGATCTCTCCGTTGGCCTCGTTGATCACCTGCACGACCGGGTCTACGGCCCCTTGCGCGTCGATCGCGGGAAGAGTGTAGCCCTTGGGCAGGCCGCTCTGGCTCTGCTTGATGCGAATCGGCCAGCCCGCATACGGCTGGGCCCCCTCTTCGGACGCTTCGACCCAGCGGGGCCAGTTGGCGAATTCGATGCCCCGGTCGTTGCGATTGAATTTGATGATCCCGTAGCCCGGTGCCCGGTGGTTGAGGGCGGTAGGCTCGATGCCGTTGGTGTGCGGGTTGGAGACGGCGTGGATGGTAACTTTGTTGCCGAAGCCGTCTAGGAATTCGCCGGTATTCCGGGGAGCTCCCGGCCTGCGATTGCGTCCTTCTTCGGTGGGGAACCAGCGCCGCGGGAAGATGTTGGCCACCGACGGCACGCAGATGGCCCAACTGCTGTCGCTCCAATCGTCCACGCCGTACTGGACGGTGCTCCCGAGGTGCTGGTCGCCGGCGATGTGGACGGCCACCGCTTTGCGCAGCAGGCGCACGGCGCGGTTGCGGCCGGATTGCGGCCAGCCGTTGGAATCATGGTCTTGGACCGGCTCTTCGTTGGGCGCATACTCGCCGGGCGCGTTCACCCGCAAGCTGCCGGTCACCGCGTCGGTGGTCGTTCCCTTGGGCAGCGTGCAAACGTTGGCGAAGATCGTCTGCGAGATCGCCGCCTTCATCCACGCTCCCTCCCAGTCTTGCGCCCAGGCCTCCAAGAAGCTCTCCTGCCTCTCGCCCAGCAGCGGGAAGTCCGGGTTGTCGGAACTCTTCCTAGCGTCGTAGTTCGGGTCTTCCGCCCAGCCGTTGATGATGCCCGGCCCGATCAGCGCAGTCGCCGAGTCCTTCCACTTGCGGTCCTCGATGATCGCGAAACTGACGCCGCCGTAGAGCAGGTCAGTGTAGTAGACTGCGATGCCTTGTTCGACCGGAGTGGGATCGAACGGATCGGGCATGTTCGCGGTCTGCGTCGTCTGCACCACGTGGACGAAGCGGCGATCCATCACGTAGCCGCCCTGGTCTTGGCCGGGCTTGCCGTAGCCGTGTGCCTTGCGCCCTGCCGCGCCCCAGATATTGCCCTGATAGACGTCGTGATCATCCGGCAGGGCCACGGTCGGGATGTCTTTCAGCAGTTCGGCGTATTCCCAGCCGAAGATGTACCACTTGCGCAAGTAGTCGAGGATGGCCATGTCGGTCGGCTCGCGCACGATGCCGTACTCGCCGACACGCTCGTAGACATTGTCGCCGGTGAAGGCCATCAGGTCGGGCCGGTGGTGCCGCATGTTCCGCACGATGTCCGCGTGCGGGAAGCCCAGATCGTTGTTGCCGGTGAACGCCGCCACCACGATCTCGTCCTTGTCCACCGGATCCTTGCGCACCGTGCCTTCCCAGGTGTCGCCGTGGAACACAACCCTGTACGGCGTGTCCGCCGTGTCGTCCCAGTCCGGCACTCGGAAGCTGGCCGTGCGGGCTTCCGGATCGACGGCTGCGCGGGCAATTTCCTTCCAGCCGCCGTCTTGGATCTCCAGCGTCGCTTCGCTGTCCGGGAGGTCAACCGGCGCGAGGATGGCGTTCAGCTTCAGCACGCCCTTGCTGAGCGTGTGCATGGCGAACATGATCGGACCCAGCTTCCGCTCGGGATGCGCTCTGACCCGGCTGCCCGACACCTTCCAATCGTCAAACCAGACGCGCAGCGTGCCGCCCGCTCTAGTGCCGGGCTTGAGCGCCCAGCCGGTCTCGCGGATTTCCTCTTCCTCGGGCGGGGAGTCCGGGATCGGACCGCTGCTGGAGACCAGCGCCAAGCCGCCGGCCAGCCAGCCCGAATCGACCTCCCGGGAGACTTCTTGGGTGCCGGAAGCCGTCTCGAGGCGCAAGGTCAGCCGCGCCAGTGCCCCGGCCGGTGCGGCCTCTAGAGACAAGGCGGCATCGGATCCGAACGCACCGTCCGCTACCGGGGAGGAATCGTCGGGAGAGCCGATGAACAGGCGTCCGTCGGAGGCGACCCCGCAATGCAGGCCGACGCCGCGCACGGCGCTGTCGCGATAGTCGTTGAACGATCCGCGGATACCCACCCGGAAGCCAGCCCAGCCGTTCTCCAGCGGCTCGTCGGTCGGTTCGATCCGCCCTAGCCGGACGCTCATTGAGAGTGTGCCGTTGGCGGCACCGACCTCGCGGGTCAGCAGGAAGACGTTGCGGTCACCGCCCGCCCGGAAGTTTTCGAGGCGACCCTCCCGCAGCCGCCAGTCTTGCAGCGGGTTGGACCAATACTCGGGGCCCGCCCAGGGGCGCTCGACCGCCGGGTCAAAGTGGCTCTCGAAGGCGGTCGAGTCCGAGCCACAGCCGACGAGTGCCAGCGAAAAGGCTGCCAGCAACGGCAGGGAAGAGCGAACGATAGGCATTGCGCCCAAGGTAACAGGCATTCGCTGCCGCCTGCAATGCGCGGCAGCCTCTTCCGGCCGAGCGGCCCCGCTAGTCGGCCATGTCGGCGGGCATCGGACCCTTCGCCAACAGCTTGATCCGGTACAAGCCAGTCCGCGCCGTCATGTACAGGGTGCTGCCGTCGTCGCCCCATGCGACGTTGGCTGGGATCTCCTCCGGCTGGATGGTGCCCAAGTGCTCGCCGGCGGGCGTGAAGATCCACACCCCGCCCGGCCCGGTGCCGTAGATGTTGCCGTTTACGTCGAGCTTGAGCCCGTCTGGCGATCCTGGCGCTGCGACGCTGGTGACGTCGTAGAAGACGCGGCCGTTCTCGAACATCCCCTGGTCGTTGACGTCGTAGGCCATCCAGACCTTCTTGGAGCCGTCGGAGTTGGCCACATAGGCGGTCTTGCCGTCTGGAGAGAATCCGATCCCGTTGGGGCGCGTCTGGTCTCGGTTGAGCAGTTGCAGCTCGCCGGAGTCGTAGTTCAGGCGGTAGATGCCGTTGAAGTCCAGTTCCTTGGCCGGGTCCTCGTCCTGCTGGGCCAGCCCGTAGGGCGGATCAGTGAAGTACAGCCAGCCGTTGGCGTGCCAGGCGGCGTCGTTGGGGCTGTTGAGCCGCTTGCCCTCGTAGTTGTCCACGATCGAGACCCATTCCCCGTCCTCCATGCGCGAAATGCGCCGGTTGCCGTGCTCGCAGGCCAACAGACGGCCCTCTGCGTCGAGGATCAGGCCGTTCGAGCCCAACGACGCCTCCCGGGGCTCGCCCTTATACATCTGGTCGTAGAACACCGAGGCCGCCGTGTCGCCCTCCGCCCAGCGGTAGATCGCGTTGGCCGGGATGTCGCTGAAGAGCAAGTGCGGGCTGTCCCCCTTGATCCACACAGGCCCCTCGGTGAAGCCCATCTCTCCCGCCAGCTTCTCGATCGTGTAGTCGGCCGGCACAATGGCGTCGAGCGCCTCGCTGACCTTGAGCACCATACCGGCGCCATGGTCGGGCGCGGCAGGCTCTGGCGGCGCGGAACAAGCCAGGGCCAGCATTGCGATGCTGGCAACGATGCAGTTTCGGAATCTCATTTCGGTTATCCTCAATGACGGTGGACCCATCATAGCGCCAAGTTCCCCGCGATGTGCCACCGGCGGCGCTTGACTTTCAGTCGTGCAGTGTGCGACTAATGCGAATTCGCCCCTGGCACGACGCCGAGCGCTTGGCCGTTCCCCTCAAGAGGCTGCATGACAGATTGCAGGAAACTGCGGCTTTCGCTCGAGAGTACCTTGGACAGCATCGAAGCGGCGGAACTGATTGTCCAGCGCCTCGCGGAATTGAACGGGTTCAGCGAGGACCAAGTGCATCAGATTGGCATGGGCGTGCGCGAGACTGTGGCCAACGCCGTCAAGCACGGCAATGGTTTCAACTCGGCCAAGCGGGTCTCGTTCGACGCGGCCGTCAACGAGGGGGCCTTCGAGGTCACGGTGACCGACCAAGGCGCCGGTTTCGAGCCCGAGTGCGTCGCCGACCCGCTCGAGGGCGAGAACTTGCTGCGCGCCTCCGGCCGAGGGCTGCTGATGATGAGGGCGTTTTTTGACGAGGTCGAGGTTAGCCCGTGCGTAGGCACGGGCACGCGGGTTCGTCTGGTGAAGTACTGCGCCAAGGGCGCATGATGATCTAACTCAGGAGGAAGATCGATGAGTTTATCCACAGAGGTTCGCGAATACAGCGGAGTGACGATCGTTGACATGACCGGCCGCATCACGCTCGGAGAGGAATCCGGCCTGGTCCGCGACACGGTCCGGGGCCTGCTTGACAACGGTGCGACCAAGATCGTGCTCAACCTAGGCGGCGTCACCTATATCGACAGTTCCGGCCTCGGCGAGCTGGTCTCGGCCTACACTACTGCGCAAACCAAGGGCTGCGAGATCAAGCTGCTCAACGTGCAGTCTAAGGTGCAGGACTTGCTCCAAATCACGAAGCTCCACACCGTCTTCCACTGCCTCACCGACGAAACCGAAGCCGTCACGAGCTTTTAGCTCCGGGCTCGCCAACTGACCGGTCCCAGCCAAGGGTGCTGGTCGCCTGCGCTCTGTCCCCGGCACGCAGGCGCGCCGCCGTCGCGGGGGGCGTGCGGCTTGGTGCCTAGCCGAGCAGTACGTAGAAGGTAACCGAGAATTCAGTGTTGTTCAGCTTGCCATCGACGTTCGGCAGGTACCGGCCGAACGGCTTGCCGGTAACGTGGTTGCGCACGTCGAAGCGAACCCCGTATTGAAAGAAGTTCAGCTTGACGCCGCCGCCGTAGTTGTAGCCGAACTTCGTGTCGCCACCGCCAGAGAGCGACGAGATCCCGGGCAGGAAGAAAGACGAGAACCCGCCGCCGCCCGTCACGAACGGCCGGACCGGAAATCCTGTCGGTGCCGCGTGCAGCAGCCCGTTGTAGTAGAAGTGGTGCGCCCTGATAGCTCCCAGGTCAGCCGTTTCCGTTGCTTCCGGCGCAGAGGCTAGGACATCTAGGCGTGCGTGCTGGTAGGCATAGGACGCTTCGTGCCCTATGAACCGGCGCGTGTTGAAGCCCATGCGGGCGCCGATGCGAACGCCGTTGCTGAGCGAGTAGGTTTCGCGGCTGGCGGTTGCGGCGATCTCCGTTACGCTGATGTCCTTATCGCCGAGCGAGCCATATCCGGCTGAGATGCCCAACTCGGCTGACTGCGGCCAAGCGGGCAAGGCTAGGGCAACAAGAAGAACAACGCAGGAAAGTAGGTGTTTCATGAAGGGCTTCCAAACACTGTGTTCATAATAGCCGTACCACGCTCGGACTGAATCAGGACCTCGTCCAGCCCGTGCCGGAAGACGTTGCGCGCCAGGGTTTGCCAGCCCGGCCCTGCCGCAGCACGGCGTGTGGGGCTGTCGGCGTGCGTGCGGCTCAGCGGTACTGCACGAACTCGATGGTGTGCCCGTCCGGGTCGCTGCAGAACGCCTGGCTCATGCCGAGCCGCTCGTTGCCGCCCTCGACGAATTCGATCCCGCAATCGTTGAGGCGGGCCTTGACCACGTCTAGGTCGGCAACTTCCATGGCGAGGTGATCCGAGCGGCTGATGCGCCCTCGGGTCTCGCGACCGGCCCCGGTCTGTTCGATCAGGTGGATTTGGCGGTCGCCTACGGCCAGCCAAGCCCCGGGGAAGTCAAAGTCTGGCCGGTCGTCCTCTGGCAGACCGAGAACTTCGCAGAAGAACCGCTTGGATGCGGCCAAGTCCGCGACTGCGAACGAGACGTGATGCATGCGCTTGAGCCCAATGCGATCCATAAGTGCCCATTGTAGGCTCTGGGACGGGAACTCGCCGGAACGAACTGACCCTTCTGGGCCTCACGCCTAGGGTGAGGTCCCCCAAGGCCGCCGCAGAAGCCCCGTGCGGCGGCGATCCAGTTGCTTCCCGCCACAGCCCTCGCTATCATCAAATAACGTTCCGACTCGGCGAAGTCGCGCCGTAGCTGTCGGAGGAGGATCGCATGGGCCCAATCGGTATGGGTGAGGTCATCGTCTTATTCATCTTGGCCCTGCTGATCTTCGGGCCCAAGAAATTGCCCGAGCTAGGCAAGACTTTCGGCAAGGGCATGGCCGAGTTCAAGCGCGCTTCCAACGAGCTCAAGTCCACCTTCCAGCGCGAGATGGACAACATCGAGCACGAGACGCGCGAGGTCAAGAACCTCTCCAGCGACGTTAGCCGCGACATCAGCACGAGCTACTACGACGATAACGAAGACGACTACTATAGCGACTACGACTACGACGGCAGCCAGAGCAGCACAACCCCAGCAAGCTCTTCATCCAAAGTCTCCGACAATGGCGATTCGTCGCCCGAGCCAGCGGCAGATCCACCGGAGGCAACAGTTGCCGCCGAGACGCCTGCCGAATCCGACAATGACCCTGCGGCCGACGTTCCAGACGCGCCCGTATCGGGCTTGCCGGAGTCTGAAGCGGTCGCCGAGTCGAAATCGGCCTGAGCAGACGCTGGGACTGTTTCGCTGAGTAGGATTCGCAGCCAAGCAAGGGTCGCATTGCTCCATGGATTCGGAAGATCGCAATACGCAGGACGCTGGCTCTGAGGCGACCGGCTCGGACGGACACCAGTCCGACGCTAGCGCGGGACCCGACACCCAGGGAGTCGGCAATGGCGACGCTGCCGAGTCGTCATCAGGCGTCGGCTCGGACTCTTCCTTCTACGAAGACCCCTACCACGACGAATCCGACCACCTCTACGACGACCCGCACGCGGAGCCGCCCAACTCCGCTGCAGCGGACGAATCCGAACAGGCGCCGCCACAAGGTGCCGACTCTGGTGCCCCTCCGCCGTCTCCGCCTGCGGCGGACAACGGCGATGGCGGCGACGAGGACGACGACGAAGATGGCGACGAGGAGAACATGGCGCGCATGTCCTTCCTCGAGCACCTGGAGGAACTGCGAACGCGCATCCTGCGAGCGCTCGGCGGACTGCTAGTTGTCTACCTCGGTTGTCTCGCTCTAGCGGGCGATTTGCTTCGGCTTGCCATCGAGCCCTTTCGCGGCGCGGCGCGGGCGATTGTCGGACCCGACGGCGAGCTGATCCAGCTGATCAACATCAAACCGACGGAGCAGTTCTACGTGCAGTACTTCAAGGTACCGCTGCTGGCAGCAGTCTTCATCGGCGCTCCTTGGCTGGCCTATCAGGCCTGGCAGTTCATCGCACCCGGCCTTTACAAGAAGGAAAAGCGCTGGGCGACACCGTTCATCTTCACCACCGGCGGCCTGTTCATCCTCGGCGGCCTGTTTTGCTACTTCATCGCCCTGCCCGTAACGTTGCAGTTCCTGCTCACGGTCACGGAAGAGGTCGAGCCGTACATTTCGGTCAGCGACTACCTCAACACTTTCATCATTCTCGAGATTGGCCTCGGGTTGGTGTTCCAACTGCCGGTCCTGATCTTCTTCTTCACGCTGCTGCGGATTACGACGCCACGCTTCCTGCTGCGCAACGTGCGCTATGCGGTGCTGTTGATGTTCATTGTCGCCGCCATCATTACCCCGACCGGCGATCCACTCACCATGACGCTGTTCGCCGGCCCGATGATCCTGCTCTACTTCGTCGGTATCGGAGCGAGCTGGCTGCTGGTGCTGCGGCGCGAGGGTCGCAGCTTGCCTTGGCTGCGTATCGGATTGGTCGTGCTGGCGTTCTTCGGCCTGGTCGCGGCAATCATCGCCTACATGCACTTCGCCCACGGCTACGGGCTGACTTCGGAGTTTCCGTGGTTCGGGCCGCTTAGCCCCCCCGCGCAATGAGCGCCGGGGAAGCCGCTATTGCACCGTCGCGCCTTCTGCCTTCGATGCGTAGCGCGCGCTCACGTAGGAGTCGAGAATGTCGATGAATTCGGCCACGATCCGCTCGCCGCGCAAGGTGCGGTGCAGGCGCCCGTCGACGTATACCGGTGCCACTGGCTCCTCAAATGTGCCGGGCAGGGAAATGCCGATGTCGGCGTGCTTGGACTCGCCGGGGCCGTTGACGACGCAGCCCATGACGGCCACGTTCATGCTTTCGACGCCCTCATAGGCGCCCTTCCACTCCGGCATCTTGGCGCCTAGGTAGGATTGGATCTCCTCGGCCATTTCTTGGAAGAACGTGCTGGTGGTGCGCCCGCATCCCGGACAGGCCGTGACTTGCGGCGTGAAGTGCCGGAGGTCCAGCGCCTGCAGCATCTGCTTGGAAACCTCGACCTCTTCGCAGCGGTCGCCGCCCGGGCGGGGAGTCAGCGATACCCGGATGGTATCCCCGATCCCCTCTTGCAACAGCACGGCCATGCCCGCCGTAGATGCCACCACGCCCTTGCTGCCCATGCCGGCCTCGGTAAGGCCGAGGTGCAGCGGGTAGTCGCAGCGCTGTGCGAGAGCGCGGTAGACAGCGATCAGGTCCTGCACGTTGGAGACCTTGGCGCTGAGGATGATACGGTCGTGGGCGAGCCCATAGCTCTCGGCCGCTTCGGCGGAGCGCAGGGCGCTGAGCACGATCGTTTCGTACATCACTTCGGCCGCGCTCAGGGGCTGGGCCCGCTGGGCGTTCTCGTCCATCTGGCTGGTCAGCAATTGCTGGTCCAGGGAGCCCCAGTTCACGCCGATCCGCACGGGCTTGCCGTACTCGATCGCAGCTTCGATCATGGTGCGGAAGTTGTCGTCGTGCCGCTTGCCGATGTTTACGTTGCCCGGGTTGATGCGGTACTTCGCCAGCGCCCGGGCGCAGTCGGGGTATTGCTTGAGCAGGATGTGCCCGTTGTAGTGGAAATCCCCGACGACGGGAACTTCGCAGCCGAAATCGCGCAGCGTCCGCACGATGCCTGGCACGGCCTGGGCGGCCTTGTCGTGGTTGACCGTGACGCGCACCAGCTCCGATCCGGACTGGGCGAGTGCTAGGACCTGGTTGACCGTTGCCGCGCTGTCGGCGGTGTCGGTGTTGGTCATCGACTGCACCACGACCGGCTGGGTGGAGCCGATCAGAACACCGCTCACATCGCAGACAGTGGTGCGCCTTCGGGGACTGGCCATGGACCTGCGGCCGTGCCGCTCACCCTTGAGTCTAGCAAGGCCCTATCGCACCAGGGCCAGGGTTAGGAACGGCAGGTAGGTGATAAGCAGCACCCCGCCAAGCAGTATCAGCAGGAATGGCAGGACGGACCGGTAGACCTTCGTCAGGGGCACCCCAAAGCGGTAGGAGGCCAAGAACAGATTCATGCCCACGGGTGGCGTCAGGTAGCCCAGCTCGAGATTAGCCAGGAAGATGATGCCCAAATGCACCGGGTCGACCCCGTAGGCCGCCCCCATTGGCGCGATGAGCGGCACCACGACCAAGATCGCCGAGAAGATGTCCATCATGCAGCCTACGATCAGCAGCAGGATGTTGAGCGCCAGCAGGAATACCAGCTTGGATTCAATGTGCGACTGGACCCACTCGAGGGCGAGATCGGGCACTTGCGCGTCGATCAGGTAGTTTGTGAAGCCCAGAGCGACGCCCAGGATCAGCAGCACGCCCCCGACCAACGTGCAGCACTCCACCGACAGCTTCGGGAACCCGGTTCGCAGGGAAAGATCGCGATGCACAAGGCACTCGACCACGAAGGCGTACAGCACGGTCACTGCCGCGGCTTCGACCAGCGTCACAATGCCGCTGAAGATGCCGCCGATCACGACCAGCGGCAGGAGCAGCTCCCACTTGGCTTCCCTCATCGAGGCGCGCGCCTCGGCTTGGTCGAACTTGCGTCGGCCGCGCTCGGCGGCGCGCCCGTGGCGCACGCCCCACAGGGCCACCAGCGCTACCAGCAGGCAGCCGGGAAGCAGCCCGCCCAGAAAGAGTTCGTTGAGCGGCGTGCGCGAGTAGACGCCGTACAGGATCACTGCCAGACTGGGCGGGAAGAGCAGTCCGATGGATCCCGAGGCCGTCATTAGGCCGAGGGAGAAGTCCCGCGAATAGCGCGACTTGACCAGCACAGGGAGGATCAGCCCGCCGAGAGAGAGGATCGTGACGCCGGAGGCGCCCGTAAACGACGTGAAGAAGGCGAATGCCACGGCCGTGGTGACTGCCAAGCCACCGGGCAGCCACCCGAGCCAGCTCGAGAAGACGCGCACCAAGCGCTGGCTGGCGCCGCCCTCTGCCAAGATGTAGCCACCCAGCGTGAACAGCGGGATGGCCGGCAGCAGGGGTTGCCCGGAGAGTTGGTAGGTGGCAAGCGGCACCGCCGTCACGGGCGTGTACTCGTACCAGAACAGCAAAGCGGCCAGTCCGCCGATCACCGCGAAAATTGGCATGCCTAGCACGGCGGCCCCCAGCAGGGCTAGGATCCCGTAGTGCAACAGCGGCAGTTCGCCGAGGGCTTCCCACGATCCGAGCGCGATCGGCACTATCATGCCGGCCATGGCGATCATTCGGCCGACAAGCGATGGCGAACTGTTCCAAGCCATGCGCAGTCCCAAGACGGCGAATCCAGGTGCCATGGCCCACACGAAGACCCACACGGGCAGGCCGAATGCCACAATGTCGCCAGCCTCGCGCTCGACCATGGCGAACGTCCAGGAGCCGTAGGCCAGACAGGTGCACACAGCTACGCCGACCATGGTCGACAGGATTTGAGCGGGCTCCTTGAGACGTTGCGGCAGAAACGTCGCGGTCGAGAGAGCCAGCAGCTTGCGGTCGCGCGCGGCGATCGCCCCGCCGACGACCGCGATCAGCAACGTCAGGTGTTGGACCAGCGGAATGGACCCGGGGATGAGGTTGCCGACTCCGGTCAGGCGCCCCGCGCCCTCCGCCAGCGGCAGCAGGGCCGTCAGCGCCAAGAGAGCGGCTGCGAGCGCATTCTCGACACGTTGCCACGGGCGCGCTGCTATGTCAGCGTGCCCAGTCGGCGTGGTGGCGACCTCTTCCATGGACTTGCGGAACTACCGATGGCCCGGCCCGCGTACCGCGGAACGGAATCAACTCAGTGTATAGCCCAGCGCTGGGAGGGCACGGCCGGCACCAGCCACGCTCCGGCCTCAGGATCGTTCTTGCGCCCAGTGGGAGGTGCGTCGGTCGGCCTCGCCGACCAGGGCAGTTGGGCTGCGGCAGGTCTTTCGATCTCGTTCAGCAACCGGTGCTGGCGGGCTTTGTTGCGCTTGCAGGCACCGCAGAGATGAAAGCCGAGAGCATCCCGGATTCTGGCGCAGTTCTGAGAGCACGTCAGCCTGCTGCCGGCAGTGATTGGGCACGGATACCCCCTGCGGCGGTGGCTGTTGAACGTCGGCACTGTCGGCCTGAGTCGCTAGCCTTGAAGAAGTAAATGACTTCCACTCACGAGCCCGATTGGACCGCCCTGCGCGAATTGTTCCCGGCGCTGAACTCTTGGGCGCATCTGAACAGCGCAGCCTTTGGTCCGATCCCCACTACCGGTGTCCGAGCGATTCAGGACCACTTCCGCGCCCGCGACGAGTCCGCTGCGCTCGATTTCCCGACATGGTTTGACCGCTTGGACCGGATTCGCAGCAAGATCGCCCGCCTGATCGGAGCCGAGGCGGACGACATTGGATTCTGTCCCAGCGCCGGGGCCGGCCTGGCGTGGCTCTTGCGGGGAATCGACTGGCGAGCTGGCGACGAGGTCATCGGTTTCCAGCACGAGTTTCCGAACAACCAATACGCTCCCAGACTGCTGGATAGCGAGGGGGTGCGCTTCCGGGCGCTGCCGACGCCGGCGGACATCTTGCAACCGGATCTGATTCTGGACGCTGTCGGCCCGCGCACGCGGCTGGTGCTGATCAGTTCGGTCAACTATTCCAACGGGTTGCGCGCACCCCTGGCCAGCTTGGCCCCCGTGTTGCGCCGCAAGGGTGTGTTGCTGTGTGTCGACGCAACCCAGACGGTGGGAGCGCTGAGCCTAGACCTGAGTTCGACGCCAGTGGATTTCCTCGTCGCGCATGGGTACAAGTGGCTGATGGCTCCGGCCGGTGCCGGCTTCGTCTATGTGCCGTCCGTAACAAGGGCTTGGCTCGCCCCGAACATCGTTAGCTGGCGCAGCCACCGGGCTTGGAGGGACTTCGAGAGTTTGCACCACGGCCGCCCTGAACTGCCTCAAGATGCGTCGATTTACGAGGGGGGCGTCCAGAGTTTCGCTCCGCTGTTTGCTCTCGAAGCCAGCTTGGACCTGATCTTGGATTGTGGCAAAGAGTCGATCGAACGCCGCGTGCTGGGCCTGGCCCAGCAATGCCGCCAGATCCTGACCGCTCACGGCGGCGTACTGAGTTCGCGTGCCGATGGGGTCGGGGGATCGCAAATCGTGACGGCTGCGTTCCCGCGGCTCGACGGCGCAGCCCTGCGCCGACGCTTGGAAGCCGAGCGAGTTGCGGTCTCCCTCCGCCAAGGCAATTTGCGTGTCTCGCCCCACTTCTTCAACAACGACGCAGACCTAGGCAGGCTGGCCGCCGTGCTCGCGGCTTGAGCGCTGGCGATCAGCCCGCTGCGGGCAGATCGCTTGGGCGGTTGATGTTGGCGAACGAGCGTGCGTCGTCGACGGGCAGCTTCTCCCATCTCACGCATTCGAGGGCGTCCGTCACCTTGCGCGTGCCCTGGAGAAGCGCGTGCTCCAGTGCTGCGAGGCCGGATTTCGCATAGGCCGCGAACAGCGTCTGCAGCCGCCCGTCCGGGGTCTGCGGCACGATGGCATCGACGCTCGCCACGCCCGCTGCGCCCAATAGCTGATCCACCAGAGCGGCGTTGACCAGCGGCATGTCACAGGCCGCGACAATGCACCACCGCTGGCGCGAGTGTTGCAGGGCCGCTACGATGCCGGACAAAGGCCCGGCTCCCTCGATCCGATCCTCGATCATCGGCATTCCCAACGCCCCATACGACTCCGGATCGCCCACCAAGGTGACTGCGCACACCCGCTTGGAGAGCACATCGGCCACGCGCAGGGCCATCGCCCGCCCGCCCAGCTGGTGCAAGGCCTTGGAAGAGCCGAAGCGGGAACTCCGACCTCCGACCAAGACGTAGCCGTCCGCCTCGATCACTTGCTGCTGGGCTTGCGCCGACGCCATCCGTGTCGCATCATAGCGGAGCGACCGGACATTGCAATAAGGGAGGCCTTGCACGCAGGGATTGCAGGAAGGGGGTTGCAATCGCCGTGGCGAATTGCGAGACTGTTGCGCGAAGAGGAGGTATTGCAGATGTTGCAAAGTTACTACCGTTCCAAATCGCCAATCTGTTGCGGATTGATCGTGGCACTAGTCGGCTTGCTGGGGCTGTCCTGCTCGGGCGAACCTGCGGGGCCGCGCCAAGGCACGCCCGAGTGGCTTGTGCAAGCCGCCGCGGACAATCTTGCCATCGGCGATTACGCGAAGACCGTCGAGCAGCTGAGCGAGGCAGCCGTGGAGCCGGGCGATGCCGGTACCAAGGCCATGCTCTGGCTGGCTGCGATGCGGGCGGGCTTGGCCTACGGCTATGACGAGCTGGCCGATGCCTTTGCTACCGGCATGGAGGGGAACGACGACGTAATCGAGGCCTTCCAGCCATTGGTCAGCGAGTACCGTCGGCGCACCAAGGTGCATGCCATCGACTTCGCCGAAGATGTCGGCGATCTGGAGAACCTGATCGGCGAGCAGGAGATGGTGATGTTCGACTTCCCGCTGCCGAATGGCAACGCTTCGGTCTCGCCGATCTTGGCGAGTGTCGAGGGCGGCAACAAGGTCGACACGCGCCGAGCCGCGATGGAGAGTCAAACTCTGACTCGCGGGATCTTCCTCGCTGTCGCGGGCCTGACGGGCAAGGACGTGGCCGATCTCGGCTCTGGTGCCGCGGGCGCGATCGAGGCGGACGCCGGCCGGGTTCGCTTCGGCATCGCGCGGACCCTGCTGGACATCGCGATCATGTTTGATCGCGAGAACATCAACGAGCCCAAAGTGCGCTCTTTCGTCGTCGACTTGGCCGAAAAGTGGGCCGAGCCGCACCGCGAGAACGAGAGCCTTGCGGAGCTGGTGGAAGATTTCGACTTCGACCTCGAAAACGAGCGGCGCGATATGTCCGGCAAACGCAAGATCAAGAAAACGGACTAGGGCGGGCTTGACCCGCCCCCGACTGGCGCGGCCGCCGTCGGCGGCCGCGCCGCAATCAGCTTGCGGGTGAGTCGCATGGCGAACGACCGGCGCCGTTTGCCAGAATAGTGCTGCTGTGCGCAAATTGAGCAGAAACCCATTCCTACGCTGGGCTGGGCTCGGCCTTTGCACCGTCGGGGCGGCACTTGCCAGCAGCCCCAACATAATGGTGATCCTTGCCGACGACCTCGGCTTCGGCGATGTGGCCTATCTCAATCCGCAGTCGCGGATCCCCACGCCCAATCTGGACGCCTTGGCCGGCCAAGGCATGGCATTCGTCGATGCCCACACCCCGTCGGGCGTCTGCACGCCGACTCGCTACGGCTTGCTCACGGGACGGTACGCTTGGCGCACGCGCCTCAAAAGGGGCGTCTTGAACGGTTATGGCGAGCCCTTGCTGGCGGCGGATCGGGCGACTATCGGCACGTTCCTCGGGGAGCGGGGCTACCGCACGGCCGTCGTCGGCAAGTGGCACTTGGGCCTAGGGTTTGCCAAGGACGCGGCGGGCGAGTTCGATTTCGACGGGCCGATCGACGATGGCCCGCACACGCACGGTTTCGATGACTCGTTCATCATCCCCGCCTCGCTCGACTTCCCACCGTATGTCTACATTCGCGACGGCAAGATCACGGGCCTGCCCTTGGGCAGCCAGCCCGGTCTGAAGTTTCCCCGCTTCATGCGCGCGGGTGAACTGGCCAAGGATTTGGATCCGGTCGGCGTCCTGGATCGGCTGGTGAGGGAGTCGGCGGACTTCATCCAGCGCCAGGTTCGTGACAAGCGCAAGTTTCTGCTCTACGTCCCGCTAACCGCACCTCACAAGCCCGTCTGGCCGGACAAGCGATTCGTGGGCAAGACCGATCTCGGCCCTTACGGTGACTTCATCGTGCATGTGGATGCGGCCCTGGGAGGGATCGTCAAGGCGATTGACGAGGCTGGAATCCGAGACGAGACCCTCGTGATCTTCACATCCGACAACGGTTCGTTCATGTACCGGCTCGATGGCGTTGCGGACAAGGACCACACCGATGACGAGACCATCCAAGCGTACCGCTCGCTCAACCATACCTCCAACTATGTCTTTCGCGGCACCAAGGCTGATATCTGGGAAGCCGGGCATCACGTGCCCTTTTTCGTGCGCTGGCCGGGTACGGTCGAGCCGGGCTCGATCCAGGCACGAACCGTCTGTCTGACGGACGTTTTCGCGACATTGGCCGAAATCGTTGGCGCGGACCTGCCCCGGGATGCAGCCGAGGACAGCTTCAGCCTGCTGCCGCTGTTGCAGGGGAGGGATTGGGCGAGGCCGCGCGCGCCCGTGATTCATCACTCCGGAAGCGGGATGTTCGCGATCCGCGACGGGCGCTGGAAGCTGGTGGCCGGGAATGGGTCGGGAGGCCGGGAAAAGCCGTCGGGCAAGCCGTTCGAACGGCCCTACCAGCTATTCGACCTTGAGATCGATCCGTCTGAGAAACGCAATGTTTACGACCGGCATCCGATCGTCGCGACGCGCTTGGAGCAGGCCCTCGAGAGCATCCGGACACGCGGCCGCAGCCGCTAGCGACCCGGTCTCGCGGATTGCCGCAATCACGCCAGGACCTTCCCCGGGTTGAGGATTCCGGCGGGGTCCATGGCGGTCTTGATGGCCCGCATCACATCGACACCCGCCCCGTGCTGTGCCCGTAGTGCATCCTGCTTGCCGATTCCGACGCCGTGCTCGCCGGTGCAGGTGCCACCCATGGCGAGCGCGCGTTCGATCATGCGCTCGTTCACGCGACTGGCTCGCGCAAACTCATCCTCGTCGCTGGGATCGATCAAATAGATGGCATGGAAGTTCCCGTCGCCTACGTGCCCCAGCATCGGAGCGACGATTCCTGCTTGCTCGAGATCGGTGCATGTCGCGGCGATGCAGTCGGCCAGTTTGGAGAGCGGGACGCAAACATCGCTGACCCATCCGTACGATCCCGGACGCAGTGCCTTGATGGCGTAGTAGGCATGATGCCGGGCGTTCCACAGTTTGTCCCGCTTTTCGCGTTCCAGCGTCCATTGAAAATCGCCGCCCCCGTGGTCGGCAGCGATCGCACCTGAACGCTCGGCTTGCTCGGCTACGCTGGCTGCGGTGCCGTGGAATTCGAAGAACATCGTGGGGGCCGGCGCGTAGTGCAAGTTCGCGTAGTCGTTTACCGCCTGCATCGAGGCCATGTCCAGCAGTTCGCAGCGGGCGACAGGCAGTCCGGACTGGAGGATCTCAATGACTGATTCCACGCACTGCTCGATGGTCTCGAAGCTGCACACAGCCGCCGAGATGCACTCGGGCAGAGGGTGCAGCTTGAGCTGCACTTCGGTGATGATGCCAAGCGTGCCCTCCGAGCCAAGCAAGAGCTTGGTCAGGTCGTAACCGGCGGACGACTTGCGCGCGCGCCCCCCGGTCTGCAGGATGCGCCCGTCGGCGAGCACACAGGTCAGCCCTAGGATGTTTTCGCGGACGGTGCCGTACCTGACGGTGGTCGTGCCGGACGCTCCGGTGGCGGCCATGCCTCCTATCGAGGCGTCTGCCCCCGGGTCCACGGGCAGCCACAGGCCGCGCCTTTCCAGTTGATCGTTGAGCGCAAGCCGTCTGATGCCGGCTTGGACGCGGCAGTCGAGGTCGTCCTCTTGCAGGTCGAGGATGGCGTCCATGCGCGACAAGTCCAGAGAGATCCCACCGCTGGTCGCTTGGACATGGCCCTCCACTGCGGTTCCAGCACCGAATGGGATGATCGGCACGCCATGCTCGGAACAGGTTTTGACGATGGCAGAGACTTCGACGTTGGACTCTGGAAAGGCTACCGCGTCAGGCGCGGCCGGGGGATGGAACGACTCGTCGTGCGAGTGGCTCTCGATATCGTACGAAGCAGTCGACAGCCGCGATCCGAGCAGCGAGGCGATTCTGTCGTGCGCCGCCTTGTATCCGTTGCTGCGCATGGGTATCTTGTTTCCATCGTAGCCGTGTTACAGCTGGTGGTTGCATGTCTGTCCGAAAGTTACGAGCCGCAGGCGCATCTCGGATGCATCGGCTTGTCCAGCAGGCATGCGCAAGCTTGCTCGGCCTGCAAGACCTGTAGGACGACGCCAGCTTGGAGCCGTTGCCCGGCGCGGCAATGCGGGCCTCGCGGACTCCTGCGCTGCGGGCGCCTGTTCACCGCCTGTAGCTAGCTCACGCGAATCGAAGCCCTGCGATCGTCTCGCGTCGCGCTCCATGCCGGCCAGAAGGCCGAGCCCAGACAAACCAGAAAGAGAAAGGCGGCTACCGAGCCCAGAACGATCGGGTCCCGCGCGGACGTGCCGTGCAGTACATCCGACCCGAGGCTGCCGGATGCGGCCACGGCCGCGGCGCCTAGCGCGAGACCGAAACCGGCAAATCGGACCGTGCGCACCACCATGTCGTGCATTATTCTGCTTCGCTGCGCGCCCAACGCCGACTTGATCGCGACCTCGGTGCCGCGGGCGGCAATTGTCTCAGCGATCACGCCATAAACCGCTGCTATGGCAAGAATCACGGCGCATGCGCCAAACCACAGCAGGAGGATCATGTTGAACCGATGGCGCGCCGTGTCCCGGTCAATCAGCTCGCCGATGGTCAGCGGGTCGCCCACGTTCTGGCTGGGATCGATCCCGCTCACCGCGCGCTGTACCAATGCAGTGAGTTCCCGGCGGGGGCGGGGTCCGCGGATGATCACGTGTCGAGTCGCGGGCCCTGCCTGCTGGGTCGGCACGAAGATGTGGGCGCCGGAGTGATTTCCGGAGCGGTAGCGGGCGTCTTGGGTAATGCCAACCACGCGCCTCCAGCCCAGGCTCCAGCGCGCGGCGAGCCTGACACGATGGCCGAGTGGCGTGTGTCCGGCGGATCGCACCTGGTCGGCGAGCGTCTCGCTGATGATCGCTACCGGCTCCGCCTCCTGCGAGTCGCGACTGTCAAAGTCCCGCCCTTGCAGCAGCGGTGATCCGACGGATTCGAAGTAGTCCGATGTCACGACCTCGTAGTTCGCCTTGGGACGCGCCCTGCCGGTATAGCTGCCCGCCTCGAACTCGAACTCATAGGGGAAGTCCCATCCGATCGGACCCGCGAGGGGGCGCAGCAGGATTGCGGCCGCTGAAGTAACGCCTGGTTCGTCGCGCAATCGGCGCAACAGGCGCGCGTAGAATTCGCGACGCGTGTTCGTGTCGAACGCTTGGGACGGAAACAAGCCTGGACCGCGCAGGGTGACATCCATTGTCAGCGCATCACGATTCGCGAATCCGGCATCGGCAAACGCCACGGAGCGATAGCTCAGAACGAGCAGGACGGCGGTTGCTAGCAGCACCAAGGTCACCGCGGACTGGGCGAGAACGAATAGGTTGCGGGCTCGGCCGACATGGTCTGATGCCGAGGATCGGAGGTCGCCTTCCCTCAATGCGGATTCGAGGCGCATTCTGGAGGCTGCCCATCCAGGTGCCAGCGAGCAGGCGGCAGCGACAAAGGCTGCCGCTCCAGCCGCGAAGCCAAACGAATTCAGGTCCAATGCGGCTTCGGAGAGTCGCGGAATGTCGGCTGGAGGCCATCTCACCAGCGAGCCGATCACGATGTAAGCGATCCCCAGACCGGCGATTGCAGCAATGCCGCCCACGACAGCACCTTCGGCGGCCATCTGGCCATAGATCTGTCTCGGCGTAGCCCCTAGCGCGAGGTGCGTGGCAATCTCGGAGCGACGAGACACTGCCCGCGAGAGCAGGAGGCCTCCCGCACTGATCGCGGCCGCGGCCAGCAGGAGCAGCGAGGCCCCGAGGACGATCCACAAGTGAATCCTTGCCGATCCGGTCCAATAGTTGACCAACGGCATCACGACGCCCCGTTGCGTGCGCGAGTACGCTTCCGGGAATTCGGTTGCGAGGCGCTCGAATAGAGCGCCAACATCGGCAGCGACCTGTTCGCGCCGGTAGCCGGGCTTGGCGCGCGCCACGGCGTGCAGGAAGGTTGCGCCGCGGCGCTCGACGATTCGCTGCTCGATTCCCAGGGGAACCCAAAGGGCGGCTCCCCGAGGGAACTCGACGCCCGGTCCCATGACGCCGATCACGGTATGGCCTTGGCCATTGAGACGCACCATGCGGCCGACGATGCCCGGATCGGCCTCCAAGTGCTCGCGCCAGGTTCGGTCCGAAATGACAACTACCGGAGGTGCGCCGACCCGTTCGTCGGCACTGGTGAAATCCCGCCCCAACTTGGGAGCGACGCCGAGGACGCGGAAAAAGTCGTGCGATACCGGCGATGCTTCCAGTTGGACAGGCTTGGCCGTCCCGGTCTGCAGCACGCGAGCGTTGCCGTAGAGGGACGTCGGAGTCACAGAAACGTACTCGAAACCCGGGATGCCCTCCTGGAGATCGACCAACTCCGGATATGCCATTTCCTCGATGTGCGTCCCTGCGAGTGGGTCGGATTTCCAGATCACGTAGATCGAATCCTGCCCCGGGAACGGCAGCGGTCGTAACATAACCGCATCCACGAGCGAGAACATCGCCACGCTCATGCCGATGCCGAGGGAAAGGGTCGCACTTACCGCGAGGTAGGAGCGTTTGTGGCGCAGGATGGAGCGAGCGGCGAGTCTGAGGCTACGTGTGAGAGCTTGGGGCAAGTTGGGCGAATCGATCACTTGGCAGCTGTCTCCTATGTCGGATTTCCGGGCCGCCACTTGGGTCCTGGCCGTCCCATTCGACCTTGTTTGCCGGTTCGCAACAACTCACTGCGGAGTCAGTCGATTAACGTATCGCCCCGGATCTTACCACGGTGCGACCGCAGCCCGTTGCAGAGGGAGTCCCCTTACTCCCCGGATAAGATACTCAGCCGCAGGACCAAACGTCTTTGCAGTTAGATGGTTCAGCGAGGGCTCGCCTCCCGACGGCAATTTCACTTGCGGAGTGAAGTTCTCGCGGCACTTGCAAAGGAGGCGAGGATGCCTGTCGACACAGCCCCGGAGCTGCGCTTGGGAGTCGCGAAGGAGGAGCTGACCGGTCTGGCAGGTCTGGCTCTGGCGGCCGGCTTGCGGGCGGACGCGGCGGCGTGCCGGGCCAGCGGTTTGCGGGCGGTGCCGGACAGTCGGCGGCTGGGCGAGTACCTGGGGCGGATGATGGTGGGGGCACTGGCGGGGCTGGCGGAGTGTGCGCGGATCGTGGGCCGGCGTCTGGTGCCACAGATGACGCGGCGGCGGGCCAGCGGGAAGCCTCGCCGCTCCGCCTCACGGCGCATGCGCTGGGCGAACTGGGAGGGGTCCGGATCGGTGTCGCGGCTGGCTGGGCTTTCAATAGCGGCGGTGTAGCTGACCGAACCCGGATCGCGCACGGGACGGCCCTCGTCGTCGCGCGACTCGGCGGTCCAGACGACGACCAGCTTGACCTCGCGGGTGCGGGCCGAGCCGTCGGGCTGCTTGCCACCGCGCCCGGTTGTCGCGCCCCGGGGACTCGGCGCGCCTGCCGGCGTAGTGCGCCGTCTGCCCGCAGGGGCGGGCCGGCACGGGCCGGAGTGATCGCTGCGATCCTCGTCGAAGCGCCGTTCGACCGCCCGCGCGGCCAGTTCCAGGGCGCGCTGCCGGAGGCGGGTCTCCAGCGCCTCGCAATCGACCGCCTCGGCGGCCCCGGGAGTTACGAGGCTGGCGAGCTCGTCTTCGATGGCGGGGACGAACTCCTGCGCGCACGCTTATTTCTTGGCGCGCCCCGGGTGTCCCCGCCGGTGTACTGCCAGCGGGCGTCGGCGAGCTGCTCGCTGGCCTAGACCAGCGCGGGGGGCAGGCACCGGAAGCGCTGGTACTCGTCGAGTTGGGGCTGGACGGAATCCGCCGCGGCCTTGGACAGGGAGCGCGAGGTGCGCTTGCCGCCTAAAGTCAAGGTTCGCGCAACACAAACAGAACAAGAGAGATCGCTACGTGCACTCCCTAAATATCATCCATCCCCAATTGATGTCCTGCACCCAAGGATTTCCCTTCCCTTTCCCTTGTCCCGGGGGCTCTTCGGTGGTAGGGTCGGAACGCGCCATCCCGTTGCTTGCTCCCGCTGGCTGGGGCGGCTCTCTCAGTCCATGACAAGGAGGACGCTATGCAAGCGAGAAGAATGTGCCGGCTAGGCACGCTGACGGCCGTGTTGTGCCTGTTCGCCCAGCTGTTGCTGGCCCAGACCGGCCAGTTGAAGGGAACGATTACCGACAGCACTGGAGCGGTGATCCCTGGTGCCGAGGTGACCCTTGAGAGTGTCGCCACCGGGATCGCCATGGAGACGGTGACGAATGAGGCCGGACTCTACACGTTTCCGCTGCTGCAATCCGGGAGCTACGAACTGAGCGTGCTGAGCGCTGGATTCAAGCCCGTGACGCAAGGCGGCATTGTCATGGAAACCAGCACGGTGAGAACGGTTGACGTCCAGCTTGAATTGGGTGACGTGACAGAGACCGTAACAGTCGAGGCGGCGGCGCCTTTGCTGCAAGCGGAAACCTCTACGGTGGGGCAGTTGATCGAACGGACCACCGTGATGAACATGCCGGTGGAGAGTCGTCGCGCAGCTTCGCTGGTCCGATTGACTGGCACCGTGGTGTTTCGCAACGAGGGCGCCGGCGGGGAGCAGCTGCCCTTCTTCTCGATGGCAGGCGGGCGTTCGCGCAACCAGATGTGGCAGCTTGACGGCACTTCCGTCCAGAACTCCACGATTGGTATCGCCCAGCTCGGGCTGAATCCCACGTCCGAGTCCCTCCAGGAATTCAAGGTCGAGATCAACAACCTTTCGGCCGAGTACGGAAGGACCGGCGGGGGATTCATTCTCATGACGACCCGCTCTGGAACAAACGAGTTCCATGGCGCAGCCTACGAGTTCCTCCGCAATGACGCGCTCGATGCGCGGACGTTCTTCGCCGCCGGCAAGGCGCCCCTGCGCTACAACATCTTCGGCGTTTCGGTCGGCGGCCCTGTCAAGAAGGACCGGACCTTCTTCTTCTTCAACTGGGAGGGTGCACGCCGAAGGACCGGGCGGACGTATTCAAGCGATGACATTCCTCATCCGTCCGAGGTGCAGGGTGATTTCTCGAACCGGGTCGACACAACCGTACTGGACCCCCTGACAGGGCAGCCATTCCCGAATCAAGCCATCCCGCAAGCCCGCATGGACCCGCTCGGCCGTCAGTTTGCCGGTTTCTACCCCCAGCCCAACCGCCCGGGCAACGACATCACGCGACGCCCCCGGGACAACTATCTCTTTAACGTCTCCAATCCTCTCGACCAGAACGTCTATACGACGCGAATCGATCACTACTTCGGGCCGAGCGACCGAATTTTCGGCCGATACACCGCCTCGCCCAACGTGGCGGTGAACCTGCCGAGGTTCCCGGTGGAGGTGGCCGATCCCAATGCCGCCAACATCAACAACGACCACGACCAGGTGACTATCGCCTGGGTGCACAATTTCTCGCCCGGAGTCATCAATGACTTCCGGTACAACTGGGGCAACCGGCAGCACATCAACCGGTCGTTCGGCTGGCAGTCAAACAAGAACGGCGAACTGGGCGTCGGGGGCGTAGACCCTTCGTTCTTCGCCAGCATCTTCCCCACGGGGCTCACGCGCCTGGGCGCGGGAAATCACGAGCGGGTCGTTCCGATCGTCAAGACGATTCAGGCGATCAACAACCTCACGTGGATCAAGGGCAGCCACCAGTTCAAGATGGGATTCAACTTCCGCTACTCGCGGTTCCAGGACGAACAGAACCAGAGGGCCGGCGGGTTCTTCAACTTCAATGACCGCGCGACAGGAGACGGTATGGCCTCGCTGCTGCTGGGCTGGACAACGGGAGCGACGCTGCTTGACAACGAGCCGATCCATCCCCGAACCGACTACATTGCTGCCTTCGTCCAGGACGACTGGAAGCTCACGCCGAACCTGACGCTCAACCTCGGGCTTCGCTGGGCAATGGACACGCCTCGATGGGAAGAGGACAACCAGCAGAGCGGATTCGATATGAGGCCGATCAACCCGGTATCCGGCACGCCCGGCATTGTGACGTTCGCCGGGCGCGACGGCTACGACAAGTACTCGCATGATTTCGACCCGAACAACTTTGGGCCTCGGTTCGGTTTCGCCTATCGCCCGCAGGACGACCTGGTGGTGCGAGGTGGCTATGGGGTCGTTTTCTATCCGATCTACATCAGCCAGGTTGCGACTCGATTCAGCGCCGGATTCAGCAAGCTGGCGTCGTTCTCATCCACAGACGGCGGCTTCACCCCCGCGTTTCGTTTCCAGGACGGACTCCCGCCGCCCCCTCCCGGCGAGGCTCTGGATCATGCATTCGGCGCCGTGCCCCTAGGGTCCCGTCCCCGTTTCTCTCCGGAGTTCCTGCAGGACGACCACAGCAACGGCTACTCGCACCAATGGAACCTGACAGTCCAGAAGCAGCTTCCCGGAAACAGCGTTCTCGAGATTTCGTACCTCGGGAACGTGGGCCATCAGTTGAGCTCCAACATCCTGAATATCAATATGATTCCGCTCGTGAACGGCCGCGGTCCGGAGCGGCAGGACCAGGCGCTGCGGCCTTACCCGCAGTTCAACAACGTCAATCTGGTCTATCCGGACTTCGGCAACTCGAGCTATCACGCGCTGAACACGAAGCTTGAGAAGCGGTATTCGGGTGGCTTGAGCTACTTGATCAACTACACCTGGTCCGCATTCAAGGATGATGTCGAGGCCGCGACGGAATTGGCCGGTGGGGCGGGGAACGGCTACCAGCACATCGAGCTGCGCCATCTGGACAAGGCATATTCCGGCAATCACACGCCGCATCGCTTCATCACCAGCATCGTGTACGACCTCCCGCTGGGAAAGGGGAGAGCGGTCGAAATCGGCAACGCCGCGCTCAATCAGATCCTCGGCGGGTGGGGCGTCGGCACGATCACCGAGCTGCGTTCCGGAATCCCGTACGGCGTGGTCGAGCGCACCAATCGGAGCAACACGTTCTCCCACTCGCAACGCCCCAATCTGACTGGCGAGCCGGGCTTGCCGGGGGGACGATCCCGCTCGGAGTTCCTCAGCGAGTTCTTCGACACGTCCGCGTTCGACAGCCCGGGTGTCGGGGTCTTCGGGAACTCGCCGCGAACGCTGTGCTGCGGGCCGGGCTTCCTCGGCCTGGACATCTCCGTCCACAAGTGGTTCGACTTCACCGAGCGCGTCCGGATGCAATTCCGGACGGACCTGTTCAACATCATCAACCGCCCCAACTTCGGCAACCCCGGAACGGTCCATGGCCGCGGAGACTTCGGCCGCATCGGCGGGATCCTAGTCGGGTCGACAGGGAGGCAGATTCAATTCTCGCTGCGAGTGGAATTCTGACCGCCGGCTGGCTGAGATCGCGGTTCGGACAGGAGGCGCGGCGGAGCGCTTGGAACTCTCGGCGGTGCCGGGACTGACAGCCTCGCCTGAGAGCCCTGCCTGCGCACGTAAACTACCGCTAGCTCACGCGAATCGAAGCCCTGCGATCGTCTCGCGTCGCGCTCCATGCCGGCCAGAAGGCCGAGCCCAGACAAACCAGAAAGAGATAGGCGGCTACCGAGCCCAGAATGATCGGGTCCCGCGCGGACGTGCCGTGCAGTACATCCGACCCGAGGCTGCCGGATGCGGCCACGGCTGCGGCGCCTAGCGCGAGACCGAAACCGGCAAATCGGACCGTGCGCACCACCATGTCGTGCATTATTCTGCTTCGCTGCGCGCCCAACGCCGACTTGATCGCGACCTCGGTGCCGCGGGCGGCAATTGTCTCAGCGATCACGCCATAAACCGCCGCTATGGCAAGAATCACGGCGCATGCGCCAAACCACAGCAGGAGGATCATGTTGAACCGATGGCGCGCCGTGTCCCGGTCGATCAGTTCGCCGATGGTCAGCGGGTCGCCCACGTTCTGGCTGGGATCGATCCCGCTCACCGCGCGCTGTACCAATGCAGTGAGTTCCCGGCGGGGGCGGGGTCCGCGGATGATCACGTGTCGAGTCGCGGGCCCTGCCTGCTGGGTCGGCACGAAGATGTGGGCACCGGAGTGATTTCCGGAGCGGTAGCGGGCGTCTTGGGTAATGCCAACCACGCGCCTCCAGCCCAGGCTCCAGCGCGCGGCGAGCCTGACACGATGGCCGAGTGGCGTGTGTCCGGCGGATCGCACCTGGTCGGCGAGCGTCTCGCTGATGATCGCTACCGGCTCCGCCTCCTGCGAGTCGCGACTGTCAAAGTCCCGCCCTTGCAGCAGCGGTGATCCGACGGATTCGAAGTAGTCCGATGTCACGACCTCGTAGTTCGCCTTGGGACGCGCCCTGCCGGTATAGCTGCCCGCCTCGAACTCGAACTCATAGGGGAAGTCCCATCCGATCGGACCCGCGAGGGGGCGCAGCAGGATTGCGGCCGCTGAAGTAACGCCTGGTTCGTCGCGCAATCGGCGCAACAGGCGCGCGTAGAATTCGCGACGCGTGTTCGTGTCGAACGCTTGGGACGGAAACAAGCCTGGACCGCGCAGGGTGACATCCATTGTCAGCGCATCACGATTCGCGAATCCGGCATCGGCAAACGCCACGGAGCGATAGCTCAGAACGAGCAGGACGGCGGTTGCTAGCAGCACCAAGGTCACCGCGGACTGGGCGAGAACGAATAGGTTGCGGGCTCGGCCGACATGGTCTGATGCCGAGGATCGGAGGTCGCCTTCCCTCAATGCGGATTCGAGGCGCATTCTGGAGGCTGCCCATCCAGGTGCCAGCGAGCAGGCGGCAGCGACAAAGGCTGCCGCTCCAGCCGCGAAGCCAAACGAATTCAGGTCCAATGCGGCTTCGGAGAGTCGCGGAATGTCGGCTGGAGGCCATCTCACCAGCGAGCCGATCACGATGTAAGCGATCCCCAGACCGGCGATTGCAGCAATGCCGCCCACGACAGCACCTTCGGCGGCCATCTGGCCATAGATCTGTCTCGGCGTAGCCCCTAGCGCGAGGTGCGTGGCAATCTCGGAGCGACGAGACACTGCCCGCGAGAGCAGGAGGCCTCCCGCACTGATCGCGGCCGCGGCCAGCAGGAGCAGCGAGGCCCCGAGGACGATCCACAAGTGAATCCTTGCCGATCCGGTCCAATAGTTGACCAACGGCATCACGACGCCCCGTTGCGTGCGCGAGTACGCTTCCGGGAATTCGGTTGCGAGGCGCTCGAATAGAGCGCCAACATCGGCAGCGACCTGTTCGCGCCGGTAGCCGGGCTTGGCGCGCGCCACTGCGTGCAGGAAGGTTGCGCCGCGGCGCTCTCACATAGATCGAATCCTGTCCCGGGAACGGCAGCGGTCGCAACAGAACCGCATCCACGAGCGAGAACATCGCCACGCTCATGCCGATGCCAAGGGAAAGGGTCGCACTTACCGCGAGGTAGGAGCGTTTGTGGCGCAGGAAGGAGCGAGCGGCGAGTTTGAGGCTACGTGCGATAGGTTCGAGCAACTCGGGCGAATGCATCACGCGGGATCTGTCTCTTGGAACTGGCCTCGACTCCGGGAAGAGTCAGGCAGGAATCGGTGACGGAGCTTGGACCTGTGTTATCAGGGTGTCGTCCCACTCGCCTACCACGACGACCAGGGCCAGAGCCCCCAGTTCGACCGCCTCGATCAGGTGCGGCCTAGAGTTCCGGTTTGCCTGTGAGTGTATGAACAGCACGGTCTCGCCTTGGACGTAGCCGGTAACTCGATCCGAGCGGAGCAACCTCGGGGGAGCTTGGCTACGATTGAGATATTCGGGCTGGGCGGGAGCCAAGTATTGGCACTTGACAGCGGTGGCGGGACTTAGCCCGGCGTGCATCCCAATCTTCCACATCACTATAGCGAACGCGACTTCTGCTCTTACGGACTAGAAACTTTGCGCCGGATCCTCCGCGCACCCGTTTTGGTGACTGGTTGTGAAGAAGGCAGGTGGATTGTGGCAGTGCTCGCTGCTTGAAGCGTGGATTTGTCGCCAAACCGGAAGAGACTTAGTAACTCTGGTAGCGGCGCGAGCGCGTCCGGTGCCAACGGCTGCGACAATTTGCCGCAGGGCCGGTTGCGCCGGCCTGATAGAGGAGCTTTCGAACTATGTCGTCCATCACACGCCGAACATTCGTGCAGGCTGGCGCCGCAGGCGCTGCCGCTCAGATTCCGGCTGCCTCTCGGCCGAACGTTCTGTTCATCATGCTTGATCAGTGGCGGTTCGACTGCCTCGGCGCCAACGGCAATGGGATCATCCAGACCCCGAACCTGGACTCCCTTGCTGCTCGCTCGGCCAACTTCTCCCAGGCGTGCGCCCAGGCTCCCGTGTGCGTCCCCTCGCGCCTCAGCTTTTTCACAGGTCGCTACCCGCATTCGCACAAGAACCGGGTGAACTACACGCCGTACCAGCAGCCGGAGCCCATGATTCAGAGCCTGCTCAAGGCATCCGGCTATGCCACCGGCTCCGTCGGCAAGTTGCACTTCAATCCGCCGACCGCAGAACACGCGCGGTCGACCGGTTTCGACAAGGTGCTCCTCGATGATGGCATCGCTCGCACCGACCAATACTCCGACTACGTCAAGTGGAGAAACGGTGCGGACCCGCATGCGTCCGTTCACTATCAGAGGACAGCTGACGATATTCCTGCCGGACGAAATCCGTTTCGGGCGGTCATCGGAAAAGAATTCACTCCAACGGCTTGGACCGGTCGCGAGACCCGCGGCGTCCTGCAAACGTTGGTCTCTGATGAGCGGCCGTTCTTCTTGTTCTCCTCGTACTTCAAGCCGCACTCACCGCACACCATCCCAGAGCCCTATGACGCACTTTATGACGAGGCGGACATACCTTTGCCGGAAGTCGTGGGGCTGGATTACATCCAGCGTCTTCCGCTTCCGGTGCAGAAAATGATCCTGCGCGGGACGCCTCGGTACAACATGGACCGGCAACGTCTCCTGTGGATGTACCGGAGCTATTTCGGGGATATGACGTGGCTCGATGAAGAGGTGGGCGCAACGCTCAGGGAACTTGAACGTTCGGGGCAGACGGAGAACACCATCATCGTCGTCACGACGGACCACGGCGACCAGATGCTCGAGCACGGGCTGTTCGGGAAGAACGTCTTCTTCGAGGGCTCTGTCAGGATCCCTCTACTGGTGAGCTGGCCTGGACGCATTAGGCCGGGGGTGTACTCGGAACTGGTCGAGTCGGTCGACGTTCTCCCGAGCGTGCTCGAATTGTGTGGATTGCCCGTCCCGGATCACGTCCAAGGGCGCAGCTTCGGTCCCCTGATCGCCGGCGACAGGGATCTTTACCGGCCCCGCACGGCTCAGTTTTCCGAGAACATCATGCCCGAAGTCATCACCAACGGCGACGAGGGTTATTTCTTCACTCCAGGCAAGGGCGTCGGCGGAGTACGCCACCCCGACGCCAAGATGATCCGAACCCACCGCTGGAAGATGAACTACTACGTGGGACATGGTGGGGAGCTGTACGACTTGGAGCAGGATCCGGGCGAGTGGACGAATCTGTACGATGACCCGGCTCATCGGGGCACTGTCCAGGATCTGAAGGGGAGGCTGCTGGACTGGCTGATCACTGCAGACGAGAACGATCAGATCGCCCGTCAGTGGCTGATATAGGGGGCCGCTTCGGTGCGCCGCCCGACCGGTGCATCGGTAGACCCCTGGCTTAGGGCGTCGCACTGCACGTGCCAGCCATTCGCCAGTGGGCTGGCCCGCCCTCGCCCCCATCCAGCCCACGGCCTCTAGCACGGGGGATGGAGGTTTCCTCCTCCTGCGACCCCCGCGCCCAACCAGCCAAGATCACCCGCTCCCCGCCTTCTATCCTCCTCCGCATTTCATCTCATCTTTGGGTTGGCAACGACTCTTAGTTAGCCCGCCCTCAGTCGCCCGTTGGTCTGAGCTAACATGGCAGCCCATATGGACTACGCACGCATGTTCTCGCTTCAAGGGCGCACTGCACTGGTTGCGGGCGCCAGCCGGGGCATTGGATTGGCGATTGCCCGGGCCGCCGCAGCTCAGGGAGCGCACACCGTCTTGGCTGCACGCTCGACTGACGCCTTGGAGGGCGAAGTGCGGATCCTGCGCGAAGCAGGCCTGTCCGCCGAGTCCCTCCGGCTGGACGTCACGGACAACGAGTCCATCGACTCTGTCGCGGCCGCCTGCCCCGACGCGGGCATCTTGTTCAATGTCGCCGGCACGAACATCCGCAAGCGATTCCAGGATTACGCTCCCGAGGAATACGAGCGCATCATGCAGACGAACCTGCACGGCATCGTGCGTCTCACCAGGGCGGTCGGATCACGCATGGTCGAACGGGCTCGGGGCGGCAAGATCGTGCATATTGGCAGCCTGATGTCCGTGCTGGGACTGCCGTACTTGTCGGTCTATGCGATGACCAAGAGTGCCTTGGCTGGCCTCACGCGTGTGTTGGCGGCGGAGTGGGCGCATGCCGACATCCAGGTCAACTGCATTGCGCCGGGCTTCATCCTCACAGACCTCAATCGCGACATGTGGCAGCCCGAGCACATGCAGGCGTGGCTTGACGGGGTGCAGGCCAATCCGCGCCTCGGCACGCCGGACGATATCGCCGGACTGGCCGTGTTTCTTGCCAGCCCGGCTAGCGACTATATCACCGGTCAGGTGATCGCCTCCGATGGCGGCTACACCACAACGGCCAAATGGCCGTTCGAGCCTATCCGCTAGTACCGTGCCTGCAAGTCCCCGCTCGCTGGCGGTTGCGGCGGCTACAAGGTCTCGCCTCGGACCAAGTCCTCGCGCGTTTCGCGCTTGCGCACGATGCGGAAGGCATCGCCCTCCACCAGCACTTCAGCAGCGCGCGGGCGAGAGTTGTAGTTCGACGCCTGCACGAAGCCGTAGGCGCCGGCGGTAGCGACTGCCAGCAGGTCCCCGGCGGAGCAAGCCGGCAGGGCTCTCCCGGTGGCGAGAAAGTCGCCGCTCTCGCAGACCGGCCCGACCACGTCGCATTGGAACCCGGCTCCGTGATTCTCGGCTACGGGCAGGATCTCATGGTGGGCGCTGTACAAGGCTGGCCGCAGCAGGTCGTTCATCGCACCGTCCACTACCAGAAATGTCTTGCTGCCGACCTGCTTGCGCACCAGGACCGAGGTCAGCAAGGCGCCGGCTTGGCCCACAATGGACCGGCCGGGCTCGATGCCCAGCTCGAATCCGCTGCCCGCGAAGGCCGTTCGCAGCTTCCGGCAGTAGCCTTCGATCGATGCGCTGGGCTGGCCCTGTTCGTAGCCGACCGCCAGGCCGCCTCCCAAATCGATCGTGCGGATCGGCACCCCGCGCTTTCGCAGCCGAGTCGCCAAGCCCAGCATTTGCCTCAACACCTCGTCGAAGACCGCCGTGTCGAAGATCTGCGAGCCGATGTGGCAGCTTACGCTCGTGAACCGCAGGGGAGACCACGTCGCCGCCTCGTCGTAGAGCGATTCGGCGGCCTGCAGCCCGATCCCGAACTTGTGCTCGCTGAGCCCCGTCGAAATGTACGGGTGGGTCTTGGCGTCGATGTCAGGGTTGATGCGCAGGGCCACGGCGGGCCGTGCCCCGATGCGAACCGCGACCTCGCGCAGCAAGTCCAGTTCTTGCTCCGACTCGCAGTTGAACGCACCGATGCGCTGCTCAAGTGCGTACTCGAGTTCGGCTGCCGTCTTGCCGACACCCGAATAGACCACGGCCGAGGGGTCCCCGCCGGCGCGCAGCACGCGGTAGAGCTCGCCGCCGGAGACGATGTCGAATCCCGCGCCCTCGGACACAAGCAGCGCCAGCACTGCGAGCGAAGAGTTCGCCTTGACCGCGTAATGGATCTGGTGCGGCACATCGGCCAAGGCGCGTTCGTAGGCGCGGTAATTGTCTCGGATGGCGCGGGCCGAATAGACATAGGTTGGCGTGCCCGCTGCCCGGGCGACAGCGCTCAGGGCCGTGCTCTCGCAGTGGAGCTGGCTGTCCTGATAGCGAAACTCTTGTAGGGGCATGGCTCGGCGTCCTCCGCGGGTTTCACTGTGTTAAGCGCATGACGATCGCCGTCCGGTCGTCGGCTTGCGCCGCGCCCGCGCTGAAGAGCCCGACGTCAGCGAAGACCCGTTCAAGGATTGTCACGGCCGATTCCTCGCGGTTGGCGTCGAGGATCTGTCGCAGGCGTTGTTCGCCATAGGCCTCGTCATTTTCGTCAAGGCTCTCGGTGAAGCCGTCCGACACGCTCACCACGAGATCACCGGGCTGCAAGGCCAGCCTCACGTCTGCATACCGTGCATCGCGGAACAAGCCCAGCGGGATGCCGGGCAACTCCACGCGCGTCAGTTGGCCTCGACGGTAGACATAGGGGTAGGGCAGGCCCGCCCCGGACAGCACGAGCGCCCTCTCGCCGGGATGCCACATGGCATACATGGCAGCCAGGAAGGTGGTGCCCAGATTGCGATCCAGCAGCGCCTCGTTAGTGCTCCTGAGAGTCTCTGCCGGGGAGATGTTGGCGTGCGCGGCCGAGCGCAGCAATCCGCTCGCTAGTGCCGCGTAGAGCGCCGCTGCGGCTCCCTTGCCGCTGACATCGCCATTGAGGATCCCGATCATGCCGTCGTGCTGGTAAAAGTCGTAGAAATCGCCCGAAACGACGGCTGCCGGTTCGTTTCTGGCGGCGATGTCGAGTCCTTCGGAACATAGGCGCCCTTTGGGCAGCAGATGGCGCTGCAGGGCGCGTGCGGCGGCCAGATCGCCGGCCAGCCGTGATTCGTTGCGAGCCTTCTCCTCGTACAGCCGGGCATTCTCAATAGTCGCCGCCACTTGCGGTGCCAGCAGCATCAGGGTGTCGAGATCGTCCTTGCTGAACCCGGCTGGCGTGACGCTCTCCAAGTCCAGCACACCGGTAACTTCGCCCTTGAGCATCAGCGGGACCGCCACTTCCGACCGGATGCCTGTCAGCGACTCGATGTAGCGCGGGTCTTGGGACGTGTCCGGCACCAACACAGGCCGCTCGGTGGCCGCCGCCGTGCCCACCAAGCCGTCGCCGACGGGGATGTCCCGCCAGCGGACTTGTTCTTGGAACTTGACGCCGAAATAGTGCCGCAGCAGCGGCTGTTGCGGCTCCTTGAGGTATATCGCCAGCACGTCGTAGCGGATCAGGGTCCGCACGATGCCGGCGATCTTCTCCAATAGATCGTCTAGGCGAAGAATACTGGAGTATTCTTGGGCGATCTGGTGCAGTGTTTCCAAGGTCGAGCGCTGCTTTTCCTGCGCGTGGTACAGCTGGGCGATATCAATGGCGAGCGAGAAGCGAGACGCCACCAGTTCGAGCAGGTCTGAAACGCGACTGTCAAACGCATGCGGGTCTGCCGATTGCAGATCTAGCACGGCGACTAGGCGATCGCGCGCTACCAGGGGCACGGCCAGCTCACTGCGCACAGAGTCGACCACTCGCAGGTAGGCCGGTTCAAGATTGACATCGTCTACAAGTACCGTCGCCCTTGTCCCCGCCGCCCGACCGGTCAGGCCGGAACCGGGTGGAACGCGTAGCGACTGTACCAGTTCGTCAGGGAATCCGACCGAGTGGGCGATCCGTAGGTGCCCGTCTTCGGTGGGAAGCATTAATGCGTACAACTCGTAGTCGACGATCTTCCTGACGAGCTTGGATAGCTCTGCTAGCAGAGCCTCGAGGTCCAGCGAATTCGCGGCTGCCGCTTCCGATGCCTCCAATAGGATGGCGATTGCGTCGGTGCTATCTCTGCTCGCGGCCAAGGACGCGGCTGGCGTGGTGATCTGGGCCATGGTCGCGCTTGGCATGCGCAAGGCAGAACTGCCTCGTTCGCATTACGCAGCGCCGCGAGGGCGGCGTGAACGGCGGCGCTGCCGAGCTGTCTTCAGATTAGCCCAATCCGCTGTGACAGCAAGGGTTGGGGCGCGTGAGGGGCTGCTGGTCCTGATACGCCAACGAGACACCCGCAAACTTCAATCTGATTCCCTTCCGCATTCTCTGCAGCCGGTAGGTGTGGATCGATGGGTTGTAGATTGCCGGCCTTGGGTCGGCGGGCAGCCTCACGAGCAGTCGTCGCCGGGCAGCAGGCTGTCCAGCATTCAATGGAGCGGCTGCTAAGTCGGCGGCGGCCCCGCCCGGGCGGGCTCAGGTCTTGGGGGACGGGGATGTAGGTCCTAGGGGGTCAGGAACTCCAATCCACTGCTGGACTCTACCCGAGTCGCGCCCGCCGCCAGCAGAGCTTGTGCCGCGGCAGCCGTCTCGATGCTGCCGGATGCGACGACTTCCAAATCGTCTCCGAGCGTTTGGCGCATGAGTTCGACATGGCGCGGCTGGGTAGGCTTGGCGCATGTTCCTGTAGCGCTGGCGACCGCCGTCGCGCCTGCCAGCTTGGCCACTACACAGGCCTCGACCCCTTGCCGCTCGCTCAATAGCGGCAATTCGAGGATCACGTTCAAGAGAGCTTGCCGGCACTCGGCGACTTGCGCAACGGCCCGGATGTCGATGAACGCCGCGTCCAGGTCGCCTGCGCGAAGAGCCCCAATATCAGCGACCATCCAAAGCTCTTGGACGCCCAACCGCAGCAGGAGCTGGGCCTCGGCGCACTTGGCCGGAGTTAGCGTCGCGCCGTACGGATAGCCAACGTAGGAGGCCACCTGAGAGCGGGTGCTCGCCAATCTGTGCACCGCTAGCGCGGCCCATCTCGGCTGCACGCATACAGAGCGGCACCCCGCTGGCCGGGCTGCCTGCAAGAAGCGCTCCACTTCCGCCCGCGTCACATCGGGCCGCTGCAGTGACAGGTCGAGCGCACGGGCAAGCCCGGTTGCGGACACCACTGCCGGCGCCGGAGCGCTGGCATGGCCATCGCAGGCACAGGCCGGTCCGGCATCGGCGCTGGACACGGCTAACGCGATTTCCCGCGCCAGTTCAGCTCGTTCTGCGTCGGTCATCGGCCGCCCTCCCATTGTCACCGGCCTGCCGGTGGCGGTGCAAGGCGGCCCGACTCCGGCCATGGGCCAGCGACAACGTGAGGGAGGGCCAAGAAACACTTGCAAACCGTGCTGCCATCTGCTTCAATAAGCGGCAGAGAAGCGCTTGGCTAGGCCGCTCTGCGGGCTGGCTGGGCTTGCGGCGGAAAATACGTGGATAAGCGACTCAAGCAGCTCATCAAGCGCCTAGGACACGCGATTGACGAATCTCTATCCGAATCTGAAGCGATCGCCGAGGTGATCGGTGACATCAAGAAGGAAGGTTACGACGTGCTTCTAGTGCTCGAGGCGACCATCGGCTTCAGCCAAAGGGACGTCAAGGCCGTTGATGGAGTAGCCGACCAAGCGACACCCAAGGACTTAGACTCTAGCCTGACGCCCCAAGACCAGCAGTTCCTCAAAGCCTTGAGCATCACACTTGAGAAATGAAAAGTAGTATGTGTCGCACTGCCGGGGCTAGTGTTATATCGAGGCTGAGTGAATTTGCGGCGTTGCCAGCGCCAGTCGCGCCCGACGGTTGTTGCTACCTGCTTTGAGCCGAAGGGCGACAGAGGAGAATCGAATTGCCAGAACACAGAAAGTTCGCTGTATTCATTGACTACGACAACATCTCCATCGGCATCAAGACCTCGCAGAACCGTAACTTCCGGTACGAGCACGTCTTGAATTGGATCCGCTCCCGCGGGGAGGTCCTCACGCAGGTGGCCTACGGCAGCTGGAGCCGCCATGCCGATGCCAGGCAGGTCCAGAGCAAGCTGGCGGCGCACGGTGTGCGCATGGAGCATCTAGAAACCACTCCGAGCGGCGGCAAGAACGGTGCCGATATTGCACTGGCGCTCGAAGCGCTGGAATTGGTCTTCACTCAAGAGCATATCGATGCTTTCTGCATTGTCAGCGGCGACAGCGATTTCCTGCCGCTCGTACACAAGCTCAAGCGCCACGACAAGCAGGTTTATATCTGCGCCGCCCAGGACACGATCAGTACCAACCTGCGTCGCAACTGTAGCCAGTTCATCAGCTACGAAGACCTGCTTCGCGCCTCGGCGGGCCGCGATCCGGGTGCAAGCCGCCCGGAGCGGTCGGCGAGGCGCAAGCCTCGCTACGAACCGCTCGAGAGGGCGCTGCCGTACGTCAGGGAGGCGATCCGTGACATGTTGCATCACGGTGAAACGCCACTCATGAATGAGCTCTCCGATCACATTGCCTATCGCGAGCCGGGCTTGGACCCGCGCAGCTTCAGCTGCGAGACATTCAAGGAGCTGATCTACCGCATGCTCGAAGCCGGCTATCTCTGGAAGCAGCCGATCGGCTCGCACATGTTTTGCGTGGCAGTCTCTGACAGGCATGATGATTCGCCGTCGGGCCGGTTCGAGCGCTCGCGCAGGTCCGACCGGCCGCGCGAACCGCAACCCCAGTCTAAGCTTGAGGCACCGTGGGGTGTTGAACTGTCCGGGCAACCTGTCGGTCCGCCGCGGGCCTCCGAGCCCCGCGGGCGCCGGCCGGAGCCCGAGCGTCCGGGCCAGCGCGAGCCGCCTGCGCCCGAAGTGGCGCTACCGCAGGGAAGTGCCCTTGAGGCCGTCGTTTCGGCACTGGAGGAAGCCATTCAGCGCATCAAGAAGGATGACCGAGTAGCAGAGCTGGGACTGGTGTACGAGGCTGCCTTGCGGATTGATCCCAAATTCAGGTCGCACTGCTCGCGCCGGAGAGCATTCCAACCGTTGCTTGAGGGATTGGTGCGCAAGGGCTTGTTCACCCTCTCCGAGCAGGACGGCTTGCTGGTTGTCGATTCCCTTGGCCCGGTCAAAGGGACACCCTTAGCCGAAGGGCTGCCTGCCCGCCCCGAAGCGAATGCTGTAAGTCGAGCCAAGCCGGAGGCGGCAGCGCAGAGAGCCTCGGCTCAATCCGCCGCAGCGGGGCCTGGGACGGGAGCGCAACCGCTGAGGGTCCAAGCGGTGAGGAAGGCGCGGGCTGCGACGTCGGAGCCCGCCGGCCCAGCTCTTGCGCCGCGCCGGGGTGTCGACTTGGAATTCAACGTCAGCGGTCCGGTGGCGGATGCGCTCGCACTGATCATCCCGGTTCTGCGTGCAAACAAGGATCTAGTCGGCCCCGGGCTCAGCCGCGCCGAACTCAAGGATGCCGTGCTGGCGGTCCAGCCGGACTTCAAATGCACGCAATACGGCGTCAGGACATACCGAGACCTGTTCTCCCGAGCTCGCAACGAGGGCTTGCTGGAAACTCGTGACGAAGACGGGCAAGGAACGCGCTACTTCGGCACCGAGCGCCTCTCGGAAGTGCCGCTGCCCTAAGTCTAGCGGCGGTCGTCGTCGGGCAGTGGCTCGGCGCCCTCGCTAGAGGGTCTGCGTGACCTTCGAGAGCATCCGCGGGTGGTCGGGATCGAGGCCCTTGCTGGCGGACAGGTGGCCAGCGAATAGCTGCGCCGGGATGATCATCGGGACGGCGGAGAGCAGGTCTCTGGGCAGGCCGGGACTCGATGGCAGGATTTCGCCCACCTCGATCCTGTGCCCGCTTGGCAAGGACTGGACGGCCGGCCGCGGGCCGAAGCAGACGGTGTCCGCATGACTGGCTTGGAGCCGCGCCAGCAGGGCCTCGGTTTGTTCGAAGGTCGGTCCGGCAGGGCAAAATGCGAACACAGGAAACTGCTCTTCGACTATGGCGATCGGGCCGTGGGCGAAGTCGGCTCCCGAGAATCCGGTGGCGACAACGTAGCTTGTCTCCATCAGCTTGAGCGCAAACTCGAAGCCGTTGGCGTAGTTGAAGCCGCGGCCGATCACGACGGCTTGCGACATGTCTCGGAAGCGGTGTGCCAATCGTTTCACCGATTCCTCGCTCTCCAATTGGGCGGCCACGGCACCAGGAAGCCGCTTGAGGTCGTCTTCGACAATCCCAGCGCCGAGTGCTCGGCCCAAACAGTACAGCATGCCCAGCTGCGCCGTATAGGTCTTGGTCGCGGCGACGCTTTTCTCCTTCTCGGCCCGGGTGACGAGTGCCTCGTCCGCCAGGTGCGCCAGCGTGCTATCTGCTTCGTTTGTGATGCCTATGCAGAACGCTCCCAGCGATTTGGCTGTTTCGACATAGCCGTTGATGTCGGTGGATTCGCCCGATTGGGAGATGCCGATTACCAAGGCGTCCTTGGGCAGGGAGAGGCGCTGGTACAGCGTTGCAACGGACGGCGCGGCAAGCAGTGTTGGCAGGCCGAGCGTGATCTCGAAGAGGTAGCGACCGAAGATCGCGGCGTTGTCGGAAGTGCCGCGAGCCACGATCACGGCAAGCTCGGGACGCTGTCGCGAGAATCGCCTAGCCAGCCGTGCGAGCGCTTCCGGCGGCTTGCCCAAGATGCGCTCCAGCACCTCGGGCTGCTGCCGGATCTCCTCGAGCATGATTGACATACGGCGTTTCGGCCAAGGCGTCGGCCGCGCCGACGCCGGTTGGGCTGGACAACTAGGCCAACGCTAGGACCGGCTCGGTCCTATACGTGACATGTTGCCATGCCGCGCTTGGCTAGGTACTTCTGATGGTAGTCCTCGGCAAGGTAAAACGACCGGCTGCGCTCGACCGCGGTAGCTATGGGCCGCTGGAACTTGCCGCTTGCCGCGAGGAGCCGCTTGGACTCCGCAGCCGCCTCGAGCTGGTCATCGTCCTCACAAAAGATCACCGAGCGGTACTGGTATCCGCGGTCGGGGCCTTGCCGGTTGACCTGTGTTGGGTCGTGGCACGCCCAGAAGGCGTCAAGCAGGGTCGCATAGCTGACGCGCCGTCCGTCGAACTCCACGCGGACCACCTCGGTATGCCCTGTGTCACCCGCGCAGACGTCCCGATACGATGGGTCCGGCAGATCCCCGCCGGCGTAGCCGACGCAGGTGGAGGTCACGCCGGGCACGTTGCCGAAAGCGGCCTCCACGCCCCAGAAACAACCGGCACCGAATGTTGCGATCTCCATGTTCGGCTAGACTCCTTGCCTTGGCGAGCCGGTTTCGGCGGCGAGTGCGCCGCGCGGATTGGCCGGCCCGCGGTCCGGGCTCAGTTCTTCAACACGCTCAAGTGCTCCTTGTAGATCGAGCGGGCGGCGATGAAATCCGAATGATCCAGCCGCAATTCCTTGCTGATCGCCCGGATCTCGTTGTCTTCCGAAACGCTGATCGAGTGGTCCGAGGACGACACCGCGAACAGGCAGTGCAGCAGGGCTTGCTTCTGGGTGCGCGTCGCGACCCGGTTGAATTCCTGGGTGACGACGAAGTTCTCGGTGGCTCCGAACAGCTTGTGCTGTGCCTTCGCGATCTGCACCACCAGCGCGGCCTGCTCTTCCGGCAAGCCGCCCACGCGCTCGACGATGCGCTCCATCTCGGCAATCTCCTCGGCGCTGATGTCGAAATCGGCGTTGGCCACGCGGCCCAGGATAAAGGCGAAGGCGGCGATGTACTTCGCCTGTGCCTCGGGCAGCTTGTCGATAGCCTGGCTGATCCGCTGCACGGTGTCGGAATCGCGCGCGGACTGGGATTGCTGCTTCGGCGGCGATCGGAAGAAGTCAAGAATAGCCATCGCAGTCTGCCGGCGTGCTTAACAGCTTACCAAGCTGGGCATCCTGCCCCCATCCGGCCCAGTCCGCGCACTCTGCGCCACCGAGCTAGCGTCGGCCGCGGCGCGAGCCGGCCCGTAGTAGCGCCGCTTGGATGGCCTGCTCGGCCAGCGGGGCCATGATCTTGTAGCCCTCGGTGTTGGGGTGCAGGCCATCGTTGGCGAGATCTTGGCGCAGCCTGCCCGCCTCGTCGACCATGGCGTCGTGGTAGTTGAGATAGCCCCAGCCCTTGGACTTGCACAGCGCCGCCAGCCAGCGGTTGAGCTGCATGATGCGCGTCGGATCCCTGTAGGGCGTGCGCAGGAAGCGCGGGTTCGCGTCCTTGTGGTAGTCGCTGACCGGCAGTATGGAGGCCATCACGGGGATGATGCCGGCAGCCTCGGCGAGCAAGCCGATGGCCTCCAGATTGTGTCGGATGGCGCCATCGGGCACACCCCGCGCCAAGTCGTTCGTGCCGCCTAGCAGCACCATCGCGCTCGGCTGGAGATCGATCACGTCGGGCTTGGTGCGTCCCAGCATCTGGCCCGTGATCTGCCCGCCGATGCCGCGATTGACGTACGCCTTGCCCGCGAAGTACTGGTTCAGCCGCCAACCGTCGGTGATGGAGTCGCCCAAGAACACCACGCGTGGATTGCTAGGGTCGGCCGCGCCGACCATCCGGTTGGCATCCGCATACCTGCGCAGGTTGTCCCGGTCGGAGCCGAGCACCTGTTCCTCCCGCAATGCCAGCGTGGCCCGAAAATGGGCCTCGAACCTCTGGATGCCCTCGCGAAGCTGGGATAGCTGGCGTGCGATGTCCTCCGAGAATTCGGCCGACTTGGGCAGGGTGTCGGACAACTGCAGGTAAGCCTTGGCATTCGTCAGCATCCTGTACAGCACGCCGGTGTGATCGCGGCTGGGCGCGGTGCGCAAGGTATTCAGGCCCTGCCGGAAGTTCTCCTGCAGAGGCGCTCCCGCCCGGGAGAGTTCCGGAATCACGATGCGCGTCGCTTCTAGCAGGTCTGTGATGCGGTCCATGAGTTCCGCGGCTTGGCGTCCGTTGAGCCTGTCCGACGACTGGCCCAGGACGGATGGCGGTGCAGACAGCGCTAGTACCGAAAGAACAGTGAGAACGAATCGCTGCATGCGTCTCAGTCTACTGGCATCAAGTCAATAAGGGGACGAGCTGGCGGTAGACGGCCTCTGCCGACCACGCCTGCATTGACGGGCTGGGCTCGCTGGTCCGCTTGTAGGTGGTAGCTGCATCGGGGACACGCAGCACAGTGATGCTCGGCCCGTAGGGCCCGTTGCGGGCCGGATCGGTAGGACCGAAGATTGCCACGCCGGGCCGACCCAGCGCCGCGGCTAGGTGTAGCGGGCCGCTGTCCACGCCCAGCACTGCCGTCGCCCGGCGCGTCGCGCCGACCAGTTGCGAGATCGTGGACGGATGCGTGAGCACCGCGCCCTCGGGCGCAGCGTCGCGGATGGCGTTGGCATAGGCCTCTTGGCCGGGACCGCAGTCGACGACGAGCGGCAGGCGGTGCTCGATCCACAATCTCGCAGCTAGCGAGCTGTAGTGGCCCTGCGGCCATTGCTTGGCACCCCAGCCGGCTTGCGGGCTGGCCAGCACATAGCGCTCGGGCAAGCCGTCCCGCGCTTCGCCGGGCGGCAGAGCAAAGCAAACCTCGGGCGGCGGCGCGCTGCCGGTCGCCAGCGCCGCGAGCTCCCGGTAGCGATCGACCACGTGGGTGCCGCCCGCCCCAAGGCGGCGGTCGTAGAGCAGGGCGGCGTGCGGTTCGCGCAGCAGGTAGTGGTCCAGCCCTGCGAGGATCTTGGGGCTGCAAGCCGCCGCAACTGCCGCCGACTTGATCAGGCCCTGCATGTCCAGCGCAAGGTCGAACCTTTCCCCTCGTAGCCCCTTGAGCGTTCTGGCGGCCTTCCTGCCGAATCCGGATTTGGGGTTGAGCCATTCGCGCAGCGGGACGCTAACGAGTTCATCGACGCTAGGGTTTCCCACCAGCAACTCCCGCCAGCGGCTGTCTACGGCCCAGACGATCTTGGCACCGGGCAGGCCCCGCCGCAGGTCGGCGACCGCCGGCAGAGTTTGAATGATGTCGCCCATGGCCCCGAAGCGCACCAGCAGGACGCGCTTCGGGGAACCGCTAGCTGCCTTGGGTAGCAACGACATGGCGGACTACGTCGCAAGATTGTTCGGCATCGACGTCGAACGCTGGCTCGGCCCCGATTCTGGAAACGATCGCGTCTGCCTCGGAAGTGTCCGTGATGCAGACAAGGTCCACGCAGGCAAGGGCGGCGACCATTTGAGCCCGGTCGTAGGCGGGCAACGGAGCCGAGCGACCCGCGGTCTCGCGGTACACCAGCACCAATAGCTTGCGGTCCGCGCGCCCAGCCCGCTGGAGCAGCCTGCAATGCTCCGCCGTCAAGACATCGAACCATCCCTTGGCTGCGCGTACTTGCCCCGCGAACAAGGCCAGCTCGCTAGGTTTGATAATCTTCGTGCGCGTGTCCACAAAGCCGTCCTGAAAGCCAGATTCCACCATAGCGCCACTAGCAGGGCGGGATCGACTCGGGCTCCGGCCCGCGCGTCTTGGATATGATTGGGCAGGTTGCCATCGTGCCCAGAATGATCACCGGACCATCACTTGCCCGCGGGCTCGTTCTTGTCTCGGCCCTGGTTGCGGCTGTCCCGCTCGGAGCCGCTGAAAGGTTCCGAATCCTGTTTGGGGGAGCCGACCAGGCGATTGCCGATTGGAGCGGCTCGCTGGCAGCCGCGGCCGGCTCGGCGGAGATCGTCGCCGCGCACCACTTCGGACCCGAGGAATCGTTCGACCAGTCTAGCTGGGGGTGCGGCAACCAGTGGGACGGGCGGCTTCAGATGGAGCCCAAGGACCAAGCCGCCTTTTCTCCGACCCGCTGGAAGGGCGTTGTCGTTGACGTCGAAGGCGGCGATGCTGCGCGCATCTCAATCCAGACGGCTCAGGGCGAGGCCGAATTCCGCCCTAGCCAGGTCCGCTACCAAGAACCGCTGGAACGGTTGGACGGGCGGATCCGGGTCGAGCGCGTACCGATGGCACGTCGTATGTCGGAAGGCATGGCCGACGATGACTACCCAGCAATCGCGATTGGGCCTGACGGGCGTGTATGGGTCGCATGGATTGCCTTCCAAGATGGCGCGGATACCATCCAACTTCGTTCCTCGCCCGACGGCGAGTCGTGGGACGAGACGATCGAGCTCGCTCCTGCGGGCGACTACTACCAGGTTTCGCTGATCTCCACCAAGCCCGGCGCCGTGACGGCGGTGGCGTCGGCGATCCGCGATGGGGTGGTGCTGCTGTATCAGGCCGATTACGAGTTGGGCGGCACGGCCTCGGGCCGCGCTCTCACTGACGGCCCCGGACCGGACACGTTCCCGCGCATGGCGGCCGCGTCAAACGGTGACGTATACCTTGTCTATCAATCCGGTGCCAGCGGCAACACCGACATATCGCTGATGGTGCGTCGCGGCGGCCGTTGGGAAGCCCCGATCAAGGTCACCGAGCATCCCGCCAACGACTGGGAACCCGCCCTCGCGCTGAACTCGCGGGGAGAGCTCGCGATCGCTTGGGACAGTTACCGCCACGGCAACTACGACATCTTCCTGCGGCGGCTTGTCTCCGGACGGCTGCAGCCGCTCGAACGCATCACGGCCAGCGAGGATTTTCAGGCCCATGCCAGCTTGGCCTATGACCACCGCGACCGGCTCTGGATGGCTTGGGACAACGGCGGTGCGAACTGGGGTCAGGACCACTACGGCATCAACGGAATCCATCGTGGCGAGAGCGGGTTGTATTTTCACCGCCAGGCACAAGTGCGGGTGCTCGACCGCGGGCGCATCGTCAAGCCAGTCCCGCCCATCGACCAGCGCTTCCCGCCCAGCCCGATCACCGGCAGTTGGATGGCGCTCGGCTTGGACAGCGCCCGCCAGACCTACACCGAGTATCCAATGCTGCAGGTCGACGGCAAGGGCCGCGTCTGGGCGATCCTGCGCACGCGCACGCTCGGTCGCGCCAACCCCCCGCCCGTGGCGGCACGCTCGATCTTCCCCTATTGGGACTACAAAGTCACGATGTTCGATGGTCACGGCTGGACGCCGCCCGTTTGGATTCCGTTCTCCGACGGCCGCAACGAGCAGCGCCCGGCGGCGGCCGTGGACCGCTCCGGGGACTTGTGGTTTGTCTCTCAGACGGACGGCAAGAGCTACCCCGCCGACTCGGATCGCTTCTGGAAGTACGACCTCTACGCCGGCAAGCTGGCCCTGGCCCAGGCTCCCGCCGGGGCCGTCGCCGACGAGTACTTCGTCGGGACCGATGATCTGGCAGCTCCCGAGCTCGTGAACGACCTGCTCCCCGAAGCTGTCACGCCGCTGTGGAAGACCTACCAAATGGACGCGGGCGGGGAGAAATACCACTTGGTCTGGGGCGACTTGCACCGCCACACGGACCTGTCCTTCGACGGCTACAGCGATGGCAGCCTGTACGACTGCTACCGCTATGCGATCGACGTGGCGAAAATGGACTTCCTCGGACCGTCCGAGCATGTGCTGCCCGAGAAGGCCGACACCCCCTACATGTGGCGCATGGTGGACAAGGCGGTGGATGTTTACAAGATCCCCGGCGTGTTCTACCCGGTGCTCAACTACGAGCGCACGGTCGCCTACCCGGACGGGCACCGCAACATCGTCTGGCGTGGGCGCGGCTACGATCCCATCCGGATCAAGCCCGGAGACCGCGCGATCGGCGTCGCCGAGGACGACACGCTGCAGCTGTGGCGGCAACTCTTGGACGGCGGTCGCCCGAAAGCGATCAGCATCCCCCACACGCCGGCCACGCAAATGGGCACCGATTGGCGCTACAACGACGAGCGTGCCGAACGCTTGGTGGAGATGTTCCAAGGCAACCGCGACTCGTACGAGTACCTCGGCGCGCCGCGCAGCGCGACGGCGGAGCGAATCGTGGTGGGTGGCTACATCACTTCAGGGGACATGCGCCCCAAGGGCTTCATCTGGAATGCGCTGGAAAAGGGCTATAAGATGGGCTTCATCGCGAGTTCTGACCACCGCTCCACGCACATGTCGTACGCAGTGGCCTACACGCCGGCCCGGACCTACGCAGACATTTGGGACTCGCTCTACGCACGGCGCACCTATGCGGCTACAGAAAACATCATCGTCGACTTCCAGAGCGGCGGGCATGCGATGGGCGAGGAGTTCGTCGCCAGCTCGCCACCCCGGTTCGACGTGCGCGTGATCGGCACGGATACGCTCCAGCAGATCGACATCATCAAGGACAACACCTTTGCCTACACCGCGCATCCTGATGTCGGCGAGGTTACCTTCGCGTACACCGACGCCGACATCGAAGCCGGCGAGCACTACTACTACGTGCGCGTGATCCAGGCAGACGGCAACATGGCTTGGGGCAGTCCCATCTGGGTCGACTACCAAGGTAGGTAGGCAAGTCGCATGCGTGCGGGGGATGTTGGCAGCGAATGCCGTGCGGGAACGGTGAGCTAGGGATGGCGGCGAGGCTGGCAGCAACCGCGCTGCGCTGGCGGGTTCCGGCATTGCTGCTGCTGGCGAGCGTCGCGCTGCCAGCCGAAGACGCTACGCAAGCGGGCAGGTTTACAGTCGAGCATCCCACCCTGCACAATCTTGGTTTCGAGTGGTCTATCAGCGGAGATGACAACCGCGACGCGACGGTCACCGTGGAGTTTCGCAAAGCAGGGGAGGGCGCTTGGCGTCAGGCACTGCCGCTGGTTCGCATGGGCGGCGAGCGCGTTTTCCGCACTAGAGAGCATCTGGACTATACCGTGCCAGACGGATTTGCGGGCAGCATTCTCAATCTCGAGCCGGGCACGGAGTACGAGTGTCGGCTGAGGCTCGCCGATCCTGACGGCACTTCCGGCAAGGCCGAGCACGTGGTGCGAGTCAGCACCCGCACAGAGCCGATCCCTTACGAGGGCGGGCGCGTGCTGCACGTCTACCCTCCCGATCATGAGGGTGAGAAGCTGGAGCCGCATTTCACGAGCTTGCTGCAGGCCTACTACGGAGCGGGCTTGGGCGATTGGAATGTCGTCTGGGAACGTCCGGTGAGTCCTGGCGACACGATCCTCGTCCACGCCGGCCTTTACCGCAACGACCGCTTGGACTATGTCGATCCGATGATGACTCCGTTCGACGGCACGAACTGGCTCACGCTCAAGGGGACGGCCGAGAAGCCGATCACGATCCGCGCCGCCGGGGACGGGGAGGTGGTGTTCGATGGGGCCGGGAACCACCGGCTCTTTGATGTCAGCGCATCCGCTCACCACATCTTCGAAGGACTGACGTTTCGCAATACCGACATCGCGATCTTTGCCGGCTTCAAGGGGGTCACCGGGGCGCGCAACCTGACGGTGAAGAAGTGCCGCTTCGAAGACATCGGCTTTGGCGTGTGGACTGAGTATGCCGGTTCGAGCGACTTCTATATCGCCGACAACATCTTTCTGGGCCGCGCCGAGCAGCGCAACCTGCTGGTCGGCTGGACCGGGTCTTTATGGCGCAGCGCGGGGCCCTACGGCTCGCACGAAGTGCGCAGCTATTACGCGGTCAAGGTCTACGGCCCCGGCCATGTCATCGCCCACAACGCCGTCGCCTACTTTCACGACGGCATCGGCGTTTCGACCTACGGCACACCCGAGGCGGACCCGGAGCGGCGGGCGTCCTCGATCGACATCTACAACAACGACATCCACATGTCGGGCGACGACTTCATCGAGACCGATGGCGGCGTGCACAACATTCGCGTGTTCAACAACCGGGGCGTCAACGCGGCTCACGGCGGCTACAGCTCGCAGCCCGTCTTTGGCGGTCCCGCCTACTTCTTCCGCAATCTGCTGTACCACGTGCCGAGCGGAGTCGCGTTCAAGTTCTCTGCCAAGGCCGCGGGCCTGTTTGCGTTCCACAACACCATCATCGGCGAGCAGGTGGCGAGCGATCCATCGTCGAACATGCACTACCGCAACAATCTCTTCCTAGGGCACGACACGCCTAGTCGCGGCGTGATGACATGGTCGAACGCAGGTCAGGCGTTCAGTTCCGACTACAACGGCTTTCGGCCCAATGCGGGCGTGGCCGAGCAGTACCGCTGGCGCGCTCCGGAGCGCGGTGCGCTCGAGCCAGGAGCCCCGGCGCCCGACTGGCAGGTTTTTGCCAGCCTGAGCGAACTGCGGGCGGCCACGGGCCAAGAGCAACACGGCCTTGAACTCGACTTCGACATCTTCGAGCGAATGACCCCTCCGGACCCGACACGAAGACATGCCGTCTATCATGCGCGGGATCTGAATTTCCGGCTCAAGCCCGACAGTGCGGCCGTCGATGCCGGAGCAGTGATCCCAACGGTCAACGACGGGTTTGTCGGCGCCGCTCCGGATCTAGGCGCTCTGGAGGTGGGCGGGGCCGAGCCCCAGTACGGTCCGCGCTGGGTTCGCAGCCAACCGTTCTATCAATAGGCTGGACAGCTGCAGGGGGTGGCCCGCAATTTGCGCGCAGCGATACAACCGTGCGAGTACGCCAGGACCGGAGCCCTGATCGCCAAGCCATGAGTCCTCGCGACCAACACCACGCCGCAGAGCCCAGTGGCGAGCGGCTCGTGCTGGATGCCAGCAATCCGGACCTGCGCAACGAACACCTAGCCCGCTATTGCTTCGCGGAGCCGTTGGCTCGCGGACGGCGGGTCTTGGATGCCGGTTGCGGGGAAGGGTATGGCGCGGCGCGCCTCGCCCGGGACAGCGCTGCCGTGTACGGCTTGGACAACTCTGAGGAGGCTGTCTCGCACGCGAGAGCCAACTGTCCGGGCGTAGTCTTCGTGCGGGGTGATTGTACGAACCTGCCCTTCGCGGACGCCTCGCTAGACCTTGTCACCGCCTTTGAGGTGATCGAACACCTCAATGGCTGGCCGGGCTTGATCAGCGAAGCCGCGCGGGTGTTGACGACTACGGGCGTCTTCCTCGTCTCCACTCCCAATCGGGCCTTTTACCAGACAACTCGCTTCGAGCCGAATCCGTTCCATATGCACGAATTTGACTACAGGGAGTTCCGGGCTGCGCTGATGACAGCGTTTCCCCACTGCACCGTATTCGTTGAGAATCACGTTGGTGCGGTCGCGATCAGCTCGCAGAGCGAGGCGAAGACCCGGGCCCACGTAGAAACGCCAGCGGCTGATCCAGAGGCTGGTCACTTCTTCGTCGCGGCTTGTTCGATGAGCCCGATCGAAGACTTGCAATGCCTCGCGTACTTGCCGAGTGATGCGAATCTCTTGCGCGACAGAGAACTGCACATCGCCAAACTGCGGCAGTGGGTAGCGGCATTGGAATCGCGCCACGAAGAGGTCGAGGGCAAGATGAGCCACGAACTCTCGCGCCTGCCATATCGCATCCTCCGCCGCCTGGGGCTAGCGCCCAAGCTGCCGAGGCAGTGGTGAGCGAACGGCTATGGCCGGGACAGAATCGCGCTAGGGCTTGTAGAACCAGAGCCAGTAGTACTGAGTTCCCGCCCCGGAACTGCGCTGTAGTTCAAAGCCGTGCCGTTCGGCCATCGCCGCGGCTTCGGTCTCGGAAATGCTGGCACCCAGCCAAGTGTTGCGACGGGGCTCTCGCAGGCTCGGGCTGCGATGGCCCTGCACTTGAAACTTGAAGGTGGAGCCGCCGCGCAGGCAGCGGCTCACGGCACCGACATAGCTGTCAATGACCTCCCGGCTAGGGATGTGTTGGAACACGATAAACGAGTAGGCAAAGTCGAACTGCAGGTCCCCGAGCACTTGCAGGTCCTTGCCTGAGTTGCGGTAGACGTGGGCATTGGGCGTGGTTCGCAGGAAGTGCTTGGCTTGCCGCACCATCTCTCGGCTGACGTCGACGCCGTGAACCTCCCCGAAGGTAGCCGCAAGGGCGCGGGTCATGCGTCCAACGCCGCAGCCGATCTCCAATACGCGCATGCTTTTCGGGTCGCGTCCTTGGCAGACGGCAGCCATGTCGTTGAGGATGTCGTCGCGAACGCTGTCGTTGCCCGTGGCGAAAAAATCCTCTTCATCCCAACCCGTGCGGGCGGTGTTGACGAAATACATCGCGTCCGCGCGGGCGCGCCGGTCCCAGTCCTTGCGCATCTTGCGCGTCAGGTCTGCCATCCGCAGGCTGCGAGAGATTCGGCCAAGCACAGAGATACCAACCGCTGATGGTGTCATTATGAGCGAAACGCGGCACGCGATTGTGTTGGGGCCCGGGCCACCTATGGTTGACGAGAAATCCTTCTACATCGAGACGACAGACTTCCATTCTCTGCCTAGAAAAGTCGATCTGCGGCTCTGGGGTTTCAGTCCATGCTCGAACTTCAACTCGAAGAGGTGCAGCATTCAGGCCGCAGTCCTGCACCGGACCGTGTACAGTTCCCGAAAGGCACTACCATCATGGCCGAGATCACTTTCGAGACACCACTGCCCACACCTCCGTGCGGATTGACGTCTAGGTGCTTGAGTCCGACTTGGATCTAGCCCAGCGCTACTATTGTTTGGCTCGGTCCCATTCACGGACAATCGCCAAGTATATTTCCTTGGCACGAGTGTCTCCGACAGGGGTGATCTGGCAAGAGTTTCCGCTCGCGAACACTACTGTCACGTAATCTTGATCACGATTGTAGTGAACGCGTTCAATTGCATAAGGGTCCATTGCTATGAACGTTTCACCTCCGCAATCAAGCTCTAGAATTTTCTTGGGCTCCCACCGAATGGGCTCATCCGAACGATCGCGTTTCACCTATTGAGATCCTACCCTACTGCTGGAGCCCTCAAGAAAGTGTTGCGGTGCTTAGATATGTAGTTCCCTATTGAAAGGGGCCCAGTGCCAATGGCCTGGACGGCCGCGCCCCGCCCAGCGCCGACAGTGTTACTGATGCCAACGCCGCGCGGACTCCAACGACGCCAGATAGCATGGTTGCTGCCGCTAACTCTTCCGGCTTGAGATCAGCAGTTCATGCTTTCAGGAGGGGCGCGAGACGAGCCGTGGCGTTTCCCGAGAAGGGGTTGATGAACTCGACCCCGCCGAGACGCCGGCCGTCCTGCATGTCTTCGCTGATCACCGCGGAGCAGCCCATCCGACGAGCCGTCGCCCAGATCATCGCGTCCCAAAATGAGAGCCGATCTTCTTCGACCGCGTCCATTGCATCGGCGAATGCCCACTCGTCCGCGGAGGTGATGCGGAATACCTCGAGCCAATCGCGCACGAAGGCTCTCGCGACTGCGGGCTGGAGCAGCTTCTTCCGCGTTGTCGCGTGAAAGAACTCTGCGAGCGCTTGGACAGTGAGCACACAGTCGCACTTAGCAGCTTGCGCTAAGAGCCCCTTGGAGCGTTCGTGCCGATCACCGGACTCGCAATCCACGGCATAGACGAGGATATTGGTGTCGAGGGAGAACCGCCCCTTAACGATCATGGATTTCGTTCCGGTCCACATGTAGGCCGCCAAGCCGGGCCCCTTGCTCCAAGCGCGCCATCATCCTCCGATATGCTGCTGCCCATTCGGGATCGGCCATTCTGTCGGCGAAATGCGGTGTCAGCTTGGCAACGGGCCGGCCGCGCCGCGATATGAGGAAGCTCTCTCCGCGCTCAACCTCCTTGATCAGTTTCGAAAACTCCTGGTTGGCGGTCATCAAGGGGATCTCGCGCATGGCTCTGCCTAGTAGTAATAGTACATACTACATTGCTTCGGTTGCGGACGGCAGTCAGCGGCCGGTTGCGGTCGGTCTGGCGGCCATCGCTGGAACTGCGCCGTGGCGAGCGACCTGTCCGATCTCGCCAAGTCTTCCCGGCTCACTGCGCCGACACGACTGTCAAGCGAACAGCTCGCGGACGACCCTGTTGGCCAGCATGCGAGTGGGTGAGAAGATCTCGATGTAGTGGTACACCCGCCCGGAGGGTGTCTCTTCGATGCTCTTAGTCCAGTCGATTCCCATCGCCGCGTAGATGGTGGTCACCATGTCTTCCGGGTAGACCGGGCGATTCCCGCTCCACCCGAAATCCGTGATTTCCGCGCCGGTGTCGTCGGTGGCCCCCAGCACTTGACCGGGCACTACGCCGCCGCCGGCGAAAAGGCCGGTGAAGGCGTACTGGTAATGGTCCCGGCCGGCGATGTTGGTCAGCGCGCCGGGGGTCCGCCCGAACTCGCCCACACACACTACGAGCGTTTCGTCCAGGACAGATGTGCCGTCGTCACGCTTGGTTTGCTCGAGGTCATCCAGCAACCGGCTCAGCGCCGTGTCGAGCTCTTTGGAACGCTGGTAGAAGTTGCCTTGCTGATAGATCGAGCCGTGGTGGTCCCAATCCTCGTGGGTGAGGAAGATGAAGTGCGTTCCGGCGTCGGCCACCACGAGGTTGCGGGCCAGCACGAACGAGTCGCCGACGGGGTTGCTGCCGTAGCGCACCTTGTCCTCGGCGGAAATGCTGAAGATGCCCGCGCTGCGGGGGTCGGACATGATCTCGACAGCGCCTTCGTAGTGGTTGTGAAAGTCACGGAACGCCTTCCTTTCCAGCGCCGGATCGCTGCGGACTCGGCCGTCGAAGCGTTGCAACAGATCCCAGCGGCGCTTGAAATTGGGCAGGTCTTCTTCGCGCGGTGCGAGTGACGAGATGTCCGATGAAGTGTTCACATGGAACGGCGTGTATGTCGCGGGCAGGAAGCCGGAGCCGATCAACCCGACTTGGGGGAACGTATTGAAGCCCACGAAAGGGGGCAGGCAATCGCTCGACTTGCGGCGCGAGGCGTACTCGTAGGCCACCACCGAGCCGACTCCCGGCAGTTCCGGCGCCAGCGCCGGATTATGCTGGTGACCGGTCTGCATGTAGTACTGCCCCCGGCCGTGCTGGCTCTCCCAGGTCGCCATTGACCGCATCAAGGAGTACTTGTCCCTGCGCTTGGCCAGTTCCGGGTACAGCCCCATGGGCCAATTGCCCACGCCCGGCAGCGTCTGCGCGGCGAAGTCTCCGGGCGTCCAAGGTCCCTCCTTGAAATCCCATGCGTCCACGTGTGACTGGCCGCCCTCGAGCATCACGAAGATGCAGAATCGCGCCTTGCCCTCGCCCGATGGCGTCGTAGTCGTCGCCTTCGCTTTCGGTTGCACCACGGGCAGGAAATGGTAGCCCGTCATGGCGACCGAGCCGATGCGCAAGACTTCTCGCCGGGTCAGGAAGTGGTCTTCGAAGCGTGCCACGCAAGTGCTCCTAGCGGTGAAACAGGAAATCGAGCTTGTTCATCAGGATCCATTGCAGATCCTCGCCACCGGCGGCTTGGCCGCGCTCGGCGAGCAACTCCAGCGAAGCACTACGCTCGTGCTCGTCCGGCGGCCTAGTCAGAAACTGCCAGTACAGAGAATCCACGAGCTCGCCATCATTCGCACCGGCCCCGAGCAAGCCCGCCAGATAGCTGCCCGCCGACGGTTTGGACTTTTCCTTGACTAGGTTGGAGTTCATCATCAGGGCCGCTTGGATGATGGAGCCTCCGCGCGACGGTTCGTTGAACTCCCGGTTGGCTTGGCCGAAGGATTCGGTGAAGAATTGCAGGTCTTGCTTGAGTTGCGGTCCTAGCGTCACGCTGCGTCGCAAGTCAGCCGGACCGCGAGTCTGGACCAAGTATTGGACCTGCCGGTCGGTGAGCGGGATTTGGATGGGCGTGTGCAGGTCGGTTGCCTTTACGATGGCATCGTAGACCTGTTCGGCCGTGAGCCGGCGCATGAACTTGCGAGCGAAGTACCGAGCGTAGTCGGGCTTCCACTCGGTCGGAAAGCTCGCCGACAGCTGGTAGGCCGCTGACTTGGCGATCTGCTTGTGGAGGTGCTGAAGGTCGTATCCGCTCTCGATGAAATCCTGCGCGAGGGCGTCCAGCAAGGCTGGATGCGTGGGCTGGAGATCCCAGCCTTCGGGCAGCTGGTCGGGGTCCATGCGGGAGAAGTCGAAGCCGTCGAGGGGCTCGACGATGCCCGCGCCCATGAATTCGGCCCAGAACCGGTTCACCACCGCCCGGGCGAATTGCGGGTGAGCCGTCAGGATGCGCGCGAGTTCCGAGCGCAGGGGTTTGTCCGGGCTGGGCTGTTCGCCACCCAAGATGAAGGCCGGCGGAACCCGGCCCTCGCCTTGCCGGGCCACCCGGACCGTGCTTGCGGCCGCCCTGGAATAGCCATCGCGGCCGGGGTCCTTATCGTCGACCAGGTATTCGTCCTGGGTGTTGCGCAATTCCACCCGGCGCATGACTCGGGTGTTGCCGAAGAATGCTGCTTGCGCCCAGAACTCCTCGCGCTTGCGCTCGGTGAGCCAAACGTTGACCTGTTCCAGATGGTTCGCGCCGTCGTGGCACGAGACGCACTGCAGGTTCACGCCCATGAAGTGCTGGAAGATCATCACCGTCATCTCGTCGGCGGTGTCTTCGTGCATGATCTCGGTGCAGTTGTCAGCGAAGACTGCCCAGCGGACCAAGTAGCTGGCCGGTCCGACGTACCAGTTGCTGCGAGCTTCGGACGTGAGCAGCTCGCGAACGAATTGGTCGTAGGGCTGGTTCAGCAGCAGGGCGTCGGCCACGTAGTCGTGGAACAGGTTGCGGCCGGCCCAGCCCACGCGGTTTTGGCTGGTACGCCAAAGATCCAGATGCCAATATGTCCAGCGGTCGCGCCAGTCCACGCTGCCGACCAGGGTGTCGACCAGCTTCGAGCGCTTGTCTGGGTCGCTGTCGGCGACGAACGCACGGGCCTCGGATCCGGTCGGGATACGGCCTGTCATGTCCAGGTGAAGGCGACGGAAAAACGTGGCGTCGTCGGCGAGCGGGGCATGCGGGATTCCATCGCGCTCGATCTTGCCCAAGATGTGGTCGTCGATGAAGTTCACCCTCCGAACGGGCTGGGCCGCCTCGGACCGCGCTTGCACAATAGATTCGGTCTGGGCTCCGAGTTGCTGCCTACGGTCCGCCGTCTCGGTGGTCGGGTGGTCGGGCGGGAGCTTGCTAGCGGGTGTCTGACCGAGGCAGGGCAGCGCCAGCAGCATTGCGCCTAGGGGAACTGTCCAGAGTCGCATCTCGCTGGTCCTGTCCTAGTGTATGCGCAAGTCTCAGCGAGCGCACAGCCGCAACGTTGGATTGATTGGTGTGCAAGAGCGGGGCCGCAGTTCACAGCTGCGGTGAATCAGTGATCAGGGCTTAGCAGGAAAGAGGGTTCCTTGGTCGTTGAAAGCTTGGGCCGGCCCGGTCGGGCCAAAGGGATCGGCAATCGTCTCGGGCAGGCGCGATTCTTGGCGAATCTCGAACACGTTAGAACCCGCCGTGTAGACGCGGCCCCGCTTCTCGCCCTGGGAAACTAGAAGTTTGGCATCTACCAACACTTTGAGGTCGCGGCTGGCAAGGTTGCTAGACACACCCGTACTTACCCGATAGGACGAGTTTCGCATCCTACCTCCGAAGGAAGCGTGGAGCAGTGCCGTTACCATGCTATCGGGAAGGCTATGGGCATGCACTAGGTCCAACAGTTCTGAGTAAACCGCGAGTCTGGGCCTAGCTGTTAAACTCCACGTCTTCCTCCTCTGGAGGCTGGGCCGGGGCCGGTTCGTCGCCTTCGGGAACCGGATCTCGGGCTGGGTTGTCGAACCTGGTGAGTTGCCTGTTGAAGATCAGCTTGATTGATCCGGTGGGGCCATTGCGCTGCTTGCCGATGATGAGGTCCGCCTGGCCTTCAAGAGACTTGTCTTGGGGGCGGTAGACCTCTTCGCGGTAGATGAAGCAAACTACATCGGCATCTTGCTCGATCGAGCCAGACTCGCGCAGGTCGCTGAGGCGGGGGCGCGCATCCTTGCGCTGCGGGCTCTCGGTTGCGCGACTGAGCTGCGAGAGGGCGATGATGGGGACTTCGAGTTCCTTGGCGAGCAATTTCAGGCCGCGAGAAAAGCCCGAGATCTCTTGGGTGCGATTCTCCACCTTGCCTTTCGAAGCCATCAGCTGCAGGTAGTCGACAATCACCAAATCGAGACCGTGCTCGGCCTGCAATCGCCTGCACTTGGCTCCAAGTTCAATGATGCCTAGATTGGCCGTGTCGTCGATGAATAGCCTGCTTGCGACGAGATCGCCCAGCGCCTTGCTCAGCTTGCGCCGGTCTTCGGGATCCAAGTGTCCCTTGCGGAACCGCCCCTGATCGATTTCGGCGGCCGAGCAAAGCACGCGGGTGAGCAGCGCTTCGCGAGACATCTCCAGCGAGAACACGGCGACCGTTCGGCCGGGTTCGTTGCCGCGCTTCATGGCGACAAAGGAGGCGATGTTGAGGGCCATGGCAGTCTTGCCCATGGCGGGTCGGGCAGCGAGGACGACAAGCTGGCCGGGACGGAAGCCGTTGGTGTACTCGTTGAACTTGAAGTATGGACTCATCAAGCCCTTGGGACGCTTGCTCGGGTCCAAAAAGGCGTCGACTCCGCCCTCGTAACGTTGGAGCGTCTCCTCGGGCGATTCCAGTCCCGACCTCAGCATTCGGCTGCCGACCTTCATGACCTCGGTCTCCGAGGTCGCTAGGATCTCGTCCACCTCGCGCCCGTCTTCCACGCAGGTAGCGATGATGCTGTTGGCGATGTGGATCAGCTGGCGCAGCAGGGACTTGTCCTTGACGATCTTCGCGTAGCTCTCGATGTACTCCCGGCGCGGCATTCCCTGCGTGAGGGAGGCGATGTAGGACACCCCGCCGACATGCTCGAGATGCTTGAACTTACCCAGCTCGTTGACCAGGGTCATGTAGTCGATGCGCTCGCCTCGGGTGTACAGTTCGCGCATCGAGGCGAAGATGCGCCGGTGCTTCTCCGCGGCAAAGTCATCCTCGCCGAGGATGCCGGCTACCTGCGGGAACTTGGAGTCATCGAGCAACACCGCCCCGAGCACGAAGGTCTCGCCCTCCAAGCTGGTCGGCATGCCCTGCTGGGTGATCGCGCTGCTGGTCTGCTGGCTGATGACGGCGCTGGCCTGCTGTGACTGGTCGGGTGGCATCAGGTTAGGTGCGGACTTGCCGGTCTGAAGGATTGGCGGAATCGACGTGGCCGCTGCCTACTAGCCTAGCTACTCGCCGCCCTGTGGACCCGCGGCCGGCTCGGCTCGCGCTGCATTGTGAGGTGTCGAAGTTGCTGCCCTGTGACGCTGCTACGATTTGATCCATGCCCGAGATGAACCGCCGTAGTTTCCTGCATCTCAGCGCCGCGGCCGCCGCGGCCTCGACGCCGGCTGCTCAAAGGCCGAACATACTCTTCCTGATGACCGACCAGCAGCGCGGGGACTGCCTCGGCGCGGACGGGCATCCGGCCGTGCTGACGCCAAACCTCGATCGCATCGCCAGCGAAGGTGCGCGCTTCCGCCACGCCTACACCAGCACGCCGAGCTGCACTCCCGCCCGAGCCTGCCTGCTGACTGGCCAGTCCCCTTGGCACCACGGCATGCTGGGATACAGCCGCGTCGCCACCGAGTATCCGCATGAATTGCCGCGCATGCTCCGCGACGCGGGCTACCACACCTGCGTGATCGGCAAGAACCACTTCTACCCCCAGCGCAACGCCCACGGCTACGAGCAGGTTCTGCTGGACGAGTCCGGCCGCTCGCACTCCGCCGATTTTCGCAGCGACTACCGCGCTTGGTTCTGGAGCCAGGCGCCCAACCTGGACCCCGACGCAACCGGCATCGGCTGGAACGACTGCCTGGCTGGCGAATACGCGCTCCCCGAGCGCCTGCACCCCACAGCGTGGACGGGCGAGACTGCGGTGCGCTTCCTAGAGTCCTACGCGGGCAGCCAGCCGTTCTTCCTCAAGGTCTCGTTCGCCCGCCCCCACAGCCCTTATGACCCGCCCGCGCGGTACATGCGCGAATTTGAAGGCGCCGACATTCCCCGGGCCGCCGTCGGCAATTGGGCTGATCCCTACCGTCCCCGCAGCAGCGACCGGCCCAGCCTTTGGCACGGAGACCTCGGCCGGGACCAAGTCAGGCATTCGCGCCAGGGTTATTACGGTTCCATTCGCTTCATCGACGACCAGATCGGACGCATACTCGAAGCGCTCGAGCGACGCGGGCTGGCCGACAACACGCTGATTCTGTTCGTTTCCGACCACGGCGACATGTTGGGTGACCACCACCACTGGCGCAAGTGCTACGCCTACGAGGCTTCGGCCCGCATCCCGATGCTGATGCGCTGGCCGCAAGGGCTGGTGGCGGCCGAGCGCGGCCAGGTGCTCAGCGAGGTCACCGAGTTGCGCGATGTCATGCCCACCTTCTTGGCTGCCGCCGGCGTGAGCGTCCCGGAGTCAGTGGACGGGCAGAGCCTGCTGAAGCTGGTTGCCGGCAAGGCCGCGGGCTGGCGCGAGTTCATCGACCTCGAGCACAGCACATGCTACAGCCCCAAGAACAATTGGAGCGCACTGACCGACGGCCGCTGGAAGTACATCTTTCACGGGCTGGACGGACGCGAGCAGCTATTCCACCTCGAGTCCGATCCCGGCGAGGCCCTCGATCTAGCCGGAGAGCCGTCCCACAGCGACGCGCTCAGGCTCTGGCGGGCGCGGCTGGTCGCGCACTTCGAAGAGCGTGGTGAACCGTTCCTCAAGGGCGGAAGGCTCGCCCCCAGATCAGAGGGAGTTCTGCATTCTCCGCACTATCCGCGGCAGCAGCCGGCCTGACCCCGTGCGCCGTGGCGGCTCAGGCCAGTTGCAGGTAGCCGTAGGTTAGCGGCACCGCGAACAGCAGCCCGTCGAGCCGGTCGAGCAGACCACCGTGTCCGGGCAGCAGCGAGCCGCTGTCCTTGAGATTCGCCGATCGCTTGAGCGCGGACTCCGCCAAGTCTCCAACTTGGCTGGCGAGGTTCAGCGCGAGCGCCAATACCGCTGCCGCGGCGAGGCTGATTTCCCCCCCAAGGAACAGCGCGGCATATCCGGTACCGGTCACCACGCTGGCAGCTGTCGAGGCGATGGTGCCTTCCCAAGTCTTCTGCGGACTCAAGACGGGGGCCAGCTGATGCCGGCCAAAGAGTTTCCCGACCACCAAGGCGATCGAGTCACCCACCGCGACGGCCGCGACCACTAGGACGAGCCAGTGCGGCGAGGCCGAATGCAGCAAGATGCTAGCCAGCGCCGGGCCTGCCACGTACAGCACGCCGACCGTTGTCACGGCCGCCGCCGGAAGAATCTTCTCGACAGGCAGGTTTGCCAGGGTTGCTGCGCCCAACAGGGCCAGCGCCAGCGCGGACGCCAAGAAGCCCCGGTCCAGGTTCGGCACCAACAGCCACAGCAGGGCCGCCGCGAGACCCGCCTTGGACAGGGGCTGCAGACCGCTCTTGGCGGCGATCCGGTAGAATTCGTGCAATGCCAGAATCGCCAGCAGCACCATAGCCGCCATGAAGCCCTGCACCGGAGCGTAGAAAATCAGCCCCCAAGCGCCGACCGCTAGAGCCAAGCCCGTCAGCACTCGTGTCAAGCGCCGAACCTCACTTGTTCACCGCCAGCAACTTGCCGTTGGTGGCCGGGACATTCGCGGCCAGCGGTTCCGGAGGCTGGTCCGGCAGCCCGCCGAAGCGGCGATTGCGCTTCTGGTACACCAGCAGCGCCTCCAGAAGGTCCGTGGTGCGAAAGTCCGGCCAGTACCGCTCGGTCACCCAGATCTCGGAATAGGCGATTTGCCAGAGCAGGAAGTTGCTCACGCGAAACTCGCCGGAGGTGCGGATCAGCAGGTCCGGATCGCCGCCGCTCGCTGTGTACATACGCTCGCTGAGATCGCGCTCGCTAACTTGAAGCGACTGATCGCACCGGTGCGCTTGGCGCAGCAGGTCGTTGACCACGTCGACGATTTCCGCGCGCCCGCTGTAGTTGAGGGCAATGTTCAGGCGCATGCCATCGTTGGCCGCGGTCTCCATAATGGCGCGGTCGATCTCCCTGCACACCGATCTTGGCAGCGCGTCAGTCTGTCCGATCGTCTGGAACCGCACGCCATTAGCCTTCAGGTCCGGCAATTCCTGGCGCAAGTACTTTCGCAGCAGCGCCCACAGAGTCTCGATCTCGGCTGGGGGGCGCTTCCAGTTCTCCACCGAAAAGGCGTACAACGTCAGGGTCTCGACGCCGAGGCGACAGCACGCCGCGATGATCTCGCGCACCGGCTTGACGCCCGCGCCGTGCCCTGCGGCCCGGGGCAGCCTGCGCTGCTTGGCCCAGCGTCCGTTGCCGTCCATGATGACGGCGATGTGCCCCGGAATGCGATCCGGAGACAGTTCCCGGGCCATGCGCCATTCCACGCTGCCGGGCGCGGCCCACTCGAGGAAATCCTGCATCGCTTTGGAACCGGAAGCCTGTTCCATCGTAGCAACGAGCCTGTGCTTGGGGCGGATCGGCGGCCGCGCGAGCCCGAGCGCATCCAGGTTTGGGCTAGAATGATTGCGTCATGAGCCTTCGTGCATGCCTGTGCTTGGTGGCGGTGCTCGGCATGGCGGCGCACGCCGCCGCGCAGCCAGCCGGTGAGGACGCCACGATCCGGGTCGAGGTCAATGTGGTCAACCTGCCGGTGACGGTGACCGACTCCGAGGGCCGCTTTATCGCTGATCTCAACAAGAGCGACTTCACCGTGTGGGAGGACGACCAGCAGGTTGAGATCCGCTATTTCACGCGCAGTGTCGAAGAGGAGAAGAAGCCGCCTCTGTACGTCGGCTTTGTGGTCGACCTGAGCAACACCGCGAGGCTGTACTACAAGACCTACCAGTCTTCGATCGGGGATCTGGCGTGGATGCTCGTGCCCGAGGGCGGGCGCAACAAGGGTTTCCTGTTCGGCTATCACACAGAGGTCGACGAGCTGGTCGACTTCACCAACGATCCCGTCACTCTCACCGAGCGCATGGAAAGCCTCAAGCACGGCGGCGGCAGTTCCATGTTCGACGCGATCTACCGCGCGTGCACCGACAAGTTGGTCTCGATCCCTTACCAGGGTGCCAGCGAGCCGCGCAAGGTGCTGGTGGTGATCGGCGACGGGCACGACAATGCCAGCAAGCGCTCCCTCGACGAGGTGGTCCACGCGGCCCAGCTGCACCAGGTCACGATCTATTCCGTCAGCACTGTTGGCTGGGGCTACCACCAAGCGGAGGAGTCCAACCTGGTCAGGCTGGCGCGCGAGACGGGCGGCCGCGTGGTGCGCCCCATGCAAGACGTCCACAAGGACGTTTCAGGATATCTCTCCAAGCCCCAAGACGCGGGCAACTACCAGTACGAGGTCGGTACCGGCGGCTACGCGGCGGCCCAGTTGCAGGCGCTCTACCAGGGGATTCTGGACGTGGCGGGCAACGTGCAGAGCCAGTACATTCTGGGGTACGTGCCCAGCCGGCCATTCTCGGACCAGAACTTCCGCCTGATCGACGTCCAGCTGGGCTTGTCCGGGGCGGAGGTCGAGGTCTACCACCGGCGCGGCTATTTCCCGCCGAACGTCAGCTCGCAACCCTAGCTCAGGCACCTGTCCCATCGAGCCGCGCTCGGTATAATCCGAAGAGGGTGGAACTAGAGGCCCAAGCGCGCAGGCTGCACGACATCGGTCTGAACGCATACGAGTCGAATGCCTATTTGGTGCTCATCGGCCATGTGCAGTTCAAGGCCTTGGACGTAGCCAGCCGCGCAAACATCCCGCGCGCCAAGATCTACGAGGTGCTCAACAGCCTCGTCGACAAGGGCTTCGTGCGTGTGGTGCAGGGCAAGACCAAGCAGTTCTCAGCCGTCGAGCCGCGCCTGGCTTTGGATGGGTATCTCGGGCGCCGACGGGAGCGCTTCCTGCGCGAATTGGAGGATCGGCAGCAGCTGGCGACCCTGCTCAGCAACGAGCTGGCCAACACCTTCAGGGACGGTTCCAACGGTCACAGCGCGCTGGACTACCTGCGCATCATCACCGATACGAGCCAGATTGTCGAGGAATACCGCAACTTGCTGCTGCAAACGCGCAACGAGTATGTGGAGTTCGCGCGGCGGCCCTATGGCGTCGATCCCGGTCGTGAACCGATCGTGCAGAGCCTGGCCGACAAGGGCACTGCCTGCCAGCTGCTGTTCGATTTCAGCGATGTCGAGGACCGCGAGGGCTATGACCGCCTCAAACTGCTCGAGGAGGTCGGCGCGGAGGTGCGCTTGGTTCGCAACATCCCCATGAAGCTGGCGCTATTCGACAGCCATAGCGGCATGATCTCGCTTGACGACCCCGTTGTGAGCCACCAGAAGATCACCGCGCTGGTGTTCGAGCACCGCAGCTTGGGAAGCGCGATGCGCACGCTGTTCGTGGACTTCTGGAACCGCAGCTCCAGCTTGGACGACGTTCGCAACAACGGGGCAGGGGCCTGAGCCGCCGACGGGCGCGCCGTCGCACATGGATTGCCCGATTTCCAAAGCGGTAGTTCCAGTCGCTGGCCTCGGCACGCGCTTGCTGCCCGCCACCAAATCGCAACCCAAGGAGATGCTGCCTGTCGCGCGCAAGCCGATCGTGCAGTATGTCGTCGAGGAATTGGCTCGCAACGGCGTGAGCAACCTACTGTTTGTGACGGGCCGCGGCAAGGCGGCAATCGAGAATCACTTCGATACCGACCCGGCCTTGATGGATTCGCTGCGCAAGGCGGGCAAGGACGATCTCCTGCTGGCACTGGATTTCGAGAAACTTGGCCTGAACATCCTCTATACGCGCCAGAGCGTGCAGCGTGGCCTCGGCGATGCGATTCTGCACGGCGAATCGTTTGCGGGCAATGAGCCCTTCATCGTCGCGCTGGGCGACTCCATCATCGGATTGCGCGGAAACTCCATGGCATGCCAACGGATGGCTGATGCGTTCGTCCGCGAAGGCGCGGACGTGGTCATCGCGGTACAAGAGGTCGAACCGGCTCACGTCCGCTTCTACGGCATTGTCGAACCGGATGGCGAGGGCGACGTGTTCCGGATCCGGACGATGGTCGAGAAGCCCTCGTTAGACGCGGCTCCAAGCCGCCTCGCGGTATCCGGGCGCTATGTCTTCGGCCCTTGGATCTTCGACATGATCCGCCGTGTCAAACCCGACAAGCGCGGGGAGATCCAGATCACAGACGCAATCCGCGCCATTGCCGAGGGTGGGGGCAAAGTCGTGGGCGTAAAGCTGCGGCCTGACGAAAAGCGCTACGACATCGGCAACATGCCCAGCTACTTCGAGACGTTCCTCGAATTTGCTTTGGCCGATCCGGACCACGGCGAGCGCGTTCGCGCGTATTTGAAGCGAGTCCTGGCTGATTGACGAACACCATGGACTGCCTGATTCTGGTCGATCTCCAGAACGACTTCATGCCGGGAGGGGCCTTGGCCGTGCCCAGAGGCGACGAGGTGGTGGCAGTAGCCAACCAGCTCGCGGCTCGATTTGACTTTGTCGTCGCCAGCCAGGACTGGCATCCGCCAGAGCACCAGAGCTTCGCGTCACAGCACAAAGGGCGCATTCCAGGCGAGACGGTCCAACTCCACGGCGTTACTCAAGTGCTGTGGCCCGATCACTGCGTCCAAGGCACATATGGAGCGGAGTTTTACCGAGGGCTAGAGCAAGGCAGGGTCAGCGAAGTCTTCCAGAAAGGAACAGACCCCGGCATCGACAGCTACAGCACGTTCTTCGACAATGCTCGGCTCCGCTCGACCGGGCTGGGCGAACGCCTGCGCGAGCGCAACGTAGAGACCCTATATTTGCTCGGCTTGGCGACCGACTACTGTGTCAAGTTCAGCGCTCTTGATGCGGCGTCGCTGGGCTTTCGAGCCAAAGTAGTGCCCGAAGGCTGCCGCGGGATCGACCTCAACGCCGGGGATGTGCAGCGGGCGTGGGATGAGCTTCGCACTGCGGGGGTGGACATCGTCCCCGCCGGAGACATCAGATGAGCGACGCACTGGAGTGCCTCTATGAGGGCCGCTTCCTGCGTCTTGTCAAGCGCGGCGCGTGGGAGTATGTCGAACGGGTTAACGTCACCGGCGTGGCGGTCTTAGTGCCGGTCACATCCGAGGGCGAGATCGTGCTGGTCGAGCAGTACCGAATTCCGGTGCGAGCGCCGATGGTCGAGTTGCCTGCGGGATTGGTCGGGGACGAAGAGGGCTACCGTGGCGAGGAGATCCTAGACGCAGCCAATCGGGAGTTGGAAGAAGAAACAGGCTACCGGGCGCGGCGGTTGCAAGTGCTGACCACCGCGCCGAGTTCTGGGGGCATGACGAGCGAGGTGGTCACGTTCGTGCTGGCATCCGATCTGAGCAAGGTCGGGCCGGGCGGGGGAGTGGATGGCGAGGACATCGTCGTGCATGTAGTCCCGCTGACGGAGTTGTGGGACTGGCTGGGCCGCAAGCAAGCGCAAGGATGCCTGATCGATCCGAAAATCTACGCTGGCTTGCACCTGCTGAATTCACCCGTCATCGCGGATGGCCGGGCCCGTCCCGCATAGCCCGGAGGCGCAGCGGCCCTGCGATGCATACTGAGTGAAATGAGCGCAGGGGAATATGATGCCGTCCTCGTAGTCTCGTTCGGCGGCCCGGAGCGATCCGAGGACGTGATTCCGTTCCTAGAAAACGTAGTGCGCGGGCGGGGCGTGCCCCGGGACCGGCTGCTTGAGGTTGCTGAGCACTATTACAGCTTCGGCGGTAGAAGCCCCATCAACGACCAGAACCGAGCGCTGATCTCGGCATTGCGCGAAGAACTCGCGGCCAAGGGACCCCATTTGCCGATCTATTTCGGCAACCGCAACTGGCACCCTCTCCTACCAGACACGCTGCGGGCCATGTCGCGAGATGGTGTGCGGCGAGCGCTGGCGTTCGTGACGTCGGCATTTAGTTCCTACTCCGGGTGTCGGCAGTACCGCGAGAACATCGTCGATGCCATCGCGGCTGTAGGCGATAGTGCGCCACGCGTGGACAAAATCCGCGCCTTCTTCAACCATCCCGGTTTCATTCGTTCGATGGCTGGGCGCGTTCGCACTGCCCTCTCTCAGTTCGGTGCTTCCGACCGCGCCGGGGCGAGGCTCTTGTTTACGGCGCACAGCATTCCGTTATCGATGGCGCATACCTGCGACTATGTCGGCCAGCTCCGCGAGGCCTCCCGCCTAGTCGGCGAGCAGATCGGTAACGACAACTGGGAAGTGGTCTTCCAGAGCCGCAGCGGGCCGCCAACCCAGCCTTGGCTCGAACCAGATATCTGCGACCGCATCGACTCGCTGGGGACCGAGGGTCTCACGCACGTGTGCGCGGTACCGATCGGATTCTTGTCCGACCACGTGGAAGTCGCCTATGACCTTGACTCTGAGGCCGCGGCTCGGGCGAACGCCGCCGGGATCTCGCTCGTGCGCGCGGAGACCGTTGGCACTTGTCCAGTCTTCGTGTCGGCTGTGGCCGATCTGATCCGGGAGCGCGTGGAAGGTGGGCTTGCGAGGGCTTGCGTCGGGACGTTGCCCGTTAGGCCTGACGAGTGTCCCGCCGACTGCTGCCCCCGGCCGCAACGCCCCGGCCGTGCAGCTGGCGAACGGCCCCGGTGACCACAGTTGTGCGGGGCGTCCGCACGAGCACCTCTGCCAGTCGACGGCGACCTTGGCAAGCGCAGCATCCAGACCGTATCACAGGCTCGTATGCGACACGGACAAGGATGATCGGTTGCCACCATATAGACCGCGATTGTCTCCCTGATACAACAGACGGCGATGCCCCGAAAGTCTTCCCTAACACTTTGCTGCCTCGCGGCCATCACGTTTGGCGCGGGCTGCGCAGAGACCAACGACATGGTGACAGCGGCTGAGCCGCAGATCTCCGGACTCCGTGCGCCGAGTCCAATGCCGTCACCGTGGATTACGGCAGTCGAGCCGCACCAAGGATTCAACGACGAACCTGCTCTCGCGGTGACACTGTCCGGCGAGGTGTTTGTGGGGTCGATTAGCTACTGAACAGGCGCAGACGCGCTGGTGATCGCTTGGTATTCACATGCGGTCCAGCGCTTCCTCAAGCAGGCCGAAATTCAACCAAGGATCCAGCGCGTGTGTCACAGAAACGTCGCGGACCCGCAACTGCTCATTGACTTGACCGAACAACTGAGCTAACTTGTTAACTAGAGGCTCGGCTTCGTATGTGGTTTTGCGCCTTGATGTGCAGATACCGCAGGCGGGGCATTGCCTCTTTCTTCTTGGCCGGTTCGGGCCTTGTATGGGTCGGGAACGTAGAAGATGCCGTATGTATCAAATATCCGGCCATCACGGTACCCTTGCCCACGAAACTGAAGTTCCGCCAAGTCCGGACCAAACGTAGTGGCGATTTCGTTCCGAGTTTCTGCGTTCATCCCTCGACTGGGAATACGAAATCCCCAATTTGTGCAATAGATGCAAACATCCGCTGCTTGGACTGCATAGGTCATATCGGATGACACGAAGAACGGAGTAGGGACGATCCATCTGCTCCGTTGGCGCCCGGTGTCAGTCGATGTGAAGTACTTGTCCAGCCTAGCCACCAACCTTCGGTCTTGGTGCTTTTCCGTTTCATCCATGACCAGAACGCCGTGTTCTTGCTTTTGCTCTAAGAAATAGAAGTACCGTTCCAACAGGAAGACGATGTCCTTGCGCAGGTAGTCGTCAAATTCGTAGTCTGCTGGCTTTCGAACGCCTCGTAAGATCGCAGAAGCAAGCAATACAGCGCCATGCCGTTTCAAGAGACCGATGGTTCCCCGTGCCATTTGAAGACAAGCTTGGCCATATGCTGTAAATTCTGTCCGGCGTTGCCGGGCACTTGTCCGAGCCTTGCGTAGAAACGAGTGGCAAAGCCTCTTACGATCGGCATCCGGTAGGAGCGCGCCTTGCCGGGCAAACTTGAAGTGTTGAGTTCCCACTAGCTTCGAACCCTTGATCTCTTTGCCGAATGGGTACAAGCGGCATCCGAAGGACTCGACTTCCAGTCGCTGCATGTCCTGCACGAACGGCCACAATCGGCTGACATGGATTGCGATACCACCATGGACCTCATACGGCATTGAATTGTGGTCGTGCCCACTCTCGTCAGTGAAGAATAACCATGCCATTTCGCACCTATCCCAGAGAATTCAGCGATCACTCTTGGTCTGTCTGGTTCTCAGAGTCGTATCGCTTCATCTTCGCGACGAGATCCAGCAGAAACTCTTGGTCCGGTTGGTCAAGCTTGAACAGGTCTACGGCGAAGCTCAGCGTCACGCTGCCAGCTCCGCTGTGAAGCTTGACGGTATGTTCCATCGCGGGGTTTGCTGAAGCCGGTTCGTCCCTCGCGTCAAGAGCAGTAGGCTTCTCCCTGCGGCGGGCTGGCCCGTTCCGTCGGACCTTACGCCTCTTAGACTTTTGAATGTGTGGCGAAAGCTCAATCCCGGCATCCTGTGCGATCGCCTTGAAGAAGTTGACGCAACGCTCGACCGTAGCGCCCGTCGCACTTGTGTTGTCTCGGAACTGCTCGTCTAGGTGCTGAGAAGTTGTGGCACGTAAGTCAAATGGGGAATCCCAAAGGAACGGGTATGTGCTCCGCACCATGTCATGAATCACAGCTATTCGTTCTTCGTCAGTAGCACGATGGAGTTTATTGAGTCGCTCTGTCGGTACGCCCTCTTCGGAGACAAGGCCGGTAGCTTTTAGAGCCTGCTGTAGATGGCTCTGAGTGCCACCTGACATGGAGCTCATCAGACTCCGATCGATTCTCGAAGGCAATGGCTCCCCAAGCGCTTCCAGAAAGCCTTTGAGAGTCTTGTAGGAAACGTATGGGGGAGTAGGCAATTGACCAGTGACGCTTTCGCGTGCAGGATCTTGTGGTTCGCTGATGAGGACAGCGTAGCACTACCGGGTAGGGCTGTCAAGTATTTTGTCGGACAAATTGTCAGATTCGTTGATTGGGTCGGCCGACTAGCCCTTTTGTGAGTGTTCAAGTCTGAGCTGTGTATCGCATTAACTTATTTTGTTGCAGTATGTTGAGTCTCGGGACTAGTCGGCAAAGAGTCCGGTGAAGTGAGGTCGTGGAGATAGATGGACAGCAGTTCTAGACAGTGCTGGACGCAAGGTATGCTCATACACAGAAATGTCATGCAGTTCTCTTGTAGTTGAGATACGTATGTTTCCGTACTCTCTGTTGACGGTCGTGGCCTTGAATCAGCTCAGATTGCTACAGGAGGCACTTGTGGCAGGTCGACGGCGGTTCTCGACGAGGTCTCACTGACGGATCGAATCCAAGAATCTACGGACCGTTGACCTCCTAGCCACGGTGTGCCTCGGTTCCCTGCCATTGGATCGGGCTTGGCCTGAATGGAGTTGAAGTGCTGTCCGCTCCCAGTCAGTTCGATCCCGGGATCTGTCTCGGTCCGGTCGGCCAAAGCTGCTTGATTTGGGAAGACCAGTCGTACAGACGCTGGTCCATCGGTGGTGGGCGCGAACTCGATGTGGTCGGCTGCGAAGTCGATGATTCGATCCCTCGCGTTGCAGTAGTTGTCCCCGCTGGACGTCGAATGAGCCTGGTGGTCGGTGCTGACCTAGCCATTTGTGTCGTCATCCGGGCAAGTCTCCAGAATCTTCTATCGCTGCAGTCTCTTGAGAACATGATTGTCGATGTCATGCCTAAGCCCAACTTACCCCTCCAGTAACTAGACGGTCAATTTCGGACCTGCGCGGAACTTAGCCCCTAACTTCTTTGTCTTCAAGGGCATTGCGCGATTGCCAAGGCCCGAGCCAGCCGCCCGCGGTCCAATTTCACGCTTGAAGACCTTGAATCCTAGTCATACATTTGTGCTCGATTCGCTTGACAATCTAGAATTAGTGTGCTTTAATCAAAATCAGTTAGCACCATCAACGGTCTCGCTATCCTAGTCATACAATGCACATCACCTCCACCTTCGCCCGCAAGTCCCCCTGCCATCTCCTGCGCGAATCCTACTGGGAACACGGCAAGGTCAAGAAACGCACTCTCGCCAATCTCTCCGCTCTCCCCCAGAACCTCATCGACCTCCTCCGCCTTGCCCTTGCCAACCGCCTCCCCCTCGGCAAAGACGGCTCCGGCCTGCTCCCCGGCCCGGCCCGCCAGCACGGCGCCGTCAGCGCCATCCTCGGCGTCATCCGCCACCTCCGCCTCGACCGCCGCCTGTGCCGCCAGCCCTGCCGCTCCCGTTCCCTCGTGCTGGCCATGATTGCTGCCCGCCTGCTGCGCCCCGGCTCCAAGCTGCGCGTCGAACGCGAACTTGGCCCCGCCGGCCAGTCCACCCTCGCGGCCTTGCTCGATGTCCGCAACGCCTCCGCTGACGACCTCTACGCCGCCATGGACTGGCTTGCCCCACGCCAGCACGACATCGAGCGCCAGCTCGCCGCGGCGCACCTCAAGGGCGCACCTCTCGCCCTCTACGACGTGAGCTCGTCGTACTTGGAAGGCGCGCGCTGCGAACTTGCCGCCCGCGGCTATTCCCGCGACCACCGCGGCGACCGGCCCCAGATCGTCTACGGCCTGCTGTGCAGCCCCGACGGCTGCCCGATCGCCGTGCAGGCCTTCGCCGGCAACACCGCCGATCCGGCCACCCTCGCCGACCAAGTGCATGCCCTGCGCAAGCGTTTCGGCCTGCGCCGCATCGCCTTGGTCGGGGACCGTGGCATGATCGCCCAGACGCGCATCGACGCAGACCTCAAGCCGGCCGGCTTGGACTGGATCTCTGCCCTGCGCAACGACACCATCCGGCGGCTGGCGGACGCAGATGTCATCCAGCCCGGCCTGTTCGACAGCTGGGGGCTGGCCAGCGTGACGGGCGACGATTTTCCCGGCGAGCGCCTGCTGGTGTGCTGCAACCCGCTAGTGGCGGCCGAGCGGCGGCGCAAGCGCGAGGAGCTGCTGCGGGCGACCGAGCAGGAGGCGGCTCAGCTGGCGGCGCGCTACACGGCTGGCAAGTACGACCGGGACGAGTTCAACCGGCGCCTGGGCGGGCTGCGGCGGCGCAAGATGGGCAAGCACTTCGAGTGGACGTTTGAGGAGGACACGGGGGCGTTTTCGTCGCGGCGCAAGGACGCGTCGATCCAGAACGAGGCGCGTCTGGACGGGATTTACGTGATCCGCACGAGCCTGGAGCAGGAGGCGCTGGGGGACCGCGAGACGGTGGCGGCGTACAAGAGCCTGGCGCGGGTCGAGCGTGCGTTCCGCTCGATGAAGTCGCTGCTGGCGGTGCGCCCGGTGTTCCACTGGAAGGAGCGGCGGGTGCGGGCGCACCTGCTGCTGTGCATGCTGGCTTACTACGTGGAGTGGCACATGCGGCAGCGGCTGGCACCGCTGCTGTTCGCGGATGAGCGGGAGAAGCTGCCCGGGGGGCCGGTCAGCCCGCGGGAGCGGTCGGAGGCAGCGAAGGCCAAGGACCGCACGCGGCGGTCCACGCAGGAGGGCCTTCCGCTGCAGAGCTTCCCGGACTTGCTGGGGAGCCTGTCGTCGCTGACGGCGATGGAACTGCGGCTGGAGGCGGCGCCGGAGCACCGGGTGCCGGTGCTGAGCGCGCTCGAGCCGCTCCAGAAGCGGGCGTTTGAATTGCTGGGAATCCAGCCGCACGCGGCCCCGGCCTTGGAAGTGGACTGGGGCGAGGAGCCGGAACCTAGTCACCAAGAGTAGGTTTGAAACCCCGCGGAAAGCCGTCGGAAAAGCGGGGAACCTTCAGCGCTTCGGAGATCTAACCCATTCCATGACAATGACTTCTAGTCAACAACAATCCCTCGGGACTCATTACACGGCACATTCTTGCACCGTGGAAGTTGGGCCTAAGAGTTTCGAGCATTTTGTTGCCGGATTCGCTGCAGTATTGGATCACTTTCGCAGAAGGCAGGCCGATTCGGATTGTGAGTGAGTGTGGCATTGCGTTCCTTTCGTGTGTAGCCCATCGGGTTGCCATCATTTAGACCGCGATTGTCTTCCTGATACAACATAGGACCATGCTCCGAAATTCCATCCTGGCGCTTTGCTGCGTTGCGGCCATCACGCTCGGGGCCGGCTGCTCAGACCCTGCCGATGTGGCGACACCGGCTGAGACTCAGGACACAGCGCCTCGCCCGCCAAACCCAGTGCCGTCGCCTTGGATTACGGCGGTCGAGCCGCACCAAGGCTTCAACGACGAGCCTGCTCTCGCGGTGACACCGTCGGGCGACGTCTTCGTGGGATGGATAAGCTACCGAAATAATGCGGACGCCTTGGTAATCGCTCGGTATTCGCATGAGGGAGACCGCTTCCTCAAGCAAGACGAATGGGTGGCGCTGGGCGACGCAGGCACCTACCTGCTGGACTTGGATGCGGTAGCTGCTGAGGCCGGCGCACATTTCGTGTTCGCTCGCGAAATCGAAGGGAATTGGGACATTTACACGGTTAGCGCCGGTGCGGATGGCCCTACCCAGCCGATTCGCATCGCCACCGGACCCGAGAGTCAGATCAAGCCCGCCGCGGCATGGCATGCCGGGACGCTGTTCGTGGCTTGGGAGAGCAATGCCGACTCCAAACGTCAAATCTACTCGGCATCGCTCCGCGATGGGCTTGTCACCGAGCACGAACGCGTGAGTTCGGACAGCCCTTCGAACTACGGACCAAGCGTTGCCGCCGACAGTCACGGTCGCGTCTCGGTCGCGTGGCATAGCTATCTCGACCACAACTACGACGTGTACCTTCGCCAGAGATCTACTTCGGGCGAATGGGCAGAGGTCAGGCGCCTGACTTCTGCCCCCGGCATCGACCGACACGCCCGATTGCTGGGCCACGATGACGACCTATGGGTCGTCTACGAACACGCACGCATGGAGCGGTACTACGTCGGAAGGACGAACGAACGGCACCTTGTCGCGGCGATGGTCACGCCGCGCGGCCTGGAGGCGCCTCTGGATTATTGGAACTCCTCACCGCTGGCGAAGAACCGCTCAGAGGCGGCATCGGCCGCAATCGACTCGCGAGGTCGCTTGTGGATTGCCTACATGCCGCCGCGGGAACCGCGTGGCGGATGGCAGGTGCAAATCGTGGGATATACCGGCCAGGGCTGGATCGGACCCAGGACACTCTCGCAACGGCGGTCGATGGACCGTCCGGCGCCGATTGCGATCAAGGGGGACCGGCTACTGCTGGCGTTTCAGGCCGACAGCTTCTCAGACACGTGGTCGCAGTCCGACCCGGATTTGACGGACAATGCCCGGTCCCAGATCCTACTCGCTTCGGTTGACACCGGGCAAGCGCCGCCCGCTGCTCCGGCCATGGGTCTCACAACCTTGGAAGAGCCCGCCGAGGCATTCGATCCCGCACTGCTTCACGCGCAGTATGGTGAGGATGGCGAGACCCCGTCCATCGAATACAACGGTGAACGCTTCTACCTGTACTACGGCGAGTTACACGAGCACTCGGACATCTCGATTTGCAACCGCTGCGGCGACCAGTCGCTGGACGAGAACTACCAGTGCCGGCGAGACATCAATCGACTCGACTTCGTAGCCATGACCGATCATGGCTACAACATCGTTCCCTATCTATGGAATTACTCAGCCAAGATGGTCCGTGCGAACCATGATGTCGGCCGGCTTGTGACCTTTCTTGGTGAAGAATGGACCTCAAGTTTCGAGGACTACGACGACCAACGCCCCTGGGGCTATTACGGACACCGCAACTTGGTCTTCGCCGATCCCTATTTTCCCAAGTGGTGGACGGCCTACAACGGCGATTCCCCAGCGGATCTCTGGGACGAGCTGCGCGGCATGAATGCCGATTTCGTTCAGATCCCCCACCAGCTCGCAGACACCGGGAACGTGCCAGTGGATTGGGACTACGCAGACGAGGAAGCCCAGCCAGTGGCAGAGATCTTCCAGCACCGTGGCTCGTACGAGTACGCCGGTGCCCCGCGGCACGCGATCCGTGCCACCGGCCAGCCCGGCAGTTACATCCAAGACGCTTGGGCGCGGGGCCTGAAGATAGGTGTGATTGCCAGCCCGGACCACGGCGGAGGCCTTGGCAAGGCGGCCGTCTGGGCTAGGGACAAGACTCGCGCTGCCATATTGGAAGGGATTCGGGCCCGGAGGACGTTTGGCACGACAGCGGCCAGGATCCAGATCGATTTTCGGGTGAACGGCCACTTGATTGGGGAGGTCGCGCAGAGCGGCGGCCCAGTCACGATCACTGCTGACGTGCGGTCCCCGCAGCCGATTCATTCAATCGAGATTTGCCGGAGCAACGAATTCGTGTATTCCACGTCGCCGGGCGGATCCGTCGCTTCTATCGAATTCGTAGACCAGCAGCCCCTCGACGGGCCAAGCTTCTACTACCTTCGTGTGACGCAGGACGATGGCGAAATCGGCTGGTCGAGCCCTGTCTGGATCGAGGACTAGGGAGCGCTCGCGGAAGTTCAGTCGGTGCGCGGCGAGGTCATCAGCGGATGTCCGAGCGTGTCCCCGTTGGCTTCGAATCCGTCTCGGTCCACGTCCACGAAGATCGGATTCGTGTAGGCGACCGGATGCATCTCTCCATATGGATTGAGCCCCCAGCCCAGTTGAATGTTGGAGCCCTCCCCGATGGCCACCACAATCAGGTGGGCGTCCTGCTGCAGCGTCACTCGCACAGTCTCCTCAAAGCCCACAGTTCCTTCCTTGAACATCCCGGGGTTCTTTGCCCTGCGGAAGTTGAACTGCTCCGGTTGGCGTCCGTTCACCAAGACTTGCACGCGGTCGATTTCCATCCAATTCGGCGTCTGGACCCGGATCTGCAGATCGACGAATCCTTCGCCGATTATGGTCGACCCGATCGGCAGGCCATCGGCCGTCGTTACCTCTAGGAACGGTCCGTTGGTGATCATCATGCGCCCGGCCTTGGAGTTTCGGATGATCTCTTCGTGGTCGATTTCCCCCGGCCTGTCGGTAGAACTCGGCACATAGGTTCGCCATCCGCCGACTCCGTTCCCGAAGATACGATGCGCGTCGCTGACTGCGACGCACCAAACGCGACGGCCCTGGTTCAGCATTTGCAACCATCCGAACGTACGATTCGCGCCTTCTCGGGTGTTGTATCTGGGATTCAAGTTCAGAATTTCCGCGCTCCACACCTCGGCCGCGTCAATGAGCGTTTCGAAACCAACGAATCCGCCGTCCTCGACGCCGTCGCGGTTCCTGTCGAAGAATACGCCTCCGACATCGGGATGATTCGCCTGCACCCAGCGATCCGGCCCGCCGCCGAAGAGACGGATGCGATCTCGGGCGTTCGGAGCGGGATCAATCCGAGATCCGCCTGCCAGCGTGGGCGTGCCCCAGTTCCTGAGGGTGATCGCGTTGATGCGAGGATCAAAGTGCCACAAGGGCGCACCCCCGTTCTGTGCCAGCGGATCCGGCTTGATCGGAAAGGAGTTGAAATGCTGACCGCTCCCCGTTAGCTCGATCCCGGGAACCGTCTTGATCCTGTCGGACAATCCAAGCTGCTCGATTTGGGAAGACCAGTCGTACAGGCGCTGGTGCTCGGTGGTTGGCGCGAACTCGATGTGCTCCGCCGCAAAATTGATGATCCGATCCCTCGTGTTGCAGTAGTTGTCCCCGCTTGGCGTCGAGTGGGCGTGGTAGTCGGTGCTGATCCAGCCCTTTGTGTCGACCGTCCGTTCCAAATCGACTTCGACGTCCGCAGTCTCTCCCGGACTCACCTCGATGCGGCGTTCGGCAAGGTCGTATTCCGGTCCAAGCGTCGTCCGCAAGAGGTAGTTGCCCGGTGGCACCTGCTGCGTTACCCGTCCGTCATGGGTTTGATACTGGTGGTTGCCCCCGTGGACCCGGTAGTCCGTGCCGAAGTTCGGTGTCTCGGTCCCGTCCACTCCGATGAACTGAACCTTGCCCGGCGACGGGTTGCCGTCCGCATCACGAATCGAGACGTTCACGGTCGCTGCTGCGGGCACCTCCAGGTCGAGACGGGTCGTCTTGCCCCGCTGCACCGAGATCGTCCTCTCGACTAGGTCGCGGCCAATATCCCGGAACTGGACGTCGTAGCTTCCCACGGGCAGGCGGAAGGCAACGCGGCCCTGCGAATCCGGGTACTGTGACACCCACTCGCCGGCCACTGAGACTGCGAGCGCGCCGTGGATGGCGGGTTTGCCGGCGGTGTCCGTGATGGTCCCCTCAACCTCGCCCGTCGGCCCCTGTTCCGCCGCCAGCACGCCGAACGCCGCCAAGGGCGAATCGCCTACCGCGACGCGAATTCTGAATGTCTGCTTTTCCCCCGGTTCCAAGGTTCTCTCAGTGGGCATGGTTGGTGCATCGGCGCTTGCGACCGCGTACGCCCTCTTGTCGAACGGGTCGATGCTGTCGCCGATCATGATGCCGTTGACAGTTTGCTCGTTCTCGAGCCCCTTCCACATAGGTGCCGGGGCGATCGAGGCGGCTTCCTGCGAATCGTTCTCATAGGCCGAGGTCACCAGCAGAAACTGCCAGTCCGGTTCCAACCTGTATTCGTGGCGCGAGTAGAGCCCGTCCCCCACCGCCGCCGTGCGCACTGCCTCCAGAACGGCAGCGCCGCCCGAACCGTCGTCGACGATTGCGACCCGGGAGAGATAGCCCGATTCCCCGCCTGGGCGGAGAGCGGTGAGCTGATCGTTGCCCGCATCCCGCAAGTCCAGGTCGTACAGGCAGCCCTGCAGAACTGAGCGGTAGTCCGTCGTCATGTTGGCGCGTCGGAAGGGTTGAGCGCCCGACACGAGGGCATGAATCTTGTCATTCCTTAGGACGAAGTCGCCCGGCAGGCCGTCAGCCTCCTTGCCGGATGGCATTTGGTCGACGTTCTCACGACTGACCTGGAACGCGTCGGCGCGGTCTCTTTGAGCCATTGATGCCCACGTAATCAGCAAGAGGAATAAGACGCTTAGGAGAGTTCGAATGCTCATGGAAGTGACCCCCGCACGGATAGCCTGAGATTCAATCACCCGCTCAAGCCTGAACGCCAAGTTTCGCTGAGGTGGCGGGAGTCTCCAACACTATAGCTTCATTGTTCGCCGCGACACCTCCGGCGTTCGTCACAAGAACTGGACAATCCCCGCATCACCCTGTAGGGAGACATTGCGGTTGCGGTCGGCCGCCTGCCTCCGGCGGAAACACACTCCGAAGGCCAGTTGTGCTCGCACTCGGCAGACAGGCGGGGCTCGTCGATCTGGGCCATCTCTGGCAATTCTGGAGATCTGAGTCGCCTGCCGTATCCTGACAGCAGAGAAAGAGCCTTGTCGTTGACGATTACGCAGGTCGATGCCTTCACCGGCCAGCCCTTTGGCGGCAATCCGGCCGCAGTCTGTCTGTTGCCTCGCCCGGCCGCCGCCGCATGGATGCAGCATGTGGCGCGCGAGATGAACCTTTCGGAGACTGCGTTTCTGGTTCGTCGAGACGATGGCTCATTCGACCTCCGGTGGTTCACCCCAGCCGTCGAGGTCGACCTCTGCGGCCACGCCACGCTCGCCAGTGCCCACGTGTTGTGGGAGAGCGGACATCTCCCTGCCGGCTCGCAAGCCGTCTTTCACACCCGTTCTGGCAGGTTGTCCGCGACCCTCTGCGACGGATGGATAAAGATGGACTTCCCATCCGAACCGGATCAGCCAGCGGCTGCGCCTGCTGAGCTCGCTGCGGGACTCGGCGCCGATCCGGTCTACGTTGGCCGCAACCGTTTTGACTACCTAGTAGAGGTCGATTCAGAAGCCACCGTCCGGAATCTGGCCCCCGATTCTCGGCTCCTCTCCGAGATTCAAACCCGAGGTATCATCGTCACCGCCTTGGCCGACAGCGATGGCTTCGATTTTGTGTCGCGCTTCTTCGCCCCGGGAACCGGAATTGGCGAGGATCCGGTCACAGGGTCCGCCCATTGTTGCTTGGGGCCGTACTGGCAGCGTCGGCTCGGACAGGCCGCGTTCACAGCATGGCAAGCGTCCGAACGTGGCGGGCTCGTCAAGGTGGTGGTGTGCGGCGAGCGGGTCAGGCTGTCCGGGCAGGCGGTGACCGTCTTGCGAGGTGACTTGGTCGCCGGGCCGGATTCCATCTAGCGCATCCCACAGATCAGGGCATGCCTTGCGCTGGCTGCGCGATTCGTCGAGGGCTGGGTCGGACGCCCTGTAAGCCGGTTTCTGTTCCCGTCGGCAGACGGGCGGCAGCCATTCATCTGGGACGCCTGTTGCCAGACGCCTCTAGCGACCTACCCGGAACTCAAGCGCGGCGGGCCGCCGCATCGTCCCCTATTTGGCCTTGCTCCGCGTGGGGTTTGCCCTGCCATCCCGGTTGCCCGGGACGCGGTGCGCTCTTACCGCACCATTTCACCCTTACCCCGGCGAACCGGGGCGGTATCTTTTCTGCGGCACTTTCCGTCGACACCCTCTTCCGGGGATGTCGCCCGGCCGTTAGCCGGCACGCTGCCCTGCGGAGACCGGACTTTCCTCGCTGCCCGAAGGCACCGCGACTGCCCGGACGCCCGACCCTGTGTCCGATTATAGGCCCTCGGCTCAAGCCAGGATGGACTTCACCACGTGGGCCTGCTCTACGCCGGTGAGCTTGGCATCCAAGCCTTGGTGCTTGTAGGTGAAGCGCTCGTGGTCGATTCCGAACAAGTGCATCAACGTCGCCTGGTAGTCGTGGATATGCACCGGGTCCTTGACGATGTTGTATGAGAACTCGTCGGTTTCCCCGTACACCATCCCGCCCTTGATGCCGCCGCCCGCCATCCACAGGCTGTAGCAGCGCGGGTGGTGGTCACGGCCGTAGTTGGTCGGAGTCAGCTCGCCCTGCGAGTAGATCGTCCTGCCGAACTCGCCGCCCCAGATCACCAGCGTCTCGTCGAACAGGCCGCGCTCCTTGAGATCCTGGATCAGCGCCCAAGCCCCGCGATCGGCTTCGCGGGCCTGTGCGGGCAACACGATCGGCGCGTCCCCGTGCACGTCCCAGCCCCGGTGGTAGATCTGCACGAAGCGGACGCCTCGCTCGACCAGGCGCCGGGCCATCAGGGCCGCGTTCTGGAACTTGCCGGGCTGGCGCGCCTCTTCGCCCCAGCGCTTCCATGTGCTATCGGGCTCTGACGACAGGTCGCTCATCTCAGGCACTGAGGACTGCATGCGGAATGCCATCTCGTACTGCTCGATGCGCGCCAGCGTCTCCGGATCGCCGATGCGCTCGTGCTGCATTTGGTTAAGTTCGGCCAGCCCGTCCAGCATGCGCCGCCGGACGGTCTTGGTGACGCCCCCGGGGTTGTTGACAAAGAGCACCGGCTCGCCGCCGCCACGCAGGCCCACGCCCGCGTACTCAGGCGAGAGGAACCCAGAGCTCCACAGCTTGGCCGAGATCGCCTGCTGGCCGGCCTTGGGATGGCTCCGCTCGGCGTTCATCACTACGAACGTCGGCAGGTCGGCGTTGAGACTGCCCAGGCCGTAGGAGATCCACGAGCCGATGCAGGGCTGCCCCGCTACTTCGCGGCCGGTCTGGATGAAGGTGATCGCGGGCTCGTGGTTGATCGCGTCGGTGTTCATCGAGCGAATGACGCAGATGTCGTCCGCCATGCTTGCGGTCAATGGAAGCAGCTCGGAGATCCAAGCGCCGCTCTGGCCATGCTGCGAAAACTCGAACACCGATGGCGCGATCGGGAAGCGCGCTTGGCCGGAGGTCATGGTCGTCAGGCGCTGGCCCTGGCGGATGGACTCCGGCAAGTCCTTGTCGTACCAGTCCTTCATGGCCGGCTTGTAGTCCAGCAGGTCCATCTGGGGCGGCGCGCCCATCATGTGCAGGTAGATACAGCGCTTGGCGGTCGGCGCGAAGTGGGGCAGGTTCGGCAGGCCGCCGATGCGCTCGCTGTCCGAGCCGCGCGCTTCGTCGGCCATCAGGCTGGCAAGCGCGATGCCGCCGATCCCCTTCGCTTGGCGCGCGAAGAACTGCCGGCGCGTCTCGGTTTGGATCGCCTCTCGTACTGGGTTCATGACTAGTCCCTCCATCGGCTTCGAATCGCCGTACTATTACTTGTTCAACGCCTCGTCGAGGTTCATCAACTGGTTGGCCATCATGGTCCACGCGGCCAGTTCCGGAGCAGGCAGATCCTCGTCCACCGGCACCTCGCCGGTCGCCAGCAGCTTGCCCGCGTCCTCGGAATCCTCTTCGTAGTGGCGCAGGAAGTCCACAAAGCTCTTCTCGGCCACCGCCCGCTCATGTTGGCTGAACTCCCGCGAGAGCAGGCGCTTGGTCAGGAAGTTCAGCCGAGAGGCAAACTCGGGCTGCGCTTGCTTGAGCGCTGATTGGGCTAGGAAACGAGAAGCCTCTACGAACTGGGGATCATTCATAGTCACCAGCGCCTGTAGAGGCGTGTTGGTGCGCTCTCGCCGCACTGTGGCGTGCTCGCGGGTGGGAGCGTTGAAGATCTGCATCGAAGCTGGCGGTGCGGCCCGCTTCCAGAAGGTGTACAGGCTGCGCCGGTAGAGCTTGTCCCCCTCGTCGCGCTTGTAGAAGCGCGTGTTGCTGCCCAGCATCGCAACCGACTCCCAGACTCCGTCCGGCTGGTAGGGCTTCACGCTCGGGCCGCCGATCTTCTCTACAAGAATGCCTGTGGCGGCGAGGCCGAAGTCGCGCAGCATCTCAGCGTCCATGCGGAAGCGAGGCCCGCGCGAAAGCAGCCGATTCCCGGGATCCTTGCCGATCTTGGTTTCGTCAGCTTCGGCTGACTGGCGATACGCCGCCGACGACAGCATGGTGCGCAGGAGCTGCTTGGTGTCCCAGCCGCTTTCGCGGAATTCCACCGAGAGCCAGTCCAGCAGGTCTGGGTGCGAAGGCGACTCACCTTGGGCTCCGAAATCGTCGCTTGTGCGCACCAAGCCCTCCCCGAACACCTGTTGCCAGAAGCGGTTGACCGCCACGCGCGAGGTGAGCGGGTTGGCGTCGTCGATCAGCCACCGCGCCAAGTGCAGACGGTTGACCCGTCCCGAGTCTTCGAGTGACGGCAGGAAGCCCGGCGTTGCGGCGGGCACCTTGTCTTGCCGCTGGTCATACATCCCCCGGAAGAGGATGTGGGCGGCCGCTTCGCCGTCGTCGCGGTCCTGCATGACGTGCGTAACCGCGCCGCGTCGACGCACCTCCCGGATGCCGCGCTCGGCCTCCTTAGCTGCTAGGAAGCGCTCGCGGTATTGCTCGTCGTGGACATTGAGGTAGTGCAGGCTGAGCACGCGCTCCTCTTCATCGCTGAGCTTTGCGGGTGCCTTGGACCGCGCCGCTTCCAAGGTCGGCCAGTTCGCCACCACGTTGGCCTCTTCCACGCTGAGTTCGCGGTCGTACAGGCGCACGTCTGCGATCGCACCCCCCGACATCCCGCGCGGCTTGACTTCCTCGTCGTCCTTGTAGAACCCGCGACCGAGTAGCATTGGCCGGTCGGAGGCCACCAGGCCTTCTAGCTTGGCGAAGTACTCGCTGCCCTGGAACGGCATCCGCTCGCCGTTGTAGTAGATGCTCAGGCCCGCGCGTTCGCCCGAACCGTCATAGGTCACAGTGACATGTCGCCACGTGCCAGGCTCAAGCTGGTACTGGTTGTTGGGTCGGATCTCAATGCTGGAAGTCTTGTCCTCGTCCGAAGCCTCGTCCTCGTCCTCGTCCTCTTTGGCGGCGGTCATGCTGAAGATGATCTCCCGTCCGCCGAGCGTCACCTTCCAGCCTCGCAACTTGTTCTCCGGGTCGGTCTGGCTCAGGACAACGTAGCTGCCGGCTTCTTCGGGATGGCGCACCCAAAAGGCCAGTGAGAAGGGCTGGTCTTTTCGAATGCCGGAGTTCGGTACCTCCACGAAGCCCAGACCGTCGAACTCGAGTGCTTGGATATTCTCTGCAGGGCCTTCCCCGATCGACACACCCTCTGGCAGTTCTAGGGCACCGTCGGTGCCATCGTGAACGATCCGATCATGGCTGACCTGTAACGGGGCATCCGCGGTCGCCAGCGGGTCTTGCAAGCCGCGGTATCCGCCTTGTGCGAGCCAATCTTCGAAGTCCTTGCCGGGGTTCTCCGTAGCGGCTAGCAACTCGGCCCTAGCCGTGCGCACGGTCTTGCGCAACTCGTCGTAGACCGGCCGGTCCTCGTCGGTCGGCACGATGATGAACGGCGGAGTGTCGGAGATGTTGCCGTCCATCACGTACTGCGTCGTATTACGGAAGAACGCCGTCATGGCGTAGAAGTCCCGCTGCGTGATCGGGTCGAATTTGTGGTCGTGGCAGGTTGCGCAGCCCACGGTCAGGCCGAGGAAGACCGTGCCTGTGGTGTCGGCACGGTCCTTGGCGTAGATCACCTCGTACTCCTCGGGGATGACACCGCCCTCATTGGTTGTGGCGTTGCAGCGATGGAAGCCGGAGGCGATCAGCTGGTCCATCGTCGGGTTCGGCAGCAGGTCACCCGCGACTTGTTCGAGCGTGAACTGATCGAAGGGCAGGTTGCGGTTGAACGCGTTGATCACCCAGTCGCGGTAGGGCCACATCTCGCGGTAGTTGTCGATGTGGATGCCATGTGTGTCGGCATAGCGCGCGGCGTCTAGCCAGTAGCGAGCGCGGTGCTCGCCGTAGCTCTTGGCGGCGAACAGGACGTCAAGGTAGCGCTGGTAGGCGCCCGGCTGGTCGTCGTCCACGAAGGCGTCCACGATCTCCGGGCTCGGGGGCAGGCCGGTGATGTCTAGGGCGGCGCGGCGCGCCAGCGAGCGCCGGTCCGCTTCCGGCGCAGGCGCAAGCCCTTCCTCCTCCAGGCGTGCCAGCACGAAGCGATCGATCGAGTTGCGCACCCAGTCCGCATCGCCCACGGCGGGCAGTTCCGGGCGCTTCGGGATCTCAAAGGCCCAGTGCCCGGTCCACTCGGCACCCTCTTCGATCCATGTGCGGATGGTGTCAATATCTGCGGGTTCGAGAGACTTGTGCGAGTACTCCGGCGGCATGCGCAGCGCGGCCTGGGAGTGTGTGATGCGCTGGAACACCAGACTTAACTCGGGGTCTCCCGGAATCACCGGAGTGCCGTTCGGGCGGTGCCCGAATAGGCCTTCCCGGCGGTCCAGCCGCAGGTCCGCCGTCCTTGTTGCCGCGTCAGGGCCGTGGCACTGGAAACACTTGTCGGAAAGCAGCGGCCGCACGTCCGCTTGGTAGTCAACCTTGGCGTTGCCCGGCAGCGGCAGGGCGACCAAGGCGGCAAAGACGAACACTGAATTGGATACCCGGCTATGTGCCATGCGACCAACATTATATATGGCGCACTCTAGTTTGAAGTGCAATCTGGGGTAGCACCGTGAATTGGTGTTGACCCGTTTTCCGGGAATGATGGGCAATCTCTAGCACGTTATCGGGATTCCCGCTCACCGGCGCTAGGTCTAGGGCTGGGGCATGATAGCTCCATTGGAGAGAGCGATCCGCTGCCGAAGGACTAGATGCGGGTTCGAGTCCCACCCCTACATGTCCTATGGCACCTCACTCATTGCGAATGTTCGCAGGGAAGTGGTCTTTCCAGAACGTTACCAGGTCTCTCAACAGACGGTCCGCGGAGATGCGTCGGCCGGAATGCGGTGCGTGGGCTGTGTTCGACGGGAACTCCACGTTTAGGGGACGCTCGTACGCCTCTGAATACTTGCTGGAGTAACCGACCCCCGTGCTGGTCTTGGCCCTTGAGGCGAAGTGCTTGGTTCCGTTACTGATCGCTCCTGCCAGTTTGAAAAGATCGACCGTCTCCACCTTGTCCGGGTACCTCTTCCGAAAGTGCTCCTCGGTGAACGGTCTCCCGTGGGCCCACTCGTACATGTGGTACGCCAAGATAAGCGTGAGCAAGGCATGGCGTGAGGAGGCGTTGTCCGCCGTGAAATCCTCGTACTGTGGGATGACCATCTTGTGCAGGAAGTCGTCGGAGGTCCGAATACCGAAACTGGACTCGTGTAACATCCTAGGAACAGCCGGACCCGCCCATAAGAGCGCCGAGTTGCAATCCTAGCAGACACCTGCCAATCGGTTCGGGCGGACTCGCCCCGCTTGGTGGACTTTCGGAGGCCACTGCAGACAGCGCGAGGCGGCTCGCAACTTGAGCGCAGCGTCAATCTGTTGGGTTTCACCGGCAACTGGTGGCGCTCCCACAAGGGGCGCATTGTGGCGCAACGAAAGACAGATCGGAACCGGTTCACCCGAGTTGTGGAAGCGGTCAGCCAGTGGTGCCGCAGGCACCGACACAGGTCACTGGTTGAGAAGCAGGCGACCTTGGGACGCAAGCTACGAGGCTACTATGCCTACTATGGCATTACAGAGAACTGAAACTCACGCGCTTCCGGACGGTTTCACCACGAGGTCGGACGAACATGGCGCGGGTGGTTGAAGCGCCGCTCGTGGCGCACGCGACTGAACTGGGACCGCGCTTCCGTCGTCTGACCAAGGTCTTCCCACTACCCTGCTACGTGTGGTCCACAGCATCTACCGACGCGTAGCGAACCCATAGCCCGAGGAGCTAGACGCTCGAATTGGGTAAGTTTGGATCTGTAGGAGCCACGGGCGGGTAACTGCCCGGGGCCTCCCGGCCAGAGAATCAGCAGTGGACGACATGGAAGATCAACCAACCGGTACCGATTGAGTTGCACCCGCATCCGCCAGGAATTCGCTAACGCTGGTAGCAATCTTGTATCGGGCGGGGGATTCTTTGACTGCAATCGCCTTGAAATGAGCCCTTCCGCATTTGATCTTGTCGGCTTCGGTGAGACGGAGGTCGCCCGTGAATGCGCTCCCTTTCGTTTCGACGACAAAGTACAGCCGTTCCCCCGCATCGGTGTCGACCAGAACAGCCCAATCAGGGTTGTAGGTCCCAAGCGGCGTGGGCACCTTGAACCAACCGGGAAGCTTGGCATACACCTTGACGGCGGTGTTTTTCTCGAGGTCATCTGCAAACCGTGCCTCGGTGCCGAAATCGTAGATGACCTTCTCATAGACCGATTTCTTGGCATGGAGCATGTTCTTGAGATAGCCGGTGAGCTCTTCTTGCTCAAAAAGTTCCTGAGCGTAGTAGGACTCATCCCCGATTCGCTGGTATTTGATGCCGTCTACCAGCGCGTGTTGCTTGCAGCGATTGATGGCCTGCGCTGCAATCTCAATGAACTGCTGCGGATTCCGCTTGAAATCGTCGAGACACCCACTCTCGACAAGAATTCTATGGATACTGCGCCGAGTGAGCCGTGTCCGGTCCTGAAGTTCTGTGAGCAAGTCGGGCAGTTCGACGTCGGTCTCATCTAGAACGACGGTCGCCGACCCGGCAACCTCGGTTGCCTCCACGCCCGCTTGACCGATGGCGATATCGGCTTTGCGCCATTGCAACCGGGTCTTGGGGATTGATGGTGCGTCGCGCAACGCAGCGGCGCATTTTTCCAGTAGGGCCTCGTTGTCGAAGGCCACGCGATAGGTAGTCTTGTGCTTGATGCGGTCCCATAACGCCTTGAACTCTGAGCTCTCGAGTACAGCTTGGCGCGGGCGGACGGCTTGGCGCTCGTCCGCATTCTTGATTTCCAAGCGACCAGTGAATTTGCGCAAGACGGAACCGATGCCCGTGCGCTGCTCGGCAAATCCTTGAGGGACAGCAAAACTATCGGCCTTGATCGCATTGCGTAGAGAGTCCTGTATTCGCCCTTTTGCATCGAGGTAGCCCTCAGCCTGCAGATGGTCGAACAGGGCCTGTGACTTGTCAAACCCAAGGACGGTCTGTGATCCACGATCATCGACAACTGGAATTTGTGCGAACTGGTGTGGCTCGATGACTCCGAAGCGGATTCCGGTATCTTCCTCGATCTCGCGTTGAAGGTTCTCCGCGAACTCCTCGTAGCTCTCCCTTGCAACTACCGTCAGCGTGTTCACTTCGAAGCCCCGCAAGCGCTCGCCGTCTTGATTAACGCAAAGACGCAAGCCTCGTCCGATGGTCTGCCGCCGTTCACGCTCGGTATGGATATCGCGCAGAGCGCAGATCTGGAAGACATTGGGATTGTCCCAACCCTCGCGCAATGCTGAGTGGGAGAAGATGAACTTGAGCGGCTCGTTGAGGCTCAGTAGCTTTTCCTTTTCCTTCATGATGAGGTTGTAGGCGCGCTCGGCATTGTCACGATTGACTTGGTTGTTCTCGGCGGTATCCGTCCAGCCGCCCTTCCTGTCGATCGAAAAATAGCCATCGTGGACATCCACGGCGTCCGCTGTGAGATCCACTTCGTCGAACAGCGAAACATAGTCGGGATGGCGAGCGAGGCGCCGGTACTCCTCCTCAAACATCCGGGCATAGTCGCCTTTGCACGGTTTACCCGCCTCGTCATAGCGGCGGTAGCGCTCCACAGAATCGATGAAAAAGAGGCTGAGGACCTTGATCCCCTGTGGGCGCAAGCGTTTCTCTTTATCAAAATGCTCGCGAATGGTCCGTCGTATCATCTGCTGCTGGACGGCTGAGGCGTCCACATCCCCATAGGCTTCGCCCTCTCGGAGAAAGTGTTCGCCGCCCGGCACTTTCAGTTCGACGAAAGCGTTTCCTTTCCCAATCCTTATCTCTCCGATGCGGCAATTCCGATAGACCGCCCGGCCAGTCTCCTGTTCGAGATCGTCGCCATCGTGGACCGCCCTTTCGGTGCGCCGCACACGTCCGGCGACTTGCACATCGACTTCGACCCTAGCGGTGAAGACGCCGCGTTTGTTGCTTGTAGAGATCAGCCTGACGTAGGGCCTGTTGTGGGCGTCTTCGACGTTGGCGGAGGCCACCTCGATCTGTTTGACCAGTTTGCGTTCGTATGCATCAACGGCATCGAGTCGGTAGACCATGTGATGTTTGTCCACGTGTGTCGCCGAGTACCGCAGCGTGCACAGCGGGTTCATCGCGTCGAGGGCTTGCTTGCCTCGCCCTGCGAGGCCACCGTCCACGCTTTGGGGCTCGTCCACGATCAGAATTGGTCGGGTGGCCTTGATGAGATCGATCGGTTTCTCTCCCCCCGTCTTCTCGCTGTCCTTGTAGAGGTTGTTGACGTCCTTCTTGTTGATGGCACCGACCGTCACCACCATGATCTGGATTTGCGGGCTAGTGGCGAAGTTGCGAACCTGGCCGAGCTTCGCAGAATCGTAGAGGAAATAATCGAACGGCGTGCCTGAATATAGCGCACGGAAGTGGTCGTCTGTCATCTGGAGAGACTTGTAGACGCCTTCCTTGATCGCGACCGACGGCACGACGATGACAAACTTGGTGAAGCCGTAGCGCTTGTTCAGTTCGAAGATTGTACGCAGATAAACGTAGGTCTTGCCGGTTCCGGTCTCCATCTCCACTGTGAAGTCGCCCGAGTCCATGGACTCGGACGGCGGCAGGCCGTTGCGCAGTTGGATGTCTTTCAAGTTTGCGAGAATCTCATCGTCGAGCAGAGTCAGCCGGTTGCCAATGCCGAGATCGTTCTGAGCAAAAGCCATACTTTCCTGCGTGTCCACCCGATCCCGTGTGACCGTGAACTCCGTCCGGCAGACCTCTTGTCCTCGGAACAGGCCGCAGACTGCGTCCACTGCTTGCAACTGAAAATTGAGGTCAGGCTCGAAACGAAGCTTCATCATGGTCGGAATAGGTGTCGCTGTGGTTTGTGCAGCTTGCGGTCAAGCAAGCATCAGGCATTCGCCCTCAGGCTGTCGGACAGGACGTGCCAACGCCTCCGCCCATTCGATCCAGAATTGCATCGCGTCGGTGATGTTCCGCAAAGTAGATTCGTGATCGTCGCGATGCGCCGCACATTCAGGCAACCTGGGCACCTCGGCAATGAACGCTTCATCTTTGTCGCTCCAGTAGGGAATGACCTCGTAGCTGTGCATTGGTTTCCCTCTCTAGGAGGTCAGATCCTCTCGAACGTTTTGTGAGAGCTGCTCGGGATCGACGCGATTCTGCAGCACAGCATTTCTCAGAAGGCTCTTTACCCGCGCCTTAGTTAGTCGTTGGTAGCATCCTTCCCCTAGAGCTTCCACTACGCGGTCTGCGAGTTGCCCAAGCCGCACGAGATCAAGTCTGCGCAGGTCCACATGGCTATCCGCAAGATCAGCAACCGGCGTTCTGCCTGGGCAGCCCTCAAACGTCTGGCTATCTTCCAAGAGCTTCTCGGCGGCCAGCCACACCACCTCGACTTTATCGATGCGATCCGCCGCCGCTGCAATTGCGAGAGCCACGTTTTCTACATCGGCAGTCCCGCCGCCACCGCAACGCCAGAACGAGAGTGCATTTTGCTTGGTCCGAAGGTCCGTGGTCACCGCATCCGCCGGGATTTCGCCTTCAGCGAACTCGGGACGCTTCTCCCACTTTGCCCTCGAAATCTTGCGCGCCACGAACATTGCCATCAATCACTCGCTGAGATCGCTGATCACGTCTTCGACGTAGCCGCGAAGCCAACTGTTGGACTCGGCATGCGCTTGGAGAATCCCTAACATTTCCTTGTCTCCCCAAGTTTCCGCCGCTTGAATCGCCGCATCCCGCATCTGGATGTTGTCCATCATCAGCCCCTCTCGGACGAGCTCGGCTCTCCAGTCTGGGACGCCCAAGTTCTGCACGCGTGCAAGGCAGCGAAGAGTGGATGCAGCAAATACAGGGTCATCTGCGTCTAGTGCGAACAACCGCAGCGACTCCAACACGTCCCGCTGGTGCGGTGATTGCAACGCATCTTGAATGAGGCCCTCGGCGGAATGCAGGATTCCGTCTTCTAATGGTTCGTGTTCGAAGGCATTCTGCAACTGCCGCTCCAACTGCACACGGGCCATCGGACCCACAGGAGGATGTTCGTCAGTGGTCAGCACGTAGCTCAAGATATCTGGCGGGGCACCCGGATCACTGGTCGGAGGCGACCACACCGCTTGGCTCACTGCATCGGACCGGATGTACGCACCGTATCTGACCGCGAGCGTAGCCATCCTCAAGATGGCCGCCTCAGGCAGCGTAGCAAGCGAATCCAATCCGAGTGCTACGAGTTGAGAATCACTCGGTGAATTATGTGATTGATCCATCGCTGCGAAGGTAGCTTGATCGGCCTTCCAAGTTGTGCGAGGGGCACGATATCTCGACTCAATCCGCATCGAATAGCTTCCTCGCAGTGTCTGTGATGACGGATTCGAACACCTTGCGCTCCCTAGCACGCAACTCTTCAACTGCCGAAAGTGCCTGCTGTTGATTCAATGGTTTGGCATCCTCACGGATCACATCGAGGTCGAGTAAGAACTCCTGCACACCTTCCCGCGAGGCCGGGACCGTGCCGAGTGTCAGGATAAGACGCACCGGATCAGGGAAAGCGTACTCCACACGACTCACAAAGTTGCTGACGGTTTCTGGCAGAGCCGCAGTTTGAGGGAGGCCCCATACAAGATAGTCTTCAAGCTCTACGCTGCCACGAGGTATCACAAGCTTGTTGATGTATCGTACGCCGACCCGTTTAACGCCCGTGGGTTTAGCAACCTTCCAGTAGGCATCAAGTGCCTCCGATATCCGTGCCTTGAATTTTTCCCAGCTTCCTCGGCATTCCTCGCCTTGCTGTTGGTACGGTCGAAGCATGTGGATGCTGAGGGAATCTTTTCCAACGCCTACCAAGCGCTTTCCATCAGTGGTGACCAACTGAACCTTGGCGAGCCCTTGCCGGTAGTGCAGGCCGGAAGGCAAGCCATCTCCCACACCTAGGTCTACTTCAATAGCCTTCTGTTCTCTTGGCTTACCGGAATAGGCATCCCCAAGAACCGTTTGCAGCCTTCCTGGAATCGTGATATTCCAGTCCCGCCCAGGCTCGAATCGAAACTCGCAAAGTGCCTCCTCGACCGGAGGGTTCCTGTAGTGGTGTCGCATGGCCATGATGCTCACTTGTGCTCTGGTTGCGTTCACAAGCTTCGGACATTCCCGAGACCGCGCTGCTCCAAGATGGCCGTGAGGTTAGTCTTGGCGACATCGTCTCCGAAAGCGCTGTCACGGAAGACAACAGTGGATTCGCCAGCGGGTTCAAGCATGTCATGCCAGTCAGCGATTCCGAGCGCTAGCGGCTCTACCTCGCTGCTCGAGATCGCCTCGTCGAGGCAGGTGATCAGGGTTCCGGCACCAACCGCATGCACGGATTTGCCGGCTATAGTCCGCGTCTCGATGGGAACGCAGAGATCGAGCCCGAGTTTCAGAAGCAGCTCGTAGAGGATGTCCTGCTCCGTTCGACCGTGTTCGACATGATCGAGGTTGGAAAGCAGTGCGTCTTCCAGATTGTCTGGCTTAGGGTTCCAAGCACGGATACTTGATGTGTCGAGCCTAAAGACGCGAAAGCCAAGATCGCCAGTGTGGTCAGTGTTCTCTTCCTTGATTCTTCCGCCAGTTCGACGGAGTCGTTCTTTCGTGAGTTCGGCAATGTTTTTTCGCAGTCCTAGTTTTTCGCAAAATTCAGCGGGAACATTCTGACGCTTGTATACATGATCAAGCGGCTCGGCGATCTGTACAAGAATGTATCTGCGACTACCACCATCGGCGAGGTTTTGAGCCATTACTGCGTGAGCAGTAGAACCAGATCCGGCAAAAAAATCAAGCACGATTCCCGACCGATCAGAAGCTAAACGCACGATTTCTTGAATCAATCCCACGGGCTTGGGACTCTCAAATACGGTCGGATCGTGAAAGAGATGGCTCATTTCCATTGAGCCTGCGGTATTTAGAGGAACAAAATCCCAGATAGATGGATATGTTACGCCGCTCTTTACATCGCACAAGAAACGCTTGAGTTTTGGCTTATCTTTCCAATTTGAACCAAACCAAATCTCATCATTTTCGATGAGCTTCGACATCTTACTGGCGGCGAAACGCCAGTTTCCATTGTTGGAGGGGAAGTGTTTTTCTTTTGTCTTGGGGTTCACGATTGGGTAATGTAGTGAGGGTACATAGCGTCCGCCCTTCACGTTTGCCATTAAGTCACCAGGTGCCCACGGGCCCTTCGGATGATTGTCTGGGTTCTTGTAGCGAGATACTTGTTTCTGTGATCGCTCTCTGAGATTCAATTGAGCCGTCTCATTTGAACGAGAATATGCAAGGATATAGTCGTGATTTGCTCCTATGATCTTGTCATTCGGTGGCGTACTACGCTTACGCCAGATAATTTGAACGATGAAATTCTCTTCGCCGAAAACTTCGGCAACAACACTTCTAATATTCGCAAGTTCCTTGTCATCAGTGCTAATGAATATGCAGCCATCGGATGACAATAGGGACCGAGCGAGCTTTATACGCGGATAGATCATGTTTAGCCAGTTGGTATGAAATCGGCCTGAGGTCTCGGTATTTGAGGATAAGATCCCAATTTTCCCCTCGGTTTGGTTTGTCAATTCAAGATAGTGTTGTATGTTGTCCCGATAATTGTCGCGATATATGAAGTCATTACCCGTATTGTAGGGTGGATCGATATAGATAAGTTTGATTTTGCCAGCGTAGCTCTTCTGGAGGAGCTTCAGCACTTCAAGATTATCGCCTTCGATCATGAGGTTTCGCGTCTGCTCCCAATCGACGCTGTCCTCTGGACAAGGGCGGAGAGTTCCGGTTGAGGGTGTGAGAGCGATCTGCCGAGCCTTGCGCTTACCGTACCACTCTAGGCCGTACTTCTCCTCGCGCTCGTCCACGATTCCGCCGAGCAGCTGTCGCAAGACCTCAAAATCCACCTTGCCCTCGGTAAACGCCTCGGGAAACAGTCGCTTGAGCTTTTCAAGATTGTCGGCGACGATGTCGGCCGAGCGGGTTTCTGGTTCACTGGCGAGGATCTTCTCCATGACACAACGCTCCTTCACAGTCTGGCACGAGCGGAATCGCGCCGGGCGCGCAGGTCGGCAAGCTTGATGTTCATGTCGGCTCGGCGGGACATCTGTGTTTCCTTGCTTGCGCTGGAACGTATCTTAGCGATCTCGGCACTAAGACTCTGGTATTCCCGAAGCGCCGCTTCCCTCTCGGCTGCCGAGGTGCTCGTGGCTGGTAGGCAAAATGTTCCAGTGATCGTTGCCGCATGAAACGCTTGGACAGAATCGATCCAGCCCTGATACAGGGCGTGTAGCGTGTGTCGCGGCTGTCTTGTCAGCGCGAGCGCGTCCCGGAACGATGTGATCAACTCGTTGGCGGGATCCTCGCAGACTCGCGCCATAACGATTTCGTTCTCAATCACTGTCTTGTCCGATTCACCCAGAGACCGGCGCTTGTGAGCGAGCGAAAGCTCGGGCCTCCCGTCCTGCCAAGCGATCAACAACATCGGATACGGGACGGCGCGGTGGATCAGTTCAACCAGGCGTTCGCTACGTGCGGATGGACGCAGATCGACCTTCAGAACTGCAATCTCCAGATAGTCGCGATCGAGATCACGATATTCGGCGACACCGACCGTCGTCGGCTTGAGCACCGCAAGCCATCTCAATTCCTCTATCCCCTCTTGGATGCGCCGCCGGTCTGGTGCGGCGAACGTACCATTCTTGATCAGCAGCGTCTTGGGCACGCGACGGTCGACTAGCGCGTCAGGAGGAAGCGAGAGCGCCACGAATGGATCGAACGGCGTCATTCGTTGTCCTCGGGCAGTACGACCAGAAAGGCGACCACCTCGAAGTCGTCCATTCCAGCAAATTCCCCGGCCATCGCGTGTGTCCCTCCCGGAGAGAACAGGCTGGCGATCGCACGTTCCTCGCCCGCTCCAATGATCGAGGTCACGGCCGCAGCGAGCGACCGTTGCGCGGCCTTCATATCCCTACCGCCATGAGTGGTGGCGTCGAATCGACCGCAGGCATGGGCGTCGGGCGTGTTTTTGCCGAAACAAAGCCGCTTGAGGCAGTCGAGAACTGTCTTAGCCCGGGCGAACGGTAAGAGCACCGATCCGTCCTCGCCGACATGTACAAGGTAGTGAGGCGCAAGGGGGTAAGCGGGCTGAAACCCGTCCACTGCTGCGCTTCCTTCGGCACGCAGGCAGAAGATTACACCGGGCGGGATATCGTCGTCTGCCGTGAACGTAACCGCCTGCGCACCCAATGGGATCGAATCCAACCCGTCGGCATAGGCTCGGCGGAACTGCGCCAGATCAATCCGGAAATCGGTTAGCGTCAGATCGGCGATGGAGACCCCCGACGATAGGTCCTCCAGATCTATCACCGCATCTTGGAGCCGTAGGAGTTGCTTGCGTCGGTAGGCCAGATCGTTCATTGGGTCGCCTGCCTGCTGCTCGATCAAATTCTCCTCGCCGGTCGCCGAAATGTCGAGTAGCACCATGCGGCCGCTCACGCGCTGTTCCAGACGGAGATATTCCTCAAGCTCCATGTTGGGCCAGAAATTAACGAGCTGAATGCGTTCGTTCGGCGATCCGATACGGTCGATACGTCCGAATCGCTGGATGATGCGTACGGGGTTCCAGTGGATGTCGTAGTTGATAAGCCAGTCGCAGTCTTGGAGGTTCTGGCCCTCTGAGATGCAGTCGGTAGCGATCAGAAGGTCAATCTCGCCTTCGGACGCTAGGTCATCCGGACGCTCCTTGGTTCGTGGCGCGAAAGCGGTCAAGATGGATGCGAGGTCGCGCCGCAGGCCAGACAGGGTTGTCCGATTTCGCCCCCCGCCGGTAACCAATGCCGTCTGCAGTTCGAGACGCTCACCCGCCCATGGCGCGAGCGCGTCGTATAGATAATCCGCGGTGTCGGCAAAAGCCGTGAACACGATGACCTTGCGATTGCCGGTGTTGATCGGATCGCGGCATTTTCGCTCGATTGTCGCGCGAAGCTCGGTGAGCTTTGCATCGCGGTCGGCAGTCACGTGTGCGGCGGCCGCACGAAGCGTCTCCAGCCTGTTGCGGTCTTCGACCAAGTCTTGCCGCCATCGGACCAAGTCAACGTCCTGAAGCAATACCTTGACCTTACGACCGACTAAGAGGCTCTCGAAGGCAGAGTCTTCGATGTCTATGTCCGCGATGTCGAGTTCCTCAAACTCGCCTGCTTGGTCATCGATGCGCGCCAAGAGCGCGTCGACATCGGCAAGCTGGCGTTGCACGGTCACGGCGAACGCAGCGACGGAACTCTCCATTCGCTTCAGCACGTTCACGCGGAGAAGGTGGACGAGGCTCTCCTCGCGGTCCAGTTGTCGGAAGGTCCCGCCGCCACTGCTCAGCCTAGTGCTGTACTTCTCGTCGTACGCATCTCGCTTGTTTGGCAGGACATAGCGGAGCGGCGCGTAGGCAGCAAGACTCAAACGGCGGATCTCCGAATTGATCTCACGGACAGAGGGAAACTCTCCCTGGAGATCAACATCAGGCTTTACGTTGATTGGCTTGAGGCGCTCCGGGAAGCGCCCGGCCTCGCTGTCGCCATAGTACTTTTCCAGATGTCGCCGGGAGCGAGCGATCGTGAGACGGTCTAGCAGCGCGAAGTAATCAAACCCCAGCATGTCAACGAGGCGATTAGGCGTACGCTTGGCTTCGTCGAGCGCGAGCCAGCGGTTGAACTGCTTCTGCGCACGCTGGGTCGTGCCGTCAATGCTGGCCACGCCATGATCTGCGAGCGCTTTGTCGTTGCCCTCTGTCGCGAAAGCGATCTGGTTGCGCAGATCGGCCAATCGATTATTCACAGGCGTGGCCGTGAGCATGAGGACCTTGGTCTTCACGCCATCGCGGACGATCCGCCGCATCAGCCGGTCGTACCGTGTCTCGCCGCCCTGACGCGGCGAACGCTTGTTGCGGAAGTTGTGCGATTCGTCAATGACGACGAGATCGTAGTTGCCCCAATTGACGTGCGATAGGTCGATATCGCCCGACAAGCCGCCATCGCGGGACAGGTCGGTGTGATTGAGGATGTCGTAGTTGAAGCGGTCTCCTGCGAGGAAGTTGCGCCGATCATTAGCGCAATAGAGCGTCCAGTTGTCGCGTATCCGCTTCGGGCAGAGCACAAGGACGCGGTCGTTACGTAGTTCGTGGTACTTGATTATCGCGAGCGCCTCGAAAGTTTTTCCAAGTCCTACGCTGTCAGCGATGATGCAGCCTCCGAACTGCTCCAGTTTGTCGATGGCACCGACAACACCGTCGCGCTGGAACTTGAACAGTCTTTTCCAAACTTCCGTGTCACGAATCCCGGTCGCCGACCTGACGACCCGCTCTTCATCGAGTTCGTCGCCCTTCGCTCCGAACAAGTGGTGCAAGATCAGCGCGTAGATGGTGGACGGAGCGCGGTGCGCCGCAAGCTCGTGCAGCGCTGCCACAAGATCCTGTTTTGGAGCGTTCCCTTCGCTCATCGCAGACCATCGCGCGTCGAACCACGAGCCCAGCCGATCACATTCTTCGGGCGTTTCAGAAGCCTGAATCAGATTGAGCGTGTTCCCCGGTGCGAGACCCAGCCCGTCGGTGCTGAACGAGAATGAGCCGAGCAGGGCTTGGTCAGCGCGGCCGTCGCTGTCGCGCACCACGATCGCCCCCTGAGGGACCGCTCCGTTTGCCCTTCGAACCTCAGCCGCCTTCTCGATCCAGGCTGCACAGCAGGTGGCGAGCCAGCGGCCCTGTAGCCGGTTGCGCGCGGCCCGGTCCGCACTGGATCCCAGTAGACCGATCTCCGTATCGTCATTGGGCAGCACGAGCCGCACACCTGCTAGGTGTGTCAGACTTCCGGCAATCTCACCAAAGGCAAAGAGGGACAGAGCTTGGGAGGCGAGGTCGAGTCTCCCACTGGGCAGCAGCGTGGGCCGGACGATATCGACCACTCGATCAGTGCCTGTGTTGGTGATGATTCTCATTACAGCCCGACGATCCGGGGATTTTCGACAGTCACGCCTGTATTGCCAGATTCACCGGTCTGCTATGTTCCCTCGGTGAGCCGTGCGCTGGCCTAGGCAAGAGTAGCTTCTGGAACACGAGCGTCGAACGGTGCTCTACATCGTCGCTTACCTTCCATTGTGCTCAAGCACCCACTCTCGGGCATTGGTTGACTGCATTGACGTCGAGCGGCAACGCGACGCCTCTCCGCGCAGGCGAGTGGGCGTACCCCATGTCTGCCGTAGCGGTAACTGACACCGCGTACCTCAGACTAGACAGAAGACCCTGATTGAGGGTTGGGAGGAGTGTTCTTGACGCACTCCCAAGCTACAAGGCGATGAACGCCATAGCAGCCTGTGGCGGAGGTCACGAGGCCGTACTGGCGAACCGCACGTAATGAGTCTATCCATCCATTGCGAGCAGTGCTCGACCCGCCATGTCGGCAAGCACAAAACCAAGCAGTTCTTTCACACCATGCTCTCGGCCACCGTCGTCGCCGATGGCCACAACCGCGTTCTGCCGCTCATGCCGCTATTCGTCCACCCCCAGCACGACCCCGCCGCCAACCGGCCCGAGCTGACCAAGACCAGCGCAAGCAGGATTGCGAGCGCAACGCTGCCAAGCGCTGGCTGCCCGCCTACATCCCCGCTCTGCTGCCCTACCGGCCGGTTCTGCTCGGCGACGATCTGTACTGCTGCCAGCCCCTCTGTAGCCTCGTCGCCGAACTCGGCGCGGACTTCCTGTTCATCTGTCAGCCCAGCAGCCACAGGACCTTATACAAACAGCTCCCCAAGCGCCGCATCTGGTCCACCGGCTGGGTGCGCACCCGCAACCAGCGCCAGCAGGTCGAGCAGCATCGCTACCAGTGGAGAAACAACGTGCCCGTGCGCACCGGCCACGATGCCCTCAAGGGCACTTGGATCGACTTCGAGATCTGCCGCAACGGCGAGCGCACCTATCACAATTCGTTCTTCACCAGCTGGGAGGTCACCGCCGACAACGTGGCTGCGATCGCGCGGGCGGGCCGCGCCAGGTGGAAGGTCGAGAACGAGGGCTTCAACTGCTTGGCGCGGCAGGGCTACCACCTCAAACACAATTTCGGGCACGGCCGCCAGGGTCTGGCCAATCTGCTCGCGACGCTGAACCTGTTCGCCTTCGCACTGCACTCGGTCCTGGACTGCGTTGCTGACTTGTGGCGGCGCTGCCGGGACAAGGCTGGCACCCGGAGCCGCTTCTTCGACAAGCTCCGCGTTCTGTCGGAGATGTTCTGGTTCCCCGACTGGGACGCGCTGCTGACGACCATTCCTGAGCCCACCACGCCGACCCCCGGCTGTTCCGGCGCACCCGCCTGCCCCGTCTGTTGACGCCCGGTTTATCTTGACGGCTGAAACCCGAATTATTCTGGCAGTAGGATTTCCTTGCTCGCACTAATCCGCTACTGCCGGAAGGGAGTCCGCACAGTGGCAGTGATATCGTCAGCGAGCCAAAGGGGTTATGCCGTGCTCGGCTGCTCGTGTGTGTTCACATTATTCTGGTTTCCATCACTTTTTACGGCAGTTTAATTCGGGATAAAAATCCCGATTTTCGACAGAATAAGCCGGAATTCAACACTCGTAATAACGCCCCGTGCCTGCCGTCCGCCCGCTGCCGGGCTCTTGCGCGAGCCCACGCCAGACCTGCGCGTCGACAGGCCCGCCAACCGACTCCAGCCCCTCTCGCAGACCGCCCTCTGACCTCTGCTGGCGATTCCCAGCGGCCTGGCTTGCTTCACACAAGCAGTCCGTGCCGAGTGCGACCGTCCGAGATGACCCCAATACCTTGCTCAGACCACCTATTTTGAGAACTGCTGGGGCATGCCATACGTGCTACTGTTAAAGCCAAGCTCGAAAATCTAGGTACGAGTCGAGACTCAGACCATCGTCGCAGATTTGTGACCTAGGGAACTGCAATGCCTTCCGATACTTCTATCTCTCTCCTAAACCTGAGCAAGCTATCAGAGCCTGCCGATACCTTGATAAAGAAGATATCGAATGCAGCAGGGGTGCTTTTTGAGCCTTACCAAATCAAACGAGTGGCCAAGGCGAAGGCTGAAGCAGCAAGGACACAGGCGCAATCTGAAATCGAAATAACTGACCTGCATCGACGAGCCGCACGACGATGGATTGAGGAGGAAGGGCAACGCCAGAAGAACATGGAAGACATTACCGCTAAAGCCTTGCCTCGGTTGGACGAAAACGCGAAGCCCGATTCCATCGAAGACGATTGGATCGTCAACTTCTTAGACAAGTCTCGTATTGTGTCTGACAATCAAATGCAGGATTTGTGGTCCCGTGTTCTGGCTGGCGAGGCGAACTCTCCCGGGACTTACTCGAAACGGACAGTCAATTTTCTTTCGGATCTCGATAAGATCGAAGCGGATCTGTTCACCAAGCTTCTACCGCGTCAGAATTCGGTTGCCGATGTTGCAAATCGTTGATATAGATGGGCTTACACGTATCTGATGCCCGCATACTGTATCATTTTCCGCCCCCAAATCCGGCGTTTCTTGCCGATTTAGCCCGTCTGCCGCCTGCTCAACCCCTGTCTGCGGCTTAATAGTGAGACTGTATAGCTACCATGCAGCCAGTTGGAATATACTATCCCATGATGCCCCGCCGCTCCCCCGACTTGCTCGCTCCGGTGCTGGCTTCCCATGCCCCGGTTACCTTTGCCCAACTGCAAGACGCCCTCGGCAACGCCTCCCGCGCCACCACCTTCCGCTACCTCGCCCAAGTCCGCCACTGGCGCAGTTACAACCACAACGGCCGGTTCTACACCGACCGCCACCCCGACCGCTTCGACGAATTCGGCCTGCTCTCGCTCGGCGACGTGCACTTCTCGCGCCACGGCTCCTTGGCCGCCACCGTCCGCCACCTGCTCGGCCACTGCGAGCAGGGTTGGACCAACTCGGAACTGCGCGCCCTGCTACAGGTCCCCGTGCAGCCCTTCCTGCTCTCCGCAGTGCGCCGCGGGCAGGCTTGCCGCGAGCGCCTCGAGGGCGTCTTTGTCTACCTCTCGGCCGATCCCCAGATCCGCCAGCAGCAGTGGCGCTCACGCCTGGCGCGCAGCGCTGCCAGCCGGGCCGCGGCGCTGGCGGAAACACTGCCTGCGGACGTGATCATCGCCGTGTTGCTGGTGCTGGTGCGCCATCACGGTGCCCAGCCGGAAGAGGTCACGCGGCGCCTGCAAGCTCACTCCCCGCCCATCCGGCTGGCACACGTGCAGGCCGTCTTCGAGCGCTTCGAGCTCTCTGGGGACGGTCAAAAAGGGGGGCCTACTCGCTGCTGACCCTACTCCGCGCACAGGCCCGCAAGGCCGCTTGCAGCGAGCTGCACAGCGCCCGCCTCGCCCGCACCTGCGCAGGCCTGCCGCTGACGCTCGATTTCGTCGCCGAGCAACTCCACTGCTCACGCTGCGGACGGACGCTGGTGATTGCCAACAGTCACACCCGCGTTCTGATCACCCTCGCGGCCGGCCCACTGCGCGCCCGCGAAGTGCGCAAGCGTTGTGCGGCCTGCGGCCTGTCCCAGCCGAGCGTGGGCAGCCGGCAACTGGCCCGCCTGGCCCCGCCGGGCCAGCGCTACGGCTACGACTTGCTCGTGTGGGTCGGGCTGGCGCGCTATCTGCGCCGCCTGCAGCGCGCAGAGATGCGCGCCGAACTGGCCCGCCAAGGCATCCAGCTCTCGGACGGTTCTCTGACAGCGCTGTGCGACCGCTTCCTGCAAGCCTTGGAACGCTTGCATTGGCACTGCGCCCCGGCCTTGCGCGCGGCCCGCCCGCTAGGCTATCCCCTGCATATCGACGCCACCTGCGAGCACGGCAAGGGCGGCACGTTCGTGTGCTTGGACGGCTGGACCGACTGGGTTCTGCACGCGGTCAAGATCGCATCCGAGAACGAGTCCGAACTCCGTCCGGCCGTCGACCGCACGCTGGCCGCCTTTGGCCAACCGCTGGCGATTGTGCGCGACCTAGGTAGCGGCGGCGAGAAGGCCGTCGCCGACTACCGCCAGCAGGGTGTTCCCGACCTGCTCTGCCACTACCATTTCCTAGCTGCCGTCGGCCACCGCCTGCTCGACGACAGCCATGCCTCGCTGCGCAGCCAGCTCACCCGCAGCCGCTTGCGCAAGCGCCTGCGCGAGTTGCTCAAGGCGACCCGGCCGAGCCCGGCCGGCCAGCTGCCAGCGGGTGTCCGCGAGCAACTGCCGGCCCTGCTGCTGTGGCTGTTGGAGGGCTCTGCCCGCAAGCATCCGCCCTACCCCTTCGCACTGCCAGAACTCGACTTGTACCGCCGCTGCGGGCAGTTCCGCGCCGCCTGCCAGCGGCGCCTGCCCGAGCCCTGCACGCAGCGCGAGCAACGCCTTCTGCGCCAAGTCTCGCTGGCCATTGCCGATCTCAAGATGCTCGACCCTCAGGGCCGCGTGGCGGCCCGCCTCGAGGGCGCTGAGAGCACCTTCCAGCGCTTGCGGGACGTGTTACGGTTGACCCCCGAGGAACTGCCGCGCGGACAGCGCCCGGGCCCCACTGCCGGCCTCTCAACGGAGGCCGCCGCCCAGCGCCTGCAAGCGATTGCCGCCGACCTGCAGCGTTACCACCAACAGCTGCGCGAGCAGGCCTCGCAGGGGCTGCTGCTCGCCGACCAGCCGGAAGCCGTCGTGCTGAGCTACTTGGAACGCTACGGCGAACAGCTGTGCGGGCACCCGGTCGTGCGCGATAGCGCGGGCCGGGCGCAAGCCTTTGTGGCGCGTACGAACAACGTCATCGAGCACTTCTTTGCACAATCCAAGCAGGGCCTGCGCCGCCGTCTGGGACGCGCTCACTTGGGGCGCGACTTGGAAGACCAGCCGGCCCAAGCCGCCTTAGTTTCCAACCTCAGGCATCCAGACTACGTGCATGTCGTCTGCGGCACCCTCGAAAAACTGCCCCAGGCGTTCGCCGAGTTGGAGCAACTCGGAGTCACCGACTCGCACCCGTTACAGCGCAACAACCGAGATACCGCACTGTGGCGCCAAATCCGGGCGTGGGTTCAAGATACCGACCAGCACTCCAACTCACTCAGCGATCCGAAATGCTCCCAAACCCACGGGTCAGCAACGGAATCCTGACGCGGTACCCAAGCTTTGCGGGTTTGGCTGGCTAGTCGGAGATATTGTGCCGCTAGTGTTCGACCATCAGGCGGAAATATACAACAAATTGGGAATCAATTTTAATGTGCTAATGGACCTTCAAAGTATTGGTCTAGTTCAATTCAACACTGTAGGCTTCCAGAGAATTGGACTTCCCAAAAGCATCCTTGCAACCTACTACGGTAGACCCCTTCGGTTGAAGCTGCGCAAGGATGCGGGAAATGAACTCGACATTGGATCAGTTATTCTCACACGTATTGGGCAAGAACTTGCACCGATATGTGGGAGCACACTAGTGGATGGATTCTGGGAATATGTGCAGGAAAAATGGAAAGACTACGTGCTAGATCCAGCGCAAGAGAAGGATCCTTCGTCTGGTTCAAGTACGCCTTCAGAGTGACCAAGTAGCGCCGAGGCCCCGCTTCGAATGCAACCTAGACTTCCAACTTCAAGCGATTGAAGCCCGCACTGAGCTGTCTCGCGGCCAGATATTCCGAATGTGATCGCGACTGTCATTTCCAACTCCTGTGGTTGTTAAGTCTCCGTAGCGGCTGACGTACGTTGCGAAACCTTCTGCCTCCTCAAGAGAAGAAACCTGAAACCTCTCTGGGTCCTCATGTATGCCTTCCCCGGTCATGCGCGTATCCTCCCGGTGATCGCCTTGCGTCGCCGTCGACGGGCAGCGTTCGTCTTCATTTTGCTTCGCATCGGCGCATACATCTTCTCGTAGAGCATGAACAAATCCTCGACGCGCTCACGCTCGGATGCGAAGCCAGTCCGCCGGTAAAGCCGGTCCACCGCGCGGTCGAGCGCCTGATGCGTCCAGCGCAAGTTCGGCGGCATCAGGTCCGGGTCATAGAGATCGGCCAGCGTTGCCCCGAGGTACCGCGTCAGGATTCCGTTGCTGACCCGTGGGTTTGGGAGCATTTCGGATCGCTGAGTGAGTTGGAGTGCTGGTCGGTATCTTGAACCCACGCCCGGATTTGGCGCCACAGTGCGGTATCTCGGTTGTTGCGCTGTAACGGGTGCGAGTCGGTGACTCCGAGTTGCTCCAACTCGGCGAACGCCTGGGGCAGTTTTTCGAGGGTGCCGCAGACGACATGCACGTAGTCTGGATGCCTGAGGTTGGAAACTAAGGCGGCTTGGGCCGGCTGGTCTTCCAAGTCGCGCCCCAAGTGAGCGCGTCCCAGACGGCGGCGCAGGCCCTGCTTGGATTGTGCAAAGAAGTGCTCGATGACGTTGTTCGTACGCGCCACAAAGGCTTGCGCCCGGCCCGCGCTATCGCGCACGACCGGGTGCCCGCACAGCTGTTCGCCGTAGCGTTCCAAGTAGCTCAGCACGACGGCTTCCGGCTGGTCGGCGAGCAGCAGCCCCTGCGAGGCCTGCTCGCGCAGCTGTTGGTGGTAACGCTGCAGGTCGGCGGCAATCGCTTGCAGGCGCTGGGCGGCGGCCTCCGTTGAGAGGCCGGCAGTGGGGCCCGGGCGCTGTCCGCGCGGCAGTTCCTCGGGGGTCAACCGTAACACGTCCCGCAAGCGCTGGAAGGTGCTCTCAGCGCCCTCGAGGCGGGCCGCCACGCGGCCCTGAGGGTCGAGCATCTTGAGATCGGCAATGGCCAGCGAGACTTGGCGCAGAAGGCGTTGCTCGCGCTGCGTGCAGGGCTCGGGCAGGCGCCGCTGGCAGGCGGCGCGGAACTGCCCGCAGCGGCGGTACAAGTCGAGTTCTGGCAGTGCGAAGGGGTAGGGCGGATGCTTGCGGGCAGAGCCCTCCAACAGCCACAGCAGCAGGGCCGGCAGTTGCTCGCGGACACCCGCTGGCAGCTGGCCGGCCGGGCTCGGCCGGGTCGCCTTGAGCAACTCGCGCAGGCGCTTGCGCAAGCGGCTGCGGGTGAGCTGGCTGCGCAGCGAGGCATGGCTGTCGTCGAGCAGGCGGTGGCCGACGGCAGCTAGGAAATGGTAGTGGCAGAGCAGGTCGGGAACACCCTGCTGGCGGTAGTCGGCGACGGCCTTCTCGCCGCCGCTACCTAGGTCGCGCACAATCGCCAGCGGTTGGCCAAAGGCGGCCAGCGTGCGGTCGACGGCCGGACGGAGTTCGGACTCGTTCTCGGATGCGATCTTGACCGCGTGCAGAACCCAGTCGGTCCAGCCGTCCAAGCACACGAACGTGCCGCCCTTGCCGTGCTCGCAGGTGGCGTCGATATGCAGGGGATAGCCTAGCGGGCGGGCCGCGCGCAAGGCCGGGGCGCAGTGCCAATGCAAGCGTTCCAAGGCTTGCAGGAAGCGGTCGCACAGCGCTGTCAGAGAACCGTCCGAGAGCTGGATGCCTTGGCGGGCCAGTTCGGCGCGCATCTCTGCGCGCTGCAGGCGGCGCAGATAGCGCGCCAGCCCGACCCACACGAGCAAGTCGTAGCCGTAGCGCTGGCCCGGCGGGGCCAGGCGGGCCAGTTGCCGGCTGCCCACGCTCGGCTGGGACAGGCCGCAGGCCGCACAACGCTTGCGCACTTCGCGGGCGCGCAGTGGGCCGGCCGCGAGGGTGATCAGAACGCGGGTGTGACTGTTGGCAATCACCAGCGTCCGTCCGCAGCGTGAGCAGTGGAGTTGCTCGGCGACGAAATCGAGCGTCAGCGGCAGGCCTGCGCAGGTGCGGGCGAGGCGGGCGCTGTGCAGCTCGCTGCAAGCGGCCTTGCGGGCCTGTGCGCGGAGTAGGGTCAGCAGCGAGTAGGCCCCCCTTTTTGACCGTCCCCAGAGAGCTCGAAGCGCTCGAAGACGGCCTGCACGTGTGCCAGCCGGATGGGCGGGGAGTGAGCTTGCAGGCGCCGCGTGACCTCTTCCGGCTGGGCACCGTGATGGCGCACCAGCACCAGCAACACGGCGATGATCACGTCCGCAGGCAGTGTTTCCGCCAGCGCCGCGGCCCGGCTGGCAGCGCTGCGCGCCAGGCGTGAGCGCCACTGCTGCTGGCGGATCTGGGGATCGGCCGAGAGGTAGACAAAGACGCCCTCGAGGCGCTCGCGGCAAGCCTGCCCGCGGCGCACTGCGGAGAGCAGGAAGGGCTGCACGGGGACCTGTAGCAGGGCGCGCAGTTCCGAGTTGGTCCAACCCTGCTCGCAGTGGCCGAGCAGGTGGCGGACGGTGGCGGCCAAGGAGCCGTGGCGCGAGAAGTGCACGTCGCCGAGCGAGAGCAGGCCGAATTCGTCGAAGCGGTCGGGGTGGCGGTCGGTGTAGAACCGGCCGTTGTGGTTGTAACTGCGCCAGTGGCGGACTTGGGCGAGGTAGCGGAAGGTGGTGGCGCGGGAGGCGTTGCCGAGGGCGTCTTGCAGTTGGGCAAAGGTAACCGGGGCATGGGAAGCCAGCACCGGAGCGAGCAAGTCGGGGGAGCGGCGGGGCATCATGGGATAGTATATTCCAACTGGCTGCATGGTAGCTATACAGTCTCACTATTAAGCCGCAGACAGGGGTTGAGCAGGCGGCAGACGGGCTAAATCGGCAAGAAACGCCGGATTTGGGGGCGGAAAATGATACAGTATGCGGGCATCAGATACGTGTAAGCCCATCTATATCAACGATTTGCAACATCGGCAACCGAATTCTGACGCGGTAGCTCCCGAGTGGGTTGCACGAGCATCGAGCACCGCTTGGGCGAGCGGTTCCAGTCTCGATAGGTCCGAGGCCGTGGGCGGCACCGGGAAGGCGTTGTAGTTGATCCCCACCGAATACTGGCAGTCGCTTTTCAGCAGACCACCAATGTGCCGCGTCCATGCCATGTGCATGGCCGCAGTCAGCAGTGCAAAGTCGTTGAGAGTCGCGTTAGCCAGCAGACGGAGCTTGTTGCTCGGAATCACCGGCGGCTCCAGCCACCCGATAGGCGCGTGCCCCCACCGCTCCGAACTGACTTCGGGAATCACCAGAAACGGCGCAGTGGGGACGACATTGACATGGTATAGAGTCGGCGTTGCCGCGAGCTTCTGCGTCGGCGCGCTCTTGCTGGCCTCTCGGTATGCGCGGACCGCAGCGATTCGTTCCCGGACCCGCGGCAACCGTGCCAACACCCAGGGTGGTGCATCGTGAAGTGCCAGAATCCAGCGCTTGCCGCCTTGCAGGTACTCGCGCTCGCCGATGAACGCTCGGAGCCAGGGAGCGGCTTCTGGCTCGGTACCCAAGAATGCGGTGCGTTCCTCCGTGCTGAAGATGTACTTGCCTCCGTCAATGGGCTTGGAACCGATGATCAGCCGCCCCATCCCGTTGATTGGTGCGCTTTCCTCCCGCACCACCAGATGCGGGTCCGACAACCCGCCCGCATCGAACAGGTACGGCGACAGCGCCGCGTGGCGGCTCTCCTCCGGGTCGCCGTTGAGGTCGGGATAGCTGAACAGCCGATTCTCCGGTCGCGTGGCCTTCTGGCGGTCGAGGCCGAGCATCACCACATGCACATGGGCCTTGCCTCGTCATCCGAACCCCAGGGCGAAAGTCCAGTGCGCGAAGGCGACCTCCAGCTTGCAGCGTCCGAGCAGTACCGGCCAGAGTTGCGCGACCTGCTCGCCCGCCGTGATCGAGTTGGTCGCGACAAAGCCAATCCGGGCATCACCGCTGTTCACATACTCTCCTGCCTTGATGAACCATGCGGCGACGTAACCGAGCGTGCCACCACTCTTGCCGAGTGAGGCGATGCCGCGCACTTGCGCGCGCTGGTCCGCCGTCTGGAACTTTGCTCCCACGAAGGGTGGGTTGCCGAAGACGAAGGAGCAATTCCCCGACGGCAGCAATCCGCACCAGTCCGTTTCAAGCGCGTCGCCATGGACGATGTGTGGCGACTTCTCGAGCGGGATGCGAACAAAGGTCTGGCCGAACTCGAGGCTCAGCCGGTTGTTCATAATGTGGTCCATCATCGAGAGCGCGGTCTCCGCAATGCGGGCCGGGAACTCGCCGAGCTCGATCCCGTAGAACTGGTCCACGTCGACCCCCGACTGCCACGTCGCATCGAGCACCGCCAGGCCGGTCGCGGCGGTGGCGTTCCGAATGTCGCGGATGACCTCGATTTCCAGCAGTCGCAATTCCCGGTAGGCGATGATGAGGAAGTTGCCGCAGCCGCATGCAGGGTCGAAGAACGTCAGGCCGCCGAGCTTCGTCTGGAACTGGCGGAGCGCCGCGAGGCGACCCCGGCCTCGGCGCGCCTTCACGAGCTCGAACTCCGCCCGAAGGTCGTCCATGAACAGCGGCTCAATCACCTTGAGGTACTAGTGTCGCGTTGAAGCCCTGGGAAGTTTGCTATAACTCATTCTAGTGCAATGAGTTACAAGAAACATTGGGGTGTTATGGACTTGATTCGTTAGGCACCAATCGATTCGTTGTTTCCGTCTCCCTCGCGCATCTCAATGACCGTGTCTGGACATGTATCGTGGTCAAACCGTCTTCTCTCAACTCATGCAGTTCGTCCCTTGGATGGCGTTTTCACGCATCGTTGCCCGCTACCGCGGCGACCGCGGTGTGCGCCAGTTGAACTGCGCCCAGCAGTTCCGCGCCATGGCCTTCGCCCAACTGACCCACCGCAGAAGCTTGCGCGACCTCCTCGCTTGCCTGGAGGCCGTGCCCGCCAAGCTCTACCACGCTGGCTTCACCGCCCCGATCAGCTTCTGGACATACGCCCGCGCCAACGAGCGACGCTCTTGGCACACCTACCTAGAACTCGCCCAACGCCTGATCGCCCGGGCCCGCCCGCTGTACGCTGATGAGGACCTCGGGCTCAACCTCGACGACACCGTCTACGCCCTCGACTCCTCGACGGTCGACGCGTGTCTGGCGCTGTTTGGCTGGGCCCCTTTCCGAGCCACCAAGTCTGCCGTTAAGCTGCACACTCTGTTGGACTTACGTGGTTCGCTGCCCGCCTTCATCCATGTCTCGGACGTAAGCGTTCGAGCGGGCCGCGAGAGGAGGCTGTGGGACTAGCGGTTGAGGATTTGCTTCCAGTCCGGGCAGAGGGGTTTGACGAAGACGCTTTTCCCAGGCTGGTTGTACTCGTGACGCGTATCGAGCTTGCCGCGGCCCTGCGTCTGGCCCAGATGGATCCAATTGGTGGCGCGATAGCAGGTGCCGGCGAAGCGCGGCGTCTCGCAGAACGTTTCCAACAGCACCGGTCGCAGGCCGTAGCGTTGTTGCCAGTCGTCGGGGAGTTGACGTTGGAGGCAGGCCAGCAGGTGGGAGGCCAGCGAGGGGATGCGAATCCAAGGCAGGATCAGATAGCGGGCGTGATTGACGACCAGCGGCAGGTTGCGCTGGCGGGTGGGCGCATCCCAGCCCACGAAACGGTCCCGCGGGGCGGTCTTCCAAGCTGCGGCGCCGCAGCCGAGCAGGGCCAGCAGCAGGCCGTCGGCGGCCTGCACGAAGTAGCGCAACTGGGCTCCGGACAGGGGCTTGTAGCAGAGATCCAGCCGATCCAGCGGTCGCGGGCTGCACAGTGCAGCGCGGCCGCATGCCAGCCGAGCAGCCCCAGCCAGCGCTCGCCATGCACGGCGACTTGCCGCAGACGGTTGCCGCACAAGTTCCGGAAGCCGAGATAGTGCTGCTGCCGCATCAACGCGTTCCAGCGCGGCTCCTCGTCCGGGCGCACCGTGCGCACCTGCACCCCGCGCAAGCGAATCGCGTCACTCCTCACTTCCTGCGTAATCGCATACACCAACCCTGTTTGTCCAGTCGCTTCCCGAACTTCTTTTCTGACTAGCCCTCAGCACCGAACATTGAAAAGCCCTGGTCCCAGAGCTAGTCGGCCGCATCCTCACCACGGGCATGTGCCAGCTCGCGTGCGCTCGGATGGACTGATGGGCGGAAGGGGATCTCACAGACCAGCGCCCGGTCGGGTTGCCCCGGCTCGGTTGCATACTCGTCCGGCAACCAGACAAGCAGCTCGGTCCCAACCGCTGACTTGCCGACTGGCACGTAACCTAGCGAGATGTTGCACCCTAGCTCGGGGGCGTTCCACGGCGAAGTCAGGTAACCGACCGGATCACCCCTGTCGGCGTCCGACACGAGCCAGAAGTCAGGCGCGTAATCGCCGATCGGCTTGCCGCCCAGCTTCATGCCCACCATCACCATCGAGAACGGCGGACGCCCCGCCGCGATCTCGGCGCGCATCCGCTCGAGGGCCGCACGGCCGATGTAGTCGCCCTGTTTCCTGCGGGGCACCTGATAGGCCAAGTTGCACTGGAAAGGCACCGTCTCATGGTCCATGTCCTGCCCCCAGGACAGGATGCCCGCCTGGATACGGCGCTGGTGCCCGGGGGCGATGACCATCAATTGGTGCGGCTTGCCGGCTTCCAGCACGGCGTGCCACAGCTTCTCAGCGTGCAGGGTGGCGTCGCGAAGATAGATTTCGTAGCCCTTCTCGCCCGAGTAGCCGGATTGGGAGATGACCACCTGGCAGCCCGCGATCTCGCCTTCGAGGAGGCCGTAGTAGGGGATGTGCCGGATGTCCTCACCAATTAGATCGACCATTAGAGCGAGCGACTTCGGCCCTTGGATCTGCAGCGGGCAGACATCGATCTCGTCGATTTCCACGGCCATCCGCAGCCCGACGTTCACGCCTTGCAGCCAGAACAGCACGTCGGAGTCCGCCAGCGAGAACCAGAACTCGTCCGCTGAGAGGCGCAGCAGTACCGGATCGTTCAGGATCCCGCCCTTTTCGTTGCAGAGAATGACGTACTTACCGTGCATCGGCCTAATACGGGTGGCGTCGCGGGTGATCACGTAGTCGACGAACCGCTCGGCATCCGGGCCCTTGACCCGAATCTGCCGCTCGACCGCGACATTCCAGAGGGTCACGTGGTTCTTCAGCGCCTCGTGCTCTGCCGCCGCGCCGCCCTCCTCGGGCCGAATGTAGCCGCGTGGGTGGTAGATGCGGTTGTACACCGTGGCTCGCCAGCAGCCTTTCTCGTGGGACAGGTGCCAGTAGGGCGACTTCCGTACGCGCGTGGAGATGAGCAGTTCCGTGGGCGTGCGACCACTCTGACGCAAGTTGATGGGAACGATACGGTCGGACTGGTCGACACTCCGCGGCTGGCCGCTCATTGCTCTTGCTGCTAAATCGACTGTCGGGGGTGGCCCCGGAGTGCGATCGGCCGAACACACTCCAACGGCCCCAGCTCCACGGTCCGTGGCGTAGCGAATTCCAGGAGCCTGCGGCTCGCGCTACCGGAGATGCATCGTGCTGGGGGCCTTGGCGCCCTCGCCGCGGTGCCCTCGATGCTCGCGACACTTGCGGACCCGGCCCACCGTATGCCATGTTGCATGACTGACCTGCTGGTCAGCGCGCCATGAGGACATCGATGCCGATGATGGAGCCAAGACTCGAAATTGACGCGATCAATCTTGAGGCCGAGCATGTCGCGAGTCGTGTTCGTCACGATGGCGGTGGGGATCAATCGTGGGAAACTCCATCAACAGCATAGCCGAGAGCACATCGACGCCGCCGGCACGGGCGACGATCGCCGTGATTGGCGCCGGGATCGTGGGCAATTGCCTTGTGGGACATCTGGCGGAGCTTGGTTGGGACGGCCTGCTGCTGATCGAAAAGGGACCGCTGCCGAACCCCGGAGGATCGACAGGCCACGCGTCAAACTTCATCTTCCCCACGGACCACAACCGCGAGATCGCGATGCTGACATTGGAGAGCCAACGCCAGTATGCAGCGCTGGGCGTCAACACCACCTGCGGCGGCATCGAGGTGGCGCGCACCGAAGCCCGCATGGAGGAGCTACGCCGACGGATGACCTCTGCGCTCTGCTGGGGGATCGAAGCCGATCTGCTCGATCCCGCCGAGGTGGTCGCCAAGGTCCCGTTCGTGAACGGTGAAGTGATCCTGGGTGGCTTCTACACGCCAAGCGTGTCGGTCGTCGACTCGGTTCGGGCCGGCACCATCATGCGTGAGCGGGCGCAGGCCAAGGGCGTGCTCAGCGTGCTGGACAACACCGAGGTCACCGCGCTGGAGGTATCGCGCCCGCCGTTCGGTCGCCCGCGCATCCGCTCCGTGGTGACTACCCGCGGCACCATCGCCGTGGACCAAGTGGTCATTGCCTGCGGCGTCTGGAGCCCGCGCGTCGCCGCCCTCGCCGGCGCGACCATCCCGCTCACTCCGGCGGTGCACCAGATGGCTGATATGGGTCCGATTGACGTGCTGCGCAGGACGGGGGACGAGATCAGCTATCCGATCGTCCGCGACATGGACACGTTCATGTACGAGCGGCAGAGTCACGGGGCTATGGAGGTCGGCTCATACGCCCATCGCCCCATCCTAGTTCGCCCCGACGAGATTCCTTCGTTGGAGGAGGCGGAGCGGACACCCACCGAAATGCCCTTCACCGGCGACGACTTCGCGCCCCAGCTCGAGGATGCCCGAGCCATCATGGGCGAGCTGCTAGCCGGGTCCGAGATGCAGTACTCGGTGAACGGACTGCTGTCCCTCACCCCGGATGTACACCAAGTGCTCGGGGAAACCACCGAGGTGGAGAAGCTCTGGTCGGCGGCCGCGGTCTGGATTAAGGAGGGGCCCGGTACCGCGCGCTTGATCGCCGAATGGATCACCTACGGCTATCCGCGCCTGTGCGATCCGCACGCATCGGACATCACCCGCTTCTACCCGCACGAGCGGACCGAGCGGCACATCCGGCAGCGTTGCCACGAGCACTTCAACAAGACTTACGGGATCGTGCATCCGCGCGAACAGTGGGCGTCTGCGCGCGGAATGCACAGGGCGCCGTTTCATGACCGGACCGCGACTCTGGGCGCCGAGTTCTACGAGGCGCGCGGCTGGGAGCGTCCCCAGTGGTACGAGTCGAACGGGGATCTGGTCGAGCGCTACGGCGTCGCCGATCGCCCGCACGAGTGGGACCGCCGCTGGTGGTCGCCGATCATCAACGCGGAGCACCTCCACATTCGGGAGAAGGTCGGAATCGTTGATCTGAGCGCATTTCAGATCTTTGACGTGTCCGGACCTGGCGTCGTGCCCTACTTGGAGGGGTTGACCGTCAATCTCTGCGATCGTCCTGTCGGTTGCTCGATCTACACCCCGCTGCTAACGCAGGATGGTGGGATCCGTGCCGATCTCACCATCCAGCGGCTGGCGCACGATCGGTTCCGAGTTGTGACCGGAGCCTTCGATGGCGCGCGAGACGAGGTCTGGTTCCGCTGCCATCTGCCCGTCGACGGCTCGGTCCAGTTCGAGAACCAGTCGTCGGCGTTCTGCACCATCGGCGTGTGGGGGCCAGATTCCGGCAGGCTGCTCTCCGCGATCACCGACACCCCGCTATCGCAGCAAGCGTTCCCCTACGGAACGGTGCGGGAGGCGATCATCGACGGCGTTCCTTCGACGATGCTGCGCATCTCCTACGTGGGCGAGAGCGGCTGGGAGATCTATGCGCGCACCTCCCACGGCGTCCGCCTGTGGGACGCGATCTGGGAGGCAGGTCGCGCCTTCGACGCCCGACCGGTCGGAATCGGCGTCTACGGCACAACGGGCCGGCTCGAGAAGGGATACGCGCTCATGGGAGCCGATCTCAGCGCGGAATACTCGCCGGTCGAAGCGGGCTTGGCAAGATCCCGAGTGAAGGCCGCGGAGTTCATCGGCAAGGGAGCCTATCTGCAGGTACGCGCCGCAACTCCGGCGGCGAGACTGTGTGCCCTGACGATGGACGGTCATACCGGTGCGTCCGGGCTGCCCCGCTTTCCCGCGGGAAGCAGCGAACCGATCTTGACACTCGATGGCGAGCGCATCGTCGATGCGTTCGGGAGGGAGTCGCTAGTTACGTCCGCTGGCATGGGTCCGTCTGTCGGAAAGTACATCCTGCTGGCCTACCTGCCGACCGAGCGAGCGGTGGCCGGAACGAAGCTACAGGTGCACTACATGAACGAATCCTTCCCCGTAACCGTGGCTCGCGGTGGACCGATGTTCGATCCGGAAAACACCCGCCTGAGAGCGTAGCCGGACGAGGCGTTCGGAAGTTCAGCCATTGCAGCAAACGCGTCCGGACTTACCGCCGGCCAATCATCGCTGCAATCGCCGTGCGCAGCCGAGGTGCTCTACCGGTGCTTGGCTGGCCATGGCGCTGTCCGACGGCCTGGGCCCAGTTTGATTCTCGTCCCGCGACGCGGTTTCCTGCAACCATGGCAGGGCTCGAATCGAGCTTGGGGTGGGGGACTCTGCCGATTGCCCACGAAGTAAGCCAACACTTCGCAGACCGCATCCACCGCTTGCAACTGAAAGTCTAGGTCGGGCTTGAGACGGAGTTTCACCATGGCCCCTGGAAATGGGAGTGACGTCGATCCCGAGGGCTTGCTGTCAAGCAAACATCAGGCGCTCGCCTTTGGGTTCCGGCACGGGATCGCCAAACTCTCGGGCGGTATCGATCCAAAGCTGCATCGCTTCGTTGACGTTCTGCAATGCTGATTCCTGGTAACTACCTAGGTACTCGGCAGGCCTGATCAGTGGGATGACTGGGATTCCAGTTTTGACAGAAGGGCGGCCGGCCCTTGCAGCAAGACCTCGATGCGGTTCAAACCCTGCTTCCGTGCGGTTGATAGCACGCTGCGTAGGATCGCGAAATCTCGCGCACCCTGCTCGGAACGGAATCCACCCGAGATCTTCATCCTCAGCTTCATCATGCGCAGATCCTGCTCGGCCTGATTGTTCGTGAAGGGCACCCGGGCATCTCTCAGAAAGCGCAGCACCGATTCCTGCCGGTCCCTCAACCGCAACGCCAGATTATGCCCCGGTCGACGCTTCTTGCGCCCCCGCCGCCCACTTGGCAAGGCGGGCAGCGCCTGGTGATGGGCCAACGCCTCCCGTACCAACTGCTCGTAGCGCCGCTCGATCCGCTCTAGCAGTGAGCGCGGCAACGCCTGGCCCTGCTCCCGAGCGATCCACACCGCCCGGTTCGCCCGCCTCAACAACTGTTGCATCGCTCGCGCCCAGGCTTCCCCGTCGAGTTCCGCCAAGGCCTCTAACTCCCGCAGATGATGGACATTGCACATCGCGTGCAGCACCCCCTTGACTTTGAAGTACGACGCCCAGTGATCATGCACCAGAATCCCCCGCAGCCCCTCCAACAGACTGCCACGCTGTGCGCTCGTGCGGTAGAACGTTAGCCACGGCGTGCTCAACACGTGCAGCCACTGGGTCTGGCCTCCGATCCGGAAGCCCGTCTCGTCCAGATGCTTGACCCCTTCGGCACGCACCAGCAGATCGCGCACCCACTCCGTGAAACCCTGCCAGCCTTGGGCTGCCTTGCGCGTCATCCCCGCCAGCGTCGCGGCGCAGACCGCCACCCCGAACAGGTCTTGGAACACCTCTGCCAGACGCTGCTCGGGCAGGAAATGCGCGTTCTGCAAGTACACCGCCGTGGCGGCCACGCGCGGCCCGTACTGCACCGGCGCAGTCACGCCCTCCGGGAACGCGGCCCGCGTCACGCTGCCACACACCGTGCAACGGCAGGCCTGCGCCTGATGTTCGGTCACCTCCAACGGCGGCGGCGGGCTCAAATCGAAGACCTGCCGGCGCTGCGGCTCGCCCTCGATATCGTCCGCCGACAACTCCGCCCCGCAATCCGCACAACTCTCCGGCAGGTGGGTCTGGATCCGATCCGGTCTGTCCGTCTGGCTCAGCGTCGCGCCCTTGTGTCCGCGCTGCCCGCCGGAGGGTTTGCCGGACCGACCGCGCTGGCTGCGCGTGCGCTGCCCGGCCGACGGCTTGGCCGGCCCATCGCTGGACGGCGGCTTGCCACTGTTGCTGCTGTCGAGGCCCAACCGCCGCTGCAGTTGCTGCACCTGCTCCCGCAACGCAGCCAACTCAGCTTGCAACTGCGCGTTCACCGCCTGCAGTTGGCCATTCTCCGCTCGCAGTTGGCCATTCTCTGCTCGCAGTTGGGCGTTCTCCGCTTGCAATTGCACCAGACGCTCGTCCTCGCCCAGCCCGCTCTGCTCACGCTGCACACGCCCCGCCATCGTCCCGCCTGCGCCCGGAAACCCCGAACATTCTTAGGCCTACATGTTTTTGTAACGCTGTGTCAAGCACATCTCAGCTAGTCAGCTAGCGGCCATCCCTGCCACCTGTCTCCTCCGCACCACCTGTCCGCATCACGCTCTTCGCCATGCGTTACGGCTCAAGTGACTCCCGGCGCAGGCACCTAGGCAGTTACGATTCCTGATCGTTTCCGTGCGCCATGCACCCGGGCAACTCGGGCACTTGTGCAATGACGGCCTGATCTTCGTTGCTCCAGTAGAGAATGATCTCGTACTTGTGCATCAGTCATCTCCTCCTAAAGACGCTGCTGATCGGTCGGAAATCACCCGAAGTCCAAATTCTTCGTGATCCGGACGCCATCGTTGGCGAATCCGTCTAGGAAGTCGCGTGTCCGTTGGTCGGCGGTCGCCTGCTGTTCGACGCTCAGGTTGATGTTGAGCAAATCAACCATCCATGGCGCCTTCTTGGGGAACCTCACGTACTGATCGACGATCACCTTCGCGACCGGCAGCGTGGTTTGCTTCGAATCATCGTGAACGTCGACATCTTTGGCCAGCTGGAGCTTCTTGAATTCTTCCTCTAGGAGTCTGGTAAACAGCTCTTCGGTAAACGGATCGCCCACCTGGGCGCCTGTTTCGGGGTCGTCGCCAGTCAGCGCGGCTCTCTTGTGCAACCACTCCCACAAGATGCTCAAGCGAATCTCGCCCGTCGCCATGTCCTCCATTAGGTAGAGCACGTCGTCGTTGCCAAAGAAATCCGCGGGCTTGAGCGCCGCCGCTTGGAACCCCTGTTCGAAGGCGTTGCCGTACTGCACCGCGACGCTGATCAGATCCCTCGCCCCCCGAATCGTGCGCGGCGCTGGCTCGAGCAGCGTTAACCCATCGGAGTCGGCATCGGTGTAGGTTAGCTCCGGGAACTGCCGGCCGGCTTGGTTCGCCTGGCCCGCCTTGCCCCAGACTGGGCGGATGATGTGCACCATCTTCCAGTGCGCCACCCACTTCCCGCTGGCACCCTCACGCTGTTCGCGCTCAGCTCCCGCTGTCGCTTTCGCCATGCTCGCCGAAACGCCGGCCTCGGACCCGACCGGGATGTTGGGCTCCATGCCGCCCTGCCACAGCGCGTACTGCCCATTCTCGTCGGGAGTGTTGGTCGCCCGCCGAACACGGTCTTCGTAGTTGCGCATGTAGCCGTATGTCATCGCCACCGAATCGATATTCGGATGGATGAACCCGGCATCCCAAGCCATCGCGTCGGCGACGCTGTTGATGTAATCCCAGCGGCCCGTGTTGAAGCCGACGAAGCGAAGCCCCAAGGCTGCGCGAATCTCCATCAATTGAAACGAAGCTTCAATTTGCTCGACCAAGACATAGGTCTTGATGGAGCCGTTCTCCAATCCCAAGCAGGATTCGACGCCGGTCAGGATGTCGTTCCACAGCGCCGCTTCCTCAGCAGTTTGGATCTTCGGCAAGTAGAGCACCAAGCTGGAACCCTGATCCGCAAGGGCTTGGTGGTTGCTCGTGACGTAGAGCGCGGCGTCAACGATCGATGCGGAAAAACCGCTACCGTCGGCGTTACGGATGTGGCGGTCGTCCAAGTGCAGCCCGCGCGCCCGGAAGATCTTCGTTGTGAAGTCGAGCTGTTGCCGCCAATCCGAAATAGTCTTCCTTCCAAAGAAGCTCTCGGCCCATGTATTCATCTGTGCCGCGACGCCCTCGGCCGCTTGCATGAAGATTGGGTCCTTCGAAAACGCCAACCGAAGATTTCGCTGATTGTCCAGCGACATCGTCTCGATCTGGCCGAGGGCGTCCTCGCCGTCGAACATCCATCCGTCCGCCCCGGACAGGAGAGCGTAGGCTACGTTGCGTATGCTGCTCTCCAACCGCGCGCGCGGCTTCGCGCCCGGACCGGTGCCTTGCACCCACTGGCATTTCAAATCGTCGGGGATAGCCGATCCTGTAAACCGCCCTGCTCGCGCGTCGGCAACCTTGATGCTTGTGCGGGGGATGGTGGACTCGGGATCCATGAACTGAATCCTCTCCCCTTGCTCCGCGCGCAGGCGGCGACGATCGAGTCTGGCCTGCATCACAGCCTTGCGATCGCTGTCGAGGTGAGCCAGCTCGGCGATGACCTCCAGTGCGTTGACAGTAAGGACATCGGGGTATTGGTCTTGGACTCGCGCCCGGATCTCGAGCACGTCGGAAAAACTCGGCATTGTCAATAGACTACTAACACTTCCATGCGTGGTTCGATTCCTACCCACGCCTCCATCGGTCAGTCACACGCTATGGTGCCCGTCCGCCCTGCCACCGAGCAAGAAATCCTCTTCGTTATGCCCAGTTCGGAACAAGCGGCATTCGTTCGCATCCCCCTCGGCGGTGAGCGGGCTGGCGAAGGGCCGTGCGCTAGGTAGAATCGAATCAATGCCCCATCTCCGTTGTGTCGCCTTGGCGGCGGTCTTGGCTGTGACCGCCTGCAGCGTGTCCCCGCCTACTGTCGGGGACGAGTTCGAGGTCGCCCCGGGGCTGGAGATGACGCTCTGGGCCAGCGAGCCGCTGCTGGTGAACCCGACCAACTTCGACATTGACGAGCGCGGACGGGTCTGGTTTATCGAGTCGGTTAATTACCGCAGTGATCTCAGGAGCCAACCCAAGAACGACGAGCAGGGCGACCGGATCGTCATCCTCGAAGACACCGATGGCGATGGCCAGGCGGATTCGCGCAAGGTCTTCGACCAACACGCCGACATGCTCGCTCCGCTGGGCATCTCCGTGCTCGGCAACAAAGTGATCGTTTCCCAGTCGCCGGACCTGTTCGTTTACACCAAGGACGAGGACGATCGGATCGTCTCGAAGGAGACGTTGCTTACCGGTTGGCGCGGAGTGGATCACGACCATGGCCTGCACGTCGTTTTGTTCGGCCATGACGGCCGCTACTATTTCAATTCCGGAGATCAGGGCTTCCAGACCACGGACCGGTCTGGCAAATCGTTCCGCAGCAGCCGCGAAGGCCCCTACTATGCCGCCACCGTGCAGACGATGCAACCCGATGGCAGCGACTTTCGCGTGCTCGCCCACAACGCCCGCAACCCTTACGAGATCGCGCTGGATTCCTTCGGCTCGATCTGGCAGACCGACAACGATGACGACGGCAACCAGTGGACTCGCCTGCTGTACGTGATGGAAGGCGCTAACTTCGGCTACTGGGGGCCCGGAGGCCGGCGCTGGCGGGAGGATCGCGGCACGCACTTTCACGAAGAGCGGCCGGGCACGCTGCCGTACGTGGCGCGCACCGGCCCGGGCTCGCCGACCGGTCTGGTGATCTACGAAGGCGATTTGCTGCCCGCCAAATATCGCAACCAACTCCTGCATGCCGAGCCCGGCAAGCGCCTGATCCAGACCTTCTTCGTGCGCCCCGATGGTGCCGGCTACGGGATGGTGGCGGAAAACACCGTGACGAGCACGGATCCGATTTTCAGGCCGAGTGACATCGCCGTTGCTCCCGATGGCTCGCTCTTCGTGGCCGACTGGCAAGATCCCGTCGTGGGCGGCCACGCCATGTTCGATATCGAGCGTGGCAGGATCTTCCGCATTGCCCCGATCGGTCATCGCGGCTCGGTGCCGGAGTTGGATCTCGAGAGCGACGCCGGGCTCTTGGCCGCTTTCGGCTCTCCTAATCAAGCCACGCGCTACCGTGCCTACCAAGAACTGCTGCTGCGTGGCGAGGACGAGCGTCGCGAACTGGTCTTGGAAGCTTGGCAGAGCCCTAGCGAGAGCTTGAGAGCAAGGGCGCTGTGGCTGCTGGCACCACTAGGGGCGGCGGGCCGACGTGCTTTGGAGGAGGCGCAGGAGTCCGAGGATCCGCGCTTTCGCATACTTGCCGTGCGCGTCTCCAGGGAGCACGAGCTTGACCACCACGAGCATGTGGCGCGGCTGGCCCAAGACCCAGATGCCCAGGTGCGCCGCGAAGCGGCTTTGATGCTGCGCGGATTCGAGCCTGCCGAGCGAGAAGACATCTGGCTGAGGCTTGCCGAGGGGTACGACGGCGCCGATCGCTGGTATCTGGGCGCCCTGGGAATTGCTGCGGATGGTGCCGAGAACGATTTGTTCCATGCGTTGCGTCGCAAACATCCTGAGTGGAGCGCTAGGTTGGGCGACCTGTACTGGGTGCTTCAAGCCCCCGCCTCTCGCAGCTACCTCACCGAGGTCGCGCGGGACCGGTCACGGCCGCTGGATGATCGCCTCAAGGCCCTTGAGGCGCTGGGTTGGCAGCCGACCGCGACGGTGGCCCGCACCGTAGCCGAGCTGGCCGGCGACCCGGCTGAAGCTGACGCACTACGCAACCGTGCCTTGTACCTGCTGTCCAAGCAAGTCTTCAGCGAATGGGACGGCCAGCGAGCCGAGCCATACCTCGTCGCTGCGGTGGGCCGAGCTCTGGGCAAGTCCGAGACCCGCTCGGCAGCACTTGAACTGTCAGCGTTGCTTGCGAACAGCGCGCTTGCTCCCCAGTTGCGACGCTTGGCCGCGGACGAGGCGGCTGAGGAAGCCGAGCGGGTGGTCGCGATCAAGACACTTGGCGCGATCGGCGGCAGCGCCGCCGAGGCCATGCTCTCAGAGCAGTTGTCCGAAGGGCCCGACGCACTGCGCATCGCAGCCATGGAAGGGCTGTGGACAGCTTCACCTGGAGGCCTCTACCAAAGACTTAGGGAACTGATCCTCTCCGACGCCCCCAACCAAGTCCGCAGCGAGGCCGTACGCTTGCTTGGACGCCGCTCAGACGGTGCCAAGTTGCTCCTAGACTTGGAGGAAGCATTTGAGTTGCCCGGGGAAATGCGTGCCGTAGCAACCAGCGTGGTCAACATGTCCCGCGATCCCGAGGTTCGGAAACGGGCCGCAGATATCCTGCCTGCTCCAAAGAGTAGCAACGAGCGACCAGTGGTACGAGTGCGCGAAATCGTGGAAGGAGTTGGCAGCGCTGAGCGGGGCCGCGAGGTCTACCACCGCAAGGACGGTGCCAATTGCGCCAAGTGTCATTCGCTCTCTCCAGGAGAGGAAATAGTTGGCCCGAGCCTGGCCGCGATTGCCTCCAAGTACGGCAAGGAGGGCATGCTAAATGCCATCCTGCACCCCAGCGCGGGAATTGCTCACGAATACGCCCTGTGGATCTTCGACACGGCCAGCCACGGCTTGATCACAGGGATCTTGATCGAGGACACACCAGAGCGCATCGTGCTGCGCACCGAAGCCGCGGACGAGATCCAACTAGCGCCATCAGACATCCTGGAGCGGCGCCAGAGCAAACTGTCAATCATGCCCGATGACTTGGTCAGCGCAGTGAGCACGCAGGAACTGATCGACTTGATCACCTTCCTCGCGACTCTGGAGGGCGACACCTGATCGCGGGGCCGAGAGCCAGTCCCCGCGACGCTGCTGCACAACGCTTCAGCTCGCGCAAGGTCGGGCCACGCTGGCCACTCAAGCTCAGAGAAGGGCAGGTTCTGGCAGATTTGAAGCCGGAATTGACCTCTTCGGCCCCAGATCTTTCCTGTTCCGGGCCTTTCTTGACGACTGGTGGACTAGGAGGCTCTTGGTGCCGATCGCTCCAAGGCGTGCCCTTGCGACAACTCCTCCCATGCTTGCTGAGTGAACGGGTGGTACTCCACGCGCTCTTTGCAAGCTCGGCACACGCCCCCGCGCAGTCGACGGTTCTTTTTTTGGTGCCACCCGCAGCGCGAGCACGACACGATGTATCTTGCGGGAGCGAAATCAACGGTGTGGCAGCGCTCCGCCTTGCAGCCGATGGAGCGGGCGATGCTCTTCCATTTCGCATCGTGGTTGTGCTTGGGGCCGGCTAGTGCGTGGGCGATCTCGTGCAGAATCGTGTCACGCACCTGATCGGCGCTGGCCTTGAGGCAGTACAGGCGCGAGAGGCTGATCACTTTCGTGCTGTAAGCGCAGGCACCTGCCCGTCTTTGGGCGTTGTCGAACTGAAAGCTCCAGCCGTCCAAGCCGTGTTTCTTGATCAGCGACTCGGCCGCCGCGACGCAGTCGGACAGCCGCTGTTGGTCACCGGCCCGCTCTCGAGAGCCGATCGCCGAGAGCGAGGCGTATGGCACTGCGTACTCTCGTTCGCCACAGGCCACCCGGGCGCGCTTCGGTCCGTTGCGAAGGACCACTCCGCGCAGTGTGCCGGAGCGCGACCGGAAGGAAACTTTGTCCCCCGGGAGGAAATCCGACGCCCGTTCCTCGCTGCACAGGCTGACGCGCTTCTCCACTCCGGAACGGTGGTGCTGCACGTACGGCCAGGGCACCTTGTATTCGCGCCCATCCTCGCCCACAACGCTCGCGGAGGAGGGTGACTTGCGGGCAACGTGCCCACGCACAACACGGCCCGCAAGGAACTGGACCGGGGCGTAAAGGGCGAAGTCTTTAGCGTCCGGCATGCCCTATTTCGAATATACGGCACAATGGGAGATCGTCCGCTTTGGCATTCGTCCGTCAACTTGGGGAGTGGGTGGCTGCCGCAGCGGCCTTTCTGGGGCCTTGGGGTGTGTTCCTGATCGCGCTGGCTGACAGCGCGTTCATCCCTATGCCGCAGGGCGTTGACGCGCTACTGCTTGCGCAGGCTATTGCAACGCCCGGAATTGCCTACTGGGCTGCCGGCCTCGGCTCCCTAGGATCCGTGATTGGCAGCGTGGCGCTCTATTTCCTGGCGCGGCGCGCCGGCCAGGCGATGCTCCGGAGGCGGATCTCAGAGCACGGCATTCTGCGGCTGAGCGACTTGGTGGGCAGGTGGGGCGCTGCCGCTCTGATCCCCGTCGCCATGATCCCGTTGCCTCTGCCGATGAAACCCGTTGTCCTGGCCGCCGGAATCTTCCAAATGCCGCTCGGGTGGTTCTGTCTGGCCGTGGGGTTCTCGCGGGTCGTGCGCTACTTCGGAGTCGTGTTTCTTGGAATCCGCTATGGCGACAAGGCAATGGAACTCGCAGCCGACCACCTGTACCTAGTTGTGGTCGCATGCGCGTTGCTAGTCGCGCTGTTTGTGGCGATTCACCGACTCTCCAACCGCTGGCTGAACCGCTAGCCCGCGCTGTCGGCCGCTGGCGCTACGGATTGGGCGGCAGCATCGGCAGGTTGTTGGGCACTGTGAACAGGTCGGCGCTCAGCGGGACGTTGGCCTCGTATCTGTCGGCGTACAACTCAAAGACCCTGTCTCCGTCGCGCTCGCGCCGAATAACCCATGGCAGCAACACATCGCCCACAGGCTTGTAGCGGCCGAACAGCGACTTCTCCTCGTAGGGGATGCGCGTCTTGGGATCGCGCCGCAGGTATTCCTGCTGCAAGGGCAGGCCGTCGGACTGTCTCAGGTAGAGCGTGATCGCCTCGCCTTCGGCGTCCACGATGTCGAGTGCGTCGGCCGGCACGTTGTCGATGATCTCGGTGCCCTTGTAGTAGTAGTACAGCCCTGGCTCGTGCATGCGATAGCGCATGAAGTAGAAAATGTCGCGGCGGCTTGCCAGCCGGTAGCGCAGCATGTAGTCCTCCGGCTGGGGCACGGTGCCCCGGTAGGTCACTTCAAACCCGGCGCCGTTGAGGAATAGGGCGTAATAGTCACCCTTCTCGGTGTAGACTTCGCGCCGCTTGAGCGGCAGCCAGTCCTCGGCCGGGTCGGGCTGCATGTCGTCGAACCGGTCATAAATCGTAATGCGGGCCATCCCTCGCACCTGGCGGTTGTAAAAGGAGTAGGCCCGCCCGGCGCGAATCTGGGTCTTGACGTCGAGGAACCGCTGGCCGCCGAGGGCCGCGAATGCCTCGTCCACCAAGCGCTTGGCCTTTTCCTGCCGAGTCTCGGCACGGAGTCCCGCCGCGCCGGCCGCGCCGAGTGTGAACATTCTGCGTGTGAGCATCGCCTCGCTCCAGTCCCTCCTATCCGCAGTCGCCATTCTGTCATTCTTGCAGGTCTCCTGTTGCCGCTGCGGTATTCTGCGGATTGCAGCCGATGTCGGTTGTCGCGAGGTCTAGCATTGACGAGCGCGTGTCGCCGCTGCTTGAGGGACTGTCTGCGCATCTCTCCGAGCGCGCCATTGCGCGGATCCCGCGCTTCTTAAACACCCTGCCGGATCCGGTTGGCGCACTGCAGCGCTTGCTGCAATTCTGCGAACAAACGACGCCCGCTGCTCGTCCCGACGACTTTGACGGCAAGGCCGTCTATGCGGCGCTGACGGTCTTTAGCAACAGCCGCTACCTGTCAAACCTATTGCTCGGCCAGCCAGAACTGTTGCGCTGGACGCTGGATCCGGAAAACCTCGAACGGTCCATGGTCGCCGGCGAGCTGCGCTCGGAGATCGGTTCCTTCTACGCCGATGCCGCCGACGAGGTGGTAGCGGTGCAAATGGCCCGCATCAAACGGCGCTACATGCTGCGGATCGCGATGCGTGACTTGCTCGGATTCGCGCCCTTGGCCGAGACCGCACGTGATCTGTCTAGCTTGGCTGACGCTCTGATCCAAGCCGCGCATGACCATATCCGGCAACAGTTGGTCCGGCGCTTCGGGCGCCCGTTGTGCGATGCCCGCAGCGGGCAGATCATCTGTAGCTTTGCCGTAGTTGCGCTGGGCAAGCTTGGCGGAGCCGAGCTGAACTATAGCTCCGACATCGACCTGATGTATATCCACACCGGCGATGGCCATACCCACGGGCCGGTAGTGACGACCAACCAAGACTTCACCGGGAAGCTGGCCAAGCGCCTGACAAGCTTGCTCTCCACGGTCACGCCGGAAGGCTTCAGCTACCGGATTGACCTCAGGTTGCGCCCGGAGGGGAATGCGGGAGAGCTGGTGGTCCCAATCTCTGCCGCCACGCAATACTACTTCCAGCGGGCGCGCGACTGGGAGTTGCAGATGCTCCTCAAGGCGCGACCGGTGGCTGGGGATCTAAATCTGGGGCGCATGTTTCTTGACGTGGTCACGCCTCGCATCTACCGCACGACAACGGACTTTTCCCAGATCGAGATGCTGGCGGTTACGCGGGATCGCATCCAGAAGGCGCGCAAGTCGCGTCCTGCGACCGTGTTGGATGTGAAGCTCGATCCAGGCGGCATTCGCGATATCGAGTTCTTGGTGCAGTGCTTGCAGCGCCTGCACGGCGGGCAGGACAAGTTCTTGCGCAGCGGCGGCACGATGTACGCGCTGCACCGGCTGCGGGAGAAAGGCTATCTCGCCGACGGCGACTACAGCATGCTGTTCCGCTCCTACAGGTTCCTGCGCACGGTGGAGCACCGACTGCAGCTGGCGAACAACCAGCAGACGCACCACCTGCCGGCCGACGAGGAAGCCGCGTGCCGCGTAGCGATCCAAATGGGCAAGAGCAGGAGCCCGGAAGCGCCCGAGGCGTTGCAATCCGACATCCGGGATTGCTGCCGGTCAGTCAGCGAAATTTACGACCGGGTGATACGCGGCCAGCGAGCGCCCGCAGTCGTGCCAGCGGCAAAGGCAAAGCGTGCCAGCGCGCGCCAGACACCCCCTTCAGACCGCGCCACGCCAGTTGCATCGTCGATTTGGAGGATTCACCTGCCGCGCCTACAGCAGTTCTCGGGACCGCTTGCGGAAGGTTTCGAAGGCGTCACCTTGCACTGGGGAAACCGCATGCTAGAGCAGCTCTTGGAGAGGATCGTCGGGATGCCCTCCGTGCTGGAAGTGCTGTCCAGCAATCTAGATGTGGTCCCGCGAATTGCGCAATTGGTGGACTACAGCAGCCATTTCGGCGGCTACCTGTTGCGCTTCCCCGAAGATCTTGCCGTAGTCGCCGGAGATGTTGGGGCGGCCGCAGAACCCATGCCTCGCTCCCTGGAGCACATCATGGCGGTCGAACAAGACCCCGACGATACCGCCGCAGCATTGCGGCGGTTTTACCGTCGCCAGATGCTGTCGATCCAAACCCGCAGCATCTGCGACGGGGACGATGTCTTCGCAACGCTATCCGACTCCAGTGATCTAGCCGAAGGCATCATGCGAGCGGCCCACGCGCTTGCGACACGAGAAGCAGCGACGCAGAAGCGTGAGGCAATTGATCCGGCTCGGGCAATCCGAATTATCGCTCTCGGCCGGCTGGGGATGCGCGAGTTCGATTTCGGTTCTGACGCCGACATCGCGTTCGTGATTCCCGATAGCGAGGCCCCGCGCATCAGGCTCTGGACGCTGATCGCCAACCGCATCATCGACATCATCAGCAGCTATACGGCCGACGGCCAGATGTTTACAATTGACGCCCGGCTGCGACCGCTAGGCAGGGATGGGGACTTGGTCCAGACCGAGGCGCAGTTCTTGGCGTATTTCTCTGGCAAGGCGGAGTCGTGGGAAGCCATTACCTACATGAAGGCTCGCAACGTGGCAGGGGATGCGGGAGCAGGCAGGCAATTCCTGGCCAAGTTGCAGGATGTGCTGTGGCAGCGCTTCTCTCGCGAAGATGACTTTGCGGAACTCCTGCTGCAGATGCGCATGCGTCTTGAGGCGGAGCAGGGCGCGGCCAAGCCGCTCAAATCGGGCGCTGGCGGCTATTACGACATCGACTTCATCTTGCTCTACTGGCGCTTGCGGCATGCCGAGTCGTTCTACGAATCGCTCAACACGCCGCAGAGGATTGAGATCATACGCGAGACCGATCCGGCGTACGGGCCGGAACTGGACACGCTGCTGCGCGCGACGCAGGTACTGCGCTCCCTCGACCACGGGGTGCGTGTGTCGAGCGGAACCTCGGCGCATGACCTCCCGCCCACGGAATGGCAGCGTGAACTGCTCGGCGAGTTGGTGTCGCGCTGGCTGCCAGACGATGTCGCCGGAGGACCCTTGGCGGAGATTATAGATGTGACTAGACAGCAAGTTCGTGCTGTCTTCGGCAAGGCATTCAAAGGGATCGGCTAGGTGGCGGACGATGTGCCAGCGTAAGGCGTTCACCCTGGCTGTTTCGGAAGCGGAACCGGCATGATGGGGGGGATCGTTCATGGAACGGCTATTGGTTGCCTTGCAACGATGTCTCGCTCCGAGCGTTGCAAGGCCCTGCCTGTGAACGGTCTCAGTCCACTTAGTGGCCATCGCGCATGACATCCGATTGAGTACGGATATTCAAAAGCCGGCGACTGCGTTTCAATGCGGGCAGGCTACTCCAAGCTGAAGGCCACGAACTCGTCGCCCGACTTCCGGCCTCCGCTGCCGATATCGCGCCCACCGCCTCCCGCGGCAATGACGACATACTGCTTGCCGTCTACTGCGTACGTGCATGGCGTCGCGTAGCCGCCGGCCGAGAGCTGGTGCTCGAACAGGATCTTCCCAGAACTGGTGTCAAGCGCCCGGAACTTCTCGTCCTGTGTCGCGCCTAGGAATAGCAGTCCGCCCTTGGTGACGATCGAGCCGCCGACGTTAAACGTGCCCGTTCCCTCGATTCCTCTGGCCTTCAGTTCGGCGTACTCGCCGATCGGACGCCGCCAAAGGTAGTCGCCGCTGGCCAAGTCCAGGCACAGCAGTTCGCCCCACGGAGGCTTGGCTGCGGAATACTTGTCTTGGTCCACAAAGAACGGGTAGCCGGTGTGCATGAACGGGTAGCCGAGCCCCTCGGCCGCATCGACCAAGGTGAAGAACTTCGGCCAGTTGTTGGTGTTGATGAACATCAGCCCGGCCTCTGGATCGTGGCTGGTGCCGCCCCAGATGGTCCCTCCGACGGTCCCGGGGTTGTACACCGTTCCGCCGCGGCTGGGCGGAGTGTAGAGCATGCCCCGTCGCAGATCCTTGAGGCGCCTCTTGATGTATTCTCGCGACTCCTCGGATATGTCCGTGATGTACTCGTCACTGTCAAAGCCTTGGCGGGCAAAGGGCGGGGGCTTGGTAGGGAATGGCTGCGTCGGGTAGACATGCTCGCCCTCCATGTCCGAACCGGGCACGGGCCGTTCCTCGATCTCCCAGACCGGCTCGCCTGTTTCGCGGTCGAAGATGTACCAGAAGGCCTGTTTGGAGATCTGGACGACGATGTCCTGCCATTGCCCGTCATTCTTGCGGTGCGCCAGGACGGGCTGCGCTGGCAGGTCGTAGTCCCACAAATCGTGGTGAATCGTCTGAAAGTGCCACTTGCGTTCGCCTGTGCGGGCGTCGAGAGCGATGACGCAGTTGCCAAACAGGTTCGCGCCGGGCCGGTCCGCGCCGTAAAAGTCGTACGTTGGCGATCCGGTCGAGACGAATAGCAACCCGCGCTCTGGATCAAGGCTCATACCGCCCCAGTTGTTCGCGCCGCCGGCCTTCTGCCAACTGTCCTCGCCCCATGTCTCGTAGCCGAATTCGCCGGGGTGCGGAATTGTATGGAAGATCCACAATCGCTTGCCCGTGCGCACGTCGAATGCGCGGATGTGTCCTGGGGCGGCCGGCGCGGGACCCTCGCTGCCAGACCCGCCGCCCAACAGCAGCATGTCTTCGAAAATCACCGGCGGGCTGGCGTAGTAGGAGCGGACGGAGTCCGGCATGTCCCTGTCTAGTCCCAGCTTCATGTTGAGGACACCACCGTCCGCAAACTCCGGCACCAGCTTGCCTGTATCGGCATTGAGGCAGTAGAGGTTGTCCTGTGCCGATCCCGACATGAAGATGCGGCGATCCTCGCCATCCGACCAATAGGCCACGCCTCGGTTGACGCCCTTCGAGCGGCGCATACGGATCCCTTCGAAGGGGTCGAAGTTCCAAAGCATTTCCCCCGTTGTTGCATCGAGGGCGCGCACTTGTACTTGGGCCGTGGTGACGTACATCCGACCATCGACCACGATTGGGGTGCATTCGATCTTCGTCGCCGGCCGAGCTTGGCTGTCTCCGGTCGCGTGGACCCACGCGACCTTCAGGTCGGAGACGTTGGAACGGTTGATTTGGTTTAGCTCCGAGTGGCGCGTCGCGCCCAGAGAGCCACCGTAGTGACGCCAGTCGTGCGAAGCGGAGAGGTAGGGCTTGGCGGGCGGCGCGTACAGTGCGGCTGCGGAGAGGGCCGCGCTCTGCATGAACGCGCGTCGAGTAGGGCTATGGGGCATGGTGTCGCCCGACATCATATAGCAGCTACAGGCTTGCCGGCGAGGCGAGTCCTGCCGCACGTACGAGTGCGGCCTCGGCGAATTCTGCAACGGGCTCGCAAGCAAGTCGAATCTTGCACACCTGAGGGGTGCATGGCACCAAGATTGGATTTCGGCTTGGCGACACGGGTCCTCGGCCTGTTGAGCCCGCAACTCTCCGTAATTTCCGCCAGAACACAGCAACTCACACACCCAGGCTGGGCCCGGCCCATTGGGTACCCTAAGGGGCACAGCAGGAGGCCCAAGGCCTTTGAAACCCTTCGTGGCGAATGGCTCGCCGTGAGGAGCGGTTCTATGAGCAAGAACTTGAGACGAATTTATCCGGCGATCGTAGCAATGGCACTGCTGCTGCCGGAAGCATGGCCGCAGGCTCCCTCAGCCGGGTCTCAGACACCCCAGGGAGAGCTAGACGCGCAGGCTGATGCGGGGCGGAGGCGCCGCAGGCCCCCGGATCCCTTTGCCGGTCAGAAGCGAATTCGCGCCCTCGTCATCACCGGCGGGTGCTGCCACGACTATGCCGGTGAAACGAAGATCCTCATGGACACGATGGCGTCCGAGGCGCCCGTCGATTGGACGGTGGTGTTGGAGACTGAGGGCAGGTCGACCTGGACCACGACCAAGGTCCGGCTCTACAACCAGCCCAATTGGTCGGAAGGGTACGACATTGTGGTCCACAACGAGTGCTTTGCCAACGTCGACGACGCCGAGTTTGTTCGCAAGATCGTCGCTGGACACAACGGCGGCTTGCCAGCGGTCGTGATCCACTGCGCGATGCACTCGTATCGGGCGCTCGAGTCCGACGAGTGGCGCGAGTTCCTGGGAGTGACCACCCGCCGCCACACGCGGCAACACCGTATCGCCGTTCAGGTGAAGGCCGCGGATCACCCTGTCATGAAGGGATTCCCCCTTAACTGGGTGACCCCGATGGACGAACTCTATGTGATCGAGAAGCTGTGGCCGGAAGCCAAGTCGTTGGCGTCCGCCGTCGATCCGGAGAGTGGCAACGAGTACCCGATGGTCTGGACGAACCATTTCCATGGCGCGCGCGTCTTCGGAACAACCCTCGGACACGGGCCCGCGACGTGGGATGACCCGACGTTTCGGGACCTTCTGGTGCGCGGCTTCAAGTGGGCGGTAGATCGGCAGTGACCCAACCAACGAGGAGAAATCGAATGGCCGAGCAACTTAGGTCCGCGCGGTTAGCGCTAGTCGGCGCTGTGCTCGCGGGTCTATTGGGAACGATGTGGGTCACCGAGACCGCCGCGCAAGCGCCTGAGCGCAGAGGCGGGTTCGGCGGCCTGTACCCAACCTATGAACCCGACGACAACACGGGATTTGTCCCCATCTTCGACGGGAAGACGCTGGACGGTTGGGATGGCGATACGACCTTCTGGCGCGCTGAAGACGGGGCCATCGTCGGCGAGAGCACCCCCGAGAAGGTGGTCGAGGAAAACAACTTCTTGATCTGGCGCGGAGTCACGGTCAAGGACTTCGAGTTGAAGGTCGAGTTCAGACTGGGCGGAGCCAACAGCGGCATCCAATACCGCAGCGTCGAGCTTCCCGAGGTAGGCAAATGGGTCCTGAGAGGCTATCAGGCGGACATGGATTTTCGGGTCGGGTTTTCTGCCAACCTGCACGAGGAGCGCGGCCGCAGGCCCGGCCACGTCGTGCTTGCCCGCCGCGGGCTGCTGACCCGCATTACGGACGGGCCGCAGTACAAGGAGCTGGCTAGCTTGGGCGACCAGAGGTTGTTGCGCGGAGTGATGAACGTGGGCGGCTGGAATCAGTACCACATCATCGCTCGCGGTCCTGTGATGCTGCAGATCCTGAACGGCCGGCTCGTCAGCGGAACGATCGACGAGGATTCGGAAAACTTCACGCCCGAGGGATTGATTGGTTTCCAAATGCACACGGGCCCGCCATTCAAAGTCGAATACCGCAATATCCTCTACCGAAAACTATAGGCGACCTCGGTGGCGTGCTCCCCGGCTCCCCCTCCTGCCGCTCCCACCCGTGCGGCTGGCAAGGCTGACAGCGCCGCTCACGACACTGACAGCGCCGCTTCGATGATCTGGCGTTGCTCGCGCTTGTGGCTGCCAGGCGAGCCAGTCGCAGGGCTCGCCGATTCCGGTCGGCTGATCGATCGGTCGAATGTGCCGGGGAAGGTCATCTGCAGGTATCTCCAAGCTCCCATGTTGGCGGGCTCTTCCTGTACCCAGACAACTTCGGCGCTGCTGTAGGGCGCGAGCGTCTCGCGAATGACCTCCCCATCGAGGGGGTAGAGCTGCTCCAAGCGGACGATCGCAAGATCTTCTCTGCCCTCGGATTCGCGTGCGGCGTCAAGTTCGTAATAGATCTTCCCGCTGCATGCAATCACGCGCCCGACGGCGCCCGGCTCGCTCCGCACGTCTGGCAGGATCCGCCGAAAGGACCCAGTGGTCAGTTCGTCCAGACCTGAGACGACGGACGGGTGGCGGAGCAGGCTCTTGGGGGCCATGACGATCAGGGGCTTGCGCCAGGAGCGCACAACCTGTCTGCGGAGGAGATGGAAGTACTGGGCCGGCGTCGTGGGAACGGCAACTTGGACGTTATCCTCCGCTGCCTGTTGAAGGAAGCGCTCCAGCCTTGCGCTCGAGTGCTCCGGACCCTGGCCCTCGAAGCCGTGCGGCAGCAGCATCACGAGGCCGCTCCACAAGCTCCACTTGTCCTCGCCACTGGAAATGAATTGATCGAAGATCACTTGGGCGGCATTGAAGAAGTCTCCGAACTGCGCTTCCCAAACCGTCAGCCCGTCGGGCCACTCGAGGCTGTATCCGTACTCAAATCCTAGAGGTCCGCCCTCAGACAGCGGGCTGTTGTGGATTTCAAACGGAGCTTGCACGGGCGAGAGGTGTTGCAGCGGAACATGGGGGAAGCCCGTTTCGGAGTCGTACACGACCGCGTGCCGGTGAGAGAATGTGCCGCGCTCGGCGTCCTGCCCTGTGAAGCGCACGCGGTGACCCTGCACCAACAGGCTCCCGAGAGCTGCCGCCTCGGCTGCGGCCCAGTCCAGCAGCCGCTTTCCCTTCGCCATCTCGGCGCGGGTCTCCAGCAACCGACTGATCCGCGGGTCGGGAGCGAGATCCTCAGGGTGCTCTGTCAGTTTCTCTAGGATCGAGGTGAGCTTGGACTTCGGCACCCCGGTATCGACCTCTGCGACCTGAGAGTCCAACCCCCGGTTGTATCCGGCCCAGTCGCCAGTCACCTGGTCGCCAACATGGATGTAGCTGTCGCTCTTGGACGATGCGAGTTCCCGCTCCAGTTGCTCGCGCCGCTCGTCGGCGATCCGGTCGGCCTCCTCCCGCGTGATGCCCCCCTGCTTGAGCAAGTGGTCGAGATAGGCCTCGCGTACCGGTTTCCGTTCGCCGATGACTCTATAGAGCAGGGGCTGAGTGAATCGCGGCTCGTCGGTCTCGTTGTGGCCCCGCCGACGATAGCCGTACATGTCGATGACGACGTCGCGGCCGTACTCGTTGCGGAAATCCACCGCTAGTCGCACAGCCTGGGCTGCAGCTTCGGGGTCCTCCCCATTGACGTGCAGGATTGGGATTTGCAGCATCTTGGCCACACCGGAGGCATAGATGCTGGAGCGTCCCTGCTTGGGTGTCGTTGTGAAGCCGATCTGGTTGTTGATGATGACGTGGATCGTGCCTCCGACCCCATAGCCGGACAGCTGGCTCATGTTGAGCGTTTCCTGGATGATGCCTTCCCCGGCGAATGCGGCATCGCCGTGCAGCAGAATGCACAGCCCGCGCTTCCGGGCCGTGTCACCCTTGCGGTCCTGCCGGGCTCGCACGCGCCCCACCGCGACGGGATTGACGAATTCCAAGTGGCTCGGATTGAAGCAGAGCGACATGCGGATGTCCTCCCCGTCCGTGCCGCGCCAGGTTCCGCGATGGCCGAGATGGTACTTGACGTCGCCTCGGCCCTCGTAATGCTCGTGATCCAGGTCAGCGAACTCGCGGAAAATCTGCTGGGCACTCTTGCCCATGATGTTGGCGAGAACGTTGAGGCGCCCGCGATGCGCCATTCCGATGACGATGTCGCGGACTCCTTGGTGGCCCGCCCGATTAATCAGCAGGTCCAGGAGCGGGATGAGCGTCTCGCATCCCTCCAGAGAGAACGATTTCGCCCCGACGAATTTTTTCTGGATGAAGTCCTCAAGGATCGTGGCATCAGTCAGTTTGGTCAGGATATGGAGCTGTCTTGCTTGACTGAGCTGCACGTGGTTCCCGGTCGGCTCCATCCGCTTCTGAAGCCAGTCGCGGATGCCTAGGTCGTCGATGTGCATGAACTGCACTCCGATCGATCGAGTGTAGGTGTCCTTGAGGCGCTCGATTACGCGCCGCGGCGTGCCGAGGGAACAGCCCGAAAGGGTCTCCGGCGAGGTTGGCTCGTCCAGGTCCTCCGGTCGCAGGCCGTAGTACGAGGGCTTGAGCTCCTCGGAGACCCTCTGGTTGAGATTCAGCGGATCGACTCGGGCGACCATGTGACCGCGCACGCGGTACGCTCGGACAATCTTGTCCACCTTGTGCTGCAAGCCCGCTGGTGATCCGCTGGCAGAGGGTTGCTCGTCAGGCCTACTCGACGGGCCTGGCTCGGCCGATTCGGGACTCGCGGCCGAGCTCGCAATTCGCGATCGGGCTGCGGCTGCGGCACCGGAGTCGTCCGCCATCGCCGCGAAGTAGTCCCGCCATCCCAGCGGAACAGCGTCAGGGTCGCTAAGGTATTCGCTGTAGAGCTGCTCGACGAAGGCGAGGTTAATCTCCGAGGGCCCCTTTTGGGAATCTGACATGTCTTGCGGCCCGTCCATGCAGCGGACGCCACGGTCGGGCTCTACCTGAGAATACCCCTTCGCCATGCCGAGCGCCAGAGAGGATCCTGGCAGTGCATTCCGAGGATGTGCGGGAGAGGACTCGGCCGCCAGCGCGAGGGCGGTGCCTTGATCAAGAGACGACCGGCCCGCCTCGCTCGCTCCAGGTCCGCGCGTCTGGTCAGCGGTTGATCAGACAGTGATTCACCGAGACCGAAGGATTCGCGGTTGGCTTGGTGTTCACGGTCGTTCTGAATCCGCTGAGCGGCGCTTCAATGCAGGTGCCGACTCTCGCGACGTGATCCGCAGAGCGCTGTGCTCGGACCGGATGGCGAGATGAGGGCTAGCGCTCGAGCTTGGAAGCGTGAGGTGGTCTAGTACAATGGCCATGTTATGAAAGCACTGCTCCAATTCGCGTGCGCCGTTGTACTGCTTGGCTCCCCGGCGTTCGCCGACGACCACGACTGGGTCGACCTCTGGGACGGCGCCAGCTTTGAAGGCTGGAAACTGAGCACCGAGAACCCCGGCTCGTTCAAGATCGAAGACGGGGCGATTGTCGCCCAAGGCCCTCGTGCCCACCTGTTCTATGCCGGCGAGGTGGGCGGCGGCAACTTCCGCAACTTCGAGCTCAAGGTCGACGTGCTCGCCAAGAACAACTCCAACGGCGGCATCTATTTCCACACCGCCTATCAAGAGACGGGCTGGCCAGACAAGGGCTTCGAGGTCCAAGTGAACAACACGTTCAACAGGGATCCCCGTAAGACGGGCGGGCTGTATGGCGTTTTGGACAATCTCGTGCCGCCGGCGAAGGACGACGAGTGGTTCACCGAGCACATTGTCGTACGCGGCAACAGCGTCAAGATCTACGTCAATGACGACTTGATCACGAACTGGGTCCAGCCTGAGGACTGGGATGGCCTGCGCCCGCTCTCGGATGGTCGCGGCCAGAACTTTCCCCTTCGCAAGCTGGACTCCGGCACGTTTGCCCTGCAGGGGCACGATCCGGGCAGCGTGGTCATGTACAAGAACATCCGCGTCAAGGTGCTCGACTAGTCGTACATTGCGAGATCGGGAAGCGTCTCCCGCCACAACATGGACTTCGCCCAAGAAGTCAAGGCAGCCGCCGACATCGTTAGTGTCGTAGGGGCGAACGTGCGCCTGAAGCGGCAGTCCGGGGACCGTTACGTCGGGCTGTGCCCGTTCCATACCGAAAAGACGCCCTCGTTCTCGGTCCATGGCCGACTTCAGATCTACAAGTGCTTCGGCTGCGGCAAGAGCGGCGATGTCTTCAACTTCTTGATGGAGTTGCAGGGTCTCAGCTTTATCGAAGCTCTGAAGCTGTTAGCCGAGCAGCAAGGCAAGGAACTGCCGCGCAAGGCAGGTAGCCCCGCTGCCGACGCTGCGGCGCGCAAGCGGGAAGGCTTGCTGCATGTTCACGACCTCGCGCAGCGGTTTTTTGTCGAGCAACTGAAGTCCAATGTTGGCTCCAAGGCCATGCGCTATCTCAGGCAGCGCGGTCTTGGCTCCGAAGAGATCGGTGAATTCGGGCTGGGCTACGCCCCGGGCGGCGACGCTCTGATGAGCTATCTGAGGAGCAAGCGGCTCAAGCGGTCGCACGTGCTCGAGTCCGGGCTGGTGGGCAAGTCTGACCAAGACGATTCGGTCTACCCGCGCTTTCGGGACCGCCTCATGTTTCCGATCCACTCCGATGGCGGCAGCCTCATCGGCTACGGCGGCCGCAGCCGCCTGGCAGACCGGCAGCCCAAGTACCTGAACTCGCCGGAGACGCCGATTTACCACAAGAACGCGGTGCTGTACAACATCCATCGTGCGCGCACGGCCATGCGCCAGAGCAACCAAGTGGTCCTCGTCGAAGGCTACATGGATGTGATCGGGGTCTGGAGGGCCGGCATCGGCAATGCCGTTGCGGCCTGCGGAACCGCTCTCACATCCAAGCAGATCAGCCTGCTGCGCCGCCATTGCGACACTGTCGTGGTGAACTTCGACTCCGACTCGGCGGGCCAGACCGCGGCCGAGCGCTCCGTGGAAATGCTGTTGCGGGACGGCATGAACGTACGTGTGCTGGAATTGCCCGGCGGGCTGGACCCCGACGAGTATTGCCGCGAGCACGGCGGTGAGAGTTACCGCCAGCAGCTAGACAACGCGCCGGCCTATTTCCACTGGCTGCTGGACCGCTCGCGTACGCTGTTCGATCTGTCGACCTCGGACGGCCGGACCAAGGCGTTCGAGCGGTTGCTGGGCTCGGTAGTGTTGCTGCCTGACGAAGTGCAGCAGGCCACGACGGTTACGGACTTGGCACAGCACATCGGCCTGCCGCAGAGCTTGGCGTTGGCTAGGTTGCGCAGCGCGGCCAAGCCGTCCAAGCGGACCGACGAGACGCCGGTCGCGCAGGCTGATGGCCTCTCGCCAAGCGAGCGGCTGCTGGTGGTGCTGCTCGTGAGCGACGAGAGCGCGCGCCAGCAATTCTTGGAGCCTGCCTGCGAGATCGCAGAGCGAGGGCTGCCGAGCCGCCAGATCTTGTCAGCGCTCAAAGCTGTCGCAAATGCAGGCGGCCCGTTTCGCTACGAAGCCGTCGAGGGACGGCTGGGCGGCGCCGACCGGGACCGGCTGGCGCGCTTGGTCTTCGAGCGGGACCGCCCGATGCCCACGGCCGCCGATGGCGAAGACCTGCTGGCGGCCCTGAACCGGCAGGCGATGGAAGAGCAGTACCAAGACCTGCTGCGGCGCATCGGGCGCGTTGACAGCGCGGACGAACTGCCAGCACTGCTCGACCAAAAGCTCCAGTTGGAGCGAAAACTCGGCTTAGCCCGCTGACGTGCGCGTGGCGGATGTCACCTCTGCCTCGTCGCGTTTGGAGACAGCGCCGAGCTTGCGCAGGATCCTTTGCTCGCGGTGGCAGAGTTCCGGCGAGGGAGCGTAGCGCTGGGCGCTGCGAGTCATCTTCAAGGCTAGGCCGTAGTCCTTGAGCCGGTGCTCGTAGTGCTTGGCGAGTTCCACGAAGGCGGCAGCCCTGTGCATGGAGCTCACGCGCGCGAGATCGCGCAGCAACTGGACTTGCTCTTCGTGGCGGCCGGCCCGGCGCTCGATCTGGGCCGTTTCCCAGAGCGCTGCGAATAGGTCTCTGCGAGGCAGTCCGGTGCGGATTGCCTTGCGGTAGAGGCCGAGGGCCTGGGCTTCCTTGCCCAGCTTATTCAACCAGCGGGCCAGGCCGCGGATGTCTTGGCCGTGGTGCAAGCTGGCTTGGTCGGGTGCGGCCAGCATGGTCAGCAACACTGAGGTGAGGCAGGCTAGCGAGACGATATCGAGCACGTTGTGGTGGAACACGGCGCCGAGCTTGCTGCCGTCGCCGCTGCGCAGGTAGTCGAAGTAGCGCTGTGGGATCAGCGCTCCAGGGATGTCGCCGTGCCGCTCGACTCCCAGCACGGCGGCTTCCAGATTCACCAAGCGGCAATTGCCCAGACGCTCCTTCCAAAGCCTACGGGCGGGGTGCAGCAGGTCCACGTGCTCCATCTTCTGGAATGGATTTCGCTGTCGCTTGAGGCGGTAGCGGGTCTCCAGCAGGGGCACGTCGAACGTCTTGCCATTGAACGTGATTACGGCGTCGTGATCGGCCAGCGTCTGGGCTAGCGCATCGAGCATCGCGGGCTCTTCATCGAAATCGCGCATGAAGTACAACTGCACGCGGAAGCCGTCGTCCTCAACCATCCCGATGCCGACGAGAAACGCGCATGTGCCGGTGCCTCCTGCGAGGCCGGTGGTTTCGGTGTCGAGGAAGACCCAGCGCTTGGCATCGGTGGATCGCATTGGCTCTGAACCAATCACCTGCACCGCGTCGCACGGCATGTTCTGCAGGCAGCCGATCTGCAGGTTGCCGTGAGTCTGCTCGTTCGGAAAGAAGTGCTCTTGCAGCAGGAAACGGCCAAGCGCTGTGACTTGTTCCGCGCCTTCAATCCCTCGGTGGGATGCAGCGCCAAGCAGCCCTTGCCTCCCGCGCTTGGGTGCTTCCGGCGCAGGCGCGCTGTTGGACGGGCGTAGATCTCTGGTCTGCATCCGTCTCCGCAGTGCGTCGATATCGGCTTGGGTGATTCGCTCCATCTTCTATCACCTGGGCTGGCTCACGTAGCAGGATTGGTCTGTTTGGCGACCAGGCTGCTCGCCAACTGTAGGGCCACCTCTTTGGCAGTCAGGCCCACTTCGCCCGGCGCCCCGACACAGCTCGGGCAGCCTGTCGCGCAGGGGCAGGACTCGAGCAGTTCGCGAGCCTTGGCGCTGATCGACTCGCGCAGCCGGAAGAGCGGCTCGCTCTGGCCGATCCCGCCGGGGAAGTTGTCGTAGAGGTACATCTCGGGGTCCAGCAGCTGGTCCGGGCCGGATTGGGAGTTCAAGCTGGACACGCCGAGGTCGCGGGCGTCGCACATCAGGAGGAGGGCGCCGACGGTCCGCACGACATTGCCGAGTCCGATCAGCCCGTCGCGCTTCTCGGTCGTCGAGTAGGGCAGGGAGGCTAAGAACTCCATAGGAAAGTGCAGCCAGAATGCGGTCGTGTGCATCTCCTGCTCGGGCATCGACAGCTTGCCATCGCCGACGTTCTCGTTGGTGTGGAAGCGGATCTTCTTGAAGCCGACCACCCGGCGCGTGATCCGAACTTCGCCGTGGCTGGCCACTGCCGGGCCCAAGCTCTCGTCGTCGAAGCCTTCGAGGGGTTCGACCTGCACGTGTTCGATGGCGTCGGTGTAATAGCCGCACTCGACCTGCTTGACGTAGGCCTTGCGCTCGTCGTACTCGAAGCGCTCGACATGGTACAGGCGGCCCTCGTGGATGTAGATGGCCTTTTCGTGGAGGCTGGTGAGCGCCGCCGGGAAGGAGACCTCCCCGATGACCTTGGAGTCGTCGCTGTCATCGACGACAACGAAGTTATCGCTGGTAATCTTGCGCAGGCTGATGGCGTCGGCGGGATAGGCTTCCGATGTCCAGTGCCAGGCGTCGCCGGCCCGGTGGAGCACGCCGGTCTCTTCTAGGAACCGGCACAACTCGGCCGTGTCATGCGGGCCAAACTTCTCGCCGTCTTGGACTGGCAGTTCGAAGGCAGCGCACTTGAGGTGGCTCACAAGGATCTCGAGGTTGTCGGGGTTCACGTGGGCATGTTCGGGCGACGCGTCGAAGAAGTACTCGGGATGTTCGACGACGTACTGGTCCAAGGGGGCGGACGAGGCGACCAGCACCGCGACCGAGGCGTCGTTGCGCCGTCCCGCCCGCCCGGCCCGCTGCCAGGTGGAGGAGATCGAGCCCGGATAGCCTGCCAGCACGACCGCGTCCAAGGACCCGACATCAATGCCGAGTTCCAAGGCGTTTGTGGCGACAACGCCAAGGATTTGCCCGTTGCGCAATTCGCGCTCGATCTCCCGCCGCTCTCGGGGAAGGTACCCGCCGCGGTAGCCTCGGACCGGAGCGGGCGCACCGGGCTGTTGGCCGAGCGCTTCCTTGAGGTAGCGTGTTAGCACCTCGGTGGCGAGGCGGTTGTTGGCGAAGACGAGCGTCTGGCGGCCGCGCTCGAGGAAGATCTCCGCCATGCGGCGAGATTCGTTGATGTAGCTGCGGCGGATGCCGAGCTGGGCATTGACCACTGGCGGGTTGTAGAAGACGAAATGCTTCTCGCCGCTCGGAGCCCCGTTGTCATCGACCAGCTGGAAGTCTTCCTCGGTGAGATTCTCCGCCAGTTCCTTGGGATTGGCAATGGTGGCCGAGCAGCAGACGAATTGCGGCTTGGAGCCGTAGAATGCGGCGATGCGCTTGAGGCGGCGCAGCACGTTGGCGAGGTGGCTACCGAACACTCCGCGATAAGCGTGGAGCTCGTCGATGACGATGTAGCGCAGGTGCTCGAAGAAGCGCGCCCAGCGCGTGTGATGGGGCAGCATCCCGGCGTGCAGCATGTCCGGGTTGCTGAGCACGACGTTGGCGCGCCTGCGGATCGCGCGCCGGGCGTCTGACGGCGTGTCGCCATCATAGGTGTACGCCCGGATGTCCGCGCCGAGAGCGTCGCCGAGCAGGTTGAACTCCTCTAGCTGGTCCACGGCCAAGGCTTTGGTCGGGAACAGATATAGTGCGCAGGCCGCCGGGTCGGCGGCCAGGGCGTTCAACACCGGGAGGTTGTAGCACAACGTCTTGCCGCTCGCTGTTGGAGTGACCACGACCACGTTTTCCTCAGCCGAGACGTGCTCGAGGCTCTGCGCTTGGTGGACGTATAACTGCTCGATTCCCTTGCTAGCGAGTGCCGCTCGGATGCGCGGGTCCGTCGCAGAGGGGATCTGGGAGAAGCGCGCTTCCCGGGCGGGCTGCGTGCGGATGGCGGCAATCGGTGTGTTGGACCGTTGCTGGAGAGCTTCGAAGCGTGCCATCACTCCGGCCAGCGAGCTGTCGCGGGGAGACAAGGGGCTCGATTGCCGTCGAGCGACCGCTGTAGCTGTTTCTTCGGACTGACTTCCCGAGCTGGTAGATGGCGGCATTCTGGCGGTCTCCTTGCGCCTAGATTCTACACTACCACCAAATTTGTTCTATGTCTATTCGTATTTATCCGATCTAGCCGCCGCTGCAGTGAGGGGAGCAGCGGTCTTCCGGTACCCCTAGGTCGTGCCGGATTCCCAATCAGCGTTCAAGCCGCAAAGTGCTGTCACCGGACGGGCTCCAGGACATGGACACGCCGACTCGAGGAGTCAGCGATCCAAACGTTCCCATCGGGATCTAGCGCAATGTTGGCGAACCGTCCCATGAACACCCCTCCCGCCGGTTCCCCGTTGCCTGCGAACCGGGCTCCCCCTCCGCCCGCGATCGTAGTTCCCGATCCGTCGGAATCGAACATGAAGACTGATCCGCTAGAGAACACGAAGACGTTGCCGGAGTCGTCTACGTCGAAACCGGTCACAAAACGCGGGATGTTCATTGGCGGCGGCGACGTGATGAGAGGTTCGGACGACGCTGTGTCGATCTTGCCGACCCTGCCATTGAAGCTCGAACGGTTACCCAAGTCGAAGATGTACAGGATGTCATTGGCATCCACTGCCAGCTCAAGTGGGGACGTCAGCCTCGTCTGGGCCGCAGGGGCAGTACCGCCGGGCTCCCAACGATAGTCGGATGGACCGTCGCCAGTGGAGACCACATAGCCGAATTCGGAGGAGCGGTCGCGAATCCCCGTGCCCACGAATGTTGTGATGACGCCGGATGCGTCGATCTTGCGCACGCGGTGGTTGTAATAGTCGGCAACGTAGACGTTGCCAACGGAATCAACCGCGATCGATCGTGGGCTGGAGAGTTGGGCCTCCGTCGCCGCCCCACCGTCCCCCGAGAATCCTCGCTCGCCCGTTCCGGCAATCGTCGTGATCGTGCCCTCAAGGTCGATTTTTCGCACGCGGTGGCCGAACCTCTCCGCCAAGTAGAGGTTTCCGGCAGCATCTAACTCCAGCTCCGTCGAATTCCGTAAGGCCGTTGCGATGGTTGCGATCATGCCGTTGGAATCAATCCTGCGAACTTGACCCGAATCGAGCACGTACACGTTGCCCGCAGCATCGGCCGCAATGTCCTGCGGATAGCCGAATTGCGCCATGGAGGCGGGGCCGCCATCACCCTTGTCGAACTGCTCGCCCGATCCGGCGAAAGGGTCGATTGTGCCCGACGGCGAAATCTTGCGCACGATGTCGTGCCCGGAATCCGCTAGAAACAAGCTGCCGGAAGCGTCCATGGCAAGGCCTCTCGGGAATTGAAGACGGGCCTCAGTCGCTGGACCGCCGTTCCCCAGAATGCCCGGTTCTCCCGGTCCCGCGATCGTTTCGATCATTCCCGACGAATCAACCTTGCGAACGCGGTGATTGCCAGAGTCAGAGATATACACGTTCCCCGCAAGATCCACCAGCAGTCCGCTGGGGCCCCAAAGCTGGGCATCCACCGCCGGTCCGCCATCCCCGGAGAATCCGCGCTCTCCCGTCCCGGCGATCGTCGCAATCGTACCCGTGGGTCCAATCTTCCGCACGCGATGGTTGAAGGAATCAGCGACATAGACGTTACCCGCTAAGTCCGCCGCGACACCTCTGGGGTAGTAGAGCCGGGCCTCGGCTGCCGAGCTACCCCCTGCGAACCCGCCTCGTTGTCCTAGGCCACCAGCAAGGGTCGTGACATTTCCACGAAAGTCGATTCTCCGCACCAGGTGATTTCGGGGGTGCGATTCGGCTACCAGAACGTTTCCGAACAAGTCCAGTGCCAAGCCCTCTGGGTCAAATAGTGGGCCGCTCGTGCGGAGGGTGATAATGCGCCCCAAGACGTCGATCTTGCGCACGACGTGGTTTCCGTAATCGGCCACGAAGATCTCGCCGAGCCAATTGACTCCGATTCCCCTTGGAGAGTCAAACTCCGCCTGCGTGGCGGGTCCGCCGTCCCCTGCATAGCCGCGCTCGCCGGTTCCAGCAATTGTTGTAATGATGCCCGATGTGTCGATCTTGCGCACGCGGTGATTCCATGCATCGGACACGTAGGCGTTGCCAGCGGAATCAATCGCCACGGCGTAGGGATTGAAGAGTCTCGCCTCGGTTGCTGCTACTCCCTCAGCGACGTCAACCGTCCCTGCGACAGTTCGAATGGTGTACTTGGCCAGCCTCCACTGCGCTCCGGTCCATTCCAGAAGGTACTCTTGGCCATCCTCCACATGGCGGTAGCCGTTCGCCGCAACCTGATCGCCGACCCGCCAGACGCCGTCCTCGCCTGTCATCAAGGTGACGGTCTTTCCCCCTTGCAACTCGACCGTCTGCTGGCCGGGGACGTACTCTGCGACGACGGCTCCACTTGCTGTCTGTGCGAACGCGTAGCGGTTCCCATTGGTGGCCACCGCCTCCATGCCCTGCACGAGCGGTGCGCCATTCAATCTCAACGCCCCGTCACTGGCGACAGTGAGCACAACTGACTCCCCACTCGCGCCCAATGGCACTGCAAAACTCGAAAGCTCGGCTGTCGGCCTCAGAATGCGAACCCGGTCTGCATAGTTCTCCGAGACATAGAGGTTGCCGTCAGAGTCCGTGGCAACTCCCCTTGGACGGTCGAGTGCGGCGTCGAGGGCCAAGCCCATGTCTCCGGTGGAACGCTGCTCGCTGGTACCGGCGATGGTCGTAATGATGCCCGCAGAGTCAATCTTGCGGATCCGGCCTGCCCAGTATTCAGTCACGAAGAGATTTCCTGCGGAGTCCAATGCTATACCTCCGGGCGTTTCTAACTCGGCATCGAGAGCGCGCCCTCTGTCCCCTGAGTGGCCTTGGTTTCCTGTGCCAGCGATCGTGGTGATCCTGCCAGTCGGTGAAATCATGCGTATTCGGGCTTCGTTCATGTCAGAGACAAAGACATTGCCTGTACTGTCCACTGCTAGACCACTGATGAAGTTGAACTGGGCCGCGGTGGCCGGTCCGCCGTCCCCAGATCCACCCCTGGTCCCTCTGCCAGCGATCGTGGTGATCCTGCCCGCAAGGTCGACCTTGCGCACCCGATAGCCGCTGTATTCACCGATGAAGATGTTGCCTTCGGCGTCTACAGCAATCGCTGAGGGCTGGTTGAGTTGCGCCTCAACCGCCGGTCCGCCGTCCCCTTCCGAACCCTCCACGCCAGTGCCGGCGACAGTGCTTATCCTCCCCATGCTGTCGACCTTGCGCACCCGATGCCCACGAGCCTCAGCGATGTAGAGATTGCCGCTGGCATCCAAAGCGACATCACTTGGGGTCGAGAGTCGCGCTTCGACGGCCGACCCTCCATCTGCTCGGGGACGTCCCCGCCCGCTGCCAGCGTATGTCGTAATATTTCCAGCCTGATCGATCCTGCGCACTCGCCAGTTGTTTACGTCGGCCACATAGACACTGCCCGCCGCATCCACCGCGATACCCCGAGGACCGTGGAATAGCGCCTGGGTCGCCGGTCCGCCATCGCCCTCAAATCCCTCGTCACCCGTGCCGGCGAATGCGTCGATGACGTAGGCCGTTTCTGTAGTGGCCCCGGGGGCAACACAGGTTCGCCGTTTGCGTCGAGTGGCAGCGATATGTTTTGGGCGACCCCGGATGCCCCGACGAACAACGCTATACAAGCCATCAGTCCTAGGTGAACGACACCATCTGCGGCTACCGACAAGCATTGCTGCTGGCTGGCGCGGCAGCTAGCCCAAGTGCTCATGTTCTCCGCATGCACACAGCTACGCTCCTGCGCGGATCGACCGACAGATTCCAAGGAAGACAGGCGCAGTTGACCAAGCCTTAACTTCAATCGCATCTTGTTCATACTACAGGGATCGCCATCGAGAGCGACTCATCGGGCCCCTTTTCCAATCCGGCCATCGCTCAGTGGGAAGTCCTGCGAACCGGCGTGAGAGCGAGCCAACTGGCCAGATCCAAAAAGCGATCCGAATGCGAACGGGTCGACACTCCCGCGGGACCATCGACGCGCAGTCACCCGGTCAGCACCGTGCCTCGTATCCGTCGCAAGGCTCAAGAGCCTCCACAAGCTCTTGAGCCAGACCGCCCAACCAGGCCGTGAGCTCCGGAGCAAACAGCCAGACCCACCGGGACCGACAGCGGAGACTACGGTCGCATTTGCCAATGGGTCCGCCTGCCTGTTGCGCGAGAGGCGGTTCCATGTAGCCCGCAACGTGATCGATTCACCGGCACCACTGACGTAGCGGACCTAAGCGTGTGGCGCAGTGTTGCGTGGCAAGCAACATGCAACCTGTGCGACCATTTTTTACGACATGCACGGGGAATTTACCGTGCTCGGCCAATGAGACTCATTGCAATGAACAACAGTACAGCGACTTCCAATGCGGCGATGAGCAGCCTCCGGTGGCTACTAGCCATTTTGCTGCCGGGGTGCTTCGCAATTTCCGTGTGGGCGGAATCCGCATTCAAGATTACGTTCTCCGCGGAGCGACGCTCCCATGGCAGGGTCTGGAACGGCGGGGTGGAGGATGCCGAGCGCCTGCGCAGCATGCTCGGCTGGCATCTTCACGACGACGACCGTCTGCGCCCCCCCAACCGCTGGGACATTGTGACCCAGTCTGTGGGCGGCGACGTGGCCGCCCCGGGCGTGATTCTCTCGCTCAACGGACCGGACAGCGTGCCGTTCCGCTTCTTCACGCGCCTAGGCGACGCGACATTCGTGCCGTCCGACCTGCCCTATGGAGCACCGTACTTCCCGCAGAGCGGGGGCAGCGACATCGTCGTAGAACGGGTGCCGGACCCACTGGTGGTCTCGTCCAGTGACTCGGAAGACGACGATCCAGCCCTGCTACGCACCAAGTCGGGCGAGTATTGGCTGGCGTGGGTGTCGTACCGGACGCTGCAACGCGAGGGCGACTACTTGGATGGCGCCGATCAGGTCTTGCTCTCGCGCAGCGCGGACGGACGCATCTGGTCCAAGCCAGAATCCGTCACGGCACTGGGAGACCACTTCCGGGTCGCGTTGGCGGAGGACGGCCAAGGCCGGGTCTGGTGTGTGTATGGGCTTCAGGAGGAGCTAGGCACCGGGAACTTCGATATCTTCGCCAAGAGCTGGGATGGCGGAGCATGGTCGGCGCCGGTTCGCCTGAGCGAGGATCCGCGGCCCGATGCGTTTCACGATGTGGCCACGGCGCCTGACGGGAGCTTTTACGTGGTGTGGGCCGGGTACCGGGACTCGCCCTCAGGCGGCCCGCCCCAGAGCGACATTATGCTGCGCAGGTTCGACGGCGACTCTTGGGGCGAAGCATCGAACCTGACCCAATCGGCTCAAGACGACTGGGAGCCAGCGGTAGCCGTCGATACAGCGGGGAACGCGTGGGTGGCTTGGGATTCGTACCGCGAAATGGGGTACGACTTGCTGCTGCGCAAAGTTGCCCCCGATGGTATCGGGGACACGGTCGAGGTCTCGGCCAGTCCGTTCGCGGAAATGAAGGCGGACGTGGCCGTGGATGCGGCCGACCGCGTATGGGTCGCCTGGGAGGAAGGCTCTCCGAACTGGGGCAAGGACTATGGCTATGAGAATCCCGAGCACCGCATCAACCTCAAGCAGGGCTCGCGATTGTACGACCCGCGCGCGGGACGCCGCCCGCGGGTTGCGATCTTTGCGGATGGCAAGTGGAGCCAGCCCAACCAGGCAGTCACCGGGGCTACGCCCGAGTACCTGAACCCGGCCCTGTTCCAAAACCCGAGACTGGCGGTCGACGGCTCCGGCAAGGTGTGGGTGCTCTTGCGGCATCAGTGGCGCGGAGCTGGTCGCTGGGGCGGTCATTTCTTCGACTTCTACGCCACGACTTGGAGTGGCGAAGCTTGGATCTCTCCAGTCCTGCTATCGGGCAGCACCAGCCGCCAGGACACGCTCGTCACCACCGCGGCGGGGGATGGTGGTTCGCTCGTAGCGGCGGTAGTCGGCGATGGCCGGCGTATGCCGGTAGGACTGCCGCGCCGGCATGACGTAGCGGTGATGCGCATTGATGGGACAAGGGTTCCCTCTACAGGCGACGCGGTAGCGCTGGAGCCGTTTGAACCAAGCGATGCGCCGGACTACCGACCGACCCATGCGGACGAGAGCGGGGATATCGCGCGCATTCGGGGCCATCGCGTCGAGATCGACGGCAAGACGTGGAAGGTCGTCCGGGGCGACTTGCACCGCCACACCGAGATTTCGATGGACGGGGCTGTGGACGGCTCGTTGTACGACGCTTACCGCTACGCGCTGAATGCAGCGCAATTGGATTTCCTTGGCGTCAGCGACCACAACTACGGCCAATGGCTGGATACCGACGAGCCCGAATATCCGCAGTCCGACAACGAGTTCCAATTTTGGCGGACACAGAAATCGGCCGATCTTTTCTATGTGCCCGGGCGCTTCACGCCGCTCTACGGCTACGAGCGCACTCCGAATTTCCCGCTGGGCCATCGCAACGTCTTTCATGCCCAGCGTGGCGTGTTCAGCCTGCGCGTGCCGCGCCTGCATGTGCGGGAGCGTCCCGAACTGCTGGATTCGGATCCGCTGAACTTGTGGGCCTACCTGCGCCGTACCGGCGGGATTGGCATTCCGCACACGCCGGCCACGACGATGGGAACGGACTGGAAGCGCCGCAATGACGACGTGATCCCGGTGACCGAGATCTATCAGGGCGACCGGAACTCATACGAGACACAGGGCGGCCCTCGGGCGGCCTTGCCCAGTTCACCGGGGCCGGGCCGGGCCGGCGCGGCACCCCACCAGAAGGGCTTGGTCCAGAATGCCCTGGGCGTGGGCTACCGCATGGGGTTCATCGCCTCCAGCGATCATTACTCGACCCACATCTCCTACGCCAACCTGATCGTCCCGGACGGCGTGACGACTCGGGAGGATCTGTTGGACGCGTTTCGCAAGCGCAGGACATACGCCTCGACCGACAACATAGCCCTCGACTTTCATGCTTCCGGACAGCACCAGGGGGCCGTCATCGGCGCGTCGCAGTCGCCCGTCTTCAACGTCCGCGTCCGGGGTACTGGACCGATCTTGACTGTCGAGGTTGTCAAGAACAACAGGGCAGTCTACACGCACGAAGGGCTGGGCAGCAACGAAGTGGAGTTTGAGTACAAGGATGCGGACTTCGGCGACACCTCGATGGGGCCGACGGTCGTGATCACGGACTGGTCTCGCCCCGAGACAGGCATTCGACCGCGGCCGAACCCTCGCGAGAGCTTCTACTACCTGCGAGTGATCCAAAGCTTCAGCGAACAAGAGCTGGCACGGGAGGGTGAGGTCGCATGGTCGTCTCCGATCTTTGTGGAGACGCAGTAGCGTGTGCCGAACTAGGTGCCGGAATCCGGGTATTCGGCTCGGGCCAGTCCTCGTGTAGGGCAGGCTTGCTAGCGGATTGGTTTTGAGGGCTGGCAATCCCTGGCTTCACGCTTGCTCCAGGCTTGCCTCGGCTAAGCCCGCCACGAGCGCCTGCTTCTGCACCTTTCCCATCGCGTTGCGGGGAAGGGCATCCACGAACACGACGCGCTTGGGAGACTTGTAGGCAGCTAGCGACGTCCGGCAGTGCCGGATGAGTTCTGCGGCGTTTGTGGAGCCGTCGGCACGTACCACAAACGCCGTAACGGCCTCGCCCCAGTCGGCATCGGGAATGCCCGCGACGGCGCACTGAACCACTCCGGCGTGCCGCGCAAGCACGTGTTCGACCTCTGTCGGGTATACGTTGAATCCGCCGGTGATGATTAACTCTGTCATGCGCCCCTTGAGCTCGAAGCGTCCGCTCGAGTCGCACATGCCTAGATCACCGGTCCGGAACCATCCATCCTTTGTGAACGCGCTGCCGGTCTTATCGGGATCGTTCCAGTAGCCCAAGAATAGGTGTGGGCCCCGGGTCTGCAGTTCACCGACCTCTCCGTGACCACAGGGAGCGCCACTGTCTTGGCCCACGATGCGCATCTCCACGCCTGGCAGCGGAATCCCTACCTGCCCCGCGATGCGTGTCCCGTCCACAGGGTTTGACAGCATGATGCCCGTCTCGGTCATCCCGTAACGTTCAACCACGCGGTGACCGAGATGCTCCTCGATCGCCTCGAAGACTTCGACGGGCAGACGGTCCGAGCCGGAAGTGAGCAGGCGCATGTGGCGAAGATTGGCCTTGCTGTCCCCCAGCGCGGCCAGCAGGCGGCGGTACATCGTTGGCACGGCCATGAACACCGTGCAATCCTTGCCGCTCAGATCGCGCAGCGCCGTGCTTGCATCGAACGATGGCCGGACGATGGCGCGCGCTCCCGCGTGCAGCGCCCCGTGCAATGCCACCAGCAGCCCATGGACGTGAAACATGGGCAGCACGTGCAACAGCACATCGTTCGCGGACCATTGCCAGGCTTGGCCCAGCATGTCGATGTTCGCCGTCAAGCTGCCATGCGACATAAGAGCCCCCTTGGGATGCCCTGTCGTGCCGCTGGTGTAAAGCATCAACGCAGGAGAATTATGAGAAAGTTTAACATTATCAAGAGGAATCTCTGCGGCGGACAGCGACCGCTGAAAGCAGTCTGGATCTACGGCAGCGATACGAGCGGGCGAATCGACTCCCAGGCCGCCCGCGCCCGTGTTACTAGAATGCTGGTCCTGAGTGACTAGGATTTTCGCGCCGGAGTCTTCTAGGAGATATTTCAGCTCGGGAGCCGAATAGGCTGGATTCAGCGGCATGGACACAGCGCCCATCCTGCATGCCGCAAGATGCAGCTGGATCGCCGCCAGACTCTTTGGCAAGCAAACGGCAACGCGGTCTCCCGGGCAGACCCCCTGGGCATCCAACCATGCGGCGGTGGCTGCGGTCCGGTGCCACAGCGAGTCGTAGCTGATGCGTTCGGCGGAATCCTCGCCCCGAAACTCGATCGCTGTCTTCGAGCCGTGGTTCAGGCAGTTCTGGTGCAGCCGCTCAAGAAACAACATTCGAGTGGGCCGCTGCTAGTCGTCGGACAAGCAAGCTCTCCTCCTCGCCTTCTACGAGCGTAGCCCTTGCCTATGGCCGGGCCCAGTAGAGAAAGCCGTCCTCGGCCCCTACGAGGAGTTCGCGGCGGCCATCGCCGTTCCAGTCGACGGTGGTCGGGCTAGAAGTGTGCCCTGCCAGCTTGGTTTCGGAGAGCCGACCCATGTTCGCCAGGCGGGTCTTGCCGTTCTCGCTCCCTAGGTTGCGCATCCAGCTTGCGCTGGTGCTGTTCACGATGATGTCCAACTTGCCGTCTTCATCCCAATCCACCACGTCGATCTTGCGGCGGCCGCTCTTGCCGGCCCAGCCGGAGTTCAATCTGAGGGTGCCCGGCTGGTCGTCGAGTGCTTCGTGGCGTCGGTCGTACTCGGACGCCGGCTGAGACTCGAAGATCCGCTCGCCCGGCAGCAGTACAGCACCGCCGTCTTGGCGGACGCGACGGAACCATGCGAGGTAGCCCTCGTGGTCGAGCATCACCAAGTCCATCAAGCCGTCTGCGTTCCAGTCGGCCGGCACGGGCCGCGTGCGCCACTGGCTGATAAACTCGTCCTTGCCCGGATTCCACCAATTCCACGCTGGCTTGCGTGGCTCGTTCTGCCAGTCAATGCGCACACGGCGCGCACCTTCGAAACGGGGCTTGCTGGTGCTGCCGACGTTGCGGTACCAAACGACGCGGCCCCAGATCGAGTTCGTCAAGATGTCTAGCAGGCCGTCGTCGTCCCAGTCGGCAACTCCGATTGTGGTGTAGCCCCATTTCGCCTCGCACGGCCCTTGGATGGAACCGTTTGGTCCCGCTTGGATGCGAATGGTCTCTCCGTCGGCCTCCAATAGTGCCGGTTCGGCAAAGCGCGGCGGGTAGCTCCCCAGGTTCTCAATCCAGCCGATATAACCAGCGGTGTTGCCGGCTAGGATGTCCTCGTCGCCATCGGAATCGATGTCGACTCCTTGCGGCGTGACCAGCGCGCCGAACTTGACGAACTCGGCGCGCTGACGAAAATACCGCGGTTGCGCGAAGACCGGCAAGCCCGCCTCGACCCGACCTGTGTGTTCGACAAAGGCGACTCGACCATCTTCGTCCCCCACGATCAGGTCAATATCGCCATCGCGATCCCAATCCACGGAGGTCGGAGTGATCATCTGTAGGTCCATCGCCAACGGTTCGCCATCGCTGTGCAAGCGGCGGCCCCTGGCCAGGCGCGGCTCGTCTCGCGTGCCGACGTTCTCGAAATAGGTGAATCCGTCCAAGAATTCCCCGCACAGCAAGTCGAGGTCGCCGTCCGAGTCGAAGTCCGCCAGATTCGGGCTCGGCATGCCGAACACATCGACAGGCGCTGCCCCGGCCTCGATCTTTCGGGGGTCTACAAACGTTCCGTCCGCCTGTCGAAGGGAGAGATAGACGTAGCCGTGCAACGGACCATTGGTCCACTTGCCGGAGCTATCAAATGCGTCGTCCCAGCCGTAGTCTCCCCAGTCGCCGACCCCGATGATGAGGTCTAGGTCACCATCGCCTTCCCAATCGGCTAGTTTCCACTGCTTCGCCCGCAGCCTGCCGGTCGAAGCGTAGACTCGTTCCGTGTTGACGCTCAGGGCCTCCGGACTGGCGAATGCGTCTTCGCGGAAGTTCGGATGCAATTCCCCCGGAGTCGTGACTAGGGCCGGATTGTCGGTGTTGTGGGAGATCTGCGCATTGGTGCGGTATTCGCCGATGCGCACGCCGGGCAGGAACGTCGGCATTGCTGGATTGGTGCCCGCGGGGGCTGGATTCTCGAAGAAGTAGGTTCCCTCGTACGGCAAGCCTCCACTTGAGACGACTAGGTCCAGATCACCGTCTTGGTCGTAGTCCAGCGGCAGCGGCCAGGCCCACAAGCCGACTCCAAGGTCCACTTCGAGATCCGCATCGTTGTAGCGAACGCGCTCGAGTTCCGCTGCAGTGAGTTGCAGGCACAGTCCGACTGCGAATAGTCCGCTGGTCCAACGCATCCTGTTACTGTGCCACCATGTGAGCGGTAGCGCAAGACGCGCTTGCGGCCGCATTGCCGGAGCCTAACCTGCTTGCAATCGGGCCGCCAGTGCTTGGGCGAGTGCCGTCCCGCTTTCAGCGGAGCGGGTAGAATCCAAAGTTGAGGGCAGCGAGTTGAGCAGCCGGTCAATCCAAGCGGCACACCAAGAGATCGTTGACGAGTTCGAATTCCTTGACGACTGGATGGATCGCTACCAGCACATCATCGACCTCGGGCGCAAGCTCCCGAAGTTCCCGCCCGAATTCCAGATAGACGAGTACAAGGTCAAGGGCTGCCAGGCGCAGGTCTGGCTTCGCTCAGAGCAGCGCGATGGCCTGCTGCACTTCGAGGCCACCAGCGATGCTGCGATCGTTTGCGGCTTGGTCGCGATCCTGCTCAGGGCGTACTCCGGATTCGAGCCGAAGACCATTCTGTATGCTGGCCACGGTTTTATCGACGAGATCGGTTTCACCCAGCACCTCAGTCCTACCAGGGGCAACGGGTTGCATGCCATGTTGCGCACGATTCGGCGACACGCAGCGAACGAGGTGCTGCCCAAACCGGAAACGACCTCTCGCACCGAGTCGTAGGAGATTCTCGGGGACCGACAGCACGAAGCGGGGCTCTGCTCTCCACGATCAATTGTGTGGTCTGGGATAGGGCCTCAGGCCGCTGTGGGGAGTGAGTGTCGGGATCTAGCCACTCCCAGTGTATTTCCCGGATCTGCGGTTGGCAGTGGCGGAGGTCGCGCATGCGCCCAGAAAAACTGGATTGCCTTGAGGTCAACATCGGACGGATACGAACAAAGGGGTCCCACTTGGAGCGGGCGTGATGCGAAGCCTCGACTAGATGCCGATCGAAGTAATCCAATGCGAGATTCCAGAATCCCGCAAGGCACGCCCTTCAACAGGTTGCCACCAGTGCAACTGGCGGGCAGGACTAGGCCGACGAGGTGGCTTGATGGGCCTGGAGACCGCCTCTGCCAAGGACGATGTCGATACCGGTCAACAGCAGTTCCAACTTGGCCTGCGGGAGCTTTCCGACTCGATCTGCGAGGAAACTCCTGTCGATAGCCACGATTTGAGGTAACTACTCGGGCCCCTTCTTGATTGCTTGTCTTTTCGCCTGACACCACGCAGATCAATGCTTGCGCTGGGATCCGGCCAGGTTTCGAACTGTGGTTTGTGTCGGGACCCGTCCTAGCCGGCAATCAGCGGCATTTCCGATCCAGCAAACAGGTCGCTTGACAACCGTGCTGGGAGCGCCTATGCTGCGTTTTAGGGGCTCCTGCGGGAAGCGACTCGGCGATGGGTGCATGGTACGGATCGAAGGCGACCTCGGGTCTGTGCCAGGCCTTGATCGCGGCCATGCCGCCGCATGCCACCTATATTGAGACGCATCTCGGCGGCGGCGCGATCATGCAGCGCAAGCCGCCCGCCCTGCGCAACATCGGCATCGATCGCAACGCCCGCTCGATCCGTGCCTTTCGCTGCCCGCACGAGGTGGAACTGGTGCATGGCTGCTGCCACCGCTTCCTGTCCGAATTCCCGTTTGTCGGCGACGAGCTGGTCTATTCCGACCCGCCCTATCTGCAGCGCACGCGCAAGTCGCAGCGCCGCTACCGCTACGACTACACGCAGGCCGATCACGAACAGCTGCTGGCCTTGCTCAAGAGCCTGCCCTGCGCGGTGATGCTGTCCGGCTACCCCTGCCAGCTCTACGAGCGGGCCCTGCCCGACTGGCACAGCCTGTCGCTGCAGGTGATGAACCAGGCCGGGGTGGTGACCGAGAAGGTCTGGTGCAACTTCGCGCCGGGGCGCGCCGTGCACTGGCACCGCTACGCGGGCCAGAACTTCACCCAGCGCCAGTGCATCAAGCGCAAGGCCGCCAGCTGGGCCAAGCGCTATGCGGACATGCCGCCGGGCGAGCGGCTGGCGGTGCTGGCCGCCCTGCTGGCGGTCGAGGCCGAGTGATGCCGAGCGTCAGCGAGAAGTCCCTGCGCGCGGAGCTGGAGACCGTCAAGGGGCAGGTCGCGGTTCTGCGCAAGGGCGGCCAAGTCTCGCCCGAAGTCGACGCCGTGCTGCGGACCCTGCTGAGCTTGCTGGCGCTGCTGGTGGCGGTGCTGCTGGAAAAGACCACCCGCAAGACCAGCCGCAACTCCAGCATCCCGCCCTCGCAGATGGACGAGCCGGACGCCACCCGGCGCGCTAGGCCGAACCGCAAGCCAGCCCAGCCCAACGATCTGACCAGCCCCAATCTGCAGCACGTCACGATCGAGGAAACGCTGACCGTCGAGGACTGCGACAAGTGTGGCTTCGATCTGGCGGATGTCGCTGCGCTGGACCGGGAAGTCCGCGTCGAGCACGACATCGTATTCAAGGTGATCGAGCGGCGTGTCGCGGCCGAGCTCAAGCAGTGCCCCAACTGCGAGGCCCTCAGCAAGGCCGCCTTCCCCGCCAGTCTGCCCGGGCCGCTGCAGTATGGCAGCGGCCTGCAGGCTTTCATCATCCACCTGCTGGTGGCCCATATGCTCTCCCTGCGGCGCACCGTCGGGCTCGTCAAGGCGATCTCCGGCCTGCGCTTGTCCGAGGCTACCTGCCTGGGCTACATCCGCCGCCTGCAGCAGGCCCTGCAAGCTTGGGAAACCGCCGCCGGCGCCCACCTGCTGGCCGCGCCAGCCTTGCATGCCGACGAAACCGGCCTGCGCGTGGAGCGCAAGAACCATTGGCTGCATATCCTCACCGATGGCACGCTGACGCTGAAGTTCCTGCATCGCCAGCGCGGCAAGGCAGCCATCGAGGCGGCCGGCCTGATCCCCCGCTTTCGCGGCACCTTGGTGCACGACTGCTTGGCCGCCTACCTCAGCTATGAGAAATGCCGGCACCAATTATGCGGCGCGCATTTGCTCCGCGAACTGACCTTCGTTATCGATTCCAACAACTACCGCTGGGCGCGCCTGCTGAAAGCCCTGCTGCAAGAGGCCTGCCGGCAAGTCAATCGCAGCCAGGACAAGGTCTTGAGCGCAGCCGCCTGCGAGGCCTTGCGCGAGCGCTACCGCACCATCCTGACCCAGGCTGCCGAGGAATTGCCCGCCATCCCAGCCCGCCGCAAGGGCCAACGCGGACGGATCGCCAAGTCCGACGCCCACAACCTGCACGAGCGGCTCGTCCAGCACGAAGCCTCCGTGCTGCGCTTCCTGCACGATCCCGACGTGAGTTTCACCAACAATGCCGGCGAGCGCGGACTGCGCATGGCCAAGGTCAAAGTTAAGGTCTCGGGCTGCTTTCGGACCAAAACCTACGGCGAGGCCTATGCCCGCATCTCCTCCTACCTGCAGTCCATGTCCGCGCTCGGCTACAACCCTCTCATCGCCATTCAAATCGCGCTCGACGGGCGCGCTGTCGACACGCTCACGCGACACTATGGCGCGACCCCCACTCCAGACCAAGACGCCTGAGGCGTTGCTCTGAGTGGCAACTCGACACCCAGCTGTGCCCGCTCGGCCCGCCGCTTGCCAGTCAGCACGCTTCCCGGCCCGCGACAGGCTTGCCACACCCTCAACCATGCGCAAGCTGGCCGCAGACCAGCGCAAGCCTTGAGCCGCGCCACGCTAGGCGAGAAAACAACCCCTCGCAGGGGCGTGAGTAGTTACGATTTGAGACACATTGGCGACGGAGTCTTTCGGCAGCCCTGTGACGCTTGCCGGGAGACGAGCATTGCCTGGCGCTTCGGCCCAGTGAAGATTGCTTGTCAGTGGGATACAAAACACGGTGCCGATTTGGCTTCGATTGAGATCATCGCACTGAACGATAACGACCGGCCGGCGGAAGCCGGGTCCGGATCCTCTTGGCGTTCCAAGATCAGCCCACCAGACTTCTCCTTGCCCGATCACCACTCGGATCGCTCCAAGACTCTTCGGCTCGCAGTCCGAACGAAATTATCGGGTTGGGTGTTGACATGCGCGCAGACACGGTTCATCGCCTCGGTCACCTCATCGGAACCGTGTCGTGCGACGTACTCCGCCAATGCCACTGCGAACAAGTTGCTGCGGGATCTTCGTTCCTGCCGCCTAAGCTGCTCGACCTTTTCAAATAGGTCGCTCGGAATCGAGACGGCAACTTTCATACCAAGAGTATAACCGTTTGCGCCGCTTGAGCCGTCATGCGCGGCGACAAAACTCGAAGCAATAGAAGGAGAGTGCCGAGGAAAGAAGTGATCGTACGCATCTGGCTGACTACAGCCGTCGTCGGAACGGCCGAGAGGGCGCTCTTGCTCGATTGTCAAGAATCTTGCTGGCGCAGGCTGGCGGCAGCCGCGGTGTCCGGCGGACCCATCTCTGAGTACCGTTCCGCTGCCCGGCTGCTTCGTAACTTTGGCTCGACCGGTTGGATCCTCTGGCCAGCGGTTGTACACACCCCGGACCTGATTCGGAGAGCGGCTATCGTATGGGGTAACTGGTGGGCTGCGCAAGAGGCCGTCGTCGACCTGTCCGATGCAAGGAGCGAGACAAATGGCATTCTTCGAACTGAGGCAATACAAGGTGCGCCCCGGAAAGATGGACGAATGGGTTCGGTTGATGGACGAGGAGATCATCCCCTTCCAAATTTCCAAGGGAATGGTGATAACCGGCCACTTCAGGGGTGAGTCAGATGATTCCGTCTATGTCTGGATTCGTCGTTTTGAGACGGAGGCGGAACGTGAACGGCTCTACAAAGCTGTCTACGAAAGCGATTTCTGGAAGACCGAGATGAGGCCGCGGATTCCGGAATTCCTAGACCGCGAGCAGTCTGTCATCACTCGCGTGGTCCCCACATCTCGGTCGCCGATGCACTAGTGAGCGAGTGTGCCCTGAATCTTGTTCGGCTACGGCGCAGGACCGCGTGACGCCTACCACGCTACCCTTATCGCGCCCGGATTCACGGTTCCGGAGCGCGGGCGATGATAGCATGAGCGGCCAAGCGACACGGAGCCGGCGAGCAAGCTGAGCATTTACGAGCTGGCGACCAGATCCGCAGGCTTCAGCTTGGTCAACTCACGTCCCTCCGTGGCCGCTGGATCCAGGTCCGCAACCCGGATCCTCGCACCTTCCTCACCCTATCAGCTCGGGCACCCGCAAGAATCGCGATCCGTTGCTTGAACACCCCCTACGCTGACAAGCCCCTAGCGCAATGAACGCGATTCCAGACGAGACGCAGTGAAGCAACCCAAGCCAGCAAGGAGATCGAAGTGGCGCCGAGGCTAGGTCATTGACTTTGACAGCACCGCTCAGATCTGTTGCACTCGTGGCGCGGACGAACTTGCTCGCGAGATTCTCCGCATAGTCACGCACCTGCCGAGGACCATCGGCGGCACGCTTGTGGCGAACCTTTGCATCCACGAAGACGGTGGCGAACTCGGGGCAGCATCGTACCCAGTAGCCGGCACAACGCCGCCTTCCGCGGCGTACCGCTCCTGCCACTTGTGAAATTTAAGCTTTAATTTGTGCCGCAGGCTCTTCCAGTTCGACTAATTCTCGCACTGGCTCGATGCGGCCGGCCACCAAGAATGTCACAGCGACTGCAGTAGGCGTGAGGAGTGCCACTCCCAGCAGGACGGCCGCGTAGCTCCCAGTTGCGTCCAAGACCAAGCCGATCGCCGCGTTCGTCAGGACGATTCCCGCACTTCCGCCCGTGCCAGAGAAACCGAATGCCGTACCGACGTACTTGGCCGGAAAGAAGTCGGTTGGGAGGTTGAGAAAATTGACCGACGCGATTTTGAAGCCGAGCGCGCCAATGCAGATGCTGAGCATTGCTAGGGAGATGTTGGGTGCGTAGGCGGCCCCAACGCCAGCGGTTGCAGCGACTCCCGCAGCGAAGAGCACAGTCTTGCGTGCTCGGTTGACGGACCAGCCGCGTGCGATCAGCCACGCTGTGACGCCCGAGCCGCTCAAGTCGCCCAGCCCGGAGGCTACGAACGGCATCCAGGCCACGAGCCCGATCCCGGCAAGGTCCAGGCCTCGCTCTCGTGCCAGATACTCAGGTATCCAGAATGCATAGAAGCCCCAGGCGCCAGCGCTGACGAATCGTCCAAGAAAGCCAGCCCATGCTTGGCGGTAGCGGATCACGCGTATCCACGAAACCTGCTGGACTCGCTGAGTGGCGGCAGCGGCGGTGTGTGTTTGGGACTTGCGCGTCAATGTCAGCCAGAATGGCAGCAGGCCGAAGCCCATTAGCCCGGTGACCAGGAATGCTGTGCGCCACCCCCACGTCACCGCCAGCCAGCCCACAATGGGCACCGCCAGAGCCGATCCAAGGCTGCTGCCGAAGTTGACGATTCCCACTCCCAGCGAGCGTAGCGGACCGAGCACTTCGTGCGCGACGGTCTTCATTCCGGCGGGCCAGACCCCGCCTTGGCCGACCGCCAACAGGAACCGGCAGAGTGCCAGCGAGCGGAAGCCCGTAGCGGCCCCATGCACCGCGCCGGTGATCGACCACCAAATGATGTACAGCGACAGCGCCTTGCGAAAGCCCAGCAGGTCGGCCAGCCGCCCGCCGATGCTGTACATCAGCATGTAGGTGACCATGAAGCAGTTCACCACCAAGGCGTATTCGCTGTTGGTCATGCCGAACTCGTCCCGCAGAGTCGGTGCGAGCACGGAAATCGCGATGCGGTCGATGTAGCTGGTCGTCGTTGCGGCCAGCAGGATCGCCAGTAGCGCCCATGGAGTGCGCGGACGGGATGCACCGCTTGCTGCGGAAGTGTGAGAACGCATGGGAGGCAGGCGTCGCGGCAGCCGCCCGCCGAGAGGCAATCCATCATAGTTGAAATTTCGGCGCCGAGACCGTCAGACTACGTAGCTTGAGCACACACGAAGATCGTCTTGGCGCGCTGCACGGGATCAAGGTCATCGACCTAGCTGGAACGGTCGCGACCGGCTACTGTGGCAAGCTGTTCGCGGATCAAGGCGCGGATGTGCTGTTGGTCGAACCGCCGGAGGGCTGTCCGACGCGTCGGCTGCCGCCATTTGCCGCTGGCATCCCCGCTCCTGAAGCGAGTGGGATGCACGCCTACCTGAGCGCCAACAAGCGCAGTGTCGTTTGTCCTGACCGCGCGGCGTTGACGGCTCTTGCCAGAGACGCTGCCTTGGTCATCGATGATCGCGTGGGCCGAGAGCGCCCGCTGACGCTGGACGCACTGGAGAGGTGTTCGGCGAATGGAGTCCTACTCTCGATCACGTGGTTTGGGCAGACCGGCCCCTACCGTAACTTTGCCGGTGCCGATGGCGTGTGCCAGGCCCTCACCAGCCAGATCGATTGGCTGGGAGAACCGGAAGGCCCGCCTGTGATTCCGGGCGGATACCAAGCCCAGATCATGGCAGGCGTGACGGCATTCGTCGCGTCTATGGGACAGATCCTGGCGCGCGAGCTGGGCAATGTCTCCGGCCCCGATCATCTGGACGTGTCCGTGCTGGAGGCGAATCTCTGCTTCGCTGAGATCGAGTGCTTGCGCGGCTTCGCCGGCAAGCCCACGCGCGAGCGCCTGGGCGTGAATCGATTCCGTGCCACGTATCCCCTTGGCATCTATCCCTGCCGTGATGGCTGGCTCGGTGTGACCGTCCTGACGCCATCGCAGTGGAACAGTTTCTGCAAACTGCTCGGTTTCGACGACTTAGCCGCGGTGGACCGCTACCAACAGAGCTTGGAGCGTCTCCAGGATGCGGACATACTGGAGGGTCGCATCCGAGCGCGGGTTGCCCGGGAATCGGCCGCCGACCTTGCCCAGCACGGGCAGGCATTGCGCATTCCGCTGACGATCGTCCCGACCATGGATCAGCTCTTCGACGTCGACCAGTTTGTCGAACGCGGGGCGTTCGCCGACGTCACTCACCCGGACTTGGGTTCGCTACGCCTGCCGACCACCCCGTTCAGGCTGCATGCGACGCCCGCCGTGCAGGGGGGCAGCGTGGCCCGTCTGGGTGCCCATACCCAAGTCGCCTTGCAGGAAGCGGAGGACGCTCCGTGAGTCGCCCGACGTTCTTGCAAGGCTGTCGCATCGTCGACCTTTCCATGGGATGGGCCGGTCCGTTGGCAACCCGGCACCTGGCGGACATGGGCGCGGAGATCATCAAGGTCGAGTCCTGCGTGCGGTTCGACTGGTTTCGCGGCTGGGAGTCCAGCCAGCGTTGGATCGACAGCAACGAAGCCGAGAAGCATGAGCCGTTCAACGCATTGAACCGCAACAAGTTTGACGTCACGCTGGACCTCTCCAATCCGCGCGGACGCGACCTGCTGCTACGTCTGGTCGCAATCTCGGACGGTGTCATCGAAAACTATGCCGGTGAAGTGCTGCCGAAACTCAACTTGGGCTTCGAGGTCTTCAAGGCAGTCAAGCCGGACATTGTCATGGTCTCGATGCCTGGGTTCGGCAGCAGCGGGCCGTGGAGCAAATACCGCGCCTACGGCTCGACCACCGAGCAGGCTGCCGGCCTGCCGCATCTGTCTGGACATCCCGAGCACCCGCCGACCATGGTGCATATCGCGCTGGGCGATGCTGTGGCAGGCTTGAACGGCGCCGCGGCGATGCTGGTGGCGCTCCGCCATCTCAAGCGCACTGGGGAAGGGCAGTTCGTCGACCTGTCACATTCGGAATGCCTTCTGCCCCTTGCAGCGCACGGCATAGCCGAGCAGACCCTGACTGGTGCGCCGCCTCCTAGGCTGGGAAATCGGTCCCGCCATTGTGCGCCGCACGGCGTCTACCGGTGTGGCGATGGCCGCTGGCTTGTGATCCAAGTCCGGTGCGAGGGCCAGTGGGAGGGCCTGTGTAGCGTCCTTGGCGATGCTGTTGTGGGTTTCGACGGCCTTGAGGACCGTTTGGCGCGATCCGAAGAATTGGACACGGCAGTCTCCGAATGGTGCGTGCGTCAGGGCGCGGCGGAGGCCATGGACTTGCTGCAATCGGCAGGTGTGCCCGCCGCCGCCGTGATCGCATCCAAGGAGCTCATGGCAAGTCCGCAGCTGCAGGCCCGCCGCTTCTGGGAGATTCTGGACCGGCCATACATCGGCAAGCATCCCAACGGCGTCGCTCCTTACCAGCTCCAAGACGGGCCGCTGGAAATCGGCTGGCCCGCCCCTACCTTGGGCCAGCACAACCGCGAGATCCTCGGGGGATTGCTCGGGCTATCGGACGCAGAATTGGCCGACCTCGAACGTGACGGTATCATTGGCAATCGTCCGCGCTTGCCCGGAGCCGTTGGTGGATGAAACTGTTGATCGCCAATCGCGGGGAGATCGCGATCCGTATCGCCCTGGCCGCAGCCGATCTTGGCATCGAATCGGTCGCCGTCTACTCCGAGGATGATGACAGGGCTCTGCACGTACGCAAAGCAGATAGCGCGACAGCTCTGACAGGATCCGGCGCTCGCGCCTATCTGGATTCGGGGCAACTTCTCCGGGTCGCGGCCGACAGCGGATGTGATGCAATCCATCCCGGATATGGCTTCCTCAGCGAGAGTGCCGAATTCGCACGCCAGTGCGTGGCTAGCGGACTGACCTTTGTAGGCCCTCCGCCAGAGGCCTTGGCCTTGTTCGGCGACAAGGCGCGTGCGCGTGCCCTAGCCCAAGAGATGGGCGTGCCCGTCGTGCCGGGCACTTCCGAGCCGACGACGCTGGAGCAGGCACGGGCATTCTTCGAATCCCTACCCGGCGGTTCAACGATGCTGATTAAGGCCGTAGCCGGAGGTGGAGGGAGGGGGATACGCATAGTTACTGACGTCGGACAAATCGAACAGGCCATGGCGAGGGCCCAGTCGGAAGCTAACGCCGCTTTCGGAGTGCCGGATGTCTTCGTGGAACGCTTCGTGGTAGGTGCGCGACATGTTGAGACCCAGATAGCCGTGGACTGTGACGGGCAGTTTGTTTGCCTCGGCGATCGTGACTGCTCCCTGCAACGGCGTCACCAGAAGCTCATCGAGGTCGCGCCAGCGCCCGGACTTTCGAACTCTGTCCGGAGCGGGATTGCCAGCGCGTCGGCAGCACTGGCGAAGGTCGCTGGGTATCGCAACCTCGGTACGTTTGAGTTCTTGGTGGATGGCGAGGAGTACTTCTTCATCGAGGCCAACGCCCGGCTGCAGGTTGAACACACCGTCACCGAGGAGACCAGCGGGCTAGACCTGCTGCAAATCCAGCTGCGGCTGGCCCAAGGGCAATCTCTCGAGGCTTCAGGTGCCCGGCGCGGCAGGCTCGCTTCGGCTCAGGACGCCGCCGTACAAGCTCGCGTGAACATGGAGACCATGCAGGCCGATGGCTCGGCCAAGTCCAGCGGAGGCGCTCTCGAGGCTTTCGACGTGCCATCGGGCAAGGGCGTTCGCGTTGACACTTTCGGGTACGCCGGATTTCGCCCGAGTTTGAACTTCGACTCGCTGCTGGCGAAGGTTGTCGGCCATGCCTCAGAGGGTGGTCTCGAAGCCGCGATGCGGCGCACGGCGCGAGCGTTGGGCGACTTCAGAATCGTTGGAGTCGACACCAATATTTCCTTCCTGCAGGCGCTGCTAGCGCATCGAGACGTTCGTGCTTGGAAAGTGCACACCCGCTTCGTCGACGAGCGGATGGAAGAGTTGGTAGCTGCGCGGCCCGGCGCAGGACGCTTCTTCCCGGTCCAGGAGTTGCCGGCACCACCGGCCGGGATGGCGGGAGCAAGGGTCGATCCGAACGACCCGCTCGCGGTCCTCTCGTACGGCAAGCGTGCGGCCACTGCGCGGCCCGGCGGGACCAAGTCCGGCCCATTGCCGAACGGGGCCAAGCAGATCTTCGCCGCGATGCAGGGCACCATCGTCAGCATTGATGCCGAAGTCGGGTCCGCGGTGCGGGCCCACGATGTGGTGCTGGTCATGGAGTCCATGAAGATGGAGCATGAAATCCGGGCCGGGACGAGCGGAATCTTGCGGGAAGTCACCGTAGCGGTCGGAGATACGGTCTATGAGGGCCATCCCTTGGCGGCGATCGAAGAGCGAGAGATCGACCTCGCCAGCCACGAGGGCCCGTCAGATGTGGATCTGGACCACCTCCGGCCTGACTTGGCCGAAGTCCACGCACGTCATGAGGTCACGTTGGACGCTGCTCGTCCCGATGCGGTGGCGAAGCGCCGCAAGACCGGCCAGAGGACTGCTCGCGAGAACGTGGACGACTTGTGCGACGAGGGCACGTTTGTCGAGTACGGTCAGTTGGCGCTCACGCCCGGAACTGGCCTGGCACAGGACGAGGTGATCCGCAAGTTCCCGACCGACGGCATGATCACCGGCATCGGCAGCGTGAATGGCGCCGATTTCCCCGGGGAAGCCTCTAGGTGCGCGGTACTGGCCTACGACTACACCGTGTTGGCGGGCACGCAAGGCGTCCTCAATCACGTCAAGACGGATCGCATGCTCGAAGTTGCGACCAAGTGGCGGCGACCGGTCGTGCTGTTTGCAGAGGGTGGCGGCGGCCGTGCCGGCACGGGCGGCAAGCGCAAGGGTGGCGCTGCAACGACCGCCGCAGGTCAAGGGCGCTCGGACGACATGTACCGTCCTCTCGACACGCCGACGTTCGCCACGATGGGGAGCCTGAGCGGGCTGGTGCCGCTGATTGGAATCACCTCGCGTTTCTGCTTTGCGGGCAACGCGTCGCTACTGGGCTGCTGCGATGTGATCATCGCCACCGAGAACTCGAGCATCGGGATGGGGGGCCCGGCCCTGATTGAAGGCGGGGGTCTGGGCGTGTTTCGTCCGGAAGAAGTCGGGCCGATGGAAATCCAAGTGCCGAACGGAGTCGTCGACTTGGCGGTCAAGGACGAGGCAGAAGCGGTCGCGGTGGCAAAGCGGTACCTGAGCTATTTCCAGGGCCCCCTCGCGGATTGGACTTGCAAGGACCAGCGGCTGCTGCGCCGGGTCGTGCCGGAGAACCGCCTGCGAGTCTACAGCATCCGGGAATTGGTCGGGATCTTGGCGGACACGGACTCCGTATTGGAGTTGCGGCCTGAGTTCGGCCCCGGCATGGTCACCGCATTGGCCCGGCTCGAGGGTCGGCCTGTCGGAATTGTCGCCAACAATCCCCAGTTCCTCTCCGGAGCGATCGACAGCGACGGCTCCGACAAAGCCGCTCGATTCATGCAGCTGTGCGACTGCTTCGACATACCGGTGGTCGTGCTCTGCGACACTCCCGGCATGATGGTGGGGCCGGAGATCGAGCGCACGGCGTTGGTGCGGCACTGCAGCCGGATGTTTGTCACCGGTGCCAATCTCAGCGTGCCACTGGTCACGATCGTCCTGCGCAAGGCCTATGGGCTGGGAGCCCAAGCCATGGCGGGAGGCCACACGAAACGGCCGATGCTGACGGTTGCCTGGCCGACCGCCGAGCATGGCGGCATGGGACTCGAGGGACAGATGAAGCTTGGGTTTCGCAATGAACTCGCAGCGATCGAAGACCCCTCGGCGCGGGCTGCGAGGTACTCCGAGTTGGTGGCGGCCGCGTACGAGCGCGGCAAGGCCCTCAATGCTGGCGTGGCATTTGCGTTTGATGACGTGATCGATCCGGCTGACACCCGTCGTTGCATCATGGGGGCTCTCGCGTCCGTACCGGCCTCGCCCGTCCGGACTGCCAAGAAGAGGCCCTACGTCGACACCTGGTAGCGATCCATTGGCGCCTCGCCGGCCCTCTATGGCCGGGCCTTCCTCCAGCCATCGCGAAGTTGCGCCGCCAGCGAGCGCGCGAGCGCCGCGCTCTCGGGACGATTGGCGATGTTGACCGTTCCGAACGGAGCTGTCTCCAGGTCATAGAGCTCTCGCGCCACAGCCGTTCCCGTGCGGTCGATCCATTCTGTGTAGCGATACCGCTGCGTACGCATGCTGCGGCCCATGTGAACCCAGTCTTGATCCGCCAGATAGGGGCGCGGGATCTGGCTGAATGCCGCCTTCTTCCATGGCCGGTCCGGATCTTCCAGCAACGGAAGCATCGATGTCCCTTCCAAGTCCTCGGGGGGCTCGATTTCGCACGCTGCGCACAGGGTCGGGTACATGTCCACGAACTCGACGAGCCCTGCGCAGTTCCTCCCTCCCGAGAGCATCCCCGGCACTCTCAGCATCATCGGGGCACGGGCGGCGAGTTCGAAAATCGTGGTCTTGGCCCACAGGGATTGTTCCCCCAGGTGCCAGCCGTGGTCGCCGAATAGGATCACCACCGTGCTGTCCGACAGGCCCAAGCTCTCCACTTCTCGCAATATCCGGCCGACTTGCGCGTCCATGTAGCTGGTCGCGGCGTAGTATCCGTGGATCAATTCCCGGACCTTGGCGGCCGGCAAGGGCCCTTCGCCAGGGATGTCCTTGTAGCCCCGCAACTCGTTGGAGCGGGTGAATGCCATCGCCGGTGCGTCCACCGGGCGCTGGGCATCTTTAGGCACCGGCAGCGCGGCGGGATCGTACAGGTCGAAGTATTTCTTCGGTGCCGTAAAGGGCAGGTGGGGCTTCTGAAACCCGACAGCGAGGAAGAACCGATCGTCTTTCAGGCGGCGGAGCGCGGCCAGCGCCCGGTCCGCCACTTGGCCGTCTTGCAAAGCGTTGTCGGGTACTGCTGGTGCTTGCCAGGATTGCCGCTTGTTCCATTCCAGGGTAGGGATGTCGGAGCCCGACCATTCGCGGCCGGGATCCTCCCGCCGCATCGCTGCCAAGCGTTCCTCGTCGACGTACTGCATTCCGGCCTGCATGCCGCCTTCCGGCCAGGCGGGCACGCTCCATGACGGCGGGTCGTCCATCTTGCCGTGCAGCACCTTGCCGATCGCCTGGGTCTGGTATCCCGACTGCTTGAAGCGTTGCGGCAGCGTGACCAGGTCGGGCATCGTCTCGCGGAAGTGCGTGCGGTTGCCCCATACCCTCGAGGTGTCAGGTCTCATGCCTGTCAGCAAGGATGCCCTGGATGGCCCGCAGACAGGCGCTTGGCAGTAGGCGCGCTGAAACACCACGCTGCTGGATGCCAAGCTGTCCAAGTTCGGCGAATGAACGAGATCATTGCCGTAGCAGCCCAACTCGGGCCGCAAGTCGTCCACAGCGATGAACAGCACGTTGAGACCGTTAGCCGTTGCCTTGGCAGGCCTTGCCCCCAACCCTGTTGCGCCAAGGGCGCCGGTCAGGAATGCGCGACGGTCGATCATTGGGTTTGCTCCTCCGGTCGGCGCTGCCATGTGTAGGCTTCCGGATCAAAGATAAAGTCCCTCTTGAGCAGCGCCTGTGGCGCATTTACCGCGGGCAGCCACTGAGCGTGCTGCGCGATGATACCCGCATGGGCAGGGTCGCCTGCCAAATTGGTCCATTCGTCGGGATCTGCGCTGTGGTCGTAGAGTTCCTCCTCTCCCGAGGCGTAGCGGATATAGCGGTAGCGCTCGGAGCGGACGGCGTGGTTGTTGCGCCCAAATGTCATCACCGCAGGACGCTCCCATTCTGCTTGAGGATCCTCAAGCAGCGGTCGCAGGCTCACTCCTTCAATCTCTTCCCGAGCGGGCAGGTCGCACAGGTCCGCAAGAGTCGGATACAAGTTGATCAGGCTCACGGGTCGGCTGCAACGCCCGCCCGGCGTGCTGACGCCGGGCGCGATGATTGCAAGGGGCACGCGCGAAGATCGCTCCCAGAGTGTGTTCTTTGTCAAGTGGTGCTTCTCGCCGAAGTGGTAGCCGTGGTCGGACCAGAGCATGACGATGGTGTCTTCTGCGTAGGCGCTCGCGTCGAGTGCGTCGAGCACCCGACCGATTAGCGCATCGGCGTGTCGGATGCCAGCCGTGTAGCTGCGCACGACGTCGTCCATGTCGCCGTGCTCTAGGATCAGTTCAAGATCGGCCACGCGATAGTCGGCCATCTTGAGGCCGGCTTCCGGTATGTCGTCCCGGTCGCCGGGCTTGTCGAGCGGGACGGGTGCATCCTCCGCGCTCACGGAGTCGTACCACGCTCGGGGAGCGTAGAACGGTAGGTGCGGCTGGAACAGCCCAACCGCCAAGAAGAAGGGACGGTCGTGATCTCGAGACAGGAATTCCTCTGCCCAGCGCACCGTTGCGCCGTCGCCCATCTCCATGTCAGTCTTGTCCAACGGCCCCCAGTCGAAGCTCGTCAGGTGGTTCGGGCGGCGATAGGGGACTAGGAAGCCATCGGTTTTGAGGTCGGTGATGAGGTCGAAATATTCGTCCCACGAATCGGGAGGGTTGAAGCCCGGCGTGTGGTGGAAGACCTTGCCTCCGCCTGCCGCGTAGTAGCCGTTGTCCTTGAAATAGCGCGGCAGCATCACGACATCCGGCAGGTTCGGCTTCCACCATTCGCCATTGGCGTAGACCCCCGTCGTCGATGGCCGCAGGCCAGACAGGATCGCCGTACGGGAAGGGTTGCACTTGGGCGAGGGGGCGTGCGCGTTGGTGAACAGCGTCCCCCGTTCGCTGAGGCGGTCGATGTGGGGCGTCTGGGCCACTTCGTAGCCGAGAGCCCCGACCCAGTCGTTCATGTCGTCAACGCTCAGGAAGAGCACGTTTGGTCGTGGCGGGGGCGTCCCGGAGCATGCCGCCAAAGCCAAGGCGAGCGCCACTACGATGAATTGAGATTTCCGCATGATCTGATCGAGCCGACTGTGTCGCAGCCCCAAGGTGAGTGTACTCAAGGTTCGGGTCAGTTTTCGATGCTTGCGGAGGATGCCGGCTTGCTTGGCGCAAGGTACGCGTTGTAGTTCCAGCCCTCGGGCCGCTCGTACTTGCCGTTCTTGAGGGTTGACTCAATCTCGGCTTTCAGGCGGGCGGTATTGGCCGGATCCAGAAACGGGTCGTTGGTCTGCACGCGCCACTGCTGCAGTCTCGCCTTCAGGCGTTCGAAGGCGTCTTGGTGGGCCGGATCGCTCGCGATGTTGCTGAATTCGTACGGATCGGCGGCCAAGTCGTACAGTTCGTATTCCGGTGGACTGGCCATAGCCTGGTATGCCGTCCGCACTCGCTCCGGCGCTCCCTCCAACGCCTGCAAGAGCTCGTCATCGCCTACGAACCTGCCGATAGTGAAGGCATGGCCGGGATTGACGGTGTTCGGCATCAGGTTGCGGATCAACTTGTACCGCTCGTCGCGGACTGTGCGTTGCGGGAAATAGTTGTGGTTCGAATGCAGGTGGTATTCGGTGAATAGATACTCCCGCCATGGAGGGGACTTGCCGGCCACGAGCGGGTTCAGAGAGTGGCCGGCCAGCCCCTCAACATCCCCTGCGGCGGCCGCTTCCAGAAATGTCGGCATCAGGTCGAGGGTCGAGACCAGTTCCTCGCGCACTTGGCCGGCCTGTTGCAGGCCCGGCCAACGGATGATCAGCGGGATACGCACCCCGCCCTCGTAGGATGTCCGTTTGCCTCGCAGCAGGTCTGCGCCGTGATCTCCGAGATAGACCACGAGCGTGTCTTGGGACTTGCCCGAATCCGCCAGGGCCTGCAGCAAGTCGCCGACCAAGCGATCCAGCCTGCTCATGGAGTTGTAGTAATCGGCCGTATCCTTGCGCAGTACCTGAGAGTCGAGCTGCATGTACTCCAACGGCTCGACATCCGCCGCTTGCAGTGGCCGCTCAGGGATGCCGTCCACTTGCGGTAGGAACGGCCGGTGGGCGTCGGGATAGTTCACCGACAGGAAGAAGGGCTGCTCTGCCTGTCCGATGAATTCGGCGGCAAAGGAGGCGTAGCGCTCCATCCGCTCGCGCTGGAAATTGGCTGAGGGGATCTTGGCGAAGTCGAAGGGAAACGCCTCGGGCGGGTTGACGTGCAACTTGCCGATGATGCCGGTGCGGTAGCCGACTTGCTTCAAGCTGCGCACGATGTTAGGCGTGTCGCTGCGGTACAGGCCGAATTTCCACGTAGCCAGTCCGATCTGGCCGTTTTGGTGGGGGTACAGCCCGGTCAGAAAGGCCGCGCGCGACTGACTGCAGCCAGCTTGCGGCACGTAGGCGTTCTGGAAGCGCACCCCGCTATCCGCTAGCGCGTCCAAGTGCGGCGTGGACACGTAGGGTGTGCCGTACGCTCCGATTTCCGGTCCGTTATCTTCGGAGACGATCAGGAGGATGTTGGGCCTCACGCCGAAGCCCGAGTCTCCGACCTGGCTCGGAATCGAGCAACTCGCTAGCGAGACGAGAGCCGCCGCCGCGGCTAGAGCACGGGATGTCATTCCTGCACGCTCCAATCGGATGGCGCTTGCCAGCCCTCGGGCGCGGACAGCGGAATGGCCATCGCGTCCTTGGGCTTGAGCTGGCGGAAGCGTACCGCCCGCTCGAGCAGTTCGGCCAAGATATCGGGGTGAGACGCGCTCACGTCCGAGGCTTCGTTCGGGTCGACCGAGATCCGATACAACTCCAGCTTTGCGTCTGCCCGCGGATCCTCGGTCCGATCCAGGTTCGGACCCTCGCGGACCAACTTCCATTCGTTCGTGACGACAGCGTTGCGCTCGCGTCGCTCGGCGTCCGATGCTGCGCCATTGCCCGGAATCGTCTGGCCGTTGAAGTACGAGTGGAATTGGAAGTCACCGCGACCGCTGGTGTCGCCGCGCAAGACCTGGATCACGTCCTCTCCGTCCAAGCGTCCGTCGTGGCGCGCTTCGACCCCGGCAACGCCCATCAGGGTAGGGAAGATATCCAGCACCGAAAGAGGCGTGTCAACTTTGCGGCCGCCCTGGATGCCCCCTGCTGGCCAGCGGGCGGCCGCGGCGACTCGGATGCCACCCTCGTAGACCGTGTGCTTGCGCCCGCGCAAGGGTTCGTTGCTGGAGCCTGCCGGCGGCACTCCGCCGTTGTCGCTGAAGAACAGCAGCAGAGAATCGTCCAATGTTCCCCTAGCTTCCAAGGCGCCCAGAATCGCGCCAATCTGGTCGTCCATGCTAGCGGTCATGGCAGCCTTGATGCGCCTGTTCTCAGGTTTGATGCCAGCGCTTGCCGCGAGATATGCCGCTGTGGCGTGATTGGGCCCATGGATGGCGTTGAACGGAACATATAGGAACAGCGGCTGGTCGGCCGGGCTTTCGCGAATGAAGCGCACGGCATGCCGTCCGATGAGTTCCGTGCTGTAGCCCTCTTCTCGGCTCAGCGAATAGTTGTGGTGCCAGTCCAACGCTCCGAGGCGCGTGTGCTCGAAATAGTCGATCGAGCCGCCGTAGTGGCCCACGAACTCAGTGAAGCCCTGTTCGAGCGGGTGAAAGCGAAGTGCGTCGCCGAGATGCCACTTGCCGAAGACTCCCCTCCGCTCGTAGCCAGCGCGTCCGAGCATTTCCGCCAGCGTTTCTTCGTTCGGCGGCACGCCCAGGTCCGTCCACGGCTTGATGGTTACCCGTTGCAGCCCGTAGTGGATGGGGTAGCGGCCAGTCAGCAGCGCCACTCTTGTGGGCGAGCAGACCGGAGCGGCATAGAGCCGCGTCAGCTCAACACCCTCGGCGGCGATGCGGTCGATGTTGGGAGTGGGGAAGCCCGCTCCGTGAAAGCCTACATCCTTCCAGCCAAGATCGTCTGCAAGCACGATCACGATGTCCGGCAGGCGCGGCGCCTCGCGGTCTGTCATGCAGGCGACGCTAGCGCAAGCCAGCGTCACACAAGCGATTGTTCCAATGCGGGAAGTCAATCTTCGGCTGCAATTCATGCTAGTGCCCCCATCTCTCGATCCCGGCAGCTGCTGCCGCAACCAAGACCCATGCTATTCCCCAACCCAGTCACTGCGCCACCGGTGTTTTGGTAGCCGCGCCTGCTATCGCACTGGCTCGACCTCGACCCATACCTGCTCGGGTCCGCGCAGCACTGCTTGCTTCCGAGCCCTCGGCTCTGCGGCCAAGCGCATCGAAGTATACCGTTGTAACAGGGCTGAGAACGCGATCTTGGCTTCCATCACTGCCAGTGGGGCTCCGAGGCAATAGTGGATACCACGCCCAAACGAAAGATGGCTTGTGTGTTGCCGTCCGATGTCTAGCCGATCGGGATCGGGGAAGGCTTCGGGATCGCGGTTCGCTGCTCCGATCGCGCTGATGACGATGTGTCCTGGTCGGATTTCGCGTCCTCCAACCTCGATTGGGCTGGTGCACAGTCGCCCGTCTAGTTGTACCGGGGCGTCGTATCGCAGGAACTCTTGGACGGCCGAGTCGAGCATTTCTGGATGGTCGCGCAAGCGCTGCATCTGCTCGGGATGGCGCAGCAAGGCGAGAGTACCGTTGCCGATCAGGTTGCGCGTAGTCTCGTTACCCGCGACGAGTAACAGGGTGAGCGTGTTGATCAATTCCCTGTGGGTCAGCTTCTCGCCTTCTTCTTCAGCTGCGATGAGGGCGCTGATCATGTCGTCTTGGGGCTTGTGGCGGCGCAACTCTATGATCTCCTCGAAGTAGTCCTGCAAGGCTACGGTGTTGCTCCGGATATATTTGATTTGCTTTGCAGTAACGATCGGCTCAACGCTCAGCGCGATTCCGTTCGACCACTCTTCGAAGCGGTCCATGTCCTCTGGCGAGACCCCCAGCATCTCAGCAACGACCGTGATGGGCAGTGGGTAAGCAAACTTCCCGATTAAGTCAAAGTGTTCCTGGCCAGCAACAGAGTCAAGGAGCCTTCCCACCAAGCGCTCGATCCTTGGGCGGAGATTCGCCACGGCGGCGGGCGTGAACGCCTTCGAAACTAGCCCGCGCAGCCTCGTGTGGTCGGGAGGATCGCTATCGAGCAGGCTCTCGAGCCGCTCGTCCAACTCCTGTGTGCGGTTCGAGAATGCCACATGGTTGCGCAACACCGCATCGACATCGCGATAGCGCGTGAGGAGCCAGCCGTCGATGATCCGCGTGCGATGCACCGGATCTCTCGTGCGCATCCTCTCATAGAACCCATACGGGTCGACCCGCATCTGCGCCGAAATCGGATTGAAGGCGCTGCCCGTTTCCAAGCGCTCCCATGCCAGCTTCGCTGCAAACCCGAGGGGTTCAATAAGTTGCCGCAGGGGTCGCAAGAGAGCCTTCATGGATTAACCACCCTGCAGCCGCCCGGACGGTTCATTCAGAAGCCGGCTTGCAGGCCAAGCAATATTCTACGAGTGCAGCAACGGTGCGTGCCTCTCGGCCACTTATTTCCGAGACCGTGATCGAGTTGGGCAGGCGAATTCCTACAATCATACGGGTGTGACAGCCCAAAGCATAATGACGAATCTCGAAATCCAGACTTTGGCTCGGCAACAGCTGCACGACTACGATGCCCGGGAGCCGGGCATGGCGTTCGCCGAGCCGACCTTCCACTTAGATCTCGATGATGCGTACCGCGTGCAGATCGAGACTGCGCAACTGAGGGTACTGCGAGGAGAGACGGTCGCAGGGTACAAGATCGGTTGCGTCAGCGCGCCCGTTCGGCGGCAACTCGGGACTGAACACGCGGTCTTCGGGCACCTGTTTGCGAGCGAAATCCGTAGTAGTCCTGCGGTACTCTGTGCCGCCGAGTTTTGCCGCCTCGCCATCGAAGGCGAGTTCGCTTTGATGTTAGACGCCGACATTGACGACGTCGAGGAGTTACGCGAGCATCCGGCGCAGTTCGTGCGCGAGATCTTTCCTGTGATAGAACTCCACCACTACATCTTCCGCGGGCCTAGCCCTTCGGCCACAGAAGTGGTCGCGAACAACGCCTTGCAGGCAGGGGTCGTGGTGCCGGCGGCTCGGGAACCGGCAGAAATTGGCAATCCGCTGGAGGTCAGCGTGACGATCGGCGCCCGGATCAACGAGACGGCGACAGTGGATCCGCTGGAAGCAATACATCAACTCGCCAGTCGCCTTGCCGTGTTTGGGATCAAGCCTAGAGAGGGTGAGATCCTGCTGGCCGGTTCTCCGCTGCCGCTCTATACCGTGGCGCTGAATGATCGCATCCTGGTCGAGTGTGAGGGCATTGCCTCGGTCACGGCTACAGTCACCTGAAGCGCCAGCTGACGCTGATCGAGGTTTGCCACCAACACGAACTTGCCTGGTGGCGGGCTCAGGTATTGATGCCAAGCGGCCTGTTGGAGTCTCTGCGCCAGTTTGGCGTGGAGTGCCCTGTCACGAGGCGGGATGCGCAACTGAGTCTCCAGTGACATCGCAAATGCGAACGTTCCGAATCAGGTCAGGCAATGATCGTCACTCAGTTTCACCAACACAACAGAGATGACGAGTTTGGCCATTTCAATAGCTGCCGAACCCCCCGCGCTGTTGGCCCTCTTTCCCGGTGCCTTGAAGTCGACGTGTCCAGCCGGTAGCCCGTCCAGGTAGATGGCGAAGTCCGGGGAGCCGATGTTGTCCGGAAGGGCAACTTCTTCGCAGCAGACGACGCTCTTGGTGATGACAGGTCCGCACCCGCTGATGAGATTCTCAAGCGGGGCGCGAAGCTGTTCCTCAGGCTCGCCGGCAACGAACTGCGCGGTCGTCTGGGTTGTAGACGCTGCGAAACCGCGCAGCGGTTTCAGGAACCTGCTCTACTTGCTCAGCGGCAATGCTGATCTCCTTTGCAGTTTGCGCTGGCCTCTTCTGGACACCTGTCCAGAACCGTAACTCTGCGAGGCTGGCTTACCAACTCAGGCATCCGGACAACTGGCAACGAACTCCAAATCAATAGTTTCCACGCATTTGTTCAAGCTTCCTATCGCCGCTCGACAAACTCGCAGTGTTTCACAGCCCGAGAGCTAGGTGGTCGATGGTCGTGCGCACGTGGCGGGGTGATGTGCGCACTTCCGGCGGTACCGAGGGCAGGTCATTTAGTGAGAGGCAATCTCCCTCGACGATCGCCTTGAGGAGTTTGGCTTGCTCAGGATAGGTTTCCACGGTGGCCTCGAGCACCCAGAGCAATTCCAATAGCTCCGCAGTGAATGCAGCAGTCCAGTTGCTGGGACGGATATCGTTCAAAGGAGACGATTTGCGGCCCCCGCCTCGCTTCATGCGATAGCCCAACCACGACTTGACCACGTGAAAGCCGGACACTTGGAATTCGAAGACTTCCGGACGCACGGGCGCGAATTGTCCGGCGCCGACTTGCAGAGTCTGGCATCCGGCGTCGTAAGCGAACGATTCTGGGTAGGACTCCGCATCGCTCGGTACCGCCGCGACGCATCTTGACGAGCCGGGCTGCACTTGGCCGGCTGGCTTGCCAGTCGGCACGAAACGCTCACCGTAGGTGTGTAGCCAGAGCAGGTGAGCACCGACGCCTCGCACCTTCTTGAAGAGGGCAGGATCCCTGGTGATAGGGACACGAAGTTCTCTGGCAGACAGATGGTCGGAGAACCGCCCGCAAAATGCAGGCTGCGCCAACGCTCCATAGACGTACGCGACAAAGTCCTCGGGTGTGACGCTTGCTCTAAGGGTTTGACTGAGTGTTTCCAGCAAGCCCGGAAGCATGTTCGGATCGGATGTATCCGAGGTGCGGTAGAGAGGAATGGTGTCTTTAGCTCCGCGACCGGAAAAATGGTCTAAGTCTGGAATGAATGCAGAGGCAGTCAGTGCTGGGCCGTGTGCAAGCTGCTTTGTGAGCAGACTCGACAGGTAGATTTGCTCTGCTCCGAAAGCACGCCACAGGGAAGGACGCGCAAACGACAGGATGCGGCCATCTGCGATTACGAACTGGCGGTCAAACGATCTGTACGAGAAGCGGCAAGTTGGAGGCAAAGGAGAGTCCTGCGGTAGGTCCGCGATTGGTGCTTGGCGCCCTCCACCGGTTAACTCAGCTACATAGCTTCGCTCGATTTGGCGGTCACGGTCTCCGTGAAATGCTTCTGCCCGATCTGGGGCCGCAAGCAATGCTCGCCAGCGTCGCGCCAATGTCTTTTCGTCGGGGGCAATGGGCCAAGTTCTCTTGGCTTGCATTCCCGAGTGTTGCCACGGCATCAAGTCGGTCAGTAGCGGCCAGTCATGGAAGCCGCCCGAGACCGCCTTGCGTGACACTCCTTGCTCGGCCCCTTTTCCCCGAGCGCTGGCGGGGTGGAACGGGGCTTGCCACCCGTCCGGGCATGCCTGCCATGTCACGCTGTCGAAGCCTTCCACGGCATCCAATGCGGCCAGCTTCGCTTTGCGAGACCCTTGGATGCGGGCATAGCGCACACGTGCCGGCCGCTCTGGCTTCGCCGCTCCCGTTCTCACCGCTACGGCAATTGCGACCGGCGTCCTGATTGCGAAGACGTTTTCCTCGCGTGGCTCGGCATGGCCCTCGCCTCCCAAGTCCAAGATCCAAACCTCGTCGCAGAGGCGCCGCAGGTGTTCACGCATGCCGCCGAACGCCGGCCCGGCAAGATAGCTTGATGCGCTAATGAAACTCACCACGCCTGGGCCGGTTGCAGATTCGTGTTCGAAGACCTTCCATAAGGCCCAGCGCCAAAAGTAGATGTACAGGTTGTACAGGTTCTTGATGTGAATGCCGTGCCCGGACGCCCTCGCTGGTGCGAGGAATGCCTCGAGCACCGGCCTGTCCTCGGGGCTATCGCCCCAGCGAACCCAGCCGCCAGTGCGGGCCCTGTTCGTCGCCTTAGCTGCTTCGTGGCGGTCGTAGGGCGGGTTGCCCAAGCACACCAGCACCGGAGTCTGACTCTTAACTTCGAGGGCCTTGGAACGCTGCTCTGAGATCGGGCGCAGGAACAGCGGCAACTGCAACGGCTTGGCGTGCGGGCTCTCCAGCGTGTCGCTGAGATAAATGTGCGGGCCACTGTCCGCGGAAAGCGTTGCGCCCTCGTCGCGCAATGCGCGGCTCACCCGAAGTTCGGCCACAGCGTAGGGGCCGGTCATCAGTTCGAATCCCGAAAGCTGCTCCGCGAGGTCGCTTGCGAGACCCGGCACCGCGCCGGGCCCTTGCGTGTCGCGTACTCTGGCAAGAGTCCGCGAAATCACGCCCAACAGATAGGTCCCGGTGCCTACTGCTGGGTCAAGTGTGACCACATCCTTCGCTGCGAAGCCCATGTGTTTGCCCAGCTTGTGTACCAAGACTTCTTCGATCAGCCGGACTTGGGCGCGGACGACTTCGACCGGCGTGTAGTATACGCCAGCGTCCTTGCGCAGCTTCGGGTCGTAGGCCGCGAGGAAGTCCTCGTAAAAATAAAGCCATGGATCGCCTTCAGTGGACAGGGAACCGGTTGGCACCACTCCCACGACCCGCAACAGCAGGTTCAGCGAAGCGGTCAGCGAGCCGCGTGCTTCGGGATAGGCCAGCACGTCCGTCAGAACTTGCAGGGCGCGGGAGAGCAGATTGTTCCTCACAGCCAGGCTGGTTTGGGCACTCTGCAGTGTCAGTGGATCGGCGCCTTCGCTGCGTCCCAGCAGCAGGGCGAACGCAACGGTCTGGGCGTAAGCGTCTGCGAACTCCCTGTCCGAAGCGTCAGGGAAGAGCAACTGCCGCCAGTCGAGCTTCAACCTCACGAGTGGAGAATGCTTGTCCTGCAACGACCGCGCCACGTCCTCCCGCAGCATGCGGCACAACGGTGCGAGCTGTTCCGCGAAGGACTTCAGGTCAAGGCTTCCGCCCGTTCCGGTGGGCAGCATCGGCTGCCACGCAAGGAAATCCCGTAACAGTCCTTCGATGGCTTGGGCGCCTTCGCTGGAGACCGCCCGGCTGCCGTCTATCGCCACGCTACGCGAGATCCGAACCAATGCTCCTTCGCGTATCCCGCCGCGGTAGAGAGCCCACTCGTTGCCATCGGTGTAGAGAATGTTGGGAACGGCCGCGAAGCGCTTGAACTGCTGTAGATCATGGCCGCGGAATGCCGAGCCGTTGGCCCCCTTGCCCGGTGCCTTGAGTTCGACGTAACCAGCCAGCAGCCCGTCCACGTGGATGGCGTAGTCCGGGGAGCCGAGGCTGTCCGGCAGCGCAACCTCTCCGGTGCACACGACGCTCTTGCCGGTCAAGGCACCGCACTCGGCGATCAGAGCCTCAACCGGGGCACGCAGCTGTTCCTCCGGCTCGCCGGAAACGAACTGCGCGGTCTTCCGGGTCACGGCCGCTGCGAACTCGCGCAGCGGCTTCAGGAAAGGGCTCGACTTGCTCGGCGGCAAAGTTGATCTCCTAACCAGTTTGGCCGTTCCAGCGGCGAGCGTGCGATTGGGGGCGGCTGCGGGCTATGGGGGCTGAAACTGGGGGTGGCTGCGAGACGTGCCGAGCACGCTCTCTCGATCTGCGAAGAGCATAGCGACAAGCCACCAGCCGATCATCACGGACTCTCTTCGATTCAGTGGCCATGTGAATTGTAGTACCCGTCCGAATCCGACCAGCCTTCCAGTTTCTATTCTACTATATCTCTTTAATTGGTGTTATTTTCTCTGAATTTTCGTCTGAAACAGCAATTGATGTACAAATAGTCGGATCAATAGTCGAGGAGATAGTTGAACTTGATGAAGAACGCATGCGTCTCGAGGCGCCGTTCGACGCTGTGCGGATCGATGTAGTCGCGCATCAGCATCCCGGTGTTGTAAACCACGAACAACCCCGTACTCGAGGTTGATAGCAAACCTAGGCGAATGTTGTGCGAGAGCTGGTTGGTTCGGTTGCTGTACTGGCTCAGCGTCTGGAAATAGCTCTTGGTATTGATCGACCAGTTGAAGCGAAGGCTGGCCAGGTCCGTGTTGAAGGCTCCGACGGGGAGGTCGATCATGTTCCGCGACCAGGTCAATGTCCACGTGAGGTTCTGCCCCTTGCGGACACCCCCGGTCAGGCTGAAGGCGGTGATGTCGCCCGAGTAAAAGTCGCCCTTCGCAAGACTGCCGCCACCAAAGGCGGTGGCGCTGGGATCGCTCTGGAAATTCGCAATGGTCTCGCCGAATTGATAGGACCCCACCGGCACGTTGATGCCGGGGAACACCCCGAACGGCCGCCGCAGCAGTTCGAAGTTGCGGTTGTAGGCCAAGCCGAGCCGCCCGCCGTTCTGCAGGCGCGAGTCCAGATGGTAGTGCTCGAAGCCGGACTCTTTCTCGTTCGTGCCGAGCGTGTACCAGTTCTGGAAGAACGCATGGGGCTCGATCGTGCGCCAAGCCCCCTTCTTGGGGTAGTAAGTGTAACGATAAGAAGCACTTGGCTTGCGAAATCTAACGCGACGCACGAATCCAACCTCGGGATTGAAGTTCTCCCCTACCTCCAGATAGCTGACGCTGACCCGGTGGATTGCATCGTCGTAGTCGAAGCGGCTGGAATACGCATGGGAACTGCCTTCCAAGCCGGGAGACTGCGTGCCGGCGACATAGTTAAACCAGTTGCCGAACTTGCCGATGCCGATGTTGGCGTCCGCTCCGAAGGTCCGGTTGTACTCGCGAGCGCCCTCGAGGCTGCCAGCGCTCTGCCGGTTGACCGCGATCACTCCGATAGAGCTGCGGTTGGGAAGTTCGCGGCTCACGCGCCCGACCGCATAGTTGTTCGCCGGGGCACGCCCCTCTACGTCGCGGGTCTGCATGTTCAGCAGGCCGACTTGGTACTTGCCCATCTTGCCGCTCATCCGCGCGCCAGCGTCAATGGGCACTTGCTGGCGGTTCTCGTCCAAGCCGATCCGGCGCGAGAAGAAGATCTCGACCTCGCGGGGCGTGCCGAATTCGAAAAAGCCCGAGTTTTCTAAGAAAAAGGGCCGCTTCTCAGGGAAGAACAGATCAAAGCGGGTCAGGTTGATCTGGACGTCATCAACTTCGACCTGCGCGAAGTCCGTGTTGATCGTGCCATCCAGCGTCAGGCCGGGTGTGAGGCTGTACTTGAGGTCAAGCCCCCCGTTGAGCTTGCGCTCGGTGCGGCCCTCGTCCAAGCGGAAGTCTTGCGAGAAACCGCCGATCACGTAGGGCAGGAGCTTGAGGTTGCGATGTGCCTTAGCCTCGATCCCGTGCAACTTTCCGGCGATCTCGATCTGGGTGAACTCGAAGGCCCGCGATACCGGAGACCAGAATGAGAGTTCGTTGCGTCGGCGGATGTTGCGCGAGATGTTGAGACCCCACGTCTGGTCCGCGCCGGGGCGGTAGCGCAGGGTCCGGAAAGGAATGGCGATTTCGCTCTCCCAGCCGCGCTCGGTAACTTGCGAGCGGACCTTCCACACCGCGTCCCAGTTGAGGTTGAACGCCGCGGCGCCGGCACGCTGCGCTCCGCCCCCGCCGGCACCGCCGGCCCTGGCTGGCCCTCCGCCGGAGCCCCGCGTCTGGCCGGCCTTGGTGACTTGGGCGTCAAACTCGATCCCGGTCGGGCTCGTGCCGAACACAAATGCGTTCTGCCCGTCGTTGTAGGCGTCGATCAGAATCTGTATGGAGTCGGTGTCAATCAAGCTTCCGTCGCGCCGGTTCTGGGTGACGACGATATTCTCGGGTTCGCGGTCGAAGCAAATGATCCCGAAGTAGAGACTGGAATCGTCGAATGCAACGCGAACTTCGGTGCGCTCGGTTGACGGCGCACCCTCGTCTGGGTTTTGCTGGATGAATCCGGTGGCTGGCGCCAGGGCATCCCACATCGCCTCGTTGACCAAGCCATCGACCTCCGGGGCTTGTTCCACCCGCGCGGCCCCAACGGCCGGCACGTCGGTGGGCAAGTCCTGAGCTACTGCCGCGCCTACGCCTAGGATCACCGCGAAAACGGTGCGGATCTTCAGAATCCGGCTCAGAGCTTGCTGGCCGCACGTTATGACAGAGCGGAATGGCACGAGGCGGGAAACTCCAATCGTCGCACAGGCAGCCGAATAGGCCGGGGTCCGCCCAAGTACGGGATGAAGCAATGTACGATCGATTGACAGCGGGCCTCGTGGCGCGTCCTTGGTGGCAGTGCTTGGGGCTGCAATTTTCTCGGGGCGTGACTATCCGCCCAATTGGCGCACGAGGAATTCGATCAACACGCCCGTGCTCTCGTCCCCGTCGACGCCAAGATAGGTGTCGAGGGGGGAGTGCGCTCGCCCCTCGCCTTCATGGACGACGGCTTCGACCCCAGCCTCGCGGAATCTCGCTTGCAACGGCAGCACTTGCTCGTGCATGGTCGGTCGTCCGTCGGAGACGAACAGCAGGAATGGCGGGATGCCCTTTTCGGCTCCGATATGGTGCCAAGGCGAAACCGGCATCCAAGCTTCGCGGTCGGTGCCAAACGCATTGGTATGGGCCGCGGCGGCGTTCTTCATCTGCAACGGTACGTTGTACATCGCAGTGTCGATTGCAACCACGCCGCTGAGATCTGCCAGCGTCGCTCCAGCCGCCTCCATGAATGCCTCGTTGGTGCCGACCGCCGCTACCAGGTGCGCTCCGGCTGAATGGCCCATCAGCGCAATTCGCGAACCGTCCCCGCCATACTTGGCGGCATGGCGCTTGAGCCATGCCGCGGCTGTGGCCACGTCCTGGGCCATCTCGGCTAGGCTTGCGGCCGGTCGGAAGCGGTAGTTCATGGACGCGAACAGGTATCCTTCCGGCACTAATGTCGCTGGTTTGAACAGTGCCCGCGCCTTGTCTCCGCGCACCCACGAGCCGCCGTGCACGTAGAGGACCACGGGCGCGTTAGTCGATCCCTCCCGAAGGTACAGATCTAAGCTTTGGCGCTGCGGATCGACTCCCGGAAGCTCGTTGTAGGCAATGTCGGCGATGCGGATGACACCTCGCTCCTTGCGCACTTCCTGCGAGTCTCGGAGAGCGCGGCGGTAATTCAAGGCACCGTCTTTTGTATCGTATGAACGCAGCGTCGAATTGGGCCAGTAGCCGAACGGTTCCATGCCTCGGGCGGCGTGGCCCGCGGCAATGCGCTCGCGCTGACGCTTCACGGCCGGCTCGGGATCCGCGGGTTGGGCCAGGAAGCGCGCCAAGAAGCGGAATCGGTCGTGGGAGCGCTCCGTGATTGTGCTACCGGTGTGGTCCGCCCAGCGCACGAAACGGAATTCATGCCGGAGGCGGTGCCGCCACAGGAGGCGGTGCATGAAATCGACTCCCTCCATATTGCCCAAAAAGTCCTCGTCTCCCACTTCGATGTAGATCGCCGAGTCGCGCAGCCGTTCGGGGGCGTTGTGCACAATCGATGCGGGGTTTTCCTGCTGGAAGCGCTGGTCATCGAACGGGTCTCCAAACAACGCGGCGATGCGTTCGGGCGTGCGGATCTTGTTGCGGTCCGGAACGGCGTCCCAGGCCAAGCCCGGCCACGCGCCAGGCTCCATGGCAGCCAAGGCCCCGAACGTCTCCGGGTACTTGAATCCAAGCCGCAGGCTGCCGAAGCCGCCCATGGAAATGCCGGTCACCATCGTGGACTCGCGCGCAGCACTGGCGCGGAATGTGTCCCGCAGGTGCGGCAGGAGCTCGGTCATGATGAACGTTTCCCAGCGGTTCTTGCCGTCATAGCTGTCCATGTAGATCGAACCGGTCGCCACCGAGGGTGCCGCTAGGATCATCTCGGGCAGTTCCCCGGCAGCCCACATGGCTTGGATCTGGGGTTGGAACCGCGCCAGCTGCTCACGGTCGCCGCTCGCCGAGTGGAGCATCAGTACGAGCGGCAGCCTGGCACCGTCGGGGTCATAGCCGTCCGGCAGCAGCACCGCGTATTCGACGGCCCCTGCCTCGACTAGCTCCGTTGCAAGAGACTCCCGGATGATCTGCGCACCGGGCGACGGCACCGCTGCGAGCGCGCACGTGGCAGCCAGTGCCAGAGTGAATCGAACTCTCATGGAAGCGTTCTTCTTGTCGGACTGCGCGCAAGCGCACGGCGCTAGCAACCAATCTCACGCACGAGCCTCTCCGCTGCCATACGACGCGGCGGACCCTGCTTGCCCGAAGTATCTCACGGGAGGGTCGCAGGCCGTAGCCTACGTGAAACATGGATCTTCCAAGGGGCAACCTGCCGCAAGAAAGTAGCCATTCAGTCTGGTAGTGATTAGGGGTGCTTCCGGGCAGTGGCGAGGATGTGCTTGAGAGGGTCCGGGAGCAGCTGTTGCGGCAGCTGCGGGAAATCAGCCCGCAACCAATGTCTGGTGATCACGGGCACATACCGCAGCAGAATCCTCAGTAGCTTCGTGATGGAATGCTGCTTCAGGGGGCCGTGCGGCTCGTCCACTAAGAAGCCACCGTCATTCATCGCAGCCCATGTCGCGCAAGCCAGCGCGGATGCTCCTCTTCGAGCAGGGAGGCCGCCCAGGTGCCATGGTAGCTGTACCCGCTGCGACGCTCAATGCCGATTTCGGAGTAGTCGTAGCGATACACCGAGTCACGATCCAGATACAGCGGGCGGTTGGTTCCGAGTTCGTAGAACCGAGCCCAAAGCGGCGACGAGTCCGGATCTTCGACCAACACGCGGTCGACTCGGCCGTCGGGTGTAGGGATCCGGTGGACCCGGACCCCGGACATGGCGACCGAGCGCAGCCAACGCACCGCGCCCTCGATCGCCGCAACGATCTCCGGCGTGGGTTCATCGATTGACATCAGGAAATGCAGAATGCCGACGGATTCCCCGCCAGAGAGCGACGGGGGCTCGTATGAGCGCGCCCAAGCGGGTTCGAGTGTCCGCTCATCGTGCTGGGCGCACCAAGCGGCGAGTTGGCCGCTCTGCCGGACTTGAGAGCGCAGGATCACGTCAATGCCCCTTGCCACAGCAGCGGATGCGTGATCGCGGCGCAGCTTATCCACAAAGCCGTACGGCGCGGCGCCCCTGCTGGCGTCTCGGAGAAGCGTCAAGACATTCACCATCGCGTTGTCGTTGTACGTAATCCGGGAATAGTACCCGTCTCGTAACGGATAGTATTGCGGCCAGCCCCCGTTCGGGTACTGCGCTGCGAAGAGGTAGTCCATTCCGCGCTCGAAGGCTAGGCGGTATCTTGCATCGCCAGTTCCGTCGACCACCAAGGCCAGAAATCGCATTGGGGTCGTGGTGGCACCGTTGTCGATTGTGGGCCGGCCAAGAACGTCGGGGGACGGTGGCGGCACCAGCAGATCGGTGTTCTTGGGCCAGCCCCCCTCCGGCGATTGGTGCCGAATCACGCTGTCCGCGGCTGTTCGCGCAGCGGCCGACGTATACCACTGCCGTGGCTGGCGAAGGATCTCATCACCCCATTGGAGCTGCGATGCCTCGGACAAGATGCCACACCCAAATGCCAAGATAGCGAGAGCTGTCGTTGGCACACGGGTCATTGGCGACGTCATTTCGCCGGTCATGGACTGATTCAGTCTAGCCACAGTTCGCCGCGCGCCGTGGAAAGGCGCACGACGAACTCGGGCTAGTAGGGCCTGATCCGCTCAGGCAGCGGGTCGCGTGCGTCGATGATCTTGCGGATGAGCTGGACGCGAAGCCCGTCACGCAGGCTCGCATGGGCCGGCGACTGCGCCACATTCCGTAGCTCGTGCGGGTCGGTCGAGTAGTCGAAGAGCACTTCCTTCCCGCCAGCATCGATCCAGTATTTGGCGGTCTTGGTGCGGATCATGCGGTTGTTCGTTGCCTGCATGTAGATCAACTCCCGTCCCGGCTTGCCTTGCATGATCGGCAACAGGGACATGCCTTGGTTGCCCTTGGGCTTGTCGAGGCCCAGCATGTCGAGCAGCGTGGGCATCACATCAACGATCTCCACCAGTTCGTCCGAAGCCAGGTTGTTCGGCACGCCCGGCCCGCGAAAGACGAGCGGGATCCTGAGCGCGCCGTCGTAGGGTCGCGAACCCTTGCCGGTCAGATTGTGATCTCCGAGGTAGTCGCCGTGGTCGCTGGTGACGACAAAGACCGTGCGGTCGGCGACCCCGGCCTGATCGACCGCATCCATGATGCGCCCGATGTTCTCGTCCAGGTGCGACACCATGGCGTAGAAGTACCTGCGATACGAGTCCCAGGTGTCCTCGGGCGTGCTGAGCAGCGCCGTCATGGACTGCGCCATACTTGGCGGCAGCAGCGAGATTTCGTCTGCGGAATACCAACGCTTGGGTAAGTCTCGCCCTTCATACAGTGCCAGAGCCGAGGCCGGCGGGTTCAAGGGGGGATGCGGCGCGTAGAACCCGGCATGCACGAAAAAGGGCCGCTCTGGCTGCCGCCTGAGCGTGTCCTCGATGAACGTGAGAGTCTCCGTGGCCACCCACGAGGCGTGAGTCGTGCTGTCCTCGCCTTCGAAGACATAGTGCTCGAATCGCGGCCGGTCGCCGGGCATGGTCACGCGCGCCTTTTCGCGCACGTCCTTGCCCTGGGCCCAGAGCCACCGGCCGTAGGCGTCGTCGTAGCATCCGGGCTCGTCCGAGATCCGCATCTGATGGAAGCCATAGGGCGGGTGCGGTTCCCGGTGGTCGCGGTCTTTGTGCGGCAAGAAGTGCAACTTGCCCATCTGGCCGGTGTAATACCCGGCTTCCCGCAACACGTGCGTGAGAGTCACCTCGTCCTGGGGCATCTTGACGCCGTTGCTGATCACGCCGTGGGCGTGTGGGTAGCGCCCGGTCATCAGCGAAGCCCGGTTGGGGGCGCAAGCGACGCCGACTGTGAAATGCGCCCGGAAGCTGACCCCCTCTCGTGCCAAGCGATCCATGTGCGGCGTCACAATGGCGTCGTTGCCGTTGGCCGCAATGTGGTCCCAGCGGAGGTGGTCGCCGGTGATGAGCACGATGTTGGGATATTCGTCCGTCGTGATGCCGGGATCTGGCGGGAAGAACTCGGCCTGCGCCTGCGCCGACTGTAGCGGCAGGAAGAGCGAGCACAGGGCAATTGCGAGAACCCGCAGGGCGCTGGCCGGAGCTTTCGATAGAACTCGGCTTGGCACGACGCGCGGGGCCTGGACAGATGCCGGCGAGAAGGCTGGGTGTTGCATCGCAGCTATGATATCGGACGGTGCCGCCAAGACCGGCCGGCATTGCGGTTGGCCCAGCGGGCTGCGGTCGAGAGTGCGGAGGGATTGAGATGACAGTATCGAGGATCGTCGCAGGCTTGCTTTCCCGGGTGTTGCGAAGTCGGCCCAGCACAGCGTTGCTCGGCGCTGTGTTCGCCATCGGGGCGCTGCTTGTACTGGCACCGGCTTGCCAACCTACCGTCGAACGGCCAGCACCTCCCAATGTGGTCGTGATCGTCGCGGACGATCTCGGTTACGGCGACATCAGCGCCAACGGCTCCAAGACGATCCACACGCCGCACATCGATGAGTTGGCCGAGATGGGCGTGCGCCTGACGGACGGCTACGTCTCGGCGGCGGTGTGCAGTCCCACGCGGGCGGGCCTGTTCACCGGCCGCGTGCAGAGCCGGTTCGGGTATGAGTACAACCCGACCGCGAACTACGCCCGCGGAGCTGATGCCGAACTAGGCCTGCCTGTAGACCAGCGGACTCTTGGGAATTTGATGCAGGATGCTGGATATGCAACTGGCTTGGTGGGCAAGTGGCACTTGGGCGTGCTCGACCAGTACCACCCGTTGAACCGGGGCTTCGACGAGTTCTTCGGGATCCTCGGCGGCGGCACGAGCTATATCGACTCGGCCACGCCGGGCGCTCATTCTTGGCCCGGCGCGATTTCGGGGGATCGCACCAGCACGCATAACGCACGCGAAATCATGGATGGATTCGAGGTCGTCAAGGTGGAAGAGTACTTGACTGACGTGTTTGCGGACCGTGCAGTCGACTTCATTGAGCGTCACGCGGACCAGCCGTTCTTCCTGATGCTGACGCCGAACGCTCCGCACACGCCGATTCAGGCCACCGAGGAGTATGTCAGCCGGTTCGAGCACATCGAGGGAGAGGGGGCGCGGATCTTTGCCGCAATGGTGGCATCGGTGGATGACATGGTCGGCGATCTAGTCGCGGCCCTGAGAAAGCATGATCTCGAGCGAGACACGCTCATGGTGTTCCTCTCCGACAACGGCTGCATCAATTACGCATCCGACGCGATCTGCACGAACGCGCCGCTCAGTGGTGCGAAGCGCTACCACTTGGAGGGCGGCGTACGTGTTCCGTTCATCGTGAAATGGCCCGCTGGGCTACCGCAGGGAGCGGTCTACGAGCAGCCGGCGATCTCGCTGGACTTGTACGCCACCCTCGCGGCGGCGGCGGGCGCTGACCCCAGCCAAGCGGAGAACCCGGACAGCGCGAACCTGTTGCCGTACCTGCGCGGCGAGATGGATGGCGCACCCCACGAATTCCTGTTCTGGAGATCCGCGCCGAACATGTCGGTGCGCTGGGGCAAGTGGAAGCTGTGGAAGGTGGATCTGACGGATCTCAAGCAGGAGGACATCTCTGGCAGCAGGCTGCTGCCGGAGGCCGACTATCCGCCGGTCTCACCCCATGGCCAGCTGACGGTGCTGTACGATCTCTCGGCCGATGTCGGCGAGCAGGAGAATCTGGCAGAGGCCCATCCTGACATCGTCGCGCGCCTAGAAGCAGAACTCGCCGAGTGGAACGCGCAACTGGCGGAGCCGCTGTGGTTGAGTCGGCGGTCAACCATCGACGAGCTTGACGGGCGTATGATTCAGCTCTACTTCTGAATTGTGCGCAGGGGCTCGCTGCCCCACTCGCGAAGATGGTTAGTCTCCCGAAATCGGCTGGTATGCCGGCTGTGGTGCGCCCACCCGACAGATTCGCCGGAACCAGAGGCCCAAGTCATCCAGGATCACATAGTAAGTTGGCAATACCACCAGGGTCAGGGCCGTGGAGGCAAGCAGTCCGCCCATGACCGTCCGGGCGAGCGGGAAGTAGCTCATGCCCATCAGATTGGCTTCTCCCCACGCCAGCGGGATCAGGCCCACGATCGTGGTCGCGGCGGTCATGCAGATCGGGCGCAGGCGCTCTTCGCATCCGCGCAGGATCGCCCGGCGACGGGCGATACCCGTGCGCCTGAGGTTGTTGATGTGATTGATCAGCACGATGCCGTTATTAACCACGATGCCGATCAGGATGATCAGGCCGATCTGCGCCATCACGTTGAACGGCGTGCCGGTCAGTAGCAGGAACAGCACGATGCCCACAGCCGAGAATGGCAGCGAGAGCATGATGGCGAACGGGTGCAGCAGCGACTCGAACAACGCGGCCATCACGAAGTAGACCATGACCAGCGCCAGCTGCATGCTGAAGAGGAACTCCTCCGTGTCCTTGTTCTGTTGCTCGGTGAAGAATCCGTAGCTCCAGAGGTATCCCGGCGGGTACGGCAGTTGATCCAGTACCGCCTTGACGGCCTCGCGTCCGTCCTCGATCCGCTGGCCGCGGTAGACCACTTGAATCTCTGTGAATGTCCGGCGGTTCTCCCGCATGACGCGGCTGGACACGCGCTCGATGCTCAAGTCCGCCACGTTGCCGAGCAATACCTGTTCGCCGGAATCGGATCCGCCCACTACGATCGCCTTGAGATCCTCGATGCTCTGCATGTCTGCTGGGTCGAGCCCCATCCAGAGTTCCATCTCGCCTTCGGGCGTGCGAAAGTTCCGCATGCGTCTCGAGCGCACTGCGATCCCCAGCACCTGAGCGACTGCGCGGGGGGAGACGTTGTACTTGCGCGCCACCTCCCGGCGCAGGCGCACGCGCACCTCGTCGCTGGCTCCCGAAATGTCGGCGTAGACCTCCGTGATTCCTTCCTTCTCGAGCAGCTGCTCCCGGGCCTCTTGCGCAAGCGCCCGCAACATTTGAGGTTCTTCGCCGTGAATATTGGCGCCGATCCAGTTGCGGTCGCCGTTGCCCTCTTGGCCTAGTTCGATCCGCGCCCCCGGAATGACGGGGAGGCCCTCGTTGATCGCCTCGCGTATCGGGCCAATCTCGTCAGGCCCGATCGCATCCGCGTCGAGGTACGCACGCGTCCAAGCCCAGTTGTTTCCGTAGGCGCTCGAGGTCGACTCCAGCTTGAACCGGTCGCGGTTGGCATGGAGGAATTCCTCCACCGGGCCGACGAATTCGTGCTCGATCTTGGCGTAGTGGTAGTTCTCGCTGAATTCGTAAGCTATGCGCAGGGACGACACGGCATTCGCGTCCGGCGAATTGTTCGGCACTATGTTGACCAAGGCCCAGATGGCGGCTCCCAGCACGGCCGGGACGCCGAGCAGTCCGACCGCGTATCTACGGTCCAAGTGCCAGCTCACGGTTGAAAGGTAACGTCGGACGAATGGCGTGCGACGGCTGGGGTGGCGACCTGGCCGAGCTAGGCGGAGAGCGAATCGCACCGGTGCCGCAAGTGCTTCCGACGCCCTGCGTTCCAGCTTGGACACGCCCTGCGTCCTGCCCTTGAGCAGCTTGGCCGCTGCCAGCGGAATGAGCGTCAGGGAGATGAACAGCGAGCAGAGCAGCGCGAAGATGATCGAGATTCCGGCATGGCTGAGCATGATCGAGATCTGCGATTCGCTGTCAAACAGTAGCGGCACGAAGATGATCAGGGTCGTGGACGTGGCAGCGACAACCGCGACGCTGACTTCGCCTGCACCGAGTCGAGCGGCGCGCACGGGCGGCTCGCCCATTTCCAGCCGTTGGAAGATGGATTCCAGCACGACGACGGCGTTGTCGACGAGCATGCCCGCGGCCAGCATCAGGCCCATCATCGAAATGATGTTCAGCGTATTGCCGTTGAAGTAGAGCAAGCCCACGGCCGTGAGCATTGAGAACGGTATCGCCAGCCCGATGGCAAGGCTGGCGTCGAGGCGTCTCAGAAACGCGAACAGCACAATCACTGCCAGCACAGCGCCGTAGAAGCCGGCCTTGACCAGTTCTCCCAGCCCGTCCTCGATTTCTTCGCCCGAGTTGTGCCACCAGCGTGCCGCGAGGCCATCCATGGAAGGATCCTGGGCCCACGCGTCGAAGGCGGCCATCACTTGGTCGACCACGTCTACGGTGTTCGCCTCGGACGTCTTCTGAATTGCCAGCCCCACCGCGTGGGCTCCGTTTTGGTGTCGGCCGGAGTTGCGCGCGCGCTCGTCGAACACCACGTCCGCAACATCGGCGAGCACTAGGTTGTGCCGACCGATCGGGAAGTTGGCGATCGCGTCGACCGAGTCCAAGGCTCCTTTCGAAATCGCCGTGTAGCGCTGGCCTTTGTCGGAGACCTGTCCTAGCGAAAGGTTCAGTGCCGATCTGTCCAATGCTTGGAAGAGCTCGGAGATGTCGACCGCGTGGCGCTTGATGTCGTCAATGCGCAGGTAGACGTCCACCTGCTTGCGGTTGGTCCCCCACAAGACCACCTCGCCGACGCCGGGAATCCGCTCCAAGGGCTTGCGCACGCGGTCGTCGAGGAATTCGAAGTTGGTGCGCAGGTCCCGGTCGGCCGTCAGCGTGCCTTCGAGGATCGGGATGTCGTCGGTCGAGAAATTGTGGATCGTGATCTGGCGCAAATCCTCGGGCAGGGTGTCACGGATTTGTTCGATCTTCTCGCGAATGGCCGAGCGCAGCAGGGACGTGTCGGCGGCCATGCCGCACCAGATCTGCAGGCGCATGCCTTCGGGCGACGATGTCGAGTTCATCCGCTGCACGCCCGGCACCGTCGCCACCGCCTCCTCAATGGGCTTGGTGATCGACTCGAGCACTTGGTCCGGCGTTGCGTTGGCGTAGTTCGCCATCACGTACATCACCGGGGCGTCGAGCTTCGGCACCAGCATGAGTGGAATGCGGCCAACCGCGATCGCGCCCATGACCACGATCGACAAGAAGATCATGCAGATCGTGACCGGATTGCGGATTGCCATCGTGGCCAGGCGGGCTCCGGAGCCGCTGTTCTCGGCAGGTGGCACGGTTTCGGGCATGTCAGGACTGGGGCAGGGGACTGGGGGTGGGCCCGACTTGGCCGTCCGCGGGCTCGTCCCTGCCATCGTCCCGGGCAGGTGCGAACTGCTTGCGATCAACCAGCTCGTAGACGACTGGGATCACGAACAGGGTGAAGGGCGTCGATGTCAGCAGGCCGCCGATCACCGCGACCGCCATGGGCATGCGCACCTCGTCCCCCTCGCCCCACCCGAAGACCAGCGGAAGCAGTCCCAGCAGCGTGGTCAGCGAGGTCATCAGGATCGGGCGCAGGCGAATGCTTCCGGCGCACAGCAGGGCGTCGCGCTTGGACATGCCATGGGCACGCAGACGGTTCGTGTAGTCGAGCAGCACGATGCCGTTGTTGACGGCGATGCCGGCCAGCACGACCGCGCCCAGCAGCACGATTACGCTCAGCGCCATGCCCGTTAGCGCGAGCGTGAACACAACGCCGACCAAGCCCAGCGGGACGGTTAGCAGGATGATGAATGGGTGCAGCAGCGACTCGAACTGCGATGCCATCACGAGATAGACGAGAAACACCGCCAGCGCCAAGGCAAACGCGAGGCTCCGGAATGAGACCTCGAGTTCTTGGTTTTGGCCGCCGATGCTGGCCGTCGCCCCCACCGGCAGGGTCGGGCGCAGTTCGGCGAGCATGGCTCGGATCTCAGCAGATGCGCCGCTAAGGTCGCGCCCGCTGAGGTTGGCGCTCACGACCGCGGCCCGTTGCGAGCGGATGCGGCGGATCTCCGCTGGACCGCGCCGGACCGCGACCTCGGCTACTTGGCCTAGCCGGATCGGCACGAACGGTGTCCGCGCCCGCTGGCTGGGGGATGGCTCACCATCGCCGCGAGGCTCGCCTTCTCTTGGGGAGGATTCCTGCGCCGCAGCGCCGCTGTTCTCAAAGTCGCTGCTCGACGGACCTTGCGCGCGTCGGGGAGAGCTGTTGATGACCATGCTCTCAATGTCGGAGATTGCGTCGCGATCAGGCTCGTCGACGCGCACCAAGATGTCGATTTGACGGTCTCCCTCGCGATAGCGCGAAGCCACGTTTCCGCGGATCTTGTTTCGCAGCACGTTAGAGACCTGCTCCTCTCGCAGGCCAAGGCGCTTCAAGCGCCGCCGGTCGAACCGGATCTGGATCTCCGGGCTTCCCAAGCGGGCGGTGGTCTCGACGTCGCGCAGCCCTTCGATGCGGGACATGCGGTCGGCGATCAGGCTGGCCGCGAGCCGCTGGTCTTCGATCTCGTAGGCGAAGATCTCCACCTCTACCGGTGTCTTGAAACTGAACAGGGTGGGACGCTGGAAGGTCGGCTCAGCCTCGGGAATCTCCACGATGAGCGAGCGGATCTGGCGAATCACTGCGTCCTCGAGATCGTCGTCCTCGCGGTCCGTGAGCACCACGTGCAGCGTGCCGAGATGCTCTTCTAAGTCTCCGCTCGCGAATTGGTTCTCTTGGCTGCCACCTACGGAGGAGAAGACAGCTGCGACCCCGGGGATGGCTTGGGCCTGACTCTCGATCTTGCGCATTGCAGCGTCGGTGGCCTCTAGCGGGCGGCCCTCGGGCAGCTCAACCTCGAATGAGAACTCGCCTTGCGAGAGCGCCGGGATCAGCTCTGCTCCCAAGAATCGGAGGGTGATCCCAGCCAGCAGCACTGTGCCTAGGACGCCGCCCAGGACGACGCGCTTGGCGTTCAGCGAGCGCGCCAGCAGCAGTTCATAGCGCGCCTCCAGCACGGGAAACGCTCGGTCGAACGCTCTCAGGGGCGGCCCGGCCAAGCGCGACGCCCACGAAGACAGCGAGCGCAGCGCGGCTCGGAGGTCGCTGACGATGACTCGCGGAGCATCGACAGCGGCGAAGGTCAGGGCGCCGGCCCCCCAAGCGGCGAAACGATTAGCAGGCCGCGCGGAGCGCTTGGCCGACCCGGCTGGCACGCCTAGCTCGCTCGCGTCGCGAAAGCGGGCCGCCAGCAGCATCGGGATCACAGTCAGGGCGATCCCGAGGGACGCCAGTAGCGAGAACGTGATCGTGAGCGCTTGGTCGCGGAACAGCTGGCCGGCGATGCCTTCCACAAAGACGAGCGGGAGAAAGACTGCCACTGTCGTTAGCGTCGAGGCCGTGACCGGCATCGAGACTTCCTTGGTGCCGTTGTAGACGGCTTCCGCTAGCGGCATGCCTGGCTCGCGGTGGCGATGCACCGCTTCGAGCACCACGATCGAGTTGTCCACCAGCATGCCGATGCCCAGTGCGACGCCTCCTAGCGACATGATGTTGAGCGTGATACCGGACTGGTACATCGCCGCGAACGTTGCCATCACCGAGATCGGTATCGACGCGGCGATGATGGCCGTGCTGCGCCCGTCGCGGAGGAAGACGAACAGAACGAGGGTCGCCAGCAGGCCGCCGACCAAGGCGGCCGACAGGACGTTGTCAACACTCTGGGTGATGAAGCGCGACTGGTCGAAGACTGCCGAAGTCTGGATGCCCTGCGGGAACGTCGGTTCCTCGCTCATCGCTTCGAGCAGGTCCATGACCGCGCGCGAGACGGTCACGGTGTTGGCGTCGCCCTCCTTATACACCGCCATCTCGACACTCTCGCTGCCGTTGTAGCGCGCGATGATCTCGCGTTCCTTGGAACCGCGCCAAACGTGCGCGACATCGCGCAGCAGGATCTTGCGTCCGCCCTCGTCCGCGACTACTATCCCGCGCACTTCGTCAACCGAGCGGAACTCGTTGACCATGCGGACCATGTAGTTCATGTCGAGGTCGTACAGGCTGCCGCTGGCTTGGTTGAGGTTCTCTTGCCGCAAGATGTCGGTCACTTGCGTTATCGAGAGGCCCAGTTCGGCCACTCGCCGCTCGTCGATCTCGACACGGATCTGCTCTTCTCGGCCGCCCACCACTTTCACCGCGGCGACCCCTTCGACCGCTTCGAGGCGTTTGGAGAACTCCCGGTCGGCGACATCGCGCAGACGGGCCAGCGTCAGGCCGCCGTGGACCTGGATGCGCAGGATCGGGTCGTTTGCCGGATCGAAGCGCAGGATCACCGGACGCTCGGAGTCTTGCGGGAACTCGATCAGGTCGAGTTTCTCGCGCACGTCCACGCCCGCGATGTCCATCTCGGTGTCCCAGTTGAACTCTAGGACTACCTCGGACTGCCCCGGGCGGGAGATCGAGCTGATGCGATTGAGGCCCCCGACCACGCCGACGGCCTCTTCGACAGGGCGGGTGAGCAGCGCTTCGATCTCTTCGGGCGCTGCGTCTTCGTAGTCGGTCTGAATGGTCAGTGACGGATAGGAGATTTCCGGCAGGAGATTGAGTGCCAGCCGGTCTAGCGACACATAGCCGAAGAGCAGTATGGCCGTGACGGCCATGAAGACCGTGACCGGGCGCCGAATCGCTATTCGCGTGATCTGCACTGGCTGGTCCCGCTGCCCCAATGGCAACTGCGGGGCTCCCGGAGGCGCTCGTTAGTTCGCCACCACACGGGTCTTGTCCCCGTCCTTCAGCTTTCCCTGGCCTGCGGTCACAACGATTGCGCCGGCATGCAATCCGGACGTCACCTGGATCGCGGTCTGGTCTTGGTAGCCGAGTTCTACGGCAGTGCGCTGAGCCGTGCTGTCCTCCCTGACCAGCACCACATAGGTCTGCCCGTCTTCCTCAATAACGGACTGCTTCGGGATCAGAATGGCGTCATCCAAGGTGTGCGTTTCGATCTCGACGCGCACGAATGCTCCCGGGCGGAAGGCAGGGCTAGGCGGCTTGAACCGCACGGCCACCTTCACCGTGCCAGTTTCGTCATCAACTACCGGGCTGACGCGCTCGACGGCACCTTTTGCCGACTCGCCGTCGGCGCTGCCCAAGCGCACGGCAGCCTTTTGGCCGGTGCGCACCGAGCGAGAGTCGTTCTCTGGCAGATACACGTCGGCATACAGGGGAGAAAAGGCTCCCAGCTTGTAAAGCTTCTCCGCGCTGCGGATCGATTGTCCGAGTTCGACGGTGCGCTCAGTGATCCGGCCGGCGAACGGCGCTGTGATCGCTGTTTGCGAGATCTGCAATTCGACCTTGCGAATCTCGGATTCGAGCTGGTCCTGTATGTGGCGGTTCTCCCGCACGGTCGACTCCACGGCCCGGATCTCGTGCTCCAGGTCGTCGATCTCGTGGCGCTGGACCGCAACCTCCGATTCAGCGAGCAGGCCCTCCCGCAGAGCCTCTTCGTTGCGTTCGAGTTCGGTGCGCTTGTTGCGCAGTCGAGTCTGGGTCTGTTCCGCGCGGATTACGGCAGATTCGAGTTGGATCTTGGTCTGGGCCAGCCTCTGTCTGGCTAGTTCTAGGTCGATTTGCAAGTCCCGGTCGTCGAGCGCGCAGAGCACTTGTCCCGCCTCTACAAAGTCACCCTCTTCTGCCTTCACCGAAGTGACGATTCCGGCCGCTTGTGCTGCAACGGCTACCTCGCGTCGGGCACGCAGGTTCGCGGTCGATCCGAGCAGGTGCGAGATCGGTCCTCGCGTGGCAACTTCGGTTGAGACGGGTACGGCATCACCCGAAGCCGGCGTTTCGGATCCAGCTTGCCCGGACTTGTCAGCCTCCTCGTCGGAGAGCCAAGCCTGCGCTGCGTAGACGCCCGTGGTGAGGAGCACTACCACGAGTAGCGATGCATAAGTCTTGCCGCGAGTCGTCATCTACGGAATCTTCGGAGCCCCTCGTGAGAAGCAAGACGCATACCTGTCAGACGCGCCAGCCGTTGTATCAGTTAACCCCGACCGCCGCCTAAAGTTTCAGCCGTGCGCAACTCCTCTTTTGAGTATGCACCATGGTTTCTCACGCATTGAAATATCTGGAAATGCTGCCTCTGGCAGCGGTCTCGCGGGGACGCCAGGGTTGTCAGGATTAGGATAGGGACGGCCGAAGGTACTGGCGATGTGCGGAAGATTTACCCAAGATGTTGATGGCCACGATCTGGTCAATCTGTACGAACTGGAGTCGCCTCCGCTGCAAGCCGAGTTCCGCAGACGTTGGAACGGTGCGCCAACACAAGACTTCGCGGTCTGTCGGACGGATCTCTACGGGCGGCGCGAGCTTGCCACGCAGCGATGGGGATTGATTCCGGCTTGGTCGCGGGATGCCAAGATCGGTGCCCGCCTGATCAATGCCCGGTCCGAGACGGTGGATTCCAAGCCATCGTTTCGAGCCGCGTTCAAGCGCCGTCGCTGCTTGGTGCCCGCCAACGGCTGGTTCGAGTGGCAGCATGGCGGGGCGCGCAAGCAGCCTTGGTGGATCTCGAGCGGCGGCGAGCCGTTCTCCTTCGCGGGCCTGTGGGAGACCTGGGATCGCGGTGCTGGCCGGGTGGATTCCTTTACGATCTTGACCTGTCCGGCGACTGCATCGATGCAATGGTTGCACCACCGCCAACCAGCGGTCATCCCCCGCGAACGCTATGCCGAATGGCTGGACCCTGCGGGCCGGGAGCCAGACCTGCTCGCGCTGGTCCAAGCTCCGTTGCCCGGGCCGTTCGATTGCCGCAAGGTCGGGACAGCGGTCAACAACGCGCGGAACGACTTCCCCGAACTGCTAGCCGCCATCTGAGTGCGCTGCGCCAACCGGAAGGGCTCACGCTTCGGGACTTGGAATGCTTTCCGGCATCGGCATGCCAGCTTGTTTCATCAGCTCGATGGCGTTGCCGCGCATGGCCGGTCCGTCATGGAGCTTGTAGTCGAAGCGCATCTCACCGTCGCTGAAGACATCGCGGAAGTGGGCGTTGGTCACCTGCTCGGGGCCTTGCTCCGCCCACCGCGTCACGTTGCGGTCATGGGTTGACAGCACTGCCAGCGACGACTCGCATCCCAACAGGAATTCCGCTAGAACGACCGCACCCGCGTAGCGGTCGTATGAGTTGGTGCCGGCGAAGAGTTCATCGATCAAAACAAGGGTCGGGCGGCCTGCGCGGATGCTCTCCAGCACCAGCCGGATCCGGTTCAATTCCGCTGCGAAGCGCGACTCGCCGCGCTGCAGCGAGTCCTTGACGCGAATGGAGGCGACCACGTCCGTGGCAGAGATCGTCATCGACCTCGCCCGGACCGGCGCCCCGGCGTAAGTGAGCGCGACGCTCGTGCCGATTGTCCGCAACAGCGTGCTCTTGCCAGCCATGTTCGCGCCGCTGACGACCAAGACGGGATGGTCTTTGTCGAGGTTGACATCGTTGGCTACCGCTTCTTCCGCCAACAGCGGGTGGGCCAAGCCTTCGGCCTTGAGCACGGGCCCGTCCTCGACCAAACTAGGAAAGCTGTACAGCGGGTGTTCGAAGGCGAAGCAGCTGAGCGACGAATATGCCTCGAACCCGCCGATGGCATCGATCCAGGCTGGCAGCCGGTGGGCGTGTTCCTTGCGCCAGCGCTCCAAAGCCAGGGCGGTCTGGGTTTGATACAGCACCAGCGGCCCGAAGAACCCGACAATCTGGTTGCGCCGGGCCTCGAACAGCGAGATCAAGCGGCAGAAGCCGCTGAGCAACCGGCTGGCACTGTGGCCATCGTGGCGCAGTTTGTCGGACAGCTCTCGCAGGTTGGGGGACTCGAATTCCTGTGTCTCCACGACCTTCACGAGCGAGCGCAGCTCGCTGCAGTCGTGGTGGATGCCCTCGGAAGTGACGACCTGCATGGTCATGTAGCGCTGGCCGAACTTCCAAAGCACAAGCTCGGCGAGCAGTATGCTGGCGACGGTGAGATAGCCCTCCGGGGTCGGGCTGAGAGCCAGCAGCACAGCTTGGACCACGAAAAGGGCGCTGAGTGCGAAGCAGCTCGCGGGGAACCACTTGGGAGCTGTGACAGGCTCCATCTCGGCCCAGGTTCTCAGCAGGTCCGTTCGGATGTAGGGCAGTTTCTTCGCCCCTTCGACGAAGAGCTTCTCGCGCAGGTCGAGTTGCGCCTTGAGTTCCTTGACGGCGGCCTGGCGTTCGATGATCACTGCCCGCGAAGCGGGCTTGGCCAGCATGTTCGCCAGAATCAGCAGACCGTCCCGCGTCGAGGTCAGGTTGAGGAAGTCGATCAGCCCGCCATCCTCGGTGAGGTCCACATCGCGCGCATAAGGATGTTGTTCCGGCAGCGTGAGGTCGTTAGACTTGCTTGGATCAATCTTGCGGTTCTCGCCCGTGACCGGAGTGGCGTACAGGATCATCGCGAGGCCGGCGGAGCGGCGTGAGTCTTCGATCCGCGCAAAGACCTTGGAGGAGGCGAGAAACGCCGCCGCCAGCAGGCCCACCGCCCACCACGTGAGGGAGGGAAGCGTGCTCTCGATCCACCACAGTCCGAGCAGGCTCAGTCCGGCCGCGACCAAGCGGGCGTTGCCGAGCCAGCGGTGACGTTTTTTCCAGAGCTTGTACTCACGGTTGCGGCTTTCCAGCCGCTCTCTGCAAATCTCAACTGGGCCCATGCGTGAATTCCATCGTGGTCAGGTAGCCAAACAGCCCACAGGGCCATCTGCGTGTATGAAGGTGTCTCGGGGGTCGTTGCAACTCAGTGCCCGCAGGCAGGCTCCGCCGGCCGGAGTGCAGACGAGCAGGGCAGCGGGTGGTTCTGGGCCGTCATTCAGGCGTCGCAGCGAGGCTGCTGCTCGTTGTGAGCTGCGCCCGCGTGGGCAGCCGCGACGCGGCCTTCGGGCTCCTCCGCTCCGAACCATTCAGCGGCGTCGAATCCCCAATAGTTGCACAGCAGCACGCCCCCGGGTGTCTCTAGTGCATCGCCGACTTCGATACGACGCGGAACGTCGGCCTCGCCGCGCTCGGACTGCTGGCGCAGCGTGCGCCACAGTTCGTAGGGGCTCTCCGCAGCTACCTCCGGTCCCGCCTCGTAGTGCGACCGGCGCAAGACGAAAGGAGGTTTGCGGGGGCTCTTGTCCCGGAACGCCTCGCCTGCGTCGGCAGCGAGATACATGATGCGGAAACTGATCATCGCCTTGATCTCCTATTGTGCCGAACGCGGCCGGTCAGTACAAGACCCGCAGCAATGTTTCCTGCCCGCGTTCGATCTGCGGCACGTCACTGTGCCGACTCGTCAGCCGTGCGCAGCAGGGCCCGCGCGCTCGCGCGGGCGTCGGCCAGCATCGAGATGCCCGCGTACGAAAAGCCGCTCAGGAAGAGCGCGATCACAGGCACGCCCAGCCAGTGTTCGATGTGGACTGCGATGCCCAGGCAGATGGCGAAGTAGGCGGCCGCGGCGAAATTGGCGACCATGCGCCACCCCCCGCGGCGACCGTACACCCTGCGCGCCTGAGCCGCGGCGGACCGGTCACCGCTGAATTTGGCGGTGCGCTCGAAGGCCGAGCGCGACCCGCACATGGCACCGACCACGGCCCGTGAGTTGCTGAGGGCCAGCGAGATGCCCGCAAGCACCAGCGGCGGGACCAATCTCAGGTGGCGATGGACGCCGCCACGGCCCAACTCTGCTTGGGACAGCGTGTAGAAGCTGGACAGCGAGCAGAAGGTGAGCAGGAACGCGGGCAGATCCAGCCAGAGCAGCCGGCCCCCGAGCAGTTCTTGGCGGACAAGCATCGAGGGGAGGATCAGCACTGCCAAGAGCAGCATCATCGGGTAGGCGATGTTAGCCAAGAGGTGGAACGCTGCCTCCACCTTGACGGTCCCGGGCTGGCCTGAGCGCAGCAGGCTGGGCAGCAGCTTCACCCCGGTCTGCAGCAGGCCCTTGGCCCAGCGGAACTGCTGGACTTGGAAGCCCGCCATGTCAGTGGGCAGTTCCGATGGCGCTTCCACGTGTGGCGCGTACAAGAACTTCCAACCCCGCAACTGCGCCCGGTAGCTCAGGTCGGTGTCCTCGGTAAGTGTGTCGTGTTGCCAGCCGCCCGCGTCCTCGATCATCGCCTTGCGGAGCACGCCGGCGGTGCCGTTGAAGTTGAAGAAGCGCCCCGAACGGGCGCGGCCGCCGTGCTCGAAGACGAAATGGCCGTCCAGCAGCATGGCCTGCACGCGGGTTAGCAGCGACCGGTCCCGGTTGCGGTAGGTCCAGCGAGTTTGGACCATGCCGACATCGTGGTCGGCAAAGTAGTGAACAAGTTTTTCCAGGAAGTCCTTCTCCGGGGTGAAGTCTGCATCGAAGATTGCGATAAGCTCGCCTCTCGCTTGCCGCAAGCCTGCCGCAAGAGCGCCGGCCTTGTAGCCCTCCCGATTCGTGCGGTGGATGTACTCGATCGGCACGCCTGCAGCGCGCTTCTCTCCCACGATGCGCTCGAGGACGGCTGCGGTCTCGTCTGTGGAGTCGTCCAGAACCTGAATCTGCAGCAGGTGTCGGGGGTAGCGCAGGGCGCAGACGGCATCGACGAGTTCGGCCACCACGAACCGCTCGTTGAAGATCGGCAACTGCACGGTCACCGCGGGCAATTGCCCGTAGCGCTTCGGCGGCGGACCCTGCGCGCAGTCGCGATGGCGGTAGTACAGATAGACCAGCGCATAGCGGTGCAGGCCGAACAGGCTAAGCATGGCCATCAGCCCGAAGTACGCTCCGAGCAGCAGGAAGTCGACGATGCTCATCTGCGTTACGCTTGGGGCGATTTTGAACCCGCTTGCTCAGCGCCCGGCCGAAACGCTGCCGACCGCGCCGAGTGCCCGCAGCCTGGCTGTGGGCCTCGGACTGGCTGGCGCCCTCATTGAGGGCGGGTTGCTGCTAGCGTTGCGTCTCGAAAGGCCGGCCAGCCACGTCCCGGAATTCCTAGCTTACTATCTCCTGCTCTCGATTGCTTATTTCGCGGCTTGCTGGATTGTAATTCGCTGGGGAGAGCGCTTAGCGGCTCTCCGATCTGGTCGTTGGATCTGGGCCGCCGCACTGCTGTTCCGTATCACGGTCTTGCCGTTGGACCCGAGCCTGTCGGAGGACACGGCGCGCTACCGCTGGCAGGGCATGGTCCAGCACGCTGGCGGCGATCCCTATCTGGCGTTGCCTCAGGATGCGGAGTGGGAGAGTCTGCGTGACTCGACTTGGTCGCGAGTCGCCGCGAAAGACAAGCCGTCAGCGTATGGCCCGGTCTTGGAGCAACTCAACCTGTGGACTTACCGCTGCGTTCAACTCTGGGAGAGCGAGCCTTGGAGACAGGTTTGGCTCTTTAAGTTTCCGTTTGCTTTGGCCGAGCTGGGCGTAGGCCTGGCGCTGATGTCGCTCTTGGCGGCTGCGGGACGTCCCCCGGCATGGGCTTTGATCTACCTGTGGTCGCCATTGGCGGTGACAGAATTCTGGATTGAAGGCCACAATGACGCCCTTGGCGTCGCGTTCGTTGTCGCGGCGCTGGCGCTGTCACTCCGAGGGCGTTCCACTTGGGCGCTGGTCTTGCTGACAATTGCGACACTGTGCAAGTTTTGGCCCGCTGTCTTGTTCCCGTTCCTGGCCCTTACGCGAAGTCGCGACCGCTGGCAGGTGCATTGGAGGGGACTGGCGCTCGGCGGAGCGGTTGGCGTGGCGCTTTGCCTCTTGTACTGGCGAAATATCGCTGTGGTCTTGGAGGTGCTAGAAGGCTTTACGATGGGCTGGCGCAACAACGACAGCCTCTTTGCGGGCCTGCTCTGGCTGGCAGGCGGAGACATGGAATCGGCTGCCGGAGCGGGCAGGTGGATTCTGATCGCTTGCGTGGCCGGCTTGCGCTGGCTGCGGCTTCCGCCGTGCTCAGGGGAGTTGGGCGCTGTGACCGCGGTCCTGCTGCTGTCGGCGAACTGCTTTCCTTGGTACCTGAGCTGGATGCTGCCGTTCTTGGCGGTGCAGCCGGTGCGGCCGCTGTTGCTTTGGACAGTGTTGGCACCGCTGGCCTACCACGTGGTTCCCGGCTATGAGGCTACGGGTACGTGGGAGTACGATGCCAGCTTGGTCTTCTTGGAGTACGCACCTGTGCTGGCTTGGCTGGGAGTGCTGGGTATCGACAGGTCGCGACGTCTCTTGCACGGGCTAGCCGGCTCGTGAGAAACTCCGTCCCGCTTGTGGGGCGAGCAGCGGGGCATTCGCGACTGCGAATATCCATCCCCCGGCCTCTGCGGACCGGGACTCTGCTGTGGTGCGGACTCGTTGTGCGAGCCTGCGGTCGGTCGTGGCGAATCAGCTCGCCAGCTCGCCTGGGTGGACGCTGATCATGCGGCCCATGCGACCGCGGTTGCGGAATTCCACAATTCCGTCGATCTTTGCGAACAAGGTGTCGTCCTTGCCCCGACCAACGTTCAGGCCGGGGTGGAAGCGCGTTCCACGCTGGCGAACAAGGATGCTACCGGCGGTGACTACCTGTCCGGCAAACCGTTTCACGCCGAGCCGCTTCGAGTGGGAATCGCGCCCGTTGCGGGAAGTGCCTTGACCTTTCTTGTGCGCCATGATTGCTCCAAGCTGGGATTAGTCCCTACTCGCCCGAGATGGAATCGATGCGAATCTGCGTGTAGTCCTGCCGGTGCCCGATGCGGCGGCGGTACATCTTGCGGCGCTTGAACTTGAAGACGTCGATCTTCTTGCGCCGGCCGTGGCCGGAAATGGTTGCCGATACCTTGCCGCCGGTCTCGCTGCCCGCATGCAGGGCACCGTCCTCGTCAGAGACGGCGACGACCTTGTCGAAATCCACCGAGTCCCCGATGCCGCCATCAATCTTCTCGATCTTGATCTGGTCGCCGGGCGAGACAGTGTACTGCTTGCCGCCCGTTTCGATGATTGCGTACATGCTGCTTGATCCTAGGTAAGGAAAAGACGCAGGCCTCCCTGACGGAAGGTGACTGCGCCACACTGTTCCAATTGTAGCGGATAGGGGAGTTAGCGGTCAACAGTAGCCTCTGCCGGGGGTGTACGACATAGTCCTGAGATCGGACGGTAGTCCTTCGGTAGCCTTGATGCAGCAAGGTCTTTGCCCTGCGAGTTCTTTCAGTATAATAAACTGTAAGAACAGGAGGACTCATGTCCGCTTCGCCCGACCCCGCCGGCTTGCAAGACCGCCTTGATCAGATCCGCTCCGAACTCGCCTCCATCGGCGAGTTGCGGCCCGGCACCCTCACCCAGCGCTTCCTGCAGTGCGGCAAACCCACCTGCCGCTGTTCCGACCCCCAGCACCCCGGCCACGGCCCCTACTGGTCGTTGACCTTTAAGTCCAATGGCAAGACAGTCACCCGCTCGGTCCCGCCACACGCTCTCGACAGCACCCGCCAGCAAATCGCCGCCTACCAGCGCTTCCGCTCGCTGACCGCCGAGTTCGTCGAGCTCAGCGAGCAACTCTGCCAAGCGCGCTTGGTCCACGGCAAGGCCGCCGCCGCGCAGGCTAAAAAAAAACGCTGAGCGAGCGTTTCGCTCCCGATATCCGCGCCGAGATCGACCGCTTTGTGGGTCCCGACGCGACCGCCAAGATCGACTTCGAGGCCGTCGAAACCGCCGTCCGCCGCACCGCCCTGCAGCTGGCCGCGCGCGCCGTCGAGGAACGCCTCGACAGCGACCTGTCCGACTACTGCGGCCCCTTCCGCAAGTGCCCCGACTGCGACCAGCCGGCACGCTTCGCCGGGCGTCACCCCAAGACCTTTGAAACCGTGCTCGGCCCGCTCACCCTCCAGCGCGCCTACTACCACTGCAGCACCTGCCAGCACGGCGTCTGCCCGCGCGACGCCGCACTCGGCTTGCACGCCACCTCGCTGTCTCCGGCTGTGCTGCGCATGACCGGCTCGACCGCCGCTTTGGTCAGTTTCGACGAGTCCTCGGCCCTGCTGGCCCAACTCGCCGGCGTGCACGTGGAAACCAAGCAGGTCGAACGCTGCGCCGAGGCGCTCGGCAACGAGATTGCCGCCGCCGAAAGCGCCGGCGTCTTCCCCAGCTACGCGCCGTCCGCGCCCACCATGTACCTGGGCCTCGATGGCACCGGCTTGCCGGTGCGTCCCAGCGAGACCGCCGGGCGCCCTGGCAAGCAGCCCGACGGCTCGGCCAAGACCCGCGAAGCCAAGCTCGTGATCGTTTGGACGGCCGAGTCGCGGCACCCCAAGACCGGCCGCCCCATGCGCGACCCCGGCTCGGTCAGCTATACCGGAGCGATCGAAAGCGCGGCCAGCCGCGACACCGATCCGCTGCCCTCCCCGTTTGCCCGCCGCGTGCGCCGCGAGGCCGAACGGCGCGGCTTTCCGCAAGCCCAGCGCCGGGTCGTGCTCGGTGACGGAGCAGCATGGATTTGGTGCCTGGCAGAGGAAGACTACCCGGGCGCGATCCAGATTGTGGACCTGTTTCACACGAAGCAGCACCTGCACGACGTCTCCAAAGCGCTCTACCCTCACGACTCCGACCGCGCCCGCCAATGGGCCGATATACGCTGTGAGGAACTCGACGAGGGCGACCTCGAACACGTGCTCTCGGTCCTGCGCTCGCACGCCGCCACTTGCGAGCAGGCCGCCGAGTGCGCCGCCTACATCGACAACAACCGCGACCGCATGCAATACGCCGACTTCCGGGCCCAAGGCCTGTGCGTGGCTTCGGGCGTGGTAGAGTCCGGCTGCAAAACTGTTTTCGGGACCCGCTTGAAGCGCTCCGGGATGCATTGGACCGTCCAAGGTGCCAATGCCATTGCCGCCCTGCGCTGCTGCAACCTCAGCGGACTCTACGAGGACTTCTGGGAATATCGCAGCGACCGTCCTTGATGTGCAGGCACACGGACTCCGCCACTCAATGCCCCTCAACCCGAAAAATCACTCTGATGTCGTACACCCCTCTGCCGGATCGGAAGACCGGAATGTCTGCGAAACCGCGCGTTCGGCAGTGTCGGCTTGGCATGCCCGTGGCGGGCCTCACTGCGCGGACTGGGACTGCCTCAGACGGTACTCGCCGGTCATGGCGAGGTCCTCGAACTCCACGAAGACGTCGCTTCCGTTCTCGGCCCCGGTGTACCGCCAGACCTCGAACGGGTGGTCGGCAGTAAACCCGCCGTCTTCCCCGGCCGGTCGCCGATACTCGCCACCCGAGGGGTGCGATTCGATCTCGTCCGGCGGCCCTTGGGTGATATACGTCCGGCCGCGGTCGGTCTGCCAGCCGGAAATCTGCAAGGAGAACCGATCGTTGGCCCAGGCGATGCGCCGGTAGTGCTCTTCCTTGTATTCGTTCGCGGTCGAGTCCGGCGTGGGGTCGCGCCGCGCCCAGAACGACTCGATGAAGTGCTCGCGCTCCTCGTCCGTTGTCAACGCGACAAACGCCTCGCGCTCCTCGCTCGTGATGATGTAGCGGACATCTTGGTCGAGCCAGCGCTTGAAGGAGTCCCGAAGCTCCTCTCCGGTGCATGCCGCCTGTGGCCCCATCAATCCGGCTACAGCCAGCGCCGCAATCCAAATCCCGAGTCGGCCGTGCATCGCTCCTCCTTGTCGGCGGCGCCCCGCGGAATCGACTGGGCGTCCCGACCTGACCGCTTCAGGCTGGTCGTTCCAAACTCTAGAGCCTCCGGTACGACCTGTCAAGCCTCAGACCGGGGTGCCGAGGTTTCTCCGCCGGAAACGGCTCTTCGACAACGCGCGGGCTGGCAGTTCGTTCCTCTCCACCCGTGCCGATGAGGGCCGTGAAATTCCGCGTCGTCGAAGGGATCTGTGCTGCCGGGAATGCCACCGACGAGCGAGTACCGGGTGCCCCGAACGCCCGATCAGTATGAGCCCCGCCATGGCCCTTGGCGTTGGCACCGCATAGCAACCACCTAGGCACGCCGCAGGTGGTGAGCTAGCGAGGATAGGTCTGGGTGTCTTGGCGAGCCAACACCAAGGCGGTGGAATGCTGGCTGCAACGCTCGCGGAAATCTCCGATACGCTCCTGCAGGCCGGGTTCCGCGATGAGATTGACTTCCTCCCCCGGATCGTCGTTCAGGTCGAAGAACTGCTCGAAATCGGGCTGCCGCCCCCGAAAGTCCACATCTTCCTCACCGTATTGCGACTTGTCGCTTCGAAAGTAGCGGACGTACTTCCAGTCCTTCGTGCGCACCGCTTCCATGTACGGCCCGGTGCGCAGCAAGAACAGGCTCTCGATGAAGATCTCGTCCCGCCACTCGGCGTGCGAGTCCGCCAGCAACGGGCTCAAGTCCCGCCCCTGCATGCTCCGCGGCACGCCGAGACCACCGAAAGAGACGATGGTCGCCGGCACGTCGATGCTGAGCACGAGTTCGTCGACCGTGGTCCCCCGTGACTCCGCGGGGGCGCGCGGGTCGTAGACGATCAGCGGTACGCGAGTGGTCAGATCGTAGAGCAGCGACTTGCCGCCCATCGCGTACTCGCCCATCAGCAGGCCGTGGTCGCTGCTGAATACGATCACCGTATTGTCGGCAATGCCCCGGCGTTCCAAGCTCTCCCGCAGTTGGCCAACGGCTCGGTCGACGCCATGAATCAGCTGGTAGTAGCGCACGCGATGCTCGCGCAGCACGTCTGGGCCGAGATAGGAGTACGAGTAGGTCTGCATGCGACCTTCTCTTGGATGCACGTCCAAGGGGATATGCTTTGCGGTGTCATCGCCGAACGTGCTGGGAGGTTGCAGGCTGGCGTCGCGATACAGCGAGCCATAGACCGGGTGTTGTGCCAGTTTCGGATGGGAGTTCGCCGGATTGGTCATGCGGGTCGCTCCGTCTTCCTCGGGGTAGAGCATCGACCCAGAGATAGAGCCGTGCGGGGCCGAGAAGCTGACCGACAGCATGAAGGGCTTGTCTGCCGGTGCATCGTCGAGAAACCGCTCGATGCTGTCGCTCGTGATCGGCGTCACAATTTCCCCATCGGAATCGTGATAGATCGCAAGGTGCTCAAACTCCTTGGGCCAGAATCGGGCCCAGTCATCGTGGCCACGCCAGAAGTCGAACTTTTCCAGGGGCCTGCCGCGGAAGGAGTACTGTTGCAATCCGATCTTGCCGACGAAGCCAACGTGATAGCCCTGTTGGCGCAGCAGGGCGGAGTAGGTTTGGTTCCACTGGGCGTCGGAAAGCACGTTCGGGGATGAGAAGCCGATCTGGTGCACGCGCTCGTACTGACCGTTCATGAAACTCGTGCGGCTGGGCATGCAAACTGGTGCGACCACATGGGCTTCGGTGAAGCGCACGCCGTCTGTGGCGAGCTTGTCGATATGCGGGGTTTGGAGGACCGTGTTGCCGGCAATGCTGAGAGCGTCAGCCCGCTGATCGTCGGTCAGCAGGAAAATGATGTTGGGTCGGGACGTGGATGGCTCAGGACTCTGGCAGCCTGTGATCGCCGCGAGCAGGCAGGTAGTCGCGCCCAGGCGGGCGAGTGGTCCGGGTAGGAGTCGTGCCGGTCTCATGGAACGCATCCAATCATAGGGCAACGTCTTCGATCCGGCGCATCCCGCTGTCGCGCCTTCGGCGGCGGGTTCGTCGCTTCCAATTGCCAGAACCGACAACTGGTGGAGTCTGGCCGCAAGAGCGGCGGGCGCATAGAACTTTCATTTTCAAGTAAATTTTAGATTAAATATAGAGCAAAGGCAGTATTGCGGCCTTTTCGCCGTGATGGCGGCCTTCCAGCGAGGCGGCGGGGGAAGCGAGTGCGTGATGTCCCCGGTCCGATCGCGAGGGCTCTCGGCAAGCAACGCTGGATGTGTTCTACTGCACGTAGCGACCATGGACAAGCGCAGCTTTGAAGAGATCGAGATTGGCGAGGAGCACGAGACGCCAGCCATCACAGTGACCGATTGGCACGTGATGAACTTTGCCGCCGTCTCGATGGACTTCTTCGAGTTGCACACCAACGAGGAGTACGCCCGCAAGACCCAGTTCGGGCGGAGGGTGGCACATGGGCTGCTAGGCTTGGCAATGGCCGATGGCCTCAAACACCGGTCTTCGTTCCAAATCGAGGCCATCGCATCGCTGCACTGGGCGTGGGAGTTCTCCGGGCCGATCTATATCGGGGACACGATTCGAGCGCGGCTTCGCGTGACAGACAAGCGCCCGTCGCGCTCGAAGCCCGACCGCGGCGTGGTTACGGTCGACTACGAGGTCTTGAACCAGAGCAGCGAAATCGTGCAGCATGGCACTAACAAGGTCTTGGTGCAGAGGCACTGACAGGCGGCGCGCCCCACAGATGCTAGCGCAAGACTCTTAGCTGCGGGAGCGACGCTTGCCGTGACGAGGTGAACATGGCGATTACAACAGAGGCGATTGAATATTCCGACGGTAGCACCCTGCTGCGAGGGCAGCTCGCACGGGATCACTCCCAGACCGAGCCCCGCCCGGGCGTGTTGATCGCGCACACATGGGCGGGCTGTGGGCCGTTTGAGCGCGGGAAGGCAGCTGAGATCGCCAAACTCGGCTACGTAGCGCTGGCTGTAGACCTGTATGGTGGCGGCATCGTGGGTAGTAATACGGAAGAGAACTCCAAGCTCATGTCTGTCCTGCTGGAAGATCGCGCCTTGCTGCAACGGCGTATCACGGCCGCGCTGAATACCTTGAAGGCACTCGAAAGCGTAGACGCGGACCGCACGGCCGCGATCGGCTACTGCTTCGGAGGACTGTGCGTGCTGGACTTGGCTCGCACGGGAGCATCATTGCAAGCGGCGGTGAGCTTTCACGGCCTGCTCGACCCGCCGGACAACATCGAGGCCGCGGATGTCCGAGCACGCGTGCTCGTGCTGCACGGGTGGGACGATCCGATGGCGAAGCCGGAGTCCGTACAGGCGCTGGCCGACGAACTCACGCTGGCCAGGGCGGACTGGCAGGTCCACGCATACGGGCGCACGATGCACGCCTTCACCAATCCAGCGGCAAACAACGCTGAAATGGGCACTGTCTACGATGCCCAAGCCGACCGCCGGTCTTGGAGCTCGATGCGCCAGTTCCTCCGCGACTCATTCGAGCTGGACTAGTTGCGGGATCTAGCCGAAGGGCGTTCCCCCCGGGGCAGGAACGGGTCGTTTGGGTCCCAATGTGGCTTGTATGCCGTTGGATAGCGCTCTTTGGCCTTGGACTCGTCGTAGTTGGGGTTGGGTGGGGGCATCGTGGCGCCGACCGATTCCCTCCACGCGGCCAGGGCCTGCTGCATCGAGGCGGCGCGCTCTTGTTCCACGCCGGCTAGGTCCTTGCTCTCCGCAGGATCATCAGCGAGGTTGTAGAGCTCAACATGCGAGTCTTCGAAGAACTCGACCAGTTTCCATCCGCCCCTGCGAATTGCCCCGCTCGGTGCCGAGCCGGCGTTGGAGTAGTGCGGGTAGTGCCAATAGAGCGTGTCGCGCTCCAACGTTCCGGTCCGCCTTAGCAGAGGCATAAGGCTCTTCCCGTCCGTGGTGTGGCCTGCGGAATCTGCCGCCGCGGCAATTTCGAGGAGCGTGGGGTAGAAGTCGATGCTCGTGACGGGGGTGTCTTCGCTGGCGCCGGCTTGAACCACCTGCGGCCAGCGCACGATGAGGGGCTCGCGGATGCCACCCTCCCACACGTAGCCCTTGCCCGATCGAAAGCCCCCGTTGAAGGCCCGGCTCGGCACTCCGCCGTTGTCGGAAAAGAAGAAGACGACCGTGTTTGAGGCCAGATCGTGGCGCTCTAGCAACGACAGCAAGCGCCCCACGCTGTGGTCGACACCCTCGACCATCGCGGCATAGACCGCATTGTTGCGATCGGTGGGATCGTCCCTGCCGGCATAGCTGTCGATCAGGCTGCGCTTGGCTTGGATCGGAGCATGCACCGAGTAGTAGGACATATAGAGGAAGAATGGACCGCTGCGGTTCGCCTCGATGAAGCGCTCGGCGGCTGCCGTCAGCGTGTCCGTTAGATAGTCGCCAGACTGAGCGCCCGGGACTGGGACCTGCCTGTGCGGTGCGAACATGCTCCTGTGGGAACTCCATTGACCGGACGCAAAACTCTCGTCGAAGCCGTGTCTCTCCGGCATATAGTCGCCCGCACCGAGGTGCCACTTGCCGATGCAAGCCGTGGCGTAGCCCGCCGCACCCAGTGGCTCTGCGATGACGGTCTCGTCGAGTGGCAGGCCCAAGGGAAGCTCGGCTTGTAGCAACTTGGCATAGGGCAGGACATTGCCAGGGAGGTATTGGGTCAGGCCGATCCGGGCAGGCCAGCGTCCCGTCAGGATGCTAGCTCGCGTAGGAGAGCAGTTGGGGGCGGCGGCGTAGGCATTTGTGAAGCGCATGCCCTCGTGGGCCAGACCGTCGATGTTGGGTGTGCGGTGGTAGGTGTTGCCGTAGGCCCCGATGTCGGCATAGCCCATGTCATCGAGGAGCAGAAAAATGATGTTGGGGCGATCTGCTGTTGCGGCTCCGGACTGGGCCTGCAGCCCGAGGGCCGCAGCCGTGCACAGGGCTGCCAAGGTGGCGAGACAGCGTGCAATGGTCAGCATGCTGCAACTGTAGCAACTGGGGCGTGTCCGCAGAGTTGTCTCTTGATGGCCCTTATCTGCAGAAAGGGGGTCTCCAGCCGTGGCGAAAAGATGAGCGTGCCGAAGACGGGACCAGCGGCGCGCGGCCAACCCGCAGCTGCGGAACGTTCATGGCTCGAGTCGCAACTTCCCGAAATGGATGTGGGTTCGCGGCCTGTCGGGGGTCCCGCTGTCCCACACGGCCCGGAAGTCTCCGGGCGCGACTTCGATCAGTGTCGGGTACGAGTTCTTGATGCCCGCGTCATAGAAGGTTTTCTGCTCACTCCACGTGCCACGCGGTGCCTTGGTCTTGTAGCGCAGGGCCATTCGTCCGCCCGGCTCGCGCTGCGCCGGGCCATCGTTGTAGACGTAAATGTGCGTTCCGTCACTGGCCTGGCGTAAGAATGCCTTCGACTTGGCATTGTGCAGTTCGGGCTCCTCCTTGGAGACGCTCCAAGTCTGGCCCCCGTCTGTGCTGATGCTGGAATAAGCGCGCGGCGGGTCGGTCGTCAGGCTGGAATCGTCATAGTTTGCGGTCCGCATCACGATCTTGAGCTCGCCGGGCGTATCGCCCGGTGCGATGTTGCCTTCATGCAGGAACACGCGCGCCGTGGTTGGCTGGGGAATGTAGGCTTCGATGTCCCACTCGAGCAGGCTCGTGCTGCTGAGGACGAAGTGGTCGCGGCTGCCGCGCGGATCGTTTTGGAGCGTGTTTCGGTGGGCTGGCAGCAAGAAGAGTGTCCGACCGCCGATTTCCGTTTTGACAATGCCGGCGTTCGTGATGAGCGGTCCGGTATAGTGCATGGCCAACTCGACCGGTGTCCACGTGCGCCCCCCATCAGCCGTGAAGGCGGCGACGAGGTGTGATTCCTCGCTGTTCTCGAAGGCTATGGGGCAGCGCATCGCAAAGCACCAGATGACGTCCTGCCCCGGTGCGCGGTAGAGGACCGGATTGGCGTAGGCGAACTGGATGGCCCCTTGCCGCTGGCGATGATCGAAGATAGCGACCGGTTCTTCCCACGTGTCGCCATCGTCTCGCGAAACGGTGGCCAGAATGTCCCCCATGTCCTTTTTCCCGTTGACCATCGCGCCGAACGCGACGATGAGATCCCGCTGGCGCTCGCCTTGGACGATGAAGGGCTGCCAGACGCGCCAGGCATAGGGATGTTGCGTGACGCGCCTGATCACGCGTACATCAGAAACGTCGCCTCGGTAGCTTTCCGCTTCCGCAAGGAGAGCGGGGCCGCAGAGCAGGATTGCGGCTTGTGCGACGGCGAAGAGCCAGGCTGCTCTTCGAATCTTGCCTCGTAGCGCCATCGCTACAGAGTAGCGAAGTGGCGCCGGTGACGTCAGCCGCCCTGGCCCCTCGAGAGCGTCTGCTGATTCTGCTTATCGCTACATACCGGTAGCATGTCGCCTGCGAGCATTGCCTGTCCTTGTGCGTGAGCTGAGCCGCCCCGTACACATCCCCGCACAGCCAGCCTGCGGGTCGGTAGTACAACCCGCCTCAGACCGCTACCGGCTGCCAGTTCGCGGAACCTCTGGGACCTAAGGCTGCGTCGTGATCCTATGGCACTATTAGAGTGTGATGCCTGCTGCCGGGACAGAGGAGCAGCTGCTTCCAACGATTGGGCCCCCTTGGGGGGAGAACGAGTATGGTGTCAAGTTCTGCCCGGTCCGCGTTCCTGTCACGTCACCGACCCGGTATGTGTCGTATCAAGCGGCTCTCAATCTGCGCCTGCCCGGCGAGCACACTGGAGACTGGCACGAAGACACCTCATTTATTACCAGGGTGGACAATCCGCATACCCTGATCCTCGCTGGACCGGGAGGCTGGGGCGACTCCACCCCGAGTCTCGGCAGTAAAGGCGTGCGCGACATGGCTCACATCTTGGCCGAGTGGGTGATCCCTCCAGATTGCGGTCCGGTGTGGGTGGCCAACCACTACCGCGCAATCGCCGACTACGTGGTGTTGGACACTGCGGACGGGCGTTGTCTCAGGCACCCAAGGTACTGCCCGGTGTATAGCATCAATCAGTGGTTGGACACCGAAGAGCAAATCGAGCACTTGGTTGAGGAGTATCTCAAACCGTTAGGCGAGCAATTCGCTCCTGAAGTGCGAGCAATCCACGACGAATGGCTTTCAAGCGTAGTATTTTCCTGAGGCCAGATCAGAAGATCCACGAGAGTGTGATGCTGGCAGTGCTTGGGCGGCTCCAAGCTACACCCTACGTCTTTAAGGGTGGGAGCGCATTGGCTTGCGCTTACGGGCTGGACAGGCACTCGACCGATCTTGACTTCGACGCCGAAGGGCCAGTTGCCATAAAGGATCTTGTCGAGGCGGGGCCAAACGACGCGGGCGTGGTGCTAACAGACTTTATAGTCGGGAAGGACACGGACATTGGCCAGCGGTTCAAAGTTCACTATTCGCAGCCAGCGATGCGGAATGACCGCCTACTGAACATTGATCTGAGCTTTCGGGAGACGCCCAATGAGGATGATGTAGTGATGATTGATGGGATCCGCACCTACAGCGTGACAGCGATCTTTGACCAGAAGATGAGAGCGTCCGTTGGCCGCACGCGGGCACGTGATCTATTTGACCTGGGATTCATCGCAGACAAGTACGGAGATGATCTCTCAGAGGAGCAAATCAGGTCGGCGGAAACTTACACTCGAGACTATGAGGCGCTAGCAGATGAGTATCGCCAAGCATTCCCAGACGACAAACTTCTTTCTGGAGTCACGACAGCGGATGATCGAGCCCTCAAATTTCGCGTCGCCGTCGAAGAGCAACTCCTGCGGAGGGGTATGCAGGTGATCGAACAAGCGGTCCCTGCAGACCGGTCATTGGCTGGAGTCCTCGCCTTGCACCAAATTTGGCTGGGCTCGGATGGCCAACGAGGTCAGCGCGCAGATCTGAGCGGTGCGAACTTCCGCGGCAAGGTTCTAGTTGGCGTGAACTTCCAGCTGGCTCTTCTCGACCGAGCGGACTTCACCGACGCCGACTTGCGCAACTCTGATTTGAGGGAGGCCAGCCTGAGGAACGTGAATCTTGAAGGTGCGAACCTACTTGGTGCCGACGCTACTGGGGCGGATCTGCACGGCGCCACGATCAAGAGGACTATGCTTGGGGGCTCGACTAAGGGCGTTGCAGAGGCTGTCGCGAAAGCACACAGAGAACGGACAGCATCGTCTCCTGCTAGAGTATCCGTTCGAACGGCCCGGCCCAGAAGAGACGACCCGGATCTTTCTTGGTCACGATAGCATCGCAAGCGAATCATCTTGAGTTGCCGCAACGGCCCAGTCCAGTCCTCGCCTTACAGCGTGCGAGAATGGATACTGCAACGGGCCCGTAGCTCAGCTGGATAGAGCGGCCGCCTCCTAAGCGGCAGGCCGGGGGTTCGAATCCCTCCGGGCCCGCCATGGTGCCAACGTAAGGGACTGGTAATAAATCATTTATAATTTGTATCTTCAGTTTTGTTCCACTAAACGTCCCACACAATTCTCCGAACAACGAAGCCGCACGGCCCACACTTGCCGAGTTCAATCCGAGTTTCCTTTCGGCTAGTCCTAAGAGCTCTCGTCTCATGGATCGTTGATTCGAGTGCTCTTGCCCCCATGGAAAGACGGTTCGGTGCACCTTTGCTTCCGCAGCAGGTCCAAACCTTCCTCTAGTGACGGATCAAGTTTCAGAACGGTAGTGGCAGCCACGAACCCCGAGACGTGCGCCAGCGCCTCCAAACGCGACCATCCGATCCCGCCCAGAAACCCCCCGAGGCCATCCTGTTGGCCTACTTGGAGCGCTATGGCGAGGGCCTCTGCGGGCATCCTGTGGTGCGCGATCCCAGCGGCCGCCTCGTGGCGGTGGTGGCACGTGCCACCAACGTTCTCGAACAGTTCTTTGCCACCGGCAAGCAGGGCCTGCGCCGCCGTCTTGGGCGCGCCCACCCAGGCCGCGATTTGGAAGACCAGCCGGCTCAGGTCGCGCTCGTTGCCAACCTGCACGACCCCCACTACGTGCGCATCCTGTGTGGCGGCGGCCTCGACCAGTTGCCCCAAGCCTTCGCCGCACTGGACTGCCCAACCGCCCCGGACCTGTCGCGCCTCCAACGCAACAATCGCGACGCACCCCTGCGGCGGCTCAATCGGGCTTGGGCCAACGACGCCACACAGGCACCGTCCCCGTCGCTCTAAACACCCAGGCGCCCACACCTACAGGTCTCTAACGGAATTCTGACGCGGTAGCCAATAAACTGGCACTATCCACCATCACGCCACCGAGCTCAGGCCGTTCTTCGCCACCAGCGTCAGCAGCTTCAACGATGCGCCCCGCGGACGTTTCTCGCCGCGCTCCCACTGGCTCACCAATCCGGTCGTCACGTTGAGATGGCGCGCGAACACCGCCTGACTCGCGTTCTCGCGAAGCCTAAGCGCACGGATATCCTCCGGCGCCATCTCCTCGACCGGCGTGAGGCACATCTCGTCGAACACCCGCATGGTCCGCTTCGACATCAGACCGGCCTCGGCCAGTCCGAGCGCCGCTTCATGCGCGGCTGCCAGTGCTTCACTCTTGTACCGCTTGGTCATCGCATTGCACCTCGATTATCGCTCCCACCGCCTTCGCCGCCGACACGCCTGTCCGGTCCAGCGCCAGATATTCATCGGCCAGCAGCCGGAATGTCTCCAGCTCATTCCGGCGCAGGTTCTCGCGGCCGCTTTTGGCGAACCCGTACATGAAGCACGCCAGCTCGCCTCGGCGAAACAGAACAATCGCGCGGAACCCGCCGGACCGGCCGCCACCCTTGCGGGCGACGCGCTGCTTGATAACGCCGCCGCCCAGATCGGCATCGACCAAGCCCCTCTGTGCGCGCAGGACAGCCTCGCACAATGCGGCATCGCCGATTCCTTCCCGAGCAGCGAACCGGGCGAACGCCTTGGTCTTGAACGTGTGCAATTCTGACCCCGCGAATGCCCGTCACTGTTCGTATTCTATAACACCAAGTGCGGGTGTTGCCAGTCCAGCCTCTCGACCTAGATGACCCTTACATCGTGCCGCCGCCCTTCTGACGAGAGCGTCCTTCGTAATCATGCAGGTTCGAGACGCCCGGCTGCGTAAAAGGCAATGTGGCCCGAGTGCGACTGTACATGCATGACGCCCACCGTGTTCGCATCGTCATCTTGGAGGCACTTTAGCGGTTCGATTTCGCCCACATCCAAAGCCGGGGCTGGAACGAGAAAAAGTCAATGCCCAAGGGTCCTCAAATGGAGCAGCGTCGGCGCAAAGTGACTTGGGCATAGCGATGTCTGTCTTGCCACGATCATTGAGCTACGGCTGGCACCGCACCGCATGTGAATCGACGCACTGCGGCACCCTAGTCACCGGAGGAAGGAGTGCCCGTTACACGGCCCGATAGCCCCAGGCCCTCTAATAGGCTTGCCACACGTGCAAGCCACCGACCCACGTCATCCAAGAGAGCCGACATCCGGAGCCCCAGCCCTAGCAGTGCCACTCCTACGCTCAGGATGGCGATCAGTTCCGGCCTCAGGGCTACAGCCCAACAGCTACGGCCGGCGCACTCGTGCAGGGCAGGGCCTCGAGGATTGGCTTTGCATAAGGCACCGTTGCCCATGCGCTCCATGCTAGCCAAACAGCGAGTCCCCGCTAAGGGATCTTTCCGGCCTCAACGATTCAACCCGCCGCCTTTGAGATATAGTCCGCCCACGACTGCATCAATGTGCGCCGCCGCTCGAACAGGTCGCTTCGCATGTAGGCCGCTTCAACACGATCCGCATTGACGTGGGCGAGCGCCAGTTCGCAGACCTCTCGCGGTGCATTCGAGCACTCGGCGCACCAGTCGCGAAAGCTGCTGCGGAATCCATGCACGACCGCTTGAATGCCCTGTTCCCGGAGCAGCTTCGAAAGGGTATTGTCCGACATTGGCCGCCCTGTGACGCTCGGAACGATCAAGCCGGAGCCGTCGGCCATCTTGCGTCCTTCGACTAGGATCTGCAACGCCCGTCGGCTGAGCGGGACCCGGTGCTCGCGCTGCATCTTCATCCGGTCGGCAGGAACCGTCCACGTTGCCGTCTCAAGGCCCACTTCATCCCAGCGGGCCTCCCGCACTTCGCCCGACCGCGATGCCGTCAGAATCAGGAACTCGATAGCGGCGACCGTCGCCCAGTTTGCGCGTGACGCGCGTACCGTAGTGATGGCACTCCAGACCTCAGTATGGGGCCTAGCGGCCGGTCATACTTGACACAGGCCCTCGGTTCTGTGTACAACGGGGGTAGTGCGGGTAGGGCTGCGCATTTTCCGTCCGCAGACGATGGCTTGGCTGCGAGCAGCATTGCAGGCGGGTGTGTTGTCGCGGGCGGCCTTGGGTCGCGGGGTCTGCGAGCAGGAGGATTGGCGCAATCGCAAGGGCGAGTATTGCACGGCCTCGGCGCGCAAGGCGCTGCCCGAGCTGGCCGCCGATTTGAAATTGCCGCTGCCGGCAGCCCGGCCGGGCCCGCCCGCCGGGCGCGTGCGCTGCAGCCCGGCCGCGCCCGTGGCGGCGACCGTCTTCAGCGGCTCGCTGCAGGAACTCGGCGAGGTGCGCGTGCGGCTGGCCGCCAGCGAGGCCGACCGGCGGCTGTGTGCCGAACTGCTCCAAGCGCAGCATCCGCTCGGCCCGGGCCGGGCCCCCGGCTGTCGGCTGAGCTATCTGCTGGAAGCGGAATGCGGGCCGCTGGGCGTGCTCTCGTTCGTGGCGGCGGCGTTCCGGCTGGGGCCGCGCGATGCCTACCTGCAATGGGATGAGCGCACGCGCGGAGCGCATCTTGAGCGCATCGTGAACAACGACCGGTTCTTGCTGCTGGAGGGCGTACAGGTGCCCAATCTAGGCTCGCACGTGTTGGGCCAGGCGCTGCGCCAGCAATTCTCAAAATAGGTAGGCTGACTCGTGTGGGGTGGAATCTGGGAGCGTTTGCGTGCGCCGTTGGAACCGGTTGCGGGGTGAGCGGACGGCTGTGGACTCGGCATCCGAGGCTGTGAGTCGTGTGGCAGCGGCCCTGAGGCGGTCCTGGACTGGCCGCGACGCACCCCGGCTGAGGGCCTCTGCAAGAGAAGCCTGGCGCTGGCAGGATGGCGGGCAGGTTGCCTCGTCAGGGGGCGCCCGCGGGCACCCCGGCCGCGGGCGGTGGCGGGCGCTTGCGCACGACGGTCTCCAACAGGGCGGTCCAACTGGGGAAGCAGAACCACTCCGTGAGGAACTTCAGGGTCGCGAAGAAATTGCGCCGGGTACCGAGGCGCTTCCGGCCTTGCCGCCACAGCTCGCAGACGCAGTCCAGCACCGCATGCAGCGCGAAGGCGAACAGGTTCAGCGTGGCGAGCAGATTGGCCAGACCCTGGCGGCCGTGCCCGAAATTGTGCTTGAGGTTGTAGCCCTGGCGCGACAAGCAATTGAACTGCTCGTTCTCGATCTTCCATCTGGCGCGCGCTACCCGCGCGATCTCGGCCACGTTGTCGGCGGTGACCTTGAGGCTGGTGAAGAACGAATTGTGGTAGGTGCGCTCGCCTTTGCGCCAAATTTCGAAGTCAATCCAGGTGCCCTTGAGGGCGTCAGCACCAGCGCGCACGGGCACGTTGTTTCTCCACTGGTAGCGATGCTGCTCGACCTGCTTGCGCTGGTTGCGGGTCTGCAGCCAGCCGCTGGACCAGATGCGGCGCTTGGGGAGCTGTTCGTATAACGTCTTGTGGCTGCTGGGCTTACAGATGAACAGGAAGTCCGCTTCGAGCTCGGCGACGAGGCTGCAGATGGGCTGGCAGCAGTACAGATCGTCGCCCAGCAGGACCGGTCGGTAGGGCCGCAGAGCGGGCAGGTAGGCGGGCAGCCAGCGCTTGGCAGCGTTGCGCTCGCAATCCTGCTTGCGCTGCTCTTCGGTCAACTCCGGGCACTGCGCGGCGGGCTCATGCTGGGGCTGGACGAACAGCGGCATGAGCGGCAGGACGCGGTTGTGGCCATCGGCCACCACGCTGGCTGAGAGCATGGTGTGGAAGAACTGCTTGGTTTTGTGCTTGCCGACATGGCGGGTGGAGCACTGCTCGCAATGGATCGTGTCCGAGCACTGGAACTGGATGCCGTCGAGGGCGATGCACACGCGCCCGCCGAGACGCAGGAAGGGGTCGAGGCCGCCTTGCTCGCGGAGGGTGTCGAGACACAGGGGGAAGAGGTCGGCGAACAGCGCGGGGTCGAGATCATCGAGCAGATTCCGAATGTGATTGTCACTGGGAATCTTGCTCACGCCGAACAGCGCGTGGCAGTTGGAGCGGGCGGACTGCTCGAACAAGCGCCGCTGGAAGTCGAGGAAGGAGGGGCACTGGAAGAAAAACGTGGCGAGGGCGCAGGCCGCGGCATCGGCGACGGCATAGCGCTTGTTGGAACCTTTGCGAGGGTCGGGCAGGGTGCCGGCGGTTTGTTGGAAGCGGTCCAGAAGGGACTCGAGCACTCGGGAATTGGAAACGGGGGCCACACTTTATGTTTGAAAGTGCTGCCGGCAAAGTCAAGGCCCAAAAACTGGTCTCTTGCTGCCGGCCTCTCAGCGGCTCGCGAGATAGAAAAAGGCCAAATTTAGAATTCCTGGCGCTGCGCAGACTGGCCGGGGACTGGCAGCGGGCGCACGGCGTGCGGCCGTGGCTGGCAGAGACCTGCGTGCAAAGTTGGCGCCCGGGCACGAGCTACAAGGCGGCCGGCTGGCAGTGCGTGGGAGACACCCGGGGGCGTCCGCCGGGAGCCGCCGAGGCAGGCGAGGCGAAGGCGGTCTGGCTGCTGGGTTTGGAGCCGGACTGGCAGGCGCAGCTGTGCCGCCCGGCGGAGCGCCAGCTGGGCCAGTACCCGGCCCTGGAACTGGACGAGGATGCCAACTGGGCGCGCCGCGAGTTCCTGCGCTCGGACCTGCCGGACGGGCGCCTGCGGGAGCGGCTCGAGCGCATGGGCCAGAGCTGGGAACGCCACCCGGGACAGGATCTGCCGGCGATCTTCCCGCAGCCGGCGGAGCTGCGGGCGGCCACGCGCCTCTTGCACAATGACAAGGTGCAAGACGTGGACATCTTACAGCCGCACCGGGAGGCGCTGCTGGAGCGGGCGCAGGTGGAGTCGACGGTCTTGCTGGTGCAGGACACGACCACGCTCAACTTCACGAACCTGAAGGCTTGCACGAGCGGGTTGGGGCCGTTAAAGGAGCGCGCGAGCAGTGCGCGCGGGCTGTTCGTGCATGCGACGCTGGGCTTCACCGAGGGCGGGCGCCCGCTGGGGGTCAGCGGGCTGGAACGCTGGGCGCGCCCGGAGCAGGAGCCAGACCCGGCTGCGGAGCGCGAGAAGGAGAGCCAGCGCTGGTTCCGGGGGCTGCGGCAGGGGCAGGAGTTGGGACGCTGCAGCCCGCAGACGCGGGTCGTGGTGGTGGGGGACCGCGAGAGCGACATCTTCGGATTGTTCGAGCGGCAGGCCGAGCGCCGCGAGCAGGCCGGGTTGCTGGTGCGGGTGAACTTGGGACGGCAGCGCAAGGTGCGGGCGTGGGACGCGGGCTTCGGCAAGCAGATGCTGCGGGCGATCGAGGCGCAGCCGGACTTCGAGCAGGCGCTGGTGACAGGCCGCAAGGTGGAGATCGAGTCGCAGGGCGGGCAGCGGGCGAGGCAGAAGCGCACGGCGCTGACGGAGATCAGCATCGGGCGCGTGGAGTTGCAGCCGCCGGCGGGCCGGCGGGGAGCGGCGGCGGCGTTGCCGGTGTGGCTGGTGCGGGTGCTGGAGCGGGAGCCGCCGGAGGGCGAAGCGGGGTTGGAGTGGCTGCTGCTGTCGAGCGAGGGCGAGCGCACAGCGCAGTGGGCCGAGCGGATCGTGTGTTGGTACGAGCGGCGCTGGGCGATCGAGGAGTATTTCCGGCTGCTCAAAAGTGGCACGCGGATTGAGGACCGGCGGCTGCACGATGCGCAGGCGCTGGGCAAGTGCCTGGTGTTCGACGCGATCACGGCCTGGCGCGTGTTCAGCTTGGAGCGCTACGCCCGGGACGCGCCGCAGACGCCGGCTGCGGAGGTGCTCACAGGGGACGAGATGGCCGTGATCGAGGCCGTCGCGGAGGCGGAAGGCTTGCGCCCGCCGGGCGAGCGCGGCCAGCCGCCGGGCGCGGACATTCGCACTTGGGTCGTGCTGCTGGCGCGGCTGCGCGGCTGGCGGCCGAAGAAGCGCCGGGAACTGCCGGGCAACGAGGTGCTGTGGAAGGCCTACCAGCAACTGCAAACGATGGTGCGCTACCGGCAGGCGCAGTGCGAACCGCCGTAGCCGTGCCCGCCGGGTGTGCAGAGTTACATTATTCCGGCAGTAGATTCTCAAATTCCTCCGCCGACACGAAGAGGCTTTTTCTCACATTGTTCCGCTGCGGCCGGAAGGAATTTGGAGCCGCAGTGGCCCGAGCGAGCCTGGAGGGGCGGGCTTGCCCCTGCTGGGAGCCCGAGGTCTTGCTCAGATTGTTCTGATTTCCAACCCTTCTGACGTCAATCTAATTCGAGAAAAATGGCCGTTTTCTGTCGGAATAATGTGAATCTGTAGACTGGGCTGGCCGGGCGTGTCTTCTGGAACCGCAGCGGTCGGCTCTCGGCAGGGGAGCGTGAGGCGGGAGAACGCGTGCCGTGTGGGAAATCCATGCGCGAGGCTGGCAGGGGCCACTGCGCAACGCACTGAGCGGGATCGCCATGCCGGCCGCACAGCCCCAACCCCCTTCCACGACCAGCTGCGTGTGTCTGAGGTGGTGCGCCGGTCTCCCCCGCCGCCGGTAGGCCCTTCCTGACACCTCAAGACCAACTCTGAGCATCGACCCAACATTGCCTCGAAACTTCCAGCGTCAACTATGACCGGCCGCTAGGTATGGGGCAAGGCGCGATGGTGTTTCTTAGCAACTCCGTTCTTCGGCAGGGCCGCGCCGATGGCGTCGCCAGCGGGATTGTCCTGGCGATAGCCTTGGGCGACGGCCCACTTCATGATTGCTCCGATCCGCTGGCGCACCCGTCGCGCAGTCTCGCGCTTGTCATTCCAGATTGGTAACAGCACGGCCATGACGTCCGCCGCGGAGACATCACTCACGCGCATCTTGCCCAGCCTTGGCATCGCATAGTCCCGCAGGCTTGCTCGCCATTGGGCGGCGGTCTTGCCGCCGTCCTTCCATCCCGGCTTGTGGATTCCGATCACCGTCTTCGCAGCGTCCGCGAATGTCGGAACATCTCGCCCGGAACGCAACGAACGGGGATCGCCACCTGCTCGCGCCAGTTTCCGGTAGTCGAACGCCGCTTGGCGCGCCTCGCTGAGCGAGAGGTAGGGCCAGCCGCCCAAGCCAAGGTCTAGGCGCTTGCCGTGGATCGTGCCGCGCCATATCCACTGCTTACCGCCGGTTGGGATCACTCGCAGGATCAGGCCGTGCTGGTCGTAGTACTTGTCCGGGCCGTACGGCTTGCCGCTATGTCGAACGCCTTTGACAAAGGTTGCGCTCAGGTGGCGCTTTTTGTCCATTGAATTGTACTCCGTATTGTACCCCACAAGAATTGAGAACCTAGGACTCGACGCAAGACTGTCGGAGGCTGACTGTGAATTTAATGTACTGAATATAAACACTTTATGGGACGACCGAACACCTTCGAGAATCATTGATTGGCGGGCTCCGGGCCCGCCGTAGTGTTGGCGTGTATCCGCGCACGTGCCGCCCTCCGAACTCGTCTTGGAGGCGCCCGTTTACCCACTCCACCGTCGAGCGCTCGTGGTAGCGGTGCGCCTGCTGCGTCAACTGCCCGATGCTGCGCTGGGCCAGCGCCTCCCGGTGCAACCCCGCCTTTTTCTGCGCACCACGCGCGGGTTGTGCTCGATCAGCGGCACGCGCCCCGCCGTTAACTGCGCCAGCGGAGTCGCTGCCTGGCCTCGTTTCGAATGGGCTGCGATGGTCAATGAGAGAGAGCAGAGTGGCGATCCCAGGTGTTATGATCGGGCCGGCCTAGGTTTTCGCACGGTGCAAGACCGAGTTCCGAACATTCTGTTCCTGCACGTCGATCAGATGCATGCGGATGCTGTATCCGCTTACGGTTCGCGCTACTGCACCACGCCGGCAATCGACCGCTTGGCAGCGGATGGCGTCTCCTTCCGCCGCGCTTACGCAGCCCAGCCGGTCTGCTGTCCTGCGCGGGCCAGCTGGTTTACCGGTCGGACCCCGCTTGAGCATGGCGTGCTGACCAACGCCGTTCCAATCGATCCCGAATTGCCCGACCTGGGCCAATGGTTGCGTGGGCACAGCGACTACGAAACGGTCCACGCCGGAAAGTGGCACATTCCCGGCCGCAATGTTGCGGACAGTTTCGACTACCTGCATCCCGGCACTGGGATGGGAGAGATTGGCGACGGCGATGTCGGACGAGCCGCTGTGGCCTTCCTGTGCAACAGGACTTCGCAGCGGCCGTTTTTCTTGTCGGTCGGCTTCCTGAATCCGCACGACTGCTGTTACACCTGTGGCGCTGGCGGAGGCGTGGGAAAGTTCGACTACGCTGCCTCGATCGAGAGCGAATTGCCGCCGCTGCCCGAAAACTTCGATCCGGACCTGCCCTGGCTGACGGCAGAGCAGCGCGGCCGCGTGGGTCATTGGAGTGAACGGGACTGGCGCTATTACATCTACTCCTGCTATCGCCAGACTGAGATGGCCGACGCGCAGGTCGGCTTGGTCTACGACGCGTTGCGCCGTTCGCGCTTTGCCCAAAACACGCTCGTGCTGTTCGCGGCTGATCATGGCGAGGGGATGGGGCATCACGGCCGCATCCTCAAGAACTTCTTGGAGGAAGAGTCCTGGCGCGTTCCCACCATCATGATCCCCCCGGGCTTGGTCAGCGAGCGCTCGCAAGAGAACCGTCTCGTTTCCAGCCTCGATATCCCGGCCACGATTTGCGACTACGCCGGCGTTCCGTCACTCCCCGACGCCGACGTGGGCCGCAGCTTGCGGGCTCTAGCCGCGGGTGACCCATCCAACTGGCGGACCTACGTTTTTGGCGAAACCGAGCATTCGGCGGCGGTGCAAGACGGCCGCTGGAAGGCATCTTCTATCCGCGATCGCCAACTCGGATGTTCGATCTTGCGGATGACCCTCTTGAGACTCGCAACCTCGCGGCATCCCCAGCTCATAAGGAGCAGCTCGAGCGGTTGGCGGGGAGCCTGCGGGGCTACGTCCGCGGCCGAGCGGTCTACTCCAGGCTCGGCGAGGACGCGCCGGGCGTTGACCGTAGCGGACAGACCCGCAAGGAGCGGTTGCGGAAGGCTCGGATTTGGTACGAGAGCATCGCTGAGGGGTCCGGGTTGGCGGTATGAGCGGGGCGACAAGGCGAGACGCGCTGGGCTTGGCCGGGGGGGTCGCCGCGCTCGCGGCCGCAGGTCGCCTTCCTTTGCTAGGCGCTGGCCTCCCGGTCGGGCTGTCGCCCGTCCAGGGCTTTCTGCGGCGGCATGCGCCATCTGAGCAAGCATCGCGGGGCTCTTCCCGAGAGTACAAGGTCTTGCGGTGGCGAAGCACGGACACGCGCAGCGGCGAGACCACCAACGAGGAGATCGGCCGGCTGGAACTGCATGCCGAGCGCCAAGCGGACCCAGTGGTTGTGAACGTGATACAGACCACTCGCTACTCCAGGCCCCGGAATCGCGTGGAGGCGGAAATTGTCTGCAGTCCCGACCCGCTTCTGTCACTTAGGAGTTGGAAACTCGTCAGCACGGTTGACGAACGCGACGGCCGATACGAGATATCGGGCCTGCACGACGGAGACAAGGTCCGCATCGAGGATGGCATGTCCGAGCGGGTCTTCGAAGTCGCGGGGCCGCTGGTTTCTCAATGGACGCTGGCGCTCGCGATTGGTGCCGGTCCTGTGCAGCCCGCGCGCTTCGGGTTGCTCGAGGATCTCCTGTTGTACAAGCCGGACCAGCGCCTGGATGCCGAAGCGCCGGTCGAGGTGCCCTTCCTGAACGGTTTGCACCGGCTAGGATGCTGGTCGCAACGCGGCCCGGCGGTGCTGCCGATCCACTACTTCGCGGACGCGAGCGGCCGGACGCAGCTTGTCACGCAAGGGCTCTTGGCGTGGGCCCTGGCCGAATCGTCGTAGGCTTCCGGCCACGGCCTCAGAGAGCGGAGAGGAAGTCCCTCAGGGCTGCGAGGAGCGCTGCCTTCTCCTCCCTGCGGACATTGTGTCCGGCACCGTCGATATGCACGATCCTGCCATTCCTCAACACGGCGGAGACTTCCTCGTTCTTCGCTCGGGTGTCCTCGTCGGCGTCCGCCTTGAGGATCAAGGTCGGAACTGCGATCTTCCCGAACAGCTCGGTCATCGGAGGCCTTTCGGCGAATGTGCGATATCGATAGGCATTGCTTGGATGGTGCAGCCGCTTCGAGGGCGCCCAGATGCGGCACTCCTCAAGCCCCCACTTGGGTGACGATTCGACGCATCCCTTGACCAGGTCGTCATAACTTGTCTGGTTGCGGGCAAGGATGCGTGCGTGGACCCCCTCCACGTCCATCCGGCCACGCCCTGTGCGCGGCAGTAACCCGGGATCCTCCAGCACGATTGCCCGGGCCATGTCGGGGTACTTCGCCCCGAACCAGGCGGCCGACGAGGCGCCCATCGAATGGCCCATGACGATCGGTCTGTCCAACTTCAGGCCGCGGATCAGCGCGGCGACATCTTCGGCCTGCGCGTCGGCTGGGTCCGTTGCGGCTGCGGGATCTGACAAGCCGTGGCCGCGCGCGTCCGGCAGGATCACGTCGTAGTCGGAGGTTAGCTCCTTCGCGAGGCTGGTCCAGCAAAGTCCATCGTCCGATGATCCGTGCAGCATGACGAGCGCGGGCTTGTCGCCTCCGGTTCTCCAGTAGTGGACGCGGATTCCGTTCGCCATCACAAAACTGTCCGTCCAGCCCTCCGGAGGCGCTGGAGGCTGCCCCCCGAGCGTGGACGTGCCGACGGCCATGGCCACGAGCAGCAGGAATAGCGTTCGTCTGGGTGTGGTCCGCATGATGCCGTGCCTCGTTCGCTTGGCAGTCTACCACTCACTGGCAGGTGGCCGACTTGCATGGCAACGGGTCAAGGGCCAACCCGCTAGCGCCATGCTGAACGCAGGAGCAAGGCTCGCACAATCGTCGAGTGCTCCACGGACGAGAAGGTGGGACGCGCCCTCTATCAGGGGTACACGGCCAGTTGCCCGGAAGAGGTCGCCAAGCAGTGCGGCGCAGCGTACCACAAGGAAGGTATCGACGCCTTCACCTTGGAGGAACTCATGGAAGCGGTGGAGCGTCCGTACGGCGACCGGGAACAGCGGCCGGAATTCGACTAGAAGTATCTCCTGACCGGTGTCTCCGAAGACTGGGAAGGATAGCGCACGGACGACTTCGCTCACATGCACCAGCGGTGCCGGCCTCGTCGATGGCGAGACAGCCAGGAGAACAGTCCCGCAACACCCTGGGGCTGCGATCCTCCAAGCTGCCAGCAAACGCCGTGCCGTGCCGTGTCTAGATCCGACCCCGGGGTTCCCAGGCAGTGTCGTCCACTGGCGGCGGGCGGCGTCGCTCTCCCGTTCGAACTTCTTCCTGGTACCCGCCAAGGGACACAAGCGGCCGTTCGGGCTCTTGGCAGAAACAGGCATCCGGGGGAACATCGGCGCATGGCGAAGAGTCTCAACCGCGCCGACCTGCTGGGCTAGCTGCGAGGAGCCGCCAGGACCAAGCAATTCCCCGGCGGCACGTCCGCCGGTAAGGTGTCGGAACACCCCGCTGGTCAGCGTCAAGCGCGATTGACGGAACCCATCATGCCTGCGAGGCGTGCTACGCGGGGCGCTATCTCGCCCAATTCGCGTGCCGATTCGATCGGCGCTACGAGTTGGCCGATCTGGTGCCCCGGCTCGTCTACGTTGCTGTGCGCACCCCGCCCCTGCCCGACCGGCTGCTAACTGTGGCTGGAACTGCTGGGCAATCAGGTTCTCCGCTGCGAGCTTCGGCCTGTGACAGCACGTTCTATCTGAAGCCAGAAACCATGAGAAGATGGCTCTCGTGACGTCCCGTGGCTCTAGTAACACCGTTGCGAAGCATGCAGGGGTCCTGCGCAAGGCCCTGCTGGCAATCTTTCTTCTGGGAGCACTGGGCGCCGGAATCGAGTTGATCCTGTTGGAGCACTACGCTGAGCTTGCCCAACTCATACCACTGGGGGCGATGCTCGTCGGGCTGGCGGTGCTCGCTATGTGGTTCTTGACTCGCGCGCCCGTCGTCCTGCGGGTGTTTCAGGTATTCATGCTGCTGTTTTGCTTAGTCGGGATCGTTGGCATCTATCTGCACTACGAAAGCAACGTTGAATTCGAGCTCGAGATGAACCCCTCGGCCATGGGCTGGCCGCTGATCTGGGCCTCTTTGACCGGAGCGATGCCGGCCTTGGCACCGGGCACGATGATACACTTGGGCTTAGTAGGTCTTCTATATACCTATCGACACCCGGTTCTTGTTGGCGCAGGTGCCCAGCAATCCAAGTCATCCGAAGATTCAGCAGAACACGAGGAGTAGGCCTGTGAGTTCATGCAAACTATACCTTCAAGGTTGGGCGCTGCCGTTCGCACTCACAATGCTGTCCAGCGGATTCGCAGACGCACAGGTCGGGCGGAACCAGGGCGTGCTAAACCCGAACACGGCAACCGAAGCTGAGATGTCCGCGCTACCCCACATGGGCGCGGCGAAGGCATCTTCGATTTTGGAAGGGCGTCCGTTCCGAAACATGCTGGAGGTGCACGCCCTTGTCGGGAAATCTCTGACCGAGGAGCAGCAGGACGAGGTTTACTCGCGCCTCTTCCTCCCGCTGAACCTGAACGAAACGACCGAGGAGGAGATTCTTCTCGTCCCGGGGGTGAAGGGTCGGATGGCCCACGAATTTGAGGAATACCGCCCATATGCCGGTCTTCCGGTGTTCCGGCGGGAGATAGGCAAGTACGTCGATGACGATGAAGTGGCGCGTTTGGAGCAGTTCGTCTTCGTGCCGATCGACTTGAACACCGCCAGCGACGAAGACATCCTCTCAATCCCAAATCTGGGCAATAGGATGCTCCACGAGTTCAAGGAATATCGGCCCTACCGGCGAATCGAGCAATTTCGGCGTGAGATCGGAAAGTATGTTGACGATGACGAGGTTGCGCGCCTCGAGCGCTACGTGACGATCAAGTGAGTGGTGTCAGTCCCGACATAGCACCAAGACGGTAAGTTCACGGGCGCGGGCTCGTTCCGCCCGTTTCGTCTGCTGGACTCGATCTGTAGCACGGAATCGTCGCGACGTCGAACTCGGAATCGAGGCAATCGGGAATAGCCCGGCCACCGGATACGCCACTGGGGAGGGCAAGCCAGCAGCACGGACGCGGCGCAGCCAACAGCTTGCAACCGCGCGTCTCCGTCACGTCAGTGCTGGTCGGCCAGTACTGCACGAAGTGTTTCCGGCGCGATGTTGCCGCCGCTAAGCACGCAAACCACAGGTCTGTCCCGCTCCCTCGTCGCGCTCAGCGCTGCCGCAACCGACACTGCGGCCCCGGGCTCGACCACGAGTTTTTGCTCGACCGCCAGCAGTCTCACGGCCGCGGCCATGTCTTCTTCCGACACCAGTTCGACGGACTCTACGTGCTTCTGGACGACGGGGAAAGTTCGCGAACCCGGCTCGAGCACTGTGAGGGCATCTGCTAGCGACGGCGCGGGCTCGGTGCGCACCGGACGCCCGGCTTCCAGCGACAGCTTCATCGACGGGTTGGCTCTCGACTGCACCCCGAAGACGCGGCAACCTGGTCGACCAGCCTTCACGGCCAGAGTCGTACCCGCGATCAGCCCGCCGCCGCTGATCGGCACGTAGAGGTCGAATTCTTGGTCGACTTGCTCGAGGAGTTCCGCGCCCAGAGTTGCGTTGCCGGCGATGGTTTCGGCCGAGTTGTAAGGATGCACAAGCCTGCGACCGCTCTCCGCTCGGATCCGCTCGGTAGCGGCGAAGCGCGCCTCGAAGCTGTCCTCGCAGAGCACGATGTTGCCACCAAATGCTTCGGTGCGCCCTCGCTTGAAGGCCGACGCCCCGCGCATCATGACGATCGTGGATTCGACGCCTAGCCGAGTTGCCGCGTAAGCTACCGCCTGGGCAAAGTTCCCCGAGGAATTGGTCACCACACCGGCCGATCGGCACTCGTTGAGGTTTGCAAGGATCGAATTCAGAGCCGCACGGACCTTGAACGCGCCTACTGGTTGCATGGATTCCAGCTTTAGGAGAACCGGCCTGTCCAGCTTCTGGCTGAGGAAGTCCGACTCCACAAGTGGCGTCTCGGTCAAATGCGGCGCAAGCCGCGCCCGGGCTCGGGCGATTGGTTCGGCCCACAAGACCGCGTCGCTTACTGGATCTCGCTGCATCAGTGTGCGGGAGGTCGTCTCCCTCGTACCTTAGGCATGCCGATGTCCTTCACCAGAACCTGCGTTCCCACCGATCACGGTTCCAAGGGTACGTTCTTGTAACATATATGGACTGATTGGGCGCATCTCGCCCTAGGAGTGACGAAATGAACTCACACGATCAGACCGGCGCTTGGTGCCTGCGCAGGGCTCTCAGTCTGGTCTTGATGGCCGTGGTCTGCGTGTTGCCAATCCAGGCGCAGACCAACACCGGGTCCATACAAGGTGTCGTATATGACGAGTCGATGGCCGTAATACCCGGTGTCACGGTGACAGCGAGCGATGTGGCGCGCGGTGTCGAGCGCGGGGTGGTCACCTCAGAGACGGGCGAATTCGTTTTCACTCTGCTCACACCGGGCGTTTATGTGCTGCTGTTTGAGTCAGGCGACTTTGCTCCGCTGACAGTTGAGGGATTTGAGGTGCTGGTTGGCGAGACGGCCACCATCTCTCCGCAACTGGTCGTTGCCGCCGCACAGGATGAGGTCGTAGTCTCCGCCGAGGCACAACGATCTGTGATCGAACCGCAGCGTGTCGCACAGTCAGACCACATCGACTCGGTTCGGATTGAGAATCTGCCGATCAATCGCCGCGACTACCTGGACCTGGCACTGCTTACGCCAGGGGTAGTTGATACCAAGTACATCGCCAATGCTACTGATCGCCGCATTCCGCCGACGCCCACTTCTGGCCTGGGTGTAGGCGGTGCGAATGGGCGCACCAACACCTTCATGATTGACGGCTTGGACAACCTGTACAACTCCGGTAGTGTCCGCTCTTCGATCAGCCAGGAGGCGGTGCAAGAGTTCCAAGTCAACCGCAGCACATTCTCTACCGAACAAGGCGGCGCCCCGGGCGGCACGGTCAACATCGTGACCAAGGGTGGCACGAACCAGTTGCATGGAACGCTGTTCGGCGTCCTCCGTAACCGGCGCTTCCAAGCCCGGAATTACTTCGACCCCGGCAAGAGCGCTTACACCCGAGCGCAGAATGGCGCCTCGATCGGCGGTCCGATCTCCAAGAACAAGACTTTTTGGTACGCCGCCTTTGAGCGACTCGACCGGAACGAGTCCCAAATCGTGCCACTGCTGTCCGATCCCTCCTTCTTGACCTCGCTGACCGATTCGCAGCAGGCGCTCGCCGACGTGCTCGGTGCGGCCGGCCCCCCAGCTTTCCGGCCGGTGATAGCCCAACTCGCTGCCCAACTCACTCCCGGCAATCATCCAGGTGTCACTGAACTGTTTGAAGATAACAGCGGCGTATTTCCGTTCTCCGAACTGCGCCAGCAGTTCATTACCCGCCTAGACCACACGGTCAGTGAAGACCACAACATGTTCTTCCGGGGCAACTGGACTGGGCACGAGGGACAGAACACGGATTTCGGTGCGCTCACAGCTCGTAGCCGTGGACGCGAAACCTCCGTCAATGACTTCGCCGTAGCCTTGGGCGACACCTACGTCATCAACTCGAAGTGGCTTAGCGAAACCCGGATCGGCGCGGGATATCACGATTTCGGCGTCTACCCTACCGATCCACACGGTCCGGCCATCTCGATCAGTGGCTTCGGTGCATTCGGCAGAGATTTCATCCTGCCCTCGGAGGTTGTCGAGCGAGTCCTGCAGTTTCGGCAAAACTTCATGCGTGTGTCCTCTCGCCAGACGATCAAGTTCGGTGTCGATTACAACCCCTTGCGCGACTGGGTTAGATCCGAGACTTTCTTTAGCGGGCGGTTCATATTCTCCGAAGCGATTCCGCTCGCAGCCATCATCGATGGTGCCGTGCCTGGAGCTTCGCAACTTGTGAAGGGGCTGCTGGCCGGGGCAGGGCAGCCGCAGCTGGCGGACAATGTCGACCGGCCCATCTCGGCGCTACAGGCATATGCGCTCGGGCTGCCAACCGTCTACCAGCAAGGCTTTGGCGACCCGTACTGGACGGGCTGGGCGAACCGCCTGAACTTTTTCTTTGAGGACTCCATTCGCGTGACTCCGAAACTGAAGCTCACGCTCGGATTGCGCCACGAGTTCGAGATCAAGACTAGGTTTCCGCGCGACTACAACAACATCGCGCCGCGCGTGGGATTCGCTTGGAGCCCCGATCCGAAGACCGTGATTCGCGGCGGATACGGCATTTACTACGCGCGCATCGATGGCCAGATCGCCTTCGTCAACGACCTGCTGGGCGACGCACAGCAGATCTATCAGGTATTCATCCCCCTCACCGGCGTGGGTGGGATTGAGAGCGCTCTTACCGGGGAACCGCTGACTTCAGCGGAAATCTACCAGACGCAGAAGGCCCGTGGCGTGATCGGAACGCGTGGGATCACTCCAGAGGATCTGGCGATTCACGGAATCAACCCCAGCCGGGGTTACCCGCTTCGCGTCGCCTTTCGCGTCGCGAAGGACACCGTCAACCCATATGCCCAGCAGGGCAGCTTCGAAATCCAGCGCGAAGTGAGTGGCTACTCGCTCTCGGCGGCTTACAACTTCAACCGCGGCGTGCACATCATCCGGCCACTAGATCTCAACGTCTACGAGGCCGGTACGAACGACCAAGGCAGGCCAATCATTGGCTTCCATAATCCGTTGATCCTGCAGGACAACGTCTACGGGAGTTGGGGCCGGTCCTACTATCACGCTCTGATTCTTCATCTGCAGAGGCGCTTTGGCCAAGTCTTCACGCTGTCGGCCCACCACACGTGGAGCAAGGCCATCGACGAGGCGACGGACTACAATTCGTCCTATGAGCCGCACCTCCAGTGGGACGCGCGCAACGAGCTGGCCCTCTCCCACTTTCACCGGGGGCATCGGTTCGTTGCCAACGCGGTGGTGCAGTCTCCCTGGAAGGCGGGCAAGGGACTCGGTTTCGGGCACAACTTGCTGTCCGACTTCACGTTCTCAGGCGTACTTCTAGCCCGCTCGTTCGCCCCTTTCAATCTCGAGAACGGCTTCGACAGCGTCGGTGACCGACACACCGACACGCACCGCCCTTGGGGGCTGGGCCGCAATGTCGGCGTGGGGCCGGCATTCTTTGGCATGGACATCCGCCTGACTCGCTCCTTCCCCCTGTCGGAAAGAGTCAAGCTGCAGGTCGTGGGCGAGGCGTTCAACTTGCTCAACCGCACGAACTTCAAAGGTGTGAACGGCCAGGTCGGCGATATGCCGATTGAGGAGGTTCCGGACCGCCCGACCGGGCAGCGCGGGAACGTGACGGATCCGTTCTCGTTCACCTCGACGTTTGATCCACGCCAGTTTCAGCTTTCGCTGCGCCTATCGTTCTAGCGGCTTTGGCTTCGACGCGCTGGGGGAGCGCCAAGCGCCGTGGCTCCCATCGGTGCCGCCGCCATGTGACCGATGTGTGTCCGATCAGGCGGCCGCGAGCACTGCTGCGGCCGCTCTGTAGCCGCTTCTGACCGCGCCTTCCATGGTGGCTGGCCAGCCCGTGTCGGTCCAATCTCCAGCAAGGAATACATTGGGGAATCTCGTGTGGGGCCCTGGCCGAGAGGCTTCCAGTCCCGGTACCGCCGAATAGGTGGCCCTTAGCTCCTTAATCACCCGGCTGCGCCGCAATTTCGCTCGTCTGGCACCGAGAAAGGTGTCCCTGAGTTGCGCCACGGCCCGCTCAACGATCTCCGCTGGCGACACCCGCACAAGGCTGCGCGCGGCGCTGACGACTCCCAGATAGTAGCCTCCGCCCTTGTGGAAGATCCACTGGATCTCCCCGTCCACCAACATCGCGTGCCCGAGCTCCGTGATGGGTCGGTCGAACCAGAGGTGGACGCCCACAATTGGAGATGCTTGGTAGCGTTGCAACTGGTCTTCAAGGCCGAGCTCGGGTATTAGGGCTGCCACGCGATCAAACGGAACCGCGCTGATGTAGAAGTCGACCTCGTCGCCGAGCGGATCGATGGCGGCGACCTTTGAGCCGAGGTGGATCTGCACGGACGGACCCAAGCGGCCGGCCAGCGCGGGGGAGTACAACTCGTCCAGCGGCACCGCTGGCACTCCCATTTCGTAGCTGGTGCGGGAGCCGAGCAGGCCCTCGCCAAAGACCTGGAGGGCTGGAAGCGCGGAGGCTCGCTCGGGTTCCTCGTTCAGGGCGCTGACGATCACCGGCCGCCAGAAGTGCGCGACTGACCGGTCAGTGGCGCCCTCTTGCCGGAGCCAATCCGCAAAGCTGATGTGGTCCAGATCGTCGCGTTTCCGCGCTTGAGGCACGGCTCTGAGGCAGCGCAGCAGCGACAGCTTGTCCCTCCAACCCAGACCGCGCATCTGCAGCAGGGAGCGGGCTAGGTGCAGCGGGGCGGGCAGCGGATCCCGGAAGATCGCGTCGTGCACGCCTCCGCGGCCGACCAAGTGCAGGGTGGACTGGAACACGATCCGGTCCGCGACGCCGCACCTGCGGTAGAAGTCCAGCAGTTCGGTGCAGCAGCGCAGCAGCACGTGCTGGCAGTTGTCGATGCGTTCGGAGTTCGGATCGGATGGCGTCAGCCGATAGGAAGCCGCCCGCCCCCCAAGGAACCTGCGTGACTCGTGGAGGTCTACGGCCAGGCCGGCCTCGCCGAGCCGGGCGGCGGCCGCCAGGCCGGCCAAGCCACCTCCGACGATCTTCACCCGGGGAATGATGGCACCCTCCCGGTGACCCTTAGGCAGAGGGCCTGGCTCGCAATTGCCAGCTTGCCCGCCCTGGAGAGCCCGAGTTCTTCCCCCAGCACGTCATAACCCGCTTCACGGATCCGCTTCAGGATCCCGTGGTAGGTCGCGATCATGGCCCACAGTGCCGCTCGGCAGGGCGGGCTGGCCATGCTCAGGAGCGCGGCGGACTCTCTGTAGTAGCGTTCTGCCCTCTGGTACTGGAAATCCATGAACCTCTGGAACCGGTCCTCGCCTGCCTGGACCCTTCCGGCCAGCAATTCGTCCTTGCTTAGGCCGTACTCCGCCAGTTCTGCAGCGGGCAGGTAGACTCGTCCCATGGCCGCATCAGCCGAAATGTCCCGCATGATGTTGGTCAACTGGAAGGCAATGCCGCACCGCTCGGCCAGCGCCAAAGCCTCGCGGGCCTCGAACCCGAACACGTGCATCGTAGTCATGCCCACTACCGAGGCGGCCCGGTAGCAATAGCGGTACAGGTCTTCGAAGGTCTGAAACTCCTGCTCGGTAAGGTCGCCCTCCATGCCATCTAGCAGGTCGAAGGAGTAGGCGCGCGGGATGGAATGCCGCTCGAATGTGTTGCAGAACGCTGCGAGCACCTTGTTCTCGCTGGATCCGGCAAAGTGTTGTTGCAAGTTGCTGCGCCACTCGCGGATCGCCGCTCGGCGGGACTCCACCGGTACGTCGTCCTCGTCGACAATGTCGTCGCAGTGTCGCGTGAAGGCGTAGATTGCGCACATCGATTGCCGCTGCAGGGGCGGCAGCAACCTGAACGAGTAGAAGAAGTGCCGGGCGCGGGCCTTGGCGATGCGGCGGCAGTGCTCATAGGCCTCCTCAATTGTCGGCATTGCGGGCCTCTGAAATTGCCAGCGGGGCGCCCACCAAGCGACGCCCTAAGACCCGTGCCAGCAGGGCGACCCGGTCGCTGCCAGTCATCGTGGGCCGCTCGGGAATCGTATCGAACCCCGAAGAGCCGATCTTCGCCAACACAGCTAGGCCGGCCTTGGCGAACAGTTCGATTTCGATGCTCAAGCGGCCGGACAGCCGATCTGCGAGTGGCAGGCCGGCCCGAAAGAGTTCGTGTGCTCGCTCGGCCAGATCGCGCACGGTCTCTCGGCATTGGGCCGACGCACGTCCACGGGCCATGTCGTCGGCCAGCGTATCTCGGCTAAAGCCGTGGGCCTGCATCACGTCTTCGGGCAGGTAGACGCGTCCGATGCGCCAATCTCGGGCGATGTCTTGCCAGTGGTTGGCGAGTTGCAGGGCGGTGCAAATGGAATCAGACAGCCCGAAGAGGGCTGCGTCGCGATAGCCGTTGAGTCGCAGCACCAGCCTGCCGACTGGATTGGCCGAGTAGCGACAGTACTCGAGCAGGTCCTCGTAGCTCGCATAGCTGTGCTTGGACTGGTCTTGCTCGAATGCGCGGAGAAGGTCTTCAAAGTCTTGGTGCGGCAGGGCGTGGCGCGCGACAGTCTCCCTGAGGGCTACGAACACGGGATGATGGGCCTTGCCGCTCCCGATGGCGGCCAGCTGTCCCCGCCACCACTGCAGCAGGTCCAAGCTCAGGCGCGGATGGCCGGTTTCGTCGCCGAGATCGTCGGCCCAGCGACAGTACGCGTAGACATTGCAATAGTCTTGACGCAATCGTTTCGGAACCAGCAAGCTCGCTACCGAGAAATTCTCGTAGTGTGCCCGCGTCAGGCTGCGAGTGTAGCGCAGCGATGCCTCTAAGTCCCAGGCCGGGAACTGCCGGCCATGCCTGCGCAGGAACTCGATGGGCAGCAGCGAGGGCATCGTCTTAGTATCCCGCCGCCACGCCCTCGCTTCTGGAGTCAGCCGCACCCATCAGTGTTTCCGAGCCCACCTCGATGGCCTCGATATGGCCCAGTCCTCGCCCGAAGTCCAGCATATGCCCGAAGGCCCTGAGCTTCTCGCGCGTATCGGCCGACGCGCCGGATGGTTCCAAGTACAGCCGATCGGGCATCCACTGATGGTGGAATCGCGGGAAGTCCACGGCCTGCTGGACGTTCATGCCGAAGTCCACGACGTCCAAGATCACCTGGGTGACCGAGGTGATGATTGTCGGCCCGCCCTGGGCGCCGAGTACGAGCTTGGTCTTGCCACCGTGCACCACGATCGTCGGAGACATGGCTGACAGCGGACGCTTGCCTGGTTCGATGGCATTGTTCTCGCTCTGGAGCAGGCCATAGGTGTTGGGGCTGCCCGGCTTGGCCGTGAAGTCGTCCATCTCGTTGTTCAGCAGCACGCCCGTCCCCTTGGCCGTGACGCCAGAGCCGTAGCCGCCATTGAGGGTGTATGTCACCGCCACGGCGTTTCCGGCGGCATCGACCACCGCATAGTGAGTGGTCTCGTCGCTTTCGTAAGCGCTGGGGCGGCTTTGGCCGACCTTGGCGCTGGGGCTCGCCTTGTCTGGCCGGATGCTCGTGCGCCGCTCGGCTGCATAGGCCTTGGAAAGCATGCCTTGCAGCGGTATGTCCACAAAATCCGTGTCGCCGAAGAAGCGCGCCCGGTCTGCGAAAAAGCGCCGCATTGCTTCGGCCACGAGGTGAATCGTAGCGGCCGAGCCGGCACCGGTCGCAGCAAGGTCGAACTCCTCCAAGATGTTGAGGATCTGGATCACCCCCGCACCGCCGGAACTGGGCGGGGGAGCGCTCAGAATTCTGTAGCCGCGATAAGTGCCCGCTAGCGGCTCGCGTTCCACAGGTGCGTAGCTGGCTAGGTCAGCAGCTGAAATCGTGCCCCCGTTGGCGGACATGTCGGCCGCGATCAGGCGCGCCGTCTCGCCTTCGTAGAACTCGTCGGGGCCGCCGCGGGCCAATCGCCCCAGCGTGGCAGCCAGGTCCGCTTGCCGGAGAGTGTCGCCCAACTTCAGCGGACTGCCGCCGTTGAGAAAAATCCGGCGCGATTCCGGAAAGCGCTTCAAGCGGCTGCTGGACTTGAGTGACCGGGCCAAGTCCCACGTCACCTCGAAGCCGTCAGCGGCTAGCCGCTGCGCCGGTGCGACCATGCTGGCCCACGTCTTGGTGCCGTACTTGTTCAACGCCAGCGATAGGCCGCGCACCGTTCCCGGCACGCCCGCCGCCCGGTAGCCGACCAAGCTCTCCTCGGTTGGGTTTCCGTCTTGGTCGAGATACATGTCACGGCTGGCCGACGACGGCGCACGCTCTCGAAAGTCGATGAAGTTCGAGCGACCGTCTGCCAGCCGCAAGAGCATGAAACCGCCCCCGCCAAGATTGCCTGCGTTTGGCTCGGTGACAGCCAGAGCCAGACCGATCGCAACCGCCGCGTCGACGGCGTTCCCGCCGCTGCGCAGTACGTCCACGCCGATCTTGGTGGCATGCCGCTCGGCCGTGACCGCCATAGCGTGGCGGGCGTGGACGGGTTCGGGCTGGAAAGCTGAGGCTTGGCTGACAACGAGCAGTGCGACTGGCAGCGCTCGCGCCAACCGTGCCCACTCGGACATCGATCCCGGCAGCAGCCGCGCCGGCGCAGGGAGTGATCTGCAATGCAACTGGGTCACGGATTTGAACAGGGATGTGCGAGTCTGCATTACCCCGGCCATTCTGCCTGCTATTGCAGCACATCGGCGGAAGGCACGCCGATTCGCCGGCATCCGCCCCTGCGGAATTCGTCGTGCCAGCGTGGGCGGTGTTCGTCGGGAGCCCCGGGAACTCGCCTGAAGATGCGACGTTCTTTATGTATGTTATATTTTACATTTAATTTATGGAGAACGGAGCCGTCAGCGGTCGACCCGGCTCTGTTCAAGCGACTCGAGCAGCAGCTTTGCATCAGCGGATTCAGGGTGCCGCCTAAGGGCTTCTTGTGCGGCTCGTTTGGCTGCATCTGCCCGGCCTTGCAGTGCGAGCGCTTGGACCTCCATCAAGGCCGCCTCTAGGTTGTCCGGCGCCAATTGCTTGGCGCGCTGGATTCGCTCTAGGCCTTGGCCGATGTCGCCGGCCTGCAGGCGGTACCGGGCTAGGTTGAGTTGCGGGCCGGGGGAGTCCGGATCAGCCTTGGCAGCGTCCAAGAATGCCTGCAGGCCTTCGCCCGGGTTTCCGCTCTGCATATAGAGCACGCCAAGACTCGTGTGGAGCTCGGCGGTATCGCCGCCAAGATGTCGCGCCAGTTCGTATTCGCCCAGAGCGTCTTCTGTATTGCCTTGGGAGGCTAGTGCGGCGCCCAGGTTTTCCCTCAAGCGGGGATCGTTCGGTTGCGCCTCCGTGGCGCGGCGGAACAGGGCCTCTGCGACATCGAGGCGCCCTTGCGAGAAGCGGATGGATCCTAGCGCGGACAGGGCCTGGCTGTCGCCGGGCTGTTGCTCGACGGCCTGCTCTAGGAGTGATTCGGCCTCGCTCGCGTCTCCGCGTCCCACAAGCAGCGACGCTAGGTTGACCTTGGCGTCGGTCAGTCCGGGCGCAGCCGCCAGAGCTTCGCGCAACAGAGCCTCTGCGCGCGCCGTCTCGCCCTCGGCGAGCAAAGCCCCAGCCAGATTGTTCAATAGCCGCGGGGATCTGGTGCCTTGGGCAAGTGCCTCGTCGAACATAGTGCGCGCTGCCGTCGCTAGACCCCTTTCGGCGAATGCCGACGCGAACTCCTGAAAATCCCGGCTTGGTTGCGACGCCACCCAGCGGCCTGCGAACGGCAGTGCTTCGCCGTTGGCGGCCTGCACGTCGGCCAAGATCTGATCCGGCGCGACCTCACCGCGATAGACCTTCACGATCCGTCCGTTGCTGTCCAGCAGGAAGCTGGTCGGAATTGCTAGCGCCCTACGCCGGTCGAAGAGGCGCTCGTTGAGCACGCTGTAGGTTTCGGCGGTTCTCGAATCCGCCAGCAAGACTGGGTACGACAGGCCGAGTTCTGCGGCCAGTGCGCTGACGGCGGCGGATTGAGTCGGCTCGTCAACGGATACCGCCAAGACTCTGATGCCAGCGGCGCGGAGCTTGCCCAGCTCGCTTTGAAACAAGGTGAGCTCGCTGCGGCATGGCGGGCACCATGTGGCCCAGAAGTTGAGCAGGACCGGGTTGCCGCGTTGCTCGGAGAGGCGCACCGAGCCGGTCCCGACATTGATGCCGTGGAGCACGAAGTCTGGCGCGGGCACGGGCTTGGCGAGCCAAGTTCCGCTGTCGGCGGAGCGTGGCTCGAGTCTAGCGGGCTCGGATGGGACAGCGGCATCGTCGGGCAGGGAAGCGTGGCGGAACTTGGCCTCGCCCTCTACCACTACGATTCTGCCTTGTTGCGGCGGCTCGTCGACGCTCTGGGTTCCGCCGCGAGGCCAACGTATCTGAATGCTGCGAACAGTTTCGTCCTCGCCTAGCGCGAACGTTGCGACCCGGGAGCGCTGCGACAAATAGCCGCTGCCCGAGACGACCTCGCGCATCAGCTCGCGTCGGTCGGTAGTCAGCCACACGCGCCCGCCCACGCCGTCACGATTGCTGCTGGTTCCTTGCAGACGCACGGTCAGGCTCTTGACCGGCCCGGGGCGCATGTCGTTGCGGAACGCCCGTAGCTGCCGGCCGTTGCGGTTCTTGAGGATCAGGTCTTGGTCTCCGTCGCCATCGAAATCCAACGGCACGAAGGCGCGCCCGTCGGAATCAAGGTCCAATCCGGCCAAGAACGAGAGATCTTCGAAGGTTCCGTCTCCGCGATTGCGGAAGCACAGGTTGCGCTCCCGACCGCTCCAAGTCCCGTCGGAGCGGATCAAGATGTTGATGGCGCGCCATGCGTCGGCGTAATCCTTCGATCCTCGGGCCTGCAAGGGGGACTGCGACACGACCTGTCGCCAGAAGAAGCTTCAAAGGTCGTCGAGCCGCTCTCCCGTGATATACCCGTTTTGGACGAATAGATCGAGCAAGCCGTCACTATCGAGGTCGACAAAGTCAGACGCCCAGGCCCAGCGGCCCGTGCGCACCCGGGCCTCAGCACTGACATCGCTGAAGCCCAGTTCGCCGTCATTGCGGAATAGAGAGTTGCCCTGTGCTTGGCGTCGGAAAAGAGTGCGGTGGCGCTCTGTTGGCGCCACGCTCTGAAACCGCTCGCTGCCCGTGATCCGCAGCCCTGCGGAAGACCACATGTTCGCGGTGTAGAGATCCAGATCGCCATCGGCGTCGTAGTCGCCCCACGCCGCTGACATGCCGGCGCCGAGGTCTTCCACGCCCAGTGCGGCTGCCACTTCGTCGAAGGTGCCATCGCCGTTATTGCGATAGAGGTTGTTGCGTCCGAAATCGTTGGCTACATAAAGATCGGGATCGCCGTCGTCGTCATAGTCCCCCCAGGCGGCCGCGAAACTGAAGCGGTCGTTGGTTGGCCCGAGTCCGGCTGCGTCGGCAACTTCTTCAAACGTCCCCGAGCCGTCATTGCGGAACAGCAGGTTCGGCGGGCCGTTGACGGCGTCGTAGTACGGGGTGGGCGCGTCGTACTCCTCCCCGGGCTGCCAAAAGTCATAGGCGCAGACGTACAGGTCGAGGTCGCCGTCCAAGTCGTAGTCGGCGAGGGCAGCGCCGGTGAACATTGCCGCCTTGTCCTTGTCGATGCCAACGGCGTCGCCATCGAGCCGGAAGGAGCCGCTGCCATCGTTGCGAAAGAGCAGCGGAGCCGCACCGATCAGTATCACGTCTTGGTCCCCATCGTCGTCCAGATCACCGAACAGAGCCATCGACGTCTCGTCGAGGACGTCTAGGCCGGCCTGCCGGCTCACGTCGGAGAACGTCCCGTTACCGTTGTTCCTGAAGAGGCGGTTCGGCAGGCCGCTGGGCTGGCTCACGTAGAGATCATCCAAGCCATCGCCGTTGATATCTCCGAGCGAGACCCCGTGGTGCCCATAGATGGAGACGCCAAGCGCCGCATCGAGAGTGTCCCGCCAGTGGTCCACTCCGAAGTCCAGTTGCCGTTGCAACGCCTCGATCCCGCCAAAGACCTCTTCGGTGACTTCTTTGAAGCCAGGGCGAACCGCGCTCAATTGCCTGAACGCCCCCAAGCTGCTGTCGCGCAGGCTCCAGCCTGTCGGCGTTTGCTCCCAGGACATGTCCATTGCCCCAAGCTTGGAAAGCAGGCCGCCATCGGCCGCCTCTCCGCCAAGTTCGACTCGCACGGCGATGCGGGCGACGTTGCTCGCCACGCCGCTGCGGCCTGTCGCGACAATCTTGAATTCGGCCAAGTTGAGGGCCCGAAAATCGCCGGTGTGCCCCTTGAGTGGCTCGAACGAGTCCGGTTGAGTGAGTAGCTGCTTGGCGATGGCCTTCAGTTCCGAGTCGATTGCTGCGTAGTCCTGCTCTCCGATCCAGACGTCGCGGGTTGGATCGACTCTCGCGAGCACCCGGTCGACCGGGCGCTGGCGATCGAAGTCGACCTGCAGGCTGAAGTCCGCATCCTGGCCCCAGGCCAGCGCCGCCCACGCGGCCAGCGATGCTGCGCGAATCGCCTTCACCTAGCGTGCATTGTACTGGGGGCTGGTCAAGTCACCGACCAACCCCGGAATCGGGCAAGCGGATCGGCTGTGTCCGGCCCGAACCGCTGTTCGGGCCGAACAAGGGGATCCAGCGAAGCTGCTTGGCGTCCTAGAACTCGAGGCGCAGGCCAAGCTGGGTCTGACGGCCGGTGCCGATCGTGCCGCGGATGCGTCCGAAACCGGAATTGCCGCGGCGCCGCTCGGGAATCCTGAAGTTGGCGTGGTTGGCGATGTTGAAGAAGTCGGCCCGGAATTCCAGCCGCGACCTCTCGCTGATACTGAACCGTTTCTGAATCGACACGTCCACCACGGCGAAACCCGGCCCGCAGCAGACATTGCGCGGCGAGTTCCCGAATACGCCCACGCCAGGCGCGGTGAACTGGGAGGTGTCAAACCACTCCAACAGCTGGGCCTCTTTGGAACGCCCGCCCGACAGTACGTGGTCGCCTGCGACATTGGGTCGCTGGCCGTGGCTGAAGGTGTTGCTTTGGTTTCTCTGCTCGATGATGCCGTACGGAGACCCCGAGCGGACTTCCGCGATCACGCCGAGACCCCAGCCTCCGATGATCCCGTTGAGAACCGGATTCTCTATCGAGAGCGCCCTGCCTTGGCCCACGGGCAGTTCGTAGACTCCGCTTGCGACTATGCGATGGCGGATATCGTTGCCCGCCAAGGCCTTGTCGAGGTGCCGTAGCTGGAAGTGCGTGTAGCCGTTGTTTTGCTCGCCGCCCAGTTCGTTGGCCGACTCGACGTCGTCGATGAACTTCGACCACGTGTAGTTGATGAGGTAGCTCAAGCCGCCGGAGAAGCGCTTCTCCGCTTTCAGGTTCAGCGAATGATAGGTCGAGTTGCCCCAGTCCGGGCTCTCCACGAACACGTTGTTGTATTGAGGGAACAACCGTGCGTTTTGGCTCTGGGTCTCCGGACCCCTGCCGCCGACCAGCGGGATCATGTTCAGGTTGTAGTTTTGGCCGCCCAGCTTGTGTCCGACGTTGGCTTGGTACTGGGCCTCCAGCAGGATGTTGTCCGGCAACTGCTTCTGGAGGGTGAAATTCCACTGCTGCGAGTAGCCGTTTTGCTGGTGCTGCTGGATGAAATCCGGAGACACCGTGCGACGCCCGGAGATTGTCGCGCCAAACGTGCCCACGCGATCGGCATCGGTGAACGGCTGCACCGCCGGCAGTCCCTCGCTGAGCATGAAGGCGGGAGTAAAGCCACCATCGGGCGAGTTGATATCCAGCGTGCGGGAAAACGTCCAGAACTGCGTGAACGGAACCGCCCGGGCGTAGGCACCGTTGTAGTTGACTCCATAGCCGGCCCGGATCACGGTGGTGCTCGAGGCGCGATAGGCGAGCCCGATGCGCGGCCCTAGGTTGTTGACGTCGGGGTCGTGGGCGTACTTGCCACGACCGTTGCGGCCGGCAAAGAGCATTGCGCCAGGGCAGTCACAAACGGAATTGTTGGCAAGCGGATCAAAGCCGCTCTGATTGTTGCTCAACTCCCAGCGAGGCGTGTCGACTTCCCAACGCAGGCCCAGATTCAGGGTCAGTCTGTCGGTAGCCTTCCAACTGTCCTGCACGTAGAAGCCCCAATAGTCGCTGCGGGTGTTGAGAATGTCGGTGTCGATGAGTTGGCCGCGGGTGGTCCAGCCCAGCAGGAGTTGCGCCAGTCCGTCCCCGACGGCCCGATCGTTGAAACTGAAATTCCCGCCCGCGGCACTGTTGAAGTCATCTTGGTTGCGCGAGTAGCGGTACTCCATGCCCCACTTGATGCTGTGGTTACCCTTGAACCAGGACGTGTTGTTGACGACCTGGTGGGTGCGGATGGGCTTCTGGATGCGCTCTTGGTTGCCCGCTCCGAGGCGTGTGTAGCCGGTCAAGTTCACGGTGGAGAAGAATTCTGGGTCGACGTTAGGTACGCCCAACTCGCCGTTCTTGCCGCTGCCCGTGCCAAGACCGCGGGTGGTGAAGGTGCGATTGCCGAACGTATAGCGGAACTCGTTCACCATCGTGGTGGTGAAGTTGTGGTTCCAGGTGGACGTGGACACGAGGTTCGAGCGAGTCTGCTTCGAAGCCCGGAAGTCGGCGAACTCGTTGGGGTACACGGGCTCGGGCTCGGCGGGTGCGTTGACGTTGCTGAAGCGGCTAGAGATGCGGTCCTTTGTCCCGAAGTTGTGGTCGACCTTGATTGTGAGGAAGTCCGACACACCACGGTTGGAGACATTCTTGACGTAGTTGTCTCGCGGGGCGGAAGTCAGCGGCCCGGGGTTGTTAGGATCCGGGTATAGGCGAGCGAAGGCGCTGCCGAGAGGATCGATCCGGGAGGCTGGGATCCTGTTGCCCATGAAGGGCTCGCCTGTGAGCGGGTCCATCAGCGAAAAATTCTCACGTGCCGAGAAATCGCCGTTGTTCTTCTCCATCGGATGGGGCACATCGGTGTTGGCGATCGTTAAGCCGTCGCTGCGGCGCTGTCCCTCGTAGTTGACAAAGAAGAAGGTCTTGTCCTTCTTGATCGGACCGCCCAGGGAGCCGCCGAAAATGTTGTAGCGCAACGGTGCGATGCTAGGCGCGAAGAATGTCCGGGCGTCGATCGCATCATTGCGGAAGTTGTGATATACGGCGCCATTGAAGTTGTTGGTGCCCGAGCGCGTGCTCATGATGATCAGGCCGTTGCCGCTCCGCCCGAACTCCGCGGCGTAGTTGTTGGACTCGACCTTGAACTCGCGCAGCGATTCGACTGGCGGGTTGAGGTTGAGCTGGGCGATGCCTAGCGCCATGTTCTGCACGACGCCGCCGTCGAGGTGCCACATCTGGTTGCGGGACCGGCCGCCTGCCATGGAGAAGAAGGGCAGGTCGTAGAGCCCGCCGCCGGAGGTGGCGAACGTGACATTACCAGCCAGCTTGATCAATTGGCCGGCTTGGCGGCTGCCAACGGGCATTTGGGCGACGGTGGTGCGCTCGATGAACTGACCGACGGTCGTGTTCTCGGTTTCGAGCAGCGGGGCGGAACCTGTCACCTCGATGGTTTCTGTGATCTCCCCGATTTCGAGTTGGATAGTCACGGTCTTGGTCAAGCCCGTCTCCATGACTAGCCCCGACTGGCGGTAGGTCTTGAACCCAACGGACTCGCAGCGCAGTTCATAGGTGCCAGGTTGCACCAGCGTGAAGTTGAAGCCGCCGGATTCGTTCGATTGGGTGGTGGCCTCCACGCCGGTGTCGGAATTGGCCAAGATCACGTCGGCGGCCACAATAACCGCGCCGGTCGTGTCAGTCACAGTCCCTGTCAGACCGGACTGCTGGGCGAGGACTGGCGAGACTGCTAGCAAGAGTGCCGTGCCGACTAGAGCAAGAAGAAAACGTGTTCGCATTGCGATGCTACCCCCTGATTGTGCAAACCGCAGGACCCGGTTCGGGTCGAAAAATCTTACGCAACATGCTACCACGAGGGTTCAGGCCGGCTCAAAGTTGCACTTGAGCGCGGCTCTTCAGAGAGCGATCTGCCGCGATCTGCCTGAATGCACTGATCGCAACCGCTGTCTCCCTGTAGCGGGCACGCAGGCCAGCCCGGTCGAGGGTTCCGGGATGGCCGCCAGAGCGACGACGAAGGCAGCGCCGCCTATCCGGCGTCGTTGTAGCGCTCTGCCTCTTCAGTTGGGGCTCTTGTCGACACCCCGACCTCCAAGCGGTCCAGAGCGCCCTCGCAACGCGACCCGCTGTGCGGCGAATCGCTGCTCTATCGCTACCAGAGAAACTTCAGCTGGAACCGAAACGTGCGCCCGTCATTGAGCGTGTTGTTGATTTGGCCGAAGTTCGGCGAGGAGAGGCCCTTCCCTGGCTCGGCGAACTGCGGCGTGTTGAAGAAATTGATCGCCTCGGCACGAAGCTCGATTGACCATTCCGGTCCGATCCGGAAGCGGCGCGAGAGCGAAGCGTTGACGTTGGCGATCTTGCCCTTGCGGAAGGTGTTGCGCCCGAGGCTGCCGGCCTGCTCGGCGGGCGCGTCGATAAAGCGAAATGCGCTGCGCGGCAGTAGCGACTCCGATCTGTCCGGCGAGCCGACGACACGTCCCAGGACCGAGGGGTCAACTAGCATTGGCCGGTCGCCCTTGCGCCCGTCGATGTTGCCGAAACCGGGGCCGTCGGAGCCTGACTCTACGGTGAAGGGTGTCCCCGACTTGAGCAGTGTCACGGTCGAGAGCGTCCAATTGCTGAGGAGCCTCCCTGACCAATGGGGTGTCAGGCCGCGAGGCACCGTGTAGCTTGCCTGGAGCAGGAACGCGTGCGGTTGGTCGAAGTCGCTCAGTCCCTTCAGGTCGCGCTGAGATTCCGGTTCCGTCTGGGAGACAGCGATCCGAGCATCGGGCCCGGACGCCGTGTTGGTATAAGAGCCCCCTAGGTCAATGGACTTGCTCAGCCAGTAGGAAGCGTTTAGCGACAGGCCCCGCCAGCTTGGCGCCGACAGGGTGACGCGTCCTGCATCGAAAAAGCCCCGCGACCCGTTGTGGATGAACAAGTGCTCGAAAATGCTCTGGTCGGGGCGCCGCTGATTGATGTTCTGGATCGTCGAGACCACGCCGGGGACTTCGCGGGCGCGATTCAGGAAGTACGTGATGATCAGCTTGTGGGCTCGGCTCCCGACGTATCCAAGCTGCAGGCGCCAGTCTGCGGCGAGGCGCTTCTCCCAGCTGAGGTTGTACTGGTGCGCGTACGGCACGGTCAGATCCGGGCCGAGTTCGACCCGGCTCGAACGGGCCTTCGGGTCGCGCTTGGAGTGATCGACCAAGGAGCGCCAATTCGCCAGAGGCGGCTGGATGAAGATCGACGTCACGGTGTGCGGCGGGTTCAGGCGGGCCTGGCCGTAGGTGACCGGAAACAGGTCGCCGTAGTGCGCCGCAAAGTTGCCTCTCAGCACGCCGGCACTAGCGGGAAGGCGGTACGCGAATCCGAATGAGCCGGCGAAGTTGTTCAGGTCGGGATCCATTGCCAGTTCAGTCTTCCCGGTGACATCGAACGGGCGTGTAAAGGGCTCGTAGCGGATGCCGAGGTGCAGTGTGAGGCGATTGGTCGCTTGCCAGCGGTCGCTCAGAAAGAACTTGTTGGACCAGTTGCGGAACCCGCGGTAGGTCGATCCTAGGGAGACCGCCATGCGGCTCGGCAACCCCAAGCGGAGGTTGGTGATGGCATCGTTGCCGAAGTTCGCGGCGAACAGGAGGAGTCCGCGACCGCTGTCCGGCTCCTCGCCGTTGTATTGCAAGCGGGTCAGGGCGAAGCCCGCCGTGATCTGGTGGTTGCCGCGAGTGTGGTGCAGCGTGGCCGCTTGGCGCCAGCGGTTCTGGGCGCGATCGATCGGGATGTTGGGAAAGGGTCCCAGAAACGTGAGGTCCCTGGCACTCATGAAGATCGGGCCGACCGCGCCCGCCGCCGGCAGCAGGAGGGTGCCTAGACGGTCGAAGCCCGTGGAGAGTTGGAGAACCGTCGAGGGCGCGAGCGGCAGGTTCCAGGTGAGACGGGCGAAATGGGATCTGTTATCGGTGTCGGGATTCTGGCCCTTCACCAGTTGGAAGGCGTCGACATTTTGTGCGGTCCAGACGTGTCGAAGCGAGAGTTTGCCCCCGCCGACGCCGTCGCGGTCTAGCTGGATCCGGGAGGAATCCGTGTTGATCCGCTGCAGGCTGTTGGTGTTGTGGGCGCGGGCGGCAATGTCGGGTCGGTTCGGCGGGACAGCCGGAAACGCGTCGAGAATCCGCTGGACTTCGAGACGGGTGGCGGGATCGTTAGCCAGCGGCGTCCGCTCTTCCGGGAGGGGGATGAGCACATTGCCGTTGACGTTTCCTCGGATCTTGTTCTGGGACACCCCTAAGGTGATTGCGCCCAAGGCGCCCAGAGGTGCGGCGAGGTTGACGCCGTACAGGTTTTCCCTGGCGGGCTGGACCGAGCCCACCTGAAAGAACGAACGGGCTGAGAAAAGGCTGTTGTTGTGGCGCCAGAAGGCGTCGCCATGGAAGCCGCCGGCGGGAGCGGGCGGGGCATGCACTGGGGGCGTCGGAGGCTTTCCGTATTCGGAACCGAAATAGCCCTGGTTGACGGCGAACTCATCGATGATCGTTGCGGTCGTGCCGAGGCGGATGTTGAGTTCCTTGAGAGCGTTGTTGTCGACAAGGTTGAACTGGACGTTTTCGTTGCGGCGGCTCTCGCCGGATTCCGAGGCCGTCTCTCCTAGGAGGTTGATTTCTGTGCGTTGCGCATCACCGCTCTCGGACTCCTCGGCGGCGTCGCCTTCCGGCTCGGCCGCGGCGCTGCCCGACTCTGAAGCGGCTTGCTGGCCGGCCAGACTTGGAGCGTGCCCGGCAGCGAGGATCAGAAGGAGCCCCGCATGTCCACAGATCAATCGACGTGGCCGCAGCATCCAGCCGTATCATCGTATCAACACCCTCCTGGCTAGGTGATGACGCTAGCGCTGAGTCACAGTTGACACAGGGGCGGCGGTCTGGGAGCGGGCCCACGAGGTGCAGGCGGCGCTGCTGGAGGCCTGCTTGGAGGGATCGCGGCCGGACGCAAGCTCGAAGGCAGCGGGCTGGCAGTGCCTAGGGAGGACGACGGGCTGGCGGCCGTCGAAGCGCCCGCCGCTTCCCGGCGACGAGCTGCCGTGGCGCGCTTACGTGCAAATGCGGGGCATCGCGCGCTTCTGGCAGGCCCAGTGTGCTCCCTGATCACTCCTGCGGTAAGAATGGCTGAACGTTAGCGAGACTGCACCCAGACCCATGAAGGCACGCCGGGGAGAAGCGAGCGGGGTTCCAAGCGTCACTTGCTTGTGGACCGCACGGAGCGAGAGCCGTTCTCGTGAGTGGCGGCCTCCGTCGCCACAGATCGAACCGCTGCGCGAAGCCTCGGTTGAAACCGTCGCTGTCTGAATCGGAAGCGTATCCATGGTTTGGACCAGCAAGTCGTGCACGGCGCTGTTTTACCCGTTGGCCGGAGGCCGCTCCGAACGCTGGATTCCTAGCCGGACTTGTCGGACAAGCGCAGTCGCGCTTCCAATTCGCGGATCCGTCGATTCGCTTCGTCGCGCTCCTGCACGGCCTCGTTGCGCTCACGCACGGCTTCGTCGCGCTCACGCACGGCTTCGTCGCGCTCGCTCGCGGTTGCTTGCAGCGCCTCGCTGGTTTCCGTGTGCGTCAGCATGTCCTGCCCCAGCCGTGGATCATGGAAGCGCAGCAGCCACCGCTCCGCGCGCAACTCCAGCCCCAGTGCCTCGCTCCGGTGCCAGCCAGCCGCTCGCACGGCCCGCACCCGCTGGTAGCGACCAGCCGCCAGCCGCCAGCCCTCCAGTCGCCTCGCGATCAGTTCGCCCAGCGGGTCAAAGCGCCAGTATTCGCGCACCCCCATCCGCTCATACGTCGCGCGCTTGCTCGTCGCGTCGAGGCGGCTCGTGGACGGCGATGCCACCTCCACCACGAAGCTCGGCACCACGCCGCCCTCCTCCCAGATCAGATACGATTTGCGCGCTTCCTTCTGCGCAGCGCCCAGCACCACGAACACGTCCGGCACCACCACGGCCGTGCGATCGCCTTGGCGGTAGTACACCGCCATGCTGCCTGCCACGTAGATGTCTTGCCGGGCCTTGAAATGCGTCTCCAACTGGTCGCGCATAGCGACGATCGATCGTGCATGCGGATCCGTCTCCATCAGGACCTTGCCGTCGGAGTAGGAGTACTCCTCCGTTTGCCCTGCAGCCGCGTCAGTACGGGCATCCAAGAGCCTGCTGGGAGCGGCCATGGCTGCATGATAGCAGGCGGAATTGCGGCCGGGGCATGCCCGGCTCGGGCCGGCTGATCGGGTCCTGCTCCCCCGGCGCAGGCGGCTGTCGCCGAGCGTCAGGCCGGACGGGAATTGCTCCCCACGATCAAAGCTTGACTCCATCGTCAAGCTTGCGCCGAGACGAGGAGTCTAGGCGGCCGCCCAGATTCTAGCCGGCCCTTGGCGCTGCTATTGAACCAGTGCTTGGAGGCGAAATGTGTGGAAGCGCCGATTGCGGTCTGCCTCGTCGCTGTCCCAAGCGCGGCGGACAGGGATGACATTCCCGCTGGAGGCGTCGCGGGCCGCAGCCAGTTCGCGCGTGAGTTCGATCCACTCGCCATCAATGGAGCCTTCAAAGTGGTACAAGACAATGTTGATCTGGTTGCCAGACTGCTGAAGAGCCTCGACTTCAAACTCGATTCGGCCGTCCGAAACAGTCCCGGAGACAATCGGATCGCTCGCTCCCGCCTCGTTGTAGGCCTTTCCGGTGAGCGTCGTGCCACTTTGCACGAATTGGAAGGCGATGTCCCTGGCCGGCGTTCGCCCGCGCTGAGGCAGGGTGCCGATCCAAGTTCCTGTCAGGTCGGCTGCCGCCAGCCCGCACGCTAGCACCGCGTATAGGCCAACGATTGCCCGCCAGCGCATGGGACGTCAGGAGACAAGCAATCCGCTGAGCGGGCCAGTGCTGTCGGCGAAGCGCTCCGCCGGCGTGCCGAAGGCTTCTAGCGATGCCATGTAGAGGTTCGCCAGCGGGTGGTCCTCGCCGTAGATCAAGTGCTGGCCGCTGTCGATGCGGCCCCCGCCCTTGCCGCCGAGCAGCACGGGCAACTTGTGCGGATCGTGTTTCTGGCCGTCCGAGAGGGCCGACGCGAACACGATCATGGAGTTGTCCAAGACCGATCCCTCGCCCTCGGGCATGTCTGCGAGTCGGCGGAGCAGATACGCATATTGCTCGACGTGCCAGCGATTGATGATCTTGTACTCGGCCAGCTTCTGCTCTTCGTTGGCGTGGTGCGAGACGTCATGGTGACCGGACGTGACGCCGTCCACGAAGCGGAAGCTGACGTTGCTCACAGCGTTGCCGAACATGAACGTCGCCACCCGAGTTGTGTCCGACTGGAATGCCACGGAGATCATGTCGAGCATCAAGCGCACGTGCTCAAAATGGCTGGAAGGCCGCTCCTTCGGCGCGTCGACCAGGTCCAACTTCGTCAGTGGCTTCCAGTTTGAGCGCTCGCTCTGAGTGGACCGTTGCACTCGCTTTTCCAGGGAGCGCACCGACGCCAAGTATTCGTCGAGGCGGGCCCGGTCTGAGGACCCCAATCCCTTGCGCAGCCGCTTGGCATCTTGCAGCACGCGGTCCAGCAGCAAAGAGTCGAGTCCTGCCTCGGATGTACTGGACCCGTGGGCGGCCCGGAACAGCCGTTCGTACACCGCCCTAGGATTCAGCTCGCGTGCAAGCGGCGTGGTCGGCGTCGACCATGAGATGTGCGAGCCGTAAACTCGCGTATAGCCCACCACGGCGTCGTTGCCGACGGCCACCGGCGTCACCCCGAGTTCGAGGGAGGGCAGGGGAGTGAGATGTCCGCGCGCCTTGGCCGCAACCTGATCGAACGAAATCCCATTGCGCAGGTCAGCGCCTTGAGTCTTCTTGATCCGGGCGCAGGTCAGGATCGAGGATTCTTTGACATAGTGCCCGTCTCCGTCCTTGGCCTGCTCGTTCCAAAGATTGCTCAGCACTGTGACTTGCTGCCGGAGGTCGGCCAGCGGCGCCAAGCTTGGCGTGAGTTCAAAGTCGCGACCGGCTGCGGTCGGCGTCCAGGCGGCCGGGTACGCGCCGTTGGGCATGTATAGCGCGGCCATGCGGACGGGCCTCGGATGCGGCTCTGATCGACCGGTTCCGAGCGCTATGGCTTCGAGCCACGGCAGTCCCAACGCGACGCCGCTGCCGCGCAGCAGCGCGCGGCGCGAGATCTGCGAGGCGCGACGGGCAGGCATGCTCAGCGTCTCTCCGGGCCGTGCACTGGCGCTGCCGCGTGCAGGAATGGTTCGCTGCGCACGACCTCGCGCAGCAGCGCCCAAGCTGAGTAGTCTTGGCGCTCGACCTGGTTCACGATGGTTTCCACGGCGCAGGTGTCGGACGCTGTTAGTCCTCTACCAAGAGCATAGCCCAGCAATCGCTTGGCCAGGTTGGTCAAGCACAAACGTTTTCGCTGCAGTAGCGCTGCTTTGAGGCTTTCCGGACCGTTGAGCTGGGTGCCGTCGGGAAGCTTGCCGGTGTCGTCCACTGGAACTCCCGCCTCGTGGTCGCGCCACCCTCCCAGCACGTCGTAGTTTTCCAACGCGAATCCAAGCGGATCAATGCGTTGGTGGCAGCTCGCGCAGCCTAGGCTGTTGCTGTGGGCCGCGAGCCGTTCGCGGATCGAACCGACAGGTTTGCCCTCGCTCGACTCGTCCAACTCCGGCACGTCTGGGGGCGGGGCAGGCGGTGGCGTGCCGAGGATCGAAACGTTCTGCGAGACTCCGCGCTTCGTCGGCACCTGCTATCGCGCCGCCAACTGGTTCCATCTCGGCCAGACGCAGGGCCGCGGCAAGCTCGATACGCGTCACGAGTACAACCAGCCCGTCAAGAACGTCTTCGTCAAACCCCTCTGCCCGGACTGGAAAGCAATCCTCAATCGCTAGCTCCACGGCCCCCTTCCACACGCCCCGCTCGAACGCTTACCAGTCTTCTTAAGTCCTTTGTTCTTAACGACCGCTAACGCGACACTAGTGATGAGCCACGATGGCTCAGTTGGTAGAGCAGCGGTTTCGTTAACCGCAGGTCGTCGGTTCGAGTCGTGGCTTCATTGTATTGCGGGTCCGATCCGGACACATAGGACGACGCGCTCGTCATGGAGAGGGTGCGCGGCTGAGATCTTGTGCATGCCGGACAAACTAGAGGCTGTAGGTACTTGGGGCCCCTCTTTCCTGTTGGAGAATCACTATAGGTCGCAAGGGTACTTATCGTTCCAAGTATTGACGAAGAACTCGATGAATGTCTGCGAGGCTCGGACGGCGAGTCTTGCATCCTTTTGCTTAGGCTTGCGGTGCGACCTGCCGTCGCCGTGGGCTGAACTGGCATTTGCGCGCAGGTCGGCCATGCTATGCACGACGGACCGAAGACCTTGAAGAACGCCTTGTATGGCCTCCTCCGCTTGATTGGATGGGTCGAGGCCGAGGTCGCGGATAGCGGCCCTTAGCAGCGATTTCGACTTTCTTGGTAACTACTCGGGCCCCTTCTTGATTGCTTGTCTTTTCGCCTGACACCACGCAGATCAATGCTTGCGCTGGGATCCGGCCAGGTTTCGAACTGTGGTTTGTGTCGGGACCCGTCCTAGCCGGCAATCAGCGGCATTTCCGATCCAGCAAACAGGTCGCTTGACAACCGTGCTGGGAGCGCCTATGCTGCGTTTTAGGGGCTCCTGCGGGAAGCGACTCGGCGATGGGTGCATGGTACGGATCGAAGGCGACCTCGGGTCTGTGCCAGGCCTTGATCGCGGCCATGCCGCCGCATGCCACCTATATTGAGACGCATCTCGGCGGCGGCGCGATCATGCAGCGCAAGCCGCCCGCCCTGCGCAACATCGGCATCGATCGCAACGCCCGCTCGATCCGTGCCTTTCGCTGCCCGCACGAGGTGGAACTGGTGCATGGCTGCTGCCACCGCTTCCTGTCCGAATTCCCGTTTGTCGGCGACGAGCTGGTCTATTCCGACCCGCCCTATCTGCAGCGCACGCGCAAGTCGCAGCGCCGCTACCGCTACGACTACACGCAGGCCGATCACGAACAGCTGCTGGCCTTGCTCAAGAGCCTGCCCTGCGCGGTGATGCTGTCCGGCTACCCCTGCCAGCTCTACGAGCGGGCCCTGCCCGACTGGCACAGCCTGTCGCTGCAGGTGATGAACCAGGCCGGGGTGGTGACCGAGAAGGTCTGGTGCAACTTCGCGCCGGGGCGCGCCGTGCACTGGCACCGCTACGCGGGCCAGAACTTCACCCAGCGCCAGTGCATCAAGCGCAAGGCCGCCAGCTGGGCCAAGCGCTATGCGGACATGCCGCCGGGCGAGCGGCTGGCGGTGCTGGCCGCCCTGCTGGCGGTCGAGGCCGAGTGATGCCGAGCGTCAGCGAGAAGTCCCTGCGCGCGGAGCTGGAGACCGTCAAGGGGCAGGTCGCGGTTCTGCGCAAGGGCGGCCAAGTCTCGCCCGAAGTCGACGCCGTGCTGCGGACCCTGCTGAGCTTGCTGGCGCTGCTGGTGGCGGTGCTGCTGGAAAAGACCACCCGCAAGACCAGCCGCAACTCCAGCATCCCGCCCTCGCAGATGGACGAGCCGGACGCCACCCGGCGCGCTAGGCCGAACCGCAAGCCAGCCCAGCCCAACGATCTGACCAGCCCCAATCTGCAGCACGTCACGATCGAGGAAACGCTGACCGTCGAGGACTGCGACAAGTGTGGCTTCGATCTGGCGGATGTCGCTGCGCTGGACCGGGAAGTCCGCGTCGAGCACGACATCGTATTCAAGGTGATCGAGCGGCGTGTCGCGGCCGAGCTCAAGCAGTGCCCCAACTGCGAGGCCCTCAGCAAGGCCGCCTTCCCCGCCAGTCTGCCCGGGCCGCTGCAGTATGGCAGCGGCCTGCAGGCTTTCATCATCCACCTGCTGGTGGCCCATATGCTCTCCCTGCGGCGCACCGTCGGGCTCGTCAAGGCGATCTCCGGCCTGCGCTTGTCCGAGGCTACCTGCCTGGGCTACATCCGCCGCCTGCAGCAGGCCCTGCAAGCTTGGGAAACCGCCGCCGGCGCCCACCTGCTGGCCGCGCCAGCCTTGCATGCCGACGAAACCGGCCTGCGCGTGGAGCGCAAGAACCATTGGCTGCATATCCTCACCGATGGCACGCTGACGCTGAAGTTCCTGCATCGCCAGCGCGGCAAGGCAGCCATCGAGGCGGCCGGCCTGATCCCCCGCTTTCGCGGCACCTTGGTGCACGACTGCTTGGCCGCCTACCTCAGCTATGAGAAATGCCGGCACCAATTATGCGGCGCGCATTTGCTCCGCGAACTGACCTTCGTTATCGATTCCAACAACTACCGCTGGGCGCGCCTGCTGAAAGCCCTGCTGCAAGAGGCCTGCCGGCAAGTCAATCGCAGCCAGGACAAGGTCTTGAGCGCAGCCGCCTGCGAGGCCTTGCGCGAGCGCTACCGCACCATCCTGACCCAGGCTGCCGAGGAATTGCCCGCCATCCCAGCCCGCCGCAAGGGCCAACGCGGACGGATCGCCAAGTCCGACGCCCACAACCTGCACGAGCGGCTCGTCCAGCACGAAGCCTCCGTGCTGCGCTTCCTGCACGATCCCGACGTGAGTTTCACCAACAATGCCGGCGAGCGCGGACTGCGCATGGCCAAGGTCAAAGTTAAGGTCTCGGGCTGCTTTCGGACCAAAACCTACGGCGAGGCCTATGCCCGCATCTCCTCCTACCTGCAGTCCATGTCCGCGCTCGGCTACAACCCTCTCATCGCCATTCAAATCGCGCTCGACGGGCGCGCTGTCGACACGCTCACGCGACACTATGGCGCGACCCCCACTCCAGACCAAGACGCCTGAGGCGTTGCTCTGAGTGGCAACTCGACACCCAGCTGTGCCCGCTCGGCCCGCCGCTTGCCAGTCAGCACGCTTCCCGGCCCGCGACAGGCTTGCCACACCCTCAACCATGCGCAAGCTGGCCGCAGACCAGCGCAAGCCTTGAGCCGCGCCACGCTAGGCGAGAAAACAACCCCTCGCAGGGGCGTGAGTAGTTACTTTTCTTGACTGATTTGGGGTAGCGAGTTCCCTGTCATCGCAATAGACCTTGAGTAGCGACTCGATAGCGGCGTTGGCGGCTGTGATCGCGACCGGTGGGTCGCTGCTGACAGAGTCCAGGGCTCGCTTTACATCTTCGCTGACGGGTGCAAGGTCCCGTCTTCTGAGCAACTGCTCCAGTGACCCGGGCAGGAGTGTGGCCGGTAGGTTCTCAATAGAATCGAGGGCATCCTATATAAGGGGCACGAGGGCATCCAGTTCTGCCTTGGCGAGCGACGCGGAAGCAAGGTCTAGATTGCCGACATCGATCCCGGTCAGCCTATCCCTAGTGACGACCGGAAGGATGGGTGCGGCCAGCGCTTGGGTTTGGACGACTAGATTTCTAACGGTTAGAGCGTATGCCTCCTGTTCAAAGACATCGTCGAGCGCGACAGAGGGGGTGAATCCCCTTACCGTTGCGAGGAATTCGGCGAGCTTTTCCTTCCGCGCTGGGCCGAATGTGGGAGTCTCTAAGATCCTCATTTCCGACAACGCCCTATTGCCCGAGTCCAATTCTCTCACCATTCTCAGCAAGAGCTTCAGTGACTGCGAAACTGCAGCGTTGTTGCTGCTGAACGGCGAGACATCCGCGGCAACAACTCCCGGCGATTCTAGCGGCACGCGCGTGCGGATGGAAACAGAGCATGCGTCTGAGAATTCGGCCTCGAAGCCGACACTTACGGAATGTGGCAGTTCGAGACGCTCATCGACTCGCACTACCGAAACGTGATCTGAAAGTTGTTCAGGCAGATGCTGGGGCATACTCGAGTGAATACCACGAAAGCCCCAATGGACGTTGCAACCACGCTCATTCAAGTCCAAGAAATGCTTCTCAAGGCTGGGTACAATGTTGAGGTGATGCGCGTCACAATTCTATTTCTCTCAATGCTGCTTTCCAGTGTGGGATACCTTAGCTCCGCGCCCTTGCCGGCTGGGTCTAGTGTCTTTGTCGAGGACATGGGTACCTTTGACGAGTTGCTCCGTGCGCAGATCTTGAAGCAGGGGCTGCCGCTCGACCTCGTTGCGATTCCAGATACCGCAGCGTACGCATTGCGCGGATCGGCCTCGGGCGATCTGGGCCAGTTGTCTGCAGCCATTGAGATCGTGGAGATCAGTAGCGGGAAGATTGTGTGGGCTACGTCTAGCTCTAAAGGATCAAAAGGGGGACTTTGGTCCACTGACGCCGCTTCAAAGGCGGCGAAACATGTCGTAGGGCAGTTGCGGAAGGCTATGAAGGCCCGCAAGTGAACTGGCTTGAACACAATCGGGGGTTATTGGGGCTTCGCAATACAACTCCCCACTTAGCGGCCTAAACGGGACCGAGGTGCTCTATCTATGCTCCCCCGAGCGCTGCTCGGAGGCACGGGTTCCGGCCCGGGGGGGCACTGGCTGTGAATGGTGGCTTAGAGGAGAGCTTCCTAAGAAGCCTCGCTGGTGAACGATCGCTTCGCCCGGCCCCAAACTAGCCTTGGGGCATCGAGCACCAATGAATGAGGGGGCGTAACTGCCGGGGCACCCGCCCTGAGTCTGCAACAGCGTGTTTCAGTCTGAATCGTCCGGGCAGCGCCCGGCAGCGGGACTAGCCTGACAGACTGACAACAAGATATTCTCGCAGCAGCCAGCGCTGCCACGCGACGCTCGCAGCGTCCAGCAGGCAGGCGCGGACCCTCCCACTGCTGCCGTGCTCTGCCTCGGACTCGGACCCAAGAATGGCCCTGGGCGTCACCCCAAGTTCGAGTGAGAGCAGGGGGGTGAGATGTCCGCGCGCCTTGGCCGCAGCCTGATCGAATGAAATCCCATGGCGCAGGTCAGCGCCTTGTGTCTTCTTGATCCGGGCGCAGGTCAGGATCGAGGATTCTTTGACATAGTGCCCGCCTCCGTCCTTGGCTTGCTCGTTCCACAGATTGCTCAGCACTGTGACTTGCTACCACGCAGCAGCGCGCGGCGCGAGATCTGCGAGGCGCGCCGGGCAGGCAGGCTCAGCGTCTCTGCGGGCCGTGTACTGGCGCTGCCGCGTGCAGGAATGGTTCGCTGCGCACGACCTCGCGCAGCAGCGCCCAAGCTGAGTAGTCTTGGCGCTCGACTTGGTTCACGATCGTTTCCACGGCGCAGGTGTCGGACGCTGTTAGTCCTCTACCAAGAGCATAGCCTAGCAATCGCTTGGCCAGGTTTGTCAAGAACAAACGTTTTCGCTGCAGCAGCGCTGCTTTGAGGCTTTCCGGACCGTTGAGCTGGGTGCCGTCGGGAAGTTTGCCGGTGGCGTCCACTGAAACTCCCGCCTCGTGGTCGCGCCACCTTCCCAGCACGTCGTAGTTTTCCAACGCGAATCCAAGCGGATCAATGCGTTGGTGGCAGCTCGTGCAGCCTGGGCGGTTGCTGTGGGCCGCGAGCCGTTCGCGGATCGAACCGACAGGTTTGCCCTCGCTCGACTCGTCCAACTCCGGCACATCTGGGGGCGGGGCAGGCGGTGGCGTGCCGAGAATCGAATCGAGTATCCAAACGCCGCGTAAGACCGGGCTCGTGCGGTGCGGGTGCGATGCCAGTGCCGACACGGACGGCATGCCGAGCAATCCCCCGCGCCCGGAGCCTTCGGGCAGTTCCATCCAGTTCGGATTCTTCGCATCCTGCTTCTTCTTCAGGGCCAGGCCCAAGTGTGTGATCAGAGACTGCGTCAGCACCGTGCCGCGCGAATCGAGGAACTCCAGCACGGACCGATTCTCGCGAAACACCTCTCGGAAGAAAAACACAGGCTGCAGCAGGATGTCGCCGCGCAGCTCGGCATCGGCGGCGTATTCCGGGAAGAGCTCGGGATCGGGGCCGTGGGTGCCTTCCAACTCCCGGGTCCGCAACCATTGCTCGGTGAACCGCGAGAAGAATTCCAGTGCCCGGTCGTCACGCAGCATGCGTGGTATCAAGCGGTCGAGCACGGCTGGGTCATCAAGCCTCCCGGCAGCCGCGATGTCAAGCAGGAGTTCGTCGGGCTGGCTGCCCCAGAGGAAGTAAGACAGCCGCGAAGCCAGGGCATACTGTCGCGAGGCGGGAACAGCTGTATCTTCCCTCACATGAAATAGGAAGTCGGGAGAGACCAAGGCGCTGCGCACCGCGAAGAATACCGCCGATTCGAAGTCCGAGCCGCGCCTTCGCGCCTGGCGCACCAGACGGACGTACGATGCGACCGTCGCCGGTCTGACCGGCCGGCGAAATGCCGTCGGCAGGAATTTCGCGAGTATGGTTCTGGCAGCTTCAGTCTCGGTCGTGCCCGGGCCGGGCCGGGCCACGAAGATCTTGGTGCGGGACTTGAACTCCTTGGCGGCAACATCGAGTACGAACCTTGCCGCGGCGAGGTGCTTCTCGACCAGCAGGGGCGAGAGAAACAGGGTTTCGGCGGCATTGTCAAACCCCTCCCCGCCAGCGCCATCGACTGGGAACATCTCACTGACATCAATCTGGATGTCGAACAGGTCGCGGACGGTAGCGCTGTACTCGTCGCGATTCAGCCGCCTGATCGGACTGGGCGTTGGGGGCAGGTCCGCTGTGCATGCTTGGCTTTGCCAAGTTTGCTCGACCCACGCGACGAAGGCAGCGCGGTCGTCCAAGGCTGGCGACGGGACGCCCGTCGGCGGCATTTCATGGTTCGAGACTCTAGCTGCGAGCGTGATCCATGCGGCGGAGTGCTCGACGAAAGACGCCACGCTACTCAATTCGACCGTGCGGAAACCTCCCGCCGGTGCGCTGCCGCTGTGGCACGTTTGGCAGTACTCGTCAAGGAAGGAGCGAGCGACCCGGAAGTCGTAAGGATCCTGCGCACTGGCCGTCGGCGGATGGACCGCCGCAAGCAGGCAGAGACATGCAGCCGTGAGGATTGGGCGGCTGGCGAACAACCCTTAGGTCCTCCTTGCGGAATCCAAATTCGGCAGCTGGCTGCCGGCCGTGCATGCCCGAACATACGACTCGAGGGCGTGTGTTAGGTTAAGGATTGGAAGCGCCGCCATAGGGGCTCTTAATGAGCCACGATAGCTCAGTTGGTAGAGCAGCGGTTTCGTAAACCGCAGGTCGTCGGTTCGAGTCCGACTCGTGGCTCCATTGTATTGCGGGTCCGGCCCGGACAGATAGGTTACAGAACGTATCGGAGACATAGGGCACACCCTGGTGCCCATCCGGCCTGTCGGCTATTGAAGTTTTGGGATTGACGTTCCTTGCGATGCGCGCAGACGCGCTCGCAGCTGCGCGGCCTCGACGAGTGTCGCATTGGACTGATCGTGGGCACCCTGGCTCGAGCCGACCCACCTTGGCGGGCGTCCGTTCGAAGGATCCGTCTTGGCCGGAAGCGCGTGCGGGTGAGTCGTTGGTGGGTGCTGGCCGGCTAACCGTCAACCAGCCACAAGCCCTCCAACAGCGGCCACTCCTCGTCCACCCAGGCGGCCACTTGCCGCATTCCAGCCGCCTGCATCTCAGCAACGACCTCGTCACGTTCGAACTTGTACGAACTCTCTGTCCAGATTGTCTCGCCTCGGCGAAGATTGCAGGTGGCGTCGGCCAAGGGGATTCTCACCCCTTGGTCACATGTGGCGACGAGGTGCATCTCGACCCTCCGCTCCCGCTCGTCGTAGCGAGCCAAGTGGTCGAAGGAGCCGAGATCGAAGCTGGCACTCAGTTCGCGGTTCACGCGGCCCAGCACGTTGCGATTGAATGCTGCGGTTACGCCGGTGGGGTCGTCATAGGCCCGGAGCAGGTCGGCCGTAGGCTTGACGAGGTCGAATCCGATCAGGCAGTAGTCTCCTAGCCGCAGTGCGGACCGCAAGGCGGCGAGGAAGGAGGCGCGCTCCGGCGGGGCAAGGTTGCCGATGCTGCTGCCTAAGAACAAGAGCATGAGCGGGACACCTGCAGGGCGCGAGTCACGCAAGGACCGCACGCCATCTACGTACGCACCGTGGTGGGGGAGCACCGTGACGAGGCCGCCAAGCTCCTGCCGGCAGCGTTCCAGTGCTTCAGACGAGATGTCGATCGGGCAGTAAGACTGTACTTGACTCGCCCCGAATGCCTCGAGCAGCAAGCGGGTCTTTGTGCCGCTGCCGCTCCCTAGCTCGGCGACGATGAGACCTCGGCTGGGCAGCAGGCCAGGAAGCGCCGCTGCGGCGCGCCGCAAGACGCGCTCGTCGGCACGTGTCAAGCCGTATTCCGGCAAGTGGGTGATGGCTTCAAACAGTGCGCTGCCGACCGCGTCATACAAGTGTCTTGCTGGCAGCCACTTGCGCTTGGCTTCACACAGGCCGATCCGGGCGTCTCGGGCGAATTCTGCGCGGGGCGCACCGTTGCCGTTCATTGAGCCGGTTATATCACGGACACCGCCGGACGACGGTTTCCCAAAGTTGAGACGACGGTTCCCCAAATTTCATAATGGAATCTATGCCATTGCTAAGTGACCTGCGCGAGAGGTTTGCCGAAGCGAGGCTGCGCACGGACGAGTTGTTTGATTTGGTGCGACCCGATTCTCTGTTCGACCGTCCTGTGCCGGAGCGCTATCGGCTCAATTTTTATATCGGGCACGTGGATGCGTTCGATTGGAACATGATTTCCACCTGCGATCTTGGCCTGAAGCCGTTTCAGGCCGACTTCGACAGCCTGTTCGCCTTTGGCATCGATCCCGACTCGAGCGCGCTGCCTTCGGACCAGCCGTCCGATTGGCCCAGCCTGTGGCACACCCTCAACTACTGCCGGCGCGTACGAGAGAAACTAGACTCGGTCATGGACGACATACCGGAAGATATTGCGGAGACGTGCCTCGAGCACCGCTTGATGCATGCCGAGACTCTTTGCTACCTGCTCCACAATCTCGGTTCCGAAAAGCTGCTGGGCGAACCTCCGCAAGCATTGGATGCGCCGCTCGCTGAATGGGGCGCTGTCGCACGTCAATGGATCCGGATTCCGGCTGGCGAGGCTCGGCTCGGCAGGGCCAAGGGCAGCGGGTTCGGCTGGGACAACGAGTTCGGTGAGCACACCGTGACGCTGCCGGACTTTTCCGTGCGCAAGTACAAGGTGACCAACGGAGAGTACCTAGCCTTCGTCAACGAGGGCGGCTCACAGCCTCATTACTGGCGAAGACGGGGGCAGGACTGGATGTTGCGCACCCTGTTTGGCGAAATTCCGCTGCCGCTCGACTGGCCGGTCTACGTCACGCATGCACAAGCCATCGCATTTGCGGAATACACAGATGCCGCGCTACCGAGCGAAGCGCAGTGGGATCGGTCCGCTTACCCTGCCGGCGACCCTTCTCAGCGCTTCCCATGGGGGAACGCCCACGCGGCGCAGTGCGCCAATCTTGACTTCCGGAGTTGGGACCCTTGTTCGGTCACGGCCACACCTGCTGGCGACAGCGCCTTCGGTGTCTCGCAGCTGCTGGGCAACGGCTGGGAGTGGACCTGTGACGAACTCAGGCCGTTTCCCGGCTTCGAGGAGCAGTGCTTCTACCCGGGCTATTCGTCGAACTTCTTCGACGACGAGCACTTTGTCCTCAAGGGCGGATCACAACGCACGGCCATGCGACTGGCGCGGCGCTCCTTCCGTAACTGGTTCCGCCAAGACTACCCCTACGTCTATGCGACCTTCCGGCTGGTCCACGACGAGTGAGGCCCCAGCTGCGCGGGATGCCGCACCGACATCCATTGCCGCTATGCTCAAGGGACTCGGTCACCTGTTGCTGCCAGCGAGGTTGTCTTGAGGCAGGACCGACCCACGGCTCCATTTTGCGATGAAGATCACTGACGTAGAAGCGATTTACGTTCGATCCGCCAAGGTCCGCGAGCTTTGCGACTCGGGTCAGGACGCTCTGATCGTGCGCGTGCATACCGACGCGGGCATCAGTGGCCTGGGCGAGGTGGACTCCAATCCCTTAGCGGCCAAAGGCGCTATCGAAGGCCCGTATTCGCATACAGTGACCAGCGGGTTGCGGGAACTTGTCCTTGGCGAGGATCCATTCGAGACCGAGAAAATCTGGCACAAGATGTATCGTGGCAACCTCTACGGCGGTAGGCGTGGGGCGGGTTTCCACGCGATGAGCGGAATCGACCTAGCCCTGTGGGACATCAAGGGCAAGGCGCTGGGAATGCCGGTCTGGAAGCTGCTCGGCGGCGGCTTCCACGAGCGCCTGCGCTGTTACGCCAGCTCTCTTTGGGGCGCGACACCGGCCGCGACCAAGGATCTCGCGATGCGATACGCCGATCGCGGCTTCAGCGCTGTGAAATTCGGCTGGGAGCCGATGGGTCGCGACGAGGCGACTGACATCGCGCTCGTGCGGGAAGCGCGCGCCGGGCTGGGGGACGGACCGGACCTGCTGGTGGATGCCGGTCTGGTCTGGGACGCCAAGACGGCGATTCAGCGTGTCCGGGCGTTTGAAGAGCAGCGCATATTCTGGCTCGAGGAGCCGCTCATGCCGGACGACTACGAGGGCTACCGGCGGCTCAGCGAGGCGGTGGACACGCGCATTGCGGCGGGTGAGGAAGAGAGCGGCCGTGCGTCGTTCATCGAACTGATGGACCGAGGCAAGGTGGACGTCGTGCAGGTGGACCTGACTCGGGTGGGTGGGTTCACAGAGGCGGTCAAGATCGCGTCCCTAGCCCAAGACCGGGGCGTGCGCGTCGCCAATCATGGCTTCACGACCTACATCAACGTTGCGGCCGCGCTGCACTTCCTAAACTCCATCCCGAACGCGCTGATCGTCGAGTATGTCGCCGAGGAAGAAACCACGCTGCGCGACCAGCTGACCAAGCAGCGCATCGCTGCGAGGGACGGCATGCTCGACATGCCGCAAGAGCCGGGTCTTGGCGTCGAACTCGACGAAGGGGCTGTTGAGCGCTTCCGCGTGGCTTGAAGGCTAACCGCGCTGAAGTCTACTTGTCGGCGACTTCGATGCGGAAGGAAAACTCCTGCAGCGCCTTGACGTGGGCATTCTTGGATTTCCTGCTGAGGGGGTTCCCCTGCAGCGAGACAGCCCAGTAGCGAGCGAAGCGGCTATCGCCGGCGATGTCCTTCTCCGCCATTTCCACCAACACGCCGATATCGCTGACCTTGTTGTCGCGCAGCGACAGCCGCTGTAGCGAAGTCAGGGGCGCTAGCGGCTTGAGATCCGAGACGCTATTGCCGTCCAGGATGAGCGAGGACAGGCGCGTTAGCGAACCCACCGGGCCGATGTCGCTAACCGCATTGCCCGCAACGTCGAGCGTCCAGAGCTTCTGCAGGTTCTTGACAGCGGACAGATCGCTGATCTGGTTGCCCGCTAGATAGGCTGAGTTCAGCGCTTCGAGGCCTGCCAGCGGCGAGATGTCTTCCACCATGTTGCCGGACAACTCGATGTACTGCAGCCGCTTCAGTTCGGCCAGTGCGGAGATGTCCTTGACTTGATTGCCGGTCAGGGTGAGGCTTTGCAGCAGGTTCAATCCGGCGATTGGCGACAGGTCCGAGACTTCGTTGTCGGGCAGTTCCAGCAGCATCAGCCGCTTGCAGTGCTCCAGCCCGGTCAGGTCGCGGATGCCTTTGCTGCGGGCGGTGATGGTTGAGATGTTGGCCACGTCCTCGGCCGTGATTGGCTCTTCGTTGTGGCGCTTCTCGAATACGTAGTGGCGTACGGCGGCTTCGAGGTTCTCATCGGGGAAGATCTGTGCCGCCGCGGGAAGTGCGGTCGCGAGGGCAACGAGAACAGCGGCTGCTCGAAACATGGGCATGGCTCCTTGTCTGGGTGTGCGGATGTTCACTGGCCCATGATACTATCCTGCCGGCGTTCTTGGCGACTGGGACTGTCGGCGGAGTGGACTTGCAGGGATACGCCCTCTGGTAAGGCTTTGATCCCTTCCGCGGCTACCTGAACCAAGTTCACGCACAGCTATTGTCCAGAGCTCTTGTGGAAGTGGTGTTGAGGCCGTTCGAGATTGGCCTGCTGGAAAGCACCTTGGCGGGATGATCGAGTCGACGATCCACTACTAGCAGTTGATGAGCAACCAAGGCCTGCGGGGGATTGCCGGCTGCAGTTGGGAGCAGCGCTGCAGGCGTGCTGCGCGAGTTGTTCCTGAGCAGCGAATACCGAGACGCAGTTCCGCCAGCCGGAGAGGTCTTGGATTGGCCCGGCGCCGGTTGCAGGCGGTGTTCCTCGGAGTGTCCGGCCAGTGAAGTCTGCGGTTCGCTTTTGAGGTAGAGATCTCGCGAATCGTCCCGAACCCCGTGCCGCAGCTGGAGAGCATACACATGAGTAGGGGCCGCCGGCAATGCCGGCGACCCCGGAAGATACGCTGTGGGGGCGGTGCTAGAACTCCAGCCGCAGCGAAAGCTGGGACACGCGCCCGCCCGTTCCGCGCAAAGTGCTTGAGATCATCCCGAATCCTCCTCGTCCGCGCCGCTCCTCGGGATTGGCGAACTGCGGGTGATTCGGGAAGTTATAGAAGTCAGCCCGGAACTGCAGGCGATGCCTCTCGGTGAAGTCGAACCACTTGTGTACCGAGAAATCGATGTTGGCGAGGCCTGGGCCGCAGCACATGGACCCCGGAGAATTGCCGAACACGCCCCTTCCCGGTGCCTCGAACAATGCCGTGTCGAAGAATGTCCCACCCTTGACGTCGCTGCGCCAAGTGGACAGCTCGACCGGGTCGCCGAGAATGTTCGGGCGCTGGCTGGCCGAGAACGCGTTGCTTGTGTTGCGGTTCTCGATCACAACAAAGGGCGATCCGGTCCGGAATTCGGTGATGACCCCAATCCCCCAGCCGCCAACGATTCCGTCAAGAACGGCGTTGTCGATGTTGAACTTGCGGCCTTCGCCGAAGGGCAACTCGTAGACCGAGCTCAGTGCCACGCGGTGCCGGATGTCACTGCCCGAGTAAGACCTGTCGAGGTGCCGCAACTCGGAGTGTTGCTCGCGGTTGCCTTGGAACTCAGAAAGCTCGGAACCGGCCTCGACGTCGTCCAGGTACTTCGACCACGTGTAGTTCATGAGCAAGTTGAAGCCGCCGGAGTATCGTTTCTCGATCTTCAGGTTGCCCGCGTGATAGGCGGAATTCCCCCAGTCCGCAGATCTTTGGCTGACGTTGTTGAAGGTCGGGAACCGTCGCAGCTGCTGCGACTGGCGCTCCGGTCCGCGCCCGTTGACTAGCGGGATCTGGTTCCAGTTCGTGTTGGCACCTCCGAGCCGGTGGCCCATGTTGGCGAGGTAGGTCGCTTCGATGAGGTACTGGCTCGGCAACTGATGCTGGATTCCGAAATTCCACTGCTGCACCATCGCGCTGCGGTGGCCCTTGCGGAAGAACTGCGGGGAGACCTGCGGGCGTTCGCCGAATTCCACCGATCCAAAGCCGGGGCCCAGCTCGGATGCCGCCGTCGGCGGCATGCCGTCCACGAGGTTGAAGGCACGCGTGAATCCGCCGTCGGGAGAGGTGAAGTTTCCCTGCGTGCTAAATCCGAGCGAGAACGCGTTCGGCACCGCTCCGCGGTAGGCGCCGTAGTAGTTGATGGCATAGCCGCTGCGGATCACGGTGCTCTCTCCAAGCTGGTAGGCCAGGCCGAAGCGCGGTCCCAAGGCCCCGAAGTATGTGTCGTGTGAATACTTCCCCAAGCCGTCTCGCCCGAAGAAGGTCACCACTCCGGGAAGGCCGGAGATCGGGTTGATCTGGTCCCAGTCGAAGCCGTTCAGCCGATTGTTGCGATCCCAAAGGGGCGTGTCCACCTCATAGCGCAGCCCAATATTGAGCGTAAGCTTTGAAGTCGCCCTCCAATCGTCCTGCACGAAGAAGCCGAAATAGTCTGTCCTGCGGTCCAAGATGTCCGCGTCGTTGATGTCTCCCGAGCCGACGTGCCCTAGGAGCAACTCGGCCGTGCCGACACCCGTCGCGCGATTGCCGAATACGAACTGGCCGCCCGTGCGGTTGTTCTGATCGTCAATGTTCCGCGAGTAGCGCCAATTAAAGCCGTACTTGATCTGGTGGTCGCCCCGGATCAGGGTCTGGTTCTGGTTGATCTCGATCGTACGGATCGGTGTCTGGATGCGTTCTTGGTTGCCCGGCACGAGTGGTGTCAGTCCATTGACGTTGATGCGAGCGAAGGATTCCGGGTTGACCCCCCCGATGCCGAATTCCCCGTTCTTGCCGGAGTTCCGCGCCGCGGACCGGTTGATGTGGAGTCGATCGCCCCAATTGAAGCGGAACTCGTTGATCATGGTCGGGGAGAAATTGTGGATCCAGTTGAAGGTGGTGTTGTGGTGCCGATTCTTGCGGATTCCGGCCCGCGGATCGGCGAAGTCTTGCGGATAGACGCCGGGAATCTCTTGCGGAGCGGCCACATGCATGAAGCGAACCGAGACCCGGTCAGCGTCGGAGACGTTGTGATCCCACTTGACGGTGTAGTAGTTCTGGCTCAGCGCGTTGGAGGCATTGTTCACGTAATTGTTCGCTGGGGCCCTTGAGAGGTCGCGCCCGCTTACGTTCGGATCCGGGTACAGCTGGATGAGCTGGGCGGCAAGTGGGTCGATCCGGCTGGCGGGAATCATGTTCTGCGGAAACGTCCCTCCCATGGGATCGTTCAGCGTTAGCCCCGCGCGATTGGAAAAATCGCCGCTCTTCTCCGGAATGTGCGGGACGTCGTCACCGGAGTAGGTGACGCCGTCGCGCCGTCGCGCGCCTTCGTAGTTGAAGAAGAAGAACGACTTGTTCTTCTTTACGGGCCCTCCGAACGAACCGCCAAAGATGTTGTAGCGCAGCGGCGCTGTCTCGCGCGCGAAAAACGGCCGGGCGTCCATCGCGTTGTTGCGGAAGAACTCGTAGACTGCGCCGTGGAAATCGTTGGTCCCGCTGCGGGTTGTCATGAGAATGAAGCCGCCGCCAGCTCGTCCAAACTCGGCGGAGTAGTTGCTGGCCTCCGCCTTGAACTCCTGGAGAGACTCCGCGGGCGGGTTGAGTCCCAGTTGCTGCGTCCCGATGGCCATGTTCTGGACCACCGAGCCATCGAGCGTCCACATCTGGTTCTGCGACCGCCCTCCCGCCATGGAAAACTTCGGGATCTGCTCGCCGCCGTCTTCTGAGCGGTACGAGATGTTTCCGAGCAGGCGCACAAGGGAGGCGCTGCGCCGACTGACCAACGGCATGTTGAACACTGTCTCCCGCTCGATGAACTGCCCGACGGAAGACGTAGCCGCTTCCAGTTGCGGAGTCGTCGCTTCGACCGTGATCACTTCTGTCAGCTCGCCGATCTCCATCTGCACGTTGATCGTGCCCGTTGTGCCCGTCTCCAGGACGATGCCCGTCTGGTTCGAGGTCTTGAAACCGTCGACCTCGGTCAGCAAGATGTATTCGCCGGGAGCGACGTACGGGAAGATGTAGACGCCCGACTCGTTGCTCTCTGCGGTCGTCTCGACGCCCGTAGCGGTGTTGCTCAAAATCAGTCGAGCACCTGGAATTGCCGCTCCTGTCGTGTCGAGCACAGACCCAGTGAGACGGCTCTGGTCCTGGCCCCAGGCAGCGCCGACGGTCAAGACCAGTGCGAGAGCGACGCCGCCGATGCGGATCGCCCAGTTTCGTGGATTATTCATGATGACCCCTTCCTTATGTGTCCTATTCCCACAACCACCGAAGCTAAGACCGCATTCTAACCCTTGGCCCGAGGGAAGTCAATTTGTCTCCTCGCCCTCTCGCCCTCTCGCCCTTTACCCCATCTTCACAACTTCAATGCGGACTTCCGCCCTAGATCAGTATTCTCTTGAGGCCCGCTGCTACCTCGGCGACCCGGAGGTTTGCGCCAATTGAATCGAGTTCTTGTCCGTTCCGGATGGCGTCCAGACTCGGCTCGCCGCGCTCGTTTCCGCGTAGATCTGTGGGCCGATGGGGGCCTACTTCAGATGGCTTGCGGCGGTGGAATGCGGCACTCCCGGGCAAGGCGCTACGAACTGGTTGCGGGGCCCATCTGGAACAACGGCTGGCGCACAGGATTCGCACCAGCCGCGAACACGCTCCTCTCGACGGCACACATCACGCACCGATCGCGACAGGCGTGCAGGCGGCCAACCTGCCCCGATCCTTGCTCGGCCGAAGCTCAGAGGGCAAGCTGATAGGAACAGAACGTGGTGTCGCGCTGCCACCCACAGCCTTCGTACAATTTCTGCGCCGTGGTATTTGCGACTTCGGTGGACAGTGCGAGACGGGTAGCACCGATGGCTCGCCCGTACCTAGCAGCCGCATCGAGCAGGGCGGCGCCAACTCCCCTTCTACGCGTCCGGGCCATGACAAACAGATCGTTCAAGATCAATATCCGAGCCATCGCCGTGGACGAGAAACTGGGATACAACTGCGTGAACCCGACAGCGGACAGGCCATCGCACGCGAGGAATATGACGGACTGGTTGTGTTCGAATCGTCGCAGCAGAAATTGTCGAGCTCCTTCCGGGTCCGCCGGCTCACGATAGAACTGGCGGTAAGCATCGAATAGGGGCACGATCAACTCCAGATCATTCACCGTGGCTTGTCTAACTCTCACTTCGGCTTTCAACATTGAACATTCTTGTTTCTGACCGCCCGGCAGTATGAAGGCGGGACCTCAGTGCCCCTGTCGCACGTCGGCGAGCCAGTCGCTGAACTCGCCCAAGAGCCGACGTGCTAAAGCGGGGCGCTCTTCGGCTAGGTCGCGTGATTCTGCGAAATCGGTCTGCAGGTCGTACAGTTCGACCGGGGCTGTCGGGGAAGGTCGGACGAGTTTCCAGCGACCTTGGCGCAGGCCGCCGATGTCTCGGTAGCGGAAATAGATGTTGCGGTGGGGCGAACTCGCTTCGCCACGGAGAACGGGCAACGGGTCACGCCCGTCGATGACGCGGTCGGAGGGTGCCTCGATGCCCGCGGCCCCCAGGGCCAGCACGAACAGATCCATGTTGACCAAGGGTTCGCGCGCCACTGTGTTCGCGGGGAGTACGCCCGGCCAGCGGATGATGCACGGGGTGCGGACGCCGCCCTCGTACACCGAGGTGCGCCCGTCGCGGAAGGGTGCGTTGGAGGCTACCTCCAATTCGGGCTTGCGCGGTCCTACCCAAGCGCCGTTGTCAGAAGCCAGCATCACGAGCGTCCGCTCTGCCAGCCCGCTGGTGTCGAGTTGCTGCAAGACCCGTCCCACGCCGGCGTCCAGCGCAGTCATCACGGCGCGGTAGCCCTCCTCGGCCACGGTGGTGCGGGGCAAGTACCCGTAGGCCTCGAAGAGCTCGGGGGGCGCCTGCCACAGAAACGGCTGGCCCGCAGCCTTGTTCTTGCGGTTGGGGTAGTGCGCGGCGTTGAAGGGCACGAACAGGAAGAAGGGCTTGTCGGCGCTGCGCCGGATGAAGTCGACAGCAGCGTCGGCAAAGATATCCGTCGAATAGCCCTCGATGCGCTTGGGCTCGGTGCCTACGTGCATGTCCAAGCGACCGTTGTAGACGTGGGTGTAGTAATCGCAATTGCCCGAAATGCAGCCGATGAACTCGTCAAACCCCCGGTCGGTCGGACGGCTGCCCGCGGCGAAGCCGATGTTCCACTTGCCGAACGCGCCGGTCGCGTAGCCATGCTCGCGCATGATCTCGGGCAGCAGCTTCTCGGCATGGGGTAGGCCAATGCCTGTCCAGTTCTCTTGGACAGAAAGCTGGTGCGTCAAACCGTTTCTGTCCGGGTAGCGCCCGGTCAGCAGCGCACCCCGCGAGGGCGAGCAGGAGGATGTCGGGATGTAGAAGTCGGTCAGGCGCACCCCTTGCGTCGCCAACCGGTCCATGTTGGGGGTGCGGATCACGGGATTGCCATAACAGGCGAGATCGCCCCAGCCGACGTTGTCGATATAGATCAGGACCACGTTGGTCCGTTCACGGTCCGGCAATTGGGCTTGCCCCGCGAGGCAGGCTGCCAACAGGATCGCTATGCCGGGGAGGACTCGCATGTGCTACTCGATCATGGTCGGTTCCTCGCCGTGCAACAGGGGGTTGCCGAACACTGCGAGGGGATCCCTGGTCTGCTCGAGCCACTTGTTGAGTAGGTCGCGCATTGCCGCCAGCTTGCCAGAAAACGTAGGGTCCATCGCCAGATTGTGCTGCTCGTGGCTGTCGTTCGCTACGTAGAAGAGTTCTTCGGCTGGTCGTCTGCGATAGCGGTCCACGACGCCCAGCGCCTCGCGGTCATGCTCGGCAGCTTCTAGCCAGGAGGGCCAGTAGCGTCGGCCGGAGCGGAGCCCTCCCCGGTTGATGTGCGTCGCAAACTGAAATTCCGGGTGTAGGTTGCGGATGTACTTCCATTCGGCAGTTCGGACGGACCGCATCGGAAACACATTGAAGTCGCGGTCGCCGCTGTGCGTGGTGTAGATCTCGTTCCTGTGGGAATCCGCCTCGCCGCGCAACACTGGCGCGAACGACCGCCCGTCGATGTCGCGAGGCGGGTCTCCCCCGGCCAGTTCCACGAGCGTGGGCAGGATGTCCATCCACTGCACCATGGCATCGGTGCGGCTACCGGCTGCGACGAAGTTCGGCCAGACGGCGATCATCGCTGTTCGCACGCCCGCGTCATAAAGGTTCCACTTGCCGAAAGGCATCTGCAGGCCATGGTCGCTGGTGTGCAGGAAGAACATGTCGTCACCGAATTTCGACCGCGCCGCATCGTAGACTCGGCCGAGTTCGTCGTCCATGTATTCCACCGCCGCGTAGTAGCGGGCGCGCGCAGCCAAGGTCTCGGGGGTGTTGACGAAGGTAGGGGGCAGCAGGACCTGGTCGGCCGCGTAGATCGTTTGGTCCATCGGCCATGGCACGTGCGGCCAGTTCGAGCCGACGAAGATGCACAGCGGCTCGTCGCTGGTGCGCTGCTGCATGAACTCGATGGCCGCCGGGATGGCGGCATGCTCGTGAAAGCTGTCGTGGGCGAAGTGGTCAAAGCCGTAGTCCTTGGTGTAGCGGTAGTGGGCGACCTTGCCGAAGGCAACGACTTCGTAGCCGAGTTCCTGCAGAAACGAGGGCAGCTTGCGCAAGTCGGCGTGGGGCTTGGCGTGGTTTGCTTCTGCACCGTGACGGGCCGGATACAGCCCGGTCAGCAGGGTTGCCCGGCTCGGGGCGCAGGCCGGCGAGTTCACGAACGCCTTCTCGAACAGCAGGCCTGCGGATGCCAGACGCGTCATGTTCGGGGTTCGCACGTCCCCTGCGCCGTAGGGGGCGCTGTCGATCGCCCCGTGATCGTCAGACAGGAAGATGACCAAATTCGGCTTGGCAGTTGCCGGCGCGGCACCCATTACGAGGGCGAGGACCGCGACGGCGTGGGGAATGAAACGCGAGTCGATCACGCGGCTACCATTTTCCGCGATCCCGGCTCGTCTGCAGGCACCTGTCGGCACAAGAGCCACGGCAGGTGTGCTCCGCCACTAGCGCTCGATCCAGTGATAGGCTGCCTTGCTGTTGAGCCGGAAGTATTTTTCCTGCTGCTCGCGGCTCTTGCTGGCGAAGTACTCTTGGACGATGCCGATCACTTGGGCGTAGGAACCTAGCGGGTCGCTGTTCGGCCAGTCGCTCCCAAACAGGATCCGGTCCTCGCCGAAGGCGTCGGCGATCTGGTCGATGGTGGCGCGATATTCCGCCAAGTCGTAAGAGACCCGGCCGGCGCGATTCAGCAGGACTGCCGAAATCTTGACGTACGTCTCGGGTCGGTCCGAGAACTCGGCAAGGATCCGCTCGTAGCGGGGCCGTTGTGAATCCTGCACCTGGATCTTGGGCAAATGGTCCACGACCATGCGGAGGGTGGGCACGCGGTCGGAAAGCCGCAGCATGCCCTCGAGCAGTTCTGGGTTCGGATTGGCCGTGTCGAGCGACAAGCCGGCCTCGGCCGTGAGCCGCATGTCATCAATGAAGCGGGAATTGCCGAGCTGTTCGACAAGGTTGCGGCCCCAGAGGTTGCCGTAGCGAATCCCGCGGAATAGCGGGTTCTTGGCAAAGCGTTCCAAGTCGGCGCCAAAGCCGGCCTTTCCCGCGTCGAGGAAGCCCACCAAGCCCACCACGGATTGGTCTTCGGCGGCGATGTCCAAGACCCACTGGTTGTCCTCGATGCGGGGGCTGCATTCCACCACGATGGCTCCGGTGACGCCCTGAGCACTCGAAACCGAGCGAAAACGGTCTGGATAGGTGGGCTTGGAGCGGATCGGGTCGTCAGGGGGCGGCCAGGGAATTCCACCCGGGCGCTCGGGATCGAACAGATGGATGTGCGTGTCGATGACGGGGAAGGGTAGCGGCGCCGCGGCGGCTGCGGCGGCCGAGAGCATGAAGGACCGGCGAGTCACAGAGCAAGTATAGCTCCCATGTCGGCAGCCCAATTCCAGTCTTCCCGCGGTACGGGCCATGGTTGCGGTGGCGGTACGGCGTGCTAAATTGAATGCGCGGTTCCAAGCGGACGGCGCCGTTCCGAACGAGCCGACGGCGAATGCTCCGCCGTAGGCGGCGACGGACTTGGCACCAGTTGTAAGACTGTGACGGCAGTTCGCCCCCGGCCGCGATGCAAGTCGGATAGCGCATCTTGGCGCAGCATCCCGCGGATCCCGGATTGACCACATGAGCAGAAGAAACGGGGACCGCGCGGCTCTGCTCCGCTCCTTGCCCGCAGTGGACCAAGTCCTGCAGTCAGAAGCGGCTGCGGCCTGGCTGGATAGCTTGCCGCGCGAGCGCGTGGCGGATTTGGTGCGGGAGGCGATCGGGGAACTGCGGGAATCGCTGCTCATGGACAAACCGTCGGACTATGGGGATCCCCTGCGAGCCGTCGAGGCTAGGGTGGAAGGGTTGGTGCAACGCCTTAGCAAGAGCAGTTTGCGGCCGGTCATCAACGCCTCCGGCGTGATCTTGCACACCAACCTTGGGCGCGCCCCTCTCGGACAGCCCGCGGTGGATGCCATCTCCTCGATTGCCGGCGGGTACTGCAATCTTGAATATGACATCGGCAAAGGACAGCGCGGCAAGCGCGACGTACATTGCGGTTCGCTGCTGCAACGCCTGCTCGGTGTTCCGGCCTTGATCGTCAACAACAACGCGGCCGCAATATTCCTCGTGCTGCACGAATTGGTCCGCGACGGGGAGGTGATCGTTTCTCGCGGTGAACTGGTCGAAATAGGTGATGGCTTCCGGATTCCCGACATTCTCGAGGCATCCCAGGCGCGTCTTCGCGAGGTTGGCTCGACCAACCGGACCAACCTGGACGATTACCGCAACGCGCTAGGCGAGCGGACCCGAGCGCTGCTGCGCATCCATCCGAGCAATTTCAAGCAAGTGGGCTTTACGGGTCGCCCCACGGTCGAACAGCTTGTCGCCCTGGCTAGGTCCGCGTCGCTGCCGCTGATCGAGGACTTGGGCAGCGGCTGCCTCACCGACGAGCTCGCGGAGGGCATTGAGGGCGAGCCGCCCGTGGCCCAGAGCATCAGGGGCGGGGTGAATTTGGTCACATTCTCCGGCGACAAGCTCCTAGGCGGGCCGCAAGCAGGCATCATTGCCGGAGACGCTGATCTTGTCGCGCGGATACGACGAAATCCTCTATTCCGGGCACTCCGCGTGGACAAGCTGACCTTGGCTGCCCTCGAAGCCACGCTGCACTCGTACTTGGCCGGACGGGAAGACGAGATCCCGGCCCTGCGGTTCCTGCGGCTGCCTGCCCAGATTCTCAGCGCGAGGGCCCACCAGTTGTCAAAGAGGCTAGCGGACCATGGCGTCGCCGGGTGCGAGGTGATTGCGGGGGAATCCCTGCTGGGGGGCGGGTCCACGCCGATGCAGAAGGTGCCGTCACCGCTGGTGGCCATCGAAGGGCGGCCCGGACTCACGGCGGCGGCTCTCGAGAGCTGCTTGCGCGCTCACAGCCCGCCCGTCGTGGTACGCGTCGAAAAGAACCGCGTGCTGCTGGATTTGCGAACGGTGCCCGAATCCCAGGAGCACGAACTCGTCGCGGCGCTGCTCGACGCGACGCGCCCGGAAGGGACGGGGGCATGACTTGAAGTTCTCCGTTCACACCAAGGGTTTCACGGACATCGTCGACATCTCGTCGCAGGTGCGCAGCGCCGTGGCGAGCACCGGCGTTGCGCAGGGGGTGGCGCATGTGTTCGTGCAAGGGTCGACGGCCGCGCTGTCCACAATTGAGTTCGAGCCGGGGGCGTTGCGAGACCTCAAGGATGCCTTGCAGCGGATTGCTCCGATGGACGCGCGCTACCATCACAACGAGGCGTGGGGCGACGGCAACGGCTTCGCGCACCTGCGCGCGGCGCTGATGAAGCCATCGTTGTCTGTGCCGATTGATGGGGGCCAGTTGCAACTCGGGACGTGGCAGCAGGTGATTCTGCTAGACTTTGACAATAGAAGCCGAAAGCGCCTTGTCTACGTGGAGGTAACCCGTAGTGTTTAATTGCTTTTCCCGTCACCGCCCGTTTGCGCACACGCGTCGAAAGGGGTTTCTCTGCGCCGCTGTTCTGGTCATTGCTGCAACAGGATTGCAACAAAAACCCTCTTTCGCCAGAGATGCGGTGACGTGGATCGAGCGCTACGACGAAGCCATCGAGGAGGCGCGCAAGACGGGCAAGCCGATCTTTCTCGAGTTCCGCTGCGCCCCTTGAAGGGCTGGCAGGGCATTTGACGCACAGGTGGTGCTGACCGAGGACAACACAAAGCGGGGCAAGCTGCTGCAGCAGTATGTGACGGCACGCATCACCCGCATGGACGGGATCAATATCGGGCTGTTCGACTACGACCGCTACAACACGCTGTACTTTTTCGTGTTGAATGCGGACGAGCAGCTTTACCTGCGCTACGGCGGGCGCGACGTGCGCTCGGCGACGGCCTACCTCAACCTTGAGAGCTTGGAGCTTGCGCTGGAGCAGGGGCTGGAACTGCATCGGAGGTACCTAGCCGGCGAACTCGCGCCGAAGCCTGCGCCGGCACCGAAGTATCCGCGAGACATCCCCGCGCTCTTCGAGCGCACCGTGGAGCGCGGACGGTGTGTGGAGTGCCACCTGATTGGTGACCTGGAGAACGTTCAGCGCGAGTTGGACGGCACGCTCGACAAGCTCAGAGACTTGCATCGGGCACCTGACATCCGCAAGCTTGGGATCGAACTCGACGTGCCCAAAGGCTTGGGGATTGCCAGCACCAGCGGTGCCGCCGGCCAGGCAGGCCTGCGACCGAGCGACGTAATCCGCCGTTTGAACGGCATCGACGTCTGGACGTTCGGCGACTTCCAGTGGGAGTACGGCAAGGTGCCTCACAATGCGACCCAGGCCGAGGTCACGGTCGAGCGCGACGGTGCCTTGTTCGACTTGTCTGTCAACCTGCCACGATTCTGGTGGCACACCGACCTGACCTATAGGAATCTCTCCGTCGACCCGCGGGTTTACTTCCGGTCCGAGCCGTTGGCTGACGAGGAGAAGTGCTCGTTGGGCTTGGACGAAGGCGGCTTTGCTAGCCGCGTGGTTGCGATTGATTCGTTGGCGGACATCTTGGGGAGTCACCAACTCCAGATCGGCGACGTCATCTATGGTGTCGAGGGCCAGACTGGGGACGAGGTCGCCAACACCGCCGAGCTCCACATCAAATTGCGCAGGCAGGCAGGGTCAGAGCTGACCCTGCAGGTGCTGCGAGGAGACGAGCGCATTGAGATGTCGCTCAAGACCACGAGGATGAGTTTCAGGAAATGACGATCGGATTGCGCGTCGCTATTGCGGCCCTGTTCGCCGCGAGTCTCTGGGCCGGGGGATGGTCGGCCCCGGCAGAAGCAACCGACGCGGCCGGGAACGCGCTCGTGACCTGTCGCGCCAAGCTGACCGGCGAGCACTTGGTGGTGGAGATTCAGGCCATCGAAGGCTGGCATGTTTACGCGATGGACAACGAGCGGCGCGCCAAGGAAGCCTTGGCCGGCAAGATGTCGCTGGGTGTGGAGCAAAACACCGAGGTGCAAGTCTCGGGGGGCTTGAAGGTCGTCGGCGGCTGGTATCAGACCAAGCCGGAGGACTTTTCGCAGCCTGAACTGCGCTGGTACTCCTACGGATTCGAAGGCACTTCGACGCTCGCGGCCGAGGTGGAGCGCACCTCGGGCGACTCCGCCAGTGTGACCGTGCGAGCGCAAGCTTGCGACAGCGCAAGTTGCGTTGCGGTCGAGGCGGATTTGGATGTGCCGCTGACCGACGGCGCGGGGGACGGCTTCAGCACTGACAGCTTGGTGCCGGTCCGGTCTTCGTAGCGCTACCACTGAGGTGGCGGTTCGTGCTCGAGGTCCTCGAGAGGGAGAGTGATCGACCGCCTTTCGCGGAACGAGCGATAGGCGCCTTGCACGATCTCGACCGCCTTGAAGCCGTCGCCGCCGCCCGCGACCGGCGCTCCGCCCGTCGAGACCGTGCGGAAGAAGCTGCGAAACTGCTCTTCGAACGTGTTTTGGCGAGGCGGCCACAGGTCGATCCAGCCAGCCTCCAAGCCGCCCCACCACTTTGCGGGCCTGGCCCAAGCCAACATCTCCGGCGGCAGGACTGATTCAGGTGCGCCCTCCAGATAGACCGAGACAGGCGCCGATTGAAACGGCCCGGTGATGAATGCCGAGCAGCCGAGCGTCGCCTTGGTTCCGTACAGCATCAGCGGGGACGTGAAGGCGCGCGAGAAGCGGTGCCAGCCGAGCGACCCAATCGCGCCAGACTCCATCTTGAGGTTGAGAGCGACGCTGTCGTCGATGTGGTGGCTGTCCAGGACGGAGGCCATTTCGCAAGAGACACTGCTGAATTCGCCCAGCAGATCCCGCATCTGGTCCAAGCGGTGCTGGCCGAGGTCGATCAGGGTGAAACCGCCCCCCTGCTTGGCGTCGAAGCGGTAGTTCTGCACACCGCCAGGCACCATTTCGAGCGGTTCGGAGATGCTTCCGCTGAATGCTCGCACTTCGCCCAAGACCTCGTGGCGCAGCAATCCCTTGACGCAGAGCTGCTCAGCGCTGAAGCGGTGGTGAAACCCCACTTGAAGCACGCGTTGGGCCCGCGCCGCAGCTACGGAGATGGCATTGGCGTCTTCTAGGGTGAGTGCCAGTGGTTTTTCGCAGAGCACGTGTCGGCCTAGGGCAAAGGCATGCTCGGCCTGTTCCCGATGGTAGGAGTTCGGGGATGCGATCAGCACCGCGTCGACGCCCTGCGCGGCGATGGCCTCTTCGAAGGTCTTCGCCACGAGCGGAATCTCAAATGAATCCGCCGCGGTTTGGGCGGCGTCGCCCGCGGGGTCGAACACGCTCAGCACCCGCCCCCCGATGGCGCGCAGGGCGGGGAGGTGCCGGGCCGTGACCACGGCTCCCGCGCCCAGCACTGCAAACGCCGGTGATTCTGCTCCCATACTGTGATCCCCTTTGCGGTCCCCGATTATCCCAAGCAGCCCACGGCTCCGCCGAATGCCGGTTTGGGCAGGTCATAGGTGGGCCGTCCCGGCGCTGCGGAGAAAGGCTGGAGTGCCACGGTGCGAGCGAGCAGAACAGGTGCGCGAGGCTAGGATCTGTTCGCGAACGGTAGTTCGGTCGTCTTTCCAACCGGTCGCGGCGAGTCCCTCAACGACACGGCGCTGTTGGGGCCGGTCAAAGACCAAGCGTCACCGTGTCACCCAGCTGCTAGTCGAGCCTCGGCAATCTGGGCTCCGGTGATTCAAACCACTGCAACTCGTGCGTAGCTTCCAGGCACGCTCGCCAGCGCGGCGTCGCACGTGAGCAGCGTTCCCGGAAGCGCTTCGGCCAGGGCCAAGTATGCCGCGTCATACGCCGTCGCGTTTTCCCGGAGTTCCCCAATCCGGGTGGCGAGTGCTAGATGACCGTAGCGTTGGACCCTCAGAGCGGCGAAGTCCTCCAAGGCTTGCGCCGCGCGGGCAGGCGTTAGCTGGTCGGACCGAACAAAGCGGCGGACTGCCTGCAGAACTTCGAGATCGATCGAATGCGGCGCGTGGAGCGTTTCGCCCGGCCGACTGACCATTCGCACGACAGTCTCGCCAGCCGACGTGACCAGCAGGAGTTCCAGAGCGGCCGATGCATCGAGCACGATCACCGGAGCTCGCGTTCCTCACGAATCGCGTCTGCCGGGCTCGGACGCACCGATACCGGGACCCTGGCCCTCAGCCGCTGCATCAGCTCGTCGGTCGTTGGTCGATCGAGGCTGCTTTGCAGTTCGGCCAGCGCGTACGCCGAAAGTGACATGCCAGCAAGGGCAGCTCTGCTCTTTAGCTTGCGATGCACTTCGTCCGGCACGTTGCGCACTTGAATCATCGTAGCCATGCTCTTAGTATGGATTCATCGCGATCACATGTCTACCTGTTCTCGCTCTTCAGATCGTATTCCCAAGTGCAATCCTCGGGGGCGTTGACTTCGGAAACAGGTCACGCAGCGGCCTCGGTTGCGAGGGCGAAATCTTGGAGCGCTCCATTTCCGGCATGACCCGCCGTGTCAAGTGCCAGCAGTCATACCATTTCCGTGCCATTCACCTTGCCATGAACTATCGCGTCAGGATTCGGCTGGAAGATTGGTAACCCATTGATGGAGATTGACTTCAGCTTGGGTGGATCCTGAATGCGCTCTCGCGTTCCGGGCCCGAATCGGGTGGTTGTTGCCGATTGCCGCAAGTTCGCGTCCGCCCGGTACCAAGTTCCTCCGGCAGTTCGGTGCAGGATTGGCAACAGGAGCGCGCCGTGCGGTAGACTCGAAGCTTGCCCCGGCTGGCTGTCGGTGCTTTTCCCTCGATCCGCTGTGCACAAGTACATCGTCATCGGCCCGCAGGCATCGGGGAAGTCCACCCAGAGCCGCATGCTCGCGACGCACTGTGATTTCGCTCACATCTCGATCGGCGAAATCGTGCGCTGGCACCTCGAGCACCGTACCAAGCTGGCCGCGAATATCGCGCAGATCTTGGACAGCGGCAACCTGATCCCAGACGAGATCGTCATGGACCTCGTCCGGCGGCGGTTGCACCAGCACGACTGGAATTATGGCTTTGTGCTGGACAGTTTTCCGCGCAACAAGGCGCATGCCGAGTTCCTCCGGCAAAACTGGGACATCGACCGCGTCGTCTATCTCGACGCCCCCGACGAGGCTGTGTTCGAGCGCGTCATGGCACGCGGCAAGGAGGGCTGGGGATCGGGTTACACCAAGCGGGCCGTCACAAACCCGGACGTCCTGCGCCGTCGCATAGCCAACTACCATCGGCGCACCAAGCCAATCCTAAAGATCTACGAAGAACTCGGCATGCTCGTTCAGATTGACGCTACGAAGTCGATTTCCGGCGTGTTCTCCCGCATCACGCGCTCCTTGGGCCTTGCGGCAGGCAGCGTCTGACTGCTGGGCCTGCGCCTACCGCGCTCGACCCGCCCTAGAGTTCTTTCGACTTCGACCACTCGTACTCGACACCGCCGTCCACATTGTGCAGCCGGAAGGCAATCGTGGAGGCGCTCAGCGTCTTGGTCGCGGACACCGAAACGAAGCCGCCCGCCACCCGGTGGAAGCGGTGATACTCCGCGTCCTCGCCGGGCGTGCCGCCCGCATGCTCGTCCGTGGCCGGTCCGCTGGAGAATTCCTGCACACCCGTGCCGGGGTGCACCGAATGGTACTGCCAGTGGCGGTCTCCGCACACTATGAAGAAGTTGTCCGGCAGGTTCGCGGCGGCCCAGCCCCTGAACTCGTCGCCCTCGTGCTGAAAAGCCTCGTTAGCGTGGTTGTCAGCCTTGTTGGAGCGATCCGGGCCTACGATCGGGGTCGGGCTGACCAGGACTTTCCAGTCGGCGTTGCTGGCCAGTAGCGTGTCCATGAGCCAACTCTTTTGCTGGCTGCCCCAAATGCTCTTGTCCGGCCCGTCAGCCATTCTGTTGGGAGACCGGAAGTCACGACCCTCGACGATCCAAACCTGTAGACCCTTCCCCCACCGGAATGTGCGGTACGGCAGGTCGCTCATGGGCACCTGCTCGGCGTAGACCTGAAGGCCCTGCTCCCAGCTGAACGTTCCCATGTACTCGCGAGACATGCCGGGCCAGTTGTCGTTGTGGTACGAATCGTGGTCGTCCTTCTCCCAATAGCCGGGCACGCTGAGGTGGAACCTGACCAACGATGGGAAGCTGTACATGCGGTGCCAATGGAACCGTGCTAGCTCGATGGAGGTTGCGAGCGGGGCGTCGCTGTCGTAGTACACAGTGTCGCCTGTTGGCACGATGAACTTTGGAGTCAGGTCCAGCATCGACTTGTAGATCTTGAACCCGTCCTCGGCGTCGTGGTCGCGGTTGGCTTGGCCAGTGACCGCTGTAAACATCACGTCGGCGTATTGGTTCGGTGGAGGGGCTGTCTCGAAGCGCCCGTTGACGGGCTTGTGAACGACGGTTCCGTCGACGCTGCTAGTCTCGACCTCGAAATAGTAGACGGTTGAAGGTTTCAGCCCATCTAACTTAATGTGGTGGGTGAAGTCGCTTTCGGCCCTGACCTCAGTCCACTGCGTTTCGACGGGATTGAAGAAGTTCAAGTTGTCGTCGTAACGGAGGCGCACCCGGCCTTCCGCTCCCGCCACCGACCCCTGAAGGTCGCGCGGATCAAGTTGTACGATCTCCTCGCCGGGCTCGGTCTTTTCCGGACGGCCGCGAATCACAGTGCCATCCGTCCTGCGCCCGGCGGACTCTGTGACACGCGTCCAGATGATTGCCGAGTCGGAGGTCACCTCCCCGACCTTCACGCCCGTGGCTTGGCGCGACTCGTCCAAGTAGGTGACCCCGGGCCCACAGCCAATGAGCACAAGCGCACAAACTGCTGCCGTGATTCTGTTTCGCATGGTTCTGTATTCTAGCGATTGCGCGCGGAGCGTAGGCGGGAAACTTGGCGCTCGAGCGAATTGATGCGTTCGAGCAGCGCCCGGCTGCCGATTCCGCCGCAGTCGCAATCCGCAGGCCGCGTCTCCAGTTGGATCACCCTGACCTCCAAGCGGTCGAGTTTGGCTTCCGATTCCAACGTGAGCCGGTCCTTCTGCTCCTCACGGGTGTGTCCCTCCTCGTGCGTCGCGAAGCGATCTTCGATGGCGGAGAGGCGATCCTCCAACTTGGACAACCTGTCATCGAGCGTCATGCGGGCCGGAGTCCGGCCCTGAGCATGGAGGGCACTGGGAAGGGCCAGGCTTGCAAGGAGTGTCAGCGTGAGAATCTTGAACGGCATGCAAATGCTCCAACGTGAGTGTCGCATAGGGCCCACGCCGCCGCGCAGTCTACGGCGTCAGATCAGACACCAGGCGAGTCGCCGGAAGCCCGGAAGTGTCCCCATAGACAGTGCTGCGAAAGATCTGCGATTGTAAATGGAGAGTCTAGAAACGAACAAGGTTAGATGCCAAACCTCCGCGAAGAAACGCCGAACACCTATCTCGCGTTGTTGCTGGAGGACTACGATGGCATCAGTGCGGCGGCGGAAATTCGCGGAGCGACCGATGCGATCGACATCACGGTCACCCAAGAAGGCACGACACCAAGCGTCAAGATTTACGTTGAGGCCAAAGTCGGCGACACCGAGGCCAAGCGGCGCCAAGCGGAAGTCCAGGCACGTTCAAGGTTGTCGGGCCGACCTCGGGCACTTGCGTTCGCTGTTTGCTATCCGCAACACCTGCGTGACGGTTCCCTGTCGTCGAAAGCCACTCAGGGTGCCCTGGCGAAATCCGAGATCGCATTCGCGCCTGTGCCGCGCTTCGGACCATCATCCACATGGCGCGTGGGGATGATCGACGATCTTGCCTCCAGTCTTCGCCATGCTGATTTGTCTCGGCGTCGTGTGGCCGAGACAATCGAGCATACAGTCCGTGAAGCGGCCGAGCTCCTTTCGCAGCAAGGGTGTGCCCGGGCCATAGCCGATGCGCTCGCATTGCCCAAGAGAGACGCAGAGCTCAAGGCTGCGCCCCTAGTTGCGGCCTTGATGCTCTCGAACGCCGCGCTCTTGCACCAACGCCTGCGGCTTGTGGAACAGCTTGGCCAGATCACAAAGTTAGAAGATGCCGCAAGAGCCGGCGTTGATGACTTGCCTCCCGCTATCCGTGCGGCGTGGAGAGAGATTCTAGCCGTTGACTATCACCCGGTGTTCTCCCCCGCTGTCGCGGTCGTGAACGCACTCTCCGATGGCGAGTTGGCGCGTCCCTTGAGCTGGATCGCAGAGAATGCTATCGCCGTCGCGGACGAGTTGGCTTCGTTACGGTTCGACCATGCCGGGGCTCTTTACCACCGTCTGCTGTCTTCGGCGAGGTACGACGGCTCGTTCTACACGAACAATGTGTCTGCGCTGCTCCTTGCTAGGCTTGCGCTCACCGAATCGACAGTGGATTGGTCGGACGTTGAGGCGCTCTCCAAGCTGAAGGTGATCGATCCCGCTTGCGGAACCGGCACACTCCTGATGGCGGCGATGCATGCAATTCGTGACCGTTACGAGACCGCGGCCGGAACCGACGCCGAACTCGACTTGCTCCACCTAGCTCTGGTCGAAGATGTGATCTATGGACTCGACATCAACCGGCATGGCGTCCAACTCGCCGCCTGCAACTTGACGCTTGGGAATCCCCGTGTCGACTACCGGCGGATGAACTTGTATACGATGCAGCACGGCCCACAATCGAACGGGAAGTACAAGGCAGGGTCGCTCGAGTTGCTGGCAACTGCCTCGGATACGCGAGACATCATCAGCCTCGCGGCACCGTTGCCGACCGCCGAGGATCTCGAAGCTGAACGTGCTGAGCCCGGTGCTGCACCTACAGAGTCCCTGACCCAGATGTTCGATTTGGTGATCATGAACCCGCCCTTCACGCGGAACGATATCCGCAATCGACAGTACGACTCAGGCGATCGGCGGCCCCTCCAGGAACGCGAGATCGAAATCGCTAATTTCCTGGCGGGCCCGGATGCCTTAGCTTCCCAAGCGATCGATCAGACAAGTGTGCGGACGTTCTTCTCGCCGTTAGCTGATGCGTTACTGAAGAAGGACGCTTTCGGAACGCTGGCTGAAGTGGTGCCTACTACCGCGCTGACAGCTGCTTCGGGAATCGATGAACGGCGCTTTCTGGCAGAACGGCTCCAAATCGAGACGATCGTCACGAGCCACGATCCGCGGCGCGTCAGTTTCTCCGAAAACACCACGATTCATGAATCCCTGCTGGTAGCCCGCCGTCCGGGCAGGGAGCGCATCGCGACGCGCTTTATCTCACTGGCGCGCATGCCCCAAGACGCCCACGAGGCCATCCTGCTGTCAGACCTTATCAACCGCTGTGCCGACTTGGGTGGCTGGGGCACTGAATATGAGTGGCCGTGGCATCGGGTCCGTGCTGGTGATTGGAGCGCGGCCCAGTTCAATGACGCAGCGCTAGCGGAGGCCATGCACGACATGGAGTCGCTCGCCGGGACGAGGCTGACGGCGGCGGAATTGCTCTGCCACATCGAACCGAGCGGCCGACGGGTTCGCGATGCCTTCCTGCATCCGCCCAAGCGAGGGCGAATGCCCGGTCAGGCCGCGCATTCGCCGCGCCTGCCCGGGCAGGCCCCTAGGGGCGTGGGCTGGACTGCTCCAATCCTCTGGGATCACCCCACCGACCAACAGGTTTCTATGGAAGCGACAGCGGACGTGCTGGAGGTTCCCAGGCCCGATAAGCAAGGCTATGCCAAGGACATCTTGGCAGCCAAGGCCAGCCGACTCCTGCTCGCGAATCGGTTGCGGACGAACACCGTGCGGGTCACAGCCTGCTATGCGGACACACCGCTGCTGGGCTCGGCATGGGTGCCCGTGCGCCTCGTCGTTGCAAACCCCACGCTCGAGAGGGCACTGTGCGCGTGGTGGAACTCGACTCCCGGCATCCTGACCCTGCTGCATTGTCGGGCCAAGGCGCTCGACTATCCGCGCTACGCGCTGGCCTCGCTTCGTTCGCTGCTAGTCCCAGATCCGCAGCTGACCGATATCCAGCCTCTCGCCGACGCATTCGCCGAGACCCGCCAAACACCGCTGCTGGCGTGGCCAAAGATGACCGAGTGCCCGGCCCGCGCCCGGATCGACAGCGCTGCCGCCCACGCCCTGCGGATGGACGGGCGGCAAGTGGCGGATTGGCGCCGCCGGATCGCAGTTGAGCCTACCGTATCGGGTAGAGCCGCAAAGTAGGCTATCCGCGACCCCACGACCTTTGTTGTTTGACAAGGAAGCATTCACACTCGCACAGAGCCTAACTGTGGTCGTAGCGAAGTCCGCACACGGCCCTAGTTCTGACGAGTGGCTGTGGCAGTTCGCTGGACAGCCGCTAACGCGAGGGCCGGTATTGCGAAGCATTGGCCGACCCGCGCACGGCCCGACGGCTTCGACTCGAACGATCTGACGCAGGCTTCGTACTGCTGCTCGAAGGCTTGCAGACGGATTGGCTAACCGCCGGGACGGAACAAGGGGCGTGCGCTAAGCACAATCGACCCTCAGGGGAATGTTTGTACAGTACGTCCCGAGCGATTCCAAGATCTGGCCCACAGTTTTGGTCTAGACGGCTTTGTTGGGGACTTGATCGCCGTCGGCGCCGGCATTACTGGATGCTCAGCATCCGATCGATCGCCAGCTGGGCCTTGCGGGCCGTCTCTGCTTCTATGGTGACCTCGATCTGGTCCCGCTCCAAGGAATCGAGCAGTTTTTCCATTGTGTTCATCTTCATGTACTCGCACACCGCATCTGCGCTGACCGGGTGGAAGGTCTTGTCTGGGATCTCGCGGCGCAAGCGGTACACCATGCCCATCTCGGTGCCGACGATGAACTCATGGGCTTGGGATTCCTCGGCATGGCGGATCATGCCTTCCGTGGAGAGGAAGAACGCTTTCTGGTAGGGAGAGTTGCCCTGCATGACTTTCGACATGCAATGCGATGCGCAACCGCACTCTGGGTGGATGAGCAGTTCCGCCTCAGGGTGGCGCTCGAAGGCCTCTTCGAGAGCGCTCTCACCGATCTTGGCATGCACATGGCAGCAGCCGTCGTACAGATCGACCAACGCGGCATCCACCACGTTGCTCTGGGCGATTGAGACAGAACCGAGGAATTTGTCAGGCAAGAACAGGATCCGACGGCCCGGATTCTGGCCGGCGGCGTGATCCAGCACCTGGGCTGCGTTCCGCGACGTGCAGATGTAGTCGCTGAGCGCCTTGGTGGCAGCGTCTGTGTTGACGTAGGAAATCACGACGCCATCAGGGAACTTGTGCTTCCAAGCGCGCACGCGGGCATGGTCAATCGACTCGACCAAAGAGCAACCCGGCTTGTCCGGCATGTAGACCTTCGCCCGGTCGCCGACGATGGTCTTGGCTGTCTCGCCCATGAACCAGACGCCGCAGAAATCCACCCGAGGCGAGGTCTGCTTGGCCACGTAGCGACTCAGCCCCAGCGAATCGCCGACCTCGGCGGCGACTTCTTGCAACTCGGGGAACTGGTAGTTGTGCGCGACGATCAGTGACTGCTTGCGGGCGGCCAACTCGCCGACGCGCTGCGCGGTGCCCACCAGGATCTCCGTGTACTCCCGCGTGTAGCGGCCGGGATAAAGGTCGCCCGCGGCACGGTTAAACGTGTCGTACCACCGGTTGTAAGGCAGGCGTTCCATGAGGCGAGCCTCTGCTTCAGACTTGGAAAGACTTTCCGCAGCCGCAACTCTTATCGGCGTTCGGGTTCTTGAACAGGAAGCGTTGCTCGAGCAGCGTTTCGACATAGTCGAGCGTCATGCCGTCGAGGAACTGGAAGCTCTTCGGGTCAACGCACAGGCGCACGTCGTCAACGTCGAAGACCGTGTCGGCAGGGCGCGCTGAGCGCTCGTACCTGAACTTGTACTGCAAGCCCGAACAGCCGCCGCCAATGACGCCGAGACGCAACAACCCGCCAGGGTTGTCCGCGTCCAGCATCCCGCGGATCTTCCGGGTTGCGCTGGGCGTGACGTCAATCATCGCGTTCCTTCATAATACCCGCCTTGCCGGGCGGCACGCGATTTGTGTCCGAACTTACGCTGCAACCGAGCATCGGCACTGGGCCCTGACCTCCATCTTGGGCGATTCCGGTGGACTGTTTCAAGCGTCGGTCCTGACCCCGCTTGGCGCTGCGCCTTGAGCGCGGAGCCGGGACCTGCCAGTACAATGGCATTACTGAGCCCCGCGCATGTTGGTCGACAAGCATGGCCGTGCCTTGGAGGATCTGCGGATCTCCGTCACGGACCGCTGCAACTTCCGCTGCACCTACTGCATGCCTCTGGACCAGTACGACTGGATCTCCCGTGATCAGATCCTCAGTTACGAAGAGATTCGCCGCCTCGTAGGTGTCTTCGCGCGCTTGGGCGTGCGCAAGTTGCGCATTACCGGGGGCGAGCCGCTGCTGCGAGCGGACCTCGAAGACTTGGTGGCGATGCTGGCGCAGGTCGGTGGTGTCGAAGACATCTGCCTGACCACCAATGGCTCGTTGCTCGCCGACAAGGCCGTAAGGCTGAAGCGCGCCGGGCTGGGTCGGGTCACGGTCAGCGTCGACTCGCTCAATCCGACAACCTTCGCGCGCATGGCTCAGCGCGGCGATGTGGCGACCGTTCTAGCGGGCATCTCGGCTGCCATTGAGGCGGGTCTAGCCCCGGTCAAGCTCAACGCGGTGATCGAGCGCGGGGTGAATGATCACGAAATCTTGGACCTGCTCGAGTACGCCAGACTGCGCCGCTTGGACCTACGCTTCATCGAGTACATGGATGTCGGCAACGTCAACCACTGGACTTCCGAAAAACTCGTCAGCAAGGCGGAGATCTTGGAGCTCATCGGAAAGAAGTACCCGTTCGCGCCACTGGGCAGCCCGCGCGGCAGCGCCCCTTCGCAGCGTTACCGCTTCTTGGATGGCGGCGGTGTCTTCGGCGTGATCGCGTCCGTTACCGAGCCCTTCTGCGGCGCATGCACTCGGGCGCGGCTGACTGCCGACGGGCGCTTGGTTACCTGCCTGTTCTCTACGCACGGGCATGACCTGAAGTCGATGCTGCGCTCCGGCTGCAGCGACGAGGAATTGAGCGGAGCGATCGAAGCGATCTGGAGCCGGCGCACCGACCGCTACTCCGAAGAGCGGCTGGCGGCGATCTCTTCGGACCAGGGGTACCGGCCCGAAGCGGTGCGCAAACTGGAAATGATCAGCCTCGGCGGATAGCGCCCAAGCCTCGGCGTTTGCGCGGTTGGCACCGGGAGGCGCTTAGGCGTCCACGTGGCAATGGAAGCGGTGATCCATCGCCTGCTTGTTCGCGCCCGCGAGTTCCTTGGAGAAGCGCTTCATCTCCTCCGCGGGCATGGGCTGGAAGTTCGCAGCGACCTTCACGTCCTCCCGCAGGTATTCCAAGGTGGGCATGCCCACCACCGCCGACGTGACCGGCAGCGAAAGGGCGTATTGCAGCAAGCGTCCGATGTCGGCCTTGCCCGGACCGGCCCCTACCAAGGCCTCTTGGCCGGTGGCTTTCATGACTAACACGCCCATCTTCTTGCGCAGGGCGACCGGCAGCGCCACCGCTTCGAAGCTGTCTTCTGGAAGGGAGTCCACAGGGTCCCGAGCGTTCTCGCTACGACCCTGCTTGGCAGCATTGAGAGCCATCTGGGTGCAGTCGAAGTCATGGCGCTCGAGTGCTGTGGCTAGCACGTCTGGGTAGCTATGGCTGGTGATGCCCGCGAAACGGCACACCTTCTGCTCCCGCAACTCCATCAGTGCGCGCAGCGAGCCGGCCTCGATCGCGGCCAGATCCTCTTGGCCCTTCAGGCTGTGAATGTGGACCAGGTCGATCTGGTCAGTTTGCAAGCGCTTCAGGCTCTCCTCCGTCCGGCGCATCGCCTGGTCGTAGTCGCGGAATGCAATCTTGGTGGCGAGGAACACTTCTTTGCGACGCTCGGCCATGACCTTGCCGACCCAGAGTTCGCTGTTGCCGCGGCCATACGATTGCGCTGTGTCGAGGTAGGTCACACCCAGGTCGAGCGCTAGGTTGAGCGCCTCGATCGCCTTGTCTTCCTCCTCATACATCGACAGTCGGCTGCCACAGCCCATCGCTAGGATCGATGGGCGCGCGCCCGTTCGGCCTAATGGCCTTGAAGGCAGTTTGCCGTTCCCAAGCGCAGTCTGGCCTGCGGCTGCGACAGCTGCGGCACCGCCTAGGAAGTGGCGGCGAGTCAAGTCGATTGGCATTGCATGGACCTCCTCGTCCGCACCCACTATAGGCCGGATCCCTCTTCCGTGCAATCGGAAATCCGCAGGCCCGGGATCTGGGACGCGATGGAGCGCTCGATCAAGGGGTACTTATAATGGCTCGCACATGTCCGACGAACTTTCGAAACTTCGCTCGCAGGAATGGTTTGGCCGCAAAGACAAGCTGGGGTTCCTGCATCGCTCTTGGCTGCGATCGGAGGGCTTCCCGGGAAGCGTCTTCTCCGGCAAGCCCGTCATCGGGATCTGCAACTCTTGGTCTGAGCTCACCAACTGCAATGCCCACCTGCGCCAGGTGGCCGAAGCTGTCAAGCGCGGGGTGTGGTCGGCGGGCGGGTTCCCGCTCGAATTCCCGACGATCTCGCTCGGCGAGCCGTTCATGCGGCCGTCCAGCATGATGTTCCGCAACCTGATGGCGATGGACGTGGAAGAATCGATCCGAGCCAACCCCATGGACGCGGTTGTGCTGCTGTGCGGCTGCGACAAGACCACTCCCGCGCAGCTGATGGGCGCAGCCAGTGCCGACCTGCCTTCGATCTTCGTAACCGGCGGCCCGATGCTCAAGGGCATGTGGCGCAACAAGGAGATCGGGTCCGGCACCGATGTCTGGCACTACTGGGACGAGCTGCGGGCCGGCCGCATTAGCGAAGAGGATTGGTGCGAGATAGAATGCGCCATGTCCCGCTCGTCGGGGCACTGCATGGTCATGGGCACGGCCTCGACCATGACCAGCCTCACCGAAGCGCTCGGCATGACCCTGACCGGCTGCGCAAACATCCCGGCTGCCGATTCGCGCCGCTTCGAGATCGCCCACCGCAGCGGAGAGCGCATCGTGGAAATGGTCCGGGAGGATCTGCGCCCGTCCAAGATCATCACGCGCGAGGCGCTGGAGAACGCTGTGCGCGTGGACATGGCGATCGGAGGGTCGACGAACGCAATCATTCACCTCAAGGCGCTGGCAGGCCGTCTGGGCATCGATTTTCCGCTCGAGCGCTTCGACGAGATTTCTCGCGAAACAGCGGTGGTCGCCAACATCCAGCCCTCTGGCAAGCACCTCATGGAGGACATGTTTTATGCCGGCGGCATCCCGGTCGTGATGAATGACCTGCTCGATCAGTTGCACCGAGATTGCCTGACCGTGACCGGCAAGACCGTCGCGGAAAACGTCAGCGGCACCACTTGCCACAATCGCGAGGTGATACTGCCCAGAGAGCGTGCCTTGCAGGCTGAGGGCGGCACGATCATCCTCAACGGCAACCTTTGTCCGCGTGGCGCAGTGCTCAAGACTAGCGCGGCATCTCCGAAACTGCTGCAGCACACGGGCAGGGCAGTGGTGTTTGAAGATCACGCCGACTTCATGGAGCGAGTCGACTCTCCAGACCTTGATGTGGATGCCAACTCCGTACTCGTGCTAAAGAACGGCGGCCCCATCGGAGCACCGGGCATGCCGGAATACGGCAACCTGTCGATCCCGGCAAAGCTGCTCAAGCAAGGAGTTAGCGACATGGTCCGCATTTCAGACGCACGTATGAGCGGAACCAGCTATGGAACAGTCGTGCTCCACATTGCCCCCGAGTCGGCCGTTGGAGGACCGCTGGCGCTAGTGCGCACGGGTGACGAGATTCGCTTGGACACGTCCGGTCGGCGGCTTGACCTGCTGATCAACGATGAAGAGATGCAGGCCCGCAAGCGTGCTTGGGTGGCTCGGGAGCAGCACTATGACCGAGGCTACGGGAAACTCTTCCTCGAATCCGTCTTGCAGGCGGACGAGGGCTGCGACTTCTCGTTCTTGCGCGGAACCGGTCGGGCCGAACGTGCGCTTCCGTTGGCGTTCTGAGGCTGCCGTCAAGCAACCGGCGCGAAACTCGGGGCACCGTCACTGCGGCTCGACGGTCCGCAGTCCGTTCGAAAACCGGGAAAAATGCCGAACGTTCCAAGTCAGCAACGTCGAGGCCCCGGCTTTCTCCGCGCAACTCGCTATCACAGCGTCGTAACACTGGCCGCCTGCCACGCCGAGTTTATTGGCCTTCCTGAGGGCATGCCACGTCTCTTCCGCAGTCAGGTGAATCACATCTGCTGACCGCCAATTCGCCTCGAGGAGCGTCATAGTGGTTGCGGGTGTCAGCCGATGCGGGGAGGGCAAGCGGGTCAGAACAGCGTAGGTTTCGACTAACGAATGGCTCGCAATGACTAGCTCGTTGCCGCTGCGGGCGCGCCCATCAAGTTCTGCGACTGTTCGCGTGTGGTGCTCGTGCCATCCGCATACCGCGGCGACCAAGCAGCTGGTGTCGCAAAGGAAGCGGCTCATCGACGATTCGCAGCATCCGCGCGAAGATCCGCAAGCGCGTGATCCACTTGAGCCTGTTTCAACACGGGCAGGCTTTCTCGCGGCTGCGCCACGGTAAGCCGCCCTTCTTCTTGGATCACAACCTCAAGCGGCTCGGGCTCGATCTCCAATACTCCGGCGGAGGTTACGCGGAACAGGAGTCTCGTGCCAGGCTCAAGACGCGCTGCGGCGCGAATCGCCTTTGGGATTACAACTCTTCCCGCTGCATCGATGGTAGATGGCATGGTAATAATCTCACCATTATTAGTACCATTTCTTTGCCCATTTCACAATCCCGAGTCAGAAGTGAAACATAGGAGTGTTCCTTGGGCCAACGGGTGCAGACGGCTCGCCGTGCGCCTCCGCCTGCCAGTACAGCCTGCTGGCACGGAACTACAAGTTGCCTCCAGGCGATGCGTCCATCTCGCGTACTCCTCGCGACAAGCTCGCACGAGTGAATTGTGCTCCGTGGCATCGTCGCGTTCTCGAGGATCTGAGCAGCGACGCTGGGATGATTCAACGCCGCGACTAGGACGGGCAGGCCCTTCTAGTAGCGTCCCCGCCAGCCCCAGAGCATGTGTTGGTCGAGACCTGCAGCGACCTGCGCCGAATGGAACAGGCGGGGACAATTTCAGGTCTTGAAGCGACCTCTGCCTTCCGAGCCTTGTTGGGATTCGATCTCAGGCTGTTCCCGTTCGCGCCCTTCGCGAAGCGAATTTGGGCGTTGCGGGCCAATCTGACGAGCTATGACGCTTGGTACGTGGCCCTTGCTGAGCAGCTCAGTTGCCCGCTCTTGACACTTGAGAGGAGGGTCGGTCGTGCCACGGGCCCGTCGTGCAAAATCATCACGCCACGGTCCGATGCCCCTGGGCTCTTGGTGCAGCAGTCCACGTCCGGACCTACGGGTTGGTAGGCTGCCCGGCCCGTCTTGTCGCGCTGGTCCCGAAGTCCCAGATTGCGATCCTGCCACCGCCGGGTGATGGTTGGTTCAAATGGGTTCGCCGATTCCCTTGGAATCCGCAGATTGCTTCATGGGCCCAGGTTCGACACAAGAGAGGAGAGGTCCTATCAACGCACGTCGTGAATTCAGGACCAATCAGGGCAGGCAAGCGCAGCTTGAGATCTCTTCGTTCGGTGCGATCATCGAGTGGCCTCACGATCCCGCTTGGTGGTCCACAACAGCCAGATTTGGCGCCCGAGTACCGGCACGCCCACAAATAGCAGGTACGGGATCGTAGCCCAGAGCACTACCAGCGGCGGCCCGAGCAGTCCGCCCGCCAAGCTGGCGAGTACGGCAATTGGCGTGGCGGATGCTGCCAGCACGATCAGGCAGGTCCGCCAGCGGCCCTCTGCTCCTCGGAGCAGTCTGCGAACAAGCAGCGCGGCTAGCAGGCCCCCCAGAAAGAAGAGGCCGAGACCCGACAGCATTCCGACCATCCAAGCCCCCGGGTGGTGTCCCGGTGCGCCACGGCCGCCAAGTCCGAACCGAACGACAAGCAGTCCGATTTGCAGCGCGCAGAACCCGAGACCGGCAAACACCGGCATCTTCCAATAGCTCCAGCCTCGACTTGGCTTGGGCTCTTGGGGCGGGGAAGCCATGCCGTCGGGAGCTGACGCGAGCGGCATGCTAGCAATTACGACTGAAGCAGTTGTTTCGCGATCGTCTGCAGCTGCATGTTCGAGGTTCCCTCATAGATGGTGCCGATCTTGGCGTCGCGATAGAGCTTGGCCACCGGGTAGTCCGCCGTGAAACCCACCCCGCCGAATAGATCGACGCACTTGGCCGTCACACGCACGGCCATTTCGGAGGCGTAGTATTTTGCTATCGCGGCCGAAGGCAGGAAATCCCGGCCCTCGTCCTTGAGGCGAGCCGCGTTCCACACCAGCAGGCGAGCTGCTTCGATCTGCGTCGCGATGTCCGCCACTTCGAACTGCACGCCTTGGAACGAGGCCAAGCGTTGCCCAAATTGTTCGCGCTGCTGGACGTAGCCTAGAGCGTGTCCGAAAGCGCCTTCGGCGACCCCCAACATTTGCGCGCCGATTGCGATGCGGCCTTCGTTGAGTGTCTCGATGGCGATCTTGTATCCCCTGCCAACCTCGCCCACTACGTTCTCGCAGGGCACGAAGCAATCGTCGAACAGCAGTTCGCAAGTGGACGAGGCTCGGATGCCGAGTTTGTCCTCCTTCTTGCCGATTGCGAATCCTGTTGCGCCCTTTTCGACGAGGAATGCAGTGATGCCCCGGTGCCCCTTGGCGGGATCGGCGTTCGCGAACACCAAGAACAGGCCGGCTTCCATTGCGTTTGTGATCCAAAGCTTGCGGCCGTTGATGACGAATCCGCCTTCGGCGCGATCCGCCTTCGTCTTCATCGCGAAGGCATCGCTCCCAGACCCGGCCTCTGAGAGCGCGTAGCTGCACACCGTGTCGCGGCTTAGGCGCGGCAGGTAGCGTTGCTTCTGTTCCTCGCTGGCCCAGCGCAGCAGGGCGTTGGCGACCAGCGTGTTCTGCACATCGACCACTACCGATACCGATGGGTCCACGCGGGACAGAGCCTGAATGGCGAGAACTGCGTCGAAGAACGTTCCGCCCTGGCCGCCGAACGCCTCCGGAACCTCAATTCCCATCAGCCCGAAGCTGAACAGCTGTTCGAGAATGTCGGGGCGCAGCTCGCACGCTTCGTCCATGGCGCGGACGTGCGGGCCGATCTCCTTTTGGGCGAAGTCGTAGACCGAATCGAAGAACAATGACTCGTCATCGCTGAGGATTGACAGGGCCATTCGGGAGAGCCTCACGCATCGGCCGGCGCAGCCGATATTTCGCCCGATTCCGCCTCACCGTCCGGTTCGAGCCGGTAGATGATGAGGCCGCAGCTCTCGCAGGTTAGGATGCCCTCCGAGAGCTGGCCAAGGTCTTGGAGGAGCTTCGGCCTAAGCCGGACATGGCATGAGCCGCAGTTCTCGCCCGTCACCGCGGTGATGGCAATGCCGCGTGTCTTGCGAATACGTTCGTACACGCGCAGGATCGTCGGGCCGATCTTGGCGCTCAGCGCTCGTCGGTCGGCCAGCTTTTGCTCGCGCTCCTCGCGATCGGCCTCGATCCGGGCCTTCGCCAAGCGCACGTCTTCGGCAACCTTGGCGCTCTCGATCTTCAGGCTGGCCTCTGCCTTCGAAACGTCCTGCTGCAGTTGCTCGGCCTCTTCCATCTTGCCGAGAATGGCCTCTTCTAGCTCGTCAATGGCATCCTTGCAGAACTGAATCTCGTGTTGAAACGCGCGAAACTGTTCGTTGGTCTTCGCGCCGTTCATTTGATCCTGCAATTTCGAGATCTTCTGCTTCTGGTCGTCGATTTGACGCTCGAATTGCCGATGGTCCTTCTTGTTCTGCTCAAGCACTGCCTTGGTTTCGGCTAATGCCTGCTTGTGCGAGGCCAAGCGCGCTTCTACGGCCGCGATACGCTTGGGCAGGCCGTCAATCTCGCGGGTGAGAGCTTGGATTCGCAGATCCATTCCCTGAATCTGCAGCGCTAGGGAAAGATCTGTGTGCAACGCGCCAAGGCCCCTGTGGAGCGATTTTATCACGCCGGCCGAGACTGCCCGCTGCGGCGGCGGCAGAGCCGCTCGGAAGCGGGTGCGCTACGGACGCTGTCCTTAGCGGCCTGAGTGCATTTCGACGGCCCACCGGCTAGCGCGGGTCGGCCGCGCCGATACCGGCAAACGGTACCGCCGCCGGCAAGGTCTCGACCACCAGAGGCAGCTTGCCCAGCGCCTCTCCATCGACTTGGATAGCCACTTCCTCGTCCGATTCCGCCGCGACGCGGCGGGCCCTGTAGGGGTGGCATTTGGGATGGGAATAAATCTCGCCCGAGTATAGGTACGGTAGAGCTGCGAGGAATTCGAAGAAGCCGGCCTCCCTGATGACCGTGATGTCCATCGCCCCCGAATCGAGCCTCGCTCTGGGGCAGACGTGCAAGCCGCCGCCTTGATATTGTCCGTTACCCAGCGCAACGTCCATGATCGATGCTTCCACCGTTGGTGTGTCGTCGAAAGTGACGCGTACCCGCTTGGCGCGGTAACTCAAGAATGAGACCGTGGTGGCCCACAAGAAAGCGCCCGTTCCGGAAAATCGGGTCAGGAAGTTCCTCTTGGCCGACACAGCCACCTCGCCGCCCATGCCGAAGCTGGCGGTATTGATGAAGTAGCGTTCCAGCGGAGTTCCGTCGTAGGCTCGAAAGCGCGCCACGCATGCATCCACGTGGCGGATCTCCCGCTCGGCAATAGCCGCGATCGCTTCATCTGCTGCCTCAGGGATTAGCGCAGATCTCTTGAAATCACCGCCAGTTCCAAGCGGGCACAGTCCCAGCGCAGCCTGCTTTGACAGAGCCTCTCGGCTCGCCAACAAGCCGTTGACGACCTCGTTCAGCGTGCCATCGCCGCCGATAGCGACGACTAAGTCTGCGCCGCCCTGAACAGCGTCGCGAGTGAGCTGGGTGGCGTGGTCGGGCGCTTCGGTGAACAGCGCATCGACTGGACCGAGTTGCTCTTCGAAGATCGACTCGAGGCGCGGCCACATCCGCAGCGATTTCCCGCTACCGGCCTTGGGGTTGAGTATGACGCAGGGCTTGCGGAAGCGCCGGTTGCCCATAGGCCCGACTCAGCCCTTGGCGGTCCAGCCCGGCCGCATGCCGCAGCGCAAGCAGCGGACCTTGCCGAAGATCTCGTCCCAGTCCCCGTCTTGGGCCACATAGTCCAAGACGCAGCGCAGCGCTTTGTCGCGGCCGGCCAGGCCGTACTTGGTTGCAGCTTCGTCCAGCATCGCAATCAGGTCTTTCTGCACTTCGAATGTGGTGGCGCTCTTCATGCCTGCCATGTTGGTTCCCTCAATTCTCCTCTACGCTGCGCCGCTCGCCCGCAGATACGTAATGGTGTCCCGCAAGGTCGCCTCAGTCGGACGCGTCTGAAGTCCTAGTTCTCGCCGCGCCTTGGCAGTGTCGCAGTACCAAAACAGCGATGACATGCGGATCGAGGCGTCGTCCATCTCAAAGGTCTTTCCGACCAGGGGGTAGATGCGCCGCAGCGTCGCGGCGCCGAATCTGGCCACGGACTCGGCCGGTTGCAGCCGCGGGCCGGAGACGCCCGCCACGTGCGCGGTCTGGGCGATCCATTCCTTGAACGTGAGGTTTTCGCCCCCGAGCAAGTAGCGTTCGCCAACCGCGCCGGAGCGCATCGCACTGGCCATCCCGGCAGCGGCGTCACGAGCATCGATCAGGTTCAGCCCTCCGCTTGGAACGGCCTTGATCTGCCCCCTCAGGAACAAGCGCACGTCATTGGTCGACGAGCGCCGGTCGTCGCCGGGGCCCAGCAGCAGGCTGGGATTGACGATCACAATTGGCAGTTCGCGGTGCTGGCAGTACCACAGAGCCTGCTTCTCTTGGTAGATCTTGCTCAGGTAGTACGGCCACGGATGCACTACGGCCTGCTTGTAGCCGGAGTCCTCGGTATGCACGACAGGCTCGCGGCTGACAGCCACGGTACCCGAGGTCGTAGCGATGACGCAGCGGCGCGGGCCATGCTTGAGCAGGGCCTCGCAGACATTCCGCGTGCCGTCAACGTGAGTGCGGTACAGGCTCCAGTGGTTGTCCGGGGAGCGGTTGACTACGCCGGCCAGATGATAGATCTCGTCGCTGCCGGCGACCGCTGACGCCACCTCTTCCGGCTCTGTGATGTCGCCGAGCACGCTCTCGACCCGGCCGTCGCCGTCTCCGGGAAAGGGGGTCCGGCTGAAGGCCCGGACCTGTAGGTTGGGATCACTGTTCAGCAGGTGCCGGACCAAGTGTTTGCCGAGGAATCCGCTGGCTCCGGTGACGAGGACTGTGTGCATGAATCCACGCTTGCGCTGCAAACGAAGCTAGGCGCAGATGCGCCTGCCGGAGAGCGCGAAAATCAAACCGGGGTGGCCCGGGCTTGCGAAGCCCACCCATGATACAACAGCGAGGTGTTTGCAGGCCCCGGAGCACCGGGCGGCCACGACCGCCGCGACCCCGGCGGTCTCACCCGCGCACCAACGCCTAGCCGCGGCTTTGGCGGATGGGGTTCTTCAGCACGCCGATGCCGGAAACCTCGACTTCGCAGATGTCACCGTGTTTCATGGCGCTGGTCGAGCCCGGCGTCCCTGTGAAGATCGAGTCTCCCGGCTGCAGGGTCACGTGCTGGCTGATGAAGCTGACGATCTTTTCCGGCCCGAAGAGCAGGTCGCTAATCTTCTGCTGCTGTTTAACTTCGCCGTTGAGGCGCAGCGTGATATCGGACTTCATGTAGTCTAGGCCGCTCACGATCCACGGGCCCATCGGGCCGAACGTGTCGCAGCCCTTGCCCCGCCACCATTGCAGGTCGCCGCCTTGCCAGTCGCGCTCGGAGACGTCGTTGCCGCAGGTGTAGCCCAGGATGTGGTCCGCGGCCTCGCTCTCCGAGATCCGCTTGGCCCGCTTGCCCATCACGATCACGAACTCCGCCTCGTAGTGCGTGTTCTTCGCGCCAGGCGGGATCACGATGGGATCGCCTGGGTTCTGCAACGAGGTGGTCGGTTTGTAGAAGATCTCGGGGTTGGTCGGCTCGGGACGGTCGCCGAGGTGGCTCTTGTAGTTCAGTCCCACGGCGAAAACCTTGGGCGAGCGCACTGGGTAGAGCAATTTCACGTCGGAGAGGGCGACCTTGTCGCCTGAGCGCTTCTTGGTCTTGAGCAGCGAGCCGTCGAGCGGATAGATGGTGTCATCCTCGAGTTCGCCGTAGGCTTGTTTCTTGCCCTGGCGGTAGCGCACGTACCGCGCGCTATGGTTGTCGGCCCGCAGACCCGGGATCGCGACCGAGGCGATGGCCGCTCCGGCCAGCAGGTTTCGTCTGGTGATGGACATTTGGATGCCCTCCTCTCCGAAAATGGTAGCACTGAGCGGGCGGGCCGGTCCCGTGCGATTGCGACCCGCCACCGGCCCAGTGCGGATCTGGTTCCCAAGCGGCGGGCGGTAGGGCCTAGTCCCGTAGCTATAAGATGATCAGCAATGCGCCCGCGACAGCTGACACTGCTTGGAGCGTCCATGCTCGCCGCTCCTATCGCGCTCGATGCGGCACCCGGGCTTGCGTCCATCAGCGGCGGGGTCTCGCTCGAGCGTCCCGCCCCGCACTTGTATCTTACCCCCGGCGAAGGGTTCACGCCGATTTCCTCGAATGCGGACATCGAGTTCACCGGGCAACTCTTGGTCCCCCGGGCCGGTGAGCACCGCTTTTTCCACGGCGCTGGAAGCCTCCGCGTTGACGGCCGGGAGACCGGTCCCGGGAGTGTGTACCTGGGAGCTGGACAGCACGCCTTCGACTTTCGCTTGGCACGACCCGCAGGACCGCTGCATGTCTCGTTGGAATGGGAAGGACCCGGGTTCGCTCGCGAACCGATTCCTCCAAGGTTCTTCTCGCATGATGCCCCGAGCGCGGCCGCGCCGGATGGCCGTGCGCTGTTTGAAGAGCTTGGGTGTTCGAATTGTCACCTCTCTGATTCGCCCTCCATCGCGCGCAAGCAAGGGCCGATCCTCACCGGCTTGGGCGGGCGGGTCAAGCCAGCCTGGATTCGGCATTGGTTGGATGCGCCAGAAAGCTTTCGTGCCTGGGCCACCATGCCCACGATGCTCTCTGCAACAGATCGCGGCCATGTCGCTGCCTTCCTAGCGTCTCTGGCATCCGATCCGATTGCGGAGCCAGCCGTTAACGAGCACAATTCCCGGCGCGGCCGCACGAGCTTCCAGTCCTTTGGTTGCACCGCTTGTCACAATGCTGAACTCGCCCTCGCAGGCCTTGGCTCCAAGATGAGCGTTGGCCGGATGCGAGAATTTCTCCGCGACCCGTTGCGCTATGCCCCGGCCGGGCGCATGCCTTCGTTTCATTTGAGTGCAGACGAGGCTCTTGACCTTGCGGCATTTCTTGCCTTGTCGGCCAACGGATCGTTCGAACGCCCCGTTGCAGACGGCGACAGCAGCCAGGGCCGTGAACTCGTCCAAGCCGCGGGCTGTTTAGCGTGCCACGCCCTAGATGGCATGCAATCCACGCATGCCGCCCCTGAGTTGGCTGCGCTGGATTCGAGCCAAGGCTGCTTGGCTGAGACCGCCTCGAATCGCATTCCGCGCTATCGGTTGACCGAGCGCCAGCGCGATGCGATACGGATGTTCATCGATGGCTACCGGCGCTCTCCCGACACGGTGTCGGCACCGATATTTGATCTGCAGCGGCGATTGCAGCAACTGCGCTGCCATGGCTGCCATGAAATCGATGGAAGGGCTCCAACGGGGGTGATCGCCGAAACCGCGCCGCCGCTGACCGGCGTAGGGCGGAAACTGAAGGCGTCGTGGATAGAACGTGTCATCAGTTCCCAGCAAGTCACGCTGGACTGGCAGCAACTGCGCATGCCGAACTATGGGCAGACCCACGCCGCTTGGCTTGCCTCGGCTTTTGCCAAGTCTTCCGGCGTGGACACCGGGGAAGCATCGCCCACTCGTCCGGACGGCGATCGGCAGAAGGGACACGACATGCTCGGAGTCGACGCGCAAGAGTCTGGCATGGGCTGCATCGGCTGCCACGGATGGGGGCAGTTCCCGTCATTAGGCGAGAACGGCCCGAACTTGTCCAAAGCGGGGCGACGCTTGCGATTCCAGTGGTTCGAGCGCTGGATGCGCCAACCGGCGCGAATCCTCGAGGGCACCTCCATGCCCAGCTACTTCGGGGACGCCGGCAACCCGGACCACGTCTTGGCTATCGGCAACCTCTGGGCCGCGTTCCGATCGGCGGCCGAACTCCCCCCGCCGTTCGGGTTTCGGCTCGCTGACATGTCGCAGGACGGAAAAACCAGACCGGTGCCGGTGGATCGGGCGATCGTCATCCGCTGGGACATGCCCGAGGCAAGCCCGGCCGCGATCGCCGTCGGGCTGCCTGGCGGTGTCTCGTATTGCTTCGATGCCGGCGAATCTAGGCTGCGCTACGTGTGGCACGGGGGCTTCGTGGACATGACTCGGACCCTGCTCAGCAAGAAGAACCGCGAAACCAACCTGACGGAGACAGCCGAGATCGTCGGAGAGATCTTCTTTCGCGAAGGGCTTGCGCCGATTCGCACCGGAGATCGGGAGCGGATTCCGCAAAGGCGTTTTCGGGGGTATCGACTGGTGGATTCGCTACCCGAGTTTCACTACCAGCTCGACGGCGTGGACGTCTATGAACTGATCGCCCCCGTTGAGAGCGGCATCGTTCGGCGCTTCCGGATCGGGGAGGTCTCGCAGCCTATGTGGTTTGTGCCCAGGGAGGCCGAAGGCGTGCGAATCGAGTCCAGCTTGCCAGGGGCCGAGATTCCGACGGGGGTCGATGTCCAATTCGAGGTCACCGTTGTCGCGCACTAGAACTTGCGGAATTGGGACGGCACTGGCCTGGGCGACGTTCGGCTGCGTCGCAGCGGGCCTTGCGCAGGTCCCCAGCAGCGCGTACAAGGTCGAGACCATAGCCGGCCCGCGCGATGTCGCGCCAGAAGTGACAGCCGTGGAGTTCGGACACGATGGCAGGCTCTATGCCGCTTTTCGGAGGGGCTATATCTATTCCTTTGACCCTCGCTCCAACCGCTGGCACCGATTTGCCGAAGGACTGCACACTCCGCTAGGCATCGCCAAGGGCGCGAGGCCCGGTGAATTCTTGGTCGCGCAGGTTCCGGAGCTGACGCGCGTGGCCGACACGGACCTCGACGGGACGGCAGACGTGTTCGAGACGGTTTCGGACGGCTGGGGGCTGTCCGGCAACTACCACGAATTCATTGCCGGCCCGGTCCGTGACGGGGAGGGGAACCTGTATGTCTCTCTTGGCTTAGCCTCGGGCAACGCCGATCCGCGCCCGCCCGTGCGCGGGGAGCTGACTCGCAGGCCCCGCAGAGCGGCCGACCCGGAGGACGGCAAGGTGAACAGATTCGGGCACTATTCGCCGGTACCCTATCGCGGCTGCGCCCTGCAGATTTCCGGCGACGGAGCCGTGCGTGCATTCTCGTGCGGGTTCCGCCAGCCCAATGGCATCGTTGCCAGCCCGTCGGGCGATGTCTTCGTGGCGGACAACCAAGGTGACTGGGTCGGCACGTCTCCCCTGCATCACGTCACCGACGGTGCCTTCCACGGGCATCCCGCATCCCTGCACTGGCACCCGGAATTCTTAGGCGTCAACCCCGTTGAGGCGGACGTGGCCGAGCTGGATCGCCGCCGCAAGAAACCGGCCATCCTGTTCCCGCAAGGCGAGATGGGCGGTTCCACGGCCGGCCCTGCTTTTGATCTGACGGGAGGCGCGTTCGGACCCTATTCGGGACAGTTGTTCGTGGCCGAGTGGACATATCCGCGCATCTTGCGCGTCGACCTGCAGCGCGTGCAAGGCGAGTACCAGGGCGCTGCGTTCTTGTTCGTCGAGGGCAACGGCTTGCGCATGGCCAACAACCGCCTCGCGTTCTCGCCGGACGGCAGCAGCTTGTATGTTGCGCAGACCTCGCGGATTTGGGGCTCGACGGAGGGGCTCCAGCGCATCGTCTGGCAGGGCAGGGTGCCGCTCGACATCTTGGCAATGAAGCTGACTAAGCGCGGTTTCGACCTGACCTTCACCAGGCCCGTGGACGAAGAATCGGCGCGTCGCCCGGCCAACTATTCTCTGACGCGCTACTACTACCGCTACCACTCGACCTACGGCTCGCCGAAGACCGAGCTGACTCCCGTCACCGTGTCGGATGCGGCGGTATCCGCCGACGGATTGCGCGTGTCGCTCGGCGTTGCCGACCTGCGAGAGGGTTGGCTCTACGACTTGCGGCCGTCCGGCATCCGCGGTGTTGACGGAGAACCGCTCGCGACAACCATCGCAGCGTACACGTTGAACAATTTGGTCGATTAGGTCTGCGGCAGGCGGGTCTCACTCGCCGGCGAGTTCACGGATGCGGATGTTGCGGAACTCCACGCGCATCGGCTCGCCCCGATGCAACTGCATTGCCAGCACCCCTTTCAACGCCCCCGGGTCGAGTACATCGTTGGTCACTGTGCCGTTGACGCGGATGCGGAGGCGCTGGCCCTTGCAGAAAACCTCGATTTGATTCCAGCCACCTCGCACAACGTGCTCGGCCCGGTGCTGCCAGCCGTCGAGAATGAGCCCGCCCGGCAGGCCCTCCCCGTGCAGGTTGCCCCAGCCCTTGCCGGAGGCGAGATCGGCTTGGTAGCCGCGCACGGTCCAACGCCCCGTCCGCTCGCTGCGGAACTGCATCCCGCTGTTGCCATTGCGCAGCTTGGCTTCGAAGCGGAGCACGAAGTCGGCGAATTCCCGCTCGGAGACCAAGAACGAGTTCTCGCTCAGAGGCCGCCCGTCCGTGCTGCCTATGATCGAACCGTCGGCTACGGCCCACAGGCGCGGGTCGCCGTCCCAACCGGTCAAGTCCCGACCGTTGAACAGCGGGACGAAGCCGTCGGCCAACTCGTGGCTGGGCAATTCGGCTGCGGCCGCCAGTCCGCACAGCGCGATGGCCGCCAGTGCTGCCAGTAGAGGCGGAACGATCCTCGACATTTCCCGCTTGCCCGACCAGAGACCCATTGACTCACGCCGCCTGTGCCGCCAGTTCCTCGGCCTGCTGGGCGGTTGTGAGCGGCTCGATCAGAACGTCGAGACCGCCGTCCAAGACTTGCGTGAGCTGGTGAACCTTCAGGCCGATCCGGTGATCGGTGATGCGCATCTCCGGGAAGTTGTAGGTGCGGATCTTCTCCGAGCGGTCGCCGCTGCGGACCATCGCCCGCCGCTGCTGGGCCTGCTCGGAGTGCTGCTTCTCGCGTTCGATCTCGTACAGCCGCGAGCGCAGGACTTGCATCGCCTTCTTGCGGTTCTTGATCTGGGACTTTTCGTCCTGGCAGGTCACCACCAGACCGGTTGGCAGGTGCGTGATGCGGACCGCCGAGTAGGTCGTGTTCACGGACTGACCCCCGGGGCCGGACGAGCAATACGTGTCGACCCGCAGTTCGGTCTCGTTCACTGCCACGTCCACTTCGTCGGCTTCTGGCAGCACGGCCACGGTCACCGCCGAGGTATGCACCCGGCCTTGCGACTCGGTCTTGGGTACGCGCTGCACGCGATGCACGCCGCTTTCGTACTTGAGGCGCGAGTAGACGCGTTGGCCCTTCACCAGGGCGATCAGCTCTTTGATCCCGCCGGCCTCCGAGTCGTTGCGCGACGTGACCTCAATGCTCCAGCGGCGGACTTCGGCATACTTGCTGTACATGCGGAAGATCTCGCCGGCGAACAGGGTGGCTTCGTCTCCGCCGGTGCCGGCCCGGATCTCCAGCACCGCCCCTTTTTCGTCCGCCGGATCGACCGGCAGCAGCAGGGTCCGGATCTCGGCCGCCAGCTTGTCCAGCTTCTCCTGCAGGCTGTGCATCTCTTCGGCCGCCATCTCGACGATCTCGGGGTCGGACTCGTTGAGCAGTTCCTTCGCCTCGTCCAGCTGCGAGACGACACTCTTCCACGAGCGGTACTTCTCCACCACCTCGGCGATCGAGGAGTGCTGCTTGGCGCACTGCTGGTAGGCTTTCTGGTCCGCCAGCAGAGCGGGGTCGGCCAGCCTCTCGGACAGTTCCTCGAAGCGCGCTTCGACCTCTTCGATGCTGCTAACCCAGTTCATCACCCGTCTCCCGTAGCCATTTCCCCGTCAGTTCTCGACGGCCGCCGCACCCAAGGCGCTGGCGGCTCTGCTCTCCGGCTTGGGCCGCTAAGCTACGACCGGATTGCCGCGTGCCCGGCGCTCGAAATCGAAGGCAGTCTTGAGGGCGTGGATGGCGACTTCGACCTGGCTGTCGTCGGGCTGCTTGGTTGTGACGCGTTGCAGCCATAGGCCGGGGCGGGCCATTAGCATGAACACTCCGCGTTGGCGCTTGGCCGTGTAGCGGATGATCTCAAAGCTTATGCCCGCGATCAACGGCAACAGTGCGACCCGTGCAATGAACGGCCCAACGAAGCCCTCGAAGGGTACCAACGCGTAGACCGCGATCGCGACCAGCATGACGACCATGAGGAAGCTAGTCCCGCAGCGCGGGTGCAAGGTCGTGAATCGCTGGGCGTTCTCGATCGTGAGGTCTTGGCCGGACTCGTAGTTGTAGACGACCTTGTGCTCAGCCCCGTGGTATTCGAACACCCGGCGGATGTCCTTCATCTGCGACAGCGCAAGCAAGAAGCTGAGGAAGATCGCAATCCGAATGCCGCCCTCGGCGAAGCTGAAGCCCACTTGGTTGTCGAGGGCCGGCACCCATTCTTGCAGTTGATTGGTGGCCAACAGGGGCACCAACTTGTACATCACGATAAAGAAGCCGACAGAAACAGCGATATTGAGCCCCAGCACCCAGCCGGACAACTCGTCGCTCTTGGCGCCATCGTCCGTCTCCTCGCTTTCGACCGCTTGGCTGGCCGAAAAGTTCAGGGCCTTCACGCCCAACGTCATCGACTGGCCCAAGATGCCGCAGCCGCGCAACAGGGGCAGGGCCCAGAAACGGCTGCGCTGCGACAGGCGCGTCGCGGTCTCTTCCTTGGTCGTGATCTCGCCGTTGGGCTTCCGCACGGCCACGCAATAGGACTGGGGCGTGCGCATCATCACGCCCTCCATCACCGCCTGCCCGCCGATTAGCGGGTCTCCGTCGCTGTTGAAGACCGGCCCGAGAGTGCCGCCTGCGAACAGTCTTGCGAATCTATGTAGTACCCGCATGGTGGTGTCCTCTGGCGGCCGGGCTGAAGCCTCGATCCTACCGTTTAGGATACACTGACACTATGTCGGGCCGGTTCTGGTCACGTTTGCGTCCGGCCTTGTTCTGGGAATTCCCCCGCGGCTCATGGCAGTACGACATCATCGTGGCCCTGATCTTGGCGTTCATCTTCCTCACGCCGGCCGCGCTGTTCAATGATCGGCCGAGCGAACCCGTGGTTCAGGAGGTCGAGCACGCCGGGAGCGATGCACGGGTGTTCTGGATCGATCCAGGCGCGTTGGATCGCGCCAATCCGGAGGGTGCCAGCGAGCGCTTGCAGCACCTCTTGGCCAGCCACAGCGGGGAGTCCCTACGTATTGTCTCCACCGAGCCCGCTACCGACGACGCTGGGAATATCCAGGCTTATTTGGTCTTCGCGGAACCCGCGGGCGAGTAGCGCGCCGGCCAAGGGGCTGAAAGGCATGCCGCGCTCGGTTTCGTCGTCCCGCAATTGCCGCTGGGGCAGGCACGCCGTGGCGGTCTTGGCCGTTGCTTTGGGCTTCTTCGGACCCGTATCGGCCGCCACGCCGGACCTGGCAACGGTGCTCGCCGAGATGGACACGGCCGCTGCGGGCTGGAAGGGCATGCGTGCCAAGCTCGAATGGGTCCGGTACATGGCTTTGGTGGACGACAGGAGCGTCGAGTCCGGCAAGATTGCAGTCCGTCGTGAGGCGGACGGCGGCGCCTCGATGCTGATCTCGTTCGAAGAGCCTAACGTCTACTTCCTTTCCGTCAAGCAGGCAAAGGTCGAGATCTACAAACCCAAGATCAAGACAGTCGAGGAGTATGACGTGAGCGATTCCAAGGCCAAGATGGAAAACGCATTGCTGTTGGGCTTCGGCACTTCTGGCAGCTACCTCGACCAGTACTACGACATCGAGATGGTAGGAGCGGCGACTGTCAACGACCAGCCCGTCGTGCATCTTGACTTGCAACCGAAGGATCCGCAGGCAGAGTTAAACAACCAGCACATCGAGATGTGGGTCTCAACTGAGCTTTGGCAGCCGGTGCAGCAGAAGATTCACGATTTGAGCCCGGGGGACTACCGACTATTCTCATATTCGGAAATTGCTTTGAATCCGTCATTTACAGCAGAAGACTTCAAGTTGCGCCTTGCTCGCGGCACCAAGCGCGTCCGCCCACAGCGGTAAGGTTGTTCCACAGGTTCCGGCCACTCGGGCCCCGATGGTTGCTGCTGCCCGCTGCGCTCAGCGGCGAATCGTCACTGTGGCCTTGACCGGCTCGACCACGTAGGGCGTAGTGCCTTCGTCCGAGAGTATCGATTCGGCCCGGAGCTCGACCTCGTGGTCGCCTTCGGGGGCATCGGCGGACGCCTTGCACCGCAGTGACCAGGCAGACTGGGTGTCAAGTAACTCGGCCGCCTCGCACTCGACGCCGGAGGGCAAGCCGATGGCGCTGACGGTGACGGCGCGGCGGAATTCCGCAGCGCGCCAAATCGAGCCCTGCCAGAGGGATTCGTTCGCTTGTTGCAGTGAAAGTCCAGCTTCCGGCGGCATCAGCCCGTAGCCATCGACCACGTCGACTTCCAAGGGCTTGGAGAGCACCGTTTGCTCATGCCCGCCGACTTGGACCGTGGCTGACAGATTGAAGTTGACCATGCCCAGTGACGTGCGCTCATGGGTGAACATTCGGAACTCGCCCTCGTTCGGGTCGTCACCTTCGCCGAGGGGCCGCAAGCGCAGACCGCCGGCGTTGCGCGGGATGTCCACCTTCTTGGCCAGCTTCACGCCCATTCGACGCGGCTTGTACTGCCACTTCGCTCGCAGACCGCCGCCGCCGCGGACGAGCCGCAGCTTCCGCTCGGTCACGAACGCCACTTGCGCCGGCTGCTCGGGCGTGATGCGGGTCGGCAGGTCGAAACCGAGCCAGGCGGCCGTGACCGCCGCCTGCTCGGTGCCCTTGACGCTGACGCGAATCCCCGGACCGGACGCGCGCCGGTCTAGGTGCTGCTTCCCGTCCGCCGTCGCCCGGCCGCGCACCACGAGATTGAGCATCCGCAATTCGGCGTCGGGCTTCGCCGTCAAGGTCAGCAGGCCGGTTTCGAAGCGAGCTAGGGTGTTGTTGAGCGTAGACGTGGGTGCGACATGTCCCCCTGAAATCTCCAAGTCGTCGGGTAGGTTGTCCACATACAGTTCGAGCGGCCCGTAGTAGCCGCGCCGTTCGGCTTGCACAGTGACGATGGCGGAGCCGTTGCGCGGAACGTTGATGAACGGCTCGTTGAGGGTCAGCAGAAAATCCGGTCCCTGCTTACGCGCTACCAGCCGGTAGCTGAATCCCCGACCGCCGCGCCCGAGCAGGTCCTCTACTGCGACGGTAAGCTGCTCCGCTCCGGGCGGAATGGCAAGATTGACAAAGGGGTAGGTGGCGGTTTGCCCGGTCGTGCTGATGACGTATGGGTTGGGGTCGCCAGCCTCCTTGCCCGCGATGGCCAAGATCTCATCCCCGTGCGAAATCGTCAGCACGCCGTAGAGCGAGGATCCGGGCAATTCTCCCGAGCGCAGTTCGAAGGACCACTCCTCTCCGCTCTGCACGGCCAAACCGTAACGGTCAATCTCGCCTCGTGATGAGATCCGTCCGTTCATCACCAGGCCGTTGCTCAGCGACTTGGCGGCGCCGGATTCGATGGCTTCCTCGTCATCGCTGAGCATGAATGGCACGACAGACGGCGTGCCCGGAACTTGGATCCATGTCTCGCTCGCGTTCACGGGAACGTTGGAGAGGTCGACCTCGGCTTGCAATGGCTGGCTCAGGTTGCCGCCGAAGAACTCCGCCTGCAGCTTGGATTCTCGGCTCCAGCCAAGCGGAAAAACGCTGTCGGCGTATTCGTAGTCGCCAATGGTCAGGCGATAGAAGTCATGCTCCTGTGCGCTGAAGCGCTCGTCCCGGATCACCACGAAATAGTCACCGTCCTCTGGAATCTCGTAGGCGAGGCGGGCGTCGAGCCCCAGTCCGGGAGAATCGCTGGTCCTCGCCCGCACCAGTCCGGTACTGTCACGCAGTTCAAGATTGGGGTCGATGGCCGATCCGGTTCGGCGGGCCGAGGCTTCGGCCACGATGCGCTGGCCCTTCGTCGCGCGAACGCGATAAATGTCCCGTTCCGGGCCCTGTAGGCGTCCCTCAATGGTGACCGGCAACGTGACCTCTTGCGCGATTTCGGGGAAGTCGTTCGAAACTTCGCCGCCAGCGGCATCTGCATCGGATTCCGCTTCGAGCACTTGCGGGAAGCCCCCGATCGTGAACAGCAGGGCGTTGGAGATTCCTTCGGAGGTCTCGATCCTCAACGGATAGACTCCGGGCTGTGCTTCGCTGTCCACCTCCAGCAAGTAAACAAGAGACTCCGGTGGTTCTTGCCCCCCTTCTCCCGGAATCGCCAATGGGGTCGCAGCAAAGGCCGCATCGCTGTGCAGCCGAGGTGTCGGCCCGAGGCGCTTGCCATGGAGTTCTAGGCGCACCGCGCTGCCGACCTGTCCGCCGCGCGGATTCATAGATTCCAGAGCAGGCTGTGCGCATAGTGGCGTCGCCACTGCCAGGGCGAGAATCGTTCGGCGTAGGCTGGCGGATTGCATTGTGGGTTCGTGGTACCGAGGGCGGTTCGACACTAGCCGCGGCTTGGCCGAATTCCGAATCAAGAATACCAGCGTTGCAGCGTTTTGTACGGTCCGAACTGGGCCGACGGCAAAGCGACGGTCCGTTCTCAGCATTCGCCAGCGGCAACCGCGAGCTTAATGAAGAGTCTTGGGGAGCAAATGCGTCTAACCTGAAAGCAATGTCATACCGGACACTCCTTGCCTCGATCATGCTGGTTTCAGCGTCGGTGGCCGCTGAACCGGATTGGCCAGCCGTCAAGAGCGAAGCATTGGAAACGCTGGTCGACCTGGTAAGGCTTGATACTGCGCAGCCAGAAGGCAACGAGATTCTGGCCGCTCGCTATCTGAAGGAGAAACTGGACCGCGAGGGTATACCAGCCGAGATTTTCGAGTCGGCGCCGGGCCGGGCGAGCCTCGTAGCACGGGCCAAGGGCAATGGCACCAAGCGCCCGCTACTCCTGCTCGGTCATCTCGATGTGGTGGCGGTGGAGCGCGACGAGTGGTCCTTCGATCCGTTCGGAGGAGAGGTCAAGGACGGCATCCTCTACGCCCGTGGTGCATCTGATGACAAGGGAGTCGTGGCTGGATCGTTCCATGTTCTATTGGAGTTGTGGCGCCAGAAGACACCACTGGACCGCGACGTGATCTTCCTCGGCGTAGCCGACGAGGAAGCTGGTGGGGTCTTAGGCATCACCTACATGCTCGACGAGCATCGTGACAAGATCGAGGCCGAATTCGCGATCAACGAGGCAGGGAAGGGGGTATTCGACCGAGACTTGCGCTACTCGCGGTTCGAGATCCAGACCGCCGAGAAGACGCCGCGCCGGATCGACCTCAAAGCTGTCGGCACTTCCGGTCACGGTTCCATTCCGCTCAGGGACAACCCGATCGGGGCGCTGGCCCGCGCGGTTGCGCGCCTCTCCGAGCATGAGATGCCGCCGCGGTTGAATGAGACGACCCGTGAGTATTTCGGCCGGCTGGCCGAAATCTCCTCACCCGACAAGGCCGAGGTATTTCGTGCCGTTATCAATGAGAACCCCACGGCTGCCGACTACGAGAAGCTCAGGGATTTGTCGCCGGTCTACCACTCGATGGTCCGCACCTCCATCGTTCCCACGATCCTGCAGGGCGGCTACCTGAAGAACGTGATCCCGTCCGAGGCCCATGCCACGGTAGACATCAGAGCCCTGCCTGACGAAGATCCTGAACGACTGTTCAGCTTGTTGAAAGGAATCATGGACGAACCGGCGGTCGACCTTGTGCCGCATCCCCAAACTCGCCCGTCGCATTCTCCTTCGGCATTGAGCAACGAGGCCTTCTTGGCCTTTGAGGCGGTGCTAAGCCGCATGTATCCGGGCGTGCCGATTCTGCCCACGATGTCGACCGGTGCCACGGACTCCGCACAACTGCGCAGTGCCGGTATCGCCAGCTACGGTTTCGGGCCAGCGCGGCCCGAATGGGATCTCGCCAGTGGCATCCATGGCCGTAACGAGTACCTGTACGTCAAGCCGTACCAAGACTATGTAGAAATCCTTTGGAATGTTGTGGTGGAGATCGCTGGCACGCAGTAGGCAGGCCTTTCCGGCGTGCGTTTCTCTCAACCCTCGTACCCGAGAGAGGGCCACACCCGATTGGTCGCAAGATCTCGATCCGGTGCGCTATTTCGACGGCGCAACAGCGCTTGGTTTGTAGCCGGCGCCTAGCAGCAGCGGCGCTCCCTGCGCCCGCACGAGCTTGACGAACGCCGTTCTGGGCTCGACCGCCCCCGTCTCCGGGTTCATGACGCTGTAGTACCAGAAGGTCTCCCCGAATTCCGCCAATGCCTTGAGCATGTCCCGCCCGTCGAACAATTCCGGGATCCGCCCGGAGAAGGTGAACATGCTCTCGCTGCCGCTGAACTCCACCTCCCCTGTCTCCGCGTCCACCCCGAACACATAGATCGACCCATGCTTCCAGCGCGGGTCCTCCGACAGCATGGGCCCAGCGAAATACCCCCACGCCTCAACTTCCAGGGCGGCGCAGCGCACGAACTCCCGTAGCTTTTCGTCACTAGGCGCCTCGTTTAGGGCGAACGCGTTGACCTCCTCTCTCTCGCATGTCCCCGGTAGGTCCGGCGAGTAATACGCCGCCCCGATCGCCGCCCTGCCGCCATACCAGTCGATTTCCTTCACGTAGGAGCTCTTCGGATGCCGCAGGCCCGTCTCTGCGTTGGTGAACGCATAGTAAATCCAGCCCTCGTCCACGAGCGATAGCAGCCGTTGCAATTCGAACGAGTAGTCGGTTCCAAACTCGTCGATCGACCGTTCCGATATCGTCCCCTCTTGCGAAGGGTCCGGCGGGAACACATGCGCCAGCGTGTTGTCCCCCGATGGCTCCAGCCCGTGCACGAAGAGGTGGATCTGCCCGTGCTTCCAGCGCGCGTCCTCGTTGAACGCGCGTCGGGCTTCCGCTTCGCCGTGCTCTTGGACGTATTCGGCCGCGCACTGCACGAAGGCGGGGATTACCTCCCGCGAGCGGATCGCTCGCGCCGTCACGTAGTTCTCCGTGCAACGTCCGCGGCCCCCGGCTGCCATCGGCATGAACGTTACCGACGCTCTGGTGAAATAGATCTCCGTCCGCGCCTCGAATCCCGAATCAGTGCCGAACAATAGCCAGACTCGTCCATCGGCAGGTATCGCGACCGGTGCAGGCATCGGGCGGTCCTCGAAGGACTTGAGTTGCCACTGGCGGGGCTGCTCGCAGCTTCTGGAGTTTGCGACATTGCCAAGCACCACGGCCTGCTCGCCGCCATTGGACTGAACCCCGACGTCGATATTCATGCGCAGGTGGGGGCCTTTGAGGATTGGGAGCGGTTCCGCGGCGGACACGCCAGCCTTGATCCAGACGCTCTCTCCCGGCGCTCCGCCGACGCCGACGCACCCGGTCGGCGTGTTGGTGGCGATCTCCAAGTTGACGGAGACCGTATAGACCGCTCCCGGCTGGAGACCGCTGATGGAGCCCTTGAGAAACATGAAGAGATCGGCACTCCGGTTGACTCCGGAGAGGAAGAGGCCGGATCTTGACTGGAGCGGGGGCGGAAGCGTGCGGTAGTCGGAAGTTAACTCGTAGATTGGCGCGTGGGCAGGGGGATAGTCTGCGAAGTCAGCGGTGAAGCCTTGGGGCCCGCGATTGAATTCGAACGTAAACTCTGGCGCGTCCGTAGGCTGGCTCGCAAGGCTTGATGAAGCGCTGACGAGCGACCCGATCAGCAGTGTCAGAGTCGTGATCCGGGGCTTCCAACTGCGCATATTGGTGCACGACATCAGAGGCTGACAGGTGCAGTGACAGGAGTATAGGCCGCTCGAGCGCGAAAGCAACCGGTCGCCTGTGTACAACCTGAGCTCTGGCGCCATGGACTCAACCACGATCCATCCGAGCGCACTGCAGGGGAACGTACAGGGAACTCCCGGTGTTGCTGCCGTTAGCAATGTGCTCCAGCAGCCAGTGGGCAAGGCGCTGAAGTCGCGGGTTGAGCAGCGATGCCGTCCTAGCCTTCGAGACCGTGCTCAGCCGAATGTATCCGGGCGTGCCGATTTGCCCGCTACGTCGACCGGCGCCACGGACCACCCACAACGCCTGGCGCAGGTATCGCTCGCTACGGCTTCGGGCCGACGCGGCCAGAATGCGATCTCGAGCCCGACTCGATTCCCGAAGCGGAAGCGAGATCGTTCAACGCCGAGTTCCCGCATTACCTGCTCATGAAGAATGCGCTTTCCGCCATTCTGCTCGAGCCATTCCTCTGCCTCGGCGACCGATAGCCGCTCCTCGTCAGTTTCTGGCTCGTCATCCCGCGTTGCGTTGCGGAACACGGCCCCTAGGCGATCAGGATTCGGGGCTAGAGACTCTTTCAAGACCACAAGTTCGTCCTCGGCATCCGGTCGATCTCCTCATAGAGCGCCTCCCGCATCTCGCTCAGCTGCCCCTCTGTCATCTGTCCCTCCTCTCAAGCGCCCACGGATCATGCTGCTCGAGAGCTGATGCACTCGGCACCTCGTTTCTTGGTCGTCATTGCCCGATCCGTCTAATCGCATGCAATCAGCGACTTTTTCGTCGCAGGCTCTAACCCCAAGACAGCGGGAGCAAAGCGAGCGAGTCGCACGCACCTACGCGCCGACCGGCCAGTGTTCCACCTCGAGACCGTCCATCGGAAAGTGACGTGGGTTCCCAGTTGCGAGCACCGCCGCCACAGAGTGCGCCGCCGCGGCGATGAGGCAGTCCGCTTGCGATAGATTGGTTCCACGGGCTGCGAACTGCCGCCGCCACTCTCCAGCCCGTTTGCCTTCGGCTCGCCCGACAGGGACGATGTTGAGGCCGTCGAAGAGCCGCTCCACTGACGCCACTTCCTGCTCCCGCACTCCCCGAATGATCTCCTCGACGTTGATGGGGGAGGTGCAGGGCACGTCGCCACGGGCCAATAGCGTGTTGACCCGTTCGACCGCTGGTCTTGCGCGGAGGTAGTCGATCAGCACGGTTGAATCTAGGAGCACAAACATAGTCTCATCCAACACGCCGTGGGTCGCCGTCGCGCTGTCGGCGCACCCACGCCGCAGGGTCATCGTCCCAGTCGTGCTCACTGTCAGAGAAGATGCCGGCTGTTTGGCGCAGCGAACTCGCTCGCCGATGTCGGTCGACAGCAGATAGCACTGCCTCCCGCACGAACGCGCTGCGGCGGCGAGAGCCAGCGATCGCATCGATCGCTGCAACGATCTCGCTGTCAAGCATAATGTGCATTCTCATGTGTATTCAATAGCACAAAAGGGTGCCGTTGCCACCGCGGATCACGCTCACAGACATTGAGAGGAGACCGAGAGCAGGACCGCGCGCAAGCGTTCGAGTTGGCTCCGCGGGTGTCGGCGGAGTTCGTGTCCTGCCCGCAAGTGCATTCGGACTAGCGTTCGATCTTGCCGATGACGGACCGTGGCGAGTCGATCTTAGCGCCGAGGCCTGCTGCCGTTGCAGGTCTCGGTGAACTCGTTGACCTCGCCGAAATGCGCGGCACGGAAACGATGATTGGCCACCTAGGGTGCTAAGATCGTCCACATTAGACAATGTTCGCAAACAATTGCAATTCAATATGTTATGAATTCTATATGCACTCCGATCCAGGCGGCCGTGCTGGAGCACTCCGGATGATGGCCGTGTAGGCGCAGCCGCCAAGGTGCCCTCCAGTGCCGAGTCGGTGGGTAGATGAGGCCGAAGTAGGAGCCGACCCATGGGTCAAGGCTGGGATAGCGGCGATGTGGTTGGGCAAGAAACATCTTGGTCGATGCCGGGAAGGCCACGCTGCCGCCTTGAAGGGCGCGGCTGACATCGATCGTTGCGGCGGCTTGGAATCAGTGCCAACTTGTATCTCTACCGCCGTTCATCTTCCACTGCCGTGATTTGATTCATCGACGTTGCGCTCACCTAAGAGACGCCTGGATAGCCGTTTCGCCTCGTCTAGGCTATCCACGAAATGCCCTGCCGGGACTCGCCGAAAGACCATCAGGGAACGCAGCACACTGGCCGTGTTGCCGGACAGGCCCAACACGATGCAAGCGGTGCCTTCGTCCAGGGCATTTTGGACGAGATCCTCGATTGCCAGCGCCGCGCTATCGTCTGCGCCGGTGGTCTTGGAAAAGTCCAAGATGACTACATCGTGATCCTCGATGTCCGCCGCGATGGCGCGCGTCAGATCGTGTGCGGAGCCGACCGAGAATCGTCCCGCCAGCCTGACGAGCCCGACTGGCAGGTGAGACGGATCGAGGTCCGCCAGGTCCGGCACGAAAGCGGGATCCAGCAGCGGGATGGAAACCACGCGATCCAATTCACCGCGCCCCAGATCTTTGGCGTGTATCCAGCCCGCGATGATCAGACCTAGAGCGACGGCGTTGATCAGATCGACGAACACGGTCACAAGCAGCGTCACGAGCATTACGAGGACGTACTCGCGGCGGATAACCCTTAAGCGGCCTACGAAGCGCCAATCGACGATATCCCAGCCGACCTTCATCAGAATCCCGGCTAGAGCCGAGAGCGGAATCGGCTCAGCGATCCAGCCAAACTCTAACAGTAGGGCGAGCAGGAGGACCGCGGCTAGGGCGCCTGCCAACGGGCTACGCCCCCCAGCGCGGATGCTGGTGACGGTGCCCATGGTGGCCCCGGCACCGGGCAGGGCACCCAGCACACCGGCCGCCAGATTGCCGAGGCCCTGCCCCACGAGTTCCCGGTTGGGATCGTGCCGCGTGCGGGTCTGCGAATCCGCAACCAGCGATGTGAGCAGGCTGTCGATGGAGCCCAGCAGCGCGAGGACCAGCGCGGGTTCCGCTAGGTGCCAGAACGAGCTCCACTCTATGCGTGGCATCTGGAGGGCGGGCAGGGCCACTGGGATAGAGCCAATGGTCCGTGCTTCGGTGAGCGCGAAGATCGCGAGACAGGTCCCGACCACCAGTGCGGCCAGCGGCGCGGGCAGGAACCGGCCTATCCGGCGGGGCCAGAAGACGCAGATCGCCAAAGCAACTGCCCCGACCGCGAGATCATGCGGGCCGGGGTTGCTCACGGCGTCCGGCCAGGCCGTGATCTGCCTGAGAGGCCCTCCCGGAACGGGGTCGGCGCCGAGGAAGGGTAGAACCTGCAGGACTATGATGATCGCGCCGATCCCGCTCATGAAGCCGGAGATCACCGAATATGGTGTCAAGCTAACGAAGTTGCCAATCCGGAGGACGCCCAATGCGATTTGGAGTAGACCAGCCAGCATGACGATGGTGAAGGCAGTCGACAGGCTGTCGGCGTACAAGGCGACGATCCCCGTCATGGCGACCGTCATTGGCCCGGTTGGCCCGGAGATCTGCGAAGGGGTGCCTCCGAACACGGCGGCGAAGAACCCCACCGCAACCGCTCCGTAGATTCCAGCGACTGGGCCGAGACCAGAGGCGACTCCAAAGGCCAACGCCATGGGCAACATAACGATCGCGGCAGTGATGCCGCCGAATGCGTCGCTGAGGGGATTGGCGCGGAACTTCATGAGCGCATCAGGAACGTGCTCTGGGCCTACAGGGCAGATTGGCTAGCGTCGCCGTCCGGTGGACTCGGAGAGCTGCCAAAGCCAGGAATCGATTCTCCAACGCTTGCGCTAAACGGGAGTCTACGACTACAGCAACGCCCTCGGCATGAGCCACTGCTTCCGGGACGGGGGGATGCATCAGAGACTGTTGGCGGGCTGCCGTTGGTTCCCCGCAGCAGCGGGTTGGAATCGACCATTGGTTCGCCAATCTAGCCGGTCGGCGAGATGCAAGTGGTTGGGTGGCCCAAATGGGCGGCGCCAAGCCTCCCAAAGACTCACTCCTCCTCTGGCTCGAGTCGCCGCCGGATCCATCGAACATTTCGAATGCAACCTATCCGGTGAGCGCTTAGTGAACGATGGTCTAGCTGGTGTAGAGTTCGATCACTCTTCATCTCGCCCATAGCATACCGAACCACGGCCGCTCCGAGAGCCTGCCTCCCCAATACGCTATCCAGCTCCACCTTGAGAACATGGCCAGCACGATGGTCGCGGCGCACCGATTCGGCGCAAGCGGCGGAGCCTACAGGGGCTTCTGCGAGCGGTTCAGAGACGGCAGGTGCCGCTTTCAAGGACGCCCGGGCGCTCAGCGGTGTGGACCTGGCGTGGTACGGGTTGGTCGCGGAGCATGGGCCAGCGCTCGCATCGATCGTGGAGGCCGCTGGCTTCGCCCGTGGCAATGGCATGCAGGCGGACCTGGCCGTGATGGCCGTGCGACTGCTGGGGCTGCGCCGCCTCTTGAAGCAGGCGGGCTCACTGTACCTGCACGGAGACACTACCGCCAACGCCTACTGACCGGTGCTGTGCGATCCGGTGTCCGGCATGGAGAATTCTCGTAGCGAGATTGGTCGGAAGCGGCATGATGTTGGGAATCACGTTAGATCGTGAGAATCGGGTGATCTCACAACACTACAATTTCGCCGGCGGATCGGCTGGAGAGCGGGATAGTCCGAGGGCCTAGGCTAGGATGCGGCAGATCGATCTGTAGGATTCACAAGCCACCAAGCGTATTGCGCTCTTTGGAGAAGTGAACCTGTTCGAGTAGACTCCGCCACTGGTGCAGAAACACTCCGACAACGCTCAATTGGAACAATGTGGGTGCCAACAATCAGTGTCACCTTTGGACTCGCGCTGCTCGCTATGGCGGCTCTCAGTTCGCTGCGCCTGCGGAGGTTGTCTTTTGCGCTCTTGGCTTTGGCCTTTGCTGCCTGCGCCATTTCGTGAGTCAAGCCCGAGCCCACCGGCCAAGCTGAAAGGCCGCGCCGTCCTCCGCCAATGCGGCGCCTTGGCGTGAGATTAATGAAAAATGCACCGTCACTTATCTAGTCCTTAATCGTCTGCCCTGTACCGTGGGGGCAACTCAAGTGCCTCGCAACGTCGCAGTGGTCGAGGATGCTGGGATTGCTCTCGCTCTCCTCTGGTACACGTTCAGGCACCAGGGTTTCGCTTTGTCGCGCATGTTTGACGGGGCGACTTCCTGTGAGTTCCGCATCCGGCAGCGGTCAAAGGCAACTGTCCTGAATGCGATATTGACCCAGATCGATGGATCTGCGTCCTGCGAGCTACTGATTGACTCCAGTCCTTGCGGTCCTCGCGTGCTCTCTTCGACGGGCCGGCCCGAAAGAACCGACAGGCTGCGAGGGCCGGAGAACGGCGCGAAGTGCACAGAGCCTGAATTCCTGCGGCTGCAACGAATGACGAGGCGGCCGAGACACGTGCTGAGCCAAGCAACCCTGCCCGATTCGGCTGGGTGCGTCACCTCCTAACGTCAGTGAATGCGCCATGGACCTGCACGTCCCGCACCTGCGCCGGAAGCTGGAGCGCCCGTCCAAGACGCAGTACGGCCAAATCCATTCGAGCTGCGGAACCACCGCGAAGGACAGCAATGTGAAGTCACGATACCCGCATGAGAGTCCAAGGGAGGCGTAGTTGATTTCACCGAGCTTCAGGCTTGGAGGGCTTTCCAGCCCGTTGCCTGCCGACGTTTCGGGCTTGCTCGGTGCAAGAAGCAAGTCGCTCCGGTCCGAGAGATTGGGCGCCCTGCGAATTCTGCGAACCGGAATTGCCGTCATCGCCTTGCTGGTTGCTGTCCTCTTGGCGCCGGCGACGTTGCCAGCCAAGGAGCACAGCGGAACAGTCCGAGGATTCGTGTACGACACTGTGACGGGAACCCCACTGCCGCAAGTTCAGGTCGAAATGACCGGTGAGGTGACGGTTGCGGCGACCACCACGATCGAGGGCAGATTCACGATCGAGGGCTTGCCAGTCGGGCGTTACACCGTCAGCTGTGCCTCGGCCAGCCACCACGCAGTAAACGTCGAGGAGTTGGAAGTCATCTCCGAGGAGACTGCGGATGCCGGCACGGGCACGCTAGTGCGGGTGAATTCGACGGGTGCGCCATCCGTGGCGAGCAACCACGTTACGCTTGCAGAGCGGACGGTGGCCTGCACTGACTCCCGAGCGAGCAGCGCGGCGGAGATGGGCCGTGCCGGGTCCTCGGTCGATGCCTGGAGGGCGAGCGAGAACGTTGCGAGCGCGGTCACTTTGACGGAAGCTGTCCCCGCAAGCGGTCTCGACCCGGGTTTCCGCCCGAGCGCTCTCTACTCGAAGGGGTCCGAATCTCTGGCCAGCGCGAATTCGGCTCTTGGAGTCGGCGCAAGCATTGACGTTCAGTCGTCGAAGCCGCGGGCGACCGATGACAAAGGGACACCAAACAGGGCGGGATCGGCCATCAGGTCGCGGGGTAGCGCTCGCATCGGCCGAAGCGGTTTGCGGTTGGAGTCTCGCGACGGTGCACTCACATCCGAAATGCATCTCCGCTCGCAGATCCGGTTTTCCTCGCCGTTTGCCAGCGTCCCGCGGCAGCCAGGACATTTTCTGCGGACAAACGAGAATGACCTACGATTTCGAAGGGCCCGTTTCAAGACTTCCGGCCAGATCTTCCGGCCCTGGATTCGGTACAACACGGAATACGATCTCGTCGGTACCCGCATGCTTGACATGCGCGTAACTATTCAGAAATGGGAATGGCTCCAGTTTCGAGTCGGACAGTGGGAGACGGAGTTCGGCCGGGAACGAGTGAGTTCGTCCGGACGTCAGGAGTTCGTCGAGCGGTCCATCGTAAATCGGCAATTCACTGCTGACCGCCAAAAGGGGTTTATGGTACTGGGCCGAGTGAAGAATGGCACGCGCGCGGATTCGCAGTACTACGCAGGCGTCTTCACTGGAAACGGACGGGGTTTCCGCTCAAGTGGCGCTGGAAGCTTGGACAATCGAGACGGGGCTCCAATGTGGGTCGCGCGCTACCAATGGAATTTCCTGAAGGACGATCCGGGTTTCTCCCAATCTGATCTCGAGTACCACAAAGCACCCGTGGCCGCAATTGCCATTGCGGGGTTGAGCAACCGCAGCCGCTTTACCCGGTTTTCTGGCAGCGGGGGCGGCAGTCTAGACGGCTTCGAGGTGGGCCTTCCGGGGCAGTTTGCCGTGAGGCAGGTCGCCGAGGACTTTGTCCTGAAGTACCGCGGCCTATTCCTGCAGCACGAGTTCCACTGGAAGAAGATCCGCGACCGGATCTACCACCGCATCACCGGCATGAGCGGGGCTACATTCCAAGGCGGCTACTTCCCACATCGCGTGGCACCTTGGGTGCCTGAGCAAATGGAGCTGGGCCTGCGCTATGCCACGGTCGACTACGACCATGCCCGACGGTACGACAGGATCACCGAGTCGGCATTCGTAGTGAACTGGTTCATGGAAGGACACAGCAACAAGCTGACGTTCGATGTCGCGCACTATGGTCTGGCCGAGCCAAACGGCACCGGCAGGTCAGCGGTTCAGGTTCGAATGCAGTGGGACCTGACATTCTAGTCCCGCTCCCTTTCGGGTCGGCAGGTCATTCAATCTGAGACCGGTGGCTATGTGCCTGATCGAGAGGTCCTAGCCCATGTTCGACATACCCGCCCGGCCGGGTGGCCACGGGCAGTTACCCACCCGTGGCTCCCACAAATCCGAACTTGCCCAATGCGACCATTCGGCTCCTCAGGCAATGGAATCGCCGCGCTTCGGTAGATGCTATGGACAACACGTGCCGGGGGCAGCAGGTAGCGGATGGCCAGACGGACGAGCGGCTTGCCGATCGGCATGTTCGAGGGAGTGACCTACAAGACGTCCGCGCTGACCCTGTTTCCGGGTGATCTGCTGGCCTTGTTCACCGACGGCGTGACCGAGGCGCCCGCACCTGATGCCGAGAAATTCGGCGCGGCGAGGTTGGCCGATCTGTTACGGGACCATCTGAACCGCCCCCTCGACGCGATCCTCCAGGCCGCGCTCGATACCCTCCTTGACTGGAGCGGTCCGGTGCCCCACGACGATGTGACCCTGGTCGTGGCAAGGGTGCGGTGAGCCGGTCCGTGCCGGAACGTACGCTCGCGGTAGGGAGAACCACACCCAGAAACGGGTCGAAGCAGGAGAACGCGTGGTGGCGGCGGTTTCCGCCATAGCGCTGGACGCATCAATGGCGCGCATGGAGCGGAGAACGGTTCATTGCTCGGGGAAGGCGAGTTTTCCGTCAGATATGCCGGACTACTGAAGCCGTCTACATTTAGAAAGATTCATATGTCATTGAGAATAAGTGTGTTATGAATCGAGAATATGCCATGAAGCGGCCCGCCGTATTCGATCATCGCGGATGGTGACTGTGTAGGTGCAACCACCGATGCGGTTGTAGATAGGGTCTAGGCCCGAATCGTGATCAGCAGCCAATTTCCTTGAGCACAATCTCTGCAAGGGCCTGAATGAACTTGGGACTGTCGTTCAACCCGGTCATCGTCGCGAAGTGCCGAATGCCTAGAGATGCCGCTTCGCGGCGTGCCTCGATATTGATTTCCGACAGGGTCTCGAGATGGTCGGACACAAACGAAACAGGCACTACTAGCACCGCATCGCAGCCGCTTCGGCCAAGCCGGCGCAGGGATTCGGTCAGGCTGGGCTTGAGCCAGCGCTGCGGGCCGATGCGGCTCTGGTAGCACAGCGTGTAGGGTGTCTTCAGGCCGCACTCGCGGACGACTTCTCGCACGGTGCCCTCGATTTGGCGCTGGTACGGGTCCCCTTGGCGAATGAACTTCTGAGGCAAGCCGTGTGCGCTGAACAAGACATGCGGCTCGGACTCCGGCGGAAACCCTGCCAGTGCCTCCGATACGCGCTCCGCCACGGCCGCGATGTAGGTGGGGTGGCATGCGTAGGAATCGATGATCGCGGTGGGCAGGTCAACTTGGCACCTTGCAGCACAGCGCTCCCATTCACGCACAGAACTCCCGGTGGTCGCGGCAGAGTACTGCGGGTAGAGGGGCAGCAGGACGACTCTCTGACAATTCGCTTCCAGTACCGCTTCGACGGCGGCTGCCGTCGAGGGAGTGCCGTAGCGCATTGCCACGAGCACGCGGCAGCGCAGGGAACGGTTCAATTCCCGTTCCAGCAGGTCAGCCTGCCGGGCGGTGATCTCGCCGATGGGCGACCGTCCTCCGATCGAGGCATACAGCGGGCGAGCTTGCCTACCCCTCAGTCTTGAAAACCGCGTGGCGAGCCAGTCTTGAGCTCGGGCGGGGATCGGCAGGTCGAACAGTTCCGGATCCCGGAACATGTTCTCGAGGAATGGTTGAACCTCTTCGGGCGATGTCGGCCCGCCCAATTGCAGCGTGACGATAGCAACGGGTGCGGACGAATCTTGGGTGGGGCTTGGCGCAGGCATGCGGATGCGACCCTTGCGAAGTTGCGCAGCCGCCGCGCTGCGTGCGGACGGGGTGTTGCTGGTTCCCTAGCTCAAATACCGCTCAAGCGGCCCAGCTTGCCGGTACCGTCGCCCAAGACCTCAGGACGGACACCGACCCGATCCAAGAGGGACAGGTATAGATTGTTCATCGGCGTCTCGTCGGCGTACCGGACATGGCGTCCGGAGGCCAGCGTGCCGCTGCCAGAGCCGGCCACTAGCACGGGCAGATCGTGGTGCGTATGGCGGTTGCCATCGCCTATGCCCGAGCCGTAGACCACCATCATGTTGTCCAGCAATCGTCCGCCGCCATCGGTGGTTGAGGCTAGCTTGTCTACGAAGTGCGCGAATTGCTGCACGTGGTAGGCGTTCACCTTGGTGATGTCTTCGATCTTTTCTGGATCGCCCCTGTGATGCGTCATCCCGTGATGGGCCCGTTTCACGCCGATGTCAGGATAGGTCAGGTTGCTGCCTTCGCGACCCATCATGAAGGTTGCGACGCGTGTCAAATCGGATTGGAATGCCAGCGCCATTAGGTCAAACATCAGGCGGGCATGGTCGGCGTAGTCGGCTGGGATGCCCTGCGGGCGCACCATTTCCGGCTTTGGTGCTTCGCCCTGCCGGTCTGTGTTGAAGATTCGCTTCTCCACGTCACGGACGCTCGAGAAGTACTCGTCCAACTTCTGCCGGTCTGTCGGTCCTACCGAACCGCGCAGCCGATTGGCATCCGAAAGGATGTGATCCAGCACGCTCTGCTGGCGCGCTGCGCGCCGGGCGCGAATTGCCGGGCTCAATGGTGCCTCGATATCACCGAACATGCGATCGAAGACGAGGCTCGGATCGATCTCGGGCGGATTGGGCGTCTGCTCGCCACGCCATGAAATGCTGTTCGAATAGGCACAGCTATAGCCGGAATCGCAGTTTCCCGCCAACCGGCCGGGCTCGATCCCGAGTTCCAAGGAAGCGTACCGAGTTTGGTCTCCAATCGCTTCGGCAGCGACCTGATCCACCGAAATGCCGAGTTGGATGTCTGCCCCGGCGGTCTTCTTGGGGTGAATCCCGGTCAGGAAGCTAGAAGCAGCCCTAGCGTGGTCACCGGCACCGTCGCCCAAAGCTCGGCCATTGTTGTGCGTCAGCCCCGACAGCACTAGCAGGTCGTCGCGGTAAGGCTCCAGCGGCTTCAGAACGCGGGTGAACTCGAAGTCGGCACCCGTGGCGAGCGGAGTCCAAGCTTCTTGGATCACGCCGTTAGGGATATATACGAAGGCAAGCCTGCGCGGCGTGTTGGATTCCAAGCGGCGGGTCGCGGCAAATGCCGGTGCCATCGCGTCCAAATACGGCAGCGCGACAGCGGCGCCGACACCTCGCAGAAACAGCCGCCGGTCTAGATGCTTTCGGAACAGCATGCCCAAGTTCACTGAGAGATTAGCACAAGCGATTACGGAACACAAAATCATTTGTGGCCGGAGATGTTTGGATGGCCATGCTTTTCCGAGTCCTGCGACAATCGCCCGAAAGCGCTGGCTACCATGGTTGGAATGAGCCTGAATATTGCGGAACTTGCCCCGGATGCGGTTGGCCTTGGCCAACTAGTCAAGGACGGCCAAGTTCACGCGCTGGAATTGGTCGACTCGGTAATCGATGCGATCGAGCGCACTAGCGGCGACCTCAATGCGGTGATCACGCCGATGTTTGAGATGGCTCGCGACCACGCCCGCAGCGCAACCGTCGATTCGAGCGCTCCCTTTGCCGGCGTGCCCTTCCTGCTGAAGGACATCCGCGCCGCTTACACCGGCGTGCCCACCTCTGATGGTTGCGGTGCCTTGCGTGGCGTGCCGAAGGCGTACGACAGCGAAATCGTCCGGCGGCACAGGCGCGCTGGCTTGATCTGTGTCGGCAAGACGAACACCCCGGAGTTCGGACTCACGGCCACCACCGAGCCCCACGCGTTCGGCCCGACCAAGAACCCTTGGAACCTAGACCGCACGCCGGGCGGCTCCAGCGGCGGAGCGGCCGCAGCCGTAGCGGCCCGAATCCTGCCGATGGCGCATGCCAGCGATGGAGGCGGCTCGATTAGGATTCCCGCAGCGTGCTGCGGACTGTTTGGACTCAAGCCGACACGCGGACGCAACCCACTTGGGCCGGATTCGGGGGATGTCATGAACGGGTTGGTGGTGGAGCATGCGCTGACCGTCTCGGTTCGGGACAGCGCAGCCCTGCTGGATGCGACGGCAGGGCCGGACCTCGGTGACCCCTATTGCGCCCCGCCCGCCCAAACCAGCTTCACAGAAGCTGCCCGGCAGGATCCCGGCGCGCTGCGCGTGGCGCTGTCCACCGAGTCGCCATTCGGAACGGCCGTCGATGCGGAGTGCGTCGAAGCAGTCGAAGCAACCGGGCGATTGCTGCAAGAGTTGGGCCATACCGTGGAGTTGGCAGCGCCTGAGTACGATGACCGTACATTCCGAGCCGCGTTCACGACGATCTGGTTCGCGAACCTGGCAGCGGGCTTGGCCCAACTCTCCCGCGACGCTGGCCGGGAACTGGCCGCGTTGGATGTTGAGCCGATCACGCTGGAACTTGGCCAGCGCGGTGCGCAGTCCAGCGGCCCCGATTACGTTGCTGCGGTCGCTGTGCTGCAGCAGGTGGGTCGCCAAGTCGCGCAATTCTTCCAGGGGTTTGACATTTGGGTCACACCGGTCATTTCAGCTCCGCCCCCGCCGCTCGGATTCCTGCACCCGCGCCCGGGAGAAACGGATTTGAGTCCGTTTGGCCGCCGCGTGCGGGAATGGGTGCCGTACACGCAACTTGCGAACGCCACCGGCCAGCCAGCCGCCTCGATTCCGTTGCATTGGACGGCCGACGGCTTGCCCGTCGGAGTGCAGTTCGCGGCTCGATTCGGAGAGGAATGCACGCTGTTGCGCTTGGCAGCCCAACTGGAGGCCGCCCGGCCGTGGCGAGACCGTCGGCCGCCGCTGTGCGCTTGAGGGTTGCGCGACTCGGGCGCTGCCACGAATGGCAGAGCCCGCGCATGGCCGCTATTTCGCTTCCTCGCGGGCGAATCCGTCCAAGCGCTTGGCCAGAGTGTGCTCCAGTTCCGCCACCACTTCGATCCCCGCCTCGGTGTCGCGGCGTTCGAGTATGCGACCCCTCTTGTAGACCGGTGCCAGGGCACCACCTTGGTGGTACGGCACAAGTAGTCTCCTGCGCACGAACGCCCCCTTGGACAAAGTTCGGTCAATGACGCTGACGAGCCGGTCAAGCCCTTGTCCGTTGCGAGCGGAAACGCCGACAACCGCTTCCGCGCTGGCCGCTGCCCGCTCGCGCTGGACGCGCAGTCTGGCCTGGTCGGGCCCGAGCAGGTCGCATTTGTTCAACACCAGGATCTGGGGTGTCCGGGAGGCTCCGAGTTCCTTCAAGACTCCGTCAACCTCCTCCATGTGCAATCTCATCTCCTCGGCAGTAGCATCAGCGACGTGAAGGATCAGGGATGCTTCGGTGACCTCCTCGAGCGTTGCGCGGAACGCTTGTATCAGAGTGGGCGGCAGTCTGCGTATGAATCCGACCGTGTCGGAGAGCAGGGCACGGCAACCCGATGGCAAGGCAAGCCTGCGCAGCGTAGGATCCAGCGTTGCGAACATGCGCTGGTCGGCAACGACGTTTGCGCTGGTCAGCGCATTGAAGAGGGTTGACTTGCCCGCATTCGTGTAGCCGCACAGAGCTACCGCGGGGATTGGCACGGAGGTGCGCTTGGAGCGCTGCAGGCGTCGCGTCGCCCGCACTTTTTCGAGATCTGCACGCAACTTCACGATGCGACGACGGATCTTGCGCCTGTCGTGCTCGAGCTTGGTTTCGCCCGGACCGCGCGTGCCGATTCCGCCGCCCAGCCGAGACATCGCCGCGCCTCTTCCCGTTAGCCGCGGCAGCAGGTAGTCAAGCTGCGCCAGTTCGACTTGGAGGCGACCCTCGCGGGATCGGGCGTGCTTGGCGAAGATGTCGAGGATGAGCTGCGTACGATCCAGCACGGAGACGTGCAGCTCGCGTTCGAGATTGCGGTGCTGCGATGGACTCAGGTCGTGATCGAATAGCAGAAAGTCACAGTCTTCGGCCTCTGCCCACGCCCGGATCTCGCCGATCTTCCCGGAGCCGAGCAGCGTTGCCGGGACCGCCCGCTCGCGCACCTGCAAGGCATGCCCCACCACAGCAGCACCCGCGCCGCTGGCAAGTTCGGCGAGTTCGGCCATGGACTGCTCGGCGCTGAGCTGGAGGCTTCCGTTCAACGAAGGCGGATGCCGAGTCTTGAGGTCGAGGCCGACCAGTATGCAGCGTTCAGGCCGGTCAGCGCCGCTCTCGGCAATTTGGTCGACGAGCGCCAATGCTCTGCATAGTAGAGCATGCGGGCCAGTGAGGGGCGTTGCGGCCCGGCAAATACTGCACAAGGCGCGCCCGGATCCGTGCTTGCCGACACTGTGCGGGGGAAGGGCACCTAGCGCGGGCGGGGCGATTCCACAAACTATAATGAGCTTCCGGCGATGAAGTTGTTCCTGCGTCAAGTCATGTCCGCTCTGCGGAATCTAAACGCTAATGAGGTGCAAGCTCTGGCGCGGAAGCCCGTTACGTTTGGCATTCTCGCAGCGGACGAGCGCTTTGTAGACGAAGCTCAAGAGTTCCTGTTCCCCGACCCGCATACACCGGACAGCAGTCGACTGCTTTTGGTCACGGAAGAGGCCGACTTTGCACGGGCGACTGTCGGCTTCGCCGAGTCCGGCGTGCCTCATCCGCCCCATTTCTATGTATTCGACCCGCACGCGCCCTCCGGGTCCGTCGCGGAATTACTCGGCGATGATCGAAGTGATGAGCTGTTGCTTGCCTTGGCTGCGAACTTTCCCGGCTTGCGCCCGGCCGTCACCGACCGGCTGATCTGGAAAGTCGCCAAAGAGAACACGCTCTTCACAGCTGCGACGTCGCTGCCGAACATCGTGCCTTCGGTGCTGAGCCTGCCTTGGACAGTCGGCGAGTTCGCCTCGGACACTGCGTTCCTAACTATGAACCAAGTGCGGCTGGCGCTCCTGCTGGCTGCCGCGCACGACAAGCCGGTCGGTTACGAACGGCAGGCAGTTCCAATCGGATCGATACTCGCGTCGGCGATGGGCTGGAGGGCATTGGCCCGCACAGCGGTGTCCAAGATGCCTGCAGGCGGGGGGATGATTTCGAAGGGTCTCATCGCCTTCGCGGGAACCTACGCGCTGGGCAGGGCATTGGAATACTGGTTCGAACACGGCAGCCCGCTCGCCAAAGCGGCGCACGCAGAGCACTATGCCGACGGACTCCGGCGTGGCCGGGACACGGTCGAGCGCATCGTGAAGAATGCCGTGTCGCTCGCGCGCCCAGCGGCAGGGTCGGCCTAACTCGGGCTCTTGAGCCGGGCTGCGTGAATTGGGATGCGCGTCATCGCCGGCAGGTTCCGCGGCCGCAGGCTGCTTTCGCTCGAGGGCATGGCGACGCGCCCGATGCTCGGACGCATGCGTCAAACACTGTTCGACATCCTGCAGGGCCAAGTCGAGGGCAGGATATTCGCCGACCTCTACGCGGGAACTGGCTCGGTTGGCATTGAAGCGCTTAGCCGGGGGGCCAAGGCAGCGGTGTTTGTCGATTCCAGCGCCCGCGCCGCTGGCGTGATCCGGCGCAACCTCGAAACGGTCGGCGCAGGAGATCAGGCACAAGTGCGGCAGGCCCTGGTCAGCGATGTGATCGGCAAGTTCGACGCCGACATCTACTTTCTCGGCCCGCCCTACGATGCGGTCAAGGAGTACAGCCGCACGTTAGCGGCACTGGCAACGCATCCGGCCAGCTGGGTGATTGCCCAGCATGGGAAGAAGTTGGAACTCGCCGTGCGCTACGGATCTCTCAAGAGGGTCCGAGTGGTCAAAGTGGGTGCAAACCGCCTGTCGATGTTCCGGCATGAACCGCCCGAGAGCGACGAGACTGAGTAGGCCCTGCGGCCGGCAAGCATCAGTCTGACGCTCGCATGGCGTCGCTGGCGACCTCCTCGATTTGGTCGAACACCCAATCGATCTCGTCGTCGGTCACCACGTATGGAGGCATGAAGTAGATGATGTTGCCATACGGTCGCAGGAGCAGATTGCGCTCCAAGAACATCGCCGCCATGCGCGGTCCGATGTCGGCAAGGTAGCCGTCGCCGCCTGTATCGAGTTCCAAGATTCCCACGCCCCCGATCTGGCGGGCGTCCTTGGTGTGCTCGCGGCCGACCAGCGCTAGGAGCCTGCTGCGCATCTTGGCCCCGATTCGGCCAACCGTTTCCAGCACGCCGTCGTTGTCGAAGATGTCCAGCCCGGCCAGCGCGACCGCGCAGCCCAGGGGATTGGCAGTGAAGGAGTGACCGTGGAAGAAAGTCTTGCTGCGGTCGTCGCTCAGGAAGGCCTCGTACACCGCATCGGAGGCGACGGTCAGGGACAAGGGCAGGTAACCGGCGGTGAGTCCCTTGGAAAGGCACATCAGGTCGGGCTCGATGGGGCCGTGTTCGCAAGCGAACATCTTCCCGGTGCGCCCGAATCCTGTCATCACCTCGTCAGCGATGAGCAACAGACCGTACCGGTCGCACAGCTCCCGCAGCATGCGCAGCATTTCGGGCTTCCAGACCAGCATTCCCCCCGCTGCCTGCAACATCGGCTCGATGATCACCGCGGCGATCTCGTGGGAGCGGGCCTCTAGCAGCGCTTCGAACTCGCTCAGCGCTTCGGTAGCGCTGCCGTCGTTGGCAGGAACCAAGGAAGCGAGATAGTCGTGCGGAACCGCGACACGCTCGACGTGAAACAAGAGCGGCGCGTAGCTGGCGGTGAACAGCGAGTCGTGGCTGGCGGACATCGCGCCGACCGTGTCTCCGTGATAGGCGTGCTTGAGGGCGAGGAACGTAAGGCGCTGGTGCTCGCCGCGATTGGTCCAGTACTGGTAGGCCATCTTCAGCGCGACTTCGACGGAAGTGGAGCCGTTGTCGGAGAAAAAGACCTTGTTCAGGGTTGGAGGCAGCTTGGCTAGGAGCCGCTCGGCGAGTTCAACCGCCGGCGGATGAGTGCAGCCCGCAAACATGACGTGCTCCAACTGTGTCGCTTGCTCCGCCAATGCCTGGCTGACCTTGGGGTTGCAATGGCCGTGGACGTTGACCCACCACGAAGAAATGCCGTCCAAGACGCGTCGCCCGTCCTCGGTGATCAGGTACGCTCCGTCTCCGCCGACGATCGGCAGCGGGTCCGGCGCCGTCTTCATTTGTGTGAAGGGATGCCAGATGCACTCCCGGTCTCTTGCCACAAGCGAGGCCATCGTGCTAGCGTAACCCATCGTCCCCGCGGAGTTTGATCGCGGGACGATCCGCTCGCAGAAGCGGCTTGAGAGCACGCATGTCCATATTCAAACTGCCATTGCCGGCCCTCGCCGTAGTGCTGCTGGCCGGTGGCGCCAGCAGTGCTCTTGCCGCCGATCAGGACGTGCTCCGCGAGCGCGTCGAAAGGCTCCTCCCGCGTGCCATGGAATCCCATGACATTGACCTCTGGCTGGTCTTCACCAGGGAAGAGGCCGCAGACCCGCTGGCGGAAGACTTGGGCGGCGGCGACGCGGTCGCCCGCATGGCACTGCTGTTCGACCGCTCCAAGCAAGGGCTGCGCAAGACAGCGATCGCCGCCAGCTACGACATCGTGCCGCTAGAGGAGACGGGGATCTACGACGAGGTGCTCAGCTACAAGAGTGAGGGAATCAAGCCTCACTTGAAGAAGTTCGTCGAAGATCTTGACCCACAACGAATTGCGGTGAACGTTTCACGGGACATGCCCATTGCCGACGGTCTCACTGTCGGCATGCGCGACTACCTAGAGGAAATCTTGGGCGAGAGCCTGGCCGCTAGGTTCGTCTCGTCAGAGCCTCTGGTCGCATCGTTTCGAGGACGCCGACTGCCCTCGGAAGTGGAAATCCTGCGGGAAGCTGCACGGCATACCGACACGCTCATCCGAGACGCGCTATCACGCACGGTGATCACGCCTGGCGCGACTTCGGAAAAGGACGTCGGCGCATACCTGCGCTCGAGGACAGCCATGCTGGGTGCCACGGTGCCGTTCATCAGCGTGGTTGCCGGGCCGTCTAGGGGGCATGCCGACCCAAGTAGCCGAGTCATCGAGCGCGGGGACTTGGTGCGGATCGACTTTGGCATCACGCTGCATGGGTACTCGACCGACTTGCAGCGCACAGCGTATGTGCTCAAGGTGGGAGAAACGGTCGCTCCGCCTCAGATCTTGAAGATGTGGGCAACCGCCCGCAAGGCGGCCGACCGCCAGATTGCCGCGATGAAACCAGGCGTGTCGGGTAACGAGATCGACGCTATCGCCCGCAAGACCCTGCAAGAGGCCGGTTTTGAGGGACCGCCTCACGGAACCGGCCACGCCATTGGCTTCGCCGTGCATGACGTAGGCCCATTGCTGGGGCCGGACTGGCCCGAACGCTACGGCACCACGGTATTCCTGAAGATGGAAGAGGGCCAGACGTTTGCGGTGGAGCCGATTCTGTACGCTCCATACGAGGACATGGGCGAGATCCACATCGGACTTGAGGAAGACGTCGTAATCACAAGGGGCGGTGCAGAAATGTTGCACCAGCGCCAGACGAGTTTGATCTTGATTCAGTGAAGGTGCCGGAAGGCGTCTCGCGACCCACCGCTGGGTTCTCGAACTTCGACGGCGACAGCAACCTACGCACGCAAAGCCGCCGCTGCTGCTGAGTGTCGCCCAGAGATCTTGGGCGTCCGTTGGCACCCTTACTCCAGCGGCGGGCTGATCGTGGTGCTTAATCCGCTCCAGTACTCGCGAATTTCCGAAGTGTCGGGATAATCAGCATCGATCACGCTATGGAGGGCTTTCCCGCTCAACACGAGCGGCGCCTCACGCTTGGGCAGCCAAGCCGCCAACTTCTGCTTCTGCTCGGCCATGGACGGCTTCGCCGCCAGATTGTGCCATTCCTGCGGGTCGTCCGCGTGGTTGTATAGTTCTTCGCTGCCGTCGAAGTAGCGGATGTAACGCCAGTTCCGGGTGCGGATGGCGTAGTTGCCGCGCCCCCAGGTCGTGATCGCGGGTTCAGCCCTCTTGCCTGCGGGGTCTTTCAGCAGGGGCACAAGGCTGGCACCGTCAACATACGCGGGCGCTTCGAGGTCAGCCACTTCGGCAAGTGTCGGATAGATGTCGATCAGGGACACTGCTTCGTCCGTGAAGCGTCCTGTCGCGGCGTCCTGGCGTGCGTCCCAGATGACGAACGGAACGTGAGTCGATTCCTCCCACAGCGAAAACTTGCGGAAGCTGCGCTTTTCGCCCAGGTGATATCCGTGGTCGGACCACAGCACGACAACGGTGTTCTTGCCGTAGGGGCTATTCTCGAGCGCGTCCAGGACAAGGCCGACATTCCAGTCTGTCCACGAGATGGACGCCAGATATGCCCGCCTAACATCTTCCCAGGAGCGGTCCTTCCGATAGCGGATGTCGTCCTTCAGCCGAACGTTCTGCCGCGCCGGCCAGGAGACATCGGCAAGATCGTCTGCCTTGACCGGGGGAGCCTCGATGCCGTCTTGGTAAAGTTCGAAGAAACGTATCGGAGCGATGAATGGCAGGTGCGGCTTGTGAAAGCCGACGGCTAGAAAGAACGGCTTGTCGTGGTCGCGGCTCAGGACCTCCATGCCGAACTGGGCCGTGACGTAGTCTCGGTGGTGCTCGAGCGGGGATGTAGTTGGACAGAACGCCATCTTGCGGCTGGTGCCTTGGACGTAGCCCGCTTCGGGCTCGTAGGCCAGGCGTGGCAATGCGGCGATCTTTTCGGCGTTGTGCTCAGTCCATTCGCGGTGACCCCCGTCCTTGCCATAGGTCCAAGCAGTTCCGTGGTGGATCTTCCCCGAAGCGTAGGTGTTGTAGCCGTTCTGCTTAAAGAGCTGCGGCAAAGTCGTGAGCCGATCAACGATCTCCGCGTCGATCTTGTCGGTGTCGTAGAACGGATAGAGCCCGGAGTGAAAGGGTTGTATCCCGAACAACAACGCATTGCGGCTCGGCGAGCAGCCAGGGGCCGCGGTGTGAGCGTTGCGGAAGTTCACGCCTCTGCTGGCGAGACGGTCCATGTTCGGTGTCTGGGCTTGGGGGTGGCCGCCGAGAAACCCGGTCCAGTCATTGAGGTCGTCGATGGCGATGAACAGGACGTTTGGCGGACCCGCGCTGAGAGCGTGGGCCACTGCCACGAGGAGAAGGAGTCTGGCTAGAGTTGACATTGAAAGTGCCTTGGCATCAGGGGCCGCTCACCCTTCACCGAGAGAGAGTCAGGAAACCACTGTAGGCTTACATCTTAAGCCGAAGTGGCAGCGTTGACGCGGATCGGTCAGACAGCTTGGATGGGCGGTTCTGGCTCACGGCGCGGTTCGCTAGCGAGAGGGCGTCGCTGGGTCGACTCAAAGGCTCTCGCAGTAGAGCCCGTCGTCATCGAAGTCATTCGACCAGCCGTTTGTGCCCTTGGGCTGGTATAAGGGCTCGCCACGGTGAATGACAGTGACGGAAGGACACCACGCCTCAATGCTCGCGCAATAGATGGCGCCGAGCCGAGCTTTGCACTCTGCTTGTGCAGCAATCTGAGCTGACCTGGGATTCTCTTCCACCGGCGTCGTTGCGTCCACAGTCGAATCTGCGGGCTGCTGCGAATCCCCAGGCCGTGCCGCGATGCATGCGATGTCGGGAGCGTACTGCAAAGCCGCGCGCCAACTCTCAGTCTCGAGGTTCTCGACGCAAGATGCAGGCGGAGCCAAATCAGCGTCTTGCACAGCGAGAGCGTATTCCGGACGGATCGCCCAGCCGCATCCCGCCGGTGCTTGCGGCCTCCCAACTGAGATTTCGGAAGACTCGCATTCGGCTAGGGTCTCGTCCAGCGCTGTCTTCTCGGCTGCATCTACGCTGAGGCCATACTTGCTCTTGACTCGGACTGTTTGCGCAGCCCAGAAACACTTGCCGGCGACTGTCAACGAATCGCGAAACTTGGATCGTCCAGCGCTCGCGATTTCGCCGGCATCTCGTTTTCCCTTCGACGCATTGAGCGAATTCGGGGCGAACGTCAAATTGATCAGGTCGACCGCGAAATCCGTGCGCTCCGCTACTGTCCGACTGCACATGCCGGACTCGTCTGCTTCCCCACGCGCCACGATGTGTTCGACGTCGACATAGTTGAAGCTCGGAAAGCACACGCCGTCGTAGGGAGAGTAGGGGCCGCCGTGCAGAAACTCAATGGCAGGCTGCTTGTCTTCCCACCCTTGTGAGATCGTGCTCTTTGAGCACACAGTCTCGTCTGCGACGGTGAGTCTTTCCAGCTCCGCCCTGACCGTGGCCGCGTCCCATTCCTCGCGGGGGTCGTGGATCACGGGAGCGACTTGCCCAAGCGCCCTGAATGCGAGGCCGCCGATGACCAACGCAACAGCGACAGATCTACATCCCATGCATTCCCTACCGTTTCGGCCCGGATCATTCGCCGACGTTCGAGGCGATCGCCTAGCAATCTGGTCTTCTTGCGGTGGAGGCTAGCCGGACTCGACCACTCAACCGCATTATAGATGGCTGGCATCGTGCCAGCGGCCCCGGTGCCGTCCCGAGTGTGATGGAGCTCAACGGGTGTCTCGGCGGCGCTGGCGGAAGAGCCAGTTCCAAACGTCGCTGGTGTCGTTCTTTCCCCACAAATGGCGGGAACTGGCCACCGAGACCGCCGCGATGGTGAGGCTATGCGAGCACAGGTCGACGGAGAGCCTGCTGCGCACCGTGTTAGTCCACTTCGGATGGGGGAGTCTTCTGCGCGAGACCGTCTTGCGGGCATGCCAGCCAGGCTTGGCGGACTTGGCCCTGCCCAAGCGGCAGAGAAAGTCGCGCGACTGGCTCGACGCACCGTGTGTGAAGTTGTTCCGGCAGCACGGCATTGCTGTCGTGGTAGCTTATGGAGACTGTTCTCACATGCTTGGTGTCTACGTGCTCTTGGTCCTGTGTGCGGGTGTGGTTGTGTTCGTCTTGGTCATCTCGAAGCGGGCAATACCACAGGAGACCCAACAAAATCGGATCGAATCGCTGTTGGTCGGATTCATGAACTACGTCGAAGATCCAGCTTGTGAGGCATGGAAGTTCATGGATGTCGACTGGCAGCGCGAGGCCGAAGAATGGCTTGCGAACAACAAGTACGGAGGATTGCCAGAGTTTCGGTCTGTGGTGGCGCGGAATCTCGCAGCAGCCGCGAAGGACCGCTACTTGGAGACGATGCAGGGCGAGTGCGATGCAGCTTTCGAGGAATTCCAGCAAGACCGAAGATCTGGATTCCTGGCGGAACTTTAGGACGGTTCATGGGAGAGGTTTGAAGTGGGTTGGTTAGGTGTGGTTCTCAGTGTGGCTGCCGCATGGTTCTTGCGTGATCAAGGGTGGCCGTGGCTTGCGGGCGCAATCGCCGTCGGAATACTTCAGTTTTGGTCATGGGGGGTAATGCACAACTATGCGGTCGAGTCCGCAAAGAAGCGGCCGGGCTACACTGGCGGATTCTTCGACATCACGCCGCAGGACTCCAATTCGGTACCCGATTGGATCACGATCTTGAATATGTTTGGGTTCCTAGCCGCTCTGGGGTTGCTCGGGGCGGGGCTCATTCTCTAAGGACCGTTGCGCCGTGCCGACGGTGTCGAGCCAGCAAGCCCCGTTCCGTCCGTCACCGACGTACCAAGCCTCGTTCAGTCCCGTACTGCGTCCCCTTCACTTTCGCTTCCACGCACCGTCGGCGGGTCCGAACCGTGGCCGCGTTCGCCGTATTGCCGTCCGGGGATCGAGGGGCCGCCACGCAAGCAAAGAAGCCGGGGCGCAAGAGGCCGGGAGAGCCGCTCGTGGGCAGCCCAATGAGGCGGTCGTCTAGCGGGAGCGGGCAGGGCGTTGGGGTGTGAGCAGAATCGCCTGCCAGTCGCGCTGTAGCGGATACACGAAGATGGCCTTGGGCGTCTTGGCGGGCACGGCACCCATGGCACCGCGGGATTGGGTTTGTCCCAGATAGTGCCAGTTCGAGGCCGGATAGCAGGTGCCGGCGCAGGGCTGGCTGACATACGTCTCCGCCAGCACTGGCCGGACGCCATGCTGGTGCTGCCAGTCGGCGGCCAGCTGGCGAAAGCTCAGCCCCAGCGCCTTCGAGACCAAGCATTGCACGCGCACCCAGGGAACTAAACGACCACCGACTGAAAGTCGGTGGGTTTGATTGCGACTGAAAGTCGTGAGTGCGGCTAGAGCCGCCTTAGAGGTGCCCGGCTGAAGCCGGCTCAAGGCGACTCGGGCGCTACGACCTGGAACCCCTCCGCGTCCGCGTCCCACTTCTGGCTCTCGATGTAGGCGCGCACCGTCTCCTCGTTCACCGCGCCCACCGTCGCGCAGAAGTACCCCCGCGCCCACAGCTGCTGCCCCCAGTAGGTCTTCTTCAAGTGCGGGAACTCTTCCTGCAGCCGCCGCGACGACCGCCCCTTGATGAACTGCACCAGCTTGGCCGGCGCCAAGTGCGGCGGTGCCGACACCAGCATATGCACATGGTCCGCCGACACCGCTCCCCGCACGATCTGCACTTCCCGCATCTCGCACGTCTGCCGGATCAACTCCCGGGCCAGTTCCGCCACCGCCCCGCGTAGCACTCGCTTGCGGTATTTCGTGATGCACACCAAGTGCTACTTCAGCTCATACTTCGCGTGCCCACTCGATTGGTATTCCGCCATCCCCACAGTCTAGGCCGACCGCCCACCCGCCCACCCTCGGGCTGCTCAAAGCGGACCGACTGAAAGTCGGTGGTTCTAGACCGGGCACATGGATAATAAAAGGAAGCGGGCTTGCCGCACCACCCGCTCCAGCGCTCGGCGGGGCTGGTCCTCGCTCGCGGGCTGCTCCGGCGCGAGTGTTTCGGCGGCTGCTGGCGGGTCGACCGGTCGGTCGGCAGCGACTCCGGCGGTCGAGGACGGCTCGTCCCCACCCGCTGGCGTGGCCTCGCTCTTGCGCCCGAACAACAACCGTTGCAAGTTCGCCAACTGGGCTTGCAGATCAGCCTCCCGTCCCTGCGCAGCCCGCAAGGCGGACTGCGCAGCGTCGAGTGCGCGTTGAAGCTGCTCACAGCGAGCGCACGCGGGCCGCCCCCCGACTGGCTGTGCTTGCTTACTGGACTCAGGGTCCGGCCGCAGTGAGCGCAAGGGGTGCTTTGGGGGAACGAACTCGAGCTGCGGCGGGGCCCCGTCAGAACGCAGCGCGAGGGCCATCCGGGCGGCGCTCCAAGCGGCCTCGCGGGCCTGTGCGCGAAACAGCGTCAGCAGGGCGTAGGCCCCCCTTTCTTGACGACCTCGGCGAGGTCGAAACGGTCGAAGACGGCCTGCACTTGGGCTCGCGAGATGGGCGGGGAGTGGCCTTGCAAACGGAGGGCCAGTTGGCTCGGCGTGGCGCTGGTGTGGGGCAGCAGAGCCAGCAACACCGCGATGATCACGTCCGGAGCCAAGGCTGCGGCCGCGTAGCGCGCACGGCGGGCCTGCAGTTGCTGGGCGGAGAGTTGGGGGTCGACCGCGAGATAGACATAGACGCCGGAGAGCAGTTCGCGGCGCGTGCGTCCCTGCCGCACTGCGGCCAGCAGGAAGGGATGCACAGGGACGTGCAGCAGGGCGCGCAGTTCCTGAGCGGTATAGCCTGCAGCCGACTCGCCGAGCAGGCGCTGGACGGTAGCGGCCAGGGAGCGGTCGCGCGAGAAACACACGTCACCGAGCCGGAGCAGGCCGAAGTCGTCAAAACACTCGGGGTCGCGGGCGGTGTAGAAGCGGCCGTTGTGGTTGTAGCTGCGCAGGTGGCGGACTTGGCTCAGGTAACGGAAGGTAGTTCGGCGGGAGGGTGCACCGAGGGCCTGTCGGAGTTGTTCGAGAGTCACGGGCGAGCTGGAGGCCAGCAGCGGGAGGAGCAAATCGGGCGAGCGGGCGGCCATGCGTCCTAGTATATTTCACATCCCGTAACGGTATCTATATTGTGACATCCTGCGGGCGCGAAATGAATGATCTCGGACGGAAGCTCGCCTGAATCAACGCCAATCAGCGATCCAGAGCCGACAAAATGGCACAGTATACAGAATCCCGATGCGTCTAAGATCAGCTATATCAATAGTTTCCGTGTCCGTAACGGAATTCTGACGCGGTAGGACAGCACCAGCGGCAAGTGGGACCCAATGCTAGAATGGGTGGCAGTCCTGAGGTGGTCCTCACAACGAGTGTGGGTTGGACCATGGGCTGGGCGACAGACTCCGAAGGGAAATGAGCATTGAGATAAGTGGCGTCTTGAGTGTGGCGCTTGGACTAGCGTTGTTCGGACGGAGAAAACACGGAACCAAGATCCTGAAAGCAGCATGCGATGGACTTGAACCAGCGCGAAGCATTGTTCGTGCTGCTTGTCGAGAAGGAGCAACAGACGAAGACATTAGGGAATGGTGGGATTTCTCCGAGAAGAAAAGACAAGAAATCGTGGCCAGTGAAAACACTTTTAGGTATTCAGTTTTCTTGTCGGAGATGGAAGAAGGAAAAAGTTCAGATGAGGCAGCCCTCGGGGTCAAGCGAATCTTCCCGATTTACGGAAGAACAGGTGACAAGGAAGCCGAAAATAGGGACGTGGAAGCGTGCGAAGCACTAGGTTTGACAGAGGAAAGCAGGATGCTTCCACCGGAACTGCGAGGTAGGGTCGACGTTTACAGGAACAAGATGGGGGCGACCAAGATTCTCAGTTTGTCTAAAAGATACGAGAGCTATAACGCATTCTTGCGAGACGAAATCAGGAACGGAAGGATTTAGGAATACTCTGGCTTGAGTCAATTGAGCCGCTCGAAGAAATCAATTGCCTCAGAATTCGGAACATCGGGAGAGGCAGGGAGATGCGTGTTGGCGTCGTAACATCGCCAGGGACAGAGGTTTAGAGGCTCTCTCCGCTTGGAGCAGGGCACCTGATCAGCCGCAATATCTTCCGATTTGGGATGTCCAGTTTTTCCCGTCGTAGCCTGCCCTCCGAACAGCCACTGCCCGGCGAAGCTGGCGCTGCGCTGCGGTCCGCACCAGAGCCAACCACAGGATGCACCGGGCTTTGCCTACGCTGCGGCCGACGCAGCGCTTGCGCTGCAGCCCAATCACACGACAACTTAAATCGAACGGTGTTCCGAACTCTGTGCCTAGGGCGCAGACCGTCTGTCCACGCTAGAGGGTGTATGCGTTGACAACGACTTGCGGGATCCTCGCTCAAGCCTGCTGGCGGGGGTGCGCACCGATCGCCGGAGAGCAGTAAAACCTTCGGGGGAAGATTCAGTGATCAATCGACGTAGAGCACGAAGATGAGCTAGCAGCAGAACGGCCGCAGCAAGATCCAGCACATTCCAAATCTCTCGGGTAAGGTGAATTGGCAACAGGGGATTGAAGAGCAGGGAGGTGGCGCCGAGACCTACGACCCAGCCGCTAACCGCATTGTCGTGTCGCCACTGTTCGTAAGCAAGCCATCCGCTGACCGGGCAAACGCTCAGCCTTAGGAAGGTATAGTAGCCGTAGGGCCAAGGCAACAAGGCAAGCACTAGAAGAACTGCGGGCACGATCCATACGCTGGCGTGGTGTCGGATGGCCACGATGCGGGATTCGTAGGAACCGAGACCTCTGTTGAAATCTCCACGTCGACTCGTCGCACTGCGGATCGTTCTGTTTGTTGGAGGCACGAGGCGGTTTTCTGGCATGCGCTCCTAGGATAAGGGAATCATTGGACGACGACGAGGGCTAGGCTGCATCCGGTGTGCGCCCTGGGAGATGCTGTTCCAGGACAGGGGACGAATTCTGCACTGGCTCGATTTAGGGCACCTTCGCGTCAATTAGGCAGGGGCGGCGGTAGTAGGACGATAGTAGTAGTTTAGTGGTGCCTGGAACGGAAATTGGGCAACAGGTCCGTGCGCTTGGCTTTTGTATTTTCCATATTGGCCCTCTGGCTGGAATGGGGAGAGCGCGGCCTGCTTGGGCCAGCGGCCCTGTATGTTGCGTTGGCGACAGCTTGGCACATGCTCCAAAGATGGAGGATGAATCGTGCTATCTGGGGGCAGCTAGAAGAGGAGAAGGAGATCGAAAGCGAGAAAGGGGACAGAATGATGCGGGCTGCCAGAAAGCGACACGTGTTCTACAGGCCGCTGTACTTCGTCGCGTCGCTGATTATCTTGAGTCTCGCCCTGTTCTGGTAGACGAATTCGAATCCCCCTACCAAATCTCGAAATGTGAATGGTCACGTGTTCGGGTCCAGCATGGAGGCCCATCGGTCACAGCGGCCATCCAGATTAGAAAGGAACCTGCCAACGGATCGACAGGACTGCTTCGGCCCCATGTATTCCTTGGGGCTAGCGCACTAACAACTAAGTGAAATTGTCTGCTACTTTTCCACAATACGTCCCGGTTAGCCAAGGAGGTCGCTTCGCCCGTGGACGGCGGGGGCAGTGCCGAGTGCGTCGCACCCAACGCTTCCACCGCCCCTGGAGGGCCGGTTCGACCGGCATCAGGTTGGTGGGGTAGAACTTGCTCTCATGCATGGTGAGCAGTGCTCTGGATAGATCGACCTCCGCCAGCTTGAGGTGCCGAGCCCCGCCATGCTGGAGCCCGGCCCCGCTCAGCAGAAGTAACAGCGTTCAGAACTTAGCGCGTCCAACTGGGCCGCGCGGCGGCCCGACGGCTCTACAGCGGCGAACCGGCGTCGTAACTCGTCTTGGGAATAGATGTCAGGACGGTCGGGGGCGGTTCCGTGGGTTGTCCGAGGGCCGCGGCGAATGTGCCGCGAGGCCACGCCCAAGGGCGTTTCGGTAGAGGCCGTTCAGCGCCGAATGCTTGACGCCCCGCGTGGGGGTGAGGTGGGACCAATCGTGGTCCGAAATCTGCACGCTTGCACTCAGAGGTCGAATACTTGCGCAGACCAACTCTAGTCGCGTCGGCTGAAGCACACCATTCGGTAGCGCACCACATATTTGCTTGATTGCTGGTAGGCCGCCGAGTCTGCCGCATCGAGCAGTGTAGCTCGTCCTATCAATCGCACACGACACCATCGCCATCGCCATCGCGCATGTATCTGTAGGCAGGATCTTCCCGGCGCACCGGAGCGATTCTGTGGTTGCGGGCTTCGGCGCAGGTAATCCGGCCGTTCTCGTTGTCGTCGTATTTCGCTACTTCGGGAGGGAGTTCGCGGTTCGTCTGCGCACGAGCCGAGGCCTCGGCACACTCGCCCCAAATCCCTAAACCGGCGTTGCGGGCCCCTAGTTCGAGTTGCAGAAGGCCATCTAATCCATGGTACGGATAACGCGTGTCAGCCCGGGCGTAGCCTTGCCGAACAATGTCGGCGTTTATGAACGTGCCGTCCTGCAGGTAGACCTCCCCCAAGAAACGCCCATAAACACCGATGCCTACTGGACGCCATGTGATCGGATCGTCACTTAGGTGCAACCGTGCCCAGTCTCTTGAGCAATTGCCTGCCGCGGAGCTGACTTCCGGTGCATCTATGCCCATCAGCCGGACAGTGAACCGTCGGCACGAAGCAGCCACTTCGACCGTGTCCCCGTCAATGACACGTATGATTCGCCCAGATGTCTCGGGCGGCGGCTCGAGCGGAATCTTGCCCCAGTCATAGTCCGGCGGATAGCCTCCGCCTAGAAGCGCTACGGCCAGAACCAGCGAGGCGCCAATGCCGACGACAAGACGGACGATCTGTTGGCTCTGGGCGCCCTGCTTGGCATTGGCTATGAGCGTAACGAAATAGACTGCGGCTCCCACGGCGAGGGATGCCCCCGTCGCTAGCAGCACGCTGGCAAGCGTGATTGATGGTGCAGATGGAGCTAAGCGCTGCCCGACCGAAAACAGATCGACTAGCTCTACTTGGTGTCCGGAATAGAACAGCATCACCGGAACAATGAAGAATCCCATGAGCTGGGCGCGCCGCACTCCGACCCGTATGGGGATGAGCCCAACCGCCGTGGCGGCAGCTAGGATTGCCAAGCCGCCCACACCGACCAGCCAGCCCGTCAGGCTCGCCAGAAAGGCAATGACGCCCCAGTTGAGACCCTGCGGGTCGACCTTATCGAACCTCGAGGCAAACCACGCTCCGCCGTGCCATAGAGCGAACGTCGCAATAAGACCGGCGCCGAGCATAGAGACAGTGATTGGAAACAGGTCGTCCCTGCCGACGTTTCCGCCCATGATTTGCTCCACAGCGACTGATGCACCACTGCGACTCCTGCCGATAAGGTGCAGCGCCGCAATCGAAAAGAGGGCTTCGGCTGTGTTGAGTGAAGAGGTGGTTACCAGATATCCGCGATCCTCCTGATCCCGTGAATTGTCCTTTCTCCGCCATTTTTCTACCAATAGCAGGAGGGTTGCGGCATTCGCTGCGCCTAGTCCTGGCAGCAGGCCGACCAGTAACCCGGCCACGCTGCCCCGCAAACTCGGCCAGACCGCTTCCTTTCCGGAAGGGCGCTGCCCGTTGGCCTCCGGAGGGACCGGAGCACTGCTATCCGTACTGAGCGCGTGGAGCAGGCCAGCGACCCCGAACAGCCCAGCTAGGCTGGGAAACAGGGCGTTCACAGCGGCATCGGTCCCCCCGGCAACCAGTGGAGAAGCGAACACAGCGAGGCCTAAGAGACCGCTGGCTAAGAACGTGAGCAGTGCCCAGAAACGACGATTCTCGCTGACGATCAAAATGATCGCCACAGCCGCCAAGACCCAGAACATCCATGGCCTGAGTATGCCCTCAACCCACCCGATCGCGTTGCCGAATGTGAGGATGCCGACTACGACCACCACGCCAACGGTCAGACCGGTGGCGCTGCCCACCACTGAGAGCCTCAGGGCAAGCTGGCCTTGGCGGTTTCTGACGAGGCGGTGGCCGGGAAGCAGAGCGAAGGTCTCGTCTCCCGGAACCCCTAGGAACAGGCCTGGAATAACGTCAAAGAAGGTGTGAGAGATTGCCAGCGCACACACGAACGCCAGCAGCGCGGTATAGTCCAAGCCTAGGGACGCGCAGCTAGCGCTGGCGGCCAGCAGAAGGGCCGTGACCGTGTTGACGTGAATTCCCGGAATCAGGCCGGTGAGAATCCCGCACAAGCAGCCTAGGATCGCTGCGGCGATTGGCATCGGCTATTCGCTCGCCCGGACCCGTTTCACGACGAGCGACAGCTCGTCCCTGTACTCATCGATTCTGGCGGTCACGTTAAGGGGGGCACCTGAACGCAGCATGGCTACATCGCGATCAGTCCATTCACCGTCAAACATGATGCCCGCCGCGACATTGCGCTCCTCACCGGGCGTGGACTCTGATTCGGTGAACTCTAGTCGTACCTGCCGCCGACCTCTCCGGCTCTTGAAGATCTCCACCTTGGTTGCCATCACCGGACCCAAACACAATGTCTGGCCCGTCGTCGAGGAGGCGAGTACGCCTGCCAACGACCGAGCCGGACAGTCAGACGGGAGAACTTGGATGTGTGCCGAGGACAGTGGCTTGATCTGCGGCCTCCCCTGGTACTGGCCTAGGTTCCCAGTGACACGGACGATATCGCCGGCAACCGGAAGCTCTAGTAATGTGCCGACGCCGGGAAATACCACCGCATCGACGTGCAGGTCCACCTCGGCGCTGTGGAGCGGCACGACCACCATCCTCGACCCCGGAATGGTTCGCACCGTCTTCACTCGCCCATCGAAACGAAACGTGGATCCGGCAAACTGCGGATCGGCAATGTGGCGAGCTGTCAGTTGCGGCAGCTTGTCTAAGTTCTCGGAGTAAACATAGCGAGCGTTTGAAACGAATAGGACGGCTATGGCAACCAAACCCAAGATCAAGCTGATAAATCTCAATTCACACCCGTCGCTCAAACCCGACTGAGTTGGCAAAGCGCCGGGACGTTCCGCTGGACGCGTCGGGCCTTGCCCAAATCAGTTCTGCTGGCTGCCCTTGATGGTACTTCGAAACAGTCACAGTCATGAATGATAGACATCGGTAGTTCTGCCTGTATATGGATCAGTCGAGTCACCGGTAGTCGCATAAGTTCTTCAACGCCTGTGTTCTTGCCGGTCAGTGGCCATCCAATTTGTCACCCCGTCGAATGCCACGGGAATTCAGACTGGGTGCTATCGGCTTGCAAGTCAATCGAAATGGTCAAGTACGCGAGGCACCATCTCTGGCGACACTGCGAGGAGCGCTCCGAGTTCCGCTCCAGGCAGCGAGGCCATTGCTCAGTGGGATGACAACGGGAACTCTGAGTATTCAGGATAATGTTTGGGCGTGAGACGCGGTAAGGTCTTGGCGCTCTGTGCGCTAATTGGAATGTTCTTATACTCCTGGGGAGTTGTGGGCATGCCTTTTCCAGCAGCAGCTATCACTTCCGCCGGCCTCGTAGCGGGGTGGGGGGCGATGATCCTAGTGTTCGGTTGGATCACCAACCGTTTCACTCTGAGCCAGGGTGCAAGCATGATGTTGGCCCTAGCCCTTTATGCGTTCCTCGTCTGGCTCTCTGCTCTCGGGGGTGATGCAGTCAACACGGCATGGCCATGGAGGCAGTCGGCGGACCCCTTTATGGACCCCTATTGGGACGCGGATCTTTACCGCTAGGTGAACTTCGTGAAGGTCGGCGCCGTCCGCCCACGTGGGCTTATATGGTATGGCCGGAAGCCCCACCCCGGGGTTTGGAAGTGCCAGTTGCCTAGCGCCGAAGAGTGTAATAGCTATCTGGATTGTGCTCCGAAGGCCTTTATAGAATTCCATCTTGGAAGACTTCCACTGCTCACCCAGCGACACCCAACTGCGGCGTGACCGGGTCCGGCAAGATGCGGTCTCCCAGAACTCAATTATGCATGCTCTCCCTATTCGGCCCCGATCATCGGCCGACATACGAGACGATTGCCTTGCAATCTAGCCCGACTCGACCACTCAACCGCATTATAGATGGCTGGCATCGCGTCAGAAACTTCACTGGCACGGAGTCGGTCATTCGCGATTCGTTGAGTGCGGGCGGGACCTGTCGAGGCGAGGCGGCGGCCGCAGATCCCGGGTGAATGGTGCGCCATCGTCGCACTACCGATGGTCCCTGACGCCCCAGTCAGGCGACTCCCTTTGACGCCTGCAGCGCGGAACCGGCCATCGGACCCAGCGTGCCGTCACGGCTGTGACGGAGCTCAACGGGTGTCTCGTCGGCGCTGGCGGAAGAGCCAGTCCCAAACGTCGCTGGTCTGATCTACGTTCTGCCCGCTGGTCTTCGTCACGAAGCCACGTGTCGGATCATCGCCCTGATATGTGAATGCCTGGATCCAAGAATTGTGTCTGATGCCGCGAAGTTCGGTGTACTTGATCGAACCTCCGGCAGCCTTGACCTTCTCGAACATCTGGCGCGAATGCTCCACGGATACCGTTGGGTCGTCGTCGCCATGGAACGACCAGACACTGGTTTGGGTTAGACCGGAGACGTCGCCCGGTGGGCGCGCCGCACAGACGGGAATGGCTGCGGCGAAGAATCCCGGGCGAGCCTTGAGGAAGTTCCAGGTGCCCCTGCCCCCCATAGAGGCGCCCAAAACGTATATACGGGACCTGTCGATTGGAAGTTCTTGCAGGTGGGACTCAATCAGATCGAAGACCACCGGAATCATGTTCTTGATGTAGACGTTCTTCAGATCGCCGAACTGAGACCGCTCTCCCCAAGTGCCGCCTGGGACTGCTTGGGGAACGACGACGAAGGAAGGGTGCGCGCGTCTCCAGTCCTCCTGGGCCATCAAAGCGTTCCACCAGCGCAACTGCGTCACGTTGTCGTCGCCTATGCCGCCGCCGCCATGCAGGCTAACGATCAGAGGGTAGCGTGCGCCCGGGTCGACCTCCAGCGGTTGCATGAGCCGGTAGTTGGTTCCCATGTGCGACCGTTCCTGGAATGCGTCAAGCATTTCCGGGGATCCGCCGACCGGCCCGCGGTTGACTCTGCGCCCGCTCACCCGGACCACAAAGTCCATCGCCTCTCGCTCGGTCAGATTCCCATCTCGGTTGGCATCCGCCTCGGGGTGGTGCTGTTGCATCTGCGCCAAGCGGTCCTCTATCGAAGCGCTCGAAGCGGCCACCAACGAAATCGAGGTGAGAAGCAGGATGCGGAAACCTGTCATCGCATCAGGATTCTAGCAGTCCCTGCGCTAACAGCTTCCTAATTCCCTCGAAGTCACAGCCACAAGGAGTAGGCTGGCTTCGCGGGCTGGCTTCGCGGGCTGGCCTTGCCGGCAGATCGTCGACGCCGCCTAACGCAAAGCACCCCCTAATCGTGCAGCCCGCATCGCGCCTGAGTGGCTGCAGTCACGGAACTCTTCCGCTGCGGGCAAGACCTGATCGAGAAGGCAGACAACGCCATCGCAGCCGATGCGGTGGACGCCAAATCCAGGCCCTGGCAGCCTTCGCCAATGCCAGCTCGGATGGGAAGCTTCAGGGTGGGTGAACCCAGCGGGCAGCTCTGGATCGAAACCTCGGCGAACGTGACCCTTCAGTCCGAGCCGATCGCCCAGAGATGGTCCGCAGTACGAATGTAGAAGCGCCCGCCGGACACCGCCATTGATGCCTGCGTGTGCTCGTCCAAGCGGTTGCGAGCCAGTTCCTTGTATTCGCGACCTACCTGGATCACGATAGTCTCGCCCTCTTCCGAGAGGAAATAGAGTCGTCCGCCAGCAAGGACAGGGGATGCCCAGTGTTTCCCACCGACGCGCTCCTGCCAGATTACTTCGCCCGTTGTTGCGTCCATGCAGGTGGCCACACCATTCTCGTGAATGTTGTAGAGCAACCCGGCGTCGTAGATCATCGATGGAATGTGCGATGCGGAGCGCGTTTGCTCCCAAGCAACTCTGCCGCCCGGAGCGACAGCGCGGATCTTGGTCGCCTCGAAGCCGGAAATGGTGTAAGCCAAACCGCCTCCGACCACAATCGACGGCGCGACGCCCTCGCCTTGGGCATATACCGACCAGAGCCGGTCGCCCGTGTCCGGGTCGAAGCCCTGAATCACATCGCCCGCTGCGGAGACCAGCTGCGATTTACCCCCAACCTGCATCAGGTTGGGAGTGACGTGGGCCAGCCGCGAAGGGCCGCGCCTAGCTTCCCAGACGAGTTCACCAGTCTCCTTCTCGAGCGCCCAGATGGCGGCGCCCTCCCAAGGGACTTTCCAGCCGATCTTCTGCTCGCGACCTGTTCGACTGGACGGATCGAACGCCATGATGAGAAGGTTCTTGTGCAGGATGGGCGAAGCTCCGAGCCCATGCTCGGAAAAGAATTCGAAGTTGCGATTCCGCCAAAGCACGTTGCCGTCGAAATCAAGGGCTACGATACTTCCGTCTGCGAAGACCGCGAAAACGCTGTTTCCGTCCGTAACGGGTGTCGGCGAAGCATAAGAATTCTGCCGCCTCTTCGTCAGCGTCTGCTGATCGAAGACGTGCTTGTCCCACACCACCTTTCCCGTTCTGGCATCTAGAGATAAAACATGGCAGGACGAGCCGCCGTCTTGAGCGGTGGTCAGGAAAATCCGGTCTCCCCAGACGATCGGCGACGACCACGCACTTCCGGTCGTGGGTGTCTTCCATAGGACATTGCTCCCCTGCGACCACTGCAGTGGCAAATTAGTCTCGGAAGATACGCCCTGTCGTGTCGGGCCGCGAAAACCGGGCCAATTCTCTGCCGAAGCGACCGAGAGAAAGCACACCGCCAGGGAAATTATGCGAGCGATCCAAGCCACACGCAAAAGGGTATCAGGGTTCATCGGGAGGGTCCTTGCACGGGATGAGGCTGGACAATTCGCTGACACAGCTCGCGGCCATGCGCGGGCGGCCCCTGTTACGCATCGCCATATGACAGACTCAAGGAATGATAACTAGAGCGGTTTTGCTCTTGGCGCTCGCGCTGGCTTCTCTGGCACAGGCGGACCCGTTGAAGGTGATGACCTTCAACGTCCGCTTCCCAAGCCCGGATGATGGCGACAACGTCTGGGAGAACCGGAAGGACATTCTGGTCGACGTAATCCGCAAGTACCGGCCCGACGTCCTCGGCACGCAGGAACTGTTCGAATCCCAGGGCAGCTACATCACCGGCAAGCTTCCCGAGTACCAGTGGTTTGGCATCAGTCGGCGAGGAAACGACGACAACGAACACATGGGCATCTTCTACCGGAGCGATAGGCTCTTTGTTGTCGAGTCGGGAAACTTCTGGCTCTCGGAAAACCCTCGCGAAGCCGCCAGCATGTCGTGGGACATATCGTTACCTAGGATGGCCACCTGGGCACGCTTCCGTGATCTGGCAGGCGAGGAGTTTTACCTATACAACACGCATTTCCCTCATCGCCAACAGGACGCAGCAGCCCGCCTCAATTGCGCGAGGGTCATCGTCGAGGATCTTCGTCGCCGTGTGCCCGCATTCGCAAGGCTGATAGTGATGGGCGACTTCAATTCCGCGGCAGGCAGCGAGGTGCATGACCTTCTGGGAGCGGAACTGATTGATGCGTGGGCGTCGGGGCAGAAGCGATCAGGGCCCGAGACCACGCTGTCGCGTTGGTCCGGGAACCGCGAGGGCCGTCGTATCGATTGGATTCTCTATCGTGGCAATTGGCAGGCGATGAGCGCGGAAACGGTGGACTTCAATGTCGACGGCCGCTACCCCTCGGATCACTATCCGGTCTTTGCAGTCTTGGATAGCCAGTAGCGGACCCCTTGCCTACCGAGTAGCCCTCGATCGACGGACCGCTGCGTGGTACCGCAGAGGAGATCTCTGTGCGGCTCTCGGAGGCCTTGCCGGCGGCGGATTCGCAGGTCGCTCGCGAGGCTGCGTCGGTGCCAGTAGCCCTGGAGTCGGCCCTGAGCGGATAGCCGAACCCGACGAAAGGATGGAGATTGGGTCGACGGATAGCCTAGTGGCAATCACCCTACTCGCAGCGTGGGCGTAAAACCCACTTTCGAGCTGGCGGAAGGTAGAAAGCTCTGACCCGTCGCGGCGAGGGAATAGATAGTCACAGGCCTCTGGCCGTCCGCAGCAAGGGCCTGATCACCGAAAGGGTAGTATGGTCGCCGCAATGCCCGACGGAACCAGCGTCTTGACTCGGAGGGACACCCTCAAGCTTCTGACCGCAGTTCCAGCGACTGGCCTGGCGAGCGAGCGCCGACCGAACTTCATTTTCATCTTCTGCGATGACCTCGGCTGGGGAGACCTGCCAGTCTACGGTCACCGAAACGTCAAGGCACACGGGGGCTGGATCGTGCGGGGCGACCTCAAGACACCTCACATCGACCGTATGGCGAGGGAAGGAACGCTGTTTACCCAGTTCTATGTCGCCTCTGGCGTGTGCTCCCCGAGCCGAGCCGCCATCATGACGGGCAGATTTCCAGGCGAGGTCGGCATCCATGACTATCTGGCCAGCGAGGAACTCAACAAGCAAAGAGGCTGCGTCAACTATCTCGACCCGGAAATTCCCACAGTGACCGGACTCCTTCAGGAAGCCGGCTACGCTACCGCCCACTTCGGGAAATGGCACCTTGGCGGCCGTAGGGGTGCTCCACCACCGCAAAGTTACGGGATTGATCTGTATGACCCCTGCCGCTCCGGACCTGGCGGTCGGATCACCTCAAGCGCTCAGATCGCCGATGCGACCATCGAATTCATGGAGCGACACAGCGACGAGCCGTTCTACATCAACGCCTGGCTTTACGATCCGCATTCTCCGCTCCATCCAACTGATGAAATGCTTGCGGAATACGAAGACCTCACGCCGCGCTGGGGCGAGCACTACGGATCGCTGCAAGTGTGGTACGCGGTCCTCACCTACATCGACAAGCAGGTGGGTCGGATACTCAATCGACTGGACCAGCTGGGCTTGGGTGAGAACACGGTGGTGGTTTTCTCAAGCGACAACGGCCCCGAGTCTGGTCTGATTCCGTTTGTTTCGCACTATGGGAACGCGTCGTCAGCCGGACCGTTTCGCGGTTTGAAGCGCAGTTTGTACGAAGGCGGGATCCGTGAGCCATTCATCGTTCGTTGGAAAGGTCATACGCCAGCGGATGCCGTAAATTCGGACACTGTATTCTCCGGAGTCGACTGGCTTCCGAGCGTTTGCCGCCTCGCCGGCGTCGAAGCCCCGCCGGACATTGGGGGAGAAGACCTTGCGGGCTCACTGCGGGGTGAGCCCGTGTTTCGATCCAAGCCGTTGATGTGGGAGAACCGGTTCCCAGTCTACGGGCATGTCCTAGATAAGAGCCCGATGCTCGCTATTCGGAGCGGTCGATGGAAACTGCTGATGAACCCCGATCGCAGCCGGCTTGAGCTCTATGACATCCCCAAGGATCCAACCGAAATGGACAATCTCGCTTCACTCGAGCCAGAAATCGTCCAACGTCTGTCGGAGCAAGTGCTGGCTTGGCAGAAGACGCTACCGCCCGGACCCGTGGATCCCAGCGCGGGCAGGGCGCAATATCCCTGGCCCGAGAGCGCGGAGTGATCAGCACGATGCCCTCGTCCGAAGATCGGCTAATTTCTGGCGCGTGCGCGTCCTTCTAACAGTACTTGCCCTCTTTATGTTCCCCCAAGGCGGCTGGGCCCCGATCATCCCTCCGCGACGTTCGCGAATGAATTGATCGAGTCGCGATTGTACCTGCCGGATCCCGACAACGGATGCTAAGGGCGTATTGCGCGCCGCGCCGCGCCGGCAGTCGCCTCTCACGGACACCCGTACGCCCGTACAATCTAGTCGGGAAGGACAGTCATGGTCCGCCGAGCAGTTGTACTCGCTATCTTCCTGGCGTGTCTGGTCATCGCCGCGCAGACGACCCGCGAGGCGTTGTTGTCGGTAACGGTCCGCGATGTCGGCACTGGAAGTCCGACTCCGGTGCGAGTGCGGCTCAGGGACTCCGACGGCAATCCCCCCGCGATGCTGGGTGCTTCCGAGGAGGGCCAATCCGCGTTCGGCCCTCCTCCGCAGGCGATTGCCATCATGTGGGGCCGCTCGGACCGCGCGGATGGCTACGCCCTGCAGCCGGACGGCTTGTTCTATGTGGACGGATCCTTCGAGGCCCGACCGCCCGCCGGTGTGTATCGCCTCGAACTCTCGAAGGGTTATGAGTACGCGACGCAGGCCCACAAGATCGAGGTGGAGCCCGGTGACCGCGCCACGCACACGTACGACCTGGAGCGATGGATCGACATGCCCGGCCGGGGCTGGTACTCCTCCGACGACCACATCCACATCCGCCGCTCGCCACGCGACAACCCGGCGATCCTGCGCTGGATCGCGGCGGAAGACATTCATGTCGGCCACCTTCTGCAAATGGGCGACTTTTGGCATTTTGTCTTCGCCCAGTACGGTTGGGGCGAGGCTGGCCGCTACCGTGAAGGCGGCACGATCCTGTCCTCGGGCCAGGAGGAGCCGAGGACGCCGGAATTCGGCCACACGATCTCGCTCGGGGCGGATGACTTCGTGCGCTTCCGGGATGAGTACTACTCGTATGGCCGTGTCTTTGACCGCGTTCACGAACTGGGAGGGGTCAGCGGCTTCGCCCACCAAGGCATGTCGTTTCACGGCTACAGGGGGATGACAGTCAACGTGCTGTCCGGCAAGCTCGATTTCTTGGAACTGGCCCAGTTCTGCGTTCCCGACGGCCCCATCCACACCGAGCACTACTATCGGTTCCTTGACCTAGGGTTCCGCTTGACCGCTCTGGGCGGGTCGGACTTCCCTTGGTGCGGGCGCGGAGAGCGCGGCGATCCTGATCGCTTCAGCCAGATCGGTGACGCCCGGTTCTACACCTATGTCGGGGAGGATTTCACGTTCGAGAGATGGCTTTCCGCTGTCAAAGCCGGACACACCTTTGCGACCACGGGTCCGATCGTAGAGTTGACGGTCAACGACAGCCTGCCCGGTGGCCAAGTAGACGTTGGAAAGGACGAGACCGTGCGGGTCGTTGCACGCGCCTTCGGCGATGGATCGCGCATCGGACTGACCGGCCTTGAGATCGTGGTTCACGGCAAGGTGCTCAGGCGTGCTAGAGGCCAAGGGGAGCAGCAGCTGTCGCTGGAGTTCGACCTCGAAGTAGAGCGCGGGATGTGGCTGGCTGCCCGGGTGTCGGCCGGACCGGGCTATGTGGCCCATACCACGCCCGTTTATGTGACCGTCGACGGGGGCGGCTTCCACAACCCCGAGACGCTAGAGGCAAATCTGGAACGCTGCGAACGCGATCTTGCGGAACTCGAGCAGCAGCTTAGCGAGCCCGGCCCCCAACTCGACAGCCAAGCTTGGAGGCATGCCGCGAGCCTGCGCAGCCAGATCGCCGCGACTCGGGAGAACCTGAGCTCTTTGGCAGCTAGGCTGAGGGGCTAGAGGAGTGCTGGCGTGAGACCAATCCACCGACGATGGCTGCTCCAAGCCCTGCTGGGCGGCGGCGTCAGCGCCGCACGAGCCGAAGACGTCCACGAGCACATACGCAGGCTCGCCAACGAAGCCCCGCTGAAGATGAAGTTCCAAGGCTCGACCCCCGGCGAGTGCAGGGCTTGGCAGAGTTTGTTCGGAGAAAAACTCAAGGAACTTCTCGGCGCATACCGACCGCCGGCTGAATGGGAGTCTGAGGTCGAGGAAACGGTTGAACTCGGCGATCACCGACGCGAGTCCTTGGTATTGCGGGCTGCGGGATTCCCGGAACTGCCCGTCTACGTGCTGAGACCGAAGGTTTCCGGCGGGGGACAGCGTCCCGGAATCTTGGCCCTGCACGGTCACGGTCCCTTCGGCCACGATGCGGTTGTTGGTATTGACAGCACGCCCGAGCGTGCCGGCAACATCGAAGCCGCGAACTATGACTTCGGGCTGCAGCTCGTGCGCCTGGGCTACGTTGTGGTGGCACCTTGCTTTACTCCGTTCGGTCGGCGGCTCGACTTGCTGGAGGCCTACAACGGCAACGACGCTTGCGCAGTTGCCTTCGTGCGCATGCAGTTGCTGGGCCGGAACCTGATGAGCGAGAACCTGCGCGATGCCTTGTGGGCGCTGGAGTTGCTGGCCCGCCAAAGCGCGGTCGACTCTGATCGGATCGGCTGCGTCGGCCTGTCCTACGGCGGCAGGATGACCATGCTGGCGGCCGCGGTCGAGCCTCGTATCAGGGTCGCCGTCATATCGGGTGCCCTGAACGTCATGCAGGAGCGCATCGGGCTGCGCTACAGCTGCGGGGCCCAGGTGATTCCGGGCCTTCTGGAATTCGGCGACGTGCCGGAGATCGCGGGCTTGATCGCGCCGCGGCCGGCCCTGTGGGAAGTAGGCCAGCGCGACGGGCTGATGGTCAAGGAGTGGATCCCCGAGGCTTGGGAGCGAATACTGCGAGTCTACCGAGCGCTCGGCGCCGAAGAGCAGTTCATGCGGGACTCGTTCGACGGTGCCCACCGCTGGAACGGGGTACAGGCGACACCGCTGCTGGCCAGCATCCTCAAGCCCTAGCGCAGGAACTCGTCAAAGAACGAAGCCATAGCTTCGAAGGCTTCGAGCGTAAAGCTGTGCTCGCCGGCCGGCTGATGGATCTGCAGGGCCCTCGTGGCACGGGCTTGGGCATAGGCGGGCGCTACCCGCTCGCGGAAGCGGTCCACTCCCTCGCGCGGCATTCCGACGTCGGAAGTCGGGGCCCAGACCATCAAGGGCTTCGGAGCCATCGCCGAGGCGAAGTCCCCGTGGTCGCCGCGTTGCAGCATGCCCGGCACCCACCAGTACGTGCCGTGGTAGGAGAGCCGTCCGAGGCGGATGAACGAGTCCAGCGACCCCACCCCGCCGCAGATCGGAGCAGCGGCCGCGACGCGATCGTCCAATAGCCATGTGTAGAACGAAGTGATTCCGCCGAACGACATCCCGGTGACGCCGATCTTGCCCACGTCATCGCGCCCTTTCAGGTATGTCAGCCCTTGGCGAATCTCGTAGAGGATTTCCCCCATCGCCGTGCGGCCTTGGACGAGCATGGCATTGGCCTGTACGTTGATCGGCGGCTCACGGCGGTCGAGCCCGCGCTGCGTGATTGCCAGTGTGATGAAGCCCCGGCGTGCGAGTTCCCGTGCCCAGCCCAGCAGCCTAGTGTGGGGACTGTCGCGTCCCGGCCGTGTCCATTGTCCGGGTCCGAACGTTGGTGCCGCCATCGATTCCCGGCTGCCGCTGGATCCGTGCAGGCAGATAACCGCCGGCAACGGTCCCGAGCGTTCCGCAGGCCGGATCAGGTAGGCCGGCACGGTCTCGTCGTCGCTCGAGTCCCAAGAGAGGTCCTCGACCACGAGTCCCTCAGCTGTGACCTGGCCGTGCGATACGGCTGAAACGGGCGGTGCCGCCGCAGAAGTCTTCAGCAGTTCCGCAAACGTCTGGCGGGCGACAGAGGCGTGCGGCTCCTGGGCCGAGGCCGCCAGTGGAATCAACACCAAGACCCCTGAGAACCGGTTCATGTCAACAGGCGCTCCCGAGGGAACCTTGTCAGGCAGGGCTCTGCCCAAGGTACGCTCAGCCGCTCTCTGAGCGCGTACTTGATCTTGCCCGGGACGCCGGCTCGGCGGAGCGCTAGACCGATGCGGCTTCGGGGTCCCGTGGCAACTGGGCTTCGACCAGAGCTGAGTTGGGCAGGTCGCTCGTGCTTGAGGACTAAGGCTCGCTCCCGTTCGGACGGAATCAGCCGAGCTAGGCCTGCTTGGACCGCTGGTCCGCCAAGCTGAACTTGTCGTGCCACTCAGAATCAGCCCCGCCGCCGTACCTGGCAGTCTCCACGTCGACGACGTACGGACGTCCCTCGCGAGTCGCTTCCACGCCTCGCTTCAGAGCGGCTTCCAACTCGGCAGACTCGTTGACCTTTTCTCCCGCGACTCCTTGGCTGGCCGCTAGCTGCACGAAGCTGATATCCGGGTCGCCCAGATACATCCCGGTATACCGGTTCGTCTCCGCCATTTTCCCGCCGTAGCGGTGATAGGCGCCTCGGACAGTTTGGTAGTTGCGGTTGTTCGAGACCACGGTGAGCACGGGGATCTCGTAGCGCGCCTGGGTCCAGAAGCCCGGTGCGCTGTACATGACCGAACCGTCCCCGATCGAGCAAATGACCTGGCGATCGGGCTCGGCCAGCTTGGCTCCGGCTGAGGCGCCAATGCCCCATCCCAGGCCGTTGCCCGTGTTGGCAACGCGCATCTTCTCTCCATCGCGGTGCCCGAAGTTGAACGCTCCGAACTTGGCTGTGAGGTTCTCGGGAACGATAATTGCGTTGTCGTCAGCGACGCTAGCGATGCTCGCGCCAAGCTCGTCAGGATGCACCGGACCTTGCCCGAAGTTCTTTCGAGCCGCCGCTTCGGCCTTGGCCCTGGATTCCTTGGTGTAGGTTGCCAAGGCGTCAGCTCGCGGTTTGGCGATCTTCTTGCGACGGTTCGCGGTGGTCGCGGAGTCAATCGCTTCGTTGAGGTCTCGCAGCCCCTCCCGTGGCGTGCCCGCCAGCACGAGGTCAGTCGGGTAGTTGCGGCTGATGACATCTGTGTTGGCTGTGAGCCGGATGAACTTTGCTGCCAACGGTGCTTCGGGGCCACTGGGTATGACTCTCCCGCCGAAGTCGGGCGCGCCAACACTGAGAACGAGGTCCGCACCGGCAAGCATCTTGTGCTTCTGGTTGAAGCGTCCCAAGTTCTGGGGATGATGGGCGGGGAAGTTGTCGTATCCCTGTCCTTGGTTTGTGACCGGTATGCCGAGCTTTTCCGCAAGCTTCAGTAACTCGTCGCATCCGCCGGTCTTCCAGACTTCGTCGCCGGCCACCAGCACGGGGCGCTTCGCCTCGACCAGCGCCTTGGCAGCGCGCTCCACCGCGTCCTTCGCCGGGCGCATCCTAGATTCGGGTGTGAAACGCTCGCCCGGTAGGACGAACGCTTCGACGTCCTTCGCTTCCAGGGCATGGTGCGCCATTGCAAGATAGGTCGGTCCCCCCGGGGGTGCCGTGGCGACCTTGAACGCCCGACGTAGCATCAGTGCCAAGTTGCGCGGATCCCGAGACTCCCACGAAATCTTCGTGAACTGGCGGTTGATTTCTTTCTGGTCGTACCCGGGACGCGGCGCGAGCCCTGCGTCGTCGCTCCAGAGTTCGTTGTCGTTCAGCCCGGCGGTGACCACCAGCGCGGAACCGTCCTTGGAGGCGTTGTACATCTGACCGGCGGCTTGGGCGGTGCCTGCGATCACGTGGATGTTGACGAAGCCCGGCTTGCCCGAGGTTCGGTAGTAACCGTCTGCCAGCGAGATAACGATCCCCTCGTGCAGGCCCATGATCAGCTGGGTGTGGTCCTGGCCGAGGAAGGCATCGAAGAACCCGACCTCGAACGAGCCGGGGTTGGTAAAGAGATACTCGACGCCCGCAGCCTTCATTTGCGCGACGACAAGTTCTCCTCCCGTCCCGGTCATCTTGGTGGCACCTTGGCCGTTTTCCGACGCCTCGAGTGGCGCCAGGAGTGACTGAGCTGCCGCCGCTGTGAAGCCCAGTCCCGCAAGAGCTTCGAAGAGTCCGCGGCGGGAGATGTCGTTGTTTAGGTAACTGGCGATCAATTGGCGCATGGTTCCCTCCTCGCGAGTGTCCACATAGATCGTAGACGAAATCGACCCGGCAATGGCAGGCCAGTTCGGATTTCCCACATCCGCGGCAGTAGTGCGGAGACGCTATGTGCTACTGCAGTTGCCGTTGCGGCCGTGTTCGCCTCGGCTGCCAAGCAAACCGCACCGGTCCGTAGGTCTTGAGCGCCCCGTCCGCGCTGAGGAAACGCTACTGCCGTGGGACGTGCCGTCATCAATTCCGCTGACTCGATCCAGCGATCCCTTGCTCGGCGCCTACAATTGCTGCCAGCTCATGCCGGACACCGGGCCAGCGGGACTCCTTGGCGGTGAGCGTCGACCGCTCGTATTGGACGTCACCAGCGGCCTTGCCAAGCCGACTAGAGTTCACGGATTTCGCGGCTCAGATCTTGGAGTGCCTTCTTCGCGTCGGCAAACAGCATCAGCGTGTTGTCGCGTGTAAACAGCAAGTTGGGGATTCCGGCGAATCCCGGGCTAAGACTGCGCTTGACGACCAGCACTACTTGAGACTTGTCCACGTCTAGGATCGGCATGCCGTAGATCGGGCTGCCCGGCTCGTCCCGCGCGGACGGATTCACGACGTCGTTGGCACCAAGTATGATCGCCACATCGGTCTCGGCGAAGAGAGGGTTAATTGTGTCCATGTCGTACAGCTTGCCGTAGGGGACATCCGCCTCGGCCAAGAGCACGTTCATGTGCCCCGGCATGCGACCGGCCACCGGGTGGATGGCATAGCGAACCTCCGCACCGCGGGCTTCGAGCAGGTTCGCGAAGTCGCGGACCGCGTGCTGGGCTTGAGCGACGGCCATGCCGTAGCCTGGGACGACAGTAACGACGCGAGCCGTCTCAAAGAGCAGGGCGGCCTCTTCAGGGCTGGTGCTCTTGGTTTTTCCCGCATAAACATCCCCCTGCGGACTGCTTGCCGCCGCTTCGCCCAGATCGCCGCGCAGGACGTCCCACAGCGAGCGGTTCATGGCCTTGCACATGATCTGGGTGAGTATGAATCCAGAGGCTCCGACCAAGGATCCGGCGATGATGAGGACGTTGTTGCCAAGCACGAATCCAGTGGCCGCCGCCGCCAAGCCTGAGCACGAGTTCAGCAGGGCGATGATCACGGGCATGTCGGCGCCACCGACTGCGACGGTGAGCAAGACTCCGTACGCTAGCGCCCCGGCGCACAGGGCGCCGAACAGCCACAGCGCTTGAGGGTCGAGCACGTAGCCCACACCCATGCCGATCGCCGCTAGTGCGGAACCTGTGCTCAGGGTTTGCAGAACCACGCCGCGAGGTTGCCAACGCAGGATGCCTTGCAACTTGGCCCACGCGATGAGGCTGCCGCTTAGCGTTGCCGAGCCGATGAAGCCCGACAAGGCGATTGAGGTCTGCAACTGGATCTCGGGGACTCCCTCTACCGTGCCGGGCATGAAGGCGGCCGCGCCGGCCACCAAGGCGGATGCGCCACCGCCGAAACCGTTGAATGCAGCGACCAACTCGGGCATGGCCGTCATCTGGACCTTGACCGCCCAGATGACGCCGACCACAGTTCCGATCGCGACGCCGATCGCGATCGTCTCGTAGCTCACGATCTGCTGGTCTGCCAATGTGGCGACGATAGCGATCAGCATTGCGGTCGCGCCGAGCAAGTTGCCCCGGACGGCAGTCCGCGGTGAAGTCAGGCCCTTCAGGCCGAGAATAAACAAAATGGCGGCCAGCAGGTATGCCGCGTTGATCAGATTGGGATCCATCGTCGGCCTACTTCTTGCGGCGGAACATGGCTAGCATTCGGTTGGTGATCAGGAAGCCGCCGACTACGTTGATCGTGGCCAGCACGACCGCGCCAAGCCCGAGATACTTGGCCGCTTCGCTGTTTCCGGCACCGGCGGCGACCAGCGCTCCTACGATCGTGATACCGGAAATCGCGTTGGAACCCGACATGAGCGGTGTGTGCAGGGTCGACGGGATCTTGGTGATGATCTCGAAGCCTACGAACACCGCCAGAGCGAATACGGTGACGGAGATCAGAAATGCTTCCATGGGATCCGCCTTGCCTACGCTCCAGTCGAGGCCAGAGCCTTCTGCACCATTGGATGGACCACTTCACCGCCGTGCGCCACGAGCGATCCACTGACGATCTCGTCGTCCAGGTCTAGCTGGATCTGACCGTTTTCGATCAGCAGAGACGCGAGGTTCAGCATGTTCTTCGAATACATCTGGCTGGCATGCGAGGGCACTGTCGAGGGCACGTTCAACGGCCCGTCGACAATCACGCCGTCGCGCACAACGACCTCTCCCGCGACGGTCAGCGCACAGTTCCCCCCGCGCTCGGCTGCCAAATCGACGACGACCGTGCCGGGCCGCAAGCGGTCCGTGATTGCTTCTGGCAGCAGCATCGGCGCCTTGCGACCGGGCACGGCCGCGGTGGTGATGATCGCGTCCACGCCCGCCAAGTGTTCACCCAGGGCTTCTTGCTGGCGCCGGTAGTATTCCTTCGACTGCTCGGCCGCGTAGCCCCCGCTGCCGGTGGCGCGCTCCATGCCGATATCCAGCACCACAAAGGTCGCGCCGAGGCTCTCGACCTGTTCTTTGACCTCTGGACGAATGTCGTAGCCCTCTACTACCGCGCCTAGCCGCCGGGCGGTCGCTGCGGCTTGTAGCCCGGCGACCCCCGCGCCGATCACGAACACTTTGGCCGGGGTGAGCGTGCCGGCCGCGGTCATCATCAGCGGGAACAGGCACGGCGCATGCTGCGCGGCCAGCAGCACCGCCTTGTAGCCCGCGATCATGGCCATGGAACTGAGCGCGTCCATGCCTTGGGCGCGCGTGATCCTGGGGATCATCTCGACCGATAGCAGCGATGGGCCATGCTCGGCCACGGCCTGCACTGCTTGCGGGTCGTCCAGCGGACCGAGGAATCCCGCCACGATCGCAGTTGGATTGACGCCAGCGGCCTCGGCTGGAGAAACGCCGTTTACGGTCAGCAGCAGATCTGCTGTGGACAGGAGATCTTCGCGGCTGGCGATCTCTGCACCGGAGTCGGCGTACTGCGAGTCTTCAAAGAACGCGCTCTGGCCCGCCCCCGCCTCCACCACGACCTGTGCGCCCTTCTTGGCGAAGGCAGCTGCGTCCTTGGGGACCAGCGCCACCCGCCGCTCGTCGGGGCGGGCCTCCTTGGGTACACAAATCCTCATGGGTTTGTCCGCGGCCCGAACAGACCGCGGGGCAACGGGGAACTTCAAGTGTGTCAAACTCGGCGCGGCGGTGTCGAGTTGCTGTTGCCCGAGCGCTCCGCCAGCGCGTCACGGGGCCGTGCCGATCTGGAGTTAGATGTATCGTCCCGGACGGTAGAACGGGTGGTCTCTCTGATAGCCTGAGCCCATGTGCCGCCTGCTACTACTTCCTTTGCTTGTTCTGCCAGCGTTCGCAGCAGGCGATGGTCCAGACATTGAAGTGGTCAGCCGGATCAAGCATGAGGCCGAGCAGAACAGCCAGGTGATGGAGCACTTGTTCCAAATGGTGGAAGTCTACGGCCCGCGCATCACCAACTCCAAGGGGTTCTACGACTCGGCCGAATGGGCCAAACAGCAGCTCGAGCAATGGGGTTTGGAGAATGCCGCGCTCGAACCGTGGGGGCCTTTCGGGCACGGCTGGTCGCGGGAGTACTTCTCCGCTCACCTGTTGTCGCCTGGCTACGAGCAACTCATCGGCGTGCCGCTAGGTTGGAGCCCGTCGACAGATGGAATGCTGGCTGGGCAGCCCGTGCTGGCCCCGCTCAAGCGCGATGGCCGGCCGCACCGGGACGAGCAGGCGATCGACGAATTCATTGCCAAGTGGCAGGGCAAACTCTCGGGCGAGATGGTGATGATCGCTGAGCTGAAGAAGGTGCGCCCGCAGTCGCGCGCCCCTCTGAGCCGTCATTCGAGTTCCGACCTGCAAGAGATGGCGAAGGCCCGGCCCGCCTCTCCGCCAATCGACTATCTCGACCCCGACTTGCAGGTCCCGGAAGATCCGGCGGACCGGCGCGCGTTTTTCGTCAAGGCCCCGCGCTGGTTTTTCGAGCAGCGCACGAAGGAACGCCGCCGGATCCAATCCAAGCTCAATGCATTCCTTGTCTCCCAGGGAGTGCGCTTAGTGATCCATCCGTCCGCTCGCGGCGACGGCGGAACGATCTTCCCGCCGCGCTCAGGCAACTATCACGTCGATCACACGCCACCGCCGCCTTCGATCGCGCTGACCCCTGAGCACTACAACCGGATCTACAGGCTGGTCGACAAGGGCATTGGTGCCGAAATCGAAGTGGAGGTGCGCACGACGTTCTACAAGGATGACTTGAACTCTGTCAACGTCATCGCAGAGATCCCTGGACGTTCCAAGCCTGAGGAAGTGGTCATGCTCGGGGGGCATCTAGACTCCACCGCCGCGGCCTTGGGCGCGACTGACAACGGTTCGGGCTGCGCGGTGATGATGGAGGCGGTACGGATCTTGAAGGTCTTGGACGTACCGATGGCCCGCACCGTGCGCATCGCGCTCTGGGGCGGGGAAGAACAGGGCTTGCTCGGCTCCAAAGCGTACGTGAAGAAGCACTTCGGCGACCCGGGCACGATGAAACTCACTGAAGAGCATGCCAAGTTTTCCGCCTACTTCAACGTCGATAACGGTACCGGCAAGATCCGGGGCATCTACCTCCAGGGCAACGACCGGGTCCGCGCGACGTTTTCGCAGTGGCTCGGACCCTTTCGTGACATGGACGCTACGACTGTGAGCATCAGGAACAGCGGAGGCACGGATCATCTCTCGTTCGACGCCGTGGGATTGCCCGGATTCTCGTTCATCCAAGACTGGATCGAGTACGATACCCGTACCCACCACTCGAACATGGACGGCTTCGACCGGGCCCAGGCAGGGGATCTGATCCAAGCCTCAATGGTCGTGGCTTCGTTCGTGTATCACGCAGCCAATCGAGAGGAGTTGCTGCCGCGCAAGCCCCTGCCTGACCCGCAACCCTCGGAAAAACCCGCCGCCGAGAAGCGCAAGTAAGCGCGACGCCCTATCGGCCCACCGGCCGGGACGGGCGGGAGCGGCTAGTCGCCGTAGCGGGCCAGAATGCCTTCCCAGTGGCCCTGTGCCTTGAGGATCAGCTCGATCACATCGCGCACCGCGCCGTGGCCCCCGGGAGAGGGCGTGACCCAGTGGGAGATCTCCTTCACCTCTGGCCGGGCGTTGGACGGTCCGATCGCGAGACCGGCCCGGCGCAGCAAGGGCAGGTCGGTGAGGTCATCGCCGACGTACGCCACTTGCGAGTGCTTCAGGCCAGCATCTTCTAGCACTTCCTCGAAGGACGCCAGCTTGTCCGTGCGATCTTCGACTAAGTAGCGCATATCCAACGAGTTGGCGCGCACGCGCACGGCGAGTCCGCCTCGCCCGGAAATGATCCCGGTATCAATGTTGGCATCACGGATCCAGCGCAGAGCGATCCCGTCATGACAGTCGAAGCCCTTGGTCTCGGTCACCGAGCCGTCCGGGGTAGGCAGAAAATAGACAGTGCCATCGCTTAGCACGCCATCGCAGTCCATCAGGAGCAGGCGCACCTTGGCGGCTCGATTGAGCAGTGATTTTGGGAAATCGGGCATCTCTACTTCTTATCGCACGAATTCAGATCGTTCGCCGAGAATCGCAGTGGCGGCCTGCCGCGGCATGCTTGGTAGGCTGCTGCTAACTGCGAACATTGCCAGCCGTCGCGTTCCAGTTCGGGGGTGCGATTAAGTTATGATCGAAGAGTTAGCTGTCGGTGCATTGGCCTGGCCCCTAGAAGCGGGCGGCTCGTCTCACCGGAAGAGCTTTCATGCCTGCCAGACCCTGCTCCCCGCCGAGCTGCGGTAGCTCTATCGCCACGTCGGAATGAACGCCGGGCTGGGGCAATCCAATCACCTCGAATCAACAGGAGACGACCAACAAGATGGCTGTGAAAGTAGCGATCAACGGTTTCGGACGCATCGGCCGGAACGTATTCCGAGCCCAGATGGACAATCCGGGAATCAGCATTGTCGCGATCAACGACATTACAGACAGGGCGACGCTAGCACACCTGCTCAAGTACGACTCGGTGCTGGGCAACCTTGACGCTGAAGTGTCCGCCAGCGATGACGGCATTACCGTGAACGGCGAGTCGATCCAAGTCTTTTCCGAGCGCGACCCCGCCCAGATCCCGTGGGACTCGGTCGGTGCCGAAATCGTAGTCGAGTCGACCGGGCTGTTCACAAAGCGCGAGCTGGCCGCCAAGCATCTCGGCGGCAGCGTGAAGCGCGTGGTCATCTCGGCCCCCGCCAAGGGCGAGGACATCACCGTGGTGCTAGGTGTGAACGATGACCAGCTCGACGATTCCCACATAGTGGTGTCGAATGCGTCCTGCACCACGAACTGCCTGGCCCCGGTGGCCAAGGTGCTGCACGACAAGTTCGGCGTCGCCAAGGCGACCATGACCACGGTCCACAGCTACACCAACGACCAGCGCACACTCGACCTGCCGCACTCGGACTTGCGCAGGGCGCGCGCTGCGGCCTTGAACATGATTCCGACCAACACCGGTGCGGCTGCCGCCATCGGCTTGGTCATGCCGGAATTGAAGGGCAAATGCGACGGGTTCGCAATCCGCGTGCCGACCCCCAACGTCTCGGTGGTGGATCTGGTGGCCGAGCTGAACAGCCCCGTGACCAAGGAAGAGATTAACGACGCGCTCAAATCGGCGGCGGAGGGTTCGATGAAGGGCATCCTCGCCTACACGGACGAGCCGCTTGTCTCGAGCGACTTCATGCGCAACTCGAACTCCTCCATCGTCGATGGGGCGATGACCCGTGTCATCGGCGACAACATGGTCAAGGTCTTGTCTTGGTACGACAACGAGTGGGGCTACTCCAACCGCGTCATCGACCTGGTCTCCAAACTGGCGGCCTGATCGCCACTCGCGAGGCGGCGGGCCTCTTGGGCCGCCCGCCCGCTGGCCTCACATGAACTTCCGAACCATCGATCAGATCGACCTGCGCGGCAAGCGCGTGTTCATGCGGGTGGATTTCAACGTCCCGCTCGACAAGGAAACGGGCCGGACCATCACCAGTGACACCCGCATTCGGATGGCACTGCCGACCGCCCGCGCAATCCTCGAGCAGGGGGCTTCGCTCGTGCTCGCTTCGCACCTAGGTCGCCCGAAGGGCCAGCCCAATCCAAAGATGAGCTTGGCCCCGGTATCCGAACGTTTGTCTGAATTGCTAAGGCGACCGGTTGCGCAGGCTCCCGATTGTGTTGGAGCCGAGGCCGAAGCTATGGCCGCTGGCCTCGGGCCCGGGGAGGTTCTGCTATTGGAGAACCTGCGCTTCCACGCCGAAGAGGAAGCCAACGACGGGGAGTTCTCCCGGCGGCTGGCAGCGTTGGCGGATGTTTACGTCAATGACGCCTTCGGCGCGGCCCATAGGGCGCACGCCTCGACTGTCGGCGTGGCAGGCTTGCTGCCCGTGCGGGCTGCCGGCCTGCTCATGGAACGGGAGCTGGAGTACCTGTCAATGGCCACATCGGCGCCGAAGCATCCGTATGTCGCGATCATCGGGGGAGCGAAGATCTCCGGCAAGATCGATGTGATCCGCAATCTGCTGACCATCGCCGACAAGGTGCTCATCGGCGGTGCGATGACGTATACGTTCCTGAAGGCGCAAGGTGTCGGTGTGGGCGCATCCTTGGTGGAAGAGGAAAAACTGGATTTGGCCGCCGATCTGCTGGCCCACTCCGGGGACCGGATCATGCTGCCAACGGACCATGTAGTTGCGGAGCAGTTCAGCGCTGAAGCTGCGACTCGCACGGTGGAGGGGGCTGTGCCCGATGGCTGGATGGGGCTCGATATAGGCCCGGAGACTACTGCGGCCTACGAACAGATCATCGGCACCTCGAAAATGATCGTCTGGAACGGACCAATGGGCGTGTTTGAGCTAGCCCCGTTCGCACACGGCACCATCTCCGTTGCACGGGCTGTCGAACGGGCGTCGGCCCATGCGGTGAGCATCGTCGGTGGGGGCGACTCCGAACGGGCGATTCGGGCGGCCGATGTGGGCGAGAAGATCACCCATATCTCCACTGGCGGCGGCGCTTCGCTGGAGTTCTTGGGCGGAAAGACCCTGCCCGGCGTGGCGGCGCTGGCGTAGCGAGCTCGCCGACCCTGGACCGCTTCAAGCCTCGTTTGCGTCGAATGCCGCGAACGCGGCATCAGGCATTCTTTCAGGCGAGAATAACGCCGGATCCATGCGCTTGAGGTTGGGATGCACCTGTGGGTGGAATCCGAGCTGTGGCAGCAGGTCTCGCTCAATTTCTACACCCGGGGCGATCTCCTCAAGCAGCAGTCCCGCCTCGCCCATGCGAAACACAGCAGCCTCTGTGACGTACAGCACCTCTTGCCCCGTGCGCCTAGCGTAGTCTGCGCTGAACGTGACTTGGGCAACCTGGTCTACGATCTTCGGCGCTCCGGGGGCGAGGAAGCGCAGCTTCCCGCTGTCGATCGACGTCTTGGCACGGATCGCCAGGGTGCCGCAGAAGACGACCTTGTCTGCCTTCTGGACAATGTCGATAAAGCCGCCCACTCCAATGATCTTGGAGCCGATCTTGCTGACGTTGACGTTGCCCGCACGGTCGATTTGCAGGAAGCCCAAGAAAGTCTGGTCCACCCCCCGGCCGTGGTAGAAGTCGAACATGTGACCGGTCTCTAGGATGGCATCGGGGTTGTAGACCGCGCCGAAGTCCAAGCCGCCGGCCGGCACGCCCCCAAATTGACCGTGCTCGATCGTTGCGGTCACTTGGTCGGCGATTCCCTGTTCGCGGGCGACTGCGATTACTCCGTCCGGTATACCAAACCCTACATTAATTACAGCGCCGGGCGCGAGTTCGGCGGCAGCGCGCCGCGCGATTACCTTGCGAGGACCGAACGGCAGTGGCGGAAAGCCATCCTCCGGCAGGCGCGCTTCGCCGCAGAAGGAGGGCTCGAATTCGGTCTGGTAGGTCTGCCCGTGCTCTTCGTCGACAACCAGCGCATCGACGAAACAGCCCGGCACGCAGACATTGCGCGGGTCGAGCGCACCGGACGGAACGATCTTGCGAACGATGGCGATCGTAGTTCCCCCGGACGCTTTGGCGGCCTGGGCCAAGGCGCAGTTGTGCCACAGTCCGGCCTCGTGCCGCATGGACAGGTTTCCGTGCTCGTCGGCTTCCCAGGCGTGGATCAGGGCCACGTCCACCGGTATGGTCTTGTAGAACAGCCACGGTTTGCCCGCGATCTCGGTGTACTCGACCAACGTTTCGGTGGCCTTGGCGTTCAGCCGGCCGCCGTCGAGCCTTGGATCCACGAATGTGTCCAAGCCCGCGTGCGAGTACCAGCCGGGACTGCCCGCTGCGGCGCAATGAAACAGCTGCACCATCACGCCGGCCGGCAAGCAGTAGGCGGCGAAACGGTTCTCGGCTGCAAGTTGTGCCATCGCTGGTGCCATCGACCAGTGACCGCCGATCACGCGCCGGTACAGACCGGGGATTGCCATCTGTTGCAGGCCCTTGCCTTGCTGGTCTCCCACCCCGAAGGGGTGGAGCAGGGTCAGGTCGGTAGGCGAACCTGTCGAGCGGTGGCGTTCGCCCAGCGCGCGCAGAAGTGCGTCCGGAATCGCGTGGCCGGCGCCTGAACCGCCGATGGCGACCGACGCGCCGGCCGAGACGCGCCGGACCGCGGTGGCCGCGGATTCGACGGGCTTCACTTGGGACAAACCGCCTGTGGGCATCTTGTCGGGGGCTCTTGCGTCGCTCTCTATCGTCTGCGTGACATGGGGTCCATGCCGGGCCGCTGTGACGATCGCGATTCGTCCCATCGTAGCCGCATTGCGCCTTCCGCCTCCGATTTGAACGATTCCGGCATCCGCGGGGAGTCACGGTGCGTGGAGGTAGGACTCAGGCAGGCCTTTGGGCCACCAATTGGTGCATGCGGGCATGGCCAACCAAAACCTGCGGGTCACGGTCGATCTTCTGCATCTCGGAGAGGCACTTGTCCAGTTCGGCGGGTGAGGACCAGGTCGTCAGCAGCGCTTGCTTGGCCTCGGTAAATGACCACGTCCAGTAGCCTTTTGCCCGGCCGCCCAAGAAATGGCGCTGGTAGGCGTCGGCTTGGCGCACTTCCAAGCCGATCGACAGCGCGTGGCGGGCTAGCTTGGGCCCAATGCGATAGTCGAGCGCGCGCGAATCAGCTAGCCGGAGGATTCGCTCAACTGCTTCCGCGTAAGAGGGGGCAGGCGGTTCGGAATAGATCGTCTTTAGGTCTGGCTCCTCGCACACCAAAACACCGCCCGCCTTGAGGCACGCGGCCATCGCGCGCATCGCGGCCACGGGTCGGCTGAGGTGTGACAGCAAGAAGCGGCAGTACGCGAAGTCGAAGGTGCCTTCGGGCAAGTTGCTCTCGTAGATGCTGCCTTGCCGGAAATCGATGTTTTCGAGGCCTGCATCCCGGGCGAGCTTGGACGCCTCGTCCAAATGGTCTTGGCTCAGGTCAATGCCAGTTGCAAGTGCTGTGCGTGTCGCGGCCCAGCGAGAGACGCAGCCCAGCCCGCACCCGAATTCGACGAACCTCTTTCCGGGGCCAAGCCCCGCATCGAGCAAGAGCCTGCGGCTGTACGCATCATGCAGGTCGCACAGCAAGCGCAAGCGCTCGTGGCCGTCCCGTCCCGATGAGAGAATGTAGCCGTCGCCAAACAGTTTCATGACAGATTCGGTCTGCTCAGTCGCAGGCGATGTGGCCGACCGGAGGTTGAGTGGCGCTCTACCCAAGACCCAGCGTTACGGCCACATATCGTCTAGCATGGCCGCCAAACGAAGCGCAGACTTGGCTAGGCGTTCAATCACGATCTCGGTGGCGGATTCCAATGCCTCGCCCTCGAGCACAGTCCGTTCTGCAGTGCCCACCGCTGGATACACCTTGTTTGCTGCGATCTGATGGTTCTCCCAAGTCCAATCTCGAAGGGTGCCGCGAGTCCACGCATCTCTGTCCGCAGCGAGAATGCGCTGTCTTACCCGCTCTAGTATTTCCTCTTCGGAGCCTAGGCTGGCTATCAGCCCCCCGTCCCATGCCTCGAACAGGGTCATGTGGGTGTCGTTGAGTACGACCACGCTGTCATCTTTGCTTTGTCCGGGCGGAAATCCGCCCAGCAGCGGCTGGTGCAAATCGGCTGCCAAGCTGACGAGCATCTTGAATGCCTCCCGCGCTTCTGCCAGCGGCCTGATAGCGAGGCGTACGATGCCCATGCAGTCGCGCACCTTTACCGTGATGCAGTCGCCTACCGGGCAGTCACGTGCTAGGTCAACACCATCGGCGCCCTGTGGGATCGTGATCGAATGCCACGCCTCGGTTTCCGGGCGCTCCTGCTTGATTTCGTCGGCCCAGTTGGTGACGTCTACCAAGCGGACGTCTGACCCGAGCAGATATGCAACGCGCTTCTTGGAGTTCGCGCTCAGCTGCTCCTCCGCGGCAAGTGCGACGATGCGGTGGCCCTGCTCACTCCAGCCAAATGCGGCGGCACAGTTGAGGAGCAAGCCTGCCATCAGCAGCGCGGACCGTCTGGGGGCAAGAGCGTCCATGCTTGTAGGATAGTGCGAGCGGAGCGATGCGCCCCGGTGCGCCAGAAGGCGCCAGGTGTCATCTGAAGACCATCCATGACTGCTGCGGAGATTGCTGGATTGGTGCAGGGCAAACTTGTCGGTCGCGCCGACCTCGAAGTCCGTTCTGGTCAGACATTGGAAAAGGCTGGTCCGGACCAGCTTGCGTTTTGGCAGCGCGCGCATGAGACGGACCCGTTTCCAGACACCGATGCGGGCTGCGTGGTCGTCGATCCAGAAACACTGGCGGAGGGACGTACGCTGATTCGAGTGCGGCAGCCGCGCCGGGCATTCGCACGCGCCCTCCGGGCTATCGTCGGCACCGACCGAGCGGAGGCAGGGATCGATCCTTCAGCGTCGGTGGACGCTTCGGCTGCACTGGGGGACGGCGTGACAGTCGGGCCGCTTGCGGTCGTGGAACGGGGTGCTTCCATAGGCGATGGATGCGTACTTGGGTCGCATGCGTACGTGGGCAGTGGTGCAGTCCTAGGACGGAACTGTCAGCTGCATCCCGGGGCCAAGGTCTGCGGCAACGCGTGCTTGGGTGATCGCGTGGTCTTGCATAGCGGCGCCGTGGTTGGGGCCGATGGCTTTGGATTGGTGTTCGAGGACGACCACTACGAGAAGTTCCCGCAGATCGGAGGCGTCCAGATCGCCGACGACGTGGAAATCGGCGTGAACTCGTGCGTCGATCGGGGTGCTCTGGATGACACCCGCATTGGTGCGGGGACGAAGCTAGATAACTTGGTCCACATCGGCCATAACTGCCAGATCGGCCGCCATGTCGTGATGGCTGCGCAAGTCGGGCTCTCGGGTGGCGTGATTGTCGAAGACTACGCCGTGCTGGGAGGTCAGGTGGGGATCGGCGATCGGGCGCGGGTAGGTGCTCAAGTGCAACTCGGAGGCCAAGGGGGGCTGTTGCCCGACAAGCAGTTGGAAGCCGGCGGGTCGTACTGGGGCACTCCGGCGCGTCCGTTAAAGGAACAACTCGTGCGCCAGGCATTGACAAATCGCCTGCCGGAGTTGTTTAGAGAACTCAAGCGGCTGCGGGCGAAAGTCGAGGAGCTTGAAGCATCGTGAAGACTGTCGTTGTAGGAGGCAACAGCCGCGAGGTTGGCAAGACTTCGCTGGCGGTCTCGCTGATTGCGGCGATGCGGGAACTGGACTGGACTGCGGTGAAGCTCACGCAGTTCGGACACGGCATTTGTTCCCGGGACGGAACGCCGTGTGATTGCGCGGTCGAGAATCCGCTTTGCCCCTACGAAATCTCTGCTGAGACGGGTGCAGATGCTACTTCTGACTCGGCTAGGATGCTCGCTGCCGGCGCTGCCGAGGCGCTGTGGGTCAGGGTCGCCATGGGGCAGTTGCCCGTCGCTATGCCCGCGATCCGCGAAGTCTTGTCTGGGAAGCGCTATGTGCTGATTGAGTCGAACAGCATCGTCGAGCACCTTCCGCCCGACGTGTATCTTTCGGTCTTGAATTTCGAAACAGCCGACTGCAAAGAGAGTGCGGCGCGTCTCGCGCCTGAAGCTGACGCTTTCGTACTGTCCAGCGACAAGACTCTCGGCCAAGCGTGGGCGGGCTTCGAGCCCGGCTTGACAGATCGCACACCTGTGTTCGAAGCCCGGCCACCGACATATTGCACAGCCGAAATCGTCAGCTTTGTGCGGCGGCGTCTGCTCGATCCTGCATCCGAAGGAGCACCCAGCTCATGAAGAGAATCCTGTTTGTCGCGGCCATGCTGGCCTGCGCATGCACCCTCGCGCAGGGGCGGCCAAACATTGTCTTGATCGTGGCCGATGACCTGGGCTGGAATGACGTCAGCTACCACGGTGGCGACATCCCGACTCCCAGCATCGACCGCATTGCCAACGAGGGTGTCGAACTCGATCGCTTCTACGCATGCCCGGTGTGTTCGCCGACCCGGGCAGGTCTGATGACCGGGCGCTACCCGATTCGTTTCGGCATGCAGCGGGCGGTGTGCCGTCCGTTCCTCAAGGTCGGGGTTCCGGCCGCGGAGGAGACCTTGCCGGAAATGCTGGCAAGAGCAGGGTACAGGCAGCGCGGCATGGCGGGCAAGTGGCACATCGGGCACGCATTCCGGAAGTTCCATCCCTTGAATCAAGGATTTACATCCTTTGTAGGCCACTACAACGGGAACATCGACTACTACACGCATTTCCGGGAGGGCCAACTGGACTGGCACAGAGGCTTTGAGTCCAACGACGACGAGGGATACTCGACGGACTTGATCGCGGACGAGGCGGTGAGCTTCATCAACCAGCATGCCGGGGCTGCACCGTTTTACCTGTACGTGCCGTTCAATGCCCCGCACACGCCACTGCAAGTGCCGGATCAATGGCTGGCGCCCTTTGCTGAGGTAGAAGACGAGCGGCGCCGCATCTACATGGCGATGGTGGCGGCGATGGATGCCGCTATCGGCCGGATCCTCGACGCTCTCCAGCGCCACGGTGTCGAAGACGACACGCTGGTGTGGTTTGCGAGCGACAACGGAGGGCAAGCGCTGGCCGACAACACGCCCTTGCGGGCAGGGAAGGGGACCGTCTACGAGGGAGGCACGCGGGTTGCGGCGGCGTTGCGCTGGCCGAATGGTGTGCCTGGCAAGGGCCGCAAAGTCAGCGGATTGGTGAGCTATCTGGATGTGTTCCCGACGCTGCGGCGGGTGGCCGGCCTGGGTGCTTCCGGAGGTCCCGGTGAGCCATTGGATGGCGAAGACGTATTCGACTTGATCGTCGGCCGCGAGCCAGACCGGCAGCGGCGGTTCTTTTCGTACTACGAGCGCTACGGCGACGAGCAACTGGCTCTGATCGACGGCGATTGGAAGATCGTACGGCGTGGTGCTCCAATCTTGGGGGCGAATCCCGCGGACGCCCCGCCTCCTCAGCTACCGGCTCGCCAACGCCAGACGAGGCCGGTCAGTATAGAGCTCTTTAACTTAAGGATGGACCCACTCGAGAAGGTCAATCTCGCAGAGCGCGAATCCGAACGGACTCAAGCAATGATCGCTCAGTTGAAGGCGTTTCGGGCCATCCGTCAAGATGGCGGCGTGCCGCCGATGACCGCGCCCACTCCCGACGGATGGTTGGCCCCGGAGCGGTGGAAGATGGCCGAGTGAGTGCCCTATTGGACGGTGTGTAGTCCACCCATCCCGGGCAAGGACGCAGGCTTCGCGCGGGCCCGCTATTGACACTTTTGGCCTTGGATGCTATCGTCAAAGTGCGGGGTGGAGCAGTCTGGTAGCTCGTTGGGCTCATAACCCAAAGGTCGAGGGTTCAAATCCCTCCCCCGCAACCATTTGCACTAGGGTCCGGACCGGACACATAGGTTACAAAGCGTACCGGAGACATAGGTTACAACTTCGCGCCGAACGGGTTGTCAATGGTCTGCAGGGTTCTCTGTTCTAGGTCAATGTAACCCAGATCGTAGTGCATGAAACTGACGAGCCAGATGGCGTCGTCGACCTCCTTCAGGCCGACCCTCTGGCCGGCCATCACGGTGGAAATGTTGACCTTCTTGCGATGCATGCAGATGCGCCCGCAACAGGTCACCAGCAGCTCCTTGTTGTGGGACGGGTAGGCCAGCTCCGGCAGGCCCTGGTAGGGCTTGCGGGGCTGTAACGTTCGCCGGGGCACTGCATCGCGAGGGCCTCGTGAGGCCGCTCGGTGTTGAATTCCTTGACGAAGGCGTCAAAACGGCCCTGCTGCTGCAAGATGTTGCCGCCCGGCGGGCGGGTGGTCTCGCGCTTGAGGGTCAGGTGCATGCGCTCATGACACCCGTTCTGCTGCGGCTGGCCGGGCTGGATGCGCTCGATGGCGCCAGCTTCCTTGGTTGATTCCAAGGCTTCGCACAGCAGCAGGAAGCGCGAGGCCTGGTCGGTGACGGTGAGGGGGTAGCAGTACTGGCCATTGCCGAGCTTGAACTCGCCCTTGAAATCGGCGCACCACAGCGCATTGGGGGCCGTGGCCCGCGACAGGGGCGTGCCGCGGGCCTTTTGGCGGCGGCGCTGGCGGGCGCGCTCGACTAAGCCGTGGCGGTCCAGCACCGCATGCACGGTGCTCTTGGCGGGGATGCGCATGTCGCCGGGCAGGCGCCGCACCAGCAACTCGCGGATCTTGCGCGCCCCCCAGTGCGGCTTCTCCCGCTTCAAGCGCACGATCAGTTGCCCAAGCGGCGCGGGCAGTTGGTTGGCATAGCGCACCGGCCGCCGCGAGCGGTCCGAAAGCGCTTCCAAGCCGTGTTGCTTGTAGCGGTTGTAAATCTTGTAGCCGGTCTTGCGGGAAATCCCGAACGAGCGGCACACCTCGCTCATGCCCTCGCCGTCTAGCAAGCGGGCCACAAGTCGCAAACGTTCTTCCATTACCGAAGTCTCCTTCCACGGCATCCACACATCCTGCCAAGCGGCAAAAAGTGTTACTCATGTCTCCGGTACGAATCGTTACCTATGTCTCGGGTCGCTCATACAGTTTCCGATGGATGGTCAACTTAAGATCTGCGTGCTCTGAAATCCAGGACTGTCCGGATGTCTTCGCCTGCGGTGTTCATTTGAAACGACGTGGTCTGCGAACGACGTATGTCGCTCGCAGCACGCAAGGGAGAAGGACGTTGTGAGCAAACGGTGGCCGTGCCATTCGATGGCTCGCGACATGTCATTGCGTTACTGATCAGGATAGTTTTCGTTCATCCACTGGGCGTATCGAGAGTGGTGAAACAATTCCAACTGCCCGGCTCGGTTGTAGCCACCCATTTGGCTTTTCGAGCCGCCCGCCCAGATGGGGTAGCGTGCGAAAACTTCGCCACGGCCCGCCGCACGAGGGTCATCCGTCGCTCTCATGTAATCCGCTAGGGCCTGTTGCAGGGTCTTCTTGACCTCGGCGAACCGGTGGTCGTCTACCAGGTTATGCATCTGATACGGGTCGGCCTTGACGTCGAAGAGCTCTTCCTCGGGCCGGAGTCCAAAGCACAACGCATAGTTGCGCCTCACGGTTTCGTCCTCCGCCATTTCCTTTTGCATGATTCCGACGGTCGGGCCGGCCTGAACTGGTTTCCAGCCGCGATGCCCTTGGCGCGGGTAGTTGCGGATGTAGAGGTGCATGTCCGTTCGAATCGCCCGACCGGACATGTAACCAAGCCAAGCTTGATAAGGCCCGACCGTGTGATGAGCTTCGAGTGCAAAGTGCGTCCGATCGCGCCCCTTCTCGATGACCCCGCTTCCGTCGGAAAGGAGAATCTTCATGAGGCTCTTTCCGGTCATCTGCTCGCTCGCAGCGAGACCGGCTGCGTCCACGATTGTGGGGGCGAGGTCGATAAAGTTGACGAAGTCGTCCACCACCCGGCTCGGTTTGATCTTCCCAGGCCACCGGACGATCAACGGGACACGTGTCCCCATGTCGTAAAGGCTACCCTTGCCCCGCGGCCAGGGCTGCCCGTGATCGGATGTGATGATCAGGATCGTGTCTTCGGCCAGGCCGGCCTGCTCGAGCTCCGCCAGCACCTTGCCAACTTCCGCATCGAAAGCCTCGACCTCCTGGTAAAAGCCCCCGAAGTCTTCGCGCACAGCTCGCGTGTCTGGCAGGTAAGGAGGCACCTCAATCGCATCCAAGGTACGGCCATCCGGCTTGTAGTTGAACTCACGATGACCCAGGGTCGTTCCCCACCAGAAGCAGAATGGTCTGTCGCCACCTGCTGCATTGGCGAGAACTTGCGGGAGATGGCCAACCTTTCCCGCCGGAGGAACCGTCCATCCGCCCGGCTCCGTGAAGCCTGGACCCCAGCCCTTTCCGCTGTGCGCAACCGTGTAACCGGCTTCCCTCAGCATCGACGGATAGGTGTCGAAGGTGTCGTGCAAGGTCCCGCCGAACACGGCCGCGTCGCGCAGCCGCCAGATGTCCTGACCCGTCAACAGAGCCGACCGGGACGGATGGCACACCGGAGAGGCGTTGTATGCGTTGGTGAACCGGACCCCTTCCGCCGCCGCCCTGTCGATGTGAGGCGTCTTCGCAAACGTGTTGCCGTAGATACCCCAGTCCTTCCACGACATGTCATCCGCGATCATGAGAAGGATATTCGGTCGTTTGCTTGCGGTCTCAGCGTCGACCGCATCCGCCGCAAGCGCGGCGGATGGGAACGCCCACGCAGCGAAACACCCAAGCACCCAAAGACCCAAGCGTTTCCTCCGTCCTCTCATGGCCAGAATCTTCAACTTCCCAGCTCCATTTGATCAAATTAACCCCGTGGTGCATTCTCTTAACTGCTCGGTCCCATGGTTAAGTTGAATACCGTTGCGCGAAGCGCGCCTGAACACCGGGCTACCGGGAAACAGAACAGTCTTCCCTCCGATATGCCTTCGACGCATCTTCGGCGTTGGCCGGGGACCATGCGATGGCCTGGAGGTGGACATTGCCGCCACGGCGAAGCGTCAATCCTTCTCAGAGTGTGTATTGGGGGATCTTGAGCAATTCACCATCATTGAGCGCGGACTGGTGGGAGACCACACCCGCCACCGACATGTTGAGCGCCCAGGCGACGTTCACCAGCGGGGTGCGGTCCTGGAGGATAGCCGTGACGAACTCGTCCATAAGATAGCCATGCGAACCACCGTGGCCGCCGGGTTCGACGGACGGCGGCAGCGGCGGTTTCGCCAGATTTAGGCTGGCCACATTCCGCTCGGGGGAAATGGCTAGGCTATCCATCGAACCTTTTTCTCCGCGGACGCGACCCTGTTCGCCCCCGTTGCCGGGGGTGTCCCAACTCACGGCCATACGGGCCATGCCTCCTTCGCTGGTGCGCATCAGGGCGATTTCAGTGCCGAAGGGGTTCCCGAATGCATTGTTCTCTTTCTGAAGGTGCGGGAGGATACTGGGAAGGCCCATGCACGACACTTCCGTAAAGCCTCCTCCGGTCACGCACGTGTAGTAGGCGTTGGAGTGGGTCGGATAGAACTGAGGCGGCAGGCCGACACGCCATCCCTTGAAGGAGTCGATGGGCGTGGCCATATAGTGGTAGTACTCGCCCTCCGAATAGACCATCATTCCAAATTCGCCCGCATTGTAGAGGGCACGCATGGCATAGCACTCGCTGTGATAAGCCGAAGTCTCAAACATCATGTACTTAAGACCGGTTCTCTTCACCGCCTCGAAGACACGGTCGGCGTCCTCGAGCGACCCAAACACGGCGGGTACCGCGGTACAGACGTGCTTCCCATGTCCAAGAACATCGATGCAGTGTTGTGCATGGCTGGGCGCGTCGGTGGCGACGAAAACCGCTTCCAGCGAATCGTCTTTCACCATCTCCTCAAGGCTCGGGTAGGTCTTTTCACAGCGGCATGCCTTGGCCAAGCCTTTGCATCGTTCGGGGATCAAGTCGGTGACCGCTGCCACTTCTACGTTGGGATGGTCTTGGAAACCGAAATGCGCCCCGAACTTGCTGACCCCATAGCCGGCAATGCCGACGCGGATCTTCCGTTCGGACACGGGCCGCCACACCGAATCACCCTGGACCGTGGTTTCGGTATCGTCGAAACCTTGAATCGTGTCTTCCTGTGCCGCGTTGGCCTGTAGGCTCTGGCCGCTTGCGCCGGCCACACCTGTGGATGCCGCCATGGTTCTCAGAAAAGTCCTTCGAGATTCGTTGGGTTTCATGCTTGCCTCCTATCGCTTCTGCGAAAGCTAATTGGGTTGCTCTAACGTATCAACAAGACGAGCCGCGCGCGTTTCGTTTGCTGCTCTTTCTTCACTATCGAATTGGGGCTCATTGGCCTTCACTGGCTATCCACAACCTTCGGGTTGCTCCAGATCTTGGCTCTGAAGACGCGCTCCGCGACCGCTTCTGGTGCGGTCTGCTCCGAGCGCTTCCGACGAGTATCAGGCTGTTAGCGGGTAGCGACGCAATGCCCACGAGGCCGTGCCGAGCAACAGCACAGCGCTTAGCGCGATCAGCAGGGCGGTGCCTCCGACGCTCTCGGCGATCGCGCTAGGTCTTTCAGGCCGGTACGAGAAGCGGGGAAGCTCGCCCAAGGCCTCGGCGGTGACGACGGTCTTGCGGAAGATCTGCGGCAGGAAATGGCTTTTCCACTCGCCGGCGAAGCGCCCGGCCTCGCTGCGGAAGTGGTCGAACCGGGAGTATCCGGTTCCGGAATGATCGTTCAAGGCCTGCTGCGCAAGAATGGCCGGGGACAGGAAGCGAAACTTCTCGACGACGGATTGCTGCCCGCGAATCTGGGCTTCGAACCGCTCGCTGAGCGGGGCGATCTGTCTTGAGATTTCATCCTCCGTGACGAACTTGAGGGAGTAATAGTCACGCGGGTCGATCTCGCCTTCCGGCGCCATTTCCGGGTGGTCTTCGAAGTAGGCGCTCAGCAGTTGGCTGCCGCGCTCGGACGCTTCTTGGCCAGCGACGCGGACGGACTGGATCATTTCCACGCGTGATGGAACCGGGTACAGCGTGGCGGCGAACAGCGACGTCGCCGACGGCACGATCAGCGCGAGCGCGAGCCAGGCTCCGGCGAGGATCACGGCGTTGGTCGCCGAGCCTCGGCCGAAGGCGTTGACCAACAGAGCCAGCGAGAACCAGAATAGGCCGTACACAGCGGTGATGCCGAAGTAGGCGGCAAGGGACGAAAACGCGCCGGGTGCGCCCAGGTCGACGCTGGCAGCGACGGCCGCAGCCAGCGTCAGCGCTGCCGTCAGGCTCAGCACGACGACGCCACACGCAAGAATCTTGGCCGTCGCCAGTCGCGTGAGCGAGATCGGCTGCGCGAGCGCCAAGGCCAAAGTACCGCCCTCCTTCTCGCCAGAGAGCAGGTTGTAGCTCAGTGCTAGGATCACGAGCGGATAGAGGAAGACGATGACGAAGGCGACGTCGAACCTGCCGGCGAGGAGGTTCGTCGGGTTGTCGAGCTCGTCACCCGCGAACAGCGCCTCACGGCTCTCCAGCGTGATCTTGTAGTGGGCTGGCAGGATGTCGCTCTGGCCGACCGACAGCGGGGCAAGCGGAGCCTGTGGCAGCAGGGCGTAACCGGCGGCGAAACTCTGGCCGACTTGTGCGGGATTGCGGGGATCCAAGAAGCGACTTCGGGGCGAGCCGCCGCGGGCGATTTCGAGCAGCTGATCACGGGTCTCTTCGAGGCGCTCGCTCTGGTCGGCTACGAGCCTGCCATGCCGCTCTTGTTGCAGGGCCGACCAGCGGGCGCCGTTCGAGGCAGCGAAGAGCATCACCACAGCAAGCAAGATCGTCACTGCCCAAAGAGTGCGATCCGCGGCCAAGCCGCGCCATTCGTTGCGCATCACTCGGAGGAGCATCGCTAAGAGACCTCCAAACGCGCCGCGGCGGACCGTGCCAAGACGGCGGAGAGGACGAGCCACAACACTAGGGCGGCCAGCGCCGTCGATTGGCCGGATACCGCCCAGACCGGGTCCGGTGCGTCATAAGCGAAAGCCGGGGCTTTGCTCCACAGCTCCTGGTCCCCGCGGTAGGAGAAACCCGCTCCGGCGTGGTCGCGCATGTCGTCGTTCAAGAAGGCGACGAGCCGCCTACGATACTGCTCGGCCTGCTCGGCGAACCGCCGAAAGTGCGCGAAATCGGAGCCGGCGAGCGACATCGACAAGGAGCGCACGGCCAACAGCGGGGCCGCGAAGCCGATCTTCTGGCGGAATCCGTCCTGCGCCTCGAACTGATCCCAAAGGCGAGCGTAGTGGCGGTCGAAGAATTGGTTGCCGTACTCCTCGCTGACCTGGAAGCGCCAACCGGCGTAGTTGATTGGCAGCGCCTCGACGTCGTCCACGCCGTATTCGGCCAGCAACTCTTGTTTGCGGGCCTCGAGGAAATCGTCGTAGTCGACGCCGCCGATTCCAGTTTCCTTCTCTTCGGCCAGAGCGGCGGCGAACTCCTGGACAGACGGCGTTGGATACAAGGCTTTGGCCAAGTCCGTCGCTGCGCGCGGGGCGGCCAGGCAAACGAAGACCCAGAACCCGAGCAAGGCGACCAAAGCGAATCGGGCTGAGCGCGCCCGCGCCGACACCGCCAGGGTCACGCCGACGAATGCTCCGAGATAGAGCAGGTAGGCGCCGGCGAGGAAAAGCGTCCGTACGAGCCCTCCCGACGGAGAATCGGCCCTGGCCGCGGTCAGCGCTGCCGCGCCGAGCATAACGGCCGGTACCAGGAGCAAGGCTAAGGCCCCGACGACGCCGAGCGCCTTCCCAACGGCGAGATCGCTTCGGCGCACGCCCAAACTCAGAACCTGCCGCAACGTACCGGACTCCCGTTCTCCGGCGAACGCGGAGAAGGCGAGCAGGATGATCAAGAGCGGCAGCAGCAGTTGCAGTACGGCCGCTGCGGTCAACTCACCGAAGCGCTGCAGAGTGTTGCCGTCAAGCGCCGGACGGTAGAGGAACTGATTTTGCTTGTGGGCTTCTAGCCAGACGGTGACGCCGGTATAGGCTTCCGTTCCGGGGTCGAAGAAAGCCAGCCGTCCTGTTGGTTTGAAGGCGTAGACGCCGTAGTGGGCGGCCGAGTGGGGACTCTTTTCTCCTTGGGATTCCCAGATCTCACGCTCCTGTGCAATAGCGATTTCATGCGCCGCGGTCACCTTCGAATGTCTGTGCCAGCCGAGTCCGAGAGCGATGAGCAGCAACAACGCGACGACTCCTCCCGCGACCCGGAAGCGGCCGTCGCGCGTCATCTCCAGAAGCTCCTTGCGAGCGATTCGGACCACCATGAGTCCGCCTCCTTATCCGTGCATGTGTTCGAGGTAGAGCCCTTCGAGATCGGCGTGGCTGATCTCTGCCGTGGTCAGGCGCGCGACGAGGCGTCCCTGATTCATGATTCCGACGTGGGTCCCGGTTTCCTTGGCTCGGAACAGGTCGTGCGTCGCCATCAGCACGGCCACGCCTTCGCCGCTCATGCTCTTTAGAAGCTCGGAAAACTCGCTCGACGCCTTCGGGTCGAGACCCGAAGTGGGCTCGTCGAGAAGCAACGCCTTAGCCCTCTTAGCGACGGCTATCGCGATGCCGACCTTCTGTCGCATGCCCTTGCTGTAGGTGGAGACGCGCCGGTCAATCGCGTCTGCGGAGATTCCGGCCTCGTTCAAGAAGCGGTGGAGCTGGTCTTGCGAATACTCCTCGTGCCTGGCGAGGGCGGTGAAGTATTCCAGATTCTCAAGGCCGGTTAGGTGGCGGTAGAGCATCACCTGCTCGGGGATATATGCGAGGTGCTTCTTGGTTTCAAGCGGATTCTCGGCCACCTGGAGTCCGTGGACGCGTGCTTCGCCGGAGCTGGCTTCGATGAAGTTGAGAAAGAGATTGATCGTTGTCGTCTTTCCCGCCCCGTTCGCTCCGAGCAAGCAGAAGACTTGCCCGGGTTCGATCGACAGGTCGAGCGAGTCGAGCGCTTTGAACGAGCCGTAGAGCTTGGTAAGTCCTCTTGCTTCCAGCATGAACCTGCAAACCCTCTACGATTGCTCAATTCTAGGAGTCTCCCCGCATGCTTGACCAAGGAATCCCGCAAGCGGGCGCAATTGGACTACGAGCGGACCGAATCGCCGCGCCCTCCAGAAGAACCGAACGCCGTTGCTGACGCGCACACCGCGCCGGGGCTCGGACGCCAAGTCCTTGATGGTGGACGAGTGGTTGCGATAGAGCCGATCCCCAACGTTGAAGTCGTCGGCCAGCCCTGATGCACGGCCGAGGGAGTCGCTACGGTATAGGACGGGCGTAGATCGACGACGGCGCAAGCGGACAGGCCGGTCTCGGCATCGCATACCGGGCCGGCGGAACCAACCCAGACGATTCGGTTGACTCCCATCGCCCTTCAGGCTATACGCAGCGATTCAATCCGGCCGTCGCCAATTCGCTCGTGGAACTCGCCCTCGGTGGTGACCCGCCAAGATGGGCAGGCAATATCCTGCACACCCGATTGTTCTACTACGACCCCGCTCGGTCGAGGCCCGGCTTGCCGGAGCAAGTGGCCGCCCGTGTTGACACCATTGCTCCGTCCAGCGTTCGGGTCCAACTGGTGAATCCGGACCCAATTCGGGCGCGTCGCGCGATCGTGCAGGCCGGGGCGTACGGCGAGCATCGCTTCACCAACGTGCGTACTGGCGAAACCTCCCCTCGCGTTTTGGGGGCGATCGATTCGAAGTCCTCTTGGAGCCGGGGGCCGGCGGCATGCTGGAGATTGGCGTGGCATTGATTGCCAATCAGCCGGCCTTTCGGCGTGTTCCGTGAATGGGCCCGCCGGAAGGACGCAGCTGGTGCCTGACAGAGACACCTGTCCGGTCCGACCTGACCGTTGAGGCGCCGCCGTCCCTGCCTGTCATCGGTGGGACTGGAACTGCCCGGCTCCCGACAGGCTGCAAGGCTATTGGCACTGATTCGCCTCGCTGGCGTTCGCCGCCCAACCGGCGGCCGGCACACGCAAGAGCAGTCCTTGCTCGGTCCGTTGCGGCACCGCCATCCGTGACAATTCATGGGATCCGCGTTCCGAATTTCGCGACGGCAGCCTCCGAGAGCGTCAGACCGAGCCCCGGCTGCTCGTTCAACGTCAGCCAGCCATCCGCGATTTCGGGAGGGTTCTCGAACAGTTCGGCCTGCAGCGGGTCCCGCTCCGGATCGGTGAAGGACTCGACGATCCGGCCGGCCGGAGTCGCGGCGACCAACGGCGCGTGGATGAAGCAGTCGTGGTGGGGCGCCGCATCGACATGGTGCAATTCGCACAGGGCTGCTAGCTTGCGCCCCTGCGTGAAGCCGCCGAACATCGTACAGTCGAACTGCAGGATCTGGATTGCCTGCTCTTCGAGCAACGCCCGACAGCCATAGCTGCTGACTTCGCTCTCGCCGGCCGCAAGGGGGATCGGTGTGCGTTGCGACAGCAACTTCAACTCACGCCTGTCATCGGTCCATTGGACCGGCTCCTCGAGCCAGACCGGGCCGAGGGGCTCCAACAAGCGTGCCCCCTCGGCGGCCGTCTTGAGTTCCCAAGCGCGGTTGACATCGATCATGAGGTCGCGGTCGGGTCCGATGACCTCGCGGACAATCTCCATCCGTCGAACGTCTTCGGCCAAACCCGCACCGCCGACTTTGCCCTTGAACCCTCGATGCCCCTGGTCGACGAGCATCTGAATTTCATCGCGTAGTTCGGCGTCGTCCTTGCCGGCACGGTAGTAGGCACAGGTCACATAGCAGGGAACTCGGCGGCGGTGTCCGCCGAACAGGCGGTAGAGAGGCAGACCCGCCGTGCGGCCGACGATGTCCCAGCAGGCTAGGTCGGCGGCGGCGGACACGCGTATCAGCGCCTCGCGGCTCCAGCCGCGCTCGGCTGGCAATCGCGATGATGTGAGGCCGAACAGCTTCTGGTACAGACGCTCGGGAGCGAGTGCGTCCATTCCAAGGATCTGCTCGGCAATACCATCCCTGACAACCTTCGCGATGGGCGCGATGTCCGTGTAGCTCGTCGCCAGCCCGAATCCCTCAACACCGTCGCTCGACCGCATGCGCACTAGCAGTTCATTGGCGGTGGGGACTTGGAGCAAGCTGACCCAATGGGGCCGCGTCTCCTCCGGTGCGGACAGGATGTAGAACTCGATTTCGTTGATCGTGATGGGCATGTCTTCCAGCAACTAGCATTCCAGCATGGTGCGGCCGCCTTGCGTCGGCCGGCCTCCCACGCAACCATTTGCACAAGGGTCCGGCCCGGACACATAGGTTACAGAACGAATTTCGTAGGCGGCACCTAACCACTCCCCTAGGACCTGATTCTTTCGGGACCCTTGCGCTTCCGAGCCAAGAAAATACGCCCGCTCAGCGCATCACGATCCGGCCGAGCGAGCGGTTGATCATGAAGTTATTTCCGGTTGGCGTGAGGTTTCCTGCCCAGACCACTAACCTATTGCTGCGCAATAGGTTACCCTTGGCGTGATTGTTGCAGCGAGTGCGCGAATCGCAATGCAAGAGTCCCCCAGGTTGCTGCTACGCGGCAATTTCCCCGCAACAGCGGCGACCGGACATCTGCCAGACCGAGTATTGCCCGTTGCGAGGCGCAGAAATGGGCCCGGATGCACAGGAGAGGTCCTTGATCGCAGTGCAATCGTCAGGTAAGTTTATACCGAAAGGGAGTTGTCACAATGGCAAGCATCACGATCCGCCATCTCGACGATCACGTGAAGACCCAATTTCGCGTTCGCGCGTCCACCAACGGTCGTTTGATGGAAGAGGAGGCCCGGATCATACTACGCGAGGCGTTCAGGAAGCGGAACCGGAGAACTTAGCCAGCTTCATCCGAGAGTGCTTCGAGCCCTTCGGAGGCGTGGAACTCGAACTGCCTCCGCGAGGACCGATGCGCGAGCCTCCCGATTTCAGTTGAGGCTTGCAAACGGCACGACCGCAGCCTATTCCCACGCCGAAATTGAATCTTGACCGAGTAACGCTGACCGGAACCTATCTAGCCGGGAGAGCGAGGGCTTCGAATGCACGTTACCGGACGGCACATATCACTGCCGACACGCCAGAGCCCTCGCAGAGATCCTCAGAACACACCGTCGCCAGACGTTCGCCGCCGTCTGGAGCCGGTACTGGACCGATGTGTCTACGGCTGCTCCAACGCGTCGCCCAAGCCTCGGTTCACGCCTTTCTGAGGCGCCAACCATACATTATGCGCCCGTAATAGTTGAACCACTTCCTCGCCTCGGAATCCTGAAACGGGTAGTCCGCCCCGAGCTGTCGCGCTGTGACAAGGCCGGTCACGAAACAGGTCTCTTGGCTATTGATGAGGGTGTGGGCGCCGCAGTGCCACGTTCGCCTCTTCCCCTGAATGAAACGAAATAGTTGGATCAGAAACGCCAAGTGAGGCACATCGTGCACGATGTGCTGAAACCACCACTTCTTGATGATCCTTCCTTCGTCGATACGACTGATCGGGTTGTAGGTCACGAGGCATGGCTTGTCCGATCGATTCGCCCATGGCTGCTGGTTGTGCATGATGTAAGTGATTTCGTAGTTGTCGGGTCTAGCGCCGTACTGCTCGATGTGGTTGCTTCGGGTGGCCAGCGGCTTGACGGCATTGTCCGGCAGAACCGAAGCGTCCGAATGAACAACGGTGTGGTTGTGCAGTTCGCTCTCATAACGGATCGAAGAGAGAAGAAAGCTCTCGAAGAAGGTCGCTCGGTCGAGCATCATCAGCGTCTGGTTCGCGTTGCACGCGAAGACCACATCATCAAACGCCTCGGTCTCTCCGTTCTCATCCTCCACGACGACCTCGGATTGGCGTCGGTGTACTTTTCGAACCGGGCGGTTCAGATATACCTTGTCCCGAAAGCCAGCCAGCATTTGTTGATAAATGCGCCGCGTTCCCTGCTCCCAGGTTTGCATCGGCGTTGCGGTCTCAATATCGAAAAACTCCAAGTATCGGGAGAACATCGAGGCGGGCATGTCGAACACGTTGGTGGCCATCAGGAAGTTGACGAACATGGGCTTCAGGATCTTGTACCTGAAATCTCCGGAGAACCTGCCGATGTTGAGGACCGTCCCCATGCTGACGTAGTTGAACGGGTTCAAGGCATTGAGCAGTCTGGACTTGGCCTTGCTGAGCTGGCCAAACCACTGTAGCCGTCTCAAGAGTTTCTGGAATTTCTCGATTTCGGGCTGCAACTGCTGTCTGATTTCGGAGTCAAAATCGTGAGCATAGACCTTGCCGCGGTACTTCACGCTGTAGCTGAACTTGGTATCGACCAACTCGATACCGTGTTGCCGCATGAACAGAAGAATGTGGTGGTAGACCGAGGGAATGCAGGCGGTGACAGAAATATCGAACGGGATTGACGAACCGTCGTCTTGCGGCATGTCGACCGTGATGGCGTTGCCACCGACTTGGGCCTGTGCTTCGAACAGTCGAAAATCGAACCGATCTGGGTGCTGGTGCAGAGCCCAAGCAACTCCGAGCCCCGAGACTCCCCCTCCGACAATGGCAACTCTCCTCGGCGTTGCCGCCTGCCTCGCTTCGCGCATGGCCCTCAATCTACCACCGCCGCTTGACGCCTCCTCGACCGCTTCGAACCACATTCCCCGAGAGAAATGGTTGGGCTGTGGGGACTTGCAGGTGTTCGAGGAGGGCTTGGAGGCAACGCTCAGAACAGTACCGTATCTGGGCGTGGTCAAGTCGGGGAGTGCCAGTTTGCTACCCTTTCAGTTCCCGTGGACTCACGGGTTCATGCGTCTGTCGTAGCGCTCGGCCTCATCTAGCCCGCTCGGCTCATGGCCATCGTTGCACATGCCTCTCTCAATTTGAATGTGCGCCTAGACACTGTTCGTCCCAAATATTGAATTTACCTGCTGCCAATCCAATACGTTGTCGAGCGGACCGAGCATGCTGGTATGGTAGTGTGCTTGTGGTCGACCGTGGCCGTGGCCTATGTTATATTCAAATATAACGCAAGAGGAACACGTGCATACAACCAATCTACGCAAGGTCGGCGGCTCCGTTATGCTCGCAGTGCCCCCGGCTCTGCTTGATGTCTTGGAGCTTCGAGCGGGTGCTAGGGTGAATATTGCGATTGAGGAAGGTCGACTGATTGTGGTACCGAGAACGCGGCCCAGCTACACCCTCGACGAGCTTCTGGCGCAGTGCGACGAGACCGCTCCGGTCGACGATGGGGATCGCGCTTGGCTTGAGGCGAAGCCTGTCGGCGACGAACTGCTGTAGTGCAACGGGGCGAGATCTGGCTGGTCAGCCTCGATCCCACAGTCGGCCATGAGCAACAAGGGTTCCGGCCGGTCGTGGTCGTCTCCCCTGGTCGATTCAATGAACTCACCGGGACACCCATCGTCTTGCCCATCACCACCGGCGGACGCTTCGCCCGCCGCCGCGGATTCGCGGTATCGCTGGACGATGCAGGCACCAGAACCGTCGGAGTAATCCGCTGCGATCAGCCTCGTGTCCTTGATCTGACCGCTAGGAACGGGAGGTGTCTCGAAACCATCCCGGCGCCGATCATGGATGAGGTGCTCGCTCGCCTCGCCGCCATCTTGGCATAACCGAAAATCTAGCGCGGCCGTGTTATCGGCGTCCGATCCAGACTGGGGGTTGGCGAAGGTCGAGTGCAAAGTTGCCCGGGAACTCGGATGTGGACTGACAGGTGGTTCCGACAGACGCCACATAAAGAGCAAACCGAACTACGCCGTTACGGGGCTGATTTGCTGGTGCTCGTACTCCATCGAGCCGAGTGATGGCCCGGTCAGCGATTGGAGTGTGCCCCGATACGCTCCGCCGCCTTCAGGCTCAGAGCAGCGAAATCTCGGTGCGTGTCTGCATATGGATGCCCTACGAATCGTCGCTCCCGGCCAACCTTGCCCATGCTTGCCTTGCAGTTATACGCACGGTGTTGTCGTCACTGTCCAGCTTCGGGAAGATCGCGGCGGCGGCGTCGGCACTCGCCACATTGGCGAGGCCAATGATCGCGGCGCACTGCAAGTGCTCCTCGTCGCGCTCCAGCGCTTCCAAATAAATCGCCTGAGCTTCGTCCGCATTGCCTCGCGCGAGCTGGGCGTCCGCGTAACGGAGTTGGCTGTCGTCGAACTCGATATTCTGCCACTCGCTGAGGCCATCGCGCTCTGGAAACGTTACATCCATGCCGCCGGAGGTGCCGATTCTCGCCCAAGCCTTCAGGCCAGCCATGGCTAAGGTCGTGTCGGAAGATCCCATGGCCGCAATCGCCGCACCTGCCGCCTCGTCTGCTTGGCGGTGCCCCAGCGCGGCCAGAATGCGAGGCTTGAAGTCGTCCGCTGCGGAAGGCAGGGCGGCCAGCAATGCCTCCTCTGACGCTTTGCCGGGAATCCTCTCCAAGCAAAACGCTGCCTCTTCCCGCAGCTGGGCATCGTGGATCAACGGCGCGATCTTGCCCACATCGTCAGTTGTGCCGATGAGCGAGAGATGACGGAGCGCGGTAACCTTCGCCGTCTGGCTGCCTTTGCCAGAAATAACCGAGTGCAGGTGCATGACGACCGCTTGGCGCGGATCCATCTGGCCCGGATCGTCCGGACGGCCAGTGTTGGCGCCCAGGCTCGCGGCGTTGATGACCTTGCCCACGGAGTGCACCACATTCTTGAGCGCCTCTTCCGCGGCCTTGCGCACGTTGAGCTTCTTCGACGTGAGCAGCTCGGCTAGGGCGGGAATGACGCTGGGATCGACTTGGTCGGCGGTCGACCAAGCGGCGTAGTTGGCGTCCTCGTCATCGCTACGGATGCCGGCTAGGAATTTGTCCTCAGCCTCGCCTGCTTTCGCGGAAGTGGCCACCAGAGCTGCGGCAACACCCGCGGCCATCGCGGGCGTGGTGTGTTTCGTGTCTGGGTTCGTCATCGCGCTGTTATCTCCGTTGCTGCTCGATCTGTGTTGGCTAGCCATGTCAACGTCCTCTATAGGTGCCACGGTCCGCGGCCGGGACGGCTCAACATGCGGTTGGCCTCTTCGTCGTTCCTTACTCGCTCGGCGACAGGATCCCAGTCCAGCTTGCGGCGGAGCCGGTAGGAGATGTTGCCTAGGATGCACAAGATCGACACGCGGTGCGCCGCCTCGATGTCCATGATGGGCTTCTCGCGGGACATGATGCAGTCCTCGAAGTTCTCGCCGTGCCCGGGGCTCTTGAAGACTTCGACACCCCCGTAAGGCGTCTCGAAGTCTTTGGCCTTTTGATCCGTGTCGGTCGTGTTGCGATCGCCGTAGGTCACCGTCAAGCGCCCCTTGTCGCCCCAATACACGGCACCATAGCGGGCTTCAAGTTCCTGCGACGGCTCGCCGGGCTGAGCCCAGATGAGGGTCCAGTCGGGATCCTTGTACTTGTAGGTCACCGTCATGTGCATCGGCGTGTCATAGATGCCGCCGTGGTGGGGCTCGCCGGTCGCCTCAACGCTGACCGGGCCTGTGTTGTCGGCGTTCATGACCCACTGGGCCACGCTCATCACATGAGCGCCCCGGTCTCGGATCTGGCCGCCACCGAAGTCGAGCATCCAGCGGAAGCTGCCGTGAGTGCGGGTCTTGTTGTAGGGCACCTCCCGCGCCGGTCCGATCCATTTGTCGTAGTCCAGCCCGGAGGGGGCCTCCTCGTCCGGAGTCCATGTGCCGCGGGGGTTCTCGTAGTGCCAGCACTTGACTTCCGAAACGGTTCCGATCTGCCCGTTGTTGATGTAGTTCTTGGCGTAGTAGGCGGCCTCTTGGGAACGCCCTTGCGAGCCCACTTGCACGACGCGCCCGTAGCGCTCGGCGGCGGTGACCATCGCGCGGCCTTCCTCCACAGTCTTGGCGGCGGGCTTCTCGACGTACACGTCCTTGCCCGCCTGGCAGGCCATGATGGTCATCAGGGCGTGCCAGTGGTCGGGTGAGGCGATGAACACCGCGTCGAGGTCCTTCAGCTCGAGCATGCGCCGAAAATCCTTGTACAGGCGTGGCCTGCCGCCGACCATCGTGGCCGACATATCGAGGCGGCTGGAATCCACGTCGCATAACGCGGTGGAGAGGGCGGGGCGCATGTAGCGGTCGCCGGCACCGCCGAGGTTCTCCCACGGGACTACCTTCTGGTCTACTCGCGACTCCGGCCGCAGGAAACGCCGCCCGCGGCCACCAAGGCCGATATGGCCGAAATTCAGGCGGTCGCTGGGAGCGGGCTTTGCCAGTACTGACGCTGGGACGATGGTGATCCCGAGCGAGGTCGATGCGGCAGACGAGATGAACGATCTGCGAGTGAACTGGTCTGGTTTGGACATATGGATCTCACTTTAGCGGCAACTCTTGGCCGACTTGGCCGCATGCCGCGCAGGATGCGCGGGACGATGTGCAACCCCAAGCTTGCACACTGGATCATAGTAACGCAAGTTGAGGACTGTCTGTCTCGAAGCGCCAAGGACGAAACGCTATTCACCTGACCTTTCCGCCGCCGTCCCCTCCTCGCGCGGCCACCGACGCCCCAGCGCGTGCGGTGGACGCTCCGACCATGGGCATTGGCATTGCGGTGCGCTGTTTCACCGCGATTTCACAGCGACATTAGAAGCGATCTGCCGCTCCCCGCAGACGGGGCCGTGCTAAACTCCGGCCAGTGATTAATTGGGTGCTTGTGGAGCGAGTCTGAGACGGGCACTCAAGGTGGCTAAACCATGAATTCAATTATGCGCTTCATAGTCGGCCTCCTCTTGGTCACTGCATTCGTCTTCGGGCAAGAAGCGGACGAAGCCGTCGAGGATTCGGGCTTTGTCATCAGGACTGAGTCGAACCTCGTAGTGGTTCCGCTGCACGTGTATCAGAAAAAGTCGTCGGTCAACGGCTTGGGCAAAGAGTCCTTCGAGCTATATGAGGACGGCGTGAAGCAGAACATCGCGTTCGTCGAAGGGCCGGCCGCCGAAGGCGCTCCACCCGGCGCCGCTCGCACAGTGCCGACCGAAATCATCTTTCTGATCGATTTCAGCCATAGCGTGATGATGAAGAACTTGCTGGACTTCACCAGCATCCGCGAGACCCTGCTGGAAGGGCTCCGCAAGGACGTTCTGATCTCCGAGCCTTTTGCAAAATTCCAACTGGCGTGCCACAAGCGAGTGCAGAACGTGAGGCTCATGCCGTGATTGATTAGAATCTGCAATAGAGCGGGCAGAGACAATAAGAAATTCTCATAATTGAGCCGACTCGACTGGGCCGGTGCCGGAGCTAGGCACAGTTCTCTCGTCCCGGCCGTTCCGGGTACCGCGATCCTTGCCTGCTGGCTGTTTACCGACGCTGTGCTCAGAGCGTCAGGCGCATTAACTGGTCCACCGTCAGCGCCACGATGCCGAACATCAGGTGGCAGAGCACCTTGGCGTGTCCGCGCACGCGCACATGCCGCCCTCCGAACTCGTCTTTGAGCCGCCCGTTGACCCGCTCCACCGTCGAGCGCTCGTGGTAGCGCAGCGCCTGCGGCGTCACCTGCCCGATGCTGCGCTGGGCCAGCGCCTCGCGCTTCAGCTCCGCCTTCTTGTGCGCATCCCTCCGCGGGTTGCTGTCGATCAGCGGCACGTGCCCCAGCTTCCGGCTGCAGGCCCGGATCTCCTCCGCATCGTAGGCACTGTCCATCAGGTCGTACAGGTTGTCTACGCGCCCCGCCGTCAGCTGCGCCAGCGGCAGTGCCGCCTGGCTGTCATGCAGCGAGGCCGAGGTCAGCAGGCAACTCACCGGCAGCCCCCCGTCAATCGCGTCAATGTGCAGCTTGTAGCCTGTCCAACTCTCCTGATAGCCCTTCGCATTGCGCTTCACCCCCACGTCACAGACCGTCGGCAGATCGGCTAGCATCTCTTCCAGCGTCATCGACCCCTGCCGCTCCAGCCGGCGCGGCTCCGCCGCCCGTGCTTCTCCCTTGCGCGGTCGCCCGCGCTTGCCTTTCGCCTTGCTTTGCTTGGGCTTACGAGCCGGCTCCTCACGCCCCGGGATGGCCGTCGAGTCGCGCGAGACGTGCCCCGCCAAGTGGCCCTCCAAGTTCCGCTCGACCAAGGCCGCGTGCAATTGCCCAGGCAATTCGCTGGCCGCGAATTCGGCGAACGCCCGCGAGAAGGTCGCCTCGCTGGGCAGCGCTCCGGCCCGCTCCCAGCCGCATAGCCGCCGCAGTTGCGGGTCGTGCCTCAGCCGCTCGACCAAGGCCCGCGTAGTCGGCACGTCGAACACCGCCTTGGCCAAGAAGGCCCGCGCCAGCGCGGCCCGGCTCTGCTGCGGCCGCCCTCGCCCGCCAACACACTGGCCGGGCAGCCAATCCTCCACGCGCACCAGTTCCAGCACCTGCACGAAGCGCTTGTTCCGCTCGCTGAGCGGGCCGAGTTCCTCGGCCAGCCACGGGAACAGCCCGTGCTGGAAGGTCTGCCAATACTGTGATACTGTTTCTCTCAGGGACAAGTTCGCTCTCCGTTGCCTAGATCTTCTATTATCCAACAGATGGTGGGCTTGTTTCCACCCGGGCCAGCGCCCCTTGCCCCGCAACCCAAAAAACCGCTATCTCGCTAATTTTGCAAAAGGCTCCTCCGTCTACGGTTTTGCGGGCTCGCTCAAACGCTTCACCGGGCCGACCCGCGATTTCCAAAAGTTGAATCGGGCGATCGACTTGGTCTACGAGTCGCAAGCGGGCGGGAGTCGGATCTACGAGGCAATCATTCAGACCGCGCGTGACGCTTCAGAGCGCGGCGGCAACGTTTCGCGGATGATGCTTGTGTTCTCGGACGGGTTCAGCACGACCAAGCTGGACCCTGACGTCGTCGTCCAGGTTGCAAATGCCTATGCGATCCCTCTCTACCCGGTCATCCTGGGACACGACCAAATTCGGGACAAACTCAACCGAGCCGGATCACGCCGCAGCAACGGGGGCTTTGGCCCGTCACGGAATCCGCGCGGTGCGGCTGGAGGTCAATCCGCGTTACGGCAGCAAGAATTGCGGCAGGCGATCTTTGCCGAAATCGGCCCCAAGACCGGCGGACAGAGTTTCGACCCAATGGTGCTCAACAACTTGGTGATGCGCAAGATCTTGCGTTCTCTCGCTGATCTCGCAGCGACGGAGTACATCGTGGGCTACTACCCGAGCTCGGTCGACGAGGAACTGAGTCCGCATCAAGTCCAAGTGCGCTTGGCCGATGAGAAGATTGGCAGGCTCTACGGCGGCCAGCGCACCATCGTGCACTAAGCTGCCTGTGCGTCCAGCTAGTCGGCGGGGCGTGCCCCGGTGTGATCCGATTGCGAGCCTTCTGGGTGCTCCGGCAAGCGTTCGCTCAGCCCAGACCTCCCATGCCGACCACCACCCCGAACTCGTTGGCGGTGACGGGCGATACGGACAGCCTGCTGCGCGTCACTAGCTGCATGGTGCTCAGCCGCGGTTCCCGCTTGATCTCTGCTAGGGTGACGGGCTTGGGCAGTGCCTGAAGTGGTTTGACATCGACTACGCTCCAGCGATCGTCAGCAGTGGTGGGATCTTGGTAGTGTTCGCGAATAACCTCTGCGACTCCAACAACTGCGCGATCTTCATTAGAGTGATAGAAGAGCAATTGGTCGCCGACAGCCATGCTGCGAATGTTGTTGCGGGCCTCGTAGTTGCGCACGCCGTCCCAGTAGGTCCAGCCATCCTTGACGAGATCCGCCCACGAGTACTTGAACGGTTCGGACTTCACCAGCCAGTAGCGGAGGTCTGGATTCGGCATGTTCTGCAAGCATATCAGGAGCGCGAGCACGCCCGGCTTGTGCGCCGGCCCGGCCTGGTCGTCCTTGGTGCGTTGAATCGGACCCGTCTCCAACAATATCCGCCATTGCTAGCCAAGCCGTGCGAATGGAAGCAGGTGGCTTGCTAGAATCTCGGTGTCCGGTATTCGACTCGGAGGTGACGAGATGTTGGTTCGGCTGCTGTTCGCGCTTGCGGCGCTTCCCCTGTTTGCCGCTCCGGAACTAACCGGGGACGATATTGCTTCTTTCCGGGTCCGATTCGGTCTGAACGACACGGCCGAGACCGCTTGGGATGGATCGGTGTCCGTGTCGGGCGGCGAACTCCTCCAAGTGCGCGATTGGCATCCGCGCCCGGAAAACGAAATGCTTCCGCCGAGCCGGTGGAAGCTCTCCTCGCACCAGGGCGTCAATTACCGGGTTGCCCCGTATTTGCACCCACCGAACACGGGCGTGCAGGAGTACTACTGGACGCCCGGTGTCATCTTGGACGTGCGCGGCGGGGCTGGCGTGCGCGTGCGCATTGAGACGCCGCAGGGCAACTTCGACTTCCGAGGCAGTGACGTTCCACTGGGCGAGCAACAGCGCTTCTTGGGTGGTGCTGTGGTTGTCGAGCGCGTTCCGCCCGCAGAAAAGCTCAGCGGTGATGAGTACGACGACGACTTCGTGGCGGTCCTCGGTGGCGACGGCGGCGAGGTCTGGGTCGCGTGGGTAGCCTACAAGGACGGTGCGAACCACATTCTCGCCCGTCGCCACGATGGTTCGTCGTGGGGCGATGTCCGGCGCATCAGCGAAGGTCCCAGCGATGCTTATCTGGTCAAGTTGGGGCGCGACAAGACAGGCACGCCATGGTTTGTGTGGTCGAACCAGGTCGATGGCAACTTTGACTTGTACGGACGCTCGCTGAAGGGCGGTTCCTTGACGCCCGTGGTGCGCCTCACCGAGGCGCCCGGCCCGGACGCGTTTCACAATCTGGCCACCGACACGGCGGGCGATCTCTGGCTGGTCTGGCAGAGTTTCCGCGATGGCGGCAACGACATCTATGCCCGGCGCTACGACGGGCAGGGCTGGAGCGCAGAGGAAAGGGTCTCAAGCTCGCCTGCCAACGATTGGGAGCCGGTTATCGTCGCTGGGAGAAACGGCGAGATCCACATCGCCTGGGACACCTATGACAACGGTGACTATGACGTGCAGCTGCGGACGTGGGACGGCTCCAAGTGGGGCGCTGTCCAGCCCATTGCCGGCACCAAGCTGTACGAAGCGCACGTCTCGCTGGCGGTCGATGCCAGCAACCGTCTGTGGGCCGCCTACAACGAGAGCGGCATGAACTGGGGCAAGGACACGGGATTCCTGCCGAACATGCAAGGGACGCGCTTGTATGACTATCGCCGCACGCGAGTGGCAATCCTTGACGGCACGGAGTGGAAGGTGCCGGCGGCTGATATCAACGAGTCGCTGCCCGACCACATCGACAAGCGCCACAACGACTTCCCGCAACTCGCCATGGACGCCGCAGGGCGCATGTGGCTGTTCGGTCGCCATCGCACAATTCGCCAGCGCGACATGCCCAGCGAGACTCCGCTGCACCGCGCTTGCTGGGAAATCTGGGGCTCGACGCTGGACGGCGGGCGCTGGGTCAGGCCGCTCGAATTCCCTTTCAGCGCCAGTCGGCAGGACGTGCGCTGGGGCATTGCGCCGGATGGCCGGGGCAATCTGTTTGCGGCGTGGTCGATGGACAATCGCGACTTCTCGGCGTTTCTTTACCAGCACGAAGACGTCTACGCCGCCAAACTGCCGAAACTCGAGCGTAAGACCGCCGCGCCAGTCCTCATGGCTCGTGCCGAGCCGAAGCTGTTTTTCTACGACATGGCGCCAACCGAGCCGGCGGACCTGTCACGCCTGCGCGGGTATGAGATCACTAGCGAAGGTAAGACCTACAAGATCTACCGCGGCGACACACACCGTCACACCGAGTTCTCCATGGACGGCAACAACGACGGCTCGCTGTTGCAGACCTACCGCTACTCGGTCGATGTCGCATCGCTCGACTACTTGCTGGCAAGCGAGCACAATGGGTCGGGCGGCCCGAACAACGAATACGTCAACTGGCTGCTGCAGCAGACCGTGGATGTCTTTTCTTACCCCGGCGCATTCCAGCCGTTCTACGGCTACGAGAGGTCCATCCGCTACCCAGCGGGTCATCGCAACATCCTGTTCGCCAAACGCGGTAACCCGACCCTTCCGGTGCTGCCGGAGGAGGCTAACAGCGAACAGGGGGCGGGCAGGCTGTACCAGTACCTGAAACGTTACGATGGCATCGCCATCTCGCATACTTCCGCAACCAACATGGGCACGGACTGGCGTGACAACGACCCCGAGGTTGAGCCACTGGTGGAGATCTTCCAAGGCGATCGAGTTTCGGCCGAGTACGAGGGGGCACCGCTGGCCGCCAATAGCGAGAACATCACGTCGCAGATCGGCGGATTCCGCCCGGCGGGCTATGTCTGGAACGCTTGGGCCAAGGGCTACAAGCTAGGCGTTCAAGCTGCCTCTGACCATCTGTCGACGCACTATTCGTACGCCTGCACGATCGCCGAGGAGTTTAGCCGCGAGGGCATGCTCGATGCGATGAAGCAGCGCCACAGCTACGGCGCTACGGACAACATCATCCTCGACTACCGCCTGGAGACGGTCGACGGCAGGGAGCACCTGCAGGGGGGCATCGTCGAGACGAAGGATGGCTTCGAGCTGAAGATCCGCATCATCGGCACAACTCCGTTGCGCCAGGTCGATCTGATCAAGAACCAGCACATCTTGCACAATCGGCAGAAGCTGCCGCAAGATTCCACGTTTACGTTTGTCGACAAGGACAAGCAGCCGGGAGAGGACTACTACTACGTGCGCGTGATCCAAGAAGATGACAACGTAGCTTGGTCTTCGCCGATCTGGGTGACCACTCCGTAAACGCAAGGTGGCTGGAGAAAATGGCAGGCAAGAATCGATCGGAGGAGGCAGGGATGCGTGTCCCGCCTTCTGCAAGCGCTACACGGGTAATCCCCCATGAGTGAAACCAAGCCCGCACTGCTCGCACGAGACCTGGATCACTTGGTTCATCCGCTGCACAGCCGCAATACCCATCGAGGCGGGCATGTCTGGGTGCGCGGCTCTGGAGCGCTCATCTACGATGCCGATGGACGGGAGTACATTGACGGCCTATCCGGGCTGTGGAACGTAGTCGCCGGCCACGGCAGGGCAGAACTGGCCGAGGCCGCTCAGCGGCAGATGAGCGAATTGGCCTATTGCTCAGGCTATGCCGGAAGCTCGAACCCGCGAGCCATTGAGCTAGCCGCGCGGCTTGCCGACCTGACGTATCCGTCGATCTCGCGTTTCTTCTTCACCTCGGGTGGCGGGGAATCCAGCGAAACGAGTTTCAAGCTGGCGCGCTCGTACTGGAAGATCAAGGGCTACCCTCACAAGACCAAGGTGATCTCGCGCCAATGGGGGTACCACGGCGTGACGCTGGCGGCGATGAGCGCCACGGGCATCTCGGGGTACTGGCCGCAGTTTGAGCCGCGCGTGCCCGGATTTGTGCATATCCCTTCGCCATACCCGTATCGCTACGAAGCACCCAGCGGCTCTAGCCAGGGTGTTGCAGCGGCCAATGAACTGGAGCAGGCGATCCTGCGCGAAGGAGCTGACACGGTCGCTATGTTCCTAGCCGAGCCTGTGCAAGGAGCGGGCGGGGTGCTCGTCCCTCAGGACGACTACTTCCCCCGCATTCGCGAGATCTGCGACCGCTATGACGTGCTCTTTGTCGCTGACGAGGTGATCACCGGGTTCGGCCGCACCGGCAAGTGGTTCGCGCTGGAGCATTGGGGCGTGCAGCCAGACGTGATGCAGTTCGCCAAGGCGATCACCTCCGGCTACTTCCCATTCGGCGGAGTCGGATGCAGCGAGGAGATTGCGGGGGCGCTCGACGAAAGCGGTTCGCCTTGGATGCATGCCTACACCTACAGTGCGCATCCGGTGGGCTGCGCCGTGGCGCTGCGCAATCTGGAGATCCTCGAGAGCGAGGGGCTTCCCACTCAGGCCGCAGAAAAGGGAGCCTATCTGCTGGATGGACTGCGCACGGCGCTGGCGGACCATCCACATGTTGGTGAAATCCGGGGCAAGGGGTTGATGTGCGCGGTGGAGTTCGTCCGGAACAAAACGACAAAGGCTGAGTTTGCTCCGGCCGAGCGTGTCGGTGAGAGGCTCAACGCCGAGACCCAGAAGCGCGGGCTGTTCAGCCGTCTGCGCGGCGATGTCTATTGCTTGGCCCCGCCCTATGTCATCACGCACCAACAGCTGGACCGGATAGTGAGCATCTTGGCGGACTCCGCCGTGGCGGTCCTACGAGATTGAGCGGTGCGCGATAGACCTGGCCGTCTGCGCTCGTTGTGGCGAGCCTAGCGATTGAGAAGCTCGTATCCTGGCAGCGGGCCATGGACGGTCAACTCGCTAATCGAGGTGAAGTACGTCCGGCTGCTGCGCCAGTGGTCCGTTCCTCCGGCGTCTCCGATGATGCGAACCGCCGTCGTCTCCACTGGTCGAAACGCCAACAGGTATTCGACAAAGTGAGGCTTGTTGAAGGGAAGCGGACCCGCAGGCAATGGGGGGCTGGTCAGCAAGCCTTCCACCGTTTCCCAATTCCCGTCGCTGTCGCGGTACTCAACATTCAGGGTCGTGAACCACCCGCCGCCCTCCTCGACGGCTCCCGTGTGGTACCCCAGCAGCCCTACGAATTGCGGCTCGCTCCACTCGAATCCGAAGAAGTCCTGCTTCGGGCGTCCGTGGTCTTGGATGCTGTAGAACGTTGACCCGTCTCCAAGGCGTTTCCCATCCCGGATGACTTCGACGTTCTCGGCGTAGAGCGAACGCGGAACGGTCAACCACATCGCATCCCGTCGGGCAATATCGGTGTTCCGAACACTGCTCAGGATGCTCCGCGAGGCCCCGGCCAGGTTCGGGCCGCGAACGACCAGCTTCACTTTCTTGGAGATCTCTTGGCTGTCGTTCGCGGCCAATTGTAAGGTGACCGGGAAAACGCCGGACGATGAAGGCAAGCCGGACAGATTCCCGTCTGAAATCCCAAGACCCTCGGGAAGGTCGCCACTCTGCAGGGTCCAGCGGAACGGTGCCTTGCCTCCAAACGCGGGAAATTCGTATTCCATCTGCTGACCGACCTCGATATACGGAGTTGGGCCTGTCGGAAACTCAAGAGGGGCCATGAAGGCCGCTTCCGTATTGATGAGATAAAACTCCCTTCCGTCTTCAACGATCCGCCGTCCGCCGTGCCCGAGAACGATCTTCTCTCCCTGCGCTGCCATCCGATTCGCCATGTCCTTCAGCCCGGCGTCCGGCATGTCGTAGCGACTCACATTCTTGTAGAAGTCGTTGAACGGCTCGCTCCAGCTGAATTCAGGAACGGGAAACAACAGGTCGTTCGGCAGCCCCTCGCGACCAAGTATCACGCCAAGCAAGCCTGCCAAAGTCGCTGCTTGGTTGTCCGCATCGAAACCCATCGCGCAACTTAGATCCAGCGTCTTCTGAAAGTCCCCTCCGCCGTAGAGTTGCGCGAGAACTCCGGCGGCTGCGTTCAGGTTCGCATTCCAGATCGTCTTCGACTCAGGCGGCTCTCTGTAGTAGTACTGCTCTGCCATGTCACGACGAGCGGCCTTCCAGTCGTCCGGGTACTTGCGGTACAGAGCCTTCATGTCCTCGACCGTCTGGGCGAAACGGCTGCCATGAGGCAGCGCAGCGACACCGATGTCAATGAGCTCGTAGACGTCTGGTTCGAAGAACGCAGCCGCATACATGGCGCCGTAGTAGGCAGTCGGCTCGATTCCCCAGTCGTCGTCCATGATCAGAGCCGCCCATCCCGATTTCGCGGCCGCATAGCGCACCATTCCGGGTGCCGTGACAGCCCAGATTTCGTTAATCAGTTGCGGGTCGATCTGGAACCAGTGCGGATTCAGCTGCTTGTCACCGGTCAGTGGTGGGGTGAATCCGTAGTTGATCGCTGCGACTGCCGCCCGGTTCGCCAGCCAAACGCGGTTTCGAACGTGATACTTCCACATCGCGGCGAGTTGGGCCAAAGTTGGCTCGGGGCCGTGCTCTTCCATGGCCAGGAGGTACATGTATTCGATGTCGGTGTCGTCATCTGAGAAAACCCCGTTCGTCCTCTTAAGTGCCTCGATGTTGCGCCGATAGCCATAGGGGAAAGTTTCGGGCCCTGGCTCGTCGATGTATCGGTTCTCATGGGGCAGCCCATAGATGTTCCCGATGCACTGAGCCAACCACGAACCGTATACTTTGTCGCGATATTCCTCGACGGAGATCTTCTTGAACTCAAGATCCTCCGAAGGGGCCACGCATGCAGACAGGATCACCGCGGCCCATAGGACTGCAAAAAGGCTTCGTTTCAATCGAGCACTCCTCCCTGCGTGCAATCGCCGCGGGGATTCCTCAAAATGGCCGTCCCTCGTTCGGACCTCCGGTACCAAACGCCCTAGCGAACGCAATCGCTAGCGGCGAATCGATTGGGGCCTGTCACGGGACTAGCCTCATTCTCGGCAGAGAGTAGCACACCGCCGGAATTGCAGTCATTTGCCCAGGTCGCCGGTTGAACTTCATTCCGCGACGGGCGCACGTTTGCCGCTGGCCGCGCTCCGCGGAAGTGTAGCGGTCTTGCGCCGTCCTATTAGCTAGCTGTTGGCCCCGCGTTCGAACATCCTCCCGATGTTCGATTTGTGCCGCCAGACCAGGAATAGCGTCATGAGCGCGGCGTACTTGGTGTGAGGCATGCCTGCCAGGAAGTGAATCACCACGGTGAAGAACACCCATGTCAGCAGCGATGCCCAAGCGCCGATCTCCTTGATCTTGAACCGCCCGCCCAACACCCGCACCGGAACGAAGAATCCCAGAGCCAGGGCTGCCACGCCGGGATACATGGCCAGCATCGCGCCGGCGGATGTCGCCACGCCCTTGCCACCTTGGAACTTCAGCCACGGCGAGTAGCAGTGGCCGAAGACCGCTAGCATGCCGAACAGCCAAGCGATGTTGATGTAGTCTTCCGGCCTGTGGAATAGCCAGATCGGGACGAAGCCCTTGGCCAAGTCGCCGGCCAGAGCGACCAGAGCTCGCCACTTGTCGAACCGGAGCACGTTGTTGAAGCCGGGATTTCCCGATCCAACGTCGCGAATGTTCGTGCCCGACCCCCACATTGCGACGACCGCAAATGGGATCGAACCGATCGCGAAGCTCGCGACGAGCTTGAGAATCAAGGTGGTGTCGAACATGCCAAGCACTACAGTTCAAGGATAGGCGTCAGGGCGATCAGACCCGCAACGGCGGCTGTCATGAAGTTGGAAAGGGTCGCAGCCAGCATGGCACGCATCCCCAGGGCGGCTAGCTCGAGCCTGCGGTCCGGGAGCATGGCGCCCAAGGCTCCGATCAGGATGCCGACCGAGCCGACATTGGCGAAGCCGCACAGGGCATAGTTTGCCACGAAGAAAGAATGCGGTTGCAAGCTGTCCTTGATGTCGGCCAATTCCGCGAAGCTGATCAACTCGTTCAGAACCATGCGCGTGCCGAGGAGATTGCCAACGGTGAGAGCGTCGGCCCAGGTGACGCCGAGCATCCATGCCACTGGAGCGAAGATCGGGCCGAGAATTGCCTGGATGCTGTCTGGCAGCCAACTCCAGCCAAGCATCCCGTGAAGGCCCGCCAGAATGCCGTTCACGATCGCGATCAGAGCCACGAACGCAACGACCATGGCTCCGACTTGGAGTGCGACCTGCAATCCCTCGCTGGTGCCTCGTGCCGCGGCGTCGACGACGTTGCTGTCCGCTGCGGAGGCTTGCTTGGGAATCCGGCCCATCGTTAGCGGCTGGCCCGTTTCCGGCTCGAAGATCTTGGCCAGCATGATGCACGCCGGCGCGGTCATCACCACAGCTGTGACGAGATTCTCGGCCCGAGCCCCGCCAATCTGAACGTATGCCACTAGAATGGCCCCGGAGACAGTGGCCATTCCGCTGGTCATGACCGTCATCAATTCCGAGCGGGTCATCTTGTCCAAGTAGGGGCGGATCGTGAGGGGCGCTTCTGCCTGCCCCAAGAACAGATTCGCGGCCACATTCAGGGATTCCGCCCCGCTGACCCGCATGCCGCGTTGCATGACGAACGCCAAGCCGGCGACCAGCTTCTGCATGATGCCAAGGTGATACAGCACCGCGGAAATGCACGAGACAACGATGATCAAGGGCAGGATCTGAAACGCGAGAATGACACCGTTTTCCGACCTGCCCAACTCGCCGAACACGAGGCCAGTGCCTTCTTCGGCCAACAAGACAAAGCGGTTGAAGCCTCGCCCGAACGCCTCGAACAGCCGGCCTACCGGCGTCCGCAGAACTAGCACGGCGAGCAGGAGCTGCAACCCGAGGCCCCAAGCGATGGTGCGCCAGCGAACGGCGGCCCGGGCCGAAGACAGCGCGTACGCCACGGCGATGGCGAAGAGGATCCCGAGCACGCCCATGCGAGCATCCCATTGTAGTCGCCCGGAGGTGAGTTCCTGGCCGGCTCGAGGGGTACGGCTAAACTACCAGAGTGAAGCCCGAGCCCACACCGGTGGACACGAGCCGATTGGTAGAGCTGGCCCAAGCGACCATGTCGCGTGCGCCGTTTCCGATGCTCGCAAGCGTGGCCGGGGAGCGCCCGAGTGTCCGGCCGGTGTCGCCTGCTGCCGTCAGGGGCTTCACGGTCTACGTGGCTTCGCTGCGAAGCTCGGGCAAGACCGCCGAACTGGCGGCAAACCCGGCCGTGGAGCTCTGCTATCTCGATGATGGCCACGACCAAGTGCGCATTGAGGGCCGGGCAGAGTTAGTCACCGATCCAGCCGTGCTCCGGGAAATCTGGGACGGGTACCCATTGCTGCGCAGTTTCCTCGGCTCGATTGACAACCCAGAGTTCATGCTCTACCGGATCTGCCCCCAGCGAGTACGATTCATGCGCGAGTGGGCGCTGGAGTACTTCGAAGTGCCGCTGGACTGAAGTGCTGGCGCGCCGACGCCCTCCATCTCAGCCGTAACCTACAATCAAGAGCGGATTCCCAGTCCGAGGGGGAGCGTATGGATCGAAGAAAATTTCTGACGGCTACTGGCTCTACCGTAGCCGCGATGACGGCCGCGCAGTATTCGCGCGTTTTGGGGGCGAACGACCGGCTCAACACTGCCGTCGTTGGCGTGAACGGGCGTGGCAAGTCGCACATTCGCACCGTTGCCGGGAATCCCGGCATGCATGTCGCAGCCGTAGTCGACATCGATCAATCGGTCGCGGAGAAGGCCGTGGCCTACACCAAGCAGTACCAGCAGGAAGCTCCCAAGGAGTACCGTGACTTGCGCGACATGTTGGCAGACAAAGACATCGACGTAGTCACCATCGCGACGACCAACCACTGGCACGCGCTCTCTACGATCTGGGCTGTCCAAGCGGGCAAGGACGTCTACTGCGAGAAGCCAGCCAGCCACAACATCTGGGAAGGGCGCAAGATGGTCGAAGCGGCGCGAAAGTACAAGCGCATGGTCCAAGTCGGCCAGCAGTCGCGTTCTACGCCCTACAAGATCGAGGCCATCCAGCATTTGCGCGAGGGTGTGATCGGCGAGGTGTACATGGCCAAGGGCCTGTGCTTCAAGCGGCGCAAGTCGATCGGCGCAACCACCGTGAGCGCCGTCCCGCCGGGCGTTGACTACGACATCTGGCTTGGCCCAGCCCAGCCGTACGAGTTCAAGCAGAATCGCTTCCACTACAACTGGCATTGGCACTGGGCGTTCGGGAACGGCGACATCGGCAATCAAGGCGTGCACGAGATGGATGTTGCCCGCTGGGGGCTGGGCATCGACCACCTGCCCGAGCACGCGTTCTCTGCAGGCGGCCATTTCGTCTATGACGACGACCAGGAGACCCCGAACACGCAACACGCCACCTTCGACTATGGTGGGCGCATGCTGCAGTTCGAGGTCCGCGGGCTCATCACGGGCGGGGAATGCCGGCTCTTGGAAGACTCCGGGGGCGGGAACCACACGATCGGTGTATTGTTCTTTGGCAGCGATGGCTTCCTGACGATCTCCAACCGGGGTTACCAGACCTACTTGGGAGAGAAGCGAGCGCCCGGCCCGAGCAGGTCCGCTGACGGAGATACCACGGCGCTGCATTTCGAGAATTTCCGCAAGGCGGTGCTCAGCCGACGCGTCAGCGACTTGAACTGCGATGTGTTGGAAGGGCACCTCTCGGCCGCGCTCTGCCATTTGGCCAACATCTCTTTCCGCACTGGCGACAAGCTGCTGTTCGATCCCGAGACCGAGAACTTTGTCGGCAACTTCGGCGCCAACACGCTCCTCAAGCGCGACTATCGCGCGCCGTGGATCGTGCCCGAAGTGGTCTGACCGGATCGCGCTAGATTGAGGCGCTCACCATCGGCGCTGCGACTTGAGCAGCGCCCGCAGCGACGTGCGTTCGCTGACATCCAAGTGGCCGAACTGACCGGAGTCATCGGTCCCGTCCAAGACTTCCTTGATGCGACGCTCGACGTAGCGTCGAACGCGCTCGGGCAATGCTTCGAACGCTGGGGAGCGGATCAGATAGCTGCAGGAGTGGCGGAACAGGCGCGACTTCAGGTCGAGGTCTCGCAGGGAACGCCCCGAACTGTCACGGCTGCCGCCCGCTTGAAATTCTTCCGCGAAACCCGAATCTCCCTCGATAGGACCCTTCAGCCGAGCCTCTCCCGCGAGCAGCAGGTCGCGGACGAGCAGTTCGGCTGGGCGTTCGATGCGGCGCTTAACTGATGCGAGCAGCGAGGCTGACTGCTCGCCGAAGAGCGTGGCCATCTCAGCCTGGTAGGCCATGGCGGCCTGGGCCTCATGGCCGGCCTTTGCGATCGCGTTATGCACCCTCGTCTGGTGTGCCAAGACCAAGTGGGCTACTACGTCGCTATATGGCGTTGGATACTTGGCTGGCACGAAGAAACGGTCATGGGGGCGGCCGAGCAGGCCTGCTGCGAACTCGGCAAAGCTATCCTCCGGGCCAATCGCATTGCCCCGATGTGCCAGGGGGATCTGCCCGGTTACGAACCATCCGCCCCAGCGCTCGGAGATCGCGGTCTGGTGGTCGGTGTCTACCGTGCCGTGGCGAAAGTGCGGCAGGCCGTCCGGGGCGGGGTAGACCGATCGCGTCAAGTGTCCCGGAACGCCGAGGGTGCGGTGACTCTCATGGCACTGCAGGCACGATCCATGGTCGCGAAGGAGGCGTGGACGATCGGATGGACGTTGGCGGAGTGTGTAGAACGCGGCGGTGCCGCCGGGAACAGCCGTGGAGACTTCGAGCAGTGGCGCGCCCGGCACCCAGCCCACGTAGGTGTCATCGTTGAAGTAGATGGCCCGAGGGTTGCGCGGGTTGATCCAGCGGAACTGTGCGCTGGTTTTCGAGAACACTAAGAGTTGCGAGGAGACGGGGACCTCCAGTTCGTCAAGCAAGGACAGCAGGTAGCCCCATCGAGCGTCGAATGCCAGACTGGCTTGGCCGCCATCGAGTCGTTGGTTGAGGCGGGACACCGGATCCTTGGCAAGGACGGCCCCCTGAACCAGAAGAAGCGCTGCGATGAGGAGAGCGTGCGCCAATGTCTATCCGAATCTACCATTTCCATCGGTGCGAGCCGAGCTCGACTGCGCCGCGTCGCGCGGGCAAGGGCCGACTTACGTGACGCATGGCTTCATAGTGAATTTATACTTTATTTCAATTCACTTCTGTGGTACCGCGGCGAAGCCGCCAGCTACCTCGCTGCGCTTTGGCCGCCGACGGACCGAAAACAGCGTTGCAAGCGTTCAACGTGACGTGAGCCTGCGGCCTGACCAGCCAAGCCGGCGAGTCAGAGGCCATCGGCAGGTGTCGAATCGAACCCTCTATCGGGAATTGCCGAATACCGTGTGTGCGGGCTGCCATCCACCGTGCTCGGCCCAGTTCGCAGGTGGTCTACGATGGGCCTTAGTGCCTCAGATTGGCCCCCAAGGCGAAGTGGTTGAGCAGGACTCCGGCAAATCGCAGCCAGTGCTGCAATTCCGGGGCGTGTCGAGAGTCTATCGGTCGGCAAAACAAGCCGTGGCTGCCATCTCCGACGTTACGGTGAACGTGGCCCGCGGCGAGTTCGTCGCTCTGGTTGGGCGCAGCGGTTCGGGCAAGAGCAGTTTTCTGAATCTGGCCGGTGCGGTTGACATGCCAACTTCGGGCGTCGTCTTTGTAGACGGTATCCCGACGGCGAACCACGGGGATGCGGAGCTCGCAAGGATCCGCCGCGAGCATGTCGGCTTCGTCTTTCAGTTCTTCCACCTGTTCCCCACTTTGAGCGTGCTTGAGAACATCGAGGTCCCACTCCAGCTAGCAGGGGAGCGGCACCCGCGCCCGCGGGCGCAGGAAATGCTGGATCTCGTGGAAATGAGCCAACTTGGCAGCCGGTTCCCACACCAATTGTCCGGCGGCCAGATGCAGCGGGTCGCGATAGCTCGAGCTATGGTTGCGAAACCGTCACTCCTGCTCGCGGACGAGCCCACCGGAAACCTAGATTCTGAGAGTGCCGATACAGTGCTGCGGCTTTTTCGCCTAGTGAACTCTGAACTTGAGACTACGATCATCATGGCCACGCACAGTTTGGAAGCGGCGGCTGAGACTGATCGCACCTTGACATTGAAAGACGGTCGACTCGTCCTGAATGAGTCCAGCTATCGGTAGCTGTGGCCTAGCGTTCTCGCACAAGCTTTCTTGACCGAGCGGAGTCTGCGACAGAGTTTGCCGGCTGAGTCGGTACCAGGTCCCTATCTCTGCCGCCTTGCCACGGCCGCTTTCTTGACAAGGCGCGTTCTCGACCCCATCATGAGAGCGACTCAACCGCGGCCAATCGCTCGTGCTGGAAGTTCGACCGTCCACTATCCCTGAGGCGCACCAGGGGAGACGCAAAGCACATGGCGGTTTATAGCGAGCGCGCGAAGGCGGTCGTACGGACGCAGGGTTGTAGTTGGATCGCAGAAGCGCCGTGCGGGCACTATCGGTCTCGTCCTTACAGGGGACACCGGGGACATAGCCGCTGCCCCTGTTCTTGTCAGCGACGGGACGACAGGAGGACATGACGGCTTATGCTGTCGCTGCAAGAGAAGGGCGATGAGGCGGAGAACGGCTCCGTACTCAATGAAGAGTGCATTGAGAGGCTGGATCGGCTCTACGAGCAGCTGTCTTTGATGACTAGGGTCGCCATCGGCTACCCGTGCAATCAGCGTTTCGACTACACGCCGCTCTACCGGTTCTTGAGATTCGCGGCCAACAATGTCGGAGATCCGTTCTCGGGAAGCAATTTCCCCTTGAACACCCACGACTTCGAACGCGAAGTGATCACTTCGTTGGCTCCATGGACCGGCATTGAGCCAGATGACTGCTGGGGATATGTCACCAACGGCGGGACGGAAGGCAACATGTACGGGCTCTACCTAGCTAGGGAGATCATTCCAGATGGCACGGTCTACTTCTCTGAGGACACACACTACAGTGTTAGCAAGATACTGCGGCTCCAACACACCCGCAGCATCATGATCCGGAGCCAGCCGTCTGGCGAAATGGACTATCGCGACCTAGCCGAGAGCATTCGGATCCATCGCGGGGTTTCGCCGATCGTCTTTGCGAATGTGGGCACGACGATGACAGGCGCCATCGACCGGCTAGATCGGATTCGCGAAGTGCTGGAGGCTCAATCTGTGACGAATGCGTACATCCACGTGGATGCCGCTTTTTCGGGCATGATCCTGCCCTTTGTGGATGCTCCCCCGCCTTGGCATTTCGGTGCAGGAGCGGATAGCATCTCCATCTCAGGGCACAAGATGATTGGCTCGCCGCTGCCGTGTGGCGTCGCGCTGGCGCGAAGGACCCACATGGAGCGCGTGGCGCGGTCGGTCGAGTATGTGGGCGCTCTTGACACCACGATCAGCGGATCGCGGAATGCAATCACGCCCCTCTTCCTTTGGTATGCGCTCCGCTCCCGGAATGAGGATGCCTTCCGCGAGATGGTTGCGGAGTCGCTCTCCAAGGCTCGATACGCAGTGAAGGCTCTAAGATCCATCGGCGTCAAGGCGTGGAGGAACCCGCACTCGGTCACGGTCGTCTTCCCTCGTCCGGGTGCAGCCGTTCTCGACAAATGGGTCTTGGCCGTTGATCGGGACATCGCCCACCTAGTCACCGTGCCGAGCATTTCCTTGGACACGATCAACGCCTTCGTCAGTGACATGCGAGATGCAAGCGAGGCAGTTCCATGAGAGAAATCATCATTCCGGTAGCGAACCCTCCGGGGACACTGGCCGACATCTCCGAGACTCTGGCCCTTGCCAATGTCAACATCGAAACCATCGAGGCCAAGGCGCTGGGAGAGAGCGGCGTGATCGTGCTCAGCGTAGACCGCTACGACACCGCCCTGAGAGCGCTTAGCGACGCTGGGTACCGTGCGGTCACCGAGGACGCGCTTGTTCTCGATCTCGAGAATCGACCCGGGGCGCTCGCGGCCGTGGCAAAACGCCTAAGGGACGCCGAGATCGGCATCCGCAGTCTTCGGATCGTGGAGCAAAGTGGTCGGCGCAGCTTGGTCACGCTCGTCGCCGATGATCCAAATGCCGCTCGTCGGGTTCTTGCAGCCGAGCTGGTAAAGGGGAAGTGAGACATGCCCTAGGTGCGAACCGCCTCTTCCGAGTCCAGTTGCGATAGAACGGCGCCCGAGATCATCGCGTCGTCCTCAAGCTACGCGCAAGCAAGTCCAGATGGCCCGAAACATCCTCACCAAGATTACGAAGAGGTCGGCACCCTTGACGTGGTGGGCATACATAGGGGGTTTGAGCAGCGATCATACCCAGGCGCGTTTCTGGCGGGGCCCGTCGTCACGGATCGAAACGGCGAGCACTCAGGGAATGTCGGCGTGGACGCATTGGTACAAGACACCGGAGGTGACTACGCCAGTCTGAATGGTTGCCCTGATGAGTCCGGCAGGCAACTCTTCGTTGGCACCTCGTTCCTCCCTACATGAGTGGAAAGCCAGCGTCGGTGCCATTCAGTCCTCGCAGGCTCCCGTCCTGTCCTCGCTCGCCCGGAATCCGAGATTGCCGTAGCGGTGGTAGTCGATGCTGAGACTCTGCTCCCTCAGGTACCAAAGCAACTCCACTCGACCTTGGGCAAGGACTGGAGCGTGCGCCAAGTAGACGCCGGACTCGGCTGCCGCCCGATGGATGATCGACGGCACGCGCTCAGGAGCTGCATATCTGACTCGGTCGGTCTTGCAGTCGCGGATCTGAGCTGCCAGCTCATTGTCGGTTTCATGGACGAACTCAACCGTCCCCTCCCAAGACGCTGTCAGCTCCCGCAGCCACTCGATGGCTGGCGACGACCAAGCCTGGAGGAGACGTACGGTTGCGTGGCAGACTGCCGCCTTGGCCGCGCACACGTGCGCGACGATCTCGAACACCGAATCCATACGGTCCACACGGATCCGGAGCCGCTGCACGGGGAGATAGCGCCGCAGGTTGTCCTGGCCCACAAGGCGGAAGTGGTCGTGGGAAAGGCCAAACTCCTCTTGGTAGCACGCGCAATAGCTCTCCAGCGCGGCCACGATCCGGTGCAGGTCTGCTGTCCCGGCGGCAACGCCGGTAGGGCCATGCTCCCGGAGTCGCGAACGCAGGTCGGCGAGGTCGGGGTCGGTGACCTCCCCTTGGCTGGCCGGAGTCTGCTCGTCGCTGAAGTCTGTCCATGAATTGGGCCACGTAGTTGGGTCCGCCAGCCTTGATGCCAGGGCCGAAGGCTGATTTGCCCATGCCGCGGAATGGCTGGCGCAGCACAACGGCCCCGGTGGTCGGACGGTTGACGGAGAGGTTGCCTGCCTCGATCTGATCGCACCAATACGATTGCTCCCGGTCGTCCAAGCTCTCCAAGCCGGCCGTCAATCCGTATCCCGTCCGGCGGGTCAAGTCAAGTGCCTCATCCAAGTCCCTGATCCGCATCACCCCCAGCACGGGACCGAAGAGTTCCGTCAGGTGGGTGAAACTGCCCGGCTGCACGTCCCACTTCACGCCTGGGGAATAAAGGCGCGGATTGTTGTCCAGATGTCTGGGCTCAACAGCCCAGCTCTCGCCCGGCTCGAGTTCCTTAAGACCGGTCTCCAGCGGGCCGGAAGGCGGCCGGATCAGGGGGCCCATCCGGTTACGGGAATCCCAGGCCGTGCCCGTCTGCAAGCTGCTGACCGCGTCGCAGCGTGTCTCCTTGAACCTCGGGTCACGGAACGCGCCTACAAGCGGACTAGCCTACTCAGCCAACGCGCTACGCTCATGGCGGAATGGAGCGCCTACCTCACGCAAGGCTAGCCAAGGCTCAGCCAAGCGCCCACACGCGCCCACCTAGCCAAGCGGTTAGGTGGGCGCTGCTACTTGGTGAGCCACGAAACCAGCCATAGAACGATTGCGATACCTAGAGCGATCAGCGCGAACGGCAGCACCCATGCTGCCAGCAATACCAAGATGGCTACTAACTCCATGGCCTGAGAGTCTAACCGCTTGCGAGCCATTCCGTCAATGGCGCTTAGCTTTGATGAGGTAGGATGGTAGGAGCTTGTATGTATCTCAAGACACATACAAGCGCGGTTTGCGGCAGCGTCGGCAACGATTGCGAGAATGGCCCGTTCATCCGGCCGCCGCTCTGGCGGCGCGCCTCCAAGTGGCGGACTAGGAGGGCCTCCTCGGCAGGCAGGATGACGTTGGCGGTTTCTTCCTGCATCCTCGCCTTGACCAAGGGGGCTGCCACGCCGGGGAGGTAGCCTCCGAACGAGTGAAGTCCTCTCAGCAGAGCTCGATCCAGACCACTGAAGATTCGAGGAATCCCTTGTATGTCCATATGTGCGGCATTTGGTCAACCGCCCGACGGGGCCTCCTGGCGCGGAAAGCTTGGTCGGTGAGCTGGTTAAGGGTCGCCCTATCGTTCGGGCTCTGCACCATCCGCTCCAACTCGGCCTGCTGCTTCCTCTTGGACGGAGTCTGGACGGCCGATGCCGATTCCTGGAGGCGTCGCGCTAGGCAGGCGGCCCTCTGCGCCCTCTCCGGGTAAGGCGAGGCAGGATCCGCAACCAACGCCTTGAGGAGATCGTCTGGAGATTCGTCCACCCGAGCGATTGTCCGCGGAAGGGCGGAGGCGCGATCAGGATCAGGCTGGACCACCATGTTCACGCATCCCTTCAAGCAAACCAAGGCATTGCCCGGGGCCGCCCAAGGCCGGTCTTTTTCAGTTTGCACCACGCTTGGAGATCATTGGCAGGGTAGCGAGAATCTCGATTTCTGTTCTCGCATTTCTTGTGAAAAGTCCAATGAATACAATGGCTTGAGGACAATGGTGCGAAGAATCCGAAGGCGGATCCTCGTACGCAGCAGCTCCACGGCCCGTGGCGCTGCCGGACGTACGAGGCCGCCGATCCGGACAGGTTGGGGTGTGTTGCGGGGCCAAGTGCGGCGCTGAGCCAAAATGAGTGTAGATGCTATCCGCAACGGTGATCGTACGAGTCGCGCTCTCGGCAATCGCGGCGGCGGTGGCCCTTGGATACGAGATCGCTAGGCCAGGCTACGAATACGACTTTCCCCGCGACCACTTCGAACACCCGAGCTTTGCGATGGAGTGGTGGTACTACACGGGCAACCTGGCGGACGGTGAAGGTAGCAAGTTCGGGTATGAACTGACGTTTTTTAGGGCGGCCTTGGGACGCGAGGCGGTCGCACAGACCAATTGGGACCTGAATCAGATCTACGTAGCCCACTTCGTGGTGACCGACGTCGATGGGCAGCGTCTGATCCATCGAGAACGCGCGAATCGCAGTGGGCCCGGGCTGGCGGGCGCTTCCGCAGCGACTGGCACCATCTGGAATGGCAACTGGAGCGTGGAGTACCAGCAGGGCGCTACCCCCAAGCCTATGCAGAAGTTGCGGGCGTGGGACGAGTCGGCGTCGCTGGAACTCTTACTGGAGCCAACCAAGGGGCCGGTGCTCCACGGCGAGGAAGGCATCAGCCGGAAGGGCGGGGAAGCCGGCCAGGCCTCTCACTACATTTCATTTACTCGGATGCGGACAACCGGCAGCCTGACGATTGAAGACAGTGTCCACGAAGTGCAGGGGCTGTCTTGGATGGACCACGAATTCTTCAGCGAGAACATGGCGACCGGTCTCGCGGGATGGGACTGGTTGAGCATTCAGCTCGACGACCAGACCGACTTAATGATTGCCGGGATCAGGCTCCCCGATGGCCGGTACAGCCCGTACTCCCACGGCACGCTCGTCCATCCGGACGGCCGCACAATGCGGCTGACCGCAGAAGACATCCGGCTCACCCCCGGCCGCATCTGGCAGAGCGCTGAGACTGGGGCGAAGTACCCAGTCGAATGGACGCTTCAGATCCCTCCAGCGGGGCTGAGTCTCGAAGTACGCCCGCTGCACGATGCCCAAGAGATCGTGAGCCGCTCCGCCAAGATGCCGACCTATTGGGAGGGCCCAGTATCGTATTCGGGCAGTCGCGCAGGGACGTCCGTCAAGGGTAGTGGGTACCTGGAAATGACTGGGTACGACGGCAAGCTCGCGTTAACGGTCGAATAGACGGCTCGCAAGCCTCGCTGCGCTGGCAACGCGTCGTCGAGCACTGCTGCGCGGCGGGCCCGCGACGCGGTCAAACGACCGCGTCACAGATCCCTTGCGTCGCCCTGCCTGAGTTGCTCTTGCAGGTCACTGAGCTGCCGCTCGAGTTCTCGCGTGCGACCGGATAGCAGCATCACGTAACCGACATGGAGCGCCCAAGCAATACTGAACGCCGCCCACAGCCACTTGAAATTGGGTTCCAAACCGTTGACTCCTTTCTCCGTCAGGCCAGCGACTGCACCTCGCGTCTGAGGGCATCGGTCTTGCGTCGCAATGCCTCGAGCCGGCGCCGTTGGCGCACCAAACACCAGAACAGCAGGCCCAACGAAGCCATGGTTGCGAACAGCACGAAGGTCATGCGCGGGTCCAGCGATCCGTCACCGCCAAGTACCGGTGCGGGGTGCTGCGTGCGCCACCAGCGGTTCGCCATGTACACGATCGGCACGTCTACCATGCCAAAGATCGATACCACCGCACAGACAGTCGCCCGCTGGCTAGGCTCAGCGATGGACTGGCGCAGTATAAGGTAGGCCGCATAAATCAGCGCGAGCAGCAGCATCGATGTCAAGCGGGCGTCCCACGCCCAGTACACACCCCAGATGGGCTTCGCCCACAAACAGCCGGTGATCAGGTTGACAATCGCGAACAGCAGTCCGACCTCGTTGCAGGCCACCGAAAGATCGTCCAGCCGGCTCGCCCGGTTCATCAAATACGCGATCGCCGCGCCGCCGCCAATGAAAAAGCCTAAGAAAGCAATGCCAGCGGAGGAGACGTGGAAGTAGAAGATGCGCTGGACCGGCCCCATGCTAGCCTCCATTGGGACCCAAACGAAAATCAGGTAGATCGATGCCAGCAGCGCTGCGGCTGTGATCAGGGCCAGCGGGGTGGGAACGGCAGGTCGCAAGCTAGCAGCCTCCATGCTTGAGTGTAGCCGAGCAGAGCCGACCGGAACGAGCCACCGTAGCAGCCGCAAGGCGACAATGGCAGAAGAGTTCCTATGACACAACTTGCCGAATGTGTTCCGAACTTCTCTGAGGGCCGCGACCCGACAACATTGGACCGTCTTGAGCGTGCAGTTGGGATGTCAGGGGCGGCGGTATTGGACCGGCACAGCGATTACGACCACAATCGGTCTGTGCTTACCTTTGCCGCAGACTTGGCAGTGATTGCCGAGGCTGTCGTGGCGGCGGCTGAAGAGGCTGTGCGGAGCATCGATTTGAATAGCCACACCGGCACCCACCCCAGGATCGGCGCTCTCGATGTCGTCCCGATTGTGGCCTTGGACGATACCCCTTGGGATGCGTGCGTGCGCCTCGCGCAGTCAATCGGGGGGCGACTCTGGAGTGAACTGGGCTTGCCGGTGTACTTCTACGGCCAGGCGGCCGTGCGCAAGGAACGGCAACGGCTGGAGACGGTGCGCAAGCTGGGGTTCGAGAGGCTTGCAAGGTACGTGCGGGGCGGGGAGCACTTGCCCGATATCGGCGGTCCGGACCTTCACGCGTCGGCCGGGGCTTGCTGCGTCGGAGTGCGGCCCCCCTTGGTGGCCTACAACATTGTGCTGGACTGTCGCGACGCGGAACCCGCAAAGCGGATCGCGAGCCTGATCCGTGCGTCGGGAGGGGGCCTGCCGGGCGTGAAAGCACTTGGCATGTACCTGGAGTCGGCACAGATCGCGCAGATCTCGATGAACGTAACCCGGCCAGATCTGACACCGCTGCCACTCGTGTTCGACGAGGTGACGCGCCAAGCCGCGGGATTGGGAGTGGGCGTGGTGGGTTCCGAACTGGTAGGCCTAGCGCCGCGGGCGGCGCTGGGCCCGGACCCGCGCCGCTTGCGGATCATCGGATTCCACGACGGGATGGTCTTAGAGGAACGCTTGGGCAGCCTCCACCGGGGGGTGGAGGCTGCCGCTAAGGTCTCGCCAAGCGCTGGCAGGTGACCGACGCTCAGCCCCGGTCGTCGCCGCGCGGCCCCCGCGAGAATCGCCGGCCGCGGAATGGACGGTCGCGTCCGGAGCGCTCGCGCCTGTCGCCGCGATCATCTCCCCGGTCGCGTCCTGGCCGGCCTCGGCCTCCCGGGCGGTCGCCGCGTCTCCAGTTGCGATCCCCGCGATCTGAACGATCCGGGCGATCGTTGTCCACCTCGCCGGCCTGTTCCCGCAAGATTGCGCGCCGACTCAGCTTGATCCGATTGCCGTCCAAGGCAAGGCACTTGACCAGCACTTGGTCCCCTTCGTTCAGCTCGTCGCTGACCTCGTGCACATGTTGGTCGGAGATCTCGCTGATGTGCAACAGTCCCTCGGTGCCCGGGAAGATTTCCACAAATGCACCGAAGGCGGCGATCTTGGTCACCGTGCCGAGGTATTCCTTGCCCACTTCCGGGGAAGCGGTCAGGGCCTTGATCCTCTCGATGGCCTGCTCACCCTTGGCGCGGTCCGTCGAAGCCACGCTGACCGTGCCGTCATCGCTGACGTCGATCTTCGCGCCGGTCTCCTCGACCAGTCCCTTGATGGTCTTGCCGCCCGGCCCAATCAGGTCGCGGATCTTGCTCTCCGGAATCTTGATCTGGACAATCTGCGGAGCGTGCTCTGCCAGCTTCTCGCGCGGGGCCTCGAGCGTGGCCTGCATCGTCTCCAGAATCTCAAGGCGGGCCTGGCGCGCCTGCGCAAGGGCCTGCTCCAGCACCGCTAGGCTGACTTTCGGTTGCTTGATGTCCATCTGCAAGGCGGTGATGCCGTCCTTGGTGCCAGCGACCTTGAAGTCCATGTCGCCGTAGTGGTCTTCGGCGCCGGCGATGTCGGTCAACACCACGAAATCGTCGTCTTGCGTGACGAGGCCCATGGCTATGCCCGCCACGGGCGCCTTGATCGGAACGCCAGCGTCCATCAGAGCCAAGGTGCCGCCGCAGACCGTCGCCATCGAACTGGAGCCATTGGACTCGAGAATGTCACTGACCACGCGGAGCGTGTAGGGGAACTTCTCTTGGTCTGGGATCATCGGCGTCAGGGCGCGCTCGGCGAGCAGCCCGTGGCCGATTTCGCGACGGCCCGGCCCGCGCATGAAGCCGGTCTCGCCGACGCTGAACGGCGGGAAGTTGTAGTGGACCATGAAGGTCTTCTCGTAGTTGGCATCCTCGATGCGCTCCTGCCGCTGCCCGTCGACCTTGGTGCCTAGGGTTGCCGACACGAGCGCTTGTGTCTCCCCTCGCGTGAACACTGCGGAGCCGTGCGCGCGAGCCAGTTCGCCGACCTCGCAGGTGATCGGGCGAATCTTGTCCGGGGCGCGGTGGTCGGGGCGGCGCTTGAGCTCGAATACCTGCTTGCGGAAGAGCTTCTCCTGCCACGGGTCCATGAAGGCGGACGCTTCGGCCTGCTTCGCCGGATCTTCGGCAAAGGCCCCCTTGATCTCCTTCTTGATCGCCCGGAACTCGGCGTAGCTGGCGAGTTTGTCCTTGGCGCTGGTGTCTAGCGCAGCCTCGGCCCGCTCGCCCCACTTCGCCTCGATTTCGTCCCGCACTGCTTGGTCGAAGGTCGGCGTGGTGACCTCGCGCTTGGGCTTGCCCGCTTGGGCGGCCAACTCCTCGATCGCGGCGATCATCTGCTTGCATGCCTCGTGGGCGCGCCGGATCGCCTCGATCATGGCGTCCTCGCCGGCTTCGTTGGCGTCGGCTTCGACCATCACGATGCCGTCCTTCGCGGCAGCGACGGTGATGTTGACGTTTGCGTCGGCCACTTGTTCGTAGGTTGGGTTCAGGACCCACTCCTCCTCGCCCAAGCGCGCCACCCGCACCGAGGCGGTGGTATGGACGATGGGAATGTCTGACACGGCCACCGCGGCCGATGCCCCCAGCATGGCGTACACGCTGGGATCGTGCGTCGGGTCAGCCGACGTCACCATGCCGATGATCTGTGTCTCGTTTCGGTAGCCCGCTGGGAAGAGCGGCCTCAGCGGCCTGTCGATTAGCCGGCAGGTCACGGTCTCCTTCTCCGACGGGCGCGCCTCGCGCTTGATGTAGCCGCCGGGGAAGCGGCCCGCGGAGTAGGTGTACTCGCGGTAGTCGACCGTCAGGGGGAAGAAGTCGATACCTTCCCGAGGTTCAGCGGCCGAGGTGGCCGTGACGAGTACTTGGGTGTCGCCGCAACGGACGACTACGGCACCGCCTGCCTGCTTGGCTAGGCGGCCGGTTTCGAGCGAGACGGCCTTGCCGTCCAACTCGAACTCTACTGTGTGTTTCATGATTTCTGCTTGTTCCTTGTGCGGCTACCGCTGCGTTCAGCGGTAGCTCGTTCCCGGCCCTGCAGAGAGACTGGCTAGGGGAGATGCACGGACACTGTCAGAGCCGTTCGCGCCATCGCGAACGCCCGAGACCCCGTGCACTGTCTGGTGGCATTCCCTGTGGACACAGGGACAGTGATATCCAGCTGACGCGTTTCGCCAGCAACATGCTGCATGGCCCGCCAGAGTCCGACCGCGCTAGCCGCGCAGGCTTAAGGACTCCACGACCTTCACATACTCTGCCGGATTCTTTCTGCTCAGATAGCGCAGCAAACTGCGGCGCCGACTGACTAGCTTGAGAAGCCCGCGCCGGGACGAAAAGTCCTTGCGGTGGATTTTCAAGTGTTCGGTGAGTTCCAAGATGCGATGCGTAAGAGCCGCGATCTGAACCTGGGAGGAACCGACATCGTTAGGGTGGCTCCCGAAGGTCTTGACGAGTTCTTGCTTCGCCTGAGGTGCGAGTGGCATGCTCGATTCAGGTCTCCTTACTTTTTCCAATCTCTGCTTGGCTTGAACACATCATAGCACAATTGCTTGCCGACCGCGCTCGGCGAGCCGGGCACCCGTAGACTGAGAATACCCGCGTCCGGGCCGTGGTATGTTCGGGAACGGCCCGCATGCGTCCTCCCTCGCAATCTACCGGCATGCGACGGTTGGCGGCGGGCGCATTGGTTGGCTTGCTGACCACGGCTGGGGCCGGCCCTGTAGGGGCCCAAGATCAGGCACCCGCCCAACAGCAGTTTGTGGGCGGCCAAGTCTGCCAAGGCTGCCATCCCGACATAGCGGATTCTTTCCGTCGCAACCCCCACTTCAATTCTGTCGCGTCCGGCGACCAGCCGCCCGAACGAACCGGCTGCGAGGGCTGCCACGGGCCGGGATTTCAGCACGTGATCTCGGCCGACCAGGAAAAGATCGTGCGCTTTCCGGCGCTCACTCCTAGCCAAGCGCAGGAGACTTGCTTGGCCTGCCACACCGGTGACCTCGGCAAGATGCACATACGCACCTCTGCGCACACTACCGGCGAAGTCGGCTGCACCAGTTGCCACTCGATTCACGATCCGCACGAAACCGGGACGCTGCTTGCCGCGAGGCAACGGGATCTCTGCTACAGATGCCACCAAGACATCCGGGCGCGCTTCGAGATGCCCTTCAAGCACCGCGTCAACGAGGGCGCGATGGAATGCACCGATTGCCACAATCCCCACGGATCTCCGGTGGTTGCCTGGGCGCCGGCGCATTCCTCCCGCATGGTGTCGCCGGCGTTCGGAAACGATCTGCCCTGCGTGGGCTGCCACACCGACAAGCGCGGGCCCTTCGTCTACGAGCACCCGCCAGTCCGGGTCGAGGGTTGCACCAGTTGCCACAACCCGCACGGCAGCACGGCGCCCCGGCTCTTGGCCCGGCCAGTGGCGTTCACGCTCTGCCTCGAGTGCCACAACTCGATCGACGGCTTCGGATCGTCCGGCCAAGGCGTCCGCGGTCCTTGGAAGGGCTTCCATAACCTTGCCGATCCCGCCTTTCGCGAGTGCGTGCTTTGCCATTCGCGCATTCACGGTTCCAACGCTGACCCCCTCTTTCGGCGATGAGACTCGGCTGGATCTCGCTCTTAGTCCCGGCGCTGGCGGTCGCGCAGCAACCGGTGGCGCCTCTGCCGGACGAGCAGGCTCGCTCGCGGGAAATCGGCACGTACGCGGTTTCGAACCTGCTGGAGGCCGGCTATCGCTTCGCGCGGGTCGGCGGTGACCACGACCTGTACCGGGCGGGAGTGAACTACGGCAACGGGCTGCGCTTGTTCAACGGCCGCTTCCGGGCGACCTCGCTGGACCGGCGGGGTCTGCTGGACGAGCTGGCGCTGCTCTCGACGGGCGGGCCGGCCGACCCCTACCAGTTCCACACCGTGCGGGCACAGAGAAACGGGGTGTTCCGCTATGACTTGCAGCAACGCACGGTTCGCTACCACAACCGCTTGCCGACACTGTGGCGGGGCGAGCACGGGCTGCAGAGCAGCCGAACGATGCAATCTCACGCGCTCATCCTGCGCCCGGGGGGACGCTTCGAGGGCATTCTCGGGCTGGACTTGAACCGCCGTTCTGGCCCGGGCTTCGCCTCGGAGGCCATCCCGCACCGCGCTGGCGGATTCGATGCCCGCAACTTCCTCCGCTATCGCACTGACTTAGAGCAGAGCGGCCGTCAGTACCGCGCCGGCTTCTCGGCGCGCTTCTTCGGGCTGGCGTTGACTGCGATCCAAGCCGTGGACCTTTATGAAGAGGGCGGCGAATCCGTTGACGCCTCCCTTGGCCCCTCCCTAGCCCCGAACATCCAGCCAGTCGAGTCGTTGAGCCGCTCGGCTCCGTTCCATGGTCGGACACCCATCACTACCGTGGCGTTGCGCAGCCGGGAGAAAGGGCGCTTGGGCGTCGCCGCCCGCTTCGTCTATGCCGGCGGCTATCGCAATTCGACGCTGATGCAGAACCTGGCAGTGCCGGATCCGGCCGCCAGCACGGCCACCATCCGCGACACGTTCATCGTGGGCGACGCGAACCGCGACCAGGCATCCGGCGAGGTCACGGTGAACTTCTTGGCCAACACGCGCCTCGCGCTGACCAACACGACCTCGTTTCACAACACCCGCATCGAGGGACAGGCCGCGTTCTTGGAGACGGGTCTGTTTCGGGACGAGTTCATTCGGTTTGACCACTTGGGCATCCGCCGGCTCTCGAATGCGAGCGAAGCGACATTCCGCCCGAGCAAGCAGGTCAGTATTTTCGGTGCCCATCGCTTCTCGGACCGGCGTGTTCGATCGCGCGAGGCCACTCGCTTCCCGGATTTCGAATTCGGCCGGGATCTCGAGTCCCAGGACAACCGCGTGCGCTCGGCGGCCGGCGGGGTGCGCTGGCTGCCCGCGCCAGGCCTGCGGGCTTCGTTCGACTTCGAGGTGGGGCGCGCCGACCGACCGTTCACCTCGACCAGCGAGCGCCGCTTCCACAACGAGTCTGCCCGTGTTCGCTGGAGGCGCGCTGACTTGACAATCGGCGGATTCTTCCGCAACAGGGTTAACGACAATCCCACCGAGTTGCTGGCCTACAGTGCCAAGAGCCGGTCTCAGGGGGTGCATGCCAGTTGGGTGGCACCGGAGAGCGGCACGGTGCTTGATGCCGCTTACAACCTGCTGGTGATGGACGTTTCGACGGGTATCTTAAACTTGTTCGACCTGCCAGACCTGCAGGACCGCGGTCGCAGCGTCTATGCCAGCAGCATCCATGTCGCATCCTTGGGGCTTAGGGTCGTGCCGACGCGGCGGCTCACCCTCTCGCTGAGGTATTCGCTCACCAAGGACACGGCCGGGGGCACCGAGGGCTTAGTCCGGGGGGGGGCGGACGTGTTCTCGGGCTTGCCGATGACGTATCAGTCGCCCCAGGCGCGCTTGACGGTCCGCCTAAAGGACGGTCTGTGGTGGAACGCCGGCTGGCAATACTACGGATACGCGGAGAGGTTCGCGGGCACTCGCGGCTACCGCGCCCAAGTCGGTTTCTCCAGCCTATCGATGAGTTTCTGAAGGTCTAGGGGTCGCTAGAGCTAGGAGCCCGACAGGCCGACCTGCATTTCCCGGCGCAGCTTTTCGAGCGTGAGAGTTTGCAGCACGACCTTGCCGGGACCTGTCAGGGTCGCCAGGAAGAGGCCTTCCCCGCCAAAGAGCGACACGGCAATCCCGCCGGCCATTTCGATCCCGTAGCTCACGGTGTCGTCGAAGCAGACCAGCGAGCCCGTGTCGGCCTGCAGCGTCTCGCCATCTGCCAGTTCGAACTCCACGAAATCTCCGCCGGCGTGAATGAAGGCCGTACCCTGGCCGCTCAAGCGCTGCAGGATGAAGCCCTCGCCTCCGAACAGGCCTGCGCCGATCTTCTTCGTGAAGGCGATATCGAGCTTGACGCCCGACTCGGCCGCGACGAAGCCGTCCCGTTGTACCAGCACGGAGCGCCCCGGTTGCAGGTGGAGCGGGCGCACGCGTCCGGGAAAGTCGCCCGCGAACCCCACCTCGCCACCGCCGCCGGGGCATTCGAAGTGGGTGAAGAACAACGACTCTCCGGTCAGCTTGCTTTTCAGGCCACCGATGAGCTTGCCGGCCAGGCCCTTGCCGCGCATGGCGGAGCGCCACTCCACGTTGGGCGTCTTGTAGACCATCTTGCCGGCTTCGGCGTAGACGTTGTCGTCCGACGCCAGCCGGACTCGTACGATTTCGAGGTTGTCGCCTTGGATGTCGAATTGCATGAGCATTCTTAGCGTGGCACACTCAACGGTCGCCCGCCGGTGGCGGTTCCATGCCGTGGCGCGCGGTTGTCTGGCACCAAATTTCCCCGAGCAACGGCTAGAATGAGCCCATGGGCTTGGGCGCGAAGATTCTGCCGCTCATGTTGGCGGTTGCCATCGCGGCTGGGCAGTCGGGCCTCAGCTACAGCCAGTTGCGCCAGTTCGTCCAGTCGTCGGTCGATCAGAAGCTCAAGGACAAGGACGTGGCGAATTACTTGAAGCGCCAGGTAGTGCGCTTCGAGATCTCGGACCGCTTGATCGAGGAGTTCGTCGGCTGGGGAATCGGCCCGCGGACGCTCAAGGCACTGGAGGCTCTGCAGGTTTCTACAGATGGAATGCCAGCGCCGGTTCCCGTTGAGCCTGCGGCCAAGGTCCAGCCGCGGCAGCCGCCGCCACCTTCGGAGGAAGAGCAAAGGCAGATCATCGAAGGAGCTCGCCGCTGGGCCCAGGCCTACACTGACGAATTGCCCAACTATGTTTGCTTGCAGGTGACTCGGCGTTACTTCGACCCGACCGGCATGGAGATGGACTGGCTCAATCACGATGAGATCAAGACGCGCGTAAGCTATTTTGACGGCAGAGAGGACTACGAAACCCTCACCGTTAATGATTTGGCCACCAACAAAGGTTTTTCGGAACTGGGTGGGGCAACCAGTACGGGCGAGTTTGGAACAATTCTCGACAGTCTCTTCGACCTCGAAACGGACGCTGAGTTCCGTTGGGCAAGGCACTCGCTGTTGCGCGGCCGCCCGGTTTACGTCTTTCACTTGGAAGTGCCCCAGTACCGCTCGAGTTGGTCGCTAACGTCTGGTGGATCGGGCGGGGAGGAGTTCCACAGAATCCGTTCGGGATACACCGGGCTGGTCTACATCGGCAAGGAGTCCGGGCGTGTTCTGCGAATCGTGATGGAGGCGCAAGGGATTCCGAGCGGGTTCCCGATGCAAGAAGCTCGCTCGCGGTTGGACTTCGACTTCATCGACATCAGCGGCGAGTCCTTCTTGCTGCCGCTGAAGGCCCAAATATTCATACGGACTGGGCGGTTATTGACACGGAACGAGCTAGAGTTCCGCCTGTATCGGAAGTTCACCGCGGAAGCCACGATTACGTTTGAGGAGATTGAGGACCTCGAACCGTTGCCAGAAGACGAGCCCGAGCCCGAGCACTAGACCGGTTCTGGCTGAAGCGATCGCAGCGCTGGGAGGGCTGTCGCTATACTTAGCGACTTCCATGCGGTCATCACTTTGCGTCCTGGTTGCCTTGGTTGCCGCGGTTGCGATGCCAGCCGCAGAGCGGCCGCCCAATGTTGTGCTCGTGATGGCGGACGACGTCGGCTACGAGTGTTTCGGCGCGTACGGCAGCCGCCAGTACTCCACACCGCGGATCAACAAGCTCGCCGATGGCGGGGTCCGCTTCACGAACTGCTTTTCGACACCGCTCTGCACTCCGAGCCGCGTGGCTTTGATGACCGGCATGAGCAACGTCCGCAACTATGCCGACTTCGGTAGCTTGCTGCCCGACCAGTACACCTTTGCCGACCTGTTCCGCGAGGCTGGCTACGCCACCGCCGTCGCGGGCAAGTGGCAGCTGCAAGGGAGCGCGAACGCAGAGGGCGTTCCGCCCGGCGATGGCTTCGACACGCATTGCCTGTGGAACACCGGGAACACGCAGCGGCGTCGCTTCTGGAATCCTTCGATCGAATGCGATGGCGAGATCATCGATGTCAGCGAAGACGACTACGGGCCCGACATCTTCACCGAGTTCCTGCTCGAATTCATCGAGGCGAACCGGGACCGACCGTTCTTCGCCTACTTCCCGATGGTGCTTGTGCATTCCCCGTTCGTGCCAACACCGCATTCGACAGACCGCTCGTCTGAAGACCAGCAACGCAACTTTGAGGACATGGTGGCTTACACGGACTTCATCGTGGGCCGCCTTCAGGACCGCTTGGAAGCCCTTGGCCTGCTGCGCGACACGATATTCGTGTTCACTTCGGACAATGGCACCCACCACACGCTGGCGTCTAAGCTAGGCGGCGCAAGCATCTTGGGGGACAAGGGTGCCCCGACTGACGCCGGCACGCACGTGCCATTGGTAGTCAATGCACCCGGTCTGATCAAGGGCGGCCGCGTGCTGGATGACCTCATCGACTTCGCGGACTTTCTGCCAACCCTCGCAGAGGCGGCGGGGCTAGAACTGCCCGACAAGACCGAAGCGGACGGGGTAAGCTTCTGGCCGCGACTCTTGGGCCAACCCGGCCAGCCTAGGGAGTGGCTCTACACGTACTACTTCCCTCGACCGTTCGCGGAGGAGTTCGCGACGCCGTACACAAATCCGGAAGTGGCTTACGTTCGGGACAAGCGCTACAAGCTCTATCGGAGCGGGCAACTGTTCGACCTGCGTACCGATCCGGACGAGACGGCCCCGGTGCCTGAGTCAGTGGCCGCATCGCAGGCTGTGCGCAACAAACTCCAGTCGGCGTTCGATGCCATGCCGGCGTCAGGCGAACGCATACCGCCGGAGCGAGGCGAAGCGTCCAAGTCTGCCGCCCGCCCACGTTGGCGCTAGCGTCTGCCAAACCCGGCGGTCTCGCGACGCACGACTAGCTCTGCGGAGCGCTGAGAGTGGCTAGGCCCGGTGCCGTGCTTACAAGTTCGGCCCTGCTCCCGGACGCGTATTCGAGAGAAATCCAACTTGGCTAAAGCTCTGGACCGCAGCAACTGCTTGGACGAGTGGGAATTGCTGGTACGATGGCTCACCGATGCCACCGCAGACCGCCGAATACCCCGCACGTCTGGCCGTAGACTACCCCGAGCGGCTCGACCGACTTTCGACCCTTTTCCGCATCATCTGGGCTTTTCCGATCTTGGTTATCGCCGCGCTGTTGACGGCGAGTAGTTCCGAGACGGTCGAGCGGGCCAGTGGCGAAACCGCCACTGCGACTAGCTCCGCCCTTGGGGGCATCATTGTGGCAACGGCGTTGATGATCCTGTTCCGCAAGCGGTACCCGAGATGGTGGTTCGACTTCTTGCGAGAATTCACTCGGTTCACCGGGCGCGTGTTCGCTTACGTCGCTCTCCTTACAGACCGCTACCCGTCGACAGTCGATGAACAGGGAGTGCATCTGGAAATCGACTATCCAGATGTCGAGCGCGACCTGAATCGCTGGCTGCCATTGATCAAGTGGCTGCTAGTCCTGCCGCACTTGTTTGTGCTCGCGATCCTCGGCGTCTTCGCATTCTTGGCGATCGTTGCGGCTTGGATTTCCATATTGGTTACGGGGCGATACCCGGAATCCTTGTTTCACTTCGTTGTCGGGGTCTGGCGCTGGGCCCTAAGAGTCCAAGCCTATGCGTTCCTTCTCGTAACCGATCAGTACCCGCCGTTCAGCGTGCGGTAGAGCCCGTTGCAGGATGAACTCCTGTTGCCTCGCTCGCGAACTTGGGCGATCCTCATTGTGCTGGTGAAATGCGGCCCCCCGTCGAGAAGCGATCCAACCATGCATCGACCGCGAGGTGGGGCCCCACGACTTTCGTACTCCTCGCACAGTGCGTTTGGACACCCATGGTGGTGCCCGGTGCGGAAGATCCCGTCCTGCGTCTCGACTTAGGGCCTAGCGAATCCGCGGTCGCGGACGGGCATGTGCGCCTTAGTGCCGGTGAGGCCTACTCGGCCGATCGGGGCTATGGCTGGGAGAGTACCTTGCAGGACGCGTTCGATGTGGTGCGGCCACCTAGTAATCCGGATTGGCTCGGGCCAAGTGGGCAACTCGTTCCGGGGGACTACGTGGCCCACAAGGAACATAACGATCTGACAAGGGACGGCATTGCGTCAACTGACGATCTCGTCTTTCGCGCCGACCTTCCCGACGGCGTCTACCGCGTCACCCTAGTTCTCGGCCGGCTGGATCGGCCGGCCTGCTCGATGCAAGTCGAGTTCAATGGCACGCCTGTGGCCAGCGACGTTCATGCAAGGCACTTCGCCGTCCGTGGCGTGCCGGATTTCCTGTACGGCTTCCCTCGCGTGGTCCGTCGAAATGTCGAGGTGCGCGGGGGTTTTCTGCGCATACGGGTCCGGGGCGACGATTCGGGATTTCGCGAGGGGTTTCTCCGGGAGTTCGAGCGGCCGGCCCCGGTCAGTTACTTGGTCGGTGTACCCACCCGCAATCGCAAACCCAGCAGCCCTGAATTGGAGGCTTGGGGGCGGCTCGACCCTCGGCGCGGCACTCCGGGAGGGGGTGTCTGGGTCTATGCGGACATTGGCTGTCCGTTCACCGAGAACGCGCTGGCAGCGGTCCAGATCCACCGATACCGCAGTCCACCGTTGGCTGTGGTGGATGGACGCTTGAGGGCCAACCTTGAAGACCCCAACCTGCGGTCTGGCGCGGAACTCTTCCAAGCCCGGCGATTCACCGCCGCCGAAGCTGCTTTCCGGTTGGTGGACGATGACTTCGCTCGGGCACTCGGCCTTCTCTGGCTGGCTGGCGCCGCTGACCACGAGCAAGAGCGTCGGCTGTTGCCCGATGCGATCAGGTTGCTCGAGGACTTGGCCCGCCGGCCGGCGCCGGATCCCTGGATTGGGGAATTGCTTGAGCAGGCGCGCCGGCTCTCGACGGCCATACACCGCTTCGATTACGCCAGCGAGCGCCAACGAGTCTACACCGAACTGTTGCTGATAACCGGGGAGGTCGACTCGTTCGAGCCCGGCGATCCCTTGTATGCGAAAGGCAAGACCTATGCGGCACGCGCACTGTTGATGGCAGACCCCCACCGCTGGGCGTTCGCTTCGCACGTCGGGAAGCAGATTCTCGCGGAGCTTGAATCTCGAGGCGAGCGCAACCGCTACATCGACTGGTACCTGAACGAAACGTGGTCGGATGAGTTTCCTGACTGGCAATTCGCCGATTACCGGAGCTTGCGCGAGGGCGCCCCGGCCTGGGCGGGAGAAGTGTTTGAGGCCTACAACCGTGAACTCGATTTGGCTGAATGGTGGATCAGGAATCGACAACAGAGCGACGGTTCGCTTGGGGGAGGGTGGGGTGACGACGTCGAGATCCTGCGAAGCTTCGCTGCCTTCGTTGGCGCGAGTCCCGATGCGAGCCCGCTGGTAATGGATGGAATCCGCGCGCTGGCCGACGGAGCTTGGTTCAGCGGATCCGTCGACACCGAAGGGGGCTACTTCGCCGAGGTAGGGGACACGGAGCATTCCGGGGAATGGACGGCCGACACGCTGTCAGCAATGATCCAATCCGACTACGGCAACCCGGTCTACATCGAAAGGGCGCTCAAGACGGCCAAGCTGATGCGGGACTTGTGGATGGACGTCAATTCGCGAGGCTGGTTTCTGATGCGCTCCAACTTCCTTGGCGCTTCCGGCGTCGGGAGTGGAAGCAGGGCCAATGACTCACGCATCAATTCCCGCCCGGCGATGCCCGCACTCGCTGTCTTGCGATACAACTCTTTGCCGGCAGTTGAGCGATTGTTCGTTAGGTGGGCCGATACGTGGCTGGCTGCGTCGATGTCCACGGACAGGGGCAAGCCTCGCGGAGTGATTCCGCAGGAAATCTCCTTTGCCGACGGCATGATTGGAGGCGTTGATTCACCTTCGTGGTTCCGTGCCGCTCATCCGCCCGGCACTGTCAACTACGACTGGGGAGGGGCCGGTTCCTATCACGACTCGATTGTCGACTTACTGCTCGCGGCTTTTCGCGCCACTGCAGACCGCAAGTACTTAGAGCCCATGGAGCTTGAGGCGGAATTCGTGCGTCGGCATCTCCCTGAGGCCCTGAGGGCGTCACCCCTGTTAAGCCGCCCGGGCCCGCCGCACCCTGACCTTTGGAAGGGCCTGGCCGAGGGCAGTGCGGCTTGGGTGGCCGCGAGGCTCGCCTCTTGGCCAGAAACTTGGAATCGAATGCGGGGTGTCCTGTTCCCGCGTGGAGACTCGGCTGGAACCCCCCTGCGAACGCTTGCGGAGGCGGCTCGGCTGGCTGGCGAAGAAAACGAGTTTGCAAGACGGAGGTGGCCGCACGTAACTACTGAGATGATCGCGACCGATAGGGTGTACTTTCCTGGCTTGGGTAACGCAGTACGCGTATTGACCGGCTTGGGCACGCTCGGGAACCAGCCCCTGGTCACTTACCTCGGACTGGGCAGGAAGCTTGCCGCGGCCCTGCTTTCGGCCGATGCGCGATCCCTCCGTGTCGCGCTGTATAGCTTGTCCCGGCAAGCGGAGACAGTGAAGATAGTGCCTTGGCTATTGGATGTCGGGCCGGTCTACAAGATCGAAGTTGGGCCCGACCAAGACGCCGACGGCCACTTCGAATCGATCACCCGCGAGCACTCTCTCCAACTGGCTCACCGTGGCCTGGGCTTTGCCGTCGAACTGCCGCCCAGGCAGGGTACGGTGGTCCGGGTCCAATGGGAATCCGGGGAGGCGAACCGCTCGCTGGCAGCCGACCTGGCCGTGTCCCCAAGGGACATTGAGTTCATTCCCGAGTACCGCCGTGTCGACGTAACGGTGCACAACATTGGCGCGATTCCCGCACGATCGGTCGAGGTCGCCTTATATGAAGCTAATCGGGTCGTGGGCAGGCAGCTTGTGCCTGGCGTTCAGGCACCGGACGCGCTGCTTCCGGCCACGGTCCGCGTTGGTTTCCCCTTCATCCCGAAATCGCCTCGCGGAAAATTCCGGGCCGTCGTTGACGCCGCCAACGGAATCCCGGAGATCTCGGAACGCAACAATGAAGCGCAGGCTGATCTCGACACTCCGCTGGTCGGCAAGAAAAGACACGCCCACCCGTGACCGCGCTCCCTGAGACCCCGAGCCAGAACCTGTCGAACTTCACCAATTGCGTTTCGACGCGATGGAGCGAGAGGTTGAACAGAGTCGTTGACGCTTGTGCTCACCTTTGGTGGGCTTGGATGGGCTATGCATTTGATCTGCGGTCAGGAGCGACATGTGTGCCGTTCGGGGGGCGCAACAATTTGCGATCCAGTTCGTAACTTGCCCAGCTCATACTCTCGTGGCTGACCTGACCGATTGCACGCTCAAGGCGAAAGATCTGGCCCGTCCTTCCATTCCTTCCACTGCTGAACGGCGACTCAGGTGTGGCCGTCCATCGTTCTGATATTCCGTGCCTGCTGAGAAGCACGAGACAATGCTGTTCAAGCTAGCGGGCGCAGTTGCGGGATTCGTCGTAGCCACGACGCCGGTTGTCGGATTGAAGCTCCGGTAGTAGACAAATACCTCTCCGAAGGCATCACCGATCGAAAGCACATCGGGACCGTAGAAAGCTGCGGGCTGGTTTCCGCCGTCAAGTCGAATCACTTTTCCGCCACGGCGGAGAGACCATCTGTCTTCGGATGCTCTTGCAAAGGCTCGGGATTCTCGACAATCATGTGTGCATTCGAGCAACGTGCCTCATAATATGACTACCTTCATGACCACATGAGGTTGGCATGGTCACCGTCAATTTGGCTCGAGCGAAAGCCCGTCTTAGCGAACTTCCGGACAAGGTGGGGGCGGGGCAAGAGGTAGTCATCACCCGCCGCGGCAGGGCCATGACACATCTTTCTCCCGTTGTCCGCCCCCGGAAAACACTGCCGCTCTTGGAGCTAGCGGGGCTTCGGGCCGGCATGCCCGGGCTGCGGCGCCCCTCCGCTGAGTTGCTGCGCGATATCCGGAACGAGGGGTATTGAGACAGGTGGCAGATGAGGATCTACTATTCCGGCACAAGTTTCCTCGTCCGTTTCACTCTGCCCGGGTCTTACAGCGAACCAACCGCTAGATTGTTCCAGGGCTTGCCTGTGGATCAACCGGCAATTAGCCATTGGACACGGGTCGAGTTCGCCTCGCTGGTTGCCTAGGATGTTCGCATCGGGGCCTCGGACGCCGCCGAAGCGGGCAAGCGGGTACACGGCTCGAATCCACGGTCGGAGAGTCCGCTACCGTCTTGTTAGCAAATTGGGGTGACTTCGACCGGGCTAGGGAATGGCTCAGCCATTTCGAGAGCCGGCTGAGGGTTGGCGATCCGCTGCACCTTGCTATTGCGGGGGTCCACGGGTGGGACGCCGTCTGCACCTCGGAGAAGGAATTGATTGAAGCGGGAAGGCAGCTCGGATCCCCGACAAACGCGGGGCCCTTCTTCCTAGGCCATAGCAATGGACTGGCGTCCATGAGGCGTTGGCGTGAAATGCTCCCAGCGACCCCGCGTGCCATCGGCGAGCACCAGCGCTGAGAGGTTCAGCGTGTGCTGGTCCACCTGCGGCTTGGCGAGCGGCCGCCCAGGGCTCCCCGGGCCAGACTTTGGACACGAGAGCCACCTCGCTCGCGGAGGATCCGGCTTCAAGCAGCACCGCGGCGGACGACTCGCCAACTCGGAGAGGATGCAGATCCAATCGGGCCTTGCATGCTACAAGCCTGTCGCCGCAGTGCTCTTCCGGTTCTGGCGCAGGCGGGTCGGTTCCACCCAGTCGCAGGCGACCATAGGCGTTGCCGGGCTAGGGAGGCTTGGTCGTGTCAAGCCCTCGTGCCCCGCTGTGCCCGCTAGCGGTAAGCGTGTTCCGTGGGATCTCGCTGCAAGCGCTTCCCTTGCCACCAGACATCAGGCGCGACGCAGCTTTGGGCAGCACAGGCCACTCGCGTGTCGAGCACTGCACCCGCGATACTAAGTCCAGCGATGCCCAAGCCCAAGGAAGTGCCGCTAACTGAGAACTCCGCCGCGATCTTGGAGCAGATTGCACCGGTGCTCGATCAGTTCCTAGACTTCAACAACTTTGTCATCGGCGGTGGTAGCGTGCTGGCTGCTCGCTGGCATCACCGCCGCAGCTTTGATGTGGATCTATTCACCACCGAGAGCGAGGGGACAATGGCGATCCACCAGCAGGCCGAGCTATTGCGGGCCGCAGTCGGTAGGCGCTGTGGAGACTGCGTATCGGTCAGCACTACGCCTAGGCACGGCGAGATTGTGCTAGAAGCGAGAGGAATCGTCGAATGGGCGTTTGTCCAGCGACTTACGCAGCGGCCCCCAGTGCAGGAAGTCGAGCCTATAACGGGGATGCAACTTGATTGCACTGAGGAAATCCTGGCCCATAAGCTCTACTCACGGATGTATCTCCATGGTGGCCGTGCAATCCGCGACCTTTACGACCTCGCATGGGCCATAGAGCACCATGGGCCGGAAAGTTTGACCTCCGGAGTCCGCTTCTTTGGCAGCGACAATGGTAAGGCCATGCTTGCGGTGCTCGGCGAGATGCGGGACGGCTTCCTCGCAGTCGACAATAGTCGGCCAATCGTCGATCCGGCCGACCCAAGCCTAGAGAAACGGGCCGTTTCCGTTCTGCATGCGCATCTAGGGGGCATCTGGCCGCCATTGAGCAGAGAGCGCTAGGAGGGTATCGAGCGATGAGAGAGTGTCCCTACCCTCGGTCTTCCGGCGTCCGGTGGGACCACGTGGACTGGCTGTGGCACCACCCTGAGCACATCAATCGCCGTGCCCCGTCCCGAGAGGAAGCCATTGCGCTGTGGAAGGTGAGGACCGGGAACCGGTTGCTACTCGAAACCATTGACACGCCGACAGACCCTCCGTCACTAGCGCACTTCGACCTACCGAAGCACCACCGGCGGCCCTCGGACTGTTACGACCCCGAGCACAAGTGGCTACGGCACGAGATCGCCTCGATGTTCGCGGGATATATGCATCCCCCCGACGTGCATCGGATGCGCGAGTATTTGGTCGCCGAGCGCCTCAATGAGCACCCGCATCCGGCACTCTATGAGTTGTTCACTTGCATGTCCCCGGTCGGCCTCCAGCACTTGCGCCTGAGCGAAGCGCTGACCATGCACGAACTGGTGCGTGCCTTGCACCATTCGGGAGTCAGGAGGGCGTGTCTGTCACGTGTCATTGAGCCCTACGCCGATCCCCCCGTGCGGCCAGCCTATCTCGATGCGATCCAGCGCGAGGCCGTGGCAAGCTAAGCAACCATCGCACCAGATTGGTAAATTGCCTGCTCGCGCGCAGCGCTCGCCGAAACGAACAACGCCATGCAAGCGGTCCCCAATGTTCCTTGCGCCGGCTTCACGTGCCGCGTCGCGGTTGCCGCGGCGTAGATCGTCACGCGGGCAGCCTTTGAGGGTTGAGTGCTCGGCGGGCTGGCGACGATTCGGGCCGGTCGCTCGGGAAGCACCGGTAGCCGCTGGCCTGATCCATTGGATGCAACGTCAACACAATGGCTAGAGTCTGACTACGATATGGGTATGTCCCGTACGATTGGCTTGATTGTGTCGGTGGTGGCAGGCGGATTGGTCCTGCTCAGCTGCAGCGAGCCCAACATCGGCCCACCGCCGGAATCGGAAGTGCGCATGATCGAGGAGAACCTGCACGGCGTCACCGTCAAAGATCCGTACCGCTGGCTGGAAGAGGGCGATGCCCCGGAGACGCGCCAGTGGATTGCGGCCCAGTCTGCATACGGGCGGAGCTACTTGGACGGCCTGCCAATGCGAGAGGCCGTCCGCGAGCGGATGGCCGAGATCCTCGCTGCCGGCTCAGTCTCCACGCCAGTCGAGGCCGGCGGGCGTTACTTCTACTCGCGGCGCGATGGCGACCAAGACCAGCCCGTCGTCTACGTGCGGGAAGGGCGTGACGGCGAGGACCGCGAGTTGTTAGACCCCAACGCCATGAGCGATGACGGCACCACGACAGTCGATTGGTACGTGCCCTCCAAGGACGGCAATCTGCTGGCGTACGGCAAGTCAGTGGAAGGCACCGAAACTAGCACGATGTACATCTTGGACTTGGAGTCGGGCAGCGACCTTGAGGACATCTTCCCGAAAGTGCGGTTTGCCAACCCGCAATGGCTCAAGGACGGCTCGGGCTTTTATTACTCTCGACCGGTGGACGTTGAGTCGATTGGCCCGGGCGAAGAACTGTACGACCGGCGCGTCTTCCTGCACAAGTTGGGACGGAGTTTCGCGGACGACCTAGTGGTTTTCGGGGAGGGGCTCGAAAAGGCTCACATACCGGACGGGATTCTCAGTGATGACGAGCGCTACTTGATGCTTGACACATTCCTCGGATGGGGACGCAACCACCTCTACGTACGTGACTTGCGCTCGAACCGTACAGTCACGATCGCCGAGGACGGCGAATACAGCTACCTCGGCGAGATCGTGCGGGAGAGGCTCTATCTGCTGACGAATCGGGATGCGCCCCGTTATCGGGTCGTGATGGTCGATCTGCGCCGCCCCGAGCCGGAACATTGGGCGACTGTCATTCCAGAGAGCGATGCTGTGATCGAGTTCGCGAGCATCGCCGGCAGCCGCTTGTTCGTGGGGCGGATGCGAGACGCGCATTCGGAATTGCACTCGTATCGCCTCGACGGGACTGACGAGCGCCAGGTCCAGCTTCCGGGTCTGGGCACTGTCAGCGGGTTCACTTCCAAGCCGTCCAGCGATGAAGCGTTTTTCTCCTTCAGCTCATACGTCCGCGCCCCTACGATCTTCCGTGTTGCGTCCGAAGCGACCGAACCCGAGGCCTGGGAGCAGGTGGATTCACCGGTCGACGCGGATGCTTTCGAAATCCGGCAAGTCTTTTACCCGAGTAAGGACGGGACCACGATCCCGATGTACCTGATCGCCAAGCACGGCACGCCGGCCGACGGGACCGTGCCGGGGCTGCTCTATGGCTACGGCGGCTTCAACATTGCATTGACGCCGAGCTATTCGACCTGGATCTTCCCATGGATTGAAGCGGGGAACCTGTTGGCGATTGCCAACTTGCGCGGAGGCAGCGAGTACGGCGAGGAGTGGCACAAGGCCGGCATGCTCGGCAACAAGCAGAACGTTTTCGACGACTTCATCGCCGCAGGGGAATACCTCAAGGCCGAGGGCTACGTAGACCCGGAGCGCCTAGTCATACACGGGCGCAGCAACGGCGGGCTGCTGGTGGGCGCAGCGCTGACCCAGCGACCCGACCTCTGGCGGGCGGCCGTCTCGGGTGTGCCCTTGCTGGACATGCTGCGCTATGACCAGTTCCGCATGGCCAAGCTATGGGTCTCCGAGTATGGCAGCGCGGAGAACGCCGAAGACTTCCAGTGGCTCCACGCCTATTCCCCTTACCACCGCATCGAAGAGGGCCGAGCCTATCCCGCGACATTGATCTACACCGCGGATGCAGACTCGCGAGTCGACCCGATGCACGCACGCAAGATGGTGGCCCGCTTGCAAGCGGCCAGTGCTGGGAACGCGCCAATCTTGTTGCGCTACGAACAATCTGCCGGCCACGGGCGCGGCAAGCCGCTGCACAAAATCGTAGACGAGTGGGCCGACATTTGGAGCTTCATCTTTGCCCAAGTCTGATCCGGCGTCGGCGACGGGCGGTGATAGGCTAGATTCTCATCCGCCACAGCCGCGCCCGCGGGTGCGGACGTGGGCGCGGCAGCTGTAGTTCAGTGTCCGAAACCGAGTCCGGCCACGCTCAAGTCGTACGCAAGGCGGGCGTGGTCAGCGTTGCGGTGTTTCTCAGCCGCATCACCGGCTTGGTCCGCGAGATCACGTTCGCGGGTCTGTTCGGAGCCGGTATGGTCTATGACGCATTCCTTGCGTCGTACCGAATCCCGAACCTGTTACGGGACCTGCTAGCGGAGGGTGCGCTCTCCGCGGCATTCGTGACGACCTACTCGCAGGCGCTGTCAGACAAGAGCGTCAAGGACGCTCACGCACTGTCCAACCGCCTCACCACGCTGCTGGTGCCTCTAGTGGCTGTGATCTGCGTTGCAGGAGCCGTGTTCGCCCCTGAAATCGTGCAGCAGATGGCTCCGGGCTACTCGGCGATTGAGGGAAAGTTCGAGTTGACCGTGCTGTTGACGCGGATCATGATGCCGTTCTTGCTGTTCATCGTCTTGGCGGCCAAGGCCATGGGTGTCCTGAATTCACACGGCAAGTTCGGCGTGCCCGCGCTGTCGTCGACGTTCTTCAATCTCACCTCCGTGGTCGTTGGCTTGCTGCTCGGGTTCGTGCTCGGCCCAGAATTTGGATTCGAGCCAATCGTGGGCATGGCGGTTGGCACGTTGCTGGGAGGTGTCGTGCAATATGTGAGTCAGATCCCGAGTTTGCGGCTCATCGGCCTGCGCTTTCGGCCGGAAATGGTGCTCAACGATCCGGGAGTGCGCCAGATCCTCCGCTTGATGGGTCCCGCTGCCATAGGCGGGGCTGCGGTCCAGGTCAATGTCTTTGTGAATTCAATCTTTGCATCGCGCGTCACCGACGCGGCTGGCGTGATCATCGACGGGCCGTACTCCTGGCTCGGCTACGCGTTTCGATTCATGCAACTTCCCTTGGGATTGTTTGGCGTAGCCGTGGCCTCGGCCACGTTGCCGGTCATCTCGCGCGAAGCCGTGGCCGGGCGCATTGACGAGTTCCGAGACACGCTCTCGCGGTCGCTGGGACTGGTATTCCTGCTCACGATCCCGTCCGCGGTCGGCCTGCTGGTGCTGAGCCGGCCTCTGATCGGAGTCGTCTACGAGCGCGGACAGTTCACTGCGATCGACACCGAGCAAACTGCTTTGGCCTTGGCGTTCTATTGCCTTGGCTTGGTTGGCTACGCGTCCACCAAGGTGCTCGCACCCGCCTTTTATGCGTTGGACAACGTACGGATCCCGATGTTGGTCTCGGTGGTATCCATTGCCCTGAATGTCACCCTGAACTTCGTCTTTATCGACATCCTAGGGTTGGGGCACTGGGCGTTGGCACTCTCCACCTCGCTCGTGGCCACGCTCAATTCGATCCTGCTGTTCGCGTTCATGCGATCGCAGGTCAAGGGCGTTCAGGGTCGCCGGCTGTTGCGGGGAGGAATCAAGATCAGCTTGGCCTCCGCGGTCATGGGTGCCTGCTGCTGGGCTTGTGCACACTTCATCGAAGCGGCCATGGGGCCGGGCACCTTCGTCGGCCGCTTGGCGGTACTGCTTGTATCGGTGCCCGTTGGCGTGGGCTTGACTTACTGGCTCTGCCAGCTCTTGCGCGTGCCGGAATTGGACCTGGCCCGCAGCGCTATCTTGGCCCGCTTGGCCAAGCGGACCAACTCTGGCGACTAACTCCCGCTCTCCGTCGACGCATCTTGCAGGGTGTCAACCACCGGAGGCTGGGGCGGATCTTCGTTCAGCGCCTTCTGCAAGTTCACCGGCAGCCCCTCGAACGCGGTATTCAGCGCGGCGGTGGTCAAGGCTCCAGACTCGTTGGCGGCGTTGACGTACAGGGTGTCGAGCGCGCTGCCAAAGGGCGAGTCGCGGGAGAACTCCGGCGGCTCGCCAAAGATCAGCAGGCGCATGGAGTCGGTGAGTCGCTCCGCCCAGATCCGGGCGAGAAGCTTGGCGTCATCGGTCTTGGCTAGCGCCATGTCGTCCGGGGTCACGCTGACGATCTCGAGGGATTCGGGCGAGTCGGTGTATACCTTCTGAACAATCGTCGGCAGGCCTTCGTCGACACCCGCCTGGATCGTAATGACCCTTGGCGGGTCGGCGACCAGTTCGTCCAGCGCTTGACTGAGGCTCGCAACGACTTGCTTGGCCCGCGCCGCGCCCGCCGCCCCAGAGACGGGATCGCTGATCTGGAACAGCATAAAGTGTCCCATGCGGATCGCGATCGGCACGCCCTCGGTAACGCCTTCATTGGGCAGGAGCTCGAATCGCACCTCGGGGATTTCCAAGGTGAGCACTCCGGGATCCTGCTGGAGGAAGAACACCAGCCCGATGATGGCCAAGCCAAGACCGATGGCAACCAGCGATACAGGCTTGGTCAGGATCTGCTTGAGCGACTCCCGCTCCGAGCCGGACGCCAAGGACTCTAGGGTTTGGCCGGCGGGAGGCGCGGTTTGGCCGCGGGAGTCTGTAACGGGGTTCTCGACGTCGGGCATGCGGGCAATAACCGAGCAATCCTATTGTTAGGGGCTTATATACGAACGTGGCGTCGTGCCGCTCCCGCATACGGTTCTGGTGCAACGCACGGCGCAAGCGCCGACAATGACGCACCTGCGGCCCGAACCCCGGCCGCAATGCCGACTCTCGCCTGCACCTCCTCAATTTAGCATCCTGAGATTCGTGCGCCAAGGGATTGCACTACTTTCGTGCAGGGGATCTACGTTGCGGACCCCCAAACCGTATGCAGCTGCGGTATGGGCGTTACTTCGGAGACCAGAGTCGGGCCGGTTCCCAGTGTGAGTGCCAGTTGGCCGCCCAGCCAGACCGGAAGCCGTACGGGATCGGACAATAGCGGGACTCCACATGGAAAGGCTTGCCCCGCAGCTGCGGTCGGCCATGTTGCATGTGACCGCAGCGCCTTATTCAGAGCACCGCTTGCTCCCCTTCGCAGTGGGTGTGACGGAACTGCACTGCTGCCGCCTTCGGAAGACGGTAGATCGGCTCCGATGGTAATCGGCGCTCATCTGTCGGCCCTCAGTCAGGCGTTCGACATCAGATCCTCGCCGATGAGCTGTTGGCAGAGCACGCACTTGCGGGCGGGATTCCCGGAATGTCGCGGTGTTGGCACCCGCATGGCAGTTTACGCACCTCGCTCAGGCGTTCTAGAAACGAACCCGGTGAGAGAAGAGACTCTCGAATTGGGCTACGCGATCACGCTGACGGATGATCTGGCAACGGAGTTGCGGGCTTGTCGAGTGGAGATCACGAGCCCGCACCGGTGACATCGTGCATCAAGGTGCTCGAGGGCGGCTGGGAGTTGGGCCGCCGCAATCAGAACTCCGGTTGGCTGCTAGATTCCTCCTCCGCGCTCGCCCGTGTGCTCTAAGGCCATTGCTCGATTTGGAGAGAACGCGACAGCGGCTCGCGCAGTACCAGCCACCGCGCCTCGGCTCTCAGCGTCTGCGCAAAACGGCCGCCTTCCGCTTCCAGCCGCTTCCATTCGCTGAGAGTGTAGACAAGCAGGTCCGCCGGAACGGGTAGCGTCTCGGTATGCCAAGCGCGGCTCCTTTCCATCATCGGTCGGTTCTCGCTTCCGACGACCGCGACCAAGTCCAAGTCGCTCCCGAAGCCCGCGTCACCTCGGGCGTACGATCCGAAGTAGCCAAGCGCTATCAGGTCCGGGCGTTGTTCCGCAGCCTCTCTGGCCCACGCATTCGCGGCGCTGAGAACGACTTCAGCGCTGGGCCAGTGCTTGATTGACGAAGTCGAGGATGTAACGGGCATGGTGCAGTGCCAGATCGCTCTGGATTGAGCCGTAGTGTTCGAAGGGAGCCCCCTCCGGGTGTCCGTTCGGATACCGGGCCGGCACGTAGAAGTTGTCAAGGACCCTGCCGCTGTCGATGAGTTTTTCGGAGGCAGGCGTTGGCAAGTCGCGCAAGAGGCGGGCCACAACATGCCCCCAAGCCTCCTGCCCATGCGCCAGGTGGAGGGCTTTGACAGCTTTCTCGGCTGCTTGGTGGGATGCGAAACAGGCCCACTCATGACGGCCGCCAGCTTGGTTCTCCGCGGCGGTTTCCAAGTCGCGCTGCGCCTGTCGCCACCAGTCTTGCGATCGCTGTGCCATGCTACCCGCCTCGCTTAGGCGGTCCACCCTCCTTTTCGTGTACTAGGGCGCGCGCCGACCGCAGCATCGATTCCAGTCCCATTGACGGCCCGCATAGCCGAGCTTGCGGAGGCCTGCGGCCGACTCGGGCCACCCGTTCTCGCTGCTCATACTCCCCCGAACAAGGCCCTGAACAGCCAGCCGATACTTCCGAAAAGCAGAAATAGCGCAATCGTTCCTACGCCTGCGTAAATCACGACCGCAAAGAACTGCAATAGACATGCTCGCCAAATCACGACTGCTCCAAGCGCACGGCTAGGCGATCCCAATCCGGCTTCGGATGGCTTAAGGATGTCAAGCGGTTGGCTGTTCCAAGACACATGTTACAGCATGCATCGCAAGTGGCTCGTTCCCAACGAATCCGGCAAGAATCTACTTCCGGCAAGAGTTCCCGGTGTCCGCCCAAATGGACCGCGAACCAACAGCCGCTGTCGTTACGCACCCCATGCCCGAGAACGTCTACTGTGCCGCCGGGCCAAAGGTGGATTGCGGTCTCACTTCCCCGTTCTAGCCGCTTGGTACTCTTGGTGGATAGGAGCGCCGAACCAGAGCGAGGCCCTTCCTTGGGCACCTTACTGCTGTCGCGTCACCATGCCAGAGACGGGCCCCACAGGCGCTTCGAGCACCGTCCAACCGGTCCGCTCGTTGCGCGCAAGCACGATCCTGAGCCAGACGAGCGGTTTCATCGCTGCAGCCGGTTTCACGCATTCTCTCACGCCCGCGCGGAACTGCCTCTTCGGCTGCACCTACTGCTACGTGCCGACATTGCGCATCTTCGGCGGGCTCAAGCAGGTCGACTGGCAGCACTGGGGCCGTCACACGACGATCAAGGCGAATGCCGCTGAGTTGCTGAAACGCCAGCTCCGCCCGGCACAGCGCATCTATTGTTCGCCTTTAGTGGATCCCTACCAGCCGGCCGAGGCCCAAGCGCGGCTAATGCCGGACATTCTGGAGAGCTTGTGCAGCCAGCCGCCCGCAGTTTTCGCATTGCAGACCAGGGGCAATTTGATCTTGCGCGATCTCGAACCCTTGCTGGAACTGTCCCGGCAGACGCGTCTGCGGGTGAGCTTCTCCCTGACGACGGATTGCGATGAAGTGCGCAGGCTCTATGAACCGCACTGTAACGCCATCCAAGAGCGGTTGCGCGTTATCAGCTGCCTTTCCGATGCGGGAATCGCCGTCTACTGCACCTTGGCTCCGCTGCTGCCTTGCGATCCGGTTCGCTTGGCAGAAGCGGCCTTGGAGGTCACCAGGCACGGGGTGATCGCGGACCCGCTGCACAATCGCGACGGTAAGCCTCGCGGAGCGACCACCAGGCCTGAGGGGTTGCGCGTCAGCGAGGCGAACGGCTACGAGCAGTGGCACGCGCCCGGCTTCCAAGCCGGAGTCGTTGCCGCGATCCGATCGCGGGTCGAGGCGGCGGGCAGGGAATTCGGAGCGGGCACCGACGGTTTCCGGATGCTGGCCGCTTGATGGGCCCCACTATTGGGCAGCGTGTCCCGCTGGGTAGAATCAGAGCGTGCGAGTGCGCCTGATCGAAATTGCCCACGCGCGTTCCGGCGACAAGGGCGATATGGCCAACATAGGCTTGATCGCCCGCAAGCAGGAGCACTATCCGGTGCTGCTGCGGGAGGCCACTGCCGAGCGGGTCAAGCAGCACTTCGGCAACCGCTGTCGCGGACCGGTCGAGCGCTTCGAGTTGCCGAACATCGGCGCATTGAACTTTCTCCTGCACGAGGCGCTGGGCGGCGGCGGCACGCTGTCGTTGCGGGCGGACGCGCAAGGCAAGACGCTGGGTGCGGCGTTGCTGAGGATGGAAGTCGACGTGTCATCGGACGAGCTCTGAGCCGTCCGGCCCCCTATAGTCCTCTGTGATAGCGTGGGTTGAAGCGCAGGATCTGATTTGAGCGAAGAATTGAGAATTATCCCCCTCGGCGGCCTCGGCGAGTTCGGCATGAACATGCTGGCCTTGGAGTCCGGCGACGACATGATCCTGATTGATGCCGGCGTGCTGTTCCCGAGCGTGGAGCATCACGGCATTGACGCGATCGTCCCTGACCTAGCCTACGTGCTCGCCCAGCGCGACAAGCTGCGCGGGCTGGTCTTGACACACGCCCATCTGGACCACATCGGCGGCGTGCCGTACCTGTTGGAGCAAATCGACTCCGTGCCGATCTACGGCACCGCCTTCACGCTGGGCATGGTGCGCAAGCAGCTCTCCGACTTCACGCTGCTCAAGCCGCCCAGCTTGACCACGATCGAAGCGGGGGAAGAAATCACGCTGGGCTGCTTCACCATCGAGGGCATTCATGTCACCCACAGCACCGTGCAATGCCTGGCTCTGGCGATTACCACGCCGGTGGGCTTGCTGCTGCACACCGGTGACTTCAAGATCGACCAGACGCCGGTCGACGGGCGTATCTTCGACTTCGAAAAGTTCGCAGAGTACGGCAAGCGCGGCGTGCTGATGTTGCTGGCCGACTCGACCAATGCCGACGTGCCCGGGTTCAGTGCTTCGGAGCAGACTGTCGGCCCGGTGCTCGACGACATCTTCCTCAAGGCCGAGCAGGCTCTGTTCTTCACCTGTTTCTCATCGGCCATCCACCGGGTGCAGCAGATCGTGGACCGGGCGGTAGCCCATCGCCGCAAGGTCGCCTTGGTCGGCAGGAGCCTCGACAGCGCCTGCAACATCGCCATGGATCTCGGCGTGTTGCGCATTCCGCCGGGAACCCTAGTCAAGCCGTTTGACATCGATTCCTATCCGCGGCATGACCGTGTGACGATCATTGCCGGTTCGCAGGGGGAACCGCGCTCCTCGCTGACCCGGGCCGCCGTCGGCCAGCACAATATGGTCGAGATCGAGGACGGTGACATCGTGGCCTTCAGCGCCAAGATGATCCCGGGCAACGAGAGTGCCATCTTCAGGGTCATCGATCACTTGTACCGACGCGGCGCAAAGGTCCTATACGGCGATGTCTGTCCGGGCCTGCATGTTTCCGGCCATCCTTGCCGCGAGGAGCTCAAACTTATCCTCAATCTCATCCGGCCGCGGTACTTCGTGCCAATTCACGGCGAGTACAGACAGCTGGCGCAGCACCGAGCGCTGGCGATGCAAGTCCGGGGCAGCGATTTGGAGGACTCGTTCACCTTAGAGAACGGCAACGTCCTGCAACTCGACGAATTCGGGGCTCGCGTGTTGCAGAACAAGGTGCCTGTGGGCCACCGGCTGATTGACACCGGCACGCGCAGCGAGGTCATTCATGACGCCGCGATGCGCGACAGGCGGCGCTTGTCGGAATTTGGGGTGATCGTGCCGGTGGTCACGATCGACGAACGGACCGGCAAGGCCGTCGAGATCGAGATCTTGGATCGCGGCTTTGTCGTCTCCGACGGGTCGGAAGCGATGCTGCACGGTGCGGAGGCCGTGATCAGCGACGCGGTGCGATCGAGCAGCCAAGAAGAGCGGTTGGATGTAGCGCTGATGGAGGACAAGATCCGGGACGAGTTCCGGCGCTACCTGGCGCGCAAGACCTCGCGACAGAGCCAGCCGCTGATCGTTCCGGTGGTGCTGGAAGGCTGACTCATTGCAGCGCTTTGCCCTACGAGGGGTGCCGCAGGCGGTCCCACTCTTCGAGGTATTCGACTAGATGCTCGTTGCCGGGAGACCCGGTGCGCTCCTCGATCATCTTGCGCAGTAGTTTCTGCTCGTCTTGAAATTGCTGCCCGGTCAGGCGGCCAGCAAAGCACGCCATCCGCAGCCAGAGCAGATACGTGGTAAGAGCATCTTGCTCGTTGTACTGCACGATCCCGTCAACATCGCCTGCCAGCCATGAGTCGACAGTACTGCTGCCGTCTAGGCCCCCGATCTTGCAGGGGATGCCCGACTGGCGCGCGAGCTCGTTGAGTGATGGCTGCGTCTTGCCCCATGTCCCGACGACCTGCATCAAATCAATGTTCCACTCGCTGCCCTTTGCGAAGTAGTCCACCCCCTCCCACGGCTTGTCCGGCCGCTTGCAGAAATCAGGTGCTTGGATGCCGTGGATGATTCCGCGCTGAATGAAAATCGGCAGGTCTGACCCCGCTGAGTTGAACCCAACCAATTGCGGTTGGATCTGGCCAACGCCGTTCAGGAACTCACTCAAGATGGCCGCTTCGCCGCAATCCTCCGGCTTGGCGGGGGCCTTGGGCTTGGAGCGGAGATCGAGGGTGATGTTGCCGTAGCGATCGCTCTTGCGGCGGACGAACGCGATCGAGACGACACGACATACCACCAGCTTGAGGAACGGGCGAGGGTCTTCCTCGGTCGCGCCGTTACGGGCCCACATTTCCTTGATGACATCTGCCTCTGGCGTCTCTGCGGGGAGGTCGTAGAGCACTCTGCCGGCGTTGGCGTCAGGCACCCATTCCGCGTCGTAGGCCCAGACTTCCTTCTGGACGGTCTTGAACATCCCGACTATCGTTGCACAGCCCGGAGGCAGCGCCGGGGACGGTCAGTCGCGTGCCCGCACCAACGGTTTGGTCGGGTCGATCTTGAGCCAGAAAAGCATCGATACGAAGCACGAGCAGGCAATCAGACCGAGGGGCAGGTTCCAGCCATAGGAGTCCACCAACGCGCCGTACCCGATGCTCATGATGACGCCGCCGATCTGCCCGGCGGTGTTCATAGCGCCGCTAATGGTCCCGGACGCTTCGCGGCCGACATCGACGCAGACTGCCCAGGCGACCGGCAGCATGACATCTGACGCGGCGAAGCCCAGAGCCAGAACCAAACTGGCGGCGATGCGGTCGTCGATGGCGAGCGAGAGCAGGATCAGGGCTCCCGCGGTTCCGACCCCTGCCATGCCGACGATCCGACGCCCCCAGGTCAGCCCGATCCGATTGACCAAGCGGTCGCTCAGAGAGCCGCTCGCCCAATCGGCGCCGGCCGCCAGCAGGAAGGGCAGGGCGGTGTAGGCCGCGAGTTCGGAACTCTGCCAGCCCTTTTCGGATGACAGGTAGTTGGCAGTCCAAAACAGGTACCAGTTCGAGGCGTAGCAGAAGAAGTGGTACACGCCTAGGATCGCCCAGAAGTTGCCGCTGCGCAGCATGCCTGCCAGCCGCACATGCCCGCGCTTGGCGGAGGCATCCCCGATGATGGCGATCTCCCCGGCGTTCACCTCGGGCTTTTCGGATGGGTAGTCGCGGAAGAACCGCCACCACCAGACCGCCCAAACGACCCCCAGACCGCTGAACACGAAGAACACGCTGCGCCAGCCCCAGTTGGCGATCAACGGCAGCACCAGCAGAGGTGACAGCGCCCCCCCGAGACGACTCGCCATGAACACGATGCCCTGAGCCCGGGCGCGCTGCTGGGGAGGGAACCAACGCGACACCACGCACGACGCGTTGGGATACGCTCCGGCCTCGCCGGCCCCGAACATGGCGCGGACGACCAGCAGTTGAGGGTAGCTGCGCACCACGCCGGTCAGGGCCGTGAAGCCCGACCACCAGACCACGATGCGGGTCAGGATCAGGCGCGGACCGAAGCGGTCGCCCAGCCAGCCGCCGGGCACCTCGAACAGGCCGTAGGCGGCCAGGAACGAAGCCAAGACCATTCCCCACTGGGCGTTGGACAGGCCGAGGTCCCGCTGCATTTCCGGCGCGGCCGAATTGATGCAGACGCGGTCCAGATAGGTGATGACCGATAGCAGGAACAGCCCCAGCATGACCTTGCGTCGGACATTGCTGGGTGCCGCAAGGCGCCCGCCTTGGGGTTCGCCGCTCAACTCGCTCTCCTGCGGTGCGCAGTTGCTAGGCCGTGACCAGCGTCTTCCGGTAGTCGGCCAGGAACTTCTCCAATCCGATGTCCGTCAGGGGGTGGTTGAACAACTGGTCGAAGACCTTGTACGGCAGCGTGCTGACGTGGGCGCCGGCCAAGGCCGCCTGCTTGACATGCAGCGGGCCACGTGCCGACGCGGCCAGGACCTGGGTAGGGTAGCCGTAGTTGTCGTAGATCGTGACGATTTCCTCGATCAGGGCCATGCCTTCGACGGAGATGTCGTCCAAGCGCCCGATGAAGGGGCTGATCAGGTAGGCCCCCGCCTTGGCCGCGAGCAGCGCCTGCATCGGGGAGAAGCACAGCGTGACGTTGGTGCGGATTCCCTCCGCAGTCAACCTGCTGACCGCCTTGATGCCATCGCGGATCAGCGGGATCTTGACCACGACCGAGTCGTGGATCTTGGCCAGCTCGCGCCCTTCGGAGACCATCGCGTCGGCTTCGGTCGCGACGACTTCCGCGCTGATGTCGCCATCGAGGATGCCGCAGATCGCCCGGATCTGGTCGTGGTGGTCGTGGCCCTCCTTGGCGATCAGGGACGGGTTGGTCGTGACGCCGTCCACGATGCCGTAGGACACGGCCGCGCGGATTTCCTCCAAGTTTGCGCTGTCGATGAAGATCCTCATTGGGTGCTCCTTGCGTCTGCCGAGCACGGTCGGCAAACGTTGCGCGCTAGCGGCTGGCCGCCACTAGCGCTTAACTCTAGACTCGTCCTTGCCGCCGCGCCCTTCTCCGGCCATCGAGACTTCCACCTCGGCCAACTTGCGTCGCAGGCTCTCGACCTCGGTGGCGTCGCGGTCCGCGGGAGCGGATCGGTTCCACTCCTCCAAGCCACGGTTCCAATGCCGCTTTGCCTCGGCGATGCGGCCCTGCTTGTAATAGACGTCGCCCAGGTGCGTATGCACCACCGGGTCGTCCTTGTACTGCTCGAGCGAGCGCTCGAGAAACTTGGCAGCCAGGTCCAGCTTGTTCTGGCGGTAGTAGACCCATCCGAGGCTGTCGAGATAAGCGCCGTTGTTGGGCTCGAGGTCTAAGGCGCGCTGGATCAGCTCGTGCGCTTCCTCGAGGTGCATGCCGCGGTCGGCGAACATGTAGCCGAGGTAGTTCAGGGCCGTCGAGTTGTCGGGCGCGACGTCGAGCAGTTCGCGAAACTTGGCCTCGGCTTGCTCGTAGCGCTTGGCGCGTTCGTACATCGAGCCGTAGGCGAACAAGACGGCGATTCGCGCCTCTTCGGAATCGGCCAGCTTGCTGGCGCGGTCGATCTGCTCTTCAGCCTTGTCGAACTGGCGACCCTTCTCGTAGATCCGGGCCATCGCCAGGGCTGTGTCGATCTCAGCCAGGCCGCTGTTGTCCATCCGTTGGATGACCTTGATCGCTTCCTTGGTCTTGCCACGGTCGGAGAGGGTGGCCGCCAGCAGGTTGGACAGCACGGGATCATCCTTGAACTCGCCCGCGGCGCGGCGCGCTTCCTGCTCGGCGCGGGCGAAGTCCCGGCCCCAGAGCCAGGTCTGGACGATCTGTGCCAAGATCCGCGGCTTCAGATCCGGGTCGAGGGCTGTGATCTCGCGGAAGGTTTTGACCGCCGCTGCGGGCTGGTTCTGCTCGCGCTGCAGGACCCCCAAGCGTTCCAGCAGCATCAAGCGCCGCCTGTGCTCGTTGGGGGGATATTCGTCCCGGCGCGTCGCATCCAAGAGTTTTGTCAGCTCCGCTATGGCCTGCTCTTGGCGGCCTTCGGCCTCTAGCAGGTTGATCGCGGCGAACTGGACCTGTAGCGAACTGGGATCGATCTTGCGCGCCTCTTCGAGCGCCTTCCAGGCGCTTTGGTAGTCCTTCAGCTCGCCTTGCAATGCGGCGATGCGCAAGAAGTACTCGGCTTCGCCAGAGTCGAGCTCGGCCAGCACTTGGTAATGCTCGAGCGCCTTTTCGAACTCGCCCGAGCGGAACAGGTTTTCTGCCAAGCGCTGGCGCGCCTGGAGGGTGTTGCCGCCTTCGTTGAGCAGGCGCTCGTAAAGCTTCGCTGCATCTTCTGCCCGCCCGGCCTGTTCGTAGGCGCCGGCTAGTGCGTTGATGTGCTGCCTGCTCGAAGGGCCTTCATTGACCACTTGTTCGAGTTCGGTGATGGCGTCGTTGATCTTGCCGGACTCGAGCAGGATGTAAGCAAGACTGACCCGCGCTTGGGAGTTGCCCGGTTCCAGCTCGATGGCCCGCCGCAACGCCTTGTTGCCCGCATCCGCATCGCCCGCCAAGGCCTGCATTTGGCCAAGTTCCAGGTGGTGGGCAGCCTTATCCGGCTCAAGTTCCACCAGCAGCTTGAACTGTTCGATGGCCTTCCGCAGGAACTCGGGGTTCGGCCCCTCGCGGTTCGGATCTTGGCGTTGCTGCGAGTAGTAGGACTTGTAGATGTCGCCCAGCAGCTGCCTCACTTCGACATTCTGGGGCTCGCGCTCGATGATCTCATCCGCTAGAGCAACTGCCCGTGCGAGCCTGCTCGTTCCCGCGAAGAGGTTGATCATCTCCATCCGGATCACCAGCGAGTCGGGATCCTTGTCCAAGGCCGACCGATACTCCTTCGCCGCCCGGTCGATGTATTCCGAACGCCCGAACTGCTGGGCGAACTGGTGGTAGAGATGTCCTAGGGCGAAGTGGTAGTACGATTCGCCGCGGTCGTTGCCACTAGTGTCCTCGGCGGCAGCCGGGAGCGCGCCCGGCAAACACAGCGCTGCCCCAAGCAACGCCACGCATCCGCATGCCTTGATAGCCCCGCGCAAGTAGGAACCGCTAGTGGAAATCCAATATTGGAAAGGCATTCGCTGCGATTAGTATAGCGGTTTCTCAGCCTGTGGCAGGGAGTGAAATGGCTTCGGCATTAGACTGCTTTCGCTGCTGGTTGGGTCTTCCAGCGGCGGTGAATCCAGAGCCATAGGTCTGGATTTGCCCGGACGCGGTCCTCGATCGCCTGCTGGAAGCGCTGTGTGTTGACTGCGATGTCGCGCTGTGTGACGCCGCTGCGCACGATCTCGATTGCGGGCCCGTACTCGACCACATGACGCTTGACGAGGGGCTCCCAGCGCGCGATGGCGGGCACGACGGCTGCACCGGATCGCAGCGCCAACTGGGCGAAGCCCTTGTGGGCCGCCGCGGGCATCCCGAAAAACTCCACGAACACGGCTTCTTCGAGGGCTGCGTTCTGGTCCGCTAGAATCCCGACGGTGCCGCCAGCGGAGAGAGCCTTGAGCACTTCGCGGGCCGAATTGCGCTTGGCGATGACTCGATTGCCATGCGCCGACCGGCGCGCCTCCACCAAGCGGTCTACGCGGGGGTTGGTAATGGGGCGCACCATGACGCTGATCGGCCCGACTACGGCGCCGTGGGCCAGCGCGCCAAGTTCCCAGTTGCCCAGGTGTGCAGTCAAGAGCAGCACGCCGCGGCCCTTCGCCTCGGCGGCGCGGAAATGCTCTAGTCCCTCGAAGTCGACATGTCGGCGAACCGTTCGCTCCGACCACACCGGCAGCTTCGCCAATGCCAGCACCACACGGCCGAGGTTGCGGAACACGCCCCATCGAATACGGCGGCGGGCGGCGGAGCCGAGCTCCGGCAAGGCGCGTTTGAGGTTCGTCTCCGCTACATCGCGCCACCGGGAAACCAGCCCGCAGCAAGCGAGCCCGGCGAGTTCAGCTGCCGGCAGCGCAAGCCGCAGTGGCAGCCAGCGCAACACCCACAACAGCGAGGCGGCCGCGAGATACTCCAAGCGCCCAGCCACGGCGGTGGCCGAAGCACGCTGCTGGGCCGGGTCTGGCACGCCTACCTACTCTGTCCGACCTCGACGGTGGCCTCGCCTGCGGCTACTGCCTACGACGCCAATTGGAACGCGCGCGGCTGGTAAAGCCATTCCACGATGTTGCCTTCGTGGGGTTGGAGCCAATTCAGCTTGACGGTCGGGATTGGGCCGATGTTGAGGCGGTCGATGGTCGGGCAGGTCAACAGCTTGCGCCGCAAGGACTCGTTGTCGGTGATCCCGCTGCACACCAAGGTAGGACCAATCCGTTCGAGCATCTCGCCTTCGGGACATTCGACGACACTCACGAAGGGGAACATGAACTCGCGGTTGGCCAGCGGATGGTTGGCGGATTCGCAGTGCACCACGGTGGGCAGCAGGTACGAGCAATGCTCGCGCGTAACGGCCCGTTCGCAGTCGCGCAGTTCGGCGGTAACGTCAGTGGCGCCGCCTTGGGCCAATTCGCCATCGATCATGCCGGAGACGGCTTCGGCCACGCCAGCAACAGTGAAGGCTGCCAGGGAGGCGTCGGGATCCTGTGGATCGAGCGGGCGGACGTCCGCCAAGCGCTCGGCGATAGCCTGGGCGATCTCCCTGCCTTGGCGTGACACCCAGATCGAGGAAGCGTTGATGCAACTTCGCCCGCTGTTGAGGAAGACGCTGTCCACCATCATGTCGAGGTACGCGGGCCAATCGTCCACCGCGTCGTCCCCTAGGATGATCTTGCTGTATCCGGGGCCATGCACCTGCACGCCGGGGTTAGCCTTGTACAAGTCGATGGTTTGCTGCCCGCCGAAAACCATCGCTCGCCCGCAGTTCTGCACCACGGTTTGACCCACGGCGTGGCCGTGGTAGACCGACACGGCTTCCTTGGGGATGCCCGCTTCGATCATCGCGACTGCCATGCGGTAGGGTGCCCACGGCTCTTGGGAGCCCGTCTTGAGGCAGAGCCCGACCTGCAGGGGGACCGCCGGGATCCAGAGCGTATGCACTCCGGGGGAATTGCTCGGTAGCACGGCGCCCAGCACATCGGTGCTGGCGTGATAGCTCAGCATGCGCTCGGCGCTGTCTACCCCGTACCCCCGCGCAAGGATCTCAAAGTCCAAGCCGCGCGTGAGCGAATCCATGATGGCCCCCATCTCGCGGCAGACTCCCACCAGCTTGGCCATGTTGGCCCGGCACATGGCCTCGGGCAGTCCGGTCGTGGAGGATTGCTGGTGGATGAACTCCGCTGGGGTCTGGCTGCCGGAGCCCAAGGGCAATTCGGCGTGCTCGAAGAGGTCCCCAGCGCGTTCGATGCGCTCGATGATCCGGGCAGGGGATTCCGAGCGCAGGGCGGCTTGCGCCCGCGGGGCTTGTCTGAGGTCGCGCTTGACCATCGCCGGCAGCACTTGGCTGACTGTGGCGACGGGCTCGCCGGTGTCGAAATGCACCGTCTGGACGGTGTCGAGGCTCTCGTACGGCTCTCCCCAGCGCAGGGCGGGCAGGTGGATCATGTCCATATTCTAGTCATCAGAGCAGGCTGGGGCTCTGACCCGCGCTGCAAACGGCCCATCCGCCGCCGCGGGCGAGCCAGTGGAGGCTTGCCCGCGGCGCTCGGCGGATACCGCGCCTATCCGAAGTGATAGGTGCCCTCGGCTTGGTTCCAGTAGACCTTCTTGTTCTTCCGCAGGGACATCGTGGCGAGGTGTCCCGTCACCGCGGCTTCGTGACCCAATTGCGCCGGGCAGTTCAGTTCGGCCCCGTGCGCGATGGCGTCGATGAAGTTCTTGATGTGGTCGTTGGTGGAGTTGCTCTCGTTGAAGTCCTCGCGGGCGTCGAAGTGCATCTCTGGGCGGGAGGTGACCGATTCCGGCATGCCGCGAACCGTTTCGGGGTACACGTTGAGGTAGCGCAGGTTCATGATCTCCATCGTGCCCTCGCTGCCGCAGAGCTGCTCGCCGTAGCCGTAGTGGGAATTGCTGAAGGCGGCTGAGTAGCTGATGTGGAAGTGATCGTCGTATTCAAAGCCTGCCGTGACCGTGTCGGGCACCTCGCGATCGTCCTGGGTCCAGTAGTGGATGCCGCCGTTGCACATTACCGACTCGCAGTAATGCCGACCGGTGATCATGTGGATGGCATCGGTCTGATGCACCAGCAAGTCGGTGGAGATACCGCCCGAGTAGTCCCAATAGAGCCGCCATTGGAAGTAGCGCTGCTTGTTGAACGACGTCGCGCGTGCCGGGCCGAGGAACTTCTCATAGTCGGTGTTTACGGGCTCGGCATCAGCCGGGATGGTGTAGCGCCAAGCAGGGCGCGTCAAGGGGCTGTTGCGGTACCAGAAGGCGCGGGCGTAGACCGTCTTGCCCAGCACGCCGCTCTCGTAGATCTCGCGCGCCTTGGCATAGAGCCTTGAACTGCGCCGCTGCGTGCCGACTTGGAAGAGCTTGTCGCTGGCTTCGACGGCCTGCAGGATCTCAAAGCCCTCTTCGATCGTATGCGAGAGGGGCTTCTCGCAGTAGACGTGTTTGCCAGCCTCGAGGGCAGCGATCGCCATGTCGCGGTGCAAGTGCTCCGGGGTCATGATGAAGACTGCGTCGATCTCCGGGTCGGCGAGCATCTTGTAGTAGTCGTCATAGGTTTCGGGCGCAGTGCCCTGGTCGCTGATGACGTCATCCTTGGTCTTGGCGAGCCGAGGCGAGAACGTGTCGCAGATCGCCTTGACCGTCGCGTCGTCCTTGGACACCTTCATCAAGGTGCGGATGTGCTTGCCGCCGCGATTGCCGAGGCCCACCCAGCCCACTTGCACCTTGCTGCCAGCGGATTGCGCGCTCAGAATCCCGGGAACTGCCGCGACGGACGCCGCGAAGTGTCGACGAGAAATTGGGTTTTTCATGATTGATTCCAGTTTATGCGATTGGCGAAAAGCGTTTGGCCCGCGGGTCGCAAAACCTCTCAGTTGTTGGTTGGGGGCAGAGCGGCCTGCGGCTACCACTCGATCAAGGGTTTGATCACGCCCTCGCGATAGGCCGCCATCATCTCGAACGCTTCCTGCCCTTGGTCGATTGCGAAGCGGTGGCTGATGAAGTCTTGCGAGCGGATCTGGCCGCGCTTGAGCAACTCGAGAGCTTCGTGGTCGTTGCCGTTGGAGCGCTTCTGGACGTGGATCCTTGCTTCGCGGTCCAGGGCTGTCCACAAATTGACCGGGACGGCGGATTCGGACGGGATGCCGACAATCACCAGCCGCCCGCCCGGACGCAAGCAGGCGAGGGAGTTGTTGATGGACTCGCTCTTGCCCGCGCCATCGATGACCACGTGAGCGCCGCAACCGGTCAGGTCCATGACGGCATCGACGAGCGAGTCTTTGTCGACGTTCACTGCGACATCCGCCCCCAGCTTCCTCGCGCGATCCAAGCGGTGCTCGATTCTGTCCGCAGCCACGATCACAGATGCCCCGGCCAGTTTGGCCAGCGCGACTGCGATGAGCCCGATCGGGCCTGTGCCCACGACGGCAACCGCTTCTCCCATGCGCAGGTCGGCGAGTTCGTACGAGTGAAGCAACACCGCGAGGGGCTCGACGAAAGCCGCGTCCCCGAAGCTCATGCCGTCGGGCATTTGCATCAAGTTGCGACGCGGCAGCACGGCGTACTCGCGCAGGGCTCCGGGAATCTCGCGCCCCATGAACTCGTTGGCCAGCGCCAGGTTCTGGCGGCCCGTGCGGGTAAACTCGCACTCGGCGCGCACGATGAACGGTTCGACGGCGACCTTTGCGCCGGGCGCGAGGTCTGCTACGTCCCGGCCCACCGCGACGACCTCGCCGCTGGGCTCGTGTCCCAGTACGCACGGGTAATCGGCCTCCGTGCCGGCGACGGCACCCTCGCTGAATGTGTGCATATCGCTGCCGCAAATGCCGCTGGCGCGCAAGCGCACCAAGACCTCGCCCGGCCCCGGATCGGGCGGATCCGGCAATACCCCCATCTCGAGCCTCTGCGGGGCAACTAGCTGCAGTGCGTTCATAGGTCGGAAGAACGTCCGCGCGGAATGGATTGCCGCACTGGCGTTGAAACCATCATAGTCAAGGCGGTTGCGCTCAGGCTTCGGCGCCGCTCCGGCGGCTGATCGTGTACGTCAGGGTGCCGCCAAGCACGGCCAAGGCCGCGGCGCCGAGTGCTTGCACCGCAGTCGGCAGGACAAACGCAGACGTGTCTGTCTGGAACGGCCAGAGACCGAGCACCGCGCCGACGAGCAGGCCCAGCAATAGCCCCAGCATCAGCTCTCGTTGCCGTTCCAGCAGCATGTGCAGCAGACTGCTCAGGCCGACGAGCGCGGCGAGCGTGCCGGCGGCGAACGGGGCCAACACTTCGGCCGGCGATGCGAGCGCCTGCCACTGCAGGTCCGCACCGGCTGACAAGGCGACCTTGAGGCGATCGACTGCATCAAGGATCGGTACGTACTGCCCGCTGAGCACGAGCAAATAGCTCCCCGATAGGCCGGGCAGGAGCATGGCGGCAAACGCAGCGAGGCCGGCCAAGAACAGCACGACAGGCGAAGCGGCCCCGCTAGACGCCGGAGCGGGCGCAGCGAACAGCGTGGCAGCCATGCCCGCCAGACCTGCTGCGGCACCAAGCCAAGTCTTGGCACTTGGGTTTCCGATCAGCTTCCAAAGGATCGGAACACCGCCAAGCGTCGCTCCCAAGAAGACGCTGTAGGTCATCCAACGGTGCATCAGCACGAGATCCCGCATCGTGCCCGCTACGAGCAGGACCACCGCCCCGGCGGCAACCGCGACTGCAGAGATCAGGGCCATTGCGCTGCGGTCCGGGCGCAGCGTCGTGAGCTTGGCGATAGCCTCGATGCATTGCGGGTAGATCCCGGTCGCCAGCAGCATCGTCCCTCCGGACACGCCGGGCACCAGGTTCGCTAGACCCATCAGCGACCCTCCCACGAGGGCGCGTAGCAACGGTGCTCCGGGTGTCTGCGCTTGGCGGTCGGGCATAGCGGGCACAGTGCTGCGGGGCCGGGAAGCGATCGAGCGCCGGTCGCCTTGATCGGCTAGCGGTCGGGTGCCGCGACGGCGGACACTGCGGATGCCGCCACCGCGCCGGCTTGGGAAACGGGCGGCTTTGGAGGGGCGGGGTTCGGCTTGTACAGCGTTACCAAGCAGCCGCCAAGCGCGGCGCACGCAATCCCCGCGAAGAACTGCCAGCGAATTCCGCCGACTCCGCCAGCGGGGGGGTGCAGCGCCATCGAGACGATGGCGTTCACGATCGGGGCGCCGGCAAAAATGATCGACATCACCACGGCCGGCGTACCCTTGGCACCGAATGCCAGCAAGACTCCAAACGCTCCGACAGCGCCGACCGTGCCGGCGATCAAGGACAATGCCATGCCGCTCATGGGATAGTTCCAGTCCGCCCCCGAAGTGGCCAGGATCGCGAGCGGCGCCAGCACGGCAACCAAGAAGTAGGCGATCCCGACGAACAGAAACGCCTTGTAGCGACCGTGGACCGGATCAGCCATGCCAAGCTGGCCGCTGTGCAGGAAAATGCCGTATAGGCCCCAGCACGAAACGGTCAGCAAGGCGAACATGAGCCAGCTATAGCCTGCTTGGTTCATCGTGGTAACTCCTTTGTGTTGTAATACTCCCAGAATCTATTTGAACTGTTCTGGAAAGTATGGCGATCAGGATGCTGCGCGGTGCCGGTCAAAGTCCCAGTGCATCATGGAACCGGTCTCTGCCGACGCGTTGATGAGGTGGGCGCACGAAGCGGCGTGATGCCCGTCCCAAGCGTCCTCGATGTTGGCCCCGCGGTTGCCGACTGCGTGGAAGAAGTCCGCGAGGTGAGCCACCGTCGCGCCCGGTCCGGTGTCTCGATACACCTCCTCCGTGCGCTTGGGAGGACGCAATTCGGCGCGTCCTTCCGGCGTGGAGTAGTACGCCTCTTCCAACTTCTTCGGCCACGCACCAACGATCCAACCGTTGTTGTCGTAGGCCGGATCGGGATATAGCGTCAGGGTCCGTCCGGCCAGCTGCGCGGCACCCTCCGTGCCCAAGACCTGAAACCCGTAGCCGCCGTCTGCCCGGCTGTTGAAGGTCGAGCTGAGGTTGACCGTGAAGCCCTCCTTGTAACGCAACAGGGCGTTGAGCGTATCGGGAACGTTGCGGCTCTCTCTCCAACGGTACAGGTCGCCCATGGCGACGACGTCGGACGGCATCACGGCGCCCGTCACGTAGTGGATCGTGGTGCAGAGGTGCACGAACAGATCGGTGGCGATGCCGCCGGAGTACTCCTTGTAACAGCGCCAGCGGAAGAATCGCTCGAGGTCGAAGTCGCGCTTGGGCGCCGGGCCTAGAAACGCTCCCCAGTCAACCGTCTCTGGCGATGCGTCGGATGGAATTGGGTAAATCCAAGCGCCGCCGGGGCTGTTGCGGTTGTACGCCGCCCGCACCATCGTGATCTGGCCGAGCTTACCGGACTGGATCCAGTCGCGCAGCATCTTCGTGCTGTCGCTGCTGATGCCCTGGCTGCCCACTTGCAGGATCTTGCCAGCCCGTTCCGCCGCCGCTGTGATCTCCAAGCCTTCGTCAATATTGAAGCTAAGGGGCTTCTCGCAATAGACGTCCTTGCCTGCCTCCAAAGCTTCGATAACCATCTGTCGGTGCCAGTGATCGGGCGTGCCAATGGTTACAGCGTCAATGGATGGATCGGCCAGTATTTCTTTGTAGCTTGGATACTTCTTGGCTCTGCCGTCAGTTCGCTCAATGGCTCGTTGTACGCGGCCGCTATAGGCGTCGCAGACGCCTACGATCTCGGTACCATCCACCTTCTTGATGGCTTCAAGCAATTCGTGCGAACGCGAACCGACTGCGATCATGCCCACACTGATGCGATCACTTGGAGCGACGGTCTGCGCTTGGGCCAGCACGCCCGCTCCAGTTCCGAGAAAAATCCTGCGGGTCAGCGCCACGTCTCACCTCCAGCGGTCCGAGTCATCCACAACGACATGCCGCCACAGCCCTGTTGCAACGCTGGGCACTACAGCCTCCGACCGTCTCAGGTGGGAAGATAGCGAAGCAAGCGCGAATGTCTTGGGAACTGCGCGGGGATGCCACTCGGCGGTCACATCAGTATACATCTCAGCGGCCGGGAGGCACGTCGATTCCGCAGTGTCTGGCACTGACCAGCGGGCTCGCCAGAATTAACAAGGCGTGGCGTCACGAATCGACCTCGCCGTGCGTCCAATCGACTGGTCGCGACTGTCAAGGCGGCTTGAATTGCCCTCGAACGATTCGTTATGTTGGGAGAGTGCGCCGGTTGTCGGGCCAAGCATGTGCGCGCGATATCGGGCGCTGATCCCGCGTAATGCCGCGGGTGTGATACCGAAAGATTAACGAACCATGACCGCTGTACAGGGCTCTGTTGCCATCCAAGCCGTGCAACTCAGCAAGTTCTATGGGAACTTCGCTGCCATCCAAGACGTGTCTTTCGAAGTGCCGCGCGGGCAGGTCGCGGCGTTTCTCGGGCCCAACGGCGCCGGCAAGTCCACCACGCTCAAGATTCTGACCGGATTCTTGCGGGCAACCAAGGGCAGTGCGAAGATCGCAGGCTTGGATGTCGCCACAGACCGTATCGAAGCGGCCTCCAAGATCGGCTACCTGCCGGAGAACGGGCCGCTCTACCCGCAGATGACTCCGCTGGAGTTGTTGCGCTTTTTCGGCGAGGCCCGCGGACTGGCTCCAGAGCGGCTGTCATCGCGGATAGATGCTGTGGTTGAGCAGTGCAATCTCCAAGCCGTGCTCGAGAAGGCGATTCACAAGCTTTCGAAGGGCTACCGGCAGCGCGTGGGCATGGCGCAGGCGTTGCTGCACGAGCCCGATATCTTGATCATGGACGAGCCCACAGCCGGGCTTGACCCCAATCAGATCCGCGAGGTGCGCAGTCTGATCCGCGACCTCAGCGCATCGAAGACCGTGCTGATTTCGACTCACATCCTGCAAGAGGTCGAAGCAGTGGCCGACCACGTCGTCATCATCCACGAGGGCCGGATCGTGTTCGACGGGACTCCCGGCGAGATGGCCGACGGCAGCGGGCTGGAGGCGGCCTTCCACCGCTTGACACAAGGCTCTTCCGCGCAGTCGGCCGAAGCTGAACCAACCACCTCAGCGCAGGCGGAACCGAGCGGGGACGCGGCCGATGCGGAAGCCGGTGCCCAGGGGGGTGTGCAATGAACCAATCGTGGCATGTCTCAAAGGCGGTGCTGCGCCGCGAACTCACATCGTATTTCAGCAGCCCGACGGGCTATGTGTTCCTGTCCCTGTTCGTATTCCTCAGCGCTGTCGCGGCCTTTTGGCAGGAAGCGTTCTTCGCCAGCAACCTCGCGAACCTCGAGACCCTAAATGTCTATTTCCCCTACCTGCTGATCTTCCTCGTACCGGCTCTGACGATGGCGGCGTGGGCCGAGGAGCGGTTGCATGGCACTGACGAGCTTCTGCTGACGCTTCCAGCCACAGATTTGGAGATCGTCGTTGGCAAGTATGCGGCGTATCTGGCTGTCTACTCAGTCGCTTTGGTGTTCTCCCTCAGCCATGTGGTCGTCCTGCTGTTTCTTGGCAGCCCGGATCTGGGCTTGCTGTTCGCGACGTATGTGGGCTACTGGCTGATGGGGGCCGCCTTGCTCGGGCTGGGCATGCTGGCCTCGCAGTTGACCGCAAACCTAACCGTGGCCTACATTCTCGGGGCGCTGCTGTGTGCCGTGCCGGTCTTCATCGAGCACGCGGGCAACATTGTGGGCGGCGGCTTGCGGCGACTGCTGGAAAGCCTGTCCTTCATCGAGCAGTTCCGTGATTTCTCCGACGGCGTTATCCCCCTGTACGGGATCCTCTACTTCGCAGGTTTCTCCGCCGCGTTGCTGTACCTAAACATCGCCGCGCTAGGCCGACGCCATTGGGCCACCGGCAAGGATGCCCCCAAGCTGGGCTGGCACTACGCCGCGCGCGGAGTCGCGCTGCTGGTGGCGGTCGCGGGCGTGACAGTCTTGGTGGGACGCCTCGGCGGCAGGCTGGACGCCACGGCGGAGCGCCTGCACTCGCTCTCCCCGGACACCCGCGAGTTGATCGCGAGCCTCGACGACGAGCGTCCCATTTTCATCCAGGCCTACCTCAGCCCCGAGGTTCCGCGGCGCTACGTGCAAGCCCGCAGCAACGTGATTTCCTTGCTGCGTCAGTTCGACTCCCGCGGGGGCAGCAAGATCTACTCCAACATCATCGAGACCGAGCCGTTCACGCCGGAAGCGCGCGAGGCGCGCGAGCGCTTCGGGATCCGGGCTCGGCCGGTGCCGCCGATGTACCAGAGCCAAGGCAGTCCGGACGAGATCTTCTTTGGGCTAGTCTTCAGTGCCGGCGGCGAGGAGTTCGTGATCCCGTTCTTTGATCCGGGCTTGCCGGTCGAGTACGAGCTCATGCGTTCGATCCGCGTGGTGGCCAACGCGGAGCGCAAGAAGGTGGGCGTCCTGCGCACGGGCGTCAACCTGTTCGGCGGCTTCGATTTCCAGTCGCGCCAACAGACCCGCGGCTGGTCCATCGTCTCGGAACTTGAAAAGCAGTATGAGGTCGTCCAAGTTCCCGCCGAATCAGACTACCCCGACGATCTGGACGTGCTGATCGCGGTTCTGCCGAACACGCTGGAGTCCGACGGAATGGACCGCCTTGCCGAGTGGGTCAAGGCGGGCAACCCGGCGCTGCTGGTCGTCGATCCGTTGCCCGCGTTCGATATCTCGTCCTCTCCCCACCAAGTACCGCAGAGCCCGTTCCAACAGGGGCAGCCGCAACGGGTGCCGACCGACACCAAGCCGCTCATGGACGCGCTGGGAGTGGTTTGGGAGACAGATAACATTGCGTGGGACAAGTACAACCCGCACCCGACATTCCGCAACTTGCCGGCAGAGGTGGTCTTTTTGGGCGAAGGCAACGACTACGAGGGCACGTTCAATCAAGACGAACCGGTCACGTCGGGCCTGCAGGAGACGGTCCTGCTGTATGCGGGCGTCCTAAAGCCCGCCGAAGACAGCGATGCCGACACCGACTTCACGCCTCTGCTGCGCACGGGGACGGATTCCGGCACAACTTCATGGTTCCGGCTCGTGCAGCAGTCGATGTTCGGCACACAGCTGGCCACCAACCTGCCGCACGATCCGGATGACGAAAGCCACATCGTGGCGGCGCGCGTCTCCGGCACGGGAGAAGACAGCCCCGTGCATGCGATCGTCATTGCGGACGCCGACATGCTCGGCGAGCAGTTCTTTGAACTGCGCCGACAGGGTGTAGAGGACTTGAACTTCGACAACGTCACATTCCTGCTCAACGCTGTGGACCGGCTGGCCGGTGACGACTCCTTCATCGATCTGCGCAAGCGGCGCCGCGCGCACCGCACTCTGGAGAGAGTGGAGGCCCAGACGCGCAGCTACGAGGAGGATCGACTCGAAGAGACGCGGGTTGCCGAGCAGGAAGCGGAAGAGAAGCTCAAGGCTGCTCAAGAACGCTTGGACGCGGCCGTCCAAGCGTTGCAGGACCGGACAGACTTGGATGCGCAGACGAAGCGCATCATGATCTCGAACCAGGAGCGCATCGAAAACCGCCGGCTCACCGTTGCTCGCAGCAACATCGAGGATGAGAAGGAGCGGCTGATCGAGGCCGCGCGGGGCGACATGGAAGCCGCGGTGCGGGGCATTCAGAACACGATCAAGCTCGTGGCGGTGGTGCTCTCGCCGGTACCGGCGTTCCTGCTATTCCTGTTCGTATCGGTGAAGCGGCGCGAGCGCGAGCAGATCGGCGTAGCGCGGCATCGCTTGGTGGAGACCGGCAAGCAATGAACGAAACGACCAAGACTCTGTACTTCGTAATGGCTGCGGTCGTCATGGCCACGGCTGCCGTGGTTGTCGATCCCAGCAAGTCGACACCGGACATCTTCGATGATGTGGGCGAGCTGTTCTTCGCCGATTTCACGGACCCTCAGGCACCGAATTCCATCGAAGTGATCGACTACGACGAAGCGACCGCGACGGCCACGCCGTTGAAGGTGGAATTCACGGAAAACAAGTGGGTGATCCCGTCCCACCACGGCTATCCGGCTGACGCCGAGGAGCGGCTGGCGACTACCGCCGCGGCTCTGATCGAGTTGCACAAGGATCGCGTGGTTTCGGATCTGGCGCAAGACCATGCCGAATACTCGGTGGTCGATCCATTGGATGACCAAGGAACCTCGCTGGCCGGCCGAGGCAAGCGGGTGAAAATCCTCGATGGAGACTCCAACGTGCTGGCCGACTTCATCGTGGGGAAGCAGGTCAAGGACAAGCCGGGCTATCGCTACATGCGGGTTCCCAGCCAGAAGCGCACCTACGAGGTCAAGACCGAAGCAGATGTCTCGGCGAGGTTCCAAGACTGGATCGAGACGGACCTGTTGAAGGTCTCGCCGTTCGACCTGCGTCGAATCGAAATCAACAGCTACACGATCAACGAGAGGCTGGGCCGCATTGAGAACCGCCAGCAGACGACGCTGACCCAGAAGGACAGCAAGTGGCAACTTGGCGGGCGCGAGCCGAATTCGGACACGATGAGCGCGCTGACCAAAGCGCTGGACAATCTGCGCATTGTCGACGTGCAGCCCAAACCGCAGGGGTTGAGCGCCGACCTGAAGGCACGCGAGGGCATCCAGCCTACGATGGCGAACTTCCGGTCATTGCAAGGTAAGGGTTTCTTTCCCAACCCGTATACCGGTCAAATCCTGTCCAACGAAGGCGAGATCGTGGTCGATTCGAAGAACGGCCTGCGCTATACGCTGCGCTTCGGCGAAGTAGCGAGGGGCGGGGCAGAGCCAAGCAGCGAGGAAGAAAATGCGGATGCGGAGGGCGAGGGGGAACGCCGCTACCTGATGGTCAGCGTGGACTTTAGCGAGGGCCGGGCAGAAAACTACGAGGGAGACGCCGAGCAGGGGAAGGAACTGGCCGATGAACTTCGCGCGCGTTTTGCCGACTGGTACTATGTGATCTCAGGCGCGGACTTCGCAAATCTGCGTCCGAGCAGGGCCGACTTGAGCTAGCTAGGCGCTCTCGGCGGGCTACACAACGGCGCTCTGCGAGCGCCGGGCCAGCCACGCTGCGGAAAGGTGCCCACAAGCCGCCTGCCGCTCATTCTTGTGCGCGATGTGCGCCGACCCCGGGCTCCCGCCAGTATCATCCGAGCAGGCCTCAACGAAGGCTACTGGCGCCGGCTAGGTCTCTGGCACGGATTCACTGCCGCATCGGTCATTCGCCCATACCCGAAGGGACTCGTTGATCGCTAGAAGTGCATGCAAAATGCCTTCATTTTGCTGCTGTTATGCTAGCATCGGGGACGGAGATGAACTCGTGGCTGCAATAACGGTACGCCGACTCCACGATTCCGTGATGCGGAGATTGAAAGCGCGCGCCGAGATCAACGGAAGGTCGCTTGAGGCGGAAGTCCGCCAGATTCTCGCTGCCGCGGTTGACAACGACATGCAGGCGAAGAGAAGGGCGTTCGTGGATCTTTCCGAACGATTGCGGAAGGAAATCCCGAATCGTTCGCGGACGCCTATCGCGGATCTGATTCGCGAGGACCGGGATCGCGACCACCGGAGCTGACGATGGTGCTTGTCGTGGATGCGAGCGTAGCGGCCAAGTGGCTGATCGCCGAGCCCGATTCAGCCATTGCGGCGGGGCTCTTGGACGGATCCTTCGACCTCCACGCACCCCGCTTGCTAGCGTCAGAGATCGGCAACATGCTTTGGCGCAAGGTCCTCGACGGCTCAATCGACGACTACGAAGCTGCTCGCTTGGCTGCCGCCTTGCTCGAGATGCCCTTGCAATGGAGGGACGACGAACGGACATGCGTGGAAGCGGTGAGGATCGCGGTCGAACTCGGCCATCCAGCGTACGAGTGCATGTATTTGGCGCTTGCGTTGCTGATCGGAACCAAGGTGGTTACCGCTGACAAGCGCTTCGTCTCGGCAGTCGCGTCAACGACCTACAGGCCAATCGTCGTCCCACTCTGGGAGTTCGTCGGGAACGGAGGTGCTGGCCTCGTTCACACGCAGACACGGTAGCGGAACTGTGGGCTCCGAGATGAGTTGGGTTGGCGAAGGGTTCCTCGGCATCCAGACCGATCAGGATGCTCCCATCGGCAGTCATCAGCCGAAGATGTCGTCCGACGCTTTCGGAGTGGTCGGTCCGTCGGCCTGGCCCCACGGCTCAGCTCGTTGGAGAGTGGCCTTCCTCAGCTACCATCTGGGGCCGTAGCGCCTGCGGCCCTCAGTGGAGGACGGTCGCACCTTTGTGAATACAGCGGGTAGCATCCGGAACTTAGGCAATGGCCGGTCATTCTAGTTCGTCAGCCACCGTGTCACGATAGGCGTGTTCTGCCAAGCTTTCGACGAACTTCCGATAGCACGGCATGGCTTGCTCGCGGTGTGCGAGAGCTGACGGCGGTGCCGCCCGGCCAGCACGAACCGCTAGGCGCCGCTCCAATCCCTGCTCGCGGAGATTCTGCAGTGCCCAACCCAATACCTCCTGCTGGGTCCGGCGGGGGATCCGACGACGCGTGCGTGCGAGCGTAGATGAGGCGGGGATCGGCTCATGCAGAGCGTACCCAAGGTACCGTCGCACGTTCAGGCTGTCGCGAGCATACAGGGCTAGAGCACGCTCGGAGTCGACGCCAATCAAGTAGCTGAGAAGCAAGAGACGGAAATATACGCTGGGCGGCATCGACGGCCGCCCCAGGGCTGAGGCGTAGTACGGGCGGCACGCCAATTCCACATGCTGGTCGAAATCGATGCTTTCCAGTAGATCCTTGAGCTGGACGTAGAACGGCAACTTCGGTGCCACCGGTAGGTCCGTTGTGCTGACCAAAAGAGATTGTTCCAATCTTTTTCGTGTTCCCATTGCCATATATGCAGTATAGTATACATAAATCAGGTTCTCTGCTCGCTGTTGAAAATCCTGTCGTCACAGATAATGAACACCACCTGCGACGTGTTGAAGAACGAGCGGATGCCGACTGCCTTGGATCTGGAGAAGATCAGCAAGAAGAGTCGTTTAGCGATCCTCCTCTGCGGTCGGAGTTTAGTCGCCTGGGTCGGTCGCGCCGAACATGAGCGGTACGGTACGGCTTCAACGAAGCCTCCAAGCGAGGAGTGGAACTGAGGATCTGTCGCTTGTCGGCGAACCTCCCTCCAAGACAGGTCTGGGCCTCTATGACGGGCTCCGCGGTGAACCTTCGCGATGCGAATCGTATACGAATGTGCCGAAGGCGGAGCTGCAAAATAACGGCTTTCGTGGATGCTTGCAGTCACTGAGCCGGAAGGTGAGAAGACATACAGGAGTCAGGCTTGCATGCCGATCAACGGTCGGGTGCGACGCAGCGGCTGCTGCATCCATCACATCGTAGGCGTTCTGAATGCAAACGGGACATGCACGGTCGCCAGTTGTTGGGGGCAAACGGTGATGCTGGGCCGCATCGACTTGGGCGGCCGGATGCTGGTCTTAGCGAGGTACTCCGAACAGTTCGAATGGCATTCATCGGAACAGTGGTGGCATCCGTTCACTTGCCGGAAATACTCACAGACGTTCGACGCAGCGATCAAGGCGCGGGCGCGACCGGTGAAGGCCCGCTCAGTCAACCAGTGCAAGCACAAGAGTATGAGCAACACGGCGTGGCAGGCTGCCAGTTAGAATGAGACTGTATGGACGGAGACGTTGCATACACGTATATGGCAGGGAGAACGCAGCATGAAAGTCAAGATTCTCGCTATCGTTGAGCGAGATGGCGACAGATTCCATGCATACTGTCCAGCTTTCGATGGACTGCACATGGATGGAAGCACCGAAGAAGAGGCTCTACAACGCACGATCGATGGATTGAAGTGGTACTTGGATTCCTTGCAAAGACATGGAGACCCTCTGCCGGTGGGTCCTGACTGCGTCATCGTGGACGACCAGCCTAGAATTCAGAGCCCTGAGATTCCACCAGATGCACTGGTTCGCTCCTTGGAGGTTCAATGGGCTCCGTCAGCCGTTCAGCCTTAATACAGTTAAGGACAAGACTGCAGCCGATTGGATCAAGGTACTGAGAAGGGATGGATGGGCAGAAGAAGCGCGCTCCGGTGCAACACGAGGATTCGTGAAGCAGTCGATCGACGGCACTAGACGAAAGCGGGTGGTGATTCACTTTCACCCGAAGAAGCAGTATGGTCCTAATCTGATCCGATATCTCGTCAGGGACATCGGTTGGAGCGACAAAGACTTGCGTCGGCTCAAGATGATCAAGTAACAGCTCCGATTTCGCCACTCTCGTACTTAACGCCGGGGCTTCTAGCCCCACGATTGAGTACGAGAGGCTTTGAACTGGATACTAGAGATCCACCGACCACGCCATCAGTCGTTTCTTGATCGAGCGAACCTCCTCGAGACCATTCACCTCTAGCGCCGCTGCGGCCCGGTGACGTCCCACCAGTGCCCGCCGTTCGTGGTCTTCAGCACGCCGCCTTCGCCGCCGTAGTACAGGGTTGACGGAGTAGTCTTGGCGTCGAATACTAGGGTCCACGCTCGGCTCGACCACTGCAGGCCAGCCGGCTGAAAGCTCTGGCCGCTATCGATGCTGCGAAAGACGCCTTTCTTGGTGCCCGCATACACATGTCCCGGGTTGCTCGGATCGACCGCGAGGGTCAGGATGGTCTGTGCCAAGAGCTCGCCTCCGGCGGACCATGTCCACCCTGCGTCAGTCGACCGGTGGACGCCACCCGGGTTTGTCGCTGCATAGATCACGTTGGAATCGGTCGGATCGATGGCGATGGCCGCGACATCCATGTCAAATAGACCATCCGGATTTGCGTTCCAAGAGCCCGCACCGTCTGTGGACTTGTAGATGCCGTGCCACGTGCCTGCATAAAGTGTGTCGGGGTCTCGCGGGTCTTGCACCAAACACCGCAGCGTCTTGTCGATCAACCCTCGGTTCGCTTCGTTCCAGGTTGCACCGCCGTCCACACTCTTGAAGACGCCTCCGCCATCCGTTGCCGCGTAGATGTCTTGTACATTGGCCGGATCGACCGCTAGGCCACGAATACGGAGGTTTGTCAGTCCCGTGCTGGAATGATGCCATGACGTGGCCGCGTCGCGGCTCTTGTAGATACCCGCTTGGAACGTCCCTACGTACCGGACATCAGGGTTGGCCGGATCAAGTGCGATCACTCGTGGAGACAGCGCCTCCAGTCCTGTTGAAGGCCAGTTGTCCGCACCTCCCCGAGTGGTCTTGCACAGCCCCTTCGCGGCGCCGGCATAGATGATCTGGGTATCAGCGGGATGCAGGGCGATGGCCTGTGTCTCGCCGCCACCAGGCGAACCCATCTGCCCGAATCCAACGAACGGGGCCACTGCCATGACGAATGCTAGCGATCCAATGCGCATCTATTTGCCCTCGCCCGCTTGCCATGGGAACGCATAGCTTGGCTGCGACGAATAGCGCCGCAGTCCGATCTTGACGGTCGTGCCCGCTCCCGGCTCCAGATCCACTTGGACGTATCTCCCGTCGACGTTGACGCGATGCTCTGTCGGCCGGGTCGCTTCAATCGGTGCCGAGCCCGGGCCGCTGGAACCCTTGATGGCCAGATAGGTCACTTGTGTGATCCCGTGTTCGCCATATGCACCGCCTTGCACGATCATTGACCGCCTCTCGAAGAGGTTGGTGTTGACGATCTCGATCTCCACCTTGTCGGGCCCCACCGCCGTCACCAAGGCGGCAACGCCTTGGGGCAGCCCCGGTTTATGGGCATCGAGATCGAAATAGCGCACGTAGGAATGCAGCATCTCGCCGCGCTTGTGGACCGGCAGCCCGCCGATTGTCAAGCGGACGAGATTGTCCGTCGGCATCGGCTCGAGACTGAGCCAGTGTGCGTCGAACCAAGTCTCCGGGTCACCACGCTCGTTGAGAACGCGCTTCAGCTTCCGCTGAACGAACTTCAGGTCTGCTGTCAGCGCCCGGAGAGGGAAGTCTGGATTGCGCCCTTGCACGAAGTAGGCCCAGCCTAGGTCTGGATCGCTGAGCTTGCCAGCTTCGAGTTCGAGGCTGGCTAGGCGCTCGATGTTCTGCCAATCCTCGGGTCTTTGGGACGTGTGCCAAAGGTGCACGTATGGCCGAGCTGGCTCAGGCACGAAGTGGTGCCACTGATTCCCATCGTCGTAGCGGATCGGCACCATGGATACGCCTTCCCGGATCTCGCTGCGCTCGCGCAGCACTCCCATCTGGCTGCGGGGAAGACCCAGCCAGCGGCTCTCGCCCGTGAGTAGAACTGCCACTTTGGCCGCAGTTAGGGATGCCAAGACGATATCGGTGCCACCCCTGGGCCACTTCCAGCCGTAATAGCCCCCCCACCAGCGGCCGTCGGTATGTTCGCCGATCTTGCCGCTGATGCCGACGTTGTCCGGCGTGATGCCGTTGTTCTGCTCGGTGAGCTGCATCCACTTGGCCAGGTAGTTGGTGACCCAATGGCGGTACTTGTCCTCGGTTGTGTAGAGGAATGCGTTTGCGATCAGCGGTGCTGCGGTGAGATTGATCGGTACGTCACCGCGGGCCATCCGGTCGCTCATCGTCTTCACGATCCGACCGAACTGATCGTCTGCCGGACTGTCGTTGATCCACCCAGTTGCAGACGGCACGCCGGGGATGTCGTCAAAAGGCAGATGGTAGTAGACCAAGTTTGCGTTCGTCGGAATCCAGTCGCGCTTTGTCCACTCCATCTTGGGCCCGCGGCTGCCGGTCATTGAAGCCCGCATCAAACTTAGCCCTAGTTCGCCATTTTGTGACTTAGAAATTTCGTAAGTCATTGAAAAGAAACGTGTCGACCGGCGACTTTCGGCCCACTTGGCACTACATTTTGTGAGAATTCGTCAGTCCGCCTTGCGGATCTGCTGGCGATGCGCCTGCGGCTCCAATCCGGCCGCTTGGGCGATCTCGTAGGCGGCCGCTCCCGGGCGCACATCTTGGCGGCTGCACAACGGCTGGCCGTCCGCAGACTGCACCGTCGTCGTTACCCGCACCCAGTTCGCCAGCCGGTCCCGGATCGATTGCCAGCTCAGATGCACGCCGCGTGCCTTCAGCCGCGTGCGCACCAAATGCACCGCGTGGTAGGCCAGCACCGCCACGAACAGATGCGTCGACACGCGCCGGTCGAGATGGTGCCAGATCGGGCGCAACCCCAGTTCCGACTTCAGCGAGCGGAAGCTTGCCTCCACCTCGGTCAGCTCCCAGTACGCGCGCAGGATGCGTTCCGTGTCCCAGTCCACATGACTGGTCCTCAACAGGTAGGCCCCGGCCGCCTCGTCGGCTGCCTGGTGCTGCGGCGCGCGACTGAAACGTACGGCGCAAGCCTTGCCCGACTCCCCCGCAACGACCTCCACGCTGTACTGCGCCGAGACCTGCTTGTGCTGCTCGACCAGCCGCCCGACCTTGCGCTGCACCTGCTCCAAGCGCTTCATGCAGCGGGGTTTCGACAGCCCCTCGTGCAGCTGTTGCAGAGCCCCCTCGAAACGCTCCCGGTGCCGCCGCAGAATCGACTCCGCCGTCAGCAAGCGCCCCTCGCTCAGCGCGTACACCCGCAATTCCGGCTCCGGCGGCTCTGTGGCGCTGGCCCCCGCCTCCGGCTGTAGCGGCCAAGCTCGCACGCTGTAGCCGCTGCTGGTCTGCACCTCGGCGCTCGGTGCGCCCTCCGGGCGCTCCGGCTTGGCTTCCCGGCTGACGCAGATCCATGCCCAACCTTGCTGGCGCAGCCAGCGCACATTCTCGGCGCTGGCAATCCCTGCGTCCATCACCACGGTCGGTCGCTGCGCCCCGCTGGCCCGGCCCTCATCGAGCCGCTCCAAGACGGGCTGCAGCGTGCCCGGCTCGGACACGTTGCCGGCTAGGATCTCGCAGCGGCGCGGAAACCCGGACCCGTCCAAAGCCATCGCCAACGACACCAGCGGGCAGTCGTTACGCTTTTGCTTTGAACGCCCGAACAGGCGCAGGGTGCGGTTCTCGCGCCCGGTGTAATGCGTGTTCGACAGGTCGTAGAAGACGATCGTCTCGGGCAGGTCGAGCAGCTCCCGCTCGCGAGCGAAGAGGCCGCTCTGGAGGGCTTCGCGATGCTTCCAGGGCAGGTCGCAGGTGCGGTACAGCTTGTTGAGCGAGACGCCTGCGGAGTGCTCCAAGCCGAGCAGTTCGAGGGTCGCGCTGTTGTTGCGCAGCCAGCGCTGCGCTTCGCGCTCGGAGGAGGGATGCAGCATGCGGGCGACGACCAAGGCGGTGGCGATGGCGGCATCGCGCGGGGAGGCCCCCGCCTGGCGCAGCAAGGCCGCCAAGCGCAGTTCGTCGAGAGCCTGCAGGCAGAGGCGTTCGGCGCCGACCGAGCGGGGGTTGTCCAGGTTAAGGGTGGCGAGGCGTACCGCGACGGGCTCGTGATCGGCCTGCTGGTCGGCGGTGAAGCCCCGCGCGCGCAGGCGGCGGACGAGGTCCTCGGCGGCTGCCAGGACCTCGGGGGAGCAGGCAAACAGCGGGGCTTGGCCGCGCAGGATGTCGTCGGCGAGGCGGGTGACGTCAGGCCACAGCGAGCGCGGGACGGGATAGTCGGTGCCGAGGTTGAGGAGGGTTTTCTGTTGGACCGAGGAGCCCGAGCGTTGGGAATGGACGAGGCGGAAGCTGAAGCCAGGCTGGCCGCCGACGGAGTGGGTCTTGGTAGCGCGGATGAACACAGGGGCGCCTAGTCCGAGGGTGTCAGAGGCGCGAGGGGGGCGTCAAGGGCCAGATGCCATTTCTTGGCACTACAACGAGCTTCAAAACGATATCACCATACATTAGCGAACATATTAAGAACACTCCAAGTCTATCAAACGAATCGGGGTGTGTTTTTCGCTATAATCAACCCGCCGAAGAGCCCCGAGAGCCGAAATCTTCCGAATTCTTGGCGAACTAGGGTTAGGTCTGGGTTGTAGTTGGGGGCTTCAGGGTCTTCGCCGGTGTAAATTGCGGCAAACCGAACCGACCGCTCGCGGAAGCGCTGGTCGTACGGATCTGCCATACCCAACGGGTAGAACGACACATAGCCTTCGCCATGGTGCATCCAGTCCCAGTTGCTGTCGAATTCGCGATAGATCTGGCCGTAGCGGGCAAACTGGCGGGTGATACCCTCCCAGACGTGGCGATGCAGGGTGTCAAGTCGCTTCGCGCCGCCTAGCACGTGATGGAGGGAAAAGCCCCGAAATCCTTCGTAGGCATCGTCTGAGGAGTTCATTCCTCCTTCGTAGCGCTCCTTCCAGCGCAGCGTTCCGTCCGGCTTGACATAGGTGTTGTAGAACTCAAGGCCGGCGCGATCCATGGTCTCGATCAGGTGGCGCTGCATCAGCGCCCAAGGCGGTGCGCTCCGGGGTTGGTTGACGTGTATCGCGGGAATGTCGACTTCGGCTCCGTCCGTGCCGGGATCGGCGAGAGCCACCGATAGGAGAACCGCTGAAGTGAGCAGTACCGCCCCGAACCTCGTCAACGCAACTAGCAGTGCCGACCAAACGGGGTTCGTGGCTCCGCAGCCTCTCCTCCGCTGTCGTTGTTCGATGTCTGGCATTTCCGCGACCATCCAATCTAAGGTGCTCCGTATCAATCGGCTCGCAGCTGAATCAAGTTGCGGAGCATGTCAAGGATGCCATGTTCGAGCGCGACGTGCCAGTGTCGCTCACGGCCCATCCGCCAAACGTCCCGTCAGGTGGTGTCGAGACGCTGAGGATAGGGCGCACTGCCCCTGCCGCAGCTTAGTGGCCGCAGAAGAGGATTCACGCACGCAGTGCCAACAACTTCGCAAAGCCCCCAGACTCACAACACGCCCCCGCTTCCGCGCAGCGGGATCTGTCTTCAGCCGGTCGATGCGGCTCGGGCGGTCCCGATCAGTTCCTCTCAGGACAGCCCTTAGCTCGCGGCTGGTTCTTGGGGAGGGTTCCGTTGGCCGGCGCCGCCACCATTCAGGCAGGAGCTATACCCCTTGCAGTCGTCCATTCTCATCAATGGTCACTGCTTGTACGGGCCTCAGTGGAACCGCGAGGTGATAGCGCGCATGACGACGCTCACCGGTTCGCCTCAGCGCACCCTTAGTCACCATGTCGGCGAGGTCTCTCGTCGCTGTTGCGGGCGTGGCCCTTGCGATCGTCATGTAGTTTCCGGCGCTCAATCCACCGGTGAACCCTTCGGGTCCTTCGCGCAGCATCCGCAACAGCGCTTTCTTCTGTCGGTCGTTGAGCCGACCGCGCAGACCATCGAGTAGCTTCGTCTTGTCGACCATGAATTCAACACGGGCTAGAGTCCGACGCTGGGCTTCGATCGTGATGCTGGCAAACCACGCGATCCAAGAAGTTATCTCGTTGTCCTTACTGGCCGCTTCCAGGGCTGTGTAGTATTCCTTGCGCCGTAACAGCATGGTCGCGGCTAAGGCAGTGAATGAGGGTTGTGCTTGGCATTGTGATAAGGCTTTCTCGCAGACCGCGCGGCCGATTCGGCCGTTACCGTCTTCGAAGGGATGAATTGACTCGAAGTACAGGTGCGCGATCGCAGCCCGTGTCAAGCCAGGAAGTGGATCAGGGCCTGCGGGAGCGGTCCGGTTGAACCAAGCAATGAACCGGTCCATCTGCCCGGGCACCTCCGCAGCCGGTGGCCCTTCGTAGTGCACTCTGGGCGAATGCATAGGGCCAGAAACGATTTGCATAGCTTCACTACTCGTCCGATAGTGACCAACGTCCCCTAGATCCCGTCTTCCGCGAAGCAGAACCCTGTGCCAGCGGAAGAGCATCTCGTGTGAGAGAGTCTGTGCGAACGAGCGATACAGATCCACCATCATTTCGGCGATTCCTCGCTCCGCCTGAGTCGCTCGCCGCTCGTCGGTCGCTAGGCCGAGCTGCTTCCTGATCGAAGAGCGAACACTGGCCCGGTCCAAGATTTCACCCTCGATCTCGGATGTGGTTAGAGCTTCGGAGCTAATGGCCTCGATCGAGAGTTCTTCACGGTCAGCTTCGTCCAAGTGCCGAACCATGCCCTCAAACAAGCCCCTCCCGACGAGAAACACTTCCTCCGCTTTCTTGGTGCGATTCTGATCCCAGGAAAAGTCCGGCCAGTCCGGTCGTTGCCAATTCCATGTCATGAGCGAAAGGGGCGATAGCTATCGATCATAATATCTCATTTCTTGATCGATAGCGGCCAGTGCTATTAATCATGCGGTTGGCGACAGCAGTGCGGCGGCGACGATTCGTGGACTTGTGGTGCATCTGCAGCGGAGAGGCCGGCGAGGCTGCCCTTGGCCGACATGACAAGTTGATCAACTCCGACGACTGAGCCGCCTCCCAGTGCGTACAGGAATCGCCCAAGTCCTCGCCGATGAGGATGTTACCGAAAGGCGCTCATTGATTGCCCGCCCTCCCAAGGCGGAATCTTGTGCCTATGCGAAGATACTGTCGATGCGGCGCACAGATCGCGCCCGTAGTTGCGAAGGGAGCGAAGCTTTGTGACTGAGATTCAATCCAGGCCGCGCGGCGCTCCGCTCGCCTTCGTACCTCTATGCCTGTTGCTGTTCGGCTTGGCGCCTCAGGCCGCGTGGGCAGATCCGAACCTGATCCTCTACAACGGCAAGGTTGTAACGGTAGACCAGGAATTCTCCATCGTGGAGGCGCTGGCGATCAGCGGCGACCGAATCACAGCGGTCGGCACGAATGCTGAGGTGCGATCCCTGGCCGCATCGGAAACCCGGTTAGTCGACCTGGAAGGCAAGACCGTCCTACCGGGCCTAATCGACACACACACCCATCCGCTTGGCGCGGCGCTATACGAGTTCGACCACGCAGTCCCTGAAATGGAGACGATCGCGGATGTGTTGGAATACTTCCGCCAGCGGGCGAAGGTCGTTCCCGAGGGGAGTTGGATTCGCCTCCAACAGGTCTTTATCACCCGCCTGCGCGAACAGCGCTATCCGACGCGGGCCGAACTGGATGAGGCCGCCCCCAAGCACGCAGCCTATTTCCGCACGGGGCCGGATGCTTCGTTGAACTCGCTGGCGCTACAACTGAGCGGCATCGACAAAGACTTTCGCATACCCCAAGGCGAGTTAGGTCGCATCGAACGCGAGGCCGACGGGGAGCCGACAGGGATTATTCGCAGCGGGGCTCACCTGATCAAGTTCCAGGAGAGCCAGCGAGCGCCCGGTCGCGAGGACCAGCTCGGAAGGCTCAAAGAGTTGCTGGCTGCCTACAACCAAGTTGGCTTGACCAGCATCGCTGATCGCAACGCCAGTCCCGAGGCCGTTGAACTCTACGAGGAACTGCTTGCACGGGACGAACTGACTGCCAGAGTGTTTGCGAGCTTTGCGATCAACGCCCGGGACTCGCTCGAGGATATCGAGGCCTCGATCGCCAAACTGGCGCGTCACCCGAGACACCGCTACGGCCCCATGCTCTGGCTGCGCGGCATCAAGTTCTTCTTGGATGGCGGCATGTTGACTGGCAGTGCCTACATGCGAGAGCCGTGGGGCGTGAGCGAGGTGTATTCGATCACAGACCCGGACTACCGCGGGCTGCGGTTCGTTCCTCCTGGCAAGACCTACGCAATCCTGCGGCTGGCGTTGCGGCACGGTCTGCAGCCCACCGCGCACTGCGTCGGCGATGGCGCGGTGCATGCGCTGATCGATGCCTATGAGGAGATCAACGATGAGTTTCGCGTGCGGGACATGCGCCCTTGCATCACGCACTCGAACTTCATGAGCCCGGAGGCTGTCGAACGAATGGCAGAGATCGGCATCGTCGCGGATTTGCAGCCCGCGTGGCTCGAACGCGACGGCGCCACCCTGCTGAAGCAGTTCGGCGAGGCCCGCCTGCGCTACTTCCAGCCATACAAGAGCCTCCGCGACGCTGGGGTGATCGTGGGCGGGGGATCGGATCACATGCAGAAGATCGGCGACATGCGGTCGATCAATCCCTACAACCCGTTCTTCGGAATGTGGATCGCACTCACCAGACAGCCGCGCTGGACTGACGCCACGCTCCAGCCGGAGCAGAGGATTACCCGTCAAGACGCCATCCGGCTTTACACCGCCAACAATGCGTTCATCACTTTCACGGAAGACGAGAAGGGATCGCTGGAGGCTGGCAAGCTAGCGGACCTGATCGTGCTCGACCGCGACATTCTTGAGTGCCCTGTCGACGAAGTGAAGCAGATCCGGGTCGAGCGGACGTATCTTGGCGGCAGGTTGGTTCACGGAGGCGATGGTCCGCGCTAGTTCGCCGATGCGACCGGCTGCCGAACGAAGCCACGTGCGGCCTTGGCTCACACAGTGCCACGCGGGTGGCGAGCCGGTCGGCTGAGAGGCCGGACTCCGCTACTGTTCGATTACGGGAAGCAGGATGTGCGACGCCTGGCTGCTGGAGTGATAGATGGTTTGGCTAGCGACCACCGCCTCGGCGCTGGTGCCATAGGGCTCGCCATTGTTCAAGTTGCGGGCAAACTGCGGGAAGTGGCTGCTCGTAACGTGGACTCGGATGCGATGCCCTCGTTGGAAAAGGTTCGCCGTCCCGATCATGTCGAGCTCCATCCGGTAGATCTTGCCGGGTTCCATCAGGACCTGCTTGGTCAGGCCCTCTCGGTGGCGGGCGCGCAGGACGCCCTCCGCTACGTTGATCGAGTGGCCGTCGGGGTACACGTCAACCAGCTTCGCTACGAAATCGGTGTCCACCGCAGTGGAGGAAGCGTACAGCACAAGCTTCAGCGGGCCGACCACCTCCACCGGGTCTTCGAGGATACCTGATGTGTAGACCAGCACGTCTGATCGGTCTTCGATCGGACGCTGGTCTCGCGCTCCCGAGGTTGTGGCGACTCCGCAGCAGTTCGCGCCCCCGAGGCTCGGCACGGGGTTGGCCGGATCGTAGCGATAGCTGTCCGCTGGCGACGCTTCGGAGGGTTTGCTCCACGCTAGGACGCCGTCTCCGTAGGAGCCGTTGGCGCTGCCATTGCTATCGAAGTAGAGCGGCGTGTATTCGGTCCGCTTCAACGGGTATTCCTGCTCGAAGCGCCACGCGTTGCGGCCCATCACAAAAATCTTCACGGGCGGCTCTTCAGCCAAGCCGTTGTCGATGCCCTTAAGCCAGTAGTCAAACCAGCGCAGGGTCAGCGCGTTGATATCGACCACTGCCGCCTCGCCCCAGTCCATGTCGCCCACGGTTCGGGCAACGCCGTGCTCCCAAGGACCGATCACCATGTTGCTGCCCGTGCGCGCCGCGGCCGTGGCACCCTCGGCGCTCACGCCCGCGTACCCTCGCAAAGTGCCCTGAGCGAAGATGTCGAAAAAGCCGCCCATGGTGTGGACCGGCACTCCAACTTGGTCGAAGTGTTCCTCGACACTCAAGCTCCGCCAGTAGTCGTCGTAGTCCGGGTGGGCCAGCCAGTCCCTGTAGAACTGGGCATCGCGACCCACCAGTTCTTGCATCTCGTTGAGCGGCAGATGCCAGACGACATCGTCATACGAGATCGCGTCGGGACCACCAGCCATGGCGTGAGGACCGGGGTTTTGCATGATCCGTGATTCTTGGCGGACAGGTCCCCAACCGAAGTTGAAAGCTAGCCGCCAGCCGCCGTTGACTGTGATCCAGTCGTGGTAGATGCTCGTGGATGCGACTCGCGGGAAGATCGTTACCAAGTGGGGCGGTTTCGCTTGGGCCGCGCGCCACTGCACGTGTCCTAGGTACGATCCACCCTCCATGCCCACCTTGCCGTTCGACCACGGCTGGACGGCGGCCCACTCAATGGTGTCGTAGCCATCGTTGAAGTCGTCCCGGAACGGCTCCCAGCGGCCCTCGGACTCATGCCGGCCCCGCACGTCCTGAAACACATAGGCATACCCTCGGCGGGAAAAGTAGACTGCGGCCGCGTAGGCGGAGGGAGCGCGTTCGGTGGAGTAGGGTGTCCGCGACACGATGACCGGGTGTTTGCCTTCGCCAACGGGCCGGTACACGTCGGCGTAGAGCACCACGCCGTCGCGCATGGGGATCGCGACGCGATTTTCGATGCGAATGTCATTGCGGGGTGGGGGAGACTGCGGGAACTCGTTGCCGGTGCTGGAGCCGCAGATGGCCAGCAATAGGGTCGCGGCCCAAAGGAATGTCGGCCAAGGGCAAATGGGCTTGTGGCTGTGCATGAATCTTCGTGCTGGTGCCCCGCCATTCTGGCGGCAGCCCCCAATGATAGCCACAGATCCGGCTGCGACGTACTTGGCTGACCAACGCTGGATTGGACGGGAATCGCGGTCGAGTGCCGCACGACCTAGAAATACCGCGATCCGTGCCGGTTCGTTCCCAGCGGTGACAGCGGTGCGCATTGGAGTGCATTTCTCCCGGCGATACTCCTCTACACGTCGGTCCCGCGGAGCACCAGTGCGTCTTCGCCACGGAGCATCGCGCAACACTCGGAATGACGGCCGGGCCGAAACTGAGGGATGCGCCGGTTGGTCAGTCCCCCACGCGGAATCCTTCCTGCGGATCCACTATGGCCTGGGCGGGCTGATCATGACATGGGCGCCCGGGGTTCCGGGATACATCAGCCAGGGACCACTGTCCGGAGCCCCGGGGACTCCAAGGGACTCCGGCGTCGCGTATGGCGTGTAGATCACCCAGCGCAGGTACGGCTCGATAACCTCGTCTTTTGAGGCGTCGTAGCCCTTGCCCGTCAGTACGTAGAGCATACGCGGTTCCCGGGGCATCTTGACGCGTCCCTCGTCAACGTCCTTCCAGCGCACTTGATGGCGCTCTTTGCCCTTGTAGCCTTGCGCTGTGAGCTCGCGCCCGCGCGCCATGAACGGCTCGAGATCCTTGTGGTAGCAAGCAACGGAGAACTGGTCGTCGCCCGGTGTGTCGGCTAGGCAGTGCAACTGGTTCGATCCCTTGCGGAGAACGCCCAACTCGCCAGCGGAGTCGTAGCCCAGCACCGTTGCGCCCGCCCGCAGATCCTCGGGAGCTGCCCGGACGGCGGCCGCAACCTGATCAGCGTGTGGCGCGGCGGCCGTAAGAAGTACGGGTGTTCCCAGTACAAGTAGCGCAAGCGTGAGTCTCATGATTCCTCCGAGTGAATCGAAATCCGGTTGGGCCCGCGAACTGCAATGCAGAGGCTAATCGCGGCCCCTCCAGTCTATGCCAACCGTTGGTACCGCACGTCCAGCTGTCCCGTGGACCAAGGCCACGCAGGAATCGCTCTGTCAAATCCAGTATGGCTGGGGCGGGCACTAATACGATCGTCGCGACCGGGCTTAGCTTGCACACTGGAACAACAAATTGCCCGAATACGTCCGCTGAGGTCAGCGTGATGAAGGGCTGACTTGTAGCCAGCTAGAGTTCCTCGCCGCAGACACGACAATACTTCGCATCGCGGGCATGCCTGGTGGCTTGGCAGGCGCCGCAGGTTCGCCCGCGAGAGGAAGGGGAATCCGCACGTGCCATCTCAGCCGATACGATCCCTGTAGGCACCACAATCATCGAGTATCCAAGAATCATGAGAAGTCCAGACAGCAGACGCCCTAGGGGGGTGCTAGGTGCCACGTCTCCGTAGCCAACCGTGGTCAGGGTCACGATGGCCCAATATATGCTGGTCGGAATGCTCGTAAAGCCCGACTCGTCGCTTTCGATCAGATACATTACCGTGCCGAATATCACGGCGATGCAAATCACACCGGAAACAAAGACTATGATCTTGTGGCGGCTAGCGTAGAGCGCGGCGGCAAGCTGCGACCCCTCTTGGACATAGCGCATCAGCTTGAGCACGCGAAACACCCGCAAGAGGCGGATTCCGCGCACGACGGACAGGGTTTGTGAACCGGAGAAGATCACACTCAAGTAGGTCGGCAGGATCGAGAGCAAGTCGATGATGCCGAGAAAGCTCAACGCATAGGAGCGCGCATGCGCGACGGTCCATAACCTGAGCACGTATTCGATCGTGAAGATGACCGTGAAGAACCACTCGGCGATCCGCAGAGGCATGCCGTACTCTGCGTTGACCTCCGGGACGCTCTCAAGGAGTACACAGGTGACGCTGACCAGGATCGCCACCAACAGCGCCACGTCAAAGGCCGCGCCTGCGGGCGTGCCCACACCGAAGATGATGCGGTGCAGCTTGGAGCGAAGTCCTCTCTTCCGAGGCCTGTCAGCAATAGGATCCACTTCGACTAGTTTAGGCAACTGCCGCTTCAGGACCGCCAATCTGCCGGAGAGAATGGAGTGACCAGCTGAATTGCGAGAGCGAGGGTCACTGCAAGGCAATCAAAGGGTGTTGCCCAAGGGATTGGCTGGTCCCAGCGCCGGATCCCGAGTCGGTACGCGCGCCGGCTGGTTGCTACCGCACACCGATGCCGAAACCGTTGCTGGCCTACCTGTGGCTCATGCCTGTCTGTCCAAGTGCTTGGGGGTATCCTATGCTGGTCAGAGCCCTACCTATCGGCGGGAAAAATCCCTGCTACAGATTCTCAATGCCTATTCGAATCGCTCTCTTGTTGGCGCTTCCGGTCCTCGCAAGCGCCACTCCCAACATCGTCTTTCTCGTAGCTGATGACCTCGGCTGGAATGACGTCGGCTACCACGGCAGCGAAATCCAGACACCGAACATTGACGCTATAGCAGAGTCGGGAGTGCGCTTGGAACGCCACTACTCCTATCCGTGGTGTTCCCCGACGCGAGCCGCGCTCATGACGGGTCGTTCACCGCTGGAGATCGGAGTTCACGGCCCCTTCAGCCCCAATCACGGCCGCGGACTGCCTACAGACGAGCATCTCCTGCCTCAGTCGTTCGCTGCCGCTGACTACCAAACGTTTGCCACGGGCAAGTGGCACCTCGGCAATGCGCACGTCAAGTACTTTCCGCACAATCGCGGCTTCGACAGGTTCTACGGCCACACCAGTCCCGGGATCGACTATTTCCGGCACACCGCTGCAGGCGCATACGACTGGCAGCGGAATGGCAAGTCTGCGAGGGACGAGGGGTATTCCACTTCGCTGATCGGCAACGAAGCGGTCAGGGCCATCCTCGAACGCGACACCGACCGTCCGTTCTTGCTCTACGTGGCGTTCAACGCCCCGCACACCCCCTTGCAGGCTCCGCAGGAGTACGTCGAGAAGTACGCGCATATCGAGAAGGAGAGCCGCCGGGTGTTCGCCGCGATGGTCGACTGCATGGACACGGCGATTGGCCGAATCCTCGGCACCATCGAATCCGAGGGGCTCGCTCGGGACACGCTCGTGGTCTTCATTAGCGACAACGGTGGGCTGCTCGCAACTGATGGCGGGGCCGACAATAGTCCGCTCAAGGGCGAAAAAACGCAGACCTGGGAGGGAGGGATTCGGACTCCCGCAGCTGTCCACTGGCCTGGTGTGGTGGAAGGCGGGGAGGTGGTCGACGACCTGATCACAGTCCATGACTGGTTTCCGACGCTGTTGGACGCCACGGGCGTGAGAGGGCTGAACCAGAAGCCGTTCTATGGCCAGAGCGTGTGGTCGGCGATCCGAGATCGCGAGCCGCTCGGCGAGCGCACAGTGGTGCTTGGCGCCACCGGATGGTTCGCCGTGTTCGATGGTCCGTGGAAGCTTGTCCACCGCCCACTGGCGAATGGCCAGACCGAGCGGACGTTGTATCGGATCTTCGAAGATCCGAGCGAGAGTCGCGACCTAGCGGCGAGCGAGCCAGCGGCATTTGAGCGCCTCGCGGGAATACTGGATGGCTTCTCGCTCGGTGAGACCATCAGCGGCCCAGCTCCAGGTGACGAGCGGAGACCTGATGGCAGCCGCAGGCCGCCGCCCGGGAACGGCTTGCCCGGAAACCCGCATCCAACCCAGGGGCCTGAAACTAGGCCGCCGTTTGCGGAAAGGGCATCGCGAGACTAGTGTGTCGGAGGTTTGGCGACAGCAAAGATCACAAGGTGAGGTTTCACAACGATCCAGCCAAAGTTCGTGCGGGTCGCGCTAACCCGGGTAGTTCCGGCTTTCTCAAAGGGAAGATCAGCTGCCGCTGAGGCGCATTGCCTTGTCTAGGCCGTCAGGGCATGTGATCCATGCGCGCCAAAGCGTCTGGCGACCCTATATGCTAGTCAATCTAGTTAAGCGGTCCGCCCGACGGCGGGCCCATCCTTCAATGCACATCCACAACACCCGAATGCTTGTTCGAATCGCTCTTTGGTTAGCGCTCCCAGCTCTAGTAAGTGCCGCGCCCAATATCGTTTTCATGATGGCCGACGACCTTGGGTGGAATGATGTCGGCTACCACGGCAGCGAAATCAAGACGCCAAACATCGATGCGTTGGGCGAACAAGGCGTCGAATTGGATCGCTACTATGCGTTCCCCCTATGCAGCCCGACCCGAGTGGCCCTCATGACCGGGCGGTCCCCCATCCGGCAGGGCATCGACTCTCCCATCGGGCCCAACGGCGGCTTGCCTCTTGACGAGCACCTCCTACCCCAAACGCTACAGGCCGCCGGATACCAGACATTCATGGCCGGCAAGTGGCACTTGGGGATCGAAAGGATCGCCTCGCATCCGTACCGTCGGGGATTCGACCGGTCTTACGGGCACCTTGGGGCCGCGGTAGACTACTTCGCCCACAACTGGCTTGGAGGCTTGGACTGGCACCGCAACGGGGAAGTGCTGCGAGAAGATGGCTACTCGACGGAGTTGATCACAGCCGAGGCGCTCGACCAGATCAGGACGCGCGACAAGTCCATGCCGATGTTCCTGTACGTGGCGTTTAATGCACCTCACACTCCGCTGCAGGCCACGCCCGACTATATGGAGCGCTATCCCAACGTCGACAACCCCAATCGGAAGCTGTTCGCGGCGATGGTGAGTGCCATGGACGATGGGGTCGGAGAGATCCTTGCAGCGCTTGAGGCCGAGGACATTGCCGATGACACGCTCGTGGTCTGGGTGAGCGACAACGGCGGCAACATCCGCGCCGGCGCGAGCAATGAGCCGCTGCGCGGAGGCAAGGGCGGCACATTTGAGGGTGGCATCCGAGTCCCGGGAGTGGTTCGCTGGAATGGCGTCCTAGCCGCGGGCCGCAAGCTCGGGCAGCAGTTCAGCGCCCACGATTGGTTCCAGACGCTCACGTCTGCAATCGGAGTCGAGCCTAAGAACTCCAAGCCGTTCGATGGAGTGGACATGTGGCCCGCGCTCAAGGACGGGACAGCGGTTGCGCGTGACGAGACCGTGATCGGTGTGGACGGCAACTATGCGGTCTTTCGTGACGGCTGGAAACTAGTCGAGAACACTCCCCGCAATGCGGGTCGATCCACGATGCATCTCTATCGGATCGAGGACGACCCCAACGAAGAGCACGACTTGATCGAGGTCAAACCTGATCTAGCCGCCGATCTGCTAGCGCGAATTCGCTCGATCCCGCGGCCACCTTCTGCGAGCAGGGATGTCGAGCCGCGTGGCGCGCGGCCCGGAACGCCACGGAAGGCGGGTCCCAAGGCGCGGGGCCGCGGCAGGGGCGGGCCGCGAAATCCGCAGGCCGGATGGCCGGACGAGACGCGCGAGCCGTGGATCAACACGGCGTTGCGCGATTGATGCGAAGCGCAGCTCTGGGGTGCTTGGGATGGCTCGCACGCTGCTCATCGGCTTGACCCTAGCGCTGGCCGTGGCTTCGACTGCACCGATCCGCGAGGAAGCTGCGCTGCCCGCGGATGGAGACGGCGCAACGGATCGCCTAACGGCTACCCCTCGCCACGGCGAGTGGATCCAGATCAGCGAGGGCCAGGGTGTTAGCGGTGGGTGGCACGACGCGGTGCGGGCGTGGATCTCCTACCCGGAACGGGCAACGCGAGCCCCGGTCGTGATCGTGATTCACGAGATTTTCGGACTGACTGACTGGGTGCGCGGGATCGCCGACCAACTCGCGGGCGCGGGCTACATCGCGATCGCTCCGGATCTGCTCACGGGTGTCGGCCCTGAGGGCCAGACTCCGGATGATCGGCAGCAAGCGGTCCGGCTGATCCGGGGATTGCGAATCGAAGATGTCGCGCGCCGGTTGACTGCGGTCGGGCGTTTCGGAGCAGCGCTGCCTGCGTCGAATGGCAAGTTCGGAGTGATTGGGTTCTGCTGGGGCGGCAGCACGGCCTTTGCGTACGCAGGCTACGAGCCAAGTCTCGGCGCGGCAGCTGTCTATTACGGAGCGTCTCCGGACAAGCGCACGATCTCGCGCATCACTGCTCCGGTAGCGGGATTCTACGGCTCGGAAGACATGCGCGTGAACGCGACGATTCCTGCGGCCGAAACGGAAATCGAGCGACTGGGATTGCAGTTTGAAAAGCACATCTACGAGCGTGCCGGACACGGCTTCTTGCGCCAACAGTCGGGCAGGGAAGGCGCCAATCTGAGGGCGTCTGAGTCCGCATGGCCAGCCACGCTGGCGTTCTTTGGGAAACACTTGGAATCCAAGTGAAGCGATGCGTTGAGACCGGTGTAAGCGTCAGCGAGCGGGAGGGCAAGCGATGAAGGCAGTCTGGTTACTCTTACTTGCGGTTGTGGCGGTTCCGCTGGCCGCTGAAGATCTCCCGTGTCCGACAGATGTCTTCTTGGACGTGGAGCAGTTCCCCGGGGCCGGGGATGATTTCCCCAAGGCTCGGATCGAAGTCGAATGTGCGGACGATACGCTGGTGGTCCGTAGCAACGGGATCCCGCACTACGAATTCGTCCAAATCACTCCGAACCCGCTCCTCGAGACCAATAGCGAGTACCGTTTCACGCTCAGGCCGAGACTGGCGGAGATGCCGACGCCCATCCCGTTGCTTGGCACCGTTGGCGTAGCAATTAATGGCATCCCCTTCTTCGGCCCGAACGAGGGCGGCGTGCCCTATCCCGGATTCGGGGATCCGATATACAACTCCATCATGGATGCGTGCATGGGGCATACGGCGCGGGAGTACCACTACCACGCCCTCGTCGAAGCCTGCCTTGCGGCCGACATCAAGCCAGGCGAAGCGTCGCCGATCCTAGCCTACGCTGCCGATGGTTTTGCCGTTTACGGCCCGTATGGCTGCGCCGACCAAGAGTGTTCAAAGGTCGTCAAGTTCAAGAGTAGTTGGAAGAAACTGCGGGATCCCGAGATCGACGCGTGGGATGCGTTTCGCTACGAGCCCCGGCAAGGAGCCGAGTACTTGGATCGCTGCAATGGGCACGGCGGGGATGACCACGGCGGCACGTATCACTATCACGTCACCGAGAGTTGGCCATATATCCTGGGCTGCTTCTCCGGCACCCCCTCGCCCGACGCCGGCCGCGAAGCCGCGCCCCCGGTCTCGCAAGGCGGACCGCGCCGGGGGCCTCCGCCTCCGGACCAGCCGCCCAGCCCTGCGCAAGTCGCGGAAGCAGCGGAGAGGCTAGGCATCGACGCCCGGGCCCTGGCAACGGCGCTGCGCCTGACCGACGGGCGCGTCGATCCGCTGAACGTTGCTGCATCGGCGCGGGCACTTGGAGTGGACCTCAGCGAACTACGAGAGGCCTTGGACCTGCCTCCGCGCCGTCGCGGGCCGGGCGGACCGCCGCCTGCACAACGATCCGTTGGGGGCGAAGAGCCACCATGTCGAATTCGCTGCGGAACCAGCGATCCCAATGCAGTCGGCTGCGGGCTGACACCCGAATTCAAAGTCGTTTGCACTCGGCCTTGTGACAACAACAAGTGTGGCTGACCATTCGCGTCCTTCAGGCCGTGACGCAACCCTCGATTGGAGCCCACGCAAATCGGTGCCGGGCGAGGTCGCTCCCACAAGCGCTCGCTCGGGCAGTCTCGCTTCAGAAGTGCGAAGCGCTCCCGAAAATGCGGTGAATTGCGTATTTCGAGCAAGTACTACATCCTTGACGGCGCTATTTCCGACGATTCCCGCCAGACTGAACCGGATTCTCCTCGGACCTTCATGGCCATGAACGGATGCGTCTGCCCGGGCGCCCGACCCTGCGACCTATTACTGCATCGACCCGGCAGATCGAGCGTCCTCACGCTCAACGTCGGTGCTTGCGGTTCGCTTTTCCTGTCTCTCGCAAGCAGCGCGATCTGGCCGGCCATCCTCGCTGGTCCGTCGACACTACCCGATGCCGGCGAGGGCCGTGTCGCATTGCAGCGCTCTCTCAGGCGCCGACATGGTAGATTCGGCGTTCGGGATCGCTTGAGAGAACAGCGATCACATCCGCGACGCGGGGCCGCAGTTCCTGCAATCGAGTGCGACCGGGGGTCATGATGACGATCGGGATCGGAAGTTGGCGGGGGTTTTGCTGGTATGCGAAACGCTTATCGACTGTGACGAGGGCGTCGAATCCAGCATCCGCCGCGATTCTCAAGAGTTCCCCGTTTCCGTAACCCGCCCAACCCATCTGCTGTACCGTGCCTGTTTCAAATGAGTCGGGAAACGACAACGCAAGCCGCCTGGGGGTGGATTCGTCAAGCAGCACTCTTATCGACATCGCTCACCAGTATTGTCTTTACTCGATCGAGAAGCCCAATGGCCTGTTCTCTCGAAACCGTTGGGTAGTCATCTAGGAAGTCGTCGAGTCGGTCGCCCGCTTCGAGATGTTCCATCAGTATCCGCACCGGAACCCTGGTGCCCAAGAACACGGGAGTCCCGCACAGGATGCTTGAGTTCCTTTCTATGAGCTTGTCAGCCATCGCTGTCTTCGCCCGAGCCGGCCGATCTTTCGAGATCGGCCGGCTCGCCATTCCGTTTTGTGAGTCTAGTCTAACGATTGCCCCTTCCGGCAGGCACCCACATCTCTGGCTGGATCTCTCTGGGCGCCGGCACTCTCGGTGCCGGATTGTGGGGAACGCCGAAGTAGCGGACAGTCTCTGCACCAGCTGTAGATCCTCGGTGAGACGTTCAAGGCCCGACGTTTCGGCGGTCAGTGAATGGATTACCGCTTGGACGGTCCACGGCAGAACACGCGCTCTACGCACTCTCTGAGTGACCGTGCAATACGTCAGACCGTTAGCAGCGCACAACATTCACTAGCGGATTCCGCCCATGAGTTGGAGAACAAGAAACGAAGGCGATGAGGTAGGTCTTGACGCGCTAACGCGGTCGCCGCTGCCTGCATGGCCAGCTTACCGGCCAGCGTTTCGCCTCTACGACAGCGTTCCCCGTGCCGGACCAATCCGACTTCCCGCCTAATCCGACACACAATAATCTGGTTCAAGATCGTGGCGGTTTAACGAGTCACAGTGGGAAACAACAGCGCCATGCCCTGCGGCTCGCATCTTTTTCCGCCAATTCAGCGATTGACAGTTGACGGGCACAAAGACCGGCCGATGCGGTACAACTAGTGCAAGTTGTTCTGCGACGAGTCGCAGAGTGCTTATTTCGGATCACGGCCCTACCAGGCAGAAGGCGCTGGTCGCAGGTTCCGACGTCTAGAGAAGGACGCGTCCGAGTCGGCCTTCCGAACAGTACCGGGGCTTCGATCGCCGTCTCTAACCGTATTGCGATACCCAGCCTTCGAGCGGCTGCGGCTGCCAACAGGAGGAAGCTATGAACTTACTGAACACAATTCCAGCCACGTGCTTGGCCATCGCCATGCTCGCCGCATGCGGAGGCGGGGCACAGGCTCCTCAGACCGACGAGGATAGCCCGTCGATCCGCTCACTGAGCGCTGCCGACTACCTTGAGAAGATTCACGGCGGTTGGCTTGGCGAGGCGGTCGGGAGCGCTCTGGGGATGAGCGTTCAGAGGATGCACAAGCAGGACCTCAAGCCGTTCCTCACCGATTTGGGGCAGTGGCCGCTTACCGAATACATCAAGACACTGCGGCCTAGCTTGGATCCGGACCGCGAGCAATGGTACACGGCGGATCATTGGGGTCCGCCTGGGTTCGGTCCCGACGACGACTCGCTCTTCCAAGTCGCGAATCTCCTGTTGATCGAGGAAAAGGGGCCCGAGATCACCAGCCAGGACATCGCCGACCAGTGGCTTGCGACCTTTTCGGTGTTCGAGGCCGCGAACTGCGGTCGCGCCGTGAGGGTGGCGGAGCGACGCTTGAAGGACGGAGTGAGGCCTCCGGAGTCCGGCCAGCATGAAGCGGGCGAGTTCATGGGAGGCCAGATGAAAGGGGAATTCTGGGGCTTCTTGCTGCCCGGGAATCCGGAAGCAGCCGCCGAGTACGGGCGGATCGACGCCGAGGTCGCCTTTCATACCGCCGGCGTCTACGGCGAGATGTTCATGGCGGCCCTGACAGCCGAAGCTTTCTTTGAGTCCGACCCAACCAAGCTCTTGGAGGCAGGGCTGGCGGTAATCCCCGCGGACTGCGACTACGCCCGTTGTATTCGAGACGTCATGCAGTGGCACGAGCAGTGGCCAGACGACTGGGAAGCGGCTCATGAGCAGATCGACGTAAAGTGGGCGCCCGAAGGTGCCGAGAACCGCCGCGTGTTTCCGAACAACGCGGTGATCGCCTTGGCGCTGCTCTATGGTGAGGGCGACTTCGACAAGACGATCGGAATTGCTGTCATGTCTGCCTGGGACACGGACACAAATGCAGGCGACGTCGGGCCGGTGCTGGGAGTTATCCTCGGGGCGGGGGCGATCGCCGAGAAGTGGACCAAGCCCGTCGCGAACATCTTTCGCTCCGACGTCAAAGGCGCTGAGGAATTGGAGATTGACGAGCTAGCGCGTCGCACGGCCACTGCCGGCACGCGGATGACAGGGGCAAAGTCTGCTGGCTTGGTCCAGATCGTCACTCAGTAGGCAATCGCTAGCCGACCCGCCGCGCGTGTTGCATACGACCTTAGTTCGCAAGGGGAATCTCAGATCGGTTCTGCAGTTGAGGCGGAGAATCTTCAAGTAGATTTGCTACTGCAAGAGGGATCGTCGGCCGAGCTCCGGTTCGGACGAGTGAGGAAGCCGCTGCGGGTTTCTGGCACCAGGGGCGCGCCGGAGCATTCCCACTTGCCGAGGGAGAGGCACTTGAAGGAACTTTGCGACAATCGTTAGTTATGGCAAACGAGATTCTGTTGGTTGCCAATGGCGACCTCCGCCTTTCCGCAAATCGCATGTGCTGGCCCGCACAGCGCGACATGGAATCCAAATTGACCGCCGCGATCGAGAGTGCGGGCGGTACGGTGCGCCGGGCGCACGAATACGACGCGACCAAGAAGCACGGTTTCATCGACAGCCAGAAGCGTGGCCTCGAAGTGTTCCGCTCGATCAATCGCAAGGCCCCACTGGTCGTGGCAGAGGCTGTCTGGCAGTATTCGCAGCACATCTTGGCTGGCCTGATGAACCATCAAGGGCCGATTCTGACAGTGGCGAATTGGAGCGGCCAGTGGCCCGGCTTGGTCGGCATGCTCAACCTCAACGGCAGCTTGACCAAAGCTGGCGTGGAATATTCGACCCTCTGGAGCGAGGACTTCACTGACGACTTCTTTCTGAGCGCTCTGCGCGGCTGGATCAATGGCGATCCGGTCGTGCATCGGTCACCGCACGTGCATGCCGGGCAGGATCTGATTGTGCCGCACAGGGCCATGCTCGCCGGGAGCGAAGTGGCCGAAGAGCTGAAATCGCAGCGGGCGATCTTGGGCGTGTTCGACGAGGGCTGCATGGGAATGTACAACGCGATCATTCCCGACCACCTGCTCAACCCCACCGGCGTTTTCAAGGAACGGCTCAGCCAGTCCGCGCTGTGGGCGGGCATGCAGCAGGTTAGCGAGGAAGAGGCGCAGCAAGTGCGCGACTGGCTCGATGCCAAGGGAATGCAGTTCAAGACCGGCCCTGACGAGGCGACCGATCTGACGGATGCCCAACTCCTGTTGCAGTGCAAGATGTACATCGCCGCGCTACGCATCGCCGACGAGTTCGGCTGTGACACCATCGGCATCCAGTACCAGCAGGGGTTGAAGGACATTTGCCCCGCCTCTGACTTGGTCGAGGGGCTGCTCAACAACGTAGATCGCCCGCCCGCAAAGAGTGTCGACGGACGTGTGCTGTTCGCAGGCCAAGCGATGCCGCACTTCAACGAGGTCGACGAGTGCGCCGGCTTGGATGCTTTGGTCACGAACCGCGTCTGGAATAGGCTCGGCTACGATCCCGAGACCACGTTGCACGATCTGCGCTACGGCGAGCCCTATACGGTGCGCGGCCGGGAAGAGTTCGTCTGGGTGTTTGAGATTTCGGGCTCGGTTCCGCCCAATCACCTGATCGGCGGGTACGCGGGCACAGTCAGCGAGCGCCAGCCGCCAATGTACTTTCCGCTGGGCGGCGGCACGATCAAGGGTATCAGCAAGCCTGGCGAAGTGGTCTGGAGCCGGATTTTCGTCGAAGACAACCGCTTGAAGGCGGATATAGGCTTGGCCGAAGTGGTTGAGTTACCACACGAAGAGACCGAGAGGCGCTGGAAGATCACCACACCGCAGTGGCCGATCATGCACGCCATCACACGGGGCGTCAGCCGGGACAGGATGATGGGCAGGCACAAGTCGAATCACATCCAAGTGGCCTACGCTCCAGACCCGTCGGCGGCGCGCTTCGCGCTCAGCGCTAAGCTTGCCGCGTTCCGCAACTTGGACATCGAAGTGTTTGTCTGCGGCACTGGCCACGAGTTGGTGTGAGCGGTTCGTCGGGGTCTGAGCGGAAGCGGGCGGTAGTAGCCGGTCCCGGTTGAGCTGCCCGTCCCTGTAGCCACTGTGCACAGCTACAAATAAGCTTTCGCGGGCCGCACTCCAAGCCCGAGTTCCCATCGTTTCGAGCTAACTCGCATGCCCGCAGCGGGCCCGGCCACGTGCGCGGGTGCGGCAGCGTGCAGCGGGCACACTCGGGCAGGGTAACTGGATTGTTGGACCGGCTGAAGGTGCCGGACGTGCCGGCATCGAACGGCATCGAGCCGCTTTCCGGGAACCGTGTCGACCGGGACAAGTGCTTCGACCTCGTAACCGTCCGCCAGCTGCGCCAACGCCTCGCGCACCGCCATGCTCCCCTTTGCACGGACAGTACCGCCTCCCACGGACTTCCAGGGCCGAGCCTTCAGCGCCGTGGCATGCGCCCGCAGTTCGCTGGCCCGGATCTAGACCATCGCCGCCAGCTGCAACCCACGACGCATGGTGGAATGTATAGCATGCAGAAGACGACGGTGTACCTGCCTGCCGAACTCAAGACCTCGCTTCGACGCATGGCCCGTGATACCGGGATCTCTGAATCCGAGTTGATCCGCCAGGCAGTCAGCGAGAAAATGCTCCGGCATCCTCGCCCCCGACCGCGCGTTCCACTCACCGACTGGGGGCTTGGCGATCCTGAGGCCGCCCATCGCGTCGACGAGCTGCTCGCCGGATTCGGATACCGATGATCGTGGTTGACACCAGCGGCCTGCTGGCGGCCCTTTTTCCAGACCAGCGGCACCACGCGGAGTGTGCGCGCATCCTGACCGAGATGGAGGGTCCGTTCCTCCTTTCGCCTTTAGTGCACGCGGAACTCGACTATCTGGTGGCCAAACTGACAAATGTCCAGACCGAACTTCGGTTGCTGCACGAGCTGGCCTCCGGTGCCTATGTTCTCGCGCCCTTCTTTGCCAGCGACGTACAGGAGGCAAGCAGCTTGATCGAGCAGTATTCGGATCTCGGCATCGGCCTCGCGGACGCATCCATCGTCGTGATCGCCCGCCGCCATCGGACTCGTGAAATCCTCACCCTCGACGAACGTCATTTTCGTGTTCTGACTGGACCCAGCGAGCGGCCGTTTCGTATTCTCCCTGCCGACTTGTGAGGGTGGAGTATACGGACGCGCGACCCCCATCGCACCCGACGACCATCGGAGTATGGGACGGGTGCCCGTCCCTCGTGCCGAGAAACGCGAACGGTGTGTGGTCTGGCGTACCGGCGAAAACGTGGTGAGGCTCGAAGCCTCCGTGTACGAGTGCGTTGAGCCGGTCGCTACAATGGCACTGGACAGGGCGGCGGACGCTCCCACACTTGGGTGCCCGAGGTCCGCCGCTGCCGACATGCGATGACAAGCCGGCTCGCCGTAATCTTGGCAGGACTCTTGCTGATTGGTACGTCGTCTCCTGCGCAGCCGCAGTCGGACGACAGGCAGGGCGCCGTCTGGATCCTAGCCCAAGGCGGCACGGTCACAATCGAGGGCGGGGAGCAAATCCGTTCTACGTCCGAGCTGCCGCGAGGACCGATCCTTGTGCGCGAAGCTGTCCTCACAGGTGTGCTCGTCCATCCGAGGGACTTGGAACAAATCAGTTCGCTGCGCGGTCTCCGTAGCTTGACCCTGCCCGGCACGATGTGGAATCCCGTCTGCTGCGGAACGCTGGGCAATGTCGACGACAGCGACTTGATAGCCGTGCTGGCTGGGATGGAGTCTTTGGAATCGCTGCACCTCAGCCATCACTTCATGAGCGTGTTCAAGGGAATCAGGGTGTTCGACCATGCCATCGAGAAGATCACGGCCCTGCAGCGGCTCCGTTCCTTGCAGCTAAAGTCAACCCGAGTGACCGGGGCGCACCTCGAGGCATTCAAGAACCTCGAGCGGCTGGATCTGACGCAAACCGATGTAAACGACGAGGGCTTGGCCAGCATTGCCCAGCTGCCTCGCCTCAAGACCCTTCGATTGCGGAGCACTCGCGTGACGGACAGCGGCCTCGCGGCGCTAGCCCGTCTTTCCGGCTTGGTCGAGTTGGACCTTGCCGATCTGGAACTCTCCGACAATGGCGTCGCCCATCTTGCTGGCTTGGATGGCCTTCGAACTCTGAACTTGCGCGGCGCCAGCATCTCCGATGCTGGACTCGGGAACTTGGGCGGCATGCATGAACTGGTCGACTTGAACCTCTATCGCACTCGCGTCACGAATGCGGGCGTATCGCAGTTGGCGGCCCTGCCCAAATTGCGAAGCGTCGACTTGCGCTACACCCGCGTCACTTCGGCGGGCATCGCCGAGCTGCGCTCCGGCAAGCCGAATATGGAGATCCGGTTTGTCGACACCGCGCCCTCGGCTGCACCAGTCACAGCGCCGTTGCCGTCCGCTGGCGATCTCGGCGGCTTGCTGGAGTGGACGCGGTCGATTGGCGGGACAGCGGAGGTCAGCACCGACGGTCAGGTCACACTCTCGCTCAAAGCGACCGCTGCCAGCGACAGGGCACTGGCAGCCATCGCCCGATTCCCGGCTTTAATGCATCTCGACCTGAGCGCCACCGAGGTGAGCGACCTCGGCTTGCAAACGTTGACCTCACTTCCGAAACTACAGTTGCTAAACCTTGCGAATACAGGCATTACAGATTCCGGATTAGTCCATATTGGGGAGTTGAAAGCACTGCGCGAACTCGTCTTGGACCAATCGCTGATCGAAGGCGCTGGGCTGGCGAGCTTGGCACGCTCGCACAGCTTGCGCAAGCTGTCTCTCGCCGGAACCGCGACAGGCGACTCTCACTTGGAATCGATCGCAGGCTTGACCCGGCTCGAAGTGTTGGATCTGGACCATACGCAGATCAGCGACCCCGGAGTTTCAAGTCTTGCGGCGCTGGTGAACCTGACCGAGCTTGGGCTGACCGGAACGCGCGTCGGCGACGAGGGGATTCGCCTGATCGCTGCTCTGCCGCGTCTGCGGCGGCTGTCGCTGGCCTTCACGAACGTAACCAGCGAAGGAGTCGGTCATTTGGCCGGACTGGACGGCCTTGCGGAACTTGACCTGGCTAACACCCGGGTTGATGATGCTGGTGCCGAGGCGCTGGCGCCGCTCAGAAACCTCCGCAAGCTGAGCCTTGACTACGCCAAGGTTTCGTCCCAAGGCATCGCATCGTTGACGGCAAATGCTGACCTTCAAGCACTGAGCCTCGACAACACAGATGTCGACGATTCAGCAATCGAGACGCTGCGTGGTTTTGGGAGCCTCACGGCACTCAATCTCTACCACACGCTGGTGAGCCAGAGCGGCGTTGAGACTTTGCGACGAGCCCTGCCCGACTGCGATATCGCTTGGGAACGCGATTCGGCCCAGCCGACGCGGCGCAGGTGAGACCGTGCGCCGCCGCGTGGGCACCCTTGCCACACTCGTCCCGGCCTGCATTCTGCCCGCACTAGCCCAGCCGGAGGGAGACATAGAGAACTGGGTGCTCGGCATGGGTGGCACCGTGGAGCGGAGTTCTTCCGGTGACCTTCTGAAAATTGACCTGAGCCGGAGTTGGGTGACCGATGCCGACCTGCGGCGGCTTGCAGGGGCGACGAGCTTGGTCAGCCTCGAACTGGCGCAAACACACGTCAGCGACAGCGCCCTGGAAATTGTTGCGTCGCTGCTCTCCCTGCGCGAGTTGGATTTGTTCTTCTGCGAGCACATCACCGATGCCGGCGCTTCGCTGTTGCGCGGTGCGCCGCGCTTGGAACGGCTGAACGTTCGCGGCACGAAGATCAGCGATTCCGGCGTGAAGTTCCTGACCGAACTCCAGAATTTGAAAGTCTTGGACGTCGGCATTACCGAAATCAGCGATGCGTCGGTCGGCCTGCTGGAAGCCTTGCCCAACCTCGAGACGCTCGCCATTGGCGGCAACAAGATCGGCGAATCTGGAATCGCGAGCTTGAGATCGCTTAGACGGTTGCGCCACCTTGATCTCAGCGGTGCCCAGGTCACCGACAGCGGCATCTGGGCAGTTACGGTTACGGACTTGAACTTGGACGAGATCGCAGGGTTGCGCGGGCTGGAATCGCTCAACCTAGCCGCGCCCAGTCACGAATACGTGATGGCCATCAGCAGCGGCGTCCCGCGACTGCGGGGGGCGATCCGGGTCACTGACCTCGGGGCCAAGCAATTGGCTGGTCTGACCAAACTGCGGAAGTTGAATCTGTCGCGGTCGTCGCTCACGTCCGAGGGCATTCGGAACCTGCACGGCTTGGAGAATCTAGAAGAGTTGGTGCTATCTCACGTGAGTTCGCTCGATGACAGAGCCGGAAACGCCTTAGCCCAACTGCCGTCACTGCGCATCGTGGATGTCTCCTTCACTTCGTTCGGGGACGCGGGCGTTGCGGCATTGGAAGAGCATTCCCGCTTGCAGAGGCTAGTTGCGGTCGGCACGGGTCTAAGTGAGGCGGCCGCAGCCGGGTTCGTGGCCGCAGATCCGTCCCGGGATGTGATTCGCTAGACCGCTTCGCCGCGCCCGATCTACGCTGTGGCGGCCGGTATGGTGCCGTAGGAAGTCGGGAAGTGATCGAGTGGCGCCCTGACCTCTTTGGCGACGGTGCGGTAGAGATCGCCGAACGTGCCGGTGACCCGCGTGTGGTGGCCCGGGTTGAGTCGGCCGGCTCGGCCGGCCAAGATCACCGCACCGCCACTGTTCTTGTGAAAGTTCGCTTCGGCATGCTCGTGGACGAAGAGCAGGGCGCTGTTGTCCAGCAGCGTGCCTGACCCCTCCGGCACGCTCTTGAGGCGCGCTACGAGGTAGGCGAATTCCTCGACGTGCCAGCGGCAGATGTCACGCATCACTTCCTGCTGGCGCTGACGGTGCGAGCCGCCCAAGTGGGAATACTCATGGTGCCGGGCGAACGACAGCCCCAGCCACGGGAAACGAGTCAGGCTCTGGCACTTGGTCAGCATGTACGACGCGACCCGGGTTTGTCCCGAAGCGAACGCATGCACCAGCAGGTCGCTCTGCAACTTCGCGATGCGCGGGTAGTCCCGCGGGTCGCCGCCGGCTTCGGGCTCGTCGACCTGCTTGGCGTATTCCTCGGGAAAGTCTGCGATTGCACGCTCGATGTCGAATATCGATGTGAGGTACTCATCGATCCGGCGCGAGTCCTCTTGTCCGAGACCACTGCTGAGTCGCTGCGCTTGCTGTCGCACCACGTCCAATACGCTCCGCTTGCGGCTGACCCAGCCCTCGTCAAGCCTGCCGAAGAGACGGTCAAAGAGCTTCTGCGGCACCAGTTCCGGTGCCAAGGCCCGGTTCTTCGCGCTCCAACTCATGTTGCGCTGCATGCTGGAGCCAAACGACTCTTGGCAGACCCCGACCTGGAGGGACGGGAAGCGAGAGTCCGCGCCGATCTTGCCTGCGACGACTTGGTCAATCGAAGCCGAACCCGCCCCCATGCCGGTGTACTTCGAGCCCGAAACCAGTGCGCTCATCGACCTCTGGTGGCCGTTGCCGACCCCGCTCGTCTGCCCGTTGGGGTTATCGAGGCCAGACAGGATCTGAATGTCGCCTTGCAAGCGCGCCAGGGGTGCGAGGCAGGGTGTGAGGGAATAGTCCTTCCCTTCGTCGCGGGGAATCCAGTAACGCTCGGGAATGCCGTTGCCGTTGAACCAAAAGACGAAGCGCGTTTCGGGCTTGCCATCGCCGTTCGGGTCGCTCCGGGCCGCATAGGCCGTGCCCGCAGAGTTGAACATGCAGGCCAGCGGCGGCAGGCCCACGCGCACGGCCGCTCCGCCCGCGGCCAGCCCTTGCAGGAACGTGCGGCGCGGCAGGGTGCGGCTCGGCATGCTCAATCGCTCCAGTCGGTTGCGAGGAACTCTTCCGTGACCACCAGTCCCAAGACCAACTCCCGGAAGACGAAACCTGATCGCTCGAAACGATTATAGGCGGCTTCGATCACCTGCGCATCACGGGATGTCTCCGATCGTCCAAACAAGTAGCGGAAGAGCTGTCTCACAATGCATTTCTGACAAATTGGCGACTGAGCCAAGATGCGACCCACATCTCGCGGGGACTCGAACGCAGAGCCAGTGATTCCAGCCACGAATCCGGTCGAATCGATCGGCAGAGAATGGTCGGTAGCCTCGGCTCCCTCCCGCTTCTGCTGGGGTGTAGGCTCGACTCGCACCGGCTCGGTTTCGCGATAGGCCCCGACGGTGTCGAAGTGCTCAAAACCGTAGCCGATCGGGTCCACAAGCTTGTGGCATGATGCGCAAACCGGTTGAGCTGCGTGCAACTCCTCCATCGTCTCGCGGACCGTCATGGGGTGCCCTCCCAGAGTCAACGGGGGCAGGGATGTGTCGACACCGGGTGGGGGAGGCGGGATGGTTTGGCACAGGAAGTGTTCGCGGACGAAGAGCCCGCGCTCGGTCGGCGACGTGTGGATCGGCTTGCCTGTCTGTGCCAGAAACGTTCCGTGGCCGAGAATGCCGCTGCGCGTCGAGCCGGCCGGGTACGCCGTCTTGCCGAAAGGGATGCTCGGATCGGACATGCCGTAGACCTTGGTCAGGAAGTCGTCGGCGAACGTGTAGTCGGCAGTAAAGAATTCCCGGAAGTCAAGATCGTTCCAAGCCAGATGCTGAAAGAGCCGACGGGTCTCCTCGGTCATGCTCTCGGCGACTTCAGGGCCGAAATCGCGGAACCGATTGCGATCCTTGACAGAGTTGCGCAGGCGGTCAAAGCGCATCCATTGCGCGAGAAAATCATCGAAGGTCTCCCTGGCACGCTCGCTTGCCAGCATGTGCCTAGAATGCGCATCGACCGACGAGCGGGTGTCCAAAGTGCCGGCAGCTGCGGCAGCAAGCAACTCTTGATCGGGGGGAGCATTCCACAACGCATATGCGAGCCGTGTGGCGATCTCGAATGGCTTCGCCGGGCTATCGTCCGCGTGAGGCACCAAGAACAGGAAATGCGGCGACTGCAGCATCGCCTCGATGACAGCGGCCGCGCCGGAATGGAAGCTATCGGCTTGCGCAGCCCACTGCAGGAGCAAGTCCACGTGGGCCTCACGCTCAGAATCGGTCAGAGGGCGGCGAAACGCCTTGGCACCAAAGTCAACCACGAACGCTTGGGCGCAGGCGCGATCAGCGGGGCTGCTCGGTTCGCAGGGAAGCAGTCCGCCTTCGTCACCGTATCGGAATGCATTGCGGCCCAGACGTTCCGCGACTTGACCGTACAACTCGGCCATGGCGGGAGTGACGACCTGCGCCGAGGCTTGGTTGGTGTATCCGTTGACGTAGTCTTCCGAAGGGAAATTGCGAGATGGGCGGGTGCTGTCGCCCAGCAGGTCTTGCACGGTGTTGTCGTATTGGGCATGCGTGAGTCTGCGAATCGGTTCGAAGCGACGCTCCGGGGGGGCGTTCTGGACGGATTCATCCTCGAGGTCTTGGGATGCGAGATACTCCACCCAGCGGCGCAGCAGGCGCTCTTCCTCGCTGTCCGCCGCAATTAGGGGGCCACCCGTGTGCGGGATCTTGTTGGTCGGTTTGAGCAGGAGCGCAGATTGGCCGATCGCCGCTTGGTCCACGAGGCGCTTCAGGCCCAAGCCGAACCGCTGAATAGCTTCGATCGGTGCTCCGATCTCTGGGAACTGCAGCCTAGTACCGGAAGCCACTCCGGAATTGTTGTGGCAGGCCCGGCAGTTCTTCGCCTCAAGTTGGGGGTACAGTTCGACCGCAAAGTTCAGTGGAGCATCTGCGCAGAGCGCACGCATCGCCAGTCCAGTAATGACCGCCAACAAAGCGATGGAGCGGGGCGGACTCGCAGCCAAACTGGTGGCTCGTCGCATCGGACTGAAGTGGTGCCCGACACCAACCGATGTTCTTGTCGTCGGGTGGGGCGGCTCTTGATCCAATATAGCGATCTGCCGCATAGTCCGGGTCCTCGAAACAGTGCTGGACGAATTTGTGTTAAGCGGTCGAGCGCGGGCAGTGCTGAGCAGCCCCGCTAGTCTACGCATTGCTGCAAGCATGGGGCGTGGAATTCCGGCGTTTTGGTGCTGGACACCAGAACTCGCTTTCCGCTAAACGCCACGGCTGTGCGACTTGGAGAGTTGTGCCTAGTCTTGGAAGGATCTCGCAGGCACCCGCCGCCATGAGCCCCTGCCTGTTCCCCGTCGCCTCAGATCCTGCCCGCGCCTACCATGACCCGAGGTCTGTAGGCTCGATGATCAGTCGGAATGCCTGAGCCAGCGAAACACCGGAGCCGGGAAACCATTGCCGGGCTGGGGCGCGGCACTATGTTGTGCCGCGCCCTTGCATGGGTCCCGCGTTCCAAGCGACCGCCCGCCGTGTGCCCGGCGACGACGCTAGAAGGAATAGCGGAGGCTAAGCTGCAGGTTCCGGTTGTCCCACTTCGAGGTCACCTTACCGAATGTCCCGCCCCGTGGATTCGTTCCGGGGTTGCTGAAGTTAGGATGGTTCGGGAAGTTGAACATCTCGCATCGCACGCTGACACTCTGGGTCTCCGATATCTCGAAGTCCTTGAAAATGCCGAGATTCCAGCTCTGACGGCTGGGATGCCGGATGTACTGGTTGCGGTGCTGCGTGCGCGAAAACGTGCCCGCGGCCGGTGCGGAGAAGATCGGGGTGTTGTCCGCATTCATCGTGCGGAAGTAGAACGCATCGTCTCCGCCGGACTGCGCGAATCGGCGCTGGCCGCGCGGAAGCTTCGGATCGCCCGACACCTCCCACGGCTGAAACGCGCTGTCGCCGATTCCGGCGTAGTCGCTGTTGCGGCCGATCGTGGTCGGGAAACCCGTCTGGTACTGCCCGACTCCGGAGATCGTCCAGCCACCGAGAGCAGTGCGCAGAGCACGACTGGAGGAATCACTGAAGAATGGCAGCTCGTACACCCAGTTGAGAACTAAGGCGTGTCGAATGTCGTAGTCCGATGGCCCCCAAAAGTTAGAGTCGTCCGCGCTGTTCCAAATACGGTCGCGGCGGTTGTCAGCGTTGTCGTTCGAGGCCGAATAGGTGTACGCGGCGCCAAAGCTGAGGCCCTTCCGGAAACGGCGCGTGACGTTGAACTGCAGCCCGTTGTATTCCGAGCGTGCTGCATTCTCGCCGAAGATGATGTTGGCGAAGCTCTTGTACGGTCGCAGGAAATTCGGATTGATACCCGCGTTCTCCGGACGCTGCGTCGTTCCGACCGGAAGCTGGTTGATGTCGCGCACCCGCTCCATGTGGGTGGCCGTGCGTCCGACGTAGCCCACTTCCAGCAGCGTGTTGAAGCCGAGTTCTCGCTGGAATGTGGCATTCCACATGTACGAGGCCGGAATCCGATAGACCGGATCTTGCGTCATGAAAAACTGCGGGAATCCAGTCGCCTCACCGGCGCCCGGTTCGTCCGCGACACCCGCTGACACAGACACCATGGGCTGGAAGGGCGGATTGCCGCCAAGGAAGACATTGTCCGCGACGCCCGGCCGGGCGAGGTAGCGTCCGAGGCCGGTCCGGATCACCATACGCTCGTTGATCCGGTAGGCCATGCCGAAGCGAGGCTGGAACTCTTTGGTCTGAACTTGGCCCCAGTACTTGCTGCCGCCTGTGAAGAGGTGGTCGAACTCTCCGGAATCGGCGATTGCGACCCGTCCCCTGGCTGCGTCAGGCCAGCCCTTGCCCGGGATCCTAACGCCGTTGAAGCGGTCACCGCTGATCACGTTGCCCGTGGCCGGATCGAGGACGGCGGCCTGGGACGGGTCATAGCTGGCCGGGTCGAAGACCGCCATGTTGCGCCAGAGGCTGTAGAAGTACGGCGTCATGATGGAATAGCGCACTCCGAACTCGAGGCGGAGCTTCGATGTCGCCTTCCACGAATCCTGCACGAAGAACTCGCCCATGATTCCGCGGTAGGGAGTGTATGCGCGCTGGCCGATCTCGGCGTAAGTCGAGAAAAGACCCAACGCCGCGTTGGCGACCGCCACGCCGCTGGACGGTGCTCCCAGCCGGCGGTCATCGAATACGAAGCGACCGTTCTGGTTGTTGGTTCCGCCCGGAACGCCGGCGACATTAATCTGGTCGAAGTCGTTCTGGCCGGCCCGCTCGAACCGGCCGCCGACTTTGAGCGAGTGGTTGCCGAAGATGCGCGTCAGGTTGTTGGAGATCTGGTAGATGGGGCCCGACGAGAAAGCCGGGTAGGGGCCGCCATCAACACGTCCGAAGTTCTGGATGTTGATCGTAGGGATCTTGATCGGGATTTCCTTTCGCTCTGGATAGATGTACGGGTAATCGATCCCGTATGTGCCCCGGTCAAGGCGGCTAGTCACCGGCACTTCCAGGTATACGCGGTCATAACTGACCGAGGCCAGCATTTCGTTGATCAGGGTCGGCGAGATCGACCAGATGTGGTTCAGCGTATACGTCCGGTTGGGGCGATCGATCGTCCGGGTGGCTCGGTCGGTCCCGCCGCGGAAGGCCTCCGGCTCAAAGTAGTTGTAGTTCTGAAGCCGGAAGCGGAAATTCTGTTTCTCGGCCGGGTTGTAGTCAATCGACAACGTGTCCTTGCGCTGGTCCGCAGGCTGCGGGCGCGTCTGGATGAAGTTCCGCGTGCCTTCCTGAAATCCGGGAGTGGGGTCGGGATAGGCCGAAAGCAGCCCCGTACCGTTCCGGCTCAGCCTGGCCATTGGAATGATGTTGTTGGCGAACGGCGTCCCGGTATCGGGATCCAGCACCTCGCGGGTCCGCCCGAAGAACGTGTTGTCGGGCGAGAGCAGGGCGGAAAAGTCCCCGGTGCGCATGGCGGGAAGCGGAAAGGTCTGGATCGACGTCCGTTCGCGGCGGCGCCTCACCCACTCTTGGCTCCACAGCCAGTACATCTTGCTCTGCGTGCGGTTCTTGGTAGCCACCGGGCCGGACAGGACATACCCGAACTGGTTGAATCGCTCCGCTTCGCGAGGCTGGCCGGCTCGATTGCGTGACCAGGTATTCGCGTCCAGCGCGTTATTCCGGAAGTATTCGTAGAAACTGCCATGGAACTCAGACCCACCGCTCTTGGTAACGAATCGGATTTGCCCGGCCATCCCACGGCCGTACTCGGCGGCGTAGTTTGCCGTCAGAATCTGGATCTCTTGGACAGTCTCAAGGTCCGCCGTTCCGACGCTCGTACCGTTCGAGCGCGTGCGCATGTTGACGGCCCCGTCGAACGAGATGATGTTGTCTTGCCGTCGCGAGCCATTGATCGACAAGTTGCCACTGTCCAAGCCGAACCTAAAGCTCCCGATGTTGCGGCTGGATGTCACGCCGGGCTTTAGCAGCGCTAGGAACAGCGGGTTCCGCCCGTTCAAGACGATGTTCTTGATCTGCGTCTCCTCGACCAGCCGCCCTACCGTCGCGGTCTCCGACTGGAGTTGGACAGCTTCGGACACGACTTCGATCGACTCCGTGACCTCGCCGATCTCGAGGCTCATGTCGACCTGCATGGCGATGTTGGCGTCGAGCTTGGCCTGCGTTCGTACGCTGCGCTTGAAGCCTTCCGACTCGGCAGCAATTGTGTAAAAGCCCGGAGTCAGGGCCAAGGCGACGAAGTAGCCGTTCTCGTTGGTCTCGACTTGCCGGGTAAGCTGTGTTGCCTCGTTCGTGATGGTCACGACGGCGCCGGGAATGATTGCCTGACTCGCGTCGCGAACGTAGCCCGATATCTGGGCGGTGTCTGCTTGGCTGAATACTGGCGGCACCGCGACAGCGACGACAGCCAGCACGGTGAACCAAGCGCTTGGAATTCTGGATCGCATGATGTGGTCCTCCGATTTTCAAGTAGATGCCGAACGGCCGCTACTTGCTGTGCGATTGTCTTGCGGGCTCAGTATAGGCCCGGTCTAGGGGCTTCGCTGCCTTGGCCCCTGGATTTTCGACATTCGGCCGAAAAAGCCTGGTGAGTCCACAAAGCTTTGCTCCATGGACGGTTCCTCCCGAATTGCGAAACTGACGCTCAGAAGGGGGCCAGTTGGGGTGCAGACCGCTTCCCGCCGAGTGCGGTAGAAATACCGAGGTTGTGCGCCGCGATCGTGCCACTCAAGGGCACAAACTCAGTGGTCACAGCGAAAGTGGACGATGCATGCCCGGGAGGCGCGGAGTTCCCCGATGCCCACATCGCCATCTCGCTCCTCAAGCGCTGGCCTATGGGTGCCTATCATGGAGGCAGCGGGTCGAAACATCTACAGTCATATCTGGATGAGTTCACGTTCCGGTTCAACCGACCCGAGGCGCGGCATGCCCGAGGAGTCTTGCATCGCTTGGCTGAGAGATCGGAATTGCACGAAACCGTTACCTACAAGGCACTTGTGGGGAGGAACAAGCATTCTCACTAGAGCCAGCTACAAATCCAGAACCCCATGAACCACATGCTGCTGCTCTATCGCCTGATTTGCAGGCCCCTGATACGGGAGCCATTGCGTACCGCATTGACCGCCGCGTGCGTCGCGTTGGGAGTGGCGGTGGTCGTGGCGATCGACTTGGCCGGAGCGGCATCCGTTGGTTCCTTCGAGTCCTCGCTTGAGTCGCTGCAAGACAGCGCCGACTACGAGATCTCGCAAGTCGGCGGAATCCCCGACGCAGTCTTCGGGGACTTGGTCCGGCTGCCAGGGCCGCAGCGATTCTCGGCTCGCATCGAAGGGTATGCCGTGGTGGAGTCCACTGGGGAGCGTCTGCCGTTGTTTGGAGTGGACCTAGTCGGGGACCAGCGCGTCTTGGGCAGCATTGACCTTTCAAAGCCGAGCGTCGGTGAATTTGACGACGAGCGGGTCGTCTGGATCCCAGCGTCGCTTGGGCAACGAGCCGGGGAGCGGATTGATCTAGCTATCAACGACCAGGTCGAGTCGTTCACCGTGCTGGGCTTGCTTGGAGGGCAGGATGGGCTCGAAGAGGCGCTCACAAGCATGGTTGTGATGGATATTGCGCTGGCGCAGCGGCTGCTGGGCCGGACAGGGATCCTTGACCGCATCTATGTCCATGTTCCGGAAGGTGACGGAACCGACTGGGAGGCATTGCTCAAGGACCACCTCCCAGCGGCGGCAGCGGTGAGCGCTGCGGGTACAAGGACGCAACAGAACCGTAAGCTTCTCAATTCGTTCCAGTGGAATCTTCGAGTATTGAGTTATATCGCGCTAATCGTTGGCGCATTCCTGATCTACAACACGATCTCAGTATCGGTGGTGCGGCGGCGAAGCCAGATCGGGACGGCACGAGCACTTGGCATGCCAGCTCGAACAGTCCAGTGGGGATTTCTCGCCGAGGCGGGACTCCTAGGCCTCCTGGGAACGCTGGCCGGACTGGTCCTAGGACGTGCGCTGGCGGTGGGCGCGGTGGAGCTGATGGGACGGACGGTGACGACGCTCTATGTCGGCAGCCAGCCGGGAGAGATCATGTTCCGCCCGTGGGCTTTCCTAGTCGCTGGACTTGCAGGCATCGGAGTGTCCATGCTCGCGGCCTGGCGGCCTGCACGGGAAGCCTCGTCTGTCGCACCGGTCGAAGCGATGGCAAAGGGCAGGGAAGAGTATGCGGTCGCGGCCACGCGAAGCGTGTGGGCGATACGAGCAGCGGTGCTTGGCGGCCTAGCCGCGGCACTGTGCTTCGTGCCAGCTTGGGACCGACTCCCTTACGGGGGATTCGCAGCAGCCGTGTGCCTGATAGGGGCGGCGGCGATGCTCGTGCCGTTCGTCGCCCGATTCTGTCTGCGGCATGTGACGGGCCCGGTGCTCCGCCTGTTCGGAGTCGCGCCGATGCTGGGAGTGCAAATCCTGTCGCAGTCTCTCAAGCGCACATCGGTCATCGTAGCGGCGATGGCGGTTGCGACAGCCATGATGGCCAGCGTCGGGATCATGGTTGGCAGCTTGCGTGACACTTTGGCCGTGTGGATGGGCAACCAGCTGCGGGCCGACCTGTACATTCGGTCTGGGGAATCTCTCGGCACTGAGGACTCAGCCACGTTTTCTGAGGAGGTTGCGGGTCTGGTCGAAGCGTTGCCCGAAGTCGACGCCGTGGACCGCTTCCGTCGGTACTCGATCAGCTATGGCGGGCTACCCGCCAACCTCGCACTTGCGGATTTCCGTGTCCATCCCGGCCGATCCCAGATGCAGATCTTGCATGGACCGGACATTCCAACTATTGCCAAGCAACTGGTCTCCACCAAGAGCGTGATTATCAGCGAGCCATTCAGTAACAAGCACGGTCTTGAGGTGGGCGACACGGTGGCCCTCCCGATCGGCGATGGTGCGGAACGGTTTGAAGTGGCGGCGGTCTACTACGACTATTCGGCCGAGCAAGGCTACGTCATCGGGCATCGCGATGTGCTGATGGAATTCCTGCCCGACCAACAGCTGACCAGCGCGGCTGTGTATCTTGCCGATGGTTCCGACCTCGAAGCGGCGAGGTCCAAGATTATTCAGGCCGTGGCCGGTCGTCGAGTGCGGGTCGCACGCAACCGCGAACTCCGTGAACGGGCGAATCAGGTATTTGACCGCACGTTTGCCATCACCTATGCGCTGGAATTGGTCGCGATCATAGTGGCGATCCTGGGCATGGCAGGCGCTTTGCTGACCTTGGTCATAGACCGCAAGACCGACCTAGGTGTGTTGCGGATCCTAGGTGCGACGAAGAAGCAGGTTCGCGATCTGGTGCTGGCCCAAGCGGGTGTGCTGGGACTGCTTTCGAACATGATCGGTCTCGGGTTGGGAGGAGCGCTTTCGGTGATTCTGATCAAGGTGATCAACAAGCAATCGTTCGGCTGGACGATCCAGTTTCACTGGCCGGTCGGCCTATTGCTGGCCGCGACAACGCTGATCTTCGCCGCGAGCGTCATTGCAGGACTGTATCCGGCACGAATCGGAGCCGGCCTCGACCCTGTTGAGGTGCTCCACGAGGGATGACATCGGCCCCGGCAGCGCTATTCGAAGCTGGTAGCATATTGGGAGCGTGGCCTCGGACATGCAGCCTAGGATCAGACTTCGTTACACGTGCGCCAGGCTAACTGGCAGAAAGGCAGAGGGTGAAAGTCCCTTGGATCGAAGACATAGCCAAGACACGATCCTCCGCGAGCCGTGCGCCGCTACCCGCGAGGGTAGGGGTGAAGCGTCGGTAGCGGTACGTGTGGGCAGTGCGATTGAGCGCCGAAAAAAGAGAACCGGAGTGCCGAGACGGTATGTAACGTTGAAGGCAACACGGGGCAGACCGCCATGGCGAGGGCTGCACCGGCTTCGCGGCGTCGGAGAACACAGGCACGCACGCAAGCCTTTGGCCGGGACCTGGGAGGCCTCCGCGCCATCCTGCGGGGTCGCCCGCAGGATCGCTCCGGGAAGGCAAGTAATGCCGAAGCCGGAGATGGACGGGCGGAGGAGTCAGACGGAGGCATAGTAGTGCAGAGAATGCAGAACAAAGCGCCGCAAGGCGTGGCGGATGCAGAGGAGCGAAGGCCTCCGGCCAACGGGAATCTGGAAAGCCAAAGCACGGGCCGAACGCAGCGTCGGAAGGCCGTGTCACAGGCGGCGGACCGGATACGGGAATTTGTGAGGAGGAATCCGAAAGAGCGACTGACAGCGTTACTGCACCACATCACGCCGGAAGCCTTAGAGGCGGCGTACCGCCGCTTAAAGCGGGACGCGGCAGCGGGGGTGGACGGGGTGAAGTGGACGGACTACGAGCAAGGGTTGGACGGGAAACTACACGACCTATGGCAACGGGTCCAGCAGGGAACGTACCAAGCGGTGCCGGTGCGGCGGGTGAAGATCCCGAAGCCGGACGGCGGAGAAAGACCGCTGGGCATCGCGGCGCTGGAAGACAAGATCGTCCAACGCGCCATGGTAGACGTGGTTCTGAACCCTATCTACGAAGAGGAATTTCTAGGATTCAGCTATGGATTCCGGCCGGGGCGGGGGGCGCACGATGCGCTCGACGCACTGGCCTACGTCATCGAACGGCACAAGGTCAGCTGGATCGTCGACTGCGACATCCGCAAGTACTTCGACGAAATGAACAGAGATTGGATGATCCGGTTTCTGGAACATCGCATCGGAGACCGGCGGGTAATCCGGCTGATCGGCAGGTGGCTGCGCGCGGGCACCATGGAAGATGGCCAATGGAGCGACACGGGCAAGGGCAGTCCGCAAGGGGCGATCATATCGCCCGTGCTGGCGAATATGTACCTGCACTACGTGTTGGACCTGTGGATGGATCGGAAATGGCGCAAGCAAGCGGCCCGCGGCGAGGTGTACATCGTGCGCTACGCCGACGACTGTGTGCCACGAAGGCACGCAGGGGAGCGCAAGCTCCCCGTGCAGCTGTGCTGCACAGGAGATGGAGGAAGACCCTCCGCAGCCGCCGTGCAGGCGGAGGCTGCAAACCACCTACTGCTGCTGCACTTAAGAGGTGTGGTGGTGAGCGAGCTAGGAAAAGGCCGGGCGTAGACCCGGTCAGGTATGGATCGTGGAGCCGAACGCAAGTGAACCGCTGATGAGGTGTCGAAAGCGTAGGGACGGCGTCAAAACCGGGGGGCAGTCGTTACTCCGGGACAAGGTCGGGGGGTACCTGCTTACTGCCCGGTCGGCGTCCGGCATAAAGGCGGCGGGAACACGATCCGGGCTTCTGTGTGGAACGTGGGAACCTGTTGCACTGATGCTAAGGGAGAACCGCAAGCGGCAGAACCGTGAGCGGGAGAGTACCGAGGCGGTGCGCAGGGGCGGAGTGGCCCGTAGTAGCGCTGAGGGTTCGGTAATCGAACCGGAGCGAAGGGGCCGCCCCAACCGGCTGGGGCCAAGGGAGCAACCGGCAACGGGAGGACTCTCATGACCCCAGCCAAGCCGTTTCCCGTCACCAAACGTCAGGTGTGGGAAGCGTACAAGCGAGTGAAGGCCAACAAGGGCGGGGCAGGCGTGGACGGCCAGACACTGGAAGATTTCGAGCGGGATGTAGGGGACAACCTCTACAAGCTGTGGAATCGGATGGCGTCCGGCAGCTACATGCCGCCACCGGTGAAGCGCGTGGAGATTCCCAAGGAGGGCGGAGGAATCCGGCCGCTGGGGGTTCCCACGGTAGCGGACCGGGTCGCCCAGATGGTAGTGAAGCAGGTTCTGGAACCGGAGTTGGAGCGGCATTTCCACCCCGACTCGTACGGCTACAGGCCGGGCAAATCGGCGCATCAAGCGATCGGGCAGGCGCGCAAGCGGTGCTGGCACAACGACTGGGTTCTAGACCTTGACATCAAGGGATTTTTCGATAACATCGACCACTCCCTGATGCTGAAAGCGTTGCGCCGCCACACGCGGGAACGCTGGATCCTGCTGTACGTTGAACGCTGGCTACGAGCCGAGGTGGAGATGCCGGATGGGAGGCGCGAGGCACGAGACAAGGGCACGCCGCAAGGCGGCGTGGCCAGTCCACTGCTCGCAAATCTCTTCCTGCACTATGCCTTTGATGCATGGATGAGAAGGGAGTTTCCCAACATCCCGTTCGAACGGTACGCGGACGACATCGTCTGCCACTGCCGGTCGAAAGCCCAGGCGGACTACCTGAAAGCGGCCTTGCAGCGACGGCTGGCAGAGTGCGGGCTGGAGTTGCACCCGGAGAAGACGAAGGTGGTGTATTGCGAGGATGGAGACCGCACCGGGACACACCCGGTGACAACGTTTGAGTTCTTGGGATACGCGTTCCGGCCCCGAAGGTCGAAGAACTGGAAGGGCGAATACTTCGTGAACTTCAGTCCGGCGGTGAGCGGGAAGTCGGCGAAGGCCATCCGCCGGGAGGTGCGGAGCTGGAAGCTGCCCTGTCGCAGCGACAAGTCCCTGACCGACCTGGCGTGTATGTTCAATGCGGCGATCCGCGGCTGGGTGAACTATTACGGGGCCTACTATAAGTCGGCACTGTACCCCACCCTGCGCCACATCGACCGGAAACTCGTGAGGTGGGCAACGCGCAAGTACAAACGCTTGCGCGGTCACTGGCGGAGAGCGGCGCACTGGTTGCGCCGCATCGCGCGGCGCGACGGAGGACTGTTCGCGCACTGGCGACTGCTGTACGGGCAAGGCTGGTTGGGAAGAGCCGGATGAGCGGAGACGTTCACGTCCGGTGCTGTGAGCGCCCGGGGGTGTGATTCCCCCGGGCGACTCGACATGTGGTGGCGGCGCAGCACCGCGAAGACGCAGAACGGTTTCTGAAGGACGTGCAGGATAGATTCGAGCAATTCGGCCTGCGGACGCACCCGGAGAAGACCCGCCTGATCGAGTTCGGACGGTTTGCTCAGGCGAACCGCCGGAAACGAGGGGCGGGGAAACCGGAAACGTTCGACTTCCTAGGCTTCACGCACTATTGTCGGAAGAAGCGGAACGGACGATTCGGACTGGGGCGGAAACCCGTCGGGAAGCGAATGAGACGGACCCTGCAAGCCCTGCGCGAAGCCCTGCGACGCCGGATGCACGATGACGTATGGCAGACCGGGCGCTGGCTGGGACAGGTGCTGCGCGGCTGGTTGAATTACTATGCCGTGCCGACCAGCAGCCGGTCGCTAAAAGCGTTCGTATACCACCTGAAACGGATCTGGATGAAGATACTCCGCAGGAGATCACAGAAGGACCGCTTCACTTGGGAACGCTTGGAGCGTATCTGTGCACGGCTGTGGCCGCAACCACAGATCGCGCATCCATGGCCTACCGAGCGATTCACCGTCAAAACCGAAGGCAGGAGCCGGATGCGCTAGCGCGCCCGTCCGGATCTGCGCGGGGAGAGTTGAGCAATCAGCTTCCCTACCGCGATCGTTCGATTTAGGTTGTCGTGTGATTGGGCTGCGACTGCCGCCGGGTGAGGCTGTGTGAGGGTCAGCTGGGAACAGTCGCTGAATGGTAATGAGTAATGCGGCGCAGGCACGTGTCGGTAAACTCGCTGCACGGGCGGTGCAACTTAGCCCGGACAGGGCCCGGAGGAGGCCGCATACCGTCTCGGGGGCGTCCATTGCTGGCGCCAGCGCAGCCGTCGCGGCGGCCGGAGGCTGACGAAGCCTTTGGCTCCTGCGGCATGCTCTGGCGCGGACCGAAGGGCAAAGCTAACTTGCCGGGCAGTGGCTGGCGCTCGGAGGGCAACCTGCAACCGGAAAGACTGGACAACCTAGCAGCAATTCTCAAAATAGGTAGGCTGACTCGTGTGGGGTGGAATCTGGGAGCGTTTGCGTGCGCCGTTGGAACCGGTTGCGGGGTGAGCGGACGGCTGTGGACTCGGCATCCGAGGCTGTGAGTCGTGTGGCAGCGGCTCTGAGGCGGTCCTGGACTGGCCGCGACGCACCCCGGCTGAGGGCCTCTGCAAGAGAAGCCTGGCGCTGGCAGGATGGCGGGCAGGTTGCCTCGTCAGGGGGCGCCCGCGGGCAGCCCGGCCGCGGGCGGTGGCGGGCGCTTGCGCACGACGGTCTCCAACAGGGCGGTCCAACTGGGGAAGCAGAACCACTCCGTGAGGAACTTCAGGGTCGCGAAGAAATTGCGCCGGGTACCGAGGCGCTTCCGGCCTTGCCGCCACAGCTCGCAGACGCAGTCCAGCACCGCATGCAGCGCGAAGGCGAACAGGTTCAGCGTGGCGAGCAGATTGGCCAGACCCTGGCGGCCGTGCCCGAAATTGTGCTTGAGGTTGTAGCCCTGGCGCGACAAGCAATTGAACTGCTCGTTCTCGATCTTCCATCTGGCGCGCGCTACCCGCGCGATCTCGGCCACGTTGTCGGCGGTGACCTTGAGGCTGGTGAAGAACGAATTGTGGTAGGTGCGCTCGCCTTTGCGCCAAATTTCGAAGTCAATCCAGGTGCCCTTGAGGGCGTCAGCACCAGCGCGCACGGGCACGTTGTTTCTCCACTGGTAGCGATGCTGCTCGACCTGCTTGCGCTGGTTGCGGGTCTGCAGCCAGCCGCTGGACCAGATGCGGCGCTTGGGGAGCTGTTCGTATAACGTCTTGTGGCTGCTGGGCTTACAGATGAACAGGAAGTCCGCTTCGAGCTCGGCGACGAGGCTGCAGATGGGCTGGCAGCAGTACAGATCGTCGCCCAGCAGGACCGGTCGGTAGGGCCGCAGAGCGGGCAGGTAGGCGGGCAGCCAGCGCTTGGCAGCGTTGCGCTCGCAATCCTGCTTGCGCTGCTCTTCGGTCAACTCCGGGCACTGCGCGGCGGGCTCATGCTGGGGCTGGACGAACAGCGGCATGAGCGGCAGGACGCGGTTGTGGCCATCGGCCACCACGCTGGCTGAGAGCATGGTGTGGAAGAACTGCTTGGTTTTGTGCTTGCCGACATGGCGGGTGGAGCACTGCTCGCAATGGATCGTGTCCGAGCACTGGAACTGGATGCCGTCGAGGGCGATGCACACGCGCCCGCCGAGACGCAGGAAGGGGTCGAGGCCGCCTTGCTCGCGGAGGGTGTCGAGACACAGGGGGAAGAGGTCGGCGAACAGCGCGGGGTCGAGATCATCGAGCAGATTCCGAATGTGATTGTCACTGGGAATCTTGCTCACGCCGAACAGCGCGTGGCAGTTGGAGCGGGCGGACTGCTCGAACAAGCGCCGCTGGAAGTCGAGGAAGGAGGGGCACTGGAAGAAAAACGTGGCGAGGGCGCAGGCCGCGGCATCGGCGACGGCATAGCGCTTGTTGGAACCTTTGCGAGGGTCGGGCAGGGTGCCGGCGGTTTGTTGGAAGCGGTCCAGAAGGGACTCGAGCACTCGGGAATTGGAAACGGGGGCCACACTTTATGTTTGAAAGTGCTGCCGGCAAAGTCAAGGCCCAAAAACTGGTCTCTTGCTGCCGGCCTCTCAGCGGCTCGCGAGATAGAAAAAGGCCAAATTTAGAATTCCTGACAACCTAGATCGAATGATATTGCGGCTGGTCAAGTGCTCTGCTCTGAGCGGAGAGAGCACCTAACCCTCTGTTCCTAGAGCTGTTACGACGCCATCAAGCATCTCACTGCCTCGCCTGATGTGCCGAAGTCTGAGGATCGAACCGGAGGGATCGGCTTGGCTGACTCATTGGCGCCGCGGGAGCCTAGGTGACAAGACCTCTCTTGTCGCATTTTTCGCGCTTGCCGTGTGGTCGACTATCGAATGGCACCAAGAGTCAGCATTTTGGAGATTTCCATGGCTGCGAGCTACGGCCTATTGGGCCGTGGTGGTTGCCTATTGGTGGCGTTGGCCGCCGTCAGAGAACATTGCGCCTGTGTTAACCGAGTTGGGGTTGAGGCACACGCGCAGCCGCAAGACCTTCGTAGCAGCCTCCGATTCACTCCAGCCTGAAACTGATGTCCGCCGCCGGCGCGGAGTGGGTTAGCGCCCCAACGGAAATATAGTCGGCTCCGGCTTCGGCATAATTTCGGACCGTCTCCAACAGCACATTTCCAGATACTTCCAACTTCGCGCGGCCAGCCACGCGTTCGACGGCACGGGCGACCTGTCGGGGGGAGAAATTGTCTAGCAGGACATGGCGGATTCCACAGCGAAGCGCTTCGTCCAACTCTGCCAGATCACGAACCTCGACCTCGATAGTCCGACCAGAAGACCGACAGTTCTCAACCGCTTGCGTGATGCTGCCTGCGGCATCAACGTGATTGTTCTTGATCAGCACTGCATCAAAGAGTCCCAGGCGGTGATTTCTTCCGCCGCCCGCCCGGACGGACAGCTTGTTGAGCACGCGCATGCCCGGGCTGGTCTTGCGCGTGTCCAGAAGCGTGCAGTCTGTTCCTTCGATCGCCTCGACGAACCGACTCGTCATGGTGGCAACGCCGCAAGTCCTTTGCAGGAAGTTCAACGCGGTCCTCTCCAACGTCAGCAGTCGTCGGGTCGAGCCACTTACCCGGGCAAAGACCTTGCCCATGGGCAAATGCGTGCCATCGCTCTCCAGAACTTCGATCTTCTCTTGGTGAAAGATGATTGGCAGAAGTTCGGTGCCGGCCAGAGTTAAGTCCTGCTTCGGCAGAAAATAACCCATGCCTTGCGACTGCAAGGGTACGCAGGCGTCGGTAGTAACGTCGCCAGAACCAACGTCCTCGGCTACGGCGAGGCGGATGAGTTCGCGCACCTGCGGATGATCCCAATGCAGCATGGTCTGAGGCTCTGGTCAGCTTTGGCGCCTCGGAGACGTCCCTGAGATTCAGGACACCGGCTCGGACGCCTGTTGGAAGAGCAGTCTGGAGGCCGTATCGATCACTCTAAGTGTCGGTGCGGAAACGTGGTACCTGTCGGCGAGTTCCAGCACCGCGCCGAGCAGCGCATCCAATTCGGCAACGCGCCCGTGCTCCAAGTCTTGGAGCATGGATGGTTTATGGTATCCCGCCGCGCGGGCCCCGGCGATGCGGCGTTCGTTCGAGAGGGCGATCTGCACGCCCACGGCGGACGCCACCTGACGCACTTCGTCCATGATTGCTTCGATCAAGCGCAAGCCGTGGGGGGAACCGGTCAGGTCCGCCAGTGTCTTCCGTGTCAAGGCGCTGAGGGGATTGAAGGCAGCGTTGCCCATGAGCTTGACCCACAGTTCATGGCGGATGTTGTTGCGCACCGGCGCTTTAATCCCAGCGTCTCGCAGTGCTGATGACAGCAGGCGGATACGCTCCGTACGCTCCCCGGACGGTTCTCCTAGCGCCAGACGTACGCCGGAACTGTGCTCCACGACTCCGGGACCGGACATGGATGTTGAGATATAGACGATCGCTCCCACGACCAGCTGGGCCGGGACATGGTGCGCGATCACACCGCCGGGGTCGACGCACTCGATGGGTGTGTCGTCACCAGGGACGCCATGAAAATACCACCACGGCAAGCCGTTCTGGGTCGAGACGAATGTTGTATTCGAGCCTTTCAGTGGTTCTACGAACGGCGCGATCTGGGTTAGAGCACTGGCCTTGACCGCCAAGAGCACATAGTCTGAAGGACCGACCTTAGCAGCGGATGAAGTGGCCTGCACTTCGTAGCGCTTCTCGCCAAATACTTCACTGCGAATCACGAGGCCGCGCTCCCGCTGGGCGTCCAAGTTTGCTCCGCGTGCGATGAAGTGGACTTCCTGTCCGTTCTCTAGCAGCCGGGCACCTAAGAACGCACCCACAGCACCGGCACCGTAGATTGCGAACTTCATCGTGCACGGTCTAGCCGAGCGCTTGGCGCACGGCATCCTCCAGCGAGTCTAGGGCATCCGAGAAAAAGTGATCGCTGGCCTCGACCCAAGTCAGTTGCTTGGGATGGCCCGCCATGGCGAAGACTTGCTCCATGTTGGCCCGTGAGCCGTACTCGTCCTGCGTGCTATGCACGAAGTGCTTCGGGCACCCGCATGCCTTCAGGAAACTCATGTCACCGCGATTCACTGGCGTCCCCACGGCGATGATCCGTTCCACGGTCGGATCGCCGCAGCACACCGGCAGGCTGACCCTTGATCCGAATGAGAAGCCCCCAACGGTCAGGGAGATGCCCGCATAGCGTTCGTGCATATACTGCATTGCCGCTCTGAGATCGTCCTGTTCGCCTCGGCCACCGTCATACGTGCCAGAACTCGCTCCCACACCGCGGAAGTTGAATCGGAGTACCGCCGCCCCCATGCTGCGCGCAGCCTTGGCCATGCGAAAGACGACCTTGTTGTGCATCGTCCCGCCGTATTGAGGGTGGGGGTGGCAGATGATGACGGTCCGCTCAATCCGATCGGGCGCTTCGGGTTCTTCGAGCAACGCTTCGAGGCGTCCGGCCGGGCCGATCAAAAAAATGGTTTGCAGCTTGCGTGCCATGTCTTGTGAACCCCAGAGGGCGGTTGGTCTCGCCCCGAGGGTCGGGCTGGGATTGCCAAATTCAGGTCGGCTTGGCCGTGATTCGTAGTGGGCCCTGTGGTCCGATCCTCCATTATGGCTTTAACGGCGCTGCAGGGATTGCGGCGTTCCGTTGCCTGGATTATTCGATTCCCTACAAAGCACACGCCCAACAAAGCCTTGGCAACTCTGACGCACCCATGAGGGGATCGGCCACCCTCGGCACTATGTGCCCATCGGCCACTCCCGTCCCGCAATGTAAGCCTGAGAGAAGTGTTTGCGTAGTCATCAAGACCTGCCGAACCTTGCGGGGATCGGCTACGTCATGCCACACGGAACCTAATATCCGCCTCACGGCAGCTCAAATGCGCTTGGTCGTGTTTTCACATTGCATCCGCCTCGGACCCTCTTAGCTGAAACTCGCTGAGCCCGGTGACGCACACCGGACTTATCATAGGTTCGGACCGCGCTCGGGTTGACCTGCGCAGGACAGTCATCGAACAATCATGCGTCAACGTCGAATTCCTCGCCAATTCCCTCCGTCACAGTTTGCCGTGCTCGCTGCGCTGTGCCTCTGCTTGTTCGTGGTGGCATGTTCGCCATCCGAGACGGCAGGTTTGCGAGAACGGCCAAATGTGCTCTTCATCGTCGTCGACGATCTGAACGTAGCGCTGGGCACGTACGACGGCTATCCGACCGCCAAGACCCCCAATATCGACCGGCTTGCGTCCCAAGGGGTGCGTTTTGACAGGGCCTACGCTCAGGACCCCATCTGCAACCCGTCCCGGACATCTTTCCTCAGCGGCCGGAGGCCAGCTACTACGAATGTCTACGGCAATTTCGTAGAGCCACGCACACACCTAGGAGACGTCGTAATGCTGCCGGAGTATTTCCGCGCACAGGGATACTTCACCGCAAGGGTGGGGAAGGTAGCCCACGGCAGATACGAGGCTGCCGTGGAGTGGGATATCTCGGAGAATGCCGCTCGCCGCGAACACTACCTTCCGGGAGTGGACCATTCCGAAGTTCGCGACAACACGTGGATAGGCGGGGCCGACGACGGCCTCTCGCGGGCTGAAATCCTAGGACACCTCAACCGTCCCACGGGGATGCCTCTGAGCTGGCGGGCCACCGGCGAGACCGAAGCCGAGACTCCGGATGGGCAGACCACGCGGCGCGTGATTGAACTCTTGCGTGAACAGCGCGACAAGCCGTTCTTCATCGCGGCGGGCTTCCACAAGCCGCACCAACCGTGGGTCGCGCCCAAGGAATTCTTCGAGCAGCACCCGGTCGCGGGGGTCGTTCCGCCGGACGAACCGGCTGACGACATCGATGACATTCCGGCCCCGGCACTGGGCAACTACCCTGAAGACTCGGACCACAGCGAGCAGCAGGTGCGCCAAGCGATCGCCGCCTACCACGCGACAATCACGCTGATCGATGTCCAAGTCGGGCTGCTGATGGAGGAGTTGGGTGAGCTCGGCTTAGAACAGTCCACGATTGTGGTTTTCGTCAGCGACCATGGCTTCCATCTCGGCGAGCACGGCGGGTTGTGGCGCAAGCACACGCAGTTCGAGGAATCGACCAGAGTCCCCCTGATCGTGAGGGTGCCGGGCGGAGTCTCGGGCAGGGCTACCAGTGCTTTGGTCGAACTTGTTGACCTCTATCCCACCCTTGCCGACCTGTGCGGGTTGCCGACTCCCGAAGGACTGGAGGGCACGAGCTTCCGCCCAGTACTGGAAGCCCCGGACGTTCCGTGGAAGAGCGCGATTTTCTCCGAGGTGCAAAGAAACGGCGCTCATGGCCGGTCGGTGCGCACAGCCCGCTTCCGCTATACGGAGTGGACACCGCTTCAGGGCGATGCCGACCCGGAGTTCGAACTGTACGATTTGGCCAGTGACCCCAAGGAGTACGACAACCTAGCCGGCAGTCCAGAGCATCAGCCCACCATGGACAGTCTTGCCACCGTCCTGAAAGACGGCTGGGAGGCTGCGCTTCCCGGTGCTGAAGCCGCGGAAGGGACTCTACTGTCTGCAACGGACGATCAGGTGCAGTGAAATCTTGCGTTAAGAGGTGATCATGTTGTTCCAAGCCATTACGAACAGGAATCTTGGCTCGAGAGTCGTTTCTTCTCTGGGCCGCATCACTCTAGGGGCTGCCCTGTTGGTCACGGCCGCCGCCGGTCAACAGGCTCCCAGGCCTGAGTTCCAGCCCATCGTCGATAATCCTGCGCTTCCACGAGTGCTGATCATTGGAGACTCGATTTCGATCGGTTATACCCTGCCACTGCGCGCGGCGCTCAAAGGAATCGCCAACGTCCATCGCCCGCCGACGAACTGCGCACACACCTGGAAGGGGCTTGAGGCCATTGATCAGTGGCTTGGGGAGGGGAAGTGGGATCTGATCCACTTCAACTGGGGCCTGCATGACCTCAAGTATGTCGATGCAGATGGGAAGCTAGCCCTTCCTCCCGAAGGCAAGCAGGTCAGCACAGTGGGTGAGTACGCAGAGAATTTGGAGAAGCTGGTCCTACGACTCAGACAGACTGGTGCCAAACTGATCTGGCGGCCCACCACACCGGTACCGGACGGGTCTCAAGGGCGGGTTCCGGCGGACTTGCCTAAGTACAACAAGGCCGCGCGGGAAGTGATTGATCGTCGGGGGATTGAGATCGATGACATGAACTCATTCATCAGGGACAAGAACATCCCTCACATTCGGCCCGGCAACGTGCATTTCTCAAAGGACTCGTCGACCCTAATGGCCGAGAACACCGCCGAGTTGATTCGTCAGAAGCTGAAGTCCGATTGAGACGCCGTTGATCGAAGCCGCGAGGTCGGGTTTTCCGAGCTATAGGACAGATTCATGACCAAAGCGTTCGACAAGATCACGATCGGACTTGAAGACGCTCAAGCGTATGTGAACGGCGAACGTGCTGGATTCACCGCGCATCGAATTGAGGTGTCCGCTCCCGATTTTGTCGCGATACGTAGTAGGACGGGGATGTCCCAACCGGATTTTGCGCGGAGCATTGGTGTCCGGCTGGGAACGCTCAAGAATTGGGAGCAGGGCCGCCGGCGGCCAGTGGGACCAGCTCGTGTGCTGCTCGCGCTAATCGCTAAGCGACCATCGATTGTCCAAGATGAGTTGGGGCGCTGACGTGGAAACGTAGTCATGTTGCTCCAAGCGACTACGAATGGGAAGCCCGCTCGCCGCGCTCGGAGTCGCACAAATCTCATGGGCGCGGTGGCCCGCCTAGCTCTGGAGTACCACGAGCGGGTGGTCTCGGTGAAGGGTGGTTGTGCATCTTCAGCCGCGAAGCTAGGTGCTGAGTGTAACGCTTGTAAGTAATCCCCTTTTTCAAGGGACTCGTCGGCGCTGCTGGCCGGGAATACGGCCGAGTTGCTTCGCCAGAAGCTGAAGTCCGACTGATTGCGAAGGGTGCTTGGGCTCTCAGCTGGGGGATCAGGCGATGCGCAACTCGCACGGGCAGTAGCGGATGCACGGGAGCCGCTCCCGATTTCATTTCTGGCTCGCGGATGGTGCCACTGCTCGGGGGGCAATTTGGCCATCCCGGGATCAAGGACCGGTTCTAGCGAGTCGGTGCAGGGACGTCAGCAGCTGTTCCTCGATCCTGTCCGACGCTTGGGTCTCGACTCGGCTCGTGCCCAACCAGGTCTCGTAACCTCCTAGCGCGTGATGTTGCGGGGTGGGCAAGTACCCTTCGGCACCGTTCGCAAGGCTGATGACGAACGTTTCTTGCAGCGGGCTGGCACGCTTGATCGCCAGGCCGGTCTCGACGAATGTCTCGAACGGAAGCGCGACGATGCCCAAGTCGCCAATGCGGATGGCTTGCAAGATCACGGAAACGCTGTCTGGACCGTTATGTAGGTTGATCGCCCGTTGGGCATAGATGTGAGGTCTGGTGAGTTCGGACGGGGAGACCCCTTGGAGAATTGTCCTTGACTGCTCCAGAATCTGACGGGTAGGCTTGCGCCGAGTCAACGTCAACTCGGTCTGCTCCATCGCGATTCTGGCATCGCGCATGTGCTCGATTCCGCTATGGGCCTGAGCCACGGCGTCGGCGAGCTTACCCGCCACGTTGCGAACCTGCTCGAAGGGTTCCTTCCGCACACGGGGCGTCGAGAAATCGATGTTGTTGATGTTTCCACTGGTCCCGTTGGAAAGGGCGCCAACGAAACCGTCGCCGCCATTGAGGCGCGTGGTGATCGCACGCGAGAACTCTCCGAAGTAGTCTGCGGACACCACTCCCGCGGGGATGTTCCCGACGTAGTGCAGGGAGTAGTTGGCCAAGACGGCGAGCGGTTCCCCCTCGACCGACCTTATCGAGAGCGCTATGGTCTCAGTGTCTACCGGCCCAGACGGCTTGACGAGATCTGGGCTGGCGGCGGGAGGGTTCATCCGCACTTGGTCGGTCGTGCTGCCAAACGGATCCGGCGGGACCGTTCCCTCCTTCATGAACCAGCGCCGATTGAACACCTCGTCCGCGAGCTCGGTGCTGGCCCATCCGATTTCGGCAGGCTCGAGTCTCTCGAAGGCCCTAGCGATTGACGCGGCGATGCCGTCAATCAGTTGGCGGGAGTACCGCTCTTCGTTTTGCACGCTCGGGGCCGGTTCGGGGCCACGCAGCCCAACGCCCGGAGCCGGTGGCGGGGCGGTGTGAGTGTGGGTCGCGGCAATCAGCATGCGATCAGCCGGGATTCCAGTCTCTGCTTGAGATTGGTGCTTGGCTTCGTCGAGAGTCTCCCTGGGGATGTAGCAGCTGTCCACGATGGCAATCGCAACCGTCTCCGTGCCATCGGTCAACACCAGCGCTCGAGAGTTCAGCGCGTCGTGGGCTCCGGTTGCCGGCCTGTACCGGAATGAACCGATCAGAGGGAGTGGCCAGTCTCGTGGCGTGATATCCACGGCCGCTGCGCCGGCTTGGAGAATCGGACGATCCTCGACGGTGCACGACGCAGTGCCCAACGCGATCCATGCTGCCACGAACGCCGCAAGCACCTGCTCAAGTCTCGGCATTGGACAGTCGACTCAACCATCGGAGGCTCTGCCGGAGGCATGCGCCGCCCCCGCGGGTCTGTTAGCGTAGCTCCGCGTTCCATGCGAAGCGCCTCGGCCGATCTCGTCGCGACGTACCCGATTGTACTCGAGCTGGGTCGAATCGTCAGCGGCGGCAACCCCGATTGGTGCGATTGTTCCCCTGGGTGTTCCGAGGGCTCGTTGGGAATCCTTGCATCCAGCCATCACTAGATCCTCACTTCCCACCGGGCGGCGGATGGTCGTGCCTCGCCTCCGTAGAGCCTTCTTCAGTGGAAGCATGACTGCTTCATTCTACTCGAAAGCAATATTGACTAACTTAGTCTAGTCAGTTACACTAACTCGTGTTGAGATCTGGAATCGACACTGTGAAACGATATAACATCCATGAAGCGAAAACACACTTCTCGCGCCTGATCGGGCAAGTCGAACAGGGCGAGGATCTGGTGATCTGCCGCGCCGGCAATCCAATCGCCCAATTGCGCCGCTACGCCACTCCGCGTCGCCGCCAAGGTGGTCAGTGGGCCGGATTGGTCCGCATCGGCGAGAATTTTGACGAACCGCTTCCGGAAGACATTGACAGAGCATTCCAGGAAGGCTAGGAGTGAACGGCTATCTCCTCGACACGCATGTCGTGCTCTGGTGGCTGGCTGGCTCTCGTCGTCTGTCGCGCGAATTACGTGAACGAATCGCAGATCCGACAAACCGGGTAGTTGTCAGCGCCGCCGCAGCTTGGGAAATGGCGATCAAGAAGTCGCTCGGGCGCCTCGATATTCCGTTTAATCTCAATGAAGCGCTGGCCGCTGACGATATATCGGTTCTCGACATCACGATCCATCACGCCTTGAGGGTTGCCGCCCTGCCCCCGATCCATGGGGATCCATTCGATCGACTACAGATCGTCCAGGCTCAAGCTGAGGAACTCGTGTTCGTGACCCACGACGAGCGGGTTCTCCAGTACGACGTCTCAACGCTACGTGCTTGACAGCCCACATGGATCTAGTGCGAAGGATGCACGGAGATCCTTGACCACTACGAGGACTGCGTGCGGGACGGCAGCTTCGCGAGTGTCAAGGAACTGACGGACGCGATCACGGCCTACCTGACGGAACGCAACGAGAATCCGAAGCCGTACCGCTGGAAGGCCAAGGGCGAGGAGATTCTCGCCAAGATCCACCGGGCGCGCCAGGGTCTCGAGCGCGAAGGTTGTTAATTAATGTTATTTGACGGGCAGAACACTAGGAAGAGCCCCTCTGCGTGCCTTCCAGGAATGCCAGCAAGTCGGCCAGCTCCTGCGTGCTCAGCTCCGCATCGAGACCCGCAGGCATTACCGATACTCTCCCGGGACGCACCTCTTCAATCTGCGAGCGCTCAATCCGTTCGCGTTCCTCGGCGCCCGTCGCCAGTACGATCCAGTCCTCGGTCTCCTCCACTGTGACGCCGCTGTGGGTGTCGAATTGCGTTTGGACGATCACCGGTTCGTAGCTGGTGACGAACGACGCGCTGGGATAGAGCACCGCCTCGAGCAGGTCGCGCCGCTCGCGAATCTGGCCGATCGTGGTCAATCCAGGCCCGACCTTGCCACCCTGGAAGCCAATTGCATGGCACGAGATGCAGGCTGTCTTCTCAGCATTGAACACCGCCTGACCGCGACGCACGTCGCCCTCGGGAAGCGACGCCAGCAGGGACTCGAGCCGCTCGGTTTGTTCGGCCCGATCGGCGTCCAGCGAATTGGCAACGGCCTTTGCTCGCTCTGCCAGAGATTCCGGGAACGCCGCAAAGAGCGTTTCTACGCTTCCGGGCTGCAACCCCGGACTCCCACGGCCCTGCTCGAGTGATGCGAGCAGAGCCTCTCCGAGCTCGGCGCTCCCTCCGGAAGCAAACGCGTCAAGAACCCGCGGGAGCTCCGCCGGTCCCGTCTCCTTGAGCGCCCTGGCCAACTCGAGACGCTGCGCGTCGTCGAGCGCAACACCAGCAAGCGCACGAGCGGCGGCCGCGCGCGTGTCCGCGTCCCGGTCGGCGGCAAGGCTGTCCACCAAGAACGCGAAGGCGGACGAAGGCGGAGCTTCCGCGTCTGACAGCGCGGTTTCGAGCGCCTCGACCCGCGTGCGGGGCCCCAGGCCTTTGTTCTCGGAAACAGCTAGCAGCGATCTGCGCAACTGATCGCTCGGCCGCTTGAGCGTATTGGCCGCCCGCACGGCGGCCTCGGCGGTCTCGCCGGTCGCGTCACGCAGGATGCGAGTCAGCACACCGTCCCATTCCTTAGGTCGCTCTTTGAGCAGCGCTCTTGACATAACTCTCAGCGCGATACGCCGGGAAGCCGGGGAGCCCGACTCGGCAGCGTGCGCCACAACGGAGCGGATTGCCGGTGACTCGGCAAATCGGACAAGTTGGTCCTCAACCGCTTCCTCGCCCGCCCGTAGTCGAGCCTCAAACGGTCTCGCCAACTCCGCGCCCCACTCCAGTCGTCGCCCCGCGATCCAAGAAGCCGTCTCGCGCAGCAGATCGTCATTGGACGTGAGCAGCGGTACGACCGTGCGCGGTTCCAATGCACTCGGCCGCATCTGATCGAGCGCCAGCAGCGCTGCCCGTCGCGTACGCGCGGATGCCGAATGCAGTCCCGTGCGGGTCGCTTCGGGATCAGCAATCTCGATCAGCGCGAACGTCAGCGAGTGAGCAAGGACCTGATCCTCGGCATCTGCCGCAGCCGCCAGCAACTCGCCTACCGCCTCGCTTTCGTGGATCCTCCCCAGCGCCTCGGCCGCAACGCGGGCCAGGGGCTTCGACTGCTCCAGCACACCCAGTAACGCCGGCGCCGCCTCCGCATCCCGCCAGACCGATGCGCCATGCGCGGCTGCATGACGCACCGACTCGTCTTCGTCGGCAAGCGCCTGGCGCACCGCCGCGCGCGCTTCGGGCGCGTCGATCTGCGTGAGCGCCCAAACCGCATTCCTCTTCGCCGTGGCCGAACCGTCGACAGTCGCCAGCACCGGTACAGCCGACTCGCCCATTCCCCCGAGCTCCCGCAGGGCGCGGTCGCGCACGAAGGGCCGCGGGTCGTCTAGCCTGTCGACTAGGTCTGAGGCCGCAACGTCCCAAGCAAGCTTGACCCCGCGAGGGTCTTCATCCGCCGTCATCCCCTTGGGGCGTATCCGATAGATGGCTCCGGGAACGTCGGCCTTGGCGAGTTGCGACGTCGGACAGCAGAGCTTGTACCAGCCCCCGGTATCGACTACCAAGAGGCTCCCGTCGGCGTCCTCCATCACGTCCGTCGGGTGAAAGTCCGCATCCGAGGAAACCAGCAGGTCTGAGTCCTCGCTCTCGAACGTCGCGCCGCTCGGCGACAGCCGATGCCGCAGCACCCTGTGCGTGTTGAACGTCGTCGAGACCAGGTTCGTCCCCTCGAACCCAAGCGCTTCGGACTCGATCGCAGCCAACCCTACCGGCGCCGCCGGCCCAAGGTGCGAGATCGGATCGAGATACCCGCCCGTCATTGGATGGGCTTCGGCTGCGCGGTGCACCCTGCCATACACGCCGCCATAGATCGCGTGGATGACGCCGTCGCGGCGCCCCAACTCCGGAAACTGCAAGAACGTCGACGTCAACATGCGCTCGCCCGTCGGCAGAAAGGCGACCTCCACCGGGTTGTTCATTCCGCCGGTCAGCACTGCCTCGATCGGCCCGCCCTCGGGCCGCCGCCTGAAGACGTGCGCCGCTTTGGTGACCAGCGTCGAGCCGTCGGTGATCTCGTGCGTCTGCTCGGCGAAGGAGCCCTTGGTCCAGTAGATCCAGCCGTCCAGACCCTCGTAGGGACCGTGCAGATCGTTCGCACAGTTGGTCAGCGTCTTGGCGTCGTACCAAACCTCGCGATGCTCGGCGACGCCGTCGTCGTCGTCGTCCACCAACTTCCAGATCACAGGCGGCGCGGTGACATAGACCGCTTCCTTGGTCCACAGCACACCCTCAGGAAGCATCAGCTTGTCGGCGAAGACCGTCCGCGAATCGTAAACGCCGTCCCCGTCTCGATCCTCGAGCCGCAGAATGCTGTGGGGCTTCTCGGCGAGCTGCTCCTCCACAGGAGCGTTGGAACCTGAAGACTCGGCTACGTAGAGCCGACCCGCGTCATCCATGTCGACAATCATGGGCCGCTCCACCAGCGGCGGCGCGGCTGCAACGACGACCTCGTAGCCCTCGGGGACGCTGAGGTGTGCGAGCCCTGGCGGATCCGGCGCGGAACAGGCGCACCATGCGATCGCGACGGCCGCCAAGAAGTACCGCATCGAGGCATTGTGCGGCCGATCGGGCACGCTCGGCGTGTCGTGACTTGGATAATTCAACATTTGCCCCGATCTCCCCAGAATCAACTAAGGTGCCTGCTTTTTCCGGCCCCTACGGTTGCGGGTCGGCATCACATGCGAACCGATCGGCGCCTTGAGCACTAGCTGCTTGCGCTGCGGTCGGAAGCAAACCTTCTCGCTACAGGCTTGGAAGACAATCTCGATGGGTAGCTCGATCTCGGTGGGCTTGTCTCGCAGGGACCAGTCGAGAGGATCTCCGACCCTAGGATAAACGGGATGGCGACGTCGGTCACACCTTCGTAGACATTGAGCGTGACGCCGAGCGCGGGAAACTCGCGTGCCGTCGTCCGCGAATACTTCGGTTCGCCGATCCGCACGCCCTTCGTCTGTGCCACGGTTGCCGTCGAGGCGATGGCTCCGTCGCAGCTCGGCAGGCTCTGCGTCGCATGGCTGCAAGATCTCGCAAGTCGCCCATGTTGCAAAGCCCGAAACCGCCTTTTTCTGAACGTCGGTCCAATCGTGCGCGCTGTTGTCGATGGCCCGTGCCAGCAGCGAGCAATCCGTGATCGGCGGAGCAAGTGTCACCGTGTCCGGGTAGCTGGCACCCGGGATGATGCCATCCAAGAGGCCGGGATAGTTCTGGGCGATCAGGTGCTGTTGATTCGAGCCACCCGATCCGCCGACTCCGATGGTGTGAACGGGAACTCCGAAGCTCTCGATGAAATGCTCCTTGACCATCATCGCCGTCTCGGCTGAGATCACGTCGTTGCAGTTGTTGCCAAGTACATTGAGCGACGACATCGCCACCGCGTATCCGCTCGCAACCGAGGTCACATCCTGCGAGGGGGAACGGATCTGGCCCTGACGATACCCGGCGCGGCAGCCCCCGCCGCACCGGTACACCAGACGGCCGTTCCAACTCGGGGCAGTGCTCCATGGGTCGGGGAGATCGTCCGCCGGATCGTGGAGAAACGCAATCTCGTAAGTCGCTCGATTGATGGTGCCCCTCTCAACTCGAACGATGAAGTCCTGTGCATGCCCCTCTGTGGTCGTCGTGCGGGCGATATCGGACGGGCGCGGCACGGACAGGTCAAGGGGCTTAAACCCCGGAGGGATCCGGGTTCTTCCGATTCGCCGCTGCTGCGACTGGACCCTGTCGGTGGTTCTGTAGTAGTACGAGCTCCTCGTGTCGACACTGCAATCGGTGTCAGACGGCGGCCCCAGCCCAGCTCGCTCGGTCTCGCAAACGAAGGGTTCCTGTTGTGGTCCCGAGAACACGGGGCCAGTCCGCCCGGCTATGCCGCCCTCATGGCCAGACCCCTTTGGTACGAGCGCCTCTACGGACAGGTCCGAGACATGGACCGCGAGATCGTGCCGAGCAGGGATATCGGCGTGGCGCTGAACGAATGGAACACCACATTTGGCATTCCGCGCCAGCACATGATGGAATCAGCCCTGTACGGAGCGCGCTTGATGAACGTCTTCGACCGGCAGGGGGACCTGGTCCGCATGAGTGCCGTCTCTGACTTGGTGAACGGCTGGCCTGGCGGTGTGATTCAGGCCAGCCGCCACGATGTGTTCACCACCGCGACGTATTCGGTAATCGAGGCGTACAACAGACATCGCGGCGATTGGCGCCTGAAGTCTGATGTCGAATGCAGCATTGAATACGATCCGGGCGACCCTTCGCCGGGCACCGCGGTACCGGCGCTTGATGTTTCCGTCACCACGACTGACGCGGGCACTGAGTTGTTTCTCAAGGTCGTGAATACCTCAGCCGAAGATCCGGTTCGCACGAGGGTCGAATTGGAGGGGATCGAGGGCCAACTCGGAGACAACGGGACGGCAACGACAGTGACGGCGGCGACGCTCAAGACAGCGAACACATTCTCAGAACCGAACCTCATCTCAGGCCGCAGGTCGGAGTTTTCGATCCCTGGCCCCCGCTTCGAGTACGAGTTCCCAGAGCACTCGGTCACAGTGATCCGTTTCGCTGTGTCCTTGCCTGGCTCGCAGGTCAGAGCTTAGCTCGCCGCCGACTGTGACACTTCCGCCCTAGGCGACCGGGCATGCGAGGCTACGAATACGCAGCAGCACTACACTACTATTTGGAGGCAGACGCCATGCCGCCGCTGGCGTGCTGGGCTCGTGAGCAGGGTCCGTCGTGTGGTGATCAATACTGAGGCAGGACATGCCGATGGTTCGTGAACAGCCGGTCCGAGAAGAGGATGCTAGCCGTACGGGCTCCAGAAGCAAGAGGCAGCCTCACGGCGGTTCAACTCTCGACCCGCGCACACTAGACGAGATCATCCGGCGGGTAGTCGAGGTTGCGCAACCGGAACGGATTGTTCTATTTGGATCGGCCGCGAGGGGGGAAATGACGCGCCATAGTGATGTGGACCTATTAATTGTCAGAGACGGCGCAGATGCGCTTGAATTAATGGCCCAGATCTACCGCCGACTGCACGGCGTAGGCGTCCCGGTCGATGCGATCGTGGTTTCTCCTGACGACGTAGCGCGCTATCGGGACAGCCACGCCCTGATCATCAAGCCGGCCTTGCGCGAGGGAAGGACCGTATATGAGTCCGCCTGAGCGTCGTCCCCCCGATGAACCACGTGAGTGGCTGAACCGTGCGCATAGCAACCTAATTCGCGCCCGTCAGCGTGAAGCAGGAGTGTACCTCGAAGACCTATGCTTCGATGCGCAGCAGGCAGCGGAAAAGGCCGTGAAAGCGCTGCTCGTAGCGCACAGGGTTGAGTTCCCGTATGTCCATGACCTGGCACATCTGGTGTCGTTGCTCGAAGAGACCGGCGTGGTCATTCCCGAGGTGATTCGCCGAGCCGAGGAGTTGACGCCCTACGCGGTGTTAGGCCGTTATCCAGGCATACTCAGACCGCTGACAGAACGTGATCGCGAACGTGCGTTAGAAATCGCCGAAGCCGTCGTCCGCTGGGTCGAGGAACAGATGTAGATCAGCGAGATTACAGGTGACGCGGTCGTTTCCAGCGGCGTAAGTTCGATTAGTTGACTCTGGGCCTAGGCAAGCCGTACCGGTCGCGAAGGGTCTTCTCGAGAATGTCGTTGCCGCTTGGTCCCCACCTGTATGGACACGGATCCTTATTCGGCTCGATCGAGAACAAGGGGACAGCGACGACAGTGACGGCGGCGCCGCTCGAGCCAGCGGACACTTCTCGGAACCGAACCTCGTCTCAAGCCGCAGGTCGGAGTCTCCGATCTCCGGCCTCCGATTCGAGTACGAGTTCCCAGAGCATTCCGTCACGGTCATCCGCATCGCTTCGGCCCGGCAGGACCCTTAGCCTCGAACACCGCCCTCCGCCTTGTGCGGCGCCGACTACGTCGCTCCCTTCCCGGGAGAATCAACGCCAAGCGGGTTCCGGCGAGAGGTGGCCTTGCTCGTAGGTGCTCTGCTGGCTGTGCCGACGACTTGCTCGCGGGACAGGGAAGCGGCTCCGTGCGGGGATTTTCTGTCATGCGCTGCACGCGCGAGTCAGGGCCTTGCGGCCGGGCAAACCGATTTGCTGGCAAGACATGGCTGGGAGGCGATGAGAGAGCTTGCGTATACCAGATCGTTCCGGCATTGAAGACAAGGTTGTCCTTGGGCCCGTCGTAGATCGTCGCCGCATGAGGCGTATAGGACCTCTTTCTCGTGTCGACCGCCTTGCTCGTCGCCAGGATTTCATGACCGGGCAAATCGCGAGCGGCATGGCCATGCCATTCCCAGCCCAGTAGACCTTTGACGGCGTCGCCTTCTTTCATAGCGGCCCCTTCGTACAGCCAGTGATCAGGCTTGGAGCAGACCCAGTCGCCTCCGCCGAGGCCTTGGTGACGTCCGCCGATGAGCAGCGCCCCGTCTGGCGCTATTGGATACGTGACCCCAGGCCGCTGGCCGACGAAAAAGCTCTCGCGTTGCATGATCCGGCGGGGCTGACCCTCTGCGGAAGAATGCAAGGGCGCCACGCCGAACGCCGCATTGCCGCTCAGGAACGCAAGGTGGACGCCTGCGTCGCGAGCCGCGATGGCGTTGTCGTACATCTCGCGCGTCCAATACTCGTCATGGCCCACGGAAAGGAAACCTTTCGCGCGTTGTAGTCGTGGACCGTATCTGTGCGTATCCAGGTTCGATATGTAGGACACCTCATAGCCCTGCTTCTCCATCCAGTAGGACAGCGGATATTCCCACAGGAGAAACTCACCCGAACCCACCGAAGACGGCCGATCTACAAGATGGTCCTGGCAGAAATTGGCGTACGGGCGGTCGAAACTCACCCACCCGGTGTCGTTCGGGTCGGTGCTCCACTTTTTCCTACCAGCGGGGTTATAGACCTCCTTGTCGTTGTGGTAGAGCGACCACCTGTCATCGGGCCAACTGTTGTAGGCCTGCCAGGTCATGTCGCTGCACTGGAAAAGCAGGTCGCATGGGCGGTCGTCACGCACGATAAGAATGACGTAGCTTTGCAGGCCCTCCTTCCTAGCCGTGAGTCTTCCTTGATAAGCTTCGCTCACCTTCTTCGTGGTGAGCTTTCCTAGATAGACGCCGCTCAACCAGTCGTCGGGAATCTCAAACTCGACCGACGGTTCCCACTTGCATTCCCGTAGGCGCTTCTCGCCGATCGGCGGATCGAGTTGGGCTTGGCCCTGCAGCGAATCAAACCGCTTCATGAGCCGCCCGCCGTCGCCGCCGTAGTAGCCGGTACGGAAGATTTCCAGGCTGAACTCCGAAACCGGATTCGTGCTCACCATGATCTTGAGCGTGTCGCCGGCGCGCACGCTCGCCTCGGAGCGGTAGCCCTCGATTCGCGGGGAACGCCACTAGTTATACGGGTCGATGTAGGTATTGGTGAGCATCCAGTCCCGCGTTCCGGGCTTGGCGTTCTCCTAGCGAATGAGATCCGATGCGGCTCGGGCAGCGCCCGTCGCCGGCCCGAAAGCCGACATGCCCAAGCCGGCCGCTGCGACGGTTTTGATGACGTCTCGACGAGGGAACCGGCTCGGCTGATTGTTTGACTGCTTCATTGCTGACGTCTCCTATCAGTCCCAACGTGCGTCTTGGTGAGTATTCAGTCCCGCGTTCCGGGCTTGGCGCTTTCTTGCTCGATCAAGTTCGGCGCGGCCGAAGCTGAACGGGGCGGGGCCTTAAGGGCTGTTCGCCCGGCTGTGAACGGACGCGGCGGGTCAGCCAACAGAACCTGACTGATGAAGTCGTCGACGATGTCGTTGGCCACACCCGGTGTATTGGTCGGCGAATGGCCGGCGCCATCGATAACCGAGACTTTGTGGGGGCTGTCGGGCTGATCGGCGACGGCCTGGCGGATCCCGTCGTATACCCAGTCGACATTATTCAATCCGGCGGCCGCGGCTTCGGCGATCGGCGGATGATTGCCGCCCAAGGCCCGCGGATCAGCCTTGCCGGCGATGAAGGGTGCCTGCACGTCATCGAAGCCGGCGCTCACCTGCGCTTCGGGATGAAACTGAAACCTATGATCGGCAAAGGCCCCGATCTTGTTGACTACGCCATCAAAGTCGAAGTCGGCGGCATAAGGGTACCTGGGCGTCCCGGAGAATGCGGCGAAGATCAACCGGCTCCGCGGCGTGCTTAGGCCGGAGTCCGAGACGACGCCCGTCAGCGGCTTCCCGTCGGCCGCGAATCCGACGGCCAGTCCCCACACGCCGAGCCCTCCCGCACTAGTTCCGTGTGCAAACACATGGGTCGTCGGAAAGTTCGCGACCGTGTAGTCGATAGCGGCCATCGTCGCCTAGAGGCCGTTCACCTCGCCGCCCTTGGGGTTGTTGGGGTACGGCGTGCCGAGTCCGAGGTCCAGGTCGTGGTCAGACATGGACACCACGAGCAGGCGGTATCCTTCCTTGATGCGTCGGGTGACCGTGTTATCGATTGGCTGCCTGTTCTTGTCGATGATGGGGCGGAGGCCGATCTTCCGGAGGCCCTCAAAGGTCTCCTCGTGATTCCACGTGTTCTGGGTCTGATTCCCCGTCGCGCGTTACACGCCCTGCTCGTCGAAGTAGCGGATGCCTCGTCCATGGAGATACACCCACAGCGGGGCCTCAGCGCCAGGATTGTCCAGAGGCTCCGCGACAAGGAAGGTGTAGTTGCCCGACAGGCCGGCGTTGTAGATTGCGGGAAAAATCGAGTTTCCACTCGCTACCGACGAAACTGACAGTTTCTTTGTGGGCAAGGACCACCTTGTTGCTGTCTCGAACGACAATCGGCGGTGAAGGCTGCGCTGCGGCCTGACCGTAGACTGAGCCGGTTGTGAGCAAAAGGACCATAGGGGACAGGCACTTCACCCATCGACTCGTCACGAAGGAACTCGCTCCACAGTTCAGTGCTTGGCGCTTCTGATTCAAGATGTTACTCCTTTGTGTGTCCTCTTTTCGGATGAATGGCGCGCTGGATAGCTCGTTGGGCCCTGGCGCTCGGGATCATGGTCAGTTGGGCTCATTGCATAGCGCCAATGGGTTCATGATGCGTGGGGATCGCTTTGCGCATCTTGGTTCTGATAGCCGCGTAGTCAGGATCATTCGCGAGGTTGTGCCATTCCCACTTGTCGACTTGGTGGTCGTACAGTTCTTCCGAGCCATCCTCGTACACGATATATCGATACCGTTCGGAGCGAACGCCGTAATTCTTGAAGCCAAAGGTAGTCAAAGAGACTTTGTCCCAGGCGGCGTCAGGGTCCTTCATCAAGACAGAGAGGTCGTTCCCTTCCAACTGTCCCTCAGGCGGATCGATTGCAGTCAGTGAGGCCAAGGTCGGATAAATATCCAGCAGGTTCGCCGGCTTGGCCGTCGTCGAGCCAGGCGTGGTCACGCCCGGCGCCACCCATATCATATTGACCCGCGTGGCCCTTTCCCAGAGGGAGTATTTTGCCCAACGTTCTTTTTCACCCAGCTGAAAGCCATGGTCGCTCCACAACACAATAATCGTATTGTCGGCGTACTGTGACTTCTCGAGCGCCCCGACCATCTGACCAACCAGCTCATCGGTCATGGCACTGGACGCCAGGTAAGCCTGAATGGCGTGCTTCCACTGCCCCGCAGCCCTGATCGCCTTGGCCCACGCAATATGCCGCTGCTTTGAACTCGCTGCAGGCACATCTTCCAAGTCATCTTCTAGGTAGCCTTCCGGGATCTCTATCTCATCCAGAGGGAATCGATCGAAATATTCCTGAAGTGCGTAGTTGGGCAGATGTGGCTGGAAGATGCCGGCGCCCACAAAAAAGGGTTCTTTCAGCTCACCTCCCAGCAGTGTCTGTGCCGCCCATTTCGCAGTTTTCCCATCGTTGATATCCTCCAGGGTGACATCGGGAGCATAGGGGCCCCAGTCGGCGTATCTTGCGACTCCCTTCGTCATCCCGTTGAGAGGTCTCGGAGATGCGAATCTGTCTATAAACGGGAATAGGTCCTGCGTCTTGCTCGGGTAATAGTCATCAAAGCCCCGACCCTGGACTTCATTCTTGAAATGAGCGCCGTGAAACAACTTGCCGGAGCCGGCTACATAGTAGCCATTCTGTTGCAACAACTCAGTCAAGAGCACCGAGCGATTCAGGATGGGGTTTTTTGTGAACGAATTTTGATTCACGTAATTGCCCGACGTCGAAGGGCGCATCCCAGTCATAAGAGCAGACCTTGAAGGACCGCAAGCTGGGGCCGCGCAGTGCGCATTGGTGAACACCATGCCCTTGGAAGCCAGTTTGTCCATGTGCGGCGTGCGGGCCTGAGGGTTGCCCTCAAGGGCGCCCGTCCAGTCATTCAAGTCATCGATCGCGATGAAGAGGACATTGGGTCGGTCGGTCTGTCCCTGAACCGCATCGGGAGACGAGAGCAGAGCGAGGACCAGCGCGGCTAAGGCGACCATCGCGGCCCCCTGCGAAACTTCACTGCAAGTTTCCCCACGATCGTTTCCTTCCCTATGCTGTGAATCGCTTGAACAAGTTTTCCGTAATGCGCTGCACGCGCGAATCCACACCTTGCGGCTGAGCGGCCTTGTGGGCGGGAAGCACGTGGCCTGGGGGCGATGACAAACCTTGCGCCCACCAGATGGTCCCGGCGTTGAAGACGACGTTGCCTTTGGGGCCGTCGTAGATCGTTGCCTCATGAGGCGTTCCGGGCGCTCTGCCGGCTTTCGTCTCACCATGAGTCAGGACTTCAATGCCGGGCAGGTCGAGGAGAGGATAGCCGTGCCACTCCCAGCCCACGAGGCCTTTGATTGCGTCGCCTTCCTTCATGCCCGTGCCTTCACACAGCCAGTGATCGGGCTTGGTGCAAACCCAGTCGCCGCCGCCGACGCCGCCGGTCCGTCCACCCATGAGCAGCGCCCCGTCCGGTCCCGGTTGGTTGTTGAACTCAAAGCCTCGTCGCTCGTAGAACATCTGGGCGAGTTTTTCGCCAAGAAAATGGCTTTCCCGTCGAATCACCCGACAGGACTTGCCCTCCGCGGAGGGCAGTAAGGGCACAACGCCCCACACCGAATTGCCGCTTAGGAACGCGAGATTGACCCCGGCGTCGCGGGCCGCGCTGACGTTGTCGTACATCTCGCGCGTCCAATACTCGTCATGCCCCACTGAGATGAAGCCCTTTGCGCGCTGTAGTCCCGGCCCATCCGTATGCGTGTCGACGTTTGATATGTACGACACGTCGTAGCCATGCTGCTCGATCCAATAGGAAAGAGGGAATTCCCAAAGAAGAAATTCGCTCGAACCCACCGAAGAGGGTCTGTCGATCAGGTGATCTTGGCAGTACTGCGCGTAGGGACGGTCAAAGCTCACCCACCCGGTGTCGCTGGGATCGGTGCTCCACTTTTTCCTGTTCTTGTATCCGGTGTAGCCATTCTTGTCGTTGTGATAAAGAGAGAACTCGTTATTCGGCCAGCTGTTGTAGGCGGCCCAAGTCATGTCGCTGCATTGGAAGAGCAGGTCGCAGGCACGGTCGTCTCGCACGATGAAGATGGCGTAGCTCTGTAGGTCCTCATTCTTGGCAGTGAGCTTGCCGAGGTAGACGCCACTCAACCAGTCGTCTGGAATCTCAAATTCCACTGACGGCTCCCACTTGCATTCGCGCAGGCGGTCGGCGCCGATCGCCGGATCGGGTTGAGTCTTGCCCTGCAACGAACGGAACCGCTTCATGCTCCGCCCGCCGTCTCCCCCGTAGTAACCGGTCCGGAAAATTTCCAAATCGAATTCCGACACGGGGTTCGTGCTCACCATCACTTTCAATGTGTCGCCGGCGCAAACGCTCGTCTCGGAGCAGTAGCCCTCGATCGCGGGAGAACGCCACAAAGAGTCCGGCTCGACGTGGGTGATGTTTGTTTTGGTGAGCATCCAGTCCCGCGTACCGGGCTTGGCGTTCTCCTGGCGAATTAGATCCGATGCGGCTCGGGCGGCGTTCGGGCCGCGCCCGAGTGCAGACAATCCCAATCCCGCCACTGCAACGCGCTTGATGACGTCGCGACGAGGGAGCCCGCTCGATTGATCGTTTGGCTGTTTCCGCATCTTTGTTTTCGTTGCAGATTCCTTTCGGGAGCAAACTGGCTCAAGCCTTTTGACCAACAATGCGCCGAAACAGGTTGTGGGTGATTCGCTGCACTCGCTCGTCTACCCCTTTTTGCGTCACCCCGTGTCTCACGGGAGTGGCGTGACCCGGCGGGCTCGACAGACCGTTGGCCCACCAGATGGTCGCGGCATTGAAGATGATGTTGCCCTTGGGTCCGTCGTAAATCGTAGCGGTGTAGTGGCCCGGCTGCTTTCCATTGATTCGCGTCTCGCCTTCGGCAACGATCTGCATGCCGGGCAGGTCCATCATCGGGGCACCGTGCCACTCCCAGCCGATTAGGCCTTTGACCGAATCCCCCTTCTTCATCCCGGTCCCCTCAAACAGCCAGTGCTCCGGCAGGGCGCACGTCCAATCGCCGGCGCCCCTGACGGGCGGGGTCGTCCGCGCTCCCATCAGCAGGGCGCCGTCGCGCCCCAAGGTGGGCTTAAACCCTTTCTCATAGGGCGACTCCATCCGGCCCCTGTCGCCGAACTCGGATTGCTCAGGGAAGAACCAGCCTTCCCGGCGCGTGGTGCGATAAGGCCTACCGCTGCTGGACGGATGTAGCGGTACGACACACAAGACGGCATTGGCGCTCAGGAACGCGAGGTTCACGCCTTCATTGCGTGCGTGCATCACGTTGTCGTACATGTCCTCGGTCCAGTACTCGTCGTGGCCGACCGAGATGAAACCCTTCGTACGCAGCAAGCCCGCTGGGTCGGCGTGCGTGTCGATGTTGGAGATGTAGGAGACGTCGTACCCGTGCTGCTCCAGCCAAAACGCCAACGGGAACTCCCAAGGCAAGTATTCGCCCGAACCGCCTGACCTCTCGATCTTGTTGACCGGGTGCGTGAACAAGGCGTAAGGACGATCGAAGCTCACCGTGCCGCTGGGCGCGGTCGTGCTGGGGCGTCCGTCATGCTTTGTATAGATGCAATAGTCGGTTGGCCAGCGGTTGTAGGCGTTCCACGTCAGTTCGCTGCACTGGAACAGCAAGTCGCAGGGGCGGTCATCGCGGACGATGAAGATGACGTAGCTTTGGATCCCGCTGATCTCAGCGGTAAGCTTGCCCAGGTAGACGCCGCTGAGCCAATCGTCGGGGATCTCGAACTCCACCGAAGGCTCCCACTGGCATTCGCGGATGTAGTTTTCACCAATGGACGGTTCCGGCTGTACGACGCCTGGAAGCGATTCATACGTTCTGACAAGCCGGGCGCCATCCCCGTTGTAGTAGCCCGTCCGGAAGATCTCCAGCTTGAACGCGGACACCGGGTTCGTGCTGACCATGACCTGCAACGTCTCGCCGGCCCGTACGCTGTTCGCGGAACAGTAGCCTTCGATCAAGGTGCTGCGCCCGCTGGGCAGCACATTCACCTTCCCAGGGACGGTGCGTGTCTTGGTGAGCAACCAGTCGCGCGTGCCAGGCTTGGCGTTCTCTTGGCTGACGAGGTTGGAGCGTGACTGAGCGTTGCCTTGTTTCGCGCCGGTGGCAACCGATAGCCCCAAGGCGGTTGCGGCGGCACCGCGGAGCAGGTCACGCCGGGGCAACTCGCGCCGGGGCAAGCCTGATGGGGAATTCGATTCGTTCATAGCGGGTGCCTCCTTGGTTGCGGCGTGTCGGGGCCGTGGGTGCCGGTGATGCTAATCAATCGCTGTTTGACGCTCTTGAGGTAAGCCACCAGGTCGGCGATCTTTTCGGGATCTAGTGTAAAGGACCTTGTAGTTGGCTATCACGCTGAGAACGCCTGATGCGGATTCTTTGCGTTGACCAGAGCTTCCTTGCGGCGCGGTGAAGACCATCGAGGGGCTCAGGGGCTTTCCATGGAGGGCTCCCGCCAGTGTGACGGCCCCGACCGCGCGTGGAACGAGACGATTCGATGCCTAGCGACGCGCTCTGACTTGGAGCGACCCCGAAACTCTTCAAGAGCGTCGGCGTCGACAGCGAGACCCAATCCTGGGATCTCAGGCAGCTTCACGTACCCGTCCTCGATTTCGAAGACATGCTTGGTCCGCAAGACTTTCAACGCCGGCGACCATTGCTCCTCAGGCAAGTTCGGCTGGCCGATCATTTCCTTGTGGACCCAACCCGAAGGCTAGTTAAGGCGGGCTTCTAAGGCGCTCAAGAAGGCTGCCCGGACTTTGGATTTTTGCGATGAATCCAGATCCTTGCCGAGTACACGTCTCGACATCGCTAGAAGCTTCGCGTCCTTGTCCCGCGGTCGCAGATTCGTCTGACGGATACTGCCAACGAGTGCGGCGATCTCTGATTTGGGCACCTCGTCAGCAAGCTGTCTCGCAACTTCATCGAGAGAGGCGGCGACCCCTTGAGAATCGGGAGTTTCGACATGCTCGGAGGATGCTGAAACGGGTTCCTGATGAGGACTGCACTGCAAGAAACTACCTATATCCGAGGCGGCCCACTCATGGGTTACATCAGCTTCGTGCAGAAGGAAAAGAGACTGACTCCCACGTGCGGGCTTGATGCCTAGCAAGTGAACTCGAACACCGTACTCTTGCGCCTGCTGGACTCCTACTCTGAGATCTTCATCGCCAGACAGCAGCACACACTCCGCCATGGCCCCGTTCCGAGCGAGCGTGATCATGTCAGTCACGATGAGAGAATCGACACCCTTTTGCTGGCCTTGCGAGTTCACAAAGCCTAGTCGGACCTTAACGTTTGTTTGTTCGGCGAGCGTAATGTGCTGGGAGGTCGGTCCTTGGGAAGTACCGTCGTACCAGTAAATTCTGAGTAACGGTAGCTTTGAGGCGGCTTCAGCGAACGTCTTCAACTTGGCCGTTACCGCATCATGGTCGAGGGTGATCTCCCCGCGAGCCAGTTTAGTGCCGCAGAGTTCAATGGAACCCTGCGCGAACAGATAACCAGCGTCGACAAAAACCGCGGCGCGATCCATCTAGAGATTGTCGCAAAAGAAAGGCTCCCGCAGGAGCCTTTTAGTAAGCCGCCCATTTATTCTATCTCTAGTTCGGGCGACTGTCGATAGTTTACCGACACCTGAGGAACTTGTCAACTCTCTCTCTGCCTTGAAGCAGAGCAGGCGGCCTAGTAGTCGGCCAGTCGGCACGATGGGGGAAGCTGCGCGGCGACAACTACTTTGCCACCCGCATCGCGCTGCAAACGAACACATTCCGGGCCTGCTTTCTCGAATACCGCCCCACGATCGACTGATAGGGTGTCGGCTCTGCGGCAGCCACCCTGTGGAGCAGCTTGTAGAAGGGATTGCCGCGGCACTAGCAACCCCGATCACCTTCGGCAGGCTTGGTCGCTGGCGAACCGGGCCTCAAGATTCAAGCGAAGTCCACCAGCAATCCTCCAGTGCCCTCAATCACCACATGTAGTGGCTGCTTGAGGCAAGTGGATACCCCGACTCTACTGATTTATGAGACTAACCTCGAACTAGCTGGAACACAAGGAACAATGGGACACTACAAGGGGTGGTGGAGGCGGCGGGAATCGAACCCGCGTCCGAAAAAGGCCACTGCGAAGAGCCTACATGCTTAGTCCATTCGAAGATCTCGGCTGCAGGTTGTGAATGAACAATCCACCTGCGGCCCAGCCTGATTGATCTCGGTCACAAGACTCCAGGCGGAAGTCTCAAGACCCATCTCGCAAGATGACGCCTTATGCCGACGTGCGAGCCCATCGGCAAAGACGGCTACCTAAGCTTAGGCGGCGTGTGCAAACTGCATGTTGTTGGCAGTTCTTTTGTTCCGATCGTTTAACGGGTGCTCGGAACCCGGCATGCCTCTAAACAGCGACTGCGATCTCGTCGAATCCTGTGCGCCCCCCCTTAGCCCCCACTGCTATGTGGGTGACTGTCCTGAGTATACACGGAGGAAAGTCGAATTGCTCTGTAAAGCGCTTAGCTCCGTTGCACCATGGAGCGACGATTGGACACACGATCCGGACCGTCGCCCGCAAGTACAATGCCGTCATGCTACGGGCAAGGTTGGAGATAACCGTCAAAGACCGGGAGTTTTCACTCGTGGTCGGTGATATCACGAAGATCCCTGCAGACGCGATCGGCAACGCCGCCAATTCCCAACTGGCAGGTGGTGGAGGTGTCGACGGTGCGATCCATCGCGCCGGCGGACCGGCGATCATGCGAGAATTGGACCAGATCCGCGAGCGCATTGGGCGCTGCCCTGCTGGGGACGCCGTTGCCACTGCTGCGGGCAACTTGCCGGCTCGATGGGTGTTTCACGCCGTAGGTCCCGTGTACAGGGACGGCCGGCACGGAGAAGCAACGGCGCTTCGATCCTGTTACCAGCGGTGCCTTGAACTCGCGGACGAAGTTGGCGCTCGCACGCTCACATTGCCCGCCATCAGCACCGGAGTCTACGGCTACCCGATGGATCAAGCTGCCGAAATTGCGGTCAGCACGGTTGCTGGGATGCTGAGTGCTGCTGAGACTAGGGTCCAGCGGGTGACCTTCGTGCTGTTCGACGAGTTGGCCTTCCGAGAGTTTGCCACCGCCGCCCTCGACATCGCCCTGCCGCTCCGGCCCTAAACGTGCGCGGTCGCGGAGACGGTCATCGCCCACCTGACATGCGCAATGCGGCCCACCCTACACGTGGGGGTGGTTCAGGCATGGCTATTCGGGAGTTGTCGCAACTCCATATCGAAGCGACGATTGCGGCTGAGATGCCCGGTGATAGACTCGGCATTGGACAGAAAGACAGCCATCCTCCTTGCCGTCGTCGTTGCTTCCAATTCCATAGGCAATGTAGTCCTTAGCTACGGCATGCGAGACGTGGGCGACATCAGCTCGTATTCCCCGGCCAGTCTGCTCACCTCGGGCGTAGCTGCGTTCGCGAACCCGTGGGTGCTGCTTGGCACGAGTCTCCTCGTATTGTTCTTCGCAGCCCACACTCTGCTGCTGAGCTGGGCTGACCTTAGCTATGTCCTGCTCGTCACTTCGTGCGGATACGCGCTTGTCGCGGCGCTTGGCGCAATCTTCCTCGACGAGTCGATCTCATCCGCCCGCTGGTGCGGCATAGCGCTGATCTCATGCGGTGTGGTGTTGGTCGCCTCAACTCCCGTATCGACATCGGAGGACCCGCAATGACTGCGTTCCTCCTGGCCTTGGTCGTGGTCGGCGGGGTATTCGGAGACCTTCTAAAGGCCCACGGCATGCGACTGCAAGGTGCGCCGGAGACACTTGGCGGCAGAGCGCTGACCAGATTTGGCATGGCCACGGCCCGCAACACCTGGTTCTTGCTATCGCTGCTGGCTTATGCGGTGTCGTTCTTCGGCTTTATGGCCTTGCTCTCGATCCGGGATGTGAGCTTCGCTGTCCCTGCGACCGCGCTGGGCTACGTGCTGGAGACCCTGCTCGCCCGCCTGTTCTTGCGCGAGCAGGTGAATTTGCGCCGCTGGGCCGGCGCCGCGCTGGTCGTTGCTGGGGTCGCCCTTCTCGCCTGAGGCGGTTGGTCCGGGCAGCGCCCCTGTGCGATCCTCGCTCGCCTGACCGCTCCTCGTCTTCGAACCGGCGGGGCCGGCGGTCAACCGGGCGGCGTGAGCCAGTCCCGCCAGGACGGCCCGAACGCCTCTCGCCTGGAAGCTCTCTGCTGTAGCGTCCGCGGGCGCTGGGCCGTGCCGAACGACCGACCTTGGAGCGGCGCTCTCCCGGTAGGTTTGCGCTCCGCTGGGCTGACCGTTGCGGGCTCGGTCTGGATTCCCGTTCGAGATCCCCACTATCGCGAACAATACGAGGCTTGAAGTTCAACAGTCGCTCGACCTCTTTCGGGCTCAGCTCGCGGATCTGGCGTGGCTCAAGGCCCTTGAGGTAAAGGCTGCCGATGCTGACGCGCCGGATCTTCTCCACTAGGAAGCCGATCCGCTCGAACATCCGATGGATCTGTCGGTTGCGCCCCTGTACCAACGTGATCTCGAACCAAGGGTTCTCTGCTTCGCGCATTAGCCGGATCGATTCCGGCCTGGCCAAGATCCCGTCCAACCGGATTCCATGGCGCAGCCGTTGGATGGCCTCTTCTGGCGGAAACCCGCTGACCTTGACCTGATACGTTTTGGGTATCCGGTTCTTCGCCGACAGGATCCGATTGGAAAAATCACCGTCGTCAGTCAGAATCAGCAACCCCTCCGTGTTGTAGTCGAGACGTCCGACTGGATGCAGTCCTTTCGCGGCATGTGCGCCGAGCAGGTCCATGACAGTGGTCCGCCCCTCAGGATCGTCGGTGGTGGTGACGCAGCCCTTGGGCTTGTGCAGGGCCAGATAGCGCCTCGCCCCGCTGTCGTGCACGACCTTGCCGTCGACGCACACTGTGTCGTTGGCAGAATTTGCCCTCGAGCCGAGCTGCGTCACAACCTCTCCGTTTACGGTGACGTGGCCGGCCACTATCAGCTCTTCGGCCTTGCGGCGCGATGCGATTCCCGCTCGTGAAATGATCTTTTGTAATCGCTCAGACATGGCGTTTCGCTCCCCTCAGAGGGTTCACCTCCGGCTTCAGGCAATCTGGTCCACTGGGACCGACTTTGACTTTCGCCTCGCCCGAGGCGGCGTCCTACTCCTCGTCGCTGCCCGCGGCGACCTGATCGTCCTCGTCCAGCGCGGCACGGCTCAGAGCTTCCATCTCCTTGAGCGTCGGCAATTCGCTCAAGTCCTTGAGGCCGAAGCGCAGCAGGAATTCGTCCGTGGTCTTGTAGCGCATCGGCCGACCGACGATCTTCTTGCGCCCAGCGGTCGTGATGAGCTTATGCCCCAGCAGGGTATGGATCACCCCGCTGGCACTGACCACGCCGCGGATCGCCTGGATCTCCGGCAGCGTCACAGGCTGGCGGTAGGCCACCACCGCCAAGGTTTCCAGCGCCGCCTTGGACAGTCGCAGCTTGGGCCGGACCGTTTTCACGAACGCTCGGACTGCCTCGTGGTGTTCGGCTTTGGTGGACATGCGATACCCGCCGCCCACCGCTCGGATCTCGATCCCCCGCAGCTGCGGTCCGTATGACTCGCAGAGTGCGTTCAAATCGCTCTCCAACTGATCCTTGGGCAGGTCCAACGCCGCAGCTAGCTGATCGAGCGTGGGCGGGTCTTCGGCGGCAAATATGACCGCTTCCAGCAGGCTTAGGCGCTGCTCTCGGGAGACCTCGCGTTCGGTGGCCGAGGTATGGTCCGGCTCGGGGAACGTTACGATCGCCTCGGTCACGCCGAATACTCCAGTTCGCTGTCGGAAGCGGGCAGCAGTTCGCCGCTGCGGAAGGCCTGATCGAAGTTGCCGTGCTTCTGAATCGTGATCTCGCCGAAAAGTTCGCTCTGGCGGATCTCGATGGCTTGGGCCTTGACCATCTCCAACAGCGCGAGAAACGTTGCGATGACCGCCCGCGGTACCCGCTGGCGCAGCAGGACCTCGCGCAGCCGGACCGGCTGGTCGTCACTCTGGAGCAGGTTCTTCAGGTACAGGATGCGGCTTGCCACCGAGACCGGTTCGCCCGTCATCTCCACCACTGGTTGGCTCTCAAGCCGCTCCAAGACCTCGCCGAACGTCTGGACCAGGTCAAACAGGCTGACGTGCAGTTCCGGTGCTTCATCGCCGTCGTCGCCAGGCTCCGCTGCGACTGCCGTCCAGACGTTTTCCTCGATCACGCGTTTCTCGCCGAGCATCTGCGCAGCCTGCATGAACTTCTCTCTCTCAAGCAGCAGGTTCACCAAGTCTTCTCGGGGGTCCGGGGGGGCGTCCTCGTCGACTGTTGGCGGAGTCGGCAGGAGCACTTTAGACTTAATGTGGATGAGCGTGGCTGCCATCAGCACGAATTCCGCATTGAGTTCGACATTGAGCGACTCCGCCCGCTTCAACGACTCCAAGTACTGCTCGGTAATTCTCGCGACGGGAATGTCCAGAATGTCCAAGCGCTGGGTCTTGATCAAGTCGAGCAGGGCGTCGAGCGGCCCTTCGTACTGCTCAAGGTTGACGACGAACGTATCCGGGGGGAGGGCCTCCGCTCCGGCCTGCAAGTTCAGCGCGGCTTCGTCCGGGGATGTGCGCTGCTCATCCGGCGCTGATTGGGTGGTCGGCATCGCCTACCGCAGAGGCCAAACGGATCCAAGCGCTCCGCCCAGGCCCAGTGGTGCCAGAGTGAACCTCTGGTTGGCACTACAGACATCCACTTTATCACTCATGGCTGCCTCCGCACATACGACGTACGCTGCTTTGCGCTCAGCCACAGTTAACGCAGAGGTACGACGGAGCCTCATGCAGGGTCACGGCATGTTCTTGGGATAGACGGACTTGAGTTTGCAACAGGTGTCATCGACTGTCATCTGCCATTCAACTCCGCGCTGGCGAGCATTGAAGCCTATCGACCATGCTGCCAACTCGCCCTGTAGTGTCTCCAGCCCGGCCTGCTCGTGCTCTCCTGCTGCAGGGAAACTGGGGCTACTGGTGCCAGCGCTGGGTGAGGCTCGCCGTGCGCACCTAGCCCAGAACCACTGACTGCACTGTGTTAGCCAGCCATCGCGAACGCTTGGCGAGACAGTGAGCAGAGGGATGTTTGCAGTCTACGCAACACGCGACCGGCCAACCCGGACTCCAACCCTCAATCACGGTCCGCTCCCGCACTGGCCAGCGCCCGGCGCAGCGCTTCCTCGGCCCGCGCCAAGCGTTCTTCCGTGGTCAGCCGCACACTCCGTTCTGCTTGCACTGCTCCCTCTGCCGCGAGGCGTGCGTTCCGCTCTGCTTCGGCTGCTTCCTCTGCCGCGAGGCGTGCGTTCCGCTCGGGTTTCATTGCTCGCGCTGCGACTTCGGCTGCTTCGTCGGCCGTCAGCCGGGCGCTCCGCTCGGTTGCTAACGCCCGGTCCATCTCTTCGCCGACCGCGACGTCCTGCCCGCTCTGCGGGTCCCGGAACACCAACTCCAGCCCCAGTCCCTGCCCGCGCGACCGCAACAGTAGCCCCAGCGCCGCGCTGTAGTACGCCGCCCGCCCGTCCACCTCTCCGCTCGCCCGCAACCGCTGATAGCCCCGCTCACTGAGCCGGTGGCCCAGCAGCGGCTCCGGCAGCAAACTCCCCGACTGGTCTAACTGCCAGTACTCCAGCACACCCAGGCGCTCGTACTCGCGCTTCTTGAACCCCAGATCGCGGTCCACGGTGCTGCGCGAGGCGATTTCGAGTACGAAGTGCGGCGTCGGGGCCTCCCACAAGTGGTACGCGCTCGCGCTGGGGTCCCAGCTGCCGTGCGCCACCAGCAGGTCCGGGATCACATGCCTCCGCAGGTCGTGCGGATCATGGCACAGCGGCAGGTGGGTCGTGATGAACAGCCCGGGTTGTTTGCGGAAGTGCCGGCACAGCGCCTCGCAGGCCGACAGCAGGGCTCTGGCATGCAGCGCCGTGCCCATCAGCACCAAGCCGTCCGAAGAGGGCTCTTGGCGGCCGGCCGCCAACTCTTCGGTCAGCGCTTCGCTGCGTACTACATCAGCCATAGGCAGACGGCCCGGACTCGCGCCCGCTGCCGGCCTGAAGTATAGCAATCCGCCGAGCGACTCTGGGCCGTGACAGAAGCGCTCCAGCGTGTGCTTCATCGCTGCGGGGCGGCGGCTCTGCGCCAAGCCGAGAGCCCGACGGGTCGGCAGTCGACACAAGGCGCATCCTGCTGGAAGCTAACGGCAAGTGTCTGAGAGGCCGGGCTGGAGCGCCTCGAGTCGGACTCCCCAACTCGACAGTGCGCTGAGCCTCACCGTGCGGAACTTGAGTTCCAAGCCCTGAGTGTCGGACGGGCGTGGGGCCGGGGACTTTGAGGTCTACTTGCCGGGACGGTCCGCCAGCTTCAAGGCTCACCAGCGCGGCGTCGGCTGGCAGATGACAGTCGCCGAAGTGCGTTGCAAACTCACAGCCGTGCATCCCCCAATCGTGCTGTGACGGACCACTAGCAGCGTGGCTGGTGCGCTGGCTGGAGCCTGCATCGAGAGCCGACCCTGTGGCAACTGCGATTGAGCGCTGGATACGCGATAGGTCGGCACTGGCGCGTCCCGGCTCAAACGGCGGCCTGGCTTAGCCCCTCGCACCGGTCTCACCGCCGGACTCGGATGATCGGGAGGATCGGCGTGCATGGGACTGGAGCACGGCCTCTGCTTGGGCGCGCTTTCGGGGCAAGATACAATCGCTCTTGAAATGAAGCAACAGGTCTCGAGGCGCTCACTGCTGACTGGAGGCCTTGCCACCGCGGCTGTGGTCAGCACTGCCAATGCGCAAGCCGTCGCTTCGCCGCGGATCGGTCTGATCGGCTTGGGGAACCGCAGCCGGGCACACCTGAGCGCTTTCCAGGAGCTTGGCAGTGTCGAGGTCATTGCCCTCAGCGATGTTGAGGCTGACCGCATGCGGGCCGCAAGGTCGGGGCCCGCCGCCGCTGCGGAATTGTACACCGATTACCGCGAGCTGATTGCCGACAAACGAGTGCAAGCGGTCGTGATCACCGCTCCGAACTACCTTCACGCAGAGATGGCCATCGCCGCTCTGAGGGCAGGGAAGGACGTATTGGTCGAAAAGCCCATAGGCATCACCTACGAGGAAGCAGTGCGAGTAGCTGAGGCCGCCAACGAGTCCGGCCGGGTCTTGGCCATCGGAATGCAGCGCCACTTCAATCCGGCCTACCGCAAGATCATCGAGGCTGTCCGGTCCGGGGACATCGGCAAGCCGTACCTGTTCGCGCTCAACGAGTATCGCGGGGACTGGAACCCGCGCACGTGGGGTTGGACCGAACCGCAGACCGGCAAGACCACGCCTTGGCGGCATCTGCGAGAGTTAGCCGGATCCAGCCTGCTGGAGTTTTCCGTGCATTCGTATGCCTTCCTGTACGAGATGATCGGCCAGCCCCTCTCATTCTGCGCCGCCACAGGAGGCGCGATGCACTGGCCGGAGCGCACCACTGAAGACAACATTTCGGTGGTCGCCGAATTCGGCGATGTGCGCTTGCAGCACACCTATTCTGGCTCCGCGCCAGGAGCCAAGTGGCAGCTGACCGTTACCGGAAGCGAGGGATCCTTACAGTACGACTTCAAGGAGGCGACGATTCGCTTGTTCGGCTCTGAGGGTCGGAATTTGGGGCTGTCCTCCATCGAAATGCGCAGGGGGGCGTTGGAAGAGGACATGTACCGTGATTTCTTCCGCGCTGTCGGAGAACGCTCCCAGCCGGCGCTTCATGCGGACTTCGCAATCGAGGCCAGCAAGCTGGCCTACGGCGCATGGATCAGCATCGACGAGCGACGAGTTGTCACTGCGGCTGACTTTGCCTGAATCGCGGTGCGCTCAGCGATTCGTGTCGACTGCTGCTGTCCACGCGCTGAGTTCCTCTTCGAGGGCTTGCACCGTTTCGGAATGCGCATTAGACAGGTCAATGGTCTCTCCCACATCTTCTTCTAAATCATAAAGTTCGGGCTCATTGTTGCCAATCAGAACTAACTTCCAGCGCCCCTTGCGGACTGCTGTCTCGGCACGAATGCGCCAAAACAGCGTGCGTGGCTGAAGGGGATCTCGCTCAAGCAGCAAGGGCACCAGACTCGTGCCGTCCAAGGAGCGCGGACTGTCAACGCCGGCGAGTTCGAGCAGCGTCGGCATGATGTCAAACGTAGCGGCTACGTCGTCTGAGAGTCCCGGTTTGATCGTGTCCGGCCACCAAGCGATCGCTGGCACGCGCTGGCCGCCCTCGTAAACGTCGGTCTTCTGCCCCCGGAGGGGGCCGTTCTCAGAGATGTTGTGGTAGCCGCCCTGATACGTCAGGTAGCCTCCGTTGTCGGAGGTGAAGAATACCAAGGTGTTGTCGGCGAGACCCTGGTCTCGCAGGGCGTCAAGAATCGCGCCAACACTGCTGTCCACGGCTTCGACCATCTTATTCACCTGCTGGGACACGTCGAGGCTGTCCAACTCGCCAAGCTTGGACAGATTGTGGTAGTTGCCGCCTTCGACACGATAGCCCCTATCGTTCGGCCCTTGCCAAGGGAAGTGGATGGCGAGATGCGCCACGTACAGGAAGAACGGCTTGTTCCGGTGGCGCTTGATGAAGTCGACGCTGTGCTGAGTGATCAAGTCGACGCCGTAGCCTTCCTCAGGTGCGAGTTCCCCGTTGTGCCACCAGTCCGGGCGGCCTGACCGATCGATGTGCGAGTGATGGTCGCCATCGCCGCTGGCCAACCCGCGAAAGTCGTCGAAGCCTTGCTCCCGAGGCATGTAGGGCGGGTGGTAGCCCAAATGCCACTTGCCGTACATGCCCGATGTATACCCCGCTTCGGCCAGTGCTTCGGGCAGGGTCACCGCATCGAGCGGAAGTCCGGTGTCATAGTCGTCGATGCCGGATAGCGCACTCTCGAACTGCTCGCCGAAGCGTTGCGGGTAGAGTCCGGTCAGCAGCGATGCCCGCGTGGGCGTACACATCGGGCCGTTGGAATGAAAGTCGCTGAAGCGCAGCCCCTCGCGCGCCATGCGGTCGAGATGTGGGGTGAGGTTGCGCTTGCTGCCGTACCCGGCAATGTCCCCGTACCCCAAGTCGTCTGCCAGAATCACGACAAGATTGGGAGTCGATTGCTCCGGAGCAGGGGAGCACGCTGCTGACCATGCCAAGACGGCGAGGTAAGCCAAGCACGATGGCTTCATGGCCCACAGTCTACCGAGGATCTGCGTCAGATCCAAGAAAGGGGCGTGGAAACCTGTGGACTCTCACACCAACTGTGAAGCCTGCCAGCGCTGGAGTAGGCTGACGCCCTGTTCTGAATCCCGAGACAGCGCGAGGATCGCCACTGCCGTCGCCTCAGTTGGAGCCGCGCAGAGCGAAGAAACCGCCGCAGTGTAGGGCTCAGAGTTCCCTCACGCGGATCTGCCGCCAGCGACAGACTGCGCCCGGCAGCCAGCGCTCCGCTCCCAGGCGATCGCCCTCTCCGCTGTTGTGGACTTCCAGCGCAATGTGACCGGCGCGGCCGAGCAGCGCCGCCACGGCCTCGGCATCGTAACCCTCGGCGACCATATTCGCCGTGTCGAGCGAAGCCATCTTCTCGCCATTGATCCACGTCACGAGCGTCGGCAAGCGCCCTTCGCACCGGACGCGGATTTCGTTCCACTCGCCAAATCGCCACGTCTCGAAAAAGGCTTCGGGACCGGCCGACCAACTCGCCTCGCTCTTGCCCGGATCGGGCTGAGGACTGAGGTCTTGGAAGGCGACCGGCGTCATGCCAACGACCTTGCCCGTCGAGCCCTTCTTGGCTTTGAACCCGAACTGGCGGCTGTTGAATCCGCCAATGCCGTTGCCGTAAAAAGAACCGATGTTGCCACCCTCGCGGTGGTCCACAAGGACTTGAAAGCCTTGGCTTGCGATACCAGTCGCGCGGATCATGACTCCTGTGTCGACTCCCCAATCAGGATTCGCCTCGATGCTGAGCTCGAAATCGGCGAATTTCTCGGCGGTGATCAAGTAGCCCCCCACTCCAGACCCTGGCGGCTCTTGGCCGCCCGTGATGGCTCCATCGACGACTTTCCAGTCACCTTTGCTCCGCAGGGCCTTCTGGTACCGCGGGGAGTCCTTTGACGGAGGCGGCCCGCTCGGATTCCTAGGCACAGGCAGGCGATGAATCGCGCGCCAGCCGTCAAAAGTCTTGCCGTCAAACAAGGGCCGCCAAGTGCCCTGGGCGGAGGATGGCCCCAGGGACAAGGCGCAGGCGGAGCCTGCCAGAAAGCCTCTGCGGGTCAAGGAGGTGGTCTTCTTCATGGCGATGCGGTCCTATGCCAGCAACTGTTTGACGACCCGTCCGTGGACATCGGTGAGCCGGAAGTTACGTCCTTGGTGCTTGAACGTCAGCTTCGTGTGGTCCACTCCGAGCAGATGGAGAGCAGTTGCGTGGAGATCATGAACATGCACGGGATTCTCCGCTGGGTCGAACCCGAAGTCGTCGGTCGCTCCGTAAGTCAGCCCCGGCCGGATACCGCCGCCGGCCAAGATCAGCGAAAACCCGTCCTTGTGGTGGTCGCGCCCGGGGTCTTGCGTGAACCCCTGTGGGGAAATGGCTTGGACCATCGGCGTGCGGCCAAACTCCCCTGTCCAGATGACCAGCGTGTCGTCGAGCAAGCCGCGTTGCTTCAAGTCATCGATCAGTGCGCTGGTCGGGCGGTCCATCATGCGGCAAGAGCGCGGCAGATTGCCGGGGAGGTAGATTCCGCTGTGGTGGTCCCAGCCGGCCATCATGATCTGCACGAATCGCACGCCTCGCTCGACCATCCTCCGCGCGAGCAGGCACATGTTGGCGTAGCTGGTGGCGCCTGGCTCCGCCCCATAAGCCGCGAGCACGTTCTGCGGCTCGTCCTCGATTTGCATCAGTTCAGGACCTGACGCCTGCAGCCGAAACGCCATCTCGTACTGCGCGATGCGGGTGGCGATCTCGGGGTCCTCATAGCGCTGCTGTGCCAGGCGGTTGAGTGCGGACACCCCGTCGATCACTTGTCTTTGCCGGTCTCGATCAACTCCGTCCGGGTTGGCAAGGTAGTGGACCGGCTCGGCCCCGGAGCGGAACTTGACGCCTTGGTGGACGCTGGGCAGGAAGCCGCTTCCCCAAGCGCTGTTGCCGGCGGTATTGGCTCCGTTCGCCATCACCACAAAGGTCGGCAGGCTATCGCTGAGCGAGCCCAAGCCGTATGAGACCCACGAGCCGAAGGTCGGCCTTCCCATGCGCCCGAAGCCCGTATGTAGGAAGAGCTCGCCGGCGCCATGGTTGAACTCGTCGGTCTGCATCGAGCGGACAACGGTCAAGTCATCCGCGCGCTCTGCCAAGTGGGGCATGAGCTCAGAGAACCAAGTGCCGGACTCGCCGTGCTGCGCGAACTTGTACGGCGAAGCCAGGGCCCCCGCGCCCTTGGGCACGAAGGCGAACTGCTTGCCCTTCAAGATGCTGTCGGGCATGGGCTTGCCCTCGAATTTCGCAAGTGCCGGCTTCGGGTCGAGTAAATCGACCTGCGACGGACCGCCGAGCATGTGCAAGAAGATGATGTGCTTTGCCCTAGGTGCGAAGTGTGGCGTAACATCTGCGCCGTCGTCCGCCGTGAGCAGCGACTGCAAGGCGATCGATCCGAGGCCGACGGCACCGGCTCGCAGGAATGCTCGACGTTGAAGCTCCATGGCCATCAGCTCTTGGTAATGGTTTCGTCCAGGTTCAGCAGGACTCGCGCTAGCGAGGTCCAGGCTTCGGACTCATTCTCAGACGTTCCTCGGAACTCCTTGAGCAGGCGGGTGAGCTCCTCAAGCTCGATCGCGCTGGGCGCCCGGGTCACCGTACGCCGGAAGGCGTAGACGAGTCGGTCCCTGTCAGACGCAGCCGGCAAGTCCATGACGAGCTGTGCCAGAGCGTCGGCGATCTCGACGTAGGACGGGTCGTTCAGCAGCGTCAAGGCTTGGAGCGGGGAGTTGGTGCGGGCCCGCATGGCGACGCAACCTGCCCGGGGAGAAGCGTCGAATGTGATGAAGCTGGGGTACGGCGCGCCCCGACGAAGGAATGTGTAGAGCCCGCGACGGTGGCGGTCCTCCCCCTTCGACGTTGGGTAATTGGGATCGGTAGCGGTGCTGATCTCCTTCCACAGCCCTTCAGGCTGCGGCGGGTGGACGGGGGGGCCGCCTACCTTGAGAGACAACAGGCCGCTTGCCGCAAGCAGCGAATCCCGGATTGCCTCGGCCGGTAGACGGAAACGCGGTCCCATTGCGAAGAGCGTGTTGTTCGGGTCTCGCTCCTGCAACTCGGGTGATCCCCGCGAGCTCTGCCGATAGGTCGACGATGTCACGATCATGCGAACGATGTTCTTGATAGACCAGCCTCCCTCGACGAATTCCGCCGCAAGCCAATCGAGCAGCTCCGGATGCGTCGGGGCGTCGCCCTGGCGGCCGAAGTCCTCGGCCGTAGGGACAATTCCACCCCCAAACACCTCCGCCCATAGACGATTGACGGTCACCCGCGCCGTTAGCGGATTCTCGGGCGAGGTGATCCATTTCGCCAATCCCAGACGATTGGGTGGCAGATCCGAGTCGAGCGCGTGCAGAGCCGCGGGTGTCCCAGGCTCGACCGCCTTGCCATGGGTGCCGATCTGGCCGCGCTCGAGCAGGAAGCTCTGGACCGGGCCCGACTTATCGGCCATGATCAGCGTCGTCGGCGGTGCCAGAGCCTTCATCTGTTCGGCAAGCCTTTCCAGCTCTTTCTTAGGTTCCGCAACTTCGGGTCGCGTTGCGAGGAAGGCGTCCCGAATCGCATTGTTGTCCGACTCCGTGCGCTCTTCTATCGACTTGGCGAGGGCGCTCTTGACGTTTGGCCGCAGGTCGCGGTTGGCTGCCTGCCGCTCCACCCATTTCGGCAGGTCGGCGATCGCTTCGAACTCCGCTTGGCCGATCACCATCTTGAGGTACTCGTGCTGAGCCTTCACGGCGGAATACCGCGACCGCCGACCTGCGGAAACGGGCAGCTCGACCTGTGCGCCGACGTAGAACTTGCGCGTGTTGCCCCCGCCGGCCAACACTGTTTCGTCGACCCCGCGGTCGAAGTACGCGTAGAAGCGATAGTATTCCTCGATCGTGAAAGGGTCGTACTTGTGCGTGTGGCATTGCGCGCAGCCAAGCGTGCTCCCAAGCCAAACCGTCGCGGTCGTATTGACTCGATCGACCAGCATGGCATTGCGAACCTCGTCAACCTTCGATCCGCCCGACCCGTTCATCGGAGTGTTGCGGTTAAAGCCCGTCGCGATAAGCTGGCTTAACGAGGGCTCTGGAAGCAGATCCCCTGCCAATTGCTCGATCGTGAACTGGTCAAACGGCATATCGTCGTTGAACGCTTGAATTACCCAGTCGCGGTAAGGCCAAATCTCTCGCGGATCGTCGTGCTGATACCCATTGGAGTCCGCATAGCGGGCGAGGTCGAGCCAGTGCCGCGCCCAGTGCTCTCCGTATTGCGGCGACATCAGCAGCTCTTCTACCGTTTCCAAGTAAGCCTCTTCCGTTGGACTCGCGAGAAAGTCGTCGATCTGCTCAGGGGACGGTGGAATCCCGATCAAGTCAAGATACAGTCGGCGCATCAACACGGCGGGCTCTGCTTGGCCGGAAGGCACTAGTCCCGCTGCGTCGAGCTTGTTCAGGATGAAGTGGTCGATCGGGTTGCGCGCCCATCCCGCGTCAGAAACGGGAGGCAGTTGCGGACGGTCGGACTTCTCATAGGCCCAGTGGCACTCGTACTTCGCCCCCGCGGATATCCACTCTTCCAATAGCTTGATCTGCCCTTCCGCGAGACGGTCGCCTCCGAGCGGCATCCGGCGCGCCGGGTCGTCCGTCTTGATCCGCACAATCAGCTCGCTCGCCGCCGGAGACCCTGGCACGATCGCGCTCTTGCCCTCTCGGTTTTCAATGGCCCCGGCGTATTCGTCGAGTCGAAGCCCGCTAGTCCGGGCTGCCTCATCGGGGCCGTGGCAGCTAAGACATTCTTCAGAGAGAATCGGTCGAATGTCGCGAGTGAAATCGACGTCGGCTTTGGCACCCGGCAGGGCCCCAGCAGCTAGCAGCGCCGCAAACAAGGGTGCCCGCAGGGAGAGACTGCCCATACCGCTTTGAATTACCCGCTGAATCGTGGACCGCACGGTTAGTCAGTGCCTTGAGGGTCTTGGTCTAGCGGGTGTAGGCCCGCGCTTGTGCATTCCCCGATCCCATCGGCACCCCCATAGTACAGTTTCCCCGCAAAACAAGAGCCGCCTTCCTTGGTCCAGTCCTCCCGGCTCCGGACGACGGAGCCCGTCCTTCCTGAACATCGGAACGCTTGGCCCTCACCCCAGCCCCATGTGGATCGAGTTCCGGCGATCAGTACCGTTCGTCCATCCGGCTGCTGACCTTCGCATTCGCAGCGCGAATCAGATCGACGTTCTCCTGATCAGGCCGTTCCAGCTCGTCGAGCAGGCCACGGCGTCGCGCCTTGTTGCGCTGGTAGGCGCCGCACAGATGAAACCCGATGCAGCCGGGGTTGTCGAAAAGAGCCGCCAATACATCTGCGTACCATTCCCCGTTGTTGGGGACAAAGCCCTCAGGGGGAATGGGCCGCTTCAGCCCCGCCGCGTCGGCCAGCAGCACGGGCTTTCCGGTTTTCGTGTGCCATTCGTCGAGATGGACCACTGGATCGCGGAAGTCTTGAAATGACAGCACGTCGACGAAGGGCTCTGCGGCTTCGACGACCTCCATCGCGATGAAGGCGTTGGCTTCGTAGCGGTCACCCAGAATCAAATGGTGCGGGTCGTAGCGCCGAATGGCGTCGTGAGTTGTCTGGTAGTAGGCACGGGCCAGCTGGCTGAGTTCCCTCCGTCCCGATGCGGTCTTTAGCCGTTCGGGGTCGAAGATCGGTCCGCGCCAGGCGTTATCGGCACGCTCATGCACCCAGGTCGGGCAGTCGCTGTAGAAGTATCCGATGAGATTGCGGTCTTCGCTCAGTTCTGCGCAGTGCGAGCGCGCGACATAGTCGACCCATTCCTTCCACTGGGAACCTTGGAAGTCGAAGTGACGGGTGTGCTGCTCCCACTGGTGCGATTCGGTGAACGGCAGCAAGTGGCAAAAGGGCATTCCTAGTGCCCGGTACTCGTCATCCGTAAACGGACGAGAGTGCCGCCACTTGCGAACGGTCACTTCTTGGACCCAACCGACGGTATTGAAGCCCCACTCCTTCAGGTTGGGCACCACGGACTCGCGAATCCATCGCGTTGTGCTGCCGCCATACTTGTCGCGCCAGATGTGGACGTTCTCGGGATAGCGCAGGCTCGCCGGGTCGATATGGTTGAGTCCGAGCGAAAAGAAGGGCTTCCCGTCGGGCGTGACGAGCCACCAGTGGTCGTCGCGTTGGCCCAGTGTGAAGAAGCCGTCCGGTCTGGCTTGCGTGGTCTCAGCCTTGGCGGTCGCCGCGATAGCGGCAGAGCTGAGGAACTGTCGTCGGGTCAAACCCATGGCTATTTCTCTCCTGTCTTCTTCAGCAAGGCAAAGCGCTGCTCCATGACACGGAGGTATGCGGCTTTGGTTTCAACGTAAGATCGGTGAAGCCGTGCGATCGACGTCTTGTCGAGAGGATCGTGAACCGAATCAAGGATCTGTTGATTTGCACTGCGGACGGTTTCGACAAGGCTGTGGTTCGGCTCGCCGTCGATATCGAAAAAGCCTGGTTGGCCGCGGTCGTAGGGCCGCCGCCAGTGGGACTGATCATAGAGCACGGCGCAGAACGACACGCCAATGAAATCGGGGTCGCGAGCGATGCGGCCGGCGAGCAGGTCGTATAAGACTCGGCGGTCGATGTAATCGGGCACCGCACCGGGAGTGCCCGTCTTGCCCTGAAGGGCGAGCGGATACACATTTCCGAACACTTGATCGCTCAGCATTGCGGGCACGCCGGTCGCTTCGACACTGGGCTTGATCGGGTTTACGTCACTAAGGTCTTGCGGGCCGAGGGCGTCGATGTAGGGCGCGATTCGCTTCCAGATCCCCTTGGTATAGGTCGTGTGCTTGACGTAGGAACCCAGCACCATGTGATTCGGGTCATGCTTGCGGATCTCAGCATGCGAGACCTTGTGGAGTTGTTCGACGATCTCGCCAAGTAGTGCCTCCGCATCGCCGAGGATGTCTTTTGAACCGACCCGCGCAGGTAGCTGTGCTCCCGCCTTGACTGCCGAGATCCAACGCGGATAGGTCAGCGAGCCGTTCTCCCGTAGATCGGAAAACGAGGCGAAAGTTGTTCCATAGACGGTGTTGAGATTCGCGATGTCGCCACTATAGCGTTCCTCGAGAACGTCGAGCAGTCGCTCGCGTCCGGGGCTCCCAGGCTCGCGAGACAGAGTTTCGTTGATCCAGAGGTCCTCGCGCATGAACGACCCGTAGCCGTAGTAGTAGCCGAGGATCCATGGGTTGTCGCGATTGGGTGCGACACGTTTGGCGACCTGCTCGCTGACATAGCTCCGATATCCGGCGCTGAAGACATCGGGACGCTTCTCGCCTGGCTTCAGCTCGACTTGATGCTTGATTAACGGAACATGGATCGCGTGGGGAATCTCGGCTTCGCGGTAGACCCTGTCTGCCAGTTCGGCGTCGATGTTGCCGAAGCGAATGCGCTCAAGGCTGTAGGGTCCGGACCAGGCGGAGTTGAAACCCAGTTCGCGCATCTTGCGGATGCCGTCCCGCATCCATTCTTCCTGGCTGCCGTCGTAAGCGAATGTGATGGCGCCCTCCGACATGCTCGTGATCGGATGAGAGACGCCGATGCCGAAAAAGCCGTGTCCGTCGGGAGTGACCAGCCACCAGCGATCGTCGATTCGCTCGGTGTGGAAGAAACCGGTTCGCTTGCCTTTGATATCGAGGAATCCGCCGTATCGATCGAGCTGTTGGCCGTGGGTTGCGCCAGGCGCCAGCAGGAGTACGAAGCAGAGGACCGCGGATTGTGTTGGATGGAAGATTTTCATTGGATTCGGTGAAGTTGCAGGCTTGTGTCGCATGTGGGGCCATCGCACGACCGCGACCGTACGATGGTCGATCTGAGACGGCCGGAACACAGCTCAGCCCGCAATGCGGAGGCGCTCTTTGGTTCCTTTGTAGCCGAGTGGGTGCTCGGCGAGGAATATGAAGTCGGCTGTACGTTCGAGTGTGATGTCCGCACAGACGCTCGAACCGACTGTCGTATTAGCACTAGCGGCATCACGCGGCACCTCTCGGGCACGGGCGAACGGACTGTTCAAACGCGGCGGCGGAGATCGGCGTCGCCAGCGCCAACAGCACCGGAATGATTAGGCGGATATTCATAGCGTCTTGATCCGTATGTTGCGCCTTAATGACCCAGTCTCGATAGGGCCAGATTTCGCGCATGTCGTCGTGCTGGTAGCCGTTGGAGTCGGCGTATCGTGCCAGGTCGAGCCAGTGCCGCGCCCACTGTTCGCCGTATTGCGGCGAAGCCAGAAGCTCCTCGACCTTGGCGAGGTAGGCTTCGCTGGTTGGGTTGGCGAGGTAGCCGTCAATCTGTTCGGGCGTCGGCGGGATCCCGGTCAAGTCGAGGTACAGCCGCCGCATCAGCACGCCAGCCTCGGCTTCCGCCGACGGCTGGAGCCCCTCGGCTTCGAGCTTGCTCAGGATGAACCGGTCGATCGGGTTGCGCGGCCAGGCGTCGCTCGAGACAGCCGGGACCTCGGGGCGTTGCGGCTTCTCGTAGGCCCAGTGGCGCTTGTACTCCGCGCCCTCGGAGATCCACTCCTCCAGCAGTTTGATCTGAGCCTCTTCCAAGGCCTCGCCACCGAGCGGCATGCGGCGGATTGCATCGTCGGTCTTGATCCGGGCAATGAGCTCGCTTGCGGCAGGTCGCCCGGGAGTGATTGCTCGTTTGCCGTTTCGTTCCTGGGTAGCCGCGGAGAATTCGTCGAGTCCTAATCCGCCCGCACGCGCATCCTCGTCGGAGCCATGACACGCGAAGCACTTCCCGGAGAGCAACGGCCGAATGTCACGAGTGAAATCGACTTCCGCCTTGGCTGTCGGCAAGCCCGCCAGAATCAGAATCGTCCCGAACAGAGCGACGGGAGTTGGCAAGGCCACCTTCATTCTTCGACTTCCTCGCTCAGCGTTAGGACTCGCACTTGGTCGAAGCCCCCCTCCCCAGCTATGTTCGCTCGCATCTTGAGACTGATGGTCCTTCGGTCTTGCGACAGCGTGACCTCATCCGACACCGGGTATCCGTTCTGGCCTGGGGTCCGACTGCCTAGCGACTCGAGGCCTCGAAAGGGCCAGGTCTCGTCGGGATAGTCTAGGCTGCCCAAACCGAAGCGTCGATCGGTGGCTTCGAGCCGATCGGCTCTTCCCATCATCGCGACGATCGGGGCGGCAAACTTGATGACCCCTCGGACCGGCTCCGCAGCTGTAGGACGGAAGTGCAACAAGTAGCTATCAACGCGCGTCCCCGCTGGCAGTAAGCCCAGTGGAGTCCTAAAGTGCCGGTAGACTCCTGGGGAGTCGATCGTCGCCTCGATGGGCGTTTCCACCAAGACGCCACGGCGTTCCGGGACGACGTCGATCCAGTGCTGACCTGAGGTTTGCGCTTCGACGTCAAGGTCTTCCTTCACGCGAACCGCCCCTCTGAGCAACTCTAGGCCGTACCGATCTAAACGGTGGGGTTCGAGGAGGGCCTCGCGGGTGGCCGACTCGATTCCATTGACGCCTTGGTGGTCCAGTCGGCAGGCGTCCCCTTCTGCGATTTGGAAGCGCTCCTCCCCGTCGCCTCGGACAGGCAACACTTCAACGAGGCCATCGATGACATGGATGTCCGTGCGGCCGCCCTCACTGACGGAGAGCCCAAACTCGGTGCCAAGGTCGACCACTTCCGCCTCCGGCGTGGTGACGACGAATCCTAACGCCTCCTCGGGGATGCGAGCGACGAGGTTTCCGGATTCGAGGTGAATGTGGCCTCTGTTTCGAAGCTCGAACTTGGCGGGCCCTTGGATTGAGACCCGCGCTCCGTCGCCGAACTCCAACTCGATGGTCCCCTCGGCAAGGGCAAAATCACCCAAGCTCAGCGCGGCCCCCGGAAGCAAAGATGCGTTTGGAGCTTCGGTTCGGGAGTTCCCTTGCCAAACCACATCAACCGCCGCCACAAGTCTCGCGCCGGAGGATTCGGCTCTTGGCGCCACATCCGAGCGCTCAATGAAAGCGCCAACCGCAATGACGATCGCTGCTGCGACTCCCGCCCATTGCAGCCAGGCCGACCTTGGCAACTGAGCCGTTTGTTTGGGAGCTGCCGGCAACTCGACTTCAGCGAGTTTGCTATCGAGCGACGAGCTGTAGACGCCCCCCGGATGGATCGCGCAGAGCGCCTCGTGATTGTCCAAGAACTCTTGGTAGCGGGCCCGCGCCTCGGGCGACTCCAACAGAAGAGCATTGAGACGAGCGGCTTCGGCTGGGGAGAGGCGCTGATCGACGAGCCGAGAAACCAACAGCTCGAGCTCCTGAACTTGTTCAGACGCCATACTCAACCTCCTGGCCTAGACGGGCTCGGATGCAATCCCCCAGCCTCTTGCGAATCCGCAGAAGGCGCATACCCGTAGCGTCCACGGTTTTCTCGAGACTCTGCGCCAGAGCCTGCACGGTTTCGCCGTCGCAGTACCGTCGCTGGATGAGCGAACGCTCTTGCTCTCGCAAACGCTCCAGGCACCGTTTCAGAACAGGGATACGACGGTCGACATCGGACACTTCCTCATCTGCTTCACGGTCCAAAAGCTCATGCACCTCGTCGGTGAACACCAAGCGACTTCGGCTCTCGGACTTCCTCCAGGCCATGACCTGGAATTTCGCGATCGTGAAGGCCCACGCGGCGAAGCTAGAGCCCTTTTGGAACTCCCCGGCCTTTTGGCAGAGCATGAGGTTTGTATCTTGTAGGACTTCCAGCGCCTGCTCGTGGTCGGCTAGGCGCTTCAAGATAAAGCCATAAAGGCGCGGCTGGATCGTCGTGATCTCGACAACCAGCTCCTGAGGCACGCCGTACGATTCGTTCTGTTCGCTCATCCCGCCCACACATAGATATATAGCGGCTGCGTCTGAAACCTAACAATCCTCTAACGCGCCGGTACGACCCTAGGACAATGAACCAGATGAACGAATCTTCTACTCACCGCCCCCTGTCCTGGCCGTCTCGTGTCGCTGCCGTCCTCTGGGTCATTTGGGGGCTAGTCCATGCGCTTGCCGGCGTGCTGACCATTACGCAGGATACGGCCGGGGCCGCCCAGGGTATCGCAGATGCTGTGGACCCCGCTCTGCTGGAGATGGTCTATCCCGACGCTGTCGGCGCGATCATGAACCAGCATGGCTTCAACCTGCTCTGGATTGGCGTCGTGACGACAGTGTGCGCCTGGTTCATCTGGCGCCGGTCTCCGCCGGCGATCTTCATCGGAGCTCTTGTCGGCGGCCTCGCGGACGTCGGGTATTTCCTATTCATGGACCTGGGGGGCTACGTCAACTTTGTACCCGGCACGGTCATGACGTTGGTTTCAGCCTCCGCGATCATCCTGAGTTTCTGGGCCTATTTCAGCAGGAAGTCTGCACGCGAGTAATCGGGGCTCAACTCAGGGGCGCACGGTGCCGCAAGCCGGACTTCACCGCTAACGGATATCCTTGTCGGGCAGCTCCATCCGGAGCTGCGGGTCGATCGGCATCTCGTCCGGAACCGCGCCGGTCTCGTGCTTGAGCCTGTCCAGCTCCGCTTGAAGCTCGGCTAGCTTGTCAGCGTACGCCCGGGCGTCGACGAGGTTGCGTTCTCGAGCGGATGGCCGAAGTCGACAGAGGACGCAAGCCTATCCGAAGCGACCAACCAAAGCCCTCTCCACGTGAGGTGCCAATGAGCCGTCGCCGAGTGCTTGAATGGATTCTTGCAACTGATGGGGCCGGAACGACGAGTGCTGAGGACCGATCTGCGCGTGCTGGCGACCCAAGCGATCATCGACTGATTCACCACGGATTTTCATTTCCTTACTCACCCTAAATTTGCCATTCTTGGCTGATATGCGCATCAATCAGGAGTCACTATATCACCTTTATAATCAATAGGTTATGTGATTTCCTAGCAGATGGAGCGTATCTCTCCACCTAGCAATCTGCTTGTCCGCTGCGCAAGGGTGCCCGCCCTTAAACACGCTCCCCTGTTGATGGCGCTGTTGTCCAGAGCCCACGGAAGTCACTGATCTGAAAGGAGTTAGATCATGATCCCGGGCAATCGGCTTTTTTGTTTTACATGTGTTGACAGATTTGTTTCAGTTCTGATATTATACCTAATTAATGGCCGTGCCGTCCTCTCCCGCTGCCTTCTTCGCCAACCCCATCCACGCGCGCCACCGCCGTTACGAGGTCCTGCGCGCGTTCTTCCTCGAGCGCCTCAGCGCCCAGCAAATCGCCGAGCGCTTCGGCTACTCGGTCGGTTCCGTCTACTCCATCACGCGCGACTTCCGCAGTCTCGACGACCCCGCTGAGTTCTTCTTCCGCGCCCCCCGACCTGCCGGGCGACCGCCTGCTGAGCCACCTCCCAGCGTGCAGCAGCGCATCATCGCCCTGCGCAAGCTCAACCTTTCCCTGCCCGACATCAAGGCGCGCCTCGATGCCGAATTCGACGACGCTCCCAGCCAACGCAACATCTGGCGCATCCTGCAGGACGAAGGCTTCGCGCGCCTGCCCCGCCGCAGCCGCCCCGAACGTGCCGCCGCTGCCAGCCCGCCGCTGAGCGCTCCTGCCTGCACCCTGCTCGCCGCCGACTCCTGCGAGCATTTGCACTCCGAACGCGCCGCCGGTGTGCTCTGCCTGCTGCCTTGGATCCGCGCCTACGGCCTCGACGAGGCCGTCCTCAAGGCCGGCTATCCCGCCTCCAGCAGCCTGCCTGCCTTGCCCTCCGTGCTCGCCTTCCTGGCCCTGAAACTGTCCGACTTCCGCCGCTACAGCGCCGACGACCTGTGGTGCATGGATCGCGGCCTCGGACTCTTCGCCGGCCTCAACGTGCTGCCCAAGACGGCCTGCCTGTCGTCCTACTCCGACCGCGCCACCCTGCCCATGCACCAGAGCCTGCTCTCCTCCTTGGCCGGCATCTGGAACGACAAGGGCCTGCTGGGTGATTCCGCCAATCTCGACTTCACCACCCTGCCGCACTGGGGCGATGACGAAACTCTCCAGAAACACTGGTCCGGCACCCGCGGGCGCGCCCTGCCCGCCATCTCCGCCGCCCTCGCTCAGGACCCCCATTCCGGATTGCTGCTACACGCCGACGCCGGCGGCCGCGAGCAGCCCGACTCCGATGCCGCCCTCGAGTTCCTCGACTTCTCCCGCCACAACCAACTGCCCCTGCGCTACCTCGTCTTCGACTCCCGCTTCACCACCTACGCCCACCTGGCCCGGCTCGACAAGCAAGGCATCCGCTTTGTCACCGTCCGCCGTCGCGGGCGCTCCTTGGTCGAACGTGCCCAAGCTCTCGACAAATCCGCCCTCAAGAGCGTGCGGGTCCCGACGGCCAACGGCACGCGCCTCGTCACGGCCCACGACGACACCGTCTCGCTGCGTCCCTACGGCGGCGACCTGCGCCAGATCACCATCCTGCGCGGCGCACACCGCCGACCCTGCTTTCTGATCACCAATGACTTCGACTCCTCGCTGAGTGCCATCCTGCGCCGCTATGCCCGCCGCTGGCTCGTCGAGCAGTCGATTGCCGAGCAGCTGGCCTTCTTCCATCTCAACCGGCTCTCCTCCTCGATGGTCATCAAGGTTGATTTCGACCTGACCATGACCGTGCTGGCCTACAACTTGCTGCGCCTGCTGGCCCTCGACCTGCCGCCCGGATACCGCCGCCTCACCGCTCGCAGCCTGTATGAGAAGTTCCTCTGCAACGCCGCTGAGATCGACTTGCAGCCCGACCGCTGCCGCGTGTCGCTGAAGAAGAAACGCGACCTGCCCGCGCTGCTAGAAGCCTTGCAGACCGTTGGTCCCTGCCGCGTGCCGTGGCTCGGCAACCGCGAACTCGTCATTGAAGGGGCCACCACGACCTAGATCCCGATCACCGCAGAGTTGAGCGAGAAATCGCAATCTATTAGGTGTCAGTTACGGCAATGAAAATCCGTGTTCACCGAAAAGGGCTAGCGTCTGAGCGTAATGGAGTGGACTTCCATCGCTTGCCCGCCAGGAATATCCTTCGCCCTCAGGGTCAACGGGCCGCGACCTTGGGCGAGTTGAATCTTGCCGATCGTCATCGGACGAAAGTCCTTCGTGACCGACTCTTGCCGCTTGACTCGGTCTTGGTCCGGACCGATCACCGGCGGATCATGCGCTTCGGTGACCTTCGCGCTGACTGTCGCTTCACCGAACGAAAGCTCGACGGTCGAGCCTAAGTCGGCTTGCGGGCAAGCGTAGTAGACGGTCGCTTCGTACTCGCCGGCTTCGAGAACGTCGATATCCCAGCTGATGCGGTCGTCGTCGCTCCCCCACTCCAAGAAGAACGAGGCGTTGGGAAAACGGTTGCTGCGTATGACCGTCCCTTCTGCGACGCCGTCGCGAGCTGGAAGCAGCGTGAGGGGCTCGTACCCGACGGGGAAACCGCGGTCGTCTTCGCCGAGCTCAGCGTGGATCTCCGCGGTCATGGCCTCCAGAGCCTTTTTGAGCCGGGCCGCTTCTTCGGGATGCTGGTCGGCGACGTCGGTCCTTTGACCGGGGTCGGCGGCAATGTCGAAGAGCTGACCCTCCGTGTCCATGCGAAAGCGCTGCGTGCGAACGCTGGACGCTCCCTTCCCCGGCCGGAACGAGAAGATCTCGCGGTCAGGCCAATCACCGGCCGAACCGTCCAGCAGCGGCTTGACGCTCTTGCCATCCAGAGGTTTCTTGCTGATCAGATCGATCCCGGCGATGTCGGCGAGAGTCGGCAGCAGGTCGATCGCTCCTGCGATCTCGTCGAGTTGCAGACCAGCCTCGATGCCATCCGGCCACCGGATCAAGAACGGCACACGAACGCCGCCTTCGTCAATCGAGCCCTTACGCCCCTTCATGTCCCCGTTCCAGCGGACGCCGTTCGGCCCATTGTCGGAGAAGTAGATGAAGACCGTATTTTCTGAAATATCGAGCGAGTCGAGCTTCTCGAAGATCCGGCCGACGTTCCAATCGATGTTCTCGACCATGGCGAGCGCGGCCCGGATGTGACCGATGTGCTCTTTCTCGGGTTCGCGGTTGTGCATGGCCAGCTCGGCGCCGTCGAACTTCTCGTAGAACCGATCCGGGACCTGCATCGGGGAGTGAGGCGTGTTGTAGGGCAGGTAAGCGAGGAACGGGCGATCCTTGTTCCGCTCGATGAACGCCATCGCGCGCTCGGTGAGGTCGTCGATGATGAAGCCCTTGCCTCGCACCAGCGCGCCGTTGTGATCCATCGGGGCGTCAAAATAGTGCGCCCAATGGCCCGAGGTGAAGCCATAGTACTCTTCGAATCCGCGGGAGTTCGGATGGTAAGGGTGCTGGCCGCCGTTGTGCCATTTCCCGAACGCGCCGGTGGCGTATCCGGCGGCCTTGAAGGTCTCGGCGATCGTCGCCTCATCAAGGTCAAGGCGCTCGGAGCCGGCGCTGGTACCGTAGACGCCGCCCCGCGGATAGTAGCGTCCCGTCAGGAACTCCGCACGCGTGGGAGAGCAGACCGGGCCGACGAAGAAACGATCGAACAACGCGCCGTCGCGGGCGAGCGAGTCAATGTTCGGAGTCGAGAGGTTCGTATTGCCGTGGACGCTCAGGTCGCCCCAGCCCTGATCATCAGCGAGAACGATCACGAAGTTGGGAGGACGATCCGCGGACGTACCCCGGTCACTTGACGGGGCGCACGACAACCCGACGAACAAGGCGCTCAAGAGTAGCTTCTTCATGTTGACGAGTCTCTAATCGTATCCGAGCGCCGCACTCGATCGAGCTCTACGATTGGCGACAGTTCGTCGCTTTGGTCGGCCGACATTTGAATCACTATCCGGTCCTTGCGGTGCTCGAGTAGGACAAACGCTAGGCGGATGCGTGGTCATCTAGCCAGTGGGGGCGCCTGCAATTCGTTTCGAAGCTGCTCGAGTTCCGCCTGCAACTGCGGAATCACCCCCGCATACTCCGGGTCGTCGTAGAAGTTCCGTCTCTCCTCGGGATCCTCCTGCAAATCGATCAGCTCCCAGCCAGCCGGCCCGCCGTAGCGAGTGTCGTAGTGGTGGATCAGCTTGTAGCGCTCCGTTCGGACTCCATAGTGCGGGACGATCTCATGGCTGTTGGGGTACTCCCAGTAGTGGTAATACATCGACGTCCGCCAGTCGGCCGGCTGAGCCCCGCCGAATAGCGGTCGCAGGCTCGCCCCCTGCATGTCGGCGGGAACTTCGACGCCCGCTAGGTCGAGGATCGTCGGGGCATAGTCGACATTGAGCGCGAAGCCATCGACCTCTGTTCCCGGCTGGATCATCTTCGGATAGCGCATGACCAGAGGCAGCCGAAGCGGCTCCTCATACATCAGCCGCTTGTCGAACATGAAGTGATCGCCGACGAACATCCCGTTGTCTGACGTGTAGATCACCACCGTGTTCTCAACGAGCCCCTCCTCGTCGAGGAAGTCGAGAAAGCGCCCGACGTTCTCGTCCACAGCCACCATCACGCGTATGTAGTCCTTCACGTACTGCTGATACATCCAGTCGTTCAGCTCGTCGCCTTGGAGCTCTTCCGGAGGATGGAGCTTGCCGAGGTTGCCCCGGCGGTTCCAGCGGAGCAGCAACTCTGGCACGAGGCGGGTGTTCGACGCCTGCACAGCCTCAGCGCGGCCCGACAGGTCATCGTCGAAGGTAGCCGGCTGCGGGATCTGCTCGTCTGAGAAGAGATCCTCGTGTCGTTTCGCCGGCTGCCATAGACCATGCGGCGCCTTGTGGTGGTAAAGCAGCGCGAAGGGCTTTTCGGGGTCGCGCCCGCGCACCCAGTCGATCGCGAAGTCGGTGATCAGGTCCGTCACGTAGCCTTCGTGCTCGACGCGCTGTCCCATCTCGATGAAGGAGGGATTGTGATAGGCCCCTTGGCCGGGCAGAACTTTCCAATAGTCGAAGCCGGTGGGCTCGGACTTAAGGTGCCACTTGCCGACCAAGGCTGTCTGGTAACCCGCCTGCCTCAGCAGCTTGGGGAAGGTCTGCTGCGAGCCGTCGAAGGTATCTTGGTTGCTGCGTTGGCCGTTGATGTGGCTGTACTTGCCGGTTAACAAGGTGGCCCGGCTCGGGGCGCAGAGCGAGTTGGTCACGAAGGCATTTCGAAACAGCGCCCCTTCTTGGGCGATGCGGTCGAGGTTGGGCGTAGACGCCCGGCTCGGCCCGTATGCGGACATCATCTGGACGGTGTGATCGTCCGTCATGATGTAGACGAAGTTCGGTTGCGGAGAGGGAGGAGTCGGCGGCGCCGCGCAGGCTCCGAGCAGCAGCGCCGCTTGGGCGCAAAGCAGAACGGCTCGCATGCGTGCCACAGTGTAGCAGCGGCGTTCGTAGGGAGTCGTGACGCCGCCCGCCCAAGAACCAGTTGAGAACCAGCCTTCCCACGCCGGCGAAGCTGGTACCTCGAAGTACGATTCGTTCTGTTTGCTCATCCGGCCCGCCTAAAGATATAGCGGCTGCTGGCGAAACCTAACGATTTGGGTGGGCCGAAGAAAATTCCGTCGCCGAAGAAAGGTGACGAGTGGGCTCGGCCAGCACGGTACTCCAAATTCGAGCCCGCGTAGTTCGGAGGCGGGCGTCCCTCCTAGCGGCAATGCCCAGTCGGGGGGGCGACCCGCCTTCCATAGAGAGAAGCATTTTCTACCGCATGACGTTGGTTCAGCATCCCTACACCTTGCTGACCGGCACCGTCAGTGGGATCGACTTTGCTTTGTGGGATGTGGCGCATAAGATCAAAGGCCAGCCCGTCTAAGCTGCTTTGGGACTGCGGTCCCTCAACTGCCGACGAATTGCCCGGCGCCACCGACGAGAGCCCTAGTGGGGTGATGGGCCCGATTTCGAGTCCCCCTTTTGTGAGGGGCTCTGGCAACCCGACCGAGCTTCGAAATTACACGGCTCGTCGTGGAGACCGACTCAGCACTACGTGCCAGAAACTGCAAACCAAATTGCAAACGAAATGGGTAGCACGAGCCATCACAGCACGACACGCCGGTAGCGACTCATCGTCATGAGTGGTTAGTGAATGAGCACTGTACGGAACAAGCCAACACAGGATGACACGGGTCGGCCAGCTCCAAGATTCGGACGACGCCGAACTCGACGCGAAGGATCCTCAACCGCACGCAAACCCGGAACGTGGCGCGCTTCAGCGACTACGACGCGCGGGATTAGGACGCGCGGGATCGTTAGGATCCCACTCCAACTTGTACCGTAGTAGGCGCCTCTGTTTCTCCTTGGCTGGATCGAATTTTGGGTTCGGCGTCGGCATCACAGCGCCGACAGAATCCCTCCAGGCGGCCAATTCCTCGCGCATCGACTGAGCCCGTCGAGATTCCGTTTCCGCCAAGTCGGTCTTCTCCGCAGGATCCGTCTCGAGGTTGTAGAGTTCTACGTGCGAGTCCTCGAAGAATTCGAGAAGCTTCCAGGGGCCCCTCCGAATCGCGCCCATCGGGGTGGACCCGGCATTGGAATAGTGCGGGTAGTGCCAGAACAGAACCGGCCGATCGATGCTTCCCGACCCTTCGAGCAGGGGGAGCAGGCTGACTCCGTCGACGGTGTGGCCAGGGACGTCCGTGGCACCCGCCATTTCGAGGATCGTGGGATAGAAGTCAACGCTGGTCACGGGTGTGTCTTCGACCGAACCGGGTTGGACGGTTCCCGGCCAGCGTACGATCAATGGCTCCCGGATGCCTCCCTCCCAGAGGTATCCCTTGCCGGATCGAAAGCCCCCGTTGAACGCCCGCCGCGACACGCCGCCGTTGTCAGAGAAGAAGAAAACTGCTGTGTTTTCCGCGAGTCCGAGCTGTTCCAACTTGGCCATCAGGCGCTGGACCGATTGGTCCACTCCCTCGACCATCGCGGCATAGACCGCGTTATTGCGCCCGCTCGGATCGTTGCGGCCAGCATAAGAGTCGATCAATTCGGGTTTCGCCTGGATCGGCGCGTGAACCGAGTGGTAGGACATGTACAGGAAGAACGGCGTGTCCCGGTTCCGCTCGATGAACTGCTCGGCACCGTCCGTGAGCACGTCGGTGAGGTAGTCCCCATCCGTCACGCCGGGCACGGTGATCTGGAACGGGGCAAACATCCCACCGGGGCCAATATGCGCCGACGCGAAGCTCTCGCCAAATCCTCGCTGGTCCGCGAAATAGCCTCCCCCGCCTAGGTGCCACTTGCCGACGCATGCTGTCGAGTACCCGGCCTTGGCCAGAGGTTCGGCGACGAGCGCCTCGTCGAGCGGCAGCCCGGCCGGCATCTCGGGCTGCAGCATCTTCGCGTAAGGCAGGACATTGCCGGGCAGGTATTGGGTAATACCCGTGCGGGCTGGCCAGTGTCCGGTCAGGATGCTCGCCCGGGTCGGCGAGCAATTCGGAGCCGCGGCGTATGCGTTCGTAAAGCGGATGCCCTCCGCCGCGAGCCGGTCGATGTTTGGGGTGCGATGGTAGGTGTTTCCGTAGGCGCCGATGTCGGCATAGCCCATGTCGTCCAAGAGCAGGAAAACGATGTTGGGACGCTTGGCGTCAACGTCCGCGGATTGGGCGGGCGCGGATGAAGCGGTGACTGCTAGCGCCAAGATGGCAATGGGCGCCGAGAACACCTTGAGTGTCCGGGACATGGAAGGAGTCTATCAGGCAGCGAAACGCACGCCCCGGCTTGCGCAGGCTGCGCAAGCGTGTCGAACTCCGCTCTTCCCAGCTCGATCTGGCGGAATGCCCAACCGCCCCCAATTCTGTCCGGGGCTTGGAGGGCCTCTGAGCGCGCCGTTACAACCTGTGTATACTCTCGCCAGCTAAATCGAGGCGAGAGAATGCCTGACGAAACACACCCAACCGTATCCCAAGGGCCGCCGCCTGACCGCCTGCAGCGGATTGCCAACACCATCGGCGCATGGATTCCCGATGCCATGACGATGGCCATCCTGCTGATGGTCGTCCTCGGGATCGGCGCACTGCTGAACGGCGATCCGGCGCTAAAGGTCATGGATGCCTACTACGTGGGCCTGTGGATGCTGCTGCCATTCACGATGCAGATGACGCTGATTCTCGTGTTGGGATCAGCCCTGGCTTCGACGCGCTTTTTCCGGCGCATGATCCTGACGCTCTCCAAGCTGCCCAGGAGCGAAGGGCAGACGATCGCCCTGTCGATGCTCACGACGTGCTGTCTGGCGTACTGTTTCTGGGGATTGAGTTTGGCGTTGGCTCCGCTGGTGGCCGTTAGCTATGCGCGCCAGTCCGAGCGCAAGGGCCATCCGGTCGATTTCCCGTTCCTGCTGTCGTGCAATGCCGCAGCCGGCGCGATCTGGCAGTTCGGCCTGTCGGCCAGCGCACCTCTGCTGATGAACACGCCTGGCCACTTCCTAGAGGACGAAACCGGCCTGATGCCTTTGTCCACCACCATCTGGGCTCCGGCCACGCTGATCTACCTAGCGGTCTATCTGACGTGCGTGTTCATCTTGGCCCGCGTGCTGATGCCCAAGGAGGCCCGGCCGATCTCGCTCTTCCCGGAATCCTGCAAGCTTGGCGACGCCACGCTGGACGCTGCAGCCAAGCCCGAAGACAAGGAGCCCCGGTCGGATCGTTTCGCCGAGCGCCTCGAAGCCAGCAAGTGGCCCTGTTCCATCCTCACCGCAACGTTGTTTGGCTGGCTGCTCTACCACGTTTTCGTCAAGGATGGCGGCTTGCAACTCAACTCCTTGATCACAGGATTGCTATCGCTGGGCCTGCTACTGCACGGCAGCGTTTTGAGCTTCGCCCGCTCGTTACCGCGAGCGGTCGCCACGGCTTGGCCGGTGATTGTCCTGTACCACCTGTACGCTGGGGTGGCGGGGCTGCTGGAGCACACCTCGATAGGGACTGACTTCGCCAACTACCTCGCCACGGTCTCTAACGAGTACACGTTCCCGCTATTGACCCTAGCTTCCGCCGCCGTGGTCTCGATTTTCGTCCCTTCGAGCGGCGGCCAGTGGGTGATCCAAGGGTTTATCACCACCAAGGCCTCGGTTGCGGTCGGCGTTACGGCTCAGCGCGGCTTGCTAGCCCTCAGCGTCGGCGATCATGTCGGCAACTTGGTCTCGCCATTCTGGGCTGTCATCGCGGCCGGGATCGCACGCATGGATTTCCGCACGTACATCGGCTACAACTACGTGTGGGTGGTGCTCTGGGTTGGATTCGGAGCGCTGTGTTTCACGTTCCTGCCCGCCTAGCCACGACGGCTAGCGTGCGCCTTGCGGGTCGATCCTAGGGTTTGTGCTAGGCTTTCGCTGAAATGGCGAAAACCAAAACCGGCAGCCTCTCCCGCCGTGGATTCCTAGCACAAGGGTCCACGGCCGCAGCAGCAGGTGCGGCGACGGGCCTGAGCGGCTGCGCCACACCCACTCAAGCCGAACTCTCGGGCGGCATTTGGGAGCGACCGCCCAACCAGCGGGGCAAGGGCAACCGCCAGAACCTGATCTTCCTCAACACCGATACGTTCCGAGCCGACAACCTGCAGGCCTACGGCGGAAATGGCTTGGTGAAGTGCCCGCGTTTGGACAAGTTCGCCGAGGACTGCGTGGTCTTCGAAGACTGCTATCCGGAGGGCATGCCGACGATTCCGATCCGCCGCGTGCTGATGACAGGGCGCCGGATCGTGCCGTATCACTACTTCCACCAGCACGAACCGGTCCAGACCCCCGGCTGGCACGAGCTGTACTACGAGGACCAAACGGTCTCAGAGACTCTGCTAGAGGCTGGCTACCACACGGCCTTCATTGCCGACATACCGCACCTGCAGCGGCCCGGGAAGAACTTTCACCGGGGCTACAGCTACTACGAGTGGGAACGCGGGCACGAAGTCGACTCCTATGCGCAGGCCCCGGCAGAGCTGTCAAACGAGGACATCGTTCCGGAGCACTACCCGCAAGAATACTGGGACCGCTGGCTGGAGTTGGATCCCGCAAGACCGGACTTCATGCGCCAGTTCCTGGCCAACCGCAAGCGCTACGAGACCGAGTGCGAGGCCATAATCGAACTTACCGCCAAGAAGGTCATCAACTGGCTGCGCCGCAACCACGACAAGACCCCGTTCTTCCTGCACTTGGAGGCGTTCGATCCGCATGAACCGTGGGATCCGCCGAAGCGATTCTTGGACGAGTACATGCCCGACGCCAGCGGTCCGACGTGGTGGGAGCCTCCGTACTCCAACATCGAAGTGCCGCAGTCCGGCATCGACAGGCTGCGGGCCAACTATGCCGGCGAGTCGATGTGCGTCGACTACTGGATAGGAGAGATCTTGGCCACTGTCGAGGAGTTGGGCCTGTTCGATAACTCGGTGGTCGTGTTCTTCTCCGACCACGGTTCGCTGCTAGGCGAGCAGGGCGAGTTCTTGAAGGGTCCGACGCGCATTCGCAGGCAAGTCACGCACAATCCATTCTTGGTGCGCCTGCCCGGGAAAGAGAAGGCCGGGACCCGTGCTGCTGGCTTCATCCATCACCCGGACGTGATGCCTACACTGTTCAACTTGCTGGAACTGGACCCGCCGCCGCGCGCGACTGGCAAGAACCTATGGGGCCTTGTCAACGGAGACTCGAGCCCGCACGACGGCCTAGTCCAAGAATACGGTTGGATCGCTGCCATCCGGACGGCGGACTGGCAGTTCTCCAAGATCGTCGACCGCGGCAAGCTCGGCTATGAATACGATTCGCAGCTGTACAGCCGGGCCGACGATCCAGACGAGCTGACCAATGTGGCCGACCAGCATCCCGATGTCGTGGCAGAGCTGGGGGCAAAGATCGACAGCTACTTGGAGTCAGGCACGGAGATCACGAAGGGGCATTTCCACGCCAAGGAAGACTCGTCACCAAGGCCGCAGCCGTAACGTTGCGAACGCATACCGCGCCTTAAGTCAGTTCAGGAGAGGATATATGCAGCGACAAACAGCTAGCGACTTCCACCCGGAAGTCTTGCGCCTGTTCGATGCCTACGTACATGGCGGTCTGAGTCGCCGTGCCTTTATCGACAAGGCCGGCCCGTTCACTGCCGGAACGAGCGCGGCCGTGGTCTTGGCCAATCTCAGTCCGAACTATGCTTTGGCTCAACAAGTGCCGGAGGATGATTCCAGCATCCGGACGGAGCGTGTGGACTACGACTCTCCGCAAGGGCACGGCTCGATCGGGGCCTACCTGGTGCGCCCGAGCGCGGGGCAGGGCAAACTACCGGGAGTGGTGGTCGTCCATGAGAACCGGGGCTTGAATCCCTATATCGAAGATGTCGCCCGACGCTTGGGTGCCGCCGGATATCTTGCCCTTGCGCCTGATGGCCTGACTCCTAAGGGCGGCTATCCGGGAAACGATGACGACGGACGCAGATTGCAGGCCGAGTTGGATCGTGACAAGTTGGTCGAGGATTTCGCCGCCGCAGTAGAGCACCTGCAGGGCCATGCCGATTGCACCGGCAAGGTGGGCATCGTCGGATTCTGTTTCGGCGGATTCGTGGTCAACGCCATCGCGGTTCGCAACCCCAATCTCGGTGCCGGTGTCTCGTTCTACGGACGGCAGGCGCCGTCCGACGCCGTCCCCAATATCGCCGCGCCGCTGCTGCTGCACTACGGCGAGCTTGACCGCCGGATTAACCAAGGCTGGCCGGATTTTGAGAGTGCGTTGAAGGCAAACGGCAAGACTTACGAAGCGCACATGTACGCAGGCGCGAACCACGGCTTCCACAACGACACGACGCCGCGTTTCGACGAGGACGCCGCCAAATTGGCATGGCAGCGGTCTTTGGACTTCTTCGCCAAGCACCTGCGCTAGTCCGCGCTCGGTGAGGACGTCCGCTCGAGCTTTGGCCCTAGGCTGAAGCTAGGCTATGCTGTTCTGCCATTTGAGGGGGCACAGCGACGCGCATGAAGTAGTTGGCCTCGGCCACGGGTGAATCGGACCCGAGAACTTCGTCGGCACATCGTGACGCCCCGCGTTCGCGAAGCTTGGAAGCGAGCCTTCGTAGGGTCGGCGTTTAGCCGAGTCCAAGGCGACCGGGATTCCATACCTGTTCGCAGATTTGCCTGTACAGATCTTGGCGTTCCTCGATGTCAGACTTGGTGAATCCGCTAGGATAGGGCTTGAAGGGGAGTCCAGTCCGGTCGATGAAGCTAGTGAACGATGGGTTGTTGCTGTATGCATACTCGTTGAGGGAGGCAGCTAACAGGTTCTGGCCGTAGTAGTTCGGGAGCTTGTCTTCGTAGTCGGCCGCCCCGAAACTGGCGTTGAAGTCCTTTGGGAGTAGCAAGAGGTCGCCGAAGCGATTGCGGTGTTCGGCGAATGTGTAGGGGTTGTCGAATTCCTGTGCGTGGCGTTCATACTTGTCGGCCCAGATGTGCTCGACCTCGAAGGGGTACTTGCGCTGGCGATTGACGTATTCGGGGAAACCGATGCCGGTATTGGCTTGGTCTTCGACCCAGTGGGTCATGCGGGCAAGGAGGTAGCGAATGTGGGTTCCATTCCGCTGGGTAAGGTGAAAGGATTGGACTCCATCGAAGGATTGGGGGATTTCGGAAACACGGTCGGAGAGGATGCTGCGCAGCTGTTCGAGGTCGGTGTTCCGGATCTCCTTGGCGAGATTGAAGATCGTGTAGACGATCGTGGAGTAACCGAAATTGCGAAAGTTGACCATTCTCCGGGCAACGAAGATGTTCAGGTAACGGGCGATGAGTTCAGCCTTTTGATCAAAGGCGGAATCGTCATCGTCGGGCGTTACAGCGGCTAAGATGGGCAGGTGTTGGAGGGTGAAGCCGATGCTGGCGTTGTAGAACACGTGTTCGAGGCCAGCGGTCAGCTTGTTACTTGCGACCATTAGGCGGATGTAGCGCTGGCTGAGGCGGTCGAAATCATGGTCAACGAAGTTGGCGTAGTCACTCGGTTGGTGCAGGTTGAGGGTGTTCTTGTTGTCGCGGACCCACTTGTGAAAGGCGGTACCGATGAGGTCGAAGTCTTTGGGGAGGGCGTCCTTCTTGCGTTCGCGAATGGAGGCGGCGTATTTGCCGCGAAGCCAGTTCTTGAGGAATTCGGAGTCGGCATTCTTTTCGAGGTCTGTGAGGTCGGTGATGCGCTGTCGCCAAAGGGTGTTGACGGCAAGAATAGTTCCGGGATCCTTGATGTGGGTCAAGATGTAAGCTTTGAGCATGTCCGTATTGGAAAGCCTGAGCCCGCGGTCGTTCATAGTTTCGAAGATGCCGAGAGCCATGTCCTGGTCGGTCGTGCCGATTTCGACGAGGACGACGTGTTTGAGCAGCCAGTCACAGAAATAAGGCAGGGCATGGCCTGTGAGTTCTTCAGAGAAGAGGCGATTGATGTCTTGGTAGCGTTCCCAGATCGTGCGGACCGACTGGGATGCGTTGGCGGGATCGAAGGTGTCGCCGCGGCGGATGGCCTCCATGACATCGCGCCGTTCGCGAACATCGATCTTGAAGGTGGCGGTGCCGTAGTCGTTGGAGTAAACGAGGCGGCCGAGGTCTGCGATGTCCTCGAGGCCCTTCGTGCAGTGCTCGAGGTGGATCAGGAGTAGGGTGAGGGAGGTTAGGCGCTGCTGGCCATCCACAATGAAGTGAGTGCCTTGGGCGAAGCTGGTGACGATCGGTCCGAGGAAATAGGGTTGGTACGACTTAACCTCGTCGCGTTCCTGGTGTTGGTCGTAGTCCTTGAGGAAGCTGTCAGCAAGATCCTTGAGCAGTTCGGAGATGTTGGATTCGGTCCAGTTGTATTCGCGCTGGTAGTAGTCGAGTCCGTACTTCTTGCCGAACAGTTCCTCGACGGTACGGATAGTGCCGTCGATGAGCTTGTGGGTATCAATATCAGGCACGGTAGGTGGTACTTCCTTTGGTGGGTGGTTATCGGCAGGTGATAACTTCGCGGGGTTGATAGTGGGAGCGGCTACGAGGGGAGGGTCGGAGCGACGCGGTGAGCCGCGGTGAGTGAGTGCTGGCCGATGGGGGGCTGCCGAAGCCGGTGTCGCCTTCGGATCAGAGCTGGTGGTTCGTTCTCTGGCAGGTGCGAATAACCAAACAGGTAGGCTCAATTAGCGAAACGTATGCATTTCGGTGCCATTGAGGCCACCAAGCAGCTACGAGCGGACGCCTCGCCCACCAAGCCGACTTGCTGAAACCAGCGTCTGCAGAAATAGCAATCTACACTGATTATAGCAAATCAGAGTTAATTTCCTGCGTGTAAATCGAGATTCAAAATGTTGATATCACTAATCTTGGCTCAATTTGCAAGTAGCATCTTGTAATCCCTCTAGCTGCAGCAGGATCGTGTCCGATGACGAACTAGAGATCCCAGAATTTGTGGTGGAGTTGGACTGCGGACCACAAGCGTGGTGGTCGCAACTCGAGCAGGCCGTGCAAGCACGTAGCGCACGAGCTGCGGCGCTGGCAGCAATGGATCTGCCAATGGACGCCGAGCGATGCTGCCGTTCCCGCTAGGCCAAAGGCCCGGTGCGTCGTGGCAAGACGCACGGGTTGCCGCGCTCCAGTGTGCTTGAGCAGCTTCCTGCACAGGTTGCAGCAAGTCGGATTGGCGCGGGCCCCGCAGCTGCTTGGTGGCCTCAATGGGGCCGAAATCCATACGTTTCATTGTGACCAGAGGCTAGCCAAACTTGGATGGAATCCCATAATTCTGGTATAATGCCAGTATGAAGACTACTCTTGACCTGCCAGACGAATTGATGCGTTCGGTGAAGGTCCGGGCGGCTGAGGACAACCTGAAGCTTAGAGAAGTCGTCACCAACCTTCTCAGACTGGGCTTAGCCGCAACGTCGGCCGAGAAGCCAATGGTGCGGAATCGTGTCCAGTTCCCACTCTTGAAGGGCGGGCACCCGGCAAAGCCCGGTGATGAGTTAACGCCGGAGCGCGTTGCGGAGATTCTAGGAGAAGCGGAGATTTTCGATCTTGGTATTGTGCGATAGCAACATTTGGTTTGCCATGGTCCTTGCTGTACACCAGCATCACCGCGTGGTCCGGGACTGGCTCGATACCATCGAGACGCCGAATTCAGTCTGCTTTTGTCGGGCAACCCAGCAGTCGCTGCTGAGGCTGGTTACGACAGAGGCAATTATGGGCCGCTACGGTTTCCCTCCGCTAACCAATCGAGAGGCATGGCGGCTATACGAGCAGATTTTGAATGACGACCGGATCGTCTTCCAGGCGACCGAGCCCTCTCGGCTCGAAGCCCGCTGGAAGTCACTCGCGCTGCGAGACACCGCAAGCCCGAAAGTCTGGATGGACTCGTATCTGGCCGGCTTCGCACTTGCGAGCGGTTTCGGAATTGTCACGACCGACAAGGCATTCGTCACGTTTTCCGGGTTGGACCTTACGCTGCTCGGACAAGACGAGTAGGGCACTAGGCTACGTGGTTCGGATGGTCGATGTCAGAAACAGACCTAGATTGGAAGTGCTCGGCGCGGCCTTGAGGACCTGCGGCGGTACCGGTCGCGTAGAGGTCGGAGCCAGCGCAGGGCAAGTCCCCAAGCGGAAAAACACCGCAGTCAACCCCGAAGCATTTGGTGGCGAAAGCGAAGCGGCTTGTGCAATTAGCTCGCGATCAGTTCTGTAATCACTTGACCGCCGACCTGCGACAGCTGCTTGAAGCGGCCGCCGTGGAAGTACGTCAGCTTGTTGTCATCCAGACCGAGCAAATGTAACAGGGTGACATGCAGATCCTTGATCGGATGTACCACGTCCACTGCCGTGTTACCAATCTCATCGGTTGCACCGATCACGTGGCCAGCCTTCACTCCGCCGCCGGCGAAGAACATCGACTGCGCGTGGGCATTGTGGTCGCGGCCGATCGCGACGCCACCTCCCCGGTGATGATTGTCGGGGCTCCTGCCGAACTCCCCGAGCCACACCACCAGCGTCTCGTCGAGCAGGCCCCGTTGCTTGAGATCCTTGATCAGCGCCGTGACGGGCTTGTCAATACTGTAGATGCGCGCCTGGTGCGAGCGTTCCAAGTAGTCGTGTGAATCCCAGCCGCCAGAGAAGATCTGCACGAAGCGCACGCCTTTCTCGACCAAGCGCCGCGCTAGTAGGCAGCGCCGCCCGAACGGTCCTGTCTCCGGACTGTCCAACCCGTACATCTCCCTGACGGATTCCGGCTCGCCATCGAGGTCGATGATGCCCGGCACCTCGACCTGCATGCGGTACGCAAGCTCGTAGTTGGCCATGCGGGCCGCAAGCTCGTCATGATTCGGATGTTTGGCTTGGTGCGACCGGTTCAGGTCGGCGAGCAGGTCCAGGTTCTTGCGCTGGTGCTCCCGGGTCTTCCACGCTTGTGGATGGATGTCCAGGATCGGCGATCCCTCCGCTCGCAACGGGGTGCCTTGGTAGTAGGCGGGCAGGAATCCGTTGGTCCAGTTGCCCGATCCGCCCTGCGGGAACCCGGCCTCGGCCAAGACGATGTAGCCCGGCAGGTTCTGGTTCTCGCTGCCCAGCCCGTAGGTGACCCACGAGCCAACCCCGGGGTCGCCGCCGAATTTGTTGCCGGTATTGATGTGGTACAGCGCCGTGGGGTGGTCCACGGATTCCGACTGGCAGCCGCGATAGAAGCACAGCTCGTCCGCGACCTCCGGCAGATGCACGAAGTGCTCGCACATGTCCATGCCAGCCTGGCCGACCTTGCGGGACTTGTACGGGCTCTGTACGTAGTAGCGCACGCCCGAGGACATCGGAGAAAACTCTTCGCCGGCCCTCTCGAACTTTTGCATGTGCAATTGTGCGAGCTTCGGCTTTGGGTCAAACGTGTCGATGTGGCTCGGCCCGCCTTCCATGACCAGAAAGATGCACGCCTTGGCCTTGGCCGCGTGGTGCGGCTGCTTGACCGACAGCGGGCCGGCCGCTTCCTTGGCCAACAAATCGCTGAACGCCACGCTGCCCAAGCTTGCGCCCAGCGAATAGAGGAAACTGCGGCGCGTGCTCGGTGCGGCGACGAGGTGTTGGCTGGTCATGTCGGCTCCTCCCATTTGCGCATCGTGCCGTCAGTACACATAGATGAACTCGTTGGCATTGAACAGGGCGAGGCACACATCTGCCAGCGCGCGCGTCTCGGCGTCGACGTCCCACGGCTTCACGTGTGGAACGTAGTCCTCGTACACGTCCAGCTTTTCCTTGTAGTGCAACGCCAGACCCGACATCTCCTCGACCACCGTGCGATCCAACTCGCGGGCCGGCAGGATCGGTTCCGGTTGGTGCTGCACGTGGTACGCGGTCATCTCCCTGACATGCGCGGAAGTCTTGGCGATCTCGTCTTCGGTAGCTGGGCGTCCGAGCGTGAGTTCGAAGGCACGGCGCAGCTGCCCCTGGACAGAATCCTCTTCTCTCCGCAGCCGCTGCGCCATCGCAATCGAGCGGTCCACCGAATTGTCGCTGTTCATCAGCGTGAAGACTTGCGGCGTCACCGTCGAACTGTCGCGACGCTCGCAAGACAGGTCGTAGCTGGGCTGGTTGAACACCTCGAACAGCGGAGCGGTTTGCATCCGCATGCGGTACGTGTACAGCGAGCGCCGGTTGCGCTGCTGCAGCGTCCTCGAGGGTTGGTAGGCAGGCGCGAGGGTCACTTGATTCATACGTGGCTGAGCTTGAAACTCTGCGTTGGCCTCGGGGAACACCGGTAGTCCGCCCACTTCGGGATTGAGTTCGCCGGAAACGGCCAGCATGGAATCGCGAAGCTCCTCGGCGGTCAGTCTCCGCGGCCTGAAGTAGCTGAGCAGGTCGTTGTTGGGGTCGCGCTCGGCAACCCCCTCGCGATTGGCCGGCTGATCGGCGCGCTGGTACGCCTCCGATGTCATTAGCAGCCGGTGCATCTGCTTCAGTGACCAGCCGTCTTCGGCGAATCTCCGCGCCAGCCAGTCCAGCAGTTCGGGGTGCGTGGGCTTCTTGCCCATCTTGCCGAGGTTGTTCGCGTTCCCGGCCAAGCCCCGCCCGAAATGGTACTGCCAGATGCGATTGACGATGGAACGGGTGGCCAGGGGATTCTCTGGGTTGGCGATCCAGCGCGCCAGCGCTAGGCGCCGCCCTGTCATCGTGCTGGGAACTTCGTAGCGCGAGCGGGATCGAGCGGGGTCATAGCTGACAGGGATCGCGCTCAGCACGCCCGGCGTAACCCTGTCGCCCTTGGAATATACCGAGCCGCCGCTGAGGATATGCGACTCCGGCGGCGGGCCACGCATCTTCTCCGGCTCCGGCATGCGCAGCCGCTCGGAATTCTCGTGCTTGACCGGACCTTCGTATACGCTGTGCGCCATCGGTTGGTAGCGCTCCAAGCGCCGTTGCCAGATCTTGGCGTCATTGCGGCGCACCTTGAAATAGCCCAGATCATCGATGGTCAGGCCGATGTGGCGCGGCGGTTTCTCACCTTCGGGCTTGTCCGTGAGCTTTTCCCTGGGCTGGTACTCTATGCCGCGCTCGGCACACCAGGCGCGGGCTGCTCGTTCTTCTTTTGCTTCGATCTTGGCAACGTCCGCCTCGGCCTCCTCCATGAGTTGCTTCAGCCGCGCTCTCTCCTGCTCGAAGTAGTTGCGGTTCTCGCTCTCGAGGAACTCAACTGGCAGTTCGGCAAGTTGGGTCGTCTCGAACACTGAGTAGAAGCGGTAGTAGTCGCGGGTGGGGATCGGGTCGAACTTGTGGTCGTGGCATTTGGCGCAGCGCAACGGAAGGGACAGGAACGCCTCTCCCACGTTGTTGGTGATGTCGTCGAGATAGAGCTGGCGGGAAGCCACCTTCTGCATCATGCCAGTGTGCTCCCACGGCCCCATGCGCAGGTAGCCGGTCGCCACGCGCATCTCGGGATTGTCCGGCTCGAGGATGTCACCGGCCAGCTGTTCCAGCACAAAGCGGTCGTAGGGCTTGTCGGAGTTCAGGGAGCGGACGACGTAGTCGCGGTAGCGCCAGGCGTTGGAGCGCTCCCAATCGTTGGAGTAGCCCGCCGTGTCGGCATAGCGCACGACATCGAGCCAGTGCCGGCCCCATTGTTCGCCGTACTGTGGGCTCTCCAGCAAGCGATCGACCACCCTGCGCCAGGCCGCGGCCGAGTCGTCACGGAGGAAGGCTTCGACTTGCTCTGGCGTTGGCGGCAGACCGGTCAGGTCAAAGGAGGCCCGGCGAATCAGCATCCGCTTATCGGCCCGGCTGGCGGGTGCTAGGCCCGCATCCGTCAGCTTGCGTTCGATGAACGCGTCCACAGGGTGCTCGGCGCCAGTGTCGGGTGGCTCGGCGCGACGCAATGGGCGGAAGGCCCACAGGTCGTCTTCTTGGTAGCGACGGTTGGTCCAGTCGTCCGACAATCCGCCACTGGTCGGCACGATCACGCCCGCGGCGGTGCGGGCGTCGGCCAGATCGTCCGCCACGTACTGGCGCTCCGCTTCTGCATCGGGCCACGGGGCGCCGGCATCGATCCAATCGCGAATCTTCCAAACCTGCTCCTGGGTCAGCCGGTCGCTGTCCTTGGGCGGCATCTGCAATTTCGGGTCCTTGCGCAGCACTGCCGAGTAGAGCAAGCTTGCCCCTGCATTGCCCGGCGTCAATGCGGGCTTGGCCGATGCGCCTCCGCGCAGCATGGCATCCCGGGAAGTCAGGTCCAAGCCGCCAAGGATTGCGTTCGGGTCCTGCCCGTGACAGACAAAGCAGCGCTCGGCCAGCAAGGGCTTGACTTGGACCGCGAACAGCCGTTCGGCCTCTTCGTTAGCCGCGTGGAGGCTGGCAGTCCCAATCACCAACAACCCGGCGACCGCGCCAGCGAGTTTTAGAGGGTTCACGTTGCGTACCTGCTAGATCCCGCTCCAATCCTAGCAGCGATGCCGCCCCTTTGGGCACCACCGCGCCGCCAGAAAATCTTGCAAAAGCTGCACTGGAAGACGATTCGCACCTGCAGGAAATGTGTGTCGGGCTGGTAAACTTGCGTGCAGGATGGATAAACTCTCGAGGACTTGGCTAACGCGGCCACTGCCGACCTTGCTGGTATGCGCAGTCGCAGCCAGCGGCGCCGAGACCGAATTCATCGACCACTTCGAGCGCTATGTGCGCCCAGTATTGGCCGAGAATTGCTACGCCTGCCACAGCACCGCAAGCCCGGTTGCGCAAGCGGATCTGAAGGTCGATTCGCGCGCGGCGCTGCTGAAGGGGGGCAAGAGCGGGCCTGCTATTGAACCCGGCAATCCCGACGGCAGCCGCCTGCTGCAGGTTCTGCGCAGTGACGAGGGGGTCCGCATGCCCCCGACGGGCAAGCTGGCAGACGACCAGATCGAGCGCATCGCGGCTTGGGTCTCGATGGGTGCTCCGTTTCCCGAGCCCACCGCAGCGAATGCCGGTGGCGACACAGCGGCTACACACTGGGCGTTTGTCCCGCCTCGCAAGAGCGAGCCGCCCGTTTCCGCGACGGGCTGGGCTAAGACCGCCATTGACCGCTTTGTAGAAGCGCGCCTGGTGGAGGGCGGGTTGAGTCCCTCGGCCGAGGCGAACCCTAGGACACTGATCCGGCGGGTCTACTATGACCTGACAGGCCTGCCGCCCACGGCCGAGCAGGCGGATGCATTTGCAAGTGCGCCGACTCCCGAGGCGTACGAGGCCGTCGTGGAATCGCTGCTGTCCTCCGAGCGCTTCGGAGAGCGCTGGGCGCGTCACTGGCTGGACGTCGTGCGCTATTCGGACGAAGGTTTCCAGGCGCGTCCGTTTGCGATCGCCTGGACCTATCGCGACTGGGTCGTGGATGCCTTCAACGAGGATCTGCCCTATGACGAGTTCGTCCGCTACCAGCTGGCGGCGGACTTGGAAGTCCCGGAGAAGCGGCATCTGGCCGCGATGGGGATGCTCACGCTGGGCATTAACTTGCCTCGACCAACCGATGTGCCGGAAAACCTCGATGACCGAATTGACGTCGTGAGCCGCGGGTTTCTCGGCCTGTCTGTAGCTTGTGCCCGCTGCCACGATCACAAATTCGACCAGATCTCGCAGCAGGACTACTACTCCCTCTTCGGCGTCTTCTTGAACTCGCCGAGCATGCTTGAGCCTGTGGCGATCGAAGCTTTCGGGTCCGGCCCGCAAACGGAGTTCTTCAAGCAGAAGCTTGCCGAGCGCCGCGAGTGGCTAGACATCTACCGCAGAGAGCGCTTGCAAGACCATGTCCGGGAATTCCGCCAGCCGAAGCAACTGGCCCGCTTTCTCGAGGCAGCGTGGGCGTCCCGAACCCTGGACAACCGCGAGGTCGAGGCTCTTTCGAAGGAAAAGGACCTCAACCTGTATCTGCTGAAGCGCTGGCGCGAGTATCTCAACGGCTTGGTTGGACCGTCTGTCGAGGCGTTTGCAGCCCTTGACGTTCCCGGCGGCGCCACCGAGTTGGCACAACGGATCGCGGACGCCGACAGCCTGTATCGCTGGCCCGACCCGGAACGCGAGGCACTGCGGCTGGCCCTGCGCGGCAACGGCTCTCCGACGGACATCCCTGTGGAGGACTTCTGGTGGGTCCAAAACGAGGGCGACTCGAACGTCATGAAGTCGCTGAAGTGGCAGTACGACGCCGTGATGCGCGATTGGAGCCATCGGGGCGGGCCGCGCCACGCGATGGTGGCCAACGATCTTGGCGTTCCTCGGCCCGCCTATATTTTTCAGCGCGGCAACCAACACGACAAGGGCGCCGAGGTCAAGCGGAAGTTCCTTTCTGCGCTGCCCGGACCGGAAGAATTCCGCTCAGGCAGCGGGCGGCTCGAACTGGCACGCCTGATCGGCAGCGCGGAGAACCCGCTCGCAGCGAGAGTGTTCGTCAACCGCGTCTGGGGGCACTTGTTCGGGGAGGGGCTGGTGCGCACGCCCAGCGACTTCGGCAGGCGGGGCGATCCGCCTTCCCACCCTAAGCTGCTGGATTACCTCGCGACCGACTTCGCCCGGGACGGTTGGTCCACGAAGGACCTGATCCGACGTATCGTCCTGTCCAAGGCGTATCGCCAGAGCAGCGGGAGCAACGCCGCCGGCAGCCAGCACGATCCCTCCAACCGCTTGCTGTGGCGACAGAACCGCACGCGGCTCAGCTTCGAGGCCCTGCGCGATTCGATGCTGTTTGTGGCTGGCAAGTTGGACACCGCAACAGGCGGCCCGCCATTTGAACTCAGCGCCCACCCGGCATCGCCACGGCGCACGCTCTACGCCTACGTCTCGCGCGAGGAGCCGTCGGCGCTGATGAGAGCCTTCGACTTTTCAAATCCGGAGGAGCACACGCCGAGGCGTCAGATGACGACCGTTCCGCAGCAGGCGCTGTTTTTGATGAACAGTCCATTCCTAGCTGACCAAGCCCGCGCCGCAGGCGCCGTTTGCGGCGAGCCCGAGCAGTGCGTCGAGGCGCTGCACCGCAGGATTCTCGGCCGCTCGCCGACCGAGCAAGAGTTCCGGGGCGGGCTGGCGTTCCTAGGCGATTCGGGGACGGCGGCAACCGAAGTGCAACGTAAGGTTGCCGGTAGCGCAACGTGGCTGCATGGGACGGCTCGGCTTGATATCGAAGCCGGTGCGGTCAAGCACTTCAAGAGCATGGAGTATGCGGTCGCCGAGCGCCTGCAGCCGGCCCCGATGTTCCCCGCACCGGAAGTGGGCCGGGCCAGCCTGACCCCAACCGGCGGACACCCGGGAGATGGCCTCGGTCGTGCCGTAGTCAGGCGCTGGACGGCGCCACGCTCGCTCGATGTGAACATCGAAGGGACGCTGGGCCACGTGCTGGGCGATCAGGGGCGGCGGTTCGGCTGGTCCAACGGCGTGCGCGGATGGTTGGTGTCGAGCGAGCGTGGCGTGCTCGCAAGTTGGGTTGTGCGAGGCTTTGAAGCCGAGACGGCGATCAAGTCCTTGGATATAGTCGAAGGCGAGCACCTCGATTTCGTGGTGGATTCGCTAGCAGACTACGAGTCTGATTCGTTCCGTTGGTCGCCTCGTATCGAAGAAGTGCTGACGGCGCAACAGCGCGAGTCTGGCATGGAACCGGAGTCTTGGAGTGCCGAGGAGGGCTTTCCATGGCGCTACGAACGGCCGCTCACGGCGTCCGAGCGCTATGCGCAAGTGCTGCTGATGACCAACGAGTTCGCCTTCCGTGATTGAAACGAGCGCAGTGTTGGTGCTCAAGCCTTGCTACGATCATCTTGGGCAAGATCCCATGCATCAATGGCGCGAGCGCATCCGCGCATGTAGGCTGGTCGCCGTTTGCGGGCTGCTCCTTGGGATCCCGGCGGCGGCGCAACCCCGCCCGGATAGCGAGACTGCTCCCTATCGCAGCGTCGTAAATCAATACTGCCTAGGCTGCCATAACACTGCTGCTAAGACGGCTGGTGTTGACCTTGAGAGCTTGGCTGGAGCCGCTGTTTCGCACGATGCCGAAGGGTGGGAACGAGTGGTGCGCAAGCTGCGCGGACGCCAGATGCCGCCGGTCGGCATGCCCAAGCCGAGCGAAGCCGAGTACCGGGCGGCGCTCGCGTCGCTGACCGAGGAGTTGGACGACTTCGCTTCCTCCGAACCCAATCCGGGGCGCACGCCGACCTTCCGGCGACTGAACCGCACCGAGTACCGCAACGCGATCCGCGACTTGCTCGCCTTGGACGTGAACGTCGACGATCTCTTGCCTAGCGATGAAGCCAGTCACGGATTCGACAACATCACTGTCAGTGACCTGCCGCCGCTGCTGTTGGAGCGCTATGTTTCCGCCGCCGAGAAGATCTCTCGCTTGGCGGTGGGCCGTGTTGGGCGCCTGCCCGATGCCGTCATGGTCCGGTTGCCGCCCGACCTGACCCAGGAGCGGCACATTCCGGGCCTGCCGCTGGGCACGCGAGGCGGCGGCTTGGTGCCGCACACGTTCCCCGTTGACGGAGAGTACGAGATCTCGGTGCGCTTGGCGCGCGACCGGAACGAAGACGTCGAGGGCTTGACCAGGCCGCACCAGCTGGAATTGCTGGTGGACCGCCAGCGGGTGGCACTGTTGGATGTCGAGCCGCCTCCTAGGGGCGACGACCATCGCAACGCCGATAGGCACCTTAAAGCCCGCCTCAATCTAGAGGCCGGGCCGCGTGTTGTCGGCGCTACGTTCCTGAAGGACTCGTCGTTCCTAATCGAGACGCAGCGCAAGCCCTACCAAGCGCGTTTCAACTTCTACAGGCATCGGCGCGTCCAGCCGGCGATCTTCTCCATCACGATCACCGGGCCCCTTGCGTCGAGTGGCCCGGGTGAGACCCCCAGTCGCCAACAGATCTTCGTGTGCCGTCCCGCATCGCAGGGCGGGGAAGACGCCTGCGCCGAAGAAATCGTGCGCAACCTCGCCACCCGGGCTTACCGAAGGCCGGTGTCGGCCGATGATGTGAGCGGGCCGCTGGGATTCTACCGGCAGGCCCGGGCCGAAGCGAGCGAGGGGGAAGGCTTCGATGCGGCCGTCGAGCGCGCGCTAGCAGCTGTCTTGGTGAGCCCCAACTTCCTATTCCGGATCGAGCGCGATCCTCCCGGCGTGCAGCCCGAAACCGCCTATCGCATCTCCGATCTCGAACTGGCCTCGAGGCTGTCGTTCTTCCTCTGGAGCAGCTTGCCGGATGACTCGTTGCGAGAGAGCGCCGTGCAGGGCCGGTTGCGCGACCCTGCCGTGCTGGAAGGCCACGTGCGCCGTATGCTGGCGGATCCACGGTCTGCCTCGCTGGTCGACAACTTCTCGGCCCAGTGGCTGCACCTGCGCAATCTGGCCTCGGTCCGGCCGGACATGCGGGAATTCCCGGACTTTGACGACAATCTCCGGCACGCCTTCCGCCGCGAGACGGAACTGCTGTTGGAGGACGTGATGCGACGGGACCGGAGCGTGCTCGACTTGTTGCAATCCAAGCACACGTTCGTCAACGAGCGCTTGGCCAAGCACTACGGAATCCCGCACGTCTACGGCACTCGCTTCCGGCGGGTCGAGCTCGGTCCCGGCAGCGTGCGGGGCGGGCTGCTGCGCCACGGCAGCGTCCTGACCGTGACCTCCTATGCGACCCGGACGTCGCCGGTGATTCGCGGCAAGTGGATTCTGGAGAACATTCTCGGCATGCCGCCCCCGCCCCCGCCGCCCGACGTGCCAGAACTGAAGGACAACACGATATCCGGCAAGCTTTCGGTGCGGGAACGTCTGGCCGAGCACCGCGCCAACCCGGCTTGTGCAAGCTGCCACAACCCGATGGACCCCTTGGGGTTCGCTCTGGAAAATTACGACGCTGTCGGTCGCTGGCGCACCGTCGACGGTGGGGAACCGATCGATCCGTCAGGGGAACTCGCCGATGGCACGCGCATCGCCGGCGTAGACGATTTGGAGCAGGCCCTAATGGACCGCCCCGAACTGTTCGCAAGCGCGCTGGCGGAAAAATTGCTGACATTCGCATTGGGTCGAGGAGTCGAGAACTATGACGCGCCGGCGATCCGGCAGGTCGTAAGCGATGCAAGAGAGCACAATTTCCGCTTTTCTTCGCTTATCCTAGGGATAGCTTCGAGCACGCCGTTCCAGATGAGGAGGTCGCGATGATCCTTACCAAGAAGGCGCTTCCGCGCCGCACTTTCCTGCGGAGCACGGGAGCGACCCTATCGCTGCCCCTTCTCGATGCGATGGTCCCACCATTGACGGCCTTGGCCAAGACACCGGCTAAGCCGGTACGGCGGCTCGGCTTCGTCTACGTCCCGATGGGTAGCGACATCACCCGCTGGACGCCTCCTGGCGAGAGCGGCAAGCTGGGCGAGCTCTCGCCCACGCTGTCCTCGCTGACTCCGGTGGCCGACCATCTCACCGTGCTCACGAACATGGAGTTGAAAAACTCCTATCCCGGCACCCATGCGACATCCAACGCGGGGTTCCTCAGCGCGGCGAAGGCGAAGTGGACTGAGAGCACGGACTACCACCTTGGCACGACGGTCGACCAGATCGCGGCCAAGCGCATCGGCCAGCAGACCCGCCTGCCATCGCTGGAGATGGCCATGGATCTGATGTCCATGGTTGGGCAATGCGACAACGGATTCGCGTGCGTCTATCAAAACAACCTCTCGTGGTCTTCGCCGACCACCCCTCTGCCAGCCGAAGCGCATCCGCGCCTGGTGTTCGAGCGCCTCTTCGGAGAAGGCGGGACCGCCGCCGAGCGCCGGGACGCGCTGCGTGGAAAGGCCAGTCTGCTGGACTGGGTCATGGATGACACGGCGCGCTTACAGGCCGAACTTGGCTCGGAGGACCGGGCCAAGGTCGATCAATACCTAGACTCCATCCGCGAGGTCGAGCGTAGGATCCAGAAGGCCGAGGCTGAGACTGAGAACAGCGAACTGCCCGATCTGGATCGCCCGTCCGGCGTGCCGGCCGCGTATTCCGACCACGCAAAGGTGATGTTCGACCTGCAGGTGCTCGCAATGCAGGCAGACATCACGAGGGTGATCACGTTCCAGCTCGCCCGCGAGACGAGCACCCGCACCTACCCCGAAGTGGGAGTGCCCGAGCCGCACCACCCCCTGACCCACCACGGCAACAACCCCGAGAAGATCGCCAAGGTGGCCAAGATCAACGCCTTTCACGTGTCGCTGTTCGCAGGCTTCCTCGAAAAGCTTAAATCCACACCCGACGGCAGCGGCTCCCTGCTGGACCACACCCTCTACCTCTACGGCAGCGGCATGGGGAACCCGAACGTCCACGACCACACCAACCTTCCGATCTTGGTGGCTGGTGGCGCGGCGGGCAGCATGCAGGGGGGGCGTCACATCAAGTACGACGAGCCGACGCCACTGGCGAACCTCCACCTGACACTGCTTGAGAAGGCTGGGATTCAGCTCGACAGCTTCGGCGACAGCCAAGGAACCATCGACGAGTTGCTGCAACCGCTCAGCATTTGAGCGGACGGGCAAGCAGGAAGTCGAAAATGCACGGGCTGGCGAAACGGGTCGGCGGCTTGGCTCTGGGGTCGGCTCTGCTTGCGGTTTCCTTGCCGGCCGCAAGCACGCTACCTGAGCTTGCAGACGCGGCTGAGGCCGGCCAACAAGATACTGTCCAAGCCCTCTTGCGACAGGGAGCAGATCCGAACGCAGCTCAAGCGGACGGCATGGCAGCGCTGCACTGGGCGGCACATGACGATGACATAGCAGTGGCGAAACTGCTGCTCGATGCCGGGGCACGGCCGGGGACTAAGAACCGCTACGGGATTACGCCCTTGTTTCTGGCTTGCGAGAACGGCAGTGCCGCGATGGCCGATTTGCTGCTGCGAGCTGGTGCGGATCCGAACGTGACGCTCCGCGGGGGCGAGACCATGCTGATGACCGCTGCGCGGACTGGCCAGGTCGATACCGTCAAGGCATTGCTGGCTCGCGGGGCCGAAGTCGGGGCTCGAGAAGACATCGGCGGCCAATCCGCACTGATGTGGGCTGCCGCGGAGGGCCATGCGGATGTCGTCCGGGAACTCCTTAACGCGGGCTCCGACATAGGTCTGCGACTGGCATCGGGGTTCACGCCGCTGCTATTTGCCGCGCGCGAGGGTCACATCGAAGTCGCCCGAGCCCTGCTGGATGCGGGGGCCGACCCCAACGACATGATCCGGCCGCCGCCAGACGAGCCCAGCCGGGCGCGCGGCTACCAAGGGGCGCCTCCGTTCGGTGCCAGTGCGCTGTTGATCGCAGTCGAAAACGCAAATTTCGAACTCGCGACTAAGCTCGTCGAAGCCGGAGCGAACCCCAACGACGCGAGGCCGGGCTACACCGTGCTCCACGCGATCGCCAGAGTCCGGAAGCCCGGCCATGGCGACAACGACCCTCCGCCACAGGGCTCGGGAAAGATGACTAGCCTTGAGTTCGTGGAATGGATGGCCAATCACGGCGCGGATCTTAACGCCAGAATGAGCAAGCACGTGAACCTTGGCAACACACGACTCAGCAAGCGTGGTGCGACGCCCTTCTTTCTCGCCGCCCAGAGTGCAGATGCAGAGCTGCTGCGATTGTTGGCGAGGCTCGGTGCCGACACATCCATCGGCAACCTAGACGGCAGCACTCCGCTGATGGCGGCAGCCGGGCTTGGCACGCGTTCGCCCGGCGAAGACGCCGGGACTGAGCCAGAGGTCCTGGAAGCACTCGAGGTCTTGCTGGGGCTTGGCGCGGACATCAACGCAGTCGATGCCAATGGCGAGAGTGTGATGCATGCAGCGGCCTACAAGAATCTGCCGAAAGTAGCCGAGTATCTCGACGCGAAGGGCGCGGACATCGAGATCTGGAACCGCGAGAACCGCTTCGGCTGGACGCCTCTGACGATCGCAATCGGCTATCGGTTCGGTAACTTCAAACCGTCCCAGGTCACCATCGAAGCTCTCCGGCGGGTCATGCTCGCCCGGGGAGTGGTGCCGCCCGACGAGGTCAAGGCAACGACCCAGCAGATCTATTGACCGGCTTGGCCGGCGTTGAGGAATTTCGCAGGGCGGGCAGGCGTTTTCACCCATCTGCCCGGCAATGTCGCTAGAATTGATGCGACAGGCGCGAGGTTTCGACCCGCCCGGCGATTGAGTTCATCTATGAGCAGGCAACCTAGTTCGACAAGGCGCGAGATCTTGCGCGATGCCACGATGGGCATGGGGTGGTGCGCGCTCGGCGCCATGCTTGCCTCTGAGCGCTCCGCTGCGGGCGCGAGCTACGACCCCACCAACCCTCTGGCCCCCAAGCCGGCGCCACAGGCTCCCAAGGCAAAACGCGTCATCCACATCTTCATGAATGGCGGGCCTTCACAGGTCGATACCTTCGACCCCAAGCCTGCGCTGATGAAGTACGGCGGCCAGCCGCTTCCGATCCATCTCCGGACAGAGCGCCGGACCGGCGCTGCGTTCCCTTCGCCGTTCGAATTCCGCCGGCATGGCCAGAGCGGCACCGAGGTCAGCGAAATTTTCGAGAACGTGGGGGCGCATGTCGATGATCTGTGCGTGATCCGCTCCATGCACACCAATGTTCCCAATCACGGCCCGTCGCTGATGATGATGAACACAGGCACTACGCAGCAGTCGCGGCCGAGTTTCGGATCTTGGCTGACGTATGGCTTGGGGAGCGAGAACCGCAACCTTCCCGGCTTCGTCGTGCTCTGTCCTGGCGGATACCCGATCTGGGGGGCGAAGAACTGGCGCTCGGCCTTCTTGCCCGGGGCTTACCAGGGCACGCACATCGACACCAAGTACACCACGCCCGACAAACTGATTGCCAACGTCAGAAGTCCCTTCGCGTCGCAAGGTGCCCAACGGCAGCAGTTGGACCTGCTTTCCAAGCTCAACGAGTCCCATGCGCACGAGCGCGATGGCGATGCCCTGCTAGAAGCGAGGACGCAATCCTTCGAACTCGCTTTCCGCATGCAGATGGAGGCGGCGGATGTCTTCGATATCGGCAAGGAAACCCCGGCCACCCGCGAACTGTACGGCGACACGCTGCACGGGCGGCAAATGCTGATCGCGCGCCGATTGCTCGAAAAGGGCGTTCGGTTCGTCCAAGTCTGGCACGGGGCAGGGCAGCCGTGGGATTCCCATGCCGAGATTGAGTCGAACCACCGCAAGCTGGCGGGGCAGTGCGATCAGCCGATCGCCGCTTTGCTCACCGACCTCAAGCAGCGCGGTATGTTGGACGACACCCTCGTGATCTGGGGCGGCGAGTTCGGGCGCACGCCGGTTGTGGAGCTGAGCGCCTTCGGTTCGAATACCGGCAAGAACGGTCGCGACCACAATTCCTACGGCTTCTCCATGTGGCTGGCTGGTGGCGGCGTCAAGCGCGGCTACGTCCACGGGGCGACCGACGAGTTCGGTTTCCGGGCTGTGCAGGATAAAGTTCACGTCCATGACTTACATGCCACGCTGTTGCACTTGCTTGGCTTCGATCATGAGCGCTTCACGTTCCGCTACGCCGGACGCGATTTCCGGCTGACGGATGTGCATGGGCACGTGGTCCATGATCTGATTGCCTAGCGACCGTCCCATCGCCAAGCTGCGCTAGCGGCGGCGGGGGCGGTGCCGGGCCTTGGCTGAGCGCTTGCGCCGCTTCGAAGGCTTGCGCGGTGCCGCAAGGCCGGACTGGTTGGACTCGCCCGCGCCAGAATCGATTGGCTGGCTGGCCCCGGCGGCCTTGGGCTGGGCGTTTTTGACTTCGCCGGCCGGGCCGGCAACTTGCTGTGTACTGCTGAACTCCTCGCGAACCCGAACGACGTGCTCCGCTACCGAGTCCAGCAGTTCTTTGGCGGCCGCTGGCACGCTCGGAGTGCGTCCTAACTCCCGTTCGAGCGATAGCCGCAGCAGAACGAGCAATTTCGACGACGGCGAGTCTTCTATGAGTTGCAGCACTCGGCCCGCGCCCAAGAGTCCGGAGAAAGCGCTGAGAAAGCGGACCGCCTCCAGCGTGGTTGAATCAAAGCGAGCGAGCAGCCGCAGCGCCTCCGTGATATGGTGCTCGACCGCGCGTTGGTCATACTTGCCGAGCCTCAGGCACCCCATCGCCCCAATCCAATGCGCTTCCAGACGGACCCGGGCTAGCGAGGATGGAGCAAGCTTCAGCATCTTGGTGGACAACCTGACCGCCTTGGCAGGCTGCCTGGAAATCATCGCTTCCTGCGCCTGCGTGTAGAGATTGATGGCCTCCAAGCGCAATGGCAGGTCGCGTTGCGACCAAGGCTGGCTGTCGACGCTATCGATCGTGCCCGTGTCAGGGTGGATCTGTCGCGTGACCCGGAGCAGAATATCGTTCAAGGCTTCGCGAGCGTACATGGTTAAGGCATCCTCGCCAGGCACCTCTTCTAAAGCCGCGATGCGGTCCACTTGCTCATAGGCCCGGAATGCCTCGGCTGTTGCCCCCTTGTCGTCCAGCAAGCTCGCCTTGAGCAACATCGTGCGCACGGGTAGCGCGTCTTGTGCTGTGTGGTCGTCCTCAGCCAGCCACTCCAGCACGCGGTCCACTACGGTGATCGCCTCCTGAGTGCGGTCCTCCTCCCGGAATCTCAAGCCCTTGTCCAACAGCGTTCTTACAGCCCAGTAGCGCAGTTGCGAAGAACTGGCGCCGACCAGCCGTTCCGAAGCCGAGTCTAATGCCTGCTGTGCCTCCTCATTGCTGGCAGAGCCCAGCAACGCGACGCCCTTATCGACCAATCCCTTGGTAACCAATCCGGCGAGGATCTCGCTGGGTTCCAAACCGAAGCTTGCGAGTACCGTCTGGAAGGTTGCCCCGGTGTCGTCACCGGATACTCCGCGCAGGCCGGCTTGCCACTTGAGATGCTTGGCGACGCTCTCCAAAGCGAGAGCATTCGGAATCGAGCCTTCCGCGCAGATCCGCAGCAAGTCGTTGCACGCGGCCACGGCTGCCTCGATCTCGCCGCGATTAAACAGTGCCAGAGCATTGGTGCACACAGCTAGGGCGCGTTGCCAAGACCCGTCTGCGGGCAGCTCCGTTCCCGAATCGGACAGCAATTCCTCGTACGTCGAGAAGTCTGGTAGAGGCATCTCTGCTGGCATGGCATCCACCGGTGATGCCCCCCCGGCAGCGTCGCTGCCAGCGGCTGTCGCCGGACTAGCTGCAGGCGGCTGACCGTCTTGCGGCTCGTGGGACGCTTCAGTTTGCGGGATCCCGAGGAATGAGCGCCACTCGTGCGTGTGCATAGGCAAGATTGCTGCGCAGCTAGATCACGGATTGCTGCGAATCCTAGATTAGCGCGGATGGTCCCGTGCCTAGGCGGGAATGCTGAGATGGGCCGACTCCTGACCGTACTCGGTGGCTGATCCGAATGGCTCGCCAAGTCTCGCCAGCCGCGGGGTGCGCCGCTTGAGCTAAGAGAGTAGACTGCCGGGCATCCGCCAACAAGGCCGCGGTGAGATTGCAGCCGCATGCGCGAGCCGGGACCCCGTGTTCGGGTGTTCGAGACGACTCCGGCATCCGTCGGGCGGATCGGATCGCAGGCACGAGCCGTGCTGGTGAAACGCTCTCAATCGCTGCGATGCTTGTGCCAGCGCAATGGCGACACCGCCACGCCCCGTGCGGTAGCGAAGAACACTACGCCGCCCGATGAGCCGACACAAGCGGCGGAGCAAAGGGGCGTCGCCGACCAAAGTCTTGACGTGGCATGGGACCCGCGGGGTTGCCCAAGGTAAAATCAAGATAAGCTCGGTGCCCGGCTGAGAAGATTCCCGCGGCACCTGCTTTAGGGGGATGCATTGGCAAGATTCCGTCGCAAAGATCTCAAGCGTGACCGGTTCGTCGAGGAAGTCAGCGAACGTGTCGAGTACTTCGCGGCGCACCGCAAGCAGTTCATCGGTGGCGGCGTGGCCGTCGTGGTCTTGCTGGTTGGAGGTGTCGCGTATGGCGGCTATGCCCGGCAGAGGGGGATTGACTCTCGATCCGAGCTGCTGAAGGCCACCACGCTGTACGGCGGGGTCGTGACCACCGAGAGCGTTCCCGGCGTCAAGACGTTCGCTACGGAGGCCGAGCGGGTCGAAGAGGTCACCCGTGCCTTGGACAAGGTCACCTTGGACTACGCCGGCACGGCGGCCGCGACCGGGGCGGCGTACTATTCCGGGCTGTTGGACCGCGAGCAGGGCAATGCCACCGAGGCCAAGGCGCATTTCGAAACGGCGATGCGCGGCAAGGGCAGCGAGTACCCAGCTTTGGCGAGGCTTGCCTTGGGCAGCATGCTTCTCGCCGAGGGCGATGCTGAAGCAGCGAGAGAGCATTTCCAACAGATCGTCGACAATCCCACGCGGACGATCCCCAAGGACCGCGCGTCGATCGAGGTCGCGCGTACTTTGGTGGGTTCTGACCCGCAGCGAGCTCGGGACATGCTCTCTGAGATTCAAGCCCAGAACGGCCCGGCCAGCGCTCTGGCCGCAGACCTGATGGAGACCCTGGGCGAGGGCAGCTGACCTCGCGAAGCGCGATGCTGGCCCAACTCCGGTTCCCGGACGAGCAGTCGCTGCTCCGCAAGCACGTGGAGCCCCCAGATCCCGACTCTTATCGCGGGCTGTTCCAGCACGACCGCGACCGCGTGATTCATTCGCGGGCGTTCAGGCGCCTGGCTGGCAAGACGCAAGTCGCGACACTGCCGAACTCGAACCACAGCCGCACCCGGCTGACGCACACCATCGAGGTCTCCCAGGTTGCGCGTACGGTTGCGACGGCGCTCGGGCTGAATGTGGACTTGATCGAGGTGCTGGCACTGGCCCACGATCTCGGTCATCCGGCTTTTGGCCATGCCGGGGAGTCTGCCCTGGACGAGCAGATGCGCCTGCAAGGTTCGTCTTTTGACCATAACTTCCACGCCCTGCGCATCGTGGAGCATTTTGAACGCCGCTACGCGGCCTTTCGCGGCCTAAACCTCACCTTTGAAGTGCGCGAGGGCTTGCTCAAACATTCGCGCGAGCTGGACCCCGCCGAGCCAGCGCACCAAGAGTACTTGCCCCACTTGCGCCCGACGCTCGAGGCGCAGCTCATCGATGGCGCCGACGAGATCGCCTACTTGAGCGCGGACCTGGAGGATGCGGTTTCCGACAAGTTCCTAGCCGTCGCCGACATCTGCTCCGCTGTTCCCGGATTTGGAGATCTGCACGCGGACGTACAGGCAAGATATCCCAGCGCCCCGGAGCGGCGCATCCTCAACGAGTCCCAGCGGCGGTTGATGGCTGGGTTCGTGCGAGGCCTCGTTCAGGGCACGCGATCGGCGGCGGAGGCAGCCGGCGTGGGCTCCTGGCACGATGTCCGCCACCTGCCTGCGCGTATCGGAATCCCAACTGAGGAAACCGCTGCCACCATGCGGCAGTTGCGGACACTGCTGTACAGCACCTACTACCGCGCCAGTGCTCGAATCTCCCGCGAGCGCGGTTACTCCGGCCAGCTCAAAGAGCTGTTCCAGCACTATCTCAAGCACCCGGAAGCGTTGCCAAGCAGCTATGTCGAGCAACTCGCCAGCGAGCCTTTGCATCAACTGGTGTGCGACTACATCGCTGGTATGACCGACGAGTACCTGATCAAATGCCACCATGAGCACCTCGGAGGCGGGGAGCATGAAGCGCTCAAGCAAGCTCGGGGTTAGATTCCGGGGGTGCCGGACGGTCCAAGTATTGCTGCTGGTGCTCTTTGGCTTGGTGCCGCTGGTGCCAATGCCCGTGGTGGAGTGTCCCTGCGATCACGCCAAGGCGGGGAGCATGCAGAGCCGTGTCTGCAGTCTTTGCGGCACGGCGGAGCGCGCGACGGAGGAGGTGTATTTCCTCAAAGACATCAATCCCCACAAGCCCAACCGTTATCTGGCCCTGCCGAAGGCGCATGCGGCGGGATACCAATCAACTGCCGATCTCAGCCCGCGACTGCGCACCGAGCTTTGGCGGAAAGCGGCGGCTCGCGGGGAGGAACTGTTTCCGGGCCGCTGGGGAGTGGCGCAAAACAGCCATTTCTTCCGCACCCAGTGTCACGCCCACCTGCACATCGGTCCGCTCAGCCCGGAGGTGCAGGACACCGACGGGACGCTCTATGGCAGGGTCGAGGAGATTCCCGACATCGGCCCCGAGCAGGGCATTTGGCTGCACCCGAAGCAGGACGGATTCTGCGTCCATCTCGACCGCGACCTGGCCGAGATCGTGCTGATCCGCTAGCCCGCGGCGCAGCAGCGCTAGACGGCTTCCCAGCCACCCGATTCAGCCGAGCGGAACACCGCATCGATGATGCGCATGCCCCAGACGGCATTCTCGAGCGGGAACTCCAGGGCCTCCGCGTTCCGAATCGCCCGCGAGATCACTTCACCTTGGGCCGTGTATTGGTCCGTTACGGGAAATTCTTCTACCTTGACGCCCTTGTTTCCGAGGATGCTGCCATCATCGACAAACAACCTGCAGGGGGTATCCACGGGAGCATTGAACGGGATTTCGATCTCTATGCGTCCTTCAGTGCCCAAGATTTGCATGCGCTGATATGGCGTGAGCTGAGTGGCACACGTGAACGTCGCGTGTCCGTCGGGGAATTCAAGGATCGCTGAAGTCAGCCTGTCGATGCCCCATTGCGGGTCCCGCTCGATCAGGCTCACCACGCGGCCCGGCTCGGCCTCGAAAAGGAAGCGCGCACCCGTGATGGGATAACATCCGATGTCATACAGGCCGCCGCCACCGATGTCGGCGATGTTGCGGATGTTGTGAGGATCCCGGTTGTTGTAGCTGAAGAAGCCTTGGATCGAGCGCAACTGCCCGATCTTGCCCGAGCGGACCAATTCACGGGCCCGCAGCCACTGGGGGTGGTAGCGCACCATGAAAGCCTCCTGAACCAGCACTCCGGCCGCATCCCGAGCCTTGATCAACTCGCCAGCTTCACTCGCGGTCAAGGCCACCGGCTTCTCGCACAACACGTGTTTGCCAGCCTGCGCAGCTTGTACCGACAGCGGCACGTGCAGGTGGTTGGGCAGGGGATTGTAGATGGCCTCGATTTGGGGGTCGGCCAGCAAGTCTTCGTAAGAGCCGTAGGCCTTGGGGATCCCCAAAGCCACCGCAGCCTCCTCGGCCTTGTCCAAATCTCGCGATGCGATCGCGACGATGTCGCAGTGCTCGGCCCGCTGCATGGCCGGAATGACCTTTTGGACGCCAATCTTGGCCGTGCTAAGGATGCCCCATCGGACGGGTTTCACGTCTGCACCTCCCCAGCGGGCGGGACTCGAAGCAGCGGCCTCACGGACGCTACATGTAGCCGCCGGCCTTGCCCGCGGCTTCCGGGACGGCGGCTTCCATCTCGGTTCGAATCGAGCGGAACCCGTTCAGCAGCACCGACATGTCGGTGCCGCAAACCAAGAAGCGGGCGCCGTGATTCCGGGCGCGTTGCAGCATCTTGGTGTTGCCGAAGTGGACACCCGGAGCGACCCCGACCTCGTTGCAAGCTTTGACCATGCGGTCAAACGCCGCCCAGAACTTGGGATGCTCAAACTCGCCGGGAATCCCCAGCGACACCGACAGGTCGAACGGGCCGACCATGGTGGCATCCACGCCTTCGACGGAGACCATCTCCTCGATGTTGTCGACGCAGGACTGGGTCTCCATCTGGATGATGACCATGGACTCCCGGTTGGCTGATTCCATCTCGGCCGCGGCACCTTTGAAATCCAGATCCGTCACGATGCTCCGCAGTCCGTAACCACGCCGCCCTTGAGGAGGGAACTTCATCGCGCCCACAATCTTGCGGACTTCCTGCACCGACTCGGTGCGGGGGTTGATGACCCCCATCGCGCCGACGTCCAACATGCGGGCCAGGAAGAAGTACTCTGACTGGGGCACGCGCACGAGCGGCACCACGTCAGCAGACTTGGCGACCCGCACAAAGGACTGCACATCGTCAAAGCTGGTGCGCGCGTGCTCGCTGTCGATGAAGAAAAAATCCAGCCCGGCCGATTGGATGGCCACCACGATTTCAGGGTTGAAGCAGTCCGAGACACAGGTTCCGAGGACGGAGCCGCCTGCTTGCAGGGTTGCCTTGATCGCGTTTTGCTTCATGGGAGAACCTCGTAGATGCGCCACCGAGAGGCACGCCCGGATTCCAGTAGGAATGTCGAAGAGGAATGGCGGGAGCGACGAGACTCGAACTCGCGGCCTCCGGCGTGACAGGCCGGCGTTCTAACCAACTGAACTACGCCCCCGGGCAGTGTGAGGCGCGGGCACACATACCGTCGCCTCACACTGCTTGCATAATACCATACCGAACACTCGTTCGGCGCATTTCGCGCCGTTCGTGGCGGCGCGAATCACGAGGGCCGAGGCACCCGCCCGCAACGCCCCCTTCATGGCGAATGAGCAGGCAGGGCAAGGCAGATCAAGGATCCGAAGCCCGGCAGGCATGTGTGCTTCCTAGTCTGCTTTGGGCCTTCATCCCGCTTGGATTATGCCGCATGTCCGGAGTCATAGCGTGTTGCCGAGCCTGGCGAATGCACTTGCGGGTTTCGACCTGCACGTCGTGCCGACAATACCACTCGGCAGGTAGCGCATTCTCACGCCCAGGCCAGCCGCATGGCGGCCCATCCGCGGAAGCCCTTGATCACGTTTCGTGATGTGCGCTTCGGGCAAGGCGGGCCCGCCAGGGCAGTTGCGCGATGACCGTTCCGAGGGGGAGTGTTCCAGCCGCCGCAGACATTGGGATAGCCGCACCCAGCGTGGTTCCGGCAGACCTCCGCCTGCGCGCGCCTGCGCGGTCGTTAGCGTTCCGCTTCTTGCATGCTTCCCTCTGGCATCGGAAAGGCCGGAAGCGGCGCTTTGCGAAGCGTCTCCCATTCCGAGCGGAGATCATCGATCCCAAAGGGGATTGTTTGCAGACGCAATCCAAGCTGTGCTGCGAAGAGTGATGGGGGCTCCATGGCGGTGCCATTGGATTCGAGCACTTCGAGGCTGCTTTCGTTGAACGTAGCAGGATTGCCGTGGAATCCTACGACGATAGGATTCAGAAACCGGAGGTAGCCTTGCCAGAAGTCATAGTAGGCGTCGTCCCCTCCGTGGTTGAAATTCCAGAAAACTAGATGCCTGAGGTGGTGTGGAGGGATCCCTCCGCCGCTGCTGCCAAGCAGCCTGCCATTCGCCACTTGGTCGTAGAGGTTGGCATAGGACGGTATGGTCTTGTGGATATCGAGCGACTGTCCGGGACTCATATCAACACCCCAGAACACTGTTCCGGTTGCGTTGTGGCTTGCGCCAATGCCATGAAGGTGGCCCGCTAGGTCTTCCGAAAGCCCGATCCAAGTCCCATAACTGCCTTGGCTGTTGATAGCAACATGGGCCGCGTTCCCCGCAAGCGTCACATGATAGACGGACACGGCGGCACTGACGGCTATGTTGATTGCGCGGTTGGTGTTGACGAACGAGGCGCGCCGGACCCAGGAATTAACGCAATGGTTGAGGTTGACCAAACTCCAACCTCCATCGTGGATGGCGTCCTTGTGATGGACGAACTTTTCTAGAAACGAGCCGTGAAAGCTGATATCTTCGACGCCGACCTCTTCTAGGTGCGGAAAAGAGCGCACCTTCCAGTCGTACTCGGAATTGACGTCCGTGTGGAGTGGTTCATTCAGGCGGATACGATTGTCTTGGATTTCAGCAATGCTATGCTCCTCCCGGAAATCTAGCCCGTCCGTGCGGAGCCTCGCGCTAAGTTCGTCCGGCGAACGCGGGGCGAGAAACTCGTCGACTGCGGCAGTGCTATTCATTCGCAGCCTAACCCGCTGACCTACCCGCAGCCCGGAGGTGTTAGAGACAGAGAGCCAGAACGTTTCTCGGCCGGCACTCTCGGTGATCGTTGCCAAGGTTCGGGAGGCTGTGCTGCGGGGCCTGAAGTTGAACATATAGGGCGAAGAATAAAGGTTGTCACCGGTTGGCGGCATATGGTTGACCTGACGGATGACCGTGCCGCCCAGCCTGCTTCCACTGCCCCTGAGAATGATTCTGCTTCCGCGGACGTAAATTGGAGTGAATTCGCCAGCGTCGTCCATGTCGGCATCGGTATTGACCAGAAATTCCCCGGGCGGGAAGAAGACTATGCCTCGACCGCGAGCCTCTGCTGCAGCAATAGCCCTGACGATGGCCTTCTGATCCGAGAGGCCGTCATCAGCTACGGCACCAAAGTCTGTGACGTCGAATACTGGATGGGTCACGTCGGGTATCGGCTCGCCGAAGTAGTGGTATCCCGCAAACGAAAAGTCAGGCAGAATCGGTTCTGCAGCGGTCTGCTTGGCAAGGACGAACTGCTCCCAAGTCTTGGAGAGGCCGCCCTGGCGCAACTGAGACCTCCAATGCCTCCGAGTGTGGCGATAGCCCGCTACCTGCGCCCAGAGCCGGATTCGATCCGTGTCTTCAATTCCTTCGAGGAAGTCAGCGTGAAGGGGCACGAACACATGGTTGGTGCCGGGCAGGATTGCGTAGGCCGACAGAGTCTGCGCCTCGCTTCCCACCAAGACCCAGAGGGCCTGCGACGCGTGGTTCTGGAATTCGACCGGAAGGTTCCAATAGTGCTGGTCGGCTGCGGGCCCGGAAGGGGGAGATGGGTACTCTTCTTGTCGAGGAGCCCTAACTTTCCAGGAAAAGGTCTCATCCATGGCGACGATGTGATCGATGAACAGTCGAACGGCTGAATCTTGGCTGGTCGCAGTTCTAAACGTGATGTACCGCCAGTCTTGATCGGGCTGTTGGTCGGCCCATCCATCAAGGGCTTCTGCTAGGTTGACAGATGCGAGTTGCCAGCCCTTTGGCGGCGTCGTGCCCGACCAAATCGTGAATTCTAAGTTTCGGCCGTCGGTCAACGGTGAGTTGCGAATTCTGACCTTCAGATCGCGCAGGCCATTGCCTTCAGCCTTCCACCAGAAGCTCAGACTGTGCCTCTTTGAAATATCTACGCCTATATCGCCGAAATCGTATGTCAGGAATCCAGCCCCGCCCGATGGCATCGACGCTTCAATGGCGGATTGCCCCTCATAGGCATCGCTCGACAACGAGGCACGTCTGGACCATCCCGAAAGGTCTTCGCAACGGGTTAGAGTCTCCACCAACTCCGTGGCGGCGCAGGCCAAGACCGACAGAAAAAATGAGACGCAGAAGACGGTGGTCCGCATCGTACGTTCTTTCTGCTCAAGTATAGCGAGCCAGTCCGGATATTTCGGCGGGCGCAGTCTTTCGCCCGAATTCGAGGTGTCTGGTCGGGTGGGTTCCTAAATGCACCGAAGTTGGGGCGTCCAGCTGCGCCACTTCGAGCCAGTCAACGCACGGCCTGGACCGCTGATTCAGGTCTGAGAACAGTCCACGGCCGTTGTAGGCGGGCAGTCCTGAGCGAATCCGGTTCGCTCGCGCACTCATGGTTCACCTCCGGACAGGCACTTGCGGCCGCGGCCTACGGACCTAGTGTAGTGTGCCTCAAATACCATTAATTAACACCTCCAGTGTGCTACCATGGCTGGAGTCCTCCTCCATGGCACGCCCCGTCGAAATCCTCGATATGTCCCCGGAGGAACAGTCGGAACTCGAACGGCGCGTGCGGGCCTCCACCACCTCACAGCGCGATTGCCAGCGGGCTCGCATCGTGCTGCTGCGGCACGAGGGGTTCAGCCAGCGCGAGGTCGCCGGCCGTGTGGGCGTTAGCGTGGCCTGCGTCAACCGCTGGTCGCAGCGCTTCGATGCCCAAGGCATCGCCGGCCTACGCGACCAGCCGGGCCGCGGGCGGCGGCCCTCCATCCCGACCGGAACGGTCGAGAAGGTGATTGCCGAAGCGGGCCAGAAACCTGTCGGCCGGGCGCGCTGGAGCACCCGCAGCATGGCCCGCCAGGCCGGGGTCTCGCCGAGCACGGTCGGTCGCATCTGGCGCCGCCATGATCTCAAGCCGCACCGCAGCAAGACCTTCAAGCTGTCCAATGACAAGGATTTCGAACGCAAGTTCTGGGACGTGATCGGGCTGTACCTCGATCCGCCCGAGAAGTCGGTCGTGCTGTGCTGCGACGAGAAGACGCAATGCCAGGCTTTGGAACGCACCCAGCCCGGGCTGCCGCTGGGCAGCGGGCACGTCCGCACGCGCACCCACGATTACTACCGGCATGGCACGATCTGCCTGTTCGCAGCCCTGAGCTACTTGGAGGGCAAGCTGATCTACCGCACCGAGCAGAAGCACACGCACTTGGAATGGCTGCGGTTTCTCAAGCAAATCCAGCGCGAAGTGCCCAAGCAACTCGACGTGCACATCATTGCGGACAACTACAGCACGCACAAGCACGCGAAGGTGCAGACTTGGCTGAAGCGGCACAAGCGGTTCCACATGCACTTCACGCCCACCTCGAGTTCGTGGCTGAACCTAGTGGAGCGGTTTTTCTCCGACCTGACGGAGGACTGTGTGCGAGCGGGCAGTTTCGCGAGCTTGAAGGAGCTGACGGACGCGATCACGAGCTATTTGTCCGAACGCAACAAGAACCCGAAGCCATACCGCTGGAAAGCTAGTGGCCAAGAGATTCTCGAGAAGATCCACCGCGCCCGGCTGGCACTAGCCGAGGTCTCGGATTAATTAACCCTATTTGCGGCACACCACACTAGGTCAATCGATGCGTTTGGGTTCGCGTTCGGCTTTCAGCATCAATCCCGGGGCATCTTTTGAGACTTCCAGAGTGTCCCCGAGACTGGCAGCGCCCAATGGAAGGACAGGAGCAAGTGCCTAGCAAGACAGAACAGGGGATTGATCAGCGTGTTGCTGGGGTAGCCCACAAATCGATCGCTCCGGGTTCTCGAGCCATTCGACCGCGTAGCGAAATACGCTTGTCTGACGCCTGCCATCCGCCTCAAATAAGATCTGACCGACTGGTTGTGGCCTATCGCCAACGGCCACGTGGACTCGATCCGTTCTCTTACTCATGGCTTGCCTTCGGCTGTGCGCTTACCTTGAAGGATCAAGGGCTTTGGTCTACGAATGCGCTGCGGCAAGCCATCGACGTCCAGCATCAAGCCGGTGTCGTCCCTAGAGACATCGAGAATGTCCCCAAGCCGGGGCAGTTCGCCCAGCACTAAGAGCGCCATCGCTACTACTCCGAGACCAACACCTGGTTCACCCTGCTCAAGCCGAGCAAGGGTTCCTTGGGAAACACCCATTCGCTCGGCGAAGTCCGCCACAGGCATGCGTCGTTTTTTTCGCGCGATTCGAATGTTGCGACCAAACTCCCTCAATGTGCGCTGAACTGAAGGTGGATAGAGTCTCTCGCCCATAAACATCAATATATCGGTTTTTATGGGTTATTGCCAGCTATATTTAGACCACAAACTACGCGACATGCATTCAATACACCCGGAGCCACCAGTTCGTCCGGTTCCATTCCGTTGGCGTGGAGCTTGCAACTTCGCACGCAGCGTCTTAGTGCCTGGTTCCTCGGCATCATTCAGGCACCGATCTGAGAAGCCGTCGCAGACGGAATCCGTCGGACAACGCCGGCTGACGGGCCCGAGACCGAGACCGGCACAGACTGACGTGCCGGAATCGCGGAAGCAGTAGACCTCGTCAGACCCCGGGCATGGCTTTCTTTAGGGGTTTCAACAAACCGGCCAGCACGGTGGCGACAACGACGCACATCACTCCTAGCACCGCGAAGAACACTGAATGCGGCCAGCGCGTCCAGTACACGCCAATGGCGGTCAGCTTGTTGCCCGCGGCCGTGGCGACAAACCAACCTCCCATCATCATCCCTCGGAGCCGGAACGGTGCGACCTTCGAAACCAACGAGAGGCCCATCGGAGACAGCAGCAGTTCGCCCAGCGTGACAATTCCGTATGACGTGATCAGCCAGAACGGCGACACTCGGTAGTCGTAGATGTCGGTCCCGGTAACAGATGCCTCTCCGACCGTAGCCGCAACGTAGAGCACGAAGAAGGAGAGACCCGTCAACAACATGCCCGCCGACATCTTGGCTGGAGTCGATGGCTCCTGACCGCGCTTGTCGAGCCAGCCCCAGAGCTTCACCAGCGGGAACGAAAGGATCAGTATCCAAGCCGGGTTGACCGCGTTCCAGATCGTACCGGACCAGTTCGAGCGGATGTTGTCGTTCGCAAAGTATGTCAGCGTAGATCCGCTCTGGTGGAACGCCATCCAAAAGACGATCACGATGAGGAATATCACCAGCAGCGCGACAATGCGACGCGATTCGGGCACACTTGCGAGCTCGCCGGACTCAGCTTGACCGCCGGCCGGCTGTGCGATCGGGGCGTCCACCATCTCGACGTGACGCCGCAAGAGGTACAGAGTTGCTAGCGAAACCACCATACCGCCACCTGCAACGGCGAACGCGGGGTGATAGCCTGCCTGCTGCTTGATCAGCTCCATCGCAACCGGTGCCACAAAGGCCCCGACGTTGATTCCGAAGTAGAAGATGACGAACGCCCGGTCCTTGAGCGGGCTGCCGTCCGGGTAAAGGTTGCCCACCATCGTCGACACGTTGGGCTTGAACAGCCCGTTACCGATCACCAGACAGACCAAGGCGACGTAGACGATCGTGATCGAGTGGAAGGACAGCAGTAGGTGCCCGGCCACGAAGAACACGGCACCGATCAGAGTGGTGCGGAGATAGCCCAGATAGCGATCCGCCAGCAGACCGCCTAGAAAGGGGCTGGCATAGACGAATGTCAAGTACCACGAATAGAGAGTAATTGCCTCAGTCTCCGTCCAGCCAAAGCCTTCCACCCCATCCCTGAGGTAAAGAGTGAAGAGCGAGAGCATCGAATAGAAGCTGAATCGCTCCCATGCTTCGGATGCAAACAGAACATACAGGCCTTTCGGGTGCTTGGTTGGGCCCGGGGAGTGAGAAGGTTCCATGTTGGAGATGACGGCGGCGATCGGAGTGCTGGCGCAAGGGGAACTTGCCAGACGTGCCCCCGCCGGTCTCGTGCAAGTTTAGCAGCGTGTCCACACACGGGCGCCAGAACCTAGCGCCCGCAGTTCAGGGGCTGCTCGGCCGAGCAGCCCGGCGGTTCAAATCCCCGCCTGTGGTGATCGAGGCTGGTTTCTGTGCCAAGATAATGTGTCGGCGGCCAGTGGCCGTGCCCGTTCGGGGCGGGTCGCCGGACCAGCCTATGGACTCACGCCGCAGAAGACAAGTGCCGGGGTTGCTGGTCCGCACGTTCCGCTCTTTTCGCTACCGTAACTTCCGCTGGCTGTGGTTCGGCGCATTCACCTCGACGACAGGCTACTTCGTTGCGCAGATCGCCGAGAGCTGGTACATCTACGAGCAAACCGGCTCCGAGAGCCTGCTCGGCCTGACCGCTTTCCTCAACGGCCTGCCCATATTGTTGTTCTCCGTGCTGGGCGGCGTGCTGGCCGACCGCATGGACCGGCGCCACCTCTTGATCGGCTCGCAGGTGCTGCAGATGATTGCCTCGCTCGCTCTGGCGCTGCTGTTCTTCGCAGACCGGGTCGAGGTCTGGCACATCCTCGCCGCAGCCTTCCTCGCTGGGTTGGGCCAAGCATTCGGAGGGCCGGCATATCAAGCTCTGATCCCATCGCTGGTGCCGAAGAAGAACCTGGCCAACGCGATCGCACTGCTCTCCATCCAGTTCAACCTCGCAGGGACCGTCGGTCGACCGATCGGCGGTGCAGTCTTCAAGTTCCTCGGCCCAGCCATGTGCTTCTTCGTCAACGCTCTGAGCTTCTTGGCCGTAATCGTGTCGCTGCTAACCCTGAAGATCCCCTTCCTGCGCAAGGCTGGCCAGAAGAACATTTTTCGCAGCCTGCTCGACGGCTTCCGCTCGATCCACGCCAGTGCCGCACTACGCTCCCTGATGCTGCTCTCGGTGGTCTCGGCCTTCTGCGGAGTGCCGATCAACCTGCTGCTACCTGTGTTTGCGCGCGACGTCTACGGCCTGGACGCTGGCGGCTACGGCCTCATGGGATCGGTCTTAGGAGGCGGAGCAGTAGTTGGGGCCCTGTTCGTTGCGAGTTTGGGAGACACTCCCAGAAAGGGTCGCAAAGCATTGAACATGCAGGCATTTCTAGGTCTCACGATTGTTGGATTTGCGTTCTCGAGCGTGCTGTGGTGGGGCCTGCCGCTACTGCTGCTCTCCGGCGGAGCGATCCTCGGGGTGTTTACGATGGTCAGCTCTCTGGTGCAACTCAATCTCTCCGAGGAAATGCGCGGGCGCATCATGAGCGTGTACAACACCGCCTTTCGCGGCGTGATGCCTCTCAGCAACCTTACCTGCGGGTTCGCGGCCGACAGGATCGGGGCCCGCAGCGTGCTTGGCATCAATGGTGCGATCTTGATCGCGGTCTCGCTGCTCTACGTGTTCAGCGGCAATCCAGTGAACAAACTCTAGATCCGCTGTCACACCGCAACATCGACAATCGGGTCAAGTCGCGATTCTGAAATGCTGCCGTGCCCACATTGAGGCCGAGAATCGCACGCTCGTGGCGTACGTCATCGAGACAACCGCAGCGCTGCCCGACGCAGGTCGGCCGGATCAGGCCCCGCTGGACATGATATGCCAGTGAAAAACGCCCACCGCTCGCGGGGCCAACCGGATGCCCGCTTGAATGTTGGCGCTCGCGGCCGATGCCGGACAGTATCAGTCTTGGCGGGAACCGGACGGTCGCAACCGGCCCAATAGCGCCTTCAATCTAGCGTTTTCTGCCTCTGCCTCTTCGATCCTTTGCTCTGCTACCCGTGCCTGATCCTTCATCGCTGAGTTCTCCGCGATTAGTGACTGGTGCGCGTCGCTCAATTCGCTAGGCCACGAGTAGTCCTCTCCGGTTTCTCGATTGCGCACCCTGATGAACGCGCCCTCCGGACGAAACGTCACGCCCAAGCGCTCGCTGACCAACTCCCCGCACGGCCCCGCCTGCAATTCCACGTAATTCCGGCCCCACAGCCGGTAGCCCCACAAGCGCTGCCCGGAGTGCTGCTCGTTGGGCTGGAACAAGAAGTACTCGGCGATGCCCAAGCGGGCGTACAGCTCCCTCTTGTCCTCATGGTTGCGCCTCTTGCTGCTCGGTGAGACCACCTCCAGCGCGAAGTCTGGCGGCTTGCCCTCAACCCACAACTGATACGTGCCGCGCCCACGCAAGTCGTGATCTAGCACTACGTACATATCCGGTGCCACGCTCTTGGTGTTGTCGCCTTGTTCGTAGTACAAGAACATGTTGCCTTCTAACACCACGTTGGGCACGTTGCGGAAGTGCTCTTCTAGGTTGACGCGCAGTCGCACGAGGGCCCACGCTTGGAGGGGGTTGTCTGGCAAGAAGTGCCCGTCCGAATCGGGGTAATGAACCGGGTCGTAGGCTGCCGCCACTTGATGCTCGATGATGCCATCGTCTGCCATAAAGGCCGCCTCCCAGCACGGGCAGAATAGCATGGCGTTGGCGCCGAGCCCGCCATTCAGTCGCGACTCTGCGCCTGCCAGAGCATCCGCTGCTGCTGCGCCGTTCCAAGCCTCGGATCGCTCCAGAACTCAATCCGGGGCGTGTGGTTGCGTCGGAGAAGGAGGGCTGCGCTCGAACATCAATTCCGAGTCAGAGCAAGACTTCTCGTTTCGGCCTCGCCTTGGCGCTGGATGCATGTCTCGGTTGCGCGCTGTTGTACTTGGCGGCCTAAAGCCCACGCTGGCTCGAGACCATGGGACGCGCTTGGCGGCATTGGCTACAATTTACGCCATGGCACGCCAAGTACCCGTCGAGGAGCTCCAAGCGAACATTGGGAATGAAATCGCGGTCAGCGATTGGTTCGAAATCACCCAAGACCGCATCGACAACTTCGCGGACACCACCGAAGACCACCAGTGGATCCACGTCGATACCGAGCGGGCTGCGAACGAGTCCCCGTTCAAGACCACCATCGGTCACGGCTTCCTGAGTTTGTCCATGCTGGCCCCGATCATGATGGGCACCGTCAAGGTGGCGGGCGATTTCAAGCACGGCATCAACTACGGCCTGAATCGTGTCCGTTTTCCCGCGCCTGTGCCCGCGGGCAGCCGCATTCGCGGCCATATCTCCCCGCATGCCGTCGAGGAGCATCCGTGGGGCGTGCAGACCATCTGGAACGTGACCGTCGAAATCGAGGGAGCACCCAAGCCGTGCGTGGTTGCGGAGTGGGTCACCCGCGCATACAAGTAGCCATCTGCCAGCGCGGCGACTTATCCGCCCTCCAAGTCCCGCATGTTCGGGCCCGTCTTGATGTCTACCACCAACGGCACAGCTAGGCTGGCCACGGCTTCCATTTCGGCCTTTAGCAGCTCGCTCACTGTCGCGACTTCCTCTTCCGGCGTCTCGACAAGCAGCGAGTCATGAATCTGCAACACGATTCGCGCCCGCAGTCGCTCCTGCTTGAGCGCCGCATCGGTGGCGAGCATCGCTTTCTTGATCAGGTCGGCCGCTGTGCCTTGGATGGGCGAGTTGACCGCGATGCGCTCGGCCATGCTGCGGGCGGTGTGATTCTTGCTGTCTAGGTCCGGCACGGGCCTGCGGCGGCCGAACAGCGTGCGACTGAACCCAGTCCGCTTGGTCTGCTCGATGGTGTCTTCCTTGAATTGCTTGACCTTGCTGTAGCGTTCGAAGTAGAGCCTGATGTAGTCGCGAGCATCGCCCTGAGGGATATTGAGTTGCTTTGCAAGGCCGAACGCGCTCAGACCGTAGATGATGCCGAAGTTCACTGCCTTGGCGCGGGAGCGCTCGTCCGGGCCAACCAGCATCGGAGGAATGCCGAGAACCTCGGACGCCGTGCGCTGGTGGAGGTCTTCGCCGCTGGCGAAGGCAGCGATCAAATTGGGGTCGCCCGATAGGTGCGCCATCACGCGCAACTCCACTTGGGAATAGTCCGCCGATACGAACTGGCAGCCTGGCGGTGCTACCAGAGCCTTGCGCATCTCACGGCCCAGGGGTGTCCGCGTGGGAATGTTCTGCAGGTTCGGATTGAGCGATGACAAACGGCCGGTGGCGGATCCGGTTGGGTTGAAGGTGGTGTGCAGGCGTCCGTCTGCCGCGACCAGCAGAGGCAGGGCGTCCACATATGTGCTCTTGAGCTTGGTGTGCTGGCGCCAGTCTAGGACCTTGCCGACAATCGCATGCTTGTCCCTCAAGCCCTCGAGAACGTCTGAGGCTGTGGACGGAGCCTTGGTCTTGCCTCGCTTCTGCGGCTGCGGCAGGCCCAGATGAACGTACAGGATGTCGCCCAACTGCTTGGGCGAGCCGATGTTGAAGTCTCGACCGGCAAGTTCCAACACCTCGCCGCTCAGTTGGTCGATGCTCTGCTTCAACTGGACAGAGAACTCCGCCAGGGCCTGCGACTCCAGCAGGATGCCTTTCGCTTCCATCGAGGCCAACACTGGAGCCAGCGGCAATTCGATCTCTTCATAGATGGAGTGCAACTCCATCCGGTCGATATCGCCTTGAATCGTGTCGTGCAGGGCAAGTGTTTGGTTGGCTGCCGGTCCTGCATCGTCACTGCCGGAGTTCCCCAAGCGTCGCTCGACAGTTTTCTTCAATTCATAGTTCGTCCGGCTCGAATCCGCCAGGTAAGCCATTAGCATGGTGTCCGCGGCGGCCCGCGGAAAGCCGACTCCCACCTCGCCCAGCGCGTGGATCGCTGATTTCCAGTCGTGCACGTAGATATCGCGTTCCCCCGCTTCGAGCAAGGCCTTGGCACGCGGCAGCAACTCTGGCGGAAGGTGCCACGCCTGATCCGGCTGCGCCGCGAACCCGATCTGTAGCTGCGGCTGCCCTGTCGGATCACGCGCGTTGTCCGTCAGCACCGCCATAGCGATCGGGCCACTGGCAGCGGCCAGCCACTTGTCGAATTGCTCGGCGGACTCGAACGTCCGCGAGCTGATTTGAGCAGGCGGCCCGCCGGAACCGGATTCAAGTTGGTTCGCTAGCTTGCTGAACTCCAACTCCCGGTAGCAGCCGAGCAGTTCATCGGTGTTCTCGGCTTTGCGTCGGGCGGATTCCAAGTCGAGTTGCAAATCACCGGAGGTGTCCAGCGTGGCTAAGCGCTTGCTGAGCCGGACTTGGTCCGCGTGGTTCTGCAGGCTTTCCCGATACGTCTTGCGCTTCACCTCGGCCGCGTGGCTAATGATGCCCTCGATGTCTCCGTAGGCCGCGATCAACTGCTGGGCGCCCTTGTCGCCGATGCCAGGTGCGCCAGGGATGTTGTCCACCGAATCGCCCTTCAGGGCCAGCAGGTCCGCAACCCGACTTGGCTCGACACCGAGGAACTCCTGTACGTCGGACGGCTTGTAGAGCATGTCCTTGGTGGGATTCCACTGCGACACCCCTTCGCCCACGAGTTGCATCAGATCCTTGTCCGACGACACGATCACCACTTCGATGCCATGCTTGGACGCCTGTTGGGTGAGCAGCGCGATGGTGTCATCGGCCTCGTAACCGTCCTCCGACAGCACCGCCACGTTCCACGCCTTCAGGATCCGTTCGATGTAGGGCAACTGCAAGGCGAGGTCTTCGGGCATCGCCTCGCGGTTGGCCTTGTACTCGGGGAAGATCTCGTCCCGGAAAGTGGGGCCATGCCCCTCCCACACAGCCACGACGTAGTCCGGCTGCTGCTCTTCGAGCATGGCCTTGAGCATGTTGTTGAAGACGTAGACCGCCTCGGTCGGCATGCCGGCGGAGGTGCGCAAGGAGCCCACCGACGACCGGGCGCGGCCATAGTAGGCCCGGAAGATCAGCCCAAAGGTGTCCACTAGGAAGATGCGCGGAGAGACGAGGCCCATGAGCGCTTTAGTGTAAGCAATTGAAGCCCGGGGAACCGTGCCCTCGGGCCGTCGGACGCAGCGTCAGGATGAGTGTAATACTAAAGGGACAGGGTTCATAGGTGGAGAAGAAGCATGATCAAGCCCACGGCGAAGATCTGGCACAACGGCGAATTCATTGACTGGGACGATGCGCAGGTGCATGTCCTAACACACGCGCTGCATTACGGCACGAGCGTGTTCGAGGGAATCCGGTGCTACGACACGAAGAACGGCCCGGCGCTGTTCCGGCTGCCGGAGCATGTGCGGCGGATGTTCGACTCGGCGAAGATCTATCGCATGGAGGATCTCGGCTTCTCCCGCGAGGAATTCGCGCAGGCCTGCAAGGATGTCACGCAGATCAACGGCCTTTCCTCGTGCTACATCCGCCCGGTGGTGTTTCGCGGCTTTGGGGACGTCGGAGTGCGCTCGCTCAGCAACCCCATCGAGTGCTACATCGCCTGCTGGGAGTGGGGCCGCTACCTTGGTGCCGAGGCCCTCGAAGAGGGTGTGGACGTGTGCGTTTCCTCATGGACACGGATCGCGCCCAACACGTTGCCGGCCATTGCCAAGGTGGCCGCCAACTACATGAACTCCCAGCTGATCCTGATGGAGGCCAACCAGCACGGCTATACGGAGGGCATCGCTCTTGATACGGCCGGATACGTCTCTGAGGGCAGTGGCGAGAACATCTTCCTGATCCGCGACGGGGTAATCTACACGCCCCCCCTGGGCACGTCCGTCCTGCCGGGCATCACCCGTGACTGCATCATTCAGATCGCTCGCGACCTCAACTACCCGCTCCGCGAACAGGCGATTCCGCGCGAGTGGCTCTACATCGCCGACGAGCTGTTTTTCACCGGCACTGCCGCCGAAGTGACGCCCATTCGCTCAGTAGACAGGATCAACGTCGCCTCAGGTCGGCGCGGCCCGATCACCGAGCACATCCAGGCCGAATTCTTGGGCATTACCTCCGGCGCCAAAGAAGACCGCTACGGCTGGCTCAGCACCTTGGACGCGCGCAGTTCGGCCGCCGCCTGAATCGGGGTTGCGCTTGCCTGAAGACCTGCGCGACGGCTCGGCCGGCCCGGACGGATCTAGCCCCGACCGCGCGGACGACCGAAATCTAGGGGTGACCCTGCGCCCAACCGGCGGCATTGCGCCGCTGCGCAGGGGGCCGGCCCAGTGGATCGAGGAGGGCTTGCCGGAGCGGCCGCCCCAGATAGTGCAGCCCAAGCAGCGGATCTTTCTCAGCTCCGTGCTGTTCCTGCTCACGGTCGCATCCACCAGCTATTTGGTCTCGCCCACATACTCGGTGTGCGTGCTGGCGATCCTGGCCGCGCACGAGTTCGGCCACTATTTGGCCGCCCGCTACTACCGCGTGCCTGCGACGCTGCCCTATTTCCTGCCTGCTCCGTTCCTGTTCGGCACGATGGGCGCGGTCATCCGCATGTCCCCGTTCATCCCGAATCGCAAGGCGCTGTTCGACATTTCGGCGGCCGGGCCGCTGGCGGGCGTCGCGCTCGCGATTCCAATCTCGTGGGTGGGTGTGACGCTCTCTTCGCGTCTGCCCGCTGAAGACACGCTGGGATTGGTGCTCGGGGAGCCGCTATTGTTCAAGTTTTTCGAATGGGCTTGGTTCGGTGCCGCCGAAGAAGGCTTGACGCTGGTGCTGCACGATGTGGCTTTCGCTGGCTGGGTGGGGCTCTTCATAACGGCGCTGAATCTGATCCCCGTGGGGCAACTTGACGGCGGGCACATCGCCTACGCCGTATTCGCCAGGCGCAGCTTCAAGGTCGCGATAGCCGCCTTCTTGGTGCTCTTGGCGATCAGCATTGCGTCCCGGGCGGCTTACGCGCTGCTGCTGGTGCTGTTGTTTGTCACGGGCATCCGGCACATGCCGACGATGGACGACTCGGTGCCGATCGGGCGTGGCAGGCAGCGCATCGCCGCGTTGCTGCTGGTCGTCTTCCTGGTGTGCTTCGTGCCGGTGCCGATCAGCCTCGGCGAATAGGACGGCAGCGTTAGGCGATCTTGACGATCGCTTTGCCGCGCACTTTGCGGTTGGCGAGATCCCGGATGCCTTGGGGAACCGCTTCCAGCGGGTAGGTCGCGCCGACCGGGGGATCGATCTCGCCTGCCTGGAACATCTGCGAAAGCTGGTCGTGGAGGGATCTCATGTAGCCCGGGTGCTCGTCGCAGTGGCGACCCCAGAACACGCCCACAAGGGACATATTTTTCAGCAGCGCCCGGTTGGCCGCCAGCGTGGGGATGCGCCCGCTGGCGAAGCCCACCACCAAGAGCCGCCCGTCCGGAGCGATGACCTTGGTGGACAGGTCGAAGACGTCCCCTCCGACCGGATCGTAGATCACGTCGGCGCCGAACTTGCCCGCAACCTGCTTAACCTGTTCTACCCAGCCGTCGTCGCGATAGTTGAAGGCGTGCTCCGCGCCGTGCCGCCGGCAGAATTCGAGCTTCTCCTCGCTGCCTGCCGTGGCGATGATTCGTGCGCCCATCGCCCTGCCGAGCTGGATCGCCGCGATGCCTACGCCGCTGGCTCCGGCATGCACCAACAGCCATTCCCCGGCCCGCAACTTGGCGCGATAGTCAAGGGCGAATAGCGAGGTCTGGTATACCACCGGCAGAGCTGCCGCCTGCTCGAACGACATCGCGTCGGGGATCGGGTAGGCTCGCGACTCGTCGACGATCGTGCCTTCGGCAAAGCCGCCGCCGCGGGGCAGGGAAAGGACGCGGTCACCGACGCTGACGCTCTGCACGCCATCGCCTACGGCGTCAATGATGCCCGCCACCTCCGCGCCAATGGTGAACGGAAACGCTGGCCTAGATTGGTACTTGCCCTGGCACTGGAGTAAGTCGAAAAAGTTGAATCCGCAAGCGTGGTTGCGGATGCGCACCTGCCCGGCCGACGGTACTGGCGGATCAACTTCCGCCAGAATCATCTCTTCCGGTTCACCGTAGTGCGTAACCTGCCACACCTTCATGCGCTGTAGAGTAACAGAAGGCCAAATGGCGATCCGGATGGGCCGAGCCGTTGGCTGGGGCCGCGCCCGGGGCTCACTTCTTGGTGATGATTTGGTCGACCAGGCCGTACTCCTTGGCCTGCTCGGAATTCAAGATGAAGTCCCGCTCGACATCCCGCTCGATCCGTTCGACGTCTTGGCCCGTGTGACCGGCCAGCAATGAATTCAGACTCTGGCGCATGCGCAGGATCTCGCGGGCGTGGATATCGATATCGGTGGCCTGCCCGGCCAATCCGGTCAGCGAAGGCTGGTGCAGCAGGAAGCGTGAGTTGGGCAGCGCGAAACGCTTGCCCTTGGCACCTGCTGCCATCAGCACGGCCGCCATCGAAGCGGCCTGACCGATACAGACCGTGGTGATGTCGGGCTTGACAAATTGCATCGTGTCGTAAATCGCCATCCCGGCCGTGATCGAGCCGCCCGGCGAGTTGATGTAGAGCCAGATGTCGCGTTCGGGGTTCTCGGCCTCCAAGAACAGCAACTGCGCCGTGATCAGGTTGGCGATCGCGTCGTCGATCGGATACCCCACGAAGATGATGTTGTCGCGCAGCAGGCGCGAGAAGATGTCGTAGGCTCGCTCGCCGCGACTGGTCTGCTCGACCACCATCGGGACGAGGTTCGCCCTCGGTTCCACTAGGTCTGACATGAACGCTCCTTACTCGTCCCCGCCAGGCTCGGCGGAAGATTCGGACTCAGCTCCTTGCGCGCTGGAATTCGGTGGTTCTGGGTCCTCCGCCGGCAGGCCCGCATCGATGACAAGCTGCATCGCCTTCGAACGACGCCTGGTCGCCCGCAGGGGGCCGAGCACGCCTGCCTCCTCCATGGCCTGTCGAGCACGTTCCGGCGTGATCTGCTCGGCCTGCGCCCAGCGGTTGATGTCCTGCTGAATCTCCTCTGGGGCAACCTCGATATCTTCAACTTCCGCGACACGGTCAAGCACCTGCTCGGCGCACAGGAGCATGCCTTCGTGCGCCGCTCTCAATGGCGTGAGCTGCCGTTCTGGGGCCGGAACGTCCTCCCGGCGGTGCAATTCGGCGGCAAGGCGTTCGAGCCGCTTGCGGTAGTGCTGCTTCGGCAGTTCCATCGGGTGCGATTCGGCCAGCTTGCTCATGACCTCGTATTCGGTGGCTGCACGCGCGTCTCGAATAGTCCGCACCTCAAGCTCTTTGCGTATCGCGCCTTTCAAGTCGTCCAATGTCTTGTAGTTCTCGTTCACGTCCTGGGCAAACTCGTCGTCGAGTTCCGGAAGATCGATTCGAACGATCGAATGAATCGTGGCATTGTACTTGACGGTCTCCCCGGCCAGGTCAGGGTCAGGGTGCTCGCCGGGAATCTGGCAGGAAATCTCGGTCGCCACGCCGGGCTCGAGCCCCTTGAGCTCGATCGCAAACGCCGAGCTGAACAAGTCGTCTGTCTCGGCGATCGGGCATATGAGTTCTTTGTCGAAGAACGGTAGCGACGGCCCGCCCTCGACTTGGCTGAAGGTCACATTGACGTAGTCGCCGTCCTCTGCCGGGCGGGGGTCTAGAGTCTGGATGGATGCGTGGCGACCCCGCAGGTTCCCGAGTTCGGCCTCGACGAGTTCATCCGTGACCTCCACCGGCTCGTGGACGACCTTCAGTTCCCTGTACTCGCCGAGCTCAAAGGTCGGGAACACTTCATACACCGCATCGACTTCGAACGGTCGGCCCTCGGCGAAACGGAAGTCGGTGATGTACGGACCGGCGGCGAGCTTGAGATCCATGCCTCCGATCTTTTCGGAAATAAATTCGGGGGCCAGCCGCTCCGTCAGCGCAAGAGAGATTTCCTTCTCAAAGTGGCGGTTCAAAACTCGGTCCGGCACCCGGCCCTTGCGGAAGCCCGGTACGGTCGCCGACCGCTTGGTTTGATTCACGTAGTCTCTGCGTTCCTTTTCGACCACTTCCCACGGGATCTCGACGGTCAGTGCGCGCTCGCACGGATCTTGCTGCTCAACTGCTGTTTCCAAGGCCTATTTCACCGATGGGCGGTGGCACGCCAAAGGCCCCGCGCGTACCTCCAGTCTACCGTAGAGCCTTGTGGCGGCCTTGGAAGCCGCTACGGCCTCGGTACACTACGAGCCAATGCCCGGCAGGGCCAAACTCGGCCAACACTTCCTCCAAGACGAGGCGGTTCTTGCTCGCATTGCTTCCGCCGCAGTTGCAGCGGACGACACAGTTGTCGAGGTCGGCCCGGGCAGGGGAGCGCTGACCAGGCACCTGCTTGGCATTGCCCGGCGCGTGGTGGCGGTCGAGTTGGACGCCGGACTGTCCGAGGCATTGCCTCGGCACTGCCGCAGTGCCCGGCACCTTACAGTAATCACGGCGGATATCCTCCAAGTGAACTTGCCGCAGGTCCTGTCGGAAGCCACCCGGGGGCAGAGCGTGATCGTCGGGAACCTGCCGTACTACATCACATCGCCGATCCTGCGAACGGTGTTCGCGGCGCCGGGCCTGTTCCGCTCGGCGACCTTTCTCATGCAGGAGGAGGTGGCCGATCGTGTGGTGGCGACTGGAGGGAGCCGCTCCTTTGGCTTTCTGAGCTGCCTGTGCCAGTTGCAAAGCCGGCCGGAAAAGCTATTCCGCGTGCCGCCTGCCGCATTCGCGCCGCCGCCTGCCGTCCGCTCCGCAGTCGTCCATTTTGACCTCGCTGGAGAGCCGCCGCCGGAAGGGCTGTTGGCTTTCCTGAGCGCCTGCTTTCGCCAGCCCCGCAAGACACTGAAGAACAACTTGGCGGCTCGCTATCCTCAACATCGCTTGCGTGCCGATCCCTGTGCGGGAATGCGGGCGCAGCAGCTCTCGCTGGGCGAGCTGCGGACGATGTGGGGACGGCTCGAAGCACCCTGAGGACTTTGCGGGCGCGATTCTCCCGATTTGCCTGACAACCCCGCGGTGATGTGCTTCAATAAGGCATCGGAAGAGCGATGTCAGTTGCGGCGCGGCTACGGGTGCTGGCTCTCGGTGCCATTGTGTTTGCCGCTGCGGGGCAAGCACAGTTGATCGACCGGACCAGGGAACGCCCCGGCGTCGATCCGGCCGCCAAAGAGCTCAGTCCGGAGCGGCGCGGAGACATTTATATGGCGCGCAAGATGTATCGCGAGGCCGGCGACATCTACAAGGAGGCCATACGCTTAGAACCGGACTCGGCCAAGCTGATCAACAAGCTCGGGATCTCTTACCATCAGCTCCTGATGCTGAGCAGTGCCCGGCGGCAGTACGAACGTGCTTGGCGCGTGGACAACACCTATAGCCAGGCGCTCAACAATCTCGGCGCGGTCCACCATGCGCAGGGCAACTACGGCAAGGCCGCCCGCACGTACAAGCGAGCGCTGAAAGTCTCGCCCTACTCGGCTTCGATCCACAGCAATCTCGGAACCTCGCAATTCGCCAGGGGCAAGTTCAAGCTCGCCTCGCAGGCGTACCTGAAGGCCCTCGAACTAGATCCCAACGTCTTCGAAACGAGGGGGACGTTCGGGACCATGCTGCAAGAGCGCTCGGTGGGCAACCGCGGCAAGTACTACTACTTCATGGCCAAGGCCTACGCCGGCGCGGAGATTTGGGACAGGGCGATCCTATACATCCGCAAGGCAATCGAGGAAGGCTTCGGCAGTCCGCGCAAGGTGGCGTCTGAAGACGCCTTCAAGGCCATGCATGAAATCCCCGAGTTCCAAAGGATCGCGTTCCCCGAAACCATAGCGTCGGTTGGCAACCCACCCAAGACACCCTAGAGCATTGGGTGGCCAGTAGTTTCCAAGCCCCGCTCTCGCGCTCAACTCGAAGCTCCACACGCGGGGTGAGGCGCGCTACGCCGATCCAGACAGACTCGCTTCGTCTGCTCGGGCAGTCTCGCCGCAACCCCGCTGGATCACGATCTCGGCGGAAGACCTGCCTAGCTGAAGCGCCCGGCCCCGAGATTGCATAGCGGCTAACATAGGACGCTTGGAAGACACCCCGCATCTTCCCGAGTCCGAGGTCGAGGACGCACCCGAAGAAGCTCGCCGCTGGAACCGGATCTATGTGCTCGTCCTGGCCCACTTAGGGCTCTGGATCGTGGGCCTGTGGGCCGTCAGCCGATTCCTAGGTGACGCCTCATGAGCGCACTCGACTGGACAGTCCTGATCGCTTCTCTGGCGGTGATCCTGATCTTCAGCCTGAGCCGGTCGCGCGGCGATCAGTCGGTGCATGCCTATGTCTCGGCAGGCAAGCAGATGCGCTGGTGGGTGATCGGGCTGTCGATCATGGCAACGCAGGCCAGCGCGATCACTTTCATCGGAACCACCAGCCAAGGCTACTCGGATGGCCTGCGCTTCGTGCAGTTCTATTTCGGGCTGCCGGTCGCGATGGTGCTGATCGCGGCCTTCGCCGCGCCGGCCTTTCACCGCAGCGGCGTGCGAACGGCCTATGAGTTCCTTGAGCGTCGCTTCGACTTCAAGACGCGCGCCCTGGGCAGCGCGGTGTTTCTCGTCCAGCGCGGACTGGGCGTTGGTCTTGCCGTCTACGCCCCGGCCGTGGCGCTGTCGGTCATCCTCGGCGTGCCGGAGGCGCCGACGATCCTGATCACGGTCGTGCTGGTAGCCACCTATACCGTGTTGGGCGGCATCCGCGCCGTGATGTGGGCTGACGCGGTGCAAATGGGCGTGATGTTCGCCGGCATCGCCATCGCGTTCTGCTTCGCCTGGAACGGACTGCCCGCGGCCGTCTCCTTCCGCGATGCATTGGCCCTTGCCGGCAGCGTGGGCAAGCTCGAGGCAGTGGATACTTCGTTCGACTGGAACAGCCGCTACACGCTCTGGTCCGGTCTGCTCGGGGCCACCTTCCTGTCACTGGCCTACTTTGGCACCGATCAATCTCAGGTCCAGCGCTATCTAACAGCGAAGTCCCTGTATCACAGTCGGATCAGCTTGCTGTTCAACGCAATGCTTAAGGTCCCGCTTCAGGCCTTCATCTTGCTGACCGGCGTGCTGGTGTTTGTCTTCTTCCTGTTCGAGCCGCCCCCGATGCTGTTCCACCCGGCGGAGCGGGCGCGGCTCGAGCGGACCCATGGCGAGGAACTCCGGGCTATCGACTCGCGCTTCGAGGAGGCGTTCCAGCAGCGGCGCGGCACCGCCGACCGTTTCGTTGCAAGCGGCGGGGCGGCGGCGGATCGCGACTCGTTCGCTCGCGCCAACCAACGTTTGCACGATGTCCGAAGCGAGGCTGTCGCGCTCGCCGAGCAGGAGAGCGGTCCTGGCGCCTACAACGACACCAACTACGTTTTCCTCACATTCGTGCTCGGCTACTTGCCGCGAGGATTGATCGGGTTGATCATGGCCGGGGTCTTTGCCGCCGCCATGTCGACGATCTCATCGGAGCTGAACTCGCTCGCGACATCCACGGTCGTGGACCACTACGCGCGCTACGTTCGGCCGCGGGCGAGCGAGCGGGCAACTCGCAGGGCTCTGCGCTGGGCAACCGTGGGATGGGCCGCCTACGCAGCGATCTTCGCGAGCTTCGGGGGCAGGCTGGGCTCGCTGATCGAAGCTGTGAACTTCGTGGGATCGCTCTTCTACGGGCCGATGTTGGGAGTCTTCGCGGTCGCGTTCCTCCTCAAGCGGGTCACGGGGAACGGTGCTTTTTGGGGCACCGCGTTCGGACTCGTCGCAGTCTGGCTGACCAAGCTCGTGTTTCCCAGCCTAGCGTTCCTCTGGCTCAACCCTCTGGGCTGCTTCGCTACCATACTGGCAGCTGTGTTTATCTCCGCCACTGGTGGCGGTCCGGGTGTCGCGCGTAGCGTGGCGACACCCACGGGGAGGACCTGATGCGACAACTCGCCCTGCTCTTTGCGCTCGGCATGGCTGCTGTGGCGGCCAAGGCCGAGACGCCGAACATCCTGTTCATCGCGGTCGACGACCTCAACGACTGGATCGAACCCATGGGCGGTCACCCGCAGGCCAAGACGCCCAACCTTGCGCGCTTGGCACGACGGTCCACGCTCTTCAGTCGCGCCTACACGGCGGCACCTGCCTGCAACCCGTCGCGCGCGGCGCTAATGACGGGAGTCGCCCCGTACCGTTCCGGGGTCTACCAGAACAACCAAGCTTGGCGCCCAGCCATGCCGGACGCCGAGACCCTCCCACAGGCTTTCATGCGGAACGGGTACTGGGCCGGAGGGGCGGGGAAGATCTACCACGGCGTCTATCCCGACCCCGCGTCTTGGAACGAATACTGGCCTTCGAAGAGTGTCCAGCGGGACGCAGACCCGCTGCCTCCGACACGCCCGGCGAACGGAATCGCCGAGACAGGCGGTTTCGACTGGGGGCCCCTGGATGTGGCGACCGCAGAGATGTCCGATGCCAGAGTCGCCGAGTGGGTGTCGGCCAAGCTCGGCGAAACCCACGCCAAGCCGTTCTTCCTCGCTTGCGGCATCTTTCGCCCGCACCTGCCGTGGTTTGTTCCGCGCAACTATTTCCGACGGTTTCCGCTGGAACTCATTGAGTTGCCGGTGGTCTTCAACTCGGACTTGGCGGATGTGCCCGAAACCGGCGTGCGCATGGCGAATCCCGGGCGCGACCACGCCAGTGTCGTCGAGCATGGCCAATGGAAGCACGCCGTCCAAGCCTACCTGGCCTCGATCAGCTTCGCCGATGACATGCTCGGAAGGGTGTTGGACGCGCTCGACGAGAGCGGCTATGCGGACAACACCATCGTCGTGCTGTGGGGCGACCACGGGTGGCACTTGGGCGAGAAGCACCATTGGCGCAAGTTCGCGTTGTGGGAAGAGGCCACGCGAGTCCCGCTGATGATTTCCGTGCCGCCGGGGACGCCGGGCCTGCCCGAGGGCACCCGCGGCGGAGTCAGCTCGCCGCGGCCGGTGAGCCTGCTGGATCTGTATCCGACGCTGCTGGAGTTGGCCGGCTTCGAGCCCGCCGACAAACTCGATGGACGGAGTCTGGTTCCGCTATTGCGCAATCCGGAGCTGCCGTGGCGGCCAGCCGTAATGACACACGGCCGCTTGAACCACGCCGTGCGGTCGGAGGAGTTCCGCTACATCCGCTACGCCGATGGCAGCGAGGAACTCTACGACCACCGAGTGGACCCGATGGAATGGACGAATCTGGCCGCCGACCAACTCTATGCCGAGGTGAAGCGGGACATGGCCGCCTGGTTACCGGCCACCAACGCGCCGGGGCGACCGAACCAGCCGAGCGACCGTCGCACCAACGAGGTGGCGGTGCCACGCTGACGGCCGGTTTCGGGGGGGGGCTCAACCCAGCGGGTGACCGAGCCGGCCGAAAATCTCGAATCTCAAAAAACTCGAACTAGCGTGCCGGCCGGTGAGGAATCGGCTACGCTAATAGGCATGCGCATCTGGATCACTCTCTGTCTTGCCGCTCTCTTGCTGGCGGCGCTGGCCCCTGCGGAGCCCAACAAGCCGGTCAACTGGGAGGGCCTGCCCGACCCGTTCCACACCGAGTCGGCCACGAATCGACCGAACGTGATCGACCGCCCCTCCGATGCCAGGCTGATGCTGCCGGAGGGCTTCAAGATCGAGGAGTACGTCACCGGGGACTTCAAGCGGCCGCGTTTCATGATACTTGGGCCCAATGACGAGTTGATCTTCAGCGACTCCGGGTCGCGCAACGTCGCTGACGGCGCTGTCTACGTACATCGCGGGGGCACGACTCAAAAGCTGATCGAGAACTTGGACCGGCCGTACGGGCTGGCTTTCCACGAGATTTGGCTGTACGTAGCGGAACCGACTTCCGTCAAGCGCTATGTCTACGACCCCGATGGCATGACAGTAGGCAAGGGCGAGGAAATCATTTCCTACGAGGGGCACGGCAAGGGCCATTGGACGCGCTCGCTGCTCTTTGAGGGGCATTCCAAGATGTTCGTCACCGTCGGGTCGGGTTCGAACATCTCCCTTGGAGAGGACCCCGTGCGCGCCGCTCTACATCGCTACAACGCTGATGGCAGCGGCCACGAGACCTTCGCAACGGGTCTGCGCAACATCATCGGCTTGCGCTTCTATCCCGGTTCGTCCGAGATTTGGGCTGCCGTGCAGGAACGCGACGGCCTCGGCGACGACCTCGCGAACGACTTTCTGGTCAACGTTAAGAAGGGCGAGTTCTACGGGTGGCCATATGCCTACAACGGCCCGCACCCCGAACCGCGCCACGACGGCGCTGGTGCCGACATGGTGGCCAAGACGCTCTATCCCGACGTACTGCTCGGGGCTCACGTTGCGGTGCTTGATATCCACTTCTATACCGGCACGCAGTTTCCCGAAAAGTACCGGGGCGGCCTATTCATGGCATTCCACGGATCATGGAACCGGTCGGTGCGGACCGGCTACAGCGTTACCTTCATCCCGTTCAAGGACGGGCGTCCGCAGTCTGGCCCGCAGGACTTCCTGGGCGGCTGGATGCTCGGCGAGGACAAATCCGAGGTTTGGGGCCGCCCGGTTGGCCTGCTCCAGCTCAAGGACGGCTCTATGTTGGTCAGCGATGACGGCGGTCGCAAGATCTGGCGCATCAGCTACGGCGAATAGTGGCAGCGTCAAACTAGGTCGATCACCAGCATGGGTTTGCTGAACCTGTTCCGCCCGAAGTGGAAGCATTCCAACGCCGACGTGCGGCTTGAGGCGATTGGGGAGCTTTCGGACCCCCAAGAGTTGTCGGAGGTCATCGTTTCCGACAGCGAATGGTTCGTCCGCCACGAGGCGTTCGCCAAGTTGCGCTCGCTCGATCCGGAGCAGGCTCATTACGCCCGCCTGATGCGCGAATCGAACGACGAGGAAATTCGCCGCAAGGCGGTCAAGATCATGACCGACGTGACCGAACTCGAGCGCGTTGCCAAGGAGGACCAGTACCTCTACGTGCGCGATGCGGCCGAACACCGCTTGGACGAGCTCCGCACGGGGGTCTGGGACGAGCTGGCCCAATAGGGCGGCTCTCTTGCCACCCTTCGAGCGCGGCTTGGCGACCGCCTTGGCTGCCGTGGTGGTGGAGCCTACGCCGTTCCCGGAGTCCACGCACTTGCGGCGGGCGAGTCGCGGACGCCCTTAAGCCTGGGAACGAAAGCCGTGACGAACCACAAACCAGTGGCGACCGAACTTGGGGGCACCTATGCCGGCAGGGACGCTGCCATCGCGGCTTCGTCGGCGAGACCCGCCGCCCGGACCCGTGAAGCGTTTCTGCTCCTGCTGGTCACCCACTTCACGGTGGACTGCTATTCCTCGACTCTGCCGACTATCCAGCCGCTACTCGCGTCCCGTTTCGGGCTGACGCTCGCGCATGCCGGGCTGTTGGGCGCGTTTTGGATGTTCGCATCGTCGGTCATGCAGTTGCCGTTCGGCCTGCTCAGCGACCGGCTGCACAGCCGCATGTTCACGATCATCGGCCCGGTAGCCGCGGCGGGTTTCCTGACCGCCACCTCCCTTGCGGCGGGGTTCGCGGGAGTGGCGGTTTTCCTGTTGCTAGGTGGCATGGGAGTGGCTGCGTTCCATCCGCACAGCACCAGCCAGGCCGGTCACCTAGGCGGCCAGCGGCGGGGCCTCGCCACTGCCATCTTCATCACGGCCGGCACGGCCGGGCTGGGTGTGGGGCCGCTCTACCTTGCCGAGGTGATCGATCGCTACGGCTACGAAAACCTCTGGGTCGCCGCGATACCGGCCGTCGCGATCAGCCCTCTCTTGGTGTGGAGGGTTCCCCAACCCACGGTCGATCCCCAGATGAAGCGACGCGGGGTGGACTGGGCGGTGCTGCGGCAGCAGAGGCGCCCGCTGCTCGCGCACTACGCATTGGTGGTGTTGCGCTCCATCGTGCAGGTCGGAATGGCACAGTATCTGGCGCTTTACATGGTGCAAGTGCGGGGAACCGATTTCAAGGCAGCGAGCGTCGCGCTGGCCGTATTTTTTGCGAGCACGTCGGCCGGTTCATTTGTTGGCGGGTCGCTCGCAGACCGCCTTGGGGGGCGTAGGATCATAGTCGCTTCCTGCTTGGCATCCGGCCCCTTATTGGCGTGTTTCCTAGCATTGGACGGCTGGCTGTCGCTGCTGGCGCTATTCGTGGGCGGAACAGTGCTGCTGTCCACGATTCCTGTCAACATCGTGATGGCCAGGGAGCTGGTGCCCTCCCAAGCCGGCACGGCTGCCGCCCTGATGATGGGCTTCGGCTGGGGGCTGGCCGGGATCGCGTTCGTCCCATTTGCTGGCCTGCTAGCCGACCTTGTCGGCTTGGATCTGGTCCTGTGGGGATTCACCGCGCTTCCGATTCTGGGGATTCCAATCACCCTCCTGCTGCCAAGTTCGGCCCAGTCCGAACAGGGCGCGAACCGCAACAGCTGACCAGCCCTCGCGAGAGTGTTTCGCACCGCAAACATCGGCACGCGCCGAGTTGTTGTTGTAGTGAACATTAGTGGCTGGCTTGTGCTATGCTTGATGCAGGGAATCCGTTTCGTTGTGGCTGCTGGCTGGGGACTGAAACTCCCGTCGGCCGCTGCATGCGAAGTTCTGAGGCTGCCCTTCCTAGGACCGCACCATGTCAAGAGTTTGCGTAGTTACCGGCAGGCGCCCGAGGACGGGCAACAACGTCTCGCACGCGCACAACAAGACGAAGCGACGCTTCCTGCCCAACATCCAAGACAAGCGCTTCTGGTCTCCGCGCCGCAAGCGCTGGATCAAGTTGCGCACCAGCGCCAAGGGCATTAAGGTCATCAATCGCCGCGGCATCGACCGTGTCTTGGACGATCTGCAAAAGCAGGGCGTCAAATTCTAGCGCCCTGCGCGAGATGGCCGCGAGCGTTTGCCCGCGCCTCAACCAAGCCAGCCATGCTGCTGGTCGAGGTTACAACTCGATCGCCTTGGCGAAGGTGACCGCTTTCATCCGGTAGAGCCCGTCCAGCACGGACGCTGCCAAGGATTGGTCGGTTCGCACCAAAGCAACGGCTTCGGCGGGCTCGTCGCTCGATGCCCGCTCGCCTCGCCCGAGAGCGAAGTCGGATATGTTGATGCCCTGTTCGCCCAGGGCGCTTCCGATGCGCCCGATCACTCCTGGCACGTCCTTGTTGCGGACGTACAGCAGCGAGCCGCTCAGGAGCGCTTCGACATAGATCCCGTCGATGCTCAACAGGCGGGGAGAGCCGTCCGGGAAGACAGTTCCCTCCACGGCTCGGTCGATATCTTCTGTCTTGAGTTCGAGCTTCAGCGAGTCGCTGAAGTGTGCCCGCCCGCGCCGCACTTCGCTGACGCCGAGGGCGCGGTCGCGGGCGACCTGCGAGGCGTTGATCAGGTTGGCCTTGCGTGACAGGAAGCAGTTCAGGATGCCGCTCAGGGCGGCGTTGCGGATCATCGCCGTGTCGGTTTCCCCGAACTCGCCCATGTAGGTGAGCTTGACCCGCACGGGGCGGCCTCTGGAGGTCTGTGCTACCAGCGAGCCCAGGCGCTCGGCAAGTTGCAGGTGGGGCGCCAGCCTGCCGTACTGCTCGGCGCTCACCGAGGGCGTGTTCACCGCGTTCACGACCACGCCGGATTTGAGAAAATCGCGCACTTGGATCGCGATGTTAAGCCCGACCTTGACTTGGGCCTCGGCCGTAGAGCCACCAATATGAGGCGTGGCCACAACTTGCTCGTGAGAGAGCAGGGAAGTGTTCCTAGGCGGCTCGGCGTCGTACACATCCAAGGCCGCGCCACCGACCTTGCCGGATCGGATCGCAGCGTCTAGGGCCGCTGAGTCGATCAACTCGCCACGTGCGCAGTTGATGATGCGCACGCCGTCCTTCATCTTGCCGATCAGCTCGGCATTGACAATCCCCGCTGTCTCCGGGGTGAGGGAGAGGTGCAGGCTGAGATAGTCCGCGCGGGCGAGCAGCGGGTCGAGCTCGAGCAGGTCCACCCCGGATTCCTTGGCGGCGTCGGTTGACACGAACGGGTCGAACGCGATCACCTTCATGCCAAAGGGGCGGGCACGCTCGGCAACCTGGCGCCCGATGCTCCCGAATCCGACGATTCCCAGCGTCTTGCCGAAGACTTCGTTTCCCTGGAACTTCTTGCGCTCCCAGCGGCCGGCCTTGGTCGATGCATTGGCAGTCGGCACGGACCGCGCCAGTGACAGCATAAGTGCCAACGTGTGCTCGGCGACCGCCGTCGCATTGCCGCCCGGGGTGTTCATCACGACGATCCCGCGCTTGGTGGCTTCTTCGCAATCGATATTGTCGACGCCCACGCCGGCGCGCCCGATGACCCGCAGGCGCGGCGCATGCTCCATCACAGCTGCGGTGACCTTGACGGCACTGCGTACGATCAGCGCTTCGGCGTCGTCCAAGTGCGACTCGTACTCTGCCGGATTGGAGACAACCACGTCGAACGTGTCTTCTGACCGGAGTGTCTCGATTGCCGCAGCGTCCACGGCATCGGCGACCAAAACCCTCATCGCTGCCCTCCGTCCGCTGCTTCCAGCGCATCCAGGTAGACCGCTTGCGCGGCTTGCACGCCCGCGCCGAACTCCACCTGGCAGCCCAGTCGGTGGAGGATGATCTCCAGTTCGGCGATGGTCGCGAACAAGTCGTGGAAATCGAAATAACCCAAATGCGCGAAGCGAAAGATCTGCCCATTCATCGAGCCTTGCCCGTTGGCGATGACGGATTCGAAGCGGTCCTTGTAGGCCCGCACGATCTCGCCGGAATCGATTCCCTCCGGTGCCCTGATGGCCGTTACGGCCCCAGCCGGGACGGCGTTCCGGGCGAACAGCTCCAAGCCGAGCCCTCGGGCCGCGGCGCGGGCCGCGCGGGCGAGAAGCTGGGCGTTTTGGATCAACTGCTCCCTGCCGAGCTCGCGGATGTAGCGTAGGACCTCGGCTAGGCCCAGCAGCAGCGAGGACGCAGGAGTCCACGGCGAATCACCATTCGGCCCTGCTTCAACATGCTTGCGCAAGTTAAAGTAAAATTTAGGATTGGTCGCCGTAGCGGTGCGCCGGAATGCCTTTTCGCTGACCGAGCAGTAGGCCAAGCCGGGCGGAATCATCAGCGCCTTCTGCGACCCCCCGATCACCACGTCCAAGCCCCAAGCGTCGATTTCGAGCACGCTGCTGCCAAGTCCGGTGATCGCGTCTACCACGAAGATCGCGTCCGTTGCTGCCACCATCCTGCTCATCGCCTGCACATCGTGCGAGATTCCAGTGGACGATTCAGTGGCTTGCACGAATACCCCTTGGACATCGGGATGCTGGCGCAAGGCCGCTTCCAGTTCCTCCGGCAGGACGGATTCCCCGTAGGGCTTGGCGAGCACCGCCACGTCCAGGTTGAACGCCTGCGCCATCTGCACCCAGCGCTCGCCGAACTTGCCCGCCGCGCAGACGATGGCCTTGTCGCCGGGCGAGAACAGGTTTGAGATCGCCGCCTCCATGGCGCCACTCCCGGAGGAGGCGAACAGCGCGATGCCGTTGTCGGTGCCCATGAAGTAGTGCAGGTCGGCGATGACCCCGCTATAGGCCTCGCGGAACTCCTTCGTGCGGTGGTGCAGGTCTGCGGCCGCCATCGCCCGCACCGCCGATGGCAGCAGTGGCGTGGGGCCCGGCGTTAGCAAGCGGCTCTTGCGGAGGTACATGGGCGGATGGGTTGGTCGTCGGGCAGCGATGCTAGGCCGAATGCTGGAGAATCGCGTCGTGATTCGACCGCGCAGATCTCGCGGTGCAAACTCGCTCAGGATCGCTGTTGCTAGGACGATCCGGCCGCTGGCGGGCAAGTTTGGAGAGTCTGTCGGAGGGCCCGTTCCTTTCCGTAGTCTACTGTAGCGGCTCGTGCCCGGCGATTCGCTGCCTCCGCCTCAATCGCGGCAGGGCCGGGCTCACAAAGGCGTGGCCAGGACTTCTATCCCGTCTTCGACCGTGTCGCCGGGATAGGCGATCACCTGGTCGCCCTGATGCAACCCCGTGAGCACCTCGGCCTCGAGCGCATTGCGCCGCCCGATCTCGACCTCGCGCAAGCGGGCCGCCGAGAGTTCGTCGATCACGTAGACCGCCCACTCGTTTCCATTGCGGAACAAGCTGCTCGACGGCACTTTCAGGGCGTCGGTCTTCTCCCAGACGACGACCCGGATTTCAACGCGATAGCCGTCCCCGAGCGCTTTCCATGCAGCCCGCGGGTCCTCGAAGTCGACGATCACGTTGACGCGCTGCTCCTCCACGCCGAGAGCTGAGATCTTGGTGAACCCGAAGGGCTCCACTTGGCGCACGACGCCTCGCAGGGTCGTTTCGCCGCCCCACTGCTCGATCAGCACCGGGTCGCCCGGGTCGATCTGGACGGCGTCCATGGACAGCATGTCCGAGACGATCTCGAGTTCGTCGGGATTCCCGATCTCGATGAGCGCTTCGCCAGACGGGACGACAGATTCACTCTCTCGCAAGCGTTGCAAGACCACACCGGTAATCGGCGACCGCAAGATGATCACGTCGCCGCTGTCGGCATTTGCGGCGCCCGCCTCGATCAGGCTGGTGCGCGCCCGCTGGAGTTCCAAATCGGCCACCACTATGGCCGTTTCGGCGGCCCGGACCGTCTCGTGCGCTGTCACGGCGCGCAAGCGAGCTGACTCGAGACGATCGTCAGCCATCAAGCCCTCCGAGTGCAGTTGCTGGTGCCGAGCGAGTTCCGCCTGCGCGTGGTCGAGCTCGGCCTTGGCGCGGTCCAGATCAACCCGGGTACGCTCGACCTGCGCCTCGCTGCGCGCGACTCTAGCCTGTGCCTCTGCCCGCGTCCTGGAATTCAGAAACTCGGGCCTCGACGGCTGAAACCGGGCGAGGATCGTCGAGCCGGCCCGCACGCTGTCGCCTGGCTCGTGCTCGATCCGCAGCACCTTGCCCGCCAAGGGGGCCGACACCACGTATCGGTCCCGCACGCGGGTTTGCCCCTCCTCGTCCAGTGTGACTCGCAACAGCCCGCGCTCGACCATCGCCGCGGCCACTTCTTGAGGCTTGGGCATGAAGGCCCAGACGAAGGCGGCAGCAACCGCGGCAAGCACCAGCCAGACAAGAATTCGGGTCGGGCTCAACTTCATCTGCTACTCCTTCGCCTTCAAGACTTCCAGCAGGTCCAAGTGGTCAAGTTTCCGGCGCACGATCAGGCCCGACACCAGCGTGGCCGCCAACACGGTCAATGCGCATGTCGCGTACGTAGACGGAGTGGCGGCAAATGGGATCGCGTAGAGTTCTGTCTCCATGGCCTTGATGAGTTGGGACGACAGCCCGTATCCAAGCAGCAACCCCAACGGTAGCGCAAGCAGCGTTAGAATCCCAAGCTCTCCCAGCAAGATCGCCGATATCTCCTTGCGGGTGAAGCCCATCACGCGCAGGCTAGCCAATTCCCGGCTGCGCTCGGCCAGCGACACGCGGGCCGCGTTGTAGACCACGCCGAACGAAATGATCGAGGCGAACAGCACGTTGAAGAAAATCATGATGCCCAAGTTAGCCGCAAACGTCTCCTCGAATGACTGCAGTGCGGCTGCCTTCAGTGCGCTACCCGCAATTGCCGGTGTCTCCTTGATGGCTCGAAACATTGCCGGAAGAGCCTGTGGGTCGACCGTGAGGTAGCCCCCTGACAACGTTCCACCGTGGTGCAGCAGGCGTCGGACGGCGTCGATGTTCATATATGCGGTCAACCCCATGTGTTGACGGACTGTGCTGGCGACCGCGAGTTCGCGAACCCTCCGGTTCCCGATCAGCACCTCCGCCGTGATGGAATCGCCGGGGCGGACGCCGAGCACATGCGCGAGCCGCTCCCCTAGCACGACTCCGTCATGAAACAGGTCGGCCGGGCGCAGGGTGTCGACATCGACCACCCGAAAAAGCTGCCGGGACTCCGGCAGGCCCATGATCGAAAGTTGACGGGATCGTTTCCCGACTCTGAGCCGCACCGGTACCGATAGCACGGGCTCGGCCATGATCACCCCGGGTAGCCGCTGCAAGGAGTAAGCGCCAGCTGGTGAGATTGGCTCTGTGAATGTCAGTTGTAGATCTTGGCGCTGGTCGACGCGGAACTGCATGTCCATCATTTCGTCGAGCGAGTCCACCGCAAACATGCCGACGATCAGGACGGCGAGAGACAGCGCAACACCGCCGACTGTGATGGCCGAGCGTACTGGCTGGCGCTCGATATTGCGCAGGATGATGCGAGCAGGCTGCGAGAGCATCCGCCTCAGGCCAATGCGCTCTACTAGGCTGGCCGAGTACTTCGCAGGAGGCTCCGGCCGCATCGCTTCGGCGGGTTGCAGGCGCAGCGCCCTGCGAACGGACGAGTGTGCGCCAAACACCGCGGCAAGGATGCCCACGACCACGGCCCCCGCAATCACTACAGGATCCAGTTGGTACTCCAGCACCGGAAAGCGAAAAAAGTCGTTGTACATCGACAGCATGCCTCGACCCAGCAAGGCACCAGAGAACGTCCCAAGTACAGTGCCCGCCAAACTGATCGCCAAGGCCCAGTAGGTGTAGTGCAGGGCAATCGAGCGCTGGGGATAGCCGAGTGCCTTCAGCGTCGCGATTTGCTCCCGCTGCACCGCAACTATGCGATGCAAAACGACATGCAGCAAGAAGGCTGCGACACCGAGAAACACCATTGGGACAATCACGCCTGCCACCTGGATGCCGTTGAGCTCGTTCTGGACCGACCAATGGGACAGTTGCAAGTCCCGGGGAATCGCCCCCCAACCCCCGTAGGGCTCGAGCAGATCGTCCAATGCTTGGATCACGCTCTCGATCTGCGCTCCAGGGCGCAATAGCAAGGAGACATCGTTAAATCCGCCTTCCATGTCGAAGGCCGCGGCCAGCGCGCGACGTCCCATCCAGAACACGCCGAAGCGCGTGTTGTCGGGAATCATCTCGCCTGGCCGGATGGTATAGATGTATTCCGGCGACAACCCCACGCCAACGATCTCAAGTTCGCGCCGACGCCCGTTGAGAATGGCACGCACCGTGTCCCCGGGGTTCAGTCCGTTGGCGTCCACGAAACCCTTCGATACGATCACCTCGTCGGCGCGCCCCGGTTCGATGTAGCGGCCCCGCACCAGCACGACGTCGTTTACGATCTCGCGCTGGCGCTCGGGAATGGACACCAGCCGGCCGGTCGCCGGTTCTGCAAGCCCTTCCACGTCCAAGGCCACATCGACCACAACTCGCGTTTCGGCCTGTGCCACGCCCGGGATCGCCGCGATGCGGTTTCCAAGCACCAGCGGCGCGCGTTTCAGAGATGCAAATACGTGGCCGAAGCGCTGGCGCTCGTAGTAGGCATCCCTCGTGGACCGCAACGAGTTGAAATTGCTCAGGTAGGCGATGAGCATCAGCACGCCCACGCCGATGACCATGCTGATGGCCAAGGCCTGGCCCTTGATGCGCCACAGGTCGCGGAAAAGCTTGCGGTTAAGCGCCTGCATGGCCTACCACGTGAGGTCTCGCGCCGCGGTCTTTTCGGTATTGCTGCGATCCGCCACGATCAGGCCGTCCGAAAGCTGGACGACCCGGTCCGCGATGCCCGCAACTGCTGCGTTGTGGGTGATCACCGCCGTCGCAGTCCCCAACTCGCGGTTGATGCGCTCGATCGCTTCCAACACAACTACGCCGGTGGAAATGTCCAGCGCCCCGGTCGGTTCGTCGCAAAGCAGCACGTCGGGTCGCTTCGAAATCGCCCTCGCAATCGCGACGCGTTGCTGCTCGCCGCCAGAAAGCTGGGCCGGGAAGTGGTTCATGCGGTCGCCCAGCCCGACGATGTGCAGGGCTTCCTTCGGGGGCATGGGATCCTGCACGATCTCGGTTACGAGTGCTACGTTCTCTCGGGCGGTAAGGCTCGGGATCAAGTTGTAGAACTGGAACACAAAGCCCACGTGGTTCCGGCGGTAGGCGGTCCGTGTCGCATCGTCGGCGCCACTTAGGTCGCGTTGGCGGTACGTGACCGTCCCTGAAGTCGGTACGTCCAAGCCGCCGAGTATGTTGAGCAGCGTAGACTTGCCGCTGCCCGACGGCCCGAGCAGCACGATGAACTCCGACGCACGGAGGCTCAGGTTTACACCGCGCAGTGCATCGACGGCCACCTCGCCCATGTCGTAGCGCTTGGTGACGTTCTTGGCCTCAAAAACGATCTCTTGGCCAACCAACCCATCGGTGGCGCTAGCCGATTGGGAGGGGTCCGGAATCGTCGCAGTCACGCTCGAAACTCCCGCTTTGCCCCACGTGCGGCGACGCACGAGAAGACTTTAGTGTAGGGAACTCAACTCCGGGCGCGTCAGATTCGATTCCCCCGCGTTCCACACGGTTGAAGGCCCTGCCTGCTGTCAAGTCTTTGCAACGGGACCATGAACGTGGGCGGGCATCAGGATGCCGACCGGCAACGGAGTCGTAAGTGGACGAACAACACGCACCAGATCTAGGAGCTCCCGTTGCCCGCAGTTCTTGTTCCCTGCAGGCGTCTAGCGAGAGCGCTTTCCGAGGCGGACGAAACTGCTACGCACGGCACGGCAGTCTTCTCCTGTCTTGCCGCCACTCCACATGTCATATCGTATTATGACCATAGTAGTCATTTCGAAGCTTGGTCCCATGCAGAGAATTCAGTTGCGTGACGCAAAAGCTAAGTTGTCAAGCCTCGTAGAGGGGGCGGCACAAGGAGAGCCGACCGTCATCACCCGCCACGGCACACCTCGGGCTGTAATCCTCGGGGTCGAGGAATGGAATCGCCTCCGCCAAGTGCCGTCTTTCGGCCGGCTGCTGCTGTCTGCTCCGCTGGAAGACGGAGACCTGCCCCTGCGCGACCCAAGCCCATCAAGTGATGTCCAGCTCTAGAAGGTGATCTTGTATTTGGTAGACACCGATGTACTATCGGCCGGGACACCTGACCGCCCCAAGCGGTCCGTGGATCTGATCAGCTGGATGGATAGTCACTCGGAAGAGCTATTCCTGTCGACCGTCACGGTCACTGAGATCTGCAATGGAATCGCGAAGCTGAAACGGACGGGGGCTGCATCGAGGGCCACCACGATTGGAAACTGGCTCGAGTTCACACTTCATCTCTACAGTGACAGAGTCCTCTCGTTCGACATAGCAGCGGCGCGCTTGGCGGGGAGCCTAATGGACAAAGCACGAGGGGCCGGCCATTCGCCCGGGTTTGCTGATATAGCGATCGCGGCAACCGCCGAGAGCCGAGGCCTCACGGTCCTGACTCGTAATCTGCGCCACTTTGCACCGCTCGGAATCGCCGCGATGGATCCCTTCCGGACTCTGCCCTAGATGCGATCGGCGATCCGGCAATTCCGAATTCCCGCGTCGCATTGGAGATTGCGGCCGGCCGCGCAAACGCTAACGCAGCTGCCGCCCACGACCACCGCGCAAGTGCCTAGTCGTATGCAGGGCCTGTCAATGCTGGCTGGCGCTATGTTCCGGTCCGATCAAGGGAGCTTTTCGGTACGTTCCCGAAGCGCGCTATGCACCCTTGCTACCTGCCACATGTAATTGCCCGCTTGTCTTAGCCGCACGGCCCTCGCGATGTGCTCGCGGGACGCGGCGACATCACCCGCAGCCTCGTAGTACAGGCCAAGATAGAGGTGAGCGTAGAATGTCGGTCCCGACCCGCCGCCGGAACGGTCCGCTTCGTCTGCCGCATCCAACACGTGTTGTACCGTCCCGTTGCCACCGAAGAGAGCGAAGACCTCCATCATGGGCACTCTGCCATCCCTATCGATTGGGATGAGGCCCGCGCGGGCCGCCTCGAAGCCTCGGGTCGCAGCCACGCACAGGAAGTGCCAGACCGAATTCTCCACGTCCTGCGGGTTGACCGTGCGGTGGAGTTCGAACAGGGCAGTGCAGCCATCAAAGTCCCTTGCGTAGTACTGCGAGATTCCGAGTTGCCAAAGTTGCGCCCTGGAGTGGCTCTCCAGTTCGGCGACGCGCTCAAAGGCCGCAACGGATCCAGCCATGTCGCCGTTGCGGAACCTGGCCGCGCCCAGCTCTAAGCTCATCCGGGCGCTACCGGGCTCGAACTCTGCCAGTCGCTCGTAATCTTCAGCGGCTGCGGCATAGTCGCCAAGGTCCGTCCTCGCCTGAGCTCGGATCCAGTACGCCGTGGGATTCGGTTCGGCAGCTGCGTCGAGCTGCTCGCTGGCCAATTTAGCGGCACGCGTCGCATCCCCGGACCGCAGCGACGCGAGGGCATCTTGAAGCACGCGTCGGTCTTGCTGAGCGTCGGCCTGGCATCCGCACGCGAACAGTGCCGTGAAGACGATCGCAAGGAGATGTCTGGCCAACGCTTCGGAACCCCGATCAATCAGCAGTGTAACGCCCGCTGCCATGGAGAATGTTCTCCCGTTTCATATAATCGTGTTCTGTCTCGGCCGACCGGCCTATGCCCGTATCTGATTTGAACCTAGGTTTCGTGGAGGCGCTGGTCGAGACCTGCCGCGGCCGCATTGCCGGGCAGCTGCGCACACGCGAGGGCTTCCTGGCGCTCGCGGTGTGCTTGGTCGGATTCTGCAGCCTGCTCGTGCTCGGCACGCGCTATGTTCCATTCGTCACGCTCCCGCTTGTCGCCGGGCTTGGCGCTTGGATCGCCATCCAGCGGCTCAGGGCTTGCCTGCCGACGAGTTACGCGGTCGCGCAACTTGTCGATACCAATTCCGGTCTCCACGACGCCCTGTCCACGGCGTATCACTTCAGGACCGCAGGGCTCGGCTGGCAATCTGCTGAAGTCGCGAAGGCTCAGTACGAGTCCGCTTCCAAGCTGGCTGCCACCATAGACCCTAGGCGAGCGTTCCCGCGCGCAACATCGCGGGCCCAACGCAGCAGCGTATGGCTGCTGGCGTCCGCTCTCGTGCTCTTCGGTCTGCGCGTGGGCTTGCAGGCCAACCACTCGTTCGAGCCGCCGCTGGCATCTCTGATTCTGACCGCAATCTTCGGCGAACAGCCCGGTTCGCAAGCCAGCGCGCTGCCGCGCGCGGCGGAAATCGATCGGTCGCCCACGGAACAGGCCCTTCCGGGTGACGAAGAGTTCTTCGAACGGTCCGCCTCGCAACAAGACGCGCCCGATTCGCAACTGCCCAGTGAAGACCACGAACAGCCGCCCGACCAGGATGGAGAGATGCCCGACGTGGAAGGCCTTATCACAGTGCCGCTGGAGGAGCAGGGCCCCGAGGGCATGCCCGACGATTCGATGCTGCAAGCCGAACAGTCGGATCTGCCGTCGGAAGGCGAGGGTGGCGAAATGCCGACCGATCCCGGCAGCGATGCATGGGACGAGGAGGCACAGAGCTTGTTCGACAAGCTCAAACAGGCATTCGACAACATGTTGCAGACTCTGGACATGGCCTCGGCCGAGTCCTCCAGTTCCGAGTCTGGGCAGGAACAGGGCAGCGGCAGCACGGAAGAAGCGGCTTCGTCGGGAAATCCCGCCGACTCCGGAGAAGCCGAGCAGGACCCATCGGCGCAGGCCGCTGACGCTTCGATGGAGGGTGGCGAGGCCGGACCCGAGGCAGGGGAGTCCGCATCTGCCGGGTCCACTAGCGGCGAGGACAGCACCGGAGACCAAAGCAGTGGCGAGAACGCCTCGGCGGCTGGCACCAGCGATGGTGCCAAGGAACTGGCCGAAGCGGAACAGTTGGAAGTGCTCGGCGCGCTCGAGGAACTCTACATGGAGCGTGCGGAGAAGATGCGAGGCGAGGTGACTATCGAGACTCGCCTGGCTGAGCAGTCAGCATCTGTGCCGTACAATCAGCGTTCGACCTCTCACGGCGATGGTGGCGGGGCGGTAAGCCGGGACGAGATTCCCGCGCCCTATCGGACTTACATCCAGAACTACTTCGACACACTCAGAAGGAATGCCGAATAGATGCTAGCCCAAGAAACGACATTGCACAGCGCAACGGCACAGATCGACAGCGTTCGAGCGCAGATCCACCGGGTGATCGTCGGCCACGAACGGGTAGTGGACGGTGTCCTGAACGCGCTTCTGGCCGGCGGTCACGTGCTGCTCGAAGGGGTGCCCGGCCTCGGCAAGACGACCTTGCTGAGGACGCTTGGGCATGCTCTGCACTTGGACTACTCGCGGATCCAGTTCACCCCCGACCTGATGCCCGCCGACATCTTGGGGAGTGTGGTGATGGACACCACCGACCTCGGCACCAAGTCGCTGCGTTTCGAGAAGGGGCCGGTCTTCGCGCATCTCGTGCTCGCCGACGAGATCAATCGCGCAACCCCGCGCACCCAGTCGGCACTCCTGGAGGCCATGCAGGAGAAGACAGTTACCAGCGGCACGACGACGCACCTGCTGGACGAGCCGTTCCTTGTGATGGCCACGCAGAACCCGCTGGAGATGGAAGGGACCTACCCCCTGCCGGAGGCGCAGCTGGATCGTTTCTTGCTCAAGCTGCTGGTGGACTACCCCGAGCGGGAAGATCTCACGGCCATCGTGGACCGCACGGCGGACACGACCCCGTTACAGATCGATGCGATTCTGGATCGCCAGCAGATTCTCGGCTTGCGGCGCGCCGCGGCGCAGACATTAGTGGCGCCCCATGTCCGCGACTACGCTATTGCTTTGGTCCTGGCGACGCAGCCCCGGCCCGGCAAGGAGCATGCCTTGGCACGCAAGTATGTCCGCTACGGCAGCTCGCCTCGCGGCGCGCAAGCGCTCGTGTTGTGCGGACGTGTCAGGGCGCTGATGCAAGGGCGGTTGCACGTTAGCACCGACGACGTCCGGGAACTGGCTCTTTCGGCCCTGCGTCATCGGATCATCCTGAACTTCGACGCGCACGCTGACGGGCGGACCGAAGACGACATCCTGCTCGAAATGCTCGAGTCCCTAGTCGAGCCGGCCGCGCCCTAAACCGGCAAGGGCGGCCAGTCCACAGCTCGGCAACGGTCCAGCGGCACTCGCCGTGCAAGCGTCATTCGCCAAGCTAGTGCGCTCCCAATCCACGACCCACTGTTGAGCGAAAGGTCGAATTCCTGGTCTTCTGCCTACACGGGGATAGTCAGATCGGTTTCGCCGGCCTTGAGGGCGTTGATGTAGTCAAGGCAGAGATCTCGCGAGCGAAATGTCCCATAGAGAGCCACTTCCTTCTCCTCGACGATCGGAAATGTGGAATAGACGAAGCGGACATCTTCGCGACTCGTGATGCCGTATAGGCAAAAGTACACAGCGTCGAGCTTGGCTTGCAGGCTGAGGCGGCGGTCTCTGCTCCACGGAAAGGGCGGCTTCACCTTGTCGACTCGATTCGTGTAGCCCATTGCCCGGGCGAACGGAGCCATGTCATGGGCGGTGTATGTAAGTTCCAAAACCACTTCGCGGACGACTTCCCCTGCCGTCCTATGGCCAAAGCAAACCGATTTGTAATGCGCTGAAGGGACGACGGGAAGCTGTTCGACGACGAACCAGTTTAGATGTTGCCCCTGAATCTTCTGGCGGGCCGCGAAATCGAACGGAATCGCGTTGAAGTTAGCAAGCAGGACCGCTAGGTCACCAGAGGAGTTTCCGTCGGTCGAAATGACTGGCAACGTGTTTCCGGTCCCAGAGCGGGGGACAAGGGCGGCAATCATCGACCGCATATTCGTTGGAGCGGTCACGTCCTTGAACACGAGTAAGAATGGCTCATCTCCACCGCCCGTACTGCTTGTTAACACCCAGAATTGCGGGTTGGGGAGCCAGCTTGGATCCTGATGCTGCTCCAACGTGGCAGGGTGTGGCTGGGCGGGCCTGTGTCGGTTCTCGGGATTGACGACTATGCTAGCGGCTCGGTGGTCGTACGCCTGCACCATCTTGCCTTCATACAGCGGCACCCACTCACCCTTCGTACTGTCATATCGGTTGTTACCAACGGGCCAAGCACCATCTGTCTGTTCCAACTCGCCGCGCGTGCGGAACAGATTGGAATCGTTGGTCATGTCGAACATGCGGCGGTACGCCACCGGCCAAGCCTTCACAACGATTCCGCCCGAACGATCAACCAGCACAGGCATCCGTTCGTAGATAGAGGTTGTGAGGTTGGCCGCTCTACGAGTGCGGAGGACCGGGGCCGTGCCCGTGTTCGGGTTTACACGCGCGAATTGATTCGCTGCCATCGGAAACCAACGATCCGGGTCCCTCACTTCTTCGACACTGTGTAGGAAGAACGCGCATCGCGCTGGCATTTCAAGCGGCTGCTCGCCGGGAACTGCTTGGAACCCCACTTGCGGCTTCGACTTGCTGGCAACGAACGCGCAGAACTTGAAGCGCGAATCGACTGCGGGGAAGAACGGTGGCTGGTCGTACCCCAACCGCCGATTCTCGAAATCGAACAACGCCCTGAGTCTTCCTTCGGTTGACACGCTCTTGAAAAAGGCCGCCGATGTCAAGTCTCCGGCGATTCCAGACGGCGTGAGCAGGCCCATCAAGCCGCCGCGATTCAACAGCGACATCGACCGTTCCACAAACAGAGAGTAGAGATTGATGTCGCCACGCCCGAGGAGAGGGAAGTCACCTCCATGGCGAGCAATTCTCATCGCAGCGCTCGCACGTGCGCTAGCGAATGCATAGTCTTCCGCAAGCGGGTCCCCGTTCGTCTCCAAGTCGGCAATCATGCGTTTTCGATCTGCCGCCTTGGCTGCCATCGCGATCGCCGGACGCCGGGAGGAGAACCATTCAACCTGCTGCAGCTTCATGCGATCCCACGGAGGATTCCCCACAATCGCGTCGAACCCGCCCTGGAGTTCTTCGGACTCCCAGTCGCTCCACACGCCCGGGAACGCCACCTGCCAGTTAAGGAAGCGCTCTTGTTCCACTAGCTGAGATGCCTCGTCCAATAGTTCGGCGAGCTTCTTGGACTCCGGACTGCTTTGTGGAATCTGCAACTTGCCCACGGCGATGTCGATGGGATCACCGAATGTGCCAGCGAAGTAAGCCTTCAAGGCTGCATCGCCTTCACGGCTTCGGATGTTGAGCCAGTCGAAGGCATGGATCAGTGACAGAAACGCTTGTAGGGGTGCCGTCCGCTCCTCTACGCCAGAGTAGATCTCGGAGGATCGGTCTGCCTCCGCTATCTCGGAATCGGAGAGTCCCTCGATGACTTGGACCGCTTCCTGCGCTCGCGCTGCTCGCTTGATCGGCTCGTCCAAGAAGAGTCGGCCTCCTCGCTCCTTCGCTTTGTCGATACCCTTCCTCACCCAAGAGCCAAACAGGCTGTCGCCGCATCGGAGGTGGTGGTCCAAGAAGTTCAACGGAGCACCGACCGTAAACGTGTGCAGCCACAAGGCCACCTTGACCAGTTCCACGGCCATTGGGTTCTTGTCTACGCCGTAGATGCAGCGCTTGAGAACAACCCGGCGCACGATGTGGCGGTCATCGACTCTCGATTGGTCGATGATCCAGCCCCCCTTCTCGGCATTCGCGACAATCGTCGTGCGGATTTCGTGGATCCTCTTGGTTAAGGGCGAGATATATCCGTCGATGGCGGCCTCCGCCTCTCCCATGGCTGCAATCACCCTTTCAGTCAGATAGTCGACGACCCTCACCAAGAAGTGACCTGAGCCCATGGCTGGATCGCACACACTGAGTTTGAGAATGCTCTCTGCCGGGTCCAGTCGTTTCAATTCGTCCATCGCCTGCGGCCCGGACTTTGCCCTTACCTTGCCCTCAGTCACCGCCCTATCGAACGCATCCAGTCGAGTGCGCACGAGAGGCCCAAGGGTCTCGTCGATGATCAAGCCAACGAGATCGTCGGACGTGTAGTAACTGCCGCTGGCTTTGCGTGCGAAGATGTTCGGCCGGACTTCTATCCGACGGCCGTTCCGGACAAACTCGTGCTCGATTAACCGCTCGTAGATTGATCCGAGTTGCTGAACGCTCAAGTCGCTGTAGTTGATGTACTGTCGTTGCCTACCCTCCGGGTGCTGAAAGGAGAGCGCGTCAATCACCTCGGCCAGTACGGAATCGCAGAGTCGGACTCTGGAGAGGAGTGGCACGCGCTGCCGGTCGAAGAGACCGCCATCATACGGTGGTAGTCCCATGGACTGGTCACCCGCATCGATAAGGCGGCTCAGGTCGTCAATGTGGTTCCAGTAGCGCGTCGAGACTGTCGAAAACACGTCCCCCTCGTCCTTCCGCCGACCGACGTCCACTCGCACTTGAAAGCGGATTGCCCAATGTTCGTAGCGCTTGTCCATGATGGGAAGCAGGCCGCGATCCTCCGCGTAATGGATAAACAGCAGGCGGTAAAGCAGGACCAGCGCAGCCTCGCGGATTTCACCCAGCGCCGCATCTGGCGCCGCTTCTGCTATGGCGCCGGCAAGTCTTGGGAAGACCGCGCCAAACACGAGATCCGAGAGATCCGCGGCAACTCTCGCCTCAAAATACCTGCTCTCGTCAATCGCTCGTTGGTGAAACGTGCGGGGGTCCGCTCCGGTCGGGACGAATGCCTCTCGCCGGAGGACCAGAGCTATTACCCGCAGGCAGTGCCGCCGCACCTCATCCGTTACGGCAAACAGCCCGCTGCCGTACTCGGAAAGACCGAAGATATGACGGAAGTCGAATTCGAAGTAATCCTCTGAAACAGACCGCGCACCTTGGTAGTAGAGCCGCCAGCAAGCCCCATTCGTAAGGATTCCCCAGCGCAGGCGCCCAGTGGTCAGATCTTCCACTCTCCGCAAGTAACGGAGCATCTGAGTGGAGGGGGCCGCTTCCTCTCCAGGCCGACCCGAACGGTGATCTAGCGGCCGCAGCCAGCGCTTCGACTCCACCAAGACCGTCCCAAATCCGTAGCGTCGCCACTCCTCGTCGCAATTGTTGGCTCGACGCTTCGCGTCTGCATCTGCGAACAGCAACCCGTCGGGGACATCCTCCCTCCCTTTGGTGGAAAGGTTCTGCTGGCGCAGGCTATCGGTCCATCCGAACTGCGCTAAGATCGGCCAGATTAGATCGTCTTCCGTCTGACTCTCGTTAGCAGATCCCTCGATCGGAAAGGCGTCAAGAATCGAGACGAGCGCCCCTTCCAAGGTATCTAGCTCCTTGTCAGCGATCGACTTCCACTCGTCAGAGTCGGCGATGGACTCGGTGAGGAAGTCGCGGGCGAATAAGGTACCGCGAAAGATGTCCTCAACATTCATAGGCTGGTGACATCCCGGCCCAGTTCGACCGTCGGCCTGTGCCCAAGATGGAGCTTCGTCCGCACCACTGGGCCTCCCTTTAGACTCTTACTGCTGAACATTTCCGTCCTTCAGATGATGGTGGAACTCCATTGTTCCATGTGGCACCGCCTAACTTCGGCGCACAGTCCGACAGACAGGAGCAAGCCCGGGCCAAGCGAAGCCAACCTGCCCACCCAAGTGTTGCATTCCATCAAGTCCTTCATCCGACGATGCCAGCAGTCGCCGTTGCCAAAGTAGAAGCAATGTTCGCTTTTAGACTAGCAAATGTTCGCATCAAATGACGAGTATGCGGGCACTGAAAGGGCTGACCGCCGCACTGCTATACGCCGAGATTCTCTGGGCATGGCTTGCCCTCTGCTTCGGCCGGGGTCCGGACAGAGCGCTCAATCGCCGCTCAGCGCCAAGGCCCCGATCTGCGGTGTCCGTCAGGCCAGTGCCGCCGTTGGCTCGGCACCGGTCTCCCGAGGAGGGCCCAATACGCCAATCGGTGCGAATGTTGTTTGATTTGCGTCCTGACCGCGCGATGGGCTAAGATGACAAGACTGGCCGTTCCGCTCACCGGAACAGGTCGGCTTCTCGTACACCGCGACGCGACGCAGCGCTTCTGCGGACATAGGCACGGTGTTCACACAAATCCACGAGGGACGCAAACCGAGGGACCTTTTGCGGACGGGTGGCCGAGTGGTTAAAGGCAACAGACTGTAAATCTGTCGGGCTACGCCCTACGAAGGTTCGAATCCTTCCCCGTCCACCACCCCTTGCGGTGGTCTTGGTTTCGCGGTTCGGTTGGCAACGAAAGAGGACACAAACATGGCAAAGGAAAAGTTTGATCGCTCGAAGCCGCACGTGAACGTGGGCACGATCGGTCACATCGACCACGGCAAGACGACGCTGACGGCGGCCATCACGCGGGTGCTGTGCAAGCACGACCCGTCCAACGAGGTGCGCTCGTTCGATTCGATCGACAACGCGCCGGAGGAGCGCGAGCGGGGCATCACGATCGCGACGGCGCACGTGGAGTACCAGACGGCCAACCGGCACTACGCGCACGTGGACTGCCCGGGGCACGCCGACTACATCAAGAACATGATCACGGGGGCGGCCCAGATGGACGGGGCGATCCTGGTGGTGGCGGCCACGGACGGGCCGATGCCGCAGACGCGCGAGCACATCCTGTTGGCGCGCCAGGTGGGGGTGCCGTACATCGTGGTGGCCTTGAACAAGGTGGACATGGTGGACGACGAGGAGTTGCTGGAGTTGGTGGAGTTGGAGGTGCGCGAGTTGCTCAGCGAGTACGACTTCCCGGGGGACGACGTGCCGGTGGTGCGGGTGTCGGCGCTGCAGGCGTTGGACGGGTCGGCGGCGGCGGAGCCGGGGATCGACGAGTTGATGCAGGCGGTGGACGACTACATCCCGACGCCGGAGCGGGACGTGGACCGGCCGTTCCTGATGCCGATCGAGGACATTTTCTCGATATCGGGGCGCGGCACGGTGGTGACGGGGCGCATCGAGCGGGGCCAGGTGAAGGTGGGCGAGGAGATGGAATTTTTGGGCATCCGGGAGACGCACAAGAAGGTGATCACGGGCGTGGAGATGTTCAAGAAGCTGTTGGACGAGGGCCAGGCGGGGGACAACGTGGGGTTGTTGGTGCGCGGGCTGGGCAAGGACGAGGTGGAGCGCGGGCAGGTGGTGGCGAAGCCGGGCAGCATCACGCCGCACACGAAGTTCAAGGGGCAGGTGTACGTGTTGAAGAAGGACGAGGGGGGCCGGCACACGCCGTTTTTCAACGGGTACCGGCCGCAGTTTTACTTCCGCACGACGGACGTGACGGGAGTGGCGAACCTGCCGGCGGGGACGGAGATGGTGATGCCGGGGGACAACGTGGAGTTGGAGGTGGAGCTGATCGTGCCGATCGCGATGGAGCAGGGCTTGCGGTTCGCGATCCGCGAGGGCGGGCGCACGATCGGCGCCGGCACCGTCGCCTCCATCGTCGAGTAGGATTCGCAGACCGGAGGTACTCATGGCACGCGAGACAATCACGCTACAGTGCACTGTCACCAAGGACAGGAACTACACCACGACCAAGAACAAGCGGAAGAGCCCGCAGCGGCTGGAGTTGATGAAGTACTCGCCGAGACTTCGCAAGCACACGCTGCACCGCGAGATGAAGTAAGCTAAGAGAAGCGGTCCAAACTGCAGGGGCGTCGGTTAACGGTAAACCAGCGGTCTCCAAAACCGCCAATGGGGGTTCGATTCCCTCCGCCCCTGCCAAGTGCGGCGGCACTCTGGCGACTCCGCGACCGCAGCCGACTTCGAGGGACAGCACAGCCATGGCAAAAGCGCTCAAGAAAAGGGCTAACAAAGAGGCCCCCCTGCCGGTACGTGTTCGTACGTACTTGGACGGTGTCATCCGCGAGCTGAAGCTCGTGACGTGGCCCGGCAAGCAACAGGTCCGGGCGACCACTCTGGTGGTGCTGATCACCGTGTTCGCGTTCGCCGTCTTCTTTGGCGTGGTCGACTACATCCTGGCGTTTGGCCAGCGCCTGGTGTACCAAACATTCACACAGGTGGGCTAACCGATCGTGGCACCAGACGAAACATTCACCGAAGCCGGGATGGGCCTTGAAGGCGGCCAGCCTGCCGAGCGGTCGGAGCTGCCGTGGTACTTCATCCACACCTATTCGCGCTTTGAGAACAAGGTCAAGGAAAACCTCCGGTCACGAGTGGAGGCGCTGGGCTTGGAGCATCGGGTGGGCGAAATCTTGATCCCGACCGAGGACGTGGTGCAGATGCGCAACGGCAAGAAGGTCACCACCAAGCGCCTGCTGTACCCCGGCTATGTCCTAGCCCAGCTGGACCTCGACGACGACCTCTGGCACGCTGTCAAGAACACGCCTAAGGTGACCGGGTTCGTCGGCGAGGAAAAGCTCAAGAGCGGCGAGCGACGCCCGCCGACACCCTTGACCGAGGCCGAGGTAGACCAGATCCTCAACCGGCAGAAGCGCTCCGAGGAGCAACCGCGCCCCGACATCGAATTCGTGCGCAACGACCACGTCAGCATCGTTGACGGCCCCTTCAGCGGTTTCACCGGCACGGTCGAAGAGGTCAACGCCGACCGCAGCACGCTCAAGGTCATGGTGACCATCTTCGGGCGCGGGACGCCGGTAGAGCTGGAGTACTTCCAGGTCAAGAAGGGAAACTAGACGGCCGCGCCTGACGGTGCGCCGCAAGCGAGGAGTTCATTCATGGCGAAAGCGGTACGCAAGCCCGTCGTCCAGCAGATCAAGCTGCAGATCATGGCAGGCAAGGCCACGCCCGCGCCCCCGGTGGGCCCGGCTCTGGGCCAAGCCGGCCTGAACATCATGCAGTTTTGCAAGGAATTCAACGCGCGCACATCGAATCCGGAGCTTGACGGGCTGATCGTGCCGGTGGTGATCACCGTGTACCAGGACCGTTCGCACGACTTTGTGACCAAGACCCCTCCGGCCGCGGTGCTGATCAAGCGCTATGCGAACCTCGCTAAGGGGTCTGGCGAGCCGAACCGCACCAAGGTCGGCTCTATCACGCTGGCGCAGTTGGAGGACATCGCGAAACAAAAGATGCCCGATCTGAACTGCCACACCGTGGAACAGGCAATGGCCTGCGTGCGCGGCACGGCGAATAGCATGGGCGTGCAGGTGGTATGATGGGAACAGCTCCCGTGGGAGACTCCTGGCACCGCCGCTCGGGGTCGCTTGCACCAAGGTGACACATGGCAGGTAAGAAGTATCGCGCTTTCGCGGAGAAGCTCGAGGATCGGTCGTACGCCTTGCACGAGGCGATTCCGCTCCTCCAGCAGAACAAGATCTCGAAGTTCGACGAGACGGTCGAGGTGCATCTGAACCTCGGCGTTGACCCGCGCCACGCCGACCAGATGGTGCGCGGCACGGTCGTGCTGCCGCATGGTCTGGGAGTGTCCAAGCGGGTGCTGGTGATCGCTTCCGGTGACAAGCTCAAAGAGGCCGAAGAGGCTGGGGCGGACTTCGTTGGGGGCGAGGAGTACGTCAACAAGATTGCTAAGGAGGGCTGGCTCGGCTTCGATGCCGTGGTGGCCACGCCCGACATGATGCGGATTGTCGCAAGGGTCGGCAAGTTCTTGGGTCCGCGCGGCTTGATGCCGAACCCCAAGACGGGCACCGTGACTTTCGACATCGCCCGAGCAGTTTCTGAAGTGAAGGCCGGCAAGGTGGAGTTCCGGGTCGACCGCGGCGCGGTGATCCATGCCCCGGTCGGCAAGCTCGGGTTCGAAGCCGATCAGATTGTCGAGAATGCCGGCACCCTGATCGGAGCGGTGCTCAAGGCCAGGCCGCCGGCGGCCAAGGGCCGCTATCTGATGAAGGCCACGATCTGTTCAACGATGAGCCCTTCGCTGGCGCTCAACGTCGCCGAGTTCGGCGCGTAGCGAGGAAGCGATGAAGACCAAGGCGCAGAAGCAGCAAATCCTCGCGGAGCTCAAGAACGGGTTCGCGGACAATCCCGCCATCGTCGTGTGCAAGTTCGAAGGCCTCACGGTGGCGCAGGACCAAGAGCTGCGGGGCGTGATTCGCGGATTTGGCGGGTCGTACCGGGTGGTGGCGAACCGGCTGGCCCTGCTGGCGGCGCGGGACACGCCGTTCGAAGAGGCCCTCACTGGCCAGCGCGGCATGACCGCCCTGGCGTTTCTGGGCGAAGACCTGATCTCCACGCTGAAGGCGCTCGTGGCCTTCGGCAAGGACCAGGCCAAGTTCTCGTTCAACGGCGGCGTGGTCGACTGCCGGACGGTGGATCTGGACCAGCTCAACGAACTTTCGAAGCTGCCCGACAAGGCTGGCCTCCAAGTCCGGGTCCTGTTCCTGATCAACTCGTCGGCCCAGCGCCTGATGGGCGTGCTCAACGCGCCGGCCCGCGACATCGCTGCGGTCTTGCAGCAGGCGGTGGAGAAGCAGAAATTCAACGGGTAGCCCGTGGCGATGGGTGCCCTCCGGCTCTGCCGGATGGCGAAATCTCGCTTGCAATCACACACAGGAGATGAGTACTATGGCAGACATAGGTGCAATCACGGAATCCATCAAGGGCCTGACCCTGATGGAAGCCGCAGAACTGGTCAAGAAGCTGGAAGAGGAGCTTGGCGTCTCCGCCGCCGCGGCGGTGGTAGCCTCTCCGGCCGCGGCGGCGGACGGCGGAGCCGAAGAAGCCGCGGAGCAGACTGAGTTCACGGTGATGCTGACTGGCATCGGGGGTCAGAAGATCAAGGTGATCAAGGCCGTTCGCGAGATCACGGGCCTAGGCCTCAAGGAGGCCAAGGACTTGGTTGACGCCACGCCGACGGCGGTGAAGGAGAACATCCCCAAGGAGGAGGCTGACCAGATCGGCGCGAAACTTGCCGATGTCGGTGCCGAATTCGAGGTGAAGTAGGCGTGTGGCAGCCGAGGACTCGCGGGCGGCGCATACCGTACTTGCGAGTTCCGTGCGTCTCCAGCGCCGTCCTTGTGCCCCAACACGGAGCCCAGAGCGCGGCAGCTGGTTGCTACGCAAGCGGGTGGCTGTCCCCTACTGGACAGATTTTGCCAAGACTTGGTTCGCTGAACCGGTCCAAGACATCGCTTCCCCGGCGACCCGCCGGAAGAGCGGAGCGGTGCGCTTGGGGCCGGTCTCGGCGTATCTGTGTGCTGTCGCGCGTGCGCGGCGGCGAGTGCGCGCCGGTTGGCGCGCACATGCAACCGGTGCCTGAGGTGGCAACAACGTGGCAACTGTGAACGAATCGATGGCTCAAGAGGCGAACGGAGCCGCGCTTGGCGCGGCAAAGGAGCGGCGGGACTTCTCCAAGATCCATTCGGCGATCGCGATCCCGAACCTGCTCGACATGCAGCAGGAGTCGTACGAGCGCTTCCTGCAAATGGACCGCTTGCCCGACGAGCGAGTCGAAGACGGCCTCGAAGCGGTCTTCAAGTCGGTGTTCCCGATCTCCGACTTCCGAGAGATGAGTTCGCTGGAATTCGTGTCGTACTCGATCGGCGACTGGGCCTGCAAGTGCGGTGCCCAGAGCGGCCTGAGCCACTTGCGCACGCGCTGCCGCCACTGCCGCCAGATCATTCGCACCGACCCGAAGGGACCGCCGGAAATCCTCTGCGAGGAGTGCGGCAAGCGAACGCCGAACGAGGTGACGTTCTGCGACAAGTGCGGCGATCCTGTCGGGCTCAAGCTCAAGTACGACCCCGAGGAATGCAAGCGGCGCAGCATGACTTATGCCGCGCCCCTGAAGGTCAACATCCGGCTGACCGTCTTCGAAAAGGACGGGGCAGGCGACCAGAAGTCCGTCCGGGACATCAAGGAGCAGGAGGTCTTCTTCGGCGAGATCCCCCTGATGACCGAAGAGGGCACGTTTATCGTCACGGGCACCGAGCGCGTGATTGTTTCGCAGTTGCACCGATCGCCAGGCGTGTTCTTCGAGTCGTCCGCCGACAACACCTACTACCTCGGCAAGATCATCCCTTCTCGCGGCAGCTGGATCGAGTTCGAGTACGATGCCAAGAAACCGACCGGGCAGCGCCTGCTCAACGTACGTATCGATCGCAAGCGCAAGTTCTTGGGCACGATCTTCCTGCGCGCGCTCGGCCTCGAGAGCGACGCCGACATCCTGGGCCAGTTCTACCGCGCCGACACGATCCGCATGGACGAATCGGGAGCCCTGCAGCGCGACATTTCCGAAAGCTTGATGCACACTCGTCTGGCCGCGGCCGTCACCGGCAAGAGCGGCAAGGCGCTGGGCCGCAAGGGCCGCAAGATCAACGCGCGCCTGCTGCAAGACATGCGGGCAGATGGCATCACCGCCCTGCCGTGCCCCCCCGAGGACTTGGACGAGGCCATCTTCGCCGACGACATCTTCGACGAGGAGAGCGGGGAAGTGCTCCACGGGTGCGAGGCCAATTCCCCCGTCACCTCCGAGGCCATGCAACGGGTCCGCCAGGCCGGGATCAAGGACTTCAAGGTGATATTCCCGGAGACCGACGAGTGCGGGCCGGTGCTTTCGGAAACCTTGCGCAAGGATTCGATCAAGACCAGGGACCAAGCCCTGCTGGCGATCTACCGCAACCTGCGGCCTGGCGACCCGCCGACGCGCGAGACCGCCACGAAGCTCTTCAACGACATGTTCTTCGACGCGCGTAAGTACGACTTTTCGCGCGTCGGGCGCATGAAGTTCAACATCAAGCTGCACGGCGAGGAGGAGGCCACTCCGCTGGACCGCCGGGTGCTGGATGCCAGCGACTTCTACGCGACCATCGGCTACCTGTTCAAGCTGCGGCGCAAGATCGGCGCCACGGACGACATCGACCACCTCGGCAATCGGCGCGTGCGCTCGGTCGGCGAGTTGCTGGAAAACCAGTTCCGCATCGGCCTGATCCGCATGGAGCGAGCGATGCGCGACAGGATGACGTCCTATCAGGACATGTCCAGCGCGATGCCGCACGACCTGATCAACGCCAAGCCCGTCATGGCAGCAGTGCGCGAGTTTTTCGGATCGTCCCAGCTCTCGCAGTTCATGGACCAGATCAATCCGCTGTCGGAAATCACTCATAAGAGGCGCCTGTCTTCTCTGGGTCCGGGCGGATTGTCGCGTGAACGGGCGGGCTTCGACGTGCGTGACGTGCATGCCACGCACTACGGCCGGATCTGCCCGATCGAGACGGCGGAGGGTGCCAACATCGGGCTGATCAGCTCGCTGTCGTGCTTTGCCCGGATCAACCAGTACGGCTTCATCGAAAGCCCCTACCGCAAGGTCGAGAACGGGCGCGTGGTCGATGAGGTCAAGATCACCTACGCCGGCGACACGCAGTTCGAACCGGGCCAAGTGGTGCGCCGGGAGCAGGCGGAGCAGACTAACGACGCCTTGGGGCCGGGGCAGGAGGGTGCGCACTGGGAAACGCACTGCGACTACCTGTCGGCATGGGAAGAGGACCGGCACATCATCGCCCAGGCCAACATTCCGGTGGAAGAGGACGGCTACATCGGACGCGAGTTCGCCAATTGCCGCGTGGCCGGTGACACGCGGCTGAAAAAGCGGGAAGAGATCCAGTACTTGGATGTGAGCCCGAAGCAGCTCGTCTCGGTCGCCGCCAGCCTGATCCCGTTCTTGGAGAACGACGACGCCAACCGGGCCCTGATGGGTTCGAACATGCAGCGGCAAGCCGTGCCGCTGCTGCGCGCCGACTCTCCCATCGTCGGCACGGGCATGGAGCGCATCACCGCGCGCGATTCCGGCGCGGTCGTGCTTTGCAAGCGCAGCGGAGTGGTCGACTCGGTGGATGCCGAGCGCATCATCGTCCGGGTCGAGGACACCGGTCACGAGGAGCAGCTCTCGCGCGAGGTCGGGGCCGACATCTATCCGCTGATCAAGTTCCGGCGCTCGAACCAGAACACGTGCATCAACCAGAAGCCGATCGTCAAGATCGGCGACCGGGTGGCCAAGGGCCAAGTGCTGGCCGATGGCCCCTGCACCGACGACGGCGAGCTGGCGTTGGGCCGCAACGTGCTGGTCGCCTTCATGCCGTGGCGCGGGTACAACTTCGAGGACGCGATCTTGGTCAGCGAGAAGCTGGTCAAGGAGGACTACTACACCTCGCTGCATATCGAGGAGTTGAAGATCGAAGCGCGCGACACGAAGCTCGGCCCCGAGGAGATCACGCGGGACATCCCGAACATCTCGGAGGGCTTCCTGAAGAACCTCGACGAGAGCGGCATCATTCGCATCGGCGCCAAAGTCGGCCCCGACGACATCTTGGTCGGCAAGGTTGTGCCGCGCGGCGATGTCCAGCTGACTCCGGAAGAAAAGCTTTTGCGGGCGATCTTCGGCGACAAGGCCGACGATGTCAAGGACGCCTCGCTGCGCTGTTCGGCCGGGGTGTCCGGCGTGGTGGTCGGCGCCAAGGTGTTCTCCCGCCGGGGTGTCGAGAAGGACTTGCGGGCGAAGGCCATCGAAGAGGCGGAGATCGAGCGCCTGCAGCGCAATCTCGAGGACGAGAAGCGGATTCTGTACGACCAGCGCGTCGAGCGCTTGGAGGAACTGCTGGGCGGCAACACGGTCACCGCCGACCTGCACGACGAGAGGACCAACCGGCGCCTGGCGAGCGCCAACGAGGTGCTCGGCAGAGACCACTTCGAGCGCATGCGGGCCAGGGATCTCAAGCGCTTGCGCCTAGCCCAGCCGGTCGACGACCTTGACTTCAGGGTCGACGCGCTCGAGCAGATGACAATCCGCCAGATCGAGGTGCTGGAAAAGCTCAACGACAAGAAGGTCGAGAAGCTGCGCCAAGGCGACGAGTTGTCGCCCGGAGTGCTCAAGACGGTGACGATCTCGATCGCCATGAAGCGGAAGTTGTCCGCGGGCGACAAGATGGCGGGCCGGCACGGCAACAAGGGCGTGATCGCCCGCGTCATGCCGGAAGAGGACATGCCGTTCCTGCCGGACGGCACTCCGGTCGAGATCGTGCTGAACCCCTTGGGCGTGCCCTCGCGCATGAACGTGGGGCAGATCTTGGAGACGCACTTGGGCTGGGCCGGCGAAGCGTTGGGCCTGAAGTTCGCGGCGCCGGTGTTCGAGGGCCCCAGCGAGGGGCTCATCAAGGAGCACCTGCGCAACGCCGGACTGCCCGAATCCGGCAAGACGCGCCTGTGCGACGGCTTGACCGGGCGAGCGTTCGAGCAGGAGGTGACGGTTGGCATCATCTATATGCTCAAGCTGAACCATCTGGTCGACGACAAGATTCACGCGCGGTCGATTGGCCCGTACTCGCTCGTCACCCAGCAGCCTCTGGGCGGCAAGGCGCAGTTCGGCGGCCAGCGCTTCGGCGAGATGGAGGTGTGGGCTCTGGAAGCCTACGGCTGTGCCCATATCTTGCGCGAACTGCTGACGGTGAAGTCCGATGACGTCTTCGGGCGGGCCAAGATCTACGAGTCGATCGTGAAGGGCGAATCGGCCATGAACCCCGGACTGCCGGAGTCGTTCAACGTGCTGGTGCGCGAGTTGCAGGCGCTTTGCTTGGACGTGGAGCTGCTGAACAAGCATCAGTCCAGCGAGGACCGCGGCAGCACCAATCTCTTCGATCCCAGCGTGGCCCCGGCCCCGCTGCCGGCCGGCGACCTGAATCCTGCCATGGGCGGCTACGGTGCGCAGAACCCGTTTGCGTCCGCGGCCGCACAACGCGTCACAGCCATGCCGGACTTCGACGCGGTTCGGATCGGCCTGGCCTCGCCGGAGAAGATCCGAGGCTGGTCGTTCGGCGAGGTCACCAAGCCCGAGACGATCAACTACCGGACGTTCAAGCCCGAGCGGAACGGCCTGTTTTGCACCGCCATTTTCGGGCCCGAGAAGGACTGGGAGTGCTTGTGCGGCAAGTACAAGCGGATGAAGCATCGCGGCGTGATCTGCGAGAAGTGCGGCACCGAGGTGACGCACAGCCGCGTGCGGCGCGAGCGGCTCGGGCACATCGAGCTGGCTGCGCCGTGCTCGCACGTGTGGTACTTCAAGGTGCTGCCGAGCCATCTCTCGCTCCTGCTCGACATCAAGGTCAGCGACTTGGAGCGAGTCCTCTACTACGAAGCATCAGTAGTGGTGGAGTCGGACAACCCGGCAGTGTTGCCCGCGGGGACCGTCCTGGCCGGCGACGAGCTGTCGAATTCGCGCGACGACAAGGATCGCGCTTTCGATTTCACGCCGCTGATGGCCCGCGGACACTATGAGGTTCTGCCGCGTCTCTCCGCCACGGATGACGTCTTTGAAGTCACGGTCTTGATGGGGGCCGAGGCCATCAAGGAGTTGCTCAAGAACATCAGCACCGACGCTCTCGCGGACAAGCTCCGCGAGGACATGAAGGGGGAGACCTCGGTGCAGAAGCGCCGCAAGACGGCGCAGCGGCTGCGCGTCGTGGAGTCGTTCCGCAAATCCGGCAACAAGCCGGAGTGGATGATCCTGCAAGTGTTGCCGATCATCCCGCCGGAGCTGCGGCCGCTGGTGCCGCTGGACGGCGGACGCTTCGCGACTTCCGATCTCAACGACCTGTACCGGCGCGTGATCAACCGCAACAACCGCCTGAAGCGGCTGCTCGAGCAGCGCGCGCCCGACGTGATCGTGCGGAACGAGAAGCGCATGCTGCAGGAGGCCGTGGACGCCTTGCTCGACAACGGGCGGCGCGGGCATGAGTTGCGCGGCGCCAACAAGCGGCCGCTGAAGTCCCTAGCCAACACGCTGAAGGGCAAGAGCGGGCGCTTCCGGCAGAACCTGCTGGGCAAGCGCGTCGACTACTCCGGGCGATCGGTCATCGTGGTCGGGCCCGAGCTCAAGTTGCACCAGTGCGGCCTGCCCAAGAAGATGGCCTTGGAACTGTACAAGCCGTTCATCTACCAGCGGTTGGAGCAGCGCGGCCACTGCACCACGATCAAGCAGGCCAAGGAGCTGGTCGAGCAGAAGGACGCCATCGTGTGGGACATCCTCGATGGCGTGATCCAAGATCACCCGGTCCTGCTGAACCGTGCGCCAACGCTGCACCGCTTGGGAATCCAGGCGTTCGAGCCGGTGCTGGTCGAGGGCAAGGCGATCAAGATCCACCCGTTGGTGTGCACGGCGTTCAACGCTGACTTCGACGGCGACCAGATGGGCGTGCACGTGCCGCTATCGCCGGAAGCGCAGATCGAGGCGCACGTGCTGATGCTCAGCGCTAACAACATCCTCTCGCCGGCGAGCGGATTGCCGATCACGACGCCCTCCCAGGACATGGTGCTGGGCGTGTACTACCTCACCGGTGCACAGGAGGGCGCCCGCGGCGCGGGCCGCTCGTTCGGCAGCATCCGCGATGTCTTGCTCGCCTACGACATGGACGAGGTCGAGACCCGCACGCCGATCAAGCTGCACTACAGCGGCGCGGTGATCGACCTCACGCTGGCCGGCGACAGCCAGGACGTGCGCCAGACGGTGCCCGTCTTCTACCAGAAGCAGACTCTGGAGACCACGGTCGGACGGGTGCTGCTGAAGGACCGCCTGCCCAAGGAGCTGCCCTTCGTCAACGGCTTGCTGAAGAAGCGGGGCCTGAGCGATCTGGTCCGGTTCTGCTACCAGCAGCTAGGCCGCGAGAAGACTGTCGGGATGCTGGACGAGCTGAAGGAACTTGGCTTCCTCTACGCCACCCTGTCGGGCATGTCGATCGGAATCGACGACATGATCGTGCCCGAGCAGAAGGAGCAGCTGGTGAGCAGTTCGCAGAAGGAGGTCATGACGGTCGAGCAGCAGTATCTCGACGGCGCGATCACCCACGGCGAGCGTTACAACAAGATCATCGAGATCTGGTCTTCGCTAACCGACAGCGTGTCGCGGGAAATGTTCGAGGGCATGCGTTCGTCGGAGCACGGCCAGAGTTCCCTGAACCCGATTTACGCCATGGCCGATTCCGGCGCGCGCGGGTCGGAAACGCAGATCCGGCAGCTTTCGGGCATGCGCGGCTTGATGGCCAAGCCCAGCGGCGAGATCATCGAGACGCCCATCACGGCCAACTTCCGCGAGGGCCTCAACGTGTTGCAGTACTTCATTTCGACACACGGGGCGCGCAAGGGCCTGGCTGACACGGCACTGAAGACCGCCAACTCGGGCTACCTGACGAGGCGGCTGGTGGACGTGGCCCAAGACGTGATCATCACCGACTTCGATTGCGGCACGACCGAAGGCATCACCAAGGGGCCGCTGGTCGAGAACGGCGAGATCCGCGTTCCCCTCAGCGAGCGGATCGTCGGGCGCGTGATGGCCGAAGACGCATCGGACTTGGAGGGCGGCCTGATCATCAGTGCTGGCGAGGAAGTGACCGACGAGGTCGCCAGAGCGATCGAGAGCGCGAACATCAACCAAGAGGTGAACGTTCGCTCGGTGCTCACCTGCGAGACCGAGCGCGGCGTTTGCCAGCTGTGCTACGGCCAAGACTTGGCGACTGGGCGCATGGTGGAGGAAGGGCAAGCGGTGGGCATCATCGCGGCCCAGTCCATTGGCGAACCCGGCACCCAGCTGACCATGCGGACGTTTCACGTGGGCGGCACCGCGACTAGGGTCGGCCAGGACTCGCGCCAGACTGCGAAGTCTGACGGCTTCGCCAAGTACGTCAACGTCAATCCGATCCGCGACAAGAGCGGCCAGTTGGTCGCCATGAGCCGCAACGGCTTCATCGCGGTCGTGGACAGCAAGGGCAGGGAGCGGGAGCGCTACCAGGTCGTCTACGCGGCCCGCTTGCGGGTCGAGGACGGCGAAGAGGTGGTCCGCGAGCAGGTGCTGCTGGAGTGGGATCCGTTCACGCGCTCGATCCTGACCGAGTCGGAGGGCATCTGCCGTTTCTGCGACCTGCAGGAAGGCGTGACGCTGCAGGAGCAGGTCGACGAGGTCTCGGGCTTGTCCCAGTGGGTCGTCACCGATCCGGAGGACGGCCAGCGGGCCGGCGAACCGCGCATCGAGATCCACGACGGCGACGGGAATCTCCTGCGGAGGTACCTGATCCCGACGACCGCCCACCTGATGGTCAAGGACGACGAAGCGGTCAGTGCGGGCGACGAGCTGGCCAAGATCCCGCTGGCGACGACCAAGAACAAGGACATCACTGGCGGCCTGCCGCGCGTGGTGGAGCTGTTCGAGGCCCGCCGCCCGAAGTCTCCCGAACCGGCCATCATCTCCGAGATCGACGGCACGGTGAGCTACGGCTCGCTCAGCCGGGGCTATCGCCGCATCACTGTGGCCGGCGCTGGCGGCGTGGAGAAAGAGTACAAGATCCCGCGGGGCTCGCACATCAACGTGCAGGAGGGCGAGTTCGTCAAGGCCGGGGAGCCGCTGATGGAGGGGCCGCACGATCCGCAGGATATCCTGCGCATCTTGGGCGAGGCCGATCTGCAGAGCTATCTGGTCAACGAGATTCAAGATGTCTACCGGCTGCAAGGCGTGGACATCAACGACAAGCACCTCGAGGTGATCGTCCGTCAGATGATGCGCTGGGTCAAGATCGAAGCGGTCGGCGACACGGAATTCCTAGTCGACGAGGTTGTGGACAAGTTCCGCTTCCGGCGCGTCAATCGGGATGTGGAAGCCAGTGGCGGCGCGCCCGCGACGAGTCAGCCACTGCTGATGGGGATCCGCAAGGCGGCTGTGTCGACGGATTCCTTCATCTCGGCGGCATCGTTCGAGACCACCACAAAGGTGCTGACCGAGGCATCGGTGGCCGGTCGTGTGGACGACTTGCGGGGCCTGAAAGAGAACGTCATCGTTGGTCGGCTGATCCCAGCCGGCACGGGCTTAAAGGCCCACCAGCGGGTGCGCATCGCAGGCGAGGACGAGCCCGACAAGCTGGTGCCGGAGATGGAGTACCTCAACGACATCCCGGGCTACAGCGAAGATGCGGCACAGTTGTTCGAGAACGACCTGCCGATGGGCTTCGGGGAGGACTTCGGCCTGGAGGGCGTCAAGGTGCCGCCGACCGCAACTTCTGAAGGCAGCGAGGGCGACCTCAGCGCTCCGACCGATCCAGTGATCCCGGACTAGCTCGCGGCCGCGAGATTGGCAGGGCGCGGCGGACTACGTTGAGACGACTCGGCGGCTTGCCTGGCCGGTTGCTCGACGGTTCCCGTGGCTTCGACTGCCGTAGCCGTTCGGTCGGAGACAGAGCTTTCGAATCCCTGACGAGGCAGGCCAACCTGCAGATGGATAGGTTGGCGGGCATCGCCTAGCGCACAGCGCGCAGCGAGGCAACTCTGGAGACGCTGGCGAGCGGGCGGCCTCGCGCAGGATCGACGCAGATATCCGCTGAGGACGAGCCCCGCTCGGTGGCCGCTCAACAAGTTCCCAGCGAACCACCCGAGGAATGAACCAGCGCTCCCGCCGGGCACCCGGCGGGAGCGGCCCTCAAGCCAACGCCGCCGAGCGCCGGCTGGGCCCGCAACTATACGGGGCGCGACCGTGCGATCATCACTTGTCCTAGGCCCGTGCCATGAGTCCCCAGCCCTAACGGGTTCGGCGACTGCGCCCGTCCGCGCTCACCGTTGCCCTCGGACCGTATTGACGGAATCCGCAGACCACCGCTCTCCCCAGCGGTTGCCGGCCATCTTGCAGGCAGGGTGAGGCTATTCGTAGCGCAGGATCTCTGCCGAGTCCACGCGAGCAGCATTTCCCGACGGATAAATCGTAATCAGGTAGCTGATCAGGATTGCGGCGATGGCCACGTACAGCCCGTCCAGCGGGCGCGGCGCGAATGGCACGTATTCCAAGCCGTAGACTTCTGGGTCCAGGGAAATGAGCCGGTAGCGCTCGCACAGCCAGCAGGTCAAGTGGCCGATGACCAGGCCCGCCGCCGTGCCAATGATGCCAATCAGCAGGCCCTGCCACATAAAGATCCGCCGGATCTGAGATTGCCGTGCACCCATGGACTTGAGGATCGCGATGTCCTTCGTCTTCTCCACGACCATCATCACCAGCGAGATGAGGATATTGAGGGCTGCGACCAGCATGATCATACCGATGACCAGGGCCGTTGCGAGCTTTTCGGTTTCCAGCGCATTGAACAGGACGCGGTTGCGTTCCATCCAAGTGCTGGTAGTGAAGCCCTCGCCCGCTTCTGCCCGGATGGCGAGGGCAACGGCGTCTGACTCCTCCAAGTCGTCGAGTCGAAACTCCACTGAGTTGACTACGTCGCCGAGCGAAAGCGCTCGCTGGGCCTCGCGCAAGAGCGTGACGCTCCAGAGATTGTCGAGTTCGAACAAGCCGGTTTCGAAGATCCCCGCCACTTGGAAGCGCTTGAAGGCCGGGATGCGTCCGAACGGGGTCATTTCTCCCTGCGGATTGAGTACGGTGACGATCGTCGACACGCGCGCGCCGATCGCATCGGCCAGGCGGTGCCCAAGCAGAATGCCCGGATATTCGCCCTCATTGTTCTCAAGAGCATTCAACGATCCGTCCACGATGTTGGACAGCAATTGCGACACACGGTTCTCGGCTTCTGGGTCCACGCCCTTGAGAATGCAAAACTTGGCCCGCAACGGCGTCGTGATCATCATCTCACCGTAGAGCGTCGGCGCAACCGCCTCGACGTGTTCTAGGCTGCTCAGGTCAGAGAGCAGCGACTGGTAGTCCTCAATGCCGAATTCCGGGGTTTCCTCCAGCAAGTTGATGTGGGAGCTGGCACCGATCAGGTGGTCCCGCAGACTAGCTTCGAACCCATTGCTGATGGCCATCGCGATGATGAGCGCCATCACGCCGGCTCCGACACCGCCGACAGAGATTACGGTGACGATGGAGAAGAACCTGTCACGGCGCTTGGCGCGCAAGTACCGTTGAGCTACGTAGAACTCGAACCTCACTGAGCCACCAGTTCCAACCCCATTCTCTATGAATGCTTGCTAGCGGACCATTCAGCGGGGGGGCCGACCGGCTGGCCGAGCTGGCACTCGCAGTGAATCGCCGAGACCGCCGTCCGCAAGTCCTGTTCGTTCACCACGATCGCGATCGTCAATTCGCTCGAACCCTGTGCGATCGCGATGATGTTCACGTGCTGTCTTGATATGGCTGTGAAGAGGCGTCCAGCAAGGCCGGGCGTGCCTCGCATGCCCTCGCCCACCGCAGCCAGCAGCCCGACGCTGTGGTCCACTTCAATCGGGTGCAGGTAGCCGTGCGCCAGTTCCAGGGCCAGTTCCTCGCGCAAGCGGTCCAGCAGAGCAGCCACGTCTTCGGAGCGCACCAGCATGCAAAAGTTCTGCCGGAAGCTCGAGCGCGTCATCAACAGGATTTCGACCTTGGTGCGAGCAGCGCATTCCAAGGCCCGCGCCATCAGCTGGGCACCCGAGAGAGACAGGCCGGTAGCCTCCATGGAGACTAAGGCGACGCCCGACAGCGACGTGATCGCTCTCACGCCGGGTTGTTCCACCCGATGATTCGAAATGCGAGTGCCGGGGCCTTCCGGGCGGAAGCTGTTCTTGATGCGGACCGGTATTTCCAGTTCCGCCAGCGGGGCCAGAGTTCGCGGGTGCAAGACCTTCGCACCGTTGTAGGACAGCTCGGCGGCCTCGTTGTAGGTGACATCTGCGAGCAAGCGCGCGTCGTCGGCGATGTCCGGGTCGCAGCTGAGAATCCCGTCGACATCGGTCCAGATCCAGAGTTCGGCTGCCCGCAGCGAGGCGGCGATGATCGACCCCGAAAAATCGGAGCCCCCGCGGCCAAGCGTCGTGGGGGTGCCGTCGCGGGTCGCCGCGTTGTACCCCGTGATGATCGGGACAAGCCCTCCACCCAGCAGGGGTTGCAGCACGGCCGACGCCTTGGAGGCGGTTTCTTCCAAGAAGGGATTGGCCCCGTCGAACGTTGCGTCGGTGACGATCAAATCCGTGCCCGAAACAGGTTGCGCTGCCACGCCGAGAGAGGCCAGCACCTCGCTGACCAGTAGCGACGAGATTCGCTCTCCGGTGGGAGCGGCTTCGTCGACCGCCCGCGGCGGGCGCTCTCGCAGCAGCAGCATCCCGCGGGCGACGCGGGCGAAGCCGTCAAGGATTTCCGCGATCCTTGTTGCAACACCTCCCGCACGATCCTTCGGCAGCAGTTCCGCGCAGGCCTTGAGATGAGTGTGGCGGAGCCCCTCCAAGTTGGACTCGACCGCGTCGGCGTCGCCGTGTTCGGCGGCATCCAACGTGGCCAGCAAGCGATTGGTCACTTGCGACATGGCCGAGACCACCACCGCTACCGGGCGGGCGCGGGCCTGCTCTGCCACGAGCCGGGCAGCGCGGGCGATGGGTTCGGCCGAGCCGACGCTCGTCCCGCCGAACTTCATCACAAGCAGGGAGGTGGACATCGCTGGCACTCTGTGGGGTGGTGGTTCAGCCGCTGGTTGGCTGGCCGCGATGGCCAGGGGTCGCCACGAACGCAGCGCACTCAGGGCGCGGGATCGTGGACCTCGCGCTGCAAGTACACGCCGTACTTCTTGAGCTCGTCCTCGTAATAGTTCCGGTGCAGCGTCTGCCACTCCTCGCTGCCTTCGGGGATCTCACGCTGCTGCGAGGTGATCTTCTCCTTGGCACGCTGGTCGCTTTGCGCCTCCAGCATGAGGATGTCAGTTAGGTGGCGCTGGATTTCCAATCGAGTCTCGTTCCAGCCCTTGTTCAGGCGCGTGCCGGGAATACGTGGCAGCAGGGTCGCCATTTTGTGTGAAATCTCCAGCACCTTGTCGCGCGATAGCTTCATGTCGCGCGCGCCGCGACCAGCGGCGGCGGCGGAGACGACCTTGCGCTCGGCGAGGATCTTCCGCTTCACCCGGCTGAACATGTCGTGGTAGGAAACATCCTGGTGCCGCATGTACTCGGAGTACTGCGCCAACAGGGCTCGCGCCTCTGCGTTGATCTCGTCCTCCAAGCTAAGCTCGTCGAGGACGAGATCTTCAAGATCTCTCGCGACTCGCTGCTGCGACTTGATCACGCACGTCTGCGCACCGAGGCGCTTGGTGACCTCCTTGGCTAGGAAAGTAATGAACGGTGCTGGGATTAGCATCCCTCGTACCCCCATTGTAACGATTCCGGAGGACACGTGTCGATGTTGGCCGTGCGCCGGCTGGGCGGAACGCGAACGACTCCCCGAACGTGGTGTTCGCTACGCTCGAAGGATGGCGAAGATCACTGCCCTGACGCAAGATTTGTACCGGTTCATGCTGCGGAACCGGACTGCGGAAGAGCAACTGCTCCGCGAACTGCGACGCGAGACGGAGCAGAGGATCGGCAGGCACGCGGGGATGATGATTTCGGAGGAGCAAGGCTTGCTCCTGCGCATCTTGGTGGCGGCAATCGGCGCTAGGAGAGTCGTTGAAGTGGGGACGTTCACGGGCTACAGCGCCGCTTGCATGGCGGCCGCGCTACCGGCCGATGGCAGGCTGGTGTGTTGCGACGTCAGCCAGGAATGGACCTCGATAGGAGTGCCGTACTGGAGGCGCGGCGGGCTTGCGGACCGCATCGACCTGCGCATCGCTCCCGCCTTGGACACGCTGCGGGAGTTGCCCAGCCAGCCACCCATCGACTTCGCGTTCGTCGACGCCGACAAGGACAACTATGTCGCCTATTTCGAGGCGCTGTTGTCCAAGTTGCGGCCCAACGGGCTGCTGGCCTTCGACAATGTGATGTGGCACAACTGGATGATGGACGCGGCCAACCAAGATGCCGAGACCATCGGCATCCGCGAATTCAACGACCACATCCTGGGAGACCCAAGAATCGAAACGGTCATGCTCCACGTAGGAGACGGAGTCACGTTGATCCGCAAGCTCTGAGCGCGGTGGCCGTCCGCACGGGCAGAGCGGTCGGTGCGAACGCGCCCTAGCCGATGTCGAGCAGGTTTTCGCGGACGCGCTCTTCGGGCACTCTGATGCCCAGTCCGGGACCGTCCGGCACCTTGACGTGCACTCCGTCCATCTCGATGTCGTCCGCGAATAGGTCCGCTAGGAACTGCGGCCCGTTCAGTTCGGGCGGTAGCAGCAGATCTAGGGTCGAATACAGGTGAATCGAAGCCATCAGGCTGACGCCTGCGTCAGTCAGCCCGCTGCCAAGCAGCCCGAGACCGTGGGCCTCGGAGACGAATGCGCTCTTCGCGCAGTTGGTGACGCCGCCGCTTTTGGAGACCTTGAGGACAACTAGGTCGGCCACGCGCATTTCGGCCGCCCTTGCAACGTCGAACGATGAAAAGCAGCCCTCGTCGATGGCTACGGGGAACGGGCTTTTCTCCCGCGCCCGTCGCAGTCCCATCCAGTCCTCGCTGCGCACCGGCTGCTCGAAGCAGCGAACTTGGCCGAATTCCGATAGCGCTGCAAGGAAGCGCTCCAAATGGACCGGCTGATACGACTGGTTGGCATCCAGCCACACGTCGATGTCCGGCCTAGCCAACGAGATTGCCCGCAATCGCTCGATGTCGCTGGCCGCATCCCCGGAGACCTTCACCTTGAAACACTTGCAGGCCGGCCAGCGGGACACCTCGTCCGCCATGGCGCTCGGCGAATCTATGCTGACGGCATAGCAGAGCTCGACACTGTCTCGCAGCTTGCCGCCCAGCAGCTGATGCAGCGGCACGCCTGCCACTTGCCCCGCCAAGTCCAGGAACGCGATCTCGAGCGCGCTCTTGGCAAACGGGGCGCCATTGCTGACCGCGGGCCGGATCGTTGAGTCCATGCGCTGCTTGAGCGCGTTCCACTCAAACGGCCCGCGTCCGATGGCCAGCGGCGCTAGGTGGTGACGCAATGTCCCGACGACCGCTTGGATGGTCTCGTAGGACCAAGCCGGCAGGGTATTGGTCATACCCCATCCGACATGTCCGTCTTCGGTTTCCGCCCGGACCATCACGTACTGGCCGGGCTTGCCGGTATCACCTACGGTGCCGACACCGATCTTGAAGACCGAGCGGAACGGAATCCCGACCGGGAACACATCGACCTTGCGAATCAGCGAGCCCTTGTCGGCGGAGGCGGCGGGCAGGGAGGTCCCGGCAATGGAACCGAGGCCGGCTCCGGCTAGCAGCTGAGTGAAACGGCGACGATTGGATGGCATGGCGCTGGTCTGCCGAACACGAACGGGTGCCAAGGCATTACGAGAATTGTACTGCGGCTGTGAGTGGCTCTCCGAAAGTGGAGCGGCGATGATGCGGATGAGTAGCGCCCGGCCTCGATCCGCTCCCCGCCGGTCTCGCATCGCATTACGCACCGCCGGAGGCGGAAACGAGACACGAGCGACAGAAATCTGCACCGGACCGGTTGTGTTACGGGCCGGTTGTTTCTACACTCGGGGCGGCCCAAGGGCCCTTCGAGGCATTGGTGGGCAAGACCCGCAAGACCGGGAGGTACAACTGTGCGCAATCTAGCCACTCTTTTCATGCTCGCGACGGCCGTCGTGTTCGGCCAGTCCACTACCGGCGAGATCGCGGGCAGTGTGACGGATCCTAGCGGCGCCGCTGTTCCAGGGGTTCAAATAACATTCCTCAACGAGAACACCGGCGAGGTGAAGATCGTCGAGACCGGTGCCACCGGTGACTACCTCGCGACCCAGCTGCAGGTCGGCTCCTACATGGCATCCGTGCAGTCCGAGGGCTTTCGGACAGTTGAAAGGCCAGGAATCGCCTTGTCCGCGCTGCAGAGCTTGCGCGTGGACTTCATCTTGGAACTGGGACAGGTCACAGAGACAGTGACGATCACGAGCCAGGCCCCGCAGGTCGACACCCGCTCGACCCAGATCGGCATGACGGTCGACGACCGGCGGATCAAGGACTTGCCCCTCAACGGTCGCAACCCGCTCGATCTGGTCCGGCTCGTGCCGGGAGTGCAAAGGGTAAGCACGACCATTCGGCCTTCTTTCGGGCAACAGAACATGAATATCAACGGCGGGCGCCACTTCTCGGTGAATTACCTGCTCGACGGCGGCTCGATGAGCTATTTCCATCGTGGCCAGGGGCTCATCTTGCCCCCACCCGATGCGGTGCAGGAGTTCCGCGTCTCCACGACGGGCGTCACGGCCGAGCACGGGCGCGGCTTCAGCGTGATCAGCGCGGTCACGCGGTCCGGCACGAACGACTTTCACGGGAGCGTGTGGCACTTCTTGCGCAACGACGCGCTCGACGCCCGCAATTTCTTCTCGCGCACCGTGCCGAAGCTCCGCTTCAATCAGTTCGGCGGAACCGTGGGCGGTCCCGTCATTAGAGACAAGTCTTTCTTCCAGTTCACGTACCAAGGCCAACGCATCCGCGAAGACCGGCTGCGTACCGCGTTTCCGGCCACGCTGGACGAGCGGGCAGGCATCTTCACCGGCGCAAGCGCGATCAAGAACGCCGACACCGGCGACCCCTTCCCGAATAACATCGTCCCGGCAAACCTGCTGGACCCCGTGGCGCAGTTCATGCTCGACGGATGGGTGCCTTTCCCGGAGGAGCACCGCGGCGACGGCAGCTTCGTGACGCAAGTCAGCCAGCCCAGCGACGACAACCAGTACCTAACGCGGGTCGATCACAACATCACCGACCGCAACAAGATCAACTTCCGGCTGTTCTATGACCACAACGAGGGTGCTGACCCGTTGCGCAATGCAGACTTCATCAACTATGGCCCGAATCCGCGCTTCAACCGGATGCAGACGTACACGTTGGAGGACACGCACCTGATCACGCCTACGCTCGTGAACACTATCCGCCTGACCTATACGCGCTTTAACTACCAAGAGAGCATCCCCTTCGACGACGACCTGGCGGACTTCGGGGCGACGCACTTCAACCATGCCGGCGGCGTGGTCAAGAGTCGGCCACTGGTGCAGATCACGAACCGATTCGGCCTGGGGCCGGGACGCCACCGCCAGCGCCTTTCCCAGAACTACGCCCTGTCGTGGAATATGAGCCTGGTCAAGGGCAACCACAACATGAAATGGGGCTTGGACACCCAGCGAAACCAGTTCCTGTACCGCGACAACCGCGCGACAGGAAGCGAATGGCAGTTCACGGGCAATCGCACTGGCCTGCCTATGGCCGACTTCGTCACCGGCAAGGCACGCCGAGTGCGGCAAGCGTCGCCGATCGAGTTTGACCACCGCTACATCCAATCGGGGATCTTTTTCCAAGACAGCTTCAAGGTTCACCGCAACGTCACGATGACGCTGGGCGTCCGGAATGAGTTCTTCCCGCGCTGGGAAGAGCAGCAAAACCAGCAGACTGCGCTCCTGCCTGGAGCGCAGTCCTCCTTCATCAGCGATGCCCCGTCCGGCTTGATCTGGCTCTCGGACGGTGACTTCCCGTATCAGGACGCCTTGATGAACATCGCGCCGAGGTTCGGTGTCGCGTGGGACCTGTTCGGCGACGGGAGGACGTCGCTGCGCACCAGCTACGGGATCTCCTACGACCCGCTGACGGCTGAGATGGCCGGTGGCGTGCAGGCTCTGCAGCCGTTTGGCGCGTCGGTCGACATCAACCAGCCCGCCGCGCTATCGGCTCCTTTCCAGGGGCATTTCAACCCGTTCCCGTTCGTGTTCGATCCGAGCAGTCCCAACTTCGTCTTTCCGATCACGATACCCAAGGGGTTCGCGTCGGGGCTGCGCAACCCGTACATGCAGACCTATAACCTGACGATCCAGCAACAGGTCTCGGACAACCTGATGGTGGAGGTTGCCTACGTCGGCAACCTGGGGCGCAACCTCACCTACAATCGCGAGCAGAACCGAGCCGTCTATGGCGAAGGCGCGACCGCTCGCAACACGGACGCCCGGCGCATCCACCAAGGTTTCGGCAGCATCGGCCAGCTCAACAGCGGGGCCTCGTCGATGTACAACAGCCTGCAAGTCCAGGTACAGCGACGCTTCAGCCGAGGCCTGACCTTCCAGATGGCCTACACCTACGGGCGCGCGCTTGACGAAGTGCTGACCAGTTCGGCTTTTGCCACGGTCACGCAAAACGGCTTGCAGAATCCCAACAATCGCGACGCCGAACGCGGTCGCGGGGACTTCGACATCCAGCAGCGCATGGTCAGTTCGTTCTTGTACGAGATCCCCAGTCCCAACGCCGCCGTGCTGCGGCACATCCTGGGCGGCTGGGAGTTGGGTTCGATCTTTACTCTACAAGAAGGACGCCCGTTCCACGTTGACGCAGGCAGGGACCGTTCGCTCACCGCCGTCCGGCATGATCGTTCGCAGATCGTTGGCGATCCTCACTTGCCGTCAGATCGGACGCGCGGCGAGAAGATCGCCCAGTGGTTCAACAAGGAAGCGTTTGCGCTCGCTGCTGTGGGCGCTTACGGCAACTCCGGACGCAACAACCTGCAAGGCCCGGGCTTGATCAACCTGGACATCTCGCTCCGCAAGCGGTTCCAGATCAGGGAAGGCCACTCTGTCGACTTCCGAGTGGACTTCTTCAACTTGCCCAACCACCCGAACTTCGGCACTCCGCGCCGAGGCAGCGCGACGGACCGTCGATTGGGACGCATCACGGGCGCCGGCGCTGGTCGCATCGGCCAGTTCTCGCTCAAGTACTCGTTCTAAGCGCGGTCCTGGACCAAGCAACGTGGCGAACGCTGATCAGGACGTCGATGGGCTTGGGTCCACGAGAGCTGGGCGACCCGCCGCCGCAGCCACGATCCCTCCGGAATTGAGGTCCTGGCCGCTAGAACGATCCAGAGGGGAGGGCTCTCCAACCATCGCGCTCGACTTGGATATGCCGGACTTGCCCCTGTGTGCCTAGTGCGTCTTGCACTTGTCCGTCGACCACTAGAATGATAGCTCCAGCGTTGCCCACAGTGAATTGCACGCGCTCTTGCGCCTGGAGCGCGCGGCGGTTGCCGGCTTGCAGAATCGCTTCTTGGGGCGAGCCGCCATCCACGACCGTTCGCACCCAGACGTCGGCGGATGCCTGCAGTTCGACGGCTAGCGTCTCGGAAGGAGTCGAACGGGCAGGCGCGACGGGCGGACTGGCAGGAGTCGAACGGGCAGGCGCGACGGGCGGCACCACGCTGGGACTGGCAGGTGTCGCGCTGCGCGTAGGCGCGGGCTCAGGCGCATCTGATGCCGTCACCCCTGCGCTTGGCTCGGCGCTCAGGCTAGCTTCTGAGTCAGACCAATCAGCAGGGGCAACGACGGCAACTCTCGGCGATTGGCCGACATACCACCATCCCACAACTCCGACGAGCACCAAGGCACCCGCAACCACCGCGTGGGATCGATCGGCGACGAACTCGAGCATCCAGCGCCGAACCTTCCCATGTGCCGCTCCTAGCAGCCCGTGGAAACCTACCGCAATTGGTTGCTGGGAGAACTCCTTGGGTTTGGCTTGAACCTCTGCGAGTTCTTGGCGCAGTGCACTCACCAAGTCTTCACTTGCAAGTTCCAGCGCGTCCGAATACTGACGCAGGAAGCTGAGGGCATAGAACTCGCCCGGGAAGATCGCAAAATCGTTCTGCTCGAGCGCTGCGATGTAGTGCTTTCCGATTCGCGTCTGCTCGACGATCTCGTCGATGGAGAACCCTTGCTTCCGCCTAGCAGCATTGAGTTGTTCGCCGATGGATTCCAAGGCATGCATCTTTAGTTGTTCGCCGATGGGTGCCATTGCATCCAGTGCTGCTAGCCCAATCTTACACGACACCCGGAGCCATCGCTGTTGCGCCAAGGTGGTCTTGGGGTTACAACAGCAGGTTCGGCGCGACGCGGGAATTGACGTCGACAGGGTTGGGAATCAACAAATTCCGAGACTTCCGGCGTTCGGGGGAGTACTGCATGGCTTGGTGTTTCAGCCAGGTTTTCCCGTACGGCCCGGGCTTGGGCCAATTAGGGTGAGGCTGGCTGTGACCATAAGATGCGCCGACTCGGTCGTGGGCTTCGTTCGGGTACTTTGAAGAAAGGAAGGCCGTTGGTGTTTCACCGGGTGGCGATCGAGCGGAATGGTCGGCGCACAAACTGCTCAAGCGTCGGTATTCCGCACTCGCCCGGTGCGCCACCGGGATTTCCAAGTGACTAACTTTGCAAGAGGAATGCGCACCTCACGACGACCGAGCGCCGCCGGATGCCGGCGTCTGCCCGTCGTGCTCAAGCCCATCCGGCTCAGTGCTGTTCTCAAGCCGCGACAGGCTGCGGGGCCAGCCCGGGCCGTTCGTGGTCTTCGAATGTGCGGCCTGCGGATTGGTGCGAGTCAGCCCAACACCGGCGCAGAATCCGGCTACCCTGAATCTTGAATGGATTCGGGATGACGATCCGCCCTCCATACTCCGCCGCCTCGTCAAGCGGGGACGCCAGCTTGCTGCGGGGCCGCTGGCCAAATTGGTTCAGAGCTGCGCTCGTAGCGGCGGGACCGTGCTCGATCTCAGCGGCAGCGCAATTCTCAGTTCGGCGATGCACCTGCGCGGCTTGGCAGTCGTCGCGGCCGCTCCCGCAGGGCGGCCGGTGAGTTCGTTCTTCAAGACAGCAGGCGTTCCCGCGGTGCAGAACAGCTTGTCAGAGGGTTGCTTCCGGCGGGGTGCGTTTGACGTGATTGTCAGCCACCACGTGCTAGAGCACCAGCGAGATCCGAGAGTTGCGATCAACGCCATGCTCGACATGCTGGCTAGTGACGGAAGCATTGTGATCCAAGTGCCGAACGCGAATTCTTGGCAAGCCCTGCTCTTGGCCGGTGCTTGGGCCGGTTTCGACATTTCCCGGCATCCGGTCACTTTCGACGACGCCAGCCTCGCACGGTGCTTGGAAACCTGCGGACTTTCTGTAGCCACCAGAAAGACCTGCTCGAACATCGAGGCTGCATTCTGCCTCGCCACGAGCCTTTGCCCTTGGCTGGACCCGGATTTGCGGCAATCGAGAGGTGCGCGCGAGCATCCGGTCGTCGAGGTTGTCAAAGACGCGTGCTATTGCCTTGTCTGTGTTGTGCTGCTCCCCTTGATACTCCTGGAGTACGCGAGCGGTTCCGGTCCCTCGGTCTTGGTCGAGGCCCGTCGCACACCAGACCCATTTCCGAGCTCGGACGACCGCCATGACGTCGACCGCGAGCCGCGCCAAGGCCATTCCGGGGTCACGGCTGAGGAACGGCGACCTTGATGCAGGTCTACAGAGCACGCCCTGAGCCTTGTCGCCTACTGCTGCGGCTACTCGTTGTGGTCGTAGGCGGGACTGGCATCGGCTGTGCTCAGCAAGGCGATACCGCCTCGCCGCCGGAAGAGTACTTGCAGGCCGGTCGAAGCGCCATGGAGTGGACCCGACGATTCGTGGATTTGGGTAACCGGCCCGCGGGGTCTGCTCAACTTCAACGCCAGTCCGAGATGATCGTTGCGCATCTCGAGCGGCTCTCTTGCAGCATAGAAGTTGATCGCTTCGTGGCAGCGACCCCGGTCGGCGCGAAGCCGATGCGCAACATCGTCGCCCGCTTCGGCGCGAGGTCGGCAGCGCCCATCACGGTCATCTCCGGCCACTACGACACAATTGCCGCTCCAGCGTTCGTCGGAGCCAATGACGGCGGCTCGTCGGCCGCTCTGCTGCTGGTTCTGGCCGAGCGGCTTGACCGGTTAGGCCAGGAAGGGGTTTGGCTGGCCTTCTTCGATGGCGAGGAGGCGGTCGTGGAGTGGAAGGCCGGCGACCATACCTACGGCAGCCGGAGGCTGGCACAGCGTTGGGCAGCGGACGGAACGGCGGCCCAAATCAACGCGTTGATCAACGTGGACATGATCGGCGACAGGGATCTGGACTTGCTATACGAAGGGAATTCCGACGCTGCGCTGAGAGGACAGGTCTGGGAGATCGCAGCTGGGCTGGGCTATGCCGGCTCGTTCCCCGCGAACTTGGGCTACGTGCAGGACGATCACGTTTCTTTTCTTGAAGTTGGCGTGCCGAGCCTGAACCTGATCGACTTCAACTATGGCCCTTGGAACTCCTACTGGCACACTCCGCAGGACTCGCTCGACAAGCTCTCCGAGCGGAGCTTCGCGACCGTCCTGCACGTGTTGGAAGTCTTCCTCAAGCGGCGGAGCTCGGCGCAATAGCAGCTGCCCGGCGGTGTCAGGCGGCATAGCGCTTCCAGCGCCGAGGATTGATCTCGTAGCCGATTCCCGGCCGGTCCGGAACGGTGAGCAAGCCACCTCGCACGTCCTCGGCAGGAACCACCGTCTCCGCCCTCCACGGGACCTCTCCATAGGCCAGTTCCAAGATGTCGAAGTTGGGCAGCGTGGCGCAGACATGCACCGCCGCCATGTTGCCCACCGGGCTGGCAGGGCCGTGCGGGGCAACCCGCAGGCCCGCTGCTTCGGCCATCGCTGCAATCTTCTTCAACTCGGACATGCCTCCGCAATACTTCACGTCTGGCATGACGGTGTCTACCGTACCGTGCTGGATGTACTCGAAAAACTCACTCGTGCTCCAGAGCGATTCGCCTCCGGCGGTAGGAACGTCAACGGCCTCGTTGAAGCGGGCCAGGTCCTCGGAAGAGCGGCACATCTCTTCCATCCAGTACAGGCGGTATTGCTTTAGGCTGGCAGCTACTTCGATGGCCCGCTGGGCATTGAAGCGACTGTGGCCGTCGATCAGCAGGTCGCGATTGGGCCCGATCGCTCTTCTCACAGCCGCAACGAACTCCACGCCCCTCTGGACGCCCTCTTCGTACTTGTCCGGATCGCTCTCGTTGCGCGCCATATGGTCGAAAGGGGCCAGCTTGAATGCGTCAAAGCCCGCCGCAGCGCCCGCGGCAGCGTTGGCGGCGAATCCCTCCGGGGTGCGGTTCTCGCCCCGTGTGGCGCGGTTGATGTTGGCGTAGTTGCGGATCGTGCTGTGCAATCTCCCGCCGAAGAGCTGGTAGCAGGGAAGCCCGAGCGTCTTGCCCTGCAGATCCCACATGCACTGCTCTAGGGCGGAGCACGAAGCGGCGGTGACACGCTTTTCTCGCGGACCGGCCGCGGCGACTTTGTGCAGGGACGCATTGCGCAGGCGCTCGATCTCGAACGGGCTGCGACCTCGAATAATCTCGAACACTTCGCGGGCGACAGCCGTACCCTTGGTTGGCACGCTCTCGCTGGCTGAGGCATCGCCGAGCCCTGTCAGGCCCTGCTTGGTCCGCAATTCGAAAAGCACCCATGACCTAGGGCCGACCTGTGCGGTGTAGACTGAGAGTCCCTCAATCACACCTGTGAGGGCGGGCCGAGCGGCCACGGCTTGCGGAAGGGCCGCCAAGCCTGTGAACTGGAGCCAAGTGCGGCGTGTCATGGTGGTCACAGTCTAGTTCAACCGCGATTTTTCAAGTACAGTATCGGATACACTCATGCGCCGTTGCTCCCAGCTTGCCTCTCTTGGCTTCGCGACCCTCGCATGCGCGGCTGTGTGCCTCGGTCAGGAAGCGGCCGCCCCACAGGCCGCGGGTCGAGCCGACGATGCGGCAGTGGCCGCTCCAGCGGCGGAAGCGGGCGAAGGCGCTGCGGCCGCCCAGGTCGGCGAGGCGGGAACAGGAGAGCGGACACGCCTAAACCTGCTAGGAGAGGTAGACAGCGAATCCGGCGAGGCCCGGCGCAACGAGAACGTGCGGCTGACCCTGATCGACAACAACGTCCTGAAGGAACTGTTGAGGCGCATGGGCGCCACTGCGACTATCGTCGAGGACTTTGCCGCCGAGCAGTCGTTCTTCGGCTTGGAGTACGGCGGCTCGCCTAAGCCCAGCCTGCACCTGCGGGGCACCCCGCAGAATCGAATCCGCGGCGAACTGTTCTGGAGCCACCAGAACAGCGCGCTTTCGGCTCGGTCGTTCTTCCAAGTCGGGGATGTCCAACCGGCACGCACGAACGACTATGGCCTCAACGTTGGAGTGCCACTGGGGAAGCGGACGGCCCTGACGCTGCAGATGAGCCAGCGCAGGCTGCTGGGCCAGGTCAATGGCAACGTCCTCGTACCCGCCGCCGACGAGCGCATTCCGACCGCCACCGATCCTGACAAGCTGGCGATAATTCAGCAGGTGATAGGAGCGTACCCCGACGAATTGCCCAACCGTACGGACATCAACGCACGGGCGTTGAACACCAACGCGCCGCAGAAGATCCACAACGACCGCGTCAACGCCGTGCTGGATAACGCTGTGGGTGGCAGCAGGTTGACGTTGCAATACAACGTGACACTGCAGCATGTGGAGGCGTTCCAACTCGTGGGCGGCCAGAATCCTGACACCACCACGAAGAATCACAACGCTAGGGTGACCTGGAACCGTGCATGGAGCCCGTACACGACCACGGATGTGACGGCGGGATTCGAGCGCATCGGCTCGTTGCTCGTGCCTGAAGAGACCTCTCTAGGGCCCTTCTTCCTCTTTAGCCGGATCCTGCAATCGATAGGGCCTGGCGGCAATATCCCAATTGACCGGGCGCAGAACCTGTTCCGCTACGGAGCCCGGCTGGCTAGGAATTCAGGGAACCACAATATCGTGGCCGGCGTGGAGACGCTGCGGAAGCAGGTCAACGGCTTCGAAAGCAACAACCATCGCGGCACGTTCAGCTTCCGCGCGGATTTCGGAAGAAACGCTGTAGAGAATCTGCTGGCCGGAACGCCCAGTCAATATCGCTTTGCCATCGGCAACGCACACCGGGGGTTCCGAAACCATTCCGTGCTGACGTACTTGCAGGACAGTTGGAAGCTCACGCCTGCGTTCACGCTGCAACTCGGCCTGCGGTACGAACCGGTCGGTAGTCCGACCGAGATCAACGCCCTCAGCGAGATCCCGTACGACGGCGACTGGAACAATTTCGCGCCATCGCTGGGATTCGCCTACAGGCCTGACGGTGGCTGGGGCGTGGTTCGTGGCGCGTATGGCCTGCACTACGGCCAATTGTTCAACGCAACGTTCATGCAGTCGCGCTTCAACACCCCGGGCGTGCTGTCGGTGGTGGTCAATGCGCCGGACCTTCTCGACCCGCTGCGCGAGTTCTCGCCTGCCGACTTGGACCCGACAGCGCGAAGCGCACACTTCCAATTGGACCCTGAACTGTCGACGCCGTACTCACACCAGTACAACCTGTCGTGGGCGTTCCAGCCAAGGCGCGATTGGACGCTGGACCTGGGCTACGTCGGAAGTCGCTCGCATCGCCTGCTCAACCAGCGCTACACGAACCGAGCGCAGCCCGTCCCCGGCATCGCCCAAATCACGCGCACCATCAACCAGCGCAGGGCTGATCCGCGCTACTTCGACGTGCTGCACGTCCTGAACGGTTCGATTGGCTACTTCGATGCGGCCAAAGTTTCCTTGCGCGTGCCAAACTGGGCCGGTCTGAACCTAGACGCGTCGTACTGGTGGAGCAAGGCGATCGACTTGGGTTCGGATTACACGAATACGGCGACCGGCCGCGATGGGAGGCTTGCACGCAGTCCCACGGAGTTTGACGTCTGGGGCTACATGAAAGCGGTCAGCGAGTACCATCAGCCGCACGCGACACTACTGCGGCTTAGCTATGCGATTCCCGTAAGATACGGCCTTCCTCGGGGGCTGCGCACGATCTTCGGCGGATGGCAGGCGAGTTCGGTTGTGCTCTGGAAGTCCGGGACTCCCTTCAGCCTTCGGTCAGGGTCGGACTCGCCCGGAGTCGGCAATGTCGACGGGGCGGGTAGCGACAGGCCGAACGTGCTCGATGCTGCGATCCTCGGTCGCGTCGTAGACTACCCCGACCGCTCCAAGATGCTCCTGCCCACGAGTGCCTTCGAGTTCATCCTGCCTACCGATGCGGGCGGCGACTTGGGACGGAACACGTTCCGCAAGGACGGTGTCTGGAATGTCAACATGGCACTCTCGCGACGGATCCTGTTGCCAAAGAAGAGGTCCTTGCTGTTTCGTGCCGAGACGCTCAATTTTCTGAACCACCCGCAATTCGCCGAGCCAGACATCAACTTGGCCTCGCGGACGTTCGGGGCGATCACGAACACGCTCAACGACGGCCGGGCATTCCGCTTTACGCTACGTATCGAATTCTGAGCGTGCACGTTAGGGCGGGGCAGTGCGTTCCGGAATGCGATCGTGTCGAAGATGGGCTACGGAATGGCTGGGAATTTCAGCCACACGGTGAAGGTGACATGGACGGGCGACCGCGGCGAGGGCACACGAACCTACGAACGTTATGGGCGGGAACCTGACCACGCCTGCCCGGGCAAGCCGATTATCCTAGGCTCGGCCGACCCTTCCTTTCGCGGCGAGGCCGAACGGGACAATCCCGGGGATCTGCTGGCAGCGGCCCCGCCGACCGGCCACATGCTTTGGTGACTGCACCTGCGCCCGAGCGCCGAGGTCGTGGTGACAGCCTGCGCGGACAGTGTCGAGGGTGTGCTGCAGACCGGCCCGGAGGGGCGCACCAATTCACTGGGGTCACGCTCCGACCTCGGGCCACGGTAAGCGGCGACGGGGACCTAGCGATGCCGAAGCGCCTGCACAAACAGGCGGGCACCATGTGTTTCATCGCCGGCGCGGTCAAGTTCCCGGACGCACATGCCCCGGAGACCGTGCCGGAATGGGACCCGGGAGCGCGCGGACTGGCTGCGTCCTTGCATGGCCACTTGGCGTAGCCTGAGCGGTGCTCAAGTTCTTGCCAGCACACGCCTACGGCGCGGCCCCTGTTCGGTCGAATCGTACAACTTGGACGAGTAACTCGACTAGGCCTGGCGAGCGAAGATGCCCGGGCAAAGCTGGTTTGCTTGCGTCTAGAATGGCCCGCCCACCCTCAGGACTGCAGAGCGTGAAGCCAAAGCGGGACCACCCCGAAGGCATTGCCATCGGAGAACTGATGATGGAGCCTCGAGACCACGCCTAGTCAAGAAGGCTGCAATTCCGCCGAAACGCCTACTGTAAACTGATTGAATAGAACGAGTCGAATGGCTATAGATTTAGGGCTATGTTCCCCGAGCGTGCGAGTGGAAATCCCAAGGGAGGATCTTGGTCGAGGACATTTGAGGCTAGGCCCTCGCAGGTGCGCGGAGAACTTTAAGGCAACCGGGCTTGGGCGACAGCGCGCGCAGGGCGCAGGGCTCTGGAACGGCTCTTGCCGCGGCCTCGTGGCGGTTGCTTGCTTGCTCATGGCCGCTCTGCCTTCCTTTCAGGGCGCTCTCGGACAAACATTCCAGGGCGGGCTGCGTGGCATAGTCCAAGACGCGAACGGCGGACTCATCCCGGGAGCGGAATTGTCCTTGGTGAACGACGAGACCGGTGTCTCTCGTTCCACATCCTCCAATGTGGCCGGAGAGTACTCTTTCGCCAATATCCAGCCGGGAGTCTACACGTTGCGCGCGGACCTAGGTGGTTTCGCTTCCTTCGTCGCAGAGGGGCTGGCCATCGGAATCTCCGCATTCGTGGTCTCGGACATCACATTGAATGTCGGCGGCGTCGAGGAATCGGTCACGGTCACCGCCGAGACACCGCTGATTGAAAACGGAACTGCATCGGTTGCCTCAACGATCGATCGCAAGCAGATCGAAATTCTGCCTTCCCCAGGCCGCAACATCTTCATCTTGGCTGTGACCACACCCAACGTGGTGCATACCGGAAACCCGGTCTGGGTCAAGCAGTCCGACCAAACCAACTCATCCCTGCTGTCCCTTGGCGGCGGGCCCCTGCGTGGCAACAACTACACCATCGACGGCGTTTCGGTGACTGACTTGCGCAACCGTTCGGTGATCATCCCCGTCTTCGAGGCAGTCCAGGAGATGAAGGTCCAGACCAACACTTACGACGCGGAAATGGGCCGTACTGGCGGGGGTGTCTTCAACACGATCCACAGGACGGGCACAAACGATTGGGCGGGCAGCGCTCTTTATCAGTTCCGCCCGGGGGAGTTGAACACGTTCTGGAGAAAGCTGGCCTATTTCCAGCAGCAGGACTTCGATAGTGGGCTGCTCCGCCAACAGGATCTCGAGAACGCCCCGTACAACCTCTTCGGTGGCTCGTTTGGCGGCCCGGTCTCGGACGGCAAGACCTTCTTCTGGCTCGCTTCGGAGGGCTACTCAGACCACGCGATCGGCAACACAACGGTGACCGTGCCGACGCCGGCCGAGGCGTCAGGAGATTTCTCGCAGAGTGGCAGCACGATCTACGACCCGTTCGGTCTCGGCCAGGACGGGAGCAGACCGGCGTTCGCGGACAATCGCATCCCCGCAAGTTCCCGAGACCCTGCCGGAGCGGCATTGACGGACGTCCTAGCCACGCTGGGGCCGGGCGGCCAGATCTCGACATCCGGGGTCCAGATAGTGAGCGCAATCCAGACCACGGGAAACCTCAACCATGCTTTTAATGATCGCTGGCATCTGTCAGGTACATATCTATATTACCGTTCTACTGAACCACTCTTCGGCCACTACCAAGATCTGCTGAATTCCGGTTCCCGCCCCGACTTCGGGATCGGCTCTTCGACGCTTGGCCGGAACGTGCATGCCTTGGCGATCAACAATACGTTCCTGCCGTCGGCCACTTCAGTGCTCACGCTGCGCTACGGGCAGACCTACTTCAACGACTCTTGGAGCAACCCTGCGTTCGGCAAAGACCAGTTCGGCACCCGGTTGGGGATTGAGGGCAGTTTCTTGGACAAGCTCTACTCGCAAGAGGGTTACGAGGGGCAATTCCCCAAGGTCTTCGTCGCGGATTTCGGGGACAGCGGCGATGCATTGGGCGGAAGGAGCAACGACGATGTCCAGTGGCTGTCGCGCGAAATCAGCGGGACCTATGGGCAGTTTGTCGGCAACCATACGCTGAAGTGGGGCGGGCAATGGCGCAGGCTCGGGCTGCACACGGCCAACTTCGGCCATGGAATGGCGCTCCGATTTTCCAAGAAGTTCACCCAAGGCCCCAATCCGGTGCATCCGGCAACGGGTTCGGGCAGTGCCTTGGCGGACCTGCTGCTGGGCATCCCAGATGGCGGCGCGGCGACTCTGGCGGTGCCGGCGGACCTATTTCTGGACTACTACGGCGGCTTCTTCCAAGATGACTGGCGGGTCTCGCCGAATCTTGTGCTGAACCTCGGCCTCCGAGTCGAACACGAAACGGGGCTCCAAGAAGACAGCGACGATTTTGCGGTCGGATGGGACCGGCAGAGCGCGTTCCCGCTGCAGGCCGAGCTGCCGCCGGGGCTCGAGGGAAGGCTCCCCGGCTTTCCACTCAAGGGCGGCCTCATGTATGCGGGGATGGACGGCAACCCCCGGCACCAATGGAACCCCCCGCCGGCCAAGCTCGGCCCACGGGTGGGATTCGCCTATTCGCTGGACGCATCGACCGTCGTCCGCGGCGGTTTCGCCGTGTTCTGGGCGCCGTACGCGATTCCATCGGGCACCGGGGCGTCAGAGATCGGCACATACGGTTACACGGCAGTGACCAACATCGAGGCCAGCGTAGACGGCATCACGCCTTCGGACGCAACCGCTTCCAACCCGTTCCCGCACGGAATCCTCGACCCGGTGGGGAACGCGAACGGCCGCTTGCAGAACATCGGCGGGGACGTCTACTTCAACGACCAGCACCGCGATTCTCCGTACATCAAGAAATGGTCGTTGGACCTGCAGCGGGAGATCGGTCGGTCGGTCGCGCTCAAGGTCGGCTACGTCGGCAGCCAAGGGACGAACCTGCCGATCGGCGGGACTCTGAATTCGGTGGTCAACATCAACCAGCTAGCAGATGGCTATCTGTCGCTGGGAGAACGGCTCAACGAGCGCCATGCGAATCCCTTCTTTGGCGACTCTCGCTTTGGATCATTCGCAGAAACGGAGACCCTGCCGCTCGGGCAGCTGTTGCGTCCGTTCCCGCACTTCCGCAATGTCTACGCCCGTCACGTGAGCGCAGGCAAGTCGATGTACCACGGTCTTCGGTTCGAATTGGAGCGGCGATTCAGCCGGGCTTGGGGCATGCGCCTGAATTACACCCATACAAGACATAGCGACAGCATCTATGAGGCCAACACCTTGCTGGAGAGCCTGACTCAAGCGGTCTACAACACCCCTGACGGCTGCGCCTCGGGCAAGTGCCCGCAGTTGGAATCCGACTACTCGCTCTCGCGCCTGCATGCGCCGCACCTAGTGAACCTTAACCTCATGTACCAGACGAGGGGGAGTTCCAGACTACTGTCCGGATGGGCAGTTTCAATGGCCACCATCTTGCGCAGCGGCTTTCCGCTTGTCATCACCCAGAACGAGAACCCGCTCAGCGCGTACGGTTTCAGCCACCAGCGCCCGGAAAACGCGCAAGTCGGGGGCGGGGGAGACCCGGGCAGCAATCCGAGCCAGTACGTGACCGCTGGGTCCGTCGTGCCCACCGACGGGCTGCAGCTGAGCCAAGCACCGCACACAACCGATGCCGTGCGCAGCCCAGCACTGGTCAACTGGGATATCTCCTTGGAGAAGGGCATCGCAATACGTGAGGATGTGCGCCTATCCCTGAGATTCGAGTTCATCAACCTGCTGAACAACGTCAACTGGCGCGGCCCGAGGACCGTCTATGGGTCTGACACGTTTGGCAGCATCCCCGGAACCCGCGGATTTCCCAGGACGTTCCAGATGCTGACCAAGATCGTCTTCTGAAGCCTCTGCGATAGCCGCGAACAGCGGCCGCGCGGCGGCGGGCATCTAGCCCAAGCAGGTCGGCCTTGGCCGGAGCCGTCGGCCCTCAGAACCCTTGCACCGCAATCCGGTAGGTTCCTGTCCAAGCCTCGCCGGGACGCACCGTGGGAAGCTCCGGATAGAGTCCCCGATGAGCCATGTTGAATGCGTTCGTGATGCCGGACATTGGCTCGAAGCAAAGGAATTGCTGCCCCTCGCCACTCGGGGCGTAGACGACGGCAACGGGATAGCCATCCCCGTACGCTACCGTAAGGCGCTCGTCCGCGCCGCAAACGCTGAACCGAGCCCACCCGTCCGAATCGGCCCTCAAATCACCAAACACGTGGTCAAGAAATTCGCCGCGCAGGGGAAGGTTGGCGGCGGCCGGAAACGTCTGGCCTACGGGCGACTTGGCACCGGTCGGTGTGAAGCGCTCGTTCAGCTCCCACAGGCTCGCTGCCGCGATATGAACGCTCCAGTCGTCGCGTCGGGTGTCGTGAAGTTGGAAGTACGGGTGGAATCCAACCGAGACCGGCATCGCCTCGGCGCCCTGATTCCGGATCTCCGTGCGGACCTCAAGGCTTGTGCCCGCCAGCGTGTACGTCATTTCGATGCAGTGTGCAAACGGGAATTGCGCCATCAGCGCAGGGAATCGACTGAACTCCAAGCGGCTCGTCACCCACGCCGAGTCCGTCCCCGATCCCGCATCTACGACGACCCACTCGCTGGCATACAGCAGCAGCCCATGGATCGGCTGCCCATCGGGGTCCAACAGGTAGTTGCCAATCGAGCGGTTTAGCTCGTAGCGTGCGCCGTGCGCGTAGAACGCGTGCTCGTCGAGCCGGTTCGCCCACGGTGCCAGAAACGGGTTTCCGCACAGTTCGGGGGCGGCTGCGAACTCACCGACGGAGCCAAACGGGAACCAGAACGCATTCTTGCCGTTGACGATGAACTCGTAGGAGTTGTTGCCGATCTTCGGTGCAATCGAGACGACAACGTCATCCGGCCCGCACAGGCGGGCGATCTCCACGTCGTCAGCCTTGGTCAGCGTCGCCGAGTAGTCCTGCGTGGATGGGGCGGGCATGGGGCCGGGCGGTCCACCAGAATACCGCAGGATCGCTCGCGCTATTCGCCGGCTAGCTCGCGCAAGTCCGTGTCGCCCTGGCAGCACATGCACAGTCCGGGCTCGTGCGTCGTAATGTGACAAATCTCGCAATAGTAGGTCACGCGATGCAACTCGCCCTCTTTCACTGTGAAGATCTTTTCCACGACAAACCGGCCGCCTTCCTCGTGCCGGCCGCGCACCTCCCACAGCCGCTCCGCCAGCTGCGGGTCGCGCATGGTGAGTTCGAGGCCCTCGTCCAGCTCCAGTTCGACCGTGCCTCCGCTCGCCAGATCGAGTTGCAGGGTCTGGCCGGCGACTGGCGGTAACAGGGTGCCGCGAAGCGCGGCGGCGGATGCGGGCGCGGAAACTGCCAGAAGCAAGGCCCCAAGGGCTGCAGATCGCCGCAATATAATTTCCGATAACATAGATTATGTCAACTTATGGATCGGTCGGCCCATCGCTCCGCTACATTAACGTTAGCCAATCATCCGCTGCCAAGCAACCCTTTAGCCCGCGAATGCGCCTGCCCCGGGGTCTAGCGGGCGTTTAGGCCCTTGGGAGTACCTCGACCGACTTCGAACTCTGGCGGCTACCAGTCCACGACCGACCCGTCGAACACATCGTACGGTTCGGGGTTCGTCCAATCGTGGTCGATCTTGTCGGCGATCGCCTCGTCGTCGATCTCGACGCCCAGGCCCGGCTTGGTCGGCAGAGGCACGTAACCAGCTTCAAAACGCAGCGGCTCCTTGAAGTACCCCTGTCCCAGCGAGCGGAACTCTTGGCACATGAAGTTGGGGATCGACGCGTCCAAGTGCACGCACACAGCCGTGGCGATCGGCCCTAGCGGGTTGTGCGGAGCCATTGCCGCGTAGTACGACTCCGCCATTCCGGCGATCACGCGCGCCTCCATGATGCCGCCGCAGTGGGACAGGTCCGGCTGGAGGATCGAGGCCGCGCCCTTTTCCAGGACCTCGCGAAAACCCCACTTGGTGAAGACACGCTCACCGGTGGCGATCGGCAGGTGCGTGCCGTGAGCGATCTCCGCCATGATGTCATGGTTCTGGCAGTTGACCGGTTCCTCGATGAACATTGGCTGGTACGGCTCCAGAGCCTTGATGAGCAGCTTCGCGGTCTGCGGGCTGATTGCGCCGTGGAAGTCGATCCCGATGTCCACTTCGTCCCCGCCCGCCTCGCGCAAGGCGCGGAAGGCTTCGGCCGCCTTCTCCACGAAGGCCTTGTTCTCGACAATCCGGGCCGGGCGTTCCTTGAACGGGCCGACTTTGAACGCGCTGAAGCCCTGAGCCATGTCGTCCCGGATCGTGTCCGGCGAAGTGCCGCCCTTGTACAAGCGCACTTTGTCTCTTGTCGGCCCTCCCAACATCGCATACACCGGCAAGCCGGCCGCCTGGCCGGCGATGTCCCACATCGCCTGCTCGACGCCGCTCAAGGCGCTCGTCAGTACCGGGCCGCCGCGATAGAAGGCATGGCGGTAGAGGGCCTGCCAGTGGTGCTGCACGTGCCGCGGGTCCTTGCCCAGCAGGTACGGCTCCATCTCGCGAATGGCCTCGGCACATGTCTTCGCCCGCCCCTCGACGATGGGCTCCCCTAGCCCGACCAGGCCGGCATCGGTGTGCATCTTGAGAAACAGCCAGCGCGGCTTGACCAAGAACGTTTCTAGCTTGGTGATCTTGAGCTGGTCGGAGAATGGAACGGGCGCGCCAGATGCGGACTGCGCTAGGGCTGCGCCCGCAGCGATCCCGGCGGCTGCGCCTTGCAGTACAGAGCGGCGTTTGAGATGTTCGGCCATTGGCAGTTACTCTAGCCGATCCGACTTGACAATGCCATCGCCCCGCGCTCTGGCGAGGAGGTCGACCGGCAGGGTTCCAGAAATTTCTCTCCGGCGCTAGGTTTGTGCTGCACGGGCGGCGCTATAATACTCTCTTCTGTGATGATCCTCCGCTCTCGGCCAGCTGGGCACGCCTGCCCTCGCATTTCTTTCTGACCGGTCGCCGCAGCGCAGCCGTGAAATGCGGCTGGCAGAATCCCAGGAAGCAATCTCATGCAACAAGCCACCATCATTGGACACCGTGGAGCCAAGGGGCACCAGGAGAACACCGTCCCGAGCTTTGAGCACGCGCTCGCCCAGGGTGCAGATGGCGTCGAGCTGGACGTGCGCCGCTCTGGCGATGGCCAGCTGGTCGTGGTGCATAGCTCGGTGGCGGGCCGCCACTCCATTCTGTCGACGCCATACGAAGAATTCCGCGACTTGGGCGATGGTTACGAGGTCCCTCTATTCGAAGATGTGTTGAAGCGCTTTTCGGGGCGAGCCTTCCTTGATATCGAACTCAAGGAGCCGGGCTTCGAAGAGCAAGCACTCGAGCTGATCCAAGCACACGCCGATGTCAGCAAGACTATGATCAGCGGTTTTCACACCAAGATGCTGAACAAGGTGCACGACTTGCTGCCCGACATCCAGCTCGGCTTCATCTTCAATCGCACCCAAGACGAAGAGACTCGCTACAACAGCCCCATCGACTTTGTCATACCGCAGTTCCGGCTCGCCTCGCGCAATTTCATCGAGGAAGTCCACGACGAGGATCTCAAGGTGCTGGCGTGGACGGTCAACAGCGAGTCCGAGATGCGGCGCCTGCTGGCACTGGATGTGGATGGCATCATCACTGACGAGCCAGGCTTGCTGGCAAACGTCCTAGGGCGTTGATCCAACCGGTGCCAGGCATGCTGACCGGTCCCGATGTTGGCTAGGTGGCAATGTTGGCCGATCCCACGCCGTCGCCCCACTTCCCCGTCACGTACGGTCGGCCCGGGCTGGCGCAATAGGGCACAATGCAACGGTGCCAGAGAACCACACTGACCGGGACGAGCTGATCCTTGCCGGGAAGCAGTACCTGTTCCCGGCCGTGTTCCACTACTTCGACCGTCCACTGGTCATCGAACGCGCCAAGGATCAATACGTTTGGGACTCCGATGGCAGGCAATACCTTGACTTCTTCGGCGGGATAGCCACGATCAGCGTCGGCCACCTCAACGACGATGTCAATGCCGCTATCCACCATCAGGTGGACCGCCTGCAGCACGTCTCCACCGTCTTCCCTACCCGCCCTCAGATCGGCCTCGCCGCGCGGCTCGCCAAGGTCTCGCCCGGCGGACAGCTGACGAAATCCTTCTTTACCAACAGCGGCTCGGAAGCGAACGAGACCGCAGTACAACTCGCCCGCTGCTACACGGGAAACACCGAGATCGTGGCACTGCGCCACAGCTACCACGGGAGAACCTCCAGCGGACGCGCGCTGACCGGCCAGAGCGCGTGGAGGGGGCCGGCACCGCCGCAGGCGGGAGTCGTCCACGCGCATAACGCGTACTGCTACCGCTGTCCGTTCGGGAAGACCTATCCGTCGTGCGACCTAGCCTGCGCAACGGACGTGAAGGAGCTCATTGAGACGTCCACGTCGGGAAGCGTGGCGGGCTTCATTGCGGAGCCGGTCCAAGGAATCGGCGGTTTCATCACCCCGCCCCGGGAATACTTCAAGATCGTCACTGACATCGTCCGCGAGCACGGGGGGATCTTTGTTTGCGACGAGGTGCAAACCGCCTGCGGCCGAACCGGCAAGTGGTTTGGCATCGAAAATTACGAGGTGGTTCCGGACGTTATCACGCTGGCCAAGGGCTTGGGCAATGGGCTGCCCATCGGCGCCACGCTGGCGCGCCCAGAGATCGCGGACTCGATGCGATTTCTCACTCTGTCAACGTTCGGCGGTAATCCCGTCACCACAGCGGCTGCCGCAGCTGTGGTCGATTTCATCGCGAAGCAGGACCTGCTGACAAACTCCGCGCTCGCAGGCGCTTACCTTGCAGACCAGCTGGCAGCACTTCAAGCTGAATTCCCTCTGATCGGTGACGTCCGAGGAGTCGGCTTGATGCAGGCGCTGGAGCTCGTCAGCGATCGCAACACCAAGGAGCCTGCTAGCCGCCAAACCGCACGGCTGATGGAAGAAGCGCGCGAGAGAGGCGTGCTGATCGGCAAGGGCGGGCTCTATGGCAACGTGATCCGCATCAGCCCGCCGCTCAACATCTCCACTGCGGACATTGACGCGTTCATTGCCGCATTGCGACCGTCCTTGGCTGCAGTGCCGACCCGCTGACAGCGGGCGCACCTGGCGGCGCGTTCCGCGGCGTTCCAACCAGACAGGGCTATCCCGCGCCGCTATCCTCGTCGGTGCCGGACTCTTCGACGACCTCGGCAGCGACCAACTCGTCAATCTGCTTCGCGGGATACTTGAGAGACTTGAGGATCTGGCGCGTGTGCTCGCCGCGCTTAGGGGCGTTGCCCGCAATATAGCCGGGCGCATCGGATAACTTGGGGAAGACCCCCAGCTGCTCGTACACCTCTCCGTCCTTGCCGCGAATCGGGGTGATCAGGCCGCGCTGGGTCACATTGTCGTCTTGGACAGACCGCGAGAGTTCCCGGACTTCCGTGACGCACGCGTCGAATTCGGCAAAGATCTCCATCCACTCGTCAACTTGCTTCTTCTGGAAGATGCGCGTCAGCTCTGCGATCAAGATGTCCTGGGCATGGCCTTCGACATACTGGTCTTGAATCAGGTCCTCGCGGTCGATGGCCGTGCACAGCCCGGCCCAGAACTTGGGCTCCAGCGCAGCAACCACCATGAAGCGTCCATTGCGGACTGGATAGATGTTGTAGCAGGCGTAGCGGCCGAACAGGCGCTCGTGACCGCGCTTGGGCCGGCGCTTGGTCGCCGTGTAGTTCGCGACCTGCACGGGCATCAACCCGAGCAACGAGTCGAACATTGAGATATCGACCATTTGGCCGGCCTTGCTCTTGGTGCGGTGCTGCAGGGCCAGCAGGATGCCGATCACAGTTGGCAGCGCGCCGGCTGCGACATCGGCGATCTGGATGCCGGGCACCAACGGTACGCCGTCGGTGTCACCGAGCAGGTCCAGCATGCCAGAGAGCGCCAAATAGTTGAGATCGTGACCCGCCTGCTGGGCGTTCGGACCGGTCTGGCCGTAGCCCGTCAGGGCGGCGTAGACGATCTTAGGGTTGAGTTCGCTGAGGTTCTCGTAGCCCAGGCCCAGTTTGTCCATGACGCCCGGGCGAAAGCCGTCCAAGACCACGTCTGAGCGCATCACCAGGGCGCGGAAGACTTCCTTGCCTGCTGACTTCCGCAGATCGAGCGCGATGCTGCGCTTGCCTCGGTTGATCGTGAGGAATGTCGCGTTGAAGCCTTGCGTCTGAGGAAGGTACTCGCGCATGTAGTCCCCTTCGCCTGGCTTCTCGATCTTGATCACGTCGGCGCCAAAGCTCGCCAAGATGTGGCTGGCGTACGGGCCGGGAAGCAATCGGCTCAGGTCGAGGACTCGGATCCCATCCAGCGGGCGGCGCCCGTCCTCGACTTGTTTCTGCTCCGCTGTCTCGAGTTTTTCGTGAGTTGTCGTTTTCTCGATAGACTTCTTCGGGGCCCGCTTGATTTCCGGGCCCGGCAAGGGGGCTCGCTTGGTGCCTCTCTGCGCCGTCGAGGCCTCGGTTGCTTTCGAGGCTGGAGCCTGCTTCGCCTCGGCCTTGGTCGGCACTTCTGCCGTCGTGGAATCCTCGGGCTCTTTCGATGCTGAGGACGACTTCGCTGCCTTCTTGGGCGGTGCCTTGTCCTGCGCCTGAGACGAAGCCCTCTTCTTCGGCACCTCGACGTCGGCTGTAGCAGCCTTGGCGGGGGCCTCGGTCGCGGCCTTAGCGGTCTTTGTCGACGCCTTAGGGCCAACCGGTGCCGCCTGCTTGGCCTGTGCATTGACAGCGCTCTTCTTGCTGCCGGCGGACTTCGCAGGCGGTCGCTTCTTGGCTACGGTCTTCTTTGCTCTGGCTGCCTTCCGTGTGCTTTTGTCGGCCCCCTCCCCGGTACCGCTGGAACTGGTCCTTGCTGCGGATGTCTCGACGACTTCTGCACTATCCGTGTCTGTTTCGCTTGCCATGGGAAGTTCGGTGGACCCCTGTGGCTGAAGCAGGAAGCCGGTCTCAAGCGCCAATGCTCACTTGTGGCAGCACGCGGATGTCGAGAAGAGCGCCGCGCACACGCGGATGCGAAGACCGGTTTCTTTTGCCAGTGGGATTCCGGCAGCCCGCAATGGATCTGCCTATGAATCCAAGACCACTTATGAATGTCAATTGTATCAAAAAAGGCTGCTCCCTGTCAGCGCCTTTGCTAGGTTCTTTTCACGGGCGAGGCGCTTCAGCCCCCATGCCACCGCTCGGTGCAGCAAGGAACACCGCAGAAACATTTTTCCGCTCTCCGGTGTCAAATGAGGCGGGGGCTGTCGCGGGTGGCTCCCAGGAAGATCACCTGCTAGCCTAAAGCGGCTCCCTGAGAATCGTGACCGACAAGACGATCCTGTCCGGCGCACCGGCCAAGTCCGATCTTGACGCCGACTTGGTCTGTGGTCTCAAGGCCCGGCGGCCCGGTGGCTACGAGCTGCTGCTGCGCCGCTACCAACGACCGGTTTACAGCTATGTCTACAGGCTGATTGACGATCAGGCCGATGCTGAAGATGTGACCCAAGAGGTCTTCGTAAAGGTCTTCCGCCGGATAGACGGATTTCGCGGCTCGTCCACGTTCAAGACTTGGCTGTACCGCATTGCGACCAACGAGGCGGCCAACAAGCGGCGCTGGTTCTCGCGGCATCGGGCGCGGGAAGTCAGCGAGTCCTCGGTCCATGACCGGGCACACGAGTTCTCCGACTTGTTTCAATCCGAAGCAGTGACCCCGTTCGAGCATGCCAACAATCGGGAGCGTCGCGACATCCTCATTGGGGCCCTCCGCGCTCTCCACCCGCACTACCGAGAGGCTGTGGTGCTGCGCGATATCGAAGGTTTCAGCTACGCAGAAATCGCAGACACCTTGGGGGTCGCGTTGGGCACGGTGAAGTCAAGGATCCTACGCGGCCGCGAGGCCCTGAAGCGCCACCTGCTGCGCTATGCCCCGTCAATCGCGCCGCAGGACGCCAGATGGCAGTTGGAGTAGAGCAATGACTTGTCGTTGGATTTCACGCCGACTTGATCGGTATCGAGAATGCGCTCTCGGCATCACCGAGACGCTATTGACGCGCTGGCACCTGGCTCGCTGCGTCGAATGCCACGCGCAATACGAGCGCGAGGAAGCGATTAGCAGCCTGCTGGCGTCGCTTCCAGTTGCGGCGCCTCCTAAGAGTTTGGAGCTGCGCATCCTCAGCGCCTTGTCGATTGAGGCGCTGATGCGCGACCGCCCGCTGATGGTCTGGAGCCACCGGAAAGTACGGTTCGGCAATTGGCTGAGGCCGATTACCGTGCCGGTGCTAGGTGGTCTGCTGCTGGCTCTGATTTTGGTTCCGCTGCTGCTTTCGGCCGTCTGGATGGAGCCGGTAGCTCATGCAGACGACGTGCCGCTGCACTTCTTGGCCAGCCCGGTAGTGAGCGCTCCGATGATGACGCTGGCGTCGCCGTACTCGGTAGCCGGCGAGATCGCGGTAGTGGCCTACATCGATGCTCAGGGCGGCGTCTACGACTACCTGATCGCCACGCAGGTGCCGCTAGAGGGTCGCGCCCGCCGCCAATTGGCCAACGCCCTGCTGACCACCAAGTTCCAGCCCGCAACCCGGTTCGGCCAGCCGATTCCCAGTCGAAGGGTGATCTTGTTCCAAAGCGTGGAGAGCGTGGCCTAGGCCCCGGCCGAGCGATACGTTGTGACCAGCTTGACTGTTCCTCCTCCGCGGCCAGCAGGCTCCGGGCCGAGGCCTCGAACTCGCCGCCCAGCAAGCTTCGCGCGCGGACAGCCAAGCCGCCGTCGCCAGCGGTCTCGCGCGCAAATCTCGCGCTCGAGCGGTGCCCGCAACCGGACGCTGGCGGGAATAGCGATACACTCAATTTCTTGTACCCATTCCGCAACCTGTTGCGTCGCTGGTGCGTCCAAACAACTCACATGGCGGGAATGACAGGTTTGACCACAGGACAGCGCAGTCCGGTGAGTGGCTTCGGCGGAATGCGTTCAGATTGCTTCGTGCCGTACGAGACCGCTTCAGAAGCCGAAATCGTGCGTCGCGCCAAGGCTGGAGACGAGGAAGCGTTTGCTCAGATCGTCCAGAAACACCAGAGCATGGTCTACAGCGTCGCGCTTAGGATGGTGCGCCGTAGCATCGATGCCGAAGACGTGGCCCAGCAGGTGTTCACCAAGGTCTTCTTCGCGCTGAAGAAGTTCGATATGCGCTCGTCTCTGTCGACGTGGATCTACAAGATCGCGATGAACGAGACCTACGACTACTTGCGCAGGATCAAGAGTCGCCGTGTCGTCTTCGAGGGCGACTTAGGCGAAGGCGTCGACGAGATCGTGGAGAGCTCCGCAAGGGCGGCTGATACCGCGGCCGGTGCGGACGAGCAGGCGTCGCGTCGCGATTACCTGCTCAAATTGCTCGAACACATTTCCGAAGAGGAGCGCATGCTGCTGTTCCAGAAGGAAGTCGAAGGGCTGACGGTGGACGAGCTGGCCGCAAAGACCGGCATCAACGAGAACACCATCAAGGTGAAGCTGTTCCGCGCCCGCCGGAAACTCGTCAAGGCTTCCCAGCAGTTGGGCGCGGCAGCACCCAGCGAGGTGCGATAAGATGCGCGACAGGGGCGCACTCGGGGGGACACGAGGATGGACAAGTATCTAGCAGAGAACTTAGAGGCCTATCTAGCCGGCCAACTCGGCGAGCAGGGCCGTCGCGAGTTCGAGGACCGCTTGGCCCGAAGTCCGAATGATCGCGAGATGATTGGGCAGATGGCGGGTATTTCGGGGCTGTTCGACAGCTTCGACTTGCCGCCCGATACTGGCCTCGGGCCGTCCCCGGGTTTTCACAGGCAAGTCCTGCGGACGATCGAGGAGCAGCGTCGGCCCCCGTTTTGGGACATCTTCTTCCAGCCGCTCGTTGCCCGCCGCGTCGTCCTCGCCTCGTGCGCTTGGCTTTGCGTGCTGTTCGGCGCCAGCGCTTACCAAGCCGCATCCGAGCCCCAGGTGAAGAACATTGCGCAGAGCGTCCTCGCCGAGCCCCCTGAGAGCGCGGACTATTGCAATGTCAGGCTGGGATGCGATATTGACCTCAACCGCAGCACGATGTTGGCGGTAGTGATGTATTCGGGAGGCGGGGGACGTTGATGCGAGGCTTCTCGGCGGGCTCGGTCGGCAAGGCCGTTGGCGTGCTTGCCGTAGTCTTCTTCAGCGGCTTCGCGACTGGCCTGCTCAGTTCGAACCTCATCGAGGCGTTTGCAGAAGAGCGCAGCACGGAGTTCCGCATCGAAGCGACGTTACAGGACTTGGCCGAGGAACTGTCGCTGAATCCGAGTCAGATGGAACAGATCCGTGCCATTCTCGATGACGTGATCATGCAGGAAGCCGAACTGCTCGGCGAGCTGAAATGGAATCAGCTTGAGGCACACCAGCGCATAACCCAATACCTGACCCCCGAGCAGAACCAGCTCTTCAACGAGTTGATCCAAGTTGCGCACGAAGGCCAATGATCGTCCGTGGGATCGCTGAGCGGGCGGTCTTTTCCGACCTCAAGATGGGCAAGGCTGACCTGCTCTCGGGCGAGCGGGTGTTCTCTGGACTAAACTGCCTCCTGCCCGGGCAGGCCCATCAGTTGCACACCCATGCCGGGCAAGACAAGCTCTACTTGGTTCTGGAGGGCTGCGGCGACGTGACTGTCGGCGAGCAGACCGACCGCATCGAGAGCGGAGACCTCGTGTTGGCGCGGGACGGTGAACCACACGCGCTGGAAAACCCAGGCCCGGGAAACCTTGTGGTGCTCACGATCATGGCACCGCCGCCGGGGTCCAAGCCCAAGGGCTCGAATCCGCACTAGCGGCGCGAATCGATCTGTCGGCTAGTCGCCCCGGTTCGGGCTGCTGGCCGATGTCAATTCGACCGCTTCCCGCCCCATCTGCTCGATCTCCGCGAAAGCGACCTTGCGCTGCTCGTCCATGGCTAGGTTTGCTAGCATCACGGCCACCGAGTCTTGCAGGCCGACATCGATGTCAGCCCTCGGCCGTGAACCGCTGGCGACATCTTTGAGGAAGCTGGAGAGTTCGGCGTACTCCGGATCGACATCCTCCTCGGGCCGCAGAATCCCCTTGTTGTAGGCCCAAGTCTTGGCGAAGAAGATCTCCTTGTCGATGAAGCTGACTTGGCTCGGGTCCACGGCTTCGGGGTCGATCGGGAATCCGTCGCCCTGCTCCGCCGTGTCCATGCCCACCGTGGCGCCGGCGACCCAGTTCTCGCCATCGTCCTTCTGCTTGGCTTGGTCTTCCATCTTGACTTTCATCACGTCCGGATAGAGCATGCCGTCGCCGTACGGAATCAGGGTCAGTTCGATCGCTCCGTCAGTGCCCAGGATCGTTTCGCGGCAGCCATCGCCCGGCACGCGCCGCCCCGCGATATGGCGGTTGGTCATGATCGAGCTGTACTGCAGCTTTTGGCCGCCCGGATACTCGAATACGAGTTGGATGTTGTCGTAGATGTCGCGGCCGTCCTTCCAGTAGTCGAGCCCGCCCACGCCCATCACGGACTTGGGGTGCTGGTCCAAGATCCAGTCGGCCACATCGACTTGGTGAGACATCAACTCCGCGCAAAGACCGCCGGAATACTTGCGATACAAGCGCCAGTTGAACTGATCCTCGAATTCGGAAGAGGCCTTGCGGCGCCAGTTCGTGTTGCGGTGCCATTGGGCTTGGATGTGCGTCACGTCACCGATGGCCCCGGCATCGATGAGGTCCTTGGCGCGCTCGTAGAGCTTGCTGTAGCGCCGCTGCAGGCCGACCTGAATGATTTGATCGGGGTGCGATTCGTGCAGCGCCCGCAAAGCGTGGACTTCCTCGGGCGTGAAGACTAGGGACTTCTCGCAGAAGACATGCTTGCCTGCCTCGAGGGCAGCCTTCATGACCGGGAAGTGCAGGAACAGAGGAACCGTGATGAAGATGGCCTCGATAGAGTCGTCTTGGAGCAGTTCGTTGTAGTCGGTGTAGGCCTTCGGCGTGCCGTCAAAGACCTTCAGCGCCCGGTCCAAGTTCTTTTGGTATATATCACACAGCGCGACGCATTCGCCGTGCTCCATATGCACCAAGTGCCGCTCTAGCAGCCGTCTGCCGCGACTGCCTGGTCCAATCATGGCGTACTTGACGACCCTGTCGGCCCCCTTCGCCTTGCGAACCAACGGTCCATGGCTCGTCGCTGCCGCGGCCATGCCCAACGCTGCTGCGCCCTTCGCGAAGTCGCGTCGATCCATCTGTGTTTGTGTGGTCTTGTCTTCAGGCATGCATCACTCCGAGAGGTTGACTCCCTAGTCGAGTGTATCGGGAACGGGCATGAACTGCAAGCGCCCGCCGTCTCCTGTCGAAGGCTGGCCCGCAACGCGCCGCGTCACGGACGATGTGACTTGCTGACCGCCGAGCGGTAGGCATTCAATTGGCGGTCGAGCACCCTTCCCCGCCCCGCTGGAGCACCGTTCTCGGAGACTCCGTGTGCTACGGGCCGGTGGTCCGTTTCCAGCACCCAACGCACCATGTCAGGACCGGAGTAGACGAACCGCACCGCATCGGGGGACTCGGCGGGAACGCGGTCGCACCTGTCGCGGGCGTAGCCTAGGTTACAGCCCGTCAACAGCAACTGCCCGGCCGGACGATACGGTTGAGCCGCATCGGCGCGGCAAATTCCCTCGCAGGGCGCACCCAAGGGCGGACGGAACTTGCCCGGCCAAACGGACCATGGCAACCGAGCAGTTGGTTCAAAGCACGGGCACGCCAAGCCATCCCAGTGTACGCCGGCAAGCGCCACCGGCGTTGCTATGCTGGAAAGCTTCAGCCATGGATCGCATCGACACCCTCCAAGCCATGCTCGAGATGGACCCATCCAACCAATTCGCGCGCTATGGCTTGGCGCATGAATTCGTCAAGTGCGGAGACGATAGCAAGGCGATTGAAGAATTCGGCCGCCTCCTTGAAGAAGATCCTGACTATCAGGCTGCTTACTATCACGCCGGCAAGACCTTGGAGCGCATGAACCGCGCCGACAAGGCCCGCGACACCTACATGCGGGGTATCGCGGCATCGCACCGCACCGGCGACGCACATGCGCGCGCCGAACTCGAGGAAGCCCTCGATCATCTCGGCGACTGAGGCGTTGCGCCGTGCCCGGATGTCCGCAGGCGGTCGCTGGGCCGCAGCCCCGCCCAGTTGCGACTGTACGCCGGAAGCGGCGGGACAGCAGCACGGGCCGCGTCCGGTGGCAGCTCAACCTCGCTCTCCGCATTGTCTGCGCTAGCGCGCTTACTTCGGCCTACGCCTTGGAATCCGACCTATTCGAGTTGGCGGGATTGGACGCGGCATCGGGAGACGAGAGCCGGATTATCGAATTGATCGCGAGCCGTGTCGGCGGAACGCACCGTGTTGGCCGCAACGGAACACTAGTGGCCCAATTTGGCCAAGGTGAGCCACGGACGCTCCTAATCGCCGGAGTCGACGAGCCCGGCTACGCCGTCTCGGCGATCCAGCCGGACGGCTACTTGCGACTGCAACCGCTCGCAGATGTTCCTTTTGGGGTTGGACTTGCACGGTATTTCTTAGGGCAGCACGTGCGTATTTCGACTGCGTCCGGACAAGTCTTGCCGGGAGTGGTCGCGGCCCCCTCGGTTCACTTCGGATCCCGCGGACGCTTCCAGCGCACCGAAGCCGACGATTTGTTTGTCGACATTGGCGCTTCCAGCGCGAGTCAGGCCCGAGCCGCTGGCGTCAACATTCTCGACCGCGTCACGCTGGACAAGCGCGTAACGCCGATTGGCGACCAGTGGATCGCAGCGCCCTGGATTTCGAGCAGAAGCGGCGCCGCCGTCCTGCTAGAGCTCGCCCGACATCTGACCGCAGCCGAGTTGACCGGCACCGTCGCAGTGGCATTCGTCACACAGCAATACCCGCACAACGCAGGACTGGCCAGGCTATTGGGATCGATCGAATTCGAGCGCGTCGTCCTCTTGCGTCCCAACGGCGGCGCAGCCAGCGGCATTGCGGCGTTGCGCGGGCAACCAGACGCACTAGTGCGAGAAATCGCCGACCTTGCGCGCGCTGCAGGGATTGAGGTTGAGCGCAGGCCGCCGCATGGCCTTGCGTTCGGACCGTTCGGCGACGGCGGTCCGTGGCGGGACGAGCGGGCCTACGCCGTCATTTGGCCACCGGCGCAGAACAGCGCCACGCCCTCAGCGGCTGTCCGCCGAGGCAACCTCTCCGAGGTGGTGCGCTTGCTTTGCCGGTTGGTCGGCGTGCGATTCACACCGCGCAAGCAGCGAGCCCTGCCCGCACCGACCCGCGACGCCGGGATTGCGAGTCCCAGCAGGTCGCTGGCAGACACGATTGAGCGCCTCGTGCTGGTGCCCGGCGTGAGCGGCAAGGAAGAGGGCGTAAGGGAACTGCTGCAGAGCCTCGTGCCGCCCTACGCAAGGCGGGGCATGCGTGTGGACGACGGGGGCAACTTGATCGTCAGAGTCGGGAGCGGCGAACAGCCCGACGCCACCTTCATCGCCCACATGGACGAGATAGGATTCAGCATCAGCTCGGTTTCCAACAGCGGCAGCGTAGCGCTGTTGCCCAGGGGAGGTGGCGATCTGCGCTTGTTCGCGTGGCAGCCCAGCATGGTCCACGGAAGTCAGGGGAGCGTCAATGCCGTGATGACCGGCGAGCGTAGCTTAGAGATCGGCCAGTCCACCCGCGAGGCTGTGGCGGAACAAGGTGTGAGCAAGGGAGATACAGCAACTGTGTTCAAGCGGTTCCGCAGGCTTCTCGGCGACCGAATCAGTGCCCGCGCCTTGGATGATCGCCTAGGTTGCGCTACGTTGCTTGAAGCCCTGAGCCGGCTGGAAGGGCCGACCAGGCGGGCGCGTGGAGCGGTGGATTTCGTCTTCAGCGTCGGAGAGGAGATTGGGCGCTTGGGAGCCCAGCACTATGCGAAAACCGTCTCACCTGCGCGCGTTCTTGCCATCGACACATTCGTGACCTCTGACAGTCCGCTCGAGTCCCGGCGAATCGCCTTTGCGCGCTTGGGCGAAGGCGCGGTGCTGCGTGCCGTCGACGAGAGCGGAATGACGCCCACAGCTGAGATTGCCCGCGTCACCTCACTCGCCCGCCAGCGCAAGATACCTCTCCAAGTGGGTGTTACCGTCGGCGGGAATGACGGTTCGGTGTTTCGCTCGCTGGAGACCGTCAACGTGCCGATTGGCTTTCCTTTGCGCTACGCCCACACCGCTGTGGAGACCGCCGACCTGAGCGACGCCGAAGCCGTGGTCGACCTAGTCGAAGCGCTGGCCCTCGAAGCATTGCGCATGCGCTGAGGGCGTTCTGCTATTCGAACAAGCTGGGATCAATGCCCGGGATCAGGCGCAGAGCGTTCTTCCAGTAGATGTGTTGAAGTGTCTCGTCGGGCAGGCCGAGACCGTACATACGCCAGTGCGCATGATAGCGGCGGTAATACTCGAAGTACTCGTCCCGCGTTTCCAGCACACGCCAGTAGTACGGGAACTCGGATGGAGCGTAGGAGTCCTTGCCGAACAATACTCGGTCCTTGTAGCGATTCAAGAACTCCGGCCCGCTCAAGGGGATGCGGCCCAGCTCATAGATCACGGCCGCAAGATCTACATGGACGTTCGGGTGTGCGTCGAGCAGTTCTGCCAAGCGCTTGAGGTCATGGCCATGCCAGCCCATGTGGGCCAGGATGAAGTTCACATCCGGATGGCGCGCCAGCATGCGATCACGTTCGTCGATCAAGTCTTGAAAGCTGGGCGGTGCCGTGCGCTTGCGACGTGGACGTAGCTTCAATTCCAGCCAGCGTTCGTTGTGGCGGTCGTGTTCCGCCCAGAACTCTGCCGGATCGGCGACGTGAATCAGTACCGGGATTTTCAGCCGTGCGCAGGCCTGGAACAACGGATCCATGGCGGGGTCGTCGACTGGCACTCGCCTGCCGGCTTGGTCGCGCACGCTCATGCCGAAATTCTTGAAAATCTTCAGCCCTTGCGCGCCCGCCTTGACATCCGTTTCGAGCTGCCTTGCCGCGCGCTGGGGCCAGCTGGGAGTGCCGATACCGTTGAAGTCCGGGTTGGCGAAAACGGCAAAGCGCTTGGCGTGCTTGGATCGGAATGTCCGCACCGTGTCGCGGAGCCGATCGCCATGCCCGCCGCTGAGGTTCACCAAGACTGCCAGGTTGAGCGCATCCATCTCGCCTACGATCTGGTCCAGTCGCTCAGGCGAGGTTGAGCGACCGTGATGGCTGTGTACGTCGATGGCTGGGAACTTGGCGCGCGATACCGGATGCTGCCCAACGACTAGTGTTGAACGTGGTTCCCAGTCCTCCACGCGCAACTCTTGGCCGATGGCCCCTGCACACAGCAGGCTGCCGGCAAGGGCGATCACTCTCCTCATCGGTAATCTCGCTGATGCAGCTGCTGACGGGCGGCGAGACCAACGCACCCGGCTCTTCGAAACGGGCAGAATCGTTGCAGTCTCGGGCACCGAGAGGCCGCCAAGGACCGTCGAAGCGCAGCTTTGAGCAAAGCGGAAATCGTAGCTTCCCGGGCTACTCGGGTCAGAACGCGACCGAGATCGGCTTCTCGGCACCTTCTTCTGATTCCGATGGGTCAGACTTTGCATCCAATGCGGCGCTGCGCGGACCAGTAGGCAGGTGCGATCTACGGGCGTCAGGCCATTCATCGGAGTCCTGTTCGGCAGGGGCTGCCTCCAAGCTCTCCGGCAAGGGACCGAGCGCGTCCGCGCCAGGAAGCGCACCCATGTCGGCACTATCGGTGTCATCGAACGTGGCCTGCGGGGGAGACGGCTGCTCCTCCGGAATGATCTCCACGGCCACAGCGCCGCTGCGGATTTCTTCCATCGCAATCTTGGTGGGCTTGCGAAGGGTAGTGTTGATCAAGGGCCGCTGTCCGTTCTGGAGCTGGCGCGCACGGCGGGCGGCCGCCAAGATGAAGCGATACACGCCGCTCTGATCGTCATTCGGGATCGTCCATTTCTGGTCGGGTCCCTTCTCGTAGCCCTCGAAGAGTTTCTGATGCGAGTCGCTCATTCGGGTTCCTCCGGATCAATGCCGAATTCCGTCAAGATCGGACGGATAGGGCTAGCCATGTGCTCTCGCTTGCTGCGTTCCGCCGCGAGAATCGAGCGCAAGGCCCCTACCGAAGCTTCGACATCGTCGTTGACGATGACGTGCTGGTACTTCCGATACTGCCCAACTTCCCTAGCCGCCTCACGCAGGCGTCCTTCGATCTCCTGCTCCTTCTCCGAGGAACGGTTCCGCAACCGGTCCTCCAAGGCTTGGCTCGACGGCGGCAGAATGAAGACCGTGACGGCTTCAGGTAGCTTCTCCATTAATTGTGCCGCACCCTGCACGTCAATGTCCAGCACAATGTCGTGCCCGCGCTCGGCAGCCTCTTCAAGTGCCGCCTTCGGCGTGCCGTATAGGTTCCCGAACACCACCGCCCATTCGAGAAACGCTTCTTGAGCGACCATGCTGCGAAAGCGCTCCGCGGACACGAAGCGGTACGCGCGGCCCGGAACTTCCTGGTCGCGAGGCGAGCGAGAGGTAACCGAGACCGCGAACTCCAGTTCGGCGTCGTTCGCTACCAGCCGGTTGACCAAGGTGCTCTTACCTGTCCCGGACGGGGCTGAGATCACCAAGACGATTGACATGGGCAGCGGAGGTGCTGAATCTGCGGCCCGGTGCCTGGCGGCATCTGTCGCCCGCAAGCGACACCGAGCCGGACACTTAGTTTAGCGCGGTCCAATGCTTCCGCTTGCGCTCCCCCACGACCGTCCGGCCATCATCAGACCCGCAAGAAGTTCATTCGAGATTCAGGGTTTGCTCGCGAATCTTCTCGATCTCGCCACGCATCCGCAATCCGGCCTCGGTCACAGCAAGTGAGCCGGCACCAGCGATCTGTACCTTTGAGAGCAGGGTGTTCGCTTCACGATTCATCTCTTGTGCGATGAAATCGATGCGCTTGCCCACCTCGCGGTCTTCCCTGAGGCAGCGGCACAGGCTCTCGCGGTGGGCCCGCAACCGCTGCAACTCCTCGCTGACATCGCTCTTGGATGCGAGCAGGGCCACTTCCTGCGCCAGTCTCGCCGGATCAAGGTCATTGGCATTCAGCAGTTCGCGGAGGCGCTCGCGCAAGCGCGACTCAGCGCGCTCCGGCATTGATCCCGCAGCATTGGTCAGGACTTCCAGTTCCTCCCCGATTGCTATCGCATGACGATCGATTGCGGCGGCAATCTCCCGCCCCTCTTCCGCCCGTGCGCGTTCCAGGTGCTGTAGCGCCTGCTGCAGCGCAGCGTCCACCAAGCCCTGCAGGTCGCCCGCTGGGGCCTCTTCTGCTGCCCGTTCGAGCGCGCCCGGCAGCCCGATCAAGTGGTTCGGATCAGGCTGCGCTCGGCGGCCGCATTGAGCTGCGATCTCGTCGAGCGCTTCCAAGCGCGCGGCGAGCAATTGCCTGTCCACCCGCCAGCCCGTCTCGGCCAAGATCTCGACTGTCACCGCGACTTGGACGCTACCGCGCAACAATCGCTCACGTAGTTTCTTGCGCATCGCCGCTTCGAGGCTCAGCGCATGCTGTGGAAGCTTCAGCTTGAGGTCGAGGGCCCGGTGATTGACCGACCGAATGCTGACCGAGACCGACAGTTGCTCACTGGCCGCAGATCCTTCGCCGAATCCGGTCATCGAGTTTGCCACGTGGCTTACCCTCCCATGGCTTGCAATTCGACGAGCCGGCGGTACAATCCGCAGGTCTCGAGAAGCGCCCCGTGAGTGCCCCGGTCCACGATGCGACCGCCATCGATCACTAGGATCTCGTCGGCGGAGCGGATGGTCGACAAGCGATGCGCGCTCACGATCACGGTTCGACCTTGAATCAGGTTCGACAGCGCCCGTTGGACAAGAGTCTCGGCCTCGCTGTCCAAGTGCGAGGTGGCCTCGTCTAGCAGCAGGATCGGAGCATTCTTAAGCAACGCGCGTGCAATCGCGATGCGCTGGCGCTGGCCGCCGCTCAAGCGCTGCCCTCGCTCGCCGAGATTTGTCTCGTAGCCCTCGGGCATTCGCTCGATGAATTCCGCGGCATAGGCGGCCTCGGCTGCAGCGTAGACCCGCCCTGGCTCGACGCCGTCTTGCCCGTACGCGATGTTGTTGAAGATTGTGTCGTCGAACAGGAACGTCTCCTGCGTGACAATCGCGACTTGGTTGCGGATAGACTCCACGGTAACGGAGCGCAGGTCCCTGCCGTCGATCCGCACTGCCCCGGCGGTCGGATCGAAGAACCGCGGCAGCAGGCTCATCAAGGTGGTCTTCCCCGCCCCGCTCAGCCCGACCAAAGCCACCACATCGCGGGCGCGGACGGTCAGGTTGATGTCATCCAGCGCGGCTTCGTCCGGGTGGCCGGGATAGCAGAACCGCACTCGGTCAAACTCGATCGCTTCCTGGAGCGCGGGCAAGGGGGCAGCACCGGTGGCATCCTTGATGTCATGCGGGTGGTCCATGTAGGCGAAAGCCCGTTGCACCGCGCCCAGCGCTTGCTGGAAGATGTTGTGGATGCCGATCAGACGCTTGATGGGCTGCAGGAGCATGACTAGGGCAACGATGAAGCTCACAACTTGGCCGGCAGTCATGCCGCCAGCCAAGATCCTGCCTCGCACATAGATCAAGAGACCGAGAATCATCGCCGCCCCGAGTACCTCAATCAGCGGTGACACGACAGCCTGCTGCTTCACCATGCGCATGCTGGCTTCGAACCATCGGTCGGCGCGGTCGCGAAAGCGCCGGACCTCGAAGCTTTCCATGGCGAATGCTTTGACGATGCGATTGCCCGAGATAGTCTCCTGCATGATCTTGACCAATTGCGCCAAGTGCTCTTGGGTGCTGGTAGAGGTCCGTCGCAGTCGGCGGCCGATCTGGGAGGCCGGGAGCAAGACCAGCGGCAACACCACAACGCAGCCCAGCGTCAGGACCGGGTCGTGCTGCAGCAAGACGAACAGCAGTGCAAGCGTTGTGAACAATTGCCGCATCAAGTCCGCCAAGAAGTGCGAGCAGGCCGATTGGATCCGCTCGATATCGCTTACTAGGGACGAGATCAACTCCCCGGTATGTTTAGTCTGGAAGAAGGCCGGAGACTGGCCCAGAATAACGCCGTACATCTCGTTCCGGATGTCGCGAACGGCAGAGTAGCCGGCGTAGTTCACCAGGCAGCTAGCGGTGTAGTCGCACAGCCCCTTGGCCACGGCGACCAGCAGGAACACCCAGCAGAACAACCCGAACGAGCCAGAGCCGCCCACGGGCAGCAAGTCGTCCAGCATGATCGCCGCGTCGACGAACGGCACCTTGAACAGTTCGACTGGCTCGGTCACCGGCTCGGGACTCAAGAACCGGTCCAGCAGCGGCTCCAGCAGGAGCGCGAACAGTCCGTAGCTGGCCCCCACCACCGCCATCAGCACCACGGCGATGGCAATGTGGGCGTAGTAGGGGCGGACGTAGCCGAACAGCCGCGCTAGGTCGCCCACGGGTTCATCATGGCACAGTAGGGGCACCGGTCGATCCGGGTGCTCCTACCTGGCGCGAGCATTGGACTGACAAGGCTGCGCAGTCCGGCGCTGAATGTCATGTCGGACCGCATGAATTAGCGCTATGTGCCTTGACCTGCGCAGTGTTCGTGAATGCTCGCGTGGCGCGACCGGCGTCAAGCGCTCGCCAGATGGGGGCCTGCTGCACAACCGCCACCGCTCACGACAATCGCCCGTGCACTCGCACCTGCGCGACTTCTGAGGCAAGTGCGGCGCCATAGACTCCGATATCGGCGCTATAGGAAATCAGGTTGTAGCCGACTGCCAGCCAGTCCACTGCTTGTTGCAGCGAGCCCGGCTGAATGCCAGCGAACTTGCCGCGCAAGCGGGCGGCTTGCGTCACGCGCGCCAGTGCAGAACGAAACTCCGGGTGCTCGAACTGGCCGACGATGCCCATGGACTGCGTGAGGTCCATGTGCCCCACCCAGAGACAGTCAACGCCCTCCACATCTGCGATCTCGTCGAGATTGTCGAGAGCCTGGGTGCTCTCGATCTGGCAGATCAGCAGATTCTCTCGGTTGGCCTCGGCCATGTACTTGAGGGCATCCGGCCGCACGAAGTCGTTGTGCGATGTTCCCAGACCCAGGCCGCGATTGCCTTCCGGCGCATATCGCATGGCATCGTTGAGCAGTCGCGCCTGCTCGGCTGTCCGCACGTTGGGTGCCATGATGCCTTGGGCCCCTGCGTCCATCACGCGGGCGACGAAGTGGTATTCCGATGCCGGAATCCGCACGAAGGGGCTGATACCGGTCGCCTTGAACCACGCGATCATGCGAGCGACCTGCGGGATTTCGAGCGGACCGTGCTCCATGTCGATGAGGACGAAATCCAAGCCCGCCGCCTCGCAGATCTTGGCGATGCCGGGCGTGGCAAATTCCATCAGCATGTGTCCGACGGCGTAGTCTCCGGGCCGAGAGGCCGACTGGCGTGCTCGGTTGGGCTTCATGGCTTCCTCCAGCGTGCCAGCTTGGCTCGCACGCCCTCTTGGTTGGCGGCATCTGGGTTTGCCAGGCATGGCGGGACCTCGCCCGAGGCCACGCTGGCGATGTTCCGGCAGGCGTCGCGGCTGTTCCCGGCCATGCCCTCCAGCGTCCACGCCATGCTGTGCGGGGACAGGATGACGTTCTCCATCTTGAGCAGCGGATTGTCATTGGCCGGGGGTTCCTTCTCAAACACGTCGAGGCCTGCGCCAGCAATGCGCTGGTTCCGCAAGGCTTGCACCAACGCCGACTCGTCCACGATCGGCCCGCGAGCGGTGTTGACAAAAAACGCGGTTGGCTTCATGAGCGCGAATTCAGCAGCACCGATCATGCCGCGGGTCTCTGCGTTCAGGAACGCATTCACGGTCACAAAGTCGCCCTCGGACATCACCGTCTCCAGGCTGACCAATTCCACTCCGATCTCGGCTGCCAGAGCTTGCGGGCAGTAGGGATCGTAGGCCAACAGCCGCCCGAAGCCGATTCCACGCGCCATCTTGAACATTTCCGCTCCGATGCGGCCCAGCCCGACCGACGTGAGAGTGCGCCCTAGCACGTCGATGCCCTCAATCGGCAGGTCGGTGCGCCAGATGCCCGCCCGGGTGCGCCTATCCAGATCAGGCAGGCGCTTTGCCAGTGCGAAGATCAGGGCAATTTGGGACTCGGCCACTGCGCGCTTGATCGCTTCGGGCGTCAGCGCGACCATGACATCGGCGGCGTTAGCGGCCGCCATGTCGATCATGTCGAAGCCCACTCCCCAGCGCGAGATGCATGCCAAACGCTCGACGCCTCGGAAACTGCTGGCCCTAAACGGCGTCGCTAGGATCACGAGACCATCGTATTGATCGACGACCTCCGGGCTTGCAGCGCCGTCGACCGGCGGTGCCATGATCTCCCATTCAATATCGGGGCGGGAATCGAAAATCTCGCGCACGTGCGATCCCATGACGGACTCGAAGGTGCCCTTCCAGCCCGGATCGATGCCGACGCGAAACACATCACTCATTTGCGGAATTGCCAATTGTACCCGCTGGCGAACGAAACCCGCCCCGGCGAGCGGTTCCCCGCTCCGTTTGCGCTCGGCCACCGGCCTCCAAAACGTGTTAGAGTCACGGCGATGCACCCCGCCCGACTTGTCCTCGCTTTGGCTCTAGCCGGTCCGCTTACGGCCCAGATCGGCGGGTTCGACAAGGCCCAGCTCACTAAGTACACCCGCCAGAATCCGTTCGACCGATTCGATGATGGCCGACCTAAGGTGCCGCAACGCCTGGTCGATGCGCTGGCCAACGCGAGTTCAGAGATGCTCTGGGGGCCGTTGCGGCAAGCGGGCTACCACCACCAATGGTCCGGCGGCTGGCAGATCGTACACCCCGAGAAGAAACTGATCGGCCGGGCAGTCACCGCTGTCTTCATGCCGGTCCGGCCCGATTTGGACGAGATCATCGAAGAAGACGCGGCCGCCCGAAACCAACCCCCCAAACATTACCAGCGAGTGATTGACGCGCTCAGGCCCGGAGATGTCTTGGTGGTGGACCTGTTCGGCAAGATCGATGGGGGGGCATTTGCCGGTGACAACCTTGCGACTGCGATTCATGCCGCGACGGGACAGGGATTCATCATTGATGGGTCGATTCGCGATCTCGATGGGATCCATGCTCTCAACATCCCGGTGTATGTGCGCGGATTCCATGTCTCGCCAATCGGGGACGTGATGCTGACGGGCATTAACGTGCCGGTCCGTATCGGTACCACGACCGTCATGCCTGGCGACTTGGTAGTGGGCGACCGAGAGGGCCTGACATTCGTGCCACCAAGCCTCGTCGAGAGCGCCGTCAAGCAGGCGAAAGTGACAGAACTGCACGACATTTGGACCAAGGGTAAGCTGGCTACCGGGCGCTACAAGGCGAGCGAGCTGTACCCAAGCCCGACGAACGAGGCGCTGAAGCAGGAGTACGAGGAGTGGCTGGCCGCCCAAAAGCGTTCGCTCGGGTTGGAGTAGCGCAGGCCCGACGGACAATCCGACCCGCCTGAGAGAAAAGCCCGGAGTGAGGTGCGCCAAGGCTGGATAGCGTCACCGCGCCCGCTCCGAGGTCCGACACGATGTGTGCCGATTCGGTAGTCGGTGTGCGGCGCCGTGATATGGTACGCCAACTGCCCACCTCGCCGGAGATTTCGGGCCAGTCACAGATGCACCTACCCGACCCCACGCGTGAATTGACTCTTCGGGCCATTGTGATCGGCCTGCTGATTGGCACCGTGCTCACAGCGGCGAACACCTATCTCGGGCTCTACGCGGGCATGACCGTGACCGGCAGCATCCCGGCCGCCATCGTTTCGATGGGCATCCTGCGCGGGCTGCTAAAGCGCGGCACCATCCACGAGAACAACATCGTGCAGACCATCGCCTCGGCTGGCGAGGCCGTAGCCGCGGGAATCATCTTTACTGTGCCAGCCATGCTGATCGCTGGAGTCTGGGTGGAGTTCTCCTTCTGGAAGGTCTCCCTGATCGGCCTGCTGGGCGGCCTGCTAGGCGTGCTCTTCATGATTCCGTTGCGGCGCGTGCTGATCGTCGAGGACAAGGAACTCATCTATCCGGAGGGCGTGGCTTGCGCGCAGGTGCTTGAGGCAGGCGAGACAGGCGGGAGCCCGATGCGCACGATCCTCTCCGCCCTCGGCGGAGGCTTGGTGTTCAAGTCGCTCGTCGGGCTGGTGGCGGTCTTTCGCGGCACCGCGGAGATCGCTGGCAGGGTGGCTGGCACCGTGTTCTATGCCGGAACCGACGTGTCAGTCGCGCTGTTGGGTGTCGGCGTGATTGTCGGAGTGGAGATCGGCATCGCGGCCTTGATGGGAAGCGTGATCGCTTGGGTGTTCGCCATTCCGATCTTCTATTGGCAGAGTCCCTTGCCCGACCATTCCGCCATGGACGCCGCGTGGGATCTGTGGAATAGCCAGATTCGATACATGGGCGTGGGGGCCATGATCGTCGGCGGGCTGGCGTCCATGTGGAAGATCCGCGGCGGCATTGCTCAGGCAGTGCGCCACCTGCTCAGCGGGATCGGACGGGGCAGCCAAGTGGTGGCTCGTACCGACAAGGACCTGCCCAACTCGTTGGTTGGCGTGGCCTTCGCCCTGGTCGCCGTAGGTACCTTTGTCCTGTACCGATCAGTCACGGGTTCGGTCTCGGTAGCGGTGACTGCCGGGGTCGTCATGCTTGTCAGCTCGCTCTTCTTCGTGGCCGTCTCGAGCTACATCTGCGGCTTGGTGGGATCGTCCAACAACCCCATCTCCGGAACGACAATCTGCGCATTGATGTTCTCGTCGGTCGTCTTGCTGATCTTGGGCATGACTGGTAGCGCGGGAATCCTCGGTGCGCTAGGGGTGGCCAGCATCGTGTGCTGCGCTGCGGCGACGGCCGGCGACACTTCGCAAGATCTCAAGACAGGCCAGTTGGTGGGGGCTACTCCCCGCCTGCAACAGACCGGCCAGTTCATCGGCATATTGGTGCCCGTGTTTACCATTGCGCCGGTCTTGACCCTGCTGCACAAGGCTTACGGCATCGGCACGGGCGAACCCAATGCCTTGCTCGCACCGCAAGCCACTCTCTTCGCCTCGATTGCGGAGGGACTGTTTGGAGATTCCAGAATCCCCTGGAACATGGTCTGGATTGGAGCTGTGATCGCAGTCGGCATCGTTTTGTTCGACGGGGCACTAGAGCGCTCCGGAAGTCGCTTTCGCGCGCACGTGATGCCGGTTGCGGTCGGCATTTACCTGCCGCTGTCGCTGATGGTGCCGATTTTCTTAGGGGGCTTGATCGCGCAGCGCCTAAAGAACCATTCCGAGGGCGCGCGGCACAACGGGTTGCTCATCGCTTCGGGTCTGATCGCCGGTGAGGCGATCGCCGGCATTCTGATCGCGATTCCCAAGACGCTGTTTACAGAAGCGGAGATTCCCATACCTGTAGCCGACAGCTTGTGGCTGTCTCTGGCGGCTCTGGCAGCCGTGATGTACCTGATCGACCGGTTCGCGTCGAGGGGCTCCGCCAGCTCCTAGCGGTCGCCCGCCTGCCCCGCTGCGATTTCCACACGAATTCCAACTTACGGCGTAAGTGTCTTTAGCCATGGAGGTTATTGAGATTTATTCAACAGATTCACACATGATTTCCACAGCAATTCACAGGATCCTAACCACCCTTGTGGAAATCTTGACCCGTGCCGGCATGGACGCTGGCGCCCAGCCCTGACGTTCCTTCTGCGTCCGAGGTCCAGACTGTGGCCGAAGCTGGCTCGAAGTGGACTGCGGTCGCTTGACCACAGGTAGCCTGAGGCAGGCGCCCGCTGCGCCGGCCGCCCGCCGGCAAGTGCGCAAGATTTCCACACCGTGTCCGAGCGCGCTCAGAAAGGCAGTTCTGACAGTAGCTTTGACAACGATCTCCACACGTTGCCAACAGAGTTTCCACCATCAAGCGTTGGATTTTCCAACGCGCCTGTGGAAATCTCCCCAGACACCGTCCAGTCCAACAGCGCCCCTTGCGAGAGGCGCCGTCGAAACCCCGGTTCCGTACCGGTCACTACCTAGCAAGAGGTGACGTCTGCGACTGTCCCGTCACACGGCGCTTGAGCGCGAGCCGCAAAATGGCGTCGCCGGCCGTCCTACCGCGGCTAAGCGCGTCAGATCAGGCGTGCGTCTCGTACGCGTATTGCTTGCGCTTGGCTCGCAGAGCCAAATATTCGCGGGCTTCCTTCGCCAGGCGGCGGCGCTCCTTGCCGTCCAAGATAGCCTTCCTGACAATGCGCCACGCCGCCCTCGGACGAAAGTAATACTCATCGTAGAAGCGCTCGACCCATTGCATGATCTCCTTCTGGTCCAAATCTTGATATCGAATGTTGGGCAATTGGTGGCCCGCTGAATCGGTCATCGCGCCATCGGTGAGCCAGCCGTTAGCCATGGCCTCTTCATAGAACGACGTGCCCGGATACGGGTGCGCTACCGAGACTTGGATCGTTTCGGTATCCAGTCGCTTGGCGAACTCCAGCGAGCGTTGAATCGTCGCACGTGTCTCGCCCGGCAAGCCGACGATAAAGTCGCCGTGGATTGTGAGGCCCGCTTTGTGGGCATCCCGGGTGAATTGGAGTGCACGTTCGACGGTAGCGCCCTTCTTGATGTTTTTCAGAATCTGCGGGTCGCCGGATTCGTAGCCGACAATCAGCAGCCGGCAGCCGGAATCTCTCATTGCCTTTAACGTCTCGTAGTCGACATTGACGCGGGAGGTGCAAGACCATGTGAAATCTAGGGGCTTGAGTTTCGCGCACAACTCCAGCACGCGGTCCTTGCGGATGTTGAAGGTGTCATCGTCGAAGAAGATCTCGTTGATTCCCGGGAAGTTCTCGAGTGTCCAGCGCACCTCGGCAGCCACGTCATCCGCCGAACGGATGCGCCACCGATGGCCGGATATAGTCTGCGGCCACAGGCAGAAGGTACACAAAGCGGGACAGCCGCGCTCGGTATAGAACGACACGTACGGGTGCTTGAGGAAAGGGACGTTGTAGCGCTCGACGTCCAAGCAGCGCTTGTAGACGGGAGTCACCCAAGGCAGCTCGTCCAAGTCCTCGATCTGAGGCACGTCCGGGTTATGGACCACCTCGCCCGCCTGACTTCGATAACTGACACCGCCAAGTTCATGAAATGGCTTACCATTAGCAAAATCAACGACTTGGAAATCAAACTCCTTGCGTACCACGAAGTCTATGGCCGCGCACGCTTGCAGGCTCTCAGCAGGGCGCGCGCCGACATGCGGCCCGACAAAACAGATCTCTAAGTCAGGGTTGAGGGCCTTCATCGACTCCGCCAGCAGGCAATCGTTGGCGAATCCGGGAGTCGAGGTGAACAGCACCATGAACTCATACGAGTTCGCCAACGCTGTCACGTCAGGCGGCTTGACCTTGTGCGGCGGCGCGTCGACAACGGTGCTGTCCGCCAACATGCCGGCCGGATAGCACAGCCAGACCGGATACCAGTAGGATTCGATCTCGCGCGTCGCGGGCCAGCGGGAGCTGGCACCGCCATCAAAGTTCTCGTAGGACGGTGGGTTGAGGAAAAGCGTCCGTTTCGGCATGTTCGCGATGGATCCCCTGCCCCTGCGGCGGACGCTTCGGCAGGCTGCTGACTATCCCACTGTAGCGCGGACGCAGGGGTTCAGGCTTTGGGATGCGCCGCGTCGTAGACGTTCATCAACTCCTTCATGGACAACTGCGTGTACTTCTGCGTGGTGGACAGGCTGGCGTGGCCCAAAAGCTCTTGGATAGCACGCAGGTCGGCTCCTTCGGACAGCAAGTGCGTCGCGAAGGCGTGCCGCAGCGAGTGCGGATGCAACGATGGGTCGCCACTCAGCAGGCGCGCGTATTTCTTGACGATCAAGCCGACGCTGCGAGTCGTCAACCGTCGGAATTGGCCGCCCCAGCGGTGCAGGAAGAGGGCCTTCTCCGCGCTTGGGGCCTTGAGTTTCGCCCGCACGTCCAAATAGCGCTCCAAGGCTTCGCCGGCTCGTGCTCCGTAGGGCACCTGGCGTTCCTTGCGGCCCTTGCCCCTTACCTCGATCCAGCGTTCCGCCTTGTCGATGTCGCCTAGGTTCAAGCCGACCAGTTCGCTGACGCGCAACCCGGCACCATAGAGCAGTTCGAAGATCAGGCGGTCGCGGACGACCTTGTCCGGAAAACGATCTCGCTCGCTGTCGAACTGCACCGCGTTGACGATCTGGTTGGTGTCCTCGGCAGTCATTACAGCCGGCAGTTTCTTGGGAATCTTCGGGGAAGCGAAGCTGCGAGCGGGATTGTTGGGCAAGCCCTCCTCGATGACCAAGTAGTCGAAAAAACTCCTGAGCGCCGCCAAGCGGCGCGCCATCGTAGCTTGCGACCACCCCTTCGACCGCCCTTGGGCCATGAATTGGCGGATCATCAGGCGCGTAACCTGCCCAATCGGAGGGGCTCTCTCCGGTGCAGCGCTGAAATGGCTGACGAATTGGCTCAAGTCCTTGCCGTAGCCGGCGATTGTGTTCGGGGACGAGTTGCGCGCGCGAAGCGAGGCCAAGAACCGCGTCGCCGCGGCCGAGATGCTGTCGTCAGGCTGCTGCTTGGTGGACATTGAGAAACTCGTCCAGCGCGGTTAGTCCCAACTCGCACTGGTGCCGCCGCCGCTCCCGCTTCTGCTTGCGGTACTTCCGTTTCAGCTCGGCCGATGGCGGCGGCAGCAGGTCGAATGTGATGTTCGCCGGCTGGTAGTTGTCGGGGCTAGCCCCGGAGATGTAGCGGCAGAGCGATCCGTGGGCTGTGGCGGGCGGCCATTGCAAGGGAGTTTCCCCTCGGGACAGGCGCGCAGCATTCCAGCCGGCCATCAGGCCGGTCGCCATGGACTCCACGTATCCCTCGACCCCTGAGATTTGCCCGGCGAACAGAATGTTGGCGTGTCGATTCCACTGCAGCGTCGGAAGCAACAGAGCCGGCGCGTTGATGTACGTGTTGCGGTGAATTTGCCCGAAGCGCAAGAATTCCGCGCGTTCCAAGCCCGGGATCATGCGCAGCAGACGCTTCTGCTCGCCGTACTTGAGATGGTTCTGGAATCCAACGATGTTGTAAGACCCGGCCCTGGCGTCCTCTTGGCGGAGTTGCACAACGGCATAGGCTCCCCTTCCGGTGCGCGGGTCGCGCAAGCCAACGGGCTTCATCGGGCCGAAGCGCAGCGTGTCTGGCCCACGCCGGGCGATCTCTTCGATCGGCAGGCAGCCCTCGAAGTAATTGGGATTGTCGAAATCGGGTGACCGATGCTGCTCAGCGGCTAGCAGCGCGGCCAAGAATCGCTGGTACTGCTCCCTCGTGAACGGGCAATTCACGTAGTCGCCGCTGCCATCGATGGAGTGTCCATAGCGGGACCCGCGATAGGCAACTGACATGTCGATCGTTTCTGCGTCGACGATCGGGCTGATCGCATCGTGAAAGTAGAGGCGTTCCTTGCCCGTTCGGTCGGCTATCGCCCCTGCCAGCGCATCGCTGGTCAGCGGCCCGGTCGCGATGATCCAGATCTCGTCGCGGTCGGTTGGAATGTCCTTGACCTCGTCGCGTTTGATCTCGATCAGTGGCTCGGACTCGACCGCTGCGGTGACAGCTTGGGCAAACAAGCTCCGATCGACCGTCAGCGCGGTCCCGCCGGGAATCCGCACCCCTGCCGCAATGCGCATCGAAATCGAACCCATGCGGCGCAATTCCTCTTTCAGCAGCCACGGCGCACTGCCCTCCGTCTCGGTCTTGAGCGAATTGCTGCAGACCAACTCGCCGAAGGCATCGGTTTCGTGAGCGGGAGTCCGCTGGACCAGGCGCATCTCGTGCAACACGCAAGGCAGGCCATGACGGGCGATCTGAATGGCAGCCTCCGGGCCGGCAAGGCCCGCCCCGACGACATGGATTGGGCGCGGCATCACGGTACCAAGGGCGCTTGCCAGAATCGACCACATGGCCGAGTACAGGACCTCACCGGCATCTGCCACTAGTCACAATCGGCTCGCTCTTGGAAACATTCTAGCCCAGATTGGTTCCAGGCGTAGACCTACTGAGCAGTGCCACCGTGCAATTGAGTAGGACCGACTGGCACGTAGAGTTCGCCTTGCTGCGCCGCGAACGGGACGCGTTAGATGTGCGCCGTGCGCGAAAGTTCGGCTGCGCCTGCGCGCTAGCTGTCTTTAGCGGTGCCGGCCTGAGTGGTCCCTTGGCCCTCTTCCTCGCCGGCCTTGAGCGAGGTCTTGAACTCGCGAATGCCCTGGCCAAGGCCCTTCGCCAGCTCTGGGATCTTCTTGCCGCCGAAAATGATCAGAGCGATCAGCAGGATGATGAGCAGCTCTTGCATGCCAAGCGGCCCCATGAACAGAGCCATGGTTGGTTCAAGGTGTGCCATATCGTTGTGCCCCTAGTCTAGCAGATCAGGGGACGCTCTGAGTGCGAATCCCGATTCCCGCCGCGACATTGCAGGCGGCAGCGAAACCGTCAGCCCAGCCATGGTCACTTCCCAAGGTCATTGCACCCGCGGTCCGTTGCCTTTGTCGCGGTCTCGCATGTATACCTCGAACTTCTTGCGCGCCTGTTTGAGCTGCCACTCGCGATAGCGCGCCTGCGGATTCCAAGACGGCAGTGACAGCTCCGGCAATCCCGCCCGACGGCGGACGAAGTAATATCCCAGTGCCATGCCCGCCAAGTGGACGGTGAAGGCCGTCCCGGTCGGATTTCCGCCGTGCGAGAAATCCTGAACCGCGCCCAGAAGATTGATCGCGGCATAGGCCACCGCGACTACCCAAGCCGGCACGGGCAAGATGAACGAGATCAGGATCGGCGTGTTGGGGTATTTGACTGCGAATGCCGTTACAACGGCCAGCACCGCGCCAGACGCCCCAACCGTCGCGACTCCGCCCGAACCTGTCATGAGCCGAATGGCCACATCGACCAGAGCCGCACCCGCACCGCAGGCGAAATAGAAATGCAGGAAGCGCTGACTGCCCCAGTCCCGAGCAAGGGTACCGCCGAACATCCACAGCGCAAACAAGTTGAGGCCGACGTGCCAGAGCCCGCCGGGATCGTGCAGGAACATGTAGCTGACCGGCTGCCACAGAGCGCCGCGCACGAACGTGTCCGGGGTCAGGCTTAGCCACCGGAACAACCAGATGATCGGGCCGATCCCGATCGCGAAGGCAACGGCAAACGCAAACCACGCAGCAAAGTTCGCCCACAGCAGTTGCTTGATGGCGCGCGGTGTCGGGGGCATCATGCCGAAACCTGACGACATCCCAGACTGGCGGTACGTGTAGCGCATATCCCCTTCCTTGAGTCTATGCCAGCACGCCCGGGACAGGGGTACCGGCAATGCGACCAGCCGTGCCGGTGACACTGCGAGCTACTAGTGATTCCCTGGTTTTCCGCAATACGGCAGGACTCGTGGACTGTCGAACCTAGAGTTTAGGGCGATGCGGAGCATGCCGAGGCTGGGACCGAGACCGAGGCGTGTGCTCGGCTGGGGCCAACGGGCACATGACCAAGATCGAGGCATTGCTGGGTTGAGAGTGTCACATCGCACCGCGCTCAGACCTCCTTAAAGGAGGGCCTGTATCGAGTGCCACAAGGCACTACGCAGCCAGTTGGGCGGCCTGTCGCACGAAGCCACGGTAGCGGTCCCTGAGGCGGTTGATGAAGCCGTAGAGCACTTCATCGGGGGCGGTGCGCGACACAGAGTCTGAGAGGCGGAGCGGCGGGAATATCTTCGCCGCCAAGCGCGTCCGGGCGATCTGCTTGTCAAAGTTGGCCACGGCGATAGGAACCATCAGGGGCTCGGGCTCTGCGTTGCGGACTACCCTGAATGCGCCGGCCCGGAACGGCATTGGGGAGGACTCGGTCTTGGTTGATCCGCCTTCCGGGCAGATCACGAGGTTTTGGCGCGAGGCAAGGACTGCCCGGGCATCTTGAAGGAATTGTTCACGGATCCGCCCCAGTTCAGCGCGTCCCTGTCGTGCCGCAGATGTCGCGGACCCCGAAGTTACCGTGATGTAGCCTAAGCGGTCGAAGTACCTCCGGTGTCCCTCCTCGTCGGGCTCGGCCTGGCGGACGACTCGCACCGGAGCGTGGCCATATCGTTCGTACAAGATCATGGCGCTGACGAAGTGCGTGTCGAGAGTCAGCTGAAATTCATTGGGCAAAGTATTCTCTGGATGATTCGACAAGTGATTCATCACCACCACAAAGCCCGGTTCCGGAGGCAGGTTTTCCCACCCCTCGATGCGGTAGTCGGTCAAGGCGTATAGCCTGCGGAATTCGTCGCAGCAGGATCCTCGAATCTCTTCGGGAGCACTGGTGTCCGGGGCTTGCGCCACCGCATCGTAGATCCTCTGGAGTTGGCGGAAGACTCTCGCCTCGCGCTCCGCCCCTTTGGCCAGCCGCCGACACTCCATGGCGAGTTCCCGCTCTGTGCCGTTTGCCGCTTGTGCCAACTCGTCCAACAGCTCGAAAGCGTCTGCAGCCGTGAGGCGGCTCTCCAAGTAGACCGGGATCTTGTACAACGGCGAGTTCACCCCCAACCTCCCTCCCCGCTTCGCCAGCAACAGCCGGACTTGGTCAGCTTCTGGCGAGTGGTGCCGGGAAGCAAGCTGCGCTCGGCTGCTGCCGAGCCGGTCTCCCAGAGCCCACAGGATGCGTCTGATGAAGATGATCCCGAACCGTGGCCGCTGCCGGCAGTGGTCTTCGACCAGCTGACGCTCGAACGCCACTACCCGAGTGGTCTCGAGGGCCGTGGCAGTAGCGCGGCAGCGGTAAGGCTCGACCATGGCCGACCACCCGATCAATGCCCCCGGCTCGTTGATCCGGTGGATCGTTATGGTCTCATGCGACGCATCCAGGCGCGGGTCCATCTCGTCCGGGCCGTGCGGCGCAAGCAGCGAGAGTTCGACGGTGCCGGAGACCAGGATGTAGAGGCACTCCGAGGGTTCGCCCTCCTTCACGATGCAATCGCCCTTCCGGAACGCCATCCGCCTCGCGTCACTCGCGAGCGCTACCAGGTCTTCGTCTTCAAAGACGTCGAAGAACGCCGAATCCTGCAACAACTCCAGCGGTGCTTGCATCAGAGCGCTTACGTCCTGCCTCCACCGAGAGGCCCGCGAGGCTCGTCCAGGCCACGGCTAACGCACCAGAATGCTAGCATTGCAGGGGGTAATTGGGCCTGTCGTTATGGGGCCAATCAAATGATTCTTTGGTGATCGTTGCCCGCCAGCCGGATGCTTAGGTTGGTTCGTTCGCATGGAGACGAAGCCCCAGATCCGCCCGCCGCTGACCACCCCGCCAGGGTTCTCTGAATTCTGGCGCGAGACCTTGGGCGAATTGCGGGCGACGCCACCGGAAATCGAAGCAGAATCGTTCAGCTACCCCGTCTACCGCCAGTTGCAAGGTCACAGGCTGCGCTTCTCATCGCTAGGTCGCGTGAAGTTGCACGGCTACTCGATTTCTTGGAGGGATCACGTCCCCCGGCCGCTAGTGATCCACGCCCACGGCTACGGCGGCCGGGTTGCCGAGCAGTGGCTATGGGCTCTGAGCGGCTTCAACGTGGTCGGGTTTGATGTGCGCGGTTTCGGTGAGTCGGTCGAGGCGCTGCCGGACCGCTCGGATTGGGGTTGGATGCTGACCGGCATCGACGACTCCCGCCGTTACGTGCTGCGAGGAGCGGTCTGCGACTACATCCGGGCCAGCCAAGTTGGTGCCGAAATGTTCGGGGACAGAACCCGGCGGACGATCTTCCACGGCTTCAGCTTCTCGGGCGCCTTGGCTCTGATGTCCCAAGCGGTGACGCGGGCAGCCAACGTGCTCGCTGTCGGAGTGCCGACGTTCGGATGGCACGAGGGCCGCCTGAGACTAGTAGTCAACGGCAGCGCCGTCGAGGTCCGGCGCTACATAGAGGAGCGGCCCCATGATCGGGACCGGGTCATGCAAACGCTCAGCTATTTCGATGCGATGAACTTCGCGCCGCTGATTAGATGCCCCACTCTGGCCGGATACGGGCGCCGAGACATTGTCGTGCCTCCAGAGACAGTGCTAGCGATCATCTCCCATCTCAAGTGCCCGTGCGAGACGATGTCGCTTCCGGTCAGTCACACCGACGAGCCCGAAGAAGCCGCTTGGAAGCACTTCGACGGGGCTTGGATCGAGATGGCGACGCACGGCGTGCCCGCGGACTTCGGCCGCGACGAACCCGTTTACCATATCGACGCCGAAGGCCGCATGTAGGCTCATAAGAAGCCGGTTGCGACAAGCAACCTTCTTGGATCGCTGGCGCTTCACCACAGCGCGGGAGTTGCGCTGCCGTTGCGGTCCCTCAGGCGGACCTTCGCACACCGCTTGGATGCTCGTTGCCCGCCACCGCCCACGCGATCTGGGCCGTGGACGCGACCTCACGCCCCAATTCCAGCGCCGAGGCCGAACTGGCGTTGCCGTCCAGCCCCCGCTTGTACACACCCTGCCCGATTGCGGCGGACCGATACATCGAGAATGCCAAGTAGAAGTTCCAGTGTTTCTTTGCATCGCGTCCGCTAAGTTCGCAGTATCGCTCTAGTTGTGTCTCGTGGGAGGGAATTCCAGTTTCGCTCGCCACGTTGGTTGCAAGGGTGCTGTGACGCCGACTGGGCAGGTAGTAGGTCATCAAGTTGTAGGCCAGATCCGCGAGTGGATCTCCAAGAGTGGACAGTTCCCAGTCGAGTACGGCCACGATGCGCGGCTGGGTGGGGTGCAAGATCATATTCCCCAGCCTGTAGTCGCCATGGACGATCCGCGTCTCCTCGGAGTCCGGTATGTTCTGCGGCAACCACTCGGCCAAGCGGTCCATGGCTGGGATAGTCTCAGTCTCGGAAGCCTGGTACTGGCGCGACCAGCGGCTGATCTGGCGGGCATAGTAGTTGCCCGGCCTCCCAAAGCTCTCAAGGCCGACATCAGCTGGACGCACCGCGTGAAGGGCGGCCAGCACCTCGCAGGAATGCGCATACACTGCTGCCCGATCGCGGGGCGCGACACCGGGTAGAGTCGGGTCATGGAAAACGCGCCCCGGCACGTGCTCCATCACAATGAAGGGCGTTCCGATGACGCTGCTGTCCTCGCAGATCAGCAGCATCGAGCAGACCGGCACCGGTGTGTCGGCCAAGGCCCGCATGACACGGAACTCGCGCTCGACCGCATGAGCGGAAGGCAGCAGGTGACCTGGCGGCTTCTTGCGCAGGACGAAACAGCGTTCGTTCGCTTCGACCAAGAACGTGGGGTTGGACTGCCCACCCTCGAATTGCCGGATGCCACACGGCCGGGCGAAGTCCTCCAGATGATCGGTCAAATAGGCTTCCAAGGACCGCTCGTCAAAGCGGTGGGCCTCGCGGACTGGGGTCGTGATCGGTTCCAGGCTCATCTGGGCGGCTTGCGGGGTGCAGCGATTGTAGCGAACGGCCGTTCCCGTTGCCACGCTGCCAGCCGCTGGATATCAGGCAGCCAGCTTGCTTGCAGCGGCGAAGTGCCAGTGCGTGATACTGTGTTGGATTCGCAGCAAGGGAGGCTCGCTCGGAAATGGGTTTCAGCTTAGAAGGCAAGGTTGCCTTAGTCACCGGCGGCGGTCGCGGGATCGGCAAGGAGATCGCGCGACGATTCGTCGAAGCCGGCGCGGATGTAATGATCGCCAGCCGCAAGTTGGAGAACCTCCAGCAGGCTGCGAAGGAGTTCTCGCCGCTTTCCGGCGGCATTGATGTGGTGCCCTGCAACATCGGCAAGGCTGATCAGATCGAGGCTGCGGTCGCGGCGACCGAGAAACGGTTCGGAACGATCGACATCATGGTCAACAACGGCGCGACCAATCTCGAACAGGGGCCTTCGCTCGACGTGTCCGACGCCGCAGTCCTTAAGATGGTCGAGATCAACGTCCTGTCTGCGGTGCGCTTCCTGCGGCTGGTCGTGCCCAAGATGATGGGCAAGGGCGGCGGCTCCATCATCAACGTCGCTTCGATCGCTGGCCTGCGACCCCAGAGGGAGGGCCTGCTGTACAGCCTCACCAAGTCGGGTCTGATCATGATGACCCGGACCTGGGCCAACGAATGGGGCCCGCAGGGAGTGCGCGTGAACGCAATCGCGCCCGGCTTGGTGCGTACCGATTTCAGCTCGTTCTTTTGGAAGAATCTCGACGAGGAGGCCCCGTACCCGCCCAATCAGCCGATCCAGAGGCTCGGCGAGACCAGCGACGTCGGCGGCATCGCACTATACTTGGCCTCGGACGAGTCCGCATGGGTCACGGGCCAGACGATGGTCATCGATGGCGGCGCGACTGCCCGCTAAGCCCACTCTGGGCAGTAGCTTCAGGGCCAGGTTCCCTTCAGCGGACGGGAGACTCCGCGATCAGGCGCCGGTAGGTGCGCCGGGCGTGCTCGTAGGCGGCCCGCGCCTCTTCCCGCTCGCTAGCGCGCGTGAGCGGCGCTTTCTGCGACCAGCACTGGTCGACCGCGGCAAGGCACCACTCGGCGCTGCGCCGCGAGGCCCGGATCGGCTCGCCGTCGATTGAGACGAAGATCGGGTTGGTGTGCGACGACATCGGGATCCGTACCGCCACCCACGCACTGCGCGGCAGCCGGAGAGAGAACTCGAGGTCATGCACGGTGCCGTCCGCAAGGATTTCGGCACTGTCAGTCACCCTGCCGTTGACCACCAATTCCACAGGAACGTTGCGGCTGCCGGGTACGCGTGCTCGTTCGACATCCCAATAAGGTTTCTCGTCGGCGGCGAGCCCGTCGAAGCGAGGATCTGGGTGCCGCCCCAGCATGGCCGCGGCCTTTAGCCGCACCTTGACGCTGTCGCCTGCTTGGACCGCAAGGTCCGGCTCGCCCGATCCGAGCGAAGCCCCGCCCACTTCAAAGTCCATCAAGTGGCTCTTGCCATCGCTGACGTAGGCCGCGCCGCGGCGGATGCCCTCGACCCATCCGGCATACGAGAGCTCGTCCAACTTGACGTAGCTGCGTCCGAGGCCGACCTTCTCCTGGTAGATACAGGGAAAGTCGGTCTCACCGGAGATTCGCGTCCGAAACCCCACGTTCAGCGTGTGGTACCAGATATTCATCTCCCAGAAGTAGGGTGTATCCACTGCGGAGAGGAAGTCGATCGTGTCTGGGTGCGTCACATCGACGATGTACTCGTTCGCGCCAATGCCATCGAACCCGGGCATTTCGTAGGACGGGATCTCGTCGGCGCTTATCTGGAGCCCCCAGCCAGAATGGGAGAAACCTGTCACGGCGCCTTGTGCCTTGGCCCACCGGAGCACGGGCAAGTCCCACGAAGGCCACTGTTCGATTCGCGTAGTGCCGGGATAGTCGTCTTCGCTGAGGCCGAGCAGCACCAGGTGCCCGGCATGGCTGGATGGGAAGCCGGAGACTTCGACGTCGTAGTGCATGACGCGCTCGTCCCGCGACAGGGGGTGGTCCATGCTCGAGAAGAACTGCTTCTGGAAGTACCACGACGGACCCCAAGTCAGCACTGCGCCTATGTTGAGGTTCTCGCCGAGAATCTGGCGCAGCATGGCCATCGGCCCGACGCCTTCGGTCGGATTCTTGTAGTGGGCGCAACCCGACGCGTGAACGTGGTGGTCGCCCGACCACCAGCCGTACTTTGAGGGATCGATCCAGCGTTCCAGTTGTACCGAGATCTCGGCTGGAGTGTCGCCATCGACGGGCAATTCCTTGGTGCGCGTGCGGAACTCGGGACCGCCGCCATACTCGACGGTGTAGTATCCCTCCGGCAAGCGGATGTCTTCGCCATCGAAGCGATACACATGCTGCTGGAACGGGAAATCCGGCTCCAAGCGTTTGGACGGATTGGGATACACCCGGCCCTGCCTGTCCTTGAAGAGGAAAGAGGCGACGCCAGACTCGCCGTTCTCGTCGCGCACGCGCAGGGGGATGGAACGGCTGGGAGCGATGTCGAAGGCGATCAGCATGTCGTTGCGAAAGCCAATGTCCTGGCTGCCCTGCCCCACATCCATCGCGATCTTGGCGGACCGCTGGCCGCGGTCGCGGCTGTAGATCTGGAGAATCTCGTACTCGACGGGCAGGCCCGTCAAGCGCGGGGCCATAGGCGGGTCGGAGTAGAGCGAGATCTCGGCCCAGCGCTCGCGCACCTCTTGCTGGCCGAGTTCCAAGGCTGGCTCGTGCTCCCCTCGGGAGCGCAGCGAGGTGGGTCCGCTGTTCGGGCTGATCACACGCAGCGGCGCGGTCACACCGGCTTGGTTATGCACCTTCACAAGGAACAGCCGAGTCCCTTGCTCCACCAACTTCGCGCTAGCGGCACCTTGCCGTACCTTGACGCGACTCTCGGGATTGATCTCTACGTGGACGAGGACCGACTCGTCCAAGGCCCGCTGGATTTCACGCACCGCAGCCGACTCGTCAGCTAGTCCCACCGCCGCGCTAATGGCCTTGGCGGCGTTGGCCTCAAGCGGCTGGCCCATGTAAACCAACGCCTGCTCCAGCCGACGGGTCTGCTGTGCCAGCGGCTGCAGGGCGATCTCCGTTTGCGACCACGCCGTGGTCGCAAACGCAACAGCGAACAGAACCGAGCGCATCAGCATGTCGATATGTGCCCTCCCGCGCGGGCCTAGGATAACGCCTCTAGGCCTAAGCGTGGATCTGCTCGGGGCAAGCTTCGGAGACATAGACCTCCGCGAACTTCGGGGTTCTCGGTCACCCCGGTGAGTGGTGGAGAGCCCTTTGAATCAACATCTACTGCAGACTCACAGGCTTGTCCGGACACACGGTAAACCGTCACCGCTAGCCTCGCCCAAGCAGCTCAGAATATGCGCTCGGACATAGCCATGGCAGGGAGAGAGCGAACCGCATCGCGGTGGGCCGGGCCTGAATTAGCGTCACCTGCCCGGTGCCGGTGCGGCAACGTTCCGCTTCATGAGCACGGTGAATCCTTCCTGCTCGAAATGATGGTCGTTGGTCAGGACCTGCGTGATCGATTCGGCCTCCATCACGTTCATGGATGCACAGTCCTGGAGACTGTATTCTTTGTCGCCACGCGCCTCGTAACGAGCCAGTGCCCTCGCGAAAGAGGACCTCGACTGGGGTATCACGCGCACAGTAGAACCCGACAGCATCGCACGCACCGTTCGTGCAGCGGCCAGTCGAACCCGCGGTCCGCCCTTGGAGAGCGCCGCGAGAAACTCGGTAAGCACTTCATCCGTAGTCACAAGTTCGACTCGCCCCAGTCGCCGCCGCGCTTCCCGGGCCGCTGCGTGCCACTGATCGTTCGGGGCAGCCGTGGCGATCCAAAAGACCGTGTCAGCAAATACTTGCGTCACGTACGGTCGCTCCCGTACAGGTAGTCGTCGAGGCGTTCGGTAAGGTCTTCGGGAAGCCGAGCCCAATCGTCGGCTGTGACGTCCTTGAATGCGGCGCTGATGACGTCCTCGATCTCGAGAGTGCTCCCTTTGCTCGGCGGAGAATCAGCACCGATGATGTTTCGGACTGCCTCTTCGATCTCGCTCGTATTGGTCAGGAACCACTCATCCCCAGGCAGGTCGTTCAGCTTCTGTCCCCGACTCCTGAACCAAGCGTGCAAGAGGGCCTCCCTGTCCCTGGCCTGGCGCTCGTCCACACACCGAATTCGCAGCAGGTAGCGCGGGCGCTCGGGAAGGTTGTCGTGAAAGTCACGCAACCTCCGGCTCAATCCGTCAGGTCCCGCTTGGCCGATCTGGATCGGCCAACGATCGCCGGAAGTCGCTTGATACCGCGGCAGACACCACGCGTACACTTCACACGGTCCCGCGCCGATCTCGCGCTCGGGTGCCGGTGTGCCAGCCCTGAAGGCATCGCTGCTGGCATAGCCTCGATCTTTCAAATCGAGGGCTTGCTCGATCGCACCGTGGGAACTGAGAAACCGATATCGCCCGCGCGTCTCCCGCCGAAATGGGCTGTCGGGGCCAAGCAGCCACTTCTTCAGCACGTTAGCCACGGTCTCCTTCCGAGTGTCGCCAGCCCCGCCACGCTTGACGAACTCGTCCCGCAGTGTTTCGGTGATGTGACTGCGTGAATATAGCCTGCCCAGCTCAAACAGAGAGGACTTCTGGCACAACTCACGGGCAGTGTCTGTTCCGAATCGCTCCTTGACCAGATCTTCGATTAGATCCATTGCACCCTCATGGTCTTAATTTAGCACTATAGGGTCTAATGGAAATTTAGGCCCTTCAGGACAAACTGTCGGTCATGCTGGTCCGTTTCTCCGGCGAACGCAGTTCTTATGGCAAATCAGCTGGCCGCGGTGGGAGCATCACGGCTGCCACCACCGAGCACCTAGAGAAGGAGCGAAGATTGTAAATCGCCATAGCGCATGCCACAATAAATACGGATTTCCAACGTATAGCCCGCAGCCTGCGAGCGGTCGGTCGGATCCAGCGGTTTTTCTCCCCATTCGCCTGAGCGGCCATCCAGTTCATTTCGACTCGCCATGGGCAAGCACGTGTACCTCGTTCTGAAGAACCTGCGCCGCAACCGGCGCAGGACGGTGCTGACCGTGCTCAGCACGGCCATATCGGTGTTCTTGATCGGGTCGCTGATCTCGGTTTATGCCATCTTCTTTGCCAAAGAAGTCACTGAAGACTCGGCCCTGCGGCTGATCACTCGCCACCGAGTTTCGTTGACGCAGGCGTTGCCGTACTACTACGGGTCCCGCATCGCCGAGACCGACGGCGTCGTCAGGATTTCTCCGATGAACTGGTTCGGCGGCACATACATCGACCAGCGACCGGAGAACATGTTCGCGCGCTTTGCTGTCGATCAGGAAGCCATCTTCGAGATCTATCCCGAATTCAATGTGCCGCCGGAGCAAGTCGAGGCATTCAAGCGTGACCGGCAGGCGATCGCCGTCGGCAAGTCGATTGCGGACAGGGTGGGCCTCGCGCTTGGCCAGCGGATCACGATCAAAGGGGACATCTACCCGGTCGATCCCGAACTAACGGTGAGGGCGATCTTCGAGGGACCGGATGATCAGCAGGCGTTCTTCCACTTCAAGTACCTAGAAGAGGCCGTCGGGCCCGAGCGCGGATCCCAGGTCGGGGTCTTCGCCGTAAAGCTGCGTTCGGCCTCTGACGCCTCTCCGGTGGCCCAGGCCATCGACGAGATGTTTCGGAACTCGCCCGAACCCACGAAGACGGAGACTGAGGCAGCCTTTCAACTCAGTTTCATAAACCAGCTCGGCAACATCAAGCTGTTCCTGCTCTCCATAGCTTGCGCCATCATGTTCAGCATGCTGATGGTTACCGCGAACACGGTGGCGATGTCCGTCAGAGAGCGCACCCGTGAGATCGGTGTCCTCAAGACACTGGGGTTCCAATCCGGATCCGTGCTCGGCATTGTTCTTGGAGAAGCCCTGCTGATTTCTCTAGCGGGGGGTGCGGTTGGGGTCTTGCTGACGATATTCGTAACCAAAGCGATGGCGGATGTGAACGTGCAGTTCTTTACGGGCTTTAATCTTCCGGCTTGGGGCGTACTAGTCTGCTTCGCGATGGCGATCTTGCTCAGCGTGGGCAGTTCGGTCATACCCGCCACGATTGCAGCACGAGCGAACATCGTGGACGCGTTGCGCCATACCGGGTGATGGACGGGCCGGACCATGCTGATCCCAATCACCTACAACGTCAGAAATCTATTGGTACGCAAGACGACGACCATCATGACGGCGCTCGGCGTCGCCCTAACTGTCGCAGTGATGCTCGGCGTCGGAACGCTCGTCGAGGGCTTGCGCACTTCACTGGTGGCAGGCGGCGATCCATTGCATTTGATCGTCATGCGACAAGGCTCGACAGCGGAACTGGTGAGCGTCGTTTCCAAGGAAGACTTCGACGTCATCAAGTTCAGCCCCGGGATCGCCAAACTTGACGGGGAACCGATGGCGTCCCACGAGGTCGTCTCAGTGGTCAACCTGCCCATGCGCGGCGATGCTAGCTCCGAAGCCAACATCAGCGTGCGAGGCCTGTCCCCGATGGGCATCAATCTGAGACACGATGCTGAACTGCTTGAAGGGCGCTGGTTTACACCGGGCAAGCGCGAAATGGTCGTCGGGCGTGGTGTCAAGGCCAAGCGGGCCGGCACTGACATCGGTGACACGATCTTCTACGGCCGAGGTGATTGGGAAGTGGTCGGCGTCTTCTCGGCCGGCCAATCGTCATTCAACAGCGAGATCTGGGTTGACGTGAACTTGGCCGGCGCAGACCTGGGCAGGGGCAGCTCGATGAGCAGCGTGCTGGTGCGCGCCGAGGACAGCGCGGCTGCCGCAGCGCTACAGAACTTGGTTGCCGACGACCAGCGGCTTGGACTCGAAGCCGAGCGCGAGAGCGAGTACTACGCAAAGCAGATGGTATCGGCCGATCCCATCCGCTATCTCGGCATGTTCGTAGCGGTGATCATGGCCATCGGGAGCTGCTTCGCGGCGATGAACACCATGTTCGCGGCGGTGGCAAATCGGGCGCACGAGATTGGGGTCTTGCGCCTGTTGGGATTCTCACGCACCAGCGTCCTTGCCAGTTTCGTGCTGGAATCGCTATTGCTGTCGATTCTGGGCGGCCTGCTCGGCTGCGCGCTGGTCTTGCCCTTGAATGGACTGGAGGGGCGGATCGGCAACTTCGTCACGTTCGCCGAGACGACCTTCCAGTTCCGCCTGACCCTCGACTACGTCGTCGGGGGTCTCCTGTTTGCAGCGACGATGGGCATCATGGGTGGGCTGTTGCCGGCCTGCCTCGCCGCCCGAAGGGAAGTCCTGTCATCGTTGGGCGACCGTTAGCCGTGCGCCATGCCTGAGCAACGTTCATTCGACCAAGCTCTCAAGGGCCTGAAGATCGACCGCTCGAAACCGACCCGTAACCGACGCCGGAAGGTCGCCTCCGTCTGGATCGTATGCGGCGTCGGCCTCCTGTGCGCACTCGCCGCTTGGCGGATCGCAGCGAGCCTATTCGCCGCCGCAGAAGTCGAGACGTTTCGTGTAGTCGCACCGCAGAGCGGTGCTTCAGGCGAGGCTATCGTCCTGCAGGCGGCCGGCTATGTGATCCCCCACTACAGGATCGAGGTCGCATCCAAGGTCGTCGGCCGAGTCCGTTGGATGGGCGTCGAGAAGGGTGACCAGGTCACGGCTGGAGATGCAATCGTTCGGCTCGAAGATGACGAGTACCAAGCCCGCTTGCTGGAATCGCTCGGCACGCTGCAAGCGGCCCAGGCCCGCCTTGAGGAATTGGAAGCGGGATCTCGCCCCGAAGAAATCGAGAGAGCGGAAGCGGACCTGTTGGAGGCCCGGGCTCAATTCAAGGAGGCTGAGATCGAGTTCAAGCGCGCGACAGAACTTCACAAGCAGGAACTGATCTCCAGTTCGGAGTTCGACCAAGCGCAGTTCCGCCGCGACGGGCTGGTCAGTCGCGTCGAGTCGCTGTCAAAGACGTTGAAACTGCTCAAGCTGGGACCGCGCCAAGAGGACATTGACTCGGCTAAGGCCGAGGTAAAGCGAGCACAGGGAAGCGTTGCCTACAACCGCACCCTTGTTGACGCCACTGTGATCCGAGCACCGGTCACCGGCACCGTGCTTGAACGCAACGTCGAGGTCGGAGAACTCGTCACGACCGGCTTTGTCGGCGAGCGCGGCGCGAAGGGATACGTCGTCGCGATGGCCGACCTGAATGACATCCAAATCGAGCTGGACATCAGCCAGAACGATTTCGCGCGCGTCTTTATGAACCAACGCGCCATCGTTGCCACCGACGCCTACAGGGACCGCGATTATGCAGGCGCGGTCGTCGAAATCTCGCCGGAGGCGGACCGGCAGAAAGCCACCGTCCAGGTTAAGGTCCAAGTCTTGGAGCCCGACAACCTGATCCGGCCGGAAATGAATGCGAACGTCGCTTTCCTGGCACCGACCGAGGGCGAGCGAGGTGCGGGGCAGGCCGTCTCGAACGCCAGAGTGCGCATCCCATCCGAGGCTCTGGTGGACGGAAACAGCGTGTTCCTTTACGTAGAGGGCAAGGCCGTGCGCAGACCGGTGCGGGTCATGCGCACAACTGCTTCCGGCGTTGAGATCGAGCAAGGTCTGACCGGTGGAGAGGACGTGATCCTCTCGCCGCCGGACGAACTTGAGGACGGAGACCAGGTCCAAAGGAAGGATGAAATATGAGCGCCAGTACCGCCGTCTCTCTAAAGGGTGTTCTCAAGGAGTATCAACGCGCCGACTACTCCGTGCGTGCGCTGGATTACATCACACTGGACATACCAGCGGGCGAATTCTTCTGCCTGATGGGACCGTCAGGCTCGGGCAAGTCCACCTTGCTGCACCTAGTCGCCGGAATCGATCGCCCAACCGATGGCGCTGTCGAGGTGCTGGGGTCTGCCATCGGAGAGATGGATGATCGCAGTCTGGCGCAGTGGCGCAGCCAGAACATCGGCTATATCTTCCAGAGCTTCAACTTGGTGCCCGTGATGACGGCTGCCGAAAACGTGGAGTTGCCGCTTCTGCTAACCCACCTGTCCAAGAAGGAACGCCGCCAGCGCGCACGCAGTGCGCTTGAAATCGTAGGCCTCGGGGACCGTCTGGACCACCGCCCGCAACAACTGTCTGGCGGGCAGGAGCAGCGGGTCGCGATTGCTAGGGCGCTCGTGACCGATCCTTCTATCATCCTGGCTGACGAACCTACAGGTGAGTTGGATGCGGAGTCCGCCACGGACGTGTTGACCATCCTTAAGACGTTGAACGCCAATCACGACAAGACGATCATCATGGTGACCCATGACCCCCGAGCGCGGCAGTACGCGAAAGAGAGCCGTTATCTCGACAAGGGCAAGATGACGGACATGCCTGACCTCCACTAGCGCGTCATCGCGGTTGGAGTTTCCGCCGGCGCAGGGGCGTCTGGACCCGCACTCTGCACACACTGCCCTGTCGGCGTTCGTGTCCCAAGATCCGCTTTGTATGCGGGCTTCCCTCGGTCGCCGCCGAAGCGCCCCCACCTCCGGCAGCCGCAACGGGAGTCCGGCAGTTTCCGCTCACGTACATCGCCGGTGTCGTAAGCTGGCAGATCGTGCTCGTACGTCGCAGAGTGCTGGGATTCCTGTTTGTCCTGATGCTAATTACGTATTTGGACAGGGTCTGCTTCAGCACTACGGCAGGGGCCATGGCCCGCGATCTGGACCTGTCGCTGGAGCAAATCGGGATGGCCGGTTCGTGCTTCGTCCTCGGCTACGTGCTCTTCGAAATCCCGGGCGGCTGGTTGGCCGACCGTTACGGAGCCCGGCTGATGCTGACGAGGATCGTGATCTGGTGTCGGTATTTACTGCCCTCACGGGTGCAGTCTGGAACTTTGCCGCGCTAGTGGCGATCCGCTTTCTGTTCGGCTGTGGCGAGGCGGGAGCATTTCCAGGAGCCACCTCGGCCATCGCGCGATGGTTCCCAAGCCACGAACTGGGCCGCGCCCAGTCGATCGTGATGTTCGGAAGTCGAATCGGCTTTGCCATGACCTCGTGGGTTGTCATAGCCCTCATGACCGCCCACGGCTGGCGCAGCGTGTACTGGATCTTCGCTGTGCTCGGCATCGCGTGGGCGATCGCATGGCGCATAGGGTTCCGCGACACGCCAGAGGCTCACGCTGCGGTGGGCCGGGAAGAACTGACTCTGATTCAACAACACCGCTCCGCTTCTGGTCACGGGTCGAGGATCCACTGGGGTGTCCTGCTAACAGACCGAAACATGTGGGCGTTGTGCGGGATGTACTCGGGATACACCTGGGGCCTGTACTTCTACATCCAGTGGTTGCCCACCTACTTGGAACGTGCCCGCGGGCTCGAACTGCCCGAGATCGGACCGATGGCGGCGGCAGTGCTGGTCTCCGGCGCGGTGGCCAATCTGTTAGGAGGGTGGATCAGCGACCGGTTGGTTCCCGGCCTTGGCATCCGTGCTGCGCGGAGGATTCCGGCAATCGTGGGCTTGCTTGCGGCAGGTGTCTTCTTGGCGCTAGCTGCAACCGTCAGTGACAACACTCTGTCGCTTGTATTCCTCGGTCTCAGCTTCGGCTCGGCGGAACTGATTCTGGCCGTGACTTGGGCCACTTGCCTGGACATAGGCGGCTCCGCGGCCGGAGTCGTCTCCGGTACCATGAACTCGCTAGGTCAAATCGGCGGCGCGCTGGCGCCGTGGCTGATCGGCTTGATGGTCGACCGCACCGGGAGTTGGGAGCCACCCCTGCTGGTGTCATCGGTGTTCTACATAGCCAGCGCCTCGCTTTGGCTGTTGATTGAACCGAATCGTCGCTTGAGGATCGCCCATGCCGAGCCCAGCATTTGAGGACGCGCCATATGCCGCGCCGCCGGACGAGACCGACGTCAACCTGCGGGCATACTTTGACTCGATCAGCGACAGCAAGCTCGAGCGCGTGGACCCGCACTGGGGTGACGAGGAGTTGCGCGCATGGGACGGGAACTTTCGGATCGACGGATCGCTAATGCTGGTGTGCTGCGACCGCGATGTGGGCATTGACGAGTATCGTCGAGTGCTGAACGAGTTTCTTGCATTCCGCAGGTCCGCACAGCAACGGTGCGGTGCGATGGGAGACGTGGCGTGAGAGGGTTAGACTGAGTGGAGGAACTGCCCTCACCTGCAAGGTCCGGCAGCATCTACGCGTGAGCAGCCACAGCCGAGTCTGTTCCTCGCGCTCAGCTATGAGATCCCACCAGCTCTTGCCATGCATGCTCGTCGTGCTAGCTCTTGCCCAGGCGCTCCTGCCGGGCGTGCCAGCCGCTGCCCAGGTCTACGATCCTGTACAGTGGCGACTCGAGTTTGCGGAGGAGGAGTATAGGCCGGGAGCAACGGCACTAGCGCGGCTGATTGCGGAGATAGAGGACGGCTGGCATTTCTATTCGACCACCACTCCGGAAGGCATACCGCTGGCCGTGGGCGTGGCTGAATCCGACGCGGTGACCGGATGGCGGGCGCACCAGCCGGATCCCGAGATAGTCTTCGATCCCAATTTTCAGGCCGAGGTCGAGTGGTACACCGGAGAGGCCGTCATCTTGATCGAGATCGACTTGGCGGAGGACGTTTCAGGGGAACTTCCGATTGAGGCCTTGGTGCGGTACGGTGCTTGCGATGATCGCCAATGCCTGGCACCCAAACGCAAGAGCGCCACTGCGCTTGTCAGGGTCGAGCCTTCCGCCACGGCATCAGCGGTCACGTTGCCATCGGACTACCAACCCGCACAAGTCAACCCGGTCGGACGTCCCCGCTCTCGCGACGCAGCCAGCACCGCGAGCAGCGCGGCAGGGGGCGAGGAATATGAAGCGTCAGGGCAGGGATTACTGGGTTTCTCGCTGCTAGCAATTGGTTTCGGATTCGTAGCAGTTCTGACGCCCTGTGTATTTCCGATGATTCCGATCTATATGGGCTCCTTCATGAGCGATGCGAACCGGCCTTGGGGTGCAGTCTTGCGCCAAGCGGGAACCTTCTGCATCGGGGTGATTGTCCTATTCACAGCCCTAGGAGGAATCTTGAGTGCCTCGCTGGGTCCGTTCGGGCTCAGCCAAATCGGCTCCAACCCTTGGGCCAACCTGTTGATCGCGGCCGTGATGTTCTTCTTCGCATTCAGCATGCTCGGCGCATTCGAAATCACGGTGCCCAGTAGCTGGACCACTGGTGCGAGCGAGCACTCCGCAGGGACAGGCCTGATCTCCACCCTGATGCTTAGCTTGGTGTTCACGCTGGCTTCGTTCGCCTGCACGGGCCCGTTCATCGGCTCGCTGCTGGCCGGCTCGGTCACGGCGGGCAGCAGCGTCTATCCCATCGTTGGCATGACGCTTTTCGCGACCGGTCTGTCGGCTCCGTTCTTCGTGCTGGCGATGTTCCCCGCCCTGCTCAACAAACTCCCTCGCAGCGGCGGCTGGCTGGCCATCTCCAAGCGGACCGCCGGAATCGTGATTGTCGCGGTTGCCGTGAAATATCTGGGCAACGTCGATCGGGTCCTCGGCTGGGAACTCCTCTCGCGAGAGCGATTCCTAGCCATCTGGATCGTGCTCTTTGGTGCGGCGGCACTGTACCTCTGGGGATTGTTACGGATCGGAGAGGATGCGGACTCGCAATCAATCGGGCTCGTTCGCTTCGGCTTTGGCGCAGCATTCTTGGCCCTGGCGCTCAGCTTGTTGCCCGGCATGGTTGGCGGTTCACTAGGCGAGTTGGAAGCGCACGTGCCTGAGGCCGCCAGCCCCGGCTGGGGCACGGGTGGCGACGGCTCGATTGCTTGGATCAAGGACGACTACGATGGCGCCGCGGCCTCGGCTCGCAACGCTGGCCAGCCCCTGCTGGTTAGCTTTACTGGCTACGCCTGTTCAAATTGCAAATGGATGAAGGCCAATATGTTCACCAAGCCGGAGGTCGATGAATTGATCCGTGACTTTGTGCTGGTGGAGCTCTACACCGATGGCCTCGACGAAGCAAGCGAGAGGCATCAGGCCTACCAAGTGGAACGCTTCCGCTCGTCCAGCATTCCGTTCTACGCACTGATCCGGCCGGACGGATCAGTGGCGGCCACGTTTTCGGGCCAGACACGCGACGTCCAAGAGTTTCGCGAGTTCTTGATGAGCGCAGGATAAGCCGTGGAGCGCGGCACCGCACTGGCAAGCAGGTACACTCCCCATACGGAGACCCCACTCCCGGGTTGGCATGCACTGGGGATGATGCCAGAAACGTACCGCTATTTCCTAACCGCTGCCGTTGCGGCGCTGCGCCTGTAGCACGTGAACCGGCAGGCTCGAGCCAAGGGGATTCCGCACCGGCTTCACCACCTGCCAAGCCCGTCGCTCATGCTGTTGACCGTGCGAGAGGCTTGCGCGGCAAGATTCTGCTACCGTTACTGCATGGTTCCGCCCCGCCGGACTCGCCGTCGGGCAACGTCCACTGACATATGACCCTACGCGACGCTGCCGCTCAAGTCATACGGGATCTTGGCCCGACCCACTACATCAAACTAGCCAACGAGGTTCTCGAACGAGGTTTAGCCACTTCGGATTCAAAAACACCCGCACAGTCCCTGTATTCGTCGATCTCGGCAGAGATCAACCTCAAGGGCACGCGCAGCGAATTCGTGCGCACGGGTCGCGGCATTATCGGCCTCCGCGCACTGCACGCGCCGAATCCGTCGGCAGAGCACGCGCCTCCGAGGGTTGGCAAGCGGATTCCCGACGTGGTGCAGCCCCAAGAGAGGCGGACATTGCGCGACGCCGCAGCTGACCTCTTGAACGAACTTGGACCGACGCACTATCGGAAGCTCACGAAGGAGATTCTCAAGCGCGGCCTGGCGTCTACGGATTCTCAGACACCTGCGGTGTCGCTGTACTCCACCATCAGTGCCGAGATCAACCAGCAGGGCGGAAGCAGTGAGTTCGTCAGCTTGGGTTCGGGCATCTTCGCCCTACGCGGACAGGAGGTCTCCGCCGCAGAGGGTGCGGACGCAACGGCAGATGCCGAGGACGGCCGAGACGACCTCGAGTTGGGCAAGGTGGACGGCGATCAGGACCAGCGTGTTCGCGTCCCGCATTTCCCCACCTATCGGGTGGTGTGCACACTGCTGCGTGTGCTGCCCGGCCGCGCAGCTAAGCACATCACGGGCCTGCAGGCCAGTCTATCGGCCATTCAGGCAACGGCGGTAGGTCCTGTCGACTGGGCCGACCCGAGCAGTTGGCTGTCCGAGCGCCTGCCTCTGCCACAGCGGGATCTTGCCAACGCCATCTTGGCCGACGGCGATGAGAGTCTCAACCCGAGAGAACTTTACGGGGCTTGGCTACTGTGCCAGCGCTACATGCTGCTGGACGAAGCTCCTAGCGGCGCGCTGCGCTCGTCCCCGATGGGGAGTGAATTCGTCGACCGAGAAGGGGGCAGGGTCAGGGGCTACATCGACGAACAGGAGGGAGTTTCGAAGCTCTTGTTGCTAGTGGCAGAACAGGGTCCGGCGCACTTTGACGACCTCTTGCCAGATTGGACCGAGTATCTGGCTCGTCACTCCACGTACCGGCAGCCCGCGTCGATTCGCGAAACCCTCAAACTGCGCTTGGAGAATCTCGTCGACCGAGACTTGGTGAGCCACAAGAGCGCACTCTATTCCTTAGCGGAAGCGGGCATTGAGGTTCTGCGCGAAAGGGAGGGATCATCCAAGTCCGGCACCAAAGAGCAGTCCGAACTGCTCCGGCACATTCAGAATCAAGAGACTACGGTCCGGGCGGCGATCCAAGGCGCCCTGCCTGAAATGAAACCGTTCGCCTTCGAACAGCTCATCAAGCGGCTGCTCGAGGAGATGGGCTACCGCGATGTCGAAGTCACCCAGCAAGCTCGCGACGGCGGCATTGATCTGCTAGCCAGCATCGACATGGGTATTACTGCCGTGCGCGAGGTGATCCATGCCAAGCGCCACAGGCGGAAGATCCAGCGCAAGGACCTAGACGCCCTGCGAGGCTCGCTGTTTCGCTTCAAGGCTGTTCGGGGCACGATCATCGCGACGTCCTCTTTTTCTGACGACACACAGGAGGCTGCGATTGTGCGCGGATCCGCTCCGATCACGTTGATCGATGGCGAAAAGCTAGTCGACCTTCTAGTGGAAAACGGCATCGGCGTTCGACGCCGGAGCGTTGAAGTACTCACGTTTGACAGCGCAACATTCAAGGACGACGACACGGAGGCGTAGCGGACTGGCAGTCGCCGCCAACTCAAGATCGACCGGTCGATCCACTGTTCGCCCGGCAGGACCAAAGCTAGCCGCGCGCGCAGAGCAGGATCGCCTCATCCCGTCCGACCAAAGCCACGGAGAGCCCAAGCGCGTGCCAATTTCTGGCGACTTAGGGAATCTGCCGGCCGCCCGCCCGAGGCCAACGTACTCAGAAATTGCGGGCATGCGTTCTGTGTTCGATCCAGTCAAGGCGAGGCGGTGGTTTTGCGGAGGGGTGCTCTTGACTCTCGCGACAGTCGCCCTGCCCGTCAGCGCTCAGGACCAGGATGCGAGTTCGGCGAGCGTTGGCGAACGGCTCTTCGACAGCTATTGCTCGGCATGCCATCAATACGACGACCAAGGCATGGGCGAGGCCCCTCCGCTGGAAAATTCGCCATGGGTGGTTGGACCAAGCGAGCGGCTGGTTCGTATCCTCTTACACGGAATCAGCGGTCGGATCGAAATTGGCGGGCGCGTCTACAACCGCGAAATGCCCGGATTCGGGCGAATCTTGTCCGATCGGGATGCGGCGGCGCTGGCGACATATACGCGCCAGAGGTTTGGTGCCGACGAGCCAAGCGTCACGCCAGCCGAAGTCAAGCGAATACGGGACGAGCACGCCGACAGGACAGCGTACTGGCCAGCCCACGAGCTCCTAGAACTGCGTTAGTCGGAGTGCTTGCGCCCCAATCCGAACTCGTGGCCGATTTCCACAACCTTGCCGTCGCGCATGTGGACTTCGACAAACTTTGAACCGCTGACCGGTTGCCCACTCTCGTCACGAAGGGTGGCCACGAGCTTCTTCGTCTTCACGTCAAAGACATCTGGCGTGTGGCTCCACGCATATTTGCCGTCCAAGCTGAACGCTACCCAGCCATGCCCTCCCTGCGACAGTTCGACGTGCCCCTTTGGCGTCGGGGGCATCTGAGTCGCGTCGAAAATGAACAGCTTTTGGCCCTTCTGGTCGCTGATCCAAAGCTCGGATTCGTCAGGCGTGAGACCGGCACCATGGGTGCGATGGGGGATCTTCTCGTCGCCGGCAAATACGCGGTGGATGGCCTTGCCCGACTTCAGATCCACGACGTCGAAACCGACGTGATTGCCGAGGCAGACGTAGGCGTAGCGCTCCCGGCTGTCGATTGTGAACGGGAAAATCCCGCGCTCGCCGACATCTTTGACCTGCATCAAGAGTTCTTCGGTCTTAGTGTCAAAAACCGACAGCGTGGTGGTAGTGCCCAGATAGAGCTTGGTGCCGGACAAGTTGACGATGCTGTTGTGGGCTGCGGGACCGACCTTGATCCGCTTGATGATGTCGCCGGTCTCGCCATTGACGACCAGCAAGCCGCTGTCATCGCCTTTGTACCACCAGCCTGTGGGGACGTAGATCTTCTTGCCGTCCAATGTCACCGACGAGCGGTCGCAGCCTGCGTCGTAGACCTGCTCCCAGATCGTCTTCTCGCTTTCGATGTCGAAGCGGCCGAGCCGGTGGTTGGTCGATGAGTAGTAGACGCTGTGCATGGCGAGGTTGCCGGCAAAGCCGCGCAGGCCTTCCTCGAAGACTGGCATGTCAATTCGCCGAACAAATTTGTGCCCGTTGTCGATGTCAAACACGAGGATCCCGGGGTTTGAGCGCCCTTCCTTCTGAGCACCGTCGGGCATGCTGAGGTACAGGTACCGCTTGACTTCGCCGGGGTCAGCCCCGGCCAGCGCCGGCAGTGCCAGAGAGATCGCTAGAACGAATTGGAGGCGTCGCATGCCGAGAGTGTTGCAGGCCAAGGTCGGTTGCGTCAACTCCAGATCTTAATTTCCATCCGATCTCGTCAAACCGCCTGAGTCACCTGCCTCGGTAAGTTGGCGATTCCCATCGGTCACATTGGCGTGCGTACATGCCGGTAAATGCAACTGCGAGCAGTTCTGAATTTGGATCTTGGGGGATCACGGTTGGTTGGGGAGACGGGATCAAGGGCCTGTTCGGGGAAGCTTAACTCTGCGACAGCCGCTCTACATCATGAAACATAGCCCGCGTTCTCGATTCCCTTCTCGACAACTTCCGCCAAGCCGACGCCTGCGGCCCCGCCAACTTCCTTTTTCAATCCTCGTCCTTGCTTCAGTTTCACCGTCGCCCGCAACGGCACTCTCAAACTCCAGTCGGTTCTCCGCAGTCTAGGTGAGCCCCTCCATTTACAGTTGCTGGACTTCAACGACAACCGCTTGACAGCGGAACCTTGATCGACAAATGCTGGACATTTGCCGAGGCGCAAATCCAAGAGAACGGAGTCGGTTCGCCACGCACGCCTCATTCGGAGCGGACGCGACCAAGCCCTACGAATCCCACGCGAGTTTGAACTCGCCGGTAGCGAGGTCATTATCCGCCGTGACGATGATCGCCTCCTCCCCGAACCGGTAAGACGTTCTCCTACTTTGGCAGCAGTTGGCGAAGTTGGCACCGCTCGAAGAGGACTTCCCAAGGATCGCCGACCATCCCTCCAAGCCCGAAGAAATCCTCTGACGTGCCGGCTCTCCGCTATATGTTGAGTTGGTTCGCAGGCCTACGGGGCTCTGCTTTATAAGCCAGAGACAACGTGGGTAGAGATTGAGGGGCCGCTACGCGCACTTGCAGCAATCGCCATTGAACTAAACCGCTACGCGGTAGCGGTGGCGGATCGATAGCGCGTCGCCCTTCTTCAATAGGTCCGTTCTGAACGGACACCGCCTCAAGGTCGTCGACTTGCACGGCAGCTCCGGGTGAGGAAGCATGGAACTGCTGCCCAGTGCAGCGCATCCCATTCATCCCGCTTAGGAGGCTTCCCATGACATCCCTTCGCCGTCGCATGTCGGAGGACATGTGTGTCCGCAACCTGTCCGCCTGCACCCGCGACAACTACATCCGCGCCGTCCAGCGCTTCGCGCGCCACTTCAACCGCTCGCCGGAATTGCTCGGGCCCGACGAGGTCCGCAGCTACCAAGTGTTCCTCGCCACCGACAAGCGCCTGCACCCGAGCTCGATCAACGTCGAGGTCTGCGCCCTGCGCTTCCTCTACGGCACCACCCTGCAGCGCGACTGGAACCTCGACCGCGTCCTGCCGCATCCCAAGCTGCCGGCCAGCCTGCCCGTCGTGCCGAGCCCCGAGGAAGTCGGGCAACTGCTCGCCTCTGTCCCGAACTTGCTCCACCGCAGCGTCCTCACCGTCTGCTACGCAGCCGGCCTGCGCATTTCCGAAGCCGTCAGCCTGCGCCCGGCCCACATCGACAGCCAGCGCATGCTGATCCGGATCGCGCACGGCAAGGGTGGCAAGGACCGCTACGTCATGCTGTCACCGCATCTGCTGGAGCAGTTGCGCGACTACTGGCTGCGCACCCGACCGGTCGGCGAGTGGCTCTTTCCCGGCTCCGACTCCAGCCGCCACATCAGCCCGGAAGCCGTCCGGGCCGCCTGCCGCGACGGCCTGCGGCGCAGCGGCCTGGCCAAGCGGGTCACGCCGCACTCACTGCGGCATGCGTTCGCAGCCCATCTGCTCGAGTCCGGCACCCATGTCCGCGCTATCCAACTCCTGCTCGGCCATCGCAGCATCGCCAGCACCAGCCGCTACCTGCATGTCGCCGCCTGCGACGTCGCCTCGGTGACCAGCCCGTTCGACCGCCTGGCCGCCGAGTCGGCATGAAGCGCCCCGCCTGCGAGGTCGCCGACGTCTTCCGCCGCTACGGGCGCGACTTCCTCGCCGAGCGCGAGCTAGCCCTGACCACCATCCAGCGCCGGGTCATGACCGCCATCCTGCTGTGCCGCACCGCCACCCTCGGCGGCCAAGTCGAGCAGTGCGACCGCTGCGGCCACCGCCGCTTCTTCTACCGCTCCTGCCGCAACCGCCACTGCCCCAAGTGCCAGTGGGCGGCCCGCGCCGCCTGGCTCTCTGACCGCGTTGCCGAACTCCTGCCCTGCCAGTACTTCCACATCGTGTTCACACTGCCCGCCCCCCTGCGCGCGCTCGTCCTGCAAAACCGCAAGCTGCTGCTCGCGATGCTGTTCCGCGCCGCCTCCGCCACCTTGCGCGAGATCGCCGCCGACCCCAAGCACCTCGGCGCCGGCATCGGCCTGCTCGCCGTCCTGCACACCTGTTGTTTCTCAAATTGTTCCGCTAGGCGATTCTCAGATTATTTCTGCAGCAGAAGCGGGGGTTTCGCAAATAGATCCGCCTCTGCAGGAAGGAATGGAGAGGAATCTGGGTGGAGGCCGGCGCGGGATCGACGGCGAGTTTTGAAGTCGTAGCACAAGGCTGCGTTGCGAGGGGGAGGTAGCAGCAGTGGGGGTGGACTGGAGGAGTTTTCGAGTAGCAGTACAGGGCTGCAGTTGGGCAACCGGCGGGGAGCGCAGCTAGGCAGCTGTGGTCGGGCGGCGCAGGAGTTCGTTCCAGTCCTTGGCGCCGGTCGGGCGGAGGCGCTGGCAGTTGGGGAGCTGGCGTTGGAGGGCGGCCGCGGCTTGGTCGCCGGGCGGGTCGGCGTCGTAGGCGCACAGGATCAGGGGCGGCTGGAAGGCGTGCAGCCAAGGGGGCAGCGAGAGGGCCACGCCGGCGCTGGAGGCGACCAGCGTGTCGGGCGGCAGGGAGGGTCCCAGCAGGCGGGCCGCGGAAAGTGCGTCGAGAGCGCTCTCGACGAGCAGCAGGGCGTCGACGGGGAGATCGGGGGTCGGCAGCCAGAAGCCGCCGCGGGCCTTGCGGGAGCCGGGGGCGAGGCCCTTGAAGGTGCGCCCGTCGGGCGCGGGGCGGGTGCCGACGAGTTCGGCGCCGACGGGTTGGCCGCCGGCATCGCGACACAGGAAGACGGCGTTTTGGCGGGCGTCGGCGTACAGCAGGCCCTGGCGATGGCAGAGCTCGAGCGAGTCGTCGGCGAGGCCGCGCTGGGTGCGCAGGAAATCGCGCACGGGCGGCCAGAGGCGCTCGTGGGGTGGCGGCAGGCGGAGCTTGGCAGGCGGCGCGGGCGAGGGGCAGGGGGCGGCTGCGGCGTGCGGGCCGACGCTGCTCTGTTCTAGGAATTCGACGGCCTCGCGGAAGCGGCAGCCACGCACGTGCATGACCAAGTCGATGGCCCCGCCGCCGCCGCGCCCGCGGCGGTGGTCGAAGAAGCGTGCGCCCTGGATGCTGAGCACCGAGCCGGGCAGTTTCCAGCGGGCGCGGTTGCGCGGGTCAGGGCGGTAGCCGAGCTGCTCCGCGAGCGGCAGTAGCGGGGCTTGGCGGACGGCGTCGGCGCGGGCGCTCCAAGGCTGGCGGGCGTGTTTGCGGATCACGGTGCGAGTTCCTGGCAAGCGCTCTGGAGATGCTCGGCCGAGACGGTGCGGGCTTGGTCGAGGGCGGCCGCGATGAGCGCGTAGTGGGCGTAGCGGTTGACCTGCCGGGGCAGGCCGCGGGAGGCTTGGAAGAGGGCTTCGAGGGCGGGGGCCTCGAACAGCGGCAGCTGGCAGCCGGCCAGCTTGAGGCGGTGCGCGAGGTAGGCCTCGAGTTCGTCGCGCTCGAGGCCGGCCAGGTGCTGGCGCACGACCAGGCGCTGGGCCAGCGAGGCGTGCACGGCCATCGACAGGCGGCGGCGCAGTTCGGTCAGCCCGACCAGCAGCAGGCACAGGCGGTGTTCGGCGTCCATCTGGAAATTCGTCAGCAGGCGCAAGTCCTCGAGCACGTCGTTGCGCAGGTGGTGGGCCTCGTCGATGACCAGCACGGGGAGTTGCTTGGCCTCGCCGGCCAGGCGCGAGATTTCGGTGCGGATGGCGCGGTAGGCGGCGGCCCTGGTGCGCACGGTGGCCAGGCCGAGTTCCCAGGCGATGGCTTGGTAGGTGTCGAGCACCGAGCCGGTCGACAGGGCTACGTAATGCACGCGGTGGGTGCCGGGGTGCAAGGCTTTGGTGACGCGCCGGCAGAGCGAGGTCTTGCCGCAGCCGGCCTCGCCGGTGAGCAGGCCGATGCCGCGCAGCTCGACCAAGTGCTGGAGGCGCGACTCGGTCTCGCCGGCGGCCCGGGAGGCGAACAGCTGGTCGTGGTGCAGGGAGGCTTCGAAGGGGAACTGGGTGAGGGCGAAGTGGGACAGGTACATCAGTCGTTCTCCGGCGGCTTGCGGGCGCGCAGGTTGCGCAGTTGCAGGGGGGATTTGGGCGGCTCCGGCGCGGGCTGCTCGGGCTGGGCCGGGCGCTCGCTGGCGCGCGTGCGCCGCACGCGCGTGTTGGCGTAAGCGTCGAGCAGCGTGGCCTGACCGGCCGGGCGGCCGTCGTGCAGCACGGGGATCGGCCGCAGGCGGGGCAGGCTGGGGTCGTGCAGCAGGACGATGGTCTCGCCGACCAGGGCGGCCTCGACCTCGTAGAGGGTGGCGTTGAGGCTGACGGTGCGGTCCTTGTTGACGCGCCGCTTGAGACGGAAGCGGAAGAGGCTGTCGAGATCGGTTTGCGGGTTGAGCTGGCGGATGTTGGCGGCATCCTTGGCCCAGCGCTGCAGGGGCGTGTCGCCGTCCAGGCTGCGGTGCGGGCTGAGATGGTACTCGCTCTCGACCCAGACGGCGAGGCGCGCGTTGAGCGCGTCCAGCGAGAGCGTGTCGGCGTCGTTGAGGGCGGGCAGCAACTGTGCCCGGCAGGTCCTGAAAAATCTCTCGATTTTTCCCTTTCCTTGAGGCTGGTAAGGCCTGGCGTGGATCAATTGGATGCCGAGCGTGGCGCAGATCACGGCCAGGTGCTGGCAGCGGTAATTGCTGCCGTTGTCGACGTACAGGCGCGTGGGCAGGCCGCGCTTGCGCAGGGCCTGCTTGAAGACCGGCAGGAACGTGGCGGCATTCTCCGAGAGCGTGAAGGCGGCGTGCGGCACCAGGCGCGTGGCGTCGTCCAGGAAGGCGATCAAGTAGGACTTGGCGCGCCGCCGCCGGTCGCTGCCCTGGCAGCCGACCTTGGGGCCGTGCAGGACATCGCTCATCCAGAGCTCCCCGCCCGCCTGGTAGGCGAAGCGGCGGCGGTCCTTGGAGCCGCCCGGCTCGGCGGCGCTGTGCCCAATGAGCCCCTCGCGCTGCAACAGGCGGTGGATGCTGGACGGCACCAGGCGCACCTCCGGCGGGACCTGCGAGCGGGCCTGGCGGATGACCTCGCGCACCGCCAGATGGGGTGACCGCTCTTTGATCTGCACCAGCAGCTCGGCCACCTCCGGCGGCAGCCGCCGGGCGCGCCCGCGGTCGGTGCGCAGTTTGGGGTACAGCGCGTCAAAGCCGCCGCGTTCGTAGTGCGCCAGCCAGTCGCGCAGGGTCTCGAAGGCCACCCGCGTGCGGCGGCTGCCGGGGATCTCGTACTCGCGCTGGGCCTTGGCCCGCAGCAGCTGCCTGCGCTCGGGCGAGCCGGGCGGCAGGGACACCGCCTCCGCAATCACGCTGTAGCGGAACAGGGCCACTGCGCGGCGGCGGTCTTCGGGGTTGTCGGTCATGCCAATTCCTCCTGGGGCGGGCGCTCGGGCGGCCCTTTTGCCCCAAGCTAGGCGCTGGCCGGCGGCGGGTCTAGCCCCTGCGCGTGTGGGGCGTGGGCCGGAGCGTGGTTGCCCGCCGGATTCCACCGCCGCTGGAAGCCGACCGGGGCCGGCAGCGAGCTCAGCGACGGCCCCGCCAGCACCCGCAGCTGCGCCAGCACCGGCTGCCCGCCGAGGCGCTCCGAGAACGCCTCCAAGTCCGGCTCCAGCTGCCCGCAGCGCTGCGGGCAGACCGTCCCCACGGCCCGCAAGAACGCCCGCACCGCCCGCACCCGCCGCCGCAGCCAGCGCAACGCCCCGGCCGGGCCGATGTACTCCGCGCTCAACTGCTCGGCCGCCGCTTGCTGGCTGGCGGCCTGAGCGGCCGCGCGCGCCACCCGCTCGATTTCGGCCAGCGTCCCGCTCCAGTGCGCCGCCAGGCATTTCGGCAGCAGGCTGACCGTCTGCCCCGATTGCTGGCACAGGAAGCGCCGCACGCGCACGCCATGCGGGAACTTGCGCCCGTAGGTGCCATGCCCCACCAAGCCACAGCCGCCCTGCGGGTGGTAGGGACACGCAGGCGGACTTGCATCCCACCACGCTTTGCGCTTAACGTAGTCTGCGGCGGTGAGATCGGTGTCGTATAGGAGCTGGATACGCCGTCCGGGCCCGGCGACCTCGAATCGCGCGGGCCATCTTATTTCACCCGACCAGCCCGCCGAGCGCAATCCGCTGTGCAGTGCTGCTTGCACAGACCGCTCGGCGGCCCGCATCCAACCTCAGCGCCGACCTCGCAGGCACCTAGCGGCTTGCTGCCCAAGCGCGTTGGCCGCGCTACCGCAAATGGCACCCTGAGGCGCGCCTCCGCGGCTACTGCAGGAAGCAATAGGGAGTCAACATCCGTCCCACATTCCTTCGCTTTCTCATCCAATCCGTCCCGAGATAATGTGACACAAAAAAGCGACGATCTATCGAATTAGTTTGGGAAACAACACACCTGGGGCCAGCAACTCCAGTTCCATCCCCACCTGCATTGCGTGGTGCCCGGCGGCGGCCTGTCTCCCGACCGGCAACGCTGGATCGCCTGTCGCCCCGGCTTCTTCCTGCCCGTGCGCGTCCTCTCGCGGCGCTTCCGCAGCCTCTACCTGGGCCAACTCGAGGCCGCCTTCCTGCGCGGCGAACTCACCCTGCAGGGCCCGCTGGCCGAGCCCCCCGCCTTCCAGCGCTGGCTGCGCGCGCTGCGCCAGCGCGAGTGGGTGGTTTACGCCAAGCCGCCCTTCGACGGCCCCGCCCGCGTGCTCGCCTACCTCGCCCGCTACACGCACCGCGTGGCCATCGCCAATCACCGCCTCGTGTCCATTGAGCAGGGCCGTGTCCGCTTCCATTGGCGCGACTACCGCCATCACAACAAGCGCAAGTGCGCCAGCCTCGCAGCGGCAGAGTTCATGCGGCGCTTTCTGATGCACGTGCTGCCGCGGGGCTTCCGGCGCATCCGCTACTACGGATTCCTGGCCGCTCCCTGCCGCGAACGCCTGGCCCTGTGCCGCCGCCTGCTGGCCGTGCCCGAGCCGATCCAAGCACCCAAGCCGACTGCTCTGGCCCTGTACGAGAAACTCACCGGTCGCTCCCTGCGCGACTGCCCGGCCTGCGGGCGCGGCGCGATGCTGGTCATCGACGCATGGCCCACTGACGTGTCGCTGAGGGCCCCTCCGGACACCTCGTGACGCATCCCACCCGACTCTCTCCAGCCCCGCGCCGACGCGCCTTAGCCGTCGCTACGGCACCCCTGCGCCGACGGGTCCCGACCGCCACGATGCTGCTCTCCCGGACGCCCCTGCGCACCCCCTGCGAGGCTGCCTCTGGCTTCCCGCAGAGCCTGCCGACGCCTTGGCTGACCGCCCCCGCCACCGCAGAGAGTTCCCACCAACCGCACTCCCTACCACCGCCGGCCCGATTAACGCCCATAGCCCAGAGCCTCGGCGGCGGTTCAGTCCAATACGTTTTTTAGCAACCGGCGCGGCCTGCACACCCTTGCCTCATTCAAACCCTTCTGCCGCGCCCGCTCGCCAAAAAACGCTCTATATTGGCGTGATCAATCACCAGCAAGTTCTTGATCGGTCCCCGGAATGGCTTCAACTTATTGCGTGGTACGCCTTCTGGAGCATCGGTTTCGACGCGGTCCCCAAGTAACGGACTCGCATCGGGAGCACGACTGCTCCGATAGACTGCGTGAAGGCGAGATCCTCCCGAAATGGCAGGTTTCTGCTCGACCCTAGTCTAGGGCGCTGACGAAACTAAAGTGGCGTCTCTCTATTATTTGCCTTTCTTGGGCGGCGGCGGTGGAGGTGGCGGCGCCGGATGCGTGGGCCGCGGGGGATACGAAGAGTCCTTGATATCACGGCTTCCTCCATTAGCTTTCGGCATACTGTCCTTCCTTCGCTTGTATCGCTTCCGTCCAAGCTGCATTGTTCGCGACATCGTCCACGGAGATGCCTATTAGGGCAGCCTTGTCTGTCGCAGAACGGAGACCGCTCTGCAATTCATACACTTGTTCCAATGCCTGCTCGTCTTCGACGAGATCGCTTTGGACACGAGCCCAGAGAGATTCAAACTGGTTCTGCAATTCTGCGCACTCGACCCGGATCGAATCTAGCCTTGCCGCTTTGCTTGCATGTTTTGCTATGCGGCTGTAGACGGACAGCACCGCAGCGATACCCCCAAGAACAGCAGGAGCTTGGGTCCAGAACTGCGTTATTAGGGAGGCGATCGCTAGGCTCCCGGAAATTGCTAGTGCATTGTCAACACGAGACTGGGAAGCATTGTGCTTGTCGAACAGCTTCGTGTAGTAGCGAACTTGCCGTTCTGCATCTAAAAGGCCGTTCCAGACGCTACGCCGGACTTCATCACCATTCATGGCAGCCTGCCTTTGATGCAGAATAGCAGATTCCAATATGCTACGCCGCTTTGCGTCAGACCCGCGGGAACCCGTTTGTGAGGTCTTTCGCTGCATACAACAGCCGATCACCGAGACCGGGAGTCGCTACCCGGTCTCCGGCGAATAGGAGGCATCGCACATGGACGCTGATGCCTGCTCCGGGGGCGCGGACGAGTTGGCACTGCGGCTTTCGTCAGTACAGATCGTCGCCGAGGAACACCGGTTGGTAGGGGCGCAGCTCGGCCCTGTGGGCGGGCAGTCGGCGCTTGGTGGCATGGCAGTCGCAGGCCTGCTGGCGTAGCTCCTCAACCAACGTGTCGCTGGTTCAAGCAACAAGGAACTCAGCTCGAGCGGCCCAGTGCTTGGTCTGTCGGCTGCGGCAGCGGGTTCCGGGCGAAGATGTATTCTTCGACCGGATTGCCATCGCGCAGGTGCTCGACGAGAATTCGTTCCAGCACCTTCCCGCTCGCCGAGTGGTACCAAGTGCCATCCGGATAGACAACGGCGATGGGCCCCTTTTCGCAGACGCGCAGACAATTGACCTTGGAGCGGTAGACGCAGCCGTCACCATGGGCCAAGCCCATCTCGCTGAGCCGGTCCTTGAGCTTCCGCCAGGCATCGAGCGTTAGACTCCGCGGGGCGCACTTCGGGTTGGATTGGTCCGCACACAACAGGATGTGCCGAGAGTACGGGCCCGTGGGGATGCACAGTTCCTCTGCCATCACGCAACGCCTATCATCCCGTGCAACTCGGCGGTCAATCGTGCCACATCGCTCGGTGCGCTATCGGCGAGATTGTGGTTTTCAAAGGGGTCTTCTTGGATGTCGAACAACAATGGCGCGGCCGCCGAATCGCCTTCGGGATACACCGGGATGCCACTGCCGCCCTGCGCCTTGCCGCCCGCATAGCCGCGCACGAGCTTCAGACGCCCGTCGGTGACACACCGCCACGGGTCCATGCCGCTCAACAGGAATTCACGGTGATCCTCTGACATGCCCTCCAGCACCGGCCGCAGAGACCGGCTGTCCATCCCAGACGGAACCTCGATTCCCGCGTAGTCGAGGAATGTCGCCGCGAGGTCCATCATGCTGGCCAAGGCTGAAGTCGATACGCCGTTCCGCACGCCGGGTCCGGCCGCTACAAGCGGAACGCCCACCGAAGCCTGCTGGGGCAAGCGTTTCATCCACAGATCGTGGTCACCCAGCATCTCGCCGTGGTCACTGGTGAAGACTGCCAAGGTGTTGTCCAGTTCCCCGCGCGCTTCGACCTCGGCCAGCAATTTGCCCATCCACGCGTCAATGTTCTCGATCATGGCGGCGTAGTTGCGGCGGATCTCAAGGTGTTTCTCGGGTGTGAACTCGGTGTTCCGGTTCGGCTGCGGAAAGTCTGCATCGCGATAGAGGCTCACCATGCTCTTCGTGATGTCGACCGGTTCGTGCGGTCCGGCGAAGTTGACCGCCAAATGCCACGGCTGGCTTCGCGGCGCCTCTCGCAGCAGGCGCACGCCTTGGGCTGCGATCCAGTTGTCGCAGTAGGACTCCTCTGGCAAAGGAGTCGGGAAAGTCGCCGCGAATGTGCCGATTTCATTGCGCTTGCCAAAGTCAATGCGATGCATCTCCGCACGGCCCGTGTCGTGCAAGTGCGCCGTATAGGGATCGCAGGGCTCGTCCATGCCCCAGCGGATTGCGTCCCACTTGCCAGCACTGTCGATTCCCGCGGAAATGCCCCACTCCTGCAGCAGGTGTTGCCCTTCCACGCCCCAACTCGGCTCCGGCTTGTGCAAGTCAAACTTGCCGCACCCCATCACGTGATAGCCTGCTTGCCGAAGCAATGTGTAGTAGGTGACTTGATCCAGCGGGTAGTTGAGGCTGTTGTCGGGAACGCCGCAGCGGTCGTACTCCCGGCCCCCGGCCAGGCAGGCTCGTGACGGCGCACAAAGCGGAGATGCGCAATAGCAGTTCTCGAAGTTCACTCCTCGGGCCGCCAGTGCATTGAGATGCGGCGTGCGCACGCCAATGTCAGGGTTTAGGCCAGTCCAGTCGTAGCGGAGTTGGTCCGGCACGACCAGTAAGATGTTTGGCGGAGCCTCGGGTGCGCTATGCTCACTGCCGCACGAAGCCGCAACCGCCGCCGTCGAACCGGCCAAGAAGTCCCGCCGCGTAAGTCTCGCCATCACGTACAAGTGTAGCCTTGCCATCGCTCGACTCTGCCCTGGCCTGCTTCCGGCTGTTCCGCTTGAACGGCGCGGAGTCGGACAATGCGCAAACTGCTGCCAAGCGAGCGGAGGTCAACAGCGGAGCGTCGGACCGTCCAGAACCAACACTACTTCGTGCGGCCGTGCACTCAGCGGACTTTCCGAGCACCTCCGGCAACATCGAACTGACCGCCGCTAAAGCTACTTGAAGACGATGCCGTGGGAGCGTCGTCTGTGAAACCGATCACGAATCAACGGATGCTCTTGGTCACGCATGTCGGGATGGAACAGCCGCATCCGGCGCGAAGTTCACGAAGGATTCTCAGGTGGCTCGGCGCTTTCCGCAACGCGCACGATAGCATCCAGCTTCTCTGAAATCTCGGGGTCGATCTCGTTGTCGGGGACGTATTCGGCCAATTCGTAGAAGTTCTTCTTCGCCATGAGGTTCGGTAGGCCGAGCGTTCCGAAATACCCTTCGAAAAGGGGCTTTAGGAAGTCATCGCTAGCCTTGATGTTCGCGTCCCAAGGAGATCCCTTGCCAAGTGTCTGGAGCGCGGACGAGACTTCATCGATCGCTTGGCGCATCGCGGCTAAGCGTCGATCCGATTCTTCGATTACGAACAGTGGGCCGCTCGCGGCTTCGATCGCCGAAGCTCTTGCGTAGGCCTCCAAGGTGGTACGTGCGCATAAGTAGTTCTCGATTTCACGACGCCTCCAAATGAGGCATTCAACCAGGCCCATGTCCCCGGGCTCGCGCTCTAGCCGATCGAATACGACGACCCCGCGTAGCTGGGGGACCGCTTCTCGCAGCCCGTGGTAGTGTTCGCGAACCGCAGCAGGCTTGTTCTCGACATACTTGACGAATGGCCGCTCAAGCACTTGCAATGCCCCTTCATGTCTCAACCGCCTCGCTAATGCGTGCAGAATTGCCAAATCTGTCGGGCCTTCGAGATAAAGCACCCACCCGGTCTGCTCAGCCTGACAGTACTGTTCGAAACCAATCTCTCGCAGCGCCTTGAGCACCTGGCTTCCTCTGTCATCGATGCGGTGTGGCTGGCCCACGAAAGCCACGACTAGATCCCGGCCGGCTGCCTCATTGAGCAGCACCTCGGAATGACTTGCGGCTATGATTTGGCTCTTGCTCGCTCGCGCCACATCGGCCAGCAGGCGGTAGGTCTGACGTTGGCGAAGAATCTCCAGATGCGCGTCGGGTTCGTCCAAGAGCAATACCGCACCGGGATTCGCGTACATGTAGGCCAGAAGGAGGAGGGTTTGCTGCATGCCGCGGCCGGCCGAGGACATGTCAAGCCTCGTCCCGCGCTCGATGTAGCTCATAACGATCTCGCCGCGTTGAGGCATGTAACGCGGCGGTTCGACTTCTATTCCAAACAGGTTCTTGATCTGCTTCGTCAACTGTGTCCAGTCTTCCTCCTGCTCTGTGTGAACTTGGAAGCAAAGGTTACGCAACACCTCCGCCGTGCGCCCTTCCCCCATCCGCACATCCACAGCGCCCTGCGCGATTCGCGTTTCCGTCGCCGCAAGTCCCGACATAGGCGGCAGAAACGCGAACCGCTCTCGTCCGGCTTCGTCTGGAACCGGCATACGCTCCGGAGTCTTGCCTTCAGCGGTACGAAGCGGCCGGCAATAGAACGACTCTTCGTTTGCATAGTCGAACTCCAGCCCGCAAGTCCAAGGTCGGTCGTTCGCGATACCTTCGACGACAATCTCGACTCGTATGTTGCTCGTGCGCTGCTGCCCATCGATCCTTTGAACGTTGCGAACGTGAAGATTACGCCACAGCAGGTTGGCGTCAGGAATCGGAATCGAGACGAGGTCCCGGCGATTGACAGTAATGCCCGGGCGCTTCTCTGGGGTGGTCTTGCCCGATCGCTTCTCGTTCCAGCGCCTGAGCCCGATGTTCCAGAGGGACAAAGCTTGCAGGGCTGAAGTCTTTCCCGAATTGTTCGGGCCGAAGAAGACAACAGGACTGCCGAGTTCGATCTCGACACTACCGAAGCGCTTGAAGTTTCGGATCGTGAGCTTGGTCAACATACGCTGGATCCATTTCACCAATAAATGTGCCGTCGTCGATCAGGTCAGCGGCCTTCGACATCGGCCGCGACCCCATTACGCCCTTTTGGTCGCCGCACACCGCTTTCCGATGGAAGTCGCGAGCTCGATCAGATCTGGAGTGCATCACTAGTCTTGCCGATGAGCCAGCAATGCGATCGCACCCGTCGACGCTCCTCCGGCTCGAATCAAGAGTTCACCCGCGGATCTCAACATAGAATGGTGCCATGTCGCTGCGCCTTGCGTTGATTTGGGTCTTGCTGCCGCTTGCCACAGTTGCCCAAGACCGTCCGAATGTCCTGCTGATCGCAGTTGACGATCTCAACGACTGGGTGGGCTGCATGGGTGGACACCCCCAAGCGCAGACACCCAATATCGATAGCCTGGCCCGGCAGGGAGTGCTGTTCTCGAACGCTCACTGCGCTGCGCCGTTGTGCAATCCGTCCCGCACAGCGCTGCTGTTCGGTAAGCGCCCGACCACGACGGGGGTGGTCGGCAACATGGACGACTGGCGCAAGTTCGACTCGCTGAGCAGCTCCGAATCCCTGCCGCAATTCTTCCGCCGCAATGGCTACTTCACTGCAGCCGCGGGCAAGATATTCCATGCCAATCACGGAGGATGGCGCGGAGCTCTGACTCATGCCGAAGGTGCTCCCTACGCGGGACGCAGCGGCTTCGGCCAGCCGGAGGCTTGGGATGAGCGCTTCCCCGCCAAGACGATCCAGCTGCCCATGGCTCCGGTTTTGATCGACACGCACAGGAACGGCATTAATCACCATTGGGACTGGGGCCCGATCGACTTCAAGGCCGACGTGACCGAGGATGGCCAAATCTCAAAGTGGGCGGTACGCCAGCTGCGGGCCGAACACGAAAAGCCATTCTTTCTCGCGGTCGGGATCTACAGGCCGCACGATCCCCAATACGCCCCGAGCGAGTACTTCGACGAGCACCCGCTGGCGGACGTGGAGTTGCCCACGATTCTCGAGTCAGACCTTGACGACGTGCCGCAGATCGCTCAGGGCCACATCCGATCCGCCAACAACTATGAGGCCATGATCCGCAAGCACAATGCCCTCCAGTCCGCGACGCAAGGGTACCTCTCGGCGGTCACTTTCGCGGACGCGATGATCGGCCGTGTCCTGCGCGCCTTGGGCTCCAGCAAGTACAACGACAACACCATCGTGGTCCTGTTCTCAGACCACGGCTATCACATCGGCGAGAAGCAGAAGTACCACAAGAGCACGCTCTGGGAGGAATCAACCCGCGTGCCGCTCATTGTCCGCTGGCCCGGCGTAGGAAGGCCTGGCACCGTCTCGCAGCGAGCAGTCAGTCTAATCGACCTGTACCCGACGCTCGCAGAATTGACCTCGCTGAATCCGCCAGCCGACTTGGACGGTGAGAGTCTGGTTCCGTTGCTGCGGGATCCGGCAGCGGCTAGGAGCACGTCAGCGATGACTACGCGCCAAGGGAAGCATCACGCTATCCGGACGGACCGCTGGAGATACATTCGCTATGCCGACGGAAGCGAAGAATTATACGATCACGACGCCGACCCCATGGAATGGAAGAACCTGGCTGGCAACCGCGCGCACGAGGACACCAGGCATCGCCTGTCGGCAGAGTTAGACCGCATGCTGGAATAGAACGGAGGCCGAGCCGAGGTTAGTGGATTTCGGGGCGGTCCTTCGAGCGATAGGGATGCTCGGATTCTTGCTGCTTCCTGAGGATCTTGGCGACGAGCGCGACCGCCAGCAGGACGCCGATTACGACCAAGATGTCCTCGATCCCGCGCAACGCCAAGAACAGGGCTCCTAGGAATGAGAACAGCAGGAGGAGGGCCGCGACGCGGATGACCACTTGGCGGAGGGTCCAAGCGCTCTCCTCGACTGGCGCCTCGTCATCGAGGACGGGCTCGTGTTCCCAGTCGCGATCCCAGTCAGGCATTGGTTGCAACGGCAGCTTTGGCTTTGGATCTACCGGTCGCCCGGCAAGCTGAGGCTCGGCCGATCGGTCAGGATTCCTTCCCGGTGTAGAGTTCAGAAACGAATGCCTCGTACCCGTTGTACATCAGCGTCGGACGCATCGAGTACATGAGCGACCCGCCCGGCCCCAAGGCAAGCAGCTTCTCCTGAGCTTGCGACCAGCGCGGATGCGGCTTCTTTGGGTTGACATTGGAATACCAGCCGTACTCGGTCGGTGCAGCTTTGTTCCACAGCGTCGGCGGACGTTTCTTGGTGACCTCGATCGCCACGATCGACTTGATGTTCTTCAGGCCGTACTTCCACGGGATGATCGCCCGGATCGGTGCCCCGTTCTGCTTGAACAGCGGCTTGCCATACAACCCGGTGCAGAACAGCGCCAGCTCGTTCATCGCCTCGTCGAGTGTCAGCGCTTCCTCGTAGGGCCAGTCGTAGTGCGGTTGCGAGATGATCCCGGGCATCTGCGCGGGCCTGTGCGCGGTGACCATCCTGATGAAGCGAGCCTCGGGTTTAGGATCGACCTCCTTGAGCAGGGCCGACATCGGAAATCCGGTCCATGGGACCGCCATTGACCAAGCTTCGACACAGCGGAAGCGGTAGAGCCGTTCTTCGAGCGGGAAGCGCCGAACCAAGTCATCGATGTCGTAGGTCTTGGGGTTGTTGACCAAGCCCGAGACCTTGACAGCCCACGGGTCGATCTTGAATTGGTCGATCTGGTGCCGCACCTGCCCCTTGTCGAGGGTGAATTCGTAGAAGTTGTTGTAGCCGATTGCGATCGCCTCGGCGGTCAGTGGACGGTCCAAGGTGTACTTGGTGTTGCGCTTGGCGGGATACAGCGACTCGTCTTCGCCTACGCCTTGAAGCGCGGTCGGCAGCAGGCTCGCCGCGCCTGCGAAACCCATGCCCCTGAGGATTTTTCGGCGCGAATGGAAAACGTCTTCCGGTATTGCTTGGCTCTCGGGAATTTCCCAGCCACGCGGGTTCTTGATGAGCATGTCCGCCTCGCAACCAAGCCGCCGAGAATGGCCCTATGTGTGACCAGCCTGACGACAATCAAAGAGTAGCATAGGGTTTGACTGGTCAGGGCCTGCTTCGGTTGCGCGCCAGCAGCACTCCCCGCCCGCCCGAGCGTGCCGCTGCGCCTAGAACACGCCAGCTCACAGACCGGAGATCGCAGGCACGGGGGCTTGATGCCGGCGACCAACCGCTTGGGTCCCGGCGGGTCTGCGTTCCGACCGCGCCGTGATCTGACGTGGCCGCCCAGCTGGCCTATCCGAAGTCTTGGGCGCCGATCATGCCTTTGAGGAAGTCCAGGTAGTCCGGCTGGCTGACGCGTTCGTACTCTTCCTGCGCGTGTCTTGCACGGGCTTCCAAGTCTAGCCTCGCCGCAATCTCGCCGGTAACGTCCGCGGCCCGGGTGGCCTTGATATGGCGGATCACCTTGCTGCACCGCCCGACGCCTTGAGCCTGGGCTACTTCGAGCCGTCGCGAGTACCAGTCGCTGCTCAGAACCGACTCCCGTGTGAACATCTCGCGGAATTCCGGTGAATCGACTTTCAGGCCATCGTGCTCCCCAAACGCCATGATCGACAGCAGCGCCCTGACCGGCGGGCAAACGGCGTCTGACGAGCCATCCTCGAAGTAAAGCCGGGCCGTCGAAGCGTGGGCCTCGGTGATGTACCGGATGCCGTCAGCGAACGATGCCGGATCCTGCACCTCGGGGCGCAGGATCGGATCGTCGAAGACCTTCATGGGATTGTCAAAGACCCTTGCAACGAAGCGCCGCGTGAACGCAGCATTGATCCGGTAGCCCAAGCGGCTGGCGAGCACCTGCTGCCCCGCGCACTCGTAGTCCTCGAGCTTTTCGAGCAGGCCCTCCTCGATCAGGAATTGCGGGTCTCGCTCCTCGGCCGACATGCGGCACCAAATCTCCGGCACCAAGAGGCTGATGTCGTGCAACATCTTGATCTCTGGGCCGATATGTCCCGCAGCTGTGGAATAGCCTCCCAAGCCCGTCAATGCATAGCCCACGAAGGCAGCGTTGAGATCAGCCGCCGGACGCAGCGCGTTGAACGGTCCCTTGGTCAAAGCGCCTTCGCTGCCAAAGCCGGTTGTCGATGGGCTCTTGCCGGTCAGCGACGCGATAAAGTCCATGAACAGTTCGGGAAGTTCTTGGTAGTGGATCGGGTTGTAGACTGCCAGGCCGCGGATCCCGTTCGCTGGGTCAGGCGGGTTGTTCCTCCGTCCGACGATCACCGCGTTGACCGGAAAATGCACGGGCTGGTGCTCCTCTAGGCCTCGTGAGAGGCGAGCTCCCATCTCTGCGGCGTAGCGCTCGAGCGGTATTTCGATGTCGGGACGGTCTTGGAGATAACGCGGATTCTTGGTCGGGACGCCATCGATCAGACGCGGGTTAGCCGAGCACACTACGTGGCCGTTCTGTGCCGAGTTCGCGTTGACGAGGAACTCGCGCATCGGCTCGCTGAATCGCTCCAAGTCGGCTACCTTCTCGACCATCTTGCGAACGTCGGCCCCGGACAGCGGCTCGAAGTTCGAGAGGAACGCCCCGCCTTTGGCTAGGTCAGCCTCGGTGCGCTTGTCCAAGCCCGGATGGATCGCATCGTCGGGGCGCTGGAACAGGCGGAATTCGCAGTTCTCCGCGAATTTGACACTGCCGTTCGCATGGGTGGCCAAGCCCGTCAAGTGCCGCGTCGGCACCACGGCCGAAGCGGTGATGTCGTCCCCGGTCTGGATCTTCTCCGCCGATACGAAGTCCTGCCGACATTTGAAGGTTCGCCAGGTCTGTTCGCCGAACACGCCGACGCGCAGGTAGGTGCCGACCAACTTGCGGTCGTGGTGAATCAATTCGTGCCCTGGCAGGCCGTTGAAGATATCGACGCGAAAGTGATCGCGCCATTCCGGCCCCCACTCTGGCTTGTAGAACCGCTTGATGATCAGCACCATCGAGTAGACGTGGTTGGGAATCCTGTCCAGCCATGCGTTGAACTCGTCGGTGTAGCGGGAGGAGGGTGTGAGTAGCTTGATCACGCTGCCGAGCGACCTGGCGCTGTCGAGAATAGGACGGCTCGGCCTGCTCTCGTAAACCTTGCGCAACGGCGAGTCTTGCGGCCAGCGATCGGAGTAGTCGCGATCGAAGATTGCCTGCACAGCATCGAAGTCCTTGTCCACGTCGGATACGAATACCGGGCCATACAGCATGTAGTCCCGCAGGGACTTGCTGATTTCGCTCTTTCCGCCTCCGCTGACCGTGCAGGGCTTGTGGCAAGAGACGCCCTCGGGAACCGTGCCACGGAGCCGCCAAGATGGAGCGGCAGGGTGCTTTTCCATCCGGATGCGATAGCCGGACGGCTCCATGTATACCTTGCCGGGGGCCAGCGGCAGAGAACGCTCCCGGCCGTTCTTGACCCAACGCACGTCTTGCGTGCGCAGGCTGACCTCGGCGCTCTGAGGGATGTAGTACAGGTCCGGGAAGGTCCTGTCCCGCCCGTAGCCGTCCGGGTGCAGATCAATCGAGCCCGGGTACCGCTTAGCCGCCGCGTCCAGGGTCATCGAGCCGTACTTGCTCGAGTGAGCGTGGGTCGACTCGCCGTGGTTGTAGCTGGCGAAGGCTATCGCGCCGCCGGCGTGCTCCTCCTCGATGTTGCCCAGCAGGTTCGCTGCGTAGCTGAGCTGCGTCTTGACCTCCTTCTTGCAATAGCCGAAGTAGTTGTCGGAGATCAGAGTGACAATCACTCCGTCCCTCGTGCGGCAGGTGAGCTTGAACGGGCTGCCGGCGTTGTAGATTTCGCCCTCGTCCTCCCAGCACATGCCGTCGCGCCGCTGGCGTGCGGTAGCGTTTCGGACGTGGGGCAGGCCAACCTGCTTTTTCGTGACCGACTCCAAATGCGGGGCGAGGATCACCGCTCCGGTGTGGCCGCTCCAGCCGTCGACATCGAGGCCGGAGTCGTTCTCGGGCAGGAACGGATCGCCGGCATTGCCGAAGATCGATTCGACGAAGTCTAGATTGCTCACCAAGCCGCCGGGCGCGAAGAAGCGAGTCTCCATGCGAAGGGCAGGCGAGAAGCCCGGGATACCAGGGGCGACCAGCGGTCGCAGCAAGAGCGAGACGAACCCTTTGGCAGTCGGGTCGAAGGGCAAGGCTAGCGCGGTTTCGGGAGGATCCAGAGCAATCCGCAGGAGGGCTGCGAACGTCCGCTTTGGCACCGTTTTCTTGTCCGCCGGAATCGGCAGGCCGCCTTCGGTGACGTGGAACGTGCCCTTGGTAGTGCGCCGGTCGTTGCGAGGATTGTGCAGTACCCCGTTCGCGACGCGGTAAGAGCTGACATACGCGGACTGGAATGAGTTCCCGTGCTCCGGTATCGAGAGTTCGCGCGCCATGCCGTGCTGGTCCAGCACGAGCGTGCGCCCGGGAAGCCAGCGTCGGCCGCTGTCGTCCACGTCGGCAAGGTGCGAGGCAAGGAATTCCTCGATGCGCTCATCCGCGCCGCAGCGGTGGTCGAGCAGCAGCCGAGCCTGCTCCCGGTAGTTCGCCAGCAAGCTGGCAGCGGTCCCTGTGAACCCGGCATCGTCCGAAATGAGCCCGCCGGCGGCCAGCCGCAGCTTCACGTAACGCCGGAGTTCGTCGCACTCCTGGGCGCGGTTGTCCGCAGAAAGGCCTGGCGCGTAGCCAAAGGTTCGCTTCAAGTCCATGCTTCACCGCCCCGTGCCATGTGGCTGTTCCATCCAGTTCTCTGCCCGATCCGGCCAATCGCGGCCGGGCTCGGTGACTTCTCTTCACGTTGCTGGGCTCGCGCCTCGGGGAAACGTCGAGTGTTCGGCAGCCCTCAGCCCCTATGACTAGACGAAGTGTTGCGGCGACAGGGCCGGCCCCGGCAATGGCGACCCAGCGGGGAGATCAACGCAGCGTCCCCGACCGGCCATGGCCAAGTCTTAGTTTACATCCGCGAACACCCCGGACCAGGGTCATCGCCCGTGTTGGCGATGGTAGCCTCGCACCTTCAAGCGGATGCGATAGAGGCTCTGGTCCACCGTCACATATAAGAAGTTAGCTTCCTTGCCGAGCCCGAATTCAACATTGCTCGGCAGGCCGCTCGGGGTTCCGGGCGGCTCGTCCAAAGCCTTCTTCTCCCCCTCCGTGAGCGGCGTCTCTTCCTCGTTCACGCCCTTCGACGTGGGCAGGAAGGCAATCTGCTCGCCGCTGGGGTCCAGCACGAGGATTCCGGGCTTGGATGGCTCGCGGGCGGTCAGATAGAGATTGCCGTGCTCGTCCACCGTCATGCCGTCGCAGCCAAATTTCGGGCCGAAGTCGTGAAATAGCCGCCGCTCGCCAGAAACCAGCCCGTCCGCCCCGAGCGGAAAGGCGTAGACTCGCATGGGGCCGCGATTGCCTGGCTCCACGCCTGGCATGCCATCGCCGCCGTTGTTGGTCTCGGCAACATACAGCTTCCGGCCGTCGGGGCTCAGTGCGAGCCCATTGGGCTTGGTGACGTCGTGAGTGATCTCGACCACATCGCCACTTGGCGTGACGCGGTAGACGGCCCGCCACTGCAACTCCCGCGGCTCGTGCCCCACGTAGCGCGGATCTGTGAAGTACAGATTGCCCGCATCGTCGGCGGTGATGTCGTTGGGAGAGTTGAAGCGCTTGCCTCCGAAATTGTCGACGACCAAGGCGCGCTCCTTGGTCCCAACGTTCCAGCGCGAGATGCGCCGTCCGCCGTGGTCAGCACCTTCGGCGGCGTACAAGTAGCCATCGGGCCCGAACGTCAGGCCATTGGACTTGTAGCTATTGGCAGCGAAGGTTTCGATCATCTTGGTGACCGGATCGAACCGGTGGATCCGACCGTGGTTCTCGCCACGCAGGATGTCCGAGAAATAGATCGACCCATCCGGCGCGACCGCGGGGCTCTCCGTCAGACCACCCGCCTCGGTCTCGGGGCGTGTGTACAGCAATTCGAATCGAGCACTCGGATCGACGATCGCCTCACCCGTTGGAGCAGGCGCGTCTTCAGCGGAATATCCCGGTACGCAAAGTGTCGCAAGAGTGAATAGCTTCAGTGCCTTCACGACACTACCTCGTGTAGAACTTGTAAACGGTCGAGGTCTTGTAGGTCTCGCCTGGACGCAGCACGGTAGACGGAAAGTCCGGTTGGTTGGGCGAATCCGGGTAGTGTTGCGTCTCGAGGCAGAGCCCGCTGCGGTGCTGGTAGGCCACCTGGCCTTTGCCGATGTGGTGGCCATCGAGGAAGTTGCCGCTATAGAACTGGACCCCGGGCTCGGCCGTGAGCACGTCCATCGCCCGGCCGGTCTCCGGCTCGCTGACCGTAGCCGCAAGTGCCAGCCCGTCCGCGTCACGGCTGATGACGTAGTTGTGGTCGTAGCCCGCCCCGAAACCTAGCTGTTCGTTCTCGTCGCCGATGCGGGCGCCGATGGCCATTGGCTCACGGAAATCCAGCGGCGAGCCATCCAGCGATGCTATCTCTCCGAGCGGGATCGAAGTCGCGTCGACCGGCGTGTAGTGGTCGGCGTTGATCATCAGCACGTGGTCGAGGATAGGGCTGGCACCGCCGTCCTTGAGGTTGAAGTAGGAGTGGTTCGTCAGGTTGATGACGGTCGGCTTGTCGGTACTGGCCTCATAGTCGATCTGTAACTCGTTGTGGTCCGTCCAGGTGTAGCTCACGGTTGCCTCCAGCCTGCCGGGATAGCCCTCTTCGCTGTCTTGGCTCACATAGGAGAACGAGACTCCGTCGCCTGACTCGCTGGGCGTTCCCTGCCAGATCACCTTGTCGAAACCCTTGATGCCGCCGTGCAGCGAGTTTGGTCCGTTGTTCACGGGCAGTTCGTAGGTCGTGCCGTCGATCTCGAATTTCCCGCCAGCGATTCGATTGGCATACCTGCCGGTGATCGCGCCGAAATATGGCGTGTCCGCCACGTAGGCGTCCAGGGTGTCGAAGCCGAGGACCACGTCGCCGAGGTTGCCGTCGCGGTCCGGCACGTTGAGGCTGACCACGATGCCGCCGTACTCGATGATGCCGACACTTGCGCCCGAAGCGTTGGTCAACGTGAAGAGCGTGACCGGCTCGCCCTCGATCACTCCGAACTGTGATGTCTCGATCGAGCGCATGCTCTCGGGTTCGGTCTGGGTCGGGGCGCAAGCCCAAGCCAGTAGCGCTACGACAACGGATGCGGCCCGGGCCGTGCGGGTGTGCTTGAATCGCATAGTGAGGCTCCTGTAGTTCTCCAGTGTAGTCTGCGGAACTTCCCGCCAGCGACAGCTCTTCGATGCCATGATCCTAGTTACCGGTTCAACGGGTTTCGTGGGGAATCACGTGGCGCGCTTCCTCGCAAATCGCGGAGAGCGCCTGCGCTTGTTCATACGGTCGTCCAGCGACCGGGCCACCCTGTCTGGCATCGATGCAGAAATCGTCGTCGGCGATTTGGGCGATGCAGCCGGCGTGGCCGAGGCTGCACGCGGCTGCGCTACCGTCTGCCACGTCGCCGCCGAATATAGCCTGTGGTGCAAGGACCCGCAGCGGATGTACGCGGCCAACGTCCAAGGCACGCGTCACTTGCTTGAGGCCGCGCTGCGGGCGGGCGTCGAGCGTTTCGTCCACACCAGTTCCATAGGCACCATTGCCCCCAGTGATGACGGCTCTGCCGTGACCGAGGAGTCTCCGTCCTCGCTGGCGAAGATGACCGGGCACTACAAGCGCTCGAAGTTCTTGGCCGAGCGCGAGGTCGAGCGCTACGCCAGCCGCGGTCTCAACGTGGTCATCGTCAATCCCACCGCTCCGGTCGGAGAGGGCGACTTCAAGCCGACGCCAACGGGTCGAATCATCAAGGACTTCATAGACGGGCGCATGCCGGCGTATGTCGACACTGGACTGAACGTGGTTGATGTGCGCGATATAGCGCGCGGTCACTGGCTCGCAGCCGAGAAGGGACGGCCGGGCGAGCGCTATATACTCGGGTCCGAGAACCTGTCTCTTCGTCAAATCCTCGAACTGACTGCGGCTGCCAGCCGCCGCCGAGCCCCGCAACTCAGACTGCCCTACTTCGCGGCTTGGCTCGCCGGGGCGTGCAGCACAGGATGGGCCCAAGTCACGGGCGTGGCCCCTCGCGTGCCACTGGATGGCGTGCGCATGTCACGCCGGCCAATGTTCGCGGACTGCTCCAAGGCCCGGCGAGAGCTCGGATTCCGCCCCGCACCGGTCCAGCCAGCCTTGGCGCGGGCCGTAGAGTGGTTCCAGCGATCCAGGGGTTGAATTCGGCTTGGGTAGCTGCTCGGCCAGCATCAATGGACGGCCTGTGACCGCCGCACATATGCACCGTTCTCAAGCCGTTCGAAGTAATAGTCGACACCAGGATGGTCGATCGGGGCATCCGTGGCGTCCCTTTCGAGGTTGCGCTCGGCCACGTACGTCTGGTGCTTTGTACCATGCGGCAGCACGTGGTACCACGGCTGGTCCTTGGGCGGTCGGGAGCGGGCGACCTGCTGATACCATTCCTCGCTCCCGCTGAACATCGGGTCGACGTCGACCACGACGCCACGGTATCCGAATAGTTTGTGGTGTACGAGTTCGCCGATGGCGAACCTTGCCTCTGAACTGCCTGCCGCCATGACGCTTCCAGCGGTGCCCTACATGGCCCGCATCATGACGCCCTCGAGGGCCTTGGTGAACGGCCCAGGGTCTTCTATCTCAGCCCCTTCGGCCAGCATTGCGTAACCGTACAGTAGCTCGGCGAATTCGCGCAAGGCAGGGTCGGCCTTGTCGGTTTCGAACCGGTCCTGCAGACCCTTGACAAGGTCATGGGTCCCGTTCACCTCAAGGATACGTTTCTGTTTTGGGGTGTTCGGGCCGGACATTCGCAGCAGCCGCTCCATGTGCGGGCTCATATCATGCTCGTCGACGGTCAGGCAGGCCGGCGAAGTCGTCAGCCTGTTCGACAAGCGTACCTGCTTCACGTGTTGCTCGAGATGCTTGCCGAGCAGACCGAACAGGTCCCCGAAGCGCTGTTCTTGATCCTTGCGCTCGTTCTTGGCGTCTTCGGCGGTGTCAGCGCCTAAGTCCAAATCGCCCTTGCCCGCAGAGCGCAGCGTCTTGCCTTCGAATTCGGTCAGCCGAGTCACCAAGAACTCGTCGACAGGATCGGTCAGGAAGAGCACTTCGTAGTCCTTCTTGATGAAGGCTTCGATCAGCGGAGAGTTGGCGACGATGGACCGGGATTCGCCGGTGATGTAGTAGATGTCATCCTGGCCGTCCTTCATGCGCGAGATGTAGTCCTTGAGGGTGGTCAACTTCTTGGGATCGTTCGAGGACTCGAACATCAGCAAGGGAGCGATGCGGTTCTTGTGCTCGCTGTCGTAGTCGACGCCCTCCTTAAGTGCCCGTCCGAACTTGCCCCAAAAGTCGAGGTACTTCTCCTCGTCGTCGCCCTGAAGCTTGGCCAATGTGTCCAAGACCTTCTTCGCCAGGAACTTGCTGATACGTGTCAAATGCCGGTTTTCTTGCAGTGTCTGGCGGGAAATATTGAGCGGAATGTCGGAGGAGTCCACCACGCCCCGCACGAACCGCAAGAAATGTGGCAGGACCGTGTCGCACCGCTCCATGATCATCACGCGCTTGGCGTACAACTGCAAGCCGTACTCGGCGTCCCAGACAAACAGGTCCGGCGGAGGTTCGGACGGCACGAATAGCACGGATTCGTACTCGGACACGCCCTCGGCCTTGAAGCGGATGTGGAGCGAGGCGTCGCGCCAGTCTCCCGTAATGTGCTTGTAGAACTCGTTGTACTCCTCTTCTGTGACCTCGGATTCCGGGCGCGTCCAGATCGGCTTCATTGAGTTCAGTGTCTTGTCATCGACAACGTAGGTCGTCTTGCCGTCCGGCTTGACAATGCCCTTCTCGTCCTTCTCCCGCTTTTCCCGGCGAACCCGCTGGCGGATTGGGTAGGCGATGAAGTTGGAATAACGCTTGACGGCGCTCTCAAGCTTCCACTCGTTCGTGAAGTCCTCAATTCCAGCATCTGCGTCCACCGGCTTGAGATGCAGGGTGACGCTGGTGCCGCCCCCCCGGCGGTCGCCGTCGGACAGCGTGTAGGTTCCGTCAGCTTCGGAGCGCCACAACGTCGAGGAGTCGTCTCCAGCCGCGCGCGTCTCCAGCACGACCCGGTCAGCGACCATGAAGGCCGAGTAGAAGCCGACACCGAATCGACCGATCAGTTCGGGCATCTTGTCGGAGCCCTGCTGCGAGCGCAGGCTCTCCAGCATCTCTTGCGTGCCCGAGCGCGCGATGGAGCCGATGTTGTCGATCACCTCTTGGCGCGACATGCCGATACCGTTGTCGTGGATCGTCAGCGTGCGGGCGTCGGCATCGGCCTCGAGGCGTATCTCCAGTTCCTCGCCCTCGCGAATCAGATCGGGCTCGGTCAAGGACCTGAAGCGCAGCTTGTCGAGCGCGTCCGACGCGTTCGAGATCAGCTCGCGCAAGAAGATCTCCTTGTTCGTGTACAAGGAGTGGATCATCAGATCCAAGAGTTGCTTTGTTTCGGCTTCGAAGTTGCGAGTTTCTGTTGCAGTGGACATGTTTGCGTTCGGTCGGACGGATTTGGCGGCGGCGCTCGGTGGCGTGAATGCGGTAGTTGGATTGCCTTCCTCTCTTGAATCTATTGTGATTCTGTGGAAGGCGTCAAGTGGGCCGGTCAGCGCATGAGGGAGAATCCACGAGTTAGCGATTGTGGTCGTGGTTGACTGCCCCGCCATAAGCCGGATCGTTCGGGTAGCACAAGAACATCGGCGGCATTGGAAACAACCTCTTGGTACAGCGAGAGACCCGACGCCTAGAGAGTCCCGTAGTCGCGGCGCGCAAGTCGGGCTCAAGCGACGCCACGACCGATCCGCAGCCTCCCTGTGACGCTTCGCAGGTTGTGATAGGCGGGCCACGCGAATACGCCAGCGATTGACCTGGCCACGGCACAATTGCTAACTTAGGGGTTCTGTCCCGACTGAGACCGAGGAACCAACATGAGCAGACAATGCACCTTGAAGGGCAACCCATTTGACTTGCAGGGAGACGGGCTGAGCCCCGGTGATGCCGCCCCGGATTTCACCCTGGCCGGCAATGACTTGTCGCCCGTCAAGCTGGCCGACACTAGCGGCGTGCGGGTGATCAATGTCGTGCCATCGCTCGACACGCCGGTTTGCGACCTCCAGATCAAGCGCTTCAACGAAGAGGCCGCCGGTTTGAAAGATGTCGCCGTGTACTGCGTGAGCTGCGACCTCCCCTTTGCCCAGGGTCGCTGGTGCGGCGCGGCGGGCGTCGACAAGGTGACCACCCTGTCTGATTACAAGGACGGCAACTTTGGTCTCGCCTGGGGCACCATGATTGATGATCTCAAGATCGAGTCCCGAGCGGTCTTCGTGGTGAGCGAGCACAACACCATCGTCCACGCGGAATACGTACCCGAGGTCACAGACCATCCGGATTACGACGCTGCGCTGGCGGCCGCACGCGGCGCAGCGTAAAGTCAGCTGTAGAGTAGGCCCCTGACTAGGGGAAGCGCTCCGCACCCGTTGCCCTGTGGCTTGCGGCCTTGCGGGCGTCACGACGCTTGGTCAGAGCTGCGCTGCTGTGGGCCGGCGCACACGTCAGCCATCGGATCGCCGGTGGCCATCCGGCAAGGACTCGCGGAAGAATCGCAGCCAGTTTCCGCTAAAAATCTGGTTTACTTGTGAATCGCTAAAACCCTGCTGGATCAACGCTTCTGCGATTCTGTGGAGGTCGGCGATTGTTTCGAGGCCCTCCGGGGTCTGCTCGGTTCCGAACCCGCCGTCAAGATCGCTGCCAATCGCAACATGGTCGGTGTCGCCGGCGATCGAACAGATGTGGTCAATGTGCGCGGCCACTGATTCGAACGACGCCCGGGGACGGTGGCTGTCTCCCCTGACGTATCCCGGCACAAGCATCCATTCGTCCATCACCGCGCCGATCACGCCGCCGCGATCCACAACAGCAGCGATCTGCCGGTCGCTGAGCTGGCGATCGTGTTCAACGAGCGCACGGCAGTTCCCGTGGCTCACAAACACTGCCCCGTCAAAGAGATCGAGTGCTTCTTCGAATGCGGTGTCGGCAGTGTGGACCAGATCCAGGATGAGGCCAAGCCTCTCGAATTCGTCCAGAAGTTCCCTGCCCTTGGCGGTAAGCGGGCCATCGCCGCCAGTACCCATCGCGTAAGCGCTCGGCCCGTAGTGGGCTAGGCAGGCGGTGCGCAGCCCCTGTTCAAACCACCAACGAGCTTGGGACGGCTCGATGATCGGGTCGCAGCCCTCCATGCTCAGGATCAGTCCCAATGGGGCGTCAGGATCGGCCCAGAGTCGATCAAGTTCGTCGCCGGACCCAATGAGGCGAACGTGCCCTTGTTGCTCCAGCAGGCGGTAGTAGGCCAACTGCCCCTGGGCCGCTGCGCAAGCAATAGTCTGGTTTGCGAAATCCAGATCTTCGCGCAGGATGACCGGTCCGTGGCTGCGCTCGCCGATTTCGCCGAGGTTTGCATTGAGGTCGGGCAACTCGTCTGGGAACGAGCGACACAGGAGTGTTCCAAGGCACACGCGGACATTCGCGCGGCGCATCTCCGGAAGGCTCACGGTGCACTTCCCTCGGGAACTCCCGCTCATTCCGGCCTCGATTTCCCGCATGCGGTCCAGCTCAAGGAGTTGGTCCCGGTCGTAGGACAGGGCGTTCCAAGCGATGTCTAGGTGGCCGTCGATGATGGGTCGCATGGTTGGGTCACATCACCTTCGGAATGGAATTCCACCAAGTAGTCAGAGCCTCTTTGAGCCGTGCCACCACATCGACGTGGTCGTCGGCTACATTGGCGGTCTCATCGAATCCTGAACTGAAGTCGTACAATTCCACGCCGCCCCCATCGGGGTTCATCAGCAATTTCCAGTTGCCGTCCCTGACGGCGAGCGCAGGGCTGCGGTCTGATTCCAGTCCCGGGCGCAAGTAGCTCGGCTCCCGGCCGTACTCCCAAAAGATCGCTTGTTGCCGTAGGGGCTCATCGCCTTGAAACGCCCCGCTCATGTCCATCCCGTCAAACTCCACGTCTGGCGCCGGAATTCCAGCTAGGCGACAGAAGGTGGGGAATAGGTCAACCGCGGTGACTACGGACTTGGAGTTCGTCACGCCAGCGGGCGCTGTGCCCGGCCAGCGGACGATCAGAGGCTCGCGAATTCCGCCCTCGTAAAGGCTCCACTTGCGTCCGCGCAAACCGTTCGTCTTGCCCGGAGGATCGTAGCCCTCGTCGTAATATCGCTTCCACGCAGTGGGCCCATTGTCACTGGCCAGCACCAAGATCGTGTCGTCGCTCAAGCCAAGGCTGTCAACCTCACGGAAAAGCCGCCCCAGTTGGCGATCCATCTCGTCGATCACCGCAAAGTACTGCTGCCGGTACGGATTCGAGGCAAACTTCTCGAACTTGGCGAGGAGTTCCTCCTTCGGGAAGAAGCGGTCATGGACGTCGTTGAGCCAGACGTGGAGATAGAACGAACTGTCTTTGTTCCTCCGGATGAAGTCGATCGCTCGATCCACGTAGATCTCGGTCATCTCGTGCTTGGGCACATCGCGGATCGTGCCTTGACCGAGCTGCTTGCTCTGCTCCGACAGACCGCCTGGCGGCAGAATGCGATCCCCGAGTCCCTCGAACGATACGAGCGACTCGTCAAAGCCGTAGGCCTGCGGCAGCGGCGCATCATCGACGTCGCGTCCCCCGCCCATGTGCCACTTCCCGAAGTGCGCCGTTGCATATCCGGCATCTCGAAACGTCCGCGCGATAGCAGGAGCTGCCGGATCCAGGAAATCGCGCATGCCGCGTTCCCGGTTGCGCTCGCGAGAGTTCAGGTACGAATGAATCATGTGCCGAGCCGGGTACTGGCCCGTGGTGATTCCAACTCTTGATGGCGAGCAGATCGGCGAGGCAACGTAGAACTGCTCGAATCTGATGCCCTCTGCGGCCAAGCGGTCGATATTGGGGGTCGCAACGTCAGTGTTGCCATAGCAACTCAGGTCGCCGTACCCCATGTCATCGATGAAGACAAAGACGAAATTCGGCCGATCCGCAGCGATGGCTGCGAGGCCTGTAGCGATCAGAGCAAGAAGAGTCCGATAAAGCATGCGAGTTATCCGGGCTGCTCAGGCCAGCCAGATGGTTTCCGCATGATACCCCGGTCGGCACCCTTCCTACACGTACAGCATCACACCCACTGGCGAGTGACTCACCGGAACAGGAGTTCCTGAGCCGGTGCGCCCGTATATGGATCGGCCAATCCGGGCAAGTGTGGTCTGCGCTGCTCGAAATAGTCTCTAATCGACCACATCTGGACTCGCGGATACTCTTCGCTGCCGATTCGGATATGCCCCATACGCGTCATCTCGCGCTGTGCGGCGGATGTAGGCTCAACATCCAATGTGATGTAGACGCCAAGGGCTGTTCGCTCCCGTGTAACCACGCCGCAGAAATCACGCAGGTGTGACAACGAGAATTTCCCGGACTTGACTTGACCCAAAACAAGTGTGGGAATCGCCTGGCCTTGCTGCCCTAATTGCCCGCCCGCCAGAAGACGCCCTCTGCCATCGATTCCTTCGTCTCCAGTCTTTGTTTGGTTCGGTGCCAACCCAGGAATGCGCGTGACGGCCCAAGCCTCAAAGTTATGTCGATTCGCCCGAGCCAAGGAGCCCGCCGCATGCATGTCCATGGGAATACCCTCGATCTTCGGCTGTACAAGCCTTAGCCGCCTTGTGGCGATGAGATCAATGGCATGCGCGGAAATGTCGACGCCAACCCAATGTCGTTCCAAGTTATGGGCTGCCTCGATGGTAGTACCGCAACCGCAAAATGGATCGAGCACAGTGTCGCCCGGATTACTGCTGAGATTGATGACGCGCTCTAGAAGTTTGAGTGGTTTCTGGGTGGGATAGCCAAGGCGCTCCTTGGACTGCGAGTTAATCGGGCTGATGTCGTCCCACAAGTCTTGAATCGGACGTCCCTCAAGTTCATCCAAGTATCTCTTCTGCCTGATACCCCCGCGACTTGTAAAGTGGAGCCTGCCCTCCAAGTCCAGACGCTCCATCGTCGCTCGTGGGACTCTCCACAGGGACTTGGTGCCCTTGTACTCGTACTCGTAGCCGCCGCCAGATAGGCCCTTGGCTGTGAGGTTGTCGTCCATCCAAGCCCGACCATCGGGATCGTTGTACCGGAACCGACTTCTGTAAACATCGTCGTAGGGCATGAATTGCTGGTTCCAAGTCCACTCCGCACTCTTTGCATACAAGAGCAGCCTGTCCGTGATGGCACCGCACCGTTTTGCATCGCTATGCGCAGATGTCCGACGCCAGACGATTTCATTGACAAAGTTCTGCCCGCCGAAAACTTCATCCATGATGACCTTCAGGTAGTGGCTTGCCGTCGGGTCGCAGTGGACATAAATGCTCCCTGTGGACTTCAGGATTCTATGCATCTCAGCAAGCCGCTGAGCCATGTAACTGAGATACGCCAGCATCCCGGATTCCCGCAGTGAGTTCCGGAGCCACGAAATCGACAGGTGGGCGGGATGTGCAATCGCACGTTCGATGGCCTCCACGCGCGTGGCTGCTGCTCGGTCCCATCGCCACGTGTCGTTGAAGGCCCGGACCTGGGCCGGAACACCGTTACCCTTCCCCCAGAGCATGTTGTAGTCGGTCTTCGAATTGAATGGCGGGTCCAGGTAAATGAGGTCGACCACTTCTCGCTGCCATTTCTGCATCCACACCAGACAATCGCCGTAGTACAAGGTTCCGGGAGTCATCGCAGTGTCCCCTCCACAGTGTCATGCCACCTTCGCTTGCGCGGGCGCGTCTCCGCGCGAGTCGCAAGACCATGATGGAGAGCCTTTGGTACCGAATGCCTCGTGCCCCACGCGGTCGCACTCAACATTCAATTCCACCACCTGTTGCCCTGCTGGATTCACGACTGTGAAGAATCCAATCGCAGCAATTGATTATAGCAATTTATTTGATTATTTTATTATTCTTATTTGTCAATTTATTGCTTCTGAGGCGAACGTGCGGATTCAAGTCGCAGATCACGGACGTAGTTGGCATCTGGTGGGGTTAAACTAGAATCCCGACGCGTAGCATCGCGCCGATGGCTTGGTTCCCGCCATCGCACAACCTCATGAACCGCAGACACCTGCTAACCGCCGCAGCCGCCACGGCCGCTTCCTACAAGAAGATCCTCGGAGCGAACGACCGAATCCAACTTGGGATCATCGGCACCGGCAATCGCGGCGGCCAAGTCTGGAAAGAAGCCCTCGCACAGCCCGATGCGGACCCGACCGCTGCCTGTGATGTCTACGAACCCCACCTCGAGAGCGCCCTTAGCGCGTCCAAGGGTCGCGCCAAGGCCTACAGGGATTTCCGCGCACTCCTAGAGCATCGTCCAATGGACGCCGTCTTGATCGCCACGCCCGATCACTGGCATGCGATTCAGACAATCATGGCGTGCCGGGCCGGGTTGGACGTGTACGTGGAAAAGCCGCTGTCGCTGACAGTGGAGGAAGGTCGCAAGATGGTGGATGCTGCCCGCCAGCACGACAGGGTCGTGCAGACCGGCAGCCAGCAGCGGTCCGGCCCGCACTACATCAAAGCGGTAGAGCTTATTCGTGCGGGCGAGATCGGTCACGTTCACCACGTTGAAGCCGGCATGGAGCGCAACTCGATGCCGGGGTTCGGGACCCCTCAAGACGCCAAGCCACCGGCTGATTTCAACTACGACATGTGGTTGGGGCCCGCGCCAGCCCACCCATATAACCCATTGCGAGGCCATTATCACTTCCGTTGGTTCTGGGACCAGTCCGGCGGCCAGATGACCAACTGGGGAGCGCACAACATCGATATCGCTCGCTGGGGAATGGGCGTTGCGTCCCCCAGCTCCGTGATGGGCTGCGGCGGGAGATTTGCCATTAAGGACAACGGCGAAACGCCCGACGTGCAAGAAGTGCTGTACGAGGTCGATGAGGCCGTCCTGACTTGGTCCGTTCGCGAACTCAACGGAACGCGAGGTTCGTATCTCGTCTTCCACGGCACGAAGGCTGACCTTGATATCGACCGCAGCGGCTACGCGATTCGTGGCCAGAAGTGGCAGCGAAACGATCCGGCAATGGCCGACGATCGTGAATCGAGGCCGGAGAACGCCTCCCGAAAGCTGACGGCGCAGCACTTGCGCAATTTCCTCGATTGCGTCAAGAGCCGCGAGCGCCCCAATGCCGACGTGGAGGTCGGCCATCGCACGGCGGTGTTCTGCCATTTGGGCAATATCGCTACCCGCCTTGGGCGGTCATTGCAATGGGACGGCGAGAATGAACGGTTCCTGGCGGACGAGGAGGCGAACCGCTCGCTGTCAAAGCCATACCGCAGTCCTTGGACGCTGGACATCTAGCCCCAGCGCGATCAGTTGGGACGGTGCAGCCGCCCCAGCAAGGTAGGCACTGCACACGTTCGGAAAGCGTTCGAGCGCGAAGTGCCGTGATCAGGGCGATGCGCTGTCGGCTGTCGTTTCCAGCTTCTCGATCACCCGCCGGACAGCGTCCACTACCACAGCTGGCTGGTCGTGCTGGATGAAGTGACCCGCACCGTCCACGACCTGCCACTCGCTGTTCGTCGAAAGCCGAGACAAGTCTTCTTGCATGGTCTGCCAGAACTCTGCTCGTCTCTGTCCTTCGCTTAGGACCACGAGCGGCTTGCTCCCAAAGTTAGGAGAGCTGTTAGCAACCTGCTGCAAGCTCTGTCGCAGATCGGACATTTCCCTCGTGACAGTGCCCAGAGTTCGATTGGTCATCAATAGTTTCCTTTCCTGCTCTCGAACCGACACGTCTCGCGTTTCCGGATTGCCAGCCGGTACGGGGAACAGCATCCGTACAAGCCCAAGCGGCCCAAGGGTCTTCATCGCAAACGAGATTGTGTCGATCTCGCGCAGGTCCAAAGTTCGATGCGCCTGATCGGGATGCGACGAGTCCACCAACACCATGCCAATAACGTCATTTGGAAACCACGTAGCGTACAACTGCATCAAGAGGCCTCCAAACGAGTGCCCTACAAGAATATAAGGTGGTTCTATTTCAGCGGTTTGCAACAGAACTTTTAACTCTTGAACGATTATCTCGGCGGTCCTTGGCGAAGTGGTGGGCTGGCTCCAGCCATAGCCCGGCCTGTCGTACGCGCAGACTCGCGTGAGTTCGGCAATTTCGGAAAACACCGACATCCACGTCAGCGAACTGCCGGGTAGGCCCGCCTCGAGGATCACGGTCGGGGAGCCTTCTCCAGCACAGAGCACATGAACCTTCCGGCCATTCAACTCGACCAGGCTGCCTGGTGGAGGATTGTTGCGCAGACTGAGGTGTGACAGCACCGCCTGGAGTCCCGTTGTCGCGATGATGGCGACGAAAACCGCTGCGCCCACCCACCGGACGACGCGCTTCAACGACATGTTCACTCAATCAGTTAGACGCCGACTGAGCGGAGTTGTCAATGGGCATCGAAAATGGCACACTTCTGGGCATTGAAAATGGCACACTTCCGGGGGTCTCGAGATAGGCTCACGGCACTGCGGCCCCCGCGGAGGGAGCGGAGGCCGGGGTGTTGGGTAGCTGCTTCCTATAGAAAGATCCTCAGAGCGAACGGCCGCATCCAGCGTCCGAATGCCGACGTCGAGATCGGCCATCGCAGTGCGATGTTCTGCCACTCGGGCAATATTGCCACTTGCCTCGGGCGGTCCGTGCGATGGGACGCTGAGACCCGCTGGTTCGGGGAATGCGATGCCGTGCAGCACACGTTGTCAAAGGCATGCCGTAGTCCTTGGAGGCTGGGCACTTAGCCTCGTCGCAATGGGTTGGGCTCGGTGCGGCGGCTCTCGCAAGGAAGAGTTTGCACGCGACCGGCGAGCGTTCGAACGGCAGACACCGGGATCAAGGCAATGGACGGTCGGCCCTAGCTTCCAACTTCTCAATCACCCGTCGGAAAGCATCCACTACAACATCTGGCCGGTCATGCTGAATGAAGTGGCCAGCACCGTCCACGACCTGCCACTCGCTGTTCGTCGACAGCCGAGACAAGTCCTCTTGCATGTGAAGCCACCACTCGATTCGTCGCTGCCGCTGCCCTCCGGTCAAGACTACGAGCGGCTTGCTACCGAAGTCCACAGAACTATCCCCAACCTCCCGCAGGCTTTGGCGCATACCGGACATTTCCTTCACCACGGTCCGCAGGCTTCGATTGGTCATCAATAGTTCCCGTTCCTGCTCTCGTACCAAAATGTCGCGCGAATCCGGATCACCCTCCTGCACGGGAAGCAGGATCCGGGCCAATCCAAGCGGCCCCCCGACCTTTAGTGCCAGTACCAAGCCCTCTAGCTCTTTCAGGTCCGACGTGCGATGGAGCTGATCGGGATGTGAAGAGTCCACCAACACCACACCTTCGAAGTCATTCGGAAACCGAGCGGCGTACAACTGCATCAACAGGCCTCCAAAGGAATGCCCTGCGAGAACATAAGGTGGTGTTATTTCAGCGGTTTGCAAGAGCATTCTTAGCTCTTGCACAATTGTTTCGGCATTCCGCGGCGAACTGGTGGACTCGCTCCAGCCGTAACCGGGCCTGTCGTAGGTGCATACTCGCGTTAGTTGGGCAATCTCGGGGAATACTGACATCCATACCAGCGAGCCGAAACCCGGCTGGAGGATCACCGTTGGGGAGCCCTCTCCGGCACACAGCAGATGAACTTGCCCTCCGTTCAACTCGACTAGTCTGCCTGGCGGAGGGTTGTTACGAAGGCTGAGATGCGATAGCAAAGCTTGAAGCCCCGCTGTCGCGATGACCACGACGACAATCCCCACGGCTGCCCAGAGAGCGATGCGCTTCATGCGCTTCAGCCACCTGTTCATTTGGTCATTCAGACACCGACTGAGCGAAGTGAGTTCCCAGGCTCAGCGACTACTAGCGAAGTTGCAACGCAGCCGCATTCAGTCAAGGCTCCGCACGGCGGCATCCGTCGAAGCCAAGACCGTGCCGCGCAGGGCGCGGTCGAATCGGGATCACGGCCAATCCTAGGACGCAATCTTGTACAGCGTGGAGTACGTTCGGATGAGCAGCCCGGAATCCACGATGGCAGGCGTTGCCATGCACATCTCCCCCAGCTCGTTGGCTCCGAGCAGCTTGAACTCTGGTCCCGCTTGGACGACGAACGTGGTGCCGGCCTCGTCGAGACAGAACAGCTTGCCGTTATACGCCCAAGGGGATGCCGTGAAGTTCATGGAATCACGCGATACGCGCTGCTTGCCGTAGACCTCTTCGCCCGTCTGAGCATCGTGACAGGTCAAGAATCCGCGGTCGAAGAGCGTATAGTAGTGCCCCCTATAGACCAATCCGGAGGGATGGTACGGGCCGCCTTGCGGGACGCTCCAAACAATGTACTCGTTCGACGTCACGCCTTCCGGAAGAGTAATATCGCCAGAGGCTCCAGGACGGATCGCGTAGATCGGGCGGTCTTGGCTGCTCATGTAGCCGGAGGTCACGTACAGGAGTCCGCCTGAGGAGAATGGTGTGGGAATGGCAAGAGTCGACAAGCGCTTCAATTCCCACAGCAGCTTCCCGTCAAGGTCGTAGGAGCGGAGCTTCTCCCGGCTCATCGAAATGATCTCGGTGCGCTCTCCGTTTTCCCAGATGAACGGAGTGGACCAACCGGTGCCCTCTTCGCGGTCCACGCGCCAGATCTCCTGTCCCGTCTGCTTGTCTAGGGCAACCAAGTACGACTGGTCCTCGCTGTCGTTCGCAATGTACAGCCGACCGCCATGCAGGGCCGGCGATGAAGCCGTGCCGTAGCCCCACCGAGTGCGCACCGGCGGCCATTCCTTCGACCAGAGCACCTTGCCGTCGTAGTCGAGACACCATGTCCCGAGATCCCCGACGTGCGCGTAGAGGCGCTCGCCGTCCGTAACGCAGGTCTCCGAAGCAAATGAGTTCTTGCGGTGACGGCCAACTTTGGGCACCGCACGATGCAGTTCGGTCTGCCACAATTCCTTGCCGCTGCCGAGGTCGAGGCAATGCGCGAGCCAGCGATGCTCGTCGTCCGGCCTCGGGCTCTCGACCGCGCCCTGATAGAAGCCCCCCTCGGGAGTGAGTGTCATGCTGGCGGCACGCGCCGAGGCCAGAAAGATCCGGTCGCCCCATGTGATCGGCGACGACCAGCCGCTGCCCCCGATGGCGGCTTTCCACGCGACGTTCTCGGTCGAGCTCCAGGTCTCCGGCAAGCCCGCTTCGGTCGCTGGAACGCCGGTCGAATCTGGCCCGCGGAATTGAGGCCAGTTGGCCGCCATGCTCGGCACCGCCAGCGGCGCTGCCGCAATCGAAAGAAAGCTCCTTCGGCTCAGCATCTCCTCATCCTCCTCACTCTGGTTGGGATTGTCAGCCACACCACATCGCTCAAGAACGACGCCTTCTACTCTAGCGCCCTCGACACACCCATGCGCTCTGGCCAGGCAACTCGCGCTCGACGCTGCCTCGTAAGACTCGCAGCTGGCGCCACTGGACTTGAGCCTGTGTAGACTTCTAGCCCAACCAACTTCGCCTTGTTCTGTTTCAGGCCTGAAAAGATTGAGGAGGAATGGGTGAATGGGTGACTTAGCCACGAGCATCAAGCTCGGATCCGAGAGATCGTGGACTGTACTGGACGAGCGGAGTCCTCTGCTGTGGGCCTTGGCGTAGGCCCAAGCTATCGGCTGAAGCAATGAGCATGACAGACTCGCACCAGAAGGCTCTGCTGTTGTGAATCGGTGAGGCGCCGGAACTGCCCGACGGCGAATGGGTGGGGTCCGGAGAGGATGGCGTGGAACTCGCCACGCCGGGGTACTGCCAGCCGGGGATTTGGAGGGAGGGCTTCGAGAGGCGAGTCGGTCGGCGGTACAATCACGTCGATCAGGGCTGGAGGGGCTGAACGGCTGCGCGAGAACCTGATTCATTGGAATCTGCCATGAAATGCAGCCGCCTGTCCACGTTCCTGCTCCTCGTCGCGATCATGAGCGGTGTCGAGCCGGAACCGGCGTGGTCCGCCAGCCCGCCACCTAGCCTTAAGGCCAAAGCCGACTACCGCCCAAATGTCCTCTTCCTGGCAATTGACGACTTGAATGACTGGTTGGGCGCGGCGGGCGGACACCCGCAAGCTCGGACGCCCAACCTCGACCGCTTGATCTCACAGAGCGTGTTTTTTCGAAATGCTCACACCGCCGCTCCCGTTTGCAGTGCCTCAAGGCATGCCCTGCTGAGCGGCCTGCGCCCCTCGACCACTGGCTGGTATACGAACTCGTCGAAGAACAGGGAGGACTATGCGCGAATATTGGGCGACACCGTTCCAATGCCGACCCACTTCAAGCGGAACGGCTACAAGACGATGGCCGCCGGAAAGATCTTCCACAGGGGAACCAGCGACGTCGAGGGCTACGACTACTGGGACGAAGTGCGGCCCAAGTACAGGTGGCCGATGTGGCTAGCCGAGCGCGGCCATGGCTACCAAGGCAAGAGCGGCGGACATTTCCATCCGTTTCCCCCGGACGGTGGAGCGATCTACCAAAAGCACCAAGAAGGGGTCAGTGGTCAGTCCCTATGCTGGGGAGCGCTCGAGAAGGGCGACATGCCGCCGGAAGGCATGCCGGACGAACAGATAGCCGATTGGGCGGTCGAGCGACTCTCGCAGAGGCACGACAGACCGTTTTTCCTTGCTGTGGGGTTCGTCCGACCCCATGTCCCTTATACGGCCCCGAAGGAGTTCTTTGACCTGTATCCGCTCGACGAAATCGTCATGCCGACAGTGCCTTCTGATGAGATGGACGACATTCCCCTGCTGGGCAAGGGCATGGCTTACGGGACCATCGAGGGAGGAGACCACAGCAACGTGCTCGATGTGGGGCCGAACTACTGGAGGGAGATGGTCAGGGCATACTTAGCCTGCGTCACGTTCGTCGATGCGCAAGCGGGCAAGGTGCTGCGCGCACTCGCAAACAGCCCGTACGCCGACAATACGATGATCGTCTTCTGGTCCGACCACGGCCAACACTTGGGCGAGAAGCGGCACTGGCGCAAACAGGCCCTATGGGAAGAATCGACTCGCGTTCCGTTGGCGATTCGCTTGCCGAATTCAGTGAACGCTGGGACACGGTCTGATCAACCCGCGAGCCTGCTCGATATCTATCCGACCCTGCTTGAGCTGGTTGACCTTCCGAACGTCAAAGGGCTGGAGGGAACAAGCCTGCTATCGCAGTTGGAAGATCCGACCGCCCGCCGAACCGAGCCGGCCGTCACGACTTGGTACTACAAAAACCATTCCGTGCGTGACCTGAACTTCCGATACATCCGCTATCGCGATGGGTCGGAGGAACTCTATGATCACCGCTCCGATCCAGGCGAGCACCGCAACCTAGCGGCGGACCCTGAGCTTGCACCGGTCAAGGAGAGGCTGGCCGCCTATCTGCCGAAGCACAACGCCGTGCCAGACTCGATCAAGAACGGAGGCTCTGATTCATTCGGACGTAAGGTCGAAATGCTCCGCGCTAAGGGCGTTCCGGACTGGCTGGGCAAAGACCCGGCGCAGGACGCCGTGGATTGAATCGTCGGTCGAAACGTTCTTGCTAGAACAGCATGGCCGCAGCGTTCCTAGCTGCTTGGAGCCCAGCGGGTGCCTTGCACGTCAATCTGCCGCGCTTCGCCTACGATCGGGTTTCGTGTACGAGAAAGGCCCTCGCGTTAGGGGACTTCTTATCTTTCCACCCATAGAAGAGCAGCATTCCCTCGACCGCCGTGCCATCGGGGCGGGTCACCGGCTGAACATTGTTGAAGCGCCAGCCGGCGTACTGCCTCCCCTCGGGTACCAGGTCGCGGTGTCTCTTCCAGCCCTTCCCGCCGTCTGCGGAGACCCACTCTTCAACTCGACCGCCGCCATGTCTGTCCATCTCGCTCGACGATTCCAAGTATCCTTCGCCGACGATGACATAGGCATGTAGTACGCCATGCTTATCCTTGGCAAGGTGGCCGCTGTTCCATTGGTGATTCGACCCGCAGATGGCAGTTTGTGCCCACCGCCCGTTCTCACGTCTGACGTAATAGTAGTTGTGGGTTTTCAAGTCGCCCTCTGACAGGACGTGTAGGAACGCAGGCTCGCCCGCCTCATCCAAGGCGATCGACGGTGGGACGCCAGACCCGCGCCCTGCGGTGTCCCAGATTCGCGCTTTCGCCCTCACTTGGTCAATATCAACCGGTTTCTGCAGGATGACCCCGCTAGCATTGCGGACGACATGCGTCTCCAGATCAACCTCTAGATAGGAGAGGTTGTACTTCCATCCGTTGCTAACAGGTTGTTGGTAACGTTCGTTGAAGAGCCGTTTCGGGTCATTGGACTTGACATCGTCATAGTCGGTGAACACCACGTGCAAGTGCTTGCCATCTTGGCTCGGAAGCTTCGTCTGATAGGAGGACCATTCGGCTCTGCCCCTACTGTCCAAGTCGGTTACGTCACTCTCAGGTCCAGCCCACGTCTTGCCATTGTCATCGCTGATTCTGTAGGTCCACGAACTGGAATGGCCATCTGTGCGGTAGTACACCAACTGCTTGGCGCCATGGATCCTAAACACCGTCGGATAGGAGAGCTTCGGGGCAATTTCTGGCGCTGGAGACCAGGCCGAAAGGTCGCGCCCGGCTTCCGCTGGACGATTCGAGACCAGATGCGTGCCCGGAGTCTTATGGCAGCCGAAGAGAACGTGCAGGTGCTCCTCTTCATCAGCCCAAATGATCGGGCAGTGATGATGGTCACCCGTCTTGCGGCCCATCGTCATCGCATCCGAGAAGCGCCGACGAAGTGGGTCGTAGCTGAGCAACATAGGGCTAGTCTTCGGCTTGCCTGAATCGTTCACGGAGCCACCGCCCTTGAACGCGATGAAGACCTTTCCGTTGAGATAGACCGCCTGAGGTCTCTGCCTGGCGTCATAGAGCATCTTAATCCCGCCCCTCTCCCCGAAGGGCAAGACTTCCACACCTCGACGCTGGTCTCCTCCCCGTGCGGACGAAGCGCTGACAGCCCCGGCGGCCACCAGGCGAATCAGGTCGCGCCGGCCGAGTCTCGACTCCGACTCATCTAAGGGCCGCGCGATAGCCACGTTGCGGATAATATCATGAGGGCTCTGCGGACCGCCGAGTTCGAGACCGCAGACGAAAGAGCGGTGCCCAAGCCTTGGCTGGGGATCCTATCTCTAGCACCCTTCCAAGAAAAGAGGAGAAACAATCATGTGCCACCCGGTCACTACCGCGATTCTATTCCTGTGCTTGGCCGTGAGCGCATCCCAAGCCGCAGAGCCCACAGTCTGGGAGCTATGGCCCGGAACGCCGCCAGGCGATGTTGGCGAGATGGAGCCGGAGCACGACACCACCACCGCTGACGGCCGGATGGTAGCTGGACGCCGCGTCACTCGCCTGACGAACGTCTCCAAGCCGCTGCTTTCGATCTATCGGCCGGCCCCCGAGCTCGACACGGGAACAGCAGTGATCATCGCGCCGGGCGGCGGACACAGGATTCTCGCTTACGACCTTGAAGGGACAGAGGTTGCGGCTTGGCTGAACTCAATTGGCGTGACAGGTGTCCTGCTCAAGTATCGCGTTCCCGGCCGCGACCCAAACAAGCCATGGTTGGCTGCGGCACAAGATGGCCAGCGAGCGGTCAGCATGGTCCGCGGCAGGGCTGAAGAGATCGGAATCAATCCTGAAACGATCGGGATCATCGGATTCTCGGCTGGCGGCACGCCCGTGCGCTACTCGGCGCTGCTTCGGGAACGGCTTTACGAGCGGGTCGACAGGTACGACGATGTATCGTTCCGCCCGAACTTCGCAGCACCGATCTACTCCGGCGGCATCCCCGACGGAGCGATGATCGCAAAGGATTGCCCCCCGTTCTTCATGGTGATCACTCACGATGACAGAGATCGGCCAATTGCTGTAGCCGAGTTGTATGTCGCGCTCAAGAAGGCGGACGTTTCGGCCGAGCTCCACATCTACGAGAGCGGCGGCCATGGGTACGGACTGCGTCCCACCAAGTTACCTGTGTCCCGCTGGCCAGCGCGGATGGAAGAGTGGATGCACCGGCTGCAACTCCTGAATCCTAAGGCCGCCACGCAATAGCCGACGGCATGGGCTGCCAACCATCGTTCGCCTTGCTGGCCGCCGGTTTCGACCGCTGGGGCTATTGAGTGGGGGTTTCTGCGCCAACTGAACGCAGGTACTCAAACAGCAGCCGTTCCAACTCGGCAGCCTTCTCCGGCATCTTGGCACTCAGATCGTTCCGTTCGCCTAAATCGCTTGACAGGTCGAAGAGTTCTCGGGCCCTAGACTGCCGCGGGCTGGCGTACTTGATCAAGAACTTGTAGTTGCCCAGGCGAATTGCGGACGCCGGACCGCGGGGGTGTAGCGGGCGGTGGAAGACCAAACCGCCGAATCCCCGCTCTACCAGCCCCGTACCTCGATTCTCCAGCACCTCTCGGAAACTGCCACCATCGACTTCAGGCGGCAGTGGCTCACGCCCCCCGGCCAAGTCATACAGCGTTGGCAAGAGGTCGTACCCCGTGACGGGCACGTCCGAGACTGAGTTTGGCTCAACGCCTGGGCCCACGACCAAGAATGGCACGCGAACGCCGCCCTCGTAGAGGGTGTGCTTCGCGCCGTTCAGCGGTCGATTCGGTGCGGACAGCGAATCCGAAGCTCCGGGAATCGTCCCCCGTCCGCCATTGTCAGCCATGAAGATGACATACGTGCTGTCGTTGATGCCGAGCCGGTCCAAGGCGTCGAGCAGCCGCCCGATCGATTCATCCATGTCATGCAGCATTGCCGCGAAGGCATGCGTAACGGCGCGATCTGGAGGACCCTTCGATTCGAACTTCTCCAGCGATTCTTGGCGGGTCTGCACCTGTAGGTGCGTAGCGTAGTGGCTGATCTGGACGTAGAACGGATGATTGCCAATCTGGCGCTCGATGAAACCGACCGCCCTGTCCGTGATAGAAAAGACAAGCTTGGGGTCTTCCTTGATCACGGTGCGGGAGCGCTCTTCCATGGCGGTCGGCATGCCCCCGGTCCGATTGCGCGTCCAGCCATCGCTCTCGTCAAAGCCGACCTCTTCAGGGCTGGCACCCATATCCGAGCCGAATTTGCCGAAGTGTGCCGTCCGGTAGCTCGGATCGGCTCGCTTGAGCGCGTCTGGGAGCGTCAGGCGGCCACTCCATTCGAACTCTGACTTGAACTCCGTGCCGCGCTGACGCGCCGGTGTCATGCCGCAAAAAATGCTGCGCCGAGTAGGCGTGCATAACGGCGCGGGTGAGTAACCGCTTGTGAAGCGCATCCCGCGTTGGGCCAACCGTGCCAAATTGGGCGTCACGAGATAGGAAGAAGCAGCGTCGGCAACATCTGGATCCATCGCGAACGAGACCTGGCTCCAGCCTTGGTCGTCGCTCAGGATGAAGACGAAGTTCGGCTTGTCCTGCCCTGCGGCTGAGGCCGCGGTCAAGATGGTCAGCAGTGCGACTTGAGCGAATGAGCACAGGCTTCTTTGGGTGAGCATCTCGCAATAGCGTAGCAACCAATCCTACGTGACAAACGTTCGAACTCAGCGCAGTTGGTTGTACCGCCAAACCCCCAAAAGGAGCCGGAACGCGACGAGCCGACAGTCATCCGGCACCCCGCGCAGTTCTGGCCGGTCAGATGGCAACAGCACCTGACAGACGGCCGTTTGCGAAGTGCCCAAGCTCAGCCTCGCCAACGCCTCGGGCCTTCTCAACCGCCAAGCGCCTACGAAATCTGCTGGTAGAAGGCAATCCCAGAGATGCCCAAGAAGAAGACGAAGCAGGCAACTTGGCTCAGCTGCATGATCATCGGCGGGCGGAGAGGCTCGGGCAATAACTTGCGATTGACATACAGGGCGTGCAACGCGGTCGCACTCAACCCTAGGTTGCGCAAAGCGCCGGTGACGATCGCGAGGAAGAGCGGGTCAGGTGTCAGCCGCAGAGCGATCAAGCCCCACAAGAAGTACAGCCCCATGATCGTGTAGTAGATGAACTTCACTTGGTTGCCGCGCAGGTGGCGCACGTGCTTGCTGCCCGTCCAGATCACCTCGGTCCAGCGGCGCACGATGTTGTCGATGTCGGAGATTTGGCCAGGCGACAGGACGATGAAGCCGCACAGCAGAGTCAGAAACCAGAACACCTCGCCAGAGCTGTCAGCTATGCCTCGGGCGGTCATAGCGGCGGCCGCATGCCCCTGGACCTCGGCGCCGGCAATGTATTCCAGAGAGAGCATTGAAGGCAGTGCCATGCCGATCAGGCACGCCCCGCACCAGATGCCCAGCTGGTCCCTCAACAGGTGGCGCATCCACCCCTTCCAGCGCTTGAGTGATTCTTCGCTGATGGGAAAGACCTTGCCGACGTGGGCGAGCTCGACCTTCTTGCCGCCGATCATGCTGGGTATCGCGCCGACCAGCGGCCCCATGCCCCAGCCCTTATCTCTGGCATAGTTCGAAAAGCTCGTGTTCGTGATCCCGCCCATGCCGGCGATGGCCGCAAATGCGGCCAGAGTTGGCCAGTCAATCTCTTGCTCCGGCATTGACCCGACCTTGAGAAAACCCGAGAACACAGCGACCCACGTATCCCAGCTCACTAGGAAGAGGCACACAAAGCCTAGGTAGCCCAGGACGAGAAAGATCTTGGTCACCATGACTTTCTCGACGGTGTTATAGATCTTGCCGCCAAAGATCAGGGGTAAGAACGCTGCCGAGAACACGCCGTACGACACCCAGCGCAGGATGTCGGCATGCTCTTCGCCCGGAAGGTCACCGAGGAAGGCTGCCACCAGCGGCACCGCCGCGTTGGATGCCAGGTAGGGCCAGATGCCGCCTAAATCCAGCAGCAGATAGAAGAACACCCAGAACCTCGGACCCGGGTTGGAACGGAAGAATCCGACCAGGATCGGCTCGCCCGTGTAGAGCGTATAGCGCATCATGCACAGGTTGTGGCTGACCTGCAGCAAGATGCTGATCGCGGCGATCCACATCAACTGGCCGCCGTAGCGAGCAGTGACGATCGGGCCGAACAGCCACTCACCGCCGCCGATGGCGCTGCCGGCCAGCAGTAGGCCGGGGCCGATCAGGAGCCTCCACTGTCTCCATGTGAACTCCGGGGCCTTGGGCAGATCGGCGCTCTCCCATGCCGGGAAATGCCGCCCCGCCCTTGCACGAACGTCCGCGGAGTCGTCAACGGGCATGGCGTGAATCATACCCCAACGCCAAGTGCCGGCCTGATCAGCAGATAGCTTCGGCGGGCTGTCCGAGGCACGAGCCGACGGTGCGCCCGGCATCGGCGCTTTCGATGCGCACTTCGGTCAGGAGGCCGGGTTGAGCGTCTGCCGCGCTCAGGTCGATTTCCACGAAGTTCTCGCTAAGCGCCCGCAGGCCGTCTCTGCCCGCTGCCAGCGTCACCGCCGTAACGGTGCGCCCCACCAAGCTCCGGCGGAACTCGAAGTTCTTGCGGTCAATTAGTTGGCGCAGAATGCGGTTACGCTCACGTTTGACGGACTTCGGGACTTGCACGCTCATGCCCGCAGCCTCTGTTCCCGCGCGCGATGAATAGGAGAAGACATGCAGATACGTGAAAGGCATGCGCTCGACAAACGCCCGTGTATCTTCGAACTCTGCATCGGTTTCGCCCGGGAACCCGACCATCACATCCGCGCCGATGGCGGCAAGCGGCATCCAGTGTCTGGCCAAGGCAACGCGACTCTCGTAATGACGAACTCGATAGCGCCGCCGCATCCGGCGCAGCACTGAGTCCGACCCGGACTGCAACGGGATATGGACATGCTTGGCAATCCTCTCGGATGAAGCCATCAAGTCGATCAAAGCTTCGCTCCAATCCATCGGCTCGATCGAACTGAGGCGGATGCGGCGCACAGAGGTCTCAGCCAAGATCTCTCGCAGCAGCTCGACGAACCTCGGTCGACCTTCCAAATCGCGCCCCCACCTGCCGAGGTTGATCCCGGTCAGCACAATCTCCGGGTAGCGCATTTCCAGTGATCGAATCTCGCGAATCACCGCATCAGCGCTCGCGCTGCGGCTTTGGCCGCGCACCGAGGGGATAACGCAGAAGGTGCAACGGTTGCTGCAGCCGTCCTGAACCTTGACGTTCGGCCTGCTCCGGCCCAGCGCATCGCCTACCGCCATGCTGGGCACAGTGCGCAGTGCCCCGACATCTCCTACCAGGACCGTCCCGGAAACAATCTCGCCGTGATACGCGTGCCTCTGCGGCCCAGCGCTATTGATTTGCACAAGCTGCGGGGCGATTACGTCTCCGATCTGGTGCTTGTGGGAATTGCCGACCACCCACTTCACGCCTTGGATTGCTGACAGCTCTTGAGGTGAGCGCTGCGCATAGCAGCCCGTGACCAAGACCTCTGCGCCGGGGTTCTCGCGGTGAATGCGGTGAATCGTCTGGCGAGCGTCGCGATCGGCTTCCGCGGTCACCGTGCAGGTATTGATCACCACCACGTCCGCAGCCGTGTGGTCTTCGGTCCTCAGCAGGCCTCGTGCGACCAAATCCGCCGCAATCCCTGCCCCGTCGGCCTGGGTGGCGCGACATCCGAAGTTCTTGATGCTGAACAGCCTAGACACGCTAACTTCATTTAAGCACTCCCGGGGCCGCCACTTGACTGACTCGAGAGGAGCTAGGCAACACTTCAGGATCCAAGCTCGCCGAACAGCTCGTGTACGACACAACCGCGCTAAGTCACGAAATCGAGCGCTTCAGAATTCGACAAAGACCACGCAGAAATCGCGCGAACCCGTGAAACGCGCTTCGCGGCACCCTTTTTCCGAAGAATTCCAATAAACCATAGAAAAAATCCCAATTCCCATTCTTCGTATGTGGTACGCTTCGCCGCGGCGCGCGTTTTCATCGGACCAACCGCTGGAAAGACAGCGCGTCAAGAAGCACGACGGAATACTGGAGGACGAAATGGCTAACAAAATCATGGTCGGTCTCGGTGCGCTGCTAGCACTAGTGATCGGCTTCGTGCCTGACCTGATCCCCGCCAACATCGCGGCGCTCATACTGGTTCTGGGAGGTATCGTCTACGGTGCCTTGGAAGTTGATGCCAGCGACGCTGGCGGCTACTTGATCTGCACGATTGCGGTGGTAACCCTAGCGGGCTCGGACGCGCTCAGCGGAATCCCTGCCATCGGCGCGCAGTTGGACGGCGCGGTAGGTGCCATTGCCACGGGCATGAACGGTGGCGTGGCAACAGTTCTCGCGATGGGGATTGTGAACCGCCTCAAAGGTTGATCGATTCGGCTTGGGCGAGGGCTCGCGGCCTCGAACTCGACCGGTTTTGCCGGCGGAAATCTGTCGGCAACCCTTGGGAAAGCGCAAGCGCCCTACCGGGACGATCTCGCTTAGCGCGAGGTGCCCGTACGTAGACTGCCGGAGACTCCCGCTTGTGGGAGGCCGTCGTAGCGGATGGCGTTCAGGCAGCGTGGGCACTCGCTCCAACAGGTTGCGCGACCAGGCAGTCCTCGTCGCCTAGCGACCTAGGCCGGATAGACGCTACCCCTAGTCGGCCTGAGGCACGGACGGAGGACGGTACTTGCCAGAGTGCCTTCCTCCGGCAATGGTGCCCAGTCGCGGCAAATGATCTGATCCTGGGCGCGAATTGCGTTCCAAGACAGTCACGTTTGTTGCCGGCGCAGCCGCTTTCGGCGACTTTGGCGGGCCTGCTGCGATCCGGCGATCGTTGTGGGTTAACCACCCAACCGTCGCCGCGGTCTCAACCCCGCAGACGCACACGTGCCCACTTCTTGCCGAACTTCAGCACCAGCTCCGACGCTCCTTCCGGCACCTCGTAGCTCATCTCGCTGTGTTTCGTCCCGTTGACGCTGACAGCGTTTTCCTTGAGCTTGCGGTTCGCTTCGGCGCCGGACTGGGCTAGGCCGGTCGCCCGCAGGAGCTTGTCCAAGCGAATCACGCTGGCACCTTGCATCTCGGCTGGAAGCCTCGTCTCCGGCATGCTATCCGGGACCTGCTTGCCCTGCACGACCCGCCGGAACGTGTTCCGGCCCTTGGTCGCTCCAGCCTGGCCATGGAAGTCGGCCACGATGCGTGTGGCCAGGTCGTGCTTGAGGTCCATTGCGTGCATCGAACCGTCAGCGGCTCCGCGCCTGAGGGCATCGATCTCCGCCACGGACAGATCGGTCAGCAATTCGTAATAGCGGAACATCAGCTCGTCCGAGGCCTGCATGACCTTGCGGTACATAACCTCGGGCGACTCGTTGATGCCGATGTAGTTGCTTAGCGACTTCGACATCTTCTGGCTACCGTCAAGCCCCTCTAGGATTGGCACGGTAGCGACAATCTGGCGGGGTTGGCCGTGGCTGGCCTGGAACTCTCGTCCCAGCAACAGGTTGAACCTCTGGTCGGTGCCGCCGAGTTCGACGTCGGCCTTGAGGGCCACCGAGTCCTGCGCCTGCGTGAGCGGATAGAGGAATTCATGCAAGCTGATCGGCTTGCCCTGCTTGTAGCGTTGCGTGAAGTCTTCCCGCTCAAGGAGTTGGGCGATGGTTGCTTGGGAGCACAACTCGATCATGCCCAGCGTCCCCAGCCCGAGCAGCCACTCGCTGTTGAAGCGGATCTCAGTCTTGTCCGGGTCCAAGATCTTGAACACTTGTCTCTTGTACGTCTCGGCGTTCTCGAGGATCTGCTCGCGGGTCATCGGCGGGCGCGTCGTATTCCGCCCGGTCGGGTCGCCGATTAACCCTGTCACATCGCCGATGAGGAACACCGCTGTGTGCCCCAAGTCTTGGAAGTGCTTCATCTTCCGTATCAGAACCGTATGCCCGAGGTGAAGGTCGGGCGCGGTGGGGTCGAACCCGGCCTTGACGCGCAGCGGCCGCCGCTGCCGGGCGCACTCTTCCAGTCGGGAGCGCAGTTCGCCCTCGGAGATGATCTCCGTGCAACCCTTGCGCAAATATTCGAGTTGCTCGCCGATCGTCATCTCGTCCGCAAGACCCGTCGGCCTTCAACCCGGAAGTCCCCGCTCAGCACCAAGCGGATGGCTTCGGTGTACGCCACGTGCTCTTGTTCCAATATGCGGGCTGCGAGCGTCTGCTCGCTGTCGCTGTCCAAGACGGGCACTGCCTTTTGGACCAGCACAGGGCCGGCATCAAGGCGCTCGTCCACAAAATGCACCGTGCAGCCGGTGTACTTGACGCCATGTTCCAGCGCCTGCGCTTGGGCTTCCAAGCCCGGGAAGGATGGCAGCAAAGACGGATGGATGTTCAAGATGCGCTGCGGGAACTCGGCTACGAAGTATGAGCTGAGCAGCCGCATGAAGCCTGCTAGGCAGACCAATTCGACCCGCGCATCGCGCAGCTCCGCCACCACCAGGCGGTCGTAAGACTCCCGCTCCATCGCCTTCGACGGAATGCAGACCGCTCGCAGCCCGCGCTGCCGCGCGCGCTCGAGACCCTTGGCTCGGGGACTGTTGCTGATGACCACCGCGATCTCGGCTTCAAGGCTGCCCGCTTCGATGCTGTCGGCGATGGCCTCGAAGTTCGAGCCTCGACCTGAGAGAAGGATTCCTAGACGACTCATGATTCGTACACGACTCCTCCCGGGCCGGCCTCCACCGAACCGATAGCGAAGGCCGCTTCCCCGCTCCGTTCCAAGAGTCCGATCGCCTCTGCTCCCTGCCCATCCGGAACGCTGGCGACCAAGCCCAGCCCCATGTTGAAGACGCGGCGCATCTCATCGGCAGCGATCCCGCCCAGGCGCTGCAGCGTCGCAAAGACCGGCAGCACCGGCCAGCTGCCGAGCCGCACTCGTGCCTGCAGTCCGTTTGGCAGCATTCGGGGCGTGTTCTCTGTGATACCGCCTCCCGTGATGTGAGCTGCGGCTTCGAGCAGGCCAGCATTCGCCAATGCACGCAACGGCTCGAGGTAGCTGCGATGCACCTTGAGCAGCTCGTCACCGATGGTCGTGCCAAGACCCGCCACCTCTTGATCCACTGCATGCCTACCTTGCTCGAAGAAGACCTTGCGAGCCAGCGAGTAGCCGTTGGTGTGCAGTCCGGTCGACGGCAAACCGATCAGTTCGCTGCCCGCCGCGACCCGCGAACCGAGCAGCAGGTCCTCGCGTTCCGCCGCCCCCACAATGAACCCGGCCAAGTCGTACTCCCCTGCTCGGTATAGGCCTGGCATTTCGGCTGTCTCTCCTCCGATCAGTGCCACTCTATTCTGCTGGCACGCGATGCTGATCCCGCGGACGACTTGCTCTGCAACACTCGGATCAAGCTGGCCCACGGAGAAATAGTCGAGAAAAAACAAGGGTGTCGCGCCTTGGACCGCTATGTCATTGACGCAGTGGTTCACCAAGCACTGGCCGACGGTACCGTGGCGGCCGGTGGCGAAGGCCACCTTGAGCTTCGTGCCGACGCCATCAGCCGAGCTGATCAGCACTGGATCGCGCAGCTGCTGGCCGCGCAACGAGTAGGCCGCGCCAAACGCGCCGACACCCGCTAGGACATTCTCGTCGAAGGTGCGCTGGGCCAATCCACGGATGCGCTCAGTGGCGCTGTCTGCCGCGTCGATGTCCACGCCGGCATCGACGTAGGTCAGGGACTTATCGAGCATGGCTGCACGCCCATTATCGCAACTGGCCGACCTGCCCCGGAATGTCGCCATCTGCGCGCAGCGAGACTTGGACGGGGTTTCATCACAGGCCATTCGGGCCTGTAGTGCTTCGCGCTTGTATTGACCAAGCAGTGATGGGCTAGTCTAAGAGGCAGCGTGAGTTGCTCTCACTTCCAGACTAAGCTGGCGGTGGCCGTCTCAGCGTTGATCTTGCTTCTGCTGGTCAAGGTGCCAGCTCCGGCTCACGAAGGCGACATCAGCGTTGTCTCCGCTGCGAGCCTAACTGCCGAGGCTCCCGTGGCACCGCTCTCGATCGCTTACCTGAGCGGTGAATTTGACGATCACACGACCAAAGCCCCTGATGGTGTCCCCCGGCCCGAGTTGGCTTCGTACACCGCGGTGCTTGAGGGCTCGGACGGCATCGAGCAAGCCGCGAAGATTTTCGCTGTCGAACCCCGGCGCTTGGTGATCCTGATCCCGGACCTTCCCGACGGCACTACGCATCTCTCAGTCAAGCGCCACGGTTTGGAGGTTTCTGACGGCGAATTCACAGTTCGCTCGGTCAGCCCGGGACTGTTCTCGGCGGCTGGCAGCGGCGGAGGACTTGCAGACGCCCGCACGTTGCGGGTGAGCACGCTCGATGGGTCCGAGACCAGCGAAGAGATCGCCTTCTTCAACCCCAATCGCGGTGCCTACGAGTCGATTCCCCTGAATCCTGCCGCCGAGGGTAGCCAGCTGTACTTGATCCTGCGCGGTACGGGCATCCGCAACGCCGCGACGATTGCCGCTTCGATCGGCGGCGTTACTGTGCCCGCTTGCATTGATGCCGGCGAGGAGACATCTCCGGGAGTCGACCAGGTTAGAGTCGGGCCCCTGCCGCTCAGCTTAGCCCAGCGTCAGGTCGTCGATATCAACCTATCAGCCGATGGAATTCAGGCCAATGCGGTCCAAGTCGCGTTTTCTCCTTCGAGTGGCGAGGCTGTCACCTTCAACAACCAGATCGTGCGACTGTTCCAAGGAGAATGCCAGACTTGCCACCGCCCAGACCAGGTCGCACCGTTTTCCCTCCTTGACTACGAGTCGGCCACACCATGGGTGCACGAGATCAAGGGTGCCGTGGAAGCCGGCTATATGCCGCCGTGGAAGCCGGTCGCTGGTCACGGTGAGTTCGTCGGGGAGCGTCGCCTAAGCCCGGACCAGATCAACATGATTGCTCGCTGGGTCGATGCAGGGGCTCCGGAGGGCGAGGCGGACGACCTTCCTGAACCGCTGGTGTTCGATCCAGATTGGGCTCTCGGCGAGCCCGATTTCGTCATTCAGACTCCAGCCTTCGCCCCGGACCCGGACGGTGACGACGAATACCGCTGCTTCAGTGTCGCCATGCCAGCCGAAATCACGGAGTTGCGCAACGTCACCGGCATAGAGATTCAGCCGGGAAACCGGAAGATTGTGCACCACCTCATCCTCTACAACGACCCCAGGAGCGAATCCACAAGGCTCGAAGCGGCGTCGGCCGATGGCAAGCCGGGCTACGAATGCTTCGGCAGCGCTAGAATCCCTGGCAATAGCTTGAACTTTGCAGCGGACTCCTACCTGTTCGGCGCGTGGGCGCCCGGTGCGAGCCCGACATTGACGCCCGAGGGCTCGGGCTTCCTGATTCGGCCAGGGTCGCATGTCGCGGTACAGATGCACTATCACCCAGACGGGACGGAGCAGTCCGACAGCACTCGCATCGGCCTGCACTTCTCCGACGAGCCGACGGAAGACAACCTCCTAGTGGCGGCAGCGCTCAACACGGATTTCCTCATTCCGGCAGGAGCGGAGCGTTATGAAGTTAGAGCGAGCTTCAGCTACGAGTCTTTTCTCGGGACCGACTACTCCTTCTTGCGGGCGTTCCTTGACGCCAGCGGCGTTTTCCCCGCAGACATCATTGCCGTGGCACCTCACATGCACCTGCTCGGCAAGGAGATCAAGATGGAGAGAGTGTCCCCGTCCGGCGAGCGCACTCCGATGATTTACATCGACGACTGGGACTTCGACTGGCAGGACTTCTACACCTATGTGGAACCCCTCAAACTCTATGCCGAGGACCGCTTGGAGGTCGTCGCGATCTACGACAATTCCGCGGCGAACCCTTGGAACCCGAACAGACCGCCGCTTCCGGTTGGCTGGGGCGAGCGGACCACCGATGAGATGTGCCTCGCGTTCGCGATTCTCAGGGTCCCGAACCTGTGCGGATTCGGCATTTGCGGGCAATGATCTGGCCTTTGAGTGAATTCACTGGGTGCGAAGTGGTCCGGCGACTGCCCCAGCGAGAGATGTCTTCGGGGCGATAGAATGTAGCGGTGCCAGAGACCCTCCTATTCGAAATGCGTGGGCGCGTTGCGCTGCTTACCTTTGATCGCCCTGAGCGAAACAACGCTCTCACGCCGGCGATGCGCGACCACTACTTCGACCTCTTGGACCGCTGCCGTGACGATCCCAACGTACGCGCAGTAGTGCTGACCGGCGCCGGCAAGTCCTTCAGCGTCGGCGCGGATGTCCAGGGGCTCAAGTCCTCGGGTCAGCACACCATTGACCGAATCAGGAAGCCCGGGCGACCGGTCCACTACCCGCTCTCCTTCCCCAAGCCGATAGTCTGCGCCATCAACGGCGCTTGCGCCGGCGTCTCGTTGGTGCATGCCCTTTGCTGCGACGTGCGCTTTGCCGCGGCTGGCGCCAAGCTCACCACCGCCTTCGCGCGCCGCGGTCTGATCGCCGAGTACGGCATCTCTTGGCTCCTGCCGCGCCTCGTTGGTCAATCGAAGGCCTTGGACCTTTTGCTGTCGGCCCGGGTGGTCTTGGCCGAAGAAGCTGAGCGCATCGGGTTGGTTAGTGCGACGTTCCCGCGGGACGAACTCTTGGAAGCCTCCCTGGCATACGCCAACGACTTGGCTGAGAACTGCGCCCCCGCCTCGCTGGCCGCGATCAAGCGCCAAGTCTACGGCGACTACACGCGGAGTATCGACGAGGCGAGCGCGATTGCCTTGGAAGAAATGGTCGATTCATTTCGGCGCCCTGACGTCAAGGAGGGTGCCGCAAGCTTCATCGAGCGGCGCAAGCCGGAGTTTGCGCCCTACCCTGCCCAGCAAGCCGAGGGGTCCTGAGACCCTTGGCTAGCGGAATAGCACCGTAGGCAGCGCACGCAGCCAGGCGCCGTCTAGTTCGGACCGAAGCGGAGCAGCCATGAGCCCCTCCTCAGAGAGCACACGTTACGAGCGCGAAGACGCCGTTGCGAAGACTTTTGACGCCTGGGTGCGCGACGGAAAGGCCAGGGGCATGGAGCGGCGCCACAAGCGACTTGCCGAGCGCATGCTGGCGCGCATCACCCTTCCGCCGGACTCCCGCGTGCTCGACGTCGGGTGCGGCGACGGGTGGACTGCCCGGCTGGTCGCACAGAGTCTGCCAGAGGGTGCCGTCTTCGGTCTGGACGTTTCAACAGAGATGGTCTTGCAGGCTAGGCGGCTCAGCGCAGACTTGGAGAACATTCTCTTCGCGCCCGGGGCTGCCGAGGAGATTCCATGGGCCGAGGACTACTTCACACATGTTCTGAGCATTGAGTCAGCATATTATTGGTCTGACACGAGTTTGGCCGCTCGCGAAATCTTTCGAGTGACAGCCTACGGCGGCTCGTTCCACATCCTGATCAACTACTACGATGAGAACCCCTTCTCGGAGGGATGGGATTGCGAGACTGGTTTGCCGCTGCATCGGCTCGGCTCGGAGCACTGGGCTGGACTGTTTCGGGACGTTGGGTTTGAAGAGGTCATGACGGACCAGATTCGCGACGACTCCCCCATCACGCCGGGCAAGCCGCCAGACGAACTACGGCGGCGCGAGGGATTGCAGGCAGTCGGGGCGTTGTACGTGACGGGCCGCAAGCCAGCCCTGCCCGAATCGTCTAGATCGCATCGGGCCACAGTCGGGAACCCGTTCCGCGTCTTTGGCTAGAGGCGTGGCGCTCATCCCAGGCGGCCAAAGCGCTGCGCTACATTAGAACGGTGCTTAGGGCGGCTATTCTTGCGATCGCGTGTCTCTCGGGCTGCGCCGGACCTCAGCCCGAGTCAGAATTCGCAGACATGGATTACCGCGCAAAGTTGGACGACTACGTCACAGTCAAGTTGACCGCCGATCTTAGCGGCCTTTCGGAGCCCCAGCGCCAGATGCTGCCGCTGCTGATTGAGGCCGCTCAGGTGATGGACGGCCTGTTCTGGCAGCAGGCCTATGGCAATCGCGAGGCGTTGCTCGATGGCATCAGCGATCCGAGCGCCCGCACTTTCGCCGAGATCAACTACGGCCCGTGGGATCGTCTCGACGGCAACCGCCCATTCCTGCCGGGCGTCGGGCCGAAGCCTGCAGGGGCAAACTACTACCCAGCCGACATGACCTTGGAGGAGTTCGAGGCCGCGGCGGCAGACGATCCGCGCTTGCTAAGCCAGTACACGCTGGTGCGCCGCAACGATGCAGGTGAGTTGTCGGCAATCCCATACCACGTAGCGTTTCGAAGTGAACTGGCCATCACAGCGGGCCTGCTGCGCCAAGCCGCGGCCTTGGCTGAAGATGGCGGTTTCCGGCGTTACCTGCAAATGCGTGCGGACGCTCTCGAGTCCAACGACTACCAGCCCAGTGATTTTGCGTGGATGGAGATGCGGGACAACGGCATCGACTTGGTGATCGGGCCGATCGAATCGTACGAAGATGGCCTATTCGGGACCAAGACTGCCTTCGAGGCCTACGTGCTCATCAAGGACAAGCAGTGGAGTGACAGGCTAGCCAAGTATTCCCAGATGCTCCCTTCACTGCAGGATGGCCTGCCCGTCCCGTCCGCGTACAAGGCCGAAGAGCCCGGAGACGACTCTCAGCTCAATGCCTACGACGTACTCTTCTACGCCGGGGACTGCAATGCCGGAGCCAAGACCATCGCCATCAATCTGCCCAACGACGAGCAGGTGCAGTTGGAAAAGGGATCGCGCAGGCTGCAGCTTAAGAATGCGATGCGGGCCAAGTTCGACAACATCTTGCTACCTATCGCAAACATCTTGATCGACGAGGAGCAGCGAGCCGACATCGACTTCGAAGCGTTCTTTTCGAACACGATGTTTCACGAAGTTGCCCACGGCCTCGGGATCAAGAACACGCTGGACGGACGCGGCACCGTCCGGGAAGCACTCAAGGAGGCATCTGCAGCGTTGGAAGAGGCCAAGGCCGACATCCTCGGGCTGCACCTGATCGGCAAGCTCACCGATGCCGGCGAACTCCCGGCTGACGGCTTGGCCGGGAACTACACTACGTTTCTGGCGGGTATCTTCCGCTCCGTCCGCTTCGGTGCCTCTAGTGCTCATGGCAGAGCTAACTCGCTCAGCTTCAACTACTTCCAGCGCGCACAAGCGTTTTCTCGGGACACTGTGACCGGAACGTACCGAATCGATGCCCAGAAGATGCGGGCAGCGGTTGACTCGCTGTCAGGCAAGATACTCCGGCTGCAGGGGGATGGCGACTACGACGGCGCGAAGGCGCTGCTAGCGGATGTCGGCGTCCTAGGCCAAGAGGTGGAAGCGGATCTCGCGCGACTCGAAGACGCGGACATTCCGGTCGACATCCTGTTCGAGCAAGGCCTGGAGCAAGACTGACGGCTCCGCTGGGAGCCTCAGCGACGCGCTCCTGACCTCGGTAGCCCCCTCCACTTGAAGACTCTCAATGCCCTCTGATCGCCCCACGCCGCGCCTCTGGACGCTGGACAACGGTTGCGTCGCGCTCGCCGTCTATCTCTTCACGACGCTGCTGATGACGTTTCCCCTGGCCCTGTCGTGGCGCACTGCCCTGCCTGCGGGAGACGGAGACATCTGGCAGAACTACTGGAATCTTTGGTGGTGGAAGCAGTGCCTGCTGGAAGGCATGAACCCGTTCCATGCGTCATACCTGTTTTTCCCCAACGGAACAGACTTGGTCTTCTACACGCACTCGCCGTTCAACCAAGTCTTGTCGATGCCGGTCAACCTGCTGTTCGGGGAGGCTGCGGCCTACAACTTCTGTGTCATCTTCGGCCTGACAGTTTCCGGGTTCGCGACCTACCTGCTGGTCCGGGAAATCACCTCCGACGCGAAGGCCGCCTTCTTGGCCGGTCTGGTCTTCGCCTACTTTCCAAACCTCGTGGAGCAGACCCAGGAGCACCTCAATCTGTTCACGATTCAGTTCATCCCCTTGGCATTGTTCTACCTGCTGCGATGGGGCCGCTCGCTGCGGACCATCGATGCGCTAGCGTTCGGAGTGTGCTTCGCGCTGAACGCGCTCTGCGGCTGGCACCTCGGCCTGAAACTGGCCATGATTGTGACACCGGCCGTCATTTGGATCGGCTGGCGGAGTCGCCAGAGATGGGGCGACTACTTGTTCGGACTTGCTGCAGCCGCAGCCTTGGCTCTCTTCATCGTGTTGCCTGCCCTCACGCCCGTAGTCGCATCAATGGCAGCGGGGGCCGACTACTTCACAAAGCCCCCCGTCCCGCGCGGGATCGACGCAAGCTATCTGTTCAGAGCTTCCTATGCCAATCCTCTGTTCGGCCCATTGGTCGAAGCAAGCTACGTTACCAGGGGTTATCAGGCGGCGGGGTTTGTGTGCTACCTGGGGCTCGTGCCCATGGTCTTGGCGGCCCTCGCAGTCTGGCGAGCGCCCCGCCGCGCACTGGGTTGGCTGACGTTATTCGCGCTAGGGGTGATTCTTGCCGTCGGGGTCGACCCAATCTGGAACGGCACTCGTCTCGAAGCGGACTTTCTGCCGTTCGGCTGGCTTCGCGGGATTCCGCTGCTGGAGAACCTCCGTGTAGCCAACCGCTTCATGCTAGTGGCGGGCCTTGGCTTGGCGGTGCTAGTCGGCATTGGCTGGCAGCAATTTGGTCAGAAGCAGCGCTGGGCTCTACCATTGGCAGCGGTCCTAGTGCTAGCCGAGTACAGCTGGTTGCCCTATCCGATCCGTCAGGTCGACCTCTCACCGCTGTTGCAGCAGGTGGCCGCTAGGCCCGGCGCGGTGTTGGACATCCCGTTTCACCAGAGAAGCCGCACCGTTCACAACATGGTGGCGCAGACAATTCACGGCAGGCCGATCGCGGGCGGCTACCTTTCGACCTATCCTCCCACCACGTTGGACGGTATCGCGAGCGAGCCGGCCCTCAGTGCCCTCGCAGGTCTTCCAAGCGCGGAGGCCGCAATCGAGGTCGAACGGCTGAGGGAACTTGGCTTCCGAACCGTCATCATCCACAAGTACCGAGCGCAAGGTTTCCAGCAGAGACTCCGCGAGAGGTCGCGCCCCACCGACATCTTGGAGTGGAAACGAATCCTGCGCCGCGGTGGAATCCCCGACGCCACGATGGAAGCGCTCAGGCAGCAACTCGATAGTGCCCTCGGCGGCGCGGCGATCGAGGACGAAGACCTGGCAATCTACTTCCTTTGACGCGGAGCACTACGGCTCCTGCCAGCTCATCTTGGCCGCTCACGCATAGTGATCGGCAAGTTCTTGACTTCGCAACTGGACGCGGCTCGCGGAACGCTGCCCCAGATCGGAAACGGCGTCTGGCCACCCGCTACTGAGGCCCGGAAACTGCCGACCGCACATCAACCAGCGCTTCGATCCAGTGCCTCAAGTCGTGCTCGCGAAAAGCGACGTCGGCGGTCAGCACGGCCGGCCCCCTGCCTCGCTCGGGCGCCGTCACGCGGAACCTGACCCGCTCCTCTTGTCGCGCGCCGACATGCACCTCGGCAAACGCTGGCACGCACCGCCAGCCGTTGGGCAATTGCGGTTCGATGCGGAACGTCTCTGCTTCCGGCAGGTGGTTCAGGACTACACCGTAGAGGTCGAATTCCTGGCCTGCCACCACGTTCTGCCCGTAAGGATAGAAGCGCACCCATTGCTCGTCGATGCCGAAGTTGGGGTCCTCCCAAGGGACTAGTTCTGCAATCACTCGCTTCTTCTCCTCCAACACCTCGCGCATTGTCGAGAGCTGCTGTTGGTCGTAGCGAAAGACTTCTTCGATGTGCTGGTTCACCAGCCAGTAGTCCCCTTCCATCTCCGCAATCTTGTCCAAGCAGCGAAAGTGCCCCAGCCAGGGGTGGAGCAGGTGACGATTCAGCAGGCAGTAGTCGTCAAGCCCGGAAGGGCTGAAAGAGTCTCCAATGAAGAAGTAGCGCTCGCCGTTGTCGCGTTTGACATCCAGTCCGCCGTGATAGATCGCTTGGCCAGGGAAATACGTGTACCGGAACTCGAACTCGTGCCATCGCAGGGCCTGCCCCTCGGACAACCCGGACACCGGCCTGATCGGACGGTCGGTCATGGCCGGCATGTGGTACGCCGCTGGACGCTCAAGGATGTCTCGGATCTCCTCACCGGCGTAGACTGGCGCGGATTCTTCGGCGGCCATGGCCTGCACGAAATCAGTGTGGTCGTCGTGAAAGTGGGTGACGAAGATACCTTCGAGGCGATTGAACACGCGGCGGCGCTTCAAGCGCTGCACCCAACGCATCACATCCTCGCTGCCGCAGTCGATCAGGAACGCAGCCTTGGTGTCGGAAACCAGTAGGCGCGAGGTGCCGAACTTGTACCACCACCGTGGCGGCGTCTGGCGCAGATTCACTGCCATCGGCATCCAATCGATCTCTTCCGTCCCGAGGATCCGGCGGGCCCTGGCCAGCAAGTTCTCTTCGCCCCAATACCAGCGCAACGCGTCCGTCCGAAAATACGCCCGGAACAGCCGCCGAATCCGCTCGGACAACAATTCGATGTCACGAGCTGGATCGAGCAAGATCGGCCCGCGAGCGGGCACCACGATGTCGGGTTCGGCAGCCTGCAGCCTAGCGAGGCTCCGCAGTAGGTCCGCAGACCGGGCGGCGTAGCCGTGGTAGCCGCGCGTTTCGGTCTCTTCAATGGAGTCCTGCAGGCTGTAGAGGTCGAAGATGCGGCCACCCTCGTAGATCAGATCACCTGTAAAGGCGATCCGGCGGCCGTCCAGTTCCAGCAGGTAGGTAACTGACCCACGTGTGTAGCCTGGGGTGTCGAGCACCTTGATCGAAAGGCCCCGCCACTCGAACGAGCGCCCACCGCTGGCGGCCTCGTGCACGTACAGGTCAGAGCCGAGCACCTTCGTCGACTGCTGGGCGTAGTCATGGAATCTCGTGCCGCGAAACTCGCTCCAGAAGCCTTCGGCGTTGTTGATTAGGGGGAGTTCGGCGGCGGGCGCGACCACCAGCGTGCCACCGTCTGCCAGAGTTGCCCCGGCCCAGGCCACATCCCGGCGGTGGTGGGTGAGGAAGACCGTCTCGACATCGCGCAGGGTTCCCTTCGGATCACCGTAGAACGCGATCCGCGAGCCCTCGCGAAGAATCGAAGCACCGTTGATGCCGCCATGCGACGCCACCTCGAGCTCTGCTGGCAATTGATCGTCGCTTCCGCACGAGCAGCACCAGAGCAGCAGGCCGGTAACGCACCATCGCGCAATCCGCCCGGTTGCACCAGCCGCGGCTGTTCGCGGGTTCATGGTTCGCTGCTGCGCTAAGCGGGTGCTGGCTCGCGAGGCCATGCCCACGATCCTATCAGTCCTGTCGCTCTCGCCCGTGCCAGTCTGTCCCGCTAGGGCTGCCGATGTCTGCTCGCGCACTACGATGGGACTAAGCGATCGGGACGCTCAATGACAGAATCCAGCGCAGGGTCGGAAACGGTGGCGGGCTTGACACAAGGGCGCGATGGCAACACTCGCTGCTTTTGGGCAGGCCCGGACCCAGCCTACAGGGACTACCACGATCACGAATGGGGAGTGCCGACCGACAACGACGTGACGCTGTTCGAGAAGATCTGCCTCGAGGGCTTTCAGTCCGGGCTCTCGTGGCTGACGATCCTGCGCAAGCGCGAGAACTTCCGAGAGGCCTTTGATGGTTTCGACTTCGAGCGAGTCGCCGAGTTTTCCGTCGCAGATGTGGAGCGTATGCTAGAGAATCCCGGCATCGTGCGGCACCGGGGAAAGATTCGCTCCACGATCAACAACGCCAGAAGGGCCCGCGAGCTGGCCGGCGAGACGGGCTCGCTGGCCAGTTATTTCTGGAGCTGGGAGCCCTCTCCACAGTCGCGCCCGCCCTGCCTAGACCACGCCGCGTTGCTCTCGCTGACCAAGACGCCCGAGTCCACGGCCATGTCGAGGGACCTCAAGCGGCGAGGCTGGACATTCGTTGGACCAACCACCGCGTATGCGTTCATGCAGGCGATGGGCCTAGTGAATGATCACATCCAAGATTGCTTTGTCCGGTCACGGATCGACGACCTGCGGGCAAGCTTCCAGCGACCATAGCCGACGATCGCGTAGACTACCGGAGCAGGGTTCCAGCGGAGAACCGCGATAGTCCGGAATTCCGCATTTCGACGGCAGCCCAAGCGGTCTTCGTGAGACAGAGAGTCAAGCCATACAGGTGACTGGGCCCAGCGATCCACAAGTTTCTGGCGCTCACCCACTCCTAGCAGTAGCTTGGGAGGTCTCTCGATTCAGAGAGGGTGGCGATCGTCGTATGCCGAGATTCGACCGATGGCGAATGGCCTTCGTCGCCCGACCTCGAGTCGGCAGAGCTGAGGACGATATGATCTTGGCCAGGGGCGACAGTCCCGGTCACGAGGTGATCGGCAGGCCTCGCCACCCGCAGAGTGCTAGAAATGTCCTACCATCAGGGAAGCTCATCTCCCGTGTGCCAAGTCACGCCGAATGTTTACCGAGCCTGTTCGATCCGCATCCACACATGAAGACCATTAAGAGCCTGCGCCTAGACGGCTTGCTCTCTTTTGCTCCAGGCTCGGAGAAATTCGAGTTGGGGCCTCTCAACGTATTGATCGGCCCGAACGGATCCGGCAAGTCGAACGTTGTTGAAGCGATCCAGCTGCTCCAAGCAGCGCCATCGAGTCTCGCCTCCGCGATTCGCGATGGCGGTGGACCGCGCGGGTGGCTGTGGACGGGATCGAATCCGGCCAATTCTGCGAGCCTAGAGGCTGTCCTCGATGCGGACACACCCACTGATCGCCCGCTGCGCTACTGGCTTGCGTTCGGCAGTTCCCAAGGCCGTGTGGAAGTTCTCGATGAGGCGATTGAAGAAACCGAGCCGACTTCCGACCAGAAGGACGTCTATTTCTACTACCGTTTCCAAGGCGGCAATCCAGTCATGAACGTAAAGGGAACGTAAAGGGAACTAAAGGGTTTGGGTTACGGAGGCACCTAAAGCGAGATACGCTCGCTCTGGGCGAATCCGTCCTAGCGCAGCGCAAAGATCCGGAACTGTATCCGGAGGTCACCCGGGTTGGCGAGCGGCTCGCCGCAATCCAAATCTTCCGGGAATGGTCATTTGGGCGGTACGCCCTGTTGAGGCAACCGCAGTCGGCGGACCTTCCCGAAGACCGGCTGCTCCCTGATTCCCGTAATCTGGCCCTGCTGCTCAACCAGATCGAGCATCGAGATGGCCGTTCACTGGACGAGTTCATTCGGCGGTTCTTTCCTCGGTTCGACCGGATGTCTACGAGGGTGACCGGTGGCACCGTGCAGTTCTATCTACACGAAACTGACTTCCAAACCCCGATTCCTGCAACCCGTCTCTCCGACGGCACAATCCGATTCGTGGCGATTCTCGCGACGTTGCTGGCCCCGAGCCCCCCACCTCTGGTTTGCATAGAGGAGCCCGAACTCGGTCTTCACCCCGATGCAGTTGCGCTCGTTGGGGATCTTCTAGTCCGGGCGTCCCATCGAATGCAACTAGTAGTAACCACCCATTCGGACGCTCTCGTCTCGGCTCTCACTAGCAGTCCGGACGCCATCGTAGCTTGCGAGCGACCTGGCGAAGCCACCGAATTGCGGAGGCTCGAACCCAAGAAGCTCGCGAGTTGGCTGGAGGACTACAGTTTGGGCGATCTGTGGAGGATGGGCGAGTTGGGGGCGAATCCTTGAGGGGGCTTGCAATCTATCTGGAGGGCGGCGGGGCCGGGGCTGGATCGAAGGCATTGTTGCGGCGCGGCATGGGTGAATTCCTGCAGGGCATCAGAAATCTCGCGCGGGCCAAGCGCCTCAATTGGAAGATTGTTGCGTGTGGCGGGCGTGACCAAGCTTTTGACAGGTTCCGGAATTCGGTCATCAACGGAGATGCGTCAGTAAGTCTGCTGCTCGTGGATGCTGAAGGATCACTCCAGAAAGGTCCTCGGGAGCACCTGACACAGCGCGACCATTGGGACCTCGGATTTGCATCGGAGAGTGTCGTGCAGCTGATGGTCCAGGCCATGGAAACTTGGATCATCGCCGATCCAAACTCGCTAGCTGACTACTACGGAAAAGGCTTTGTTGGCAACGCACTCCCTGCGCCGGGTACGGATCTCGAGGGTTTGGACCGGGGCAGGGTCGAGGATCTGCTCTAGCACTCAACAAGGCGAACGGCAAAGGGCGAATACAGGAAGATCCGAGACGGGAGCGCACTCTTGGCAAAGATCGATCCGGAACTCGTGCGTGGGAGATGCCCTTCGTGCAAGAGGCTCTTTGAAACTCTGGAAGCGTTGATCGCACAGGCATGAATCCACAGTCTTGAGGCACTGAATGGTCGGGGTCTCCGCCAAGCGGGCGATGATAAAGTGTTCGGCCGAGGTTTGACCCCTGACTTGACGCCTGAGCAGACCCACGGGTATTTCCAGCAATGGACCATTCGGACCGCATCGCCGTCAAGCCGGAGAAGAGGGCTGGGAAGCCGTGAATCCGCGGTCTCAGGATCACGGTGCGCGATATCCTCGAGTACTTGGCAGCCGGGATGACAGAAGCAGAAATCTGAGCGGACTTCCCGGACTTGGAGTCCCAAGACATCCGGGCTGCACAGGCACTTGCGGCGGAGTGTGAGCGCGGACGCATTTCGATCCCGCCCCAGTGAGGCTACTCTTCGACGAGAACGTCCCGCCGCGTCCCGTCACTGGCCAATCGGATATGAATTCTGGAGGCCGTCCACGTTCGACATGCCGGACTGTCTTGACGGACTTCCACCGCGAATTGCCTCACGCCCAGGACCACGGTTTCACGATTGCCTCGCAGGACTTGGACTTCCACGAAGTGAGCCTGCTACGAGGTCCGCCCAAGGCCATCTGGATTCGGCCAGGCAACTACGTCAAGTCCGATATCGAGTCATTTCTGTGATCCAACCGAACCGAGATTCCCACCTTTGTGACCGATTCGGAGGCAGCGTTCTAAGCAATTTCTTAGGCGACTCTCGCTTGCGGTACGCTTACCGCGCTCCTTCACCGGGGCCGTTCCGCACAGCCGCCTCGAATCTGCTGCTCGCGATATGTTGTGACTCCGCAGGCAGCGGCCAAAGGGCAATGCCTGCTGCTGTCGACTGAGTACGGTCAGTAAGGACACTCGCATCGGGCAGATGAACCTCCCAAGTCGATCTCAGCTCTTCACGACAGCTTCAAAGTGCGGAATCGACGATGATGTACGCATGAATCGCCGTCAGTTCCTAGGCTCGGGCGGGTCTTTGGTCGCCGCCGCACAGCTGTCCGCGCAAACCAATGGCCGGATCGAACGCGATCGCCGGGTGGCACTCTCTATCTTGAAGCCCAGCCAAAGGGATCTCGACTATGGGTTGGCGCTCCACCAAGAGTCGATCGTCTTCGACGCCTACGGCTTTTCACCGAGAGCTGCCGTTGATGGGGACGCCCTGCGCGAACTGGCCGAGGATGGCGCGTCGGACATCGAACTGCGGGACCGCACCGAGGACATGGCGATGACGCGGGCCGTGGCTGTCGCAGCCGAGCGCGAGGAGTTTATCCGCGCTTGGAACGCCGCCGGCATGACCTGCATCTTCCAGAATTGCGGAGAAGAGAGCAGCGATCCGCTGCGGCTGATCAAACGACTGGCGCGGTTCACATACCTGACAGACCATCTCGAGGGCATCCTGCGCCGAACGGTCACCCCGGATGCCGTCGAGCGCGCGCACGCAGACGGGGTGGGCTGCCTCTACTTCACCGGAAACGGCGTGCCCCTAACGCAGCAATGGGTATCGGTTGAGGATGAGCTGCGTTATGTGCGCATATTTTTCCAACTCGGGATCCGCATGATGCACGTCACCTATAACCGGCGCAACCGGCTCGGCGATGGCTGTGCCGAGACTGCGAACGGTGGCCTGAGCGATTTCGGCCGGGCTGCGATTGCCGAGATGAACAGGATTGGCGTGATCGTAGACGTGGCCCACTCTGGGTGGCAGACTAGCCTCGACGCCGCGAAGGCGTCTGCTAGCCCCATGGTCGCCAGCCACACGACCTGTGGCGGGCTCTATCCTCACATTCGCTCCAAACCCGACGACGTTATGCGGGCGATCGCAGATACCGATGGACTTGTCGGCATCTGCTGCATCTCACGCTTCCTACGCCGCAGCGGAGATATCCAAGCGCTGTTGGACCACATCGACTACGCCGTCAAGCTACTCGGCCCCGACCATGTCGCAATCGGCACCGATGTTGCTTATCGCTCGCGATACACCGAGGCGGAGGCCCGCAAGCTGCCGCCGAGGGGCAGAAGCCGGACACGCTTTGCCGCGTTGTGGCCCGAAGACGACTTCCTCACCGATGCTTCCATGACGCAGAGCCTAGCTTGGACCAACTGGCCGCTGTTCACGGTCGGAATGGTGCAGCGCGGCCACTCCGACGACTCCATTCGCAAGATCTTGGGAGGGAACGTGCTGCGCGTGGCCCGCGCGGCATTGGCGAGCGGCGCCTAGGCACCCGTGAACGCTGGCCGCCGCTTTTCTACAAACGCGCGAATGCCTTCGCGACCGTCGTGCGTGCGCACCGAATCGGCTATGGCACGGGTTTCCATTTCCATCTGCGTCTCAAGCGATTCGTTGAAGCCTCGATGCAGCAGACGTTTGGCAGCGCCAAGCGCCCAAGTCGCCCCCCCTGCCAGCTTGCGAGCCAACGATTCCGCCTCGGAAACGAGATCTTCGTCGGGTGTGACCCGCGAAGCCAAACCCCACTCGACGGCCTCGTCGGCCGAGAGCACGCGGTTTGTGAGGGCCAAGTCCACTGCCCGCCGCAACCCTACCAACCGCGGAAGGAAGTACGTGGAGGAACCGTCGGGCGTCAGTCCGGCCTTTGTGTAGGCCATTGTGAACTTGGCCGATTGCGAGGCTAGGACGATATCGCCGGAGATCGCAAGACTGAAGCCACCACCGGCTGCAAAGCCCTGCACAGCGCAGATCACCGGCGCGTCCTGGCGGGTCAGCCGCGAGACCGCCGCGTGCAGGTAGGTGGTGGTCTGCTTCAGGTAGGCCGGCAGATCGTCGTCGTGCTTAACAAATGTCTTCAGGTCGCCGCCGCCGCAGAACATCGGCCCCTTGGCCCGAATCAAGACTGCCCGGATGTCGGGATTCTCGTCGCACTCGATCGATGCAGCCATCAATTCTTGGGCAAGCTCGAGATTGATGACGTTGGCTCGATCCGGCCGGTTCAAGACCAAGCTTGCGACGTGCTCCTTGACGCTGAATTCTATCGACTTGTAATCCATGACCCGAGTGTATCCCAAGCCCCAGAGGTGCCGGCGCGGCTTGCGGCCACCAGAGGCAGAGTTTGCAATTGGGGAGAATTGCCGGAAATTTTTGATTAGTAGAGAATTTGCGAGATATTAGGGTGTAATATACTGTAGGCAGAGCAATGACAGGTCCAGAGATCGTCCAAATCATTCAAGATGCGCTGAACCGCAAGGGCAGCAATCCCAGTCGCTTCGCCAAGGAGAATGGCTTTTCCATCAATGCGGTCCGCTACATCCTCGAGGGCAGGCCGCCTAGCAGCCGACGCTTGGCGGAGGTCTGCGAGGCATTAGGCTTGGAGTTTTACGTAGGCCCGCCCCGGGTGCCCGAGGGCAAGCGCATCGACGCAAGCGAGCTTGCCAACGAGTTGGACCGGCTAGCCATCGAGGCGCGGCGCATCGCTGACGATGTCGAAGGGGCACCTGCGGAAATCGACCAAAGCCTCCTGTATGTGTCAGCGCCCCGGTACGAAGTTCTGGCAGCGGCCGGAGGAGGCGCGGAAGTGTTGGACGAGAGTGTCAAGGGCTACCTAGGCTTCAACAAGACGTGGCTCCGAGAGCAGAGTCTATCCCCGAGCAATCTAGCGGTCATCGAGGTGTCCGGTGACTCGATGGAGCCTACGCTGCACAGTGGAGATAGCGTCCTGCTGGACATGCGTCCGCAGCAACTCAAGGACGGCAGCATCTACACACTGCGGCGAGGTGGCGACCTGCTCGTCAAGCGGCTGCGCCAACAAGGCACGAGCTGGCTTATAGTCAGCGACAATCTCGCCTACCCAGTCGAGCCCCTCGACGAAAGCGTGGACGTGCTAGGCCGCGTGGTGTGGCTCGGCAGGACGTTCGCCGACGACTTGTGAGCGGTTCAGCGCTCCACCGGCTGACCGGCGACGAAAACCGTGTCGATGTCACGCAGGTTGCGGATGTTGCCCAGGGGGTTGCTGTTGAGCAGGATCATGTCCGCCACCTTGCCTTCCGCCAAGGTCCCGAAGTCACGGTCGATGCCAAGGGCCTCTGACGCGTTCTTCGAGAACGATACGATCACCTGCATGGGTGTGAGGCCCGCCTGGACCATCAGCTCTGCTTCCCAGTGCTCGAAGTAGCCGGCGAAGCGGGCAGGCGGCCCAGTGTCCGTGCCGAAACCGATCTTGACGCCCGCATCGGACAGCGTCTTGAGATTGCGCATCGCCATCCGGAAGTTCTCCCGGTTGATCTTCAATTCCGGGTCGTCCGACTGTGTTTCTCGCAGGGTGGTGCGCAGCTCTTGCACCAAGCTCGTCCCAACGCTACGGCCAAAGAATGGATCGTCGAGCCACTCGGGCGAGTCCGCGTAGACGTACGTGGACTGTTCCCGCGTCAGCGTCGGCGAATAAGTGACGCCCCGCGCGAGCAGTCTGCGAATCAGCCCGCGGTCGACGTCGGCGTCGCGCACGCTATGCACGATCAGGTCCAAACCGGCATCGACCAGTCGCTTGGCGTCGGCCAATTCATACAGATGCGCCACCGCCAGCAGACCTCGCTCATGGGCTTGGTCGATGATGGCCCCGTACAAACGCGGATTGAGTTTTTCGAATGCGCCATGGTGGCTGTCCACCCACATCTTCACCAACTCGACACCTTGGCTTGCCAAGCGGTCCACGTGCTGCCTGGCCTCGTCCGGTGTCGAGACTTCCAACGCCAAGCCCTTCACGCCCGGTGCTTTGGTGGGATAGCCGTTCGGCGTCGTAAAGCCATGCATGGCTGTGAGCACGCGGGCCAAGCCTGGTAGGTCGCCGCGGCTGATCTCGTCCCGCACGCCAAGAACGGCGTCCATGTCTGTACCGAGGCTAGTGGTGGTGGTCACGCCGTAGGAGGCATAGGTTCGCAGGTTGTCGATGACGTTCTCCCGCGAGTAGTTCTCTTGGGCCTGCACCAATCCCTTCGTCAACCCGACGTGGCCGTGTAGGTTGATGATGCCCGGAAGCAAGGTCTTTCCCTGCCCGTCGACAACCTGTGGGTTACCCGAAATCTGGAGTGTGCCGCCTTCACCGATGAGGGCAATCCGCCCGTCGATGACAAGCAGCGTAGCGTTCAGTGTCGGAGGTCCGCCGCTTCCATCGACCAAGGTTACGTTTTCAATGACTAGCGGGCGTTGTGCTGCCGCGATTAAAGGCAGCAGCAAGAGCAAAGTTCCGAAGCGAAGCCGCATTGCCGTTGGATTCTAGCATGGGCGGCACTGCCTCCCGAAGTTCTCTGTTCGTCCCATTCGAGCCCTACGAAGATGCGCCATAAGAGCTGTGCATCGGTGTGCCGAGCAACGGCACTCGCAGAGGCCTCGTGCGGAGGGCCAGCGGGTTGATCGAGTTGGGCAACTGCCGCTGACTCCGCCCCCGTCACCAGTGGCATGCTCCCAGCTGCGCGACTGGGCCTGTTGCTAGGCTGTGGGCTGGTAACCTACGACAGAGCAGGTAAGAGTCGCCGCACGGCCCGCTCCAAGCTATGCTAGTGCGGATTGGATGCATCCATGCTAATTGACACCGACAAGTGCGTCGCTTGCGCCAACTGCGTGCCGGTCTGCCCGATGGGAGCCATCTACGTCGACCCAGACATTGGCCGCGCCCGAATCAATCAGGACGAATGCGTGGAGTGTGGCACCTGCTTTCGGGGCATGAGCCAGGAACACCTCAATCCCACGCTGGTGCGTACCGTGCGCAAGCTCGCCCGAGTGTTTCGCTTCCGCTTCGAGCCGGAGCCCGACGTCTGCCCGACGGCGGCCTTCGTGATGAACGAGCTGGAGATGCCGCGCTTGGTGCGGCAGGTCTTTTCTGACCCCGTCGTGGAACACAAGTCCACCGGCATCAAGGGACGCGGCACTGAGGAGGTCAAGACCAACGACGTCAACCCGCGAGTCGGCGTCGGCGAGGTCGGATATACCATCGAGTTCGGCCGCCCGGGCGTCGGCGTGCGCTTCCGCGATATTCAGGAGATGACGACAGAGCTAGCACGAATGGGCGTGCAGTTTGAGGCCAAGAACCCCATCAGCCACTTGATGACCGACAAGAGCACCGGTCAGATCCGGGAGGATATCCTCGACGAGAAGATCCTCTCCGGCATCGTCGAGATCAAGACTACCCTCGATCAGGTCGAATCGGTGCTCGGCACGGTGGAGGACGTCAACCGTCGCATCGATACCGTAACGGCCGTCGGAATCTCCACCCGCTGTGACGACAGCGGCGAAGAGACACGGCTAGCTCAGGTGCTGGAAGACCTGGGCTACGGCGCCGAGCGCGCCAAGACGAACATGGGCCTTGGCAGGCTGACCAACGCGGAGGCCGCATGACCAACACACTTCACCGCTACGGCAAGTCGGAGTCCTTCCGAGACGACTTCATTCTGTTTTGCATCCCTTCTCCCGGCAAGAACGACGCGGGCGCCGTCGAGAAGCAGAAGGCTTTCTTGCGCATCTGCGCCCGCCACAACCCGGTCAACATGGGCAACGGCAATCGAGGAAGCTTCAAGCCTGAGCGCCACCTCGACCCACGTTCGCACTGGAATCGCGACCTCTCCCCGGACTGGGAGGGAGTGATCGAGGGCGTCAACAAGCCCGGCACCGCAGCAGCAGTGTTCGACTCCGAGGAGAAGGCCAGGGCATGCCTGCAAGAAGTCGTGGATGCCGACTTAGGTCTGTCGGTCAACCTCAGCACCTCAGTCAGCGGCGCCAAGGAAGTGGCGCACTGCTGCGGCATCCACCGCCACAGCGTCGAGTACTCGCTGGGATTCACGGACCCGCACGATCACCTGCCGAACAGCCAAGTTCTGGAACTGGCCACGATGTGCGGCCATGGCATGGTGTCATTCAACATGGCCCGCAAGATGCTCGATATGGTGCGGGAAGGGCGTCGCACTCCAGACCAAGCGGTGACCACACTTGCCCGCTTCTGTCCTTGCGGTGTCTACAATCCGGCTCGGGCGCGCCGGCTGCTAGAAGAGGCCCGGACGAAGGCGACATAGGGCCGGAATTGCGCTGTCTTCATCGCCCCAGTGTTTGAACGAGCAGGAAGCGGACGGACAACGTCCTTTGGCGCGTGGTTCTCACTGCACGCACTGGTAGTGCCTTTCGACGCACGTGTTTGCCGTTGTAGCAGATGATGGAAAGGTTCAGGAAATTAGTGCCTTAGGCAGCTCTGCGTTGGGCCCCGGGGGTGGGTTTCCTTGTGCAATCGGCGTCGCGCCCGCTTCCTATCTTGGCCCACGACGACTTCGTCAAGACCACCGAGCGTGTCGGCAATCCGACCGCCGAGGCGATGGTCGGTGAGCGCCGTGCCTCAAGCCCGTAATGGGGCCACCGGCACGACCGGCTGCACCGGCTCGCGCACTTGCCACGGAGGCTGTAGTCCAGTCCGAGTCCGAGTCCGAGTCCGAGTCGTTGTGCGGGATCGGCACGTATGCTAGACTCGATCGGCAAACTTCGGCACTGGGCATCACAGAGCAAGCAAACCATTGCATCACGAGACCCATTCCATGTTTGCTGCCAATTGATCACGCATGGAAGCAGCGAGCGATAATGTGGCCGCTCGATAGCACTGGAAGGTATGAAGTAGTCTCCAAGACTGATCGTCGCGGCAGACCACTGCGTACTGTTATCTGCATGGATACCGGGTTGGTTCGCAACGACCCAGTACCAGACGACGCCGAGCTCGCCCAGTTCTACGCCGAAGACTACCGGATAAGCTACAAGGGCTCCCGGAAACCGCGTCGCCGCCAGATTCTTCGCAATTTTCGACGTGCGGCAATCCATGTGCGCTCTTATCGGGATTTGTTACAACCCACAAGACGCGTATTGGATGTAGGAGCCGGCTCGGGCGAGTTCGCTTTCCTGATGAGGTGGCTCGGCAAGGCCGTCACAGGAATCGAGCCCAATGTCGACTACGCGACCTATTGTAGGGACGAACTTGGACTGGATGTGCGCACCTCCCATCTTGCTCCCGACTTGTTCCTGCCCGGCCAGTTCGACCTGATCCGGATGAACCATGTATTGGAACATCTGAACAACCCGGTAAAATATCTCGGCCAGATCGCCAACTGGCTTGCGCCGGATGGGCTGCTGTACGTCGAAGTGCCCAACATTGAAGCCGATTGTCGCAGCAAGTCGCGCGGCCGCATTTTCCACTACGCCCATATCTTCAACTTCAATCCGTGGACCTTGCGCGCCTGCGCGGGTCTGGCTGGCCTAGCCGAAGCGCCAGAGACCGCCCAGGAGGCAGCGGGGACCACAGGCGTTTTCTTCCGCCAAGATGCCGCAGCCGCCGAGTCCACCAAGGTCAAGAACCCACAGAACGCTTACAACGTGCGGACATTGATCCGGGCGCACTATGGAGGTGCTTTCAGCAAGGGAGGGGCCGCCAAGCCGATTCGTAGACTCGCCACCCAGATCGAGGAGAGTGTGACGGGGCTGGTCTTGGGTTCGCCGGCCTCTATCGGGGAGAGCGTGGCGCGCAGACTTCAGTGAAGCAAGCGGACGATGCTCGGCGCACTCCTGAAACTCGCGGTGCATGCCGGTCCGTGCGATGCCGTCGGCATGTCTCGGGTCGGGACTGCTGGCCGCAGCGTCGAGACGGCCTGTGTCACGACCGAGCCATCACACAGGTGACGAAACATCGCCGCCAGAAATGCTCTTGCGCCGGCAAGCGTGCTTCCCGGAAGTCCCGGGCGTCACAGTCTGGTCACAGCGTGCACGGGGATCCCGTCTCTCTCGATCCCAGTCGGGGTTCTGGTGCTCACACCCGACGCATCCCAGGCCTGCTTGCTCGGTTCGGCACCGCGGGGTGTACGACATCAGAGTGATTTTTCGGGTTGAGGGGCATTGAGTGGCGGAGTCCGTGTGCCTGCACATCAAGGACGGTCGCTGCGATATTCCCAGAAGTCCTCGTAGAGTCCGCTGAGGTTGCAGCAGCGCAGGGCGGCAATGGCATTGGCACCTTGGACGGTCCAATGCATCCCGGAGCGCTTCAAGCGGGTCCCGAAAACAGTTTTGCAGCCGGACTCTACCACGCCCGAAGCCACGCACAGGCCTTGGGCCCGGAAGTCGGCGTATTGCATGCGGTCGCGGTTGTTGTCGATGTAGGCGGCGCACTCGGCGGCCTGCTCGCAAGTGGCGGCGTGCGAGCGCAGGACCGAGAGCACGTGTTCGAGGTCGCCCTCGTCGAGTTCCTCACAGCGTATATCGGCCCATTGGCGGGCGCGGTCGGAGTCGTGAGGGTAGAGCGCTTTGGAGACGTCGTGCAGGTGCTGCTTCGTGTGAAACAGGTCCACAATCTGGATCGCGCCCGGGTAGTCTTCCTCTGCCAGGCGCCAAATCCATGCTGCTCCGTCACCGAGCACGACCCGGCGCTGGGCTTGCGGAAAGCCGCGCCGTTCGGCCTCGCGGCGCACGCGGCGGGCAAACGGGGAGGGCAGCGGATCGGTGTCGCGGCTGGCCGCGCTTTCGATCGCTCCGGTATAGCTGACCGAGCCGGGGTCGCGCATGGGGCGGCCGGTCTTGGGGTGCCGCGACTCGGCCGTCCAAACGATCACGAGCTTGGCTTCGCGGGTCTTGGCCGAGCCGTCGGGCTGCTTGCCAGGGCGCCCGGCGGTCTCGCTGGGACGCACCGGCAAGCCGGTGCCATCGAGGCCCAGGTACATGGTGGGCGCGGACGGCGCGTAGCTGGGGAAGACGCCGGCGCTTTCGGCGGCGGCAATCTCGTTGCCGAGCGCCTCGGCGCAGCGTTCGACCTGCTTGGTTTCCACGTGCACGCCGGCGAGTTGGGCCAGCAGGGCCGAGGACTCGTCGAAACTGACCAAAGCGGCGGTCGAGCCGGTCATGCGCAGCACAGCCGGAGACAGCGAGGTGGCGTGCAAGCCGAGTGCGGCGTCGCGCGGGCAGACGCCGTGCTGGCAGGTGCTGCAGTGGTAGTAGGCGCGCTGGAGGGTGAGCGGGCCGAGCACGGTTTCAAAGGTCTTGGGGTGACGCCCGGCGAAGCGTGCCGGCTGGTCGCAGTCGGGGCACTTGCGGAAGGGGCCGCAGTAGTCGGACAGGTCGCTGTCGAGGCGTTCCTCGACGGCGCGCGCGGCCAGCTGCAGGGCGGTGCGGCGGACGGCGGTTTCGACGGCCTCGAAGTCGATCTTGGCGGTCGCGTCGGGACCCACAAAGCGGTCGATCTCGGCGCGGATATCGGGAGCGAAACGCTCGCTCAGCGTTTTTTTTTAGCCTGCGCGGCGGCGGCCTTGCCGTGGACCAAGCGCGCTTGGCAGAGTTGCTCGCTGAGCTCGACGAACTCGGCGGTCAGCGAGCGGAAGCGCTGGTAGGCGGCGATTTGCTGGCGGGTGCTGTCGAGAGCGTGTGGCGGGACCGAGCGGGTGACTGTCTTGCCATTGGACTTAAAGGTCAACGACCAGTAGGGGCCGTGGCCGGGGTGCTGGGGGTCGGAACAGCGGCAGGTGGGTTTGCCGCACTGCAGGAAGCGCTGGGTGAGGGTGCCGGGCCGCAACTCGCCGATGGAGGCGAGTTCGGAGCGGATCTGATCAAGGCGGTCTTGCAAGCCGGCGGGGTCGGGCGAAGCGGACATGAGTCCTCCTGTTCTTACAGTTTATTATACTGAAAGAACTCGCAGGGCAAAGACCTTGCTGCATCAAGGCTACCGAAGGACTACCGTCCGATCTCAGGACTATGTCGTACACCCGGCACCGCGCCGCGCATTGACAAGCATCGTCAGCAGTGGTAGCTTGCATGCCAATGGCGCCCGCATTGCACCGGCGAGAAGCGCTGCGCCAGCTATCGGCCTTCCTGCTCGCATCTCCGCTCGCCGCGGCGGCGGGTGAGAAGCCGGAACTGACCGACTCCGCCCAGCTCGCCAACGTCTTCGACTTCCGCGACCTCGCACGCAGGTTGCTCGATCCAGTGGCTTTCGACTACATGGACGAGGGGGGCAAGGACGAGATCTCGCTCGCCGAGAACCGGCTCGCCTTGCGCCGCGTCATCCTGCGGCCCCGCTTCTTGACGGACGTCCACAAGATCACAGTCTCCACGGAATTGCTCGGCCGCGCGATGGACTCGCCAATCTTCGTCTGCCCTGCGGGCGGCAAGAACTGCTTCTACCGCAATGGCGAGGAAGAAACCGCGCGCGGAGCGGCCTTGGCCAACGCGATGTACATCAGCAACGGAGGCGTCGAGGAATACCTCTCCACCGAGGGTGCCCCGGACCATTGGTGGCAATACACGACAGGCGGCCAGTTTCTCACCGAGAACACGATGCTGGACTTCGTGGAGCGCTTGGAGGACTCGAGTTGCACGGGGATCTGCTTCACGGTTGACAACATGCTGGTCTCGCACCGCGAGCGTTCGATTCACAACGGCCTGGTGCGGACTTGGTGCAATCTGGGGGAGATCCCCCGCGATGACGAGGGAAATCTCGTCAGGAGTCCCGGCGATCGCACTTGGATCACTGGTGAGTACCCCGGGCGCGTGTCCCCCACCCCGACATGGGATACAGTGAAGCAGCTGCGAGACATGACCGACCTCAAGATCATGCTCAAGGGCCTGATGATCCGCGAGGACGTGGCAAAGGCAGTGGAGATCGGCGCCGATGCCGTGGTGGTCTCCAATCACGGCGCCCGGCAACTTGATCACACTGGATCGACGATCGAGGCGCTGCCGGAGTGCGTGCAAGTGGCGAACGGCCGGATCCCGGTCTTGGTGGATGGTGGCTTCCGCCGCGGCACCGATGTGCTGAAGGCCTTAGCGCTAGGGGCGACCGCGGTCGGAGTGGCACGCCCGTACCTGTGGGGGCTTAGCTGTTTCGGCAGTGAGGGTGTCGCGCGCGTCCTGCAGTTGCTCAAGACAGAGCTGGCACTCGACATGGGCATGTCGGGCGTCGCCAAGATTGCGGACATCGATCCGGCCTTGGTGCGCTGGCGCAACTGGTCCTACGAAGGAGGACTACAACCATGACAAGAAGAGAATTTTCCGCGGCCTGCGGGTCAAGCGTAGCCGCGCTGCTGGGAGCGTCGCGGGCGGCTGCGAACGCCGGCGGCTCGTATCCCGTGCGCCGCCGCAAGCAGGTCGAGTTTTTGTACCAGTCCCCTGACGGGCACCCGAACGGGCTGGAAGCCACGCCCGAAGGATTGTGGGTCGGCGAACAAGTCACCGACCGGGCGTACCTGCTCGATTGGGAGACTGGCCGCCCACTGGCCAAGTACGAGACGCAGTCATCCAACACCAGCGGCATCGCCGCCGGCGGCGGCTTTGTGTTCATGGGGGCCAACGGTCCGGCCCAAAGGCGTCCACGGCGTCCCCACGACATCGCCCAAGGAGGCCGCGTCGTCAAGCTGGACGCGAAGACCGGGCAGCACATCTCCAACTACCGGACGCCCACAGGCGGAGGATTGCACGGACTGTTGTGGGCCGAGCATGCCCTGTGGATCACGCAGTTCCGGCCGCTCAAGGTCATCAAGGCTGACGCCAGCCTGAATACCTTCCACGACTTCGACCTGCCTTTGGGCCGACCTCACGGCTTGGGCTGGGATGGCGAGCACATCTGGTGCATGTTCTCGAACGACTACCTCGCGCTGAAGTTCGATATCCGCAGCGGACGCGTCCTTGAGGGCGTCGAGCTGGATCGCAGCGACCCCGACCCGCACGGGATGACCTGGTGGAACGGAGCGCTGTACTACTGCGATGCGGGCATCGCACCGGGGCACAAGGACAATCTGAGCAAGCATGCTGGGGCGATCTGCCGCATTCAGCTCTAGTGGGCTCGCCCTAGCGCCACTGCTGCTTTGCGCGGCGCTGCCGCTCGCTGGGGCGGAGAGCGCGATCGTCAAGCCACCTGACGGAGCGTGGCTGCCCGGCACTTCGGTGCAGATCATCGCAAAAGGAGAATCGGGCATGCTCCAGCTAGACGGCGAGGCTCTGGCAGTCGAGCAGCCATTCCCTGGCATTTTCTACGCAGTGTCCGAGCTGGCAGCCGGCTCGCATCGGCTGCGCTTCGAATCGGCCTCGGGTGTGAGCGAGATCACCTTCCATTCGGGCGTCGAGCCCGCGAGCGGTGCCGGCCAACCATACACGGACCACCCTCCCGCTCGGATCGCATGCACGCACTGCCACAGCCTGAGTCGCCGCGGTCGGTTCCGCTTCAGCGGGGGCTGCCAATCCTGCCATGCCAAGGAACCCTTCATCAGGACCCACAGTCACGAGCCCCATGAACTTGCGAGCTGCGGCATGTGCCATGACGCGCACGGGTCCGCAGCCGCCCAGTTGCTCCTATTGCCCAAGGAGCAGGCCTGCAAGCAGTGTCACAACTAAGTACCGTGTTTCGTGCGAATCGAGGATGCAGCCGGCATTGAAGACAGAGTCGGGCTCGCGAGGAAGATCCAGCGGCGGTGTAGGAAATCAGTCGGTCAATCGGCGTGATGCTCGGGCCCAGGGATCGATAGCATCAGCACCGGCGATTCTGAAGTCCGCCAAGTTTCTCGTAACGACCGTCATCCGACGCACGATGGCCGTTGCCGCAATCGGCGCGTCCCGTTCGGCCCGTGGGTCCGGCACGTGCAATTGTGCGCACTTCAGGGCAACAGTGGAATCGACGGGCAACGTTCGCGGCAGGAACTCGGGTAGAACATAGCGGTCCATCCAGAGGCCCGTAGCTGCGCCCCCTGCTTGACATCGCGCCGTTCGACGCGCAGGATGCCGATCTCTAACTCCATGAGTGTCAGTGCGGAAACGTAGGAGTCCGCAGCGTTCCTGTCTGAAACCCATGCAACTACACGGGCGTCGGCCTTACCATCACCGAGTCTGCGCAACTCGGAGATCACGCCCGTATCCAGCAGATACATCAGCCAAGATCGGGTCGGGGGGGTCAATAGACTATATTGGCGTTGACAAGGCTACCGTCAGGGTTGTTCGGTGACGGCAGCTTAGGTACTGTAGGAGCGTGCGCCGGAATCTTCCGTCGACGTCCCGAATGCCAGCCTCCCGTCGATCAACAGCGTTGCCATCGGGCCTGCACAGCCTCGCTTGGGTAATCGTTGCGTTGTGCTGCGCTTCACCAGTGGCAGCCGAGGAATGGTCCGATCTCGATCTGGAATTCTTCGAACGGGAAGTGCGGCCGATACTGGCGACGCAGTGCTCTTCCTGCCACAGCGAGTCCAATGCCATGTCGGGCCTCAGGCTGGACTCGAGACAGGCAGTGCTGAAGGGTGGAAACCGCGGATCTGCGGTGTCCGCGGGCCATCCCGACGAGAGCCTCCTGATCCAGGCGGTGCGGCACGAGTCCCTCCAGATGCCTCTTGGCGGAAGGCTCTCCGACACCAACATCGCGTCGCTGGAGGAGTGGGTCCGCCGAGGTCTGCCCTGGACCCCGCAACGTCCGAAAGCAGCCGCATCAGAAGTCTCCCAGCACTACGGGGCGATGCGACGCGAGCACTGGGCTTTTCAGCCGGTGGAGGATCCTCCTTTGCCGGAGGCTAGCTGGAAGGACTGGGGAGACCATCCTATCGACCGCTTCATCCTGGCCCGCCTGGATCAATCTTCGCTGAAACCCAACAGGCCCGCCGGGCGGGCTGCGCTGATTCGACGCCTGAGCTTCGTCCTGACCGGCCTGCCACCGAGTCCGAGCGAGGTCGCGGAGTTCGTCGACGGTCCTTCCCCGGAAGCTTACGGGAATGCGGTGGACCGCCTCCTCGAGTCGCCGCATTTCGGCGAGCATTGGGCCCGCCATTGGATGGATGTCGTCCGGTTCGGAGAAACGCTTGGCAATGACTGGAATTACGAGAACAACGGGGCGTGGCTGTACCGCGACTACTTGATCCGGGCACTGAACGCCGACGTACCCTACAACCAACTCATTCGCGAGCACCTGGCCGGTGACCTCCTGACCGAGCCCCGCCTCGATCAGAACGGTGGAGTCAACGAGTCCCTGATCGGAACGTTCTTCTACCGCCTGGGTGAACAGGGACATGACGACTGCACGATGTTCCGCGAAGTGCGAACCGACGTGGTGGACGACCAGATCGACACGCTCGGCAAGGCGTTCCAAGGGTTGACGATTTCGTGCGCTCGCTGCCACGACCACAAGCTGGATCCCATCCCGACGGCTGACTACTACGGCCTTTACGGAGTGCTGGACAGTTCGCGGCTGGTCACGAGGACCGTTGATACTCACAACGCCAACGCAAATCTGAAGGACCGGATGCGTCGGCTAAAGGAGGTCATCCGGGGCGAATTAGCTAGCTTCTGGCTGAGCGAGGCGGATGATCTGGCGAGCCACCTGCTCGCATCCCTGGGCGAGTCCCAAGCTGTCTCGCCGTCTGACGAGGCCGGCACCGTGCGGGATCCGGAGCGGAGCGAACGCGTCCGAGGGCTCGTGGACAGTTCGAAAACGGGCCTGGAGAGCCCGCTCATTGCCTGGGCCGAACTTGCCCGTGCAAGGGTGGGAGCAACTCCTCAATCGCTGACAGAATCGTGGAATCGTCTCGCCGAGCGGTACGGTCGCCAGCGTCAATGGCACATCGACTTCAACAGCGACACCTTTGACACGATCGCCAATTTCGGGAATGGCCATATGCCCGGCTGGAACGCAGAGGGCCGGGCATTCGAATCCTTGGAGCCGTCTAGCGGAGAGTTTCCCATCGCTCCGAGCGGATCCGAAGTCCTGACCGGAATCCTTCCTGCCGGCTTGTACACCCACTTGCTGTCCGACAAGCTCAACGGTGCGATTCGCTCGCCATATCTGCCCAGAGACCGGAAATACCTCAGTGTCCAGGTGGTCGGCGGCAAACTGGCAGCGTGGCGAACAGTCTTGGACAACTGCATGCTGAGCGAGCGCTACGAACTGCTCGACCAAGAGCGGCTCGGCTGGATCAAGATTCCATTGCGGGACGAGCATGACGAGTACCGGATCTACGCGGAACTCGTGACAAAGCATGACAATCCCCGTCTCCCCGACCGTCCCGGCCGACTGCCCGACGTCAGCGACGAGCAGCTGGAAGACCCGCGTTCGTTCTTCGGTGTGACTCGTGCAGTGCTTCACGACTGCGACGAGCTGCCAGAAGACGAGCTATCGCATCTACGGCCGCTATTTGATCCCGGACCACCATCTGATCTGGAAGATCTGGCTGGGCGATACGCGCGTATCGCTCGCGAAGCAGTGGAATCCTGGCGCAACGGTACGGCAACGGACGACCAAGCGCGTTGGCTGCAATGGCTGCTCGACAACGGGTTCCTAGCCAACTCCAAGTACCTGACTCTGAAGCTACGCGAATCCGTCGACCTTTACAGGGCCCTTGAGAGGCAGCTACGTGTGCCGCAGGTGATCCAGGGGATGTCCGACATGGAGGGAGGCCAAGACACGCCAATCTTCGAATCGGGAAATGCCAGCGACCTTGGAGAGGTCGTGCCGCGAGGATTCCTGTCCCTTCTCGACGATCTGACCAGCACCGCCAGTCCGCAAGGAAGCGGCCGGCACGAGATGGCAGAGGTGATCGCAAGCCCCCGCAATCCGCTCACCGCCCGGGTGATGGTCAATCGAATCTGGCACTACCTCTTCGGTCGTGGCCTGGTCACCACGGTTGACAATCTCGGACGGTTCGGAGAGCGCCCGACGCATCCGGACCTCCTCGACTTCCTCGCAAGCCGGTTTGTGGAGGATGGCTGGTCGATCAAGAAGACGATTCGTCAGATCGTGATGTCGCGTGCCTTTCAGCAAGCCAGCCACGCCCGGGCGAAGGCGAGCGAACTGGACCCGAGCAATGAACTCTTCCATCGATACCCCTCTCGCCGGCTTGAGGCCGAGTCAATCCGGGACGCGATCCTCGCGGTATCAGGCAAGCTTGACCGCGCAATGTACGGACCCAGCATCCAGCCGTACCGGGCGAAGCCGAAGGCCTACAGGAAGCTCCTGTCGGGCCCGCTCGATGGACGAGGGCGCCGCAGCATTTACCTCAAGGTGACTCGTCACGAAGGAGCGGCATTCCTGGAGGCCCTGGACTTCCCTCCCCCGGCAATGGCCAGGGGCCGAAGGGACGTAACGAACGTGCCTCGCCAAGCCCTCACGATGATGAACGACCGATTCGTAACCGGAGAGGCGCGCTTCTGGGCGCGCGCGCTGGTTGAGGAGACGAGTGAATCAGCCGAAACTCGGCTCCGGACGATGTACCGAGCTGCCTTGGGGCGGTTGCCAACCAATCGCGAGCTGGAGCGAATGGAGGCGCTGGTCGCCCAGTTCACCGAATTGCACGGGGAGTCGCGAGAGAATCTGATGGATAGCGTGCAAGTCTGGCGTGACGTGGCTCACACGATCTTCAACTTGAAGGAATTCATATACATTCAATAGCGAAGGCAGCATGAAACGCGAACGAGTGAATCCGCAACAGCAGCCGACAGGCGCAGGCTCATTTGGGCATCGCCCACAGTCGCGCAACATTTCACGTCGCGAATTGCTGGGCTCAGTTTCCACGGGTTTCGGCATGACAGCCCTTTCCGCGTTGATGGCCGATCCGGCGTACGCCGGCCTCGCCGGAACGCCGGGACCACACCACGCCCCCACGGCCAAGAACGTGGTTTTCCTCTTCATGTCTGGCGGCGTGTCCCACATGGACACCTTCGATCCCAAGCCAAAGCTGGCGGAACTCGACGGCACGAAGGCAACGCTCGACAACTACACTGCCGGTCCAAATCGCAAGTGGCTAGGCAGCCCGTGGAAGTTCAGGCAGCACGGGGAGAGCGGAGCAATGGTCAGCGAGCTCTTCCCCCACGTCGCAACCTGTGTTGACGATCTCTCGATCCTACGGTCGATGAAGTCGGACTTCCCGCTGCACCCTCGCAGCAACATAAAGATGCACACCGGCCGCAACGTGGGCGGCTACCCGAGCTTGGGGTCGTGGATCACGTACGGCCTCGGATCGGAAAATCGGGACCTTCCGGGGTACGTGCTGCTGGACGGCGGAGCGGTCCCACCGGGTGGTGTCGAGAATTTCTCGAGCGGCTTCCTTCCGGCGAGCCACCAAGCCACCTCGGTGGCGGCCGACGGCGTGCCGATCCACAATCTTGCCCCTGCAGACGGGGACGCTGTCCAGCGGGCCAAGCTGGAAGCGGTGATTGAGCAGGATCACCTCCTGGCTCGGTCGCAAGGAGGCGACGACGCGATCGAGTCGGCAATCAGAAACTACGAGCTTGCGTATCGCATGCAATCGCTTCTGCCCGACGTCCTCGACCTGAGCAAGGAGAATGCTGAGACCAAGCGAGATTACGGCCTTGAGGCCGAAGAGCGGGAAGCCAGGCGATACGCGACGCAGTGCCTTAGAGCGCGTCGCCTGATCGAGGCGGGCGTACGGTTCGTCGAGATCACGTGCGCGGAGGTCTATGGCGGGAACAACGGAACCTGGGATCAGCACACGGACCTGAAGAAGGGTCACGAAGGGAATGCGAGAATCACGGACCAGCCCGTGGCCCAGCTGCTGAAGGACCTGAAGGCTCGCGGAATGCTTGACGAGACACTCGTGGTTTGGGCCACCGAATTTGGACGCACCCCAGACACGGGCAACGGGGATGGACGCGACCATCACGAAACTGGGTTCACGATCTGGATGGCCGGGGGAGGAGTTCGGAAGGGGCTGGTGTACGGCAACACCGACGAGCTCGGCGTCCACGCGGTGGAGAACGTGATGACCGTTCACGACCTGCACGCTACGATCCTGCACTTGGTGGGGCTTGACCACGAAAGGCTGACCTACCGCTTTGGCGGACGGGACATTTCACTGACGGATGTCCACGGTCGCGTCGTCCATGACTTGATCGTGTAAGGGTGCTTCTCCCAAGCCGGCGTCCGGCAAGAATGCGAGGGCGCAGAGTCCTGCCCGAAAGCTGACTTCGGTGCATTGCCGCGCGAAGCAATTGAGTAATGAAGAGAGCGTGCTGCCCTTGCCTCAAGGACAAGCAGCACCGATCGCACGTCGGATTCCGCCACTTGCGTTTGCGGTGAATTGCAATTCGACTCGCTCACTCCACCCAGATTGGAGAGCTCCAAGCGATCTGCTTGTCCTGATCTGACTGGCGCATTCGAACGTAGTAGAACGACGTGCGTCCCGTAGGGCGGTCGTTGTCCCGGAATTCCAAGTCGGTCAGGTCCGACTCCGGTGTCCTTGAAAGGATGACCTCGTTGTTTCGGACCAATTCCAGTTCCCCGATCGGGGCGGTTCCCTCGGCATGGATTCGGAACCGCGGAGCGCCGTCGAGTCGAATTTCTTCGCCCATCAAGTGCTCGCGATCGGCACCCACGAGACGAAAGTCCAGGACGATATTGTCGGTTGCTCCATAGGCGCGGCGCGCTCGGATCCCTTCGAGCAGACTTGCACGCGTGTTGTCCTCGGCCAGAATCATTGCGTACGAACTGTGTGTTGCCATGTGATCCGAGCTGGCCTGAACACCCACGCGGATCCCTGACTCCCATGCCTTAGACACCATGCCGGCAGGCTGGTAGCCCCCGTGCTGGGTCCTCAAGTCGTCCGGGTCGGCGCTCCGCCAGCCTCCTACGGTCTCGTAGCTGTTGCGGTCGCTCTGGTAGATCTCGACGAGCGGTTCGACTTCGGGGTCCCAATCGCGCCAATCCGTCCCCATGTTGGTCGCGCTTGTGTGGGACATCGCGATTCCGTTGTACCGTCGCAGATAGGCGTAGAGCCGCTCGGCACCGTGGAGGTGGTCGCCGTATGGACGGATCTCGTGGCCCTGGATGTCGAATTCCTTCACTCCGCGGTAGGCGAATATGATGTTGCGGTGTCCGTTGGGATAGCTAACCGATCGCTCGTAGCCAAACAGGGGCACGAAGGTCTTCCCAATTCGGTAAAGATCGGCGGCCTTTTGCGTCCGCCACCAGTCGTACTCGTGCCGGGCACCCCAGATGTGCTCGGTGATAGCCACGTAGTCGAATCCCGCGGCATCGATGGCGTAGCGGTAAGCGTCCTGCAATGAGCCATCGTTTTGGCCATCCCACGAGAACTCGGTATGACGGTGCATGTCGCCCCGAAAGATGCGGTAGCGATTGCCATCGACGACATATTCGTAGCGACGGATTCGGGCTAGGTCGCCAGGCTCATCCCGGTGAACGACGGGCGCTTCGAGAGGCACCGGCTCGTACGGTTTGAGCTCTGGCGGAGGAGCCGCCGTGGTACGAGCCGGCAGACGTGCCGTGAAGACATCTGGCTGCAGAGTGTCGAAGTCTCGAAAGTTGCGGCGGTCCGTGGGCCATGCCGCGACGACCGACCCGTTGGGATCGAGGGCGGTCCTCATCCGCTGATCGTTGTTCCCCGAACTGTAGGGAATCAGCGTCATCGGCGACCAAGTGCCGCCCTCGTAGTAGGAGGAGTAGATCTCCCAGAGCGCGTAATGCGACGGGACTCGTGCCGGATCATTCACCTCGTAGTTGGTGCGGTGGCGGAAGAATGCCCAGACACGTCCGGACCCTTCTGCGGCAAGCTCGGGCAGTTCGTAGAAATTGTGTCGATCCGCGGGAAGAGAGTCTGCGAGTTGCGTTCCCGGTTCGAACAGCGTGCCGTCTTCCCACACAGCCATGCGGATTCGACGTTGCTGGTACAGGCCTTCTCCGGGCAGGGTGATGTCGCGGGGATAGCCGAAGTCCTTGCCCCAATTGGCGCCCGCCTGATCCCAGGCCAGCCAAACGCGACCAGCTGGGTCCGCCGTCATCGCAACATGAGCTTCGAAGCGAGACGTCACTGCCACCGGAATTTCCTCGTTCCAAGTCTCGCTACCACGATGTCGGAGCCGGATGTCGTACCCGTTCTCGCCGTACTGGTCCCACGCGATGAAAACCCCGAGGTCGGTTGCTACCACGGCCGGCTCCCAGCAGTTTCCGCCCTCGCCGGAGACTCGAATCTCCTCCGACCAGCCTGCTTCTGGCGCGTACGAGCGGTAAAATACGCTCGCAGTCCCCCGTCGGTAGCCCTGCCAAACCAGGTGCAAGGAACCGTCCGGACCGGACGCGAGCCGGTGCTGGAGGTCGGGCTGGGGAGCGTCGGTCAATCGTTTCGGTGGCGACCAGCCTTCTCCGTCAAACGCTCGCCCGAAGAGGTCCCAGTTGTCGTTGAGACGCTCGCCCCACACAACCCAAACCCGCCCGTCGCCGTCGATTGCCATGTCTATACGGAAGACATCCCCGGCACTCCGGATGACTTCGCGGCGGCCGTCACCGCGCTGGACATGGATTTCGTCGCCTTCGTGCGTGTACGCCTGCCAGCTGGCCCACGGCGAGCCATCGCTCCCGATGACAACCGATGGGTAGTCATGGTCCGTCCGGCGGACGAAGTCGGGCCCTCGCGTGGCACGTCCAAGCAAGCGGGGGAACACGGTGCGTTGGGCGCTGGCCCGTCCTCCGAGATATGTCTTTGTCTCGCCTACCGCAAGGTCTGAAACGCGAATGTCGAACATCCCTTGTTCCGTGTCGACGGTCAACTGCGTAGCGGGGCCTGAGTCCAGGAATGCGTAGAAGCTCGGCTCCAGGATCTGCAGTTCCTCCGGAGTGCTGAAATATTGCTCGTACATCAGCCGCTTCGCGATGACGAATCCCGGTCGGCTCGATGCCTGCCAGCGATTTGGTGGATGGATCACGTCCCCGACACGGAATTCCCGGCCGATCAACGCGAGCAACCTACCGTCTTGGATCTGCACAGACCCGTCCCATACCGTAGAAATTGTGTCGGTGAGACCTAGGCTTATTAGGACGACGCTGTCGGTCCCCGAAGGTGGGTCCTTCAGCGAAGTCTGTGTCGAGCTTTGGCCGTGCAGGAGAAGCGCAGGAATCAGGAGCGCAAGGAACAGTCGCATTGTGTCGGTCAGGATTTTACCGCGGGCGGCCTGCGGGCCAACGGCTCCTCGCAGCATGTGGAGCGGCACCCGGCAGGTCACGAGTGCCCCTGCGCCCTGGGAACTCCATGGTCGGCCGTGCCTGTCACAATCACTTGGGCAGGCGGGGTAGATCCTCCGACACGACTAGGGGATCTGTCTGGTGTGCTCGGCGCGGCCCGCCATTCTCGGTGCGGCCTAAGTTGTTTCAATACGGATGCGCGGCGGCTCGAAGTCGGTATCGGCCAGACCCGGCATGGACAATGCCTCCACCAGACTGCGACGCTGCCCCGCCAGCCTCCGATAGTCCTCGATACTGAGCAGCACATGCGCAGGTTTGCCCCGGTGGGTGATGAAGACTGGCGCCGACTGCGCTGCCTCTAGGCGTGTCCGATGTCCTGGTTCAGTTCGCGGCTTGTTACGGTCGTCACGAGCATGTGTAGTGATGTTACGACATGCTCGAAAGGAAGGTAGTGATGGAAGCCCTCGATGGAGTCTCTCAAGCCCTCGAGCTTTCGTGCACGTACGCTTATTGGCCGGGACTTGAGGCACCTCCATGGATGGGCCAAGCGACACCACCAAGCTGGAAGAATAGCCCCGTCAAGGCAAGAACAGTACGTTGTCTATGAAATGGAGTACTAGGGTTGTCTTCAGTGCGGTGAGCGGCTAGCGGTAGAACAGATTTACCAAGAACATTGGGACGATCGGCAGATAGGTCACAACCAACAGGACGAGCAGGAGCACTCCCACAAACACCGCATTCACACGGCTCACTTCCCACACCTGCGCCTTGGCGATCGAGCAGGCCGTGAGCAGTACGCTGGCGACCGGCGGCGTCTGCTGCCCGATGCCGAGATTCAGCGTCACCACCAGTCCGAAGTGGACCGGGTCAATACCCGCTTGGTGCACCAAGGGCATCACCACAGGCACGACCAAGATGATTGCGGCGGCGGAGTGCAGAAAGAGGCCCACCAACAGGAAAAAAACGTTGAGCAGCAGCAGGATCACCCACTGGCTGTGGGTAAACGCCAGCAATTGCTCAGCGAACCGCTGCGGCACTTGAGCGGAGGTCAGGTATTCGCCGAGCAGGGCCGAGGTCGAAACCAGCAGCATCACGACCGCGGTTTGAATGGCACCGTCGACCGCCGCTCTCCGCAGCGCCCTCAAATCAAGCTCCCGGTAGATCAGACCGCCGATCACCGCCGCCGCAAGCACCGCCAATCCAGCCCCTTCGGTAGCTGTCACCCAACCCGAGAAGATGCCGCCAAGGATAATCACAGGTAGCAGCAATGCCCACGCGGCATCTTTGAACGCCTGCCCAAGCCGGTGCCACTGGAAGGCGGCATCGGCCGGGAAGCCTCGACGCACCGCTATGCGATATGCCGCTGCCATCAAGAGCAATCCGCCCAACAGTCCTGGGATGATTCCCGCCACAAACAGCTCGACTACCGAGGCGCCCGCCATCACCGCGTACAGGATCATCGGGATCGAGGGCGGGATGATGACGGCCAAGGTCGAAGCAGAAGACGTGACGGCCGCGGCAAACTCCTTCGTGTAGCCGGCCCGCTTCATCGAAGGGATCAGGACAGAGCCAAGAGCAGCCACATCCGCCACTGCTGAGCCGGAAATCTCCGCAAAGAAGAGCGACGTGCCGATCGTGACCATCGACAGGCCTCCGCGCACGAAGCCGATCAGGGCCGAGGTCAGGGCGATCAGCCGACGCGAAATGCCGCTAGCGTTCATGATGGCCCCGGCCAGGATGAATAGCGGCACCGCAATCAAGGAGAACTTCACCGCCCCGTCGAAGAGCGTCAACGGAACATTGGGCAGATCGCGTAGGCCTGTCTCCAGCACCATTGCCACCACCGATGCCAAGCCGAGCGCAACAGCGATCGGGACGTCGGCCAGCACAAGCGCCAGCAGGCCGAGCAAGACCCAGAGCAGACTCATGCGGTCCGACTCCGCTGCCAGTCTTCAACGACAACCGTCAGCTCCGCAACTATGAAGAACACGGCTCCAACCGGGATGGCCGAGTACACGACCTGCGCGGGCAGCCATGGCAGGCTGACAAGGAACGTGCCCCCAAGGACCGCCAGCAAGTCCAGCCCCATCCACGCGGCCAGAGCAAAAAAGCCAATGATCGCTGCTTCCCTGAGCACGCTGAGCACGAGCCGAGCCGACCGGGGCGCTCGCCGGACCAGGTTGGGCAGGCCGAGATGCGCTCGGTGCAGCGCGGCCAATGCCGCTCCGTAGTACGTGAGCCAGGCCAGCAGGATGGCCGCCACCTCGTCGTACCAAACAAGGGAGAAGCCGGCCTTTCGGCTAACAACCCCGACGACGACTAGCAGCGCCAAGGCGGCGGTGATCCCGACGACAGTGACCTCGAGGAAGCGGCTCAAGGCCACTCGGAGACGTTTCGCCACCAAGCGGCTAGTATCACTGTTCCGCCGAAGCGAGGGCAAGTGCAGTTGCCACCATATCCCCGCCCCGCGGCACCTCGCGAGCAAACTCTTCGAATAGCGGACCGCCTGCGGCTAGGAAACGTTCCCGGTCACAGTGGTTGACGGCGATTCCCGCAGCGCGGAGGTCGGCCAGCAGGCTCTCCTCCAAGGCTTCGGCCTGTTCGTAGACGAAGGCTTGGACTTCGCGGGCGGTATCGGACAAGATCTCTTGCACGGGTTCGGGGAAGGACTGCCAGCGCTCCCGACCGGCCAACAGGAAGGCTGGCGTGTACACGTGCGAGGAGAGTGTGAGAAATCGCTGGACTTCGTGAAACTTTTGGCTGTGGATCTGACTCAACGGGTTTTCCTGGCCATCGATGACCCCAGTCTGCAGGGCCATGAATGTCTCAGACAGCGACATCGGCGTCGGATTGGCGCCGAAGATCTGGAACAGACGGACTCTCCAGCGACCACGGGGCGTGCGCAACTTGATCCCGCGCAAGTCTTCGGGACCATTGATCGGGCGGGTGTCATTGGTGATGTGCCGGAACCCGTTCTCCCAAACGGCCAATAGTTCGTAGCCGCGCGCTGCGGCGTCGGCAGCGAGGCGCGGCCAGACCAGTTCCCTTTCGATCCTCCCCATGTGCTCGCGATCCCGCACTAAGTACGGCATTTCGAACAGGCCGAATGAGTCAACGGCCGAGGACATGATGGTGGACGGCACCGAGAAATCGACGGTCCCGAGCTTGAGCTTGATCAGCAGCGTCTCGTCATCGCCCAGTTGGCTAGAGCCGAATACCGTGATTTGTCCCGCATCGCCCAAGCGCTGATTCGCGCGCTTAGCGAACTCCTCCGCCGAAATCGCCGTCAACGAGCCGGGTGAGGCTACGTGCCCGAGGCGCAGGTCAAGATGCGAGCTGTCCCCCGCACAGGCTGCCAGTGCGGCGGCCCACACAACGAGTGTGAACAGCAGCCGTCTCACACCGGCATTTTGCGGCCGCTGTACTTGCGGCCCTTGGCCATGGCCGCCTCGCTCGCGCCGGCGCCGATGCGAACTCCTTCATCAAACATCTCGGTCACGTCGTGCTCGCGGACGGTGTTCAGAAATGCCAAGCCGTTCTTCTTACATGCGTTTAGTACGGTCGCGCGGGCCTCTCGCATGCGCGGGTGCAGGGACCGGTTCGGCCCATGGCCGTCCGGCAGGCCCAGCGAGAGCGCCATGTCCCCGGGCCCCCACTCGGCAAAGCCGATGCCAGGCACGGCGGCCACCTTGTCGGCATTGGCCAAGGCGTACTTGTCCTCGATTTTCAACCCGAGCAAGAACTCGCCCTGCGGATTGAGCGGCCATGGATCGGCCCTGCGCATGTACTCTTCTCTGGAGACTCCCCAGATCTCGGAAGGAAAGCCTTGACTGCCGTTGCCGAGCAGTCCCTCGCCCAGTTCGGGCACGACGGGTTCGGCGTTCGGATAACGCGCTGCGCGGACCATCCACTTGATGGCATCGGGCTCGCGTGCGTGGCACAGCAGGATCCCGTGAACGCCGCACAGCAATGTCTGCTGGACGACCCAGAAGTTGGCGCGCATGTGCATCTCGTCAATGCCGAGTACAGGCAGCGTCGCAATCACCGCGGGCGTGCGGTGCCCGCTCCGCGTAGGTCCGGCGTCGACCAGGCCCTGCATGAACCCGCGCAGAGCGCTGAAGTCGAGAGCGCCATGCTCCATCTCGTAGTTGATGTAGTCGTGTTTGGTGCCAGCGGCCTGCTTGCCCTGTTCGTAGCCGCCGCGTCCACCGGTGTAGTAGATCATCTGGTCGGCTTCGAGAAGCTCGATGGCACGGTTGATCCTACTAGGCGTCTTGGCGGGACCCGCGGCGGCGGCAGCACCGGCGGCCAGCAGCGGGGAGGCGAGGAATTGTTTGCGCGTCATAGCGGCACAATAGCGAGCCGCGCGCCTTCCCGTCAATACCCTCCGGGCGTTACTTGTCGGGAAAAGCCGCATTTTTCGGTTGCAACAGCGCTCCCGATCAACAGAGAGCGTGCAACCCGAATTCCGGAAATGGTCGGGGCGCCGAGATTTGAACTCGGGACCTCTTGCTCCCGAAGCAAGCGCGCTACCAGGCTGCGCTACGCCCCGACTGAACTCCCAGTTTAGACCAATCGAAGGTCGGTTGCTCGTCACGCCCTGTAGGCCAGCCGATAAGTGCGCCCGCTACACGTCGATCATCCGCGAAGCGGACGGCTGCTCGCCGTTCAGGCCTGCCCGGAGTCCGTCTGCTCGGCTTGATCGCCATCTGCCGAAGCAGCCCCGGGTAGTTTCAGCTCCTCCACGAGATCACGGCCCTTCTCGTACAACTCGCGCCCGAACTGGGAGGCCTGCCGCTTGTGTTCCGAAGCGAACTCACGACCCTTCGACGCGGCCTCGGCTAGCTGCTCGCGGGTCTCCTTGCCGGACTTTGGCGTAAACAGGATCGCGCCTGCGACCCCCACCGTGACGCCGGCCACGAACCACGCGAGATTGCCTTCACTACGATGTTTGGCCATGATTGGTCTACCTACTGCCCATTGTAGAACACCCTTGGTGGTTCCGCTTCATGGGTGGACGGATTGTCCGCGAGTCACATCCTCACCGCTGCGAAGTTACCAGTTCCCGCGCCGCGGGCATGCTCGGCTGCGCCGGTCACGCCGGCCGCATCGCCGAGTTGTGCAGGCTCGACACGAAACCGTTGACGCGAGGTCTCGGGCAGTACGGCGCGGGCTGCGGAAGCCAGTGCAGCTTCGAACAAGGCGAGCCGATGGCTCACCGAGCCCCCCACTACTACCACGTGCGGGTCCAACACACAGCACAACGTCCCGATAGCCGTTCCAACGACCGTTCCGAACGACTCCCAAGCCCTGATGGCAACGGTATCGCCTTGTTCGGCTAGGTCACCCACTTGCTTCCCAGTGATTGAGCCATTCGGCACCGACCCCGAGTGTTTCAGGTATTGCTGCACCACGCCCTGCCCCGAACCGGCGGTGTCGAAGTCCGAGTCGCCCAGCGGGCAGTACGCCACCTCCCCGGCGTTGTTGGTCGCGCCAGAGTAAATGCGGCCGCCAATCGAAATCCCGCAGCCAAATCCAGTCCCGAGCGTGACTCCGAGCACGATCTCGTGACCGCGTCCGGCCCCATGCACCGCTTCGCCCAAAGTAAAGCAAGCCGCGTCGTTCTCTAGGCGGAGTGGAGCGCCGAACTCTTGGCGACAGAACCTGCCGATTTCAAATCCCACCAGATTCGGCAATGAATCGCCGTCCTGAAGCAGCTGGTTCGTCAGGTCGAGCGGCCCGGAACTGCCCATGCCGACGGCAACGGGTACTCCAGTCACCCCTGCTTCCAGTTTGGCTTGCTTCACGACGCGCTTGAGGTTCATTAGCGTCACGGCGGGCTTCAGGTCCGCCATCGTCGGCAAACGGGCGATCTTGCCGAGCCGATTGCCTTCGCGGCCGAAGGCAGCGGCGGCGATCTTAGTGCCGCCCAGGTCAATTCCAATCAGGAACTCGGTAGCCATAATGGTGTCGCGTAGCACCCTCAAAGCCAGCTCGCGTGACGCGGCCAAGCAAGTTCAGCGAACAGGCCAATTGAGCCGCCGGGGCACGCTTGCGCTATCGCATGGAACTCTGGCTGTCCGTCGGGGCTATAGCTGTTGCGAGAGATTAGCACACGGATAGACGCCCGCCGCATACCGCGCGCGCGGCACAGACCTGCCGATTCTACCGACACCGAATTCTGCCCGTCAGCTGCGGTTGGTCCCGCCTGTCGGCAGCCGCAAAGGTCTGTCGCGCCCGTGCCATCCGAATTCCCCGTTGCAATCTCGCTGGCTTCGTCTCAAGATGGGATGTTTACGATGGCAAAGCCGCGCATGTGCCCGCACTGTCGGGCTTTCATAGACAGCAGCGACAAAACCTGCCCCTATTGCGAGAACGACCTTCCGATGACGGCGGGTCGTCGGCTGCTCCGCGAGGAGCGGATCAGCAATGCCGGTGCGCAGATGAGTTTCACGACCACTATCCTGCTGCTCATCAACGCCGGACTGTTCGTCGTGTCGTGGGTGCTGACCACGCGGTTCACCGGCGAGATGAACTTCCTTGGCAGCATCGATGGCAACGTCCTGCTCCTGCTCGGCGGCAAGTATCGGCTCTCCATCCTGCTCCACGGCGAGTGGTGGCGCCTGATCACCGCCAACTTCCTCCACGGCGGTCTGATGCACATCGCGTTCAACTCGATGTCGTTGTTCAACCTAGGCACGATTGCCGAGGAGGTCTTCGGCACGGCGCGCTATATCGCGCTATATCTCGTCACAGGCATCTGTGGGTTCGTGGTCAGCATGATGTGGTCCAATTCGCTGTCCATCGGAGCGTCGGCTTCGATCTGCGGGCTAATTGGGGCGATGTACGCCTATGGACGGATCAGCTTCAACTCGCAACTGCAATCCGTAGGAAAGCGCTGGATCCTGTTCATCGCCATCTTTGGGTTCCTCTTCCCCGCGATCGACAACGCCGCCCACTTCGGAGGGCTCGTGTCGGGCTTCGGGTTCACGTACCTGTGCGGCATCCCAGGCCATGACCGTGACAAAGAGACCGTGTGGCAGGGCATAGCGCTCGTAGCAGTAGCGGCCACCCTGGTGGCCTTCTACTTCGCCTACCGTAACTTCGCGCTCGCCACCGCGTAGGCGTGGCGAGCCGTCCGCCGGTCACGCCGACAGCCGAGATCCCACCCCAGTGCCGCCCAGCGCTTGTGCGAGTATTTCCGGCTCGTGACCGTTGACGATCGAGACGCGCTCGATGCCACCTGCCAGTGCGGAGATAGCGGCCCGCAGCTTGGCTTCCATCCCGCCCTTTGCCACGCCTTCCGCAATCAGGGACTCGGCCCCGCTCGCGGACAGTCTCGGTATCAGTTTGCCTTTTGCGTCCAAGACTCCGCCAACATCGGTCAGGAACACGACTTGATCCACGGCGAGGCCCGTGCCGCAGGCCGCGGCCATCTGGTCCGCGTTGACATTGAAAATCGCTCCATTCGCGCCGCCTGCGATGCAGGCTACGGCCGGCAGGAACCCGCGCGCGGTCAACGTGTCCAGCAATTCCGGGTCCACGTGTTCAACCTTGCCGACTAAGCCTAGGTCAGGTGCCAGTTGCGTGGCTAGGACGGTGCCCGCGTCGATTCCTGTCAGTCCTACTGCCCGGGCCCCCGCTCCTTGCAGTTCGGCCACCAGCTGACGGTTGACCGATCCGGCCAGCACGCGCAGCACAGCGTCCATGATCTCCGGAGGCGTGACCCGCAAGCCGTGGCGAAACTCGCTCTTGTGATCCAGCCCGCCTAGGTAGCGGCTCAGGCGCTTCCCTCCCCCGTGGACCACCACCAAGCGGTGTCCGTCCGCGCACAGCCGCGTGAGTTGGCGGGCCAGCGAAGCACGGCTCTGGTCTGACTCCAAGAGGGTGCCGCCCAGCTTGACAAGCAGCTTCATTGCTCCACACCGTCGAGCAGTCCATCGGTCTCGGAGCAGCCCAGCAGGAGGTTCATGTTTTGCACAGCCTGGCCGGCGGCGCCCTTGACGAGATTGTCAATGGCAGAGACGATCACCAAGCGGCGGCTCTCGGGGTGGACGTGGAAGCCAATGTCGCAGAAGTTGGTGCCCTGCACGCTGCGAATGTCCGGCAGTCGGCCCTCGGGATAGATGCGCACGAAGGGCTCGTTCTCGTAGTACTTGGCATAGGTCGCCCGCAGGTCCTCCCACTCGATCTGCTCGGCAGTCCGCACGTAGATCGTTTCCAAGATGCCGCGATGGATGGGCAGCAGCTGTGCGGTGAAGCTCAGCTCGTACTCGTCCACATCGGTGGTGTGCAAGATCTCCGGCACATGGCGGTGGTTCAGGACGCTGTAGGCCGAGAGGTTCTCGTCGACTTCGCAGAAATGGGTCTTCAGCGAGGGGCTTCTGCCGGCGCCGCTAACGCCGGACTTGGCATCGCAGACCACACCCGCCGAGCGGTCCAGCACGGCTTCCACGATCAAGGGCCGGAGACTTAGGTTGACTGCGGTCGGGTAGCAGCCCGGGTTTGCCACCAAGCGGGAGATCTTGACCATCTCGCGGAAGAACTCCGGCAGTCCGTATGCGGCTTCGCCGAGCAGCTCCGGGCAGCTGTGCTCGACCTTGTACCAGCGTTTGTAGTTGGCCGTAGTGCGCAATCGGAATGCCGCGCTGAGGTCAATACAACGCATCCCCGCATCCAAAACCTTCGGCGCGGCATCCATAGCGACGTCCAATGAAGTGGCGAGGAATACGATCTCGACACCCTCCCCCGCGAGGGCGTCCATCTCGAACGGGATGCGGGGGGTGTCTTCGCCGACCCGCAATTCCGAGTCCGCTACGCGCCGGTGTTCCAGCAGTACCGGTGCGGCACACGGATGGGTCTTCAGGATGCGCAGTAACTCCGCCCCGCTATAGCCTGTAAATCCGGCAATTCCAACTCGTGTCCGCCTAGCCATCGCAACCCAGCCCTGCTTCTCTGATGGTAGCGAGATTGCCGGGCCTGAGCCGATCTCGACGCTAGGTCGGTTGGGCCGGTTGTGCCTGGGGGGCTAAACGTCGCAGAGCCGAACCGCCTGCGCCAGCGAGTCGAGGGGGTCGCGTGTAGGGATGAACTCTTGGCCCACGTAGCCCTCGTAGCCGGACTCCACGAGCGCTTCCATCACCGAGGGGTAGTGGATCTCCTGCTTGAGGTGCAGTTCGTTGCGCCCTGGATTGCCCGCCGTGTGAACATGGCCGATCAAGTCCGCCATGGTCCGGATGCGGCGGATCACGTCCCCGTTCATGATCTGGACGTGATAGATATCGAAGAGCAGCTTGGCCCGTTGCGATCCGACTTCGCGGATGATGGCGGCGCAGTACTCGATATCGTCGCCTTGGTATCCGGGATGCCCCTTCATGGGATGCGTGTCGTCCCGGGTGTTGAGCATCTCCAAACATACTGTGACGCCCTTCTCCTCGCCGTAGGCAGCCAGCTCTTTCAGCCCCGCGATGGTGTTGCGCGCACCCTCATCCCGTGAGATCTCGCCACTCTCTGGGTCCTCGGCATCGATCCACTTGTAGCCGTTGAACGCGATCACGCTTGGAATCCCCTCTTGCGAGCAGGCGTCCATCACCTGTTTGGTGGTTTCAATCACATTGTCTTGGTAGCGGGGGTTGTTGAGGCCCTTGACGAACGGCGGTGCCGGCACGCCATTGCCGGCGATGGCGCAGGTCAATCCGTGCTTCTTCACTGTGGGCCATTGCTCGGGCGAGAGCAGTTCGACGCTCTCGAGGCCCAAATCGGCGGCGTGTGCGCACAGCGTCTCCAAGTCCCAAGCCCACTCGGAACCCTCGAACGGCCATAGGCAAACCGATTGATGGATGCGGCCGTTGACGGCCTTGGTCCAAGTCTCCTCGGACGCGTCGGTAGCACCGGTCGTGCAGGAGGCAAGCGTGCTTGCCGCCGCAGCACTGCCGTAGCCCAACATGCTCCGGCGCGTGGGTTGTTGTGGAAAGTCAGAATGCAACATGTTCAAGGGCTCCTTGGCTCTTTGCAGCGTGCGTGCGAGAGTTCGATCCTCAGTAAGTCTGACGGGAAACCCGCCCCGTTTGCAAGCGCGAGGGCCAACCTCAACTCGCTGACTGCAGCAAGGCCAGCCGCGCGTACAGCGACCGCTTCTTCAGCGCGTTGCGTATCGCGCTCGAGGGAGCGATCGATTCCAGCGCGAAGTCCGGCGCCTTGCTCCTAGCCGTTCACATCGTGCGGGTGGGCACGCGTGGCCGGCCTGTCCGCGCCACGGGAGCCGCGGCGAGCAGTCGCTCTTCCAAGATCTGGTCGGCGCGCGCAAAGAAGTCGTCCCTGGAAATCGTTCCGGCGTCGACGTCAGCCAAGATGGCTCGCTGTGCCTCGTACTCGGGGTTCTGGATGCCGATCTTGCTTTGCAGCAGTCGCCACGCCTTGCGGCGCTCTATGCAGAAAAGCACCAGCTGGCGCGAGAGCTTCATGAGCACCGGCTTGTTCCCCTTGGCCGGCAAGGTCTTGATATATACCCCGAAGTCGGGCACGAAGGCGCGGTGATTCCTGTCCAAGTGATGCCGTTGCACGACATCGTCTTGCGTGAGCCTCACCAGCATGTTTTCCAGCGGGATCAGCAGTTCCGCCTGTTCCTCCGAGATCTTCTTCAGGTGGTTGCGGAATCGCGCCTCGGTCGCGCACCAATGCGCCACGGTGTAGCGATACGTCTCGCCCGTCGCCCGGAACTTCGTCTTGTACCAGTCCCCCTGCATGTTGGGGTTGCCCTTCAGGTCGAGCGCTTCCTTGTAGGTCTCGCCCATCTGGGGATTGAAGACGAACTCCGGTGCGCCTCGGGAGTCTCGCACCCGCTGTGCCTGGTCGAGCGCCATGTCGTCGCCGACTCCGTGTTCCGGCTGGCAGGTTGTGAAGCATTGCAGGAACGCCGTCCCGCGGTATTGGAGCGCGTCAAGGATCGACCGGAACAGCTTGGGGGAGTTCGCGATTGACACCTGCGCGACAAACGGCGACCCGTGGCCCGCGAGGAACGTCTCCGCTACGGTCTTCTTCTCCACGCACTTGCCCTGGCTCGCCGCGCCGAAGGAGTTCATGTCTCCTCCGCCGAGCATCGGGGTCGAGTCGGAGTTCTGCCCGCCGGTGTTCGAGTACACCTGGGTGTCGAGCATCAGCGCCTTCACGTTCGGGCGGTTCTGCAGGATCATCTTCGAGACGTTCTGGTACCCGATGTCGCCCATGCCGCCATCCCCGCCAACGACCCAGACTTTGGGCATCTCGTTGATCTCGTCGGCGGTCATCAGGTTGTCGGAGAAGTGGGTCAAGTCGTAGTAGCGCTGCTCGTCGATAACGTGGTCCCGCTCCAGAATCCAGGTGGCAAGCCGTTCCGGTATCACCGACGTCCGGGCATGGTCCATGATGAAGCTCTCGCCAATCAGCCAGCCGATCGTCGCGCCGTCTTGGAACAGCGAATTCATCCAGGGATAGGGATGCGGGTTGTTGGGCGGCGTCGATCCATAGACCGTGTTGCAGCCCGTGTGCGCTGCCATTGCCATGACCGACTGACCGTTCGGGAGCCGGCCGTCGAGCGCCTGCAGCTGCTGGTGGTTGAAGGCTTCCTGCCGCATGACAGCGGTGATCGCGTCGATCATGTTTTCGTTCGTGATCGTCCCGTGGGCCTCCAGCCGAGCCGTCGTGTCCGCATCGGTATCTCCGCCGAGGCCCATCAAAACATGCGCCACGGTCCTGACGAGCAGCGCATACTGCTCCGGGTCACGCGCCGCAAGTCGTTCGAGGCGCGCCGGGCCATCGGCCTCCAGTGCATTCGCCGTCCGACGCAGCCGGTCCGCCTTGTTGTGGAAGATCGGGCGCAGATACGCCTCGGTAACTCCGGCGATCGCCCTGAGGACGCTCTTTTCGCCGCAGCCCGCGCAGGCGCCGTCACCGGAGACGAGCGCGTCGTAGTTCCGGCGCACCATCATCAGGTTGCGCAGCGTGGCCGTCTTCGAATCGGCCGGATTCGCGTTGTTATAGAGGCCGAGGAACTTCTGTGACGTGTCGGGCAGGAGATCGAGGAACGCCGTTCCCGTCTCGTGGTCGGCATTGACCTCCTCGGACTCTTGGACCATCCTGAGCGCATCGTGATCTCCGCAAGCCGTCACGCAGGCGGCACAGCCCTTGCATAGGTCCGAGACGAAGATCGAGAATATCCCGCCACTGCCCGGATTCTTGCGCTCAGCCGACTTGAAGATTGCGTTGGTCAGCGAATAGGCGAGGGGTTGCTTGTCGATGACCTTGAAGAACTCGCTCTTCGAGCTCTCCGAGAAGCCGTTCAAGTTTTCCGTGACGTCACGGATGATGGCCGGCAGAGGAGTCTTCGCCTTCGACGCCACCGCCTCTTTCATGGCCACGCGGGTCCGGCGTTCCATTTCCGGCACGGCTGCAAGCATGCGGCCCCGCTCCACTTCGTCGGTCACGTAGTTGGAAATCGCCGCTCTCAGGACCGTGTCGATGTCCTGCGAGCAGTTGGGGAGCGCCGTGTCCGGGCAGACCGAGATGCACTCCATGCACTGCGTGCAGTTCTCCGGGATGAACAGCGGTGTCTCGCGCCGGGCGACGTACTTCGAAGCAGTGTCGCCGGTTCCGGCGGCCATCACGCTCATCGCGGCCAGCGGCGAGGATGGCTGGTCGTAGCCGTAGTCCGACCGGAATTCGTCGTCAAAGCTCGAAACCTGGGTTACCGGTGTCCGCTCATCCTGGCCTTCGGGAATTGCGTGCGAGCGGCATGTTGCACATCCCGCGCCATCCCCATTGGACTGCGTCAGCACGGGAAGGATCGGCACGCCGCGCAGGCTCGACCGGTCCGCCGCGTCGAGTTCGCCGACCGGAATCTCGCGCACTCGGGAAAAGCCCTGCGTCATAACCTGCATGTTCGACTGCACAACAGCGTCCCCGAGCCGGCCGAACTTCTTCTTGTATTGCCTGTGTACGACGTCCTCGAACTGCTCCCGGCTGATCTCGAAGTCCTGAAGCAGCGGGGAGACGGAGAAGAAGGCCCCTAGGAAGGCGTTGCCTTGCATGCGGAGCTGCAGGTCTGCGCGATTAGTCGCCTTTCGGGCGATTTCGAACCCGGGCAGCGTGAACATGCGGATCTTGCTCTTGATGATCTGCGAGCGCGCCCAGACCGGGAGCCGTTCCCACGCGTCCCGCGGCTCTTCCTCGGACTCCCAGATGAGTGCCCCGCCTTCCGACATGCCTTCGAGCGGGTTGCAGTGGGTGAACGCCTTCGGATCGCAGCAGAGAACGACATCGACGTGCCGAAGGTCGCAGTTGACGCGAATGCGCTCCGGCGCGACCACGAGGAAGTAGGACGTCGGCGCCCCCTTCTTCTCGGAGCCGTACTTGGGATTGGCGCTGACGTGGATGACTTCCTTCGGCCTACCGTACTCGTCGACCTCTGCGCTGCGCGCAGACAGGAAGTCGTTGAAGTCGCCGATGATGGCGCCCAGGTTCTTGCCGGTCGTGATAGCGCCCCAGCCGCCGATGGAGTGGAATCGCACGGCGATCGCCCCGTCCGGAAGGAGCGACGGCGTCTCGTCGGCCGTCACCGCGTAGGGATGCGGCAGGCCGAGCACCATGAAGGACTCCCCTTCCGCCGCCGTCTTACCGTCGGTCCGGGCACGCTGGCCCGTGGCGTACTCGTATGCGCCGATGATGTGCTCCGGCCGGAAATCCCTCGACCCGAGGCCATAAATGCCGCTGAACAGCCGCGGCATCTGGTCCGGAGTCACCTCCGGGAAGCCCCTCACGACCGGGTGCCCGTCCAACTTGAGTGCCTTGTTCAGCGCCGTCCGCGTGTCGCGCCCCATGGGGTTGTCGCCCGCCATCGGTTCGTCAGTCCGCTCGATGATGATCGCGTTGCGCTTGCCGGCCAGCGCTTCGACGACCGCTCGTTCGGGGAACGGCCGGAAGACGTTGAGGTGGATCGACCCCACCTTCGCGCCGCGTGTCTGCCGCAGGTAGTCGACGACCGCTTCGCAGTTCTCGGCGGCAGAGCCGAGCGACACGAAAACCGTGTCCGCATCGTCAGTCTTGTACTGCGTGACCATCCCGTAATAGCGGCCAGTCAAGCGGCCGAATTCCTCGTAGGCATCCTCCAGGAAGTCCAAAATCGGCTCTACGAAGTTGTTGCGCCGGGCGACGACGCCCTGCATGTAGTGCTCCTGGTTCTGCACCGGCCCGAGGAGCACCGGATTCGTCAGGTCGATCATCTTCGGCACGCGACGGCGCGTCGGGCCAAACAGCGTGCGCTGCGACTCGGTCGGACTCTCGATGATGTCCTCCGGCGCACCGAGGAACTTTCGGAGCAACTCGGACTCATGGCGGTAGAAGGTGCGCTCGAGGTGCGAGGTCAGGAAGCCGTCCTGGACGTTCATCCCCGGCGTCAGGCTGAGTTCGTTGACCTTGCGCAGGATCAGCGCCTGGTCTGCCGCCTGTTGGGCGTCCTTGGCGAACAGGATGGTCCAGCCGACGTCGAGCGCCCCGTAGACGTCGTCGTGCCCGCAATGTACGTTCAGCGCATGCTTGGTGAGCGCTCGGGCCACGACCTCGACCACCATGGTCGACGCCTTGCCCGGAGCGTGGTAGTACTGCTCAATCCCGTAGACGATGCCCTGGCCCGAGGTGAAGTTGACCACGCGTCGCCCGCACACCGAGTGGGCGATGGCGCCGCCTTGGGCGGCGTGCTCCCCTTCGGCTTCGACGGCCAGAGTGCTCTGGCCGAATACGTTCAGCCGTCCCTCCGCGAAGGATTGCTGGTACAGCTCGCCACCTTCGGTCGACGGAGTAATCGGATAGAATATCCCCGCGTCGGCAATGCGCGCTTCCGTGTGGTACGAAACCAGCTGGTTGCCGTTTGCTGTGATGCGCTCACCTGGATATTTGGGACGTTCACTCATGACCTGCTCTCCAACAACACTCCGGAACCTCCGGCCACGGGACGCGGCCGCATAATTTCCGTCATCAAGGCGACGGCCCGTAGTCCGGCCAAGCAGTCACCTATCAGTATCATAGCGAGACGCGAGCCGAGCGGCAATCTTTCGCCACGGCGACTCCGTGCTCGTTGCGAGGCAGACGGCTGCTTGGTGCGCTGAGCGTTTGCCGTAACTGCTGGTCGGCCACGCTCAAAGGTAGCTCATCGCCCGCCATCTTGATGTCGGTCATCTGCTGGCTGCGTAGTTGGGCCCTTCCTTGCCGAACCCGCTCTCCCTGAGGCCGCAGCAGGGCATGCGGTCGGCCCGTCAATGGGTTTGCGAGTTGGTCTGAGTGTTGCCAGCGTCGACCTCCTTGGCGAACCGCGCCGCGTTGTCGAGGTCCTCGGTGATCACGGCCGCCGACAGGCCGTAGTTGGTGTCGCTGGTGCTAGCGATTGCCTCGTCAACCGAGTCAAACCGCCTCAGGCCCACGGCGGGTCTGAACCGTTCGTCGAACGAGACCCGCATATTGCTTCCTGATTACCCAGCAGTTCCAGCCAGAGTTAGGAGCCGGTCGGGCAGGGGCGGGGTGCGCACCGCAACATAGACCAGACGCGGTACGAGATCGGCCAACACATAGCGCCGATTGAAGCGGTAGGCAAACTCGGCCAAGTAGCGTCCCGCATAGCGCGAGTCGCAGGCATGATAGGTTCCGTCGATCGCGCGCTTGACGTTGCCCAGCAGGGTGTTCACCCAGCTCAGCCCGGGCGTCTCGCAGCTGCCCTTGCCACCTCCGGTGACCTGCGCTTGGTGCTCACAGCCAGCCGCCTGCACGCCCCGAAAACAAGCCAGCCCGTCCGAGCGCACCAGTGTGCCCGCTTGCAGATGCTGCTCGGCCCAAGCTTGCAGCGCACGTTTGCGGAAGCCCGGCAGCGGGGTCAGCCGTAGCCGTTCCGGGTGTCCGTCCGCACTCACCTGTGCCGCCGCTACAAAGGGCGTCTTGCGCTCAGCACCACGCCCGCGCTTGCCCCCGCTGGCCTCTCCGCCCAAATAGGCGTCATCGACTTCCACGATGCCGCGCAGCGGCTGGCTGTCGTCCCGCTCGCGCATCGTCTGCATGAGCTTGTGCTTGAGCATCCAAGCCGTGTTGTAGCTCACCCCCAGCTGGCGCTTGAGATCCATCGCCGCGATGCCGTTCTTGGCCTGGCTGAGCAAGTAAATGGCCAGGAACCAAGTCGTCAGGGGCAGCTTGGTGTTGTCGAACAGCGTGCCGGCGGTGAGCGAGGCTTGATGCTTGCAACGGATGCACTGGAAGACCTTGCGCTGGCGCAGCTGGCAGCTCTTGTGGTAGCCGCAATTGGGGCAGCGGAAGCCCTTGGGCCAGCGCGCCTCAAACACGGCTTGCTCGCATTTTGGAACGGTGCCGTAGAGTTCGAGGAACTCCGGCAGGCTCTGGCCCTTCTGGAACTGGACCTTGTTCTTTGGCATAAGTAACTCCTTTATGATCAGATACTTAGTATACATCAAGCTGAATCTTGTGTCAACTGATTCCGGCATTCAATCGACAAATATTCGCCCCCTAAGTTTGGCTGTGACTTCGGGGTAATCAGGTATTGCTTTGGACGGCGACCACGATCGCTGGTACTCTGGCGGCTCGCTCGCGACCGCCGCCGGTAAGCAGGTGGCCGCCTCGCGGCACCGGATCACGGATCCATTGCTCGCGGCGGACAGCCTCATCGTCCCGCACCGCTGGACCGATCCGTACGCTCCCTCGAGGTCGGCGCCTGGCAGCACAAGCACCGGGAAGTTGCCGCCCGGCTCCATCGTGACCGTGTTGATGCTCGCCACACTCAGGCCCAGCCTTTCAGCGCGGCTCACCGCCGTCCTGCACGAGCCTCCCGTGCCTCGAATCTACCCGTAACGCTGTTCGTCCCAAGCATTGCCTGCGCAGTTCATCCCGTGCGGGATGGCCCATGCAACCAAGTTGTACCCTGTCAGGAAGGACATCGATGCCATGAGCGAATACCAGTATTACGAGTTCCAAGCAATTGACCGCCCGCTCGATGAGGCGGACAAGGAGGCATTGGGCAGGCTCTCGTCGCGAGCAACGATAACGTCCACGACATTCACAAACGAGTACCACTGGGGCGATTTCGGCGGCGATCCCCGCAAGATGATGGAACGATGGTTTGACTTGCATCTGTACCTCGCCAATTGGGGAACGCGGAGGTTGATGATCCGGCTACCCAAGCGGCTCATCGACCAATCACGGCTGGATGATTTCGTGACCGAGGTGGACGAGGTCGAGGTGTATGGATCTGGCGAAAACCTGATCGTCGACATTTCTTTCAATTCCGAGGAATCGGGGTACGACTATGAGTACCAAGAAGATGGCTCTGATTGGCTCGGTTCCCTGGCACCGCTTCGCAGCGACCTGCTCTCCGGGGATCTCAGACTGTTTTATGTTCTCTGGCTGACCGCTGTGGAGCGCGGCCTCCTTGCCGACCATTGCGAGGAACCGCTTCCGGGAATCGGGCCCTTAAGCACCCCGCTTACGGCGTTTGCCGAGTTTTTCGGGATCGATCAGGATCTTGTGCGAGCGGCCGCCGCGTCGCCGGCCACTGGCGATAGGAGCTTTTCCTTTGCCGAAGCGTCTCGCATTGTAATCGAATCCATCCCGGAAGATGGGAAAACTGCGTTGCTTCTGCGGCTGGCCAATGGCGACCCTCATGTGGGAGCAGAGATCCGGAACCAGATTCGCGCCGCATGGGAGGACGCTGAAGGGCATCGCCGGACGGTTTCAGAGATTCGCAAACGTGCCTCGGCCGTTCGTGAGAAGCGGAAGGCCGAGACTGCAAGGCGGAAGGAGGCGGAGCGGCTTCGCAAGGAACAGGAGGCCGCACGGGCACAGCGGGCGCGTTTGGAATCCATGAAGCGCCGGGGAACGCGGGTCTGGGGCGAAGTTGAGAGGGAGATCGGGTACACCAATCCGAGCAGCTACGACCGGGCCGTGGGCTTGCTCGTCGACCTGCGAGCGCTGGCACGAGAGAATGGCTCCGAGGTCGCCTTCGCCAAGCAGGTGGAATCTATTCGCGAACGGCATGCTCGGAAACGGGCGTTCATCCAACGGCTGGATGCCCAGCGGATCGGCCTCGGTTGAGTGGGAAACCACACTTCGACTGATCGCTGGCTCCAACTACCAAGCACTGTCTCCGCGGTTCAGGCCCACTCTCCGGTAAAGGCTCCGGAATGCATCCGATATCCCCGGAAGGCAGACGAATGGGGTGCAATGGACAGTCGATGCACAGACCCCTATCTTGCCGTCTTGCTGTTCCACCCCCTCCCGGCTCTGCCCGCAGCACTCGCAGCGCCGAGAGCACGCGGCGGCGACGCCGACGATGCATCGCCATCCCCAGCCAATAGGCGGCTTCCTCGCGTTCCGGTGCCGCCACGCCTTCTGCCACGGCACGCATCCCTTCCCTGCTCCTCATACGCGCAAGCATCCAGAAGAGCAATCCGAGCGTGAGAGCCAGATCCTCTTCCAATGCAACCCCTGCGTGCCGCGGTCCGAACGACGACCGGGCTGGACCCCACTGGCTGATGGGTGCCGCAATCCCAAGTGCTCGATCAGCTGTGAGTTCCTCCCAATCGCGCTGCGCACAGGGCAGCGGTAATGTGCGGCATAGCCGGCGCGCAGTCCTAGCTTGAGTGGTAAGCCGTTTCTGAGGCGTCTAGGCCGCATTCGGGGAGCATCCGTCGATGGCACCGATACTGCGGACCTGCAGCTCTGCCACTACCAGACATTGAAGAGCTTGGGCCGTTCGTGAGAGATGAGCTTGAAGACTGTACGAGAGGGGAACTCTGCGCCCTCGTGCGCCAAGTTTGCACCTCGATTGGAATCTCACTCGCCCCCGAGTCAGTGTTCGGGCTTCTCGCAGGAAATGTGGCGGGATGTGGAAGGGATGGCCTTAGCCTGCAGCGGAAGCCAACCCACATGCACAGGCTGCGTGCGAAACACGCAACGCGCTCGGCAGGGGGCCGGTCTGGCGCAGCGGTGTTCCGCCGTCAATTAAGAACGTTCGTGGGGCTTCCACCGTCCGCCGGCATCAACGGTCTCGGGTATCTTGGTGTCTTCGCTCGCAGAGCAAGACCTCCAATTCCGCGTTGCGCGCCTCGGCTTGACGGCGTGCCTCGACTTCGGCTGCAGATCTGGCCTCGGCAGCTTCAAGCCTGTCTCGGGCAGCTTTAGCTCGGGCTCGGGCAGCTTCAGCCGCGGCCTGGGCAGCATCAAGCTTGGCTTGCGCCGCTTCGGCAATCTGGCCCTGCTCCTCCATCCACCAATACTCCTGCCCAGATTCCAAGCTGCGCAGTCGCAAGTTCTTACCCTCGACTCGCAACGAAACACCCAGCGCCGTGCTGCGCAGAGCACCCTCCGGGTCGGCAGGCACCTCTTCGTAGGATCCGCCCCATAGTCGGTACCCCACCAGTCGCCGCCCCCGCTTGCGCGGATCCGGCTGGAACAGGAAGTACTCGCCGATGCCCAGACGCGCGTACAGCGCCCGCTTCTGCAGCGCGTTGCGGATCTCGCTCGACGGTGAGATCACCTCCAGCGCGAAGTCCGGCGGCTTGCCTTCCTCCCAGAACTTGTACACTCCCCGGTCCCCCAGGTCATGCTCCAGCACCACGAATACGTCGGGCGCGATGCTCGCCGCCGGGTTGCCCTCCTCGTAGTACATGAACATATCGCCTTCCAGCACCACGTGGTCGACTTTGTCGAAGTGGAGTTGGAGGGCAAAGCGCACATTCAAGATGGCGCGGGCTTGAAGAGGGTGTTCGGGCAGGAAGTGACCGTCCGAGTCGGGGTAATGCACGCTTTCAGCGACCGCAGGCGGAGTGGGCTCGGCTACCGCGACGTGCTGCGCGATGGTCTTGTGGTTCGGCATGAGGGGCAGGCGGAGGGTGCTCCGATACGAGTCACCATAGCATCTGGCATCTAGCCTACAGCCTGCTACAAAGCACTCCTTTCAAACTCACTCGCCCCCGATGCAGTGTCCGGGCTTCTCGCAGGAAATGTGGCGGGATGTGGAAGAGATGGCCTTAACCCTGTAGCGGGAGCCAACCCACATTTGGAGGCTGCGCGCCGAACGCGCAACGCGCTCGGCAGGGGCGCGGTCTGGGCGCAGCGGTGTTTCGCCATCAAATAAGAACGCTTCTGTGGATTCCGCCAGCCCGCCAGAATCAATGGTCTCGGGTATCTGGAAGTCTTCGCTCGCGGAGCAAGGCCTCCAATTCCGCGTTGCGCGCCTCGGCTCGACGGCGTGCCTCGACTTCGGCTGCCGCTCTGGCCTCGGCAGCTTCAGCTCTGGCTTGGGCAACTCCAGCGCTGGTCCGGGCAACTTCAGACTCGGCCCGGGCAGCATTGGCGTCGGCTTGCGCCGCATCAACGTTGGCTTGCGCCGCTTCGGCAATCTGGCCCTGCTCCTCGATCCACCCATACTCCTGCCCGGATCCCAAGCTGCGCAGTCGCAAGTTCTTACCCTCGACTCGCAACGAAACACCCAGCGCCGTGCTGCGCAGAGCACCCTCCGGGTCGGCAGGCACCTCTTCGTAGGATCCGCCCCATAGTCGGTACCCCACCAGTCGCCGCCCCCGCTTGCGCGGATCCGGCTGGAACAGGAAGTACTCGCCGATGCCCAGACGCGCGTACAGCGCCCGCTTCTGCAGCGCGTTGCGGATCTCGCTCGACGGTGAGATCACCTCCAGCGCGAAGTCCGGCGGCTTGCCTTCCTCCCATAACTTGTACACTCCCCGGTCCCCCAGGTCATGCTCCAGCACCACGAATACGTCGGGCGCGATGCTCGCCGCCGGGTTGCCCTCCTCGTAGTACATGAACATATCGCCTTCCAGCACCACGTGGTCGACTTTGTCGAAGGAGCCTTTTGCAAAATTAGCGAGATAGCGGTTTTTTGGGTTGCGGGGCAAGGGGCGCTGGCCCGGGTGGAAACAAGCCCACCATCTGTTGGATAATAGAAGATCTAGGCAACGGAGAGCGAACTTGTCCCTGAGAGAAACAGTATCACAGTATTGGCAGACCTTCCAGCACGGGCTGTTCCCGTGGCTGGCCGAGGAACTCGGCCCGCTCAGCGAGCGGAACAAGCGCTTCGTGCAGGTGCTGGAACTGGTGCGCGTGGAGGATTGGCTGCCCGGCCAGTGTGTTGGCGGGCGAGGGCGGCCGCAGCAGAGCCGGGCCGCGCTGGCGCGGGCCTTCTTGGCCAAGGCGGTGTTCGACGTGCCGACTACGCGGGCCTTGGTCGAGCGGCTGAGGCACGACCCGCAACTGCGGCGGCTATGCGGCTGGGAGCGGGCCGGAGCGCTGCCCAGCGAGGCGACCTTCTCGCGGGCGTTCGCCGAATTCGCGGCCAGCGAATTGCCCGTGCAATTGCACGCGGCCTTGGTCGAGCGGAACTTGGAGGGCCACTTGGCGGGGCACGTCTCGCGCGACTCGACGGCCATCCCGGGGCGTGAGGAGCCGGCTCGTAAGCCCAAGCAAAGCAAGGCGAAAGGCAAGCGCGGGCGACCGCGCAAGGGAGAAGCACGGGCGGCGGAGCCGCGCCGGCTGGAGCGGCAGGGGTCGATGACGCTGGAAGAGATGCTAGCCGATCTGCCGACGGTCTGTGACGTGGGGGTGAAGCGCAATGCGAAGGGCTATCAGGAGAGTTGGACAGGCTACAAGCTGCACATTGACGCGATTGACGGGGGGCTGCCGGTGAGTTGCCTGCTGACCTCGGCCTCGCTGCATGACAGCCAGGCGGCACTGCCGCTGGCGCAGCTGACGGCGGGGCGCGTAGACAACCTGTACGACCTGATGGACAGTGCCTACGATGCGGAGGAGATCCGGGCCTGCAGCCGGAAGCTGGGGCACGTGCCGCTGATCGACAGCAACCCGCGGAGGGATGCGCACAAGAAGGCGGAGCTGAAGCGCGAGGCGCTGGCCCAGCGCAGCATCGGGCAGGTGACGCCGCAGGCGCTGCGCTACCACGAGCGCTCGACGGTGGAGCGGGTCAACGGGCGGCTCAAAGACGAGTTCGGAGGGCGGCATGTGCGCGTGCGCGGACACGCCAAGGTGCTCTGCCACCTGATGTTCGGCATCGTGGCGCTGACGGTGGACCAGTTAATGCGCCTGACGCTCTGAGCACAGCGTCGGTAAACAGCCAGCAGGCAAGGATCGCGGTACCCGGAACGGCCGGGACGAGAGAACTGTGCCTAGCTCCGGCACCGGCCCAGTCGAGTCGGCTCAATTATGAGAATTTCTTATTGTCTCTGCCCGCTCTATTGCAGATTCTAATCAATCACGGCATGAGCCTCACGTTCTGCACTCGCTTGTGGCACGCCAGTTGGAATTTTGCAAAAGGCTCGAAGTGGAGTTGGAGGGCAAAGCGCACATTCAAGATGGCGCGGGCTTGAAGAGGGTGTTCGGGCAGGAAGTGACCGTCCGAGTCGGGGTAATGCACGCTTTCAGCGACCGCAGGCGGAGTGGGCTCGGCTACCGCGACGTGGTGCGCGATGGTCTTGTGGTTCGGCATGAGGGGCAGGCGGATGGCGTGCCGGCACAGATCAGCATCGCATCGGGCGAAGAGACTGCAACGCTGGTTGGATGTGCCCGCTAACGCCGTGTTTGCCGCGCACTGGCTCCAGCAGTTTGTGGCAGACACCGTGCGGTGCATCCCCGAGTTCGTTGGCCTGTGATGGGTATGACAGGAAATCCCACGGCCAGGCGATGGAGAGCAATCGGTGGTTTTCGGGGCCGGCCTGTCTACTGATGTTGTCCGCCGCAGGGGCGACGAAGGAGGCAGGTTTGGCTGGGTGTAGTCGGTACGCTTGCTAGTCACTCTGGAATTCGGCGCAGCGTCGCAAGTCCAATCTCGAACAAGGATCTGGGCTAGTTCGACCGATCACCTGCCTACCGCCGACTGCTTCCCTAGTTCTGTCAGCCGTCCTTGATGTGTACAGTGGAGTGGCCATGTTTCGTCGTGCGTGCGAACCTCGCGCGCCAACTGTTGCTCCAGCCCTGTTGCCACTCCGCCCACTGGCTGGAGGCAGTGCTCGCTGCGCTCGTCCGACTGATGGCTGGAGCCCAGCAAGACCTATCCGCCGCTGACATTCTGCACGTAGGTTCCTTGAAGGAACTGCTGGATGAACGAAGTTGCAGGACCATGTCGCTTCGCTCCCGACAGCCTTGATCGCATATATTGGACGTTGGGATGGCGACCGCCATTCGAGCGCATTCGAGATTCAATCTCGAAGCACATTGCGCTGTAGAAGCCCTGAAGATGGTTAGTTCCGCTCGATAAGCAGGCACCGGACAGCGGTCAGACTGCTCCGCCGGCGCGACTTCGTATTCCCAGATCCAATTACCGCAATACGCATCTGATGTCAGTCGACTTGGCAGTGAAGAAAGCGAAGCGGCCCCCGCGGGCAGAAGGGGCCGACCGTGCGGGGGAGGCCGCCGAAGTCCCGTGCGTCCTCCACGGCAGTTGGATCCCCAGCGAAGGTGGCGGTCAGTTCGCGCTGTGGGCCGAGAGTCGGGATGTGCTCTCTCGTCCGCGCAAGGGCGAGCATCCGTTTCAGCTGCGGCCCACGGACCTCGTCAACACAGTGTCTGAGGCGTTCCCGTCCTTCCACAGTTCCGGGAGTTCCCCGTGCCAGCCCCATAATGTCTGGGTCACATTGCCGGGCGATGGCGCCAAACCGGCGCCTTCCCTTGAACTGCAGGCGGACTTGGAAGGTGAGATCCCAGAGATAACGTCCTGGGGGACTTGGCGAGTGCATGCAGTCGCCGCTCCCGACCCGCACACCTTACTGGCGTCGCACGACTTGCAACATGCAGAAAACAGCCTGACCGTGCGCATTGGGCAGGATCTCAAGTTCTGGGGCCGCGCAGCAACAGCTCTCGAATGGGCTGTTCGTAGGCACGAGTACCTTCCGGCGATCTTCCCGAAGGAGGCGGGCACTGCGAAAGCGCGCGGTAGGCGCAAGAAGGCCCCGCAGTTCGAATTCGAAGCGGGTTGGGAGCTTGCGGAGGCTGCGGAGGAAGCTATCGTCGGTCCGTTGGCGCGTTCCATGCCAGGAGCGTGTCGGGCGCTCCGGGCGGAGGGGCCAGCCAAGACCGGCGGTGAGTTCGCGTTGCACGAGCCTCACGATTTAGTGCGGCACTTTCTGGCGATACAGCTCCAGCACTTTGTTCTAGGAACCCGGTTCCCTGGAACGGTCCTTGAGCGAGCGGGGGGCTCGTTCCTTGCCTTCGCGCTTCCTGAGGATCGTCGCACCAACCGGCTTTCCGAACCTGCGCCAATTGGGGAGTCCGACTGGGTGCAATGGCGGCGCTGGCGGGACCGGATCCAAAGGTCGGTGCTGGGCGGGGATGAGAGGATCTGTTTCCGCTTGGCCGACCCGCATCGAGACTCGCGCGATACGTGGCGGTTGGAGTGGCTGCTCTCGTCACGTCGTGACCCCTCATTGCTCGTCCCGCTCGAGGACTTCTGGGCTTCCGCCAATGATGCCGGACGGCCTTCGCCTCGCAGCGTCAGGGAAGTGCTTCTCCAACTTGGCCAAGCCGCGCGAATCTATGGGGACCTCTGGGACGGGATGAACAGCGCGGCACCAGCAGGCGTGGACTTGGACCGCAACTCGGCGCTGGAGTTTCTCAGAAACGACGCCCCTGTGCTTCAGAGCGCCGGATTCAGAGTTATCGTGCCCGCTTGGTGGACTGCCACCGGCCAGCGACGTCTTCGCCTGCGCTTGGCCCCGCGTGGCCTCGGTGCTTCCGAGTCCGTGGGCGCAGAGTCTGCGGGGATGCTCGGATTCGACGCACTGGTCGATTTCCAGGCCCAAGTCGTGCTAGACGGAGAGCCACTGACGCGCGAGGAGTGGGAGAGGCTCGTCGCCGCCAAGGAAGGCCTTGTCCAATTGCGCGGCCAGTGGATGGAGTTGCGAAGCGACGAGGTCGCTCGCCTCGAGGAGTACTGGCAGGTCGGCGACGGACTGCAGACCATGACAGTTGCCGACCTTGTCCGCGCTCAGGCTGGCTCAGACAGGCTCGAAATCGACCCCTCGTCCGACTTCGGGCGAATGCTCGCGGCGCTGGAAGGAACGGGGCCCCTCGAGATACTCGAGCAGCCATCGGGGTTCGTCGGCACGCTGCGCGGCTACCAAGTGCGCGGCTTTTCGTGGCTTGCGTACCTAGAGCAACTCGGATTCGGGGCCTGTCTGGCGGATGACATGGGCCTCGGGAAGACCATCCAAGTCCTGGCGACGATCCTTCGCGACAAGGCCCGCAATCCAAACGCCGGGCCCACCCTGCTGATCGCGCCCACGTCCGTGCTAGGGAACTGGCTGAGAGAGGCCCGGCGATTCGCTCCCGCCCTTTCGGCATACATCCTGCACGGGCCTCAGCGGCCCAGAACCCAGGACGCTCTTGCGGAGGCGATTTGCGGGAAGGATGTTGTCATTGCGTCGTTCGGGGTTGCCCGGCTGGACGCAGCGCGCCTGAAGGCGATTGCGTGGCACCGGCTCGTGGTGGACGAATCCCAGAACATCAAGAATCCGACCGCGGCAGTGACGAAGGCCGTGCGCAGCTTCCGAGCATCGCGAAGGGTGGCCCTCACCGGCACGCCAGTGGAGAATCGACTGATGGACCTGTGGTCTCTATTCAGCGTTCTGAATCCGGGGTTCTTGGGCGGGGCGACCGCGTTCCGGAAGGAATTCGAGCGGCCGATCATGCGGAGCCAGGACCATTCGGCGACCCAGCGCCTGCGCGGCATCGTGCGGCCGTTCATCCTGCGGCGCATGAAGACCGACAAGTCGATCATCCAAGACTTGCCGGAGAAGGTCGAGCAAAACTCCTGCTGCAATCTGACCGCAGAGCAAGCCACGCTATATGAAGCGGTCATCGCAGACTTGGAAGCGAAATTGTCAGACGCCGAGGGAATCGGAAGGCAGGGCCTTATGCTCTCCACGCTGATGCGCCTCAAGCAGGTCTGCAACCACCCAGCGCAGTTCCTGCAGGACGCCAGCGAGTTCTCCGAATCGCGTTCGCACAAGCTTGCCAGAGTTTGCGAGATGTTGGACGAGATCGAGGCCGAGGGCGAGAGCGCCCTCGTGTTCACGCAATTTGCAGAGATCGGCAAGCAACTGGAGGCTCTCTTCAGGCGGCGATACTCAGGTGCGGTTTACTACCTCCATGGCGGCACGCCCCGGGCCCGCCGCGAGCACATGGTGGAGGAGTTCCAAGATCCGGAATCCGAGCGCGCAATTTTCGTGCTGTCGCTGCGCGCCGGTGGAACGGGCATTACCCTCACGCGAGCGAACCACGTTATCCACTTCGATCGCTGGTGGAATCCGGCCGTGGAGAACCAAGCCACGGACCGGGCCTACCGGATCGGCCAGCAGAAGACCGTGTTCGCGCACAAGATGGTGACAATGGGAACGCTAGAAGAGCGCATTGACGAGATGATCGAGGCCAAGAAGAAGCTAGCCGAGGAGATCGTTGGGAGCGACGAGTCGTGGCTCGCGAAACTTGACAACGAGACTTTTCGAGATCTCGTGGCCTTGGACCGCAGCGAGGCGGTCGTCGCATAAGGGGCGCTCCGATGTCGACCAGAAGCAAGACTTGGTGGGGCAAGGAGTTCCTCAGGGCGCTGGAGGACTGTATGGATCCAGGGCGATTGTCGCGGGGCAGGAGCTATTCAACGCCGTACCGCAGGACGAGCTTCTCGATCCGGCAAGGCAAGATCGCAGCCACGGTCAGGGGCAACATCAGCACTTACTTCCATGTCTACGAAACTCCGTACTACAAGGTCGAGATCGGGTTTCAGAAGATAGCGAGCACGCGCTGGAATGCGATCCTCAAGCGCTTGGGATCCAATGCCGACTGGGTGACGCACCTAGTGCTGGGAGAAGTGCCGCCATCGATCGAGGAGGCACTGGATGGAGCAAGCGTCAAGCTGCTGCCCCGTACCCACCGAGAGATTAAAGCCAAGTGCTCCTGTCCCGACGGGGTGAATCCGTGCAAGCACATCGCAGGCATCTACTACCATGTGGCCTCGCTAGTTGACCGCGATCCTCTGTTGTTGTTCGAGTTCCGCGGGTTGGACCGCTCGAAGCTTCTAGAGGCTGTTTCAAAGTCTGAATTCGGCTCTGCATTGCGCGGCGAGGCCGACGCAGGTGTCCCCGATCTTGCAGCGTCGGCTCGCGAGCCACGCTATCCCTCAGTCGGCGCAGAACGAAGCGAAGCCCCCAGCTCAGACTTGCGGGCGTTCTGGCGAGGCAGACCGGTGCCCAGGGAGGCCGATCGCCAAGTGCCGCCAGTCTCGGCTCTGCTTCTTCGGCGTGAAGGCGACTATCCAGAGTTCTGGCACCGCGAAATATCGTTCTTGGAGACCATGGCAGCGATCTACGAACGTGTCGCGAAGGGCCTGCCCCCTGCCCGGCGCCAGGGCCCAGGAAGCGACGAACGGCGGTAAGCCGAATCCGTCCTAGGCCCGTGTCGGACTCAACGTAGCGGCGATACATGCACGCAGGCCGAGAACACGGGTGCTGGATCGCACACAATTTCGCTCGGCGAATCTCAGATCGCAGCCACTTCATCCCATCATTCTGGGAGCAAGCAGCGTGGACCGGACTCGAATCAATCGGGGAGGCCTGCCTTCCGCAGAATGGACGCATGACGAGAAGCAGGGACTGAGGCACACCCCGGTCTCGGAACATGCCTCACTCCGTTTCGATCACTCATCGAACCGCTCCGACTACGGCCAACTGGAGCCGCAGTTGTCGGGTGGGGTTCAGTCCGGCCAAGAAACCGTCCCTTCCGACAACGCACGGGGGGTTGGGCTAGCGAGGTTCGCGCACCTCAGTGATGCGATTCAGCGGTACGTCCTGGAGGATCTGGCGCCGGCCGCTGGGCCAATCTATCTCGACGGCCACCGGCTGGTCGGCTTCGCCGAGCCCGAAGTGCACCGGCCTCAGCGTTGACGAGGCGTAGCCAGTCGCGCTCCGTAGCCAGCGAGTCTGGCCTTCAACTCGCACCCTCGCACCGAGGGCGTCACGCCCCGACTGGTCACCGATGAGTCGCAGGGCGAGCCAAGCACTAGGAGGCTCCGAGACGTTTCGATACAACTGCGCCAACTCGCCCAATGCGCTGACCACGACATCCAAGCGACCATCGCCGTCGAAGTCTGCCACCGCCGCTCCACGGTGGGTTCCGGCCTCGCCGACCTCCAGTGCGTCACCGAAGCGTCCACCGAGATTGCGGAACACCGTGTTCGGCTGGCGATATGCGAATGGCTCGAATTCCTCGACCAGATCGTTGACATGCGAGTTGGCTGTGAAGAGATCCAGCCAGCCGTCGTTGTCGAAATCAGCGAACGAGTTGCCCCAGCCGGCGTAGGCCCGCGATGCCTTGGCCATCCCGGCGCTTACAGTCGCGTCGCGAAAGGTACCGGCGGCTTCGCCACGAAACAGCGGATACGTCTCGTTGCTCAGAGCCGTCACAAAAAGGTCCGCCACGCCGTCGCCGTCAAAGTCTCCCAAGTCCACTCCCATCGAAGCAACCGGCCGACCGTGGTCGAGAAGTGCTACGCCGCCCAGCAGGGCGTCCTCGATGAACTTGCCGTCATCTTGGTTCAAGAAGAGGAAGTTTGGCAGGTTGTCGTTGGTCACGAAGACGTCTGTGCGGCCGTTGCCATCGAAGTCGGCAAACGTTGCGCTCATTCCCCGGCCTGAGAATTCGCTCAGGCCGACTTGCTCGTGGATTGGCTCGAAGCGACCCGAACCGAGGTTGCGGTACAGGCGATTGGGGATCGGCGTCAGATACTTCGGATGGCAATAGACCCTCAAGCCACGCTCGCGGTCTCCGCAGTAGCGGTCGAAGTCGAGCGTCCAATCGGCGTAGTTGACCACGAACAGGTCCGCCAGCCCGTCGTTGTCGTAGTGGAACCACCCGGCCGCCACGGCCCACTCCTCGCTGGAAATCCCCGACTGCGGCGTGATGTCCTCGAATGTCCCGTCGCCGAGATTGCGGAGGAGGCTGTTCTGGAACACGCCGGCGACAAACAGGTCGGCATGTCCGTCGTTGTCAAAGTCGGCTGCCGCGGCACCCATCGAGAAGCCATCTCCCGCGACTCCCGCGGCTTCGGTGACATCTTCGAAGCGCATCCCCCCGAGATTGTGGTACAGGCGGTTGGAGTCGCGGAACGAGTCCTTGCGCAGCGTCTCCCCACCCGCTCCGTTCGTGAAATAGATGTCCTGAAGGCCATCGCCGTCATAGTCGAAGACCGCGAGACCGCCTGCCATCGTCTCGATCATGCGTTTCCGCTCGGTCGGGGCGTGTTGCAAGGTGAAACCGACACCGGAATCGGGAGTGGCCGCACGGAAACGGATCTGAGCGGAAGCCATCACCCCGTGGCACAACAAAGCCGCCAGCACTATCGAGGAGGCGCCTCGCGAAGGAACCGTCGCCAAATTCAAGCTTAGTTGGTCGGCACTTCAAACCGATGGATTTCATGGGCGGGGATCAGGAACCACGCGGGTGTCGCTGCGCCGCAAAGCTAGCGAGCAGACCCAAATCGTGTCTGTTCTTTGCTTCGATTTGACAATTGCTTTACCTCGTGCGAGAGTCTAGCTAGTTGGTTCTCGCACCTGTCAACGCGAAACGAACGATGCGACAGGGGTTGGACAGATTAGTGGCCGAGAGCGCAAGTTCACCGGCCAGGGACTTGAATGGAGGAAACTTTAATGCGAAAGCAAGCTCTTAGCTTGGGCGCCGCGGTCATTGCGATCACAGCGCTTGCGCTAAGCTCGGCAGCTCCTGCCTCGGCGCAGGTGCTGTACGGCTCAATTGTCGGAACCGTCTCGGACGGGACCGGCGCGGTCATTCCTGGTGCCAGCGTCAGTGCAATGAACGTTGGCACGGGCCAGGAACTCACCGCCTCGACGGGCGGCGACGGACTATTCCGGGTGGTGAACGTGCCCATCGGCAGCTACGACGTGGTCGTCACGTCCGATGGCTTCCGCACCCATACAGAGACTGGCGTCAACGTCACGGCGAATGCCGTGTCGCAAGTCGACGTCGGAATGGTTCTGGGTCAGGTGACAGAGCAAGTCACCGTAGAGGCTTCGGCCGCGCAGTTGCAGACCCAAAAGGCAGACACACGTTCGGAGATCACTCAGCGAGCCATCACGAACTTCCCTCTTCCGAACTTCCGCAACTACCAAAGCTTGGTCAACCTGGTGCCGGGCGCAACGCCGGCGAGGTTCCAGAATTCGATCCTCGATACGCCGGCGCGTTCGTTGAGCACAAACGTCAATGGCACGAATCGGAACAACAACGTCACTCGCATCGATGGCGCCGCCAGCATCAACGTCTGGCTGCCGCATCATGCTGGTTACATCGCCCCGGCCGAGACGATCGAGACGGTGAGCATCACGACCGGCTCGGGCGAGGCCGAGCAAGGTCTGTCCGGCGGCGCGTCTACGACCGTGATCACCAAGTCGGGCACCAACGAATTGCATGGATCCGCCTTCTGGTTCCATGACAACGACAGCATGCGCGCAAAGAACTACTTCGCGGGAACTAAGCCCGAAAGCCACTTCAACAACTTTGGCGGCACGATCGGGGGGCCGTTCGTCAAGAATCGCTTCTTCTACTTCTTCAGCTACGACAACACTTCCCAAGCGGTCTCGGGCAACCGTACGGGCGACGAGGTGCCAACCGCAGACCAGCGGATGGGCGACTTCAGCGCCTACGGCGATGACATCTACAACCCCTACACGGGCAATGCCGATGGCACGGGCCGGGAGTTGTTCCCCAACAAGATGGTTCCCGGCAGCCTGCAGAGCCCGATCTCCCGCTTGATCCAGACGTACATTCCGGATCCCAATCAGCCCGGCACGAACAACAACTTTCACTCTTCCGGATCGCCGCCGTTCGACCGTGCGTACTACGACTCGAAGGTCAATTTCACGGTCACCGACAAGTACTCCATGTGGGCCAAGCACGGCTTCATGGACGCGCCGGTCTCCGGTACGCCGATCTTCGGCGACGCGGGCGGGCCCGCTCCGGGCGGCAGTCCCGGCGACGCTGAGACGTACGTGAATTTGGGCACTTTCGGCCACACCTACACGTTCTCCCCGACGTTCCTCTACGACGGCGTAGTGGGATACTGGCGGCAGGACCAGTTCGTCAACCCCACCGACTTGGGCAGGGACTTCGGCCTTGGAATCCCTGGGCTCGGCGGCCCAGACCCTCGCCAGCTCGGCTTCCCGCGGATCCAGCCCGGACCCTATACCCGTTTGGGCGCTCCCGGCTGGCAACCATTAAGTCGCGTCGAGGAGAACTACACGACGAGCCAGAACTTCACTTGGATCAAGAACACGCACCAGATCCGCTTCGGCTTTGACGGCATCCTGTTAAAGCTGGCGCACTGGCAGCCTGAGCTTGGTGGCGGGCCTCGGGGCGTGATCGACTTCAACGGCGATGTCACCTCGCTCAAGGGCGGGGTTGCACCCGGGCAATTCAATCAGTACGCGGCTTTCTTGCTGGGCGAGACGTCGCGGATGCGCAAGGCGATCCAGCACGTGCTGGCAACGGGCGCAGAATGGCAGTTCGCCGGCTACATCACCGACAGGTGGCAGGCATCGCAAAACCTGACCGTCAACCTCGGCCTGCGCTACGAGTACTATCCGCTAATGACGCGCGCCCGCGGCAAGGGCATCGAACGTTACGACCCGGACACCAACCTGATGTACTTGGGCGGCCGCGGCAGCGTGCCGAAGAACGCCGGAATCGATGTGAGCAGCGGGCTGTTGTCGCCACGGATCGGCATTGCCTATCGCATCGACGACAAGACAGTGTTCCGGTCCGGCTTCGGCCTCAATTACAGCCCGATGCCGTTCTCGCGACCGATGCGCGGACAGTACCCGATCACGGTGGCGTTCGATTTCCAGCGCGACAACACGTTCGAGCTCTTCCGCAAGCTATCGGACGGAATTCCCCCAGTGGTCGGGCCCGACCTAGACCAAGGAGTGATCGACGTGCCTTTGGTCGCCGGCTTCCGCAGTCCCTACGAGGGAACCTTGAACCGGGGTTACATCGCTTCGTGGAATTTCACAGTGGAGCGGCGCCTGCCGGGCGAAGTGATCACCTCGCTGGGCTACGTGGCGACCAGGTCAGTCGACATGCTGGCCGACCAAGACATCAATGCGTCGAGGCCGGGAGAGGGCAACGCAGGCCGTCCGTACGCTGCGATTACCGGGCGAGCGCGGAACATCAACATGTGGGACAGCTATCTGAACTCGGACTACCACTCCCTGCAGATTGCCATCAATCGTAGCTTCTCGAAAGGCCTGATGCTCAAGGGGGCGTACACGTGGTCGAAGGCCATCAATATGGCTGACGACGAGGGTTGGGCCGGTGTCTGGTGGGATCATCCGGACGTGTTCGACCGCAACCGAGCCAGGGCCGGCTACGATCGGACGCACATGTTCCAGATGGGCTTCGTCTACGACCTGCCATTCCTGCGGAACAACAACACCACTGCTGGCAGGGTGCTCGGCAACTGGCAGATGAGCGGCATCGTCGCTATGTTCACGGGCGTGCCCAGATCCATCACGGCCTCGGGCAGCTCATTGAATGCGGCGAGCGCAGTGCAAACCGCGGACCAGGTTGGCGCGGTCAGGAAGTTGGGAGGAGTCGGTCCCGGACAGCACTACTATGACCCCAGTGCCTTCGCTCCGGTCACCGAACAGCGCTTTGGGAATTCGGGGCGCAATATCCTCGACGGGCCAGGCGTTACGAACCTTGACCTGAGCATCTTCAAGAAGTTCCCGATCGGGGAAACCGCCGAAGCACAGTTCCGAGCTGAATTCTTCAACTTCACGAACACCCCGCAGTTCGGCAACTTCAACAGCAATGCGAACAGCGGGGGCTTCATGACCATCACCAGCGCGTCGAACCAGCGCGTTGTCCGAATCGGGCTGCGATTCAGCTTCTAGCTCGAATACATCCGCTGATCATTATCGGGGCCTGCTCTCGGGCAGGCCCCTTTTCTATATGCAACCGGGCCACAAGATGGTCCAGCCCCGGGGTCTGCTAACTCCGGCCTGAGCCGCGGGCGCCCCTAGCGATCCCCGGCCGCGACGATGCGATATCATTGATCGCATCACCATGAACAGCCGTAACAACTTCCCGAAACTGCACAATGCCGCTTGGCCCGGAGTCGTGGGCAAGGGCGGCGACGGGCCGGACGACGAACCGCCCATCGCTCTCGAGACCATGCTTGACCTCACGGCCGGTGCCGAGGTCGCTGGCAGGAAGTTTGACGGCGTGGACCTGTTCCTGTCCGAACCGCACATCAGCATTGACAGCACCGATGACGAATTGAAGGCCTGGGCTGACAAGTTCGCGGCCCGGGGACTGGTGATCGGCTCCGTTGTCGCGCCGGTCTGGGAGCCGACCGGCGGGGGTGCGGCAATTGATCCTGGGGCCGGCCGGGCCGCCTTCCTGACGGCGATCAGGAAGGCTTGCGCCATCGCCGGCAAGTTCACCCAGTGGGGCATCCGCCCGACCGGGGTGATCCGGATCGACTCCGCCAGCGGGGTCGAGGACTGGGCCAAAGATCCGGCGGGCAACAGCGCCAATGTGATCGAGACGTTCCGGCAAGCGGCAGCTATTGCCGCCGATCATGGCGAGCGCCTCGCCGCCGAAGGCGAGATTTGCTGGGGCAGCATGCACAGCTGGAAGCACATGCTGGAGGTGCTAGAGGGCGTGGATGACGACCACGTCGGTTTCCAAGCCGACATGGCGCACACCTTGCTCTACACGCTGGGTTACAACGCGCCGGAGCACGCCATTCTGCCGAAGGACTTCGCGTGGAACGACGGTTCGTTGTTGGACGACGCGCTGCGCCAGGTCACCGACGCCTTGCGGCCGTGGACCAACGACTTCCACGTGGCCCAGAACGACGGCACAGTCTTCGGCAGCGGCAGCCACGACCGGACCGGCAGGCACTGTCAGGCCACCGACCCCAACGGACGGCTCGACATCACGCGCCATGCCGGCTTCTGGCTGCGCGACGGGGAAGGCAACCTCACCAAGGCATGCCGTCACATTTGCTGGGACGGGTGCATGTTCCCCAATGCCGTGATGATGGACCCGCAAACCTGGAACGACATCCTCGCCGTTATGGTCAGCGTGCAGGACGAGCACGGTTGGAGCGAATAGTCTGGCGTTAAGGCGATCTCCGGGCAGAGGTGAGCGCTCCGCGATATAAGAGCGCCGTGCCCGCCATCTGCACCACATGATAGAGGTCGTTGTGGTTGAAGGCTTGGTGCGGCGCGAGCTCGGCCGCTTGGATCCCGGCTGCCAAGAAACTCACCAGCACGCCGAAGACCACCGTCAGTGCTGCGCGATCCCCGCGGTCACGCCAAGCCCAGAAATGCACAGCCAGCACGAATACGAAAGCTAGGGAATAATCGATGATCGCGACGATGAACTCACCGCTGGCAATCGCCGCGAGTGCGTAGATGCCGACTTGCAGGCGTGCGATCCAAATCACCACCCGTTGGCGATCTGCCAGATGAGCTCGACAAGTAGCAACCACCCCAGCATAGGCCGCCCAGCCGATCGCAAGCAGCGTCAAGCGCCACAAGACGGCGGTGAGACTGGCGTCCATCCAAGGCAGGAAGCCATGGTAGGTGCCGCCCGCAAATGCCGCGATGGCGCATGCCAGCAGGGCCTGCGACCAGCTTGAACGACTCTGCGGCAATCCCTTACCGCGCATCCTGATGGCGAGCGTCACGCACAGCGCGCCGAGCGCGTAGTCAGTGAGTAGCGTCATCGGCTCGTGCAGGTTCATCGCGTCATAGAATACGATATGGGGCGGGCAGAGCCAGACCAGCGCCAGTCGCGCGCGACCGCTAGGGGCTGGGCGCTCGCAGGGGCGGCAGGGCTTGTCGGGATTTTGGCTCTTGCCTGGGTGCTCGGGTGGTTCGACGGGCTGCCGCAGCACGACCAGCTCGTGCAGTGGATGCGCCGGGACGGCATCGCTGGGCCGCTCATTTGTATCGGGATCCAGTTTCTGCAGGTCGTGATTTTTGCCATCCCCGGCGAGATCACGCAGTTTGCCGCCGGCTATGTCTTCGGGGCGGGCTGGGGCTTCGTCTACTCGATCATCGGCATCCTGTGCGGCGCCGCCTTCGACTTCGGATTCGCCAAGGCGGTGGGGCGCCCGGTGGTCGAGCGCATGATCGGCGCCAAGAAGCTTGCACGCATCGACGAATCGCTCCAATCGCGCAAGGGCCATGTGGCCATCTTCGTGTTGTTTCTGCTGCCGGGCACACCGAAGGATGCGATGAGCTACGCCGCCGGCCTTTCACCCTTGGGGCTCGGACGTTTCTTGCTGCTCAGCGTTCCGGCACGGGCACCGGCGCTGCTGGCGAGCACGCTATTCGGATCCCAAGCATATGACCGAAATTTCACCGCAATGCTGTGGCTGGGCCTCGGCGTCGTGCTGCTGCTCGCGAGCACGGCCTACTATCAGTGGAGGCGCAAGACTCCATGATCCGGCAGATGCGGGACGCCGACGTACCTGCTGCGATGCGACTCAAGCTCGCCGCAGGCTGGAATCAGACAGCCGAGGATTGGCGGCGGCTGTTGCGCTTGGAGCCCGAAGGCTGCTTCGTTGACGAAAGGGACGGTCTCATCGTGGGCAGCACGACGGTGCTACGCTACGGAACCGAGCTGGCTTGGCTGGGCATGGTGCTGGTGCTTCCGGCGTTTCGCCGACAGGGCATCGCACAGGCCTTGGTCCACCATGCGCTGGCCTGGCTTGATCGGCACGGAAACCGTGCGTGCGGTTTAGATGCTACAGCCATGGGGAAGCCGCTCTACGAGCAGGTCGGCTTTGCCACCACCGATGTGATCGAGCGCTGGGTGCGCTCACCGGAGGGCAGCCCAGTCACCGGTGGCCAGATTTCGGCTTGCAACATCTCAGAGCTGTCCACTGCCTTGCAGCGCATTGACCGACAGTCGTGCGGCTATGACCGCTCCCGCTTGCTACTCGAGTTTTGCGAGGATCCCACGGTCAGCGGTGCGAGCTGTGCGGACGGCTTTGCCTTTGGCCGTCCCGGCTCTTCAGCTTGGTTTGTAGGGCCATGCGTCGCGGAGAGTACGCGGTCTGCCGCCGACATGCTGCGAGCGGCGCTTGATGGACGAGAGCGCCAAAGGGTATTCTGGGACTTCCTGCCCTCGAATCGGGCTGCGCGCGAAATTGCCGGTGAACTCGGCTTTCGCCCCGTCCGCCAGCTTGAGCGCATGATGCTGCGCAGGGGAGACTCCCCTGCCCCGCGCTCGCACTCCGGTCAGGTCTACGCGATGGCAGGATTTGAATTCGGATAAGCTATGGCGTTTCAACGCACGAGGGCTCTGTGGAGCCTGCCCAACGAACACGTCACGCTTGGCGTATCCACGTTCCTCACGGTGCGAATCAATCTCACGAAGGGCGGTCGGGCGACGAAGCCGGATCCTGCCGCCATCCTGAATCGGGCACTTGAACTAGAGGCTTCCGGCGTCAACATCGTCGAGGTGCAGGCCCTGCCGCTCAGCCCGGTCTCTGGCATTCCTGCCTCGGACGACGAGTTGCCGCTGCTGGTGCCGGTTGTGCGCAAGCTCAACAGCGAATTGAAGCTGCCAATCAGCGTCGTGACCGTCCACTCTCAGACGGCGCACCGGGTCGCCGACTTGGGCGCTTCGATCGTGCATGACTTTAGCGGTCTGGCCTATGACCGGCTCATGGCACCAACCGTCAATGGAACGAACTCCGCACTGATCTTGGGACACATGCGTGGCTCTCCGGAGCAGTGGTCGCGCATGGTCCCGCTCACCAACTTGGAAGAAATCGTGCGCCACGATTTCAGCGCATCGCTATTGCGGGCCGATAAGTCAAACGTTGCGCGCCAGCGGATCGTATTGGATCCCGGACTGGAACACGGCAAGCAGGGCTTCGAGAACTTCAATCTGCTGCGAAACCTGTCAGGACTGGCCCCACCTGCCCAAGGCCTACAAGTCACTTTGGCGGGTAAGCGCTTCCTCACCGAGTCGATCCAAGCCAGCGCCGAAGTGCGTGCCGCAGGCTTAGCCGTAGCAGCCACGCTCGCCGTGGCATCCGGCGCACACATGCTGACCGTCGAAGAGACTCGAAGCGTCCGTCATGTGGTCGACGTAATGGACAGGATCTACCACGACGACGTACGCAACCTACCTGAAGACGAGTAGCCTCCGGTATTGCGGACAGGCTGGAATCTGGTCATCGTGGGTGTCAAACCGAGAGTTGGCGGATTGCCCGATCAGCGGGCTGATTCCAGTGCTAGCCAGGCGCAATGGAGAGAACGCAATCCAAGACCGACAAAGTCCAGCGGTTGCCCGCGCGCATATACGGGGAGGAGTGTCAGGGGGTTGTGACGGGCGTATCTTCAGTCTCTGTCTCGGCAACCTCACACGGCTCAAGCAACACCTCAGTGCTGAGCCCGTCCCGGCATTGCAGCTGAAGGAGTGTTTCGCCGAATAGAGAGATGGACTGAGCCCCAATGGGCAGCGTCGCCTCGTCCGGGCACCATGTCCCTCGCAGCGTGAGCGTCAGCGTATGCTCCTTGGCTCGCTGGTAGGCGAAATGGGTTCGCGTATAGTTCAGGCCGCGAGAGAAGATCGCGTTTTCGAATTGCCATCCAATGTCAGGGACGCTCGCCGCCAGCCGCACTGGCCTCACTGTCTCATCCGGCTCCGGGTCTTCTGGCTCTCCGACGACCTGCTCTTGGAGAATCACCGCAGCTGGCTGGTTGACGGTTCGTATCAGTTCGTCCTCGGGCGTCTCCGCGACCTCGTAGAAGGCGTAGGCGGTCATGCTCTGCTGAGGAAAGCGCACTAGGTGCATTGAGCTGCTGTCCAGCACCTCGTAGTAGGCTGCGGGATCGGCCGCCAGTTCCTCCAGTTTCGCGGCGCCGGTGTCAGCCGGGATGACCACGTACTGGTAGCTGTCTCCGTCTGGCTTGATGCCGTGATTGAGATAGGCTTTGGCGTAGGCCCCTTCAGACGCATCGTAGTCTTCGGTCATGCTCTGCTGGAGTTCTCTGGACAGCATCAGTTTCGCGGTGCTAGCCGCCAAGAAGTAGCTGTTTCCTACGCTATCGGTCATCTTCACAGCGGTACCTGCCGGGTATTCGAGCGAGGTGCCGAGGCCGGCCAGCTGTCGCTCGTTGACCCGCGTGACTGTAACGATGTCTGGAATGTAGGTCTGGAAGAGGGTGGTGTGCGTCTCGTCCGCTTCCGTGCCTCCCGATATGTGAGTGCCCAGTGCCAAGACCTGATCACCGACAAAGAAATAGCTCTTGCGGGCGCGCAGGTCCGTCGGTGCGGTAAACGGGATAGCTTCCAAGTCTTGGACAAAGAATCCGTGGTCGCCTAGGCTCACCCCACCAACGTAAGTTCTGGAATTGTAGTTCCGGTGCTCGTCGCGCTGCTGGATATCCTGCTCCCTGCGTGACGCGCGCAGGGTTCGCTGGGTACGTGCCTCGATCGGATAGTGGCTCGCGGTCGTCCCCGGCACGTGATACCAGTCCCAACCGCTGGGGAGCGCGTATCCAGACCCTCGCTCGCCGACTGGAGTACCAGCGCTGAAGACCACCAGAGAACCGTACGCCCAGTTCTGCCCGAAGCTATTCTGGCGCAAATTCAACTCTCCCTCGTAGTCCCAAAAGTACTGGCTGAACCCTTTCGCGGTCACGAGCCAATTCCCGCGCCGGAAGAAGCCCGCCGCAGCGTAGGGCTTAATCCAAACGCCTGATGGAGTTTCCGCAGCTGCAATGTTCTCAGCCTGCAAGTCCGCAATCAAGCGGTAGATCCCAAGACCATGGATATCAATGCCACGGCTCCCTTCGTGGAAGCGCCTCCGCCGATCTTCCGAGAAGAAGTATTCCCCGTCGAAGAATTCCCCCACACGGGCCTTCATTCCAAAGTCATTCAGACCGTCCGAGTGGGCCAGGAACAGCATGGCTTTGGCAACCGCACCGGATATAGCCTCGCCGTCGCTTCCGATCAGGCGCCCTCGAAGCGCGGCAGAGGGGGAGTATCTCTGCACCATTACTCGATAGCTCTCGAGCGCCAACTTGACGGCCTCCACATTCTCAGTTCGATAGAAGGAGGTTCCTTTCAACAGATAGAGCAGCCTGGCGTAAGCTTCGAAGGCGAACGGACTGTACGCGCCCACATATGCGGTGGCATGGTGGAATCCTGTGCCGTCCGGCTTAATGGTTCCTTGGATACCGGGAGTGATCGCGACGTTTCTAGCCATGACCCGGTACAAGATGGCAGCCATCGAACTCCGTTCGGGGGCACTTTCGACCAGCAGGTAGTACGGCCAGAAGTAGTCAGCGAAGAGCCGCGCACCGTCCGCGTTCAGATGATACTGGCGCTCGATTGGGAAGGGATCGTCGTAGCTGATGCCTGCCTCCTCCCGCGCGATGTGGAAGAATGCCCCGTGCATCGTGCCGTGATTCACTACTAGATTGCGGGCCACCGCTCGGTACTTCGCCAACACACCAGACTGCTCGAGAGTATCCCGCAAAAGGAATACGGCCTGGATGTAGCCCCCCAAACGCAGTGACACCTCGGAAAGATCGCCGGAAGTCCGAACCAATCCTGCTTCAAGGGCATTCGAGCTTGCGTTCCCTGCATGATCGGGAAGCCATGCATCCTCTGTGAGCCCGCGGCTGTAGCTGTAGTCGAGAATGGAGCGGCACGTCATGGCCACCCCTGCGTTGAGGTAATAAGGATTCGCCACCTCGTCGGTTCCGGGAGTGCGGTACGCGTACGCCAGTGTTGGCAGGATCAGGTTGAAGAGGCGGTGAAACTGGCTGTTGGCGCTCTCCCTTGCTCTACGTTGCTCGTCGGTCTCCTCTTCCTCGGTGTCCAAGTTCGACACGAAGTAGGCGAGTTCTCCCCGGCGCTCAAATGAAAACATGCTGGCGTCGCGCACCGCCCTTCGAAACTTGGGCAGCAGAACGTCCTCAAACTCTGTCTTGGCGGGTTCGGAGATTTCGTAGTCGCTGGTTTGGAATAGCAGGAAGTTCTCGTATTTCGTGGCCAAGTCCTCTATGTTGCCTGTGTTCGCGAAGAGCGGGCATGCCAGAGCCAGGCACAGGCAGGCGAAGGATGTGCGGAGCTTCAACTTGCCGCTCTCGCGGCGAGCATTCGACGGTTGACCAGCTACCGGCAGCTGTCGGCCTTCGTGTCGCATGGCGGCGTTGCGCCAAGGCTTGCCACTGTGCGGACACGTTGCATGTACGGCCGTGGTTTCCACCCCTAGGAATCGGGAGGATTGCTTCATGCCTACGGATTCAAGGCGTGACACCGAAGCTTCTAATTGTAGCTGTGAGGATGGCGCCACTATCACCGTGCACCTCCCGCTGCAGCGGCTCCACTTGAGCCTGCGGACTGCGTGGGCGATTCGCCGCCGGCCTGCCCCCGCCTGTCGCGAATCCGGCTGCCATCGGACCGGCCCCTCGCAATGCTAGTGCGGTTCCTTGCGCGGGAGTTGCGGACCAGATGCCAGCCATCTGGCGAGCCCGCAGCGGTGTGATAGCACGCGCTAGCCGGGCTTGCAAACCTCTATCAGATCCTCCCGGAGTAACTCGCAAACCTGCTCCGGCAGCTTCTCGCCCTGCTGTGTCAGATAGAAGGTGTCCATCGCCATGCTGCCCTGTGTGTGGCTCAGCACGACATCAATGTCACACTTCCTCGTCGAGAATGCGCTGGCCAGATCGTGCAGCAGTCTGGCCCGGTCCGAGGTGGTGACGAAGAAGATCGTGGCTCGGGAAGACGTGTCATTGTCGAAGGAAACCAGGGGCGGCTCCCCGTTGCGGCGGCTGTACGGTATGCGCACGGGCCGCTGGCGTAGGCTGGAAGCTTCGATCGTGCCGTCGGCCAACCCTTGCAGTCTCAGCTCGAGGTCTTCGATCTGCGAGGGGTCCATTTGACGCATTGCGCCCGCCACCACCGGCGTGACGCGAAAGAAATCTAGCACGAGCCCGCTCTTGTTGGAATAAGCTTCGGCACTGACGATGTCGCCCCCTGAAGCTGTGATGCCGGCGCATAGCGAGGCCAGCAAGAACGGCCTGTCTGGCGAGAGCACTAGAACCTCAAGGTAACCGCCTTCCCAAGCGCACTCTACGAGCGCCCGGCCCCCTTCCATGGTGCTCGCAAGCGCTGCGTGTCGGTGGACCTCTTCCGGCGTGTGCGTGCGCAAGTAACGCTCCGGAAAGCCTCGCAGGAAGCGCCGCAGGCGCTTTCTCTCGGCGTGGTCGGCAGCGAGGTCCAAGCAGTCCGCCTCGGTGCTCTTGTTGATGCGCCGGTCGCCGTGGTCGCGCTGGAAGATCGAGTTGATGCCCCGGTACATCCTCCAGAGCAGTTCCTTGCGCCAGTTCGACTGCGCCGAAGGGTTCACTGCCACTGTGTCGGCATAGGTCAGCAGCGTGAGCAGCTTGAGGCGCTCCAGAGTCTTGATCTGCTTCTTGAAGGCTTCCAAGACCGACACCTCGCTGAGGTCGCGCTTGGTCATCACCTCTGACATCGTCAGGTGGTCGGCCACGAGCTGGATCACGGTCTCGCACGCCAACGGGTCATGCAATCCGATCCGGCGCATGCCCAAGCGAGCCATCTCGGCGCTGGTCTGCTCGTGCGGCTTCCCCTCCACACCCTTGCCGAGATCGTGGTACAGCAGCGCCAAGTGCAGCAGTTCGACATGTTCGATCTCGCCGAGGAGCGAAGCGAAGCGCCCATCGATGCCTTCTGTCACGTTGGGCAGGTCCTTTAGCACGCGAATGGCCACCAGAGTGTGCTCATCCACGGTGTAGCGGTGGTAAAAGTCGCGGATCACCAGGCAATCCACCAATTCGAAATCGGGGAAGAGGGTGTAGAGAATACCCGCCTCGCGCATCGCCTCTAATGTGCGATACGTGTGCGGGAGGAGCAGTATGCGCTTCAAAGCCGGCCAGTGCGACGGACTGGCGTCGACGTGCGCCCGGAACAGCGGCAATTGGTCGGAGATGCGTCGCTCAGTCTCCGAAGCCAGCGCGAGTCCGTGGCGCGCCTGAAATTCGAACAGGCTTAAGACGCGCTCGGGACGGTTCTCCAACAAGCGAGGGTCCTTGAAATAGATCATCCCGTTGCTCACGCTGAAGTCGACGTTGGAAAGGCGCGACTTGCGCTTGCGGAGGATGGAAACCAAGGCATTGGTCGGGGCGGAAGACTCGTCCATGAGGCGTAGCGCCAGCCGGTAGACCGACCGCGTATTGCGATAGAACACGCGCATCATGTCGGCCGCGCCGCCCGGTCCCTCGTAGATCTTGCCTGCCCCAGAGTGGGCGATGGAATCCTGCAAGTCGAACGACAGGACGTTGCTATCTCGGCCGTAGTAGTAGTGCAGGTAGCAGCGCAGGGCGAACAGGAAACGCTTGGAACCCTCCGAATTCAGCCATGGGCTCGTCGGCAAGAACTCGCCGCTGGCGGGTATGCGGCCCGGCTCGATGTTGTTTAGCTGCGCCACCCAACATGCCAGGTGGTAGTCCCGCAGGCCGCCGGGGCCTTCTTTGACATTGGGTTCCAGGTGGTACAGGGTGTCTTCGAAGGACTGGTGCCGATGCCGGGATTTTTGGATCAGGGAGCGCAGCAGCGAACGCTGTTCGCGCAAGTAGAACTTGGGCAGCAGGCTGTGCTGCAGGGTCGCGACGAAGCCTTCATCGCCTGCGACGAAGCGCGTGTCGAGCATGCTGATGTGCAGGTCGGTGTTGTCGCGCGCCAAGCTGGTGCAGTCCTTGGGAGTGCGCACCGAGTGGGAGACCTGCAGTTTCGAGTCCCACAGCGAAGCGATCAGTTTCGCGATTCGGTCCTCGTGGCATTCGGCATCGCGCAGGCTGCCGAACAGTAGCAGCAAATCGACGTCCGAGAACGGGAACAGCTCGGAGCGACCGTAGCCGCCCACCGCAACGGCGGCGACCTCGCTGCCCACTCCTGCGAAGATCTCGTCAAAACGGCCCCGAACAACGTCGTCGACGGCCTTGGTGCGCCTGGCGACGGCGCGCAGGCCGTCCCCATCCTCGAAGAAATCCGAACTCACCCGCTCCATCTGTTGCACGTGATAGGTGGTGAGGCTCGACATCGTGTCTCCGCTCTGACGCAACAGCGTTTCCGAGAGAGGAGATTCGGCCGGGCGAACGCTCGCGCGTCGCCCGGCCGAGTGGCTGTCGCGAGGCGACAGCTATGGCAGGCTAGAGGGCGTCGTCGTCAGTCTCTCCGCTTCGTATCCGAATGGCGGAAGCGATGTCGGAGACAAACACCTTGCCGTCGCCGATCTTGCCAGTGCGGGCGGACTCGACGATGGCGTTGACGACCTCGTCCACCCGATCGTTGGGCACGTAGCTCTCGATCTTGACCTTGGGCAGCAGGTCCACTTCGTACTCTTGGCCGCGGTAGACCTCCTTGTGGCCTTTCTGCCGGCCGTGGCCGCGCACGTCGTAAATCGTCAAGCGATCGTGGCCGATCCCTTTGAGTGCTTCACGGACGTCGTCCAGCTTGAACGGCTGGATGACTGCTTCGATTTTCTTCATCTCTGATGTCCTCCTGTCAGGATTCCGCTAGTGCGCGTGATAGGCCTCTTCGCCGTGCTGCGAGAGATCCAAGCCGACTGACTCGTCGCCCGTACTCACGCGCACGCCTATGATCGCGTCGACGATCTTCAGGATAACGAAGGTAGCAACTCCCGAGAAAACCCAGGTCAGCGCGCTGCCGAGGGCATTGTTGACGAACTGTCCCGCGTTTCCTTCAATCAAGCCATCGGCCCCGCCGATCGCCATGCGGGCAAACACGCCTGTCAGCAGTGCTCCCACGGTGCCGCCGATACCATGGACGCCGAAGGCATCCAAGGAATCGTCGTAGCCGAACTTCGCCTTGACCACGGCAACAGCGAAGTAGCAGATCGCGCCTGCGGCCAAGCCAATGATGATGGAATCCATCGGGTTGACAAAGCCCGAGGCGGGCGTGATAGCGACCAGTCCGGCCACCGCGCCGGTGATGCCGCCGAGCACGCTCGGCTTGCCGTCCCGGAGCCACTCAACCACCAGCCAGCTGGTCACCGCGGCCGCCGCAGCGAAGTGTGTGTTAACGAACGCAACGGCGGCGAGGCCGTCGGCCGCCAGGGCGCTGCCGGCGTTGAAGCCGAACCAACCGACCCAGAGCAGGCAGGCTCCGATGAAGGCCAGCGACAGGTTATGCGGGCGCATGTTCTCGCTGGGGTAGCCCTTGCGCTTGCCCAAGTACAAGGCGATCACCAGCGCGGCCACGCCAGACGACATGTGAACCACGCTGCCGCCCGCGAAGTCGAGGCAAGGGATCATCCCGTCGCCGCTCATGAATCCCCCGCCCCACACCATGTGGACCATGGGGAAGTACACGACCGTGCCCCACAGCGCCATGAACAGCAGCATCGCCGAGAACTTCATCCGCTCGGCAAATGCGCCACTGATCAGTGCGGGTGTGATGATCGCGAACATCAGCTGGAAGACCATGAAGGTCAGGTGCGGGATCGAGCCGTTGGGCTCCATGCCGACGCCGTTGAGGAACACGTGTCCGAAGCCTCCGACGAACGCGTTCCCTTCGGCGAACGCCAGGCTGTAGCCGTAGATGGCCCACAGCAGTGTCATCAGCGCCATCATTGCGAAGGACTGCATCATCGTGCCGAGGACGTTCCTCTGGCGGACGAGCCCCCCGTAGAACAGAGCCAACCCAGGCCCCGTCATCATCAGGACCAAGGCGGAACTGGTCAGGATCCAGGCGTTATCCCCTGTGTCGATCCCATCCTGCGCCGCCGCCGAGACTGGCAGCCCCAGCACGGCGATCAGCATCACGGTAAATGTGATGATTTTTTTCATCTCAACACTCCTTTCCCAAACCCCCGCTCGTGGGAGGGCTCTGTCGCAGGCCCGTCCCGGGCGACGGCGCGGCGACAGCCGCTAGCGGCTGGCATTGTAGTCGCGACATCGCTCGGGCAGGCGTGCAATCCCTCTACATGGGGGGATCCGATAAACAGCATTGTGCCTAGCGGACTCCGAGACTGGCCAAAGCATTAGGCACATAAGAATTTCTGATGGGCCAGCGGCGATTCCGCACCGCGCTGGCCAGGGGGTGATTGCGGGATCTGCACCGAGGGGCCGGCGGGCCTCACGAGGCGTCTTCCAGGGACAGGCCGCTGCGGATCTGGAGCGCCTGGGGCATGGCGGAGATAAAGATCTTGCCATCACCGATCGAGCCGGTGCGAGCAGCCTCCATGATCGCCCCCACAGTCTCGTCCACGCGATCGTCCGACACGACGCACTCGAGCTTGATCTTGGGCAGCAGGTCCACGTCGTACTCTTGGCCGCGGTAGATCTCCTTGTGCCCGCGCTGGCGGCCATGGCCGCGCACGTCGAAGATCGTCATCCCGTCAAGTCCAACCTTCTTTAGAGCGTCCCGAACATCGTCCAGCTTGAACGGTTGTAAGATCGCTTCAATCTTCTTCATTTCGATTCTCTCCGATCACATTTCGCAATCTGATACCGACCTGAAATGGAATTTTCATCAGGATGGTTTCAGACTTACTCCAGTTCATTCTAATTCTCCATGTTCTACTGAACGACCCAAGAATAAATTAGTTCGATTCAAGATTTCTATTACGCCAGATTTAGGAGACCGACAGGTGCCTTTCATGAAATGAATTTGGAACGGCTCCCGCAACCGTGAGCGTGCCTGGCAGCTTGCATCGAATCGGTCTGGTCGGGACATCAGCGCCACCCCGGCTGCGCTCCCTCTCCGTGTGTCCGGCGCGCATCGGCGATGGCCCCTCGGACTGCGCACCAGCCGTTCGCGGCACACTCCCAGATGCGGGTGGGGCCCAAGCAAGACATGCTCGAAGGCCCGGCGCTTCCGTTGGGAAACACCGGGCCGAGGAGTTGGAGCGCAGGTTAGTTGATGGAAACTTGGAAGTCCGGGTAGGCGCGCGAGTTATGTTCGCCGAGGTCGAGACCTTCAATTTCTTCTTCCTGCGTGACCCGCAGGCCGATGGCGGCCTTGACGACCTTGAACAGCACAAAGGCCGTGCCGAACGTCCACACGAACGCCACGACAACACCGACCACCTGCACCCAGAGCGTGCCGAGCAAGTCGTATTCGATGCCTAAGAACAAGTTTTCGTGCAGCAAGGCTGCACCGAGCGTGCCCCATACGCCGCAGACGCCATGCACCGAGATCGCGCCGACCGGGTCGTCGACCTTGACTTTGTCGAAGAACCGGATGCTCACCACCACGAGCACTCCCGAGACCGCACCGATGATGATCGCGCCGAGCGGCGTTACCGACGCACAAGGCGCGGTGATGCCTACCAAGCCAGCGAGCACGCCGTTGAGCGTCGTGCCGACATCGGGCTTGCCAAACCTCCTCCACGACACGAGCATGGCGAAGATCGAACCGCTGCAAGCGGCAAGGAATGTGTTGACTGCGATGCGAGAGATGGTGCCATCCGCCGTCGTGGTCGAGCCGGCGTTGAAGCCAAACCAACCCAAGAACAGGATGAACACGCCTAGGGCAGCCATGCCCATGTTGTGGCCGGGAATGGCCCGGGGTGAGCCGTCAGATGCATACTTGCCCAGTCGCGGGCCGACGACGATCGCACCCGCAAGTGCCGCCCAGCCGCCCACCGAGTGGACCACGGTCGAACCAGCGAAGTCGATGAAGCCCATGTCGGCCAGCCACGAGGGCTGGTCGAGGAGCAGGTTGCCCCACGCCCAGTGGCCGAACACTGGATAGATGATGGCGGTGATCGCGACGCTGTAGATCAGGTAGGCTGCGAACCTGGTCCGTTCCGCCATCGCACCGGAGACGATCGTAGCTGCCGTGGCCGCGAAGACGACTTGGAACATCCAGAACGTGTACTCCCACTGGCCGTCGCCCCCACCGTTGTCTGGCGAGAGCAGGAAGTGATCGGTGCCGAAGAGGCCGTTGGTGGCGCCGAACATGATGCCGAAGCCGATCAGCCAGAACGACAAAGCGCCCATCGACATGTCGAGGACGTTCTTCATCATGATGTGCGCCGCGTTCTTCGCGCGGGTGAAGCCGGACTCGACGAAGGCGAATCCCGCCTGCATCCAGAACACCAAGCATGCCGCCACCAGCGTCCACAAGATGTTGGCGTGCGTCTGGATCTGCTCGACTGCCGCCATCAGGTCTGCGGGCGAGGAATCCGAGCCCTCTTGTGCCCATGCCGACGTCGATGCCAGCATCAGAAGGGCGCCTAGGACACCCAGCCTACTGACGGCTTGCGGAATCTTGAGCCGTGAATTAGTGTGTCTTCTCATCGCTCAGTCTGTACCTCCGAGAGCATTTTGACGCCAAGTGCACGTCATTGATCTGATTTGAAATGAGGTAGCTCAGCCACCGATAATCGCCGCAAACTCCTTGCAGAACAGGGCAATAAAATGCCTGTCGTGTTCCACTTCAAGCTTTCGCTAGCGCATGTTTTCGATTCGACTAAGCCTCTTACTTTGCAGTCTACCCACGTTCCATCACAAAGTGGAAGCAGATAATTTCTATGCTTCCTATAAAGAATCGTGTTCCTAAGCGGCGGCCCTAGCGCCGCGACGGTCGCGCCCTGACAGGGGTTGAACGGGCGCATGCCGCCCGCTTCGAGCGGACCGGGCTCTCTCGGGGTGCTGGAGACCGGAGGGCTACACGGGACCTTGGCGCAAGTGCGGCCCGCTCGGCGTCTCGCCGCAGCAGCGGGTCAGGCCGCCACTTCGACCATGTTGATCGGAGGGATGTGGACGTGCGCCACGCTCGGGCGCTTTCCGAGGAAGGTTTGCGCCATTTCCAGCGCTTCGGTGACGGTGTCGGCGCACTCCCAGCCCATTACCTTCGCCGACTCTCGGTCCTCGGCACCGACGACGATCACCTGCCCGCAGTGCTTGGCACCGTTCTCGGCCCAGTACCACATGTACAGCGGGTGGACGCCGTGATAGCCGAAGCCATGGCGATACATCTCGCGGTAGGCCGAATCGTGAGCGAACTCGGCCTCATACCTGCGCTGCAGCTCGTCTGCGTCGTTGGTCTCGGACAGGCAGCGGTGGAAGAACTCGTGGTATGCGGCGTGGTGGGAGGGGCTGAACTCGTTGTACAGCGGGTGGGTCAGGATGAACACCCCGCCCTGTTTCACTATCGGCGCCCCGCGGTACATGTTGAAGAAGTAGCCCAAGGCCAGGCAGCGCACGAGAATGGGGTTCATCGGCGCGTTCACGTTGTACGGGCAGATGAACGGCACGCCGAATAGGGCAACGTCCGCTTGCCCGTCAACCGGGACACAGTACTGCTGGTAGTTGTAGGCCAGCGTCTTCGCATGCACTGCGTCGGTCGCGCCGGCGTGGACCGCGATCAGCTCGTAGGGCGCCGGCACAGAGAAGAGCACCTTGCGCTTCAACTGTCTGGGCATGGCTCCCAAGCCAACCTGCGCGATGCGGAAGCTCGCCTTGTCAAGCGCATTCCACTCGTCCTCGGGCTTGACGAAGAACTGCATGCGCGGATCGAACATCTGGTTGTTGACCACCGTCTCGATATGGAATACGTTCAGCTTGTCGTTGACCACCCGGCCCATGCGGTTGCACGAGTCTGTGAGCGGTGACTTGCTGTGGTCGAAGTAGGAGTCGGACGCACGGATCGTCTCGGGATTGTGATGGGCTTGCAGCGACGCATAGTCGCACAGGCCGACACCCACCGACTTGTTGCCGCCATCCATCGGCACCAGGTTGATGTTGACGTAGATCAGCAGGTCGGACTCGGCCGCGCGGCGGTTGATGCGCACCTTTTCGCCAAGCTCGGTCTCGCCAAGCTCGACGATGCCGTCGGGATCGTCCCCGTCATGGCAGTACAGGTGGTGGGGATAGTACGCGTCAAAGATTGCCCGACCCACGCTCCAGCGGATCTCGAAAGGTTCCATGCGACGGTGGAACGAATTGGCGATGATGATCTCGACATCGGTGACGCCCGCCTGTTCAAGCATTTCCAGCAGGATCGTGAGCACAGACTGGCGCAGGTCCGGCCGGTTCATCTTGGGCAGCGGCAACGAGATATCGTCGATGGCTACGGTGACCTTGGCCCCCGCATGCAGCTGCGAGCGTAGGGGCTCCGCCTGTTCGGGGTGTTCCAATGCGAACCGAATGGCGGCATCGCGGTCGGACAGGCCGGGGATGGTTGGCTTCGGGTAGATCACCCTGGTGCCGGCAGGTAACTTGACTCGAATCAAGTCCTCGCCGTACCACAGCAAGCGGTCGGCCGAAGCTGTTGTGAGTTCTTGGACGCAATCGTCGTGGGGCACGAGGGCGGCCCGGCCCACAGCGTTGGGGGCCGGTTCGCCAAAGACCGTTGGTTGAATTGACGAGGACATTGTTACCGCCATCCCTGACACGAGTCTAGACCGTCTTCACCCAAGAGTGGCCTCAGGCTCCCGGCGCAGGCGACTGCACCGGGGCGAGTTCAGGCTCGCTGGAATGGTTCAGGTCCAGTATCGCCCAACCCCTGGCATGGGCCTCCTTGCGCAGACGCGAATCTGGATTGGTCGCGACAGGGTTGCCCACGACGCAGAGCATAGGAAGATCGGAGCCGCTGTCCGAATAGGCGCACGAGGCGCTCATATCCATGCCCCGCGCGGTCGCGTAGTCGCGCAAGGCCGCCGCCTTGGCCTCCCCGGCTAGCAGCGGCGGCAGGATTTCGCCGGTCGCCACGCCATCGCGAAATTCCAGACGATTGGCCAGCAGGTCATCAAACCCGAAGTACTCTGCCGCCGGCTGCATCTCCAAGTCGATCCCGCCCGTGACCAAGACCGTGCGGTAGCCGGCGGCGCGATCGAGTGCCACGCGATGCTTGGCGAACTTGAATTGCTCGCCTCTGATCTGAGCCTCGAACAGGGCCGGTGCCTGTGCCCGTAACCAGTCTTCGCGCAAGCCACGGTAGAGCCGGAAAAAGGCCACGTTGAACAGCCGACGGGAAACTGCGTCAAGCGCTAGCCATACGGGCACGCCGAGGACAGCGATGCCATAGCGCCACAAGGCTTGGGCGCGGTTCGGGTGCCTCTTGGCGATCCATGCATAGCGCGTAACAACGTTGCCGGACACGAGCGTGCCGTCGAAATCGTAGAAGGCCACGCGCCCGCCGCCGCTAATGTCGGCGATCGGCACTAACCGTGTCCCAGGCGCATCAGCCAACCGAGAACGAAGATGGCCGCGACGAAATATCCGAAGCAATACAGCCCGTAATGCAGTCGATCCCGGTTCGTGGAGCGTCCTACGATGCCCATGACCGTCGATGCGAACAGCGCGAACATGAGCGACGCTTGTAGGTGCGATGGGCTAAACATCAGGCTTTGACTCTCTTGCCGGAGGCGATCTCGTAGGCGTCAACCATAGCCAGCAGGTTCATGAAGCCGGCGCACACAATGAATTTCGTGCCGTAGTCGTGTGCCGCTCCCGGCATTGTTTCCTGCTCGTAGCCTAGCCACACCGTGAAGAGGTAGAGCGATCCGTTGCACAGGTCGCCGAAGTACCCGCCGTAGGTCATGATCGTGGTAAACATATCTCCGGTCATGGGCGTGAACATGCGGCCTTGCATCGCCAGCCCGGCCACGAACATGCCCGCGATCGAAACCAGCAGCGCGGCGGCATGCCAGCGGCGCCTCAGGTAGTAGTGTCCAGCTCCGGGCACCAGCCACGCGAGTAGCACCGGCGGGATTTGCGCAGACAGCGAAGGCCGGGGAGCCTCCGCCCGTCTGGGCTCGGCGGATTTGGGGTTAGATGCCATCGTCTATAGCGCCACCACGCCGCAACGCAGCTTAGATTGAGTATTGCACGATTGAGGGACGGATCGGAACATCGGGTCAGTACGGCGGCTGGCGAGTTGCGATCGCTGTGCAATCCCCCGTGAGGCGTGCTTCCGGTCCTGTCGCTGCAAGCTTGAGGACGAAAGCGCAGGCGCGAACTGCCACGCCGGAGGCAGGCGGCTTGCTCCGTTACCCGTGTCCATTCCAGCCCAAGCGCCCCTATTCGTAAGATTGTGCGCGCGCGTTCACAGGGGTGCTGCTAGCCAACAGGTGATCAGCCTGCTGCAGCAGACCAGATGCCTCAGCGGACCCAGTGGCGGGCAAGACTTGTACCGGTGCCGTACCGGCTGGCGTCCACCGATGGCGGAAGCGTTCGCTCGGAGCGCCGGCGAATATCTCAATCACGGGTGTTGCGTATGCCGCGGCGATATGGGCTGCCGCTGAATCGTATCCAACATAGATATCGGCGGCACCGGTCCACGCTCCGAAGTCTGCCAAGCTACCCCGCCACGTCATGAGATCGGCGTGGCTCGGCCAGCCACGTTGGTTGCGAGAGAGCTGACCAACTGTACCAGCGAAGGCAGCGATATGGCGGTCCACGACCCGTGCCTCGTCCTCTCCCAGGCCGTAGTCGAGAACGATCCGGAAGCCGCGTCGGCGCAGCAATTCCAGCAGGCCATTCTCGAAGCGATCGCCCACGCGCTTCGACTCACGGCCGCCTACACCGAAACTGACGGCGGCTAGGGGTCGGCCATTTTCATCCGATAGGCATTGGTGCGCTACAGGCGGAATCTGCATCGAGACGCGCCCAGTGCGGGCCAGGTCAACACCCCAGGTGCGGCTGCACCACTGTGTAGCAAGCGTTCCCAAGCAGCTGCCTCCTTCACTGCCTTCGGAGCGACTCTCGAAGAACTGGTATGAACTGTCTGGAGAGACGGGCAGCAGTCCCAACTGCGTCAGGCGGCTGTCCGGGTCGACGATCAGATATTGATCAGGGCGCAGCCCTGCAACGCTACCCTGCAACGCATCACGCAGCTGGGTCCAAGCCCGCAAGCGGTCAGCCAGCAGGGCCGATCGGCCGTAAGAGATCGCACGGTGGCGGAACGACTCGCCCGCCACAATCAGGTCCGCATTCTTTCGGGGGCCAATGAATTCAATTTCGGCCGCTGGGAAAGCACTGGCAGCGGCCAGCATGACTGGCCTCGTCACCGCTACGTCGGCCCCTAGCGTGACTCTAGACAGGACGGCCACCTTTCTGACAAGCCTGCGATCGCAGCCCAGCCCGGTTCCCTCGGAGGATATCCGGCGGTAACGCTCCAGCAGATTCTCCGGAGTTGCGAACCCAAGAACTGCTAGGGGGGCAGCGGTCGGAGAGCCCGGCGCACACAGCACCTCGGACATAAATGCAGCGTAGGTGGCACACAAGGCGGGCTCGAAGCGATCCGCCCAATCCTCTACCAGTTCAGAGAACAGGGCCTTGGTAGCAGTCGCCGCCAAGTGCGGCTCTGACCCAAAGGCTGCCTCGGCCAAGCAGCGGGCGCAACTGGTGAAGCCGGGAGAGCCGGGCTGGTTTTCCCTGACGCCCCTTACAAGATCTGCAACCCGCACCTGCATTCAGGATGGCGAACCCGCTCGTAGAGAGCAACAGGGGCCTCTCGCTATAATCGGGGGCCGAACCTAAGTTCAGCCCCGACGATGAAAGCTTCCCGTATCCACGAGTGTGGCGGACCCGAGGTGATCCGCTACGAAGACGCCCCCGAACCGCGCCCAAAGGCTAACGAGGCGCTGGTCCGTGTGGGGGCCTGCTCGCTCAACCATCTCGACCTGTGGGTGCGCGGCGGCCTGCCGACGCTCCGCCTGCAGTTCCCGTGGACCCTTGGCAGCGATGCGGCCGGAGAAATCGTCGAAGTCGGCGAGTTGTGCGAGCGGGTCAAGGTGGGGGACCGCATCCTGGTCGCGCCGGGCCGGACGCTGGCCGCGGGCTACGAGACCGCACATGGGATCGACAATGCCGCACCCGACTACGGTCTGTTTGGATCGGTGTATCCGGGCTTGAATGCTGAGTATGTCGCCATTCCCGAGGCCAATGCACTGCCGATTCCCGGGAACATGACCTACGAGGAAGCCGCCTCTGTGCCGCTGGTGTTCCTCACTGCCTGGCACATGCTCGTGGGCATTGCCAAGATCCAAATGCTGGAAGACGTGCTGGTGATCGGCGGTTCGAGCGGCGTGGGCATTGCCGCGATCCAAATCGCGAAGTTACACCACTGCCGTGTCATTGCGACGGCGGGCGGAGAACAGAAGCTGGCCAAGGCCAAGGCGCTCGGCGCAGATCACGTCATTGATCACTACAAGCAGTCCATCAAGGACGAAGTGAAGAGGATTACGGGTCGGCGCGGCGTCGACCTTGTCTTCGAACATGTCGGCGCGGCGACATTCGGCCACTCCGCCGCAGCCATGGCGCGCCATGGGCGCTTGGTGACCTGCGGTGCGACGACGGGCTTCGAGACGAAACTGAATCTCGGGCACTTGTTCGCCAAGCACCTTAGCTTGCATGGATCGTACATGGGCACCATGGGTGAACTTTACGACCTGCTGCGTTTCTTCGAGCACGGATTGCTCAGGCCGGTGTTGGATAAGTCCTTCCCCCTGAGCGATGTGCGTGGAGCGCACGAAAGGATGGCGGCCAAGCAGCACTTCGGCAAGATCGTAATCGTGCCGGACTAGAATCGCTCGACTGGCAGTCTAGCGGTGGGGCGTCCGGGTTGCCGATATACTGGGTTAGGTGCCTTGTAGGGGATCGGTTCCCCTTGCCCGCTTCCCTTCCCGTTCATGAACCGCGTTCGCTTTGCGCCCTCACCAACGGGCTTTTTGCATATCGGCGGAGCGCGGACCTATGTCTTCAACTGGTTCTTCGCTCGCTCGACGGGCGGTCAGGTGGTCCTTCGCATCGACGACACCGATACCGGCCGAAACACCGAGGAATCGCTGCGCTCGATCTTGGACGGTCTGAAATGGCTGGGCCTGCAATGGGACGAACAGCACTCGCAGTCCGACCGCCGCAGCCTACACGTTCAAGCAGTCGAAGCGCTGCTCGCCGCCGGTGTCGCGTACCGCGATTTCACTGTTGAGAGTGGCACTCGGGAGGAGCGCACGGGCGGAACTCCCTGGCTTTGCAATCCCGGCATGCGCGAAATTTCCGCTGCTGAGAGCGACCGGCGAGCAGCGGCAGGCGAACCATTCGCCGTCCGCTTCCGAGTCCCCCGCGAGCGACCCGACGGTGTGGCGTTCAGGGACTTGGTGCTGCGCAAGCAGTTTCGCAAATACGCGGACATCGAGGATTTTGCTCTCCTGCGCAGCAATGGCATGCCCACCTACCACCTCGCCTCTACGGTGGATGACGGCGATTTGAAGATCACTCACGTGATTCGCGGGCAAGACCACCTCGCCAACACCTTCAAGCACATCATGCTGTTTGAAGCGCTCGGATACGAGGCGCCGACATTCGGGCACCTCCCGCTGCTGCTCGGTCCGGACGGCTCGAAACTGTCCAAGCGCCGCCACGGCGCGATTGTCAGTGTCACCAACTATCGAGACATGGGTTTCCTCCCCTGGGGTTTCGTCAACTACCTCTGCTTGCTCGGCTGGTCTCCCAAGGACAACCGCGAGGTCCTGACGCTGAACGAGGTCCGGAATCTGTTCCAGATCGAGAAGGTGCTGCGAACGAATGCCACGGTGCAGTTCGGCGAAGATGGCGGTGCCAGCCAAGGCGACCCCAAGGCACTGTGGCTCAACGGACAGCACCTCAGGAATGTGCCGGTTGAAGACCTCCTGCCGTTTGCAGAGAAGGCTTTGCGCGAAGCTGGCTGGTGGGACAACGCGTTTGGCGCTGATCGTCGCGATTGGTTCGCTGCGGCGATTGATGATCTGCGCTCTCGCTTGAACCTGCTCACTGACTTCCAGCTCCGCTGTCGGGCCTATTTCCGAGACGACTTCGAGATGGAGCCCAAGGCAAAGGCTAACTTAGACAAGGATGGCGTTCGCGATTTGCTGAGGCTGCTCGCGGACAGGCTGGAGGCCCTTCCAGCCTTCACAGAGGGTGCGGTTGAGGCCGAACTGCGCTCGCTGGCCGATCAAGAGGGGGTCAAGGCGGGCTTGCTCATCAACGGCTCGCGGGCGGCGCTGACCGGGCAGCCGGTTGGCCCGAGCGCATTTCGTGTGTTTACGCTGGTCGGCCAGCAGCGCACGCTCGAGCGGTTGCGCAGGGCCTAAGGTCACACAGAGTATCTGAACATGCTGCTACTTGGAATCGGGGGCTGGCTGCATGACGGTGCGGCGGCAGTCATGCGCGATGGGGCCATTGTGGCCGCCATCGAAGAGGAAAAGCTCACGAGAGAGGCACACCGGGGCGGCTTACCTTCGCGCGCCATCCGCGCGTGTCTGGAGCTAGCGGATGCAACGGCCGAAGAAGTCGACTGCGTGGCGCTGGTGCGGCCGTTAGGCCGAAGAGCCGATAACACATTCCACATACGTCTCAGATCACTCTTCCCGAATGCGCGTGTCGTAGTCACAGACCACCACGATGCGCACGCGGCCAGTGCTTACTACGCATCCCCCTTCGACGAAGCACGGGTGCTGACGATGGACCGCCAAGGCGACATGCGCTGTGGCGCGGTCTGGCAGGGCCGGGGTTCCGATCTGGAATCCGAGGAGGACCTGTACGCTCCAGACTCACCGGCCGTGCTGTACAGCCGTGTGACGGAGCTGCTGGGATTTCGTTCCGGTCGAGAGGAACACAAGGTGCAGTGGCTCGCGCTATCCGGCGAGCCGCGCTACAGCGGCCTATTCGCATCCATGATGGGCAGCGGAACTAGCCGCTTGCCAACGCTGGACCATAGCTACTTCGACCCTTCCCGCCCGACACAGGGGGCATTCGGCGACAAGTTCTTCCGCGAGCTCGGTTTGGAGCCTTCGGCATCCATCTCCGATGCCATGCAGCGCGATCTCGCCGCCAGCATGCATCAAGCGGTAACAGATGCAGTGCTGCGACTGGCAGGCGAAGCTGACAATCTCTGCTTGGCCGGTGGCATCGCCATGAACGCCCTGCTGGTCGACGCGCTTGAGCGCAGCGGGAAATTCGGAGAGGTCTTCGTCCAGCCGGCTGCCGGAAACGCCGGGACTGCCGTCGGCGGGGCGTACCACGCTTGGCACAAAGTACTGAGGCGCACCGAGCGGGCGCCGCTGAGCGACCTCTTCCTCGGGCCTCACTACGGCAAGGAGGAAATCAGCCAGGTATTGGAGAATTGCAAGCTCAATTTCCGCTTCTTGCTGACAGACACCGAACTGACCAGCTCGGCAGTGGAGCGCCTGGCCGACGACCAGATTTTGGCTTGGTTCCAAGGCCGTGCCGAGTTCGGACCGAGGGCGCTCGGCAACCGCAGCATCTTGGCCTCGCCTCTCAATCCGTATTCCACGGAGAACCTCAACGTCTACATCAAGCGCCGGGAAAGCTTTCGCAAGTTCGCAGCTTCGGTCCCGGAGGAGGCGGCCGAGGAATACTTCGAGACCAGCCCGGCTTCCCGCTACCTCGCCACGGTCTCGCGGGTCAAGCCAGCACACCGCAAGACATTCGAGTCCGCCCTGCTGGACGGCGAACGAATTCGCCTGCACGTGGTCAGGCGGGACGACAACCGCCTGTACTGGGAACTGCTGAACGAGGCTGGTCGCGCCAGCGGTCTGCCCGTGCTCTACAACACTTCGTTCAACCTCTTCGGCGAACCGCTGGTCAGCGACCCGCGCTCGGCGGTGCGCAGCTTCTATTCGTCGGGCATCGACGCGCTGTTCGTGGGCAACTTCTTGCTCGAGAAGTAGCCTGCTCCGCCTGGGGTCTCGATCCGCAGGCTGCTGCCGCGACGCACCTCGAAGTTCCCCTTCGAAGGCAGCTCTTCACCGTCGAGGGTGTTGCGCCCGGTCATGCCGTCTGCCCCGCCCCGTGCGCCTCGCGGGCTCTGTTTGCGTCGGTCGGAGAGGATTGCCAGAGCAGCGTCGGCCAAGAACTCGTACTCCCGGACGACGCCGTCCCCGCCCCGCCGCGCCCCAGCGCCGCCGCTACCCGGACGCAGGGAATAGCGTGCGATCCGCACCGGGTATTGCTGCTCGAAGGCCTCGATGGGAGTGTTGAGGCTGTTGGTCATGTGTGTGTGGATCCCACTCAACCCGTCGGCCCCTGACCAAGCGCCCATGCCGCCGGCGATGGTCTCGTAGTAGCTGAACGGACACCCGCTCATAGGATCCGTGCCGCCGAAACTGATGTTGTTCATCGTTCCCGAACTGCCCGCCGGAATCTCTCCCGGCAAAGCTTGACTTAGCGCCCCGAGAAGCGTATCGACTATACGCTGCGAGGTCTCCACGTTGCCTGCGGCGGTGCTGGCTGGCAAGACTGCGTCGCAAACTGTGCCGGGTTTGGTAAGGATCTTGATCGGTCTCAGCGTACCCGAGTTGTAGGGCGTCTCAGAGTCGACCAAGCACCGGAAGCAGTACATCACAGCCGACGTAGTTACCGCGTGGTTGGCATTGACACCGCCGCGGGTTTGCGGAGCCGACTCGCGAAAGTCCACGATCGCTTGTGAGCCTTGGATCGTGAGCCTGCAAGTGATCCTGACCGGGCCTGATCCGAACCCATCGTCGTCCATCCAATCCGAAAACTCGCAGCAGCAGTCTGGGATGGCATCCAGCCGACTGCGCATGACGCTCTCGGCATAGTCCTGTAGCGCGGCCATCTGGGTAGTGACAACCTCGAGGCCATATCTGTCGATTGCCTCTCGTACGCGTCGCTCGCCGACACTGTGTGCGGCGACCTGCGCCCCCAGGTCACCCAAGCGCTCGTCCGGCGTGCGGACATTCGCCAAGATCATGGACAGCAGCGCTTGGTCGTATTCCCCGTTGCGAACGAGGCAAACCGGGGGAATGCGCAAGCCTTCCTGATAGATTTCTTGTGCCAGCGGCATGGAGCCAGGCACCATCCCCCCGACATCGGCGTGATGGGCCCGCGTTACCAAGTGGAATTGGGGCTTTGCATTGCCTCCGACGAACACTCCCGAAACCGACGTGATGTCCGGTAGATGCGTGCCGCCGCGAAACGGGTCGTTGAGGAAATAGATGTCTCCGTTCTTGAGATCAAACTCGCTCGTGACAGCCTTGACCGATGCCGGCATAGCACCCAAGTGCGCCGGCATGTGATCGCCCATGGCGACGGTCTGGCCCCGGGCGTCATAGAGCGCGCAGGAATAGTCTCGCCGCTCTTTGATGTTGGCCGAGAACGACGTGCGGCGCAGCACAATCCCCATCTCCTCGGCAATGGAGATGAAGAGGTTGCGGAAGACTTCCAGCTCGAGGTTCACTGCGCCTCGCCGGGCGGGCGGTCGCGCCACCATGACGCCAGCGCCGACCCGGTCACGTTCATGAACGTGCCGAAAATGCCGGGGGCCAGAGCTGCGGCCGAACTCTTGAGCACGTTCGTGGCCAAGCCTACCGCCATACCACCATTTTGCATGCCCACTTCGAAGGCGACCGTGCGGCGGTCGGTTTCGCTCAGTTTGCAGAAACCGGATGCGAGGTAACCCAATCCGTAACCGGAGACGTTGTGCAGCAAGGCGGCCGCCAGTAGCGCGGCCCCGCTCTGAAGCAGGTCGTCGCGGGAACCGGCGGCGATGATGGCCAGGATAAAGCAGATCGCCGCCATCGAGACTCCGGGCAAGACGCGGTCGAGTATGTCGCGCCGGCGAGCTAGCAGGCGGTTGCAGACGAGTCCCGCTCCGACTGGCAGAATGACCAGCTCTACGATCGCCCACATCATGTCCAGAAAGGCGATCTCAATGAAGCGTCCAGCCAGCAGGCGCATCGCCAACGGCGTCATGAGCGGTGCCATCAGCGTCGAGCAAGCTGTCATCGTCACCGACAGGGCGACGTTTCCCTTCGCCAAGAACGCCATCACGTTCGATGCGACTCCCCCGGAGCACGAGCCGATCAGAACAACGCCCGCCGCGATCTCATCCGGGAAGCCGAACGCTACCGCGATGGACCAGCCCAGCAGCGGCATGACCGTGAATTGCAGCAGCATGCCAATCAGAACGGCCTGCGGCATGCGCAGCGCCCGTGCGAAGTCTCCCAGGCTGAGAGTGGCTCCCATGCCGAGCATGATCACCTGGATTAGTGGCGTGATCAGCGCACCTAGGCGGAATTCGCCCCAAGACACAAAATGAGCTGGGAAGTATAGCGCCCAGCAGGTCATCGCGAACACCCAGAACGTGAATGCGATGATGTTTAGAGTGGGATGAATCTGGAAGCGAACGGCCAGCAAGGCCAGCGCTGCCACGAGTAGCGTGCCACTCGCCGAGACGTTGCCGGTGACTGCGCTGCCGATCGCAGCCAAGAGCGCGACCAGCCCACCGCAGGACAGGATCAGACCGACTCGCTCCACGAATGCGGAATGGTAGCACAGGGTGAAACAGCCCCGCGCCGCGCGGCGGCCAAGGGCTTCAATCGAGCGGGTCTATTGCTGGCGGCTCTGCTCGCCTCCTTGCTTCTCACAGCCTGCGCAGGCAGGCGAACCAAGAAGGTCAAGCTTCCGCCTCCCATCAACCCAAGAGTCGGCTGGTCCCAAGTTGGCCTCGCGAGTTGGTACGGGCCGCCCTATCACGGGCGCCAGGCAGCCAATGGCGAGATCTATGACATGAACAAGCTCACCGCGGCGCACAAGAGGCTGCCGTTCGACACCTGGCTGCGTGTGAAGAACCTCGCTACTGGCAAGACTACAGAGGTTCGGATCACCGATCGCGGGCCGTTCGTGGGGAACCGCATCATCGACTTGTCCAAAGCAGCCGCAGCAGAGATCGACATGCTGGGTTCTGGGGTAGCCAAGGTTCGCCTGACGATGATTCGCCCGCCCGCCCGCCGAGGTTCAAACGCGTCGAGCGCCAAGCCGCCCAGTCCGAAGCAGGCCGGTCGGTTCGACATCCAAATCGGGCTTTTTGAACGTCGGCGCAACGCCAATGCGCTGGCAACCAAGGCCCGCAAGAAGGGGCACCGCGCAACGGTGCAAGGATTCACCGAGGGTAGATCGCGGCGCTACCGAGTAGTCGTAGCAGGTGGCAACGCGAAGCAGGCAGACGCCCGCCTGCAAACTCTGAAACGACAGGGATTCGACGGCTTCGTGCGTGCCCGGCGCGGATAGCGCCTTCGTGATCACTCTCCCGGGAGTTCCCAGCGCGGGGGAGCTTGGAATCCATCGCGGCCTTGGTTGTACGGGACAATTGCGTCCACGGGCTGCAGAGAGCGGAACTCCTTGATCCTCTGGTACATCGAATCCGCCAACTCTCGATTCTCTTCGAGTACGTTGTGCTCCTCGACCATATCGTCGGAGATCTTGAACAGGAAGCGCTTGCGCAGCGAGTCGTCCGCCGTCTCGTCGGTGACATCGGGTCCGACGACCACCAGCTTCCAGTCGTTCGTCATGTGGGAGATCTGCTCGTCGTCCGGGCCAGACTGGCCGATGTAGTTGAAGAGTTCCCTTTCCAGTGACTGCTGTCGCCCGGTGAGCACGTCCAAGACGTCCAGACCATCAAGCGGCTTGCCGTAGAACCGCTCAACGCCGGCGATGCGCATGACGGTGGGCAGAACGTCGATGTTGGCCAGAGGGGCCTGAATCTTCTGGCCTAGCGGAATCTGTCCTGGCCAGCGAACCGCAGCGGCCACGCGAATGCCGCCCTCGAAGACGCTCGCCTTGGCACCGCGGAGCGGGGTGTTCTCGCCAATTCCTCCGACCCCGCCGTTGTCGGAACTGAAGAGCACGAAGGTGTTGGACGCGATGCCGGCCTGATCGATCGCATTCAGGATCTTGCCAACGCCCTGATCGAGTGAATGGACCATCGCCCCGAGGATCTTCCGATTCTTGTGGCGAGCCTCCCTTGTCGAGTTCGGCTCAACCCCCTGCAAGCCTTGGAAGAACCCGCGCGCTGGCGGAAGGTTTTCGTAGAGCGGCAAGTCCTCCTCTTTGGCTTGGAACGGGCTGTGCGGCGCGTTGAACGGCACGTAACACAGGAAGGGCTCGGCATTGTTGGCGTGGGCTCGGATGAACTTGGCGGCACGCTCGGCAATGAGGTCCGTCGTGTAGCCTTGATCGCCGCTCGGTTCGAAGCCGTGATGCCAATCGACTTCGCCTTCGCGCTCGTGAGTAAAGTAGTCGACCGCTCCGTTGTAGTGGCCGTAGAACTCGGTGAATCCTCTTCGCAGCGGGTGATATTTCTTGTCGGAATGCCCCAAATGCCATTTGCCGAACACGCCGCGGTGCTTGTAGCCGACTTCGGCGAGCACATCTGCGATGGTCAGTTCGGACACGTCCATGCCGCCGTCACGCCATGGCGGATATACCGCCCGCATCGAGCCGTAGCGGATCGGGTACCTCCCCGTCAGCAGCCCGGCTCTGGTGGGCGAACATACCGGCGCGACGTAGTAGCGCGCAAGTTCAGCGCCTTCGGTGGCGATTCGGTCGATGTTGGGAGTGGCGATATTGCCGCCGTGGAAGGTCACGTCGGTCCAACCGAGGTCGTCGGCCAGCAGAATGACGATGTTGGGCCGGACCGGAACACTGGATTCCACAGGGCCGCGTTCACAGCCCTGTAGTGCGAGCAGGGCGAGCGCGAGCAGGCACGGTGCCGAGCTTGTAATCGGTCCAAGCGATGTGCCTCGGACGGAGGAGGTTGCAGGTAGGTGCGTCACGGAATCAATTTTGACAGGATTGGGCGGGCGGAATCGCCTGATGTGGTTTCTAAAGTGAAACGGACAGTTGGCTCCGATCTGCTTCGCTACAACTAGGCCGGATACGAAGCAGGTCTCCCAACGGTTGATCAGAGTCTGGGGCCGCGGTGCGAAGTTCGCCCCCCTACCCTGAACAAAGCGAAACAAGTGGACCAGAAAAACTACGCGAGGCACATCGTGCACGCCGTGCCGAAGCCACTGCGCCTTGATGATCTTGCCGTCGTCGATACGGCTGATTGGATCGTAGGCCACCAAGCATGCCCTATCTGGGTTGACTGCGGCACAGTTAGTCTGAATATGGTCTATTCGTGTTGAAGCCACCAGCCTAGGAGGGTTTCGCGTGCCGGTAATCGGAGCATTCGATGCAAGAAGGCATCTTCCGCAACTTCTGCGGCGAGTTCAAGAGGGCGAACAATTCGTCATCACCAAGCACAATCGACCCGTGGCTGAGCTTATTCCGTTCAGGCAGCGCGACACTGTCAGAATCCGAGCTGCGATTGATCGGCTGGCAGCGTTTCAGAAGACGAACAGCTTGCGCGCCCTGTCAGTCCGCCAATTGATCGAAGACGGACGTCGATTCTGATGGAGTTCGTGCTGGACTGCTCCGTGACCATGGCGTAGATCTTCCCTGACGAGGCCGGCGCATCGACCGACCGCTTACGGGAGTCACTCATCGAGGGCAGCGCGTACGTACCAGCACTATGGCCAATCGAGATCCTGATTCCCTACTATCCGCATCCAAGGCCAGCCGACAGGTTGCGGGTCAGATCGGCCTGGCGGCGGCTCTCGGCACACAGCGTTGCGCTGGCCTTGAGCTGCGAGGGGTTGCGCCCGAAGTGTTGCTGCTACGTGGCTGAATGCGAAATCGATGCGTCCGTCATGATCACAACCAAGCGATTGCTACACCCGTCCACCTCGCTGCCCCAGAACACGGTGCCGGCGAGGCCGCAGCCTACCTCGCTTGCTCGCCGACTGCGCCCCTGCAGGCCAGTCTGAGCGGGCCCGCTGCGCCAGCCGCATAGCCTGCCGCCGGGCCGCCTGCGCCGGAGCATGTATGCTACGAGGGAAGCGTGTTCGGGCGCGTTCGAGTTCGCCATGGCATTCACTCCCACCACAGAAACGGAAGTTCCCAGCCTCACCCCGTCAGCAGCTGCCGCGGCGGCGCGCAAGCCAGAGGATGTCGAGTACCCGGAAGGGAACTGGATCGCGCAGAGCATCTGGCACGGCAAGGCCGTCAGCCAAGCCACGGTGGCCTTGGACAACCACTTCCGCAGTCGCGACAACGTGCTTGTGGCCATGGAGCTGCTGGTGTACTACGAGCCTGGCAATAGCAAGGTCTGCCTGCAGCCGGACCTACAGGTGGTGTTCGGCGTGCAGCGCGGGAACCGCAGTTCGTATAAGGTCTGGGAAGAGGGCAAAGCAGCGGATTTCGTGCTGGAGGTCGCGTCACCCTCAACGGCGGACAAGGATGCCCAGCACAAGGCGCAGGAGTACGCCCGGATTGGCGTGCGCGAGTATTGGCGGCTGGACCCGACCGGGTCGCTGCTGGCGCCGGCCTTAGAGGGCTGGGAGGCGAACGGGGAGAGCTATAACCCTGTGCAGCCGGTGGCGAGCGGCGCGCGGGGTCGTTGGCTGCGGAGCCGGGTTTTGGGGCTGGAGCTGCGCAGCCAACGGCAGGGCGGGGCGACAGTGCTGGTGTTCAGGGATCCGCGCACGGGGGAAGAGTTCGACGGGGATCTGGCAGAATCGGAGCGACTGCGGCGGGCAGCGGAAGAGCGCGCCAGTGCCGAGGCGCAACGTGCCAGTGCCGAGGCGCAACGTGCCAGTGCCGAGATGGAACTCAGACAGTCCGCGGAGGAACTCGCTAGTGCGGAGTCGAAACGCGCGAGTGCCGAGGCCGAGCGTAGACGGGCAGCAGAGGAGCGAGCGAGCGCATTGGAGAAGCAACTCCGGACACTCGCTACGGAGAGCCGTTCGTCGGAACGCAAGCCTTAGCAGCTAGGGCCAAGACTCCTCAGCGGGCAGGCCGGTTCAATACCAAGCTTCCCCAAGCCGCGAACGGCCGTTCCAACCTAAGGAGATGACCGATTGGGCTTCACCGCAGGCCTCCCCGCGGGCACACAATGCCTGCCACATACAAGAATTCGTGACCAGCGACTCTGGCCCCAAGCTGCTCGGGCGAATCCATCGCTTCTTCGGGCCGCCACTAAGGATGGGGCAGATAGGGAATCAGGATCGAGATTGGGAGTGTGCTGCTGGTGGCGACCCGAAGAGGGCGAGTCGCCAAAGATGACTGGCAGCGGATTCGGGAGGATCTCCAGGTGCTGCCAATCAACATCGATCCCGTATCTACGGATCGAGTGTGGGGTGTGGTAATGGATCTCGGCATACGACGCGATGGACCTCGAACTCGCACTACGGTTGCGGCTGCCGCTCGCAACACTGGACATGGCGCTGGCAGCCGCAGCGTAGTTTTCCGGTGTCGAAGTGCCTTGGAACGCGTAGTTGTACGGTTCTTACGCGCGGAGTGAGCTCTATGCCTGCCGGGAAGTTATGCCGACCAATCGGCGTGCTTGCTCCGACCGTTGTGCAGAGAGTACAGATCCATCAACCCGCCACAAGGAGCGGCTAGTACACTAGCCACATGCCGTCTTCGCTCCTCCTCAGACGCCAGTTTCTCGCCCTGAACTGCGCCATCGCCGGCACCGCGTCGATTAGTTCCCTTGCGTGCGGTAACGGAACTGAAACGTCAGGCGAGCCCCTTGGCCCGGCCGGGTACGGACCGCTACGGCCGGCCAAGGACGAGACGACGGGGCTCCCGCTACTCCATCTCCCGGCCGGATTCCGGTACCTATCGTTCGGGTGGGCGGGCGACCCTTTGCGGGAAGGGCTGCACACGCCGGGTGCGCACGACGGCATGGCTGCGTTCGCAGCGGGCGGAAGCCGGGTCCGGCTGGTCCGGAATCACGAACTGCGAACGGGCACAGCGTTTGCATCCGAACCGGTTTACGACGCGAACGGAGGCGGCGGCACGACGACGGTCGAGTTCGACACGGGATCGGGTTCGGTGATAGAGGCGTGGGCGAGCCTAGCCGGAACGGCGGTTAACTGCGCGGGCGGTGCGACGCCGTGGGGCTCGTGGCTGACGTGCGAGGAGACCGTGCTCGGGCCGGGCGGAGAGAACGCCTACGGAATGCCCCACGGATACGTGTTCGAAGTTCCAGCGGACGGTGCCGCAACGGCCGAGCCGTACCGTGCGATGGGCCGGTTCGTGCACGAGGCCGTCTCGGTCGATCCGGAAACGGGAATCGTGTACGAGACGGAAGACCAAGCTGAGGCGGGCTTCTATCGATTCATCCCGAACGAGGCGGGACGGCTGGCGTCAGGAGGACGCCTTGAGATGCTGGCCCTGGCAAATCGCCCGGGGGCAGACACGAGGCGAGGGCAAACACCGGGAGACTGGGAGCCGGTTAGGTGGGTTCCGATCAGCGAGCCGGACCCGGACCCCATCGAGACGAACAGCGTTCACAAGCAGGGCGTGCAGGAAGGCGGGGCGACGTTCGGGCGCTTGGAGGGGACATGGCACGGCAACGGGAGGATCTACATCGTCTCGACCAATGGCGGCAACGCAGAGTCCGGACAGATCTGGGAATACGATCCGTCCGGGGACCGGATCCTCCTGCTGTACGAATCGCCAGCGCCCGAGGTGCTGGACATGCCAGACAACATCTGCGTGAGCCCTAGGGGCGGACTCGTTCTCTGCGAAGATGGCGACAGCGAGGACTACGTGAAGGGGCTTACCACAAGAGGTGAGATCTTTCCGTTCGCCAAGAACAATGTGATTCTTGCCGGTGAGCGTAACGGGCTGGAAGGCGACTTCCGCGACGGGGAGTTTGCAGGGGCAACCTACAGCCCGGACGGGCGCTGGCTCTTCCTTAACGCACAGAACCCGGGAATCTCGTTCGCCGTGACCGGGCCCTGGGAAAGCGGCTTGATCTAGCCGGCCGTTGTGCAACCCGACTCGCGCCATCGGAGTGCTAGACTCCGGTTTGACGCGCCCCGCCGCTGCCGTTCTCTCAATTGCCGGGTCCGATCCATCCGGTGGCGCGGGCCTACAAGCCGACCTCAAGACGTTTCATCACTTCGGTGTCTATGGCATGGCTGTGCCGACGCTGATAACCGTCCAGAACACTGCTGGAATTGAATCATCCACCTACCTATCGCCCTCCCTTGTCCAAGCCCAGCTGGATGCGATCCAGCGCGATATCCCGCCAATCGCAGCCAAGGCCGGCGCACTAGGCCATCCGGCCACCGTTAGCGTGGTGGCCAACTGGGCGCGTGCGTCTGACGTGCCGATCATCGTCGATCCAGTGATGGCAAGCACCCATGGCGATACGCTGGCAACCGAGAAGGTTGTTGACGCAATCGTTGCGGAGTTGCTCCCTAAGTGCTTTCTGGTCACCCCTAACCTGCCTGAAGCAGCCACGCTCTCCGGCATCCAAATCAAGGATCAAGAAGACATGCGCCGCGCGGCGGAGCGCATCGGCAAAATGGGGGCCAGGCGGGTGTTGGTCAAGGGCGGACACTTAGATTCCGATCCTATCGACCTACTGTGGGCTGACGGATTTGTGCTCACCTTCCCTGCAGAGCGCGTCGTGAGCCGTCAGACCCATGGCACGGGATGTGTCCTCTCGGCCGCTATCACGGCCATGATGGCCCTTGATCACACACTGATTGATGCCGTCGAGCATGCCAAGCGCTTCGTCACAGAAGCAATCCGTACCGCGCCCGGCCTTGGTCGTGGGCAAGGCCCGCTGAATCTTCACGCTCCAACCTATTTCGGGCCGGAGTAAGTCTGCGATCATCAAAGTCTCGGTCCGCGATGAGGGAATCCAAGAGCAACCGCAAGTGGCCACTGGCGATTCTCGCAGCCGTAGCCTTTCCCGTGCTGGCAATGCACAGCACCTGCGTCGCGGTCCTAGGCCCGGGCACCTGGGGCTCCGGGCTGGTCGAGACGCAGCCCGAATTCAAGCCACCGCCGCCCGCTGTCGAAGTCTATCGGCAAGAGTTCAAGGCCCAACCTCAATCACCAGAACCCAGCGGGGATACTGCTGCATCCGAAGCACCGCCAGGAATTGTCGGCCGCGTGACTTGGAAGCATGCCATCGACAACCGGGTGCTCTATCTCGCAGATGGACCCGACAGACCTCGCCTGCGACTCTACGTATCTGACGCAAGCGAATCGATTCGCGAGGTTTCCCTGCCAAGCGACCACCTAGTGGCCCGGCCGCAGTGGACGGCCGAAGGTATCGTCTATGTCCGCTGGAATCCTTGGGCCGTCCCTCCCGTAAGCAAACTTCGACGCTATGTCGCCAGTTGGCTTGATCCCTCGCTGCGCCCGGAAGCATCTCTCTACGGCAATGCCGCAGACTCCGGCGACTGGCGCTTCTTGATGCCCGGCCACTCCCTCACAGTCTCGCCGGATGGACGCCAGGCGGCTCTACTGCGTTCCGGCGCACTGTTGGCCGGCTACTACAGCATCCATGTTTGGCAGACCGGATCATCCGAGGCAGCCGCGATCTTGAGTCTTCGCGAGCATGACGACAACGCTAGCAAGTCCTTCCGCATGCGGTGGTCCGCAGACTCGTCCGCATTGCACATCCAAGGCAGGACAGGCGGCTTCGATCGCCGGTCGTCGCACGGCGGCGCAGCCTCGGACGGTGTGCCCATCAATCTTGTGTACTTGGTTAGTGACATGACCGTATATGATCTGAACCTTGGGAGTTAGACCACCGCGCATGCTCGTCCACTCGCATTTCGGCATGTGCACGTGCATCGCACTGCTAGCCCTGTGCGCAAGTTGCAACAAGCCCACGCAATCGTACGTTTTCCGCTACGCCAACTCGCAACCCGCGCAACACCCGCGCAGCATCTCGATGGTCCACTTCAAGGAGATTGTTGAGGAACGCACCAACGGCCGCATCGAAGTCGACACCCATTTCGGAGGCACTCTCGGCCGGGAGCGCGAACTGATGGACCTAGTCGCCGTGAACGTGCTCCAAGGCACCCGCGGCGGCTACTTCTTCGACGTGAGCCCGAAGTACACGCTTTTCCTGCTGCCCTTCCTTGTCGAAGGCTGGGACGAGGCCTTGCGCTTGGTGAACAGTGACTTCACAACTCGCCTCAACACCGAAGCCTGGACAAACGGCTATCACGTGCCCGCCTGCGGAATCTCCCAAGGCTTCCGCGCGCACACCACCAGCGTCCGGCCGATCCGCTCCCCTGAGGACTTCCGCGGGCTCAAGCTCCGCGTCCCCCCACAGGAGCCGAATATCATATTGACCAGCGTCTTAGGGGCCAATCCTCAGGAAATACCTTTCACGGAGGTCTACCAAGCCTGCAAGACCGGCGTGATCGATGGCCAAGACAATGCCCCGTCCAACCTGTGGGACTCTCGCATCCACGAGGTTCAACGATATCTCAGCATCTCCAACTACATGACCGGACCCGATCCGTTCATCGTGAATCTAGCGTGGTACGAATCCCTGCCCGAGGATCTGCAGGAGCAGTTTGACAGCGCGGCACGCGAGGCTATCGCTTTCAGCGACCGCATGAATCGGGACAGCGAGCAGGAGTACATCGAGAAGCTTTCGACTGTGCTGGAGACGAACTGGATCGAGGGCGCAGCCCTCGACCAGTTCCGCGAGGCGGCGGCTCCGGTGTATGACATCCTGATCGGCAAGGGCTACTTCACTTGGGAGGACGTCGAGGCAGCCCGCCGAGCGGCGCGAGGCCAGGAACAGCAGTGAGCCTACAAACCTTTGAGCGTCGCTTGACCAATCTGCTGGAAGTCCTGCTAGCGGCAGGCCTGCTGGGGATGTTCCTCGTCGTGGTTGTGCTGGTGATTCTGCGCTATGCCTTCGAATCCGGCTTGGTCGGGGCCAACGAAACCGCTACGGTCGTGTTCGTGTATCTGTCCTCTATTGGTGCCGCCATTGCGGTGGGACGCCAAGAGCATATCCGTGTCGATCTCCTCTCGAGGCGCCTCGGCCCGCGTGGCAGGCTGGCCCTGGAGGCGTCCAACTTCGGCTTCGTTGCGATCCTCAATGCCGTGGTGGCAGCCAGCAGCATTTCTTGGATCGCCGCTACCGGTCACATCCCGATGCCGGTCACGCAGGTGCCTCGCTACCTGTTGCAAGCGAGCGTCCCGTTGGGATGCGGCCTCGCCACCCTCTACTGCGGACTCAAGCTAGTCGCCTTGTTTCGCAAGGAGTTAGAGCGTTGATCCTGCTGCTCCTGATTAGCTTGCTCGTCCTGATCGGGGTTGGCGTCCCGGTGGCCTACTCACTAGGGGTCTCGGTCCTGCTCTACGTTGTTCTGAGCGACACCCAGCTCTTACTTATGCTGCCACTGCGCTTGCTGGCCGGGTTCAACTCCTACGCGCTGATGAGCTTGCCACTCTTCATTCTGATGGGCCAGGTCATGAACTCGGCCCAGATCACGTCTCGGCTGATCGACTTCAGCATGCTGCTGGCCGGAAGGTTCAAGAGCGGGCTTGGCTTGGTCAACGTGCTTGCCAGCATGCTCTTCGGAGGAATCTCCGGCTCGTCAGCCTCAGACACTGCCTCGATCGGCTCAGTCCTGATCCCTGAAATGGAGCGCCGCGGCTACCGCAAGGAAGTCGCCGCAGGCATCACGGTGGCCTCTTCCACCATGGGGATGGTGATACCGCCGAGCATCCCCATGGTGCTCTACGCCGTAGTTGCGCAGCAGTCTGTTGGGAAGCTCTTCTTGGGCGGAGTGTTCCCCGGGATCATCGTCGGCTTGCTCCAGATGGCGCTAGTCCGCATGCTGGCCCATGGTGGTTCCGAGCACGAACACATAACGTTTGCTAGCGCACTGCGGCGCACTACGCGGTCAATACCTGTATTGCTCATGCCGGTGATTGTGGTGGGAGCGGTCGTCTTTGGAATCGCGACGGCTACCGAGTCTGCTGCCCTCGGCGTGCTGTACGCGGTCCTAGCTGGGTTCGGTTTGACTCGGGCGCTTACACCGAGCGCCTTCTGGGAGTGTCTACGCTCAACAGCCCTGACCAGCGCGAAGATCATGATCGTGATTGCGCTCTCGCAAGCGTATATCTGGATCTTGGCGCTGGAACGTGTCCCTGAAGCCATCGCGGCGTTCGTCGTAGACCTAGGCTTGGGCGCGACTGGGACACTGCTGCTAGTCAATCTGATCGTCCTCGCAGCCGGCACTGTGATTGACGTCAGCCCCGCCATCCTCCTGTTGACGCCTGTGTTCGCGCCCGCCTTGGAGGGCCTTGGCGTGTCCCCGATCCTGTTCGGCGTATTGCTGGTGTCAGGATTAGCCGTGGGTGCATGCACACCGCCGGTCGGAACCTGTTTGAATGTCTGCGCAGCCATCGCCAATCTGGACATCGGGAAGATCTTTCGCGGAGCGGCCCCATTCCTCGGCGCAAATGCAGCCACGCTGGTCGTCGTTACACTATTCCCCGAAATCGCACTGTGGCTGCCGGAACTGCTGATACCGTGATCCACACGCTGCCTCGCTGTGCTACACGGGTCCGGGAGGGGCACTTGACGACTGAGGTCGATCTCGGGGAACGACCAGCTTTCAGATGATTCGGATTCGCACGGTGTCCAGACTGTCGTGGTCAAACACGCGCTGCGCGAGCAAGCTGTCATCACACGTGGCGGCTCTACTCCTAGCTGCCACGGTGGCACTCTCGGCCGCCGAAGAAGTCCATCGACTCCAAAGCCTACGCCAGGCAGGTGAAACTACTGTCCGAGTCTTCTTGCCCGACAACTCGGACGCCGCTGCACCGCCGCGGCTCCTATTGGTCCTACCCGTCGAAGCAGGGGTAGAGGATCGCTGGGGCGACCCTGCTGCGGAGGTCCGGCGGATTGATCTCGCCAATCGCTACCAGTTGGTGGTCGCGATCCCCACCTTCTCGGCGCTGCCGTGGTATGCCGACCATCCTACGGACAAGCGGCTGCGACAGGAGAGCTACCTGCTGCGCGATGTCCTGCCGCTGATGGACCGCCACCACGGCACGGACTCCAGTGCGGGGGAGACGATGGTGGTTGGGTTCTCCAAGTCAGGCTGGGGGGCGTGGTCTCTCCTGCTCCGCCATCCAAGCATCTTTGCCCGAGCCGCCGCTTGGGACGCTCCATTAATGCAGCGGAAGCCAGACAAGTACGGCATGGGGCCCATCTTCGGGAATCAAGCCAACTTCGACCGCTATCTGGTCAGCGATCTAGTCAAGCGTCGAGTCAACCTGCTCCGCGGTCACAATCGGCTCGTCCTAACGGGTTACTTTCAGTCGTTTCGCGCCCACCATGTCGCCATGCACAGACTGCTGACAGAACTGGAGGTGCCCCACACGTACCGGGATGGCCCTAAACGGGACCACCACTGGGAGTCAGGTTGGCTAGACGAGGCCGTCAGGCTGCTCGTCTCGTATTAGCTCTGATGTCTGAGCTCTGTCCGCTAGGGACTTGAAGCACACGCGACACGGTCCTATTCGCTGTCCTCACACCATCCCATAAGCAGCGAGCGGTATAGGGTGAGGGTCGAAACGATTCAGGTCCTATGGGAGAGTGTGGTCTCAGTACGGCCTCAGGAACGGTGTATGCTGTTGCGACTGTCCGATCGGTCAGAACTCGAAGGGTCGAAATTGTGGAGATTTCCTTGCGCGAAGCGAAAGCCTGCCTCTCAGCGCTGATCACCGCAGTCCAGAATGGTGAACGTGTGGTCATTACGAAGCGCGGTGAGCCCGCAGTCGAGATCGTTCGATACCGCGGGGGTGGCGGAATCGACTTTGACAAGTTAGCAGCCGCGCGAGAGCTCGTCGGTCTGGCCGGAGACGGAGAGCGGTGGCCTCAGGAATTCAATGATCCCGCCCTTAGCCGCCGACTTCTCGGGCTTGACGGCTAGTTGTATCGAAAATCAGCATTCTCCTCGACACATCCTATCCATATGACCCAATGGCGGCACCCGGGAAACTCTCCGAAGTCGAGCGGCGCTTCCTTGCCCAGCTTGGGACGCAGATCTAGGTAAGCGTAGCTTTGATCTGGGAGATGCGGCTGACGCGCAATGCCCGCCGACGAACTGGTCTGCGTAAGAGTCCCTTCGATCCAAATGACGCTATTGCTGTGCGCCATGGGCAGAACGTGTCGTTCCTGCCAATCACCGTCCGGCACGCCGGACGAGAACTCGACACCTCCCTTGAACACAAAGACCCATTCGACGAACTGCTCTTGGTTCAAGCCCAAGAAGAGGGCCTCAAGCTCCTGACGATTGACCAGCAGATGGCGGGGCACCCGCTCACCGTCACAACACTTTAGGGGTAGCTCGCCAAAATACTCTCGATGCGGAACTTGGCGTTCCCCGGCTTGGCTCTCAGCGTAAGGCCCGTACTCGCTTGTGCGCGACAGGGAATGAGCCGACAACTCGGCTGATCGAAGTCTCATCCATCAGTCGGAAGTCAGGTACGCGTCGTGACGCACCCCGAAAACTCCATCACTGGGGTCTCGCTGGGTGCCAGCGTGCTTGCGGATTGAGCACCAAGGAATCCTCAAGCGTGTTGGGGAGCGTTGGGGCGGTTCTTGCACGCTGGAATTCGATCCTCCGATCGAGTTCGCCATCTCTTCGCTGGAGCAGTCATGTGGGCAATTGCTGGCTCACTCGAGGAGCGGGTTGAAGCGACACTTGGTCAGGCCCGCACCCATCCGATGGGTCGGCCGATGCATTCCGCGACCCGCGCCTTGCGCTCCCGACCGCACCGGCTGTCTCGGAATGGTCCTACTGTGGCGAGAACAAACGCGTCTTGGACCGTAGTCAAGCTGGTCAGCCTCTAGGTTCGGAATTGCCGCCGACGCACATTCGGCGACCAACAACGGGTCTTGCCAAAGGCGTTTCCGAGCTTCGCATGGATTTCGGCCCCGCGGAACCGCGTGTACTAGAGTCTCGACTGTGCAAGTCACGCGACCGTACTGGTCGCCGGAATACAGAGGCGACGATCGCACGATATGGAATCGGCGGACGCCTACTGGAAGGCGTCTCAACAGTAGAAGCGAAGCTACGGTCGATTATTGCCGGTGAGCGGCTGCAAACCTCGCACGTTTAGCGTACGCAACCGCCACGCTCCGCTGGATTCGGTCCCGTAATGAGGGCTGCTGTCGAAGCGCAGCGTCTCTCCGGCCTCCAGCAATCCGATGTCGCTGAGGATCCCGCTCTGATCCCTGTCATCAATGTCGCCGTCCACGCAGTAGATCGCCAACGGAGCCCGCAAGCCCACTTGATAGAAGCCGCCCACCGAGCCGTCCCCTGCGGCGATCGCCGCCGACTCGACAAGGACGTCGCTGCCAAAGCTGACCAGCAAAGCCTCTCCCCCATCGACAGCATCCGATTCTCCTCCCGAAACGCCGAGGCCCTCGACCGTTCGCGAGAGCCGGCTGCCTTGGGAGGCGGCGGAAACGACGATCTCAAGCCCCTGGTCCCCGGAGTCGCCGCTCCCGGTCCAGTCGAACCGGACGGGACCCGAAGCCGCGAGTTGGGCGAGACGATGCCCGCCCGCATTGCGGTGGAGCAACGCCATTGCGGAGAGGTGCTCGATCAGCGAGGCAAGATCTGGCCTGGAGATCAGGTTGGTCGTTTCTCCAGGGTCCGCTGCCAAGTCGTACAACTCGGTCGGCCGCGCCGTTCCTTCCCGCAGCAGCGACGCGTCGAAAAATAGCTTCCACTGGCCGGGAACAACGGAGTCCCCGACACGAGGCTCGTCAAAGCGGATCGCCACGGCGGCCGGATCGGCTCCCGCCTCCTTGTGGTCGTTGAACATGAGCGGGGGGCGCCCGCTCAAGGTACCTCCTCGAAACGCTTTCAGAACGCTGAAGCTATCTTCCGCTCCAATTTCCCCGGCTCGCGTTTCCGGGAGCTCGGTGCCGATGATCTCCGCGAACGTCGCGTACATGTCGGTCAGAGCAATCGGCTCGGGGCTCGTCTCTCCGGGACTGGATGCGTCGCCGTCACCGACGCGGCCTTGGGGCCAAGCAACGATGAACGGGACGCGATGCCCGCCTTCGTACACCGACCCCTTGTTCGACCGGAACGGCCCCGTCGCGATGTCGCTGTCTCGCTCGGCTCCGTTGTCCGACGTGAAGATTACGAGGGTCGTTTCGATGAGCTTACGACCGGGCTGGCGAGGGTCGTCGGTCGCTTCGAGCCAGTCGAGAATGCGTCCAAGCGCGACATCGTTCTCGTAAATGTAGTCGTGCCTCGCGTCCATCTCCTGCCCGTCCCGCGTGCGCGCGGCACCGGCCACCGGCACGCCGCCAATGGCCTGGTCGGGTGTGTAGGGGCCGTGATTGGAGTTGGCCGGGTAGTAGATGAAGAACGGCCGGTCTTGGGTGCTTACATCGCTCACATGGCGGGACAGGAATGCCATCGCATGATCCGAATGGCGGCTCCCGAGCCGGTGTAACACGTACGCATGCTCGCCGGTCGTTGCAAGATGCTTGCCGTTTCCGGTCGCGGCAACGACCGTCCGGCCATGGATGTGCCCGGGGCCGTTCCCGACCGACTGCTCTGGCGCGGAGGGCCCCGAGGTGCCATGCGACCGCGAGGTGAACCTAGCGTGGTCAAAACCATGGTCGAGTGGCGACGTATGGAGAGGTCTTGTCAAGTCGGCATCCTCCCAGCCTGCCGCTGGCAAGCCATCCGCCCGCCGGTAGCGCAATCCGACGTGCCACTTGCCGTACATCGCCGTGACATACCCGTTGGCGCGGAGCAGGGAGGCAATCGTGGGACGGCCCGGCTCGATCATGGGATCGCCCTGAGCTCCGAACAGGACCCAGTGCTTCAGCCGGTTGCGCCACGCGTAGCGCCCCGTCAGCAAGCCGTAGCGGGTCGGAGAGCAGCGTGATGACGGGGTATGGGCATCCGTGAAACGAACGCCCATCCTCGCCAGCCGCTCCATGTGCGGCGTGTGCAACTGAAGGCCGGCCGGATTGCCCGTGAAGTCCTGGTACGCACTGGTGTCGCCCATCCCCATGTCATCGGCCATCATCAAGACGATGTTGGGACTATCCGGAAGGGGCTCGACCGAGCAGGCGGCCAGGAGGCCGGAGGCTGCTGCCGCCAGAATCCCCACAGCCCTCCTCGGCCCACGGCACGAATCCCCGAATATCTCGCTCCGTCGGATAAGCTTGGCACTCGACATTTGTCGAGGGAATCTTAGCGCAGGGCGCGGGCCGGGTCGGCAGACGCTCGGTCACGGCTGGCACAGGAACTGCCTGCGATTCGGGAGTCCTGCGGCGTCTCGGAGCGGCCGGCAAGTGATTTTGGAATGCGAGGACTCTGAGACAGGACGAGGCAGCTGGCGGCGGATCGGTCGCAAGTGGAGCAAGACGTCTCAGTCATGCAGGCCTGTCGCTGCTTTGTCCTTGCGCAATAGGATGCCAGCGAAGGAACACAGAGCTAGCGACTACCTCAAGACACCCGGAGACATCGCCGCGTACTTGAACGCTGCGACCGAGGAGTTCGACGGCGACCCTCGCTGCTTGATGAGAGCATTGCGCAACGTGCTTCTAGACGAGCCTGTCGATCGCCGAGTAGCCCATGAGCAGCGCCATCAACGCTGCGGAGACCCACAGCATTAATGTGATCCAAGCCTTGGGCAGGATGCTGGTTGGCATCCGCTTGTACCGCAAGTAGATTGCGAAGCCACCGATCACAGGCAGCATGATTGCCTGCGCAATGCCGCCGATCTTGACCATCAGAACGGGCTCTCTGATCCACATGAAGTAAAGACACGGGACCGTCAGCAGCAACACCACGAACACTCGGATCGCCTTAAGCCGCTTCTTGTAGTCGGACTTGTCGTAGACACCGAGCATTCCCACAAAATCTGCCCATACGCGGCAGTGCGCCGCAGTCGATGCGAACACCGTTGAGTACAGAACAGCGAAGGCTCCGACCATGAACAGGCCCAAAGACCAGCCTCCCAGGGTCTCGGTGTAGATGCTGGACAACACTTGCACCATTTCCGAGCCCTCAGGGATGAGTCCCATACCCTTCAGGATCCCCGCTCCGAGGAAGTAGAACGCCACCGTTGCGAACGTGTAAATCACCATCGAGAAAATGACATCGAATCCCATGACGCGCACCCATCCGAGTGCTCGCTTGGTCCAGGTAGGCGAGTCGTCGCGCTTGCCAGCGTATTGCGCGTAGCCCTTCTCGATGCACCAGTAGGGGTACATCACCAACTCGGTGGCACCCACGCCAGTGATGCCGAAGGCCGCTACCGCCGTGGCCATGCCACCTTCGGGCGGCTGGAAGGTCAAGCCCTGTACGACCGCACCCCAGTCGAAATACTGCGGCAGCTTGAACAGCAGGAAGCAGCAGCTGACAGTAAGCGCGGTGAAGCTGACCACGAGTCCCATCGCTATCTTCTCGACGAGGGCGTACTTGCCGGCGATCAGCAGCAAGACTGATAGCGCTGCCAGAGTCCAAACAAAAGCCGTGATCGGCACGCCGGGTATCGCCGTGTTGAGGATCTCCGCAATCCCGCCCAGCATCGCGCCCACTTGGAACAGGGTGAAGGTGACCATTCCACACCACATCCACGCCAGCCACGACACCTTGAACCGAGGCCCGGGCACATCATTGAAGGCTTCCAGTGTGGTGCGGCCCGTGGCAATGGCATAGCGGCCGAGTTCGTTTTGAACCACCGTCTTGACCAAGCAGCTCAGGATGATGAGCCAGAGCAGCACATAGCCGTTCTCGGCACCCAGCACTGTCGTTGCGATCAGTTCGCCAGATCCGACGATGGAACTGGCAAGGATCAAGCCCGGCCCGAGGAACCGAAGGATCCCGCTGAATGCCGTAGGGGCAGTTAAGACGCGCCCAGGATCCAAGCGATAGGGGTCTGGAGCAACGTTCGAAGCCATAGCGTTTCGCAATCCTAGCACATGGCTCAGAACGAATCGCGCCTGTGCGGACGCCGGCGAGCCCCATGCGCCCGGCCTATTGCTGGACTGGTTCTACGCAGGTGAAGCCAGCGTTTCTCGGAGCCCATCCGGAGGCTGGCGACACTTCCCAAGTGCTCCAGCTCGTTCCGGCAAGTGGACTCGGAACGTCTTGTTCAAAGGTGCGTGCCAATGACAAGGCGCGAATTCTTGGTTCGCGGGCGGCCTCCACAAAGATCTGCAAGCGCGGACCGTGTGGAATGCGCGTAATGAAATTGGAGCTCGGACCTGCGCCGAGGCATCCGGTCAGACTGGACCGACCGACCGGATGCCCGCTCCACGCCTACGCAGGTGAAGCGCTACTGTGCGTTTCGGTGCACGGGCTGGTCAAGCACCATTGGCTCGGGGAAGTCCGCAGATTTCTTCCCACCGCGCTGGCGTAGCCGCTTGTTCTGCGAACGACCTCGCGGAGCATTGAGCGGAATCTCCATTCCACCCAGCTCGGCCATCATCTCGTACAGGCTGTCCTCCATCCTTCTTGCAGTCTCGGCGTGTGCCGGATCGTGCAGAAGGTTCTTTGTCTCGCCGGGGTCAGCTTGCAGGTCGTACAATTCGTCCGTGTCCCAAAGCCCGTAATAGGTGATGTACTTGAACCTGTCGCCACGCAGCGCGAATTGAGTCGGCGTTTGCGGGTAGTTTTTCTCCCAGTAGTACACATACAGGAAGAAATCCCGCCACTCGATTTCCCGGCCCTGCCCCAGCGCGAGGAAACTCTGGCCGTCCATGTGGGGTGGCTTCTGGATCCCCATCGCCTCGAACACGGTGGGGGCGACGTCGATGTTGGCTACGACCTCTTCCACCACCGTGCCGCCCTCGAACAATTCAGGGCAATGCATCAGCATCGGTACGCGGATCGATGTCTCGTAGGCCACGCGCTTGTCGATCAGGCCGTGCTCCCCGAACATGAAGCCGTTGTCGCCCATGTAGATCACGAGCGTCTCATCGGCAATGCCCATCTCTTCGAGTTTGCCCATCACCCGCCCGATGCTGTCGTCGACGCCGCTGAGGGCTTCGTTGTAGCGCTTGTAGTACTGCTCGATATCGAGAGCGCTGTGGTACGGGAAATCTACGCCGTGCCAGCTATTGCGCTGATCACGCATCCAGCGTGGTTTGCCGCGATAGTTCTCGAACGTGTCCGCCTCGCTGGCGGGCCGTGTGAATGGCGCGTCGTCCAGGGCGCCCTCGTGTCGCTCGGCGGGCGTGAAGTTCGCATGTACGGCTTTGTGCGAGAGGTAGAGGAAGAATGGCTTTTCGGACGGTTCTTGGTCTGAGAGCCAATCAATGGCGTAGTCCGTGAGTTCGTCGGTGATGTAGCCCTTCTGCTTGACCCGTTCGCCGTTGACGTTCAACGTGTAATCCGGGCTCGGCGGCAAGTAGTGGCCCTGCCCGCGGAAACTGACCCAGTGGTCGAATCCCGGCCGCGGAGAATCTTCCGCTGCACCCATGTGCCACTTGCCAATGTACGCGGTCGCGAAGCCAGCCTGCTGAAGGTACTGCGGGAAGAAGATCGTGCCCTCCGGCACCCTGCGCTGGTTGTCGATGACTCGATGGCGAAATGTGTAAAGGCCAGTGAGGATCGAGGCCCGGCTTGGAGAGCAGAGCGACGTCCCGACAAAGGCGTTCTTGAGATGCACGCCGTTCTGCGCCATCGCATCCATGTGAGGCGTGCGAGCGAACTGGTGGTCCATAAAGGACATCGCGTCATAGCGGTGGTCATCGGACAAGATGAACACGACATTGCGGGGCTCGGCGCCATCGACCGCGGTGGCGACAACCGAATCGGGTACCGGCGTTACAGCGGCTGCGCCCAACGCAACCAAGGCAAGCAAAAGGGATGGGATACGGATCAGCATAAGCACCATCGTATCAACGCCGTTGCAGCACTGCCTGCCATGTCGCACTTCGACCTGCAAAGGCAATCCAGAGGAAGCACTCTGATACTGCCGAGCCACAACAGCAGGGGCTCCGATAGCGGCAAAGGACGGCACCTTCCAGCGGCAAAGTGACGGTACAGCCCAGGTTGGCCTAGGCAACCTCTACCGAGAGATGAAACCCAAGACAGCTGCCGGTTCGCTCGATGACGAGGCAAGAAGATGTTCGCGACGCAACGCCCGCACAACCAAATGCGTCTGTACAATTGAAGCAACCATGCGACGAGTGACTCTTTGTTCCCTTGGCGTTCTAATCGGATGCGCGGTCGGCGCGCTTCTGCCGGTCTCGGCCGCCGAGACCAGTACCGGAGTTCCGGTCCAGAAAATCATCGACAGCTTCATCGACAAGGAGACCGAGTTCGCCAAGGCCCGCGAGGCGTACACCTACCGCCAGTCCGTGAAGATCCTCGAGTACACCAACTCTGGCAGCGTTCGAGGCCGCTGGGAGGTTGTTCAGGACATCCTCTTCGGAACGCAGGGCAAGCGCATCGAGCGAGTGGTGTACGCGCCGCCGTCGTCGCTCCAGAACCTGATCCTGACTCCAAGCGACATGGAGGACCTGCGCAGCGTTCAGCCGTTCGTGATGACCCGGGAGAATTCCGACGAGTACCGCATCGACTTTCTCGGGGAGCAACTCGTCGACGAGATCGACACCTACATGTTCTCGGTCAAGCCGAAGAAGCTGATCAAAGGCAAGCGGTATTTCGAAGGCCAGATCTGGGTCGACCAACTCGGGCTGCAAATTGTCAAGACCTACGGCAAGGGCGTCGGGGTCCTCGGCAAGAACAAAGACGAGCAGTTCCCGCGCTTTGAGACCTACCGGGATCAGATCGACGGGAACTATTGGTTCCCGGTCTACACGCGAGCTGACGACACGCTCCAATTCCGCTCCGGTCCGCAGAAGATCCGCATGATCATCAAGTACGACGACTACAAGCGATTCAAGGGTACGGCGGTGATCACGTTTGGCGATGTAGTCGAAGAGGACGGGGAGAGCGAACCCGACCAACCCTAGGCACGGCAGAGAGCTGACGCTCTCGGTCGGGGTCGATTCCACGTTTGCGATCTGCTCCGACTAGCTTGCACACCGCATGTATCCACTAGGCACCCAGCCCAGCCCGAATAGCCGGGCCAAGCTTGCAGCCGCGCGCTGCATCGTGGCCATCGTTGCGCTGGCAAGCGCTGCGATTCCGGTGGAGGCGTCCGAAGACAAAGCCCCGCGCGTCTTTCAGCAGATCGACTCGATGGTGGAGGAACTCAAGGACATCATGGGGTTTGGCCCGCGCGGGCCCATCAAGCACAAGACGATCTCCAAAGCGGCCTTTCGCAAGTTGTATGCCACGCGCATGAAGCAAAGCCAGAAGCCGAAGGAGCTTGAGCGAGAGCTGCTCTTCCTGCGGTTGTTCGGACTCGTCCCCGACGATTTCGACTACGAGAAGACCGTCCTAGACCTGCTCAGCGAGCAGGCTTGGGCGCTGTATGACTTCAAGCAGCGCGAATTGTACCTAGCCGACTGGGCTCCGGCCGAGGCCTTGGAATACGCGCTCCTGCACGAGCTTGTTCACGCGATCGACGACCACCACTTCAGCCTGCTCAAGTATGTCGAAGGGGCCAAGGAGTCCGAAGGCGAGCTGGCGCGCTTAGCTGCGATGGAGGGCCAAGCGTCATGGGTGATGACGGAGTGGGCCATGCGCCAGTCCGACAAGACACTGGAGGGTAATCGCCTCTTGGCGATCGCCACTGCGAGTGCGACACGGTTCGAGGCCCAGCAGTTCCCGGTCTATGACAGCACCCCGCTATATTTTCGCGAAGTGCTGATCTTTCCCTACACAGACGGCCTGCTGTTCCAAGACGAATTAGTCCGTCGCCTTGGCAGCGACGGGTTCAAGCGGGTCTTCGAGCAACCGCCGGAAACTACCCAGCAGATCTTGCAGCCGAGTCTGTACTTCAGCGGTGTCGTGCCGGAAGCGCCGTCGCTCTCCGAGCACCCGCTCCCCAAGGGCTTCAAGCGCGTCTACGACGGCTCCTTCGGCCAACTCGACCACCGCATCCTGCTCGAGCACCACTTGGGTGAGGAGGATCGGGGGGAGTTGCTTGACCGCTGGCGGGGCGCACAGTTCGAGGTCTATGAGAAGCGCCGCAGCGGAGAGTCGCTGCTCCGCTACGCCGTGCGCTGGCAGGATGCCGATGCAGCGAGGGAGTATTATCATCTGTATCGCCAAGTTTGCGAGAGAAAGCGAGCCGGCCTCGCGCTCGTGAGCCGCGGACCGGATCGCTGCGAGGGAACTACAGACGCGGGCCGAGTCGTACTGGAAATCGACGGCAACGTCGTTCGAAGCGTCGAAGGGCTGCCGCTGTGACTGGCAAGGAGAATCGAATCGTGATGCGCACACTGACCTCTGCGGTGCTGGCGCTCGGGCTGGCGGTCGTCGGCTGGGCTGACCCACGACCCGTGAGTCCGTTCCAGGTCACGGCCTTCGACGGGCGCCAAGTTTCACTGGACGACCTGAAGGGCCGACCGTTCGTGCTGATGTTCCTCTCCACCGATTGCCCGCACTGCCAAGAAGCCACTCAGCGCATCGGACCGGTCTTCCGCCAACTGCAACCCTCAGGTCTGCAAATCGTCGGCCTCAGCCTCAATCGCATCGACAATGCCGGGCTGCGCGACTATGCGGCCCGCTTCGGGGCCAGTTACCCGCTCGCAGTCTCGTCGCGGGAAGAATTCTCACGCATCGCCAAGATCTCGGTGATGCGGCCGATCTACTACCCCTACGTGTTGTTCGTCGACAGCGCTGGCGTGATCCAAGAGGAGCACCAGGGCTCTGAAGAAGCGTGGTTCGCCAATATCGAATCTAACTTTCTTGCGGCCGTCGCCAAGCTCCGCTGAGTGGGCGGGACAGCTGCCGGGACTGCACGGCCCCTCGGCTGCTAGTTGCTGTTACGAACGGTTACCCGTGTCTGGAAGGTTCTTGCGGATCACGGGAATGGGCTCTTCGTCGCTCACGATTTTGTCCCCGCTGCCCGTCCGCTGCCAGAAGGCGCGGAAATAGTCGACCATCGACCACACCGTGAGCAGCACAGCAAGCCACAGCACGATATAGCCGGCTTGCTCGACGACGGCGGAGTGCGGTGCCAATATCAGCAGCGAGACCGCCATCACTTGAGCCACCATCTTGGCCTTGCCGTACTCGCTGGCCACGATCACGACGCCTTCCGTCAGGGCCACGTTGCGCAGTACCGAGACGGCAAATTCGCGGCTGACGATCAAGACCACCATCCAAGCAGCCACGCGGTCCAGTTCAACCAGCGAGATCAGCGCTGCCGACACCAGCACTTTGTCGGCGATGGGGTCGAGAAGCTTGCCGAACGTGGTGACCTGGCGTCGGCGTCGCGCTATATAGCCGTCCAGTAGGTCCGTCAGGGCAGCAGCAAGGAAGATCGCGAGTGCGATGGCCTCTCGCGTCAGGACGACCCAGCCGGTGTCGAGCTCGATGGCACCCTTGCGCAGCAAGACAGCCACGAGCAGTGGCACGAGGAAGATCCTCGATAGCGTCAGTATGTTGGGCAGATTCATGAAGGGACGGGCACCCGTCACAGGTGAATCACTAGCGTTAGCGTACTATACCCGGGGCAGCTGTGTTCCAGCGAGACTGACTGCTTGCTCGGGTCGTTTCCAAGATTGGCTGGCGGTGGGCGGGGACGCCGAGCCATCGGTGCAGAGGATTGCCGCGACGCGGGTTGGGCGAGAATGAAAATTCATGCGAATTGATGGCAGGACACCCCAGCAGCCCCGACAGACGCGCATCCAGCCGGACATCTTGGCTACGGCGGAAGGCTCGGCGCTGATTGAAGCGGGCAACACCAGAGTCATCTGCACTGCAACGGTCGAGAACAAAGTTCCGCCTTTCTTGCGCGGTGCAGGGCGCGGCTGGGTGACGGCGGAATACGCCATGCTGCCAAGATCGACATCGACTCGGACGCCGCGGCAAACCGCCCAAGGCAGACCGTCAGGCCGTACCTTCGAAATCCAACGGCTGATCGGACGCTCGCTGCGGACAGCTGTCGACATGGAAAAGCTCGGCGAGCGCACCATCACTGTCGACTGCGACGTGATGCAGGCAGACGGAGGCACGCGAACGGCGGCCATAACAGGTGGCTGGGTGGCCATGGCTCTTGCCGTCCGAGAGCTCCTCAAGTTCAACGCCATCCCGGCCTCCCCTCTCCGCCACTACGTCGCGGCGATCAGCGTGGGCCTCGTAGACGGCGTTGCCATGCTGGACCTTTGCTACGAAGAGGACTCGCGGGCGGATGTGGACATGAACGTGGTGATGACTTCGGCTGGAGATTTCGTCGAATTGCAAGCCAGCGCCGAAGGCAGGACGTTCGACAGGGCCGAGTTCGATGCGCAGATGGACCTAGCTCAGAGCGGCATCGCAGATCTCATCGCTGCGCAGCGCAAACTCGTATCCCTGTAGCCTCATGCTCGAATTGGTCTGCGCCACGTCGAACCGCGGCAAGCTGAGGGAGTTTCGGCTGGCGTCCGGCAGGGAGATCTCGATTGCAGGCTGCACGTCCGTCGACTGCCCAGAGACAGGTTCGACGTTTGAGGCAAACGCCCTGCAAAAGGCGCAGTGCTATCACCGAGCGAATCCGGGCGAATGGCTCTTCGCCGACGATTCTGGGCTGGAGGTGGATATTCTGGACGGGGCTCCCGGGATCTTCTCGGCCCGCTTCGCCGGCTCGGAGTCGAGCGACAGAGAGAACAATATGCTTCTACTGCGCAAACTGGCTGGTTTGCCGCCTGCGAGGCGCACTGCCAGATTCGTGTGCGCAATCGCGTTGCTCCACAACGGCAAGCTCGCCAGCGCATTCCGAGGCGAGGTCGAGGGGCGGATCCTGAAGCGGCACTCTGGCGGCCAAGGGTTCGGCTATGACCCGCTGTTCTACTATCCTCCCCTGCGCTCCAGCTTCGGGCGCCTACCGGCCGAAATCAAATGGCAGCATAGTCACCGCGGGCGAGCCTTTCGCGCCATGCTCGCATGGCTTCGTGACAACCAGTGAGTGCTGACGCGGCATACCTCGCCTTCGAGACCGGCGGGACCAAGCTCGTCGCAGGGCTCGCCGGCAGCGACGGCAGGCTCCGCAAGACCACAGCCATCCGGCGTGGTCCCTCCGACCGCGGACCACGGAGCTTTGCCCGTATCGTAGCCGCGGCCGAGCAGATGCTCTCCGAATCGCTGGGCGCGGATGAACTCCGCTCGATTGGCTTCGGGTTCGGCGGCACTGTGCGCCGTTCCGCCAACAGCCCTCACCTGTGCCTCCACGAGGACGGTTGGGAGGAAGTCAACGTCGCCGCAGAATTGGAAGGCCGGTTCCGGGTTCCAGTGGTCGTCGAAAATGACTGCAAGCTCGCCGCCTTGGCAGAGGCGCACTTTGGCGCCGGCGTTGGGGCTCGCTCGGTGTTCTACGTCACCCTCGGGACGGGCGTTGGCGGCGGCTACGTGCTCGAGGGTCGGATCTGTCCGTTTGGCGACCTCGGTGAAGCCGAAATCGGCCATATCGTCGTCGATGAAGACGGTCCCGAATGCTGCTGTGGCAACAAGGGCTGTGTCGAAGCGCTCTGCTCGGGGCCCGGCCTGGCCAAACTGTTCGCCCTGCTCGCAGGGCGCTCACACGAGTCGTGGAAGTCCTCTGCCTTGTTCAGCGAGGCCGGGCCCGAGGGCATCAGCAGCGTCCAAGTCATTCGAGCCTGGGAGAGCGGTGACGAGTTCGCCACAGAGGTGATGTGTTACTCGGCCAAGCGTCTGGCGAGTGCGCTCGGGGCCGTCATCAACCTCTTGGTGCCCCAGAGAATCGTGGTAGGAGGAGGCCTGGGCACTGCGACGCCTCGCCTGCTCGAACTCATCCGGCAGCACACCCAAGGCTATGTGGTGCCCTACTTCCGCGATAGCTACACAGTCGTGGCCTCGCAGTTGCGGGAGAGCGTCGTGACGCAGGGGGCCGCTATCCTAGCGTGCCAAGCAACTAGTGCATAACAGCAACAAACTTGGCCTTTGGACGGGCAGGGCCGGTTGCGACCTCATTACTCCCCGCGTCACTGTCCAAACTGCTGTCCCAAGAAAAGGCCGTTGTACGTCAACGTAGGAGCATCGCTTGGACCCGGTGATTCGAGGGGCTCCGCCGGATAGGTAGCCGCTAGACCGAGACCCCCATTTCGTCCCATGTGACCATGCGACGCTGGTAGATAGCCTCCCTCCCCATGATGCTGGTGATGGCTGCGGTAGCGGCGACTGCGATGTCAGCGACCGGCTTGCGGTTTTCGCGAATCGCCCGCACGAAGTCGTCGTGAGCCGCCTCGGTCAGGTCGATGCCCTCCGGGGCTTGGTGCTCAACCGGCTCGACGTCCCCGTAGATCTCGTAGAACGTCCAGGAACTGTAGTCCAGTTCGATGGCTCCCTTCTCGCCATAGATGACGAACCACATTCCGTTCGGGAGTTTCCTGAGTGCGCGAGGGTGTAGGTAGAGCTGGCTGTAGTCGAGATGCATGTCGTTCTGGTAGACGTACTCGACGCTGAAGCCGTCCATCATGACCGTGCCCGCTGGCATCGGCTCGGGAAGGTAGCGCTTGCCGTGCCCGTAGACGCTGGCCGGACGGCTGCCGGCCAGCCAGTTGCAGACGTCGAGGTTATGGATGGCGTTCTCGACAATTAGGTCCCCGGACAGCTTGACGTCGTTGTACCAGCCCGGGAAGCGCCGCTGTTGGCCGCTGCCGCCTTCGCGCCGCGTACCCGGCCTTGAAGGGGTACCGTGGCGCTGGGCCTTGATGACGAGCGGCGCTCCGATCAGCCCGGTCTCGTGGATCTCGCGCACCACCTCCTGCATGTGCGGGGAGTTGCGCGACTGCTGCCCGATCTGGAACACGGCATTCGAATCGCGCGCGGCGTCTAGTACCAGCTGGACCTGGTCCGCCGAGATTGCAAGCGGCTTTTCACAGAAAACGTGCTTGCCGGCCTTGAGTGCCGCCGCCGCCATTTCGGCGTGCAGGTAGCAGGGAGTCGCAATGACCACGGCGTCGACATCCACTTGGCGGAGCAGGTCCCGGTAGTCGCTGTAGGAGCGAGGGTTGTCCGCTTGTGCGGCGCTCTGTGCGGTATCGCGGGCGGCGGCGTCGATGTCGCAAACCGCCTGGACCGCGGTGTCGGATCGTTCGATCAGGCGGCCCAGATGCGCGGTGCCCCGCTTGCCGACCCCGATCATGCCGAAACGTAGCGGATCATCCTGGGCTCGAACGGATGTCACTGCAGTTGCGGCGGCTACCCCTTGCAGGAAGCGGCGGCGAACGATGGAATTGCGTTTCACTCTGGTCTCCGTCTCCATTGAAACGACCTTGCGGCTTGCTTGCAGTCGCCGCTCAGCTTAGCATCGCGCCGGGAGAAGACAGTTCCCGCATCCTCGCACGCTACTTAGTTCGGCGAGGGTCGGTCGTGATGGGCAGCTATTCCAGCCGTACCGGCTTTCCTGCCTTGTAGCTCTGCCACGCGAACCAGTAGGCGACATGCCCGGGGAGGCGGGCTAGGCTCTCGCCACCCGGTCCGGTTAGGGCACTCTCTGTGACCGTCCATAGCGCCCCCTCGCTCGCCAGACGAGACGGACTCTCCTTGGCGGCGACAAACGTCCGCCCCCCTGATTCGTACGCGCGGACCGTTTCCGTCTCGGCATTCCCGACGAGGACGACATCACGCGGTCCCACCCGGTCGTGGAGGACTGCGCCTCCTTTGAACAGAGCCAGGGCCCAGGCCATCTCGTTGGAACTGTCCCGCAGCACGAAGATCCGGTCCTTCGGTTCGAGCCGGCGATCCCGGATCACCACCGGAAACATGAGATCGGGGCTGGAGAAGTACTCGCCGTAAGCTCGTCCGGGCCGATAGTCTCGCTCGAAGCCCGTGTCGAGCGAGAGCGCGGTGGTATCCGGATGGGCGGCAAGCCAGTCCTGCCAGCTCGTGATCACCACCGGCAGGACCTTGAGTTCGATCTTGGACCCGGTGAGCTTCCCTACTACCGGCCTCCCTGTGAATTGATTCCAGAGCGAATTCGTCTGGGTGTCGTACATGAGCTTGTTCGACCGGTAGAGAAGTCCGGAAGAGCCGAAGACGAAAGGTTTCCGGCGACCGGGGACGTGGGTCTCGTATAGGATGCCCGAGCCGCAGAGCGTGCAGTAGGCGAGGGACACCGGGACGCCACCCACTACATCGTTGAACATCTCGTGCCAGTCGAGGATGCGGAACGGATAGGCACGCGAGTCGCCGTTGATGCTGACTCCGAAGACCAGTTCCCCGTCGGTCAGGTAGGTTGCCTCGGCTGCGGGGATCTGTTTGGCGTTCACTAGCGCGGGGATCCCATCCTTCTTGACCCCTCCCCAGACGATCTCCTCGATACGGATCCGGTGTCGCACCCCCTCGTAGAGGAAGCCGCGGAAGTTGCGGTCGACTTGGGCGAGGATTTCTGCCTTGAAGGAGGTGAACCCTTTGTGCGGACGGATCTCGGCGTGCTCCTCTTGCCACTCGATCCATGCCTCCCAGTTGCGCGGGATCTCGGCTCCGGCGAGGCGTTCGAGCGCGTCGTACAGCGGGTCGGCTTGTTCGGGGGGCACCATTCGCATCACGGCGATGAAAGCCGGAATCACGTCCTTCTTGCCGCGATCGACCAGAACACGGAGGGCTTGGCCCCGGTCTACGCTGCTCCTTGAGAACAATGCGGTGCGCACAGTCGCAGCGGTGTTGGTGCGTGACTGAGGGAGACCGGTGCGGAGTGGGGCGTTGCCTGAGGTGTCACCGGGTAGCCTGGGTCCCTGGGCGGGGAATTGGGCAGTGAGTTCGGGGACAGTACCGAAGGCTAGGATTCCGGCGAGCAGCGCCGGGTATCGAATTGCTCGGAGCATCACGGAATCCCAGCAGGTCCAGGATCATTCTATGCCAGCGGAACCGTTCCCACAAGCCTCCCGATACCAGCGGGCATATGACGGCCCGCCGCACGCTAGCTCGTGAACTGTTTCTCAGATCCGCACCAGCGGGGCGACATCGAACCCGTATAGGATGTGGGGCAGGCGGTCCCGCGGTCTGCCCCGGCAAGTCACGCTGCCTGCCTCTGACGGGTGAATTGAAGTGCGGCATCAATGGTCTTCGAGAATTCTGGCAGCGACAGGCTGTGTCGCACTGGCGATCTCGCTGCTCGGATCGCTCAGTTGCTCGCACGAGCCAACCGAAGCACCGTCGCGGCTTAACGTCTTGCTTATCACGGCCGATGATCTCGGTTTGCAACTGAGCGCTTATGGGGACAGTGTCATCACGACTCCCAATCTCGACGCCTTCGCCGCCAGCGGAGTGCAGTTCGACATCGCTTACGTGGCGCAAGCATCTTGTAGCCCGTCCCGCAGTGCCATGTTCACGGGTCTCTATGTGCACAGCAATGGGCAGTTCGGGCTGACCAACGCTTCGGACTTCAGCCTGCACCCGCACCTGCACGACGCCACGATTCCAAACATCCTCAAGCGAGCCGGCTATCGAACCGGCATCATCGGGAAGCTGCACGTCGCGCCCGAAGACAAGTTCCAGTGGGACGCCCGTTTGAGCGTGAACGGCCGCGACGTGCAGGGGATAGCTGCGAGCGCCGAAGAGTTCATTGGCGGCGGGGAGGACGCCCCCTTCTTCTTGATGGTGAACTACACCGATCCTCACGCCTCCCGTGATCGAGATCCGCAGACGCGGGAGGTGATCGGGGACTGGACTTTCATGGACCAAGTCAACGGCATTCCTCCAACTCTGGTCGAGCCAAGCGAAAAGACGGTGTTTCCATTCCAAAGGATTGACACACCGGAGCAGCGTGAGCGGGTGGCTGGCTACTACAACGAAGTCCGGCGCGTCGACATCGGCATCGGCCTGCTGCTCGATGCCCTTGATCGAATGGGGCACTCCGGCGATACGCTAGTGATCTTCACTGGCGATCACGGGCCGCCGTTCGACCGCGCCAAGACTACAGTCTACGAGGCAGGCTTGCGTGTTCCGTTCCTTGTGCACTGGCCCGGTGTCTCGCAACCCGCGCGCAGCGAGGCGATGGTCTCGACCATCGATATCCTGCCGACAATCCTGGATGCTACGGGAGCCATTCCTCCTGTCGAAATGCAAGGGATGTCGCTGCGGCCGGTGCTGGAGGATCCCGATGCGCCTTGGCGCGAGTACCTTGTCGGGGAGTTTCACCTGCACGGGCCACCATGGTTTCCCCGGCGCGCCATTCGGGACCACCAGTACAAGCTGATTCACAATCTAGTGGCGGGGAGCGGGATCGCCAGAATCGGCATCGACGGTGACCTAGGTTACGGGACGGCTCAAGAGCAACGCTACGAGGGGACAGCGGTCCGGCGCGCCTTCGACATCCTTGCCGATCCTCCGGAGTTTGAACTGTACGACCTGGATGAAGATCCCTGGGAGTTCCGGAATCTCGCCGGTGACCCGGCACACACAGCGACATTGGAACGCTTGCAGGCGGCCTTGGAGGACTGGCGTCGCACGACGAACGACCCGTTGCTGGATCCTGCTTTCGCTGCAGAGATGCGCCAGCGCGTCGCCAGCTATTGATGCCCGGCGGCGAGGGGCCGAACGTGGCGCGCCAGAACGGTGAATGCGGGTCGGGCGCTACCAAGCCCGCAGGACGTCTCGAAACATCCCGGCCAGGTCGTCGTCTGAGAATGGCCGCAGCGAGAGTTTCGTCACCCGATGGTGGGGCAGTGTCCCTTCAACCAGTACTGGTAAATCAGCCTGTGTGTGGCCGAGTGCTTGGAGCCCGTTCGGGACGTCCAGATCACGCATGAAGCCGGTGATGGCATCAGCCAACATCTCGTCGGCGGCCTCGGGCCCGACATGCGACACGTCCGCACCAATCGCAGCAGCGGCTTCAAGATGACGCTGAGGATTGGTAGGCGCGGTGAAGAGAAAGACCGCAGGTGGGTTCAACATCACCGCGGCACCGTGCGGCACTATCAGCATCTCGTGTACGCCTTCCCATCGTAGAGTTCCAGACCAATTGTTCTTTGTCGAAAATTCCGTCGGCACGTCGAAGATTTCCTGAAGATTGGGAATTCCATCCGGGTCATCCTCATGTGTCCCCGACTCGGCCGACGGACGTGCTGCCGCCGGCTTCGCCGAGCACCATTTCCAACCGGGACACCAACGCCTTCCGCCGGGTCTCCTCGAGACGCGAGAGGTTTGCAATACGCCACCGCACCGCAGGTAAGGCCGAGGCAGTTGGTGCATCCAGAAGCGTCCAGTCAGGCTCACCCTTCTCAAAGGACAGCAGGAACCGTCTGTGTGCGTTCGGCATCCGGCCGACGGCGTTGGCGACAAGCTCCTCGCGGGTACGCACAAGATCGTCAAGCGAGACAGGAACCTCAATCATGCCTGCGAAGCCGCGCTGGAACTCTGCCGTCATGTCGCGGAATGCAGGTGCCAGCAGCTCTGCCAGGGGCCGGTTATGTCCGATCAGATAGACGATGAACGCCGTCCGCAGCCGCTCGTTGATGCCTTCTTTCGCAAGCAACTCGCGAACGTCGAACAGGTCGCGCGGATGCTGTCGGTCGAGCGCCGCCACCAGCTTTCCAGCAAACAGATCTGCGAACGACACCACCCTCATCGCGGCAAAGCCGAACCGCCGTTCAACTACCTGCGACACCTCTCGCTCCTCGGGCTCGAACACACAGCCCCGCAAAACGGGCGTGGTCTCGATCTTGACCTGCACGTGACCGTCCCGGACGAACAGCTTGTTCGCCATGTGCTCACCGCGGGTCGCGCCCAGTTGAACACGGACACCTCCTAGAGCCTTCTCGATCCTCCGCCTGATTCGGCTCAAGGCCTCTTCGATTTCACGGAGCGACTCAGCCCTGCCCGCGACCGGTAGATACGCTAGGTCGATGTCGACCGAGAGTCTGGGCAGATCCCGAAGGAAGAGGTTAATCGCTGTCCCACCCTTGAGTGCGAAGCAGGTCTCTTCGGCGACAAACGGAAGCGTGCGCACCAGCAAGGTAACCTGCTGCCGGAAGCGTTCATCCGCCAGCATCGAGGTTCCTCGGAACGGTGATCCCGTATCTGGTGTCTAGTCTGCCGCCGCGCACAAGCATTCGCTTGCCGCTGCCGAGGTCGATGCCGCCGAGGTCGAGCCGCTTGAACCAAGCGTGACCGTGGCGTTCAGCAAACCACAGGAACAGCCGCTTGACTTTTACGCTGCGACAGTCCCGTAGCAACCGCCCCATGCGCTCCGGGCCGAGGTTTACAAGGCTTTCCATCAGCATATCGGCCTGATGGAAGGTCTCCCGTCCGGGAAGCTCATCGAGGAGTTCCAGAACCGCCCGTTCGGGGCTGGACAGCAGTATGGGCCAGTCCCTCTGGCTGAAGGGCAACCAGTAGAGGCTTGCGTCGAGCGACGCTTCACCGTCGGCTCCTCGCTCCCTAAGCACGGCCTTGCGTGCCTCCAAGGCGTCAGCAACCAGCCCGTCAGAGAATAGCTTTCGGGCGCGATGGAACACGAATTCCGTCTCAACCGGGAGCTTGCCAAGCCAAGTGGGAGCGGCCACGTCACCGTATAGCTTGACCTCAGGCGGCCCGCCCTTCGGCGAGTAGTGCGTGAATCCTGCGAACTCCAGCGCCGTCCGACCGCCGACCGCGATCGGACGCTCCATCACCGTCTGGAGCGAGACCACGACATGCTGCCAGTGCAGCGGTGCCGTGCCTCGCAGACCGGGCCTGTGCGGCGGGCGGCGGAATACGCCCCGCACGATGGGCTCTAGCCAACCTCCAGCCACGTAGCGGCCACGAAGGGAACTCGAATAGCCCATGCGCGTGAACCATGTAGCATCCGCCAGCAGGCCCTCTGGCAACAGCCGGTGCAGCTGGTTCAGCATTTGGCGTTTTCGTATGCTCATAGTGTGCTAGTCTTCCAAACTTCAAACTGACATCTAGTTTATCAGTTATACGATTAGACTACTTTAAGTATCTAAACGCTGCATCTATCAAACCATCGTTCTGCCTCACAACCCGGTTCGTACTGCCGTCAGCCTGTCGATTCGAATCGGGACCCCTCTGGGACCGATGCCCTCTGCCGCCGCCCCAAACTACTCCACGGCATTTGACGTTAGACGAGGTCGTGCACAACCAGCTACAACCGGTCGATAGTCCCAATTCCAGAAGGCTCGGGCGAGAGAGCAAGACCACATGACCCTGGGAACCATTCCTCATAACTCGTCACGAAATCAACTCCTGGTGTCTTCACGAAAGCGTCGTGGCGCGAGGTGCCGCGATACTGGCGCACCAGAAGGCTCAATGCGGGTCGGCCGCTACCAAGCGCTTAGGGCGTCTCGAAACATCCCAGTCAGATCGTCGTTCGAGAAGGGCCGCGGTGACAGCTTAGTCACTCGATGCTGTGGCAGTGTCCCTTCAACCAGTACTGGTATATCAGCCTGTGTGTAGCCGAGTGCTTGGAGCCCGTTCGGGACGTCCAAATCACGCATGAAGCCGGTGATGGCATCAGCCAACACCTCGCCGGCGTCCTCCGGCCCGACATTCGACACGTCCGCACCAATCGCAGCAGCGGCTTCAAGATGACGCCGAGGATTGGCCGACGCAGTGAAACGGAACACTGCTGGCGCGTTCAAGATTACCGAAGTACCGTGAGGCACCATCGGATGCGAAGTGGGATAGCCGGGCATGCGAAAATCGCGGACCATTCCAGACACCGGATAGGACATTCCGTGCGGCAAGTGCACACCCGCGTTCCCGAAGCCGATACCAGCGTAGGCCGCTGCAAGCAGCATCATCCCGCGGGCCTCGTCGTCGGACGGGTCCGATACCGCCCTGGGCAGATAGGCACGCACCATCTTCAATGACTGCAACGCCCACAAGTCGCTGATCGGATTGGCGCCTTGGTAGGCGGGGCGGAACTTGGGGCGCTGCGGCGCGGGTCGGGTCCGGTAGTCCAAGGCGGTGTACGACTCAATCGCGTGCGAGAGCACATCCAAGCCGGTCGACGCCGCCACCGCTGGAGGCAGCGTCCGGGTGTTGTCCGGATCGAGTAACCCCAGAGTCGGCTTGAGGCCGCGATCTGCGATGCCGGTCTTGGCATGCATCTCGACCAGATCGAAGATTGCCACCCCCGTTGTCTCACTGCCGGTTCCGGCCGTGGTTGGAATCGCGAACAAGGGCTTGAGCGGCCCCGGTACCGGCACGCCCTTGCCAATTGGGGGATTGACATAGGTGAGGAAATCCGCGGGATAGGTGGAATACAGATTGGCGGCCTTGGCCGTGTCGATGGTCGATCCGCCGCCAACCGCGACAAATGCATCGGGCTTAACGTCGCTGGCTACCCGGATCGCCGCTTGGAACGAGGCATCTGTGGGCTCGACCGAGACGTCCGCGAAGACCGTGGCCCGCACGCCTGCGCCGTCGAGCGATGCCAGCGCGGCCTGCACTGGATGAAGGTCCTTCAGGAACGGATCGGTCACGAAGAGCACGTGCCCGATCTTCCGATCCACTAGATCGGGTCCTAATTCATGGGTCACCCCCGCCCCGAAGCGTATGTTCGAAGTGGCAAGTTCGACCGCGTACTCTGTAGAACCCGGAGATTGTGACATTGTCATTCAGGCATCCTTTAGCATGCGCAGCGCCGTAGCCGTGAATCGATGCCGGAAGAGTTCGCGCCCTCCAGCCACGGCCACCGGGATGTGAAGGCCGTAGCGTTCGCGCAGCACAGGATCGGAATCGACATCAACCTCGTCGATCTCCAAGCCGGGCTGGGCCAGTTCCATTTCCCTGCGCGCATCGTCGCAGAGCCGACAGCCCGGACGGGAGTACAGCGTGATACGCGCCATCCTAGCAACCAGTATGACAGCCGCACCCTGCCCTGCCGGTCAAGCCGACACGGTTGGCTGGCCGGAGATCTAGTACGCCGGCAAGGACCGTCTGGGCCGTCCTCGGTTCAAATAGAGTGCCAGTACGGCACCTATGGCGAAGCCGCCTACGTGCGCCCACCAAGCCACGCCGCCACTCGCATCGGCGGTGCCGTTGAGGAGTTGGATCGTGAACCAGTACAGCAACATTACGAAAGCCGGCAGCTGAACTGTCGTCCAGATGATGACTAGCGGCAACAACACGGTGACGCGCGAGCGCGGAAAGCGGACTAGGTAGGCCCCCATGACCCCAGCGATGGCACCGCTCGCGCCGACCAGCGGGATGGTCGACGAGGGCTCAGCCGCGAAGTGCGCCAAGGTCGCCAGAACGCCGCAAGTGAGGTAGAACAGCAAGAACTTCAGGTGGCCAAGCTCGTCCTCGATGTTGTCGCCGAAGATCCACAAGAACCACATGTTGCCCAGCAGGTGCATGAAGCCGCCGTGCAGGAACATCGACGTTATCAACGGCAAGAGGCCACCCGCCAGCGATTCCTGGCCCAGGACGGCTGCCCCGATGTTGGCCGGCACGGCGGCGAATGATGCCAAGAAGATCGCCTGTGCCTGCCCTGTGCCTAGGACGAAGTACTGGTAGACAAAGATCGCCACGTTGGCGATGACCAAGGTCCACGCTACGAACGGAGTCCGCTGCCGGGGAGTGAGATCACGAAGCGGAATCATGCTTCAGGCATCCAATCAGGTCGCAGTTGCCCGAACCTGAAAGTCCGTGTTGACCCGCCGCTCGCCTGTCGCGATCAAACGACGCGCCGCGTCCGCACCGAGGATTCCGCCCTGAGCGCCGAGTTCCTTGCAGTTCAGCGCGGCCATGGCGTTCGAGAACTCGAGCGCTTCTTCAATCGAATAGTCCTCTACAACTGCGTAGCAGAAGGCCCCGTGAAAGACATCGCCTGCGCCCGTGGTATCGCGGCAATTGACCACGAAGGCCGGCGAATAGATGTACTTACCGCCCACCAGCGCCAAAGCGCCGTGCGGGCCCAACGTCATCGCCGCGACCCGCATGCCGTATTCCCTCTGGATCAGTTCCAGCGCCAGGAACGGATCCCTCTGACTGGTCCAATCGACAGGGAAATTGGTGCTCGCAATCAGGTAGTCCACGTAAGGCAGGACACGGTCGAACCCACGATAGATCGTGTCCACATCCACCGTGACCGGAATCTCGTTCTGGCGAGCGATGCGCGCGGCGTGCTCCACCGCTGCCGTGTCATGGCCATCAATGTGCAACAGGCGCGCACACATAATCTGTTCGGGCTCAATATGTTCCGGCACGATCTTCAAGCAATCTGGCCGCTGCCATAGGATCGTGCGCTCGCCCGTCGTCTGGTCAATGATGATATACGCCGACTGGTTCTGACAGCCAGCCCGCAACTGCACGTTGGAAACGTCGATGCCCGACTCGGACAGGCTCTGCATCAGGATCTGACCGCCCTCGTCATCGCCGACGCTGCCGATGTACTTCGTCTTCAGCCCGAGCTTGACGCAGGCCACCATGGCGCTGGCCACCTGTCCGCCGGGAGAGCGAATCTCACGCACGAACGGCGCCTTGCCCCCATAGGCGGGAAACTGCGGGACCACAAGCAGGATGTCTGTGGCGTTGAGGCCGACCCCGACCACGTCAAAAGTCTTGTCCATGTGACGCTTCCCTACTCGGACGCCGCCGCGCCGCCCGCGACCTTGAAGACGAAGGCATGACGACCGGGCAAGGCAGCTGGCGCAATGTCTGGCGGCGCGATCTGCAATCCTCCCTGCGATTGCTGCCAGTCTAGATCTCCGTTCACTCCCAGCATGGTCACGCTCGCTCCCGCCGGTGCGGAGACGCCTTCCAAGGTGAATGGTTCGTTAGGGAAGCCGGGCAAGATGGCATACAGGTCAGCTCCCTTGCGCGTGAAAAATACCATCTTGCGGGCCATGCCGCCTTCCGGTTCGAGGCCTGCCATCTTCAGAATGTCGTACTCCTGCCGGTACTGCTTGTACTCCTGCACGGGCTGCTTTCCAGCAGTCCATTGGGCGGGCGTCCTCCACGGCCGGGTGCCATGGATCGCCTCGCCGTTCACAACTAGCCAAGCTCCCAGTTCCAGCAGGCGCTGCTGTTGCAGCAGGGGGATTCGACCGTCGGCAGTTGGGCCGACGTCCAAGAGCAGGTTTCCCCCGCGGCTGACCAAATCTGCCAACACCCAGACCAACTGCTTGGCGGTCATGTAGTTCTCAATGGGCTCGTTGCGGTTGTAGCCGAACGAGTGTCCGATGCCCCGGTTCTCTTCCCAGGCATGTGATCCATCTGCCATGCCCGCCCCGTACTCGGTCGTGTAGTAGCCGCCGTGCTCGTGCCGAATGCCCTTCCCCCAGCGGTCATTGATCACGACCTCATCACGGCTCGGCGACTCGTTAAACAGCCAAGCCAGCAACTCGGTGCTGTGCCAGCGCTCGTGCTCCAAGTCCCACTCTCCATCACTGAAGATCAGGGCGGGCCGGTAACGGCTGACCACATCCTTGAATTGCGGAATCATGTGTTCCTTGATATAGCGGTCCCGATCGTGCAACCACAGCGGGTTAAACCACTCGTAGAGCGAGTAATAGAACCCCATCTTGAGCCCGGCATCCCTGACCGCATCTCCCAAGTCTCCTAGCAGGTCGCGTCGAGGCCCTTCATCGACGCTATTCCAGGGGCGCCCCCAAGTGCGGTTGGCGTCCTCGCTCGGCCACAGCGCAAAGCCGTCGTGATGCTTTGAGGTCAGCACCACGTAGCGAGCGCCCGACTTGCGGAACAGATCCGCCCACTGTCCCGGGTCGAACAGTTCTGCTTTGAACTCAGGGGCGAACTGCGGGTAGGTGAACTGCTCGCCGTAGACCCGGTTGTGAAACTGTCGCGTCGCCAGGGCGTTGCGTTGTTGCCGCTCACTACGGCCTTCCTGCGGTGCCTCCAGCGAATGCCAGTACCATTCGGAGTACGAATCGGGGTAAGCGTAGGCCGGCACAGCATAGACGCCCCAGTGGATGAAGATGCCCAGTTTGGCATCGAGAAACCACTCGGGGGTCGGGCGGGAATCCAGCGATTCCCAGTCCGGCGTGTAGTCCTCAGCCCAGAGGCCGCCAGCGGCTAGCGTCGCTAGCGCTAGGACTGCAATGGAGGCCCGCAGCCAGCCAAGGCGTTGCCGATCTATCCTAACGATCTTCACAACTGCAAGTTAGCACGCTTGCGACTCCCATCGAAGCGCCGAGCGATTGCTACACTCCAGATTGTGCTGGTGCAGCCCCAGAGCGCAATCTCCGCGCATGATCTAGGGGCGCCGAGCTGGCCGCAATCCGTGGCCGACGCGACCGCACTGGCAGGCGTTAGCCGCGCCCTGCGGCAGACCAAGCTCGACCTTGATTGGCTCAACTGCCAGCAGGTAGCGGTGTGCCGCGTGCCGGCCCCCACTTTTGCCGAGAGCGCCAGGGGCGAACACCTCGCCAGAGTGTTTGCCGAGCTCGGCCACCGTCCTAGCATCGACGACGTAGGCAATGTGGTTGTCCCAATTGTCCATTCCGAACGCCTGCCGTTTGTTGCAGTGACAGCGCACATGGACACCATCCTCGCCCCCTCTGCCGTGGAAGATATCCAGGTCGATCCCGACGGGACGATCAGGGGGCCGGGAGTCGCGGACAACGGCCCCGGCCTTGCAACTCTGGTCGGCCTGGCCAAGCTATTGGCCAAGCCGCTAGTCGACGCCCCTGAGCGCAATGTGCTGCTGGTGGCCAATGTCGCTGAAGAGGGCGAGGGCAACCTGCGGGGCATCCGCTATCTCGTGGAGGATTCGCCCTATTCGGGCCGGATCGATCGCTATCTCGTAGTGGACGGGGCGTCATTGGACCACATCACCGACGCAGCGCTTGGCAGCAAGCGCTTCGAACTGGTCCTCGAGGGAACGGGAGGGCATAGCTGGAACGATTTCGGCGCACCGCACCCCGTACATGCGCTGGCTGGCGCGATCTCTCTCATGACGCGGGCGCACTTGCCTTCCGATCCCAAGACGACGCTCAGCGTGGGAGTCATTCAAGGTGGCACGAGCGTCAACTCGATTCCCACATCAGCGTCGGCGAAGATCGATGTGCGGTCGGTAGACCTCTACGAGATCCGGCGAGTACAGCAGGTTGTCGAGGAAGCGGCCCGCAAGGCTGTTGCAACCGAAAACCAAAACGGCAACGGCGGCCATCTCGGTTGCGTGTTGAGGGAGATCGGAAACCGACCGGCGGCACCATCACTGCCTAGTAATCCCGTCACAAACTGCCTGCGGGCGGTCGACTCCCACCTGCGGATCTCCTCGGTCTTGGACTGCTCATCCACAGATGCGAACATCCCGCTCGCGGCCGGCATACCGGCTGCGGCAATCGGCTGCGGAGGCCGCGGTGGAAACGCTCACGCTCCAGGCGAGTGGTACGACCCCAAGGGCCGCGATCTGGGGCTGCGAAGGTTGCTGCTGGGGCTTGCCTGTCTCCAGATGCGGCCATGACGATCGCCCGAGGCCAATTCGTCGCCGGGGAGCTACAGATTGGATGGCCCCGACATCGAGGGGCCTTGGTGTAGCATGAGGCTGGTGACCCGTTCGCGGAGCTGCAAGCATCTAGCGCTCTTAACGCTGGCGGGCACGCTACTTACGGCAAGTTCTCTCGAAGCGGCCTCGCAGCACCTGATGGTCTTGGAATCCATCCACGTTGCGAAGAACGAGGTGTTGGAGCAGACCACCTGCATCGCCTGCTCCATCCACGTAGAGGGAGTGGTCAATGACAGTGCGCTGGTCTTGCTGGGACGACTTCAGAATGACGGCGAAATCAAGGGTGATGCAGTGGTCCTGGGCGGGTCGGCCATGTCATCGGGCCCAATCGGCGGTAGCGCGTTCGTGGTCGGCGGAACCCTGCACTTGCAAGACAACGTAGACGGAAACGCCGTCACGGTCATGGGGGATCTGGAGGTCGCCGCAACCGACGCCAGGATAGGCGGCGACGCTTGGACCGTACTAGGACAACAGGGTGGGTTAACGTCGGATAACGTCGCCGGAAGCATCACGCGGCTGGGCACCGCGACAATCGGCCGCATGTTGGTCTCCGGGCTGGTCGGGATTCTGCTGCTGCTGGGTTTACTGGCACTTGCGGCGGCCCTGGCGCTGAACTTGTTCGGATACATGCTGCTCGGTGTCGAGCGCCTGACGGTAATGGCTGACGCCTGCACCAGAACTCCCGCGATTTGCTTTCTCCTCGGTCTTGGGACCTGCTTCGCTCTGTCGGTGATCGGCCTGATGCTGTCCATGCTGCTGCCGGTGTCGCTGCCTGTGCTGGGGCTTTTCCTGATCGTCTCAGCCATTGGCTATTGCGGCTTGGCATTTGCCATCGGGCGGAACCTGCTGCCAAGGTCTCGTCCGCTGCTGGCGACCATGTTCGGAGGCCTTCTAGTGGGGGCCGTAGAACTCATCCCGATCGTTGGGTGGCTGGCCCTCATAGTGCTGTGGAGCGTCGCCATCGGCGCCGCCATCATGAGCGGGTTCGGCAGCTCGGCGGACTGGCTTAGCAGTCGCACAGCAGGCCAACTCACGCGCTAGCTGCCGTCCCCTTGGCAACCTTGGCACGGACAGGCACCCGCTAGCCGCAAAGACTGACTAGAGTGCGATCTATCTGCTTGGCAGCCTAAGTTCCGAGCATGTGGCTGCAGCCGGGCGTCTTGCTCGAGCGAACGAGACGTAGGTTGGTGGCGACGGAGTCGAGTACCACGGCGGCAAGAGCGCCGATCAAGGTCTGGGCGCCACGATCCGCATGATCTTAAGGGTAGCCCCACCCTGCTAGCGTCCGGGGACCGATCAATCGACTGCGACGCTTAGTGCTAATCTGGAATCAGTCATACCTAAACTGCCAGGCACGAAGCCAATTGCCCCGAATCAAAGAAACCTCTACTGACGGTGCCACCCCCTACGTCGACAAGCCCGATCAGGTTCAATCGCTGGCGCAGCGACTCAAGGGCCAGCGCCTAATCGCGTTCGATACCGAGTTCCTCTGGGAGCGAACGTACTCTCCGCACTTGGGTCTGATCCAAGTTGCCGACTTTGAGCAGACATGGCTGATTGATCCCGTGCGCCTGTCTCCGAAACAGATGCAGCCTCTATTGGATGTCTTTGTTGCACCGGAGACCCTGAAAGTCGCGCATGCGGTGGATCAAGACCAGATCTGCCTGCACATGGCCTACGGTGTCGTCGCAGAACCAGTCCTCGACACGGCTGCGGCCGCAGCGCTCGTCGGGCTGGGTGACCAGGTCGGACTGTCGAAGCTGCTGCACCACCTCCTGCGCATCGAGATCGCCAAAGGCTACAGCCGCACTAACTGGCTCAAGCGGCCCCTCTCCGAGGCGATGCTCCGCTACGCCGCAGAGGATGTGGCCCATCTGCCCAAAGCCGCCGACGTCCTTAGCGAGCGGCTCGGCGACCTAGGTCGAACGGACTGGGCACTGGAGCTGTCGGCACGCGGCGGGCACTTCGCCCAGGCGCACTTTGACTCCAACGCGCTGGCCCGCAAGCTCGCCGACGGCCGGCGGCTCGACGCGACCACTTTCAGCGTGCTGCGCGAACTCATCGCGTGGCGGGAATCAGCGGCTCAACGCTCGGACGTGCCCCGCAAGTGGGTCTCTGAAGACAAGATCTTGGTCAAGCTCGCATCGGCGCGCCCGACCACTCCAGAACAACTCGCAGATTTTCGAGGATTGGGTGGCATCAAGAGCGCCAATGGTGTCAGTCGGATCCTAGGTGCAATCCGCAAGGGCATCGACACGCCCACTGACGACTACGTGGTGGCCAAGCGCAAGCCGTCGACCACACAGACCGAATCTGCGGCACTAGTAGTGCTCAAATGCTTCCTCAACACGCTGGCAGCCGACAACCAGATCCCTATGCGGCTCTTGGTCGACAGCGATCGGATGGTCGAACTGCTCCGAGGCAAGTTCAAGGATGTCGAGGCGTTGCGCCAAGCCGACATCATGGACGCACGCGCCGTCGATCTAGTGGGGGAGGACTTGGTAGCCATCCTCAACGGTCGCAGGGGACTCCGCATCATCAATGGCGCGCCTGTCCAGCACATCGACTAGGGCAAGCGCCTGCCAGGAGTAGGCGGACGCTCCGACATCAGCGTTCCGGCACGGCTCGGCCGCGACACAAGACTAGGTTGTCTTGGTCCAAATTGCGTGACCAGATGAAGTCTGCGCTGCCGAATTTCTCCACGTATCCGCTGTAAGCGCGCTGATTCGTGACGGCGCTGGCCGGATACGTCGAAGCTGGCAGCCAGTCTGCATCGTCAAAGTCCGGTGCTGCCCAGTCTTCCGGTACGGGAAGGTGCAACGCACGGCAGGTAGCTGGGTCGCGCTCGACGCACGCGGGCCGCTCTGGGCAGTTGGAAGAGTCAGGACCTGGTTTGACGCAGCTAGCGTCTTCCAGCGGACTGATGTAGAACGCCTTGCACTTCCAATCCGCGCCCGTCTGCATGCCGTCGCTGAACGCGGCGATGAATCCACCGTCTCCGACGTTCCAGCGGTCGTATTCCATTCCGACTCCCAAGTGAGTGCCCCAATCGACCAGCTTGACCGCGTAGGTTAGCGGACCCTTGGCCTTGAAACTCACCACGCCGGAATTGAACGGCACAAAACCTACCGGATCGCGGGCTACGATTTGGCCGTTGACGTACAGCTCGTAGTAGTTGTCGCCGAAAACATAGCCAGTGACCTCGTCGCCGTCTGCGTCGATCTCAACAGTTTGGAGATCCTCGAGGTGCGATGGATTGTGGCCGGGCCCGCCACAGTCGTTATATAGGTCCGTGGGATCGGGTCCCTCGGCGGGAACGGTCGGCACTTGGACCCGCGTGCCATCCTGGGCGGTCACAATACCGCAGCGGGCCTCGATGAAACGGCGAGCCGGGCCAGAGCACTCGCGAGCGAGCTGACCACAGGAAAAAGTCTCGACAGCGAGCCCCTGCGTCATGACGCCATCGCCGGTGTCTTGGGCCAGCGCAATTGTAGGGATCAGTAGAAGGAGCCAAGCCTGTCGCATCGCATCTAGAATGACAGATCGCTGCCAAGATGTCTCACGGGCACCGCTCTCGCCCACGCCGGCTACAGCGGGGCCTGCTCATTCAAACTCATAGCTTCCGCGCGCCACGATCACTGCCGGGCCGGTCAGGCGCATGCCGCCCTCCCAGTCCACGAACAGTTCCCCGCCCTCGGTGAGGATACGGGCCCGGTCACTAATCCATCCCCGGTGGCGTGCCGCAAAGGCCGCGCCAAGCGATCCCGTGCCGGAACTCAACGTGGCCCCGGCGCCTCGCTCCCAGAAGCGGATTTCCAGTGTCGGCGGCTGGCGGTCCTTGTGGTTGACCGTTATGAACGAAACGTTGGTCCCATTGGGGAAGCGCGGATCCCGCTCCAAGATCGGCCCCCATGTCTGCCAGTCGAAGTCCAAACGCTCCACGCGGACCACGAATTGCGGATTGCCGACGTGGACCGCGGTCATGTCGCCAGCCAGTTTGGCACCCTCTCCAACTGGCTGGTCTTCCAAGACTCTGCACTCCGATTCGTCAGTCGTCATCCGGAACTCGTAGTACGGGGTCTTGGCCAGCGTGCGCTCAATCTCGCGTACGCCCGCCCCAGTCTCGATGGAGAATCGCTCGGGCGCACCGATAGACTCGGTCAAGTATGCGGCGACGCAACGCGTGCCATTGCCAGAGATTTCAGCTTCGCTGCCATCGCTGTTCCATAGGTGCAACTGGGCGATGGCACTTGGATCGCTGGAGGGGCTGACAACTTCTAGACCGTCCGCTCCGACCCCGAAGCGGCGGTCGCAAATTTTTGCGGCGAACCGCGGCAAGGATTCGGCGCCGATCCCAATTGCAGAAAGCTCGGCGAGTTCGACGATCACGAAGTCATTGCCGGCGCCATGGGCCTTGGTGAAGGGAACGACAGGCACTCATCCTAGTGTGCCCGAAGCGAGACACCGTCCACTGGGGACCAAGGCCAGTCTGACCCGGGCCAGTCAGATCGCGGTTGTCGGACTAGATTTCGCCGCTAGCGGGCTAGGGTCCAGCATGCTGACGGGACACAGACTCCCCCGCATATGGTCGGCTATTCACCCCACGGCAATGCGGCACGGTGTGCTGCAAGGCTCACAAAGCCAGATTGATGATCGACCGAAATGAATGACAACTCGTCCCCTTCTGCGGAGATTGTGCCGGAAATCGTTATGCCCGATGCCAGCCCTCATTGCCGTAGCCGACACCTCCACGGCAACTCTCGCCGCCCCGCCTTCCTGGAAGGAAAGTTCCCGGAAGCAGACTCTCCGAAAGGACCGGCTGCACATGGGAGGGCCGTTTCTTGGGCACGGCACGATTTTCGGCCTCCTTGTCGCGGACATGCAGCCCCAACCGCTAAACGCTCGCTGGGCAAGGACTGTGATGGGTCCGAATATTTTTTCGGCGCAACCGCCGTCCACGCTGCGGGGCAGGGGCTGCGATGACGGCGCGAATCGCGCGGTTGCGTTGATGGCGGGTACAGTCGTCCCACAATAGCCTCCGTACGGACCGTGGCCAACGCATCCGCTGTATACAACTTGTGATGGTCCTCCCATATCAGAGAAGTGATTGGGGTAGCCATTACAGCACCGCTTAGGCCATGACTCTGCGCAACTCCTCGCACCCAGCGTGCCGCTGCCCACCGGGGGGTCGTTCATGTAGCTGCGACTCTCCAGACAAAGATTCAATCCACAGGAGGCTATCCAGCAGTCTCATCTGCGAGCGACCGACGAAGCGGAGCCAGCCGATCCACCTGAACTCGAGCAGCCTCAATGTTGACTAGAGCAGATATGGGAGAATATGGAACGTCGACGCCGACTACACATACATGTCATTCAACGCTGACCAACCCTCACATCTAGCCTTGAGGTCAATCATTGCTGAGAAAACCAACAAGCTCATAATTTGGACTGGCTCAGGTCTAAGTACGGGTGCCGGTTTGCCAACATGGCGAGAACTCAAGGAGTCCTTAGTCACGCGACTGAAGGAGAAGGCTCACGAAATGCCACAGCCAGACTCCAATCCGCTCATGACCGCTGCGGCCCGTGCGGACGGTGAAGAAAACTATTGGCTAGCTTTTCAGATTCTGAGAAAGCACCTAGGAAAAGCCTCATACCAAACGGCAATTCGTGAGGCCTTGCGGCCAGCAGCTACCGCTCCTTGCCCAGAAGTCTATCGTTGTATTTGGAAACTTAGACCTGCAGGAGTGCTCAACCTGAACCTCGACCGTCTCGCCACAAGGGCATTGGGGGAAGTATCACCTGGGCGATATTCAACCGAATTCTCGGGTCGCCAAGCCAATGTGTTCCTCCATGCACTGCGAAGCCCCCATCCATTCATTGCCAATCTTCACGGCGTGACGGATAACGTTTCAAGTTGGGTACTGACAAAACGCGAGCTCGACTACCTCGTTGGCTCGCAGGGTTATCAGACTCTAGTGAAGAGCTGCCTCACAACGACAACTATCCTCTTTATCGGAATTACTGTAGACGATGCGGCTGTTGCAACCCATCTAAGGCGCCTCGCCAATGCTGGAATCGACGTAGGAAGTCACTACTGGCTGACGAACAGACGAGACGTTCGGACAGATACATTGGCAGAACAGCTCGGAGTTCAAGTGATTCGATATCGAAACCATGCGGACATACCGGCATTCTTCGATGACATTCTCAAGTTCCTTCCACAAGATGAGCACTCCGTTCCTCCGGTAGTACCGAGAGCGACCGAAACGATCAACGCTGACGACTTGCCAGATTCGAAACAAATCCTGCAGCTGTCATCGGAGGACATCCGTGCAATGCTAAATGCAAGAGCCAAATCAATATTGAGCTCTAATTTACCGGATTCCTATTCAGATTATCAGCGATTTCTTGCTAGGTACGATGAGGCCATATATCGTGCATGGTACATTTCCACTATTGATTCTAATACTGGCAGCAGATTCTGTGGTTTTAAGCTAGAAAAATACGCTGCTCGAGGTGCTTTTGGTCGTGTATATAAAGCGAGTTCACCGGACGGATCAAAAGTCGCGATTAAGCTTCTCTTGGAAGAAGTCCGCCGCGATCCAGCCATGCTGAGAAGTTTCCGTCGAGGCGTACGATCAATGCAATACTTAGCCAAGCGATGCACCGCTGGAATGGTAGAGTATAAGGAGGCTTTTGAGATACCCGCATTCGTGGTTATGGATTGGATCGAGGGGCCGACTCTGACCGAGGCTCGGTCGGCTCACTTAATGAATGACTGGGAGATAATCCTCAATATTGGATTCCAGATGACTGATATCATAAGTCGAGCACATGCAATTCCGGAAAGGGTCTTGCATCGTGATATTAGACCTTCTAACATAATGCTCGAAGGGTTTTACTGTGGTTCGAATTCTTGGAGAGTCGTAGTTCTTGATTTTGACTTATCTTGGCACCTAGGCGCACTCGAGCAGTCTGTAGTCCATGGACCGGTCTTTGGCTATCTTGCGCCCGAACAAATTGAAGATCGCCCCGGTGTGTCAACGCGACACGCAGCTGTAGATTCGTTTGGTGTTGGAATGACCCTCTATTTTATGGTATCTGGAAAGGATCCAGTTCCCGAGCAGCACTTGCATCCTAATTGGGAGCAGACAGTTCTCGACGCCTCGAGAAGTCACGAGTCATCTAGGTGGTTGTCATTACCATTTCGATACTCTAGATTAATCACAAAATCGACACGGGACAGTCAATCACAACGGTGGGATTTGGCACAGATTAGGGACGAAATAGAGAGACTCTTGGATGCACATAAGTGTCCTGAGAATGTCGTATCGGCAGAACTCTTAGCTGAAGAGATTGCGGCAAATACTGGCAGAGAATATCATTGGAACGACGAAGCAGTTACAGCCGTCATGGAGTTGTTCTCTGGGCTGGTAATTTCGATCTTTGGAGACGAGTCTAGGCGACTGGTCATTATTAATCTCAATTGGAGCAATAGGATTAGTCAGGAGCGTAAGAAGGTTGGCAAGTGGATGGCCCCCGCCGCAAATCGTTGTAAGAAAATGCTCAGGGCGTCCGGCTGGACTATTAGCACCACAAATATTCAGACGATTCAGTCAGTTGTGATCGAGGCAACACTGCCGGTGTCACGCGCTGCGGAGTCGATTCCGGATCAAGCAGAAGTGATCTCGGATATCACAGAGGAACTCAATTTTCAGTAGCTGATTCTTGTGACAAGTAGACTCTGTAGCACGAGGTGTGGTCGAGTTGCCGCAATGTCGTTGGTCTACGCTGTCACCAACTGCGACTTGTTCTGTTCACCCGTTTCGCCGAAGCCCTCCCCGATGGCCTGCGGTTGTAGGTCTCCCGTCGATAGCGGTCCAGCGTGGGCACACCTGCCGTTGCGTGCGTGATTAGACGTCGAGTCTGATCAACGGGTGCCTCCGACCGTGGTATCACACGCATCACTGGCCGCTCCCGCCGAACCGGCGCCCGAAGCGGCGTCGAGCCGGAATAGGGGGCGGAACCATCTGTCTGCTAAGTTGAGAGTGTGGGTGTTCTCTGCGGTCGAGCTAGGGGAGTGCCCGATCTTGATAGATGCTTCTGAAGGCAGTTCATGTCAGGGTTCAGGTCCGTCGTCGATTCAGGAGAGTTTAAGACCGGCGACACGACCTGTCTGGTCGCGAAGAACGAATATTGGTTATTCCGAGGTCGGAATAACGCGTACCGCTTCAATCGGCGCTATGACTTGGCGGCCCTGCCGCAACGGCTGTTGCAGGCGGCCGCCGTGGCCCTGCCGCTGCCGCGCCCGCTGGCGATGTGCGCCGCGGCTGCTTAGCAAGCGACAGCTCGCAACGGGTCGCTCCTCAACCACAATCTGCAGCCGCACTGGCTGGCTGCCGCGGAGGCGCACAAGCGGCTCTGCACAGGGCCCTAGCAGCGTCGGGCGACACTCCAAAACAGCCCGCCTTGTGGGCTGCCGGCCGTCCTCGCGAGGCGGGTGTTCGGCCCGTCTCTGCTACGCTCTCATGGGCCCTCAATGACCACGTGCGAGCAATCGACGATTCCAGCCCGATTCTGCTCGCGTGGGATGCAGGTAGTAGGGAATCTGGAAACAATAACGGGGCATTTGGTGAAGACGGCTATCCGGTATGGCGCGGTACGGTAATGAAGTTGGACAAATACAGCGCTCTGTTCTGGGTCCACGGCACAACGACGGCGCTCGATCCGCGTCTAAAGTGCTTTCAGGGCAAGAGACGTATTCCTGCACCCCTTATGGTCAAGCGCCACGCAGGGAGGACACCAGTCCAACAGCTTGCTAAGGAAATCCTTGTCCAAGATGAACTGGAACACATTCGATCTTTATACAAAGCTTCCCGCCACTCTACAGTCTTCCGGCGAGATAGCAAGAATAGGCTCCTTGCTTCAGCGGTTCGGAGCGGCCTCCTATGATTACAGACTCTTCATTTAGACTTGCCCCCGAGTCTCAGAAGTCGGCAAGGCTGACAGCACATGTCCGGCGTGTTGGGTCAGCGCACCGATGAACAGACTTGTCTAAGGATTGTCTACCCAACAACGGGTAATGTATAGAAGGAACGAGGGACGCTACAGCCCGCGGGTGCCCAGGGTTCGCTATGATCGGGTCAGTCTCGAGATCTCGCTGAGGTCCCCCTCACAGGGTCCGTTGAGCAGGCCGCCTGCTGCCCAAATGACTACCACGCCGACAACTCCAGATCGGTTGTCCCGTTACGGCCAAGGCTGCCTTGTACGGTGGCACTTGACACTCGGATCGAAGGATTCGACACAGCCATAGTGGAATCCAAGGACGCGCAGGGCGAAATGCTCGAACTGAACTACGAGGTGGCAGATAGATGAAGCCAATGCGACCGTGCAGCGCTTCTTGCCATGTCGCGTTGTCCCAATCGGTCGAAGAAGGGCAACTTTGCAACAGGTTTGACCTTATCGTTCGCATTCCCGGTGCCCGGACCACTGCCCCACAGTCGGGTTGGCGAGCCAAGTTGCGTAACCTCGGTGCGGACATGAGCTGATCGATGAACGCTGTCGAGATCGAAGAAGCAGTATCAGAACTCGCCGAACGGCCTTTCGAGGGTGGGGAGTTTCCATTCGCGTTCCTCCAGGCCTTCGGCAACAAGGCCACGACGATCAAGCGCCTGCGCTCCGGCACATCGAACAGTTCCGACCTCGGCGGTGTGCTCCAGCGCAGCAACATCCACATCAAGGTGTGCCACGAAGGCGAGGCGGCCAGCACTCTGGCGGCGCTCAAGGCCAGTCCCGCGACATCACGCGCGAGAGCGAAATTCGTTCTCGCCACCGACGGACGGGAATTTCACGCCGAAGATCTGAACAGCGGCGACGTCGTCATCTGTAACTACTCAGATTTCCCCGGGCACTTCGGCTTCTTCCTGCCTCTCGCCGGTATCACAACCGTCAAGCAGATCCGCGAAAGCGCCTTCGACATCAAGGCGACTGGACGCCTGAACCGGCTCTATGTCGAGCTCCTGAAGGAGAACCCGGAGTGGGCCGCCTCGGATCGCCGTGCCGAAATGAACCACTTCATGGCGCGGCTCATCTTCTGCTTCTTCGCTGAAGATACCGACATCTTCAATATCTCCGGTCTCTTCACGGACACAGTCGAACTGATGAGCGCAGCAGACAGCTCGAACACCCACGAGGTGATCGGCGAGATCTTCTGTGCCATGAACACGGATACCGAGGCACGGAAGCCAAAAGACATGCCCCGCTGGGCCAACTCGTTTCCATATGTGAACGGAGGGCTCTTCTCGGACTTGACGGACGTGCCCCGGTTCAGCCGGATCGCGCGGTCCTATCTGCTCCACATCGGTAACCTCGAATGGAAGAAGATCAACCCTGACATCTTCGGCTCGATGATCCAAGCCGTCGCGGACGACGAGGAGCGAGGTGCGCTTGGCATGCACTACACCAGCGTGCCAAACATCCTAAAGGTGCTCAATCCACTTTTCCTCGATGATCTCCGCCAGAAACTGGAAGACGCTGGGACCAATTCCCGCAAGCTCCTGAACTTGCGCAACCGGATGGCCCGCATACGTGTGTTCGATCCCGCGTGCGGTTCCGGCAATTTCCTTGTGATCGCCTACAAGGAAATGCGGGAGATCGAGGCGGAGATCAACCAGAGGAGACGCGAGAGCGGGCGCAGGTCGGACATTCCTCTGACCAACTTCCGGGGCATCGAAGTGTGCGATTTCCCGGCAGAGATTGCCCGGCTAGCCCTCGTAATCGCGGAATACCAGTGCAACGTGCTCCACCGTGGCCAACTTGAAGCGCTGGCAGAGTTCTTGCCGCTGGACGCCATGAATTGGATTACGTGCGGCAATGCACTACGGCTCGACTGGCTGGACATCTGCCCGCCGACCGGGACCGGCGTCAAGTATACCGCCGATGACTTATTTGAAACGCCGCTTGACCAGCCCGAGATAGACTTCGAAAACGAGGGTGGCGAGACCTACATTTGCGGTAATCCTCCCTATCTTGGATTCACTTGGCAATCACCAGGCCAAAAGTCCGAACTTGAAGAAATCTTCTCTGTACACACGAGGAAATGGAAGTCCCTCGACTATGTCGCCGCATGGTTCATGAAGGCTGCAGAGTATGGGAAGCGAACTCAGGCCTCCGCCGCATTCGTCTCGACAAATTCCGTATGCCAAGGTGAACAGGTGCCAATCCTGTGGCCTCTGATTTTCGCTACCGGCCATGTCGTGACGTTTGCCCACACTTCATTCAAGTGGGCAAATCTGGCGAGCCACAATGCCGGGGTCACAGTCGTCATCGTAGGGATTTCTAGGCAGGTGCCGAAGCTCCGATCGATTTTCTCCAATGCCGAAGACGGTGAAGTGTCGGTCCTCAACACAGAAAACATCAATGCTTATCTTGTTCCCGGGCCCGATATAATCATCAGGGCAGTTCCGAAGACCCCTACAGACCGCGCACCCATGGTCTGGGGGAACAAGCCTACGGACGGTGGCAATCTTGTCCTGTCTTCTAAGGAGAAAAAGCACATAGATGTGGAAAACGAAGGTGCAGCCAGGTACATTCGGCCCTACTTGGGTGCAGCAGAGTATATTCGGGGACTTGACAGGTTCTGCATTTGGGTAGAAGACGACGAGGCGGATGAAGCCCGAAGGATAGCCGAGTTTTCTCGGCGGTTCGACCGGGTGCGTGAATTCCGAGCGTCCAGTAAGGCAGCCGAAACAAGACCCGCTGCCGACTATCCGCATCGATTTCGACAGATCCAGTCAGTGGCTGAGCGACATACGCTCATCATGCCGCAGGTAAGTTCAGAAGGTCGACGATATCTTCCAGTGGGTCTACTGCCACAAAGAGCGATCGTGAGCAATCTGGCCTTCGCCCTGTACGATGCTCCCCTCTGGAACATGGCCCTGATCGCTTCGCGGCTTCATCTTGTCTGGATTGCTACGATCTGTGGCAAGCTGGAAACCCGCTTCAGGTATTCCAACACACTCGGCTGGAATACATTCCCCGTGCCGTCGCTCACGGCGAAGAATAGGGCTGATCTTACGGCGTGCGCGGAGCACATCCTGCTAGTGCGTGAAGCACAGTTCCCGTCGACGATCGCCGAACTCTACGATCCGACCAAGATGCCGGACGACCTCCGCGGCGCGCATGAGCGTAATGACGAGGTCGTTGAGCGAATCTACATCGGTCGCCGCTTCCGAAACGACACGGAGCGCCTAGAGAAGCTCTTCGAGCTTTACACCGACATGACTACTCTGGAGGGGCCATCGTGACTGAGTTCAATCGGATGACCATCGTCGCTGCTGCCGAGGTCATTTCGAGCTTCCGGTCACACAGCGCCATGGAAGTGCTGGAAGTGGAATGGGGGATAGACGGAAGGTGCAACTCTTCAAGCAAATCGGCGCGCCTCGCGGATTTGGCACGAATCGCCTGTAAGGAGGAAATCAAAGTTCTGACGGAGGCTGGCCGGGTCGATCTTAGCCGCGCTTTGGTCGAGTCCGCAATTTCGGCGCCCCAGCACAGCAGAGGTTCGGCTGCTTGGAGAAAACTCGTTGCGGGCTTACGATTTGATGGCTTTGAAATTCGCAGGGCGCAGATAGAGGCAGACTCGGACGACGATTGGCAAAGCGGGCAAACCGAAACATCCTCTCATCTCGTTCGAATGTTGCCTTCGGATGCTCCCGAACTCAACTTTCGGGAAGCCGAGAGCGAAGTCGCGCTGTTGTTGGATCGACACGGCTTCGCCGTTGCGAAGGGGCATTTAAAGCAGGCGGTGTCAGCGTTCAGTCGCGGAGAATGGTCATCGGCCAACGGAGAGTTGCGAAACTTCTGCGAGAGTTATCTTAACGAAGTTGCCGCCAGCCTGGGCTATACGGGCGGCGGCGGCACCAAGGCGAATCGGGATTATCTTGGTTGTCTTGAGCCGCCATTCCTGCTTTCGGACTACAATGAGTGGAATTCTAACAATCAAAAGCCGCAATACGTTCAGGGGTTGATGAGCAGAATGCACCCCCATGGCGGGCACCCTGGCCTCTCCGAAGAAGAAGATGCGAGCTTCAGGCTTCAGGTTTCGCTCGTGACCGCACGGCTTTTCCTTCGCCGATTTGACCAGAGGGTCGCGCATCGACATGAATGAAACCATCCCATCCGTGTCGGTCATCTATGCCTGTAGCGGCAGATCCACGAGTTCCAACGAACTCGGCATGCGCCCGATGCAAGTGCGAGTCTGGGAGAAGCGCGGCGAGCAGTACCTCCTAATCAAGTCGCCGCCGGCATCTGGCAAGAGCCGAGCGCTGATGTTCGTCGCGCTCGACAAGCTGCGCAACCAGGGCCTCCGCCAAGCGATCGTCGTCGTCCCCGAGAGGACCATTGGCGCGAGCTTCGACGACGCGCCACTGAGCGAGTTCGGCTTCTGGGCCGACTGGACTGTGTTCCCGAAATGGAACCTCTGCAACGCGCCGGGCACCGACGGCGGAAAGGTCAATTCGGTGAAGGCGTTTCTCGACAGCGGCGACCACAACCTAGTGTGTACGCATGCCACCTTCCGTTTTGCCGTCGACCGCTTCGGTGCGGACGCCTTTGACGGCCGGTTGATTGCGGTCGACGAGTTTCACCATGTCTCCGCCAATCCCGACAACCGGCTGGGCGAGCATGTTGGGCAGTTCATCGCACGCGACAAGGCGCACATTGTGGCAATGACAGGATCATATTTCAGGGGCGACGCCGAGCCCGTGCTCATGCCCGATGACGAGGCGAGGTTCGAAACCGTTACCTACACCTATTTCGAGCAGCTCAATGGCTACGAGCATCTGAAGCGACTCGACATCGGATATTACTTCTATACAGGCAACTATGCCGACGACATCCTGCGAGTGCTCGACCCCGACGAGAAGACGATCGTCCACATCCCAAACGTCAACTCGCGCGAGAGCACGAAAGACAAGATTCGGGAGGTCGAGCACATCATTGAGGAGCTAGGTGAATGGCAGGGCGTCGATCCGGCGACCGGATTCCAACTGGTCAAGACGCCCAAGGGTCGCGTCCTCAGAATTGCCGACCTCGTTGACGACGACCCGGGCAGGCGGGAACGGGTGGCGGCCGCGCTCAGGGACACGGACCGGATGAACAACCGCGACAGTGTCGACATCATCGTTGCCCTCGGCATGGCCAAGGAGGGCTTCGACTGGGTCTGGTGCGATCACGCGCTGACGGTTGGTTACCGGTCCAGCCTGACCGAGATTGTGCAGATCATCGGGCGCGCGACGCGTGACGCGCCCGGAAAGACCCGTGCTCGCTTCACCAACTTGATCGCCGAGCCCGACGCCTCGGAAGAGGCCGTCACCGAGGCGGTGAACGACACGCTCAAGGCCATCGCGGCCAACCTACTGATGGAGCAGGTGCTCGCACCCCGCTTCAACTTCACGCCAAAGAAACCAGAAAGCGGTCCCGTAGAGGGCGCTGACTATGGCGAGGAGGGCTACGACCCGCAGAAGTGCAATGTCGGGTTCAATCACGATACTGGGCAATTCCACATCGAGATCAAGGGGCTTGCGGCTCCGAATAGCAAGGAGGCCGAGCGCATCTGCCGGGAGGACCTGAACGAGGTGATCGCCGCGTTTGCGCAGGACAAGACTTCCGTCGAGCATGGGCTGTTCGACGAGGAGCTGGTACCCGAGGAATTGACCCATGTTCGCATGGGCAAGATCGTCAAGGACCGTTACCCGGAGCTTTCTGAAGAGGACCGGGAGGCGGTGCGTCAACACGCCGTCGCCGCCCTAAACTTGACCCAAAAGGCGAAAGGGGACGCGCTGGACAATCTTGAAGCGCAGACGAACGGCAGCACGGCACTAATCGACGGCGTCCGGAAGTTTGCAATGGACGTTCGCGAGCTGGACATTGACCTCATCGACAGGATCAACCCTTTCGGCGAGGCGTACGCCATCCTAGCCAAGACGATGAGCGAGGAGAGCCTGAAACAAGTCGCCGCCGTCATAACCGTTAAGAAGATCCAGCTTATGCCGGAGGAGGCGCGCGACCTCGCTCGGCGTGCGCTGAGGTTCAAGCGGGAGCGCGGCCGGTTGCCGTCAATCACGTCGCAGGATCCGTGGGAAAAGCGGATGGCGGAAGGCGTGGCCTTCCTCGCCCGGTTGAAGGCCGAGGCCGCCGATGGATAGGAAATTCACGGACGAGGACGACGTCCTGCTCGCCCAACTCGGCGTCGTCGTCAAACCAGGCAAGACAGCAAGCCACACGCCGCGCGAGCAGCGGATCATCGCGGGCTTCGAAGAGATCCAGCGTTTCGTCGAGATGCATGGCCGCTTCCCTCGCCATGATGATGAGGGCGACATCTTCGAACGCCTCCATGCGGTGCGCCTAGACCGTATCCGAGATCAGGACAATTGCCGCACGCTCCTAACCCCTTTCGACCATCAGGGGCTCCTTAGCCGTCGACCCGAGGCCGCGTCCCCGGACGGCATAGACGATGACGCGTTGCTGGCCGAGCTTGGCGTCGAGTCCGCGGTTCCGGGCATCGGCGAGCTTCGCCATGTTCGGTCGAGCGCCGAGAAACGCGCCGCCGAGGAAATCGCGACCCGTCGCAAGTGCGAGGACTTCGAAGCGTTCCGGCCACTCTTCGAGCAGGTGCAGAATGAGCTTGACGCTGGTCTCCGGGAGACCCGTCCCTTGGGAATCCAATCCGACATCGAACCCGGCAGGTTTTTTATAGTCGGCGGCCAGAAAGCATATGTGGCGGAGATGGGCGAGGAGTTCACGCAGCGCTACGGCGACCGGGACGCTCGGCTGCGCGTGATCTTCGACAACGGCACCGAGAGCAATATGCTCAGGCGCTCGCTTCAACGCGCGCTCCACAAGGACGAGACGGGCAGACGGATTCTGGGGACATCGGCGGGTCCCTTGTTCACCGATTTGACCGCTGACGGCGATGAAGCCAGCGGTACCATCTATGTGCTGCGGAGCAAGGCGGATATTCCCTTCGTCGCTGAGAATCGTGACCTCATTCACAAGATCGGCGTCACCACCGCGAAAGTGGAGACGCGCATCGCCGGCTCGCGCCTGGATCCGACGTTCCTGATGGCCGAGGTCGAGATCATTGCTACCTACAGCCTCTACAACATCGACCGGGCAAAGCTCGAAAAGCTGATCCACCGCATCTTCGCTCCGGCGCGTCTTGACATCGAGATCGAGGACCGTTTCGGCAATCCCGTAGTGCCGCGCGAATGGTTCCTAGCTCCGCTCGACGCTATCGACGAAGCAGTCGAGAAGATCCGGGAGGGAACCATTACCCGCTACCGATATGACGCAAGCTCGGCGTCGCTCGTCTCGAGGCAGTGATGGCCGAACCATTCGCGAACCAGATGGGATGGGTGGGTACCGCGAATGGTCTCCTGCTGTCGCCCGCCGCAGACGAGCGCATGGCTTCGATTGGAGCATCGAGCATCAGACAGACGTCGCCGAGGCCTCGCCGGAGCATGCGCGCTTGCTCTCGACAGCTTGTTTGCCGGACGAGAATTGCCATTTGAAAGCAACGTGGCCCACGCCTATGCAGAGATCGTCGTGGCGCACCGTGTCGTCGGGCGTCCAGTTTCTCCGGCCGATGGCCAGATTACTGCGATTGTCCGCGCCCGCGGCAAACGGTGACAACGCACAAGATTCGGGACTTCGACTGAACGACCACCGACTGAGAGTCGATTGAATCACAGACGATATGCTCGCTAGACTAGTGGGCCTAGGCATTCTATCCGCGAGCCTAGGGCAGCCCCGGGGTTACCGAGTGAGCCACAATATGCCAAACCCGAAGCGACCTCCCGCCCATGGCCTGTGGAAGGACCACGAAAAGAGAGTGCAAATCCCGGTGCGCATCGGCACTGATGGCCGGATCGACTACTTCTACGGGGGGCCGCTGCCCAAAATGAGAGAGGGGACTGTCGGTGACCTTGTGGTTCCTGAATGGTCGATTGCCGAGAACAGGGAGGTCTGCCGCCTTCAAAAAGACCAAGTAGTACAGATTCTCCCATCAGGAAGCGTTGTTAAGTTCGCTGTAGATGGTAGGCGTACTCCTGCTCACCTGAAGAAGCACCTCGAGAACGTAGCGACTCTGGGTATGAATAAACCCCACGCCGTTCCGGTGTTCCTTGATAAGAAGGCTCTAGCGTTGCGTCTGAGAGGCACGAAACCAGCCACTCTGGGACGTGTGACTTGCTGGATCCCGTCTCTTCAGGTTAGGGCACAGAGCCTTAACCATGCGTACCGGTTGATCTCTGAGCAATTCGAGCCAGAGAGGATTTCACACTCGGGCAACGTCTTCGAACTTGGCTACTGTGAGCCCGAGTCTCTTGACCGATGGGTCTCTCTCGATACCCTAAGGAAAACCATTGCGGCAAAATTCGAAATGCAATTGAGTCGGACCGCGGCACAGGTGCTCGAACAACTACCCGAGAGAGTCGGATCGACGCTTCGAGAGTGTTGGCTAGGCTCACTCCAAACGCCAGAAGCACTTCTCAAGGACGTCGATAGGTGGCAATCACAGCTAGAGTGTGACTATAGTGAATCCGCTCTCGTCGGCATCCAGACGAAGCTAGCGCAACTAAGGGAGATCCTCACCCCAATTTCTGATGCTAGATCGGAAGAAGACTTCAGACTCATTCAAGCAGTTGTGAAGTACTTGCTGCGTGAGCCTGATGAAGAACAAGACCCTACGTCTTCCATTGGAGTCGGTGACAAAGTGCTTCTAGTGAGGATGATTGTGGAGGCAATTCAGCCCGTTGGAGGTGGCAGCAGCGATTGATCTCGTTTCTGACTGCCATCTCATGCTCAACGTCGAGTCGAGGAGAGGTGGACGCACCGCATGCGGGGGAGTAGCTCTCAAGCACCCTACCTCGAATTACGCGCCCCGCCGTCGTTGTGCGCTACTCTTCCACGCAGCAGCGTGTCCGACCTCTGGTCATCGAAAAGAATACACCGATTTCCAGCACCTAGATGCAACACAGAATTTCGATCACCCCTTCAACGAGTGCAACGAAATTGGATTGGTGATACCTCTAGATCTAAATTCAGCAGTCATCGACAAATCTTGCAAATGCGCGAGATACCTCGATCATTGAATCCTTACATCTACCTGCGAGTGTCAAGAATGAGTCTCGGTACCCACCATGCTCCTCAAAAGCCTTCTCTTTAAATATAGTTGCTTTCTGCTGATCAGGATGTCCAACGAGAGCATTTCGATGTTGACGAATCTCAACGAATGGAGAAACCACCTCCTCTGCCCTATCTGGATCGTAGCCGACACCAATCAGACATTTCTTAAGGCTCTCATTGACAGAGTTGGTCTTTACTTCCTGCCCAAGAGAACGAGCAATTCTCGCCAACCATTTTACATCAAAACTTTCCACGATGAGATGGTCCAAATTCAATATTTCTCGCCTCCAATCATCATTCGAACCAACATTAGGGTATTGTACATTCTCAATCACTTTAGTATCACGGGGCCTCCACCAAGCACGGTCTAGCTCATTCAAGAAGTTTTTCAAGCATCGTAAAGGATCGACTGCGGCTAAGAAATCGCCCTGAAAATCTGTTGCAAACGCACGTTCCGAGATGTTAACCTTTAGGATTGCTTCCTGTCTGCGTCTGAGCGTGTCATGCCTGTCTCTCATGATCGACCCATCGGGAACTATCCCAGGCTTCGGAGCACGGTTGAACAATTGCCAGTATTTTTGCTCAACCGATGGGAGTCGGCTTAGGTAAATGAGGTAAGTGAAGACTTGGCCCGAGTCGTTTACATGATACCGCTCCAACGACCATGCACCACGACATGATATTGTGTATTCTGTGAGTTCGTAGACTTCTCGATCAGCCTTGTATCGTGCCAGCACCTCTGGATCAAAGAACGCAACTGTTGTCTCGAATGGCAGTCTTGAGCCAGACTCAAAGTAGCTTGACAATTTACTAGGGTCACAGCTACAACTGGCAACACGATAATTCTTCCAATCGAGTGCTAAGAATTCTTCAAACTTCGGTGAACTTGTAGCTAAATGGTGATCTATTGGGGCCGGAGTGCGTGCTTGGACCGGTGAAATAATCTGGATCCCTCGAATAAGGCTAGCATGGCCTTTGTCGATGTAAATATCATAATGGATATGATCTCCCTTATTCCTCCTATCTCTCTTCGAAGCGCCCCCCCATCCCGAGAATTGCCTTTCGCGAAATCTAGCTATATCGAACATTCTCAATATCGCAGTATCAGTTAGAGATGCATAGTTCTCCAATAGGTCTCGGCTGCACAGAACCAATTTTCCGCCATATTTGGTTTCAGTCTTAGGAACATCTACCAGTCGTGCTACCTCTTCAATCCTCCCGCGAGCATCTAGGCGGCACCATGCGCTTCGTTCGCGCAAGAAATGAATTCCGTTCTCATGCACGAATTCCTGCCGCAGGTCAAAATAGTCTTCCCTTTCTGGAACTCCGCTGAAACAGCGGCGAAATATAATCTGATGAACATCGGACAAGTCGTCAACCGTCCACTTCCCAGATTGCATTTTCTTGCTACTTAGTTTTTCGTCGCCATTGACGCGTCGACCCGAGCTTGGATTACCATCCCACGACATCAAGTAGTCAATGTCTGGTGGCTCAACTTCGGACTTCGGAACAAAAACGGCGTGAACAAATGTGTGATTCAGACTCGCGTATAGAAGAATGTCTTGACTGTGGGCATTCTCAGCGAGAAAATTGATAATATCTGATTGTTCCAGCCATTCATTGAATTCGTCGAGATCACCCGGCGGGACACCAAGGTTAGGAATGACGTCTTCGGGACGATACATTGTCATTAGTCTAGCATTGCGCCGGGCATGTCCAATGGCCTGGCTATCCCACCGTCGGGCTTGAGTCTCGATTTTATGGCTTAGCCTCTGACTTCAGATTATCGCATCAGTTGTCCTTTGTCATGACCTTGCCGAGACATGACCAGTGGAGCTGTCTAGCTGCATCAGTGTCGGGTTCACTTGTGCTCGGGCCTAGTCTTGGATCGATTCGGTGGGATGGTCGAGAAATCGGAATCCGGGGCGAATTCCCGTCACTCCGGCATCCGGGCCTCGTCGGACCGGAGGTCCGTCAGAACCAGAAACTCGAAGGCACCTTTGTTCTGAGAACACCCGGATGCTAGAGTTCGACAGCCACGGGCTTGAACTCGACTGAATATTGGTAAGGGCGCGGTCCATTGAGAATCAAGCAATCTTATGGCGCATACTGTGCTCAAAGTGAAAACGACGATCCTGATCGATGAATCAGTGCTACAACGACTGGAAGAAGTGGCCGACCGTCGGAAGACCACCGTATCGGATCTTGCAGACGCGATGCTTCGGCTCGGACTGGCGATGCCTGAGCGAGTCGGAACTGCCCTTAAGCCGCTAACTCCACTTCCTACTTGGCGGAGCGGAGGTTTTCGGGTCGATGTCGCCGACCGCGAGGCGCTCTATCAAGTGTTGAACGAAGCGTGAGTACTAGTCTTCGATGCTAACCTGCTGGTCTATGCCGTCGACGAGGATTAGCCGTTCCACGACGTTTGCCGCGACTTGGGTTCTCGAGATCGCAGGCATGGATCGCGATCGTTCGTCACGTGGATCACCTGTCACGAATTCCTCAAAGTGGCTACGCACGCGAACAGACCAGTGTCGCCGTGGTACCTGCTATCGCCTGTTGCCTGTCTTTAAGCATTACTGTCATCGCTAGGCTTCCAAGTGCTCACGCTAGTTCTTGGTCGCGCGACCCTGCTCTTGCAAACTGCTTGGGAAGCTAGATGCTCTTGGCAATCTTGCTACTCGCTTACCCCGCCGACCATGCGTTCTCATCTGATGGTTGTTGCGGAAGCCGGTGAGTCCACGGCTCAGCACACTGCCCACTCAGTCCAGCCACCCATTGTTACGTAGGATAGTAGTGGGCTCTTGCAGGTCGTGGCCGACTTGCAAGGCTCTCTCTACGAGTGTTGTCGATGGAGAAGAAGTTTAGCAGCAACGAGTTGCCATTAGCAGAACTGCTTGGCTGGGCTGAAAAGGGAGAACTGCAGCTGCCCGACTTCCAGCGCGGCTGGGTGTGGGACGACGACCACATCCGGAGCCTGCTGGCGTCGATTTCCCTGTCGTATCCAATCGGGGCGGTGATGACGCTGGTCGCCGGCAATCCGGATGTCAATTTCAAAGCGCGATTGCTTGAAGGTGTGTCCCTTGCGGACACGCCTCCGCCCGCCATGCTCCTACTGGACGGCCAGCAGCGGCTGACGTCGCTGTTTCAGGCACTAAAGACTCGGACGCCAGTCCGCACAAGGGATCGCCGTGGTAACGAGTTGCACCGTCACTATTACGCTAAGATCGTCGCCTGCATCGACCCGTCCGTGGACCGGGAAGAGGTGGGAATCTTCGGTGTTCCCGGTGACAGGATCCTTTGGAAAGACTTCGGTCGCACTATCGATTTGGACCTTAGCGCACGCGACCGCGAGATTGCCGCAGAGGCGTTTCCTCTGGATATCGTTCTTGACGGTAGTGAAATGATGGATTGGCAGATGGCGTATCTGCGGTCGGGGCCAGGGGACATAACTGATCGAATCGCCAAATGGAAGTTGTTTCAGGACGCCATTGTCAACTCGTTCGTACAGTATCAAGTTCCGACGATCGATCTCGCTAAGTCGACGCCAAAGGAAGCCGTCTGCCAGGTGTTTGAGAAAGTAAACACCGGCGGCGTCACGTTAATAATCTTCGAGTTGCTGACCGCAACGTATGCCGCCGACGACTTCGAGTTGCGCAAGGACTGGCACGAGCGACACGAGCGACTCGCTCAGCATGAGTTGCTGACGGAGGTCGACGCCACGAGATTTCTGCAGATCGTCACGCTGCTGGCCACCTACAACCGTCGTCAGTTGCACCTACAGGAACACCCTGCGGACGAAAAGGCGCCCGCAGTTTCCTGCAAGCGCCGCGATGTGCTGCGCCTGCCCCTCGAGGACTACCAGAGATGGGCGGATTGTGCTGAGCGCGGGCTGCTGCGCACGGTGCCGTTCCTGCACAGCCACCGCATCTTCCGGTACTGGGATTTGCCGTACGCCACGCAGTTGGTGCCGCTCGGGTCTATCTTCGGATGGATGGAAGACCGGGCGGACACGTATGCGTCGCGGCAGCGGCTTGGGCGGTGGTATTGGTGCGGCGTGCTCGGAGAAATGTACGGCGGTGCGGTGGAAACACGGTTCTCAATCGACCTCGAGGACTGCATTACGTGGATCGGCAATCTTGACGACAGTAGCCTCCCTCGTACAGTGCAGACTGCGCAGTTCCAAGCCGAGCGGTTGCTCTCGCTGCGCACCCGTAGAAGCGCCGCCTACAAGGGGCTGTACGCGCTTCAGATGAAGCAGGGGGCACGGAACTTCAAGACCGGGCAGCCGATAGACGTCAACGCGCATAAGGAGGATGCCATTGATATCCATCAAGTATTCCCTCGACACTGGTGCGACAGTAATGGCATTGAGCGGGGGATCGCCGACTGCATCGTCAACAAGACTGCACTTGACGCCCACACGGGCCACCGCATCGGCAGCAGCGCTCCTAGCGCCTATCTCCCTCGGATTCAATCGGACGACGGAATAGAGCCCCACGTGCTCGATGGCTTCCTGCGTTCTCACAACATCGCTCCAGAGGCACTTCGCAGCAACAACTTTGCGCAATTCTTCAACCAGCGGTTCGAGAGCCTGCTCCGCCAAGCCTCGAGCGCCATGGGCAAGCCGGTGAACCGACGACCAGAGCGGGACGAGAGTCCGTTCGCCGAGCAGGACGTGGCGATTGCGGCGGAGGTGAAATCTCTTATCAATGGCGGCGAATCACTCGCGGTCGAGTTCAAGTCGACAGCTCGGCGAAACTTGCATACTAACGAGCCAGATCATGCAATCACCTGGGCGGTGGTCAAGACAATTGCTGCCTTCACGAACACGCACGGCGGCACGCTGTTGGTCGGCATAGACGATCACGGTCAGCCGGTCGGCATCGAAGAGGACTACCCCTTCGTCAAAGGAAAAGACCGTGACGGGTGGGGTCTCTGGCTGACTGCAACCTTCAAGAACGCGCTTGGAACAGTCGCCGTCACGGATCTGCTCGTACGCTTCTGCGTCTTGGACAGCCGAACCGTCGCTCGGATTGATGTCCGTCCCGGCGCGGAGCCGGTGTTCGCCTCTCGCAAGGGCGAGGCTCGGGAGTGTTTCTACGCCCGCCTCGGTGCCTCGACCGAGGAACTCTCGGGACCGGCACTACTCGAATACCGGGAGAAGCACTGGCCGGGATAGGCCCCAAGCCGTTCGTAAGGACCCCATCAGAGACGCCGTGTAGCGTGACGCGATGCACCGGCTGTAGAGTGCCACTGGCCTCTCGGACTATGACGGCGGTGCGGTCTACCGGCCGCTTTAGTCGTGCTGTAGATCCCCGTCCTCAACGCGGAGTGAAACAACAGCGGCAAGAGTCAAGTTACTGACATCAAATCAGTCGATGTCACACTCGTCGGGAGACGCTCCAGTCACCGGGGCAATCCCTGCCGGAACGCAACTGACCCGACCGAGGAAGGCGACGGTCGAGCTGATACAAATTGAGACACCGACGATTCTGACGTTCCAGGACTGCTGAATGAGAGGTCGCCTTGATTGCAACGCAATCGTCGTATAAGCTTCTACTAGCGGTAGTTTACTGAGCGGAAAGAAAACACAGTTGTAACGTATTGGTGCAGCAGTAGTTAGGCGACGGTCGGCTGTATTACCCACCGTCGGTTTTGAGCAGTTTCTCCAGTTCGAGTTCGGACACCAGAGCGGCTTGTGCCAGCGTCTGCTTCGAGGTGATGGTGGCGACGCGCGGCGGGCCCTTCTTCCCCAGCGGCGGATACAGCAGGTCGATCAGCTGGATCTGCCCCAGCTCGCGCAGGAGGCCTTCCATCGTCAGCCCCGGCCAGGCCGCCTGTGCCTTCTGGTGCAGGTATTGCAGCAACGACACCCCCAGCATGCAGTAAAACGCGTGGATCTGGATCTTGCTGTCGGTCCAGTGGTAGAGCGGCCCCCAGCCCAGCCACTCACCGCCCTTCAGGCCCCGAAACACGCGCTCGACGTGCTGCTGGCCGTTGTAGGCCGCGGCCACCGCGGCCGCGCTCCAGTCCAGCCGGTTGGTGACCAGTGTGGTACGCCCGAAGCGCTCGCTCACCAGCCGGTGCAGGGCGTCTGTGTCGAGCGCGAACTGCAGCTCCCAATGGCCCTCGTCGCTGCGCTGCAGCGTGTAACTGAGCACCTGCCCCACGAAATTCGGCCGCAGCCAGCGCTGGATCCGGTTGTCCAAGCCCTGTTGCGTGTGGCGGTCCCGGGGCTGGCCGATCTCCCGCGCCAGCTCCCGCAGCTTGTGGGTCGCCTTGGCCAGCGACTGGCTCACGCTGTGGTTCTGCTCGGCGGCGAAACCCGCCGAGTGGCGCACCACGCACAGGTACTCGGCCCCGTGCGTCAGGGTGCGCTGGGAGCCGACCCGCACGCCCGGCTCGCCAGGCACTGCGGCCAATTCCGCGAGCGACCGCGAGCGGAGCTCGGGCGGGGCTTGGTTCCAGGGCAGCGCCGCGATCCAGCCCAGACCGCTGTCCTGCAGTGCGAGCGTGTTGTCCAGCGCCGCGCTGCCCTTGTCCAACACCAGCGTGACCGACTGGCGCGGGATTGCGGCCCCGTCGAGCAGGCGCGTGATGCGCTCGAGGCTGGCCGGCAGCTCGTCGTGGTCGCTGAGGTTGCCCGGGTAGAGGTGATGGCACAGGCTCAGGCCGTGCTGGCCGTCGAGCGCGTAGCTGAGGCCGATCTGGCGCAAGTCGTTGCGCTTCTGCTTGTTGTGCCCGCGCTGGGCGAGTTGGTTGCGGGTGTTGGTGGTGGCAATCCAGGTATGGAAATTGGTGGTGTCGTAGGCCAGCACGCGTTGGCTGACAAGGTCGCGCTGGCGGAAGGCCTTGAGCAGGGCCAGCTGGGCTTGCTCGAGTTCGTCGGAGGCGGGCTCGTCGAGCGCAGCGCTGACGTCGATGGCGTCGAAATGGTCCCAGAAGGCCTGCGAGGAGAAGTGGCTGGGGGCGAAGCCCCACAGCTGGGCGAGGACGGAGTTGCGGTACCAGTCGGCGACCTCGGTCTTGGGGCCGGTGTTGACGTTCGGTTTATCTTGACGGCTGGTTCCCAAATTATTCCGGCGGGAAGATTTCCCGGTTTCTCGCATTAATTCACTACTGCCGGAAGAGAGGGTGCCTAGCGACCGCGATAGCGGCTTGCAACCAAAGGCGTTACGCATGCCTAGGCGGATCGGCTGTGTTCACAATAAATTGATTTCCAAGCATTCTGCCGACAATCTAATTTGGGACAAAATGCCCGATTTTCGTCGGAATAAAGAGGAAATTAACACCGGGTGCACAGATGCGGTGGCAGGCGGCCAGGAGCAGGAAATGGGGGATGGAGGGGCCGTTGCGGGGAGTGGGCCAGACGGAGAGCAGGGCGTCGAAGGCGCCGGAGAGACGGGCGGCCTGCCAGAGGGCAGCGGGCAGGCCGGCATCGCGGGCGGAGGCCTCGAGCGGGACGGGGGCGGCTTTGTCGCGGACGAGCTGAGCGAGGCGTTCGGCGGTGCCGAGGTAGGTTTGGTGGACGATGCGGGGCTTGCCGTCGACGCGCCCGGAGGTCGCGACGTAGTAGTAGACTTGGTTGCCCTTTTTCTTGCCGATGACGGAAGGCATATAGGGTAATACTACAGGAATTGAAACAGGAATGCAAGCGAATGGACTAAAAATATCTCAAGATCCGATATAGGGTAATACAAAATGGGCTGGAGTACTGATCGGTAACTGCTGTGGCTGCAATCACATAGAGGCCCCGAGCCCTGGGAGTAGGACGAGATTTAGTAAAGTACCGCTAGGACAACGCTGGCATACCCACACCAATTCCCATGCGGTGCCTTGATCGCAATCCCCGTTCCAATGAGATCTTCCGAGTGTCTCGCAGTGTTATTGGCCTGGTCCCAATCGCGCTGGCGATAGCTTGTGGATCAGCCACCTTCGGCCAGCAAGGAGCGGTCACGCTTTCGGGTTCCGTTGAAGACCCGAGCGGAGCCCGCGTTCCATGGGCTTCGGTGGTCGTCACCGAGGCGAACCTGCGTGTGACCGAGGCCACCACAGCAGGCGGCGATGGATCGTTTCGGCTCGGAGGCCTCACGCCATCGGATTCGTACGAGGTCGAGGTAGTCGGACCAACCGAATTCATACCACACCGCCAGAACGTCAGCCTGACGACTGATCAGCACATTGAACTCAAGTTGGCGATTCAGCCGATCATCGAGGCGGTAGTAGTCTCCGGGGAGAGTCGACTCCCGGATCCAGCGCTGCCCAAAGCAGCACGAAGGAGAATCCGCGTGGGTGGGAGCGTCCAAAAGGCAAGACTACTGCTGTGAATTCACGCCACACAGCAACTTGGCCCGTCAGACCCGCTCGACATCGAACGCGACGATGTTCTTCTCGTCGCGACTGAACTCCATTCCAATCAGGTGGATCGGCCGTCCGCTACCGCTGTACTTGTCCGCGTAGCGCCTCGCCTTCAACTGCTCCATAGCCGCACCTTGAGGTGCCAGCTCGACCACCTTGAACTCGAACAAGTATATCTGGCCATTGAAGCGCACCGCCATGTCCATCCGACCACGGCTGCTACTTTCCTCTACCGTCACATCTAGGCCAAGCGCCGCGAAGTGGGCGTAGAACACGCTGGCGTAGTAGCCCTCGTAGCGAGCGATGTCGTTCTTCCGGTGCCAGTCGTGCGGAATGCTCGTGAAGAACGCCTCGAACAATGCCCTCAAGCCGTCGAAATCGTTGGCGTGCAGCAACCGGTAGAGTTGGATCTCGCGTGTACCCTGCTGGGACGAGTCGGGGATCATGGCCCGCAGCAATCGCTCGTTCAGACTCTGGCGGACCTCGCGGTTCGGATACCCGAGCCGGTAGAGTGTCTTGCCGGCAAGGTTATCCTCGCCAGTGATCGTGAGGTAACCGGTCTGAAACAGCAGTGCCTCAGTCGACATGTGTCCGACATCAAATGATGACAACAGGTCTCCGCTGGCGACCATGTCCTCGAGGCCAACCCCGCTAACACCCCGCGTCAGCAGCGTATCAACTAGGAACGTTGGAGTGCCGGTCTCAAACCACCACGCATCGAATTCGCGGCGAACAAGAAGTTGGAGGATGTCGACTGGGTTATAAACGCTCGCCTCGCCTCGCCAGTTGTAGCCGTTGTACCAAGTCCGGATCTCCTCTCGGTCGAGGCCGTCCAGCTCTGGCGCAAATACTGTATCGATGTCGGTATCCGTGTAACCGCAGATGGTGCCGTAATGCGGATTCAGTGTGATGTCGATTAGATTGTTGAGACCGGAAAACAGACTCACCTTGGAGAACTGGCTAACTCCAGTGAGAAACGCAAACCGGACATGCTCGTCACAATCCTTGACGACGCCGTAGAGCCCGCGTAAGACGTCGCGGTTAGCGCGAGCCACGTCGGGGATGTCGAGCGCATCCAGAATCGGCTTGTCGTACTCGTCGACCAAGACCACGACACGCTGACCTGTGTGATCGTGCAGCGTCCGAACCAGCGAGCGAAAACGCGCAACTGCGGCCGCCGGTCGAGAGCTGATGGCCGCGTCGCGCTCCAACAGTTCCAACTGTTCCGCCACTTCGTCCGCGAGGTCACCAACGCAGCGGAACGTGCCGCTGCCGAAGCTCAGCGACACCACTGGATAACGAACCGACCAGTCCCAGTGACCATGGATCGACAGCCCTTGGAACAGGGCTTCGTTGCCTTTGAAGAGTTCTTTGATCGTGTTCAAGAGCAGGCTCTTACCGAAGCGCCGCGGGCGCGACAGAAAGTAGTGCGTGCCTTCGTTGACCAGCTGTCGTACGTAGGCAGTCTTGTCTACGTAGTAGCAGTCCTGCTCCCGGATCTTCCGGAATGTCTGTATGCCGATTGGCAGTCTGCGTCGGGTCATCGCGGCACCCTAAGCGCCAGTTCGGCAGATGTCGGTGGCAGGCGCGCTTGGGCTGCTCTGAATCCCCGGTGCCGCTTGGACCGCGCTTAGATCCACCATAGTCACCCTACGAATCCAGCCATTCATTGAGACCCTCGACGATGCCACTAAGCTTGTCAGGATCACCGGCCACCGCGGACACTTGAAACCTCACGCACCAAGAACCGGTCGAGCAGATGTCTTCGACTTCATCATCTGCCACACGCGACGGGCTAGACCCCCGTAGGCCCACTCTCCAATAGCTTGGACCTCAAGACGGCACACTAGGTCGTTCCGCGCCCCGATGATCAGACGCCTCATTGTAGGCCCAGATGCTCAGCACACTCATTGGCTTGGCGAACTTCGGCCACGCCAGACGCCACCTACGGGCCAGTCCTCCCGAACTCGTCAACTTTCTGTCCGAGGCGACGTGAAACCCAACAGAAGGCAATCATCGATACAGCGTTGTTGCCCATCAGATCGCGCACATAGCCGTGACGCGCACAAGATTGGTCTGGAAAGAGCAGTTGCATGGACACGGATTTTCATTTCCTTACTCACCCTAAATTTGCCATTCTTGGCTGATCTGCGCATCAATCAGGAGTCACTATATCACCTTTATAATCAATAGGTTATGTGATTTCCTAGCAGATGGAGCGTATCTCTCCACCTAGCAATCTGCTTGTCCGCTGCGCAAGGGTGCCCGCCCTTAAACACGCTCCCCTGTTGATGGCGCTGTTGTCCAGAGCCCACGGAAGTCACTGATCTGAAAGGAGTTAGATCATGATCCCGGGCAATCGGCTTTTTTGTTTTACATGTGTTGACAGATTTGTTTCAGTTCTGATATTATACCTAATTAATGGCCGTGCCGTCCTCTCCCGCTGCCTTCTTCGCCAACCCCATCCACGCGCGCCACCGCCGTTACGAGGTCCTGCGCGCGTTCTTCCTCGAGCGCCTCTCCGCCCAGCAAATCGCACAGCGCTTCGGCTACTCGGTCGGTTCCGTCTACTCCATCACGCGCGACTTCCGCAGTCTCGACGACCCCGCGGAGTTCTTCTTCCGCGCCCCCCGACCTGCCGGGCGACCGCCTGCTGAGCCACCTCCCAGCGTGCAGCAGCGCATCATCGCCCTGCGCAAGCTCAACCTTTCCCTGCCCGACATCAAGGCGCGCCTCGATGCCGAATTCGACGACGCTCCCAGCCAACGCAACATCTGGCGCATCCTGCAGGACGAAGGCTTGGCGCGCCTGCCCCGCCGCAGCCGCCCCGAACGCGCCGCCGCTGCCACCAGCCCGCCGCTGAGCGCTCCTGCCAGCACCCTGCTCGCCGCCGACTCCTGCGAGCATTTGCACTCCGAACGCGCCGCCGGTGTGCTCTGCCTGCTGCCTTGGATCCGCGCCTACGGCCTCGACGAGGCCGTCCTCAAGGCCGGCTATCCCGCCTCCAGCAGCCTGCCTGCCTTGCCCTCCGTGCTCGCCTGCCTGGCCCTGAAACTGTCCGACTTCCGCCGCTACAGCGCCGACGACCTGTGGTGCATGGATCGCGGCCTCGGACTCTTCGCCGGCCTCAACGTGCTGCCCAAGACGGCCTGCCTGTCGTCCTACTCCGACCGCGCCACCCTGCCCATGCACCAGAGCCTGCTCGGCTCCTTGGCCGGCATCTGGAACGACAAGGGCCTGCTGGGTGATTCCGCCAATCTCGACTTCACCACCCTGCCGCACTGGGGCGATGACGAAACTCTCCAGAAACACTGGTCCGGCACCCGCGGGCGCGCCCTGCCCGCCATCTCCGCCGCCCTCGCTCAGGACCCCCATTCCGGATTGCTGCTACACGCCGACGCCGGCGGCCGCGAGCAGCCCGACTCCGATGCCGCCCTCGAGTTCCTCGACTTCTCCCGCCACAACCAACTGCCCCTGCGCTACCTCGTCTTCGACTCCCGCTTCACCACCTACGCCCACCTGGCCCGGCTCGACAAGCAAGGCATCCGCTTTGTCACCGTCCGCCGTCGCGGGCGCTCCTTGGTCGAACGTGCCCAAGCTCTCGATAAATCCGCCCTCCAGAGCGTGCGGGTCCCGACGGCCAACGGCACGCGCCTCGTCACGGCCCACGACGACACCGTCTCGCTGCGTCCCTACGGCGGCGACCTGCGCCAGATCACCATCCTGCGCGGCGCACACCGCCGACCCTGCTTTCTGATCACCAATGACTTCGACTCCTCGCTGAGTGCCATCCTGCGCCGCTATGCCCGCCGCTGGCTCGTCGAGCAATCGATTGCCGAGCAGCTGGCCTTCTTCCATCTCAACCGGCTCTCCTCCTCGATGGTCATCAAGGTTGATTTCGACCTGACCATGACCGTGCTGGCCTACAACTTGCTGCGCCTGCTGGCCCTCGACCTGCCGCCCGGATACCGCCGCCTCACCGCTCGCAGCCTGTATGAGAAGTTCCTCTGCAACGCCGCTGAGATCGACTTGCAGCCCGACCGCTGCCGCGTGTCGCTGAAGAAGAAACGCGACCTGCCCGCGCTGCTAGAAGCCTTGCAGACCGTTGGTCCCTGCCGCGTGCCGTGGCTCGGCAACCGCGAACTCGTCATTGAAGGGGCCACCACGACCTAGATCCCGATCACCGCAGAGTTGAGCGAGAAATCGCAATCTATTAGGTGTCAGTTACGGCAATGAAAAGGGAATTACATACGTGAGTGCCGAAAACGAATAATTAGCGAAATTGAATCTTCTTTCTTGACTATATAAGGCGCATTTCGTGGTATCATTAAAGAGTGATGACAGCCTCGAAACCTAAGCAGAAGGGCCCCGGGAAATGGTTCCGCAAAGGCATCTCTTTGGCCGAAGTCGTCCGCATGTTCCCGGATGACTCCAGCGCCGAACAGTGGTTCGTCTCCGTGCGTTGGCCCGCAGGGCCCGCCTGCCCGGATTGTGGCTCCCACAACGTGCTCGTAGGCTGCGCCCATCCCTCCATGCCCTACCGCTGCCGCCCCTGCGACAAGCGCTTCTCCGTGCGCAGCGGCACCGTCATGGCCGACTCCAAGCTCGGCTACCAAACCTGGGCCCTGGCGATCTACCTGCTCAGCACCTGCATCAAGGGCATCTCCTCGCTCAAGCTGCGCCGAGAACTGGGCATCTCGCAGAAGTCCGCCTGGCATCTTGGCCATCGCCTGCGGGCCGGCTTCGCCCGCCCGGGCGGCTTGTTTGGCGGCCCGGTCGAGGTCGACGAGGTCTACATCGGGGGCAAGGAACGCAACAAGCACGAGTCCCAGAAGCTGCGCGCGGGCCGCGGCACGGTCGGCAAGCAGCCCGTGGCCGGAGCGCGTGACCGGGCCAGCGGAGCGGTCGTCGCCGAGCCGCTGGCAGGCACCAGCAAGGCCGAGTTGCAGGGCTTCGTACGCACGCAGGCCGCGCCCGGGGCCACCGTGCATAGCGACGAGGCGGCGGCCTATGAGGGCCTGCCGGAGTACGTGCATGAGGCGGTCAAGCACTCGCACGGCGAGTATGTGCGGGGCAGCGTACACACGAACGGGATCGAGTCCTTCTGGGCGCTGTTCAAGCGCGGCTATTACGGCACCTACCATCACATGAGCGTGCAGCACTTGGGGCGCTATCTGCGGGAATTCGGCGGGCGGCACAACGTGCGCAACGCGGACACGGAAGCGCAGATGGAGTGGTTGGCGGGGGGCTTGGTCGGTGGAGCGTTGACGTGGAAGATGCTGGCGGCGGGCGGGGCCGCGGCCTGAGCTGAGGACTGCGAGCGATTGGCGCGGGCCGGCCGCGAGCGGGCTCCGCGGGAGGCTTGCGCGGGAACTGCCTAGCGCAGCTGCTTGAGCGGGGCTGCGTGGCGCGAGAGCAGCGCTCCGGCGCGGATCTCAGCTGGGGCAATTGTAGTTCCAGAAAACGCCGCTAACGGCGGGAAATGCCTCGCTAGATCGTGGCATCCCGTACCGCTACATGTTGTGCGCTGAAGGCCTGCAGCACAAAATCTGCAACTTCGGCACTCACGTTAGTAATTCCCAATGAAAATCCGTGATGGACGTTTGGTCAGACGACGTAATGCACCACCCGGCAAGATCAAATGCAAGGCTGTCCGGGTTATTCGTTTGGGGGCCGTCGACTGCAAGTTCAGCAACTCCACGCTGATCCGTGACCCATCCGACCGAACTCCGGAGTCTCGCGAGGATAGTGCCCTGGATGGCACCGTCCCGTTCCATCACCATGCATAGGCCTGATTGAGGAACGAGTCTCGCCGATCCGCGAATGGCTTCTTCGATGCGTTTCCGGGCCCGTCGGAACCCGCGAATGTTGTGATTCCGAACCTCTTCCATAGGGTGTGTGTCGACTAGCGCCGAACGGTCGACCTCTGAGGGGGTGATCGCTGCAACATCATAGTAGTAACTGGAAGCTCGGTCATTGTGAGCATAACTTCAGATCGAGCGGTTCAGTTCTTGACCTTGGTGGATGTTAGCGCTATATTCTGAATTACTCCCCTTGCGATTTCGATCGCAGGGCGCAGGGCCTCTTCGGAGGCCCTTGCTTTTTTCGGCGTAGTGATGCGTACGTTCGATATGTTGGCGGGTTCAATCTCTATTACCGCACGCTGAAGGGGCCCTCATGGAAGTGGCTGGACCTAGTCGCTCTGAGCAAGACTGTTCTACAGCATCACGACATTCTTAAGCCCAACTTCCACGGTGCAAGAATGTGCCGTGTAATGAGTCCCGAGGGATTGTCGTTGACTAGAAGTCATTGTCATGGAATGGGTTAGATCTCCGAAGCGCTGAAGGTTCCCCGCTTTTCCGACGGCTTTCCGCGGGGTTTCAAACCTACTCTTGGTGACTAGGTTCCGGCTCCTCGCCCCAGTCCACTTCCAAGGCCGGGGCCGCGTGCGGCTGGATTCCCAGCAATTCAAACGCCCGCTTCTGGAGCGGCTCGAGCGCGCTCAGCACCGGCACCCGGTGCTCCGGTGCCGCCTCCAGCCGCAGTTCTATCGCCGTCAGCGACGACAGGCTCCCCAGCAAGTCCGGGAAGCTCTGCAGCGGCAGGCCCTCCTGCGTGGACCGCCGCGTGCGGTCCTTGGCCTTCGCTGCCTCCGACCGCTCTCGCGGGCTGACCGGCCCCCCGGGCAGCTTCTCCCGCTCATCCGCGAACAGCAGCGGTGCCAGCCGCTGCCGCATGTGCCACTCCACGTAGTAAGCCAGCATGCACAGCAGCAGGTGCGCCCGCACCCGCCGCTCCTTCCAGTGGAACACCGGGCGCACCGCCAGCAGCGACTTCATCGAGCGGAACGCACGCTCGACCCGCGCCAGGCTCTTGTACGCCGCCACCGTCTCGCGGTCCCCCAGCGCCTCCTGCTCCAGGCTCGTGCGGATCACGTAAATCCCGTCCAGACGCGCCTCGTTCTGGATCGACGCGTCCTTGCGCCGCGACGAAAACGCCCCCGTGTCCTCCTCAAACGTCCACTCGAAGTGCTTGCCCATCTTGCGCCGCCGCAGCCCGCCCAGGCGCCGGTTGAACTCGTCCCGGTCGTACTTGCCAGCCGTGTAGCGCGCCGCCAGCTGAGCCGCCTCCTGCTCGGTCGCCCGCAGCAGCTCCTCGCGCTTGCGCCGCCGCTCGGCCGCCACTAGCGGGTTGCAGCACACCAGCAGGCGCTCGCCGGGAAAATCGTCGCCCGTCACGCTGGCCAGCCCCCAGCTGTCGAACAGGCCGGGCTGGATCACAGCTGCGTCCGCCAGCCGCCGGATGGTGTCGTTGCGCAGGGCAGAGATCCAGTCCAAGCCGGCCGGCTTGAGGTCTGCGTCGATGCGCGTCTGGGCGATCATGCCACGGTCCCCGACCAAGGCGATGCGGCGCAGGCCGAAACGCTTGCGCAGGGCGTGCACTTGGTCGGCGAGGGTGGCCGGATCGGCGGTGTTGCCGGCGAAGGCCTGCACGGCGATCGGGCAGCCGTCGGGGCTGCACAGCAGGCCGTAGACGATCTGGGGCCGGTCGCCGCGGTGGTCGCGGGAATAGCCGCGGGCGGCAAGTTCGCAGCGCGCGCCTTCCAAGTACGACGAGCTCACGTCGTAGAGGGCGAGAGGTGCGCCCTTGAGGTGCGCCGCGGCGAGCTGGCGCTCGATGTCGTGCTGGCGTGGGGCGAGCCAGTCCATGGCGGCGTAGAGGTCGTCAGCGGAGGCGTTGCGGACATCGAGCAAGGCCGCGAGGGTGGACTGGCCGGCGGGGCCAAGTTCGCGTTCGACGCGCAGCTTGGAGCCGGGGCGCAGCAGGCGGGCAGCAATCATGGCCAGCACGAGGGAACGGGAGCGGCAGGGCTGGCGGCACAGGCGGCGGTCGAGGCGGAGGTGGCGGATGACGCCGAGGATGGCGCTGACGGCGCCGTGCTGGCGGGCCGGGCCGGGGAGCAGGCCGGAGCCGTCTTTGCCGAGGGGGAGGCGGTTGGCAAGGGCAAGGCGGAGGAGGTCGATGAGGTTCTGGGGGAGAGCGGAGAGATTGGCGAGAGTGCGTTTCTTGACCTTGCCGTGTTCCCAGTAGGATTCGCGCAGGAGATGGCAGGGGGACTTGCGGGCGAAGGTGGAGGTGATGTGCATTGTATGACTAGGATAGCGAGACCGTTGATGGTGCTAACTGATTTTGATTAAAGCACACAAATTCTAGATTGTCAAGCGCATCGAGCACAAATGTATGACTAGGATTCAAGGTCTTCAAGCGTGAAATTGGACCGCGGGCGGCTGGCTCGGGCCTTGGCAATCGCGCAATGCCCTTGAAGACAAAGAAGTTAGGGGCTAAGTTCCGCGCGGGTCCGAAATTGACCGTCTAGTTACTGGAGGGGTAAGTTGGGCTTAAGGTAAAGTACTTCACCGCGAGAGTCTCGGGAGTACCGTCTGACCCGTCGAAGCACCAGCGCCAAGACACGTATCTCCGGGCTCTCCAACAGTTCCGACCGGAAGTGGAGGCGTATTTTGGATATTTTCTCAGACACACAGTGCGAGCGGCACTCGCGCCGCCGCTGGGTGGACGGCAGACGGTAGAGGTGATCAAGACCGAATAGAAAGGATCTGACGTCAATCTCGCTGTGCATCTGCTGAACGACGGATGGCTCGACTCTTACGACTGCGGAGTGGTGGTGAGTAACGATAGCGACATCGCCGAGGCCATGCGTCTCGTGCGTGAGCAGCATGGCAAGCGGATCGGGCTAGTAACCCCAGGCACAGGGAGACCTTCGCAGCAGCTAAAGAAACACGCCGACTTTGTGCGCCATATCCGAGCCAGTGGCTTGCGGCACTCGCAACTGCCAGACCCGATCCCCGGCACCAACATCCGAAAACCTACGGCTTGGTGACGAGAGTGCCTTGTGCGACAGATAGTGCGAGTCTAGTGGAAGTGCAGAGGTGTCGTACGCCGGGGACAGGATGGGTATGCAAGTGGAGATCTCTGTGAGGTTGACTTCGAAAGCGGGGTTGAGTGCGGCCAAGCCGCATCCGGTGCCGTGACCTGTGCAGGACCGTTCAGACGCCCGCGCTGAGCAGTCCATTCCCCCTCTTGGAGGCTTCCTGCGGGACAGATTGCTAGAGCGCCCCCCGAGTGTCTTGCGCAAGCGAGCGCCGTTTCCTGAGGGTAGCGCTTCCGCACCGAGGTGTTTACGACTGTAGCCGAGCGGGCCGCGGCTTTCGCAGGGCCAGCGGCACCTCGTGCTGCCGCCGTGTCGTGGGTCGACTCGTCGGGATGGCCCAGACGCAGGGCACCAAGGCGGCACCCCGCCTCTCAGGCGACGAGACCTAGACGGATCAGCACATCGCCAAGACCAAGAGATCAAGGGCGGCATTGGTTCTCGGCCGGGCGCCGAAGTTCTGCACCGTCTCGATCACGACTGCGATTTTGCCCTGAGGCAAGGCAGCGAAACGACCTGCCCATCGTCCGTTCTTGGCAGGGCCGCGTCGAATGTGGCTCACTCGGAATCGTCCGACGGGGGCCCTCGGCCACTGCTCAGCGGAATATCCTGCTTGACCGCAGCTTGGTGCGGCGCATAGTCTCGCGCATCGAGGCGGGGCGCGGACACTTACGAGACCTCCCGCCTATCCTGCTCTGGCAGGCAAAGGAGCAACTCGAAACCTCCGGTCACGGGCGAGGACCTGAATGGAGCATAGTGACTCAAGATGAGAACGACGCTTGAGATTGATGAATCTGTAGCGCAGCGCCTACGAGAAGAGGCCGAACGGCAGAGGACCACGATGTCGGGCCTTGTGGACGCGATACGGCGACTCGGCCTAGCAATACCTGAGCCAGCCGGAACCGCCCCGAAGCAACTCGCCCCGATTCCTACTTGGCGAAGCGGGGGCTTTCGGGTCGATATCGCCGACCGCGAAGCGCTCTATCAAGTGTTGGACGAGGCGTGAGTGCTGGTCTTCGATACCAATGTGCTCGTCTATGCCGTAGACGAGGACTCGCCGTTCCACGATGTCTACCGCGATATGATTTTGCGGGTTCGCGGGAATGGATCGGAATCATTCGTCACGTGGAGTGCATCTGCTACGAATCCCTCAGGGTGACTACGCACGCGAACGCACCAACATCGCCATGGTCCCTGCTATCGGCTCTCGGCTATCTTGAACCACTCCTGTCATCGCCGGGCTTCCAAGTCCTCACGGCAACACCCAGTCACGCGAGAGTGTTCGCCCAAACTGCATCGGAACACCCAGATGCTCGTGGCAATCTTGCCCATGACTTGCACGCAGCAGTCATCATGCGCGAGCACGGCATCAGTAGAATCTGCACAAGGGACACCGATTTTCGCCGGTTCCCGTTCATGAATGTCGTTGATCCCCTGAGCGGCCCGATAGACGACTAGAGCTAACCAATACAGCGATCTGGGGCCACGTGCTGCATGGCTTGGATCCCGGTGAAGAATTCTCGACCCCATCCTCGAGCGTGGCCGTACAGTCACACTGGAAGGACCATCGATGAGTACCCGCCATCTCGAACGCGTTCGAGCATTCTCAGAGAGCGTGGAGGCGGGAGTACCTGCTGGTGGCGGAGTGCGTAGCGAGGGATCTCGAGGGGTTGCCGACGCTTTATGACAACCCGTTCTGGCATTGTCAGAATCTGCAGACGACGAACGCGATCAAGGGCGCCGTTACGACGACGATGGGCGGCTGCGGACCGTGAAGCGGGCCTGCCTGAGTCGGAAGACCGTGTTCGAGCCATAGAATACAGGCTGGTGCTATCGTTGCAGTGGAATGGCACACTCTGAGGTCGAAGAAGAGGCACGGCTGATCCGTACCGACACGGCAGATGAAGAGCACGCTCCGGTGGAGGGGTTAGGGACGGCGATCCATGATGTGTTCAAGCCCTTCAGCGACATTGAGCTGGAGTTGCTGCCGCGCGAACTGATGCGTGATCCGCCGCGCTTCGAATGAGGCAGTGGCGATGGTGATGATCGACTCTAATGTCGTTTTGACGCTGATGCGCACCGAACCGAGCGCACCGGTTCTTGCCTGAATGGACGACCGGCGCCACGAGATCTGTTCATGGCGGCGGTAACGGAAGTGGAGATCCTAACCAGCATCGGCGCCGCTGCCTCAGGCAGACTCCGGCGAGGGCCTCGCACAGGCTTGCGAGCGGGCTCTTGAAAGCGTGTTGCAGGACGAGTATTGCCATTTGACAGAGACGCGGCACGCGCCAGCGCGGAGACCGTCGCGGCGCGCCGTGCCATTTGGCGTCCGATTCCTCAAGCCGATGGCCAAATTGCTGCGATTGCTCACTCCCGAGGCATGGCGGTTGCAACGCGCAACACTCGGGACCTCGAGTTCATGGGGATCGCTGTATTTAACTCATGGGACAGAGCATGAGTAGAGAAGCGATCTCTCACAACGAAATCTACGCCGTGCTGCGGTTTGCCGGGAAGGATTCGGCCTGACCGCAGGCGCCTAGGAGGGCATTCGAGTCCTTGAGCGGCATGTTCGTGGTGACCGGCCTCCACTCGCTTGGACCTCGAGACTGCACAAGATGTCTTCCGCCCCTCTCGGTTCCAGATGCCTCTTCTAGCCCCAAGTGCCTGCTCTTGGCCGTGACGACGGCGTCCACATGTCTCAACATCGCCGGATGTATTCGTCGGGCGTTAACACATGCCTTTGGGAAGGGTCGGCAATCTGCTGGGCCTTTGCTGGATGGCTGTAGGCCAACCCACTCCCAATACAGGTGCTGGCTCTGGAATTGGCAAACTCTTCTCAGCCAAGATATATAATATAGATTCTCTTGGAGGTAACCTGGTGGGCACAAACATGCGGGTGGGCAAGTGGGGCAGCAGTCTAGCTGTCCGCATTCCAAAGGCCATTGCTGGCCAATGGGGGGTTTCGGAGGGCTCTGCCATCGAGATTACTTCGGTTGGCGATCAGGTCGTCTTGCGCAAGCAGGTCAACAACTTGTCCGACTTGCTTTCCGAAGTGACGGCGGACAACCTGCACGCCGAGCAAGAAATCGGTGGAAGCCGTGGCCGGGAACAGTGGTAGCGACACCATACGTTCCGGACGCGGGTCACATTGTATGGCTCAACTTCTCCCCACAAGCCGGACACGAACAGGCCGGGCATCGTCCCGCTTTGGTTCTTAGTCCGCGCAGCTACAACGAAGTCACGAACCTGGCAGTGTTCTGTCCGATAACATCCTCCGTAAAGGGCTACCCGTTCGAGGTATTGCTTCCCCCGGCTGGTCCCGTTAAGGGAGTTGTTCTCGCCGACCAAGTGAGGAGTTTGGATTGGCGCGCACGACAGGCCCGACTGGCAGTCCCAGCTCCTCATCGGGTGCTGTGCGAGGTCAAGGAAAAGCTCGCGCTCTTGATCGGGTAAGGTTGCTAATCCAAGAGCTGTACAGGTCGCCGGTACAGCAGTTGCGGGCAGGTCGAGGGCGTCGCCGAGAGCGAGCGGATGCTTCTCACGCAACGCTGCAACGAGGCCGACGAGCCACGAAACCGCCGCTAGCGTTGATGTAGGAGCAAGCGCGCCGTTGCGGCACGAATGCCCTGCCCTTGGGAATCGCACGGTAACCGCCCAGAACGCTGATACGCTGGATTCAGGTTCCCATGACAAACCCGTTGGTCGAAATCCAGTTCGACGTTCCGTTCGAGGCGATCCGCGCTGAGCATGTTGAGCCGGCCATCGACCACTTGTTGGCTGAGGCCAAGACTGGGCTGACCGCTCTGGTCGAAGATTCCCGGCCAGCCACATACGCCAGCACACTCGGAGCGTTGGAATCTCTCGGCGAAAGGCTTGGCTACGCCATGGGCGTGGTCGGACACTTGGAATCGGTTGCCACCTATCCCGAACTGCGCACCGCTTTCAACAGTGTGCAACCGAAGGTCAGCGCATTCTTTGCCAGCATCCCGCTCAATGAGGGTGTCTGGAAGCACCTCAAGGCGTTCGCCGCATCACCCGAAGCCCAATCTGTCTCCCCTACGAAGAAGCGGTTTCTGGAAAAGACCATGGACGGCTTTCGTCGCAGCGGAGCCGACCTCGATCCAGAAGGTAAGGCGAGGCTCTTGGAGATCAACGTCGAACTTGCCAAGGTGACGACCAAGTTTTCCGAGAACGTGCTGGACGCGACCAACGCCTTCGAACTGATCATCGACAACGAGGCCGGGCTCGCGGGCCTACCCGCCACAGCCGTTGAAGCGGCACGCGAGAGCGCCCAGAGCAAGGGAGTGTCGGGCTGGCGTTTCACCCTGCAGGCACCGAGTTACATGGCTGTCATGACCTATCTCGACGACGCAGCCGTGCGCGAGACGATGTACCGAGAGTTCTCGCGAAGAGCCGCTTTCGGCGAATTCGACAACCGCGAAAACATTGGTCGGATCTTGGCACTCCGCAAAGAGAAGGCGGAACTGCTCGGCTATTCGCACTTCGCGGACTTAGTGCTGGAAGATCGCATGACAAAGGCCGGCTCGCATGCCCTGACTTTTGTCAACGAACTCAGGCGGCGCACACAAGCGGCGTTCGAGCGGGAGAACAAGGAACTGAGCGAGTTCAGCGGCGGCGACCTAGCACCTTGGGACGTGGCCTACCAAGCGGAACGGCTGCGCAAAGAGCGCTACGACTTCGACGAAGAAGACCTACGCCCCTATTTCCCCTACGAGGGTGTCTTGGCAGGACTCTTCCATGTGGCGCAGCGACTCTTCGGCGTCACGATCGAGCGGCGCGAGGGAGTGTCCGTATGGGACGAGCGGGTCGACTCCTATGCCCTTCTCGACGCCGATGGCAGCCATCTTGGCTCTTTCTATGCCGACTATTTCCCCCGCGAGAACAAGCGCGGGGGGGCCTGGATGGATTCGCTGATCACCGGAGAGCCGACCGGCGACGGCTTCTCTCCCCATCTCGGACTCAACTGTGGCAACCTCACTCCGCCAACTGGTGGCAAGCCCGCCCTGCTGACCCATCGCGAGGTCGAGACGATCTTTCACGAGTTCGGACACCTGCTGCACCATCTGCTCAGCAAGGTGGAGGTCAAGAGCCTCGCCGGCACGAATGTCGCCTGGGACTGGGTGGAACTGCCCTCACAAATCATGGAGAACTGGTGCTGGGAACGCACGGCTCTCGACATGTTCGCCAAGCACCACGAGACAGGTGAACCGATCCCGGAAGAGCTGTTCGTGAAGATGCGGAAAGCCAAGAACTTCCGTAGTGCGAATGCGCAAATGCGACAAGTGGGCTTCGCCACGCTTGACCTCTCGCTGCACATGGAGTTCGATCCAGAGGGGGACGGCGACGTTGTGGAGTACTCGCGCAACATCCTGCAGACTCACGCTCCCACGGCACTGCCCGCAGACTACGCGATGGTTGCAGGCTTCACGCACCTGTTCTCCAGTCCGGTCGGCTATGGCGCCGGCTACTACTCGTACAAGTGGTCAGAGATGCTGGATGCCGATGCCTTCACGCGCTTCGCCCACGAAGGCATCTTCAACTCTGAGACCGGCGAGGCATTCCGTCGCAACATCTTGGAAAAGGGCGACAGTGCCGAACCCGAAGAGCTGTTCCGGGCGTTCATGGACCGTGACCCAGACCCCGAAGCCTTGTTGCGACGACTAGGCCTTGCAGCCTAGGCACGCCCAAGAACCATGCCCGAGGTCCGTCCCGCGGAGTTGCTGGCAATAACACGGGTACCCTCTAGATCGTTCTACGCTCGCCCTACCGCGGAGGTGGCGAGAAGTCTGCTCGGAACGATCTTGCTGCATAGTACCGCCGAGGGTCTATTGGCAGGGGTGATCGTTGAGGTAGAAGCCTATCTCGGCCGGAACGATCCGGCCGCGCACAGCAGCGCGGGCCAGACACCGCGCACGCGAGTGATTTTCGGCGACCCCGGCCATGCTTATGTCTACAGAATCTATGGTTTGCATCACTGCTTGAATGTAGTGGCTGAGCCCGATGGCACACCCGGTTGTGTGCTGATCCGCGCATTGGAACCAATCTGCGGAATCGAAGTGATGCGCTCGCGGCGCGCAGCTGCCCGCCGCGTAGAGCAGATCGCCAGCGGACCAGCGAAGCTGACCCAAGCACTGGGGATCGGAATGGAGGCCTACGGCTCGGACCTACTCGGCGAGACGCTCAGCATCCGTGTGCGGCACAACAAGCCCAACGTCTCCATTGCAACGACGAGAAGAATCGGCATCCGCAAGGCACAAGAGCTTGATCTTCGCTTTTTTATCGCAGACAATAAGCACGTTAGCCGACGATGAGCAACGATGCCAGCGGGAGAGTGATCTTCCACGTCGACATGGACGCCTTCTTTGTGTCCGTGGAAGAACTCTCCGACCCCTCACTCAAGGGGCGCCCAGTCGTGGTAGGCGGTAAACCCGGTGAGCGCGGTGTGGTCGCCGCGGCATCCTACGCTGCCCGTAAGTTCGGCGTACGCTCGGCCATGCCGCTGCGCGAAGCTTCGCGCAAGTGTCCACAAGCTATTTTTCTAGAGGGACATCCAGAACAATACCTAGAGTATTCGAAGCGCATTGGCGAGACCTTGAAGCGATTCTCGCCCCTGGTGTCGATGGCGTCCATTGACGAGGCCTACCTTGACCTCACCGGAACCGAGCGCTTGCTAGGGCCACCACTCGCGGCGGCACATGGCTTGCACGAGGCCGTCAAGGGCGAGACCGGCCTGCCCTGTTCGATCGGCATCGGAACATCTCGGCTGGTCGCGAAGATCTGCTCCGCCATGGCGAAGCCGAATGGCATCCTGTATGTTCAGCCTGGCCGGGAGCCCCAAGTCTTGGCTCCGCTCGATATCGGCCGAGTCCCGGGCGTAGGCAGGGTGACGCGAGAGAAACTCGCGGCGCTAGGCATCCATACCATTGGCCAGGCTGCCAAACGAGGCGAATCCTTTCTGGAGTCTCACCTTGGCAAGGCGGGACTGGCTCTAGCGGGCAAGGCGCTCGGTCGTGACGCCGGGGCTTGGTTCAGCCAAGAATTTGCGGCAGAAACCAATCCGAAGTCCATCAGCCACGAGACGACATTCCCAGAAGACACGCTCGATGCAGTGCTGGTCAGCGCAACCATCGCGAAGCTCACGCAGTTGGTGGCACGGCGCCTACGCGAGCACCAGCTGTGGGCCAAGACGGTGCAGATCAAGGTCCGCTATTCCGATTTTTCCACCCATACAAGGGCGAAGACCCTAGACGAACCTACCCAATTGGACAGCGTCCTGCTACAAACCGCCCGAGCCTTATTTGAACGCAACTATGTCCGCGGAAAAGCTGTGCGACTGCTCGGCGTTTATGTCGGCTCGCTGCAGGAGGCACCACAATCACAGCCTCGGCTGTTCGATGCAGATTCCAGTACCAAGTGGACCAAGGCCCTGCAAGCCGTCGATTCGCTGCGCGATCGCTATGGCGAATCGTCTGTCGGGCTAGCATCCACCCTGCGGCATGGTCGCCGAGAACGGGTGCATGAAAACCCGTCGGGCTTGGCGGGCCACAAGAATCGGGACGACCGGGAAGCTCCGGACCGGAGCTAGTTCCGGGAGCCTCAACCCGGCTTGTAAACGAGGACATCCTCGCCCGGCCGGAACGGCGAACCCACCCCCAGTTTGCTAGCCAAATCTTCGACCTCCGGCTTTGACCAACCCACCATAGTGTGCTCGATACGACCGTTCGGTCCGACTAAGAACACCGTCGGGACATTGGTCAGACCATACGCGTCGGAAACCTCGAATCTGTTTTCCTCGTCATCAAACACCTGTCTGGTGGTGTAGCCGCACTCGGCATTGAAAAGCTCCGCATCCGCCGGGCTGTCCTGCGACACCGCCACGGCGGCGGCACCGTCCAACATTGACGTGAAGCGGTTCAAGAACGGTAGTGCGTACTGGCAGGTAGGGCAATTTGTCTTGAAGAATGTCAGTAGCACCGGCCCTGACTCAAGAGCGGTGTAGAGATGAAACTCCTCGCCTTCGGCGTCCTGTAGCCTGAAATCCGGTGCTTGGGTATCTTGAGGTAGAGCAGCCATACTACTAATGATCGTACCGCCTCTTCGGTTTCCACAAGTGTTCCGCCGCGCAGAGGCAGCAGGGCTTGGTCGCCAACACTCTCGCGTCCATCCTTGCGAAGGCCTCCGATCCTTCCGGCGGCGTTGGATGATGCCTTGACCGCACAGAGCGCTCAACTCGATTTCCGCGAGGTCGAGCCAACTGCCATGCTTGGGGGATGCGATGGATTTCTAGGCGCTTGGCGAGGACCCGCGCTTCGGTTGCCGGATACGTCCCGTAGAGCGACTTGATCGCGTGCGAGTTCAGGTCGCTACGTGCGCCGGCGGGTGCATCTGATCCTAGCCCACCAGTCGTGTGCCTACGAGTAGCCGGCCCTGCTCACATGCCTCAGACAGTGATCGCCCCATCGTCCGAACGCTCATCCCGGCGGAAGATCCGCTCCTCCCACGTCTTGTCTGGCCGTCGGTCAAAGATCACCAAGTGCCCCGAATCCGCGCCGCACCGGTCCATGTACCCGGCTGTCTGCCGCAGCCCTTCTCTCATGGTGGTGTCCGAGCTGCGCCCAGAGCGCAAGACCTCGCACTCGATCACATGCTTGGCCACCCGGCGCGGGTCCTCCGTGCCGCCCATGGGCCATAGAATCAGCAAGTCCGTGCGCCCGCGCCCCAAGCCGTACTCGCGCTCGATGCGGCCGCCACTGTCAACCACCTTTTGCAGCCACGCTTGCAATAACAACTGCAAGCCAGCCTCACCACCGTAGTCGAAGCGCTGCACGGCATGTTCGGCGTTCTCTCGATAGAATCCTTGAAACCCTTCTAGCAGACTATGCACGTTCAGCTCGCCCGCGGCATCGACATACCACGCCGTGACTTGCTGCAGGCCCGATTGCAGCGCATAGCTAAGTTGGCGCGGGACGACTTCTGCATAGATTGGATTCGCCATGCGCACCGGATCATCCGCCGCAACCAATCCGAGATCCCGCACGTAATCTAAGTCCTCGCTCGAGTAGGACTGGGTCTCCCGCCCAGCCAACATGGGCTCGATGACGCGTCGCACGCGATCTTCCTTGAGCTTGGCGGCCAGCTGGTCGAGATGCGTGACGCGGTTCACGATCAGCACCTCTTTGGCAACCTCGACAGCGTCCGCGCCGACCGCAGCGCTACGGTCACGCCCAGCCTTGTCCTTGAAGCACATCTGCTGCGCAAGCGCGTTGACCAGCCATGGCTGCCCACGGGTCAGCGCCCAGATTCGCTCGACGGCTGCGACTTCGAATTCTTGGCCGGTCTCGGCTGTGTGCTGAGCTAGCAGCGCCTGCACTTCGAGCTCGCAGAAATCTTCGATCCGCTGTGATTCCGCTTTGATGTTGAACGCGCTGCCGCCGCTGGTGTAGTTCTGGTCCGTGGCAGGAAAAATGCGGTAGTCGCGCACATCGCGCACGCCACACAGAATCACGCTCTGCGGAAAACTCTCCGGTCGCATGTCGTATCCCGAGCGCAGCTGCCGCAGCACCGAAATGAGCGAATCGCCAACCATAGTGTCGATTTCGTCAATCAGTAAGACCAGCGGCTTGGGGCTAGCCTTGGACCATCGCACCAAGACTTCCTTCAACAACAATCCTGACCCAACGCGATCCGAGACTTGGCTCCAGATTTCGTCCACCAAATCGTCCTGCAGAGTCTCGCGCGCACGGAGGGCCAACTCGCCCACGACCCACGGGATGGCCTTGTCCACATCCTGGCGCGCCGCCTGTGCGGGTTCCACATTCATGTACACGCAGCGGTAAGTTCCCTCGCCATTGAGCAGTTCAGCCAAGGCCTTGAGCATCGATGTCTTGCCCGACTGGCGCGGAGCGTGCAGGACAAGATACTTCTTCCAGTCAATCAGCGTCAGGATCTCGTCAAGGTCAACGCGTTCCAGCGGAGGAATACAATAGTGATCCTTGGCGAAAACCGGGCCTTCGGTGTTGAAGATGCGCAAGGCAACTCGAGTATGGCACCGCGACAGCCGACTCCCGCCGCACCAATTCCCATGTCGTGCCTGGATCACAATCCTCCATCCAATGAGATTTTCCGGGTGGCTCGCAGTGCCATTGGCCTAGTACCAATCGCGCTGGCGATAGCTTGCGGATCAGTCACCTTCGGCCAGCAGGGAGCGGTCACGCTCTCGGGCTCCGTTGAAGACCCGAGCGGAGCACGCGTTCCCTGGGCTTCGGTGGTCGTTACCGAGGCGAACCTGGGAGTAACCGAGGCCACCACAGCAGGCGGCGATGGATCGTTTCGACTTGGGGATCTCAAGCCATCGGATTCGTACGAGGTCGAGGTAGTCGGACCAATCGAATTCGTACCGCATCGCCAGAACGTCAGCCTGACAACTGATCAGCACATTGAACTCAAGTTGGGGATCCAGCCAATCATCGAGGCGGTGGTAGTCTCCGGGGAGAGTCGAGTCCCGGACCCAGCGCTGCCCAAAGCACCACGAAGGAGGATCCGCGTGGGTGGGAACGTCCAAAAGGCAAGACTCATACACCACGTTCCGGCTCTGTACCCTCCGGATGTTGAACGCGAAGCCATCGAGGGTACGGCGCTGTTCGAAGCTGTGATCGACAGGGATGGCGCACTGAGTGGCCTTGCTCCAGTGAACTCAATCGTTGACGAGCGGCTCGTAACCGCAGCAAGGGCCGCGCTGTCGCAGTGGCGGTACGAGCCAGCGCGCTTGAACGGTCAGCCCGTCGCGGTCAAGGCCAAGCTAAGCGTAGCGTTTCAACTTCCCTGAACACGCATGGTGGGCCTTATCGCCGCACCACGACCTGGTTCGTGCAGTTCGCGGGTGTCGCCGAATGCTGCGCATGACTCACTCTGGGCCGCGTGGCCGTTGGCTGTGAGAATCAGGAACTTGGATTGGACCGGCTACTTCGCAACGAAGGATCTGAGTTCCTCGCATCCCGCGCACTAATGCTTGCCGTTGCGCAAGCTGGTCCCTCCGACACGCGAACGCAGTCCATGCGTCCGTCGCTACAATTGGCAGGCAATGTCAAAACCGGTGATAGCCGCCATCCTCTTCATCGTGGCGGTACTAGGAGTGATCGTATATTCGTCGATGGGACTGCGCCAGTTCACTTGCGAGGTATGCATGGAATTCCAAGGCCGCACCAACTGCGCCACTGCTTCGGGCACAAGCGAGGAGGAAGCAGTGCGCACCGCGACCGACACGGCCTGTGCCACGATTTCAGCAGGCATGACCGAGAGCATTCAGTGCAGCCGCACGCCCCCTGTCAGCGTGACCTGGCAGGAATGAGCTACCTTCTTCGAGACCGGTGCCAGAAGAACGAGGCGGCCACGAGCGCTACAACCGAGGCCAACACTAGAGCCGCTCGCTCCCAATGAGCCGGCTGCATAGCGAGCGGAGTGTCCAAGACCGCTGAAGAGGGCACCAGCATCAACGCAGTGAGGTGGGTCAGAGAGGAGAATCGCAGAGCCGCCGGGCCATCCCGTCTCGGCCGGACCGCCAAGGCTAGTATGCCCACTACCAAACCGTAGCCAATTCCGAGCGCCAGTCCCACCACAACGCCATCGACACCGTCCCAATGAACCAAGACGATCCTTGATACCAGCGTCAGCCCAATAACCGTAATCGGCGTTGGCGCCACTGCGATCCAATCGGCGATCGCTCCTCGCCGAAACTTGCGCGCCGCCCAGAATGCCAGCGCCGCATGCAGCAGCATCGCGCAGATCCAAAGCCGCGGATCTCCTAGCAACTCCACTGCCCTCTGTGCAGAGAGGTTCTCGGCAACAACACCGCACGCCCCAGCCGCTAGGAGGAGCAGTGGGACAAGAGCGAACAGCAGCCCGGGACGTGAAACGATCAGGCGAGCGTCGCGGAGGCAGAATAGCGCTAAGGCGCTGACAAGGACTAGGTCTTGGTCCATTGGGGATTTCCAGCCTAGCAATCCCAATAGATTGCAACTCTCGCGAACTGGCGTACAGGTTCAGCGCTAAGCCACCCGCCGTGACAACCAGAGGCTCTGAATCCGTCCACTACAATGGTCAATTCATGCACCCACGGATCGGAATTATCGGGGGCAGCGGCCTCTACGCCATGGACCCGCTCGAGGATCGCAAAGAGGTGCGGGTCGACACGCCGTGGGGAGCACCGTCCGACGCGTACGTGGTTGGGCGCATCGCCGGACGGGAAGTGGCCTTCTTGGCCAGGCATGGCCGCGGCCACCGCATCATGCCCTCCAATCTCAATTTTCGCGCCAACATCCACGGACTCAAACAGCTCGGTGTCGAGTATGTCCTTTCGTTCAGCGCCGTCGGCTCGCTCCGCGAGGAACTCGAGCCGCTGCACTTCGTGCTGCCCGACCAGTTCTTCGACCGCACTCGCGGGCGGGCTTCCACATTCTTCGACGAGGAGTTGGTGGCGCACATCACCTTTTCCCATCCCATTTGCGCCACGCTGACCGATGTCGCCGAGCAAGCTTGCCGCAAGGTTGGCGTGACCGTCCATCGCGGCGGGACCTACTGTTGCATGGAAGGGCCTGCGTTCTCCACGCTGGCCGAGTCCAACACATACCGCAGCTGGGGGTTCGACATCATCGGCATGACCAATCTCCAAGAGGCAAAGCTGGCCAGAGAGGCCGAGATGTCCTACTGCACGCTGGCTATGGTCACCGACTATGACTGCTGGCATCCAGACCACGACGCAGTGACGGTCGACACGGTCATCGAGTACCTGACCAAGAACGCCGCTCACGCCCAACAAGTCGCGGTCGAAGCTGTCCGCAACATCCCCACGACGCCCAGCCCGTACGCTTCGGCGCTGAAGAACGCAATTATCTCGGACCGTAGCGCCATTTCGGACCATGCCCGCGAGAAATACGCCGTACTCGCTGGCAAGTACATCTAAGGCCTCTCTCTCAGTCCATGTCCGTACTTGTTGTTGGCTCCGTCGCCTATGACGGCATCGAAACCCCCCGCGGCAAGGTAGACCGGGTCCTGGGCGGTGCCGGATCTTACATCGCACTGGCCGCCAGCCATTTCACGCAGGTGCGCCTAGTGGCGATCGTCGGCGACGACTTCGCACCGGAAGACGAAGCCGTCCTGCGCCGTCGCAATATCGACCTCGAAGGCTTGGAACGGGCCTCTGGCAAGACTTTTTTCTGGCAAGGCGTGTACTCCCAGAACATGAACGAGCGCCGTACGTTGGTCACCGACCTGAACGTATTCGCCGATTTCCAGCCGCGCCTTCCCGAGTCGTACCGCGACATACCCCTGATCTTGCTAGGCAACATCCAGCCCAGCTTGCAGCAGTCCGTCGTCGATCAGGCCACGAATCGCGGCTTTGTCGCCGGCGACACAATGAATTACTGGATCGAAGGCACGCCCGATGAACTGGCGCAGACCATCCAGTGCTGGGACGCAATCCTGATCAACGACGAAGAGGCGCGCCAGCTGTCGGGTCAGAACAACCTGCGCGCAGCCGCCAAGGCGATCCAAGCGATGGGGCCAACCTCGGTGGTCATCAAGCGCGGAGAGCACGGGGCCGCGCTGTTCCAAGGCGACAACTGCTTCCTCGTCCCCGCCTACCCGCTGGCGGACATCGCTGACCCTACCGGTGCTGGAGATGCGTTTGCAGGCGGTTTCATGGGCTGGTTGGACCGCTGTGCGGCCGACAGATTGGCTGACCCCAGTGCTTGGCAGCGCGAGCTGCGACGGGCGGTTGTCTACGGGTCCATCATGGGCAGCTTTTGCTGCGAGCAGTTCGGCGTTGCCGGCCTGAGGGATCTGTCCATGGAGGGAATCGAGGCGCGCTTCCGCGAATTCCAAGCCCTGACCGCCTACTAGCAGGCACGGCGCCGCATCAGGGTTGGTATCGCACCCATAGCGGGCTGGCCCACGCCATCGCCTCGTTGCGCTGCCTCAGGCGAACGTAGTACATGTTCCACTCGCCAGCTACGGCCGCCGGATCGGACCAGTCCAAGTCGACGGACATGGCTTTCGGCTCCATCGATGCCACCACCTCGGGCACCTGGGAGCCCACCTGCCGAATCACCTCGACGCTGTCGATCGGGGCTGTGCCGTCGGCGACGATTCGCAAGCGAGGAAGCGTGCTGGAGGTAAATTCGTCCCCCATCAGATGATCCCCCGAGCGCACGACCAAGGCGATATTGTCGTGCGCTGCGTACGAGTGGCGCCGTTTGAAGGCATCGATGACACCCTGCCGCGAGTGCTCCTCGGCCAACACGATGGCATAGCTGATGTGCGTGCGTGGAGACGTGGTCGCTGCTCGCTTGGAAGCCCAGCCGCCGACCCTTCTGGAAGGCCTCCCAGAGAAAGCCCGCAGGGCGATAGCCCTGGATCGTATCCTCCGGCCCGGTCGCGGCATGCGGCCCGCCCGAAACCTCATAACTCTGTCGGTGTCCTTGAAACAGCTCCACCACGGGCTCGACCTCGATGTCGCCATCACGCCAGTCCGTTCCCATGTTCGTCCCAGAAGTATGCGAGGAGCAGATGCCTTCAAAGTGATGCAGGTAGGCAAACAGGTTCTGGATGTCGGGCGAGCCGTCCTCAGGGGTTCCTTCGACGAGCGCCTTGCCCGTCATGCGCGGTAACGGGCGGATTCCCCGACGCGGCAGGATGACATTGCGGTGGCCGCTCGGGTAGCTGACGCTGCGCTCGTACGAATACATGGCGCTAAAGGATCCCGGTGCGTTGTAAATGTCGCCCGCCTTTTGCTGCAACCACCACATGTAGTCCTTCCCGACGGCGTAGTCGTGATCGCCGGCACCGATCCAGTCCATGCCTGCCACGTCGAGCCCGTAACGCCAGACTTCTTCGAATGGCCCGTCCCAATCCCGGTGCGACGAGAACTCGGTGTGGCGATGAAATTCTCCCCGCAGGAACTGCAAGCTTTTGCCGCCGAGTTGCACCCGCCGGCCCCGGATTTCCGCGATCTGCCCCGCTTCGTCCGGATGCACCGCCGGCCGGGAAGACTCCGGCTGGCTAGCATCGGCGGATACCAGTTCCGCGTCCGAGGCTGCAGGACTCGCCACCAGTCTTGCCTCGAACAGATCGCTGTCCTCGCGACTCCGTGCCTGCAGGCGCTTGTCGCCGGCAAACACCGCCAGCAAGGATCCGTCAGCCAGCATGGCCAAGCCGGGCTCCCGGTCCAAGAGGTGATCCGACGAACCGAGTGAAATCGGCTCCGACCATGCCCCTTGGTGGTAGAAGGCGCCATAGCTGCGCCAGCGCTCGCCCCGCCCCGTCTGTAACGGGTGCTTGCGGTAGAGCAGCCACGCTCGCCCCGCGCCATCGAACGCCATGACCGGAATGCTGATCTTGTGCCTTTGGCTGGTCGCCACCCGCGTGTCGTCGTGGAAGTAGTCCACTGTCGGCGCCTTTGGCGGAAGCTGTGTCTGCTTCAATTCGCCGTCCCAGACGCGCACGAGGATGTTCTTGTTGACGTACATCGACGCGGCCTGCTGGCCAGTCCAGCGGTCTCCTGCGTCCTTGCCCCAGCCCTCGTCGGAATCCTCGAACGCGACCCAGACCCGGTCCATCGAGTCCACGGCTACCGACGCTCGGGCCTCAAAGCGAGGCGAAGCGGCAACCGCTATCGGCTGGCCTAGCTCGCCATCTTCGAAGCGCCGCAGGTAGACGTCATAGTTGCCACTGTCGTAGGTGTCCCAAGCCACCCAAGATTTGCCTGCTGAATCGGTTGCAATCGATGGCCGCCAGTCGTTGGCCGCGCTCGTTGACACACGCACAGGCGAGCCATTGAACTGGCTCGCAAAGACGTCGAATTGGCCACCTCGTCGGCCCTGCCAAGCGAAATGCCCGCCGCTGGCAGCGACGTTGAAATCACTGCCGGGATCGGTGGTGTGCCGCCGCTCTGCGCCCAAGTCGCCGCTCAACAAGGAGTAGGTTCGGCTGTAGATGTCCCAATTGCCGTCGCGCTGCTCTGACCACAACACGGCGGCACCGCCACCGGGCAGGCTCATCACCACCGGCTGCCAGACATCGCTGCCGGCCGACGTGACATAGACTCGATCGCGCCAGCCCTCACGGTCGCGATGCAGCAGTGCGACACGGTCGCCGTTGCCACTGAATTCAATCGAATCGAATTCGCCCGCAAGAGCCTTGGCCTCGTCGATCGGTTCACCCGGCTCGTATTCGACATAAGTGCAGAGGACAGATTCGTCCGGCATCGAGGCGCAGTTCGGAAAGTCCTCGTCGAGAGCGGAACTCCGCAAGGGCCAGTCCGCAGGGGCTAGAGCTACCTCCACGCGCCCGCCCAGCATCGGGACGCTGCGTCCCATGGCGAGATCGCCAACAGCCACATCGAAAGATCCTTGTCGCGTTTCAACTCGCACGGAGCGGCTCGGATCGGCCGCACTGCCGCACGGGCCGGCGGGCATGTTCACATCCACCGAAGCGGGAAGCACTCTCGGCACTCGTCCCCCTCCCGCCAGTTTGAGCGGGGCCGACTCCGATTGCGCGGACCACGACGTGCTCTCGTCGATGACCCATCCGGTCGCGCTGCCGCTCCAATCCGTCTCTGCTTCGTCGCCAACACCCAGTCGCAGGACAAGCCGGTTGGACTCGACACAAGCGCTGCTAGCCGTGCTTTGAGCAAGAGCGCTCGAAGGCACGGGCGAGGGAGCTTGCAACGCATACCGGATGCCTAGCGCAGCTAGGGCTCCCAGCGCTACGGCGAGGATCTTCTTCATGGCCGCATATTCTTGCCGATTGAGCTTAGACTTGCAACTCGGCGAAAGCTGGTCGGGTACGCCACCAGTCAATTTGGCGGCAATCGAGCGCGAGCCCGAGCGGCGGCCCATGCACGGAAACTAGTCTTCTTCCTTGGCAGCGTCAGCGGTGGTCGCCGAAGGTCCAGTGGTGAAGTGCCATCCGAACCGGCCCTTGATGCACAGATTGCCAGAGGTCACCTCTTGATCCAACGGAGAGGTCACCTTCACGATCTGGTTGTCCTGGGCATGTACCGAGAGCGTGCAGCCGACACCGCAATACGGGCAGATCGTGTCCGTGGTCTCCTGCCGACTCTCATCCCATTCCCCGCTCTCCCGCATCTCATGCTCGGTCTTGAAGACCAAGGCGCCAGTCGGGCACACGGCAATGCAGTTGCCGCAGTACACACATGCCGATTCGGGCAGGGGCACGTCAAACTCGGTGGCAATGTGAGCGTCGAAACCCCTCCCAGCCACGGCAATCGCAAATGTGTTCTGGGCGTCATCGCCACAAGCTTCGACGCACTTGTAGCACAGCACGCACTTTGCGTAGTCGCGGACGTAGAGTTCGTTGTCGACCTTGACGGGCTGCGAGGTAGACTCCGCCTGGGTGTCCCTCTCTCCGTAACGGCCCGGGTCGGCACCGTAGCCCTCCGAGTAGCGGCATAGGTCAGGCGACTGGGTTGTGTCAGTGCTAGAGGCAAGGAACTCCAAAACCATTCGCCGGCTGAGGCGCACCCTCTCGGAGTCGGTCCGTATCACCATGCCAGGCTCGGCCTTGCGCGAGCAGGCCGGCACCAAAGTCCGCGAGCCCTCCAATTCCACCACGCACACACGGCACACATTCACCGGCGTGAGCGTCTCGACGTAACACAAGGTCGGAGTGTCAATTCCGCATTGTCGGCAGGCATCGAGGAGCGTCGAGCCCTCCGGCACGGAAACGGCCTGGCCATCTACGGTCAATTCGACCAACGGCCGCCGGGCTCGTTCTGGCGCGACCGGGATGGGTCCGCGCGGCACCGGGACTTTCAGATCTGGTGCATCTGCTAGGTTCTGGTCGCTCACCGGGCCGCCCCCTGAAAGATCGGAAACCGTTCCAACGCGGAGTCTACCGCACTAGCAGCAGTATGGCCGAGGCCACAGATCGAAGCGTCACGCATCACTTGCGAGATTTCACGCAAAAGCCGCCGCTCGTGGTCCAAGCTCCCTATCCACTGCCCAGCGCGAAGGCGCTCGAGCAACTCTTCCTGGCGTACCGTCCCCACGCGGCAGGGAACGCACTGGCCACAGCTCTCGTCCCGGAAGAACTCTGCAATGCGCAACAGGATCGCGCCGAGGTCGACGCTGTCATCGAACGGCATCACCACAGCCGAGCCCACCGTCGCGCCAACCGCCCGCATGCCTTCAAACGTGAATGGAGCGTCGAGTTCATCGGGGCTCAAGAACGCTCCGGCGGCCCCTCCGACTAGTACTGCCTGCAACTTGCCCGTACCGCTAACGCCCCCCGCTAGGTCGATCAGCTCGCGCACGGTTACGCCAAACGGAGCCTCGTAGACACCGGGCTCCAAAACATGCCCGGACAGGCAGAACAGCTTCGGGCCGGAGGAGCGCTCCGTACCCACAGCCGCATAAGCTGGACCACCCTGAGGCAAAATCCGCACGACATTTGCCAGAGTTTCCACGTTGTTGACCAACGTCGGCCGCCCGAACAGCCCCGATTCGGTCGGGTACGGCGGCTTGTTGCGGGGCTCGCCGCGAAAACCCTCGACCGAGTTGAACAGTGCGGTCTCTTCGCCGCAAATGTAAGCCCCGGCACCCCGGCGAATCTCGATCGGACACGCCCGTTCCAGCAGGCCCGCCGAGTCGAACGCCTCGATCGCGGACCGCATTCGCTGGGTTGCGTCCGGGTACTCCCCTCGGACATAGACGTAGGCCCGCTCGCAACCGGTTGCGAATGCCGCGATCGCAATCGCCTCGACCACCGCAAACGGGTCGCCCTCCATCAAGACCCGATCCTTGAAGGTGCCCGGCTCGGACTCGTCTGCATTGCAGACAACGTACTTCGGGCCGCTGGCTTGGGCCACGGCACGCCACTTCCGACCGGTTGGAAATGCCGCCCCGCCCCTGCCCACGAGGTTGGACTGCTCGACCTGTTCGATCACCCAATCCGCACCGCGCTCAAGCGCCAGATCCCAAGCCACCAGCCCGCCATCCGCGCGATAGGCATCCAAGCCCTCTGCGCTGGGCGAGCCGACCCGACGCAATAGTTGCAGGGAAGATTGCCCTGTCTGAGGGACGGATTCATGCACTTCCGGCAAATCCGCCCGCGAGGCATCACTGCACGCGATATTGACCGTTTCCGCGCTGGCCGGGGCAACTACCGACGTCCACGGCCTCTCGCCTGCCGCAGTCACCAGCACGGCTGGCGCCCGTTCACACTGTCCCAAGCATGGGCTGCGTACCCAGCCGCAGCCGCTTTGCTCGCCGGTGCCGCCTGCTGGCCCTATGGCCGCTTCGAGGCTCGCGCAGAGTTCGCTCGCGCCCTTGACTTGGCAGGCGATATCGTCGCAGACCCGCGCTACGACCGGAGGTGCCTGCTCGAGCGAGAACATGTCGTAGAAGGTGGCAACGCCATACGCTTCTGCCGGAGGCACCTCGAGCCGCTTGCAAGCGTAGTTCAACGCGCCCCGGCTGATCCAGCCGACGCGCTCGTGAATGGCGTGCAGCACGGGAAGCAACAAGTGGCGTCTTCCCGCCGTGCGCTGACCGCTCTCCGATGTCTGCGTTTCGCTCCGGTCGAGGCGCTCCCCGCCGAACCATCTCGAGCTAGCGCTCCCGAGCACTGTGTCGACCGCTTCGACCTCCGGAACGGAGGGTTCGTCTCCTGTGAAATGCAGGTCCACTAGCTAAGATCCTTCAACCACCGCAGATGGGGACAAGGATGTTGCCCAGATGAGCCCCGTTTGACATCCATGGCATGCCCACGGACTCAGTCCCCTGCGCTTGCGCTGAATATTTTATCGATACGGATCGCGGTGGCCTTGAACTCCGATACGCCGGACTTCGGATCGATGGCTTCGATCGTCAATTCGTTGGTGTTCACCTCGTCCGGCGCGTGCATGGTCATGAATGCCAGGCCCGGGCGCAATCCAGGATCAAGCCGCACGGGCGCTACGACCGTACCGCGTCGCGAGCTGACCCGTACCTGCTCGTCTTCCTCCAAGCCAAACTGCGCCGCATCCTCAGGGGAGATGTCGACTGCCTCTTGGCGCCGCAGCGGCGATGCGTAGGCTCCGGTCTGCACGCCCGTGTTGTATGCGTCCAGCCTACGGCCTGTTGTCAGACGGATGGGAAAGTCATCGTCCAATCGATCCACGGGTGCCTCTGGCAGGACGACCGCGAATGGCGCTCGCGGACCGATGCGCGGATTCGCCCACAGGCGCCCGTGCAAGAACAACTCACCTGGATGGTCCTCGTCGTAGCATGGCCAGCGAATCCCGCCCAGCGCTTCGAGCCGTTCGTAACTCATGCCTGCGTGCATCGGGCTCACGGTGCGCAGCTCGTCCCACAACGCTCTCGGGTTGGGTTCGCCCCAGTCATGGCCGAGTCGATTGGCAAGGTCAAACAGAATGGCAAGGTCATCCTTGGTGCCCGCCAGCAGCTCGACTGCCCTGCGGACACGCTGCACTTTCCTCTCGCTGCTCGTGACCGTGCCCTCAGATTCGGCCCAGCCTGCGGAGGCAGGCAAGACCACGTCGGCTATCTCAGCCGTCTGAGTGAGGAACAAGTCTTGGACCACCATGAAATCGAGCTTCTTGAGAATGGACAAGACATGCTTTGTGTCGGGTTCCGAACCCACGGGATTCTCTCCCAGAACATAAAGCGTCTTAAGATCCCCCGCCTCCATGGCCTTGAACATTCCGCTGATGTGTCTTCCTGGCTTGGGTGGGATCGTGCAGTTCCAAGCGGCCTCGAATTTCGCGCGGCATTCGTCATTTGCGACATGTTGAAATCCGGTCAAGCGATCGGGCAAGGCGCCCATGTCTCCCCCGCCCTGCACGTTGTTCTGTCCCCGCAGGGGGCAAAGACCGGAACCGTAACGCCCCACGTGTCCGGTGAGCAGCGCGAGATTGATCAGGGCCAGTACGTTGTCCACGCCTTTGTGGTGCTCGGTGATCCCGAGCGTCCAGCACAATTGCGCCGTGGGAGCCTGCGCGTAGGCGTGGGCCAGATCGCGGATGGCTCCTTTCGGCACCCCGGTCTCTCTCTCGGCGAACTCGAGCGTGAATGGTTCGACGGCCGCCTGATACTCTTCGAACCGGCTCGTGGCGTGCTCGATGAACTGGCGGTTCTCTAAACCCTCCGCCAAGATCTCGCGCCCGACGGCGTTGGCCAAAGTGATGTCGGTGCCCACATCGAGGCCCAGCCAGCAGTCTGCCCACTGGGCGGAACTCGTCCGCCGAGGGTCTACCACGTACAGCGGCGCACCATTGCGGATACCCTTGAGCACGTGGTGGAAATAGATCGGATGCGTCTCGCGCGCATTCGATCCCCACAGCACGATCAGGTCGGTCTCCTCGACCTCTTGGTAGGAGCTTGTGCCGCCGCCTGCCCCGAACGCTGTCGCCAGACCGACGACACTAGGTGCGTGTCAAGTGCGGTTGCAACTGTCGATGTTGTTGCTGCCAATTACGCTGCGGACAAACTTTTGCACGGCATAGTTCAGCTCGTTCGTGGTCTTGGAGCAGCTGAACATGCCGAACGACGACTCCGGCTTGCGTTCCCTGGCGCGGGCGAAGGCGGCGGCGGTTACGTCGAGCGCCTCGCTCCAACTCGTAGGTTGCAAGGATCCATGCCTGCGGACTAGTGGCTGGGTCAGGCGGGTGCTCCTGCGTTTGTCAAGTGCCATCTACAGGAATAATATACAGCCCTTCAAACAACATTCCGAGATTTCTACCTCCGTCGACGCAATACGAGCCAGCGGTGCGCACATTCGATTCGCACTGTTCGGATTCGTGCTGCACTCCGCTAGAATAGCTGCGCGATGCGACCTGGCATATGTTTCCTGCTCTCTCTGGCACTCTGTGGCTGTGGCACTTCCCCTAGCGGTGAAGTCGCGCCGACTCCCCCCAACCTGATCGTCATGATGGCGGACGACCTCGGCTGGGGCGACATCGGGGCCAATGGCGGCACCGTGATCAAGACTCCCCACATCGACGCCCTCGCCGCGCAAGGCGTGCGCCTCACCGATGGCTACGTGTCCGCAGCAGTTTGCAGCCCGTCCCGGGCGGGCTTGTACACCGGCCGGCACCAGCAGCGTCACGGGTTTGAATTCAACATCGCCGGGCGCGACACCGACATGGGCATGTCCACGGTGGAGACCACGATCGCCGACATGATGCGCGCGCGAGGCTATGCGACAGGTCTGATCGGCAAGTGGCACCTCGGCAAGCAGGAACAGCATCACCCGCTGAGCCGGGGCTTCGATGAGTACTACGGCATGCTCGCTGGCGGGTCGATCTACATCGACTCCCGCACGGAAGGCGTGGAGTCATGGCCGGCGAGGAATGCTCCAACAGCCAGAACAGCAGCCAACGCGATCTACGACGGTCGGGAACCGGTCGAGGTCGAGGAGTACATCACGGATGTGTTTCGCGACAAGACCGTGGACTTCATCGAGCGCCACAAGGACGAACGCTTCTTCTTGATGCTCACTCCGAATGCGCCCCATACCCCGTTGCAAGCGACGAAGCAATACTTGGACCGCTACCGCCACATCGAGAAGGACAGCACGCGGATCTATTCGGCCATGGTCGCGGCGGTCGACGACTACGTGGGTGCGGTCACGTCTAAGCTCGCCGAACTCGGACTCGAAGACAACACGCTCTTCGTGTTCTTGTCCGACAACGGTTGTGCGGGCTACGTCGATGGTTGCTGCTCCAATGCTCCCTTGCGCGGAAACAAGCGCTATTACTGGGAGGGCGGGATTCGGATTCCGTTCCTTGCCAAGTGGCCTGACGGCCTGCCCACAGGCACAACCTACAGCGAGCCGGTCATTTCCTTGGATCTGTTCGCGACCATCGCAGCCGCGGCAGGATCCTCCGCCACCGCGCAGGACAGCGTGAATCTGCTTCCGCATCTGCGGGGCGAAACCGAGTCAGCCCCGCACGAGCTGCTGTTCTGGCGGGCGAAGCCAAACATGGCCGTGCGCAAGGGGCATTGGAAGCTCTGGAAGGTCAACAAGACGGACATGGACATGACCGCTTTGACCGACGTCGGAGCCAGACGTCTGCCGATGCAGGCCTGGCCCCAAGATTCCCCGCATGGCCAGCTAACCCTGCTTTACGACTTGTCGGCAGATATCGGCGAGCAGACGAATCTCGCGACCGAGCACCCCGAGATCGTGCAGGAACTCGAGGCGGATCTAGCAGCGTGGAGTGCCGAGATGGGCGACCCGAGTTGGCCGGCCTTCCGGTCGACCCTAGATGTAATCGACGGTGAGATTGTGCATCTCTTTTTCTAGGGATTATATAGACGAAAGCGGCGAAAGTGGCTGATTAGCGCTTCACGTCTTGGTCAGCGCTTTCGGATTTCTTATTCTGGGACTCCAGGAACGCGTCAACTTCCCGCGATGACATTCCCGCTTGAAGCAGGGACGCCCGGACGAAAACTTCGGTTAAAGGCCCGGTCCGCGGCATTATCAGGTAGTCGGTTCCGTTGGGTCGGCGGTAGAGGGCTGTTCGCTTCTGCTGTTTCTTGTACTTGAAGCCAAGTTTTCGAATGGGAATTACTAACGTGAGTGCCGAAGTTGCAGATTTTGTGCTGCAGGCCTTCAGCGCACAACATGTAGCGGTACGGGATGCCACGATCTAGCGAGGCATTTCCCGCCGTTAGCGGCGTTTTCTGGAACTACAATTGCCCCAGCTGAGATCCGCGCCGGAGCGCTGCTCTCGCGCCACGCAGCCCCGCTCAAGCAGCTGCGCTAGGCAGTTCCCGCGCAAGCCTCCCGCGGAGCCCGCTCGCGGCCGGCCCGCGCCAATCGCTCGCAGTCCTCAGCTCAGGCCGCGGCCCCGCCCGCCGCCAGCATCTTCCACGTCAACGCTCCACCGACCAAGCCCCCCGCCAACCACTCCATCTGCGCTTCCGTGTCCGCGTTGCGCACGTTGTGCCGCCCGCCGAATTCCCGCAGATAGCGCCCCAAGTGCTGCACGCTCATGTGATGGTAGGTGCCGTAATAGCCGCGCTTGAACAGCGCCCAGAAGGACTCGATCCCGTTCGTGTGTACGCTGCCCCGCACATACTCGCCGTGCGAGTGCTTGACCGCCTCATGCACGTACTCCGGCAGGCCCTCATAGGCCGCCGCCTCGTCGCTATGCACGGTGGCCCCGGGCGCGGCCTGCGTGCGTACGAAGCCCTGCAACTCGGCCTTGCTGGTGCCTGCCAGCGGCTCGGCGACGACCGCTCCGCTGGCCCGGTCACGCGCTCCGGCCACGGGCTGCTTGCCGACCGTGCCGCGGCCCGCGCGCAGCTTCTGGGACTCGTGCTTGTTGCGTTCCTTGCCCCCGATGTAGACCTCGTCGACCTCGACCGGGCCGCCAAACAAGCCGCCCGGGCGGGCGAAGCCGGCCCGCAGGCGATGGCCAAGATGCCAGGCGGACTTCTGCGAGATGCCCAGTTCTCGGCGCAGCTTGAGCGAGGAGATGCCCTTGATGCAGGTGCTGAGCAGGTAGATCGCCAGGGCCCAGGTTTGGTAGCCGAGCTTGGAGTCGGCCATGACGGTGCCGCTGCGCACGGAGAAGCGCTTGTCGCAGGGGCGGCAGCGGTAGGGCATGGAGGGATGGGCGCAGCCTACGAGCACGTTGTGGGAGCCACAATCCGGGCAGGCGGGCCCTGCGGGCCAACGCACGGAGACGAACCACTGTTCGGCGCTGGAGTCATCCGGGAACATGCGGACGACTTCGGCCAAAGAGATGCCTTTGCGGAACCATTTCCCGGGGCCCTTCTGCTTAGGTTTCGAGGCTGTCATCACTCTTTAATGATACCACGAAATGCGCCTTATATAGTCAAGAAAGAAGATTCAATTTCGCTAATTATTCGTTTTCGGCACTCACGTATGTAATTCCCTTTCGAATCTCATCCAAGTACGGCTTTCGCTCTATCATTGTCTGCCCCCGCTAGCGTTGGAATGAAAGGAACGTCAAATTTCAGATTCTGTGGTTCGATCGATTCGTAGCTATCGCGCGACAGCTCTATTGACCAGCCCTTCTCATGAAGAAACCGCTCAAAGCTGCCAGTTTCGACGAGATCTGCGAGCAGCATGTCAATTGCCGTACCGATGTCTTCCATCAGCTCCTGCCAAGTTCCCGATTGAACGGTTATGTTGAGGGCGTCGCACACGCCCACCCAAAATCCGTTCGAAGTCCGTTGGATCGCCCAAGGGATCTGGGCACCTTCGATGTGGATTCCATTTTTTGTGCTATTCATGTGTGTTTTCGCTTGTATTGAGTCGTGCTATGCTGCGTCAAGCGCAGCGTGTCTGATACCCATCTGCTACATATAGACTATCCCTATAGTGTACCGTTGTCAATTTAGCGCCTGCGCTTCCGAGGTTTGACGTAGGTGATCTTCACCGGGCGCAGGCAGGCCATCGCGACCTCATCGAACGTGGCATCCACTCGATGGTCTTCTCGCAGCTCGGCCCTTGTAGGCTGGTAGCTGTGGTGCCGGGAACACCCACGGAAAACGCCACGTCAATTTGCACGAGGTAGGCCAGACCATCGCGGTGCGCTGCGCGGAGGCAGAGCGGGACATCCCTAAGATGGAGTGCCCGGTGTTGGACTTACGGCGTTGCAACGACCCGGGAGGGGAGCAGACCCTGGCCGTACTGCTGGGTCGACTGCAGCGCTGCGAAAGCCCCGAGGCGATTTTGGCGGCCCCGCAGCCGGTGAAGGATTGGGCTGGCAGTGAACAGGGCAATGCAGGGCTGGCTGGTGCGTTCGCGGCTTGGATTTCGCGCGTGCTGGTGCCAGACTTGGGCGTGCTGGACGCAACGAGGAGCGATAAACTGGAAGAGGTGTTGGAGATGCTGGAAACCGAGAGCATGACATGGGCGGACCGCATGAGGGCCGAAGGTCGGCGGGAAGGTCGGCAGGAAGCGCTGGCGGGGGAGCGGCGATTGCTCCTACGGCAAGCACGGATCCGATTCGGCGAGGCACTGGCGGGTAGCCTCGCCGCACTCTTGGAAGGGATTGCTGATGCGAATCGCTTGGAGGAGATCGGCGAATGGCTACTGGTTTGCGACAGCGGCGACGCGCTGCTCGCCCGGCTCAGAGAGTCCTAACCGCGCACCGTGGGTTCCTAGACCCAACTTACCCCTCCAGTAACTAGACGGTCATTTGCGGACCCCGCGCGGAGCTTAGCCCCTAACTTCTTTGTCTTCAAGGGCATTGCGCGATTGCCAAGGCCCCGAGCCAGCCGCCCGCGGTCCAATTTCACGCTTGAAGACCTTGAATCCTAGTCATACATTTGTGCTCGATTCGCTTGACAAGCTAGAATTAGTGTGCTTTAATCAAAATCAGTTAGCACCATCAACGGTCTCGCTATCCTAGTCATACAATGCACATCACCTCCACCTTCGCCCGCAAGTCCCCCTGCCATCTCCTGCGCGAATCCTACTGGGAACACGGCTGTTGTTTCCCAAACTAATTCGATAGATCGTCGCTTTTTTGTGTCACATTATCTCGGGACGGATTGGATGAGAAAGCGAAGGAATGTGGGACGGATGTTGACTCCCTATTGCTTCCTGCAGTAGCCGCGGAGGCGCGCCTCAGGGTGCCATTTGCGGTAGCGCGGCCAACGCGCTTGGGCAGCAAGCCGCTAGGTGCCTGCGAGGTCGGCGCTGAGGTTGGATGCGGGCCGCCGAGCGGTCTGTGCAAGCAGCACTGCACAGCGGATTGCGCTCGGCGGGCTGGTCGGGTGAAATAAGATGGCCCGCGCGATTCGAGGTCGCCGGGCCCGGACGGCGTATCCAGCTCCTATACGACACCGATCTCACCGCCGCAGACTACGTTAAGCGCAAAGCGTGGTGGGATGCAAGTCCGCCTGCGTGTCCCTACCACCCGCAGGGCGGCTGTGGCTTGGTGGGGCATGGCACCTACGGGCGCAAGTTCCCGCATGGCGTGCGCGTGCGGCGCTTCCTGTGCCAGCAATCGGGGCAGACGGTCAGCCTGCTGCCGAAATGCCTGGCGGCGCACTGGAGCGGGACGCTGGCCGAAATCGAGCGGGTGGCGCGCGCGGCCGCTCAGGCCGCCAGCCAGCAAGCGGCGGCCGAGCAGTTGAGCGCGGAGTACATCGGCCCGGCCGGGGCGTTGCGCTGGCTGCGGCGGCGGGTGCGGGCGGTGCGGGCGTTCTTGCGGGCCGTGGGGACGGTCTGCCCGCAGCGCTGCGGGCAGCTGGAGCCGGACTTGGAGGCGTTCTCGGAGCGCCTCGGCGGGCAGCCGGTGCTGGCGCAGCTGCGGGTGCTGGCGGGGCCGTCGCTGAGCTCGCTGCCGGCCCCGGTCGGCTTCCAGCGGCGGTGGAATCCGGCGGGCAACCACGCTCCGGCCCACGCCCCACACGCGCAGGGGCTAGACCCGCCGCCGGCCAGCGCCTAGCTTGGGGCAAAAGGGCCGCCCGAGCGCCCGCCCCAGGAGGAATTGGCATGACCGACAACCCCGAAGACCGCCGCCGCGCAGTGGCCCTGTTCCGCTACAGCGTGATTGCGGAGGCGGTGTCCCTGCCGCCCGGCTCGCCCGAGCGCAGGCAGCTGCTGCGGGCCAAGGCCCAGCGCGAGTACGAGATCCCCGGCAGCCGCCGCACGCGGGTGGCCTTCGAGACCCTGCGCGACTGGCTGGCGCACTACGAACGCGGCGGCTTTGACGCGCTGTACCCCAAACTGCGCACCGACCGCGGGCGCGCCCGGCGGCTGCCGCCGGAGGTGGCCGAGCTGCTGGTGCAGATCAAAGAGCGGTCACCCCATCTGGCGGTGCGCGAGGTCATCCGCCAGGCCCGCTCGCAGGTCCCGCCGGAGGTGCGCCTGGTGCCGTCCAGCATCCACCGCCTGTTGCAGCGCGAGGGGCTCATTGGGCACAGCGCCGCCGAGCCGGGCGGCTCCAAGGACCGCCGCCGCTTCGCCTACCAGGCGGGCGGGGAGCTCTGGATGAGCGATGTCCTGCACGGCCCCAAGGTCGGCTGCCAGGGCAGCGACCGGCGGCGGCGCGCCAAGTCCTACTTGATCGCCTTCCTGGACGACGCCACGCGCCTGGTGCCGCACGCCGCCTTCACGCTCTCGGAGAATGCCGCCACGTTCCTGCCGGTCTTCAAGCAGGCCCTGCGCAAGCGCGGCCTGCCCACGCGCCTGTACGTCGACAACGGCAGCAATTACCGCTGCCAGCACCTGGCCGTGATCTGCGCCACGCTCGGCATCCAATTGATCCACGCCAGGCCTTACCAGCCTCAAGGAAAGGGAAAAATCGAGAGATTTTTCAGGACCTGCCGGGCACAGTTGCTGCCCGCCCTCAACGACGCCGACACGCTCTCGCTGGACGCGCTCAACGCGCGCCTCGCCGTCTGGGTCGAGAGCGAGTACCATCTCAGCCCGCACCGCAGCCTGGACGGCGACACGCCCCTGCAGCGCTGGGCCAAGGATGCCGCCAACATCCGCCAGCTCAACCCGCAAACCGATCTCGACAGCCTCTTCCGCTTCCGTCTCAAGCGGCGCGTCAACAAGGACCGCACCGTCAGCCTCAACGCCACCCTCTACGAGGTCGAGGCCGCCCTGGTCGGCGAGACCATCGTCCTGCTGCACGACCCCAGCCTGCCCCGCCTGCGGCCGATCCCCGTGCTGCACGACGGCCGCCCGGCCGGTCAGGCCACGCTGCTCGACGCTTACGCCAACACGCGCGTGCGGCGCACGCGCGCCAGCGAGCGCCCGGCCCAGCCCGAGCAGCCCGCGCCGGAGCCGCCCAAATCCCCCCTGCAACTGCGCAACCTGCGCGCCCGCAAGCCGCCGGAGAACGACTGATGTACCTGTCCCACTTCGCCCTCACCCAGTTCCCCTTCGAAGCCTCCCTGCACCACGACCAGCTGTTCGCCTCCCGGGCCGCCGGCGAGACCGAGTCGCGCCTCCAGCACTTGGTCGAGCTGCGCGGCATCGGCCTGCTCACCGGCGAGGCCGGCTGCGGCAAGACCTCGCTCTGCCGGCGCGTCACCAAAGCCTTGCACCCCGGCACCCACCGCGTGCATTACGTAGCCCTGTCGACCGGCTCGGTGCTCGACACCTACCAAGCCATCGCCTGGGAACTCGGCCTGGCCACCGTGCGCACCAGGGCCGCCGCCTACCGCGCCATCCGCACCGAAATCTCGCGCCTGGCCGGCGAGGCCAAGCAACTCCCCGTGCTGGTCATCGACGAGGCCCACCACCTGCGCAACGACGTGCTCGAGGACTTGCGCCTGCTGACGAATTTCCAGATGGACGCCGAACACCGCCTGTGCCTGCTGCTGGTCGGGCTGACCGAACTGCGCCGCCGCCTGTCGATGGCCGTGCACGCCTCGCTGGCCCAGCGCCTGGTCGTGCGCCAGCACCTGGCCGGCCTCGAGCGCGACGAACTCGAGGCCTACCTCGCGCACCGCCTCAAGCTGGCCGGCTGCCAGCTGCCGCTGTTCGAGGCCCCCGCCCTCGAAGCCCTCTTCCAAGCCTCCCGCGGCCTGCCCCGGCAGGTCAACCGCTACGCCCACTACGCGCTCATCGCGGCCGCCCTCGACCAAGCCCGCACCGTCTCGGCCGAGCATCTCCAGAGCGCTTGCCAGGAACTCGCACCGTGATCCGCAAACACGCCCGCCAGCCTTGGAGCGCCCGCGCCGACGCCGTCCGCCAAGCCCCGCTACTGCCGCTCGCGGAGCAGCTCGGCTACCGCCCTGACCCGCGCAACCGCGCCCGCTGTTGTTTCCCAAACTAATTCGATAGATCGTCGCTTTTTTGTGTCACATTATCTCGGGACGGATTGGATGAGAAAGCGAAGGAATGTGGGACGGATGTTGACTCCCTATTGCTTCCTGCAGTAGCCGCGGAGGCGCGCCTCAGGGTGCCATTTGCGGTAGCGCGGCCAACGCGCTTGGGCAGCAAGCCGCTAGGTGCCTGCGAGGTCGGCGCTGAGGTTGGATGCGGGCCGCCGAGCGGTCTGTGCAAGCAGCACTGCACAGCGGATTGCGCTCGGCGGGCTGGTCGGGTGAAATAAGATGGCCCGCGCGATTCGAGGTCGCCGGGCCCGGACGGCGTATCCAGCTCCTATACGACACCGATCTCACCGCCGCAGACTACGTTAAGCGCAAAGCGTGGTGGGATGCAAGTCCGCCTGCGTGTCCCTACCACCCGCAGGGCGGCTGTGGCTTGGTGGGGCATGGCACCTACGGGCGCAAGTTCCCGCATGGCGTGCGCGTGCGGCGCTTCCTGTGCCAGCAATCGGGGCAGACGGTCAGCCTGCTGCCGAAATGCCTGGCGGCGCACTGGAGCGGGACGCTGGCCGAAATCGAGCGGGTGGCGCGCGCGGCCGCTCAGGCCGCCAGCCAGCAAGCGGCGGCCGAGCAGTTGAGCGCGGAGTACATCGGCCCGGCCGGGGCGTTGCGCTGGCTGCGGCGGCGGGTGCGGGCGGTGCGGGCGTTCTTGCGGGCCGTGGGGACGGTCTGCCCGCAGCGCTGCGGGCAGCTGGAGCCGGACTTGGAGGCGTTCTCGGAGCGCCTCGGCGGGCAGCCGGTGCTGGCGCAGCTGCGGGTGCTGGCGGGGCCGTCGCTGAGCTCGCTGCCGGCCCCGGTCGGCTTCCAGCGGCGGTGGAATCCGGCGGGCAACCACGCTCCGGCCCACGCCCCACACGCGCAGGGGCTAGACCCGCCGCCGGCCAGCGCCTAGCTTGGGGCAAAAGGGCCGCCCGAGCGCCCGCCCCAGGAGGAATTGGCATGACCGACAACCCCGAAGACCGCCGCCGCGCAGTGGCCCTGTTCCGCTACAGCGTGATTGCGGAGGCGGTGTCCCTGCCGCCCGGCTCGCCCGAGCGCAGGCAGCTGCTGCGGGCCAAGGCCCAGCGCGAGTACGAGATCCCCGGCAGCCGCCGCACGCGGGTGGCCTTCGAGACCCTGCGCGACTGGCTGGCGCACTACGAACGCGGCGGCTTTGACGCGCTGTACCCCAAACTGCGCACCGACCGCGGGCGCGCCCGGCGGCTGCCGCCGGAGGTGGCCGAGCTGCTGGTGCAGATCAAAGAGCGGTCACCCCATCTGGCGGTGCGCGAGGTCATCCGCCAGGCCCGCTCGCAGGTCCCGCCGGAGGTGCGCCTGGTGCCGTCCAGCATCCACCGCCTGTTGCAGCGCGAGGGGCTCATTGGGCACAGCGCCGCCGAGCCGGGCGGCTCCAAGGACCGCCGCCGCTTCGCCTACCAGGCGGGCGGGGAGCTCTGGATGAGCGATGTCCTGCACGGCCCCAAGGTCGGCTGCCAGGGCAGCGACCGGCGGCGGCGCGCCAAGTCCTACTTGATCGCCTTCCTGGACGACGCCACGCGCCTGGTGCCGCACGCCGCCTTCACGCTCTCGGAGAATGCCGCCACGTTCCTGCCGGTCTTCAAGCAGGCCCTGCGCAAGCGCGGCCTGCCCACGCGCCTGTACGTCGACAACGGCAGCAATTACCGCTGCCAGCACCTGGCCGTGATCTGCGCCACGCTCGGCATCCAATTGATCCACGCCAGGCCTTACCAGCCTCAAGGAAAGGGAAAAATCGAGAGATTTTTCAGGACCTGCCGGGCACAGTTGCTGCCCGCCCTCAACGACGCCGACACGCTCTCGCTGGACGCGCTCAACGCGCGCCTCGCCGTCTGGGTCGAGAGCGAGTACCATCTCAGCCCGCACCGCAGCCTGGACGGCGACACGCCCCTGCAGCGCTGGGCCAAGGATGCCGCCAACATCCGCCAGCTCAACCCGCAAACCGATCTCGACAGCCTCTTCCGCTTCCGTCTCAAGCGGCGCGTCAACAAGGACCGCACCGTCAGCCTCAACGCCACCCTCTACGAGGTCGAGGCCGCCCTGGTCGGCGAGACCATCGTCCTGCTGCACGACCCCAGCCTGCCCCGCCTGCGGCCGATCCCCGTGCTGCACGACGGCCGCCCGGCCGGTCAGGCCACGCTGCTCGACGCTTACGCCAACACGCGCGTGCGGCGCACGCGCGCCAGCGAGCGCCCGGCCCAGCCCGAGCAGCCCGCGCCGGAGCCGCCCAAATCCCCCCTGCAACTGCGCAACCTGCGCGCCCGCAAGCCGCCGGAGAACGACTGATGTACCTGTCCCACTTCGCCCTCACCCAGTTCCCCTTCGAAGCCTCCCTGCACCACGACCAGCTGTTCGCCTCCCGGGCCGCCGGCGAGACCGAGTCGCGCCTCCAGCACTTGGTCGAGCTGCGCGGCATCGGCCTGCTCACCGGCGAGGCCGGCTGCGGCAAGACCTCGCTCTGCCGGCGCGTCACCAAAGCCTTGCACCCCGGCACCCACCGCGTGCATTACGTAGCCCTGTCGACCGGCTCGGTGCTCGACACCTACCAAGCCATCGCCTGGGAACTCGGCCTGGCCACCGTGCGCACCAGGGCCGCCGCCTACCGCGCCATCCGCACCGAAATCTCGCGCCTGGCCGGCGAGGCCAAGCAACTCCCCGTGCTGGTCATCGACGAGGCCCACCACCTGCGCAACGACGTGCTCGAGGACTTGCGCCTGCTGACGAATTTCCAGATGGACGCCGAACACCGCCTGTGCCTGCTGCTGGTCGGGCTGACCGAACTGCGCCGCCGCCTGTCGATGGCCGTGCACGCCTCGCTGGCCCAGCGCCTGGTCGTGCGCCAGCACCTGGCCGGCCTCGAGCGCGACGAACTCGAGGCCTACCTCGCGCACCGCCTCAAGCTGGCCGGCTGCCAGCTGCCGCTGTTCGAGGCCCCCGCCCTCGAAGCCCTCTTCCAAGCCTCCCGCGGCCTGCCCCGGCAGGTCAACCGCTACGCCCACTACGCGCTCATCGCGGCCGCCCTCGACCAAGCCCGCACCGTCTCGGCCGAGCATCTCCAGAGCGCTTGCCAGGAACTCGCACCGTGATCCGCAAACACGCCCGCCAGCCTTGGAGCGCCCGCGCCGACGCCGTCCGCCAAGCCCCGCTACTGCCGCTCGCGGAGCAGCTCGGCTACCGCCCTGACCCGCGCAACCGCGCCCGCTGGAAACTGCCCGGCTCGGTGCTCAGCATCCAGGGCGCACGCTTCTTCGACCACCGCCGCGGGCGCGGCGGCGGCGGGGCCATCGACTTGGTCATGCACGTGCGTGGCTGCCGCTTCCGCGAGGCCGTCGAATTCCTAGAACAGAGCAGCGTCGGCCCGCACGCCGCAGCCGCCCCCTGCCCCTCGCCCGCGCCGCCTGCCAAGCTCCGCCTGCCGCCACCCCACGAGCGCCTCTGGCCGCCCGTGCGCGATTTCCTGCGCACCCAGCGCGGCCTCGCCGACGACTCGCTCGAGCTCTGCCATCGCCAGGGCCTGCTGTACGCCGACGCCCGCCAAAACGCCGTCTTCCTGTGTCGCGATGCCGGCGGCCAACCCGTCGGCGCCGAACTCGTCGGCACCCGCCCCGCGCCCGACGGGCGCACCTTCAAGGGCCTCGCCCCCGGCTCCCGCAAGGCCCGCGGCGGCTTCTGGCTGCCGACCCCCGATCTCCCCGTCGACGCCCTGCTGCTCGTCGAGAGCGCTCTCGACGCACTTTCCGCGGCCCGCCTGCTGGGACCCTCCCTGCCGCCCGACACGCTGGTCGCCTCCAGCGCCGGCGTGGCCCTCTCGCTGCCCCCTTGGCTGCACGCCTTCCAGCCGCCCCTGATCCTGTGCGCCTACGACGCCGACCCGCCCGGCGACCAAGCCGCGGCCGCCCTCCAACGCCAGCTCCCCAACTGCCAGCGCCTCCGCCCGACCGGCGCCAAGGACTGGAACGAACTCCTGCGCCGCCCGACCACAGCTGCCTAGCTGCGCTCCCCGCCGGTTGCCCAACTGCAGCCCTGTACTGCTACTCGAAAACTCCTCCAGTCCACCCCCACTGCTGCTACCTCCCCCTCGCAACGCAGCCTTGTGCTACGACTTCAAAACTCGCCGTCGATCCCGCGCCGGCCTCCACCCAGATTCCTCTCCATTCCTTCCTGCAGAGGCGGATCTATTTGCGAAACCCCCGCTTCTGCTGCAGAAATAATCTGAGAATCGCCTAGCGGAACAATTTGAGAAACAACACCGCTGGAAACTGCCCGGCTCGGTGCTCAGCATCCAGGGCGCACGCTTCTTCGACCACCGCCGCGGGCGCGGCGGCGGCGGGGCCATCGACTTGGTCATGCACGTGCGTGGCTGCCGCTTCCGCGAGGCCGTCGAATTCCTAGAACAGAGCAGCGTCGGCCCGCACGCCGCAGCCGCCCCCTGCCCCTCGCCCGCGCCGCCTGCCAAGCTCCGCCTGCCGCCACCCCACGAGCGCCTCTGGCCGCCCGTGCGCGATTTCCTGCGCACCCAGCGCGGCCTCGCCGACGACTCGCTCGAGCTCTGCCATCGCCAGGGCCTGCTGTACGCCGACGCCCGCCAAAACGCCGTCTTCCTGTGTCGCGATGCCGGCGGCCAACCCGTCGGCGCCGAACTCGTCGGCACCCGCCCCGCGCCCGACGGGCGCACCTTCAAGGGCCTCGCCCCCGGCTCCCGCAAGGCCCGCGGCGGCTTCTGGCTGCCGACCCCCGATCTCCCCGTCGACGCCCTGCTGCTCGTCGAGAGCGCTCTCGACGCACTTTCCGCGGCCCGCCTGCTGGGACCCTCCCTGCCGCCCGACACGCTGGTCGCCTCCAGCGCCGGCGTGGCCCTCTCGCTGCCCCCTTGGCTGCACGCCTTCCAGCCGCCCCTGATCCTGTGCGCCTACGACGCCGACCCGCCCGGCGACCAAGCCGCGGCCGCCCTCCAACGCCAGCTCCCCAACTGCCAGCGCCTCCGCCCGACCGGCGCCAAGGACTGGAACGAACTCCTGCGCCGCCCGACCACAGCTGCCTAGCTGCGCTCCCCGCCGGTTGCCCAACTGCAGCCCTGTACTGCTACTCGAAAACTCCTCCAGTCCACCCCCACTGCTGCTACCTCCCCCTCGCAACGCAGCCTTGTGCTACGACTTCAAAACTCGCCGTCGATCCCGCGCCGGCCTCCACCCAGATTCCTCTCCATTCCTTCCTGCAGAGGCGGATCTATTTGCGAAACCCCCGCTTCTGCTGCAGAAATAATCTGAGAATCGCCTAGCGGAACAATTTGAGAAACAACAACGGCAAGGTCAAGAAACGCACTCTCGCCAATCTCTCCGCTCTCCCCCAGAACCTCATCGACCTCCTCCGCCTTGCCCTCGCCAACCGCCTCCCCCTCGGCAAAGACGGCTCCGGAATGCTCCCCGGCCCGGCCCGCCAGCACGGCGCCGTCAGCGCCATCCTCGGCGTCATCCGCCACCTCCGCCTCGACCGCCGCCTGTGCCGCCAGCCCTGCCGCTCCCGTTCCCTCGTGCTGGCCATGATTGCTGCCCGCCTGTTGCGCCCCGGCTCCAAGCTGCGCGTCGAACGCGAACTTGGCCCCACCGGCCAGTCCACCCTCGCGGCCTTGCTCGATGTCCGCAACGCCTCCGCTGACGACCTCTACGCCGCCATGGACTGGCTTGCCCCACGCCAGCACGACATCGAGCGCCAGCTCGCCGCGGCGCACCTCAAGGGCGCACCTCTCGCCCTCTACGACGTGAGCTCGTCGTACTTGGAAGGCGCGCGCTGCGAACTTGCCGCCCGCGGCTACTCCCGCGACCACCGCGGCGACCGGCCCCAGATCGTCTACGGCCTGCTGTGCAGCCCCGACGGCTGCCCGATCGCCGTGCAGGCCTTCGCCGGCAACACCGCCGATCCGGCCACCCTCGCCGACCAAGTGCACGCCCTGCGCAAGCGTTTCGGCCTGCGCCGCATCGCCTTGGTCGGAGACCGTGGCATGATCGCCCAGACGCGCATCGACGCAGACCTCAAGCCAGCCGGCTTGGACTGGATCTCTGCCCTGCGCAACGACACCATCCGGCGGCTGGCGGATGCAGATGTGATCCAGCCCGGCCTGTTCGACAGCTGGGGTCTGGCCAGCGTGACGGGCGACGATTTTCCCGGCGAGCGCCTGCTGGTGTGCTTCAACCCGCTGGTGGCGGCCGAGCGGCGGCGCAAGCGCGAGGAGCTGCTGCGGGCGACCGAGCAGGAGGCGGCTCACCTGGCGGTGCGCTACACGGCTGGCAAGTACGACCGGGACGAGTTCAACCGGCGCCTGGGCGGGCTGCGGCGGCGCAAGATGGGCAAGCACTTCGAGTGGACGTTTGAGGAGGACACGGGGGCGTTTTCGTCGCGGCGCAAGGACGCGTCGATCCAGAACGAGGCGCGTCTGGACGGGATTTACGTGATCCGCACGAGCCTCGAGCAGGAGGCGCTGGGGGACCGCGAGACGGTGGCGGCGTACAAGAGCCTGGCGCGGGTCGAGCGTGCGTTCCGCTCGATGAAGTCGCTGCTGGCGGTGCGCCCGGTGTTCCACTGGAAGGAACGGCGGGTGCGGGCGCACCTGCTGCTGTGCATGCTGGCTTACTACGTGGAGTGGCACATGCGGCAGCGGCTGGCACCGCTGCTGTTCGCGGATGAGCGGGAGAAGCTGCCCGGGGGGCCGGTCAGCCCGCGGGAGCGGTCGGAGGCAGCGAAGGCCAAGGACCGCACGCGGCGGTCCACGCAGGAGGGCCTGCCGCTGCAGAGCTTCCCGGACTTGCTGGGGAGCCTGTCGTCGCTGACGGCGATGGAACTGCGGCTGGAGGCGGCGCCGGAGCACCGGGTGCCGGTGCTGAGCGCGCTCGAGCCGCTCCAGAAGCGGGCGTTTGAATTGCTGGGAATCCAGCCGCACGCGGCCCCGGCCTTGGAAACGGACTGGGGCGAGGAGCCGGAACCTAGTCACCAAGAGTAGGTTTGAAACCCCGCGGAAAGCCGTCGGAAAAGCGGGGAACCTTCAGCGCTTCGGAGATCTAACCCATTCCATGACAATGACTTCTAGTCAACGACAATCCCTCGGGACTCATTACACGGCACATTCTTGCACCGTGGAAGTTGGGCCTAGACCCGGTGTGGGGCGCGAAGGCGCAGGCCCGCGGAGGCTGTTGAGGCAAAGGCGGAGGGGCGAGCTGAGCCGCTGCAAATCTGGGTGGACGCCGACGAGATGGACTCGCCGTATGGCCGCTGGGCCGAACGCCAAGCGAGTGGAGTTCGGTCTGCCACCTGCAGGCCGTCAACAGTCGGTGCAAGCTCTTGCTGCTGCCATTTCGTGGTGTCGCGGCGAATCATCTGGGAGGCTGTTTGTACTGGTGCAAGGAGGTTGGATTGCTCCCGCTGCCTCTCCATCGGCCTGTCCGACACTTGACTCAGCTCAACCGCGCATACTGTCTGCGAACTGAGCAGCCTTCGCAATAGAATCTCCGTTTCAATACAATGGTATTTGGTCATTCACCATGTGCATTCCCTATGGAATCCATGAGTCTAGGCTAAGTTACCGGGACCGCAGGAACACCCCGCCCGGATTCTTCTCAGACTGAGCGCATCACTTTAGGCGCTCCCCAAGGAATACCTCCAATGGCAACAGACAATTTCGGTGTCGCCGGCCTCGGCGTCATGGGCCGCAACGTAGCGCTCAACATTGAGCGCAACGGGTTTCCGGTCGTCGCCTACAATCGCGGCGACAAAAACGCGCAGCGCATGCGTGAGGAGTCCGCCGGCAAGAACGTCACGGTCACGCAGTCCATCGAAGAGCTGGTCTCTCTCCTAGACCCGCCGCGCCGGGTGCTACTGATGGTCACGGCCGGGGCCGGCACGGATCGGGTTATCGACGCGCTGCTCGAGTACCTCGATCCCGGTGATGTGCTCATCGATGGCGGCAATTCTCACTTCCCTGACACCGACCGTCGTGCCAAGCGCCTGCAGGAGGCCGGCTTGCACTTCGTGGGCTGCGGCATCTCCGGTGGTGAGGAGGGTGCCCTGTGGGGACCCTCGATTATGCCCGGCGGCAACTTCGAAGCGTACGAGCGCATCGCTCCGGTGCTCGAGAAGATCGCGGCCAAGACGGCTGACGACGGCGCGTGCGTGACCTATTGCGGCCGTCACGCCGCGGGCCATTACGTGAAGATGGTCCACAACGGCATCGAATACGGGATCATGCAGCTCATCTGCGAGATCTACGACATCCTGCGCCGTGGCGCGGACATGCCGACCGGCCAGATCCAAGGGGTTTTCCAGGAGTGGACTGCATCCCAGCAGGTCGGTGGTTTCTTGGTCGACATCACAGCGCAGTGTCTGGCCAAGGCAGACGCCGAGACGGGTGACCCGCTGGTCGAGAAGATCCTCGATACTGCCGGCCAGAAGGGCACCGGAAAGTGGACCGCGCAGACCGCACTGGATCTGGGCATCCCGATTCCGACGCTCTCGCAAGCGGTCAACGCCCGGATCCTTTCCGGGCTGAAGCACGCTCGAGTAGAGGCAGCAAGGGTGCTTGACGGACCGGATGCGAAGTACGAGCAAGACAGCGGACGTCTCGTTGCGGTTCTGCACAACGCCCTCCACTTAGCGATGGTCGCTTCATACGCACAGGGGCTGCACCTGATTCAAGCGGCGTCGAAGGAGTACGACTTTGGCACAGATCTGGCCGAGGTGGCGCGCATCTGGAAGGACGGCTGCATCATCCGCTCCAAACTCCTTGATCCGATCAAGCAGGCCTATAAGGAAAGGCCCGAGATGGAAAACATGTTGCTCCATCCGGCGTTTTCCGCCCTCGTGAACGAGTCCTTGGACGACCTGCGCGAGGTGGTTGAAATCGCCAATCGCAGTGGAGTGGCCACGACCTGCCTAGGTGCCACGCTAGCCTATTTGGACAGCTACCGCTCAGAGTTCCTCCCGGCCAACCTGCTGCAGGCGCTCCGCGACAACTTCGGAGCCCACACCTATCGCCGCCTTGACATGGACGGCGTCTTCCACACCCAGTGGAATCGCTGACAGCTCAGCCATCGTCAGGCCGGAACTCGCCAGGCACATCATGAAGACACTCCAAGACTTCCAGACATCCAGCGACTTCTTCGTCGGCCTCGATTCGGACGGTTGCGTGTTCGACTCGATGGAGATCAAGCACAAGGAGTGCTTCACGCCGATGTTCATCAAGCATTGGCGCCTGCAGGCGGCATCGAAGTATGCCCGCCGCGCTTGGGAATTCGCGAACCTGTATTCCAAGTCGCGCGGCATGAATCGCTTCCCGGTGTGCGTTCGGTCGCTGAAGTTGCTGGCCGACTGGCCCGACGCAGCAGCGCGCGGCATTGAGATTCCCGACCTGACTCCGCTACAGGCTTTCATCGATTCTGAATTTCCCCCAAGCAACGCAGGCCTACAGGCCTATCGCGAGCAACATCCAGACCCGTTGCTGGATCTCACCATGGAGTGGAGCCTCGCCGTGAATGACGCGGTCAAGGACATCGTCTCAGGCGTGCCGCCGTTTCCGCGAGTGCGCGAAACACTGGACAAAATAGTGGCGCGAGCAGACCTAGGAGTTGTTTCGGGGACACCTGGCGAAGCGCTGCGGCGCGAGTGGGACGAGAACGATATCTCGCACTACCCGCAGATTATTGCGGGACAAGAACTGGGCAAGAAGATCGAGCATCTCGAGGTGATGTCGGGTAGCGGACGCTACGGTTCGGACAAGCGCCTCATGATCGGCGACGCGCCGGGAGACCGCAAGGCCGCCGAGGCTACGGGTTGCCTGTTCTACCCCGTCAACCCAGGGCACGAAGAGGAGTCGTGGGATCGGCTCTGCGACGAGGCGCTGGGCAGATTCTACGAGGGATCGTACGCTGGCGAATATCAATCGGCCCGTGTCGCGGAATTTGAAGCACTATTGCCTGAATCACCGCCATGGACGTGAAGGCTCTAGTGAATCTCCAGTCCAACGCCCGGCAAGGGCTCATTCTGCTTTTCAGGTCTGCCGGGCCGAGCGCCGCACGCGCCAAGAAGGAGCCGTACACGGAGTGTCAGGTGAACTGGTCCGGCGCTCTCAGGGTTAATGGCGTCTCGAGTCAGCCACTGGACTGACGTACTATGTAGCTGAGCGCTGCGCGAGCAAGCAATCCGGACCGCGTTTCGCCTTCCCGCGCCGCCGCCTCGTCCACGATTGCCAGAACGCGGGCCGGCACTGTAATATTGATCCGCTTCGTCTTACTCGATAGCTTGGAGACATCGACGTCCACAAGCGCCCAGACGCCGCCCCTGTAATTCTCGCTAGCTTGGTGTGTCTCGAGCGATTCCCTTGCAGGTAGGGACTCCCCGTCCATCAACAGCCCCTCCAGATGGCAGGCGATGGCCTCTTGAGCAGATTCGATGGCTTCCTCAAGCGTATCGCCGGCCGAAAAGCAGCCCGGCAGGTCCGGTACGACAACCCCGTAAACGCTCTCGACATCTTCGTGAATCACAACCGCGTATCGCATATCAGCGATCCTCCCATTTCCAACTGGCTTGTCGGTAGATGTTGCGCAGAGTACCGATGGGAATCTCCTTGCTGGGGTGCTTCACAGTGCCCCGTCTAGGCTTCTCGGGATGCACAAACTGGTGGTGGCTGCCACGCGCATTCCGCAATACCCAGCCATCCCGCTTCAGGCTCCGCATAACCTCTGCACCTCTTATTGTGCGTATCATACACACTCTGATTCTCTGGGTGGTCACGTCAGGATCGACGGCGTCTCGATTCAGCTTGCGATGCTGGCGAGCTCGGCGGCTAATTCCCGCAAGCCGATTACCTCGACTTCAGACGTCCGGCTGTAGCGTTCGTGGCCGGGATACACCATGAAGGATCTCTCCGGCGACAAGTCCTTTCTGGCATTGTGAAATCCCTTCGTCAGCGAAGGTGCGAGACTTCGCTTCGCTTCGATCGCCCAGCGTCGGCCGTCCGGAAACTCCAGCACCAGATCCGCCTCGGCCCCAGCGGCAGTTCTGTAATAGTTCGCCAAGGTCCGGTCTGGGGATGCCGCCAACAGGTTCTCGATGACGAATCCCTCCCAACTCTGGCCGACCACCGGATGGCCGGCCAGTGTCTCGAAATCGTCGATCGAGAGTAGTGCGTGAACCAGCCCGCTATCGCGGACATACACCTTCGGCGACTTGACGAGGCGTTTCCCGACGTTAGCGAGCAGCGGCGGAAGACGACGGACAAGCAGCAGACCCGCTAGTACGTCGATGTATCGGGTCACGGTCTGATAGCTCGTTCCCAGCGCACTCGCCAGACGGGACGCATTCAGGATGCCTCCTTGGTTATGTGCGAGCATCGTCCATAGTCGTTCGAGAGTGGCCGCAGGCAGGCGAGGCCCGAAGGCGGCCACGTCGCGTTCCAGATAGCTCCTGATGAAGTGCTGTCGGATCTTGAAGCTGGTTGCATTGCTTGGCGCTAAGAGACTGTCCGGATATCCGCCCCGAACCCACAGCTGCACAAGGAAGTTCACCCCAGGTTCAGTTTCAAGGATGTCCAGCGGAGCTAGGTCCACATAGGCAATCCGCCCAGCGAGAGTTTCGCTCGACTGACGCAGGACATCGACCGAGGCCGAGCCAAGAACTAGGAATCGCCCGGTTCGCAGCCCCTTGCGGCGGCCGCGGTCGATAATTCCTCGCAGATCACTGAATAGGTCCGGCACTCGGTGCATTTCATCTAGGATCACCAATCGGCCCTCGTACCTCTCGAGGAACATTCTCGGTTCCTGTAGCTTCTGTCTGTCGGTGCGGTCTTCCAGATCTAGGTAGACCGCGTTCACTTCGTCTCCGATCTCGCGCGCGAGAGTTGTCTTGCCAACCTGTCGCGGTCCGATCACCGCGACTGCGGCCTGAAACGCGAGCGCATCGCGTATGACTTTCTCTGCCCTGCGGGCAATCATGCTTGGATATTATCCATGAGTTGGATGATATACAAGGAACTAGTAAGAAGTCGTCCGACCCAACAATGGGGACTAGATGAGGAGATGGCGAGGCCAATGCCTCTAGCTCTTGCGCTCTCCAAGCTAGACGTGAGTAATATTGACAGATTTGGGTCAGTCTTCCACGACCTCCGCGAATGTGGCATCTATGCGATGACCTTATTCAAGTTCAGCCCTTGATGGCCGATGGCTGTAGCGAGGCAATGTCAGTGAGCGGGGCTATTTGGGCGTAGCACCCCTCAGGTCGTGTTGGGGCAAGCATCGGCCTCATTTGGGATTCCCTGTCGCGGTCCGACGCAACTCCTGTCTGTGTACCGCAATAGGCTTTGGAGGTGGCGGGCGCTGTGCATCTGGTGGCGGAGGGCCGTTCCACCCCCGTTTCTCTGGCTCGTTCCAGTCAGTTGGAAGCCTGATTGGCCATGCTTTACGAGTCTTGTTCTTTGACATTGAGGTTGTCCTCGCCTTCATTGTGCAGAACTCGATGTGCAAGGCGTCACACGGTCGTGAGAGATACAACATCAGCACGTCGATGCTGTTGCCATCGGCACCACTGACTTGTACGTGCATGAGTAGAAGTTCTCTGAGGATTTCAGTTTCAGAGCACCCCGCAACCCATCCAGTATATGTTAGGTCTCTATCCAAGTTACGGACGTGAACGAATGTGTTCTCCAATTCGCCACTGCTGAAAGTAAGGCCCCAAAATATCCTGCTCACCGTGCGTCTTGGAAACATTCGCTTCTATCGCCTAGCGGCGGCCGTCCGGAAACTCCAGTACTAGGCCCGACTCTGCTCCGGCGGTGCAGTCCTGTAATAGCTGGCCAAGGTCCGATCTGGGGAGGCCGCCAGTAGGTTCTCGATTACGAATTCCTCCCAACTCTGGCCGACCACCTCAATGTCCGGCGAGTGTCTCGAAATCGTCGATAGAGAGTAGTGTGTGGACCTGTCCGCTATCACGGACGTACACCTTCGGCGACTTGACGAGGCGTCTCCCGACATTGGCGAGCAGCGGGGGAAGACGGCGGACAAGCAGCAGACCCGCAAATAGGTCGATGTATCGGGTCACGGTCTGATAGCTAGTTCCCAGGGCACTCGCTAGATGCGACGCATTCAAGATGCATCCTTGGCTATGTGCGAGCATCGTCCACAGTCGTTCGAGAGCGGCCGCGGGCAGGCGAGGCCCGGAGGCGGCCACGTCGCACTCCAGATAGCTCCTGATGAAGTGCTGTCGGATCTTGAAGTTGGTTGCATTGTTTGGCGCCAAGAGACTGTCCGGATATCCTCCCCGAAACCACAGCTGCATTAGGAACTTCACTCCAGGTTCAATTTCAAGTATGTCCAGCGGACATAGGTCCACATAGGCACTCCGCCCGGCGAGAGTTTCGCTCGACTGTCGGAGCACATCGACCGAGGCTGAACCGAGAATCAGGAATCGGCCGGTTCGCGGCCCATTGTGCGGCCGCGGTCGATCATGCCGCGCAGATCACTGAATAGGTCCGGCACTCGGTGGATTTCATCTAAACAACAACCGGTCCTCGCACCTCTCAAGGAACATTCTCGGTTTCTGTAGCTGCTGTCGGTCGGTGCGGTCCTCCAGAGCTACACGGGAGGGCCAGACGACGGCTGCCTGAAGCCGTTTCCATTCTTGGCCCACCGCCGGCAGTGGTGCGATATCGCTACGGACGCAGAACGGGGCCACCGTTGGCGGCTGTTGATCCGGCCGCTGATAGGTATCGACTGCTGACCGAGGAACTCCGGGTCGGCGGGGCGCGGCGGAGCTGCGCCTCCTCCACGACAACGTTTCTCAGTAAGATTCTGGCGGTGATGTGATCGCGTATTCTGCGTCGCCGACCTCGAGGTGAATCGCCCATTATCGACCGGTCTGGCCGGTGATCCTCTTCGGCCCGGCATCGGATGATCGAGGTGCATGCTCAAGTCTTGAAGAATCGCAACGCCATGTAGATTCTGTAGGGTGAGGCGAGGTGGCCCCACATCAATGGACTTGAGACAGCCGACACTTCCATGCTTCGCGATGTGCGTAGTTCGGGCCCAATCTCGCCTTGTTGCAATCAGAAACGTGCTTCGTTCAGATACCAATAGACCTTGCTGGTCTTGAGGGATTCCCTGGGCTTCGCGAAATCCCATGGGATTCTGCCATCCTCGGTCCGTGCGTTTGGGTCGGCTCCCGCCGCGACGAGCGCCTCGATGACCTCTGGGTGCTCGCTGTGCACAGCCGCAGAATGCAGGGGCGTCCGGCCACCCTCGGCCCGCGCTTCCAAACTGGCTCCCGCGGCGACGAGCGCCTCGATGACCTCTGGGTGCTCGCTGGACCTAGCCGCAGTATGCAGGGGCGTCATGCCAAGCCCGGCCCGCGCTTCCAAGCTGGCTCCCGCGGCAACGAGCGCCTCGATCACCTCTGGGTGCTCGCTGAACCCAGCCGCAACATGCAGAGGCGTCCGGCCACCCTCGAACCGCGCTTCCAAGTCGGCTCCCGCGGCGGCGAGGGCCTCGATGACCGCTGGGTACTCGCTGACCGCAGCTGCAAGATGCAGAGGCGTCCAGCCAAGCCCGGACCCCCGCGCGTTTGGGTCGGCACCCGTCGCTAGACAGTCGAGAACGTTGTTCGGGCTTGCAATCTCGAAAAACCACGCGTTAGGCCAATCCCCACAATCCACACCGGTATCGGCACTACTAGCACCGGGAGAAAGCACAAGGACGATTTGAGCGAGACTAACAAGCATCAAGCGCATTGCAACTCCCAGGAACATCAAGGCCACAGAATAACGGTCGGCACTAGGTGGATTCAAGCACGGTTGCTGATCTACGCAATGATCTCGTTGACGACTCTCCCATGCACGTCCGTCAAGCGGAAGTCACGCCCCGCGTACCGGTACGTCAGCTTGGTGTGGTCTAGCCCCAGTTGGTGCAGCATCGTTGCGTGCAGATCGTGCAGGTGGACTCGATCCTCGACGGCCACGCCATGCTCGTCGCACTTTCCGAACCGCATCCCGCCCTTGATTCCGCCTCCGGCCATCCACATGGTGTAGCCGCGGTTGTTGTGGCGTCGGCCATCGCTCTTGTCGTTCTGCTCGTAGCTGGAACGCCCGAATTCCCCGCCCCAGACGATCAGCGTCTCGTCCAGCATGCCGCGCTGTTTCAGATCTGCGATCAGAGCGGCAATCGGCTTGTCCGTGGCGCCGGCTGTATCCGAGAGCCTCTTGCGCAGGTTGTTGTGATGGTCCCAGCCGCGATGCCCCAACTCGATGAAACGCACGCCCTTCTCGGCCATGCGCCTCGCCAGCAGGCACTGCGTGCCGAACGTCCGCGTCTCTTTTGCATCAAGGCCGTACATCTCGCGCACGCTCTCGGGCTCGGAACTCAGGTTCATCGCCTCCGGCACGGCTGATTGCATCCGAAAAGCCAATTCGTAGGACTGGATCACACCCTCGACCTGATCGTCCTGGTCGGTCCGATCCAGCAGGCCGCGATTCAGTGCTTGCACGTAGTCGAGTTGCCGGCGCTGCGCTTCCAGATTCATGGTCGCGTTGCGGATGTTCTGCACGGGCTCTTGGCCCTGGGCGATGTTCAGCCGCGTGCCCTGATAGCTAGCAGGCAGGAAAGCCGAGCCATACAGGGCCGAACCGCCAACCGGTGGCGGATTCATAGTCACGAAACCGGGCAGGTCTTGGTTCTCGGTCCCCAACCCATACACGGTCCACGAGCCGATCGACGGGCGCACGAACGTGATGCTGCCCGTGTGGGTGAAGATCGTCGCCTGCGGATGCGCCGGGGAATCGGTGTGCATGCCATTGAGCAGGCATAGCTCGTCGGCATGCTGCCGCAGGTGCGGAAATGCGTCGGAGATCGGCAGCCCGCTCTCGCCGCCCGGCTGGAAGTCGAACACCGGCGCCAGAATCTTACCGCCCTGCGTGCCAATCGTAAGTTCCATCTCCGATTGCTTGCCGGCATACTTGACCACATCGGGGTTGTAGTCAAACGTGTCGTGCTGGGTCGGGGCCCCCTGCATGAACAGGAAGATCACCCGCTTGGCCTTCGGCTCGAAGTGCGGTGCCTTCGGCAACAAAGGATTCTGGCTGCCTTTGGCGCCTAGCGACTCGAGGGCTGCGAGGCCTGCAAACGCCGTGTAGCCGAACCCGGCCGCCGCGTGCCGCAAGAAGCCCCTGCGGTTCTGGAAGATTGCTGACATAGCTGTGCTCCTGAATTGCTGCCCTCAGTTGCGGAATCGAAACTCCGCGCTGTTGTAAAGCGCGTGGTAGATGCGGGTCCACGCCTCGTGGACCGGGCTGGACGACGCCGCAAGCACCTGCGAGCCCGAACCATCTCCACCAGTTTGCGAGGTGTACCAGCTGCGCATGTTCTTACGAATCTGTCCTCGTTCCTTTGGGTCGATGCTTTGCCCGAGCGCCGCTTCCAACACTTGGTACGCCAGCGATCCGTTGAGTCCGCCCTCGGCGGTCACAAAGGCGCCTTTCATGGCGGCGGCCGAATCGGTCGCGCTTGGTTCGGCGGATAAAACGGACTGCATTGCGGCTGACAGCTCTTTGGGGTCCGCTTCGCGATCTAGCGCGGCCGCTAGCATGTTCTCTAGCCAAGCTCGAGCCGCCGCCCTGCCTGCCGCTTTGGCCTCGTCCGACTCAAGTGCGCGGGCGATCTCACGAACGCGCCCGACTGCCCGATCTTCCTCGTCCGCGCTAGGATCCCTGGACAGAACTTGTCGGAATGCGTAGCGGGCGCGATCCCGATCCCGCGCATGTGCGGCAATCAGCCGCTCGGCCGCGATTAAGGCGTTAGAGCGGACGAAGCTGCCGTTCATCAGGAACAGCGCTTGACTGGGACTCGTAGTCACGTCGCGGACGCCGTGCGTCTCGCTGGGCTCGGGGAAGTCGAACGCCTCAAACATCCGGCTGGCGAGATTGCGCACGACAGGCACGAACACGCTCCGATACGAGTCATCGAACTCCCATGCCCGCAACTGCCGATTGCCGGGATTGAGAATCTGGCTGCGGTCAAAGCTCACTACCGGCGAAGGGGGAGCCGTGTCCAAGTCCAATACACCGCTGACGTAGAGCACCGAGTCTCGCACAGACTCGGCTTCCAAGCGGCGGAGGTTGGCGCGCCAGTTGAAGTCGTTGTCCGGATCCTTCGCGAAGTTGTCGCCATCAAGCTGCGTCGAGAGCTGGTAGGTGCGGCTCAGGACGACTTCGCGGACCAGACTCTTGACAGACCAGCCGCTGTCCACAAAGCGCACGGCTAGGTAATCCAGCAGCGCCTGATTGGTCGGCTGCCGTCCCGATGAGCCAAAATTGTCGACCGTGGCAACGATGCCCTTGCCCGTCAACTGGTGCCAAACGCGATTGGCCATCACCCGGGCTGTCAACGGGTTGTCTGAACGAGTCAGCCATTCCGCGAGCTGCAGCCGCCCGCTCGCACCTGGCCCGATCTGAGGAATCTCCTCGTCGGCCGGGTACAGCACCTGCACGAATCCGCGGTCGACCGGATCGCCCAGCGTGTGTGGGTCTCCGCCGATGTTGACTCGCATCGCCTGCGACTCGGCTGCCTCAACCACGCCCATCGCCAAGTTTTCCGGCACCGGCAGCTTGCTGAGTTCGCGGGCAAACTTGCGACATTCGGTCCTGTCCCGCTTCTCCTCGGCGGCCTGCAACTCGCCCCACAGCCGCTCGCGCTCCGCCCGGAGCTCGGCAGCGTCTCCCGTCGAAAAGTCGGGCACCCCATCCAACTCCACCATCTTCTGGACGCGGAAGTAGCCTGCGTTGAATCGCGGACGGCGCCGCAGGCCATTGCGCAGCTCGGTGCTGCGGAAGATTCCCGCCAGTGCGTAGTAGTCCTTCGTCGGGATTGGGTCGAACTTGTGATCGTGACAGCGCGCGCACCCGACACTCAGGGCAAGCATCGAGCGCGTCGTGGCGTTGATCATCTCGTCGGCGACGTCCATGTCGAACTGCTTCGGGTCGGGCTCGTTGAGATCGTGCGCTCCTAGGGCAAGAAACCCTGTCGCGATCTGATTCTCCACGCGCTCCTCGGAATTGCTATATGGAAGCAGGTCTCCAGCGATTTGCTCCTGCACGAAGCGGTCGAAGGGTTTGTCGTCGTTGAATGCGCCGATGACGTAGTCGCGATAGCGCCACGCCATTGGGAAAGGAAGATTGCGCGTGCGGCCGATGGTATCGGAGTAGCGCACGACATCCAGCCAGTGCCGCCCCCAGCGCTCACCGAAGCGATCCGATTCCAGCAGCCTCTCCACCGCCTTGGCGTAGGCGCGGTCGCTGGTGTCGGCCATGAACGCTTCCAACTCGGCGACCGATGGCGGCAGGCCCGTCAGATCGTAGGTGACGCGCCGGAGCAGATCTGGCTTGCTTGCATCGGGGACTGGCTGTAGACCCCGATCCTCCAAAGCGGACAGCACGAATTGGTCGACTGCCCCGCGAGGCCATGCCAGATCACGCACTGCTGGAAGCGCTTGCTTGCGAGGAGCTTGGAATGCCCAGTATTGCCTGCCCTGCTCCAGGTCGATACTGCTCAGCTCCGTTGCGGTCTTCTGCACCTCGCGCGGATCGGGTGCGCCCATCTCAATCCAAGTGGCGAAGTCTTGGACAACCTCGTCAGACAGCTTGCCAGTGGGCGGCATCTTCAGCGCTCCGTCGTAACGCAGGGCGTCGAGAATCAAGCTTGCTTCCGCATCGGACGGAACTACCGCATGACCGCGCTGTCCGCCTTCTCGGATCCCGTCGCGCGTGTCTAGAGAAAGCCCGCCCATGCGGGTCTTGGCTTCTGCGGAATGGCAGACGTAGCAATTCTTGGCGAGGACGGGCCGGATCTTGTTCTCAAAGAACTCCAGTCCTGCGGGGGTAGGGGCCGCACCTGCCACGCCAACTGAGGCGCACGGCAGGAATGCAACGATCCATACTCTCAAGACTCTCCGCATGCTGACATTATATGACGGTCAAGCGCTGACTGAATGGCTAATGGCCAGTCGATTCAGTGATTCGGGCTGACCGGGGATAGGATGGGTGTGAGGTGGCGGTTCGCTGAACGCGAACAGGCTCGCTGTCAACGCTGGCCGCGGTGTCGGGAGTCCATCGTGCTGAGGCCCGGCTCAATTAGGCGGCTGCGATGGGATGGTTGGCCAGGCACCGCCTGATCGGCTGTGCGCCGGCACCAGTGCCCGAATCGTTCCATGACCACAGCAGAATCCATGGCCAAACGCACCAGACTATCCGCGCTGCCGGAGCAATGCCTCCAATTCCGCATACCGCACCTCGAGTCGGCGCCGCGCTTCGACCTCGGCTTCGACTTGAGCACGGACGGTCGCAGCCTCGGCCTTGGCAGCCGCAGCCTCGGCCTTGGCAGTCGCAGCCTCGCCGTGGGCGGCTTCGATGATCCGGGGATTCTCCTCGATCCAAGCATATTCCCGCCCAGATTCCAAGCTGCGCAGCCGGAGGTTCGTGCCCTCGACCCGCAATGAGACGCCCAACTTAGCGCTACACAGAGCACCGCCGGGCTCAGCGGCCACTTCCTCGTAGGACTGGCCCAACAATTCGTATCCCACCAATCGCCGTCCACGCTTCTGGATGTCCGACTGGAACAGGAAGTACTCACCGATCCCCAGCCGTGCGTACAGGGCCACCTTCTCCACCGAGTTACGAATTTCGCTCGATGGCGAAATCACCTCCAGCGCAAAGTCCGGGGGCTTGCCCTCCTCCCACAGCTTGTACACGCCCCGCTTGCCAAGGTCATGATCGAGTACCACGAAGATGTCCGGCGCGATGCTCGCAGCCGGGTTCCCAGGCTCGTAGTACAGGAACATATCGCCTTCCAACACCACGTTGGCAACTCTGTCAAAGTGGTGCTGCAGGCCGAAGCGCACATTCATTATGGCGCGGGCTTGGATGGGGTTTTCGGGCAAGAAGCGACCGTCCGAGTCGGGATAGTACACGTAGTCCTCGGCTGCAAGCGGTGCAGGTTCCGGTGCCACGACAGCAGTGTGCTCTGCGATGGTCTTGCGGTTCGCCATTTGCAGCCGACGGCAATCGCGTCGGCGCGGATTAGCATAGCAGCGAGCTGCGAACAACTTTCTGTTGTGGCTACCGCACTAGTTCCGCAGCCTCAGCGTCGGGGATCAAACAGATTCAACCGTTTCGGATTCATACCGAGTCGCAAGGCTGTGATCTTTCGGTTCTGCATCTACGGAACATCAGGTACAGGCTCGCGAACGCACCGAGAGACTCCTTGCCACGACGTCGATTCCGACATCTTGTTTCGGAAGACCATGGGCCACACGATCAGGCCATTCGCTCCGCCGCCAGCAAGCGCTAATGTCCCATCTAGCAATGGCAGAGGCAGTCTGAGTAACAAGAACCTCAAGCCATATACCGTCTGTGGGCTTGCCGCTCATAACCGCGACGGTCTCGACTGCCTTCGCGATGAATTCCTGCGACTTGTGGATTGGCATGGTCTACTGCTCCTTCTCAAGCCGAAAGTTCGGCTCCGTCTTAGCAGGTCCACGCAAGGAAATAGTACCTTCTAGTCGGTAACTGCCGAGGCAATCGCCCTGAAAGTTCTGCCAGCTGCATTCTTATCACGACTCTCACAATTTGCGACGAAACGGCCCGGAAATGCGGATTCGACTGCATTCATTGGGCGACAGGCGGCCCTTCGCTGAAATGCGATTAGCACGGATTTTCATTGCCGTAACTGACACCTAATAGATTGCGATTTCTCGCTCAACTCTGCGGTGATCGGGATCTAGGTCGTGGTGGCCCCTTCAATGACGAGTTCGCGGTTGCCGAGCCACGGCACGCGGCAGGGACCAACGGTCTGCAAGGCTTCTAGCAGCGCGGGCAGGTCGCGTTTCTTCTTCAGCGACACGCGGCAGCGGTCGGGCTGCAAGTCGATCTCAGCGGCGTTGCAGAGGAACTTCTCATACAGGCTGCGAGCGGTGAGGCGGCGGTATCCGGGCGGCAGGTCGAGGGCCAGCAGGCGCAGCAAGTTGTAGGCCAGCACGGTCATGGTCAGGTCGAAATCAACCTTGATGACCATCGAGGAGGAGAGCCGGTTGAGATGGAAGAAGGCCAGCTGCTCGGCAATCGACTGCTCGACGAGCCAGCGGCGGGCATAGCGGCGCAGGATGGCACTCAGCGAGGAGTCGAAGTCATTGGTGATCAGAAAGCAGGGTCGGCGGTGTGCGCCGCGCAGGATGGTGATCTGGCGCAGGTCGCCGCCGTAGGGACGCAGCGAGACGGTGTCGTCGTGGGCCGTGACGAGGCGCGTGCCGTTGGCCGTCGGGACCCGCACGCTCTTGAGGGCGGATTTGTCGAGAGCTGTTGTTTCCCAAACTAATTCGATAGATCGTCGCTTTTTTGTGTCACATTATCTCGGGACGGATTGGATGAGAAAGCGAAGGAATGTGGGACGGATGTTGACTCCCTATTGCTTCCTGCAGTAGCCGCGGAGGCGCGCCTCAGGGTGCCATTTGCGGTAGCGCGGCCAACGCGCTTGGGCAGCAAGCCGCTAGGTGCCTGCGAGGTCGGCGCTGAGGTTGGATGCGGGCCGCCGAGCGGTCTGTGCAAGCAGCACTGCACAGCGGATTGCGCTCGGCGGGCTGGTCGGGTGAAATAAGATGGCCCGCGCGATTCGAGGTCGCCGGGCCCGGACGGCGTATCCAGCTCCTATACGACACCGATCTCACCGCCGCAGACTACGTTAAGCGCAAAGCGTGGTGGGATGCAAGTCCGCCTGCGTGTCCCTACCACCCGCAGGGCGGCTGTGGCTTGGTGGGGCATGGCACCTACGGGCGCAAGTTCCCGCATGGCGTGCGCGTGCGGCGCTTCCTGTGCCAGCAATCGGGGCAGACGGTCAGCCTGCTGCCGAAATGCCTGGCGGCGCACTGGAGCGGGACGCTGGCCGAAATCGAGCGGGTGGCGCGCGCGGCCGCTCAGGCCGCCAGCCAGCAAGCGGCGGCCGAGCAGTTGAGCGCGGAGTACATCGGCCCGGCCGGGGCGTTGCGCTGGCTGCGGCGGCGGGTGCGGGCGGTGCGGGCGTTCTTGCGGGCCGTGGGGACGGTCTGCCCGCAGCGCTGCGGGCAGCTGGAGCCGGACTTGGAGGCGTTCTCGGAGCGCCTCGGCGGGCAGCCGGTGCTGGCGCAGCTGCGGGTGCTGGCGGGGCCGTCGCTGAGCTCGCTGCCGGCCCCGGTCGGCTTCCAGCGGCGGTGGAATCCGGCGGGCAACCACGCTCCGGCCCACGCCCCACACGCGCAGGGGCTAGACCCGCCGCCGGCCAGCGCCTAGCTTGGGGCAAAAGGGCCGCCCGAGCGCCCGCCCCAGGAGGAATTGGCATGACCGACAACCCCGAAGACCGCCGCCGCGCAGTGGCCCTGTTCCGCTACAGCGTGATTGCGGAGGCGGTGTCCCTGCCGCCCGGCTCGCCCGAGCGCAGGCAGCTGCTGCGGGCCAAGGCCCAGCGCGAGTACGAGATCCCCGGCAGCCGCCGCACGCGGGTGGCCTTCGAGACCCTGCGCGACTGGCTGGCGCACTACGAACGCGGCGGCTTTGACGCGCTGTACCCCAAACTGCGCACCGACCGCGGGCGCGCCCGGCGGCTGCCGCCGGAGGTGGCCGAGCTGCTGGTGCAGATCAAAGAGCGGTCACCCCATCTGGCGGTGCGCGAGGTCATCCGCCAGGCCCGCTCGCAGGTCCCGCCGGAGGTGCGCCTGGTGCCGTCCAGCATCCACCGCCTGTTGCAGCGCGAGGGGCTCATTGGGCACAGCGCCGCCGAGCCGGGCGGCTCCAAGGACCGCCGCCGCTTCGCCTACCAGGCGGGCGGGGAGCTCTGGATGAGCGATGTCCTGCACGGCCCCAAGGTCGGCTGCCAGGGCAGCGACCGGCGGCGGCGCGCCAAGTCCTACTTGATCGCCTTCCTGGACGACGCCACGCGCCTGGTGCCGCACGCCGCCTTCACGCTCTCGGAGAATGCCGCCACGTTCCTGCCGGTCTTCAAGCAGGCCCTGCGCAAGCGCGGCCTGCCCACGCGCCTGTACGTCGACAACGGCAGCAATTACCGCTGCCAGCACCTGGCCGTGATCTGCGCCACGCTCGGCATCCAATTGATCCACGCCAGGCCTTACCAGCCTCAAGGAAAGGGAAAAATCGAGAGATTTTTCAGGACCTGCCGGGCACAGTTGCTGCCCGCCCTCAACGACGCCGACACGCTCTCGCTGGACGCGCTCAACGCGCGCCTCGCCGTCTGGGTCGAGAGCGAGTACCATCTCAGCCCGCACCGCAGCCTGGACGGCGACACGCCCCTGCAGCGCTGGGCCAAGGATGCCGCCAACATCCGCCAGCTCAACCCGCAAACCGATCTCGACAGCCTCTTCCGCTTCCGTCTCAAGCGGCGCGTCAACAAGGACCGCACCGTCAGCCTCAACGCCACCCTCTACGAGGTCGAGGCCGCCCTGGTCGGCGAGACCATCGTCCTGCTGCACGACCCCAGCCTGCCCCGCCTGCGGCCGATCCCCGTGCTGCACGACGGCCGCCCGGCCGGTCAGGCCACGCTGCTCGACGCTTACGCCAACACGCGCGTGCGGCGCACGCGCGCCAGCGAGCGCCCGGCCCAGCCCGAGCAGCCCGCGCCGGAGCCGCCCAAATCCCCCCTGCAACTGCGCAACCTGCGCGCCCGCAAGCCGCCGGAGAACGACTGATGTACCTGTCCCACTTCGCCCTCACCCAGTTCCCCTTCGAAGCCTCCCTGCACCACGACCAGCTGTTCGCCTCCCGGGCCGCCGGCGAGACCGAGTCGCGCCTCCAGCACTTGGTCGAGCTGCGCGGCATCGGCCTGCTCACCGGCGAGGCCGGCTGCGGCAAGACCTCGCTCTGCCGGCGCGTCACCAAAGCCTTGCACCCCGGCACCCACCGCGTGCATTACGTAGCCCTGTCGACCGGCTCGGTGCTCGACACCTACCAAGCCATCGCCTGGGAACTCGGCCTGGCCACCGTGCGCACCAGGGCCGCCGCCTACCGCGCCATCCGCACCGAAATCTCGCGCCTGGCCGGCGAGGCCAAGCAACTCCCCGTGCTGGTCATCGACGAGGCCCACCACCTGCGCAACGACGTGCTCGAGGACTTGCGCCTGCTGACGAATTTCCAGATGGACGCCGAACACCGCCTGTGCCTGCTGCTGGTCGGGCTGACCGAACTGCGCCGCCGCCTGTCGATGGCCGTGCACGCCTCGCTGGCCCAGCGCCTGGTCGTGCGCCAGCACCTGGCCGGCCTCGAGCGCGACGAACTCGAGGCCTACCTCGCGCACCGCCTCAAGCTGGCCGGCTGCCAGCTGCCGCTGTTCGAGGCCCCCGCCCTCGAAGCCCTCTTCCAAGCCTCCCGCGGCCTGCCCCGGCAGGTCAACCGCTACGCCCACTACGCGCTCATCGCGGCCGCCCTCGACCAAGCCCGCACCGTCTCGGCCGAGCATCTCCAGAGCGCTTGCCAGGAACTCGCACCGTGATCCGCAAACACGCCCGCCAGCCTTGGAGCGCCCGCGCCGACGCCGTCCGCCAAGCCCCGCTACTGCCGCTCGCGGAGCAGCTCGGCTACCGCCCTGACCCGCGCAACCGCGCCCGCTGGAAACTGCCCGGCTCGGTGCTCAGCATCCAGGGCGCACGCTTCTTCGACCACCGCCGCGGGCGCGGCGGCGGCGGGGCCATCGACTTGGTCATGCACGTGCGTGGCTGCCGCTTCCGCGAGGCCGTCGAATTCCTAGAACAGAGCAGCGTCGGCCCGCACGCCGCAGCCGCCCCCTGCCCCTCGCCCGCGCCGCCTGCCAAGCTCCGCCTGCCGCCACCCCACGAGCGCCTCTGGCCGCCCGTGCGCGATTTCCTGCGCACCCAGCGCGGCCTCGCCGACGACTCGCTCGAGCTCTGCCATCGCCAGGGCCTGCTGTACGCCGACGCCCGCCAAAACGCCGTCTTCCTGTGTCGCGATGCCGGCGGCCAACCCGTCGGCGCCGAACTCGTCGGCACCCGCCCCGCGCCCGACGGGCGCACCTTCAAGGGCCTCGCCCCCGGCTCCCGCAAGGCCCGCGGCGGCTTCTGGCTGCCGACCCCCGATCTCCCCGTCGACGCCCTGCTGCTCGTCGAGAGCGCTCTCGACGCACTTTCCGCGGCCCGCCTGCTGGGACCCTCCCTGCCGCCCGACACGCTGGTCGCCTCCAGCGCCGGCGTGGCCCTCTCGCTGCCCCCTTGGCTGCACGCCTTCCAGCCGCCCCTGATCCTGTGCGCCTACGACGCCGACCCGCCCGGCGACCAAGCCGCGGCCGCCCTCCAACGCCAGCTCCCCAACTGCCAGCGCCTCCGCCCGACCGGCGCCAAGGACTGGAACGAACTCCTGCGCCGCCCGACCACAGCTGCCTAGCTGCGCTCCCCGCCGGTTGCCCAACTGCAGCCCTGTACTGCTACTCGAAAACTCCTCCAGTCCACCCCCACTGCTGCTACCTCCCCCTCGCAACGCAGCCTTGTGCTACGACTTCAAAACTCGCCGTCGATCCCGCGCCGGCCTCCACCCAGATTCCTCTCCATTCCTTCCTGCAGAGGCGGATCTATTTGCGAAACCCCCGCTTCTGCTGCAGAAATAATCTGAGAATCGCCTAGCGGAACAATTTGAGAAACAACAGAGCTTGGGCACGTTCGACCAAGGAGCGCCCGCGACGGCGGACGGTGACAAAGCGGATGCCTTGCTTGTCGAGCCGGGCCAGGTGGGCGTAGGTGGTGAAGCGGGAGTCGAACACGAGGTAGCGCAGGGGCAGTTGGTTGTGGCGGGAGAAGTCGAGGAACTCGAGGGCGGCATCGGAGTCGGGCTGCTCGCGGCCGCCGGCGTCGGCGTGTAGCAGCAATCCGGAATGGGGGTCCTGAGCGAGGGCGGCGGAGATGGCGGGCAGGGCGCGCCCGCGGGTGCCGGACCAGTGTTTCTGGAGAGTTTCGTCATCGCCCCAGTGCGGCAGGGTGGTGAAGTCGAGATTGGCGGAATCACCCAGCAGGCCCTTGTCGTTCCAGATGCCGGCCAAGGAGCCGAGCAGGCTCTGGTGCATGGGCAGGGTGGCGCGGTCGGAGTAGGACGACAGGCAGGCCGTCTTGGGCAGCACGTTGAGGCCGGCGAAGAGTCCGAGGCCGCGATCCATGCACCACAGGTCGTCGGCGCTGTAGCGGCGGAAGTCGGACAGTTTCAGGGCCAGGCAGGCGAGCACGGAGGGCAAGGCAGGCAGGCTGCTGGAGGCGGGATAGCCGGCCTTGAGGACGGCCTCGTCGAGGCCGTAGGCGCGGATCCAAGGCAGCAGGCAGAGCACACCGGCGGCGCGTTCGGAGTGCAAATGCTCGCAGGAGTCGGCGGCGAGCAGGGTGCTGGCAGGAGCGCTCAGCGGCGGGCTGGTGGCAGCGGCGGCGCGTTCGGGGCGGCTGCGGCGGGGCAGGCGCGCGAAGCCTTCGTCCTGCAGGATGCGCCAGATGTTGCGTTGGCTGGGAGCGTCGTCGAATTCGGCATCGAGGCGCGCCTTGATGTCGGGCAGGGAAAGGTTGAGCTTGCGCAGGGCGATGATGCGCTGCTGCACGCTGGGAGGTGGCTCAGCAGGCGGTCGCCCGGCAGGTCGGGGGGCGCGGAAGAAGAACTCAGCGGGGTCGTCGAGACTGCGGAAGTCGCGCGTGATGGAGTAGACGGAACCGACCGAGTAGCCGAAGCGCTCGGCGATTTGCTGGGCGCTGAGGCGCTCGAGGAAGAACGCGCGCAGGACCTCGTAACGGCGGTGGCGCGCGTGGATGGGGTTGGCGAAGAAGGCAGCGGGAGAGGACAGCACGGCCATTAATTAGGTATAATATCAGACCTGAAACAAATCTGTCAACACATGTAAAACAAAAAAGCCGATTGCCCGGGATCATGATCTAACTCCTTTCAGATCAGTGACTTCCGTGGGCTCTGGACAACAGCGCCATCAACAGGGGAGCGTGTTTAAGGGCGGGCACCCTTGCGCAGCGGACAAGCAGATTGCTAGGTGGAGAGATACGCTCCATCTGCTAGGAAATCACATAACCTATTGATTATAAAGGTGATATAGTGACTCCTGATTGATGCGCATATCAGCCAAGAATGGCAAATTTAGGGTGAGTAAGGAAATGAAAATCCGTGATTAGGAGATGACCGCGAACGGTACCAGCTCATGTCGTTGAGAGTCGCGCTGACGAAGATCGGTGCCGAGAGGCTAGTCAGCTGCCCCGATTCCTCTGTTGGGCGCTGTCCTCCAAGACTTCCCGATTGTGAGCAACTCTGTTGTCAGAAGAGTCTAGCGTAGTCCGAATCGGGCCAAACGTCAGTGTTTTTCCAAGCGTTCCGCCAAGGCGTTATACAGCCATGCGATGACCCAGCCCCCCAAGAACCCATCGACGAGTCCGTACAAAGCGCCTAGTGCGATGTCCGCCAGTGATCCGGACCCACTGATGCCTGGGTAGATCGATGCCATGAACTCGAAGAATCGTTCGCCATAGGGCGGGAACAGCGCGTGCAAGATTCCGATGATTCCGAGCGCGCATGCCCACAGGATCCCTAGTGTGAGCGCGAGTGCAGTACGAGAAACTCGCATATCTCATCCTTTATACAACCAACCGGTCGGCGCCCGAATGCCGTTCGGGTTCGGTGGAAGCCGGGCTAGCGATCAGCAGGTCGATGGTCGCGATGGCCACTACTGCGTCTCGGGTGGGATCGCCAGTTCCAATATCGCAATCAGATCGGGCAGATCTTTCCGAACCGTTTCCCAAAGAATGTCGAGATTGATGTCGAAATATGCATGCACGAGTCGATTGCGCATCCCGACGATCCGCTCCCACGGCATCTCTCGAAGCTCGCGTCGAGTAGGTGCGGTGACCTGTGTTGCCGCCTCTCCGACGATTTCGATGTCCTTGATGAGCGCAAGGACGAATTGGCGGTCAAGGTCCAAATCGTCGCGCTCCCGTCCTCTTGCGAAGGATAACGCTTCGCACGCGGCGTCCAGCATATGCCTGAGGCGAACTTCGTCATCCTTGGACATACTGGACTTCCGACGCACCAAGGATCTCCCGGCGGAAGTACTGGCTCAAGTCCTCCGGCGTGCGAAGGTCCACCTTGCGGCCTCCGAAGATGGCCGCAAGCTCAATCTCCATGCCGGCCATGCCCAGCAGGCCGGGAGCGCAGCCAGGCGTGAACTCGACCAATATGTCGATATCGCTGCTCGGCCCGAAATCTTCCCTCAACGCGGAGCCGAAGATCGCGAGCCTTCGGATACCATGGGCACGGCAGAACGCAGCGAGCTTGGCCTTCGGAACGCGTAGTCGCGAATTCATGGCTGAAATACCAGATCTGCGTGGACAGCGAAGCGACGGGCCTTCAACTCCGAAACGAGCCTCGTCTTCGAGTTCTTGCCCAAATGTAGATGGTGGAAGGTTCAGGCCGCACGTTGAAGTTGTTGGATACCGTCCTCGAATTGTACTACTTCAATCGCCTGTACTAGTCGCTTCCCTTTTCAGGTGGCATCACGTCTGATGAACCGATTTCGCTCAGTGCCGCCCCCGGGTGCGGCCCAGATCATTCAGCAAAGCAACAAGGCGCCGTTCGCTAGTCTGGTGCGCGGGCACGTTTTCGGCAGTCAAGCCCCGTACGTCATGGGTGCTTTCGATGGCCCACCGTCAGCCTGAATACAGGCCGGCGATGGTGCGCTGGCGAGGATTATTCGAAAGCTCTCCTATAGGCCAACGTTCACAGCCAAGGCCGCCTAGGGCCGGAACCCGTACCCGGCCACTGCTCGGAGCGGCACAGGGTGAGCGCTGCGGTCTAGTGCTGGCCGCTGGGTGGGGAGCAGTGCGCCCGAGGGCCACGGAGAGCGCTATTGTGCTTCAAGCCACACACTACCGAAAGATTGAACACATGGCTCGCGATTCGTACGCAATTTCCGCACCTTCTCGTGGTTACGGAACAAGCGGAACACGCCGGTGTGCTCGGTCATCGCGCTAGAATCTTGGTTTCAATCCGCTACCGCTCCACAGAGGTTGCACGCGACAGGCGAAAAATCGAATGACGAGTGCCCTCTTTATAGCTGCCTCGCTGCTGATCTGGGCGAACCTCGCATTCGTCGCCTGCAGCGGGCCAGCCTCACCTGACCCGATTCCCCGCTACGACGCTGAGACGTTCTACGAGACCACCGCGATCACCGGAGCGTCGTTCTCGCACGACGAGGAACGGATCCTCATCTCGACCGACGCCAGCGGAGTCTTCAACGCGTACAGCCAGCCGTTCGAGGGCGGCCCGCCGGTGCAGTTGACCGAGTCGGACGACGACTCGATATTCGCTGTCAGCTGGTTTCCGGACGATGACCGTTTTCTCTATACGGCGGATCAGGGCGGAAACGAGTTGAATCACCTGTACGTGCGCGAGACCGACGGCAGCGCCTGGGACCTGACGCCTGGCGACCAACTGAAGGCGATGTTCGGCGGCTGGAGCGGCGACCGAGAATCGTTCATAGTCCTGACAAACGAGCGTGACCGTCGCTACTTCGACCTGTACCGCTACAGGGTCGAAGGCTACGAGCGGGAACTGATCTTGAAGAACGACGAGGGCTGGATGCCGGGAAGCGTCAGCCGTGATGGGCGATGGGTGTCGCTGAACCGGCATCGGAATAACGCCGATAGCGACATCTTTATCTGGGATGCCGAGAATCCCGACCTGCCACCAGTCCACATCACTCCGCACGAAGGAAACGTCCAGCATGGCTCGGTGACGTTTTCACCGGACAGCACGAAGTTCTTCTACGGGACTGATGGACGGGGCGAATTTCGGCAGATCTGGACGTATGACTTGGCATCGCGGGAGCACACGCCAGCGGTAGAGGCCGACTGGGACGTTATCTTCTTCTCCCTGTCCGAGACGGGACGGTACCAAGTCACCGGAATCAATCAAGACCCCCAGACCGTCTTCACCATTCTCGACACGAACTCTGGCGAAGAGCTGCGGATTCCAGACATCCCCGAGGGTAGCGTTCAACGCGTAGCCGTCTCTCGAAGCGAGTCGAGGATTGCCTTTTACATCAACAGCGACTCCTCGCCTCCGAACCTGCATGTTCTCGAAATTGACGACTTGAAGGTCCGTCGGCTTACCAACAGTCTCAACGAGGAGATCTCTCCGGAACACCTCGTAAATTCCGAAGTCGTGCGCTACGAAAGCTACGACGGATTGGAAATCCCGGCACTGCTGTATAAACCGAAGACCGCTTCTAGCGCTAACCCCGTGCCAGCCATGGTTTGGGTCCACGGCGGACCCGGCGGCCAGAGCCGCAAGGGATATTCGCCCACCCTCCAACACCTGGTCAATCACGGCTACGCGGTTCTCGCCGTGAACAATCGAGGCTCTTCCGGGTACGGCAAGACCTTCTACCATCTCGATGATCGGAAGCACGGCGACGTTGATCTCAAGGACTGCGTTCAGGCGCGACAGTACCTTGCTTCGTTGGACTGGATTGACTCTTCGCGGATCGGCATCATCGGAGGCAGCTTTGGCGGCTTCATGGTCGCGGCCGCGCTCGCGTTCGAGCCCGACGCATTCGATGTGGGAGTCAACATCTTCGGCGTGACTAATTGGTTGAGAACCCTCCAGAACATTCCGCCTTGGTGGGAAGCTCAGAGGGAATCGCTATTCGCCGAGATGGGAGATCCAGCGACTGACGAGCAGCGCCTTCGCGCCATCTCACCCCTCTTCCACGCCGGCAACATCGTGAAGCCTCTCCTAGTCGTGCAAGGTGCTAACGATCCAAGGGTCCTGCAAGTTGAGAGCGACGAGATCGTTGATGCCGTCCGAAAGGCCGGCACTCCTGTCGAGTACCTGCTCTTTCCGGATGAGGGTCACGGCTTCCGCAAGAAGGCCAACCGGATCGCCGCGTCGAATGCATACGTAGATTTCCTCGATCTCCACTTGAAAGGGGAATCAGCGGCGCCATAGGCACCTATGCGGGAATTGCAAATCCCGTGTGCGATGCGCCATACCGCAGCCGGCGCCCTGCGGAATCATTCCAATGCCGGCACATCAAATCCCGTTCGCAGCAATGTGCTGCTGAGGACACGCGGGCAGTTCGTCGCTGCTATTTCATGATATGGAGACAGGCCTGCCGGCCCGAACGAACAGCACGTCTCCTACGTCAGGGAAGCGTTGGAGTACGCCCGCCAAGGCTTGGTCCACGTCCACGCCTGTCAGGCCGGCAAATACGAGATCCGCGTCCCTCGAGTTCTCGAGCACAGCATCGCTCAATCCTTCCCGATCGAGGTACGGTATCTCGTATAGCTTCTGTGGCGAAATCGGCAGGCGTCCTGCAGAAATCCATTGGCGCAAGACTCCGGTCTCGGCTTCCATGCGCTCAGACGGGAAACAAGCAAAGATCCGAATATCGGCCTTCATCCATTCGTGGTGCCCCAGCACGATGTATGCCAACAGCACCATCAAGCGGGCTGTGTCGCCATCTTCCAGGTCCTCTTCTGTCAGCCAGATGTGGATACTGGAACGGTATCCGAAACGCTTTCCCGACGAGCGCAAGATACAGACGTGGAACTGTAGTGGTGCCAAGTACTTGACGGCATCTACGATTCGCCCGATCTGATCGGGTTCGTGAGCCGCGAAGTCGAGCAACACGCTGTTGTTGGGTAGACCGGAGACGCCCGGACGCTGAACGGCCTGTGAGAGGGCCTCGCCAAAACTAGGCGCCACGACCGTATCGACGAAGACCTCGGCCTCGCTGTCCTCAGTCTTATGGATCATCCGATCCGTGAACCGCCGCGCCGCATCGGCTTTGGCAGGAGAGAACTCGCCCTCCAGATACGCCATGTACTGGCCGAATCCTTGGCGGTGACAGATCCACCGCAACAAGTCGAACGCGGCTATGCCCTCGGCCGACTCAGGAGCCACGGCCACAAACGACGGTCTGGTATCACCGCGCTGCGAGCCCGCCCTGGCTTTCTGGATCGAAATCTGGAGGCGACGGGTAAGCTGGAACATCACGCCTCGGATGATCTCGGCCACGTCACGCTCTCCTTTGCGTGTCAACACTAGCGAGTAGTAGATCGCTAGCATCAGTCCGATGGCTGCGAGTGCGTAGAACGGCTGGATTTGAAACATCAACATGAAGGACATCACTGCACCGAGCAGCGACAGGTACCAGCGCGAGCGGAACGAGGGCCGATAGGACGGGTTGCCTGCGAAGTGTTCCAAGAACGACACCAAGCAGAGAGTGCCGTAAGTCACCAAGAAGAACATCGTGATGATTTGGGACACCATGTCGATGTCACCTGCGATCACGCAGAGAATTGCGATCGCACCCGAAACTACGGTCGCCCGTCTTGGCTCATCACTGCTGCCATTGCCGACGGCCATCCAAGCGTTGACCTTCTTGGATGGAAAGACCCGGTCGCGTGAGAGCGCTTGCAACGTGCGCGGAGCGACTAGGATCGACCCAATCGCTGACGAAATCGCCGCCGCTGCCAGCCCGATGGGAATGATCGGGGGCCACAGTGCGATATCCTGCATCACCAGCCGGCCGGTGTCCGCCAGCACGTCCGCTGGCGCGCTGGACACCAGCTTGACCACGACCGCCGCGTATACGACCATTCCGGCCAGCGTCGCTGCGAGCGTTCCCAGCGGGATGGAACGGCGCGGATTCTTGAGATCCCCGGAAAGCCCCACTCCGGCGGTCATGCCCGTAAACGCCGGGAACACAATGGCGAACACTCGCAGAAACGGATCCGGATCGGCCACAGTACCGCCGAGTTGATCAGTCAGCGCATCGTCGGAACCGCCGAGGAAGAATAGGAGCAGCACCACGAAGAGCGTGGCGCTAACCACGCCCAACATGCTGACGCCCAGGCCAGCGCCCTTGCGCAGTATCCCCGCCAGCAACAGCACGGTAGCGGGGAGGCTGATGAAGCGAGGATCCGCTTCAAGCCCTGTCCACGTTTCGATCCAAGGCCACAGCGCCTGGAAGGACTCTGCGAACGCAATCATGTAGAAGGCCACAGAGATCGCCTGGGACATGTAAAGCCAAAATCCGATCGTGCCCCCGATGGTGGTACCGAACGAACGGCTGATGATGTAGTACTCTCCCCCGCCCTCGACTCGGCGATTTGTGGCGATCTCGGCCACCGCCAGCGCGGTGGGTATCGTCACCGCGTGGCCAAGCAGGATCACGGCGATCGCGCCACCAAAGCCCAAGTGCCCTAATGCGTACGGGAACCGCAAGAAGAGCACCGCCCCGAGTATCGTGCTGATCGCAGCCAAGAACACCGGAGCGGTGCCGAAGCCCTGATCGACAACGCGCGGCAGAGGCCCCCCGGAAATGCTTGGGGATTCGGAGCCGCTCACCGCAACTCTCCTCTGCCCGCTGGCGTTTGAGATGCTCGGACGCGGCAGCCAGCAGCGCGGACGGACTGGCGGATTCCAGCGCGAGACGGGTAGTTCACGAAGCGAATCACAGAAATCGTAGGGGGCGTCAACCGTGTCGAGGCCGTTGGGTAGTGCCGCGCAGCTATCCGAAACCTAGTGCGAGACAAGACTGGCAGCGCCTCAGGCTGCAGAGATGTATCGACTACACCTGCGCGAAGAACCGTTCCCTTGAGTCTATCCGAGAGCTATCGGTCCGGTTGGTTTGACTCCATACGCACGCATTGCGGACTGTCTACAACGCTGCCCGATGCAAGCGCCAGAAGACCGTGGGCACGACCAGCATGTTCAGCAGTGTCGAACTCAACAGGCCGAACAGCACCACCAGAGCTAGCGGAGCGTGGATTTCGCTGCCCGTCTTGCCAAGCCCGAGAGCCACGGGCAGCAGGGCGATGCCCGTGGACAAGGCTGTCATCAGGATCGGCGCAAGGCGCTCCGAGGAGCCGCGGATCACAGCCTGTCTCAGCTCTTCCACCCCTTCCTCGGCCATTAGCCTCCTGATATGCGCCAAAAGCATGATGCCATTGCGAACGGCGATGCCGAAGAGCGTGATGAAGCCAATCAGTGATGCAACCGAGAGCACGCCTCCGCCGGCATACAGACCGATCACTCCACCGACCAGCGCCAGTGGCAGGTTGCATATCACAATCAGCGCATCGGCCGAGGACTTCAATGCTGTGGTCAGCAGCACGATGATTCCGACAATCGCCAGCGCACCCAAGATCAGCAACCTGCGCGTTGCCCTGGCCTCGCTCTCAAACTGGCCTCCATACTCGATCCGATAGCCCTCCGGCAATTCTACGTCGGCACCGACGGTCCGCTGGATTTGCTCCACAACTCCGCGCAGGTCCTCGCTGTCCACGTTGCACGAGACGACGATCTTTCGTTGGACGTCCTCGCGGGTCACCACGTTGGGATTGCGATCCTCCTGAATGTCGGCGATGGCCGAAAGCGGCACCCGGGCACCACTCGGCGTGTCAATCAACGTCTGCCTGATGGTGTCGATCTCTCCCTGGCGGGTGCCCGCGTAGCGCATCACCATCGGGACTGGAACATCGCCCTCAACAATCCTCCCGACCTCAAGCCCTAGGAAGACCGTGCGCAGGGCCTTGGCGGCGTTCCCCGCCGGAATGCCGTAGCGCGCCAAGTCGCCGCGCCGGAAGCGCACCGTCAGCACAGGCACATCAGCTTGGCGGTCCGACGCTAGGTCGACCACGCCAGGTATGTCGCGCATTGCAGCTTGCACTTGCTCCGCCACGGCGCGCAGAACATCAAGCTCGCCGCCGAAGATCTTCACTGCGACGCTCGCCCGGGTTCCCGACAGCATGTGGTCGATGCGATGCGAAATCGGCTGCCCGACATGGACATTGGTGCCGGGAATCAAAGCCGCTCGCTCGCGGACTTCGGCCACAATTGCGGCCTTAGAACGGTCGCTTAAGTCGAGCCCGACGTCGATCTCCGACGACTCCACTCCCTGCAAGTGCTCATCGGATTCCGCTCGCCCCGTGCGACGTCCAGTTGAGACGACCCCGCGAGTTCCCAGCAAGATCCTCTCTAGTGCCGTGCCGAGACGATCCGAGTCCCCCAAGCTGGTCCCCGGCACGGTCACAGCAGTGATCGTCAGGCTGCCCTCGTTCAACTCCGGCAAGAATGTCCGTCCAGCCTGTTGTAGGCCCAGCACCGCCGCCGCCACTAGCAGCAGCGCCACCGACATCACCACAACCGCATTGTCCAAGCCCCAGCGCAAGACAGGCTCATAGTGACGGCGCAGCCAAGCGACCAGAGCAGACGGTCCAGACCTTGAAATCGACCGCGATCGCGGTAGCAGGCCGGAGCAAAGTACGGGCGTAGCAGTCAGCGCGACAAGCAGGGAAGCTAGGATGGCGACGATGTAGGCAATCCCAAGCGGGCGCAATAACATACCCTCCACACTCTCAAGCGCAAAGAGAGGCATGAAAACCAAGACCACGATCAAGGTTGCAAAGACGATGGAACCACGAATCTCGCTACTGGCTTGAAACACCACTTGCAGCGCCGGGAGTCGGCTCTCAGGCGGTCGGGCCGCATTCTGGCGTAAGCGGCGGACCACATTTTCCACATCGATGAGGGCGTCGTCGACCAAGGCCCCGATCGCGATCGCGATCCCGCCTAGAGTCATGCCATTGATCGAAAGGCCCAGTGCCTGCAATCCGAGGAAAGTGGCTCCCAAAGAGAATGGAATCGCGAATAGCGCGATGGCGCTGGCGCGCACGGTGCCCAAGAACACAACCACCACAACGACCACAAGCAGGCCCCCGATGGTCAGCGCTTCCGTCAAGTTCGAGATCGCGGTCTGAACAAAGTCCGCCTGGCGCAGGACCCCGGTGTGAATCCGCATCCCCTCAGGCAGGGCAGGCTCAAGGGCGCGAATCCGGGCCTCGACCGCATCCGTGAGCTCGAGCGTGTTCGCGTGAGGTTGCTTGCGAATCCCGATGATCACGGCGGTCTCGCCGTTGAACGAGGCAGCACCCCGCCGCTGAGCCGCGCCGATCTGCACATCGCCCAGATCACCCACCTGAATCGGCACTCCGCCCGACGATCGGACTACCGTGTGACGAATCTGCTGCCAGTCGGAGAAGACCCCAACGCCTCGCACCAAGTGCTCGTGGCCGCTGTGGGCTTGGAAACCCGCCGAAGTGTTCGAGCTGCCCGCCACCAGCGCTGTCTCGACTTCTGTCAGCGACACGCCGTATGACCTGAGCCTGTCCGGTGCAAGTAGCACCTGAAACTGCTTTCGCCCTCCACCCAGCGGAGTGACCTGCGCTACCCCCGGGACGGCCAGAATGCCGCGACGGATCACGGTGTCGGCAACGGTCCGCAGCTCGATTTCGTCATGGCTGTCAGAGGCTAGGGCAATGAAGAGGATCTCGCCCATGATGGACGTGGATGGCCCAAGAGTTGGCTGGGAAGCGGTTGGCGGCAAGTTGCCCGCCGCCAGGCTGAGACGTTCGGCCACCACCTGGCGTGTGCGGTAGGTGTCCTCCCCCCATTCGAATTCCGCCCATACTACGCTCACGCCGGCTGCCGACGCAGAACGCACGCGTCGCAAGCCGGGTGCTCCATTCAGGGCAGTCTCCACCGGCAGCGTGACGAGCCGCTCCATGTCGACCGGAGCCAGACCGGGATGCTCCGTGATGACTGTGACCGTCGGAGCGGTGAGGTCCGGGAGCACCTCCACTGGCAGTTGCGAGACGGCATATGCGCCCCAAGCCAAGACAACCCCGCTGCCAGCCAAAACCAGCGCGCGATTGGCCAGCGACCAGCGGATCAGCGAGTCCAACATGTGTCAGTGGACGTGGCCGTGCCCGGGCGCTTGCGGAGACAGAGAGGACAAACGCAGCAAGTATGCCCCCTTCGTGACGATTCGATCGCCGGCCCGCACGCCAGCGGTGACCTGTACGTTCGCAGCAGACCGATTGCCAACCTCTACTTGGCGGCGCTCGAATGTTTCCCCGCCGGTCTGCACGTACACCACCGTGCGGCCGCCATCATCGACCAATGCCGAGTCCGGCACTGTGGGAGCTTCGACCTTCTGTGATGTGAAGAGCCGGACGAAGACTGACTGCCCGATCGCCAGCTGCTGCACGGAGTTGTCGACCAGATAGGTAGCCTTGAGCGTCCTTGTCCGCGGGTCGACGACCATCGCGGTTGACACCAGCTCCTTGACCGGAAGAACTCTAGCCCCATCTGCCAGCTCGACCTCAGCACCCTCAAGGCTGCCCAGCACAGAAGCCATAGCCTCTGGGACGGCCGCGGACACATGCACCATATCGGTCGCTGCCACCTCGAGCAGGACATCGCCCTCCTCTAGGTGGGCGCCCTCGGTAGCATGCACGGCGATCACCACGCCCGCAAGGTGAGACCTGACCGAAAACGATGTCAGTGACTCCCTATGCGGATCGTCACGCCGGGACGCTTCGTAGTGAGCCATCCGATCTTCGGCCGCCGCCAAGCGGGCAAGGGCGAGGTCTTCACCGGCCTTAGCCTCCTCGAGCCGCCGTTCAGGAATAGCGCCAACGGCACGGAGTCGTTCCACCCGTGCACGCTGTCGCTGTGCGTTTTCCAAGGACACTCGGGCCTCGTCGAGAGTCAGCTGGAGGGAACTGCGGTCTGTCGATCCGACCCACAGCGGAATGATGCTGCCCAGCATCTGGCCCCGCTCGACAAGGGTGCCCAATCCCGGCATGCGAACGGACGCCAGCAGGCGGCCCGCAACCGGAGCTGTGACAAGCACGCGGCCACCGCTGCGCGGTTCAACCGATGCCGGGACGCGCAAGCTCTGCTGCATGACCGCGCTCTGGACGACCTCGGTGGCGAAGTCCATGGTCCACTGCTGTTCTTTCAAGAACGCGATCGTCGCAGCTGCGTCCAGTGGCTCGGGGTCGGCAGCGGAAGTATCGGATACCGCAGCTTCCCCGAGCACCTCGGCTGGGCCGAGTTGGTGGAGATCTTGCAGCGCCGGGGATTGGACTCGGATTGCCAGCGAGGGCATCCCCGCTCGGGCGGGCTTGACGGTGACTCCAAAGATTCCGGCCTGGGTCGGGCTATCGGCCGCGAAGCGCTCCACGAAGCCATCCCCGTGATCCAATTCAACGGCAACCCGACCGCTGGCAAGCGGCCGAAACGAGTCTAGGTCCGTGAGATGGATCGCAAACCGAGAACTAGCCCCAACTTGCAGAGCCGGATATTCCATGAACAGCTCAGACCTAGCCGACCAGCGCGTCACCACGATCGGCTCCCGAACATCGGGCGCGGTTTCGCCCGCAGGTTCTGGTGCCGGACCTGCGCAGCCAGCCAGCACGAGCAGAGCAATTCCTCGGAGTCGAGTCACGGCAGCAACTCCTTGGCGACACTCCGGTCGAACTCGACCTCGGCCAGCTTCGCGGCGGTGTCTAGCTCCAGCTGCTGAATTCGAGTCTGGTGAGCGACGCGATGGGTCTCCAGCAAATCCAGTATGCCCAGTTCCCCCTCCGTGTAGGCAACTTCGGCAATCTCAGCCAGTTCTTGCACCTGCGGTTCAGCGCGAGACCGGTAGTCGCGTGCTATCTCTCTGCGCAGGCGGAGAGTCTCGTGGGACGAGCGCACTTCTGCCAGGATCTGGCGCTCGAGAGCGCTCCTCCGCTCGCGCGCCCGGATCGTCTTGGCCGCGGCCACTTCGCGCTCGACTCGGCCTTTGCGGAAGAGCGGCAAATCTACGGAGACACCGATCACGGGACCTGTCACGGTCTGCCCTCCCACATCGGCCCGCTTGAGCCCGCCAGAAATGACCGGGTTCGGGATGCGCAAGCGATGCGCGGCTTCACCTTCAAGGCGCAACTGCTCAAGGCGTTCGGCCTCCACGCGATAGTCGCTGCGTGCCGCCAGACCAGCGGCGAGGGCGTCTCGCAGAGCAGGCAATTCGAACCCCGGGGCAAGGCTGCCGTCTGCTGTCAGCCCGTCTGGATCCACAGCGTCTCCAAAGTATCTCGCAAGATGGGCCCGCGCCTCGCCCATCATGACTTCGACCTGAGCAAGCTCTGTCTCTTGTTCGACGACCTCGCGCTCACCCTGCAGGCGGTCGAACTTCGACCCCTCGCCCGCGGCCTCTCGCTCGCGCAGAATGCGGACGAGTTCTTCCATGCCCACAGCATGCGCTTGCTCTAGTTGCCGAAGAGCCTGCAGGTAGACGAGTCGATAGAACGAACGGCGCAATGCGGCCTCGACTTGCCGCAACACGTGATCCGCGCTCGAGTCCGCGGCCCGGGCCTCTGATGCCGCAGCAGCGTACAGCAAGGACCGCCGGCCGTTCACCGCGAGGGCTTGTTCGAACACGAGGAAGTCCGTTCGGCCGGCACCCTCGAGTGTCGCGCTTACAGCAGGGTTCGGATGGGTCTTTTGGCGCTGCGCCCCAACTCGCACAATCTCCGCCTCGGCGCGGAGCTGGCGACTGTAGGGACTGCTGCGCAGTAGCCGCAGCGCATCCTCCTCGGTCAGACCTTGAGATGACCCAGCACTTGCCAAACAGACCGCCAATGCGGGAATCCACACGTAACGTCGTGATCGCGGAATCATGTTTCCCACCCAATAGCCGCGACTCAGCGGCGAATGCAGAGTAGCAGCGTTCGGCGAAACTTGCCCACGTCCATGCTATTCCTAGCTGCTGGGTTTGCACCGGCACGGCTCGAGCCGTGATCTTGGCTGCCTCATCGAAGCACAAGGCTAGACAAGCAATCTAGCGAGCCGACGCAGGCACGCAAGGGGAAGCGAACGGGCTTCCAAGCGTTACTCGTTCGTGGACCGCGCGGAGCGAGAGGCGATCTCGTGAGCGGCTGCCGCCGCCGCCACAGTCGAAGCACTGCTGCGAAGCGTCGGTTGAATCCGTCGCCGTCTGAATCGGAAGCGTATCCGTAGCTTGGACTGGCAAGTTCGGTGCCGTGCTGGCTCGCTGGGCGTCCGGAGACTGCCCCGAACGGTGGCATACTAGGCGGAATTGTCGGACAACCGCAGTCGCGCTTCCAACTCGCGGATCCGTTGATTCGCCGCCTCGCGCTCCCGCGCCGCCGCCTCGCGCTCCCGCGCCGCCGCCTCGCGTTCGCGCATGGCCGCCTCGCGTTCGCGCATGGCCGTCAGTCGCGCTGCCGCTTCGGCCTCGGCCCTGCGCTCCGCCGCGTCGCGCTGGCTCGCGGTTGCTTGCAGAGCCTCGCTGAGTTCTGCGTGCGTCAGCAAGTCCCGCCCCAGCAGCGGATCCCGGAAACGCAGCAGCCACCGCTCCGCCCGCAACTCGAGCCCCAGCGCCTCGCTCCGGTACCAGCCAGCCGCTCGCACAGCCCGCGCCCGCTGGTAGCGACCACCCTCCAGCCGCCAGCCTTCCAGCCGCCCCGCAATCAGCTCGCCCAGCGGGTCAAAGCGCCAGTATTCGTGCACCCCCATCCGCTCGTATGTCGCACGCTTGCTCGTCGCGTCGCGGCGGCTCGTGGACGGCGACGCCACCTCCACCACGAAGCTCGGCACCACGCCGTCCTCCTCCCACAGCAGATATGATTTGCGCGGCCCCTTCTGGGCAGCGCCGAGCACCACGAACACGTCAGGCACCACCACGGCCGCGCGGTCGCCTTGGCGGTAGTACACGGCCATGCTGCCTGCCACGTAGGCGTCTTCCCGGGCCTTGAAGTGCGTTTCCAACTGGTCGCGCATGGCGACAATCGACCGCGCATGCGGTTCGGTCTCCATCAGGACCTTGCCGTCGGAGTAGGGGTACTCCTCCGGTTGCCCTAAAGCCGGGTCGGCAATGGCATCTAGGGGCGAACTGGGAGCGGCCATGGCTGCATGATAGCAGGCGGGATTGAGTCCGTGGTCAGCCCGGCTCGGGCATGGTGATCAGATCCCAATTCCCGGGCGAAGGCGGCTGAGACCGAGCATTAGGCCAAAGGGGAATTCCTCCCCACGATCAAACTTGACCTGTCAGGCAGGCGCCGAGACGCGGGGTCTGGGGAGGCAGAGGAATCGTTCTGGGCGAGTTGTTTGGTCACCACCAAACCACCCCGCGAGTTTGGCTAATCGCTTGATTGCAGTTCAATGACGGCTGATTCCATGGACGCCAAGATCTCGGCGACGATCTCCGGGTGCTCGGACGCCACGTCGCTCTCCTCGCCTTCATCGACGGATAGGTCGAACAGTTCGATTGGCTGCTCCGGGCCTTCGCGCACAGCCTTCCAACGTCCCCATCGCACCGCCTCGGCGCGGCCGGGTGTACCGCCCCAATACATGAAGCGATCCTCGCCGGGTGTGTCAGCTTCCAAAAGTACCGGCAAGATGCTGCTGCCGTCAACGCCCTCGGGCGCATCAAACCCAGAGATCTCAGCTACGGTAGGCAGGAAATCCGCGAAGTACCACGGATAATCGCTGACGGACCCCGCTCTTACACGGCCTGGCCAGCGCACAATCGTGGGCACGCGGATGCCACCGTCGTGCAGGCTCCGCTTGTACCCCTGCAGCGGACCGTTGGAATCGAAGAAAAACGGGTCGTTTCCACCTTCGGCGTGCGGCCCGTTGTCAGAACTGAAGAACACGATGGTGCGTTCGTCGACGCCCAGCCGTTGCAATCTGGCGAGGACCTGCCCCACGCCCTCGTCAAGGTGGGTAATCATCGCAGCGGTTCCCTTTTGCGGCCCGGGCCAATCCTTGTCCTGATACTGACCGGCATCTGGGATTTCCATCCCGATGCGCTCGCGGTGGTGCCCCAGGTCCGCGTCCAAGCCAGAGATCCCGGGATCTCCGCCGCCATCCTGGCGGCCAGCCTCATTGTTGGCGTGCGGAATCGTCAGCGCTAGGTAGAGAAAGAACGGACCTGCGGCGTTTTCCTCGAGCCAGCCCAGCGCCTCGTCCATCATCAGGTCGTGCGAATAGTCGATCCGTTCCGTGGCAACTCCGCTCATGCCTGTGTAGCGCCGCGAACGTTCGACCACGTTGCGCAACGGCACCCGTTCGGCGTTGCGCATCAAGAACTCTGGGTAGTAGTTGTGGGCGTGGCCTTGGCTGAGATAGCCGTAGAAGTGGTCGAACCCTTGCTTCCAAGGCGCGCCGGGGGAATCTTCCATGCCCAGCCCCCACTTGCCGATCAGGGCCGTGGCGTACCCCTTAGCCTTGAGCAATTCTGCAACGGTCACGTCTTCGTCCCGCAAGCCGGGGGAGCCGTTCCGGCGAACCCTCGTGTGGCCGGTGTGCTGGCCGGTCATGAGCACGCTGCGGGAGGGTGCGCAGACCGTAAAACCGGCATACGCATCGGTGAAGCGCATGCCCTCCCCCGCCATCCGGTCAAGGTGCGGAGTTTGAATCCGTTCTTGGCCGTAGGAGCCCAAGTCGCCATACCCAAGATCGTCGGCCAGAATCCAGACCACGTTCGGGAGCGAGTCTGAGGCAGCGGTGTCGTTCTGCGGAGGAGAACAAGCCGAAGTCGCAACGAGGAACGCGAGCAAAACCCCCCAGCGGCCGCAAGGCGGGCGGTGCCGCGGTGAGAGGAAAGGCAGATGTGCGCGATAGGGTGGCATGGCTCGAACCGGGCCGTATTATCTCAAGCGTTCAGCCCTGCGTCGGACTTGCAGCGTGCGACTTGCTAGAATGCCGCCCAAATGGGAATCCCAGTGGATCGCAGAACCTTCCTTAGAGCCGCGGCGGCGACGCCCGCCGCCATAGCCGCCAAGCAGACCGCACAAGCGCACACTGTCGCCTTCGACCAGCCCGATTCGCTGTACCACGGAGACGAGTGGGAGTCTCTCAATCCGGGCTATTGGGAAGTCCGTGGCAAGGCCCTGCGCCGACGCATTCACAGCTTTGGAGACCGCGCCCGTAAGACCGGGTTTCCCTATCACTACGAAACCCACGCGGATCGTCTCGGCAGCGGCAGCATGCCGGTCGATTACGACCCTTCCCTGCCCACCGGCTTGATCTGGCACAGACACTGGAAGCTGGACGGCAATTACAAACTGCGCATCCAGGGCAAGGTGATTGCCGAGGCCCACGGGCCACTCGAGGGTGATGACCCGAATTGGATGATGTACAGACCCGGCTACGGCTTGCTCGGCGTCGCGTTCGGATCTTCGACGCTCTACGAGTCCTTCGGGTTTGGGGGCCAAAACGGCAAGGCCGCTTGGATCGCCGCTTGGACGGACGACGGCTACTTCAGCGTTCGGGAGCACGGATCCGGCAAGGTGGTCGCAATGGAACGCGCACCCTCGCCCTCGCCGGGCGACCAATTCGTCATCGAGGTGGATGTGTCTGGCGCAGATGCGACGCATGCGACGGTGACCGCGTCGCTAGTCATCAATGAGCGGCCGCCCATCACGCTCGAACTCGAGAATGTCAATCGCGCGAAGCAACTGGCTGGCTTCGTCGGCATGGCCGGACAGGGGCTGTTGGATTTCGAGGTCTCCGGCTTCACGATTGAGCCCGGCCAGAACACGCCGCTCGCTCCCGCCATCAACCAATGCCACATGTGCTACGCACTTGGCGACACGCTACAAGAGCGTGGCGGCAAATGGCAGGTGCGGTTCATGTCCCTGTTTCGCAGCGACGGAGAGGAAGCTACATTGCGCGTAGCGGACTCGCCGAATCCGCAGGGCGGCTGGGACGCGGTCCCCGTCGCGGGAACGGCCCCGATAGTCAGCAACGACTTTCGGCGCAGCACGGCCGTGATCGATGCAACGCTGCCGCGCAACCCGGCCGAGACCGATCTTTACTACACGATCTGGAAAGACGGGGTGAATGTTACAGGCGACCCGCGCCTGGGAAGCGACGCGGTCGGCATCGGCACCGGCCAAGTCGGCGAGGTGCCGTCTAGCGGGGACTATGTCGGGCGGCTGCCGCGACTCTCCGCGCCCTACAAGCTCTGCGGGCTCTCCTGCCACGCGATTCACGCGGGCGGCCCCAAGCTCCCCGATGCCGGACCTGGCGGCGGGTTCTTCGTCCACGATCAGCCCACGCCGAGGGCCTATGAGCACCTCGAAGACTACGACTTCCAAGTCATGATGTGGGAGGACGACGTCTGGTACATGGAGTTGCTGCTATACCCTCCCTCCCCAGATGACGCCTACAAGATCGTGACCACCACGCTGTGCGGGCCGACTACGCGCTGGCAGATGATGCGCCACTGGAACACCATCAATCCCGGCGATCACGACTACGGCATGGACGATGTCAAGGGGCCCGAGCAGATTGCGATCCGGACGCACGAGGACCTGGGCCAAGATCGCGACTACATGCGGCGCAACTTCCAGATCGTGCATCACTTGATCACAGGAGACCAGTCCCCCTCGCCCACTGACAATCCGAAAAAGTGGCGCCGCTGGAAAATGCCCAACCGCGACTTCAGCCTGCTGATCTTGGACTCGCGGCTGTGGCGCTCCAGCCAGGACACCAACATCTGGGACGACCAGGGCTGGGGCGAGAAGCAGAGCCTCTACAGCAGGTACGATGTCACGCGCAGCTTGCTAGGCGAGGAGCAATTCTCGTGGCTGCGCGAAACGATCCGCACTGACTCATCGCCGCTGATTTGCCTGACAGGCATTAACGGCATGCATACGATCTGGACCGGGAACGGCGCCCGTCCGGATGCCGAGACTGAACTGGGAGAGCGCGACCGGGTCTCCGCAGACTACGCCGGATGGGTCTCGGCCGGAGCTGACAGAGTGCTCGATGTGCTTGGCTCGCGCGAGGGCGTGGTCAGCGTCTACGGAGACGTACACGTAGGCATGATCCTGCAGAACTTGGAGCATCGTGTGTACGAATGCTCCTTTGGCCCCATCGGCCGCAGCGGGGGCCGCGGGGTGAAAGAGGGCTTCGGGCCGCGCATGCAGGACTTCGACGGACGGGACCTCGAGGTCAAGGCGCTGTACCACCAGAGGTATGACACGCCGGACCTGCGCAAGGTCGACGGGCCGTTTTATTGGAATTTCCTCGAAATGGAGTTCGACCCGCGCGGTGCGGACCCAAAGATCGGCCTTCGCGTGCGCAACCTCGTCGACCCGCCCGGGGAGACACCCCGCGGCGGCGGCTCGGTAGAGGCCACAGCATCTGCCACCGGACGAGTGCCGACATGCTCCCTGCCCGAGGTAAGTCTTCTGCCTGACGCCGACGTGTTGCTGTCGTCTCTGGACGGACGACCGCTGCGGGGCTCGCGGACTCAGCGGGACGGCAAACTGATGGTGCGCGGGCTGGCAGGCGTAAAGCCGGGCGAAACCATACTCGCCACGGCACGCTCGGCCAAGAAGGTCGTTGCGAAAGAAATCGTCACGGGACCGCCGGCTGGATGACCGCCCGAGCTGCGGGCATTCCTGAGGCCACGGACGCTCGGACCGGCACGAGTTCGATGTGCAGTTCGGCAGTCATCGGCGCGCTTCGGCAGCGCTCGGAGCCTTGAGCAAGGCACCGAACTGCCAACACCAGAAGTGGCCTCGTTCGCTGTCCGCTGCCAGCAATCCCGGTGAGTGGACGCTCGGATCGCGGGCGTGGAGAGCCAGGCCAGGCTCGAAAGCGGCCATGGCGCCGAGCACGGCCTGCTCGGCACCTGCACCGCTGTTGTTGCCATGCCAGCGCCGGGAGGCTGTCCCAGCGGCCGACCACGCGCCCAAGGCTAGGATTCGGTTCGCAAAAGGTTTGGCCTCGTGCCCTAGGGCGCGGCGGGCGGCGCTTCGGACGGCTTCTTGCTGGGTTGCTTCCCAGACTTCAGCGGCCCTATCATCATGCTCATCGTCCGGCCCTCAATGCGCGGCTGCGTTTCCGGAGTGCCGAACTCGCTCACATCGCCCGCCAGCACGCGAAGCATTCGCTCGCCGATGTCTGCGTGCGTAATCTCTCTGCCCCGGAAGAACACCGTCGCCTTCACCTTGTTGCCTTCCTTAAGGAAGCGCAGGGCGTGGTTTTTTTTGAAGTCGTAGTCGTGCTGATCCGTGTTGGGGCGGAACTTGACTTCCTTGACCTCGATGCGATGCTGCTTCTTCTTCGCGTCGTTGCGCTTCTTCTTTTCGAGGTAGGAGTACTCGCCGTAGTCGATGACCTTTGCCACCGGAGGCTGCGCCGTAGGCGAGACTAAGACTAAGTCGAGCCCCATGTCCTTGGCACGGCGAACACCCTCGCTTGTCGGCATGACCGCCGTCTGGCCATCTGGAAATACAACCCGTACCTCGCGGGCGCGGATTGTCTCGTTGACATTCTGTCGTCTAACCCTACGAATAGGGCGGTAGCGTCGTCGGAAAATGACTGTCCCCCTCTGCTGCAGCGGCTGTGGACGGGTACCGAGAATAAAAAGAGACCGGAGTGCCTCGCAGCACCCGATCTCCAACGTTCGTCGAATCTGTCAGCGGTACCCCTAGGAGCGGCGCGCCCGAAGACCGGGCAGGCTGCTCAATCACTGCATGCAGCACTATCGTAGCATGGATTCCTCACCGTACAGCCCGAGATTGCGCGGCGCCGGGCCGCCGCAAAACCCGGCCAGGCGATAGGGTTGACAAGACCCACGCGCTTACTTAGGATAGAGATTCCTAATCCGGGGAAGCCTTTACGAGCCCATGATTAAGTCGGACCTAGTTAACTGTGTGATCGAGCGCACCGGCCTCAGCAAGAGTTTGGCGCGCATCGCCGTGCAGACGATCCTCGACACCATGCGCGATTCGATAGCTCGCGGTGAGCGCATCGAATTACGCGGCTTCGGCGTATTCGACATACGTCCGCGCAAGACCGGGATCGGGCGCAACCCCAAGACCGGCGAAGAAGTCCAGATACCGCCCGGCAAGACGGTCCGCTTCAAGCCCGGCAAGGACATGCAGGCCATTTAGGGCTTCTACGCTTTCCGGCGAAGCGCACCCGCGTCAGCTACGCTCAGGCGAACGCTTGGTTCGTCGGCGTGATGATCAATTCCGGAATGCAGGCGCGCGGGTGCAGCGTCGCGACCAACAATGCCGCCTGGGCCACATCCTCCGGCTGGAGCATGACCGCGCGCTTGTCGTCTGGGGGCACCACGGGGCGCCGATCTAGGATCGGCGTATTAACCTCGCCGGGACAGATCACGCAGGAGCGGATCCCGCGCGGGCCGTCCTCCAAATGCGCGGCAAAGCTTAGCGAGCGCGCTCCGTGCTTGCTGGCGCTGTAGCTGGCACCTCCGACTACCGAGGTGCGCACGCCAGCAATCGACGAAACGGTGATCACGACGCCGTCCCCGCGCTCGCGCATGCTGGGCAGGATCGCGCTCATCAGGTAGAAAGGGCCGCTGAGATTGATCCGCACGACCGCATCGAAGTCTTCCCGGCTGAGCTTGTCGAGGGCACGCTGCTGCACGTTGGTGCCGGCATTGTTCACGAGAATATCGACTTGGGGCAGGCGTTCCAGAGCCCATGCGACCATGGCGTCTACACCGTTGGCGTCGCCCACATCTAGGGCGTAGGGGTGCAAGCGAGCGGCTGCGGCACCCGCCGCTTCGCGCGCTTGCTCCAACTTGGCCAGCGTGCGGCCGACCGTGACGACTTCCGCCCCTTCGTCCGCATAGCAGCGAGCCACCGCCTCGCCGATGCCGCTCCCCGCGCCCGTTACAATCGCGCCCTTGCCACGAAGTCTCATAGTCCTCCCCGCATCCGCTCCCAAGAACGATGCATCCTTGTATCTTAGTCTTGGGCAACAGGTGCGCCGCATGTGCCTCGAAGCCATGCTGGCGCGGTCCGGCCAGCGCTGCATATAATGGCAACGTCGTATGCAACAGTCGATCATCGTCATTGAAGACGATCGAGATCTTTGCACGCTTCTCGAATACAACTTGGCCAACAACGGGTACGCGGTCAAGACCCTCCACCGTTTGGACGGAGCCTTCGAGATTGTCCGGGACAGCCAGCCCGACTTGATTCTTCTCGATGTGATGCTGCCTGACGGGGACGGCTTTGAGTTCTGTCGGCAACTCCGCACCTATGCGGCTACGGCCGCTGTGCCGATCCTCTTTCTGACCGCCCGCAGCCAAGAAGTCGACCGCGTGCTCGGGCTTGAAATCGGCGGCGACGACTACATCACCAAGCCCTTCAGCCCGCGCGAACTGCTGGCCCGGATCAAGGCGCACCTGCGGCGGGGCGGTGACCGGATGCAACAGCGGTCGGTCAAGGCCCAAGGCTTGGACATCGACTATCCGGCTAGGCAGGCGAGCCTGGCGGGCACGCCTTTAGATCTCACCGCGACGGAGTTCGCCCTGCTCGGCTTTCTAGCGGAAAACCCCGGCAAGGCATACACCCGCGAACAACTGATCGCCCGCGTGTGGGACGGGCGTACGCACATCACGCCGAGGAACGTTGACGTGCATGTGCGGCGCCTTCGCGAACAAATCGAAGAGAATCCAAAATACCCGAAGTGGATCCAGACAGTGCGTGGGTTCGGGTATCGCTTCGACATCCCTTCATGACCGCCCGCATCTTCCTCAAGCTGGGCTTGGTCGCAATTCTACCCTTGCTGATCACGGCTGTCGCCGTGCTCCTGTTGGTCACTCGGATCACCATCGCCAATCTCGAAAGCGGCTTGGAGACAAGCCTGTCAGAAAAGGCGCGGCTGGTGGAGACCACCCTCGAGGGCCTGACTCCCAACGAGTACCAGCCCATGGTCCACGGCGTGGCCAGCCGCGCGCAAGCCCGCGTCACAATCATCGATGCGTCGGGTGTTGTCCTAGCGGATTCCGAGGCCAATCCAGCGGAGATGGAAAACCATGCCACCAGACCCGAGTTCGTCGAATCGCTGCGTGGCGATACCGCCGTCAGCCGACGCTTCAGCAGCACGGTGGGGGTGTTTTTCCTCTACGTCGCGGTACCGATGGAAGGCGGGGGCGCCGTGCGCCTCGCACTGCCTCTCGAAGAGGTCGAAGCACTCGCCAAGGCGAACCGTACCAGCATCGGGCTCGTCATCCTCTTCATCGTCGCCCCACTTGTGCTGGCCACGGCGTGGGTGGCGAGGCGAATCTCGGCCCAACTCTCAGGCATCGTGTCGCTGTCCAATGCCATTGCAGACGGCGATTTTGAAATCGAAGACTCATCCCCGAAGCGCGGCGCTTTGCGCGAACTGAATGACTTAGCGGCCAGCCTGCAAACCACGGCGGGCAAGCTGCGCACTAGCTTCCATCAGCTGCAAGAAGAGCGCTCACGCTTCGTGGCCGCGGTCAACGGCATCGGAGAAGGGATCTTGGTTGCAGACCGCAGGTGCCGCATCGTACTGCACAATCCTGCGATCGAGATGATGTTCTCGGACGAGGATCTGTCGGCTGAAACCTCGCTCAACGATTGGAAGAACAAGAACATCCCGGCAGTCTTCAACTATGCCATCGATCACGGCAAGTCCTGCACTGCGGACTTGTCGGTCAGCTCGCCCGCCCATCGGTCGTGGCGCGTGTCTTGCGCCCCGATCATGAGTCGGAAGGGCAAGATCCAAGCCGTCGCGGCGGTCTTCCACGACATCACCGAGCTCGAACGGGTAGACCAAATGCGGCGTGACTTCGTCATCAATGTGTCGCACGAGCTGCGCACCCCGCTGGCTTCCATCACCGGCTACGCGGAGACTCTGATGGATGGCGCGATCCACGACAAGCAGAATAACGAGCGCTTCGTAAAGATCCTTTGGCAGAACGCGCAGCGGCTGACCCGCCTCACCTCCGATCTCATGACGCTGTCGCAGATCGAGGTCAAGGCGCGCGAATTCGAATTTACGCAACAGTCGGTGGAAAGCATCCTACACCTCGCCGCCGATGGTATTCGGCCGGTGTTGGCACGAAAATCGCTGCAACTCACGGTAGCTACGGTCAAAGAAGACCTGACGATCCGCTGCGACATCAGCGCGGTGCAGCAGATCCTGTCGAATCTGCTGGACAACGCCGCAAAGTATACGCCTGCCGGCGGGAGCATCGCCTTGGGGGCGACCAACGGGCAGGGCTCGCTTAACCTTTACGTGAAGGACACGGGCATAGGCATTCCCAAAGAGCACGTGCCCCGACTCTTCGAGCGCTTCTATCGCGTAGACAAGGCCCGTTCGCGAGAACTGGGCGGCACCGGACTCGGTCTTGCGATCGTCAAACACCTTGTGCAAGCCCACGGCGGGGGTGTCTGGGTTGAGAGCGAGCCGGGCATAGGCTCAACGTTCTGGTTCTCCCTGCCCTTCGAGGAGGTGACGACTCCGCTCGAACCGGTCATCGCCGAAGCAGGCCAACTTCCGCTGCCACTCCAATGAAAGCGAGCTGATACGCCGCCTCGCTCGCCACTTTGCGAATTCAGCCTGGGACAGGCCCGATCGACCTGACAGATATCGGCGCGGCTGCGCCGATAAATGGCCGCGGTCTTACTCAGCTTGGGGCCTGCTCGGGCACCGACCCATCGAAGACCTTCCGGCCGAGCGCTTCGAGCAAGTGAATGAAACCGGACGGTACCGGCAACCGAGCTGGTGCACCCGGCTCACTGGTGCGCTTCGTGAGTGCAGCCCGGGAACTCATCCACGGCGGTGTTCCCTTGGTAGCCGAGCTCTTGGTGAATGCCGACCTCGGAACTGTAGTACCCATCCACTGTCATTTGCTTCAAGCGGCCGAAGAAGCGCTCGGCCGGGGTCTGGGGCTCGTCTTCGTTTCGAGCCATCTCGGCCACGATTGCGTCCTGCTGAGCGGCGTCGCAGTCCAAGAAATCCCGCTCGAAGCGCTGCTGCGCTAACTCCGAAACGGCCCCAAGCCCAGACTGCCAGCTCGCTTGCAGCTCGCTCGAGCCATCGGCAACCATGACATCTATGTACCTAGCGACCTTGGCGGCTCTCGCGCCCGGCGAGTGTTCGTCGCCCGGCAGGATCAACTCGCTCAGCGCGTCCAGCAGGTCAAGTTGCGAAGCGGAGAAGAACTCCGGCCTGTAGTCGCCCGACGCACAGCCGAGTTGCACCAACGCGCTAGACCCGGGCAACACCCCGGCCGCGACCAACTTGAGGATAGTCCTGCGCTCCATCTTGTGCTCACCCCAATTCATTGCGCTGAAAGCGCTCGACGATGCCATCGGCTGTGCGCCACGAAAGCGCGATGTTGGTCAGTGTGGGATTCTTCTCGGGATACGCCGGAAAGACCGAGGCGTCCGCCACGTACAGGTTTGGCAGGTCGTGCGACCGACCGTCAGTGTTTACGACCGAGGACTTGGGATCTTTGCCCATGCGCGTCGTGCCGACCCAATGATTGAGGTCAATCACAAGATCGTCAACCCTGACGGTGCCTGGAGTCCTGATGACTTCCCCGTCCCCAGCCCGGATGATCTCCTCGCACTTCTCCACCATGTCCTGCGCCATCGCAACGTCGGAATCGTCGTAATGGAGATTCACGCGCGGCAGCGGCATCTCGAACGCGTCCCGCCGGTCAGGGTCTAGATCCACGAACTTGTTCGACGAAATCAAGGTCGTACCCTGCATGTTCATGCCGGCATGGCCGATGTTCAAGTCGCGCAGCCTCTTCTTCAAGGAACTGCCGTAGCCCGGAGCGTTGCGAATCACCCGGCGGTGCGAGGTCACACCCGCGCCGCACTGCACTTGGTAGGTCCCCTCGAACTTCGGGCTGGGCTCGTCCCAATAAAGCCCGGTCAACAGGGAGTGGTAGTAGCTCGTGCCGTCATCGTTGGAAGCGTCCCGGCCGATGATCTGCGGGAAGAAGCCCAGCACGGTCACGCCGAAGTGACTGGTCAGGTTCCGGCCGACTTCACCGCTGGAGTTGCACAGATCGGAGATCAGTAACAAACGGGCAGTTTCGACGGCGCTGCACGAGAGCACCACAGCCTTGGCGGCTAGTTCTTGAGTCGTGCCGTCGGCCGACTGGTACTCGATCCCGGTCGCCTGCCCGCCCTCGCCCGAAACCCTGACTCGCGTGGCCATAGACTCGGTGAAAATCGTCAGGTTGCCTGTTTCCTCAGCCAACGCAATCGGAGTATTGACGGAGGTATACTTCGCATCCACCGCGCAGCCGGAGCAGTGGCCGCAGTAGTGACACTTCTGGCGGTGCTTCCATTCCGGCTTGGTGGGCGTTTCGGTCAGCATCGCCTTGCGCTGCGCGACGAACTCCATCTTTGCGCCGCCCTCCCGCAGCCGCTCCACCCCCAGACGCAGCCGCTGCTCGCCGCAGCGCATTGGCACGGGCTTGAGGAATTCGCCGTCGGGCATATTAGGCAGACCGTCGCGGTTGCCGTAGACACCCATCAATAGTTCCGCACGGCTGTAGTAGGGGGCGACCTCTTCGTAAGAAATCGGCCAAGCCTCGAAGTCCTTCGGTCCGAAGCGCAACGAGTGGCCGGCCCAGCAGACCGAACGACCGCCGAGTGCGCGGATCTGGCCGTGGCCGGGCCGATCTCCGACCGGTGTGAAGTGCCCGCGCAAGAAATTGTCGCGCCAAAAATTGGGGGCACGTCTGTCGCGGTACTCGTATGGCCAATGGTGCCCTTGGTAGTCGACCCCAGCCGTGAGTCGCGGCCCTGCCTCGACCAGTGCCACCTTCAAGCCAGCCGTGGCGAGGGCATAGGTGGCGATTCCTCCCCCCGGCCCGCTGCCGACGACGATCACGTCGTATTGCTCTTCGGCCACTTGCCAAACCTCCCCGGAGCGACCCAGCTCGCGCCTGTCTGTTGTACCACAGGGTTGCGGCCGACCCGGATGTGGCGCTGACGCGCGTCCGCGATCGGTCCACGCCAACGCAGCAGGCGGTCGTTCGCGGTCTGCGCGGGGAATCGGCGCACCTGCAGCGCGGCGATGCTGTTAAACCTGCGTTGCGGACCGACGGCAAGCTATCATACGGGAGTTCGCGGCTCCCGCGGATAGGTGCTTCACGACCATGTCCCTCCGACCAACGCTCCTCGTTCTGGCCGTCCTAGCGGCGGCGACCATGCTACCCGCAGCCGAGCCTGCCGGTAGCTTTGTTCCGATCTTCGACGGGGTTTCCCTGAAGGGCTGGGATGGGAACCCCAAGCTCTGGAGCGTAGAAAATGGAGTCATTGTCGGGCGCACGAGCGCCGAGGACCCGATTCCGGCAAACTCCTTCCTGATCTGGCGAGAGGGCGAAGTGGACAACTTCGAACTCAAGTTCGAGTTCATGATCGACGGGGGCAATTCCGGCGTCCAGTACCGTGCGTTCGAGAAGCCCAAGGAATGGGGCCCGCACATCCTAGGCGGGCTACAAGCCGACTTCGAGGCGGGAGAAAGGCACACTGGAGGGCTATACGGAGAGCGCTCGAGGGGGATCCTCGCCCGGCGCGGCCAAAAGGTGGTGGTCGGTCCCGATGGCAAGCCGCAAGTGGTAGGCAGCGTCGGCGATCCGGTCGAGCTGCAGAGCGAGATCGATCTTAACGGGTGGAACAGCTTTCACGTAATCGCTCGCGGAACCCGTTACATCCACAAGATCAACGGACAAGTCATGGTGGACGTGACCGACGAAGACCCAAACGCGCCAACCTCCGGCTTGGTGGGCCTGCAAGTTCATCGCGGCCCGCCCATGACCGTAAAGTTCCGCAACATCCAACTCAAGCGCCTCCAGATGGTTGCTGGCACGAAGAAGGTAGTCTTCATTGGCGGCGTGAAGAGCCACGGATACGGCTCGCACGAGCACACTGCCGGGATCAAGCTCTTGATGGATGCCTTGAACCGGAACTTCCCACAAATTCACTCAACCGCGTACTTCGACGGCCACCCGAATGATCCAACCGCGCTCGACAACGCGGATGCAGTGGTCTTGTACAGCAACGGCGGCTTGGGCCACCCGTGGTTGCGGGCACTCCGCTCGGTTGATCGACTCGCACAGCGCAAGGCTGGCGTCGGCGCCATTCATTTCGCCGTGGAGCTGCCAGAAGGACAGCCTGGGCAGAAGTTCCTTGATTGGATTGGCGGATACTTTGAACGCTGGTGGTCGGTCAACCCGCACTGGACAATCAAGTCGCCGCAGCTGGCGCAAGGACACCCGATCACCAACGGCGTCGAACCCTTCGAGATCAATGACGAGTGGTACTTCCACATCCGCTTCCGAGCGGGCATGCATGACGTCACGCCGATCCTACAGGCAGTGCCGCCCAAGGAATCCATGTCGCGTCCGGACGGCCCCGCATCGGGCAACCCATACGCTAGAGCGGCGGTGGACAGAGGCGAGTTGCAGACCCTTATGTGGGCCAGCGAGCGGCAGGGCGGAGGTCGTGGCTTCGGCTTCACCGGAGGGCACGTGCATTGGAACTGGGCACATCCGAGCTATCGCAAGCTGGTGCTCAACGCCATTGCTTGGATCGCCGGAGCCGAGGTGCCCGAGAACGGCATCGATTCCGGCCCGTACACAATGGCCGACATGCTCGCCAACCAAGACTACGAGCCGTGGGGCCGGTACGACCAAGCGGAAGTGGAACAGATGGTCGGCGCTTGGGCTCAATAGGAGCCAACAGCCCGAAACGGCGGAGGCGCGCTGCAACACACACTGAGCCACGCATCGCCGCCCTCGGCCCGCGATGCCGGCCTCGTTCCGAGCCTCCGACAAGCCAGCGAGAGCTGACAAGCCGGCGCTCAAGTGACAACCAGGCCGCTATTACTGCACCGGAATGCTAACCGCATTGCTGGCGTTTTCGTCGATCGAGACCGCTATCTCGGCGTTGCCCGCCGTCACTCCCGATGGGACAACGAAATCTACCCTCGTGATGCCAACCGCGCCTCGAATGCTTCCGGAGTAGACGACCGATGCCTCTGTGCCACCTACGGTGACAACGGGAGAGTGCAGGGTGGGCAGCGATCCGGCGGCCGACTGTCCAGATTCGAGCGCCGTTGAGAACGGCCCGGTTCCGGTCATATAGACCGTGATGGTCTGGCCTGCCCTGGCAGGTGCGCTGGCGGTCACGTAGCTGCCGTCTGAATGAACGGCAGAGGCCACCTCCTCATTGTCGGTCTCAAAGCTATAAATCCCTGGGGCTAGGTCGGCCAGTTCGACAAGGAACGGCGCTGAGGTCCAAGACCAGCCGTAGCGATCCAGCACACGAACCTTTGCACGGGCAGAACTGATGCCAGCCAGGTCCCAAGGCACTTGGACCTGGACCTGACCCGAATCGACGCTGAAGACAGGTGCTGCAACGCTGATCTCCGAATCGGTGTCGTCGAAGCTAACACTGACTGATTTGAGGGCAATGCGTGGATTGTCTCCCGGAGCCTGTCCGCTGAATTCTGCCAGCTCTGCGCCGGCAATCACGGCTACCGACCCCGGCGCAACGGGCCCATTGCCCGAGGGATTCGCAGCGTTGACAACCCCGGTAATATGCGGCGGATAAACATCTGCGATCAGGTCGAAGCGCAGCTCCACATCTCCGACCGTTGCAACCCCGATTACGTGCGCATCCGATGGATCGCCGAAGCCAAGCATCGCGGGCGCGAGACCGAACGCACTTGTCAATGGCTCGTACTCAACCAAGTGACCGCTGCTTTCGTGGAAGCCCCAAGCCGCTGTCCTGCCAACAACGGGCGCGCCGTAGCGGTCTACAAACTTGCCGAGCACCCACTCGTGCGCGTGATCGTTGGCAAAATCCCGGTAGACTGGCGGGCCGATGGAGAAGGCATCCTCGGGCTGGTTATCGCCGACCACGTACAGGTACGGCACGCGCAACTCGTCGTCGCTGCCCTGCCGAGTCACCCGCAAATGTCCCTCATAGGACCCCGGAACAGGCATCGCACCCGCCAGGGAGACGCCCAAGGTCATCTGCTGGTCCGGCTGAAGCTGGAAAGTCGCCTCGGCGAATCCGTTCACATTCACTCCTGCAACCGCGTCCGCATCGCGCTGGACGACCTCGACCGTGTACTGTTGCGGCGCGGAACTACGGTTCGTGACGGCCACCTCGCGCTGGGCGGGTAAGGTCTCGGCCGTGAAACGTCCGAACCCGATGGTCGGCGGGACAACCGTTGCGATCGGGTCGAAGGCGGACTCGAAGCTCAGCAGGCCCGCACCAACCGAGCCAACCCGGGCAACCTCGCCATTTTCCTGCACAGCTGTGCTGGCAGTGTTGATCAAGGCCGAGCCGACCTCTCGTGCGCTCCAATCAGGATGCATCTGCCAGACCAGCGCCGCAGCGCCGGCAACTACGGAAGCGGCGAAACTTGTGCCCTGCACCTGCTTGTAACCGCCCCGAGTCGTCCCAGGGCTGCTGCCAGCAGTTGTAAAGATTGCCGCGCCGGGAGCGGCGATGTCGGGTTTGAGACTCAGCCCCGGCGTCGGCCCTCGCGAACTGAAGGGTGCCACTTGGGCTGAATCCATCGCTCGCGACACCCGAGTGGCATTAAGTATGACTGGCAGCCCTTGCTCGGACGTATCGGAGGTGATGCTGTCGGCGAGCGCAGCGCCGTTCTCGGCGGAGATGAAATACGCCGGGATATCGGTGTCTTCGAGACCCTCCATCTGCATCAGATCCCCGGTTGGATCGTCGTGGTAGACGATTACGCCGACAGCGCCTGCTTTGTCGGCAGCCTCGACTTTGTCGACCGCCCCGCAGCCGCCGAGTTCTACCACCACGATTCGATCCGCAAGCGCTTCGGACTCGTATGCAGCGCAACCTTGCCGGTCGCCTAGCTGCTCGGCGAGCGCAGCTGTGGCGGAGAGCCGGGGAGCTGCGCTAGGTCCCGTGCCGGTCAGGGCTCGCATTGAGCTGCCCGGAACTCGCACCGTCTGCTCGATGCGCCTCGAATTGACGGTTGCGGCCACCGAGATGACATCGGGCGCCGATCCGGGCGAAGCCACCGTGTTGCGGGTGGGATGAGTCTGACCCCCAATCTGGCCGTCATTGCCCGCCGCAGCGACCACCACACGTCCGAAGTCAACTACGGCGCTTTGAGCCGCCATTGCAACTAGGTCGCAGGCTGTTTCGGGAGCTTCTGAGCAGTCATCCCCGGACGCATCCCATGGATGTGTTGCCAACTGGCCGAAGCTTAGGTTCAGCACATCCATGCCATCGTTGACGGCGTCGTCAATAGCGGCGACCAATGCCTCGGTGCTGGGGCTTGCACTGACCCCCGGGGTGCCACCCACCTTGTAGACGCCTAGGTAGGCTTTCGGTGCGATCCCTTGGATCAGGCCAGCTGGAGTATTGATGCGGTTCCCCGCAGCGATCATGGCTACGGCGGTCCCGTGACCGTTGAAATCCACGGGCGTCAGGTCATCGGGGCTCGAGGTTTGTGGTTCCCGGGAATTCTGCAGGTGCACGTAGGTGCGTACCGCCAAGACCTTGCTGTTGGCATATTCGAGATGCTCTGGCTCGGCCTTCGGATAGCCTTCCACCGCAGGCAGCGTGGCGTCTCTAAATGCCGAATGGCTGAAGTCCAGCCCGGAATCAATGATGGCTATCTTTACACCCGCGCCGTTGGCCGTCGTGCCATCGGGCCTCAGCCTCGCGCTTCCGAGCCCAACGACATCGCTGATCCTATCTAACTTGAGAGCCAAGTTGCGGCTGGGCTCCACCCTGCGGACTCCAGGGATGGCATTGAACGCTTCGGCTTGCTCGGCACTGGCACGGACGAAGACCGCGTTCAGCACGTTCTGCACCGACCCCAGCACTTCCGCCCCGCCGGCTTGCAAGGCCGCAATCACGGGTTCTTGCGTCCTAGCCACGGCGCCTGCAGCGGAGGCCCAACTGCTCGCCGCAACGCGCCGGCTGGCACGCTGATCGATCTTGTCCGGGCCCAAGGACAGTCGCTTACCCAAGGCTGGCGAGTCGAGCAGGACCGTGTAGTTCGCAAGCTGCTCGGCCTGGCCCGCCGCCCGAGGCATCACGCCCAGCAGAGCAACCAGAGCCGGGACTGCCGCCAAACGCGACACTAGACCCCGCCGCCACATACGCCTGCTCATTGTAAAGCACTTGTTGTAAGAATGTTGCCCCTCAAGCCTTCACCGCCAGCGTGATAGGCAATGCCACTCCAGCGAGCCAGCTGCCGCGACAGACACCGGGCGGAGCCTCAATTCCGGCACGCGCAGAGCCGAATTCGCAGCGGCCAGGCTCGTGCGGATGTTGTCATCTCGCGGTTTCCCGCTTGTTGCGAGCCCGCCTCACGCCACCCGCGCTTGCGTCTCGTTGCTCGCTGCTTGGCTTTGGGCGACCCGCCGGCTAGTCGCCGCCCTTCTTCCCCGGCAGTTCCTTCTCGAGAATCCGCGCTCCGCGAAGGATGCCGCCGAAAGAGTAATTGGCCTCGTGACAGGCATATTCGTAAACACGGTTGCCAGTTGCCGGCCACGCATATTCGCCGCTCCATGGCGCGGTCCACACATTCGGGTCTTCAACCTTGAAGCGATAGCGCAGCGTCTGGGGGTCCACTCGCGTAAACCACTCGGTCACGCGCAGGTCGCGTGATGCACCCGGCAGCGAGGGGCTGTCGTTGAAGTTCGTAGTCTCGACAACCAGAGTGTCTCCCTCCCAGTGACCGATGGAATCGCCCAGCCAACTCCTCACGTCCTCGGGGGCGTGCTCGGCGTTCATGCGGATGATGCGCACATCGTGGACCATTTCGACCAGAATCATGACGTGATCGTCGGTCTGCACGATTCGCTTCACATTGTTGTAGGCAACCGGCAGCATTGGCGGCCCGGCCGTCGAGCCAAAACCCAGCAGACAGCGTTCGGCCAGCGGCCTGATTTCGGGGTCGTCGTAAGGGCCCTGCTCAAGCCCCTCTTCCAACCACCAAGCGACACCGGTATTCGGGCGTGATAGCTCGGCCTTGGCTGCCGCTTTCTGTTTCGCCGCGGCCGTCATCGCAGGCTTGCGACCGTTCTTGGGGGCGGTGATGATCGAGGTTCGCCAGGTGCCATCGAGTTTGAATCCCCCGCTGCCCCTGTCGAGCCAGAACGAGTTGTAGCCCCCGACGTTTCCCGCCGATCCCGGCGAACCGTCCCCTCCCTGGGGAGGGGCGCCGCGCTCAGGATTGGAGGGCGCATTTCGCTGAGCCCTCCGCTCCAGCTCGCGTTGGACGATCGCTGCGGCCTCTGCGTCAGTCAGTGTGAGCTTGTCACCGTACTCTTCCGGGCGCTCCAGCGGCGTCAGCGTAGCGATGTCATAGGTGCCGGACAAGTCCGGCTTGCCCGATGGGGTCCGCGGGATGTCCGCAGCCGCCAAGGCCCACACCAGCAGAAAAGAACTCAATCCCAAAGCAATTCGACGAATCATAAGCGCCTCGACTAGGTGTTCACGTCCCTCCCGGCGCACTGGCCGCTCGCGAGCGAAGACTGCATCTGCCGGCGCTGCGAGGCGCTCCGGCACGTCGGCGTGCCGCGGAGATAGAACCTGACCAGTTGGCGCATTGGGTTTCGGCCTGCCAAGATTCTACGTGAAACACAGACTTTCTGCTGGGTTCATTTCGATACCGCGGGCTCGGAGCGGAATTGGAGCCAGAATTCTGCCGCATGGCTCGGGGGCTACGCAGGCGTCTATGCTGATGGGGTGACCGCAATCGAAGCGCTTCTGAGTGCGTTCGCCGCATTCGCGTGGGGGCCGGTGGTGCTGTTCCTGCTCATTGGGGGCGGATGCTACTTCTTCTTCTACTCCCGCATGCTTCCCTTCTGGCACCTCAAGCACGCGCTGAAAATCTTGCTCGGGCACTACGACTCTGCTTCTGCAACCGGCCAGGTCTCGCACTTTCAAGCACTTAGCAGTGCCCTTGCGGGCACGATTGGCATGGCTAATATCGCCGGCGTTGCTGTCGCGATCCAAACTGGCGGCCCGGGCGCGATCTTCTGGATGTGGGTCTGCGCCGCCGTCGGCATCGCCACCAAGTTCTTCACCTGCTCGCTGGCGATCCAGTTCCGCGGCCCTGACAGTCGGGGCGAGATACAGGGCGGGCCAATGTATGCGATCTTGTATGGCCTCGGAAAACGCTGGAAGCCGCTCGCCGTGCTATTCGCATTCTGCGCCCTATGCGGCACGCTGCCGATGTTCCAAGTCAACCAGCTGGTCCGCATCGCCCGCGAAGTTGTGGCGATGCCCCTCGGCTGGGTCACTGAATCGGCCGATGCGTGGACTTTCAACCTCTCCCTAGGGATCGTCGTAGCAGTTGCGGCCGGCGCGATCCAGATCGGTGGGATCAAGCGTTTGGGAATGGTCACGGCCAAGATGGTCCCGGCCATGGTCCTGCTCTACAGTGCCTGTGCTGCCGTTATCCTCGCCACCAACCTGTCTTCCCTCCCCTCGGCCTTGGCCCTGATCGTCAAGGACGCATTCACGGGAGAGGCCGTCGCCGGCGGAGCAGTGTGGGCCGTGATCGTGACCGGCGTGCGGCGGGCCGCCTTCTCCAACGAAGCCGGCGTAGGGGCAGAGGCCCTCGCACACGGCGCGGCCAAGACGGACGAGCCTGTCCGCGAAGGTCTCGTGGCGATGCTCGGCCCGATCATTGACACGCTGATCATTTGCACCGCCACCGCCCTGATCATCCTTAGCACTGGCACTTGGACCAATACCGAAGTCGAAGGCGTATCCGTGACGCTCGCATCCTTCGAGCAGGTTCTGCCTGGCATCGGAACCTACGCGCTATTCGTCTGCACCATCTTCTTCGGATTCTCAACCACTCTGACGTGCGGCTACTACGGCGAGAAGTCCCTTGGGTTCCTCATCGGCGCGGAGCGACAGCACCTGTACAGGTACATATACGTTGCGTCGATCCTGATCTCGTCCGTGACATCTGTCACGGCGCTGCTGGACTTTGTCGACGGCATGTACGGGTTGATGTCAATCCCCACGATGACCTCCTCGCTGATCCTCGCTCCCTTCGTGATGAAGGAAGCCCGCAGATACTTCAAGGCGATGGCAGCCGGGGCAGACTAGTCGCGCACCAATTCCGACGTGGCCGCAAGCGCGGCCTGCCTACAATGGGCTCGATGACGCGCTATTTGGCCCTGTTGGCCCTAGTCGCTGCCAGCGTCGCCGCGGCCCGGCAACCCAACATCCTGCTGATCGTCTCGGACGACCAAGGCTATATGGACCTGGGATCGATGGGCAGTCCCGATATCCTCACGCCCCGGCTCGACCGGCTTGCCGCGGAAGGGGTGAGGCTAACCAGCTACTACGCGGCCTTCCCTGTCTGCACGCCGTCACGCGGTGCATTGCTGACGGGCCGCTACCCGCAGCGTAACGGAACCTACGACAATTTCCGCAATGACCGCGTGAACGACGGATATCGCTATCCGCTTTACGAGTACGAGATCAGTCCCGAGCGGATCTTGGGAATGGACACACGCGAGGTCTTGCTGTCGGAGGTGCTCTCCGATGCTGGGTACGCCACCGCCGTGTTTGGGAAGTGGGACCTTGGCTCCCTCCAGCGCTACCTTCCGCTCCAACGGGGCTTTGACGACTTCTACGGATTCGTCAACACCGGCATCGACTACTGGACGCACGAGCGCTACGGTGTGCCATCGATGTACCGCCGCAACCTTCCTACCAAAGATGGCAAAGGCCGCTACACCACCGAGTTGTTCGAACTGGAGACGCTGCGCTTCATCGACGAGCATAAGGCCCAGCCATTCTTTGTGTACCTGTCATACAACGCGCCGCACGGCGCTTCGAGCTTGGATCGCGGCATCCGGGGCTTCGTGCAGGCCCCGGGCAAGTGCTTGGACCAATACCCTTCTCCGGATGGACTCGCAGCCGAGCGGCGCCACAAGTTCATGGCGGCGGTCACTTGCATGGACTCCTCCATCGGTCGTGTCTTGGATCGCGTCGACGAGCACGGGTTGCGCCAAGACACGATCGTCATCTTCGTATCTGACAACGGCGCCGGCGGTGGCGGCGACTCCGGCCCGCTGCGGGGCCGCAAGGGACAGATGTTCGAGGGCGGCGTGAGGGTGCCATTCCTGATGCGCTGGCCGAGCAAGATCACTCCAGGCAGCGTGTCCGACGAGTTTCTGACCGCTCTGGAAGTGTTCCCGATGCTGGTGGAGGCGGCGGGCGCTTCCCTGCCAGAAAAGGTCCAACTGGACGGCTTCGACATGCTTCCCGTGCTCCAAGGCCGTGCCGAGTCCGAGCGGGACAGCATGTTCTGGGAACGCCAAGGCGAATACGGTGCGCGACTCGGCACGTGGAAGCTGGTGGAGTCGCGGAGAGGCAGCGGACTATTCGACCTCAGCGAAGACGTCGCCGAGAGCAACAACCTCGCCGAAGAGCTGCCCGAAGTCCTTGAACGTGTGCAGCAGGCCTACCAAGACTGGGTGCAGCAAATGGCGGATGCCGAGCCCAGAGGGCCGTTCAAGGACTACTGAGCCGACACGTCGCTGCCATACACTCAAGATTGGAACCAATGGCAGACAGCGCCCACAGCCGACCGCTGGAAATCAACCGCCACGGTGCGCACGACATCCAGATCCGCTGGAACTCGGGGGAAGAGGCCGTCTACCCGGCGCGCTTCTTGCGCGGTCAGTGCCCCTGCGCGACCTGTGTGGACGAGGTCACCGGCAATCGCATCGTCAACGAGAGCGCCCTGCCGATCTTGGTCTACCCAACAAAGATCGAACCGGTGGGCCGCTACGCGATCCAAATATTTTGGAGCGACGGGCACTCGACCGGCATCTATACATGGGAACGCCTGTATGGCCTGCTCCCCGAATTGCGCGAGTTCCAGAAACCGAGTCCCCCTGTGTCGTGAGCTCTTGCAGCGCCGACTCGCTCCTTTGGGGGGAGACGGTCGCGTAGATCTCCAGTGCCAGCGACATCGACGGTGGGTGATACCAGACCAGCTACGCTGAGCCACCTCTCCGCCAACTACCCGAACTATGCGGACATCAGCTTTGCGGCGAGGCGCACGGGTAGAAACGGCGATCAGCGCACAGGAGACGGGCTTGGGCGAGCGTCGGCACTTCGACAACACTCACGTTGGTCGTCGTCGGCAGGTGTGCTCGGCGGAGTCCTGAGTGGCAGACTTGGATGCTACGATCTGCGTGTGCCTGTCAGGAATGGTCGACGACGAGGTTGCGGCGGCTCCCATCTATGCGGAGCGGGCTGATCGTTAGGTCAGGCAAAGCTCACCCGCACGTGAGACTACGCGGTGCTCGTCACGGCACTGCTGATCTTTCCGCTTCGCGCTTTCGTTGAGTCCGATCCAGTGTAGATCAAGCAGCGAGCCCGATGTGCGCAGTGAACCTTCCCTCCCGTGCGGTCAGCCCCTCCCCCCGAGGGGCAGACTCCTAACGCCGAGAGCTGGAACTCTAGTGACGGAACGCCCATCAAGCTGGTAGCGGCACAGCTATCGAGCAACCGCATTGCGGGGGCTCAGATCGAAGTTCCACTCCGAAAGAATCGCGTGTCTAGGGTGCCAGGCCACTGAAGCTTTGATGGATTCGTACTGGTATGCAGCCGTTACCGAGTGGCCCGCCGCAAATCTCCAGCGGACGCCCGTCCTCGACCGGGTCCGCACGAATCCTTGGCGCTTGAAAGCCACCGACTGGTAGATCAAAGGCGACACGCGAGCGCGAGGACGTTCAATCTCGATCTGCTGGCGGTAGCGGTTGAAATCGGGGACATCTGGCCGACCGATGTGACGCTCATAGAGGGTGGTGCCATCCACCACGAATCCGCGCCGAAGGAGGGGATACGACAGCCCGGCGAACATACGGTGATCCCATCCAAATCCGTAGCCACTTCGATCCTGGTTCCGCAGGATGTAGCCGAGCGTCGTGCTCAGGGAGTCGGTCAATTTGAGGTCAAGGCCGGTCTGGGCGCGCCGGTCGTACAAGCTGCCCAGCGAGTCCCGGATGCGAGTGACGCCGCCTGCGGTCCAAGTGACTCGGTCCGACTCGAACACACGAAGTTCGACTTCCGTCCACGACTGGACATCGTCGGCCGCGAGCGGCAGGACAGCCATCACCATGACATAGCAGGCCGGTATCCACCAGAGGGCATGTCTTGAAACGCGTGGCAGCCGGACAGTCGCCATGAACGAGATTTTAGCGCCCCAAGCTCTGGACTACTGCAGAGTCCGCCAACATGTGTGCGAACGATGCAGATGTGGGTGTGTCAGGCTGCACGTGGACAATATGCAGGGGTTCGGTGGCGGATCATAGAGGAGTGCGAAACGGAATTGCGGTTCTTGTGTGCTCAGACTTGACTCGATCGTCAATGCTAGGCCGAGACAAGCAGGTCGGTCAGAGTACAGCAGGGCCAGACAATCAGGCAAGAGCAACGATTGCGCCCTGATCGCTCAGTGGGGCTGCTAGCCCCAGCGCCCCTTCTTGCCCTCTTCGGCAATGAAATCAGTCGCCCGTGCAGTGATCGCCATCATGGTCAGAGTTGGATTCTGACACCCGATCGACGCCCAAGCCGCCCCGTCGGTGACAAACACGTTCTCAACATCGTTGGCCTGCGCCCAAGTGTTCAGAACCGACTTGCGCGGATCCTTGCCCATGCGCGCCGTGCCGACCTCGTGGATGCAGAATCCGCCCACAGAGGGCCTGCCGGTCAACCTGACGTCCTTGTGCCCTGTTGCTTCGAGCATCTCGGCCGCTTGCACGCGGGCATCGCTCCACAGGGCCAGGTCATTGTCCGACCACGAGAAGTTGACGTCGAGCGTCGGGATGCCCCATGCGTCGCGCCGATCCCGGTTGAGCGCCACGTAGTTCTCGTAGCGCGGCAGACATTCGCACCATGCCCCAAAGTTGGTGCTCCACTCGGCACGCTCGTGAACGGCCCGCTTATAGCTCTCCCCAAATCCTTCCGAGCCGAGCTTGAAGCTAGGGGAACTGCCGCCTTGGTACCCGTAGCCGCGGATCATCCCGTTCGTATGCGCGCGGTCAATGTTGCGGAAGCGCGGCAGGTACATGCCGTTGGGGCGGTCCGGAGGGCCAACCCACGGCTTGGCTTCCAATTCAGGCATGCGGCCGGCCGCCCCACCCTGGTAGATGTGATCCATCAAGTAGTGACCGAGCATGCCGCTGGAATTGAAGTCAAGACCATAGTCGGCCGAGTGCATCATCAGCCGGGTTGACTCCAGCGTCGAGGCGCACAGCAGGACCACCTTGCCCCGGATCTCTCGCGGCACGCGCGTCGTGCGGTCCAAGTAGGCCACGCCCGCTGCTTTGCCTGTGCGCGGATCCTTCGTCACGTGGCTGGCGACGGCGTCCACGAGCAAATCGCAGTTGCCCGTCTCAAGAGCTGCCTTGAGCGTCGTGGTCGGGCTGTTGTAGTACGAGTGCGTCACACAGCCCTGCTCGCACGGGCCGCAATAGTGGCAGGGCTGGCGGCCGTTGTGAGGCTTGGTGATAATCGCAGTGCGGCCGATGGTCACAACCCGGCCCATGCGGGCGCGGAGCCGATTTCGGAAGAGCGTTTCCCCGCAGTTGAACGGCATCGGCGGCATGAAGACGCTGTCAGGGAGCTGGTCGAGACCCTCAGCGATGCCGCCAATCCCGATGTAACGCTCGACCCTCTCGTAGTACGGGATCAAGTCGGCGTGCGTGATCCCCCAGTTTTCGCCATAGCCATCGCGGTCAGCGCAGCGGAAGTCAATGTCGCCCATGCGGTACGACTGACGCCCCCAAGACAGCGAGCGTCCACCCAGCACCCGCATCCGGATCCAGCGGAACGAGCTGTCACCGGGCGTTTGGTAGGGATTGCGGATGTCGTCGGCGAACCACTTGTAGTTCGACTCGCGGCAGGCGTACACCAACCCTTGAATCGGGCGGTTGCGCATCAAGTCGGGAGACTTGGGGATTCCGCGGACATAGCCGGAAGAGTTCCCGCGATACTTCAGGTCGTAGGGCATCACGTGCTCGGTGAAATCGGCGTCCGTAATTTTCGGACCCGCCTCGAGCACGCAGACCTTCAGGCCGGCCTCTGCGAGTTGCCAAGCGGCCACGCCGCCCGTGGCGCCGGAGCCTACGATGACGGCATCGTAGACGTCCCGGTCACGCGCTATGGTTTGCAACATTCCGCTTAGTCTAGCAATTGGCCCCGCCCGGCCTTCAGAATTCCCAGCGCAGTGCCAGCTGCACCTGGCGTGACGAAGTGCTGGTCGAAGTAATCCGCCCGGCACTGCCGATGCGACCGCCGGAACTGGTGAACAGCGCTCGCCCGGACGGCACCTGGAAATTCGGGTGATTGGTCACGTTGAACGCTTCGCCGCGCAACTCCAAGCTGTGGCGCTCGGTCGAGATCACCGTCTTGTGCAAGGCGAGGTCCATCGTGAATATTCCCGGACCGCGCAGCGTGCCGCGTCCGAGCGTCCCCAGGTAGCCGGCCTCCGGAAGAGTGAAAGCGCTCGGGTCGAAGTAGCGCGACGGGTCGCCCAAGACGATGTCCGAGGAAGTGCGCCCGACAACTAAATCGGGACGCTGCCCGACATCGCCGAAACCCGGCCGGAGCCGCGCCCGGTCAAAGCCCACACGCGGTGCAAACGGAGTCCCCGACAGTACCTGCATGATCCCGTGCAGTTCCCAGCCGCCGAACACCGCAGCGGCCGGAGAGCCCTTGCCCCGCCATAGCTCCAGCGAGATGTTCCCGGCCACGACATGCTCTTGGTCGAAATCGGAGCGCCCCCGGTTGGCGCGGTAGTTCCAGACCGTCGGCACTTGGTCGCTGGCCACAAAATCGTTGAAAGTGTGGTTCGAGGCCTCGTCGATGGAGCGGCCCCAAGTGTACTTGCCTCGCATCGCTAGCCGCTTGGCCAAGCGGCTTTGCAGGCTGAACGTGATCCCTTGGTAGAACGAGTTGAACTGGGTCCGGCGCAGCCCGATGCGCGAGAAGGCCGGATTGATGTAGGGGCTGCCTTGCGGGAAGAAATAGCGGCCGTCGCTTTGGACCTCGGGAATTGGCGAATTCGCGCTGATCAGCTGGCCGAACAGGTGGATGCCGCGGGCTCCGCTGTAGCCGGCCCGGATTACCGTGCTGGGGCTCAGCTGGCGTTCCATCGATGCCTGCCAGCGGGCGACGTAGGGCTGATTGAGGTTATAGTCCACGCCGTCCATCGACTTGGACGGGTTGCGGCCTTGGGCCGCTTGCAGGATGTCCGGAAAGCCGGGGCGGCCGAACACCAAGATGCGGTTGAACAGAGGCGGCGTGCGGACACCGGCGATGGTCAGCTCTCGGCTGCCGAGCTGGTCGTAGAAGATGCCGAAGCCGCCGCGGGCGACTGTGCGCGCGTCGCCGACAGGATCGAACGCGACCGAGATCCTCGGCGCGAAATTGTCTTTCGAGGGGTTCTGCCAGAGCGGTCCGCCGATCGTCGTCTGGGGATCGTTGATGTAGTCGCGCAGCACGGCGATCTTGCCGTTCACCTCGGTGGGCGTCGAGACCGATTCGTAGCGCACCCCCATGCTGACGCTAAAGATGTCGAACACCCTGAACTCATGCTGGAGGTAGCCGAAGTACTGGTTGTAGCGCCAGCCCCGGACGGTGTCAGAACCGGGCTGCATCACCTCGGCGATGCGAGGCCTGGCCTGCAGCAGCAGTGCCAGCGAGTCGAAGGTATAGGAGCCGACCGCGCTGAGGTCGGAGCGCTGGTTAAAGCGCACGCGGTCATAGCCCGCGCCCATGCGCAAGGTGCTCTTGCCAGTGGTGCGCACCATAGAGGCGCCGAATTGGTAGCTCTCGAGAATGAAGCGGCGCGGCCTAGCACGGGCTTGGAAGCCGCCCATATTGCTAAGCCCATTGACCGTGATCGAGCCCATGGGCTGGCCCTCGACAAACGATAGGGAGGTCGGCACCGATGTGGAGCTGTTCTCGAAGTTGTCGACCCGGCTGAAGGCCGCCCGCCAAGTCGACAGCATCGCGGGCGAATGCACCCGCTTGAGCTGGGTGTGCAGGAAGTTGTCACGGGAGTCCAGCCCGAACACCCATAGGTCCATCGAGTCCGGCGTCCTGGCCGCGGCATCGTCAAACGTGTAGCGTGCCGCCAACTGCGTGGCGGAATCGATGATCAGGTCGAGCTTGCCCGACAGGTAGGTCTCGTCGACGCGATCATTCAGCTGGCGGATCGAAGCAGCAGTGCCGTCCCCGAAATCGCGACCGTTGGGCAACGGGTATAGGTCCAGGTAGGGCCGCACTTCGGCGGCCACGGGAACATCTTCGCCGGGCAGGTGGCCAAGACGAGCCTCGGGCGTGGGCACAGCCGGGCGAGCCGTCCTGGCCCGGCGCTCGCGCAAGCCCTCGTAGTTGACCAAGAAAAACGCCCGATCGCGCCGCAAGGGCCCGCCCAGCAAAGCCCCAAAGTGGTTGCGCCGGAGCGGAGGGGCGCCAGCGGCTGGGGAATCGAAGAAGTTCCGCGCGTCCAAGGCGTTGTTACGCAGGTATTCGTACGCACTGCCGTGGAATTGGCCCTCCCCCGACCGGGACACCGCGGTGAACACCCCGCCTGCGGTGCGGCCGTACTCGGCACTATACGGGCTTGTCACCAAGTGCACCTCTTGGACCATCTCTAGCCCCAGCACGTTGCCGGTCGCGCTGGCGGGCGATGCCGAAGCGGCGTCGTTGACGTAGACTCCGTCGAGCTGAAAGCTGTTTTGGTTCGGTCGCGACCCGAGTACGGAGATTTGCCGCCCGATCCCTTGTGCCAACCCGACTCGCGCCGAAGCGGGCAGGGTCGCGCCCGGCTCCAGCACCGAGAGTTCGAACATGTCGCGACCGTTCAGCGGCAGGTTGCGAAGATTGCCTTCCGGCACCAAGCCGCCCCAGTCGGCCGCATTGGTGGAGACCAACGAGAGGTTCCCCTCCACTTCGATGGCATCCTGCGTCATCCCCAGTTCCAACTGCACGTCGAATTCGGCGACACGGCCGCTCGTGAGCAGAATCCCCACGGCCTCGACCAGACGGAACCCGCGCCGGGACACGGCTACCGAATACGTGCCCGGCTGCAGCGCCGCGAAGACGTAGCGCCCATCGCCGCCGGTAGTGACCGTGCGCGATGCCCCCGTGCCGCTATGCGTCACACTAACTTCGGAGCGCGGAACCACTCGACCCTGCGGATCGGTCACCGTGCCTTGCAAGGTGGCGTCGGATTGAGCAGAGAGCGGGGGTGCAAGAATCCAGGCAAGTGCGATCGCCGCCAGCGCGGGCAATAGCGCCATCGCAAGGAGCCGAGCACGAGCAGCCATTCGAATCACGCAGCGGTCGCCCAGACTGCCCTCGTCGTGTCGCAAATGCGTCACTTGACTCGCCTCATCGTCCACTCGCGCTCGTCGCCATCAGCCGAATGGCTGTCGCGCAGCACGAGCGTATCGCCCGACAACTCCAATTCTCCGGGAAACGAGCGGCCCTCGTAATAGGCCGACAGCGCCACGATATTCGTCCGCACGACCTCCTTCTCGCCGTCCCACTCATAGCGGTAGAGGCCCGCCCCCAGCGGCTGCTGGCTTTGAAATTCCTCCGGCGTCATGTCGCTCAGCGATTTGGTCAGTTTGGGCCGGTCTTCGCCCGCGAGGATCACCGTCTGGTGGGTGTCGCCGAACTGGTGGTATTCGCGCCGCTGAGGCTGGTCCTCGCCCTTGGTGAGGTTGCGGACCGAAGTGACTTCCCACAGTCCTTGGATGCCGGGTTCCGGCGCAGCGGCAGGCTCGGGTGCACCGCCGCATGAGATCAGGGCCGCCACAGACATCGTTACGGCTGCAAGCAATAACGTCTGCGGCCCCGCAATTCCAGTGGCTCCGGCCGAAATCGGCTGCGCATTGAAGTTTCGACGCATGATTTCATTAGAACCCAAGGCCCGTCGCGAGGGAAACTCGCTGGCACCGTGGCGGTATACTCGAAGGGTTGTAAACGCCTCCCGGATGGCCCAACACTCTTCTACGACCCCTGTGATGCGGCAATATTTCGCCGCTAAGCAGGAGCATCCGGGCTGCCTGCTGTTCTTCCGGCTCGGCGACTTCTTCGAGCTCTTTTACGACGACGCGATCAGGGCTGCGAAAGATCTAGAGATCACGCTTACCAAGCGGCGCGACCGCACGGGCAAACCGATCCCGATGTGCGGCGTGCCCGCCCACTCGGCAGACGGGTATTTGGCCAAGCTCTTGAAGAAGGGCCACCGCGTCGCCATCTGTGACCAAGTCGAAGACCCCAAGCTGGCGCGCAAGCTGGTCAAGCGCGAGGTTGTCAGGGTGCTCTCGCCCGGGACGACGAGCGACCTCAATCTGCTCAGCGCCGGTGAAAACAACTACCTCGCGGCGGTTCATTCCGAGGACTCAGCGTCTGGTCTCGCCTATGTCGACGTATCGACCGGAGAGTTCCGCGCAATCGAGCTAGCTCCCGCCGAAGTCGGGGATATGCTCCAGTCCCTGGGTGTGAAGGAACTGCTCCGCCCAGAGGCGGAGCCAGGGCTCGGACTCCAATTCGACGGTGACCGTCGGGAACAGCGCTATACGGTGACGGGCATCGACCCGTGGGTCTTCGACTTCGACTACGCCGAGCGCCAGTTGCTCGACATGTACGGACTGCACAGCCTCGACGGGCTGGGAATCTCCGGCCACCCGCTCGCCGTAGCCGCGGCCGGAGCCTTGCTGCACTATCTCAAGGAAACCCAGCGCTCAGCGCTGGCACACCTGGACCGGCCAACGTATACCCAACAGGCGGATTGGATGATCCTCGACCCGGTCACTATGCGCCACTTGGAATTGTTCGACTCGCTCTACCAACAAGTCGGCACCACGCTGCTGCACACGCTGGACCGGACGGCCACGTCGATGGGCGCTCGGCTGCAGCGCAGCTGGCTCTTGCGGCCCAGCCTCGATTTGGAAGAAATCGAGCAGCGGCTCGAAGCAGTGGAGGGCCTTTGCGCCGACACCATCATCCGCAGCGAGCTGCAGTCCGAACTGAAGCAGCTGCACGACATCGAGCGCCTAGTGGCGCGTGTAACGCTCGGCTCGGCGAATCCTCGCGACCTGTACAACCTAGGCATCTCGCTGAAGCGAATCCCGCAGTTGCGCGCGTTCACCAAGGAACTCCCAGGACGCAGGGCCGCCGCGCTGCTGGAGCGCATGGACACGCTCGAGGACGTCGCCGCACAGATCTCAGCAACCATCGCCGAGCAGCCGTCGGCCGCGGTCGGCGATGGCAACGCGGTTGCCGAGGGCTTTGACACCGAGTTGGACGAATGGCGCGCTATCCAGCGCGATGGCAGGACTTTCATCGCAGGGCTGGAACTACGCGAACGACGCGCAACAGGAATCGATTCGTTAAAGGTAAAATTTAATAACGTCTTCGGGTTCTTTATCGAAGTATCCAAGTCGAACCTATCGAAAGTTCCAGAGCGCTACGAGCGCAAGCAGACGCTGGTCAACGGCGAGAGATTTGCCACCGCCGAGTTGAAGGAACTCGAGGTGAAGGTGCGCAATGCCGAGACGCAGATCGCCGCGAAGGAGGCAGCGGTCTTCCAAGGACTGCTGACGGAGGTGGCCGCGCAAGCCCGACGCATTCGAGCGAGCGCTTCGGCTATCGCGGAGATCGATGTGCTGCGGGGCTTGGCCGAGGTTTCGGTCGAGCGCAGTTATTCGAGGCCGCGTTTCACGGCGACCGGCGAGATCCAGATCCGCGGCGGGCGTCATCCGGTCGTGGAGCGGGTGCTGGAGGAAGAGCGCGGCGAGGGATTCATCGAGAACGATGTGCACCTGGACAACGATGAGCGGCTGCTGGCCCTCATCACGGGCCCCAACATGGGAGGCAAGTCGACCTACCTGCGACAGGCCGCACTGATCGCGATCATGGCCCAGAGCGGCTCGTTTGTCCCTGCAAGGTCTGCGTCCTTGCCGCTGATCGATCGAATCTTCACTCGCATCGGCGCTAGCGACAACCTAGCTCAGGGCCGTTCAACCTTCATGGTCGAGATGACCGAGACGGCCCAGATCCTCAACACCGCCACGGACCGCAGCCTGGTGCTGCTGGATGAGATCGGGCGCGGCACTTCGACATACGACGGCTTGGCCATCGCTTGGGCCGTCGCAGAGTACCTCTTGGGCAAGGTTCGAGCAAAGACGCTGTTCGCCACGCACTACCACGAGCTGACCACCCTACCCAAGGACCGCAAGGGCGTCGTAAACCTCCACGTGTCGGCCAAGCAGTCCGGCGAACAGCTCGTTTTCTTCCACCGCATCGAACCCGGCAAGGCGGATCGCAGCTATGGCATCGAGGTCGCTCGACTGGCTGGCCTGCCGCCCGAGGTCGTGCTCCGCGCGGGCGAAGTGCTGGCACATCACGAGCAGTTCGACAGTGCTCCGCGCGACGCTCCGCCGCCGAGCTCCGCAAAGCCAGCGTCGCCCGAGGACGGCATAATCGGCGAGCTCCGCACCGTCGACGTCGACCGCGTCAGCCCGTTCGAGGCGCTGTCGCTCCTGCACGACTGGAAGGCGGACCTGGAAGGCTAACCGCGTCGGTGCGCCAGTCTGCTACGCTGAGATTTCAATCCATTGGAGGTCCTTGATGGCTGGTTCCCACACCCTCACATTTACCGATTCGGATTTCGACTCCGAAGTCCTGAATTCAGAACAACCCGTCCTGGTCGACTTCTGGGCGACTTGGTGCGGCCCCTGCCGGCAGATGGCCCCGGTCATCGACTCGCTAGCCGAGAAGTACGCCGGTAAAGTCAAGATCGGCAAGCTTGACGTCGACCACAACCCCGGTGCCGCCCAGCGCTTCAACGTGCGCGGCATCCCTACGATGCTGCTGTTCAAGGCCGGCCAGCCTGTCGAGCAGATCGTCGGAGCCGTCCCCGAAGGTCGGGTGGCGGACAGGCTCGACGCTCACGTGGCCTGACCCCGCCAGGATCGTCTCGCGCGATCGGGCCTTCGGCGCACTGCCTGCGGCTGGCCACGGGTGCCTAGGTCTGAGCGGCCAGCCGTCCAAAGCGCTTCCGCCGTGAACCATCGCTCACACACCTCGCGCCGTCAGTTCCTGCGCTCCGGGGGAACATCGCTGCCTGCGCTCGCGGCTGCGGCCGCTGCTTTCGGGCAGCAGGCCGACGAGCCCCGCGCCAAGCTCAATGTGTTGCTGGTGCTAGTGGACGACCTGCGCCCGGAATTGGGGTGCTATGGCAATCCCCGGGTCAAGACCCCGCACATTGACCGGCTGGCCGCCAAGGGCATGACCTTCCTTCGCAGCTACTGCCAGCAGGCAGCCAGCAGCCCGTCGAGAACAGCCTTGCTGACCGGCCTGCGGCCGGACACGACTCGCGTTTACGACCACCGGACACACTTCCGAGCCTCGCGGCGCGATGCGATCACGCTGCCCCAGCAGTTCCGCAAGCACGACTACGAGACCACCGCGTTCGGCAAGGTTTTCGAATCCCCGGAACTCGACGACTACCAGTCTTGGAGCATCGCACCGTGGAATCCCGGCGGTCCCGCTTGGCGGAGCGATGCGAACGACGCACTGTCCCGGGAAAACTGGGATCGGTTGCAACGCAGCGGTTGGCGTATAGCGGAGGGAGACGTCGGCCCAGGCAGTGAATCGGCTGCGTCCAAGAGCTGGCGGGCATCCACGGCCGCCGCGTCCGAGCTTCCCGATGCGCAGACGGCTGCCGCGGCGGCCGGAGCGATCGCACAACTGAAGGATCGCCCATTCTTCATCGCCGTGGGGTTCCGCCGGCCGAATCTTCCGTTGATCGCCCCAGAGCGCTTCTTCGACCTCTATCCCCGAGGGATGTCGGACATTCCGAAAGCCCCCGAGCCTCCCCGCGACGCGCCTACTTTCGCACTCCACGGTTCGGAGGAGATTCGCAAATACGGCGACATCCCCGCCGAAGGGCCGATCCCGACCGCCAAGGCCCGCGAGCTGATCCGCGCCTATCGGGCATGCGTGACCTACACGGACTCCCAGATCGGGGTATTGCTCGACGCCTTGGAGCAACACGGAGTCGCGGATCGGACGGCGGTCGCCATCGCAGGAGTCAGCGGCTCCCATCTAGGCGAATTGGGTCTCTGGAACAAGCACTCCAACTACGAGGCCGCCACGCACACGCCCCTGGTCGTGCGCGCGCCGCGCCAGCGCAACGCCGGACGCAAGACCGAAGCGCTGGTCGAGTCGGTCGATCTGTTCCCCTCCCTGTGCGCTATCTGCGACATCCCGCTGGCTTCCGGCCTGGAGGGCTCTAGCTGGCGGGGCATTTTCGACGATCCGAAGCGGCTATGGAAGAGGGCCGCCTTTAGCCAGCATCCCCGCATCATTCCGGGTGTCGGGCCGGGCATGGGCTATTCCATGCGCACCGTACGACACCGCTACACGGAGTGGTCCGGGATCGACAGCCCGTACAGCACGGTCGAACTCTACGACTACAAGAACTCGCGCAACGAAGTGCGCAACATCGCCAACCGGCCCCAACACTTGTCTCTGGTGAACGGCCTCGCACACATGTTCCGCGAAGGCTGGCAGGGTTCCCTGCCCCCAACCCAGCTCCCAACTCGCTTGAGGGGCTGAGAGCGCCTCCGTCCGAGAACCGGCCCGCTAGATTCGCGCCGGGCCGGCAAGCCCGCAATAGTCCTCCGGCCGGTCTATGTCCAGCACGACACCTTCGTCAGACGTGTCAAGAAAGTGCGCCTGCGGATAGTATCCGCGCACGACATCTTGGGGGCTGTGGCTGGGATCGAGATCCAGCAGATCTCTCACCACGCGCTCGGAGAGCACGATCGGGTGGCCACGCTTGCCTTCGAACCGCGGGATCACCAAGGGCGCGGAGGAACTCACGGCTGCTGCGAGCAAGCTGTCGAGGGTGCGTCCCCGCACTGCCGGATGGTCCACCAGCATCCATAGCACTGAATCCACTTGCCCGCCGACGTGCTTAAGGCCGCACTGCAGGGACGTGAGCATTCCCTGGTCGTAGTCCCGGTTGACTGCGATGCGGATGCGCGGCGAGGCCGGTAGCGCCTCTCGTATGCGCTGCTCGTTATGCCCCAAGACAACTACGACCGAATCGACCCGCGGCAGTAGCAGGTAGGCCAAGTGGCTAAGGAACGGTCGGCCCTGGTAGGCCAACAGTGCCTTGTCGCTGCCCATCCGGGCCGAGCGACCCGCAGCTAGGACCAAGCCCGCCGTGCTCACTGCGTCTCGGCTAGAGCTTCCGCCTCCGCAAGCGAATCTGCATCGGCCACGCGAGCGGCTGCCAGCGCTCGTGGCACGCCGTCGGCGAAGATCGACTTCGACAGCGAGCTCCATTCGTCTTGGGAGTTGCGCCGCCTCCGGATCATCTCGGCTACGACAGCCACGGCGATCTCCTCGGGCGTGACGGCCCCGATGTCGAGTCCCATGGGGGCGTGGACTCGCGAGAGTTTGTCGAGGGCTACGCCCTCTTTGTGCAGTTGCTTGGCGACCTCGAGCGTCTTCCGCTTTGACCCGATCATGCCGATATAGCGCAAGGGCTGCTCGGCCGCCCAGCGGAGCACGCGCATGTCGTCCTTGTGACCGCGCGTGACGATGATCGCGTAGGTAGCGTCATTGCAGGACAACGCCGGGAAGACTTCCTCGTACTCGGCGGCGATCACCTCGGAAGCCTCCGGAAAGCGCTCCCGGTTGGCATAACTGTCCCGGTTGTCGATCACCGTCGTGGCAAAGCCCGCCAGTGTCGCGACCTTGGACAGGCTCTTGGAGATGTGCCCGGCGCCGAATATCAGCGCTTTGGGGACTGGCAAGACTGGTTCCACGTATACGTTGAGCTGCCCGCCGCAGATCAGACCGTTGTCATAGGCTGCTTCTTGACCGAGGTTGAACTGCAGCATGCGCGGCTTTTCGGTGTCGATAACATCGCGTGCCGCTTGCCAAACCTCGGCTTCGGTGCAGCCGCCTCCAATGGTGCCCACCATCGTACCGTCCTGGCGGATCAACATCTTGGCGCTCTGAAAGCTCGGAATCGAGCCGGCGACCTCAACAATGGTCGCCACTGCGCACTTCTCGCCAGAGCGGCGGAGTTCTACCAACTCCTCGTACACATCCATCGGGCGCGGCATGTTCCTACATCATATGGGAATCAGGCACGAAACGAGATTCCCGCAGTGCGACCAGATCGCGGAGAGCGACGCCGCGGCCCGGTGACCGCAGCGTCGGTACGTCCAGCCAGCTGCAATCAGTCCGGGAGCCTGTTGTACAGTGGGTCTAGATCTGCCGCCCTCGATTTCATGCAATTAGAAAAAGCCTACGATCCCTCGCAGATCGAACCAGCGTGGGCGGAGTGGTGGGTTAGCGAAGGTCTCTTCAAAGCCGACGCCGCCTCTTCGAAACCCGTCTTCTCGCTGGTGATCCCGCCGCCCAACGTCACGGGCGCCTTGCACATGGGGCATATGTTCGAGACCTCGCAGGTCGACATTACGATGCGCTGGCAGCGCATGCGCGGGCGCAACGTGCTCTGGCTGCCTGGCACCGACCACGCCGGCATCGCCACCCAGATGCTGGTTGAGCGCCGCCTAGCTCAGGACGGCATCGAGCGCAGGGCGCTCGGGCGGGAGAAATTCCTCGAGCACGTGTGGAGTTGGAAGGAGACCTACGGCGGCAAGATCGTGGGTCAGCTCAAGCGCGTAGGCGCGAGCTGCGACTGGACCAGAGAGCGGTTCACGATGGATCCCGGGCTGTCGCGGGCGGTGGCCGAGTGCTTTGTCCGCCTGTACGAGCGCGGCTTGATCTACCGCGGCGAGTACATGATCAACTGGGACCCCGGCACTCTCACCGCCATTTCGGACCTCGAAGTCGAGTACGAGACTCAGCAAGGGTCGTTGTGGCACCTGCGCTATCCGGTTGAAGGGGCTGGCGATGAATGCGTCGTAGTCGCCACGACCCGGCCCGAAACCATGCTCGGCGACACCGCCGTCGCGGTACATCCGGACGATGACCGCTACAGCCACCTGCACGGACGCACCGTCCAGCTCCCCCTAGTGGGCCGGAGCCTGCCTGTGATCTGCGACGACTTCGTGGACCCGGAGTTCGGGACAGGAGTCGTCAAGGTCACGCCAGCGCATGACCCCAACGATTTTGCGGCGGGCCAGCGTCACGGTCTCGAGTGCATCACCGTGCTGGACGAAGAGGCGAAGATCAACGCCAACGGCGGCTCATACGAGGGCTTGGACCGCTACGAGGCTCGCACGCGGATTGTCAAGGACCTCACTGCGCTGTGCTTGCTGGACAAGACCGAGGAATACACCAACAACATCGGGCGCAGCCAACGCTCTGGCCTAGCCGTGGAGCCGCGGGTGTCCACGCAATGGTTTGTCCGCACCGAGACGCTCGCAGAAGCGGCGATCCAAGCGGTGGAAGAGGGTCGCACCGAGATCCTCCCGGAGCAGTGGCGGCGCAACTACTTCGAGTGGATGCACAACATCCGCGACTGGTGCATTTCGCGCCAGCTTTGGTGGGGCCATCGCATCCCCGCTTGGCACTTGGAAGACGGCTCGTTCGTGGTGGCCCGCGACGAGGATGAGGCGATGGCCGAGGCCGCGCGGCGCGGCTCGCAGGTGACCCACCGCGAGACCGACGTGCTGGACACTTGGTTCAGTTCCGGGTTATGGCCGTTTTCGACCATGGGCTGGCCCGACCAGACCGCCGACTTGAAGGCGTTCTACCCCACGGCCCTGCTCAACACGGGCTTTGACATCCTCTTCTTCTGGGTCGCGCGCATGATGATGCTGGGCATCGCCATGACCGACGAGGTGCCTTTCCGCAAGGTCTTCATCCACGGCCTCGTGCGCGATGCCGACAAGCAGAAGATGTCCAAGACCAAGGGCAACGTGATCGACCCGATCGAGATGACCGAGCGCTATGGCACCGACGCGGTTCGCTTTGCACTAGTGGCGTCGGCGGGTCAAGGCTCAGACGTGGTGCTCAAGGAAGAGCGCATCGCGGGATACCGCACTTTCGCGAACAAGATCTGGAACGCGCTGCGCTTCGTGGGGATGAGCTTGGAAAAGGCGGGCGCGGACGTGTGGACGCCTGAGAATCTGGCCGCGTACCGCCCGCTGCCGGACGAGACGACCGGTGAAGTGTCCGTGGCCGATCGCTGGATCTTCTCGCGCCTGCACACCGTGACAGCCGAGGCCAACGAACAGATCGAAAACTTCCGCTACCACGAAGTCGCGGGCACCCTCTACCACTTCTTCTGGCACGAGTTCTGCGACTGGTACATAGAACTCAAGAAGCTCTCGTTCGAGGACGGTAGCGGCTTGACTAATGGATGGAAAAACATGCTGGCAGCCACGGAGCGGTCGCTGCGGCTGCTGCATCCGATCATGCCGTTCATCACCGAAGACCTGTGGCAGCGGCTGGCCGCCAACACGCCCGGAAGGCCCAAGTCGATTGCCTTCGCGGACTATCCGCAACCGGTCGAGTCCGATACTGACCCTGCTGCGGAGCGGCGCGTTGAGATCCTCCAAGCGCTGATCACTACGGCCCGTAACTTGCGGGCGGAACTCAACCTGCCGCCGAAAGACACCCTGCAGAGCACGGTGTTCAGCGAGGACGCCGTCACGCTGGAGGTGGTGCGTAGCGAGGGCGAAGCACTGCGCCGGTTAGCCAACCTGCAAGCGGTAGGCCAACTCGGCGCGGCCAGCGCCGGCCAGGCGCTGGGACACACGGCCGATTTCGACTTGGCCGTTCAGCTACCGGAAGAGCGACGGGTCGCACTGCGCAACAAACTCGAAAAGCAACTCGCTACGCTTGTCAAGGCGGAGGCCGGCGCGATGGGCCGGCTCAACAACCAGACCTTCCTAGAGAAAGCGCCGGAGCGCGTCGTCAGCTCGCTGCGCCAGAAGCTCAGCGACTACGAATCGCAAGTCGAGCGCATCCGCAACACCCTGTCAGGACTCTGAGGCAGGCTCACGCGACCTAGCGGGCGTTTGACGCGAGGCGTGACTCGCGCAGCATGCCCGGATCCTGTACCGGCTGCATGGCAACCAGATCGCCCGATTCCAGGCCGGATCGGATGGTAGCCTCCGTGTCGCTCAGTTGACCGACCCGGACTTCCGTCGCGGCGAACTTTTCGCCATCTTGCACCCACACCACATCCTTGCCCTCAATCGTTCCCAAGGCCGATCGCGGGATAACCAAGGCTTGGTCCTCGGCCGCGACCAAGATATCGGCGCTAGCAGAGAGATCGGGCTTGATGCGTTCGTCTTGGCTGAGGATTTCGATCTGGATCGGAACCTGCCGGACCCATTGGCCGGACGAGCCCCCACGCGAGCCGCCGCGCCCGCCCTTGCCACCACCTCCGGTTGACTTGCCAGCGGCGGCAACCGCCCCAATCACAGAAACGCGCCCTTCAAAGGTGGCGTCCGGATAGGCATCCAGATGGATGGTGGCGGTCGAACCAAGCTCCACCAGTTGGGCATCGACTTGATTAATGTCGGCGTACACGGCCATCTTGGTGAGGTCCACGATCCGCAAGAAGGTGGAGCCGGGATTGACCGTATCGCCGGCCGAGGCCTGCGAGAAGCCATCGCGCTGGAACACCGTCTCGACGACCACAAGTCCGGAGACGGGCGTGCGCAAGCGCATCTTCTCCATGTCCTGCAGCGTTCTAGCCATGCGCCGTTCGTCCTTTTCGATGTCGATCTCAAAGGAGCGCTTCTCGGCGGTGTCAGCGATCCGGCTCAGGCGCACCTCCTCGCTGAGCTGCTTTGCAGAAGCCTCGTCTTGCTCCGCCTGAAGAGCAAGGATCTCGGCTTGGATCTTTGATCTAACTTCGGCGGTGCGCAGTTCAAGCTTAGACTTGTCTGCCTCCGCCAAGGCCTTGCGGTGGTTCTGGTCCAAGGTGGCAGCGGCACTCACCAGGGCCGAGATGCGACTCGCGGTACGGCTACGAGTCTGTGCCATGGTCGAGTTGAAGTTGTCCAGCATGTCAGCTGTGCGCTTGGACTCAAACACGGCCACCACATCGCCCGCCTTGACCATCGACCCAGGCTCGGCGAGGGATTCGATGGTGAGGCTGGAGCCGCCGCCTCCAGCGCCGCCACCTCCGCCACCACGATCTCTACCGCCCCGCATCCGCGGCGCGCGTATCAGGGCGAAATTGGTGGCACCGAGAGCCCCCCCGGCACGAAGAGATGCTTCGAAGCGTTTGGATTCGACTGCGATGGTCTGGATCACCATCGGCCCGGAACTGCTCGACGAGCCCGCTTGGCTTTGCAAGGCTTGGTATGCGAGAAGACCTAAGACGATGCCGGCAGCGACCAAGCCAGCCACGACCCTGCGCGAAAGCGGCGGAGGCGTCGGCTTGTCGTCGGACACCACTTCCGGGCGTAGATCCGTCTCTATAGCCTGAGATCCCTCAAGTGCGCGCTTGCGCAGGTCAACTACAACGTTTGGTTTGCCCATGGGACACGCTCCATTCTGCTCTACTAGGCGAATGGAATCGCCACGCAGGTGACGGGAATCTCAGTGTCTTGGTAAAGACTGTGCAAAACAGCCTTCGCAGTCGCTCGGGTGGTTGCGTAACTGCCTGCTCCGGGCAGTTCGAGCGCGGGCGTCAACTGGCCATCCCCATCGTATTCCGATTGAGTTCCAACCACCCTTCCGGCCCAGCGCTCCACCTATTGCGCAAGAACCGGCTGGACCCAGGCACGGCGCCCCGCGGAGTCCCGAATCGATGCTCTGACATAGCCATCGCCTGACTTGAGGCGGTAGGCGGCCTGCAGGCCAACCACGCGATCAAGTTCCTTGCCGCCGCGGCCAATGAAGCGGGTTAGGTATTTCTCGTCGCCGGTGGGCTCGATACGCAGATCAATCACTCCCTGACCGCTGGTCAGTTCCGCCAGCCGGATCCCCGTGGACGAGTAGAAATCGCCGCGGTCGACCGCCTCCAAGATGGCCGCTTGGGTCAGCTCGGCGGCGCGCACCTCGATCCAGCCGCGCCCCGGATTCATCAGATCCGGCCCGAACCGCTTGAATTCGTGGGCGTCGTCTACGGCGATGCCGTAGATCTCATTACCGGCGGTGAGCGCACTGTCCCACATGTTCTCGAGCCCCCATTCGTCATTGGTATCGGGGCTGCCGTTGAAGACCTCGAAGAGCTTGAGGCGTTGGATCTTGCGGAACACTTCCGGCTCGATGGCCCAGCGGTAGAACGGATGGTTCAGCGACGGGATCGAACCGGCTGCCAAGATGCGATCCACATTTGCCTGCAGCGTCTCCTGCACGCTCTGACCGGAGGCGGGTTGAATGGTCTCTGAAAGGCGGAAAGCATTCACGTGAACCGGTGCGTCGCGAAAGCTCGTGGTGACCTCCTCGCCCGTGATCAACAGAAATCGCTCGCTCGCGCCGAACAGGGAACTCAAGCCCTGGGGATCTGTCAGGTAGTTGTGGTCTGTCAGTGCGAGGAAATGGTAGCGGTGCTCCTTGTACCAACGAGCCACCGCATCCGGAGAACTGTCGCCATCGCTGTTGATGGTGTGGGTGTGCAGGTTGCCCTTGTACCAGTTCAGGTCTGGCGTCTGGCTCGGCAGCACGCCTGAGCCGACGACCCATGCGAGGCCCAAGCTTGCCAATAGGACTGTGCGGAATCTCAGAGCGGACGACACATGCACACGCTAGCACAAACAGGCGGACCCTAGGCCTGAGCGAGAGATTTCCAGCCATGCACCCTGACTCCGCCAAGACTTGCTTCGCTCGTTCGTAACTGCCAATGTTTCAATTACTTAGATTTCAATCGAAGGTCTCCGGAGGTCCTGCGGCCCAAGGTGAGCCGAGCAGTGCGGATTGGGATCCAGACCCGGCGATGGGAAAGCAGGAAGTTCGAGGTCGTCCATCGGCCAAGGTCATTGTAACTCTTGCTCTGGCGGCTGTTACGTTGATTGCGGATCAAGGGCTCGGGGTTAGTTCAAGCAGGTGCTATTCTGAACTCCCCTCAAAGCCGCGGTTGCTCCAGGGGGGAGTAGTGAGAGTCAGGTCAGCATTCCCGATGGCAGTTATCGCCATCTCCCTGTTCGTGGCAATGACACGGGCTGAGGACCACTATGACCTTTTGATTCAGGGCAAGGATCTCAATCCTACAGATGTTGCCTACCTAGAGGAAAAGGTGAGCAGCGACCCGCAGGATCTGGCTACTCGTACTAAGCTTCTCGGTTACTACTCCCTACGAGGCCTTCGTGATCCCTCAATTCTCGAGAAGCGCAGCGAGCACATTCTCTGGTTAATCCGAAATTCACCTGAGGCATCAATACTGGACTGGCCCGAGGGTCAGCTGGAACACTACGAAGACCCGGAAGGATACGCGGAGGCCCGCCAGGCTTGGCACGATCAGATCGCAAGGAACCCTAGCAACCCAACTATCCTTTACCATGCGGCTCAGGCGTTCACCTTGAGTAACCGGGAGCTAGCAATCGAGTTGCTCGAGAAGGCACTGTCCCTAGATGGGTCCAATCCTCGGCTAGCGCAGCAGCTAGGGAACAAATACGCGCTGGGGCGGTTCTCCGGGAGATCCGAAGAGGCTAACGTCAGATCTGCCGAGAAAGCATTGGCGGCGTTCGAAAGGGCTTACGAACTCGAGGACGACGAGATGCGGGGGGCGCTTCTAGGCGACCTTGCGGAGAACGCCTTCGTAGCCAAGAAATACGCAAAGGCTAGGGAATACGCCACAGCTGCATTAGACGACAACCCTGCAGGTTGGAATCAGGCCAACCGCACACACTTCGGGCACCTAACCCTAGGACACCTCGCTCTGCTCGAAGGCAACGTGGAGGAGGCCAAGTTCCGATTGATCGCCGCCGGGACAATTCAGGGCTCCCCGCAATTGAATTCGTTCGGCCCGGACATGTCCTTGGCCGCCAATCTGCTTGAGAAGGGAGAAAAGGATGTAGTACTCAGGTACTTCGAGCTATGCGCCGAGTTCTGGGATTTAGGCAAAGACAACCTAGCCGACTGGACCGCATTGGTCACAGCCGACCGGATGCCGGACTTCAGCACGAATCTGAGGTTCTAAACCCAACCCAAAGCAGATTCGAGTCTGGGCATGTTCGCCCGGGGGCCGATGAGCGCTCAAGATAATACAGTACTGGAGCGAGTTCACAACTAACTGATCTGGCCTATCGCACAGGATCGAGAGCCGGCCTCCACGCCAACACGCCAAGTACCAGCAATGGAGCGGACGGCCCTACGCTGGTTTCGATTCATCCTCCATCGCTTGCCCTGCTGCTTCTCGACACTTTGGCGCTTTCGCCACCCGTCCTGTGTCGCCTGCTTGAGTTGAATGCGCCTCATTCATTGGGACTCAGGCGCGGAATGACCCGAGTCAGATCCGCATCGGACGGAGCGCATCGCGGCTGCTGATCGCAATTACCGTTCTCGGCTATGCCTTGACCGTAAGTCTTCCCAGCCGGCCCGAAGCAGCCTCCCGAACTACGATTTCCACGTCACGCCCGAGCGCCGTTAACAGACGCAGGAGCCGTTCGATGGAAAAGTCTCGAAAATTGCCCCGCAGCAATCGCGAAACATCGGGCTGAGACAGACCAAGCAGCTTTGCCGCCTCGACCTGATTCAGTCCATGCTCACGGATGATCTTGTCGACCCCAGAGACGAGTCCCGCCTTGAAGAGGTGTCCTTCCGCATCCGGGAGCCCCAAATCCGCGAATACGTTGTCGCTGCCACGTTCGATCTTCACTATTTCTGCTGCCATAAATGTGGCCTCCGCCATGAACCTCGTTGTTGTGGTGCTGCTGCGCTGCCCTGAGTCTACGCTTCACCAACTCGATCTCCTGCGCCGGTGTCTCAATACCCCTCTTGGCCTGCTTCCGTCTAGCAATTCGCGGCTTCCCCTGGTCACGCACTCGTGGGGGCCGTCCACTTGCTCAAGGAAGGAATTTGGTAGTCACCGAAAGCCTCCAAGATCTCTTCGGGACTGGAGCTGTCAATGATGAGCCCGCGATGCGCCGAATGGACGAACCTGTCGTGTACGGCCCGGTCGAAGAACGCCAGCAGCGAGTCGAAATAGCCGTCTACGTTCAGCAATCCAATCGGCTTCCGGTGGAATCCGAGCTGTCCCCACGTGATGATCTCGCAGAGCTCTTCTGCCGTGCCGAATCCGCCCGGGAGAGCAATGAAGCCCCCCGAGAGATCAGCCATGAGCGCCTTACGCTCATGCATCGAACCTACGACCTGCAGCTCCGTCAAACTTCCGTGCACCACCTCCTTCTCGGCAAGCGCCTTCGGAATAACGCCCACCACTTCGCCTCTCGATTCCAAGACGGTGTCTGCCAGCACGCCCATCAGCCCTACGGAAGCTCCTCCGTAGACAAGACCGATCCCGCGTGCGGCCAAGCACCTGCCTAGGGCCACGGCGGCGTCTGCATATGCCCGATTCAGGCCGGTGCTAGAGCCGCAAAAAACGCAGATTCTCGCGGGCAACGTCACGCTCTTATCGTAGCGGTCATGCTCGCCTCGAGCGGCATTGCAGACCTCGGCGCATATCCCAGCATTCCGGTAGGTGCAGCACTGAAATTCTAGATTGACATATTTTGTGACGCTATGTTATGTTGTAACTTCTGAGGTATCTCCATGCAGTTCGATGAATTTATCGAGGATCAGGTGTTCTCGCCGACGCTGATCGCCAAAGCGCTGCGCACTACCAAGTCCGAAGTCGCGGGCACGTTAGGCCTCGGGAAGGATGCGTTCTCACGTGCATCACGGATTCGCGCTCGGAAGACCCAAGTCCGTCTGCGCCAGCTGCTAGAGATTCTCAACCGTGTGGAGGCAGGGACCGGGTCGCCACTTGCCGCCTATGCTTGGTTCCGTGCACAGCCGCTGCCGGGCTTCGGCGGTGCAACGGCGGAAAGCTTGGTACGCGAAGGCAGGGCAGATCATGTCCATGCCTATCTCGATCACGTCATGGCGGGTGGGTATGCCTGATTCTACCCACTTCTGATGCGCTTCAATGGATTTGTCTACCGGGCCCACAATCCGCAGTGGTCTTGGGCACCCTTGTCTGGAGAGGGAGCGCGTCTACACGGAGGACGCTTCAACCGGCCCGGGAGCCCCGCACTCTATACGTCCCTCGCTCCGCTCACGGCTATACGCGAGGCGCAACCGCTGGATCGACCGATGCAGCCGCTCACCCTTTGTGCCTATGAGGTCGATGCCGAACCTGTCTTTGATGGGTTGGACAGAGCGGCTCGGCGGGCGCTTAGCGTAAGCGAATCCGAACTCGCATGCCCAAATTGGCGGGCGGAAATGTTGGCTGGTCTGGTTCCCGCATCGCAGGTCCTCGCAGAGCGCCTTGTCTCGGCTGGCTATGTGGGCATGCGCGTCCGAAGCTTCGTGCTCGGAGCCGACGACAACGACCACAACCTCGTGATGTGGCAGTGGGGTTCCAACCGGCCGACTCGGGTGGTCCTGATCGACGATGAGAATCGACTCCCCGGAGGCCGGATTCATCGATCAGTGTTCGCGTAAATCCGCTCAAGCTTGGGCGGATTACGGCAACCTGCCAATTCAGTTGGGCACTCAGCAAGGGCGCTTGACACGGGATTCTTACTCCAGTCCTCGCCCGCCGCGCGGATAGCCGTTGTTCATCTCCACCGTGCCCAGCGATGACTGGCTGGCGTACCGCCCGCGCATCGCCTGCGTCAGCTTCTGCCTGAACGACTAGGCACCTTTGGCACCGGCCCTCAATCGGTGCCGGGTGTCCATCTCCGATATGCCATTCTTGGACTGCTTCACCCATCCAGGGGGCGACAATCTCCATGGCAAGACCCACCATTCACATACAACACCGCGAATACCCAGAAGGGACTGTCGTCCGTCTGAGCGTAGACAACCAAAGCAAGCTGAACATTCTCGACAGCAGCCTAGTGCGACTGCTGATAGAGCACTTGGATCAGCTGGCGTCCGAGGAGACCGTCCGGGCAATCGTGCTGACGGGGGAAGGCGAACGAGCCTTCATCGGAGGCGCAGACATTCGCGAGATGATCCAGCTAGAGCCAGACTCGGCACGGACGTTCATCACCACCCTGCACACGCTGTGCTTTCGGTTGCGCGAACACCCGGTCCCGGTCCTAGCCCGCATCAATGGCTACTGCCTCGGTGCGGGCATGGAGATCGCGGCGAGCTGCGACCTGCGCGTGGCATCCATAAGTGCGAAGTTCGGCATGCCGGAGGTTAGGGTCGGCATTCCCTCAGTGATCGAAGCGGCACTGCTGCCGCGCATTATCGGCGGTGGCAGGGCGCGGGATCTCGTGCTCACCGGCGACATCATCAGCGCGGAAGATGCCCACGCCATGGGTTTCATTCGGCGTCCCGCGGCTCCAAGCGACCTAGACAGTGCGGTTGACCGCTGTTTGGCATCGGTCTTATCCGGCGGTCCCTCGGCGGTCCGTGCTCAGAAAGTGCTATTCCAACACTGGGAGTCCGAAAGCCTTGAGAGCGCCATTGAAACCAGCATCGAGTTTTTCGCCAATGCCTATCGCACCGGAGAGCCCAAACAGATGATGCAGTCCTTTCTCTCGAGCAGACCGGACAGAGACCTGCGCGCTTCCGAACCAAGCGACCCACCGTCTTGCTAGGCTGCGCAGCCCTGGGGCAGCACGGCCCCTCACTGCACGAGTCTTACCGCACCGGATTCTCGTACCAGATCACGCCCAATTCCCTGCCCTGATAGCCATCTGCGAGATACGGCCCCTTCTCTTCGAGCGTGACCACATCCAAGTCCCCATCGCCATCGAGGTCGGTCATCTGGAGCAGGTCGTAGATGAAACCCTCGGGCCCGCTAATCGAAGTTGGCGTCCATTGTGGCTCGCTAGGAGAGCCACCGTGATCCAGCCAATACACCCCGATCTTGCCGTCGGTTGCGTGCTCGCATGACACGATCAGATCCGACCGCCCGTCTAGGTCGACATCCGCCACCTTGACAGCCTTGCCTCCTGCTGCACCTTCCGGAATCTCGATCAGGTGCGTGTCCCAGCGCGCCGGCTGCTCGCTAGTCCGCCGGTGGTAGCGGATCGCACCTCCCTTGACAGCTACCAACAGGTCGTCCAAGCCATCAGCATCTAAGTCGGCGACGACATTGTGCATCGCCTCATGCTCCCCGACTGGTCCAATGCGGTGCTCGGCCCACCGGTCGGCAATGGCGCCTTCGAGTCCGGGGTTTTCGAGCCACAAAGCACCGCGGCGCTCACCCCGACGGTCGGTAGCCACAATGTCCAGATCGCCGTCCAAATCGACATCGTGCTGGCGAATGGTCATGATCCACCCGGCATCGTATAGCGCGTGAAACTTCCACTCCGACAGATTGCGTGGGTCTGGTGGGGCCTCGAACCAACCGATCTGTGCTCCGTCGGCCTTCGCGCCCGCAATCAAGTCCGTGCCATGCTTGCCATCGATCTGTGCCGGCAGCGCGAACATCCACTTTGCAAGGCCGCCGGCCGCTGGCAATTCCTCTGTGGTCCAAGCATCTGGGTCGAGCAGCGTGTCGCGGTCCGCAGGGCTCCAATGCACGAATATCGACCGCGTGTCGCCTTCGCAGGAGCTGACGACGTCCATGTTGCCATCCGCATCCAAGTCAACGAACACAGCGTCCTCGGGATCTCCCACCTCACCCACGGTGACGGCGGGCCAGCGCTCTCGCAGGCTGTCCTTTCCAGGATTCAGGTAGACGCGCACCTGTCCGCCTTGCTCCCACGGCGAGGTGATGTCCAAGCGCCCATCTCCGTTGATATCCGCGAGGCGGACACCGTCCGCGCCCAGCGACGAGTCGTCGATAGTGTGCCGCTCCCAAGCGCCGTCCGTCCAGTGACTGGTCGGTTGGGCCGGGTCGCAAGCGATGGCGGGAGCCAGCATGGCTATTGCCAAAACGCAGGCCAGCTTCGGTCGCGATCGCATGCCGAACAGTAGTCTAGCTGCGAATGCCATCCGTAACCCCATCTAGAATGGTCGAATCATGCGCAAGCTCCTGATTATTGCTGCATTAAGCGCCCTGCCCCTGCTCGCCAAGCCAAACGTAGTGCTCATCATGGCCGACGACATGGGCTACGAGTGCATCTCGGTCAATGGCGGCCGGAGCTATTCTACGCCGGTGTTCGAGCGCGTCGCGCTCGAAGGCATGCGCTTCACAAACTGCTACTCGCAACCGGTCTGCACGCCTTCACGGATCAAGATCATGACCGGGAAGTACAACTGGCGCAACTACGTCCGGTTCGCTCATATGCCGAAGGGACAGACCACGTTCGCCCACATGATGCGAGACGGCGGCTACGCTACCGCACTGACTGGCAAGTGGCAGCTGTGGGGCGGGCCCGACACCGCGACCTTCACGAGCGGCACGACCCCCGAAGAGGCTGGTTTCGATGAATACATGTACTGGGCGTATCCGTTCGAACTCTCTAACGAGGAAATGGAACGATACGGCGCGGTCGGCTTCCCAGGAGCCGAGCGGACTTCGCGCTTCTGGCATCCGGCCATCATCAAGAACGGCGAATACGCGCACACCTCAATGGACGACTACGGGCCGGACATGTTCTCCGACTTCGCGCTGGACTTTATTGAGCGCCACAAGGACGAGCCCTTCTTCCTGTACTACCCCATGGTGCTGACGCATTCTCCGTTCGTGGCCACGCCCCATAGCTCAACGATCAGCGAGAAAACCAAATTCAAGAACGATCCTGCGTACTTCGCCGATATGGTCGAATACACGGATTACTTGGTGGGACGCCTGATCGATCACCTGGACGAAGTGGGCGTCGCCGAAAACACGCTCGTATTGTTTACTGGCGACAACGGCACCCACCGCAGTTTGGAATCCAAGCTGGGAGACAGGGTCGTGAAGGGCGGCAAGGCACACCCTGAAGATGCCGGCACTCACGTACCGATGTTTGCGCATTGGCCAGGACATGTGCCCGCGGGCCTAGTGTCGGACGACTTGATCGAGTTCAGCGATTTCTTCGCCACATTCGCCGACCTAACGGGCTGGGAAATGCCGGCGGGAGAACATTTCGACGGCCGGAGCTTCCTGCCACAGCTGCGCGGGGGAGCCGGAAACCCGCGAGATTCGATCTTTGTCCACTACGATCGCGACCCATCGCTGGAGACCGTGCAATTTCCGAGGGTGCGGTTTGCGCGAACCAAGCGCTTCAAGCTGTATGACGACGGCCGGTTCTATGATGTGCCGCACGACTGGGACGAGAAGCAGCCGCTATCAGAGATCGACCACCTGCCCAGTGCGCCGCAGATCAAGGCCCGCCTGAGGCGCGTTCTGAATTCTATGCCGGTATGGCGGCCGAACAATGCCGGAATCCAATAGCGCTTGCGAATGGGCAGTCGAGAGCGGGCTCGAACCTGCCTGTCCGTTGGGGTGGGACACCGCACACGGGATGCGAGCGCGCCGAGGCCAGCTGCTGGTTGGAGCCTACGCCCGGCCAAGCGCTCGATCCAGGGCCTCTACGAAGAAGTATTCTCCCCACATGACGGACTCTCCGACACCGAGGCCGAGATTGAGGTGGTAGATCCCTTCCTTGAGGATTCCCTCCCAGCCCGGACTCTCAGAAGCTAAGTACGGCGGCTGCGAGAGAGTCAGCAGGATGCGTCGCGCCGCTTGGTCATACAGCAAGCCCTTGGATTGATCCGCACTCAACTTCGCCAGCCGCAAGAGACCCGCTGCCGTGATGGCCGAGGCCGACGTCTCGTCTCGCCACTGCTCCGCCGGCGCATCAAAATCCATCGGCGTGACGCCGTTAGCGGGGACGTTCTGCAGAAAGTAATCGGCACAAAGCTCGGCCGTTTGCAGGAACCGCGGATCTCGGACCAATTTGTAGGCCGAGGTGAAGCCGTAGATCGCCCACGCCAAGCCGCGCGCCCAACATGAATCGGAACGCCAGCCCTGCTGGGTCGACTGCCTCAGGAATTCCCCCGTCTCGAGGTCATAGATGCCTTCGTGAGACGAGCTGCCATCGCCTCGCACCAACACTCGCGCAGAAGTGAGGCTGTGTTGCATGGCGACGTCCATCAGGCCCTGGTCACCGGTCCGCAGGGCGGCGTAGAAGATGATCCCGACATTGGCCATGATGTCGATGAAGATCGATTCCGGACCCATGAACGAGGCCATGTACCGACCCTTCGGCTTGAAGCGCAGCGCTAGCGTACGACCGGCCTGGACGACGATGTCGTCGAGGTCGGTGTTTCCGGTGAGCTTGTACCAGCGGTGATACGTGGACAGGAAGATGAAGCCGAGGTCGTGGACATTGCGGTCCATCTTGCGCGGCTCGAGGGGCTCAGTGTAGCGCTGGGCCAGCTTCATCCACTCGGGGCTGCCAGTACGCTTGGCAAAGATCCACATCATGCCTGGCAGGAAACCATCACACCAATGGGTCCAAGCCGGTTTGTCGTGGCGCCAGCAACCCTGCTCGGTGTACATCGGGTAGAAGTCGGGGTCACGCTGGACCGTGGAGCGCACTTGCTCCTGAGCAAATTGCATGGCCCGCTCGAACACTTCGCGGGAGCCATCGAGGGAGGTTATTTCGAGCATGAAGCTGTCCAGTGTATCACCAAGGTTTCGAGGCCGAGATTGCGCTTTCCCGCCTTCGGAGCCCCTGTCTCCAAGGCTCCACAGCGCGCACTGGAGCTGCAAATGAGAGGCCCTTCGTGCCTTCTGCTATGAACGATCAAGCCGGATGCCCGCTCAAGATTAGATTTTCGTCTTGAGGCGGGTGATGAAGAACTCGCCAGTCTGGTGGAGGCGCTCGAGTCGCAGAAAGTTGACATAGGCCCAGTCCATGACGTGCTCCGCACCGGCTTCGAGGACCAGCAAGTCGAGCACGCTGGCGTCATGCAGCTTTCCATCGGAGACACGAGATGCGTTGCCGCACGCCACGCGACGCTCGCTTCCGGCTGGCGGGCTGAGCCTTCTCCGGGCAGGTGTTGAATCTGCTGGCCCGCAATGCAACGTTTCAGCTCGTCTCATCCCACCTGCCAGGGCTTTCCCCGGCACACTACAAGCACCTATGCAAGAGGTATTGTCCGATGCCACCGCGAAACATCTGTGAACATGGATTTCCGTCCATGGCTCTTCGCTGACGGGCTGGACAAGTGGCAAGTGGGGGTGCGCTAGTCGCTGAACAGCCCGAACGTAAACACGTCGGTCGCCGTCGCGATGGTCACATACTGTTTACCGTCGGCCATGAACGTCATCGGCGAGGCGTAGAGGGTATTGCCCATGGAGAAGTGCCAGAGTACTTCGCCCGTTCGCGCGTCCAACGCGACCAGCGCGCCATCGTCGTCGCCGGTGAACACGAGGTCACCCGCGGTCGAGACCGTGCCGGCCCACATCGTCGCCGGACCGGTCATCTTGTATTCCCAGCGAATCTCTCCGGTCACGGAGTCAAGCGCCCGCAAGTAGAACTGCCCTGGCTCCGAGGGGATTTGGCGGCTCCCGCCGCCGCGAAAGCCGCTCGACGGCACGGGTTCCTTGGCCGAGCCGGTGTAGATGTCGCACATCTCGAGCGTGACGACATAGAGCAGCCCGATCTCGGGATTGATCGACGGCGACATCCAGTTCGTCGCCCCGCGCACCGACGGGCAGACTTTCACTCCGGCCGGCGTCGGCTCAAGTCCGGGGACCTCGATCGGCCGCCCGCTCTCATCGATCCCGGTCGCCCAATCGAGGCGTTCGACGAACCGCGTCGCCTGCAGGTACTCGCCCGTCTCGCGATCGAGCAAGTAGTAGAAACCGTTGCGGTCGGCGTGCAACATCAGCTTGCGCGTCTCGCCCTTGTACTCGCGATCGATGAGGACGAGTTGCTCGTTGGCGTCCCAGTCGTGGGTATCGTGCGGAGTGAACTGGAAGTACCATTTCATCTCGCCGGTATCGGCGTCGAGCGCGACGACCGAGTTGGAGTACAGGTTGTCGCCACGCCTGCGGCCGCCGTAGAAGTCTGGCCAGGGGTTGCCGGTCGGCCAGTAGATCAAGTTCAGCTCCGGATCGTAGGAACCGGTGGTCCAAGTGGGAGCGCCTCCCCACTTGGACGGGAACCCGCCCCAAGTCTCTGACCCCGGCTCGCCTTCGGCTGGAATCGTCCAGAAGCGCCAAAGCTCCTCGCCGGTGTCGGTCGACAGTGCCGCGACGAACCCGCGCTGTCCAGTCCCTCCGCCGGCTGTGCCGACCAAGACCTGGCCTTTCACAATCAGCGGAGCGAGCGAAGTGTAGTAGCCCTCCTCATACGAGGCGAACTCGCGTGTCCAGATCAGCGCTCCCGTGAGCCGATCGAGCTTCACCAAATGACAGTCGGCGGCCAAGAAGAATACGGCGTCCCCCCACAGCGCCGCTCCGCGGTTCTGGACCCTGCGCGGGGCTTCAGCCAGATAGCTCCAAATGCGTCGGCCGGTTCCGGCGTCGAGCGCGTGCAGCTCATTCGTGTTGGTCAGGTACATGACCCCGTCGTAGACAAGCGGAGTGGTCTCGAGTCGTCGTGCGCCGGGGACGTGATAGACCCACTTCGCCACCAGCGAGCCGACGTTGTCGAGGTTGATCTGATCGAGCGAGCTGTGCCGCAATGAGGCGTAGTCTCCGGAGTAGGTCAGCCAGTTGTCGCCCGCTCCTTCGAGGATGGCGGCCTCATCGATCTGACCGATCGCCGCGGCGGAGAGTACGAGAGCGCAGAGAAGGAGTCGCATCTAACGAGCGGCCTGTCGGCTAAGGAACGCAACCAAGTCGCGCACCATGTCGTCCTCGAGGCGAGTCGCGGCGTCCCGAGGCATCCAGGACTCGGTCTCAAAGCGCAGTCGCTCGAGCTCGTCGCCGCGCAGCAAGTGCAGCCGCCCGGAGGAGTCGAACACTTGCGCGGAGAAGTTCGTGTGGTTCTTGACCACGGCTCGAACGTTCCCGTCGAGCGTCGCCGCCTCGAAACCGGGGGCGATCCGGGCGTTCGGGTCGCGCAGCGCTTCGCGGATCTGATCGATGCGTCGGCTTGAGCCGATGACGGAGAGGTCCGGCCCGAGGAGGCCGCCGCGGCCGCGGATCCGATGGCATTCGACGCAGCCGCCCGCACCGAAGAACAGCGCTTTGCCCGCAGCGACGTCCCCGTCCACTTTCGAATCGACCGCAGGCGCGCTCAGGCTGCGAACGAAGGCGACGAGGTTCCAAACCTGCTCGTCGGGAAACGGGAACGGCGGCATGTCCGCTCCGGGCAAGCCCTGCTGGATGGACTTGAATAACTGATCGTCATCGGCGCGCCGCACTTCGCGGCCGTCGACCAAGCTGGGGCCGCGGCCGCCTTCGCCGTTCGTTCCGTGGCAGGGAGAGCAGGCGTCGGCGAACTGGGCCTTGCCCGCCTCGACGGCTTCGGGCGTGTAGTCGGCGGCGAAACAGACGACGCCTGTCAGCGCGGTCAGAACCCAAAGCCTCACGGCTTGGGCATTATATCCGCTCACTGATGTCAACATGCAGCCCAAGGGCAGCGGCCGGTCGCGGTTCCGGCCACGCTACCTGCCCGGATGGTAGTCGGATGATGGGGACGCCGACGGGACGTTCGGTCTGGAATTTCCGTCTTGGCCATCCCAATCTGTCGATCGCGGCCGAGGCTAGTCCATTGCATGCTACTTCCGCCAGCTGATGAACAAAGGCACTAGCCCCACCAAGGCTCGTCGGCGGGCTTCTGACGCCGCAGAAAATCCTCGTTGATGTCGAGCCCCAGTCCCGGCTTCTCGGGAACGCGCAAACGTCCGTTGCGAACGGCGGGCGGCTCTCCTTGAGTCATCTGCTCTCGCAGCCTGCCGGGCCGGCCGAGCCAACTCTCCGAACGATAGAAGTTCTGGATCGCCATCGACAAGTGCGCCGAAGCGTAGGTGCGCACCAGCGTGCCTACGTTGTGCAACGCCACCGGCGTCCGGGTCAATGCGGCGTAATCCGCGATCTTGCGGCAGCCTGTGATTCCTCCGGCGAAGGAGACGTCCGGGTGAACGATGTCGACCGCTTGAGCGTCGAGGAACGGCTTGAACTCGCGTAGCAGCTCCAGCTTCTCGCCGGTCAGCAGCGGCACGCGGGACGATCGCTTCAACTCCTTCCATCCGTCGGAGTAGCGTGTGTTCAAGGCGTCTTCGACGAACATCAGTCCGAGGTCCTCGACCGCCCTGCAGATCCCTATGCTGCTCGGGGTATCGAACTCCCCATGGCAGGCCACAGCAATGTCGAAGGCATCGCCGGCAGCCTCCCGAACGTTCGCGTAGCCTTGATGCGTCTTGCGGAGTTCCTCGGAGCGTAGCGTCGGATGGTAAGGCTTTTCGATCTGGAATGCCTGATCGAGATTGAACTTGAAAAAATCGAACCCTTCGGGCTGCTCTTTCATCTCAGCGACCCAATCGCGGCAGGCCGACTTGTCGTGCATGTCTCGCAGGCGGTCGCCGTGAGAATACATCGGGCAGCCGTCGCGGAAGGGGCCTCCGAGCAGCTTGTAGACCGGTCGGCCGGTGATCTTGCCCGCCAAATCCCACAGTGCGATGTCGATGCCGCTGACGGTGCCGGTCAGGGACGTGTAAGGATGCTGTACGGCCGTCATGCGGTAGAAATGCTTTTCGATGGACAGCGGGTCGGCGCCCATCAACTGAGCCAGTCCATTCGGATGACGCCCACCTCCAAACGCGGCGGGAAGGGCCAAGTGATCGATGTGCGCGCGGGCCATCGCGGAGTTGGTACCGGTCTCTCCGTAGCCGACCAGGCCGGCGTCGGTCTCGATCTTGATCAAGCAGCCGTCGAACTGAAAGTCGAGCTGCATCGCCTTGATGGCAGTGATCTTTACCTGGCCTTCGAAGGGAGCGGCGAGGGCGCGGTAGTTCGCCATCCAAGCGCCGGCGGGAGCGGCCAGCGCGGCTCGTAGGAGTGCTCTGCGGGTGATCATTTCGTTCGAAGTGGTCCGGCAAGAGTGCCGTGGCGCACTGCCTCTTCACGATACCCGTATCCACCACAAGCTGCTCAGCACCAGCTAGGAGCAGGTTCCTCCATCTGACCGAGTTCAAACCCAGGCGCGAAACGACGTGGCGGGTAAAGAACCGCGGTTTCTTCGAGCAGTCGACGCTCCTCGGGAACCCTGCTTGCGGACGGATCTGGGGCGTGCGTCCTCCATTCCTGTTCGTCTGCGCCACATTGTGGTGGTCGCATTTGGAGCACCGGTCTAGCCGAGCCCGCCCTTCGCCTCGTTCTTCGCCAACGGGATCTTCGTCCCATACAATTGTTGGTCTTCGCCAGCAGTCGCTATATCTTGCTGTGAGGCGGATGAGCGGACAGGACGGATCGAGAACCCGGATAACTCCCGGGGTCCGCTCCCAGAGACCGAAGATCCCCGCCAAAGGCCTAGGTACAGGCATTGCCACCGCCCACAATGAACTCTTTTCCTGTTCGCGAACCGCCGCATAGCCTACTCAGCACGCTACGCAACATCGGCCCGTCACTAATCCTCACTGCCAACATCGTCGGCTCGGGCGAACTCATCATGACTACCGCTCTCGGAGCGTCGGCCGGCTTCGTCGCGTTGTGGGTCATCTTCGTTAGCTGCGCCGTCAAGGTGATCGTGCAGCTGGAATTCGGCAAGCACGCAATCGGTTCCGGCGAGACCACGCTTCACTCCTTCAACCGTCTGCCCGGCCCGAAATGGCGCGGCGTGTCGTGGTCGTTGGTCGTCTGGCTTGGTGTCAAGCTGATCCAGCTTGTCCAGTACGGCGGCATTGTAGGTGCGGTGGCGCTTGCACTGCACCTTGCCTTCCCCTGGGCTCCCACGAGTGTTTGGGCGTGGGCCTGCGGCCTGACCACTTCGATGCTCGTGTGGCGCGGCGGCTACGCCTTTGTCGAGCGCACTGCGATGGTGCTGACCGCAATGTTCTCGACAGTGACCGTAACCTGCGCTCTTCTGCTGCAGTGGACGCCCTACCGCGTTAGCGCGGGGATGCTGGCGGAAGGCCTGACTTTCGAACTGCCCACAGCGGCTGTGGGAGTAGCCGTTGCGGCGTTCGGGCTCACCGGAGTGAGTGCGGACGAGATCATCTCGTACCCCTATTGGTGCCTCGAAAAGGGCTATGCGGCACACGCCGGGGCCAATGACGGCTCGTCCGAGTGGGCGGCCCGCGCTCGTGGTTGGATTCGAGTCATGTACGTGGACGCCATCGCCTCGCTGCTGGTCTACACCACTACGACAGCATCGTTCTACGTGCTGGGAGCTGCGGTACTCCACGGACGCGGCCCGGTGCCGGAGGGACCGGGTATCATCGAAGCCCTATCTGGCATCTATACCGAGACGCTCGGACCTGGGGCAATGGGCCTATTCCTGACCGGCTCGGTGACGGCCCTGTACTCCACGCTCTTCGTGGCATGTGCTTCCAGCACCCGCATGTTCACCGACGCGTTCGCACAGTTCGGCCTGCTCGAATACGCCAACACGGAGTCGCGACGACGGTGGATAGGCGCACTGGCTTGGACTCTCCCGCTGATTTGGACGGTTCTGTTCCTGTATGTTCGTGCCCCGCTGTTCATGGTTAGCCTAGGCGGTATCGCTTTGGCCGCCCTTCTACTGCAAGTGGTCTTCGCAGCCCACCAATTCCGCTACCGGCGCCTGCCGCATGCCCTCCGCCCATCCCGCGCCTACGACATATTGCTTTGGGCCAGCATCGCAGCGATCTTGGGGGTTGGGATCAAGGCGGTCGTAGGCTAGTCATCAGCTTCTGAGCGCAGCCGCGCTTGACGAGTTCTAGCCGCACCCGCTGCCAAAGTCTGTCAAGTTGCGTAAGTAGCCAACTCGCATGCGACTAGCGAACGTAGCCCGACACTGCCAATCGCAAACCTGCGTCACAGGGTGGAAACGAAATTCGGCTTGATAGAGAAACAGTCTGACAATGGACGATACAGGACGACAATTCGCACTTCAGACCCTTCGCTTTCGCTGGTTCACCTTGATTGGCACTGCGTTTCACGATCTCTTCGCCGACGTTATGGAGAACGCTTGGCCGGGAGATTTCCAGAGGGTGAAACCTTATGGGCGTTACGGTGACCTCAAATGCGACGGGTACTTTCGGAGCCACAAGCGTGTGTTTCAGTGTTACGCTCCCGTTGTGATGAAGCAAAGCGAGGTGATCGCGAAGATTAGGACCGACTTGTGCGGAGCGGCGGACCACTGGCACGGCAGAATGACTCACTGGACGTTCGTTCACAACGACAATGCGGGGCTGACAGCGAACGCTGTGCAGGTTCTCGAAGACCTGAAGGAGGAGCACCCTACAATCGAGATCAGTGTATGGACCTGGCCGCAGATTCGCGAGCAGTTTGACAAGCTCTCCTCCGATGCCATGGAAGAACTCTTTGGCCACCCACCTACTGCTAACTCGCTTGATCAGCTTGACTTCTCCGAACTGAGACCTGTAGTGGAGCAAATTTCCAAACGAGAAGCAGACCCGTTGATCCCATTGGGCGATCCGCCGTCTTCGACGAAGATCGAAAAGAACTCGCTTGACCCTGACTCGGTGGCATTCTTGCAGATGGGTCGGCGCAGGGTGCGGTTGGTCGAGGAGTACTTCGACCAGCACCACGAACCTGGTCTATGCGACCAGATCGCAGAGGCGATGCAAGTTCAGTATCAGATGCTCGCGGACACCGGATTCGAGTCCAATGAGATCTTGGTCAAGCTCCAACAGTTTGCTGGCTGGGGCCGTCGTGATGGCCGCCACGATGCCGCGGTTCTCGCTGTCATCGTGTACTTTTTTGACCGCTGCGACATTTTCGAAGACCCCAGCGAGCAAGATATCGAGATAGGGATGGCCAAGACGTGATCCTGCCAACGAAACACCTTAGATCTGACCGCTCACTGCTGGCTTTGGGAAGTGAGATCCTGTCGATCATCGATGAGCCCAAGACCGTCTCGCGAGTTTGGGAGGAGTTCTCTTTGTCCCGAAGACGCGACTCGGGACGAGCACCCGTATCGTACGAGTGGTTCGTCCTCTCCCTCGACCTCTTGTTCATGCTTGGCACGATCACATTCAATACTGGTCGACTGCTGAGGATCCCGAGATGATACACCGCATCTACAGTGATCTGGAGAGCTTCCGGGAACTACAACTCATGCCTGGGCTAAATGTGCTCTTGGCAGACAAGAGCGAAGAGTCCACAGACAAACATACAAGGAACGGAGCGGGAAAGACCAGCTTGATCGAACTGATCCACTTCGCGCTTGGCGGAACGGCCGACAAGAACAGCATCTTTCGGACAGGGATGCTCGCTCCCTGGAGATTCGGACTCGAGTTGGACCTTGCCGAACACAGGGTATCGGTCGCAAGGTCGGGTGCCACTCACCTCAAGGTCACCGTTGCAGGCGAAGAAATCTCGACCTTGCCTCTACGGCCTCCACTTGGCGGCAGGAGCGGCGCACTGACTGTCTTGAAGCCCGATCGGAAGGAGATGCACCAAGACAGGGCTTCGGTCGAAGGCTCGGGTGTTGAGCACGGAGAGGCCGTCGTTGCGGCAGAAGGCATGTCAGGGTTGGCGATGCAATCCACACTAGGCGGGAGCAGCATTGCCGAAACGTTGTCGAATTCCCGGTGGCGGGAAGTGCTCGGCGAATTGGTATTCAAGCTGCCCACCGATAGCAAGACTGATCGCGGCAAGTTCGCACCAACGTTTCGTTCCCTGTTTCCATATTTTGTACGGCGCCACGACTCCGGCGGGTTCGCATCGCACATCGCACAGTCATCCAGACAGCTTCCTTGGGACCAGCACGTGGCCATCAGTTTCCTGCTCGGACTAGATTGGTCCGTCTCGAAGAGATTCCAAGAACTGCGTGAGCAGGAGAAATCAATCAAGGAGTTGAAGAAGGTCGCTAGACGAGGAACCCTGCCAGGCTTTAAGGGGTCTGCCGCGTACCTCCGCACGCAAGTAACACTTGCGGCATCCAAAGCCCGGCAACTAAAGCGGCAGCTCGATGCGTTCAACGTGGTTCCCGAGTACGAGTCGATTGAAAGAGAGGCGAGCAAGCTGACTCAAGACATGAATCGTGCAGGAAATGAGAATACATCTGACCGCCAACTCCTAGACCAACTCAGAAATTCTCTGGAGGGCGAGGAGGTCCCGGCAGGCAGCAAGTTGGGGGCGTTGTTCAAAGAGGCTGATCTGGTCTTTCCGGAGCTTGTCACCCGGCGCTTTGACGAAGCAGCCGAGTTCCATCGAGTGATCATTGAGAACAGAAAAGCACACCTTCGTTCGGAGATCGAGCGAGCGGAAGAGAGAATCTCGCAGCGAGACGAGGTAAAGGCGGCGATCGGACGACGCCGGGCGGAATTGATGAAAATCCTCGAAAGCGGCGGTGCTCTCGAACAGTACACGCTGCTACAGGAGGAGCACGCACGATTGCAGGTGGACGCAGAAATGCTCAAACAACAACTTGCCACTGCGGAGAAGCTAGAAAGCGAGCAAACTCGGGCCGAAATTGAACGGCGACAGCTTCAGGAGCGCCTCCGTCAAGATTTCCAAGAACACGACCAAGTCCTGTCCGAGGCAATCATTCTGTTCGAAGAGTTGTCGGAGGCACTGTACGAACGAGAGCGCGCAGGCAAGTTAACTATAGACGCGACCGACAACGGGCCCACTTTCGAGGTACAGATTGACTCGCAGCGCAGCCGCGGGATCACAAACATGCAGATTTTCTGCTTCGACATAGTGCTTTCGGTGCTAGCCTCGCGACGCGGCCTGTCCCCTGGGTTTCTTGCCCATGACAGTCATCTGTTTGATGGCGTGGACGAGCGCCAAGTAGCCAAAGCACTACAAATCGGTAAGGCTCGGGCCGAGGAATGTGGCTTTCAGTACCTCGTGACCATGAATTCAGACGCCCTACCCCAAGACGGGTTTGATCCCGGTTTTGATGTGAGCGAACACGTGCTTCCTGTAAAGCTCGATGATACGCCGCAGGGGGGACTCTTTGGTGTCCGCTTCGGGTGAGGTGACGCGAGACGCTCGCAGGCAAGGCATAGGCTTGCGGATCGCACCAATGTTCGGAGGGAGTCCCTGCCTCCTGAATGTGGATCAGGCTGGCTTGTCGATGGTCACAGTGATCCACTTCCGCAACTGACACAAGACACGGCCGATTATGGTGGCCTTGATGGCGTTCCCCGGGTTCAGCATGCGCCGCAGTCAGTCCTCATCAACGTCGAGACCGCGTGCGGGGTGGTGTATTGAGCTTTCCACTCGGCCGCGACCCAGTAGCGCGTTGCCTTCAAGGTAGGCACCACCACATGCAACGCCTCCCTGTCGTCGATATACACCCACTCTCAGTTGGACCCGGATGTTTCACTGGCTGCACACGATGGTCTAGCCGCTCGTAGTCAGCCGCGCTCCCGCGTGACCTCATGAGCAACGGTGAGAATCACAGCAACGCTCCGCTCGACATCCTCGTCTGTCGTCAGATCATCGCCGAATGAGACCAACACCTGATTGAGCACCACTTGATTGAGCACTTGGTGACCAGCGCCGCGCAGCGCTTCAGCAAAGCGTTGGGCATGCCGACAGCCGCGCTCCACAACCTCCTCCACGCCATCTGAGCCGAGCGAGGCAATCGCCGCCCAGACCTCGAAGCCGCGCGCACGCCGACTTGCTTCGGGAGTGAAGTCAAACGGCTGGCGACCCTCATGCTCGGGAAGATAGTCCGCCTGCATCGACATTGCGCAACGCAACGCATCCGAATCCTGCACGATGGCGAGGCCACTGTCATAGGGCACGTTGAGCCACTTATGGGCGTCCGTGGCCCACGAGTCGGCGCGCTCCACTCCTCGTGCGGATTCGCCGTACCGCTGTGAAGCCCTCGCCCAGAGACCGAACGCCCCATCGACATGGATCCAAACGTCGCGAGTGTGCACGGCATCACAGATGGCGCCTACCGGATCAAAGGCTCCCGTGTTGACGTTTCCAGCTTGGGTACAAACGATCGCGGGCCCGGTCAGGTCGGGAAGCGCGCTTGCGCGCATGCGACCTTGCTCGTCAGTTGGCACAAGGATCACGCGATCGCGCCCAAGGCCCAGCATTCCGAACGCCTTGAAGAGCGTGGTATGGGCCTGCTCACCCGCCACGACGGTGATCTTGGGTGCCTCGTGGAGTCCATCCCGATCGACATCGTAACCGTGTGCGAGCAGCACCGAGCGCCGAGCTGCCGCGAGCGCTGAGAAGTTGGCCATCGTTGCCCCGGTGACGAACGCGACCCCCGCGTTCGTTGGCAGCTGCAGCAATTCCAGAACCCATCGCATCGCGATGGACTCAACAGCTGCAGCAATGGGCGATGCCGTCTCGCTAAACGCGTTTTGGTCCCAAGCTGCCGCAAGCCAATTCGCGGCCAGTGATGAAGGCAGAGCTCCGCCGGTGACAAGGCCAAAGTAGCGAGGCCCGGCGCTCGCAACCACTCCCCGATGGCCGACCTCATCGAGCCGAGCCAGGATCTCCGATCCGGGCTGGCCCGAGGGCGGCAGGGTACCGCCTAACACCTAGACAAGATCGTCTGTGCCACACTCCGCACCGACACGGCGCGCAGGCAAGGATTCGAGGAACCGCACGGCACGCTCGGATGCCTCGCCGAGCAACTAACGAAGGGTCTTCCACGACTCGGGCGGATCAACTCCCATGGAAGTGTTGAGGCAAGGCAGATCGAGGTGGCTGAGGATCCGAGCAAGTCCGGCCCAGCCCTCGCGCTAGCGCGGCTATTTGCCCCTGCCCAACGGGATCTCGAAGTAGAACAGCTCCCGCCCGTTGGTGATGTCATAGATCCCGGAGATATAAGCCGACGCACCCGCCAGCGAGGCTTCCGTCCCAGTCCAGTAGTACAGGAATCCGCTGGCTGTGCTCTTCGGTGTCACGATCGGCGCCATAAACTCGTTTTGCGTAATCTGGGGCCGGTTCAACGGCCCCTTTTTCACCCGCGTCTTGCTGAGGCCGGGGACCCCCGGGATGTTCCTCCGCGTTGGCTGATGCCCGTCTGGGTTAAAGCTTGCAAGGTCGTCGCCGCGGATCGGCTCCAAGCTCTGGCGATCAGCTGAGATGAACCGCACTTGCATCTTCTCTAGCGAGTAGACGTTAGTCCCGGTATTGGATAGCACCAGCAGCATCGGCATGATCCCGTGCTGGTACGGGCGCACTTTGCCGAACGCGCTCTGCTGGTCCTTGTTCGAGACGAAACTCTTTACGGCGACGATGAGGTCGCCCTGCTTTTGCTTGGCCGGGTACTTGTCTGCGGTCTTGGCGCGAAATTCACCCGCCGCAAAAGCCGAACCCAGCGCGATGGCCGCAAGAGCTGCCACTAGAATCGATGCGCGTCGCATGCTAGCTGCCATAATACCCATCTGTCCGTTGCCGCTTGATCCGCTTCTTCTACAACCTACTGATTACGCTCCTAACGCCGCTTGCGATTCCGTACTGGATTGCGCGCAGCTTGGCCAAGGGCCACAGTTGGAGCAGTCTGGGCGAAGCGCTCGGCACCCTGCCCGTCCACACTAGTACGACCAACGGCGATCCCATTTGGTTTCATGCCGTGTCGGTTGGCGAAGTGCAGTCCTCCCTGTCCCTGCTCCGGGGGCTGCGCGTTGCCCAGCCAAGCGTTCCTATCGTCGTCAGCACAGGCACGGCAACGGGCCGCAAGTTGGCTGAAGGCCAGTTGACGGGAATCGCGGATCTCGTTTTCCGCGCCCCCCTCGATCTGCCGTGGTGCGTGTCGCGGGTATTCCGCAAACTCCAGCCGCGCCTGCTACTTGTGGCGGAGACCGAGTTGTGGCCGAACTACTTTTTCCAAGCCAAGAGCCGCGGCATCCCGGCAGCTATCGTCAACGGCCGCATCTCCGACCGGGCGGCACCAAAGTACCGTAGGTTCCGCTTCTTTTTCGGGCCGGTCCTGCGCTGCGCGCAGCTCGTGCTAGCGCAGTCAGAAACTGATCGAGCAAGGTTCATCGCTACGGGCGCGAGCCCCTCTGCGGTTCAGGTCGGCGGCAACCTCAAGTACGACATAGACATCGCCGCGGCCAACGCCGAACTGCCGACAGATCTTCAATCGGCGCTCGACCAGATCAGTCCGCAATTCTTGTTCATCGCGGGCAGCACCCGCGAGGGCGAGGAAGAAATGCTCGTGCCAACCTTGCGCGCACTGCTAGAGAAAGCGCCTGATTCGCTGGCAATCGTGGCACCAAGGCATCCGCATCGCTTCGACGAAGCCGCTGAGATTCTTCAAACCGCGGACCTGCCGGTATACCGCCGGTCTCGCTTTGGAGAGCTTCCGGTCTCGCACCAGGCAGCGGTCCTCGTGCTAGACAGCTTGGGCGAATTGGCGGCCCTGTACAAGAGGGCAGATCTAGTTTTCGTCGGCGGCTCGCTCAACGGCTGGGGCGGCCATAACGTGCTGGAAGCGGTAATCCACGAGAAAACCGTCGTGGTCGGCCCCCATATGCAGAACTTCCGAGACATCGCATCCGACCTGTTAAGCGTGAATGGCCTGGTCCAAGTGCAAGACGCAGATGAGTTGCGCAAAACCGTACTGAGCCTCGCCGCCGATCCCTCCCGGCGTCGCAGGATTGGCAGTGCGGGCAAGGAATTCTCGAACCGGCAACGCGGCGCGTGCGATCGAGCTGTCAAAGAGGCCGCCCATCTATATCGAAGCGCCCTCCCGATTCATGCGCCGTCGCTCCCCGCTCGTGTCGGACTTGCGCTGCCTGCGGCAGGGTGGGCTGCCATCGCCAAACTTCGCCGCTGGGCCTATGGTCGAGGCTTGCTGACATCACGGCGACTCAACACTCCGACCCTCTCGGTCGGCAATCTGACAGCCGGTGGCACAGGCAAGACGCCCATGGTGGCGTGGCTGGTCGAACGATTGGCCGAGCGCGGCTATCCGGCCGCCGTGCTGACGCGAGGCTACGGTCGTGACGAAAGCCACAGGGTGCGCTTGGCCCTCCCTGGCGAAGAAGTCGACCCGCGCCTGTGCGGCGACGAGCCAGCCATGCTGGCCCGTCGGTTCGCGGACAGCGCTCCGGGCACGATTGTCGCGGTAGGTGCGGATCGGCACGCAGCGGGCCGTGCTGTCGAACATCGCGCAGACCCCGCTTTCTTGGTACTTGACGATGGGTTCCAGCACATGCAGTTGCAACGGTCGCTCAACATCGTGCTGCTCGACAGCCGACGACCATTCGGCAACGGCTACACCCTACCTTTGGGGCGCCTGCGGGAGCCCGTGGCTGGCCTTAAGGACGCCGACATTGTGATCCTGACCCGCAGCGCCGCAGGGTTTGAGCACGCCCCGTTGCAAGAGGCCATCCGCGAAGCCAACCCAGCCGCCAAAACCTTCCGCTCGCGCACCGTTGTCACGGACTTGTATGAAGCAGCAACCGGGAGAGTCCACCAGATCGAAAGCCTCGCCGGCAAGCGTGTCGCCTCGTTTTGCGGGATTGGGAACCCTGCATCATTCTTCCGCCACGTTCAGCAACTGGGATGCGACGTAGTGCTGGAACGCGAGTACAAGGACCATCACCGCTACTCGCCCCGCGACCTCGAACAGCTCTCGCGATCCGCCGAGGTCGCCAACGCCGAAACCTTCCTCACCACTGCCAAAGATGTCATGAACCTGGGAGAGGCCGCGCTGCCGATTCCCACTTTCGCCCTGCGCATCGATCTGGAGATCGATGGCGAAGAAGAATTGCTCGAAGCTGTCTTGGCGCTGCGCGGGGACTGATCTCGCCAGCACACAGCCCACCGCTATTCGGCGATACCACCCTCGGTCATGGAGCGCGGGTCCAACAGCCGGTCGAGGTCCTCGGTGCCTAGGTCGGTGTCCTCGGCCGCCACTTCCTTTACCCGCCGGCCTTCGGCATACGCCCGTTTGGCAATCGCGGCACCCTTTTCATAGCCGATCACGGGATTTAGGGCGGTCACCAGAATGGGATTGCGCTCCGCCAAGTCCCGAGTCCGCTCTTCGTTTGCAACGAAGCCCTCGATGGCCTTTTCCGCCAACACACTGGAAGCGTTGCCTAGCAGCCGGGCGCTCTCGAGTAGGTTGTGCGCAACCACGGGCAACATGACATTGAGCTGAAAATTCCCGGACTGGCCAGCCACAGTGATCGTCGCATCGTTGCCGATGACTTGGGCGCAGACCATTGCAACGGCCTCGGGGATCACCGGGTTCACTTTGCCGGGCATGATGCTGGAGCCGGGCTGCAACGACGGCAGAGAGATGTCCGCGATGCCCGCAATGGGGCCGCTGTTCATCCAACGCAGGTCATTGGCGATCTTGAGCAGGGAGACCGCAACAGTCTTGAACTGTCCGCTCAGCTCTACTGCCGCGTCCTGACTGGACAGGCTGACGAAGTAGTTGCGGCTGGAGATGAAAGGCAAGCCCGTCCGCGCCGAAAGGCGCTTCGCCACCCTCGGGCCGAATTCCGGGTGGGCGTTGACTCCCGTGCCAACGGCCGTGCCCCCAAGCGCCAGCGGCGAGACCCGCGTAAGTGCCGCTCGCACCCTCTGCTGGCCTTGGGCCATCTGCGCAGACCAGCCGCCAAGCTCTTGGCTGAGGCGAATCGGCAGCGCGTCCATCAGGTGAGTGCGGCCCATCTTGACCACGTGATCGAGTGACTCGGCCTTGGCCGTGAGCACAGAGCAGAGTTGCGCCATGCCCGGGAGCGTCACCTCGGAGGTCTCCAAGTAGGCCGCAACGTGAATGGCCGTGGGAATCACGTCGTTGCTCGACTGCCCCATGTTGACGTGATCATTCGGATGCACGGCTTGGCCCAGCTTTGCGCTGGCCAGCGTGGCGATGACCTCGTTGGCGTTCATATTGGTTGACGTGCCCGAACCGGTCTGGAAGATATCGATCGGGAACTGGTCATCGTGCTCGCCAGAGACGACTTCCGTCGCGGCCGCTTGGATCGCCTGCGCCATGTCCGCAGACATCAGGCCCAGATCGAGGTTCACCGATGCAGCGGCAGACTTGACCAAGCCCAATGCGCGGATGAACGTGCGCGGAAAGCGAGTCCCGCTGATGGGAAAGTTCTCTATGGCGCGCTGAGTCTGCGCCTTGTAGAGAGCAGTGCGCGGCACGCGCACCTCTCCCATCGAGTCGACTTCGATGCGATAGTCCTTGTCGCTGGCCATAAACATCCAGCGTAAAGCACTCCGGGCGGGGATCGGGAACAGGATTCGCAACGGCAACGCATTCAATCTAGGCGTACACCGTCTTGTCACGGGTCGCGGCACCCGTGCTGGTGACCGACATCATCGTCGCTCAGTCACCCCTCGGGGCGGGCCGAATGGCCGAATCTCTGCCCATCGGCCTTTGATTGTCTCAGGAGACTCCCCCTGGGTCAGTCACCTAGACGAGATTCGATGGATCTTCGCGCATTTGCTTGACAACGCATCCTTTTGACAATAGTATTGTCGTAAGGATCCGTAGCCGTGAAGCTTCGAGAGTTGTCCGAACGAGTCGGCGTGGCGCCTCGGCAGGTACGATACCTGATCGCCGAGGGCTTCGTTCCCCCTCCGACTGGAGGACGAGCGCACGCGACCTACAGCTTGGAGCATATCGCTGCCATCAAGCGGTATATGCGCCTGAAGCAACTCGGATTCACGCCTGCATCGATTCGCGTGCTGTTGGAGGCTCGCGAGGGTGCCCCGCTTCCGGTCGCGCCGGGAATCACGCTTGTCGTGGATCCGGACGTACTGCTATCAGGTGCGCCGGTCGAGCCACTGATACAGCGCATTGGCGATCTCTTGAGGGAACTGTTGAACAAGGAGCAAGGAGCGAAATGCTAGCTGTGCAAGATCCTCGATCACGGGTGGACCCGATCGCGGCCCTGGTCGCTCGGGCCCGCGCGGAAGCCGGAGCGAAGCCAGCCTCGCTGGTCGACATGGAGATTGAAGTCACGGTTTCGGGCGGGCTGGCTCTGGTTGAAACCAAGCGCATATTCCGCAACTCCGAGACAGCACCGATCGAGGTGCTGCTCAGCCTGCCGGTACCAGTGCATGCCGCGTTCTTCGGCCTGTCGGCAAGAATCGGCAAGCGCGTTCTGGATGCAGTGGCCCAACCCAGTTCGCAGGCCCGGGACCGCTACGAGGATGCTATCGACAGCGGCAAGACTGCGGTGCTGCACGAAGAGCTGTTGCGAGGGGTACATGCTCTTTCGGTTGGCAACCTAGGAGCGGGCGAATCAGTTGAAGTCACGACGCGCTGGACTGAGGCATTGCGCTGCACGGGTGACCACGGACGCCTGCGAATCCCGCTGACGGTTGGCGATGTGTACGGGATTTCGGGCCTCTCGGACGCCGACGAAGTCGTGCATGGCGGGACGAAGCCCTCAACCAGGCTCAGAATCCGCCACGATGCTCGTTCGGTCCGGCTGGCAGATGGGGAACCCCTTTCGGCGAGCGAGGGGTTGCTGAGCGCGGCGATCTCGGCAGATGCGCCGATCGATATCGAGGTGTCGGGTTGGAGGCCGGGCATCGTCCGCGGGTCCGCCGCGGATGGCCGCGAGGTAACTCTCGAAATCGAGCCCTGTCCGCAAGCGGTCGGCAGCCTCGATGCAGCCATGCTGGTCGACCGCTCCTCTTCCATGCTCAGCCGCTGCGAAGGGAGCGGATCGGCTCCCTACCTGACCAAGCACGAGGCGATCAAGCGCAGCTTGAGGGGACTCGTCTCTGACATGGGCCCAGCCGACAGGCTCCGGCTGTGGGAATTCAGCGACAACTGCACGCCGGTCGGCGACGGCAAGCCGACCTCTCGGGAAGCCTTCGAAGCGCTGATCGAGAACCTGCAATCGCCATCGGGCGGGACCGAGATCGGCGAGGCCATCAATACCGTCATCAAAGCTACCGAGGGGTGTGACATCCTGCTGATCACCGACGGGATGAGCCACGGACTCAACGTCCAGCATTGCGCAATGGCTGGTCGGAGGATCTTCGCCGTGCTAGTCGGGGAGGACAGCTTGGAAGCCAGAGTCGGCCACTTGGCCACCCTGACCGGAGGTGACCTGCACTTCAGTTTCGGAGCTGACATCGATGAAGCGCTGAGGGCCACGATCCAAGGGCTGCGCAGGGGGAATAGAGGTCCGGACCGGCTGGACTCGTCTGTGAACGGCGTGCCCGAGCGCATTTTCACCACCCGTGCCAACGCCCGAATCGAGGCTCGCTGGGGTGACAACGCCAGCGAGAAACAGCGGAACACGTTCGCAGCGGGGGTGGCGGCGTTTGCCGCCAGCATTGCGCTGGGCACGATGGAGGAGCAGGCCGCGGAGCGGCTCGCGGTGGAAGAGGGATTGGTCACCCACCTCACGAGCTTGGTGCTGGTCGACGAGGAGGGGGCCAGCGAGACAGGGCTGCCAGTGACACGCAAGCTGTTTCTGCCTTCCCCGCGCACGTCCCAGGCCATCATGTACTGCATTCCGCAGGCGGTCGATGCGGTAGACTTGCAAGCGGATGCCGACAACTTTGTTGACGGCCCTCAGCGGTGGATGGGAGACCGGTTGGAACGCATCGGGCAGGCGGTGAATTGGGACGCCAACGCAAACGCCCTGATCGAAGGCAACCTTGATTCAGAAGAAGCGTGGGTTGCGGCGTCGCTGAGGGACATCGCCAAGGGCAAGGTGCTGCGCGCCTTAGCACCGGTGATCGGCCTCGGACCCATTCAAGTCGCCGTTGCAATCGTGGCCGATGCCGTTGCGACGAGTTCGCGCGGCGCGGCGCGAGTGAAGCGCCACATGCTGCGGGACGCCAATCGAAAGTTGTTCGGCCTCTTCGCACGGGTATTCGATCTGGTTGCCAACGCAGGCTCGTAGGCCCGTTCAAGACTTACACCGCGAGAAACGGTGCGAAGGGCAGATGGGTGCTCCGTCCCTTGGCAACCACGATGGGACGGACCCGATACCGTTCGCTAGTACGTCGTCCAGGAATCGAGCAGGGCCGGGGGGAGTTCGGGAGTTGGCCTGTCGGGAGTGAAGTTGGACTCCAGATATTGATAGAGCGTCTCGAATTCGTTGTCGGTCAGCCCCTCAACCCTCTCTCGGTGCTCTAGGCCGCTACGGTACCAAGCCGCCTCGTCCAATGGCAGGACTAGGATCGGCACCAATACATGGCAGCTTTGGCAGTTGTCCAAGACTAGGTCACGACCGGCACCTTCCGGAAACACATCGTTGATGTTAAACGCGGACCAGTCCTGAACCTCTTCTTCAATGGCGGGAGGCTCCTGCAGACTGGGCTGAATCTGGTTGCAACCAAACAGAGCAAGCCAGATCACCAGGTAGACCTTGGACGTCGTCGGACCGCATCGAGAAACGTTAGTCCCCCCGCCCGACTGGGCCTGTACGTCCTTCAACTGCCAGAGCGCCATCAAAACGGCGTGCAGCCCCCTGCTAGAAACTGAGGCGGAACAACAGGCTCGGGATTGGCGTCGTTGAAGTTCTCGCTCAAGTACGCGAAGAGCACCACGTAGTCGGCGTCATTCATGTCGGACAGTTTGTCGCGGTGGTCCTCCTTGAGGCTGGCCCAGCGGGCCTGGGTCCGCTGGCCGATCGCGGCACAGGCGGCGGCGTGGCAGGCCCCGCAACTGTCGAGCACAAACGACCGTCCCAGCCCCTCCGGGAAGATGTCCGTCAGCGAGGCCGGTGCAGCCGCCACAGGAGGGGGATCGGAGACCTGATCGGCACCCTGCTCACTCGGTCCAGGCTCGCTGCCGCATCCGACGATGAATAGGCTGCAAGCAGCGATCGCTCCCGAAAGCACTCTCAAGTCAATCGACATACGCATCCTCCGGCATCTGCTTGGGTTCCCGAATTCGTTGTTTCAGCGAGAAGACCGGCACCACCACTTCCGAAGTCGCAGCCTGGGCCGGAAAGCCATCTTCCGCAAGCCGGCGCAGAGCGTCGCTGACTGACTCGTCGTAGTACTGCTCATTGCACTTGCCGCAGACAAGCGCCGGGACGTCTTCCACGATAGCCACTCGATCTCCCTGCCATATGGCGGTGCGCATGACCTTGTCGGCCATGGCCACCCCGCAACGCGGGCAAAGGGCGTTGGCTGCTTGTTCGGTCGGCAAGGCTGCTTCGGGCTCCGACGGAGCGAGGCACGCGGCCTCGCCGATTCAAGAGCATAGCGCTAACTGGAGGACTCTGCCGCTCTCAGTTTGCCGACTCACGGTCCAAGGGTGCCGGACACACAGCCTTGGGAGAACTCTCCGTGTCGTCACTGCAACCGCACAATACTTTGTAATGCCACCGCGAGTTGCGCTCTGCGACCGGATTTACCGGACAGGCTCGAAACTGGAAGTCCAGCGCCCAGCTTGCATCAGCTCGGGCAGATGGATCGATAGCGGCAGACAAGTCTCGGGCGATACCGTCGCGCGGGATGTCACCGCTGAGGCCGCAGCCAAACCCAGCGGCACGAACTACGTTCGGGTCCAGTTGGCCGATGGCCAGATGACCTTGTCCAGTCCGATCTCGATCACAACGCGATGGTGCAGGACCGAAGTCCGCGCCGTGACAGCTGTCCGGACAAGGTTTGAGATCGGCAGCCAAGTCCACTTGGTCTCCCGCTGGCAATCTCCACTGCAGCAACAACCGCCGACGCAGCGGATTGCTCTCCCGACGCCGCGCTCACATGCGGCAAAGAAGAATCATTTGAACGCTATTGTCACCGCGTTTGAGCTGACACCGTCGACGATGGCTACGACTTCCGACTCCCGATTACGAATCGACCTAGGAAGCGGTCCGACCAACACTTCATCGACGCCGTGGAAACCGCTCGCGGGACCTGAGGATTGCACTGTCACGTGTCGGCCGTTGATGGTTACGATCGTCGGTCGGCTGCCGCCGCGGATGCCAGTGCCGAACAACGTCAAGTAGACCCGATCAAAGCCCGTCCGGACATCGAGTGGAAGCGCTACGTAGCGCTTGAGCACGGGATCGTACTGCGCAACCTCAAGTGGCGTTCGCCTCCCATCGCGAGCCACCCGGACCGCCGCGGCCGCCGCTACGCCACGCCCGTCGCCGTTCGCCGAGAAGAGTCCGGGCGCGGCAGTCGTGACATCGATTGCAATCTGTTCGGAGAGGGCTCCTTCCTGCGCTACTGTCACGCTCACTGCACCCTCTGTCGCCACATCCGGCATCAGGAACCTGATCTCGGTCGGCGAAACTGAGAAAAGTCCTGCTTCGCGTCGCAATTCACCTTGTCCCACGGACTCAGTCACGATCACGCTCGTGCCAGCCAAGGTTGTGGCCAAGGGAAAGGGAACCGGAAATTCGTTGGCGGAGGAACGGGCGGAGGACAGGTCAGCACCTTGGATCACAGCGACCGATCCGGGAGCAGTGCCGGACTGATAGCTGGCGCCATTTAGCACAGCGGAGACCACCGGCGGCGGAGTTTCGGCGGTGAGGACACGCACGCGGTGGTTGAATGAGTCGACCACGAACGCCTTGCGATCGGAGTACGCCGCAACCCGCGTTGGGCGATTGAACTGGCGCTCTCTTGCAGGGGTGCCGTCCCCGTTGTAGCCGCCTCGGCCCGCCGTACCGGCAATCGTTGAGATGACCCCGTCTCTGCCCACTCTGCGGACCAAGTTGGAACCCCAGCTGGCAATGTAGAGCATGTCCGTTACGCTGACCGACACGCCAGCCGGGTCGTACAAGGCTGCGTCGACGGCCGGACCTCCGTCACCCGAAGGGCCAAACTCGCCCGTCCCCGCCGCGATTTCCAGCATTCCCGATTCGTCAACCACATAGACGCGATTCGTCCGACGGTCCGCTATGTAGACCCGTCCGACCGAGTCGACCGCAATGCTCTCCGGGGACGACAGAGGCGACCTTGTCGCCACGACTCCGGGCTCTGGCAGTCCTCTGTCGCCAGAGCCGGCAATGGTCGTTACGACACCGGAGGAATCGATCTTTCGAATCCTGTGATTCGAAGTGTCGGCCACATAGATCGCCCCGTCTGCACCCACGGCCACTCCTCTGGGAGATCTGAACATAGCCAGCGAAGCGGGGCCTCCGTCCCCGCCGTAGCCACGGTCACCGTTGCCTGCGATCGTCGTTACGATGCCGCCGCTATCGACCATACGAATACGTTGACTATTGGTATCTGCGATGTATAGATTGCCGTAAGGGTCAGCGGCCACACCTCTCGCACCTCGGAATCGAGCGTTCACCGCAGGACCGTTGTCGCCTGAGAACCCGTACTCGCCGTTGCCTGCGAACTCCGTCACCAAGCCGCTAGCGTCAACCTTCACAATCCGCCCCTTCGCCGGGAGAGCAACGTAGACATTCCCGCTCGCGTCCGCCGTGACGTCGCCCAGGTTACGAGTCTCGCGCTGGCTCGATGTGACGAGTTCAGTGATACTTCCCTCGCGGTCGAGTTGGAGCACACGGTCGGCCCATGCGTCGGCGATGTAGACCTCCCCTTTGTTGCCAGCCGCAAGGGCACGGGGACGGGAAATGTAGACCTCTGTCCCGATCCCCGCGCGGCCCCCACGGCCTCGCGGTCCCGTCCCGGCCACGGTTGTAATGATCCCGCTTGGATCCACTCTCCGAACGGTTCTGTTATCGGCATCGGCGATATAGATATTTCCTGCTATGTCGACCATCACGGCGTAGGGCTCGGACAGTGCGGCTTCCGTAGCGAGTCCTCCATCACCGCTATAGCCGTGTTCTCCCGTGCCGGCGATGGATATGATCGTCCCGTCCCGATCGACCCGTCGGACTCGATGATTGTCAGAGTCGGCAATGTAGACATTGCCTGTCGTGTCGACCGTCACGCCGCGAGGCTTGTCTAGACGCGCCGAAGTGGCCGGCCCGCCATCCCCGCTCGCACCCTCCTCGCCCGTACCTGCGATCGTCGAAATAGTACCGGCGGTATCGATCTTGCGAATTCGGTCGTCCCACGTATCCGCGATGTAGATGTTTCCGTCCAGATCCGCCGCGATACCGTAGACTGGCGTCATGCTCGCGTTTCGCGCAGGCCCTCCGTCTCCTTCCGTCCCCCACTCGCCGGTTCCGGCAATCGTCTCAATGACTCCCGATGGGTCCACCCGGCGAATCCGGTAGTTATCGGTGTCCGCGATGTAGATGTTTCCATGTCGGTCGATGGCAACGCCCTCGACCTCGCTCAACCGGGCATTCGTTGCGGGGCCCCCGTCGCCACTGAAACCGGAAAGGCCCGAACCGGCCACCGTGCTCACTCGTCCAGACGGATCGATCTTTCGAATACGGTAGGTATCTCGTTCAGCGAAGAAGATGTTACCCGTCAAATCGGACGCCAGCGCCACCGGATAGTCCGTCCAGGCTTCGGAGAGAGAGACCTCCTCTAGGGGATCGAAGTCCCCGAGCAGCGTATCGATCCGGTAGACCTGCGCGGAGAGTGGCAACTGGAGCGCTGTAACGCCAGCCCAAATGACTGCTGTGGCCAAGATATGGTGACGGAGCCTGACCCCCGCGCCACCAGTGGAATCGCCTAAACACCGAGAACGAGCAGGTCCGCGGTACCGGAGGTTTGAGAGCGCTCGGCCGGGCGAACTAGGCAAACCGCTTGACTTGGCTGAGTACGTCTCGGTCACCGTGCCACCCCCCGGATCGAGATCGTGACTCCGTTTGAAGCGAGGCCATCGACAACAGCCCCCACTTCCAAATCTTCCCCACTAATGGATCTCGGGATCGGTCCGACCACCAATTCGTCCACGCCCGAAAATCCGCTTGCCGGTTCGAGCGAATGGACATCTACCCGCTCGCCTCCGATGGTTACGCTGGCTGGCTCGTCAAGGCCGCGCATGCCAGTCCCAAAGAACGTCAGATACACCGGATCGCGGCTAGACCTCAGATCGATGGGAGTTGCCACATACCGGCGAAGCGCGGAATCGTACCGAACGACCTCAAGGCTGGTTTCGGTGCCGTTGCGGGCCACCCGTACGGCCGAGGCTGCCGCGACGCCGCGTCCGTCGCCGTTGGCCGAGAAAAGCCCGGGCGCGACTTTGCCGAGATGGATTCCCCTTCGCTTGGATGCCTTCCCTTCGCGTTCCACGGTCACGATAACCAGTCCATTTGCCGCCCGCTCGGGCATTAGGAAACGGATCTCCGTCGGCGAGACGGAATAAAGGCCGGCCTTGCGACGGGCCCAACTTGCCGGGGTCCGGTCCGTGACCGTCACGGATGTCTCCAGCAGCGCTGTGGGCAATGGCACGGATTCGGGCAATCGCTTGAGGGCTTCCGTTCCGGAGGCAAGATCGACCCCCTCGATGACTCCCACGGTTCCTGGCGCCAAGCTGTCGGTGTAGCTCGCGCCATTGAGAATCGAACTAATGACCGGTTCAGGAGGTTCGGCCGTTAGCAGGCGGACCCGGTGGTTGCCGTCGTCGAGCACGACCAATGTCTCGTCCGTCACGGCTGCAATGCGATTGGGGAGGTTCAGGCGGAACTTGGTGGCGGGAAATCCGTCGCCATCGTACCCGTGTTCGCCCGAACCTGCGATGGTGCTGATGATTCCATCCGGGCTCACCCTGCGAATAGCATTGTTGAAACTCTCCGCGATGTAGAGCGTATCGCTTCCGCTGATGGCAACACCGCTCGGATAGCGCAGCCACGCGCCCACAGCGGGACCGCCATTGGCGCCGCTACCTCTCTCTCCCCCACCCGCTGCAACGTGGATCTCGCCCGATGGATCGACAACGAACACAAGGTCGTCTAATTGATCCGGAAAAAATATCCGCCCCATCGAGTCCACTGCGATGTCACGGATTACCCCCAACGGCGTTCGCGTCGCAGGCAGTCCCATCTGGCTGTCCCCCTCAAGTCCGTTTCCGGCCACTGTCTCGATGACACCCCCAGTGCCGATCTTGCGAATCCGATAGTTATAGGTGTCGGCGATGTAGATCGCACCGCCGACTCCCACTGCGATGGCGGTGGGCCTGGCAAGGCGCGCGGCTTCGGCGGGACCACCATCGCCCCCGTAATCTCGCTCACCCGTCCCCGCAACGTTCCTGATCATGCCCCCGGGATCAACCACGCGGATGCGGTTGTTTCCCGAGTCCGCAATGTAGACATTGCCCTGGTTGTCGAGAGCGACATCTTGGGGGAAGGCCAATTCTGCCTCTGCGGCAGGACCTCCGTCTCCTCCATTTCCGATTTCGCCGTTTCCAGCGAGCGTAGTGACGATCCCCGAGGAATCGAGCTTGATCACCCGGTGGTTGCCCGTATCGGCAACGAAGACGTTTCCGTTCGCGTCAATCGCCACGCCTGCGAGATGGGAGAGTTCCGGTCGGCCCAGTCCGATATGCTCCTTGATCTGTCCGTCTTGGTCGAGTCGCAGGATCGAAGCCCCCCACGCGTCGGCGATATACAATTCGCCAGACAGTCCTGCGATCAAAGCATAGGGCCTTGCAATGATTTGGTTCGTAGAGACATCGACGGAAGCAGGATCCGCTTCCCGGGGAATCCCGGGCAACGTCGAAGGAATCCCGGCCACTGTCGAAATCGTTCCGTCCGCAGCCACTCTCCGGACGGTGCCGTTGGCGGAGTCCGCGATATACACGTTTCCCACTGAATCGACGGCCACTGCTCGCGGTTCTGAAAGAGCTGCCTCGGTTGCTGGCCCGCCATCGCCGCCATAGCCGCGATCCCCAGTGCCGGCAATGGTTGTGATCGTTCCGCTCGCGTCCACTCGGCGAACAACGTGGTTGTCCGTGTCCGCGATATAAATATTTCCGGCTGGGCCGACCGCGACACCTTCGGGCTTGTCGAGCCTAGCTTCAATAGCAGGGCCAAAGTCTCCGCTCCGGCCCGCTTCGCCCGTTCCGGCGACCGTCGATATGATGCCGTTCGCGTCGATTCTACGTACCCTGTCGTCCCAAGTGTCGGCGACATAGAGGTTGCCGGCCGCATCCACAGCCAGGCCGCCAATCGCTGTCAAACCGGCAATCTTGGCAGGGCCACCGTCCCCTCCGGTACGGAATGTACCGGTTCCCGCGATCGTGGAGATGATTCCGGACCGATCCACCCTCCGGATTCGGTAGTTCCCTGTGTCCGCGATGTAGATGTTGCCCTCGGCATCCACCGCCAGCCCTTCAACCCGGTCCCCGAGCCTGGCGTTTGTTGCCGGACCGCCGTCGCCGCTGAAGCCAGGCAGGCCCGAACCGGCGATCGTGGAGACCTGCCCCGACGCATCGACCTTGCGGACTCGATACGTGTCCCTGTCGACGAAGTAGAGGTTGCCGGCTGAATCGATCGCCAATGCCGACGGAAAGCGGACCCGGGCCTCGGCAAGGGGTACGGTCTCCAGCGGATCGAAGTCCCCGAGGATGGTTTCGATCCGGAATACCTGAGCCGACGCCGGGGCTGCCAGCAAAGCGAGGATCGCCAGCAATGCCAGATGGCGGAGAGCCGGGGGCGGTGCCGTGCCACGAGCATCTCGGCTCATGGGCCAGGACTGACGAGACTCCGCCTGCAAACCTGAGAAGTGATACACGCTGATCCTGCTCTCAACCAACTGACTATCGGCCTCGCGTTGGGGAGCTTGGACGCATCAGGTTAAGCGAGGGTTTCTTGCCTGCGACCATTCTCGCAAACGACGTAGGTGGCACCGGGGAGACCCTCCGGTCCGCCGCAATCCCAAGGTGGCCTGGGCCGATCCCTGTCAGGGCTCGCGCGTCGTCATCAGGCTAGTCGACATCCAACGAATCGACTTCTTAGTGGCGAAGCTGTGCGGTCCGGGTATGTACTTCGAGTGTTCGGCCTTGCTCGTCCCGATTCAGGCCCGCATCAGCTGCTTCGCGGCATCCACGATCTTGGGCGTATCAGGACGCAACCACGACATCATGCCGGCCGCTCCGGGCCCTGGTACATCGGGGAACGCGATGCGGCGGGTCTTGACCCCGGGCAAAGCCTGAGCCACTTCGGCGACGACATGGGCACCGAAGCCAGCCGTGTAATGCCCGTGCTCCACCACGAGCAAGCGCCTTGTCTTGCGTGCCGATGCCACGATGGAATCCACGTCCAAGGGCTTCAGCGACCTCGGGTCGATCAACTCGGAGCTGATCCCTGTCTTGGCCAACTCCTCCACGGCCCGCCCTGCATCCACGGTCGCAGGCGACCACGCAACTAAGGTGAGATGGCTGCCTTTGCGACGGACCACAGCTTTTCCAAGCGGTAGCTCGTATGCCTCGTCAGGTACGTCAGGCTGACTTCCGGACTTGACCTCCGGGTAGTCCAAATAGACGACGGGGTCTGGATCTCGGATTGCTGAGATCAACAGTCCCTTGGCGTCGTAGGCATTGCTAGGCGCGACCACTTTCACGCCAGGAAGGTTCGCAAACATTGCCTCGGCCCCGACGTCGGTATGCTGCCCAGCGCTACCCCGTCGGCGTCCCGCGCCATCGACCCAGAGAACAAAGGGCATGCTCGCCTGGCCGCCGGTCATCGAGCGCAGTTTACCGGCTTGGTTGTACACATACTCGATGGCGAAGATCTGAGCCATCGAAGGCAGCCGAGCGATGGCCTTCGAGCCCGCCGCGGCAACGCCGATCGCGACTCCAGCGATCCACGATTCATCGATCGGCCAGCCGCGGCCAGAGGTCCGCAATTCACCGAACTCGCCGACTAGGTCAAACACTCTGCCGTCCGGTCCGATCGTGGTGGGCTTCTGGTACTCGTAGTAGTAGACCATGTCGGGGTCTGCGCGCATCTCTTGCGCGACCGCCTCGAGTTGGGCGTAGTAGTACGACTTCTTGGCCATGGTGCTTGCTCCCCTTCCCTACGTCGCGACCGCGCCTTTGCGGTTGTAGAACTGACTGGCGAGGACGGCCCCCTCGGCGTGGGTGTTCAGCACGCCCGCGGCAGGGTCTGGGTCGGCGCCGTTGCGAGCGAACTCCACAGAGGCGTCCACCGCTGCTTGGGCGTCCCCCTCGATCTTGGCGAGTTCGCTTTCTTCAGCCAGGCCCTTGGCCAGTAGCCAGCGCTTGTAGCGCGGGATCGGATCACGAGTCATCCAGCCGCGCACCTCTTCGTCGGTTCGATACGGAAGGCCGACCGCACCCTCCTGCCCAATCCGCGCCCCCGCAAAGCCGCTGTGGTCGTACCAGCGGTAGGTCAACGCCTCGATTACGCTCGGGCCGTTACCGGCTTGCGCCCATTCGACGGCCTGCTTGGTGGCGTTGTAGACAGCCGCAACGCTGTTACCGTCCACCAGATGGTGCGGCAGGTCAAGACCCTTCGTGTAGTCGGAGATGTACTTCGTGGGCGCGGTGTCGGCCACCGGGATGGCCATGTACTGGAAGTTGTTCTCGTTAACAAAGATCACCGGGATGTCGAGATTCTTGCAACTCCGCACCGCACTGAAGTAGTAAGGAGAAGCCGCCGCGCCATCCCCGAAAAACGCCACCGCAACCTGCTTGGTACCGCGAATCATGCCGCGTAGGGCGGCCCCTGCTGCCATGTAGAAGCTAGCCCCGACAATACCGTTCATGCCCATAATTCCTTTGGACATGTCGGTGATGTGCATCGAGCCGCCGTACCCCTTGTTGTATCCAGACTCCTTGAAGAAGATCTCGGCCGACATCCGGTTCAAGTCGCCGCCCTTGGCAATCAGGTGCCCGTGCCCGCGATGCGTGCTGGCAATGTAGTCGTCCTCGTTCAGCGCCCCGATGACGCCAACCGCTATGGCCTCTTCACCGACATAGGTGTGAAAGGCTCCGTAGAGGCCGTCCTCGCCGGCGAGGAACAGATCCTTCAAGGTGGTCTCCCACTTCCGGCTAGTGCTCATCAGCCGATAGAACTCGAGCAGTTTCTCCTTGGGCTCGTTCGCCAAGACAGAGGAATCCTCGCCTCGCGTGGGCATGTCCTCGGGCGGCAAGAAGTCCAGCGCATAACCTGGTTTCCAAGCATTGCTTCCGCCCGGACCGGACGTGGCGAGCCGTACGCTCTTGTCAAATTCGGCACCCGTGACGCCCCTTCCGCTAGCGGATTGCTCACCACACGCTGTGATGACCGTCGCGGTGGCACCGGCGGCGCTCATGGTCTTGAGCAGGGTGCGCCGGTCGACCCTGCCAATGCGGTCTTTCATAGGAATCGTCCTCCTCGGTCGGCTATAGACGGAACCACCGAGACATGAAAGACTGGGCGGAAACCGCTGCGGCATTGGCAGTTTAGCGACGTGCGGGACGCGGGGCAAGCCGAATTCGGCTGGAATTCGGGCGACCAGACCAGATTCTTCGAACTTTTCCTGCGCTACACTCGCGCATCAATGCGAGACAGGTCAGACTGCCAATCCAGTAATCGCATATCCGCCGTCGCCAAGCTCGCATGCGACAACTGCGCGGTTGCGACAATAATCCGGTCCGCAGGGTATCGGTGCAGGTCGCCGAGGGAGGCCGCTTGAATACCTACTCGACCATCGATTGGCAGTTCGCGCACGCCAGCCGCCAATAGGTCCCGACGCCATTCCGACACTTCGATGTCCAGCGAGAGTCGGTGCTCTTCGACAAGCATCTTGACCTCCCAAGAACTGATCGCGGACACAGCTAAGTCGCCATCGGCCATAGCGCTCTCTACGAGAGCCCGACAAGAAGCCCCAAGGCTCGGGTCGTCTTGATCGAGCCAGACCACTACGTGAGTGTCAAGGAGGATCAATCCGCGGCCTCCCAAGGCTCCTTCAATGGGGAAACAATGTCACCGAGAATCTGAATTGCGCCTGCATGCAGCCCGACAATTGTCGGGCGCTTCTCCCCGTATGGGACCAATGTTGCCACGGGCTTGTCATCCCTCGTAATAACGAGTGGCTTGCCGGTATGCGCCACTTGGTCCATCAAGTTAAGGCATCGGGCCTGAAATTCTGATGCGTTGATGCTGTTCATGCCAGATCCCCCCTAAACCATTCTTGCCGAAAATATGACTATAGTGGATTGTTGGACCCCTGAGGGCTACTGTCCAGATCGCAAGATGCCCCGCAGGTTCCGGACGGGACTGGATTCTGAGTCTGCCCATTGAGTGGACATGGCCTGACAGACAGTTCAGACGGCTCTCGTCAGCCGCGCCTATGCTGTCAGTCTGATATGAGGAATAGCAGCTACGCAGGCCAGCACACGTAAGCCCTCAGCCCCGCTAGTAGTAGCTGTACGCTTCGGCGGCGTCCATAATCAAATCAGCGGTATTTGTGAGTCTCGAGTGTGTTGCAGTCATACGTTGCCTTAGGTATCCCTCGGGATCTACGACTTGGGGGATGTGCAGGCGAAAGATGGCAGATCCAGCCATCCTTCTGAGCGACATCACCAGTTGACCGGCTTCGTTCCTCGGATAAAACACACTGGCGAACGGAGTTAGGACGGTCGGGGTGACAAGGTCGTCGGCGATTTCGTCATAGACAGCCATCAGCGAACGGACCTCGGCTGCAAGCCTGCTGGACAGCGACTCGTCTCCGACCAAGGTAGCTACGAACCAGTTGTACTCTAGCGCCGCAAGGCCGATCTCGAGCGAGGTGAGTCTTGACGCTCCCGTGGAGGTTCCGGCAATGAGGTCCAAAATCCCCTGGGCCGTGTCGTAGCCGGGAATGGCCAGTTCTCCATGTACGCCAAACTGCTGCCTGACGGAGGCGACATCAAGGTTTTCGGTGCCGGTCAAGACAGGCGCGGCCATGTTGACGCGTTGTGCCGACGCCACCGTACTTGCAGTCCTCTGGAACTCTTCAGGGATCTCCGCCGGCAAAGCAGTGGCAACGCACAGCGCTAGACACGCGAGGATCTTGGTTCCGGCTGTATTTCTCATTTCGAACTCCTCCTTGCCATCGCTTAACGGGCCAGTCCTCGTGAAGGAGGTCGAGGTCGAGCGGGTGGCTGAGTCTCAAACGCAGCGTATCACGAAGCCCTGTTCCACATTGCGACCTGGAGCGAGATCGAATCCGCTCAAGGGGCCTGTCTTCAATATCTTGAAGTCAAAGGGTGAGTGCGCGACCAGGTCTAGGAATTGCATTTCCTTTGCCTCGGGATGGATTTCCCGCGAGCAGCATGGCGGAACTCTTCGCTAAGTGCGGTCAACAAGGCAGTTGCCTGCTTGTTATCGCTGGAGTTTAACAAGGCGACCTCCGTCCACAATCGACTCGCGTGCCGCCTCGCACAATGCCTCGTTGTAGCGGCTGTTCGATGGCGTGGCTAGGACCCCCACAGCTTCGATCTCGGCAATGATAGCCCTCCGCTGGTCTTCTGACCCTGCCTCGCGCTCGACACGCAGGGCCTCTTCCACGATGTGCCTGACCGAGCGCACTCCGTAGCCGGTCGGCACCAGCCCAGGCCCGCCGAGGTCTTGATACAGGAAGTAATCCGGGCTAGGTTCGACGTGTTGCGTCCCGCCAGCCCCGTGCACCGGTTCGCCAAAGCTGTAAGCGATTCCGCGATACTGGTCCGAATGCTCTAGCAGCGCTCCCCTCCCGCTTCCGGTGCAGTACAGTGTCATGCCTTGCGTGTTGGGCCCGGGTGCCGCATCCGGGAAGCTCAACGAGTTTTGAACGTTCAAGCCGGCACCGTTTTCCCACAGTACGCGCGCATCTGTCCACAGATACCCTCGCTTGCCATTCGGCAACTCGTCGAGGATCCCATACACCGAGACAGCGGTGGGCAACAGGCCGGTGATGAAATGCACTAGGTCCACATAGTGGCAGCCGATGTACACAAAGGAGTCAGTGGCATCTGCCGTGAACCAGTTCTGGAAATTCGAGTCGCGGTAGTGCCATTTCTCCATCAATCGCGCGGCTCCGAGCTTGAACTCGCCGAATTGGCCATCGCGATAGCGGTCCCGCGCCATGACGCTTCTTGGGTCGAAGCGTTTGTGGTATTCCACGCCCACCAGCAGGCCGCGACCGTAGGCCTCGCGTTCAATCTCGAGGGAGTCCGAGACTCTCAGCACCAATGGCTTGACACAGCAGACATGCTGATTGGCTCGCAGTGCATCGAGCACGACTTGGCGATGCAACTGATCCGGTATCGCCACAACGACCACGCTGCGCTCGGGCAGCTCAGCCAGCACTGAGCGGTAGTGCTCTGGGCGCAGCTCAGTCGCAGACGCAGCCGGATCCAGCGCAGCGCGAAAATCGACATCTGGAAAAGCGCGCCGGATGGCAGGGGCCCGGGCCAGCGCCTCAACCGATCGGTTGCGCTGCGAGCAGACTGTCACCTCACCTATCGCACCCTCGCGTCGCATCTGCAATAGCGCGGGCAGGATCTGGTCGTGAGCGATCATGCCGGCCCCGATGAGCAGGACCGGCGTTTCAGAAACTTGCTGGCGCACGCTACTTCCTGCGCTTCGCCGTGGTGGATGGAGGTCGCCGCAACACGATCTTGGCGATCCCCTCCAGCATGGCCCGGAAGTAGGCCCTGTGCCGGGTGTCAGCAGGCCAAGAGTCTTCAAGCACTGCGCTTTCCGCCAACTCGTACTCGAACGGAAACCGGTTAGCCGTCAAGGCCGGCACGAAACTCCACCCGGCGGCCCCTTCCAAATAGGCTTGCGCTATCGACCTCTCGCGTGCCAGCTCGGAATTGGTGGCCGCCAAGCCATTGCTGTCACTCACCATCAGCACCGGCCGGCCGTATTGCTTGAACTGCTTGGAGCGCGCCAGCTTGTCCGCTGGCGTGCGCCCGTCGCCTTGCAACAAGACCAAGTCGCACAGGCGCGCAAGCGACATCGGGTAGAGCATCCCGGAACCGCTGGAGGCACCGATCGGCAGGCTGAACGAGGCGTGCTGAAACTGCTCGCGTACGGCGCGAATCAGGAGCTCGACATAGCGCGGGACGAATCGGCGATGGTCCCAGCGGCCTTCCGGTTCGTCCCAAGCGTCGGCGACATCAACGATCACGTTGCGGGCGTCGCGTTCGATCAGGTGCCGGGCAACATTGCCGGCCGCGGCCACGATGGCCTCGGGAGACTCCAAAGCCTCGTCTTGGTCCTGTTGAAACAGAACCAGGCACACAATCAGACCGCGCTGGTCGGCTGCTTTGAGCAGCCTGTCTAGCCTCGCCATCCACTCTGGCTTCAGCGACCCATCGGGACTGTAGGCGCTCACCAGCGCTCCCGCCTTTTCCCCGAGATCTGCGCTAACGCCCCTTTGCACGCCGTTGGACTCGTCCGCATAGCCGGGATTCCCGCCCTGCATGCTCACGACGATGCCGGCTACGCCGTGCTGCTTGTATACGTCCAGTTTCTCGATCAGGCGATCAGTGTTCGCCCCGGGATCGAACGGACGCTCCTTGAGCCACTCGTCATCGAAGATGGCTTGCGTGACGCGCACCAAGGCGAGACTGCCCTTGACCTTGCCGCGGAACGAGCCGCCCGTGTAGGTCGGACTCCACTGGGAAGAGGGCCCGCTGCGCACGTAAAAGCGATCCGCTCCGTAACGCGGTCCGAGCATCGACCCCGTAGCGATTTCAATCCCGGCTGCGGGCACTGCAAACAGCGAGAGCAGTCCGGCCAGCACCGGGCAGCTGAAGTGCAATGTCAGCCTCATGCCGATTCGGGTAAGACTCGAGACTAGGTGATGGTACCACGTCGACAGCGGCGCAGTTGAGCTCGGGAATGCTAACTTGGTGAGCGGGGCCGCGCCGCTGTGGCTGTCTGCTAAACTTCCCTATTCTCTGGTTCCCATCGCAAGGAGACTCACACCTCATGGCTAGACCCGTCACCCTGTTTACCGGCCAATGGGCCGACCTACCGCTCGAGGTGCTCGCTCCGAAAGCGAAGTCATGGGGCTACGATGGCCTCGAACTCGCATGCTGGGGCGACCACATGGATGTCTCCAAAGCCGCCACGGACCTTGACTACTGCGCCAAGCAGAAGGATATTCTCGACAGGAACGACCTACAACTGTTCGCCATCTCAAACCACTTGGCTGGCCAGCTCGTGTGCGACCCCAACAACGACTCGCGCTCCGATATCTTCGCTCCGACCGAATTGGCCGGGGATCCTGAGGGCAAGCGCCAATGGGCCGTCCAGGCGATGAAGGACACAGCGCGGTCGGCGAGCAACCTCGGCCTCAAAGTCGCCAATGGCTTCACGGGTTCGTCGATCTGGCACATGCTGTACAGCTTCCCACCGGTGTCCGATCAGACCATCGACGAGGGTTTTGCCTACTTCGCCGAGATGTTCAACCCGATCTTGGACGTCTTCGACGAAGTTGGCGTCCGATTCGGCTTGGAGGTGCATCCCACCGAGATCGCCTTCGACATCTATACCGCACACCGGGCACTGGAGGCGGTCGGCCATCGCGAGGCTTTCGGCTTCAACTTCGACCCCAGCCACCTGCACTGGCAACAGGTGGATCCCGTCATCTTCATCCGCGAGTTCAAGGATCGGATCTACCACGTCCATATGAAAGACGCGGCCCTGCAGCTCGACGGCAAATCCGGCATTCTCGCATCGCACCTGAACTTCGGCCACCAAGACCGCGGTTGGGACTTCCGGTCACTGGGCCGGGGTGGGGTCGATTTCGAGGAGATCATCCGGGCGCTGAACCACATCGGCTACGATGGCCCGCTGTCGATCGAATGGGAAGACAGCGGGATGGAGCGCGAGGCAGGCGCGGCCGAAGCTTGCGAGTTCACCAAGAGCGTCGACTTCCAGCCGTCCGCTGTCGCTTTCGACGCCGCATTCGAAGAGTAGGCGCCGGACCCAGCGGGACCCACAACGCCGATGCCAGTAAGCGAGACGGGCGGCGGGCCTGATTCTAGGCCGGCCCGCAGCGAAGCGCTTGAAGCCGCGTTGCTCTGGGCTCTGGCCCTCGCCGCGACCGTAGGACTCTCAACCTGGCTTGGATCGGCGCAGGCCGACCCGGTCTGGGGCATTCCGCGCTGGGCAGCCTTCGGCGTGTTCGGGCCTTGGCTACTGTTTTTCTTGCTGCACCTCCGCTTCTGCCGCAAGCGCGGGTGAGGCTGAGCCGGGGCTGACGGTCGATGTACGAGACAGCGCCCTCAGCGCGGGTCGCGTTTGCGGTCTACATCGGGCTGACCTTCCTGCTGGCCTACCTTGCCCGCCGCCAGGCCAGCGGCAGCGGTTTCCTGCGCGAGTTCTTTGTCGGGGGCCGGACGATCGGCCCTTGGGTGCTGGGGCTCACTTGGATTGCTACGTCAGCGAGTGGAGGAACGTTTATCGGGGCGCCATCGCTGGGCCACGCCCACGGCTGGTCGGTGATGTTGTGGATTTCAGGCTACATCGTGGTTGCCACAACCGGGTTCGGATTACTGGGCAGGCGCATTGCCGAACTCGGCGAGAGAACCGGGGCACTGACGTTCCCGGACCTGCTGCGCGACCGTTTCCAGAGCAGTGCGATTGGGGCGATCTCCGGTGTCGCCATGCTGGTCCTGCACACGAGCTTCATCGTGGCCCAGTACATCGCCGGAGCGCGCGTGCTTGAAGCGGCACTGGGCGTGCCATACGTCTGGGGCGTTGCCAGCTTCGCGGTGGTCGTCGGGATTTACACGGCCTACGGCGGGTTCCGGGCCGTAGCCTGGACGGACAGCTTTCAAGCCATCGTGATGCTGGTCGGAGTCCTGCTCACGGCCGGATTCGGGCTGTACAAGGTGGGGGGCATGCAAGCCGTATACGATGGCTTGGCGGCTCAGTCACCGGACCTGCTCACACCGACCGGCCCAGACGGGTTCCTGCCGCTGTCGGCCGCGATTTCTTTCTTCTTCGTGTGGCCGCTCGCGGTGGCGGGCCAGCCCTCGCTGATCACGCGATTCCTAGCGTCCAAGAACACCGCATCGCTGCGCAGGGCATCGCTACTGATCGGCTGCTACATCCTGCTGCTGTATCCGGCGGTGATCTTCGTTGGGATCTTGGGCCGCGTTCTCGTGCCGGATCTCGCCGCCAGCGATCACGCCATGCCAGCGACGATCATAGCTGCGGTGCCATCGGCGCTTGCGGGCCTCGTGCTGGCCGCACCGATGGCAGCCATCATGTCAACCATCAGTTCTTTCCTGCTGGTGGCTGCGGGCGCCGTTGCGCGTGACCTGTATCAGCGCAACGCCCGAGCGTCGGTCAGCGAGCGACAGGCCAAGACAGCCACGCATCTCGCGATCGCACTCACTGGCATCATCGCGGGGCTGTTCGCGCTTCGCCCGCCCGACTACCTGCAATACATCGTGGTCTTCTCGGGGACGGGACTCGCGGCTACTTTCCTCTTCCCTACCCTGCTAGCGGTGTTCTGGCCGCGTATGAATCGTACTGGGTGCATCGCGGGAATCTTGACCGGTTTCCTGTCATTCCTGCTGCAATACGCCCTGTTCGGCACACGCAGTTTCCTCGGTCTTGATCCATTCGTGTGGTCGCTGGCCGCCAGCGCGGCGGCCTGCGTCCTAGGGTCGAGGGCTGGTCGACCCGAGCCCCGCGCACTCTTGTCGAAGTACTTTTGCGACGACGAGATCGGGCGATTGGAGCCGTGAGACGGCTGTGGCCGTTCGATGCGGCCCAAGCCGCCGACGGCACTAGCAAGTTCTGCTAGCCAGGCGGAGGCACCCCGCCCGACGCGAGCGAGACTAGAGTTCCAGCTTCCACGGCTCGCGATAGTCGTTTTGGAGGTAGGTCTGGGCCTCCTTGTTGCTGGTCGTCTCGCTGACCGGGTCCCAGTCCATCCGCTGCCGGCTGCGCAGTGACACGTTCCCGAGAAGCGCCATCGCGGTCGACTTGTGCCCGATTTCGATGTCGCAGACCGGCTTGTTGCGGTTGCGCACAGCGGCGATGAAGTCGCGCCAATGGTCGTCGGTGCTGTTGTTGGCCGACTCGCCGCGTGCCGGCTCCATGCGCTGCTCCACGCGCGGCTCGGGCTCGCGGTAGCGGCGGGATTCCGGAGTTATCTCCCAGAAGCCCCGGTTCACGTAAAGCGTACCCTCGGTGCCATGGAACTGGATGCCATACCCCGGCTGCCCGCCACCGAAAGCGTTCGCAACGCGGTTCTCGTAGGTGCAGACAAATGCCGGGAACTCGTAAGTGGCCTGAATCGTGTCCGGCGTTTCGCGGTTGTCCGTCAGCGCGTACTTGCCGCCATACGTGCAAATCGACCGGGGGCCCGGCTCGGCCATAGCCCACAGCACGATGTCGAGAAGGTGAACGCCCCAGTCCGTCATCATCCCGCCCGCATAGTCCCAGAACCAACGGAAGTGGGCGTATTGGTAGGGGTTGACGCCAAACCGGTTCTTGTTGAAGGGCCGTTCGGGAGCGGGCCCCAACCACATGTCCCAATCCAGATCCGATGGCGGATCGGTGTCGGGCGGCAAGCCAATGCCCTCGGGGAAAAGATTGGAGTAGTTCCACGTGCGCACGAAGCTGATCGTGCCCAAGCGCCCGCTTTGAACGATGTCCTTGGCTTCCGCGAAGTGCCTGCCTGAGCGCTGCTGCGTGCCCACCTGAACCACCCGGTCGTACTTGCGGGCCGCCTTGACCATCATTTGGCCCTCGTGAACCGTCACTGAGATCGGCTTCTCGACGTACACATCCTTGCCCGCCTTGCAGGCCTCCACACTCATGTAGGCGTGCCAGTGATCGGGCGTGGCGATCAGCACCGCGTCGATGTCCTTGTCGGCGATCAAGTCGCGGAAGTCCGGGTAGATCTTGGCATCCGGCACCATCTTCAAGGTCTCGTCGAGGTTCGGTTTGTACACCTCGCTGAGCGCGACGACTTGGATGTCGTCCTTGAGCCTGAGTACGGAGCGCAAGTTGTTGCGGCCGCGGCGTCCACAGCCGATTACGCCGAGCCGAATCTTGTCGCCGTGGTTATCTCCGCGGGCGACCCCGCTGGCGGCGAGCGCGGCCGAGGCCGCGACGAAAGTTCTGCGTTTCATAAGATTCCCTTGCTGCGTTGCGATGGCGAGCGCGGAGCCCCCTTGCCTGCACAATCTCCAGTGCTCACTATCTTCGCACCGCTGGGGAGTTCATCCTCTGCGCTACGGCCGGCCGTCCTACTCACCCTCGACCGGGAGTTCGTGTTGGTCGTCCAACTCTTCCAGCAGGCGCAATACCAGCGCCCGCTGGCCGTATTCGAAGTCGTCCTTGGCGGCGGCGGGATCGTGAATCGCCACCCATCGCTTGAGCAGGTCTGTCACAGGCTCGACGACAGCCTCCTCCGCGCCGGGCTCGAAGCGCAGCGGGATCTCAGCGTTGCGAACGGTCTCGGTCAGCAGCTCGGAAAACTTCACCGCAGCACCTTCAGGCCTCGACACCCGGCGGCTGCGCTTCGCAGAGGACCTTCAAGGTGTCGACATACGGCGCGCGGGCCACACCCTTCTCGGTGACGATGGCCGCTACGTAGCGATTCGGCGTCACGTCAAAGGCGGGATTGCAGACATCCGTCTCCGCCGGTGCGATCTGGTGTCCTCGGATCTGGGTGACTTCGTCCGCCGAGCGCTCTTCGATCGGGATTTCCGCCCCCGACGCGAGTTGCAGGTCGATCGTGGTGGTCGGCGCGGCGACATAGAACGGAATGTCGTTCTCCTTCGCCAGCACCGCCAGTGAATAGGTGCCGATCTTGTTTGCAACGTCGCCGTTTGCGGCGATGCGGTCCGCGCCCACCACGATGGCCTGCACGCGGCCGCGCTGCATCAAGTGACCCGCCATGTTGTCCGTCAGCAACGTCACGGGAATGCCATCCTGCTGCAACTCCCAGACTGTCAGCCGCGATCCCTGCATGAAAGGCCTCGTCTCGTTGGCCAGCACATCCAAGGCATTACCGGCCTCGACCGCTGCCCGGATCACGCCCAGCGCTGTGCCGTACCCCCCGGTCGCCAAGGCCCCGGCATTGCAGTGCGTCATCACAGTTCCGCCAGCGGGCAGCAAGTCCGCCCCATGCCGCCCCAGTGCGCGGTTGCTCTCGATGTCCTCAGCGAGGACGCGACACGCCTCGTCCACCAAGGCTTGGCGAATCTCGGGCAAGTCGGCTCCGCGATCACGCAGAGCCCGGTAAGACTCTCGCATGCGGTCAATAGCCCAGAAGAGATTGACGGCCGTGGGACGGGTAGCCGCCAGCGTGGCGCAAATCTCCTCGAAGCTGGCGTCTAGGTCCGAGTCGTCAGCCTTCAGCACGCCGATGGCAACGCCCATGGCCGCCGCGCAACCGATCGCGGGAGCGCCCCGGATCACCATCGTGCGAATCGCGTCCGCGACTTCGACGTAGTCCCGGCAGACGAGGAACGTCTCCTCGGATGGCAGCTTGGTCTGGTCGATCATGACTACGCCGTCAGATGTCCATTCGATTGTGTTGACCATATTCACTTTGCGCGGAGCCAGCCCGCTTGCCCCCACCAAGAATCCAAGTCTATCCCAGCCAATCCCGCGCGGCCACGACGGCCACCAAGAGCATGCCGTTGTACGCGGCATGCACGATCGTGCTGGCCTTGGTCGAACCGCTGCGGATGCGCACGGCGGCGAACGCGCAGCCCACCAAGAGCAACACGACCAGCTGCGGCCACTGCCAGCCGTATTGGGCGCCGTGCAGGGCCGCAAAGATCGCGCTGCTGCCGACTAGCGCGATCCCAGTACCGTGCATCCGTTCCAAGCCGCCGAACAGGAACCCCCGGAAAACCAGCTCTTCGAAACACGGTGCCAGCAAGACTCCGAAGACACCGAGCAGCCACAACGCGTCGGGATCGGAGAGCAGCTCTGTCATCGGATTGGTTTCAGCCGGGTCTCCGATGGCGATGCTCGCCAGCGCCGAGCCGAACGCCAGCAGTGCGCCCATGCGAACATAGCTCGCCGCCGAACGTGGCAGTGAGCGCCAAGCCAGTCCCACCCGCAGCGGCAGACGATAGCGCACGGCGACCGTGTACCAGACATACGCCAGCAGCGGCAGCCAGGTCACCAGCTGTAGCGGTATGACAATATGCGGAGATCCTCTGAGCACTTCCATGGCCGCATCGGGCTCCAGAGTTTCGTTCCGGCCCAAGAAGGAGACGGCCGCCAGCGAAACCAATAGTTGCGCCAGCAGGGCCACGGCGGCCAGCAGAAGAATCTCGCGATAGCCCCAGGGCGCATCCGTCCGCGCCGGCCCCGGGAGGGGGCCGTGGCCCGTCTCCGAATCGATGCGGAACTTGAATTCGTTGCTCACTGCAATCCGGCCGCCCGCAAGGCCCGTCCCGTGTGGCTGCCACCGACTTTCGCGATGGCCGATGGCGTACCGCAACCAACCACCCTGCCACCGTCCTCCCCGCCCTCCGGCCCGAGATCGACGACCCAATCGGCAGAGCGGATCACATCGAGCTGGTGCTCGATGACGATCACGGTGTTGCCATTCTCCACCAGCCGCCGCAAGACCAACAGGAGCTTTCGCACGTCGTCGAAGTGCAGGCCGGTTGTCGGCTCGTCTAGGACATACACGGTCTGCCCAATCTTGCGCTTGCTGAGTTCGCGGGCCAGCTTCATGCGCTGGGCCTCGCCGCCCGAAATTGTCGTCGAGGACTGGCCGAGCTGGATGTAGCCAAGTCCAACATCGACCAGAGTGGCGAGCTTGTTGCGCACCGCGGTCAAATTTCCCATCACGCTCAAGACCTCTTCGACCGTGGCCGCGAGCAAGTCTGCGATCGAATACCCCTTGTAGTGAACCTGTAGCGTCTCTTGGTTGTAACGCAGGCCGCGACAGGTCTCGCACTCCACGAACACATCTGGCAGGAAATTCATCTCGATGCGCTTGAGCCCGTCGCCGGAGCAATCGTCACAGCGCCCGCCGACCACGTTGAAGCTGAATCGACCGGGCGAGAAGCCGCGTGCGCGCGCTTCGGGCAGCATTGAGTAGAACTCGCGGATCGGCGTGAACGCGCCGGTGTACGTGGCGGGATTGGAGCGGGGTGTGCGCCCCACCGGAGTCTGATCGATGCGAACCACCTTGTCGACCAAGTCGATGCCATCGATGTGATCGTGGTCGCCGGGTTCGACGGCATTCAAGTCGGCTTGTTTGGCCAAGGCCGGGTAGAGGATCGAGTTGACTAGAGTGGACTTGCCGCTGCCCGAAACCCCTGTCACAACGCAGAAATTGCCGAGCGGGAACTCCACGTCAATGTTCTTGAGGTTGTGCTGGCGGGCACCGCGGACGATCACCCGACGCCCGTTCGGCGGAGGACTCTCATGCAGCACGTGCGCAGCCCTGCGCCCGGCCAAATAGTCACCGGTCAGCGACTCCGTACTCCCGCAGATCTGCGCTGGGGTGCCCACAGCCGTCACCCTGCCGCCGAGGCGACCGGCGCCGGGTCCGAGATCCACGACATAGTCGGCGCGTTCGATGGTCGCTTGGTCGTGCTCGACGACGACAACGGTATTGCCAAGGTCGCGCAGTCCGAGCAGGGCATCTAGGAGGCGTCCGTGATCACGTGAATGCAGGCCGATCGACGGCTCGTCCAAGACGTAGAGCACGCCCCTGAGACGCGTACCAATCTGGGTCGCGAGGCGCACTCGCTGAGCCTCGCCGCCAGACAAGGTCGCGGCGGAGCGGTCCAGCGAGAGATAGCCCAGGCCGACATTGCACAGGAATTCAACGCGTTCGCGTATCTCCTCCAGAATCCGCTCGGCCACGAGCTGTCGGCGGCTGTCCAGCTTCAAGCGCAGCATATGATCGGCCAAGCTGCGCAGCGGCCAGCTCGACATGTCTACGATGGAGTCGCCGGCGACCCGCACGGCGACGGATTCCGGGCGCAACCGATGCCCCGAGCAGGCGCGGCACGGGATGTTGGACATATACCGCTGCAACGTCTGAATTGGGTGGTAGCCGGGGCCAACCATCAGACAGCGGTTCATGTAGGGGATCAGGCCAGAGAACCTGACGTTGCGGAGCCTGCTCTGCCTGCTCAACCTGCCCTTTTGTCCGTAGAGCAGCCATTCCCGCTCATCGGCGGTGAGCTGCTGCCAAGGCGTGCTCAATTTGATCTTCGCTCGCCGCGCACAGCTCTTAGCGGTGGCAACGGGATCTTTCCACTGGCCCGTCTCAGGCCAGTTCCCCCGAAACAGCGGGTTCTCGCCCCGCGGGATGAGTTTCTTAGGATCAAGCTCCCATGACCGGCCGACACCACGACAGCTCTCGCACGCGCCGAAGCGGCTGTTGAACGAGAACGAACGCGGCTCGAGGTCCGGTCGGCTGGCGCCGCACTGCACGCAGACCATGCTTTCGGAGAACAGCGTCTCGGTGCCATCGTCGGCAACCACCAGGACGAGTCCACCGGCTAGGTTCGAGGCGGTGCGAATCGATTCTTGGATGCGCTTCTCGCTCTCGGGCTTCACCACGACGCGGTCCACCACCACCTCGATGGTGTGCTCGACGTTGCGCTTGAGCTTGACGGCGAACGGAAACTCGTCGAGTCGCTCCATCGTCCCATCGATGCGGGCGGTGACAAAGCCCTTGCGAGCGTAGCTTTGCAACTCCCGGCTGTACTGGCCCTTGCGGCCGCGCACGCAGGGGGCCAAGATCATGATGTTCTCGCCGCTGTTCTGCTCGATGATGCGAGCCGCGACCCGTTCTGAGGGCTGCCTCTCGATGGGCAGGTCACACGTCACGCAGTACGGGGTACCGATCGAGGAAAACAGCAACCTGAGGTAGTCGTAGACCTCGGTGACCGTGCCCACCGTAGAACGCGGGCTGCGGCTCGATGTCTTTTGTTCGATGGACAGGGCCGGGCTCAGCCCGTCGATCGAGTCGACGTCCGGTCGCTCCAGCTGCTCAAGGAACTGCCGGGCATACGGTGACAGGGTCTCGACATAGCGACGCTGGCCTTCGGCATAGATGGTGTCGAAGGCCAGCGAAGACTTCCCCGAGCCGCTCAAGCCCGTGATAACAGTGAGGGAATCGCGCGGAATGCTCAGTGTGATGTCTTGCAAGTTGTGCTGGCGCGCACCGTGGACTTCAATCTTGTCCATCATCTGAACAGATCCGCTTACTGCGCGCCCAGACGAAACTGCAGATACCTGGTCTCGTTCTCGGCGACTTCAATGGAACGCTCGGCTGAGAGCCGACCCAGCACCAACCGGACCGCATGCTTGCCTGGACTGACCGTCAGCCGCGCGTTGGTGGTCTGGCCCGTATCGCGGCCATCGAGAATGATACGGGCGTCCGCGGGCTCGCTGCTGACCAGCAGAACTGCGCCAATCCGCTCCATCGGCAGAATGACGTTCAGCGCTGCCTCCGATATCCTGATCGTCCTGTGCAGTTCGCTGTAGCCATCTCGCCGCGCGATCAGCTTGTGCTCTCCCAGCGGCAGGCCGTTGAGTTGGCACGGGGTGACGCACCGCCAGTCTCGATTCCCGTCCAGAGCCACGACCACTCCAGGCACAGGGCTCCGAAAAAACGCGACCCCGGCCTGCGGGATCGTCAGTTGTCCGCCGCTGCGAGCAGCCGGCGGCACGACGGCTGGCTGCGAGGAGACTTCATTTGGGCCAAGCTCGTCGTCGGAGGTGCTGCTGGCTCTACGTTGCGCCACATCCAGTTGCTCGTCTTGACCGTCCACTACTTGCGGCGCACTCTCCAGCGTGCTAACCAGCGGATCTGAGTCATCGTCGAACTGGCTCTCCGCTTGGTCCGAGGCATCTGCCGCGGGCACCGTCGGCGCAGTTGCCCTGGTGCTGGGCGCATTCCTGTCTATCGGCGTGGTTCCAAGAATGGCGTCCACGAGCGTGCGCGGGTCATCGAGCAGGCCCGGGTAGCGCACCAACAGCAGCGCTAACGCCCCGATCGCGAGGATGAGCAGGGCGAAGATCAGGTTCGGCCAGCGCGGCTTCGGCCGGGCTACTGTTTCAACTGCTTCGGCGGATGTCTCTCCGACGGGCAGAATCGGCTCGCTCGCGTTGCGGCCCGGCCCCGGCGAACCCGTCCTCCCAGGCAGATTCGGCGGTCCCTGTGACTGCGTCCGATCGCGAACCGGCAGGCCCTGGCCGCCAAGGCTTGACCAGTCCCTGGCACCGCTGGTCGACTCTGCCGGATCGGCATTTGGGGCCGCGCGGCTGTCCAAAGTCCCGTCAACATCAGCCTGTCCGGTCTCTGAGCCAGGGCTGATTGCAGGCCCGAGCCCTGCCAGCCCCCCGGCGGCATCCGCAAACGCCAGAGCGAATTCTTCGCAACTCTCGAACCTGTCTTCCGGGGACTTCTGCAGCGCCCGCAGCACGACCCTCTCCAGAGACGCCGAGATGTCCGGCAAATAAGTGCGTAGCGGTTCTGGATCGTCATGGACGATCTTGTACAGCGTGGATGGAATGGCCGGAGCTTCAAATGGTTTGACACCGCTCAGAACTTCATAGGCAATTACGCCGAGGGAGAACTGATCGGCGCGCCCATCGACCTGTCTCCCTTGCACCTGCTCGGGAGACATGTAGTTCGGGGTGCCAAATACCGTGCCTGCCCGGGTAGCCTGCGCAGAGGCGACCCGCGCTACACCGAAGTCGAGGAGTTTAATGGACGGGCCCGAAACCATGATGTTGGCCGGCTTGACATCGCGATGCACAACGCCGTTGGCGCTGGCGTAATCGAGCGCCGAACCAGCCTTTTCCAGCAGCGCGACCAAGAATTCAAGCTTGCGATCGGGCAGCACAGGACCGGCCAAGATTTCGTCGAGGCTGCGTCCCTCTACCAGCTCCATGGCGACGTAAGCGAGCCCGTCCTGCTCGCCGGCGTCGAAAATCGTGACGATCCCGGGATGTGACAGCCGACCGGCCGACTGGGCCTCCCGGATCAGCCTGCCGCGCATGTCCTTGATCTCGCTCGGGTCGGCGTGCGTGGCGAGCCTAATGGTCTTCAGCGCAATCTCGCGATCAATCTGGGGATCGTGCGCGCGATATACGACGCCCATCGCCCCGCGGCCCAGCTCGGAGACAATCCTGTACCGTCCGATCTGTTTCATCCACGGGCTTCTTCGTATGCTGCCACTGTATCACGTCAGAGCAGATCTGCGGCTCTGAAAGCGTCGGCTCGTTTGCGCCCGCGCTATATTGTGGGCATGCTCTGGTTGCTGCCGGTGTCGCTCGCGTTGTTGTCAGGTCTGCTGCAGGGAGCCGACTGGCCGCAGTTCCGCGGGCCGGAGGGCACCGGCATCGCACACAGCGGCCCGCTTCCGATTCGGTTCGGAGAAGACACGAACCTGGAGTGGAAGACGGCGCTGCCAAGCGGCCACTCCTCGCCCGTGATTGCCGGCGAGAGGATTTACCTGACCGCATTTGAGAGTGAAAGGCTGCTCGTTTTGGCTGTTGCGCGAGACTCGGGCGAGATCTTGTGGATCAGGGAGGCGCCCCGCCCGCGCAAGGAACACTTCCAGCCCACTCACGGTCCTGCATCGCCATCGCCGGTGACCGACGGCGAGAACGTATTTGTGTTCTTCGGCGACTTCGGGGCGATTTCGTATGACCCGGACGGCAATGAGCGTTGGCGGCGCCCGCTAGGTCCGTTCATCAACCAGAACGGACATGGCTCCTCGCCGATTCTGGCTGATGGAAAACTGCTGATCGTCTGCGACCAACAGGTGGATTCGTACCTGATCGCTCTCGACGCCGAGACGGGCGCGACCGTTTGGAAGGCCCCAAGGCCTGCCAACACACGGGGTTACGGCACGGCAGGAGTGTTCCGGACATCGAGCGGAGAGGCGCAGGTGGTAGTGCCGGGCTCGTATCGAGTGTCGGCTTACTCGCTGGCGTCGGGCGAAGAGCTGTGGTGGGTCAATGGATTTGCATGGCAGCTCAAGTGCGTGCCCCTGTTCAAGGGCGATACCGTCTACATCAACGGCTGGGAGATTGGCGGCGATCCGGGCCAGCAGCAGAACACGCCCTCGTTCGCCGAGGTGCTCGCACAGCACGACAAGGACGGTGACGGCCTGCTGTCCCAGGACGAAGCTCCCGAGGAGCGGCTCAAGAAAGCGCACCCTTGGACGGAAGCAGATTTGGGCGGTGATGGCAAACTGGACGAGCGCGATTGGTACTTCTACGGCGCGCGCCGCGCTCCGGTGAACAATCTGGTGGCGATCCGCCCGGGTTCCCTCCGCGGTGACATCACCGAGTCCGGAGTCCTGTGGCGCTACAACAAGTCGCTGCCCAACACCCCTTCACCACTACTTTATGGAGACACCATATACCTAGTGAAGGACGGCGGCATCTTCAGCAGCATCGACCCGGCCGCAGGCAGCTCGCACAAGGTGGACCGGCTACGGGAAGCGATCGACAAATACTGGGCCTCGCCCGTGGTCGGCGACGGCAAGATCTACACTGTCAGCGAAGGTTGCATGATCAGCACGATTGCTCCCGGAGCGGAGTGGGAGGTGCTCGCGACAAGCACGCTGGATGGGACGTGCTTCGCAACGCCTGCAATCGTCGACGGACGGATCTACGTCCGCACCTTGCAAGCGATGTACAGCTTCGGCTTGCAATGAAGCCCGACTTCACGCCCGGCCGGAGTTGGCTGGCGCAATTACTGGCGAAAGTGGCGCTGTTCGGGGCGGCTGCCTCGCTTCCGGTCGCAGGCCACGTGCTCAGTGTCAGCCACGGGTCTCTGCTACAGGACGGCAACGACTTGCTCTACGAACTCCGCATGCCCTTGTCGGAGGCTCCCCGGGACGATGATCGAGCGCGGACTCTGCTAGGCGCCTTTCTCGTCCTCGATGGCGACGAGCCGGGGGAGCAAGTCGATGGACAGTGCGACGAAGACGCGGGCCAAGGCCTACTCCTCTGTAAGGCGACCTACCGGTTTCCCGAGCCGCCCAAGTCGGTCGCCGTCCAGTGCGAGTTCCCTGCCGTGACGGTGCCTCAGCACGTGCATGTGCTGCGGTCTGGCGAAGGCGAGATGGTGCGCCAAACGGTGTTCGACATCACCTATAGGGAAGCACAGATCCGATTCACTCCACCGACGTGGCGGGAGACCGTGGCTACCGAGTCTGGGGCGGGGTTTCGAAGAGCGCTGACCAGCCCGGAACTCCTGCTGTTCTTGCTGGCGCTCGCACTTGCGGGGCGATCCAGAAGAGAGTTTGCGGCGTGCACCGGCGGGTTCTTGGCTGCCCAAGCGCTCGTCGGCGTGGTCGGCGGCATGATCGGGCTAGCACCGCCTGTGCGATTCCTAGAAGCAGCGGCCGCCCTGACTGTGGCCTACCTGGCCTCGGAGATCCTGTTCCTGCCCGACGCGGGCATGCGGTGGCTGGCTTGCGGCGCGATGGGGACTTTCCACGGTCTGTTCTTCGCCACGCTGCTGGGATCAGCTCAGATGAGCCCGGCCTACTTCCTGCCGGGAGCGCTTGCCGGCGAGGGCCTGGCGCTAGCCTTGCTGGGAGGCGTGCGACTGCGCTACGTCGGTTCGCGCACGGAGCAGCTCGCAGCGATCTTGCTGCTCGTTGGCGGATTGGGCTGGTTTGGGCTCAGGGTGATCCGATAGGCAGCAGGGGCGTGGCGAGCTACTTGGCCCGCTCCCCCGAGAAGGTCATCCCATACGCATCCCAGCTTCCCCTGCCCTTAAGCTGGCCTTTCTCTAGCGTCCCTTCGACCTTCAACTCGGCGCTGTATCCGGCTTCTGAAGAATAGAACTTGCCACTGAGTTCGAAGCGGCCGTCCTTGAAGGTGCCTTCGAGCTTGTGCCCATCTGTCGTCACTAACACCTCGTCGCCGTCTTGCTCGACCTCCCACACCGTGCGGCGGACGCCTCCTTCGGTGTCCCAGACCAGGTTCCACTTCCCGGCAACGCTCTCCGCGAATGCACTCTGGGAGGCCAAGCAGACTAGCAACGCTACCAGCGTGAGTAAGTTCGCTCTCAGACGCATTCACTCAGATAGTACCGCAGGGTCTCTGCACAGTGCCGGAGCCGGCCTTTAGCAACTAAGGGAGGAAGCTCGCTACTGCCAGACGCAAAGCGAACGCCCTGTCCGAGAGCCCGTGGCATCATTCAACACTTGTTTGGATCCTTGAGTGCCCCTGAACCGAGTCTGTGAATCGTGCTCAGCAGTGCATCCGAGCGCCCATTCGAGTCGAGCGCGCGGATGCAGCGACACGCGCCGCGCCGGCCCGAGCGGGCGGTACCTTCCAAGTGGACCTTAGCCGCAACGGCTTTGGCGGCTCCCGAAGCCCGGACACTCGATTGCTCCGACTCACCGTGTCCGCAAGGGAGCGGGGGTCTTCAGTTCAGAAGATGCTTGTGCAACTCACCGGACCTCAACCGTTCGGTCCAGACCATGGGGATCTCTCCGAGCAGAAGAACTTCGATCGACCATCGGCCGCTCGTTCCGGTGCGAACGCAAAGGACCGGCTACCGGAGGCTCCGCCAAGCGTCGCCGCATTCTTCGCAGCCAGAGCCCTGTTCGTGGAGAAAGAGCGTCGGGTCGCGTCCGAGGCGTGCCAACGCACAGTCGACGACGTCTCTGGCGTCTACCTGGCGGGCATCGGCGTGCCCGCCAGGTCCTTCCGCCTGAAGCCGCTCGGCTCTAAGCCATCCGTCCATGAGGCCGAAGCGCCTGCAGCAATGGTCGTTGTCTTCGGAGTCGACTCGCTTGGGCAGGCCGTTCACGAGAACCGCACAGCGCTTGGGCTGACGGTATCTGAAACCGGCGAGAAGTTCTGCGAGATGGATCGTCGCCTTGGCCTCGTGCCGGACCCCTACGAGCAGGACGCGAGCGACTGGGCTGGCGATGCCATGCGGCGGGAATGCGATCGGATCTGATGTGACCTCAGGCGCGACCGGCCCTCGCGCCGCGAAAGCGAACCGCTGGTCGCTCCGCATAACACCGGGGAATCTCCAGAGAGTGTCCGCGACGACTCCGAGATCCGGGTCAGCGGGCGTGGCCGAAGGCTCGAACAGTCGGTCGTCTTCTCCGGTAGACGACGGCATGACGAGCGTGCCCTGCGGGCCCACTGCCTCTTGCAAGCCCGCGGGTCCGCCTGTAATCGGTCGTGCGGCGCGATAGGAGACGTATGCCAGCACCACATTGCCCGGCCGGACACCGAGGCTTGCGATCTGATGGGCAACCTCCGACGGAGACCTCGGACGCTTCGACATCCATCACGGCGACAGATTGCGTCGCGGCTCGGAAGAGCTTAGGGTACTCACGGGGAGGCGTACCGAATCGGTCATGCCTGCAGGCCATTCGCGCTGGCGGCGCGCAGCGAGCTACGAGAACCACTCGCTGACCCGAGGAGTCGCAGACAAGGCAGCCAAAACGACCTACTTGTCCCGCTCCCCCACGAAAGACAGGCCATACCCACTCCAGCTTGCCTCGCCCTTCAGTTGCTCATTCACGAGTGTCCCTTCGGCTTTCATCTCCGCACTGTAGCCAGCTCTGGCGGCATAGAGCTTACCGCTGAGTTCGAGACGCCCGTCCTTAAAGGTGCCCTCGATCTTCTGCCCGTCTGTCTCGACAGAGACCGCCTCGCCATCTTGGCTGATATCCCATACGGTGTGGCGGGTGCCCGCTTGGGTGCTCCAGGTCAAGTTCCACTTGCCCGCAATGCTCTCCGCAAGCGCAGACTGCGGAACCAAGCAGGCCAGCAGCGCTAGCAAGGGGAGCATGATCATTCTCCGAAGCATTTCGACAATATGGTGCCACAACGGGCCCACTCACTCAATAATCAAGCCCGTTCTCGCCCAGCACTGAGATCTTGCAAGCGGTACATTGCATCAGCCCACGTGACAGTTACCCAGTAGACGCCTCGGATGAAATCTAGCGCGATCGGCGGCATCAATCACTGAACTTCAATCCATCGCGATCATCACCGTACTGTTTCCGCAACTCGTATATCGTTTGCTTGAGCGCCTTGATGCGTCCTTGCTGGGACGGATCATCGTAGATGTTGCTCACCTCGAGCGGGTCGGACTCTAAGTCGTATAGCTCCCAGAACGGATCCCGCACGTTCGCACGCGCTCCCTTGACGACTGCCTTGCCATCCGGACCGACATCGTTGTCATAAAAGTAGATCAACTTGTAGCGCTGGGTCCGGACTCCCAAGTGCGCGGGAATGTTGAAGTGCGCGCGGTTCATCCAATAGCGGTAGTACACGGCCTCACGCCAATCCGACGGGGCTGAGCCGCTGGCGATCCCGAGGAAGCTTCGCCCCTGCATGTCGGCGGGAACCGGCAGCCCGGCAGCCTCCAGCAGAGTCGGGGCGAAATCGAGATTCTGGACTAGCTCTGCACTCTCGGTGCCGGCCGGAATCCTGTCCGGCCAGCGAGCAACCAGCGGGATCCGAAAGGCCGGCTCATACATCAGGCGCTTGTCGTAAAGGCCATGCTCGCCAAGGAAAAAGCCTTGATCGGAGGTATACACGACAAGCGTGTTGCTCGCCAAGCCGCTCTGGTCTAGATACTCAAGCAGCCTGCCCATGTTCTCGTCAATCGAATACACGCACTGCAAGTAGCGGCGCATGTAGATCTGGTACTGCGCCTTGCGGAGTGCTGCACCCTGCAGTCCGGCAAGGTCGCGAATCCATCCCTCCACAGCTTCTGGCTTGTAGCGCACGCGCTTGAGGAACCACGCCCACTCGGGCACGCCGTAGGAAGTGTGCCGGTAGCCGATCGTCTCTAGCGTCTCCCGCAGCGCGATTCGCTCGGACACGTCTTCGTTTAGCGTGGGTGGCTCCGGTATGGGACCCGCGAACATTCCCTCGTGCTCGCGCTTTGGCACGAACACGTCGTGTGGAGCCTTGTGGTGGTACATCAGGAAGAACGGCTTGTTGTTCGGACGCCCCTCTAGGAATTCCAGCGCTTCGTCGGTGATCACGTCGGTCACGTAGCCTTCGTGGACTTCCGTTTCCGGCCACATGCCCGTGTGGCGGAGGAGCGGATCGTAGTAGAGCCCCTGACCGGGCAGAACGGCATATTCGTCAAAGCCGGTCGGCTCGCTCTTGAGGTGCCACTTGCCGACCATGCCGGTGTAGTAGCCGGCGGACTGCAAGAGCTTCGCCAGCGTCTGCTGCGAACCGTCGAAGGTATCCGACAAGGTCAGGACGCCGTTCTTGTGGCTATGCTTGCCGGTCAGGACCACCGCTCGGCTGGGCGTGCAAATCGAATTCGTCACGAACGCCGAATCGAAGCGAGCGCCCTCTGTAGCGAGCCGGTCAAGATTCGGCGTTGAGATCACCCTGTCGCCGTAAGCGCTCAGTGCCGGGACAGCATGGTCGTCGCTCATCACAAAGATGATGTTTGGCGCAGCGAGCGCGAGCAGGGGAAGCAGGCAGAGTGCCGAGGCGCGGAGAAGCGGCATCGGCTAGATTCTACCGAGCCCCGCCAGTCGGTAACGACCCAACTTTGCGGGCGCGGTCCAACGCGCGCGGTCTGCAATGCCCCGCAAGCTAAGATCGAATTATGGTCAAGGTAGTCACGTTTGGCGAGATCATGCTGCGTCTCGCGCCGCCCTGTCTGGAGCGCCCGTTCCAGTCCCCCACCTTTGTGGCGACGTTCGGGGGCGGCGAGGCGAATGTCGCGGTATCGACCGCGAACTACGGGATCCCGAGCTCGTTCGTCACGGCCTTTCCCGAAGATAACTTCCTGGCTGACAGCTGCATCGCGCAACTGCGTGGTTTTGGCATCGACTGTAGCGACATCGTGCGGCGGCCTGGGCGGGTCGGAGTCTATTTCTTGGAAACCGGTACGAACCAACGCCCCTCCAAGGTGCTCTATGACCGTGCGGACAGTTCGATCGCGCAGGCTGGCCCCGGGGACTTCGACTGGGACGCAATCTTCGCAGGGGCGACTTGGTTCCACATCACTGGCATCACGCCCGCACTGAGCCAAGGCTGCGCCGACCTGTCGTTGGAAGCAGTGCGGGCGGCCAAGGACAAGGGACTAACAGTCTCCTGCGATTACAACTTCCGCAAGAAGCTTTGGAAGTACGGCAAGACCGCCCCCGAAGTGATGCACGACATCGTGCGGCATGTGGATGTCGGCATCGCCAACGAAGAGGACTGCCAGAAGTCGCTGGGCGTGTCGGTGGAGGATGTCGATGTTGAATCGGGCAGTTTGAACGTGGAACGCTATCAGCAACTGGCCAAGCTGATGCTGGAGCGCTTCCCGAACTTGAAGGTGCAGGCCATCACGCTGAGGGAGTCGGTGTCGGCCTCGCACAACGGCTGGTCAGCCTGTCTGTACGACGGGGAGGAATTCCACCTAAGTCGCAAGTACCAGATCACGCACATCGTAGATCGCGTGGGTGGCGGGGACTCTTTCTCGGGCGGGCTGATCGGCGGGTTGCACCTATTCCCCGACGACAAGGCCCAAGCTCTGGAGTTCGCAGTCGCGGCCTCCTGCCTCAAGCACTCGGTACCCGGCGATTTCAACCGCTTCTCGGCCAAGGAAGTGATGGCGCTGATGCAGGGGGGCGGCTCCGGCCGCGTCGAGCGCTAGCCCCTGAAGGCGTCACTTGTACACGTACGTGAAGACCTCCTTGAGGTCGTCAAAGGCTTGGCGCTTGCCTTGCGGGTTGTACCCGCGCAACAGGTAGGACGGGTGATACGTCGGCATCACGCGGATGCCGCCCCACTCGGTCCAGTTGCCGCGCAGTTTTGTGATACCCACTCCCGGCCTTAGCAGGGCTTTCGCGGCGGTTCCGCCCAAGACGCAGATCGCTTTGGGCTGGATGGCCTTCACTTGGCGGAATAGGAACTGCCCGCAGACTTCCATCTCGTCCAGTTCGGGCGCGCGATTGTCTGGCGGACGACACTTTACGACATTGCATATGTAGACATCAGGCCGCCGGATCGGCAACCCTATGCGCTCGCAGGTGCCATCAATCATGCGCGTGAGCAGTTGACCTGCTCTTCCGACGAACGGCAGGCCTTGCTCGTCCTCGTCCGCTCCCGGGCCCTCGCCGATGAACACCAGCTTGGCGTTGGGGTTGCCGCTGCCGAACACGATCGTCTTGCGGCCTTTGTGCAAGCGGCAGCGGGTGCATTCGCCGATGTCTTCTTGGATGACTTGCAGAGGGGAAAGCTGCCCCTCCGGTGATGTGTCCTTGGCGGGATACGGATCCGCCTCCGGCGCGGCGGCAGGCGCTTGCACTGCTATAGGCGGTGCTGGTTCGGCTGGGGTTGGTGCTTGGGCAGAAGCGTGCGGTGCCGAGACCGCTGGATCGGCGGCTGAAGACGACTCAATCGGTAGTGTCGATGGTGTCTCGCTCTCGGTCTCGGTCGGTGCGACGAACAGTTCTTCAAAACCCAGATCTCGGTAGAACTCCAAGTACTGGCGCAGCGCTTGCTCCGACATGTCCTGAGCTGTCTCAGGCTGCCACGCGCTTGCGCAGGCGGACCGCCTCGTCGAAAATCCGGCCGGCCATCGCAGGCTTGGGCATGGGATCGAGGTGCTGAACCGTCCCGTCAGACGAGAGCAGCATGCCCTGATTGAGGTCCGTGTCGAACCCGGTGGCTCCGCCCACGGGATTGGCTACGACCAGGTCGCACCCCTTTGTTCGGAGCTTGTGGCGAGCGTTGGCCTCTAGATCGTCGGTTTCGGCGGCGAAGCCGACGAGCACGCGCTCGCCCTTGCTAGCAGCGATCGAGCGCAGGATATCCGGCGTCTCCTCGAACGACAATTGCGGGATACCGTCCCGCTTCTTCACTTTGCTGGCGGCTGGGCGTGCCAGCCGATAGTCGGCGACCGCGGCCGCCATGATTGCGAAACTGGCCTCGCCCAATCGCTGCATCACGGCCTGGTGCATTTCGGCAGCACTCTCCACGTCGATGCGCTCGCAGCCTGCCGGGGTCGGCAAGGCCACCGGACCGGCGATCAAGATGACCTGCGCCCCGCGCTTGGCCGCTTCATCCGCGAGGGCAAAGCCCATCCGTCCGCTGGAGCGATTCGAAATGTAGCGAACCGGATCCAGCGCCTCGCGTGTGGGCCCGGCTGTGACCAAGACGCACTCGCCTTGCAGGTCGCCACCGGACCGCAGGGCGGAGCGCACAGCGTCCACGATCTCGTCCAACTCGGCCAGTCTCCCGGCCCCCACCGTGCCGCAGGCCAGTTCTCCCGCTCCAGGCTCCACAATCCTGGCACCGCGGGAACGCAGAGTCGCCAGATTCTCGCGCGTCGCGGGATGTTCCCACATGTTCGTGTTCATGGCCGGGGCCAGCACGAGCGGCCCGCGAAAAGCAAGATGGGCCGTGCTGAGGAAGTCGGCGGCGAGGCCGAGCGCAAACTTGGCCAGCGTGGCGGCCGTGGCAGGCGCCACAAGCAGGACATCCGCGCGCTGAGCGACATCGATGTGGGCAATGGCGCTGTGCAGCGTCTCGCCGGGCGAACTGTCGTCGAAAAGGTCCGTGATGACCTTGTTGCCAGTCAGCGAAGCGATGGTGAGAGGGGTGATGAACTTGGTGGCAGCCTTCGTCAGGACAGCCTGCACGGCATGGCCGTCCGCTTGGAGCGCTCGCACCAGCTCGGCCGACTTGTACGCGGCAATCCCGCCGGTAACGCCCAGCAAGACCGTGTTCTGGTCGCCCATCGACCTCACCTCACTCCCAGTATAAGTAGGCGGCGGCCACTTCAGCCTGCTACAGGCGCCCCGGAGACTTCCAGATGCTCGGCGCGCAGCGCCCGCACGCGGTCCCTGAGTTCGGCGGCCCTTTCAAAGTCGAACTTCTGCGCTGCCTCCCGCATCTGGCGTTCCAACCGCGCGACCATGGCCTCGAACTCTTCCGGCGTGTCCGGCAGATTTTCCGACTTCGGCTGAATCGGCACGTCGACATAGTCGGCGTCGACGATCTTGGCGAGGGTCATCGAGATGGGCTTGACAATCGTCTCAGGGGTGATGCCGTTGGCTTCGTTGTAGGCATGCTGCAATTCCCGGCGGCGGGTGGTTTCGCCGATGGCGCGACGCATGCTGTCGGTCATGCGGTCGGCATACAGGATCGCCTTGCCGTGCACGTTGCGCGCCGCGCGGCCCATTGTTTGGATCAGGGATCCCTCAGAACGCAGGAAGCCCTCCTTGTCTGCGTCGAGGATCGCGACGAGCGATACCTCCGGCAGGTCGAGCCCTTCGCGCAGCAGGTTGATGCCGACCAGCATGTCGAATTCTCCCCGTCTTAGATCCCTGAGGGTCTTGACCCGCTCGAGCGTGTCCACTTCCGAGTGCAGGTAGCGACAGCGAACACCGGCTTCGGCGTAGTATTCGGCCAAGTCCTCCGCCATCCGCTTCGTCAAGGTCGTGACCAACACGCGCTCGCCGGCCTCGGTTCGCAAGCGGATCTCTCGCAGCAAGTCGTCCACTTGCCCCTTCACCGGCCGGACCTCCACCTCTGGGTCAAGCAGCCCGGTCGGTCGAATGACCTGCTCTGCCACCACGCCCTCGGCCTTGTCGAGCTCGTACGGCCCGGGCGTGGCGGAGACATACATCAGCTGGAATGTTCGAGCGTGGAACTCGTCGAACGTCAGCGGCCGGTTGTCCAAGGCACTGGGCAGGCGGAATCCGTATTCGACCAACCTCTCTTTGCGCGATCGGTCGCCATGGTACATGGCGCGGATCTGCGGGATCGTCTGGTGGCTCTCGTCCACGAACAGCAGCGTGTCCTTCGGCAGGTAGTCCAAGAGTGTCGGCGGGGGTTCGCCGGGCCGGCGGTCCGAGAAATGCCGCGAGTAGTTCTCGATGCCGTGGCAATAGCCGATTTCCCGCATCATCTCCATGTCGAACTGCGTCCGCTGGCTGAGACGCTGAGCTTCGAGCAGCTTGCCGCTGTCCCTGAGTTGGGCCGTGCGCCAATCGAGCTCCTCGGTGATGCTGTCGAGCGCCCGCAGCATCGTCTCGTTGGACATGACATAGTGGCTGGCAGGATAGATCGGCAGCCGCTGGTAGGTCTGCTTGACCTCTCCCAGCAGCGGGTCGAACTGCAAGAGAGTGTCCACCTCGTCGCCCCATAGCTCGATCCGGTAGGCGAGGTCGTCATATGGCGGAAAGACTTCGATGATGTCGCCGATGACGCGAAACACGCCCCGCTCGAAGTCCCCGACATCCTTGCGGTTGTAGAGGATCTTGACGAGCTGGCGGGTAATCTCCTTGCGCGAGACGCGCTGTCCCTGCTCCAGCATGAGCAGCATGTCGTAGTAGGCATCCGGAGAGCCAAGACCGTAGATGCAGCTGACGCTGGCCACGATTAGGCAGTCTCGGCGCTCGAACAGCGACTTCGTCGCGGCCAGGCGGAGTTTGTTGAGATCGTCGTTGATCGTGGACTCCTTCTCGATATACGTGTCGCTGGCCGGCATGTAGGCTTCGGGCTGGTAGTAGTCGTAGTAGCTGACGAAGTACTCAACGGCATTGTCCGGAAAGAATGACTTGAACTCGTGGTAGAGTTGCGCGCCGAGTGTCTTGTTGTGCGCCAGCACGAGCGTAGGACGCTGCAGCGCCTCGATCACCTTGGCGACGGTGTAGGTCTTGCCCGAGCCTGTGACGCCAAGCAGGACTTGATGGCAGTCTCCGTTCCTAGCGCCGGAGACAAGCTGGTCGATCGCCGTGGATTGGTCGCCGCGAGGGCTGTAGTCAGAAGCCAGGCGGAAACCCATCTGGATCCAGTGTACTGAGAGGGCCAATCGCTCCAAGGCCGCGTGGGCAGAATCCAAGCGTGCAAGCAGACCGCTAGGTGCCTAGTCCATGAAGGATTCGGATGCCAAACAAGGGCCGTGCGGTGCAGGCGTCGCACCGGAAAGCTCGAAAGCGGCCTTACTTGCTCCGACCGCCCGATGAGGGGCGAGTGCTTGCGACCAGGATCGGTGCCGACGGGCTAGTAACTCGTCTGCGGCAGACGGTTCCGGTCCCACCGGTGACGGGCAGGAACAGCGGCACCCCAACTGCCAAGCCGGGCTGGCAAGGTGTATCTGCAATTCGCCACCTACGTCCTTTCGGCAGACTCCCGTCACGGCAGACGGCGAAACGCCGGCTGATTCGCATACAGATCCATGCCAATCTCCAGAATGCCGCCGGCCCCCGGCTCAAGGAGGACTTCGAACCGATCGCCCTCGACACGCAGGGAAGCCTCTCCAGTGCGCACGTCGGTGAAGCGATGCTCGCCGTACGCCCCGGCCTGCACGATCACGCGACGCGCCCGACTCGGATCTAGGTTCACCAGACGCACGCGAACACTGGACGGAGCAATGGCGTCAACGAGGGCGGCCACTTGCTCGGGCAAGCCGGGCCGCTTCCGCGCGGGATCGTAGTAGAACAATCGGGCGTGCAGGATGTTGCCCGCCCGTCCGGGTGGGTTCGCGCCGAGGGCGAGTTCTACGAGCGAATTGGTGACAGCTGGATTGAATCGCTGCGTATAGTCAGACGGGCGCTCGTAGTCAGTCGAATCGTCGTTCCGCATAGCATCGAGCCGCGCCCTGACCACGCTCAGGTCAGCCTGCAGCGCTTCCATCGGATAGTTCGGGTTGTCCCCGTCGAGGTATCGGATCCATGGATCGTGGTCCAGCCCCTCAAGGCCGGACCGATCGAATGTGAAGAGGTACACGTCGCGCTGTACATCCAAGTGCTGGCTCGCTGTGTAGCCGTAGAAGCCGTCGTCCCCGTGCTTTCTGGGCAGCAGCACGCGATCGCCCTCCGTCCTCTTTGCCGCGTACAGGTTGGCGACCTGACGTCGAAGCGGCTCCACAAAGCCAGAATCTCCGGTCAACATGACGCCGATACCGAAGGCAATGCGAGGCCCGCGAATGAAGTAGTTGCGTCCATCGGACTGGGGCCAGAAGTTCCATCCGAACACGCCGCCGTACCACTTGCCGCCCCATTCCCCGCCGATCGTTCCGTCCAGGCCGATGTTAGTGGGAATGTTCCCGCCGTTCTTCACAACCCGGTCACGCCACGCACGGGCATACTCCACAGCCCAGTCGCGATAGCGCTGCTCTCCCGTGAGCGCGAAGGCGTTGAAGCCTAGGGCGGTGGCACAGAGGTTCAGCGGGTGATCGCCTCGAATGTTCGACGCAGTGGAGTAGCGGGTCAGGCGCTCTGGAGCGGCTTCGACGGGCACACCACCCCAATCCATTTCGGTCGCTGGGGTCACTTTGGCCCCCCTGCTGCCGTTATGGAGGCTCTTGATGATCCTTAGGTCCGGGTCGTAATTGTCAGCGTCCGGATCATCTCCGGTATAGAAGTCGGCGAACCGCGTCGTCCTAGCCCGGTACAGCGCATCCCCAGGCGCCGCGAACCCGTATAGGTGGAATGCCGCTAGCGCCTCGCCAGTGTGCTCCCAGTCGAACGAAGTGACAAACTCTCGCCAGTACATGCCATGCTCGGCCATCTCGATGCCAGGGGCTCGAGCCTGCGTGTACTGACGGATGTGGCCCTCCCAAGCCCGCTTGTAAAGGTCGACTACTGAGTCTCGTCCCCCGAGGGCATACAACAGCGTCCAGCCCCCGAAATTCTCCATCGCGTCATCGGCCCCGTCGTTTCCGCCCCAGCGCTCAACGCATTTCAGGTAGCCGCGGTCGTCCACGAAGCGGTCGAAGAAGTCCTGCACACCGTCGGACGCAGCCTCGATGAGAAGGCGCTCGGCAACGGCCCATGGAGGAGCTTCCGTCGTTTGGTCGAGCACGAGCGCTGGCTGAGCAGCCAGCGACGCTACCATTCCGAGGAGGAAACAACCGGCCCGCAGGAAGCAGATTCGCCAAGCCGAACGGGCACGCAGTGGGCTGCGGTCGCGCTCGAGCACCCACCACATGCTAGAGGGGCGACAGTCCGAAACGTGCATCGTCCCGGCGCGGCTGGCACTGAACATACAAGCAGCATACACGCCCGACCATCGGCGCGAACGCGCTGCTGGGCAACGCCAAAGGCACACTGGAAGCAGCCTATCGCGCCTGCGAGGCGCGTTATGCGAGGCGCTGCCTAGCCGAATTCGCCTCCTGCTATAACCGGCGCTACCAGCTAGTCGATCTCGTGCCCCGCCTCGCTTGTGTCGCCATGCGCACGACTCCGCCGCCCGACCGCCCAACCTGGGCTGGAATTGCCGGACAACCAGATAAGGCTTGACCTAAGTGCCTATAAGCTCGGGTGTTATACCATGCAGGGATATTCATGTATCGTCTAACCATTACAGGATGCATATTCTTTGCTCTTTACTTGATTGCGGTTCAGGGACGTGTCGCGGCCCAGCAACAGGTAGGTGGGCTGCGCGTCCTCGTCACCGACCAGACTGGTAGCGTCATCCCCGGTGCCCAGGTCGAGTTCAGTAGTCCGGCCTTGATCCGGCCGTCCCTCGCCATCACCGACGAGCAGGGCTTAGTGTTCAACGGCAACCTTCCGTCTGGAAACTACACCGTGAGGGTTCAAGCCGAGGACTTTCAGACTGCGCTGAACGAGGGCGTCGTGGTCCAAATCGGTCGTACCTTCTTGGTAGAGATGGCGCTTGAGGTCGGCCGAGTCGACAGCACGATCGTGGTCGAAGCCGGAACGGCAGCGATCGACACGTTCAAGAGCGAGCAGTCCTCGGTGTTCTCTGGCGACAGGCTGACCAATGCTGCCGGCGGTCGTGACTTCACTGACTACGCACGCTACACGCCCAGCGTCAACATTGAAGCCTTGGCCGGCAATGTCTCTCACAAAGGGCGGACCGTTCGCGGTATCTCGGTTGACGGCTCCTCGGGCGCGGAAAACGTCTTCTATGTCGATGGCATCGACACGACCAGCATGTACAACGGCCTCAACAATCAAAACCTACGCGTTGAGACCGTGCAAGAGTTCCAGCTGAAAACGGCCGGATACGAAGCGGAGTTCGGCGGGGCGATGGGCGGCGTGCTCAGCGTCCAGACCAAGAGTGGGTCCAATGAGTTTCATGGCAGCCTGCTGTGGTACGGCAGCGGGAGCACCCTCAGCGGGGCGCCCAACCAGCGACTGCGGCTTGATCCAGCTCAAGATACTGACGTAGCGCAGTACGTCTACGATCCGGAAGACGAGATAGTCACCAACGAATTCGGCTTCACCCTGGGCGGCCCCATCTGGCGCAATCGGGCCTGGTTCTTCGGTGCGCTGCTACCACAGCTGCGCAACCGTTCGCGATCCGTGACATTCACTTCGGGAGAGTCCGGTGTCTTCAAGCGCAACGAGCGGTTGCGGAGTACGACTTCGAAGGTCGATTTCCAGCCTGCAGAGAAAGTCCGCCTCATGGCCTCGTGGGCCTCAGACTTCACTAGGTGGAAAGGCGGCCTGCCCGATCTCGACGGCACATCCAACCCAAACTTTCGCTGGTCGGAAGAAGGGTACGAATATCCCGGCTACACCCTCGCCGGGGCCGCGATGTTCACGCCGACACCGACTTTCGTGGTGGATGCTCGGTGGGGCTTGAATGCCATCCAGACCGAGCAACTGCTCGGACCGCAGCAGGTTCGTCACAGGTTCATAGAATCGCCAGGCCTGATCGGAATCCAAGCGGACAGCGCCTTGTACCGGCCCCGCGGTTTCTACTCGATCAGCCACGGCGCGAGCTTCGAAACGTCGCAAGATTTCCAAAAGAAGAGCACGGTGTCGGTCACCGCGAGCTATCTGGCCAACATCGCCGGCCAGCAGCACAATCTGCGCTTCGGCTGGCAGCTTAACGGGCTCGGGCACGACATCAATGACTCCTACAAGTACGACTACCTGCTGTACCGCTACACTCGCCCGTACACCATGGTGGACGGCACCGTGCGCACCAGCACCTGTACAGGCGCGGACGGCATGCTCTACGACCCGTGCGGGTACTACGAGCTGCGTTCTCCGTTCGGCGTACTGGCCAACGTCAGCACGAACAGGCACGCCCTGTTCGTGCAGGATTCGTGGACGATCAACGGAGCGCTGACTCTGAACCTCGGCCTGCGCATGGAGCGGGAGGAAATCCCATCCTTCAGCGATCTGCCCGAATTCTCGGGCGCGGCCTTCAAGTGGAACTTTTTCGACAAGATCGCACCCCGCGTCGGGTTTGCTTACGACGTGCTCGGCAACGCGAGGCTAAAGCTGGTCGGCAGCTGGGGCCAGTTTTACGACGCCATGAAATTGGAGATGGCCAACGGCTCCTTCGGTGGCTTCAAATGGCTGAGCCACTACTACCTGATGGACGACAGCACGCTCGACTGGACCCAGATCGGCGGGTTCTCAGGCCAAGGCAGCTACCCGGGAACGTTTCTGGAGACCAGGAACTGGCGCATTCCGTCCTTCGAAGACCTCGACCCCGATCTCAAGCCGATGCGCATGACCGGAGCCGTGGCTGGTCTGGAATACGAGGTCGCGACGGACTATGTGCTGTCCTTCCGCTATACCCGCAAGAACCTTGACAGAGCCATCGAGGACGTGGGCCGCCAGACTCCGGCAGGGGAGGCCTACTACATCACCAATCCGGGCCGAGGCCTTTCGGTAGACAGGTTCATCGAAGCGGGCCTGCCGCCCACGCCGATGCCCAAGAGGACCTACAACGCGTGGGAAGCCCGCCTCCGGAAAGCCTTCCGCAACAGCTGGCTAGCCGACGTTGCCTATGTGTATTCGCAGCTCCGCGGCCTGTACTCTGGCTTGGGCAGTTCCGACGAGAACGGCCGCCTAAGCCCGAACGTCGACCGAGATTTTGACCTGTGGTTCTTAAACTACGACTCCAACGGCAACTTCATCGACGGGCCGCTGGGCACGGATAGAGCGCACCAGCTCAAAGCCAACTGGGCGTACAGTACACCTTGGAAAATGGAAATCAGCGGATTCTTCCGCGCCATGAGCGGTACTCCGATCAGCCGCACGGTCGATTTGGAGCATGTCGACGTTCTTGTTGACAATCGTGGAAGCGACGGTAGGAACCCAGCTTGGACGCAGACTGACCTCTCGGTGATCCAGCGCTTCTATCCGTTTGCAGCCGAGAGCAAGTGGCTTGAACTGAACTTCAACGTGATCAACGTCTTCAACCAGAAAACTGCCTTGCGGACGTTCCGCAGCCTGTACCGCCAAACCCTTCCGTTGTGGCAACCCGGCGATCCCATCTCGCAGGTTCTGAACGGCTACGACTACGAGGCGATTGCGGCCTCGCAGGGCGCGACCCAAGATCCGCGCTTCTTGATGAGAAACCGGTTCTTGGACCCGATCACGGCGCGCTTCGGGCTGCGCCTCGTCTTCTAGCCGAGCTCATGACGAAGTCTTGCTGGCGGGCTGAGAGGGGCGGCTGCCGCATGTGGGCACGCCCTTCTTGATTCCTCTGCAGTTCTAGGCAAGCTTGGCTTGGCTTGGGCTCGTCCGAGAGTTATCATGGCCTTGATAATTCTCATGGCCATGATATCTCTTGTGGCCGCGGCTTGGGGTACAAATGTCTTCTTCAAAGCGAAATCCCGCAGTTGCATTCGAGCGAATCGTGGGTGACATGTTTCGCAAGGCCGGCTGGAAGGTCCGTACACGAGTTCGCGCGGGGGATACGCATGCCGACATTCTCGCTGACCACGGTGGACGACAGCACCTGGTCGAAGTGAAGAGCATCTCCGAGGGCCGCCGCGACCGCCTCATTCCGCTGCTAGCCCAAGTGATCCTGCAATCCAAGACCGCCGCCGAGAGGTGCCCTGCCCCTACCGTACCCGTGGCTGTTGTAGCGTCGGGCCGTGTTCCGATTTCAGTCGCTGATGAGGCCATCCAGTTCGCGCTACACCACGCGCCGGGAGTCGGTGCCGGAGTAGTCGACGCGGAAGGGCTGAGAGTGTTCACCGGGCATGGGCTCGAGCGCTTTAACGCAAGTCCAAGTCGCCGGGTCATGGCCTCCGCAGCGCCTCGCGCGAAACCGCCCCGTCTGTTCTCAGACCTGAATCAGTGGATGTTGAAGGTCCTACTTGGGCAAGCTCTCCAGCCGTCGCTGCTGCGCATCCCAAGGGGCAAGTTCCAAAACGCATCTCAGCTAGCAGCGGCCGCCAACGTTTCGACCATGAGTGCCTTCCGCCTATTGCAGAGACTCACCGCTGAGGGATTCCTCGACTCGGGGCGGGGGCCCCTCGGACTCGTCCGGATCGACGAACTGCTCGAGCGATGGGTTTCAGCCAACCGTGAGGCGTATTCGGAAACGCCAGTTCGTTGGATCATCCACCGGAGCACCGAGCATCTCTACGCTTCACTGGCTGAGCACTCTTCGGTCGACCCAATTACGCCCGACCGTACAGGATCGCGGAAGAACCTCGTCATGTCCGCAAAGCTCCGGTGCTGTCTCGGTCTCTTCGCGGCGGCGGACGTGCTTGGATTCGGGTTCGTACGTGGGGTGAAGCCCCATATCTGGATGGATAGGCTGGATCCCGAGGCCCTCGAGCGCTTCGGTCTGACGCCATGTGATTCTCCAAGTCCCCCCGACGCATATGTGCGAGTGCCTGCAAATCGAGAGGCAGTGCTGCGCGCAGCCACTGCTGCCAATGGCGTACCAGTGTCCGATGTTCTGCAGACATGGCTGGATGTATCTGTGCATCCTGCGCGGGGCCGGGCGCAAGCTGACTTCATTCGGCATCGCGCTCTTGGTCCGCTACTTTCGTAGACAAGCGACGATGGCAGCCATTTCTGACCTAGATCAATTCATCGCGCTGGCCTTAGCCTTGGAGCCCTGGCTAGACAAGGTCGTCATTGTCGGTGGCTGGGCGCATCGACTTCACCGAATACACCCCCACGCCCAATCCTTGCCATCCGAACCGTTGGCAACGCTCGACGCCGACGTCGCTGTTCCCCGGCGCCTCCCGGTCGACAGGAAAGATATTCGCCAGCGACTCGTTTCGAGCGGATTCACTGATGAGTTCCTAGGCCACGATCAACCCCCGGCAACCCACTACCAACTAAGCACCGCCACGTCGGGCTTCTATGTCGAATTCTTAACCCCATTGGTCGGCACCGCGTACGACCGGAGAAACCGACGCAAGGCAACTCTGGAGGTCGCCGGCGCGACGACGCAGCAATTGAGGTACGTCGACCTACTCTTGCGTGCTCCGTGGATAGTTCAACTCAATGAGTGAGGGTTTACCGGTCGAGTTCAGGTCGCCAACCCAGCTAGCTTCGTGGTCCAGAAATTGCTCATTCACAAACAACGAAGAGCCGACGACAGAGCAAGGGACATCTTGTATATCCACGATACGCTCCAGTTGTTCGGGGCGAGGCTGTCTGAACTGAGGGACGAGTGGCAAGGCTATCTTGTGCCGCAGATCCCTGATCGGACCTTGAGAGCATTGGCCAAAGGTTGGCGGGCAATGTGTGTGGAAGTCAGCGATGACATCCGGCGATCTGCCCTAATTTCACCCGAGCGGAATCTCTCTCCGGATGCGATTCGGAAGTCTTGCGCTTACGGTCTGGAGCAATTGCTCTCATAGGCAATCTCACCATCGTCGGCCCAAAGCATCCAGAACACCGCACGATCGGCACAAATCCCGTGCTACCAAGACTATAATGTGTGATCTGGCGACTAGACGACTTCAGATTTCAGGCTGCTCTCAGAGCGGAGCGATCAAGCGTAGCGGCATGCGTTTCTTTGCTGGAGCGTTCCTCACGACGTTGGTGCTCACACCTGCACCGGCGCAAACAAATGCGGCCTCGTTCGTAGAGGACGTCCTGCCCATCCTAGAGCGCAAGTGCGTGATATGCCACCAAGGCGAGGAGGCGCAGAAGGGCCTGCGCCTCGGCAGTGCAACTGAACTACTCGTTGGCGGCGAGAGTGGCCCGGCAGTCGACCCCGGCAACCCAGAAGGCAGCTTACTGCTAACTAAGGTGGTTGGGGACAAGCCCGCGATGCCTCTGGCGGGCGAAGCGCTGACCGGAGCGGAGATTGCTTTGATCCGGGGCTGGATCTCCTCCGGAGCCCACGACGATGGAAGCCGAGCCGGGGCGGTCCCGGACCAAACTTGGTGGTCGCTGCGTCCGTTGCGCATCCAGACCGAACCCAAGCCTACGGGCCGTTGGGAGCGGACCGCCATCGACGGATTTCTGCTGCGCAGCATGCGGTCGCAGGGACTAGAGCCATCTCCTCCATCTGATAGGAAAACTTTAATAAGAAGATTGAGCTTCGACCTGACCGGACTTCCGCCGGGGCCAGCGGAAGTCGACTCGTTCGTCAAGAATAACGATCCGGAAGCCTACGTCAAACTGGTTGACCGCTTGCTCGCATCGCCCGCCTACGGAGAGCGCTGGGGGCGGCACTGGTTGGACGTTGCGCGTTTCGGCGAGAGCAATGGCTACGAGCAGAATCATCTGCGCAGCAACGCTTGGCCGTACCGAGACTGGGTCATCCGCTCCTTCAACGAAGACAAGCCGTTCAATCGCATGATCTTGGAGCAACTGGCCGGCGACCAGCTTGCACCGGATGATCGCCACATTCAAGCGGCGACCGGATTCTTGGTGGCAGGCCCGCATGATACGGTCGGCATCAAGAACGCCGCCGGCGAAGCGCAGAAACGCGCCAATCATCTCGACGACATGATCATGGGAACCGCTTCTGCGTTTCTCGGCCTGACCGTGCATTGCGCTCGTTGCCATGACCACAAGTTCGACCCGATCAGCAACGAGGATTACTACCGCATGCAAGCGGCATTCGCGGGCGTGTGGCACGGTGACCGCACATGGGACGATCCAGCCAAGGTTGCGGAGTTCACATCGGCAGCGGAACCTCTCGAAGACGAGATCGCCGACGCAAAGGCTGGGCTCGAAGCCCTCCGCAAGGCTGCCCAGCTGCGCGTCGAGACCAACCGCGAGGCCATTCTTGGCCAATACCGACCGCCTGTCGAGCAAGCTGGCACGGAAGAGACCTTCGATCCCGTCATGGCGCGCTATGTGCGCATGCGCGTTGACGGCGCTACCGGCAACCGCAACCGTGTCGACCTGGACGAGTTTGCGGTCTTCTCGGCGAACGACGAAAACCGCAACGTCGCACTAGGCGGGAAGGCTACTGCGAGTGGAACACGGGTCGATTCCGCCAGCCCCGACACCTATGCCCCAGCCAACCTCGTGGACGGCAAGCATGACCGGCGCTGGATTTCGACCACCAGCATGCCGACGTGGATCCAGATAGAGCTCGCAGCGCCGGAGCGGATCTACCGCGTCGAGTGGTCCTCAGACCGCTTGGGTGGCTTTGGCGGCCGATTCGGGCCGCCGCAGCCAGAGGAATACGAGATTTCGGTGTCGTTGGATGGAGCTTCATGGACCACCGTCGCTTCCTCTGAAGGTCGTCTTCCCTACGCGGAGGCTGATCAAGAGCGCCTCTTGCTGCATGCCGTGTTCACTCCCGACGAGAGGGTTCGATGGGATCGCTTGGAACAAACTGAACGAGAAGCGCAACGGGCCTTGGCGAAGCGGCCCAAGCCGCGGCGAGCGTTCTTGGGCCGCTTCGAGCAGCCGGACAAGCCGTCCTTCGTGATGCTGCGCGGAGATCCCATGAACGAGGGGCCCGAAGTCGCGCCGGGAAGTTTGAGCACGCTCTCGGCTCTGCTAACGGAATTCGAGCTGGCCCTAGACGCACCGGAAGCCGAGCGGCGCTTGGCGCTGGCCAAATGGATTGCGTCAGATGACAACGCCCTGACTGCGCGGGTCATCGTAAATCGAGTGTGGATGCACCATTTCGGGCAGCCGTTCTTGCGCAACCCCAGTGACTTCGGCATCAACGGGGGCATGCCGTCGCATCCAGAACTGCTGGACTGGCTGGCCCATCGCCTAATCCATACCCACGATTGGCGGCTCAAGCCCTTACACCGAGAGATCGTGCTGTCGGCAGCCTACCGCCAGTCCAGCAGGTTCCGCCAAGAGGCGGCTCGTGTGGACAGGGAGGGGGTGTTTCTGTGGAGGTACCCGCCAAGGCGCTTGGGTGCCGAGGAACTCCGAGACGCAGTCTTGCAGACGAGCGGGAATCTAGACCGACGCATGGGTGGACCCGGTTTCCGGCTATACCGCTATACGGTCGACAACGTTGCGACCTACTACCCGCTCGAAGAGTTCTCCCCGGACACGTACCGGCGCGCAGTCTATCACCAACACGCCCGTTCCGTGAAGCCGGAGCTGCTCGGTGAATTCGACTGCCCGGACACTTCCCTGCCCGCCCCCAAGCGCATCACGACCACCTCTCCCCTGCAGGCGCTGAGTCTACTCAACAACGCCTTCGTCTTGGACCAAGCCGCATCCTTTGCAGCACAAGTCGAGGCAGAATCTGGCGCAGACCAAGATGACCTGGTCAAAGCCGCGTGGGGACGCGCCTACTTGCGCGAACCGAGTGCGGAGGAGCTTCGTTCTGCGAAGGCGTTCGTAGCAGACCACGGACTGGAAGCGCTCGGCCGGGGGATCCTGAATTCCAACGAGTTCCTGTACGTGTTCTGATGGCCACATCTCGCCGTAGCGCTTCCGGCTTCGCATCGGGTTCCCGCGTCGTGCACGACCCACACTCACTGAACGGCTATTCGCCCACAGTTCGGGGAGCAGTGCCAATGGCGTCCACTCACACGCGCAGGGACTTGCTTGGAGGGTTTGTCACGGGCCTGCAGGGCGTTGCACTGGCAAGCATGCTGCCTCAGCGACGCTCACTGGCGGCGCAACCTCCGCACTTCGAGCCAAAAGCCAAGCGCGTGCTGCAGATCTTCTGTCCCGGCGCGGCCTCACACATCGACTTGTGGGACTACAAACCGGAACTCCAACGGCGTTCAGGCCAACAGGCGCCGGCTGCGCTGGACGCAGTGACCTTCCAAGGCAACAACGGGGCGTTGATGGGCTCGCCCTGGGAATTCAAGCCGCACGGCCAAAGCGGCAAGATGATCTCCGAGCTGCTGCCGCACCTAGGCGGACTTGCTGATGAAATTGCGTTTGTCCACTCGATGCAGTCCAAGACCAACACGCACGGACCGGCATGCGTCTTGCTCAACACTGGCTTCGTCCTCGAGGGCTTCCCATCCGCCGGATCGTGGGTGAGCCATGCTCTCGGCACGGAAAACAACAACTTGCCCACCTATGTCGCGATTCCAGATGTCCGTGGCATTCCACCCGCAGGCCCGGCCAATTGGGGCGCGGGCTTTCTGCCCGCAGAACACCAGGCGATCGTGTTCAACGCACAGGAGCCGATTCGAAATCTGGACCGGCCGGCAAGCATTTCGCCCGAGCGCGATGCCGCCACGCGAGACTTTCTTGGTGAGCTGAACCGAACTCATGCGGCGGCGCATCCCGGGGATGAGGAACTCAAGGCACGCATCGCAGCGTACGAACTAGCCGCTCGGATGCAACTCTCGGCTCCCGAAGTCACTGACCTATCGAAGGAGACGCAGGCGACGCGGGACCTTTACGCGGCGAACGACCCGAACCCTCTCAAGGCCGCGTACGGCCGGAATTGCCTGCTGGCGCGCCGACTGCTGGAACGAGGTGTGCGATTCGTCAATCTCTTCTGCGCCTCCCGCGCGTCGGGAGTGGACGGCCTGCTGAACTGGGATGCCCACAAGACGCTCAAGGCCGACTACGAGCGTCACTGCCCGATCCTGGACCAGCCGACAGCGGGCCTGCTCAAGGACATGCGATCAAGGGGCATGCTGGAGGACACCCTCGTGGTCTGGGCGACGGAATTCGGACGAATGCCCACGCACCAAGAGGGCACCGTGGGCCGTGACCACAATCCCAACGCATTCACGACTTGGTTCGCCGGTTCCGGCATCCGCGGCGGCACCACCTATGGAGCAACTGACGAGTTAGGAGGTCGATCTGTGGAGAACATCGCGACCGTGCATGACTTCCACGCGACCATGCTGCACTTGCTGGGCTTGGACCACGAACGAGTGACTTGGTATCACAACGGGATCAATCGCCGCCTGACCGACGTACACGGCCACGTGATCGAAGAGATCCTCGCCTAACCGACATAGCCCGACGGCAAGGGTATAACGGTAGGATGCTCGAAGGAATCCGAGTCCTCGATCTGTCGCAGTACATTGCCGGGCCTCAAGCAACCCAAATGCTGGGCGACCTTGGCGCGGATGTGGTCAAAGTCGAACCGCCTGGCGGAGACCCGGCGCGGAACTGGGGGCCGCCGTTCTGGGGTGGCGACGCACCGATCTTCCTAGCGTTCAACCGCAACAAGCGGAGCATCGTCGTAGACATGAAGTCCGCTGAGGGCCGCGAGGTGATCGATCGCCTCTTAGCCTGTTCCGACGTGGTCGTGCAGGCTTTCCGCAAGGGGGTGATCGAGAGGATGGGGTTCGATTACGAATCCGTCAAGGCAAGACACCCCAAGATTGTCTACGCCTCTCTCACCGGCTACGGGTCAGAGGGCCCCTACGCCACCACGCCCGGGTACGACCCGCTGCTGCAAGCTTACAGCGGGATCATGTCGATTACAGGCCAAGCGGACGGCCCTCCGGCGCGGGTCGGCGGATCGGTTGTGGATATCGGATCAGGGTACCTGATCGCGCTGGGCGTGCTGGCCGCCCTGCGGAAGCGGGACGCCGAGGGTGTCGGCTCGCTGGTCGAGTGCTCGCTACTCGACACCTCGCTGGGTTGGATCGGGTACCACATGATGACCTATCTTGCGGGCGGAAACGTGCCGCAAAGGATGGGAACGGGGCTCAAAATGATCGCGCCGTACGAATCGTTCCCAACCAAGGACGGGGACCTGATGATCTGTGGCGGCAACGACGGGATCTTCCGGCGGCTGTGCGAAGCGTTGGAAGTCCCGGAAGCGGCCAACGACCCTCGGTTCTTGGACAATCCGTTGCGAGTCAAGAACTACTCAGCCCTCCGGGAGCTACTTGTGGTCCGAACGCAGAAGTTCACCACCGAGGAACTCGACAAACTGCTGAAGGCCCACCGCGTACCGTGCTCTCCGATACAGAGCATCGACCAAGTCGTCGACGACCCGCAGGTCAAGGCCAACCAGATCTTCGACCCAGTTCATCACCCGCGCGTGCCGGACTACCGAGACTTGAAGCTGCCCGTGCGCTTCGATGGAGAGCGTCCTGCGCTACGTCACCTTCCTCCCACCATCGGAGAGCACACCGGAGAGATATTGGCCGAACTTGGCTACGAAGGAGATGCGATCCAACACTATTCGGATTCGATCGCTGTCAGCGAGTGATTCCATCTCTGATTCCTGATCGGGATGAAGATGATCTCTCGCTCCTGGCTGGCCGACGTAGGGAACATTCCGAACTGATGAACTCATAGGGCACACCGCCTACACTGGCCGGGCAGCCATCGATGTAAGAATGAGGGGTTGCCGTGCCGACCGCGCTAAGCGGTTATCAAATGTTGCCTGTGTGAATCAGTCGCCGCGCTAGCTCACGATCCTGATCCGTCACGGCGTCAACTGCGATCTTCAGGGCACACCTTAGCGTCTGCGCACGCGACGTGTACATGCCACGCTCATGGTCAGACAGCAGTGCCTGTAGTCGCTTGAGCCGCTCCCAGTCCGCCTGAGTGGTGCCGAAATTGATTTGTGGACCGTTCCTTTCTTCAGGTGCAGGTTCATCCGCCAACAGTTCGTCCAGTTGACCTTGTACATCAAGGCCTGTGCCTGTGATCTGGGCACCGCTGAGGTCGGCTCCTTCAAGATCGGCGAAGTCCAGAAGACCTCCGGCACCGCTAAGGTTCGCATTGCTTAGATCAGCACCACGGAGATCGGCACAGGCAAGATAGGCACCGCTCAGTTCGGCACCGCTCAATTTGGCACCGCTCAGCTTGACGCAGCGCAGATTGGCACCATTCAACTTGGCGTAGTTCAACTTGGCGTCCCTCAGGTCGACTCCGTCGAGGTCAGCACTGTTCAAGTTGGCGCCACTGAGATCGGCACCAGCTAAGTTGGCAGCGGCCAGATAGGCTCCATTAAGGTCGGCCCCACCGAAATTGCGCTCGCCAGCATCGTAACGCGTGCAAAGTCTCTCCCCGATGCGCCAGCCGAATTCGAATCCCAGCGTACGTAATAGGTCGTTATTGGGCAGGCTGTTGCTGTCGAAATCAAAAGGAAGGTCAAGTTCAGCCGGCCAGTCGTCAGTCAAATCCCATACCGAGTAACGCCGCAGTTGCGGTTGAAGCACTCGTATATCGGCAAGGTCCAGTTCCTTGCTCTGGAGTTCGGCAGGCAATGCCACATCAACCAAGTAGGCCTCGCTGCACATTGCCGCTAGCGCTAGCGGGAGCACGCCCGCCACGACCCTACCGCGAACGTCATCCGTTGACGCGTGGGGAATCACACGATCAGCCACAATCCCGCAGTCAGAGCGGAGATAGTCTGCTAGCGCAGGGTGGGCCGTAACAATGAGGTCTACTTCAGTAGTCATGATCGAAGGCCAACATTCGGCTGGGGTCTCACCCGCCTGTCCAAGAGTAACTATGTGGACTATGCTCCTGCTCGCCCAAGAGTCGAATTCTAGTACACGCGGATCATCTACATCAAGGCATGCCGCGCTGTTGCACCTAGAGCGGCCTCCAACGCCAGTCAGGTAGTTGGTCAACCGGGCGTGGGCTGAAGATACCGACCAGCACTCCAACTCACTCAGCGATCCGAAATGCTCCCAAACCCACGGGTCAGCAACGGAATCCTGACACGTTAGTTTTTTCAAGAAGGGCTTGCCGATCCGGCGATAACGGCTCAATTCCCTGTGCTGCACAAGGGATAGACCAAGCATTCAGTCGCATCTACGAGAGCTGACGGCCTAAACTGCACTTGGAGCCTCGCAGAGCGCGTCAAAACCACGGACTTGTTCTCTAATAGATAATTCTTGAGCGGGGTAGATTTCCTTATAGCTATACTAATCTAGTGTTCAACGTGATGTTCACGAAGGAAGCAACCCGCCGTCTCCGTGGAAAGCCAAGAAACACCGAGAGCGCGACTATCAGCAAGATCGACACTCTTGCAGCTGATCCCTTCGCTCCGAACCAAAATGTGACCGCCTTAACAGCGATTGATGGCTTCAGGTTGCGGGTAGGCGACTGGCGCGTGCTGTATTCCGTCAACACCGAAGCCAAAACGCTGACGATAGCGACAATTGAACTAAACCGCTACGCGGTAGCGGTGGCGGATCGATAGCGCGTCGCCCTTCTTCAATAGGTCCGTTCTGAACGGACACCGCCTCAAGGTCGTCGACTTGCACGGCAGCTCCGGGTGAGGAAGCATGGAACTGCTGCCCAGTGCAGCGCATCCCATTCATCCCGCTTAGGAGGCTTCCCATGACATCCCTTCGCCGTCGCATGTCGGAGGACATGTGTGTCCGCAACCTGTCCGCCTGCACCCGCGACAACTACATCCGCGCCGTCCAGCGCTTCGCGCGCCACTTCAACCGCTCGCCGGAATTGCTCGGGCCCGACGAGGTCCGCAGCTACCAAGTGTTCCTCGCCACCGACAAGCGCCTGCACCCGAGCTCGATCAACGTCGAGGTCTGCGCCCTGCGCTTCCTCTACGGCACCACCCTGCAGCGCGACTGGAACCTCGACCGCGTCCTGCCGCATCCCAAGCTGCCGGCCAGCCTGCCCGTCGTGCCGAGCCCCGAGGAAGTCGGGCAACTGCTCGCCTCTGTCCCGAACTTGCTCCACCGCAGCGTCCTCACCGTCTGCTACGCAGCCGGCCTGCGCATTTCCGAAGCCGTCAGCCTGCGCCCGGCCCACATCGACAGCCAGCGCATGCTGATCCGGATCGCGCACGGCAAGGGTGGCAAGGACCGCTACGTCATGCTGTCACCGCATCTGCTGGAGCAGTTGCGCGACTACTGGCTGCGCACCCGACCGGTCGGCGAGTGGCTCTTTCCCGGCTCCGACTCCAGCCGCCACATCAGCCCGGAAGCCGTCCGGGCCGCCTGCCGCGACGGCCTGCGGCGCAGCGGCCTGGCCAAGCGGGTCACGCCGCACTCACTGCGGCATGCGTTCGCAGCCCATCTGCTCGAGTCCGGCACCCATGTCCGCGCTATCCAACTCCTGCTCGGCCATCGCAGCATCGCCAGCACCAGCCGCTACCTGCATGTCGCCGCCTGCGACGTCGCCTCGGTGACCAGCCCGTTCGACCGCCTGGCCGCCGAGTCGGCATGAAGCGCCCCGCCTGCGAGGTCGCCGACGTCTTCCGCCGCTACGGGCGCGACTTCCTCGCCGAGCGCGAGCTAGCCCTGACCACCATCCAGCGCCGGGTCATGACCGCCATCCTGCTGTGCCGCACCGCCACCCTCGGCGGCCAAGTCGAGCAGTGCGACCGCTGCGGCCACCGCCGCTTCTTCTACCGCTCCTGCCGCAACCGCCACTGCCCCAAGTGCCAGTGGGCGGCCCGCGCCGCCTGGCTCTCTGACCGCGTTGCCGAACTCCTGCCCTGCCAGTACTTCCACATCGTGTTCACACTGCCCGCCCCCCTGCGCGCGCTCGTCCTGCAAAACCGCAAGCTGCTGCTCGCGATGCTGTTCCGCGCCGCCTCCGCCACCTTGCGCGAGATCGCCGCCGACCCCAAGCACCTCGGCGCCGCCATCGGCCTGCTCGCCGTCCTGCACACCTGGGGCCAGCAACTCCAGTTCCATCCCCACCTGCATTGCGTGGTGCCCGGCGGCGGCCTGTCTCCCGACCGGCAACGCTGGATCGCCTGTCGCCCCGGCTTCTTCCTGCCCGTGCGCGTCCTCTCGCGGCGCTTCCGCAGCCTCTACCTGGGCCAACTCGAGGCCGCCTTCCTGCGCGGCGAACTCACCCTGCAGGGCCCGCTGGCCGCGCTGGCCGAGCCCCCCGCCTTCCAGCGCTGGCTGCGCGCGCTGCGCCAGCGCGAGTGGGTGGTTTACGCCAAGCCGCCCTTCGACGGCCCCGCCCGCGTGCTCGCCTACCTCGCCCGCTACACGCACCGCGTGGCCATCGCCAATCACCGCCTCGTGTCCATTGAGCAGGGCCGTGTCCGCTTCCATTGGCGCGACTACCGCCATCACAACAAGCGCAAGTGCGCCAGCCTCGCAGCGGCAGAGTTCATGCGGCGCTTTCTGATGCACGTGCTGCCGCGGGGCTTCCGGCGCATCCGCTACTACGGATTCCTGGCCGCTCCCTGCCGCGAACGCCTGGCCCTGTGCCGCCGCCTGCTGGCCGTGCCCGAGCCGATCCAAGCACCCAAGCCGACTGCTCTGGCCCTGTACGAGAAACTCACCGGTCGCTCCCTGCGCGACTGCCCGGCCTGCGGGCGCGGCGCGATGCTGGTCATCGACGCATGGCCCACTGACGTGTCGCTGAGGGCCCCTCCGGACACCTCGTGACGCATCCCACCCGACTCTCTCCAGCCCCGCGCCGACGCGCCTTAGCCGTCGCTACGGCACCCCTGCGCCGACGGGTCCCGACCGCCACGATGCTGCTCTCCCGGACGCCCCTGCGCACCCAATGGCATTGACTTAGTGGCAGAAGCGCATTGACTTAAGGAAATCGGGTTCGGGCCCGATTTTCGGCGGCGTCAGCCCGCGGTTGCACTGGCGTTTCCGACTGCCTTGCGGTTCCTCCACTTCGTCTCGGGCTTGCGCGAACGGCGCGGGTAGGAGCGGCCCGGACGACGGCGCTGGCGGCTGGCCCCGATGCCGTCCAAGATCTTCTGCAGAGTGTCGCCAACCGCCTTGGCGCTGTGCAGGAACAGCCCTTCCAGATGGTGCCCTACCGTGTGCAGCGTATGGCGGAAGTTCGCCAGCACAGCCGGTCGCCCGTGCCCGTCGGGGCCCTGTCGGAAGGCCTCCTCGCTGTGGTTGGCGAACAGCCGCGAGAGGGCCGCCAGCGTGAAGTGGGCGTACAACTCTTGGCGTACCAGCCGCTCGGAGCGGCCCCGAAACTGCTCCAAAACCAGCATTTGCTTGGCGGTCTTGTAGTATTCTTCAAGGCTCCAGCGGCCATGGTAGAGCCGGGCCAGGTCCTGCTGGCGGTAGCGCTGGGCGTCGAGCAGGGTGGTCGCGAGCGAGAAGACAGTCGGGCCGGCGGTGTACTTGACCAGCCGCACGCGCAAGGCCGGCCGGTTGGCTGCGGGCTGCGGGCTGTTGGCGTCGGCGGGTGCTGCGAGGGACACCAGCGCCTCGGTTTGGGCGGATTGGATGAAGGCTTGGAACTCGCTGTTGGCGTTGGCCTGCAAGCGGAACACGGCATGCAGGCCGCGCTCGAGGTGGGCCTGCAGCAGGGCGCGAGAGTAATACCCGCGGTCATAGACGACGACATCGCCGGGGGCGAGGGCGTCGAGATGCAGGCGGGCGGCGCGGCGCTCGTCGGCGTGCGCATGCAGGCCGAAGTCGATCGGCAGGCGGGATTGCAGCCGGTACAGGCAACTCAGCAGGCCTTGCGGGTAGTAGGCCGTCGGGCCGGGGGTGCGGTAGCCGGACTCCAGCAGCGGGCGGGGCAGGTTGAGCTTGGAGCCGTCCACGGCGAAGGTGCGGTGGCCGCGCCACAAGCTGTGGGGCGTGTCCGGGGGGAATTCGGCGAGCACGGCGCGGTGGATGCGCAGGAAGAGCTGCTCGTCGACCTTGGCGCGGGCCCGGCAGATCGCGGCCGGGGTGACCGGTCGCTGCGGCAGTTGCAGGTCCAAGGCGCGGCACTGCTCCCACAACTGCTCCAGCACCGTGGCGTAGCCCTGGCTGTCGGGCGTGAACACGATGCGGTACACGAACAGCACCACCAGCAGTGTGTTCAGCGTGCGCTGGCGGCGCACCCAGGTGCGGTCGTGGTCCGACGCCAGCTGTGTGAGTGTTCCGATCAGGCCCTGCCACAGTTGCACGAAGGCGTCGTCGGCCTGGGCCGGCGAGCGCTTCTGGCGGGCCCGCTTGGGCGGGCCGTCGAGCAGGATCGAGCGGAAGTCCTTGTGCAGCGGGCGGACCCAGACCTGCTTGGGCGTGCGGGCTGGCTGCGAGGCGCTCGCCCGGGCCCCAGTGGTGAGCCCCAGGCACTGCCAGCCGGCCGCCAAGTAGCAGGTCCCGCGGTGCTTTTGCGGGTCGACATAGGTCTCGCACAGAACCGGTCGCGAACCGTGCGCCCGCTGCCAGTCGTGCGGCAGCTGGCGGACCGCCAAGCCCAGCGCGTGGCTCGCCAGATGCGGCACCGAGACCCACGGAAACAGCAGATAGCGGGCATTGCGCACCACCAGATGCAGATACTTGCGGTGGGCCTGTGGCTGCCAGCCAAGCCACTGGTCGCGGCACGCGAGGCGGACCGCCGCGAAGTCGAACAGCAGGCAGCCCAGCGTACGCTGGTCGCGGTCCAGCAGGAAGTAGCGCAAGTTCTGGCCGACCGGGTGGCGGTAGCCGAGCGGGTGGTAGCGTTCGACGAATTCGTTCCACTTGGCGACCGCCTCGGGAGCGCTCACGACCTCCAGCCGCAGCGGGGTCAGCGCGGCCAAGGGCCCCGCAATGGCGGGCTGCGGAGCGGAGCGCGGGCCCGGGCGCAGCGGCGCATGGGGCCCGCGTCCGGCATGCTGCTTGGGCGGCAGGGTCAGGATCGAGAGCCGCTCGAGTTCCTCCAGCAGGCGCAGCGCCAGCTGAATCCGGTTGCGACCGGAGTGGGTCTGCCAGCGCAGGTGCTCGCAGATGGTTTGGCCCAGTTCGTTGCGGCTGAGCTTGGGGAACGTGCCGACGACCTCCTGGATGTCGGCGATCTGGCGCCGGGTGAGGCGTCTACCGAAGAAGGTGGTCGACTTGAGGTTCTGGATCAACGGGTCCAAGGCGGGGGCCCTCCCCATTCAACCTGCCAGAATTAGCAACGAAAGTCAAGCGCCTACGCAAAAAAATCTTTTCTAAGTCACAAGCTACTGATTCCACAGATCTTACGCCTCTCGTTCACCAGATCAAACGCCCCACACCCTCAGTAAATGCCATTGCCTGCGCACCCCCTGCGAGGCTGCCTCTGGCTTCCCGCAGAGCCTGCCGACGCCTTGGCTGACCGCCCCCGCCACCGCAGAGAGTTCCCACCAACCGGACTCCCTACCACCGCCGGCCCGATTAACGCCCATAGCCCAGAGCCTCGGCGGCGGTTCAGTCCAATACGTTTCCTGATTCCCTACTACGTGCATCCCATGCGAGCAGCAGCGGGCTGGAATCGTCGATTGCTCGCACGCGGTCATTGAGGGCCCATGAGAGCGTAGCAGAGACGGGCCGAACACCCGCCTCGCGAGGACGGCTGGCAGCCCACAAGGCGGGCTGTCTTGGAGTGTCGCCCGACGCTGCTAGGGCCCTGTGCAGAGCCGCTTGTGCGCCTCCGTGGCAGCCAGCCAGTGCGGTTGCAGACTGTGGTTGAGGAGCGATCCGCTGCGAGCTGGTGGCTGCTAGGCAGCCGCGGCGCACATCGCCAGCGGACGCGGCAGCGGCAGGGCCACGGCAGCCGCCTGCAACAGCCGTTGCGGCAGGGCCGCCAAGTCATAGCGCCGATTGAAGCGGAATTGGAACTCGGCTAGGTAGCGGGCGGCGTACTTGGGACGGAAGGCATGGTAGGTGCCATCCAAGGAGCGCTTGACGTTGCCCAGAATCGTGTTGACCCACAGCAGCTCGGGCGTCTCGCAAGCCGCCTTGCCACCGCCTGTCACCAGCGGGCGGTGCTGGCAGTCGGCGGCCTCCACGCCGCCGAAACAGGCCAGTCCGTCCGACAGCACCGTGCTGCCGGGCGTGAGGTGCTGGTGCGCCCAGCGCTCCACCTCGGCCTTGCTAAAGCCCTCCAGCACGGTCAGCTTCATGAACTCCGGCTGGCCCTCGGCAGTGACTTGCACGGCCGCCAGGAAGGGTGTCTTGTTCTCTGAGCCGCGACCGCGCTTGCCACCCGGCAACTCGCCGCCCAAATACGCGTCATCGACCTGCACGTTGCCCTCCAGGCGGTAGCTGTGGTCGCGTTCCAGCATGGCCTGCATGAGTTTGTGCTTGAGCAGCCAAGCGGAGTTGTTGTTGACCCCCAGCTGGCGTCCCAAGGCCAGCGCCGAGAGGCCGTTCTTGGCCTGCGAGAGGCAGTACATGGCGAGGAACCAAGTGGTCAGAGGCAATTTGGTGGCTTGGAAGATGGTGCCGGCTAGCAGCGAGACTTGGCGCTTGCAGTGGTTGCACTGGAAGCAGGCCCGGCGCTGGGTCAGGCGGCAGAAGCTGGTGCCGGAGCAGCGCGGGCAAGCCAAGCCGTGGGGCCAGCGGGCATCGTAGAGCGCCTGCTCGCACTGGGCTTCGGTGCCGAAGTCGGCGAGGAAGAGCGGGAGGGAGAGACCTTTCTGGAACTGAACCTTGTTTTTGGGCATGGCAGGGGGCGGCGCGGAAAGCGCTTGTCTGTACGAATTATGATCGCACAAAAATGGCGATAAGTCAAGCAAAATCAGTCATTAAGGCGAAAAAACATCGCAACAGAAGGCATGGAACCGCAATGAGCCAAGGGCGACCAACAAAGCGGCCGATCCGCTCTAACCGGCCGCGTGCCGACTTGCCGTGGATGCAGGTACTAGGGAATCAGGATACGTTTTTTAGCAACCGGCGCGGCCTGCACACCCTTGCCTCATTCAAACCCTTCTGCCGCGCCGCTCGCCAAAAAACGCTCTATATTGTGCCCCGTGGAGAAGCATACCAATGACTACCCTCGCCGCTCAAATCATCTCCCTCGGCGGAGAAGAGTACGCCGTGATTCCGCGCGCCGAGTATGAGGCACTCCGAAACGCTGTGGATCAAGATGCCGTGGATGCTGCATTGATGCAGAGAGCATTGGAAGATCCCGATCAAGAACTTGTGCCGTTCGAACTGGTCAAACACATCGCGCACGGAGACCACCCGGTGCGTGTCTGGCGAGACTATCGCGGCAAGAAGGCCGCCGAGCTTGCAGCGGCGGCTGGGATCGCGGCATCCTATTTGTCGGACATCGAGAATGGGAGGAAGCCTGGTTCAGTCAAAGCCTTGAAGCGCATCGCGAACGCGCTCAACGTCACTGTCGACGACCTCGTCTAAGCTGAATCTCCAACCGGAGGCTCTCATGAGTGAAGCTGTATAGGACAATCACCTGAAGTCCGGCACCATCGCATACCGCAACGAGTTGCCAAGGCTGGTAGCTCGCGCCTATCTTCCGAATACGATTCGTTCCCGGCGGAACAGGTAGCTCGTAAGCCAAAGACACAGCCCTGCACAGGCGACCGCCACCAATGCGGTGACAGCATAGTCGGCCAACGCCAACCCCTCGCCTTCAATCGCGTCTTGAATCAATACTTGCTGCCCGAGCACTGGAACCAGCAGCCTCCAGCCGGCATCTTCAATCGGCGAGCCCATAGTCAACGCCAGCGGCAACATCGGCAGCAGCATTAGGAACGACACATAAGACTGAGCTTCCTTGTAGGACCTAGCCAGCGTAGCCACCCCCATTTGCAACGCCGTCACCGGCAATGCCAGCGGTAGGACTGACGCCAGCACAACCGCCATCACGCCGCCATCGATCTCGAAGCGCAAGCCCAGGCGCTCCAAGGGGCTCAATTCCAAGCCCATCAACATCATTGCCACCGCCAGCGCGGCGCTAGCCAACGAAAAAGCGGTCGCAGCTAGCCATTTGCCACCGATGATTGACAGGCGCGGTACTGGAATGACCAGCAGTGGCTCGAGCGAGCCGCGCTCCCTCTCTCCAGCGGTCGAATCGATCGCGACCTGCAAGCCTCCAACGAAAATGCCCATGACCAAGATCAATGGCATAAAGCCAATCACCCTCGCGGCACGCTGCTGCTGGGTCTCCAACTCGAGAGTTTCGATCCGGATGGGGCGCACTACATCTGGGCTAATTCCCCGGATGACCAGTCGCTGGGCGGCGATTCCCTGTCCGTACCCGTGAATCAGATCACGCAAACGGCGGACTGCACGCCCTACGCTGCCGTCCATGCTCTCTACTATGATCTCGATCTCGACCGTCTTGGAACGGGCGAAGCTCTCGGCGAAGTCCTCCGGGATGACGACCACGAAGTCCACATTGCCTTCGCGGACCTCCTCGCGAGGCTCGTCAGGTCCTTCCTCGATATCTACTCCCGCTTGCTGATCCAGCCAGTCGATCAGGCCCCTGGCATGTTCCCCGCCCACGACCGGTACCGTAATCTGTCGCGCCCGCTCGATCTGGTCGGACACTTGATCCATTGCCAGAAATATCACGACGGGAAAAATGGCAAGCGGCGCCAACACGGAAAGCAAGGAACGCCGGTCGCGAACGCCGTCTACAAGTTCTTTCCGCAACACCACTAGGAGTGCCGCCAACAGATGCTTCATCCGGACGCTCCGTCGTGCCCTGTCAAGGCGACAAAAACATCCTCAAGGTCGTCTACGCCAGTCGACCTCCTCAATTCTGCGGGCGTGCCGCTGGCAACTACGGTGCCCGCTGAAACGATGACAATCCGGTCGCTTACGACCGCCACTTCCTGCATGATGTGACTCGAGAACACCACACACTTGCCCCGGTCCCGCAGTTGGCCGATCAAGCTGCGGACGGCACGGGTGCTCATCACGTCCAGCCCGGTAGTCGGTTCGTCCAGCAGGATGTTGGCCGGGTCATGCACCAAAGCCCGCGCAAGCGCAACCTTGGTGGTCTCGCCGTGCGATAAGCCCGCAGCGCGCCTGTCGGCGAAGTCTCCCATGTCGAGCAGTTCGACCAAGGCGTCGCAACGGGCCTCGGTCTCGTCGCGCCGCAGGCCCTGCAGTTGGGCGAAGTAGCGCACGTGCTCGCGAGGTGTCAGGCGCGGGTAGAGCCCCTTGGCTTCAGACAGCACGCCTAACCGAGTCCGAGCGTCCAAAGGTTGCGCGATCGCATCCACGCCATCAACGACCACTTCTCCGGCCGCCGGCTGGATCAACCCGTAGATGCAGCGCAAAGTGGTGGTCTTGCCTGCCCCGTTCGGTCCAAGCAGGGCTGTAACCTCGCCATTTCGGGCCTCGAACGAGACACTGTCCACCGCGACCACGTCCCCGAAGCGCTTGCGGAGATCGCGCACTTCGATCATTTCTCTTGCTCCATCGAGGGTCCGCCGTGCGTAACGAAAAAGCCCGGTCGTTTAAGCTCTTCCACGCAAGCAATATCCAGATTCTCCGCAGACCCGGCTTGCACAAATTCCGCCACCAACTCCGGCACGCAACCCCGAGCCGATGCGCCGTGGCCTGTCCCCAGTGCCACGACGTGGCGCACATTAGAGAAGCCCGCAGCCAACTCGTCACCCCAGCGCGGCGGAGTGACGGGATCTAGCGCTCCTGACAAGACCAAGGCTGGCACATCCGATACCACTCGTTCGTGATAGTTGGCCGCTACCTCGCCACGAGGCCACGCTGCGCAGATCTTGTCCCATGCTCCGAGCGTCTCGTTGTTGCTGAACACGCCGGACGGTGAGGAATTTCGGGCCGCTTCGTCAACCCATGGAAGATCCTCGGCGCAAATCACCGAGAAGAACATCCCCCAATTGATCTTGGACTCGCTGGGAGCGCTTTCAATTCCGACGGCCAAGGCGGACAATCCGGTGAAGTCCCCGCTGTGCATCTGGTCGATCAACAGGGGAACAATTGCGGCCGCATCTGCGCTGTAAAGGGCCGCGCGCAACGCTCCCGTCACAACTTCGCGACGCAACTCGATGTCTGCCTCCTCGCCCGTGCGAGGGTGCTGCAGCGGGATTCGAACCGGTCCGTTGTCCAGCCTGGCCAACACCTCGCCGAGCTGGCGACGAAGATCCGGAAAGCGCCCCCGGCAAGTAGTCCGCCGCTCGCAATCGTCGAACAGCAGGTCGAGCGCCCGCTGCGCATCCTGAGAAAAATTTGCCGGCAGGGTCATTGCCATTGGCACGGCACCGTCAAAGACGACACTGCGCACGTGCTCGCCATGGCGTCGGAGGTAAACCAAGGCAGCGCGAGTGCCGTAAGAGCCGCCCCAGAGGTTTATGCGTTCATAACCAAGAGAGGCCCGGACCTCGTCGAGATCGTCCATGGCAATGGCAGTGGTGTACATACGCAGGTCGGCATCGTACCCATCCAAACAATTCAGCAGTGCGCTAATGCTGTGCTCAGCGCTGAACAGCCTGCCCAAATCGTCGGTTTCTGTTTCGCAGGGCAGGCCGTTCGACTCCCCTGTTCCGCGCTGGTCTACGAAGACAATGTCGCGCTCTCGGCGCACATCGCCGAACGCCCCGGCAACCGCGGCGCTGACCTGAGCGGCACCCTGCCCTGGCCCGCCGGCCAGCACGAAGAGAGGATCAGGCTGCCGATCCCGGCTGAGAGCCGGATACACCACAACGCGCAATTCAATCTGGCGCCCGGCTGCCGCAGTCCGGTTTTCGTAGACCGGTATCCAGCCGCAACGCGCATCGCGCGGTCCCTCACCGGGCTCGCAGTCTACGAGCGGGTCTGGAGCGGCGGTTCGATCTGCCTCGAGGCCGCAAGCGGACGCCAAGGCGAGTGCCACACCCACCAGCCCAAGTCGCCCGAGCGTGAGCGAGCGTGCAAAGTAGTACCGGCCAGAGGGAGATGGCTCGGATGCACGAAACCATTGCATGGGGAGCAGAATTTATCAGTATATGGGCCAGCCGCTCGCACCTCGGAGGCTGGGACGGACCGTCGCTATGGATCGCAAGAGCGCCAATCCGTCACTGCGCTACTAGAACAGGCTCGATATGTACCAAGTTCGAAGGCAAGTACTCCCTTGACTCCATGTAGTCGTCGAACCAGTGCGCTTCCGGGTTGCGGCGGAAAATCAGGATCTTGCCCGTGTTGCGCGGGTCCGCTGCGCGGTGGTACTTGAACAGCACGTTCTCGTCAGTTAGCCCAAGAATCTCGATCTTGCCCGTCGAGTGCGACATAGCCAGGCGCGCCCGCTTGGCCAGCCCGGACATCCGCTCGAGCGACTTCGCGAAGATGCGGTAAGCGTTCTCGACAGACACCGAATAGCTCTCGTTGCCTTCTGTCGGGCGGCACTGGAAGACGTAGTAGGGCGGCACCCCCAGATAGGAGAGCTCGTTCATCAGCTGGCTCAGCACGCCCGGATCGTCGTTGATCCCGCGGATCATGGGGGTTTGATTGATCGTCACGACGGAGTGAGCCTGCAGGCACTGCAAGCCTTCTCTGGCCACAGCTGTTAGCTCTACGGGATGGTTGAAATGGCACATGACGTAGATCCGGCCCTGTTCCGGTGTGGAGTAGCGCTCGAACATTGCGTGCAACTTCGGGTCTTCCAAGATCCGATACGGGTTGAAGGCCGGCATCTTGCTACCCAGCCGAATGATCTTCACGTGGGGGATCTCGCGCAGCTGCGCGATGATCGGCTCGAGCTTCGAGGTGGACATGATCAGCGGGTCCCCGCCGGTCAACAGCACGTTACTGATCTCCGGATGCTCCCGGATGTACGCGATGCCAGCCGAAACATCCCGCACGACTTCATCGTTGTTATCCATAAAGAGGCGCTTGCGGAAGCAGAAGCGACAGTAGGCGCCACAAACGTCGTTGCAAAGCAGCAGGGCCGTGTCGGCGTACTTGTGCTCCAGCCCCGGGACCTTCGTGTAGAGTTCCTCGAACGAGGCGTCCAACCTGCCCCACTCGTTCAATTCGTTGCCGTCCGGAATGACCAAGCGTCGAATTGGATCGTCAGGATCGTTCCAGTCGATGAGGCTCTGATAGTACTCGTTTGTTCGGAACACGTATCGTTCGCTCACCTTTGCCGCCGCCTCTCGATCTTCGGCACTGAGGTTCGAGATCTTATCTACGGATGTGATGTATTTCGGTTTCGGCATGGGCAAGTCCTTTGCAGGCAACGCCGGCTGCCTGACACTACTAGCGGGTATCTATTGGAACAAAACGCTTTCGCTAACGCAAGCTAGGTGCGCCGCTCCATGCTCTGCCGCTGCGTCACTGCGGATCAGTGACACGATGAGTTCCCACTCCTGAATGGCCTAACTCCTATCGTAACGGCCGCAGCCCAGCCCTCACCAGCGATAGTCTTTGCGGTCACCCCGGAGAGTTGTTTCCACGGCTCTCCGGGGACTTACCGCGCGGACGAGGGTCTCGTTCTACATTGTCCTTGCAAGCAGGCACGGCATGGCGGCTCAGGCAGGCCCAGCGGGACGAGGAATCGCGTAGGTCTGACCTAGACGTCCGCGCATCGGGGAGATCTACAGGCACGTCGGTTGCCGAGGCTCGCAGACTAGCCGTCCATCATTGGGCACCGAAGCGCCGCCAGGTGCTGGCCGACCAGGCTCTTGGCTCAGCGTCAAGTCCGGCGCTGTAGCGCTCCCGCGGGCATGATCAATGCAAATGGAGGCTCGCGGCCGCGGGGTGCGCAAACCCCTCGTTCCGACGGGGTGTTTGACGACAGGTCCGGGCAGCGTCTAGCGGTAGTTTACTGAGCGGAAAGAAAACACAGTTGTAACGTATTGGTGCAGCAGTCGTTAGGCGACGGTCGGCTGTATTACCCACCGTCGGTTTTGAGCAGTTTCTCCAGTTCGAGTTCGGACACCAGAGCGGCTTGTGCCAGCGTCTGCTTCGAGGTGATGGTGGCGACTCGCGGCGGGCCCTTCTTGCCCAGCGGCGGATACAGCAGGTCGATCAGCTGGATCTGCCCCAGCTCGCGCAGGAGGCCTTCCATCGTCAGCCCCGGCCAGGCCGCCTGTGCCTTCTGGTGCAGGTATTGCAGCAACGACACCCCCAGCATGCAGTAAAACGCGTGGATCTGGATCTTGCTGTCGGTCCAGTGGTACAGCGGCCCCCAGCCCAGCCACTCACCGCCCTTCAGGCCCCGAAACACGCGCTCGACGTGCTGCTGCCCGTTGTAGGCCGCGGCTACCGCGGCCGCGCTCCAGTCCAGCCGGTTGGTGACCAGCGTAGTGCGCCCGAAGCGCTCGCTCACCAGCCGGTGCAGGGCGTCTGTGTCGAGCGCGAACTGCAGCTCCCAATTGCCCTCCTCGCTGCGCTGCAGCGTGTAGCTGAGCAGCTGCCCCACGAAATTCGGCCGCAGCCAGCGCTGGATCCGGTTATCCAAGCCCTGTTGCGTGTGGCGGTCGCGGGGCTGGCCGATCTCCCGCGCCAGCTCGCGCAGCTTGTGGGTCGCCTTGGCCAGCGACTGGCTCACGCTGTGGTTCTGCTCGGCGGCGAAACCCGCCGAGTGCCTGACCACGCACAGATACTCGGCCCCGTGCGTCAGGGTGCGCTGGGAGCCGACCCGCACGCCCGGCTCGCCAGCCACTGCGGCCAATTCCGCGAGCGGCCGCGAGCGGAGCTCGGGCGGGGCTTGGTTCCAGGGCAGCGCCGCGATCCAGCCCAGACCGCTGTCCTGCAGTGCGAGCGTGTTGTCCAGCGCCGCGCTGCCCTTGTCCAACACCAGCGTGACCGACTGGCGCGGGATCGCGGCCCCGTCGAGCAGGCGCGTGATGCGCTCGAGGCTGGCCGGCAGCTCGTCGTGGTCGCTGAGGTTGCCCGGGTAGAGGTGATGGCACAGGCTCAGGCCGTGCTGGCCGTCGAGCGCGTAGCTGAGGCCGATCTGGCGCAAGTCGTTGCGCTTCTGCTTGTTGTGCCCGCGCTGGGCGAGTTGGTTGCGGGTGTTGGTGGTGGCAATCCAAGTATGGAAATTGGTGGTGTCGTAGGCCAGCACGCGTTGGCTGACAAGGTCCCGCTGGCGGAAGGCCTTGAGCAGGGCCAGCTGGGCTTGCTCGAGTTCGTCGGAGGCGGGCTGGTCGAGCGCAGCGCTGACGTCGATGGCGTCGAAATGGTCCCAGAAGGCCTGCGAGGAGAAGTGGCTGGGGGCGAAGCCCCACAGCTGGGCGAGGACGGACTTGCGGTACCAGTCGGCGACCTCGGTCTTGGGGCCGGGGGCACAGATGCGGTGGCAGGCGGCCAGGAGCAGGAAATGGGGGATGGAGGGGCCGTTGCGGGGGGCGGGCCAGACGGAGAGCAGGGCGTCGAAGGCGCCGGAGAGACGGGCGGCCTGCCAGAGGGCAGCGGGCAGGCCGGCAGCGCGGGCGGAGGCCTCGAGCGGGACGGGGGCGGCTTTGTCGCGGACGAGCTGAGCGAGGCGCTCGGCGGTGCCGAGGTAGGTTTGGTGGACGATGCGGGGCTTGCCGTCGACGCGCCCGGAGGTCGCGACGTAGTAGTAGACTTGGTTGCCCTTTTTCTTGCCGATGACGGACGGCATATAGGGTAATACTACACGAATTGAAACAGGAATACAAGCAAATGGATCAAAATATCTCAAGATCCGATATAGGGTAATACAAAATGGACTGGAGTACTGATCGGTAACTGCTGTGGCTGCAATCACATAGAGGCTTCGAGCCCTGGGAGTAGGACGAGATCTAGTAAAGTACCGCTAGACGAAGCACCCTCCACACACTTCCCGCCCGAAACTACAGTTTGCAGCTCCGCAACAATGCTAGACTCTCCACCACGAGGAGGAAATCCGATGAAACGCATTTTTGCACTCTTACTCACGTTCGCCGCCCTGAGCTTTGCGGCCGACAAGAAGATCGTGGTCCGCGGATCAGGCTACGGCTTCTCCGACGACGACACAGCAATCGAGCTCTACCAGAAGGCGGCCGGAGACGACGCCACAGTCGTGGCTGCGCGCAGTAGCGAGGAGTTTGCCAAGGAGATCGTCGATGCTCATGGCATCATCGGCGGGATCAGCAAGGAACTCTTCCCCAAGGCCAAGAATCTTGAATGGGTGCAGTCCGTCAGCGCAGGGGTGGAAGCCTACTCGTTCTGGCCGGAGTTCATGGCCAGTGACGTGATGCTGACCAACTGCAAGGTGGTCCAAGGGCCCACCATCGGTGACCACGCCTTCGCGCTGCTTCTCTCGCTAACCCGCGGACTGCACGAATACCTCCCCAACAAGCGGCAGTGGAAGTCCCGCGCCGATGCCCCCAAAGGCATGACCGAACTGCCCGGCATGACGGCCGTCATCATTGGCATGGGCGGAATCGGCACGCAGATCGCCCAGCGGGCTCACGCCTTCGGCATGGACGTGATCGGCGTCGATCCCAAGAACATCCCCGTCAGCGTATACGCGCCCACGATCGTGCCGCCGGATCGGCTCGACGAAGTGCTGCCGAAGGGCGACGTGGTCTTCGTGGCGGCACCGTTAACTCCAGAGAGCGAGCGCATGATCGCGGCCAAGCAGTTTGAGGCGATGAAGAAGGGTGCATATTTCATCGCCGTCTCTCGCGGCCGCCTGTACGACAAGGGCGACTTGGTAAAGGCCATCGACAGCCAGAAGTTGGCCGGCGCCGGACTGGACGTCACCGATCCGGAACCTCTACCGGCAAACGATCCGCTGTGGGACTTCGACAACATCGTGATCACTCCACACGTGGCGTCGCACGCCAAGGGCTCGGACGACCGCCGACTCGAATTGATTGTGGGCAACGTCGGCCGTTTTGCCAGGGGCGAGAATCTGACGCACTTAGTGGACAAGTCTGTCGGCTACTAGGCTGACCCAGGCGGCGCGGCCGACCAACTCCCGCCTTGGGAAAGGCCCGCGTCGAAACACGAGCGACGACGTTGCTCACGCAAGGCGGCACAAGGAGAGTGCTGAGACCAAGCTAAACGTTCGCTGAAACAACACCCCTGTGGGAAGCCCTGGAAATTCGGACGGGCTCGCGCTTCACTGCGATTGCCGCGATCGTTTCACTATTCGCAGCGCCTGCTGCACCTCCGTGTCGCCGGGTAAGAGCTCCAGTGCCCGCAGGAGTTCGCGCTCGGCGTCTTCGAACTCTCCCGCGTGGCCATAAGTTAGCCCGAAGTTCTTGTGGATCTGACCCCGGGCCGGGCATTCGCCACACGCGGCGAGTGCCTGCCGGAAGAGGTCAAAGGCTTCCGCCCAGCGCTCCTTTTGCGCCTCAGCCAATGCAAAATTCCACAGCGTCCCAGCCCGGTCCGTGTCTTGCTCCTCGGCTTTGAGAGTCGCGAATCGTTCCCGATAGTGCCGGGCTTTCTGCGGGTCGAGCCCTTGCACGGTTTGGGCTAGGTTGTACAGCGACTCCTTGTGGCGCGGATCGAGTTCTAAGGCACGCTCGAAGTGCGACACAGCCATCTCCGGGCTCCCGGATTGCGTCAGTGCCAACCCCAAGTCATAGTGCGCCAGGGGATTCTCCGATTCCGCGTCAACCGCCGCTCTCAGCAGTTCGACGGCCCGCGCGTCGTTGCCCGCCGCTCGTTCGATCTGTCCCAGCAGATGCAGAGCAGGTGCGTAGGCATGGTTCAGATGTAGCGCTTGCTCGAGTGCTTGGCGCGCTTCTCCGGTGCGCCCCAAGTCCTGCAAGATACGACCTACGTTGTAGTGCGGGCGAAACGTCTCCGGGGCGAGACGCACGGCCTCGCGGAATGCTTCGAGCGCATCTGCTTGGCGTCCGCCCTCGGCCAACGCGATGCCTAAGTTGAGGCGTGCGTCGGCCGAGTCGGGATCGAGCCGCACAACAGCTTCAAAGTGGGGCAATGCATCTAGCGGTCGGCCCAGCCGGGTCAGCACCATGGCCAAACCTTGGCGTGCCGATAGGTTGTCCGGAGCCAGCCGTAACGCTTCCTTCATGTTGGCCAATGCATCCTCAAAGCTACCGTTCGCAGCCAGTTTCAGGCCTAGGTTCAGGTGTGCGTCCGCATGGTCTGGCTGCAAATCCAAAACCTTGCGGAACATCGCTTCAGCCAGTGCCCCCCGCCCAAGTTGCTCGTAAGCAATTCCAAGATTCATATGTGCAGCCACGTTGGCTGGGTCTCGGCGGATCACCTGTTGGTACAAGTCCTTGGCATCCTCGGGTCGTCCTTGCGAGATGCTTCGCTCGGCGCTTTGCATCAGGCTTGAAAGCCGCGCATCTTGCTGCTGCTGCGCTCGCAAGCGCCGGAACTCTGTCAGTTCCCTCTCCGCCGCTGCGCTGTCGCCTGCTCTCCTCAGGACTTGGGAGAGTTGGTAGCGAACGTCTGTTTTCGAAGGGTCTAGGCCAGCCGCCTTGCGGAGGTACGCCACCGCTTCTTCAAGCTTCCCTTGCCGGGCCAAGACAGCGCCAAGGTTGAACAACGCATCAGCATGACCGGCATCGACACTTACCGCTGCCCGCAATGCCGTCTCGGATTCTTCCAAGCGGTCCACGTGCCTTAGCGCCAAGCCTCTCACGTACTGCTCATCGAAGCTTGGGAGGCCGTCTCCGACCATATCCGCGTAGCGGTCAATTTCTGTCAGTGCCAGCTCGTATTGGTGGGAACTGACGAGGGCCTTCGCCAAGGTCAAACGTGCTCCGGCATGGTTCGAATCGAAAGCAAGTCCTCTGCGCAAGGCCGTAATTGCTTCCTCGTACCGTTTCTGCTCCACCAACACGATGCCGCGATTGAAGTGCAGCAGAGGCCGCTCCGGGTGGCCGGCCAGCGCTTCCTCTAGTACGGCTAGGGCGGCTGCCGGGTTGCCCATCGAACGCTGGTGCTCCGCTTCTGCCAGTGCTTGCTCGGGTGATTGCGCAACAGCAACCCCGGCGCACAGCACGACCTGAGCCGCAACAAGCAGCCGGGATGTGAAAGCGCAACCGGGCATGAGCCTATAGCGTACGGCCACTACACGTCATGGCCAGTGGTATCTAGTAGCTTACGGCGAAGGGCCGCCATGTGTGGCCGCCGTCAAGAAAACGGGCCCGCCGGCCACGGAAGGTCGGCGGGCCCGCATAGTTGCGTGGCTCACTGGGTGATATTCGTTAGAAATACACCTTGAGGCCCATTTGGATCTGGCGGGCGCGGTTCGCCGTGCCGAGCACTCGGCCGAAATTCCCCCTACTGATGTTCGCCGATGGCGCCCGGTACTGCGGCGAGTTGAAGCCGTTGAACAACTCGACACGGTACTCGACCCGCAGGTCTTCCTTGATCGAGAAGATCTTGAAGAACGAGAAGTCGACGTTGTTAATGCCGTCTGCCCGCAAGCTGTTGCGACCGGCATTGCCGAACGTGCCCGCCTGCGGCACTGCAAACGCGCTGCTGTTCAGCCATTCGGCCGTCGTGGGACTCGCCGGATTCGGGTTTCCCACATAGTCGGGCCGGTAGCGCCCGTTGGGCATACCCGTCCCGGCGATGTCGCCGTTGACATTGGGAGTGTAGGGCTGGCCCGAAGTGAACAGCGCCAGACCGTTGAACTTCCAGCCGCCGAGAATCGCGTTCAGGGCCGCGTTCGACGAGCGGAACGGCAGTTCGACGACCCAGTTGAAGTTCAGGTTGTGGGTGAGGTCGATGCCCGATACGCTGCGGTCCATGTTGAAGTCGTACGGATTCTGCACGGAGCAGCTCTCCACAAACCAGCCCGTGCAACCGATGTCGATCGACTTGGCCCACGTGTAGTTGACCATGAACGATAGCCCCTTCGAAAACCGCCGGTTGTATTGGGTCTGCAGCGAGTGATAGTTGCTGCGTCCCCAAGAGGTGAGGTAGTTGTTCGCCCGGAAGAGCGGGAACGGAGCCCTCTGGCGCGCCTCGGAGCGCTTGCCCGGTGTGAGCGCCACGTTGTAGTACGTGCCTAGCGGCTGGCGCCGATTACCCGACCCAACATAGTTGATCTGCAGCATCGTCGCATCGTCGAGTTGCCTCTGGATGCCGAAGTTCCACTGCATCGAGTAGGCGTTCTTCATGCGCGGGTCGGAATACCAAGCGCCTTGGTTGTAAGGCGTCGCCGTAGGCAGGATGCCCGTGGGGGCCGGGTTCTTGGCCGAAACGTCGGGGATCGAATCGGCCGGGTTGGTCCCGTTCTGCAGCTTTCGCCCGACATCCGGCCAGGTGTGGCCGAGGTTCTGGGTGTTTTGCGTCACTCCGGCGAAGTTGTCGAAGTAGATTCCCGAGGAGGCGCGAATCGCCGTGCGATCGTTCAATCGATAGGCAAAACCGAGGCGCGGCTGCCAGCTGTTAGGCCAGGGCTCCTGCACGTAGCCTTGGCTCGCTACCTGGACTCGGTCCGGCAATGCGCCGCTGGGATCTGGCAGGCAGGGTGCCACGCCCTTGACCGCGCAGGTGGGCGGCGCCGCCGTGATCCAGTAGATACCTTCGTTGTAGTCGATGTTGCCAAACTCGACCGTGTTCTCTTCGGGGTTGCCGAATTGCGGCAGCGCGGTCTTGTCAACTCGCACGCCGAAGTTGATCGTGAGTCTGGACGTGGCCTTCCACGAGTCTTGGGCGAAGAACGAGTACAGCGCCCCGCCCCGAGCGCGTTTGTGGAAGTCGCGTCTGGACCAGGCATTGGGCACATTCAGTAGGAACGACGCCAGAGGATGCCCTGTGCCACCGGGGTTGTCGGGGCTAGCGGTGCCTACGGTGGAGAAGTTGTTCGAATGGTCGTTGGTCCTGCCGAAGTGGCCGATGATGTTGTATTCGGCACCGAATTTGAGCGTGTGGCTGCCCATGATCTTGGTGTAGTCGCCCTTGTACTGCCAAGTGTCGCTCGTGCGCGTGAAACCGATACGCTCGCCACCGCCGAAATACTGGGCCACGCCCACATTGGGCACGTACGCTTCCCCGCCGCGGAAGCCTCCTGCGAAGTCGGGGTTCCAACCGACCGAGGAAATGAAGTCGCCGGGAATGTTGTCGAAGGAATTGCCGGTGTCCCGCTGGACGTCGGTCCTCGCGAACGAGACCGTCATGATGCTGGTCGGATCGAAAGTGTGCACCCAGTTCGCGGCCACGTTCAGGTTCACGATGTCCACAAAGCTCGTGAAGCCTTGGCGTCCCCCCGAGCCGATCCGATAGTTGTCCTGTGCGCTGTAGCGCACATAAGTGGTATCGGATTCGCTGAAGTGATGGTCGACCCGTCCGGTGTATTCATACTGATCCAACTTCGTGCCGGTCGTGTCGCGCTGGTTGAGGTTGCCGAGGTCTGTGCCAAGGTCAATCGGCGCGGGCACCGTCTGATCCAAGTAGTACAGGAAACCTTGGTCTAGCCGGCTGGCCGGGATCATGTTGTCTTGGAACGGATCCCTGATGGCATTGCCGTCGGGTCCGTTCCTCGTCGAGTATGGATCGTAGATCTGCCGGGCTGAGTCGCTGAGGTCGCCGGCCTTATTCGCGGCCGTGGGCACGCGATAGTTGCGATTCGCAGGCCCTCGGTTGGTGAAGCCTTGGAAAGCACCGTAGAAGAAGGTCTTGTTCCTGACAATCGGGCCGCCGACAGTTGCGCCGAACATGTTCTGCGCCAGGGCGGCCTTGTTTTCCAGGAACGTGTCGCGGGCGTCTAAGTTGTCATTGCGCATGAATTCCCACAGACTGCCGTGGACCTCGTTGCTCCCCGACTTGGTCACAACGTTCACCACCCCGCCGGTCACCCCACCGAACTCGGCGAGGTCATTGTGCGACTGCACCTTGAATTCTTGGATGGCATCCAAGATCGGCGGCACAGCGTAGGTGCCGGTCATCGTGCCTTGGTTGTTCACACCATCGGTGAGGAACAGGTTGCTGCGGTTGTTTTGGCCATTGATCGACGGGAAGCTGAACGTGCCCACCGATGTGCTGCCGAAGCCGCCTCTGCTCTGCGCCACGTTCACAGGCGAGGCCCCGGGTGTGAGCATCAGCAACTGCGTGAAGTTGCGCCCGTTGAGCGGTAAGTCGACGACTTGCTGTTCGGTCATGGCCGTGCCCAACTCTGACGAGGAAGCCTGGACCTGAGCACCAATCGCCTCGACCGTTACCGACTCGGTCACTGCGCCGACTTCGAGGACAACATCGAACGTCGCCGTCTGGTTGACCACCAGCGAGAACGGTTCGACTGCCGATGTTCGGAAGCCCTCCGCCGTCGCCTCGATGGTGTAGTAGCCCGGCAGGACGCTGACGAACCCATAGCGGCCCACCGCGTTGGCCTCGGCACGGCGCTCGATACCAGTCTCGATGCTGGTCAGGATCACTTCCGTGCCAGGCACTACGGCCCCTTGCTGGTCAGTGATCGTTCCATTCACGGCGGAACTGGAGGCCTGGCCGAACGCAAGGCCCGCGAAGACGGTCAGAGCGCAAGCCAACAGGAACGCTGTCCTGATGGCGCGCGATCCGCGAAGTTTATGAACGATTGACATGATTCCCCCTATGACTCGAGTGCCAAGATAGAAAGCGGCGAAGCTCACCTACTTCGCATCTAACCCCGACCATCCGCAGTGAAGTATATACCTGCATCGCGGTAGGCGTCAACTCCAATCCACACATTGCGTAAGTTTCACAGAACCACCGTGCACCCACCACAGTCTTGCGCGTGCTTGCTCGCTGCAGCGGTCACACTTGCCCTTGCAGCGGGACACGTGTCGGCCCAAAGCATGGCCTCGTCCGAAAAGAGCGCTCAGCCGCCGCTTCCCCTGCCGGACGGGCTCGTCCCGCCACCGACTGAATTTGTCGACATTGCGCGCGAGGCGGGCTTGTCACTAGGCCGAGATCCCGCACTGCCGGGCGAGATGACCTACCTGACCGAGACCACAGGAGGCGGCGTCGCTCTAATCGACTTCGACAACGATGGCCTGCTGGACATCTTCTTTGTGGGCACCGTGAACTCAGCTGCGAACGCCACGGCCACACCACACCGGCTGTATCACAACAACGGCAATCTGCGCTTCAACGATGTCAGTTCCGAGACGGGCCTCCGGAACACAGCTTGGGGGCAAGGAGTGTGCGCCGGAGATTTTGACCAAGACGGCTTTGTGGACTTGTTCGTCACCCACTGGGGCCCGGATTCCCTGCTACGCAACCTCGGCGGCACAGGGTTCGCCGACGAAGCCGGGGAGCGGGGAGTGGCGGGCAGGCCAGACCGCTGGAGTACCGGCTGTAGCTTTCTCGACTTTGATCGCGACGGGGATTTGGACCTGTTCGTGGCCCACTATGTCGACTTTGACCGAGCCACGACTCCCCTGCCGGGCGAAGCTTCTCAATGCGAATGGAAGGGAGCGCCCATACCGTGCGGGCCGCGAGGGCTAGCCGCCGAGTCAATGTCGCTCTTTGCCAACGACGGAAAGGGCCATTTCGAAGACGTCTCCCAAGCTTCAGGTGTCGCGGCTGCAAAGCGCTATCACGGTTTGGGAGTGATCAGCACCGACTTCGACAACGATGGCTGGCTTGACATCTTCGTAGCCTGCGACTCAACTGCCAATCTGCTGTTTCGGAACGTTGGCGACGGTACGTTTGAAGAGATCGGTCTGTTTTCCGGTGCCGCCTACAACGAGGACGGCCACGAGCAAGCGGGAATGGGAGTGGCGGCAGCGGACTATGACGGCGACGGTCGCAGCGATCTATTCGTGACCAACTTTGCGGCAGATACCAACACCCTCTACCGAAACACCGGCGGCGGGACATTCCGAGACGCAACGGTGATGGCGGGCCTAGCAACAGCGACGGCACATGTCGGCTGGGGCGCCGATTTCCTAGACTTCAACCTTGACGGCTGGCCTGACATCTTCGTGGCCAACGGGCATGTCGCGCCAAGCGTGGACAACGCCGGCACCGGCGAGACGTTTGCCCAACCGCGCCTTCTGTTCTGGAATCGAGGCGACGGAAAGTTCCACCCGATTTCGGCGCGGGCGGGGAGCGCCTTCGGTACCCTGCATGCGTCCCGGGGATCTACTACTGGTGACCTCGATAATGACGGGGACCAGGAGATCGTGGTCGTCAATATCGGTCGGACTCCATCCCTGCTGCAAGACCGCGCCGAACACTCCGCGAACTGGTTGGTCGTGCGAGCGACCACCGAGTCGGGCAGCGACGCCATCGGCGCCCGGGTGACTGTCCGGGCGGATGGCTTCCAGCGCACTGCGGCAGTCCGCAGCGGAGGTGGGTACCTGTCGCAAGGCGACCTGCGCGTGCACTTTGGATTGGGCGCCTTGCGGTCTGCGGAGATCGAGATCCTGTGGCCTTCCGGTCACGCCAGCCAAGCCGGCGACTTCGAAGCCAATCAGATAGTGACCATCGCAGAGCCGCCTCACTCGCGCACGGACAGTGCTCCGTAAACGCAAACTTCGTGGACGTCCCCTTGTGCTGGACCCTTCGCATGCGTGCCGGAGGGATCGACCTTAACTCAGGCACTGCGAGTTGGAGGCTGAACTGAGTTTTCCGAGCCGCGCTGGAAGGCGCTTGGAAGTTTCTACCGCTGGCGCCGGTCGGTTAGGATAGGGCGATGCCTGACCTAACAAGACGCTCATTTCTGGGCACCGTTGGTGCGTCGCTATGCGCTGGCCGCTCGGCTCGCGCACAATTGGCCAAGCCGAACGTGGTCATCATCTACACGGACGACCAAGGCACGTTGGACGCGGGCTGCTTCGGCTCGGACGATATCCACACCCCGAACATCGACGCCCTCGCCCGGCGCGGCGTGCGGTTCACCCAAGCCTACGCCCACACGGTCTGCTGCCCATCGCGGTCGCAGTTGCTGACCGGGAGAGTGCCCCAGCGCGGCGGCGTGACGAACTGGCTGTCGAACAACCCGTCTGACGAGAACGGCCGCAACATGTACACCAGCGAGGTCACGCTGGCAGAGATCTTGCGCGATCACGGATATCGCACCGGGCTGTCGGGCAAGTGGCATCTGGGCGCCAAGCCAGGGCACCAACCGCTGGACCAAGGGTTCGACGAAGCCTACGGCCATTTGGGCGGTTTTATAGACAACTACGAGCACAAGTTTCTGCACTCCAACCCCCGGCGGCCGCCATTCCACGATCTCTACCGCAACGGCAAGGAAGTCGACGAGACCGGCCGCTACTTCCCCGACCTTGTGGTGCGCGAGGCCACGCGCTTCATAGTCGAAAACAAGGACCGGCCCTTCTTCCTATACTGCGCGTTCAACGTGCCGCACTATCCCGAGCAGTCCGATCCGAAGTTCGACAAGATGTACGACGGCATGGCCATGCCGCGCCGCTCATACGCTTCGATGATCACCACCACGGACGACCGCATAGGGCAAGTATTGGACACCTTGGAGGCTTGGGGCTTGCGCGACAACACACTTGTGATCTTCATGAGCGACAACGGCCATTCGACCGAGGAGTTCCACAACTGGGGCATCAACTATGGCGCGAACGGCGGGGGTGGCAACACTGGGGAATGGCGCGGGGCCAAGGCCAGCTTGTTCGAGGGCGGCATTCGAGTGCCATCGGTGATCAGCCTGCCCGGGCGCATCCCGCAGGGGGAAGTCCGGGATCAAGCAATCTCGAACATGGACTTTCTCCCCACAATCTTGGAACTCTGCGGTATCGACCCACCCGACCACGAGTTGGACGGCAAGAGCCTCTGGCCGGTACTCGAGTCCGCCGATGCACCCTCGCAGCACGAGGTGTTTCATTGGATGTGGCAACAGCAGTGGGCCATCCGCGAAGGGGACTGGAAGCTGATCGGAAACGGGCGCGACACCACGGGGCTCCGGTCCCGCCACGCGCCGCGCAAAGAGATGGGCGAACTGTACCTCGCCAACCTAGCCGACGATCCGCCGGAATCGGTCAACCATGCCGCCGACCAGCCAGATCTAGTCAAGCGGCTCCAAGGCTTGCACACAACTTGGCTCAACGCGACGGAGCGCTAGCGATCACAAAACCATGAACTTCTCCGGCACCTTGCTAGCGCTTGCGGCGACGCTGCTGGCTAGCCCGGCTCTAGCGCAGTCACCGCAGGTCATTAATGCGCAGCAGGGTGAGTCGCAGGTCTCGATCCGGCTGATGTTCGGCACCGACCGGCACACGCCGCAACGCTGGGACGGATCGGTAGCAGTTACCGGCGGCCGCGTGCTGCGTGTCACAGGGGTCCATTTTGAGGGCCGAGATCAGATCGTGGGCCAAGACGGCTGGAAGTTAACCAATCGCGTGACGCGCTATGCGGATTCCACCACCCAGCGCGGCTACGACCCTGTCCATACGCGGCCGTTCGCCATGATTCCGAACGGCGTGGTGGCCACCCTCGAGGCTGCAGAGGCGTCGGAAGTCCAAGTCTCGACCGAGCAAGGTTCGTTCTCGTTTCCGCTGAGGCAACTCCCGTTCGGCAAGACTCTGGAGTTCCTCGACGGGACGGCATCCGCCCAGCGCATTCCGACCACCGCAGACATCACGGCGGGCGAATCCGAGAACGACTACCCTGCCCTAACCACTGATGCTGACGGCACCGTCTGGATCTCGTGGATTTCCTACCGAGACGAACGAGATGCTGTCTGGCTCGCTCACTGGGAAGGCGCGGGCTGGAGCGCACCGACGCAGGTCTCCCCGGACGACTACGGCGACAATTTCCGCACCGCGATCGCCACGGACGCCGCGGGCGGCCTGGTCGTGATTTGGTCGGGCAAGTCGCCGAGTGGCTCGTGGGGAATCTTCTCGCGCAGGCTTAGCGATGGCCAACTCTCGGAGACCATCAGCATCGCGAGCAAGGGGCAGAACGTCTACCACCGAGCCGCGGCGGACAGCCAAGGCAACGTTCACGTGGTCTGGCAGGGTTTCCGTGATCGCGTCGCTCAAGTCTTGTACTCGCAGTGGGATGGGTCGGAGTGGTCGGAGGAGCTAGCGATCTCCGACGCCAGCGCGGACATTTGGGCTCCCGCCATTGCAGCCGACTCGGCCGGCGGCGTTTGGGTTGGCTGGGACGGATACCACTCCGGCGACTTCAATGTGTACGTGCGCCGCCGCGATTCGGACGGGTCGTGGCAGGCCCAACGCCAAGTGACCCGCTCGCTCGGGTTCGACGCCAATGTGTCGCTAGCTTGTGACGCGGCAGACCGGCTCTGGATCGCATGGGATCACGGCGAAGCAAACTGGGGCAAGGACTGGAGCAGCCAGCGTTTCCGGCCCGGCGGTGGAGCTGGCCTGTACCGCGTGCGATCAGCGAAGGTCGCCGTGCTAGAAGGTGATCGCGTCGCCGAGGCTACTGGATTCATGGACCGAGTGCCAGCAGCCTCCAAAGACTACATGCAACAAGCCCGCTTGGTTGTTGATGGCAGTGGCCACATCTGGGCCATGGCTCGGTCCTTGGCCAGCGCGACGACGCGAGTCGACAACAACTGGGGCGCCGGCGGCATTTGGGAAATGCTGCTCGCCCGCCTGGACGAAGACGGCTGGACACCCGTCACCAAGTTGCATGCCACCAACGGCAGAAATGACGTCTGGGCAGCGGCTACGGTCGATGGCACCGGCAAGCTGTGGTTCGCGTGGTCCCGCGACGCACGCCCGTTCGGCTCTCCGCAGCGCTCTGTGAACCGGGGGTCTCCTCAAGCTCAGACAACCCACCTCTCCTACGCCGTGATCGAGCCGTCGCAGGCCGCATGGCGCGGAGCGGGCAAGCCGTCCCTGTCCGACTTCATCGAGCCGCAATTGACCGCAGTGCCGGTCCACGCCAACGAGCAGCAAGACACCGCAGCCATCCGATCCTACCGCTACGAAGCTGGGGGCAATACGTACCGGATCCTTCGAGGCGACCTGCACCGGCATACTGACATCTCGGCCGATGGCATTGGAGAAGGAGGCCTCATCGACTTCTACCGCTATGCGCTCACGGCCGGACAGTTCGACTTCATGATGGTGGGCGACCACCAGTTTGGCGGCGACACCGTACCCGGCGTGGAATACAACTGGTGGAGAACCGAGAAGTCCGAAGACATCTTTCTGGTCGACGGCAGGTTCTGGCCGCTGTTCGGCACTGAGCGCAGCCTGCCCTACCCCAACGGCCACCGCAACACGGTATTCGCCCAGCGGGGCGTCCGCTGGATGCCGATCCAAGCCGGGGAACGCAACGGCTCGATCAATAGCGGAGAGGTGCTGTTCCCGTACTTGCGGCGCTATGGCGGCATCTCGACACCGCACACGTCCGGGTCAGAGCAAGGCACGGATTGGCGCGAGAGCGACGAAGAGGTCGAGCCGATCGTGGAGATCTATCAGAGCCTGCACGCGTCCTACGAGTACCCCGGCGCTCCACGCGCTGAAACGCCCGACAAGCGCTACTACCACCATGGCGAGCCGTGGCTGCCCAAAGGATTCGTCTGGAATGCATGGGCCAAGGGGATCAAGATCGGCGTGCAGGCGAGTTCGGATCATGTTGGCACGCACGACTCGTACGCGTGCGTGCTGGTGCCGGGCGACAAGGACTTAACCCGGCAGGATCTAATCGATGCGATGAAGCGGCGCCACACCTACGCCGCTACCGACAACATCATCTTGGACATGCGCATTGGCGAGCACATCATGGGCGACGCCTTTGCCACGACGGAACAGCCAGTCATTCAAGCCAAGGCCATCGGCACCGGACCGATCGCGCGGGTAGTCTTGATCAAGAACAACGAGATCGTCTACACCGACACTTCCGGAGCCAAGGAAGTTGATTTCGAATACCGCGACGATTCGGCGGCACCTGGCGAGAGCTACTACTACATCCGCGCTGAACAGGCTGACGGATCCCTCGCGTGGGGCAGTCCGATCTGGGTTTCGTACCGCTAGTGCACGGCTGAGCAACTGGCCCGCAATTCCGCCTCACGGAAGCTGGAGACCGCATCAATGATGGAAAACGACTTCAACTGTATCGATGTCGAGACCGCCAACAACTCGTGGTCGAGTATCTGCCAGATCGGGCTGGTTGTAGTTCGCTCGGGGAAGATCGCCGAGACTTGGCAGCGTCTCGTGAATCCCAGAGTTGACTTCTTGGGTTTGAATGTTGGCATCCATGGCATCACTGCCGATCGTGTCCGCGACAGTCCTGAACTTCCGGATATTTGGGACGCACTTCGGAACCTTGCAAAGGATCGGCCCCTGGTCTACCACAGCCACGCATGGTTTGACCGACATGCCTTGACCCAAGCTGCGGAAAAGCACGGGCTGCCGCAGCTCGACGTGGAGTGGGTCGACAGTTCTCGTATCGTGCGCGACACATGGCCGGAGCGTTACGGAAGAAGGGGCTTCGGTCTTGCGGATCTCGCACGCGACTTCAAGATCGAATTCCAGCATCACGACGCTCTTGAGGACGCAAGGGCCACGGCCTGCATCACATTGGAGGCACTGCGGGCCTCCCGGACATCGATTCGCAAGTGGAGTCAAGAGTCGAACGCACGAAGTGGAGAGAAGTCGACCAAGCCCGGTTGTCCATCCAACAACTCACGACGGACCGTAGCCCGAGTGGGTAATGCCGATGGCCAGCTGGCCGGCCAGGGCATAGTGTTTACGGGAAGGCTCGGCGTTTCGCGGACTCAAGCGGCGAGGTCGGCGGCGGAAGCTGGGTGCGATGTCCACGCCAATGTGAAGGCCGCGACTACAATTCTCGTGGTTGGCGACCACGCAGTGACAGGCCCCGACCCCATGAGGGCCGCGTCCAAGAGCAGTAAGCAGGTCAAGGCAGAGGAGCTTATCGCAGCGGGCCAGCAGATTGAGATCTTGACCGAATCCGAGTTTTGGGAACTCTTGGGTTCGGCCTGACCGAAGGGATGTGCGACCATGCTCAACACTACGTTTGGCATGCAACCGTATGCGCTGAGGAACTGAGCTAACAACGCAAGCCAACCGAACTGGATCGGTAGAGCCGTCCGTCAGCAAGGATCGGAACACTGGAGAACCTCGCAATGCTGACTCCAACACGTAGAACCGTGCTTGCACAGCTTGCCTGTTGCGGGTGCTCAGGTCTGCTCGACCAATCCAACAACGCACCAACGGCCGCGTCCCCATGGAAACTTGCCATTGGCCTCAACGGCTTCGGCTCATCGGAGACCCATCACGGCCAGCGCTACGTCTACGAGGAGATCCTGCAATTTGCCCGCGACGAAGGTTTCGACGGGATCGAACTCTGGCGTAGCTGGAGGGATGGCTACCCGGACCCGCAAGACAACGACGCAATTCAGGCGGCTCGCCAGAAGATTGAGTCCTACGACCTGCAGGTGTTCTCCATCCAAGCCGGAATCCGGGGCGTCAACCCGCTGTCTGACGACCCTTCAGAGCGAAGCGAATACACCGCCCAGCTCAAGCAGCAGGTCGATCTCGCGGGCAAGTTCGGATGTGACTGCATGGGCCTGTGGTCGGCCGGTCGTCCGCCAGGCGGGACAAGCGAGGATCAAGTGATCGAGCGGCTGGCGGCGGTCATAAGGCCTGTTTGCGAATATGCGGTCGACCACGGAATCGTACTGGCGATCGAGGGCGAGCCGCCGTTGATCGTCAACTCTGTAGAGCGCTATCACAAGCTCTTCGACGCAGTCGGGATGGAGGAGTTCAAGGTCATCTTCGACCCGTCTCACTTCGATGTGCTGGGCGGAGCGGTCGGACGCCCGCAAGACTTGCTGCTTGACCTTGGCGTCGACCGGGTCGGCTATGTCCAGTTCTGCGACGGAGATTCCACCCTCCGCCCGTTTCCCAACGGAGGGGTTGGCACGTCGAGGCATCTACCCTGCGGCGAAGGTGTGTATGACATCCCCAGCCTCTGCGCGATCCTACACGAGGGTGGCTTCCAAGGATGGTTTCAGATGGATAGCTGGGGCACCGAGGACGCCTATTGGGCGTCGAAGTCTTGCAAAGACTCGGTCGTCGACTACCTGAGAACTGCCGGAGCGGAGCTCTGACCCGGTTTGCGAAATGGTAGGCCCGAGCGGACTCGAACCGCTGACCTCTACCGTGTCAAGGTAGCGCTCTAACCAAAACTGAGCTACGGGCCTAAGCGGACCAGCCCGGCTAGCGCCGGGCTCTTGCGAGCCCAAGCTGACAACTCAGCCTCCATGCCCGCCGTCTGCACAAATCATAGCACGGGCCAGTGCTCGGGCCATCCCCGGCCAGCTTGTTCGAAACGAATTCGGGGACTTCCAGTGCGCCCCGAAATGCCAAGTCCAGCGCAGTCCCTCGCGGCATTTCGTGTGTCACCTTCGGCCTGTTGTATGGTTGTACCCACTGTCGCAACGGAGCCGACACGGGCGGTCCGTTCGGATCGCAATTGCAAGACATGAGATCACGATTCAACCGAAGCCTTTGCCGGGCACTCTGCTTGGCTCTCGCTCTCCTGCTCTGGGAAGCGGCCGCTGCCCAGACCAGCCCCCTGCCCGCTGATGCGGAAGCCGCCCTAGATGCGTTGAACAACTCGCCGCGTCACGGCGAGTGGATCGACATTGGCGAGGGGCGGTCCGGCACGAACCGTTGGGGCGACACGATCCGCTCATGGGTCGTGTACCCCGAGCGAGCGACCCGAGCACCTGTCGTGGTGGTGATTCACGAGATTTTCGGCTTGACGGATTGGATCCGTGCGGTGGCCGATCAATTTGCAGCGGAGGGCTTCATCGCAATCGCGCCAGACTTGCTATCCGGCCATGGCGCGGATGGCGGGGGCACTCCGGCGGATCGCCAGCAAGCGGTAGCTCTGGTGAGATCCCTGCGCGTCGAAGACACCACGCGACGACTGTCGGCAGTCGCCCGTTACGGGCTGTCACTGCCAGCTGCTAGCGGCAAGTTTGGTGCTGTCGGGTTCTGCTGGGGCGGGAGCACGAGCTTCAACTTCGCAGCAAACGAGGAGGACTTAGACGCGGCCGTCGTGTACTACGGGACCTCTCCGGGCCGTGCAATGCTGGCCCGTGTCGAGGCCCCGGTACTTGGCTTGTACGGCGGCGACGATGCCCGGGTCAACGCCAGCATCCCAGACGCTATGCGAGAGATGCGCCGATTCGGAAAATTCTACGAACCGCACCAATTCGCAGGGGCCGGCCACGGATTCCTGCGGCAGCAGTCCGCCCGCGACGGAGCCAACCTAGCCGCCGCCAAAGCGGCCTGGGCCAAAACCATCGAGTTCTTCCGCCAGCACCTTGAGAAGTAGAGCCAACCCCATGCTTCCAACACTCCCGCGTCCGTTCAAGGTCGCTATCGGCATGGCGATGCTCGCAGCGCCCCTGCTGGCCACGAGCAACGTGGTGTTCATGATGGCCGACGACCTTGGCTGGAATGACGTCGGCTACCACGGGAGCGAGATCCGCACCCCGCACATCGACTCGATTGCCCAGCGCGGAATCCAACTCAACCGCTACTACGCATCCCCTCTGTGCAGCCCTACGCGAGCCGCATTGCTGACCGGCCGTATCCCCCTGCGGTTCGGAGTCGACCGGCCAATCGAGACTATAGGCGGGCTTCCCGAAACAGAGCGCCTCTTGACGGATGTGCTCAAGGCCGCTGGATACGAAACAGCGCTTGTAGGCAAGTGGCACTTAGGCTTGGCGCACATCAAATACCACCCCTACAACCGAGGTTTTGACACGTCATACGGTCATTTGGGGCCCGCGGTCGACTATTGGACGCATATCTGGGATGGTGGCCTTGACTGGCATCGCAATGGCAAGGTGCTCAACGAGGAGGGCTACACCACCGAGTTGATCGGCAAAGCGGCGGAGCGTGTGATCTCAGACCGTGACAAGGCGAAGCCGCTGTTCTTGTACGTTGCATTCAATGCTCCGCATGGCCCGTTGCAAGCCCCGCCAGAGTCGGTGTCCGCATACGATTCCATCCAGAACCCGCGCCGACGGACCTACGCGGCGATGGTGAGCGAGATGGATCGAGCGGTCGGCGGGATCCTAGAGACGCTAGAGGAAGAGGGCCTAACCGATGACACGTTGATTGCCTGGTGTAGCGACAACGGTGGTGCCGTCCGTCTGGGCGCGGACAATTCCCCGCTCCGAGGTGGCAAGGGTGGGGCGTTTGAAGGCGGAATTCGCGTCCCCGCCGCAGTTTGGAAGCCTGGCAGCATCGAGGGCGGGCAGACGTTCACTCAAATGATGACCGTCGCGGACTGGTTCCCGACCATCGCGGCCGCCACCGGAAGCGACCTAGATGCAGGCGCTGAACTCGACGGCGTCGACATGTGGTCAGCCCTCACGACCGGCGAGAATGTGCAGCGCAGCGAGCCTTACGTAGTCGGCGTGTTCGATAGCGTGGCGCTCATTGACGGGATGTGGAAGTACGTTGAGCCCCTGCCCAGAGGTGGCAGTGGCGTCGCGCATCTTTTTCGTTTAGATAAGGATCCGGAGGAGCGTGAAGATCTGGCAGAAGTGGAGCCGGAAAGATTCGAGGCAATGCGGGAGCAGCTGCACAGTTTCCCTCGTACAGCCACGATCGCACCAGACGTGACTCCTCCCCCAGGCCCTAGGCGGGGTCGTCCGGGAGGCCGGCCGCCTCCTAATGCTGGTGGCGAGGGCGCCAGAACGCCGCCAGGACGCGGCGGTGGAGCGGTCGATGGCTGGAAGGAAATCACCAAGCCCCCTTGGGTCGAAGCGGCTGATCGGTGACCCCAGACCGAGCCGGTCTCGGTCGTGGCTGGCTCACCTGTCGGGCCCCTTGCCTCGGGAAATTCCTAAAGGCGTCTCCGAGGCTTGGTTGGCAGCCATTGGCTGAGGGCAGCCCAGCAAGGAACAGACCTTCTCGGAGCGAACCTCCAGCAGGCAAAGCGAGCGGCTGAGCAGCTCTGAGGCCCCTTGAGCGCACTGTGAGGCCGATGCCTCAGTCTGTGGCCTACGACGTGGCCGCCGACGAGACCCAGCGCCCTGCTCAAGCAGGGAGGCGCGTGGCGTTGCCGCTCGGCTGCCGTACTCTATTCGAGCCGCGAGGTCACGGGTTGGAATTGCCCTGCCTTGCCACCTGCAACTGGCCTAGGTCTCGCGCCAGCGATTCCTTGCGCCGAAAGTCCGCCGATGTCTCTGCAGGGTTCCAGTACCAAGGGTGGTCGACGTGCTCTCGATGCATGATCCGCTCCATTTCGGCGACGACGTCCGGATAGGCGAGCGAAAGGTCTCGTTCGCAGCGGACGTCTTCCTCGACCAGAAACAGCTCCATAGGTTCATCGGGAGTTGGTCGGTAGGCCTTCCACGGACCCATACGGACCGCCTGCTCCCTCGCATTCTCCCAATACAGGGGCCTGTCTGAGGCGAACCTCCCTGGATCGCCGCTCAACAGCGGGACGAGGCTAGACCCGTCATTTGGTGGGACAGGGTTGGTTCCGGCCAAGTCGGCGAATGTCGGAAGCAGGTCGACGAGCCAGACGGGCACGCTAGACACGCCAGCCTTGATCGCGCCGGGCCAGTTCACGAAGAAGGGGATGCGGATGCCCCCTTCTAGCAGGGAGAATTTCCCTCCGCGAAAGGGCCCCTTGTTTCGAAAGAAAGGATCGTCCGGCCAATTCGCGGACTGGTTCCCTCGCGCGAAGTACCCGCACATCGAGTAGCCGTTGTCCGACGCGAATACCACGAGAGTGCGGTCTCGGATCCCGAGGCTTCCGAGCAGGTCAGCCAGCTCACCCACAAACCTGTCGATCCGCAACACCATCGAAGCCCACTCCTTGTGTGCGGTCGAAGGAAAGTCCGCTCGGTTCAGGAAAGAGCCGAGGGCGTCGGTCACGACCGGCCCGTGGGGCAACTGGGTCGCAAAATAGAGAAAGAACGGGCGGTCCCGGTTGCGACGCACGAAGCCGATGGCCGCGTCCTCGAGCACGTCCTCGGAATAGACCGCCCGCGAACGGTCCGCGACGCCGGGCGGAATCAATAGGCCGTCGCTGTCGTAGTGGGCCGGGGAGTCTCTGGATCTGGGCGGTGTCTGGTTGTCCTCGTACATGTGGCGCATGTCGAAACCGAAGTTCCCCGGATAGTCGACCTTGCGTCCATTGCGAAAGAGGTAGCGGGGGAAGAACGTGTGGGCGCGGCGCTGATCGTAGAATCCGAATGCCTCGTCAAAACCCTGTTTGTCTGGCGTCCCCGGAGTGTCGGGAAGGCCAATTCCCCACTTCCCGAAGAAGCCGGTCGCATACCCCGATTGTTTCAGCATCTCGGCAATCGTCACGTCCGAGTCCGCCAAATGGTCCTGCCCTCTCGCGCTGCTGTTATCGCGAACTGATGCGTGCCCCGTATGCAGCCCCGTCATGAGCGTCCCTCGGGAAGGAGCGCATTCCGGGGCGCCGGCGTACGCTTGTGTGAAGCGAACGCCTTCCGCCGCGAGCCGATCCAGGTTTGGAGTCGAGAAGCGGCTCTGCCCCCAGATACTGAGGTCCCGGTAGCTGAGGTCGTCCGCCAGAATGACGACGAGGTTCGGCTCGGTTCCGGACAGCGGCCGCTGGGCTTGCAAGGCACCCGGGATTAGCAGGAGACAGATGACTGCAAAGCGGGTCACGGGGCCAAGAATAGCAGCCGAGGACGGGCCTGCTTTCGTGAACGGAACCGCCTGCCGCGACCTGCGGGCTCGGCAGTCGCCCCACGCAGCACGCCGACTGCACACCGTTCTCGCGTGCGTGCCGCTGGCGACCACACACCACGCCTGCATCGACGCTTCCGAGGACTGGCTGTACTGTTCCGATCTACTCGGTTGCCCGGTCGTCCCGCGAGCCATGCATCCGAAGCCCGCTCGAGTCTCAGGAAACCGCAGCGATTCAAGGTATGATGCGCACTGAGGATGATCGCGATGTTTAGAATTCCACTGATCCTGCTTGCCCTGGCCAGTCTAGGTGCAGCGCAGTCGGACCCATGCATGGCTGACGCATTCCTCGATGTCTCCGAAGCGCCAGGAGCCGGCCCCGCCTATCCGCGGCCTCGCGTCGAAGCTACATGTGAAGGCGATCAGTTGGTGGTGCGGTCCAACGGTATCCCGCACTACGAGTTCGTCCAGGTGACTCCGAACCCGCTCTTGGAACGGAACAACGAATTCCGTCTGCCCGCAAAGCCCGACCTGGCTGAAACACCCATCCCGATCCCCCTGCTTGGCGGCATTGGGGTAGCGGTCAACGGCATCGTAATCTTCGGCCCGAACGAAGGCCCCGTACCAGCGGAGGAACAGTTCGGCGATCCGGTGTTCAACGCGATCATGGATGCCTGCATGGGCCACACGGCGTTGGAGTACCACTATCACGCCATGGTGCAGCGCTGCCTTAGCATCGGCGCCAAGGACGGCGATCCGTCACCGGTCCTGGGCTTTGGCTATGACGGCATCCCGATCCGCGGGCCTTGGGGCTGTGCCGACGGCGATTGCAGCAAGGTGCTGCGCTTTCGCAGCAGTTGGGAGGAAGTTCGCGAGCCGCATCAAGATGCTTGGGACGCCTACGAATACGTCGAAAAGGACGGTCCAGAGTATCTCGACGCGTGCAACGGACACACCGGACCTGACGGTGACTACCACTACCACGTGACCGAGACTTGGCCCTACATCCTCGGATGCTTCTCCGGCACCCCAACGGGTGGGCCCGTTCGCGGTCGACGGCGCCCTGAACTCACCCAAGCCCGGCCCGGCCAGCAAGGCGGTCGACCGGGCCCCGGCCCTGGCGCGAACCGGCCCCCAAGGGCGGGACAGCGAGGCGGCGGCCCGCCAGCCAGCCCCCGGCCGCGACCAGAAGAAGTGCAGGCCGTCGCAGAGGCTTTGAATAAGGATGCGAGCTCGGTGGCCAAGGCCCTGCGCGTAGAGCCAGGCGGCATCAAGCCGATCAATCTTGCCGCTTCCGCACGGACGCTGGAGGTCGACACCGCCAAGCTGATGGAGTCCATGGGGAGGACCCAGCCGCCCAGGCGCCAGCGGCAGAATCAAGCCCCTCCCGGCGAGCCGGAGTGCTTCTTCCGCTGCGGCCAAAGCGAAGAGGACGCTGTCGGCTGCACTCTGACGCCGGATCACAAGGTGCTGTGCTTCAGGCCCTGCGACGACAACAAGTGCGGGTGATCCGCCCCGCTCTGATGGCCTCGGCCATCATTGCAGTGATCGCCGCTCGGCCGCAGGATTTGTTCCTGCCGCCGGTCGACCATTCCCAGCACCCGTTGATCGAAGTTGACGAGGCCGAACCGACCCCGTCGATGCGCATCCACATGGCCGCCGATTCAATGGACGGCTTCAATATCTTCTTGGAAACGGAAAACTTCCGCTTCACGCCCCAGAGCGTGGACACGCTGCCGGTCTCCAATGAAGGCCACGCGCACCTGTACGTCAATGGCGTGAAAGTGGCTCGCATGTACTCGCCGTGGCACCATCTCTCAACGAAACTCCTCCGCGAAGGGATCAATCGCCTTGAGGTGGAATTCAGCAGCAACGACCACTCGGTCTGGAGCATAGCGGGCGTGCCGATCGGCGCGGACGTGCTCATTGACACGAGGGTCACAGATAGAGATCCGATTCTGCGCGAGGAAGTCCGCTACACGCTGGACTGGGATTGGGGGACGGCCCAGCCGCGCCAGGATCGCGGCTGGACGGTTCGGACGGCTCAGGGCTATCACTTGCGGGTTGACAGCGGGCGGATCGTCACCCGCAATCTCGAACTGGTTCCCTGCCACTTGGTGCCCCCTCCCGCGCCCCGAGCATCGCTGCTGCGCTGGCTCGAGCCGGAGCGCGTATACGCCGGGCACAGCAGCCTGATCCCCAACGAATCGAAGATCGCTGCTTCGTACGTGGAAGACATAGCGGCACCACAGGAGCTATTCCTCGAGAGCCGGGTCGTTACCGATCCGGAGTATTGCCGAGCGCATTACCTCGTGGCTCGCGAGCGGGGATCCCCTCCAGGTTCCCTAACATTCGACGTATCAGGAACTTGGAGTCGATCTTCTAAGGGATCTCGCACGCCATTTCACATCAAGTCTGCCGCTGCTTACGGAGAGTTCAAACCCTTGCAGCTCCCTGACGGCAACAATGCGGACCGCCGCCTCATAGTCGGCGGCATCGATGCCAGAGTGCGTCGCTCGCTAGACAGACTGTTCGATGGAATTGAATTCGCGGGTGGCACTTCCGATGCTGACGGCATGCAAGTCCTTCGAAACCTAGTGGCGAATACAACGGTTCTGATGAACGAGGCCGAGGCCCGCTAGTGCTGGTGTGCTTGCGATTCAGGCAACCTTCCTCCCCGAGAGCCGATCGTGCGGAAACTACAACGGAAATCGTAAAGGGTTTGCAATAGTGCGCCAACATCGCCACTGTCGCGTCCCCGCTCGGAAACACCGGCGATCCAGTCGTCGTCTGGAAGGGTAGCTTGGTTCGAAAGTGGGTACCAGCGCCTGACTCGACTGGGCTTGGGAGGTTGAATAACATGCACGCGAGATCCCTGCTTGTCGCCGTTGTGGTTCTGGGTTGTCTAACGCTGGCGCTGCCAGCCACCGCAGCGAACACTCCCTGCCCCAGCGATGCGTTCATGGACGTGAGCAACTCGCCGGGAGCGGGCAAGGGCTACGCCAGACCACGCGTAGAGGCCAAGTGCGATGGCGAGGAACTTGTGGTGAGCAGCAATGCGATTCCGCACTACGAGTTCGTGCAGATCACACCGAACCCTTTGGTCGAACTCAATCGCGACTATCGCATGCCGCTCGACCCGAAGTTGGCCGAACAACCCAGTCCGCTACCGCTGCTCGGGCCATCCGGCGTCGCGATCAACGGCATCCCGCTATTCGGCCCAAACGAGGGTCCGGTCCCCCCTCCGGGCTTCGGGGATCCGGTCTACAACGCGATCATGGATTCGTGCATGGGGCACACGGCGCGGCAGTACCACTACCACGCGCTGGTCGAGACCTGCTTCGACATCGCGAGAGAATCTGACGAGCCATCGCCAATCCTCGCGTTCGGATCGGATGGGTTTCCGGTGTACGGGCCCTATGGCTGCCGCGACGAAGAGTGCTCGGAGGTCATCCAATACAAGAGCAGCTGGGAGCAGTTGCGGGCGCCTCGAATCGACACCTGGGATGCGTATCGATTCGTCCCGAAGGAAGGTGCGGAGTACCTAGATCGCTGTAATGGGCATAGCGGTGACGACCAAGGTGGTGCCTACCACTATCACGCCACGGCTACATTTCCGTACGTCATGGGGTGCTTTTCTGGCTCGCCTTCCGCCGACGCAGGCAGGGCGTCTGATCGTCAAAACAGCCGTCGCGACGGCGGTCCGGGCGGCGGCCCGGGCGATGACCCCCGCCCTACCGCAGAGCAAGTGTCGGAAGCAGCGGCCAAACTGGCAATTGACGAGCACAAGCTCGCGGAGGCTCTGCGGTTGACCGATGGTCGCGTCGCGCCCATGAATTTCGCCGCGGCCGCGAGGGCGCTTGAGATTGACGCACGCGACCTATATGAAGCGCTCGGAGTGACAGCACAAGTGCCGCCGCGCGGTGCTCGCGGCGGACCGGGCGGTCGCAGGCGCGGCGTAGGACCGCAGCGCCAAGGCGGGCGACCGCCGGGCCCGCGGCCACAGGGTCCGCGACCTCGGCAGTAAGGATCCAAGTGGCTGCACGTCAATTGAGAGGCAGGCACCACGTTCGATACGTGCGTCTCCGAAGTAGAATCACCCTAGCCGAAGCGCCGAATATCCCCCCTACGGCGTTCTTGTAGTACTGTAGTTCCATGCTGCCGATCGCCTAGGCTCGCCCGCAGCGCTGTTGCGGATGGCTCTAGGAATCTTCGGTCGCCACATCATGCTTCGCGCCTCGGCCTGCCATGCGATGGCGGCAGGTGCCGACAGGAGAAACACATGCCTTCAATCCGCCTAATTCTGGCCGCGTGCCTCGTCATCGCGATGCTTGCCTCATGCGGTGCCGGCGATCAGTCCGCCGAGACAAGCGGCGAAAGCCAGACCACCCGCTCGCTCACTGCGGACGAATACTACGAAAAGATCCACGGGGCTTGGCTGGGCCAAGCAGTCGCAGGCGCGTTGGGGATGAGCGTGGAGGGCATGCACAAACGCGACCTCAAGCCCTTCCTCACAGACCTCGGGCAGTGGCCGCTGACCGACTACATCAAGACGTTGCGCCCGGACAGGGATCCGAACCGCAAACAATGGTACACGGCCGATAACTGGGGGCCGACCGGATTTGGGCCCGACGACGACTCCTTGTATCAGATCGCAAACCTCATGCTGCTCGAAGAGAAGGGCCCGGACATCACGAGCCAAGACATTGCCGACAAGTGGCTGGCGTCGTTCTCCGTGTTCGAGGCTCAGAACTGCGGACGGGCCGTCAGGGTCGCCGAGAAGTTGCTGAAGGAAGGCGTGAAACCTCCGGAGTCCGGCCAACACGAAATGGGCGAGTTCATGGGCGGCCAGATGAAGGGCGAGTTCTGGGGCTTCATGCTACCAGGCAACCCCGCGGCCGCAGCGGAGTACGGGCGCATCGATGCCGAAGTCTCATTCCATACCGATGGCGTCTACGGCGAGATGTTCATGGCAGCTCTAACCGCCGAAGCTTTCTTTGAATCCGACCCGACGAAGCTACTCGAAGCAGGCTTGGCGAACATCCCCGCGGACTGCGACTATGCCCGTTGCATCCGCGATGTGATGACTTGGCACGCGCAATGGCCCGACGATTGGGAAAAGACCCACGAGCAGATCGACACCAAGTGGGCTCCAGAGGGACGCGAGAGGCAGCGCCGCGTGTTCCCCAACAACGCGGTCAATGCGCTAGCCCTGCTTTACGGTGAGGGCGACTTCGACAAGACGATTGCGATTGCCGTCATGGCCGGCTACGACACGGACACGAACGCGGGCGATGTCGGGCCAGTGATGGGCGTCATCTTGGGCCCCGGCGCAATTTCGGAGAAGTGGACCAACCCCATCGGGAACATCTTTCGGTCTGACGTCAAAGGCGCTGAAGAGTGGAAGATCGATGAACTGGCACGGCGCACGGCCGATATGGGCATGCGCATGACCGAGGCCAAGTCCACCGGACTCGTCGAGATCGTCAGCCAGTAGTGGCCGGAGACGCTAACCGATGCGTGGTATTGAGCCAGGCGATATGCGCCAGGACAATCGGCACGGCTGGCGGCCCCAGTCCCTGCCGGCCTAGGAATCGCCATGCACTCTGACTTCGGCGCCGGAACGCTGCGAAGGCGGGACTTCTTCGCGCTTGGTGCGGCTACGGCATTCGCCGGTTGTCAACAGGGCGCTGCATCTCGTCCTAACATCCTGTTTGCGATCTCCGACGATCAATCCTTCGCCCATACCGGAGCGTCAGGCGATCCTGTTGTCCGCACGCCTACGTTCGACCGCATTTCTTCCGAGGGTGTCCGGTTCGAGCACGCTTTCTGCAACTCGCCCTCATGCACTCCATCCCGAGGAGCCACCCTGACGGGGCAAGAGTGCTACCGCCTTGAAGAGGGCGTCAACTTGTGGAGTTCCCTGCCCGCCAAGTTCGCCACCTATCCCGACCTGCTCGAGGCGGCGGGATATCACGTCGGCTATTCCCGCAAGGGCTGGGCCCCGGGAAGGATCGAGGCCGGCGGTCGCACCCGCAATCCCGCAGGCCCAAGATATGAGGACTTCCAAACCTTCTACGACGCCAATCCAACCGGTTCTCCTTTCTGCTTTTGGTTTGGCAGCAGCGATCCTCACCGCGCATACGAGAAGGGTTCCGGTCTCGCTAGCGGCTTGCGGCTCGAGGATGTGCGAGTCCCGCCGTTCCTTCCAGACGACCCAGGGGTGCGCAGCGACATCCTAGACTACTACTTCGAGATTGAGCGCTTCGACCGTCAACTCGGCGAGATCCTCTCGTTCTTGGAAGAGCGCGGTCAACTGGAGAACACCATCGTCTTTGTGACCAGCGACAACGGCATGCCGTTTCCGCGCGCCAAGGCCGACCTCTACGACTACGGGGCTCGCGTTCCCCTTGCCGTGCGCTGGCCAGGAAGTGTGCCCGGGAGCCGCGTGGTCACCGACTTCGTCAGCTTGGTCGACATCGCCCCAACCATCCTCGAGGCGGTCGGCCTAGAGATCCCAGCGGACATGACGGGGCGCAGCTTCCTGGAGGTGCTGCGGTCTGGGGCAGATGGGCGTGTCGACTCCTCTCGCGACCATGTGATCTTGGCCCGCGAGCGCCACACCCCGTGGCGTGAAGGACGGGTCGGGTACCCGATGCGGGCTATCCGGGCAGATCAATTCCTCTATATCCGCAACATAGAGCCCGACCGTTGGCCGGGAGGTGATCCTCCGATCTTGGGAGAGGCCGATCCATCGCCCACCAAGGATTTGATGCGGGACCGGAAGGATGACCCGGAGTTTCGGCGCTACTACGAAGCGGCATTCTCAAAGCGCCCGAGCGAAGAACTCTATGAGGTTGGTCCCGACCCCGGGCAGATGAACAACATCGCCTCCAACGATGCGCACACCGGGATCAAGACTGCGCTGGTCGAAAGGCTGGATCGCCACCTGCTGGCAACGGCTGATCCGCGAGCCCTCGGTCACCCACCTACATGGGAGTCGAATCCGCACTACGGCAGGCTCAAGCTGGAACAGCGCCGCTGAGGCGGCACGGCCACGCCTCGGAGTTACTCATCACAAATCGTTCAGAGGGATAGTCCCCGTGCTGATCGGACGGCAGCGCCCACCTTGTTTCCCTGTTACGGGGACACGAGCTATTTTCGTAGGCTGAGCTCGCGAGCCGTATGGGCAACTCAGCTGAAGCCACTGCAAGTCTGCCCGTTGGAAGGGCTGGCCGGGGCGGTCGACCTGCTGGAACTAGTGCAGGTAGCTGTTCCGCGCACGCTGCGCTGTTGGTCCAATGACGGCCTCATGCCCCCGGCAATCGTCCCAGTCTCAGTCTGGATGGGCCACTCCCCCATCGGAACCAGCACTGCATCCAGTACCAGCACGGGCTCGAGCCGCCTCTAAACGCCTCCCAAGAGTAGCCCGGATCGTGACTTGTGGGGCATGGGCAGCCCGCAGCGCCTTGAGTAACAAGTCGTCGGAGAAGATTTCGACCAAGGCACGGCTGATGATGAGATCCTGCTCGACCTGTCGCTCGTCGGGCCAAGGAACGACATTGCCCCAGGCTACGATATTCTGCGCCGGGATCGTTCGTCCGCCTCCGCCGCGCGCCGCACGATCACGCGCCATCGCGTATCGCGCCATCGCGGTTCAACCTCAGAATTCGAGTCCTGTGCTTCCTGGCGGTCGAGCGCGGTCCAAGGCAGTGATCCTCGCCCTCGCAACGCGTCCAGCATTGGGCCCGTCAGGGCAGCATGGCCGACATGTTCCAGCAGGTGCCCGAGACGCTGCACAACCGGACGCTCCACCTGACCTGAAAGGGCGCCGAGTTGACCGGGATCAATTTTCTGGCCGAGGTCCGAGAGGACCGTGGCGACATTGTCGGAGCCACCGGCTGCTCGCGGATAGCGCACGAGGTCGAGAGCCGTCAGTGCGGCCGACGAGATCTTCATCGCACCTGTTTCGGTCTTGCGGCCTTCGATCCCTGCGGCCACAGCTTCCATCTGCCTGCGAAAATAGAACACGATCAAACTGCGGCCAGCGCGGATCACTGGCAGGCGTTTCGCCGAGATGACCTGAAATTCCATAACGGCCTGATGCGTCGCTCCGTGCAATTCCGCGGCCTTGAGGAGTCCGACATAGTACGGTTGGGTCTCATGGCCCATGAGAGCGTCGATGTACCAGGCCGGTGGCGGCGCCCCCCACAAGGCGAATTGCGGCGGCACAACAACATAGAATCCCTGCCTCGGCTTCAGCAGCGCGTTCCGCCGTTGTAGGCGCTCGGCAGCATCCAGAAACGCTCCGCGCCCTACACCGAGCGCGTGCTCGGCCTCTTCGGCTGTAAAGACCGTCCGGCCTTGGGCGAGCAGGCCGTTGACGTACCCTGACAATGCGGATCGCCGATCGTGAATCATGATTTATTATCCGCCTTAAGCGCGGAATTTCCAACATGATTGGTGGACTATTGACAAATTGTTTCGACAATTCCGCACAAGCAGCGGACTATACAGCATGATTCACTAACCAAGATATCCGGTTCTGCCTAACGGACCAGTACCGTTGTTCTTGTGCGATGCCGCATCAGACGGGCCCGCCGCTAGCTACCTTTCGAATTCCAATCGGGACGGAACAGTTGCAAGCTAGATTGGTCACATGTTCGGAATTCTGATCGCAATTCAAGGCGTGGTGCGAGAAGTTCGGGCCTGCCGCTGCTTGAGTCTTACGTCAGGATATCCGCGAGAGATCGGTTGTTCGACGGTCCAATGAGCGGGTCCTGTGCTGCCATCGCCTACACTGGGAACGGCCGTTCTCTCCAGCGACTAGCTCGCACTTCGGCCCGACGGTACCGCTTGCGGTTTTTGCCAATGCGAACAGCGGTTGATGTGGGGGAGCGTTAGCCGGGTTCAAAGGAGCGAAAACAAAATGTCTTGCCGCGTCCTCAACTTGGCCGCACTCGTCTGCGGGATTTTCATCGCCGTTGCGCCGCTGTGGGCTCAACCTAACAACGGAGCTCGAGCGGCACGCGTCAAGCCTACGGTCACTGACTTCTCATATGGCGACCATGAGCGGCACGTCTTGGATTTCTACCGAGCGAAGTCATTGGATCCGGCACCGTTGGTCCTCTACATTCACGGAGGCGGCTTCACACGAGGCGACAAGGGTTCTGTCAACCAAACAACCCTGAAGGCTCTGTTGGCTGCCGGGATCTCCGTCGCCGCGATCAACTACCGCCTTGCTGGGCAGGTGCCTCTGCCGGCGGCCCACGAAGACGCCCAGCGGGCTGTGCAAACGCTGCGGGCGAAGGCTGCGGAATGGAACATCGACAAGGACCAAGTCGGTGCATTTGGAGGATCAGCCGGGGCCCAGTTGTGCATGTGGCTGGCCTACAACGACGACCAAGCCGACCCCTCCAGCGACGATCCGATCGCGCGCGAGTCGACTCGCCTGGCCTATGTTGCGCCGCTGAACGGCCAGAGCACCAATGACTTCGACTGGTGGCTAGGGAACCTCCCAGGCTACGACGAGCTACACCGCGACCCAGCGGAGATCTTCGGCACTTCCGACCAAGCCAAACAGGCGGCTATCTCCGCGAAAATCTCGGCAGTTGGGCTGGTGTCCGCCGACGACCCTCCAACTTTCATGAGGTACGGAATGGCTCCCGGGGATCCAGTCCCCGAAGGAGATCGGGCTCAAGGGTGGAAAGTCCACCACGTCAACTTTGGGCTGGCGCTCAAAGCAAAGCTCGATGCGCTCGGCGTCGAGAATGTCCTGCACTACCCCGGTGCGGACTCGGCCTATTCAACCCCAGAGGACTTCTTCATCGCCAAATTCGGCAAGTCGGAGATCCGGCACCTGACCGGGCAGGAGTTGGCGGACTATCACCTCAAGCTCGTCAAACTGTTGGAGCAGAACCCGAACCAGACCGGCGAAGTCTACCGTCAAGGCGTCTCGGGCGGGGTTGGCGGCTGGAGTCCCCTGCCAGAATCCGCAGACCGCAATCACTATCTGTCCATCCTGCATCGCGGGGGCAACAGTTGGGCGGAGTTGCACGACCAGAAGACCGACTTCTACATCATGCTCGAAGGGTCGGGCACGCTGCTTCTGGGTGGCGAAATGGTGGACGCCATCCAAGCCGAGGGGCGTCCGGGCGAGTGGCGGTCACCGCGTCTGGAGAACCCGCGCCGTATCGAGGCTCGCAAGGGCGACCTCATCAACATCCCCGTCAAGACACCTCATCAATGGGATCTCAGCGATGGCGAGTCCGTGACCTACGTGATCCTCAAGGTTGTGGAACGGGATGAGCAGATACGGGACGCCGCTCCATGATTGAGGGGTTACCGAGTCGCGTGAACAGCTACTAGCGGTCTGACCAGCAGCGGGGGCAGGGGAAGAATGGGTGCGAGACATTCTGCATTGAGACGAACAGCGGCCTGTTTGGGCCTGCTGGCAATCGTTCTGGTCACGCCTGTAACTTCCGATGGCCAGTCCATGCGCGTGACACTGCTAGGCACCGGTACGCCAAATCCGCATCCGGAGCGGTTCGGGCCGGCAACGCTCGTGGAAGCCGGTTCGCAGCGGCTGCTATTTGATGCCGGACGTGGTGTCACGATCCGCCTGAACCAACTCGGCATTCCGATGCGCGAGGTCACCGCGGTCTTTGTCACGCACTTTCACTCCGATCATTTGGTCGGCCTTGCGGACCTGTGGCTCATCGGATGGCTGCCGCCAAACTACGGTCGCCGCCAAGTGCCGCTGCGCATCTGGGGGCCGGAGGGACTGGGGAAGATCACAGCGGGCATGGAACAGGCGTACGCTACCGACATCGCCATCCGGGTCAAGGACGAGGCACTGCCGCGTTCCGCTGCCAAGTTCGATGTGAACGAGTACAGCGAGGCCGGCGTTATCTATGACCACGAGGGCGTGAAGGTGACCTCATTTGAAGTCAACCATGGGGAGTTGATCAAGCCTGCATACGGCTATCGGGTCGACTACGCCAGGCGGTCTGTGGTGATCTCAGGTGATACCCGCTTCGACCAGAATGTGATCAAGGCTGCCAAGGGAGCAGATCTGCTCGTACATGAGGTAGTGGCTATTCCCGAGGCACTTTTCGCCATCAACCCCGCCATGAAGCGTGTCGAGGCTCACCACACGACCGCTGAGGAAGTTGGCACGGTGATGTCCGAAGCGAAGCCAAGACTGGGGGTTCTGACCCACTACGTGCTGACCTCTGGTCCAGGCATTCCTCCAGCAACGAAAGAGGAAGTCTTAGATCGAGTGAAGACCCGGTACTCCGGACCTGTCGTCGCGGGTCACGACTTGATGGCGATTGAAGTCGGCGAATCGGTCCGTGTAGTGAGCCCACAATAAGGGGAAGACCGCGGGCAGCCGCTAGGATTCAAGCCGTTAGACCCAAGAGGCGCTGATTTGACAGCGCTCGGCTCAATTTACCCGTGCGTCCGCGGCATGTGCCGCGGGCTGTCTGCTTTTCGTTCCGCTTCCGAGGGCCGCTCCAGCCGCAGTCACGAGAAATACCTCCCGTGGAGCGCCAAGATCGGCAAGTAGCGCTGGGTCTGCCGCCACGTTACGCCTGAAAGCTAGCGATTCGACGTCGCGAGAGACCAGCAAGGGCTCGTGGAAAGCTCCTTGCGCAACCCCGCTAGGCACAGTGGGATCGGATGTGACACAGATGAAATCAAGTCATCATTCGTCGGCTCACATCAGGCACTGGAACCGTAGCGACGGCACTGCTAGCTCCAATCGGACTTCACGTACTTGGATTTCACCGCATGAGCTTGAAGTGACTCAGTCGGCACGGATCTACAATGCCGGCTCAGTCACCCCGTACATCTTCCGCAGTCGGCCAAGTTCTTGCTTCAACTCAGCGGTAAGTTTCTCCGTCCCCTGCTGGCCGTAGATACTCTGCGTCTCCTCTGGATTGCGCTCCAAGTCGTAGAGTTCCCACTCGTCGCTCTCGTAGAACCGGATCAGCTTGTAGCGGTCAGTCCTGACACCCTCATGGGCAGGAACGCCATGTGCAACCTGGCTCTCGTAGTAGTGGTAGTAGAACGAGTCGCGCCAATTCCTCGGGACGTTGCCCTGCAAGAGCGGCACCAGACTGCGACCCTGCATGTCGGGCGGCACGTCCACACCGGCGATCTCCAGGAACGTCTCGGCGTAGTCGAGGTTCGAGACCAGCTCGCGACTGGTCGAACCGGGCTTGACGACGCCCGGCCAGCGCGCCACCAGCGGCGTCCGAAGCGACTCCCGATACATCCAGCGCTTGTCGAACCAGCCATGCTCGCCCAGATAGAAGCCCTGGTCCGAACTGTAGATGACCACTGTGTTCTCGGCCAAACCGGTCTCGTCGAGGTAGCGCAGGATCCTGCCGATGTTGTCGTCGACGGAGGCGATGCAGCGCAAGTAGTCCTTGATATAGCGTTGGTACTTCCAGCGGATCAGGTCCTTGCCTTGGAGGTGTGCCTTTTGAAACGCCTCGTTCTTGGGACCGTAGACGGCATCCCACATCGCCTTCTGCGCAGGAGTCAGCCTTCCGTAGCTATTCATCCACTGCCGCAGCACACGGTCGTCCTCCGGCGTATCGGGCGGAGGATTGATCTTCAGGTCATGCGCGGAGACCATGTGCCGGCCGATCTCCATGCGGTTCGCTGCTGCTGGCGAGGCCCGCCCCGAGTAGTCGTCGAATAGCGTCGGCGGCTCCCAAATGTGCTGTCCGTCGTAAAGCGAGAGGTGGCCCGGGCCGGGCATCCAATTGCGATGGGGCGCCTTGTGCTGGCTCATCAGCATGAAGGGCTTGTCTTGGTCGCGCCGTTCCTTGAGCCATTCCAAGGAAAGGTCCGTGATGATGTCCGTCGTATACCCCTCGTGGCGCCGACGCGTGTCGTCCGGCCCGACCCGCATGTCGGGGTTGTAGTAGGCGCCTTGTCCGGGCAGCACCTCCCAAGCATCGAACCCGGTCGGGGCGGTCTTGAGGTGCCACTTGCCGAAAATGGCAGTCTGGTAACCAGCTGCTCGCAGCAGCTTCGGAAAGGTCTGCTGAGACCCATCGAAGCGCAGGCGGTTGTCCAACACTCCGTTCAGATGGCTGTACTTCCCCGTCAGAATCACCGCACGGCTCGGTGCACAGATCGAGTTCGTGACCAAGGCCCGGTCAAACCGCATGCCCTCGCGGGCAATCCGGTCGATGTTCGGAGTGTGATTGATCATCGACCCGTAGGCGCTGATCGCCTGATAGGCGTGGTCATCCGTGAAGACGAAGATGATGTTCGGCTTGTCGGTCGCGGCAGGCAGCAATGATGCAAACACGAGGGCAAGAGTGGCGAAGAGTCGCATATTGCCGTGCATTTTACCGAATTGCCGGTCTGCGGCTCACCTGATGCCATCGCTCGCGGTGGCCACCCAGGCCAGTGCGAAGCGATTTTCGCGGGTGAAGCGGCTCGCTGCCCGTGGGACTGGGCCCTGTCTAGAGCGCTCCTGTGCAATATCCCAATACAATGGGCAGGAGTGAGCGACGTGCTCATCGAAGTGCGGGACTTATCGTTCCGCTACTCTGACGGCGCCGAGGCCTTGCGCGACGTCAGTTTCGTGCTGCGCAGGTCCGAGACCGTGGCTATCCTGGGCGCCAACGGCTCGGGCAAGACGACCTTTCTGAACCACTTGGTCGGCCTGCTGCGCGGCAGTGGCTCAGTCTCCGTCTGCGGCATGCCCGCTGAAGGCTCCAATCTCGCCGAGATTCGCCGGCGGGTGGGCATGCTGTTTCAAGACTCAGACGATCAGATTTTCATGCCGACGGTTGAGGATGACGTGGCCTTCGGCCCGCTCAACCTTGGACTGGACGAGGCTGCGGTGCGGGAGCGGGTCGATCGCTGCCTGCGGCAGGTTGGACTCAACGGCCAGCGCACGAAGCCCCCGCACCACCTCAGCGCTGGCGAGCGCCGCCGCGCCGCGCTCGCCGGTGTGCTCGCCACCGAGCCAGAAATCCTGTTGCTCGACGAGCCGGCGACATTTCTCGACCCGCCCGCGAAGCGAGGCCTCGTGGATACGCTTCGCTCGCTGCCCCAATCGAAGGTGCTAGTGACGCATGAAATCGGCCTGGCGGCCGCATTGGCCGATCGGGCGGTGTTCTTTGAGGACGGCCACATCACTGCCGAGGGCAGCGTGGAAGATCTCGCCAACCGCTTCGACTGGCGCTGAGATTGTTGCTACCGGTCAGCCAAGCGCGGCGAAGGATGCTGGGCGCCCATCCGGTCCCACCATGCCTCAAGCCGCTCAGTGAGGGCCGTTGTGATCTCCGGCTTCTCGCTGGCAAGATTGCGCCGCTCGCCTAGGTCCTCAGCAAGGTCATAGAGCTCTGTCCGGGAATCCTCGTAGTACCTCAACAACTTCCAGTGACCCAAGCGCAGCGCGCTCACCGGGGTGGTCGTGGCGTAGTAGTGCGGGTAGTGAAAATACAGGGCCGCCCGATCTGGCGTGTGGCCGGGATCCCTGAGCACGGGCGTCAGGTCGATGCCATCCACAGTTCGGTTGTGTGCCCGATCGCCAGTCAGGCCAGCCACGGACAGGATTGTGCGGTAGTAGTCGATGCTGCTGATCGGGACGTCGGTCTCGGCACCGGACTGGGTCACGCCCGGCCAACGCACGATGGCAGGCACGCGGATTCCGCCCTCGTAGAGCGAACCTTTGCCCGAGCGTAACGGAAAGTTGTCGGTGACCTGCATCCCATCGAACTCATTGACGTATCCGCCATTGTCCGAGGTAAGGATGACCACGGTGTGATCGGCAACACCGAGATCGTCGAGCGCGTCCAGCACCCTGCCGACATTCTCGTCGAGCGAATGGACCATCGCCGCGTAGTGTGGATTTCGGTGCCGCATTCCCTCGCGAATCTCCTGGCGGTAGCGGTCCACATCTGCGGGCTTGCCCTCGATAGGAGTGTGGACAGTGTGGAATGCGAGATGCATGAAGAATGGCTTGCCGCGCTCGTTCTGCAGGATTCGAATGGCCTCGGATGTGAGACGGTCCGTCAGATATTCGCCCTCTTGGCCACCGCCAAGGTGGGGCACGTAGCGCAGCCCCGAAAACGTCTGAGAGCCGCTGTATGGGTAGAAGAACGTCTGGGGCGCTCCCCACAGCGTGCCGCCGACGTTGTAGTCGAAGCCCTGCGTCTGCGGGTAGTACTCGGCCGTGCCCAAGTGCCACTTACCCACGTGCGCCGTCATGTACCCGGCGTCATGCAGAACCTCCGCGATCGTGACCTCGTCATGAGGCAGGCGGTCCTCGGTGATCGGTGCCAGCAACGGCCGGTTGAGCGGGGGACGCTTGGCAGCTTCCCGCCACACGGTCATGTGCAATTTGGCCGGATGCTTGCCGGTCATGATCGAGGCCCGCGTGGGACTGCAAACGGGCGAGGCAGAGTAAGCGTTGGTGAATCGCAGCCCCTCGGCGGCCAGCGCGTCGATGCGCGGCGTGCGGTGCAGATCCGAGCCGTAGGCCCCCAGATCGGCCCACCCCATGTCGTCGACCAAGATGAAGAGGATGTTGGGCTGTTGCTGCGCAGCTACCGACGACAGCGCCAGAAAAGCAGGCAGTGCCATGCGGGCGCAGCCGCTAACGAGTCTTGTGAAGTCAGTTTGCATGGTTCAGCGTGGGCCTTGGCCAGAATCTCCCACCGCTAGCTAGAATAAAGGTTCGGCGGCATCCCGTCCGGGCTCCGCGCTCAGAGCCCTATGCCACTGCCCTTCCTTAGATCGCGCATACCGCGTTGGCTCCTCGGCTTGGCATTCGCCGCCGCAGCGTCGGCCGGACTGTACCTGAGCACGCGGCCCGCCATCCTATTCCTAGGTTTCCCCAGCATGTACCGCTTCCTGCTGGCAGAAAGCGCCAGCCAGAGCGGCGTGCGCTACGACTACTGGAGCCCCGAGAAATTGGATCACCCTGAACTGGGTCAGCCGGATTTCAGCCGCTACAAGGTCATCTACGTGAGCGGTCGGCGTTCCGACCCGCTCAGCCGCCCGGTGCGCCGCGCCCTCCAAGAGGCCGGAGAATCCGGCTCCAAAGTGATCGTGCTGCCAACCCACGACACTGCCCGGCTGGGCGTGGGCAACGCCGACTTCGAGCAGCAAGACCGCTGGATCGACGACTACTGGCGGTTTGGCGGCGTGACCAACATGGCCCATTTGTTGCAGACGTCGGCCGCCCGCTACGTCGGCCAAAGCGGTGAGATCCTCCCGCCGGAGCCAACGCCCGACGACGGCTACTACCATCCGGACTCGCCCAGCCTCTTCACTACAACCGCGGACTACGAGGATTGGTACGCCCGGTCCGGCCACTTCCAGCAAGGTAGCCCAAAGGCTTTGATCGACTTCGCCGATGGCTGGCGGCTGGGCATGAACGAAGCCACGGACGCCATCGTGCGGGCGTTTGAGAACGGCGGTTTCAACACGGCCGCCATCTTCGGCACGGCCCAAGCCGCTCCTTTCGCATTGGAGTATCGGCCCGACATATTGATCTCGCGCAAGCACGGGCGTTGGTGGCTTGGAGAGCAAGGTGTCGAAGTGCTGGAGGACCAGCTCGACATCCCGATCTTGCGCGGTCTCTCGCTGCTGTTTACTGGCGAGTCGTTCGGCGACTACCAACAAACCCGCGCCGGCATCCGGGACGCCGGCCTGATCATGGGCGCGATGGTGCCCGAACTGGACGGAGCGATTCAGCCTACGCTCATCGAGGGGCTGGACTCGGCTTGGTATGGCCGGCGCTTCGAAGCGTTCCGTTCCGAGCGAATCGAGCTGTTGGTGGAGCGCGCCCAGCGCTGGGTACGCCTGCGTACGCTTGCAAATTCGGAGAAGAAAATCGCGATCTTCTACGTATCAGGAATCGGCAAGGGCCGCATCACGGCAGCCAGCCTCAACGTACCGCGCAGCATGCTGCGCTTCCTAGACGCAATGCGGCGCGAGGGCTACGCCATCGCCGACATGCCAGCGGACGAGCAAGCGTTGCTGGCAGAGATGCTCGACAAGGGCCGCAACGTGAGTTCAGGACGACCGCGCGACTTAGACCACCTGGCCCAAGGCGAAGGCGTGCTACAGCTGCCGGTGGATGACTACGTGAGTTGGTTCGAAGGCCTGCCGGAGGCGATGCGGGAGGAAGTGATCGGTTCCTTCGGGGCACCACCCGGCAAACTGATGACGGTTGAGCGGGAGGGCAGCCAGTTCTTCGTGCTTCCGAAGTTGGATTACGGCAACGTGATCGTGCTGCCCCAGCCCGTGCGCGGGGCCCAGATGGATGCCAGGCTCCAGCACAACGACAAGGTTCCCCCGCCCCACCAATACCTTGCTGTGTATTGGTGGTTGCAGCATGTGTGGCAGGCCGACGCCATCGTCAACTACGGCACGCACGGCACACACGAGTTCCTGCCCGGGCGCCCGCTCGGCCAGCTGGCCGACGACTGGTCGGATCGCACCATTGGGCCGCTGCCCAACCTGTACGTCTACGTCATGGACAACGTAGGCGAGGCGCTCATCGCCAAGCGTCGTGGCGCAGCCGTAACGGTCAGCCACCAGATTCCTCCGGTAGAAGCGGCCGAAATCACTCAAGGCGAACCGCAGATCGCGGCCCTGTACCGCAGCGCACGGCAGTTGCTAGATGCCCCAGCGGGCGCTCTCAAAGAACGCCTGCGAGAAGAGGTCCGCACCGCTGCCACGAGCCTCGGATTGGATCGGGACATCGAAGCCGATTGGGCCAATGCGAAACCGACGGACTTGGAAGTAGAAGCGCTTGCCAACCACATCCACCTCATCGACGAAGACCGCATTCCGGTAGGACTGCACGTACACGGACAAGCCAACACGCCGGACGAACTAGCGCCGATGGTCACTGCGATGCTCGGCAAGGACGTTTTCGCTGGTTCGCCGTGTAACGACGACGACGCCGGCTGTTCCGCCCAGATCCGCAAGCGAACTGAAAACGCTGTCCGTAGGGCGCTTGCCGGTACTGCCTCCGTTCCCGCCCTAGGAGCACTCGGCCCTAGAGTCGAACAGATCGGTGCAGCCCTTTCTCAGACTCCCAATGAGATCCTCCACACTCTTGGTGCTCTCATGGGAGCCTACGTGCCGCCCGGCGGCGGCGGCGATCCGGTACGCAACCCGCAGGCCCTGCCGACTGGCCGCAATCTCCACGGAATCAATCCCGCCGAGGTGCCTACCAAGGCCGCCTGGGAGATTGGCGCGAATCTCGCGGAAGCACAACTTGCGGCAGAGCGCAAGCGTCTCGGCCGCTGGCCGCGCAAGATCGGCTTCACGCTCTGGAATACCGAACTGATTCGCCAGCACGGCACGGACTTGGCACATGTGATGCACCTGCTGGGCGTGCGCCCGATTTGGGACCACAACAATGTGGTCGAAGACGTGGAACTGATCCCCAGCTTGGAGCTAGCACGTCCGCGCGTAGACGTGGTGATCCAAGCGGCCTCTCTATTTCGAGATACCTTCCCAGATCGCATGAAGCTGCTCGACAAGGCCGTCCGTCTAGCTGCGGGTGCAACAGACGGAGAGAACTACATCGCCGAGCACGCCGAGGAGGCCGAGCAAGCACTCAAGCGGTCTGGCATGGCAGCCAAAGACGCGCAAACGCTGGCCACCGCCCGCATCTTCAGCAACTCCGCAGGTGGCTACGGAACTGGGCTGGTCGCTGCGATCGAGCGCAGTGGAAGTTACGAATCGTCGGAGGGGCTCACTGAGGCGTATCTGGCTAGGACAGGGGCTGTCTACACCGAAGGCTACGAGTGGGGCAAGGTCGCACCCGACGCCTACCGCACGCACTTGCAACACACCGACGCCGTCACGTTGAGTCGCTCCACAAACGTGGTCGGAGCTCTGACGCTGGACCACTACTTCGAATACCTCGGAGGCATGACCATGGCCGTGCGCGATACGACCGGCAACGCGCCCGAAACCTACGTGGCCGACGTGCGCGAAGCCGACCGGCCCCGCGTTGAGACGGTCCGGGAATCGCTAGTCCGCGGATTGCGGGGCAAGTTCTGGAACCCCAAATGGATCCAAGCCCTGCAGGCCGAGGGCTTCTCCGGGGCCGTAGAAATGGCCCAGACCACGACCAACTTGTTTGGCTGGCAGGTCACCAAGCCAGAGGCGGTCGGGAGCGAGACCTGGCAGAGAGTTCACGAGATTTACGTGGCCGACTCGCTCGGCTTGGAACTGCCGCAGTGGTTTGACGCCAGCAATCCGTTCGCATTTCAAGAAATGATGGCGGTCATGCTAGAGGCGGCGCGCAAGGGGTATTGGAACGCCCTGCCCGACACCCTCAGCGCACTGGCGCTGGAGTATGCCCGCTCTTTGGACCGCCATGGCGCCTCGGGCAGTTCGCGCACGACGGAAAACCGCCCGTTCGAGGATTTTGTCGAGGTATTGGTCGCCGCTTCGACCCAGCCGGAGTTGATCTCGACCCTGCGAGACGAACTCAGGGACGGCGCCAGCCCGCGCGTGGAGGGCCGCATGCTGGTCGAACACGCAGAGCCGCGCACCGCCGCCAGTCTCAGCACCAGCGCTGAGGTTGCTGTGACAGCACTGTTCCTGTTGCTGGGAGTCTTTGCCCTGGGCTGGCGTCGCATGCGGTGACGCCAGCATCAAGCGTAGGAGCGCGATTGCTATACTGCGCTTAAGCGTTCTCGCCCTTACCCGTCGAGGATCCGTGATGCCGCCGGGCCACTCATAGGGTGCGGTTCGCGGTTGGAGTTGTGCCAAAAACGTTCTACATCGAGACTTTTGGCTGTCAGATGAACGTGCATGACAGCGAAAAGGTGCGCGGAATGCTCGAGGAACGGGGCTATAGCCAAGTCCCGACACCCGACGAGGCCGGAATGCTGCTCTACAACACGTGCAGCATTCGAGACAAGGCCGAGCAGAAGGTGTTCTCGCGGCTGTCGGGCGTCAAGCGCCGGGCCGGGGGCAAGACAATCGGCGTCTTGGGCTGCGTGGCGCAGCACAACGGCGAAGACATCTTCGATCACGCCCCGCACGTCGATTTCGTCTGCGGCTCGGCCAGCTACAACGCCCTGCCCACGATCTTGGACCGTGTCGAGGCGGGCGAATCGCACGTCACCGGGCTGGCCCTGGACACCGACGAGACCTTCGATGTCCCGTTCGTGGAACGCGACCGCCCCTACAGCGCTTACATCACCATCATCGAAGGCTGCGACAAGGAATGCACCTATTGCGTCGTGCCCTTCACTCGCGGGCCAGAACGAAGCCGTGCCAGCGAGTCGGTCATGCGCGAGGCACGCGACCTTGAAGCGCGCGGATACACCGAGATCACGCTGCTCGGGCAGACGGTGAACAGCTATCGGGACCCCTCGCCCGCAGGCTGGAGCTTTGCCAAGTTGCTGGACGAAATCGGTCGCCTGCCGCGCATCCGGCGGGTGCGCTTCACTACCTCCCACCCGGCCGATTTCACGCCCGACATCGTAGAGGCCATTGATCGCAACGAGTCGCTTTGCGATTGGGTCCACCTGCCGGTCCAATCGGGATCCACCGAGGTCTTGCAGGGCATGCAGCGAACCTACAGCCGGAACCAGTACCTGCGCTGCATCGACATGCTCAAGGGTGCCAATCGCACCATCGAACTGAGCACGGACATCATCGTGGGGTTCCCGGGCGAGACCGAGAGGGACTTCGAGCAGACCCTGTCGCTGCTGGACGAAGTCGAGTACGCCTCGGTGTTCTCGTTCAAGTACTCGCCTCGTCGAGGCACCGCCGCCGCAGACATGCCGCAGGTGCCCGAGCACGAAAAGAGCCGTCGCCTGCTGGTGCTCCAAGAGCGCCAACGCCGCATTCAACTGCGGCGCAACGCCGCTCTGATCGGGGGCGTTCAAGAAGCACTCGTCGAAGGTCGCAAGGAGCGCTTCGAACAGTGGGTGGGCCGGACAACCCAGAACCGCGTGCTCAATTTCACGGATCCGTTGGACCTGGCTGGGGAGCGTGACCTGCGCGGCAGCTACTGCCAGGTTCGCGTCACCGCCTCGGGGCCGAACTCGCTGGTGGGCGAGTTGGCCGATGCCGCGGCCCAGCCTGGGTTCCAAGGGCTCCACGTTCTCAACTAAGGGGGAAGCGATGCAGGAAATCGAGATGCGAATCTGCGGCCTGATGATGGATCCCATCACCAACATGCCCATCGTGGTCCTCAAGGATCTCGAGAACGAGACCGTGCTGCCTATCTGGATCGGTGTCTACGAGGCCAACGCGATCGCTTTGGAGATCGAGAAGGTCGCGACTCCCCGGCCGATGACGCACGACTTGGTACGCAACATCTTGCAAGGCTTCGACGCCCGCCTGCGCAAGGTGGTGGTGACCGAGTTGAAGGACGACACCTTCTTCGCCGTGTTGTGGGTCGAACGGGAGGGCAAGCTCTACGGTATCGATTCCCGCCCGAGCGACGCGCTAGCTCTGGCGCTGCGGCTGGACTGCCCGATTTGGGTCACGGACGATGTGATCGCGTCCTCCAAGCTCTCGCCCACGCTGAACGAGAAGGCCAACAGCGAAGAACTCCGCAAGTGGCTCGAGAATCTCGGCGAAGAGGACCTAGGCGAGTACAAGATGTAGCTCGGCCGCGCCGCAGCTATCTTGGACGATGGCTTCCGGCAGGGCCCCGTATCCGTTCGATCCTGCTTTAGGCCAACCCTTAGACCACCGGCCCCCGGTGCTCGCCAAGTTCAGCCGCCCTCCGCTCGCCTTCTTTCATGGCTTCGCTGAGCTCGGCTCCCTCGAGCGGCTTGTAAGCGTTGACCGTGGACACGGCCTTGTCCAGTTCGGCTACGGACTTCATGCCCATGATCGCTACCGACAGTCCGGGAATCCCCAGGGCGTAGCGGACAGAACGTCCGTAGTGTGGTTCGTCAGAAAGGATTGCTCCGTCGCCCTGGGTGCCACCCAAGATCTTCATCGCCACGACCCCAATGCCCCGCTCGGCTGCTTCCGAGAAGACCGTGTTTTCGAAGTCGTAGATATGCCGGTCGATGCAGTTGACCGCAGCCATGACGACCTCGACGCGGCCGGACCGCAGGATCGGCAGAGCTCGACGCGGCCGCAAGTGACAGGTCATTCCTACGTGCTTGACCAACCCCTGCTTCTTGAGTGCCTCCAAGCCTGCCAATGCACCGTCGTCACCGAGTAGGATGTCCAAGCTCGGAAATCTGTCTGTGCGCCCGACGTTATGCACGTGGACTAAGTCGAAGTACTCGGCACGGGTCTTCTGCAGACTCTCCTTGACCTGCCAAGTGGCATCCTGCTTGGATGTCGCTTCAACTTTCGTGACCAGCACGAACTTGTCGCGCTTGCCCTTTAGCGCCGGACCGAGCCGACGTTCCGATTGGTTGTAGATGGGCGCGGTGTCGAGGTAGTTCACGCCATAGTCGGCCGCAGCCGCAATGACGTTGTTCACTTCATCCTGGGACACGCCTTCGGCGCCTAGCGGCGAGGTGCCGATCCCGAGGACGCCGACCTCGAGGCCGGTCTTGCCCAACTGGCGCTTGCCAACTGGCGCGGCTTGGGCTCCCACCCCGGCGACCAGCGCACCAGCGATAGCCGCGGTCTTGCCAAGATCCCTGCGTGTGATCTGTTCCATGGATGTCCTCCGCACACAGTGTAGCGATGTCCGCAGGCGAAATGGTAACCCGGGTTTAGCGAGCCGAGGCGGCATGGGAATTCATTCGGTCACACCCCAAGGATGCACACAACGGCCCCTGAACTGGCACCCAGCAGGTTGGCAACGAGCGCGACCTGAGCCGGCTGGTCTTCCAAGTCGCGGCCTAGGTGGGCGCGCCCAAGCCGGCAATATGGCACAGTATACAGAACCCCGATGCGTCAAAGGTCAGCTATATCAATAGTTTCCGTGTCCGTAACGGAATTCTGACGCGGTAGGCGATCATCCCGGTGGCGATGCCGGCAAGTACCCACCAATGGAGGTTCTGCAAGTAAGCCAGCCACTATCGGGAAGACTCATTCGATCAACATGCCTTTCAATGAGCGGAATCAATCAATCGCTCGCTTGGATTCGAGGCTGCCTGTCATCCGCAAGCTGACACAAACCGATTTCCATGCTGACCAGTTGGTCTCGGTATCCTCTGGCAAACTCAGCAGCTTTGATTCTTCCTTGCTCCTATTTGTTCTTGACTGCGTAGAATTCTTCGTCCATTTCTCTAGATTCCTTGTCGCGAGACACGCTTGCCGATCGAGTCAAGTTTGATCTTGGCGAGCAATTCCGCTGCGGCTTGACGCTTGGCCTCAGCCGCCTGCGGCTAGGGATTGGACCCTCCTCAACATGCTCGAGGCGGGCGGGCCACGGGCCAATCCTGACTGTTACCATACAGCCATGGCGGCTTCCAAGGCGCTCCTAGACGCCATCACCTGCCCGTCGGCAGGGGAACCGGTGGAGTACCCCTACTCCGACGGCAAGATCCTGATGGAGACCGACCCGCATGCGCGGTCGATCATCGCCATGCGCGACCAGTTGGATACCCATTTCAATGCCCGAGCAGACGCCTATGTGGCCGGCAGCATGGCCGTGTACTACCGCCAAGGCGACCCCGAGGCCGTGGTGGTGCCGGACATGTTCGTGGTGCTGGGCGCTGCGCACAAGGAGGGGCGCAAGTCGTATCTGATCTGGGAGGAGGACGGCGTGGTGCCAAGCTTCGTGGTGGAGGTGGCGTCGCCGTCCACAAGCCGTCACGACGCCACGGGCAAGCGTGCCATCTACGAGCGGATGGGGGTGCGTGAATACTGGCGCTTCGACCCGCTGGGTAAGCTGATCCCTGGACGCCTAGTGGGCTGGCGGCTGGAGGGTGGTCGCTACAAGCGGGTGCGGGCTGTGAGAGAGGCTGGCTGGCACCGCAGCGAGGCGCTGGGGCTCGAGTTGCGGGCGGAGCGCTGGCTGCTGCGCTTCCATGATCCGCTGAGGGGCCGGAAGATGCTGACCCACACCGAGATCAGCGAGGAATTGGAAGTCAGCGAGCGCAAGCTCGACTACGCTAGGCGCGACCGCTACGCAGCAGTTCGCAGGGCCGAGGCCGAAGCGACGCAGCGACTCGCGGCGGAGCGGGAGCGCGAGGCGGCGGAGCGGGAGCGCGAGGCGGCGAATCAACGGATCCGCGAACTGGAAGCGCGACTGCGGTTGTCCGACAAGCCTGCCTAGGATTGCACCGCTCGAAGCGGTTCCCGGCAAGCGGCAAGACAGCACGGCGCAGGACTTGCCGGTCCAAGCTCCGGACACGCTTTCGATGCACACAGCGATAGTCTCAACCGACGCTTCGCCAGAGTGGTGCGGTTCGTGAGGACAGCGGCCGCCGTTCACGAAATCGCCGTGCGGTCCACGCACGTGCGACGCTTGGAAACCCGCTCGCAGTCCCCGCACGTACCTCTGTTGATCTGTTGCAAGCTCGCTAGCGATAGTAGCGAGATTGACTTGACCGTCGGCCGTACGTCCTCTGAGCCAGACGCATTCAACGGTCGCGCCTGAACGGGCGCCGGTGCGGACTCCCAGCCGAGTGACCGGATGGATCTGGGAACGCCATCCCTCATGGTTTCGGGAGGGCGGGCTGCACGCTCAAGTTCCTTTCGACGACACCTCTCGCTGACGCGGCTCGCACCTCTACCTTTGCAATGTTGTCGGTGATTGCGTAGGAGTCCAGCCTGCCGGATTGACTCGGGCTCTCCACGACAATGCCAGCCTCCTTGGCTTCCGGTGCCACGACGTTCCTAATCCTCAGGCCACCGAATGCCTCGTCTGAGCTGATGCGGTACTCGACGCCCCGTTTCGGCTGTTTCTCGCCCGTGATAACGACATTGTCCACCAGCGCATTGTCGGCATCCTCAACGACCAGCGCGGACCCGTCAGTGCCTGCCTCGACCAGCGTCACGTTGCGCACCGTGACGTTATCGCTGTTCTGGACGTAGACCCACGGACGGTCTTGCGGACCTCCCGCGAGGCTCACATTCTCGATCAGGACGTTGCGGGTGTTGCGGACATGCACCGGGCTCCATTGGCCTTCCGAGCGGAAGTCGGCACCGGTCACGTTGCGGATCGTGAGCCCGTCGTGGCCGAAGTCGCGATTGGCAGTCCGGATCGCGGTGACGCAATCCTTGACCTGGACTCCGTCGATCACGATGTGGCGATTGACCATGCCCGGTCGGGAGTGGTCTTGGACATCGACACCGTACATGCTCGACTCCGCGTAAACGTCGCGAACCGTGATGTGCTCGCTACCGTCCGAGACCTCGACCGGCCCACGCAACATGGATCCGTAGCTGCGAATGTTTTGGACTACCAAGTGGCGCACGTACAAGCCCTCGTGGCCCCGGCCACCGATCGAGACCACGTCGCGGATCGTGTCACGAGCGGTGAGGTTGCGGATTACCCCGTGTTCGATGTCACCGTACTCTGGCATCGGCGTGATCATCACTCCGTCCTTCGCGCTGTTGTTGGTCTGGCCGTTCTCGATCCGGAACCGCCCGCGGCGGACCACAATCAAGGGCGCCCGGTCAGCCTGCTCGACCGAGTCGCCATTCCCCTCCAAGACAAAGTCACGGATCCGTACGTGCTCGGCAAGCACCTCGAGGATCGGGGTCTTGGCCAGCCCGGCCTGCAAGCGCATATTCAGGCCCACAAGCGTGAGGGGCTTGTCGATGCGGATGGTCTCGGCGACCTCGACCTGCAAGCCTGGGTCGGCCATCAACACCGAATGCGGTGGAGCTCGGTCGACCTCGTGTTGTAGTGCGCTTGAATCGACGTCGATGGTTGCAGACTCAGCGAGCGTGAATTGGGTGGTCGCGCTGGCCAATGCGATCACGGCTAAGAGAACTGAGCGGCGCACTAGACTTGGAATGAACTCTAGCACGAACTTTGCTGTCTCAACGACGATCGGATCCTTTTTGTGTCGGACAGGTGCCGGAGGCGCATGGTACGGACTCCGCCATGGCTACCGCGTCCTGGGCCGACCCGGCGAAACTTGTGAACGCCTCGGCTCCCCCAAGGGCACAGGCGTAGCACCGAGATCAGGCGCAACGCGTCCGTCCCAGGATTGCCAGTCCACTCTCGCCAAGAGCTTGTGGATAGCTCGCTCGTAAGTCTTGCTGGGTGAGCCCGCTTTGACATGTCGCGTGGCAAGGCCGCAACTGTCTAAGACTCGAACTGACTCCGCGCAGGAAACGCCATGCCTTTGACGGGGCCGAGCATCGAAGTTCGCGGCCCCGCCCACACCGAAATCGCCTACTCGACGCCGAACGACCAGCGCATCCCGATGCGAAACGTCCGCCCGGGGTCAGCACGGTAGAAGGTCGGATCGGGGCCGTCTAGGCTGGAATCGATCGAATCGAAGAAATTGTCGACCGCCCCATAGAGTTCCAGTCCCTTACGCAGGGGTTTGGCCAAGTACCAGTCCCAGAGTTGGTAGCCGTCAGCGATCAGCGTCGCTCGCCGCCCCACGATCGGCCACTTGCCGAGATATGTGCCGCGAAAGTTCGTCCGCAGCCCGCCGAGCCGGTCTGTCGTCCACCAAATGCGGAAGTTGCCGTGGTGCTTGTGCCTCTGGCTCAGGAATGCTCCCGTCTGCGTGTCGCGGGCATCGAGATAGGTGTAGGCGGTCGAAACCACCAATTCCTGCGTCAAGCGCAGCTGCACCCTACCCTCCGCTCCGGTCGTGTAGACGTTCTCGATATTGCGATACAGGTAGGTGAGGCGGTTGAGCCCTGGGGCGAACGCCGAGTCCACGCCGAACTGCGTCAGGATTTGCTCCAACTGCTCCGGAGTCCGAGGCCGACCGAGCAGGTCAGTTTGGATCAAGTTCTTGATCCCGTTCCAGAAGTAGGTCGCGCTGAACCGCACCCGACCATGCCCACCGTCCACTCCGAGTTGGGTGGTAGTGGAGGACTCTGGGCTCAAAGCGGGGTTACCGATGATCTGGTAGAGACCGGAAGGCGTCAGGAAACGGTAGTAAAGCTGGCCGAGGTCCGGAGCCCGGAAGCCTTGCCCGTAGGAGGCTTTGACCCGGAAGTTCTCGGCCACTCGGAACAGCAGTCCTGCCCGCGGCACCATGCGTGAGCCATAGGCGGAATGATCCGTAAGGCGCCCGCCGATGGTCAAGCTCAAACGCGGGTGTGCTTGGATGCGGTCTTGGAACCACGCATCGGACATCCGGATCGACACCCCGGCGTTGTCGCCGAGCAGGCGGTTATACCCGCGATACTCGGTGCTCGTCCAATCGAAGCCACCTTGCAGCAGCTGGCGACTGCCCAACACGTGTGAAAGGCTGGCATCGAAGCGGTACAACCGCTCGTTGAGATTGGCAGTGGAGTTGACTAGGCCCGGGACATTCGAGAGGTCCACGGCGGAACTCTCGTCGTACTTGCCGTAGTACGTCCGCGCCTGCAGTTGGGTACGCGACGACAGACCCGCGCTTAGAGTCATGCCGTAGTTTTGGGCGCTATCGTTGAGCGTTGTGGTCTGTGAGCCGTCGCGTCCGGCATAGATGCTCTTCTCTCGATTGTCGAAGGCATTCGCTAGGAAACCCACCTTGAACGTCTCGGAGAGGTCGAAATTGAGCTTCGCCATGTAGTCATAGCGGCGAAATCCCGGCCCGGTGGTGTCGAAGTCTTGAGGAGTCAAGTCGTAGGGGTTGCGCTTGTGGCGCTCAACCGCTAGAAAGCCGGACCAGCGATCCCGCACAAACCCTGTGTCTGCGCGCAAGTCAGCTGCGCCAAGCGACCCGCCGGACGCCGTGACATTAGAGTCGAAGCGCCGCTGCGGCTGACGTGTGATCATGTTGATCACGCCCCCGATCGCGTCGGAGCCATAGAGCGCGGAAGAGGCCCCCTTGACGATTTCGACCCGATCTAGGCGATTGGTCGACTGGCGGTCCATGTTGATGATGCCACTCTTGACGCCCCTGGCGCCGACCATCGGGAAACCATCGAGCAAGACCAGTGACTGCCTGGAGTCGATGCCGTGGATCTGGGTTCCGCCCCGACTGCCGGGCGAACGGCTCGTGCGTGTGACGATCCCGGGCTCCTCCGACAGGATGTCGGTCACGCGTTCGTAGCCGGAGTCCAGCAGTTGGCTGCGGGCGATTACCTCCACCTTCGCGATTGAATCCTCGCGCAAGATCTCCTCGCGAGACCCCGTTACCACGATGGATTGCGTCAGGATCGCCGGGGAGAGCGACAGCTCGAGCGGGGCCTGCCCCGCAGCCACCAGTTCGACCGCCTCGGAAGCGGTCTCAAAGTCGGTCTGCGCGGCGCTGACACGGTATGTGCCAGCGCGCAGCTCAACGGCGAAGACCCCCATCGAGTCCGCACGGTGCGACGTTTCCAGCCCGGTGGCTAGGTCGCGCACGAATACGGACGCACCGGACAAAGGTGCGCCGGTAACGTCCGTGACCCGCCCCCGCAGCTCGAGCCTTTCCTGCGCCACGCCGGTGGCAAGCGCTGCCAGCAGCAGCGCAAAGATCTGCAATGCGGTCCTTGCTGCAAACTTGATTCCTGTCATGATTCTTCCTCGCATCACTTGGATGCTCAATTTCCCTGCCCGACTAGCGGCCTCCCGAGCGAACAACGGTGCGTCCTTGGCAATCTCAGCCGTCTATAGCCCCCGTCGCGTTGCGTCCTTTAGTCACCGAACAGCCCGTCGAGCAGCTCGATGTCGTCCCACTCGATCAACATCGCGCCGGTGTCACTTTGCCCCGCGCGAATGACCTGCCGCGAAAGGGGCAGATACTCGCCGCCTCGCCGCTGGAACTTACTCAAGTAGCTCCACGCTTCTTGGATTGCGCCCGTTTTACTGTCAAACCGGACTGCGAATACATGCCTCGGCAAGTAGCGGCCAGTCACGGTGGTTTCCGTCTCCATCACATTCAGAACAAGTCGGCTGTTGTCCCCGAAGCCCCGGCTAACCTTCAGGATCTGTCGGTCGCGGATGCGGTAAGCCGACCTGTAGCTGTCTGCCAGCATGATTTGGCGGCCCAGCGGGTCAGCGTCCACGGCTGCGTAGCCGACGCCCTCATCGGTCGAGTCGCGATCCGACGGCACGCGGTGCATGAGCATGGACCGGATCGTCGCCTCGACCGCGTCCGGGAGGTTGCCCTCTTCCATCTCGACCTCAAGCCGATCTGGCATCCGAAACGTGCTGACCCCGTGATTCAAGGTTCCATCGACGCGCACGGTCAACCTGCTACGGAACCCTACGAAACTGTCTGAAAAGACTTCTCGGTTCTCGCGAGCCTGTTGCAATAGCTCGCTGGCACTGACTTGGTCCCCGTCCGTGCGGCTTCCGGCGTTCACCGACAGCAAGGCCCCAAAGCCGAAGACCATCGCTGCCGCTAGCAGGGCGATGCCGATGGCGCCCTGTACGCCGGAATGACGAAATGCAGCTTTGCTCTGCTTCAATTGTTGCAACTGGATTGCCTCGGTTGACATGTGTCGAATCTCCTTCTGTTCCCTTCTAACAGCCGCAACCTCGCTTTCAGGGGTTGCTGCAATGCACACAGCATAGCACTTATGGCAATAGATTTGCAATAAAGGAAATTCCGGATTAAGCGCCGGTGTTAGTTAAACGCATTAACCTATTCTTTATCAGTTCTTTACGGGTGATAGCTCGGATCTGTTGTGTATCAATGCCGTGATTGGGCAGAAAATTGTTGCAAAACAATTACATTAGAGGGGGTTCTACGCCACGTTCAAACCATCGCTGCCACCACGTCGGCGCGGATCAACCAACAGCGCGTCCTCTCGCCGCTAAGCTCGATGCTCCCGCAATGTGGTGCCGCGCATGGCTAGAATTGGAAGTGGGCCGGGCAACTGTCCCGGAACTCTCATCCCAGCCCCCATGGACGTGGAACCGAATCTGTCGCCGCAAGCGCCGCAGCCCCAGACGGAATCGCATCTGCCGCTTGGCATGAACCTGCGCGCGTGGCTCAGGGACATCGTGCTTTCCCTGGTGATCGCATCCGCAGTGGTCGTCTTCTTCTATCAACCGGTCAAGGTCGAGGGCACCAGCATGCTGCCGCAGCTGGCCGACGAGCAGAGAATCTTCGTCAACAAGTTCGTCTACCGCTTCGACAACATCGAGCGCGGCGACGTGGTCGTTTTCAAGCTGCCCGAGGATCTCTCACGCTCGTACATCAAGCGCGTGGTCGGACTACCCGGCGAAACCGTTGAGGTCCGCCGGGGGAAGGTGTACGTGGACGGTCGCCTGGTCGATGAAGAGCACGTCCCGCCGCGCTATCGCGACTACACCAGCCATCCAAGCGTGACGGTACCGCCAGACGAGTACTACGTGCTAGGGGATCACCGCAACACGTCCAAGGACAGCCGTTCGTGGGGCACGGTGGCGCGGGCACACATAACGGGCAAGGCCGTCTTTGCCTACTGGCCGATCGAGAGGTTTGGCGCCGTCCGCTAGACCCCGGAATTGCAATCCATGAGCTTTCCAGCCACGCTCGCCCTTGAAGACGGGCGCTGTTTCCGAGGGCGCGGAGCAGGCGCCCGCGCCGAGGCGTCGGGCGAAGTGGTCTTCAACACCGGGCTGACCGGATACCAAGAGATCTTCACCGATCCGTCGTACAGCGGCCAGATCGTGGTGCTGACCTACCCCCACATCGGCAACTACGGCACCAACCCCGACGACAGCGAGTCCGAGCAGCCCTATATCGAGGGCTTGGTGGCGCGAGAGTTTTCGGCGGTCACCAGCAACTGGCGCTCTTCGCAGTCGGCCCACGAGTTCCTGTCCTCGCGAGGCATCCCGATCATCACCGAGATTGACACGCGCGCCTTGGTGCGCCATATCCGCAAGCACGGAGCCTTGCGGGGAGTGCTTTCGACGCAGGGAACCGCCCATGAAGAATTGGTGTCCAAGGCCCGTTCCATTCCCAGCATGGCCGGCCAAGACCTAGCCAGCGGCGTGTCCACGGCCGATCCCTATACTTGGACCTCCGGCCCGCCCGACTGCTTGCCCTCTTCCCTTCCCCAGGCCGCCTCGCAAGGCAGTTTTCACGTGGTGGCCTACGACTTCGGCATCAAGCGCAATATCCTGAGGCAGTTGGCCGCTATCGGCGCTCGCGTCACTGTAGTGCCATGCGGCACATCCGCCAAGGACGTTCTCAGCCTCAACCCGGACGGCTTGTTCGTCTCCAACGGACCGGGGGATCCCGAGCCGCTGCACGGCCCGGCCTCAGAGATCCGCAAGCTTGTGGGCCGCGTGCCGATCTTCGGCATCTGCCTCGGCTTGCAGGTGCTGGGCCAAGCCTTGGGCGGCAAGACCTACAAGCTCAAGTTCGGACACCACGGGTGCAACCACCCTGTGCTCAACCTGCTGACCAACAAGGTCGAGATCACCTCCCAGAACCACGGCTTCGCGCTGGATCCGGACTCGCTCGCTCCGGACGCGATAGAACTCACCCACATCAACCTCAATGACCGCACTGTGGAGGGCTTCCGCAGCCGCAAGGATCCCCTGTTCTGCGTCCAGTACCACCCCGAAGCAGCGCCCGGACCGCACGATTCCCGGTACCTGTTCGACGACTTCCGCCAGTTGATGGACTCTGTGCGCTGATGCCGCGACCGCCTCGCTACACCGCCACCCCAGCCGCCCGCCATGCCGAAACGCACTGACATCGAGAAGATCATGATCGTGGGCTCTGGGCCCATCGTCATCGGACAGGCGTGCGAATTCGACTACTCGGGAACGCAGGCGTGCAAGGCCTTGCGCGACGAGGGCTACCAGACCGTGCTGGTCAACTCGAATCCGGCCACGATCATGACCGATCCGGAACTGGCCGAAAGGACGTACATCGAGCCGCTCACCACGGAATACCTGCGCTCGATCATCGCCCGCGAGCGGCCGCAGGCCCTGCTATCGACGGTTGGCGGCCAGACCGGGCTCAACGCTTCGGTGGCGCTGGCCGAGGCGGGAGTTCTCGACGAGTTCGGCGTCGAACTGATCGGGGCCAACCTCGAGGCGATCCGCAAGGCCGAGGATCGCCAAGCATTCAAGGCGGCGATGATCGAGATCGGGCTTGAATGCCCGCGCTCGCGGCTCGTCTCCAGCGTCGACGACGGCCTTGATTTCGCGTCCTCGGTCGGCTATCCGGTCGTGCTCCGGCCCAGCTTCACCCTTGGCGGCACGGGCGGCGGACTGGCCTACAACTCCGAAGAGATGCACTCCCTTCTGCGGCGCGGGCTGGAGCTTTCGCCCGTTCACGAAGTGCTCGTCGAGGAGAGCGTCCTGGGTTGGAAGGAATACGAGATGGAGGTGATGCGCGACCTAGCCGACAACGCCATCATCATCTGCTCCATCGAGAACTTCGACGCAATGGGCGTCCATACCGGCGACTCGATCACGGTGGCGCCTGCCCAGACCCTAACCGACCGCGAATACCAACTCATGCGCGACGCCTCGCTCGCATGCTTGCGCAAGATCGGTGTCGACACCGGCGGCTCCAACGTCCAATTCTGCGTCGACCCTGAGACCGGCCGCATGCTGATCATCGAGATGAATCCTCGCGTCTCCCGCAGCTCGGCGCTGGCCTCCAAGGCGACCGGTTTTCCGATCGCCAAGATCGCCGCCAAACTGGCGGTTGGACTGCGCTTGGATGAGATCCCCAACGACATCACAAAAAAGACGCCGGCCAGCTTCGAGCCCAGCATCGACTACGTCGTGGTCAAAGTGCCGAAGTGGCAGTTCGAGAAGTTCCCGGGCAGCGAGCCCGTACTGGGCGTGCAGATGAAGTCAATCGGCGAAGTCATGGCCATCGGCTCCACCTTCAAGCACTCGCTGTGGAAGGCTATCCGGTCCTTGGAGACGGGCCGGAAGTCCGGCACGGACGTCTACAACCCGGACCTGATCCCGAAGCGCCTGATCACGCCCAATCCAGATCGCCTCAACTACATCCGCTTCGCCCTAGCCCAAGGCTACAGTGTCGAGGAAGTCTGCGAGATGACGGGGATCGATCCGTGGTTCGTATCCCAACTCAAGTCTGTGGTCGACCTGCAGCAAGACCTGGGCCAGACCAATCTAGACGAGGTATCGCCAGCGCAGCTCACCTTGGCAAAACGTTGCGGTCTGTCCGACAACCGCCTGGGCCGTCTGTGGAACGAGACGGAGACCGCGGTGCGCAACAGGCGCAAGGAATGGGGGATCCGGGCCGTGTTCAAGCGCGTCGACACTTGCGCGGCCGAATTCGAGAGCTTCACGCCGTACCTGTACTCGGTCTACGAGGAGGAATGCGAGGCAGAGCCTACCGACAGGCCCAAGATCATGATCTTGGGCTCCGGCCCGAACCGCATCGGGCAAGGTATCGAGTTCGACTACTGCTGCTGCCACGCATCGTTCGCCCTGCAAGAGTTGGGCTACGAGTCGATCATGGTCAACTGCAATCCCGAGACCGTATCGACCGACTACGACACTAGCGACCGGCTCTACTTCGAGCCCCTCACGCTGGAGAACGTCCTCAACATCTGCGACGAGGAGAAACCCGACGGGCTGATCGTGCAGTTCGGCGGCCAGACTCCTCTGACCCTAGCGTTGCCGCTCAAGGCTCACAGCATTCCCATCATCGGCACCGATCCGGAATCCATCGACCTAGCCGAAGATCGCGACCGCTTCGGCCGGCTGCTGAATGAATTGGACATCCCCCAGCCGGCCGGCAGTACGGCCACAACCCAAGAAGGCGCCTTGGAAGCGGCCAAGCGCATCGGCTATCCGGTCCTTGTACGTCCCAGCTACGTCTTGGGCGGGCGTGCCATGGTCATCGCCTACGACGCCGCCACGGTCGAAAGCTACATGCGCGATGCGGTGGTCTACTCGCAGGACCGGCCGATCCTGATCGACAGGTTCCTCGAGAATGCCCTCGAGGTGGATGTCGACGCGCTCTGCGACGGCGATGATGTAGTTATCGGCGGCATCATGGAGCACATCGAAGAGGCCGGCGTGCATTCGGGAGACAGCTCGTGCGTGCTGCCAGCGCAAACCATTCCCGCCAACACGCTCGAAACAATCGCGGACTACACGGTGCGGTTGGCCAAGGCCCTCAACGTCATCGGACTGGTGAACGTGCAGTATGCGGTGCATCAAGGCCGGGTCTATGTCATCGAGGTCAACCCACGGGCCTCGCGAACTGTTCCCTACGTAAGCAAAGCCACCGGAGTCCCGCTGGCCAAGATAGCCGTAGGACTGATGACCGGGCGCAAGCTGGCCGACTACGGCCTCGGCCAAGGTGTCCTGGCAACGACGAAAGTTTGCGTGAAGTCCCCCGTGTTCCCGTTCAACAAGTTCAGCGGTGTGGATCCCCTGCTCGGACCGGAGATGCGCTCGACGGGCGAGGTCATGGGGATTGGGGCATCCTTCGGCGAAGCCTTCGCGAAGGCACAGCTCAGTGCCGGCCAAATGTTGCCCGACAGCGGATCCGTGTTTCTGAGCGTAAACTCGCGCCAAAAGCCCGAAGGCGTAGAAATGGGGCGCAAGTTTGCTGATCTCGGCTTTCAGATATTCGCAACCCGCGGTACTGCCAAGGCGCTGCGCAACGCAGGTTTGCGCTGCCGCACGGTGATGAAGGTAGCCGAGGGACGGCCCAACGTACTTGATCTGATCACTGATCGGAAAATCGACCTGATCGTCAACACACCATCGGGCGCTCACGCGTTCGCTGACGAGAAGAAGATTCGCAGCGCGGCCATACAGCAAGGAATCCCCAGCATGACCACCCTGAACGCCGCCAAGGCTGCGGTGAACGGTATCGCGGCCCGCAAGCACGGCGAGCTAGGCGTGCTCTCGCTACAGGACCTGCACGCCAAGCCTGAATCCTTGCCAGCATAAGGGCACACGCAGCCCTCCGCGCACGCTCGGGCTGGACCGGGATGCCGAATTCGTGCGCCGTACAATGGTCGTTTATGGCGGCAATCCGGCGGGCACTTCTCAGCGTCACAGACAAGCAGGGCGTTGTCGAATTTGGCCGTCAACTAGCTGACCTCGGGGTGGACCTGATCTCCACGGGAGGCACTGCCCGGGTACTTCGTGAGTCCGGTCTCGACGTTCGCGACGTCTCGGACGTGACTGGCTTCCCTGAAATGTTGGACGGTCGTGTCAAGACCCTTCATCCGCGTGTAGCGGGCGGAATTCTAGCAGTGCGCTCGAATGCCAAGCACATGCAAGCACTGCAATTGCACGAGATCGTGACTATTGACATGGTCGTGGTCAATCTCTACGCGTTCGAAGCGACCGCCGCCAAGGAAGGCGCGACATTCGACGAGTTGATCGAGAACATTGACATTGGCGGCCCGTCGTTGATCCGCGCCGCAGCCAAGAACTTCCGGGACGTGGCGGTGGTGACCGACCCGTCTGACTACGAGGCCATCACTGCTGAACTGGCCGCAGCGGGATCGTTGGCCGACGACACCCACTGGAGGCTAGCGCAGAAGGCATTCCAAGCCACAGCCAGCTATGACCGGGCTATTGCCGGAACGCTGGCCGCGCTGCAATCCGGACAACCCCCGGCAGGCATCGCCAAAGACTTGACGCCACCGATTCTGGATCTCAACGTGCCGCGCAAGCAGGTGTTGCGCTACGGCGAGAACCCCCATCAACAGGCAGCGCTGTACAGCGTTGGCCACTCTGGCGTCGGAGGCGCCCGCCAGCTACACGGCAAGGAGCTTTCCTACAACAACCTCGTCGACCTTGACGCGTCCTGGCAGCTGGCATGCGAATTCGACCAGCCAGCGGTGGCAATCATCAAGCACACCAATCCGTGCGGCTGCGCCCAGGCCGACTCGTTGGCAGAGGCCTACCGCAAGGCACTCGCTTGCGATCCCGTGTCGGCATTCGGGTCGGTGATCGCCGCAAGCCGGGCCGTAGACCGCGAAACGGCCGAGGAGATGTCCAAGCTGTTTGTCGAGGCCATTGCAGCGCCGGGCTTCGACCCGGACGGCCTGGAACTGCTGCAGGCCAAGAAGAACATCAGACTGCTCGAGATCGGCTCCCCTGCCCCCGGAACCGTTGTGAAGAGCATTTCGGGCGGCTTCCTGATTCAGAGCGAGGATCGGCCCGAAACCAGTCCGGATCGGTTTGAAGCCGTGAGCCAGCGCCCGCCGTCCGACGCCGAAGCCCAAGCGTTGCGCTTTGCGTGGAAGGTCGCCAAGCACGTGAAGTCCAACGCCATCCTCTACGCCCGCGACGGGCAGGCGCTCGGCGTGGGGGCCGGTCAGATGAGCCGCGTGGACGCGGCGCGCCTCGGCGCCATGAAGGCCGCGCTGCCTCTCGAGGGATGCGTGGTCGCGTCGGACGCGTTCTTCCCCTTCGCGGATGGAGTGGAAGAGATCGCCAAGCACGGTGCCACGGCCGTGATCCAGCCTGGCGGCTCGCGGCGGGACGCCGAGGTGATCGAAGCGGCGGATCGTCTCGGCTTGGCCATGGTGTTCACGGGCGTGCGACACTTCCGTCACTGAATCGGTACCGGTCGTGATCCCTGCGAGTGGCTGCGGTAGGAGATTTCCTCTGCATCGGACGTTGCGATAGAAATCTGACGAAAGAACGCGCCCTATAGAGTCTCCTTGCTTGAACTGAGCACGTCGAATCGGGGGTTGCTACAAGAGCGCCGAAACCCGCAACACCTCGCAAGTCTTCGGCACGGCTCCGTTCCGAGTCCAAATGGGAGCCCGCTACGACGTGTGAGTTGGGAAGCATCCGCCCAGCGCCGAGGCGGGCGGCTGAGCCGCCCAAACACCCGCCGATCGGCACCCTTCAGGGATTGGCGATGGCGAGCCCCTGCCGTGGTACGGAATGGTCGCCGCTCACCAAGCGGCGACGCTCCCATCCTCGTGCCAGACGCGGCTCATGGGCTTGGTGCCCTTGAACGGATGCCTCGCCAGTGCCTGTTCGTCGACATCGAATCCGAGACCGGGCTTGTCTGGCAGGGGAAAATACCCGTCCACCATTCGCATTGCCGGGAAGCCCAACCAGTCCTGCCACAGCAGTTCCTTGAACGTGGGTTCCACGCCGGAGCAGATCTCTTGAACCATGAAGTTGGGCATCGCCGCGTCCACGTGCAGAGTAGCAATGCTCCCGATGGGTCCCTCGCAGGCATGCGGGGCCATGTAGCATCCCGACGCCTCGGCCATCGCGCCCACCTTCCAGAGGGCAGTGAGTCCTCCTACATGGTTGATGTCGCACTGGAGAATGTCCACAGTGCCGTCCTCCAGCAGCTGCTGGGTGGAGTAGTGCGCCACGAGGCGCTCGCCCGTGGCGATCGGGACTGTGGTTCTACGCGCGATCCGAGCCATCGCCTTGTAGTTCTCCGGGGGGCACGGCTCCTCAACGAACATCAGGTGGAGCGGCTCGACCTCCCTGCAGATGATCGAGGCTACGGTCGGGCTGGTCTTGGCGTGGAAGTCGATGCCGATATCGATCCCGTCTCCGAGTCCTTCACGGAGCATCTGGATTCGCTGGACCGCGTCGTTGATCCGCTCATTGGTCTCGATCCACTCGTAGTACCCAGGGATCCCGCTCTTGAACGCGGTGATCCCGAGATCCTCCGCGGACTCGCGCAGCGCGGCGAGCTGCTCGGGCGTGTTCGCCCGGGCGTGGTAGTAGCCGCGGACGCCGCGGGGATCGACGGGCCCTCCGAGAAGGCGGTACACCGGCTGGCCGAGGACCTTCCCACGAATGTCCCACAGCGCCTGGTCGATGCCGGCAATCGCCGAGCCGAGAATGGGGCCGGCGCGGTAGAACGCATGGACGTACATGCTCTGCCAGATGTGCTCGACGCGCATCGGATCCTGGCCGAGGTAGAACTCCTTGAGGTCATCGATGGTCTGAAGAACAGCGCCGGCCTTGCCTTCGAGAGTGGCCTCGCCCCAGCCGACGACGCCCTGATCCGTCTCCAGCTTGACGAACACGTACGGGCGGTCGGAGTCGTCTTCCCACGTCACGCCAAACGTTTTCGAGCCGGTGATGCGAATTGGACCGGGCGCTGCCGCCAGGGCCGGGGCGGCAACGGGCGCGCACGCGCACCCCGGGAGCGCCGCCGCATGTCGGCCCCGCCCGGCGACCGCGGACGGAGCGCCCGCCATCAAGGCTCCTCCGAAGAACTGGCGTCGGTTCATGCGGCGTACTCCTGCAATGCGGCCTCGTCAATCTCGAGCCCAAGTCCCGGGCCCGTCGGCAGCGTGAAGAATCCGTCGACGACCTGCGGCATTGACTCGCCGGTAATTGCGATGTGCATCCTCCGCTCCGCTTCGTCCGTCGAAAAGGCCACTTCCTGAACCACGAAGTTGGGGATCGACGCTGCGACCTGCAGCGCTGCGGCGGTGCCGATGGGTCCGCCTCGATGGAACGGTGCAACCGCCGTGTAATAGGCCTCCGCCAGCGAAGCCAACTGGCGCACGCCGCTGATTCCGTGAAGTCCGATGTCCGGCCTGAGCACGTCGATGACCTGCATGCGCAGCAGGTCCTGAAATCGACCACTGGAAGTGAGAAACCTGCCCCATCCAACTGGGGTGACGGATTCGTGCGAGATTCTCTTCAGCGCGGAGTCGCTGATCGGGCTGGTCGGCTCGTCCATCCACATCAGATGGAACGTCTCAAGGCGGGCGGCCAGTCCGGCCGCCTCGGCCGCGGTGGTGCGTCCGGCACAGTCGAGAACGAGGTCGGTTGCGCCAGCCTGGCGCAGCCGCCGGAGCGTCGCTTCGGTATTGGCGAAGAACTCCCTTCCACGAGTGGGTGTCCCCTGAGGACGCAGCGCAGGAACCGAGAACGCCCGGAAGCCGCCATTCCGGGCAGCGGAGAGTTGCTGGCTCAGTTCCGCTTCGCTGCTCCCTCGCAGCGAGGCCATGGCCCGCGCCTTGTCTCGGGTCCGCCCCGCCAGCAGGTCATACACCGGGGCATCCGCAATCTTCCCCCGCACGTCCAGGAGAGCGATGTCGATTGCACCGCGGATTGCCGGTGCGGCTGCAGACAGCGACACGCCGACGGCCATGCTTGCCATGGCGTCCTTGCCGACCAACGCGTTGGCGTGCCGCAGCGCCTCGGCGATTGACGAGGCGGGATCCGCGCCGGCGCTGGTCTCTCCGTAGCCGGTCACCCCTGCATTAGTGCGCAAGGCGATGACCAGCCGCGGGACAGCTTCCGGACTCGAGCGGATCGCCCACGCATCCAGACCGCTGATGGCGATCTCAGGGGTCGGGCCCTTGGCCGCCGGCGTGCTCGCCGCTAGCGACGCCAATCCAAACAGCTTCTTCGACCGACCATACGACATGGCTTGCGCGTGGCTGGCATTGTACCGCCGAACGTCAGCCCCTGCGCGATCCTCGTCGCCTTGGGATCGGGGAATTCAGAGTGAGCTCGGAATCAGCCGCAACCCAAAGCGAAGCCGGCCGGCCACTGCGGGACCTCGCCCGCCCATACACTGGTGAGAACCCTGAATCGGGTGCGAAAGAATAGCTCGCTTCGCTTTCAGCGGCCTGCTCCGCGACGTTCAAGTCCGCGGCAAGCACCTCGGATTGCACAGCCTGAGCCGCGCCACTGAACACAGATTGACTAACCGACGACGAGTTGTCGACTCTCTGGAACGAGCGGTTCTCACGAACCTTGCGCTGGAAGTTCCCCGGATCGAGCCTTGTGTTCCAGATGGTCTCGTAGACCTTCCGGAGCTCGCTGATGGTGAATTCGGGGGAGCAGAATCGCGCGGCGAGCGCTGTGTACTCAAGCTTCGCCCGAATGCGCTCCAACGCGTCTCCCACAATCACGTCGTGGTCGAATGCGAGCTCGATGTCGCCTTGTTCAACCATTGACACTGGCACGAGCTCCGCATGTGCAGCGTCGCTGCCTCCGAGCGGCACAGGCAGGGCCGCACAAGCTCCCCAATACGCGATCGTGACCACTCTCAGGCGAGGGTCACGATCCGGCGAGCCGTAGCTGCGCAACTGTTCCAGATAGACGTCGTCTTCGGCGACGCCCGTCTCCTCGGCTAGTTCCCTAGCCGCTGCGTCGTCCAAACCCTCGTCAGGTTGAACGAAGCCTCCAGGCAGGGCCCAAGCACCTGCGAACGGTTCGATTCCCCGCTGGATTAGCAGGACATGTAGCTCGTCGCGGAGAATCGCGAAGAGCGCCACGTCGACAGTTACCGCCACGGGAGGGTAATCGCGAGGGTTGTAGTCGCCGCCTTCAGAACGCATCAGACACCCCCCTTTGCATACTGCCACATCTGAAACACCGGGCTCGACCATCGATCGTGCGATTCCTGCCGCTCGCAAAAAAAGTTTCGCTGATTATTGACAGTACAACAATAATGCAGTAGAGTTATTGTGACGTTGATAATATCAACTCGACAATAAGTGTTGGAACAAGTCCACAGGAGGAGAATCATGACCAACCACGCACACCTTCCCAGTCTTGACACCGCGGCGATCGGAAGCCCGATCACACGGCTCGGAGTCTCGTTCTTTCCCATCTACTTGATGGATGTGGACCTTCCAGAGATCTCAACCGGGCGGGATTCGGGCCTAGTCATCGACGAGCTTGACGAGCCCACCGTGCCGACCCTGCTGGCACACAACCCCACTCCCAAACCTATCCTGGTGGTCGAGGGCCAGCATTTCTTGGGCGGCAAGCAGAACCGCACCATCAATGGAACAGTGCTCGTTCCCGCGATGACGAAGTTGGAAATTCCAGTTTCGTGTCTAGAGCAGGGCCGCTGGGGGCGGGCCGAGGCGTACCAGCAGGCCGAGACCTTCGCCCCTCGCAGGGTGCGCCTGCGAAAAGAAGAGTACGTCAACCAGTCCATGCGTCAGAGCGGGTCTCGGCAAGGCGATCAGAGCGCCGTTTGGAACGAAGTCGAAGATGTGCTGTGCGATGCGGGGACCCATTCCGAGACGTCTGCAGCGTCGGTCATCGAAGACGTCTACCGCCGGGAGAGCCGCCGGGGCGATGCGGTCGCAGAGCTTGTTGGTCGAGGACCGCTTCCGCGTCAGAGTGGAATCGCCGTCACTCACGGCCGCTGGGTGGCGGCTATCGAGCTGTTCGGATCGCCTGATTTGTTGAAGGCGCACTGGGAGGCCCTGATCCGGTCGTACCTGCTGGAGAACGTAAAGGCCCATGGACGCCCCTCCCCGAAGCGGGTACTGTCAATCATTAGGCGGTTCGGATCGCTCAGGTCACAGAGCGCACCGGGCGTCGGACTGGGAACAGACCAGCGAGTACAGGACCATAGGATCGTGGGGCAAGCGTTGACACTGGACGGGACGATCGTACATGGCAGCGCCTTTGCTCGCTCCTCGGATGCCTTGGAGCATCCAATTGGGACAGCGGCCTATCACCAAGCATGATGCCCGGTTGCCTACTGGCTCTGATGCAATCCCGTAGAGGTGGTCGCACGTTGCCTGGATGGCGGAGTTCGGCTAGGGAGCCAAGCCCTCTTAGCCGTTCTCCCTCGCCAGATCCCAAGACAGCGCCTTGGGCTAGATCAGGGGTTGGTCAAGGTTCGAACGAACCTGCTCAGTACGAGCTTGGACTTCGCGGATGCAGCTGGGCACGAGCGGTAGTGCCTAGTTCAACCGGGACTGCAAGATCTGCCGTTCTGGCCGGCACACCCAGCCCGCCCTTGACCTGTGCCGACCGAGATGGCAGGTTCAGCGATAGTACTCAAGGTATGCCCGCAGCCTCGCCGCCTCGGCGGCCGCCAGGGGATCGTCTTCCACTTGGTACAGGCGGGTACGGACTACGAACAGGTCCATGTCCTCCTCGCTCGGCGGCGTGCCCCTCTCGATGATCTCCCGCACCTTCTGAGGAAAGAAGCTGCCCCAATCCGGCTGGCGGCCGTCTACGTCGGTAAAGCCGTACTCCTTCGCCAGCCCCCAGCTCGAGAACAGGCCGCCGCTTCTGGCCCCGACCTCCGGGTCTGCGGCCAGCGCCGCCACCGCCCGCCCTATGTAGCACGGCGTCTCGGACTCGGCAAAATACGGATCCTTCTCGATGGCGTCCCGCCAGTTCGCCTCGGTGACCCCGCACAGCTCGAGCACCGCCTCGGATCGCATCATCCCCGGCGTGAGCGCCACTGCCGCCACCTGGTGCGCGTGCAGGTCGGCCGCCATCGCGTAGGCCAGCCGAATAACCGCGTTCTTAGCCAGGTCGTAGAAGAGATTGCCGCGATACCCGAGGGTATCGCCATCCGTGACTTCGACTATGAGGCCCGCGTCACGCTCGACCATCAGGGGGACGCCATGCCGACTCGTAATGATGTGGCTGTGGACGGCGCGCTCCAGCAGTTCGAGTCCCTGGGCGGCGGAGAGCTCCCAGAAGGGCGCTCCCCACTCGGTCAACGCGTCGCCGCCCCAGATGCTGTTGACGAGCACGTCGAGCCGGCCCTGCTCGGTGTGGATGCGCGCGAACAGCTGCTCGACCTCCGCCTCGGCGGTATGGTCAGTGCGGACGGCGATGCCGCGGCCTCCCGCCGCGGTCACCATCTCTGCCGTCTCTTCGATCGTCTCAGGCCGCCCGTCGGTGGCGGGGAGCCCGCTCACGCTGCGGCCGGTGCAATAGACGGTGGCACCGGCCTCGCCCAGCATCCGGGCGATACCCCGGCCTGCGCCTCGGGTGGCGCCGGCGACGACGGACACCTGGTTCAGAAGAGGCTGGTCGGGCATCAGGTTGCTGGCAGGTTCGGAGTGCGGTCTCTGATCAGGGATCGGTCAACCAGCGCGGTTGCGATCGTCACGGTTGACGCTTCTCCTCTGTGATCTGGATCAAGTTGCCGCACGAATCGTCGAACACTGCGGAAATGACACTCCCGAGGTCCGTTGGCGGCTGCACGAATCGAACACCTCTCGCCACGAGACGATCGTACTCGGCTCCGATATCGTTGACCTCGAAGGAGGTACTGGGGATCCCGTCCTCCACAAGCGCCGTCCTGAATGGACGGGCTGCGGGGTGGTCATCGGGCTCCAGCAGCAACTCCGCCCCCTCCGGATCTTCCTCGGATACGACTGTGATCCAGGCGTGTTCTCCCAGAGGGATGTTGTGCTTTACGCGGAAACCAAGGGTTTCAGTGTAAAACCGAAGTGCCTTCTGTTGGTCGTCTACGAAGACACTGGCTAGGTAAATCCTCATTTCTGGATGCCCTCCTCTGTTGGGTTTGAAATGCTCTTATCTGTCAAGATCGGCCCCCGCTCCCCGGCAGCCTTCAGCGGGACGGCCACGAACCGGTGGAGCTTCGACCTACCCTCGTGCGAATCAGTCCGGCGGCTTCCACAACGCCCAAGTGTTGCGAGATCGCCTGCCGCGAGGTGTTGATGCCATGCTTCAAAGTCAGACGTGAGCAGAGTTCGAAGAGCGATTGACCTGACCGATCGACGAGCTCAACCGGCACCGTCCACAATCAGCACTATAGTCTCAAATGGACGACACGAATTATGTCCCGGCCTGGTTCGCGTCTAGACTAGCACCAGCGGCGGCCGTCAACCGCGACGGGCTGTATTCGGCACATGGGGCGCAAATCTGCGAGACGAAAGCACGCAAGGGATGCCCGGCCATCCCAGGAGCCGCCACGGTCCCGACGATCGTATTTCGTACTGGCAGCCATCGGTCTCACCATCATCGGCTCCGGCAGTTTGACCTACTCTTGGCTGAGCCAACAGAACGCGACCCACCTGCAATCCACCGAGTTCGCAGAGCCGGCTAAGTTCACCGATCCCCAGCTTTGCCAGCCATGTCATTCGGACATTTGGGATTCGTATCAGCAGACCGGGATGGCGCGTTCATTCTATAAACCGGGGCCCGAAAACACAGTCGAGGACTACAACCACTCAGATGCCTTCCGCCATGCGGCGTCAGATCGCTACTATCGCATGGTCCTCCGCGATGGGCGCTACTTCCAGCGCCGCCACCAGATTGATGCTCGCGGCTCAGAGATCAACGTGTTGGAGCGCGAGATCCACTTCGTTTTGGGATCTGGGAATCATGCCCGCAGTTATCTCCACCTGGCACCGAGCGGAAAGCTAACGCAACTACCTCTCGGATGGTATGCAGACGGTGCCAGCCGGTGGGGCATGAGCCCCGGTTACGACCGCCCGAATCACGATGGATTCCAGCGGGTCGTTGCCTACGACTGCATGTTTTGCCACAACGCCTACCCGCCTGTCGCGCCGGGATCAGACCGGCCAGGCAGGCTCCCCCGATATACCGGCGAGATCCCCGAGGGCATCGACTGCCAGCGCTGCCACGGGCCGGGTTCAGACCATGTCGCCGCGGCCACAGCGAGCGCTCCAGAAGGCGAGCGAATCAAGGCGTCCATCGTCAACCCGGCGAATCTTTCCCCGGAAGCGGCGATGGAGGTCTGCATGCAATGCCACCTCGAGCCGACGAGCCGTCCCCTGCCCAACATCGTGCACAAGTACGGACGCGGGTACTTTTCGTATCGTGCCGGCGAACCGCTCAGCGCGTACGCGCTGTATTTCGACCACGCCGCCGGAACTGGCTGGGACGAGAAGTTCGAGATCAACCATTCCGCCTACCGGCTGCGCCAGTCTCCCTGCTTCGTAGAGAGCGGCGAATCGCTGTCGTGCATCAACTGTCACGACCCCCATAAGCCCTCTCGAGGCGCTGAGGCGTCTGAACGCTACGACGCTGTTTGCCTGGAATGCCACCAGACCCGAATGCAGGTTCTATGGGCTGACGGCCAGCACTCTTCGAAGACGAACTGTGCGACCTGCCACATGCCGAAGCGTCGCACTGACGATGTCGTTCACGCGGTCATGACGGACCACCGGATCCAAGTGCGTCCGGCCCAAGGCTTGCTTCGCCCCAAGGCCGAACGAAGCACTCTCAGAGAAGTGTCCTACGAAGGCACCGTAGTACCGTACTACCCAGCCACTGCAGACGCCCTCTATGAAGCTGTGGCACAAGTTGCCCAAGGCTCCAATCTAGCGATGGGCATTGAGCGACTCGAATCCGCAATCACTGATCTCAATCCGGACGATGCGGAGTTCTATTTCGACCTCGGCGCCGCGTATCAGGACGCGGGCGAACTCAGAAAAGCTGCCCACTGGTTTAGGCAAGCGGTAGCGCGCGAGACGAGCTTTGTCTTGGCCCATGTCCGCTTGGGATCCGTTCTCTCACAAGCCGGGGATTTCCAACAAGCGGAGCAAGTGCTTCGGGCAGCCGCCAAGCTCGCAGCCGATGACCCGCGCGTCACCCGCGAACTTGGCCTGCACTACGCCCGGCAAGGGCTCTACGAGCAAGCGGCTGAGGCCAGCCGCACCGGTATCGCTCTGGATCCCGATTTGCCCGAATTCCACAACAACTTAGGCGGCGCGCTCGGAGAGTTGGGACGTTTCGACGAGGCCGCGGCCGCGCTTCGGCAAGCGACTCGCCTGCAACCCGACCTTGCCGATGCGCAATTCAACCTAGGCAACATTCTGGCCGCCCAAGGCCGCACACAAGAGGGTGTACGCCACTGGCTGGCTGCGATCCGCAGCCAGCCGGGCCATTCCGGCGCACGCTACAACTACGCAGTCGTCCTCGCTTCAAGCGGCGACTACGACGGGGCCTTGGAGCAGCTTGAAGCCGCTCTGCGCTCCGAACCAGATTTTGAACAAGCCCTCGATCTCAAGCGGACCCTTACCGCCAACAGAGGGTTGAACTGAGGTACTTGCGGCTTGTGCAACAGCTTCGCTAAGCGTGTCAAGCTGGCATGCCGCCTTGGGGCCTGCAAGACAAATTCGCGCCGACAACCGGCACAAGTTGCTTTCAATCAAGCGCTTTCGAGTTCGTAGTTTACGTAACTGTCGACGACAAGATCGCTTAACCCATGACTTGAGCGCTGGACTTGGCGCAGAAACTCTCCGCGATCCGCGCAGCCCGGCCAGTCTTGCTCGACTGCCTGACGCGCCTGCTGGGCCAGCGCGACGATGCGTTCGCGTCGACCATGAATGGGCGACTCACCAATTCCTCCCAGCACCGTGGCCTGACGTTCCAACGAATGCACCAAGGACAGCGGTAGCAGCTCGCTGTTGACGAGGACATCCTCGACTCTCCCGGGTTCGACCACGACACCGTGGCACTGGCAGTAGACTGGATAGCCGTGATATACATCCAGCAAGCTAATCCAGTCAGAATCAATCGCGCCACCTGACCTGCGGTCCGCCTCGGTTTGAGCAAGCAAGAGCGCGGCAAGGAGTTGAATCCGCTCAACGCACTGGCCAAGGTCGATGAACCGCTTGCCCTCGTCCCAGTGCTTGGTTACTTCGGCAACACCGGTAAACGTATCGATGTCCCGCAGGGTCTCGATATAGAACGCGGGACGGGAGGTCTCCCAGAATTCCTCTATGTTGCGGTCGCGTATGCGCAGGAAGGCTTCGTTGATACACTGCCACATCTCGCCGCTGATGTAGTTGCGAGTCTGACGCGCATTCTCGCGCGCGCACTGAAGACAGCTCCAGACCGAGGCGGGATTCAATTGTTCGAAAGTTAGGTCCCCCGCCAAGGTGTAAGAGTCTGCCAACGTGAAATCGTCGTCCGAGTCGAATTCCAATCCGCCAACCGGAGGCATCCTGCCCAAACAGAGATAGATCCGCACCCAGCCGTAGTGGATCTCCCGGACGGACCGATCCGCGAGCGATTCGATCTGCAACTGCAGCAAGCGGCAGAGATGTTGCGCCCGAGCAAGGTAGCGGGCCATCCAGTACAGGTCTAGAGCACAACGGGCAAGCATGGAAAGTCCGCTAACGTGCTATCCAGCAACTGCGGCCCCACGCTTGTCCGCCGAGCTCGACGGCGAGGCACCGCAGCACCATACCTTAGCAGGCATCTCTGCCTAGCGCTCACGAGACTTTCCGCGGCTACATGACCCGCCTGAATATCTGAACTCGTTGGCCTTCGACCTCCGTCACGAACAGGCGGCCGCCTCCGTCATGGTCCATCAGGTGCGGCAGCCGCAGAGCATCTGGCCCACCCCACTGCCGGGTCATCCGGCCGTCCTTTAGGCTCAAGTGGCTGATTGTATGGGCATCTCCGTCGGTGACGACCAACTCCTCGCCCACAACCTGCACGCCGAACGGATTGCCGAATCCGCTCCACGCGGCCACGAACGTGCCGTCGTCGGAGAAGACCTGAACACGATTGTTGCCGCGATCCGCTACGTAGATTCGATCCTCCGCATCGATGCCGATGCCGTGGGCAGCGGCGAATTCGCCCTCCCTGCTGCCCTTCCGGCCCCATTGTGCCTTGAAGCTGCCATCCGCCGCCAGACGCACGATGCGGCCGTTGCCCGCATCTGCAACGTAGATGTCGCCATTCGAAGCGAAGGCAATGTCATCAGGGGACCGAAAGTGGGTCTCATCGTCCCCGCCGACACCCGGCTCGCCATACGTTGCCAACACCTCGCCTTCCGGCGAGAACTTCCAAAGAACATGGAGGCTGTTATCCGTTGCCCAGACGTTTCCCTCGGCATCCACACGTAGTCCGTGCGCGACACCGAACATTCCGTCACCCCAGCCGTGAGAAAATTCCCCGGCAGCGTCGTAAGCCAGCACGGGCGGCTCCCCGCGATGCAGCACGTAGAGTTGGCCAGCGGGCCCGACAGCTACCGCCGAAACCGCGTCCAATTCAACATCGTCGGGGATCTTGACGAAACCCTCTGACCGGTACGGATCGGCCGACGCTATAGCCAGCACAGTTCCAGACGCGAGGACTGCAACTGCTCGAAGATAACTGCGGCGCAAGTCGCTCAGGTGGAATCTCATTGCTGCGATGTCTCTTCGTCCGGAACCCCCATTTCCGGACCGACCACGGCCACGCCGATCAGGTCTCTGCCTTGGTTGTAGACTCCAAAGGCGAACGATGCGGACGCCGCCTTGAGATCCCACAGGAATGGCGCCTGGGCTTGGCCGGCTCCCAGTGGGCGAACCATGAAATGCGCATCCTCGGGCAGAGCGACCACCGTGGCATCGCCGGAGGCCACATCCCAGGTCACGATGCGCGTTGAGGGCGGCTGGCCGGATCGCCGCGCGTTGGCGAAGGCCCTTCCGATCAATGGTATGACGCCGAAGGGGCGACGGCCTTGCTGGCCAAGCTGGTTGATTCCTTGCCCCAGTTCCACACGTAAGAATCCTTCCGGCAAGGCTAGGACAGTTGAGGTTCCAGCTTCCAGATCTACTCTCAAGAGTCCCTGGTTGCCAGGGAACGGTGGTTGCTGAACCCCCTGGTTGTTGGTCCTTGGTGGGCCGCTGGTCGCCAGCGCCACGATTAAACTCTGGCCTTCTACGCTCTGTGTCAGCTGGTTGTTGTACGGGATGCCGATAGCAGCAGGCGGCTCGGCCGCATTGCTGGGGAATGCGATTTCCCCGAAAGTCTCGCTCGTTCCGTCAAAGACATGGATCTTCGTTGACGCCTGTAACGGCACGTCGCGAGTGCCGTCCCCGAAGTACAGGTAGCTGTTGGAGACGCCCTTCAGCCAGACGTCGAGCTTCTCCCCTTCGCCAACCATAACTTGGCGGACTTCTTGCGTTACCGTGTCGAAGAGTACCACCCGGTCGCCGGTACAGATCTCGCCATCGCGGGGTTCGGCGAATTCGGTCAGGGCTTCGCCGGAGCCTACGATCGCGATCGTGCGGGTCGCCGGAATCCGGAGCCAACGGACCTGCGTGACGCAGTTGGCCGCGTAGACCCCTGACCCAAACTCGATGGCAGTTGCCGTCATCGTCGCGAGTGGTTGGGACTCGGCGTCGCCAGCGTTCTCCGCAGTTGTGCTGTCCGGATCAGGCAGGGTCACTTGGACAGCCATCAGGCCGTCCTGGGTGCCATCCGTCTTCCGAATGCCCACGAATGAGGTGGTAACACCCGCGAAGCCCCCGGTGGTCGGAGCCAACGAAAGCCCGCCTTGGAAGTTTCCTTGCGGATTCCGGCGGCGCGGCGGCGCGATGGGATCCCACCCATCTGGGAACGCCACCTTGGTGACGACGTCCGCGTCGCCGTCGAACAGGATGGCGTGCGGACGAATGCCGTCGTCGGCCGAGGCTGGACCCCAGAACCGCACGCGGTACCCGCCGCTGAAATTGGCGTTTCCCTGTGCCAATTCAATGCTCAGGCCGTCGACCTCGTCGGGCAACTCGGCGAACGCCGGGGCGTCGCCCACTACCGCGCCGGAAAGGTCAACGACGGCGTTCGCCGATTGCACCGAATCGCTTTCGGGACGCTGCAGCCGCAGGGTGGCACTGTTGCCCGGACCAATCTGGAGCCGGTCCGCACCGTCCGGAATCGCGACCGTCTCTGTTGTGCCGGCCGCGCTGTCAACCAGCAGAAGCCCATCACTCAAGCCCGCCGCAGGGGCGGTGTCCGGTGCGATCATCGCCGCCAGCACGCCACTGTTCCTCGCCGCCTCGAATGGGCGGTACTGCGCCGGGTTGGGGTTGTTCGGGAACGAAGGGAAAACGCAATCGCTGATCGCGGTCGTCGTCTCACGGCGGAAATCGAGTATGTGCACGTCGGGATAGCAACCCTCCTCTTCGTCGAGGTTCCCGCTGAGGGCGATGTAGTACGGATTGAGGTCCGTCATCTGAATGACTTCCGAAGAGTTGATTCCCTCCGGCACGGCCATGTAGCGTGCAACGGGCGCTCCGACCGGCCCCATGACGCCCGACGCTCCTTGACCGCCCGAAACCCAGCGGAACACCTCTGTGGAACCCACCAGATCCGGGACGGTGAAGGTCATCTCGTACACTCCGACCAGTTCCGTCGACGGGCCGAAGGACGGGTCCACGACAGGAATCCCGCCAAGAAACGCGCGTTGTGCCTGGGCGAACTCGTACGTAGTGCCCTGCGCGCCTGCGGACCCGGACTCGAGTGCCGGCTCTGTTTCGCCGACTCCGGCGGCGAACACCCGGAGAACGCTGCCCGCGCTGATGGTCGCATTCGGCTCGACCACCATCCCCGTGGCGGCCGGCGGCTCTGCGGGGCCGCCCAGCCCGATGGGCGCCGAGCTCGCGGCGGCGGGATCCGCCGAGGGGGCCGCGCTTTCCGTGATCGGCGCGCTGGTTCCGCTGTGCCGGAACAGGCTCACGTTGATGTTGGCCACGATGAAGTCGATCGCGGCGCTGTCAGTCTCGCCTTGCCGGACTATGATCTCCGCCCGCCCGGGCTCGGTCTGCCAGGGGATTTGCGCGTTGATCTGTGTTGGGGAAACGAAGAAGAGCGGCGCTGCTGTCCCGTTGATGAGAACCTGTACGGCCGGGTCCCCGAGCGATGTCGGCAACGGCTGGGTTTCCGCATCGACCTGCTCGGCGGCGAGGCCTTCGCCTACGATTGCGAGTATGCCGCCTCGCGGCACTATCCCCGGGCCGTCGCCGAACGTAACACCGTTCACTATGCTGCGGGCCGTGATGACGGGTTCACCCGCTGCCGAGCCGGCAGCCGCCAGCCAGACCAGAAGGACGAGGTGTTGCCGCATGTGAAACATTCCTTGACCTCCGTGACCCGCGTTAGGATAGCCCCTTTTCGCCAAGAATTCAAATCCGCTCGTCTCACTGTCATCCCAAAGTCACTATATTCTGCCTGCACGTTTCTGAAGTGCTGGCTGCTCGATGGCACCGGGCGAGGAAATGTGACCCAGCGCATCGTCCCGTGTCTGAGGAGGGAGACTGCTCGCGCGAGACCCGTCCTAGGGGGCGACGAGAACCTGTCCCAACATCCCGATCGCGCTCCCCGGATCCGCTAGTGTCGGTTTCCGCCGCACAGGACGACTATCAGGCAAGTACGTCACGGATCGCATGGCCTTCGGTATCGGTCAGCCTGAATCGGCGGCCTTGGAACCGGTACACCAGCTGTTCGTGGTCTATCCCCAGCAGGTGCAGGATCGTTGCCTGCACATCATAGATCGATACCGGGCCCTGGGCCACATTGAAACCGTAGTCATCAGTGGCGCCGTGGACATGGCCTGGCCGAACGCCAGCACCTGCCATCCAGATCGAGAAGCACTTGCCGTGATGGTCTCGTCCGTAATCATCGGGCTTGGGGTCACCCTGCGCGTAAGGCGTGCGACCGAACTCGCCCGCCCAAACGACAAGCGTGTCGTCCAGCAAGCCCCTCTGCTTCAGGTCTTGCACCAGTGCCGCCGATGGCTGGTCCGTGTCGCGGGCCGAGACTGGGAGGCGCTTGGGCAACTCGCCATGGTGGTCCCACCCGCGGTGATAGAGCTGGACGAATCGTACGTCGCGCTCCGCCAGCCGCCGAGCGAGCAGGCAATTCGCGGCAAACGTGCCCGGCTTGCGCGAGTCGGGACCATAGAGCTTGTACGTTCCCTCGGTCTCGGCCGAGACGTCCATCAGCTCCGGTACGGACGCCTGCATCCGATAAGCCATCTCGTACTGCTCGATTCGGGTCTCGATTTCCGGATCGCCAACCCGCCGGTACTGCAGCTTGTTCAGTCGGGCTGCGCCATCCAACATCAGGCGGCGTTGATGCCGGGTCATGCCGGGCGGATCGTTCAGGTACAGCACCGGATCGCCGCTGGAGCGGAACTGCACTCCTTGGTGGCGGCTCGGCAGGAAGCCCGCGCCCCACAGACGCGCCAGCAAGCCCTGTCCTCCCGGTCCCTCGCTGGCTACCGAGTGCAACACCACGAAGGCTGGCAGGTCACGGTTCGAGCTGCCGAGACCGTAGTCCACCCACGCGCCCATGCTCGGGCGTCCAGGCAGTTGGCTGCCGGTCTGAAAGAACGTAATCGCTGGATCGTGATTGATCGCTTCGGTATGCACCGAGCGGATCAGGCAGATGTCGTCGACAATCGCCGCGGTATGCGGCAGCAGTTCGCTCAGAGAAATCCCGCTCTCCCCATATCTCTGGAACGCGTACTTCGTGGGCATGGCCTGAAAGCGTGCCTGATGCGCGACCATCCCGGTCACACGCTGCCCTTGGAACACCGATTCTGGAATGTCTTCGCCAAAGCGATCCTGCAGCAACGGCTTGTGGTCGAACAGGTCCAGATGCGACGGACCGCCGGACTGGAACAGGAAGATGACCCTCTTCGCCTTGGGCGCGAAGTTGGGGAACACCGTAGCCGCCGGAGTCTCCACAGCGCCGAGCACATGCAGGCCGATCGCCCCCAAGCCATAGCCGGAGCGAACCAGCAGATCCCTGCGGGAAACAAGACCCGACTGTGGATTGAGTGTCATAACTTCGTAATCGCCTCGTCCGCACTCAGCAACATGCTTGCCACCATGGCATAGGCCGCCAACTCCCGGACATCGAGACCAGCGGTGGGTGCCGATGCGCCAACCGCCAGGAAGCCGGTCGGGTCGGCACCTTCGACGGACAGCGATTCGAGTATCGCTCGCAGTGTTTCGTCCAAGACGAGCTGCTCGTCATCAGTTGGGCTGCGGCTCATAACGAGTTCGAACAGATGCGCGAGGCGCTCAGAATGGTCTGGGCCAGACTCATGCAGCGCGCGCTCGGCCAGCTTGCGAGACGCTTCCACGAACGTTGGATCGTTCATCAGGGTCAACGCCTGCAGCGGCGTGTTGGTGATCGACCTTTGCACTGTGCAGAACTCGCGGTCGGGCGCATCGAAAACCGTCATCGTGGGATGCGGCAGGGTACGCTTCCAAAACGTGTAGAGGCTTCGTCTGTAGAGGCTTTCGCCTTCGTCCTGCTCCCACTTGGTGCCGGGATAGTCCGCACCGACCACCACGCCGTCATACAGCCCCTCGGGCTGGTAGGGACGCACGCTCGGCCCGCCGAGCTGGCCGCTCAGCAAGCCAGCAAGTTCCAAGGCCTGATCCCGGATGCTCTCGGCAGGCAGGCGAAAGCGCGGGCCCCGCGCCAATAGCCGATTCTCAGGATCTCGGTCGCGCAGCGACTGCTCCGCCGCCGAGTCTTGCCTGTACGTGGCCGACAGCACGATGTTTCTCACCAGGCGCTTGACGTCCCAGCCGGAAGCGGCGAAATCGACCGCCAGCCAGTCCAGCAGCTCAGGATGACTCGGTGTCTCTCCCTGCAAGCCGAAATCTCCGCTGGTCTTGACAAGTCCCAAACCGAAGATCTGTTGCCAGAATCGATTGACCACCACCCGAGCGGTCGTGGGATGCCGGCCCGAAGTCAGCCACATCGCCAGACCCAGCCTGTTCTTAGGCGCCGCTTCAGGCCATTTCCCCAGCAATGCCTCGGGCACAGCCGGAGGCACTGGCTCGCCGGGGCTGTCGTAGCGCCCGCGCATGAGCACATGCGTCTGCCGCCCGGAGCCTATGTCTTGCATGACCATCGTGGTCGGCAAAGCACGCTCCAAAGCGAACAGTTGCCGGCGAGAGTCGGCTAGTTCGGTCGCAGGATTCAGCTTGCGGTAGAGCCAGCGGCGTTCTAGTCGCGAGCTAGAACGCGCCACAGCCCACGGCAGTGCCGCCGCTTCGAATACGTCAAGGACTTCGTCTTTGGTCAATGCCCGCCGCCACACAGCGACCTCGTCAAACGTCCCGGGAAACTCGCGCTTGGCGGGACTGTTGTCACGACCGAGCCGATACGGCGCCACGAATTTAGCCGCCGACTGGGCGTCATCGTGCAAGACTTTGGTTCCTACCTCGCGGCCGTCAACATACAGGCGGACCCAAGCGGCTTCGGCACGCATCGAGCGCTTGCCCTCAGAGCCTTCGTAGACCGCCGCTACGTGGTGCCACTGGTTCGGGCGCAGTGAAGCCCCGCTGCTGCGGACAGTGATCGAGTATGAAGGGTATCGTTTGCTCAGCCGCAATTCCAGCTCGCCGCCGGTCGACCGCAGGCCGATGCCTTGGCCGTACTGTGACGAAGCCGGGTCATCGGAGTAGTCGATCGCGGAGAACAACGGAGCATCGGAATGCTCGGCATCCGCGCGAAACCACATGCTTAGCGTGAAGGCCCCGTGCTTTTCCAGCTTGATCTCCGTCTCCGGATCGATCTCCCTCGCATCACAGGCGCGCCCCGCGACGCCAGCATCAGGGCCGTCCTCGCAGCCAACGAAGAAGTCAGCGTTATGCGGATACTCAGGGACCGTCAACTCAGTCAAGGCATCCGCGCTTGGCTCGAACCGTGCTGCACTGACCTCGTCCGCTCGTTCCAACTCCTCGATGCGGGATCGCAGGTTGGCGATCTGGGCTCGCTGCCCGGCAGTCGGGGCTGGGATCATCGGCACCGCGTTGGCTACGCGGCCCGCCTCTCCCAGCTCCGGGACGTTGTCAAAGAACGCAAACAGCTTGTAATAGTCTGCCTGTGATATGGGGTCGAACTTGTGGTCGTGACAACGGGCACACTCCACGGTCAGCCCGAGCCATGCCATGCCGAGCGTGCGCACACGGTCGGCCACGTACTCGACGCGGTATTCCTCCTCGATGATGCCGCCCTCGGAGTTGATGACGTGATTGCGATTGAAGCCCGTCGCGATGAGCTGGTCGATTGTTGGGCTGGGCAGCAGATCGCCAGCCAATTGCTCCGCAAGGAATCGGTCATATGGCAAGTTGCGGTTGAATGCCTCGATGACCCAATCGCGCCAACGCCACATCGAACGCTCGGAATCGTTGTTGAATCCATGGGTGTCGGCGTAGCGCGCGACATCCAGCCAATCCATCGTCATCCGCTCGCCGTAGCGCGGCGATGACAAAGCTTGATCGGCCGCCTTGGCATAGGCGGTCTCGCCGTCACGATCGACAGCACGCTCGAAGGCGCGGACCTGCGCGATTGACGGCGGCAGGCCGGTCAAGTCGAGCATCATCCGGCGCAACCACGCACTCGGCGCCGCCTCAGGCGAGGGAGTCAAGCTCTCGTCTTCCAATCGCGCCAGCACGAACGAATCGAGCGGCTGGCGCAACCACCCCGGTTGCGAGACATCCGGCAATTCCGGGCGCTCAGGGGGAACGAAAGCCCAGTGGGTCGAATACTCGGCACCGCCTTCGATCCACCTCCGCAAGGTCTCGACCTCTTCAGCCTCCAAGGGCGCGTGGCCCGAATATGACGGGGGCATCCGTCGCGCCGGATCGGTCGAAGCCACCCGCTGGATCAACTCGCTGGACGCGGGATCCCCCGGCTCGATTGGCACCCGCCCGGACATTCCCGGAACGACCGCCGATTCGCGCAAGTCCAGCCTAAGCCCGGCCTGCCGCTGAGCCGCGTCGGGGCCATGGCAGGCGAAGCAGCGGTCGGACAGCAACGGCTGCACGTCGCTGCCGAATTCCACCGAGGCAGCAATGCACAGACCAGGCACTGCCATGGCCAAGCCGAGCAGCCAGGCAATGCGCTGCTGGATCGGTTTGTGCATAACGGACGAGACCAGCCTCCCGCTGATCATTATGCCGGATCGGCGTTGCGGCGAGTACAGTATTGCCATGGATTGCAGACGCCGTGACCTGCTCGCCGGCATCCCGGCAGCCGCTGCCGCGTGGCTGCCGGGAACGATTCTGGGAAGCCGGCAACGTGCAAGGGCCGCTACGCCGGGCCAGTCAACCAGCATCTCCACGCGCACTGCCATCCAAGGAGTCTGCGCGTGGCCCAACCTCCAGATCCTGAACGACGGCACCATCCTTGCCCTGATCTTCAACCAGCCCTGCCACGGCCTCTGGGAGGGTGACTTGGACTGCTGGGCAAGCGAAGACGGCGGGCGAACGTGGAGGTTCCGCGGCCGACCTGCCGAGCACGAGCCCGGCACGAACCGGATGAATTGCGCGGCTGGGATCGCAAGCAACGGCGATGTCGTCGTTCTGTGCAGCGGCTGGGCCGATCGCAACAGGCGCGGGGAGCCGGTCAACCCCCATCGCCAGCCCTTGCGCCCGTGGGTGTGTCGGTCATCGGACCAAGGTAGGACATGGTCGGTGGGCACAGACTTCCCCGCCCCGCCACAGGATGGGGTCGGAGCAGGCAACGAATTCATCCCCTTCGGCAACATACGCGCGGCGGATGACGGCTCGCTCTGCGTGGCGGCGTACTTGAGAAGAGAGCAGTCGCGCGCCTGCCACCTGATCAGGAGCCTGGATGATGGGCGAACCTGGGGAGAGGCGGTATCGCTCCATCCCGGCGGCAACGAAACCGATATCTTGCACTTGGGCGGCGGGCGCTGGCTGGCTGCCGCTCGCGAGTTCGGGGAGCGGCGCGATGTCCATCTCGAGCTGTTCTCGTCAGACGATGACGCCCGCACCTGGAAGCGTCAGCAACCTTTGACACTGCCGCTGCAGGTGACCGGTCACCTCACTCGACTGGCCGACGGGAGAGTCCTGCTAAGCCACGGCAATCGCTGCTGGAACAACTACGGCGTGGATGTCAGACTGAGCGACGATGCCGGAGCGTCCTGGAGCCCGCCGTTCAGGATCGCGGGCTGTCCCCGGCCCGACTGCGGGTACCCCAGCACCGTGCAAACGGCGGATGGCACTGCCGTGACGGCGTACTACACGCAAGTCTCGGATGACTACCACTACGAGATGCGGGTGGCACACTGGAGCCCATCTGCTTTCACCGTCAGCGGAACGGTACAGGGGGCCTGAGGATGCCAAGCCAGGTGAAGGGAGGATTCCTCAGGCGCTCTCTGTTGGCTTGGGGCGCTGCCCTGAGTAATCTGGCGCTCGTCGCCCGGCGGCGGGCCGCGGGCCAATCAGGGATGGTCAGCGCTTTCGACCACGTTGCCGTACCCATGCGAAACACCGAGGCGATGCTGCGCTTCTACCGCGACCTAGGCTTCCATGTGCGTGAGGGCGAGCGGATCTGCTCGGTGCATTTCGGGGATCACAAGATCAACTTCCACCGGCCTGCGTTGTGGCAGAGCGAGCAGTTCACGCTGCGAGCGCCGGCCGCCGAGCCGCCCTGCGGCGACTTCTGCTTCGTATGGGACGGCATGGAAGCCCAGCTGGTCGAAATGCTTGCCCGCGCTGGCGCGGATATCATCACAGGCCCGGTGCCTCGGACAGGCGGTCGCGACGGTGGCACCGCCGAAGGAACCAGCCGCTATACGCGAGACCCCGACGGAAACCTGCTTGAGTTCATCGTCTACTAGCACCGAGGCGCATGGAAGGACGCTATGGCAAGCGCAAGTCGCCATCGACCAGCAACAGCGAACCCTTTGCCACCAACACGTTAGCCTCGCGCTCGATACATGCCCTGAGCTGAGCGCCGGTGGACTTGAATCCGAGCATCCGAGCTACATCGCTCGCACACTCCCCTGGGCTGATCGCAATGCTGGCCTCGACAGCACGTACGATGGCCTGCCACAGCTCGGTCGGCGGAAGCATGTCGACCGCACGGACAGACGAGCTGGCATCTGTCCGGTCCCGCACGGCCGGGGGTTCCATGGTGCCGGAACTCTCTAGGAAGAATGGCGGATCGGGCTGGCACGACCGAACCTTGCCACCTCGAATGGCTCGTTCAGCCGCCAGCCGGACAGCGTTCTTGATGCGTGCCCCCGCCCGCTTGTATCCCCAGAGCCGGCTTAGCCTACGGCAGACTTCGTCAACATGAATCGGTCCTTCGATTTCCACGATCTTGGCCACGTAGCCGGCGAGGACGCTCTCCGGCATTTCGTGCAGTTCGCCGAACCTGCTCTTTTCGATGGGGAACGAAGCCTCGACGTACTTGATCTTCTTAGGCGGCGGGCGCTCAATCGGAGCCTCGCGGGCCACCACCGGGCGTTCCACCTTGGCGGTCGGGCGGATCTTTGGTCCGCCAACTGATCGAGCCCTATCGATCGCGTCCAAGAGTTTGTGCATCTCCGCATCGCGGCTGTAGAACCAGTCCGTGCTCCAGATGCGATGGAATATCCACCCCTTGCCTTCGAGCACGGTCTGGCGCAGGCGATCGCGCTCCCGTGCCCAGCTCGAGCTGTGATAGCGTGCGCCATCGCACTCGACGGCCAGCAGGAAACGACCGGCGTCATCGGGATCGTACACCGCCAGATCGATCTTGAACCCTGACGAGCCGACTTGGGCGGCCACTTTATAGCCGTGGTCCTGCAGCGCCTTAGCCACGGCTTCTTCAAACGGACTGTCCATCTCGGCACCGGTTAGCACCGGGACGTCCAGCTCCCCTGTCTCGGCATACTTCAAGAACCGCTTCAGCACGCGCGGGCCGGGTTGCTTCGTGACGTCAATGCGAACGTCACCGTGGCGAATCGAGGCGAACACATGGCAGCGTCGCTTCGCCCTTGTGAAGAGAACGTTCAAGCGCCGCTCTCCGCCCTCGCTCGAGACCGGGCCGAAGTTCTGCGACATATAGCCGCCGGAATCCTTGCCGTAGCCGACCGAAATGAAGATCACGTCCCGTTCGTCACCCTGTACGTTCTCGAGGTTCTTGACGAAGAACGGCTCTTCCTCGCCTTCCTTGCAGAAGGCCTCCAACTCCGGATTCTCGCCACGCATCCACTCCAGCCTGTTACGGATCGCGTCACGCTGGGCCACCGACAGGGCGACCACGCCCAGCGTCTGCTCAGGTCGCTGACGGGCATGCTGAAGAACAGCCTCCACCACAGCCTCGGCCTCGATCGGATTGTTGCGTTTCCTGCCCCGGTCGTACTGGCCTTCCACATGGGTAAGCCTCAAGCCCGTAGTCGTGCCCGCTTGGTCCGGGCTTGGCGGGCAGATCAACCCGTTGTCATAGAACTCGTGGTTCGAGACTTGAATCAACGACGGGTGACGGGAACGGTAGTGCCAGCGCAGCATGCCTCCGGGCATCGCGCGCGCTTCGCACAGCGAGAGGATGCTCTCCATATCGCCGACTTGTGCGGCCTGGATGTCCGTCTCGTCCTCTTCGACGCCGGCCTCGTCACCACCGCTGACTTGCCGGTCAAAGAACGACGTCGGCGGCATCTGCTTCTGGTCTCCGACAACCACGATCTGCTCGGCTCGCAGAACCGCGCCCATCGCGTCTGCCGGGCGCACCTGACTGGCCTCGTCGATCAGCAGCATGTCGAAAACCAGTCCGCCCCGCTTCAGATACTGGGCCACAGACAGAGGGCTCATCAGGAACACCGGCTTGATGGTTGCCACTGCTTCGCCAGCCTTGTCCAGCAGTGTGCGCAAGCGCATGTGCCGGGTCTTCTTGCCGATCTCACCGCGCACAATACCAATCTGGCCGGACGATCCGTGCGGAAGCGAATCGAAGTGCCGCATGGCGATTTCGTGTGAGCTGAGTGCTTGGAGTCGTAGGTCCAGATTCTTGAACCGCTCTACCTTGCTGGTGCGGTCCGCACCGTCCATCTCCTTGAGACGGGGTTCGTCCCGGCACATCCGGTTCCAGACCGCCTCGGCGCGGACGAATTCGAGTATCGGTCTGGCCCGTTCGGTGGGTAACCTTCCATCGGCGATGCGCAGTCGAAGCTCCTCGAGCCCGAGTTCTGACGCATGCCTGCCCGCGGAATTGAGGCGATGCCACCCTTCGATCGCCTCTGTATCAGCAATCCACAGCCGCAAGCGAGCTAGCAACGTCTCGAATTCCAAGTCGTCGATGCGGGATTTGCCAAAGGCCTCCTTGACGTCCAGGCCGACCGTGTCAACGACACTCCTCCATGCCGCAGCCCAAGAGTCGCAGGCACCCCTCAGGCCGGCCTCGATGCTGGGAAGGTCCCAATCGGCTCGGATCGCCGCACATTGGCTGCGCACCCGCTCGCCCGAACCCATGCGGCCGGCTTGTTCCGCGATCCAGCGCAGCGGAGGCAACAGAGCACCAACATCCGTGTCCTCCTCGCTCCACGCCATGCCAAGCGTCTGACGGCCGAGTTCAGCCTGCTTCGAAATTGCGCGTCGCTGTGCCCGCGATTCGAGCAGGCGATCCAAGACAGCGAGCCGCCCGGCCAAGTCTTTCGGGACGTCCGCACGGAACACCGACTTCAGCTGCGACACAGCATCCCGGTAGCTGCCGTTCAGCCAGCGGAACAGCGACTTGCCGCGAGCGGCGATTACGAGCCGCGCTTGGTCCCACTCGATCTCAAGAGCGCTCTCTATGACCTCTGCCAGCAGGTCCTCCTTGCCCCGCTGCCAAGCCGCAATCTCCTCGCAAAGCTCGAATGCAGCTTGGGGCCGGTCCACCAGCGCTTGCGCGCGCAGCAGGACGTGGACAGATTCGGGCATCGCCCGAAGAGCGCCAAGCTGCTGCAGTGCTGTTCCGGCGTCCGCAATCCGCTCGCAACCGGCCCACGTTGCAGCTGCCGGGACTCGCTCAATGCTCGTTCGCAGTGCTCCCAAGTGCGCCAGCGCCTGCTGCAAGGCCCCCTCGAGCCGGCGACGCGCGATGGGATTGAGCCGCTTCGTCGCACCCCGCCAAGGATGGCGGGATTCGCTGCCGTGTTCATCAGTCAGAGCTGCCAGTGCGGCAGTCGCCTCGAGCCGCTGGGTGCATTCCTGCCGACCCCACGCATCGGCATTCTGGATCGTAAAGTCCGGCGCCGGATACCCGCTCTCGTTGAGGTCGGCAATCATGCCGATGATCCCGTACGGAGTGTCCCCGCTGAGTTCGTCCGGCTTGTGCAGCAGGGCCGACATCTGATTGAGGTCGTCCCGCACGCGGCGCACATGCTCATACGTCTCCGCATCGGGCGCGGTAGGTCGACCGAGCGCCAAGGTCTTGCCCAAGTCTTCGTAGACGTGCTTGCGGTTGGCTTTGTGGGAATGCAGCTCCAAGCACAAAGGGCCGAGGCCGCACTTCTCGAGTCGGTCGTGAACCACGTCAAGGGCGGCTCGCTTTTCCGCCACGAAGAGCACTCGCTTGCCATCCGCAGCGGCACAGCCGATGATGTTCGCGATCGTCTGCGACTTTCCCGTGCCAGGCGGCCCTTGCACGACAAGGTTGCGCCCCGACCGAGCGGCGGCAATGACCTGGGTCTGCGACGCATCGGCATCGAGGATGTGCCCGAGTTCCTTTGGATCGGCGAAGCGCTGGTCGAGGTCCTCGTCAGGCGCGATGATACTGGCGCCCGACTCGGCACCACCTAGCAGCAATCGGTCTAGGAGCGGATTGCCCTCATCGGCAAACCCCTCGTCGGGTGAGAGGTCGTTCCACATCAGGAACTTGGCGAACGAGAAGAACCGGAGTTCGATCGCATCGGGCAGCACCTGCCAGCGAGACTGCGGCGAGACTGCATCCCGCACCAGCCTGTGATAGTCCGTTGGCAACCAATCGCTGCCGTCCGGCAAGTCTGGCAGGGTGAGTTGGAAGTCTTCCGCCAGCATTGCCCGCAGCGAGAGGTTCGCTTCCATGTCCTGGTCGCGGTGGACGAGCTTGAACTGCCCGCGACTGCTGTCCCGCTGCAAGTCCACGGGCAGCAGCACCAGCGGGGCGTAGCGCTTGATCTCGGAAGACTCGCTTTCGTGCCACAGCAGAAAACCGAGCGCGAGGAAAAGCACGTTGACACCCTGTTCCTCCTCGATCTCCCGAGCGTCCCGGTAGATTGAGAGCAGCTTCGATTGGAGTCCCTGCTTCGACAGGGTGGTTCGGAGCTTCGTGTCTGTATGGTGCTCGGATACGGCCGCCGCCTGCCCGTCTTCGCCCAGGGGCAGCGGTAGCGCTTCCCCTGCGTCATCTCCCAGACTTGCCCGCTGGGACGGCTCAAACGCCATCCGCTTGCCTTGGCGGACGAGGATGTCGAAGATCTGATCGGAGAGTTCGTCCTCAAGCCGGACTTGCTTGCCGCGCCCCTTGCCCAGCGGGGCGTTGATCAGGGGGTTGCGCTTGCCGACATCGAGCAGGCCCGCACGCAGCGTGTCGAGCGCCTTAGCTAAGGCCGGAGCAGTCGTCCGCGCCTGACTGTCCGGCCGTTCCACGGGATTGCTAGCCATGGGCATCTATCTGAGCCCCGGCGGATCGCCGGACGGGACCGCGGCATAGCCTACAGGCTGAGCAGAACCGGATTGGTATCTGTTTCAGGCACACTTTCTGAGAGCATACAACTCGTGGCTACGACGCCCCGGCTCAAGAGTCGGGTCAAGCCGCCCTTGCTGGTGTCGAGAGGCGCGGCGGCAGCCGCCCGAAGCCTCACCTCGGCAGAGCCTGTAACTCCGCTTGCTTAAGCACCCACCTCCGCAACACGGCGTAGCCCGCATCCCCCGCCTCGTATCGCACGCCGCCTTGATGCCCTTCTTCCTGGCCGGTCTGCACGTTCAGCGGCTTTCTCAAGATCAAACTGTGCTCGGGGTCAGCTAGATCCACCCTGGCTTGGAGTTTGCGATAGTTCTCCAGCAACTCGCCGGCGTCGATATGCCCGGCGTCGTCCGGCGGGTTCAGGTACAGCGTGGGCACGCGTCCCGGAACACCGTGGCACGAGATGCAGGCCCGCTTGTCGCGCTCGCTGATCCGGTTCATTTCGGCGAAGACATGGTCTCGGAAATGCAAGATGTCCTCGACAAAGATGTCCGACGCGTCCAAGCGTCGCCCGCTGTTGAGATCCTGTGCCTCGATTAGCTTCTGCAATTCCTTGCCATATCGCTCGTCGTCGCTGGCAAGCAGATTCTGAAGCCGCCTACGGATTACGGCCACCGGTTCGTTCGCGACGTGTGCGGCGATCGCCTTGCGCACTTCGGGATTCCGCCGCAGAGCAGGCGAGGCCGCCAGCTTGGCGGCGAGTTCGCGAGTCTGTTCCGAGGATTCCGGCGAAAACCAGCGCACGAACATCTCGACTACCTGCCGCTTGGCTGCCGCGATCGGGTCCATCACTTCGGCCCCGCTGTCGTCCTTGGTGAACTGCGACTGCGCTCCCTCCCAAGGGGTCAGCTTGAGGTAGTCCAATCCGAATTTGAATTCCGGCTCGGCCTCCGGGTTGGTCCCCAGCATCGTCACCGTCAGGAGCGCTTGCTCGCCCGCAAGGTCAAAGACCCCCATCCGCATTGGCCCGGTGGAAGTGACTTCCTCGCGATAGTAGTCGGCCTGGTCCAGCACGAGTTCGCCGTCAAACTCAATGCGGACGATGCCATGGGACGCACCGTGCAAGATCGCGCCGAGCAATTCGTACTTGCCCGGCTGCGGCACCGGCACCGAGAACGAGATGTGCGCCCCGACCTTGCCCTCTTCCCAGATCAGAGCATTGTTGTTGCTGGCGACACCGCCTGGAATGGCCAAGTCGGTGGTACGACCGAACGTCAGCTCGGCCACTTCCAAGTCTTCGGCCTCAACTGCCCCCGCAACCGCCTCGGCCACTGTCTCGCCGCCCTCCCTGAAAGCGAGCATCCACTCGGTGGAATCAAGCCAGAGCCGCGGATCGGCTGACAGGTGGCTGAACGCTTGCTTGCGATGCAGGCTGCGGTTCTCGCCCAGAATGCGGGCGACCAACGGGGCGTAGGGAGACTCTTCTAAGGTCAGCCCCCCAGTCGGCGCGGGCTTTCCCAGCAGGGCGCTCGCCGGCGTTGCCCTAGCGGCACGTGTTGGATTCAACTCCAGCAGCAGGCGGTAGAATTCTGCCTCTTCGGCCTCGCTGAGACCGTCGAAGTCCCATTTCACCCTGGCCAGGAAGCCAGCCAAGGCATCAGCGTCGTCTTCTCGGTCAGCGTCTGCGTACAACCGCAAGACTTCTAGCAGTGGTGCCAAGGCATCGCGGTGGGCCGGCAGAGAAAGCTCGCCGGGGTTAGCCAAGGCTCGCGCGGCGATTGCCACAATGCTTGGATCAGCGGTCTGCAGCAAGGACAGAATCGTGTTCTGCAGGGGCTTGTGGGTAACCCCGCGAGCCCCCTCAAGAGCAATCGAGCGCCATGGCACGCCTGCCTGAGCCTCGTTCTGGTACACAGCCAGAACCGCCTTGCCGAAGAGCTCAGTCGCGCCTGGGGTGCTGTAAGCGAATTGTCCGGGGCTCTGCTGATTGGCACGCTCCATGTAGTGGGAGGCGGCCATGGCCGTGAGCCGTCGGTCCAGCAGCCGCCGACGGTCCGACGGAGCGGTCTCCCTCCACTCGAGCAATTCGCGGAACAATGACGCCAGTTCTGGATATTGCTGCGCCGCGAACTGCTCGCGAGTGATGTTGTTCACTTGGCCGTTGACGATGAACAGCGAAATTGTCGAGTAGCGCAGTGCCATGTCGACGTGCGCTTCGGGCTCTTCCCGCAGCAGTGCGTCGATCCACGCTTGGTTGATGGGCTCGCGCATCGGCGGATTCCAGACCCACCAGTGCCACGCGGCCTTGAACGCGTAAGCCCTGACGCCGGGGTGGGGGTCAACCATACCGGCGGTCAGGATGCCGGCCAGCTCTGAGATGTCCGCGTCCACACCGCTGCCGGGCAGGTGCGCCCGGGTGACCAGCGCATGCATGACCGACTGGCGCGTGCGGTCGGTCCCCTTGCGGAAGGCCTCGAAAAGTTCATTCCAACCGCCTCCATCTAAAAGCAGTTGCCGCAGCGACCAGAACGCGGCTTCGCGGCAGCTCTTGACCGGATCGTCGAAGTGCTCGATCAGCGTAGGCACCGCATCGTGCGCCAATGCCCCGCCGAGAGCCAAAAGGCCGTAGTATCTGACTTGTGGGTAAGGACTGCTCGCAAACTCCTTGAACAATTCCGTGTGTTCAGAGCTTGCCGCAGCCTGGGCAGCCCGTGCCTTGGCAAGTGACCCCATGAACCCGTCGTTCGGAGCGAGTGCGAACTCCCGATCCAGGGTTGCTTCGGGCGCGGGATGGAGACGGCTTAGGGCTCTAAGGACGTAGGCGCTGGTAACAAAACCCGTTGCAGCTGCGGCATTCCACAAGCCATAGGGGTATTGGTTGTCTAGGAGCCACTTCACACCCTTCTTGACCACGGGATCGTCGGCTGAATAGCCGGCGGCCTCAAGCGCTATCAACGCCACCGCTGTGGCGGCGGGATAGCTGTGGTCGTCGGGACGCAGCCATTCGCCGTTCTCGCCAGCCTTGCCGGGCTCGAAACCCCAGCCTCCGTCCTCCCGCTGGAGAGCGAGGATCCGGCTCAGATCGGCGGCCGCCCTAGCTCGCAGGTCGGCATCCAACTTCTCCGCCTCCGCGATACGACGCGGGGAGTTGGTCAGATCGCGTACCTGCTCGACGTAGTCGGCCGGCCAGATGCGGTGCACGAACTCAACCCGGTGCCCGTAGTCGTCGGTGACCCGGATGTCGTCGCCGGTGGCGAGAATCTTGCGCCCCTTCTCTTCGATTCCGAAGAAGTAGCGCGGCTCACCGGTATCGCGCCACGCGCGCTCCAATACTTCGGCCGAGAACTTGAAGACTACGTTGGGCCCGAAGTTCGAGCCTCGTCCCGCCGCATTGATGCCCTTCGGATCGGCAGTCTGGAGCACGTAGTTCGCTGTGCGCTGTTGCCACTGCGCATGCACCCGCTTGGGGTTGTGGGTGCGCTCGTGCAAGACGATGTTGCGCCCGGCCACTCGGGTACCGGCCGGCCCGTCACCGAGATCATTCGGTGCGACGCTGGTATTGACCGCCGCGTCCTTGAGTTCGTTGGTCAGGCGGAGCGACTCATACATCGTGTTGACCAAGCGCCGGTAGTTCTGCTCGACCCCGCGAGGGCCGTACCCGTTGCGAAACGCATCCGCCACACCCCAGACGCCGCTCTGGGTGTGGCAACTCATGCAGTTCTCCCCAAACAGGGCCGTCGCGTCGCGCACTCGGCGGTGTAGCGCTATGTTGCGGGGGCGGTGTATGAGCCAAGCATCGATCTCGGCAATGTGGTAGTACACACCCTGCCGCACAGCCTTCACTGGATCGGAATACGGAGCCGGATCAAAGAGGCGCACCTGCAACTCGTAGTGCGGCTGATTCGCCTCCACGCGCAGGAAGTAGGTCTGTCCCGGCTCGAGCTGCCGGGTCACGAACGTCCGAAAGGAGCGATCTTGCTGGTGTGCCCGCTCGTTGATCGCCCGTCCCTCCTCGTATGTGTAGACCGGCACCGGGCCATCGATGACCGTGGCGGACGGGTGAACGTACGGAATGGGATTGAAGTTGGAGAAGTCGCGGCTATTGGGTACGTCGCGCTCGCGCAGCTCTTCCGCGCTCGGACGGCCCTGCTTGTAGAAGCGAATGCGAGCGCTGACTACGGGCTCGGCGATCTGGAGGTTGGCGCTGAGGTACTTGGGAGCAGTTCCGTCATAGTCGATGCGGTACCAGTCGTCTGGAGTGTTGCCGGTGCGGGTGTTGTTGTAGTACTCGACATCATCGGCACCGCCGACAACGTACAGAGTGCCCGTCTCGTCCGCCTCGCTGAGCCGAAGCAGCGTAGCCTGTTCCGGTGCGTTGTTCGGCTCCGCTTCCAAGATCAAGGACTCCGACGAGAGGGCGGAGATCGGCCGGATCGCAATAGCCAATGCGACACCATCCACGGCAGGAGTGACGGTTGGCAGCGGCGTCGCCAGCGGTGCCAGGCCCGTATCGTGGGGAATTGGCCCAAGTGGTTGCTCGCGATCCAGCACCGGCTCGATGCGGATCGAATATGTGCCTGAGACCGGGGTGCGATAGACCAAGTGCAGGTCGGGATCCAGGGCATGCAGCACCTTGGACCAACTTGTAGTGGCGATGGCGCTGGAATCGCCCCGATCACCCGTGAAACCAGAATCCGGCAGATCCGGGCCGGACCAGCGGACCCCGATTCGAGCGTTCGGCGGCAGGGCGGACGGCTCTACCAGTTGCAGGGAGACGTCAAATGCCCTGCCCTCTTCTAGGGTCCACTCCTCGGTCCACGGTGCGGCGACGGAGACGGTCCGGGAATAACCTGAGCCCTCCGTCAGGGACAACCCTGCAGTCGGGGTAAACAACGGCGGGACCGCGCACACGAAAAGCGGCAGCCCCCAACGAAGAATCAGCTTGAATCGCGTACCATCCACAGGCTTCCGCTTCAATACTACCGGAATCGAGCTGCTCTATGAGCGAACGTGGTGGTATCGCCAGCGGTGCTGCAATCTGGCGTGCTTCGGCAAGTCCCCTCGGCCAGACTCACAGCCGCGGGAGACTGAAGACCGGCCAACGAGACGCCTAGCCCATCAGGGACGTCGTCGGCTAGTCATCGGTAGCTGCGGCTCCACGTCGCCCTCTGCGATCGTCCGGTAGCAGAGCCACCAGCCTCCTTAGAACTCGTTCCGCAGCCTCATCGATGTCCCAGAAAGTTCCAATGGCCAGAAGCGGGTCAAGGTCAGCCTTGAACTGATCGTTTCGGAGCTTCGTTTCGATATTGCGCTCAAGTTGGGCACGAGTCACTACGTTACCGCTGTGCTCCATGTAACGGGAAAACGCGGCTACCACCCGTCCGGGATCGACCTCCAACGATTCGAGTGCGCTCGAAAGATCGAACAGGTCGCGCCCCTTCCTGCGCTGATAGAGGGCACGCAACTTGGTGGCGAGCAACTCGTCGAGCAGGAACGATGTGATCTCCGTACTGCCATCGAACCAACGGGAACGGACCGTGAACGGGAATCGCTTGAATCCGTAGACTGCGAAATGTTCGCGGGAATTGATTTCCACCTTGAGCCGAAGCTGTTTCGATGGCAGGTCCTCTGATAGAAAGCGGTAGGAGAGAGTTACTCGTGCTTCAGTTTGATTCCACTGCGGCTTTCCAAGCCAAGGGTCGAGGACTTCACGCAAAGAATCCATCATCGGCCCGGCCGGCTCGGCCCTGATCTGGACGAGGTCGATGTCTTCGGAATAGCGCGCTGGAGGACGAAAATGGAGCTTGGCGAGAGCTGTTCCACCCCGGAAGGCCAGCGATTCCCGCAAGACCGGGTGGTCAAATATCGCGACTAGCGCACGACTGATGGCGAGATCCTGTTCGACTTGGAAGTCTTCCACCCACGGTGCCTGTTTACGCCACTCCGTGATGTAGTCGCGCGGAATCACAGGTCAGGCTCCACGTCCGAGTTGACAAAGACCCTCCAGTCCGCGTCCCTAGGTGCTTGAGCATAGGAGACGCTAGGGAGAAGAGGAACGGATTGTCGCGCTGTTTGTTTGACGTAGTCTCTGAGTGGACCCGCTCGTTTACCGGCAGCAACCAGCGAGAGCAAGTATCCGAGCCTTTGCGCCCATGGAATCGGCGCGGTCTGTGCGGCTGACACGAGCTCTTGAGGATCAATTTGGGCTGCGAGTTCGGTAAGCACAGTGGCCACTTGGTCGAGCCCGCCGACGCGGTGGCGATAGCCGACCAGATCAATGGCTGTTGCTTCTGGGGTTGAGACGCGGATCGTGCCACGCGGTGTGTTGAAGAACTGGGTGGGCACCAGCCCAAGGTGCTTGCGAACGACGAAGGCCACACCGACTCGGCCGCACTCGATTGGGCGAACGGGGTGTTGGACAAGCACTTGGAATTGCTGGGGGCGGTGATGGGCCGCGCCGTGGTACTGCGCCGCCGATAGCAGGCCTGCATAGTAGGGTCGTGCGCGAATATGCATGATGCTGGGGATGAATTGTTCTGGCGGAAGGCATCCCAACGAACGGTATTCCGGTGGAACGATCACGTAGAAGCCCCGCGCCGGCTGGGCAATGATGCCTTTCCGGGCCAGTCGGCTGAGAGCGAGCTTGGTGGCGGCGGCCGACACGCCGAGCGCCTCGCGGGCGTCCCCTGAAGTAAAGTGATGGTGTCCAGCAGAGGCGAGGCCGTCGATGTAGTCACGGGCGGTTGGCCTGCTCGGATTCAATATCATTTCCGTAAAGTATCATATTTTAATACATTATGCAAACAAATCGAGAACCGGCCTCGCCGCCGCGGGACCGGTCTGGGGCCTTGCTCAACGCCTCCTGCTTGCAGAGGCCGGTAGTCTGGCATCTTCTTCGGGAGCACCCACCCGCCAGATGAGCGCAATGACTGCGTGAGGCGGACAACGCGAGAGCGACCGGGTGTGGACGTATCCTGCGAACTTGCCAATTCCTCCCAAAGTTTCAATTAGCCGGCATCGAAACTTTCACTTGGAAGCTAGCCAAGCTTGCAATCGGACGGTGTCTGGCACGCGATTCTATCGTCAATCAATCGGGCGTGGCCTCGGCGAAGCACAGGAGGACTCTACGGCCGTACTAACACACGGCCCGCGTCAGTGCGACAAGACCACACTCGCGCAGTTCAGGTGCGCGCCGGACGTCGGCACTCGGTGGGGAAAGTCCTTCGACTCTAGTCGGTGGCCTTTACTGGAAGTGCTGTGCAATCCAATATGCGTATGCTTCAAGACATCCGGCGTATACAGCTCTATAGTTGACGCCGTCAGCTTCGAGGTCATGCGCCGCCGGCGAGTCTTGGCAGCGCTAGGATTCGGTGGAGACTGCGCGACGTACGGATCCGCCGAAGTGCGAAGCTCGTGAATCTGCCTGGCCCGGCACCCCGCAGGCCCCGACATCGGCTCTTGCTTCCGAAACGTGACAGCGGGGACTCACACAATCACGCCCGCGAACCGATGTGCCACACTAACCGTCATGGGTGACACTCGCAGGGCGTTTCTCCAGTCCAGTTTGGCGCTGGCGGGCGTGGCTGGAACGGCAGTTGCGTCGTCTGAGCCGAAGTACCGCATGGGAGTGGGCACCGCCGCGTACTCGCAGCGTGGACGGGCTGACCGGGAGATCGAGCCCCAGCAACGGTTCACGGAGACGTCGCGCTTTCTCGATCATTGCCACGCCATCGGTGCGGCGGGGATCCAAGCGTCCCTGACCGACCTGAGCGATGAGTACGCGAGGCAGGTCCGTGCGAAGGCCGAAGAGTACGGCATGTATGTAGAGGTCTCCGCCCGCTTGCCCAAGAACGATTCCGATGAGCTAGAAGTGTTCGAGCGCACCGTTCGTGCGACCAAGGCCGCGGGCGCGAGCGTTATTCGTACGGTGATGCTTGGTGGGCGCCGCTACGAGACGTTCAAGACATTGGACGACTGGAAGGAGTTCGCACGTGTGAGCTGGCGGTCGCTGAGCCGCGCTGAGCCGATCCTGCGCCGCCACAAGGTGCGGCTGGCTCTGGAGAACCATAAGGACTGGCGCATTGACGAGATGCTGAAGATCCTCAAGCGCATTGAGAGCGAATGGGTGGGCGTGACCGTTGACACGGGCAACAACATGTCTTTGCTAGAGGATCCCCTCGAAACAGTCCGGGCGTTCGCTCCTTACGCGGCAGCCGTGCATCTCAAGGACATGGGCGTCGAGGCATACGACGACGGATTCTTGCTCGCGGAGGTTCCGTTCGGCACCGGTTGCCTTGACATGGCAGCCATCGTCGACACGATTCGATCAGCTCGCCCGGAAGTCCGCTTTACGCTGGAGATGATCACGCGCGACCCGCTGAAAATACCCTGTCTCCGCGAGCAGTACTGGATCACGATGGGCCGGGTTCCCGGAGCAGATCTAGCGGCGTCGCTGTCCGCGGTCCAGAGCCATGGTAGACCCCTACCGCTCGTCAATCAGCTCGCCGAAGAGGAACGCTTCAAAATCGAAGAGGACAACAACCTAGCGTGTCTGGAATACGCTAAGGCGAAGCTCGAGTTGTGAGCGGCGACCTACGTCGGTCCCGCGACCATTCCTGCCGGCCGCCTGGCACTCACCACGCTGCGCACCGGTAGACCCGACTAGGTGGCGCAGCTAGATGCTAATGGCGTCCCATGGCTTGCGCGCCTTGCGGCCCAGCATCCGCGACGCCTCCGCATCGCCCTCGAAGTCCTCCCGCTCGCTGTTCCACTTGAGCTTGCGCCCGGCGTGGTAGGCGATGTTGCCGAGGTGGGCCACAAGTGAAGAGCGGTGGCCGGTGAGCGCCTCCGATCGAGGCGGCTCGCCGTCGCGCACGCAGCGCACGAAGTGCTCGGCGTGGAGTTGGGACGGCTCGCTCCCGCTCTTGTGCATCCTCTTCAGTCTGCTCTTCGCGAAGGCGTCCTTGTCACTAAGGGAACCACCATACGCCCCCGTCTCTGGGATGATCTCGTAGCCCAACCGATCCACGATCAGAGTCCCGTTGCTGCCGTAGAACACCATTCCATTGGGCCGGTTCTCGGGCGCGCGCGCACCGTGAAGCGGCATGCCCGGGGTCAAGCGTCCCATGCTGCCGAACGAATTGATGTTGCAAGTCTCATAGCTCAGGACGAAGCCGGGATACTCCAGAGTCACCTGGAGCAGGTCGGGCTGGTCGCCCATGCCACCAACGGCGAAGCGGCCGCCTGCGGCCACCACGCTCTTTGGGCGCTCCTCGCCCATGATCTGGTGGACGGTGTCGAAACGGTGCGTGCCGAAATCGGTAATCCAGCCCCCCGCGTAGTCGAAAAACATCCGGTACGTGCGCAGGAAGCGCATCTCGTTAAACGGAACCCAAGGCGCGGGTCCGAGATAGAAGTCCCAGTCCAATCCGGGCGGAGGGTCGGAATCCGGCTTCTCGCCAGGCCCGACCGGCATCAGGTTGGCATAGTTCCAGACGCGAACGAAGTGGACATCTTGCAGTGCCCCGTTCTGGACGATCTCCGCGGCTTCTTGCAAATGCGGGGCGGAGCGGTGCTGTGTACCGGTCAGAAACACCGCCTTGGAGCGTGCCGCTGCAGCGACCATGGCCTTTCCTTCCAAAACATTGTGGCCTAGCGGCTTCTCCACGTAGACGTGCTTGCCGGCCTCGAGCGCTGCGACAGCGGGAAGCGCATGCCAGTGGTCGGGCGTCGCAACATGAACGGCATCGATGTCCTTGTCGTCCATCACCCGGCGAAAGTCTTTCCCGAGCTTGCCGACGCCGCCTGCGAGCTCTTCGCGTGCAGCTTCGGCCTGCTTGTCGTAGACGTCGCAAAAGTAGCCGTACTCAGCTCCTTCAACCGCCGCGGCCTTGGCCGCCACGCTCTTGCCGCGGCCGCCGCACCCGACCAGTGCGATGCGCAGACGGGAATTCGCTCCCGCCACCCTAGCCGCCGAGGCCGCGGTTACTGCCGCACCCCCAGCAGTTCGCAAGAAGCGACGGCGCTGCATCCGGGCGTCGGGGAGGTTGACGGGCTGGGCCTGCTGATCCAAGTGCTGCATGAGTTTGATCCTATGCGGTTGTTGACCGCCCGCTCCCCTGTCGCGATGCTGATTCCGTGGGAGCTGTACCCACCTTAGCCGAAACAGGGTGGTCGATGGACGCCTACGGTGCCTTGATGTTATAGGCGTAGAGCCGTTCTTGATCCCGCAGGTAGAGCGTACCGTCGGATATTACCGGAAGCGTCCAAGTAGGGTAGTCCCTGGAGCCGATCTCGAAGCGCGACACTTCGCGGTATTCGCTCGGGTCGGGCTCCACGAGACCGACCACTCCGTCGTCCGAAAGGATGTAGAACCGGCCGTCCGCATAGATCATCTGACCCTTGCCGACCGAACGGTCGCGCCACGCTAGCTCGCCCGTCTCAAACTCCATCGCGGTAAGGATCCGGCCTGAGAAGCCGTACAGGTGGTCATCGATCAGCACCGAACTGCTGTAGTGGTTCCTCATGTCTCTGTTGAAGTAGACCTCGGATGCGGTTGTCGAACCGCCTGTGCTCTCCAGCCGGAGCAATGCGCATCCCGTGCCGTACGAGGACGAGAAGAAGACCAAGTTGTCTCGGACAATCGGGGTAGCGACGTTTGCTGTCGAGTTGGAGACCGGTTTGTAACGCCAAAGCAACTCGCCGTTGGTGGCCAACACCCCAACCGCTGCTTCGCCCGTGAAAAAGAGGTACTGGCGGACACCGTGGATTTCGACGGTCACGCCAGACGAATAGCCGGCCTCGTCACTCTGTGTTTTCCAAAGCTCCTTACCCGTCGCTTTGTCTAGCGCGACGATCGAGGCGCCGCGGCCTCCAGCGTTGACAATGATCCGGTCTCCGTCAATTAGGGGGGATTCGCTGATGCCCCAGCTAATGTTTCGCGCCCCATACGTTTTGAGCAGGTGCTTCTCCCAGATCTTGGCACCGGTCGCGGCATCGGCGCAGATCAAGTTACCGTCTCCGCCTAGCGCGTAGACTCGGCCATCGTCGATCGTCGGGGTCCCGCGAGGACCGCCCCCGCGTCGATTAGAGTACGGCTTGCCGTGCTCGGTTTCCCATGCGGTCTCGCCTGTTTCGGCGTCTAGGGCGATCAAGAACTGCTTGCCGTTCTTGACGCCTTGAGTGAAGAGTGTGCCGTTGGCGACAGCAAAGGAAGAATAGCCCGCCCCGAGCGATTCGACCTGCCAGACCTGCTTGGGACCGGATTCCGGCCAAACAGCAAGCAATCCAGTCTCCGGAGACTTGCCGTCGCGATTGGGGCCGAGCCACTGATTCCACTCCGCCGACGCGAGTGGTAGGAGGACGATGAACAGGAGGAGGCTAGCTATGCGCATGGGACCGGGGGGGGTTGAAGAACGTTGGACGGAAGCACTCGTCGCTCAATCGCAGGAGCTACGGAACTGGCATTTCATTATGGCAATGTGCTACCGCGCATGGCAGCGACGGGACATCACCGCGACGATTGCGAATTGGGAGTGAGACTTGCGCCGGGAGTCGGCCTTTCCCGTTTGCGGAGTCGATACTCTTGGGCATCGAGTCAGGCGGCCCGCTAAAGTTTTGTCCGGTGATCTAACACACCCCACTGTTGCGGAGCTGTGGGATGCCCGTTCGCAGTGACTCCGAAGGAACGGTCTCGTCTCGTGGCCGCCAAGACGATAGCGCCCGCCGCCGGAGAGCTGTTCAAGTCTGCGTGAGGATCCCGACTACCTCGAAACCGAGTGCATGGGCAGCTATAGCTTGGCTCCGATCATGCGTGCCAAACAGGATATTCGTATCGGTGCGCTCTGCGAAGAGCTGAGCACTAGCCAGATGGATCGCATCGAGCGTCCTGACACCGGTTGGCATCGGCCGGCTTGCTCTCTGTAGGACCTCAGGGGTGATCCGGATTAGGTCGATAGTGCGCACCGTGGCCGAGAGCGCGTGGTGTGCATCTGCCAGACCGTAGTCATCTAGGGCGCGCTCAAGGCGCAAGCGGTCGATCGTGCGCCGTGCCTCTACAGCCATCAGTTCGCTCGAATAGGCACGATCCCACCTACCCCATTCCTGCAATGGGTCCCCATCAGCTAGCAGAGCGCGCAGGACGGCGCTCGAGTCGAGATAGATCGTCACCGATCGGCCCGATCAGCTCGCAAAATCTCGACCACATCGACCTGTTTCTTGAGCTTGATACGCTGTCGCGGCAGACGGCTTACAGGATCGATTGCCTCGCGCACTCTGAGGCCTCCGGTTTGGTCGCCCACTGGCACAAGACGAGCGATGGGTGTCTTTCGGTCACAGACCGTAACAGTCCCTCCGCGGCGCACCTGAGCAAGGTACGCGCTCAACTTCGCCTTCAGTTCCGAAACTTTCACGACCTGAGACATGACTTAATCAGACTACATATGGTCTTAAACGTGTAAGACGACCGTGAGCCGGTCGTTGGCAGCGAGCGGCTGGCTGGCACCGGAGCGAGGCGCCGGGGCTGGAGTTGGGGGCGGGCGATGGCTGCTGCGCTTCCATGATCCACGGCTGGGGCGGAACATGCCACACGGAAACCAGCGAGGCCCCGCAAGCAACCGCGCGCCTATCTCGAGACGCCCCGGAAGTGTGCCCTTTTCAAGTCCACAGAAGTGTGCCATTTTCGTTGCCCCTAAGGCCCTGGCCGGCCCACTGCGCCAGCCGCAAGCAACCGACTTGCACCCTCTACCTTTCTGCCAGTTAGCCTGGCGCACGCAGTTCTCAACTAGCGATTCTGGCTAGGCTTGGCGCCGGTCAGCGATTGAATAGCTACGCCTCGAACTTGGCGTGAAGTTCCGCTCAACAGCGGGATCCCCACGTGTTAGTCTCGCGCCCAAAGTCTTGCTTCTAGCTAGGCTCGGAAGACGCTTCAGCCGACAAGACATGCGGCCGCGAATTCTCCGACTTGCAGTCAGGGCAACGTGTCGACCAGTCCGGCATCAATGATCTCGCGATCTTGCGTTAACAGCGTCGCGCCGAACACCCGAGCGGTTGCAACAAGGATTCGGTCTGCGGGGTCGCGGTGGAAGGAGTCGGGCAAAGTGGCTAGTTCCGCCGCGATGGCCGGCGAGATGCCCTGCCGTCGAACCAGAGGCGGCGCAACTGCATTTCCCAACCAGACCCGCAGGGGAACCCTCAGCCGGATGCGTCCGAGGCCGTGCAACATCGCCACCTCCCAAATCGAAATATCTGATACCAGCAGCGGCGAACTCGGGCTAGCTGACGCCAGTACCTCGCGCTGAGCCGGCAAGAGCCGATCACTGTCGTTGAGCCACCAGATCAGGATATGCGTATCAAGTAGTGGCGTCATGGCTGCAGGCTGTCCCAATGTTCTTCCGGAACTGCCGGATTAACAATGTCGCCAACCTCGATGACGGTACCCTTTAGCTCGAACTGTGCATATTCGGCGTGACTTCGGCTTGCAGGCAGAAGCTCCGCTACGGGATGGCCGCGCTTCAAGATGACTACTCGCTCTCCTGTGGCCTGCACACGATCGAGAATCGCCAAGCATCGAGCCTTGAAATCGGATGCGCTGATGGTCTCCACATGACTAGCATTAGAGACTCGGCAAGTCATGTCAATCAAGAGTGTGTGCAAATAAGATCGAGACTGGCCTAGAGGCGAACTGATTGTCAGCACGTCAAGCGAATGGCCCCAGCTGCGTGAAGCTGCGCTCGCGCTGGGAGCCACCCCGTGCTGATTACAATGGTCTACGGGAGTCCCGCAAGCGGATCCTCCCCGGTTGCAGGCGCAGGCAGTAAGTTCCTTGAAGCACGCAAGCTAGGGATCACACTCTTCGCCTACTCAGAACAGTGACACTACCACCAGAGCTTAGAAGCAGGCAAAGCATTGAGAAATGGGCTAATCGGTATTTGGAAACGTACTGTGAAGCTGATCGAGCTATTCAGACCATGGTGCGGTCTGCCCTGAAGCGAGGGACCAGAGGCCATGCAATTGGTCACTTGACAAGGGACGAATTGGTGAAGATCTGTGAGTGGAAGAGTGGACGAAGAACCATTCATCACTTGATGTCGAATCGAAAAATCGATGTCATCGAGGAGTCACATGAGGCCTTTGTATCGGAAACCACGAGCCTTTGGAGCGCCTGAAAGGTGTGAGCCTTCCAACCGCGTCAACGATCATGCATTTCGCATTCCCCGGCAAGTATCCGATTATTGATGTCCGCGCACTAAGTACGCTAGGGATTAAGGCCTCAGCCGTTAGTCGCGATCTCTGGGATATCTACCAGAGGAACTGTCGTGCTTGGGCGAAGGAGTATGAGGTCAGCCTCCGTACCTTGGACAGGGCGCTGTGGCAATACGATAAAGGGTAGTGGGATAGTTGCCGCGCACTCAATCCACGTAGAGGAACTCGTTCGAGCTGATCAACATGTGTGCGAGGCTCTCTACAGACTTTGCAAGGGCCTCATCCTTCGGGGCATTCGCACGGACATATAGCTGCTGCTGTTCCTGCAGATGATCCCGAGCCAAGGCGATCTCGTCGCTATTGGGTTCCCTGACCAGAATTGAACGGTAGGCCGCGCGAGCGAGCGTTTCGAGACCAGTCGGGCGTCCGACTTGGGCGTCCATGATCCGCCTCGCGACCGCCGCGGCATTCTCCATAACAAAGCTACTATTTAACATGGTTAGCGATTGCAGCGGCGTAGCCGATGGTGCGCGCCGGGTGCAAGTGGTGTCGATATTCGGAAAGTCGAACGTACCCATGAACGTCAGCGACCATGAGCGGCGAGCCGTCAGGTAGACGCTACGCCGGAGCGCCCCTTCTACCGCAGCAAGCTGCAAGCCGTCGGGGGAATGGTTCAGTTGGACGGGTGGTCCCCCTAGAGAAGCGTCAAGCTTGCCGCTCACGGCGAGAATCGAGTCGCGAAGAGCCTCGGCTTCCAGCCTTCGCAACGGCATCCTCCAAAGCAACCGATTGTCGGGATCTTCGATGGAGGCCCGCTCGCCAGCTGAGTTGGCGCCGCGGCTCGATGACTGCCGATAGACGGTCGAGAACATGATCAACTTGTGCAAGCGCTTGATCTTCCAGCCGTGCTCGACGAAATCGACAGCCAGCCAGTCGAGCAGTTCTGGATGGGAGGGTGGCGATCCGTTGGAGCCGAAGTTGTCCGGTGTCGCCACGATGCCAGTGCCGAAGTGATGCTGCCAGATTCGGTTCACGATGACCCTGGCAGTGAGAGGATGATTGGCATCGGTCAACCACTCGGCCAGCGCCAGCCGGTACCCGGTAGTCTCCCCTGCCCGGTTCGGAGAGGGTGTTGCGAGACAGGTCTCTTCGTCACTGCACAAGACCGATAGAAAGCCCGGTTTGACGGCCGGCCCGGGAGACTCGACGCTGCCGCGCTGGAGGAGCCGGATGGTGGGAAGCGACTCTCCGTCCCAAAGCGCTTGAATGAGTTCCAGTTCGGTCCGGTTGCTGGTCCATTCCGCTATTTCCTGACGAATCCGTCCCAAGCGCTCCTTGTTCTCCGGGGATGCCTCGCCCAGGACCTCTTCGTCGCTGATCTCGACCGTCGAGCCGAACTTCTCGACAAGCTCCTTCTGGGCCTCGTCGCGATCTTTCGCATCAGCGGCGAATGCGATTCGGAAGTTCTGCCGAACCGCGCTCGGCACTGCCTGGATCTTGGACTCAAACAGCGCGTCTCGGTACGGCTGGCCGATTTCATCAAGCTGCTCCGTCAGGCCTTTGACCTTGGCGTCGATGGCGCTGTTGTGCTTGTCGATGTGTTCCTTCTCGGCCGGCGAAACCGTGTACAGCAGGCGGTTCTTCGGCTGAATCCAATCCGACGGGTTATAGGCCCCTGAGAGCAGGGCCAAGAAGCGGTAGTAGTCTCGCTGGGGGATCGGATCATACTTGTGGCTGTGACAGCGGGCGCACGAGAGCGTCAGGCCGACCGCGCTGCGAGACACTTTATCGATGAGCGCAAACAGGGTGTCGTAGCGGTCGGCAGGCCGGTCCGAGATGTCCTCGTCGGTCGCATCGAAAACCGTTCGCAAGTAGCCGGTCGCGACCAGTGTGTCGAGCATCTCAGGCGAGAATTGCTCGGCATTGCGCCAGTCGTAGAGTTCGTCCCCAGCTAGCTGCTCGATGAGAAAGCGGTCCCAAGGCTTGTCCGCGTTGAACGAGTCAATGACATAGTCCCTGTACCGCCACATCCCGGGTGACAAGCTGACCTGGTGAGCTTGGAAGTCCTTGCCCTTGGTATCGACGTACCCGGCCGCGTCGAGCCAGAAACGCCCCCAGCGTTGACCGTAGAGGGGGGACTCCAGCAATCGGTCGAGCAGTCTGCCGTAGGCGTCGGGGCGCTCGTCCGCAAGAAACTCTGCCGCCTGCTCGGGAGTGGGAGGCAGGCCCCAGAGATCGAAGTAGGCTCGTCGCAAAAGTGTCTGTCGCGGTGCCTCTGTTGAGTAGGTGAGGCGGTGCTGCTCGAGTTCTGCGAGCAGGAAGGCATCGATGGGCGTTCGGACTGCACTGGCCCCCTCGACTGTTGGCGGGGCCGATGCAAGCGGTGCTTGAAAGGCCCAGTACTGGCGGTCGGATGCGGTCACAGATGGTGCTTCTGACTCGGTGAAGGCACGGTCCAGTGGGTTTCCAAGATCGACGTAGTCGGCGAACTGGCCTTCGTCGATCCAATCTCGGATGAGTTCGACCTCGGCGTCGTTCAAGGGCGCGCTCGCTCCTTGAGGAGGCATCACTCCATTCACCAATTGGCGGACGAGGATGCTCTTTTCCGAGGAGCCCTCCAGCACAACCGGGCCGTTCTGGCCGCCGCGCAGGGTCGAGGCCAGAGTATGCAGGTTCAGACCGGATTGAGGGGAGTCCCCGCCGTGGCAGGAGACGCAACGCCCATTCAGCAGCGGTTGGATTTCCCGCTCGAAGCGAGCGATTTGGAGTCGCGCCTGCTCGGGCAGGCCATCGCCCTGCTCTGAGCGAGCCCCTGCTTCGATCCAGCGTCGGATCGTATCGACGTCAGCCTCCGGAACCTGGCTCTTGAAGGCCTTCGGAGGCATCTTGCCTTGCGAAAGTTTCTGGTAGAGCAGGCTTTCGTCGGGAGAGCCTCTCTTGACCACCGGGCCATTGAATCCTCCGCGCAACACGGTTCGAGCCGTCCGAAGATCGACGCCTTGCTCGGGGGAACTCTTGCCATGACACGTCAGACAGTACGTCGAGAGGATCGATTGGACGTCTTTCTCGAAGATCGGAACATCTTCTGCTGTGGCTGCGCCGCTTGTGGCGGCCGCGGCCATAAGGCCGACCAGCAAACGAGCATTCATACCGTATGAACCCCGTTGTCCAACAAGTCCCCTATAACTCGGGCTCCTGTGACCGTGACATCAGCAGGAGTCTCCAGCCGCCCTGCGTGCGGGTAGGTAGTCCTGCGGTGGTCGAGGCCAAGTTGGTGCAATACCGTCGCGTGCATCTCGGGGACGCTGACGCGATCAACGACAGACCGATAGCCGAAGTCGTCCGTCTGGCCATAGATCCAACCGGGCTTGAAGCCGCCGCCGGCAAACCAGATGGTGAACGCGTTGCGGTTGTGGTCGCGGCCATCGCGGCGCTGCGTCGTCGGCAAGCGGCCAAACTCGCCAGCCCACATCACGATGGTCTCGTCGAGCATTCCCCTTGCGTCCAAATCCTTTACGAGCGCAGCGGCCCCCTGATCGGTCTCGGCTGCGATCTTGAGCATTCGCTCCTCGAGCTTGTCGTGGTGGTCCCAAGGCTGGCCCGGACTGGTCGTCACTTGAACGAACCGCACCCCAGCCTCGACTAGTCTCCTCGCCATCAGGCAGCGCAGCCCGTATGGACCCCGAATCTCATCGTCTACCCCATACAGCTTCTTGGTTTCTGGCGACTCGCTTGCTATGTCAAGGACATCCATGGCGTCGACCTGCATGCGGGCTGCCAACTCGAAATTCCTGATGCGGGACTCAAGTTCGGTCTCGCCGGGCCGAGCGTCGAGGTGAAGCTTGTTGATGCGGGCCAAGTACTCCAAGCCCTGTTCCTGCACACCTGGCGGCTGCTGTTCGGCTGGCTTGAGGTGGTGAACGGGCGAGCCGCTCATGTTGAACTCGATGCCCTGGTAGAGCGCAGGCAAGAAGCCGTTGGCCCAAAGCAGCCTGCCCCCGATCGTGTACCCCTTCGGGTCGCGCAAGACCACATACGCGGGCAGGTTCTGGTTTTCCGTGCCGAGTGCGTAGCTGATCCAAGCGCCCATGGCCGGGCGCCCCGCAAAGATCTTGCAGGTCAGCAGCATGTTCAACCCCTCGGAGTGGTTGTTGTGCTCGGTGTGCATCGAGCGGATGAAGCAGAGCTTGTCAACGATTTCGGCTTGGTGCGGCAAGGCCTCCGAAATGTCCATCCCGCACTCCCCCCGCTGTTGAAATTCGAATGGCGTAGGGAGCAATGTGTTTGTGTTGCCGGGCTGGTGAATCTCTACGCCGTCTGGGTGGGGTTGGCCGGCGTACTTGGCGAGCAGGGGTTTGGGATCGAACAGATCCATCTGGCTGGGCCCGCCGTTCTGGACCAGTTGTATAACGGCTTTCGCTCGAGCGGGAAAGTGGCCATTGCGGGCTCGTAGGTCGTTGTAGATCGGCGTTGGCGCAGCTTCGGAATTGGCGGCGAGCAGGTGCGAGAGCGCAATTTGGCCGAAGCCTAGAGAACTCACTCCCAAGAGTTCGCGCCGCGTCATTGGTAGACCGCCCGCATTGAGCATGAGTCGTCCGTTAGGTTAGGCCAAACGGAGCCAGTGCGCAATTGAGCTTGCGGGTGATTGCAGGGTCAAGAAGGCGCAGACAAGACGCGAGGCCCCATATCAAGGCCCCTGGCTTCCACCTGAATCTAGCCAAACTGTGTGGCTGAATTGCCAGTCCACCCTGAGCTTCGGCGATATCGGAGACACCTCACCGAGCGTAGCGTCTCCTTGTCCTACGAGCTGGACCGATTGCGGTGCCGCTGGCTCGAACCCAGGTCTACTAGGACATTCGCCCGGAACCGGGATCGGGGGTACGGGGGCGTCGGGACCAAGGCTCGACTCATTCTTAGCCAATCCTGATTACCCCGAAGTCACAGCCAAACTTAGGGGGCGAATATTTGTCGATTGAATGCCGGAATCAGTTGACACAAGATTCAGCTTGATGTATACTAAGTATCTGATCAGAAAGGAGTTATCTATGCCAAAGAACAAGGTCCAGTTCCAGAAGGGCCAGAGCCTGCCGGAGTTCCTCGAACTCTACGGCACCGTTCCAAAATGCGAGCAAGCCGTGTTTGAGGCGCGCTGGCCCAAGGGCTTCCGCTGTTCCAATTGCGGCTACCACAAGAGCTGCCAGCTGCGCCAGCGCAAGGTCTTCCAGTGCATCCGTTGCAAGCATCAAGCCTCGCTCACCGCCGGCACGCTGTTCGACAACACCAAACTGCCCCTGACGACTTGGTTCCTGGCCATTTACTTGCTCAGCCAGGCCAAGAACGGCATCGCGGCGATGGATCTCAAGCGCCAGCTGGGGGTGAGCTACAACACGGCTTGGATGCTCAAGCACAAGCTCATGCAGACGATGCGCGAGCGGGACGACAGCCAGCCGCTGCGCGGCATCGTGGAAGTCGATGACGCCTATTTGGGCGGCGAGGCCAGCGGGGGCAAGCGCGGGCGTGGTGCTGAGCGCAAGACGCCCTTTGTAGCGGCGGCACAGGTGAGTGCGGACGGACACCCGGAACGGCTACGGCTGACCCCGCTGCCGGGCTTCCGCAAACGTGCGCTGCAAGCTTGGGCCGAGCAGCATCTGCAAGCGGGCACACTGGTGCGCTCGGACGGGCTGGCTTGTTTTCGGGGCGTGCAGGCGGCTGGCTGTGAGCACCAAGCGCAGGTCACCGGAGGTGGCAAGGGCAGCTGCGAGACGCCCGGGCTGAGCTGGGTGAACACCCTGCTGGGCAACGTCAAGCGCGCGATCGACGGAACCTATCATGCCTGCGACTCGCGCTATGCGGGACGCTACTTGGCCGAGTTTGCCTACCGCTTCAATCGGCGCTATGTGTTGGCCGATCTCGTACCGCGTCTGGTCTATGTTGCGGTGCGCACCCCGCCCCTGCCCGACCGGCTCCTAACTCTGGCTGGAACTGCTGGGTAATCAGGTAGCCAATTAGTGAGCGACGAGCCGCTTGCCGCCGCGGAGCTTGCCGATCCTCTTGTCTTTGAGGCGAACCTTGGCCTCGTGCATCGTGATCTCTTCATCAACGTTGCGAGGGTAGTAGCCCACCAGATACTCTGTCCGCGCCAACTCCGAGACCGACTTGGTGATGCGGGACAAAGACATCCAGTCCATCATGTCGATTTCGTACTTGCGTCCTCCGGTCCTCTGGACGAGACTGTGAAACTTACCGGTATGGGCGCGATAGTCGGTTGACCTTAGTGCTGCCCGTCGCTTCGAGATACTGAGATCGATTGCCTTGGGTGCCGCTCTCGCTGGTGCTCTAGAAGTGGCAAGCGGTTCTTGGGTGGCAACCAAGACAGGACTGATGGAAATCCCCAATGCATTGGCAGTTTCCACGACCCGAGACGGATCGAACTTGGTGGTGTCCATACCGTCTGAAAAAACGAACAGCCTCCGCCGGGCATTTCCGCGTCGCTCCGAGGCGTGGTGAAGCGTGCTGAAGATGGAGTCGTAGATGAGGCTACTCCCTTCCCTAGACAGCGACAGATCGTGTAGGGCTCGTGCCAACTCGTCGGGGTCGCGAGTCGGCGCCGCGTACTGCATGAGCCGCCTTCCGAATCCGTAAATCGAAACTAGGAAGTCCTCGGTCAAGGCGTCGAGGATGCCCTTGCGGATCGTCTCGTCATCAACCAGCCTCCATCTCGATACGCTGAGGCTTACGTCAATCAGAAAGATGATCTCCTTAGGCACGGTGCGCCGGTGCGAGTTGCTCTCGCCTTGGATGGCCGGGCCGTCTACGAGGGCAACTTCCTGGCGGACGCCGTCCTCGAACACCTCAATCTCGTCTGGCCCGAGTCCGGTCACCGTAGCCCCGCCCTTCGATAGATGGAAGGGCACGAGAACGAGGTTCGCTTCGACTCTGATCTTCAGGCCAGGGTCGTGGACAGACGGTTCGGGGATCTGGGCGACAGCCATCGCGGTGACAATCAAGACCACCACTGCGAGCCGTGCCAGCAAGGAATGCCAATATTAGCAGTGCTGCGGCAGGGCAGGTTCGGGTGCGAGTACCCGCGCTCGTGCACAACCGCATAACGCGAGTCTTCCAATCTTGGGGATGACCAACCCGACCGGGCCCTATTCCATGAAGGTCATCGGTGAACCAAGCTTCCTACAGCATGGGCAGTGACTGGTCAGCCCTCAACCTCGCGTACTTGGCCGGGCGACGAGGACTCCAAGGCATTCAGAATTCCGCCAACCAGTGGTTTCAGGTCGTCCATGCGGTTCGAAGATGCGCGAGTGATCACTACGCGCAGGTCAGAAAAACGCAGATTCTGCTGGTGCTGAAGACCTCTATCCATAGTTATTAGGGCATCGAATCGCTCGCAAGCCCGCCCAAGCAGGTCGCCGTTCTTTGCCCCGGACCAACCCTCGCCTTGCACAGTACTGACGTTGTGTCCAATCAGTTCCGCAGCGAGAGCGCGCGACAGATTCTCGTCAAGCAGAACGAGCACTGGCCAGAACGGAGTCGCGGGCCAAATCCAGTGCGGCTAGCGCTTGTTCTTTGGACACGGATGGGAACTGATCGACGAACTGGTCGACCGTCTCTCCACCCTCTAGGTAATCGAAGAGCGACTGAACCGGCACGCGCGTACCGCAGAAGACCGGTGTGCCCGCTGATATATCCGGATCGCTATGCACAACCGGGTGTGGTTCGATCTGCATACGGTAATCATAATCTACAAACCTCCCGAATCCTTCGGCGGAGCCATCGCCAACCACGAGCCGCCGACTCTAGGAGCCTGTGGACAACCGCACATGGAGACCGGATCTGAAATCTCCGTGGGTGGCGTACGTCGAGGGCGCGGCTAGTGGCAGCTTCGCAGGGAGGCCCCACAGTCGACATGGGGCAATCACGCGAGGGGGATCAATCCAGCATCTGAAAGATCAGTTCATTCGCACCCGGGGGGCTGCCTTGAACTCTTGCACCGGTAGCCGCCGCACAGGACCGACGCCCTCTTCCGATGTTTTGAGAGAAGCGAGTGCACCGGTAGTCCGCCTTGTTGCTGCGACGCTCCGAGCAACCGGATTGGCGCGTCCGACTGTGATGAGCGATTCCAGCCCCTGGCAAGAGTCAGTCGCGCACTTTCCGCGTCGTAACTCTGGAGCGCAGAGAAACGGTCGATAATGCGTTCTTCGATCGCGGATTTGAATGAGGGATGAAATGAAACTCCGCTACTACGCCGATACCGACAGCCTTTATGTCGAACTCAAACGAAGCCCTGGCACAGAAACACGTGAAGCGTCCAGCGGGCTCAACGTCGACCTAGATGCTGAGTGAGCTGTCGTGGGCTTCGATATAGCCAACGAGTCGACACGTCCAGATCTCTCCACGTTTGAGGTCGAGTCGCGTCCGGTTCGTTCATGCGGACTCCCGCCGAACTTGTGCTAGCGGGGAGTCGGCCCTAACCAGAACGCCTAGGCTGTGTCCTTTGAAGATTGACAGCGGCGCAGCCAGATCAAGCGGCCTCTATCTCATTGCGAGCGGCCGTCGCGATGAAGGCCGAGCGGGTCATGCCGCGCTGCCTAGCTTCGTCGTCGACCCATCCGAGCAGCCCGCGGTCGAGGGAGATGTTGACCCGCCGCGAGGATCCCCGGTCAAGCAGTAGCGGAATCAGCACGATGTCCGCGCCACGGCACCAGTCAACGAGTTCCGTGTCGCCCTTGATGGCGTCGATTGAGCGTGGCGGCGGAATCGGATCCCCGTCCTCCGAGAGGCCCTCGACATGGAACGCCAGGGCCTCGCACCTATGACGCACAGCCGCCTCGACGGTCTGGCCTACGGCCACGCAGCCCGGAAAATCGGGGAAGCTGACGCCATAGCCAGCATCGTCCCTGTGGATGAAGGATACGTAGCGCATCGGTTTATCCTCCTCTGGCTTTCCAGCCCGCCTGCCGATAGACCGAAGCTACCGTACCGCGCGGGACATCCGGCAGTTGTTCCGCAGTGGGCTGCAATCGCACCGAGACCAAGAACTCCCCGAACCCCCGGTGGCGGTAAGATACCTTCCATTGTTGTCGATCAGGCCTCGATCTCTTCGGCACGTGGAGAGCAGCAGCGATGCGATTAGCGGCGACAATCCTCTGCTTGGCAGTAGCAACTGGCTGTGCCGAGGAGCAACTGGACCTAGCGGTCCTGTCCGGCCCCTCGGACATGGTTACGGGAGGAGACGCGCTTGTTGAGGTATCGGGTGCCGGCGACAGCTCGTTGAAGGTGGAGCTGAACGGCCGCGACGTCACTTCCTCGTTTCGGGGCGGTCTCGACCCGTCTCGCCTGGTTGGTCGGGTGTCCGAACTGAAGGTGGGCAAGAATAGTCTCACGGCAAGTGTGGGAGAACGGACCGCTAGCCTTGAATTGGTCAATCACCACCGCACAGGCCCCGTGTTCTCGGGACCTCACCAAGAACCCTTTGTTTGTCAGACCGAACTGGCCGGGCTGGGGCCGCCGTCTGACGCCAATTGCAGTGTGCAGACGCGGAGCGCGTATTACTACAGGAGCACCGACCCGGTTGAACCGCGGAAGCCAGGAACCGACAGCTCTAGGATCCCTCCGGGGTTCAAACCCCTAGATCCTTCCGTGCCACACCCTTCGGATATGGCCCGCACGACGACCACGGAGGGGCATGAACAGGATTTTATTGTCCGGGTTGAGAGTGGCACGATCAATCGAGCGATTTACGAGATTGCGTTCCTGCACGATCCTGCGGACGGTCTCCCTGATCCATGGAGCGCTCGCCAAGGCTGGAACGGCCGCCTAGTGTACCGATTCGGCGGGGGCTGCCGCGCCGGCTATCGACAGGGCCTGGTACGTTCCGCTTTGCAGGATGTCCCCTCCCTGGCGAACGGATACGCGGTTGCGATGTCGTCGCTCAACGTGTTTGGCAACAACTGCAATGACGTGATTTCAGCTGAGACAGCGATGATGGTCAAGGAGCACTTCATCGAGAGCTTCGGCGTCCCCGTGCACACCATCGGAGCGGGGGGATCGGGGGGCGCGATGCAGCAGCACCTGATCGCCCAGAACTATCCCGGCCTTTTGGATGGGATCATTCCGGGTGCGAGCTACCCGGACACGGTGACGCTGGCACCTCCGATCACGGATTGCTCGCTGCTGGCGCGGGCCATAGACAACAGCTCGCACGACTGGAGCGACACGCAGAAGAAGGCCGTTTCGGGATTTGCGACGTGGGCGACTTGCGAAAGCTGGATGAGGTCGTTCTCTCCAGCCCTGATTCAACCGGGCAGTTGCCACGAAGTGGTACCCAAGGAACTGATCTATCATCCGGACCTGAGGCCCGACGGCGTTCGCTGCGGCTTTCACGACAATCTCGGCAATCTCGTCGGGCGCGATAGCGCGACCGGGTGGGCCCGTCGAGCACTCGACAACGTGGGCGTTCAATACGGCTTGAAGGCCTTCAACAACGGCCAGATAGACGCCGAGCAGTTCGTCGAGCTCAACGAAACGGTCGGTGGCTTCGATGCCGACGCGAACATCGTTCCCGAACGCTCAACCGCAGACACCGACGCCTTGAGCCTCCTCTATCAGACCGGTCGCGTAAACTCGGGCGGCGGGTCGCTCGGTGCGATTCCGATCATCGACGCGCGCAGGTACTCAGACCCGAGCGGAAACATCCACGACCGCGTTCGCACGTTCATGGTGGGTGCGCGACTGCAGCGGGAGCACGATAGCTCCGCCAATCGCGTCATTCTGACAAATCCCCCGTCGGGATTGGATCTTGTCCGGCTGATGGATCAGTGGCTGGACACGGTGGCTGCGGACGAGTCGGGAGACGGGCCAATCGCCGAGATTTCACGTAACAGGCCGGCGGAGTTGAGCGATGCCTGCTGGTCGGCCGAAGGGGAGCGGCTTGCGGACGACGGGGCGCAAGGGGAGAGTGGGCCCTGCAGCGAACTCTACCCTCCGAGCGGCGATCCCAGAATCGCAGCCGGGGCCCCTCTCGTGGGCGACATCCTGAAGTGCCAATTGAAGCCGCTCGATCCCGCCGACTACGGGCAGTCCCTCAGTTCAGAGCAATTGGATCGCTTGAGGGCTGTCTTTCCTGGAGGTGTTTGTGACTTCTCCAAGCCGGGAATCGGCCAAGTGCCGCTCGAACGGACCTGGATTCGGTATTGATGCCAGGACCCCGGACGCGCCGGAACGACCGGGGTCGGTGCAGCTACGTCACGCAGCGCCAGCCAGCCTGCGATGTAGCCGTCTACCATCGTGTATCGAACGAGTGCGGAGAAGCGCTCCGCTTTACTCTGCGACCCCGCTTCCGATCTACGCGCGACCTGTTCTGGGAACTCTGGACCCCTCGGTGTCAAGATTACGTTAAACCTTTCGGGGCCCGAGACCTGTGCGGGGCTGGTTCGTCTCATTGGGTGTTGGAGAATGGAATCGAGAGACCGTGCTCTCCCATGAAACTCCTCAACGGCAAGTTGGAGCAGCAGGAATGAATTTGCGAGCCGTTTTGGTTTTGTCGACAGTGCTGGTTGCTTCGGCGAGCGGCAAGCCGAGCTTCGTCTTCATTCAAGGCGAAGGGAAAGGATGGAACAGTACCACGGTTCGAATGGATCCCGAGATTGCAGAGTCGGGCAACGACTACTTTCGAACGCCGAATCTCGAGCGCTTGGCGGAGGGTGGGATGCGCCTTGCGCACTTCTACGCGCCGTCACCGAGATGCACTCCATCGCGTGCCACCTACTTCACTGGCAAGAGTCCCGCGAAGCTGGGGATGACATTTGTGGGCCTACGTGCCGGTCCGAACGTCAGGCTCGTCGAACCGCGTCCCACACTTGAGATGCCGCTCGAGGAGACGACGATCGCCGAGGTCTTGCGGGATTCAGGATACGCGACAGCGCATTTTGGGAAGTGGCATGTCGGGCGTAGGAACCCGACGGAGCACGGCTTCGACGAGACCGATGGGCCGAACAGCAATGGCGGTCCGGAGAACGTGCAAAGCCCCAACCCGAAGCAGGCTTACGGGATCACGGAGAGCGGCTTGCGGTTCATTGAAGCTAAGGCCAAGGCCGGCCAGCCTTTCTATCTCCAACTGTCGCACTACGGTGGGCGCAGTTCGGCAGACGCCCGGGAAAGCACGAACGAGATTGTTTCCGGTTGGGCAGCAAGTCGTGGGCGTAACGTGCGGGAAATCGGGTTGGCGGCAGTGATCTATGACATGGATATCACCATCGGAATGGTTCTCGACAAGCTCGACGAGCTAGGTATAGCGGACGAAACTTACGTCTTCTACACAACCGATCACGGTACTCCTGGGTCTGGCAATCGCCCCCTTGCCCAAGGCAAGGGAACGGTTTGGGATGGAGGCTTGCGGGTCCCGCTGTTCTTCCGCGGACCGGGAATCGAACCCGGCTCCGTATCGCGCGTCCGGGCGACTGGAATGGATCTGGTTCCCACGGTGGCCGATCTAGCCGGCGTGCACAACAAGCTCCCCCAAGACGTCGAAGGCGGCAGCTTGGCTGATGTCTTGACCGGCACGGAAAGTCGTTCCGTGAGCAGGCTGCGGGACGAAATTGTCTTCCATTTCCCACACTATGACTCCGACCCGCTGGGTCCAGCCTCGGCCATTCTTGCGGACGACTACAAGCTGATTCGCTTCTACGAGGAACCCGCCATGCCGAGGCTGTTCAACATCGGCGACGACCCGTATGAGCGCAGCGACCTATCCGCAACGATGCCTGAAAGAGTCGCTGCGCTGGGGGAAGTGCTTGACGCCTACCTCACCAGCGTCGGCGCCGAACTGCCGCGCATCAACGCAAGCTTCGATCCGAATCAGGAAGTTTCACAAACTCAACGCGGCGGTCGGCAACGGGCTGGAGATCGCGGCCAGAATCCCAGGGGCCGTAGGCAGAACCGCCAGGGACAACGTAAGGGGAACCGATGAACCGACTGTACTTGCTAGCTACCTTCGCACTAGGCCTCGCTGTTGCAGCCGGTTCTGCAGTGCCCTCGAAGACGTTTACCCTCGATCCCGAAACGATATCGAGATCGTTCCGTCCGTTTTCCCACAGCGTAGACGTCCGTTGGGACAAGGACTATTTCTACGCGGAATCGAACTCCATGCCGGACCACCGCATGATGGTCGGAATCAGCGCCTGGAATCAGCAGGTGCCGCTTCCCCAGCCATATTCCGGTGACAATGCGTTCCGGCTTCCGCTGCGGGCTCGTTTCGCCGACTCACCGGTTTCAGGGAAAGAGACTCTTTTTCGCGGTGCCATTGCGGTTGCCGTGAATGGCATCCCGATCTTCAACCCCATCAAGCAAGATGGCCGCACAGACACGAACCTGGCCGGAGAACTCGATGAATTCGGGGGCCACGCCGGCAGGGCCGACGACTATCATTACCACCTTGCGCCAGTGCACTTGGCGGAGCGTGGCGGCCAAGGACTGCCGGTGGCTTGGGCCTTGGACGGATTCCCAATCTACAGCTACCGCGAAGCGGATGGATCGAGCGCCGAGGACCTTGACTGGCTGAACGGCCACACCGGGCCAGACGGCATGTATCACTACCACGCGACCAAGGAGTACCCGTACTTGAATGGCGGGTTCCGGGGCTCGGTCGAGTTGCGCAACGGCGAAGTGGCAATCCAGCCTCGTGCTCGTGGCGTGCGTCCGTACACGAGGCCGCTCCGCGGCGCGACAATCACTGGCTTCGAAGTTCGTGACGCGAGCAGGTATCGCCTCCAATACGAATTAGCGGGAAAAGCGCACTCCGTTGAGTACTCACCCCAAGCTGGGGGCGGTGCAGAGTTTGTCTTCATCGACGCAGAGGGCAGGGCAACTACGGAAGTCTACGAACCCAGGTCCGGCAGAGGCGATGGCCCCGGCAATCGGAGAAGAGAGCCCCGTGGCGGCGGTCGAGAAGGTCCTCCTCGTGCCAATGGTCGTCGCGGGCCGGATCCCAATGACCCGAACAGGCGCCCTTGGCTAGTCGTTCATTTCCACGAACTCGATTCGAACGGCGACGGGGACCTGAGCCATGCCGAGCTGAGTGCTGACGTGGAGTCCACATTCGCGGGTTACGACCGAGACGGGAATGGCGAACTGACCCGCGACGAGTACCAAAACGGCCGGTCTCGCACTGCGCTTGCAGGGTTTGTCCGGCAGCATGCCGTGGAGATCGATCGCAGCAATGACGGCAAGCTTTCCAAGGACGAGGTCGTTGAAGTTGCAGAGCGGATGTTCAGGCGCGCGGATCGCAACTCCGACGGGAAGGTTGATGCGGACGAATCTGGGGCGCCGTAACTGCGCGCTGATTCGGCAGAGCTGGTGTCCTGCCGCGGCTGCCTTCAAGTGGTTGCCCAGTGGGATTCATTGGCGAGGAAACCTGCGGTGTTCACCGTGGCCTCCCATTCCCTTCTGGTTGGGCAAGATCTGGAACGAGCCGAAGCTGGCGGCCTAGCCACATCCACCGCGATTCCGCGGCCAACGTCACTGACTCTTCTCTTGTGAACCCTGCTGATCCGTCCCGAACCAATACCTCGCCGTTTGACGTAACGTGGCCAGCTGGCGGACATCAAGGCAACCGCAATCGCCGTCGTAGCCAATCCAGCGTCCGCTACTCCTGCCGATGTGGCCACCAGCAGGTTGTGTGTCGGCTATGGAGTCAGCGGGTGATGGCTCGCAAGAATGGCCGTGCAGATCAGGCATTCATGGCCCCTCGCCGAGGTGTCGGTCGCCATCGGTCGGAACTCCAATGGAGACTTGCCTGCCTGACCTAGCCCGGGCGGACCAAGGAGATAGCCTCGTCTATCCGCCCGTTGGGCTGATCCGCTGCGCCCAAAAGAATGAAGCGATCGCCCGGTGCGCACTTGACCGGCTGCCTAACAAGGTGATGGCAGCCGAGTATCGGACCACCCAGCCAGACGAGGATCTCCCAGCTTTGGAAATCGACCGCATACGCGAGGCGCTGTGCGCACACGGCTTGTTGCCCGAGGAGACGGCGATGGCAGGATCGGACACGCTACGCACCAAAGCCAACCGCGGCAACCGCGAGAGGGCCAGATGACGACTAGATGATCCCCGTAATCTGCGAGCGCTTCGCTGAGGTCCTGATTGCCGATGTGGGTTCCCGTCTAGCGACATCACGCCTGGAACTTCCCAATTGTCGAAATCGACTGTAGGCTGTCCACACTGAAAGCTCCGCGCTGCACATTACGAGCAGGGCGATTCCAATGTCGATTTGCGCACATTCAGGATGTCACTACGAATCCGAGCCGATTGGATTGGAAGGCCCACGCGTTCGGATTTATTGTCGAGCCACTGGGTCGCGCGCCCACAGCACGGTGCTTCGAGAGTTTGTATGATCAGTAGCATTGGTTGCCTAGTGATGCCGGGATGGGGCGGACGAATCGGGACTGTTATTGGCTTCGTAGTAGGCTACGGCGTAGTGTCTTTCGTGTTCGGAAGCGGTCGAATCGAAGGTTGGCTCGACTTGTTAGGAGTGCTAGCAGTTACGGTTGCATTCAAGTGGCTGGTCTGGCCTCGGGCTTTGGGGTTTGGCTGGCCTTGGCCGGACCGAGGGGATCCGATGGTGCACGGCTGGAATGCGTCAGGGATTCCGTGTCTTCGCAGGCTTGGGCACTTCCCACGACGCTAGAACAGGGTTAGTCCGGTCACGGACGAGGCTGCATTCCAGGGAAGTTGAATGACCTGAACCAGTTCAAGCTTGAGGACCCAAGTCTCGAAGCTCATCTTAGGCGTGAAATGGAGGATGGCCTAGAAGCCTACGAATTGCGGCGGATGCTCAAGAACGCCGAGATTCAGCGAATTCAGACAGACGACAACTGCACGGAGCAGGAAGCTGCCAAGAAATGGCAGAGCGCCCGCGATGTACTTATGCGTCGGGTCCAGGCTATGGTCACGTCCGAGCACGGGGTAGATTGCCCACGAGAGGGTGCTGAGCGGATCGTCCGTCGGGCGGAGTGGAATCGGGCCAAGGACCTGATAGACAAACTCCCATCGGCCGACTTGACCACGAAACGAAATTCTGGAATTGGATTCCTTGGCCTCGTTATCGTTATTGTCATCGGCTTAACCTGCACCATCGCCTTCAGCACCGCCGTGGTTTGGAACAGTTCATGACGCCTAGGGCTCTCTGGAGTGCGATGTCCGACACCTTAGACGGCGTGGGCTGCTCCTCAGCTCAGCCGCCGACACGAGAAACCCGCCGATAGGGTTTTCCCGGCGCCGGGCTCTAGGAGGACCGGCGAAATTTCGCCTCTGAGCGCATCGAAGCCTCTCGCTGCTAGGACAAGAACACTAGGCCGACTCCCAGGAAGGCGAGAATGGTTGGTCTCCGGTTCACGGTAGGGCATCATACGGGCATCCCTCTCTCAGCGGTACAGTCGCGATCTGCCATGCTGTTCGTCTACCGGAACATACAGAGCCGGGGGATGCCTAGTCCTCACTGAGTGTCCAAGTGTCCTTCAACGCAGCACCGGAAGCCTGACTCCCTCTCGAAACTCCATCGGTTCGATTCAAGTTGAACAGCTGGTCTAGATCAGATCAACGCACACGGAGTCTATGCCCTGCATCACGTCGAGACTATTCCCGGCGAGCAGGGTGCGGCTCTTGCCGTCGAGCGTTGCCATTATGCACTCGCCCTGGCTCCGGACGCATATCCGTTGTCCTTGATCAAGGCCTTGTAGGTCAGCCGCTTCCGCTCCATCCCAGCGCGCAGTTACTGCAGATGATCGATCGTGTCCTGCTCGCGCATGTTGTGCCTGCCGGGGAATTCCTGCACGCACCGATCTAGGTCCTTCTAGCTGGTCTTGTGGAAGTTCATCCTTTCTCTAATAGCCCAACAGATCTTTCGCTCACCGGTGCGGCCACCAGCCGCCTCATCCCCATTCCTACACCCGATGGCCGCACCACCGAGCCAAGAATCCTCTTCACTATTCCGAGGTCCGCTTAGCGCCATCGCTCGAATCCTCGTCGCATGAGCGGCAGCGCTCGTTGAAACCGAATGTCGATCTGCCGGTAGAGCGCGATCAACCGCCGTTCCTTCTCCTGGCGGCTCAGTGTCCTTGATGCACGGATACGGTCTCCGAATCGACGGGCTTCAGCTGCGGACCGCCGGACCTGATCGATGGAAGTTCTGAGTTGCCGGGCCGGATGTCGCTCAGGAACAGTCCGCGCGTAGGCGCTGAACCAATCCGAGATCTCGTAGAACTCGTCACTGTACCGCGTAAACGTCCTCAGCGGCGATGGTTCCAAGCTGGCGAGGCCCGTGATCAGCCCGACAAACCGCGGGAACGGCTTTGGGCCGTTCTGCCGTGCGTCCCACATCAACTCATCGATGCCGGTCACCACCACGTTGCCGAGATGGCCGCTCCACGCGCGGCCGAATGTCTGTACGTGCAACGGCGACACGTTGAGAAGACGGCCGACCAGTTGGTACGGCTCAGGGGTAGATCGCGGAAAGTACTGTTGTTCGGGCAACCAGTCCAGCATATACGCTGGGATGATCTCATCTCCGAAGAAGTTTCGATTAGTCTGGACCTCCACGAATGGCTGAGCGATCGCCGGAATCCAACCAATTGCCAGATTGCCGTGAATCAGCGACCAGGTGAACTTATACCCTGCCAGCGTGTTAGTGCCGCTCGCGAGATCAAAGGCCACTTCAGGCACTTTCATGAAGATAGCCCCGATCTGAAACGGCGTAGGGATGCGGATGTCCCGGTCGCCCACCACATCATAGAGGGTGAGCCAAGATGCTTTCTCGTACTCAGTCTCCGCCTGGTACGCGGCTCTCCGTGCTTCGTCGGACGTGTTGTAGCGCCAGACGAACCCCGTCATCAATCCGAGGCAGAGCCCGGCGACCAGCACCTTTCGAACGTGCCGCGCCCGATCGGGCCCCCAAAGAACTTCGTCGCGGTTAACCCGCGTTCGGCAACGGACGATCTGGTAGAGCTGGTCGAAACCCTGGATCGCGGCATTCAGGAACGGCACAGTGTGTACGTACATCCGCCACGACCGAGAGGCCCCGATATTTGCGAAGTCGGCGGAGACCATACGTGCGGCACGGGCCGCGGCGTAGGCGGTCGCACCGTTGGCCCGAGCCCTCTGGAACTGGCAGACCCTTGTACCGGACTCCGTAATCCATGCAGGCCGGGTCAGCACGTAGACGATGCGAGAAGCTGAGTGCCTGAGTCTCGTCAGTGCAGTCGCATTCGTGCGCTCGTCAGGGAACTGCATCTCGGATTCGACCAAGGCCGAGAAGAATCCCCCTTGCAGGAGGTATTCCCGCATCGCTTCGGAGCGACCTGTAGCAAGGTCGTGGACGGCGTGAGCGCTACCGGCAACGGTGGAGAAGACGGGTAGCTGCCAGTAGCGCCCGGCCACGAACCCCGACAAAGTGTCGCGAAAGAAATTCTTGACGATGAACATCGGCATCGCCGTGATCATCGCGGACACAGCCGTCTTGAAAACCGCGAGCAAGCGAATAACGGGGGGCATCGGTTCCTCGTGGAGGCTCTGAAGCATCGCCCTCAGAGCAGCGTCGTGGATGATGAATCGTCTGCGCCGACCTTGTACTATCGCGGTTGCCGTGAACTGGCCAGACTCGCTCGGTCCCTTCACCTCAGTCGCAATAGCTTGACCCTCCGGGTGCCGAACCACGGTTTCCAGCAACTCCGCCCACGCACGGGCCACGAGAGCGTTGTAGATGTTGCGGGCGAATGTGCTGCGAAGGGCCGATACGGGATCGTCAGGTGGGCGCCACTCACCACCCCGCTCATTGCCTACCCCAATTGGTGTGAACAGCGGAATCCGGTTGGCTCTGCCGTGCTGTGCTTCGCTCGGCCTCAGAAAGCGCATCTGGACGTAGTACCGAAGCATTCCCCGGTGCAGGGCTACGACTCGGTCGGCGAAAACCCTGATGTCGGGATCCTGTTCGGCGTACTGGCGCAACAATTGAGGTTCCGACTGTTCTGAGAGGGCCACGCTGCTCTCACGGGTCGGTACTGCATCAGCTCTGGTTCCTGCGACAGTCTCGGCGTACCAAGCCGATAGACGAAGGTGGGCGGATCCCTTAGCCACAATGGGAGCAACAACGTCCCGCAAGCTATACGGAATGTTAGACCGCGCTATTCGGCCAGTCCCGTCCCCGGATTCCTCAAACGCACCGTACCGCCAGACGTACTCGGCAAGTGACTTAGCGTGGTTGATGTGCTCGAAGCGCTCTCCGACCACTTCGTTGCCGAGCCGCTCACCGATCGTCTGTGCGGCATGCCACCGGTGCACAAACTTCGTTCTTGCAATTCTCAATTCTTCTCGCGTAAGCACGGCCTTCCATGGTACGCATCGGCAGTCGGATCAGTTCAGCCAACGCTCTACAGGACACCAAACTGCCGTCACGAGCGGGCATGAGGGCTGTCCGTCTGGGGCGCTGGTCGTGACGGTGGCCGCGCTCGGCGCGGTGGCTAGCCAATCCTGCCAACGCCTCAATATCGGAGCGCCGTCACGCCAGCCATGCGCCAGTCGCTTCCGCGGTGTTTCACATCAAGAACTGGAGCAGCCGCGAACGCCTCTGCAGTTACGCGGCTAAACTCGGACACTCTTGATGATCCCGCTTGTAAGCCGCTCCCGGGCGTCCTCGACTTCCTGGGCGCGATCCGTCGCAGTCTTCGCGGAACGCGATCGACCAAGGCCTTCTTGGACCATACCCAATACTCTCCAGGGCTGTGCCCGCCACGGCGCCAGCGCGACCGCACGCTCGGCCGGATCGATCGCACCATCGTAATCACCTGCTCTCCACCGAATAGAGGCCCTACAAAACGGGATCTCCCAGTCCTCGGCATAAAGCGACTCGCCTTGCTCCAGAATCGCCTCGGCGTCATCATATCGCCCCGTCCACTCACGGAATCGCGCAAGATAGCAAAAGTCACCGGGGCGTCTCATCCGTTCATCCAAGACGATCCGTTCAAAAAACCTCACCGCATCCGGTACAATCACTCGTGCTCCAGATTCCGTCAGTTTGCCAATACAGAACCCATCCGCAATCGCCCTCGCTCGTACTCGTTCAATCTTGACTACGTGAAATCCAACGTTAGAATGCGCGTTCTTGATCTTAGAAATCTCATTGAGCCGCTCATTGCAGAACTCCACACAGGCGCTGTAAGAGTTGACGCGGTCCAAACAGAGAGCTGCGAAATAGGTGAGCCCCACACGGTCGGAATGGTGTAGATCCATTTTCAGGATATCTTCCACCTCGGTCATGCATTGAGTGTAAGCAGTCATCGACTCTAGCGCCATCACCAATTCAAACCGTGCAGTAAGGTGTCGAGGATTACGATTCTTAGCTTCGACTAGAAAGCCTACTGCACGCCGCAAATTCTCAACTGCTCGTGGCCAATCAGTTTCGCGAACACTCTCGGCGTACTTGTGGTACAGCGATCCCACGTCTCTCAACGAGTGGACATCTCGTTTACGCTCTAGTACGATCTTCGCAGTATCAAACGCATCTAGGTACGCCCCGACTGCAGTTTGTGCCACGCAAAGATTGCCGACGAGGTCGGGATCATCCGGGTACGATTGCAATCCATCATGTGCGATCTTGATGACAGATTCGTAATCGCACGTTCTGATCAATGCCAGTGAATAATTAACGAAGTATTCAGCAGGTTTATTCTTCGCCTCTGACAGGCATTCCAACACCCGAACTCCTTCGTCGGCTCGGCCAAGTCGGATAAGGCAAATTGCATATCCGATTGAAACCCATTGATTGTGTCCATAGTCTGGTGTCTTCGTGACCATCTCTGGAACAAATAGGCTGCTCAGAATCTCCATTGCCTTCTTGTAATCTCCTATCGCCATCAAGGTTTCAGCTTCTCGCATAAATGGTTCGAGCTCGGATCGGTCGGCAATACGGTACGAATCATCAGCACGGTGCCCATCATCGTGAGATTCAAGGAAGCTGACAAACGCACCTTCACCAATCATGGGGATCTTATATCGGGTACTCGGAAAGAATCGAGAATAATTGACATTTCTTTTCTTCGCAGCATCTTTCAATAGACGATCTAGAGAGGCATAGTCGGGCGGTCTCTTATTTGGGTCTTTCTCTAGGCATCGGCGGATTAAATCTTCCGCTCCAAATGTTGTCCTTTTGAAAAATCCGCATAGTGGGGCAGGTGTGTCGAACAGTTGTTTGAGTAGGATTTCGTGCGCTGTCTTGCCCGTAAATGGACGAACACCCTTTTCCCATTCGTACATTAGACAGCCAAGGCTGTAGATGTCGGTCCTGTGGTCGAGGTTCGTCTTACCTTTAAGTTGTTCTGGAGAAGCATAGGCGATGGTACCCAATATGCCCCCGGCCTGCGTCAGCTCGGGGCGTTCGCTATTGGGAATGTCCAGGGACGGAGGGTGCGGGGTTATCCTCGACACGGTCAGAGGCCGAGCCAGTCCCCAGTCGGAGACATACGCCTGATTTGCGTCATCCAGCAGAATATTGTCCGGCTTGAGATCGCGGTGAATTACGGTATGCTCTTGATGCACCCAAGCCAAGGTTCCGACAATACGGGCCATGACCGAAAAAAAGAACTCCGGAGATCGATTCGCGAAGTGCTGCCTGAGATTTCCTCCATTCATCCAACGTGAACACACAACTGGAAGTTCGTCGACTTGGATAAGGCATAAGGCTTCGGCAACGCCTTCATAGGCAGACAGCGTTGTCCAAAGACGCACTTCACGGAGATACCGGAACCAAGCATCGGAGTCGTCGATGATATCGCGTCGAATGATTTTCAGCGCGAACGAGGTGTCACCATGGACGACACAGAAACACTCACCCATTCCACCTCTTAGACGACCGGCAACTCGGAATTGCGGTGTAGGCAAGCCTAGATGGTCCGCGAGTTCAGGGAGATTTATGAGCTGGTTTAACCTAAACATACATCCCTCCGACGGAATTTTCTTGGCTAGCGCTACGGATTCGCGCGATATTCATTGAATTCATGGTTAGCACTGGTGCACGGAGTCCTTGATGTCGGCGATGGAGGCATCCACTTGGGCCCCGGTATAGCGACTGCTAGTTGTGGGAACAGTAGCCACGTGGAGCCCTCGTCTTCCCCACGAGCCTACGTTCGCCCGTCGAGACCGAGTGGATGGAACGGCCCCTCTCAATCCCTTCTGCTAGCATAACATCACTCTGGAATTCTGAAGTGTTAATTATTGCCCTTTCTAGGAATGGTGACATCCAGCTTGTTAGCGTGTGGTGGCGTCGAGTAAATGCATTCAGAATGCTGCTGACCAGTGGCTTCAGGGCGTCCATACGGTTCGAAGATGCGCAGATGATCACAACGCGCAGGTCAGAAATACGCAGATTCTGCTGGTGCTGGAGACCTCGATCCATAGTCATCTGGTCATCGAATCGCTCGCAAGCCCGCCCAGGCAGGTCGCCGTTCTTTGCCCTGGACCAACCCTCACCTTGCACAGTACTGACGTTGTGTCCAATCAGTTCCGCAACGAGAGCACGGCAGGTTCTCGTCAAGCTGAGTGAGCACTGGCCAGAACGGGGTTGCGGGCCAAATCCAGTGCGGCTAGCGGCTGTTCTTTGGACACCGATGGGAACTGATCGACGAACTGGTCGACCATCTCTCCACCCTCTAGGTAATCGAAGAGCGACTGAACCGGCACGCGCGTGCCGCAGAAGACCGGTGTGCCCCCTGTGGGATCCAGATCGCAATGCACAACCGAGCGTGATTCGATCTGCATACGGTCATCATGATCTACCAATTTTCCGCATCCGTCCGCGCAGCCATCAGCAACAACGAGCCACCGACCCTAGGAGCCTGTGGACAACCACATCCGGAGACGGGATCGGAAATCTCCGTGGCTGGCGTGGGTCAGGTCTGCGGCTAGTGACCGCTTTGCGGGAAGCCCGCAGTCGACATGGGGCAATCACGCGACAGGGATCAATCAAGTATCTGAAAGGCCAGCGTCTTGTGAGCGTGGCGGAGAGGGAGGGATTCGAACCCTCGGTAGAGCTCTTGAACCCTACGACGGTTTAGCAAACCGCTGCCTTCAGCCGCTCGGCCACCTCTCCACGATTCGCTGTTACGCGCTTATCATAGCAGGTCTTGCAAGCCTCGCTCGTGTGAGACTCTAGTCTTCGCTCCGGAGCGCTACGGAGTGCAAGAGGTCGGGGCAAAGGGCTGCAAGTATCGTGCTGGTCATCACCGACGATCCGGTTTATGGTGATCCTGTCTGTCACGGCACCCCAATTCACCCCGCGCACGCCAAAACGGCTTCCGTACCGAGGACGTGCACTTCACTGACCTCCAAGTGGTTCCCGTGACCGCCGGTAGGTCAGATCTGCTGGGGTACCATAGGTTGCAGTCGGCGCGTGCAGCCGACGAATTCGACACCGCAGTCAACTTGCGGCCAGGTCGGAAATCCTAGAAGCGACCACCTGTCTTGGCCATGTGGAGCTTTGTGACCTAGGGAACCCGCATGTCTGTTGATGCCACCACAGGGCCGCTGGGCATGAGGGCAGTTGACCACAAGTCGAACCGAGAATACGAGCAGGAGACACTCGCATGCAATTCAGATCATCAGTTCGATTCCATCGCTCCAGCATCTCCGCACTTGTGCTGGCAGGTGCCGCACTAGCAGGGCTTGCGGGCTGCGACGGGTCGGGGGGGCCAGATCAATCCCGCCCAAACGTCATCGTCATCCTCACCGATGACCAAGGCTACGGGGATCTGTCGGCCCACGGCAATCCGATCTTGCAGACGCCCAATCTCGACAAGCTCCACAACGAGAGCGTCCGCTTCGGCGACTTTCACGTGGCGTCGGTCTGCACGCCAACCCGTGGCGAGCTTATGACCGGCCTTTACTCACTGCGCAACAAGGCCGGCATGGTCCCCGCTGGCCGTAATCTCATGCGCCGCGATATTTCGACGATGCCGGAAGCATTCGCTACTGGCGGCTACACGACGGGCCTGTTCGGCAAATGGCACCTCGGGGACACCTACCCACACCGCCCGCTCGATCGCGGCTTCCAGCGCGCCGTCTGGCACAAGGGGTGGGGGCTTGCCTCGGAGATCGAGTATGACAACGACTATTACTACACTCGCTACCTTGACCAGACCGATGTGCGCTATTCGGACCGCTTCTGCACCAATCTGTGGTTCGACAAGGCTATGGAGTGGATGGGCGAGCAAGCCGGGATGGGGCAACCCTTCTTCGCCTACATCGCCCTGAATACGCCCCACTATCCCTTCCACGCCTTGGGCAAGGATTTTGCCCCGTACGGTGACAAGGTCGACGATCCCCTTGTGGCGCACTTCTTTGGACTGATTCAGAACATTGACGAGAACTTCGCTCGCCTCGACACATGGCTTGCCGAAACCGGGATTCGGGACAACACCCTGATCGTACTGATGAACGACAACGGCACCGCGAAGGGAGAGACGGTCTTTAACGCCGGCATGCGAGGCAAAAAGGGCAGCCCTTACGAGGGCGGACACCGTGCCATCTGCTTCGTCCGCTGGCCCAACGGCGACCTCGGAGAGCCTCGCACGATCGGCTACCCGGCCCAAGTGACCGACATCTTCCCCACACTGGCCGACTTGGCCGGCCTCGACATGCCGGAATCCGACGCCCTTGATGGTGACAGTCTTGCTCCGCTACTAACCGGCGAGACAGACATCGGCCCGGACCGAAAATTCATCGTGCAGTATGGGGGTCGGCACCGACCTGCCAAGTACGCCGAGAGCACAATTGTCTGGAACCAGTGGCGGCTCGTGGAAGGAACCGAGTTGTACGACCTCACCAGTGACCCCGGTCAAGCCGCGGACGTTTCCGCCGAGCATCCCGATATCGTCCAAGAAATGCAGGCCCACTACGAAGAGTATTGGGCAGAGATCGAGGCTTCTGTCGAAGTAGTCGAACCGCTCTTCATACGCGCTGAGCAAGGCACGTCCACCGATCTGACCTCCAACAGCTGGATCGAGGTGGACTGCGACAATCGCGAGCGCACGGCCAATGCCTGCGGCCCGCCGCGCGGCGGGCCCTGGCAGATCGAAGTGGAACAGGCTGGTCAGTATCAAGTCGAACTGAGCCGCTGGCCGTTCCACCTAGACCGCGATATGACCGTGGTAGGTCCCGGTGCCACTATCGGCGGCATGCTGATCGAGCGGGGCGTGGCTCTGCCGATCGCTTCAGCCAGCGTGAGCTTGAACGGCAACCAGCGCGTCACTGCAAGAGCCGAAGAAGGAGCGTCATCGGTGCGTTTCGAACTGGCATTGGAACAGGGCCGCAACACGCTGCAGGGCTGGTTCAGCGACGAATCTGGAAAAGACCTTGCAGGCGCGTACTACGGCAGGATCAGCGCCAAGTAGGCGTCTCGCATCGAGCACCGCCATTTGTGCGGCCGAATCGCCGCACCGCATTGACGAGAACCGGCCATTCGTCGTACAGTGCGATTGATCAAGCCTCGCCTCTGCTCGAACAGGAGAGTGTCTCTCCTGAAATTGGAGGTGGCTTAGTCGCACTGGCCACTGTGGGTCGCCGAAAGCGACGCAGCGGGGTCAGGCCCGATGAGTCGCTACAGTTCAGCCCTTGATTCGCGCCCGAATCGCGGTGCCGTCATCGCGGTAACGCTCGCAGTGATCTTCCCCTGCGGGGCCAGTGCAGCGCCAGATTTCCTATCCGACGTCCGCCCGATCTTAGGGAAATGCCTGCCGTGCCATGGCCCGGACGAGAACAGCCGAATGGCCAATCTTCGGCTGGATTCACATGAGGCAGCGACAGGCCAAGATGGCGGGTACGCGGGTTTGGTCGCGGGCGACAGTGGTGCTAGCCGCATGCTCGCTAGAGTGACAGCAGAAACCAATCCCATGCCGCCTACGGGGGACCGTTTGACCCCTGCGGAAATTGAAACCCTGAGGCAGTGGATCGACGCCGGGGCCGAGTATCAGCGGCATTGGGCCTTTGATCGCCCCGTGACCCCGCAACTTCCGGACGTCACCAATGAGAGCTGGCCCAAGAACCCCGTCGATCACTTTGTGTTGGCGAAGTTGGAGGCCCGAGGCTTGGCGCCCTCTGGCGAGGCGAATCGCTACACGTTGGCGAGGCGCCTGTCCCTAGACTTGACAGGGCTGCCGCCCAAACCTGAATCCGTCGATGCATTTGTCGCTGACCAGTCCGCGGATGCTTACGAGCGATTCGTAGCGGGGCTGCTGAATTCGAGCGCGTACGGGGAGCGTTGGGCCAGCGTCTGGCTCGACCTGGCTCGATACGCCGATTCGATGGGCTACGAGAAAGACACTCTACGCACGATCTGGCCATACCGCGACTGGGTCGTCCGCGCCCTCAACGACAACATGCCCTTCGATGAGTTCACCGTCCAGCAACTGGCCGGCGACCTGCTGCCGGAGCCGACCGACGACCAGTTCATCGCAACCGGCTTCCACCGCAACACGATGAACAACACCGAGGGCGGCACTGACGACGAGGAGTTCCGCGATGAGGCCGTCAAAGACAGGATCGCTACGACTGGCCAAGTGTGGATGGGACTGACTGTGGGCTGCGCCCAGTGCCACTCCCACAAGTACGATCCGATCTCGCACGAGGAGTACTACTCGCTATACGCCTTCTTCAACCAGACCGAGGACGCTGACACAAACGACGACAGCCCGAAACTAACAGTCTCGGAGGGAGTGACCACGCCGATTCTGCGAGAATTGCCTGCCGAGAACCAGCGCGAGACCTTTGTTCACAAGAGCGGGAACTTCAGAAACCTAGGCCAACGCGTCACAGCCGGAGTACCGGCCGCATTCCACTCCTTGCCGGAAGGAGCGCCCGCCAACCGACTGGACTTGGCACGCTGGATCACCTCTGACGAGAACCCACTGACGGCGCGCGTGACCGTGAATCGCCTGTGGGCCAGACTCTTTGGTAACGGTATCGTCACGACGGAGGAGGACTTCGGGACCCAAGGCGAGCCGCCAACCCACCCGCAACTCCTAGACTGGCTCGCCACCGAGTTCGTGCGCAGCGGCTGGGATGTCAAGGCCATGCTCACGACCATGGTCACCTCGTCTACCTACCGTCAAACGTCGAACGTCACGCCAGACAGGCTCGAAGCGGACCCCGACAATACCCTGCTCTCTCGAGGCCCGCGTTTTCGCCTGTCTGCCGAAATGCTCCGCGACCAAGCTCTGGCCGCCAGCGGCTTGCTGTCGGCCAAGATCGGCGGGCCGCCGGTGATGCCGTGGCAGCCGGAAGGCATCTGGCAGGTGGTGTACAGCAGCAAGCAGTGGGAAACCAGCCCCGGCGAGGATCGCTACCGCCGGGCGCTATATACGCTCTGGCGACGCACATCCCCCTACCCGGCGATGACGACCTTTGACGCGCCTTCGGGCGAGACCTGCACGATCCGCCGGATCCGGACCAACACTCCCCTGCAGGCGCTGGTCACGCTCAACGATCCCACCCTGATGGAGGCCGCGCAGCACCTAGCCAAGCGTTCGGCGAATCTGGGCGAATCTACTGCCGCGGAGCGCTTGGACCACATATTCCGGCATGTCTTGGCCCGACCACCGTCAGACCAAGAAAGCAAACGCCTGCTCGACTTGCACGACGCAGCTGCCGGAGAGCTGCGCCGAGACCGCGAAAACGCACTCAAATTGGCGCACTACGACCATGTCCTGTATGCGGGCGAGCGTCGCGTAGCTCTTGTTGGCGATACGAGGGGAGACGCGCCGACCTGGCGCTATACGACCGACCAGCCGGGCGAACAGTGGTCGGCTCCAGAGTTCGACGACGCTAGCTGGCGTACCGGGCCGTCAGCGTTCGGATTTGCGTCGAAGGACAGTGCCGATGACAGCGATCCCTATGCGTCGAGTATCGGCACCCGCTGGGATACGCCAAATCTCTGGACCCGGCTCGAGTTTGAGCTTATCGGGGCGGATGTCGAGGACTTTCGCTTCGAAGTACGGAATTCCGCCGCATTCCACGCCTACATCAACGGAGTCTTCGCCGCCCAAGATTTGGACGGTTCCGGCTCCTACGCGCCATACGGACTGACACCCGAGGCACTCCGATCTCTGCGGCCGGGCCGCAATGTATTGGCGGTGCATGCCGTCCACACCGGTCTAAGCGACGCCCCGAGGCATATCGACCTTGGGTTGACAATGCTGCGCCGCCCAGACTTGCCTGACAGCACCTCGACGCCTGACGAGGCCGCGTGGGTGGCTATCGCAAACGTCGTCCTGAACCTCGACGAGGCCCTCACGAAACGGTGAACACAATGTCCATCCGCAACGAATTCGCCCATTACCAGACCCGCAGGCACTTCTTGCAAGGCTGCCAGCTGGGCCTCGCATCGATGTACCTTGGCTCGCTACGTGCGGCCTCGTCCGACCATTCGCTGGCGCGCAAGCAGCCGCACTACCCATCCAAGGCCAAGTCTGTCATCTACCTGCACATGGCTGGCGGCCCTTCGCAGCTGGAGTTATTCGATCCCAAACCCGAACTCCAGAAGCACAGCGGTGCAGACTGCCCGCAGCACCTGCTGGAGGGCAAGCGCTTCGCCTTCATCAAAGGCGTCCCCCAGATGCTGGGTACGCCATATGAGTTCCAGAGGGTAGGACAGTCCGGCACTTGGGTGAGCGAACTCCTGCCCCACTTCTCCAACGTGGCGGACGACACGGCCATCATCCGGTCGATGACCACCGAAGAGTTCAACCACGCCCCTGCCCAGCTGCTGCTACAGACTGGCAGCGCCCGGCTTGGCGGTGCATCCATGGGTGCTTGGGCCACTTACGGATTGGGGACGGAAAACCAAGACCTGCCCGGATTCGTGGTTCTGGTCAGCGGCAATAAGACTCCCAGTGCGGGCAAAAGCCTTTGGGGTAGTGGCTTCCTCCCGTCCGTCTACCAAGGAGTGCAGTGCCGCACGCAGGGAGATCCTGTACTGTTCCTGAGCAATCCCGAAGGCATGAGCCGATCCTTGCGACGGTCGACTTTGGACGCGCTCGGCGATCTCAACCGCATGCAGCAAGAGAGCTCAGGGGATCCCGACACGCTATCGCGCATCGAGCAATACGAGCTGGCTTACCGTATGCAGACCTCGGTGCCGGACGTGATGGACATCTCCAAGGAACCGGACTCGGTGCATTCGCTCTACGGCACCGAACCGGGCAAGCTTTCGTTTGCCAACAATTGCCTGCTGGCTCGGCGCTTGGTCGAAAGCGGGGTGCGCTTCGTGCAACTGTACGACTGGGGCTGGGATCACCACGGCAACGCTCGCCGCACGGACATCCGCTACGACCTGCCAGATCGGGCTCGTGACATCGACCGTCCCACAGCAGCCCTTATCGCGGATCTCAAGCAGCGCGGCCTGCTCGATCAGACCTTGATCATCTGGGGTGGCGAATTCGGGCGCACTCCCATGCGTGAGAACAGGCAGGGAGACAAGACCGAGTACTACGGGCGCGACCACCATCCCTTCGCCTTCACGATGTGGATGGCAGGCGGCGGCATCAAGCGGGGCATCAATCTCGGCTCAACCGACGACATCGGCTACTACGTAGATAGCGACCCCGTAACGCCGCGCGATTTGCAAGCCACTATGCTGCACCTGCTGGGACTCGACCCATATGAGTTCCACTACCCGCACCAAGGTCTCAAGGAGAGGCTCATTGGCCCGACGGGTGAAGGGCGGATCGTGCAGCAAGTGTTGGCCTAATTCGCCCCGCTCGGCAATCGCAGCACCAGTCGCGAACAGTGCCGATGAGGTGACACGCCAGCCGAGGCATGGTCGAATCGCCAAAGCTAGTTGGATTCGACGCCTGCCAGCCGATAGACTAGATTTCGTTAGCGATGTTGAGAGCAACGTCATGCACTCGAGTCGCCTGGGGCGTCGCGATCTTGCCGGTTGTGATGCTGACGGCCGCGGAAAAACCGGCCGAGACGCCTGTTGTGGAATGGACGGTCGGAGCCGCGCCCGACTTTCGCTATCAGTTCCTGGAACGAGTGAAGACGACCGAGCTGTTCCACGCAACGCCGGAGACGGGAACCTTTAGCCACCACGGACACCTCGCCTACTACAAGGGGGTCTTGTTCGCGACTTGGGATAGCCAAGCGCGTGACGAAAACTCTTCGGGCCAGCACGGTGTGTTCCGCTATTCGACTGACGGAGGCGAAACGTGGTCCCCTCGGAAGCCTCTCTTCCCGCCACTCGCCGACAAGGTTCCCTGGTCGGAATCGAACCGATCGAATCCGTTTCAAACTTCGCAGGGCTTTGCCGAGATTGACGGCCGACTCTTCGCGGTTACTTGTGTCGACAAGGCCCTGAAGGAGAAGGTGTATCGCTTTAATGAGGTTTCGCGTATCCGGGTCGGACAACTTGCGCGCGAAGTGCGCGCGGATGGGACGCTTGGCGAGGTCTTTTGGATAGCCGACACGGCGCCCAAGCCGGAGCTTGGATATCCTGCGCTACCCGCAGGAGAGCCTGCGTTGGTGGAGGGGCTCAAAGCCCATTTCAAACGGCCCGCCAACCTCCAGCAACTACTCTTCAAGCCAAGACAGCACCCTGACTCCGACGACGAACACCGCATGACCGAGCCCACCCAACCGTGGTGCCTCGACGACGGGACGTGGGTGCGACTCTACCGCAATCAGGGCACGATTCACGGCAAGAGCCGCGCCGAAATCGAGGCTTCCAGGCCCCGCCGTCACTACGCCGCCTTCTCGCTCGACGACGGCAAGACGTGGACTGCGCCGACACGCACGAATTTTCCCGATACGGGCTCCCGCGCCAACTCCGGGCGACTGCCGAACGGCCAGTACTACGTGATCAACAACCCCCTGCCGATGTCGGCCCGACAGGGAGGGCGATCGCTACTGGCGATCTCTCTTTCTCGGGACGGCCTGACCTTCGACCGCATGGCCGTCATTCGCTTCGTCGCTCCGCCAACACGCTATCCGGGCAAGGCGAAAGGAGGAGGCGGATACCAGTACCCGCATTCCGTCGTCGTTGGCGAGAACCTCTGGGTGATCTATTCAGTAAACAAAGAAGACATGGAAGTGGCTCGGATTCCGCTCTCCGATCTCGAGAAGCTCGGGAAGTGAGCGCCCCGAGAAAATCTCTAGGCATGCGGGATTCACCATGGTCTTGATCGATTGGATCATTCTGATCGCCTACGCGATCTCCACCTCGTACTTCGGGCGCGCCTGTTCCGGGTTTGAGATCTTCACTGTCCATACCTTGCTGCGGCCGCCGTGGAGGCCGACAGTCTGCGCCCAGAACCAGATGAGCATCCCGTTAGGGGCCGTCCAGATATTCGGATCGAAGGCTCGCAGAGGTCCGGGGCCGTCCGGGTCGGCGACGAGGGTCTCCTGCCAGGTTTCGCCCCGTCGCCGCTGGTCGCCAGCACCACGTAGTAGTTCTCGTCCTGTCCCGGCGTAATCCCGACGTACCACGTCGCCCACATGCGCCCGCCCGGCGTGACAGCGAGGCTCGGCACCATTGTGACTCCCCGGTTCGCAACCGATCTCTGCTGATCAGGAGAGCCCAGCAACTGTGGGGGATCCGTGGACTCCGCGCCATGGACGGCTGCGGCCAGCGCCTAGAATCCAAGTTTGAGAACGGCAAGTGTGTTCATTGCATCTACCAAAGCATCCCAAGCGCCCCGTCCGAAAGGGCTTAGCTCAGGACTAACGCCCCTGGGTGTCTGTAGAGAAGTAGTTTGGGTATCGCCAGCCGCGCTCGCGCGCTCCGGGCTTGGACTCGATTTGCGCTTCGGCCCTGAACTGGCGAAGGTTGTCGGCCTCGAGCAGGGGATCGTTGGTTCTCTTGCGCCAGTTGGCGAGCTCCCGCTTAAGCTCCCCCAATACGGGCTCGAGGGCCGATACTTCGGCCACGTTGTGGAACTCGAAGGGGTCCGCGTCCAGGTCGTAGAGCTCGAACTGCGGCGGGCGCTCCATCACACGGTAGGCCTTGCGGACTTCGGAGGAGGCCCCTTCGATCGCGGCGGCCAAGTCGGCTTTGACGAGGCGGAAGGTGTCCCGGTAGCCCGGGTTCACTTCGCCGGGGAGCAGGTTTTCGATCAACTTGTAGCGGTCGTTGCGTACTGATCGCTGCGGATAGAAGTTCATCTTTGCCGCGTGTGCGTGGAACTCGGCGAAAAGGTAGCGCCGCCAGTCGGGCGCCTTGCCTTCGAACAGCTCGATCAGCGAAGCGCCGGGAAGGGCGGGGGGCGCTTGAGCCTCGGCGGCTGCGAGCATCGTCGGCATCAGGTCGATGGTCGAGACGAGCTCGTCTCTTGCCTGGTTGGGCTTTGCCCGGCCCGGCCAGCGAACGATCAGCGGGATACGCAGGCCGCCTTCGTAGCAAGTCCTCTTGCCTCGCATGAAGTCCGCGCCGTGGTCGCTGAGGTAAATGACTAGCGTGGTGTCCGCCTTGCCGGATCGATCGAGCGCGGCGAGCAGGTCGCCGACCAGTACGTCGAGGCGTTCCATGCTGTTGTAGTAGTCGGCGGTGAGCTGGCGAAGCTTCGGACCCTGAAGTCCGAGATAAGCGAGCTCGCGGACGTCAGCCGCATCTAGAGGACGCTCAGGCAAACCCTCGGCCTGCCGCAGCCAAGGTTGATGAGCATCGGGATAGTTCACGCTCAGAAAAAAAGGTTGGTCGGAGGCACAGAAGAAAGACTTTGCTTCATCGGCGTATGCGTCCAGATTCTTACGTTGGAAGTTGGCGGTCGGTAGAGCCTGGAAATCGAAAGGAAAGGCGGACTCGGGATTGACGTGGATCTTGCCGATGATGCCCGTGCGATAGCCTGCGTCGTTGAGACTTCGCACGACGTTCGGGGTATCGTTGCGGTACATACGAAAGCCCCAGGTTGCTAGACCCAGTTGACCGTGTTGGTGGACGTAGAGCCCGGTCAGCAAGCTCGCGCGCGAAGGGCTACAGCCGGCCTGTGGGACGAAGGCGCGGTCGAAGCGCACGCCGTCAGTAGCCAGCTGGTCCAGGTTCGGCGTGCGGGCGTAGGGATCGCCATAGGTCCCCAGCTCGGGACCGTTGTCCTCGGAGACTATGAGTAGGATATTCGGACGGCCCGCCGCAGAAGCCGCGAAGGCAAACAGAATCCCGAGTGCTAGGAAGGCGCGGCGGCGAATGCGCTTACAGGGCATAGATCTCTCCCAGCGGAATGCGAGCAACCTCGATGTCTTCCTTGTTCACCGAATAGATCACCCGCAGATGCTCGCCAACCACCACCGAATGCGGATATTGATACCCCATCGACTTGAGTATGCCTTTATGGCGTTGCGGCGGGCTCACGAAGCGAATCACAGCGGAGCGATCGAACCTCACGCAGTCTCGCGACAACGAGATCGCCAGCATCGAGAGACCGCCGGGCCTGGGGGCCATGGGGATGATGTTGTTGATCACGTAGACTTGGCCGTCCGGCAGTTTGCCGGCATTTGAGCGCGCACAGGAATCGGGAAAGTTGGTCCGCGTGGCCGGTGTCCAGGTCTTGCCGTCGTCGAACGAGAAGCTGGCGTATTGTCGCCGGCTTCTCGTCGCATCCACTTCGGCGCGGTTGGTCGCGTGAATGTCGCCCTCGTCGCGATAGGAGCGCACCCAAGCTCCGTCGTCGAGGCGCCAGGCGGGAGTTGGCTCGTTCATCCTATGCCCGTCGGCGGAGTCGGGGTGCACACGTGGCCCAAACATGAGCTGCGGCAGGTTGGCCGGCTTCTCGAAATGGGCGTTGAGCTTGGCGACGAGCGATGGGGCTCCGGGAGGATAAGCGGGGAAGCCCGGTTTCGGCTTGGGGGCGTTCTCCTGGAGCCAGAAGATCTCTCCCAGAGTTCCGTCGACACCCACGGAACGAGCCATCAGTCCGATCTGAATCCGAGAGACCTCGTTGAAGCGATAGACCTTCTCCTTGAGTGCCCTGTCGATATTGGTGACGGCGTAGAGGAGCCCGTCGATCTCGACGAACCCTTGGTTGACTTGAAACGGATTGTGGTGGTCCGTCTCGGATGCCGGAACGTTTTCCGCCAGGGGCGGGAAGAAGGGCTTCGCGTCGGACCACGTTTCTCCTTCGTCGGTCGAATAGCGAAACACTCCATGCTGGCCGGGGGTGTTTTCGTCGCGCGCTTGGCTGTCCCAGCTCGCAAACAAGACGCCCTTGTAGGAGTAAAGGAAGCCGTGGTGGCTGAAGGTCCCCGTCTCGGGCGTCACGTGAAGAAGCTCGGTGGTCTTGACTCGCTCAAGGAATCGGTAGCGGAAGTCCGGCGCGTCGCCGGCCTTCCACTCGACAACGGGGGGGCTTGGCGGGCTTTTCCGCCCAAATCAATGCGCCGGGCAGGAGAACCAGCGTTAGCAGCATCCAGCGCCACATCGTGGTCATCGGTGAAAGGATATCAGTCTCAGCTAGTCCCGCACTCGCGATTGATCGGTTACGATTGGGGCTCGCAAACGCAACTATAGAAGCAACACGGCCGAAGTCTTACTCAAGGATCTGGTGAAGGTTTACCAAGGACCCGGGAAGAATCTGTCCTTTGAGGCGGTCAAGGGAATCAATCCGTGGGTGCGCGTGAAATGCTTGGCCTCGAAGGCGCTGGGCCTGAGCTTGCGCCAGCTGGCCGTCGACTGGCAGCGGATCCATGGAGTGCTGCCCGTGCTGGTCGAAACGTATGTCAGCGACCAGCACAAGGGCACCTGTTACCGCGCCTCGAACTGGCACTACCTGGGACACACCCAAGCGCGCGGGTCCTGGGGCACGGTGCCGGCCAACACGCCCAAGGCGGTCCTTGTGGATCCGCTGCGGCGGGACTGGCAGACGGTCCTGCTCGGACCAACCCACCCTGCGCGCTCCCGCTAGGTGCCCGCCTCTGCGGGCATCCCGGACAGCGGCTCAGCCGACCTCTACCTTGAGATCTGAACGCATGCGTTGCAGCTTCGCCAGCTGCGCTTGCAGCTTGGCCCGCCGTTCCCCCGAAGCCTTAATGTCGGCCCGTACAGCCTGCAAGTCGGACTGTGCGGCGTCGAGTTCGAGTTGGAGTTGCTCGCAGTTAGCGCACGTGCACGTGGGCCGCCCCACGACTGGCTGTCATTTCTTGCTGGATTTCGTCCTGCCCACAACGACTGGGCTGACCGCCCGATCCCGCGATAGTACGGTTGCCGAGGCCAAGTTAAGGTCAAGTGCTCCGCCGATATTCTGCTTGCCCATCGAGCCCTGCCCGACGCCATCCACCCGCTCTACCGACGCCGACCGGGTGCTCCTCCGGCTGCCCCGGAACGCTATTGCCTGCCTCTGCGCTACTCCCGTGGTTCTGCGGCAGAGCCTAACTGTAGCGCCCCCAAACCTGAATGCTCACCAATGCTCCAACCGTCGCCGGCGAGGCAGCGTCGGCGTGTTGGCGTGAACGCGCCCGCAAGGCAAATTGAGGGAAGAGTAGGCTCGCCTCCAACTCGCTGGCGCCTGCCCCCTCTGGCCGTCAGACTAATGAGCAACCAGCGCAGGGTACTCCGCTCCAACGTGGTACATTCAATGCGCATCGGTTCGACCGAGTTCTCGGATGAGCGATCTTGCCCTCTCGGGCCGGGCAACGATCCAGAGTCGCACTGTCGAAGTCGTATCAAATAGCGGGCACTATCGACCTGACTGACGCAAACTACAGCCAACTCGGCGCCCAGCAGGCACCGTTTCCATCGAAGACCCCATGATCCGGTTTGCAGTGAACAACCCCTACGCGGTGGGCGTGGCGGCCTTGACCACTGTGGTGCTCGGGATCACCTCGTACCAGCGCTTGCCGGCCGACCTGCTACCGATCTTTAGGACCCCGGCAGTCCAGATTGTGACGTTCTACCCCGGCATGCCGCCGGAGGTGATGGAACGCGACATCATGAGCCGACTCGAGCGCTGGACCGGTCAATCGGTCGGCATCGAGCATCAAGAAGCCAAGGCCATGCTGGGGGTCTGTGTAGTCAAGGACTTCTTCCGCGAAGGGATCAGCCTGGAGACGGCCATGAGCCAGGTGACCTCCTACGCCGTCAGCGACATGTTCTACCTGCCGCCGGGCACCATCCCGCCGATGGTCATGCCGTTCGACCCGACGGCCTCGGTTCCGCTCTGCCTGGTCAGTGTGTCGAGCCCAAGCATGAACGAAAAGGAGCTGTACGACATCGCGTACTTCGAACTGCGCAACCGCTTGCAGTCCATCCAAGGCGTGATCGCACCAGCGGTCTACGGCGGCAAATTGCGCCGGATCTTGGCCTATGTCGACCGGATGCGATTGGAAGCACGCGGGCTGGCCCCCATGGATGTGGTCGAAGCGCTCAAGCGGCAGAGCGTGTTCATTCCGGCCGGCAACCTCAAGGCCGGCAATCTGGACTACCAGATCTTTGCTAATTCCATGCCAGCGGCGGTCGAAGACCTGAACGACATGCCGATCGAAGTGCGGGACGGCGCACCCATCCTCATCGGCGATGTCGCTGACGTGCGCGATTCCAGCCAAATCCAAAGCAATGTGGTCCGCCTCAACGGCAAGCGGCAGGTCTATATTCCGATCTACCGCCAGCCCGGCGCCAACACCATCGAAATCGTCAGCTCGATCCGCCAGAACCTGGAGCGCATCCAACAGCGCCTGAAGGAGATGGATGCTTCGGCGCGGGACCTGTCAATCGAAGTTGTCCTGGACCAGTCGGTCTACGTGCGCGGGGCGCTGCGCGCCCTGCAATGGGAAGGCCTGCTAGGCGCAGGGTTCGCAGCGCTGATCGTGCTGCTGTTCCTCCGCCGGCTGCGCTCGACGGTATTGGTCTTGCTGAGCCTGCCGCTGGCGATCCTAGCCGCGCTTACCGGCCTCTATTTCAGCGGAGCGACGCTCAACGCCATGACCATCGGCGGCCTGGCCTTGGTGATCGGCATCTTGATCGATCAGGCCATCGTGGTGGTCGAGTCCATCGTGCGTCACGTCGAGCAGGGCCAGCGCCCCTTCGAGGCGGCCCTGAAGGGCACCTCGGAAGTGGCGGTCCCGGTGCTGGTTTCGACCGTCACGTTTTGCATCGTGTTCTTCCCCGTGGCCTTCCTAACCGGAATGGCCAGCTATCTGTTCAGCCCGGTTGCCCTTGCGGCGACCTTTGCCATGGGTGCCTCGTTCCTCTTCTCCATCACGTTGGTGCCCGCGTTCTGCGCGCGGATCTTGAAGGGTGGTGCCGGCGACCCCCGGAACATGCAAGGCTCCGCTTTAGCAAGCGCATACGAGGGACTCGTCGCGACGCTGATACCTCGGCGCTGGACGGTCCTCGGTGGCGCCGCACTGCTACTGGTCGCTTCGCTCTATCTGCTGCGCTCCACGGGCACGGAGTTGTTCCCGGCCGTGGATGCAGGTCAATTTCAGATCACCGTCCGGCTACCGTCCGGAACGCGCATCGAAAACACGGAAGCGAAACTGGCCGAGATCGAACAGGTGCTGATCGATGAGATCGGCCAGCCCGACCCATCGGACGAGGAGCGCTTCCCCGAGTCGAACCTGCGCATGCTGATCAGCAACATCGGGGTGCTAATGGACTGGCCGGCGGCCTACACCCCGAACACCGGGCCGATGGACGCCTTCATGTTGGTTCAGCTGAAGAACAAGCCGGGCTACCCCGGATCCTTCGAGTACGTGGAACGGCTTCGCTCCAAGCTAAACCAGCAGTTCCCCAGCGTCGAGTTCTCATTCGACACCGGCGGGTTGCTCACGGCCGCATTGAATCAAGGCGAGCCAGCACCGATCCATATTCAGGTGTCAGGCAGCAATCTGGAGACGTCGCACCGCATCGGCACGATTATTGCCGAGCGAGCCCGCCAAGTAGAAGGGATCACCGATGTCCGGATCGCGCAGAGAATGGACTACCCGATCCTCGACGTCGAGATCGACCGCGTCAAGGCGGCCATCGCCGGCGTAGACGTTGAAGATGTGATGAAGAACTTGGTGACCGCCACGAACTCCAGCATCGGTTTCGACCCAGCATTCTGGATCGACGAAAGGAACGGGAACCACTATTTCATCGGCGCACAGTACGGGGAGGAGGACCTGGTCTCGGTGGAGACGCTCCGCGACATCCCGATCAGCGGAGCGCGAGCGGAAGAGCCGGTTTCCCTACGCACCGTCGTCAATCTGAGCCGCAAAACAGGGCCGGCCGCCATCAGCCATCGCAACATCACACGGGTTATCGACGTCTATGCCACGGTCTTGCCCGGTCACGACATCGGCTCGGTCGTGACCGAGGTCGAGCGCCTGCTGGGCGCTTCTCAAGAGCTTGCGCCTGTCCTGCGGGAGTCCGACCGGGGAGCCTACTTCGACGTCACCGGGCCAGAATTCGCCGAGGCTGGCTACAGCTACCGGCTCACTGGGGAGGTCGCTACCATGCGCGATGCGCTGGACCAGTTCCTGCAGGGTTTCTTGCTGGCAGTGGTACTGGTGTACCTCGTGCTGGTCCTTCAGTTCCGATCATTCCGTGACCCGTTCATCGTGATGCTGGCTGTTCCGCTCGGCCTAATCGGTGTTAGCTGGCTGCTGTTTTTGGGCGGCAATCCGCTGAGCATGATGTCCGCAATGGGCATCATCATGATGGTCGGGCTGGTGGTAGCCTACAGTATCCTGCTGGTGGACTTTGCGGACCGCCGTCTGTCCGCCGGCGCGTCGCTGCGGGACGCGATTACCGAGGCGGCTCGTGTGCGGCTCCGCCCCATCCTGATGACCTCGCTCACAACGGTGCTGGCGTTGACTCCTATGGCACTGGGCGGAACGGGCGCGGAAGCCAACGTGCCTCTGGCGCGAGCCATCATCGGCGGCGTGCTCAGTGCAGCGGTGCTGACACTGGTGGTCGTCCCGTGTCTCTATGTCATCCTCAAGCGACCCACCCATGGCCGGCAGGAGAGCCTGGCATAACTATGCTGCGGATGTCGGTCACTTCAAACGCTATCTCGAGGCTGGGGAATACCACTCTGTTCGGTTGCGTGGCTCTCGCCGGGGCTTCGATCTGGCTAGGCTGTACCGGCAACCCCGGACAAACGGAGGCAAGCGAGAACCTGGAGCAAGGGACCGAAGTCGTCAACGTAGAGGTCGTATCGCCGGCGCGCGAGGACATCGTGCGCACTATCTCGTTGCCGACCAGCGTTGAGGCCGATCAACAAGCAACTCTCTACAGCAAGGTCAGCGGCTATCTGGAAAGCATCTCGGTAGACATCGGAGATCGCGTGCGCAATGGCCAACTCCTGGCCAAGATCGATGTACCCGAAATCGTCAATCAGCACAGCGAAGCCGAAGCTGGACTGGCCGTCGCCGAGGCTGACCGCAGTCGAACCAAGGCAGAACTTGACAGCGCTGCCGCGCAAGCCACACTACAGGAACTCACCTACGACCGCCTCAAGGCCGTCAGAACTGCCCAGCCGGACGTGCTGTCGCAGCAAGCGGTCGATGAGGCCATGACCGAATCTGAAGTTGCGGCCGCACGTGTGGAGGAAATCGTTGGCCGGATCCTCCAAATCGACAGCAAGATCGACCAGTTGCAGGCTACAGTGCAGCGGCTCGAGACGATGCTTGGGTTCGCCGAGATCCGCGCGCCATTCGATGGAGTCGTGACGGAGCGCTTCGTCGACCCAGGTGCGCTGCTGCAAGCAGCGATATCCGGCGATTCGGCCCAGCCAATCATCACCGTCGTCAAGGTGGACAAGGTGCGTCTCGCGCTTGACGTGCCAGAGTCCGAAGCGCCACACGTTCAGGTGAGCAGCAGCGCCACGATCACAATCGACGCTATGCCGGGCAAGCAGTTCCAAGGCTCGGTGAGCCGATTCTCGCGTTCGCTCAATCCCGCTACTCGCACCATGAGGGCAGAGATCGACCTCGCCAACGCCGAGAGACTGCTGCTGCCGGGGATGTTCGGACGCGCCATGCTCACGTTGGAAATCCGAGCTGGCGCTCTCACCGTCCCCGCCGAGGCGTTACACGCCGAAGGCGATCGATCGTTCGTGTATCAGGCCGTCGGTGGTCGAGCCCGGCGTGTCGATGTCGAGACCTTGCCGGGAGACGGCATTGATATCGAAGTCATTGCCGGACTCGATGGCGGCGAGCACATCATCGTGGCCGCTAGGGAGCCTCTATCGGACGGTGCCAACGTTAACGCTGCCGAAATGAATCCGGAGTCCAAGCCGTGACCGTCGATATTCGGTCTTGGATTCTCGTCGCTCCGCTGGCGATCTCGTTGTGCCCGGCGGCAGCGGAGACGAGTGGCGAACCACGCAGCCTCACGCTGGACCAAGCGATCGAGACCGCTCTGGCGAACAATCCCAGGCTCCGGCAGTCCGCTATCGAGATCAGCGTGGCTGAAACGCGAGTCAAGCAGGCTCGCGCGGACTTGCTGCCCCAAATCGATGCCGGTGGACTTGCCAACAAAGGCCTGACGGGATCCGCCAACCTCTTCGATCTGCATGGTTTGGCATCCTCGCCCGAGCCACGGAATGGCGCATTTTCGGTCAACTTGCTCCAAGATCTGCTGGATTTCAAGCGAACCAAGTTCGAGAGCAGAGCGAGAAGGGCGGAAGTGGAGTACTTCGAGCAGACACTTCGCGCCGACCAAGACAGGTTGGTGCTGGAAGTGCAACGCGCCTACTTCTACGGACTGAAAGCGAGCGAACACTTCGTACTGGCCGGAGAACGCATCAAACGGCGGGAATTAGAACAGGCCCGCGCCGATGCGCTGCTGGAGGCAGAACTCGGGGCCAAGGTCGAGGTCGACCAAGCCCGAGCTAACCTATCCAAGGCACAGTCCGGCCTCACCTCCGCCACCGAGGCCCAGAAGCGAGCTCTGTCTGGCCTTGGCACGGTCATGGGGGAGGAGGCACCCGTTCTCTACCAGCTGCACGAGCCTGAGATCTCGGAGCGGATTCCGGGCCCGCTCGAGCCCCTCGTCGCCAATTCACTCGAAGCCCGCGCAGAGCTGGCCGCGGTCGATGCCAGGATCCAAGCCGCCGAAGAGTGGGTGCGGCGCGCGCAGCGCGAAAAGTACCCCCGACTCATGATCATGTTCAGCGGCGGCTGGACCCGCTTTGCCGAACTCACGCTAGGGCGACTCTTGTTCGGCGCCTTCGGACTCCAACTTCCTGTCTTCACCGGCGGGCGGCTCGAAGCGAGCATTGAAGAGACCAAGCTTGTAGTGGCCAAGACCGAGGCGATGCGCGACGAGTTGCGGCAAGCAATTCGACTCGAAGTTACTAGCGCCCACAGCGAAGTGGTCTCGACTCTGGAAGCCGTCCAGGCAGCCAGGCGAGGCGTCGAGCAAGCTCAGGCGATGGCAACTCTGGCTGATATCCGGCAACAGCAGGGCCTATCTTCCCGACTCGATGTGGTCGTCGCCAGAACGGAACTGGCGGCGGCCGAGAACAGCCTCCACCAAGCTCGCTACGACTATCAACTCGCCACCGCACAGCTCGAGTTTGCCAGTGGTGCGGCATCTCCCTGATCGTCGGCCCGTGGTCCGTGCCGTAGCACCGGTGTCGCTTCGTGATACCTTCATGCCAATGACCCGTCTTCTGACTGCCCTCCTATTTGCCGCGCTACCCTGCGCCTTCGCTGCAGACCGGCCCAACATCATCGTCGTTCTGCTCGACGACCTAGGCTATTCGGACCTCGGCTGCTACGGCGGCGAAATCGACACGCCCAACATCGACGCCTTGGCCGAAGGGGGCGTTCGCTTCGAGTCCTTCTACAACTCCGCGCGCTGCTGCCCGAGCCGCGCCTCGCTGATGACCGGCCTGTACCCGCCGCAAACCGGCATCGCCAGCTTCACCACCCGCGAGCCCCATCCCGACCGCGGCCCGGCCTATCTGGGCCGACTCAACGATCGCTGCGTCACGCTCGGCGAGACGCTCGGCAAGTCGGGCTACAGCTGCTATTACGTCGGCAAGTGGCACCTGCACAATGACACTGGGCCGACGCAACGCGGTTTCGAGGAATTCTTCGGCTACGCGTTCGATCACTCGCACGACCAATGGGACGCCGATTACTACGTGCGCTTGCCCCAAGGGCGCAAGAAGGAGATCGACCGGCCCCAAGGGGAGTTCTACGCCACGGACGTGTTCAGCGAATACGCCTTGGAGTTCATCAAGCAAGGCCAGCAGCGCGACCAACCATGGTTCGTCTTTCTCGGCCACTCTTCCCCGCACTTCCCGGTCCAAGCGCCACCCGAGAGCGCCGACAAGTACTTCGAGACCTACCTGCGTGGCTGGGATATCTTGCGTGAGGAGCGCTATGCTCGCATGCAGCGAATCGGCCTGATCGACGGCAAGCGTTGGACGTTTACCAAGCGCTCGCTAGTCCCGGTAGACCGGGAAGACATCGCCAACGGGTTCCCCGGAAAGCCGAATCCCGCATGGGCTTCCATCGACGAGCCGAGGAGGAAGGATCTCGCCCGCCGCATGGCGCTGTTTGCGGCGATGGTCGAGCACGTGGACCAAGGCATCGGCCAGATCGTGGACCATCTGCGCGAGACAGGCGACTTCGACAACACGCTGATCATGCTGCTGAGCGACAACGGCGCCTGCTACGAATGGGGGCCTTACGGCTTCGACGAACGCAGCCGTGAAGGCGTGACCATCCTGCACACTGGCGATGCCCTGCGCAAGATGGGAGGGCCCGGCTCCTATCACTCCTACGGAAGCGGCTGGGCCAACCTAGGCAACACGCCCTTCCGCTTGTACAAGCACTTCACGCACGAAGGCGGCACTGCGACGCCGTTCATCGCGCACTGGCCGGAGGGCATCCGCAAGCCCGGTAACTGGGTACGCGAGCGGGGCCACATCATCGATGTAATGCCTACGCTGCGGGCCGCCGCGGAGGCGGAATACCCGCTAGATTTTGCGGGGCGAACGGTCCAGCCCGAGGAGGGAGTGAACCTGTTGCCGGTTTTCAACGGCGGAAGCCTGCCCGACCGGCCGCTCTACTTCGAGCACCAAGCGGCGCGCGGTCTGATCCAAGGAGATTGGAAGGCCGTCTGGGGCAAGCGCATGCCGCAAGAAATCGATTGGGAACTGTACAACCTCAAAGACGACCGCAGCGAGACGACCAATCTGGCCGCTCGCTATCCAGATCGCGTCAAGAGCATGGCGGATGAATGGGAGCGCTATGCGGAGCGCACCGGCGTGGCGTGGGAGGACTAGACCGCCCTAACTTGGTGCCGAGACTGGCGCGTACTTTCAGGGGCTGCCGATCGTGCGCTCAAAGAATGCGACCACCATCGCCATCAGGCTCTCCGGCGTGTCGCCTTGCATGTCGCGAAAGCCATGGTCCGCGTTGCTGACCTTGTAAAGGGTGGTGTCGAGGTCCGCAGCTTGCAGCGCCGCATGCAGCAACTCGCTCTGGTTGTAGGGCACGGACTGGTCCTTCTCCCCGTGCATGTGCAACATGGGAGGGTCGTCCGCCGTGACATAGCTGATGGGATTGGCTCGCTGGACCTTGGCGGGATGCTCTTGGATCGGCCCGCCGATGAACCGCGATTCCGGGGATTCAGCCGCGTCGTGGTCGATACGGCCGGGAAAATCGTTCATCCGCAGGAAGTCGGAAGGCCCGAACCAGTTGCAGACAGCATCGGGCCGCGAGGACACGCCTGCATTCTCTTCATGCATGCTGTCCCACTCCGCCACCTCGTGGGCCGTTCCCAGCAGGGCGACTAGGTGCCCGCCGGCTGACGAGCCCCACGCACCGACCCGTTCGGCGTCAAATCCATACTGCGCGGCATTCGCCCGCACCCAGCGGAAGGCGGCTTTCACATCGGCGATTGCCGCTGGAAAGAGCGCTTCGCCACTCAACCGATAACCCACCGAGACAAACCCGTACCCGTACTCCAAGATTGGCAGGGAGCGATTGATGCGATCCTTCGAGCCGCCCCTCCAGCCGCCGCCATGGACCCACACGACCACCGGGACGGGACGCTCGGGCCGAGGTTCACGAGCGTAGACGTCCAACAGCAATTCGCGCCCGCCGACTTCCGCATAGGTGATGTCGGCGTGCTTAACGATCCCGGCTGGCAGCCTCTGCTCGCGATCTTGGGCAGCAGCAGGCCAACTGCCACCAACCAAGCACGTAACGATCAGCAGGACTCGGGCGAAACAAGACATGGCAGTGCAACCAGTGTAGACCGGCGGATCGTTGTGCGCGGAGGGGCCAGAAGTTGGGGACGCAGTCAGGATCCCGCTGACGGGCAGCGCACGGTCTCGCGATGGCGAATGCTCCCCGCAGTGGATCGAATCTCGAGCTTGTGGATGCCCTCACAGCCGGTCTCGATGGTGACGACGGAGTGCGCCGCAATCTCGTCGAGCAATTGCTCCACCACCGCTGGGACCTCCTGCACGCCCCGCACGAACATGGCCCGGCCGCCGGTGGTCTGAGCAAACTCGCTGATTCCGTTCTGGTAGACCTCATTCAGGGCGTCATATTGCCTCGCGAGGTGCAGAAAGAACAGCGGCGCTTGCGCCCGCTCCAAGCGGTCCGCGATGGACTGGACACGCTCCAGAATCAACTGGCTGCGGAATCGCCGGCTCAAGTCACTGCGGTCGCTCGGATTGACGACGGGAATGGTGTAGTCCCCGCGATAGTCTTCGATCTCGCCATCGGTGACGAACAGGGCCGCCACCCGCACGTCGGAGGAGGCCAGCGTCTGGTCAGCGATTTCGGAAACCTGTTCAACGACATCCATCAATCCGGGCACGCCGCGGACGTCGAGCGACTGCAATTTCTCGCGAAGTCTGGTCCGTCCCCTGACCGGGTCTAAAACGACTCTGAGGCCGTCCTGCGCCGACATAATGCCCGCGAAGTATTTCGGGCCAAGGCTCGTGAGTTTGGCCACCAATGCCGCCCGCGCCGCATCCACGCGGTCCGCGAACCTCACCGTATCCATTACCAGCAGCAGAATGAGGTGGTCTTCGGCCGTCTGCACCGACCGTACAGCTGCGGCCTCTCCACCGACGGAAACCTCGAGACCGCCCGCAACGCCCTCGCTCCAAACGGCCGTCTTGAGCACCTGGGCAGAGCAAAGCGGGGCCAGCGCCAACACGAATGCGCCCAGCCGGAGAAACTGCATTGCTAGAAGTTGTAGCGCAGTCCGAGCTGCAGCACCCTTCCTCCCCGCGAGCCGATGATCCTGCCAGCATTCACGTTGCGAGCATCGGCCGGTCCGATTTCGTTGTCAGGGTCGCTCCAGTTGCCTTGGTTCAAGAAATTGAAACCCTGCACGAGCAACTCGACGCTCTGCTCTTGGCTGAGCACGACCCGCTTGGTGATCGAGATGTCGTGATTGCGGTAGTCGGGGTTCCGCAGCGTGGGATGCGCCCGCGCCACATCGCCGAGCGCGAAGTCCGGCGGATCAACGAAAGCATGCGGGTTGAACCAGCCGCCCGGGCCCGGATCGCGCACGTGCGGGTCCATCCCGGGCACAGCGTTGACCTGCAAGTACCGCACAATCCCGCCGGTATTGTTGAACATCGGCTCCAGCACGATCGGATCGCCGCTGTACCATCTGGTGTATCCGCTGACCGTCCAGTCCGAGACCAGCTTGGCGAGCGGGCCGCGCCAACCAAGCAGAGGCCTGCCCGGGCCCATGGGCAACTCGTAGGTGTAGCTGAGCGAGAGCCGCTGCGGGCGGAAGCCAACGCTATGCGCCCAAGCGCTCTGACGGTCGTGCGGGTCCTGCAACCCGCGCCCCGAAAAATCGTCCTTCCGCCTGCGATAGGCGTAGTCCAAGTCCAAGCTCAGCCCATCCCCGGTGCGCTTCCGCAGCGTGACTTGCCCCTCGTCGTAGTGGAGTCTGCCAGACGGGTACTGGTAGTTGGCACGGATTTGCTGAAAATGCGGAAACGGACGCAGGGATCGCCGAAAGGCTTCGTCGTTGAGTCGGTCCCGATAGGCCAGTGCGCTGAGCGGAACTTGGTTTAGCGAAACGATGTGCCCGCCGACCAACAAATCGCGGCCGCGCGTGGCACGCCCCCGCGCTCGCAGCGTCAGCCCCTTGGGCAGCCTGCGCTCGACCTCGAGAGACAGGTGGTTGAAGTTCGGCTGAGCCGCGGTCGCCGGAATCAGGTCGACGTCGGATTCGTTGGCGAAGTCGTTGCGCAGGTCGGGAAGAGGATTCACCAAGCCGGGAAAGCCGTTCTCCAACGTCACTGCCGGCACGAGCTGCCGGTTCGGCGACACCGGGTAGCGTCTGCCCGAAAAGCCCTGGGTGGCGAATGGGCCGGAGCGCAAGCTGACCGCGCTGTACGAGCGCAGGACGGTGCCGCGAACAACCGTGCTGCGATTCGCGGTCGGGCTCCACGAAACGCTGACTCGGGGTTCCGCCCGGACGCGATAGGGCTGGAACGCGCGGGCCTGGCCGTTTCGCCCAGCGAACACCAAGGCTCCGGGCGTTCCGGTGGAATCATTGATGGCCGATAGGTCCAGCGACGACTGCCGATTGTATTTCTCGGTCCTGGGGGAAGTGGTGTTAAGGTTGACGCGAAGCGTCAGCGTCAAGTTTTGACGCACTTGCCATTGGTTGCCGACGGTGTTTTGGAAGGACTTTCGGTGCAGGTATGCCGGCTGGGGCTGATCGGTCGCCTCGGCTCGCCACGCCTGTCCCAGCAAGAATGTTGCGAACCCATCCCCGGTGTTGTTGATCCCCGGCAGGCCGGTCAGACGGTTGCTGAATGAGAAGCTGCCTGAAGGCGAGTCCAGCTCGAGCGTGCCCCAGTCGACCACGTTGGCGGTACTGGTGATTGTCCACGTGTGCTTGCCAGAGCGCACGATCAGCTCGTTGTCGAAGTCATAGACGGCCAACGCATTGCGAAGGTAGGAGCGCTGGGTCGGCCCCATCCCGGTATAGCCCCGGAAGCGGAATGCTGGGAAGACCTTGCCGCTGACACCTTGCAGGCCCAGATCCCGCGGCCGGTTCTGGTCGCCGAGCAGGGAGTTGGTGTCGGCAATCTCGGAGCGGGCCTTGACCGCTGTGCGGTAGGTGATGTTCGGCGTCACGTTGACGGTGTCCCCCAGGCTGACGCTGCGGCTGACGAATTCACGATCGGGCCGGGCGAAGTTCGCGCTGGTGGGGTAGATGTCCAAGCCGTCTCGGAATCCGTCGGAGGAGTTGATGCTGAGCGTGACCTTCTGCAACTCGCCGAGATTGTGGTCGACGCGGGCAATGAAGCCATCGGGCGTGTTGCGTTCAGACGGGTTCGACCAGTAGTTGTTGCGGAAAAACGGCCCCACGTCCGTGTTGGGCTGTGGGTACTCGCGGTTCGCCTTCAGAGCGACGCTATCAAGGCGATGGGCGGGAATGCGGTTGTTCGGGAATGGGTCGCGTTCGTACTCCAAGTTGGACCGGCGGACACGTCGAGAAGGGTCGTAGAGCGGATTGGCGCGGGTGGATTCCGGATCGTAGATCGCCAGCGCGTTTCCAGCCTTGTTGACAAGGTCGGAAAAGTCCCCGAGTCGCCGCTGCTCGGTGGCCAGCGTGAGCAAGTACGAGCGGCCAACTCGCTCGCGAGTTCCCTCGTAGGAGAGCGTGAAGAAGGTACGTCCACGGCCGTCATACAACTTCGGGACTACCAATGGACCGTTCAGCGTGAAACCGAACTGGTTGCGGCGGCGCAAGTTGCGGTCGCCGCCGCGCTGGACTACTTCGTGGGGAACGGCGTCGAGGGCATCGTTCCGCAAGTATTCGAACACGCGTCCGTGCCAAGAACTGCTGCGGCCGCCGACGGTCGTTGACCGTTGGGAGTCGCTGGCCTGTCCCGGGCGAAGACCGGCAGTGGCTGTGATTAGGCGGAACGCTTGGACTGCTTGACGAATCTGCGCCATTTCAGGCCGGTCCCTACGGCGAACTCGGTCCTCGTCAGCGCTCGTGGCGTCCGTTGCCGCCGTCGGTTCAGACACATCAGCGGCCACCATCGCACTTTGCGCGAAGATGCTCAGTAGAGCGGCGGCTACGACGACTAGCTTCATCCGACTCGACCAGTCTGAGTACCAGTTTACAGTGTCGAGCCAGCACCGCTGATGCGGCAGGGCCGGATCTGGTGCGCTACCCGTGTTACCTAAGCTGTGCGGCTGTCACTGAACGTGCTGCCAATGTCGCCTCGGTAAGTTCCTGTCCCGCGATTCTTCGCTCAGACCAAGCCTTGCAGGCGTCAAGGTATTTCCATTTGCACCGAGGCCGGAATGCATGGTGTCCGCCCCTTGCCAATGACGGGCCTCTCGATCCCTTGTTCCTCAGCGTCGAGCGAAATATGATCCTCGGCATAATCCTGCCTGTAGTGGAGCGACAGATTCTCTGTAAGGAGCGGTTCGGCAGATCGTGTCCGCAACGTTGCCCTTGTGGCGGCGGCGGCCCGCCCGCCGGAGTTCGGCCGGGCTGGCCGGCATGCGTGTCAGAGTGTTAGCGAGGAGTCCTTCCCGGGAGGGCTTGACGCGCCGTTGCGGTGTATGATTCGCGATTCGGAGACAAGACGATGTTCAGATCACTTGCAGCCCTGACGCTGTTTGCAGCGACTGGCCTGACCGCCCAAGTTGAGGTCACCCGACCCCCTACGGAACCTCGGCGGGCTCAGCTTGAAGCGGAGAAGGAACTCATCGGAAAAGTTCTCAACTATGAGTACCTCGGTTGGTCAGACCTACGGGTTCTTATCAACGAGGACGGCATCTCTTGGGAGGGGATCGGTGGCGCATTGAAGGATATGCGCGGAAGGAGCACCGGTCTGAGGGTGAGCAAGATCGCAGACGGTGTGTACTTCGGCACCTGGGTGACGGCCAATGGCGGCGAGGATTCGGTGGTTTGGAACTTGAAGGCCATGACTGTGTTTGCCCATCTTTACAACGCCCAACGAAAAACAGTGTTCCAAGCCGATGGAGTCATCAAGTGCTACGGTGACGCAACGAAGTGCGCAGCACCTGACACCACTCCCATGTCTACTGAGGAGCGCCAAGCTATCGGGAGGAGGAACGCATCCCGACAGGCAGCCGAGTAGTCTCGGCAGAGAGATTTTCTGGAAGTCTGGGAATCATGCGATCGGGTGCGCCACCCCGTGTGAGATCTGCCGTTGCGGCCGCTTGAACCTGCGCGGCGACAACGGTTCGACCGCACCGCTTGAGCGAGTCTCTGCCCCTCCCAGGCGGGCCGGATCTATGCTCGATGATCTCGACTCGGAGCCGCGGACAGGAATGCGCATTCGGCTTGGGTGGGACGAATGCACGGCTTGTCCGCTTGCTACCATCGAAAGGCCTTTTGGAATCTTTACTTCCAGACGACGATGTTGGATACTTCCATCTAGCGAGATCCTGATGGTCGTGAACAGCGCCGAATCAGGGGATGGGAGGATCAACATGTTCATGGCAAGCAGATCGTTCAAACTGGGACTCGGCAGCGCGCTGCTGATTGCGGGAATCGCCGGCAATCTCTTGATGCCCGCGCGGTCGCTGAGCCAGAGCGAGAAAAGCACGACGGCGACCCACCTCTTCGTTAAGCGCGACAGGGCCGAGAAGTTAGAACCAAGCGCAACCTCCGTCAGCCGCGTCATGCTGACGGCAGACCAGACCAATGGGCGCTACAGCGTGATCGACGAGACCTTTCAGCCCGGGATGAAGTCCATGTCTCACAAGCATGGCTATCACTCAGAGACCTTCATAGTGCTTGCGGGCACGATGAAGTGGACTGTTGGCGGTGAGACCGACACAATTGGCGCGGGCGACCTCGTGTACATTCCCCCAGACACGTCTCACGCGGCCGAGGTGGTCGGCGACGAGCCGGTCCGCGCAATCATGCTGTACGAACCGGGAGGGTTCGAGATCGGGTTGCGTCAGCGCGCCGCCTCTCGGCGCGAAGGAGGCTCCGGGGGAGTAGCAGGCCCGGGAGCCCGCCCTCGCCGCGCCCCGAATCCGTACGCCGACTTCGTCCCTGACGTAAGGCCTCAGGACCGGTGACGAACCCGCGTGCCAGCCATCGTGGATAGGGATGGGCCGAATCGGCGGCGTCGAAACCGAATAGAAGAGTTCTGGGGAGGTGGGCACAGATGGAAAGCCGCACGGACGAAATGAAGCGACACGCAATGGCCTTTTACGACCTGATGTTCAACCAGTGTCGGCCTCGCGAGGCTATCGAACGGTACGTCGGAGAGACATACACGCAACATAACCCGGGAGTCGGTGATGGCAAACAACCCTTCATCGACTACTTCGAGCGGATGGCAAGGGAATACCCGGGTAAACGCGTGGAGTTCAAGCGCGCAATTGCGGAGGGCAACCTTGTTGTATTGCACTGCTATCAGCACTGGCCAGGCGACCAAGACTATGCGGGCATCGACATCTTCCGGTTCGACAGCTCAGGCAAAGTCGTGGAGCACTGGGACGTGCTTCAGGTGATTCCAGACACAGCAGCAAACGACAACGGAATGTTCTGAGTCGGTAGTACTCGCTCCCGGCGGTCTTGGCTGTTGCTCGGCGCTCTTGCAGTCCCGGACGCAGAGCACCGTTCTGCTGGATGACCCGGTCCTCTTGGGCGGAGTCTCCCCATTGACCTCGGTGGCAAGCTGTCTTCGTCCACTTGCTGGCTGTGTCGGCTTGAACTCCGCATAGGGTGAGGACTCCACCAAGCTTGGTTTGTAAGTCAACTCGCTTTGCGATAGCCACTGCGGAACTGACTCGGGCGCATGCCAGCGTGACGAATGAAGAACTTGTGGAAGTTCGTGGGCTCCGAGAATCCGAGGTCCGTCGCGATTTCCGAGGCGAGTCTGTCGGTGTAAGCGAGCAGGCGCTTGGCTTCGACCACGAGCCGCTCATCGAGGACTTCCCTCGCGCTACGGGCGCAGACCTTTTGGCATGCCCGAGTAATCGTTCGCTCCGAGAACCCGATGCTGTCAGCCAACTCTCGAACGGTGTGGCTCTGAAATAGGTTGTCCTCGACCGCTTCGACGAATGCTACGTACGGCTTCGGCAAGGAGGTGGGCCGCTCGTCTCGTCCACGCTCGAAGACGCAGCAAAGAGCCTCGAATAGCGCGTTCATGAGCCTGATCGAAGCGTCATTGCCATCGAAGCGTTCTTGTTCGCGTCGAAGAAGCTCTACCAGGCCTTGGGCTGTTCTCATCGAGGCTTGGTCTAGGTCGCGATACGCACTCGAGAAAATGCTGTGCGTTGATAGAGGCGGAACGGAGGTCCTCGACAGTACTATGACCGCCTCGAAGGCTCTATCGATGTCCCAGATCTGGACTTGTCCGGGGCGAACTTGCACGAGTTGTCCTGGCCTTAGCGATATCTCCACGAAGTCGACCATATGGATCCCAGTTCCAGACTGCACGAGCAGGAACGCATGAAACGATGGCCGCTGGGGTGTTGCGAACTCCTTGGGATCGTGCCGGTCCATCAGTTCACTGCGATCGATGACCTCGACCGGCAGGCTCGGATGAACACGACTCTCGAATCGGATCTCCCGGATCGATGGTTGTCCATTTCCTACCATCAATCGATATACTACTACGCCAATCTCTTGGGCGTGATTCAGGCATCTGAGAAGAGCTTTGCCAACCGTTCCACCTCGCCCGGCTTGCTGGCGGCAATGTTCTCGGCCTCAAGTGGGTCCGCCTCGCGGTCATACAGTTCCCTACGCTCGGAGAACCCCTCCACCAACTTGTAGCGGTGGTCTTGCACCAAGCGAAACCTACCCGCATGGGCCTGGCTAGCCTTCAGTGCGGATCTGGCGTACTCTCGGTGGTCGCCGCCACCTTGGTTCAGTAGCCGCCGCAGGGAACGGCTCTGCATCTCAGGAGGCACCGTGAGATCCGCCAGGTCGATGAAGGTGGCGGCCATGTCCATCAGGCTGACGAGCGCATCGCTCGACCGCCCCTGGGCTATTCCGGGACCGGCCATCACGAGAGGCACTCCCGCCGAGGCTTGGTACGGCACGCTCTTGCCCCATCGTGATTTGTCGCCCAGCATCTCCCCGTGATCGCTGGAGTACACGATCACTGTGTTGTCCAGATCGCCTCGTTCGCGCAAGCGGTCTTGGCAAGTTCCCAGCCAGCCATCGATGTTCTCGATCATGGCAGCGTAGTTCTGGCGTATGCGAACATGCTGCTCCGCCGGAAACGGTCCAGAATACTCCCGCGGCTGGGGAAAGTCCTCGATCACTCGATCCGGTCCGCGATACTGCCGCTCCATTTTGGCGGTGATATCCATCGGCGGATGCGGGCCGTTGAAGTTGACGACCAGGAACCACGGCGATTCGTCGGGAGCCCTTTCCAGCAGCCTGAGGCCTTCCCTGGCAGTAAAGTTGTCGAGGTAGTGCTCGTCGTTGAGTGGACAAGGCTCGGTCATGCCCCACCAGTTCTCGTCGCGGGGGACAGCCCGGCGCTGGATGTCGTCAGCGCAGATGCGATCTAGCGGAGGGTCCAATTCAGCTAGGTAGGCATAGTAGGGCTCCTTGGGCCCAACCGGCTTGCCGAGGTAGCCGCCGCCCTTGCCCGCAGTGATCTGCATGTCTGAAAAGCCCCACTCGTCCATGCTCTGCCGTCCATCGAGCGTGCGTCCCTGACTGCCCTTGTGCAAGTCGATCTTGCCAGTCGCCATCGTGTGATAGCCGCTCTCGCGCAGATGCCTGTAGAAAGTGGTGATCGCGGGATCGTAGGGATCCCGATTGACCTCCACACCGCAGTTCTCGTACTCCATACCCGATGCGAGACACGAGCGCGACGGCCCGCAAACCGGGGAAGGTACGATGGCTTGGGTGAAGTCGACACCGCGGCTGGCAAGGCTGTCGATGTGCGGGGTAGGCACTGGAATATCCGGATTCCGGCCCAGCCAATCGGCCCGATGCTGGTCAGAGAACAGGAACAGGAAGTTCGGGCGACGGACGGTGCGCGGCCCCGGCAACGAGCTGCCGCACGCCCCGAGCGAAGCGGCCGAGGCCACCGCGCCAGCCAGCATCTCTCTTCTCGAAATCATCAATTTGCCCGCATGCACGACTCCCCCCTTCGGCTCTGAGATCGGATCTTGTAGCCCAGCAGCGACGATTGTATGGCAGAGCGCGCGTGGGCAGTAAGTGACTTCGCCGAGCGCTCCCTGAAAGCGCTGCAAATGCAGCAAGAATCGACCACGAGCAATTCATCCGTACCACTTCGCCGCTGCTACACCTCTTCTGAAAAATCTGACAGCCCGAACGTTCGGGGCCGAAGCGTGCGGGGGTTGCCGTCGTGGCGGCGAGCGCGAGGGACACCGTGCCTATGCTGCTGAGCCCTCTGCCGCATTGCCCGTCGATGCGTGTCATCCTGAATCCTCGAAACTTGCGGCAGATCCCAAATGGGGCTAGAATCCTCCCGAGAGAACGAATCCTCGTAACCCTCTCCCGGAGCCTGTTATGCGAATCTTCCTGCTTGTCTTAGCCGCCGTCGGCCTGTGCATCGCTTGGCAATGCACTTCCCCGCCCGCCGTTGAGACCGTAACCGAAACCGAGACTCTCAAACTGGTCAAGGACGGAATCTGGTTTCGCATGGGCGAACGAGATCAAGGTCACTGCAATAACGTCGTAATCGACATCGGAGATGGCCTCCTGGTCGTAGACGCAAACTTCCCTAGCGGGGCGGAAGCTCTGATGAAGGACATCCAGCAAGTCAGTGACAAGCCCGTTCGTTACGTCTTCGACACCCACCACCATGGCGACCACGCCTACGCCAACGCCGTGTGGACCCGCCAAGGAGCGACCACTTTGGCGTACATCGGCGTCGCCGAGGAAATGAAGCGTTACGAGCCTGCCGGCTGGCAGGCAGCCGCTAAGGCTCGCCCCGATGTGGCAGCAGTCGGCGCCGACACGGTTGAACCCCCGATGGAGACCTTCGACATCGTGCCCCATACGCTTGAGGGGGCCAGCCGCAAGGTCGAGTTCCACCACTTCGGATGGGCCCATACACGAGGAGACGGAATGGTCTTTCTGCCAGACGACGGCATCCTCTGCACAGGCGACGCGATCGTCAACGGTCCTTACAACTTCACCGGCCACTCCAATACCGGCAACTGGCCGAACGTGGTCGAGCAAGCCGAGGCACTCCAGCCCGCCACCATCCTTCCGGGGCACGGGCCAAGCGGCGGACCGGAGATCGCTGCTGGGCAACAGCAGTTCTTCGAAGAACTCAATGCGGCAGTCGAGGCCGCATTCGCCGAAGGCAAGGCGCTTGAAGATATCGTCACCGTCGAAGACGGCGCCGGAGTCGACACCGTCATCGAACTCTCAGACGAGGTCAGCAACTGGGTTGCAGCCCGTTTCGCCGAACAGGTTCGCGTACGCTATGCCGAGCTAGCCGAAGGCAAGCCGCACGGCGAGATCGTGGGCGGACCATAGCGAGTCAACTTGACACGGAACTCGAAGCCACGCGGTCGCAACCAAGGTGTCACGGGCGCGAGCGTCGGCCCGCTGCGGCCTCTCCTAGTCCTAGCGGTCGCCTTCGCACTAGCATACGGCTGCGATGGCGGGGCGGGCCAAGCACGACCTCCGAACGTCATCTTCATCCTTGCCGATGACCTCGGCTGGACCGACACTGGTGCTTACGGCAGCCGGTACTACGAAACTCCACACATCGACGCGCTCGCACAGCGCGGCATGACCTTCACTAATGCTTACGCCGCAGCGGCGATCTGTTCGCCGACACGAGCCAGCATCCTCACCGGCCTGCACCCAGCCCGCATCGGCATCACTACCGCCGCCGGACATCTCGAGCGAGAAGTCCTCGAGAAGAGTCTCCGCTCCCGCGGTCCCGCGAATCAACCAGCCCTCATAGCCAACAGCTTGACGCGACTGCGACTCGACTACTTCACACTGGCGGAAGCTCTCGGCGCTACAGGCTATCGCACGGCACACTTCGGCAAGTGGCATCTCGGCCGAGAGCCCTTCGACCCCTTGAATCAAGGTTTTGAGATCGACGTGCCCCACACGCACGGGCCCGGCCCATCCGGAGGCTATCTCGGCCCTTGGAACTTTTGGCCCGGAGCGGGAGCTGTGGGCGAGCACATTGAAGACCGGATGGCGACCGAGGCTGCGGAGTTTATCCGGCAGAATAGTGAGCGGCCGTTTTTCCTCAACTACTGGTGCTTCTCCGTGCATGCTCCGATTCAGGGCAAACCAGACCTTGTGGACAAGTACCGCGCTAAGGCCGACCCGAAAATGACTCAGCGCAATCCGATCATGGGTGCAATGGTGGAAAGCTTGGATGACGCGGTGGGCACGCTACTCTCAGTGATCGACGAGGTCGGCATCGCCGACGAGACGATCATTGTGTTCTTCTCGGACAATGGCGGCATGGTCCACCGCTTCAATGCCGGAGTGCCCGTGACGAGTAACGAGCCGCTCCGCAGCGGCAAGTCGTCAGTCTACGAGGGCGGTGTCCGCGAGCCTCTGATTGTCGCCTGGCCTCCGCTCGTCACGCCCGGCTCGAGAAGCGACGAGATCGTGCAAAGCATAGATTTCTACCCGACACTGCTGGAGTTAACGGGAGTGCCCGCTCGCGAGGGGCAATCGTTTGACGGTGTCAGCATCGTGCCGGCCCTCAAAGGCGCAGCACTTGACCGGGAAGCGATTTTCGTGCACAGCCCACAGTACTCGGCGGCCACGCTCCACCGACCAAGCACTTCCGTCCGCCGCGGGGATTGGAAGTTGATTCGTTTCCACTGCGATGGCCCGGATCAACAAGACCGCCACGAACTTTACGACCTCGCCAAGGATATCGGCGAGACAACTGACCTGGTCGGACAGCAGCCACAGATAGTCAGCGAATTAAGCGCACTTCTAGATCGCTTCCTCGCCGACACCGGAGCGGTCGTGCCCCAGCTGAACCCACGATATGAGCCCGGAGCCGACCCTTTCCCCAACGGGCCCGCCCTGCGGGACGACGGCCCGGCCTAGCGACGCACTAGGCACTGGGCCTGGGCAGGCCTGCCTCTTCAAACGCCGCGGCCATGCGCTCGTAGCACACATTCGCCGCGGAGATCGGCTGGAAGTCCGGAAGTTTGTGGATCTGGGCACTGACCTCAACAGTGGCGTACCCGTCGTATCCCAATTGGCCCAACTGCCGGAACATTTCGACGTAGTTGGTAGGACCATCTCCCGGCAGCAGGAATTCGTGCTTGTCCGCTGTCCGCTTGGCATCCTTGAGATGGACATACGGGCTAACTGGGATCAGCGCCTGCAACGAGGTCACTAGCTCGTGCCCTGCCAGCCAAAGGTGGCTGAAATCATATGTGCAGCGGAAATATCGGCTGCCAACCTGCTTGACGAGCCACAGGCTGCGCTCGACATTGTTCACCGCACCTCCCACGTGCGGCTTGAAGCAGATCACCGTGTCGCCATCGGCGGCCTTGCGAGCCAAGTCGCCGATTTCATCGACCATCCTGTGCTTGACGGCCTCCCACTCGTCCGGCTTCCTTCCCAGGACGGTCTCGAAAATTGGGGGCCTGTCCGGCACGATCTCGTTGCCAAGTTCGATCGCCCGGCTGAGGCGCTCGACATTCTCGGCATGCGTCTGCACTGGATGCAGGACTTGGAGGTTGTCCAGCAATGCCGGCAGGGCGAGACCGAGATCGGCGAGCATGCCCCGCAACCGGCGGCGATCGCCCGCTGAGAGCCGCTCCGGAGTCGTCGGCCATTCCGGCATGAGGGCGATTTCGACACCGTCGTAGCCGGTGCGAGCGATCAGTTCGAGCGAATCCTCCCACCTGAGCATCCACAGCGCGTACGTACCGAAGCTCAGGCCGACCGGCTTGAGCGTCGCGCCAATGTTCGCTGCTCCAGCGAGGCCGGCGATGAAGCCGCGTCGGGTCAGGCCGGCATCTTGGCTAGCTCCAGGGCACTCCATGACTAGGCCGTCCAACTCCAACTCGCTCTAGGCATCGGAGCTTGTCCGCTCCGCCTTGGGAATCAACCGCCGACATAGGCGGGACGGGCGGAGGCTTGGCTCAGGTCTCGCTTCCAGTCCTCAAGGCCAGCCCCAGCAATACGCTTGGCACGCTCCCTGATCGAGGTCAGCTGCTTCTCGTCGTACTGCGCAAACTCTCGGGCGATGCGCACATCGTCCTCGATCTGGCCGATGGTAGTGCAGCCCACCGCCAAGCAATGGATCGGTAAGCTCAGCACATACTGAATGCACTGGCGGACGCTCAGCGACTGCAGCAATTTTGCATTTGCCAAACCCTTCATCCCCTGAATGCCCAATCCCCGCTTGCGGGCCTCGGGCAGCACGATCTGCTCAAAGCTGAGGTACGAGGGATCTGCCGGGTGCAGGGGCATCAAGATCGTGTCGTAGCCGTCGTAACGGTCCAACATCGCCATATGCACGTGCGGGTCGCGATGGCCTGTGAAGCCCATGAAGCGGCACTTACCCGCCTTCTTGGCCGCCTCAAACGCTTCTATGGCGCCTCCCGGGCCGAAGATCCGGTCGACTTCCTCCATCTCCCCAACAGCGTGGATCTGCCAGAGGTCCACATAGTCCGTCTTGAGTCGCTTCAGGGAGAGATCCAGTTCCTTCGCCGCACCTTTGCGCGTGCGATCCGTGCTCTTGGTGGTGATAAAGACGTCCTTGCGGACCTCCGGCAACACCTCCCCAAACACTTCTTCCGAGCGCCCGCCCCAATAGCTGTGGGCGTTGTCGAAGTAGTTGATGCCCAAATCGTAGGCGCGCCGGGTGATGGCCTTGGCCTCTTCAAACGTACACAGCGGAAAGCGCCCGCCCGCCTGGCCGATCACTGTCAGGCTCTCGCCGGTGCGACCGAATACACGCGTGGGCACGTCGCCGCGCTGGCCAGCCGCCGCAGTCACCGCAATCGCGGCACCGGATGCGCCCGCTAGGAAACTTCGTCGGTCCATGAATTTCTGCCTCCGGCACGATCATATCACCTTGGCCGAGTGACAAGGGCGACATTGCCAGCGTCTGCGCGAATTGCCTTCTCTCCGCACCTTGAAACTGCCACACACAAGCTAATTGGGACAGTCTTGATTGCAACTCGACAATATTTGATAGTAATACACTCAGATTTATTTAGTGTAATCATTGACATAGTGCCATGGGCGTGTATACTGAACCCAGCAGCAGGCATTTCTGCAAAGGAGGAAACAAGATGACTCTGCTTCGCTACAACCCCTTCAACCCTTGGCGCGAGTTCGCTGCCGCGATCGGCGGACCGCAAACAACTCACCGGTGGGTGCCGTCGTTCGACGTGCAGGAGACCGACTCGGCATATGTCCTGCGCGGCGATCTCCCTGGAATGTCCCAAAAGGACATCGAGGTGCGGGTCGACGACGGCTTCCTAGTCGTGCGCGGCGAGCGGGCTGCCGACGAAAAGGCGGACGTGGGCCGGATCAGGCACGAGAGGCCGACCGGAAAGTTCGAGCGGGCCTACCGTCTGCCGGACGACGCGAACGACTCGGCGGTCACCGCGAGCTATGCCAACGGCGTACTCGAGTTGGAGGTTCCTAAGCAAGAGCCGGTCGACGCGGCGCGGCTGATCCCGGTCAACTAAGCCCGGGGCCGCACGCGGGGACGGCTACACAAGCGTGCCGTCCCCGCCCTTGAATGCGGCCTGAACCACGACGGTTGCGGCTCGGAAACCGCTCAGTCTTCCAACTGAGCACTCGGCTCTGGCAGCCAGAAGCTGGCAATGATGCCGATCACGTGCACCGCCGTTCCAACTACGCCGGCGGCGAACGCGAGTTTGACGAATTCGCTGTCACCCGGAGCGATGGTCGCGAGTTGGGTTGTCACCAAGGCCGCGAACGTGCCCAGCATACGCCCGCCGATGTTCGCCGCGAATGACTCGCCCGTACCTCGCAACCTCGTCGGATAAACTCGTGGCAGGTAGTTACCCCAGAAGCTGAATTGCGCGATGGTTACAAGGCCTGCCGCAAACATGCCCAGCTGCAACATGCGCAAGTCATTGATGGCGGCATAGAAGAACACCATCGGGAACACGATCAGACCGCAGAGCTGGAACGCTCTCAACATGTTCACGCGAGACACGATCAGAACCACCAAGATCGCCAACAGCACACGCCCCATGACACCGCCGATCTCTTGGACTCCTTGCACTTGGCTGACGGTTTGTTCCTGAACTAAGCGAGTGGAACCTTCCAACAGACCTGGGACGATGCGCGGCACGTGCTGGATGGCCCCGAATGCTGCACCATAGCTGCACGCCACGAGAATGGTCGTCACGACGGTCGTTCGGAAGTAGCGCGGCTCAAAAATCTCGCCAATGCGAGGACGGCTAAGCGCCCCCTCGGCCCGCTTTTTCTCCCACATGGGGGACTCGGGCAGGAATGGTCGGATGATCATCAGCGGAATGGCCGGGATCAGACCCGAGATCAGCGTGTAGCGCCACGCTTCGTGACCACCGTAGATTTCCGGGAACGACCCTCCGTAAGTAACAGAGAGGTAGTAAGCTCCGGTCACCAAGAGTCCGCCGATAGAACTGAACGCCTGCGTCCAGCCAAGCACGGCTTCTCGCTGTTTGTGCTCGGAGAAGAGTTCGGCAAGCCATGCGATGGCGGCTACGAATTCCACCGAGACCCCGATGAACGTGGTGCAGCGGAAGAAGAGGAGCATTTCGGGGCTGGTCGAGAATCCAGCCGCGGCCGCCGAGAACCCGTAGAGCAAGATACTCCACACCAGTACCGAGCGGCGCCCGAACCTGTCGGTCAGCCAGCCCCCGAGCAGGCCGAAGACGCCGCCGCAGACCGCCGGAGCGTAGAACAGCAGGCCGACCCAATAGTTAAATTCCGGCGAGCCCGGAGGCGCCGCGGCCAGCTCCAGCAAGGCTGGCCGCACGATGAGCGGCAGCATGAGCAGCTCGTAGATGTCGAATGCGAATCCTAGGGCAGCGACGAAGCATATCAGCCACTGCGTCCGCGTTAGGTTCGGGAGTTTCATTGCGCTATAGCCTACACCGTACTCGCCACGGGCAGGATTTTGCGTGGGCTACAAGACCAGATTGTCGGCCTGCATACCACCGCAGCCGCCGTGCTTGAACGGCCTTGTGCAGTGGCCGGTGTAGCAGCCCGAACCGCTGAAGGCCTCGGGAGGCTTAGGTCCGATAAATGCGATCCACTCCTGGACCTTGGACCGCACCTGGCTCTCGGACGCACTCTGTTTCGCGATCATGTACTGGCTCAAACCCCAGATCGTGCGTGAGATGTTGCATGGGCAGCAGCAGGTGTAGGCGCTGTTGTCAGCACAGCAAGGGGCGGGGATATTGCCCAGCGCGGCTTTCTTGACAGCCTCCTGGGAGGCACTGAGGCTGATCTCCTCATGCCAGCGCATGAATTGCCTGGATTGGGCCTCGACATCGTGGAACTCGATCTCGGCGCTCCGGAGAGCATCGCCGGAAACAGCCACAACCCCGGCCCCAGCTACCAGCCAGAAGTCCCTTCTGCTCAGTTTCACTACCGTCATCTTACATCATCGGTTCGCTCGCCCGGTCGTTCGTGGCGAGCCAGATGGCTACCTTTAACGGCACCGTCGCGCGAACCGCGATCGGGCAGGGCCCTTCCCCGCCCGATTGCCAGACAGCTATGCTCAGGGCTGGGAAGATTCATGGCAACGCAAGCAGCATCTCAACGACGAGTCGCCGTGGTAACTGGCGCGGGTAGCGGCGTGGGTCGACATAGCGCACTGGCTTTGCTCAATGACGGCTACTGCGTCGCCCTGCTCGGGCGACGCCTCGCGGCGCTTGAAGAAACCGCCGCACTGGCTGACAGCGGCCGCCGATCGTTGGTTGTATCCACAGACGTTGCAAGCGAGTCGTCGGTCCGATCTGCCTTTGAGCGGACCTTGAGCCAATTCGGACGAGTCGACCTGCTCTTCAACAATGCCGGGGGCAATGCTCCGCCGATACCGTTGGACGAACTGACGCTGGAGCAATGGGAGGGGGTGGTTGACGTCAACCTCACGGGCATGTTCCTCTGCAGCCGCGAGGCCATGCGCATCATGAAGGCCCAGGATCCGCGCGGCGGTCGCATCATCAACAACGGCTCCGTGTCTGCCCAAACACCGCGCCCTCGCTCGGCGGCCTACACGGCCACCAAGCACGCCGTCACGGGTTTCACAAAATCTGTCGCCTTGGACGGCCGTGCCTTTGACATCGCCTGCGGGCAGATCGACATCGGCAACGCCGCCACTCCAATGACCGCGAGGATGTCACAAGGCGTACTGCAAGCCGACTTTGAACTTGCGCGGGAACCGACAATCGATGTCGATCATGTGGCGCGCGCAGTGCTGTACATGGCCAATCTGCCGCTTGACGCCAACGTGCTTACGATCACCGTGATGGCGACTCAAATGCCATTGGTCGGACGAGGCTAGGCGGCAACAGTCAGTAGTCACTTCCCGCCAGGCTGAGTTCAACCGAGCGCTGCCAAGCCTCCATGGCAGCCAGCATCGAACTGACGCGGTCGGGCCGCTCGGACGCGAGGTTGCGGCGTTCGCGAGGATCAGCAAGCAGGTCGTACAACTCTGGAGCATTGGAAGCAAACCGGACTAGCTTGTAGCGGTCATCGGTCCACGCAGCGACGCCCCCGAAGTCCTTCGTCATGGCAACCGGATGCCTGAAGTTGACAAAGTCGATGCCGGGATTTCGAGTGGTCGGCGTAGTGCCCCTAGTAAGCTCAGGTGCCATCCAGCGGGGGTTGTCAGTCTCCGTGCGCCGATCGTAGCGCCAAAAGCCGATCGGCGTTCCGCGCTCGGGCATTGAATCCTCCAGGATCAGTGGAGTGAGATCTGCTCCGTCCAGCGGTCGGCTTGGATCCGGGTGGCTCAGATCGAGCAACCCGAGCAGCGTTGCGAAGATGTCCGTCGTCACTGCCGGTGCCTGGGTGTTCCTTGGGTGGGGGATTTTGGCGGGCCATTCGATGATCGCGGGCACACGCAACCCGCCCTCGTACAGATCGCCCTTGTGCCCGCGCCAACCGCCGTTGAAGAGATCCCCTCGCTGTTCTTCCGGGATGCCTTCCACTGTGACGCCGTTGTCGGAGGTGTACCACAGCAATGTGTTCTGGGCCAGTCCTCGTTGCCGCAGCGCACTCCTGAAACGTCCCAGAGCCCTGTCTAACGCGGTGATCTCCGCAAACCGGGCCGCCAACTCGTCTCCGGGAACGTCGGCGTACAGCGCGAGATCTTGGTCTGTGGCGCGGTACGGACTGTGCGGCGAGCCGAACCAGAGCGTGATGAAGAATGGGGCGTCGTCAGCGGACTGGACAGCTTCGACGAATTCAAGTGCGGCATCGACGCAGATCTCCGAACTCTCGCCTTGAATGATCGTCGGGGCCGCCCCGTTGCGGCTCAGCGGGGGATGCATTTCGAAGAAATTGTCGTGGGCGAGGAATTCGTCGTAGCCCATCCGGGCCGGATTGGTCGGAGATGCGGCCTTGACGGCCCCGACGTGCCACTTGCCAAAGTGACCCGTGCGGTAGCCAGCGGATTTCAGGATCTGGGCGATCGTAATCTCCTCCGGCCGCGTGGAGTGATTCGGCGCAAACACGCCGGAACGGTTCGGATGGCGCCCAGTCATGATTGACGCGCGGGTGGGGGAGCAGTTCGGCGCCGCAGCATAGAAGCGGTCAAAACGAAGACCTGACGACGCCATCTCGTCCAGAGTGGGGGTCAGCAGGTATGGATGCCGGTTGTATCCGACCTCTCCCCAACCTTGGTCGTCTGCCATCGCCAAGACGATATTGGGCAGGTCTGCTGCGGCGATGGACCCAGCCGACATCAAGACAAGCACGATTGGAATCAGGTACATGACAACTAGTTTGGGGCACAGTTGCATTTGAGCCCCATCGGTTACGATCGGAGCTCGCGGACGCACCCATAGAGACAACATGGCCGAAGTCTTGCTCAAGGAGCTGGTGAAAGTCTACGCGGGATCCGGGAAGAATCCGCCTCTTAAGGCAGTCCAAGGAATCAATTTGGATGTCCGAGACAAGGAGTTCGTGGTTCTGTTGGGTCCTTCCGGCTGCGGCAAGTCGACGACCCTGCGGATGATCGCGGGGCTCGAAGAGATCACCTCGGGCGAGATCGCCATCGAGGGCCGGCGGGTCAACGACCTAGAGCCGAAGGACAGGGACATCGCCGTGGTGTTCCAGAACTACGCGCTCTACCCCCACATGTCTGTCTTCGACAATATGGCCTTCGGCTTGAAGCTCAAGATATAAGTCCGCGGAATGCCGGATCCGCCGGATCCGGGACCGGGCAAAGTCGCGGTTCGGGTTCGTGCCGTCGGTGTGTTCGGATCGGACATGCACTTCTACCTCGAAGACGGCTGCGCGGAGACTCCAGCGGCTTATCCGCCAGTATTGAGGCACGAACTAGCGGGCGAAATCGCGGCCGTTGGTGCGGGCGCTACAGATCTCAAGCCGGGAGACTGAGTGGCGGTGGAGCCGGCCATCTCGGGCGGCCGCTGCGATCCGTGCCGAATCTGCCCACCGACCAAGTGCAAGAGCGTCTGCGCACTTGGCACCAATTGCCCGATAGCTCCCGGTCTTGCTGAGCACGCCGATAACTGGATTAGTGAGTCCTAGTCTTGTCTTCTCGCCGATGCCTTCTAGGGAACGTTCACTCGTCGTGCCTCTCGTCTACCCCGATGGCTTGTGCGAGACGGACGGCTCGAGCCACCCGAGCGACACGAAGAATTCGTCCATCCGGCGGACCGTGTCGGTATAGGCCGAGCCGTCGCCGCGACCGTAGTTGAAGAAGCCGTGGTTTTCTCCCTCGTAGCCGACCAACTCGCATCGGCTGCCAACAGATTTGACTTTCTCGGTGAAAAGCTCGACCGTCTCATACGGGACAGTGGTATCAGCTTGCCCGTGAAAGATGATTGCCGGTGGGAAGCCGGACTTGACGTGATGGTACGGCGAGATCGACTCCGGTTCGACGCCCGCCCGTTCGGCTAGTGAGGCGGCTCGTTCCTTGTCGAATTCGAGTTTTCCCGGCACGCTGGCCGTCACGGTTCCGGGATTGAAAAGCGCCAGCGCGTTGGGCTTCGAACTGATCGACTTGTCGCCGGCCGGATCATCGTGGTCGGGGAGGGTAGCCGTCGATGCGGCCAAGTGTCCGCCGGCCGAGCCCCCTCCGGCAGCGAGGCGGTCCGGATCGATGCCGAGCCGCTTGGCGTTGGCGCGGGCCCACCTGATCGCGGCCTTAGCGTCCTGCACGCATTTGTGGACTTTCACGCCTTGACGATTGAGAACGCGATAGTCGGCCGCCATCGCCACCATGCCCCGAGCTGCAAGGTGCTTAGCTTGCTGGTGAAACTGTCCCGGAGTGCCGCTGCGCCAGCCGCCACCAAAGAAGAACACGATCGCCGGACGGCTGTCGGACGCCTTGTGCCCTTCCGGTTCGAAGATCCAAATCTTGAGGTCGGTTCCTTCGACGGACTTATACGTCTCGACCCGGGCCTCTGGCATATTCGGAGGGTAGTTCGGTTGCTGTTGCGCACCAGCAATCGAGAAAAGAACTGTCGTGGTGAGCAAGGTGCGGAGTAGCATTGGTGCCTCCTTGGGCGAGGTATCGTTTCAAGCGCCGTGTAGATTGTACATTACAGCGCTGGCCGCCCCCCGACAGGAGACGCCAACAGCACGCCCTGCGCCGAACCACTGTTCACGACGCCCACCGAGCACTAGCGGATTGGGACGGAGACGTTTTCTGCGACTGCCTTCGGGGCGGTTGGCCACCTGCCTCCTACGCCGATCGCCAGCAGGAACCGGAACAGCGCCGAGCTCCGCCCTCCGGTCCTAAGCTCGGGCAGCATGCCGGAACCTGAGCACCACAGCACTTGAACCGCAAGCGCTGGCTTGGTGCTCCAGCGGTCCGCGATCCGTTCGCCGACGTTACAGAAGATGAAATAGCCGAGCTGGACCGCATTGACGGCGCAGACGAAGGCGCTGCTCGACATGCCAGAAGCGTCGGGCAACATGGTTGCCAAGACCCATTTGGAGATGCGATCTATGTACTGGATCGGCGGCGGCGGACACGGCACTTCTTCTGCGGGCTCATCCTGCATCCGAGTGGGCCATGGTACGGCAACCTCGTGATACTATCGCAAGCAAGTTCGCATGTCCTCTGCCGTTGCGACGCGGCGAAGGGTCTTGCCGTTGAATGGACAACCGAATCGCAAGCAAGTTCGCATGTCCTCTGCCGTTGCGACTGACCGTCTGCAGTTAACATCCGATCTTGAACCGCAGAATGCCGACCTCGACCGTTTCGGTTGCTGCTACATCGAGAACGCCTTGCCGCCCGACCAGCTCGAGGCGACGCAGCGTCGCCTCGAAGAGCAAGCCGTCGCCGAACTCGAACTCGGTCACGCCTACGAGGCTGCGGGCGAAGCTGGGACCTCAGTATGGTACCTGGGACAAGACCGCAGAGCTGGCCTAGCCGACTCTCCGAAACGGACTAGCCATCGGAGGTCCTTTTGAAGCATGGCCCCTTCCAACTGGATCCAGGGTGTTTCGATGGCGCCCCTATTCCTGGGCTTATACCTGATCTTGTGTCTAGCCTCGCCCTGCGGGGCGCGGGCCGATTCCGGCGGCAATGACCATGAAGCGCTGAAGGCCGATTCCGAAGCGTTCTTTAGCGATCGCGTAACGCCGTTCATCGAGAACTACTGCATCTCTTGCCACCAGAACAGGCGGCCAACGCAAGCGGGTGTCAATTTTTCTCCGGCACTCAAGGCCCCAAGTCACGCAGCCTTTCACGATCAGTGGAAGAGAGCGGTCGCTAGGGTGAAGGCGCATGACATGCCACCGAAAGGTGCGCCCCAGCCGAGCGATGCGGATCGACGGATGTTCGTCGATTGGATTACCAAGCTCAAGTACCTCAGCGAGAAGGATCCCGGGCGTTTCGTCATCCGGCGGCTAACCAAGACCGAATACGGCAACACCCTACATGATCTCTTCGGCGTCGAGCCGTCGATAGCCGACGGACTGCCGGATGAAGTCAGCGGCGAGGGGTATCTCAATTCGCTTTCGCCTCTCCAGCTTGAGCAGTATCTGACAATTGCTGATCGGGTATTGGATCGAATTGTAGCGCCGGACGACGCCCTGCCCACCGCAGTCCAGAAGCGGCTGTTCGGCGAACCTGCTGCGCAGGAGTCAGGCTCCCGAGGAGCGCCGCGAGAAGTCGCCCGGTCCCTTGCGAGAAAGGCTTATCGCCGGCCTCCAACCGAGGCGGAGCTGGATGTCTTGGTGGAAGCGTTCGAGCTGGGAAGGCAGAACGCCCTCGGTTACGAGCAGTCGCTCCACTTGATGCTCAAGGCCGTCCTCGTTTCTCCCCAGTTTCTCTTCGTTACCCCGGCTGGAGAACTCGAGTCGAGCACGGGCATCGTTCCGCTGGACGACTATCAACTCGCTTCGCGCTTGTCTTATTTGCTGTGGGCCACCATGCCCGACGACGAGCTGATGGCCCTCGCTGATAGCGGGACGCTACATGAGCCAGAGATTCTCGAAGCGCAGGTCAAACGATTGCTGCAGGATCGTCGCTCCCGCGCTCTGTTTGACGGGTTTGGCGCACAGTGGCTTGGCGTGGGCGGCTTGGAAAGCCAGGTCTTTGATCCTGCGGTGTTTCCGCAGATGACCGCCGAAATGCGCGAGGCGATGTACGACGAAGCCCGCCTGTTTTTCGAAAGCATTGTGCGTGAGAACAGGAGCGTCATCAATTTCGTCGATGGCGATTACACCTATCTCAACGGGAAACTGGCCTCGATCTACGGCCTGGAAGAGACTGTCACGGGACCCGAGATGCGGAGGGTTCGGCTGAGCGATGGCAATCGAGGGGGAGTCTTGGGAATGCCCGGAGTTCTCGCAGCGACCTCCTTCCCCAACCGCACCAGCGCGGTCAAGCGTGGTGTGTGGGTACTGGAACAGGTGCTCGGAGACCATGTGCCGTCCGCCCCCCCAAACGTTCCGGCGCTGGACGAACAGGACCAGGGGACGGTGGCGAACCTGTCCCTGCGTGAGCGCACCGAGCTACACCGCACGAACACGGTCTGCGCCAACTGTCATCAAATACTCGACCCGATTGGATTCGGCCTGGAGAACTTCGACGCCATCGGCCGATGGCGCGACCGGGACGACAATGGCGAGGCGATTGATGCAGCGGGCGAGCTTCCCGGTGGTGAACGTTTCTCGGGCCCCAAAGATCTGAAAGGCATCATCGCCGGACGAAGCGACGATCTGGCCCGCAACCTGGTGGAGAAGCTGCTAGCCTACGCCTTGGGCCGAAGGCTGGAAGGCTACGACGAAATCGTGGTTGACGATTTGATGCAGGGAATCGCCGGCGACGGCTACCGCATGCAGACGCTTGTCAGCGCGGTCGTCAGCAGCTATCCGTTTACGCATCGTCGAATCGAAGAAGAGAGGAGTTCCAATGGGAAAAAGCGCGCTGATTGACCGACGAGCCTGCCTGAAGGGGTTGGGCGTCTCACTTGCCCTGCCTCTCATGGACTCGATGGGTTGGGCCGACACCGCGAAGGGCCGGGCGTACAAACCGCCGGTGCGCCTTGGATTCATGTACATGCCTCATGGGGTGATCATGGATCAGTTCTGGCCTGCGGATGCGGAGAGCTTTCTTTCGTCCCCGCCGCCCGCGCTTGAATCGTTGCGTCCGGTTCTCGATCAATGTCTGACGATGAAGGGGATTTCCGGCGTCCCCATCGCTCCCTTCAACGGGGCGCCGCACGCGCTCGAGCTATCCACTTGGCTCACTGCGACATTGCCGGCCGCCGACAAGCGTAACGAGATCCACATCGCGATCTCCGCGGACCAGATTGCCGCCAACCACGTGGGAGCCTTCACCACGCTGCCGTCGTTAGAACTGGCCACGATGCCTCAGAACTGGAAGGAAAACCAAGAGGGACTCAACGAAGGGTACTATTCGCACTGCAGCTATCGTTCCCCAACCCAGGTGGTCCCTGCCGAGATCAATCCACGGAACGTGTTCAATCGCCTGTTCCGCGAACCGGAGCAGCACGGCGATGGGCGCGAGTCGGCGCGAGTGAACGCTCTGGATCGAAGCCTATTGGACATCGTGCTGGGCGGCGCGAGGGATTTGCGGCGTACCTTGCCTGGATCCGACCAGCGGAAACTGGACGAATACTTGGACAGCGTTCGCTCCGTCGAACGACGCATCGCCGCCATCGAGTATCGCCAGAAAGAGGCGGCACTGGAAAAAGCCGGCGTCCGCGCGACCAAACGTCACGCCACCGATTCGCCGCCGATCGAGATCAAGATCCCGGAGGGAGACAAGCGGAGCGAGTACATGCAGGTGATGTGCGACCTGAACGTGCTGGCGTTCCAGACCGACACGACTCGCGTCTCCACCTACATTGGATCGAGACCGAACGGCGCCTCGTACCCGGAACTTGGGTTTAGCGATCAGCATCACTCCCAAACCCATCACCGGAACGATCCGGAAATGGTCGCCAAGGTCGCCAAGATCACGGAGTTCAATATCGCCCAGTTCGCCTACATGGTGAAGAAGATGCGCGGCCTCCGTGAAGCCGAGGGGACCTTACTCGACAACTGCATCATGATGTGGGGGTCCGGCCTTGAAGACGGGAACGAGCATACGCGCGAGAACCTCCCCTTCGTGGTTGCCGGCAGCGGAGGCGGTTCCATCAAGACGGGACGCTTCCTGCCCAATACCAAGGGAAATCAGGGAGATCTGCTGACCACGTTGCTCGCTTGCGGCGGCATTCCGCTGGACCGTCCCGTTGGGATCGCGACGAAGCAGTTCGAGGAGATCAAGGCCTGAATATCTCACAGCCGCCGTTAGACGAATGCCGGCATGGCACTTAACCGACGGCGGTTCTTTCGCAACGCCCTAGCTCTCGGGCAAGTGCCGGAATCATCGCCACGGGCATAACCCAAGCGGAACCCGAAGGCTTCTTCTCGCTCGGCGAGCGCGACGGTCATGGGTGGTTGGTCACGCCAGACGGAGCGCCGTTCTTCACCAACGGGCATCTCCCGAAGCCTGCTTGCCGGCTTTGACGACTCCGCCCTGGATCACGGCCAGGAAGTTCGAGCGATTCTCCAGCAGCCGGATGTCTCTGAGAACGTCGCCGTCAACCACGAGCAGATCCGCCAATTTGCCTTCCTCGAGCGTACCGATTTCATCGGCGCGGCCCATGATCTCGGCCCCCGTTCTTGTGGCACACTTGAGTGCCTCGAGCGGGGTGAAACCGACATAGTTCACAAAGAACGAAATCTCCTTGGCGTAGGTGCCGTGAGGCGTCCAAGCAAACCCGAAATCGCCGCCGAGGCCCACGCGTCCGCCCGCCTTGAGGATTCGCCTGGCGCTCTCGGCACCGGCTTCGAGCGTCTCCTGGTGGCCATCGATGACTTCTTGCGACATGTCGAACTTCTTGCCATTGTTAACCGACGACTGCTCGAACCAGAGCGCCGGCACAACCGGGGTGTCGCTGGCGATGATCATCTCGATCGCCTCGTCGTCGACAAACGTCCCGTGTTCGAGCGTGTCATAGCCGGCCCGCAGCGCGTTCTTCACACCTTCGAGCGCGCGGCAATGCCCGGTGACTTTCAGACCGTGGTTGTGCGCCGTGCCAACCACGGCGTGCATCTCTTCGAATGTCATCGAGAGCGTGTGGTGGTCGTTGATGTTGGGCGCGGCGGCGTCTCCGGTCGGGTAGGTCTTTACCCACTCGACGCCGTCCTTAACGAGCTTGCGAACCGCAGAGCGCGCTTCCTCCGCTCCGTTGACGATCAGCACTAGGCCTTCCATGCCGATCTTGCGGTATTCCGGATTCCAGTCCATGATTCCGCCCGCGCCGCAAATTTCCCGCCCCGAAGCGGCAAGGCGCGGGCCGGCAATCATGTCTTCTTCGAGCGCCTGTTTGAGCCAAACGTCGATGTTGAACAAGCTTCCGCCGCTACGCGCCGCCGTATAGCCGGACTCGAGTGCCGTCTGTACGTTCTTGACCGCTCGTATCGTCACGTACTCGACCGGATATCGGATGTCGAGATCCTGTAGCTCCCGAACATTGAAGTACGTGGGGTGGAAGTGGGCCTCGACGAGCCCGGGCATGATCGTTCCGCCGGCGGCGTCGATGGTTCGCGTGTCGGGCCGCGTTTCCGGCGCACCCGCATCCGGCCCGGCGTAGGCGATCTTGCCGTCTTGAATCACAACGGCGCCGTTGAGTGTCGCCGACGCCCCGCTTCCGTCGACGAGCTGACCGTTTCGGACGACCATGCAGCCGTGAGCTAGCTTCATAGCGAACAGCATCATAACAACGGCGGCCCATTTCGGTATCGAGCTGTTGTCAACTGCACGATCGCTCTTGTCGGGCGCATGACGACGTTCGCCGGCACCGCTCAGACCGGCTCCTCCGGGTACGGCGGGGAGACCGGCTGGCTCAGTGCGAATCGTTCGCGCTCTGGACCGCGCCGTTCGCTATCCTCTTAGGCGAAATGAGGCCGTCATGCGCCGCTGTTGTCCCCCTGCTCGCGGTGTGGTCGATCGGGTGCTCGACTCCGCCGGAGACCGCGGCGCCAGCCGATCCACTCAACATCCTGCTAATCACTTCCGACGACCTAGGACTGCAACTAGGCTGCTACGGCGAGACTCGCATCGAGACGCCGCACCTCGACGGCTTGGCTTCCGAAGGTGTTCGCTTCGAGACGGCGTACGTCGCCCAAGCGTCGTGCAGCCCCTCGCGGAGCGCCATGTTTACCGGCCTCTATGTCCACGCGACGGGCCAGTACGGATTGGCGAATCGCGGTTTCCAGATGCATCCCGAGATGTTCGACCGCACGCTGCCAGGCTTTCTGAAGCGCCAAGGCTACCGTACCGGCATCATCGGCAAGCTACACGTCAACCCCGAGCAAACGTTTGAGTTCGACTATCGCGAGACGAACTACAACGAAGCCCGCAGAGTGGGTTTGGTCGCTGAGCGGGCAAGCCGATTCTTTGCCGATCCGGCAGGCGCCCCCTTCTTCCTGATGGTCAACTACACTGACCCGCATGTCGGGCGCCGCGAGGACGGCAGCCGTCATTTCCCGCCGCAAGTCGACGGCTTTCCGGAGAATCCGGTCGAGCCGAGCGAGAAGACGCTATTCAGCTTCCAGCGCATTGACACGCCCGAACAGCGGCAACGAACGGCCGACTATTTGAGCGCGGTCAAACGTCTAGACGACGGCGTCGGGCTGCTGCTGGCGGCGCTTGGCGAAGCCGGGCGCAACGACGACACGCTGGTCGTGTTCGTCTCCGATCATGGCCCGCCTTTTGCGCGCGGGAAGACGACGGCTTACGAGGCAGGCCTGCGCATCCCGTATATCGTCCGCTGGCCCGGCCTCGACTTTCGCGGGGACAGCCCCGCCATGGTCTCCACGGTCGACTTGGTTCCGACCATCCTCGAAGCCGCGCAAGCGCCGATCCCGGAGGATCTCCACGGACGTTCGCTGCGGCCGTTGCTTGGCGGCGACCGGAGCGTAGATTGGCGCCAGTATCTGGTCGGCGAGTTCCACTACCATGGCTCGCAGCCCTTCTATCCCCGCCGGGCGATCCGAGACGAGCGGTATCAACTGATTCACAATCTGCGAGCGGGGGAGGCCAAGCCGTCCAGCGGCATCGACGGCGATCCGGCATATTCTCTGTCCCGGCAGGCCCGTTTTGTCGGGACGGACGTACGCCGCGCGTTCGATACTTTCGCGGATCCTCCCGAGTACGAGCTATATGATCTCGCGGCCGATCCGGGGCAGTTCCACAACCTCGCCGGGGAGCCCCGTCTGGACGAAGAGCAGCGGCGGTTGACGGTCGCGCTGCGGGCTTGGCAGGCCGAGACCGAAGATCCGTTCCGCGATCCCGAGTTCGTTCAACATGTTCTCGAAACCGCGGGCCCGGAGGCCGAGGCCCGCATGCGCTGATTCGAAGCTAGACCGTTTCTAAGAGATTCCCGTTCAGGGCTGTTGGCACCAAGACGCCCCAGCGATCGTCACGAGGGCTCGCCATACTCGATTGGCGTGAGTCGAAAAGTGACCGATAGCACGGCACGGCAAGCTTCAGCGCGGGCCGCGTCGTAACGCCGGCCGGTATACTCTCGACATGCGATGCGTTGCGGCTGCTCTTCTTGTCCTTGCAGCTTGCGCCTCCGACCCTCGAGAGCCGGAGCTAGCCCTGCCCGATCCGCTGGCGGACGCCGGCGTCTTCTCGAGATCGAACTTAGTCGCTTGGTGCATCGTGCCGTTCGACGCGGCGAAACGCGGTCCTGCCGAGCGCGCCGCTATGCTCGGACGGCTGGGGTTGCAGGCAGTCGCCTACGACTATCGAGAGGAGCACGTCCCGAGCTTCGACGACGAGATCGCAGCATTGCGCGAGAACGACATTGAGCTATCAGCGTGGTGGTGCGGTGGAGTCGACCCGCACGATCCGCTGGGAGGGTCGGTCGGTCTCGCGCTTGAGACCCTTCGGCGCAATCAAGCGTCGAGCGACCTTTGGGTCGCAATGCGCGATCAGGCGTTCGAAGGGTTGTCTCAGCCCGAGAGGCTGAACCTAGCCGCCCAAGCGATTGATGCAATCGCGGCGGAAGCGGCCAAGCTCAACTGCCGCGTCGGCCTTTACAATCACGGCGGTTGGTACGGAGAGCCGGAAAACCAGCTGGCTGTCTTGGACAAGGCCCAGGCGGACAACGTAGGGCTGGTCTACAACTTTCATCACGGCCATGAACAGCTCGATCGCCTAGACGAGCTGTTTCCGCTGATGGCGCCGCGCCTGCTGTGCGTGAACTTGAACGGCATGACGCTTGGCGGCGCAAAGATCGTGCCGCTAGGTTCGGGCACCCGCGACAGCGAGATGATCGCACTGATACGGGAGTCCGGCTACGAAGGGCCCATCGGCATCTTGGACCACCGCGACGAGCTAGACGCGGAGCAATCGCTACGCGAGAACCTGGAAGGGCTTGCCAAGCTGGTCACGACGTTCCCGTCCGACGAATAGCGGGTTCCCCGTGGTCAGTCGACGCCAGATTCTCGGTAGCAATTCTATTGGAGCGGTGTCACGTGCCCACCCTGAGCAGTCGCCCAATCTCGTCTTCGTGATGGCCGAATAGTGCGAGCTATATCGAGCGATTGGTGAGCCCGAGAGTCGGAATCGCCGTGCGCGAACCGCACTGTCGATCAAGGCTCGATTGCTGAGCCTCGGCTTCGGGTAGGCTCATCGCTCGCATCAGTTCCTCGCCACAAACACGAAGAACATGGAGCGGGAGACGGGGATCGAACCCGTGACATTCAGCTTGGGAAGCTGACGTTCTACCTCTGAACTACTCCCGCTCGACGATCTGATCCTAACACAAGGGGTACCGATAGGAACCGGATTAACCGAGAGGCCCGGCCACTGTTAGGTGCCGAGACTGTGTCGAGAGCTCACTGGCCTGCCAGCCGACCAGTGCAACCCAAGCCGAGCCGTGTGGGGATCGGCGTGCGGAGACCCGCTGGACAGGGAGTCTGCGGATAGCTGTTGAGAGATCCGGCTTGTCTGAATGATCGGTGGGCGTGAGGCTGTTGCGCCATTCGATGGTACGATCTCAGCGTCCCGGCCGATCAGAACAGCAGCCACTGGGAGGACTGCGGCTCGATCGCCGACTTAGGAGGATCCTATGAAACACTTGACCGTCTTGGCAGCCACCCTGCTCGTCCTAGCGCCCTCCGCCTGGGCGAATGACGCTCTGAAGACTGTAGCGCCCGAGCAAGTCGGCCTTTCGGCTGAGCGACTGGCTCGCATAGACCGGGCGATGGAGGGTCATGTCGATGAGGGCCATTTTTCCGGAGCCATCGGCATGATCGTTCGCCGTGGCAAGATCGGGTACTTCAAGACCTGGGGCGATATGGACAAGGAATCCGGCACAAGAATGCCCGAGGACGCCATCTTCCGGATGTATTCGATGACCAAGGCGGTTACAGGCGTCGCGGCGATGATTCTCTATGAGCACGGCCACTTCGCGCTGACCGACCCAATCTCGAACTATCTGCCCGAGTTCAAGACCATGCGCGTAGCGATCGACGAGACCGGTCCAGTGGCGGGCCGGCGAAGGTCCTACACAGTGCCCGCCGACCGCCAGATCACGGTTCGCGACTTGTTTATGCACACAGCTGGGCTGAGCTACGCAGGGCCCAAGACACCGGATGGGGAGGCGTATTTCGCCAAGACCGGCGTAAGCGAGGCTACGACGCTCGAAGAGATGGTCAAGCGCATCGCGAAGGCTCCCTTGGTCCAGCAGCCGGGAACGACCTGGCAATACGGTTACTCGACCGATGTTCTTGCAAGGTACGTCGAAGCGGTCTCTGGGATGCCGATCGATGAGTTCTTTCGCAAGAATATTTTCGAGCCGCTCGGGATGAACGACACGGGCTACTACGTCCCCGAGAAGAAGTGGGATCGCTTCACGGTGCTTTACTCTCTCAACGACGGCAAGAAGACGGTGCGCCGCTCCACCGCTGCGGCTCAGGACAGCTACAAGCAACCCACGACGAAGCTTGGCGGTGGCTCAGGGCTCGTTTCGACCACGATGGATTACGCCCGCTTCTGCCAGATGCTGGCGAACGACGGCGAGTTGAACGGCGTCAGGATCCTGAGCCGAAAGTCGGTGGAGTTGATGCGTGCCGACCACATGCCAGCCGACATGCCGCGCGCGGGAGGGACTTCACAGCCCGGTTGGGGCTTCGGCCTGACGTTTGCCGTGAACCGGGGACCCGGAATGACAGGCGCGATCGGTACCAAAGGTGAGTATCGTTGGGGAGGGGCCGCAGGAACGCGCTTCTGGATCGACCCAGAAGAAGAGATGGTCACGATCTTCATGGTGCAGATTCTTCCGTACCGCGGATTGTCATATGGGCGGGAGTTCAAGCGGCTCGCATATCAGGCGGTCATGGACTAGACGGCATCCCCTGTCGAGCGGGAGGTCCATCAACTCAGGGACGGTAACGATGTCGATCGCCATCCAAGTGGCGATCGCGAGCTATCTTGTTGCCGCACTGCGAGCGGTGCACTACGTTTGGGGAAGCGACCTGCAGGCAGCACAGGCTCATGTGAAACACCTCAGGAGCCTGTCTCCACAGCCACCGCCTGAGGTGTTTCGCATCAGTCGCGCCCCCAGGCGAGGCCCGGACCATTCCGGCAAGAAACGCGGTGCCGTCTGTTGGGCTGATCTGCGGGCACTGATGGACCGGAGCGACAGCAAGTTCGATGCACTTCCGGCCCGCAGCAACGAGCTCTCTCGCCAGTAAGCGGAAGTCACCGAGCGGGTGGCGCGCAACGAGGCAATCTTAGAGACTGTCCAGGCCGACCGCTGCCGAGCCTCGGCAACGTCGGCCAGTCGTTGCAGTTCCAACTTCCACCAGCAGCCGCTGATAGGCTGGAACCCCCATCTGCCGCCACCAGCGCCGCAGCGTCCGCACGGCGAATTCGGACGTGTCATGGTCCACGCCCACGCTGACCCAGCCGGCGTTCGTGGCCACATCTCAGATTCGGTAAGGAAGAGCCTTGCCCCGTCCTAGGTCGGGGAAATCGTACACCTACAGCTGCTCCGGCTCTTCCGGCGGACGCCACTCTCTCCGCGTTCCGGTACTTCTCCACCAACTCTTTCTTCAAATCGACAGAGACGACTGGCTGTCCGGTCCACTGAAACTCCTGCCCCCGGTGACCGCTGTGCTGGAACTGCGCGTCCGGGTCGGCGGGTTGCCGACTCCCCAGCATCGCGCGCTTCGCCTGCAGGGGGTAGTCCAACTCGTGCAGCAGCCGGTCACGCCGCGCCCACTGTCCGCATGCCCCTCGGCCCGCAACGCCTTCGCCAGCCGACCTGACAGGGGCAGCTTCAGTGCAGCGGCCCCTGTCAGGTCGGCGCAGGCGCTGGCCGCCAGCCTGCACTTGTAGCAGGCCTTAGCGCACCGTGTCTCGCGCGATCCCCGTCGCTTCTGCTACCTCTGCGATGCCGCCTCGACGGATCGCCCGAGCCGCGGCTCCGGCCCACAAGCGCCGACTCCTCTCTTACAGCACAGGCCGCACTGTCTCGTGCCTGATCTTGATGGTCCGCGCCAGCCCGCCCATGCTCCCAAGGATTCCAATACAGGAAAGTAAGACGGCGACTTCGCTTGGGCAAGAGACCTGAGCCGACCCTCGCGGTCAACGCAAAGGGAACTCTGCGCCTGCGCGGGAGCAGGTTTCGCGCTCGGTCCTGCACCGTAGCTTGCCAGTGACGGCGGGTCGCGGTATTCCCCCTGGTGAAGTTTCTCGATCTGAATTCGCGACCGCGGACCAGGTCCGTCGATAGGATCGCGATGCCGACGAAAGGAATCTGTCGGGAGCGTGAGTAGGTGAGTCAAAGCACGGTGGATCCGCAACTCGGCTCGCACGAAAAGCCCCCCCTTCCGCGCTAGACTGACAGTGCGACGATGTCTAGGTAGGATCGTCGGGATCGGATCAGTTTTCGATTCGCGCAAGTTGGAGGAACAAACAATGAAAACCCTCTTGATTATTGTGGTCGGTGCCGGACTCACTTGCCCTCTGCTGGCGCAAGAGGACCCGCTGAGCACCGAAGCCAGGCAGGCATGGAATCGCACGAAGAACTTCGTCGTGGCTGCTGCCAACAAGATGCCCGAGGAGCATTACAGCTACAAGCCCGCCCCCGAGAGCCAGAGCTTTGGGGACTTGGTGGCACATACCGCCAACTCGGCACTTGGGGCCTGTTCTGGCTACATGGGCGAGAGGAAGCGGGCTGGCGTCAACGGGTCTTCCTCCAAGGCGGACTTGGTTGCGGCACTCGAGGCCGCCGCGGCGGAGTGCGACGGCGCTTACCGTTCGCTCACCGATGCCAAGGCGACCGAGATGGTCCAAGGACGGCGTCGCACGCGGTCTCGGCTGGGAACACTCTACGGCAACACGATCCACATCGAGCACGAATACGCGCAGATGGCCATCCACATGCGTGCGAACGGACTCGTGCCGCCGTCCAGCGAAGGCCGCTAGTCCAGCGGCCCCACGGTCAAGCCGAGCCTGGTCTGAGTGAGCAGGGCGCAAGATGTGCGTCTGCCCCACTGCTCGTCGGCACATTCGGTAGCTCGAATCCTGTGGTCCGATTGTCAGCCGATCGCAAGACCACGATGCGTCGCTATTTCTGCCGATCTAGGGCGACTCCGCAGATCGGGCAGATACGACCGCCGGCTCACCCGCCACTGGCGTTGCACTAGCGGGCCGGACGGCTTTCCGCCCAATTCACCGATTACCTCCGCTGTCGGCGTTGACCGATCCCAGCCTGAGATCCGCCACAGGCTGTCCGTGGCCAGAGCCGATCAGCGCACGGAGTGTCTGCTCTTGGAACCCATCGCGGAAAGCGAGAACACGGAGCCAACCCAAGACACCGGCCTCAGGCCGAGAACGAACTGACTGACGAGAGAGGCCTGGCTCGCGGCGCTACGATATCCGTTCGGAACAGTTCCCCGCGCGGACTCGGGGCACGATGCGATGTATCGCTGGATCAAGAAACTGCACATTTATGCTGGCCTGCTGAGCTATGTCGGATTCACCGTCTGGGGAATCGTCGGGATCTGGGCCAGCTTCGTGCCCGCGCCCAGCGACCGGCCTGGGCGGGAAGCGGAGGTGCGCACGATCGCGTTTCAGGTCGATGGAGCGGCCACGGATCAAGAAATCACCGATGCAATGATCGTCGCTTCTGGCTTGCCGTTCATCCAACCTGGCCGCAAGCCAAATCGCGACGATAACGGCCGACTCCAAGTGCGCTACCTCACTCCCAACGGCACCCGCCGGATCGTATTGCTCGAAAGAGAGAACCTGCTTCGAGTCGAGCGGACACCCAGCCCGCTGGGCGGGTTCTTGAACCTGATGCACATGCAGACGTTCCGGATCCACAACCCGGGCTGGGAAGTGCACTTGTGGGGAGCGTACAACCAGTTCTCTCTGTGGGCAGTGATCTTCATGACCATTTCGGGACTCTACATGTGGCTTGCGACGCGCCCCCGGATGGCTTGGGCCCTGTGGACGCTAGGACTGAGCGCGGCATTGACGGTGGCCCTCTACGCAGCATTGCGGTGAATTCATGTATCGCCTGATCCGCAACATCCATCTGACACTCGGGCTGGCGTTCGCGCTAGCGCTCGGAATTTACCTGCTCAGTTCCGTCAGGCTCGCCCACCGCTCTTGGTTCAAGCCTGAGCCCTCCGTTTCGGAGAAGAGCGTTGCCATCGACCCGCTCGACGGGGCGACCCCTCGATCTTTGGGGCTGCATCTGATCGAGGAGCACGGCCTTCGTGGAGAGATCGCTCGAGTCCAGCCTTCGGACGATGGCAGCTTCACCTTGACGATCCGGCGGCTGGGGACGGCCTACCAAGTCCGATATCAACACGGGGCTCGCGAAGCGCACATCAAGACGACGAGGCTAGCCTTTATCGGCATGTTGCAGAGCATGCACTTCGCGCACGGTCTCTGGCACGAAATGGGAATGATCAACGTCTGGGGCGCTGTGTTGCTCTTGACCTCCATTGCTCTGTTAGCAATGGGTGCCAGCGGGATCTATCTCTGGTTCGAGACTCATGACGAGCGCAAAGTCGGTTCGGTATTGCTCACATCGGCTCTCGTGTTCGGTTTGGGTTTGCTTGTGCTCGTGCGCATTCAAGGCTAGGCCTAGGGACGCTGCGTACTCGCGAGGAGGCCGCGAACTCGGCAATCAGCCGCAGGTGCGCTAACTCCGTGAGATACCCCCGGCGCTATGCTAAGCGCGATATGCGCCGGCTGACGACGATCGCACTTCTGCTCTCTCTCGCTGCCTGTGACCGGAATCCGGACCGGAGCCAAGAGCTTCGGGACGAGGCTGTCAGGCGCCTAGCTCAGATCGAGGGCGCAGTCTCGATCGCCGGACTCGAGAAACCGGTGGAGATCCTGCGGGATCACTGGGGCGTCGCCCACATCTACGCAGAGACCGTTCACGACCTCTTCTTTGCCCAAGGCTTTGTTGCTGCCCAAGACCGGCTCTACCAGATCGAGATCTGGCGAAGAACCGGGTCGGGAGAACTCGCCGAGGTCTTGGGCCCGGAGTACGTCACGCGCGATCGGATCGCCCGTCTCGTGCGGTACCGGGGTGACATGGAAGCCGAATGGGCCAGCTACTCGCCTCGATCCAAGGAGATTGCCGAAGCCTTCACTTCCGGCATCAACGCCTATGTCGAGGGCAATCGCGACAACCTCCCGATCGAATTCGAGCTTCTGGACTTTGAGCCGGGCGTCTGGAAGCCGGAGCATGTGTTACTGCGGGTCGCCGGGCTGCTGATGGTGCGGAATGTTAGCCAAGAGATCGCGCGAGCCAAGATGGTCGCCCAACTCGGAGTCGACCAGACTCAGCGCTGGTATCCGACCGACCCGGCACGAGAGCTGCGGCCCGATCCCGAGCTAGACCTGGCCGGAATCGACGACCGCGTCACAAGCGAGTATCGCCGGGCCGTTTCCATCCCCGTGCTCCACGAACAGGACGGCTCGAACAACTGGGCCGTCAACTCGGAACTGAGCGCCTCGGGCGCCCCCCTATTGGCGAGCGACCCTCACAGGCCGGTGATTCTCCCCTCGTTGCGTTACTTGGTTCACCTCAATGCGCCGGGATGGAATGTGATCGGCTCCGGCGAGCCCGCCTTGCCTGGCGTCGCGATCGGACACAACGAGCGCGTCGGCTGGGGATTCACGATCGTGCAGTACGACTTAGCGGACCTGATCGTGGAGCGCATCAACCCCGAGAACCCACGTCAGTCCCTGTATCGGGGGGAATGGCTGGACATGGAGATCGAGCGGCAGGAAGTGCGTGTCAAGGGAAGGAGCGAACCTGAACAGGTTGAACTCGCATTCACACGCAACGGCCCTGTCATCTGGGCGGATCCCGAGAATCATCGTGTGGTCGCGTTGCGCTGGGCCGGACAGGAGCCGGGCACCGCCGGCTACCTCGGCAGCCTAGCGCTTGACCAGGTCCAGGACTGGGACGGATTCGTCGAAGCGATGCGGGCTTGGAAGGTTCCTGCGGAGAATATCGTCTACGCCGACGTGGACGGCAATATCGGGTGGGTGGCGGCCGGACTGATGCCGGTGAGAGAGGGCTGGTCCGGCCTGCTGCCGGTCCCGGGCCATGCCGGCCGTTACTATTGGCGCGAATTCCTCGACGTCGAGGATCTCCCGCAACTCGTCAATCCCGCGAGCGGCTACATCGCGACCGCGAACCACAACATCGTTCCCGACGGCTACACGCGCGACTTGGGGTTTGATTGGTCGGCCCCGTACCGCTTCGAGCGGGTCGACGAGGTCCTGGCACAGGGCGGGAAATTCACTATCGAAGACTTCAAGGCTTTGCAACTAGACGAGACCTCTCTACCGGCCCGCCAGCTTGTGGCGTTGCTGAGGGAATCGCAGGATAGCTCAACGGCTGCCTCTGCGGTCTTCGATGGGTGGGACTTCGTCCTGAGCGCAGAATCCAATCAAGCTGCGCTATTCGAGGCTTGGATGAAGCGCCTTCCGACCAAATACATCGAGGCGCAAGCCCCGCCATCCTCGCGCGGACTGATCGCTCGCTACCTGCAGCTGCCCACCTTGATCGAGGGGCTGCGCACGATTCCAAGGGAGCAACGGAACCGGATCATGTCCGAGTCTCTCGACGAGGCGTTCGCCGAGCTGGCCTCGCGACTTGGCGCGGTCCCTGCGGGCTGGCGGTGGGGTGACTTGCACCAAATCAGCTTTCGGCACCCGCTATCGGACACTCCCGCGAGGAGGGCTGTGCTAGACCTAGGCTCCGTGAGTCGCGGCGGCGACGGGTTCACGCCCAACGCGACACGTGGACCGGGGTACTCTCAGTCAAGCGGAGCTTCATACCGTCACATCCTCGATTTGGCCGACTGGGATCGGTCCGTCTTCACCAGCACGCCGGGGCAGTCCGGGCAGCCGGGCAGCCCACACTACGACGACCTGCTGCCGATGTGGGCGGAGGGGCGCTACGCGCCGCTCGTGTACAGTCGCTCGGCGGTCGAGGAGAATACCGCCCATCGGCTCGTGCTGGAGCCTGAATAGCTGGAAATCTGCACAGGCCCTCCGAGCCACCCCTGACGGCCGCCCCGAATTGCCGCGCAGTTCGACCAGAATGCGGAGCGCGGATGGCTCAGGAAGTGCCCGAAATCCGGGTCTTGGAGCAGGTGCCTCGCTGCGCTCGCCTTGTGGAGTGGATTCGCATGGGGCTTATATTGCGCCAGGGTAAGCCCTGGCGCAATATAAGCCCCAAACTTAAGCTGATTCCGCGGGTGATCCTCCACTGTCGTCAAACACCACATGTAGTGGCTACCTGAGTCAAGTGCATACCCCTATGCTTTCGATTCAGACGGAGACTCCTGCAAGCGACGCTTCGCAGCACTGGCACGATCTGTGGCGACGCAGGCCTCCACTCACGAGATCGACTCTCGCTGGGTGCGGCCCACAAACGAGTGACAAATCGCCGGTAGGGCCGGAATGCACCAGCGCTAACCGAGTGTACCTCGCACGGAACAGGCATCTTGGCGGGTGTCACGAGGCCGCTATGGCTTAGGCATGGCGTAGATCGGCTTGTGGGAGAGCTCGAAAGTCGCTATCACCCAGACGGGGACAGCGATGAGCCCCACCGATTGCATGGAACTCCCGGATGACCACCATCGCGCCAGCGAATCGTGGTCGGTCCGCAGAAGGTCAATCGCTAGCGCGCCGAACACAGCCAATGCGGTCAGGCCCCAAGCCTTGCGCCGCTGCAGGAATGCTCGTTCGACCGAGACCCTGCGCACCTCGTCGCGCGGAAACGTCCGCGATGTTCCATCCTGCAGGACAATCGTCAGGCTGTCCGCGGTCGCAGAGGCAAATATACCCCTGAGCCTGAGCTTGCCTTCCGGTGCTTCTTCGTCGTACAGCACGATCCGTACCGCTCGAGGTGCCTCCACGTCCTGAACCCGGGACCAGTCTTGGCCCGGCTTGGCCTGGATCTCCGGCGCGAGTGCCAGAACCATCCCGCATGCTGCCAGCACACCGTTGATCGTTGCGAATCTCATGACCCTCATGCTCGCCAAACCGTACAGCCTATTTCACGGAACTGCTAGCTGAATCTCCACGATCTGGCTTTCGGCAATCACTCCTTGGAATCTTGCTTGACCATCTGGCGTTACAGCATGGATGCGAATACGTCCGGGGGGCACTCCCGCGAACCGCGCGGTCCCGGACGGGCTGGTGTCCGTGCTCTGGTGGAACGCTCTGCCATGCAGCAACGAGCCCCGCTCATGCGGCCGATATCCGGCGGGGTCAGCGAGCAGTACCACGCGTGCGCCCTGAATTGGCGAGCCGTTCCGGGTGCGCAACTGGACGGACACAGTACCGCCCTCTTCCTCCAACACCATATTCCCCACATCCGTATGCCCCCTCTCTCGCACGATGGGCCCGTACGACGCCGGGCGGTACCCCACAACTTGGACATCCACGAAGAACGGAACTCCCACGCCAACGTCGCTCAGCCTAAAGTAGCCGTCCGCGTCGGTCCGATGAAAGACATGGAAAGCTGCCCGCCGAAGTGGCCGATCTGGCTCGTGGTAGCGAACATGAACCGTGGCATCGGCGACGCCCGCCCATCCGTGTTCAGGACCCTTCCAGAGAGTTGCTGTGCCTCAGGAAACTCGACGTCCAGTCTCAGGTGACCGCTCGTCCCTGGCTGTAAGAATCGTTCAACCGGAGGACGGCCCGCAGTGGAAACGTGGACCAATATGCCGTGCTGCGTTTGGGCGGAAATGCGGAAGTCCTCGCCGCGCTCGACGGAATAGGTGGTGACCACTAGATCCTCCCCCTCCTCGAAAATGTCTACAGTCCCGCCAAGAGACTCGCCCTCCGTGCTACGTAGGCTGCCCGATATCTCAACCGACTGGCCTGAGACGATCATACTTGCGCAAAGACCCACAACCGCCAAGACGGCCGTGGTTCTTGACGCTTCACTCTTCAAGCTTGGTTGCTGCTGCATCAGAAACACCTCTTCAGTCCCAGCCGCATCCGGACTCGTAACCCGCTAGCACCTTCGTTCGGAGTTCCGCATCGACGTCGCTGGCATAGTTGGTCTTCCTCTGAACCTTTTGCCAGCCAGAGGTGCGCTCACTGCATCCGTAGTAGTGGCAGCTCAGTGCCACGGTGGTTCTTGGGAAATACAGTGTTGTTACAAGGCTGTTTCCGTTCCAGTCGAGTTCATAAAGCGACATGAAGTTATCCGACTCGGTCCAGGAATTCAATGCGGCTGAGCAGCCGGTGGCATTCGGCTGCGGTTCGGCCCATGACCCTCCGCACGGAAGGGGCTTCCGGTACAACCTAGTTCCATGCGTAGCCGTGCCTTTGGTCGAGTACTGATAATCGTATGGAGAGTCGGGCCCTCCACTGGAGCCGTTGTAGTACTTGATGTTGCCTCTGCCGAATGCGGAGCCCGAGGGGCCTGTGCATGAGTTCCACTGCCAGATCTCGTCACCCGACCCCGAAGCTGTGCCCCGCTTCCATCCAGGAAATCGATCTGCGTCGGCCACGTGACCGTAGTTCGATGTCGCCCCCCAGTTGCCGAACGGAGCTGTATGCCCGTCGCCGCCGCACTCCGCCGTTATCGAACTGCTGGCCCCAATCTTTCTGGAGCGATTTTCCCCGCTATAGGAGAACACGCAGTAATCGCTAAACCCGGTGGTCTGGGCCGGGAGTTCGCCGACGGCACCGAGCGAAGCGATTACGGCAGCAAGAATCGAGAGCGGGACATGCCTCATGGGTGATTCCAGTTGGTTAGGGTAAGAGCGTTCCGTCGTAGAGCTTTGGCTCCGAATCCACGGAGTTCCCGGAACTCTCGGGTAGCCCCTGTGAGGGACTAGCCATCGCCAGCCCTCGGCCAGCGCGATAAGCGCAGTACTGCGTATGAGCATGTTTGCCTCCTCGGGGGCAGAGCTGCTTGTCGCCTGCCCCCCCTCTAATGACCTAACGCTCGCCGGGCCCCTCCGGTCACAGATTTTTTCTGGACCGGCCGGCTCCTAGGGCGTGCCTCCCTGCCCCTGCTGCCCGATCGGTCTGGTTTGAATTCACATATGCCGGTTGAGACATAATGCCCGCTGAGGAGGCTCTTCGAAGTTGGGTTTGATCACTTGGACCCGAGTCCGAACGCGCGGTTCTGGTGCTGCCCCCGAGAGTCTTCGAGCACAGTCTGGACGAGCAGAGACGGCCTTCTGTGGGTCGCCCAGCGATCACGGAGTGTTTCCCCGGCCGACGTGCGAGTCCACAGCACGCTAAGGAAAGGGGATTTTCGCATAGGTCGCAATCTGCCCGGGAATCAGCCAACAATTGCCAATTGCAGCGGAATCGACGATGCATGCTTCGGTAACGTGGAATCGTCATGCAAGTCTTCCGTCGCATCGTTCCCTGGGCTCTCCTGCTTGCCGCCACCTGTTGGACGGCCAAGTCGCAGGTCGCCGACCCGCTTGCCAAAGTGTTCGCGACCGAGGCAACCTCCGGGGTGGAATCGCTCATCGCCGATTTCCGCGAGCGACGGCAGTACGATGTTTCGGACTTCCCGCTCCCACCCCAAGAGTTCGAACGATTCAAGGAGCAATTGGTCGCCGAACTTGTCCGAGCGCTTGGCATCCAAGACTGGGTCGTGGGCTCGTCTAGCGAGAGACGCAGCTCGATCAGGCATCTGTTTCGCGATAGTGTCGTACGACGTCTCGATCACAACGGAGTCGAGATGGAGGCCCATGTCGTCGAGCTCATCGAGACGGGCGACCGGATTCCCATTGTGCTGTGCCTGCCGCCCGGGGACGGAAGGCACCCCGCGGTCGCAGCGTTTCCCGGTCACGGAGAACACCCATTGCACGACTTGGTCTTTGGCGAAGACAGCTACCAAAGGGCGATCGCGGCGCGACTCGCCCGTGCCGGCTTCGCCACTGTCGCGGTCGAGAAGGTAGACAGCGGCTACATGTCCCGCCACGGGACGTCCGGAGTCGACGAGCGAGAGATCGCGGGCTTCCGCCTGGCGATGGGCGTTCCTAGTCGCGCGGTCCAGCTGATGGCAAACCTAGCGGCCGTTGAGATTCTTGCGGGCCATCCCCGGGTGGACGAGGCAAGGATCGGAGCCACGGGAGTCTCCTTGGGGGGGTGGCTGGCGGTCCAAACGGCGCTGCTCGACAGCCGAATCCGGGCGGTGGCCGAGTACGGCACAAAGACTGTTTACCTCCCCGATGAAACCGCCGCCAGCGAATTCAGCGGTATCGGAGATATCTGCCATGTGATCCCGGGGACATTCGCATTGGGTGACCGCAATCTGCTTCTGTTCCCGTTCGCACCCGCGCCACTGCTGTCAGGCCACGGCGGCCCGACCGACAAAGCCTCCCACAGCCAATACGAGCGCTACTACAGGAGCGTCTACGAGGCCCAGTACGATGCGCTAGGCAAGCCGCAGAACTTCCGCTACCACATCCACGACGGCGGCCACTCGACTCATGCACCAACGGTAATCGCGTTCTTCCAAGAGGTTCTGTGATCGGGCTGTGCGGGGACTTGGGTATAGTTCGCGGCGTCCGATGCCGCGATCGCCACTACGACGGAATCTCCGCTTGAACCGACGTCAGAAGGAAATCCGTACGGTATCCCCGGCTCCGGTGATCGGAGGGCGCAGCCATCGAAACCCCGAACCAGGGCCAATCGCGAGCATCCCGCAGGTCTCGGCATGTCCCGCAACGCGGTAGCGGGCAGACGCCTCGGTCGTGTTTGTCGCGCACCACAGTTACAATCCTCTGCATGCTGTCCGTCTTCTCCGCCCCATCGCGCTACACCCAGGGCCCAGACGCCACGCTCTCGCTGGGTGCAGAGATGCAGCGCGTCGGACTTCAAGGGCCAGCACTAGTCCTCGCCGGCAGGAGTCCCGCCAAACGGCTCTCCGAGACTTGGCAACAGACCTTCGCTGATGCCGGCATCGCCTACCAGGTGCATCCGTTCGGCGGAGAGTGCAGCCACCGAGAAATCGAGGACGTCAAGCAAGTCGCGAAAGAGGCCGCGTCCGAGGTCATCGTCGGAGCGGGCGGCGGGAAGGTGCTCGACACCGCCCGCGCAGTCGCCAGCGAGTTGGACCTACCCGTCGTGAACTGTCCGACGGTGGCTTCCAGCGATGCCCCCTGCTCCGCCCTGTCGGTGCTCTATGACGAGGAGGGCCGAGTCGTAGACTATCGCGTCTATGGGCGCAATCCAGACCTCGTCCTAGTGGACACCACCGTGATCGCCTGCGCACCGCCCCGATTGTTGGCGGCCGGCATGGGAGATGCACTCGCCACCGTATTCGAAGCCCGGACCTGCGTCGAGGGCCATGTCCGCAACATGCGGGGCGGCGCTTCGACGCGCAGCGCTTTGGCTCTGGCCGAGCTTTGCTACCAAACCTTGATCGAGGACGGTCAAAACGCGTTTGTCGCCACGCAGCACCGAGCGGTCACGCCCGCGCTGGAGCGGCTTGTCGAGGCGAACACCCTGCTCTCCGGCCTCGGATTCGAATCCTCGGGGCTCGCCGCGGCGCATTCGGTTCACAACGGACTCACCGTCGCCCACGGCACCCATGCGTTCTTCCACGGCGAGAAGGTAGCCTTCGGCACCCTTGTCCAACTCGTGCTCGAAGGCAAGCCCAGTGCCCTGCTCGACGAGGTGATGGGGTTTTGCCGATCAGTCGGCTTGCCAATCACATTGGCCGAAGTCGGCTTGGAAACCTGCGAACCCGCCGAGCTTGAACGCGTGGCCAAGCGCACGATAGCCAAAGGCGAGACGATCCACAATGAGCCGTTCGAGGTCAACCCGACCATGGTGGCGGACGCCATACTCGCGGCCGATGCGATAGGGCGGCGGTGGGATCGCGACCACGCAGCCTAGCGCGGCGCGACCCAGGCGCGCCAGCTTCTCAGCGCTCGATCTGCTCGGTTTCCTTGACCCAGCCGCCGATTGCGGCGTGGCTGGCCTTGACCCGGATCACATCCCCGTCCAAGAACGTAACGAACACAATCTCGCCCGGAGGTTCGCCGTAGATCCAGTCCTCGGTCTCGATGCCCTCTTTGAAATCGCGGATCTTCTTCGACGGCCTTCCCTTCGCCAAGAGCACCATCTCCTTGTCCATGCCTTCGATGACGTCGTTGCTCTCGATTGCCTCGCGGAATTTCACATCGATCTTGTCAAGATAGAGTTCGGTCGCCGAGCGCTGGTTGAAATCCAACACCGGCTTGAGCATCTCCTTGATCTCGTCGGCGGTCTTGACGGGCACATTCTGCGGAAAAACCAATGCCAGTTTGGTCCCTCCCGGGGCGTGGGTATTCTGCGAAGCACCGAGCGTCGTTCCCCGGTTGCCGGCCCCAGCCACTTGGATGCGGTGCCACCAGCGCCGGCCGCCGCCGATGCCGTAGTTGATCTCTAGGACCAGCTTCTTGCCGTCAAACTGGACTTTCGTGATCTGGACCAAGTCTCCCAGCCTTGCCGCCGGTCCAAATTTCGTCATCGCGCTCGCCCACTGGTCCCGGTCGTACTGCCCGGTGGGCCTGAGCACCAAGGGTTTCTTAGACCTAGGGATCTGCAGCTTGGCCGTGCCGTACTCGGCGTTGAGGTTGCGGACCAATTCGGCCCGCTGCCCCGCAGTCAACTTTTCAGTCTTCGCGCTCCCCGATGGGGTCGCCAGGCTCATGACCACTAGTGCGATCAATCCCGCCAAGCCCGCTCGCGAGAGTGCCGGCATCCTCGCGCGGAGCGTCCCAGAGCATGGGCGCGTCCCGAGTTGGCGCAGGGAGCCACCAAGCAACCGCGAGAAGGCCGAGAGCTGTGCGGGTCGCAAGCAGTCCGGCTTCGAATCCATAGTCACCGCCCGTGATCCAATCCGGTTGTCCAAGCCTGAGGTTGAACTCCGTCAGCCTCATTGTAATGCCTGAGACGTTGACCCCAAAGGCCACCTGTGCAACGTTCCACCCAATGTGCAGGCCGGTTGCAAGCCACAGCGACCGTTGACGGAAAACCGCGACACCAAACACAGCCCCGAACAGCGCCGTGTTACAGGCCGCCAAGAACGTAACGCCGGGATTTGCTGCGTGCAGGGCGGCAAACCCTGCCGAGGTCAGAATCACGGCCCCGACCGGGCCCAGCGCCCGGGCCAGGCACTGCAGCGCCAGACCGCGTGCGAACAATTCCTCCGCAGTGGCGCCGATCACGAGCAGGGACAGCCCCAGTTCAGGCACCGCCCTGAAGTCGAAGCGCAGTGCTCCATCGGCAATGGGCACCCAATCCGCCAAACTGAACAGCACAACCACCAGCAAGAGTTCCCCGCAGGCGATAAACCCCAGCACCAGCCCTACCGTCACGCCGCGGCTCACGCCGCGCCCCAGTCCGATGCGCGGCCAGCTGCCGCTAGGAAGAAATGCCACGGTCAGAGCCGTCACGATCAGCGTGGCGCACAACAGAGGTACGGTGTTGAGCAGCAACCGGTGATCTGAGAGGGGTGACAGAGCCGCCGCCACAAGGGACGCGCAGACATACGTGTTGAATACGGTCAGAATTGCCAGACCGAGGTACTGCAGCCGCTCTTTGAGAGCTACTGTTTGGTGGGGCATGGGCTGTCTCGTCCCACCCTACAGGGCAACTCCGTGCGAAGGCAACCGGATTCAGCCGGCTCAGCGGGTTCGCGCCTCTGCAGCCAAGACTGGCCCGATTGACAGGCCGACTCGACACAGCCTATGCTCGAAAGAGAAGAAGACGCATGGCCAACCATAAGTCCGCAATCAAACGCATACGCCAGACCGTGGGTCGGACCGCCCGCAACCGGGCGGCTAAGAGCCAACTGCGCACCCAGTTGAAGAAGTTCCGCGCGGCCGTCGAGGGCCAGGGCGACACCGCTCCCGACGCTCTGCTCAGCCCGACCACGGGCCTGATCGACCGTTCCGTCCGCAAGGGCGTGCTACATCGCAACAAAGCTGACCGCCTCAAATCTTCGATCTCGCGGGCCGCAGACAAGGCCGCCCAAGCTTCAGCGTCATAGGAGCGTAACCAACTCCGGCTCTTAGCCGGCCTCGGTCCAGCGCGAGAAGTGCCCCTCAGCGGGTCAGCTTCATAACCAGCGTTTCCATCAGCACCCGGTCATCCGGCCGTGCACTGCGCAGCCCGCGATCCGCCTCGAACAGTGCGATCAACGCCGCCCGCAGTTCATCGGTGCGGTAGCGGGAGACGATCCCCTCGAGTTGCCGCGCTCGCATCGGCCAGACCTTGATGCCGAAACCACCTAGATCCGTGCGGATCTGCCGTGCGCTCGCAGCTCCGATTTCCTTGGCTGACAGTGCCTGCCGGAACAAGGTGGCCAACGCGCTCACTTGCAAGCCCCAGTACATCCCGGCCTTCGCCATCGTGTCGAGCACCTCCAAGGCGCGCGTCCGGTCGCGGTCGGCAATTGCGTCGGAAAATTCGTACATCCCGCGCTGTCTCGCTTCGGGCACCAACAGGGCCAGATCTTCCGAGGTGACCGGGCGGGCATCGCCAACATAGAGCTTGAGCTTTCCCAACTCGCTCTCTAGGCGAAACGCGTCCGCTCCGAGCATCTCGATCAACTCGCTCAGCACTTCCCCCGAGACCTCTAGGCCCATCCGCTTGGCCAGCACCTGTCCGACATAGAGAGCGTCGGATTCGTTCAATGGGCTGAAGTCGACTCGCACTGGCACAGCCGCGAAGAACTTGGCCAGCCGCTCCAACTTGGCCTTGTCGTCCCGCTCGTCCCAGTGGTGCTTGGTGGCCTCGATCAACACGACCACATCGGGAAGCGGATCCTTGAAGTACGCCTCTAACCCGGCCTTTTCCTGCTTGCCCTCTTTGGTCTGAATCCGCGATACGACCTGATCGGCATTGCGCCCTACCACCAAGCGCGTGCCGCCGAACAAGGACGGCGTCAGCGCCTCTTCGATAAGATCACCGACCCGGTCGTCCTTCAGGTCGAGTTCGACGATCGCGGTCTCGTCGGGATCAGGTCCCAGCAGGGTGCTGCGGAGGTATTCGGCGCAGCGAGCGCGGTAGAATGGCTCAGCACCCAAGAAGAGGTAGCCTCGGGCGGGCTCGGCCCCTCTCTTGAGCTGGCTGCTGAGTTCCTTAGGGCTCAAGTACACACCGTAGCACCTCGTCCCGGAGCAACACCAAAGGATCCATCCATGCGCAACACCGTTTTCTTCGCGCTCTCGCTGCTGCTGGCAACCCCGTCATTCGGCGGCGATTCCGCCGAATTCGCGGCGTGGGTCTCGAGCGAGTACCGCGTCAGCCCGAACATCACCTACAAGACTGCCAGCAACGCCGAGCAGAAGCTCGACGTGTACTGGCATCGAGGCGAGCCCACACCTCGACCGACTGTGATCTACATCCACGGCGGCGGCTGGGTCGGCGGGTCGAAGGAGAGCAGCGTGCTGGCCCTTGCCCCCTATTTGGAGATGGGGTTCAACGCTGTGAACGTCGAATACCGCCTAGGTCGCGTGGCTCTCGCCCCAGCAGCGGTCGAAGACTGCCGCTGTGCCCTGCGTTGGGTCGTTCGCAATGCCGAGACATACGGCTTCGACACCAGCAAGCTGGTCGTGACAGGGCGCTCTGCGGGCGGACACCTTTCCCTGACGACCGGCATGCTGCAGACTGCGGCCGGATTCGACGCCGAGTGCATTGGCAGTGGCGCGCCGCAAGTCGCGGCCATCGTCAACTACTACGGCATCACGGACGTAGCAGACTTGATGGCCGGCCAGCCCAACGAGAAGAGCTATACCGTCAGGTGGCTGGGCAGCATGACCGACCGCAAGCAGATCGCCGATGCCGTGTCACCGATCCACCACGTTCGCAAGGATCTGCCGCCGATCCTCACCATTCATGGCGACGCCGACAAGATCGTGCCGTACTCCCACGCGATAGAACTGCACAGACGCCTCCAAGCGGCCGGCAGCGAGAACCAACTGCACACCGTCAAGGGCGGCGGGCACGGTGGGTTTTCCGGCGACCAAGTCGCCATGATCGACAAGACGATCCGCGCCTTCCTTGCCCGGCACGACCTGATGCCTTAGCGGCCGGGGCTCACTGCGCGGCCCTCAGGTAGTTGTCGATGTATGCGCGCAGGCTGGATCTCAGCCGCTCCATCACGGGCCAAGCGGTGGCGCGCAAGGCTCGGTCACCAATGCGGGTGACGGGCACAAGCTCGCGCGTGGATGAGGTAATAAAGATCTCGTCCGCAGCATAGAGATCGCTGGGATGCAGCACGTGCTCCTCGACCGACTCGTTCAATTCCTCCAGCATCACCGCACGCGTAACGCCTGGCAGCGGCCCGCTCGCAAGCGGCGGGGTGAGCGTTACACCGTCCCGCACGGCGAAGATGTTCGCCGAAGTACATTCGGACACTTCGCCGCGTTCGTTGAGCAGCAAGGCATCGGCAAAGCCCGCTCGGTGGGCGTTTTCGAACAGGGTCAGGTTGTGCGCCCACGACAGGGTCTTGGTGCCCGCGAACACAGACTTCGAATCGCGGCCATGCGCTTGCAACACGAGCGCAACGCTGCCGGGATCACCGGACAGGTCGGCGGTGAAGGCAACCACGTCCGACGCCCGGCCCGAGCCCGGCCCTTCGAACAGACCGCCCTGGCTGCGCATGACGTTGACACGCATCTTTGCCTCGGGACAGCGGTTCCGAGCCACCAATTCGATCAGTTGCGACCGCAATGCGGCGCGACCTGGCGGCATTTCCACGTGCAACAGGGCCGCATCGCGCGCCAGGCGCTCCCAGTGGCGCTCGAACGCGAACGGGATGCCTCGGTAGATGCGCAACGTCGAGAAGACGCCCCAACCGGTGAACACGCCCACCTGTCCCGGACGCAGGACTGCCTCGTCACTCGGGACGATCGCATCGTTGTGCAGGACGAAGCGGTGAATCACACTTTCATTATGCGCGTGACCACAGAACACCCGCGCCTAGCCCATGTGGAACAGGCTCAGGCGTGGCAGGCCCAACAGGTCGAACGTCTTGCGCCTCAAATAGGCCTGCCGCAGCGAACCGAGCTGCTCCGCCGTCATCTTGCGCCGGTACGGCTTCAATTCCGCATCCAGCTCGCGGCCCGCTTGCAGGAGCTGGTCCTCGCTGAGGGCGACGGTGGCCGCCGCGAACAGGCGGTCGTCCAGCACGGTCAGCATGCGCTCGAGGTCTTCCAGATCGCCCAATCCGCCTCCCTCGGCCTTCTCAGCCAGTTCTTCGAGGCTGCGCGCCACACTGCCAAGCAAGTCCCGCTGCACATTTCCCTCTTCGGCCGCTTGGCGCAAATGCTCGGCACGTTCCCGGAAGAAGGCCGCCAAGGAGCCGGGTTCGAACCCCGCGCTCGCGGATTGCTGGATGGCGGTATCGCCGTGCGCCATCTCGCGCGCGGCGCCGAGCACCTCTTGTGAGCAATAGGCTACCGAATTGACCGTCGAGAACCGACGTCGCTTGCCAGAGTGATACTTCTCGAACGAGCGGTCGATGCCCTTCAAGACTGCGCCCAGCGGTATCCCGGCATTCTTCCATGACTCGACCAGCACCCAGTCCAGCGGCGACATCATGAACATCCCGCTATTACGGGCACACCGGAAGTGGTCTTCCACCTCAGTGAAGTAGTTGAAATAGTTCACGGGTCGGAGCCGGCGCTGCGAACATCAGAGATATAGGCCGTTGAAGACCATCTTAAAGGTAGCGTTGGACTGCCCCCGGTATTGCGGGCGAATGCCGAAGAGGATGACCCGTCCGGCGCCGAACGGCACGTCCAGCACCGCTGCCCGGTTCGCCAGATGGCCTTCTCCAAGCAACCATCCGGAGGCCAGCACATCGCGCCCAGGAAAGCGCAGCACCTCCCGTACCCCGCCTGCGAACTGGCGACGGAAACGAAAGACGGGGCCCGACTGGAACCACGCGGCCTCTTGTTCGCGCATGCCGACACACAGCGGATGGGACAGGTCCGCTTCCACGTTGACCAACGTGCCCGGCCCGAAGAAACGCTGCTTCGCGAGTCCCTCGACGGCGTTTTCCACCGGCAGGCCCAACCGGCTGGCGGCGTAAGACGCCGCCCGGTTGAACGCCATGATCGTCCCGCCGGATCGCGCAAAGTCGACCAGAGCCGCCGCTCCGGCTTCGCCCAGCCCGCCACGATATTCGGGCGGCACGATCGACTCGCCGTCGCCGTATTCGTGGGAGTGCCCCTTGTCCAGCACCTCTGGCGCAGCGTCGGCCAAGATCACGACCTCGTACTTGCCGACCAAGCCGTCCGCTACTTCGGCATTCCCCACAGTCTGATAGGGCATCTCGTAGCGGTCCAACAGCCAGCGAGTCCAGCCCTCGTCCATGATGGGCACGTGTCCCGCATAGATCGCGACCCGCGGGAGGCGCAGCGGAGGGTGGTCGGCGGCCGGCGTGTCGCTGGGCGTGGACTCCACACCCCACTCCTCCGCCAGTTCGCGCAGCATCGTCACTACCTGCGGGTCGGCACGCAGCAGGAACGCCCCGTCGGACAGCCTGCGATGCACAGCGACTCCGGCGGCCAGCAAGCGATTCACCGCGACCCAACTCGGGCCCAAATTTGGCGAGAGCATCAATTCGTCCACAGCGGCCACTCCCCCGCTCAAGTGCGGGACGTGCTCCACCACCTCGCTTACCAGATCGAGTTCCCCAGTGACGGGGAACGCTTCCACTCCCATCAGCAAGGGCAGCGTATGTGCCGTGGCGTCGTACGGCATGGACGGGGGTCCGCCGGGATACCTGCGCAGGTCGGGGTATTCCTGGTGGGAAAGCAAGGTATTCGCAAACGCACCGTAGGGCTGCGCGAGCCGGATCACAAAGTCACCCTCGCGCACCATGCGGTCTCCCGCCATCGCATCCTCCAGCGCCCGCACGATCTCGACATCCCCGAATTCCAATGTGCGCAGCAGGCGCGTGGCGGCCGCGTGGTCGTGCTGCTCGCGAGGCACCACGAAGGCCCGACCACGACCGCGCTCGATGATTCGCTCGCCAATGCGGTAGAAGTTGCGGAGCAAGTCATGCCGTCGGAGGGCCGCGCTATATAGGACGGATTCGAAGGTGATGAGCTGGTTGTTGACGATGTCGCGGATGCGCCACTCCCCCCCTTCCCAAGGCTCCAAGAAGTTCCAGCTGCTCGCGCGCGGGTCGTAGTCCGGGCGATTCGCTTTGAGTTGTTCCGGGACGACCGTGATCGGCGACGCAAAGCGCGCGCTGGCACTCTCGCTCAGCAGCCGCAGGGCGCCGTGATAGCTCTGGTAGTGGCGCGCCGGCGAGTAGTAGTCGTAAATGCCGTTCACAAGCACGCCCTTCTTTCCTGCCGCGGTTAGGTCCATGGCCATCGAGAGCCCGAAAGCATTGACCTGCTGGGTGATCAGGGCGTCAATGTTCGGGTCGATCGGGTCGATCCACGGCGGCACGAATATGCGCGCGCCGTTGGAGCCCATCTGATGTACGTCGTAGACGATCTGGGGGCGCCACCCGTTATGCACCTTCTCCACCATGAGCCGCGTCTCTCTCTGGGTGAAGATGTACCAATCCCTGTTGTTGTCGTGCCCGACGTACTTGTGGTAGAGGGCGGTTAGCGGAGCTCCTTCGTAGGGCCCTCCCACCCAACGCTGGTACCAGTCCCTGACCTTGTCGACTCCGTCAGGATTCAGCGAGGGCACCAGCAGCACGATCGTGTTCGCCAGGATCGCGCGGTGGCGGTCGCTGTCCCGAGCCAGCAGGTCGTGAGCAAACTGCACGGCCGTCATCGTCGAAGCCACCTCGTTGGAGTGGATCGAGCACGTGATCACGATGGCGGGCTTGCCCTCTCCTGCCAGTTCGAGAGCCTCTTTCTGCGGAGTCGTCCGCGGGTCCGCGAGCTTGGCCAATATCTCCCTGTAGTGCTCGATCTGCGCAAGCGTCTCGGGCGCGGCAATCGTCGCAAGGATCAGCGGCCTGTCTTCGGTCGACCGGCCGAGTTCTTCGACCCGGATGGAATCGCTGGCAGCGTCGAGCAGGCGGAAGTACTCCACCACCCCGGACCATTCGACCAAGGTCCGGTCGGCGCCCATCGGGTGGCCAAAATGCTGTTCGGGCGTCGGCAGGGCTGCAAGCGCGGGAAGAGCGCTCACCATGAGGGCCAGCAACCGCATGAATCCCTTAATGGTACGTGCCCTCCAAGCCACGCGCTGACCGGCCTGGGAGCGGGGATTTCGCATCTGGCGGTTAGGCTGCAATGGCAGACATCGCGGCTGTGCAGCGTCGCTCATGTTCCAGCAAGAACCGCTTTGCCATCAAGCCGCCGGCGTAGCCCGTCAGGCTCCCGTCGGCGCCGACCACCCGATGGCACGGCACGAGAATCGACAGGGGATTGCGGCCGATGGCCGCCGCCACCGCTCGGACTGCTCGCGGTCTACCCATGCGTGACGCCAGTTGGCCGTAGCTGAGGCGCTGCGACGGTGGGATCTCGCCAAGTGCGGTCCAGACCCCGACTTGGAACGGCGTGCCGCGCATGTCCAGCGGGATCTCAGGCGAGAAATCCAAGTCGCCGTCGAAATAGCAAGCTAGGTAGGCCTCGGCCCTGAGCAGAAAGATGTTCCCATGTCCAGGTCGAACCCCGTCGGGCGCGAGACGGGCTTCGAGCTTGGGCGCTTGGACCGGGAAATAGATCGCTGCGAGGCCCGTGTCGCTGGCCAGCATGCGAATTTCGCCTAGTGGGCTGAGAAACTTCGAGCGTTGCAAATCGTGGCCTCGTTGGCGCTAAAGATAGCACGCGCGCCGAGTGTCTACTCCCTGCGCAAGACACAGGGGCCCAGCAACGGAACCTCAAGCTCGAGCACGACCCCGTTTCGGTCTTGCGCCTTGCGATCCCCGAGGGGAGCTGCAATGCCCCTGATAGACTGTAGTGGCTAGTGTTAGAGGACCATGCCTGAGATCTCCCCATCCATCTTGGCGGCCGATTTCACAGTGCTGGGCGAGCAGGTCCGACAGGCCGAGTTGGGCGGTGCGCAAATGCTGCACGTGGACGTCATGGACGGCCACTTCGTGCCCAACATCTCGATTGGGATCCCGGTCGTCGAGTCGCTGGCACGATGCACGGACTTGGTCCTAGACTGCCACCTCATGATGACCCATCCGGAATGCTACACACAGGCGTTTGTCGACGCCGGGGCCAAGATGGTCACGATTCACCAGGAGACCAGTCCGCACCTCGGCCGGACGATAGGAAAGATCCAAGGCAGCGGAGCGGCAGCGGGAGTCGCGCTGAACCCGGCCACGCCGTTGAACACGCTGGACGAGGTCTTGGCCGACGTTGACCTAGTGTTGATCATGAGCGTCCATCCGGGCTACGGCGGGCAGTCGTTCCTGCCCGCCAGTCTCGACAAGGTCAGGCGGCTTGGCGAACTCCGGCGCCAAACCGGCCACAAGTTCCGGATTCAGGTCGATGGCGGAGTGAACATGGACAATGCCGAACAGCTAGCCGCAGCCGGCTGTGACATCTTAGTGGCGGGCTCTAGCGTGTTCAGGGCAGACGACATTGCAGCAGCGGTGCGCGCGCTGTCGGCGCGGGCGAACCTGCCTGCCCTCGTGAACGCTTGAACCTCGTCCCGGACGGCGGAACACACGCAAATTGTGGAGCGTGGCTGGCACAGCGTCACGGCTTAACGCGAGGGCTTGGGCCAGTCCGCCTCGGCTCGCCCAAGATGCCGAGCCAGCCACTTGCCGAGAAAGCGCGGCGCGTCAGGATCAGGTCGTAATGCCACGGCCCTCGTCGAGGAGCGGCGATGGCTCGAAGCGTCTGCTGAACTTTTGCACCGATTCAGCGTATTATGAAGGCGATGTCTTCCTTACGCCTTGCGTCTCTAACAGGTCTTGCCGCGCTGCTCCTGTTGCTGGCCAGCGGCTGCGGCAAGAGCCCGTACGACAATCCCATCGCAAATAACTCCCAGCAGCCGGACAAGATCCTGTTCGACAAGGCGGTGGAAAATATCGAGCGCCACCGGTACGAGCTTGCTCGCATCACGCTCCAGACGCTGATCAACACCTACCCAGACAGCGAGTACATCGCCAAGGCCAAGCTGGCAATCGCAGACAGTTGGTATCGCGAGGGCACGTCCGAAGGGCTGGCCCAAGCCGAGGCAGAGTACAAGGACTTCATCACCTTCTTCCCCAACATGGAGGAGGCGGCCGAGTCCCAGCTCAAGATCTGCCAGATTCACTACAACCAACTGCAGAAGCCCGACCGCGATACGATCCACGCAGTGCGAGCCGACCAAGAGTGCCGCCAGCTCTTGCTGCGCTATCCGAACACGGTGTTCCTCGATGAGACGCAGCAGCTCCTGCGCAACGTCCAAGAAGTCATCGCCGAGGGCGAGTACCGGGTAGGGATGTTCTACGTCAAGAAGGGCAGCTTCCGGGCCGGCGTGAATCGCCTGCAAACGGTGACGGACCACTATCCCCTGTTCAGCAAAGCGGACCAGTCGCTGTGGCTGCTGGGCGAGAACTATGGCAAGCTTGGCGACAACTTCGAGGACCAGCAAGTCGCCGCCTACCAGAAGATCGTCTCCGACTACCCGATGAGCCCGTACGTAGACGGCGCCAAGGAGAAGCTCGGCGCCCTGCAGCGCCAAGCACCCGATACCGATCCAGAGCGCTTCGAACTCCACAAGCACAACGTGGAGAACCGCACGGAGCCGGGCCGAATGGGCAAGTTCTGGGGCATCTTTCGCGGCAAGCCGGATCTAGGCATGGCCGCGAAGCTAGGCGATCCGGCCATGACCACACTGATGCCGTCCACTCCTCCGGGGATCCAAGCCGCCGCGGCCGCGGCGGTGGAGCCCACCGCCGACGTGACGGTCGAGACCATCTCCGGCCCGAGCGCGTTGGATTCCGAGCCTGACGCACGCCTGAACCAGCCGCAGGGCGAATCCGGCGAATCGGGAGCCGAGCAAGACGAGCAGAACTGAGCCCGTGGCCACCATCTTCGTCGCAGACGACAATCCCCACGTGCATAGCATTGTGGAGAAAGCTCTCGGAGCCGAGGGTCACCAGATCGCGGGCACCATGGTCGGTTCCGAAGCCTTGGAATCGATCGCCCAGAGCAAGCCGGACATCGTGCTGCTGGACAGCACCCTAGGCGACCTGAATGCCTTTGACACCTGCCGCGAGGTACTCTCGTTGCCGGGCATGGAGCACTTGCGCGTCGTCTTGCTGGCAGGACCGCTCGAGACCGTGGACAGTTCCGAAGCCCTAGCAGCTGGCGTTTCGACCGTTCTGCAAAAGCCACTCGACCCTGCAGCCCTCAGCGGATTGGTCGGCAACGGCCGGGACAGCTCGCCCGGCACGGCTCCAAAGGGATCCAAGCCCAAGCCCCCGGCCGTCAACCTGCTGGTTCACCAAGCCCTTGGTGACGCGAGTGCGGAGCAGTTGCGGAAAGCGATCCGGAAGCAGGTCGAGGAGGTCGTGACCGCTTCAATACCTTCGCTCGTCGACCACATCACCGACCGCCTCGCGGACAAGCTGAAACCGCGCTAGTCCCTGCCGCGCGATACTCGGCGGACCGACAATCCCTTAGCGCCGACACGCGTTCTTAACCTGCTCGCGCGGATGCGAACCCTAATTCAAACAGCGGCTGGTCTACGATGAGAATATTGCGGGCGCGTAGCTCAGCTGGATAGAGCATCTGCCTTCTAAGCAGAGGGTCCCAGGTTCGAGTCCTGGCGCGCCTGCCACTTACCAATGGGTCTCGGGTCGCTCGACCGGCTGCCCTGCCTCTCGCTCCTTGACAACGGAATCGCAAAGAGACCGTCAAGTGACCGCCCCAAGGCTGGTCAGCAGCGTCAAGGACGTCACTCCGCGCTCCTCCGCTTGCCCACCGAGCTTCGTCAGGGCTTCCAGCATCATCATCAGCCTTGTTTGGCTGTAGCACTCGAACACCTGCGAACCGCCTTGCTGCAGCACATGTGCCATGCGGTGATCCACCACTCTCCCTTATCCTTGAGGCGAACGCCTCGCGGGTCCAGTAGTGCATCACTCCCGACGTAGTGGTCATAATTGCTCGAACTCTCCTTATCTCATCGGTAGTCTTGCAAGAAAGAAAGAGCAAAGTCCGCAAGCATCAGCCCGAGGGGTGATGAGATCAAGTTCCAGCCTATTGCTCTCATAACGACATACGTAGGCCGTAAGGTCGGATATGCTGCCGCTGGATGATCCGAAGCTTCAACCACAGCCGAACCCGGTGGTCCTTCGAGGGCCATCGAATCGCTGCATTCCAGACATTCGCCGATCAACCTGCCCGACGTCTAACCCATCTGGGCAGCGCGAAGTCTCCCACGGATCTTGTGGGCTTGCGGAACAACCGCCTGGAATCGGTAAGAGGCGGCCGGTTCGGACAGCAAAGCATACGGATCAACTTGAAGTGGAGGGTTTGTGGGAATTATGCAGAGATCACCCATTGCTCATAACCTCTTTCCCTGCAACGACTTACCGACACCCTTGGTATGCTTCAAATGCGCTGTGGACGCAGAGCATCCAAGGCTAGCAGAACCACGGCCACCTGCGTGCGCAAGCGCGGTCGGGACGTGGTACTCTATTTGAGTTTCCCGGCGTCAGGAATCAACGGAATGTATGCAAGGCAAGACAGACGTACACAAAGCCATAGAAACAGCCAAGAGCACCGTCAGCGATCTCTTTGAGGATTGTTGGGAATTAAGACTGGAAGAGGTCGAGTTCGACGATACGAGCAACCCGTGGCACTGGAATGTAACCGTGAGCTTCAGCGACAGACCCGGAGTGGGTGTCTGGTCTGGCCGCGACGCAGGGCGTGTCTATAAAGTTGTCCGGATCAACGATATCAACGGTCGAGTAGTATCCATCACTAATCGCGAATTCCGTTTCCAGGATTGATCAGATGCGTGCAAAGGAGGCATTCATCGATGCCAATCTGCTCACACTGCTTGTTGTCGGCAGCGTAGACAAGGGACTGATCGAGAAGCACCGTCGCACTCGTAATTTCTCTGTCGCGGACTATGATCGTCTACGCACGATCATTCGAAACGTCCGGATCTTCGTCACTCCCCACACGCTTGCCGAAACATCGAACCTTCTAGCAAAGAAACCACTAGATAGGCGACTACTGGTAGGACTCAGAGCGCTCATCGCGGGCAGCGACGAGATCACCGTACTGGGCAAGACTGCTGCTAGCCACAGGCACTTTCTAAGATTGGGGCTCTCAGATGCAGGACTATTGAAAGTGATCTCCCCGCAGAGACCACTGCTCACAGTGGATTTGGATCTTTATCGAGCAACATTCGAGAGCGGGCAGGTCATGGCGTACAACTTCAGGCATCTCACGTTGTGATTCGATCCTTGTATGACCTTACATCCCGGTCAGATAGCCACCATGCGTCAATATCGCCGTTGACGAAACCAATCAATTCGTCATCAATGTAGAACTTAAGGCTACCGTCGTCCAGCTGCTCTACTCGCTCGGCATGAATTGTGACCGTGTGCGATGCCAGGCCGCCTTGGATCACAGTGTAGGCCCGTAGCCGTTTTTCCTTGCTCATGACCAGCGCAGCCACAGTCTTCCCTAATATCATACTACCAAATGCAGCCTAATTCTCGGAGACTGGACCCCAGTCTCGCTTGATTCCCAATGCAGCTTACTTCCTCGGGTCCTTAGTTAGACTTCCACTCATCGTGCTTCTTGGGAGGGATGCACAGCTCGGCGCGAGCTACATGCTCCAGCGTATCCGGCATGGGATATTTGACAGGACGCCCTCTCATCTTCCAAGATAACCTTTTTGTTTTCCATGACATACATCTAGTAGACCGAGCGGAGGAAGCGCTGTCAATCAGATGCTCTCAAGACCATCGACCGGATCAACGGGTCAAGTCGCTGTACTTCAGGCGCTTACCGATCATGAGCCAAGCCAAGATCTTCATCTGGTCGAGCGTGTCGGCGGATCTCAGATTGTGCCTGTTCTTTTCCAAGCCACCTCTGTGCGTCTCATCGAACTCGATGGGAACTCCGAACATGCCATATTCGTCGCTCCATGATTCGCGGAAACGATGAGCCAAATGCAATGCCGATCTCTACGTGATTCCAATGTCGCAGTGCAGCTTCATGCTTGAATGACCCTTCAGGTCGGTCAAGCGTAGCTACATCGCCATGACCTGTGCCTAGTGGCCGAGCTTCGCCCCCTCAATCACGGTGTCAGTGCGCGCCGAGAAGAACTTGCGGCGTTCCTTTTGGATGGGCCGGTCAACCGCATCGCGGCAATTCTCCGCGATCAGCAGGGAGTGACTGGTAACACGGTCGTGCGCTTGGGGCACGATTTCGATACTACGCCGCAGCGCTGGCTGCATTTGCAAGAAACCTACGGTCTTGGCCGGGCCGAGATTTAGGCGAACTGCAAGGTTACAGAGCGCATCCCGCCCCGACGCACGGCTGCTAACTGAGAAACGTTGTCGTGGTGGAGGCGCACCTCTCCCGCACCCCGCGCTCCGGGTTCTAGGGCATTACATTCCTATTGCCGGGATCGAGGCCAAGGACAACACTCATGCCGTGGGCGACAGCTTGCAACAGGCGCTCGCAGGCCGATCACAGAACTGGACTCGAACTGTCCGCAACCGGATTCAGGACTTGCCGGCGGTCAACTCGGCAACTACAGTAGTGGCTATCGCCGCTGGAGTCTTGCAGCCATCATTCCGACTGCATGCAGAATGTTCAATGGAGAGCCACATGCTGACTGTAGCGAGACTTGTTCTGGGATTGGTCGCCTGCTCGCTGGCAGCAGGTACCGCGCACGCTACGCAGATCATCCGCGAATCTCTGCCAACGGGCTTGGTGGCCGCGGGTACCGTCGAGTACGCGATTCTCCTCCCTGACGGCTATGCCCCCGATAGCGAGCGATTTCCACTCTTATTACTGCTGCATGGCGCGGGCGGTGACCGGGAGAAGATTGCACGGATCGAGCCACAGATCAGCGAGATGTGGGCCTCGAACGACCTTCCGCGCATGGTGGTCGTGACCCCATCAGTTGCGACCGGCTCGATCTACTTGGACAGCTATGACGGCAAGGAGCGCTGGGAATCCTTCCTGCTGGACGAGTTCCTGCCACACCTGCGGGCCCGATATCGCGTCAGCCGTGAGCGCGAGACAACGATGGTGACCGGGGGCTCAATGGGCGGAATTGGCAGCTTGCGGCTCGGTTTCAAGTATCCCGAGATCTTCGGAGCTCTAGCCGCGATGCAGCCCGCTGTATGGCCTAGCGTGACCTGGGAAGAGGTGCCGGATCGCAACAAGATCCGCCCTCCAGAGCGCATTGCGAATCTGTTCGGCGACCCGTTCGACGACAAGCTCTTCCTGCGGGAGAATCCTGCATCGATTGTTGAGAGAGACCCGTCGCGACTTCTGGGCTCGGCGATCTATATCGAGGTCGGTGACCAAGACGGCTTCGGATTCGTCGAGGGTGCAGACTTCATGCATCGCCTGCTGTGGCGTCATCGCATCCCGCACGAATTCCGTCTGGTCCGCTGGGCGGATCACGTCGGCAGCACGATGATGGAGCGATCCCGCGACCGCTTCCGCTTCCTAGCGCGCTATCTGGAACAACCGACCGCTCCCGAGCCAGTTGTCGAGAGGTTCCGCGAGCGCATGGCGGAACGTCATCGATCGAGAGGATTGGAACCGTTCGGATTCTGGCCCAACTCGACGCTGCGTTCCTATGGCTCAGAAGGCGGCCTTGAGAGCGAGCGGGCAGTTCGGGACTCTGAGGAAGTTCGGAAGGAGCGCGGGGTCATCCGCATTGCCGACGTTCCTTACGCGCAAGACCCGGGGACTGATTCACTGAGGCAGAGCATGGACATTTATATTCGGGAAGAACTTTCGGACGCGCCTGTTGTCTTGTATGTGCATGGCGGCGGGTGGATCCGTGGCGATAAGTCAAGAGCCTTGTTCAAGCCCGCGTATCTGGTTCCGAAAGGGTATCTGTTCGCCTCAATGAACTACCGGTTCCATCCCAAGGCGAGCCTGACAGAAATGGCAGCCGACGTCGCCTCGGCCGCGGTTTGGCTCAAACAGCACGCATCAAAGTACGGAGGCGATGGCTCGAGGGTCGTGTTGATGGGTCATTCGGCCGGGGGACACCTAGTTGCCCTGGTGGGTGCGAATCAGACTTTCATGGAAGACGCCGGGGGATCGTTGAGCGACCTCGCCGGCGTGGTTGTGATTGACTCTGCCATGCTTCACGTGCCGTCGCGCATGGAAACAGCGAGGGAATCCCAATTTCGCGTGTTCGGCAGCGCGCCGGAGAGATGGATCCCTGTGTCACCGTGGCACCACGTCAAGACAGGAGAGGGCATCCCGCCGTATCTCCTGTTCACCTCCGACGGCCGCATGATCTCGCACAAGCAAGCCGCAATGTTGACTGCCAAGTTCGAGCAGCATGGCATCGAAGCATCGTCCCATGAGGGCAAGGGGCGAGCGCATACACCTCTGGACACCTACTTGGGTGTTGAGGGGGACGACAGCACACGCATCTTGCTGAAGTTCCTAGATCGCCATACAGATGTGCGCTAGCATCCTACGCCCTGAAATCGCGTCTCGCGGAGGTGTGCAGCCAAAAGACCTTGGGCACATGACGGCTCACTGCTGTGCCACCTGGGATCCCGACGGCTCGTAGAACCCACCTCGATCATCCCAAACACGAGGAGTCGGGTTAGTCCTTTACCGAACTGTCACGAGCCTGCTTGCCCGTGCTCTCACGGAGTCCGAGAAGCTAGTTTCGTCGAGACGTCATGTACCAAAGTTCCCAAGAAACGGAAGCGGCCGGAAATGTTCCGGGCTCAGGTACATTCGAATGCCTTGCCCCGTCTTGTCGCACAACCGTATCGGCATGTTGCTCATTGCCTGCCGCCATCGAGCGCCAGCAACTCGCGCAGAAAGTCGGCCGACCAACCGTAGACGGCGGCCATGGCCGGGTCAAAGGCTCCGTGTGCGTCGACGAGCCAGTACGGCCGAGCATTGTGGAGGTTTGTCAGCACGCGCAGCGCTCTGAGATACACCACCATCGCGTGGAGTACCGTGCAAATCAGGTTTCCGCCATGCACTCGAACCCAACGCACAACATCGAACGGGAACAAGGAACAGTCGTGGTGTTGCTCCTTCCGCAAGTCCACCACCAGAATCGGCACCCCGGCTGTCGAAGCCCCCCTCAATAGCCTTCTAGCTCCCCGACCTGACCGCCGATCTCCCGCTTCACCGCTTCGGCAATCCAAGAGTTGAGGCTCTTCCCCCGAGCCTTGGCGGCCGCTTCAGCTGCACGATGGACATCCGGAGGGATCCGAAGCGGGATCTTTCCCGAATATGCCTTATCGGGAGCCCGACCTCGTCTCTCGCAGACCTGCAAGTAGTCGTCGATCGAGAATTCGAACTCCTTCCTGAGTTCGCAGACAGAGGTCCCTTCGAAAATGATCACGTCGCGCGTTCCTGTAACTTCTCCGTGAAAGACACCCGCCTCGTCATCGAATGTAATTGCTGCTCGGTACCCCTTGTATTCCATCATCGCTGCATCCCTCCGCCGTTCAGCTTCTCTCAATACCTGCCTCGTTCAGGAATCGCCTCACTGACTCGACAGCGCGTTTCCTCGCTTCCTTCCTCGGGTGAGGTCTGTGGAAATGACCCGCCACACCGTTAAGCTCGACATAGACCCTAGAACCCGCGCGCTCCTCAATGTGGGCTCCGCATGCCACGAACAAGGATTCGATGTCAGTCCAGGTGACCCCTGATTGGATTGGGTGGCGGAAGATCGCATCCAAGGTCTTGCGGTGCTTTCTCCTCACTCATAGAATATATCAAAAAGTGATATCATGCGTACTGCTCGAACTTCATCCTGACTGTGCTCGACCACAGTGGTGGGCTATTCCGTCTGTGGAGGACGAATATCTAGCCCTGCCTTGACGCGCTCGGTGATCCCACCCCAGCCGCGCTGCCCTCGAAAGCTAGCCTAAGCGTATCTACGTAGACATCGGTTCGCCGGTCATCCCGATCGCGGATCACTACAATTCGTATGGGCGTCCCTATCTCAGATCGCTCACCTCTGGCACGCTTGAACCTCGCCCTGTCTCTAATCTGAACAACTAGCAACTGCAATCATGGCAGACACTTCCGACACCTGCATTCGCGTAGTACCTACTGTCCGAGCACAAGTCGGGGCTCCAATTCCAACCGGCTCCGAGCCCCACCACCGAAGCACCTCAACCCGTTACACTGACTGCTACGGGCATGCCGAGCCTCCCACTCCCTAGCCTGTCTTGTGTTCTCGTTATGCGAATCACTTCCCTAGCCCCCATCCTGCTGGTTCTAGCCACATGGTCGATCGCCAACGCCACGCCCAATGTGGTCATGTTCCTAACCGACGATCTGGGCGGCAGAGACACGAGCGTGTATGGTTCGCAGGACGTGCGCACACCCAACATTGAGCGGCTTGCGGCGATGGGAATGACGTTCGAGAACGCCTTCGTCGCATCGCCGGCGTGTGCGCCGAGCCGCGCGGCCCTGCTGACTGGCCTGATGCCCGCACGAAACGGCGCAGAAGCGAATCACACCTACCCTCATCCCGGCACGACCTACCTCACCGAATCGCTCCACGAACTGGGCTATGAGATTGCAGCGTTCGGCAAAGTGGCGCACGGAGAGGCCAAGCCTGAGTATGGCTTCGACTCTTATTCCAGACCGCGTGTCGGGCTGGCAAACAACGTGGCGAAGTTTTTGAAAGAGCGTTCCTCAGACAGCCCGCTCTGCCTCTTGGTGGGCGACAGGCGCCCTCACGTGCCTTGGACCGAGGACAACATCTACAAGCCGGAGGATGCAGGCCTGCCGCCATACTTCGTGGACACGCCCGAGACCCGAGAACACCGCGCGCGGTATTACTCCGACATCACGGGGCTGGACAGCGAGTTCGGACGGGTAATGCAAATGGCCACAAGAGAGCTTGGCGAAGACATTATCTTCGTGTTCACCAGCGACCATGGCGGCCAGTGGCCGTTCGGCAAGTGGAATCTCTACGACCACGGCATTCGGGTTCCGCTGATCGTGGCATGGAAAGGCAACATCCAAGCCGGGGCGCGAACCGACGCGATGGTGAGCTGGATCGACCTGCTGCCGACCCTCATCGATCTGGCTGGCGGCGAAGTGCCGGCAGGCATCGACGGGCGCTCGTTTGCGGGAGTGCTCAACGGGCGATTGAGCGAACACCGGCAAGCGATCTTCACCACTCACAGCGGCGACGGCGTGTACAACGTCTATCCGATCCGGAGCATCCGCACGAAGCGCTACAAACTTATCCTCAACCTGCTGCCCGACCACATCCACACGAATCACTCTGACATCCTGCGCAAGGAGCGGGCGGGTGCGTACTGGGATTCTTGGGACCGTGCGGCGGCGACCGATGCCGAGGCCGCCGCCATCGTGCGACGGTACTTTCAACGCCCGGCACAAGAGCTGTACGACCTCGAGGCCGATCCCCTAGAACAGACCAACCTTGCGGAGAGCTCCGAGAGTCGCTCCCTTCTAGCTGACTTGCGGAAGAGGCTAGAAAGTTGGATGGACGAGCAGGGTGACAAGAAGACCGTCTTCAATACGCCCTATCCGGCATCAGGGCCCCGGCCCAACGCCGAGACCGTAAAGCGGAACTAGCGAGGCCGCGCCTCGGACCGACGAGAGCAGGACCCCGGCTCTGAAACCTGACTCGATCGGCAATGCTAGGCCGAGACAACGAGCTTAGGCTTGCGCCGTCTGAAGTCCCGGCACGCTCACGATCCTGCGGGCCATTGTTCCCCTCTGCAGTCTCGGCCGCGGACATGGGGGCGCAACGATATTGACCAAGCCAGACTGCGAAAGACTTCGCCACCGAAGCACAAGCGTGGATGCATTGCCACTCCTGCTTGCCTGCGATACGTGTTAAGGACGATTCGCGTGCCCTGTGGGCCTGGGACGTGGCAGTTTCGCAAACGAGGCAGACGCCGATTGGCATGGTGTGCTCCAATCTATTGAGTCGCATGCAACGCTTCTCAATCCCCGCTGTTTTCGCCGCTGCAACTGCAATTGCGTATCTTCATTGCGGCCCGTCTGAGACCACCAGCCCGCAACTGGTGGCCGACACGTTGACTACGGCCCAGTCGGCCGATGGCAAGTACATCTCGTGGCGCGAACACATAATCGACGATCTGGCGACTGGGGGCGTAGCCATCGCAGGCAGTGATGGGCTTGAAATGGCCGACCTCGATCAGGACGGGTACGAGGACATCGTGTCGGTGCACGAGTCAGACACGCAGTACGACGGGGTGGCCGACGGGCACATTCGCTTGGCATTCGGATCAGAAGATCCGGACAACTGGACACTGTTAACGCTGGCCGAAGGCGAAGAAGCCGGAGCCGCCGAAGATGTTTCCATTGCCGATCTCAACGGCGATGGGTTCCCTGACGTGATCGCATCCTGTGAGTTCGCGCACCTGATCTATTTCCAGAACCCAGGCAAGGAAGCACGCACCGCTCGCTGGGAGCGCATCATACCGTCGGTTGCCAGCAACAGGGGCTCGTATATCCGGGTATTCTTCGCAGACTTCAACGCAGACGGAATACCTGAAGTGGTCGCACCGAACAAGGGCAGCCAGTCCGGCCCAGCCAGTGATGCCACCCCACGAGAGATCAGCTGGTACGGGGTTTCCGGTGACCCGCTCGACGACGACTCATGGGAGGAGCACGTGCTGGCAAGGGTCGCCGTTCCGATCAACTCCCATCCAGTGGATCTCGATTCCGATGGCGACCTCGACATTCTGGCGGGGTCCCGAGCTGAGGCTCGCATCTTTTGGTTTGAGAATCTTGGCAAGCCCGAGATCGAGTTCAAAGAGCACTCGATCGAGATCGCCCCGCCCGCCGAGTACGGTGATCCGGCCATGACCGGTTTCATGTTCGCCTTCCTTGACGTCAACGCAGACTCCCGGCTCGACGTGCTGCTCAGCGAAGGGGGGAACAACGTCGTGTGGCTCGAGCAACCCGAATCGTTCGAAGAGCCGTGGGCATTGCATTGGATCGGCAGCATGAAACCCGACTCGTCTACGGGGCTTACATTGGCTGATATCGATGGCGATTGCGATCAAGACCTCTACGCTGGAAGCTACAGCCGCGGGCCGCGTGATAGGGACGGCGAAGAAGTCACTGTCAACGATCGGCTGGGGCGCTTGGCTTGGTTCGAGAATCCAGGCGAAGGCGCCGGCGAGTGGACGCGGCACGACATTTCCCGCCGCAAGCGCGGCATGTTCGACATGGCTATCGCCCGGGACATGGATGGAGACGGCGACATGGACTTCGTCGGAACTCGCGGCAACAGCCTTCCGTATGACGGCGTGTATTGGTTGGAGCAGATCCACACGGACGCTCCGATGGCGTCGTTCGCTCCGGCGCGGGACACAGATAGTGCTGAAATGCCGCTTCCTTAGGAGCGCCCGAAATCTCCCAGTTCCGAGCGCAAGTTGCGCTGGCGGCGATCCTGTTGCCAAGATCAAGAGCAATGTCCGATTACGTGTTGGCCCTAGACGAGGGCACGAGCAGCGCCCGCGCCATCGCATTTGACCGCGAGGCGCGGGCGAAGGCGGTGGCGCAGCACCCGTTCGAGAGCCGATTCCCGCACAGCGGCTGGGTGGAGCAGGATGCGAACGCCATCTGGCAACTCCAATTGCGCGCGGCCAGCGAGGCGGTAGCGCAATGCGGCGGCTGGCAGCGGATTTCCGCGATCGGAATCACCAATCAACGCGAGACCACGATCGTCTGGGATCGCGCGACAGGCGAGCCGGTCGGTCCTGCCATTGTGTGGCAGTGCAGGCGGACATCCCCCGTTTGTGCCGAACTGGCGAACGCTGGCCACGGGAGAGCTGTTACCGAGCGCACCGGGCTGGTATTGGATCCGTACTTTTCCGGCACCAAGATCGGCTGGCTTCTGGATAACCTGCCCGATGCCAGGCGCCGCGCGGAGGACGGCGACCTAGCATTTGGCACCGTCGACTCGTGGCTGGTCTATCAGCTGACGAATGGCGCGACTCACGTCATCGATCGCACCAACGCTTCGCGAACGCTACTGATGAATCTGCGTTCCGGAGAATGGGACCCAGACATGCTCTCGTTGCTAGGCGTGCCGAAAGCCATGCTGCCGACCATCGTGCCCTCGTGCGGCACGATGGCGACGACATCGGGGGAAGTGCTCGGTTCCGAGATTCCCATCTCGGGCATAGCCGGCGACCAGCAGGCCGCGCTATTCGGGCAGGCCTGCTTTCGCCCAGGCCTAGTCAAGAACACCTACGGCACCGGATGCTTCGCCCTGATGCACACCGGAACGGAGCCGTCCCATTCGCAGCACAAGTTGCTGTCCACGACTGCCGCATCTAGTCCCGGAGGCAATGACTTCGCACTCGAGGGCGCAATCTTCGTGGCCGGCGCGGTGGTGCAATGGCTACGCGACGAACTGGCGCTGATCGAGACCGCCGCTGATTCCCAAGCGGCAGCGCAAGCGGTACCAGACACGTCGGGCGTCTACATGGTGCCCGCTTTCACGGGCCTCGGCGCTCCCTACTGGAACGCCGACGCTCGCGGCATCCTGACGGGACTGACCCGCGGCGCACGACGCGAGCACATCGTGCGTGCCGCACTGGAGTCCATCGCGTACCAGACTCGCGACTTAGTGGAGGCCATGGAATCAGATTGCGGTTCCAAGCTCACGGAAATCCGGGTGGACGGCGGTGCCACGCAGAACGACTTCTTGATGCAGTTCCAAGCCGACATCTTGGGAGTGCCAGTGGTGCGACCGGCTTATCTAGAAACGACCGCACTCGGCGCAGCCTTCCTAGCAGGGCTGGCCACCGGGTTCTGGACTGACACGAACGAGTTGGAGCATTTCTGGAGCGTTGACCGGACCTTCCGGCCGTCCATGTCCGAATCGCAGCGCACAAACCTATACGACGGCTGGAAAGCGGCCGTCAGCCGGGCGCTCTAGCACGGAAGCGTTCAAGTCGCTCAAGTCACCAGGTATGGCGCGAATGCTTCGGGCCGCATGCTCACCCCTAGGCCCGGAGAGTCGGGCAAGTGCCAGCGGCCCCCCGCTAACCCCAGCGGCTCGTCCACGATGACTTCCCGGAATGGATTCTCCGTTCGGTCGCACTCGATGAGCTTCGACTCGGGGGTGAGGGTGGACGGATGCCGCGGCCGGGCTGCATAGAAGTGCAATGCGGCCGCCTGACCGACCGCAGATCCCCAGGCGTGCGGCGTGACGTGCACGCCCGTTAGTGAGCCGAGCACTGCGATCTTCATGCCCTCGGAGATGCCGCCGCAGGCGCAGATGTCCGGCTGAGCGTAATCGAGGGCACGCAGCCGAAACCAACGCTCGAAACCAAAGCGGGTGGACTCGCATTCCCCGCCGGCGATGCTTATCGGGGTCTGAGCCTTCACTTGCAAGTAGGCTTCCGGATCAAGGGGAGAAACGGGCTCCTCGAACCAATGGATGTTCAGGCCTTCTACCCGCCGCGCCAACTCAATCGCCTCGGCCGGCATATAGGCGTGGTTGGCGTCGATGGAGAGCTTGACACCTGAGCCGAGGAAGTCCCTCACCGACGCCACCAGTTCCGCGTCGCGCTCCACGCCGAGTCCAACCTTCATTTTGGCCGCCCTGAATCCCTGGTCCAAGCATTCCCGGGCCTCTCGCTCCCAGCGCCGCTCCAAGCGTTCATCGCCGCCAAAGTAGAATCCCGTCCAATAGCACTCTATGGACTCCACAGGCGCAGCACCCAACAGCCGGTACAGCGGCGTGCCTGCGTCCTGAGCCTTGAGATCCCAGCACGCGATGTCCAGCGCCGAGATCGCTGCCAGCATCACGCCTTTCTGCCCGTAGTCAAGCGAGCGGGCGTACAGCAGTTCCCAGTTCGATTCGATGGCCCGTGGGTCTCGCCCGATCAGCAAAGGCCCCAGAAACTCGCGAACGATGGCGGCCGTGACAGCAGCCGGGCCATAGGCCTCACCCCAGCCTTCGCGGCCATCTTCGGATGTGAGCCGCACGAGCATGGCCTCCCGCTGCGCGTACGAGAATTGGGAGAAACTGAACGGCTGGCTTAGCGGAGCCCGTAGGTGCCAGGCGTCAACGCTGCGGACACGCATCGAATTGCTAGAATACCGCTTCGCCATGAAAGCAATCCGCATCCACGAAACCGGCGGGCCAGAGGTCCTCACATACGAGGAGGTCCCAACACCCGAACCCGGGCCCACTGAGGCTGTCGTCAAGATCGAAGCAGCCGGTGTCAACTTCATCGACATCTACTTCCGCACCGGCCTCTACCCGGCAGAGCTGCCGATTACGAACGGTCAGGAGGGGGCGGGCACGGTCAGCGCGGTCGGATCCGACGTCAGTTCGTTGCAAGTCGGTGAGCGCGTGGCCTATACAGGCGTGCACGGCTCGTACGCCGAGTACGCTGCGGTGGCGGCTGACCGGCTGGTGAAGATTCCCGACACGATAGCGACCAAGACCGCAGCAGCGGCAATGCTACAAGGCATGACGGCGCACTACTTGACGCGTTCCACGTTTACCGTCGGACCAGGCCACACTGCGCTCATCCACGCTTGTGCGGGAGGTGTGGGGCTCCTGCTGATCGAGATGGCAAAGAAGTTCGGCGCACGTGTCATAGGCACATGCTCGACCTCGGAGAAAGCGGCCAAAGCCAAGGCAGCCGGAGCTGACGAGGTGATCCTGTACACCGAGCAGGACTTCCAAAAGGAATGCCGCCGCCTCACCGATGGCCAAGGTGTCGATGTGGTCTACGATTCAGTCGGCCAGTCGACGTGGACGGGGAGTTTGGACAGTCTCAAGCCGAGGGGGATGATGGTGACCTTCGGCAACGCCAGCGGACCCGTGCCCCCACTCGCTCCGCTGGAACTCACGAAACGGGGCTCGCTGTTCCTCACACGCCCGTCGCTCTTCGCCTATATCTCCAGCCGCGAGCACCTCATGTGGCGCGCTTCCGAAATATTCCAGTGGATCGAGGATGGCGACTTGCGCATCCATGTCGGAGGTGAGTTTCCGCTCAGTGATGCCGGCGAAGCGCAATCGCAGCTGGCCGGAAGAAAGACCATGGGCAAGCTGTTGCTCATCCCGTAGGTGTCGACGCGGCCCACCCGGGAACGCCTGCGAGCCACGCAATTGCCCGTGTTATCGTGATGGGCTATGAAGCTAAGACTTGGTCTCCTCCTTGCATTGGCTGGGATCTGCGCGGGGCTGCCCGAGGTCGCACAAGCGCAACCGAACATCGTCTTTGCCATCGCGGATGACTGGGGCTGGCCGCATGCCTCAGCCTATGGGGACAAGGGTGTCAAGACACCCACTTTCGACCGGCTGGCACGCGATGGCGTACTTGTCGAGCATGCCTACATCTCATCGCCCTCATGCACACCCAGCCGCGGGGCGATCATCACCGGCCAGCAGTTCTGGCGCCTGGGCCCTGCTGGCAACCTGTGGAGCGTCTGGCCATCGACTGAGCCCGAGTATCCCAAGCTGCTGGCTGCCGAGGGTTATTTTGTCGGAAGCTACCGCAAAGGCTGGGGGCCGGGTACGCATCCGCGTACCGGCGTCAGCCCGGCGGGCAAGATTTTCGACAGCGTAGGCGGTTTTTTTGAGGCGCGACCGAAGAATATGCCGTTTTGCCTCTGGTTCGGGGCGAGCGACCCGCATCGCCCCTACACCGCGGGCACGGGAGTGGAAAGCGGTGTCAAGCTTGAGGACGTGCATCTATTCGAGCACTTCCCCGATGCCGAGGAGGTGCGCAGCGATGTGGCTGACTACTACTTCGAGGTCCAGCGCTTTGATCGCGATGTGGGCGAATTGGTCAGCCTGCTGGAAGAAATGGGCGAACTCGAAAACACCTTGATCGTGATGACCGGGGACCACGGCATGCCCTTCCCCAGGGCCAAGGGCAACCTGTACGATTCCGGTACGCGGGTGCCGATGGCAATCATGTGGCTGGGCACTATTCCCGGAGGCCGGACAGTCACTGATTTTGTGTCAACCACCGATATAGCACCGACGTTCCTGGATGTGGCGGGGCTTGCGGTACCGGAAGAGATGACCGGTCGCTCGCTGCTGTCGATCCTCAGGTCGGACCAGTCTGGCCGCGTGTCAGCGGACCGCGATCACATCCTCTTCGGGCGCGAGCGCCATGTGGTAGCACAGGAAGCGCCGCAGCTCGGAGGTTATCCGGCCCGCGGGATCCGCACGGACGAGTTCCTCTACATCCGCAACTACGAGCCTGATCGCTGGCCAGCCGGGACGCCTGACTACGAAAACGCACAGGTGCCCAACGCTTGGCTGGCTGATTGCGACAACGGCCCGACCAAATGGTTCCTATGGCAAAACCGCAACGATCCGAAGCTCAAGCGGTACTACGATCTGTCTTTCGCCAAACGTCCGGCTGAAGAGTTGTACGACCTCAAGAACCACCCCGGACAGGTGGTCAACGTGGCGGATGAGCCGCAGTACCGTAGGACCCGCATACAATTGGCGGTGCGCTTGGCGCAAGCGTTGATCGAAATGGAGGATCCGAGGCTTGACGGTCGCGGAGCACTGTTCGACTCGCAACCATACCTTGGCGGCTCACCGGCGTTTCCGCAGCGGTGATACGTTCTCTCGCCGCGATCCAAGGCTAGGCCAAACTCGCACTGGGCAGAAGTGCCTTGGGTCGTCCCAGAAACAAGTGGTCGCAGCCACAATTGTTTCGGTTTCAGCTCGGGGCTAGCGAGCCAAGGGACCAAAGCACGAAAGATCTACGAAGGCAACGGCGTGGATGGCTGCAACGCGGTCGGCGGGATCTGGACACTGCCTGACTTGCTCGAGATGGTGCTGCGCATGCTTGGCATCGACGAAGCCAAGCTCTCGTGTCGAATTAGCCGCCGGGACTTCAAGCTTAGTGTCATGCGCCAAGGGGTGACCAGGGAAGTGCTAATTTGGCTCAACTGCCCAAACGGGGCAGCCGCTGCCGCCAGATTGTCGAAGCCTATTCGGATGACGGCTCCTTTTCGATCCACGAAGATATGACTCCAGCAAGTGAGCCTATGAGCCCGAGCGACATTAGGACAAGCCAGAACGTGAGCAAGCGCCCCCCTAGGGTCACGGCGTAGTGGTCACCGAAGAGATTGGATTCTGCCCCAAAGAGGGTTCCTACAGCCCAAAGGATGGCGCTCTCCGCAGTACGAATGTTCGCGTCCTGATGAGTGCTCTCAACGCTAAGAATCAGAACGCTGCTTGTGACTATAGAGATTACTATCAGCGAGAATACCGTGGCGATTACGGCCCTTGCGCGCTCAACGTTGAAAATGGTTGCGATGCCATGAATGCTCCGTGTCGTACTGCGTAGTAGGCGAAATATCAGCAGGAGACGCAACAATCGCAGGGCGCGGAAGAGCTCGATTTCCGGAATTGAAGCGGCAAGATCCGCCCAGCCCCACTTTAGCCATCGAAGCTTGTCTGGAGCTCGCGCCAGATCCCAAAGAGCCTTGGCTGCAAACAAGAAACAGACAAAGTTATCCAGCAGTAGGGTGAGGTTCCGAAACTCAGGGCCTAGATCCGAAGCATGGCGCAGTGCAAAGACGACGATTGCACCAAGGGCCAAGACCGCGAAGAGGCTCTCGATAACGATCTGGGTGCCGGTTACGGCCTTTGAATTCGAACGATTCGAGTCACTCATGCTCAAACACCCACAGCCCAGCGTAGGCCAAGATGGCGCTCAAAGCGGTCCGATACTAGACCGCAGCGAGCTAGGCCACGGTCAGTCATCGCCATACCTTTCAACAAACTCCTTAGCGGATAGGATCGGGATACCCCATTTTCTTGCTGTCCTCGCCTTCCCTGAGGAAGTAGAAACGTCGGCCGCCACTAAGACATCGCATCCCTTCTTCGATACAGAGCCGACGGGCACGAAGCCCGCGTGTTCCGCGATAGCAATCAACCAGTCCCTGCTCTCCTCGCCCCCCCCAGTGAAACAAATCCGGCTGCCGTGCGGAATGGTATCGACGGGCGGGACGGCACTCGTCTCGGGAATCGCTACATCTTGCACCTTCAATTGAGTGGCGATCCGTACGATCAGCTTGTGCTCGGCGGCGCTGATGACTCCGTCGCGCTGGGCGGCTGAGATGATGCAGTCAAGGTACGCGCGATGCGCATCGGCACGGTTCTCCTCGGAGATCCCGAGATCGTCTGCCAGCCGTCTGATCTCCAATTGTTCCGTAGCATCGATCACTCCATCATCGAGCACCCAGTCGAGCATGTCCAGGTACTGCTGGACCGACCAATCACAATTCGGGTAGGACGCACGGGAAACGATCCTATGCATCGGACTCGAGTCAGTATCGACTAGTCCTCGACGCAGCGTGTGGCGGGCGACCATCGGGGGAGCGTCGTTGATTGTTACCGCCATGGTACGGTCCGCATCTCTTGCAAGGCGTAGGCGGCGCGCAAGTTCTGCAGTCGCACGTGCATCGGCCAGAGCGCGGTGCTGGTGAGACAGAGAAATTTCGCAATCCTCACAGGCTACGATCAGCTTCTTTCTTGTCGCTCGGTACGTGCAATGCCCTGTCCCTAAATCGATGGCGACGCTGCATCGCTGGAACTCGTTCGCGAGCATCCTAGCGTCAAAAGTCAAGTTGTGAGCAACCAGCACGGAACCTTCTAGACGCTTTGCAACGGCCCCTATGACTTCCATAAAGGTTGGAGCTGCCTCGACCATCGAAGGAGTGATACCGTGTACGCCAGTCGGCCCGACATCGCGGATCGGGTTGATCAACGTATCGTACTCATCGACAGTCTCCCATGTCACAGGATCAAGCGTAATGAGGGCGATCTCGACGATCCTGTCATGCCGTCCAAAGCCGGTAGATTCGACATCAACTACGACAGGTGTGTGCATCCCCGGCACTATCTAACTTTGAAGTTGCACACGAGCGTGTCGCAGTCAGATAGGAACAATTCTAAGACACTTGTGTAGGCATCGCCCGAAAGCAAACTCGAAGAATGAAACGTTCCCTCCAACTGACACAATGCTTGGGCACAGCCAGATTCAGATCCGACGCGCTGGCCCCCAAGCGCTATCGCGACATGACTTGCGTGCCTGGCCTGATCTCGTCCGTCGCGCGCAGCACAATCTGATCGCCTTCAGCAAGGTCGCCAAAGACTTCTGTCAGATCATCGTCTACGATCCCCCGGCGGATGCTGACCCACTCTGCCCCGCCACCGCTAACTCGAATCACAAAGATTTGCTCGGTCGTTTCCTTGATAGCCGTCCGCGGAACGAAGAGCGTCTCGCCCATGCGCCGGATCGGCCACGCCACTTCCGCATACATGCCGGGCGTGAGCTTCATCTCGGTGTTGTCGAAATCCAGTTCAACCGGCATCGTGCGAGTCTTGGGGTCGACCGCGTAGGCCGGCCGGGCGACAGTCCCGGCAAAGACTTCCGAAGGGAATGCCGCCACGCTGAACTGAACCTTCTGCCCAGTCCTGATGCTCTGCCGAAACGCTTCCGGAACAGCTACTACGACCCTCAAGCGTGACACTTGCTCGAGCGTGAACAAAGGCCTGCCAGCACTCCCCTGCGGCCCGACCAGCGCACCTGTATGCGCCTGCCGCTCAGTGACCACACCCGAAAACGGTGCAGTCACGTCGAGATACTTCTCAATCTCTTCAAGCGCGTGGACCGACGCTTCGTGGGCCGCAATCGTATTGCCAAGGGATTCGCTCCGCGCCCGCTCGGCCTGTACCGCCTGCTCCGCCAAGAAGACATCGTTCGCGGCGACAGCGCCTGGTGTCTTGGCTGCTTCCGCCAATCTCTGGTGGGTGCTTTCCGCGGCAGCGAGCCGCGCTTGACTCTCAATTCGCTGCGCTGCCACGACCGGGATCTTCGCTTGGGCCTCGGCCCGCTGGGCTTCAAGTTCCGGCGCACTCATCTCAGCCAACATTTGCCCAACCTTCACGAACGAGCCCCGGTCCACGTGGACGGACTCGACGAATCCGGTAACTTTGGCATAGATGTCTACCCGCTGGTAAGGTTTGAGTTCACCCGGAATTGTGGTCGTCTCGTCCAAGGATCTAGACACAACCGATGTCAGTTCAGTCCGGACGCTGCCAGCCTCTTGGCCGATGGCTGGCGCGACAGCCGCCAGAAACCCAATCACAATGGCGATACGCATATTAAATTCTCCCTTAAGCAGCGGGCATCTCGGGCATCGAAGGGGCCGCGTAGTAAGGACTGTCAGGATCCTCTGGATCGATCGATGGCGAAGTGGCCGACGCATTCCGTTGCACTACTGCAAAGACTGAGGGAATCGCAACCAACGCCGTGAACGTCGATGCCACCAGTCCGCCGATCACGGCGATCCCCAGCGGAGCTGTCTGCTCGGAACCTAGCGCCAGCGGAGTCATGCCCGCGATCATCACCACGCTGGTCATCAAGATCGGTCTCGCCCGTGTCCGCGAAGCCTCGATCGCCGCAGCGATCGATGACATCCCGCCGCGACGATACTTCTCAGCGAAGGTGCAGAGCAAGATCGAGTCGGCAACGGAGACCCCGATTGCCATGATCGCTCCCATGTAGGACTGTAGATTGAGCGTCACGCCAGTCAGCATCAATGCCAGAGCAACACCGGACAAGACGGCGGGAATCGCCGTCACTACTACGAAGGACACCCTGACCGACTGGAAGTAGGCCGCGAGCAGCAGGAAGACTGCGACAATCGCCAGCAGCAAGCCCAGCTCGAGACTGCCGGTCATCAGTTCCATGGGGCTGACCTGCCCGCGCACGTTCACGTTGACGCCCCTCGGCACGGACAGTTCGTCCAGCGCGCGGCGAATGTCAGCAGCGGCAGTGCCCAAATCGCGGCCCACGACATTCGCCGTCACTGTAACCATACGCTGCATGTTGTAACGGTGGTACTCGCCGACCGCTTCACCAAAGCTGACATCGGCAACATCCCCGACCAGAGTCGGCACCGAGGCCCCATTCTTGACCGGGACTCGGGCGACATCTTCCAAGGATTGAATCATCGACTGCGGGATCTCGACCTGCACTTGGTACGCGATCCCGGACTTGGGATCGGCCCAGTACACGGGGGTGGTGAAACGGCTGGACCAAGTAGCAGGGGCAAGCGCCCGGCCGACTTGCTCCACGCTCACATCAAGCTGTGCTGCCCGCCTGCGGTCGACGTTGATCTCGACGGACGGGTAGGAGAGCAGTTCGCCGACCTGCACATCTCGGAGATAGTCAATCGCATCGAGTCGCGACACCACTTCGCGCGCGTAGGCCTCGCTGTCCGCAAGGTTCGGGCCCGCCACTGCAATCTCAATTGGCGTGGGCGCGCCAAAACTCATTACCTGGCTGACCAAATCCGGGGATTCAAACGCTATCTGTGTCCCCGGGGCCAACTCCGAAACTCGCTTGCGCAACTCTTCTTCCACCTCGGCCGTGGGAATCCCTGAGTCCGGGCTGAGCGCGATTCGCATGACGGCTTCGTGGGGTCCTCCCGTCCAGAGAAAGATGAGATTGACGGGAAAGCTCGACGGCTGGACACCCACAAAGGCAATCGACTTCTCCACGTTTTGGGGGCCGACGATCTCGCCGACCGCAGCGAGGACGTCTTGAGCGATGCGCTCGGTTCGCTCGACACGCGTGCCTGACGGACCTCGTACCCTCATCTGTAGCGAATTGGTGTCCATGCGCGGAAAGATGTCGGTCCCCAAGCTTCCGCCCACGAAGAACAGGATGCAGGCAGTTCCCGCCAAGTACAGGCCGCAGATCGGCCAGCGCAGGCTGACCAGACGCGCGGACAGCTGGCCATAGCGGTCTTGCAACGTGGAGAGCCGGTTCTGCGCGGCGTCGGGAGCTGGCTTGGCCGTCCGATGGAGCCAAGTTTCCATCACCGGCACGAATGTGCTGGCGAGGAAATAGGAGGAAATCATCGCAAACGCCACCGCCAAGGCCAGCGGCACAAATATCGCTTGCGCCACGCCGGTCATGAAGAATGACGGCGCGAATACAGCAACCACACAGAGCATGGCAAGCAAGCGCGGCACGACAACCTCCCGGCTGGCCTCCAATACAGCCTTTGCCACTGGCTTGCCTTGGGCTCTGTGCGTGTGGATGTTTTCTATGGCGATGATCGACTCGTCGACCAGAATCCCGATTGCGAGGGTCAACCCCCCGAGGGTCATCAAATTGATCGACTGCCCTGCCGCCCAAAGGGCCACGGTAGCCGATAGCAGGGCGATGGGGATCGTTAGGACAACGACGATCGCGCTGCGGAAGCTACCCAAGGCCAGCACGACAATCAACCCGGTCAAGAGGGCCCCCAGCGCTCCCTCTGTGGTCAGGGCTTGAATCGCATTGAGTACGTAAAACGACTGGTCGAACTCGAATGTGACATTGATGTCTTCGGGGATCGCCGCCCGAAACGTCGGCAGTTCTTCCTTGACGCGCCGCACCACCTCCAGCGTCGATGCATCGGCGCGTTTGGTTGCCGCAATATAGACCGCCCTGGCGCCGTCGACCAAGGCGTAACTGGTGAGTATGTCGGCAGCATCTTCGGCGTAGCCCACGTCCCGCAGGTAGACCGTCGGGCCAACTCCGCTTCGAATCGGGACATCGTTCAGTTCGGCGGCCTGCACCACGGTCGAATTCACGGGAGCGAGGTAGTTCTTGTCGTCGATTCGAACGCTTCCGGATGGCGAAATCGTGTTGGTCTGGGCAATCGACTGGACGATGTCGTCAGGCGACATGCCGTAGCTGCGCAGCTTGTTCGGATCGACCCTCACAACCAGGCTGCGCGCACTGCCCCCGAACGGCGGCGGCGCCGAAACGCCCTCCAGGCGCGAGAACATGGGGCGCACGCGAAACAGGGCTAGGTCTGCGATCTCATCCACACCGCGGGTCTCGCTGGAAAAGACCAAATAGCCGACCGGCACGCTTCCCGCGTCGAAGCGCATGATGAACGGCGGAACGGTGCCGGGCGGCATGAACGAGCGCGAGCGATTGACTTGTGCAACCGTCTCCGCCATCGCGGTCGCCATGTCAGTGCCCTCGTGGAAATGCAGCTTCATCAGAGCCGCACCTTGGATCGAGCGCGATTCCACATGGTCGATCCCGCGAATGTAGAGGAAGTGGTACTCGTAATAGTTCACCAAGTACCCCTCCATCTGGGCGGGGTCCATGCCGCCGTAGGGCTGGGCGACATAAATTACGGGCGTGCCGAGGTCCGGAAAGATATCCGCTTTCATCCGCGTCAGCGCCAGCGCGGATGCTAGCGCAACGCCAAGAATCACCATCAGGACGGTGATCGGTCGCCGCATAGCGGCATGAATCAGCCACATGGTTGAATCCTTTTACAGGCTTGCCGCCGTCAACATGCCGGCCATGTCGCCTTGCGCTGCCGCCAACGCGAGTAACGCTCGCCAGATGTCCAGCTTGGCGAGAGAATCGTCGACTTCGGCTTGGCGCAGCAGCCGTTGGGCATCGGCCACTTCCACAACCGTGCCGAGCCCGGCCTTGTAGCGTACCTGGGCTTGCGTCTCGAGAGCCCGTGCAGCGGCTAACTCGGTCGGAGTGTTCCGGGCTATCCTGCGCGCGCTTTCCACTGCGATCTTCGCGCGAGCGACTTCGCCGAGCAGTTCCTGCTTCACAACAGCGTGACTCGCCCGCTCCTGCTCGAGACGATGGGATGCCGCCCGTCGCTTAGCCCGGTTCTGCTTGTACTCCAGCAGGTCGAAATCCACGTTGAAGCCGACCGCCCAATTGGCTTGCCTGGGCGCCAATCCGTATCCGATACGGTGGAACGTCCCGTCTAGACGGGCCCCGGTCCCACGTCCGTACACAGCGGACTGAGTTTGCAGCCTTGGGCGCCATTCCTTTTCCAGCGCAGTAAGTCGCGCCTCACCGACTTCAATTTCCGCTTGCCGCTCTAGGGCAAGCGGATGCGCATCCAGCGAGGCCTCCGGCGTTTCTTCAGCCGGTGGATCACGCGACAGGCCGGCAGGGTTGATTTCTAAGGCACTGCCCGCGAGCCCGGCCCGCTCCGCCAACTGTGCCAGCGCGATCTGCTCCGCTTGTTGGGCACGGATCAAGTCTGACCGCGAGCGGGCCAGTTCCGCCGCCGCCCGCGAGGCATCCGCGCCCGGTCGCAACCCAGTCTTAGCAAGCGCATCGACCGAGGCGTGGAAGACCTCCATGCGCTCGACGCTCGACTCAGCGGCTCGCACGGCACGGCGAAAGGCAACCGCTTGCAGATAAGCATCCGCCGCGGCAAGCTCCACCTCGTACTCAGTCACCGCACGGCCCGCTTCAGCGCGAGCCCGGACCGCTTCCGCAGCCCGGACATTTGCCTTCCGCAGCCCGAAGTCGAACGGCTCGTAGGACAACAAGACTCCGGCTGAGCTGCCGAACACACTCGTAATCGTCGATTCGTCCTGCACAGGTCCAGATATGCCGGGAATCACATTGTTTGGGAAGATCAACCCGAAAACGTTGTTGCGGGTCGCAAAGTTGAGGCCTAAGCGCATGTCTGCCTTCGGCAGGTATGCGGTCTTCGCTAGGGCGATGCCGCTCTCTGCCTCCGCAACCTGAGCCATCGACGCACGAATCGCGGGAAAGTTCGTAGCTGCCAGATCAACGGCCGCCTTGAGAGTGAATGGTTCCGACGAGCGCTCGGATACGGTCTCTTGGCCGGGCAGGACGATTACCGCCAAGGCCAAGGCGCAGACAAGTTGATGGATGGATCTATGCATGGGCGGTTCCGGACAGCAGGCCTGTGGTGCTAATCGAGTCTGCACCACGCTCGTTGGACATCCACAGGTTCCCGAAGAGTCGAAGCGCTTCAGACAGGATCGAAACCCAATTCGGCGGTCCTGCGGGAGATCGATTTCGCTGAGCGAAGATCGGCGTGGTCGCGGTGGCTGGGACAGCGTGACAGCAGCATTGTGTAGTTCTGGCGATGCAACCCGGCCGCCGAGGCAGTATAGCAAGGTTGAGCGATCAGACCATCAAGCCCACCTCCCTGAACAAGAACCCAAATCCCACCTGACGCGCAAACCAGCGCTCGGCTCCAGCAAGTCTGGTACCGGACTTCCGTGTCGCCGACAATCCTGTTGGCCAGCGAGCACTTGACCCACCAAGTGCCATAGTCGCGTGACCCTACCCCGAGCGCCACGCTGTCACGTGCCCGACAAGCTACGCCTTCGTCGCGCGAAAGGCAGTGAAAGGCGCATGCGCCATGAAGTCGTTCCAGAAAGGATTGTTCCGCTCGACCGGATCCAGCATCGCGTCGACCCATTGAAAGTCGTCGAATCCCACTTCTCGCATAGCAGCCTCGCAGGTCGCAGGCGTCAGGTAGTAATTCTCGAACTCGAAAGTTCGGCCGTCGTGGTTGGTCATTCGATACCGAATGGCATCGCCCTCGCGGGGCGGATGCCTTGCACATGTCCGTTCCATCCCGTACTTGGCGAGAGATACATCATCCGGCCTAGGTGGCCGTCGAATATTGTCATTGAAGCCGACGAGCAGACCGCCGGGCCGAAGGGCACCGAAGCAGGCGCGGATGAAGCCTTGCAACTCGTCCGGTGTGCGCGCATAGTTGAGCAGATAGATGGCCGTCACCACGTCGACCGGCGCGGCGGGCTTGAACTCCGTGGCATCCGCGCAGACATACCTGCAGCCAATTGGCTTCGCCCGCTCTTGAGCCTCGGCTAGGGAAACCATTGCCGATGAGATATCGACGCCGGTCACCTCCGCCGCGCCAGCCTGCCTGAACTGACGGGCGTAGATCCCCTCGCCGCACGCCATGTCGAGCAGCGTGTGATCGTGTAGGTCGCCGAGCAATTCCATTAGGGTGTAGCGCTCGATGAAATGGCGGAATGCCAACAACTTGGAATCGCGGTATTGCTCAGCGATAGTGTCGTAGGTCTGCAAACTCACCGGTGCCATGATACGCCACGGAGGGTCGGGCCGGTCTTGGCTTCGCCCTTGCCCGGCTGCACGTCCCTCGGGGTAGCTTCGTCGGCCTGAGACAGGGTGGCAGGCTCGGTATCTGCCTTCGTTGTAAGGGAATGATCGGAACGTCCGGTCCTGACCGGTTCGTGGCCGCATGTCCGGCACCGCGGGGCATAGTCTCCATTGGCGCGGGGCAACGCGGATCGCACGCACCACACTTGCGTTACGTGTGACTGCTTGGAGTATCATTTTCTCTCTATGCCATCCGATTCGTCGGCCAATCACCCACGAATGCGGACCAATCCAGGTTCGAGCCTGCGCCTGCCGTGCCGAGAGCGCACTGCTTGGGTCTTGGCGGTCTGGGGTGTGTGCCTCGTCTACGCGATCGTTCGCTACAACGTATTCAAAGGCGTGGAGTGGACGCACCTGCCTCTCTACATCGTCAATAAGTCGGCTGCATTCGGCGGAGTCGTGTTCATAGCAATGGCCTACATGGTCGGCAAGGTGTTCGGGGGCACGCCCGGCACTGAACTGGTGCGGGCCAAAGCTAAGTTTTTCGGCTTGGCCGGCTTCGGAATGATCTCGATGCACGCGCTGATGTCAATGATCTTGCTAACCCCCGCATACTATGAAAAGTTTTTCGCGGCGTCCGGCAAGCTCAATCTGACGGGCGAAGTCACGTTCCTATGCGGTGTCCTCGCCTACGGCTGCCTATTGTTCCCGGCGATCACCACCCTGCCCTACATGTACGACGCGCTTGGCATGGAGCGCTGGCTAAGGGCACAACACATGGGCTACGCCACTCTAGCGCTGGCCTCTGGCCACACATTCGCGATGGGCTACAAGGGCTGGCTCGACCTGTCGAGCTGGCCTGGATCGCTGCCGCCGATCACCATGCTGGGCTTCTTAGTGGCAATTGCCGCGCTCACCGTCAAGTCAGTGCGGGTGATCGCACGTCGTTAGCCGCCTGAGAGAGTGCAGTCACCACCAGAACCCCTGAGGAGCCGAGCGTGATATCCGTGACTCCAAGACATCCTGATCCAGCCTGTAACAAACAAGACTGACATCCAATTCCGGTTCGACCCTCCTTGGATGCAACTCCAGCACCATTACTACGCTTCGCGCAGCCAGCCTCGCTGTCGTCTGGTATCCACAAGAACGGTGGGCGACACTCAATGAGCTCCCCGGAGTGGCCCAGTGAAGAGCACCCTCAAGGCCGATCCCGATATCCTGCACTTGCTCGGCCCGTTAACACCAAGGCAAGATCGGCCGCGAAATCTGCGTCGGCAATCTTACCGTCGAGCACATCAGGGCGAGGACGGCAGGTGTCGAAGATTGTCGGAACAGTCACATCACATCTCCGGGCATTCGCAGCCGCGGGTTCATTGAGCAGCATCCGCGCTGCGACGAACTGTTTTTCTTCATATGAGACACTCGAAAACGGCAAGTGTACCGCGGCCTGAGATTACGAATGCATGCCAACGATGCACTGCGAACGACGAGCAGAGACTCTCCGCTTCCGATTCGGAACCGCGCCCGGGCGCAGGGTTGGCCGTGCCGATGGCATCCCACTGCCAAGGATCGCAGCGTACCGGCAGTAGACGCGCAGGTCCTGGTGCTTCGTCCCCCAGGCCGACAGCTTCGTCGGCGGTCCATGTGCGCGGTGCCGTGGATTCGCCGTGGTACCAAGCGGGAGCCTGTCCGGCGTTCGCGGGGCATTTCGGTTCTTCACAAGGGTTGAGAATGAAGCTGTGAACCTAAGGCAGACCACGCACCCGACCACTGAACCCACAGTGCTTTCAGCAAGCTCACTGACTGAGGTTGACTCCCATGCCTGTCCGGCCAAGGCAAGGGTGCTCGAGATCGGTAGCCGCTGCATCACGTGAGGCGATTCGTTCGGGAGAGCGTCGATGTTCGAGAGTCTGCGGATTAAGAATTTCCGGCTGTTCGACAATTTAGAGATCGGAGAATTGAAGCGAATCAATCTCCTCGCCGGGCGAAACAACACGGGCAAGACAGCCGTTCTTGAGGCTATGTATCTGCTCGCCAGCGTTGGCGACCCGAAACGTGTCCTAGATGTCAAAGGGATTCGCGGGATCAGCGAAGGATCGAGAGCACCTGGCGTTGTGCCAACGTCTTATTGGAAACCGCTGTTCTCGCAACTCAACATGCAGCGGACTATCGAGATCAGTGGGGCGCATTCCCATCTCGGCCCCTTGGCGCTAGCCATCTCTTTGGAGCGACGAGACTCTTCCGAGACCCTAGAACCCTACCGCTTCCCAACTCGGCAGGTGGCTCAAGGGGTAGCTGACAACGCACAAGAGCCAGTTTCTCTTGACCTTGGCGAACAGCTGGCTGATCCATGGGCGCTGCATTTTTCATGGGGAACCGCCAAGGCGCGAGAGACGTGCGATATACGCGTGACAGAGCACGGTCACCAGTCCGTGAGCACAGACCGCGACATTCCGCTCCAAGCGATCTATCTGTCTTTGGGCACTGGAAACGCCCAAGAAGACGCAGTCCGCCTGGGACAGCTGCGCGCGCACAAGAAGGGGAACTTGTTGACTAAGGCGTTACAGGTTGTCGAACCAAGCTTGAAGAGTGTTGAAGACAACTCCGCTACCGGCACTCCAATGATCTGTGGCGATATCGGTTTAGCCGAGCTTACTCCGCTGTCGGCAATGGGGGCAGGGGTGATGCGGATCGCCAGAATTGTGCTTGCAATGTCCATTGTGCCGGGCGGAGTCGTGCTTGTCGACGAGATCGAGAACGGATTCCACCACTCCATCATGAACAAGGTGTGGGCTGTCGTGGAAGAGGCCGCACTACAGTTCGACGCACAGGTTGTCGCGACTACTCACAGCTATGAGTGCGTCATGGCAGCTCACGAGGCTCTCAGCGACGAGTGGCGGCTTCATCGGCTGGACCGAACCAACGACGGGTCCAGCCTGTGCGTAACGTACGACACGGAAACGGTCGAGGCGGCGATCGAACATGACTTGGAGGTTCGCTAACCCGTGCGTCGTTCACCCCGAAAGATCGAATCCGATGTGCAGCTTCTCGTCGAGGGTAAAGACTCGGAGGGATTCTTCAATGCGTTGATCGGACATCTAGGGATCACGAATGTCCAGATCCAAGACTTTGGAGGCGTAACGGATTTACGCAATTTCTTGCGGGCATTTGTCAATGGCCCGGACTTCTCTCGCGTCACCAGCATCGGGATCGTTCGTGATGCCGAGAGTTGCTCTAGAGGTGCATTCGAAAGTGTTCAAGGGTCTTTGAAGGGCGTCGAACTCCCGGTTCCTCAAGTTGCCAGACAGCTAGTCGGCGACCGTCCGGCGATAGCAGTAATGATCCTTCCTAGCGAGAACCGAGCCGGCATGCTTGAGACACTGCTGAACGAAACGCTTCGTGGCGACAAGGAGAGGGCTGCATCGACACTTTCTTTCGGTGTATTAAAGAACACCTCGGCAAGCCTGCGCACAGACCGCACAAGGCTCGTGCCCAGGCTTACTTGGCAACCAAGAAAGATCCGCACCTTTCAGTCGGCGATGCCGCGTTGCGGAGATACTGGAATCTCGACCACCAAGCGCTGGAACCGCTCCGTGCATTCCTACGCGAGATTGCGTCTACTCGATAAGACCTCATCCAAGATTCTGAGCCCATGTCCGACACTCGCCTGATCGAACGCTGGTTGCCAATCGCTGAGATAGGCGAAGAGAGTACACGGGAGCGTCGATCCATGACCGCGCTTCCACCTACGTACTATCTGCATGAGTGGTGGGCTCGGCGGCCGCTGGTGGCATCTCGTGCGGCCGTACTCGCATCGCTACTGCCAGTGGATGCAGACAGGGAAATGTTCCTGCACGCACCTGGGATTCACGGCGGTCCGACTGCAGCCAAGGGACGCATCGCGGCCGCTGATCGCAAAGGAGAGCGGCTAGGGGCCAACGCCTACGGGTATTCTCGAGCGCTCAAATACCGTCCGACTGAGGAAGTTGAGTGGCTCATGAACTCCGTGGGTGGGCTGACAGCCGTCCTCGATCCAACCGCCGGTGGTGGGAGTATTCTGTTCGCAGCCGTCCGTCTTGGACTTTCCGTTCATGCCAACGACTTGAATCCGGTTGCAGCGTTGATTGAGCGCGCGACCGTTGCGTGGCCTAGGTCGCGCAGCGCTTCTCTGAAAGAGGTCTTGGAAGAGAACGGGTAGCCACTCAGGTAGTCCGCAGGCACAAGGGCCGATCAGTGGGAGGGCTGAGATTCCACTCTTGCCTGCAGTGCCGCCGACACTACAACCTCAAGGTCGACCAGCGGCCGACAGATCCACTCTTGCGCAATGATAACTCCGCGTCTTTGATCCCATTAGGTAAGGCGAGCGCGCGAGGGATCTTCACAACCTCGTTCAACTCGGCGTCCGAGAACGCCACCGCCGCAGGGCAAGGGCTTTTCCGCGATCTGTTTGAACTTCCGCACGGCCGACAGCGAGACTGTTTGGTCGACCGCCAAGAAGCCAGCTGCGCCACCAAGCAATGCAACAGAGACACAGGCGCACTGCACTTGTGAGCAGTGCCCTCCGCCCGGTCCGCTCGCAGCCTCGGCCTACTCCGTACTGGACTCCTCGACATCGAGCACCACTATCGATATCTTCATCCGTTCGTCATGGCGCAAACCCTCCTGAAGCATCCCTCGCAGTTCGCAAGCGCTCCGGGGGCGAGTTCCCCTCGGAGGCATCGGCACGTTTTGTTGCACACCAAACCAAAGCACCACGTACACCCCGTAGCCCTCTGCCGCTGGGTCCCGGGTGTACTTCGCCACTAACTGCTTAGAGACAGCCGTCCAAAGCTCAGCATTCATGCTCTTCTTGATCTCAACAGGGACATTGACCGCTTCGAACAAAACGCGTATGTCTGCCCGCTTGTCGTCAGCATAGCGGCCTTCCGGTTGCCACTCCAAGCCAAGCCCCGCCGGGCTTCCCCCCTTCAGCAGCCCGAGCAATTGATCCCGACAGAGATCCTCATGTCTTGGAGTCATTCGGACACCACCCTTCTCTTCGTTCCAGAACTGCCGCCAAAGGGACGCATTGCCGTCCCGTATCTCCCGTGCTAGCCTTTCGAGCCGGTCGGTCACCAAGGCTGCGAGATCTGCAGCATTCGCGGGCCGTTTGTTGGCAAGCGTCTGACGGACGGCCTCAATGGAAGGGTAGGTAAAGGACGCATTCCGGCGCACCTCCGCTTGACGCCGCCGTACCTGCTGAAGCGCCGCGCGCCAGGCCTCGAGCTCCGGCACCTCCAACAGCCTCTCAAGAGCCCCTGTCGCCTCTGCACTCGGGTCGCTACCGAGCCGTTCGACTAGGACTTGGACGAACGCCGATTCCCCGATTGCTCGGGTATGAACGCTGAGTGGTCTGTGGAGTCGACCTACACGTGCAATGATTGCCTCACGCGACCGTACGTCAAGCGACTCGACAGGAAGCCGCCAATCCGAATCGAAAAATTCTCCCGCCACGAACTTCCCGAGATGCCCGATCCGCTCCTCGTCGGAAGAGACAAAGTCTTCGAGGCGCTTCCGATACTTGGTCGGAGCAAGGAAGAGACCGGCCGCAAGCCAATACACCCGTTGCCCGACAGTCATGCTCGCTCTGGCAAGCTTCTCTTCAATCAGCTCTTCTAGTTCCTTCTTCTCGCAGTGACGCAACGCCGCCTGCAAAACCAGCTCAAGTCCGTCGAGTTGCGGTGCCGTGCACCGGACGGGAATCAACTTCAGCAGGGGCAGCGAGGCACGGCGTGCGACGCTCGAATATGTTGTTTCCCGCAAGAGGTTGCAAAGCTCGCTGTACAGCACGAAGCCCTTCCGGACCTCCGCCCGTACGGTTCGAACCAGCACATCTGCAACTAGATCCGGGTCGGAGTCTAGCAGTTGCTTGTACCACCGCGGCACCTCGCCCCCCCCGTTCTCTCCCATTCCCGTCTCATATGGGGCCGGGTGCTGTCGCCATTTCGTGTAGTGAAACGCAAGCGCGAGACGGAGCTGCGATGTGCCGAAGGTATTGACTGCACCGCCGGACGACTGGTGGATCTCCTCCATTCCAGCCAAGAATGGCAAGGCTAGGCGATACCAGTCGCCTTGGGCATGATGTTTCAGCACGTCTTCCTCTGTGGGCGTGTCGTCTCGACTGACCGTTCCCCTCAAGCCCGCGATCGCCGCCTCAACCAGAGTCGCGTGTTCCAGTCGGGCAAGCAGCCTTTCCTTGGGACTCGCTCCCTCCGCGGAGTAGTCGTTGCCAAAATACACTTCGGCCAGCCACTCTAGGAATGCTGGCTTGCTCCGATTCTCGGCGATAAGTCGAAAGTTCTCCCGCGCCTGCGCTCGCCATTGCTGCTCGTCAATTCTTTCCGGATCGGCCGAGCCGTCACGAGACAGTGGCCTCAGCCACTCGACCGGACCGTCATCGGCAAGTACCTCTTCGAGCGTCAGATTGGAGCTACTATCCTGTTGGCACCGTCGCTCGGCCCTCCCTGCCGGAACCGAGCTCGAACTGCGCCTGCGATTTAATGTGTCGGCAGTCTGGCTGAACACCGCCGACACGCCCGAATCGGATGCCAACTTGCTCTGGTCTAGGCACCATAGTTCAAGATCTGGCGGCAACTCCGAGTCGAGCAGGAGTTTCTGCGCACGATCGACAACCTGCTTGAACCGCCCTTCATTCGCACTGCTCTCGGCTGCTATACGAATAAGGGTCTTTTGAATGTTCGGACGGTTCTCGAGCCATTTCTGTACTGTTTGGCGCTCAGTCGATGCAATCCGAAAAAATTGCCCGTCGGATACTACCTCCAGCCAGCCATACAGGCGAGACAAGTCTATCCGGCTGTCGAAACACTCCAGATAGCGGGCTATGAGTGTCGCAGGCAAGTGTCGAATCGTAAAGAATACCGGCCCGTGTCGCTCGAATCCGAATCCTTCGAATTCGCTCCGTATGCTCTCTCTTCTGTCCGCAAAGGCATCGAGCAATCCCGCGATGCGTCGCGGATCAGTCTCTTCGGCAACGACTAGGCTCCAGAATCGCCAGTATGTCCCACCGAACCGGTGGTTCTTGGGCGATCTCAGATGCGAAACAACTTGCGAAGCGCTAAGGGCATTGGGGTACAGCCTCGTCAGAAGTTCCCCAAGGAGTTCGTCTTCTGGGTCGGAAATCTTCTCGTGCCAAACGTCCATCAGTAGCTCAGCCAGCACGCTCAAGTAGTTCTCGACTCCTTTGCCTTGCCGGATGTATGCATCCAGGGCTTCGCTCCTCACGTCATGGTGACAGCCGTGCCTCCTCACCAGCCGCAACGCGTCGGCGGCGAGCCCGGGCACTACCGGGCCTACCTGCAGTGCTCTCAGGACGAGGAACTTTGCCCAAAGGCTTGTGCTGTCCCCTTCCGGTCCGCCAAGCACCGCCCGGAACCGTTCGGCCATATCGGGCGTTGCCAGGTCTGCCAGACGCGGATTCCATCTGTGGAATATCTCCCGCAGTCCCGAGTGTCGCTCCAGATGACAGGCTACGGTCTGAACGAGAAGCATCTTCTCCTCGGGTGCAAACCCGGAGACGTCACCGTAAAGGAGAGCCCCTACGGGGTCTCGTTCTATCACTGACGCCCTGCTCTCCCTGCAATGAGCTGCGAGCCACGCCGTTGTCCCTTGCAGTGCCGACACGACATGGCCATCATGGCCGGTGACGAGGGCGAGGAGCCTACTAAGGGGAGTGCCCGCGCGTACCTTATCTGCTAAGTGGCGTCCTGCGAGAAACTCCCCGATTTGCCTATGGACTGGCGTCATGCCATCCGCCCCGGAAAACAGACCTGTGTGCAACGCTTGGCGAGCCGCATCGCGAGCGTCCCGGTCAAGCTCCTGTAGCGGAATCAAATGTTCGCCCGCACGTACACACCGTTCGGAGCAGCCATCGCTGCCGGTCATCAGCTGAATCGCGCAATGTTCACTAGCCGCCTCTAGCAACTCTGCACTAGACAGTTGATTGGGATTCGCCGGGCGCTCTTCATTGCTTAGCTCTTTCACCAGCTCCGAGCATGCACGTTCGTACGTCTCCATTCTGGATGCGGGCCACCCATGGGATGCGGAGGCGTCCACGAGCAACTTCAGCGTCAGCGGGTTATCGAGCAGGTACTCGATCCCCCGGGAACGGGCCTCCTCCACATACTCCTCGGGGGTTCCAGTTGGGAGGATCTCGGCAAGAATTCCTAGGATGCCGCCTTCATCCAATGGGTCCAAGCGGAACAGTCGCACGAAACCGTCCGGCGAAACCCGTTCCAAGGGATCCCGGTCGCTGGCTCCTAGCCAGTCGGCATCGCGACACGAGATGCGAAACTTGGGCCGTTTGAGGCCGTCAAGCTTGGAACGGATGCAGTCCAGCGGATGCGTGGAGCCAGGTAACTCGCTCCGCCTCTCGTCTAGGGCATCGATGAACAACGTTCTTCCATGCCATTCCGAACGATCAACAAATGTGATGAAGTCGCGTGCCGACTCGAAGACTCCACCCGTCCTTTGGGCTTCCTCTCTGAACAGCGTGGTTTTCCCGGAGCCGGGCGCACCCAGCAATACGAAGGCCCCGATATCTTGCAACTCTTCCAGACTGAACGCCTCACCGGTGCCCGCAGGATCATCGGGGGTCAGTTCTCTGCAAGTCCGTGCGACGAATTTCATCACGTTTCTCCGAACCAGTGCCTGGCAGGCACCGAAAGGAAATCGGACAGCGGAATCCCGTCGGCTCCGACAACGACACACTTCAGTGGTGAATACCTGTTTGCGAAATCCTTCATGCCGCGGGTGCTGCGTAGGCGATCCCCGCTCTTGACCTCGATCGCTACTAACCTCCTTCCGCTGCGGAGCACGAAGTCGACCTCCGAGTTCCCATCTCGCCAGTAGTAGATTCGCGTGTTGCCAGTAGTCGAATTCAGCAGATGGGCTCCGACGGCGCTCTCGACCAGTCGGCCCCAGAAGACGCGATCAGCCTTCGCGCTGGCAAAGCTGTAATCGGAAAACGCGGACAGGTAGGCAGTGTTGAACACATTGAGCTTGGGGCTGGAAGCCTTGATTGATATCCGGCTTCCAGAGTATTTCTCGATGCCGGACAGCAGGCCGGCCGTTGACAGTAGATCGATATAGCGCGCTAGTGTCGTCGTATTGCCGGCATCCTGCATCCGTCCAAGCAACTTGTTGAATGAGACGGTCTGACCGGACAGTTCGCATCCCAACTCGAGCAGTTGCTTGAAGAGAGCCGGCTTTCGGATCCGTGTCATCGCAAGGATGTCCCGCTCGATGGCTGCCTCCACCAGTGAACTCAGCACGTACCGCCGCCAGCGTTCCTCGTCGTGAATCAATTTCGCTGCCCCTGGACTGCCTCCGAAGTACACGTAGGATTCCGTGTCAAAGCCGAACGCCTCGGACATTTCGGCAAGAGACCAGTGGGTGAAGCGGAGCGGCTCGAAGCGACCCGCGAGGCTCTCGCGAAGGCTGGATTGCAGCCGCAGGTGAGCCGAGCCCAGTATCACGACCCTCAAGGGCAAGTTCTCGAATCGGTCTGCGTCCCAAAGCCCCTTTACCGTTAACGACCAGTCGGGAACATTCTGGATCTCATCCAACACCAGCACGAAGCCTCGTTCGGACCGCCTAGCGTCGATACGGCTGCGGTTCCAGTTTTGGACGATCCAAGAGCCATCCCTCATGGCCGTGGGTGCGATTTCCGAGTCCAGCCTTGGTGGCATTCCGAAGTATGCAACTGGTTCGCCTGCATCTGCGGAGCAGTACCTATACGGTATGCCGACCTTGGCCAGCGCTTGGCGAGTGGCGGTCGTCTTGCCGGTCTGCCGAGGCCCAGAGACGTAGATGATCGATCCCGGTATTTCTCGCATTCGCTTGACAAGTTCCGAGACAAGTGGTCGGGCGAACATAGCAGCAGTTTCAATTATTATACCTAGTAAATTTACTCAGGTTCATATTCAATACCTGTGACATCCCTCTCTGAACGGAATCTGTCATGATGGCACTGCCTCGTCCAGTGTTAGGCAGCCGCGATGCGACTCAAGCAAGGCATCAGTATCGCGACAACAGCGCGTGATCACCCGGCTCTCGTTGAGATTTGGCCCTGGAATGTGCAACTACCGGACCATCTACCGGCTCGCGCATACTTGGCAACGAGGCGCGATCCGCATCGGTCGGTCAGCAAGGCTCACAAGCGAGAATACAGGGATCTCGACCTCGAAGCACTGGGGCCGCTCCGCAAGTTCATTTGCGAGAATGCGTCTGCTCGGCAAGGCAGGCCCATCGATCCAATAAGCTAGAGCGTTTGAACCAGAGTCGCAATCAAGGCGGCCCGGTCAGCGATGCGGTCCACCAAGATGCTCTCGTGCAGCGCGTGCGCGCCTTCGCCTACGGCTCCTAGTCCGTCAAGCGTCGGAATCCCCATCGCGGCCGTCGTATTGCCGTCGGAACCACCGCCCACCGATGCTTCGCCGAGATCGACACCCAATTGATCAGAAATCGCCTTGGCGCGCTCAAATAGCCGGACGACACCAGAACTTCGCTCCAAGGGCGGCTTCCTGACACCTCCCGATACGGTAACGGTACAGCGAGGGTCCACCGGGCCTAGCGTTGCAAAAAGCCCCTCTATGCGAGAGCTTTGCTCGCGGGTGGCGAACCTGACGTCAAACTCCGCCCAAGCATGTTCAGCCACCACGTTGGAAGCCGATCCTCCGCGCACAAGGCCCGGATTGACTGTCACGCCCTGCTCCAGATCTGTCCATGAAGATGCTGTCTGAATCTGGCGGGTGACCTCTAGAATTGCGCTCGCCCCGGCTGCAAAGTCCAACCCAGCGTGTGTGGCGACACCATCGACCGACACCTCGAATGAGGCCCCGCCCTTGCGAGAAGTCTTGAGGTTCCCCTCCAGCCCGGCGCTCGGCTCGGCAACCAGGACGGCCGCGCTCCGAGCGGCCTCCTCGCGTGTGTACGGCGTGGAGGAAGGGCTTCCGATCTCCTCGTCGGAGTTTAGCTGCACCACAAAGCGACGACGCGCCTCTAGGCCTAGATCACGGAGTACCCGAGCCGCGAAAATCAAGTACGCCACGCCCGCCTTCATATCGAAGACACCCGGGCCCCAGAGCCGCCCGTCCGCCTGCTTCCAAGGCATGCGCTGCAAGGTCCCGACTCCCCACACGGTATCGATATGTCCCAACCCGAGCACTTGGCCATCGGCCTTGGTGGGAATGTCAAACTCGATGCGCAAGTGGTCCCCGTGCTCCGACTGCGCCAAGCGCGTCACCCTTGCAATGTCCTCGGCTGCAGTTGCCACCGCATCGCCCATCTGGTCGACCGCCGCCTTGTCGCCGGTCGGGGATTCGATTTCCACCAGAGTTCGGATCAAGGCGATGATTTCGCCCTCCCGCTCGCGCATGTAGCTGAGGATCCGCCGACCCTGCACTGCTTGCTCCACCGTTTGGAAAACCTACTCCACAATGGCAATCGCTCGCCCGGGCTCCAAGCTCAACGCGCTGAGCCCGATGCGTACTTCGGCCTCTTCACCCATCAGGTAGGGCCGAAACTCCGGCGGGGCGTACGCTTCGATGAACCAAGCCAAAACGGATTCGGGGATTTCAACGCCCTCAACCAGCATTGAGACCAGCTTGAGCGATCCGCGTCCGTCCTCGATGGCGAAATCGATATCCACCAAGATCTCGCGAGTCCCCTTCAGCAGTAGCCGCATCAACACCGGCAGGCTCTCTAGCGCGTCTCCCGCGGCCTCTAGGTCAATCTGCGCCCCAAGAACCGCTCCCCTCTCGCGCAGCGATAATTCCGGATCTTTGACACCATCCGGCAAGGAGAGCGCACCATGGATCTTCAGAAACGCATTCAACTCGTCTTCGGAGAACTCCACTTCTGCGCCGCTGGGCAGGGACTTTTCTGCGATCTGCTGGAATTTCCGCGCGGCTGACAGCGAGGCTGCCTCGTCGACCGCAGACGAGGCCAGCTGCGCCACCAAGCACAACAGAAGAGCACACAGGCGCACTGCTCTCAAGCCCTCGACCTGACCGTTGCTCCCGCGATTGAGCCGGGCTCGGGCATCTCGGCTTCGGTCAGTAGCCGCAATAGCCTTTCGGCGGCCTCGCTCTCGGCGGCCCGCTTTCTGGGACCGATACCAGTCCCTACAAACTCTCCGCTACGGGCCTCGACGCAGAAGGTCGGTCGATTCCCCGCTCCCTCAGTGCGCACTACGGAGTACCGCGGCAGTTCGCGGTGGCGTGCCTGCAGCCACTCTTGCAGTGCGGCCTTGTGGTTCCCGTCGTCAGGCGAACGGTCCAGGGCATCCAACGACTTGGCTGAGAACATGCACCGGGCAACGACGCTCTTCGCCGCAACGATGCCGCCATCGAGATACACCGCGCCAAGCACGGCCTCGAAAGCGTTCGCCAAGATTCGCTGCTCGGTCCGGTCGCCAACCAAGCGCTGCCCGCCTCCGACCTGCAGGAATTCTGCTAGGTCCAGCCGGTTGGCTACACCAGCCAAGTGTTCGTTGCTGACGTAGAGCGACTTGAGCTTGGTCAACTCGCCTGAATCGGCCTTAGGAAAACGATCCAGCAGCGCCTCGCCAACGCACAAGTCGAGTGCGGTGTCGCCGAGAAACTCCAGCCTTTCGTTAGAACCTTCTGCACCACGAACGGCAGAGCGGTGCGTCAAAGCCAGCCGCAAGCGGTCAACTTCGTGAAAGCAATAGCCGAGCCGGTCCGTGAGACGTCTCAGGTCGGCATCACCGGGCACCATAGGCCTGACTCGACTGGCCTAGAGACCCTGCTTCAGTTCTGCGCAGAGATCGTTTCCGGCACCATCTAGGAAACCCCCTAACGCGCTGCATTGGTCAGCCTGCTGGGACGCCTCTTCATTCTTGCCCTGCTTGGACAGAGCCACCGCCAGGTTATAGACCGTGAACGGTACTGGGTTGGCCGACATTTCCAAGGATTGGCGGAACGAACCCTCGGCCCCGGCGAAGTCCTCGCGCTTCATGGCAACGCTGCCCAAGGCCTCGTGGCACTGCGACATGAACTCCTTGCGCGTGGCCAGCCACTCGTCGTCCGTCATGTTGGGGTCCATCTTGGCCAACGTCGGGATCAGACCCATCGCTTTCTTGGCATAGTCCTCGGCCTTGGCGAGCTTCTCTTCCTTGTCGAGATCGAATTCCCGGGTGCGCGTGGGGATCGCACCTGCCAGCGAGATCAGCGTGCCCGCCTCCACGCCCGGTGCGGGATTGTTCGCCAGCACCATGTCGCCATACAGCAGCATATTCTCGAAGTCGTTCATCTGCTGGTAGGACAGCATCGCCATATATGCGGCCAGACCGGCCGCTTCGCTGTCCGGGTAGGTCGCCATGAACGTAGCGCCAGCGCTGGCTCGCTCCTGCACGGTGGCAGCATTTTGGACGGCGATGAAGGCGTCGATTTCCTCTTGGGACTTGAAGTTCGGCTGCTGGGCCAGCAGGCCCGCCGCGCACAGACACGCGGCCAGAGCCAGCGTCAAGAATCGTTGCATCGGATACATCCTCCCAGCGGCCGCGAGAATGGCGCAGCCCCACTATCCTCCAGTGTAGCGCTACTCACGGCCGTGTTGAACACTTCCACCCACAAGCGGCTTGGCGGGACCGTGGGAGCGGCGCTGCCGTGCGGGAGGGGCCAGTCCGCGGGATATAATGAGGCTGCTGCGACAATTCGCGGCGATCCTCCCCCAGCATTCGGGACCGATTGCCGGTGCCACAGGAATACCTCGAGATCCGCGGCGCACGGGTTCACAACCTCAAGAACGTCAGCCTGCGCCTGCCCCACAACCAGCTCATCGTCGTAACCGGCGTTTCGGGCTCGGGCAAGTCTTCGCTGGTCTTTGACATCGTCTACGCCGAAGGCCGCCGACGCTACGTGGAGTCTCTCTCCTCGTACGCTAGGCAATTCCTCGAGCGCATGGAGCGGCCCGATGCCGACGAAGTGCTCGGCGTTGCCCCGACTGTCGCGATCCGACAGAAGAACACCACCAAGAATCCCCGCTCGACCGTGGCCACGACCACGGAGTTAGCCGACTTTCTGAGATTGCTGTTCGCGCGCGCGGGCCGCACATACTGCACGAGCTGCGGAGAAAGGGTGACCAAGGACGGCGTAGAGCTGGTCTCCCGCGAGATTCTGGCGAAGGAGCCCGGCAGCCGTTGGTACGTGCTGTTTCCGATCAGGGTGGACGCGGCCGTGGCGGATACCGGCGGCGCGAGCTCGGAATCCGAGGCGCTCTTGCCGGCTCGGCTGGCGCAGCTGCGCCAGCGCGGATATAACCGCTTGTTCCAAGGCGGCCGGATCTTCGAATTCTCCACGCCGGAGTCCCTGTTGGATATCGATTTCGGCGAGCCGGTCTTCGTCTTGGTCGACAGGCTCGCGGTCGCACCTGATATCGGCGAGCGGGTCGCAGACGCAGTGGACATCGCCTACCGGGAGTGCGGCGAAATCCGCTTCGAGCGCGCGGACCAGCCCGAGCAATACCTCCGATTCAGCAGCGCCTTCGAATGCCGCCGCTGCGGCGTGGAGTACCCGCGGCCGCGGCCACAGATGTTCAGCTTCAACTCGTCCGAAGGTCGCTGTCCCACATGCCACGGCAGCGGGCTTATCGAGGGCTACTCGATGGAGCTGGTGATCGACGCCCCCGAGCGCAGCCTGCGGCAAGGTCCGGTGTTGTCTGGGAAGAAGCTGTTGGCACGGCACCTTAAGCGCTGGGTCACGGCGGCGATGGATGCGGCCATACCCATCAACATCCCCTACCAGAACCTGTCTCCCGAGCAGCGCAACTTCTTGGAGTACGGCGGATCTGGCTTCGTTGGGCTTCACGGATCGCTCGTCGAGCTGGAGCGAAAACGCTACAAGCCCAATGTCGCCGCTGCGCTGGCGCGCTGGCGTTCGCAGGTGCGTTGCCATATCTGCCAGGGCAGGCGGTTCGGGCAGTCCGTCCTGAATGTGAGCGTAGGGGGCCTAGCTATCGACCAAGTCCTGAGCCTCTCATTGGACGACGCACTTCGGTTCTTTCAGGACTTGGCGCTCGAACCAACCGAAGCCAACGTCGCCGACCGGCTGCTGGCCGAGATTCAGAATCGTCTCCGCTTTCTGACGGATGTCGGGTTGGGCTACCTTACGCTGGACCGCCAGTCCAATACACTGTCCGGCGGAGAGGCCCAGAGGATTCAATTGGCGAGCTCGCTAGGAGCCCGTTTGGTCGGTGTCTGCTACGTGCTTGACGAGCCGTCAATCGGCCTGCACAGCCGCGACACGGCTCGGCTGATCAAGGTCCTGCACCAATTGCGCGACCTTGGCAACACGATCTTCGTGGTCGAGCACGACCGCGAGGTCATGCGCAGCGCCGATCAATTGGTCGATCTCGGGCCAGCTGGCGGCGAGCACGGCGGCCACTTAACGTTCAACGGATCCTACGACGAGATCTTGGCCGAGAACAACGGCTCCATCACGGGGCGCTATCTCAGCGGCCGCGCCAAGATCTCCGTTCCCGAAGGGCGCAGGCAGCGTCGTGACGATTCTGTTCTCCAGTTTCTCGGGGCATGCGAACACAACCTGAAGAACATTGATTTCGAGATCCCGCTCGGCTTGCTGACCGTGGTGACCGGAGTCTCGGGTTCGGGCAAGTCGACTCTAATGCACAGGATCGTTTACGAGTCGCTGCGCGTGACCACGCGACCGGAGTGGCAATCAGTGCAGGCGGACGCTGCCTTGGTCAGGGTACGAGAGGTCAGGGGCGCTGATCAGATCCAACAGGTCGTCCTAGTCGACCAGTCGACGAACGAGCACGGAACCCGTTCGGTGCCTGCCACCTATCTAGGTGTGTTTGACGACATCAGGAACCTGTTTGCGCGGACAGCGCTGGCCAGCAACAAGGGCTACACCGCGGCCTACTTCTCGTTTAACGTTGACGGCGGCTACCAGTACTACTCGACAACGATCGGCCGCTGCCCGATCTGCCGCGGGACCGGCCGGCAGACGATCGACATGCAATTCCTCGCCGATGTCGAGTTGACCTGTGAGGAGTGCCAGGGACGTCGCTACCAAGCGGAGATTCTCGAGGTCGAGTTCCGCGGCAAGAACATCTGGGACGTGCTGCAGATGACAGTCGACGAAGCGTTGCGCTTCTTCTCCGACCACCGGCCCATCTCGAACCGGCTCCAAGTGCTGTCCGACGTGGGCTTGGGCTACATCCGCCTAGGCCAGCCCGCCGCGCAACTTTCCGGCGGCGAGGCCCAGCGCATGAAGCTGGCCCTCCACCTTGCCGAACAACGGTACAAGAACGCCCTGTATTTGTTCGACGAGCCCACCACGGGGCTACACTTCGAAGACATCAAGAAACTGCTTGCGGCGCTTGGCCGCCTGATCGAAAACGGTGCGAGCGTGATGGTGGTCGAGCACAACCTAGACGTGATCAAGTGCGCCGACTGGATCATTGACCTCGGCCCGGAAGGCGGACAAGCGGGCGGAGAAATCGTAGCCTGCGGCCCACCGGAGACGATCGCCCGCTGCGAACGCTCACACACCGGACAGTTCTTGCGAAAGGAATTGGCATGAAATTGCTCGCCTTTGCGGCGCTGGCCGCCCCGCTCATAGCGCAGGACTGGACGTTTCCGCACCAAACGCATCTGGCACTGGGGCTCGACTGCGACACCTGCCATGGCGCGGCGGCAAACAGTTCGGAGGCTGGCGATGACCTGCTGCCGAACGGCGCTCTATGCCAGGCCTGCCACAACGGGCAGACGGCACCTGCCATTGATCTCGCTCCGCTGGCCGAGCGCGATCCTGCAGGCCGCACGTTCCGCTTCGACCATTCGTTCCACCTCGCCTTGGGCGAGATCGCCCCACTGGTCGCGGCTGCAATCGACAGCGGGAACTATTTCGGCAAGCCTGGCGATGCGCGGCGCTTTCTCGACAACCCCGGCACGTGCGGCGCCTGTCACCGCGGACTGGAGGAAAGCACGGAAGTGGTGGCTGGGGCGCACATGCCGCAGATGGCAGACTGTATCGTCTGCCACACCAGAATCGACAATCCGTTCAGTTGCCCGGAGTGTCACATTGAGGGCGCTAACCTGCGTCCCGCCGATCACACCCGGGAGTTTATCGACACCCACTCCACCGGCACGGCAGGTCTGGACAAGATCTCGTGCCAGCCCTGCCACGGGCGCGACTTCGGCTGCATGGGCTGCCACTGAGGCCCAAAGGTTCGCGGCCAGCGCCCCTCTTTGCGCGCTGGCCGCGTGGTGTCAGCCGAGTCGGGGCGAGCGCCTAGACCTTGTCGGGCGCCGGGACCTCGAAGCCCTTGCGATACGACTTGGAGAGCATCGCGTTGGCCTTCTCGTCGTTCTTGAACCGCATGGCAGCACGGTCAAACTTCAGCTGCTTGCCACGGTCGAAAGCGATGTTGCCCAAGTGGGCCAGCGCCGCCGAATGGTGCGCCGACTCGACGGGGCCGTGCTGGTCCTCGGTCTTGCGGCTGCGCACCGCCTTGATGAAGTTCTCGTAGTGCTTGGTCGGGGACTCGCCACTTTCGACCAGTTCCGGCTTGCGCCCGCGGTAGAGTTCCCACTTGGTGTAGCCAGAGATGACCATATAGCCATCGGAACCGTAGAAGAGATTGCCGTTGGCCGAGCGCGTCTCGTGGTTGGAGTGCCAGAAACGAACGGCCACCTCGGCTATCTTGCGCTCTTGTTTGAACTGCAGCAGCGTGGTCAGCATCTCGGGGGTCTCGCGGTGGTCGTCCCAGATGTAGCGGCCGCCAGACGACATCACTTCGTCGGGCAGCGTCACGCCCAAGCCCCACTGCAGCATGTCCAGCTCGTGAATCCCCTGGTTGCCGATCTCTCCGTTGCCGAAGTCCCAGGTCCAGTGCCAGTTGTAATGCACGTGCCGCTTGGAGTAGGGACGCCACTTGCCCGGGCCAACCCACAAGTCGTAATCCAGTGTGGACGGCGGTTGCTCGTCGGGCCTAGCTTCTAGCGCGGGCCGCCACTTGAAGATGGTCGCCCGTCCCATATAAACATCGCCGATGGCTCCGTCACGCATCTTCTGCACGGCTTCGCGCACAGCCTCCGAGCTGCGCAACTGGACCCCGTGCTGGACGATGCGGTTGTATTTCTTGGCGGCCGCGATCAGGCTCAAACCCTCGTTGAAGGTGTGCGTGGCGGGTTTCTCGACATAGACGTCCTTGCCTGCCTGGCAAGCCCAGATCGACGCCAGCGTGTGCCAGTGGTTGGGTGTGGCGATGGTGATGACATCGATGTCCTTGTCTTCGATGACCTTGCGCAGATCTTGCACAACGTTGGGGCGATGGCCGTGCTTCTGCTCGAATTCGCCGGCGCGCTTGCGGGCGATCTCCATGTCGGGATCGACGAAAGTTGTGACGTCGACATTCTTGATCGGCTGCAGGCCGTACATGTGGCTTTGGCCGCGTCCATTTACGCCCAAGACCGCCGCGCGAATCCGGTCATTGGCCCCTATCACGCTGCTGCCGGCAGCAAAGGCGGTGGCGGGTGCCGCGGCAGCCGCGGCTTTGACGAAGGTTCGTCGTTGGATGGTGGTGTTTGCCTTCATGGCGAATATGCTCCGTTGCTCATCCTACCGCATTGAGCGTTAAGCGGCAAGACTGACTGACGCTCTTGGGCGAGGCTCCTTAGCATATCAGTGAGTGCTATTTCTGTTGAGTGGACGGCAGTTGAACGGGAAGGCTCAATGGATCGTCGCAACGATCATGCTTGCCATGATGGGCTGGATCGTCGCGGAGCAACGAGCCCTCAGGTCGTGCCAGGGCTCCGAGATCAGGGCGCTCCGCGAAGACATTGCTGACCTCCGCGAGGGCACGGCGCGGCTAGAGGGGCAGGTGGACATTTGATGATGTCCCCACTGCATCCCTTTCTGCGTTGGAGTGCGCAATGTTGCAGACATCGGCGAGCTTTTTCCGGCTACCTGTAATCGCTGAGTGCAACCCGGATTCACCTGAGCTTGGGCGCATGGGTGAAGAGCACCCGACTTGCGTCTCCACGGTCACGGAGCCTCTTAAGGCCCCTGCGGCGAAAAGATCGGATCAAGATGCCCTCAGGTCGAACGCACGATGATCTCGTAGCATGCGTGACTTCCATGAGCCCGCCCAGCGTGCGCGCAAGTCGCATGTCACCAGCGTTTCTCCAAGCCACGCATCCGGATTGGCTCGTGGGGGATGCAGTGAGATTTCCGCTGTAGACATATCGGCTGCTGGTGCGCCATTTGCACTTAGCCGACTAGAAGACGGCTCTGTTTCCCGTAGCTAAGTACCTGAACTGCCTTCTTAGCCCGAGAGGCCGCGACATACAGGAGCGCTCGCTCTCTAGTTTCCAATTCCTCGCGCTCGGATTCAGTGCTAGCTGCGGCCCAGAGGGACTTGGGCGGGATCAAGCCCGCGTTCACTGATGCGACGACGATACGTTCGAATTCCAGCCCCTTCACACGGTGCATGGTGGCCAAGCGGACACCAGAGCGAGTGCGATCATCGCTCAGCCGGTCGATCAGATCGGTATCCACGCCGAACTGCTTGATCGCGGCCCCCACAGCGTCCCTTTCTACCTTGGAGCGCGCAACGATGCAGATATCGGCGAGCTTTTCGCCGCCTGCTTGTAATCGCTTTAGGTCCTCGGCGAGGCATGCAGCTTGCTCCTCGGCTGAGGCAAAGCAACGTACCGAGGGTTCTGGGCCCTTGGTCAGAGACCTAATTCGGGAGTTGTCGTCGCGGCCTCCATCGAGGTCATCGATCTTCCGGCCTTCAAGCAGCCGCGCTGACCAAGCGCGGGTTTGCTCCGTGGTTCGGTAGTTCAGGTACAGCTTTCGCGCCCGTCCACGAATATCGATCCCGCAGCGGCCCAAGACTGCCTTGCGACCGTAAATCCTTTGGTGGCTGTCACCGGTAACGAAGATGTCGTTCTTCCCAGCCTGAACAATGCTCCGGATGAGTTTGAACGAGGCCGTCCCCAAGTCTTGAGCCTCGTCCACAATTACGGAGCTATAGGGCAGCTCCGTCTTGTCCTTGTGAATCAGCGAGATGGCATCCCGATAGGCGTCCTCCGGCTCCTTAATCCCGCGGGAAGCCAAGTACAGCTTGTATTCCTCGAAGACCTTCCAAGCCTTTACACGATCAGCGCGGCTGAGGCGGGTACCGCGGCCCAAGCGCGAGACGCGCTTGTACTCGTCTACAGTGGACACACCGGTGGCTTGCACAACCTGCTCCCACTCGGCTTCGTAGAATGTCGTCGGTAGATTCAGGTCGTCGGGGCGAAACTCAAGGGCGTGCCGCCAGCCGTTCACGTCCCTGCCGTAGCAGATAGTGTGATCGTAGCCTCTGCTCTTCAAGAACTGGAAGACCCAAGCGTCAAGGTTTGTGACCTCGATTCGATCAAGTTCGCGCGTAGTGCAGATCGTGCCCAGGTTATTGCGGATGTCGGTCGCCAAGTTTTTCGTAAACGTGACGAATAGAATCTTCGTAGAACCCTCGCGGGCGGCCAGCCATCGGGCACGATGCATCGCGACAACCGTCTTGCCAGTGCCGGCAGCACCGAGCACCCTGACGGGTCCGTTCCAATCTCGTTCTACGAGCCGCCGCTGTGTAGGATGCAGGAAGACGCGCCATTTGGCGAGCGGAGCGTTGAGCACTGCCTCGAGTTCCATCTCGTCATGTACCAGCACGAAGCGGGAGCGAGACTCATCTCGCACAAGCGCCTTGGTTAGATCGTCCGGGTCGACGGGCTCATCGGGGAGTTCCAAATCACCCACAACTTTCTCGTAGCTGTCGCCGGCTAGCAAATAGAACAAAGACTGGTACGCCTCTACGGGGAGCCGCGCCTTCTTCTCTTCGAGATCGTCCTCGTCGCGGATTGCCTTGACCATAGGCACCATCGCCTCTGGGACGCCGATCCTGACGAGCTTTCGCGCTTGGTAGGCGGCAAACGGTCCAGCAGGCCGCTCGGTAGAGTGCCTTCCCTGCGAGATCGGTATGGCTTGGCTGATCTCCATGCAGTCATAGATCTGCAAGGCCCCGGTCTCTGGGTTGATCTTGCACTCGTGGCGCTCCGCCCACTTGTAGGCATCGTCATGCTTGTCAACCCAGAGCAGCAAGTGCGTGCTGCCTTCGTCAGGTGCACGCACAATTGCGCGGTAGTCTCGATCGACTCGCAGCGAGCGGATCTTGGGATCGCTTGAGGCCCTGACGACTTCGAGATTGAGGCCCGAGGCCCGCGAGTCCGCTCCGAACTTGGACACCATGGCGGTGACACCACGTTGCTGTTGACCCGGAAGCCGGGCGAACGCTTCCAAGAAGCCAGTTGACATCGCAAGAGACGCGCCCTGAGCCAACTCAATTCCCTCCGCCCATTGTGTTGGATAGCTTTGATGCCACCGCTTCCGCCCGATCTCCAGAATCACACAACTGCCACCCAGCTTCCTGAAACTCGGACGCAAAGGGCTGGAATTGGTCGACTAGTACGGCAAGGCGATTGCCGGGCCAAGCGATTTCAGCCTCGCCCACGACCTCTCCACCTGCCCCGGCGAGTTCATAGCCGACCGTGGGCACAGGCGCTCTCAAGCGGGCGAGGCCATGCAGCAGTTCGTGAAGCGACTCGTCCGCAAGCTCAAGCGCTTGGCTCCATTCGGCGTCGATCGCCTGAGACGGATCCGCGCCCGCGGCAAACTCTGGGTAGTTGCCCTGATGCACCGCCCTCGACGTGGTCCACCAAGAATGCGGAAGGAACTGGATTAGGTTGAATAGGCGAAGCGCCCCATTCCACTCAACCCGGTAATCTTGCTCGCCAGGCTCTTGGTCGTGCAAATGCACGGCGAGGAAGCACTCGTCCGGGTTTGCCTTCGAAATCGCCGAACTAGCAACCGCTGCAAACACATCGCAGTACTGCAGACCGGCCCCGAACCCCCTGCCCTTGCCGGCAACAAAGACCGCGCCTGTAAGACCATCCTCCTCTTCTACAGCCTGAGATGGCAGGACATCTTCCAAGCCCTTGCGAAAGCTTAGCTGAAATTGGGACTGATTCATGGTATCCCGGTCAAAGATACGGAAGACTTCGCTAAAGGCTGCCTGCTTCCATCGCTCGACATCCGGCTCACGCAGATAGCACAGCAGCAACTCAAGGGAAGGCAGGCGGAACCGAGCCCTCAAGGGGCCAACAGCCCATTTGGCATCCAACTGCTCCTGCAATCGCGCCATCTGGTTGGTGTCCCCACCTCTAGCAGGAAGGGCGCGCAGCAAATCGATGGCATCGGCCGTGCCGCCGAACGCAACCTCGAGGTCGCGCCAAGTGAGCGACCATTGCAAGTAGCCCCCCCGAACTAGAGCCATCCGCTTTACGGAGTCTTCGCCAGTCGAGTCCTTGTGATACTTGAACCCGTCCAAGAATACGGCTACGGGCCGCTTGTTCGCCGATGGCTTAGCGGGGCTGAAGAGGAAGTCAGGGCAGGACGATTGGGATACACCGTCATTCGGCCCGAGGTTGGCTTGAGGTTCGACAAACCAAGTCTCTTCGCCAACGGTAACCACATGTCCGCTCTTACCGCGAATAATGTCCGGACGGATGCGGAGACCCCGATCAGCTTGGGCTCGCTCTTTCAGCACCGCCACAAACCGCGCCTCAAGATTGCTCTCAAGCAAGCCTTCCATGCTTACGTCATCGATGCTTGGTGCGGCCTCAAGCTTGCCGGCGACGGCGAGGATCTGATCGAGCAGTTCCAAAGCGAGTCGCTTCGAGGTCTGCTGCATCTCGCGCCTGCGCCGGTACGCGAACAGACAGCGGTAGCAACCGTCCTCGCATCCGCAGGCCGCCAAGTGCCGTTGGGCGACGGCAAGCACTTCGGCTACCTCATCGGGAGTCTTAGCCAGTTCCTTTAGGTAGCCGGTCCCACCGGGAACGCTGTCGTAGAGGACGAGGTAGTCTCGCCGGAAACCCTGACCGGGACTCGGACTGAAGCTCGTCATCACGCGGATATGATCGATCTTGCCCCTGTATTTCCGCCGTAGTCCGAGTTCGACCGCAGCGATGAAGGACTGAGTGCGCGGACCCGCAGCCTGCTCTTCGATGATCGGAACCAACATCCGCAGCGACTCGGATTCGAACTCGCGGTACAGGTACAGGCAATTGACAAACGCTCCGTCCCCAGTACTCGGACCGACACCATCGTCAGGCCCAAAGCTCCCCGGAATCGCAGTGTACGCCCGCCGGACGCCCATGCGGCAACCATGCGTGTGCTCTGTTGGCGCGTTCTTGCCCCTAGGCTGCACTCTCCCACAGAACCGACAGATCTTGAAGCCCTCGCGGGGGATCTCCTCGCCGGCGAATTTGGTCGGCTGTCCGCGCGCCGTTCGCTGACCGAAGTTCATCTCGCGGAATGTGGTGCGCGAAGCGTACTCAAATGCGAACGGCAGGCTTGATGCCGGAACGGCGTATCCAGTGCGCTCTGCGGTCGGGTCAAAGTCCGCGACCAAATGACGGGTGAAAAAGACCGACTCGCGGTCGTCGCGGTCATCCATGATCTGCGCGCGCTTTACAGCAGTGGTCGCATGCACGAGTCGCAGCGGCAGCATCTTGCGAGCTTGGCCAGAGTCAGACCACATGGGATCGCCGCAACGGGGACACTCGGCGTATTCGGCGGTGTCGTCAATACGCCTGCAGTGTGTGCATGATGGACACAGTCGCCATTCTTCGATGGGGGATATGTCGATGTCGACGCGATCAATTTCGACCTTGTGGCCCTCTGCGTAGAACTGATTGCCAGGGGCCAACTCGCTGAGCGCCGCCGCTGAGGGGCGGATGTACTCGTACGCCTCGTGCTCCGCTTCCGTGCTCGAATCGTCAGGTGTGGCCTGTTGCACTTCCTGCCCTTGGGGTCGGCGCAGGATAAGGGAGCGTAGCGTGACGCCCTGCTCAGGGAATGCGTAGTTGGGGATCAGCCCCTCGTCGGTCAGAAATGCAAATGTGTCGCGCCCATGAATCTCTCTTAGAAGCCTCTGAAACCCCTTCCGCTCGCGCAAGCATTGCTTGAGATCTTCCTTTGTGGCGTCGTCTTGCGGGCCGTGCCTCAGCTTGCTCGCGCTCTTGCCAAGCCGATCAATTTCGCGGCGGAGCGAACGACGCTCCATGATTACCTGCCCAAGGCGATCAAGGATTCTGAGCCGGAGCTCGGGAACTTCGCCCGGCTCCCCCATCAGAAACACTCGCAAGTACTTCCGGGAGTCATCGCTGAGCGAATCGCTGAAGGCCTGTTCAAAGCGCTCAAACAGGCGTTCGGCATTCTCCGCAGCGTAGGTGAAGAACGGGTATGGAAACCCTCGTTCTCCGTCAGCTTCGACATTGTCGAGCAAAGCGCGCACCTTGCCGGGCACGGCGTCGGGATCACCGCACTCCGCGGCCCAGTTGTCGAGGCAGTAGGAGGTCAGCTGTCGTTCCAGCACCGCTGAGGCGTCTAGGAAGACCCCAGGGGGATCGATGGAGCCGCCGAGCATTTCCTGAGGTTCTGCGTAGAAAAACAAGTCGTGTGGCGCGGCCGAAGCTAGCGTAACAGTCAAGGCGTTGCCGTCTCGGCGACCTGCTCGGCCAATGCGTTGGATATAGTTCGCCTGGGTAGGGGGGACTGAGCAGAGCGCTACGGTGGAGAGATTTCCGATGTCGATCCCCAGTTCGAGGGTCGGCGTGGCGGAGAGGGCGTTGGGATCCCCGGGACGGCTCCTGTCGGCCGCGAAGCGCTGTTCGAGGAATTCACGCTTTTCGCGGCTGAGGAGGCCGGTATGATCTTCGGCTACGACCCGATGAATCTCTGCCTCGCGATACATGCGGCCAGACCAAGTCGGGTGGAGATCTTCGCTCCGGGCATAGTGATCGTCAACGCCGAGTTCCAAGCACGGCGCACCGACCCAAAGGGGAGCTTCCTGCAACGGGACAACAAGTGTCCTCTTTGAGGAAGAGCCATGGAGTACTCGAACGTCCGTGGTTGCAAGAAAGGCTGAGGGCTCGATTGCCCAAACAGCGGTACTGCCAGTTACGTCACAACGCACAAGGCCGTTTGACTTGAGGCAGTCCAATACAATCCTGAGCACCGCTGACGAGAGATCGCTCGCGAGCAAGGCGTGGGCAGAACGAAGAACCTTGACGACCCAGCGCTGGTAGGGGCTGCCACCGCCCGGCTTAAAGAGCGGCTCCAAGCCATCGCTCTTGGCAGATTGATCGCCTTCGCTCGGGAACAACGGCGCAGGCGTACCCGGTCCGTACTCTGGGAGCGCTAGATTCCGTGTTAGCGCCCATCGACTGAAGCTGCCAGCCCAAAATCTCCGGATTCCATCGACGTTTTCGCTCCAGATCGCTCCTGAATCCTTCATCCTTCGCAGCACGCCCAAGGCGATCCAGCCAATGCTTTGCTCGTCGATCCCGGACAGCTGCTCGATTTCTTCGCGCATTCTGAGCGCAGCATCGGATAGGGCGGCCTTGAGGCGGGTAATCTCAGGTCCGGCCGCCGCAGTCCAAGTCCTCTCCAAGGAGCGGGTGACCGAACTGGCGAAGCCGAATTCGGCTAGGGTCTCCCATTGCAAGCGCTCCTTGACAAGCTTGGGTAGATTGGATTTCGGATCAAGCTGCCCGGTCTTACGGAAAGATTCTACAGGCTTCATCCATGCGCGATCAGGTGCGATGAATTCTCCCACGAAGCGCTCGACCGGGAATGCCGAGTCCGACGCTTGGGGATCTCCCCACTTGGAGACAACGCGGTCGGGGAGATCATGGAGCGAAACCCCGGGATTGCCTGACACGGCCTGCGTAATCGCCGCTCGCTTGCTGTTGCGCCAAGTGCGATGCGAGAGGAAGCCGGCACGATGTGCGGCGTCCTGTACGTTGTCGGAAAACGCAAGAACCTTGCGGTCATCGTTGTGGCGAGACGCATAGGTCTGACTCAGGAGAACGCCCAGTAAAACGGAAGAGCGGGCACCCAAGATGAATAGAGACTCTGACGCCCCGCAATAAGGGCAGTCGGTCGAGCGCTCGACGCGAGTACGGCGGTCTGTGCCGGCGCCAATCTGTCGTTTCTTAGTCGAGTCAGGCATGCAGACCTCGACGCCCCTCTCCGCGCCGCATTCGGGGCAACGCTTCTGAACAGGGCCTAATCGGAAATGCCCGCACGTTCCGCAGACCGAACAAAGCGGTGCCGAACTGTGGAGTGGAGGATCTTCGGGAAAGAGGAACCGGGCGGCTACATCACGATCAAAAAAGTGGTTGTAGAAGACCCGCAGATCTTGCTGAATCCGGTCATTGGCCGAATTCAAAACGGCGCCCCAGCCGGTGACTCGGCACTGATTGCACTGGATGAGGGGCAAGTAAACTGCAGGCTCGTCGGGGCCTAGATCGTCTGAGTGCCGCAACCGGCGAAACGGCTTTGCCGCTTGGTGGCCAGTGTCTGGTGGAGTTTCAGTGGGAGAAGCCGCAGGATCACCCTGTTCATTTCTGGAAGGTTCTCTAGTGTCAGCTAGATTGCTCTCTGTCGAATCCGGCTCGCTGTGCGGGTCTGCGTCCCTAGTAGGATCCTCTGAGAGGCTGCTAACCATCCGGCCCAACTCTCGAACCCAAAGATGCAACGACACCTGAAGGAACGGACGCAGGCGAGCTTCCGGGTGTTCGTCGTCTCGGGTCCGAGCGACCGAAATCAGGGCACACAGACCACGCAGGACCGCAGCAAGGTCGCGCTCACTGCACCATGGGGCACTACGCCGAAACTCCAGCACGATCGCGTTCAGCGACTTAGGGCGTTCGCCCGCGGTTCGGAGCAGGTTGACGAAAGCGCTGTGACTACGGAGGCGGCCAGCAAGTGCCAAGCGCCAGTCATCCGTGTAGAAGCCAGGGCCGGGGTCTTCGCCGAATAACAGCTGGTACTGGGCGCGGATGTACTCTTCGCTCGAAGTAAAGCTTGACAGATCTGCGAGTTTTCCGAAGTCCCCGTGAGGCAGCAGGTGATGGCTTAGCAGGGAGTTGCCCAAGAACTGGTGAGCACTCAAGCGCTGCTCCCTGATGATCGATTCGGACCCAAACTTAGTGCCGAAGATCTGGTCGGCGTAGTCGATGAGGTCAGCGTCTTGTTCAGTGGGAATGGAAGAGGGAGTGTCGTCGGCAAACGATGGCGAGGCGCTGCCGGTTGAAGCTACGCCAAGCGTGGCTGAAGTACCGACGCAGACCAAGCTATCGGGCTCGACTCGCAGGCGAGACTTCAGGCGCCGAATCAGGCACGCGAGGTCAGTACCTTGGGCACCGTCGAAGGTGTGCAACTCGTCGACTACGAGCCAACGCAGCGTCCCTGGTTCGTTCTTGCACCAGAGCCGCTGGTCTCGAGGCCTGCTGAGCAGGTAATCGAGCATCTTGTAATTCGTGAGCAGAATGTCAGGCGGCCGCTGAAGGAGAGTCTCTCGATTCGAGATGATTCGGGTCGGGGTCATCACCTGGCCGTGCTGGGAATGGGCATCTTGGCCCACGTACAGGCCGGCAATCGCCTTGCCCCGCAGGGACGGTGTCCTGTGAACGATCTGTGCGATCCGGCCAGCCTGGTCGCTTGCCAGTGCGTTCATCGGGTAGATCAGGATGGCCTTGATGCCAGGCTTGCCGGACTGCCTGCGACACCAGTCAAGGATCGGGTACAGGAACGCCTCTGTCTTGCCCGAGCCGGTGCCGGTGGACACGATTGTGGAACGGCCGCTCGCCAGCCGGTCGAAAGCGTTGCGCTGATGCTGGTAGGGCTTGAAGCCTAGAGGAGTTTCGGGGAACGGCTCGCCACTGGCCGTGGAGTGCAGGTACGGCAGGGAAAGAGAGAGGTACGGCCCCTTGAGCAGATTGGTTTCGTCAGCTAGGAATTGGTCGATGAGGTCGGAAAGCTGGGCATTCGATGGCCGAAACTCGGTGGCAAGGAAGTCACGAAGGGCCGCCTGCACCTCGAAACCGACAACGGAAGGAATCATGATGCCTAGCCGACCGGGCTGCTCCGTCTAGACAGTCGGGCCAGAGAGACGCCAGACCGGATGAGGATCTCTCGCTGAGCATCGGTGTGGATTGGACGCATCCTATGGGGATAGCGCGGCACATTTGGGCTTGAGGCAGTCACTTAAGATCCGCGATGGGGTGGTGCGTCTCGTTCCGCTCCAATTCAACGTACTTGCCAACCAAGAGTCGAACACCCCGATTCACAGGCGCGGTATCAGCGCTGGGACAGCGCTTAAGTCCAGCATGATACCGGATTTCGGCACGGAGGGAGGGTCCATAGCGAACCGCGCCTGTCGGCTTGTAGCCTGTGGCGAATCCAACTCGCGTCATATCCCGTGGAACAACAGCGGCCGTCTTCGACCACGCCTTCTCCGAAGATGACTAGGATTCAGGGTCCGTTGCCCTTGGCACCGCGCTGGCCGGACATCAGAACAACGATGTATCTGGAGCACCCAACGCTGTAGATTCTGACTTGCGGAATCGATGATCAACAATACGGGCAGCTACCGATTGATGCCCGAGACGGCTGGATTAGCGGAGGCGATTCGCACCTAGACGCAGCAAGCCGTAGCAGGGACTCAGAGCTGGCCAGCGTCGGGCATGGGGCTTGCTTCAATACCATAGGCATCTCGCCTCAATCCGAACACTGCGATAGGAGCAATCCGGCCATTGACACTGAAAGATACATGCGATGCCTACTTGCGCGACATAGCGGCGAGGAACCTCAGCGAGTCTACGCAGAACGGGTATCGGTCGCTGTTCCGCCAGATGCAAGCCTTCGCAAGAGAAAAGGAGTTGGTTGAGATAGCTGGTCTCGACTCTCGACAGGTCCGGACTTGGAGGGAAGGTTGGACAGTCAAGCCCTCGACCCACGAGACCCGCCTGAAGTTGCTGTCGGCGTTCTTCCGCTACGCCAAGAACGAAGGTTGGATCGAGCAATCACCGATTATCAACTTGAAGCCGCCCCGCCAGACATCCTGCCCCACGCTGCCACTGTCCAGGGAGGAGATGAAGAGCATGCTCCGAGTCGCGGACAGCTTGCCCCGCGAACGGGCGATGCTTCTCTTGATGCGATATTCGGGCCTGGCGATACAAGACGCGGCAACACTCTCCAAGGATGCGATCACGGAATCTTTGATGACCCTGCGCAGGGCAAAGACTGGAGAGGTCGTCGTGGTCGATCTCCCGCGAGCTGCTTTGACGGCACTCAGCGCTATCGCTCACCCACGCAACATATACTACTTTTGGACTGGCAGGTCCAAGCCAGTTACCGCCGCCAAGACTTGGCGGGATCGCCTGCAGCGCGTCGCGATACAGGCGGGCGTCAAGGATTTCCGGCCTCATCGCCTCCGCGACACATTCGCGGTTGAACTCTTGCTCCAAGGCGTTGCGATGGAGGATGTGTCTGTGTTGCTCGGCCACGGCAGCATCTCGATCACAGAGCGCTACTACGCACCTTGGTCCAAGGCGCGGCGAGACCGATTGGTCAAGGTGGTTCGTGCCGCGAATGCCAAGGATCCGCTCCTCGCAGAGTTGGACTCGCGGATGTGAAGCCATTGGGGCACCGCTTCGCGCTGACTGTTCGCACCGTGATCGAATCGGGTCGCTGACACAAGCAGACGTTGGCTCACAAGCGCCGCGTTGATCTGGCAAGCATGCTTCAGCGTCGCAGGATCGGATAGGAAGTCATCGCCTCATAGCAGGAATCCGCGCCTCAGCTGGGACCGTGCGAAGAGCTGTGCGTCAGTCGCTCGCGCACACTTCAGCCAGGGAAGAGGCGTGGTGGTGCCCACTCCTTCACCGCTATGGAGTACCATGTGCTACATGGAGCAAGTTGGCATTCGGGAATTACGCCAGAACCTCAGCGTTTACCTGGCTAAAGTGAAAACCGGCTCGACCTTCTCCGTGACTGACCGCGGCAGGCCCGTTGCTGTCCTCAGGCCCCTCGCCGCAGAAGACGACCTTTGGCAGCGACTAATCGATGAAGGCGTGGTGATTCCGGCGGCCGGTGCATGGTCGGAGGTTGTACCGCCTGCCGGGGAAGTCGACCCGAGCCGGACAGTCTCGAAATACCTACAGGAAATGCGAGAAGACCGAATATGAGACTGGCGTTCTGCGACTCCTCAGCTTTGGTGAAGCTTATCGTGGACGAGCCCGAATCGGCAGCCCTTCGGCAGAGTTTGGGGACTTATTCGCACGTGCTAGCAAGCGAGCTGGCGGAGGTGGAGGTTCCAAGGGCGGTTCGCCGGAGCGACCCAGGAAGGGTTGTGCTCGCGCAGCGTCTAATTCGCAACCTCGAGACCGTGGCTCTCGATCAAGGCGTGATCAAGCGAGCAGCGTCACTCGACCCTGTGGAATTACGCAGCATGGACGCCGTACAACTTGCCTGTGCGCTTCGGCTCGCGCCACTCGATCCGGTCTTCATTGCCTATGACAAGCGCATCATTCGAGCTGCATCGGCGGCTGGACTGCACACGTTGTCTCCAGAGTGATTCAGCCCTGCATGTAGCTTCAGAAGTGGGCGCCAGGGAACCATCCTAGATTCCGCCAGGGATCGACAGTCTTCTCGGCTCTGTATTGGCTCGTTCCGCCTGATTGCGACTATTCGAGATCATTGAGGAGCACTTCTTGAATGCTACGCCAGAGTACGACCTCCCTAGTTGGAATCCACAACGAGCGCGAGTTCTACAGCGATCACTATCTGGCGGAGATTCTGGCGAAGGACCTTCGCTCGACGGTCGAGAAATGGCGCATTGATGCAGAGGCGGATGGCAAGGCCGGGCCTCTGCCAGACGCGAAACTGCGAGCCCTCGGACGAGAATACCCGCGGCTACAGCAGGAAATTGAGAATGCGCGGACAAGCGAGCGCCGACTTGCCACCCACCAACAGTGGTTCCAACAGTTGCTCGGAGCACTTGGGTTCGAATGGCGTCCCGCAAGGATCCTGCTAGACAGCGGCGAGGAGATCCCCGTGGTGGGCGAATGGGAGGGTTCGAGCGGCGAGCGGCTGGTGGCAGTCGGGGCGATGCAGACCGAAGGCGGGTTGGCGAATGACCAAGACCCGCTCGAGTTGTTTCCGCAGCGGGTGCAGTTTCCCGGCGAGGCCCCGCCTGCCGGAGCAGCGCTAAGCGAACCGTGGGCCGAGATCATCACCCGGATGGTCTTCGGCCAAGACCGCCCTCCGCGTTGGGTGTTGCTCCTATCAGCCAGCCACACCCTGCTGATCGAGCGAGGCAAGTGGACCCACCGGCGGCTGCTGCGGTTCGACTGGGACGAGATCTTCGGGCTCCTCGATGCGGAAACGCTCAAGGTGGCCTCAGCCCTGTTGCACCGGGAATCTCTGGTGCCCGGATCTGGCATGGCGCTGCTGGATTCTCTCGACGAGAAGAGCCATAGACACGCTTTCGGCGTATCAAGAGATCTGAAACACGCTCTGCGCGAGGCCATCGAACTGCTTGGAAACGAGGCCGTTCGGTCCGTGAGGGACGACTTCGGGGAGTCGCACGAGGATAGCGGTGAGTTCGCGGAACAGCTCGGGCTCGAATGCTTGCGCTACATGTACCGGCTGCTGTTCTTGTTCTATATCGAGGCGCGGCCGGAACTGGGCTACGCCCCGGTCGATGCCGAGGCGTACCGCAGAGGATATAGCCTTGAGCGGCTGCGGGACATGGAGCTGGCAAGTCTCGCAACGGGTGCTGACACGGACGCGAGCCACCTACAGAAGAGCTTGAGGACCCTGTTCCGGCTGGTGCGGAACGGCTTCAAGCCGGGTTCCGGCGCTGAAGGTCGCCTCGGGTCTTCACAAGGCGTGACATATAACACGTTCGAGATGAGACCGCTGGACAGCCCTCTGTTCGACGAGCGCGGGACTCCGCTGCTGGCGCGCGCGAGACTGCGCGACACGGTCATGCAGCGAGTAATCGAATCACTCTCGCTGACTGGCAAGGCGAAGAGCAAGCAGCGCAGGGGACGCGTCTCATACGGTCAGCTTGGGATCAACCAGCTGGGCGAAGTCTATGAGTCGCTGATGTCGTTTCGGGGCTTCTTCGCCAAAGAGGATCTGTACGAGGTCACGAAGGCGGGAGTTCAGCCGGACAAGCTGAGCGAGGGATGGTTCGTGCCGGCAAGCGAGCTTGGTCGCTACAGCGAGGACGAGAAGGTATATGTCAAGGACGAGCGCGGGTTGCGCAAGCTGGTCGTCCATCCCAAAGGCAAGTTCCTGTACCGGTTGGCGGGACGAGACCGGAAGAAGTCAGCCAGCTACTACACGCCCGAAAGCCTCACCAAGACGGTCGTGAGGTATTCGCTCAAAGAGTTGATAGACGATGACATGCCTGCTGAGCAGATCCTCGAAAGCACGGTGTGCGAGCCGGCGATGGGCTCGGCCGCGTTCCTGAACGAAGCCGTCAACCAGCTGGCCGAGAAGTACCTTGATCGGAGGCAGCGGGAGCTGAACTGCCGTATCCCCCAAGCCGCCTACGCCGAAGAGTTGCAGAAGGCGAAGCACTTTATCGCCGACCGGAACGTGTTCGGGATCGATCTGAACCCGGTGGCGGTAGAGCTCGCGGAGGTCGCGCTGTGGCTGAACTGCATCGTCAAGGATGGGCACGTGCCTTGGTTCGGCTACCAGCTACACGCTGGGAATTCGCTCGTCGGTGCCCGAAGGCAGGTCTATCGCACGGACGAGTTGCGGATGGGCGTCGCGAAGGATGGGGCTTGGCACAACCGGCCACCGGACCAAGTCGCCCGGACGTCGCCGCCGACTAGGCCGGCAGGCTCGGTCTACCACTTCCTCGTGCCCGATCCCGAGATGGCGAACTACAGTGACCGGTTCGTCAAGAGCTTGGTCCCGGAATCCATTGCGAGGCTGCGGATGTGGCGGCGTGAGTTCTGCAAGCCGTTCGAAGATGGCGACTTGACGGAGCTGGAGCGGCTATCGGACGCGGCGGACAGGCTCTGGGCGCTGCATGTCGAGCAGCTTGCCGCCGACCGCGAGGCCACCGAGGACAACATCGGGGTCTGGGGGCGCGAGGCGGAACCACGACGGACCGAGAACGAGTGGAAGGAGTCGATTCGGAGCCAAGGCGTGTTCAGCACAGAGGGGCGCACCGCAAGCCCGTACCGCAGGCTCAAGCTGGTGATGGACTATTGGTGCGCTCTTTGGTTCTGGCCGCTCGAATCAGAGGTGCAGCCTCCGACTCGCGACGAGTTCCTCAGCGAGGTTAGCTTGGTGCTGACTGGCGATGTCGGCAGCCCAGAGGTCGGCCCCGGAGAGACGGGCTACCTGTTTGGCACGGAGTATGCCGCACACGCGGGTGAATTGGCGAAGCGCATTGCCTCGGAGACCGGCTTGCTGGACATCAGAGAGCTGTTCTCGTTGTTCCCGCGCTTGGAATTCGTGGACAAGGAGGCGAGCGAGCATCGATTCTTTCACTGGGATCTGGTGTTCGCGGACATCTTCTACGGGACCCGTCGTGGAGGCAAGACGGGAGGAGGCTTCGATCTGGTTCTGGGCAATCCCCCTTGGATCAAGGTGGAGTGGGACGAGGGGGGTGTTCTCGGCGACTTCGACCCGCTAGTCGAGTTGCGAAAGCTCACCGCCACGGACCGTCGGCAAATGCGAGACGGAGCCTTCCGGGATCGCCCAGGCCTTCGGGAGGCATACTTGGAGGAATACCGCCTTGCGGACGGAACGCAGGCGTACCTGAACTCAACTCAGAACTACCAGCAACTGAAAGGGGTCAAGGCGAACCTGTTCAAATGCTTCCTGCCGGCTGCCTGGGGTGCGCTGGATGTCGATGGCGTCGCAGGCCTGTTGCACCCGGAGGGCGTCTACGACGACCCGCAAGGGGGTGCGCTCCGAGCATCGCTGTACTCCCGCCTGAGAGCCCACTTCCAGTTCCAGAACGAACTCAATCTCTTCGAGGACGTAGACCACCATACGAGGTTCAGCATCAACGTCTACGGACCGAACCGTGATGAAGCGGAGTTCCTGCACGTTGCCAATCTTTATGCACCAAGCACCGTGGACGCCTGCTTTGAGCACCACGGCGAGGGAGCAGTGCCAGGAATCAAGGGTGCGAGTGGTGAGTGGGAGACGAAGGGCCACGCCCGTCGAATCGTGAAAGTAGGGCCGAGAGAGTTAGAAACGTTTGCGGAGGCGCTGGATTCCGAGGACACATCGGCGGACGAGGCGCGCCTAGCGGCGGTTCATTCCGCGGAACTCATGTCGGTGATGCGGAAGTTCGCAGACCAGCCGAGAAGGCTGCGAGACTTTGGTAGCGACTTCTCATGCAGAACAATTTGGAACGAAACAATATCCCGGGACGATGGCACAATCCGCAGGGAAACGAGATTTCCGGGCGGCCCGGAGGAGTGGGTCCTGTCAGGGCCACATTTCTTTGTCGGGAATCCGCTAAGCAAGACTCCACGAAGGGAATGCCGATTGAACAGCGACTACGATTGCATCGACCTGACCGCGATTCCTGAGGACTACCTACCGCGCACAAACTATGTCCCGGCATGCGATCCGGATGAGTACCGACGCCGGATTCCGGTCGTTCCCTGGGGTAGTGGGGCCGGAACAACAATGCATTCAAGTGTCAGCGACCATTACCGAGTAGTGAATAGAAGGATGATTGGGCCCGCAAGTGAACGAACACTGATCACCTCTGTCGCGCCACCTGGGCCTAGCTACGTACACACGGTCATAGGAACTTCGTTTGCCAGTCCCAGCACATTGTTGGATTACGTGGGAATGACGTTTTCCGTCCCACTCGATGCATTCTTCAAGATGACAGGAGCAACCGAGGCAAACTACAGTCGTCTGCTGCAGATTCCATTTCCGAAGGTGGAATCAGCTGTCCGACGCGCTATACATGTCCGTGCACTTGGCCTGAACTGCCTTACCAGCCACTACCGCGAGTTGTGGAATATCACATGGGACAACACCTTCCAGACGGACCGTTGGACAAAGAACGACTCCAAGCTGCCGAGCGGTTACTACGGTGCATTGAAACGGGATTGGTCTTGGGAGAGCGCTCTTCGATCGGATTTTGCGAGGCGCCAGGCTCTGGTTGAGATCGATGTATTGGCCGCAATGGCGCTCGGCCTGACTCTTGATGAACTGGTAGTGTTGTATCGAGTCCAATTTCCCGTGATGCGCCAGTACGAGGCGGACACTTGGTATGACCGCGAAGGTCGGATCGTGTTTACGTCATCAAAGGGTCTGCCCGGAGTCGGTCTGCCTCGTAAGGCAATCAAATCGGATGCATCGTTCGGCTTGACCACACCTGAACGGGCTGAATCGGATATCGCACTTGGCTGGGAAGATGTCCGAAACCTCAACAAAGGCGTTGTAACGCAAAGAGTGCTGGATGACACCCTACCTAATGGCCCGATTGAGCGAGTAATCAGGTATCGAGCTCCGTTTGTGCGCTGCAACCGCGAAGAGGACTATAAGATCGCATGGGAAGGGTTCTCGAATAGATTCGGTTTCTAATTCTGGTTCCAGATCAATTCCAAGGAATTGCTCCTAGATCGACTGGTAGGACTGCATCTCGTCGCAGTTTGTTCTGCACCGTAGTAACCGCTCGGCAATCTCGGGTCGTTCTTGGTCCAACGATCTTCCCGGCAAGAATCGTCCCAAACCTCCTCCCAAAGCCTCCGGTAGTGAATCGTTAGGCAATTTAGCCCGGCGGTTCGAATGTGTAGCGCCCGTCGTGGAGTCGGCCCCATCTCAGGCATCGGTACTTGTTGCAGTCGGCTGGCGTTGGCGTGCGTAGCGCCGGTGATCTTGAAATATGCATCTGCGGGAACGGAGCTAGCCATTCCCTGAAAATCGAGTAACTGGCCAGAATCACAAAATGTAATTCCATTGTTTGTATGGACATAGCTCACTCTTCGGGGCGCGATTGCACACGTGAGAGTTCGCTCGCTCGCGGGCCCCACCATGTCTCGTGTGACTGCGCGAAAGTAGCAAGTCACTTTGTCTCTGGTGTCCTCACTGGAAAGACTCTCACTTCCCCAGGGAACGACCGGAATCCGGTGGCGGTACTCTTCTAGATCACATGCCGGGACATAATTCGTGCGAGGCAGGTAGTCCTCGGGTATCGCCGTCAGGTCGATGCAATCGTAGTCCTTGTTCGATTTGCATCCCTGTCGTGGAGTCTTGCTCAACGGATTCCCGACGAAGAAGTGCGGCCCTGACAGGATCCACTCCTCGGGACCATCAGGGAATCTAGTTTCCCTGCGGATCGTGCCATCGTCCCGGGCGCCGGTCTCGTCCCAGATTCTCCTGCACGAGTACTCGCTCCCCAAGTCACGTAATCTTCTCGGCTGGTCTGCGAACTTCCGCATCACCGACATGAGCTCTGCAGAATGAACCGCCGCCAGGCGCGCCTCGTCCGCCGATGTGTCCTCGGAATCCAGCGCCTCCGCAAACGTTTCTAACTCTCTCGGCCCCACTTTCACGATTCGACTGGCATGGCCCATCGTCTCCCACTCGCCACTCGCACCCTTGATTCCCGGCACCGTGCCCTCTCCGTGGTGCTCAAAGCACGCGTCCACGGTACTTGGCGCATAGAGATTAGCGACATGCAGGAACTCCGCCTCATCACGGTTCGGTCCGTAGACGTTGATGCTGAACCTTGTTTGGTTGTGAACATCCTCAAAGAGCTTGAGTTCGTTTTCGAACTGGAAGTGTGCTCTCAGGCGGGAGTACAGCGATACCCGGATCGCACCCCCTTTGGGGTCGTCGTAGACCCCCTCCGGGTGCAACAGGCCTGCGACGCCGTCGACATGCAGCGCACCCCATGCCGCCGGCAGGAAGCATTTGAACAGGTTCGTCTGAACCCCTTTCAACTCCGGATAGTTCTGCATCGAGTTCAGGTACCCCTGCGTTCCCTCCGCCAGGCTATATTCCTCCAAGTACGCCTCCCGAAGGCCTGGACGATCCCGGAAGGCTCCGTCTCGCATTTTCCGCCGTTCGGTGGCTTTCGCCTTTCGCAGTTCGATGAGCGGGTCAAAGTCACCGAGAACGCCCCCTTCGTCCCACTCCACCTTGATCCAGGGAGGGTTGCCCAGCACCAGATCGAAGCCGCCTTCCCTCTTGCCTCCGCGACGGCCCCCGTAATAGATGTCCGCGAACGCCAGGTCCCAGTGAAAGAAGCGACGCTCGCTCGCCTGCCGGTCCACGAACTCTAGGCGCGGGAAAGCCGAGAACAGCGCTTCGATGTCCAGCAGCCCGGCCTCCGATGCTATGCGCTCGGCCAACTCGCCCGCGTGCTCGGCGTACTCCGCGCCAAACAGGTAGCCCGTCTCTCCGGGACCGGCCTCGGGACCGCGAACGTCTCCGGTCAGCACCAAGCTGACCTCGCTGAGGAAGTCGTCGCGAGTCGGAGGCTGCACCTCTGATTCCAGCGGCCAGAACCAAAGGGCGCACCAATAGTCCATCACCAGCTTGAGCCTGCGATACGGGCTTGCGGTGCGTCCCTCCGTGCTAAACACGCCCTGGCTCCGAATCGACTCCTTCCACTCGTTCGCTGTCCGTCGTGGTTCTGCCTCGCGCCCCCAAACCCCGATGTCGTCTTCGGTGGCCTCGCGGTCGGCGGCAAGTTGCTCGACATGCAGCGCCCAAAGTTTGTCCGCCGCGTCCGATAGCCGCTCCAGCTCCGTTAAGTCTCGATCCTCGAAAGGCTTACAGAATTCACGCCGCCACGTACGCAGCGTTGCGATGGATTCCGGTAACAAGCTCTTGACGAACCGGTCGCCGTAGTTCGCCATTTCGGGATCGGGCACGAGGAAGTGGTAGACCGTGCCTGCTGGCCTTGTCGGCGCCGACGTCCGTGCTACTTGGTCTGGCGCTCGGTTGTGCCAAGCTCCGTCCCTCGCAACGCCCCTCCGCAATTCCCCCGCTCGATAGACCTGCCTGCGGGCACCGACGAGCGAGTTTCCGGCGTGCAGCTGGTAGCCGAACCAAGGAACGTGCCCGGATTTGACGATGCAGTTCAGCCAGAGCGAGACCTCAGCGAGTTCTACCGCCACCGGGTTCAGGTCGATCCCGAACACATTCCGGTCGGCGATGAAGTGCTTCGCCTTCTGCAGCTCTTCGGCATAGGCGGCTTGGGGGATGCGCCGGTTCAACTCCCGCTGCCTGCGATCAAGGTACTTCTCGGCCAGTTGGTTGACGGCCTCGTTCAGGAACGCAGCCGAGCCCATTGCCGGCTCGCAGACCGTGAGGTCGAGGATCCGCTCGGCAGGCATGCCGTCGTCAATCAGCTCTTTGAGCGAGTACTTCACGACCGTCTTTGTGAGGCTCTCCGGCGTGTAGAAGCTGGCGGACTTCTTCCGATCCCTTCCCGCCAGCCGGTAGAGAAACTTGCCCTTGGGATGGACGACGAGTTTGCGCAGACCTCGATCGTCCCTGACGTACACCTTCTCGTCCTCGCTGTAGCGATCAAGCTCGCTCGCCGACACGAACCATCCTTCGCTCAACTTGTCCGGCTGGGCTCCTGACTTCGTGACCTCGTATAGATCCTCTTTGGCGAAGAAGCCCCGGAACGACATGAGCGACTCGTAGACCTCGCCCAGCTGGTTGATTCCCAGCTGTCCGTATGAGACACGGCCCCGTCGCTGTCTGCCCCTCGCCTTGCTCGTCAGAGAGAGCGATTCAACCACTCGCTGCATGACCGTGTCGCGCAGTCTCGCGCGAGCCAGCAGCGGCGTCCGGCGCTGGTCGAACAGAGCGCTGTCCAGCGCTCTCATCGCGAACGTGTTGTACAGCCCACCTTGTTCATAGCCGAGTCGCCCTTCAGCGCGGGATCCCGGCTTGAAGCCGTTCCGCACCAGGCCGAACAGGGTGCTCAAACTCTTTTGTAGGTGGCACGAGTCCGTGTCGGCACCGGTCGCGAGATTAGCCAGCTCCATGTCCCGCAGGCGTTCGAGACTGTATCCCCTGCGGTACGCTTCGGCATCGACCGGCGCATAGCCCAGTTCCGGCCTCGCTTCGATGTAGAACAGAAACAGCAGCCGGTACATGTAGCGCAAGCATTCAAGCCCGAGCTGTTCCGCGAACTTCGCGCTTTCCTCGTCCAATTCTCCGAAGTCGTCCCTCAAGGACCGGACGGCCTCGTTACCGAGCAGTTCGATGGCCTCGCGCAGCGCGTACTTTAAGTCCTTGGAGACGCCGAAAGCGTGTCTATGGCTCTTCTCGTCCAACGAATCTAGGAGCGCCATGCCAGATCCAGGCACCAGAGATTCCCGGTTCAACAGGGCGGACGCTACCTTGAGCGTTTCAGAATCGCGAAGCCCGAAGATCTCGTCCCAGTCGAACCTCAGCAGGCGTCGATGCGTCCACTTGCCTCGTTCAATCAGCAAGGTCTGGCTGGCCGAGAGAAGCAATACCCAGCGTGGCGGGCGGTCTTGTCCGAAGACCATCCGGGTGATGATATCGCCCCATGTTTCGGTTAGGGCTGCGCCGGCAGGAGGTGCCTCGCCGGGAAACTGCGCACGCTGCGGCAACAACTCGAGGGGGTCTTGGTCGTCCGCTGACTCGCCTTCGGTCTGCAACGCCCCGACCGCCACCAGCCGCTCCGCGCCGGAACTCTCCCATTCACCCACCACAGGGATTTCGTCGCCGCCGTCCAGCACGACCCGTGCGGGAGACCAGCCGAAGCCGAGGGTTCCGAGCAGCTTCTGGAACCACTCTTGGTGGACGGCGAGTCGGCGCTCGCTCCCCGGCGCAATCCTCAGTTCCTCGCGCAGCCTCAGATATTCTCCTCCGAGGTCCCGCAGCCTCTTGTCTGGAGGGGGTGCCGCCGCATCACCCGGTTCCGCATCACTGCGCCACCCTGCGACTGTCGAGCGAAGGTCCCTCGCCAGAATCTCAGCCAGATAATGGTCGCTGTAGAACTCGCGCTCGTTGTGGATTCCAACCAATGACGTCGCTGCACCCGCCGGCATGACGCTAACCCTCCCCCGTCATGACGCCCAGCAGCTTGATCCACGGCTGGGATTCCAGAGTCGACGTATCGCGGATCCAAGTACGAAGTACCGCAAACGACTCCTCGATGTCCTGGCGCTTGCGCTTGAGGCGGCTCTCTTTGAGCGCATCCCACTGCTTCGATTCGGCGACCTCTTTCAGTGCGTGCTGGATCTGCCGGTCATGCAACGCTTGGAGTTGTTGCACCGCAACCCTCCTCTTTGGCTCGTTCACCTTCTCAAAGTTGGCTCTCTCCTGCTGCACCCATGCCCTTGCCTGCGCTACCGCTTTCCCCAACAGGCCGCGCAGAGTGCGTAGATCCTCATCGCGATTCCGTTTAGGCACAAAGCCCCGATCCAGCCCTGTTCGTTCGAGCAGGCTCTCCAGCGGAATGCATTCCTCGAATGCGCCTCCACGGAAGACCACCGCGCCCCACACGCACACAGACGGGTGGCTCTTTCTATTCGGAACAAGTCCGGAGAAGGCAAAGGCGACTTCTCCCCTTTGGAGGCCCGGCACGCCAGCCAGCACAGGCGCTTCGTGCCGCCCGAACGCAGCCATCATGCGGTCGTTGAGCCACTCTACGACCGGGTTCTGCCGCCAGAGATAGTGCTTGCGGGGCCAATCTCGCTCGTTTCTTCGGCTGTCGCTGATCGCACGGCGCATCGTCTCGGCGTCGGTAGTCAGTTCGAAGCGCCAGTCTTCGGGCCACACCTCTTGCGGAAACGAAGACATGAACCGGCGCTGCAGATCTCCAGGCGCGTCCAGAGACAGCGACCCTAGCCCAACATCAACATCGAAGTCGAGACTTGGCTGCCCCTCCCGCATCAACTCCAAACCCACCTTGCAGTAGTCCAGGTCGTCCAGAAACACTGACAGTGGTGCGGGTGGCGGTTCCGAACTGTCGGCGGACAAGGCCCCGCCACTTCCGCTCACTGCCATTGCATCGCCATGCTCTACGCTCCCGCTGCTATTACCAAGGAAGAGTTCCAGCAGGTCGTCTCCCTCATTCTCTTGTGGTGTCAGTTGGCGGTCAAAGTCCTCTGCCGCCCTTCCTGCCGCGATCGCCTTCTCTGTGAGCCTCTCCTCGTCTTCAATGGAATACTTGCTCGTGAAGATCGACGGGTCACCGATGTTCTTGTAGGCTTGCTCATCCTTTGCCTTCAGCACCTCGAGAATGCGCTGGTCACCCCCGATCGTTTCGTTGCTGCTCTCGGAAACGAGGTAGACGATCTCTGGGCTCTCGTGCTGCCCATAGCGATCGATGCGCCCGTTCCTCTGCTGGAAGACCATCAATGACCACGGCATGTCGTAGTGGATCATGCGGTGGCAGCGAAAGTGCAGATTGATGCCCTCCGAGGCCACATCCGAGCAAATCAGCAGGCGCACCTTCTTCTCGCTGTTCCCGAATGCCTCGACAATCTCTTGCTGTTCTCGGTCAATGAGCCCGCCATGCAGGATCGCCACTTGGTCGCCCTTGAGCCGCAAGTCTTTGACCAATCCCTCCCGAAGCCACTTCAGGGTCGCGATCCTCTCCGTGAAAATGACAAGGCGATCATCGGTGTCCCGTCCACTCCAGCGAAACGGCTCGCCGCCGCGGATCGAGCGCACCAACTGTTGGTACCGAGTATCTTGCTTGCGGTCAATCCGCTCCAATGCCCCCTTCAACTCCTCCAGCGTCGAGATCTCTTCACGGACTGCTGGGCTGCTGGCATGCCCGGGGTTCTTTTCGAGCCAGCTTGAGCGTCGCTCGACCCTTTGATTGACGGTCTGCAAGCAGGCGGCCGGACTTGAGAACAGGGCCTTCTCCAAACTGACCGAAAACAGGTCACGTCTGCTCACCGCGGTAGCGCCCGCCACGCGCACGTTGAGCAGCGAACGGTAAGCGTCTTCCTCAGCAGTTCCAGCCGGAACCGAGATTTCATGCACGATGCGATCCCGAAACGATTCGCGCACTTGATTGCGGATGTCCTTCTTGAAGCGCCGCACTACGAGCCCTTTCCCGCTGAAATCCTCCTTTCGGTAGTCGTTCGGATCGGTGATCGCGGTGGGATCGAGAATGTTCATGAGGCTCGCGAAGCTACGTGCCTTGCCATCATGGGGCGTAGCCGAAAGCATGATGAGGGTGTCGGACTGCTTCGACAGCAACTTTGCCAGGCGGCTGCGCTGCGATCCCGTTCCCCGGTCTGCCACATTGTGTGCCTCGTCGATGACAATGATGTCCCAGTAGGCAGATTCCAAGTAGGTGCGGTACTCGCTGGTCTGCTTAAGTGTGTCGATCGAGATGATGCTCTTGTCGTAGTAGTGGAACGGGTTGTGGTTCGTCGGGATTCGACTCCGCACTCTGCGGATCCCATCCGAGTCCAATCGCGTGAGGGGGATAGTGAAGCGATTCCAGAACTCCTTCTGAAACTGCGTGAGCATGCTCTTTACCGCTAGGACGAGAATCCGCCGCCCCCTACCACGGGCGATTAGCTCGCTCACAAGGACACCCGCCTCAAGTGTCTTGCCAAGGCCCACCGCGTCAGCAATTAGAATCCGCTGACGAGCCTGCTGTAGCGCCTGACGTGCGGGATCTAGCTGGTACGGAACGTACTCCATGGCAGCCTTGTGGCCCACATGGATTCGGTCATCGCTGGGAACAGCTTGCCGCAGTTGACTCTCGATAAACAGCCGACTCCTGGCGAACGCCGCACTTGTGTCCTGCACCAGCCTTGTGCGGGCAGGATCGAGGATCTCAATGTCGTTGTCGAGCGACGTTAGAAATACTCCCTCCTGGCCCCTGACCAGTGCCGAGACGCCATCGCACGTTAGCTGCTGGTGTCCATCCGAGGAGTTGTCAACTCGGCGCACGACCCATTCCACGTCCCGCACCAAGATCCTCGCCCCCGGTGCGTACGCCCGGCTGTGCGTCCCCAAGCTCACTGCTGCTCGCGCTTCCCGAGACTGCGTGCCTTTCTGGCCTTGGTTCGATCTAGCGACTAAGCGCCCGCCCCAAACACCACAGACCAACTGCTCTGCAATTTAAGTCAGAACTTCCCCGGAATTAGATGAGCCATTATCACATCAACCCGCACATCGGCCACTGCTCTGCTCGACTTCGCACAGGCGCTGGCGACTGAGTGCCGACAGCCAATCCGGCGAGATCCGATTCCTGATCCTGCGGCAAGCAGCCGACACGAGGCGGTGAGGCGGCTCCCGACAATGAGTCCCTTTCAGGTTGCGGGCGTGCCGCACGCTTGCCGCAAGCGTCCAAGCGCGACTCGCGAGACAAGGTGCTTGCTGATTCTACGGTCCCTTCCCAACCCGAACGAGGGACTTTCCGAACATCCCGCGGCAGGCAGGGCGTTTGGGCCGCATCTGTCACTCTTGGGCCGGGTTTGGACGTGGCCGATCTGGATTCACTCGACGGTACCGTTGGAACACCCCCGCTGTCGCGGGCACCGCGAGTCGAGCCGTCTGCTACGATCCGAGCGCGGAGGTAACGGCTCCCCCTACACTTCCTGCTGTTGAAGCTGGTCGAGAAGCGTATCCCCGCTGGCACAGGAGTAGATCAAATCCAAGACTTGCTCAAGGCGGTCAACCGATAGCTCGTGTGCAAGTCGAGCCGACAGCACTTGGGCTACGCCATCGCCGAACCGCGTCCGCGCCTTCCTCAATACGAGTTCTCGCAGGCCCTCGACACGACCCTCGACGCGGCCCTCGGCCAGTTTTTGTTCACCCCACGGCAGCACACGCTCCTGCAACATCGTCTGCACCTCCTCGACGCTACTCGGCTCGGGCAACCGCTCGCTTGGCAGCGCCTTCTGCATCACATGGTACGCCCATCCGATGATCGCCCGCTTGAAGTCATCATACCCCTCCCCTGGAAATAGGTCTTTGACCATGGCCACAAACGCATCCAGGTCTTCCGGCTTCTCGCTACGCTCGACCCGGAACAGGGCCTCCACGCGGTTACGGCTGGACTCCGGCAACCTCGACAGGCGCTGCACATCCAGCAGCAGGTAGCGGTGCGAAACCTGCAGCTGCTCCAAGCCCTCGGGCGCGCGCTCCACCAATTCGCGGACTTCCAGCGTGGGCGTCCACTTTTGCTTGCCTGCGTAGACCACAATCGGCAGTACCGCTGGGAAGGCATGCTGGGCGGGGAGTTCATTCTTGAGGAAGAGCGAGTCGTACAGCGCCGTGACATAGCTCAGCATGCGCATGGCCATGTTCCAGCGCCGGTCCGTCTGGAACTCCAGCATCACACACACGTAGCGGAAGTCATTCTCGCCAATGGGTACGCGCCACACTGCGTCGTGCCGCCGCTCGACCAGATTGGGACCGATGCTCGGCAAGCTGCGATCCTCCATACGGCCAGGATCGATTCCCCGGGTCCAGGGAAAATCGAAAAACGCATTCAATAGATCCAAGACCATCAGCGGATGTCCGAGCAGAATCCTGGCAATGCGGTCTCGTGCTTGCAGATGCGGGGGGAAGTTGGATTGGTCGGTCGTGTCGTTCATGGTCTCAGCGTATGGGACGAGAGAATTCTGCGAATCTGGCATTCTGGATCACGAAGGGAGAGAACATGGTCCGCTGATTCTTGGAGCAGGTCCCGAGCCTGAGAGCGGCTACACAGCTCCTCCGGATTGGGATGACTTTGACCCCGATGCTGGAAACGAATATCCGCTGGACTAGCGTGACTCGCTTCCCTGTTTGCCGTGAAGCACATTTCCGGCCACCGCTGATTTCTTTTCGAGAGTAGGTGGAGTTGTTGCACCCTGGGTGCCTGTAGGCGGGTCTTGGGGCGAGATGTTGAGCAACATAGGGCGCTCGGCGCGACACCGCTACAGGTCCGATGCTATTAGCACAGTACCGGGCAGCAGACCTCGGCCAGCGCCCGAGCGCCTAGCGGCTACGCGCGGGTCGCGAACAAGGTGGCCTGCGACGCCGGAAGCACCCGCACCTGCGCCTCAAGCGAACTGAAGCGGAGCAGCCGGCCCAGGTCTCTGAACCGCTCCAAAGTCGGGCCCTTTAGTTCGGCCACGAACACATCGGCGCGGTCGGAGTAGGAATAGCGCTCACAGCGGGGCGACTGCCGTGCGAGTAGCGCCAGCGCCGGGTCCCAGAAGTTCTCTCGCCGCAGGAATCGCCGCTGCCGACCGACTGCCCGGCCGATCTCAAGCTCCCCGCGAGTACCGCGCAGCAGCATCTTAGCACAGCGCTGAAGGTCAAACTCGCGTCCGGGATCGTGATCCGGGAATCGGACGAGAAGCTCTCTCAGTTCGTCTGGAGCGAGGGAAAACGGATCCCAGCGAAAGCGCGAGTCGCCGCTGACCAAGGATCCTCGCGAGAGAATCCGCGCGACCCGCGGGGGATCCTTGCCGCAAACCCCCAGAACCTTCGACGCAAGTTCCTCCAGCGGCAGGTTGACCCGTGCGACGGCCGCCATGGTCACGTACCCGGCCGACTCCGAGCTCACCTTGCAGGGAATACTCTCCGGCAGCGCCAAACTGTCATGATAATCGCCCGTGCTCACACGCGGGTCCGCCCGAAGCTCCTGAAACGGCAGCGCGGAGCCGAGCGCATGGAGGAGACAGAATCTGCGGGGTCACTCGATGAAGGCATGCGTGCGCAGTGTCTCGCTCAAGTCAGGTTCCTCCCAGAACATGAGCCTTTCCAAGACCGCGCCATCTTCCAGCATCGCTCCGTAGGGAACATCTTGGAATGCGAACGTTTCCCTGAGGCGCTCGACGTCAGGCGAGAGCCTGACGCCGGTCAGCCCGGCGTCCTGCAGGAAGCCCGGCCCCCAGTCCGGATCCTGCGTTGGGATGCCAATGAAGTCCGCCAGCCACTTGTATTCGGCCATCGTCTGGCCGGCGTGCAGGCAGTGCATGCACGAGGGGTTGAAGAAGAACAGGAACACTTTGCCTTCGCGCACGTCATATTCGCTGCCATCCGCGCTGATCGGTGCAATGCCGGCGAGTTCCGGCTGCGGCTGCAAGCGATCCACACCCAGCATCACCCCCGCGAAGGCCGCCACCGCCAAGACCGCGATTCCCGCGCTGCGCGCTGCGCCAAAAGGCTGAGAGAACCGCACTGCCACGAGCGCGACCGCCAACATGGCCGCGTCGCTCCAAAAGAACGCCGGGCCGACGGCCCGCTCCAGCCAGGGGAAGCAAGAGCAGTCCTCGCCCTGCAATGTCTGGTAGTTCACGGCCATATAGGCCATGAACGCCGTCAACAACGCCACCGAGAGCCAGCCGCCCCAACGTCGCCACGCGGGGCGCAACAGCAAGACCCCCGCAACGACCTCGGCCACGCCCACGGCCAAGGTTCCGACGAGGCTCAGCTGGACCGGCACGAGCAGCTGCGTCAGCTTGAGCTGCCAACCCGAAATGTCGGTAAGCTTCCACAGTCCTGCGCTAAACCAAAGCACGGCCATCACGACCGCAGCGGCCCAGCCTAGCCAATCAGTCCATTTCGTTCGGGCAGTGCTGGCAGTCGACATAAGTTCCGGGCGCTGTCGCTCTAGGCGAGCGTGAGTCCTACCTTCGAGTATATGGTCAGTGATCGGCCACTATGGCGGGAGCTGGGCTTGGGTTTGCGACAATCAGGATGCGATGCAGAAGTCTGACGGCATGAACTACGCGCCACAGGGCAAAGCCCGGCCAGTGGTCGAGCCCGGCGCGTTCGCGATGGCTGCCGTAGCTCTGGACCACGGACACATCTATGGAATGTGCAACGGCCTCACGGAGGCCGGTGCTGACCTGAAGTGGGTGTACGACCCAGATGCGGCGCGTGTGGAGCAGTTCCTGAAGTCGTTTCCACAGGCCAGGGCCGCTCGCAGCAAAGACGAGATCTTGCAAGACGACGAGGTGCGCCTCGTCGCTGCGGCGGCAATCCCGAACCTGCGCTGCCAACTGGGCTGCGAGGTCATGCAGCACGGCAAGGACTACTTCACCGACAAGGCGCCCATGACCACGCTGGAACAACTTGCGGAGGCGAGGCGGCAAGCCGAATCCACGGGCAAGAAGTACGCGGTCTACTACAGCGAGCGCCTCCACACCGAGTGCTCGATCTACGCCGGGAACCTGATCGAAGGCGGCGCCATCGGGCGCGTCCTGCAGGTCATCGGCATGGGGCCGCACAGGCTCAATGCGCCGTCGAGGCCGGGCTGGTTCTTCGACTTCGAACAGTACGGCGGCATCCTGTGCGACATCGGCAGCCACCAGATCGAGCAATTCCTCCACTTCAGCGGGGCCCGCGACGCGACCGTGACTTCCAGCCGCGTGGCCAACTACAGCAATCCCGACCACCCCGAGCTAGAAGATTTCGGTGACGCGGCTCTCGTCGCTGACAACGGCGCAACGAACTACTTCCGCGTGGATTGGTTCACGCCGGACGGTCTCGGCGCTTGGGGCGACGGCAGGACCTTCATTCTCGGCACGGCGGGGTACATCGAACTGCGAAAGTACCTCGATGTAGGCCGCGATTCGGAGTCTGACCAACTGTACTTGGTCGACAGCAAGGGAGAGCAGCATATCCGCACGCGCGGTACTGTGGGCTTCCCGTTCTTCGGACAACTGATCCTCGACTGCCTGGAGCGCACCGAACGCGCGATGACGCAGGAACACACCTTCAAGGCGGCGGAGCTTTGCTTGCTGGCCCAGCGCGACGCGCAGCGCGTGGCCTAGAGCCCAGTGGTGTTGGTCGCGGCGATCGGCCTGCTGGCATCCGCTTCCTGCGCATACTACATCGCCGCGCTGTTGGTCCTTTGGCGACGCGGACGCGAGACGCCACGATTGTCCGCAATACCGAAGTCTCAACCGGGAATCTCGATCCTCAAGCCCGCGCTCGGCGCACAGGGGAACTTTGCCGACCTGCTCAGGTCGCATGCCGCTCAGGACTACCCGGACTTCGAGATCCTGGTGGGGGTTGGCCGGCATGACAGAGCGGCTCGGGCGGCTGTTCGCAACGTGCAGGCCGAATTTTCGAGCATCCGGATCGAACTCATCGAATGTCTAGCGCCGACGCCCGGATGTAACGGTAAGGTCGAAGCCTTGCAGCAACTGGCGGCACACGCAAGTAAGCCGGTCTGGGTGCTGAGCGATGCAGACATCGGCGTGCCCGCCGACTATCTCGCAAGCCTTGCCGCGGGCCTAGAAGTGCCTGGTACAGGCATGGTGACATGCCTGTACCGTGCCGAGCCCGATACTCCTCTCGCTGCTCGCTTCGAGGCCTGCCGCATCAATACCGAGTTTCCTGCTCAGGTGCTCTTGGCAAGCACCCTGCAAGGGCTCCGCTTCGGCCTAGGCTCGACCATCGCGCTGTACGCCGAGACGCTATCCAGCGTGGGTGGCTTCGCTGTGCTTCGCCAAGTAATCGGGGACGACTACCACCTCGGGGCTAGAGTTGCAGCCAAGGGCTTGGCTGTGAGGCTTTCTGCCCGACCAGTAAGCACCCACCTTTCTCACGAGACGATGTGGAAGCAATCCTGGAGACGCCAACTGCGCTGGTCCCGGACCATCCGCAAACAGCGCCCGCTAGGCCACTTTTGCCTCGCATGCACCTTCGCGGTCCCATGGTCCGCACTGGCCCTGCTGACAGAGCCGGCCACGCTTTGGCCCATTGCAACGGCGGCAACTAGCCTGCGGCTCTTGGCAGCCGCGTCGGCCGCGAGACTGGTCCAGGCGAGGAGCAGCGCTCAGTCGCTATTGCTGGTACCCGCTGCCGACCTGTGTGCCGCGGCGGTCTGGCTATGCAGCCTATTCGGCAACGAAGTCTGGTGGGCTGGCCGGAGCCTAAGGCTGGGACCGCAAGGGCGGATCGTCAGCTGATTCCGCCGCGGGAGGCGGTCACGCCGCAGCGGCGGGCTCTTCCAGCCAATCCGCCTCTGCCCCGGGCTCGGGCAGGATTCTCCCGGCCTCCATAGTCCACGAGGCAGGCGCCTCCGTGATGCGTCCGCTGACCATATCGGACGGAACCCCGGCAATCTCCGAGAACTTCTCGATCAAGGCTTTGAGAATCAGGCGCTTTGTGTCCTCCGGACGGCCTGCCCGGTTACCGCCGGCGATGAAATACGGGGTGTCGTAGCTCAGCACGCCGCTTCCGTGGGAGTCCGCCACCTCGCCGGAGCCATCCGTCTCGAGAAACGCGACCTGCACGAACCGTCGCGGCGCGGTCGAAAGGCCGCAATGCACGTCGGTGAACGCTACCGCGATCTCCTCGCGCTGCTCGTAGGTGAGCGAGTCCTTCGGAATCAAGCAGCGATAGAATGGCATGCACTCTCCCCCTTGTCTCTGGGACGTTCAGCCGGCCCAGTTCCAATCGCGGGCCGATACGATGACCTCGTCCTGAGTTGCTCCAGTTAGGTTACACCAAGTCTCGGCGATTGCCTGCAAGAACCGAGCCCGCGCATCGGAGCCATGCCCATCGGGGATCCGGCTGCGGACCAATGAGGTTGTGGACGGCTCCCCGCCGCGAAAACCGAATCCCTTGCGGATCACCGTCCATGAGGCCGACACCGGCCCTGCCTCCACACCGAGAACCTCAGCGCAGACTGCCTCGATTTCTGCAACGATGCGAGCCCGGCTCTCGTCAGTGACGCAGCCCTCTTGCACGAAGAACTCGAACACAACCATGAGATGGGATTATACACACCCAACCTGCAGCAGCCGGCCACCGATCCGTTGCATCCCAAGAAGATCGTTTGGCCCCCGATCGGGGCCGCTCGATGCAGTCCAAGTCGTTCTCATCGCAACCCGACACGCCCGCTTGGGCCCGCAGGTCGTTCTTTGCGGCCCTGCTCCGGAACCACGCCCAGTCCGAGGTCAGTCCACCGCTCCTCAACGTCCGGGGTGACAAAGCACTCGTACCTTGAGTCGTAAGATGACGCCTGATCGCTAGAGACTGCCCATTGCGAACACATTGCACGCATCCGGTATGGCCATGATATAGGTATGGCCGTACCGAAGATAAAGGTGACGTATTCGCTAGACGTCGACTCGGTGCGAGCCTTGGAGGAGCTAGCCCACCAGTGGGGCGTTTCGAAATCCGAGGCAGTGCGTCGGGCCATCCACAGAGAGGCACGTCGGCGACCCAAGAGGGTTGCCGCAGCTCTGCAGGCGCTCGACAAACTGCAGGCATCGGTCCGCGCCACCGGGATTGACCTAGATCAATGGCAGCAGGATCTGAAATCTGAACGACAACTGAGCGGTGAGCGGTCCGGCCCCCAATCGCGATGATCCATCTTGATACGAGTTTTCTGATTCGTGCTCTGATTCCGGGGACACCTGACGCTGGGCGCCGCCCAATTGCTCGGCCGGATCGCGTGCGCGACTGTGTGCGGCCAGCTCGTTGTCAGCAAAGTGTAGGGGTCGCCAAGCCCCGCGCATGTGCCACTCCACGCAATAGGCCAGCAGTCACAAGAAGATGTGCGGCCGTACCCCGGTGGCTAGTAGTGGATCGGGCGCACTTGCAAATCGGTTGCCTACAGTGCCCTGAAGGCACACTCGGCGCGCCTGAGGGCCTTGCAACTGTCCACACCGTCGGCCGCCGAGAGCCGTTCGGCAGCCAGCGAGGTGCAGTTCACGAACAGGCTTTCCAAGGCAGGCGTCGCTGGAGATCTTATCCTGCGCGCCGGTAGGCGACGTCGCTGTCGCTCTTGGACTGGGTCAGCAGGTACATCGCCAAGTACCAGAGGCTCAGCCCCAACTTGGTGTTTTCGAACACCGTGCCGGCAAGCAACGAGGTCTGATGCTTGCAGCGGATCCATTGCAGGGCCTTGCGCCGCCGCAGCTGGCAATGCTTGTGGTACCTGCAGCGGGGGCAGCGGAAGCCCTGCGGCCAGCGCGCCTGGAACAACGCTTGGGCGCATTGTTCGTCCGTTCCGTCGGATTTGAGGAAGTCCCGCAGCCTCTGTCACGGCTGGAATTGGACATGGTTCTTAGGCATAGGTAACTCCTTTATGATCAGATACTTAGTATACATAAGAGGGCGTCTTATCTCAACCGAATTGGCTGCCTGATCGCCAAGTTTTCGCCTCCTCAATGTGGCTGTGACTTCGGGGTAATTAGGAAAGGAATTACACCATATATGAAACAAAATGCATACATTTCGCTCATTGAGCCTTTTGAAATATCTTATGAATTACTGTCAGATGTTGAGCATAGAGACATTAAACCTACAAGCTTCGAGTATACTTCGAGACGCAGTAAGAGTACCTCATCAGAACGGAGGGTACAACCATGACGAATTCGGCTGAACGCTTGGCCATTCTTGCCAGCATTTTCCTCGCCAGTTTGGGCTCGCTAAACGCCCAAGTAGACACCGGGGTCCTGACAGGCTATGTCTACGACGACTCAGGAGCCGTGATCCCGGGCACGGACGTGGTCGTGCTCAACGTGGGAACCAACTATGAGGGAAAGCTCGAAACGAACGCGACTGGCCTGTACGTAAGTCCTCCACTACCACCCGGAACGTATCGACTCACTGTGCAGCAGGCAGGCTTCGCGACGGCTGTGAAGGAGGTGTCTCTACATCTCTCGGAAAGACTTGCCGTCGATTTCACGCTCCAGGTCGGAGCGGTTGCTGAGACGGTCACGGTAGAGGCTGTCGGCGAGACCCTCCAAACAGAAACCACCACCTTGAGCACGCTCCGTACGGAACGGGAAGTGAAGGAGCTTCCGGTTAACAGTCGCAACTTCGCTGAGTTGCTCCGGTTCAGCGCGGGGGTGGTTCCGGGCCTGTCGCAGGCTGGAGGATTGGCGCTGTCGCAATCTCGAGGCAACACGTCAAGCAGCGTGAATGGAAACGACTTCGGAGACAACAACTTCTCGATTGATGGCATTCAGAACAACAGCAACCACCAAGGCCAGGGAATCATGAACTTCATCGAAGTCGAGGCCATTGAACAGTACCGGGTCGAAACGTCAGTTCCTGACGCCCGCTTCGGTCGCTCAGGTGCCACGATCAACGTTGGGTACAAGTCGGGGACTAACGAATTCCATGGTGTCCTCTTCCACTTTCTGCGTAACGACAAGCTCGATGCCCGCAACTACTTTTCCCGTGGTGACAAGGCTCCTCTCAAACGCAACTTCTACGGCGGCACCTTCGGTGGACCCGTGGGAGGCAAGTCCGCGAAGACATTCTTCTTCCTCTCGTATGAAGGGCAGCGCAGCCGGCAAGGCATCACGCACTTGTCAACTGTGCCGACCCCGCTCATGAAGAGTGGCGACTTCGGCGAGCTCCTTGCTGCCGGGAGACCGGTTACGATCTTCGACCCGCTCACGCTTCGAGCCGACTCAGAAGGCGGAGCCGCTATTCGTGACCCCTTCGCCAGCAACGTGATACCGACCAGCCGTTTCAGCCCGCAAGGGAAAGGGGTTATCGATCTCTACCCAGACCCCAACGCCGGAGGCCTGGCGGCCAACTTCTCTACTACCTCATCGCAACCCACCAACGGCGATCAGGGGACTGCCAAAGTAGACCACGACTTCGACGAAGGGTCCCGAATGTTCTTCCGTTTCACCAAGGCACACTGGGAATTCGTCGACTCCAGTCGGCAGACTCTCACGCCAGACGCAACTCCGTTTATCGGAATCGCGGTGCCTTTTTGGCAAGCGGTCGTCAGTCACACGAAGGTGCTCTCGTCCCGGACAATCAACCAGGCCAGAGTTGGCTACTCACGGCAGCCACTCGTTAGCAGCAGCCTGAATGGCGGACGCAATCTTGCCGAGGAACTGGGAATACCAAACGTCAATGTCGACCAGTTCTCGACTGGCCTTTCGCAAATGGACGTGACCGGGATGGCCCGGCTAGGAGACTTTCAGTTCAGGCCAGCGGTGATCGTGTCGAACAACTTCCAGTTGAGCGATAACCTCGACACCAATCGCGGGAACCATTCGATTAAGCTGGGCTTCGAGGTCGTCCGGCGGCAGACGAATGTCTTCCAGGCGCAACGGCCGCGTGGCCGCTTCCAATTCGCCCCGACGTATACCAACAATCCGGCTCAGAGGCGCAACACAGGGTCGGGGCCGGCCGAACTCTTGGTCGGTGTGCCCCGTCGCATAGACCTGAATGGCCTCGTGGGAACCAGAGGCTTGCGACGGACGGACTGGGGAATGTACCTACAGGATGACTGGAAGGTCACCTCCAGGTTCACATTCAATCTCGGCCTGCGTTACGAGATTGCCGACGACTACCCGCAATCGGAAGTCAACGGACGCATGCTGCAGTTCGACGTATTGACTGGTACTCCGGTCCCAATCGAGGGTGGAAGTGGCGTCGCAACGGACGTGAACAACCTTGCGCCACGTATCGGCCTAGCTTACCGAGTGACCGACTCAACTGTCATCCGATCTGCCTACGGAGTGTACTACTCTCTGATTCCGATTGCGCTTGGAGGAACTTTGGCCTCAAACCCCCCATTCTTCGTCAACACGGCGGTTGTGAACAACCAGAATCGTTTCGAGTCGGCGCGCACCTTGGCGGACGGGCCATTGAGGACCAGTGACCCCAACGCCCCAAACCAAAGCAGAAGAGGGATCGCCGACGACTTCACTGTGCCCTACATCCAGCAATGGAACCTGGCGATTCAGCAGCAACTTCCAGGGCAGCAGCAAATGACGGTTTCGTATGTTGGCTCAAAAGGCACAGGATTGAGGCAAGCGGTGGATCTCAACCAGCCTGTACCCGGTGAGGGGCCGGTATCCGACCGTCGCCGCTGGCCGCAACACGCGAATGTCCAGATCTACCAGAGCCGGGGCCACTACAGCTACCATTCGTTGCAGGCCACGCTCGTCCGAAGATTCTCCGGAGGACACTACCAAGTCGCCTACACGTACAGCCACTGCATCGATGATCGGTCCATTGGTGGCATTCCGATCTCCAATCTATCGCTGGCCAAGGGCAACTGCGGCTTCGATATCCGCCAGAACCTGCGTGCGACATGGGGCTGGGAATTGCCGCTCGGTCGGGGAAGGGCCTTGGGGACGAACGTCAAACCGGCCATCAACCACGTAATTGGAGGCTGGCAAATCAACGGTGGCGTCAGCCTCTACGGCGGGATTCCATTTTCCGTGGTTTCAGGGAGTAACACGCTGAACAATGGCGTCGGAGGGGTGCGACCGGATCAGTTGAGGGACGGCAACCTGCCGCCCGGCGAGCGCCGGGTAACGCGGTGGTTCGATACCGAGGCATTCGCAAACCCAGGATTCCGGCTGTACGGAACCGCCGGGCGAAACATCCTCGTCGGCCCAGGAACGAAGCAAGTCGACTTGTCACTCTTCAAGAACTTCCAGCTGACTGAGGGAGTTCGGCTGCAGTTTCGGACGGAGTTCTTCAACGCCTTCAATACGCCGCAGTTCAACAACCCTAGGGGGGCAGGTGTCCGGGTTGGAGCGGCTGCCATGGGAAGAATCACTCGAGCTGGCAGCGAACCGACTCTGCAGCGTACGCAACGTCAAGTGCAAATGGCGCTGAAGCTGTTCTTCTGAACGGCAGGGCGATCCTGCGGAGCTTGAGAATCATCGAAGCGCTCGCTGCCTCACGGGGCCGGAACGGCTGTGGCCCATATGCCCTTCGGGCTTCGACCGAGGTGTCACCTCGTGCGGAAGCCGCCACAAACACCGAATTGACCCGATAGCCGTCCCACTGCGGCGCTCGTCTTCTTCGAGATCCCAATATTCAGACAAGTCAGGCCGGGGGAGTGGGCGATGTGGTAAATCGAAGAGTCTGATGCCCAATCTAGGCTGCCCGCAGTTGCAAACTCGCGACCGCGATGATCCATCTTGATACGAGTTTCCTGATTCACGCCCTGATGCCGGGAACACGCGAGGATGCCCTGCTACGGACCTGGCTAGCGGCAGCGGAGACGATTGTCATGGGTGCCGTCGGGCTGGGCAGAGTTCCTCTGTGGCCCGCTCAGCAGCGCCGACTTGGACGTGGCCCGGCTGTTTATCGACCGGTGCGCCGACTTCATTCGAGATCACGCGGTGCCGACTGCGCGGCTATTCATCGAATCCGGCCGACGTCGCGGGTCACTCGCCGACTGCATGATCGCGGCGGCTGCTCTCAGCGATGCCGCATCCATTGCCACCACCAACAAAGCAGACTTTTAAAGCTTTGCCGGAGCCGGGCTGACCATTGCATAACGTGGCCCCTCTGACTGCCAGCGCTTCCGGTGGCCGCACGGCTTGTGACAAGTCTGGCGTGGACCAGGGCGGCGGCATTCACACATGCCGACCGAGCCGGACTTGTCACATCGGCGGCTGGCAAGCATTGCCCTCACGAGCGAGCGCAATGGTCACTGAGTGGTCAGCAGCAAGAAACTCCGCAAGACACAGTTCCGTGCGATCTTCTAGGGGGCCGTTCGGCAAGCCTCGGATCGCGTCGCAACCACGAGTACTCTAAGATGCGACCGGGGGGAACTGATTAGCTATACTGGCACTTCACGTTGGGTCCATGATTCCCACCCCAACCGCAAAGTCTGTCCTTCTGTTGCGCCCTCGCGGATTTTGCGCGGGCGTCGTGCGCGCGATCGACATCGTCGAACTTGCCCTGCAGGTCTACGGGCCGCCGATCTACGTCCGCAAGGAGATCGTACATAACCGGCACGTGGTCCACGACCTCGCAGCGAAGGGCGCGATCTTCGTCGATGAGGTGGAAGAGGTGCCTTGCGGCGAGCGCTTGATTTACAGCGCACACGGCGTGGGCCCGGACGTGCGTGAGGCCGCAGCCGAACGCGACCTGCGGATCATCGACGCCACCTGCCCGTTGGTCACCAAGGTGCACCTAGAGGCCCTCAAATTCGCCGCAGCAGGCAAGACGATCCTTTTACTGGGCCACCCCGATCACGACGAGGTAATTGGCACCAGCGCCGAGGCACCCGAACGGACGATCGTGGTCTCGAGTGCGAAGCAGGCCGAAAAGGTCCGCGTCCCGGACGGCGGTGTTGCCTACCTGACCCAGACGACCCTCAGCCTGGACGAAACCGAAGCAATCATACGGGTGCTCCAGCAGCGCTTCCCGGAGATCGAAGGCCCCCCGGCGAAGGACATCTGTTATGCCACCGAGAACCGCCAGCAAGCAGTGAAGTCGGTCGCGCCCAAGGCCGACCTGTTGCTGGTCGTAGGTTCCGAAAACAGCTCCAACTCGAAGCGCCTGACCGAAGTCGGCCAGCTCGCCGGGACACCGAGCCACTTGATCAATGACGAGGAAGACATATTGCCGACATGGCTCGATGGTATCCAGCATGTAGCCGTCACCTCCGGCGCATCGGCCCCCGAACGGATCGTCCAAAACGTTGTTCGCCACCTGCAGGCTTGCGGCTTTGGGTATGTGCAAGAGATCGAGACCACCACTGAAGACTTGAATTTCCCGCTCCCACCAGAATTGCGGCAGGCTCGGCCGTTGACGCAGATCTCCACCAATCTATGAACCTTGGTGCGGGCCGGAACAGTAGCGCCGCTGTAGCGCGGCCGCTCGTCGAAGACCTCGGCGTGCGGGCCGAGCAAGCAGTCGACGCGGCTTGCGACTACCTGCTGAACAGGCAAACTTCCGAGGGCTACTGGGTCGGCGAAGCCGAAGGCGACACCACGCTGGAGTCGGACTACGTACTGCTACAGCTCTGGCTTCACCAGCCAGACGGCAACGGGACATGGAACCCGCCAACCCGCACGCTCGTCGACGCTGCGTGCCGCCGCATCGCGGACAAGCAACTCGAAGATGGCGGCTGGAGCATCTACCCACACGGCCCTGCGAACACCAGTGCTTCCGTGAAGGCCTACTGCGCTTTGAAGTTGGGCGGATACAGCGAGAATGGCGAACGCCTGCGGCGCGCGGCAGCGCGCATCGTCGACCTCGGCGGAATCGAAGCGGCCAATAGCTACACGAAGCTATATCTCAGCTACTTCGGCCTTTACCCGCGCTCGGAGGTGCCGTCCATCCCGCCGGAGATTTTCCTGCTCCCGACCGAGCATCGCTTCAGCATCTACTCGATGTCGTCGTGGAGCCGAGCCATGCTGGCGCCGCTCTCGATTCTCGACGCGACCCGAGCGAACAGGCGGGTGCCGGCGGGCTTCTCGCTCGAAGAGCTTCTGTCGGGACGCCATGCGACGACGCCAGCGATCTTGAGCTGGAAGCGGTTCTTCCTGCTGCTAGACAAGGCGATCAAGTTTCTCGAGTCCACCTACGCTGGACGCCACCGCCAGAAGGGGATCGAAGCAGCGCGCGACTGGATGGTCGCTAGGCTGGAACGGTCCGACGGCCTAGGCGCGATCTTTCCGGCCATGGTGAATTCGATCATGGCGCTGACGCAGCTGGGCTATGACGCGAACCACTCCCTGCTGCGGTCCCAGCTGGCGCACTTCGACGACCTGATCCTGCATGACGAGCACGGGTTTCGCGTGCAGCCCTGCCACTCTCCGGTCTGGGACACAGCCTTGACCACCCACGCGATCGGCGCGGCCAAGGCCGAGCCAGGCGATCCAGTGCACTGGGCCTTGAGTCGGGCCACCGACTGGCTGCTAGCCAAGCAGGCACGCGAACCGGGCGACTGGTCCGTGCGCAACCCCCATGCCGCCCCTGGGGGATGGTTCTTCGAGTACCGCAACGACCACTATCCAGACACCGACGACACAGCAGAGGTGCTCCTCGCGCTGGAGCACGCAACTGCTGCGGACCCCCTACGACAGGCCCGCGCCGAAGAGCGCGCCTTGGAGTGGCTGGCGGCCATGCAATCGTCCAACGGCGGCTGGGCCGCCTTCGATGTTGACAGTTGCGCGGCAATCCTCAACCACGTGCCGTTTGCCGACCACAACGCGATGCTGGATCCGAGTTGCGTGGACATTACCGGACGTGTCCTCGAGACGCTATGCCGACGGGCTCCGGGACGCTACCTGGAGCGCGTCCGACGCGGCGTGGAGTTTATCCGCAGCACGCAGCACGAAGACGGCTGCTGGTACGGCCGCTGGGGTGTCAACTACATTTACGGCACTTGTTTCGCGCTGCGCGGCCTTCGTGCGGCAGGCGTTCCAGCGCGGGACAGCGCCGTGATCCGAGCCGGCGAGTGGGTGCGCTCGCTCCAAAACCCCGACGGAGGGTGGGGCGAATCGCCAGCCAGTTACGACGACCCGGCCCACAGAGCTCGAGGGGAATCGACGCCATCGCAGACCGCTTGGGCGCTGATGGCTCTGCTGGCTACCGAAGACTACGACAGCGGCTCGGTCACGGAAGGCGTGCTCTACTTGCTCGAGCGCCAGACGCCACAAGGCACTTGGGCCGAAGAGGCCTGTACCGGGACGGGTTTTCCCGGGGTGTTCTACCTGCGCTACCACATGTATCCGCAGTACTTTCCATTGATGGCGCTGGGCGAGTACGTCGGCAAGAAAGGAGCGGCGCAGGCATGAGGCTACCACTGTCCAGCACGCTGCGCATGGGCGGCTATGTTGCCAAGAACATGCTCTTCCCGCGACCGGAATGGCAGCGCGACCCCGCTGCCGACGGCAGCCCCTTCCAAATCCTTCCCGCGAACCAAGAGCGCGCCACCCGCGCGCAGCCGCACCCCATGCTGCGGAAGCGCTTTCCGTTGGTGCTGATGCTGGAACCGCTGCACGCTTGCAACCTCACGTGCACAGGCTGCGGGCGGATTCGGGAGTACGAGGACACCATCACGACAAAGCTGCCGTTGGAGCGGTGCCTTGCGGCGATTGAGGAGTGCCGCGCGCCAGTCGTATCGATTTGCGGCGGGGAGCCGCTGATGTACAAGCCGATCGGGGAACTGGTCGAGGGCGCCATCGAGCGCAAACGGCACGTCTATCTCTGCACAAACGGGATGTTCATCGAGGCCCGACTGCACGAGTTCCGCCCGCACAAGCGCTTCTTCTTCAACGTCCACCTCGACGGGCTGCGGGAGACGCACGACCTCGCGGTCGAGCGCGAAGGCGTTTTTGACGAGGCCATCGCGGGTATCCGCGCCGCCAAAGCGGCTGGCCACATGGTCTGCACCAACACGACGGTCTACCGCGAGACCGACATGGGTGAAGTCGAGGCGCTTTTCGAATACCTCCAGCAATTCGACGTCGATGGCCACATGCTCTCGCCGGCCTACGGGTACTCGGCCGTCAAGAGCCGCGAGATCTTCCTCACGAGGGAAGACATCCACGAGAAGTTCAAGGATGTGGACTCGCTGTTCCGGCGCTTCCGGATGAACACCACCCCGGCGTACGCAGAGTTTCTCAAGGGCCAGCGCGACATGCCCTGCACCGCTTGGGGCAACCCGACCTATAACACCCGAGGCTGGAAGGGGCCGTGCTATCTGATCACCGACGCGCACTGGGAGAGTTTCGAGGAACTGATGAGCGAGACGCCTTGGGATCGTTATGGCCGCGGCAATGACGACCGCTGCGAGCACTGCATGGTGCATTGCGGCTACGAGCCGTCTGCCGCGCTAGGTGTGAACAGCCGCCTGGCAGATAGCCTGCGAATGCTGCGCTGGGCATTGACCTGACGGAGGCGCACTGCAACCCGCCGTTGGGCGACACTGAGTCAAGATGAAGGCATTGGTATTGAATCAATACAAGCGGCTGGACTTGCAAGACTTTCCGGACCCGCAGATCGAACCCGATGAAGTCTTGATCCGGGTCCGCTCGTGCGGCATTTGCGGCAGCGACGTGCATGGCTACGATGGCAGCAGCGGACGCCGCATTCCGCCGCTGATCATGGGCCACGAGGCCGCCGGCGAGATTGCAGAGACGGGCAGCGAAGTACAGGCGTTCCGGCCGGGTGACCGCGTCACCTTCGACTCGATGATCTGCTGCCGCAATTGCGCGTTCTGCCGCGCGGGCCGCCCCAACCTGTGCGAGAGCCGACGCGTCTTGGGAGTGTCCTGCGAAGACTACCGGCGTCACGGCGCGTTTGCGGAGTACGTCGCCGTTCCACAGCACATCGTGTTTCGCGTTCCGGACGGGGTGGCCTTTGACGAAGCGGCAATGGTCGAACCGGTCTCGGTGGCCGTCCATGCGGTCGGCCGCACACAGCCCGCTCTCGGCGACACCGCGCTCGTGGTAGGGGCGGGGATGATCGGGTTGCTGACCATCCAAGCCCTACGCAGCGCCGGTTGCGGCCGTATCGTGGCGGTCGACCTCGCGGCGGACCGCTTGGAACTGGCCAAGCGCCTGGGAGCGGACCACACCATCCAAGGTGGAGAAGGTTCCGACGTGCCGGCATTGATCCGGGCGCTAACCGATGGCATCGGAGCCGACGTGGTGCTAGAAGCCGTCGGCGCGGATGCGACCGTGTCGATGTCGCTGGCCAGCGTGCGCAAGGGGGGCAAGGTGACGCTGATCGGCAACGTGACCCCGACGGTCTCCTTCGCACTGCAGGACGTGGTCACGCGAGAAATCGACGTGCTTGGCTCTTGTGCATCGTCCAATGACTATGCGGCCTGCCTCGAACTGATGCAGCGTGGAGCCATACAGGTTCGACCGGTCCTGAGTGCCTCCGTTCCGCTCGAACGGGGGCCGGAGATGTTCGATCGGCTCTACGCCCGCGAGCCGGGCCTGACAAAGGTCGTCCTACAGCCTTGAACAGCGGTGAGTCCACAACGCTGACCACCACGTTGGGACTGGTGCAAATGTCGTGCGGGCCTGATCCCGCAGCCAATCTTCGCAAGGCTCTGTGCGGGATCGATGAAGCGGCTAGCCACGGCTCACAGATAGTCTGCCTGCCCGAGCTATTCCTCACAGAGTACTTCTGCCAGGAGCAGAACACCGATAACTTCGACCTAGCAGAGAGCGTGCCGGGGCCTACCACCGAAGCGCTCGCGGGGGCGGCACGCAGCCATGGCGTTGTGATCGTGGGCTCGGTGTTCGAGCGCCGGGCGGCCGGAATCTACCACAACTCGGCCGTCGTCATCGACACGGACGGGAGTCTTTTGGGGACGTATCGCAAGATGCATATCCCGGATGACCCGTTGTACTACGAGAAGTTCTACTTCACGCCTGGCGACCTGGGATTCACGGTCTTCGAAACCCAGTTCGGTCGAATCGCTCCGCTGATTTGCTGGGACCAATGGTTCCCCGAGGCGGCGCGTCTCGCCGCGCTCGCGGGCGCGGAGTTCTTGCTCTACCCGACCGCCATTGGCTGGCACCCGCGGGAAAAGGCGGAATCGGGCGAACTGCAATGGGAAGCCTGGAGCATCGCCCAGCGCGCGCACGGGATTGCAAACGGCACGTTCGTCGCGGCGGTCAACCGCACGGGACCGGAACGAGTCCTCGAGGGCTCGCCTACTCGGCCGACGAGCTACGCAGGCTTGGAATTCTGGGGCAGGTCGTTCGTTTCGAATCCCTTCGGCTCGATCATCGCAGCGGCGGATAGCGGTGACCAAGTGTTGGTCGCGGAATGCGACCGGGCGGAAATCGACCAGACGCGACGCGACTGGCCTTTTCTGCGCGACCGCAGGATCGACGCTTACGGCGGGTTGATCCGGAGATCCAGCGAGTGAGCAAGGTTGCGGCCGGCAACACCCGCATGCCGGCAGAGTGGGAGCCGCACGAGGCCACGTGGCTGGCCTACCCCCACTTGGGAAGCGATTGGCCGGGGAAGCTCTCGGCTGTGCGCTGGGCGTTTGCCGAGTTCGTGCGGATCTTGGAGAGTCGCGAATGGGTGAGACTGCTTGTCCGCAACACGCGCGAAGCCGAGCGGGCACGCAGCCTGCTGCGGCGGAGCGGCGCAGATCCGGACCTGATCGACCTGCATGTGGTCCCCACTGACCGAGCTTGGCTGCGCGACTCAGGTCCCACATTTGTGGTGAGGGACGGGAGCCTTCATGCAGTGTGCTGGGCGTTCAATGCTTGGGGCCGGTACGGCAACTGGCAGGCCGACCGCAGAGTTGGGCGCCATATCGCGGACTCGGCCGGTGCCGCCGTGCTAGATCCCAGGCTGGACGGCCGGACCGTCGTGATGGAGGGCGGCTCGATCGAGAGCAACGGCCGAGGGACGGTGCTAACCACGGAACAGTGCTTGCTGGGGGAGGGGCGCTACGCGCGCAATCCCGGGCTATCGCGTAATGACATCGAGTGTGTGCTGGGCGACTCCCTCGGAGCCACTAACGTACTCTGGCTTGGCCGCGGGATTGCAGGGGACGATACGAGCGGGCACGTCGACACGTTGGCCCGCTTCGTCGGCCCCACCCGAGTAGCGGCAATCGTCGAGACCGATCGCCGAGACGAGAACTATGCGACCCTGCAAGACAATCTACGCAGGCTGCGAGGGATGCAGGACGAGCGCGGCAGGGACCTCGAGATCGTCGAATTGCCAATGCCTCGCCCCTTAAGGTTTGACGGTTACAGGCTGCCGGCGAGCTATGCGAATTTCTACATCGCCAACGGCGCCGTGCTAGTGCCGACCTTCAACGACACCAACGATGCGGCTGCGCTACGCATCCTGCAGGAATGCTTTCCGGATCGCGAGGTGCGCGGCGTGCATTGCACGGACATCGCGCTCGGGCTGGGTACGCTGCACTGCTTGGCCCAGCAACAACCTCGTGCGAGGCAGCGCAGCGGCCACGAATAATGCGCGAGAGCTACGCGATGGGCGGCCTGGGCCCAGAGCGTAGATCTGGCACCTATCGCCGCCTACGCGCATCGAAGCCCAGTTGGGCGGCTCGCTGTGTCGTGTGAAGTCCGAGGCGCTCCCGCCTCAGTTGCTGCTCGGACCGCTATGGAGCCGCCGCCCAGAAAGGCTGCGCACAGGTTCTTGTCGGGCTGGCTGCCCGACGAGTTGCTCAGCAGTAGGCGCAAGCTGGCGCTGCGCCGTACGATATCTTGGGAAAGCTCCCGTTCGCGCAACTGCCCCTGGATTGAGAAGCCTTGCAGATTGCGGTGCGCCGAGCGCGTGGTCGGGACACGGTGCTGCTCCCTCAGAACGCACGGTCGTCGATACGGCCGCTTCTGACTGTCGCCGAACTCGGTGCGGCCTTGCCTTTTCGGATCGCCAGCGGACGGGCGAATTGTGGCAACTCCCAGGCGTTGCAGCGAGGCCGAGCCCGTGAAGGCGGTCCAAGCCCGACCGAACGATCTTACTGACTTACGCCGGCGCCTTCCAGGAAAAGGTAAACCTGATTCCCTACTATCCGCATCCAAGGCCAGCCGACAGTCAGATCGGCCTGCCTGTTGGATCGGCCTGGCGGCGGCTCTCGGCACACAGCGTTGCGCTGGCCTTGAGCTGCGAGGAGTTGCGCCTGATGTGTTGCTGCTACGTGCTGGAATGCGAAATCGATGCGTCCGTCATCGTCACAACCAGGCGATGGCTACACCCGTTCACCTCCGTGCCCAAGAGCGAAGTGTCGTGCCGGCAAGGCCGCAGCCTGCCTCGGTTGGTCGCCGACTACGCCACTGCAGGCCAGTCTGAGCGGGCCCGCCGCGCCAGCCGCATAGCCTGCCGCCCGGCCGCCTGCGTCGGAGCATGTATGCTACGAGGGAAGCCTGTTCGGGCGCGTTCGAGTTCGCCATGTCATTCACTCCCGCCACAGAAACGGAAGTTCCCAGCCTCACCCCGTCAGCAGCTGCCGCGGCGGCGCGCGAGCCAGAGGATGTCGAGTACCCGGAAGGCAACTGGATCGCGCAGAGCGTCTGGCACGGCGATGCCGTCAACCAGGCCACGACGGCCTTGAAGAAGCACTTCCGCAATCGCGAGAACGTGCTCGTGGCGATGGAACTGCTGGTGTACTTCGAGCGCGGCAACAACAAGGTCTGTCTACAGCCGGATGTGCAGGTGGTGCTCGGCGTGCAGCGCGGGAACCGCAGTTCGTACAAGGTCTGGGAAGAGGGCAAGGTAGCGGATTTCGTGCTGGAGGTGGCGTCGCCCTCGACGGCGGACAAGGATGCCAAACACAAGGCGCAGGAGTACGCCCGGATCGGAGTGCGCGAGTATTGGCGGCTGGACCCGACCGGGTTGCTAATGGCGACGCCGTTAGAGGGCTGGGAGGCGAACGGGGGGAGCTATCACCAGGTGCAGCCGGTGGCGAGCGGGGCGCGGAGTGGTTGGCTGCGGAGCCGGGTCTTGGGGCTGGAGTTGCGCAGCCAGCGGCAGGACGGGGCGACAGTGCTGGTGTTGAGGGATCCGCGCACGGGGGAAGAGTTCGACGGGGATTTGGGAGAATCGGAGCGACTGCGGCGGGCAGCGGAAGAGCGCGCCAGTGCCGAGGCGAAGCGCGCCAGTGCCGAGGCGAAGCGTGCCAGTGCCGAGGCGAGACTCAGACAGTCCGCTGAGGAGCTCGCGAGTGCGGAGGCGGAACGCGCCAGTGCGGAGGCCGAGCGTAGACGGGCCGCAGAGGAGCGAGCGCGGGCATTGGAGAAGCAACTCCGGACACTCGCTACGGAAAGCCGTTCGTCGGAACGCAAGCCTTAGCAGCCAGGGCCAAGAGTCCTCAGCGGGCAGGCCGGTTCATCAATACCAAGCTTCCCCAAGCCGCGAACGGCCATTCCAACCTCAGGAGATGGCCGATTGGGCTTCACCGCAGGCCTCCCCGCGGGCGCACAATGCCTGCCACATACAAGACTTCGTGACCAGCGACTCTTGCCCCAAACTGCTCGGGCGAATCCATCGCTTCTTCGGGCCGCCACTAAGGATGGGGCAGATAGGGAATCAGGAAGGTAAATGCCGGCATAGGGAGATTCGCCGATAGGAGCTGCGATAGGCAAGAATACGGACCCTGAGCAGCCGCCTGTCTTCAGTCATCGGGTCTCAATCCGCACCAAGACTGGCAAGCCTTCCATGTCGGCGGCTCGGGCGAGTGCCTTGTCGAGCGTTGCAATCGGCGCACGGCTGGATGCTCTCAGTCGCGCATGAGGGTGCGAGCACAGCTGCCCGAGAGCGGCGGGCTGGGGTCGTTCCTGGCGCAGGATCTCCCAAGGGGCTACCCCGCCGAGGTATCCGAGCCACACGGTGGCGAACCGCACAGCGGCAAGACATTAGTGCCGCGCCAACCAAGGCGCGGTAGGGCCGCCGCGGGTCGACTCGATGCTATGCCCGCTCACCCAGAGTCTCCAGCATGAGCCGCGATGGTATGATGAGCGGCCACAACCTTTTGGACGGTTGGCGCGTCTAAACGAGCATGCAAGCTTTGGTCGAACGTTTCAAACACACTGGGCTACTTCCGTTAGCGCTGATCCTTGGCACTCTCATAGCCGGAATCCTAATCGGCACGATCATCTCGGGATCGGTAGACGCCGCGCCCGAAACTGACGAGCCTGTGTCCGATGCTACTCCGCTCAAAGTGCCTGCCGCAGAACCGGTCGAGAACCAGTTCTCTGAACTGGCGCGCATGGTGCGCCCATCGGTGGTCAGCATCTACATTCCCGCCGGCCGTGCCGAGGAAGAGGAGGACAGTTCTGGTCCCTTCAATTCTCCCGAGGACATGTTTCGCAGGTTCTTCGGAATCCCAGAGGGGCCCCTGCCCAATCCGCGTCGGCGCGGCTCGGGCCAAGGCTCCGGGGTGTTGGTCGACCCTAAGGGGTACATCATCACCAACAACCACGTCGTCGCCGACGCTGACCGCATTCGTGTCTCATTCTTCGACGACGAAGAGCGCTATGACGCAACCTTGATCGGGACCGATCCCGAGACAGACCTAGCCGTCATCCATGTCAAGGGCAAGACAGGCCTGCAGGCGGCGCAGATCGGAAACTCCGACGCCGCGAACGTCGGCGACTGGGCTATCGCGATCGGATCACCGTTCGGCTATCGCGAGACAGTGACGGTGGGCATTATCAGCGCCTTGTCCCGCGAGATAGCCGCCGGGCAGCCTCGGCCCTTCCGGAAGTTCCTGCAGACTGACGCAGCGATCAATCCCGGCAATAGCGGCGGACCGCTGCTCAACATCCGCGGCGAGGTCATCGGCATCAACACCGCGATCATCTCGCGCACGGGCGGTTACGATGGCATTGGCTTCGCGCTCGCGTCCAACATCGCGGTCAAGACCTATAACCAGATCATCCGCTTCGGGCGCGTCTCGCGCGGCTCCATTGGCGTGGAATTCAGCGGTGAGCAGAGCCCGTCGCTGAGCCGGACCTATGGCGCGGAAGGTGGAGTCTTCGTACTGCGTACCGTCGAAGACGGCCCGGCCGAGCGGGCCGGCATGCGCGCTGAGGACATCATCGTCTCGGTGGCCGGATCGAAGATCGACTCCGGTGAGCGGCTCATCGAAGTGGTCGCGGCAATCACCGTGGGCGATACCGTCCCGATCGAAGTCGTGCGGGACGGAAAAACTCTGACACTAGACGTCACCATCGAGGACCGTGCGAAGCTGTACGCGGAACGGGCCGAGTCCGAGGTGGATTCATCGGATCCAGAGGAAGCCGCCGTCCGCTTCGGGCTGACAGTCCAAGAGATCGATCCCGAACGCCGCGGCCAGATGCGTCTGAGAGAGCGCGGCGGAGTGCTGATCACTCAGATAGACGCGCACTCTTTCGCCGAGGACATCGGATTGCAACAGGGGGACGTCGTCCTTGAAGTGAACCGCGAGGAAATCGACTCGATTCGAGACCTGCGAGAGGTCCAAAGGAGCCTTAAGCCGGGCAACGACGTTGCGTTCAAGCTGCTGCGTTCGTTCGGTGGGACTTGGCGCACCGTGTACGAGGCCGGCCTGTTGCCGGAGTAGTCTTCCGAAGCCGCGCCTGCCACCCGCCATGCGTGCGGCAGGCGCGGCTTCCGTACCGGCTGCACTGGCTCGCGGCGACCACTCGCCGCATTCGGGTTATATAATGTGGGCGAGTCCCCCCTGATGCGCAGGATATCGCTCTTTGGTTCCCTCATAGCGTTCGTAGCCATTGCCAGCGGTGCCGACTTTGCTGCGGACATTGAGCCGATCTTTCGGGAAAATTGCTATGTCTGCCACGGCGAGCAGCAGCAACTCGGCCAGTTGCGCCTCGATTCCCGCAGCGTGGCGACCAGTCCAGGCCCGAGCGGGTCGCGAATCGTGCCGCACGATGCCGCGGCGAGCTCCATTTACCGGCGCGTGGCCGGTGTCGGCGACGGCAACCGCATGCCCATGGGCGGGCAGCTGGGCGATGCCGAGGTCGCGCTGATCAAGACTTGGATCGAGGCCGGGGCGGTCTGGCCGGAGAACAGGGGCTCCGAGGCCGGGCTGAACCAGCATTGGGCGTTCGTTCCGCCCGCCAGGCCCCAGCAACCCGTCCTCAAGAACGGCCGGAAAACGGCAAGTCCGATTGACAGCTTCGTGCTCGCCAAGCTCGAGGCCGAAGGCTTGGAGCCATCACCCCGCGCCGCCAAGGAAACGCTGATCCGCCGCCTGAGCCTCGACCTGACGGGGCTACCCCCTTCGATCGAAGATACCGAGCGCTACTTGATCGACACAGGTCCGGGCGCGTACGGACGCTTGGTCGAGCGCCTGCTCGCATCGCCGCACTACGGCGAGCGCTGGGGCCGCACCTGGCTTGACGCTGCCCGCTATGCCGATTCCGACGGCTTTGAGAAGGACAAGCCGCGCCAAGTCTGGTTCTACCGTGACTGGGTCGTTGACGCCCTCAACGCGGACATGCCGTACGACCAGTTCGTCGTTGAGCAAATCGCCGGCGACCTGTTGCCGGGCACCACGCAAGAGCGGCGCGTCGCGACCGGCTTTCTGCGCAATTCGATGATCAACGCCGAGGGCGGGGCCAATCCAGAGCAGTTCCGCATGGAAGCTATGTTCGACCGCATGGATGCGATCGGCAAAGCCGTGCTGGGCCTGACGGTGCAATGTGCCCAATGCCACGACCACAAGTTCGACCCGATCAGCCAGCGCGACTACTACCGGATGTTCGCGTACATCAACAACTCGCACGAATCTACGCGAGCTGTTTTCACGCCGGACGAAGACAGGCTGCGCAGCGAGATCTTCGCGGGCATCCAAGAGATCGAGGCCGGCCTGCGCGAGCGGACCCCGGACTGGCGCGACCGCATGGCCGCCTGGGAGCAGTCCGAGGCCACCAGCCAGCCGGAATGGACCGTGCTGGACACGCATGTCAAATTGGGCAGCGGTGAGAAGTACGAGGTGCTGCCTGACAAGTCCATCCTGGCGCAAGGCTACGCGCCAACACGCAGCGTGGTCACGCCCGAGGCCCAACTCGAACCGGGCACGATTCGGGCGTTCCGGCTCGAACTGCTGCCCGATCCCCGGCTGCCGCTGGGCGGCCCCGGACGCTCGTTCCGAGGTACTGCGGCCCTGACCGAGTTCGAGGTCGAGGTGGCGCCAGCGAAGGATCCGGAGAAGTGGAAGAAGCTCAAGATCGCGCACGCCACCGCCGACGTCAACCCCGAAATGTCGCTGCTCGACCCATTCCTGTTCCCAGACAAGGACAACAAGCGCAGGATCTTGGGAGACGTAGGCTTCGCCGTTGACGGATTCGCGATGAGCGCCTGGAGCACCGACGCCGGTCCGGGCAGGCGCAACGTGCCACGCAAGGCAGTGTTCCAACTCGCCGAGCCCCTGAAAATCGCCGAGCCCACGTTGGTCAAGTTCAATCTGTCGATGAACCACGGCGGCTACAACTCCGACGACAACCAATCCCTGAATCTGGGCAGGTACCGGCTTTCGTCCACAGCTGCGGAGGGCGCCGCAGCCGATCCGCTGCCGACACACCTGCGCGAGCTTGTCTCGGCTGCCGGGCAACGCAGCCCGGAGCAGGAAGCAGCACTGTTCAGCTACTGGCGCACCACGGTTCCCGAGTGGGCCGAGGCGAATCGCACAATCGAGGAATTGTGGGACAAGCACCCGGAGGGAAGTTCGCAACTCGTCATGGACGAACGCCCGGCGCCGCGCATGACGAGCGTTCTTCAGCGCGGGGATTTCCTGCGCCCGACCGAACGGGTCCAAGCCGGCGTTCCGAGCTTCCTGCACCCGATGCCCGAGGGCGACGTGTTACCCGGACGCTTGGCGTTCGCCCAGTGGCTGGTAGACCGCGGCTCGCCCACCACAGCGCGCGCCATCGTGAATCGCCTCTGGCAAGGCCATTTCGGTACCGGGATTGTCGAGACATCGGAAGATCTCGGGCGGCAGGCGGCCGATCCGTCACACCCAGACCTGCTGGACTGGCTGGCAGTCGAACTGATGGAGAACGGCTGGAGCCTCAAGCATATGCACCGTCTGATCGTAACTTCGGAGACCTACCGGCAGTCGTCCCGTGTCACGCCGGAACTGCTGAAACTGGACCCTCACAACCGCCTGCTGGCCCGCGGCGCGCGCTTCCGCGTCGATGGCGAGCTAGTCCGCGATATCGCGCTAGCCTCGAGCGGCTTGCTGACCGCGCAGATCGGGGGAGCGCCCGTGTACCCTCCAGCCCCGGAATTCCTGTTCCAGCCGCCGATCAGCTACGGCCCCAAGCGTTGGTACACCGCCAACGGCGCACAACGTTACCGCCGCTCGCTATACGCCTTCCGCTACCGCTCGCTGCCCTACCCCGTACTTGACACCTTCGACACACCCACTGGAAATTTCGCGTGCGTGAAGCGTGACCGCTCCAACACTCCGCTACAGGCGTTGGTCACCCTCAACGAGACAGTTTTCGTGGAAGCCGCCCGCGAACTCGGCCGGAGGACACTAGATGAAGGCGGCGACGACGATCCGCAACGAATCGACTACGCTTTCAGGCGCGTGCTAGCCCGCGCACCGCACGATTCGGAGCGATCCGAATTGATCGCCCTATTGCAAAACCAGCGCGAGCGCTTGCAGTCGGGAGAACTTGACGCGGCAAGGCTGGCCCTCGGCGAGCAACCGTCAGAGCCGGAGCTAGAGGGCGGCAAGACCGCCGAGCTAGCCGCTTGGACGGCCGTCTCTCGCGTGCTCCTGAACTTGGACGAGACCATCACGAGGGAATGACCGATGTTGGAATCGCGAACCATTTCTAACCCGCTGGCGAGGCGCTGGTTCCTACAGCAGTGCGGTGTCGGCCTGGGAGCCGTCGCGTTGCGCGATCTGCTGCGGGCCGCAGATCCTCTGGCGCCCAAGCAGCCGCACCATGCCCCGGCCGCCAAGAACGTGATTTTCCTGTTCATGGGCGGCGGCCCGAGCCACCTCGAACTATTCGACAACAAACCGGAACTGGCCAAGCACGAAGGCACTCTCCCACCCGAGGGCCTCTTGGAAGGCTACCGCGCAGCCTTCATCGACCCCAATTCGACACTGCTCGGCCCAAAGTTCAAGTTCGCTCGCCATGGGGAGAGCGGCGCGGAGCTGTCCGAACTGATTCCACATACGGCCGAAATCGCCGACGACATCGCCATCGTGAAATCCTTGGTCACTGATGCGTTCAACCACGCCCCTGCCCAAGTGATGATGAGCACAGGAACGCAACAGTTCGGGCGACCCTCGATGGGCGCATGGACGCTGTACGGTCTGGGCAGCGAATCCCGGGACCTGCCAGGATTCGTGGTTTTCAGTTCGGGCCAGAAGGGCCCCAGCGGCGGCAACTCCAACTGGGGCAGCGGTTTCCTGCCGTCCATGTACCAAGGCGTGCAGTTCCGGACCAGCGGAGACCCCGTGCTGTACCTGTCCAATCCGGAAGGAGTCGACCGACGACTCCAGCGCGACTCGCTGGATGCCATCGGGCGCTTGAACCGCATGCGCTTGCAGGAAGTCGGCGACCCGGAGATCGAGACCCGGATCAGTTCCTTCGAGATGGCCTACAGGATGCAAGAGAGCACCCCGGAGCTGATGGACATCTCCCAAGAACCGCAACACGTGCTCGAGATGTACGGGGCGGAGCCAGGCCGGCCATCGTTCGCCAACAACTGCATCCTGGCGCGCAGGCTGGTCGAGCGCGGCGTGCGTTTCGTGGAATTGTTCCATGAGTCATGGGACCAGCACGGCGCCCTCATCTCGGGCCTGAAGAAGAATTGCAAGGACACAGACCAAGCCAGCGCCGCATTGGTGCGCGACCTCAAGCAGCGCGGCCTGCTTGACGATACGCTTGTGCTCTGGGGCGGCGAGTTCGGGCGCACGCCGATGGTGCAGGGCGGAACGGATGACGGCCGCGACCACCACCCCAACGCCTTCACCATGTGGATGGCGGGGGGCGGCATCAAGCCCGGCACCACAATCGGCAAGAGCGACGAGCTGGGCTTTAACGTGGTGGAAGACAAGGTGCACGTGCACGACCTGCACGCCACCATCCTGCACCTGCTTGGGTTCGACCACACCAAGTTGACCTACCGTTTCCAAGGGCGCGACTTCCGCCTAACGGACGTCGCGGGTAACGTGGTCCAAAAGATCCTCGCTTAGGCAGCGCTACCCGCGCACTGGCCCGCGGGGTTTCGGCGGCGGTGCAGTTTCGCTACTGGTGGCGGCTCAAACGCGCCTTGACGCGCTTGACCAGCTTGAGGATCTCTTCGGCCTTGCGCACGCTGCCCAGATCCACTGTGTGGAACTCGTTTTGCTCGATTTCTTGCTGGAGTTCGGTCGCGAGTTCGACCACCCGAGCCATGTCCTCGGTGGACTTGTCGGCGTCATTCTTGAGCGTGACCAGCGTGCGTGAGCGGCCGTCGGGCATGGTCTCGCGGGTCCTGTTGCGATCCCTGCCGAAGCCGCCGTCTCTGCGTTGTGCGGTGGCGGGCGCAACCAGTGCTAGCAAGGTGATCCAGCGCCGTGTCATGACCAGGCTTCATGATACTCTCAAAGAAGAGCGCGTCTGGTGTTTCTGCACTCTCTTGCCGTTATGCTAGACTCGTTGATTCAGCCGTGGTGGCCACTCGTCGGCTGCAGCGGCTGGAAGGTCTGCCGGTAGTTGGAGTCTGTAAAGGAGAGGGGTAAACAATGGCCTATATTATCGCGGAACCGTGCATCGGCACGAAGGACACAGCATGCGTAGACGCTTGTCCTGTCGACTGCATCCACCCGAAGGCGGATGAAGACGATTTCGACACGGAAGAGATGCTTTACATCGATCCCGAGGAGTGCATTGACTGCGGCGCGTGCGTGCCCGTCTGCCCTGTCTCGGCAATCTTTGCGGAGGAGGATCTTCCCGACGAGTGGATCGATTTCACCGAGCGCAACGCCGCCTACTACGAGTAGTCGGCCCTCCCGGCCGTGCTGAGCAACACTGCCGGACATTAGAGGCGGGCGCGCGGACCCGCATCCGCGGTCGCCGGCGCCCGCCGAACTATTCCTTTTTCTTCTTGTGAACGTCGTGGCAAGTCTTGCACCCAGCTGACATTGCCTTCATGCCCTTGTTAAAGCCATCAGCGTCCATGCGATAGGCGCCCAACATGGCACCCTGCGCAGCTTCGATGACTTTCGTGGCGCCATCGCTCCATGCTTCATCCTTGATGCGCCCGCCCATTAGAGTGAGCTGAGTAGCCTCGGTCACCATGGAGACGGCACCATGCGCCGCCTGCCACTCCTCCTTGTTCGCCGGGCCCCCGGCTTCGCGGTACTCCTTGATCTTGTCCATGGCCGGCTTGACCATGTACTCCATCAGCTTTTGGACGGTCGCAGTCTTCTTGTACGCATGCCCCTCTTGGTCGTTGGCGTAGCTAGTTCCGGCGATCGCAAAAGCGACGACGGCTACGGTCCAGATCTTCCTCATTCGTTGCCTCCTCAGTCTTGAATGAATGGAGCAGACACGCTCTGTGCCCGTCCGCTCTCGTAGGATTATATCGAGTTTGCATGCACCCCCGAAATCCCATTCCGTCCGACTATCGAGCCCGCCACGGCGGAGCGCAAGATGAGTCCTGCCCCCCGACTCCAACCCGCCGACACGCCTCGCTCATTGCCACGAGCGCTCGCGCGCCGCTAGGAACTCGTCCCCTTCCCTCCATGTCGGAAGTTCCGGCTGGTCCGCAACCATCCTGCCCAACTCAAACCCGAGGCGCGCCAAGTCCGCAATTCCGGCAAAGTCCCAGTCCTCGCGAAACTCGTCCGAAGGTTGGTGATAGTGGCTCTCACGGTACTGAGCGACCCTTTCATCGCCCCAACCTTCAGGCCTGCCCGGATACCGCGAGCCGCTCTTGATCGAGAAGGCGGGCACACCATGCTTCGCCAAGCTGAATTGGTCGGAGCGGTAGTAGTAGCCTTGTTCGGGGTGCGCATCCGGTGTGAGCGTGAGTCCAAACTCGGATGCAAGGGCTTCTACCGTTGCGCTGAGGCTGGTTCGCTCGTAACCTGGAAGTGACACATCGCTAGTTTTTCCGAATGGGTACAGGCCATCGTAATTGAGGTTGACCGCGGTCTTGCCCATTTCCACCGCGGGATTAGCGGCATAATAGGCCGATCCCAGCAAACCGCTCTCTTCCGCCCCCACAAATGCGAATAAGATCGTGCGACTCGGCTTGCTGCCCGACTCTCCGAACGCTCGCGCAATGCTGAGCAACACCGAGCAGCCGGTCGCGTTGTCCACGGCACCGTTGTAGATCGGGTCGTCTCCATCGCCGTGCATTCCGATATGGTCCCAGTGCGCCGTATACAGGACGGCCTCATCTGCCATAGCCGGATCGCCCCCCGGGAAACTGGCCAAGACGTTGCGGGTCTGGATCGGAACGATCGAACTGCGCAGGTCCGCCTGAGCCTGCACGTCCAGTTCGATAGGCGTGAAGTCCTTGCTGTTGGCGGCATCGAGCAACCCAGCGAGGGTCATCTTGCGAGTGGCCGGGGACGACTGGAAGAGTCTCTCAGCCGCATCCGACGAGATCCAACCAGCCAGCGCCAACTTGGGCTCGCCCGGCTTGACCTCGACATAGGGCTGGGCTCCGCTCCAGGAATTCCGCACGACCTCCCAGGGATAGCCCGCTGTCTCGTCGGTGTGGACGATGAGCACCCCCGCCGCCCCGCGCCGGGCTGCCTCCTCGAACTTGAACGTCCAGCGTCCGTAGTAGGTGAGCGCCCTGCCCCCAAAGAAGGCATCGTCCTCGGACGGCGGCTCGTTGGTAAACAGCACCAGCAGCTTGCCGTTGACATCAACGCCCTTGAAATCGTCCCATTCGAATTCCGGGGCTGTTATGCCGTGCCCGACAAAGACCACGTCGGCATCAATCACTTCCCTGCCCGTCTGGCGCTCATTGTTGCCAACGTACTCGGTCAGAGGGGCTAGGACACGCCCCGCCAAGCGCAAGCTGGAACTCTCTTGAGTCTTGATCTCAACTAACGGAACGGTTTGGAAGTAGGTGCCGTTCTCGCCTGCCGGGCCAGCACCGGCCAACTCCAGTTGTGCAGCCAAGTACTCGACGGCCAGCTCTTCGCCGCGTCCGCCCACTCCGCGACCTTCGAACAGGTCATGGGAAAGGAACCGCACGTGCGGCGCGATGTCACCGGGCGTAATCGACGATGTGATGGGCGCCTCGACAACACATCCTGTAGCGATCAAGGCGATTGCGAATAGCCAGCGCATAACTGCCAGATGCTAGCAGAACCGCGAGTCTGGGGCAGGCCGCGAGTACTACCAGACGACCGCTTTGTGCGGGGCGGCCGGCGGGCGGATCTCTAGGCAGCCCTTACCCGTGGGCAGGATCTTGCCAGGGTTCAGTCGCCCGTCCGGATTGAAGATGCGCATCAGCCGCTCCATCTGGTCCAAGCTGTCCTCGGCGAAGAGCAGAGGCATCAACTCATTCTTCTCCATGCCCACGCCGTGCTCGCCGGTGATCGCTCCACCCACTTCAATGCAGTACTTGAGGATTGCTTCCCCCGCTTCGCGGGTGCGCTTGGTCTCGTCCGCGCTACGAGGGTCAAACAGGATGATGGGGTGCATGTTGCCGTCGCCGGCGTGGAAGATGTTGCTGATCGTCAGGCCGTATTCCTCCGAGACGCGGTAGATGTGCCGCAAGGTATCTGCGATACGGGTGCGCGGAACAACGCCGTCCTGCACGTAATAGGTCGGGCTCACCCGCCCAACCGCTCCGAACGCGTTCTTGCGGCCCTTCCATAGCAAGGCGCGCTCCTCGGCGCTTTTCGCTACGCGCACCTCGCGAGCTCCGGCTTCCAAGCAAACCGAGTTGACTAGCTCGAGCTGTTCGGCGACGCCCTCGCACACGCCCTCAAGCTCGATCAGAAGCACCGCCTCGGCGTCCAGCGGGAATCCGGCGTGGGTCGCTTCCTCGACCATGCGGAGCATGACTCCGTCCAGCATTTCTACCGCCGCCGGGGTGACGGCCCGGGCCGTAAGTTCACCCACTGTAGTGGCCGCATCGTCGGCCCGGTCGTAGATCGCCAAGAGCGTCTCTACCGCCTCGCTGGCCCGCATCAGCCTGACGATAACTTTGGTCACCAAGGCCATCGTGCCCTCGGAACCGGTCAGCAACCCTGTGATGTCGTACCCCGGAAGGTCTTGTTCCTTGCCACCGACCTGCAACACAGTCCCGTCGGGCAGGACGGCCTCGATGCCCAACACGTGGTTGGTGGTCACGCCGTAGATCAACGTGTGCGGTCCGCCGGCGTTCTCGGCTACGTTGCCGCCGATGGTGCATGCCTTTTGCGAAGATGGATCCGGCGCGTAGTAGTACCCATGTCCTTGCACGGCACGGGTGATGTCCAAGTTCACGACGCCCGGCTGGACCACCGCGCACTCGTTCTCGATGTCGATCTCGAGAATCTTGTTCATGCGCGAGAAGCCGATCATGATCCCGCCTCGCGTAGGGATCACGCCACCACTGAGCCCGGTGCCGGCCCCCCGCCCAACAAGCGGAAGGTCGTGCTCGGCCGCGATGCGCACAACCTCGACGACGTCTTCGGTGCGCCTGGGGAAGACCACGCATTCCGGTCGACCCTTGTCGATGCTGCCGTCGTACTCGTATAGCAGCAGGTCTTGATCCCGGTGCAAGACCGCGCGTTCCCCGACGGCACGTTCCAGGGCACGCAGGGCTGGTTGAGGAAGCACGATCCTATGGTAGTTGAACGCTCATACCGCTGCAGGCTGACTGTCCGCCTGCATGGTGGCCGCAGCAAAGCTCAAGAGGTCACGGCGCTGGCGCGCCACTTCCGCCAGCCGGCCGTAGTCCTGCGCCATCTGACACAATTGCATGGCATTCGGGCAGGTGAGGAACTGCGGATCGGCCTCGGAAAGGTGTTCCAAGGCGACATCAGCGGCCTCTGCGGGGCGGCCCAAGCGCACCAGCAGGTTGACCAGCACTTGAGCAGGCGTGGTGCCCGCGATGTTGGGGTCGCAGGTCTCGATCTTGCGCCGGAAGTGTTCTAGGCCGCGCTCGACATCGCGCCGCAGGACGGTGCTGATGTACACGCTGTAGTCTTCAAAGACGTTCTCAAACGGCGGGTTGCCCGGAAACTGGTACATCTCGCTGAGCTGGCTTCCGTATCGCGCCAAGCCGAGCAACAGTTCCAACGTGCACTCGCGCTCGATCGCGGGAGCCATCTGCACCAACGACGAGACATGCGAGGTGTCCAGGTAGTACGCATTGCCCTCGAAGAGCCAGCCCCGGCCCTGCACGATATCCCCTAGGTCGTCGCTGTCCGGCGCTTGGCCCTCTTTCTGCTCCACCGCGTACTTGATGTTTGCCAGCAGTTCGGAGTGGACGTTCTCGGCCAGCAGTTCCGCGCAGTCCGCCCGGCCCTCGTCGACCGGATACTGCGAGAAGTTGGTGATGGCGCGACAGGTGCCGTAGTGCTTGAGGATCAGTTCGAAGCCCTTCTTCGGATGAACCTGTTCGTGATATGCAACTTCAATGATGCCGTCTAAGGCCTCCCCGGCCGCGGCATCGTCACACTCTTCGATGGCTTGGCGAATGCAATCCTTCTCCCCAATGGCACGGAAATACGGCCACGCCCGGCCGATCTCGCCATCCTTGAGGAACAGCGTGCCCACCTCGCGGGCGGCTTCGACAGTGGACCGTTCGTAGGCAGCTTGGCAGTCCTCGCTGAGATTGTTCCAAGGTTCGGTTTGGATCAGCGGCATGCCCAAAGCGTGCCGCTTTTGCATCAAGCGCGCCTCGAAGATCATCGGGTACGACCGCTCTGCTCGGAAGCGCTCGATCGCTAGTTCAAATCCAGCCTCCACGTCTCCCGCTGCGAAAGTTTCCCTGACTTGGTCGAACACATCCATGGCACACTACCTTCCGCCATTATGCTGCAACCCGCGACGCTGCGGCAGCATCTTGCCGACAGTTAGGCTTGAGACAGCTGGGCCACCAGCGGCCGAGGCGACGCCTAGTATGACGGGCGCGCCGGGGGCGGCGTCTTGAAGCGGACCCAACTGGCATAGACCAGCACGAGCGAGCCCAACAGCATCAAGCCGTGAGTCTTGAAGCTCTCGATGCCGTCGAAGCCGTAGTCGCTCCGGAAAACCGCCGCCGCCAATGCAAGAGACAGAGCGACCGCCCACACCAGCAATGGAATGCGCAGCAACCTGCCGCCAGAAATAGCGACCAGAGAGGCGAGGACGGCAAACGAACCGAGCAGGAGCAGAGCCGCGGCTGCATTCTCGGGCGCAACTGGAACCAACGGCACAAACATATCGCCGCCGGCAACTAGGCCCAAGATGCCGAGCCCGCAAAAGTAGAGACCCAACAACAGGTTAGCGACCGCTCCAAGCCCCCCGAAGGCGACCTTAATGCGGTTCGGACGGCCCGCCTTGATCTTGATTCGGCGCACCAACTTTACATACTATCATTTCCTTACGGATTCCCGCTCCGGACCAGCACACTCCAAAGGATGATCGCCGATAGCGGTACCGGGCCATAATGTGATTGCCATGCCCAGTGGACCCACAGTCAGCGCGGCTGCCGGGGCCGAGACCGTATGCGGCATTCATCCGGGAACCGGGCAAGCCCTCGCCATCCGCACGAGCGGTGGCAGGATTGCCGCTATTGAGACCACCGCAGACAAGGCAGCGCACTACGTTTCGCCTGGTTGGGTGGACCTGCAGGTGAACGGCTTTGCGGGTGTGGACTACAACGACCCGACCTCGCCTGCCGAGAAGATCTCCGACTCGATCGAAGTACAGCGTTCGACCGGCGTGGTGCGCTTCTACCCAACGGTGATCACCGGCTCCGGCGAAGACATGCGGGGCTCGCTGCGCAACTTGGCGAAGGCTCGACGAACCATCCCGAAGGGCTCGGCGATGCTAGGCTTCCATGTCGAAGGGCCGTGGATCTCACCCGATGACGGGCCTCGCGGAGCACATCCCCGCCGCCACGTGCGCCCGCCCAGTATCGACGAGTTCGAGCGTTTTCAAGACGCGGCGGAGGGGGCCATCCGGATCGTCACATTGGGGCCGGAACACGTCGAGGCACCGCGCGTGATCGAGCACATGGTAGCCAACGACGTGGTGGTCTCGATTGGACATACCAATGCCACGTCAGAACAGATCGCGGATGCGGTCAGCGCAGGCGCGACGATGAGCACACACTTGGGGAACGGAGCCCACGCAAGCGTGCCGAGGCACGACAACTACATCGTCCACCAGCTTGCGGACGACCGCCTTTACGCGGGTCTGATCATCGACGGAATCCACCTGCCGCCGGCGTTTGCTAAGATCGCGCTGCGAGCCAAGGGTCCGCGCCGGTCAATCCTCGTCACGGATGCGGTCGCTCCGGCCCATTGCGAGCCGGGCATCTACCAACTCGGCGAACAGCAGGTGGAGTTGCTGCCAGAGCGTCGTGTCGAACTTACCAGCAGTCGGCGGCTGGCCGGGTCCGCGTTGAGCATGGACCGCGGGGTGGAACATGCCATGCGGTTCGGAGAGTTGACGCTGCTGGAAGCCACTCGACTGGCCACGTCGAATCCCGGCGCGGCGATGGGCTTGGCGGAGCGAGCGGAGTACCTAACGCCCGGACAAGCCGCCGATTTCACACTGTTCCGGCTGCAGGACGGCCACCTGGAGGTTACCGGAACTGTTGCGGCCGCGAACTGACCGCATGGGTGGACGGGGATATAATCGCAGCTTGGCGAGGGTTGGATTCTTCGTCAGCGTCGAGGGAATCGACGGCTGCGGCAAGACGACCCAGATCCAGCTGCTGGTCGAGCGGCTGGCTGCGTTGGGCATTCCGACGCTGCTTGCGCAAGAGCCCGGGGGGACGGCGGTCGGGAGGCTGATTCGCAGCGTCTTGCTCGATTCTCGGAATCACGGCATCCAGCCGATGACCGAATTGCTGCTATTCTTCGCGTCTAGGGCGCAAAACTTGGCAGAAGTCATTCGCCCGGCACTTGATGCAGGCCAGATCGTGGTTTGCGACCGCTTCACGGATGCGAGCGTCGCCTATCAAGGCCATGGTCGCGGCCTGGGCTCCGCTGTGGTGCAGCAGTTGGGCGAAGTCGCTTGCGGCAATTTGCAGCCCGACTTGACGCTTTGGCTGGACATCGAGCCGGCGGCCGCGCTGGCGAGGGTGCGCGACCGCAACTCCAAGCAGGACGCTTCTGGAGATCGCATGGAGTCGGAAGCGCTGGAATTCTTCTTGCGCGTGCGCGACGGCTACGCCCGCATCCAAGCCGACGAGCCTCAGCGAGTTCGACGTGTCGCAGCCAATGGATCGGTGACAGAAGTCTTTGAACGAGTGCTGGCGGCGGTGCTGATCGCCCTGCGAGAGCGCGGCTTGGATACGCAGGTCGACTGATGCCGACACCTCGCTTTATCGGCCATCAGCGCATTTCCACATCGCTGTGGCGAATGGTGTCTGAGGATCGTCTGCCGCAGACGCTGCTGTTCGCGGGAAAGCGGGGCATTGGCAAGGCCACGCTCGCCCGCCACTTGGCGGCGGGCATGAACTGCGCTGCCGGGCCGGGCAAGCCGTGCGGAGAGTGCTCGGCCTGTGCCAGGATCCTTGAGGGCGACTTGTCGTCGGAGCAATTCCGGGAGACACTCGAGGCCCGGCGCAAGCTGCCGGCGGAGAAGCGCAAGAGCTCTCCGCTCGTGATCGCGACGCATCCGGATGTGCTCATTTTCCCCCCGGATGGCCCGATGCGGCTGCTTTCCATCGACCAAGCCCGGCTGTTGCGTGAATCGGCTCAGCTTGCGCCGGCGGAGGGAAGACGCAGGATCTTCGTGCTGGAACACGCCGATCGCGCCACCGAGGAAGCCTCCAACGCACTGCTGAAGACGCTGGAGGAACCCGCTCCGAGGCTGACGATCATACTCACGTCAGAGAATCCGTTCTCCCTGCTGCCGACCATACGCTCCCGCGCCATCCCGTTTCACTTCTCAGCCCTAGCACGCAGCGAAATGGACGAATTCATGCAATCGCGACACGAGGTCGCCGCGGAGCATCGAGCCTTGGTCAGCGCTTGGTCGGAAGGCAGCCCGGGCACCGCGATCACATTAGACATGGAAGAGTTCGCGCGGCGACGGCAAGCCATGCTGGCTCTGCTCAGGACGGCCTTGAAGCGGGGCGAGTTTGCCAAGCTGTCCGCCGAAATCGGATCTCTTGGCAGGGGCGAATCGGGTCAGATCGACCAGCTAGCCACGATGCTGACATCGCTGTTGCGGGATCTGCTGCGGGTGCGCGTTAAGTCACCGGGCGGTCTCGTGCATCAAGACATCTCCGATGAACTGGCGCAACTTGCCCGCAGAGTCAGCTTCCGATGGCTGGAGCGGGCGGTGATTGGGCTGCAAGAGTTGGAGCAACTCCAGCGCATGAACGTGCAGAAACAGATCGCAGTCGAGGCTTACGCCCTGAAGCTGCAGGGCTAGCGCCCGTTGCAGCAGTGCCGATCGCGGGCTTGGCCCGGCTGGCCTCGTTTGGCAACAAGCCCGTAGGCGGAGGGCTAGACTAGAAACTGCGAGGAGACCTATGTCTGCGACAGCTCAAATCGATCTCCCAGCGGTACTAGCTCCCGCTGGCGGCCAGTTTCTGATCGGCGACTGCGAGGCCAGCGGCGTGTTCACACCCGAGGATTTCAGCGAGGCCCAGCGCCAGGCGTTAGCCACGACTAGACGCTTCGTGGCGGCGGAGGTCGAGCCGCGGATTGCGGAATTCGAACGCAAGGAGCCGGGCTTGGCACGACAGTTGATCGAACAGTCTGCCGGGCTCGGGCTGCTCGGGATCCTCGTGCCAGAGCGGCATGACGGGCTAGAGTTGGACATCACCACCCAGATGCTGGTTGCCGAGGCGATGGGCGGCTACGCATCGTTCTCGACCACCTACGGCGCGCATGCCGGCATCGGCACGCTGCCCTTGGTCTTCTTCGGCAGCGAGGACCAGCAAGAGCGCTACCTTCCTCGCATGGTCACGGGTGAGTTGCTTGCAGCCTACTGCTTGAGCGAGCCACAAGCCGGCAGCGATTCGCAGAACTCGCTCACTCGTGCCGAACTCACTTCTGACGGCAAGCACTACGTGCTGAACGGCCAGAAGATGTGGATCTCGAACGGAGGCTGGGCGGACCTGTACACCGTGTTCGCAAAGGTCGATGGCGAGAAGTTCACGGCCTTCCTGGTAGAGCGTGCATTCGATGGCGTCAAGCCGGGGGCCGAAGAGCACAAGATGGGCCTGCGCGGAAGCTCTACTACAGCACTGTATTTGGACAACGTCCACGTGCCGGTCGAGAACGTGCTCGGCGAGATCGGACGCGGGCACATCATCGCCTTCAATGTCCTCAACATGGGGCGCTTGGAACTCGCGGCTGCATGCGTCGGAGGGATCAAGGACGCGATCTCAGACTCAGTCTCCTATGCGCTACAGCGCAAGGCGTTCGGGCAGCCGATCGCCAATTTCGGGGCTATCCGCCAGAAGTTGGCCGACATGGCCGTGCGTGGTTTTGCTAGCGAGTCGGTTGTGTACCGCACCTCGGGGATGATCGACGCGAGGTTGGCCGACGTGTCGTGGGACAGTCCCGAGGCGGCAGGACGGACGCTCAAAGCAGTGGAGGAGTACGCAATTGAATGCTCGATCGCCAAGGTGTACGTTTCGGAGGCGCTCGACTTCACCACAGACGAAGCCGTGCAAATCCACGGTGGCTACGGCTACCACGAAGACTACGCGGTCGAACGAAACTATCGCGACTCCCGCATCAACCGCATCTTTGAGGGCACCAACGAAATCAACCGTCTGTTGACAACCGCCATGGTGCTCAAGCGCGCCGGCCAAGGGCGTCTGGACTTGCGGAATGCGGTCGCCCGAGCGACTGCGCCGGATGCGGGCAGCGTGATGCCTGACGGCGGTTCCGACGGCTTGGGCAGGCACCGCGACATCGTTGGCCGCATGCAGCGGGCAACCGTGCAGATTGCGGGCTTGGCCTACCAGACGTTCGGCGATTCAATCGACCGGCAGCAAGAAGTCGCCGCGGCGGTGGGCGATATGTCGATGGCTCTCTACGCCTCCGAATCGGCCCTGCTGCGCACGGAGAAGCTCACCTCCGAGAGCCGCGGCGAGCCCGCTCGCGACATGCTCACGGTGCTGCTCCAGCAATCGCTCGATGCGGTACGCGAACTCGGTGGACTTGTAATCGGTGCCTGCAGCAATGGTGCTGCATCGGAGGCCGCATGGAGCGGCTTCCAGCGCTTGACCGCCGTAGCGCCTGCCGACCTTCCGGCGACGCGGGATCGGATCGCCGCTAGGATCCTTGAGTCGGGCGGCTACAGGGTATAGGCCTGAGGCCCTTGGAAACCGGCACCCAGAAGCCCTACAGCGAACCTGGCCAAGGCCGCTCGCTGCGGTCCACGGCCTGATCGGGGCCGTGCTGCGAACGCTCTCTCGCTTCACAGCGCTCGACAGACCAATACCGCCAACGCATAAGTCGCCCCGTTCCCACACCCAGGACCGAACCCGCGCCCGGTGGGCGCGGAACTGGCGCAGGTGTGCGGCGGAAGTGCTGGGAAAGGAGGGGAGGACTGGAGGCTGCCCCCGGATGTGATACCCGGGGGCAGCGTTGGCCAGAAGCCGGCTAGAAGGTGATTCGCATGCCGAATTCCATAACTCGGCGTCCACCGTAGGTTCCCGTGACGAGGCCGAAGTTGCCACTGCCGACCGATGTGTTCGGCAGCGCGAAGTGCGGGGTGTTGGTCATGCTGAACACCTCTGCTCGGAACTGCGCGCGCCACCTCTCGCCCCAGTAGAAGTTTTTCGCTAGCAGCATGTCCAAGTCAAACAGCCACGGCCCGCGAATGCCCGGCAGCGTGCGGGCGGCATCGCCGAGCGTGAATCGATCCGGGATCGAGAACGCATCGGGGTTCAACCAGTTCATCGCGCCGTTGAAATTCTCCGTGGGAGCGCTTTGTTCCGGATGCTCGAATGGAGCGCCGGTTACGTTGGGCCGCAGCACGTGACCGAACGAGAAATCGCCCTTGATGTTCTGGCCGCCGTTGACGACTGTTCCGATATACCCCCCACTCTGCATCATATTAATGGCAGACACCTGCCAGCCGCCCGCGATGGCGTTGAGCAGTTTCGGCCATCGTTTGCCCCAGCGGCGTCTGTGGCCGAACGGCAGATCGTACATCGGCGCGGAAACCAAGCGGTGCGGTAGCCGACTCGCCGAGCTGGCCCGTTCGTTCCTCAGGTCGTACACCGACTGCGGATAGTAGTTGTTCCCGAAGGTGTCCGCGTTGCCGATGAAGCGGATGTTGTCGATCCATTGGGTATGTGTGTACGAGATCGTCCAGCCGACGCCGTTCTTCATTCGCCGCTCGGCCTTGAAGGTGCCAGCGTAGTAGTTTGAGATCCCCCAGTTCGGCGACATGAGCTGAATCTGGTCCGCACGGCCAGCCCATGCGGTCCATGGCAGGAAGAGTTCCTTCTGCGCGGCGCTAACGCCAGGGGCGTTGGCCGCGGCCAGGTCATCAGGGTGAATCTGGTTGATGTTGATGTTGTTGTAGGCTTGGTGCCTGCCTAGGGCGCCGAGCATGCCGAACTCCCAGAGGGTGTTCTTCCACCTGGCCTGGAGCGTGAGGTTGAAGTTCTGCGAATATGGCAGGATCCGATCTTCGTTCCAATACTGAATCGTGGAAGTCGGGAAGCGAGTCCCGATGGCCCCGAAACCACCGTTCAACTCGGCCTCTGGTATGTCGTCAAGTGCTCCAGCTGGCAGGCCATCCCGAAGGTAGCTGTTCAGGCCGTTGCGCCGCCGAAAGATGTTGTCAAACCCGGCACGCCCGGGCTGAATCGAGTTGCGGTCGTAGGGATTGCCGAAGAAGATCCCGAATCCGCCCCGGAGCACCATGGACGAGTCCGCCTTCAGGCGGTATGCAAAGCCGAAGCGCGGTGCGATGTTGTTCTTGTCCCATTGCCAAAGGTACTTCCCCGTACCGTCCCTATTCGGGAAGAGGACCTTGCCGATCGCCCCTTCGGGAATCCCATTCTGCCCCGCCAACGGGTGAGGACAGAATTCACAGAAGCCGTTCATGCGCCCGCCAACCTCGTAGATGGGCGTCTCGGTTTCGTAGCGCACACCGAGATTCAGCGTGAGCCTTGGCGTGACCCTCCAATCATCTTGGAAGTACCCCGACCAGTACTTGATCCGCTTGCCGATCGGCGCGGCGACGCGCGCATCCAGATTCCAGACATTGCCTAGCAGGAAGTCAGCTAGTCCGACACCGGTGTTGACATCCCCACCGCCTCTTTGCGGCCATTTCCTGGTGTACTCGCCCCTAGACACCCAGTTGCCAGAAGGCTGCGGTCTGGCAAGCTCATTGCCTTGGAACGATGTGTACTTACCTCCATACTTGAGCGTGTGATCGCCCTTGATGAGGGTGAAATTCGCCTCGTAGTCGAAGTTCGTAAATGCAGCAATCCGCTTCGCATAGCCGGGTCCGATCCCGGTCATGGGAATTCGGCTGTTGAAGTTGAAGCGCGGAAATGCTTCCCCGCCCTTCTCAAAGCCGGGCATGTTGAACAGGCCGGCGTAATCCGTCTCGCAGCAATCACCCCGGAATAGGTCAATGTAGACGCGATTGAAGCCGACCAACACGGCGACGAAATTCGTAGGACTGAACATGTAGGTGTTGTTCAGGCCCCAATTCTGGCGGAGCTGCTCGTTGTGCGTGCCGTTCGGGTCCGCTACGCCATAGCCCTCCGAATACTCGTCTACGACCGCATTCTTGCTGATGATCGTCCTCAGGAACGTGCTCCACTTGGCGGTGTAGTTGTGGTTGACCTTGATCGTGTTGTACGTCCGCGTCACGTTCCGCGGGATCTGCTCGACCCAGTTCCCTGCCTGGTTGGCTGGGTTGCGCGGTTCCCAGCCTGGCGTTGGCTGAGGCAGATAACTCAACGCCTTGACAGCGACCGGGTCGAACCGGTCCGCCGGGATCTGTTGGTTCGGGAACGGATCCGAAAGGCGCGGCCGAGTGAATGAGCCTGCCTTGCGAGTGTTCGGGTCATGGATCGGCACGAGCACGGGACTGCCGCGCCGGTTTTGGAAGGCCTGTGAAAAATCGCCGGTTCGGAACTCTGGGCGACCGACGCTGCGAATCCGGTCCCGCGTGAACGGATTCAGGAAAAGGTCGGAATTGACGAAGAAAAATGTCTTGTTCTTCTTGATCGGCCCGCCAATCGAAATCCCGCCCTGATTGCGCCGCAACGTGGGCTTGCTCACTTGGTTCCAGCCGATCGCGTCAAAGACATCGTTCCGCACAAAGTGATAGAAACTGCCGTGGTACTCGTTGGTGCCGCTCCTGGTGGCCGCTTGTACGGCGCCAGCCGAACTGCGCCCGTACTCGGCACCCATGGAGTTGACCTCCACCTTGAACTCTTGCATGGAGTCAATCGGCGGGACCATCTCGATGTTCTGCACGCCGAGGCCGCCGCGCGTGTTGTTGATGCCGTCGATGTAGGAACCCGCAGACCGGGTGCGTCCACCGCCAATGGAGATGTTTCCGTTCCTCGACCGGTACGCGCCGGGTACGAGGTTGACCAAGTTGAAGATATTGCGTCCGGCAAGCGGCAACTCCATCATCTGCTCGATCTGAACCGCTGAGCCGACGGCTCCCGATGTGGTCTGCACCTGCACCTGAGCGGCGCTGACCTCGACGGTCTCGGTCACCGCGCCGATCTCCAGGGCGAACGATTGCTGGATTTCCGAGCCCACGTTCAGGCGGAGCCCCAAGACTTCCGCACGCTTGAAGCCGTCAGACTCGGCGGCGATGTTGTACTCGCCGAAGAGCATGTTCGGCATGTAGTACACGCCGTTGATGCCGGTCTCCGTTGTCGTTACGACTCCGGTCTTTGCGTTGGCGATCTCGACCTTGGCTCCAGGGATCACTGCCCCTGTGGCATCAGTCACCGTTCCGTTGATGGTTCCGCGCGCACCTTGGCCCCACAAGACCGTTGGGATGAGCATCCCAAGGACAAGCAAGCTGCTTGGGCTGCGCCAACTGAATACGTCGAGCATGGTCATTGGTCCTCCATTGCTGCGAGCTTCGCGGCAAGGGCGCCTGACTCTACTTGCTCCTCCGCAGAGCACCGCCAACGCGGTCCACGCGATTCGGCAGTCAAAGTATTCGAAGCAACCCGTCCCGCTCTCGATTAACCCTCCGTGAAAGCCTATCACCGAGGTCTCCGGCAATGCAATAGCTTTCTTGAATAGCGAGGATCCCCAATCGGGCCCCTGCGCCCTTGAGCCCACGATGGAGCAACGACGAGGCAGGGAGGAGTAAAGGCACTGCTTGCAGCAGTATGTGTGACACCGGGCCGTCCTGTCACGGCCCGTCCCAAGGACTGGCCAAGCAAGGCGAAAATCCCTTGCCAAGGCTCAGCGTATCTTGCCGCAGCCTGTAGGTCGGCGCAACCTGCCGGAATGGCGACCATAGCATCTTCGTTTGCGGACAGAGACGGCGCTGAGCCCCGCAGCGTGAAGACGCTCGTCCTGAGCAATCCAGTGTCCAAGTTCGGGCCCCGCGGCCAGGCGCTTTGAAGCATACCTGGATCAATCTGAAGTTGGCAGCTTCCACCGCGAGCGCGAGGCCTCAACCGATTCACATGATTCCAACGTCAGATCACGCCGCAGATGGCTGGGACCGCCGGTCGGCTCCCCGGCCCCTTTAGCTACAACCAAGCACACGCTCCCTGTGGCCAATCTAATCCTGCCGTCGCTCTCAAACGAGAATCGCTGCAGCGGAGAGGAGTCGCACGGCTTCAAGAAAACCTCCGCTCCAGCTCGGTCGGATGCAGCAGTTGCGCAGCGGTCATAGGCTCGCATATAGAGTTGACCAGCCGCCGGTTGGTTGATTGTGAACAGCTCGTCCGCGGCACCAGGCTTGCAGGTGTGCGCCATGAGTGCAGCATTGAGATTGAGCCGATTCCCCCAGCCTGGAACGTCCACACAGTAGCGCTCGGGTTCGTCGAGAGGGTCGACGAGCTCAACCAAGCCCTCTGCCTGTGCAAGAACCGGCAACACCAGTGCCACGATCAGGGAAATTCGTACAAGCATTGGAGAACATTCTAGCGCCGCCAGACCCGGAGCGCGGCTTCAGGGCCGGCGGCGTCCGAATGCTTGATACGATGATTGGCATGCTACGGCTGTTGATCGCGCTCGCAACCCTGACCGGACTGGCTGCCGCCAACGACAGCTGGCCGCAGTGGCGCGGCCCAAATCTCAATGGCACGAGTAGCTCCACAGGGCTTCCCGTCCGCTGGAGTGAGTCCGAAAACGTCGCTTGGCGCACCAAGTTGCCCAGTTGGGCGGCCGCGACCCCCATCATCTGGGGCGACACCGTCTTCGTAACCTCGGCGGAAAAAGGATCGAGCCTCAACCGGCCCAACTCCCGGCTCTTCGAGGGCGGCGATGCGGGCCAAGACCGGCTCTACCTGATCGCCGTCAACCGCCAGACCGGAAAGGTCCGCTGGCAGCAGTCCATCGGACGCGGGAACCGGATCGGCAACAAGCAAAACATGGCATCTCCGTCTCCTGTCACAGATGGGGAGCACGTTTGGGTGGCGAACGGTAACGGAGAGTTGCGTTGTTTCGACTTTGCGGGTCGCCAAGTGTGGTCGCGCGACTTGCAAGCCGACTACGGCGAGTTCGGGGTCCAATTCGGCTACGCCTCGTCTCCTTTGCTACACCAGGGCGTGCTATATCTCCAAAACTTGCAGGGCATGTACACGGACGATCCTTCATACGTGTTGGCGATCGATGCCAAGTCCGGCAAGACGCTCTGGAAGGTCGATCGGCCCACTGATGGGGAACACGAGACCCCGGACTCCTATTCGACGGCCACGCTAGCCAAAGTGGGGGAGCAGTTCATCCTGATCGTGTCGGGCGGCGGCTACGTCACCGGGCACGACCTCGAGACCGGCCAGGAGATTTGGCGGGGCGGCGGACTCAACCCCAACAATGCAAGGAATTACCGCACCATCGCTTCGTCACTCGTGGTTGGGGACATCGTGCTGGTACCCTCGCGCAGGAGGCCGTTTATCGCGTTCCACACCGATGGGAGCGGCGATGTGACCGAGTCAAAGAAGCTCTGGTCGACTGACTACGGTCCCGACGTGCCCACGCCGACCAGTGACGGCGAACGGCTCTACATCATCGACGACAGGGGCATCTCGCTCAACCTGAGGGTGAGCGATGGCAGCACCATCTGGGATCGCACCCGCATCGAGCCGGGCACCTATTCGGCATCACCATTGCTAGCCGATGGCAAGATCTATGCGATCAGCGAAGAGGGCACCACCACGGTCCTCAAGGCTGGCGACGAGTTCGAGATTTTGGCCGTGAACCGACTTGACGACTACACCCTGGCATCGCCCGCGGCGGCCGGGAATCAGATCTTCATCCGCACGGCCGAGTACCTATATTGCATCGGCAAGCCGTAGCCGACCAAGAATCGCCGCAGCCGCGCGAATCTCCGCCAAGCCTGCCGAGCGCTCGGCGCTTCGGCCTCCGAGTGGGGTTTCAGTCGCCGCTCTCGCCGGACGCGGTTTCTTGCAGCAGCCGGAACAGTCCCGCCGTCTGCCGCATCTGAAATTCGTCCAACAGGCCTTCCGGCATGATCGACACGTCCGATTCGCGCAAGTCAACGATGTCTTCGCGCTGAATGGTGACGGGCCTGTCCAAGTCCGGAATCAGAATCGTCACGCTGGCTTCGTCTTCCTCCAAGATCATCGCCGAATAGACATCGTCGTTGGTCTCAATGCGCCACGAGCCGTACTGATCCGAAATTTCCCTCGATGGCCAAAGCACCGCTTCGAGCATGTCGCGCCGCGTAAATCGATTGCCAATCGTGGTCAGATCGGGACCGTAGTCCTCGCCTAGATCGCCCAAGCGGTGGCACCTCGCACAAGCTTCCTCATACACTTTCACGCCCTGCTCGCGCGTCGCCATCGTGGTCATCGGGTCGTACATCATGTACTCGAAGATTTCCTGCTCGCTGTACAGGTTGGTGCCAGTCTTGCGCGCGAACACGTTGGGCTGCACATGGCCGTCACGCCGGCGCAAGGAGGCCAGCAGGGCTTCGTCGTCGACCGGGGCGTACTCGGGAATGGCAGCGTATGCCGCTTGGCGCTCCTGTTCGTCGAAGAACTCTAGCGACGACTCGAAAAGGCGGTTGATGAAGCCTGGAAAACTCGCGCCGCCGCGCCAGTCCTTCGCCTTGCGGAACCACGCCAGCAGTGTCTGCTTCTGCTCGGAGGTCCAGCCTTGGTTGATCTCGCGCAGGCAGTAGACGTAGTGAATCTGGGACTGCTGGTCCTCTTCGCCCGCGGGGATTTGGGCCAAGATGGGGCCAATCGCCTCGGAACGGTTGGCGTAGGCCATCGTGCGGGCGTACTCCCTGTTCAGGGCCCCGTCGTCCGTCGGAAAGCGCACGGAGATGATGTCGTAGATCTGGTCGCGCAGGCTGCTGCGGCAGCCGCCCTCGATCTCGAGACAGGCAAGGTGAAAGACGCGCAGCAGGCCTAGCTCGTCCTCGGTGTCCAAGGCATCGGACTTGAGCATGGACAGGGTCTTCTCAAACACCGCTTCGAATTCGATTGGGCTCTCCGCAGTGCGCACCAACGCCAGCATGCCGTTGGCGGCGGCCCTTGGATCGGTCTCTGCGACGACCGAGTCCTTCCAGGCATCTCGTGGAGTGGCCTCGATCGCCACGCGCCCGGACCAGCGCACGAAACGGTCCGTGTCACCGACGAGAGCATAGAGGGCCGACGAACCGGCAAAGCCTGGATCGCCCATGCGTAACAGCGCCTCGGCCGCCCGCCGGCGCACGAGGGCATCCCCGTCCGCTAGGCCCTCGGCCGCGAGGGTCTTGGCGCGGTCGCTGCCGTGTTGCCCGACCACGTACATAGCTGCAGCTCGCAAGAGCGCACCGTCGCTCTCAAACGCACTCCGAATCAGCGGCGCGTCTGGTTTCGGCCCGTAGCGCTGGAGCAGGTGCAGCGCTTGCGCCCGGTCGCGGTCCGCAGCGGTCTCATCCCGCACCAAGGCTTGGAGTTCCGCGGCCCAAGCATCGCCCATCGCACTCTTCTGCTCTTGGAAGTAGGCATGGCTGAAGGCCGCTAGCGGCTGTGGCTGGCGAACCACTGACAAAATCCCCGAATCCGGCCAGTAGCCGTCGTTGGCGCGATAGCCCTTGTACGCCACGCGGAAGAATCCGCCCTGCGTGCTACGCCCGCCCATGGTGAAGTAAACCAAGCCGTCCGGGCCGACGGCCACGTCGGTCACGTTCAGGGGTTCCCCATAGATAAAGTCGGTCGCCGGCTCGGCCAATTCATAGGTTGCGCCACTGCGCATGAACTTGGACAGCACGACCCGCCCCCGCGACCAGTCGCCCTGCAGGAAAGCGTCGAAGTACTCGGGCGGATAGGCGTAGCTGTGATAGAACTCCACGCCAACGGGAGAGCCTCGACCCAAGTCGTCCACCGGCGGCAAGGCGTCTAGGAAGTAGGCCGGAAACTTACCAGACCCCGTGCGCCAACCGTAATCTGCCGACGGCACGCCATGCACGGAACGCACTTCCCGATACCACGGCAAGTTGATGTCCCACTCCATGTCGGAGTCAAACGTGAAGGTCTCGCCGTCGAAGTTGTAGGCGTGGTTGTACGGGTTGCGGAAGCCGCCGAATTGCAGCGAGTACGAATTGCCGTCTTCCTCGATGCGGAACAACGCCCCGCCCGGTGCCATGCGGCCGGCCGCGTGCCCGCGGGCATCGATGTATCGGTTGAGCAGCTGGGACTCCTTGTAGCCCCGTAGCGGAGAGTCAGCCGAAATGCGGCCGGCGGGCACGAAGGTATGATTGCCCAGCAAGACGGAGATCGACCCGTCCGGCGCTCGACGGATGTCGTGGGGGCCGTGCTCGCCGATGCGGCCCGTGTACTGCACGAGGATTTCCCGCGAATCCGCAACTCCGTCGCCGTCAATGTCGGGCAGGCGGAACAGGCAGGCCTCGCCATCATCTGGGTTGGTGCAGTTGGCGTATAGCGTGGAGCCGTCGAACCAGATGCCCTGACAGTTCTCGACCTGCTCGCTGATCACCTGCTGCGTCTCGTACGTGCCATCGCCATCGTTGTCGAGCAGGCGCACGGGATGGCTGCGCTCCTTGGAGACGACGGGCAAGCCCTTGGCATCGAACGTGACTTGGATCAACGAGCCCACTTGCTCGTCGTCGGCCAAGGTCTCCACCACAAAGCCGGGAGGGACTTGGTACGGACCTTCCAAGATGGGCTCGGACACCTGGCAGCCCCAGACGGCCAGAGCGAAGACAAGATAAGCCGACTTACGCATTCCACCAACCAGTTTAGCTACGGCCGGTCAGTGGCCATCAAGCTTGGCCAGCTACTCGACACACTTAGCATGGGATCTCTCAATCCCTCAAGCTCCACCTGCCATCGCGTTAGCAGCCGGGAGAGCGCTGTGTTGCTCCGGGCCCCACAGCCTTTTTCAGTTTGGCCTACCACGGCAACCGCGAGGTTGCGAAGCGCCCCGCGTCGGCTCCGGGGTTGTGACGGCCGAGTGCCGCAGCGTGTTCTCAACCGCCTGCGCGCGGCAGCGGTAGGCTGCCGCCAACTGCCGATCGATCCAGCCCGGCCGTCCGTATCCACTTGCCATAGGATCCGGGCGCGGCGCACCTGCTGGCTGCGGCCGACGAGTTTGTCAATCGTCCCGTCGCAGAGCTTGCGCTCTTTTCGGTGAGTCGCACAAAGCATATTTCACCTGTAATGTTGGAACCGACGGTCACTAGTGCCGCCGACATCGATATGCGTTGTGTGAGCGACGTAACAGCGAATGAACTTATATTATTAGTTACTTGACAACTAATGCAGCGTCGTTGCATGATCGTGGCATGAATGAACAGCCAAGTCTCAAGCTCATCATCGACGCGGGAAGATACTTCACGCCCAACGCTCCGATTGACGCAAGGGCACTGTTTGCCGGGCGCCACGAACAACTCTTCGGGGTACTCGACGCCGTGCACCAGAAGGGCCAGCACGTTGTCCTTTATGGCGAGCGCGGAGTTGGAAAAACTTCGCTCTCATCTGTCATCTCGCAGTTCTTGGATGTCACCCCGATTCTTTGCCCGCGGGTAAATTGCGACAGCACTGACACATTTGCCTCCGTATGGAGCAAGTTGTTTCGTGAAATTGACAGGGTGACGGAACAACCCGTGCCGGGCTTCGGCAAATCCGTAGCACAGAAGCGGATAAGTGCTGGTGACTTCTTCCAGGGCGAGCAGGCCCCGAACGACGTTCGCAAAGTGCTGGAAGGGCTCTCTATGGACCGGCTGCCGATCTTGATCCTAGATGAGTTTGATCGGTTGCCTGCATCGGAGAAGAGGGTCTTCGCAGACTTGGTCAAGATGCTTTCGGATCACGCCGTCAGAGCTACCGTCGTCTTGGTTGGAGTGGCGGACAGCGTCGATGAGCTCATTGCTGAACACGAATCTGTCGAACGGGCGCTGGTTCAGGTAAGGTTGCCCCGGATGTCACGAACTGAGATCCGCCAGATCGTTGAGAACGGCGTTCGCCAACTTGAACTGCGAGCCGATCCAACTGCAACGGACCGAATCGTTCTGTTAGCGCAGGGACTACCGCACTACGCTCATCTTCTGGGACTCCACGCAGTCAGATCGGCAGCCACGGGAGCACACCCCGACCTTGTCCAGAGTTCGGATGTTGACCAAGCCATCAGGAGAGCGCTTGCCAACGCTCAGCAAAGCATCCGCAATGCATTTCACAAGGCAACCACAAGCCCACGACCCGACAACCTGTATAGAGAAGTTCTGTGTGCGTGTGCTGTGGCCAGAATTGACGAGTTAGGCTATTTCGCCGCTGCTGACGTGCGGGACTCGATCCAGAGGGTAACCGGAAGAGACTATGGAATTCCTGCGTTTGCTAGACACTTGAACGAGTTTTGTAATGAGAAGCGCGGGAAGATCCTCCAAAAGTTTGGAACTCCACGCCGCCACCGCTTTAGGTTCAGGAATCCATTGATGCAGCCTTTTGCAATCATGAATGGACTAAATTCGGAAATCCTCAAGCACGAGATGTTGTGAGCAGTTGGCTGGCCCGCGTGCGCACGTATCGGGGATTGCACTAGCCACGTTGTCATTGCGTCATCAATCCGAGAGGTGCCGCGTCAGAATTCGGTGGCCGATGGCCGGTGGCCGTAACTGACGGCGCTGAACAAGGGCCCCGATCATCTCCCGCTCGTCCTCGTTCAGCAGTAAGCTTCGCCAGGCCCGTTCTGTCTTGACATCCGTCATGAAGGTCGCCTGGCCTGTGCGGGAGGGGGCTGCCTGCGCCGCTGCTTGTACTTGTCCCAGAGGAAAAACAGTGTCCGATCTAGTTCGCGCAGCTCCTCGGGGGTTGCAGGCTCCGGCGCGTGGGTGTAGACCTCTCGATTGATCTCCGTCACCATCTCGATCAGATTCCGGCGCGGGTTCCCGTCGATGTCATAGAACCCGGCTTGCTTGTTCTTCTTCAAGCTCTCGCCATCTTGGTCGTAAAGGCAGGCGCAGAACGTGACTCCCAGAACTTGGGGATCCTTGTAGTGCCGCATGAGGTTTGCCCGGTAGATCTCGCCGCGTTTGTCGTGTGAAACTACGCCCCGGTACAGGTTGCCCTTGTTACCGGGGTAGTGGAAGCCGGCCTCTTCGTCGGAAACAATCAGCGGTAAGCCAGCGGCCTGCCCCAGCTCGTCGATGGAGATTTCAGCGTTGACGTGCTGAGGCGCAATCATGTCGACATACGGCGCGGCCGCTTTCCAAGCCTCGCCATCCAACGCCCATTCCTTGATAAAGGAGCCGAGAATGAGATGATTGGTATCCCAGCGTCGTATCGCTTTGTGAGCGATCCGGTACAGCGATACTGCCATGTGGGAGAGAATGGCTCGGTAGTCGTGCATCTGCGCGGGCTCCAAGTGCTTGCTGACACTTGGGAAATTGGCGCGTTCAAGCTCCTGCGAGTAGGCCAACACACTCTTGCTCTTTAGATCCTTGATCGCTTCCAGTGACAACCCGTAGACACGATTGAACTTCCGCACATCGCCCGCATAGCGGTCAGAAAGCAGGTCCACCAACGCTTCACGCCCAGAACTTCCGGCGGGTAGGGACAAGTGGTGGTTCACCCACTGCGCGGAACGGTTGAAGGCGCCGAACCCATAGTAATAGCCGATCATCAGCGGGTCGTCCTTGACCTTGGGGCAGACCTCCTCAGCTCGCGATTCGATCAGTTGGGCGTAGTCCGGATCGAAGATGTCGGGCAGCGTCTCGCCCTCAACAAACTCCCATGGGTGCTTGAGCAGGATTACACCAGCGGCGTACGGGAAGTTCTGCTCGCGGAAGATGTTCTCTGCAAGCTCGAGGTCGACGAACCCGTTGAGATTGCGCTCGGGGCTGGTGGCGCCGCCGAGAGCGCAGTTGAAGCCCATCGCCCGCGCCTTGGCCAGAGAATCCCGAATCCATGCTTCCTTGTCATCTCCAAATAGCCCCGTAGCCGCAGTGTAGCTCTCACCCGACAGCAGATGGCTCATTGCCACTGGGAAGAACACGTTGCCTTCTGGCGTCACGAACCAGTTGCGTCCGCCTATCTCCTCGAGGTGAAAGAAGCCTGTCTTTTCCCCCTGCAGCCCGGCCCAACCACCATATTGGTCAAGCTTGGCCTTGCCGCCAGTGCAGCCCGCGGCAACCAACAGTAGTACGACAGCCGCCAAGAATAGGCTGCGAGTGGGGTTGGGGACTAGCGTGGTGGCCTCTCGATGATCCCTTGGCTTCGGCCAAGTCAGATCAAGGGTACCAGCAGATGCCCGACCCCGCCCTCCGGGCGAGTCGTGGCCAAGCTGGACCTCTCACCTCAGACCGGCATATCTGGACTCAGTCGCTCGCAGTGTTCGTCAAGTGGTTGCGGGTGGTCCCGCCCGCAAAGAGGCACAAGCCAAGATGAGCGTCACCCATAGCGCCTGAGCGGCCAACAGGTGCAGGATCTGCAACCAGCCTGGCGCGGACAAACCGATATTGAAGAACCCTAGAGCAACCTCGATCGCTACAAGATACATCCCCGACCGCGCCCAGCGGTTCGTCTCAGACTCAGTTTCCAGCAACCAGATCAAGTACCCCGCCGCGACGATCGCCAAGCCGGGGTGTAGCACTCGCAGCCGCACGAGAAAGTGGTTGCCGGCCGATAGATCCTGGCGGATCTCTGTGAACAGTCCCGCCTCGACGGTCACGTCACGCGGGAAGAGCGTGTCCCCGAGTGCCGTGACAGCCCCGCTCATCGCCGTCACAACCACCAAGGCCAGCGCCGCTGCAAACGCAAGCCTGCGTCGGTCCAAGAACGGTGGCTGGCTATCTAACCCAGACCACCATGCAGCAAGAGACGCGAACGCTGTCAGCGCGAGCGTGTTCGTCAGGTGGAGTGCGATCACGACCGCGCGGGCGACAGAGTCATCGTCCGCGACGAGTTCGGCCAGCACCAAGCCCGCCCCAATCGCACCCTCGAAGACAACGAACAGCAATGTCAGCGCAACAGCCCGCGTGACCCGCCCCCAGCGGCAGCGCATCCAAGACCAAGCCAGCAGAGCGATTCCGAAGACCCCGCACAATCCACTGCTTACGCGGTGTGTGAATTCGATGAGAGTAGCGGTGGTTGGCGCGGTCGGGACTACCTCCCCGTGACAAGTGGGCCAGTTGCTGCCGCAGCCATCGCCGGAGTGGCTGATCCGCACCCATGCGCCGAATAGGATGACCGCAATCAGGTAGCCCAGGAAGAGCCATGCGGCGAGAGTGAAGCGCGAGTCACGCCCTCGCACCGGCTCAAGACCCCAGCACGAGCAGCAGGTCCTTGGACTGCACCTGGCTGCCAGCAGCGACCACGATCTCCTCGACTGTGCCCGCCTTAGGCGAATAAATGGTGCTCTGCATCTTCATTGCCTCCAGCGTGAGCAGCTTGTCGTTGGCTTCGACCTCGTCACCAACTTGGACGAACAACCCGGTGACCAAGCCAGGAGTGGGTGCGCCCACATGGTCTGGGTTTCCGCTGGCCGCCTTGCGCGCCGCAGGGCGATCGGCCTGCAGCGAGCGGTCGCGCACTCGCACCTCGCGTGGCTGGCCGTTGAGCTCGAAGAACACCCTGCGCGTGCCGTCCGGCCGAGGTTCGCCGCAAGTGAGGAACTTCACGATGAGTCGCTTGCCCGGCTCGATGTCGAACACGCACTCCTCGCCCGAGTCCAAGCCGTAAAAGAACACCGGCGTGGGCAGCACGCCCACCTCGGCAAACTTCCGCCGCGTCTCGGCGAACTTCGCGAATACGTCCGGGTAGAGCAGATAGCTCAGCGCATCGGATTTCTTGGCCTTGCGCCCGAGCAATTTGCCAGCTGCGGCAGTGGCGGCGTCGATATCGGCGGCGGGCAGTTTCTCGCCCGCCCGTCCCTCGATCGGCTGCTTGCGACACAGCAGGATTTCGCGCACCTCCGGCGGCCATCCTCCGGGCGGCTCCCCGAGGGAGCCTCGCATCATGTCGATGACGGAGTCCGGAAAGCCCACATTGTGCTTCTGGGGCAGCTTGCGAACCTCTTCGCAGGTCATCCCCTTGGTCAGCAGGAAGAGCGCCAAGTCGCCGACGACCTTGCTGGAAGGCGTCACCTTGACAATGTCGCCGAGCAACTGGTTGACGTCGGCATACATCTGCTCGACATCACGCCAGCGCTGCGCCAGCCCCATGGCCGAGGCTTGCTGCTGAAGGTTCGTGAACTGCCCGCCGGGAATCTCGTGCGTATACAGCCGCGCACTACCCGACTTGGGGGCATTGTCAAACGGCAAGTAGTAGGTGCGCACGGTCTCCCAATACAGCGAGCAGTCGCCCAGCGCCTGCATGTCAAGGCCGGTGTCCCGCGGCGTACCCTTCAACGTCCCGACCAGCGTGTTTAGATTTGGCTGGCTGGTCGAACCCGACAGCGCCGCCACGGCGGCGTCTACCACGTCCACTCCGGCCTCAGACGCTTTCAACAACGTGGCCGCATTCAGGCCGCTCGAGTCGTGCGTGTGGAAGTGAACCGGCAGGCCCAGTTCATCGCGCAACACCTTGACAAGTTCGTAGGCAGCGTAGGGCCGACACAACCCGGCCATGTCCTTGATGCCAAGCATGTGCGCGCCCATGTCTTTGAGCTGCTTGGCAAGCGCCAGATAGTAGTTCAGGCTGTACTTGGGCCGCTCTGGATCTAGAATGTCGCCGGTATAGCAGATGGCCGGCTCGCAGATCGCACCCGTGCCCTGCACGGCATCCATCGCTACGCGCATGTTGCCGACGTCATTGAGGGAGTCGAAGATGCGGAACACATCGATGCCTTCGCGGGCGGCCTCGATGGTAAATTCGCGCACGACGTTGTCGGGGTAGCTGGTATAGCCAACCGCGTTCGAAGCGCGCAGCAACATCTGGAAGCAGATGTTGGGCACGGCGCGGCGCAGCACGCGCAACCGCTCCCAAGGATCCTCGTAAAGGAACCGCAAACCTGAATCGAACGTCGCTCCGCCCCACATTTCCAAGCTGAATAGGTTCGGCAGACGCTTGGCGACCGCAGGAGCGGTAACCATCAGGTCATGTGTACGCACGCGGGTCGCGAGCAACGATTGGTGCGCGTCGCGGAAGGTCGTATCCGTGACCAGCAAGCGTTTCTGCGCGTGGACCCACTCGCAGAACTTCTCCGGGCCGAGTTCCAGCAGACGCTGGCGCGTGCCCGGCTCAATTTCCAAGCCGGATCCAACGGGCACCTCCGGCGGCGGCTCAAACCGCTCGGGACGCTTCTTGCCTGCCACCGTGGGATTGCCGTTGACAATCGTGTCGCCGATGAAACTAAGCAAGCGATTGGCGCGGTCGCGAGCGGGACGGAAGCGGAACAGTTCTGGGGTTTCTTCCAAGAACCCGGTGGTAACCTCGCCAGCTTGGAAGCTGGGATGGTTGACGACGTTCTGCAGGAACTGGATATTGGTCTTGACGCCACGGATCCGGAATTCCCGCAAGGCCCGGTCAGCCCGGGCACAAGCTCCGGGCAGAGTCGAGTCCCATGCGGTGAGCTTCACCAGCAGCGAATCGTAGAACGGGCTCAAGACCGCGCCGGGATAGGCCGTCCCGTCCAAGCGAATGCCCAAGCCGGCAGCTGTGCGATAAGCCTGCAGCCGCCCGTAATCCGGCGAGAAACTATCGGAAGGATCCTCGGTTGTAATCCGGCACTGGATCGCAAAGCCGCGCCGGTGGATTTCATCTTGAAGGGGAACATCCAGAGGGCTTTCGTGCAGCCGGCATCCCTGTGCGATCAGAATCTGCGAGCGCACGATGTCAATCCCCGTGATGGTTTCGGTAACGGTGTGCTCCACTTGAATCCGCGGATTGACCTCGATGAAGAACCAATCTCCTGAATCGGCGTCGACGAGGAACTCGACGGTGCCTGCGTTGCGGTAGTTCACCGCCCGAGCTACGCGGATCGCCGCTGCGCAGATCTCTTGGCGCAGCCCGTCGGCCAGATTTGCGGCGGGAGCGAGTTCCACCACCTTCTGGTGCCGCCGCTGGATCGAGCAGTCGCGCTCCCAAAGATGGACGACCGATCCGTGTGCATCGGCAAGAATCTGCACTTCGATGTGCCGTGCCCGCGAAATAAACTTCTCCAAGAACACGGAACCGTCACCGAACGTGCGTTGGGCTTCCGTACGGGCTTCCTCAAGCCTCTCGGCGAGTTCCTCCGGGCCATGAACGACGCGCATCCCACGGCCGCCGCCGCCAAAGGAGGCCTTGACAATCAGCGGGTATCCGATCGTCTCCGCTGCCTGGCGCGCTTGTTGCGGGTCATCTGGAGCCAAGCCGGTACCGGGAATGATCGGCACGCCGGCTTGCTCCGCGATCTTGCGCGCCTCGGTCTTGTCACCGAGCCGATCCAAGAGTTCCGGCGGCGGCCCTACGAAGGTGATACCGGCCTCGGCACAGGCCCGGGCAAAACCGCTGTTCTCCGAGAGAAATCCGTATCCGGGATGAATCGCGTCGATGCCTCGATCCTTCGCCAGAGCGACGATGCCCTCGATGTCGAGATAGGCCGCAACTGGCCCCTTGTCGCCACCCACTTCATAGGCTTCATCGGCCTTGAAGCGGTGCAGGCTGAGACGATCCTCGTTGGAATAGATGGTCGCAGTGCGCAATCGCAGTTCGGTAGCCGCCCGCATGATGCGGGTTGCAATCTCGCCTCGGTTGGCCGCTAGCAGCTTTTGCATCGGTCTCAAGTCTCTAGGCTACCAACCATCGCACGGGCTTCCACCGCAGTCACGCAAGGCGTTCAGATTGCGTGCCGCAAGGCCTCCAAAGCTTGGTGAACGATCGGAGGGGACTTGAGCGAGCACAGGAGTAGGCTGAATCGAAACGGCATGGAGCCAAACGCGATCCGCATCGATTCCTCAGCTGGAACAGGCGTGGTAATTCTGGCCGATCCCACTGCCGCAAGCTATGGAAGGGCACGAGTTAGCGGCACAGGGGTGCGGTGCGTGCTCAACTCTCCCGTTCATCGAGTCAGATGAGAGTTTCGCACGGCGCTAGGAACCTGCCTCGATCAATATCTCGAGCAATGTAAGTGCAGACTCCTCTCTTGAAATCATGGCCTCAGGATTGGCGGGAAAGTCCTGTCCGAAAGGCAAGCTGCGTCCGAAACGCCCTGGCTGATGTGGCTCAACGCTTTCCTCAGAAGCCCAAGCTAGGCTGGTCCATTTGGGACAGATCCTTCAATGGAACTGCAAGCGGTGCTGTGCGCTCACCTTGGTCGCGGCTCCTGCATGGTCCTGAGTAATTCCCGCCCCTTCCGTGTCAGGCGATAGCGCTGGTGGCGGCTGCGTGGTTTGTGTGGAAGTGTCATTTCGATTAGTCCGGCGTCCAAAGCGGGCCGAAGATATGCGGACCTGAAGTAGGCTCGGTGGGTCAACTGCAAGGCAGCCTGCAATTGAGCTCGGTCCATATCGCCGGTCAGAGTCGCCACGAGTTGTAGCACATGGTCGGCCACATGGTCAGTAGCTTGGTCGGTGGCTTGGTCGGTAGCTTGGTCAGTAGCAGCATCACCATCGCTAGCGTCACTGGCTTCTGTTCGCTCTCGCGTTTTCCTGAGGAATTCCCGCCCCTTCCGTGTGAGACGGTAGCGCTGGTGGCGGCTACGTGGCTTTTCAGGAAGTGTCATTTCGATCAATCCGGCTTCGAGGGCGGGTCGAAGGTATTCGGACGTGAAATATACTCGGTGGGTCAACTGCAAGGCAGCCTGCAATTGGGCGCGGTCCATTTCGCCAGTCAGAGTCGCCACCAGTTGCCGCACATGATCGGTGACATGATCGGTAACATGATCGGTAACATGATCGGTAGCGGTGCCATCGTCAATTGCGTCACCAGATCCTGTTCCCGCCCTTACCGCCGGGTTCGGCCGGAAAGTTACCGTTACGAAGCTATTCGCCTCAAACGCAGGATCCGGACAGCCCTCCTCACGCGCCTCCTCTCGAATACGGAGAATGCCAGTCCCTGCCTTCTCGATGAAGCCGATGCGATGGAGCAAGTCGGCTATCAACGCATTCCGGCGAATGCTACGGCTGCCAAGGTTGCCGAGCGATAGCCCCCGAGGCAGGCTGCCAGGACTCACGACTTCGATGCGGTCGGAGTAGACCTCGACGAAGACATTGGCGCCGTCGAAGAACCAGTCCCGATGCATGACCGCATTGGTGATCGCCTCACGCAGCGCCCCTGATGGGTACTCCGTGATTTCCTGCCGCTGCAGTCCTTCAATACGGTAGGCCGTGCGTGTATTGCGCTCTACGAAGTGCAAGGCATTCTCGATGTCGGTTGCGACCCCGCCATCGAAGTCCTTGCGGTCCAAGATGTGGACCTTGGTCGTCCCCCTCGCCAACAGGCACGTGATATAGGCCTCGGGGAAAAAGCGCCGCACGTTCTTGGCAAAGAAGAGCACCCCGGCATTTCGGAACAGGAGTTTACCATTCGCCCTCTCGGCGGCATCTATGTTGACCAGCACGTCTTCCACGCGAGACCGGGTGGAGATACCCGAAACACGGACCCAAGCGTCGAATTTCTCGCGGTCGAAGTCGTCCGGGTAGATAAACCGAGGACAGGGTGAGAGATCGAAGCGGACGGCACCTTCGGCGCGGAAGAAATCGCGGATTTCATCGCGGCTCAATTTCTGCGTCACCGCCCCCTGCCGCCAGAAAAAACCATCGCTACACTGAACTGGTTTGGAATCGCTCTCCCTGACGTGGATTGCGAACACATCGCCGACCGGCTCGACTCGCACCGTGACCGACGGATCGCAATTGCGAGCAATATCTTGGATCCGGGAGCGCAACGTGTTGGAGTCCCGGACACCGGTTACGACGCCGTCATCCCGCACGCCGAGAAGGATCTTCCCTCCGATGGTGTTGGCCAGCGCGACCATTTCGCGTGCGAACGACGCCGAGAGGCCTTCCTTATACTCCAGAGTTGTGCCTTCACCCTCCTCGATGAGGACATTGAGGTCGGCCTCTGTCATGGGTTCTCCGCGGATCGTGAGTGAGTGCGATGGCACTGGGGCGCCTCATGAATGCGATTGCCTGAATTGACACACAACAAGGTCGTCGTGTCCGCATCAATTCCCTTGATCGTCTCTCTCATTCTCTGGGATCGTTGCCGACAGACCGTCTCCAGACCCGTCACCGCTCCTGTTCTGTACCCACTCCTACGACATAGCCTGAGCGGTAACTTCCCCTCCGACACGGTACGTTGGCAGCCCTTTGGTGTTGAAGCGTCGACTGTGCCGTTGACGACCTGCAAATGAGCGGCCACGCATACGATTTCGCCCCACAGTTCTTCAGAATTCATGCTCTGCTGGCTTCTTTGTCTGAACGGAATATCCGAAGGAGTCTTTACATTAACAGACTAGAGTCTGACTCGAAGTGTAATGAAACCAACAACTTATAGAACCGCCAAAGTCCGGAGATGCATTCAAGTCCTCTAACAGCTTAATTCTCAAAGGCTGGGGGAAGCTTGGTAGTGCGCGTCTTGAGGACGAGTAACGCGATTCTGCGATTGCCAAGACTCGACCCCGATCAATGTCACAGACGAGCGCCAAGCTGAGGCACAGCTGCGAGAGGGTCCGGCAAGTCATCCCGAACTCCTGACCTGCCCGAAGGCGCTGCACTGGCATCCGCCGACGCTCTGTCGTGCGGCAGAACCGGTCCAGCACCTTGGTATCCAAGAGCGCACTCGCGCATCTCGATACGGTCCCCGATCTCCTGCCCAACACGCTGTGGGGAATTGTGTCGCTTCAACCAGACAGTCGAATCCTCTCACTTGACCGGAGCAACAATGGACTAGGATGAATCTTGTTCCTGGTCTCCGGCCCGTGGGGGTTCAGGGGATCTAATGCATGTCAGAAATTGGTGCATCCGACGCGAAGACCCACCGGTTGCAACTGCTGCGACGAGTTCAATGAGGCGAACCGTTCGTGTCTAGGTCGTACAGCACAAAGCGAATCAGATCAAGAGCCTCGAACCGCTGTATCCTAGCGCTGTTCGCATTCGCGGTAGCGGGATTCTCGCCAACAGCCAGGGCATCTGACAGGCCGTTACAGTCCCAAGCGCAGAGAGAGGTGGTTTTTGCTCAACATCTCAAGGGCAGGATTCTCAATGGCAAAGTCGGGAAGGCTGGTCTATCGTTCAACGAGTCATCGGTGACTGTGCGAATTAATGGTGAGGCTCCTGAGAGCTTCGAGTACAGCAGATTGGTGTTGCGGCAAGGTCACCATCATCGTCCTGTAAGGTCTTACCCCTCCCGCCTTATGTGGTGGACGATCGGTTGGTCGGCCCAGTCCGGACTGGCTGGTTATTTGGGCGGGCCCGTTGCGGGCCTAGCATCCTTCGGTCTCTGGGTAGGCATTCCCAATGCGTTCTACTTTGCGTTCTCAAATCGGCCGAGCGGTCCTTGGCTCAATCTGCACTCGACATCTGCACAGCACCTTTGCGCCTTCGTTGGGCTCCCTCGCCAAAGGACAATCCGCAAGGCACTGCTCGAAGAGTTCATGCGAAGGCTCGGGACAGAAGTTAGCATTCCTCGAATCCTGCGTGGTGGATCCAAGAATCATCAAGCAATCGCGGCGGTGGGCTCGCCGGCACCGGATTTCTCATTGGCAGACTTGGACGGATTCCCGCATCGGCTGTCGAACTATCGTGGGAGGGTCGTGTTGCTGAACTTTTGGGCACCGTGGTGCGGGCCCTGTCGCAGGGAACCGAGGGGCATTGAGCGATTACCCAGGAAGTACGGCGAGCGCAACTTGGCAGTGATAGGCATGGTTGACGAGCACGCGGACGAATTCCAGACGCTGCTGCAAGATCAGGGAATCGGCTATCCGATCCTCTACGACAGCGATTCGGCGACATTCTCGAGATATGGAGTCACGAGCCTACCGACAAGTGTTGTCATCGACCGGAACGGTGTCATTGCGGCAAGGGTCTCCAGTACGGACGTCACCGAGAGTGTCGCTGTTACTAATGCCCTCAAGGTGCATGCCCTGCACAGTCGCTAGACCCAGGCGCGGCGGTCACAAGACATCGCCGCGGTGCGCCCAATAGCCTTCGATCCTGCGGAGCGAGTCTGTCCGTACATCATCAGCGGATTCGGACATCGATCCATTGGTCTGTCAGTCACCGCGTTTCCCTTCCAATCGAGAGACTGCATGCCGAATTCAAGCTCAATCATGGACTTTCGTCTTCGGCATAACCCTCGTGGCAGTTGCCGGACCGGAGGGACGGCTTGGATCCTGCCCTGCTTGTGGCCAACGAACATCTCACAACGCACAGGGCCGTTCGCCGAACTGATGGCGGTCACGCTTGGGAACCCCGCCTTGGCTAGCTGCGGAAAACTCCAAACGCGGCGGGTCCAAATACAATGATGAATGTGGCTGCAAGGCTGCTCATCGTCGCTACAACGCTAGCCGTGCAAGCAATCGCAGGCGCTTTCGTCGACGATGTGCAGCCGTTCCTCGCCAAGCATTGCGTGGCTTGCCACGGCCAGCAAATGCAGATGGCGGAGCTACGCCTGGACCAATTCCAAAGCGAGTCCGACGCGCTGCGCCATCCCGGTGTTTGGGATGACGTGTTGCGGATGACCACGCTTGGCAAGATGCCGCCGCCAGGCAGCATCGCGCCAACGCAGGTGGAATTGGAATCGCTGGCGGAGTGGATCGAAGGCAGCCGCTCCTCCATGGAGCGCCACCGCAGCCGGCAGGCCCGGCGCGTGACTGCGCGGCGTTTGAACCGCATCGAATACAACAACACCGTTCGCGACTTGCTCGGCGTCGACCTGCGGCCGGCCGACGCCTTCCCGGTTGACGATTCGGGGTATGGCTTCGACAACATCGCCGACGTGCTCTCCATCTCCCCGCTGTTGATGGAGAAGTACATCGCAGCCGCAGGCAAGCTGGCGCGCGCTGCGGTGTGGGAGAAGCCGCGCCTGGCAGAACCGACGAGGTTTCGCATCCAGGCTGTGCGGGACGAGTCGAATTCCGCCGCTATCGGCCGAGTCTCGCCCTACACCGCGGACGGATCCATGCGCCTAAGGTTTGAATTTCCCGCTGCGGGATTCTACCGGTTCGCGTTCAGCGCGATCGACCGGCGCCAGCGATCAGAGGAGGACGGTCGCTACCTTCCCGACATGGAACCTCCTCCGCCAAGGCTGATGACGATGCGCCTCGATGGCAAGCGGATGGCAACAAAGGCAGTCGAGGCAGCCCAGTACTTCGACCGCAGCGAGGAGGTCACGCATCGCAGCGGACCCGGAGCGAAGGAGATTTGGCTGGGGTTCATCGATCATGCTGGCAATCCGATGAACCCAAACACGGAGTTCTCACAGCGCAAACTCTGGGTCGATTTCTTGGAGATCAATGGCCCGTTTGATGCCGATCCGATTCCCCTGCCTGCCAGCCATCGCCGCCTGCTGGTGTGTCGGCCCGATGGCGAAGAGCCCTGGAGGCCGTGCGCCCGACGGATTATCGAGCGCTTAACCTTGAGAGCGTACCGGCGGCCTTCCACTCCTGCGGAGTTGCAAAGTCTGATGCAGCTGGCTGAGAGTTCCTTGCGGGACGGCGAAAGCTTTGAAGGGATGCTTCAGACCGTCCTTCAAGCGGTGCTGGTGTCGCCGCAATTCCTGTTTCGCATCGAGTCAGATCCCGCAGCGGGTTCGGGCCAAGCAACACGAGAGTTGGATGGCTACGAACTAGCCTCGCGCCTCTCGTACTTTCTCTGGAGCAGCATGCCCGACGATGCCCTCTTGGGGGCGGCTGCAAACGGCAGCCTCCGGTCCATTGACACGTTGCGGCGCCAAGCCCGGCGGATGCTCGCCGACCCCCGCTCGTCTGCGCTGGTTGAGAATTTCGCCGGCCAGTGGCTGCAATTGCGCAACTTGACGCTGGTCCAGCCAGATGCGGAGCGCTTTCCGGAGTTCGACGAAGAATTGCGCCGATCCATGCTGCAGGAGTCCGAACTGTTCTTCGACAGCATCGTGAGAGAAGACCGCAGCATCCTTGAATTTCTCGACAGCGAATTCACATTTGTGAACGAAACGCTGGCTCGGCACTACGGGATCGAAAATATCGCCGGAGCGCAGTTCCGGCGCGTGAAGTTGGCCAACGGGCAACGGGGCGGACTGCTCGGACAGGCGAGCCTGTTGACCATCTCGTCTTACCCGACACGCACATCGCCTGTGTTGCGCGGGCTTTGGGTGCTCGAGACCATCCTCGGGCAAAGCCCGCCACCGCCACCGCCTGATGTTCCCGAACTCGAAGTCCGAGAAGGCCCGTTAGGCGGCACGCTGCGCCAGCAACTCGAGGCGCACCGCTCGAACGAAGGCTGCATGTCATGCCATCTGGTCATGGATGCAATCGGGTTCGGCCTAGAGAACTATGACGCCACGGGCAAGTGGAGAGAGCGAGACGGCGACCTAGCGCTCGACACCTCTGGCACCCTGCCAGGGAACCACTCCTTTCAATCACCGTCCGAGTTGCGGCAGATCCTTGTCAACACCGAGGCACAGTCATTCACCCGCACGCTGGCCAAGAAGCTCCTCACGTATGCCTTGGGACGCGGAGTCAATCGGCTCGACAATCCCGCAATCGACCAGATCCAACAACACCTCGTTAACGCCGAATACCGCTTCTCAGCTCTCGTCGACGCGATCGTCAGTTCAGAGCCCTTCCGCCTAACAGCACCGGATCAGAATGCCTCGGTCGAAGACCTCTGAACGCCGGACTGCGCGTTGACCACGCGAACTCGGCAGCCCCCCCGTGAGCAGACTCTCGGACCAGCACAGGACGGACACCTCTGCGTGATGCGCTCACCGGCAGGTCGCGGCCCGCTTAGAGGTCTGATGCCACGATCCAGCCGGCGCTCAACGGCCAGTGACTCGGTGGTGAGCGGGCATCGAAGCAATCACGACTTGTTCGTTGATTGCATCCCAGAAGTAGTACACGCGCAGACAGCGCGTAGGATCGTGCGTGTTGCCGCCATTCTTCAGGTGCCACTTGACATCCACCTGCTTGCCATTCCACAGCATCTTGAACTGCGTGCCGCCGCACGGTTCGTTCAACAGGCCCGTGTCATTCGGGCCGCGCAAGTCCCCTGCCCCCCCAGCCAGCCGCTGCTCGCGGTACTCATTGGCAAGCCACAGCAGCCCCTTGGCAGCCAGCTCGATTTCCTTGCACTTCGGCTTCTTGACCTCTCGCTCCGCACGGGGAGACAGCATCACCCTGCCCATCAGAGCACGTTCGCACCATTCGCCGAATTCCGACCATGAGTGGGGTAGCGCCCCTTCGTCGTCGGGCTTGAGAATCCTGATCTGGTCTTCCAATTCGGCGATGCGCGCATTGGCCTCAGCCAGCTCGACATCGGCTTGGTTGGCTCGGTTCTCGGCCTTGGAATGCTCGTCCGAAAACCACTTGCTGTCTTCTTCGGCTTCCTTCAACGAAGCTTCCAGCGCCGTGATCCTGACATTGGCTGCGTTCAGATCTTCTATCGTTGACGGGCCGTCAAAACGCCCGGAGAGCACCAACCGCACGGCTGCTCGCACCCGCTCGCCGAGCCCGAGCAGAATCTGCTCTCGAGGCTCCGCAGCAGGGAGGGACCCCGCAACGCTCTCTGTCCGCACAGCCCCCGGCGCAGAATCGGGTTCTACAGCGGGTTCGGGAGGCCCTGTCCTGGGGGCTGACGGGGTTAGCTCCGTCTCAAGGGCCGATGCTTGTAGCGGCTCTGTCGGCGCTGGGACGGGCTCAATTGACTGCCGAGGCGTCTCCGCTGCTGGAGGCGTAGCAGGCTCCTCAACCCGGTCAGAATTGACTGGTGCTTCTGGGGGTGGCTGCTCATCCGGCGCAGGGCGGCCTCTGCGCTCCAGTTCGTTTGCCCGCTTGCGGATTTGGAAGAATTCCAAGACATCGATGCCCAAGTGGAGTTGCTCCAGGCTTTCCGCCGCTGCAATCTGCTGCAGATCTTCGGTGACACTCTGCCGGCCTCTGGAATCGTCCATTGATCGAGGCAGGATCAGTTTGTGCCTGAACAAATCTGCCCTCTCATTGAAGCCCGGCAGATAGCAGCGCACGGCGCCTCGATACACCGACAGTTCCTTACCGAACCGATTCGTCAGTTCCCATGTGAAGGCATGCGGCAACACCACGACCCAGGCTAGACCCATAGTGGCGCGGGCTAGCGGGGCCGGATCGAGGATCGGTTCGAGGTGCTCCCTAGATTCTTCCGGCACCGTCAACACATACACAGGCCACTTCCGGGCGGAGTTTTCCAGCAACGAGATTAAGTCCCAGCACTGCTCTTGCGACGTCACGACCCAAGGTTCGTCCGAAAATCTGCCCCAGCGTGTGTACAGGCCGAGCGAGTCATTAATCCGATTCAAGATTGACGGCGTCCTCGGCGGCAGGCCTCCGTACCTCGAATAACCGTCCGCGACTTGGCGCACGGTCAGATTCGTGCGCTCCCCCGCGAGCGTTTCAATCACAAATTCGGTGCTACGCACGCTCCGAGCACCGGAATCGTCTACCCGCTCGTCACAAAGAGCCCAAATATGGCGATCGCCATCGACAAGCCTCACGCAAAGCACACTGTTGCCTTTGGAGTAATGCTTGAATGGCCGCAAGTCCCATGCATGCTGCGGCAAGGACTTGTCCAGCCCCTCGTTGGCCCAATCCAAGATTTGCTCGGCGGCCAATTCTGCCGCATCGTCACGATAGGTATGTCCGATCGTCGCGGCTAACCGAAACAGCTCTTTGCCAGATTTCATTGCTTACCCTGCCTATACGGCAGCCGCACGGTACGTGCGGGCACCGCTATCTTGGCGCCGCTGTAGTTGATCGCCTCCGGGCCGGGAAACCTTGCCCAATATGACTGGTCCATTTGCGCCGGTAGCCGACGGCAAGTTGCCGGGCCGTCCATGGTAGGACTCGTAAGCCAGCACGGCGAAAGCAATCGCTTCCTTAGCGTCCGCACGAATGCCGAGATCATCTGTGGGCCGGACGCGCGTCCCGACGAGACCCTCTCTAAGGGGCCCCATGATGGCTGGGTTGCGCCAGCCACCACCAGAGACGAGCAGTTCGTCGAGGGGCATGACCGGGCGCACGAAGCGCTCCAAACCGAATAGGATGCTACGCACAGTCAAACATGCTGCGGTAGCCAAAGTGTCCGCCGCTGATAGCCCGCGATCTAGGAACCGCCTGGCGCAGCGTCCCCCGAAACGCTCCCGCCCCGTGCTCTTGGGGGCCGGCTGGACATACCAAGGATCCGCCAGCAACTCATCGACAAATGCCTGGTCGGCCTTGCCGGTCAGAGCCATTCGCCCATCGCAGTCGTAGCGCTGCGCTCCGGCGGTAAGGTGTTCCATCAATTGGTCCATGACCATATTCCCCGGCCCGGTGTCGAATGCGATCACCGACTGGGCGGCCTTTCCGGCAGGCAGCGCAGACAAGTTTGCAATGCCGCCTATATTGAGGACGGCGCGATTGGTCGCGCCGTTTCGGAAGAGCAGGTAGTCGACGTACGGCACGAGCGGAGCGCCTACTCCGCCCGCGGCGATATCCGCGGGCCTGAAGTCAGATACCACGGGCACACCGCAGGCTCGGGCGATGCAAGCGGCTTCGCCGATCTGCATCGTGCTGGCGATTTCGAACCCGTGCCAGCGTTCCCGCTCGCCTTGGTGATAGATCGTCTGGCCGTGCGACCCCACCAAATCCAAGTCGCTCGGCGCCACTCCGGAACAGTCGCAGGCTTCAACTACGGCCTGACCAAACAACCCTCCCAGCAAGAAATCGAGCTGGCTGATCCGCGAAGTCGCTACGGTGGCATCCGAAACAGCCAGCACCTCCTCTCGGACCGGATCCGGGAATGGGATTTCGTGATATGCGACCAAACGGAAACCGAGCGAGGGGGGCTCTCCGCTGAGTTCCACCAAGGCGACGTCGATGCCATCGACAGACGTCCCGCTCATGATTCCCGCAACGAGCATAGATATTCCTGGTGGCGAGTCAACCTAAAGACCGCAGCCCCAACAAGAGCCGGAAGTCAGCTTCCCCCGTCAAGATTTGCAAACGCATCGAGCAATTCGTCATCGTCAGAGACTTCTCGCAGTGCATCAGCGATCACATGCGGCTGGAAGCCCGCCCGCGCCAGCGCGCCGTACAAGCGATTCAGCTCCCGCCGTCCCTCGACCTTGGCCCCCCTGAGATTCTGTCCCAGCTTGCGCCGCAGGAAGTTCCGCGCGAGCCCGGCCTCATCCGCTTCAGCATATGCTCCCTCTACCGCGCGCTCGGCGGTAGAGGGATCCACTCCTCGCCTGCGCAATTCGTCCAAAACCCGCTTCTGGCCGACCAATGCGTAGTCCCGGCGGAACTCAGAATGCGATTCGGCGACCATTTCATCGTCCACATATCCGTTGTCCCGCAGTCTGGCGAGCACGTCTTCGACATCGGCCTCCTCCACAGAGCGCCGAGCGAGCTTCGCCCGCAACTCGGCCGAGGTGTGAGGACGCCTCCCAAGCGCTCGCAAGGCGTACTCGTACAGCTCGTCCTGCGACAGCTTGCTGGCCGATCGGGACGTTCCTCCGAGGGGCACCCCCTTAGCTTAATCCCGCTCCAGAGCCCCTGCCCGTTGCAGGCGAGCACGCCCTCGCTTGAATGCCCGCCGCGGTGGGCTTTTGGGGTCTCTAGTCGTCTCTTCGACATGCACCTACAATGGGGCGATGCTAGGCAGCATAGGAACACGCCTCGGGGCGATGATGTTCCTCCAATTCTTCGTGTGGGGGGCATGGTACGTCGGGGCGCCCTTGTACTTGGTCAAGATTGGATTCAGCGGCGACGATCTCGGCTGGACCTATGCCGTCGGGCCGCTGGCGTGCATCGTCTCGCCGTTCTTTGTAGGCATGGTCGCGGACCGCTTCTTCGCGACCGAGAAGATCCTGTGCGCCCTGCACGTCCTCGGTGGCGCCTGTATGTTCCTCGCCGCCTCGTTGATGGACCCGGCCGCACCAGCATCGCCATCCACCATCAACGTAGTGTTCCTGGCGCACACGCTGTGCTACTTCCCTACCCTCGCGCTGACAAACTCCCTTGCGCTGCACCATGTCACCGACTCGCAAGCGCAGTTCCCGCGCATCCGCGTCTTCGGCACGATCGGCTGGATCGCCGCCGGCTTCGCGCTGGCATGGATCGGCTGGGGCGATCAACTCCAGATGTTCCAGCTGACCGGAACTGCCGGTGTGCTCATGGGCCTGTATAGCCTCACGCTCCCGCACACGCCTCCGCCCTCGAAAGGCAAGGCTACGTCATTGCGGGAGTTGGCTGGCGCGGATGCCTTCGAACTGTTCCGCAAGCGATCGTTCACCGTGTTCATGCTGAGCACCTTCCTGATCTGCATCCCGCTAGCGTTCTACTTCCAACTGGCCGCCAAGGCTGTCCAATTGGCCGGCATCGAGGACGTCACGCAAGCCATGAGCTACGGGCAGGTCTCAGAGATCGTGTTCATGTTGCTGATGCCGCTGTTCTTCCGGCGGCTGGGCGTGAAGTGGATGCTTGCAATCGGGATGCTGGCGTGGCTGCTGCGCTACGCCCTATTCGCTCTTGGCACCGCGGACGCCGTGGTGTGGATGATGTACGCCGGGATCATCCTCCACGGCATCTGCTACGACTTTCTGTTCGTGACGGGTCAGATCTATACCGACATGGCCGCCCGCAAGGAGATCCGTGCCCAAGCGCAGGGCATGCTGGTGCTGTTCACGCTGGGGCTCGGGATGCTCATCGGAGCCCGGGTGGCCGGAGTGTGGGAAGAACGCAACACCCCCCAAGAGTCACGCACCTTGAGCGCGGAAGTCCAGCAGTTGGGCACTGAACTGGCGCGCTTGCAGGAGTCTGGGGCACCTCAAGCCGAGATCCAATCGCTGCAGGCCGAACAGACATCCAAACTCAACCGAGCGCAGGGCTTGATCGACTGGCAGGCGATCTGGGCGTTGCCAGCGGGCCTGTCAGCTTTGGTACTGGCGCTCTTCGTGGCGATATTTCGAGATCGGGAAAATTCGGCCGCGCCGCAGGGCTGACCCCATGGCCGTGGCCGTCCCACGCCGGCCATTGAGCGACGACCCGCCGAGGCCGGAGAAATCGAGTGGCGTCGCCTTGGAAGCGGTACGGAAATCAATCCGAGGGGCGCAGGATCCCGCTAGGTTCCTGCCAGCCTGTCCGACAAAGCTCGGGCAGCGTCACTAGCCAACCTCGCGACGTGCTTGGATTCGTTCGGCAATCCGCCCAGCGCCGCCTCGACTCTGCTGGCATCAATCGTCCGCAGATCAGCGGTCGGCATCCCTGAGATGAGGCCCGTTAGCACTGAACCGGCGGCGATAGAAGCCGTACAGCCGCGCACTTGGAAGCGCACCTCGCGCACGATGCCGCCGACCACTTCCGCGGAAAGGGTCATGATGTCGCCGCAGATCGGGTTTTCGACACGGACCGTGACGGCCGGCGGGTTCAGCGAACCAACGCGCCGCGGGTTCCTAAAGTGATCTAGCAGAGTCTCGCTGAACACAGATGGCTCGCTTACTCGGCAGCAAGCCGAATCTCTGTCTTGCGGCTCTTGGTATCAACAGTGCGGAAGACAAGTTCCCGGCGCACGTCCAGTTTGTGCTTGGGGATCTCGAACCGAGCAGCGGTAAGGCCGCGGAACACTTCGCCAGGGCCGATATAGCGATCATCCAGCAATGGCTCGTCCTTCATTCCGCCCAGCGCCGGGTAGTACTTGAAGAGCTGCTCGACATCGAACACGCTCAGGATCCGCCCTTGCCTGACATTACCCGCCTCGTCTACGACCTCGATCTCGCGGTAGTTGATGCCAAGGTCGTAGTTCGACGTGTTCGTGGCCTCGAAGTTAACAATGGCCACTGAGCTTTGGGCGTCCATGCCCAGCGTCCTCACCTCGGTGATCCGTCCCTCCAAGCGCGGCGTCGCTCCCCAGTTGTAGCCGATGATGGCTCCGGCTACCAGCAACGCTCCGAGCAACCCGCCTCCGGCGGTCGTACGATTCCATTGCATACGGCACATCCAAGCACGCGGATCAGGTCCGCGCTCTGCGTCTATGGTTGCACACACTCATCGTCCGTCGGATGGCCGCAATTCTCCCATCCCGCTGCTGGAATCGCAAGCGTCAGGCAGGCCTCTCAGGCCTTGGCCGAGAGTGAGCGGACGCAGGAGCTTACCCGTACCATACGCGGCTAGTCACGGCAGGGAACGACGATCCTCGGAAAGCTCTGACAAAGCCTTCGGCTAGGGCTCGAATCGAACGATCGCCCTGACAGCCCGCCGCTGCGAGACTCGCCGCTCAGCCTGTGTGCGCTTCGGGATGAGCGGCGCTTCCCGCACCCTGCTCGCGGGCTGCTGTCGCGATTTGGTTGTCCAAGGCTTCGTCCATCGGTGGACGAGGCTCCGCCTGCCGGAGCTAGGTCTGCCCATCGAGGTTTGCGAACACTGCAGTCTTCCAGCCCGTATGGACGGTGAAGCCGCACCCTTCGAAAAAGCTAGGCTCGCTAGTCACTGCGAACAGCTGCCGCACCTTGCGCTCCTTGCCCCGCCGCCGACAGGCATCCACCAGCTGTGCCGCGATGCCCTTGCCGCGAAAATCCGGGTGAACCGCCAGGCTCCGCACCTCTGCCAGCCTGCGCGAATACACCTGAAGCGCACAACAGCCAACGATCGAACCATCGCTCTCGGCCACGAAGAATGACGAGATCCGTGGGAGTTCATCTTGAACCAGTTCGCCGGGATACAGCCGGATCAATCGCCGGATAGAGGCGAGCTCGCCCACTTGGGCCGGGCGGACGCTGATCTGCCCCTCCCCCGGCCCTAACGCGGCAGTGTCGCTACCGCTTCCGGTACGGGGCCGACCAAGGTTCGACTCTTGCCGCGGCATCGTGGCTCCACTGCGACCACTAGGTCGCTGCGAACAGCTCGTCCGGCTCGCTGACGGGCCGCTTGCAGACGTAGTCGCGGCAGACGTAGGCAGTAGGCCGTTCCTCGACCATGCCGCGCCCCGCAAGCAGGGGGATCCGGTCCGCCGCGGGCATCCCGTCCTGCTCAGCCAGCACCAGCACCTTGTTCGGGCGAAACTCGGCGTGGACCCTAGCCAGCAGAGCTCGGGTGCGTGCGTCCTGCCGCGGCCCAATGATAGCGACCTCGTCCCAACCTTGGTGCCAGGCGTCCAAGGCGCACAACAAGCGCTCTTGCTGGAACACCATGCGCAGAGACGAATCGACGAACAGGCGCAAGATAGCGCCAGCCTTATCCCGATAGTCAGCCCGCCCGAGCAGAATGGCCAACTTCTGCAGACATCCGGCCATCACCGAATTCGACGACGGAGTGGCACCGTCCTGCAGCGTCTTGCTGCGCAGGAGCAGATCTTCGTGGTCTACGGCTGTCAGGAAGAAGCCATCGCCCGTGCTGTCCCAATAGTGCTGGATCAACGTGTCCGTCAAGCGCTCCGCCTCAAACAGGTAGCCTGGCTCGCCGTTCCACTCGTAAAGTGCCAGCAGCCCCTCGATCAAGAAGGCGTAATCTGTGCTGTATGCTCTGAGGCGCGCCTGTCCTTTGCCGTATGTCGCCAGCAAGCGGTCGCCGCTACGGATATGCTCCAACGCGAAATCTGCCGCACGGGTCGCAGCTTGGCCGTAGCGCGGTTGGTCCAGTACAGCTGCGGCCCGGGCCAAGGCAGTGATCATCAACCCGTTCCAGCCGGTTAGAACTTTGTCGTCGAGGCCGGGCCTTACCCGCTGCTCCCGCAGTTCGAACAACCGCTCTCGCGACCTTGCCAAGCTCGCCTCGACCTCGGCAAGGGGAACCGAGTCCAAGTTCGCCAGAACCTCGGCCGATCGCACCACCTGCAGCACGTTCTTGGGCCCACTGGGGACGTGGGCATCACCGGGATGCGTCCAGTTGCCATGGTCCGAGACGTCATAGTGGGAGGCGAACAACCGCGCATCCTCCGCGCCTAACTCAGCGTCTATCTGCTGGCGGGTCCAGATGTAGAACTTGCCCTCCTGCCCCTCGCTGTCGGCATCCTCGCTGGAGTAGAACGCGCCTTCGGGACTGCACAGATCACGCAGAACGTAGTCGCAAATCCCGCGCACCCGGCTGGCGAACAGGTCTTTCCTCGCAGGGTCCTGCGACGCCTGCCACGCATCCACCAGCACCGAGACCACCAGCGCTTGGTCGTAAAGCATCTTTTCGAAGTGCGGCACTAGCCAAGCGGGATCGGTCGCATAGCGGTGCAGTCCGCCGCCGAGGTGGTCGTAGATGCCTCCGAGAGAAATGCGTTCCAAGGTCAACTCGACCACGTCGCGATATCGCTGTTGGCCACTGGCTCGAAACGCCCGCAGCAGCAATTCCTGGGACAGGCTCTGGGGAAACTTGTTCGTGCCGCTGGCGATGCCGCCGCGGCTGTGATCGAAAGCGCGATAAATGGCCTCCGCAGCCCGCTCGACATGGTCCGCGCCGGGCAGTTGGTCATCTCCGGATCGCTCGCCGAGCATCTGGCTCAGGGCGTCGGCTACCTTTGCGGCGTCGCGAAGCAGAGTGGACTCATCGGTCCGCCATTTCTGCTGAAGGAAGCGCAACACGGTCTTGAAGCCGGGACGGCCATGGGCGTCTTGTTGCGGAAAGTATGTGCCAGCGAAAACGGGCTTCTGGTCCGGCGCGAGAAACACGCTCATGGGCCAACCGCCGTGACCGCCGGAAAACAGCATCGTGGCGGCCATGTAGATCTCGTCCAGGTCGGGACGCTCCTCCCGGTCCACCTTGATCGAGACGTAGTCTTGATTGAGAATCGCCGCGACGGACTCGTCCTCGAAGGACTCGTGCTCCATCACATGGCACCAGTGGCAGGCGGCGTAGCCGATGCTGAGGAAGATCAGCTTGTTCTCGCGCCGGGCCTTCTCTAGCGCCTCCTCGCACCATGGGTGCCAGTCGACGGGATTGCCGGCGTGCTGCCGCAGGTACGGGCTAGTCTCTCCAACGAGTCGGTTGGGCATCGTCTTCCAAGCCTAACTGCGATGTGCGGCGTCCGGGCGATGCCGATTCAGATCGCAGACAGAAGCACCTAGAAGGACAGTCCCAGGACGATCTCGACATGGTTGCGCAGCGTGTTGGCCAAGCCCACCTCGAAAGTCTTTTCCTGCCACCGCATGTAGCGCCCCTCCACGCTCAGTTTGAGCTTGACGTCGTCGATCAACTCAAAGCCGAGCCCGCCAATCAGCGCCATGGTCCGGTCCGTCACAACGTCGGGCGTGATAGTGACGAAGTCGCTCTCCCCGCCATCAATGTTGCCAATCTCTCGCGTGGCCTTGGGGTTGCGCACCATGCGCATGCCGACGCCGCCCGAAATGAACGGTCGCGCCCGCTGGCGCGGACCGTTCAGGTAGTACCGCGCCGTGACGGGGATGTCCCAGTGATTGGCCTCGGTGACGACAAATTCGTTCGACAGCAGTTGGCGGCCACGCGTGGGAGTCTCGCGGCGCTCAACCCGCGTACCGGTCGTGAAGCGGACACTGTGCGCGATCAGGTCGACCGTCACACCCCAGCGCGGCAATAGGTTGAATTGCGCGCCAGCACCGACGCCCCAAGCGTCGTGCTGGGGCTCGGAGGTAGTCTTGAACAGCGTCGGGGGATTGGTGGTCGTGCTGGTGAAGTCGTGGCTGCCCTCGGTGATCTGGGCGGTGATGTGATAGCCCAAGCGGATTCCGAAGGAGAAACGCTCGAACTCCTGGCGGGGATTGCGCCGCTGCTGCGACTGGTCCTGCTGGCCGAGCAAGCCGATCGGGCACAAGCCCAGCGCCGCCACTGCCAGCAAGGCGCGAAAGCATCTGCTGCTACGCATCATTCGTTGTAATGACCCCTCTAGTCAGATTCGCACAGAATCCCGCCGCTCAGTTCAGGTCCGCGATCACGGGAGCGTGATCGGAGGCTGTCAGGCCGTCCACCTTCTTGCGATAGTCTCGATCCACCCGCACTGCCGCAAGCCGGTCGGCGATAGCCTTCGTGCCTAGCAGGAAGTCGATCCTCAATCCTTGGTTGCGATAGAACGAACCGGCGCGATAGTCCCACCAAGAAAACATTCTCTCGCCGGGATGCTGGTGGCGGAACAGGTCGATCAGCCCCCATTCTAACAAGTACGCAAAACGCTCTCGTTCGGATTCTGTGTGAAAGATACTCCCGGCCAGTCGCTCCTCGTCCCACGAGTCCAGCGCCTCCGGCACGATGTTGAAGTCGCCGCACAGGACGGCCTGATCGCCCGGCGCGTGGCCTTGGGCGAAGTGCTGGGCGAGCGCGTCCAACCAAGCCAGCTTGCGCTCGAAGTCGGGGTGTTCTAGGCTCTTGCCGTTGGGAACATAGACAGTGGTGAAGCGCAGTCCTGCCACATCCGCTGTGAGCAGGCGCGAGCCAAGCCCTGCCTGCCCGGGCAAGCCCACTTGCCGTACCTGCGCCTCTTGGCGGCTCAAGACCGCCACCCCGTTCCAAGCTTTCTGGCCGTGCGTGATCGAATGGTAGCCGGCAGACTCGAACTCGGCCGTCGGGAATTGCTCGTCGAGCATCTTAAGTTCTTGCAGCCCGACGACATCGGGCTGCCTGTCCCGCAGCCAGTGCAGGACGTATTCAAGCCGCGCACGGAGGCCGTTGATATTCCAAGTGGCGACCCGCAATTCCCTATTACAGCACGGTCGGACACCCGCTGGCAGCGGGTGCCGCCTTACCGCACGCTCTCCCAGCGCTTGCTCGCAAACGCCCTGGCCGCGGCGTCCAAGACCTCTTGGTTGCGAGCGCCGTCTCCGAAGTCGGGATGTGTCGGCTGGCTCGTCGCGACAGCTTGGATCCAGTCGTAGATCGTGTGCGTGAAGCTATGCTCGTAGCCCAGCAGGTGCCCATCGAACCACCAGTTGTCGGCGTAGGGGTGCTTGCCTAGCGAGCACGCGATGATCTCGTGGAAGCCCTGGGCATCCCCCGCGTCGTCCATTGAGTAGTAGCGCAGGTTGTTGAGGTTCTCCAGATCGAAGCTGAGCGAACCCTTGCTGCCGTTGATCTCGAATGTGTTGTGGTTCTTGCGACCAGGCGCGAAGCGCGACGCCTCAATGGTGCCGATCGCGCCGTTCTCAAACCGGACGCACAGCGCGGCCGCGTCGTCGACTGTGACATCGGCCATCTCGGTGGAGCCGGCCGCGACGGCTCGCTGCTTGATGAAGGTCTCTTGAGTGCCCGCCAGTTCGGCGATCTCGCCGCACAGGTAGCGCCCGAGATCGATCACGTGAGCACCTAGATCGCCGAGCGCGCCGCTGCCGGCCTGCTTGGCATCGAAGCGCCAGACAAGTTCCAAATCCGGCGAAGTGGCCCAGTCCTGCAGGTAGCGCGCCCGGAAATGGTAGATGTCGCCAATGCGGCCATCGTCTACCATCCGCTTGGCCAGCGCCACCGCTGGCACGCGGCGGTAGTTGTGCATGACCAAGTGGCGCACGGCCGCACTCTCCACAGCCGCAAGCATCTGCTTGGCTTCGTCCAAGGTGTTGGCCAGGGGCTTCTCGCAAATGACGTGCTTGCCCGCCTGAGCGGCAGCCACCGCCATGGCGCAGTGCATGTCGCCGGGGGTGACCACGTCAACAATGTCGATGTCGCCGCGCGCTACGACCGCTCGCCAGTCGGTGGAAGCCTCTTGCCAGCCGAAGGCTTCCCGCGCCTGCTCGGTCTCGTCGGGGTTGCGCCCGCAAATCACGACCTGCTCTAGCTTGGGAGCGTCCGCGAAGTACATGTTGACATTGCGGTAGCCCTGGCTGTGGGCCTTGCCCATGAACTTCGTGCCGAGCAACGCCACGCGGTAGCTGGGACGGGATGCGGATGTCTGTTCTTTTGGCTTCAAACCACACTCTCCATTTGTCGATATCGGCTGGCCGCGGCGCTAGAGGAACATTTCCTCGTCGGCGGAGATCCGTGCAGGGTCTCGCTGGCGGCCGCTGGCAAGGTTTCGCATCGCCGCAGCCAACCCAGCGCCAAAGGCGCGCAACTGGGTAGTCGGCACGCGCAAGGCCTGATCAAGCGTCTCTGTGGCAGCGTTGAAGCGATCCAGCGTCGCCTGCACGGTGGCATCGACGCTCTCGGCATTGCGCTGTGCGATGGCAGCCAAGCTCGTGACGGACGCTTCGACCTGCATGGACTGCTTTTGCAAGTTGGCAGTCAGGCTGTTCAGGCGCGAGAGCAGCTCGCCGGATTGCTCGGCGAAGTCTCGCACGGCCTCCTTGGCCTCCCCGGCGACCGGCTGCCACTCGTCAAAGAACTCCGAGGAGCGGGCCTCGATCCGCTGGATTTGCTTCCAAACCCCATAGGCGCAGCAGGCCACGGCGACCATGGCCGCCGCGACCACCCCGGCGAATGCCGCGATGGCCAGCGTGAGGGATTGAGCGTCACCTAGGCCCTGCATAGATCGTCTCGCCTCGACCGTCAGCCTGCCAGGCGCTCAGCCCTGATCGCCCACAACACGGCGATACGCCGAAACGCCCGCGTCCACAGCCGATTCGATGCTCTCGCGCTGGGACTCCGCCAGTTCCCGCCCTTTTACCACCACCGTGTCGGCGGTGTCGCGCAGGGACTCGCGGGTGTCTGCGCCCCGCTTCGGGGCCACCAGCAAGCCGACAATGGCACCGACGCCAAGGCCGATGACAAAGCATGGAATTCGATTGTTCGTCATAACATCATCTGGGGGCAACCAGCCGGATAGAGCTAGTATACCGCCACCTATTGAGACGCACGGAACGTCGAGTTCGGTTCAAGCGACTGAGAAATCTGCGCCGCTCTAGTTGAGCGAGGCCGGCGAATCGCTCTACAATGTTGCCGGTACCAGCCGAAATGAGAATTCTAGGCCCAATCCTCGCCGGAGCCGCCAGCTTGTCGGCTCTCGGCGCGGCCGAGCCTGCCAGCTACTACACCGAAGTTCGCCCGCTGCTGCAAGTGCATTGCTCCGGTTGCCACCAGCCGGCCAACAAGCTCAGCGGCCTCGACATCACTACCTACGAGGGCATTCTCAAGGGCGGGGCCAAGCACGGCAGTGCACTTGTCAAGGGTACTCCTGACAACAGCCCGCTGGTCAGTTTGGTTACTGGCAAGCTGCAACCGCGCATGCCGATGGGCGGTGCGGAACTCGCTCCCGAGGCAGTCGATCTACTCACCCGCTGGGTTCGCGAAGGAGCCGAGGACGACACGCCGGCCGAGGCGAAGGCACCTCAGGCACCCACGGAACCGCCGGTGTACGCCCAAGCTCCCACGATCACGGGGCTAGCGTTCTCACCGGACGGAGGGATGCTGGCGGTGGGCGGCTTCAAAGAGATCCTACTGCACAAGGCCGACGGCTCGAACATCGAGGGTCGTCTGCTGGGCCGTTCCGACAAGATCCATTCCATCCACTTCTCGGCCGATGGCAAGCGCCTGGTGGCGATCGGCGGCACGCCAGCGCGATTCGGCGAGCTGCAGGTCTGGGACCTGGAATCCCAAGAGTTGATCCGGTCGGTGACCTCCACGATCGACACGTTGTTCGCAGGTGACCTGTCGCAGGACGGCAAGCGGGCGGTTTTCGGTGCCGCGGACAAGACGGTCCGCATGGTTGATCTGGAGACTGGCGAGGAGGTCTTCAAGGCTGGTCATCACGAGGACTGGGTGCTGCAGGTCGTTTTCGGGATCGATGGCGAGCGGATCGTGTCCGTCAGCCGGGACCGCGCCGCCAAGCTGGCCGATGCGGCCACCGGTGCCTTCCAAGAAAATGTGAACTTCCTGCGGGACAAGCTGTACGCTGTGGCCCGCCACCCGCGCAGGGATTACGTGTTGGTAGGCGGCGAAGACAGGGTGCCGTACCTGTATACGATGGACCGCCCGCGCGCCCTCAAGATCGCCGACGACTCCACGCTTGTCCGCAAATTCGAAGAGCAGGACGGCAAGATCTTCGCTCTAGCGTTCAGCCCGGACGGCTCGTTGGCGGCGGTCGGCGGCGTCTCGGGCGAGGTGCCGGTGTACGACACCGAAACCGGCGAGCGCGTGGCCTCCTGCAAAGGCCACGACGGAGGGATCTTCGTAGTCGCATTCCACCCGGACGGCAAGCGGCTGGCAACTGGCGGATTCGATGGCGTGGTGCGGATCTTCGATGCCAGCAGTGGAGAAGAGGTGCAGTCGTTCGTCCCGGTCCCAATCCAGCAAGCCGACAGCGCAGACGACGCCCAAGAGGCGGGATGAACCGATAATGCCGGCCTATGTCAAGGGCGTGGCGGCGGTCGCGCTGCTGGCGCTCCCGCTCCAAGCAAACCCGACACTCACGCGCGTTACCCCGCCAGGCGGCCAACGGGGCGCAGCTGTGCGCTTGGTGCTGCAAGGCGCCGGCCTCGATGGCAAGATCAAGATCCATTCCCAGATCCCCGGATCGCTCACTGAGCTGAGCGCCGACGGTCCGGCCAGGCAGTTCCTGTTGGAGATCGATTCCGAGGCACAGCCAGGGGCCTACCCGCTCGCTATCGAGACCGCCAGTGGGCGCACCAACACGTGGCTGTTCAGCGTCTCGACGTTCCCAGAGTTCCCTGAGAGCGAATCCAAGCGCCCGCGTGCTCCCCGCAACGACGATGTCGCACATGCCCAGAGAGTGTCGGCCCCGGCGGTGGTCAACGGCACCTTGAGCGAAGCCGATCGCGATCTCTACAAGGTCGCTCTCAAGGCCGGCGAGCGCCTCGGATTGGAGATCGAAGCCCGCCGGCTAGGCTCGGCCATCGACCCAGTCCTGTCCGTCCGCTCAGAAGCTGGGCGCCCTGTCGCCCGCGCCAACGACTCGCCGGGCGCTGGCGGCGATGCGCGTCTGGCGTTTCGCGCCCCCGCCGCGGGAATGTACATCGTCGAAGTGCGCGACGCCCGCTTCAGCAAGCAGCAGCGCAACTTTTACCGGCTGCTCGCGGGGCCGCTGGAGTTTGCCGAGGCCATCTTCCCTCTGGGCTGGCAGGCCGGCCAGCCGGTCGAGGTCGAACTTTCCGGCGGCACGCTTTCGGCTCCCGAAAGAGTCCGGGTCGATGGCGAACAGGCACCACTGCCGGCGGGGCGGGGCGGATTGCCGCTGCCGTTCCTGCGGGGCGAGCGGCCGGAAACGCTCGAGCCCAAGGGCACGAAGCGCCGATGGCTCACCGAAGGCACCGTGGTCAATGGCCGCGTTAGCCGTCCGGGCGAGATCGACAGCTACAGGCTAGAGGTCCGTCCGGGCGAGGAATGGATGATCGAAACGCAAGCGGCAGTCCTAGGCACTTCGCAACTCTACACGCTGCTGTCTCTGCATGACCAAGACGGCCACAAGATCGCCTCCGCGGGGGACCAGCCGCCGGAGGAGTTGCTGTCGAACATCTCTACGCGGGCCGAGACGTTCGGAGACCCGGCAATCGGCCTGCGCATACCTGCTGGCGTAAGCGAATTGCGGATCAGCGTCGAAGACTTGCTCGGACGCGGCGGCCCCGGCTATGGCTATCGACTTGCAGCCCAACGCCAGCCGCCGGACTTCATGGTCCGGTTGGACGACACCCAGATCAATATTCCGCAGGGCGGCACGACTAGCATTTCCTTGACGATGGATCGAAGGGGCTACGACGGGCCCGTAAAGGTCATCGCCACAGGCTTGCCGGAGGGCGTCAACGTCGAAGGCGGCAACATCCCAGCTGAGTTCGGCGGCATGACCACACAGCGACAGTCCCTGCGCGGGCGCCTGATGCTGTCCGCTACAGAAGATGCCGAGCCCGGTCCCGTCTCTCTTTCATTGCATGCCGAAGGCCGCTCGGAAGACGGCCAGGTCATCCGGCGGCCAGTGCGCACTTCCAAGCTGGTCACACCTGTGGCCGGGACCGGGCAGCGCCCTGTTCGCATCCCGGGCAAATCCGGCGCGATCGATGCCATGGTGGCCGGTCCGCATCCAGCCACCATCAAGGTTCTGTCGGAGCGGTCCCTGCGCCTGATCCAAGGAATTCGCCACGAAATCCGCTGGGCCTACGAGAGTCACGCGACGGGCGTGCAAGCCGTCACGGCCGTCAATGTGATCAATTCCCCATCGGTCGCAAACTTGCGAATCCTCGGCGGAGCGTTGATCAAACCCGGGGACAACGAGGGCTCTTTCGAGATGAATACGACGATGGGCACGCCGGAGATGCGATTCGACTTGGTGCTCCAGGCGCGCGTTCGGCACGCGGGTGCGAACCTGTCGATCTACTCCGAGGCGATTACGGTCGATGTCGTGCAAGGCTACGATGTCCAGTTGCCTGAAACTCCCGTGGCAGTCTCCCCTGGAGGGACTTTTGAGATCTCGGGGAGCTTTTCGCGAGAACCGGAATTCGACTCCGAGGTCGAGCTTGAAATGATCAACCTGCCGGTCGGCGTGACCTGCGCATCGAGCAAGATCACCGGCAATCCAGAGACGTTCTCGCTGGCGTGCCAAGCGACACCCGACGTAGAGCCGGGCGAGTACTCGGTGGAGGTCGCCCCGAAGTCGGTTCTAGCCGGCCGCGACAAGGAAGCGGTGCCCTACAACATCCCGCCGGCCCAAGCGGTGCTCCTCGTAGAAGGCGGGAATACTACAATTGCAGGTGCTGGGTAAGCGCCGGGAGATTGTTGCAATGAAAAAAGCCTACGCCTTGATTACGGTTTCGGCTCTGCTCGCGGTCGCTGCGGCTCCCGCCCCGGCGGCTACCGCGGAGGAGCGCCGAGTCAGCTTCCTGCGCGACGTGATGCCCGTGCTCAACTACACCGGCTGCACGGCTGGGGCGTGCCACGGCTCGGCCAAGGGCAAGAACGGATTCAAGCTCTCGCTGCGCGGCTACGATGCCGAGTTCGACTACCGCGCCCTGCTGTTCGAAGTCTCGGGTCGGCGCTTCAACCGAGCAGTGCCCGCAGCCAGCCTAATGCTGGCCAAGCCGACCATGCGCGTACCACACGAAGGCGGCCTGCGCTTCGAAGAGGGCTCCGATCCCTTTAACACTATTGTCGAGTGGATCTCGCAGGGTGCGCCATTCGGCGACCCCGAGATCGACGCGGTGACCAATTTGGATGTGGAGCCGACAGAGATCTTCCTCGACGAGCCCGGCAAGTCCCAGGCACTCACCGTGGTCGCCCACTACGGCGATGGCTCCAAGCGCGATGTTTCCGAGCTTGCCGTGATCGAGAGCAACTCGACCAGTACGGCCACGATCCAAGAATCGGGAGCGGTGCTCGGCGAGCGCATCGGAGAAGCGGCGATCATGGTGCGCTACGAGGGGAAGTTCGTCACGGTGCCGCTGACCGTGCTGAACCCGGCGCCGGGATTTTCGTGGAACGATCCGCCGGTCAACAACTACATCGACGAGCAGATCGACGCCAAGCTCAAGCGGCTGCACATCCAGCCCTCCGATTTGTCCAGCGACGCGGTGTTCGCCAGGCGCGTCTACCTAGACCTGACGGGCATCCCACCGACGCCCGAGCAAGCACGCGCATTCATCGAGGATCCAGACTCGTCCCGCGCCAAGCGGCGGCGGCTGATTGACGAGTTGCTGGGCAGCCCGGCTTATGTGGATCACTGGTCGCTCAAATGGGGCGACCTGCTGCAGTCCAATCGCAAGCACCTTGGCGAGAAAGGTATGTGGGCATTCCGCCAGTGGATCCGCGACGCCATCGCCTACAACCAGCCCTACGACGAATTCGTGCGTGAACTGCTCACGTCGGTCGGCAGCACCTACCAGTCCCCGGCCTCCAATTTCTATCGCGTCAATGACGATCCAAAACTGGCTATGGAGACGACCACGCAACTGTTCCTCGGCGTGCGGATGGTCTGCGCCCAGTGCCACGACCACCCTTTCGAACGCTGGACGCAGAACCAGTACTTCCAACTGGCGGCGTTTTTCGCGGCGGTGGGCATGAAGCCCGGCTTCGACAGCGACGAGCAGATCGTCTACCTCAAGCGGGACAACAACGAGTTCCTGCACCCCAAGACAAACAGAGCCGTCGAGCCAGAATACTTGCTCGCTTCCGCGGGCATGCCCGAAATCGGATCCTTTGGCGACAGCCGCGAAGCTCTGGCGCAGTGGCTGACCTCAGAGAAAAACCCCTATTTCGCGAAGGCGATCGTAAACCGCGTGTGGAGCTATTTCTTCGGACGGGGCATCATCGAGCCGGTGGATGACATCCGCGGCTCCAACCCGCCGATCAATCCAGCCCTGCTGGACGCGCTCGAAGCCGACTTCATCTCCAGCGGGTTCGACCTGCGGCACCTCATCAAGACCATCGTCAGTTCGCGAACCTACCAAGCAGCGATGGAGACCAACGAGTGGAACGTCACCGACGAGATCAACTTCTCGCGCTTCCAGCCGCGCCGGCTGACAGCCGAGTCGCTGCTGGACGCGATGACCATCGCAACCGGCTCGCGACCGGACTTCCCGGAAGTGCCGGAGGATTTCAGCGCCCAGCAGCTGCCCGACCCACACGTGGACACGGGAGGCTTCCTGAACATGTTCGGGCGGCCCGAGCGTGAGTCTCCCTGCGAGTGCGAGCGCCGCAACGACCTGAGTCTGCCGCTGGCGATGAGCTTGGTCAACGGCCCGACGCTGGCAGACGCCATCGCCAACCCCGAGGGCCGGATCGCCAAGGCGATCCTTGCCGGTCGCGACGACCGGGAATTGATCGAGGAGTTGTACCTTGCGTCGCTCGGACGCATGCCGACGTCGACCGAGATGGACGAGGCCGTGACATACCTGGGCAGCTCGCCCGGGCGCGCGGCCAAGGCTCAGGATCTGCTCTGGGCGCTGGTCAACTCGAACGCGTTCCTGTTCAACCGCTAGCTCGACTCGCAAGCAGTCTAGGACGCCCTACGTCGTCGATAGGGCTCAGTTTGCTTGTGACGATTCGCCTACCACACGCATTCCGAGACAGTTCACGACCTGATCGGCAATGAAATCGCTATTGCCGGCCTGCATCGTCAAGTGAATGTTGCCGAATGCACCAATCTCCGGCGGCACAACCACGCTTGATGCCACACCGTGGTCGGCCAAGATCCGGGCGGTGTGCCGGCATGCTGCTAGCCGACTCGTCTGGTCGCAGTCGCCGAAGGAGTCTCCCTAGGGAAGTCTAGGGCCATCCAAGGTCCCAGATTTCAACATCATCGTGCCTTGCAGCCTCCCGTCACGCACTACCGCCTACCGGCGGGGCTGGTCGACCTCGTAGACGAGACTGACCGTGCCCGTCTTCTCGTAGAGCTTGTGTTGTTTCAGCGTCAGCTCAATTTTCGTAGCGGGTTCGGCGACGAGAGGAACGCCAGCTCCGAGCAATACGGGCACGATCGCCACTTCCACCGTGTCAACGAGTCCTTCGTCTGCAAGACTGCGAAACAGCGAGCCCCCGCCGAACAGCCAGATGTCCATACACTCTTCCTCGCGAAGCGACTGAACTAGTTCCTTCCAGTTTTCTCCGATGATCGGAACATCCTCGAGATCGCTCTGGGGCAGGGTTGTCGAAAACACGTAAGTCCGGATGCCCGACGCCACAGGGGCGACCTGCGCACCGGTCACCTCAAACGTCTTTCGACCGAGCAAGTACGTGTCGAATTGCTCGAAAATTGCTGGGAAATCGAAGTCAGGATCCATGACGATCCAGTCGTACTCGCCGCCGGGGCCGGCGATGTACCCGTCCAAGCTCATGGCGCAGCTGTAGCGAATCTTCCTCATTCCGAACCTCCATCCAGTAACCTTCCTGTGGCCTACCTTCGGGGCTTCGACCTGTGCGACCGGGGCTCATATGGGCTGGACACCGGAAGGGCACTTACGTCTGGCTTTGTCGATCCTGGATGCCTGTGCTTCCTGCGTCGCTTCATTACATGCCCACCGAGACTATTCGGGCACTCTATGTTATTCGAAATCAGCGAGTTACGGATGCAGCAATTCTCAAAATAGGTAGGCTGACTCGTGTGGGGTGGAATCTGGGAGCGTTTGCGTGCGCCGTTGGAACCGGTTGCGGGGTGAGCGGACGGCTGTGGACTCGGCATCCGAGGCTGTGAGTCGTGTGGCACCGGCCCTGAGGCGGTCCTGGACTGGCCGCGACGCACCCCGGCTGAGGGCCTCTGCAAGAGAAGCCTGGCGCTGGCAGGATGGCGGGCAGGTTGCCTCGTCAGGGGGCGCCCGCGGGCAGCCCGGCCGCGGGCGGTGGCGGGCGCTTGCGCACGACGGTCTCCAACAGGGCGGTCCAACTGGGGAAGCAGAACCACTCCGTGAGGAACTTCAGGGTCGCGAAGAAATTGCGCCGGGTACCGAGGCGCTTCCGGCCTTGCCGCCACAGCTCGCAGACGCAGTCCAGCACCGCATGCAGCGCGAAGGCGAACAGGTTCAGCGTGGCGAGCAGATTGGCCAGACCCTGGCGGCCGTGCCCGAAATTGTGCTTGAGGTTGTAGCCCTGGCGCGACAAGCAATTGAACTGCTCGTTCTCGATCTTCCATCTGGCGCGCGCTACCCGCGCGATCTCGGCCACGTTGTCGGCGGTGACCTTGAGGCTGGTGAAGAACGAATTGTGGTAGGTGCGCTCGCCTGTGCGCCAAATTTCGAAGTCGATCCAGGTGCCCTTGAGGGCGTCAGCACCAGCGCGCACGGGCACGTTGTTTCTCCACTGGTAGCGATGCTGCTCGACCTGCTTGCGCTGGTTGCGGGTCTGCAGCCAGCCGCTGGACCAGATGCGGCGCTTGGGGAGCTGCTTGTATAACGTCTTGTGGCTGCTGGGCTTACAGATGAACAGGAAGTCCGCTTCGAGCTCGGCGACGAGGCTGCAGATGGGCTGGCAGCAGTACAGATCGTCGCCCAGCAGGACCGGTCGGTAGGGCCGCAGAGCGGGCAGGTAGGCGGGCAGCCAGCGCTTGGCAGCGTTGCGCTCGCAATCCTGCTTGCGCTGCTCTTCGGTCAACTCCGGGCACTGGGCGGCGGGCTCATGCTGGGGCTGGACGAACAGCGGCATGAGCGGCAGGACGCGGTTGTGGCCATCGGCCACCACGCTGGCTGAGAGCATGGTGTGGAAGAACTGCTTGGTTTTGTGCTTGCCGACATGGCGGGTGGAGCACTGCTCGCAATGGATCGTGTCCGAGCACTGGAACTGGATGCCGTCGAGGGCGATGCACACGCGCCCGCCGAGACGCAGGAAGGGGTCGAGGCCGCCTTGCTCGCGGAGGGTGTCGAGACACAGGGGGAAGAGGTCGGCGAACAGCGCGGGGTCGAGATCATCGAGCAGATTCCGAATCTGGTTATCGCTGGGAATCTTGCTCACGCCGAACAGCGCGTGGCAGTTGGAGCGGGCGGACTGCTCGAACAAGCGCCGCTGGAAGTCGAGGAAGGAGGGGCACTGGAAGAAAAACGTGGCGAGGGCGCAGGCCGCGGCATCGGCGACGGCATAGCGCTTGTTGGAACCTTTGCGAGGGTCGGGCAGGGTGCCGGCGGTTTGTTGGAAGCGGTCCAGAAGGGACTCGAGCACTCGGGAATTGGAAACGGGGGGGCCGGGTAGGAGAGGTCGTTACCGAGCCTCTCCCCCCACAGAACCCAGCGTGCGCAATTGACGCACTAGGTTCCTCGTATGACAGATTCGCGCTTGACGCTCCGAACGGCTATCCCCGCAGGTTCCGTGGACGGCGTACCGGGACTCTGGTTCCCGTGCCGTTTCCCCTCCGAGGTCCTGCTCATACGACGCCCCCCTTCCCTCAGGCGGGTCCCAGCGGACCCGGTTCCCCGCCGTCGCCGGTACTATGAAGGCGCTACGACTCCCTGCACTGCATCCCTTCGGCTCATTGTTTTCGCCAGCCGGTACCACGCGCTGCCTGCTGGTTCGTGTCCGCCGAAGCGCTCCCTCCGTCCCGCAGACCGGGGACAGGGGCCGGGGCCTTGCTGGTAGCCGGGCATCCCATTACGGCTCCTTCGCACGTGGACAGTACAGGGCCTCCCAGGTTTCCTGACGAGCCTTCCCGTGGCTCTGCGATCGCTCTCCGACCCCGGCCGGCCCGACCGTGCCTCGCCGCTCGCGGCTCGGCCGGTGCTGCCCCCACTATATGGAAGATGAAGGCACCGACGAAAAACATAATTTCGAGGCTCAATCACGCCACTTTGCCACCCGTTGTGTACGCTTCACGATATGAGAACGTTCTCATATCGTGAAATATGTGAACCCGGTGAATATGGGAACCTGCGGCCCGAAACATTAGGCCTAGCAAGGCGTTGGGGCCTGAGCAGGTTCCCATATCTGTATTCTCGTCTCCGGCTGGTTTCCTGCCAGCAGAGGAGAGTGAATCTTGACAATACCCAACCGCCCCCTTGTCTCACCCGGGGCAATCCAAGCAAACCTTGACCGGGTCGTTCCGGCCTACCGGGTCTTTCTGGACCGTCTAGGCTACTCGGCGGGATTCGTGAGCGAACTGGCCCGAACGGCCCGCCACATGATGGCCTGGCTGGCCACCAGCGGAACCGTCCTTGCCGAGTTGGACATCCGCGGCGTCCACAGCTTCCTGAGTCACGCCTGTGCCTGTCCTGCGAAGTTCCGCACCAAGCTGAACAAGAGTTCGCGATGGAAAGCAAGTCTTGTGCTCGACTATCTGATCCAGACCGGACAGTGCTCCATCCCGACCGCGATCCTCGAAGGCGGCGAACTCGTCGAGGCTTTCGCCGCCAGCCTGACGTCCCAAGGCTACTGCGCAGCCACCGTTCGCAAGTACCGCTGGTCTGGACGGCACTTTGTCGTCTGGCTGTATCGTGCGGCCATTCCAATTTCCGCAATCGACGGCGATGTGCTGGAACGGTTTCTCGACCACGAATGTGCCTGCAGCCATCCGCAGTTCCTCGGATCGTCCGGCTCTTTCCGCGGGCGCGGGGGTACGGGCACAAGGCTTGCCAAGCTTGCCGGCTTCCTGATCGAGCGAGGCGTTGTCGCGGACTGGCGCACGGAGCTGCCGAAGGCAAGCCACGGGGCACATGCCCAGGCCTTCTTCGACTGGCTGCGGCGGCATCGCGGCCTCCGCGAGACGACCCTCCGGAACACCGACTACTGCCTGCGCTGGCTGCTGGCGCGGCTCGGCGACAGTCCCGAAACCCTCGACGCGGCGTCCATTCGCGCTGCGATTCTGACCCGGGCGCAATCCGTTTCGCACAGTCAGATTTCGAACGAGTGCTCCGTGCTGCGCTCCTATCTGCGGTTCTTGGCGGCGCACGGGCTGTGCCGCCCCGGCTTGGTCGATGCGGTCCCGTCCATCGCCCGCCAGCCTGCCGCCAAGCTGCCCCGGTATGTCGAGGAGAGCGTCAGCGAGGCGCTGATCGCTAGCTGCGATACCGCGACCCCCATCGGCTTGCGGGACCGCGCCGTGCTGTTGCTCCTGGCCCGACTGGCACTGCGGGCCAGCGATATCACCGCACTGCAGTTGGGCGATATCGACTGGGAGCAAGCGACGCTAACGCTGGGCGGCAAGACGCGCCGCAGTTCAACACTGCCCCTGCCGCAGGACGCCGGCGACGCCTTGGCGGAGTACATCCTGCAAGCACGCTCACGCAGTTCTGCAGGGACAGTGTTCCTGAATTCGCGAGCGCCCCATCGCGGCTTGTCAACCGCATCCATCCGCGACATTGTGCGCAGAGCGATGAAGAGGTCCGGTGTGGATGACACCGGCCTCCCGGTCACCCATATGTTCCGCCACGCGAGAGCGACCTACCTGCTGCGTGGCGGGACCTCGCTGGAGGCTGTCGCCGCATTGCTGCGCCACCAGTCCGTGGAAACGACCGCGCTGTACGCCCGCGTCGATACCCCCATGCTGCTCGAGGCAGCTCAGCCTTGGCCGGAGGCCATCCGATGACGCTGGCTGACCGCACCGACTCCTACATCGAGTTCCGACGCGCCACCGGACTGTCGTTCCAGCACGCAGTGCCCCTCCTAGGCAGTTTCGCCGCCTATGCCGAGGCACAGGGTGACACGTTCGTTCGCTCCGCAACCTGTGTTGCCTGGGCCTCGCAGGCAGGCTCATCCAGGCAGAAGCGCATGCGGCTGCAACTCGTCCGCGGACTGGCCGTCCACCTGCACGCCGAGGACGAGCGCAACGAGATCCCCCACCCGGACTCGCTGGGGCGCGGAACCTATCACCGCCCGCCCCCGCGACTGCTGTCGTGGGCTCAGATCCGCTTGATCATGGATGCTGCCTCGCAACTGCCGCCCGCCGATTCCATCACGCCCGTCACCTTCCACCACATCATCGGGCTGCTGGCGTCGACGGGCATGCGGCGGTCGGAAGCGATTGGCCTGGCACTCACAGACGTCACGCCGGACGGTCTGCGGATTCGCAACGCCAAGTTTGGCAAGGCCCGACTCGTGCCCCTGCATGCCAGCGTGTGGTCGGCACTGGAACGGTACATGGATGTCCGTTTGCGATGCGGCAGCCGCAGCGACCGGCTCTTCGTTCTCGCCAGCGGCCGACCTGTCAGCCCCAACTACCTGACCGCAACCTTCATCCGGCTCGCGCGCCAAGTAGGCTTGCGCGCCGGCCCGGGCGAGCCCGGGCCACGCCTTCACGACTTGCGGCACAGCTTTGCGACACGCGCTCTGCAGAGTGTCGCGTCTGGCGACCGGAGCGAACTCGGCCGTCACGTGCTGGCACTGTCAACATACCTTGGCCATGCGCACCCGGCGCACACCTATTGGTACCTCGAAGCGACGCCTGTGCTGCTGAACCAAGTGTCGGCAGCCACCGAGCGGCTGCACGCGGGAAGGAGCCACGATGCCTGATCTCGCACGGCCCTTGACGGACTTTCTGACGCAGTACCTGCCACGCGACTACGGTGCCAGCCCGCATACCGTTGCCAGCTACACCGACAGCTTCAAGCTACTGGCAGTCTTCACGGCGCAGCGCCACCGGACCAGGCCCTGCCAGTTGCAGGTCTCCCACCTTGACCCGGCAACCCTGCTGGCCTTTCTCGACCACCTCGAAACGCAGCGCGGCAACGGCGTGCGCACTCGCAACGCGCGGCTGGTCGCGATCAAGTCCTTCTTCCGCTACCTCGAATTCCGCCACCCTGAATGCCTCGACCTAGCTGCGCAGGTGCATGCCCTGCCCCAAAAGCAGGGCGATCAGCCGCCAGTCGATTATCTCAGCCGGGCCGAGATCCAGGCCCTGCTCGATGCTCCACCTGCCGACACGGTCACTGGCCTGCGCGATCGAGCGATGCTGTGCCTGGCCTACAATGCGGGCCTGCGGGTCTCGGAATTGGTCGGCCTGGCTGTGCAGGATCTCGACACGCCGGGACTCGCCAGCGTCCGCGTCATCGGCAAGGGTCGCCGCGGGCGCATCCTGCCACTGTGGAAGCAGACCCGCTCCGCTCTGCGCGAATGGCTCAACGTGCGGCCGGAGAGCCCTGACGGGCATCTATTCCTAAACGCGATGGGCATAGGCCTGACCCGGCGCGGCTTCGCCAAAAGGCTCGCCCTGCATGTCGCGACCGCGGCGAGCGCCACACCGACAATTGCCGGGAAGACCGTGACCCCGCATTCGCTGCGGCACGCCTGCGCCCTCAGCACGCTCGAGGCCACGGGTGACATCCGGCAGGTCGGCCTCTGGCTCGGTCATGCCACCCTGCAGTCGACCGAGATGTACTTGCGCGTCGACCCGGCCAACAAGCTCGATATCCTGTCATCCCGGCAGCCGCCGAACCTTCGCAAGGGAACCTTCGACGGGATGCATGACGAACTCCTTGCCATGCTGGACGGCCCCGGGCCACGGTAGCCATATGGGAACCTGCTCAGGCCCCAACGCCTTGCTAGGCCTAATGTTTCGGGCCGCAGGTTCCCATATTCACCGGGTTCACATATTTCACGACAATCGTTACCGGTTGCCATGCAACACTCACTCCCGGCTGGTGGGCTGCACCTTTGCCGGACGGGAGTCGAACCCGCTGGCTCGCTCTGAAAGGTTTCCGTTCATCACTTCCTCCTCTCCAGGACTTGTCCTGGCGCAACCACACTTTATGTTTGAAAGTGCTGCCGGCAAAGTCAAGGCCCAAAAACTGGTCTCTTGCTGCCGGCCTCTCAGCGGCTCGCGAGATAGAAAAAGGCCAAATTTAGAATTCCTGTTACGGATGAATCTATCGGATTGTTCCGGGAACTTCTTCGGGTGCCTTAGTCAGGATCGGAGTTTGGCACATCTTCCGATTAGAGTTGTCACCAATTGGGGCTGCAACTGCCGCTCGGTGAGGCTGTGTGAGCGTCAGCTAGGAACAGTCGCTGAATGGCAGTAAGCAGATGCGGCGACAGGTGCGTGTCGGCAAACTCGCTGCACGGGCGGTGCAACTCGGCCCGGACCGTGTCCGGAGCAGGCCGCATTTCGTCTCGGGGGCGTCCTTTGCAGGCGGTAGCGTGGCCATCGCGGCGGCCGGAGGCCGACGAAGCCTCTGGCATCCTACGGCATGCTCTGGCGCGGACCGAAAGGCGAAGCTGACTTGCCGGGCAGTGGCTGGCGCTCGGAGGGCAACCTGCAACCGGAAAGACTGGACAACCTAGATCGAAAGATATTGCGGCTGGTCAAGTGCTCTGCTTTGAGCGGAGAGAGACCCTAACCCTCTGTTCTGAGCGTTGTTACGACGCCAACAAGTACATCTCTGCCTCGCCTGATGTGCCGAAGTCTGAGCATGACATTCGGACACTGTGCAGCAGTTTCTGGAGTCCATCGACCGAACAACGCCGATGGGACGGGGCGACTACGCCATGTTCCTGCTCGTCTCTTTCCTCTGGAAGCTCGGGCCTGGCGGCGAGCGGCCATAGCCCGACTTGGCATGGGGCGACTTCAGGTCTTCGGAGGGAACGGCACCGCACCGGACCTGCAGGCAACCCAACTCAAGATTGTCACCCCAGCGGGCCTTGAAGTCGGTCAATGGATAGATCTGCGTCTCCCCCTCCGTGTACTCTTGAACCAGAGTTGGTGAACATCTGGTCAATTAGGAAGATCCATCCAATTCACTCAATCGAGAGCACGATGCGCCACCTGGGACTATAAATGTCGGCCAACCCATCCAACCACAGTTAACCTCCTTTCGTTGATGAACTCAAAATAGATCCGAACACAGCGGTCAGGACTCGTTGCGTTAGATGGCTTCAGGTGATATCTGAACTGTCGCTTCCCTGTACCATCGTCCCACATCCGGTCGCTCATGCGGGTTCTATTGTTGAGAATGCTGTCGCTCTCGTCGGAAGCATCCACGTTTCGCTTTTGTAGCCACTGGATTCGATTATCGGACAATGTCCCATCCACACAGAGTCTTGTCATTTCGGCAAGTTTATCAAGATACTGTAGAACTTTTTGCGGCGGGCCTGCGGTCTTCTGAAGACCGTTTACTCCATGCTCCACATCGGAGCCAAAGAGGATTACGTCCCTGTGCTTGGATCTGGCTTGCTCCACAGCATCTTCTACTGTTTGTGGTTCTGAATATGAAACACCGTCCTCCTCTGTTTGATCCTGATCTCTCCATGAACTGTAGTCGACAAATGCCTGATTTACTTGCGTTAGCTCAACATCCTTTTCTGTTAACTCTACACCAAGTTCACTATTCCTGTTTCGCAGTTGCTCATTCTCCCTCTTCAGTTTATCGTTATCCTTAGCGTAGAGATTCGCAAGACCTTCCCAATCTTGCTCAACACGTGCTCTCCGACTCTTTGTTTCACGAATCTCCACTCGTATCTGATCGGCAACGGAGATTCCCGATTGCGCGAAGGTTGAGAGCTCCATTAGCCACCTACGGAGTTGGTCTCTAAGGCGACGACCGGCGTACCTCCCATCCGAATTGTCCTTGAACAACCTCGCAACCGTCCATACTGGATGTCGCTTAGGAGAATCCAATTCGACGTGTGCGTCCGGCCAATAGACTCGAATAGCGTGATTATAGCAAGACCACTTACGCCCCACCAAATTTGTAAGGCCCCAACTGGCCTCTTCGTCAAGTTGCACGACAAATGCAAGCCCACATAGATCCCTAGCTAGATTTTCAGCCAACTCGGGATAGAATATTGTTTCCTCTTTTTCGGACACTGCCACCACTGGAATTTTTCTTTTCTTGGCGAATATCACCCCTATCAGATCTTCAGAATCTGCGGTTCCCGATACACGGATGGGTGTTTGTAATACCGGATTAATTCCAACTTTCCAGTCGCCATTAGACCCAACAATGTCTCGAAAAATCTTCCTGATTCCCTAGTACCTGCATCCACGGCAAGTCGGCACGCGGCCGGTTAGAGCGGATCGGCCGCTTTGTTGGTCGCCCTTGGCTCATTGCGGTTCCATGCCTTCTGTTGCGATGTTTTTTCGCCTTAATGACTGATTTTGCTTGACTTATCGCCATTTTTGTGCGATCATAATTCGTACAGACAAGCGCTTTCCGCGCCGCCCCCTGCCATGCCCAAAAACAAGGTTCAGTTCCAGAAAGGTCTCTCCCTCCCGCTCTTCCTCGCCGACTTCGGCACCGAAGCCCAGTGCGAGCAGGCGCTCTACGATGCCCGCTGGCCCCACGGCTTGGCTTGCCCGCGCTGCTCCGGCACCAGCTTCTGCCGCCTGACCCAGCGCCGGGCCTGCTTCCAGTGCAACCACTGCAAGCGCCAAGTCTCGCTGCTAGCCGGCACCATCTTCCAAGCCACCAAATTGCCTCTGACCACTTGGTTCCTCGCCATGTACTGCCTCTCGCAGGCCAAGAACGGCCTCTCGGCGCTGGCCTTGGGACGCCAGCTGGGGGTCAACAACAACTCCGCTTGGCTGCTCAAGCACAAACTCATGCAGGCCATGCTGGAACGCGACCACAGCTACCGCCTGGAGGGCAACGTGCAGGTCGATGACGCGTATTTGGGCGGCGAGTTGCCGGGTGGCAAGCGCGGTCGCGGCTCAGAGAACAAGACACCCTTCCTGGCGGCCGTGCAAGTCACTGCCGAGGGCCAGCCGGAGTTCATGAAGCTGACCGTGCTGGAGGGCTTTAGCAAGGCCGAGGTGGAGCGCTGGGCGCACCAGCACCTCACGCCCGGCAGCACGGTGCTGTCGGACGGACTGGCCTGTTTCGGCGGCGTGGAGGCCGCCGACTGCCAGCACCGCCCGCTGGTGACAGGCGGTGGCAAGGCGGCTTGCGAGACGCCCGAGCTGCTGTGGGTCAACACGATTCTGGGCAACGTCAAGCGCTCCTTGGATGGCACCTACCATGCCTTCCGTCCCAAGTACGCCGCCCGCTACCTAGCCGAGTTCCAATTCCGCTTCAATCGGCGCTATGACTTGGCGGCCCTGCCGCAACGGCTGTTGCAGGCGGCTGCCGTGGCCCTGCCGCTGCCGCGTCCGCTGGCGATGTGCGCCGCGGCTGCCTAGCAGCCACCAGCTCGCAGCGGATCGCTCCTCAACCACAGTCTGCAACCGCACTGGCTGGCTGCCACGGAGGCGCACAAGCGGCTCTGCACAGGGCCCTAGCAGCGTCGGGCGACACTCCAAGACAGCCCGCCTTGTGGGCTGCCAGCCGTCCTCGCGAGGCGGGTGTTCGGCCCGTCTCTGCTACGCTCTCATGGGCCCTCAATGACCGCGTGCGAGCAATCGACGATTCCAGCCCGCTGCTGCTCGCATGGGATGCACGTAGTAGGGAATCAGGAAACACAGTTTAATTCAATGGATTCGTCGTTGACGGAGAGCTCCAACAATGTGACGAATTCACCGCGATTCGTGGGCTCAGAAATTTGATATGTGCGGAATCGACCCAATTCGGATCCGCCTTCTTCTGATTCAAGCCTTGCAATACGGTTGTCCTTGAGGACTAGCTGAGGAGGGTTAGTTGACTCGTCGAGTTCCCCTTTAGAATCTAGCCAGCTATTGACCTTTCGAATAGATTCGTCAAATTTGTTCGATACCGCCTGGGCGTCGTCGAGTGTGAATGTAACTCGGTAAGTCGCGAGAGTTTTCATCTGGAGCCATTTGCAAGGTTACCACGGCGGCAGGATCTTGCGGTTCTGGGAATTAGCTGCCTTGCGCCGGTTAGGGTCCGATCAAGTTTTTTCGACGCAAGTATCCACGGAAGCGAGGCCACTTCAGATCGCACGCGCAAGACGGTCGATGGGAGCCTGCCGGTGCAGAGCCTGGCGGACCTGTTGGCGGGACTGGGAACGCTCAGCGCCGTGGAGTTGAAATACGAGCAGGTGCCCGGCTATTCGGTGCCCACGCTGAGCGCGTTGGAGCCGTTGCACGAGCGCGTGTTCGAGTTGCTCCGATTCCAGCCTCACCCGGCACCGGCGCTGAGCAAACCGGCCACCAGCGCAGCCAATGCGCCGCCCAAGGCGCCAACCTAGTCACCAACGGCCTGTTCGAAATGCGGCCATTCCGCACCATGGCGCACGCAACAGGGACTTGACGAAATTCACCTAAGTGACTGTCCAATCATGTGTTACATCAGTTCAAGGCTGAAACTCACGATGCTGGACAGCCATAGACTAGTTGGGGTAAGTTGGGTCTAAGTGGTCGAATCCGACGAGTACACTTACCTCGTGCCTTTCGTAATGCAGGCTGACGGCACTCGTTTCCTGAAGACGATGATTCCCAGCCGGGAATCGACCAGAGGTTACCGAAGGAGGCAGCTATCGTGACCGACACCATGAGGGCACAAGAGCGTGACATTCTCGACCGGTTCGAGCGGGGCGACTTGGGCTCCGTTTCCGGCGCTGAACGCGAAGTTGAGATTGCCCGTCAGGCGGCTCGCAATACGTTCAACAAAACGAAGCGAGTGAATCTGAGGGTAACCGAGCGGGACTTCAATCTTGCCCACACACGGGCCAGGGAGGAAGGCATACCCTACCAGACACTGCTATCCAGCGTTATCCACAAGTACTTGTCCGGCCGACTGACCGAAAAGGGGTAGGCTCACGATACGGTCTTCGCGAGACCGTGATTGTCGACCGGCACCGCACGTCCGAGCCCGGCAGTCCGTCGGTCTGGCAGGAGTCCCGAGAAGAAGTTGCTCAATCGCAGGCATCCCGTATGGGAGCCCCCGCGGTCGGCGGCAGCGTGGTCAAGTGGAAGATGGTGAAGTCCGGCAGCGCGATCCAGCGCTTTCATTGGTTGCACGGGTTCCGGACCCGCAAGACCCGAGCGGCCGTCATGCGTCAGAGGCAGCCTCTGATTCGAGTGATGATGCAGCTGCCGGCAGCCCCTCCGCAACGAGTTCGGCGACATCGAGGACACGTATGTCATCGCGACCCGCCTGTCCAGCCGCGTCCTTGAGCATGATCGGGCAATACGGGCAAGCCACTGCGATCGTGTCGGCGCCTGTCTGCTGCGCTTCTTCGAAACGCTTGTAGTTGACCCGCCCGCCCGGCAGTTCGACGCTGTCGTCAGCGATATATAGCTGTGCTCCGCCAGCACCGCAGCAGAACGTGTCGGCGGCACGGCGGGGCATTTCCACGAGTTCGGCACCTGTGGCACGCAGAACCTCGCGAGGCTCGGCCACCACCCCCCGCCCACGCGCCAGATAGCAGGGATCATGCAAGGTAACTCTGCTAGCAGCGGGCTCCAATGGCAATGATTCGACCAGTTTCGCGAGTAACTCGGAGTGATGGACAACCTCGATGCCCAGCTCCTCGAAGTCCTCTGACTGCCGGTAGTCCACATCGAACATGCGGGCGCAGTGCGGGTCGCAGGTCACGAGCTTGCGCACTCCCTTGGAGCGAAATTCAGAGATCAGCCTCTCAGAGAGTTCCATGTACAGGTACTCGTTGCCAGCCCGGCGGGCCGGCTCGCCGCAGCAAGTCTCCGACGAGAGCACGCCCCACGAGACTCCCGCCGCATCAAGGATCCGCTGCATCGCCTTGACGACCTGCTGGCCGTGGGGGTCGTAGTTGCAGCCGCAGCCCAGCCACAACAGCCACTCAGTCTGCGCTTCGTGGACCGGCAGGCTGGCGGATTCCAAGAGCTTGCGGCGCACCTGTTGCGAAGCGCCCCAAGCGTTGTGCGGGGAGCGCTCCATCGTCGTGAACATGTCCGTGAGTTTGTCGTTGGCAGTTCGCCCCTCGCTCACCAGCCCGCGTCGCAGATCAAGGATCTTCAAGCCGACATGCTCGATACCCACGGGGCAAGCTTGCTCGCAGGCCCCACACGTGAAGCACTGGTAAAGGTCCTCCTCGCTGATCCATGCCTCGCCTTTGGCCACCGCCGCCGCATCAGCAGCAATAACGTCTCCGCCCGCCAGCAGCCCATGCTGGAGTTGGAGCACGATCTGCTTCGGGTCGAGCGAGCCCCCGATCAGGTTCGCCGGACAACTGTCGGTGCAGCGCCCGCACTCCACGCACGAATTGACGTCCAACACATCCTTCTGGGAAAGATCCGCGAAGGACAGCATGCCGAAATCGTCGTCATCGTCGTCGCGCAACGCGCGCATCGGACTGGTGACTTGGCCGCGAAAGAAGATTGCCACCGGCCCCAGCACGAGATGCAGGTGCTTGGAATTAGGAATCAACCAGAGCATGCCGAGCAGCGCTGCGGTATGCGCCCACCAGTTCGCCCTCCAAGCGTCCGAGCCCGCCTGGAGCAAGAGCCAATCCAACAGATACGTCACCATCAGGGCAACGATCAACAAAGCGACCAAGGCTGAAGTCAGCGACAGGTGCTCGCCCAGCGCCCGCGGGCGCAAGATGAAGCGGCGGAAGCTCAAGCCCACGATGCCAGCCAACACGGCAACGGCCCAAGCGCCAGCAAAGGCCGAATACCAAGAATGCCGTTCAGGGGGGGGCTCCATGCCGGTCAAGCCAGTGACGAAGTGCTCCAAGCTGACCCAGGCGAAGGAGAAGAAGCCCCACATCACCAGCGCGTGAAGTACGCCCGCCACCGGCCGCTCGCGGATTACCCGCGTCTGCAGCATCACCTCTGCAAACACAGTCCAAAGCCGCACGGCCAAGCCGTTAAATCGTAGGTTGCGCTCCTTGGAGCGGAGCATCGGAGACAGGCGCCTAGCAACCGTCACAGAGAAATAGCCGAGGCTTGCCAAGGTCGCGAAGACTAAGACGGTGACTTCGATCACAGCCTAGGATCATAACGCGCCAGCGGGCGTATACTGGCAGCGCCATGCAGACGACTCGACGTGGCTTCCTAGCCGGAGCCAGCGGCCTCGCCGCCCTAAGTGCATGCGAGACATTGCCCGGCCCGCGCAACGTCACCCGCCCCAACTTCCTGTTCTTCTTCCCGGACCAGCACCGCTTCGACTGGGTCCAGCCGAACGCTGCCGTGCCCGTCCCGACTCCGAATCTCGAGAGCCTGTGTCAGCGGGGAGTTTCGTTCCCAAACGCCGTGGTCGATTCCCCGGTGTGCGGCCCATCCCGCGCCTGCTTGGCTTCGGGCAGCGTCTACGAGCGCTGCGGAGTAGTAAACAACAGCGACAGCTTTCCCGTAACCCGCACGAGCTACTACAAGGCCCTGCGCAATAGCGGCTACCACGTGATGGGCTGTGGAAAGTTGGATCTCCACAAGGGAGACTACTCGTGGGGTCTCGATGGCAGGGGCAGCATGGATGCGTGGGGCTTTTCGGACATGATCGACAACGGCGGCAAGGGTGGCGGCGCGACCGCCTACCGGTCTGACCCGCCTGGCCCGAAAGATCCGTACTACGCGTACCTGGATTCTCTGGAACCACCGCTCGGGGCAGCATGGGCCTCGGAGTTGCAGCGCTTGGGACTGGTCAAGTGGAACCAGATCGACAAGAGCAAGCCCGGCCCGGAACTGGACGAACTGCTCAGCCGTGAGACCTGGTGGGGCGCGACCGATCCCGTCGCCGTCCCTGACGAGGCCTACTGCGACAACTGGATCGCCCGAAATGGTTTGGAACTCTTGGACCGGGCGCCCGAGGGAAAGCCATGGCACCTAGTGCTGAACTTTGTGGGGCCGCACCCGCCGATGGACATTACGCGGAGCATGGCGCAGAACTACCGCGGGCCGGACCGGCTGATCGACGGCTTCAACCAGCCCCACAACTACCCGGGACCGATTCCACCCGAGCAGCACATCCGAATTCGGCAGAACTACGCAGCCATGATCGAGAACATCGACCGCTGGCTGGGCGTGTTCGTAGACACGCTCAAGGAGCGCGGCGACTATGACAACACCATGGTCGTCTACTCGAGCGACCACGGAGAAATGCTCGGCGACCACGGACTTTGGGGCAAGGGTTTACCCCACCAGCCGTCCGCGGGCGTGCCGTTGGGCGTCGCCGGGCCGGGCGTGCGCCAAGGTGCCGAGAGCCAAGCGATGGCAAGCCTCATCGACCTCACCGCCACGTTCATGGACTACGCCGAGGCTGGAACGCTTGAGTATCAAGACGGCCAGTCATTGCGACCGCTGCTGGAGAGCGACACAGAGCATCACCGGAACTTTTCACGGTCGGCACTGACCATCCGAAGCGGCCCGTGGCGATTCGTGCAGGATCAGCGCTACAAGCTGGTGGAGGGTTTCGGCTCGGAGCACCGGCAGTTGTTTGATCGCGAGGCTGACCCGCTGGAAGACGAGAACATTGCCCAAGCCAAGCCAGCAGAGGTCGAGCGCCTCTCCAAGCTCTTCGTGGAGGTCTGAGATCGTCGACCGGGCTGTGCAGGATGCCCGCAATCACGTCAGGAAATAGTTTTGATGGCCTGCGGCCCGCATCTGGCAGTACCGGCTAGCCGAAGCTGACCCAGCCAGATCCTATGGCAATTGCCAGCAGGATTCCCGCCGGCGACACGAACGTCAGGATGAGGGCGCAGACCCACAGCCATGCGGTCGTCGGACCGCTGGGAGCAATCCGCGCGTCGACCTTGCGGTGGCGCAGATAGAGCGTGCCCAGACCCAGCACGGGATACATCACGGCAGCAATCAAGCTGCTCGTCACGAGCAACATCTGGGGCGGGTTCTCAAAGAGCCAATATGCTACCGAGTACATCAGCAGCGACACCACGACGAAGATCCGAATGTAGCGAAGACGGACTGTGTAGTCAGACGCATCGATCAGCCCGAGCAGCCCCATTACATCGGCAAGCATGCGGCTGGCCCCAGCCGATCCGGAGAGCACAGTGCTCGCCAAGACGAAGAAGGCCCCGACCAAGAACAGCCCGGCCGCCTGAGGGCCGAGACCGTCCGTGTAGATCGAGCTCACCACGGAGAGCGTCTGGCGACCGTCTGGATCCAGACCCTGGGCATTCAGGATCGCGGCACCCAAGAGATAGAAGCAAATCGTACTGACCGTATAGACGACCAACGTTAGGACTGCATCGGTGTACATCACCCGAATCCAGCCCCTCGCCCTGCGGGCCCAGGCCGAACCGGCCTCAGGCGCGCCAGCGGAGCGGGCGTAGCCTTTCTCCACGCACCAGTAGGTGTAGTTCCACATTTCTCCGAACGCAACTCCCGTGCCCGCGTACATGGCCAGCGCTGTCAGGATCAGAGTCGTCGTCATCTCCGGCGGCAGGCCGAGCGATAAGCCGGCTGCCACGTCCGGCCACTCTACGGCAAAATCGGTCCAACGCAACATGACTGTGCAGACGACGGTGACGAGCGTGAAACAGGACACTAGGATCACCAGCAGCCTCTCCAGCGAAGCGTACGTGCCAACGATCAACAGCGAACCGCAAGCGACCGCCAGCAAGATTGACCAATAACGGGCCCCGCCCTCGCCAAGCAGGCCGGGAAACACCATCTCGAGTACTTGCCCGGCGCCGCCTAGAATCGCGCCAGAGTTCACGAAGAGGAGGAACTTCGAGCCCAGCCAGAGCCAGGTGAACCAATTTATCGTCGGCCGGGGCCGATCCTTCGCGCTAGGTTTGGAGCCATGGACTCGAAGCAGCCGCCCGAGCCAAGCGCTACCGAGACCAACCGCAACGACTGCGGCAAGCAACCAGCAGGCCGCAACCGCAGTGCGCGCTTCGGGATTTAGACTCACAAACTTCGCCACCGCAACGACGGCCGCCAACAAAAGGCACGTCATCCACGGAAGCGTCAGCCACTCCGGGCGCCTTCCGGCCGGTCCGGGCAGTTCGTTGAAGACCCGCAAGAAGGTCTGGCCGCTGGCGATCGTGTGGCGCGCCAACTCGGCTTGCACAACCACCTTGACCAAGCAGGACAGCACGACGAACCACAGCAGGGTGAAGCCCGCAACCGCTCCGAGTTTTGTGGTTACGATCAACTCGCCCGAGCCCACCACCGAGCCAGCGAGGATCATGCCGGGTCCGAGATGACGCAGCGTGGCCCGAAAGCCGCGCGGCGGCTCCTTGAATTCGCTTGCGCTCCGCGAATAGGGGTCGGCGGTTGCCATCGGCGCCTTGGAGAGGTCTACCTCGATCAGAGGCTCGCAGGCTCAAGCCTATCGCAAGACCCCACCTTGAGGGGGCTCCCGCTCGACACGGTCGCGCCGGTAGATTTCTACGCATAGCGGAACTTCATCCGGCATTTCGTCGAGTGGAAAGATCGGGCGCCGGCAATTCACATGCCCGAGGGCGTGCAAGTTGGCGCTCGCGGCACCCGGTGCATCGACGTTAACCAGCAGCGAACACCAGCGCTCATACATGTGCGGCTCGCAATGGGGTGACTTGACGACCACGAGGTCGAAAGAGCGCGGATCCTGGCCGTGCGCCAAGAACAGAGCCCGGTCGTAGAGGTTGACCGCCCGGCTCGTCACGACAAGAATGCGGCGACCACTTTCCAGCACAGCGGTGGGACCAGCATGGCATTCGCTGTGAAATGACTCGCTCCTGAATCTGCCGTCCGACAGCAGCTTGACCCGCCCCTCGACAGCAAGAGGCTGAAACCGGAGCGGATCGAGCGTGCCGCCGAGCACGGTGCGCACCGTGCCCCCGATCCCCGCTGCGAATGCGTGCCCTACCGCAGGCGCGTCCACAATAGGCGCAAGCACTCTTCCTGAGAAGCCTGCCTGCTCGGCCGCGCGGATGATTGAGTTGCCATCGCCTGAAGCTCCCGAACTGGTCGCGTCGGCGGCATCCATCAACACCGCCGTGCCGTCCGTATTGGCTGCCATAGCCACGGCCTCGGGCAGGCTCGTCAGTTCCGCCTGCATTCCATGGCGGTGAGCCCACAATTGTCGCGCTAGCCTGAGAGCGTGTTCGGCCGCTAGCTTCGGATCTGAGTTCGCCACCGCGAAGCTGTTCGAGCGCAGATCGGGCACATCAGTGAACGGGTTGCCGATGATCACACCGGCGGAGAGTCCGCGCCGCAGCCGCTCGAACTGCTTCGCATCACGGATGACCCGGCCAAGGCTCCCGGTCTTGGTGATCAACTCGTCTCCGCGCACGAGCATCGGAATCCGTACTCGAGCCGTCACAGGACGAGCCTGCCCCGAAAGGATTGCCAAGAGGAGCTTTGCGGCTCGGGCACCAGTCTGGCTGAAGTCCACGTGTGGGTAGGTGTGATAAGCAACTATCGCGTCGCTGTATCGCAGCATGCGGTCCGTCACGATGGCGTGGAGGTCCAGCGAAATGACGATCGGAACATCCTCCCCGAGGATCTTGCGGCTCTCGCCGAGCAGAAAGCCCTCGGGATCGTCTTGGCCTTCGGCGGCCATCGCACCATGCAACGAGAAGTAGGCCCCATCGATCCGGCCCGCCCCGGCCAGACCATCCAAGAACTCCGCTGCGATGCGTGAGAAGTCGTCCGCAGCGAGCAGCCCACCTGAGGTGACGGCCTTGGCGCTATAGGTGGGGACCACAACACATTGCTCCCGATCCGCGAAGACCCCCAGCGCACCACCGACCTCTTCTTGCGCCACGGAGTGGTACTCCAGCAGGTCCGTACCGCGCCGAATCACGAAATCGCCGTACCTGCTCCTGACGGGATTGAACGACGCAACCTCTTGTTTGCACTCGGCTACGACCACTCTCGGCACGAATCGATTATGGCCGAAGACGCGACCTTTTCTGCATTGGCGACACTTCCCGAGGACGGCGCCGGGAGACAGCGTTGCGATGGTCACTGCGGTTGACCCTAACAATTGGACTAGTCTCGATTCGGAGGTGCGCTCGGATGACCGGCTGATCGACGAGTACGGCTCGGCGTGCGAGAGACTCGATTCTGGGGCGCACGTGGATGACCGATCCAGGTCGGCATGTACGAAGTGGCTCACCGCTTCTACATGGAATTTGTGTCCCAACTGCGCGAGCTGATCGAGCACAACCGAACGGGCCCGCGAGCCGCAGCGGCGCGGCAGCTTGAAGCCAAGCTGAACTCGATCGTTGAATCGGAGATGCATCGCTGGTTCCTAGGCCAGACCAGCGACGCTGAGAAAGCGGCGCGACTGGCCGCTAAGGAAGCGTTTAGCAAGAGATACGCCCGGTGAGCGCTTCGACCCGCAGGGATCAGGGCATTCTGATCTTCGGGTAACCCTCGTGACAACCCAGCCTCAACAATTGCTCTGCACGGAGACGCCTACTCTACACCAGCGCCCGGCTCTACCGTAAGAGTGAGCTTGACTTATTCTCTGAACTAAATTTAGTGATTGTGCTAAATTTAGTTCAGTGGATTATTAGAGGTAAGTTTCAAGATGGCCGGATTTTCCAACCCATTTCGTCCTGGAGCTGGCCACACGCCGCCCTATCTGGCTGGAAGGCGGGCGGAACGTGAAGAATTTCTAAGACTACTCGATCAAAGTACAGTACTGGAGAACATGATCCTGACTGGGCTCCGCGGAGTCGGAAAGACGGTTCTGCTCGATTCGCTCAAGCCCTTGGCAACCAGTCGAGGCTGGATATGGGTCGGGGCCGACCTTTCGGAGTCCGCAAGCTTAAGCGAGGCCAACCTAGCAACTCGCCTGTTCGCGGACCTATCCCCAGTCACTTCCAACGTCGTCGTGAGTACGGAAGAGGTGAGAGCGGCAGGATTCGCAGCCGAGACACAGGAGATCGAGCATACACTCGGGTTCCAAAGCTTGATCGATGCCTACTCAAGCATCCCTGGCCTGTCTCTCGACAAGATCAAAGGAGTCTTGGAAATTGCGTGGAATGCGCTGTCGAGCATCCAACACGTACGTGGAGTCATCTTTGCCTACGATGAGGCGCAGAATCTCTCAGACAGGGCAGCTAAAGAGCAGTATCCCTTGTCCTTGCTACTGGATTCCTTTCAGTCACTGCAACGAAAAGGGTTTCCCATGATGCTCGTCCTGACTGGTCTTCCGACTCTATTCCCAAAGCTGGTCGATGCAAGGACATTTTCCGAGAGAATGTTCAGAGTCGTCTTTCTTAACCGTCTATCTGAGAGCGAAAGTGAGGAAGCCGTCCGTAGACCCATAGACGACGCCGAGTGCCCGCTAAGGCTTGACGACCGTTCCGTGAGGACGATTGTCCAGATGTCCCGGGGCTATCCTTACTTCATTCAATTCATCTGCAGAGAAGTCTACGATGCGTTCATTCAGCTGCACGACCGAGGGGATTACGCGTCTGTTCCCGTCGCGGCGATTCAACAAAAACTTGACGTAGACTTTTTTTCGGGTCGATGGGCACGCGCAACTGATCGACAAAGAGAGCTGCTGCTTGTGGTTTCTCGCCTTGGGAACTGCGAAGAAGAGTTTACCGTCCAAGAGGTAGTGGAAAAATCCCGACGGTGCTGTGAGAGGCCGTTTAGCGGAAGTCAAGTCAACCAAATGCTCGTGGTACTGGCGTCGCAAGGGTTGATCTACAAGAATCGGCGCGGGAGGTACTCGTTCTCAGTACCCCTCTTGGGCAACTTCATCCGCAGGCGAATGCAGGGATAGGGCGAGTCTGGCAACGGATCGACCGCTGGCTTCCTACACTTGGGATGATCGGATTGCCCTTCCGGTCGTGCTCGGCAGCCCGATTCTTGTATTCACTGCGTACTCCGAAAGCACGTTGGGCCAATGAAGCGGTCAACTGATCGGCTCACAAGTGTGAGTCCTTGACTTCTTGAGTGCCTGCAAAATCGTGGCTCCGTGGACTTGGGCCGAACATGACCGCACTCCACTCGTTCGACGCCATCCGTCGTTCCCGCGGCGGCGGGATCGTCAGCAGCCCCGGCACCCCCTTTACAGATGAGCAATTCCGGCAGGTTGAACAGATGTGGCCCGGCCATGCAACGAGGTGAACGGCTGGCCAGTGGGCCGTTCCCATCCTCGAGGCCGCCAGTGTGCCCGAATCGGACTCGCAAGGAGCATCGTTGGATCGAAGTTGTCTGGGAGATAACCACTGTCACGCGGATCGAGACTTATGCGCCCGCCCATTGCGCTGCGTGTGCCCGATCCCCGGGAGCGCATGGTCCGATTGAAGGGACTGCTCGAGAGCGGTGTGAAGCCGGACGCCAAGGAAGGAACTCACGCCCTTCGCGCTGCCAGCCGAGTCGCGAGCGACCCTAGCCCAACGTGACCGTGCAGGCGGGTCCCTAGAAGTGCTTCGCACCGCCCTGCGGTCTGGCTGGCTCTAGCCCGAGCGGGACAAGCCCGCTCGCTCCATCGGTGTTCCAGCAGCAAGACGCTATACCTCGGAGTTCGGGCTGCGGTCGAACCAAGTCTGCAATGATGACCTGCAAGACAAGCAGTTCCAGTCCACTTGGTCACCTCGAACTGGATCCGTCCTGCGTTGCAGCACGGACTTCTGCCGCTTCCGGAAGCACTCCGGACACAGCCAGTGTGCGGGTTCCGAGCCACGACGGGATGCCTTCAAGGCATAGACGAACGCTGCATTGTCGATTGCCCGCAATTCGTAGCGTTGCGATTCCTCATCCCATGCCTCCATTTTCTTGATGGTCTGCTTGAGGGCGACGATCTCCTGCTGCATCGACGTATCGCGCTTCTGCAATCGGGTCAGTTGGTCCTGCATGCTCGACACCTCCACTTGAAGTTCGGCTACCGTAGCGCGGTCCTGATTTTCCCGGACCCGTGCTGCAAGATCGCTGGTCAGTTTCATCAAGACCGAAATAGCCTTCGCCAACGCACTAAATTCTGTGGGTTCAATGGACATATGTATGCGTCCAACTAATCGCCCATTCAGGGCCGGGTGTAGTGCTTGATGAGATTGGCCTCGATCAGGATGCGGAGGTTCTCGTCCTCTTCAACCCTAGCATGGATGTGGGTCGCACCCTGCCTCTCGGCTTCGGACCAACGCTCATGGCCTGAGAGCCTGTCCCGAAACGATCCCGTTTGGCCCACATACAAAGCAATCCATTTCCCGAGGTGATTGCGATTGGCGAAAATATACAGGCCCCCCACATCATTCCACTTTGTGTCCGGGCTGTAGACTCTTAACTCGTAGCCGTCCCAGAAGCATGTGCCCATGGATGCCATCGTCTTGCTAGTATAAACGTGCTATGGATTCCGGGGTGCTGGTGAACTGGGCGGCTGTAGGAACTATGGGCGGTGTGCTGGTAGCTGTCATGGCCCTATGGTGGACCATGACTTGGCAGTTACTAGGTCGCCTTGAGAAGAGAATCACGGCCAAAGTGGACGGATTGGCCAATGATCTGGGCACTCTGCGGGAAGAAGTTGGAATTCTGCGAGAAGAAGTCGGAACTCTCTGGGAGAGCGTCGCTTACATCCGCGGTCGGTTCGACGCGGGCGAAGCCGCGCAAACCTTATAAACCCTATAAGTGATCACTCATGTTCGGCTAGCCCAAGTTTAACATTCTCGTGCCGATTGGGCGCCCTAGGCGGACTTGAATTCCCGGCTGGTTGAGACCCAACTGGGGCAGCACAGAGCAATGCACTCGACAGGCAATCACGGGATGCTTGGTTCGCCGGGATCCCTGATCACACTCGATTCTGGAGTGCCGGTGGGTGTCCAGCTGGTCGCCATGATTGGCTGACGACGGGCTCGCCGGGGCTGCTGCGCAAAGCCATTAGAGGCGCATCGAAGCATTCCAGATCCCACCGCTTGACCGTTGGCAGGTGGGTGCGTAACCTACTGCTAAACAGGATCTTACAGCCTCAGGGCGCGTCTGCGGCCGAATTTCCCGGCCCCGGCCGTGGCTCCCGGCGGAAGCTCCCGCTGCCCGTCGGCCAGCTCCCGGCGGCCTCAGCCGCGGCCCTCGGCAGGCGGCCCGCGCCGGACTGCGAGCGCCGTCCCCAGCCGCCCTCCGGCCAGCCCCGCCAGCGCTTGCCTCAGCGCACTCCCAGCACGACCGCCAGAGCGCCGAGGCCTGCTCCAGGAGCTGTCTCTTGGCTTGCCTGAGGGCCATGATGGCGCCCATTCCAGAATTCGTAGTGGTCGAATATGTAGTGCCCGAAAGTGAGTTATCGGCCCGTTTTTCGCTGGACTTCCCGGGGCCCCGACTGCTAGCCTGCGACTAGTGTTCATCCGCCGCTCCAGCTACCGCCGCGACCCCCAGGGCACCAGCTATGCCAATTTCCGGCTCGTGCAGTCCGTGCGCGTCCAAGGCCGCCCGCGCCAGAAGACCCTGCTCAACCTCGGGGCCGGCTTCGACGTGCCCCCCGAGGACTGGCCGCGCCTCTGCCAGCTCGTCGAAACGCTCGCCACGGGCGGCTCGCTGCCGCCCCGCGCCGCACCGGCCAGCTTGCTCCAGCGGGCCCGCTCGCTGGCTCGCCAAATCGTCGATTTCCATGGCGGCCCGGCCAGCGACGCTCCCGACCTGCTGCTGGTCGACGCCGACTCGCTGCGCTGCGAACGCCCCCGCGGCGTCGGCCTCGAGCATGTCGCCTTGTGGGCTCTCGAACAACTCGGCCTGCCCGCCTTGCTGCGCTCTCTGGGCCTGTCCCGCCAGCTCCGCGCCTGTGCCCTCGGGGCGGTCATCGGGCGCCTCGCCGGGGTCTGCTCCGAACGCGCCACCAACCGCTGGCTGCGCAGCGACTCGGCCCTCGGCGAACTGCTCGAGGTGCCCTTCGAATCCCTCTCCCACATGCAACTCTACCGGGCCTCCGACGCCCTGGTACGGGAGCGCAAGACCATTGAACAGCAGCTGTTTGACTCGGCCCTGGCGCTGTTCGACCTGCAGCCGACCGTCACGCTGTACGATTTGACCAACACCTACTTCGAGGGTGAGGCCAAGGCGCAGCCGCTCGCGCAACGCGGCCATTTGTTGTTTCCCAAACTAATTCGATAGATCGTCGCTTTTTTGTGTCACATTATCTCGGGACGGATTGGATGAGAAAGCGAAGGAATGTGGGACGGATGTTGACTCCCTATTGCTTCCTGCAGTAGCCGCGGAGGCGCGCCTCAGGGTGCCATTTGCGGTAGCGCGGCCAACGCGCTTGGGCAGCAAGCCGCTAGGTGCCTGCGAGGTCGGCGCTGAGGTTGGATGCGGGCCGCCGAGCGGTCTGTGCAAGCAGCACTGCACAGCGGATTGCGCTCGGCGGGCTGGTCGGGTGAAATAAGATGGCCCGCGCGATTCGAGGTCGCCGGGCCCGGACGGCGTATCCAGCTCCTATACGACACCGATCTCACCGCCGCAGACTACGTTAAGCGCAAAGCGTGGTGGGATGCAAGTCCGCCTGCGTGTCCCTACCACCCGCAGGGCGGCTGTGGCTTGGTGGGGCATGGCACCTACGGGCGCAAGTTCCCGCATGGCGTGCGCGTGCGGCGCTTCCTGTGCCAGCAATCGGGGCAGACGGTCAGCCTGCTGCCGAAATGCCTGGCGGCGCACTGGAGCGGGACGCTGGCCGAAATCGAGCGGGTGGCGCGCGCGGCCGCTCAGGCCGCCAGCCAGCAAGCGGCGGCCGAGCAGTTGAGCGCGGAGTACATCGGCCCGGCCGGGGCGTTGCGCTGGCTGCGGCGGCGGGTGCGGGCGGTGCGGGCGTTCTTGCGGGCCGTGGGGACGGTCTGCCCGCAGCGCTGCGGGCAGCTGGAGCCGGACTTGGAGGCGTTCTCGGAGCGCCTCGGCGGGCAGCCGGTGCTGGCGCAGCTGCGGGTGCTGGCGGGGCCGTCGCTGAGCTCGCTGCCGGCCCCGGTCGGCTTCCAGCGGCGGTGGAATCCGGCGGGCAACCACGCTCCGGCCCACGCCCCACACGCGCAGGGGCTAGACCCGCCGCCGGCCAGCGCCTAGCTTGGGGCAAAAGGGCCGCCCGAGCGCCCGCCCCAGGAGGAATTGGCATGACCGACAACCCCGAAGACCGCCGCCGCGCAGTGGCCCTGTTCCGCTACAGCGTGATTGCGGAGGCGGTGTCCCTGCCGCCCGGCTCGCCCGAGCGCAGGCAGCTGCTGCGGGCCAAGGCCCAGCGCGAGTACGAGATCCCCGGCAGCCGCCGCACGCGGGTGGCCTTCGAGACCCTGCGCGACTGGCTGGCGCACTACGAACGCGGCGGCTTTGACGCGCTGTACCCCAAACTGCGCACCGACCGCGGGCGCGCCCGGCGGCTGCCGCCGGAGGTGGCCGAGCTGCTGGTGCAGATCAAAGAGCGGTCACCCCATCTGGCGGTGCGCGAGGTCATCCGCCAGGCCCGCTCGCAGGTCCCGCCGGAGGTGCGCCTGGTGCCGTCCAGCATCCACCGCCTGTTGCAGCGCGAGGGGCTCATTGGGCACAGCGCCGCCGAGCCGGGCGGCTCCAAGGACCGCCGCCGCTTCGCCTACCAGGCGGGCGGGGAGCTCTGGATGAGCGATGTCCTGCACGGCCCCAAGGTCGGCTGCCAGGGCAGCGACCGGCGGCGGCGCGCCAAGTCCTACTTGATCGCCTTCCTGGACGACGCCACGCGCCTGGTGCCGCACGCCGCCTTCACGCTCTCGGAGAATGCCGCCACGTTCCTGCCGGTCTTCAAGCAGGCCCTGCGCAAGCGCGGCCTGCCCACGCGCCTGTACGTCGACAACGGCAGCAATTACCGCTGCCAGCACCTGGCCGTGATCTGCGCCACGCTCGGCATCCAATTGATCCACGCCAGGCCTTACCAGCCTCAAGGAAAGGGAAAAATCGAGAGATTTTTCAGGACCTGCCGGGCACAGTTGCTGCCCGCCCTCAACGACGCCGACACGCTCTCGCTGGACGCGCTCAACGCGCGCCTCGCCGTCTGGGTCGAGAGCGAGTACCATCTCAGCCCGCACCGCAGCCTGGACGGCGACACGCCCCTGCAGCGCTGGGCCAAGGATGCCGCCAACATCCGCCAGCTCAACCCGCAAACCGATCTCGACAGCCTCTTCCGCTTCCGTCTCAAGCGGCGCGTCAACAAGGACCGCACCGTCAGCCTCAACGCCACCCTCTACGAGGTCGAGGCCGCCCTGGTCGGCGAGACCATCGTCCTGCTGCACGACCCCAGCCTGCCCCGCCTGCGGCCGATCCCCGTGCTGCACGACGGCCGCCCGGCCGGTCAGGCCACGCTGCTCGACGCTTACGCCAACACGCGCGTGCGGCGCACGCGCGCCAGCGAGCGCCCGGCCCAGCCCGAGCAGCCCGCGCCGGAGCCGCCCAAATCCCCCCTGCAACTGCGCAACCTGCGCGCCCGCAAGCCGCCGGAGAACGACTGATGTACCTGTCCCACTTCGCCCTCACCCAGTTCCCCTTCGAAGCCTCCCTGCACCACGACCAGCTGTTCGCCTCCCGGGCCGCCGGCGAGACCGAGTCGCGCCTCCAGCACTTGGTCGAGCTGCGCGGCATCGGCCTGCTCACCGGCGAGGCCGGCTGCGGCAAGACCTCGCTCTGCCGGCGCGTCACCAAAGCCTTGCACCCCGGCACCCACCGCGTGCATTACGTAGCCCTGTCGACCGGCTCGGTGCTCGACACCTACCAAGCCATCGCCTGGGAACTCGGCCTGGCCACCGTGCGCACCAGGGCCGCCGCCTACCGCGCCATCCGCACCGAAATCTCGCGCCTGGCCGGCGAGGCCAAGCAACTCCCCGTGCTGGTCATCGACGAGGCCCACCACCTGCGCAACGACGTGCTCGAGGACTTGCGCCTGCTGACGAATTTCCAGATGGACGCCGAACACCGCCTGTGCCTGCTGCTGGTCGGGCTGACCGAACTGCGCCGCCGCCTGTCGATGGCCGTGCACGCCTCGCTGGCCCAGCGCCTGGTCGTGCGCCAGCACCTGGCCGGCCTCGAGCGCGACGAACTCGAGGCCTACCTCGCGCACCGCCTCAAGCTGGCCGGCTGCCAGCTGCCGCTGTTCGAGGCCCCCGCCCTCGAAGCCCTCTTCCAAGCCTCCCGCGGCCTGCCCCGGCAGGTCAACCGCTACGCCCACTACGCGCTCATCGCGGCCGCCCTCGACCAAGCCCGCACCGTCTCGGCCGAGCATCTCCAGAGCGCTTGCCAGGAACTCGCACCGTGATCCGCAAACACGCCCGCCAGCCTTGGAGCGCCCGCGCCGACGCCGTCCGCCAAGCCCCGCTACTGCCGCTCGCGGAGCAGCTCGGCTACCGCCCTGACCCGCGCAACCGCGCCCGCTGGAAACTGCCCGGCTCGGTGCTCAGCATCCAGGGCGCACGCTTCTTCGACCACCGCCGCGGGCGCGGCGGCGGCGGGGCCATCGACTTGGTCATGCACGTGCGTGGCTGCCGCTTCCGCGAGGCCGTCGAATTCCTAGAACAGAGCAGCGTCGGCCCGCACGCCGCAGCCGCCCCCTGCCCCTCGCCCGCGCCGCCTGCCAAGCTCCGCCTGCCGCCACCCCACGAGCGCCTCTGGCCGCCCGTGCGCGATTTCCTGCGCACCCAGCGCGGCCTCGCCGACGACTCGCTCGAGCTCTGCCATCGCCAGGGCCTGCTGTACGCCGACGCCCGCCAAAACGCCGTCTTCCTGTGTCGCGATGCCGGCGGCCAACCCGTCGGCGCCGAACTCGTCGGCACCCGCCCCGCGCCCGACGGGCGCACCTTCAAGGGCCTCGCCCCCGGCTCCCGCAAGGCCCGCGGCGGCTTCTGGCTGCCGACCCCCGATCTCCCCGTCGACGCCCTGCTGCTCGTCGAGAGCGCTCTCGACGCACTTTCCGCGGCCCGCCTGCTGGGACCCTCCCTGCCGCCCGACACGCTGGTCGCCTCCAGCGCCGGCGTGGCCCTCTCGCTGCCCCCTTGGCTGCACGCCTTCCAGCCGCCCCTGATCCTGTGCGCCTACGACGCCGACCCGCCCGGCGACCAAGCCGCGGCCGCCCTCCAACGCCAGCTCCCCAACTGCCAGCGCCTCCGCCCGACCGGCGCCAAGGACTGGAACGAACTCCTGCGCCGCCCGACCACAGCTGCCTAGCTGCGCTCCCCGCCGGTTGCCCAACTGCAGCCCTGTACTGCTACTCGAAAACTCCTCCAGTCCACCCCCACTGCTGCTACCTCCCCCTCGCAACGCAGCCTTGTGCTACGACTTCAAAACTCGCCGTCGATCCCGCGCCGGCCTCCACCCAGATTCCTCTCCATTCCTTCCTGCAGAGGCGGATCTATTTGCGAAACCCCCGCTTCTGCTGCAGAAATAATCTGAGAATCGCCTAGCGGAACAATTTGAGAAACAACACCATTCGAAGGAAAAGCGCTCCGACTGCCCGTTGCTCACGCTGGCCCTGGTGCTCGATGGCAGCGGCTTCGTGCGCCGCTCGCAGGTGTTTGCGGGCAACGTCCAAGAGGCGACCACCCTCGAGGCCATGCTCGACGGGCTGGGGGCCGGGCGCGGCTCGCTGGTGGTCATGGATCGCGGCATTGCGACCGAGCAGAGCCTGCAGTGGCTGGACGCGCAAGGCTACCGCTACCTGGCCGTGAGTCGGGAGGGGCGGCGGCGCTTCGAGCAGGCCCGGGCGGAGCAGCTCGAGACAGCTGCGGGGGGCCAGGTGCAGGTCGAGCGGGTGCTCAGCGAGGATGGCCAGCAAGTCCGCCTGTACTGCTATTCGCAAGAGCGCGCCAAGAAGGAGCGCGCGATCGAAGACCGCCGGGCGCAACGCTTCGAGGAGCATCTGGAGAAGTTGCACAGCGGGCTGGGGCGACCGAAGGCGCGCCGCAAGCGGGCTGCGATCGAGCAGCGGCTGGGGCGCTTGCAGGAGCGCAGCAAGGGGGCCGCGCAGCATTACGAGGTGAGCTTGGAGACGGACGCCAGCGGGGAGTTGGTCACGGCGGTCCGCTGGCAGCGGCGGGCGCTGGAGGGTTCGCGGGCGACGCACCCGGGGGTCTACTGTCTGCGCAGCAACCACACGGGCTGGGACGGGGCGACGATGTGGCGGACCTACGTGCGCCTGACGGACGTGGAAGCGGTGTTCCGCAGCCTGAAGTCGGAATTGGGGTTGCGGCCCGTGTTCCACCGCAAGCCGGAGCGCTGCGAGGGGCACCTGTTCATCACGGTGCTGGCCTACCAAGCGGTGCAGGTGATCCGGCGCAAGCTGCAGCAGCAGGAGCAGCACGCCAGCTGGGCGAGTTTGCGGCAAGTGTTCGCAACCCAGCGGCGGGTGACGACCACGTTGCAGTGCGCCAACGGGCAGACACTGCACGTGCGGCGGACGACGCAGCCGGAAGGCGAGTTGCAGGAACTGTACCAGGCTTTAGGTCTCGAGGAACTGCCCGGCCAGACCTGTAAGCCACTACTCTGATTTCCGCCCGAATTCGATTAGCGCGCGGTTTGTAGTGCAAATTGCGCTTCCTGACTCGATCTAACTCGTGAGTAATGAATAACTTGGTAAAATCGTATGTTAAACATGGGCTAGCCACCCTAGCCTTTCCGTCACCGGATTTCTATCGTGTGACGGATAGCGTCAACGCGGGCATCTTGAAGGCGACGGAGGCATGTGCAAGGACGGCAATGACTTCAGTTTGCAGGGTGGACAAGGGCGCGAGGGCCGATAGATCAGCGCACCAGAGGGTCCAGAGGAACTGCATACTCAGTGAACAGGGACTTCCAGCTAGGGCCACCAAGACGGAATCGTGGAAGTAGCAGTTCTGACCCAGTTAGTGCGATTCGTGCGCAAGAGTCTCTGCGGCGTCGACTCTACCGAGGCAGGCTGGTCGGCAGGCAGATGCCTTGCTGCTTGCAGTGCTAGCCGGCATTCTTGTGGGCCGTTTTGTGCGGTATCCGCGTGACGAAGAGTTCACCGGGAATACTCACTTGGTGCTTCAATGCACCAGCGTGTCCGAGACACGGACGGTACGCCGCTCGACGCGCCGCTGCTCGCAACTGCTGGAGGCATGCCTTGCGGAACTCCTTCGACGCTACCCTGTAGACCACTGATTCGCTATTGGTTTGAATCTCGTGTTCGCGCTTTGCGCGTTTGATCGCGAGCGCCACATCTGCCTAGGGATGGCCGTCGGGACTAGACGCGGTGTCGCCGGATGGCAGATCGCCAGAACGGTGCCGTGTGGAGTTCCCTGTAGCAGGCACGGAGGTGCAATTCGGCTTCCTCCCGCTTACCGCGCCCACAGCGACGCGCTGTCTGAGTAGGCCGAACGCAGCAAGTGGGCGGTCTCGATCCGTTGCAATGCTTCGCCTCTACTGCGGTCATCGTAGATTTGCGACGCGGGCTGCGTCGTGAGTTGGTGCTGCAATAACAGCGCCGTCAACGCAGTTGTCCAGCGCCGCGTCCATTCGGGCTTACACTCTCATCTGGGAGAAACAATGATCGACGTTGACCAACTTCCGATGCGCGTTGGCCTCGGCCAGTTCCAGGAAATCACTCCGGCTCGGCTGCAATTCATCAAGCAGTGCGGCTGTGACGACTTTCAGCTCAACACGCCCGCGCTCCCCGGCCAGGAACGCTGGGAGTACGAGGATCTCGCACGTCTGGCGGCCCAAGCAAAGGACGCACAACTGCGCCTGATCGCCATCGAGAACGTACCGCGCGAGTTTTACGACCGCATCATGCTTGGCCAGCCAGGGCGTGAGGCACAGTTGCAGAATATGGCCTATACGATCCGGAATGTCGCCCGAGCCGGTATCCCGATTCTTGGCTATGCCTTCATGCCGGCGGGCGTCTGGCGGACAGCTCGCAGCACCCCGGTACGGGGCGGAGCGCAGGCGACATCGTTCAAGTTGGAGACCGCTGAAGCGGTCAGGCCGGGAGATGGCCAGAGCCACTCGATTTGGCTGGGCTCGCCAGTGGGGCGCGAGTTCCCGGAAGAGGAGATCTGGGAAAACTACAGCTGGTTCATGGAGCGCATCCTGCCGGTCTGCGAAGAGGTTGGGCTGCGGCTAGCGTTGCATCCAGACGATCCGCCCGTACCAACGCTCGGGGGCGTGGGCAGAATCTTCCGGAACTTCGAGAACTTCCGCCGCGCCATGGAGGAATTCAGCAGCCCGCTGCACGGGCTGGACTTCTGCCACGGTTGCTGGTCCGAAATGCGCGCGGGAGAGGGCGTGGTGGACGCCATCCGCTACTTCGGCGAACGAGGGAAGATCTTCTACGTCCACTTCCGAGACGTGCAAGGCCCCGTCGAAGACTTCACGGAGTGTTTCTTGGGCGACGGCAACTGCAATCCGGTCGAAACAATGCGCGCCCTGAAGCAGGTTGGCTTTCGAGGATTCATCCTGCCGGATCATGTGCCGCGCATGGTGGGCGACGATGATTGGTGCCACCGCGGCCGGGCTTGGACCGTGGGCTACATCCAAGCGTTGATTGCGGCCGTAGATGCCTGATCCGCCAAGTCGTCAAGTTGCCCTCGATTCGGCTTGGCGAAGCACCAGTCCGTTTGCGACACTGGCCAAGGTGCCACCGATTCCATGAAACTTCTGCGACTCGCGCTGCCAATCCTGTGGCTCGCCCCTGCCCTCTGCCAAAGCGACAGACCCAACCTTGTCATCGTGTTCGCCGACGACATGGGGTACGGCGACCCGCAAGTCTACAACCCAAACTCCAAGATCCCCACCCCGCACATTGACGCCTTGGCACGGCACGGCATGCGTTTCACGGATGCCCACACGGCTTCGTCGGTCTGCACGCCCTCCCGTTACGGCTTGCTCACGGGACGGTACCCATGGCGATCCCGCCTGCCCACCGGAATCGTCAACAGCTGGGGCGGGCCGGTCATCGACAAGGATCGCCTGACCCTCGGAAAGGCGCTACAGGCGCTGGGATATAAGACCGCGTGCATCGGCAAGTGGCACCTCGGCTGGGATTGGCCGCGCCGCGAAGGCGGCTATATGTCTGAAGAGTTGGAGGGCGTGAACGTAGGCCGCGACTACGAAGCATACGGGCGACGGGTAGATTTCTCAAGGCCGGTCCTAGAAGGGCCAATCACCCGCGGCTTCGACTACTATTTCGGCGACGACGTGCCGAATTTCCCGCCGTATGCCTTCATCGAAAACGATCACGTCTTGGGCGAACCCACAGACCGCATGCCTGCCCAGAAGGGCCAGCGCAGCGGCCCAATGCTGCCTGGCTGGGATCTCTGGGCGGCACAGCCGACGATTACAGCGCGGGCAGTGCAATGGCTTGAAGAACGAGCAACAGACCCGAGCACGCCATTCTTCCTTTACATGCCACTGCTCGGCCCGCACACTCCGATCGTGCCGAATGCAGCCAATCACGGTTCCAGCGAAGCGGGGCCCTACGGCGATTGGGTACACCAGATGGACTCGACATTGGGCAAGGTCGTGGAAGTCCTCGAACGCACGGGCGCGATCCAGAACACTATCGTGCTGTTCACGTCGGACAATGGCTCTCCCGCTCGCAGCGGAATCGGCAGCTTTGGTGCCACCTCGACGGTGACCGAGTTGTACTCCCATGTACCCAACGCACCGTGGCGAGGTCTGAAGGCAGACGCTTGGGAGGCAGGCCACCGTGTTCCGTTCGTGATGCGCTGGGACGGTCAGATCGAGCCCGGAAGCGTATCCGAGCCCACGATCTGCCTGACTGATGTATTTGCCACGATCAGTGAAATCACTGGATTTACAATGCCGGAGGACTCCGGCGAGGACAGTTTCAGCCTGGCGCCGCTGCTACTCGGCAGGGGATCGTATCTACGGAAGCAAATCGTCCACCACAGCCAACGCGGCGTATTCGCGATCCGCAGGGGGAACTGGAAGCTCATCTTGGGGGACGGCAGCGGGGGTTTCTCCACGCCGCGCGGGAGCGCGCTGGGGCCGAATGAAGCCGAGCAGATGCAACTCTACCTGTTGAGCGAGGATCCTAACGAGCGCAGAAACCTCGCGACAGCCCGTCCGCAGGTCAGAGCGGACCTGCTCGCAGAGCTGCGCCGGCTGCAAGAGGCAGGGCGCTCTAGGTAAGCGAGGGTCGGATCTGACACAGATCTCACCCCTGATTGGCGATCCGGGTCGATTGGCTACACTGGGCCTCATATGGACCCTCAGATGCTGGCCCTCGGGGGCCTGTGGTACGTGGCATTCCTACTGTCGCTCACGTGCCACGAAGCCGCCCACGCGCTGGTCGCATCATGGGGCGGAGACGACACGGCCGCAGTTGCTGGCCAAGTCACCCTAAACCCGATCCCACACGTGCGCCGGGAACCGATTGGTACCATAGCCGCCCCCCTGATAACCTTCGCCCTCAGCAATTGGATGCTCGGGTGGGCGTCGGCACCGTATAGCCCGTTGTGGGAGCATCGCTACCCGCGCAGGGCGGGCTGGATGGCGCTGGCCGGGCCTGGTGCGAACCTGCTGCTCACCCTGCTGGCAGCCATTGCGATCAATGTCGGAATTGCCTTGGGCGTGTTCAGTGTCCCCGCTTCGATTACGTTCTTCGCTGTGATTGAAGGCAGCGGCGACTACGCTCCCATCGCCCAGTTCGTCAGCATCTTGTTCACCCAAAACCTCTTGCTGATGACGTTTAACCTGCTGCCAGTCCACCCGCTCGACGGGAACACGGTGATCGCACTGTTCGTGCCAGAACAGTCGGCGCGACGCTGGTTCGACCTCACTCGGGACCAGACCTTCGGCTTCTTGGGACTCGTCTTGGCATGGTACGTGTTCGGAGAGATATTCTGGCCGATCCTGCGAGTTGCAATCCGGCTGCTGTATTGGGTGTGACACCAGTGGCCGTCATCTGTGGTGCTTCAAATTGGTACAAGGAATTGTTAGCTGGAAGAGTGGTTGTGTCGTAACAGGCTCAAGCCGGCGCCCTACAAGCCCAATTCTGGCCTCTGCTCAAGGGAATTCTCGACGGTGCAAAGTGTCTCTGGGCATCCTAAGGCTCTACTGTTGAGTGCCTGCGTCGCACCTCATCGCGCCGTGCAGCTCAGGCTCCCATCAATGCACTCCAATCATGAGCACTCCACTACCTTCATCGAGGCGCACCAGAGCAGGAATTCCGGAGAATATACGAAAATTTTGCAAAAATGTAATCAGTGTTGCTATGATAAAACGCAGTGATCAAGAGAAAATCATGCCAATTGATCTGCCCCGCTGTCATCGCGCATCACAAAAACGGCACTGTTCCTTACCCCGACCAACAGACTCCAGAAAGCACCTGCTGTCATCCCCCGGGAAGCTTGAACGGGCAAGGCCAGAGGTTGCAGGAGTGGCGCTAGCGAGAGTCTGTCGCGGAAGCATCGCCGAGCCGAGAGATCCCAGATGCCGTTATCAGGCGCGTAAGATGGAGGAGCAGAGCGGCGCCGAATTTGCAGACCGGTCCCGCCGGGAGACGCACGAAGGGCAAGTGGAGAACGGAGCCGTGGCTGAGCAGGTAGTTCGCAATGTCGACGATGCAGCCAGCACAGCACCACCTTCGCGAAGGAATCTCGGTGTCTGTGGGAGGAACGGGAGGCGACGCGGGACTCGGAGCGGTCTAGCAAACAGACTGCCTAATTGCAGAGGCGGCCCAACACCACCGGCCAAGTCCTTTGGCTGGATTTCCTCGAGTGCGATCACAGGCTTGATTGCTGTGAACCTGACAGGCCAGGGTCCGACGATAGCGATATGTTGCTGAGCAAGCAAGAACATCCGCCCGAGCAGGCAGTCGATCTCGCGAACAGCCTGTTGGCCGGCTCTGCGAGATACAGCCGCGAAGGAAATGTGGTTGCCGACATCTCCGCCTTGCTCTCTGAGCTCGGCATCAATTCCTCGGAAATCGAGCGCGAGCATCCGGCAGGAAACGGCCGTATCGATCTCTATTTGCCGCGTTATCGGACCATCGTCGAGACGAAGGCAAGGGGGAAAGCCGCCGATCCTAGCAAGGCACAATCCGCGATGTCGGAATCTCCACGTGAACAGATGGAGCGGTACGTCACGGAGGAGATCGGGAGCGAACTCGGGCGGCTTCCGCTGGCAGGCGAGGAACTGTCGTGTGATGCGGAGTGGACTGGCATCGTCACGGACGGACAACACTGGTACGTTTGCTCGTACCCCCATGCCCCAGACGCAGTTGAGAGACGGAGATTATTGCACTCGGGGCCTATGCCCGGTGGTGCAACCGATCTGATTTCAAGGCTTAAGGGCTGGCTCGAACGGGAGCCGGTGGGCTTGGAGTGGATTCCGGCAGACCCCAGCCACTTGTTCGCGGGCAAGGAGAAGGAACTGGCACACCTGTATGCGGAAATGCCAGCGAACATCCGCAGTGAGACCGACACCAAGCGTGCCTTGTGGCACGAAATGCTGCGCGTCTCGGGCATGTCGCCGAAAGGCAGGGCTGCCCCCGACCGTCTGTTCGTTACGCATTCACTCCTGATCGCGATTGCCCGCATGGTGACGTGCTCAACGATGCATCGGAAGAATGTCTGGAAGGTGGCGTTGAAGGATGGGTTCGCGTCGTGGATACTCGCCTGGCCGCAGGTCGCGGAATGGACGGAGGAACTGTGGAACACCGTCAGCCGCTACGACTGGCGCCGTCGGCACGGGGATGTGCTGAGGGTTCTCTATGAGGAGTTCGTCCCGACGGCGGACCGCAAGGTATTTGGAGAGTACTACACCCCAAACTGGTTGGCGGCCATGATGGTCGAGCAGGTTTTGGATGACCAGTGGCTGAAAGACGCGATCGAAGGAGCAGAAGACGCGATCCAGAACCGGACCGAGTTCAAGGGGCGCGGCGTGCTGGACCCTTCCTGTGGCTCGGGTACGTTCCTCTACCATGCGGCGCTGAGGATACTACAGGCCCCTGCCATGCGGGATCTCAGGCCGACCCAGAGAACTGATGTCGCGGCGCTCTTGCTGAACGGGATCGACGTGCATCCTGTCGCCATTGAGATCGCAAAAGCGAATCTGATGCGAGCCTTCCCGGCAGAGCCAAGTGCGGGCGAGTCCGCACTGCGGCTACATCTGGGAGATTCTCTGCTGACCGGTGAGGACAAGACATCGCTATTCGGTCACGTCGAAGGCTCGATGCGGCTGGTGACGCCTCGGGATCGCGAAATCCTGATCCCGGTGGAATTCGTCAAGCAGGAGGGGTTTGCCGAAAGCATGAGGCGTCTGGTAGAGGCGCCGGCTAGCGGGGAGCCCGTGCCACGCGCAGTTCTAAATACGATTCCAAAAGAGCGACGCGAAGACCTGCGGCGCAGTAGAGACGAGCTGGAAGCGGCGATTGGCGCGGAAGGCAATTCGGATTGGACGTGGTACGCAGTGAACGTCGCCGCGCCCCACCTGCTTTCGGATCACAAGATAGATCGAATCGTCGCCAATCCGCCATGGGTCGCGTTGTCCGGCATACAGGAGCCAGAGCGCAAACGCACTATGGAGAAACTGGCAAGAAGCATGGGGCTGCAAGCAGGCGGGAAGCAGGCTCCGAATCTCGACATTGCAACGTTCTTCATCTTGCGATCAAGGGAGCTCTACCTCAATGCTCCCGCAACAGATCCGGCGGTCTGGTTGGTAAAGAAGTCGGCGCTACGGGCAGGCCACTGGCAGCGATTTCGAAAGAAACACGGCGAGACACTGGCGCAAACCGTAGACTTGGAATCGCTTCAACCCTTCGGCGGCGGTGACGCTCGACGATGCTGCCTGCTGATGGAACATTGTCGGCTCGACGAGCGACCGCATACAGCGGCCCCGCTGACGGCCGACCAGCGTACGTCGGCAGAGACACCGCGTCTGGAGGCTAGGCTACGCTCGCTATCGAACAGTCAAGACCAGCCAAGGAAGCCGCAGTCCCTAGAGCACTGGGCCGCGGTGCGAGATCGCATCCAGTTCCAGGCTGTGCCGGTCTCCCTGCCTCAGGCACCTTCGGACTACGCCGGGGTCTTCAAGCGCGGGGCAGCGATCTTCCCGCATGTGCTTCTCGTTGCGGAAGACGTATTCCCGCAGGCGTTACAGCGGATCAGAGTGCGTACGAGGACATCGCTCCATAGCCCATGGAACCAAGTCACCGCCCAAGACGTCGAGATTCCAAAGCGATGGCTGTCAACGTTGTATCGATCACCCGACACGCTCCTGTTTGTCGCTTCCGCACGGATCACTCAAGCGATCATACCGTTGAATGAACAAGGCAGTCTAGATCTGGACTCAGCGTCGGAAGAAGCTGGCTGGGAGTCCTTGGACGGGATTTACCGAAGGCTCTGTGGGAAGGGCAAGAACACACCTCAGACGTTGGCGGAGCAGATTGACTTCGCCGGGAAACTGTCCTCGCAACCGCAATTTCGGACATCCAGCAAACGCATGGTGCTATACCCAAAATCCGGCGATGTAATGCGGGCCGCCCGGACCCAAGTCGGCGACGGATTCGCAGACGACACCCTGTACTGGCACGTTGCGGACAGCGTCGAGGAAGCTGGCTACCTGACGGCCTTGCTGAACGCGCCTTGCCTCCTGCGAGCGTTTCTCGAGTCTAGGGAGAGCGGCCGCGATTTTCATCTGCATCCGTTGCGCAAAGTGCCGATCCCGCGATTTGACAGCAACGATGGACAACACCTCGCACTGGCGGAGCTTTGCGGACGCGCAGAGGAGTTCGCACGGGGCTTGGCGGCGGGAATGACGGAAAGACTCCCAAATGCAAGTCAATTAAGGCTGTCTAACGAGGTGCGTGCTAGCCTCGAGGTGCAAGGCATATTGTCGGCCATCGACAGCATTGCGAAGCAGTTGCTGCCATCCCAAGCAGCAACTTGACGTTCCGTGGTTCGTCCCGTGTTGTAACGTACTATTGCGCAGTAAGTTCCGCCAATTCTCGATTGATGGTAGGGGTTGCCCTACGTATATGGCCCGAGCGCGGCCAACTGACGGTGCCATGAGTGCAGGGGGTACATCAGCTGGGAAGTCTCGATTGCAACCCTAGTATTCCGGCCCGGCACCATTAGGCTTCGGAAACTGCCGAATCGAGGAATACCGGACGTACTCGTCCCAAATCCGACCGTTGCCAGTGGCTCGCGCATCCCCCGTTTCTACCAAGTAGGCGTCAAGCTCTTCCCGCAAAGCCTTGAGCAAGTCGGCGTGCTCGGGCTGGTCAGCCAAGTTGTCGATGCACCCAGGATCCGCAGCAAGGTCGAACAACTCCTCTGCGGGACGCTTGCCGACCGCCAAGTCCAAATAACGCCCCACGCCTTCCTCCTCCCTGCCCTCGATCAACCGGGTCAGCGTCGGCGAAGCATCAATATCGTGATACGCCATGTGCATCTCTTCTAGGCCACCTCCGTCGGCGCGGTATTTCTGCGGCGCACCGGCTGGCCAGCGCTGAGGCTTGAAGTTGCGGATGTAGAGGTGCTCTGGAGTCCGCATCGATCGCTGCGGGTAGGTCAGATTGTTCCAGCGCGACGACGAGTGGCGCTCGCGCCCGGAAAACGCGCGTGTCCGGCTCGAATCCACCATGCCATCCGCTTGCGATTCCAAGATGTCACGAATGCTCCGCCCGGCCAGAGCGCTGGCTCCCCCCGGATGGGCCACCCCGGCAACATCAAGAATCGTCGCCGTCAGATCCACGAATTGCACCAGATCGTCGAGCGTTCGGCCGCTGCGGCCCGGTCCGGCCCAGCGCACCGCCAGCGGCATGTGTATGCCGTAGTCGTATAGATTCGCCTTCGCTCGCGGAAAGGCCATCCCGTTGTCAGCGGTGAAGATCACCAGCGTATTGTCAAGTTCTCCCCGCTCGGCGAGAAAATCCAAGATTCGCCCCACTTGCGAGTCGAACCATTCGATCTCGACCGCGTAGTCCAGCAGGTCCTCGCGGACCTCCGGCGTGTCGGGCAGGAACGGCGGCACCTCCGCATCTTCGAGGCGCTTGCCCGCGGCCTTCCACGAGCCCTTCTCGAAGCGGCGGTGCGCCTCGCTGCCGCCGACCCAGAAGCTGAACGGCTGTCCGCGCCCCTTGGCCTCGAAGAAGTCCTCGAAGTTCCCGGCATAGTCCCAATCCCTGATCCCGCTGTACGGCGGGTCTAGGGTCCGCTCCATGAACGCGGGTCCCGCCGGATTCCGCGTCCTGCCGGACTTGTCCCAGCGGCCCGGCCCCCAGGGCTTGCCGGTGTAGCCGATCGCATAGCCGCCCTCTTCGAGCAGGTCCTGATACGAGATGTAGGTCGTTGGAAACGAACTCGCGTGAGTGCCGGCCTGTTCGATCATCCAGATATGCCGCCCGGTCAGGAATGCAGCGCGGGTCGGGCTGCAGCCCGGTGCCGGAGCATACGCGTTGCGAAACAGACTGCCCTCCGCCGCCACGCGATCGAAGGCTGGCGTGTTGACCATCTTGGAGCCAGCCGCAGAGACATGCGGGTACGAAACGTCGTCCCAGATCGCAAACAGGATATTCGGCCGCTCGGCAGTGGATTGGGTGGAACAGCCAATTGACACCAGGCAGGCAGCGAGTAACACAAGGGCGCGTCGAGTCATCGAATGCAGTGTAGCGGACGCTTGGCCTGCCAGAATGCCGACCATGCGATCGCAAGAAACTCTATAGTGAAATTCAGTGGCACCGATTCGACTGGGGCTAGCCGCTGCAGCGCTAACGCTGGGGGTGTTCGCTGGCAGTGCACAAGAAGACGGGCCGACAGCGGAAGCGCTGGTCCGGCGCGGGTTGATGGCGCTGCAGACCCGCGACTTGCCGACCGCCCAAGAGTTTCTCGAGCGTGCCGTCGAGAAAGATCCTAACGAGCCCCGAGGCTGGATCGGGCTGGCGCAGACCTACTCCATGCTCAACCTGCATGCGCAGGCTTCGAGGCACGCCGCCGAGGCCGCCCGCCTTGGAGGCGAGGACCCGGTCATCCAGCATGCGTTGGCTATGTTCCACACCAACTACGGCAACTGGGCCGAAGCAGCAGCATGGGAAGAAAAGTTTGCTCGCCAGTCGGAGCGGAACCGCGATGCCTACCTAAGGACGGTTTCGCTGTACCTGCAAGCGGACATGCCCAAGCGTGCGGCCGAGGTCGGCCGAGATGCGCTCCAGCACGGCGAGTCAGCGCCTCTGCACAACGCCCTTGGCAAAGCGTACACCATGGCGGCCGATCTCGAGCGCGGACTGAAACATTTGCGGCTCGCTGTCCAACACGGGCCGTACGAGGAATCGCTGCACTACGATCTAGGCTATTTCCACCTGCGGCAGCAAGACTTCGATGCCGCCACAGCAGCGTTTCAAGCCGGACGGAAGTTCTTCGACAAAAGCGCCGCTCTGGAAATCGGCCTTGGCATCGCCGCTTACGGTCAGCGCAGCTTCAAAGACTCCGTGGATCACTTCCTCCGCGCAGCCGAGCTGGCACCGGGACTCGAGCAGCCGCACGCCTTCCTCGGGCGCCTGCTGCAGCACGCTTCGGACCGCATGGACGAAGTCGTGGGGCGCATGAAGGTGTTCCACAGTGAACACTCAAAGAACCATTTCGGACCGTTCTTGTATGGCCAAGCCCTGCAGGCGAAGCTGGGAGCGAGCAGGGACGAGGCCGCCATGGCCGAGATCGAGTCCCTGTTGCGCGAATCGCTCGAAAGGAGCGACGAGTACTGGGAATCGCACTTCGAGTTGGGCGTGCTGCTCGAGAAACAGCGCGACTTCGCTGAGGCCGAAAAGCACCTCGAGCGGGCTGTCGAACTCAATCCCGACTCGTCCAAGCCGCATTACCGTTTGGCCCGCGTATACCAGCGGCTGGGCAAGGCTAGGGAGGCCAAGCGCGAGCGCGAATTGCACAAGCGGATCGCCGAACGGGAGAGGCAGGCGATGCAAGCCGGGGGACTGCCCGAAGGGTTCGCAGGTGCCGGCTCGACGCCCTAGGCTTTAGCTGGAGTCCGTGTGGCCGCGGGACGGATCGGCAACTGTTCGACGATCTGGATTCCGAAACCCTCAAGCCCGGCCACGCGGCGCGGTCTGTTGGTCAGCAGGCGAATTCGCTGCAAGCCAAGATCTTTGAGGATCTGAGCCCCAAGCCCGACGCGGTACTGGGATCGCGAGCCGCGCCCGGCTGTGGAATCGGGAGTGAGTTGGGGATGCGGCCGGATCTGGCCGCCGCCGGGAACGTCGTCCAAACCAAATCCCAGCGCTCGGTGGTGAAGGTACACCAACGCACCGCAACCCTCGTCGGAAATCATCCTTAGCGAGTCGTGGACTTGCCGGTAGCCCGGATTGGCCTTGGATCCGAAGACGTCTCCGAAGAGATCGTGGGAGTGCATTCGAACCAATGCGGAATCGACAGAGTCGACCTCCCCCTTGATCAGTGCCAGATGAACTTCGTCGTCCAAGTCAGTGCCATAGGCAAAGACTCGGAACTCGCCGAATTCCGTGTCGATCACGCCGCGGCCGACCCGATGCACGCAGGTCTCGTGCTCGAGCCGGTAACGGATCAGACTCGCCACAGTCAGCATGTTCAGACCGTGCGCCTTGCAAAACTCAAGCAAGTCGGGCACGCGGGCCATGGTGCCGTCGTCCTTCATGATTTCGCAGATCACGCCTGCCGGGATTAGACCGGCCAGCCGGGCCAGGTCCACGGCAGCCTCGGTCTGGCCAGCCCTGACCAAAACGCCGCCGCGCCGCGCACGCAAGGTCTGGACATGGCCGGGGCGTGCGAGGTCCATCGCCCTGGTGGCGGGATCGATGGCCACCCGGATGGTGTGCGCCCGGTCCGCCGCCGAGATGCCGGTGGTCACCCCCTCCGCGGCATCGATCGGCTCGCTGAAGGCGGTGCCGAACATCGAAGTGTTCCGCTGGGAAACCAGGGGGATTGCTAGATGGTCGAGACGCTGCTCAGTCAATGCCAAGCAGATCAGGCCCCGTCCATAGGTGGCCATGAAGTTGATCGCCTCGGGCGTCGCGTGTTCGGCGCAAACGGTCAGATCGCCTTCGTTCTCACGATCAGAATCGTCGACGACGATGACCATTCGACCTTGGCGCAGTTCTTCCAGAGCCTTTTCGACAGGTACAAAGGCCACGACTCGATCTTATCAGGGGACAGATTCCCCGGAATCCGCGAGGCCCTGAACGACTCGCTGACGGACTTAGGCAAGCCCAATTGAGGCGAATGTCATCCCGCCGGGGCCTCTGACGCGTGACGAGCACCAAGTTCGACCAAATCAAGGCGCGGTTGGGGCCGCGCGGCCGGCGGCCGCTGCGCTTAGCGCACAGCCCCAACCGCAAGTCTGTTGCTCCTCGCCAGCGCCCGAAAAGCCTTTCCGGCAGGTGTGACGCGGGTATTGGCAGGTCCGCGTCGGAACACCCGAGGACGGGGCGGGCACCGTGTTACGCTTGTGATTTGAGGCCCCGGGCCGAGCCGTCCGGAACCGCCCCAGCTCTGCCGCGCCTGCGGCTCGGCTGCTTTCCACGCGAGGAAACCCTATGTCAGCCATCACCAGCCTAAAGGCCTTGGAAATACTGGACTCCCGAGGCAACCCCACGCTCCAAGTTGCTGCCGAACTGGCATCAGGGGCCAAGGGCTCCGCTCGCGTCCCGTCCGGCGCATCCACCGGCATCAACGAGGCAGTCGAACTGCGCGATGGCGACGAGGGACGGTATTCAGGCAAGGGCGTGCTCAATGCCAGGAACAATGTCAACGGCGAGATCCTCGCAGCCCTGAAGGGCTTTGAAGCCGGGGATCAAAGAGCGGTCGACGCCCAACTGATCGCCCTAGACGGAACCGACAACAAGGGCCGCTTGGGCGCGAACGCGATTCTCGGCGTGTCGATGGCGGTAGCCCATGCCATGTCCGCAGAGCAGGGCCTGCCGCTCTACCAGCGACTCGCCGAACTCGACCACTACACCCTCCCTGTGCCGATGTTCAACATCATGAACGGCGGCCAGCACGCCGACAACAACGTGGACATCCAAGAGTTCATGATCCTGCCGATCGGGCTCGGCACGTTCTCGGAGGGACTGCGGGCCGCGACCGAGACGTTCCACGCGCTGAAGGGCATCCTCAAGTCCAAGGGCTATGGCACTGCGGTAGGCGATGAGGGCGGCTTCGCGCCAGAACTGAAATCGAACGAAGAACCGATGGAGCTGTTGGTAGACGCCATCGGCAAGGCGGGCTACGAGCCGGGAGAGGAGATCTTCATCGGCCTCGATGCCGCGGCGAGCGAGTTCTGCGGTAACGGAGACTATGTCTTCGACCAGTCCGACGGCAGTCGCCGCAATGCCGACGAAATGGCCGCGATGTGGGCCGACTGGGCCGCCAAGTATCCGCTGATATCTCTGGAGGACGGCTTCTCAGAAGTGGATCATGCCGGCTGGAAGGCCGGCACGGAGCGCTTGAGCGACCGGCTGCAGCTAGTTGGCGACGACCTGTTCGTGACGAATCCGAAGATCTTTCAAGCGGGGATTTCCGACGGCCTGGGCAACTCTATCCTGATCAAGCTCAATCAGATCGGCACTGTCACCGAAACGCTGGATTGCATTCAACTGGCACGCGACCACGACTACACGTTCATCATTTCGCACCGTTCAGGCGAGACATCCGACACAACCATCTCGGACTTGGCAGTCGCCTGTGGCGGCGGCCAGATCAAGACTGGGTCCACTTGTCGCAGCGACCGCGTGGCGAAGTACAACCGTCTGCTTGAGATCGAATCTGAGTTAGGCCCGCGCGCCAGCTATGCCGGCAGGGCGGCCTTTGATTCTTGGCTTTGAGCAGATACCTCTCGCGCAATCGAGCGAACGCCAGAAGCGTCACCACCCGAGCCCAAGTGGGCTGTCCGACGCGACGGTGGCGGCGGTGTGCGCAAAGCGAAGACGCCGGGCAACAATGCTGTGTGCCCTAGATTGTGGAACAATGAAAGTTATTGGAGAAGCGAGTGAACCCGGACGTCCCAGCGTTGCCTACCAACTCCGCGGCTGACAGCGCCGCACCGACGTTGCAGGAGCCACCAATCGAGAGCAGCCCGGCCGAATCCGTGCCAGCCGCCGCCGCCGAGGGCACAGCCCGGGCGGAGTTGCAACCGGAACGCCAAGAGAAGTCCGCAGCCAGCCCGCAGCAGCCCGGCGCACCGGCTATGCCAGCTATGCCTGGCGAGCCAACAGACGACGACTTCTTGGATGATGACGACGACATCGAGATCCCCGACGATGTCGGTTATGACCAAATCGTCAAGACCTCGGCGGCTCAACCGGCAGAGGCCCCCGAGACCACCAAGGAACTGATTCGCGGCACGGTGGTGAGCAAGCGCCACGACGGTGTCTTCGTCGATATCGGCCAGAAGGCCGAGGCGTTCCTTCCGCTGGAGCCCAGCAAGCAGTCCGACAAGCAGTCTGGCGAGCAGCCCGAGATCGGCGAAACGCTAGAGGTAATCGTTACCGGCCAGTCGCATCAGGGTTATCTGCAGCTGAGTAGCCTGCAGACCCAACGACCAAGCAGCTGGTTTCAACTCGAGGCCGCCTTCAACACGGGCAGCACTGTGCTAGGCAAAGTTACCGGCACCACCAAGGGCGGACTCTCTGTCGATGTCGGTGTCCGCGCATTCATGCCTGCATCGCGCTCCGGCGAGAGGAGTGAGGAAGGACTGCAAGCGCTGGTGGGCCAAGAGATCCGCGCGCGCATCGTCCAGTTTGACGAGGCCGACCGCAACGTCGTTCTCGACCGGCGGGCCGTATTGAACGAGGAGCGCCACCGTTCACGCGAAGAGGCTCTGGCCAACCTCAACGTCGGCGAGACGGTCCCCGGCACAGTCCGCAGCCTGCGCGAATTCGGAGCGTTCGTGGACATCGGCGGCATTGACGGTCTGTTGCACATCAGCGATATCGCGTGGCGCCACATCAAGAGCCCAGCGGACGAATTGCACCTAGGGCAGAAGCTTCAAGTCAAGATTCTGAAGATCGACCGCTCGTCGCAAAAGATCGGTGTTGGCCTGAAGCAGACACTGCCGGAGCCGTGGAATCAAGTCGCAGATCGTATCTTCGTCGACGAGACCATCGAGGGTACGGTGACCAAGCTCAAGGAATTCGGGGTCTTTGTCGAAGTGCTCCCCGGCGTGGAGGGATTGGTTCGGATCTCGGACATGTCGTACACGCAGAGGGTCCGGCATCCCAGCGAGCTAGTTCAGGTCGGCGATGTGGTCAAAGTGCTCGTCAAGAACGTGGACGTCAAGCGCAAGCGCATCGGACTGAGCCTCAAAGAGGCTCTCGGCGACCCGTGGAAGAAACTCGCGCAAGAACACCCAGTCAATAGCGTCACGACCGGCACTGTCCGCAAGATCATGCACTTCGGCGCGTTCGTGAACATCGCCGACGGCGTGGACGGCCTGCTGCATATCTCCGATATCACCTCCGCCAGACGACTCAACAGCCCCGCAGAAGTGCTCCGCGAGGGGCAAGATGTCACCGTCAAGATCTTGGAGATCAATTCCGAGAACCGCAAGCTCAAGGTGGGCATGAAACAACTCGAGCCGACCGAAGTCGAGTCGGCGATGGCTCAGATGACAGTCGGTGAAGTCTTGACGGGACGGATCGCGAAGATCGAGGGCGACAAAGCGACCGTCGAAATCGGCGATGGCGTGACGGGGATCTGCGCGATCAAGCCCAAGAGCGGTTCCAAGAAGGACGTCGCGCTGGGGCAGACTTCTGACTTGGGCTCGCTGAAAACCATGTTGGAGTCGGCTTGGAGGGGTACGGACGACGGCGGACCGCCCCCCGCGGATTCGGAGGAAACCGCCGAGCAGGAGGAGCTGACATCGGGGTCGGTCCACTCGTTCAGGGTGACGAGGCTCGACAAGGCGAACGGCGTGATCGAACTAGCCCGCGTCTAGCGTGCCCTTACCGAGCGCGTCACAATCGTGGGCTGTCCGCTGGCGTAGCTTGCCCGCCGGCCCGAGTGTTGATTCCGCGTTTGATCGCTCGGTGGTTGCTCGCCTAGCGCTGTAGCGGTTCCATGCGATGGGACCGGCTGGCAGCCTCATGCAGCCAGCGCCACGGCAAACCGCTCGCGGCATCGATCATGCGGAGCCCTCTTCCTGCTGCGCGTCTCGGCTGCGGCTCTCGCAACAAGTCGTTGTGCAAAGAGCCCTGCCCGAGGCGGCGCGGCAGCCGAGATGCACCCGCTATGGGTGGCTAGTACGATCTCGCACGTGGCGCACGAGACCCGGCGGGCCGCGACACTGTTCGGTGGATGGATTCCCACCTTGCTTGCGAACCGTGAGATTGACCGCTACGTCCGGGTGGAAGCCGCACTGGACGAGGTGCCCGGGTTTGCACTTGCGATCATGGGGCACGGCGAAACGGGCATAGGACCGAGGAACCCCGCTCCGGGTCAGGCTCTAGGTGCGGTCTGCGACAAGTCTGGTGGTGTAGGATTGAGGCCAGAAAACCTTGACGAATCTGGCACATCGCTAAGCGTTGGCGCTGGCATTCAACCTCCACGACAGCGTCGCAAGACCATGCCTGCACTAACCCGCCGATCAGCTCTGACAGCCATCTCCGGCGCCTTGGCGTCCGCTGCTGCGGGCAATGACCGGCCCCCGAATGTGCTGATTGTCGTTTCGGACCAGCTCCACTACCGCGCGCTCGGATGCGCAGGCAACGAGGTGATCAGGACGCCCAACATCGACCGGCTGGCAAGCCAAGGCGTCCGCTTCGAGCGCGCCCTTTGCCCGACCCCGTTCTGCAGTCCCACCAGGGCCTCCCTGATGACCGGGCTGTTCCCCCACCAGCACGGAATCGTCACCAACCTCGGCAAGGACAGCCCAGGGCTGGACCCAGACCTGCCGACTACCGAGGGGGCGGTCACCGACGCTGGCTATGTTGCCCGACAATTTGGCAAGTGGCATCTGGGCGTTAAGACGAGCGTGCCAGCATACGCCCAAGATCCGGAGCAGGATTATCGACAGTACTTTCGAGCAATCGCAAGAGGGATGCCCGCTCCTGCCGATGACCCGCTCAGCCGAGTGGGCAGGCCGATTCTTGCAGTCGACTCGGTAACGGCTGCGAACGCCAAGTACGATGGCGACGGGCCAAACAACACCTGGATCGGACGGACGGACGTTTCAGTCGAGCACACAGAGGAAGCGTGGATCGCCGACCGGGTGGTCAAGGCTCTCGGAGAACTGGCTGGCAGGCCGTTCTCCATGACAGTCAGTTTCCCTGCCCCCCACGCTCTCTGGGTGATCAATGAGCCTTACTACAGCCTCCACCGCAGGCTGGACATCCAGTTGCCCGCAAATCGCAATTCGGTCCGGGAAGTCGACCGCAGTACGCCGGCTTGGCGGTTCGGGCAGCTGCTAGGCGATGACGGGATGCGCGAGTACTTGGGAGTCTACTACGGCATGGTGTCGATGATGGATGCCAACCTCGGCCGCATTCTCGACGAACTCGATAGGCTCGGCGAAGCCGACAACACTTTGGTCGTCTTCACTGCGGACCACGGCGACATGCAGGGAGGCCATGGGATGTATGACAAGACCAGCTACTCGATGTACGAGGAGACGACCAGGGTCCCCCTCCTGCTGCGTTTTCCGGGCCGCATTCCGGCCGGCAAAACGGTCCAGACGCAGGCCGGAACTTGCGACATCTCGCCCACGATCTTGGACTATCTCGGACTCCAGATACCGGAGACTCTCTCCGGGCGAAGCCTCAAGCCCTTCATCGAGGGCAGGGAGGATCTCGATCGCCCAATGTTTGCTGGGCGGGACCGCTCGGCCCGGGGCTCGCAAGGCCCTCCGCACTTCCAGCGATTGATCCGCACGCGCGACTGGAAGTACAGCTACCATTCGCGTGGCGACTCTCAGCTCTACGAACTGTCGAAAGATCCGGGAGAGACTCGCAACCTGATAGACGAGCCCGCGGCCCGCAGCGCGAAATTGCACCTCCACGCCGCCTTGGTCGAGTGGATGAACGACACGAGCGATCCGCGGGCCGGGAACCTCGGCAACGCTTGAATCCTTGCTTCGGCGGACTCTGCACATTGTCGATCTGGAAACGAGGAACACCTAGGTGCCAGAATTGACATAGCAGGCTCTGCCCGCAAATCGCTTGGAATCGTGCCCGCGCGGCCATCTCCGCACACAAATCCGAAGCGCGCCCGAACCGCAATGTCCGCAATCACTCGCCGATCAGCCCTCTCTGCGATCTCTGGCGCCATGGCGTCTTCAGCCTTGGGCGCGGACCAGCCGCCGAATGTCCTGCTCGTCATTTCCGACCAGCTTCACCATCGGGCACTGGAATGCGCCGGCAACGAAGTCATCCGGACGCCGAACATAGACCGACTGGCACGCCAGGGAGTCCGCTTCGAGAATGCCCTTTGCCCAACCCCGTTCTGCAGCCCGACACGAGCGTCGCTCATGACAGGGCTCTTCCCTCACCAGCACGGAGTCATCAGAAACCTTCGGAACGACAATCCCGGACTGGATCCAGACCTTCCGACAACCGAGCAGTCGCTGATGGAGGCCGGATACGTTGCCAAGCAGTTCGGCAAGTGGCACTTGGGGGTGAAGACTCGCGTGCCAGCCTACGCGCACGACCCGGAGCAGAACTACCGGCAACACTTCCGGTCGATCGGACGGGAAATGCCCGCACCTCCGGACGGGCCGCTCAACAGGGTAGGCAGGCCGATTTTCTCGATTGAGGCGGTGAAGGCTGCGAACGCCAAGTACGGCGGCAAGGGTGCCACGAATGGCTGGATCGGCCGCACCGATGTCCCGCTCGAGCACACCGAGGAAGCATGGATCGCCGACCGCGCAATCGAGGCCTTGAGGGACTTCGCCGGCCAGTCGTTCTTCATGACGGTGAGCTTTCCCGCACCCCACGCGCTATGGGCCATTAACGAGCCCTACTACAGCCTCTACGAGCGCATGCGCATTCCCCTGCCTGCCAATCGAGGCTCAGTGCAGGACGTCGACCGTGGGTCGGTGGGCTGGCGTTTCGGGCAGCTTCTCGGCGATGAAGGATTGCGCGAGTACCTGGGAGTCTACTACGGCATGGTGTCGATGATGGACGCCAACCTCGGCCGCATCCTCGACGAGCTGGATCGGCTCGAACAAACGCGCGACACTTTGGTCGTCTTCACGTCCGATCACGGCGACATGCAGGGCGGCCATGGAATGTACGGCAAGACCAGCTACACGATGTACGAAGAGACGACTAGGGTCCCGCTTGTGCTGCGCTACCCTGGCCGGATTCCGGCTGGAATGACGATCCAGACTCAGGCCGGATCGTGCGACATCGCACCGACGATCCTTGACTATCTCGGACGTGGCGTGCCCGCCGGTCTCTCTGGGCGGAGCCTTCGGACCTTCATCGAGGGCGGCGAGGATCTCGAACGCCCCATGTTTGCCGAGCGAGATCGCTCGGCTTGGGACGCGGGGGGCCCTCCGAACTTCCAGCGCCTTATCCGGACGCGTGAGTGGAAGTACAGCTACAATTCGCGTGCGGACTCTCAGCTCTTCGACCTTGCGAACGATCCCGGAGAGACTAGCAACCTCATTCACGACCCAGCGGCCCGCAACGTCAAGTTGCGATTGCACGGCAAGCTAATCAGCTGGATGAACCAGACAGGCGACCCAAGATCTGCCGAGATGGGCGATGCCTAAGCCCATGCTGCGGTGACCTGCAGCTTGGACAGTATTCGGAAACAAGGGCCAGACGGGCCGGTTGGAGGGGGCCTAAAGGGCTGTGGCTGACAGGGACGATTCCGCCGCGGCGGGCAGGCCGCCCTTCGGCAGCCAAGATGTCCTCGCCATGTCGGCTGCTACGATCTCGCGCGTGCTCAGCGAGACACTTCTGGCCGCTATGCTCTTCTGGGCATGGATTCCCACTCTAGTTGCGAACCCAGAGGTTGACCGCTATGTTCGGGCGGAAATGGCGCTGAACAAGATTCCCGGTCTCGCTCTCGCGACCGTGGCGCACGGCGAAATCGAAATGGTGCGGGCCTACGGCGTACAGAGCGTTGAATCTAGGAGAGCAATGACAGCGAAAACCCCGGTGGAGTTGGCTTCCTTGAGCAAAGCACTGACTGCTCTTGCGGTCTTGCGGGCAGAGCGGGAAGGGCTGATCGAGCGAAGTTCGAGAACCGCAGAGGTGCTTCCCGGGCTCACCGGCACCAGTTGGGCGGGTGTGACTCTGAACCACCTGCTTCAGCACCGCAGCGGCCTGCGCCGCAGGCACGACTTCCTCCTGCCCTGCTGCCTGTCGCCAAATGATCTGGACATGAAAGTGGCCGTCGAGCACCTAAAGAATGCGGATCTCGAGGGTCGACCGGGAGATTCGGTGTCCTATGCCAACAGCAACTACGTCCTGTTGGCCGCCACCATCGAACATACGTCCGGAATTCCTTTTGCCGACTACATGCGGCATAGGGTCTTCTTGCCGCTGGGCATGAGGCAGGCAAGCTTGACTGATTCCGGCCAAGGGACGCAGGCTGCGGCCGTTCCCCATGAGTGGCAGTGGGCTCGCGTGCGGATCAGCCCATCACGCTTTCTTGGCTGGAACGGCAGTTCGCTGGCAAAGGCCAGCGCGGCAGACATGGCCGCATACCTGGATGTGTTGCTAAACCTGAAGCCGGGCGACTTCGAGTTTCTACATTCCAGTGGTCCTTGGTGGGAACTCCTCGAACCTGGCTATGACCTAGGCTGGAGTGTTCAGGAGCATCCCGGTTGGCTTGATGAAGATCTAATCCTTGAGCACACCGGCAACATCTGGGGTGGCCATACTGCAGCCATCGTCGCACCGCGAAGCCACTCCGCGGTTGCGGTGCTGGGCAACCTTGGCACATCACGGGCCCGCACGATCGCCCGTGCCATTATGCGGGGCCTTGGGGGCACGAAGCTGCCCGTGGCTCAGAGAGCGAACCGGTGGGAGATCCCCGACACATGGGCCATCGTCTTGCTTGCGATCGCGATCGTGCTCGGCGGGCTTGCCGGTTGGTTCGGATGGCTAACGAGCCACCAACTTCAAAGCGGCACGCGGGAATGGCAGCCAAACGCTTGGCGCATCGGGCGCTCTGCAATCTTGGGCGCCCTTGCGATCACTCTGGTATATCGCTATCACTGGGGCAGCCCGCCGCATGAGGCGTTTCCAACGACAATTCAAACAGCATTGCCGCTTCTCGTCACCAGCGTCTGCGGAGTGCTGCTTGCTTCGGCGATCCGTGGCCTGACAGCCACTCCAGTTGGGATGCGGGGCGACGCTAGCCCTTGATTCGGCCGCCGCTACCCTGCCACTCCCTCTCGCGCAGAACGAACTTTTGGATCTTGCCTGTTGCGGTCTTGGGCAGGTCTCCGAACTCTACGTGCTTCGGACACTTGAAGTGCGTAAGGCGCTCGCGAGTGAATTCGATGATGGCGGCAGCCGAGACCTCAGCCCCCGGTCGCGGCACCACAAATGCCTTCGGCACCTCGCCCCACCTCTCGTCCGGAACCCCAACGACGCAAACCTCGAGCACGCCGGGATGCTCCATGACGACCTTCTCGACCTCTTGGCTGGAAATGTTCTCGGCGCCGGAGATGATGATGTCCTTCGAGCGATCCTTCAATTCGACATAGCCATCGGGGTGCCAGACTGCCAAGTCGCCGGAGTGGAACCAGCCTCCTCGAAACGCGGCGGCAGTGGCCTCAGGATCGTCGTAGTATCCCGTCATGACCATGTTCCCGCGCATCACAACCTCTCCCATGGTCTGGCCATCTCGAGGAACATCCCGCATCTCGGCATCGACGACGCGCAATCCGTCGCCAGCAACCCCGTACGGCACGCCCTGGCGCGCTTTGACGCGTGCTCGCTGCTCGGGATCGAGATCGCTCCAACCGGGCTGTTCGGCACACACCGTGTAGGGGCCATACGTCTCGGTCAGGCCGTACAGGTGGTGGACCTGCGCGCCCATCTGCTCCATCGTGCGAATGACTTGCGGTGCTGGCGGCGCGCCAGCGGTGGCGATGGTCACGCCGCTGAGATCTTGGCCTTCCGCGTCAGGGCTCGAGTACAGGGCAGTCAGCACGGTCGGTGCGCAGCACATGTGCGTGACGCCCCAGCGATCAATGAGTCGATAGACTTCCGCCGGAACGACCTTGCGCAGACAGACGCTCGTGGCACCGATAGCCGGGATGCCCCAAGGAAAGCACCAGCCGTTGCAGTGGAACAAGGGGAGCGTCCACAGATAGACCGAGCGCCAGCTCATGCCCGTCTCAAGCACCTCGCCGACCGCGTTGATCCAAGCGCCGCGCGCGTGAAACACGACGCCCTTCGGGAATCCGGTCGTGCCGGAGGTGTAGTTAATGCAGATCGGGTCGCTGTCGTCGAGTTCCACCGCTGGCAGCGGATCCGATGGAGCCTCTGCCAGGAACTCTTCATACTCCGGTCCGGGAATGTCCTCGGCCTTGGCGGCGGCATCCACGATCTGGACATACGTCGTGACCGACGAGACGTCCTGCTTGAGTCCGCGCACTGTGTCGGCGAACTCTGAGTCGAAGATCAACACCTTGGCTCCCGAATGGTTCAGGATGTAGGCGATTTCGCGCGAGGAGAGCCGGATGTTGAGGGGAACAAGTATCGCGCCGATGCGCATCGGGCCGAACTTCGCATCGAGCATCGGGGGAATGTTCGGCGCTAGGATCGCAACTCGATCACCGCGGCTGACTCCGCAACTCCGCAACGCCGCGCCGAGGCGGCAGACCCGATCCCCGTACTGGGCGTAGGCATAAACGGTCTCGCCGTAGACGACCGCTGGCTTGTCAGGATAAACGAGTAGGCTGCGCTCCAAGAATGCCAACGGCGAGAGGGGGGCGTAGTTGACAGACAAGCTCATGACTGGCATTCAAGGGTACAAGACTGGTACACGCTGTGACCATATCCCAGCTCTGCCGTGCTAGCCCGTGTGCGGCGAGCTACTGCGTGCAGTAACGTACCGAGTGTTTCGGATTCACCGACTTGCCAACGGAGGCCGGACCGAAGAGTGGTTCCGGTTGAAGATCGCGGCCCTTCTGGACCGCCGAACAACAACACCCACATACCCTTCCTCGCCCGCTCGCGCCCGGCGGCTGGCTTGGAATCGGAAATGCTGGGGCGCTGGCTGCGATCAATCAAACTTGCCGAAGGAAGCTGCCAGCCTTCGGGAATAAGGAACCGAGCGACCCGAGCAGCTCGATCGTTACAGGGCCAGCTCGCCCTTGTAGACCATATCCTTGAGGCGGAACTTGCGCTTGATCTCCTTGCCGAATATGGCCATCGCCATCCCGGCTCCGCGACCACCAGCCCCGGCTCGCTGCCCGCCCTGACCGCCGCCTCCCTGCTGGCGCTGGCCGCCTTGCCCGGCCTGGCCACGCTGGCCACCCTGGCCGCCGCCTTGGCCGGCACCTCTCTGCTGGCGCTGGCCGCCTTGCCCAGCCTGGCCGCCCTGGCCGCCCTGTGGGCGTCTACCTCCGGCACCCTGACCTTGCGGACGCAGGCCCTCCATCATCTCGCGCTCGAACTTCATGAAGAACTCCACTTCTTTGTCGTCAAGTGCGATCGGGTCGGTCTGCGGGAAAAAGTACTTCAGAGTGGCTCGCTGATTAGCCGCGACCTCTACTTTGGCCGGGTAGATGTCGTCTTTCTTCTTGCGGCGCAGGCGAGCCGTCGTAGCGAGTTTCTCCGGCTCTTCCTCAAAGCGAGCCAGAATCGCGGGCAGGCCCTCGACGACCACAATGTAGTACGGCTCTTGCGCATCTAGGTACTGCTGCATCGCGGGGGTAAGCTCGCTGCTCTCACCCATGTTGAACTTGACCTTGGCGTGCTTGATCGGAGCGGCATCGTCGAACCGAACCTGCAGGTTCAGCATCGGAGCCTGCTGAGGCATCTGGCCGCCACCGCCACCGCCGCGACCACCGCCGCCACCGCCACCACCAGGGGCGCGGCCGCCACCGCCGCCACCGCCACCGCCACCGCGGCGGCCTGCGCCGGCACCGCCTTCGCTAAAGGCAGCCATTGGCGAGCCCATCGGGATGCTAACCCGCTTCGACCAGGGCGAGTCCATGTACATCTTCTCCACTTCCTTGGGACTCCACTGCTTGAAGTCCTTCTTATCCCAGAACCCGGCACCGTACAAGGCGGTAGTCAGAACCACCAACCCGAGCAGGAGCGGCAAGACAAGTCTTGAGCGTGATGAAGTTAGGCGTGACATGGCAATAACCTATCCAATTATGGCGCAGGGCGGCAAGCGCTAGGTTACGAATTTACGCAAATTTGCCAAAGCTACGGCGCCTTTATCGAGGCTGCACCTGCACGGCAGGCAGAACCCGTGTTCGGAGTGCAGCCGCGCACTGGGGCACACGACAAGCACATGATATGGTTGGAGTTAGCTTTCCATGAGCATCAAGCCAAGGCTGTCGCGGGGCCTGCGCGACCTACTGCCCGATACGATGCTGGCGCGGCAGCGCCTGATCGACACGGTTCGCAATGTTTACGAGACCTACGGCTTCGCGCCTCTCGACACTCCTGCGATCGAGTATCTCGACGTGCTCTCCGGGTCGGCCGGACAGGAAGCACAGCAGTCGATCTTCCGTGTCTTGAATCCTGAAGACGAGGAACTCGGCCTCCGCTTCGACCTGACGGTACCTCTATCTAGGGTTGTCAGCCAATATCCGCAGCTCACGCTACCGTTCAGGCGCTACCAAGTCTCTCAAGTATGGCGGGCTGACAAGCCTCATCCGGGGCGTTTCCGGCAGTTTACGCAGTTCGACCTCGATGCGGTCGGCGCACCCTGCGGCATTGCCGACACCGAAATCCTTGCCGCCATCTGCGATTCACTCAGCGCCATTGATGTCGGGCCGTACCTGGTGCGCTTTTCCAGCCGGGAAATCCTGAACCTGTTACTGCAACACGCTGCCATTGGTGCAGACCGCGCAGAGGACGTCTTCCGCGTCCTCGACAAGCTGGACAAGATTGGGCTCGACAAGGTCAAGCTTGAACTCACGAACGGATATCGAGACGAGTCCGGGGACACGATCCGTGGCGTCGGACTCAGCGATGGCCAAGTCTCCGCCATCGAGGCCTTCCTGTCGATCTCGGGCACCGACCGCGGGGACGTCCTGAGACAGTTGCGCTCCCTCTTCGCGAGCGTCGAAGGCAGCGGCGAGCAGCTGGATGTGATCGAGAGCATATCTTCCGACCTTGACGCGCTCGGGTACGGTAGTGATCGCGTGGCATTAGACGTGAGCATCGCGCGCGGGTTGGCCTACTACACCGGGCCGGTCTTCGAAGCGGTATTGCTGGACGCGCCCCAATTCGGATCGGTCTTCGGCGGAGGGCGCTACGACAACTTGGTTGCTCGGTTCGGAGGCCCGCCCATACCTGCGACTGGGGCATCGCTGGGCGTGGACCGTCTCTTGGCGGCCATGGAGCATCTCGGCAAGATCCAGCCGGCCAAGACCCCTGCCCAAGTCTTGGTAACGGTGATGGATGCCGCGCTTAAGCAAGACTGCCTGCAGGTCGCGTTCGAACTACGTCGGGCCGGGATTCGCACGGAGATCCACGTGGGTTCTGGCAGGCTAGGCAAGCAGCTCAAGCGGGCCGACAGGCTCGGCATCGCCTACGCGATCCTGATGGGCAGCGACGAGGCTGAACGGGGGGTGGTCACTCTCAAGCAGATGGCAGTCGCTCACGAAGCAGGCGTCGCGATCACTGAACACGAGGACTGGAAATCGGCCCGTTTCGGCCAGCGGGAAGTCGCTCGCACGGAAATAGTCCAGACCCTCAAGGCACTCTTGGGGCAAGCCTAGACGACGCGGGCGGCACGCATACGCCCCACGTCATCCGGTGTATAGCCGAGTTCAGCCAAGATTTCGTCAGTGTGCTCGCCCAGTTCCGGCGCGCGTCGCCGAATCTCTCCCGGAGTATTGACCAACCGGACGGGAGTATGCACAAGCGGTGCCGCGCCAGGGGCTCCAGGATAGGCAACCTCCTCAAGAAACCCGCTCGCTCTGACTTGGGGATCGTCCAGTGTCTGTTGGGGCGTGTAAACCGGTCCGGCAGGCACTCGCGCGGCTTCCAGTTCCTCAAGCGCCTGCTCAGTAGTCCTGGCTGCGCACCAATCTGCCATCCGTGAACTGAAGATCTCCCCGTGCGCCCCTCTGGAATCATCCGTTCGGAAGCGCTCGTCTTCAAGCCAGTGCGACTCGCCAAGGAACTTTGCCCAACGAGCGAACATGGGCGCTCCGGTGACCAAGATCATGATGTGACCGTCTTGGGTCGCGAAGACGTCGGAAGGAGCGTTGAGTTGGCCGCGGTTGCCGGTCGCCACTCGATCAGGCTTGTTGACGGCTTGTTCGATCAGGGCTGGGCTGGCAGTGGTCAGGGCAGTCAACAGCAGGGCTCCCTGCACTTCTTGGCCACAGCCGGTCTGCTGGCGTGCCATCAGCGCGACCACAGCGCCTAGAGCGCACAGCGAAGCGGTTCCAAAATCGACCCACGGAGCGTACGACTTCATGGGCTCATCCGGCCTGCCGGTGAGATGCATGTTGCCGCACATCGCCTGAGCCAGCCCGTCAAATCCCAACTTGGCCAAGTAAGGGCCGACATTTCCGAAGCAAGTGTTCGATACGAGGATTACGTCGGGCCGGATGGCGGTTAGCGCAGCGTAATCGAGTCCCAGCTTTTCGAGAGCGCGCTGCGGCATGTTGGCAACCACGATGTCGGCGGTCTTTACTAGCCGACGTTGCACTTCCCTGCCCGCCTCGGTGGTAGGATCCAGCGTGAGGCAGCGCTTGTTACGGTTGACCTGCAGAAACATCGCTCCGCTGCCGTCTTCGCGGCTGATCTGGCTGATGAACCTGTCTTCGCCGCCATCAACCTTCTCGACGCGAATCACATCCGCTCCGAAGTCGCCCAGCAGCGCAGCACACCATGGTCCCGCGATGTACCGCCCAAAGTCGACGACTCGCACTCCGTCAAGTACACCCGGCATCAGTCTCGATCCCTCGGACTTTGCCAAATCCGCCCGGACCGCCGCAACTGCCACGGGCAGGCATGGAACGTCTCGCCGCGCACCGGTAGACAGCTACAGGCGGAGTCGTAGGATTCGGGTTGAGATGGCTGCCGGAACAGCGTGCAAGCATTGGCCGAAACAGGCTGACGTTGCCAAGGTTCGCGTTGACATTGAAGCCGACGGCGGTGATTGGAGCGCCGCCGTCGAGGCGACGCAAGGTCTTGTGGAGCGCAGCGAAGCAGGGTGTGACTGCCCACTCAGTACACCTACACCTTGAACAAGCGGTCGGTGGAATCGTCGCGCGCGACGCACGTCGGGCCTGGTTGCGGCCGAGCGGAACTCCATTGGCGGCCGACGGCGACAACTCTTCTCCACTTGGTCGCAACGCGGGTGGTCCTAGCTGAGTTCGTGTGCCTCGACCCATTGTCCGGCATCTGCCGCATCACCAGAACTTCTTGAAGCGACGCTCGATAAGTTCCTTATCGAAGCGTTCGAGGTCGAATTCGTTCATCGCCTCCTCGCCCAACCATTCCTCGAATTCTGCGCGCCTCGGATGGCTTGGGTCCTGTGATGCCTCCGCGAATGCATAGAACCCCCACATGCCTCCAATGTCTTCGATCGGCGCGCAGTTAGCACCGGCAACCAAATTCGGGTACTTGGTGCCTGGGACAGCGTCTAGGACTCGCATGACCGTAATGAGGTGTTCCCAGCCGTCCCCGTAGTCGTATATGTACTTGAACTTCTTGACACTCCGGTTTATGAGTGTCTGCAGCTGAACTTCGTCTGCTTCATCAGGCCCCCAACCCATGTTTCCCACCAAGGGGAACTTGTCGAGGTCCCCCTTCCCGAGGTGGAAGCCCCAAAGATGATCCCCGTCCCAGTCGAACGCGGCTTGCATCACGTCATGCAAGTCCCCCAGCGTGAAGTCAACCGGCACCTCGACCCGGCGCCAGATCTTTGGCGACGAATCCCTAATCTCGATTCGAATTCTGGCGACACGCTCACTCATGTCTTATAGCCTCCTGCCCAACAATAGTAGCGCGTTCGCCTCATTGGGTGAACGACTCGGCTGGCTGTCTAAGCCCAACTTACCCCTCCAGTAACTAGACGGTCATTTGCGGACCCCGCGCGGAGCTTAGCCCCTAACTTCTTTGTCTTCAAGGGCATTGCGCGATTGCCAAGGCCCCGAGCCAGCCGCCCGCGGTCCAATTTCACGCTTGAAGACCTTGAATCCTAGTCATACATTTGTGCTCGATTCGCTTGACAAGCTAGAATTAGTGTGCTTTAATCAAAATCAGTTAGCACCATCAACGGTCTCGCTATCCTAGTCATACAATGCACATCACCTCCACCTTCGCCCGCAAGTCCCCCTGCCATCTCCTGCGCGAATCCTACTGGGAACACGGCAAGGTCAAGAAACGCACTCTCGCCAATCTCTCCGCTCTCCCCCAGAACCTCATCGACCTCCTCCGCCTTGCCCTCGCCAACCGCCTCCCCCTCGGCAAAGACGGCTCCGGAATGCTCCCCGGCCCGGCCCGCCAGCACGGCGCCGTCAGCGCCATCCTCGGCGTCATCCGCCACCTCCGCCTCGACCGCCGCCTGTGCCGCCAGCCCTGCCGCTCCCGTTCCCTCGTGCTGGCCATGATTGCTGCCCGCCTGTTGCGCCCCGGCTCCAAGCTGCGCGTCGAACGCGAACTTGGCCCCACCGGCCAGTCCACCCTCGCGGCCTTGCTCGATGTCCGCAACGCCTCCGCTGACGACCTCTACGCCGCCATGGACTGGCTTGCCCCACGCCAGCACGACATCGAGCGCCAGCTCGCCGCGGCGCACCTCAAGGGCGCACCTCTCGCCCTCTACGACGTGAGCTCGTCGTACTTGGAAGGCGCGCGCTGCGAACTTGCCGCCCGCGGCTACTCCCGCGACCACCGCGGCGACCGGCCCCAGATCGTCTACGGCCTGCTGTGCAGCCCCGACGGCTGCCCGATCGCCGTGCAGGCCTTCGCCGGCAACACCGCCGATCCGGCCACCCTCGCCGACCAAGTGCACGCCCTGCGCAAGCGTTTCGGCCTGCGCCGCATCGCCTTGGTCGGAGACCGTGGCATGATCGCCCAGACGCGCATCGACGCAGACCTCAAGCCAGCCGGCTTGGACTGGATCTCTGCCCTGCGCAACGACACCATCCGGCGGCTGGCGGATGCAGATGTGATCCAGCCCGGCCTGTTCGACAGCTGGGGTCTGGCCAGCGTGACGGGCGACGATTTTCCCGGCGAGCGCCTGCTGGTGTGCTTCAACCCGCTGGTGGCGGCCGAGCGGCGGCGCAAGCGCGAGGAGCTGCTGCGGGCGACCGAGCAGGAGGCGGCTCACCTGGCGGTGCGCTACACGGCTGGCAAGTACGACCGGGACGAGTTCAACCGGCGCCTGGGCGGGCTGCGGCGGCGCAAGATGGGCAAGCACTTCGAGTGGACGTTTGAGGAGGACACGGGGGCGTTTTCGTCGCGGCGCAAGGACGCGTCGATCCAGAACGAGGCGCGTCTGGACGGGATTTACGTGATCCGCACGAGCCTCGAGCAGGAGGCGCTGGGGGACCGCGAGACGGTGGCGGCGTACAAGAGCCTGGCGCGGGTCGAGCGTGCGTTCCGCTCGATGAAGTCGCTGCTGGCGGTGCGCCCGGTGTTCCACTGGAAGGAACGGCGGGTGCGGGCGCACCTGCTGCTGTGCATGCTGGCTTACTACGTGGAGTGGCACATGCGGCAGCGGCTGGCACCGCTGCTGTTCGCGGATGAGCGGGAGAAGCTGCCCGGGGGGCCGGTCAGCCCGCGGGAGCGGTCGGAGGCAGCGAAGGCCAAGGACCGCACGCGGCGGTCCACGCAGGAGGGCCTGCCGCTGCAGAGCTTCCCGGACTTGCTGGGGAGCCTGTCGTCGCTGACGGCGATGGAACTGCGGCTGGAGGCGGCGCCGGAGCACCGGGTGCCGGTGCTGAGCGCGCTCGAGCCGCTCCAGAAGCGGGCGTTTGAATTGCTGGGAATCCAGCCGCACGCGGCCCCGGCCTTGGAAACGGACTGGGGCGAGGAGCCGGAACCTAGTCACCAAGAGTAGGTTTGAAACCCCGCGGAAAGCCGTCGGAAAAGCGGGGAACCTTCAGCGCTTCGGAGATCTAACCCATTCCATGACAATGACTTCTAGTCAACGACAATCCCTCGGGACTCATTACACGGCACATTCTTGCACCGTGGAAGTTGGGTCTAAGCGCCGAGCCCTTAGAGCCACTCATCACTTCGACGTGCCGAACAAAGTTATCCGATGGATCTGGCTAGGTTAGCGAAGCGTACCCGGATGGACTCCTCGTCGAATTCTTCCGGATCGAAGTCTTCCATGACATCCTCCCCCGGCCATTCGGCGTACTGCTCGCGGTCTGCGTGGTTCGGATCAGCCGCCGCCTCGACGAATTCATAGAACCCCCAAACGCCCCCTATGTCCTCAAATGGGGCGCAACGGGCACCTGCGATGAATGCTGGATACGAGGTGTCCGGCTTTGCATCCAAAACACGCAGGATCGTGATGACGTGTTGCCAGTCGTCGCCGAAATCATAGGTGTAGTCGAATCTGCTGATTCCGGAGTCGACAATCTCTCGCAACTGAATCTTCCCGGCATCTTCTGGATCCCATCCGAATGGATCCGGTAAGGTGTCTTCATTGAAGGTCGGGTCGCTGAAGTTCCTGCCAGCGATCTCGAACTCAAATAGATGTCCGCCGTGCCATGCAAACGCGACTTGGATGACCTTGTGCAACGAGATCAGTGTGTACGAGAGTGGCACCTCAACGCGGCGCCAAATCCTTGGCTTGGTGCGCCTCAGTTCGATACGGATGCGAGCTACTTGATCCGCCATGTGGTGCATTCTAAACGCACCATCCTACCAGCAGCTCGGGTCGCGGGCCGGCCCGACCGCCGCACAACGAATCGCCGAGCGAGAAAGATCGCCCTGCAGTGGCACTCACGATCGCCACCATTCCTCAGCGTTGCATGCAACTAGAGCATTCAGCAAGACTCGGCGGCTGGACTCGGCAAGCAACCCGCAGCAGGGACGGTTAAGCTAGGATTGAACTGGCAGGAATCTCCGCCATGAGTGCGGACCCGGCGCGATGCGAAACAGCGATCAACAGCGGCCTCTCCACGTGTGGGTTACCTTGGCGAGCTTAGCGGGGCTCCTCTTGGGCCTGCCAGCATTTGGAGAACCTAAGAACGGGGAAGCGGCCACATGGGTGGACAACCTGAAGCCGATCAGCAAAGCCGACTGGAGCTACGACCTAGCCGCCCACCTGCTGGAACGAGCGGGCTTTGGCGGGACTCCCGAAGAGATCCAAGCGCTGGCCGAAATGCCGCTGGCTGATGCGGTGAGCCACGTTGTCGACTACGAAGGCATTGACTCATCAGCGCTAGCGGATTTTGACGAATCGGGCTTATGGGATCCCGGCATGGACCCGTTCCCGCCGAGCCGGGCGGAAGCGGTGCGCATCGCACGGTCCGACGGGCAGGCATTGGGCGTGGAAGTCCTGCCACCAGGATCCTCTCGGCGACTGCAGCCAGTGGTGGACAAGTTCTTCTATGGCTTGCGTGCCAACGCTCTAGAAACCCGGCGCGTAGCGCTGTGGTGGGCAGATCGTATGGTGGCCACGCCACGCCCGCTAGAAGAGAAGATGACGCTCTTCTGGCATGGCCACTTCGCCACCTCGGAAACCAAGGTGCGCGACTATCGCAAGCTGCTGTTGCAGAACCGGACGCTGCGGGAGCACGCCACCGGCAACTTCCGCGATCTGTTATTGGCGGTGATGCGCGACCCAGGAATGCTCGTGTACTTGGACAACGGGCAAAACGTCAAGGACCACCCCAACGAGAATTTCGGCAGGGAGTTGCTCGAGCTCTTCACGATGGGCGTCGGCAACTACACAGAGCGCGACATCCGCGAGGCGTCGCGGGCGTTCACCGGCTGGACGAACGACGTGCTCGAATTCCGTGTCGACCGGGAAAGACACGACGCGGGCGCAAAGGAGTTCTTGGGGCAGCGCGGCGCATTCGATGGGGACGACATCGTCGATATCATCTTGGCCCAGCCGGTAACGGCGGAATTCATCTCCACAAAGATTTACCGCTTTTTCGTGCGGGAAGCCCCCTCCGCTATTACCAAGACCCGCTTGGCCCGCGTCTTCCGCGAAGCGGACTACGACGTCAAGCCATTGCTCAGGGCGATCTTCCTATCCCGGGACTTCTACAGCGCCCCGTCTGTCGCCACCCAGATCAAGAGCCCGGTCCAACTCCTCGTTTCAACCTACAGAAAACTGGGGCTTGCCGGGGCGCCCACGATTCCCGACTTCAACGCGCAGACGAGGCGCCTAGGCCAAGCCCTGCTCTATCCCCCGAACGTGGCCGGCTGGTCCGGTGGCCGCACGTGGATCACTCCTGCGACACTGCTCGAGCGGGGCAACGCAGTCCGGGAAATACTATTCCCGCAGGATCCGGAATCGTTCGGGCATCCGGACCGGCGCCTGCCGGGCATCTACGAGCGCGTGGCCCAAAGGCTGGCCCAAGGCATGAACATCACCAACGCAACGCGCTCGGGGGATTCGGGCTCTAGCATGCTGGCCGACGCCGACGAGGAGTACAACACGCGCTACGGGGGCTACCGCGGCTACGTGCTGGCCTACGACAGAATCAAGCTCGTACCGCGCCACGCAGCGGACTTCCAACTTGCAGCGATAGTCCGAGCGTCCGGTGCGGAAACAGCGAGCGAGGCGGTCGATCACCTAGTAAAGCGCTTCCTGAGAGCACCACTAGCGGATGCGGACAGAAAGGTGTTGGCAGACCTGCTGGCAGACCGGATCGGATCGCAGGCGCTGGGGCACGAACGAGCCGCGTTGGAAGCCGCATTACGCACGGTGCTATATGTCGTGCTGTGCTCACCGGAGTACCAATTGGGGTGAAACCATGGACCTACGTCACTTAGCCAAGGATCCGCGACGCCGTGATTTCTTGCGTCAGGGACTGAACGGACTTGGCGTTAGCCTCGGCCTGCCCGCCCTCCTCCAGCACACGTCCAACGCGTTGGCCGCGGACGCTCTTGACGGCAAGGCTGGATCGAATCCGGAACGGATTCTCGTCGTGGTGGAGTTGACCGGCGGCAACGATGGCCTCAATACGGTCGTGCCTTACCGCAACGACGAGTACTACCGGGTTCGCCCGCGGATCGGAATTCGCAGGGAAGATGCGATCGCGATCAGCGATCAGGCGGGGTTCCATCCGTCTCTGGTCGGCTTCGAGCGGCTGTACAAGGACGGCAAGCTGGCAGTGGTCGAAGGGTGCGGCTATCGCGATCCAAGCCTGTCCCACTTCTCGTCCATGAGTTTCTGGCACACCGGCGTGCCAAACGGCGGCGAGACCCTGGGATGGGTGGGCCGATTTGCAGACGCCTACTCAGATACCGGGATCCGCAACGCGATCGTGAACATCGGAACTTCGCAATCTCTGGCGGTGCGAGGCAAGCTGCACCCTCCTCTGGTCTTTGCAGAGCCTTCGCAATTGCGGCGCGCGGGATCAGAAGCAGAAAAGCGTTCGATCGCAGCCTTCGACCTCAGCGCCGACTCGCAGAATCCGACCCTGGCATTCCTGCGTAACGTCGCCCGCAACGCGGCGGACAGCGGGGCACTAGTACGAGACGCATGGAGTTCGTACCGCACCCCGGTCGACTACGGCATTGCCGGAGGGCTGTCAAGCGATCTGCGCAAGGTGGCGGCTCTGATCGCCGCCGGACTGCCAACGCAGGTCTACTACGTGGCATACCGCGGAAACTCCTTTGACACACACGTGCATCAGGCGGACCTGCACAGCCGCCTACTGATGTACACGGCCGATGCGATACGGGGATTCATGGTCGACATGTCGCGCATCGGGCGAGCGGCTGACGTCTCGATGATGGTCTTCACCGAGTTTGGGCGGCGGATCGAAGAGAACGCCAGCGAAGGCACCGACCACGGCACGGCGGGACCGATGTTCGTGATCGGGGATCGGGTCAAGGGTGGGTTCTACGGTGCTACGCCGAGCCTGACCGACAGCGATTCCGGCAATCTGAAGATGACGACGGACTTCCGGCGCGTGTACGCGACCATGATCGCCGAGTGGATGGGGCACGCGGACACGCGTTCGATTCTGAAGGGAGAGTTCGAGCCGCTGGGCGCGTTCGCATAGGCTTGCGCGGGCCCGCTGGGCCATCTGCCGCGCTCGCAAGGGCCTCGAGTCATTTCTCGGACCGCCCGTCACGCCGCTCCGGCGCTCGGTCATCCGACCGGAGATTGAGGAAGTTCCGCCCAGCGAAAGGGGCGTTCGATAGAATGTCCCTAGTCGCCCGGGAGCGGGCCTTAAGCTTCCGCGTCGTCCCTGGGTGGCTTCACCACAATGCAAATTGAGAAATTCACCTTTGGAGTCGGCGACCGCTTTGCTCACCAAGCACGGCCGCAACTGCGAGCCTGCATGCTGGCGGCGGAGCAAGGCGTAGAGGTGATCCCTACTTGGAACAAGTCCCACCGCGAACACCTCACAGTCGGCACTTCGCCCCCCACCGTGCGGGCCGCGGCGGACGCGGCCGTCCGCGACCTCGCCTGGGGCAAGCCCTATTACGTCGATGCCGACCACATCAACCTCGACACGGTCGATGGCTACCTTGAGACTAGTAACTTTTTCACGCTTGACGTCGCGTACGCCATCGGCAAACCTGCCGGCGCCTCGGCAGTCGATGCCTTGATCGCTGCCCACCCCGAACTCATCGGCAAGATCGAAATCGAAGGCATCGACGAGGCCTTCGAAACCACCAAGGAAAGCGTTGAGCGCACCGCCGCTCAGTTCCTGTTCGCCGTGCAGGAAGCGGGGCGGATCTACCGCCACATCGAGTCCGCCAAAGGTAATGGAAACTTCATTACAGAGGTTTCGATGGACGAGACTGACTATCCTCAGACTCCGGCCGAGCTGTTGGTTATTCTCGCGGCGGTCGCCGACGAGGGCATCCCGATACAGACTATCGCGCCGAAGTTCACGGGCAGATTCAACAAGGGCGTCGACTACGTCGGAGACACTGAGCGATTCAACAAGGAGTTCTCGGACGACATCGCCGTCATCCGTCACGCCGTGGCCGCATACGGCCTGCCGACAGGACTTAAGCTCAGCGTCCACTCGGGTTCGGACAAGTTCTCGATCTATGAAGCCATTCGCAGCGGCACCCGCAAGTTTGGGGCCGGCGTCCACGTCAAGACGGCGGGCACCAACTGGTTGGAAGAACTGATTGGCCTGGCCGAGGCCGGCGGTGACGGCTTAGCGCTGGCCAAGGACGTGTACTCAGAGGCATTTGCCGCTCGCGAGGCGCTCTGCGCGCCGTACGCGGCCGTCATCGACATCGACGCGAGCAAACTTCCAGCCCCGGCGGCAGTCGCTGACTGGGACGCCAAGCAATATACCTCGGCGCTGCGGCACGACCAGAGTTGCCCGGAATTCAACCTGCACGTGCGGCAACTCCTGCACGTGGGCTATAAGATCGCGGCCAAGATGGGCGAACGCTACCTCGGCATGCTCGGCGAGTGCGAGCAGACAATCTCCAAAAACGTGACCGAGAATCTCTACGAGCGGCACATCAAGCCGCTGTTTTTCGCCCCTTGACCGATCAAAGCCGAGATTCCTCACCGACCGGGAGAGCCCAGTGCAGCACAAGGTGATCAGCACGAACGGGACCTCACAGGCCGTAGCTCCCCTGCTAGCGCCACATGAGCCGCCACCCTACCGGATCGTCAACCCCGGCGGTCGAGCACCGCTTCTGTTCACTTGCGATCACGCGTCATGGACAGTGCCGCAGAGCCTAGGCAGCCTAGGCTTGCAGGCGAGCGACCTGCAACGTCATATCGGCTGGGATCGAGGCGCGGCGGAGGCAACGATCCGCCTAGCGAGGCGATTCGACGCTCCAGCGATCATGACGCACTATTCGCGCCTCGTGATCGATTGCAACCGCGAACTGCGCACCGGGGCTTCTATCCCAGAAATCAGCGATGGCACTCAGATCCCTGGAAACCTGGCCCTGTCGCAGTCCGAAGTGGAAAGGCGCGAAGACGCCCTGTTCAAGCCCTATCACGCCGCCATTAGGGACTTGTTGGACAAGATGCGAGAGAGCGGCGCGACCCCGATTTACATCGCCATGCATACGTTCACGCCAAGAATGAACGGCTTCAGGCGCCCGTGGCACTTCGGCGTCCTATGGGACCGAGACAGCAGCCTAGCCGAGCCGTTGATGGCGGAGTTGCGGAGCAATCCCGGCATCATTGTCGGCGACAACGAGCCCTATTCGGCCAAGGGGAAGTTCGACTTCTCTCGCATGCAGCACGCATCAACCGCTGGACTGCCGTACGCCTTAATAGAGATCCGCGCGGACTTGCTAGCCAGACAGCACCGCATCACATATTTCTCAAAGATGCTCGGCAACGCACTGGAGCGAGCACTGGAAGCGGCCCGGTGCCAGTGGCAGGTGTCGTAGTGCCGCTGCCCGAGCCAAGCTTCAGTATCGGGATCGAAGAAGAATACCTACTGGTCAACCGCGAATCCCGCGATTTGGTCGACGAGCCGCCGACCGGGCTCGTCGAGGCATTCGAAACCCACCTTGACGGCCACTTCAGCACAGAGCTTATGCGCACACAGGTCGAAGTTGGCACTTCGGTCTGCAACTCGATTCCGGAGGTGCGGGGCGAGATCGTGCGCCTTCGGCGTATGGTGGCGGACCTCTCGGCGGAGCACGGGTTGGCCCCAATCGCCGCATCCACCCATCCCTTTGCACGCTGGAGAGACCAAAAGCGCACGGATAAGGAGCGCTATCACGTGCTGCAACAGGATATGCAGCTCGTCGCGGATAGGCTGCTGATTTGCGGCATGCACGTGCATGTCGGCATCGAGGACAACAATATCCGAATCGACACCCTCAACCAAGTCTCGTATTTCCTGCCACACCTGCTCGCCCTGAGCACCTCGTCGCCGTTCTGGGAAGGCACGGATACCGGACTGCGTTCCTACCGTCTCTGTGTTTTCGACGAGCTTCCCCGCACCGGACTGCCGGAACGGTTCGAAAGCTACGGGGAATACCGTCGAGCCGTCGATTTGATGATTTCGGCAGGCTTGCTGGAAGATGCCACGAAAATGTGGTGGGACGTCAGGCCGAGTGCGCGATTTCCGACCTTGGAAATGCGCATTACAGATGTCTGCACGCGGATCGAAGACGCGATCTGCTGCGCTACCTACTACCGCTGCCTGTGCCGCATGCTCTACCGCTTGCGGCGCGATAACCAGCGCTGGCGAGTCTACGCGCGAATGCTGGTCGATGAGAATCGCTGGCGCGCGCAACGCTATGGCATGGACCGGGGCATGGTGGACTTCGGGCGTGGCGAGATCGTGCCATTTGCAGATCTGATGGAAGAGCTTGTCGTGATCCTCCGCGATGACGCCGAGTACTTCGATTGCGTCGACGAGATTGAGCACGCTCGCACAATCATTTCGAGAGGCACGAGTTCACACCAACAGTTCGAAACGTACCGGCAGGCGGTGGAAGCCGGCGCTACTCACGAAGAAGCGCTCAAGCGGGTAGTGGACTGGCTGATCGAAGCCACTGTGGCGGGCGTCTAGCGTGTGTGCTGGCCAGCCAAGCTCAGAACTCGCGATTTGCAAGCGCACGAATTGCCTGACACTCGTGGGCAACGGCTAGGGGCGGAAGCTAGATCCGGCTGTTAACCAATCGGTCGGAAACACCGTGTTTCTGGGTGAGGAGCGCATCAAGCCACCACTGGCCCCACTAAGCGTTCCCAAGGAGACTCGTAAGCAATGCCCCTTGGATCCTACTTGATCCCAATCGCCTTTTTTGCCATGATCGCCGTGGTCGTTTGGTTAAACACCGTAACCCGGCAACGGAATACTGACCGCAGAGCCGAGCTGATCCGTCAACTCATCGACAAGTTCTCGACCGGGGAGGCTTTCGCCCAAGCCATGCAAAGCCCGGAAGGCTCGAAGCTCGCCGAGGCACTGTCGCTCTCACGAGAGCAGCCTAAGCGGGCATGGGTCGGCCTCTTCGTGCCCGGTTCGATTCTAACCGCCCTTGGGCTCGGATTCGTCCTGCTGTCTTTCATGATGGATGTGGTCTACAGAATCCCAGCGGTGGTTATCGGTTCCGTAGGCGTTGCCCTACTCGTGTCCAGCTATGTGGCTTGGCGCGTCGACAGAGACGACAGGGACGAAAGTGGCGGGGGCGACGATGTCACTCCACCCCAATCCACTGTTTCTGGCCCGGATGCCCCGTAGCTTGAAGCCGACCATCGAACACGGATTCAATGCCGCCAGTGGAGTCCGATGTCGAAGGCTTTGAGCAGTTCTATGCGGCCACCGCAGGCTCGATCCGGGCCTATCTGCTGCGACACTGTGGGGACCGCAGTTCGATCGACGACCTATTCCAGACGACCTACAGCAAGTTCTTGGCAAGTCGCATGGCCAAGACCCCGCACGCGGTCGAAGCAAAGGCGTACCTTTACCGGATCGCATCGAATGTCATTGCAGACCACGGCCGTGCACTGCAACGGGCAGCAAGGTTCGAGGCTTCTGTTGCAAAGCGCCCGGCCCGATTGCCAAGCACGGCAGCGTTGGAGAACATCGAGCTACGTGAGGCGCTGGCCGATCTCTCTAGACGCGAACAGCAGCTGCTCTGGCTCGTCTATGCGGAGGGTTTCTCGCATAGGGAGGTTGCCCATATCATGAAGCTCAGCCAAGCCAGCGTGCGAGTGCTGACCTTTCGTGCCCGCAAGAAGCTCAAGCGCATCCTAGTCCCGGGAGAGGAGACCAGTTCATGAAACCCGCTCGCCGAACAAGCGCACTGCACGAGAATTCTCGGGATGCTGTGCGAGATGCGCTCACGCAGGAGTTCTCTCGGGAAGTCGAGGCGCAACGGGACCAGGTCCCCAGTGCTCACTCGGTTCTGTTGGTCGCTCAATTCGAAGCGCAGATCCGGCGGCGTTCGCGGGCCGGAGTGCTCTTGACCTGGACTCGTCCGTTAATGCTCAGTTCAGTCGCCGGACTGCTCGCATTCTGGTGGAGTCACGTTGCGGCCGCACCGCCAGAACTCGACGTCGTAACTGAGCCGTGGATGCAAGCCATCGGACTGGCTGCACTGTTGTTTGCGATGGCGTATGGCTGGACTCGGATATTGTTGCGGACGGGCTGACTAGTCGCACAACCCTAGCTTCGCTGCGAGTTCTCCGCCCCGTACTGCAACGCCTAGACCAGCGTTCATGCTTTGCCGTCATAGCCATTGGCCCTCGCCTCTATATCGGCACAGCGGCCCATGATGTCTTCAAACGCCTCCTCGTCACCGAGGAGCATCCCGTCACCGAGCATCCTGCCGTAGTCGTCGGAAAGCACACCGCGCGCCGCACCGGTCGGAACGAGTTGCAAACTGCCCGTTACCGCCGCTTGATAGTCGATCCAACTGCCACCCGCGTCCTTCTCTCTGAAGAAGACCGATTTGTGCTGCGCGACGGCTCGTGCGAGCTTTCGGTCGGCCAGCGCTGATTCGGCGTAACCGCCATCGTCCAATCGAACCAGGTCGTGCCAGTGCCTGGAAAGCCGGTCGCCGCGCCCGCGTTCCCGCTTGCAGAAGACGTGCATGGCAGTGGCCTTCTCCCAGAACGTACGCTCGGCCAGCATGACAGATGGCGACGCGGCGGGAAACTCGAGGTCGGGCAGGTGTAAGGACGCATCGCAGCCCACGGCACGCTGCTTCCGTGGCTCGCCGGTCGAACGTGCGCCAAACTCTAGCTTCACTTCCGGTTTGACGAATCCATAACCATCAACGAGCGGTGTATAGCCAATGTAGATCCGGTCAGCATCCGCACGTACCTCGGCATCCCAACCGCTCGCTGTGAGACGTTCTTGGATCACGGGCAACGCATGCTCCCTCGTCCACTCCGCCAATCGGGCCCGGATCGTCCGCGTCCAACGTTGTTCCTGGCTGCGGGTGGGAGGAAGTGGCTCTTCGTCATCGCTTGCGAACTCAGGGGCAAAGGCCCGAATGTCGTAGGTGATGTCAACGTCCTCCGAAAAGCGCCGGATCACGTCGTAGGCTTTTGAGAGCGAGGTGCCGCCCTTGAACACCAAGTCGTTGGAAAACGGTGCCGAGAACAGAACGCTCAGGGCCTGCACGACCCAGATGTCCTTTTCGAGAAAGTGCGGTCTCGTCAGGGTCCGTGCAGCGGCGAACCTGAGCGCATATCGACGGTCGTCCGCCGAAAGGGACGGAAACCAGGTCTTAGGCATGGGCCACCAACCTGCTAATTGGCTGTGCGAGCCACGCGGGCAACACCGCACGGACGCTCGCGAGTTCTGCAAGGTCCTCATCTGAAATTCGAGGTGCCAGCCGGTCCAACGCGTCCTCGACATCGAGGGGCCCCAGCCAGGCCAGGGCCCGCACGATCCTGCCAGCGAGTCGATCTGGCGCGACCAGTTGCCAGCGCGGAGCATGTCTCAGCACAACCGGTTGGCCGTCAATCCAGAGCTTACGACCGGGCCCGGAGGTCAGGTAGACCAGCCGCATCGGCACCTGCGTCGTGAGGCCGAGTACATTGGCAGCGCCGCCGCCGCAAGGGACTATGACCTCACCCCACAGCTCCGCAAGCGCTGGGATCACTTTCTCCATCGCAGGCGAGCATGTGCCAAACCGTGTCTCAATCGGTCGCATGTAGACACCCTGACAGATACGCATGAGCCGCCCGCGGCGAGCAAGCCGGGACAACGCCTGGTCAACCGCCGCACGGGTGCCTAGATGCAACAACGCGCTTGGGCACAGGGGTGCGCCCTCGGGCAAAGTCGCCGCGTAGTCTTCAATCTGACGAGGCAGGCTGGGCATTATGATCTGCTCCAATTGATGTCAGAAATATTATAACAAAACTGACGAATTATTGAAAGGTTGGGAAATCCCCCATCAAACCGCACATGACAAGATGGCGACCGTCGCCGAATGGCGCTTGGTCTTTACCATTGCCATCCACGGGTGACTGAAGTGGATGTCGAAGGACGGTATCTGACGGGCATGCCCCAGATTGCTCTTGCCGCCCCAGAGGGTCGCCTTGTGCGTATGATGGGAATTGCGCCGGAGCACCCGGATGTCCTTTATCCACGAAGATTTCTTACTCCAGACCGAGCATGCCAAGCGGCTGTATTACGGCTATGCCAAGGACCAGCCAATCCTTGACTATCACTGCCACCTGCCGCCACAGGATGTGGCGTCCAACCGCCAATTCCGAAACCTTTTCGAGATCTGGCTCGAGGGCGACCACTACAAGTGGCGCGCAATGCGGGCCAACGGCGTAGGCGAAGCCTATTGCACGGGCGAGGCGGACCCGCATGACAAGTTCTTGGCGTGGGCCAAGACCATGCCGCACACCCTGCGCAACCCGCTCTACCACTGGAGCCACCTTGAGCTGAAGCGCTACTTCGGCTTCGATGGCCTGCTCGACGAGTCCAATGCCGAAGAGGTCTGGCAGCATTGCAACGACCTGCTGGCAACCGACGACCTGAGGGTATTCGGCATTCTTCGCCAGTTCGATGTCAGAGCGCTCTGCACTACCGACGATCCGACAGACAGCCTGTCGCACCACCAGGCGATCGCCGCATCGGATCTTGAGACCAAGGTCTATCCCGCCTTTCGGCCCGACAAGGCCCTGACGGTGAATCAGCCAGACACGTTCAACGCCTGGGTCGCGAGGCTGGAACAGGCTGCCGACCACGAAATCAGTTCTTTCCAGCACTTCATGGAAGCGTTGGAACAGCGGCACGACTTCTTCGACAGGGTGGGCTGCCGTCTGTCAGACCACGGCCTTGATCACGCCTTCTGCGACTTTCCGGCAGAGTCGGCCGCGAAGAGCATCTTTGATGCTGCGCGGCGCGGGATCGCCGCCTCTGCGGAAGAGCATGGCCAGTTCGCCGCCATCATGATGCTGCGCTTCGGCCAGCTCGATGCAGCCAAGGGCTGGACGAAGCAGATGCATCTCGGCGCCCGCCGGAACAACAATTCGCGCGGATTCCGCGCCGCCGGCCCGGACACAGGCTTCGACTCAATCGGAGACTGGCCCCAGGTCGACGCCCTCGGACGGTACTTGGATCGCCTCGACCGCGAGGATGCGCTTCCGCGGCTGATCTTGTACAACAACAATCCGAACGACAACTACACGTTCGCGACCATGCTGGGCAACTTCCAAGATGGGAAGATCCCGGGCAAGATGCAGTTCGGGTCGGGCTGGTGGTACCTCGATCAGAAGGAGGCCATGGAGTGGCAGTTGAACTGCCTGTCCAACGTCGGGTTGCTGTCGCGCTTCGTGGGCATGCTGACGGACTCGCGGTCTTTCATGTCCTATCCGCGCCACGAGTATTTCCGGCGGGTGCTGTGCAACCTGCTCGGCAATGACATGGCCAAAGGCGAGATCCCCGACGACGAAGAACTCGTTGGCGATCTGGTACAGCGACTGAGCTTTCGGAACGTCCGTGACTATCTCAGGCTCGCAGGTGTCTAGCTTCCACCACACAGCGATGGCTCCGGCTAGGTCGCGGGCTGACACATCATGATCACGCGCCGGACGTTCGCAACTTCGCTGGTCGCCGCAGCGTCTGGTACCGGCCTAGGTTGTGGTCGCGGGCCGCAGATCTCGGGCAACGGCCGCCGAGTCGTCGTACTCGGCCTAGATGGTCTTGACCCGAAGATCATCCAAGCCCTGATGGACGAAGGGCGAGCGCCGAACTTTCGCAAATTAGCGGCGATGGGCTCATTTCACAAGCTCGGCACCACCATGCCGGCTCTGAGCCCAGTGGCGTGGAGCACTTTCATCACTGGCACGGATCCCGGCAGTCACACGATCGCGGATTTCATCATGCGCGATCCGCTGACTTACGAGCCGTACTTCTCGATCTGGGAGTCGAGACCACCCGCTCGTACCTTCAGCCTGGGCGACTACGAACTGGCCATGGGCGGTCCCGGCATTGTCAACAAGCGCGTGGGAGTGCCGTTTTGGACCTACCTCACAGATGCCGGGATCCCCTCCACGGTGATCAAGATCCCGACCAATTTTCCGGTCGACGACACAGCAACCCGTGCATTGAGCGGCATGGGCACGCCGGACTTGGCGGACTCTTTCGGGCGATTCAACTACTTCACGACCGACGAACAGGAGATGTATCCCGGCTTGACCGGTGGGATCGTGCACCACGTCACACTCAGCGCTGGCCGCGTTTCAACTGAACTCACCGGCCCCGCGGATTCCCTGCACAAGGAGAGGCCCTCCACGTCGGTCCCCTTCACCATTGATGTCGATCCAGTCAACGGCGCTGTGTTGGTTTCTATCCAAGGCCAGCAGCACCTGCTCCAGCAGGGTGAGTACAGCGACTGGGTGACAGTCCGGTTTGGAATGGCTTCGGGCTTGGTGGGTATCTCAGGCATTTGCCGCTTCTACCTCAAACAAGCACACCCGCACTTGCACGTGTACGTCACTCCTGTCAATATCGACCCGGCAGCACAAGCGATGCCTGTCTCCCATCCGCAGGAGGTCGGCGGCGAGATTGCCAGCGCGATCGGCCCGTTCTGGACGAAGGGCCTACCGTCAGACACGAAAGCCCTCGACTACCGCATCCTGGATGACGAGGGCTATGTCAAGCAGGCCGAGCTGATCCTGCAGGACCGCATTCGCCTGTTCGACTACGAGTGGGAGCGCTTTCGCGAGGGCCTCTTTTTCTTCTACATCTCGAGCACTGACCAAGACACACACATGTTGTGGCGCAACATGGACGAGACTCACCCAATGCACGGCGCCAGCGATGTCCGCTATTCGGGGTATATCCACCACCTGTACGAAGAAATGGACAAACTGCTTGGCCGCGTCTTGCCAGCGGCCGACGATGACACGTTGCTGCTCGTGTGCTCCGACCACGGCTTCGCACCGTTCGGCCGTCAGTTCCACCTCAACTCGTGGCTGCGCGAGCAGGGCTACCTAGCGATCAAGGACGAAGCGGCGCGCAAGGAAAAGGCCAGCGTGCTCGACATCGACTGGACGAAGACAGCAGCGTACGGCATCGGCTTCAATGGCCTGTATATCAACCGGCTAGGCAGAGAAAGTCAAGGCATTTTGGGCGATGACGAGGCCGGCCGGCTGGCAGAGCGAATCGCAGGGGAACTCGAAGCGATCCGCGACCCGGACACCGGTGAGCGTCCGATCCATCGCGTATATCGCAAGGAAGAAGTCTACGGCGGCGAATTCTCTCGGGAAATGCCGGAGTTGCTGGTGGGCTACACTCCCGGCTTCCGCTCGTCTTCGGAGTCCGTGATGGGAGAGAGCAGTGGCGAGATCCTGAACCTCAATCCCTGGGCTTGGGCCGGGGATCATTCCATGGCCAGGGATCTGGTACCGGGCTGCCTGTTCAGCAGCCACGCCGTAAGCGCCGAACAGCCCAACATCATGGACCTGCCAACCACCATCCTCGATTTCTTCGGAATAGCGAAGCCTTTCGGCTTGAAGGGTCGGGTCCTGCTGTAGCCCCCGCGTCAGCGCAGGGCAAGCTCTTCCGAGCGTTCGCTGGCAGCTTCCACCGCGGCCAGCAAGGCCGCGCGCACGGCGTGCGACTCCAACTCCTGTAGCCCTGCAATGGTCGTTCCGGCCGGAGTGGTGACCTGATCCTTCAACAACGCCGGGTGCAGGCCCTTCTCCAGCAGCAGTTTGGCCGAGCCAAGTAGCAACTGGCATGTAAGCTCTTGAGCCAGCGCAGGCTGGAGTCCCTTCTTCACTGCGCCAGCGACCAAGCCCTCGACGATCAGGCTCACGTAAGCGGGACCGCTCCCGGTCAGGCCCGTCACTGCGTGCATCTGACGCTCTTCCACGCGCACCACCCTGCCCACCGCGCGGAAGATTGACTCGACTTGCGAAACCTGCTTTGAGGTCGCGAACTGGTTCGAGCAGATCGCGGTCGCGCTCTCGCCCACTAGCATGGCCAGGTTGGGCATGGCGCGGATGACGGGCCACTCGTTTGGGAGTTCTTCTTCGATGCGAGCGATTTGGACGCCAGCGGCCACCGACACAACTGGACATCCAGCCACAAGAGCAGGGCGAGCTTCCGCAAGCGCCATTGGAAGGATGTGTGGCTTGACGGCAAACACGAGCACGTCGGCCTTACTCGCAACTTCAGCCACTCCCGCCGGAACGAACGCCCGGCCGATGCGATCTACAAGCTCTTGAAGCCTCTGCTCGGCAACATCGAACGCAGCGACACGCGCTACGGCACCGGCCGAGAGTGCCCCCTCGGCCAATGCGCCACCGAGATTTCCAACCCCGATAACACCGAGGGTCAGTTCACTGCTCATGACTTCAAGTGTATGATGCACGCCGTAGGCTCGCCTTAACGACCTGAGCCACCTCGGTGTCTCCAGCCATGGACTACGTATACTCGAGCACCCGTGTGCAAGGTCAGGCGATGGGAGCCACTCCCACTCGTCTGATGGCTGCCCGGCCCTTGCCTTCGCCTGGGTGGTCAGGGTGGTCTCCTGCAAGTGACCGGAATCTCTCGGGCACTGAAAGGACAGGCTCGGGCATGGGAATCGGGCGGTTGGGCACCACTGCGAGGTTTGGTCCCTCGTTCCAACTCATCCCGAAGAATTGTCGGCCAATCTCGCGTGCCAAGACCTCAGCCAGCAGTGACGGCACGGCGTTTCCGATCTGCCGCTGGATGGCGACGCGGCTGCCAACGAGTGTAAGCTCTTGCGGAAACGTCTGTAAGCGCGCCATTTCCTCTACGCTGAGTCTACGATTATCCCAGTGGAATGGTCCGATTGCGGGACCGGGCTGGGCTTGAATCGTCCACGACGGTCGATCCTTGGCGAGTTTGAGCAGAAAGCTCCAGTACCGGGTGCGCCAGCCAAAAAGCGGCATCCCACCTTTGCGATTGGTATGCCAGAGATAGTTCTCTCCCTCTGGGATCGACGGCACGAGATCTGCCCAGCGGCCCCGAATCGCCAAGTCTTCATCCGGTCTTGGCCGAACTCCGCCAATCGCGTCCCACGCAGTGACGTAGCCGGGAGGGCCCGCAAAGGAGAAGAGGTCAGGCTGTTGATCATCGCTAGCCTCAGCGTGGCTGGGCCGGGGGAACTGGAAGCGCTTGCCATCCCTATGCGCTACGAGGAAGAACCTCTGGCGAAACTGCGGAACACCATAATCGGCGGCGTTGAGGACTCGCCAAGACAGCGTGTAGTTGGTTCCCTCGTGACTATTAATTGCCTGGGTGAGCCGATACAGCAGCTGAAACCCCTCCTCCTTTCCCGAGTAGGCGATTCCGTGGACATTTTCCAGCAAGAACACGTTAGGCAGGGCTTCGCGGACGCACCGCATGAAGGCTTCGAGTGTAAGGGCTCGCGGATCGTCAAGTCTCCGGGTATCGCCCCCATTCCAGTAGCCCGACTTCGAAAACGGTTGACAGGGGGGGCCCCCAACCACTACAGAGACATCCCCTTTGCTCAGGCCTGCTGCTTGCAGCAGTTCGCCCGTGGGTGTGTTGTGGATATCCCCGCAAAGCACAGATGCACCGCAGTTTGAACGAAGTGTCGCGCAAGCTGTGGAATCGAGGTCGTGGGCAACCCGAATCGAGAAACCAGCCGCTGCGAATCCAAAATCGAGACCTCCGGCACCTGAGAACAGGCTGATAACTGTCGGCGGCATCATCACTTTCCCTTAGATCTCGGGGTCGTGGATCCATTCCCTTCGCTTCCGATTGACCGCGCTTACGATGTCTCTGAGCCCACCTCGCAAGATGCGCTCCTCGACCGCGGTCCATGGAGTGGTTTCATCCTTGATCGAAACGTGTACGTTGACCTCTGCCGAGGCTCCTGTGCCCCAAGCTCGGATGCCTATCCCCGGGGTTCTCTTTGGCTTGACCTGAAGAATGCGTATAGCTTTCCGAGCCGAGATCACGTGATACGGGCTCTGGTCCGCGACATCACGAAGCGTGCTCCAGTACTTGCGAGTCGTGCCGAAGACGAAGTTATCTTCGGCAGTCCGGATTCTGGGCCCAGCGTGGTTGAGCAGCAGATCCCAAACAATCGACTCTTCGTGGCTTAGCAGAGTTGGTAGAACATTGTTGAGAGTTCCGATCAAGTCATAGTCTACGGAGATCGTATAAATGAGATTGGGCGCGGCATCGAGGGCACCATAAGCCTTATAGGCGGGAATCGGAATGCAGTCTGACGGGGCAAGCCCTACAAGTTGTTCAGCCCGCTCGAATCGCGTACCGGCATTCTTCACATTCACAGGTACGGCGTTATCGTCGTGACGCAGCATGAAATCCACCAGGCTGTGCCCAGACTCGCGCTCGTCGGTGTACGCAAGTCCAGACACCTCTGAACAAAGCGCATCAAGAGAATCGAGAAATCGTTGTTCGGTGATGGTGGCCGGAAAGAGTTTTGTGATTGGGTTCTCCGCCGAGCCCGTGACAGATCGCTTCTCAAGCAGGTGCAGAAAGCCACGCTTGCGTAGGTCAGGGACGAGCGCCGCAAAGCGTTTCAGCGTATGAGGGCCTCGCTTGTACATCTCGCGAGCGACCTCTTGGTCAGTCTTGCCTTCCCGCACGGCCAAGAAGCCTCGAGCATAAGTGGCGGCTTCCCACCGCGAGTCGCCTACGCTCGCAACTAGGGCATGCGCTGCCTCAGAATCTGAGTACTGGTGAATAGCAGGCAAGACAGGCAGCAAACCCCATCTCTGCGGCCAATGCTGCTCCGAAATACATGAGCGGACGAAGCCGGAGCAATCGCAATGACTACGGCAAGTATAGTCATTTACAACGGAATTCGCAACGGTGAGTTGAAGTCGTGGGTAGATGTCGGCCACGCCGGAACGTACTAGAACGTCTACCCGACTGCGAGGCTCAGCAACGCCAATGGAAAAAACCTCGGAAGCGAAGTGATCCACAAACGAGCATGACGCCATTCCACTGCGAATTCCAGCGCAGCAACCCGCGTGAAGGGCTTGGCAAAGAGGGCACGTCCTGCCGACGCCCCATCCAGATCACCGACCCCACTCTTCCAACCCTACGACTATCACTCGTGGTTGCGACTGCACTTTGCAGTCTACAGGTACGGGTAAGCTCGCCCGACAGTCTTCGTGCCTCAACGCACAGCGTCCAGATACTCGAACTCCCAGCCCGCATGGTCGTACTGGCTGCGAATGCGCCACGTCAGCAGCGCATCGAGCAGTTCCCGCTTCTTGGCTTGACTGCCGGGGTCGTTCCAGAGATTGCAGACCTCCTCGGGATCATCGGCCAGATCGAACAACTGGCCGTCCTCTGCATCCACGAAGTGAACCAACTTCCAATCTCGCGTTCGAATCATGGTCTGGAAGTCATTGGTGGTGAAGTTCACGTCCCGAGCTGACTCGCAGAAGACCTGATCCCGGCCAGCCCAAGGCTCGCCACTGAGCGCGCCAAGCAGCGATTCAGCCTCCATCTTGCGCGGCGGCTCTAGACCTGCCATCTCAAGGATCGTTGGCCCCACGTCCAGCAGGGAGCACAGCGCGTCCAATGTTCGGCCCCCCGCGAAACGTTTCGGTGACCACACGATGAGGGGCATCTTCGTGACGGTGTCGTACATCGTCCATTTCTGGCTGTGCCCGTGATCGGTCAGGCAGTCGCCGTGGTCGGACGTGAAGATGACGATTGAGTTGTCAAGATATCCCGAGGTCTCGAGTGTCTCCATGATCCTGCCGACCTGCTCGTCGATCAGGGTTACGTTGCCGCAATAGTAGGCCCGCTGGCGGTGCCGCACTTCGTGAGACGGATGCCATTGATGGACGACCGAATCGTGATCCACTTCGCAGTTGTGCTGGATCATTCCGCGATATGCCTCGGGCTGGTTGTCGAGTTCTTCTTGGGTGACCTCCAACAACGGCAGTTCCTTGTCCATGTATGGATCGGAATAGCGGGTAGGCGGGTCATACGGGGGGTGTGGCCCCGGGAACCCGATCTCTAAGAACAAGGGTTCTGTCTTGGGGTAGTTTTCCAACCACCAAGTCGCGGTGTTGCCCACGAATGTGTCCGGATGCATGTCTTCGTCTATCGGCCATTCGAAGGCCCCGAGCCGCTCGTGATAGTCGGGCATGCTGCGATAGGAGAGACGGCCCGGTTTCTTCAGTCCGCGAGCTTTCAGGGCCTTGTCCCATTCGTCGAAGAAGTAGCGGCCCTCTAAGTGCCTGTCCTTGTTCTCCACCGTGTAGCGCTGCCGGAATCCGAACAGTTCGTTGTATGGAAAGCTGTGCATCTTGCCGATGTTGATCGTGTTGTAGCCGGATCGGTTCAGGTTTTCGACCCAACTGTGCCGCCAGCGATCACCGTTGCGCAAGACACCATGGGAGTGCGGGTACTGGCCGGTGAAGAGGCTAGCGCGACACGGCGCACAAGATGCCGCAGGTATGAAGCAGTTGGTGAAGGTCACCCCCTCGCGCACGAGCCGGTCGAGATGCGGAGTGTCCATGTGCTCGAAGCCCAGTTCGCGAATCGTGTCAAAGCGCTGCTGGTCAGTGATGATGAAAATGATGTTCGGCCGGGAGTCTGGCATTAGCTTCGTATTCTAGCCAGAGGCCACGCTGGCGATCTTGGCAGGCGGGCGCTGGTGGCTACTGAGGCATTCGCGACGCTAAGCCCGCCACTGGTCCCAATTGTCGGCATCCATTGCGCCCGATCGTGGTCACTGCTTGGAAGCGCCGCCAGTCAATACGTTCCCCGACGCCGGCCAGACCCGCATCGGGGTCTGACCAACCTTTGGCGCGGCACCGCCGTCCGGGCGCCTCCATTAGCACCCTACTTCGAGGTGGCTCTGAGTGTCTGGGCGTTGGCACCGTCGCTCGGCGGCATCTACCAAGCAAAGCGCCTGCACTTATCATTGACTCCTGCGTTGAGTACTGTTGATTCGTCGGTTTCATTCCGGAGCGCGTGGCGGCGAACTGGCTCCAACCACAGGCAGCCGAGGCACATCGGTGCTTCTCCGTTCAGGCAAGTTCGGCCTCTACGCTGACCACGTTGCGCACTTTTTCGCTGAATTCTACGGCCACCAAGTAAACAGGCTCGCCTAGGTGACGGTATTTGTCGGCATAGCGCCGCTCCTTCAACTGGGCCATAGCCGCCCCGGATCCCGCTCGTTCCAGTACCTTAAACTCGAACAAGTACACCTTGCCGTCCGACCGCACCGCCATGTCCAGCCGCCCCGCACCGCTGCTCTCCTCCACTCTGACCTCCAGCCCCAGGCCGGCAAGATACGAATAGATCACGCTCGCGTAGTACCCCTCGTAGTGCGCGATCTCGTTGCGGGTATGCCATTCGTACGGGATACCTGCGAAAATCGCCCGAAGCAGTCGCTTGAATCCCGCAATATCACCAGTTCGCAGCAGGTCACCCAAACTGCGGCTGTGCGCTTCCCGACCGGGATCATTTCCGCTCAGGTAGTTTCGCAAGCGCAAATTGAGGCTCTGGCGCACTTCACGGTTCGGATAGCCTAACCGACGGTACTGCATGCCATCGATCCACTGCTCGCCGATCAGAGTGAGATAGCCGGTTTGAAATAGCAGCGCCTCAGGGGCGATCTCACCGACGTCGAAGGTGCTGAGCACTTCTTCGCTGGCGAGTTTGCCATCCAGTTCTGAGGGAAGAATGCCACGCCCGACTAGCGTCTCGACCAAGAATGTGGGCGTGCCGGTCTCGAACCACCAAGCCTTGAATTCGCGCCTGCGGAACAAGAGCAGCACGTCGAATGGGTTGTAGACTCTGTCCGGCCCTCCCCAGCCGTAGCCGTTGTACCACTCGCGGATGCGCTCGCGGTCGAGCCCGTGCAACTCGGGACCGAAGACTGCATCCAAATCACCCTCCGTGTAGCCGCACAGCGACGAGTAGGTCGGATCCAGCGTGATGTCGAGAAGGTTGTTGAGGCCCGAGAACAGGCTGACCTGCGAAAACTTGCTTACCCCGGTGAGAAAACAGAAGTGAACGTGAGAATCGCAATCCTTGACCACCGAGTAGAGGCCCCGCAAGTACTCCCTGTTCTCTCGTGCAGTATCCGGTTGCTCCAGTGCGTCCAAGATTGGCTTGTCGTACTCGTCCACCAACACCACCGCCCGCTGCTTAGTTTGGAGGTGAAGCGATTCGATGAGGCGGGCGAATCGCTCGGGTGCCGTGTCATAGCGTGACCCCAAGTTGGCAGATTCCTCAATGGCGTCCAACTGCGCCATTAGGTTGGCGTGCAGGTAGCCCGGCTGATTGAAGTTGCCTTTCCCAAAGCTCAGCTTGATGACTGGATAGGTTACAGACCAATCCCAACCCTCGTGTGCCCGCAGCCCCTCAAACAGTTCCCTGCTGCCTTCAAACAGTTCCTTCAGCGTATCGAGGAACAGGCTCTTGCCGAAGCGGCGCGGGCGCGACAGAAAGTAGTGGCTGCCCTCCTCCACTAGGCGCAGGGCGTATCCGGTCTTATCGACGTAGTAGGAGTTGCTCTCGCGAATCTTGCGAAAGCTCTGGATCCCGATCGGCAGGCGACGCTGGGCCATAGCTCAGCTTATACCGTAACCTCCGCAGCGAGACATGCCGAGTTGCGACCTCTGCAACGATGGTCTGGCACTGGCATCCGGAGGCAGTCGCTGAGTTGCGATTCTCAGGAAGAGTCGTTCGAGCGAGCACCTCGCGCTGGCACAGCAAGCGCCAACGGACATTCTCAGCACCCATGCGTGGATTTCTCAGCCACCGGCAATACCAAGGGCCGGCCTGGATGGCAACCCGGCGCACGGCACCGCCGCCTAGTGGCTGGAGCAACTCGCGGCCAAGATCCACGCCGCCCGTTCAGAGATCAGTTCGGTCACGCCAGGCCCGCCAGCGGTTCCGTGCTGTCTCCGAACGAACTGGCCTCATGCAAGCCCATCCGCTGCATCAGGGCCAAGTAGAGGTTGCACAATGGTGTATCTGGTGCAGCGGCCAGCCGTCGCCCTGGGCGTAGCGAACCCTTGCCTCGCCCGGCCAAGACCAGTGGAAGGTTCGAAGGATCGTGCGTATTGCCATCGCGCAGCGATGATCCAAACATCACCATCGAATTGTCCAGCAGAGACGAGCCCCCTTCGTCTAGGTTGCTCATTCGGGTCAGGAAGTAGGCGGTCTGACGTACATGCCAGTTGATGATCGCCTCGTACTGCGAGAGTCGCTCGGCCTCGTTGCGATGGTGCGAGATTTGGTGGAAGTTGCTGTTGACACCCTCCAAGAACGAGAAGTCGCGAGCGGTCTGAGCGTCACCATACATGAATGTCGCGACCCGCGTCGTGTCAGTCCAGAAAGCCAACAACAGAATGTCTAGCATCAGCCGCACGTGTTCCTCGTGGCTGGCAGGAATGCCTGAGTCTGGCCGCAGAACCCCTATATCGCCTTCGTTGACCCAGCGTGGTTGGGGCTTCATGGACGCTTGGATGCGAGCCTCCACCGAGCGGACCGATTCCATGTACTCGTCAAGCTTGTGCTGGTCGCGGCGACTACCGAGCCTGCGCACGGCGGCGGCCTCGTCGAGCACCACATCCAAGATGCTGGCTTCGTCGCGCTGCCGCGAGCTGGACATCCCGGCAGCCCCGGGAGCGCCATTGCGGAACAGTCTGTCGAACGCTAGGGCCGGGACGATTTCCTTGGCCGCGGGAGTGTGCGGATCTCTCCAAGAAATGTAGGAGCCAACGATCCGCGCGAATCCGCCGCCGATGTTGTCCACGCCAGTCCGTGGCGCATCGACTCCAAAGTGAACAGCCGGGAGCGGCGTTCGCGTTCCAATGCGGTCGGCGATGACCTGATCGACAGATGTGCCCCCGGTATTGATGTCCCTGCCTGTTGAACGCTCAACATATCCGCCGGATAGCCAAGCAGGCACCTTCGCCCAGTGTCCGTTGCGACCCACCGCATTGGAGTTCCAGAGGTTCTCAAGCAAGAGAATCTCGCTCTTGAGAGGTGCCAGAGGTTCGAGGTGCTCCGCGATCTCGTACTCTTCCCCCGTCCCCGCCGGGAACCACTTGTCCGGGTTCACGCCGCAAGGCATGAAAAGGAATGCGAGACGCAGGGGGGGCTCGGCCAGCTTGCTCGGCCCAACTGCCGCAGCAGGCGCCAAGGCTTCGAGCCACGGCAAAGCCAAGCTGACGCCCGCGCCTCGGAGAATCGTCCGGCGTGATATGGCCTGTCGCATGGATCTACCTTGTTTGCGCCCTAATCGTATCACGCGCGGCCAGCAAATCGTCCTGTGCGCCCTGCGTAAAGCGAAACGGCACGCTGAGTACGATCGCCCGAATGAGCGACCGCGCGCCATAGTTGGAGTCCTCCACTTCGCCGAGGATGGTTTCGACCGCACATTCGTCGCGATCCAGCAAGCTTCGTCCCAACGCGTAGCCGAGGACTTTGCGAGCGATCTGTCTAAGCAACTGATCCTGCTTGGCCAGTAGCACCCCTCGCAATTCGGCCGGGCCGTCGAATGATTCGCCCGAAGGCAGCGTGCCAGTGGCGTCAACTGGCTGGCCGCTTTCGTCAAGGTCCCGCCAGCGGCCTAGCCAGTCGTAGTTTTCTAGGCCGAATCCGATTGGATCGATCAAGTCGTGACAGGTCGCGCACGACGGGTTGGCACGATGCCCGTTTAAGAGCTCGCGCATGGTCCTGCCATCAGCCTTGGCTTCCTCGTCTTCCAAGGCCGGGATTTCCGGCGGCGGCGTTGGAGTCTTTGTGCCAAGCAGCGTTTCCAGCACCCACACCCCCCGCAGGACCGGGCTGGTCCGCTTATAGCCGGCATTCATCGCCTGCACGGCTCCAAGTCCCAAGAGCCCGCCCCGCTGGCCGCCGAGATCGCTGACCAGTTGGAAATCGTTGCCGTGCACGGCGTCTGAGATGCCATAGAACTGCGCCAGGCGTTCCGTCAGATAGGTGTAGTCTCCGGAGACGAATTCGAGCAGGCTCCGATCCTCCGCAAGCATTCGCTGGAACATCAGTACGGGCTCTGCGCGCATATCGGCGGCGATCCGCGGCGTGTAGAAGTGTTGGATCTCGTTCAGCGTCGGCGCGACGCGCCCCCCGACGTCCTTCGTACCCAGCCACTGGCCGATGAACGTGCGCGCGAAGAAGCGGGACCGGGGGTGATCGATGAGCCGGTCAACCTGTGCCGCCAAGACTTCATCGTCCTGCAGGCGGCCCGCGCCCGCCAGGTGCATCAATTCCAAGTCCGGCGTGGTGCCCCAAAGAAAGTACGACAAACGAGCGGCCAACTCGTGATCCGACAGCGGCTTGTTTCCGGGCCGGGTAGCTGCTGCTTCGACCCGGTAGAGGAAGTTAGGCGACACGAGAACCGCTTTGAGAGCTAGCCGGACTGATTCCTCAAACGGATCTCCTCGCGCGGCGGAGCGATCGAACAAGCCGAGATAGGGTTCCTCCTCCTCAGCCTCGAGAGGTCGGCGGAACGCTCGTGTCATGAATCGCCGCAGTAGCCGGGCAGCCTCGGCGCGTGGCGCGATGACCGGCTCGCCCGCCTCGCTGCCAAACAGCCGCAGGTGCGCTGCCAGCTTGGCAGGCGGCGGATCCGCGTGCTTGTGAGCTACGTCCAAGGTGACTAGCCTCAACGTCGGGCTCTGGTCGGCCAACGTCAGCGCAACCGTGTGGTCGCCCCGGGTGATCGGGATCGATGTAGTACTGCCGGTGGCCTCAGCCAGCGACCAGCTGAAGCGCAACTTGCCGGCGGGGCGACCGTCCACTGAGACTTCCATCACCGGATTCTCATCCGGAGTAGGAGACCTAACCGATACCTTTATCTCGTATTGGCCATCTTGGTAGAACGAGAGCCTACGGCTCACCGAGTCCCCTTGCGCCATTGCAACCGAGTTGTGCTCGTCGACCTCCCGGCCAGGCAGAAGGTCATTCGCAACGAACGACCGTGTCAGCGCCGGGGATATCACCACTTGGTCGAGGACCAGGTCTGCCACCTCCAGATAGCGTTCGGCGAGCAGTGGTGATAGGAATAGCGTCTCGCCATTGTTGTCGAACCCCTCCCCGCCCGAGCCATCGACCGGAAAGAGCTCCGCAACGTCAATGGGCTGTCCGAACAGGTCCCGGACCGTGTTCTGATACTCGGCCCGGTTGAGCCGTCGCACGGTCACAGGACCGGCATAGACTCCCAGGTCGCATGCTCCCGCCCGTAACGTGCTATCAATCCAGTCAGCGATGCGCATCCGATCCCGTTCGGAGGGCTGCGGTCCGCTCGGGGGCATCGTCCGGTTGCGCAACTGCATCGCGACATTGCGCCACAGGCCTGGCTCTGCTGCTACGGAATCTGCCGAACTCGCCTCCAAGAAGCGAATCCGGTTGTCGGCGCCGGCCGAGTGGCACGTGCCGCAGTACTCGGCCAAGACCGGGCGGATACTGGTTTGGTAGTCGCTGGCTAGCAGCGGCGCAACACTCGTCGCGGCCCAGAACGTCATGCGTAATAAGCGTTGCATTCGCAGCGCCAAGTCGGCACCTGTCAACAGTCTGCGCTAGTTGCCACCCAAATTCAAGCGGCAAAACCGACTCTGGGCTAGGCACTTGGGCAGGACCTCGTCCCGGCCGCGTACTCTAAAGGCATCGCAAGACGTCACCAAGCTTGACCAAATTTGACAGCTCTCGGCACGGCTGATACCTTACGCTTCTATCTCCGTACCCGCGTGCCAGATCGTCGGGTGAGCCACATTGTGACAACCGCAAGCCAATCCGCGCTGAAACGGACACCACTGCACGGCGTCCACTGCGACGCCCAGGCCCGCATGGTCGACTTCGGCGGTTGGCACATGCCGGTGGAGTTCGACGGGATCGTCGCCGAGCACAACGCCGTGCGCTCTGGCGTCGGGCTGTTCGATGTCAGCCACATGGGCGAGATCGTAATCCGCGGCCCCCAGAGCGTTGACCTGATCGACTCGCTGTGTTCTAACCGCGCAGCGGACCTCCAAGACGGACAGGCCCAATACTCCGGCCTGCTCAATCCCCAAGGCGGCTTCGTTGACGATCTGCTGGTCCACCGGATCGCCAGCGACCACTACTTCCTATGCGTCAACGCGGCCAACCAAGATGGGGACTTCGCTTGGATCCGCAACCACAACTCATTCGACGCAGAAGTAACGTTCGCTAGCGGCGACTACGCCCAACTAGCGATCCAAGGCCCCAGTGCCCTAGCTACTGCCTCCAAGCTGACCGGGCTCGACCTAGCCGGAGTGCGATACTACTGGTTTGAGCCGGGCGAGTTCGCCGGCGTGCCTGCCTTGGTTGCCCGTACCGGATACACCGGCGAGGACGGATTCGAGGTCTACGTAGCTCCGGGCGACGCTGTCGGCGTGTGGCAAGCGATCTTGGATGCTGGCGCGGAACACTCGATCCGGCCTTGCGGGCTCGGAGCGCGGAACACCCTCCGGCTCGAAGCTGCCATGTCTCTCTACGGGCACGAGCTTGACGCCACGACGACGCCGTACGAGGCGGGCTTGGGCTGGATCGTCAAGTTGGACAAGGCAGCGTTCTGCGGGCGTGACGTGCTCGCAAGCCAAAAGCAACAAGGCGTAAAGCGCAGACTCGTCGGCTTCGAAATGACCGGCCGCGGAATCGCCCGCGACGGCTATGGAGTGCTGATCGACGGGGCCGAAGTAGGCCACGTTACGAGCGCTTCTCCCGCGCCTTCGCTGGGCAAGAATGTCGGCCTTTGCATGGTGCCTGCGGAGCATGCGCGACCCGGTCGCGAGATAGAGGTCGAGATACGGGGCCGCGCCGTCAGCGCACGCACCGTCCGCACGCCGTTCTACAAGCGCAAGAGGAAATGAACTCCATGGAATATCCGGCTGAGTATCGCTACACCCGTGAGCACGAGTGGGTGCAGGTCAGCGGCAACACGGCCACCATTGGCATCACGCACCACGCACAAGACCAGCTCGGCGACGTCGTCTTCGTCGAACTGCCTTCTGTCGGCGCGAAGCTGCAGGCGGGCGGCCCGTTCGGCGCGGTCGAATCCGTCAAGGCCGTTTCCGACATCTACGCGCCGATCAGCGGCGACGTCACCGAAGTCAACGAGGCGTTGATCGACGCTCCCGAAAAGATCAACGAGGACCCCCACGGCGAGGGCTGGCTGGTGCGCCTGACCGTTGCCGACAGCAATGAACTCCCCCAATTGTTGAGCGCAGAGCAATACGCCGAGTACGTCGCCGCCGAGATCGACGGTTAAGCCGGGATTCACTTCGTGCGCTACCTGCCCAAGTCCCCCGCCGAGCGCGAGGCAATGCTTGCCGAGCTGGGGCTGGATTCCACGAACGACCTATTCGCGACGATCCCCGCACACCTGCGCCAGCGCGACCCGCTGTCGATTCCGCCGGGGCAGTCCGAGTACGAAATCCGAGACTACTTCGAGTCTCGGGCGCAAGACGCCGCCCGTGGCTACGCATGCTTCCTTGGCGCTGGCGCCTACCACCACTACCGTCCAGTCGTGATCGACTCGGTCGCTACGCGGGGCGAATTCTTGACCGCCTACACGCCTTACCAAGCCGAGATTTCCCAAGGTGTTCTGACCACGATCTTCGAATTCCAAACGATGGTGGCCCAACTGACTGGAATGGACGTGGCCAATGCCTCGATGTACGACGGCTCCACGGCGGTCCCCGAAGCCGGGATGATGGCGGCGCGCATCACACGGCGCGACCGCCTGCTGGTGGCGCACTCGCTCCATCCGGAGTACCGCCAGGTGTTGGACACCTACTACCGTCACCAAAGCCTGCCTTCGGACACCGTCGCGTATGACCCGCAGACTGGCCAGTTAGACTTGGCCGATCTCGAAGCCAAGCTCTCCTCGGAGGTGGCAGCGGTCTTGGTGCAAGCGCCCAACTTCTTCGGAATTGTCGAACCCGTCCGCGAAGCGGCCGAACTTGCGCACAAGCACGGGGCGCTGCTTGTGGTGGTCTTCTCGGAGGCAGCTTCCCTAGGATTGCTCGAGCCGCCCACCGAGGCTGACATCGTCGCGGGTGAGCTCCAATCGTTTGCCCATCCGCCCAGCTTCGGAGGGCCGTACGTGGGAATCCTCGCGACGAAGGCCAAGCACCTGCGCCAAATGCCCGGGCGCTTGGTCGGCGAGACTCTCGATTCCGACGGCAGGCGCGCATTCTGCCTGACCCTGTCCACTCGCGAACAGCACATCCGCCGGGCCAAGGCGACCTCGAACATCTGCACCAATCAAGCCTTGGTCGCGCTGATGGCGACCGTCTACATGGCCCTGATGGGCAAGCGCGGCCTGCGCGAGCTGGCCGAGCAGAACCTCTCCAAAGCACACTTCCTAGCCCACGCGCTGTGCTCGGCGGGAGCTGAGCTTGCGTTCTCGGGGCCGTTCTTCAATGAATTCGCGGTGCGCCCGACCGCGTGCTCGGCCAAAGAGATCAACGACCGCGCCCTAGAGAGGAAGATCATCGGCGGATTGGATCTTGGCCGCTTCTACCCCGAACTGGCGGGCACGCTGCTTGCTTGCGCGACCGAGACCGCCAAGCGCGAGCAGATCGAAGGCTACGCCGACTGCTTCAAGGGTGGTGCCGATGAGTAGGATCCGCCAGCACCAGACCTTGGACGAGCCGCTGTTGTTCGAGCGGTCCTCGCCGGGCAAGATCGGGTACCAGCTGCCAGGCTTGGACGTGCCCGCGGCCGATCCCGGCGAGGTGCTGGGTGCCGAACACGTGCGCGACGAGATCCCGGGCTTTCCCGAAGTCAGCGAGGTCGAAGTGATCCGCCACTTCACCCGGCTCTCGAGCTGGAACTATGCCATCGATTCCGGGATGTACCCCCTCGGCTCCTGCACCATGAAGTACAATCCCCGCCTCAACGAGGCGGTGGCGCGCATCGATGGCATCATCGACGCCCACCCCTACCAGCCCGAGTCCCTGGCGCAAGGAATGCTGGAGATCCAGCGCACTCTGGAAGCGTACCTGGCGGAGATCTGCGGCATGGATGCGGTGACGCTGCAGCCGGCCGCAGGCGCCCACGGGGAATTGACCGGGCTGCTGGTAATCCGGGCGTACCTCGAGTCACAGGGAGATGCGCGCCGAGTGGTCTTGATCCCTGACTCGGCTCACGGGACGAATCCAGCCACCGCTCGCATCGCTGGCTACGAAGTCTTGGAGATCGCCTCGAATCGCCGGGGCATGATCGATCTACGGACGCTGCGCGACGCTGTAGACGAGTCGGTCGCAGCCCTGATGGTCACCAATCCAAACACGGTAGGGATCTTCGAACAGGACATTGCGGAGGTGGCGGCTGCGCTGCACGAACGAGGCTCCCAGCTTTACATGGACGGTGCCAACATGAACGCCTTGGTGGGCATGGCCCGGCCGGGCGACTTTGGCGTGGACGTAATGCACCTAAACTTGCACAAGACCTTCTCCACGCCCCACGGAGGAGGCGGGCCGGGTGCGGGACCGGTTGCCGTCAAGCGCCACTTGGAGCCGCACCTGCCGCTGCCGCGCATTCGGACGGGTGAATCCGGCTTGCAATTCGACTGGGATCGGCCAGCTTCGATCGGACGCGTGCGGGCCTTTTATGGCAACTTCGGGGTGCTGGTCCGCGCACTGGCATACATCCTCGCCCATGGCGGGGACGGCCTGCGCAACGCAACGGTGGATGCGGTCCTGAATGCGAACTACATCCGCAAGGGGCTCGACAGCCACTACGACCTGCCCTACGACGCTCCGTCGATGCACGAATGCATCTTCAGCGACAGCCGCCAAGCCAAGCAGGGCGTGAAGACAGGGGACATCGCCAAGCGGCTGATCGACTACGGCTTCCACCCCTATACGGTCAGTTTCCCGCTGATCGTGCGCGGAGCCCTGATGATCGAGCCGACCGAAACCGAGAGCAAGCCCGAGCTCGACGAATTCATCGCTGCAATGCGCTCGATCGCCGAAGAGACGGAGCGGGATCCGGAGTTGGTCCGCAGTTCCCCGGTCACGACCCGTACGAGCCGCGTGGACGAGACCCGGGCGGCCCGCAAGCCGATCCTGACTTGGCAGGGCCCCGCCGGGAATCGGCGGCGGGAATGATCCAATAAGGTGAACTCGATGCAGGCTCGGGTGCTGGTCAGCGGCGGCGCGTTCTTGGAAGGCCCCCGCTGGCGAGCCGGAAAGCTATGGTTTTCCGACATGCACGGCGGCGAGATCATGACCGTGGACATGGACGGGAACACGGAGTCCGTGGCTCGCGTGCCGCAGCGGCCGTCCGGTCTCGGCTGGCTCCCTGACGGCCGGATGCTGGCAGTATCGATGACGGACCGCAAGCTGTTGCGCATGGAGTCCGGCGGATTTGTCGAACATGCGGACTTGAGCGGGTTGGCGCCGCACGAATGCAACGACATGGTCGTAGATCGCCAAGGCCGCGCCTACGTCGGGCACTTCGGCTTCGACCACTTCTCCCACGCGGACTTCCAGCCAGCAAGCCTGATCGCCGTCGAGACCGATGGATCCGCTCGCGTCGTTGCCGACCGTCTCAGATTTCCAAACGGGACAGTGATCTCCGACGACGGCCGCACGCTGATCGTCGGAGAATCCTATGGCCGCCGCCTGACAGCGTTCGATGTAGAAGGCGACGGTTCCCTCTCAAATCGACGGTTGTGGGCCGACATCGGCATGGCTCCCGATGGCATCTGCCTTGATGCGGAAGGGTGCGTCTGGGTTGCCTCTCCGACCGAACGAGCGCTGGTTCGCGTCCGCGAAGGCGGCGGCATCGCTAGCCGGATCGAAGTGGGACGCAAGGCGATCGCCTGCATGCTCGGCGGCCCGGACCGCCGGACACTGTTCGCGCTCACTGCGGAGACTACCCAACCCGACAAAGCCCTCCAACTGCGCAGCGCCAGCATTGAGGCCGTTACTGTCGCTGTCCCGGGAGCGGGCCTGCCTTGACCGATCCGCTGCGACACGCAGGGCGCAGGGACCCATGGCGGTGACGTTGGTAGGAACCTACCGCCTCGTGGCTTGCGAAATACATCGGGCTGACGGGCGGGTTGAATTCCCCTACGGCGAGAATCCGGAAGGTTTGCTGGTTTATACGTCGGGCGGGTACGTCACGGGTCATCTGATGCGCCGTGATGTGACCAAGTTCCGAACCGGCGCACGCAAGACATCCGCAGAACAAGCCAAGCAAGCCTTCTTGGGATACCTCGGCTACTACGGCAACTATGTGGTGGATGAGCAAGCAGGCACTGTAACGCACCATGTTCTGGGCAGTTGGCACCCGAACTGGGTCGGCACCGACCAAGTCCGACACTTCCACCTCGAAGGCGAGACGCTCGTGATTGAGACGCCGCCTATCGAACCTGGCGGCGCGTCGTACCGCACGCGGCTGGTCTGGAGGCGTGCGACAGCGACCTAGGTCACTATCCGGGCGGGCTGTCTATACTGGTTTAGCTCTCGATGGCCCCGCATGCGATGCCATTTGGCTGCTGCGTCCCTCGACACATAGAACGTTGCTATGAAGATCACATCCTTCCGCACACAGGTAGCCTGCCCATCGGCGAACGTCGATCCAGCCGCGGAGCCCACCGCTGCCGAAATGGCGAACTTCGTGACCATCGAACTGAGAACCGACCACGACATAACGGGAATAGGCTATTGCGGGTTCGTGCATGTCAAGATGCTCAAGGCTCTCCAAGCCACGGTGGATGCACTGGCGGGCTGGGCCGTGGGAGCCGATCCGTCGGCAGTCGAGGCCATCAGTTCCAAGCTGCTACAGCTGGGCGGCTACGGCGCACCAGCTGGGATGGTGACATCTGCCGCCGCTGCGATCGATGTGGCTCTGTGGGACATCAAGGGCAAGATCGCCGGCCAGCCATTGTTCCGCCTCCTAGGAGGAGACTCCAACCGTGTCCCGACCTATGCCAGCGGTTCGCTCTGGCGCAACTACAGCGGCGATCAGCTAGCCGAGGCGGCGGAGGCCCTAGTCGAAAAAGGGTTCCGAGCAATGAAGTTCCGTATGGGAGGCGAGCCGAACTTAGACGACGATCTGGAGCGAATGGAAACGCTGATGACGGCGGTCGACCCGGAGATCAGGGTTATGGTCGACATCAATCAAGGCTGGACCTTGGATAACGCGCTCGGAGCAGGCCAGGCGATGGATCTCTTCGGCGTGAGTTGGCTCGAAGATCCCATTCAGCATCAAGACCACGCCGGCCTCGCATACCTCGCCGACAACCTATACCTGCCCATCGCGACGGGCGAATACCACTACGGCATTGTTCCGTTTCGCGACATGCTGGAAAAGCGGGCCGTAGACATTGTGATGGTCGACCTGCTCCGCGCCGGGGGCATCACGCACTGGATGAAAGTAGCGCACACAGCCGAAGCCTTCAACAAGCCGGTGGTGAGCCACCTAGCCCCCGAAGTTCTAGGCCACTGCATCGCGGCTGCCCCCAATAGCGATGTGACCGAGCACATGCCTTGGGCCTTCCCCCTGTTTCAGGAGGTGCCGCAAGTATCCCCCGCAGACGGCTGCCTCGTCTTGTCGGAAGAGCCCGGGTTGGGCCTGCAGTTCGATCAGGACGCCATCGATCGGATGCAGCCCCAGTGACGGTGCCCGGCCGCCGCGTGCAAATGGAGTCCATGCGCCGGCACGGAGGGATTCGGTTTGCATCCGGTGTGCGAGAGTCTCTGCGAGTGGGCAATTGGCTAACAGCGTTTGCAACAGCCCTACTCTTCACAGCCGCCATTGCGGCGCAACAGCCGGCAGAAGAGGACGGCTCGGCGGCCGAAACCGATTCCACGACAGAGGCGCCGGATGCCGCCGGGCGCACAGCACTGAACCTGCTGGGCGAAGTGGACTCCGGTGGGGGCGAGGGGCGCCGCAACGAGAACGTTCGGATCACCTTGATCGATAACAACGTCCTGCGCGAACTGACCACCCGCATGGGCACGACCGCCATAGTTCCGGTCGACGTGCGCATCGATCAGCGTTACTTCGCCGCCGAATTCGGCCAGCCGCCGAAACGGCTGCGGCAGGCAGTGCTGGCGCCGGTTGCACGGGCGCACGGCAACCTGCGCTGGACGCACCAGAACAGCGTTACGAGCGCGCGCTCGTTCTTCCAAGCGGGCGGCGTCCGGCCCGCCCACGACAATTCGTACGGCTTTACTGTCGGGCTACCGGCTTGGAACGGCGCAGCCCTGATGCTCGACGGCAGCCAAGTACGCTCCCGCGGCAACGTCAACGGAAACGTGCTCGTACCAGCGCCGGATGAGCGCACTCCTCTAGCCACGGATCCGATGCGCCGTGAATATGTCCAGCGGCTACTGGACGCCTATCCCAACGAATTGCCGAATCGAACCGACATCAACCCGCGCGCCCTGAACACCAACGATGTCCAAGCCATCAACAACAACCGCGGCTCAGCGCGACTGCGCCAGGACATCGGGCAAAGTGACGACTTGGCACTGCACTACAGTTTCACAGGACAGAGGGTCGACGCTTTCCAACTCGTCGGCGGCCAGAATCCCGACACCACCACCAAGAACCACGTGGCTGCCGCAACATGGAACCGGACCTGGTCTCCGGCAACGACCACCAGCCTGACGGCAGCATTCGAACGTGTCGGCAGCTTGCTGGTTCCCGAAGAATCGTCGGTGGGGCCGCTGGTGCTGACCGGTTTCGTGGTCGAATTTCTGGGCCCGAGCTCAAACATCCCCATTGACCGGGCCTTGAACCGCTTCACCTACGCAGCCCAGGTCGAGCATCTCGCAGGCAATCACAATTGGACATTCGGGGCTGAGCAAACCCGCAGGCAGGTGAACGGATCGGAGGCCGAGAGCCACCGCGGGCTGTTTTTCTTCCGCAACGATTTCGGACGCGACGCGATCACCAACATCCGCCTCGGCACGCCCAGCGTATACCGCGTTGCCGTCGGCAGCATCCATCGCGGATTTCGCAATTGGGCCATGCAGTACTACGCCGGCGACCGCTGGAAGGCCACCAAGGCACTAACACTGAACGTCGGACTCCGCTTCGAGCCGGTCACCGCGCCCCGAGAGGTGCAGGGGCTGACTGACATCCCCTACGACTGCGACTGCAACAATCTTGCTCCTAGGTTCGGCTTCGCCTACGACTTGGGCCGAAGCGGCGTATTGCGAGGCTCGTACGGAATCCACTATGGACAAATCTTCGACGTCACTTACGGTCAGTCGCGGTTCAGCCCGCCGCATAACCTCAACATCGCGGTGCAGGTTCCGGATCTGGTGGATCCACTGAGTCGACTCAGGCCCTCCGATTTCGACCCCGACGCCCGCTCCACGGTATTCGGCATGGACCCCGAATTGGCTACTCCATACTCCCACCAATACGGACTGGATTGGCAGATTCCGCTCGGAGGGGAGTGGGCTCTCAGCCTCGGATACGTCGGCAGCCGAACTCACAAGCTGTTGACGATTTGGTACACCAACCGCGCCCGCCCGGTGTCCGGCATACCCCAGACCACGCGCACGGTCAACCAACGCCGGCCCGACCCGCGTTTCTTCGACAACCGCCTAGTCCTGAATGGCTCGAGAGCATTCTTTGACGCGGGAAAGGCAACGCTGCTCATCCCCGGCTGGAAGGGCCTCACGCTGGACGCCTCGTATTGGTGGAGCAAGGCGATCGACCTCGGCAATGACTTCTCCAACACTGCTTCAGGGAGGTCTGGCAGGCTGGGACGCAGCCAGTCCGAATTCAACTCGCACGCCGAGATGCGCGCCGTCAGCTCGTTCGACCAGCCGCACGCGATGCTCATCAGGGCCCAGTGGCGCGCGCCGGCGCTGCAGGGCCCGCTGCGAGCCGCGATCGGTGGGTGGGAACTCAGCGCTGTCGTGCTGGCCAAGTCCGGGACTCCGTTTGACGTGATCGCCGGTTCCGACGGAGAGGGCTTCGGGAATGTCGATGGCTCGCCGAGCGATCGTCCGAACCTACTGGATCCGACGATCTTGGGTCGCTCGGTGGACGATCCCGACACTTCCGCACTTCAAGTGCCGAAGTCGGCGTTCCAGTTCATACAGCCGCACGACACAGCGGGCAATTTAGGGCGCAACGTCTTCCGCAAAGACGGAATCTTCAACGTAAACCTCGCCGTTTCAAAGGAATGGGGGTTGCCGGGCGACACCACCCTGCTATTACGGGCAGAGAGCCTGAACCTGCTCAATCATCCGCAGTTCGCCGAGCCGGGCAAAGAGCTTACCTCGCCGAACTTCGGCCAAATCACAAACACGCTCAACGACGGCAGAGCCTTCAAGTTTGGTTTGGAACTGGCCTTTTGACAGGCGGACGGGCAGGTGTTCCAAGCAAATATGGGGCGGTTAGCGCAGCGCTAGCGCCCGTACACACGCTTGGCAAAGAACCTTTGTCCACTCTCAAACGTGTCCAAGCGCCAGATGTCTTGTAGCGATATGAGATATACTGACTCTATTGGCGATACGGAACATCCGGCACGGTGGCTTACGCCGACTGTTCCAGCACGGAGACAGGACCAAGCTGCATCCGGCACATGCGAACCGGATCCAGGATATCCTGCTGGCTCTGGACGGAGCAGACGCCCTAGGCGAGCTGTCCGAGCCCTTCTACCGGCTGCATCCGCTGAAGGGAGACCGGAAGGGCCAGTGGGCCGTGACGGTATCGCGATTGTGGCGGATCGTCTTCCGCGTCGAGGGCGACGACGTGCTGGATGTTGACTTGACGGACTACCACTAGGAGGGCATCATGAGCGAAAGCAAGGGCAGCGTAAGGTATGACGCTTGGCTACGGCGCCACCCTTCGCATCCGGGGCGGCATATCTACCACGGCTGCATGGAGGATCCGCTGGGAGAGAGCAGCCTTGCGGTCAGCGAGGCAGCGCACAAGCTCGGCGTGTCTCGCGTAACGCTATCGCGCGTGCTCAACGGGCGGGCGGGCATCTCAGTGTCGCTGGCCCTGAAGTTGGAAGCGGCAGGCTGGGGCACGGCTGATGCTTGGCTACGACGGCAAGCCCAGTACGACCTAGCACGGGAGCGGAACCGCCTCGGGCAATGGCTCGGCGAAGCGACCGAACCAGAGGATGCCGAAACCGCGGCCGAGGCTGCCTAAGGTAATTCCGCACTCCGCCTCCGAGGAGACCACCATGTCGATTCCGGACATCCAGTCCATCATGCTTCCGCTGCTCGAGCTGGCGGGGGACAACCACACGCATCGGCTTCGTGATGCGGTCGATCTTCTGGCTGATCGCCTTGGCCTCACAGACGCCGAGAGGCGCGAGCGCATTTCCGAGGGTCAGCAATCGCGGTTTTACCACCGTGTCTCGCGTGCGCGCAAACACCTGAGGAAGGCGGGCCTACTAGAGGATCCCGAGCGCGGGCAATTTCGCATCACGGAGCCGGGCCGACGCGTTCTCGAGAGCCGTCCTACGCGGACCGACCGCAAGTTTCTTCGGCAGCTCGCGGAGTCCAACGGTCCCGCCATTGACGGGCAGCCCCTGCCTGGGGAGGACCCGCCGGAGACTACTGTCACACCGGAGGAGGCATTGCAGGACGCTTACGAGACCCTTCGAAACAGTCTTGCTGAGGATCTTCTCGAACAGGTCATGCAGGCGTCTCCCGCGTTCTTCGAACTCCTCGTGGTGGATATGCTGGTGCGCATGGGATACGGCGGCTCGAGGAAGGATGCCGGGGAGGCCATCGGGCAGGCCGGAGACGAGGGCATCGACGGGATCATCAAGGAAGACCGCCTCGGGTTGGACATCATCTACATCCAGGCCAAGAGATGGGCGAGCCCGGTTGGCCGGCCGGAGGTCCAGAAATTCGTCGGGGCCTTGCACGGAAAGCGAGCGCGGAAAGGCGTCTTCATCACGACGTCCTCGTTTACCTCGGCGGCCGTGGAGTTCGCCGGCAGTATCGAAACGAAGGTGATTCTGATCGACGGACAGCAACTCGCGGAACTCATGATCGACCACGGCGTCGGGGTGAGAACCGACGCCACCTACGAGTTGAAGCGCATTGATGCGGACTACTTTCCCGAATGAGGAACCATTGCCATGTGGAAATCATGCTTCCCATGGCAGTTTCCGCTGGCGAAACATTGGGCTGGGAGAATGCGCTGATGGGCTCGCTGAGCGAGTTGGGGCCGCATCATCCGCCGTGCCCTTAGTAGCTGGCCAACCTAGGGCGCAACGTCTTCCACAAGGACGGAATCTTCAACGTAAACCTCGCCTCTTCAAGGGAGTGGGCGTTGCCGGGCGACACCACCGTGCTATTACGGGCAGAGAGCCTGAACCTGCTCAATCATCCGCAGTTCGCCGAGCCGGGCAAAGAGCTTACCTCGCCGAACTTCGGCCAAAGCACAAACACGCTCAACGACGGCAGAGCCTTCAAGTTTGGTTTGGAACTGGCCTTCTGACAGGCGGCTAGGCAAGCTGTCCAGCCAAATTCGGACGGCGCCCATCGGGATAACATGGGAAGAGCCAATGCGACTCTGCACCTTCGAATACGCTGGAACCACCGAGGCGGGCATTCTCAAAGGAGACAAGATCCTCCCCATCAGCCAACTCAACGCCAAGCGCGGGGCGAACTTCCCGCGAGATCTGCTCGCGTTGATCCAAGCTGACGCAGCGCCAGCCCTGCAAGCGCTGGCGCAAGGCTTGGAACCGGACATCCCGCTTGCGGATGTTCGCTTGCACATCCCATACCCGAATCCCGGCAAGGTCTGGTGCATCGGTCTCAACTACCGCTCCCACGCCGAGGATCTGAGCGAAGTCCAGCCAGAGGAGCCGGGCAGCTTCATGAAGCCTTCCTCCTCGTTTTTCGAGCCCGGCGGCGCGATCGAGTTGCCACCCGAAGACTTGACATCCGATGTTGATGCCGAAGGCGAACTAGCGCTGGTGTTCGGCAAGCGCTGCCGCGACGTGCCACTCGAAGAAGTGCCGAACGTGATCTTTGGCTACACCACCACGCTGGACATGACCGCGCTGGACATCCTAGCCCGCAACACACGCTACCTGCAGCGTTCGAAGAGCTTCGACACGTTCTTCTCGTTCGGACCGATCATCGTCACGGCGGACGAGATCGACGACGTCAACGCGCTCGAAGTCCAGACCATCCACAACTCTGAGGTCTTTTCGAGAGATTCCGTGTCTCACATGAAGCACCGTCCGTATGAACTCGCGGCATTCCACTCCCGTGTGATGACGTTCGAACCAGGGGACATCCTCTCCACGGGGTGTCCCAAGGGTGCAAGGATCAAGCCCGGCGACACAGTAGAGGCCCGCATCGCGGGCGTGGGACGGCTGCGGGCGAGAGTCACCCGGCGCGGCAGCGGACTAGCGCCGCCGGGGCAAGGCCTCAGTCCGCCAGAGGCCGAACACTGACCTCGCGGAAGCGCACGATCGAGTTCTGATCGTGGTTCTGGAGGCCGATATAGCCAAAGTCCGGGCGCGGGCCGCGCTGGGGCTCGAACCATTTCTTGCGCTCGGGCACTTCTTGTGTGCCATCAAATTCATTCACCACTTGGCCGTTGACCGAGATCCGGGTGAGCTGTCCATCCAGGGTGATCTCCATCGTGTTCCAGCCGTCCTCGCTGGCGGGAAACTCAGTCGCAGGGGCGAGCGAGTAGATCGAGCCGGTGCGATGAAACTCGTCGGCAGTGTCTTGGATTTGCACCTCGTAGCCCTTGTGCACGGCGAACCACGGATCATGCGGCTTCTCAGGTGCGCGAATGAACACTCCGGCGTTCGACTCGGGACCGTCCGGCTTGTAGACAACCCGCAAGACGGCATCGCCGATCTCTTTGCCGTCGTAGACCAGCAGGCCCATACCTCCGGATGTCATCAGCGCACCGTCTTCGACCACGAACTCCCCCCGTCCGACGTGACGCCAACCCGTGAGGTCAGTGCCGTTGAATAGCTGCTCAGCTGGCGGTTCAGGCGATCCACAAGCGAGGCATCCTGCTAGGGCGAGCGTTGTGAGAGTCGGTCTAAGCATGGCCACTAGGATACCTAGCCTGATCGCGGAGCGAGGTGAGTCATCTTCTAACGTCATCGGCAATGGCCTGGTCGGGCTGAGCGAGACAGGTCCGAGGCTGCGCTCGCCGCGCAACATCAAGACCGACATGCTGTTGGGCACAATATCGACGCAGGTCGCGAGCGATTCAAATCGCGTTGCTAGGCTGAGTGAGTATGTCTGAACTCACTACGCTTGCGGCAAGGCGGCTGGCGCAACTCGTCGGCAGCGGAGAAGTAACTGCCACGGAAGTGGTCGAAGCCCACCTGAGGCGGGCAAGCGAACTGAACCCAACGATTAACGCGATCACCGACCTTCAAGCGGACGGCGCATTGGAGCAAGCGGCCCAAACGGACGCGGATCTCCGGCGGGGCAATGTCATGTCGGCCGGCCTCACGGGAGTTCCCATCACCATCAAGAGTTCGATCGCTGTCAAGGGTTTTCGCCAAGAATGCGGAACCAATCTGCGTCTCGGCGAAGTAGCCCAAGCGGACGCTCCGCTTGTCGAAAGATTAAAGAGTTACGGGGCTATTGTCCTCGGCACCACGAATGTGCCCGAGTTCCTGATGGCCTACGAAACGGACAATGCCATCTACGGCAGGACCCGCTCCCCGCTGGACCAAGACTTCACCCCCGGAGGCTCCAGCGGCGGCTGCTCTGCGGCGGTGGCGGGGCAGATCTCGGCAGGCAGTTTCGGCAGCGATGCCGGCGGGTCCGTGCGCGTTCCGGCACATTTCTGCGGGCTCTACGGATTCAAGCCGACACCGGGTGTCATTCCCCGCACCGGCCACTGGCCGCCCGTCGCCGGGCCTTCTGCAACGCTGGCGTCCGTCGGGCCGCTAGCGCGGACAGCCGAGGACCTCGCCTATTTCGCGGAAGTAACGTTCGACTCAGATTCCGACGACGTCTCTTGCGTGCCGAGTTTCGAACCACCGTGGCATCCCGACGACGTCGTTCGGGATGTCTTCGTCGGTTGGTTCGACCACGCTTGGAACACGCCCGTGACAGCTGAGACCCGGGCTGCTATCGCGACAACGGTGGCGGCGATGCGCGAACGAGGCTTTGTGGTAGAGCGGCTCGAGCCCACCGGATTGGAACGGGCACCCAGCATCTGGTGGCTCATGTTCGGCAAATGCCTCAGGACTCTCATTGAAGGATCTGTGCCGGAGGGCTATCGCCTGCATCCGCTCTCGTACGAGGCCATGGCAACGGATCGCGAAGCCGCGGCGACGACCTACGAAGATCTCCTGCAAGGCTGGGTCGCCCAAGACCAGTTGCGCTGCAAGTTCCGGGAGCTAATGAATCGGCACACGCTTCTGCTGTGCCCTGTTGCCGCCATCCCCGCCTTCCGCCACGGGGAGCGGCGGTGGATGATCGAGGGTGAAGAAGTAACCTACCCCAACGCCTTCGTCTACAGCCAAGTCGTCAACGTGCTAGGCGCACCTGCAGCCACGATCCCAGTTGGCACGTCACGCGACGGCCTGCCGATTGGAGTGCAGCTAGTCGGCCGCCCATACGACGACCAGACGCTCACGACCGCCGTCAAGGAAGTGGCGCTAGCACTTGGACAGGACTGACGTAGCGCAAGTCGGGGATCAAGCCCGACCCAAGTAGCTGCCATCCCCTGTGTTGACTCGGATCGACTCGCCTTCCTTGATGAACTGCGGCACCTGCACGACCAAGCCCGTCTCGGTCTTGGCAGGTTTGGTGACGTTGGTGACGGTCGCACTCTTGATGGCAGGCTCGGTCTCGACCACCTCCAGCTCGACGGCTGAGGTCAAATCCAAGTTAACCGGCACGCCGTCCATGAACTGCACCTTCACCACCGTGTCAGGGATCATGTAGTTCACTTGGTCGCCAAGTTGTTCGGACGAGAGTTCGATCTGCTCGTAGCTCTCGGTGTTCATCAGGTGATAGCTGTCGCCATCCGCATACAAGTACTGCATCTCCTGCGATTCGAGCATGACCTTTGGCACGAAGTCTTCTGAGGAGAACTTCAACTCCACCATTGCACCAGAGCGATGGTTGCGCATTTTCGCCTGTACGAAACCCCGCTTGTTACCCGGGGTGCGATGCTCGGTCTTGTGGATCGTGCAGATGTCGCCGTTGTAGCGGATCACCATGCCCGGACGCATCTGAGTGGCTTGTACGTTCAATTCGTCTCTCCCGCCCGGTCGGCGCGGCGCTTCGCCGACGACGACCGGCTAATGCCATTGTATCGTTGAGATCACTGGTCGCTGGGCACCGGTCTGTGACCGCAGCCAGCTACTGTACAGCGATCTCGAACGGCGCCATATACATGGCACCGCTGCTCAGCCTCTTGGCGATGCTTTCCATTTCGTCGACAGCACGACTTGCGGCGCCAAACCCCCGTGGTACGAGCAGCCGGGCCGCCGCAGCTGAGAGATCGCCCGACATCAGCGATTCCAACATGGAGCGCCGCTCCGGGTAGGTGACGATTTCAACAGTCTGATCGGGGTCGATCTCGGCGATCTCCTTGACACGATCCACAGCGTCTAGGTAGCCACCTAGCGAGTCAACTAGCCCGTTCTGGGCAGCTTGCGCACCTATCCAGACCCGCCCCTCGGCCAATTCGGCGATGGATTCGGCGTCATCGCCGCGGCCCTCCGCAACCCGATTGACAAACGTGTCGTAGATCGAATCGACATATCGTCGCAACTTTGCCCGCTCCGCGCTGGACATCGGGCCGTAGTCCGATTCGATGGCAGCGAACTGGCCACGGGTGAGGACCTCTTTGGTAATGCCCAGCTTGTCGTACAAGGCGCGCAGGTTCAGCCGGATTGTGAACACGCCGATCGACCCGGTGTACGTTCCCGGATAGGCCAAGATTGGCACATCGGGCACGGCAGCGATGTAGTAGCCCCCGGAAGCGGCTACGTTCGCCATCGAGACCACGACCGGCTTCTGCTCGCCCAACCGACGCACTGCGTGGAGCATCTGCTCCGATGCGATCGCGTCGCCACCGGGGGAGTCGATGCGCAGCACCACTCCATCGATACTCTCGTCTTCTCGCAAGGAGTCGATCTGTGAGATGAAATCGCCTGATGCCAGTGTGCCAGAAGGACCGCCGAATGGCACCGGATTGGAGTAGCCGCTGTGGATCGTCCCGGAAGCATGCACCATTGCGATCTTCGGACCGCCCCGTGGGCCGCCATCGGCCGAATCCGCAGCGTACTGCGACATGCCAACGCGACGAATCTCCTCGACTTCGACGGCCTCGCTAAGTTCTTCGTAGAAGTTGTCCTTGTACAGGACGGAGTCGCTGAGTCCGTGTTCGCGGGTCTCGTCCGCGCTGAAAGGCCCTTGGTCCAGCACGGCCTGCCAATGTTCCGCGTCCTGGCCGCGACCCTCGGCTATGCCTTCAAGCAACTGGCCGTAGAACTCATCCAGCATCTCATCCAGCACCTGGCGCCACTCCGGCGAAATCTCTTCCCGTGAGTAAGGCTCTCCCGCACTCTTGTATCGGCCGGTGCGGATCACATCCGCTTCCACTCCGAGCTTGTCCAGCGCTCGTTTGAAGAACATGACTTCCAGGCGCAGGCCGCTCAAGGAAAGGTAGCTCTCGGGCTGGATCACGATCCGGTCTGCCAGTGCAGCGATGTAGTAGTCCTCCCGGCCGGCCACTTCCATGAACGCCCAGACCGGCTTGCCGGACTCCTTGAAGGCTTGGATCGCCCAGCGCAGCTCCTGCGCTTTGGCCCAGCCGGCACCCGATCCACCGCACTGCAGAACCAAGGCCTTGATCCGCTCATCCTCGGCAGCCCGGCGAATCGCCCGAATCTGATCGAATAAAGCGGGCTCGCCTGCTTCATCAAAGCCTAGGAAGCTTGGCAGTTCTTGGTCAATGTACTCCGGAATGTCCCCTCTCAGCGAGACGACCACGGCCGAGTCCGGCCGTATTTCGGGAGCGTCGCCTTGTGACAGCACCAGAGCCAGAGTGACGACGACGAACAAGCCTCCCAAGATAACAATCGCAGTGCCAACCAGCAGACCCTTAACGAATTGACTCATTGCCGCCTCCGCAGTGCCCATTGTACAAGCGGCCCGTCTGCCACCATCTTCCAGACCCGGCTCGCAGACGCTTCCGGCCACGCTCGATCCCGCAGCGGACGCGCCGTAGCCGCCGCTACCATTCGTTGTACGGCGTGCCCGTCAGGGATGTCTTGTCAGACCCGCTACGCACGTCAAACAGGCCCGACTCGCCGGTTGGGCCGGTCTCGTTGATTAGCTCCCACGTTTCTCTGGAATTGGTGATCGGATCGATGGGGATCTCGCGCAAGTAGCCCTCGTCTACAAGGTCCGCCAGCGATTGAGGCGGGATCTCCTTGTCGTAGGTGTACTGGTCAATCACGGACCGGATAGTGAGCAAGTTCGAGCGCAGCACGCTTTCCCGCGCCCTGACGATAGCGGAGGAGTAGAACGGCACGGCGATCGAGACAATCGTCACGATGATCGTCAGCACGACCATCATCTCGAGCAAAGTGAACCCTGACCGCGGCTTGGTCGGAACGGTTTGACCGCAACCTACCATTCGCTGTACCTCGTGCCGTCCAGCGCTGTGCCCTGGCTCAACGAGTAGACATCAAACACGTTGCGGCCGCTCCAGCTCCGTCCTTGCGGGTTATCCGACGCCGAGAGCAGGCCCCACTCGCCCCGCCCGGTCATTGGGTCAACCGGTATCGAGCGCAGGAACCGGATGGCCTGCGGTTGGTCTTCGGCCCGCTCCAGCGGATCTTCACCCATAGTGCCAAACGCTCCTTGTTGGGAACGAGCGTTACCCAAGCGATCGTTTTCGAATGCACCCCCGGTGCCGGTCCGGGATCCGCTCGGCCCTCGCGACCCGATCCCGCCCATCGGGTTCGGACGGGTCCCGAGCGAGCGCGAGGGCTCCAGCCCGATGCCGGGCCTTTGGGAGCCCATACCGCCCGTCGGCAGTCCGCCCGGAGACACTTCGATTTCGACGCCTTCAACAAGTTCTTCCAAGCTTCTTGGATAGCCATGGTTGTCGGGGTCAACCTGGCCCAGCTTGCCTTCATCCGCCATGTCCTTGTACCTGTCAATCGCGACACGGATCTCGGTCAGCGCCGAGCGCAGGCGGCGCTCCTTTTCGCGCTGGACCTTGACCCGCGCCACGGGCACGGCCATCGTGGAGAGGATTAGCATCAGGCTGAACGCGACAATCAGTTCGATCAGGGTCAGACCGGCCTCGCCAGCGCGAGGCGCAAGCTGCCTTGCGAATCGTCGCGTCCAGCGCCCGGCTCTCGGCTGCACCGCCATAGCTCGCTATTCGACCGCGATCTCAGTCTCCAGCGACTCCACGTTCAAGGTCCGGTTGGATGCGTTGCGAGGCGCGGTCGCAATCACGCGCAATTGCGCCGGGCCGGGTGCCAGCCCTTCAAACGTGAGCGTAACGAGCAGGCCTTCGCCATCGGCGCCGCCCGCTCCAGGGAATCGCGAGATGTTAACGGCCGCCAATCCGTTGGCATGCCTGATGCTGCGCGAGAAGATGATGTCGCTGGCGTCATCGCCGGCTAGGAAGGGGCCCTTTTCAATTCCGACCAGACGCAACTTCTCCTGATCGTATTGGATCCGCATCGGCATGCTGGCGAGTTCGACCGCATCGCCGACCATCAGGGAGAAGGTGACCTGCTGGTCAACGGGAACCACCGTCCCCTCCGGCTGCAAATACAGCTGCGGCCCCTGAGGCCGGGCCACTTCGGCGGAGTCGGGATCCTCTGTAGGATCGGGCTCAGGTTCCGGCGCACCGGGCGCTGGCTCGGCCCGCCCGGCATCGTCGCTGGACTGCGGCTGGGCCGTTTCCGTCACAGGCTCGGGCGCGGCGGCGGGGTCGGGTGGCGGTGATTGCCCGGACGGTCCCGCAGCGGGGCTCTCGGGTGCCAGCGCCAGCGCGGGCTGGCCATTGCCCTGCTGCTCGTAGCGCAGCTCGAATTTCTGGTCGGTGCCGGAAGCAATCGTCCGCAAGTTACTCTGCTCAATACCCGGCATCCTTACGATGTGGGGAATCAGGACCAAGAGGATCTCGCTTTCCGTGCGCTGTACCTCTTCCTCGCTGAACAGCCTGCCTATCACCGGAATCTCACCCAAGAACGGCACGCCGGCCTTGGTCTTGAAGATCTGCGACTGGTTCAGGCCGCCAATCACGCTGGCCTCGCCTTCCCGCACACGGATGTCATGCTGGATTGTGCGCTGACCGATGACGGGCTGCGAGATGCCACCAATATCGACAAACTCGCGGACATTGGAGATCTCGACTTCGACATGCATCGAGACCTCGCGGTTGGCATGGATCTTGGGCGTCAACGAGACGTTAACGCCGACATCGGTGTAGGTGAACTGGGTGTTCACCAATGGGTTGATGCCCACGCCACCGACGCCGGGCTGGAAGCTGCCGGTGGCGATCGGGATGCGGTCGCCGATTCGCAGGTCTGCTTGGTGGTTGTCTGCGGTGCGCACCCGCGGAGACTGCAGCAGTTCCGTTTCCGAGTTGTTGAACAGCGCCGTGATCTGGAAGCCGGGCAGCGTGGTCGCCCAGCTGCCTACACCGATATCCCCGAAGCGGCTCAGTGCCAGGCCTGCCGAATCGGCGCCTGAGCCGCCACCGGTGTAGCCGATCGGGAACTGGAAGCCCTTGCCACCGCTCGAAGTGGGCACGAGTCCCAGCGTGCGCTTTGTGGACTTGCTGGTCTCCAGCACCAACACATCCACAATCACCTCGGGCTTGGGCTTGTCCATGTCGTGGACGATCTTCTCGGCGATTGCGACCTTGGCACGGCTTCCACGCATCACGATGGCGTTCATCGACGCCACCGTGAACATCCGCCGCAGATCGGTCAAGCCCCGGATCGCAGTCGACACCTCTGACAGATCCTGCGGTGTCGAGAGATTGGTCAAGTAGACGGTCTTGATCACCTCGTCCTCAAATTCCCGGCGCTTGTTGGGATTGTCATTGGCCACCATCACCGTGTTGTGCGTGATGGGCTTCCAAAACGCCTTTGCCAGCAGGCCCACATAGTCCAGAGCCTCGGACAATGTGGCGTTGCGGATCTCAATCTCGACCTCAGTGTCGGAGAAGTCGGGGTCGAACAGCATGTTGATCCCGGCAAGCTTGCCAATGGTCTCGAAAACGATCTTCGACTCCTCCTTTAGCATCAGGTTGATCGGCTGGGTGGACAGCGGCACTAGGTCCGCAGGCTCGCTGATCGATCCCACCATCTGCGCTCGCCTAAACCGCGCCGCCTCAAGCGCGCTCTGCTGCACGGCTGGGGGCACCTCTCCCGCTTCGGCGAGCGCATCCCGCTGCTCGATCAACTCCAGCGTGCGATGGCGCTCTTGAGCAGCCACGCTGGATGCGGGATCAATGGCGAACGCCTGCTCGAATTCGGCCAAGGCCTCTTCGTAGAGTCCCTGCTGTCGCAGGTCAAGACCCGCGCTCACATGAGCCTGTCCGGCCACAAAGCGCATCCGACGCTCGGCCAGCGTAAAGCGGCTATCACCCGGCGACTCCTGGCTGGCCAAACTGTACAGCTCCAGCGCTTGGTCGAAATCGCCCGCCGCCTCAGCCGCCACGCCCCGGCTATAAAAGCCCCTTGCCTTGCGCGAGGCTGCCTCGGCCGTGTCTACGGCCGCTAGCAACAGCGACAACAGCAGCACCACCGTGCCCAAGCGCCGGGGCCCCATTGGTGGCATGCTGGAGTATGAGGTCCGGGTGCGCATCGTCAGGCCGCTCTTAAGGTATGACGATGCGATTGCCCTGAACGTGGAATGTCCAAGCCCAAGCGACCCGGGAGCAATGTGTTCGCGGACAACCGCCGGGCCCGCAGGCTCTTCACAATCCAAGAGACGGTCGAGAGCGGCATGGTCCTCACGGGAGCCGAGGTCAAGTCGTGCCGCGCTGGAAAAATCCAACTCGCCGATGCCTATGCAACCATACGCAGGGGCGAGATCTGGCTGCACAACGCCCATATCAGCGCCTATGCGCACGCCACGATCGGCAACGCAGAGCCGGTGCGCGTCCGCAAGCTTCTGCTGCACCGCAAGGAGATCGACCGGCTCGCGGCCAAAGTCAAACAAAAGGGTCTGACGCTAATCCCGACCAGGGTCTACGCTTCCAACGGACGCATCAAGTGCGAGATCGCCCTCGCCAAGGGCAAGCAACTCTACGACAAGCGCGACGAAAAGCGCAAAGCAATCGAAGAAGATGAAGCCCGGGAAGTGGTCCGCAATCGCAGACGGCGGACCTAACCCGGGCGCGGCACGGCTCAGCCGTCGAACGGCTCGGCGAAGACGTAGAACTTGAACATCGGGACCTGCGAGCCCACGCCCCAGCGGGCCACCTTGTAGTCGACCCTCAGGAAGCGCACGTCCGGATTGGCGCTCAGGTCGAACAGCAGCTGCCACACGCCGGCATAGAACTTCTGGGGGAATGTGCGCAGCGGCTCCTCGATCCACTCCTCGCCATCTACGGAGCCCCGCAAACACACGTCCAGGCTCTGCTGCTCGACAATTTCGGTGATGCCCAGCGAAAGCAGCGTCCTGCCGCCGCCCGGAGTGATCTCGACCGGCTCTCCTGAGCCGCTCTCTTGCACGGTATTTTCGGAAAAGAGGAAGCCAGGAAGCATAACGGCTCGCCCGCGGCGAAACGCCATTTTAGCATTTGCTAAGGACCGGTCGCAGCGCGAGGGGCCAAGCGGTGCCGGCGGCGCACCCAAGGATGCCGCAGGCCCGCAGGCCAAGCGAGAAATCAGCCCTCACCGACCTCAACTACGGTGGCTCCGGCACCGCCCTCGTGCTGCTCGGCCTGGTAGTACTTGGTGACATGCACGTGCCGCGCAAACATCTTCCACAATTCGCGCCGCAGGACATCCTTGCCAAAGCCATGCACCACGCGCAGCTTCGACCGATTGGCCAACACAGCGCGGTCCAGGTATTTGTCCACATCTGCGAGGGCCTCTTCGGCGGTCTTGCCGATGACATTGATCTCCGCCGGCAAATCGCCATCGCGCGCGACAGTCTTCAGGCTGACCCCGGCGGGCAGCTTGGCAGGCCGGTCGGTCTCTGCTTCGCATGGCACGACGTCCTCGCTGTCGACTTGCAGCCTCAGCGCGCCTGCAAGCACTTCCCACCGCCCACTTTCCATGCGCCGCACGATCTCCCCGGTCGTGCCCATCGAAACCAAGCGCACTTTGGTGCCGGGCTCATACTCGGGCTCGCCATCACCGAGAGCTGCGGCAGCCTTGCTGCCCAGCGCTGCCGCCACTTCTGCGCTGACGGCACGGCGAAACGCCGCGACGTCTTGGGCCGCCCGCCTAGCCTGGGCGCGCTCCGCCTTTCTTGGAACCGCTGCTTGCACGCGGCCGATTGCCGCATCCAGCGCCCCGCGGAACCGCTTCTCCAGCTTGGCGACCAGCTTTTCGACGCGCGCTTCGGCCTCAGACTTGAGCTTGCTTTCGCGGACGGCCGCTTGCTGCTCGAGCTGCCGCCTGCGCTGCTCCAGTTCTTTGGACCGCTGGCGGGCCTGCTGTGCTAGGTCGTCGTACTCCTTGGCTTGCTCGCGGAGTTCGGCAAGGTACTTGGCGGTCTGTTCGTGGGCGCTCCCCTTCAGAGCGAGCGCACGCCGCACCACGTCTTTGGGCAAGCCGAAACGCGATGCCATCTCAAGCCCGGCTGACTGTCCTGGGATTCCACTCTGCAGGCGATACGTCACTCGCTGCCGGGCGTCGTCGAAGCCCATCGCGGCACTGACGACACCGGGAGCAGTGGTGCCGAACATCTTCAGTTCGGGAAGGTGCGTCGAGATTGCGACGAAGCCCCCAGCTTCGAGGAGACGCTCCACGACTGCGACTGCGAGCGCCCCCCCGTCCTCGGGGTCCGTCGCGGTGCCCAACTCGTCCAGCACAACCAAGGTCTGCGGAGACGCACTCTCCAAGATCCCCGTCAGCTTCGACACGTGGGCGGAAAACGTGCTGAGGCTCTCGGTGATGGATTGCGCGTCGCCGATGTCAGCCAGAATTTGGTCGAACCACGGAAACTCCGCCTCTTCCGCCGGCACCGGGATGCCGGCCTGCGCCATGGCGGAAAGCACTCCCAGCGTCTTGAGCACGACCGTCTTGCCGCCCGCGTTCGGACCGCTGACGATCAGCGCGCGGCGCCGCCCGTGCAAACGGAGGTTCATCGGCACGGGACGGCGGCGGTCTTGCGCCAACAGATCCTGCAGCACGGGGTGCCGCGCTTCGGTGAGGACAATCTGCCCTTGCGCGGAATCGCTGAAGTTCGGCAGGCAGCAGGAGAACGCCTGCGAGAACCGCCCGCGTGCGAATACATAGTCCATCTCGCCAAGCACCGTTAGCGTGAGGTCGATCGCCGCGCGCTCGGCGCGCAGAACTCCGCTCATTTCGCGCAAGATGCGCAGGATTTCACCCTGCTCTTCCTCGCGCAGGCGCACCAGGCGGTTGTTCTGCACGATGGTGTCGAGCGGCTCCACGAACGCGGTCTGCCCGGAACTGCTAGCACCGTGCACGATACCGTCGACTTGCCCCTTCCACTCGGCCTTGACCGGCACCACAGTGCGACCGTTCCGCATCGTGACGTAGCGTTCTTGGAGCATCCCGGAAGCTGCGTGCTTGCGCACGAAGCGCTCTAGCGAAGTCTCGACTAAGTGCCGTTGCCGCTCGATCTGGCGGCGGAGCTTGGATAGTGCCGTGCTGGCGAGACTAGAGATCTCGTCGTTCGGCAGGATCTTGCCCGACTGCTGCGCAACCAACGCCCTCAGGTCCGGCATGTCCTCCCCCGCGGTGCGCAGGAGCGGGCGCTCATTTCCCGCGGCAAGCAGGGCGAGCCGAATCTGCTGGGCAGCGTCCAGCAGCGCCAGGATCGCCCGGATCTCGGAAGCATCAAGAGACACACCGTCGGCCGAGAGGCGACGAACGGGGTCGCGGACATCCTCGATGCCGCCGAAGCGCGGCGGCGCGGGGACGCCGCGCTGGTTCGCCGCGCCGGCGGCGCGCAGCCATGCGGCTGCCTCGCCGACAATCGCGAGGTCTCTCTGGGCTGCTTCCGCCGATGCCATCCGCGGCTCGGCTAGCAGGCGCTCCAACCTGACCGTTCCCAACGGGCTGGACGTATAGCGGCCGAGCAAACCGACGACCTTGGCGAACTCGAGCGCCTCGTATGGGTTCGGGAGCATCGCGCCTATACAGTGCCTGGCTGGCCGGCCACCATCCGGTGCCCCTTGCGAATCACCGCGGCCGCGCCCGGGGTGAGATGGAGTTCGCCGAGACCGCGAATCGGAAACCAGGCTGCTTCGTCGGCATCGTCTCCCGCCCGCAGCAGGCCCCCGGTCGCTTCGCAGAGGTAATCCAATACGACATAGTGCGCATCGTCCCCGAACGCCCCGGGGCGCGGCAAACGCTCGTACACGGCTACCAACTCGCCCACTTCGACAATCAGGCCCGTCTCTTCCAGCAGTTCCCTAGCCACGCCATTGGCGAGGGATTCCCCGGAGAGCAACTTGCCGCCGGGGATCGACCAAGCACCCCTGGCGGGGTGCCCCCCACGCTTGACCAGCAGTATCTGGCCCTGATCGAAAACCAAGCCGCCGACTCCCAGAATCGGCCGTCGTGCGGCGGCCTGCTTTCCAAGGGCAGTCATGCCAAATGGGATTCGTCCGGCCCCGCAAGGACGCTAGCGGACGTAGAGGAATTCCTTGAGATTGAAGATCGAGTGCGCGAGATCGGCCCACTCGGCTGCGCCTGCATTGTCGCCGAGGTAACCGAGGCTGCGGTCCAGTTCCAGAGGATCGGGTGGCCGCCCCAACGAATTGAGGAACATGCTCTCGACCGTCATCGAAGCGGGCTCGGCACTCGCCGCCAGCCGCTGCCCCCAATGCTGGGCTTGGGAGTTCACTAGTGGGCTGTTGAGCATCGTCAATGACTGGGCAGGCACGTTGGTGGCGTCCCGCGTGCCGCGAGTGGAAGACGGCTTCGGCTGGTCAAATACCTCGAGAAAAGGATTGTGCGCGTTGCGCCGGATCTCTTGGTAGACACTGCGGCGTCCGTACCCGTCCAGCGGGCCCTTCACTCGGTCGCCTTTCGTCTTGCCCTTCGCGAACGCGTAGTAGACATTGATGGACGGCCCGAGCGCTCGCGGGTCGAAGCGCCCCGATATCGCCAGCAGGCTGTCGCGGATCACTTCGCCTTCGAGGCGGCGCACTGGCATGTGCTGCAAGAGAATGTTCTCCGGGTCCGTGCTGGCCGCGGCTTGCGACGGCACACTAGTGGCCTGGTATGTCGAAGTCAGCACCAACCTGCGGATCAATTGCTTGATTGACCAGCTCTCCTGAATGAACCGGTCGGCAAGGTGGTCGAGCAGTCCGGGATGCGAGGGAGCGCTCCCCACGCGCCCGAAATTGTCGACCGTGGCCACCAAGCCGCGTCCGAACAGATGCGCCCAAACCCGATTCACGAGGACCCTGGCGGTCAGCGGGTTTCGCGCGTCCGCGATCTCCTCCGCCAACTGCAAGCGCGTGGTAGCCGGATCGCCGTAGGGCTCGCTGCCAAGAGCCTCCAAGTAGCGCCTCGGCACCGGATCACCGAGATCTTTGTGGCTGCCGCGCACCAAGAGGCGCTGATCCAGCCCCTCCTCGTCCAAGACGCTCGGCGCCCTGCGGTATATGGGAACTTCGTCCTCGAGCCGGCGGTATTCCTGCACTAGGGCATCGAGACGCTCGGATGCACCCAGAGAGGCGGGCAGCAAATCCAACCGAACAAAGGCGTCCAGATAGGCGACCTGTGACGGTGTGATAGAACCATCGCGCCAAGCCTGAATCGCTGCGCGCAGCCGACTGGCATAGAATCGGGCCAATTCCTCGGAAGTCTTCGGAGCAGGCCCCTCCAACAGGTAGTTGATGGGGACATCGACGATCCTCGGCTTCGTCTCATCGTTATGGAAGGCAACAGCCAAGGCGCCGAAATGCGAGCGCCCGTCGCCCAGCGGTTTTGGCCTCGGGTTCTTGCGGGCGTCCTCGCGATCGAGAGCGAAGTTGGTCGAATCCTGCATCGTGGCGAACTCGAGGTAGGCGCTGAAGCCCTTCCAGTACTTCGTGCTCCAACCCGCCCAGACTGGCTCGTCCCGCTTTGGCGAGTAGCGCTGCCAATAGATGCCGCCGCGCGGCACGGCGTAGTTCTCGACAATGAGCCTGACGACACTGAAACCGGAGCCTTGGACGAGAAAACTGATGAAGTCGGTATCGATCTTGAAGCGGGGCGTTTGCAAGACGCCGTTGTGGCGGCGCGACAGCAAGCCCGAGTGGACGCCCGTAGCGTAAATGCCCTCGACGATCCGCTCCCCTTGCGGCACGATCGAGAACTCTCCCCCGGAGCTAGACCCGCCCTCCAAGCCGGTGCCAATGCGTTTCCAGCCGGTCAGATCGTCCCCGGGCCGCCAGATAGCCTGGAAGTTTTCTTGATTGAATCGCTTGCGCGACTCCCGTTGCCGGGCCTGCCCCTCCGCTAGCCGCTGCCAACCGTCGCGCAGGTCATCGCCGCTTCGGTCCGCCAATTCCACCCAAGCGTAGAGTGGGCTCTCCGGCTCGCAGGCGCTGGATTCCAACGCCCTCTGAACCGTCTCGTCGCTGCTCTGGAGCCTTGTCGGCAGTCCCTCGGCAGCCTCCAGCCAGAGCGCGACCAGAGCATCCTTGACCTTGGCCCTGCTCTCGCTGAGCGCGTCCACGTTCTTGCGCAACAAGTCAGGCGTGTCCACAGCCCGCTGCACGGGCCGCGCGCTGGCCAATACGCCGAACAATGCGTAATAGTCGCTCTGGCTGATCGCGTCGAACTTGTGGTCGTGGCAACGTGCGCATGACACTGTCAGCCCTTGGAATGCCTTGGAAAAAACGTCGATTTGATTGTCAGTCCACTTGACGCGGTCTTCCCAGGGATCCACCGGCTGGAAGCCATGCTCGATCATCCGGTAGTTGGCCGTGCCCAGCAGTGATTCATTCAAGCCGCGGGCGGGATCTAGGCGGGACTGCGGCAACAGGTCGCCGGCAACGTGCTCTCGAATGAGTTGGTCGTACGGGACATCGGCGTTCAGGGCCCGGATCAGGTAGTCGCGATAGCGCCACGCATCGGGCAGGTCGGGATCGCCCTCGCTGCCGTGGGATTCCGTGTAACGGAAGAGATCCATCCAATGACGCGCCCAGCGTTCGCCGAAATGAGGTGATGCCAGCAGCCTTTCCACAACCGTGTTGATTGCCCGGGGCGAGTCGTCGGCCACAAACGCGGCGATTTCGGAGGCTGTCGGCGGCAGGCCGGTTAGCGCGAACGAAAGACGCCGCAGCAGGGTGTACCGGTCGGCGGCTGGAGCGGGCTCCAAGCCGGCGCCTTCGAGTTTGGCCAGTATGAACCGGTCGACAGCGGACTGCGCCCAATCCGTGTCCGAGACGTCCGGTGGCGGCTCCGCCCTGACGGGTTGCCATGCCCAGTGTTCCTGTCTCCGCCGCTCTAGGTCGAAGGCTTCGCTGGGATCGGGCAAGCCCGGAGCCTGATCATCAGGCCAAGGCGCTCCAGCGTCGACCCATGTCGAGAGGGCTGCGATTTGTTCTTCAGCAAGCCGGCCGGTGGGAGGCATCAAGGCCTTGGCTTGGCCTCGCACGGCGCGCAGCAGCAGGCTGGCCGCAGCATCGCCCGGCACGACGGCCGGGCCTGAATCGCCCCCGCGCAGCAAGCCGGCCCGGCTGTCCAGACGCAAGCTAGCGAATATGCTGGGAGCCTCAGCACTGTGGCAGGCGTAGCAGTTCTCAGCCAGCAGCGGCCGGACGTTCTTTTCGAAGTGCTCGAGACCGCCGTCAGCCAGTGCGGTTGGTACGACGACCAGCCCGAGAGCTACTAACGCAAGAGAGCATAGCGGCACAGCCCGTCCAATGCTCGCGTCTCCATAAGCAGTCACGCCAACATTGTAATTCCAAAGCCGATCGGATTCAGTACCACACAACTACAGTCACGGAATGGCTGCCCGTCACGACCATTCCGAGCGACAGCAATCCATAGCCCCCGCTCTGAGAGAATGGGAAGGCGCTCTACTCGCCGCGCCATTGGGCTGTTCTGCCCACGGCACCAAGACTCCCAATGGAAGCATTCCTAGAGCAATTCTTTTCCCAAGTCCACTGGACAATCCTGTTCGCGAGCATTGCCGTGAGCCTGCTGGTGCTGGGCAAGGCGGCCGATATCTTGGTGGATGAAGCAGTCGACTTGTCGGAAAGCCTGCGTATCCCGCCGATGGTGGTGGGAGCCACTATCGTCAGCCTCGGCACAACTGCGCCAGAAGCGGCCGTCTCGGTATTGGCGGCAATCGAGGGCGCCCCGGGTCTGGCCCTCGGAAACTCGGTGGGTTCGGTGATCGCCGACACCGGCCTGATTCTTGGCTTGGCTTGCTTGATCGCGCCGCTGAAGCTCGACCCGCAGATCGTGAGCCGCCAAGGCTGGATTCAAGTAGGTTCCGGCGTGCTGCTGGTGCTCCTAAGCGCTCCGTGGACGCGCCTGGACCAAGTGTTCACGACCGGCGGCCGCTTGTCACAGCAGGCCGGCTTCTTGCTGCTGGCATTGCTTGCGGCCTACCTCGTCCTTTCAGTGCGTTGGGCGGGTCAGAGACGAGCCGAGCACACTCACCCCGCGGACGGCGGGCATGCCCGGGCTTGGCTGACCGCGCTCAAGTTGATCGCGGCCGTAGCAGGTGTCATCGTGTCCGCTCAGATCGTGATCCCCGGAGTGACCGAAGCGGCCGTACGCATGTCTGTACCAGATAGCGTGATTGCCGCCACGCTGGTCGCATTCGGCACGTCGTTGCCGGAATTGGTGACGGCCGTAACGGCCGCTCGCCGTGGCCAAGGGGAGTTGGCGGTCGGCAACGTGATCGGCGCCGACATCCTCAACGTCCTATTCGTGGCAGGCGCATCTGCGGCCGTCACGCGTCAGGGATTGGAAGCAGGCCCCAACTTCTTCACGGTGCTCTACCCGGCGATGCTGTTTATCCTGATCGTTTTCCGGGTCGGGGTGTTCGCATCCAAAGACGTGCTGCGGCGCGGCTTCGGATTCGTGCTGATCGCAGCATACGTCACCTACGTCGTCGCCGGGTATTTGTTCCTGCCGGAAGGGGTTCCCGCGCACTAGGAAGCTGCCTCAACGATCCGTTCCTAGCACGGCCCGGCCGCACGCATTGGCCAGCCCAGCATTTGACGCGGTCGCCATTGCGACTGCGCCAACCAGCCAGCGTTCCCGCCTGCAAAGTGAAAAACGCCTCGAGCGCTGGCAGCTCTTACCGCACAGCCCGCTGACCGAAGCAGCGCCCGTGACAGCCGTTTCGGAGCTACGCTGACCTCGCAAGGGCGAGTGCGCATCGATTCGGCTGAGGGAGAAATCACTAGACAACGTGGCCGGAATCCGTAGCTGCAAGTGATGAGGGAGATAGCGGCAACCCTCGACTGGCATCAAGCCGCGCTTGGAATGTAACAATCTCGGTCTAGAGCTTGAGCAGTCCCACTTCGATCAGGTACTGCCAGACGATATCGGTCGATTCCTCTGCCGTCTCGCGGCTGGAATCGATCCGAACTTCCGGGGACTCCGGAGCTTCGTAGGGGTCGGAGACTCCTGTGAAATTCTTGATCTCTCCGGCCAGCGCCTTCTTGTAGAGGCCTTTGACGTCGCGTTCCACTAGCGTGTCAAGGGGACAATCTGTGAAGACTTCCACGAAATTCCCGGCGGCTGCCCGAACTTCGGCGCGGATCGCCCTGTAGGGGGAAATAGCCGCCGCGATCGCGAACACTCCGTTGCGCGACAGAAGATTGCAAACGAATCCAATGCGTCGAATATTGGTGTCGCGGTCTTCCTTGCTAAAGCCGAGTCCCTTCGAGAGGTTGGTCCGGACCACGTCACCGTCCAATATTTCCACCTGCGCACCCACGGCGCTTAGGCGCTTGGCCAGCATACTCGCCACCGTCGACTTGCCCGAACCGGACAAGCCCGTCATCCAAATCGTTGCTCCTTGATGCTCCATTTCTCATCATACTCCCAGCCGCCTGCGGCGGCACTCACTGGACCGTGTACGGCCTACGGGCCGGCAATACTTCATCTAGAAGCACATCTACCTCCCGCCGCACCTGGCCCTGCAGGCCCAAATGCATCCCGCACTCCTTGTCCATGTCCGTTTCCCACCACCACCGTCCTGCACGCGAATCTTCGCCAGCCTTCACCGGGCGCGTGCAGGGCTGGCAACCAATGCTCGGGTAGCCAGCGGCGTACAGGGGATGCAGCGGCACATCTCGCTGCCGTGCGTATTCGAAGACCTGCTCGTTCGACCAGTTTGCTAAGGGCGCAAGTTTGACAATGCCGCCGTGCTCCTCGTCGATTGCCACGGTGGCGGTTTGCTCGCGACCACCGTCTTGGTCTCGACGCAGGCCCGTCACCCATGCATCGAGGGTCGCCAAGCGCCGCTGTAGCGGCCTCACCTTTCGAATCTCGCAGCACAATTTGCGCTTGGCAGGGCTCTCGTAGAAAAGGTTCGGGCCATGTAGGGTTAACATCGGCCCCAATTCGTCCGCCGCGGGCGGCACCAATTCGACAACGATGCCATAGCGCCGACGGAACTGCGCAATGAGTTGGTAGGTCTCTTCGTGTAGTCGACCGGTATCGATGCTGAAGACATTGATGTCGCCACCGACCAAGCCCGCCGCCATGTCGAGGATGACCGATCCGCTCGCCTGGAAACTGGTACAAATCGCCAGTCCCTGGCCGAACTCCTCAATCCCCCAAGCCAAGGTCTCCTCGGCCGACGCGTCTCGCGGGGGCCAAGTGAATTTCGGTTGCGGCAGTGTCACGCGGACTCTCGCGCCGCGGCGATCAGGATCTCCGCGATCTCCGGACGGGTGAACTCGCTCGGGGGCACGCGGCCCTCGCGCAGCATTTGGCGCACGACTCGGCCGGCCAAATGCACGTGGTGCTCCGGCGGGTGCGGACAGGTCTTCTTCGAAGCCATGCCCTCACAGACCTTGCAGTAGTGGACGAAGTCGAAGAATACCGGCTCGACGCCGAGTTCCCCGGGCTGGAATTCGGAGAAGATCCTCTGGGCGTCGAACGGGCCGTAGTAGTCGCCCACGCCTGCATGGTCCCGCCCGACGATGAAGTGTGTGATGCCGTAATTCTTGCGCACCTGTGCGTGGAAAATCGCCTCGCGCGGGCCTGCATAGCGCATCCACGCTGGAAACCCCGCGAGCATGGCGTGGTCGGCCGGGTAGTAGCTGCGCATGAGCACGTCGTAGCAGGCCAAGCGCACCTCCGCTGGCGTATCGTCAGCCTTGGTCTCGCCCAGCAGAGGGTGGATCACCAACCCATCGGCGGTCTCCAGCGCGATCTTGGTGCAAAATTCGTGCGCGCGATGGATGGGGTTGCGCGTCTGGAAGCCCACCACCGACTGCCAGCCCTTCTCCCGGACCAGGGCTGCCGTTTGGCGCGGCGAGATCGGAAGCGAGCCCGGAACGTCGAACTCCCAGTCCGAGCAGACTTCGGCCGTGGCCGCGATCGAATACTCCCCCGCCCCGCGCAACCACTCGACACCCGGATGCGCCTCGTCGCGGGTGCGGAAAATGTTGTCCGCGTAGGATTCCTTGTCGATGGGAAAGATCTCCTCCACGTGCAGCAGTCCCGCGGGCGTGCCCCCATCTGTCAGGACCACGCGCTCAGCCCCGCCCAGCCGTTGCTTGGTGGCGGCGTCGATCGGGAACACGATCGGAATGCTCCACGGCTCTCCGGTCGTGAGGTGCATGGTCTGGCAAACCGAACGGGTCTCGACGCCGTTCAGGAATCCCTTGATCGGCTCGTATCCGCCCTCGGCGAGCAGGTACAGGTCGCTCAACTGCCGGAAGGTCGCGGGGTGGCTCGGAACGCCGGAGGACAGGAGCGCATTCAACTCTGAAGAAGTAATCGTCACTCCTTCCACTATACATAAACGGAGACATATTCTACTATCCCTATCGGAATAGTAGGGATTATAGGATGAGTCAAGTCCCGAATCGACGCGATCACACCGCAGCCGGTAGACTCGGAGCCTGCAGGCGGAGTTGCAGCGGGATCCCTACGGCACTTTTTCCATGGGTCGCCTATCGGGATCCGTCAGGCTGGACGGGCAAGCTGTCAGCGCCGACGCGGACGCTCTCGCTTGCGCAGCGTCAGGTACTCAGCGATCGCAGCGTCAAGGCTGGGCATCGGGGCGATTCCGGCACTCTCGATCGCTGCGTTCGAAAGTGCCGCGTACCGCGGTCGGCGCGCGCTCGCTTGGTATTGCGTCCGACCAATCCGCTCAAGTTCGGCGGAACAGCGCGCCAGGCACGCGATCTTGCGGGCGAATTCGTACCACGACACTGGCTCGCCACCCGCCAAGTGATACACGCCGAACGGGATCTGGCGCTCGATCACGTCCAGCGAGCGGGAGGCTAGGGCCGTGCCGAAGGTGGGGGTGGCGAATTGGTCGTCCACGATCCGCAGCGGTGCGCCCTCGGCGCACTTGCGCAGCACGAACTCGGCGAAGTTGCCGCGATTTGTGAACCGACCAGGCGGACCGTAAACGCCGGCGACCCTCAATACGTAGTGCGACGGGCAGAAGGCCCGAGCAAACATCTCGCCGGCAAGCTTGGAGACTCCGTAAACCGACTGGGGCGCGGCAGCATCTAGCTCTGTATACGGCGAGTCCTTGTCACCGCCAAAGACATGGTCGGTCGAATATTGCACCAGCACTGCGCCAACTTCGGCACAAGCGACAGCCATGCTTCGCACGGCAATCGCGTTGACGCGCAGCGCTGTCCCGGCATCGCTCTCGGCTTGGTCGACGCGATTGTACGCGGCAGCGTTGATCACGCAGTCCGGCTTGTGTCGTGCGATCCGTTGGCGGATTGCAGATTCGTCGGCGATATCGAACTGGCTCCGGCGCAGAGCTAGCAACGTGTGGCCGCGCTGGCGGCACTGTCGCGCCAAGTCCACGCCGAGTTGACCACCTGCACCGAATAGGATCGTCCGCAAGGCCGCAGTCTATCAATCTGGAGGTAACTCTGGCAGAGCCAGTCCTCGCAGCGCAGCCTCAATCTCAACCTTGGATTGCAGCGCATCGAGTTGTGCCCCGCGATCATCCATCGGCGCGAAGACGCAGGGCCTCCCCTCAGGCGTCCGGCCAAGCTACCGCCACCCGCCAACGCAACGATGGCCGGGACCCATCACAAGAATTGACCAAACTGCTATCTGCCTATCCAAGCGCAGGCTTACCCAACCACTTGGCCACTAGGGTCAAACCTGTGCCGGCATCACTGAATCCGCTCTTGCCGCCTTTGGACTTCTGCTCGTTCCGAGCAAATTGATCGGACCGTTTGAACATCTACGTACCGTAGTTACGCTGGTCTGCCATATATTGCTATAAATCAATGTCTTGGATGAGTGTTTCGCCGCGACCAGTTTGCGCTACCGCGTGTCCCGAACGTCGCCTTCCGGGCATCTATCGAGCACCGGAAACCAGCCTCCGGGAGAACCCGTGCGAGGCCGACAATCACCGCGCGATCCGTCGGCGCAATGGTGCGCCGAGAGCGCTTTGTCTGACAGGACCAGATCACGCGTATTGGCATCCGCGTGCGTCCCGCGGGCAAGAACGTCTGGCTCCGCAAGTACCGGCACCATGGGCGCGCCGTGAAATCCACCGGTTGGCCGCCTGGCCTGGTCGCTGCGGGATGCGCGAGCGAGTACTCCTAGCTAGCTGATTCGGTCACGATGATGGATTCGATACCTCCACCATCTTGCCTCTCTCTGGACCTCGAAATCGGCAAGGACAACCGCATTCATGCCTTGGCTGGGGTGCGCGCGGATACCGGCGACCGCCTCTTGCATTCCGGCCGCGGTCTAGCGACCGCGCTGGCGAGCCTCGACGATGTCGCAGACGGCGCGTCGTTTGTTCTGGGTCACAACCTCATCGCCTTTGACCTGAAACATCTGGCGGCGGCGAAGCCGGATCTTCGACTGCTGACGATGCCGGTAGTGGACACGCTACGTCTGAGTCCACTCGCCTTCCCCCGCAACCCCTACCATCGCCTTGTCAAGCACTACCAGGATGGCAGGCTGACCCGTGGGCAGGTGAACGATCCGGAATTGGATGCCCGCCTCGCTCTGACAGTCTTTGAAGACCAACGTCGGGAGCTACCTAAGGCTCCGCCGGATCTGCTTGCTTCGTGGCACTGGCTATGCACGCCTGAGCCCACGGGTGTGGACCGTGCGCTCGACGAGTTGTTCCTCCAAGTCCGCCAAGCTCATCGGCCATCACGAGCGGAAGCCGCGGCGGCGATGAAGCGGAGGCTGGAGGAGACGTCTTGCGCAACCCAGCGGCGCAGAGTCGTTGCGGATGCGGACAACTTCGGCTGGGCACTGGCATACGCCTTGGCGTGGCTATCGGTCGCGGGCGGCAATTCAGTGATGCCGCCCTGGGTGCTCCACCAATTCCCCGAAGCCGGGCGATTGGTCCGCCGCCTCAGAGACTTGGCCTGTACTGATGAGACTTGCGGCTGGTGCCGGGAGCACCATGACGCTCAAAAGGAACTTCAACGCTGGTTCGGCTTCAAGGACTTCCGTCCGAAACCCACGGACAAGAGCGGGCAGCCCTTGCAACGGGCGATCGTCGAGGAGGCGATGACGGGGAGACATGTACTGGGCATCTTGCCGACGGGCACGGGCAAGTCGGTTTGCTATCAGATCCCAGCACTGTCACGATACGACAAGACTGGAGCGCTGACCGTGGTGATTTCGCCCCTCGTCGCGCTCATGGCCGATCAGGTGCTCGGCCTAGAGGCGCGTGGTGTCGGCTGCTGCCTTACGATCAACGGACTGCTGTCGATGCCCGAGCGCGCCGATGCGCTGGACCGAGTCCGGCTGGGCGACGCGGGCATCCTCTTGATTTCTCCGGAGCAGTTGCGCTCGCGCGCCGTGCGGCGAGTGCTGAGCCAGCGCGAGATCGGGGCTTGGGTGTTGGACGAAGCACACTGCTTGTCCCGCTGGGGCCATGATTTCCGGCCCGACTACCGTTATGTGGGCCGTTTCATCCGCGAGAAGGCGGGTGCCGGGCCGGTGCCGCCGGTGCTATGCCTGACCGCGACTGCCAAACCGGATGTGATCGACGACATTGTCCGGCATTTCCGGGAGAAACTCGGCATCGAGTTGGGTGTGTTTAATGGCGGCACCGAACGGACCAATCTGACGTTCGAAGTGGTCCCGACCACGCAGAGCGAGAAATTTGCCCACATCCACCAGATCCTGATGTCCTATCTGCCGGCCGACATGTCGGGCGGTGCCATTGTCTACTGCGCGACGCGGCAGCAGAGCGAGGATGTCGCAGCATTCCTGCAATTGAAGGAGATCGCCGCAGATCACTTCCACGCGGGCTTGCCGCCAGAAACGAAGAAGGACGTGCAGCGCCGTTTCATCGGCGGCGAGCTACGCGCCATCGCCGCCACGAATGCCTTCGGCATGGGGATCGACAAACCGGATGTGAGGCTGGTCATCCACGCCGACATCCCGGGGTCACTGGAGAACTATCTGCAGGAGGCCGGCCGCGCTGGACGCGACCGTGAGTCGGCACGTTGCGTGCTGCTGTATGCGACGGACGACGTCGAACGCCAGTTCGGCATGTCGGCGCGCTCTCGACTCACCCGCGAGGAGATCCACGCCATCCTGAGGGCTCTGCGGAATCTCGACCGCAAGAGACGCTTTGGTGGTGAGGTCGTTGCAACCGCGGGTGAGATCCTCGGCGAGGACGAGGACAAGGCGTTTGATCGCGATTCGGCGACCGACGACACAAGGGTGCGTACCGCTGTCGCATGGCTGGAGGAATCGGAACTCCTGACCCGAGAAGAGAACGTAGTTCACGTGTTTCCGTCGTCCCTCTTGGTGAGGTCGGTCGAAGACGCCAGGAAACGGCTGGGCAATGCACGTATCACAGGCGCATATCGCAAACAATTGCTGTGCATCGCGGAAGCGCTGATTGGGGCGGATGCCGACGCAGGGGTTAGCACGGACGAATTGATGGGCGTTTCGGGATTGAGTCCCAATGGAGTGCGAAGCGCGATGTACGACCTGGAACGGTTCGGAATCGCCAGCAACGACACAGCATTAACCGCCTTCGTTCACACAGGCGTGGAGCGCTCGTCCCGCAAGCGCCTCGAGGATGCGGACGCATTGGAAACCGCCTTGATCGCGCACATGCGAGAGGCAGCACCGGATCTAGAGAAGGGAGACACTGCACCTCTCCACGTGCGGGTTGCGGCCCAAGTTCTGCGGGACGAAGGATTAGCCGAGCCCCTGCCGGAACGGCTATGGCGCATCGTTCGGGGCATTGCCTATGACGGCCGCGACGAGGACGATGGGGCGGCGGGCAGCCTCACAGTGCGCAAGTTGGATGCGGAGACTGCGCGGATCACGTTGAACCGAGAGTGGGACGCGCTGGAAACTGCATCCGGAATCCGGCGCGACGCGGCACGGTGCCTGCTGGAACATCTACTCGGCTGCCTCGCGTCGGCGCACCGCGGGACCGATCTGCTCGCCGAGACTACGCTCGGAAAACTGTTGCAGGCCATCAAGTCCGACGTGGCCTTAATGGGCAGGGTCCGGCACCCCACCAAAGCGTTGGACCGGGCACTTCTCTGGCTCCACGAGATGGAAGCCATCCGTCTCAATAAGGGACTGGCAGTGTTCCGCCCGGCCATGAAGATCCGGATGGAGAGCCGGGACCGTCGGGGGTTTTCGAAGGTCGACTTCAGGCCCCTTGCCCTTCACTACAAGGGACAGGTGCTGCAAATCCACGTGATGGTGGAATTCGCCGAGCGCGGTCTCGCCGCCATGAGCGAGGCACTGCGCCTTTCGATGGACTATTTCTCGCTGAACGAGGAGGCGTTTCTCGCGCGCTGGCTGCCGGGCCGGGACAAAGAGATCGGTCGCCAAACTACACCCGAGTCGTGGCGAGCCATCGTCGACAGCCTGAAGAACCCCAGCCAGCAGCGCATCGTGGGCGACGAGCGAGAACAGACCAATGTGCTGGTGCTCGCCGGCCCCGGTTCGGGCAAGACGCGCGTGCTGGTGCACCGCATAGCTTGGCTGATTCGCGTCAGAAGGGAGAATCCTGGGGGCATCCTCGCCCTGGCCTACAACCGCCACGCGGCCGTCGATATCCGCCGCCGACTCGCAGAGTTGATCGGTGATGACGCTCGCGGGGTGACGGTGCTCACCTGTCATGCACTGGCGATGCGCTTGGCAGGTGCCAGCTTTTTGGGCCGGGCGGAGCGCCCTGACGATGAGATGTTCCGGGATGTCTTGCGGAGCGCGATCGCTTTGCTGCGCGGCGAGGGGCTGCTGCCAGAAGAGGCGGACGAACGCCGCGAACGCTTGCTGGCGGGCTTCCGTTGGATTCTCGTAGACGAGTACCAAGACATCGGACCCGAGCAGTATGAACTGATATCGGCCTTGGCCGGACGGACGTTGGAAGACGATGCGGGAAAGCTCACCCTGTTCGCCGTCGGAGACGACGATCAGAACATCTATTCCTTCAACGGTGCCTCGGTAGAGTTCATCCGGCGCTTCGAGTCCGACTACAAATCGAAGCCCATATGGCTGACTGACAACTATCGCTCGACTGACAGCATCGTGGCGGCAGCCAACTCGATGATCGAACCTGCGCGGAACCGCATGAAGGTCGGGCACCCCATCCGTGTGAATCAGGCTCGTGCGAAGGGTCCGCCGGGCGGAGGGTGGGAAGACCTAGATCCAGTCGCGCGCGGGCGGGTGCAAATCCTTCCGGCGGGCGACGGTCCGGAATACCAAGCGCGGGCAGTCATGGCGGAGTTGCTCCGCCTCTCCAAACTTGCCCGCAATTGGGACTGGTCGCGGTGCGCTGTGGTCGCGCGCGAATGGGAATACTTGGTTCCGGTACGAGCGTTCTGCGAAGCGCACGCCATCCCGGTGCAGATGGCGAACGAGGAAATCCCGAACTTCTGGCACCTGCGGGAGACTCGCGCGTTCGTCGAATGGCTACGCAAACAGACTTCGCGGATCGTCGATGGTGCCGCACTCCGTGGCTGGGCGAAGGCACGACCCTCCGATCGCTGGCACGACTTGCTACGGCAAGCGGTTGAGGAACATGTGCTGGAGACCGGTGGCGGAGAGACTGCGGTAGACCATGTCGTCGAGTGGCTGGCAGAGTGGGGGCGCGACATACGCCGGCGACAACAAGGACTGCTATTGCTCACCGCTCATCGAGCCAAGGGGCTTGAATTCGATCATGTGGCCGTGCTCGATGGTCGCTGGGGGCGCGTCGGGCGCGACGAAGATCCAGACGCGCCTCGCCGACTCTACTACGTGGCCATGACGCGTGCCCGAGAGACGCTCACACTAGCGCACCTTGACTGTTCTCGTGGATTCCAGATCGGCTTGCGGGGTCACCCAGGAACGATTTGGCGCGCGGCGGCGGAGCTTCCGCCCTGCTCCGAGGCGGTCCACTACCGACATGTCTGGACGAACCTTCAGGATGTCGACATCGGCTTTGCCGGACGCCAAGACGGCGACAGTCCGATACACGCCGCCATCTCCAAACTGTCGATTGGCGATCTGCTGAGCGTGCGAGTTGGAAGCAGTGGGCGTTGGGAGTTGCTGGACTCCAAAGGCCGCCTTGTCGGGCGTCTCGCCAAGTCGTTTGAACCGCCGCCCGGAATGCGCTGCCGGTCGGCGGAAGTGTTCGCCGCAGTCGGTTGGAGCCGCGAAGCGTCGGAACCGCAGTATCGCGACACCATCAGATGTAAGACTTGGGAAGTGGTGCTGCCCGAGTTCGTCTTCGAGCCAGCGCAGCGCTAGCGCCATGTAGCGGCGCTTGCGGCACCACCGCGCCAAGTCCACGCCGAGTTGGCCGCCCGCACCGAATTGGATCGTCGGCAAGGCCGCAGTCTATCCATCAGCGGCTCAATCTGTCAGGGCTAGTCCTCGCAGCGCGGCCTCGAGCTCAGCCTTTGCTTTCGGCGCTTCTCCAGAAGAAGTGCTGATCATGACCGGCGTGACTTCCTCCCTGCCAGCGCTCATGTCGTAGAGCCTGCCGTCGTCATAGAGCTTCCAGCGTTGCGTGCGCACCCAGCGCATCGAGTTGCTCTCGGCAAACGCCCACCGTCGCGAAGATGCGGCGCCGCCCCGCAGGCGATCGGCCAAGCTGACGCCATCCAACTTTTCCGGCGCGCTCCCGCCCGCCAACTCAACGAATGTCGGGAACCAATCGCTGAAGTCGACCAGGTCATCAACCACCTGCCCCGGATCGAGCTTCCCCGGCCAGTTGGCTACCAGCGGCACTCGCGTGCCGCCATCGCTGAGTTCGCCCTTGCCTCCCTTGATGCTTTGCCCTTTCCAGGCAAATTCAATGGGCTGCTTGAACATCTTCCCGCCCTCGGCGGTGAAGTAATAGGACTTGGGGGTTCCGTTGTCAGCGGTGAAGACGAACAGCGTGCGCTCCCGAATGCCAAGCTCGTCGGCCGCATCGACAAGCCTTCCTACCCGCTCATCCATGTTTTCCACCATGAGCTTGTAGCTGTCGTAGTGGCCTTGCGGACCTAGTGGCGGAGGTGTTCCCACATCGTCGGTGACATCATGCGCCAGCGCCATCGAGTAGAACGCAAAGAACGGCTTGTCGCGATTCTCGCGCATGAAATCGACGAGCAGGTCGACGTAGACGTCCGGCCCGTACCGGTCATTGACATCGGAGCGGACCTTGCCATCCTCATAGATCAGCGGCCGGTAATAGCGCGGTCCCTCGTGCCAGCCGAATAAGGACCAGCGGTCGAAGCCGAGGCGGCTCGGATGGTCGGGCTCGTCGCGCAGCAGCGTCAGCTGCCACTTGCCGGCGATTGCGGTGGCATACCCGAGTTCGCGCATCGCATTGCCGATCGCCGCGCTTTCAAGATTGCGCGGGAACGTGCCCCACTGGGGCCGCCCCACGCGGAAGGGGTAGCGGCCCGTCATGATGGCAATGCGCGACGGGTGACAAACCGGCATGGAATAGCAATGCCGGAAGCGTAAGCCGGTCTGAGCCAAGGCATCGATCCGCGGCGTTTGGTACGACGTCCCGCCGTAGCAGCCCAGCGCCTGGTCCCCAACGTCATCTGCAAGGATGAACACGATGTTGGGCTTGTCAGCCGCTAGGGCGGGCGCGGCCAGTGCTAGGATGAGGACGACAAGTGCGAGCTTGAATCTGGTCATCGGTGCCCATCGTACAGTACTGCCAGTGAGCGCGAGAACGGCCAACTGCGGTTCCGGCTAGAATCAAACCGTGGTGCAATCTCTGAGTTCTGTTTCTGTAGTTACTGGAGCGACGGGATTTGTAGGCCGACGCCTTTGCAAGCTTCTCACAAAGCCGCGAATCCTCACTCGCGCTCCGGAACATGCTCCGTCGGAGTTTGCTCAAAGCCCGTGCTTCCGCTGGGACCCGGGCAACGAGCTTCCACCGACAGAGGCCTTTGACGAATGTCAGGCCGTGTTTCACCTAGCCGGCGAGCCCGTTGCGGAAGGCCGCTGGACCAAGGCCAAGAAGGCGCGCATCCGAGACAGCCGCGTGGCGGGGACCAAGCACTTGGTCGAACGTCTGCGCAATCTCGAGCGACGCCCGGAAGTCTTGGTCTCGGCCTCCGCGGTCGGAATTTACGGCAGCCGCGGCGACGTAGTCCTCACCGAGTCTGCCGCACCAGCCGAGGGCTTCTTGGCTGAGGTGTGTCGCGAATGGGAAGCGGAGGCGCAGGCAGCCGAAGATTTAGGCATGCGTGTAGTCACGATTCGGGTCGGGTTGGTCCTAGGATCGCAAGGTGGTGCCTTGGCTAGAATGCTCCCCCTTTTCGAGCTGTGCGCCGGAGGCAGGCTCGGTCACGGGCGGCAGTGGATGCCTTGGATCCACGTAGACGACCTCGCCGCCCTGTTCAAGTTCTGCGCGGAGAGCACGCAATTGTCCGGCAGCGTCAACGGCGCCGCTCCGAATCCGGTCACTAACCGAGAGTTCACCAAGGCGCTGGCCAGCGCAGTGGGCAGGCCCGCACTCTTCCCCGCCCCCGCGTTCGCTCTGCGTCTTGCGCTGGGAGAATTCGCCGAGGTCCTGCTGGCGTCGCAGCGCGTGGTCCCGGAGAAGGCTCAGGCCGCCGGATTTAAGTTCGAGCATCGGACGATCGAATCGGCGCTGGAAGGGATGTGACCGCCGAGCAGGCCGGCCGCTGGCTCTTGGGCGCTTCGGGTTCGACTTGATAGACTGCGGCCGAGGCCATATGGAACTGGAGGGCAAGACGGCGCTGGTCACCGGGGCCAGCAAGGGGATCGGTCGGGGCATTTGCCTCAAGCTTGCCGCGCTCGGTTGCGACATCGCGGTGAACTACAACAGCGACCCCACCGGTGCTGAGCAAGTCGCGGACGCCGTCCGAGCAATCGGCCGCAGGGCGTTACCCGTACAGGCTTCGGTTGCAGAGTCCCCGCAGGTTCGGGCCATGTTCGAGACGGTCCTGTCCGAATTCGCTGCGCTCGACGTTCTCGTCAACAACGCCGGAACACAAGTCTGGGCACCCCTGCTCGAACTGTCCGAGCAGGACTGGGACCGTGTGATCGACACGAACCTTAAGGGGTGTTTCCTCTGCACCCAATTGGCGGCGCGCAACATGAAGGAGCGCGGGAGAGGACGCATCGTGAACATTGGGTCGGGCTGCAACAAGGTCGCCTTTCCGAACCTCGTCAGCTATACAGCCAGCAAGGGCGGCATCGAACAGTTCACCAAGGTAGCCGCGGCCGAACTCGGCGAATTCGGAATCACAGTGAACTGCGTGGCCCCAGGGGCAATCCTGATCGAGCGAACCGAGCGCGAGTCGGCAGACTACGCCGGACAGTGGTCGAAGCTGACACCAATGGGCCGAGTCGGCCATCCGCCCGATGTCGCAGAAGCTGTGGCGTTTCTGTGTGGCGACGGGAGCGAGTTCATCAGCGGACAAACGCTGATGGTTGATGGCGGGCTATTCACTCGCGGGCCTTGGGCCTATTGAGCCCGCCCTCACGAATAGTCCCCGCCCGAGAGACTGTTGAGCACCGACTCTTGCCAGTCGTGAAGGTGCGCCTCCAAGCGCGCGACTTCTTCCGAGTTCCCCTCTGCGAGGTCGTTGCCCTCGGCCGGGTCGGCGCGGATGTCGAATAACTCCGTCGTTGCGGCATTGACGCCGTCAATCACCAATTTGTAGCGATGGTCGAGGATTGCCCGCGGGCCGTTGACGTCAGCGTCTTCGATGGTTGGGTGACGGAAGTTGCGGAAATTCCGCGTCAGGCGGCCATCCATGATCTTGACCAAAGGAGTGGTGCCTTCCTGCAACTTCGGGTCGATGTACGGTTCGCCGTTACCTTCGCGGTTGCCGTCGAAACTCCAGAAGCAGATCGGCTCCGGCCGCTGCTGCATGGCTCCATCCATGACGGGAACCAAGCTCAGGCCGTCCAGCGGACGGTCGGGCAGCGCTTGGCCGGTGAGTTCGCAAAGCGTGGGAAGGATGTCACTGGTCACGGAGTTGACAGAACTGCGCAACGGATCCGGGATCCGCGCGGGCCATTCGATGACGCATGGGACGCGCACGCCGCCCTCGTACACAGCACCCTTGCTCGCCCGCAGGGAGGATGAGAAGCGGGCCTCGGATGGAGCTCCGTTGTCGCTGCAGTACCACAGCAGCGTGTCCGATTTCAGGTTGTTCTCCCGCAGGTGGTCCCGCAAGTTTCCGATGGCGCGATCCATGGCCGTGATTTCGGCGTAACGGGCCTGTAACGCCTTGTCCAAGCGCACCTGCGTGCGCAGGCCCGTTTCCATCGAGGTGAGTCGGGCTGAGTCTTCCTGCAGGCTCTCCGGCAGATCCGCATAGTTATCCAGATCGGCGTCGAGGCCGCTGTACGGCTCGTGCGGCGAACCGAACCAGACGACCACGAAGAACGGCCGCCCCGCCTGCTTCGCCTTGTCGATGAATTGCTTGGCAGCGTCGATCACGATCTGGGAGCTTTCCCCCGCGTGCTGTTCAGGAGCGGCGCCATTTCTCGACAGAATCGGGTCCATCTCGAAGAAGTTGTCGTGAGAGAGCCATTCGTCAAAGCCGAAGGCGCCGGGGTTCGTCGGCGAATCTGCCTTGACCGGGCCAAGGTGCCACTTGCCGAAGTGGCCGCAGACATAGCCAGCCTGGCTGAGGATCTCGGCGATGCCGATCTCCTCTGGCCGGATCGACCAGTTCGCGCTGAACGTGCCGTAACGGTTCGGGTGCCGCCCAGTCATCACGCTGCCGCGAGTCGGCGAGCACACCGGTGCGGCTGAGTAGAAGCGATCCAAGCGCAGGCCGGACGAAGCCATGTCGTCGAGGACCGGCGTCTTGACGTGCGAGTGTCCGTTGTAGCCGGTCTCGTGCCAACCGTGGTCGTCCCCCATGCACAGCACGATGTTGGGCCTGGCCCCGGTCTCCGCTCGCTCCGGGTCTCCAGAGGTGCATCCAGGCACGCCCGACAACGCCGCCGCAGTCACGAGAAAGTTTCGACGAGTGAACTGATGCGACATGATCTCGAACCGCCTTATAGTCTCACAGGCGTAATTGCGAGGCGAAACGCCCGCCGATATTGGGTTCCGCTCGTCCTATGGAGGTGCATCGGACCCGGCCGGTCGGTCCTAGCCCGAGCATGGCAGTGGCGCGCGCGTGTGCCTAGGATCCGAGGACTGGCGGCCTTGCTCTCACTCCGCAAACGATGTCAGCATCGACCGAATCCCCTGGCGCAAATCGACCTGCGGTTCCCAACCAAGCAGGCGCCTCGCCTTGCCGATGTCGGGCTGGCGCCGGTGCGGGTCGTCCTGGGGCAGATCGCAGTGGGTGACGCCGCATGAGACTGCCGCGATCTCTTGGACGACCCCCGCCAATTCCAATACGGAGATCTCTTCCGGGCCGCCCAGGTTGATCGGTGTCGGTTCGTCGCTGGCAACCAGCCGGGCCATGCCATCGACAATGTCAGAGACGTAGCAATAGCTGCGCGTTTGCGAACCATCGCCAAACACTGTCAGCGGGACGCCCCGCAATGCTTGGTCCAAGAATGCCGGCAGCACACGGCCGTCCCCCCGCTTCATCCGAGGGCCGTAGACATTGAACAGGCGAGCGATGCGCGTGTCAACGCCGTGTTCCCGGTGGTAGGCCATCGTGAGGGCCTCGGCGTACCGCTTGCCTTCGTCGTATACCGATCGAGGGCCGATCGGATTGACGTTGCCCCAATACGTCTCAGGCTGGGGGTGGACGAGAGCATCGCCATAGGCTTCGGAGGTTGAGGCCTGCAAGAACGTGGCGCAACTATGCCGAGCCAGGTCTAGCATGTTGCGGGTACCCTCCGAGCAGGCCGCAAGCGTTTCCAGTGGGGCTGCCATATAGTCGCGCGGGCTCGCCGGGCAGGCGAGGTTGTAAACCACGTCAATCCGGCCATCTGCCCGGAACGGCTCGCAGATGTCATGCCGCTCAAAGCGGAACCTTGGACGGCCCTGCAGATGCCGCAAGTTCTCCGCGCGCCCAGTAGAGAGGTTGTCTAATCCGATCACCTCGTGCCCGTCCGCCAGTAGGCGGTCGCAAAGGTGCGAACCGATGAAACCGGCTGCTCCAGAAACAACGGCTCGCAAGTTCATCGGGCTACCGCCTTCATCGTATGCGGGTCGGCACGCGCGGGCGCAAGGACGCCAGATGCGCGCCGACCATAGCGACCGGACAACGAGACTCGGGCGGCTCTACAATGGGCGCCATGCAACGTAGGAACGCTCTGAAATGGCTTGCGGGCGCCGGAATCGCGGCCCTGCCGTCCGGCGCTGCGGCCCAACAGCGGCCCGCGCGGGGCTTGCCCGAGTTGAAGATCACCGATGTCAAGGCGATTCTGACAGCGCCACCCGGGCTGCCTCGCACGGTGATCGTCAAGGTCGAAACCAGCGAGCCCGGTTTGCACGGGTACGGCTGCGCCACCTTTACGCAGCGCGCCAAGGCAGTTGTCACGGCCGTTGACGAATTCCTGAGACCCTTCTTGAAGGGAAAGAACCCGGACCACATCGAAGACATCTGGCAGACGATGTACGTCAGCTCGTACTGGCGCAACGGGCCGGTCCTGTACAACGCCATGAGCGGCGTCGATCAAGCGCTGTGGGACATCAAGGGCAAGCGGGCCAACATGCCGGTCTACGCCCTGCTCGGCGGCAAGGCCCGCAACGGAGCGGATGTCTACCGCCACGCATCGGGTGCCAGCATGCAGGAGGTCGAGGACGCCGCGCGCGCCTACATCGAGGAAGGCGTGCGTCACATACGCATCCAAGTCGGGATCCAAGGCAATGCCAACTACGGCGCTCGCAGCTCGGGCGGCAACCCAGAGGGCTTCCTCGGCGCCCCGTCCGGCGGTCCGCACGCCGAACGGATGTACGAGCCCACGCCTTACCTGCTGAGCGTGCCCAAGCTCTTCGGGCACATGCGGGCCAACCTCGGCGACGAGGTCGAACTGCTGCACGATGTCCACGAGCGGATCAGCAATGCCCAGGCGATGTGGCTGTTGAAGCGGGTCGAAGAGTACCGGCCATTCTTCATCGAAGACCCTGTCTCGCCCGAACAGATCGGCTACTTCAGGCACATGCGCTCGCAAACCACCACGGCGATCGCCATGGGAGAGCTATTCAATTCGCCGCACGAATTCACCGGATTGATTGCCGAGCGCCTGATCGACTTCATCCGCGTGCATATCTCGCAGATCGGCGGCCTCACGCCGGCGCGCAAACTGGCGGCGCTGTGCGAATGGTTCGGCGTGCGGACTGCGTGGCACGGTCCCGGCGACACTTCGCCGGTTGGCCACCTCGCCAATATCGCGCTCGACGTGAGTTGCTACAACTTCGGCATCCAAGAGGGCCGCACTTGGCCCGAATCAGTGCATGAAGTCTTCCAAGGGTGCCCGCGCCTCGAAAACGGCTTCTTCTTCCCGAACGAGGCTCCGGGTTGGGGCATGGAACTCAACGAGGAGTTGGCGGCCAAGTACAGCGTCGAGTCGCGCTATGACACGCCGTTCGACTACTCCTGGGGTACCACCCGCCGCCGGGACGGCTCGATCATCCGCCCGTAGGCACCGACCGTTCCAGCGCGGCGGTGATCGCGTCCACGTCATAAACGCAGCCATTCCAAGTCCCGCCGCTGCAGGCCTGCAACGCGGCCCACAGCCGCGTGTCATCCGGCATATCCGGATGTGGCGCAAGGTCTTCGCGAGATCGCCGTGACGAGAGCACTTCCGAACCACGGGCTGCCCCAAACTCACTCCCCTCGTGGCCAACTAGGTCTACGCTTCCGCGCAACCGCCGACAATCGATCTCAACGCGCACGATATCCCCAGCGACCAGCTTTCCCAGCGGACCGCCCGCCAGAGCTTCCGGCCCGACATGCCCGACGCACGCGCCAGTCGAGACGCCGGAAAAGCGCGCATCGGTAATGACGGCGATCTCCTTGCCGTACGAGAGGTGCTTGAGGGCCGAAGTGATCTGGTAGATCTCCTCCATGCCAGAACCGAGCGGTCCGCAGCAGGCCAGCACCATGACATCGCCGGGCTCGACAGTGCCATCCTTGAGCCCCTGGATTGCGTCAGCCTCGCGGATGAAAACCTTGGCCGGCCCTTGCTTGCGGTAAACGCCATCGCTGTCTACCACGGCCGGATCGATCGCGGTGCTCTTGACAACCGAGCCCTCCGGCGCGAGATTTCCCCGACAGAACGTGATCGTGCTGGTAAGGCCGCGGCGCCCAGCCGCGTCCGGGGAAAAGATCACTTCGTCCGGGTCGATGCCATCCAGCTCCTTCAGCCGGGCGCGGAATATCCTGCGTCGTTCACTGCGTTCCCACCCCGCGAGCACCGTTTCGAGCGGGTCCCCGGTGGCTGTCAGAACGGACAGGTCGAGCAGTCCCAAGGCCCGTAGGTGCAGCATCACCTCCGGCACGCCGCCGGCAAGGAACACGCGCACCGTGGGATGTCCCACCGGGCCGTTGGGCAGCACATCAACCAGACGCACTACTTGGCGATTGACCTCAGCCCAATCGTCCACGGTGGGCCGCTTGAGCCCGGCGCAGTAGGCGACGGCTGGCAAGTGCAGCAGCAAATTCGTCGACCCACCGAATGCCGCATGCACGACCATCGCGTTGCGCAGGGCACCCTCGGTGAGAACATCGGACACTGTAATCCCGGCGGCGCGCTGTGACATCACGGCCTCGGCGGACATCCGGGCGGCCTGTTTCCAGACCATCTGCCCAGACGGCGCTAGAGCGGTGTGAGGCAGCGCCAGCCCAAGCGCTTCGGCCACGACTTGGGCTGTGGCGGCGGTGCCGAGGAACTGACAGCCGCCCCCAGGCGTGCCGCACGCCTTGCATCCGAACTCCTGGGCCAGTTCCAAGCTCAACTCGCCGTGCGCGAAGCGAGCCCCGATCGTCTGTACCTTGCCGGCGTCTTCGGCCCCGCGCGTTGGCAGTGTCACGCCTCCAGGCACTAATATGCAGGGGAGGCCGTGCATCGAAGCCAGCGCCATGGTCATGGCGGGCAGTCCCTTGTCACATGTGGCCACGCCGATGACGCCGCTCCGCGTCGGGAGCGAGCGGATCAGACGACGCAGGACTTGCGCGGCGTCATTGCGATAGGGCAGCGAGTCCATCATCCCGGGCGTGCCCTGCGTGCGACCGTCGCAGGGATCGCTGCAAAAGCCGGCGAACGGAATCGCCGCGCGCTGGCGGAACTCAACCGCCGCCTCCTGCATCAGGAGCCCGACCTCAAAGTGACCTGTGTGGTACCCCAAGGCGACCGGAGAGCCATCTTCGGCCCGAATGCCGCCTTGCGTGCTGAGGATCAAGTACTCGTCCCGTCCGAGGTGCGCTGGGTTCCAGCCCATCCCGGCATCCTGCGTCCAACCGAAAATATCGCCGCTCGGCAGCGTGCTGAGCATGGCGGGCGTGAGTGGCAGCCGTCCCGAAGGGCCCTCGGAGACCGTCTGGATCTCGAAGATCGAGGCATCGTCCGCCGAGAAGAGTCCGTTCATCTCGTACCAGTGTGACTGATTGGCGATGCTCCCATGCATGGGAACCTGGGTGGTGCAACGCCTTGACAGGCACACGGGGGGGGCGCTGCCCGGCGCCTCTCTTGACTACGCTCGCGCCATCCAAGGACTCGTCCATGGGGGTCAGATTGATTCGTTCTCGGCAGCCACCCCTGTCATCTCCGCGCGTGTCAAATCAGGCCGACAGTTCCGAGGTTTCGCTTCAGGAGTCACTGGCACCTCTTTCCCAAAGCCAGATACCTTGCCAGTCGTTCATGCGACCTTGCGATCGATCGAAGAGGCCCGAACGAGCGTACGCTGCCTCGACCTCGGTCTTGATCGAATGTGCCAGAGCAACTTCAAGGACTGCGTGCGGCATCTTCGCGAATTCGGCGCGCCGATCGCGAAACCCGACCGAGAAACGTAGCGCTGCTTGGATTCGAAGTCCGAGAACCAGCCTGCTGAATGTAGCTTGGATCCAGTTCGCCGCGTTGGCGATGGGACCTCGAAGTCCGAAGTCACCGCGACCTGTCGCACCTCGGACAATGCCGCCATGCGGTCGGGAGCTCGAATCTAGCGACCCCTGCTCCTGGGTAACACGTCACCGATGCCTGGCGTCAATTCAGAAGCCGGACGTAGCAAGCGGCCAGTGAAGGCCGTGTCAGATCGCGGCACAAGCGCCCTTGCGGAGCACGGATGGAACGACAAGACATGCCTGTAGATGCAACGCCCTCGAATCTTACTCGACCGAAGCCCGCAAAGAAGTTCCTGGCAACCAAACCCCAGCGGCTGAAGCGGGCCACTGTGGGAGCGGTAACTGTGGTCTTGTTGTCGGGCTTGGCGTGCTATTGGCTGGCGTTCGTCCGAGTCACGAACGGTGGCTTGACTTTTGAGAACGAGTTGCACATTCCCGATCAGCTATTCGGAACCGTTGTGGACGGACGTTGGCAACTGCACCTGACCGTTGCCGAAGGGAGCCGAGAGTTCCTGCCGGGCAAGCAAACGCCGACAGCTGGCGTTAACGCCCCGTATCTGGGACCTACCGTGCGATTGCGCCGCGGCGAAGATGTCGATCTGATCGTTCAGAACAATCTGGATGAAATGACGACAATGCACTGGCACGGAATGCACGTTCCGGCTCGCATGGACGGAACACCCCATCAGAAAATCGAGCCGGGAGAATCGTGGACTGCCAGCTTTCGGGTCCATCAACAGGCCGCTCCGCTGTGGTACCACCCGCACCCACATGGCGCGACAGGGCGACAGGTCTATCGGGGAGTCTCCGGCCTCATGTGGATCGATGACGAAAACAGCGATGCGCTGGACCTACCTAAGACCTACGGCGTTGACGACATTCCAGTCGTCATCCAAGACCGACAGTTTGACGACGACGGTGCGTTTCGCTTTGCCGTCAACCAAGGTGCCGTTTACGGAAACACGATGCTGGTCAACGGAACTTGGAACCCATTTGTGCAAGTTGAGTCACGTCGCATCCGATTCAGGCTATTGAACGGCTCGAATGCGCGAATCTACTACATCGGCTTTGAAGACAACCGTCGGTTTCATCTGATCGCCACAGATGGCGGATTCCTCGAGACGCCCATCCCGGCCAACCGTGTGGTCCTCGCTCCCGGCGAGCGAGCCGAGATTCTGGTCGATTTTGGCGACGGTGCCGAGGTGGTATTGAAGAGCTACCCGGAAGCCGGATTGCTGGAAACAATCCAGTCGTTTGTCGGAGGGATCGGCACTGGGAACCTGCAGTTGCTGAAGATCGTTCCCACGCCTGCAGATCGCGCGTCTCACCCACTGCCAGAGCGGCTCAATACCATCTCTCGCATCGACCCCTCGCTCGCTGCCAAGACCCGTCCCATGGTATTGGCAGGGCCGATACAGGGTGGGCGAGGCGGCGGACGAGGCGGCGGACGAGGTCGGGGAGGTGGACCGGTGGGGCCGCCTATCAACGGAAAGATCATGGATATGGCAAGGATTGATGAGGTGGTGCGATTGGGAGACATCGAGATTTGGGAAGTCAGCAATCGCGGCGGTCAGCCCCACCCATTCCACGTCCACTTGGTCCAATTCCAAGTCCTCGATCGCAACGGCCAGCCGCCCTCCGCTGCCGAACTCGGTTGGAAAGACACAGTTCTGGTGCCTCCCGGCGACCTCGTTCGGATCATCATGCCCTTCGAAAGATATGCAGACCCTGAGGTTCCGTACATGTACCACTGCCACATCATGGAACATGAGGACAACGGGATGATGGGGCAGTTCCTCGTGGTGGAAGATCCGGAACAACTCAGCAGCCATACGAATCATCTGCTGGGTCCGTCGTAAACACTTTGGTTCCAGATCGGCCAGAACTCTCAGTTTGAAGCGCTCCGTCGAGCCCATCGCGTCGCGGACACCGGGGACTTCCAATTCCAGGGTTGGAGGAAACGGCCCGAATTTCGTCCCCCGACTCGCCACCTGCCGCGCCCCGCATTTGGGGGCGCCGCAGCGCGGCATTCGCACGGGCTGTTGCGCTGATTGAGTACCGCCGGGAACCAGACCGCAATCCGTAATCAGATCGCGGCTGGCTTCCACAGTTGCCTCGAGGCGAAGACATCCTTGGGGCAGAGGCAGGTTATTCTGGAGATCGTCGTCATGCCACGGATGCTCTGCCTCGCGATCTTGCTGCTTGCCGTTCCCCTGTGGGCGGCACCCCCCAACATCGTTTTCATCATGGTGGACGACCTCGGGCCGGAATGGATCTCCAGCTACGGCGGCGAGGGCATCGAGACGCCGAATATCGACAAGCTTGCAGAAGGCGGCATGAGCTTTAGCAATGCCTATTCGATGCCCCAATGCACGCCGACCAGAGTCACGCTCCTGACCGGCCAGTACCCTTTCCGCCATGGTTGGACGAATCACTGGGACGTGCCGCGCTGGGGCGCGGGTTGCCACTTCGACCCCAAGCACAACATCTCGGTGGCTCGCCTGCTGCGCAATGCCGGATATGCGACCGCGATCGCGGGCAAGTGGCAGATCAACGATTTCCGCGTGCAGCCGGACATCTTGGACCAGCACGGCTTCGACGAATGGTCGGTCTGGACCGGGGGCGAGGGAGGCAATCCCATTAGCAACGAGCGCTACTGGAACCCGTACGTCTATACCAGCGAATCGAGCAGCCGCACATACGAGGGGGACTTCGGCCCTGACATCTTCAACGACTTCTTGGTGGACTTCGTCGACCGCCATCGCGACCGCCCCATGTTCCTTTACTACCCGATGGCGCTTACACACGGCCCGCTCGTGACCACCCCTCACGAGCCGTTCGCCGAGTCCGTACTTGAAAAGCACAAGGCAATGGTGCGCTACACCGACTACTTGGTCGGCCGGCTAGTCAAGGCGCTCGATGATTCCGGTGTCCGCAGTAACACCATCGTGATCTTCACCACCGACAACGGAACCTCGGGCCGCATCCGCGGCAGCTTGAACGGTCGCGCCGTGCGAGGCGGTAAGGCCAAGCTGACCGAGAATGGCCCAAGGCAGCCATTTATCGTGAACGGTCCGGGCCTCGTGCCCGCCGGAACGCAATCCGATGAACTCACCGACTTCTCGGATCTGCTCCCAACCTTCTGTGAACTCGCCGGCGCTTCCCTGCCCGAAGGCGTGCAACTCGACGGACAGTCGATCGCCAAGGTCATTCTGGGCAAGCAGTCGACCGGGCCGCGCGACTGGATCCTGGCCATGGGCTTTGGCGCGGCCATCTTGGACGCACGCGGCGTGCGCGGCGTGCTGGACTACGCACCGAGAGTGATTCGCGACAAGCGTTACAAGATCCACGTCCACGAGGCGGAGATCCGGGAACTCTATGACTTGCAGGCCGACCCCGGCGAAGAGAGCAACCTAGTCACCAGCACTCAGGTCGAGCATCGTGAGGCTCTCGCGAAGTTGGGCACCGTCGCTAGATCGATGCCGGCCACGGATTCGAGACCGGAGTACGACCCGCTGCCCCCGCAGCCGTGGGACAAGACCATCGCAGATATGCGCCGCCAGAACTGACCTGGAGGTTGCGGGTATCATCAAGTTCTCAACTGCTTATTTCTCGCTTGCCTTGGTTGGATTCGGAGCGCGAAGCTTCGCGCCCGGTGATCGCCTTCTGCGCGGGCAAGAAGCCGCGGGCATCCATCGCCTGCCGCGTGCGATCGATCTCCGATGCTAGTACGTCCTCGTCCGGTAATGCGGTTCGATACTCGGCCGCCATCACCTTGTTCGGCAGCCCGTCGAGCGCGTACCGGGCAACTGCTTCATCCTTCTGGGCGCAGAGGATCAGCCCAACAGGTGGATTCTCGCCGTCGTGAACCCAGTGTTCCCGCGCGTAGTTGAGATAGAGGTGTATCTGTCCAGCGTCGGCGTGTGTGAACCTTCCGATCTTCAAGTCAATAACGACCAAGCATCGAAGTCACCTGTGAAAGAACAGCAGATCCACCCGGTACCACTCGTTGCCGATGCGGAGGCGGCGCTGCCTGCCCATGAAGCAGAAATCACCGCCTAGTTCCAGAAGGAAAGTCTCCAGACGCCTGATCAACGCTTCCTCAAGGTCGGTCTCGGAATACTCGTCCTTAAGGTCCAAGAATTCTAGTACGTACGGATCCTTGAGGGCCTCCTCGGGAAGTACTGTGTCATCGGGCTGTGCCTGCTGTCCTTCGGTTAACATAGCGGCCTTGTTCTTCGAAAGAGCGGTGCGCTCGTAGAACGGGGAATTGATCTGCCGATCGATCTGACGAACCGACCAGCCTCCTCGCAGGGCTTCTGTCTCGTAGAACTCACGCGCAAGCAGATTCTTGACTGAGAGCAGCCGCACGTAGGCGGACCACGGCAGCGGAAATCTGTGCGCTATGCCGGCCAGCGTCGATTCTGCCGACACTGTCGGCGGAATTGGCCATGCGAGGTAGGATGCCCTCATCCGCCACACGTTTCGCAGCGCGAATCCTCGACCGTATCGAGCACTGAGGTCAGCGGAAAGTTGATCAATGACCCCTTCGCCATAACCGGCGCGTTCCTTCCCTTCCTGCTCGAACTCGACGATGTGCCGTCCGATCAACCAGTAGGCGGCGGTCATGAACGCATTCACCGATCGGGCAGCCGATGCCCTAGCGGCGTCAAGGATAATCGACACATCGCGGAAGATGGATTCGTACCGAGCCTGAAGCTCGTTAAGCTCCGAGACCGATCTATTCATCGCCTGTCCTCGCTTGGATAGCATGCTTCGGCTTCCCGAGCCGTTCCATCGGACGCTTTAGAGCATTCACGTCCAAATAGTAGTGGGCCACCTTGGTGACCTCGTGCCAGGGAAAGCGAGCCGGGTCCTTGATCGGTTCTTGGAGTTCGGGTGCGACCGCGCAATTGATCACCACGTAGAGCCAAAAGCAGTCGGAACGATCTTCGGCGACACGACGTTCGTTCGGTGTCAACAGGATAGTCCCGGAGGCAGCGGCGAGGCCTTTCACCTCGATCAGGCGCAACTCTCCTGACTGCAGGTCGAGGCTGGTCACATCGTAGCCGAGGTTCTTTTCGTGCACGTCATAGACCTGCCGCCCCAGCGCCGTCTCATGCTCCATGACGATCCGCATTGCCGCCATCTCGGTTTCGGGATGCGGTCGCAGGCGGCGAACATCGAGGGCGCTCCGCTCCGTGTGGGGCAGGATGAGCGCGCTGGTCAATCGCTCAACCCCCTGCAGCGTCACTGCTCGCTGCCGCTTGAGTTCCTCCCTTCGGCGCTCGCGTCGCTCCAGCACCTCCGCATGGCGAGATTCCGCCTGGGCGAAACGCCCCTCCGCGCCTGTGACCCGATTGGCTGCTTCATCAGCGGCGCGTCCGATTTCCTCGTCGATTCGCTGCAGAACCTCGGTCAGGGACAGTTCGACGTGCTTTCCGATCCGCTCTACCTCAGCTAGGCGTTCGGCGCGAACCTCTTCAATAAAGGGGGTCAGGGCGTTCTCGTTGAGCCAAGCGGTTGCTTCTGGCATGGCAGCCACAGGAGGCAGATTGTCTGGAGCGACAGACGGGCTCAGATCAACTAGGACGTCCAACTCCCGCCGACTCGGGGAGCCGTCGTGGGCCAGTTCCACGGTGAACAACCGTTCATGGATGACGTGTCCCAGCCCATCCACCACACGTGCTCGGTAGAAGTCGAGTCGCGCCGGAGCGGCGTGCGCCAGTGACTGGAAGCACGCTCCTTTGGTAAAGGCATCCTGACCAAGATCGAATTCGTGCCGCCGGAGTGCCTCGAACAGCGGGTGCCCGGGCGTGACCCACTCCAGATTGTTCTTCTCCGCCGTATCGCGGTCCGTCGATAGGCGCGGGTAGCGGTTCGCAAGATCTGCGAGCTTCCGGTCCGCTGCCCGTTCGTACTTCCTCAGGCTGGACGGGGTCCGACCCGGCTGGAACGTATGGGGCAGGTCGCCAACCGACTTGAGGGACAACGCCGCATCTCCCGCGGACTCTTTCATGAATCGCGCGATGGTCTCAGGGACGACGCGACGTTCCTGCGCTCGTGCCCGGCGCTCGATCAACATGTCGAGGTTGAGCTTCTTCGAGGCCAAGCCCTCCCGAGCGGTCTTACAGATGGCCCGGAAGTGGCCTTCATCCACGTCCTTCAGGAGCCGCTCCTCAAGATCCAAATCGCCGAGCTTTCCCGCGTAGTAGTCCCGCAGTACCCGCTCCACATGGACTGACGGAAGGATCTCTCCAACAACGTTGAAAACCGCGTCATCATCGAGGGCATCGCGGATTTCCTCGAGCTTGTCCAACAGGCGCTGAAGCACACGGCCCTCGATAGTGTTGGTGGCGACAAAGTTGAAAATGTGGCAGTCCTCCCGCTGACCGTAGCGGTGAATGCGCCCCATGCGCTGCTCCAGCCGGTTCGGATTCCAAGGTATGTCGTAGTTGAACAGGATGTGGCAGCACTGGATGTTGATGCCCTCACCGGCGGCCTCCGTGGCGACTAAGCCTTGGATGTCGCAGCCTGGAGGACCATGCCCGCCTTACACTGGATTACTGGGCCTATGCGGGTGATGGCACTGGATTGGGGCAAGCGTCGCATCGGCGTTGCAGTCAGCGACGAACTCGGAATCGCGGCTCACGGGTTGCGCACGCTGGCCCGCACTACCAAGCGACAGGACATCGACACGTTGATCGGCCTAATCCGCGAGCGCAATATCGAGACGGTGGTCGTCGGCGACCCGCTTCACCTCAGCGGCGCCAAGAGCGGCTCTTCGAGCCAAGCGGCCCGGTTCGCGTTCCAACTGGGGAGGCATGCGGGAATTCCGGTCGAGATGTGGGACGAACGCTTGACCAGTTGGGAGGCCGAGAATATCCTCGGCACAAGTCCGAAGGACCCGGGCGAGATCGACCGCCTCGCGGCGGTGATTCTGCTGGAGAGCTACCTTGCTGCAAAGCAGAGCTAGCCTCGGCGCGCTGCTCGCGGCCGCGCTGCTGACCGGAAGTTGTGCCGACACGGGCGACGAGGCGCCAGCGGAAGTCTTCGATGAGCCTGTCGTGGTCGAGATCGGGCGCGGCCTGACGTCGATGGAGATTGCGGAAACACTCCAAGAACAAGGAGTGATCGCTTCCAAGTGGGGTTTCTTGTGGGAGCGGCTGTGGGCCCGATCCGCAACGCTGATGGCCGGGGAGTATCGATTCGAGCGGCCCATCTCAGCCGCGGAGGCCTTCGAGCAATTGGCGGCGGGACGAGTGATTCTCTATCCCCTCACCATTCCGGAGGGCCTGAACCGCTTCGAGATCGCAGAGATCGTCGCTTCCGAGGGCTGGAGCACCGAGGAGGAATTCCTGGCCATCACGGCGGACCCCAGCTTAGCTACGGACATTCTGCCTAATGCCAAGACACTGGAGGGACTGCTGTTTCCCGAGACTTACAACCTAGCCAAGACATCCACCGTGCATAACCTGCTGGGCGCCATGCTTGCCGGATTTCGGAACGCACTCGCAGCTGCGCGCAGCCAGCGTACGTTGGAGATTTCGGACTGGGACGCGCTGGTATTGGCGTCAATGATCGAAAAGGAAACTGACAGGGCCGACGAGCGCGGCCTGGTTTCCTCGGTGTTCCACAATCGCTTGCAGCGAGGAATGCTGCTGCAGTGCGATCCCACCATCATTTACGGCCTCGTGCTGGACGGGCGCTATCGCGGCAAGATCTACCGCTCCGACCTGTCCGACCCGCACGCCTACAACACGTATGTGCATGGCGGATTGCCTCCCGGGCCGATCACGAATCCCGGAGCACGGTCTCTCGACGCCGCATTCGCTCCCGACGAAAGCGACTACCTGTTCTTCTGCGCGAAACCCGGCCATCTGCAAGGGCATACTTTCTCGACACGCTTGCGCGACCACAACCGCGCCGTCCAAGAATTGCGCCGCCACGAGCGGTCGCGCCGCTGAGGCGGGCTCGGTGGCCGCAGGCGGGCGCCCATCGGTGCGCGGGGCAGTGCTGGATTATCTCGCCCGGCACAAGCCCGCTCTGGTCGGAAGAGCCGAGTTGCGCGAGATCCGCAAGCACGTGCTCACTGAGGTGGAACGGACCAAGCCAGTGTCCGACCGCTACCTGCTCTCGGTCCTGCTGGAGACAACCGTGGAGGTGGACCGCGCAATCGGGGGCCTGCCGGTGGACCTGCGGAGGAAGATTCCCGTCAGCGACCTCGCCGCGTGCAAGCGGTCTCTGATCGACCTCGCTCGCCAATACAGCAGCACCGACGATCCGGCCCGGGCAAGTGACGTCCGCCGGGCGGTGCGGCGCACGAGGGAGCACCTCGATCTGGCGCTCGCGCGAGCCAGTTCCCCCAGCAATCTCAGCGTGCAGCGGGAGACTCTGCAATGGCTGCGGGCTTGGCTGGAAAATCCGATCGTATTCGAGGCTTGGGTGGAGGTGCGCGAGCGAACCCGCGCCCAACTAGCGGGAGCGAAGGGCAGCGCGCCCTAGTTGCCTACAAGAAGTTGAGCGGATCCACATCTATGGTCAGCGCCGTGGCAGGCCACTGCTGCGCTTGCGCGTATTCGCGGGCGCTGGCGAGCAGGCGTGCAAGGTCATTGCGGCTCGCGGATTTGACCACGAACTGGAAGCGGTACTCGGTGCGCAATCTGGCCACGGGAGCCGACGCAGGCCCAAGCAACCTCAGGCCGGCTGGAACGGGCTGTAGGTGCCGTCCCAGGTCGCGGCTCATCTCCAAGGCGTCTTGGAACTTGGCAGAGCGGATCAGCAGCAGGGCGATTGATGTGAAGGGCGGGTACCAGAGGTCCCGCCGAAAGGCTGTTTCGCGCGCATAGAATGCGTCGTAGTCCTGCCTTGCGGCCAGTTCGACCGCATAGTGCTCAGGATTCATCGTCTGAATCAAGACCTCGCCGGGCTTTTCCCCGCGACCGGCTCGGCCAGCCACCTGGGTGAGCAGCTGAAAGGTGCGCTCAGCCGCTCGGAAATCTGGCAGGCCGAGCCCGACATCGGCGTTGACGACGCAGACTAAGGTGACATTCGGGATATCGTGGCCCTTGGCAATCATCTGGGTTCCCACCAAGAGGTTGCAATCGCCGTCCTTGAACGAGCCCAAGATCCGTTCGAACGAATTCCGCCCGCGCACCGTGTCGCGGTCCAAGCGAGCTATGCGAGCCTGTGGAAATGCTTGGCCCAGCGCCTCCTCGACCTGCTCCGAGCCGCTGCCTTGGAAATCCAAGAACTCTCTGCCACAGTCCCCGCACACGGTTGGCACGGGTTCGCCGTGATCGCAGAAATGGCATCGCAGCTGCCGTTCGCGCTTGTGGTACGTCAGCGTGACCGAGCAGTTGGGGCATTCGACCCGAGCACCGCACGCTCGACAAAGCACGTATGTCGAGAAGCCGCGCCGGTTGAGGAAGATCATAGCCTGCTCGCCGCGCGCCAAGCAGGCTTGGACCGACGCTCGGAGTAGTCGCGAGAACAGCTGTTCCCGCCCCACCTCGGAGAACTCAAGGCGCATGTCGACCATGCGCACCGATGGCAGTGGACGTTTCAAGATCCGCTCCGGCATGGTCAGCTGCTGGTACTTGCCCAGTTCAGCGTTCCGCCGGGTCTCGAGGCCGGGCGTGGCCGAACCGAGCACGACGGCCGCTTTGGCCGACCGCGCCCTGACGATAGCGACATCGCGAGCGTTATAGCGCGGAGGTGCCTCGCCCTGCTTGTAACTGCCGTCGTGCTCCTCGTCGACCACCACCAGACCGAGATCGCGCAGCGGGGCGAAGACAGCGCTGCGCGTGCCTAGTACTACTCGGCCCTTCCCGGACTGGATGCGCCGCCACTGGTCGGCCCGCTGAAGCTCGGTCAGACCACTGTGCAGCACAGCCACTTGCTCGCCGAATCGACCGTAGAAATCCGAGGCAACAGAAGGAGTCAGCCCTATCTCAGGCACAAGCAGCAATGCCGAACGGCCTCGGTCAAGCACCTCCTCGATGGCTCTGAGGTAGACCTCGGTCTTGCCCGAGCCGGTGACTCCGTGCAGCAGGAACGTCTCGAAGCGCCCTTCATCGACCGCCGACTGGATCTTCGCCAGAGCGATCCTCTGGGCAGGATTCAGCTCCAGCGCCATCGTATGCCGCTTAGCCTGCAAGGGTGTATGAACCACCTCGAGATCGACCGCCCTTAGCTTCGAGAGCCTACGCGCGGTCGGAACCGCGTCAGAGCGCTCGATTGCCAGCGCCCGGATGTCGTGGGAGCCCGGATTCCGCCGCAAATAGTCCAGCAGCCAGCGCTCTGCCGCCTTGGGCTTGGCGGGTGCCGCGTCCGGATCCCCAAGTCCGACCAAGAGCGTCGCCCCGCGCGACAGCGTGGGGTCACGCTCCTCTACGACCTCTTCAACCGCGACCAGCCCGCGATTGCGCAGGCGCCATACGGCGTCAGCTCCGCCGGGAATTCTCTTCGAGACGCTCTGAAGTGTCAGCGGCTTGCGCACTAGTGCCGCCAAGACCTCTTCATCGACCGTGCTGGGCACGAGCCTTGCGCTGAGCTCGACCTCGCCCTCCGCGGTGATCGCAACCATCTTCTTCGAATGGGTCTCCCCGCCGAGGGGCAGCATCGCCTTGAAGACTTCTCCAACGGGTGTGCAGTAGTACTTGGCTACCCACTCGGCTATATCGCGCAACTCGGAGCTCAGCACTGGGCTGTCGTCCAACAGCTTGGTCAGAGGCCGGACTTCAAAGTCAGGGACGGTGCGGTCGACAGACAGCACGACCCCGACATGTTTGCGCGTGCCGAAAGGCACAAGCGCGCGGCAACCGATCAATTCACGGCCGCGCAACCCCTCGGGCACCAGATAGGTGAACGTCCTGTCCAGAGGGACCGGGAGTGCGATCTGGCAATATTCGGCCGAGCCCGCGCTCAATGCCGGCGAGCGCATCAATCTAGGAACGGTGCGATCAGTTCCGCCCAGATGGCGTAGCCGGCGTCGTTGAGATGGAGGTTGTCCTCAACAAAAAGATCGGCGCGTGGCTCGCCGTTGTCCCCCAGCAGCGGACCGGCCGCATCCACATACTCGAGCAGTTCGTGTTGGTCGCAAATCGCCCGGACACGGTCGTTGGCAGCACGGGCCACGTCAATCAAGTGCCAGCGCCGGATGCTGGGCTTGATGCTGACAAAGACAATCCTGGCCTGCGGCAGGGCCTTGTGGATGATCGCCACTAACTGGCGAAACTCCCGCTCGACCGTCTCGGGGGTCTTGCCATTCCCGGTGTCGTTATCGCCCTCGTATAGGAAGACCGTCCGCGGCTTGAGCGGCAAGACGATACGATCCACGTAGCGAATGGCATCGGCCATCTGCGAGCCGCCAAAGCCACGATTGATCAAGCCGCGCCCGGGAAACGATTTCTGCAAGTCCCAGCGCCTAAAGCTCGAGCTTCCCAGGAAGACGATGCCACCCTCCGGGGGAGGGTTCTTGCGGTCACTCTCTTCAAACGACCGGATCACGCTCTCCCAGCGATCCGGGTTCTCCTGCTGAGCTGCGGGTGCTTGAAGAGTGCGGCTTTCGCGCACCTGAGCGCTGCCAGAGGCCGCCAAGACCAGGCCAAGCGTGGCCCATACAACTGCGACGGGTGGGAATCTGAGGTTCATGGCTGTGTCGGCACCGCGCGCGAGGACCGCGCTCAGTCTAGGGTACGCTATTGGACCCGATCGATCCACTCCCAACGCGGCTCAGGACGGGCAGCCGATTCCAAGTCGCGGGCTCGCTCACAGTGCCGGGAGGCCGCGGAGTTGCGACAGGTGCCGCGGGCCCGCGGCCGGAGGGACCGGTGTGCGCAGCACGCGGCGGTTCGGCTGGAGTTTTCGCTGTCATACACTGAAACGCTGATATGCAATCCGGCCAGACAAGCATGATCTGGGTCGCTCTAGGCGCATCGCTTGCGATTTCGGGAGGCTTCGCCATCGTGACGTCCCTGCCCGAGGGAGGCGAGATGTTGTGGCTGGGCGTGGGCTTGGTCGCGGCGGGCTCGGTTGCCCTGCGCCGGGGCATCTCCGTCACTGACAGCAAGGCCCAATCTGCGTCTCGGAACGCAGCGGCGGCCGACGCAAGCGCCAGCGATTCCCGCATCGAACCAGAATTGCAGGCTCCCAGCCCTCGCATGGTGACGCTGACCGTCAGGGGAAAACTAGTGCTCTGCGTGTGGATGGCGGTTCTGGCGATATTCGGCTTGCTCTCGCACCAACATTTCGGATACCTGCCCGCGCCGCCCGCGAAGAAGCTGCTTGACCAAGAGGGTGTCACGACTTCCGCCAGCGTGCACATGCGGGAGCGACGCAGCCTAGAGGACGGCCGCGACCTGTACTTTCTCGGCTACAGCTTCATGCCCGGCTCCGGAACGCCGATGCGGGTGAACCAGAGCGTCCCCCCGCGCGTTTATGCACGCGTCAGCGAGGGCGACACCACAAAGGTCGTGTACATGCCGCTGAATCCAGAGCAGCACTACCTGCCGGAGCTTACCTCTGCGGTCACCACAGGCATGGTGGTATTCATCGCCGCAGTACTCCTACTCGCAGCCGGATTCGCCGAAGCCCAGCGCAGAATGCACCGCAGGCTGGTGATGTCAGGCAAGGCGGTATCCGGCTTCACCGCGAATGTGCGCCGCAGAGGTGGAGTCCGCTCGTTTCTGGTGAACTACGACGTAGGCGGCAAGCGGCAGACGCTCAAGGCAAGCGAGCGCAATCCTGATTTGCGTAACGGACAGTCCGTAACCGTGCTGTACGATCCCGCGATTCCCAGCCGCGCCATCATTTACCGACAAGGGATGTACAAGACGCGCCTCTGACGTCGTCGGACTCGGTATACGCTGTCGCCCCGACCAAGGCATCCGTCGAAGCCTGTTTGTGAGCCCGACGTCTGGCCCTCCGTGCGGCGGCTAGGGTTTCTCTTCCGAGACGCCGGAAAAAATGAGCGTCACATCGACTCGCCCAGCAGCCTCGTCGATATCGATGCTCCATGAGGTCCGCTTGAGGCCCTCGAACATCGCGTCCGCCTTGACACGGTCCAAGAAATAGGCGGGATAGCGCACGTCGAAGGCCTGGCCGGGCTGCATGCCCCAGCGCTTGCGCACGGCTGGCTCGGAAAGAATGTCGAGTCCCTGTAGGAGCAGCCTCGAGAACACATACTGCTGGCCGGGACTGATCTCGATGTCCAAATGAACTAGGCGCTCGGCGTGATCGACCCGCTCGTCGAAGCGTGCGTGAGCCTTCATGTAGCCCTGGCGCTTCATCCCCTCTCCGATAGCTGCCATCGTGTCGTAGGCGGCCCTCATATTTGCGACTTGGCCGGAACCGATCTGGTTCACCTTCGCCAAGCTCTCTGGGTCGATCGGCAGAGGCTCGGGCCACCGCAGGTCTCCGAACAGGTAGACATCGCCCTGCCGCGCCTCGATCTCAACCAAGACGCCGGCGGTATCGGGATCGGGACTGACATCGCACGGGCAGAATTCCACGTTCATGTAGCCGCGCTCGGTGAACAGCGGGCGTGCGTTGTGATACAGCAGTTCTAGCAGCCGAGCCTCGGAGTACGGCTCGCCGACTGCCGCTTGGTTGAAGGTCCGCTGCAACTCCAGCGGATCCACATCGCCGGTGTTGCGAAAGGTAGTGAAGGCGATGTTGCTGGTCTCGCGTTCCGGGCCGACCAGCATTTCGAATCCGCCCCTGGTGGTCGGGACAAGATCGGCCACGATTTCGGCTTCACCGCCCTGCTCTTGCCACCAAGCCTGCAGGGCGTTGACCAGCATCCGGACCATCGGCCCGCCGGCAGGCACCAGACCGGCGTACAGCGGCAATTTCCCGCGGAGTAGTTGGGCGAGGTCTCCGCTGGGCACATCGAAGCCTTCAAAGCGGACCGGGTACAGTTCCGGGAGTTCCTGCACCGTTACGGTCAGGCGGTAGCCACCGCCGAGTGGTTCGAAGCGATAGCTCAGCGACTCGAACAGTCCGGTGTCGTTCAGCCTGCGCAGCGCCCGGTCAAAGTCGGGCTTGCGCGCCGGCTGCCCGATCTCCAAGCCGCAGACTGCGGTCAAGTCGTCACTGGTGAAGTTGGCGTTGCCCTCGAACTCGATCGCCCGCAGGGGAAACGCGGTCTGGGCGGGAAGCACCCCAGCCACCAAGACCGCCAGCATGGCCAATCCGCACAGGCGAGCCTGGCAAGAACCGAAACAGATCCTGTCCATTGCTTAATCAGACAGGGCCAAGCTGCATCGCGTTACGAGTACATGCCGTCGATTTGGTCGGCGTATTTCTCGTACACCTCGCGCCGCCGCACCTTCATGGTCGGCGTGAGTTCCCCGCCCGCGATGGAGAAATCGTTGGGAATCAACGCGATCTTCTTGATCTGCTCGTAGCCGGCCATATCGCTGCACAACGCTGCAACCTCAGACATCACGTGGTCCTGCACGTCAGCGTTCGCGCAGAGTTCCGTGGTGTCGGCAGCCTTGATGCCATTGGCCGCCGCCCAAGCCCGCAAAGCCTCGAAGGCGGGCACCACCAAGGCGCTCGGAAAGTTGCGCTGTTCGGCCACGACCACCACGAGTTCGATCAGCGGGCTGCTTTTCAGGCGGCCCTCGATGGGCGACGGCGCGATGTATTTGCCGCCAGAGGTCTTGAACAGATCCTTCTTGCGATCGGTGATGGACAGGTATCCATCCGCGTCCAAATGGCCGATGTCTCCCGTATGGAACCAGTCCCCATCCATCACATCCGCAGTCTGCTCCTCCATCTTGAAGTAGCCCTGCATGATGTTCGGACCGCGAACCAAGATTTCGCCGTCCTCGGCAATCCGTACCTCGACATTGGGGATGATCGTACCCACGGTGCCGAACCTGAGGTCGTCGAGCGGGTTGATGGAGACCAAGGGAGACGTCTCGGTCAGGCCGTATGCCTCGCGGATCGGCACCCCCAGCGCATAGAAGAACTCGGCCAAGTGTTTCGCCAACGGGGCGGCCCCGGAAACAAAGAAGCGGACCCTGCCGCCAAGCCGAGCGCGCAACTTGGAGAGGACGAGCTTGTCGGCCAGGCGGTGCTTGATGCCAAGCATGCCAGGCAGCGGCTTGCCTTGCAAGCGGTACGGCGTCGCGGCCTTGCCCACGCCGACTGCCCAGTTAAACAGGTTGCGCCGAATGGCAGGCGCAGCGGCCATGGCGGCCATCACGCGGTCATAGACCTTCTCGAAGAATCTCGGAACGCCGACCGCCATCGTGGGCTTGACTTCGCCCATGTTGGCGGCCACGGTGTCCATCGACTCCGCATACGCCACCGTGACGCCGCCGGCAAAATAGACATAGTCCGCCAAGCGCTCAGCGATATGGCACAGGGGCAGGAACGACAGAGCCACATCCCCGGCCTGGACGTCGATCATCGAATCACGGATGTTGGTGCAGATGTTGGCGTGCGACAACATCACGCCTTTCGGCACGCCCGTCGTGCCCGATGTGTAGATGATGCTCGCCAGATCGCCGGGCCGGACCGACTCGACCGCTTCGTCGAATTGTTGCCGGGCAGGCGCGTCAGGACTGGCTTCACCGATGAGGTCGGCAAGGTTGATCACGCCCTCTTGGTTGGTCGCATCAAAACCGATCACCGTACTGAGGTTCGGCAATTGGTCGCGAATCGAGAGGATCTTCTCCAGTTGGCCCGCGGTCGAGCAAAAGATCGCCTTCGACTCGGAGTGCTCGAGCAGGTAGCGCACCTGTTCGGGCAGCAATGTCGGGTAGATCGGGACGCTTACGATGCCAGCCGTCATCATGGCGAAGTCGGCCACGGCCCATTCCCAGCGGTTCTCCGAAATCAGGGCGCATTTGTCGCCCCGCTGCAGGCCGGCTTCGCCAAGAGCCCGCTGCAATTGGATAGTGCGCCGTTCCAACTCGGCCGAGGAAATCGGGGCGTAAGCCCCGGAATCCTTGGTGAGCATCGCGTCCGGCTTGCCGTACGCGACAATGTCTTGATATAGCTTTGCAATGGTTTCAGCCATGCCGTTGGTCCCCGTGGGCACGATGTTAGCACGCTCACACAGGTCGACTCCAACGACGCCGGAGGTATGATTGAACCGCTGCGACGACGCCGGCAATCTTGATGGACAACCGTGTTCCAATCGCGGCAAGTGAGGAAAGCTCCGACTGCTAGTCCATCCCGGCGGACGATGCCGCACGGGCCGCTCAAGTGCTGGGAGAGCTGCTCAGCCATTGCCGCAACGCCTGCGATAGCGACCTTGCGGAAGAGCAGCCGATCGGCACCTTCCGGGTCGAAGAGACCTGACTGCCAATGGCCGCGAGGAGCGGGAGAGAACTGACCGCCTATTGGGCGCCGACCTCAATTGCAAGCGCAACTTCAGAAGGCCCGGCCCGTTCGGCGCGCAGCGGCACGATCTGCGTCGAGTTATGGCAATAGCATGTGCCGCTTCGTCGTGCGCTGCAATAGTAGACTATCGCCTCGATCTGGAGCATTTCGTCGTGGCGGATTTCGAGCGAAATCTGCGCGATTCCATCCTGAAAGACTGCGGGAAAGACGCGCTCTGCCGCGCGAACAGTGACACCTGACGAAGCCTCTGAGGCGAACGCGTGGCCATCCGGCAATTGAACGTGCATCCGGATGGCTACAGTTCCATGCCTGACGGTACGCTCGGCGAGCGTCCGCGGCGCCGTTGGCGGAGGCACGAGCCGGGCGGCCTCGCGCAATGGCCACGACGAAACCGCTCCGGTCTCGACATCGACCGTGCGTACGGCGTGATTGTTCGTGTCGGCGACGTACAACTTGCCCGCCGCGTAGGTCAGGCCGCCCGGCTGGTTGAATCGAGCCTCTGCGGCGACCCCATCGCGGCAGCCCGCCTCTCCGCTGCCGGCCAGGGTCTTCGCATGGAGCATCGGGAGAGCTATGGACTTGATCTTGTTGTTGTAGGTATCGGCGACAAATAGCTTGCCGCCTGCATGCGCGACTCCAAGCGGGTGCTGCAAGCGGACGTCTTGTCCCACGCCATCGACATCCCCGAAGTCGAACAATCCCTTGCCCACAACCGTGCGCACATGCCCGCCTCGGGGGTCTAGTGAGACGGCACGGATCGAGCTGATCTCGCTATCGGCTACGAACAGGTGCTCGCCGTCAGAGGTCAGGCCGCTGGGCTGCGCCAGTGCCGCTGCCATCAAGGGGCCGTCAACGTGATCCTCGCGACCGCTCCCCGCATGGCCGGCCATATACCCGCCCTCCAAGTCAATGCCAAAGATCTGGTGGTTACCAGCCATGGCAACGAATAGCACGCCGTGCGAGAAGTGCAGGTCCCAAGGCGAGTTCAGCCGCCGGCCTTCCAATGGACCCGGTTGGCTGTTCCAGTCAGTGTCCTGCCGGCCGTCCCCGGCGAGAGTGGACACGGCTTGCGTGTCCAGGTCGACCACGCGAATGGCGTGGTTGCCGGTATCAGCCACGTACAGCTTCTCGGCAATCAGGGCCATCCCTTGAGGCTGGCAAAAGCGCGCAGCGTCGGCTGTACCGTCCGCGAATCCCGGCTCGCAGCCGCCAATGACTGCCAACACAACGCCACCGTTCAACGACGCAATCACGATCCGATGGTGGTTCGAGTCGGCGATGAACAACCTGCCGCTCTCCGCATCTGCGAGAACCTTGCCGGGAAACGCCAGCAGCGAATCCGGCGCGCGGCTGGCCTCGGAAGCGGCCTCGAGCGGGCCCCGGCGCAACTCCCCGCCGGCATCATAGTGCTGGAGCATTTGCGAGATGACCTTGTCGAAAAGGTCGAACACCTGCTCGCCGGAATGAGTCCCGAAGACCTTGCCCAGGGGGTCGATCAGTATGAAGCTGGGCCAAGCCCGAATTGCGTATTCCTGCCAAACCCGCATTTGGGCGTCGTTCACCACTGGATGCTCGATGCCGTAGCGCAGGATTGCCTCGCGAATCCTGTCCGTGTGCTTCTCGGCATCGAACTTGGCCGAATGCACGCCGATGACCACGAGTTCCTCGGGGTACTTTCGCTCAAGCCGCTTGAGGTCCTCGAGCACGTGCATGCAATTGATGCAGCAGTAGGCCCAGAAGTCCAGCAGCACGATCTTGCCGCGCAGTCCCTTGATCGACAAGGGCGTGTCAGTGTTGAGCCAGTCCAGGCCCGGCGGGAAGTCCGGGGCATTTACGGTGCCCGGCTGGATCACTTTAGCGCCTTGGGCGGCAGTGTCTGCCATGAATCCATCATGGCAGAGCGCTGTGGGAGAGGAGGGGACAGCCGCGCGGGCCGGGTGCGCTCGGTTTGGCGCCAGCGGCGGCGTTGCAACGCACGTGCCAAAATGGACGGCTGGCCGGCAGCCAACGCCGCACTCTGTCCAGCGGCATCCCGCGCCAGCGGTCGGCTCGGACAGGTTCGGTCGGCCGCGGCAACAAACGCTTTGCTTATGACCGATTCGACCAAGCGGATCTGCCTCTGGTCCGGCCCGCGCAACGTGTCCACGGCGCTGATGTACTCGTTTTCCCAACGAAGCGACACCACGGTCGTAGACGAGCCGTTGTACGCCCACTTCCTGCGGATCAGTGGTGCGCAGCACCCGCTGCGCGAGGCTTGCATGGCCGCCCAGGACGCCGATGGCGATCGCGTTGCCCGAGAGTCGATCCTCGGGCCTTGGAACAGCCCCGTCGTGTTCTTCAAGCAGATGGCTCACCACCTCGTCAATCTGGACCTGGAGTTCATGCGGCGTACGCACAACGTGTTCCTGACGCGCGATCCCGTGGAGGTCCTGCCCTCGCTGTTGCTTCGCATCGGCCAGCCGCAAATGCGCGATACCGGCTTCGCGCGACAGTGCGAACTCATCGAAATGCTGGAGGATTGGGGCCAATCTCCCGCGGTGCTCGACTCGCGCGACCTCCTGTCGGATCCGCCGGGCGCGCTGGCGGCACTCTGCAAGCACCTCGAAATACCGTATGAAGAGGAAATGCTGCGCTGGCCGGAAGGTCCGAAGGAATTTGACGGGGTGTGGGCTCCGGAATGGTATAAGAACGTGCATCAAAGCACCGGGTTTCGACCCTATCTGCCAAAACCGGAACCGTTTCCAGACGATCTCAGTCCCCTGTTGGAAGAGTGCGTTCCGTACTACGCAAGATTGCAAGAGCGAGCCCTGCGCGCCTGATCCCACGTGCCCTCCCTCAGTGTCGTGATCCCAGCCTTCAATGAGGCGTGTCGCCTGCCGGCGACCCTGCGCAACGTCTCGCGCTACCTGCCGGCATCGCCATTCGACGAGGCCGAAATTATCGTCGTCGACGATGGTTCTCTTGACGGCACATCGGACACGGTGCAGGCCGAGCAAGCGACGCTGGTTGCCTTAGGCTTTGGCGCGCGCGTCCTACGCAACGAGACCAATCGAGGCAAGGGCTACAGCGTGCGTCGGGGCATGTGCGAAGCCCGCCACGAATGGGTGCTGTTCTCGGATGCCGACGAGTCTGCGCCGATCGCCGAAGTGGAAAAGCTCGTCCATGCGGCGGATACCGGCGGCCATTGCGTGGTCATCGGCTCGCGCGCGCTGGACCGCTCGCTGATCGGAACACACCAACCCAAGTACCGCGAATGCTTGGGCCGCCTGTTCAACATCAACGTGAGGTTAGTCACGGGACTGCGCGTTGCCGACACTCAGTGCGGCTTCAAACTATTCCGCCGAGAGACAGCCCAGCGGATCGCGGCCAAACAGCGGATCGAACGCTTCGGGTTCGACGTGGAGCAACTCTACATTGCGCGCAAGCTCGGCTACTCGATCGCGGAAGTGCCCGTGCGCTGGAACAACCAACCCGACTCTTCGGTTGGGCTGGCCGACGGGCTGGCAGCCTTCGTCGACGTCTGGAGGGTCAAATGGAACGACCTGACGGGAGCCTATTCCTGACGCGCCATCTCAGCACAATCTGCCGCTGGAGTCGATCCGCTCGGCGTTCAGGTAGGGCCGCAACGGCGCGGGCATGATCACGCTGCCATCGGCCTGCTGGCAGTTCTCTAGAATCGCCAGCCAAGTTCGCCCAATTGCCAAGCCGCTCCCATTGATGGTATGCACGAATTCCGGCTTGCCGCGACCGCCCTCGGAGCGCCTGCAGCGAATTCTTGCGCGACGGGCTTGGAACGCTTCGAAATTGCTGCACGAGGAGATTTCCTTGTACTCGCCGAGCCCGGGCAGCCAGACTTCCAGATCGTAGGTCTTGGCGGCGCTAAAGCCCATGTCGCCGCTCGACAGCAGAACTTTGCGATACGGCAATTCCAAGCGCTGCAATATGTCCTCCGCATCCGAGGTGAGGCGCTCGAGTTCGCCGTAGCTGGTCTCCGCGCTTGCAATCTTGACCAGCTCGACCTTTTGGAACTGGTGCTGGCGGATCACGCCACGCACGTCCCGGCCGTAGGAGCCCGCCTCGCTGCGAAAACACGGCGTGAAGGCCGTGAGCGAAACCGGCAGGTCGTCATGGGCGAGCGTCTCGCCCGCATATAGGTTGGTCAGCGGGACTTCAGCCGTGGGCACCAACCAGTAGTCCGTGCCTTCAAGCTTGAACAGGTCGTGCGCGAACTTCGGCAGTTGGCCCGTGCCGAACAGGCTGCGGGAATTTGCAATGAAGGGCGGCAACACTTCGCTGTAGCCATGCTCGGCAGTGTGCACATCGAGCATGAAGTTCATCAGCGCGCGCTCCAGCTTGGCCCCCGCGTCAAAATAGACCGCGAAACGCGAGCCTGCCAGCTTAGCCGCCCGCTCAAAGTCGACGATCCCCAGTTGCACCCCGAGATCCCAGTGCGGCTTGGGCTGAAAGGCGAAATCGGCGCGCTCGCCCCAGCGACTGATCTCGCGGTTCGCGGACTCATCCTCCCCAAGCGGCACGCTTTCGTGAGGAACATTCGGAATCCGGCTCAAGACCGAGCTCAGGGCCTCTTCCAATGCGTGAACAGAAGCCTCCCGCTCGCCGATCTGCGCATGCACGCGGCGGGACTCGGCAACAATTGCGGTGGCATCTTCGCCAGCGCGCTTGGCCCTAGCCACGCGGGCGCTGAGTTCGTTGCGCTGTTCCTGCAAGGCTTGGATCTCGGTGACCGCCGCGCGCCGCTGGGCATCGGTCGCAGCGAACTCGTCGAAGATTTCCTCGTCGACTCGATCTGCCAAGCGAGCCTTGGCTTTGTCGAAGTCTTGGCGCAGGTAGGCGCGATCAAGCATGAGATAGACAGCCAGTACCGGTCGGCGGGACGCAACGACCAGAATGAACCCAGAGCCAGTGCGGCGATGATCGCGCGCCGCTCAGAGTCCTAGTATGGCACGCTTGCGGGTGAGTCCTCCCAGAGCCGATTGGATTGGCGGATTGATGCCCGTCGCGCCGGGGACACGCAGGCTACCTAGCCAGCACAAGCAGAAACGGGCAAGTCCAACTCCGCCCGGGGCGTAGCCTCGGCGATCATGGCGCGTGGCAGTGCTGGGCGAGAGGCACCGCGAGAGTCACGCGGTCGATTCCGCACCAAGACCGGCGGCATTTGTGTCGCGTACAGTCCCGTCCAATTCCGGCCCGGTCCGACGCTTGCCCTGGCTGCGCACCGATCGCGATTACTTTGGTGATCACAGGCATGCGGCCTGTGCGGAAGCCATTCGCACCACCTCGCCTCGTCGATCCGCCCAGGGGCAGTTCCAAGACATGGATATCGTGACCCTCCGCGTGGACGCGCCGAAGAACAGTTGGCATCATCGGAAGATCGGCGCGTAGGGTGTAGGATGCACGATTCAGCGGAACCCGTGCTTGATACGATGAGCCTGTGCAGACTAGGTTCCGCTCATGGCTTCGCGGATTCGCGCTTGCCATTTTCGCCGTCGCCTTCGCTGGCGTGCTCACACAATTGCCGATCGCAGCGCCAGCAGCCGAATGGGCTGGCGCGGGCATCCTCGACACAGCGATCAACGAGGCCATTCAGGACGGGCTCACCCCCGGGGCGGTGGCGTGGGTGGAGTCTCGCGGACAGCTGCTGCACTTTGCCAGTTACGGGGCTAAGAGCATCGAGCCGCGGCGGGAGTCGATGGAACTCGACACGATCTTCGATTGCGCGTCCCTGACCAAAGTGATGGTCACGGCCCCGGCGATCATGATGCTGGTCGAAGAGGGTAGAGTCCGCCTCAGCGACAAGATCCAGGTATACCTGCCGGATTTTCAAGACCGCACACGCATCACGGTACTGCAGCTACTGACGCACTTTTCGGGGCTGCGGCCCACGCTCGCGCTTGACTCTGCTTGGCAAGGCTATCAAGCCGGCGTCAATCTCGCCCTACAGGAGCGGCCGACGATCGCGCCCGGCTCGAAATTCGTCTACAGCGACGTCAACTACATCTTGCTAGCGGAGATCGTCCGCAGGACGAGCGGAAAACCCTTGGATGTGTTTGCAAACGAGCGAATTTTCGAGCCGCTCGGGATGACCGACACGGCCTTCCGGCCATCGGCCGAAGTGCGCTCGCGCATCGCCCCGACCGAGCGGCTGGCCGACGGCAGCTTCCTGCGCGGCAGAGTCCACGACCCCACAACGCGCAGGATGGCGGGGGTATCGGGACAGGCTGGCGTGTTCTCAACTGCCGAGGATGTCGCCACCTTTGCACGCATGATGTTGAACGGCGGGGAACTCAACGGGACGCGGATCTTGAGCCCGTTGAGCGTGCTACGCATGCGCACGCCTCAGAGTCCCGCCGGCAAGGCGGCCCGCGGCATAGGCTGGGATATCGACACGCCCTACTCCTCGCCGCGCGGCGACCTCTTCAGCACCGCTTCATTCGGCCACACCGGCTATACCGGTCCGTCGCTCTGGATCGACCCGGTTAGCCATTCGTTTGTCGTGCTGATGACGAATCGTGTCCATCCAACCGTCAACACATCCGTGGTCCGGCTGCGCAGCTTGGTCGCGACGATCGTCGCGGCGAACCTGAGCCCGAGCGGCGTTGAAATACCGGCACCCGGCGATCAGACCCGCGACAGAGCGATCTTCGCGCCGGTCAAGACGGGCCTTGATGTACTCGCATCCGAGGGCTTTGCGCGGTTGCGCGGTAAGAAGATCGGGCTGCTGACGAACCACACGGGAATCGACCGCTCGCGCCGCCGCAATATCGACTTGCTGGCTGCCGCGGATGATGTGAGCCTCGAGTTGATCCTAACGCCCGAGCACGGCCTGGGCGGCGATCTGGATCAGCCGAATATTGCCGACGGCGTCGACCAGCGCACGGGAACCGCCGTCCACAGCCTGTATCGCAGCGACCGCAAGCGGCCGGAAGTAGAGCAGTTGCGCAACCTCGACGCCCTGTTGTTCGACGTGCAAGACATCGGTGCGCGCTTCTACACCTACATCACAACCATGGGCTACGCCCTCGAGGCCGCAGCCGAAGCGGGCATCGAGTTCTACGTGCTTGACCGCCCCAACCCGATCAATGGAGTGAGTGTCGAGGGACCGCTAAGGGATGCCGACCTAGAATCCTTCGTGGCCTATCACAACATTCCGGTACGCCACGGAATGACTGTAGGCGAGCTGGCCAGGATGTTCAACGCCGAGCGCAATATCGGGGCAAAGCTCGAGGTTGTCCGCATGCAGGGCTGGGAGCGCAGCCTTTGGTTTGACGAAACCGGCCTGCCATGGGTCAACCCGTCGCCGAACATCCGGACACTCGAGCAGGCAATCTTGTACCCCGGCATCGCCCTGCTGGAGTACCTGCCGGAGTATTCGGTGGGCCGCGGAACAGACAATCCGTTCCTGTTCGTCGGTGCCGACTGGATTGACGGCGTGGCCCTTGCGGATGCCGTCCGCAAAGCCTCTTTGCCGGGGGTCAGGGTCTACGCTCGTCGCCAGAAGCCCGATTCTTCCGTCTTTGGCGGCACCTTAATTGATGGCGTACAGTTTTCGATCACGGATCGAGACGCCCTGCAGCCGACGCGCTTGGGACTGGTCGTCGCCAGCGCGCTTGTAACGACTCACGCCAAGAATGTAGATCTACAAGCAGCCAAGAAATTGGTCGGCAATTCCGAGGCTATTGAGGCCCTCAATAGCGGCCAAGATGCCGCTACCATATGGAGGCGTATTGACCAATCAATGGCCGATTTCCGAACGAGGCGACGAGCGTTCTTGCTCTACTAGCACGGCCCGCCGACAAGCTGCCCGTGTGGAAGTCCGGGGGTTCGCATCCTCGTGGTTCGGACGCCCTAACCAGCGTTCCTAGACGCCATGACTTCCTCGATCCAAGCGGGTCGGCGGCCGCGACGCTTGCCACGGCTACGCTCAAGGTTTGCGAAGGCGACGACCGCGTCTTCGACCAATGTGCGATTGCTCTCCAAGTAATCGAGAACCTTCTTGGTCTCGCGACTCGCCGGTAGGCCACCGAGAGCCGCGATAGCAGTGCTGTTTTGGTCCAGCTCGGTCTTCAAGTCGTTGAGGATTTCGTTGATTTCCATTGTGGGATTGTTGCTCCTTCGAGGTAGGCTCGGTCCAAGCCCCAGATCGACTGGCTTCTTGGAATGAGTAGCTGTGCTTCAAAGCTTGGGTCAAAAGAACCCTCCGATATGCACTAGACATATGAATAGCAAGGAACCCGATAGATCGTCAAGCACTATTTCGTGAGTTCTACGCATTGGCGGGAAACTGCGAGGGTTTCTCGCGGCCAAGGTCCATGCAACTGGGGCCGAATTTGGCGCGGGCGCTAGCGGCACACTGCGCGAATCAGCCCAAATCTGATCCTGATTACCCAGCAGTTCCAGCCAGAGTTAGGAGCCGGTCGGGCAGGGGCGGGGTGCGCACCGCAACATAGACCAGACGCGGTACGAGATCGGCCAACACATAGCGCCGATTGAAGCGGTAGGCAAACTCGGCCAAGTAGCGTCCCGCATAGCGCGAGTCGCAGGCATGATAGGTTCCGTCGATCGCGCGCTTGACGTTGCCCAGCAGGGTGTTCACCCAGCTCAGCCCGGGCGTCTCGCAGCTGCCCTTGCCACCTCCGGTGACCTGCGCTTGGTGCTCACAGCCAGCCGCCTGCACGCCCCGAAAACAAGCCAGCCCGTCCGAGCGCACCAGTGTGCCCGCTTGCAGATGCTGCTCGGCCCAAGCTTGCAGCGCACGTTTGCGGAAGCCCGGCAGCGGGGTCAGCCGTAGCCGTTCCGGGTGTCCGTCCGCACTCACCTGTGCCGCCGCTACAAAGGGCGTCTTGCGCTCAGCACCACGCCCGCGCTTGCCCCCGCTGGCCTCGCCGCCCAAATAGGCGTCATCGACTTCCACGATGCCGTGCAGCGGCTGGCTGTCGTCCCGCTCGCGCATCGTCTGCATGAGCTTGTGCTTGAGCATCCAAGCCGTGTTGTAGCTCACCCCCAGCTGGCGCTTGAGATCCATCGCCGAGATGCCGTTCTTGGCCTGGCTGAGCAAGTAAATGGCCAGGAACCAAGTCGTCAGGGGCAGCTTGGTGTTGTCGAACAGCGTGCCGGCGGTGAGCGAGGCTTGATGCTTGCAACGGATGCACTGGAAGACCTTGCGCTGGCGCAGCTGGCAGCTCTTGTGGTAGCCGCAATTGGGGCAGCGGAAGCCCTTGGGCCAGCGCGCCTCAAACACGGCTTGCTCGCATTTTGGAACGGTGCCGTAGAGTTCGAGGAACTCCGGCAGGCTCTGGCCCTTCTGGAACTGGACCTTGTTCTTTGGCATAAGTAACTCCTTTATGATCAGATACTTAGTATACATCAAGCTGAATCTTGTGTCAACTGATTCCGGCATTCAATCGACAAATATTCGCCCCCTAAGTTTGGCTGTGACTTCGGGGTAATCAGGAATCTGATTGACAGTACCAGCCCGCTTGGAAGGGGGGCAACTCGTGGCCGAAACAGGAGCGGCTGCTCCGGGCCTGCCTGCGTAGTGCGCTGGACGCAGCGTCATCGCGACCCATCGCGCCCTCTTCCGATGCAGCGCGCCTCGTCGCCTGCTCGAAAGCACTTGCGCGTAGACGCCCCGGGCGGCTATACTCACTCAAAGATGAGCATAGGCTTGTTTTCCGCTTGACCGGGGGCCATTGCGCGACCGGCGGAACTGTGCCATCATTTTCGCTATGCCGTCAGACGATGGCTTCGGAGTTCAGGGAATGATCTTGAAGAAAGCCGCGCAATTCGCGCTCACAACTTGCCTGCTTCTGATGGTGGCTGCACTCGCCATCCCGAATCCGCAGGAGAAAAACTACAAGGACCGGGCTGAGTACGACGTGATCACCAAGGTCTACGCGGAAGCTGACCCGACCAAGAAGCTCGCGCTGCTCGACGAGTGGACCGAGAAGTACCCCGAGACGGACTACCACGTGGAGCGCGCACGCTTCTACCTCGACAGCTACCAGAAGACGAGCCAGACGGCGCAAGCCGTGGAAGCCGCGAAGACGCTGCTCACCAAGGTGCCGGATGACTTCACCGCGCATTACGTCATCACGCTTTCGAGCCCGTACCTAGGCAAGGCCGACGAACAGACGGTGAACGATGGCGTCGACGCCGCTAATGCAGTGCTGAAGCTGGTCGGCCAGCAGTTTGCGAACAAGCCTGACACGGTTGCACAAGCAGCATGGGACAACGCCAAGCAGCAAGCTGAGGCGTCGTCGCATTTGACCATCGGCTGGGGACGCATGCAGCAAAAGGACAACACGGCTGCCGAGGAGGCGTTCCGCGAAGTGCTCTCCATCGACCCCTCGCGCGGCCAGGTTTCCTACTGGCTCGGCCAGGTCGTGCTGGCCCAGCAGGATGCAGCCAAGTACGATCAGGCCTTCATCTCGTTTGCCCGTGCCGCGCTCTACGACGGCCCGAACTCGATGCCCGCCGAGGGTCGCACGCAAGTCTTGGACTACGTGCAGAACCTGCTGAAGAGCAACTACGGCGACGAGGCCTATGACCTCTACTGGCCCAAGATCGAGGAAATGGCCAAGGCAGGGGCATTGCCGACTGCCCGCATCGAACTGAAGTCTTCCGAGGAGTTGCAATTCGAGGCCGACCAAAAGTCGCGTCAGGAAAACCCGATGCTGTGGGTCTTCAAGGATCTCAAGGCGAGCCTGCTCGGATCCACTGGGGATGGCATTTGGTCCGATCTCAACGGCAAGCTGACGCCGAAGATGCGCCTCTACGTCGTCTCGGCGAGTCCTCCCGAACGGCCGGCGACGATCAACCTGACCAGCGAGCAAGGCGGCAGCACCGAGGTCGTACTAAACCTTGAGAACCGCCGCCGCACGGGCCTGCGGACCGGCTCCATGCTGACGATCGACGGCGTTGCGTCTGGCTTGTCGAAGAGCCCGTTCCGCCTCACGCTGACCGACGGGCACACGTTCTAGGCTGCGCCTTGAGCTTAGCGGCGGAATCCGACGCACGGGATTCCGCTGCCCTGACCGCGAGATGCGCGGACCCTCGATGTAGCGGTCTGTGCGGGCGGGAAGTTCCATTGGCCCCGCCTTAGCCGGCCTGTAGAGTGAAGCTAGGTTCGATGAGGGTCGCGCTCGCCCAACTCAACTTCACCGTCGGGGACCTACAGGCAAATGCCGATCGGATCCTGCGGTGCGCCCAACAGGCGAGCGAGCAAGGCGCGGACATCACGGTCTTCCCCGAACTGTCCATCTGCGGCTACCCCCCGCTCGACCTCGTCACGGCGGCAGGCTTCCGGGAGGCGAACGAGACCCAACTGCAGCGGCTCGCAAAGGAATCGGCCAGCCTCCACACTGGCCTAGTCGTGGGCTACTGTGGCGAAGCCGACGAGTCGGGAAAAGCGGCAAACTGCCTTGCCTGTCTCCATCGCGGCAGCATCGTCTCTAGCCAGCGCAAGCTCCTACTGCCGACGTACGATGTCTTTGACGAGGCGCGCTACTTCCAGCCCGGCAACCGGCCCGCAGTATGGGAATTCAAGGGGCAGCGAATCGGCCTGACGATCTGCGAAGACGCTTGGAACGACAAGCAATTCTGGGAGCGCTCGCGGTATTCGAGGGATCCAGTGGAGGAATTGGCCGGGCGCGGCATCGACCTGCTCGTCAACATATCGGCGTCGCCATACCACGTGGGACGGCGCAGATTCCGGCTGTCCATGTTCAAGGCTCTGGCGGCACGGCACAAAGTGCCCACAGCCTTCGTAAACCAAGTCGGCGGCAACGACCAACTGATCTTTGACGGATCCAGCTTCATCGTTGACGGGTCCGGGACTCTGCAAGCGCGGGCACGGTCATTCGCCGAAGACCTAGTCTGCTGGGAGCCGGGCTCTGCCAGCGAGGTGCCGGACGACGCGTGGACGGATGGGAGCAACGCAGACGACACCGAAGCCGTATACGACGCGCTGGTGCTGGGGACACGCGACTACGTGAGGAAGTGCGGGTTCAACACGGCGATCATTGGCATGAGCGGTGGGATTGACTCGGCCCTCACGACCGTGATCGCAACCGAGGCACTTGGCGCATCCAACGTGACCGGAGTGGCAATGCCCGGGCCGCATTCCTCCGAGGGCAGCTTGCTCGACGCTCGACGCACGGCCGAGGCGATGGGAATTCGATTCCTGACCATCGGCATCAATCCGGCCTACCGAGCGTTCGAGGCGCAATTGGCACCCGCCTTCGAAGGCTTGGCACCGAATATCGCCGAAGAAAACCTACAGGCCCGCCTCCGGGGAACGACGCTCATGGCCCTGTCCAACAAATTCAACGGCTTGGTTCTCACCACCGGCAACAAGAGCGAACTGGCAGTTGGCTACTGCACGATCTACGGCGATATGTGCGGAGGCTTGGCGGTGATAAGCGACGTTCCGAAAACGCTAGCGTACAAGTTGGCGAGAGTGGCCAATCAACGGCACCCGGGGGGCATCCCTCAATCGGTGCTGGACAAGCCACCATCGGCCGAACTCAGGCCCGACCAAAAGGACTCCGATTCCCTGCCACCCTACGAGGTGCTGGATCCGATCCTGCAGCTGTACGTCGAAGAGTGCCTGACAGCGCCGGAAATCGCCGAGCGCTTGGGACACTCGCTCGAAATGGTGCGGGACGTCGCCCGCATGGTGGACCGCAATGAATACAAGCGCCAGCAAGCCGCTCCGGGCCTCCGGGTGACATCGAAGGCATTCGGGATGGGCCGCCGATTCCCGATCGCACAGCGACACGTCCGCTAGGCTAAGAACAGCGGCCCGCGTGAGCCGCGGGAAGGGAGATCCATGCCGTTGCCCACGAAGAGACTGCCTCGGGCAGCCTTGTACGTTCTCGTAACCGTTTTCAGCGCGGCGCTGGCAATCGGGCTGTACTTCTCCTGGTCGGGGGCCTCGATCGGCCTCTCCGGTTCCGGCCGGGGCCTAGTGGTCGAGCTCGTCGATTCCGAGTCACGACTGCAGGATCTGGAAGCGGACCGGCTTCGAGACGTCGGTCCCCTGGCTCAGGCGTACCCCGACGACTTGCAGACCGCGACCCCGGCCTTGGCAAAGCCGGCCGCGGGAAGCACCCCCGCGGTTCACGCAGCTGCGAACTACTGGACCGAATACCGGGGCCCGGGGCGCGCCGGCATCTATGACCAAGCGCCCGTCAGAACCGACTGGCCGACCGATGGCCCGCCAGAGCTTTGGCGCCAGCAGATCGGCGGCGGCTACGCCTCGATGGTCGTGGCTGACGGTCTGTTGTTCACGATCGAGCAGCGCCGTGACCGGGAAGTCGTAGCCGCTTACAGGACGGAAGACGGCCGCCAGGCTTGGGAGCACTCGTGGAAGTCTCGGTTCCGCGAATCGATGGGAGGCGACGGTCCGCGTGCCACTCCAACCTGGTCAGATGGGAACATCTATGCCCAAGGCGCGAACGGCGACTTGGTGTGCCTAGCGGCCCACAACGGAAAGGTGCTCTGGCAGCGCAACATTCTCAGGGACGCCAGCGCCTCGAACCTGACTTGGGGCATGTCGGCGGCCCCCTTGGTGGTTGACGACATGGTCATTGCCCTGCCCGGCGGCAAGGGCGGGAAGTCGATCTTCGCCTACGACAAGCGTAGCGGCGACATCATCTGGTCGAACCTCGACGACAAGGCCGGATACGTCTCGCCGCAGGCGGCGACGCTGGCCGGGCGGCGACAGCTGCTGATCGTGAGCGGAACGCGCGTGCTCGGCGCGTCATTGGAGGATGGCTCCGAACTCTGGAGCCACCCTTGGAAGACGAGCTACGACGCCAACTGCGCGCAACCCCTCGTAGTGGACGGAAACCACGTGTTCGTCTCGTCCGGCTACGGCCACGGGGCGGCGCTGCTCCAAGTCTCGCGAGCCGAGGGCCGCTTCTCGGTTGAAGAGGTCTGGTCGAACCTCAACATGAAGAACAAGTTCAACCCGTCCGTGCTGGTTGACGAGGTCGTCTACGGGCTGGACGAGGGGATACTAGCGGCGGTTAACGTGCGCACTGGCGAACGCCTTTGGAAGCAGGGCCGCTATCGCTACGGCCAACTCTTGTATGCATCCGGGCACTTGATCGTCATCAGCGAGGACGGAGAACTCGCCTTGGTCGAGGCGACGCCGGTCGAATACCGGGAATTGGCTCGATTTGATTCGATCTCGGGCAAGACCTGGAACGTGCCCGCGATGGCCGACGGCCTATTGTTCGTACGGAACCAAACGGAACTGGTGGCTTACGACCTGCGCTAGCTGGCACAGCCCGGCAGGCGGAACTCTAGTGAGCGCAATCGAGCCCATCCCGGTCGCCGTCATCGGCGCCGGCAACTTCGGGCGCCAGCATGCCCGTGTCTACTCCGCCCTGCCCGAGGCGAGGCTCGTCGCGGTGGTCGATCAAGATGCAGAGCGCGCCCGCCAAGTCGCCGGCGAGTACGGCGGCGCGGCCCTGTCCGATCTAGGCGCCCTCCCCGCCGAAGTGCGAGCGGCAAGCCTCGCGGTGCCGACCCAACATCATCTCAGCGTCGGGCTGTCCCTTCTGGCGGCGGGCGTGGATTTGCTAGTCGAGAAGCCGATTGCCCCCGATATCGAATCGGCAACACGCTTGGTGACGGCCGCTCAGAAGGCCAAGCGCGTCTTGCAGGTCGGACACCTGGAGCGATTCAACCCGGCCGTCGAGCAAGCGGCGCGTGCAGCCACCCTGCCGCTCTTCTTCGAGATCCACCGCATGAGCCCATTCAGCCCGCGAAGCCTCGATATCGACGTCGTGCTCGACCTGATGATTCACGACCTCGATATCGTGCTCAAGTTGGTCGACTCTGCTGTCTGCGAAGTGGCTGCCAGCGGTCTGTCGGTGGTTTCCGAGAGTACCGACATCGCCAATGCCCGCATTCAGTTCGAGAACGGCTGCGTGGCAAACCTGACGGCCAGCAGGGTGTCCACCGAGAGAATTCGCAAGCTGCGCTTCTTCCAACCGCGCGAGTATATTTCGCTGGACTACATCACGCGGCAGGGAGTTCGCATCGGGCTTGGCAGTTCGGCAGGGCTGCACATCCTGCCGCTGGCCGCAGACGATGGCGAACCGCTGCGACGGCAACTCGAGTCCTTCCTGCACTGTGCCCGGAATCGCGAACAGCCGCGCGTGACCGGTCAAGACGCCCTTGAAGCATTGCGGCTCGCACTTAGAATAAGAGAGGCGATCAAAGCGCATTCGCACTTGGTTTCGAAGACGTTGTCCGCCCTGAGTTAATTGCCGAGCCCGGACAGAGTTCCACTTCATCTCTTGCTCGAGGACTACTCCGAGAGCTTGTCCGCCCGCGCCTCCGATGCGCGCAACGTGGTCCTGCCGCCAAGCGACCATCCTCTGTGGCTGCAGGTCGCCGAGTTCGAACGGCGGCTGGCCTGGCAATGCGAGCACGGTGCGGCAAATCCGCATCAGCTGCGGTCGGGCGGCCCGGCCCCGGAGTTCTTGGCGGAGCGCTTCGATGCCCGGCTCCGTTACGAAGATGCCCGCGGCACCGGCATATGGCCACCCGACCTCGAAACCCGGCTGGGGCTCCAAGTCAAGTGGGAACCCACGGGCGTCCAGTCACGCCCGACACTGACAAAAGCAGTCTCGGCAGCGCTGCACGCAGTCGGCTTCGCGTTGTTGCTGATGCCAGGGACGGGGCAGCTGGATCTCAGCGAACCGGCTGACTGGAACACCGTCCAGATCACGCTGATGGCTCCATCGCTGGACGACCTGCCGCCTCTGAATAACCAGGTCGACATAGCAGGGGAAGGCCGTGACGGGTTCCGCGGCCTGCCGATGCCCGCACCAGATCCGGGCACCGGACCGGAGCCGACACCGGAAACCCCTCCGGAACCAGAACCGGAGCAGGCCGCCGAAGTGCCCCAGCCGGTCGAGGTCGACGACCCTGAACCCGAACCCGAACTTCCGGCGCTGGACGAGCAAGAGGAACCGCCGGAGATCGAGCCGCCACCGGCGCAGAGTCCGGACCCGGGAGAGTTCCGCAAGGGCGCGGAGCTAGCGCAGGCACGCGATCCAAGGCTGCTGCCCATGCCCGCGGCGCCAACGCGCAAACGGGCCGTGCTGAAGCTAGAAAATCCCCCGGCGCGCATGCCGAGCCGCACTGGCAGCGCCCAGCTGGGAACGCTGGAGCTAACTCCCCGCCCCAATCAGATCATCTCCGGCGCCATCGAACAGATGAAGCGCAGCGGGCCGCCGAAACAAGCGGTGGGCGACGGCATCGGCGGCTCGAATTCCAAAGTCATGCTGCCCAACAGCCCGTCCGAGTCGGGCAGTGTCGTAGAACTGCTCAGCGACCCGCGGGGCGTCGACTTCAGGCCCTATCTGACGCAAGTGCTGGCAGCCGTGCGACGCAACTGGTTCGCCGTGATCCCCGAGAGCGCGCGACTCGGCATGAGTCGCGGGCGCACGCTGATCCAGTTCTCGGTCACCAGCAACGGCAGCGTGCCGAAGCTGGTGATCGCCAAGAGTTCCGGGGCGCCGCCGTTGGATCGGGCGGCCGTGGCCGGCGTGAGCGCATCGAACCCATTCCCGCCGCTGCCGAAGGAATACCTCGGCGGGGATATCCGCTTGCAATTCACGTTCTTGTACAATATCCGAAATCCTTGAAGCGCCCGCACGGATTCTTCGTGCCGAGGGCACCTTTCCGCTCAGCCCGTCGGCGTAAGACGGCCAGAGGCAACCATGACTACCACACGCAGGGAATTCCTTGGAAGCGTCGCTGCGGCAGGCGCTGCCGCAAGCTCAGTCGGATGCGGCGCTTCGCAGGCCGGTCCATGGAACATCGTCTGGATCATCGCCGATGACCTCTCGCCAGACCTGTCCTGCTACGGCAGCACGGAAGTCAGCACCCCCAACATCGACCGGCTGGCTGCCGAGGGCGCCCGTTTCACCAATGCCTACGTGACCTGTCCGGTTTGCTCGCCGTCCCGGTCCGCGCTGATCACCGGCATGTACCAGACCAGCATCGGCGCGCACGCGCACCGGAGCCATCGCGGGGATGGCTACACGCTGCCCGAACCGGTGCGTCTGATCACGGACTACTTTCGCGAAGCGGGCTACTATACCGTCAACGACCACGAGAGCGGTCTCGGCGGGCGCAACAAGACCGACTTCAATTTCCAGTACAAGAAACCATTCGATGGCACCAACTGGCGCGACCGCGCCCCAGGGCAGCCGTTCTACGCCCAAGTCAACATCTTCGAACCGCACCGCGGGAGCCCGACCGAGCCATGGGGCTTTGCCTCAGACATCGAAGCCCCAACCGATCCCTCGGCGGTAACGCCGCCAGCATACTATCCGCAGGACGAAGTCGCCAGAAAAGACTGGGCCGGATACTTGGATGCCGTGCGCATGCTCGACGAGAAGGTCGGCCGGGTGCTCGACCGCTTAGAGGAGGACGGCGTCGCGGATCGGACCGTCGTGATCTTCTTCGGAGACCACGGGCGTCCGATGCCCCGCGACAAACAATTCCTTTACGATGGCGGAATCCGCGTGCCGCTAGTGATCCGCTGGCCAGGGCAGTTCGAGCCCGGCAGCGTGCGTGACGAGTTAGTGAGCAGCATCGACCTGTCGGCAACCTCGCTGGCGATCGCCGGCATCGAAGTGCCCTCGCACATGGAAGGCCGAGTCTTCTTGGGCGAACACAAAGTGGCTTCGCGGGAATATGTGTTCGCGGCGCGCGATCGCTGCGACGAGACGGTTGATCGTATCCGGGCGGTTCGGGACAAGCGCTACAAGTACATCCGCAACTACTACACCGACCGGCCCTACATGCAGTTGAACCGGTACAAGGAGGTGTCTTATCCCATCTGGCGTCAACTGCTGAGGCTGGAGAAGCAAGGCAAGCTCAGCGCCGACCAGAATCCGTTCCTCGCGCGCAGCCGTCCAGAAGAAGAACTGTACGACACGGAAGCAGATCCGAACGAGTTGCACAATCTTGCCGAATCGCCGGAACATCAGCAAATCCTGACGCGCATGGCCTCCGCGCTTGACCTGTGGATCCAGCACACTGGCGACAAAGGCGAGCAGCCGGAGGATCCGTCGATCGGGGCGATGTGGGAAGAGCGCATGGCCGAGGTCTACACCGAGGCGTATTCCGTCCTCGAGGCCAGGGAATCCCCTTGGAAGTGAACAACTCTCCGCTGGCGGCGCTCGCCGCCGTGATTTGCTTGATCGCACTGATCGGAGGATTCGCCGGGCAGGCGGCGCTGCTCGGCATGGCCTCGGTCGGCCTAATCGTGGTGCTGTGCCTGCTGGGACTGCGGTCGCCCGGTCGGCCGTCCAAGCTCACCCTTGCAGCTGTGCTGGCGTTCGGGATCGGTTTCTGCTGCTTGCTGGCACTCCAGTTCCATCTGCACGACCCAGCCGGCCCACTCAAGACGATCGGCGGGTTCCCGGCTGGAACGGCGATGCTCGTCTACGGCATCGCCCCGCTCGGGCTAATGCTGGGACTGCTCTACGGGCTGATTTTCGACCGCGAAATCCTCCCGCTAGACAAGCAGCGCGAGTTCCTCCAGCGATTCTCCAAGCACTAGCCGTCCGCCCGAACCATGCCGACCGCCGATTCGCAACTCATCATCGCCTGTGTGATCGTCTATCTGGCGAGTTGCGCTGTCATCGGTGTGTGGGCCATGCGCCGGACCACTTCGTCGGCTGACTTTTTCCTTGCGGGCAAGTCTCTGGGACCGGTCGTCGTGGTGATGGCCACGATTTCCAGCGTGATGAGCGGGTTTGGCTTTGTCGGCGGCCCGGGTTTGGTCTACGAATCCGGTTCAAGCTCGCTGTGGATGGTATTCGTGTCGGCTTTCAGCCTGCCGATCGTCTTCATGCTGACGGGCAAGCGCTTGCGCCTGCTCGTCGAGGTGCGCGAGATCCTTACCCTGCCGGAAGCCGTCGCGGCTCGCTACGGAGGCACTTGGCCAGCGCTGGCGATGAGCGCAGCGATCTTTCTGGGCGTCATCGGGTACCTCGGCACGCAAATCCTTGCGATCGGCACTGTTCTGCAGGCGGTGTTGGGCATTGATCTGCTGGTTGCCTTAGGAATCGGGCTGGGGGTGCTCGCGTTCTATTCCATCGCCGGCGGAATCGTGGCGGGTGTATATACGGATCTGTTCCAAGGCATGCTGATGCTGGGCGCAGCCGTCGCAGTACTGCTGCAATGCCTCAAGATCGGCGGGGGCATGGGAGCCATCAGCGAGACGCTGTGGGCCATGGATGCTGAGTATTTCGGCCCTTGGGGGTCGCGAGGAGACATGGCCGCCTTGAGTTGGATGTTGCTGTTCGGAATCGGGGCGTCCGGGCAGCCCCACGCAGTAACCAAGCTGATGATGCTCAAGGACATCCGGCAGCTCAAGTGGAGTGCCCTTGCAACCGGCGCGAGTTACTTGGTACTTGCGATGCTCTGGATGGGAATCGGGCTGGCCATGCGCACCCTGGTTGCCAGAGGCGAGCACCCGGAGCTGGAAAATCCCGACCTGGCAGCGCCCACGTTCTTGCTCCACTACACACCGGAACTGCTGGCCGGCATCGTCTTTGCGGGCCTGCTGGCCGCGATCATGTCCACGGCCGACTCTTTCCTAAACCTAGGCGCGGCCGCGGTTGTGCGCGACATTCCCATCGCGCTGCGTGGCAGGCCTTTGGACCGCGAACTGCTGTGGTCGAGGATCGTCACGGGGGGCTTGCTGGTGCTGTCGACGGTGTTCGCCCTCTACATGGAGAACCTGATCGCCCTGCTCGGCACCTTCGGCTGGGGCACCTTCGCGGCCGCGATTGTGCCCAGCATATGCATCGGCATGAACTGGAAGCGGGCGACAGGACAGGCTTGCGTGGCCTCGATCAGCACCAGCATTGCGCTGAATTTCGTCTTGGAGATGTCGGCCCGCCACGGCTACGCGCTTTTGCCGCCAGGCTTGGCAGTGGGCGCGGTAGCCCTGCTAGCTTCCACCGCGGTGTTCGTGCTGGTCTCGCTGGCCACTCCGCGGCCCCGGCTCAGCGATGAGATAGACGCGCTGCTCGACGTTTAGCAGGCTCCGGAACAGACCTCTAGAAATGAGAGAATCCCTCCGGGGCGAGCCGCTCCCGCCCGTCGGCGGACTCGAGCCAAGCGCCCGATCCGCTCTCCACCCAGCCGATCGCAGTCGCATCCAATCCGCCCAGCCCAGCGCAGTCGGGAGCACACGTAAACAGCAGTTCGTACTCTTCGCCCGAGACCAACGCATCAGCGAGCCCTGAACCCGGGAATAAAGGCACGCGCGACGCTTCGATCACAAGTGCGACGCAGCTCGCGTCGGCCAAACGGTTGGCGTCGATGGCAAGCCCGTCGCTGAGGTCCATGGCTGCAGTTGCGGGAAGTTCCCGCAACGACCAGCCCAAGGGCAGCCTTGAACTTGGCGCACAGTGCCGACGCACGGCAGGATGGTCGAACGGTGGGGGCGATTCGCCAAGAAGCAGCTTCAGGCCCTGCGCGGATCCGCCCAGACTGCCCGACACGTAGAGTTGATCACCGGGGCGAGCCCCGCTGCGCAGCAGCGCGGTGCCCGTGTCGACCTGTCCGATGGCCGTCACGGTTGCGACGAATAGATCACCGGCAGCGACGTCCCCGCCCAGCAACGCAAGTTCGGGGAGATCAATCTCCTCGACTGCCGCGCGCATCCCCTGCTGGAACTCCTCGTGCCAAGGCGAGCGCGCCGCCCAATCGGGCAGGCAGACCGTCTGTAAGAAGCAGAACGGCCGCCCTCCCATCGCGGCGATGTCGCTGAGGGACCGGACAAGCGCCTTGCGGCCAAGGTCGCGCGGCGGATGCTTGTCCCGGATGAAGTGGCGGTCTTGGACCAGTTGGTCCGAAGTGACCAGCCAGTCAACTGTGCCTCCGGGCGCGCGCAGCACGCCGCAGTCGTCTCCGGGGCCGACCTCGATGCCAGACGTGCCCCGGCCAGCCCACAAGGCCTCGATCATCTGGATGATGTGGTCTTCCATGGCCTGCTGCAAGTCAAAGCGAAGCGAAAACGCGGATCAACAAGACTTTGGCACCGAACTCGTCGCTTGACAGGGCCGTCGAGACTTGTGTACCGTTGATAGTTGCGGTATAGGATTCCGCAGTGTAGCTTGGGTGCGTCGGGCGGCTCGGTGCATCAACACTAGGTTCCGCATGCGAGACAACCGATTCCTAGTCATTATTGCCCACCCTAAACTCGGGCGCATCGGTCGATTTGGGATCTCGCACTTGGGATTGCAGGTAGCCGCTAGCTTTGCCCTACTTGCAGTACTAGCGCTGGTCGGTCTGGCCGGCGGCTACTTCAAGCATGCGAAGGAGAATGATCGTCTGCTGTCCCAGAGCGAGGCGCTGCGCGAAGAGTACGAGAGTCTAGTGCTGAGTTCTCAGGAGCGCGACAAACAGCTGGCTTCTCTGAGCAGTTTGGCGTACCAAGTCTCAATTGCCTACGGTATCCAGCGCGACGCTCCCGAAGCGCAAGACGCCTTCGGCGCGAATCCGATTCCGGCCTATTACGCATCGATGAACCAATATGACCGCCTCCAAGACGCCGTGGACCGCTCTTCGGTCGGCGGTTCGATCCTGCTGGCGAATAGCACGCCATCGATCTGGCCAGTCAGGGGCTACATCACGAGCACGTACGGAAAGCGCCAAGACCCTTTCAATGGCAAGGGCGTTTTTCATTCCGGCATGGACATCAGCGCGCCTTACGGATCGCCGGTGCGGGCGACCGCCAATGGATTCGTATCGATGGCGGGCTGGGATACCGGCCTCGGCAAATGCGTCAGGATAGTTCACGGGAAGAATGGCTTCAGCACTGCCTATGGGCACCTGAAGGAGTACCTCGTCCGACCTGGCCAAGCGGTCCAGCGTGGCGAGCTGATCGGTTTTGTCGGATCGACCGGGCGCACGACTGGTGCACACGTCCACTACGAAGTGATGTCCAAGGGCATTACCGTCAATCCTTACCGCTATCTCAAGAGCAAGCCAAGCACATACCGCGTATCACGTGCCGACTAGCTTCAGATCGAAATCAGGCTTGGGTTTTCGGCGGCTCGAGCTCTCGGGCTGAGGCCCTCTCTCCGGCACCCAATCACGCTGGCCCTCTGGAACCTGTGCTTCCCGCCCACTGCGGTTGCCGCGCACGCAAACTGAACCAAGGAGAGCCGAGGCAAGAGAACGTACTTCTACGAGTGACTCGCACCGCGACGGAATTCGGCTGCCATGGTTCTCAACACAAGTCATGGCGAACATGCCACCGAAGGCACGTGCCAAGGCTTGCAGGTCAAATGTTTCGCCGGCCGCTGCGCCGGATCTGTTCCCAGACGATGAGACTGCCACGGGATGGTTCGAATCCTGGCCCCGTCAGCGTGGTCAACGCCGCGGACATTGCGGGTGCAAGCTCGCCGCCCCGAGGATTCCTCTGGACGGATCGCAAAGGGCACCGGCCTGCAGCCGTTGCCAGCCGGACACTAGGCACCTGTTGGATCGTGGTTCTCAATCGGACCGCCCCTGATCCAGCGTTATATGATGCTCATCTGTGAGCAGGATCGGACTTCAGAGGATTGCTTCCTATGGATTCATGCAGCACTGACATCGAAATTGCGAGAGCCGCAAGTCTCCGGCCGATACGTGACATTGCGGCAGAGCTTGAGATTCCCAGCGAGGATGTGCTCCCGTTTGGCCACGGCAAGGCAAAGGTGTCTAGCCAGTTCACCGACTCTCTCTCTGGGCGACCAGATGGAAGGCTGATCTTGGTTACCGCTGTGAACCCAACACCGGCCGGCGAGGGCAAGACTACGACCACTGTCGGCCTAGGCGACGCCATGAGTCGAATAGGCAAGAAAACGGCGATCTGCTTGCGCGAACCTTCGCTTGGTCCATGTTTCGGCATGAAGGGCGGAGCGACGGGCGGCGGGCATGCGCAAGTCGTTCCCATGGAGGACATCAACCTTCATTTCACCGGAGATTTCCATGCGATCGCCGCCGCTCACAACTTGCTCAGCGCAATGGTCGACAACAGTATCCACTGGGGTCAGAAGGCAGGTCTCGACGTTCGGCGCGTCGTCTGGCGACGCGTTCTCGATGTGAACGACCGAGCCTTGCGCCACATCGTCTGCTCGCTTGGAGGCGTAGGCAACGGCTTCCCTCGCGAGACTGGATTCGACATCACGGCCGCTTCCGAGATCATGGCCATCCTGTGCCTAGCAAGCGATCAGCGTGATTTGAGGCGAAGGCTTGGCGAGATCATCGTCGGCTACCGGCGCGACCGCTCTCCCGTCCACTGCCGTGACATCGGCGCTGACGGTGCCATGGCGGTGCTGCTGCGAGAGGCGATGCAACCGAACCTTGTGCAGACCATCGAGAACACCCCCGCCTTCGTCCATGGCGGCCCGTTCGCAAACATCGCCCACGGCTGCAATTCCGTGATCGCAACCAAGACGGCACTGAAGCTTGCGGACTATGTGGTCACCGAAGCGGGATTTGGCGCGGACCTGGGAGCCGAGAAGTTCTTCAACATCAAGTGCCGTAGCGCTGGCCTGAATCCCGAGGTGGCCGTGATCGTCGCCACGGTGCGCGCGCTGAAGGCGAACGGCGGAGTCGGGAAGAACGATCTCGCATCCGAGAATGTTGCCGCCGTCGAGAAGGGCTGCGCCAACCTAGGGCGGCACGTCGACAATGTCGGGCAATTCGGCGTACCGACCGCTGTGGCGATCAATCGATTCTCGACGGACACCGACGAAGAGGTCGCCGCGATACAAGCCTATGCGAAGGCCCGAGGCATCGAAGCTATCCCATGCACGCACTGGGCGGAGGGTTCGGTTGGAGCAGAAGCGCTTGCGCGGCAGGTTGTCGCCATGTTGGGACAGGGCGGCAGCCGGTTCGCGCCGCTATATCCAGATGAAATGCCCTTGCTCAAGAAGATGCAACTCGTGGCGAGGCAGATTTATCGTGCCGATAGCATCAAAGTGGACCAGAAAACTGAGCGTCAACTAAGCCGTTGGGACGATGCCGGCTACAGCAAACTCCCTGTCTGCATGGCAAAAACGCAATACAGCTTTTCTGCCGATCCCAAGCTGCTAGGAACGCCGAGCGGCCATTCCGTACCCGTGCGAGAAGTTCGCTTGGCTGCTGGTGCGGGCTTTGTCGTGGCGGTCTGCGGCGAAATCATGACGATGCCCGGACTCCCACGCGTGCCAGCTGCAGAATCGATCCATGTGACAGACGACGGCCTAGTGGAAGGCCTGCGCTAGCTGGGCGTCAAACTTGTCCGGCCCACCCGGGATGCGTGACTTCCACCTAGGCTGTCACAGCCGGTCGCGCAAGACCCCTGGAGCGGCCAGCAGCGGGCCTAGCTTAGAACCGGCACATCAATCACCGTTGCAGAACCATGGTCCGGAGCAGGGATCGCTAATCCTTCAAGCCCTAAGGCGGGTTCTCGTGACGCTCCCGCCCGCCCTCACTTGCAGCGAGGCCGACGCGCTACCTTGGTTTATCGAAATCTCGACATACCCGGAACTTCCCGAGATCAAGAACAGTTCACCTTGTGGCGCATCTGCATACGAATCGGCTCGCAAGCCAACTACGGTTCCTCCAACTGCCAAGCCCGCGCCATCGTCTAGGTCATCCGGACGGAAGCTGGTGACAACATTCCCGAACCGGTCCACATGCAGCACGCTTCCATTGCCATTGGCGACTCGAACCGGAGAAAGCCGGACTGGTTCGGCCACACTAGTGCCTACATCCTCAAATGCCATCCCGGCGGCCAACCTGGCCGCGACCGGGGCAAACAGGTCACGGCCGTGAAATGTGCGGCTGATCGCCTCCAGCCCGTGCCGGATATCGACCCGCCGGATGCTGAACGCCCCGACCGACTCCAAGACGTGTGACAGGACGCCGTTGTCCGGTGCAACGAAGAGGTGCCCCCCTGCTTCGGCCGCAATGGGCGCCCGCGATGACCCCACTCCTGGATCCACAACCACAAGGTGCACAGTGCCCTCGGGATAGAACCGCCAAGCCTGCGCGATCGCAAACGCGCCCTCGGCGATATCGAAACTCGGCACGTCGTGGGTGATATCAAAGACCTGCACGCCCGGCGCAAGGCTCGCCACAACGCCTTTCATCGCCCCGACGTAGTGATCGCGGCAGCCAAAGTCGGTTGTGAGCGTCAGCGCCTTGGGAAACCGGGACATGTTCTTCCTCGCGGCAACGTCTTCAGACGGTCTCGCCCCCCCGTGTGGCCACAGCACAGCGCCCGCCATGCGCCGACAGGGCCCGGAACAGCAGCATCAGCGAACCTGGAATCAAGATCGAAGCGGCAAATGCAAGCAAGAATGTGTTGACGTCACGGACGTATGCACCCACGCCGGCATAGATCGCCGCAATCGCAATATTCGACGTGCCGACCAAGCAAGAGAAGCGCAGCAGGGGCATGCGGGCCACTCCTGCGATCACCACAGAGCCCTCGGCCAGAACCGGCACGGCCCGTGCCGCAATCAAGGAGAGACCTCCCCAGCGAGCATAAGCGCCAGTTGCACGCTGAAGCTCGGCTTCGCCCAGAATGCGAGCCGCAACTCGCCTTCTCGCCAGGCGGCCGACACCATAGCCTGCCAGCGCTCCGGATTGCAGTCCGACCCAAGTGGCAACAATGCCCGGCACCAAGCCCAACAGTAGTCCCGAAGCTGTCGCCACGAAGCTTGAAGGGACCGGCATGAACAGGTCGGAGGCGAGCAGCAACACCACGGCCACGGCCACTGACAGACCACCCGTGGAGTCTTGCAGCAGCACTTCTGAGAATCGAACGATGCGTTCCTCAAACAGCAAGAACGGCACCAAGATCAGCGCGAGGACGACACCAGCAAGAAGGCTCCAGCGCAGACCTGTGCCCAGCATGTTAAGAGTGTAACGATATGGCGTAGCGTACTATTCTGACTCGAACGAGACGGTGTTGCTCTCTTGTTCGCACACCGCGATCTTGACTTCGTGTTCGCCGGCCTCGAGATCTTCCGGCAGGTCCAAAGTGACCACATAGACGCCAGCTTCGAAGCTGGCCAGCCCGCTGAAGGTGACTTCCACAGGCTGGTCGTCCACCCATGCTTGCGTTTCCCCAACCACTAGCTGCGGTGGCATTGAAAGTCCGGGTCGGCCCGTGCGCCCCGGCGGGCTCACCGCACCAAGTCCGGTCGCGTAGATTTCCAGCAGCCCCCCCGCGTGCGGCAGCACGCCCCGATTCGGATTGTCGGGGTCGAACACGGCGGCCCGCGCCCCCCCGCTCCACCGATCAGGGAAGATGCCCGGCTGCGCATTGCCTAGCGGGATCATCACGGGGTCTGCCCGCCCGAACGGCGACGACACCACGACTTCCGCCACATCCGCGCTGATCACGAATGGCAATTGAAAGGTGATCTCGGTTGGCGATACCTTCGTCAGCGGAACTGCCACGCCGCCGACATGCACGCTGGTCCCGCCTAGATCCACCGGAAGGCTCGGATTGCTGAATAACAGGAGCGTGTTCGCCTCAAAGGGACCCGTCGCAAGGGCGCTGCCGTAGATTGTCACCAGACTGCCGCGGGCAAATCCCCGACCGCTTTCCGCTGTCTCGCCGCTCGCGGCGTTGGCCGTGCGAGCGGTCAACACCATAGGCGGGAATTCGGAGACCAGCGCCTGGGTTTCCACGGCGCTCTCAGGCACTCCCTCGATACGTGCGGTAAGCGTCTGGCTGCTGGCCGAGGAGGTCAACTGCCAATCCACCTCAAGTTGGCCGAATGCATCCGTGTGGGTGGGCGCGACAGCAGCGGCGCCCTCCCCGCTCGCGCTGTGTTCCAACTCAACACCGCTATACGGCACCAAGTTCTCGTCCCGAACTCGGTACAACAGCGGCTGGGTCAGTGTCGTCCCCGCCGTGCCGTATTGCTCGGGAGGGTGCAATTGTTCAAGCCTGAGTTCGCTGGCATCGGCGCGTACCGCCAAGCGGGTCGGCAAGCTCTCGTAACCGGATTCAGCTGCTTCTGCTGTCAGCGTGGCCGTGCCCGGCGCAAGCCCGCGAAGCTCAAACTCCGTCTGCACTTCCCCAGCCGGGATCGTCACCGCGGCTGGGATCTCGGCGATGGCACTGTCGAGCCGAAGGTTCACCACAAGGTCCGTGTCGCGTGCCGCCGAGATCTCAACCTGCGCAGAACCGGCCGCATCGGCGAGCAGTCCGCCGGCGGGCCACGTCGACAAATGCAACATGCGGACAAGGTCGGCCGAACTTGTCGACCTCGATTCCAGATGCAGGTCGTAGAACGAAAGCCACCACCTGCGCAACTGCCTCAGCGTGCGCAGCGACTCCGGCTTGGGCTCGGTACCCTCGTCCACCAGCAAGACGAATGCCTGGCGGAAGTGTCTCTGAGACACGGACGTGTCGGGCCGGCGGGCGCCAACTGCCTCGATGATGTCTTCAACGCGGATCTCCTTGCGGACTCCGTCAAACTCCACGCCGACTTCTGGCGTGCGTGACGCGTTTCCGAGCGACCGCGTCGTCGAGGTGGGATTGGCGACCAGGAATGTCGCCGGCACCTCCGACGGGTCCCGCAGCCCCATCAAGTACTGATCGAGCATGCTGTAGGTCTGCGTAGCAGCAGTGGTCACGAAGCGGGGGCTGGTGCCTTCCCCGTTGTCCGTGATGGCGTTGCCTTCGAGCACCGAAGCTCCCGAGTTAAGGAAAAAGCTCCAGTGCGCGAACTGGCGCCCCAGCAAGGCATCGGACAGTTCGCCGGTCTCGGGATCCTTGAATGGGGTGTAGGCCAAGAATCGATGTCCGACCTCGTGGGCTAGGATCGTCAGCATCGAAGAATGCGGCAGGCCGCTGATCGGCGCGGCCGGGCTGGCGGGGTAGGCGGAGAGCGCGCCCATGTTGACAAACGAAGACAGGCGGCGCGGCGACCCGAACACCCCGCCGCTATCGTAGATATACTCCCCGATGCCGCGAATCTCGTTGCGCACGGTATAGGCGTGAGCGAGGGAAAAGTCGCTGGCGTCCATATCGAGATCGTTGAATACGATCACCGCGTCGTACGCATCCTCGTGGAAACGGTAGAACGAATGCACCACCGCGAATTCATCGATCAACGGCTCGCTGACAAAGACCTCGGCAAGGATGCTCTCCGCATCGAACAGCTCCGATTCGACCGAGCTCCAGTCGACAGCCACAACACCGCTCAAGGCTTGGCCACTGAACAAGCCCACCACGGCATCGGGCAGGTCTACCTCCGCGTAGCGGAACTCGATGCTGCCACCTTGGTGAATCGTCACTTGAAAGGACTGCGGATCTCCCAGGGAAGTCTCTGAGAACAGCGGCACGGCGTGCCATGCCACCGTCAGGGCCTCAGAGGTCGCCGTGACCCGGACGCTACCTCCGCGGCTCGGATCTAGGTCTCGAAACAGTGGAGCGATCCGCGCCGGTCCGTAAGCAGCCCGTGAATAGCTCCTCGGCAGCGAACTCGCCTCCGGGTAGACGAAGGTTAGATTGCCATCGGAATTGACGTAGAGACTGTCATAGGAGGAACCGTAGTAGGAAAACGCAAACGGCAATTCGACGAGCTTGAAATCGTCATCGTCTAGATCCAACGGCGTCCCCTGCTCCACGAGCGGAGCCCCTTCAGCAAACCTCGAGACCTCGACTCGGAACTTGTCCTGCTCGGGAGTGATCGTGACCGACGAGTTCGCTAGATCAAACGGGTGCGCCGGAGAGAGGACTTCATGCGTCGCTTCGACGATCGCGATACCGTCCACGCTGGTCGGCACCGATGGGCCGGTCTGGGCATACGGCCTGAATTGACCCTTGTCTTGCGACAACCCCCGCTGCTGCGCTAAGAAGATCGCCTCCTCCGCAGTGCGCGGATTCCCACACGCGACCCTGTCGTATTGCGCCGGCGCAGCGAAGAGCGGGCTGGTAGCGACAGACGCAAGAACGAATGCGCCAATGGCTGCAATGGTGGCCCACTTTCTCATTGCTCCGACTCTCAATTCTTGCACAGGGCCTGATTATCGGACGAGCCCGCTGCGACTCTCGTTTCTTGGTGGCCAGCGCAGTGGCAATCAGGACTTGGAAAATCGCGCATATCCATGTCCCTGAACGGCTTCCAAGCAACTGATCAGCACGCCTCGCGTGGCTTCCGGGCGGATGATGGCATCTACGTGCCCCTGGCCGGCACACCACTTGGCATCAAGCGTGCGGTCGTACTCCAAGCGCGTGCGCTCGATCTCGCGCAGCAAGTCTTGTGCCGGCCCGGTGTCACTTTCGTCCAGCGCTCGCAATTCGCTCGCGAACATCGCCTGGACGGCCGACTCGCCTTCCATGACCCCAACCCGGGCCGTTGGCCAGCTGAAGATGAACTCTGGATCGAACCCTTGGCCGGCCATCGCGTAGTAGCCCGCCCCGCTGGCGTGCCGTACGGTGACCACGATCTTGGGCACTCGAGTCGTGGCCATGGATTCGACCATCTCGGCGCCGGCGCGGATGATGCCGCTCTGCTCAGCTTCGGGTCCTACCATAAAGCCGGTAACGTCTTGGAAATAGACCACAGGATGGCCCTGGCGGTCGCACTTTTCGACAAATTCCGCCGCCTTGCGGGCCGTCTCGGCGTAAATGATGGCCCCGATGCGGGTGCGTCCGCCATCGCGGAACAAGCCCCGCCGGTTGGCGATCAAGCCGACGGGCCACCCGCCGATCTGGACATTCGCACACAACAGTTCCGGGGCGCGTTCGGCCATGAACTCCACGCACCCCTCCCGATCCACGACGCGCCGCACGACCTCGTGCATGTCATAGGGCAGGCGCCGGTCGCTCGGCAAGATCTCGTCAAGCCCTCCGCTGGACTCGGGTTCGGAGGGATGCAACGGTGCGGCGGGCGCGTTCGGAAGCCCGCGCAGCATCGTTCGGATGCGGTCGATGCACTCCGCATCGTCGGCCACGCGGTAGTGCGCGACTCCGCTTCGCGCGGCATGCATGGCGGCTCCGCCGAGATCCTCCGCGTCGACTTGTTGGCCAATCGCACCCTGGACGAGGTTCGGCCCGCCCAGTCCCATGAAACTCGTGCCCTCCACCATGAGGATCACATCGCTCAAGGCGGGCAAGTAGGCACCGCCCGCAATGCACTGCCCCATCACGGCGGCAATCTGCGGGATCCTCAGTTGGCGGCGCATGCGGGCGCAATTGTGAAAGATCCGCCCACCACCATACTTGCCCGGGAACGTGCCGTGCTGTTGCGGCAGAAACACGCCAGCCGAATCCACTAGGTACACGATTGGGATGCCACAGCGCATCGCTGCCTCTTGGATGCGCAGCAGCTTCGAGACCGTCTCAGGAAACCAACTACCGGCCTTCACCGTGGCGTCGTTAGCCATCACCGCAACCGGTCGGCCGCCGACACGGCCGATGCCGGTTACGACGCCTGCCGCCGGAGCTATGCCGCCGTGCGCATCGTGGGCCACGAGTAGGCCCAGTTCCAGCAACTCCTCGCCCTCGTCCAACAGCGCCGCGACGCGCTCCCGCGCCAGCAGCTTACCCGCCTTGCGCTGCCGCTCGATCCTAGCGGGGCCGCCACCAAGCCGGATCGGGTCTTCCAGTTCCCGCAACTCCTCGATGAGCGCCCCCATGTAGGCACCCCGTGCCCGTCGCTCCTCAGCGTCGGGCCGCGCCAGGCCCGGTTGCGGGCCGAGAGCAAACGCCATGGCCCTACCCTACCAGCCCGCCGGGCGCTCAATTGGCATCTGAGCCCTTGCTGTCCCGTCTTGGTCGCCATGCATCCCAGACGCCCAAGAAGCGCAGGTGCCGGATCAGCCCTTGGTCTTGCAGCCATTTCGTCACGTCGGCAGCCGACAACCTCTCCGCCACCCGCTGTTCCGCCTGTGCGATGCCGAGCATCGTCATCGCAGCCACCACCACCGACTCCCGCACCTCTCCGATTTCGACCTTGTCGAACGTGTCAGCCTCGGAGTGATACGGCGAGTAGTAGTCCGCCGTTTCTTGCACCGCAAACAGGGAAGGCACACCCCGCAGCACGAACGTGAAATTGTCGCTCATGAAGTAGGCTTTCGCCGTGTGGCGCAACTGTCTGGATTCTTCCAAGCCGTCCAGCAGGCGCTCGACTGCGCGCAACAGATCACGCCGACCTCCGGTCGAGTAGCCGAGTAAGCGCCCGCCTCCCATGTCATGCACGATCGCCGTCACGTGCTGGTCCAATTCGTCGCGATGCGAATCCGCATAGGCCAGCGATCCGAACAGGCCCATTTCCTCCCCGCCGAAGAGCACGAACCGCAATGTGCGCAGCGGGCGGACCCCCGATTCGGCAACGGCACGGGCCACCTGCAGGACCAAGGCCACATTCACGGCATTGTCCAAGCAACCTGTGCCCATATCCCATGAATCGAGGTGGGCCCCGAGCAGCACGAACTCCTCCGCCAAGGCGTCGCCGGGAATCTCTGCGACAACATTCGCGGTCTCAAAGGCAGGTCCGATCCGATTGGGCATCTCCAAGCGGAGATGCACCCGCTCGCCTTCTTCGAGCAGGCGCACGAGCCGCAGGCCATCTTCGCGAGAGACCAGTGCCGAAGGAATCGGATCCAGTTCTGCCGATAGATTGTTGACGTGCCGGTACAGCAGTTGCTGCGGACGGGTGGAAACGATCAGCACTGCGAGGGCGCCGACCTCCGCCGCCTCGCGGACGGCCACCATCGAATCGCGCTGGGACAGCCCCAAGCTGTCCAGCGACGATGCCTCGGTGAGCTCCACTAGCACGACCTTGCCACGCAGGCCCTCGCCGATCCGCAGAATTGCCCCTTCCTTGCCGCTGCCTCCCAGCGCCAGCTCCGCCTCCATCGGACGCGGGACGCTCGGAGAAAACGCCGAAGCGGCGGCTCGCACCCGAAACGGACGCGGCTCTACCACATCAATTTTCGTCTCGCCCTCCCGCCAAGCCAGGGGGATGCGGACCGGCTCGAGCCGTGCGCTCTGCAAGCCAGCCTGCCGAAACGACCGCAGCCCCCACTGCAGGGCATCCCGCATGGCCTCCGTGCCGGCCATGCGCGGGCCGATCGCATCGCACAGGGTGCGCAAGTCGGCCTCGAGACCCTGCGACGTGCGCACCGTTGCCTCAACGCGCATGAGGACCGTCGGTGAGGCGAGCGGCGCTACCAACCCCAACAGCAGCAGCGCACGGATGGCATCTCGTAGCAGCAACAAGCAAGTGAAGGTAGCACAGGCTGCCGACAATCACATTTTCTGGAATCGAGCACTGCTTCCCGGCGCAGAGAACACCGGAGGCATGGAACGTCAACAGGTCACTCGCTGGCTTGGAGCGGCGGTGCATTGACGACCTCCCCGACAGATTCTGACGGCGTTGAGGATGCTCTTGACGCAGCTCGCCCAGAAAGGCAGATGATCATTGACGGGGCTCCAGAATCCCGACACAAGCGTCAGCCGTGTCAGCAATCGTCGGCCTCGCCAGGCGATCACACAACGCCGATCTGGAAGCCCAATCGCCGTTGGGCGAAGGGAGATGGCACTCCGGCGGTCATCGCGACTGGTCCTTTACCGGAACGCGAACGGCCAGTCGGTCACGCACTTCCTGATAGATGGGAATATCCAGTCCTTCCGCGACCTCCAACGTCACTGCCAAACCGAATCGTATCGGCTCTAGTATGTCGGACGCGTCGGCGCGGCAGCTAATCTTGAGATTGATGGAATCACCATCTTGGAACGCGGTTGCGTTGGAGCCTTCCAGGATTTCGTGTTGCAGTGTCCCTCGCTGCGCGGCTCGATGGTCGGCATACTTGCGCTGTGTCGCGATTTCATTCTTGGGGTCAAACCATAGGTGGGCGACGCGATAGCTTCGGGAAGCGCTGCTCACCGGCGATAGCCAAGCGAGCGTGACAGTTAGGCGCCGACGCTCGTTCACCGTCGACAGACTCGGCGGAAGTGGAAGCGCGAACTCGGCACCCTCGCCATCGTCCAACTGGCCGACGCCGAGGATGGTTACCCGTTGATCCGTGCAACTCATGACCTTGGCGACATTCCCCGATCCGTATCCCAGGAACCGGCTCAAGTATTCTTTGAACGCTCGACTGTTGTTGTCATCCCTCAGGACAGCGAAGCGTTCGTATGTATCCTCCCAACTTGCGCTGTGGGCCAAGAGCGCCTTCGTGAGAACGGCGTCGTATTCCGCCAGGACATCGCCGCCGGGGCGTCCACGGAGCTCTTCGAGCAGCCGGAGCACGGCGCCGGCCCAATGCGATGTCAGTGCGGCTGCGTTACTCGTTCCGCGAGTGTAGGTAGTGCGGTCCAATTCTCCCGAGGCCCCGGGCGTCGCAATCCGTTGCCCCGGCGGGGAATTCGCGTGGTGTAGCCGCAAATTGGCATTCGTGTGAGAGAATCCAAAGGGCATTATAATGATGGGTTGACATTTCCGCCGGATTCCGCTACCATAGTTGTAGGCGGAAATCATGACAAACAAAGCACATAAGGGACCGGGCAAGGCCGACAGGGAAGGGATCACGCTCATCGCGCTGATGGATATGTTCCCGGATGAAAAGGCCGCCACGGAGTGGTTCGAGTCACAACTATGGAGCGTTGGCCGATGCTGCGGCAAATGCGGGAGCATTCGCACACGCGCAGCCAGCCATGCCAAGATGCCCTACTGGTGCTCGGACTGCCGTTCCTATTTCAGCGTGCGGACGGGCACCGCTCTGGAACGGTCGAAGATCCCCCTGCGCAAGTGGGCCATCGCGATCTACCTGGAGATCACCAGCCTGAAGAGCGTGTCAAGCATGAAGCTGCACCGCGATCTTGGCATCAGCCAGCCGACTGCGTGGTTCATGCTGCACCGCATTCGCGAAGGCTGGAAGCGCTCGGACACGGACGGCCCGTTCACGGGTCCGGTCGAAGTGGACGAGACGTACATGGGCGGCAAGCGGCGCAACATGAGCAACGCCAAGCGCGAGGAGCTGACCGGACGCGGGCCTGTTGGCAAGACCGCTGTAGTCGGTGCGAAGGACAGGGAGACCAATCGAGTCGCGGCCAAGGTGGTCGCATCCACGGACAAGGACACATTGCAGGGCTTCGTCAAGGAGCACACCGCCGAGGGCGCGACTGTCTATACCGACGACGCGGCGGCCTACGACTCCCTGCCGTTCGACCACGAGGCCGTCAGGCACTCAGTCGCTGAGTACGTGCGCGGCCAGGCTCACACCAATGGCATTGAGAGCTTCTGGGCCGTGCTCAAGCGCGCCCATAAGGGCGTGTTCCACAAGATCAGCGCCAAGCACCTGAACCGCTACGTCACCGAGTTCGCTGGGAAGCACAACGTCCGCGATCTGGACACTCTGGCCCAGATGGCGACTCTTGCGGCGGGTCTGGCCGGGAAGCGCCTGATGCGCCGCGATCTGGTGGCCGATAACGGGCTGCCGTCCGGCGCCCGCTCCTAGGACGCATCAGTGCCCTAACCAAGTCCCCTGGCGTGGCATCGCCGTAGTCGGGCCGTTTGCTCATAACGCCTGCATTATACTGATGTTGTGAGAGAGGTTGACGTTAGCAAGTACCTTGATGATTTGATCGAGTTGCTATTCGTCGTCACCCTTTCCGGGCTCTGGGCCGTTCCTTTGTGTCTCGGCCTCCACGCTGTTAATCGCGCCCCCAGCGCCGTTCTGGACGCCCGAACCGCCGCCCCCGCGAGTAGCGAACCAATAACTGATGATTCCGCTGGCGACCGGCAGAACAGTGAAGAATATGTCTGTTGCCTCGTCCGGTTTGACAAGCATCAGCACGAAGGCGCCCCCGAACAGGAATAGTGTCGCTGCGTAGGTGACACTGACGCGCACCCGGCTTTTCCTGAGCTCTTGTTTTTGCTGATCAGTCATTTGGCCATCCATCCTTGCTTCTTGTTGAGTCGCCGGAGCCCCGACAGCGTGTAGATGTTGCTCTTGGCCTGATTGCACGGCCCGCACAGCAGGACTCGGTTCGTGATGTGGTTCAGCCCGCCGTCCGAGCGGGGAGTGTTGTGGTCGAGTTGGAGGTAGCGCGGATCGTCGAATACCCTGTCGCAGCCTTGGCACTTGGGGCCGTATTGCGACAGCAGGAACTCGTACATCTCGGCGCGGCTCATCTTCTTGCCTTCCGGCTCCTTGATCCGTTCCCGGACTTGCAGATAGACTACAGCCTCGTTTCCCTCATCGGTTCGGGTCGATGGTTCGGTCTCGTAGTAAACGTCTCCGAATGCGAGCATGCCGCCGGAATCTCCGTCGGTCGCCAGACCCTCCCTTCGCAGCCGGTCGAGCACCACTTCGTGAGCCTTGTCCCAGATGTCGATACCGACCCACTGGCGACCGAGGCGCTCGGCTGCAACGCATGTTGTGGCGCAGCCGGCGAAGGGGTCGAGGACCATATCGCCCTCGTTACTGGATGCCTTGATGACGCGCTCGTACAGCGCCAGCGGTTTCTGCGTCGGGTAGCCCGTGCGCTCTCGAACGCCTGATTGCAAGCTGTTGATACCTGTCCACCAATCCTCTGGGATCTTGGGCTCGTCCAAGTAGTATCGGTAGACCTTCCCCGTCGCTCGCACGATCTTGTCCTGATAGGGCCGACCGTTCTCGTCTTTGCCGATCCTGCCGCCGAAACTGCGCGTCCCAGTGTCACGCGGAATACCTGCGGCCTTGCCGTCAAAGCGATACTTGTCGGTTTTGGTGAAGAAGAGCAGATAGTCGTGTTTTCGCGCCCACCATTTGGTGCTCTTGCCGCCGACGTTGTAGCACCAAACGATCTCATTGCGGAACTGCTTCCGCCCGAATATTGCGTCCATCAGCTCTTTGAGGTAGTGGCTGGCGGTCGGGTCGCAGTGGAGGTAGATCGAACCGGTCGGCTTGAGAATCCGGTGCATCTCTAGCAGCCGGACTGCCATGAAGCACAGGAACGCGCCCATGTCATCGCCGTAGCTCGACCGGGATCCGTTGATCACGTTCATGACGCCCGGGTAATCGTCCGTGATCTGGTCCACCCAGGCTTGGTGAACGTCCCGCTCCCAAGACCACCGGTCCTGAAACTTGGCGCCGGCTGCTAAGCTGTCAGGCGTGGCGTGGAAGTCGCGGCCCTTGTTGAACGGCGGGTCGGTCGCGATCAAGTCCACCGTCTCGGAGTTCATCCCGCGCAGGAACTTGAGATTGTCCCCGTGGAAGAGGGTACGATTCTTCCAGTTGGGCTTACCGTCAGTCACTCAGCCAACGGTAGCGGAATCCGGCGGAAATGTCAACCCATCATTATAATTCCCAATCCAAACCCGTCGAGCAGGAGTTGCCTGCCGCCCGGCATGAGAACATCCGGTTTGATGGCACGCCGATACCCTGGCCCGTGGGCACTGACTACATTGGGAAGTCCCGGTTCGACGAAGGGATCAATTGGTGGGTGACTTTCGGGCAAAGAAGGTCCACCGTCTTCGTGAGTGCCACCGACCGTCAAGCCGTTTAGCGTCTCGGCGGGGGACAGAAGACGCCGGTTGCGCGTATCATCCGCAAGAGCTTTGAGAATCGCTTGCTCCAACTGCTCGGGCGATAGCTCGTGAAGATCCCTCCGGGGAACCTCAAGTTCAAGATCGCGAGCGTGGTTTCCGGCGCTCACAATGAACACAACTTCGTATTTCCATGCAAGCCAATCTAGGAGCCGTGCCCATGCGCTCATCTCACGGACGAACGGTCGGTCGGGATCGCAGATCGACAGGCTGATAATCCGAATCGCAGGTGCCGCCGGACCGTCACCGTTCTCTCCCTCAAACAGCCGGCGCACTGCTCGATGAACCAAGTCTACGGGCAGCACGTTGTCCGGTATAACCTCTTCGAACTGTCCGTCGAAGCGACGCCGCGGTTGCAGGATCGGTCGTACATAGACCGGCCTGTCCACATCTACGTCAAGCAGGTTTAGATCTCCGTGGCAGATGAGCGACGCCATGCCCGTGCCGTGGACCCGTTCGTGGGCTAGGTATGCGGCTTCGTATCCGTCTGGGTCGTCTATAGTCAAGCGCTTGTCGAGCAAGCGGTGGCCAGCAAGTGGCATGCCGTCGAAGAGGGCGATGACAGGGTCGGCTTCACGCAAATCTGGTGGAGGAGCGAGCCGCGTGGGCTGCCCGTCAGCAAAAGGTTTCGCCTCGCCTTCCTGGGGGACCGGGAACGCACACTGCCCTGTGGGATGAGCCCGCATGAGATCCTCGCACTGCAGTACCTTGATGTTCCGAAACGATTCCGGGGCTTCAATGATCGATTGGACCTGCCGACGCGGAAGGCGTCCCAATATCGCGTGATAGGCAATGTCGGGGATAAGGCACTGCTGGATCACTTGGCCTTCTGCGGTCTCGATAATGTTGCGCAGCAGAGACTCGGCCTGCCTTCGTCGCGTCGGGCTCATTCGGAACCACAACTCCGCTTGGAAAGGAACGTGGTCTTCTCCAAACTCCAATCGCTCTCTCCAATCCGCTAGGATCCCCGTCTCCCGAATCCGATCCTCGACTCCCCACGGACGAATGGTGCGCAGGTATTTGAACGCCTCCTTCAGCGGTGCCAAGCCGAAAGGGAATGGAGCGTCGCAATCCCGTGCCCAGCTCTTGAATAGGTGTTGGATCTGGTTTAGTGCCGACTGATCCGTCATGACCAGAAAGAGCTGCCCCTTCAGTGATTTGTCTGCGTCGTCCTCATCCTCGAAACCGTGATCCGCGGGAATGTCGCCAAGCTCGTATTCACCGAGCCACTCCAATCCAGGAATCCTGTTCACGGCGTTGATGAAGTTCTGAATCGAGCCGATGGTCTCTAGCACCACTGCCTGTTCGGGCTGTATACCGAGCGGGTTGTCCTGAAGGGCCAGCCGCTGGTTTTCCATTGCGTCTTGCAGGCGCTGGAACTCCGGGACCAAACGCTTCGCTTGACCGGCTGCTGAGGGCGTCTTGATTTTCCCGCCTCCTCCGAATCGCTTTGCGCGTTCAGCATGAGTGGGCTCAGGGAACACCAGTAGTGGATAGTCGGTTTCGGCCATGAATTAGCTGTTCTCCCCGGTGTCGCTGGCGTATCCGGGGCTATATCGGTTTTTCCAGTGATGCAGCCGATCTTCGACGATCTTCTTCACATTAGCTCCGGGTTGGCCGAGCGCCACACACCGGAGCACATCGCTCCCGAAGTCTTCCACTTCCCCGAAACTCAGCCCTCTGAGGTTTTGGGCGAGTTTCCGCGGCGACAGACCCAGCGGGTGGTCTGCTGCGTCGGTAGGTAGATCGTGGCGCTTTCCAAACCGGGTGAACCACTTCTCGATCTGCGCTTGCGTGGGAGCCGGAAGCCCCAGACGAATTTGGAATCGTCGCCACACGGCGCGATCCAACAATTCTGGGTGGTTGGTCGCAGCGATGACAATGACGTAACTCGGAAGTGAGTCGATCTGCAGCAGCAACGAACTGACGACTCGCTTTATCTCTCCCGTCTCGTGCGGGTCGCCGCGTTCCTTTCCGACGGAATCGAACTCGTCGAAGAACAGGACGCAATGGCGCGACCGGGCGAGTTGGAAAACCTGGCCAATTCGCTGTGCTGTCTCTCCTAGAAAGCTCCCGATCACGGCCTCGTAGCGAACTATGAGAAAAGGGACGCTTAACGCGTCGGCGATTGCCTCGGCCAGACTCGTCTTTCCGTTTCCCGGAGGACCCGCGAGTAAGACACGATGGCGTGGCTCCAGATTATAGGAACGCAGCAGGTCAGCTCGGTGCTGTTCGGTAACTAGCTCGCCAACGACCTCCTCGGCGTTGCGAGACAGAATCAAGTCATCTAGGCGACGTTGAGGAACCGCCTCCGCTATGAGCGAGGCTGCTCCAGACCGCACAGAAACGGGCATAGGCCGCGGGCCCCGACCGTTCCCACCCTGCAACTGCGCGAGCAAGCGGTCCGCGAGGATGTTGTGGTTCTTGGCGCGCTCGTCGGCGGCCAGAGCCTCGACAGTGGTCCTGATTTGTTTTTCGTCGCCTTGGCTGCTCGCCTTTACCAGTTTCAAGATTAGGTCTGCTCGTGCCATGGCTATTTCCCGCTGAACTCGCCGAGATTCGATACTCGGTGGCTCGGCCTCCCGAATCTTGGAAGAAGTCGGCCTTCCGTTTCGCGGTCAAGTCTGAGCATATCCGCCAGTACATCCCCGAGCCCACGCATCGACTTGAAGAGACGGCTATTGAAGCTGATTTTGTGCGTTTCTCGCACGCCGCGTGGAGAGAGTGCTCTCATCCGTCGTCGTGAGTGTCCAGCCCCACACTGTCTAGTCTGTGCAATTGGCGGCGTTCCCCCTAATTGTCGATGGCCCTCAACATCCATCGGGCCACCGCCCAGAGCCTGGATCGGAGTAGCCATCGCAGCATGCGAGCCAAGAAGCCGTTCTATTCGATCCATGGGCAATCGAAATCTATCGCCACCCGCAAGCAAGCGCCGCCCCCTGTGATCCCTAACCCACCTCTTTTCAGAAGCCCTTTGCGGAATCCTCAGTGGCGGAAAACCTACAGCAATGCCGAGACCATTTGATACATGGCACCTGCGGCCCATCGGGTTTCGGACACTTGCCGCGTCGGTGCTCAATCCATCTCGATGTATTGCCAAGCCGCTTCGTGGGCAAGACGAGCGCTTGAACGGTCTACCCGTCCCGGTTGACTTTGAACTCGCTTGGATGAACGGCATGTCGGCACCGGTACGAGGACTAGGCGTCCGTTCGGCCACGGAATCCAAGCTACCGTGCGAAAGATCACATTTTACTCCGTTACCCTAGTTAAGGTGCCATCTAGGCCTTCGGAAGCCCGGATTGGCAGGGTGGCTCTCCAGAACGTCTCCAATGCTAGCCCCGACGGGAGAACCAGTGCCTAGAATCAATGGATGGGGAATCCCCAGAAAACCGCAGCCGTCGGAAGCCTCGGCGAAGAATATCAGCAGCCTGAACCGTGCGGCCGTCGTGAGGCAGCACTCATCATCCCCGCTTTCAAGTGCGATAGCACGTTGGCACCACAACCCGAGCCATTACGCCCGTGTAGTACGCTGTACCCCATGAGCCATACCACCCGACGGGCGTTCGTTCGGGGTACCGGAGCGGCCGTTGCGACCAGCGCTTTCCCTGTGCTAGGGGCCAACGAGACGGTCAATTTGGCCGTCATCGGCACAGGCGGCCGCGGGCGTGGCCACCTCGGCTTCTTCTCCGAAGTGCCGGGTGCACGAATCGCAGCGATCTGCGATGTCAACCAAGCGGCGCGGGAACGCGCCTCGGCCATGGTGCGGAAGCTTCAAGACAGCACGCCGAAAGAATACTCGGACATGCGCAAGCTGTTTGAAGACAGGGACATCGACGCGGTCTCGGTAGCAACGCCCAATCACTGGCACGCGCTCACCACCATCTGGGCCTGCCAGGCCGGCAAGGACGTCTACGTGGAGAAGCCGGCCAGCCACAACGTATTCGAGGGCCAGCAGATGGTCCAAGCGGCCCGCAAGTACAAGCGCATGGTGCAAGTCGGCTCCCAGAGCCGCTCCATCGGGCACAAGCGCAAGGCGATGGCCATGCTCCGCGAGGGCGCGATCGGAACGCTGTACATGGCGCGCGGACTCTGCTTCCGACGCAGGAAGTCGATCGGTCACACGCCCGAAGAGCCAGTTCCGGCAGGCCTGGATTGGGATATCTTTCTCGGTCCGGCCCCGATGCGTGCCTACAGCAAGAACCGCTTCGCCTACAACTGGCACTGGTTTTGGGACACCGGCAACGGCGATATAGGAAACCAAGGCGTGCATGAGATGGATATCTGCCGCTGGGGGCTTGCCGAATACGGCAGGCCTGGGACGATCTCGTCGAGTGGCGGCAAGTTCGTCTGGAAGGACGACCAAGAAACGCCCAACACGCAGCAGTCGCAGTTTCTCTTCGAAAAGTCCGAAATCGTCTTCGAAGTGCGCAACCTGTCGAGCCCGAACGAAGGCGGGGCGCCCCTACAGGGCAACAACTACGTCGGCAACATCTTTTTCGGCGACCAAGGCTACATGGTCGTGGATCCCTACGGATTTCGCATCTTCATGGGGGACGAGCGGGAGAAAACCCATGAGGAAAAGCCTCACGAAGACAAGATCTGGGACCCCCGCCCGCACATGGCGAACTTCGTCGAGGCGGTGCGCACACGCAACCACTACGCGCTCAACGCCGATGTGCAGATCGGTGCGGCTGCCGCCGAGCTGTGCCACCTTGCAAACATCAGCTACCGCTGCGGCCAGCAGTTGCACACGGATCGAGAGACGGGCCTGTTCGTCGGCAACGGGATGGCCAACGAGATGCTCTCGCGCAGGTACCGAGCGCCATACGTGGTCCCCAAGCTGCTCTAGCGAATAGGGGCTAGCGGCCCAACGGCGCCCTTACTGCCAATACTGCGTGCCAAGGCCCGCCAGCACGCCTGTAATTGCGCCCACGGCGGGAAACGCTAAGAACGTCGCGAGCGCCCGCAACGCCCCGAATCGGCCCGGCCACAGCGCCAAGCCGCATTGCGAAACGACGATGGACCAGAACGACCACTGACCAAGTGCCCCACCGTCCAGACACCACGGGCAGTGCGGGGGCGCGGCGTTGTGAATATTGCAGTGCTCTGCCGCTCCGGCCCAGAGAGCCTCGCACCCGCAACGGTACAGGAGATCGCAGAACTGAATGAAGAAGACATTCGTCACACCAGCCGCCGCGACGAGCACGCCGAGCCTGACCAGCAGCGCCCGGGAGATCATTCTGCAACCGCCCTGCGGATGTAAGCGGGGCGGTCTGTCGTGATGCCGGCCACGCCTAGATCCCGAAGCCGGCGGGCCTGTTCCGCATCATTGACGGTGTAGACATACAGCGCCTTGCCCAGCTTGCGCAGCGCATCCGCCAGCTCGCCCGTCCACTCGCCGCTGTGCCTGACGTCGAGTCCGTCGAGCGCGGCCTTTTCAACCCGTCGCAGCAGATCGGCCTGCGACCGCACCCCGTAGGTGGCAGCCTCTGACTCTGAAAATCCGTACAGCCAATAGCAGCGCCGGTCCGGCATGCGTCGCTTCGCCTCGCTGATCGTGTCGTAGTCAAACGCGATCAGCATGACTTGTTCACGCTTCCCGGATGCATCCAGCACCCTCTCGAGTTCCGGCAAGACGTCTCGCGCGCACTTGATCTCAACCACGAGCGTCCTCTCTGGCGGCACGGTCTTCAACACCTGCTCGAGAGTCGGGATCGGGGTGCCGGACCATTCCGCGCCCTTCCATGCTCCGGCGTCCAGCAGGCGCAGCTGATCCAACCGCATTTCAGCCACAACGCCTCGCTGGCCGGTCACCCGCCACGTGTCGCTGTCATGGATCGCGACGATCTTCCCGTCGCGCGTTGCGTGGATGTCGATTTCCACGGCATCGGCACCTTGCTCCCACCCCAGCTCGACCGCTGGCAGGGTGTTCTCGGGGGCATCGTGCGAAGCCCCGCGATGGGCCACGATCTCGACGGCCGCCCCGTTGAGGGGTAACAGCGCTAGAGCGCCGACCAGCAATGCCGACCGTACCCAAGACGGATCGTGGGCAACCACTGAACACTCCATCAATGGGTATACTACCGCTTTAGTGAAGTACTGCTCTCAGTGTGGCGCGGAGTTGGCCGGTACGCGCTACTGCGGGCAGTGTGGCGCTCGCACGGACCACGCGAGCAGCACCGCTACTGGCGAGCGCGGGCCCGGAGCGGGATCGGGGACCGGCGGATTCGAAGAGAACCAGCTCGGGTTGCTGGCCTATCTCACACCCGTCCCGGCACTTGCGTTGCTGATCATCGAGCCATACGGCCGGAACCGATTCGTACGCTTCCACAGCTACCAGTGCTTGCTGCTAACTTTGGCATCCATTATTCTGGCGGCACTGACTTGGACACTTTCCTTCGTCTTCCTCAAGGGCTTGCTGTCGAATCTAATGCACCTGTTGCTGGTGGCAGGTTGGGTGTGGGCGGCCTACATGGCGTGGCAAGGGCAGCAGTGGCAAGTGCCCATCATTGGCGAGCTGGCGCGCCGCCAAGCGAACAGGATCGACTAGCCACAGGGGCGAGCGCCACCAAGCTCAGCACCTTGAACGGTGCGGCGCGGATGGGGCCTACTGTTGCTTGATGCGGATGTTGCGGAATCTAGCCTCCAGCGGAGGCCCGGAGTGAACCTGCAACCCGATTAGGCCAGTCTGCTCGATGGTCTCGTCTTCCTCGGTGTAGTCCACCGTGACCACTCCGTTCAGCTTCAGCACAATGCGCTTGCCGATCGCCTGCACCTCGTAATCGTTCCAATCGGTCGGCTTCAGCGCTCTCTTGATCGTGGGCTCGGAAGGAGCCGCCAGCGTGACCCTTCGCCGCGACTCGTCGTACAGACTGCCCCACCAGCTCGGGCCAACATCGGCCTGGTAGCCGATCATTTCCATCGAACCTGGAGCCCTCTGGCTGCGGATCTGCACGCCGCTATTGCCGACATTGTCAACGAGCTGGATCTCGAACCGCAGGATGAAGTCCGCATATTCTTCGGTCGTTGTGAGGAAGTCGTTGTAGCCAATGCCCGGCGACCGCCCGACGACCATGTTGTCCTCGACTTTCCACAGGAATGGATCTCCCTGCCAGCCGGTGAGATCGTGGCCGTTGAACAGGGGCTCGAACCCCTCCTCGGCACTGCTTGCGGCGGGGAGGGCGATACTTGCCGCGACAGCCGCAAAGAAACCGCGACGATCAATAGCCTTGGGCGATGGTTGCATAAATCTGACCTCTGCGCGGCAGCTTGGGTCGCAGCGGTGGCTGGGGCACCAGATGCCGCGCTCAACAATGGTACTCCAACAGACCGAGCTAACAGCGACGCGACGCGGCGAGCGCGTGCATTGCCGGACACCGCTTAGTCAGTGCAGGAAAGGGCACCTCGCCCGAATCCTACAGGCCGGGCTCCGCCGTGGCCTCAGCGATGCGCCGCTTGAGCACTTCCTTCAATTTCGAGACAGTCTCCTGCTCGCGGGGCGCGCGGGCAAGATTGACATACTCCTTCGGATCATTCCAGTGGTCGTATAGCTCAGCCCCCTCCACCCCGTCCGGCCCCCACTCGGTGTAACGCCAGCGCTCGGTTCGCACGGTGTAGCCGACAGCTCTGGGACGCAGCGGCTGGCGAGGATGGACGCGGTCGTGCGTGTCGAACGTGGTGAGGGCAGACTCGCGAACGGACTGCGTGGGATCCTCAAGAATCGGCACCAAGCTCTTTCCGGCCAAATGTCTGGGAGGGTCAAGACCGCACAGGTCCGCCAGGGTCGGGTACACATCCACCAACTCGGCCAGCGAGCGGGTGCTCAGGCCGGCAGTCTTGCGATGCGCAGGCGAGGCGATAAAGAACGGCACGCGTGCTGAATTCTCAAACAGGGTCGTCTTCTGCCAGAGCTTGTGCTCGCCCATGTGATAGCCATGGTCGGACCAAAACACGATAAGAGTGTTGTCCATCATCTCCAGCCGCTCCAAGGCATCTAGCAGTCGTCCAAGTTGGGTGTCGACAAAGCTGATCGAGGCATAGTACGCCTGTATGGCCTCGCGCTGCTTCTGTCTTGGCAGATTGAGCTGGTGAGGGCGGTCCACCCACGCTGCCGGAGGAATGTCGACGAGGTCGTCAAGCGGCTCGGCAGGCAGGCGCACCATCTCCAGCGGGTACTGGAAGAAATACTTCTTCGGAGCCACATAAGGGGTGTGAGGGCGGTAAAAGCCCATCGCCAGGAAGAAAGGCCGATCACGGGCGCGCTCCAGCAGTTCGATGGCTGCCGTGGTGCCGATGCCATCCGTCTGCTCCTCGTCGGTGCCATCCTGGGCCATCCAACTCAGGGTGCCGCCTAGGTTGCCTGTGACGGAATCGATCGAATAGATCTGATCCTCCTCCCACTTGTCGCGGCCGCGGGGATTGACTCGCTCTTCCCAGGACGCCGCGTCATCCAGGCCGTTCTCGCCGATTTGCGTAGGGACGCCGTAGTGATAGATCTTGCCTACCCGCGCCACGAAGTAGCCGCTGTCGCGGAACATCTGTGGCAGGGTCTTCACGCTCGGGATCGTATTCCGGAAATACACCGCATTGTTGCGGACCTTGGTCTGGTCCGGATACAGGCCGGTCATCAGGGATGCCCGGCTCGGATTGCACACCGGGTAGTTGCAGTACGCCTGGTCGAAGCGGATGCCGAGCCGCGCCAAGCGATCGAAGTTCGGCGTCTTGACCAAGGGGTGCCCGTAGGTCCCCAAGTCGTTGTTCATATCATCGGCGGCGATGAACAAGACGTTGAGCTTGTCTTGGGCCGATGCCGAGACCCAGAGCAGCAACAACGCCGCGATCCAGCGGTAAGGCATGAGAAAACGGTAGCAAAGCCGCAGGTGTCGTGCGGGACAGATCTAGGCGCTGTTCTGGCGTTGGTTGCGAGGCGGTCGACGCGGGGGCTCCTCGAAGTTCTTGCCGGAACCCTCGTATCCAGGCCGCGGCTCGGCAAACGGAAGCACCCGCTGCCCGTGCGGGTCGAACGCCATCATGCGCCCGCTGCGATAGGAGTCCACGCCAAGGCGGATCGCGGTCATGGCCTGATAGCCGAAGTGTGCATCGAAGGCCGGCTGGGAACGGTCGCGCATGCAATCTAGGAAGTTGGCGATGTGATCGGTGCTGACATCAGCCTGTTTGACCTCGATCCGCAGGATGTCCGATCCGGTGGCCTCGCGAAATTTCGCGGCAAACTGATATTCGGGCTTGACTTCGATCGCATTCGGGAGGAAGGTGATCGCTCCCTCGTGCCCATACACCGTGGTCGGCATGCCAGAATTGCCCGCCGAAGACGCCATCGAAGCGGACAGGTTGACAAAGTGGCCGGCGTACTCGACAACCGTAGCGTAGGTGTCGGGAACTTCGCGTTCGCGATGCACGTAAATCCCGCCATGGCCGCTGACGCGGGTCGGGAATTGCTTGCCCATCATCAACATCAGCGGTGCGAGCCGGTGGTAGAAGAGGTCGGTTGCGATCCCCCCGGAGTAGTCCCAGTACTTGCGCCAGCGGAAAAAGCGCTCGGCGCTAAATGACCGAGCCGGCGCGGTCCCCAAGAAGCGGTCCCAGTCGATGTTCTCGGGCGTGCCTTCAGGATCTACCGTGTAGTTCCACTCGCCATACAGCGAGTTCCTGCAATAGGTGTTCTGCGCCCACAGCACCGGTCCGATCCAACCCTCATCAATGACCTTGCGGGCCTCGTGATAGCGCAGGTCCGAGACATGCTGGCTGCCGACCTGCAGGACTCGCCCCGAGCTCTCGACCACCTCGGCAATCCGCCGCGCCTCGTCGATGGTGTAGGTCATCGGCTTTTCGAGGTAGACATCCTTGCCAGCGGCCAGCGCGTCGAGAGTCATCGTGGCGTGCCAGTGGTCCGGAGTCGCGATCCAGACAGCATCAATATCCGGCTGCGCTAGCAACTCGCGGTAGTCGACGTAGCCGCGCTTGCCGCCGAGTTGCGTAAGTTGCAGCGCCTCCTCGCGCCGCTTGCGGTAGATGTCGCTGATGGCAGTGACTCGGACATCGTCTTGCCCACCGGCCCGGGCCACCAGTCGGCGAATGTGAAACCGGCCCTTGGAACCGGTGCCGATCACGCCGATGTTGATGCGATCATTGGCCCCGAGCACGCGTGATGCGGCGGGTGCGGCCGCTATGGCCGGAGCGGCGGCGGCATGAGCCAGGAACGAACGTCTGGAAGCGGACTTGGAATCCATGGCAGGTCTCCTCTGCGAGTGGGTCCGGTCTAGTTGCGGAACCTCGTTGACACCTTGCACTATACACGCGCAACACCAACCTTCGGAGGCTTGCGACTCAGGGGAGCCTCTGATCGAGCGGTATATCGGTTCTCAACTAGCGGACTCGTCTCCCCGTCGTACCGAAGCAGCGAGCCGCTTGTTGCACAGGAAGAGAATGACCGCCACGACGCCGACTTGGACGAGCACGGTGCCCGCGCTGAAGATGTGGTCCGCGCCGAACGGGACCAGCCAGCCCTGGGGGTCGTCCTGCCACGCTTGGTACAGCAGCCAGACGGTCAGGACGACGGCTTCGAACGGAACAACGGTGCGGATCACGAAGTCCCACCAAGAGCCGATCCTGATGTCCGAGTGTTCGTGGTTGAGCGTCTCGTCGCGAAACTTCCGCACACCGTAGCGCCCGACAGCGAGGGCAAAGAACAGACCCGAGAGGATCAGCGCCACGCCCCAGACCCAGTCTTGATTGTCAAAGACGTTCATGTTCAGCGCCGATGGCAGCCCGAGTAGGAACCCGATGGAAGCGATGCCGTAGAGCGCCTTCCGGCGGTCGAATCCCGCGTCCTCGAGCGTGCGTGTCACGGCCTCGACCATGGCGATCAGGCTGGTGAACGCCGCGAACGCAAGCGCCATGAAGAACAAAGCCATGAAGAAGCCGCCGTGGGGCATCGAGCGGAACAGCTCGGGCATCCAAACGAAGGTGATGCCTGTGTTGCCCTCGGAAAAGACGGTGTCCTGCACCAGCTGCTCCGAGAACGGCTGCCCGTCGAGGACAGCCTGCTCGAGCGAACCCAGCCCCTGCAGTTGGGAGGGGTCCGTGGCAGCCCTGTCAATCAGCGCCGGCACGGCCGAGAAGACCGTGCAGAAGACCATGATCCCGGCTAGCAGGCTGATAGTGTTGTTAGCGGCTGGGAGCAAGAAGCTGTTGAGTGCGGTATCGTCCCGTTCCCGCTGGTAAGCGGCGTAGCAGAGTACCAGTCCCCAGCCGGCACCTGTGTCCCAAGCATTCTGGGTCAGGGCCTCGATCCAGATCCGCGCCCTGGTCAGCTCGCTCCAGTCGATTCCGAACAGGAACGCTATGCCGTCGGACGCCCCTGGCAGCGTCACCGCGCGGGCAACGAGCACGAGCACCAGAACGATCAGCGCAGGCATAAGGACCGTCGCTACCCGCTCGATCGCCGAAACTCCCTTCGCCACGACGAGCACAGCCAGACCCAGCATCATTGCGTGGCAGACAGCGGGCAGAGCCGAAGACGTGAAATCGCTCCAGAATGCCCCCGGAACAAGAGACGACAGGCCGCCTCCGACCGCGGCGACCGCGTAGCGGACCATCCATCCCGCAACCACGGAGTAGTAACAGAGGATTCCGGAGCAGACGCAGACTACCATCGCTCCGGTCCATGCCCATCCGGGACCCGCGAGGCTCACGAAGGCCCGCACGGGGCCGGAACGCGTCTTGCGGGCCATGCCGAATTCCAAGAGAATCAGCGGAATCGACCAAAGGAACAGGAAGACGATCCAAGCTACGAGGAATTCGCCGCCTCCGTTCTTGGCGGCGATCCGCGGGAACCGCCAGATGTTGCCTGTGCCGACGGCCATGCCGAGCATGGCCAGCATCATGGTCCACCGGGATCCGAACCGCCTTAATTCCATAGAACCACCGCTGGGTCTGGCCGCAGTCGCGGGCTTCGCATGGCCCGCGGTGCAGCGCGAGGGCTCTCCGATTGTTGCATAGCGGGACTCGGACGGGACTCCCCGACGAGACGTGCCTCAGGCATGTTCAAAGTTCACCTCGGACCATCAACCTGCGTCTCGCAAGCGACGAAATTGCAATCAAGCCCCCGTCGAAAAGCGGTCTCTGCCCGGCCTGAACCAAGTTTCTGTGGCAGGGCAGCCGTGGCTCGGTCGAGAACGTTCACGAATCAGGAGTTGGCGGGCCTGCAAAGCGGTTGCGCTGCAAACGTTGAAAAGTTCTGCAGCGACACTCGCGCCGCGCGCGCTGGCAGTCTGTGTGAGATAATTGCTATGTCTTTTCGAATTTTTCGGAACATTCGCCTAGGCCCCTCGACTCCGCAATGGCGTCGCACAATCTCAACTTGACCACTCTCCCCCCCCCCATAAGCGTTAAATTAATTTCCTTACTCTAATCAAAGTAGGCTGCCAACTGTGGCTTGCGCTTCCTCGGTGAGTCGGCAAGTTCCTCAGAGATTGAATTCCACTGGCGCAGTGTCTCCGACAAGGAGAGCGATGGTTCAATGGCCCGCTTAACTTGGTTCAGCATGAACTGGAAGTCCCGCCAGGCGCTTGGAGGCCGTTTCCGGCCCCAATTCGTATCCCCAGGGGGAAATAGATCGGGCGTAGCCGATGAGTTTCTCCACCAGCAGGGCCACGAACAGCTTTCCGTACAGCCAGGACTTGGCGCTCCGCTCGTCGTGTTTGGGCAGGTGGCCCAACTCGGCCAGCGACTTGAAGCGCTTGAACACTAACTCGACCTGCCAGCGCGTGCGATACCACTCCAGCACCTCCCGGGCGCTGAACTCGGTCTCCGGGAAGGTCGTGAACAAGATCACGTACTTGGCGTACTGGAGGGTCTCCGGCCGCAACTGCTTGCCTTTCTTGGAGGCTTGCTGGCGCAGACTCTTGTGGGCCATGCGGATGGCCTCGCCGGTCTTGCGTAAAGCGCACACCCGGCCGCTCGCCGCAAGCCCCTCCGCATCCACGACCCGCACTTGCCAGGACCCAATCCGACCGGCCCGCCGCAGTGTTGCAACAGAGGCCAGCAGATCGAAGCGTTCCCCCTCGGCCGCCTCCAGCACCAGCGCTCCCGTGTTCACACGCACCGTGACCAGACCGCCTGCCTGCACGACATACCGCAGACCCGCCGCTGTCGAGTAGCCCCGGTCTGCCAGCAGGTGATCCCCGGCCGTAATCGGAAACTGCCGGAAACTCTCGCCCGTGCCAACCCCCTCCGTCTCGGTCAGCCGAAAGAAGTCACACGACAGCGACGGCAGCCGCACGCTGTAGTGCACGCGCCACAAGGAACCCGTCTTGCCGGGTTCCTTGACCGCGGTCCCATCCAAGGCCCGCATCTGCAGGCCTCCGGCCTCCGACAACTCCACGCCCCGTTCCCGGAACAGTTCCATGCACAGCGCCCGCAACCACATCTGCGATTTCCGCAGACGGTGCCACAGCGCCACCGAAGACAGTTCGGCCAGCCCCTCCTGGCGAGCCCGTACTGCCGTTTCGATCAACGAGTGCCCACAGCCCAGATGCAACAGCAGCACCCGCAGCAGGTTCGCCGCCGACTTGTTCTTGCGGAGCCCCTTCAAGGCACCGGTCTCGACCGCAAGCCGCTCCCAGTTTGGTGGCAGGAATGACACCAGCAACTCCCAGTCCTCCTGCATTCTGCCGCTGCTTTCTGCATCGCCCATGCCTCCCATGGTACACCAACGGACGTAAACAATTTAACGCTTATGCCCCCCCCCCCCGGGGGGGGCCTCCATATCGGTGGGACGCTGCGGCTGAGGCGATCCCGCAGGTCGTTCGCCAAGATCCCCAAGGCACCGCTGAGAGTGCCTCTCGGCTAGCGGTGCCAGCACGGCATGAGCCAAGCTGCTCGAACCATGCCCCCATGCCCCAGCCCGATCTGAAGTGCTTCGGCACCTGCTGCGGCACCCTGCGCGGCCAGATTGGAACGACACCTCGCCAAGCGCAGTTTCCTGCCTGCAGTGACGCTGACTGCCATGAGCGCCGACCCCGGCGACCGTTGGAAGTGTAAGGCACTTGATGCCGGACCAGCCTCCGACGAATGCGGAACAGACCCCTCCGCGCTGGGCATCCGCGGTCGGCGAACGCCGCGCTTGCGCTGCTCCCGTGCCTGCGTCGCGGACCCAGGTCCGGCTGCTGCCTCTGCTCGCGGCATGCCTGAGCGCGCTGGCGCTCGCCGGCCTCGCGCAGGCTCAGACCACGGTCACTCTCTCCGTGCCTGCCAATGCCGAAATCGCCGAAGGCGACGGGGCGACGACGATCACAGTCACAGCCGCGATTTCACCGACGTCCAGCAGCGCTACGTCGATCACCCTCGCACTGTCCGCGGGAACGGCGAACAGCGACGACTATCGGATCCACGGGGCACTGCCCACCATCAACATCCCTGCAAACAGCTCCTCAGCGACGGCGGACATTACGCTCACCGCAGTGGACGATCCCTACTTCGAGGGAACCCAGACACTTGTAATCGCGGGCAGTTCCCCCGGTATTACGGTTAATGGTGTATCGTTGCCGATACGCGATAACGATACCGTACCGACACTATCCGTTGTCGGCAATTCATCTGCATCTTTTTCCGAGGGTGAGTCCCAAGACGTTACCTTTAGCCTGCAATTACGCGGAGCTTCTTCGGACTCTGATGTTGATCTCACGATGTCAATTACGCATCCATTCAATACGAATGCATTGAACCAATGGACAGTCAGTTGCCCTGCCATGAGCACTAATTGTTCCATGAACAACCTGTATACATTCACAATCCCTGCAAAAACTAGATCCGTACAAAAAACACTCACACTTACTCTCAATGATGATACAATTGAAGAGCCATCAGACACGACTTGGCGGGTGACTTTTACCGGAAGTATTGGCACAGAACAACTGACGGCAACATCAGCGCTTTTCGAGCAGCGCAGCGACGTAAATTCGTATTTTGTGTCCGTTTCCCCCGACGGCGTGCAGGCAGGTCGAGCACAAACAATCACGATCACGCCAACTTTGGACGGTAGTGCCACGATTCCCACCGGCGGAGTCACAGTGACATTCAGTCCGAATAGCGCCTATAGCACTTGGGTCACAGCAACGGGATGTACCTTCACATTTTCCGAGGCTGGCGTGATGAGTCCAAGAAGCTGCATAGCCACAGTCACTCCACCGAGTTCTGATAGCGGCATGTCCTATGCTGACCTTCTGGTGCCTACGGTTTCGCCGAGCGATGCCCTATCGCAGAGATTTTTCAGAGTGCTGTTTACGTTGAGAAACAATGCCCTCGCACCTGCATCGCGGACACCAGCACTACAGGTGAATTCCCCGACTCCCTACGTCGTTCATGGTAACCGGTTTGGCCGAGGAGGTTTCGGTTTCGAGTTCAATTTTGATCGACATTTTAGGGTTACTCGAGCCCCTTCGTTAGGCATCACGCTTGACAGCGGCCAAACAACAGCGACCTGTCGTGAGCAGCCAGCAATAAGTAGGTATAGGGTAGTCATTCGCTGCGGCTACTCCATTCAACCAGGAGATTATGATTTTGATGGAAAGTTGCAGATTCCGGCTGGAGCGTTGAGTCTATCAGGCTGGACTGATGCTTATGATTCTACAATAACTTGGTCTGATCCAACCGTTCCGAGCACCGATCAAGAATTCGATATTTCTCCCGTCTATGGCGGAAGGCATTCTTATGACTTAGAATTATCGCCGGAGAGTATTCAGGAGGGTTCGGGAGAAATAGATCTCACTGTGACGCTCATTCCTGTCGACGGGCCCTCCAGTTCACCTCAAACTGTCCCGATTGCTCTTGATGACGATTCGACAACTATGGCGGACTATTCCGTGACAGGGGACCTCTCGATTACCGTGCCGGCCAACGCGACTCAGGCGACCAAAGTCTTGAAGCTCACGCCAACCCTCGACGGCAGAAAAGAGGCCCGCACTGAGACCGTCTTGTTTCTCGGGGCGGCCAACAATGCTGGAGAGTTTTTCGTCCGGCCTGAAGAGTTCCAAATCATCGACGCGCCGGTGATCGAGCTGAGCGTCAACCCGACCAGCGTGAGCGAGAACGGCGGGCAGCAGAACGTCGTGGTCACCGCCGAGGTGGGCGACCCCAACGACACCCCGTTCGCGCATGACGTGGTTGTGAACTTGCTCTTTCTGGCCGGCAGCGGCACGGACGCGGCCATCCCGGGGCGGGACTTCGTTCAGCCGGCGGCCAGCCTGACCCTGCCGGCGAACCAGCGCTCGGCGACCGCCACGGTCGCGCTGACGCCGACCGACGACAACCTCTTCGAGGGACCCGAGAAGATCCGCGTGACGGGAACGACGCAGTCCGTCGAGATTTTCGGCACGGATCTGACGCTCACGGACAACGAGACCGTCCCGGACGTCGTGCTGTCCCTCAGCGACGACGTGCTGCTGGAGAGCGATGCGGCCGGCACGGCAGTCACGGTCACGGCCACCCTCAGGACCGCCGAGCTGACCGATGACGTCCTTGTCACGCTCGACCTGGGCGGCAGCGCGACGGAGGGCTCTGCGGCGGACTACACGGCAGCCTGGACTCCGTCCACCAAGCAGATTCGGATCCCGTCAGGGCAGCTGACGCGCGATGCGATGGTGACGCTCTCCCCTCTGCAGGACGACTCGGCGGAGGGAACGGAAACGATCGTGTTCGAGGGAACCGCCACACGGGTGACCGCAGGCACCGCGCTAGTAATGCAGGTTGCGACGGCGCAGCTGCGGGACGACGATGTCCGGGGTGTGATCGCCAAGCCGGCGACGCTGACGCTGCAGGAGGGTGGCTCGGGCAGCGTCGCCCTGCGGCTGGCGACGGAGCCTACGGGAGATGTGACGGTAGCGCTCAGCGCGCCGCAAGGCCAAGGCGTGACGCTCGACAAGAGCGACCTGACATTCAGCCCGAGCACCTGGGAGACAGAGCAGTCGGTCACCGTGTCGACGCAGAGCGACAACCTGGTCAACCCGATGGGCAAGCGCGAGTTGGAGATAGCGCTGGTGGTCAGCGGGGCGGACTACCAAGGGCATGAGGCAGACCCGGTGGACCTCGTGCTGATCGACGCGGATTCGGCTCCCGTGCTCTCGACGGCGGACGCATCCGCGTCCGAGGGCGAGGCGGTCACATTCACGGTCGTTCGCTTGGGCGTCACGTCGGCGGCGGTGACAGTCGCCTACGCGACGGCCGACGACACAGCAGTTGCAGCGACGGACTACACGGCGGTCTCGGGGACGCTGACTTTCGCAGCTGGCGAGACGATGAAGACGATCACGGTGCAGACGACCGAGGACGCGGTGAACGAGGAAACAGAGGTCTTCAAGCTGCGACTGAGCAACCCCACCGGTGGCGCAAGCATCGCCTCGGGGAGCGAGGAGGTGGAGGGCACGATCAACGACGACGAGGCACCGACGGTCCAGATCGGCGGGGTGCCCGCGAAGATCAACTCCACGACCGCGCTCACTGCGACCTTCACCTTCTCCGAGGACGTGACGGGGTTTGCCACCGGGGACGTGACGGTGACCGGCGGCACCAAGGGCACCTTCGCCGGCAGCGGGAAGACCTACACGTTGGCGGTCACGCCGAGTGACGGAGAGAACGTGGTGGTCACGGTGGCGGCCAACGCGGCGACCGACGGCCTCAACACCGGCCCGGCCGCGGCTGTCTCGGCCACCGCCATGTGGGACGCGGCGGCCCCTACGGTCGCGATCGGCGGGGTGCCGCCCAAGATCAACTCGACGGCGGCGCTCAGCGTGACGTTCACGTTCTCGGAGGACGTGACGGGCTTCGTCACCGGGGACGTGACGGTGACCGGCGGCACCAAGGGCGCCTTCGCGAGCACCAACGCGAGGACGTACACGCTGGCGGTCACGCCGACTGACGGAGAGAACGTGGTGGTCACGGTGGCGGCGAACTCGGCGACCGACGGCGTTAACACGGGCCCGGCGTCGGCGGTCTCGGCCACGGCGACCTGGGACGAGGCGGCCCCCACGGTCCAGATCGGCGGGGTGCCCACGACGATCAACTCCACGGCGGCGCTCAGCGTAACGTTCACGTTCTCGGAGGACGTGACGGGGTTCGCTACCGGTGACGTGACGGTGACCGGCGGCACCAAGGGCGCCTTCGCGAGCACCAGCGCGAGGGTGTACACGCTGGTGGTCACGCCGACCAGCGGGTCCAACGTGATGGTCACGGTGGCGGCGAACTCGGCGACCGACGGCCTCAACACCGGTCCGGCGGCGGCGGTCTCGGCCACCGCGACTTGGGACGCGGCGGCTCCGGCGGTCGAGATCGGCGGAGTGCCGGCAAAGATCAACTCCACGGCGGTGCTCAGCGTGACGTTCACGTTTTCCGAGGACGTGACGGGCTTCGCCACCGGGGACGTGACGGTGACCGGCGGCACCAAGGGCGCCTTCGCGAGCACCAACGCGAGGACGTACACGCTGGCGGTCACGCCGACCAGCGGGTCCAACGTGGTGGTCACGGTGGCGGCCAACTCGGCGACCGACGGCCTCAACACGGGTCCGGCATCGGCGGTCTCGGCCACGGCGACCTGGGACGCGGCGGCCCCCACGGTCGGGATCACCGGGGTGCCGCCGAAGATCAACTCGACGGCGGCGCTCACCGCGACGTTCACCTTCTCGGAGGACGTGACCGGGTTCGCGACCGGTGACGTGACGGTGACCGGCGGCGCCAAGGGCGCGTTCGCGAGCACCAGCGCGAGGGTGTACACGCTGGCGGTGACGCCGACGAGCGGCTCCAACGTGGTGGTGACGGTGGCGGCGAACTCGGCGAGCGACGGCCTCAACACGGGCCCGGCGTCGGCGGTCTCGGCCACGGCGACCTGGGACGCGGTGGCCCCCACGGTCGGGATCACCGGGGTGCCGCCGAAGATCAACTCGACGACCGCGCTCACCGCGACGTTCACCTTCTCGGAGGACGTGACCGGGTTCGCGACCGGTGACGTGACGGTGACCGGCGGCGCCAAGGGCGCGTTCGCGAGCACCAGCGCGAGGGTGTACACGCTGGCGGTGACGCCGACGAGCGGCTCCAACGTGGTGGTGACGGTGGCGGCGAACTCGGCGAGCGACGGCCTCAACACGGGTCCGGCGTCGGCGGTCTCGGCCACCGCGACCTGGGACGCGGCGGCCCCGACGGTCGCGATCACCGGGGTGCCGTCAAAGATCAACTCGACGACGGCGTTCACGGCGACGTTCACGTTCTCGGAGGACGTGACGGGCTTCGTCACCGGGGACGTGACGGTGACCGGCGGCACCAAGGGCACGTTCACCGCGGTCAGCGGAACAACCTACAGACTGGTGGTCACGCCGACCAACGGCTCGAACGTAACGATCACGGTGGCGGCGAACTCGGCGACCGACGGCCTCAACACGGGTCCGGCGGCGGCGGTCTCGGCCATGGCGACGTGGGACGCGGCGGTCCCGACGGTGACAATCGGCGGAGTGCCGTCGAAGATCAACTCGACGAGCCCGCTCAGCGTGACGTTCACGTTCTCGGAGGACGTGACCGGGTTCGAGACCGGTGACGTGACGGTGACCGGCGGCACCAAAGGCACGTTCGCGAGCACCAGCGCGAGGGTGTACACGCTGGCTGTGACGCCCACCAGCGGGTCCAACGTGGTGGTCACGGTGGCGGCAAACTCGGCGACCGACGGCCTCAACACGGGCCCGGCGTCGGCGGTCTCGGAGACGGCGACGTGGGACGCGGTGGCCCCGACGGTGACAATCGGCGGGGTGCCCGCGAAGATCAACTCGACGAGCCCGCTCAGCGTGACGTTCACGTTCTCGGAGGACGTGACCGGGTTCGTCACCGGGGACGTGATGGTGGACGGCGGCACGAAGGGCGCCTTCGCGGGGAGCGGGCGGACGTACACGTTGGCGGTGACGCCCACCAGCGGGTCGCACGTGACGGTCACGGTGGCGGCCAACGCGGCGACCGACGGCGTCAACACGGGTCCGGCGGCGGCGGTCTCGGAGACGGCGACGTGGGACGCGGCGGCCCCGACGGTGACAATCGGCGGGGTGCCCGCGAAGATCAACTCGACGACCGCGCTCAGCGTGACGTTCACGTTTTCCGAGGACGTGACGGGCTTCGCGACCGGCGACGTAACGGTGACCGGCGGCACGAAGGGCACGTTCGCCGGCAGCGGGAAAACCTACACGCTGCCGGTCACGCCCGCCGGTTCGGCGGATGTGACGGTCACGGTGGCGGCCAACGCGGCGACCGACGGCGTCAACACCGGCCCGACCGCGGCCGTCTCGGCCACCGCGACGTGGGACGCGGCGGCCCCGACGGTGACAATCGGCGGGGTGCCCGCGAAGATCAACTCGACGACCGTGCTCAGCGTGACGTTCACGTTCTCCGAGGACGTGACGGGCTTCGCGACCGGCGACGTGACCGTGACCGGCGCCACGAAGGGCGCCTTCGCCGGCAGCGGGAAAACCTACACGCTGGCGGTCACGCCCTCCGGTTCGGCGGATGTGGTGATCACAGTGGCGGCCAACTCGGCAACCGACGGCCTCAACACCGGCCCGACCGCGGCCGTCTCGGCCACCGCGACGTGGGACGCGGCGGCCCCAGCGGTCGAAATCAGCGGCGTGCCGCCCAAGATCAACTCGACGACCGCGCTCACGGCGACGTTCACCTTCTCGGAGGACGTGACGGAGTTCGTCACCGGGGACGTGACCGTGACCGGCGCCACGAAGGGCACGTTCGCCGGCAGCGGGAAAACCTACACGCTGGCGGTCACGCCGACCGGCGGGTCCAACGTGGTGGTCACGGTGGCGGCAAACTCGGCGAGCGACGGCGTCAACACCGGCCCGGCCGCGGCGGTCTCGGCCACCGCGACATGGGACGTGGCGGCCCCGACGGTCGCGATCACCGGCGTGCCGCCGAAGATCAACTCGACGACCGCGCTCAGCGTGACGTTCACGTTTTCCGAGGACGTGACGGGCTTCGCGACCGGCGACGTAACGGTGACCGGCGCCACGAAGGGCACGTTCGCCGGCAGCGGGAAAACCTACACGCTGGCGGTCACGCCGACCGGCGGGTCCAACGTGGTGGTCACGGTGGCGGCAAACTCGGCGAGCGACGGCGTCAACACCGGCCCGGCCGCGGCGGTCTCGGCCACGGCGACGTGGGACGCGGTGGCCCCTACGGTCGCGATCACCGGCGTGCCGCCGAGGTTCAACTCGACCAACCAGTTCACGGCGACGTTCACGTTCTCGGAGGACGTGACGGGCTTCGCCACCGGCGACGTGACCGTGACCGGCGCCACGAAGGGCGCGTTCGCGAGCACCAACGCGAGGACCTACACGCTGGCGGTCACGCCGACCGGCGGGTCCAACGTGGTGGTGACGGTGGCGGCAAACTCGGCGACCGACGGCGTCAACACCGGCCCGGCCGCGGCGGTCTCGGCCACCGCAACGTGGGACGGGGCGGCCCCGGCGGTCGAGATCACGGGGGTGCCCGCGAAGATCAACTCGACGACCGCACTCAGCGTGACGTTCACGTTCTCGGAGGACGTGACGGGCTTCGCCACCGGCGACGTGACCGTAACCGGCGGCACCAAGGGTGCGTTCGCGAGCACGAGCGCCAGGGTGTACACGCTGGCGGTGACGCCCACCAACGGATCCAACGTGATGGTGACGGTGACGGCGAACTCGGCGACCGACGGCGTCAACACCGGCCCGGCTGTGGCGGTCTCGGCCACCGCAACGTGGGACGGGGCGGCCCCGGCGGTCGAGATCACGGGGGTGCCCGCGAAGATCAACTCGACGACCGCACTCAGCGTGACGTTCACGTTCTCGGAGGACGTGACGGGCTTCGCCACCGGGGACGTGAACGTGACCGGCGGCACCAAGGGCGCCTTCACGGGCACCGGGAGGGTGTACACGCTAGCGGTGACGCCCACCAGCGGGTCCGACGTGACGGTCACGGTGGCGGCGAACTCGGCGACCGACGGCCTCAACACCGGCCCGACCGCGGCTGTCTCGGCCACCGCGACCTGGGACGCGGCGGTCCCGACGGTCGAGATCACCGGGGTGCCGCCGAGGATCAACTCGACCAACCAGTTCACGGCGACGTTCACGTTCTCGGAGGACGTGACGGGCTTCGCCACCGGTGACGTAACTGTGACCGGCGGCACCAAGGGCGCGTTCGCGGGCACCGGTACGGTGTACACGCTGGCAGTGACGCCCACCAGCGGGTCCGACGTGACGGTCACGGTGGCGGCGAACTCGGCGACCGACGGCCTCAACACCGGCCCGACCGCGGCCGTCTCGGCCACCGCGACGTGGGACGCGGCGGCCCCGGCGGTCGAGATCGGCGGCGTGCCGCCCAAGATCAACTCGACGGCGGTGCTCAGCACAACGTTCACGTTTTCCAAGGACGTGACGGGCTTCGCCACCGGTGACGTGACGGTCACCGGCGGCACCAAGGGTGCCTTCGCCGGCAGCGGGAGGACCTACACGCTGGCGGTCACGCCGACCGACGGATCCGACGTGGTCGTCACCGTGGCGGCCAACTCGGCAACCGACGGCCTCAACACCGGCCCGACCGCGGCCGTCTCGGCCACCGCGACGTGGGACGCGGCGGCCCCGGCGGTCAAAATCAGCGGCGTGCCGCCCAAGATCAACTCGACGGCGGTGCTCAGCACAACGTTCACGTTTTCCGAGGACGTGACGGGCTTCGCCACCGGCGACGTGACGGTCACCGGCGGCACCAAGGGCACCTTCGCGAGCACCAGCGCGACGACCTACACGCTGGCGGTCACGCCCACTAGCGGGTCCAACGTGGTGGTCACGGTGGCGGCGAATTCGGCGACCGACGGCCTCAACACTGGCCCGGCGTCGGCGGTCTCGGCCACGGCGACCTGGGACGCGGCGGCCCCGGCGGTCGAGATCAGCGGCGTGCCGCCCAAGATCAACTCGACGGCGGTGCTCAGCACAACCTTCACGTTTTCCGAGGACGTGACGGGCTTCGTCACCGGCGACGTGACGGTCACCGGCGGCACCAAGGGCGCCTTCGCCGGCAGCGGGAGGACCTACACGCTGGCGGTGACACCGACCGACGGATCCGACGTGGTCGTCACCGTGACGGCCAACGCGGCGACCGATGGCACCAACACCGGCCCGGCCGCGGCGGTCTCGGCCACCGCGACGTGGGACGCGACGGCCCCGGCGGTCGAGATCGGCGGCGTGCCGCCCAAGATCAACTCGACGGCGGTGCTCACGGCGACGTTCACGTTTTCCGAGGACGTGACGGGCTTCGCCACCGGCGACGTGACAGTCACCGGCGGCACCAAAGGCACCTTCGCCGGCAGCGGGAGGACCTACACGCTGGCGGTGACACCGACCGACGGATCCGACGTGGTCGTCACCGTGGCGGCCAACGCGGCAACCGACGGCCTCAACACCGGCCCGACCGCGGCAGTCTCGGCCACCGCGATGTGGGACGCGGCGGCCCCGGCGGTCGAGATCAGCGGCGTGCCGCCCAAGATCAACTCGACGGCGGTGCTCACGGCGACGTTCACGTTCTCCGAGGACGTGACGGGCTTCGCGACTGGCGACGTGACGATCACCGGCGGCACCAAGGGTGCCTTCGCCGGCAGCGGGAAAACCTACACGCTGGCGGTCACGCCGACCAGCGGGTCGAACGTGGTGGTCACCGTGGCGGCCAACTCGGCGAGCGACGGCGTCAACACGGGTCCGGCGTCGGCGGTCTCGGCCACGGCGACGTGGGACGCGGCGGCTCCGGCGATCGAGATCGGCGGAGTGCCGGCAAAGATCAACTCCACGGCGGCGCTCGGCGTGACGTTCACGTGGTCGGAGGCCGTGACGGGGTTCGTCACCGGCGACGTGACGGTCACCGGGGGGACGAAGGGCGCGTTCACCGGGAGCGGGACGACGTACACGCTGGCGGTCACGCCGACGGACGGGTCCGACGTGACGGTCACGGTGGCGGCAAGCTCGGCGACCGATGGCACCAACACCGGCCCGGCCGCGGCCGTCTCGGCCACCGCGACCTGGGACGCGGCGGCTCCGACGGTCGGGATCACCGGGGTGCCGACGACGATCAACTCGACGGCGGCGCTCACGGCGACGTTCAGCTTCTCCGAGGCCGTGACGGGGTTCGTCACCGGCGACGTGACGGTCACCGGCGGGACGAAGGGCACGTTCACCGCCGTCAGCGGGACGACGTACACGCTGGCGGTCACCCCGACGAGCGGGTCGAACGTGGTGGTCACGGTGGCGGCGAACTCGGCGACCGACGGGCTCAACACGGGTCCGGCGGCGGCGGTCTCGGCCACCGCGACCTGGGACGCGGCGGCCCCGGCGGTCGAGATCGGCGGGGTGCCGGCCAAGATCAACTCGACGGCGGTGCTCAGCGTGACGTTCACGTTCTCCGAGGACGTGACGGGCTTCGCCACCGGCGACGTAACGGTGAGCGGCGGCACCAAGGGCGCGTTCTCCGGCAGCGGGGACACCTACACGCTGGCGGTGACGCCGACCGACGGATCGAACGTGGTGGTCACGGTGGTGGCGAACGCGGCGACCGACGGCCTCAACACCGGACCAGCCGCGGCCGTAAGCAAGACCGCAGTCTGGGACGCGGCGGCTCCGGCGGTGGAGATCACCGGGGTGCCGGCCAAGATCAATTCGACGACCGGGTTTACGGCGACGTTCACGTTCTCGAAGGATGTGACGGAGTTCGTCACCGGCGGCGTCACGGTGAGCGGCGGCTCGAAGGGCGCGTTTACCGCCGTCAGCGCGACGACCTACACACTGGCCGTCACGCCGGACGGTTCGGCGGATGTGGTGGTGACGGTGACGGCAGGCTCGGCCACCGACGGCGTCAACACTGGCCCGGCCACCGCCGTGAGCAAGACGGCGGTCTGGGACGCGGACGCTCCGGCAGTGGAGATCACCGGCGTCCCGGACAAGATCAACTCGACCGCCCAGTTCACGGCGACGTTCACTTTCTCGGAGGCCGTGACGGAGTTCGTCACCAGCGACGTGACCGTCAGCGGCGGCTCGAAGGGCGCGTTCTCCGGTAGCGGCGCGACCTACACGCTGGCCGTCACGCCCTCCGGTTCCGCGGACGTGGTGGTCACCGTCACAGCCAATTCCGCCACCGACGGCCTCAACACCGGACCGGCTTCGGCGGTCTCAGTAACGGCGGTTTGGGACGTGGCGACTGTCACGGTCGGGGACGCCTCGGCCACCGAAGGTAACCTGCTGGCCTTCACTGTGACGCTAGACCAGGAGGTGTCGGGCGGCCTGACGGTGACGCCGAGCTTCATCGACGGCACGGCGACAAAGGGCATCGACTACACGGAGAACACCGCGGCCCTCAGCTTCGCGGGCACCGCGGGCGAGACGCGCACCTTCACGGTCGCAACCACTGAGGACGCCCAGGTCGAGGGCGACGAGATGTTCACGGTCGGCGTGACGGTATCCGGGACGACCGCGCGGGTGACGGCGACCGACACGGGGACGGGGACGATCATCGACGGCGACACGGCGGGCATTGTGCTGTCGGCGACAACGCTGGGGGTGGACGAAGGCTCGGCCGCGACCTACACGGTGCGCTTGGCGGGGCAGCCGGCGGTGCCGGTCACGGTAACGATTACGGGGCATGCGGGTACCGACCTGACGCTGAACACGGCGTCGCTGAGGTTCACGGCGGAGACTTGGAACATCGTCCAGCCGGTGACGGTCGCAGCGGCGCGGGACGACGATGCGCAGGACGACGAGGTGACGCTCGTGCATACGGCTTCGCAAGTGCCGGGCTACGCCGGAGAGAGAGCCAGCCTGTTGGTGCTGGTGGCCGAACCGCAGCAACAGCAGTTCGCGCTCGCGGACGCGTCCTCGGCCGAGGGCCGACCGGTGGTATTCGCGCTGACGCGCCTGAATGCGGCGGACGCAGCAAGCGTGCCGTGGAGCGCCTTGGAAGATCCTGGGGCGGAACATCCGGCCACGGCCGGAGAGGATTTCGAGGCCGCCAGCGGCACGGTCGAGTTCGCGTCCGGGCAGGCCAGCGCCACGATCTCGGTGGCGACCGTGCGGGACGAACGCGAGGAACCGAGCGAGACCTTCGCGGTGGAGGTCTACGTGCCGTCCGGCGAGCCCTTGCGGGCGACGGGCACGATCCGCGACGCAACGGAGCGCTCGCGCGGACCTTCCCGGGGCGTGCCGGCGCTGGCCCTGTGGACGGACGCACTCGCCTACCTGTCCGGCGACAGCCTGCGGCTGTACCTAGACCTCGACCCGCGCGGGGAAGAGCGGGACCATGCGGTGTTCGTCTCGCTGGTGAGTGTGACCACGGGCGAGCGGGTCTGGCTGGACCTGCGGGGCGAGCGGGCCGGTTTCGAGCCGGACGTGGTGGACATGCACGGCCGGGCGGAGGAGCGGCAGTGGGCGCGACCGCTGGCGCGGGTCGACAAGCGGCTGGTGTGGGAAGGGGCGGTGCCCGCGCCGGGCCTGTGGCACTTCGTGGCCGAGTTGCGGAGCCCCACAACGTGGCAAGTGCTGAAACGGGCGTACGCGAAATTCGTGGTGGCCGGGGCGGGCCACGCGCTGGTGGCGAAGCGCGGGTTCGAGCGCCGGCTGCGGCACGACGAGCGCTGGTCCAACGACACGCTGCGAGCGCTGCTCGGACGCTTGGTCGTGCCGCGTGGCGTCACCTTGGAGATCGAGGCCGGGACGCATCTGCGAGCTTGGGGGCCGGAGGCCCGGATCGTGGTGGAGGCCGGGGGCCGGATCGTGGCGCGCGGTCGTCGCGAGGCTCCAATCGTGCTGACCTGCGCGGGCCCGGTGGGCCAGCGCGAGCCGGGCTGCTGGGGCGGTCTTGAGTTGTACGGCGAGGCCGGACTCGGCGCGGATGCAGAGGCCGGCAACGCGACCGAGGGTGCCGGGCTGGGGCCGGGCAGCGCCGCACATTCGAGCGGGGAGCTGCGCTACGTGCGGGTGGAGTTCGCGGGAGGCGGCCCGGACGGACCCGGCGCTGCGCTCCGCCTGCACGGCGTGGGCAGCGGTACCGTGCTGGAGAACGTGCAGGTCCATGCCTCGCAGGGCAACGGCTTTGAGTTCCGGGAGGGCCGGGCGAGTTGCCGGCGCTGCGTGGCAAGCGACTCGGCGCACAGCGGGGTGTCCTGGGACGGGGGCTGGCAGGGCTGGGCCCAGCAGGTGTACGTGCAGCAGCTGGGCCGGGATTCGCACGGGCTGCTAGGCAGGGGCGGGCCGCAGAGTCGGAGCTCGGGTCCGGTGCTATACAACGTCACGCTGGTCGGAGGCCGCTACGGACTGGCCCGCCAGCGGGGCTCGGCAATCCGCTTGGAAGGCGGGGCCGTCCTGACGGCCAGAAACGTCGTGGCGACCGACTTCCGAGGGCACGGCCTCTCCGCCACGGGGGCTGCTGCGGAGCACCTGGCCAGCGGTGCCAGCAGCGTGAGCAATGCGATCTTCCATCTCAACGGGGCGGGGCTTGCCACGCCGAACGTGGAGCCCTACGTGCGCAACATCGTCCAGCTGCCGCGGCTGCTGAACGTGCGGCGCGAGCCAAACCCGGACCCGCGTCCGCGCAGCGGCTCGTCCGCCTTGGTGCCCGACCATGCGGCCGTGCCCGCGTTCGGCGGCGGGCTGTCGCGCGAGACGGCTTATCTGGGCGCGTTTGGCGGCCAGAACTGGCTTGAGGAATGGACGTGGTTTGGCGGGGAGGAGCAATACCGTGCGACGGAATGAGCGAGCGAGGGCCGGAAACGAGACGCGAGCCGCGGACGTCCGCAGGCCGCGCGCCGGGTTGTCGGCCCGGGGCGCACGGCTGCTGGCAGCGGCGCTGGCCGTGCCGCTCGTCGCCGCCGGGCAGGGCGCGCAAGGCAGCCGGGACGAGACGAGCCTGCACCGGCCCTCGCCGGCGAAGGTGGTGGCTTGGACGGACAGCCTGGGATACACGACATGGCAGCACGTGATCAGGGCCTATCTGGCGGTGGACCCGCTGGGTGACAGAAACGAATACTTCCGCAGCCTGTACTTGGAGCACGTCACGAGCGGGAAGCGGCTGTACTGGCAGCCCCTCGAGGGTGCGCCGGGCCCGAGCGAGGAGGCGCCGAGCCCGCGGCTGGTGACGGGCCGACTCTCGGAATTGGAGCCGCAGCAGCTGCGCTGGTCGGGACGCGTGAGCGAGCCGGGGCCGTGGCGGTTCGTGATGGAGCTGCGCAGTCCGGACAGGACCGAGCTGGTCAAGCGGGTGGCAGCCGCGTTCGTGGTGTCGTGGCAATTGCCGCTGGAAATGGGACGCGAGGGGAGCGTGACCGAGATCCTGGGCGACACGCTGTGGGGCCGGGACCGGATCCGGGTGTTGCGGGGCCCGCTGTTCGTGCGCGAGGGTGCCACGCTGCAGTTGGAAGCCGGCACGCTGGTGCTGGCGCGCGGGCCGCGGGCCGCGATCGTGGTGGAGCGCGGCGGGCGGATCGTGGCGCAGGGCCAACCGGACGCGCCGGTGGTGCTGAGCTGCGAGGCGCCACTGGGCGAACGGGAGGCGGGCTGCTGGGGCGGGCTGGTGTTGTTGGGGCGCGCGCCTGCCGAGCGCTGGAACCCGACCGCGCCGGGAGTGCAACCGCCCGCGCGGGGCACCTACGGGGGTGACGACCCCGCTGACTCCAGCGGGCAGCTGCGGTACGTGCGGGTGGAGTTCGCCGGGGGCGGTGCCTACGGGGCCGGCCTGGGCTTGCACGGCGTCGGGTCCGGCACGGTGCTCGAGCACGTCCAATCCCACGCCAGCGGCAGCGACGGCATCCGCTTCTCGGGAGGTGCGGCGAACTGTCGGCACTGTGTCGCGAGCGGGTCGCAGGGACACGGCTTGAGCTGGCACGACGGCTGGCGGGGCGCGGCGCAGCACCTGTACGTGCAGCAGGACGCTTCCGCCACCGGCTGCGGGATCGTGGCGGAGAGGGCGCACGGAGCCGATGCTGGCCCAAGCCTGTTCAACCTCACCCTAGTGGGCGCGGGCGAGGATGCGGCCGGCTGCCAAGCCGGCCTACTGTTCCGGGGGCAGGCGGAGGCGACGGTCAGAAACCTAGCCGTGACGGGGTTCCGGACGGGTCTCGGCTTCGAGGGCGAGCGGGCCCGGCGGAAGTTCGAGGCGAGAGACGGCAGCATCTCCCACGTGATTTTCGAGGGGGCCGCGGCACACTTCGAGGGGAGCGAGCGTGGCATCGCGCACCTAGACGAGGATCCCAAGCTGATCAACGTGCTCTGGGGGCCGGGACCGGAACCGCGGCCGCGCTGGGGAGCGGCCGCGCTGCGGGTCGGTGCGGCAGCCGTGCCGCCGTCGGACGGCTGGCTCGACACGAACGCTGACTACGTCGGGGCCTTCGGCGCGGGGAACTGGCTGGATGCCTGGACGTTCTTCGGCCCGGAGTCCGCCTACGCGGCCCCCGGCAGCCCCCCGCCTGACGGTGAAGCCGAGTGATCCTGCATCGGATCGGAAGCCAAGCGCCGCTGGTGACCGTGCATCGGGCCGGTGCCACCGGGACAGACTCGTGACCGAGCATCAATTCCGTCGTGGACCAACCGGTTGCCGCCAAGTGCGGATTGCGCCAGCTGGGCGCACGCAGCGGCGGCACCGTCGCGGGCGGCGCAGTGCGAGGCGGCGGCATGTGTACAGAGTCACATTATTCCGGCAGTAGATTCGCAAGTTCCTCCCGCGACGGGACGAGGCCGTTCCCCACATTGTTCCGCTGCTGCCGACAGGGGTTTGGAGCCGCAGTTGCCCGAACGAGCCTGGAAGGTCGGGCTTGCCCCTATGGGGGACCAAAGGCCTTGCTCAGATTGTTCTGATTTCCAACCTCTCTGACGTCAATCTAATGCGAGGAGAAATGGCCGTTTTCTGCCCGAATAATGTGAATCTGTACAGCATGCCAGCCGACCAGCGCTCGCCGAGCGCGGCGACATGCCCCAAGCGGTTGCCGCAGAAGACTGCGGAAGCCGCGGTAGTGCTGCTCCCGCATCAACGCGTTCCAGCGCGCTTCCTCGTCGGGCCGTACTGAACGGACCCGGACCCCGCGCAACGGGATCTGGTGCGGTCCTACTCTACGAGTTGTCGCCCAAGCCAGGCCCGTTGGTTCAGCCCTTCCCCTAACTCCTCGCGAAATCCAGCCCTCGCTACCAGGCATTGAAAAGCCCTGAGACGTGCCTGTGGTAAGGAGCCCGGACGCAAGAATGCTGATGGCAGCATTCACGTCAAGGTCTGCCGCCAAGCCGCACGCCCTGCAGTGGCAGGTTTCGGACGCGACGCGGAACCGGTCGTTCCAAGACGGGTAGGCGGCTTGCGCTCCACTCGGCCCACCCGTGCGGACGGGCTACGGCGGCTACAGTCTCACGTCCACCCCGAAACGAGCGCGGCTGAGTCCTCAGAACACGAACCTCAGTCCGAACTGCAACAGGCGCTGCGTGCGTTGGAACCTGTTCTCGCTGCCGGCCCTAGTGATCCGCCCCACGGCGGGCGATCTGATGTTCGCAGCCGGGTTGTTGAATTGCGGCGTGTTCGTCACGTTGAAGAACTCCGCCCGGAACTGGAGTCGCTTGCCCTCGCTGACGCTGAAGTTCTTGTGCATCGAAACGTTCGCCAGCTTTGTTCCCGGGCCGTGGAGCACGTTGCGTCCCGAGTTGCCCCACTGCCGGAAGCCCGGTGCCACGAACGCATCCGTGTCGAACCACCGCTGAATCGTCTGCTGGTCGTCAGGCAGATTTCCGTCAGCAATCCGGTCCGGCCTGGTTCCTTCGCCGATGTTGAGCGTATTCGGCCCGGCAGGACTGAACCAATAGCCGTCAGTGAGCGTCATCACCCCGTTGATCTTCCAGCCTCCGAGGATCTGGTCGACAACGCCTGAGGCGTTGCCGAGCAGCGCCTTGCCGCTGCCGATCGGCAGGTCGTATCCAACGGTCGCGTTGACCGAATGGCGAAGGTCCAGACTGTTGTTGCCGCGATTCCCGGAAAGATCCGTGATCGGCTGGGCACCGGATGCTTCGTCGATGTTGTGCGCCCACGTGTAGTTGAGTTGGTAGTGCAAGCCTCGGGAAAAGTGCTTCCGGAGGGTGGCTTGGAGGCTGTGATAATTGGAATTGCCTCGTGTTTGAACGATGTTGACATTCGCGTGATCCGGCCAGCGTCGCCGGCTGGAGATGGACCCGGACCCTGGCACGGCTTGGTTGAAGTTGATCCCTTGACGCAGCGCAGTTGCCTTCGATCCCACGTAGGCAACGGTCAGTTGCTGCTGGGCCGGGAGCTGCTGCTGGATCGTAAAGTTCCATTGCTGCACGTATGGAATGGCATAGTTGTCAGGATCGTAGCCCCGCCGAGTCTGCCCCGGAGAAAGGAGTTCTCTGCTCCTGAGCGGGCCCTCGGCCAAGCTCCGCGCACCGTCAAAGTTGTCTTGGGCGTTATCTACTCGCGTGTTGACGAAGAATGGCGCTTGCGAGAGGAGACCCGCGTTGAGGTGAATCGGCTGGCCGTTGTAGTAGATGCCGTAAGCGGCGCGAACGACAGTGCCGTTCCCGATTCGGTACGCCAACCCTAAGCGTGGCGCCCAGTTGTTTAGATCATTCGCAATGCCACTTCGCCACGGAAAACTGCCTGCGTTGATCGGAGCAGGATTCCCCGATTCTATATCGAACTGAATCAGGCGGTCGCCGACTTCGGTCTGCGGGTAGTCCGCCAGAAGGTCCCAGCGGACCCCGAGGTTCAGCGAGAGTCTCTGAGTCACCTTCCAGTCATCTTGGAAGTAGCCTGCGTAGTCGGTCCTACGCATGCCGCGTGTTCCTTGCATGTACACGAGTTGGACGTTGGCGGGTTTCCCTAGCAGTACCTCAGCTGGGCCGAATCCCGTGTTTCGGGCGTTGGCGGGATTGTTCGTGAATCTGAGAGCAAATGCGAACTGACCACGGGGCCTGGAAGTCTGGAAGCCGTTTGTGTGGCGCCGCACCGCATCGAATCCGAACCGCAAGCTGTGATTCCCTCGAGTCATCTCGAGGTTGTCGCTGAACTGAATGTTGTTCATCGGGAGGATGGCCGGATTCCATAAGTTGTCTCCCAGGTTTGGGTACCCAGGTGCGGAGACGACGGACAGGCCGGTTGTGTACTCGTCCACGTTTACGTTTGGAATTCCAAACTCCTCGGCGGTGTTGCGGCCGCCGTTCAGGGAAGTGGCCTGCAAGTTCTCGCGCGAGAACCCAAATCGGGCTTGATTGATGGTTCTGGGATTGATGATCTGCGTGTAACTGACCACGATCTGCGTTGCCGGTGCCAGGACTTGGACAAAGGGCGTAGCTACCGGCCCCAAGATGTTTGCGAACCCGTTGACGAAATCGGCCCGGCCTCTCGTCAGGCGGAAGAATCCGCGCGATCCTCCGCTGAAGTCTTGATCGATCTTGACTGTGCCTTGGTCGGTATCTTGCCTGTTGCGGGCCGCAGTGCTGAAGTTGGCCGCCAAGCCAGGATCTGTCGGCTCTGGATAGTGCTGCAGGAGCGCCCGTCCCTGTGGGCTGAAGCGCGCGCCCGGGATCGCATTGTTCGAAAACGGCTCACGGACGAGCCTGCCCGCTTCGTCCCGAGTCGATGTGAGCGGATCGAAGATGCGGTTCCTGGCGGTCACCTCACTGAAGTCCCCATCCCTCATCTGGTTCGTTGGGACGGTTGCGATGTTCGTGGTGTTCTGACGCGTTCGCGTCGCTTCGTAAGAGAGGAAGAAGAAGGTCGACCCGTCCTTGCGGCCGAGTGGCCCGCCTACCGTGCCACCCATCATGTTCCTCTGCAGCGGGGTCTTGTCGCCGGTATTGAAGAAATTCCTCGCGTCGAAGGCGTCGTTGCGCAGAAACCAGAAGGCCGACCCGTGGAATTCATTGGTGCCGGACTTGTAGCCCATGTTCAGCGTCCCGCCCGTTCTTCCATAACGCGCGTCGGGGGCGGATGTCTCCACGCGGTATTGCTCGAGCGCTTCGATCTCAGGGAACACCATCACGCCCTGGCCCTGATGGTTGCTGTTGTTCTGAACGCCATCGATCACGAAGTTGTTGTCCGTCTGGCTGCCGCCGTTCACAGAAGACACCGTGCTGCCGCGAATCTGAGACAGCGGCAGGCCTGAGTTATGAGGTTGGGACAAGACAACTCCTGCGCTGTAGCGCATCAGCTCCACGAAGTTCCGGGAGATATTGGGGAGTTCCTTAACTTCCTGCTCGGAGCGCAACGTGCTCAACGTGGCGGTCTCGGTCTGCAGGACCGCCCCGATGGCCTCCACGTCGACCGATTCGGCTACGGCACCGATTTCGAGTTCGAAGTCGACCGCGATTCTCTCGGACAGGTTCAGCGCGACTTCTTTCGCTGCCGTCCGAAAGCCCTCGCTGGAGATCGTGATTCGGTACGGCCCTGGTGGCAACGGCGGGGAAACGTACAATCCGGAAGCGTTTGTCTCCCGCGTCAGCTGGTAGTTCGTGGCGGTGTTGAGCACCTCCACGTTCGCACCCGGAATGACCGCTCCCGAGCCGTCGGAAACAGTGCCGCTCAGCACCCCCGTGTCGACTTGTGCGCTCAGCGTTGCGCCGCAAGCAAACAACGCAGCTAGGACGACGTACTGTCTTGCTGTCTTGTCTTGCATTTCGCTCCCTCCTGCAGGAATCCGGAGACCACTCGGCAACCGGCGAGGTCTGAGTTGATGCAACCAAGAGCTCTGTAAAGCAACCGTGTTGAGTGGATTTCCTTTCGCCGCTTCGGCGCTCGGCCCGTTCGGCTGGCTGCATTGTCGGCCCTTTGGGCCTTCTGGTCAACGAAAACTTACGTTGCTTGAGCAAACTTTCGGCTGGCGTGTCAAGACCCAGTCCAGAACCTGCGGGCCGTGCTGCAATAAATCACTGCCTTGCCCGAAGTTAAGCTGCGCCGGGGCGTCCCGCTACGCATGCCGGCGCAGGTTGCCGTCGGTGATCGCCACGTATCTCAACTGCTGGCTGCAAGCCCGGATCTCCTCCGCATCCAAGGCGCTGTCCACCAGATCGCACAGGTCCTGCACGTTCCCTGCGGTCAGCTTCGCCAGCGGAATGGCCGCTTGGCTGTCATGCAGCGAGTCCGACACGAGCAGGCAACCCACTGCCAGCCACCGTTAATCGCGGCAGTCTGCAGATTGTAGCCCGTCCAACTCTGTTGGTAGCCCACCGGCAACCGGTCAACAATATAACGAGGTATTTGATGCGGAACCTGCCATATAATGCGTATAGCTAGTGGATCCGAACAAGCAAGCGGGGGCCTACTACACACCTGAGGATGTCGCGGATGCCCTCGTGCGGTGGGCTGTGCGCAACAGGTCAGACCGGCTGCTTGATCCGGCTTGCGGCGACGGCAGGTTCCTCGCTCGGCACAGGGACTGCACGGGTGTCGAGCAAAGCGCTGCGGCCTTGCAGAAAGCCCAGTGCAGAGCGCCCTGGGCTGATTTGCACCACGGCGACTTCTTTGGTTGGGCTGCCACAGCCTGCCGTCGCTTTGACTGCGCCGCAGGAAATCCACCTTTTATCCGATACCAGAGCTTCCAAGGGGAGACGCGCGCTCGGGCATTGGGTCTCTGCCGGTCTCTCGGAGCGTCCTTCACCGGCCTCACTTCGTCTTGGGCACCCTTCCTAGTGGCAGCTGCAGGGCGACTCAAGCCCGGCGGGCGGATGGCCTTCGTCGTTCCAGCCGAGATCGGTCACGCGCCTTATGCGATTCCACTATTGCATTATTTGGTAGACCATTTTCGGTACGTACACATCGTTGCTGTCAAGGAAAAGCTCTTCCCAGATCTGTCAGAGGACTGTTGGCTGCTCTTCGCGGATGGGTTTGGAGAACGCACCGAGCACCTACTGTTCAGTTCGATCGAGCAATTCGACCGTTCGGCCGTGCCACCCCGCGACCCGATGCAGGTCCGCCTTCGTGAATGGCGTGAAGAATGGAACAGCCGCCTCCGTCCCTTTCTGCTTCCCGCGTCGACCCGAGCGCTCTACCGTCGAGTAGCAGCGAATCCTAGCTCCAAGCGTCTCGGAGAGATTGCCTCGATCGGAATCGGGTACGTCAGTGGGGCAAATAACTTCTTCCACCTGCGCCCGTCTGAGGCCAAGGGCTGGGGCATCCCCGAGTCTCTGCTGTATCCAACAGTCAGGAGTTCGCGTAGGCTTCCCAGCGGACACCTTACTCGTCAGACACTCGACCAATGGAGGCGTGCCGATGATCCCGTAATGCTGCTGAGGATTCCGAAGAAGGCTCAACTTCCGGTGGGCGTTCGGGATTACCTCGATTCGGCATTGGGACGAGAGGCTCGCGAGGCCTACAAGTGTCGAACCCGCCAACCGTGGTACTCGGTGCCGGATGTTCGCATACCGGACTACTTCTTGACGTACATGTCCGGAATCGCGCCAAATCTCGTGAAGAATCTGGCGCGTGCAACTTGCAGCAATGCCCTCCACGCAGTTCAGATCCAAGGAGGGCGGTCCGCCGAAGACGTTCTTAGCGCTTGGATGACCCCCTTCGTTCGGCTCAGCTGCGAGTTAGAAGGTCATCCGCTTGGCGGAGGAATGCTGAAGCTTGAATTGCGGGAGGCGGAGCAGATCATACTCCCAAGTCCAGCAACGGCCCTGTCCGAGGTAACGCCCCAGATCACTGAGGGGGTAAGGATAATGCGTGGCTGGAGGCACTACACAGTTACCTGATGGCACCGCATTCCAACGAGCCAACCTCGTGCCAGTGGACAACTCAAGACGAGGCATTCCGCCACTTCGCAACTTACAAAGGCCGCACTCAGAGCCAGCGGCACATCAAGCCCCTGCACTGGTATGTGGCCTGCCGGTTGGTCTTCGAGGGCGGCTTTCGGCCGGGCGAGATCCAACCTCGCCCCCGTTCGAAATTCACCGGAGAGGCGCGCGGGAACTGATGTTGGACGTGGAGTCAGCGACTGGCGGCGAAGCGACAGTTCTGGGCGGGCTGAAGACCAAGAACGTCGACGTAGTGGTGACCAAACCAGGCATCGGACCGGTCTTGGCCATATCGTGCAAGGGCATCACTGGCGCATTCCGGAACCTGACCAACCGCATGGAGGAGATGATCGGAGAATGCACCAATCTCCACATCACGTACCCAGCGCTGGTGCTGGGTTACTTCTTCGTAGTGCGCGGAAACCCCGAGACTAACCACGACGAGTCGCTAGCTCAGACCCTGCAGCCCAACGACATTGCACTGTCTGCGGGTGGCAAGCCTACCCCGTCCATCGAGCGGTACCACGCAGCGCTGAGCAGGATCTCCGGCCGACGCGGTATCAGGAACGAGGTCAGCGCCTACGAGGCAGCGGCTCTCGCAGTTGTCGATCCGAGGGAAGCCAGAGCGGGGGAGATCATCCCGGCCACGTTTCCAAACTCGGAGTCAGAACTCGGGATCGAAGCGTTCTTCCGAACCCTCTATCAACGCTACGACGAGCGCTTCGTTCATGCAGCGCCGGAGCTAAGCCGCGTCACCAAGCGTCTGATCTGGTCTTCGGTGCCAGAGGCGCTCGGGCCGGAGGGCAAGATGGAACTCGGGTATAGGGAACGGTTGGACCACGTGCCAGGCGGTCCGAAATTCAACTGACTCCAAGCATCTAGGCCTGCTGGAGCCGCGATCGAACCTTCGCCTGCGTCCACCGCGAGCGCCGCGCCCCGAAAGTCGGCCAGTCTTCAAGTTAGACTTGCGGAAGGAACTGCAACCGGCGCTTGGAGCGTCTCAACTGCTAGTGTTGAACGCCCTCGACAGCGCAGTTCCGGACCGCTGATGTGCAGCATGTATCGGATTTGGCTAGCGATCATCGCTTGCTCGGCCACCCCCGCATTCGGCCAAATCTTGGTTGGAACCGTGGGCGCACCGTCCTCAGGAAGTGCGCCGTTCGTCCGCCACGCCGTCGAGATCCGGTCTCACGAACAACGCACGAACGGCCCTTTGAGAGTTGCGACCGGGGATGTCGAATTGCGCTTCAAGAGCATCGTTCTGACGGCTGACGAGGTGGAGTACAACGAGGCGACCGGCGACCTCAAGGCAGGAGGCAACGTCCACTACCGCACCTTGGACGGAGAACAAGACCTGCGGGCCGACAAGCTTGCCTATAACCTGCAGACCGAGCTGGGCACGTTCTATGAGGCCCGTGGTCGGGCTGCGGCCGCCAGCCAAGGCGGCCCTCGGCTGCTCACGACCGACAACCCGTTCCAGTTCGAGGCGCGGCTGGTGATCAAGGCGGGCGAGCACTACACGATCCACGACGGCACGCTCACCAACTGCGATCCCGAGAGCCCGTGGTGGACGCTCAGCGCATCCAAGTCCGAGATCATTCCAGGGGTCTCGGCGAGGGTCCGCAACGGACTGTTGCGCCTGCGCGGCGTTCCGCTGCTGTACCTGCCGTATTTCAGCAAGTCGCTCAAGCGCATGCCGCGGCAAAGCGGATTCCTGACGCCGACAATCGGCAACAGCTCCCGCTTCGGTCGCATCTTCGGGCAGGCATACTACTGGGCGATCAACCGCAGCTACGACGCCACCGTGGGCGCAACACTGTACACCTCGCGCGGGCTCGCGACCAACGCCAGCCTACGCGGCCGCCCGAGCAAGAACTCGAGCTTCGACGCCGTGTTCTTCGACGTGCGGGACCGCGGCCGCGAGCTCGACGACGGGGGCCGGCTCAAGCAGGGCGGCAACTCATTCGACATGCGGGGCCAAGTGGCGTTCGGAAACGGCTGGCGCGGAGTCGCCGACCTGCACTACCTCAGCTCTCTCGAATTCCGCCAAGCCTTCACACAGACCTACGAAGAGGCGGTCTTCTCCCAGATCCGCTCCATTGGGTTCGTGTCCAAGAATTTTTCTTCGTATTCCTTCAACGTCTCCCTGCTGCGCAACGAGCACTTCCAGAGCGTCGCTCGCGACGACAACGTTGTCATCCGCAAGTTGCCCGCCATCGAATTCAACAGCCTTCCCAAAGCGTTCGGGCCAAAGTCCGTGCCTCTGTGGTTCAGCTTCGACTCGTCACTGGACCTGATCAGCCGCACGCAGCGCAGCTTCCAGACGCGGCGTTTCGTCCAGCGAGGGATGTTTTTCCCGAGGGTGTCGAGCAGGCTCTCGTTCAAGGGCTTCACAGTCACTCCGACGCTCGGCGCCCGAGCGATGGCCTACGGCCAGCGCCGCACCAGCGACGGTCTGGCTGGGCAGAACCTATACCGCCGCACCGGCGAGATCTCGGTCGATCTCAACGCCCCGGCGCTGGAGCGCGTCTATCGCTCTCCGAAATGGCTCGGCGACCGGGTCAAGCACGTGATCGAGCCGCGCCTGCGCTACCGCTACACGCGCGGCGTCGAGGACTTCGACAGCGTGATCCGCTTCGACGCCAGGGACTTGATCCACAACACCAACGAAGCCGAGATCTCGGTGACGAACCGCCTGTACTCCAAGAACGACTCGACCGGTCGCGTGCGCGAGATCGCCAGCTTGGAGATCTGGCAGCGACGCTACTTCGAGCCGGAGTTCGGCGGCGCGATCGTGCCCGGCTATCGCAACGTGCTGCGCTCGACGCTCGACTTCTCCTCGTTCGCGTTTCTGTCCGAAGCCCGCAACTACTCGCCGGTCGCCACCTCTCTCAACCTGTCTCCGGCCAACCGCTGGACCTTGCGCTGGCGCAACGACATCGATCCCTTGCGCAACAAGATCGTCAACACCACGGCAGACGCGACAGTCCAGGTGAATCCCAAGATCTACGCGATGGCGGGACACCGCGCCGTGCGCGTGCCGGGAGAACTGACCCCTGCCAGCAACCAGTTGTTGATGGGAGTCCGCTACGGGGACTACAACCGGCGTGGCTGGAACGCTACGCTGCACAATGTATATGACTACCGCCAAGGCATCTTTCTCTACGCAGTCTCGCAGCTGACCTACAACACCGACTGCTGCGGCTTCAGCGTCGAGCTGCGCCGGCTGTCGATCGGCAACGCCCGCAGCGACAATCAAATCCGCATCAGTCTGGCGATCGCGAACGTGGGTTCGTTCGGCACGCTGCGCCCGGCAGAACGGATGTTTTGAGGTCGGCGCTTGCGCCAGACGCGGGGAAGATTTCTCCCGGCATCTTGGGTCGCTGTGTATCGATCTCAGCCATTGAGATCGACCATTCACGCATTGGCTAGAATCGAGCAGGACACCGGTCTTGGCCGCATTTCGCTTCATTCACTCCGCTGATGTCCACTTGGACAGCCCGCTGAGAGGGCTTGCCGGCCAAGAAGGCGGCGCCGCGGAGCTGATTCGCTCGGCCACGCGCAAGGCATTCGACGCACTGATCACCCGCACCATAGAGGAGGACGCTGCGTTCCTAATCATCGCCGGGGATCTCTACGACGGCGATTGGCGCGACTACCAGACGGGCCTGTTCTTCGTGCGGCAGATGGGACGCCTGCGAGAGGCGGGCATCCCGGCGTACCTGATTTACGGCAACCACGACGCCCAGAGCAAGATCACTCGCAGCCTGAGCCTGCCCGACAACGTGAACGTCTTCCCGACGCGCTCACCCAAGACCTACGGGATCGCAGAATTGGACGTCGCCCTGCACGGTCAAGGGTTCAAAGAGCGCGACACCCGCGACAACCTGGCGCGCGGCTATCCGTCGGCCGTCCCTGGGGCATTCAACGTCGGAATCCTCCACACCGGTCTTGGCGGCGTCGAAGGACACGCGCCATACGCCCCGTGCACGCTCGCCGAACTGCGCCAAAAGGGGTACGACTATTGGGCGCTGGGCCACATCCACAAGCCCGAAGTGCTCAGCGAGGATCCCCATGTGGTCTTTTCAGGCAACGTTCAAGGCCGCCACATCCGCGAAGCGGGCCCGCGGGGAGCGATGCTGGTCACAGTCCAGGACGGCACTGTCAGCGCCTTGGAGCCGCTGCATGTCGATGTGGTGCGCTGGGCCTTGGTGGAGGCCAGCGTGGACGGGAGCGAGAGCATCAGCGACGCCAACGACCGGATTCGCGCGGCCATCGAAAAGGCGGTGGAAGAAGATGCAGACGGCCGGCTGCTAGCATGCCGCATTGCGGTGTCTGGGCGCACCCCAGCTCACGATACGCTGCTTGCATCGCGCGAAGAGCTACTGGCCGAGGCCCGTGCATCGGCTGCCGGGCTGGGCGATGAAGTGGCCTGGATAGAAAAGCTGGTCATCAGAACGGCTCCGCCCGCGGACACGACCCCGGACCCCGCATTGTCCGAGACTCTGGGCGATCCCGCCCTAGCACGGCAAGACGAGGCGCTGCTCCGCGATCTGAAGGAGCAGATCGGGCCGTTCGTGCGCAGACTGCCCGCCGAAGTGCGCGACACCGCGGAGAGTGAATTGTTACGAGCCGCCGCAGGCCACGACTTCGCCAGGCTGATAGAACTAGCCCGGCCTTACGCCATGTCCAGACTGACGGGGCACAAAGGCTGAGCAATGCGCCTGCGACGTTTGGACCTGATCCGCTATGGGCGCTTTACTGACTCCCAGTTAGAGCTGCCGACCGGCGAGCCCGACCTCCATATCGTGGTCGGCCCCAACGAGGCGGGCAAGTCGACCGTGCGCAGCGCCGTGGGGGACTTGCTCTTCGGGATACCGTCACGTTCCCCCCTCAACTTCGTCCACGAGTACGGCAGCATGCGGATCGGGGCCGTCCTGGAGGCAGCGGGCGAGGCCTTGGAAGTGCGCCGCCGGAAGGGTATCAGGGACACCCTCCTCGCTGCTGATGACACGCGGATTCCGTCCGGCGAGCAAGCTCTGAGACCTTTCCTGCACGGTGCGGACCGGAGTTTCTTCGAACGCATGTTTAGCCTCGATCACCTCCGCCTGCGGGAAGGAGGCCGCGAGATCCTGCAAGGGGACGCTGACGACGCCGGACAGAAGCTCTTCGCAGCGGGTTCGGGCATTCAGGGCTTACAGCGCCGACTGAGAGATCTGGACGACGACGCCAGCGGGTTGTGGACCACCCGGCGCGCTGGGACGCGCAAGTACTACATCGCGGAAGACAAGCTCAAAGAAGCCGAGAGCCTGCGTCGCGAGCATACGGTCAGCGCGGACCGGTGGCGCGAACTGCGGCGGACATACGAGGACAGCGAGCAAGAACACGACCGGCTCAAGGCTCGAATCCAGGAGGCGGAACGAGAGCTGCGCAGAATCTCGAGAATCCGCCGAATCGCTCGACACGTAGACAAGAAATCAAGCCTCGACAACGAAATTGAATGCCTAGGCACTGTGGCCGAAGTCCCGGAGGGCTCTGCGAAGAGGTTGCTTGAGGCCGAAGACAAGCTCGGCCAAACCGCCCCGCGACTGAATGAGACACGCTCGGCGCTAGAAAATGCCAGAGCAGAACGGGCTTCCATCCAGTGGGACGAGGGGCTATTGCGCCGAAGGAGCGAGATCGAGTCGCTGCACCGGCAGCGAATTCAGGTCAAGAAGGAAATTGACGATCTCCCCAGGCTGAAACGCAGACTCGGGGAACAGCAACAAACGCTAGTCGCCATGGCCGCCAACTGCGGCTGGGGCGGCTCGGATGCTGACTCTATCGCTGGGAGGATTCCCAACCGCTCCCAAGTCGAAACTGCGCGCGCCATGCTGGCGGACTGGACTCAGCAAGGCACGCACGTGGAAGCCTCCCTCGCATTGGTGGAAGAAGCGGATTCGCGCCTCGACGAGATCCGTGGCGAACTCGAAGATACCGGGACTCCGCAAGACGTGCGGGACCTAGCGGCCCTGATTGCGGCAGTCAAGAGCGAGCACGGCGGGATCGGGTCGCAGGTCATGGCGGCCCACTCTGAGGCTACGGAGGCGAGCGCGGAAGTAGACCGCCTCCTCTCCGCCATGGATCCTCGCCCGGATACCGTCGAAACCGCCCTGTCGCTGGCAATACCCGGCGAACTGGGGGTGCAGCAGTTCCGCGACCGGCGACGCGATCTGGATCAGCGCCTACATGCCTGTCGCGAGCAGCTGGCATCTGAGCGCAAGGAACTGGCGAAGGCCGAGGAGTCGGTAAGGCAATTGGTCGCCGCTGGCGAGCCGACCACACTTGAGGATGTGCTCAAGGCTCGCGAGAGCCGCGACACGCTGTGGAGCGCTCTGCGGAAACGATTCATCGACGAGGACGGCAGTGCAGTCTCCAACCAGCTTGAACTTGGCGGCAACGCCCAGCAAGTCGCGGACCGGTACCAAGACGCCGTGGCACGGGCAGATGTTGTTGGCGACCTGCGAAGTGACATGGCCGAGTCCACCGCAAGAGTGGAAGAGGCAAAGCGCCGGGTTGCGTCTGTGCAGTCTGAATTGGCGGGGACCAAGCAAGAGCTGGAGCGCCTAGAGGAGCAAGATTCGCGGATGGTCGCCGAATGGAGCAAGCTCTGGCAGGCGCTTCCGTTCGAGGCGCTCGGGCCAGAAGAGATGCTCGCTTGGCTCGCTACGCGAGACCAGTTGAGCGAAGCAGTTTCCCGGTCGGCCAAGAGCGATCGACGGCTGGCGGCCTTGCGCGACCAGGAAGCACAGGCTGTAAAGACGTTGGCGGAACAGTTGGAAAGACTGGGCGAAGGCGGTGACAGATTCAGCCGACAGCGCTTGGCGATGGTGCTGAAGCGGGCGGAAGAAGTGCAAGCGGAAAACGAGCGCATCGACGAGGCTAGAAAGAAACTCGAGGGCGACCTGCGCCGGGCAACCAATGATGCGGCCGCCAAGCGCTCGCGGCTGGAAAGCCAAGAATCTCAGTTGGAGCGGCTGGAACGTGAATGGGCCAAACTCGCAACCAAGCTTGCGATGGATCCGGAGGGATCGCCCAGAGACGCAGCCAGCTTGCTCGGTACCTTCGACGAAATGCGGGAGGCGGCGAGTCGGATCGGCGACCTGCGGACCGACCGAATCGAGAAGATCGAACGGGACATTGGGCGATTCGCCGCTGAAGTCAAGGCACTCGCCGAAGCGGTCGCACCGGAGCTTGTCGAGCAAGATCCGAGCGAGGCGGCAGTCGAGTTGGAGAGCCGGCTCGACGTAGCCGAAACGGAGCGCGGCAAGGCCGAGGGCAAGGACAGGGATATTCGGAAACTCGAAGAGCGGTTCAGCGAGCTCAAGGCGGACCAGCAGACGTCGGAAGGCGTCATCAAGGATCTACAAGCCCAAGTCGGCGCGTCCGACATCGAGGGTCTCCGGGCCGCAATCCAGAAGGCCGAACAGGACAGGAGGCTGCGCAATTCCGTAGCCGATCTCACCGAGACCATCTTGCAGGACGGGGACGGCCTGCCACTGGTCAAGCTAGTGGCAGAGTGCTCAGGTGCCGACATGGACGAGTTGGCCCAGCGCGAGCGATCCCTGGAGGCCTCCACCGGCGAGTTGCGCCAGAGCTTCTTGGCCGCTCGGGACAGGCTTCGGGACGCCAAGTCGGAGTTCGAGAGCGTAGGGGGCAGCGATGCCGCGGCGATAGCAGAGAGCGCACGCCAAAGTGCTCTAGCCGAGATCCAAGAGGTGGCTGAGCAGTTCATCCAAGTGCGCGCGGCAGCCTGCCTTCTGCGCTGGGCGATCGAGCGCTATCGCAGCGAAAGGCAGGGCCCTATGCTGCAGTGCGCAGGGGAGTTGTTCGCCACTCTCACGCTGGGCTCGTTTGATCACCTAGAGCTCGACTTCGACGAGCAGGACCAAGCCAAGATCGTCGGCTGCCGCCAGTCCGGCGAGCGGGTCCCGACCAGCGGCATGAGCGATGGTTCCGCCGACCAGCTCTATCTCGCGCTCCGCATGGCAGCCTTGCAAGACTACCTCGACCAGTCGCCCCAGCTGCCGTTCTTGGCAGACGACTTGTTCATCAATTTTGACGACCAGCGGTCCGCCGCCGGCTTCAAGGTGCTGGCAAGTCTCGCGCAGCGCTGCCAAGTCATCTTTTTCACGCATCACGACCACCTAGCCGAGCTTGCCCAGCAATCGCTGGATTGTCCCGTGCGGGTGGTGCGGATTAAGCGGTGAACGCGACCACGGCGCAACGGGGCTGCGCCCTCTGTCGACTGCGGGCAATCGATCGTCTGATTCTCCAGACAAATCGCGCGTGCGCCGGCATCCCGAAGAACCAGACGCCCAAGCATCGGCGACGGGGTTGCCTATGCTGAATGAAGGCGCGTAGGTCGCCCACAATGGCAAAGCGCTACACCTGCCTGGTCTGCCGCAATGAGATTGCGCACCCAAGTGCGGAATGCCCGTATTGCAAGGCGCGCTCTGTCATCGCAGAAGGTGCCTCGCCGCGGATCCTGGGCATGGTCTTCGGTGTGATGTGCGGTGTCTTCGCAGTGACAGGCTTCTATGCCAAATCCTTCAAGGAGGAGCGAAGCACCCGCGGACAGCACCACTTCGCAGCAGCGGAGGGCCTCCTGTCACAGGGCGAGCACGCCGACGCCATCAAGGAATACCGCAATGCGCTCTCCTATTCCAAGGAGGAGCCGCACTACCGCCTGGGCCTTGCCCGAGCGCTATTTGAAGACGAGCGCTACAAGGAAACCGAGAATCACCTCGTCGATCTGCGCGGGCAGGATCCTACCTCGGGGATCTTGAACTACCTCTTGGCGCAGTTGGCAGCGAGGGAAGGCCGGGTGGACGAGGCCGTCTCGTACTACAGAACGGCCATCCACGGCAGATGGGAAGGCGAGACTGAGGACAGGCGCTTGGACCTGCGCTTGGAACTGGTCGAATTACTCGAGGCTTCCGGGCAGGAGCAACAGCTGACCGCCGAACTGGTCGCGCTCGCCGAGATCATGCCAGACGACCAAGAGGTCCAGCACAGGCTGGGATCGCTCATGCTGCAAACCGGGCTGTATGACCGCGCATCGTCGCTGTTCCAAACTCTGCTCGCAAAGGACCCGCAAGATCACGAAGCGCTGCTAGGCCGTGGTGCGGCCGAGTTCCAGCTGGGCAACTACCTCACCGCACGGACACAGTACAACCGCGCCCGGCTGCTGCACGATGACACCACCACGAACGAGCGGATCGCCCTCTGCAATCGGATCATCGAACTCGACCCCACTCGGCGCGGAATCTCGCTACCGGAGCGGTTTCGCCGCAGCCGCGTGCTAATTCAGCGTGCGCGCGCCGTGGCGCTGACTTGCCAGAACCCGACCGGCGACGCGTTCGTCGGCCCGCTCGTGGCTCTGCCCGTAGATTTGGCGACAGCCTTAGAGAACGCCGACAAGGCGCTCGCCGAGCGGACTAGACGCGCCGACGACGAAGCGGTCGAAACAAACACGCTGATCGCGGAAGAACTCTGGAATCAAGCCGGGCCTCTGTGCAAGGCATCAAGTCCGCCGGACCCGCCCCTGATGCACGTGATGGCCAAGCTCTCGAGATGAACACCGTCCGCGAGATCTTGGCCAAACTCTCCTCGATGGGGAAGACCGCCCCCGTCCTTGACGAGCCACAGCGCTTCCTCCTGCTGTCGATCATCATCGGCGTGTTCTCTGGCTTGGTGGTGGTTTGCTTCCATATTTCGATCGAGTTGCTCAACTGGGTCACCATCCACTCCCTGGCACCGGGCGCGAAGTACCTGACACCGCTCTGGCCGGCCTTAGGCGGGTTGCTAGCCTACGCCCTGGTCTACTTCGTCGTGCCCACGGCGCGCGGCACTGGAGTCAACTACACCAAGACCGCCGTGTACGCGTCGGACGGCTACATCCCGTTCCGCAGCGTGCTGGGAAAGTTCTTCACCTGCACGCTGTCGATCGGGACCGGCAACCCGATGGGGCCGGAGGACCCCGCCCTGCAGATGGGGGCGGGCATCGCCTCGCTGCTGGGGCGCATCTTCCACCTCACGCGCGAGCACATGCGCCTCATCGCTCCGATCGGAGCCGCGGCCGGTATCGGGGCGGCCTTCAACACGCCGATCGCCGCCGTGCTGTTCGTGATGGAAGAGGTCATGTCGGCTTGGAACGCCGGCGTACTGGGCTCGATCGTGCTCTCGTCGGTGTCGGCCGTGGTGGTCAGCCGCTGGTTCCTCGGCGACGAGGTGCTCTACCAAGTGCCCGAGATCGAGGTCGGCGATTATTCGGAATTGCTGCTCTACGCCGCGATCGGCGCGGTGGGAGGGTGGCTCTCTGCTCTGTTCTGCCGCCACGCCATCAGGTTGCGCGGTCGCATCCTCAAGCTGGGCGAACGCCGCAGGCTGTGGCTGCCTGCGGTGGCCGGGCTGACCGTCGGGGTCATCGGCACCTTCGCGCCGGAAACGCTCGGCGCCGGCTATCAGGTGATCGACGGGGCCTTGCACGACCGCTTCCCGTGGAACCTGCTGCTGCTAATGGGGGTGCTGAAGCTGCTGTCCACCACGCTGTGCTTCGGCTGCGGCACGCCTGGCGGACTCTTCGCGCCGACGCTGTTCGTGGGCGCGATGCTGGGCGGCGGACTGGCCGGCCTCGCCCAACTGGTCTGGCCGTTGTCGACGAGTTCGGTCGCGGCCTACGTGCTGGTGGGGATCGGGGTCTTCTTCGCGGGCGTGTTCCGGGCACCGATGACTTCGGTCTTCATGGTGTTCGAACTCAGCGCAAGCTATGTCGTGATCCTGCCCGTGATGATCGCCAACACGATCGCGATTCTGGTTTCGCGGCGCATGGAGCACGATTCAGTGTTCCAGATGGCCGCGTATCAGGATGGATTGGACTTGCCTTCCATCGAAGACCGCCGCGAAACGCCCGCTTTGAACGTCGAGGACGCCATGCAGCGGACGCGCGATCTGGTCGTGTCGGATCGGATCTCAGTGACCGAAGCGCTGGAGACAATCGCCGGCGCCGACGCCGAGGCGCTGCTGGTAGAGGTCCGTTACGGCCAATGGCGCTGGATCGGCAAGCGCGAGCTGGGGCGTGCGAGAGACAACGGGGACGGGGACAGCAGCCTGCACGATACGATGAAAATGTGGCCTGTGACCCGTACCTATCCGGACTTGCCGCTGGATCAAGCCATGCGCAACCTGGCGATCTACCCGACGCTGCCGGTGACGAGCCGGGTGAACCCCAGTTTCCTGCTGGGCACGCTGACCCTGGGCGACGTGCACCGAGCCTACGGCATCACGCAGCAAGAACCCAAGCCTGAGCCAAGCCGCGCCGGGCCATCGGCCTAGGCATGGTCGTCGTGGTCGCAGGCAAAGCTCGCAGGCACGCCGTGCTTGTTCAACTCGGCGATACCGATGCGCGAGGTGTAGTAGCCCTCCACCGTCATCCGCTTCAGTTTGGCGAAGAACTCTGCCCCGATCTTCAACTCTGGATCGTCGCTTCCGTCTAGCGATCTCAGGATCTCGGCCTGCTGGGCTTCTTCCAGCGCAACGAAGGGCGATCCGTGCAAGCCTATCGCGCGGCCGTCCAACCATCCCAAGCCCTTGAGGAACGCGTGGCCGCGGTCCGGATCCACGTCATGCAGCATCAGGTCGATGTATTCGTTGACCTTGGCCGCCTTGGCCCCGGGCGTGTCCGTCGTCGGGATGATCAACTCGGTGAGAACCACAACAGTCTCGTTCTGATGCTCGTCGAAGAGCATGGGCTCCCATGACGCCTCGGCTGCAGCTTGGGCAGCGGCGCCTGTGGCAGGCGCAATCGTGGTGACCAGCGGCCCGGCAGCCGCAGCACCCGTGCCTACTAGAGCGGACTTGAGCCAATCGCGACGTTGCAAGTGAGGTTCTCCCGAAAGACCGTCATTGTACTAGACGGGACTCGCGGGGCAGTGGGCCCTTCGATTGCGGACCGCACGAGAGCAATGGCTTGCGCCGTGCAAGCAGGGCAACACCCGCCAAGGGCAAACGGGCCGGGCCTGAAACTGCAGTCAGGCCCGGCCCGGGGTGGGAGCGGCGGGGTGGGCCAGCCGCTCCCCGTTGGAGGCAGGACTATTCCTTCGGTCCGAAGACCCACATGAAGCCGACGGTAAACGTGTTCTGGTCCATCGACAAACCACCGTCGCACGACGGGCAGCCGAAGAACGGTATGTCAGACCAGTCGCGCCGGTACTCGATGCGCGTCAGGAAACGTGCGTCGTCCTTGATCGGCTGGACTTCGAAGGTGAGGGTGTTCTCGCGCAGGTTCTGCTCGAAGCCGGTAGAACGCCCTTGGGAATCGTCGAGGAACTCGATGCGGTTGGCCAGCCGAACCTGATCAGTGAGATGCACGCGGGCGTAGCCGCCCATGCCCCATGACGTCGCGTAAATGCCCATCGGGTCAGCAACGGAAATGTAGTCCAGGTTGACCATGACCTCGAAGCGGTCGTGCAGGCCCCCGTACATGTTCCAGCTGAAGTTCTTGAGCAAGCCGGTCTCGCCTTGGTCACCCTCCAGCCCGGAGATCCAAGTGGCGGTGGTGTTGAAGCGGTCGTTCGGGGCCAGCGAGATCTGAGCGCCGTACGACTTCCCCGAGTTCTGGTCCCAAGCGTTGTCGAAGCCGTTGACGAGCATGAAGGTCGCCGTGACGGTATCGCTGACCGGCGTGCTGATCTTGGCGCCGACGTGCGAGAAAGGCTCGTTCCACGCCCACAGGATGCCGCGCGTATAGTTCCAGTTGAGGTGGGACTCGGCCACTTCCAAGCCCGCAATCGTGCCGAACGCGCCCACATTGAACTCTGCCCCGTTGGCGAACTGGTAGTAGCCATAGGCCTGTTGGATGTAGAGCACATCCTCCAGCGGACCGGGCTCGAGCCCGTCGCGGAACAGGCGGGCACCGGAGCCGAACCAGATGTCGGAGCGGAATCCGACCGGGCCATCGCCGCTGGCGTCGATCTCGAGCTTGGCCTGGTTCAGCCCGAAGCCCCGAGAGTTCGGGTTGGTGTAGTAGAGCGTGTTGTAGCCATCTTCGGGAGCATTGGTGTTGTACGTGTAGTACGTATCCAGCAAGCCGGTGAATGAGATGGGCTGGCCGCCACTGCTGGCCACGCCGACGGGCGACTCCTGGCTGGGCTCGGCATCGCTGATAGCCGTCGGCGCCTTCCATTCGGGCTGCTGCGAAGTCGCTGCCACGACGGTCGGCTTGGGCGCCATCGGCACCGTCAAATCCACCGGAGCCTCAGTCGCAGCCCCGACAGGCTCGGCAGCCGGCGCCGCGGCGACCTCGTCACCTTGATTGAGGGAGTCAAGCATCGCTTCGAGCTTCAGCAGGCGCGCCCGGAGCGAACTCAGTTCCTCGCGCAGTTCCGCCTCCACATCAGCGATCTCGGAAGTTGCCGTCTCCGTTGCAGGGGCCGCTACCAGCGGCACCGAGAGCAAGGCGAATGCCAGCAACGTCAGTGTTAAGTTTTTCATGATGTCCTCCTGTGATCGAACCCGGGCCCGAGGCGCGAAAGGCTGTGCCGAGCGGGCTGTCGGGTTCGGGTTCCCTGTCCAGGCAAGGGTTGCCCACCTGCCTGAAGTTCCACTGTAGGGAACAGCCTTGGGATGGGCAAGAAGATTCTTTTTATGGGCTAAATTCAGATTCCTTACTTGGCATAGTGAAAGATCAAGTTATTTTCTATCAATCGTTTACGGTCAGAAGCGGACTGCTTCGGATGCGTTCGCAATCGTCTGGCAGCACGGCTGAGGAAAGAAAATTCCTGGCGCTGTGCAACAAGTGGCTCTGGGCGGTCTTGGTATGTCCGCAACGACACAGCAGGTGCGCCAGTTCATGGGCCAGTGGCGAGTAATGGTCATCGCGCCGCGGCAACCAATGGCTTTGGTAGGCAATCCAAGCCGTGTTGAAGTACGGACTGCTCGCCTCGCCCGCGAGTCTGGCGCGGTAGGAAACCGCCAGAGAGGCGGTCCCCGCCACGCGCCCGATCAGGAATGCTGCGGGATAGGCTGCTGTGGCGGGTAGTTGCGCGGCCAGCCGAGCCACGGTCGGTGGCACCCCCGTCTCGGAGTCTGCCATGGCAGTGTCGACGCGCCGGTCTCCGGCCGGCAACGACACCCGCACCAAGGTAACGTTGCCGATGGCTACGCCGCATGCCTCGAAAATCGCGGCCGTCTTGCGCAATTGGCGGATGGCCCGCGCCTGTGTCCAAGGAGTGCGCTGGTCGAACAGAACTGTTGCGTCGAGGCTGAAAGGCAGGCCGGGGCGCCCCTTGGGGTATAGGTCGCGCTCGGTCAATTGACGGGCTTCCGCAGCGGCGAAGCCGGATTCTGCCCAGGGCGCGAACCGGCTCTGGGCTCCAGCCGACACGCCGCTAGCCAACAACGCGGCCAGTGGCAGGGAGGCCCGTCGTAACAGCCCACACCCATGCATGCGATCCCATGATAGACTGCGGCAACCCGCCGGCGTTCCTTGGCGGCGAGCTTGGCACGGAGCGCATCGAGACCGGGAAATGCACATCTCAAGCCTCGACACCCCCGCCCTGCTCATTGACCTCGACCGGGCCGAGGCCAACTTGGACCGGGCCGCCAGCTATGCGCGACGGCACAGCCTGCGTTTGCGCCCGCACACCAAGACACACAAGTCGCCGCTCGTGGCACGGATGCAGCTGGACCGGGGCGCGGCAGGACTGACTGTTGCCAAAGTGGGCGAGGCCGAAGTGATGGCTACCGACGGGGTGCCCAACCTACTACTGGCCTACCCGGTTTGGGGCGACGCCAAGTGGTCTCGGCTCGTGGAGGTCGCCAAGACCCTGCCGGTCACGGTAGCGCTCGACAACGCGGAGGCCGCCAGCGGCCTCGCGCGGCACGCACAGCGTGCAGGGATCACACTCGGAATCTTGGTCGAAGCAGATCTGGGCATGCGGCGCTGTGGACTGCCGCCGGGGGCCGACCTAGTCCGTCTGGCGCGGGCCATTGGCGCAATGGCCGGGCTGCGCCTCCAAGGGCTGATGTTCTATCCGGGCCATATCAACCTGGCCGCTGAAGAGGGCGAGCGGCAGGTCGAGACCCTGCAAGGCGAACTCCGAGCTGTGATGGATAGTTTCCGGGCAGACGGCCTGCCCACGGAGGTGGTCAGCGGAGGGTCGACGCCAACGCTGTATCAGTCGCACCGAATCGAGGGCATGACCGAGATCCGGCCGGGCACCTATGTGTTCAACGACCGAACGCAAGTCGCGGCAGGCGCCTGCACGTGGCAGGACTGCGCCGCCTCTGTGATGGTCACCGTAGTGTCGACTCCCAGGCCGGACACGGCCGTCATCGACGGTGGATCCAAGACATTCACCTCAGATCCACTGCGCCCGGGCGGGGACGGCGGCTTTGGACGGGTCGTGGAGATGCCCTCGGCTCGATTCCATAAAATGAGCGAAGAGCACGGCCTGCTCGACCTGCGCGAGCACGACGGGCCGCAGCCGCGCATAGGACAGCGGCTGCGGATCATACCCAACCATGTGTGCGTCACCGTGAACATGCACGAATCGGCCTACGGCTTGCGCGGCGAGACCGTGCAGCGATCATGGCCTGTTTCGGGACGGGGCAAGCTTCAATGAACCGTGGCACAGTCCAGAATCGAGAGAAGGAATCGGCAACGTGAGCAACAACCAAGAGCCATCGATCCAACGAGTAACCGCCCGAGGCGCGCCCAATCCTCAGGGACCGTACTCCCATGCGGTCAAAGCGGGCAGATTCGTCTACGTGTCCGGGCAGGCGGCGCTCGATCCGACGACCAGCAAGCCAATCCATGGCACCGTGGCCGAGGAGACTCGCCGCACGCTCGAGAACCTCAAGGCGATCCTAGAAGCCGCCGGGGCCTCGCTGGACGATGTCGTCAAGTGCAGCGTGTTCCTGGCCGACATCCGGGACTTCGCCGCAATGAACGCGGTTTACGCCGAGTATTTTGATGCGGCCAAGCCGGCCCGGACGACCGTGCAGGCCGTGCTGCCGGCCGCCGGCCTGAAGGTCGAAATCGACTGCATCGCGTATCTGGGCAACTGAGCCTGCCGACGAGTCCAAGGTGCCCTTGGCAATCGAGCGCGATTTCGGGCCGTGGATATTGCAGTGCCCGTGCCCCAGCACCTATGATGGGAGCGGGCAAAACGGCGCGCGGCACGAGCCAGGCAGCCGACGGCGAGGCAATGTCGAATGTAACGGCAATCCCTGCTGCTGCGTCAAGTCTTGATAATAGGCAATGCCGAATCTGCAGTATCAGGACCAGCGTTCAGAGCCAGACACAGGCAGATCGGAATTTGGCCCGCTAGTCATCGAATCGCTCCACGTCGGCTGGTGGCGTAACCTCCTCAACGAGGTTGCCGAGATAAGCCACCCTCCCGAACGGATCGAGATACCGGACTATCCGCCGGCCAAGCCGGGCGAGTATGACTTCGCCGACCCCAATGTGTACTCGCTGAGCCGCCCTTGGTGGCTGGCGATCTTCGACACTTTGGGCGCGATGCGGGAGTACGCCAAGCTGCCGCCGCCGCCAACGTTCCCGCCCGCCCGCCCGGGCGTGCCCCAGCTGCCGCCGCTGACCATCAGCACGCTATCGCTGCCTTGGTGGTCTGGTCTGCTGGAAAGCTATCGGCTCGAGCAGGAGATGCGCAACGCACCTCCCTTGGTCGTGACATCCAAGCCGATCCAGGTCAAGGAGCTCTGGGGCGACCTTAGCCGCCGCAAGGACGGCATGATCGCAACAGCCTGCATACATGCGCTGATCGCGGTGCTGGTGTTTGGTTTCCAAGACAACGAATACGTCCAGAGTCGGTCCGGGACAGTGACGTTGGTCGTGCCGGTCGACGTCTCGCCATACTTGGCCCAACTACAGGCACCCCCGACACCTGATCCGGGCGAAAGCGGCGGTGGCGGCGGCGGCGGCGCGAATTCGCCGATGCCGGCCAGCCGCGGCAAGCTGCCTAGATTCTCGTTGGAGCCCCAACTCGCCCCGCCGTCTCCGATCATTCGCAATCGCAACCCGAAACTCGCGGTAGAGCCAACAGTCCGCGTGCCGCCCGAAATCAGTGTCCCTAACGTTGACCTTTCAGTGTTCGGGGATCCGTTCGGAGCGGACGGCCCGCCTTCTGCGGGTCCGGGAAGCGGAGGCGGCATCGGGTCGGGCCGCGGCACCGGTGTCGGATCGGGCCGCGGATCCGGAGTAGGACCGGGATCAGGTGGCGGCATTGGGGGCGGAGTCTTCCGCATCGGGGGTGGCGTGTCAAGCCCGCGCCTGCTGTCCAAGGTCGAGCCCGAATATTCCGAGGAAGCCCGCAAGGCGAAGTACCAAGGCGTGGTCATGCTGTCGGTGGAAATCTGGGAAGACGGGCTTCCCCATAACATCCGCGTGGTGCGCAGCCTCGGGCTCGGCTTGGATGAGAAGGCGGTTGACGCGGTCAAGCAATGGCGCTTCAGCCCCGGCAAGAAGGATGGCAAGCCGGTCCGCGTCCAAGCGCAGATTGAAGTCAGCTTCCGGCTGCTATAGACGGCGCACGCAGCTGCGAGCCGCGGGAGTTGCTAACGAAGCTACCCTGGGGCGGCATGGGGAGCGTCCGGCGTAGGGATCTCATACAACGATTCCTGGTGCTAGACTCGCTTGCATGCCTGCGATAGATCGCCGCGAGTTCTTGGCCGCTGCAGCAGCTGCTGGTGCCTTCGGTGCTAACTGCGAAAACGCCAAGGGCCCGACCAACCTACTGTTCATCCTCGCCGACCAATGGCGCAGCAGCGCCTTGGGCTGCGGCTCGGACGCGGTCGTCAGGACGCCGCACATAGACAGCCTCGCCACACAGGGCGCGAACTGGCAGAGGGCCTATGCGGCCAATCCCGTCTGCACGCCGAATCGGGCGTGCATCCTGACCGGTCGGCATTCCCATCAGACCGGTATGATTCGCAACGACATCCAACTGCCGCCGCAAGAGGTCTGCTGGCCGGAAGTGCTGCAAAACGCGGGCTATGCAACCCACTATGTCGGCAAGTGGCATTTGGACGGACCGCCAAAGCCAGGCTACGTGCCGCCCGGCTGGCGCCGCAGGGGCTTCGCAACGTTTGAGGGGTTCAACCGAGGGCACGTCTACCACAGGCACTGGGGCTTCGATGACAGCGGCGAGCCGCTGGCTGAAATCGCCGCAGGCTTGGACCCGTACTACGAGCCGACACTGCAGACGGATCTAACCATCGACTTCATGCGCCGAAACCTGGACAGACCGTTCGCTTGCTACCTGTCATGGGGGCCGCCGCACACTCCGTTCCGCCCGCCGGACTCACACGACCTCTACGAACCCGGCGAAATCGTCCTGCGGGAAAACGTGCCCGCCGAGCACCATGCGCAAGCGCGCAAGGACTTGGCCGGCTACTACGGTCTGTGCGAGTCTCTCGACCACGAGATGGGACGCCTGATGGCTTTCTTGGACGAGAGCGGCTTGCGCGACAACACGCTGCTGATCTTCACGGCCGACCATGGCGAGTTGGCCGGTTCGCACGGCAAGTATCGCAAGGGGGAACCCGAGAGCGAGTCGCTGCAGGTCCCGCTCATGATGCGGCTGCCGGGACGCATCGGCGCCGGATCGGAACCCGAGACCCTCATCAATTCCGTGGATCTAATGCCGACCTTGCTCTCGCTGTGCGATGTGTCGGCACCGGAAACCTGGGTTGGCTCTGACCTCTCTGGCGTGGTGACCTCGGACGGAGCCGATCCAAGCGTCGAATCGATCTATTGCCAGGGCAAAGTCTCGAATGCGTCCAATGCGCCGCCGGGCCGCAACAGCCCAGATTCGCGCCCGTGGCGGTCGCTGGTCACGCAACGCTACAAGTTGAACGTCCGTGCCGACCATTCGATCGTCGATGGATTGTTCGACTTGCAAGAAGACCCCCTGGAATTGCACAACCTCGCAAACACGCCTGAATCGCGAAGCTTACAGAGCGACTTGCTGGCCGAACTAAGAGCCCAAGGCCAGAGAGTGGGTGATCCCTTCCCCGCCCCCACGACACCTGCCAAGGAGCGCTACGAGAGCGACCAAGCGTAGGGGTTGGCGGCAGGCGACAAGCCCAACTCTCAACGCGTACTCGGCTCTGCTAAAGTTTCCTACTTATGAAGCACCCAGAACTCAGCCGCCGAGCGTTCGGGGCCGCAGCCGCCGGTGCGCTGGCAACGCCGGCGCGGATCCTCGCGCAACGCGATTGGACCAACGTCACACCGACGCGGTACCCCGACCCCGATATCGTCGCCCTGGACACGCGATTCAACAAGTACAAACTCGGCAACACGCCGATCCAACGCCTGCACGTCGGCACGCTTTGGGCCGAGGGCCCGGCTTGGAACACAGTGGGCAAGTACTTGGTATTCTCCGACATCCCCAACAACGTGCAGCTTCGCTGGCTGGACGAAGACGGCCATGTGAGCGTATTCCGCCATCCGTCCGGAAATTCGAACGGCAATACCTTTGACTGGCAGGGGCGGCAGCTGTCATGCGAGCACGGCAACCGCCGACTGGTGCGCTACGAATACGATGGCAGCGTCACGGTGCTGGCCGACAGTTGGGAGGGCAAGCGGCTCAACGCACCGAATGACGCGGTGGTGGATCCCGACGGGAACATCTGGTTCACTGATCCAGGCTACGGCAGCCTGATGCACTACGAGGGCAATAAGGGCCCGCTGGAGATCAAGGAAGCGGTCTACCGCATCGATGGCCAGAACGGCAAGATGGAGATGGTGGCCGACGAGATCTTCAAGCCGAACGGGCTGTGCTTCTCGCCTGACTACAAGATGCTATACATCGCCGATACAGGTGCATCGCACTACCCTGAAGCCGAGCGCGAGATCAAGGTCTGGGACGTAGACAACGGGCGTACCCTGCGCAACGGCAGGCGCTTCGTGTCAATGATGATGGAGGGCTTCGAACAAGCCGGCAACGCGGACGGTATCCGCTGCGACACGGACGGCAACATTTGGTCGTCAGCCGGTTGGGTCGGCGATGGCTACGACGGCGTGCATGTGTTCGCGCCTGACGGGGACCGCATCGGCCTGATCAAGCTTCCGGAGATTTGCTCCAACGTCTGCTTCGGCGGCGTGAAACGCAACCGCCTGTTCATGACCGCCAGCCAGAGCCTGTACGCAGTCTATGTGGAGGCGCAGGGGGCGCACATCACTTGAGCCCCGGACGGCGCTGCTAGAATCGGGCTACGGAAGCTAATCCCGGCCGGTGTCGGGCCCGGTCTTCAAAACCGCTGTTTGGCGCTCAGCGTCAAGGGTGGGTTCGACTCCCACTAGCTTCCGCCATCAGCTAAGGCCGCCCTCGGCCCGCTTGACTCGTCCTGCCATGGCAAGCCGCCCCAACGTCCTACTGATTTCAACCGACCACTGGCCCGCCGAACTGCTCGGCGAGGCAGGCCACCCCGACATTCTGACGCCGACCTTGGACGAATTGGCGCGTAGCGGCGTGCGCTTCCGCAATGCCTACGGGGAGTGCCCCGTATGCATCCCCGCGCGGCGCACGCTAATGACGGGAGTCAGCCCAAAGACCCACGGTGACCGCGATTTCGGCGAGACCAAGCCGATGCCCGACCTACCGACGATGGCCCAGACCTTCCGCGACGCCGGCTACCAGGCCAATGCGGTTGGCAAGCTGCATGTCTACCCGCAACGCAACCGGGTCGGCTTCGACGACGTGATCCTCGACGAAGAGGGTCGCACCCAATACGGGGTGGTGGATGACTACGAGGCGTTTCTAGCCGATCAAGGCTACCCGGGACGACAGTTTGACCACGGCATGAGCAACAACGACTACGCGACTCGGCCGTGGCACTTGCCCGAGGAAATGCACGCCACGAACTGGGCGACCCAGCAGATGGTGCGGACCATCAAGCGCAGAGATCCCGGCAGGCCGGCGTTTTGGTTCCTCTCCTATCGACACCCGCACCCGCCGATCGTGCCTGTGGACACGTACTTGGAGATGTACAGGCATGTCGAACTGCGCTGGCCCACCCAGGCGATGTGGTGCCGCGACGAATTGCCATTCCTGCTGCAAGCGGTTCGCGGGCGCGCGGCTCACATGGGACCGCGGCAGACCCAAGAAGCCTTGCAAGGCTTCTACGCACTTTGCACGCACATTGACCACCAGCTCAGGGTGGTCATCGGTACTTTGCGCGAGGAGGACCTGCTCGACAACACAGCCATCTGCTTCACCTCCGATCACGGCGACATGCTGGGACGGCACGGCATTTGGGCCAAGCGGCTCTTCTATGAGCCATCAGCGAACATCCCGATGATCCTGGTCGGCCCCGAGGGAGACCGGCGCGCCGGCCACCACCGCGTCGACGAACGCTTGGTGGGCTGGCAGGACATCATGCCGACGTTGCTAGATTTGGCAGGCATCGACGTACCCGAAAGCGTGGAGGGCGTATCGATGGTCGGTGATCGCGAGCGTGATTGGCTCTATGGCGAGGTCGGCGAGGGAGAGCACGCTACCCGCATGATTCGCAAGGGACGCCACAAGTTGATCTACTACCCGGCTGGCAATGCGCGACAGCTGTTCGACGTGGAAGCCGACCCAGCCGAGCTGCAAGACCTGTCCAACAGAGCTGAATGCGAAACGCTCCTGGAGGAACTGACCCAGTTGTTGATGTCCGAACTATACGGCGGCGACGAGGAGTGGGTACAGGACGGTATGTTGGCGGGCCTCCCCAATCGGGAGTTCAAGCCCGGGCCGAATCGCGGCTTGTCGAGTCAGCGCGGCCATCACTGGCCACCTCCGCCGAAAACGGACATGCAACAGATCCAATGGCATAACGAGGATGAGGATCAGTTGTAGGCGCACCACTGTCAAGGTCAAGTGCTCCGCCGATATTCTGCTTGCCCATCGAGCCCTGCCCGACGCCATCCACCCGCTCTACCGACGCCGACCGGGTGCTCCTCCGGCTGCCCCGGAACGCTATTGCCTCTGCGCTACTCCCGTGGTTCTGCGGCAGAGCCTAACTGTAGCGCCCCGAAACCTGAATGCTTACGGAGGGTCGTTGCATATAGAACTTACGGCTAGTTCAGAGTTATAAGCTCGCAATCGTCCCAGCTCGGCCCTTTTCGTGCATGCGCGGCGTCCGACCGTCAGGCTTGAGGGCAGCAAGTTACGATGTCAGCGTCGCAGGGCTCAGCACTCCGTGATTGATCAATGCGGACCTAATCAGCCACGACGACACATTGAAGTGCTGTGCCGCATCCTCGATGAAGTCGTCGTCGGGAACTTTAGATCCGAGATGGTCACGAAGCGCTTCGAATGGGCAGAGGAAGGCCTGCGCGAACGCTCGCTGGAATTGCTGCCGCTCGGTCCCCGTATCCGTCACCGGAAGCAGCCTGTCACCATCTCCCGCCACCAAGTGATCTCCAATGATGCGTGCAAGAGCGAATCGCCGGCCAGTGGGATGGCGCTTCTTTAGCAAGGCCTCGAGTCGGCCATCGCCTGAGCCAGCGCGGAACCCGGCAGGAATTGGAACATTTTCTTCGCCTCCATGATGGATCCAGTCCACCGAGACTTCACACAATTCCGCCAAATTTCGGTTATCAACCGTGCCTTGGTCAATTGACCACTCGCGGCGCACTAGCTCGGCCAGCGCCGCACCTCTCCTCCAAGGCCTTTGGCTGAGGATCTTAACGTGTGCGGCCTTGGCTTTCATGCCCGGGGTTACGTCGAGCCTCATCGGGCACGATCTCTGGCGAACATCGCGCCACAGTGTCTCAAAGTCTTCCAGTGCCGTGCTCTTCGAGGACGCCGCCAGTTCCTCGACGGGATTCCGGCCTACCTCCTCCGCAGCCTGGCGAAGGCCAACGAGCACAGCCGATTCCGCCTCTTCTGGGTCGAATCCCATTCTCGCCTCGATTGCCCGCTCAAAGCTCAATACTGGATCTTCGATTGCCTGGCCGAGATCGCGCCAAGCAGACAAGAATCCCTGCATCTCTCCCGCGTCTTGACTGTCCCAGGACTCCAACCGTGAGGCAACCTTTTCGACGAAGTCTCGGACCGCATCCTCGAATTCGCGCGCCGGCACATGAATATCCACCTCGCTCAAGAACCGCAATGGGGAGGTGGTACCGAAGTTGATGGGGTTGGATCGGATCTGCACGGTTGCATCACCGCCAATGAACTCCAAGTCCGGCCACAAGTAGCCGTTCCCGGCAGCACCGACTCGGTGACTCATGTTCCAAGACAACCCTTCTCCCTGCGCCTCCCACCGCAACCGCCACCAGTTGGCGATGAACCACGAGGCGAGATCGTATGCGGACACCCGGATTCCTGATCGATAGGTGCGGGTGTGGGGGTCGGCGAGCGCAGTCACCGGCACGCCATCGGCCTCAATCCCTACTTCAGCCAGGAAATGACGATTCGCCGTGCCGCCCGAGGTGGGCTCAACCCATCTGCAATCGATCCTAAACGTGCTGCTCATGCTGGCCCCAGAGTCCGATTACGACCTCTCTAAACGGATCTGTGTCGGGCATCGGATATCCGTGATAGGTGCCCACGCTCTCATTCTCCAGTTGCGCCTCGACAGGATCACCGCCGTCGGTCACCGCCCAGATGTTCTGGGGGAAGGTCCCGCGTACTTGGCGACTGACGAGGCCGCGACGGGCTCCTTTCTTCAAGAGTCGCAGCGCCGTCGCCCGATCGAGGATCCCTATCCAGTCGCACTTCGACTTGTCTGGACGCGGTTGGACGGGAGGCGTCAGTTGGAAGTCGCCGGGCGCCTCCTTGTGCTCCGGGTTCCCCGTGTAGCTGACTCGCGCAGCTAGCTTCTTACGCTTCTCAATGTCCCAGCCGTGAGCGACTCTTCGTTTCGGATTGAAGTTGCGACGTGGCATCAATCTACCTGAGTTCCCGCTGAAGTCCTTTGTGCCGGACACCGATAGTCCGTGGGTTCGACTTCTAGCACTTCACATTGAATGTTACACGGAGGATCCTCCAGTTCGCAGAGAAAAGGCGCGGACAACACTACAAGCAGTCTTCGGAACTTGCTGAACATCCCATCATGAGGTCCATGGCTTTGATGCGCCGTCGCCGGGACGGCGACGCAAGTACGCTTCCGCCAACAGTCGTTTGACGGAAGAGCAGGCACGGATCGTCCCAAGCGGAAGCGGGTAGCCGGCAAGCCGAACCGACGAACCAGGTCAAGTGCTTCGAGCTCGATCGTGTTGCGAAGTGGAAATGCCGCGTTAACGGCGCTGAACTAGGCGAAATTGAACGACTGTTCGAAATGATCCCTGTACTGTCCTAGGACCACGTTCGAAACATATTCAAAATGGGCAGCCGGAACCTTGGTGTGGCGTCCGGTGTCCGTGTTGCTGGAAACTTATGTCAGCCAGCCGGACGCGGGCACCTGCTACCGGGCCTCGATCTGGCACTACCTAGGACAAACCCAAATGCGCCGTGCCATGGGCACCGTGCCAGCGGAGACGCCCAAGGCCGTCTTCGTGTATCCGCTGCAGCGCGACTGGCGGGCAGTCCTGCTCGGGCCCTCACGCCCTGCCCACTCCCGCTAGACGCTGCCCCAAGATCCCGAAGCGGCCCTCCCGACCTCTTGCGCCCCGCCTTCTGAATGGTTACGGCAGACCTGCGCTTGGATCGTGCTCAGGGCCATACTCGAGTTGCCACTTGTGGTCAACATCGGTCACCTCGGTCAGAGCGATCACCGGAACAGAGGCCTCGAACTCCAGCACTGCTGCAAGGGGCACGGCCGGATTCGGATTGGGCTGTAGCACTGGTCCGGCTACGAACGACGGCGAATGCGAACAAGCGCCCGAGACCATGGTAAACGCGAGGAGCGCGATGGCCTCGAGAATGGCCCCTCTCGAAGTGAGCGGGATCATAGGTTCAAGATGCCGATTCGGACAGCAAGGTCACACGCCGACCAAGGCTCACAGCCGGGCTATGCCGCCTGAGTCTGCCCATCCGATCGAGGTCCTTGGCTTGATCTCGGGCCACGGAATGCTTGAAACGCCGCCGCGCTGCAAAACAGGTGCGTGCGAGTCATCGTCATCACCTGGAGTCTCTCACGAATCGAGCGGGCGAGAAAACTCAGCCGCTTGACATGCGTTGTCGCCTCGGAGCGGGCAAGACGGCACTTCGAGATACCGCGCAGGGCCCTCCTCCGGGCCACGCTCTCGGATACACTCGTGAGCGGACAGGGTGACTCAATTGCGACCAATCACATTGGCAGCAGCGCTCGGGATCGCAACTCTGCTGTCCGGGGCCGAAACCAAGCCGAACATCGTGCTGATCGTCACCGACGATCAAGGCTGGTGGGATGTCGGAAGCCATGGCAACCCGGATATCGAAACGCCAAACCTAGATCGCCTGGCAGCCGAAGGCGTCGAACTGACCCGGTTTTACGTGCAACCCGTTTGCGCCCCTACTCGAGCAGGCCTGATGACGGGCCGCCACTACCTTCGCACTGGTCTCTACAACACCCGTTTCGGCGGAGACACGCTTCATCCCGGAGAGCGAACTCTGGCGGAGGCGCTGCGGCAAGCCGGCTACCGGACAGGCATTTTCGGGAAGTGGCACCTTGGCGAGTACCGCCGCTTCCACCCAGACCAGCGCGGCTTCGACGAGTCTATATTCTTCTCGGCTGGCCACACGGAGCGCTACTGGGAGCCGGACGCGCTGCTGAGAGACGGTCGCCCGGTCAGCGTCAGAGGACACATCACCGATGTGCTGACAGACGCGGCGTCTACTTTCGTCCGTTCGAGTCGAAACCAACCATTCTTCCTGTATCTGGCCTATAACGTGCCGCACTCCCCCCTGCTCGTCTCGGATGCTCTGCACGAGAAGTACCGGGCCAAGGGCGTGGGCAGCAACGATGCCCGCATCTATGGGCTGATAGAGCAATGCGATGCAGCGATCGGGCGCCTGCTCGATGTCGTTGACTCGGCCGGCATCAAGCAGGACACTGTCGTATTCTTCATGAGCGACAACGGGGGTGTCAGCCGCCACTACCGGGCAGGCCTCAGGGGCGGAAAGGCCTCTGTCTACGAGGGGGGCGTACGGTCGCCCTTCTTCGCAAGGTGGCCAAGCCGATTCGAGGCGGGGCGCAAGACAGCCGCCAGGGGCTCCCATCTTGACCTGTTCCCGACACTGCTCGAAATCGCGGGTGGCGATGCAGAGGCGGAGGGTTCGCTCGACGGGAAGAGCTTACTGTCGCTGCTTACAGGCGAAACGCACAAGAGCCCGCACGACCGGCTCTTTCACATCTGGGACCGTCATGCACCGAGCGTCGAGTCGCGCTGGGCCGTCGCCGGCCCTCGGTACAAGCTCATTGGGAGCGAACTGTACGATCTGGAGTCAGACCCGGGCGAGCAACGCGATATCGCCGAGCACGAGCCGGAAATCGCCGATTCGCTGCGACAGGAGTTCGTGGAATGGCTGGCTGATGTGACTGGCGGGAAGACCTTCGAGCCCGTTGCAATTCCGGTGGGTGAGAGATTGGAGGATCCCATCGACCTCCTGCCGAGTTGGGCGCGCCACAAGGGGCAGCACGCAAGCGTCACTCAGTTGCGCCACCGTGGTCCGGTGCCGCCGGCACCGCTCGGCAACCGCCCGGTCGAGGAATCGACTGTGTACACGTTCGGCGGGTACTACTGGGACACGATCGAGGGATGGAAGGAGCCGGGCGAGTCCGTCGCTTGGAAGATCGATGTTGCCGAGGCCGGCGAGTACGAGATCTTCTTGGTGTACGGTTGCGATCTCGACGATGCGGGCGGAACGTTCGCGGTGGGCGTGGGAAGGAGCGAGTTGCGGGGAACCGTACAGTCGACTCCGGGCCGCACCTTCTTCGAGCCTCATCTGGTAGGCAGGATGCAGCTTGCTGAGGGCATCACGGAGCTGCGCATTCGTGTGGTGGAATCGACAGGGCGGGATTTGATGGCGCTCAACCGAGTTCGAATCCGAATGAAGCGATCACCCTCTCCAAGTGACTCCGGCAGGTAAGCTGCACCGCGCCGACAAAAGTCTCAACTGAGGAGTTGACCGCGTGGCAGCCCTATCCTGCCGCGCGGGACGATCTTGCCAGCGTCCTTGGCACCGTAACCATGCTGCATACAGTACTGTGGCAACCTCACGAAGTTAGGTAGCATATAGCGCCACGGGTGTTGTCGCCTACCGAATCCCTTGGAAACGCCTGTTGCCTAGGCATCAGTACCAAGGCGGCAGACGCATCAGTTTTTCCCGCCGATACAGGAGGAATCGGTCGGCGGGCACAGGGATGAGGAGTCCGTCCCCTGAGCCTTGCTGATCAGGCGCTCGACTTCCAAGTAGTAGGCTCCGGCCAGCAGATCCCCGCCTCGATCGAGAAGCCAGCTCTGGAGCTGCCTTACACCCGGCTCCAACTCAGTCTCGAAAACCACTTCCTGATCGTCCCCGCTGACTCGTTGCCGCAACTCCACCTCGCCAATGCGCAGCCGGGCTTGGGTAATCGGCAGTGCCTTCCCTGCCATCAGGTCCCCGTATTCGCCCTTGAGCGGCGGAGCCGGGGCCCTCATAGCAAGGCCGGACTCCTTTGGCCAGCGACGCAGCGAGAAGCGATACCGGCCGGGCCGTTCGACCCGGATGCTCCACGGGCCCGACAGGGCTTGGCCGCCTCGCACGCAGCCGGGATTGTCGCAGTAGACGCCGTTCCAGTCCGAAGCGCTCAGCCGCGTGGGGTTTTCGGCGCCCGCACCGACGACGATAGGTTGATACGCCTCGGCCGCCGGCATTAGTTCGTCCCACCATTGATCGTAGTGGGCACGCATCTTGGCCGCCGTGTCGGGAAACTCCCCGCCGACGTCCCTAGTCTGTCCCGGATCCTTGCCGACGTCGTACAGCTCTTTCCCGTTGACCAAGCGCCACTTGTTCCACATCACCGCCGCGTCGCGATGCTTTTCAAAGATGCCGCCGTATTGCGCAACTAACATGCGCTCGCTCAGATCCTGCTCCCCGGTCCGCAGCAGCGGCGCGAGGCTGACACCATCGAATGCGGCGTCGGCTGGTGCCTGCACGCCGGTGAGATCCAGCAGCGTCGGCAACACGTCCTGCACGTGCGTCAAGGCATCTATGTCGCGCGGGTCTCCGATATCGCCGGCCGGCCAGCGCAAGAACAGCGGCACGCGGTGGCCGCCTTCATAGAGGGACCGCTTCTTGCCTCGCATCCCCGCATTGAAAACGGTCTCGCCCTGCGCCGTCCCGTTGTCGCCAAGGAAGACGAAGATCGTGTCATCGGCGATCTCCAGTTCGTCGAGAAGCGCGGTGAGTCGGCCCATGTTTTCGTCAATCGAGGCGATCATCCCGAAGAACTTCGCGATCCGCGATTCGACTTTCCCCAGATACGGGTCAATGTACTTCTGTGGTGCCCACAGCGGCACATGCGGAGCGTTGGTCGGCAGGTAGACCAAGAACGGTTTCTCGTCTTGGGCCTGACGCCGGATCCAAGCCATCGCTTCCTCAAACCAAACGTCGGTGCAGTAGCCCGCATACTGCTCGATGCGGCGGTTGTGGCGGTAGTGGTCATTGAAGTAATCGTTGCCGAAGTAGTCGGCCAGAGACGTGATCCCCCAAGCGCCGTGATGCACGGTCTCCTGAAACCCGCGGTCTTGCGGGCGAAACGGGTAGTTGTCACCCAAGTGCCACTTGCCGAAGTGCCCTGTTGCGTAGCCAGCGCCGCGGAAGATCTGCGCCATTGTGGGCAAGTCCTCCCGGATCAGCGACCTGCCCATGCAAACGAACGAAGCACCGTTGTCAATCGCGTCTCGTCCGCTCAGCAGTTGGCCGCGGCTGGGGGTGCACATGGGCGCAACGTGGAAATCGGTGAATCGAACGCTCTGCGAGTGGAGCTTGTCCATACTCGGCGTCCTGAGCACGGGATTTCCGTGGGCGGAGAGGTCGCCATAGCCCTGATCGTCGGTCATGACGACGATGACATTCGGCTTTGGCGCTGCTGCGGCGAATGCCGCGGAGGCCGTCAGTGCGGCTACAGCGCTGATCGAGATGGCGACATGAGCGCGGACGAGTTGTAACATTGGGCGCATCTCTTCCCTACCCTACAGAAACCGGAGATTCTCTGTAACTGCCTAGGTACCGGCGCCAGAAATGACTTGAGCCGTAACGAACGGCAAAGCGCGTGAAGCGGGCGGGTAGTGCGTAGGAGACCAGAGGTAGGAATGGCCGCTGGCTACAGCGGCAAGCCGCCGTCCAGCGATGGGCCGGCCAAGCCATCGGCCGGGCAGCGCGGACACAAGGGCGCGACGCTGAGCCAGACCGAAAGACCGGATCGGACCCAGACCAACCTGTCGGAGAGTTGTGCGGATTGCGGGTCGGAGTTGACGGCGGACGACATCGAGGGCGAGCCTCAGCGTCGGCAGGTCTTCGATTTGCCCCCGCCACGGCCGTGGGAGGTGGCCGAACATTAGGCGCAGGCCTGCCGTTGCGCGGTGTGTAGTCGCGTGACGCGGGCAGCGTTCCCGGAGGGCGTTGCTGCGCCGGTGCAATGCGGGCCGCGCGTGGCTGCCACGGCGGTGTACTTGCAGAATGCGCGTTACCTGCCCGAGCAGCGGCTGGCGGAGGTGTTCCGAGACCTGTTCGGTGTATCGGTCTGCGCCGCGACGCGGGCGGGGATGAGCCGCAAGGCGGCCCAAGCCTGGCGGGGTTTCAGCGAACGGGTGCGCGATCTGTTGGCGAGTGCGCAAGGGGTGAAGCATCTGGACGAGACGGGCTTCCGGATCGGAGGCCAGACCCAGTGGCTGCACGTGTTGAGTACGCCGCGGCTGACGTTATCCCGCACGAGTGCGCAGCGGGACAGGCTGCTGGAGGGTCTACGGGGGATTCGGATGCATGATCACTAGGCGTCGTATTTCAATGTCAAGCGGGTGCCGCACGCGATGTGCAACGCCCCATCATCCGCGGGAGCTAGAGGCCTTGGCAGAGTTGGACGGGGAAGCCTAGGCACGACCGCTGCAACAGTTGCCGAGGCGGGCGAACCGGGCGGTTTGGATCACTCGGCAGCGGGGCCATGCGTTGCCGCGCTCACTGCTGGAGCGGATCCAGCGGCGCTACGACCAGTTGCTGGGGGAGGCGTTGGCCCACCACCAAGCGCTGCCTGCCTTGCTCAGCGGGCAGCGGGACCGCAAGAAGCGCCGACCGGAGCATAATCTGGCGTTGCGGCTGAGGGACCGGCGGGCATTCGCGCTGCGCTTTCTGAGGGATGAGCGGGTGCCGTTCGCGAACAATCAGGCTAAGCAGGATCTGCGCATGATCAAGCTGCGGATGAAGATCTCGGGTGGGTTCCGGTCCGAGCAGGTGGCCCGCGATTTCACGACCCTCCGCAGCGTATTATCCACCGCACGGAACCAAGTGTTGAACCGCATCGAGGTCTTGCTGCGAGGGCCGGCGGCCCTTCTGGCGAGGGTGGAATCTCAGCTATCCCGCTGATCAGGACTTGTGCCTGCCGAGCACCTGGGTAGTTGCCGCGGTCGAAAAACTCTAGGCCGGTCCACCGGAAGCTGTCGTGCTTCCAGGTCACACGAGCCGCGGTATCGAAAGACAACAATTGCATGTTCGGAAATCGGTAGCCCTCCCGCACTGGGCCAAACCTGTGTCGCGCCAGAAAGGAGCCCCCCTCTTCGGATTCATAGAGTAAGGACCACTAATTCGTGGCGAGCCACTTCGCGAGAGGATAGAGCGGCGCGTGAATGCGGTCCCGAATCCGATGGTCGGAGGGATCCACGACCATCGTTAGGGCCGAATTGTTGACCCGAACCCTGAGCGACGCCCAAGTGCAGGCCAATTCAGAACCCTTGATACCGTCAGCGTCCTCCCGCTTGAGGTCGAACTCAAGGGCTTGCATCGATTCCCTCCAAGGCGGTGCGGGGTGCCTTGGTGTGGAGTGATTCGTCCGCGACGGTCGAATCAGTGGGTTTCGACACCCATCTCTTCCAAGAACCGAGATGGTTCCTTGGCCCATCCTCTATATTGGCGCGCCCTGGAGAGAATCAAGCGCGCCTTCGCCCGGGTAATGGCTACGAAGCAAGCGCGGCGCTCTTCTTCGATTTCCGCGCTGTCGTCTCCCCTTTTGATACTGTGCCAAGAAGGCAGTATCTCTTCCGCCATGCCAATCAGATACACAATTTCGAATTCGCGACCCTTGGCCCCGTGTATCGTCGCCAAGTAGACAGTTCCGGTGGACACAGCGGGTTCCCTTGATCGCATGTCGAGTTCCTGTAAGAACTGATCCAAAGGCACGGCCCCCCTTGTTCTCCGGATTTCACGTTCAATCTGGCGCCAGGCATTGAGATCATCTTCGAGGTCGGTGCCTGGGCCATATTCCCCAAAATGACTCAACACCTGTTTTACTGTTGCTTGGTGACTGCTGGTCCCGGAGACAAGCTGGTCGATCAGTTCTAGTAGCGATTGTCCGATATCGGGAGCGGAGGTTTCGCGTGCCAGGTACAGCCAAGCCGAGAGATACGTCACACCCTCGGTTTCTGCTGTCGCCACCAGTTCGTCGGGATCCACTTCGCATCCTGTGAAGCGAGCGAACGTCTCTGCCAATACGATAATGTTCCGTCCGTCCATTGGACGCTTGATCTGCCTGAGGCAGGTGACGAGCCATCGCATCTGTGGCGACAAGAAGTCGTCGCGGCGCTTTGCTATCGCCGCCGGGACGCCGTTCTTCATCAGGGCCTCTCTAATCGCTTCCAGCAGTGCCGTGTTGCGAGCGAGCACGGCTGTCTGGCCACGCGAGCTGTGATCCAAGAGCTTGATCTCGTCCGCAATGCCAACCGCTTCTTGGGCTTCCGATTCAAACTCACGGTACGAGACCCGCTCTTCGTGGAACTCGGCGGAGTCGTCCCGTCCCGATGCGGTCGGCTGTTTGTCTCGGATCCGATTGGCGTTGAACAGAACAAGACGGTTCGCGGCAACGACAATGCTCGGCGGACAGCGGAAGTTTGTCGGGAACTGCATGGTCTCGCAGCCAAAGTCATTGACGAACTCGCGAATCCGGCGAGTGTTAGCACCGCTCCATTCAAAAATCGTCTGATCGTCGTCGGCTACGGCGAAGACATTGCAGAACCCCTTAGCCGCCATTGTGCGGAGAAGCGTGTACTGAGCGCCATTAGTGTCTTGGAACTCGTCGACCAGCCAGTATGGATAGGATTTCTGGAAATGCGCCGCTAGTGCCGGGAAGCTGAATAGACGGTTGGCTTCTAGGATCAGAGAATGAAAGTCAAGTGCGTTGAGGCGGCGAATTTCGTCCTCGTACAGCTTGTAGGCCATCGCCACGCGTTCAGCGTCGATAGCAAGATTGCCGTTCGACGCTTCAATGCGTCGCAGTGCATCCTTTGGCTCCACCAGTTGCGCCTTTAGCCGGTCGATCGCGGGGAGTAGGCGTTCACCTGCGAGTGCGCTCTCGCGCTGACCGTCCCGCAGCAAGGCATCCCTGAGGATGCACCGCCGGTCCTCAATTTTCGAATAGATGGCAAAGTCCGGCCTGATTCCCAGGTGCACGCCGTGTTGCCGAAGCACTTGGGCACAAAGCCCGTGGAATGTGCAAATGTTGGCCCGACGTTGGAGGCCGGGTGCCAGCATAGTGAGGCGACTCGCCATCTCATCGGCGGCTCGATTCGTAAAGGTCAAAGCTAGGACACGAAAGTGCTGGTCCTGCGACGACTGCAACAAGCGCTCGATGCGACACGTGAGTACGCGAGTCTTGCCGGAACCCGGGCCGGCGAGCACCAGCAGTGCTCCGTCCGCCCAATCCACGGCTGCCCGCTGGATATCGGTGAGATCGGTGAGAGCTCCGTCGATGCTTTGGTCGGTCATGCGAGTTCCCTGAGTTGATCGATGGCCTCTCGAAATGCCGATGGGCATCGCTCAAGCAAGCTTGGGCTGTCGACGATGCGCTTGGCGAGGATAGCGGCGTATGCAGTCTTGTTGTCGTGGAGATACTTCAAGACGTCCTGATTGCGGAGTGCGCCAGCATTCTCGACTCCAAGTAGTGCTAGAGCGTCGCGGGCCTCGGGGCCGAGCCCATCGGCGAGGAGCTGCTGTTCGAGGTCTCCGGCAGGGTGCGTGTGGCAAGACCCGTTGATTTCGGCATCGTCGAATCCGCGAACCCGAATCGACTTGATGTACGCATTTCCTGCATCGTCTCCATCGAACACCGCGAGCCACGGAACTCCCAATGCACGTCCGAGTACTGCGAACGTGTCCGGTCGGCCGTTGTTCTTGGTGTCAATCACGGAAACACCGTGCTCGTCGAGGTCAAAGTCCATCGCTGTTGCGACCGCATTGACGATCAGGTAGTCTGCCTGTCCCTCCACGAGTATCCAGGCGCGAGAGAAGAAAATCTCTCCCCTCATTCGTCTTGCGAAGGTCTCAAGGGCTTCAAGCTCGGAATCGTCGATGTAGGAGGACGACTGATCCCGCAACCTCCGCAAGGACTCGCCGATCGCTTCACGGTCTGCACGGTTTCCAGAAAGCCTGAGCAGCTTCCGATAGTCGCTCTCGGTGAGTGCGCCATTGACCGTGAGCGTGTTGGATGCAGGCGCGTACTCGATCTGGCCGCTGGACTGCTCGGCGATATCCGCTATGCCTGCTAGGGGAGGGACTTGTACAGCGAAGTTCGGCGGAAGTGATCGCACTCGGGTGCCTTCCGACGACAGCTGTACTATTCGAAGATCGCGAAATGGCGCATGCTGGACGAAGTAGGGAGAATGCGTTGTAACGATCTTCTGGCCGGGCAAGTCACGGATGTGAGTCCAAAGTGATCGTGCCGCTTGGGGGTGCAGGTGCGTTTCGGGCTCTTCCAGGGCGAGAACCGGCTCCGAATCGCTCTCGTAGAACTCAGCTAGGAGGTGGTCAACGAAGGCGCGGAACAAGAAGATCACCGAAAGGCTTTGGATCCCTTGGCCTTGTCGGCGGAGCGGAAGCCACGGTGTATTGGATTCGTTCCGAAGAATGATTTCGGCTCTAGAGAGCAAGTCCCACGTCTTGAGTGGAACCATCCGGAGGTCCACCTCTCCGTCGTGTCCCCGTGCGGCAATCTTGGTTGTGCTGGACAACGTCCGGGCGATTTCCGCTAGGCGGGGATCCGCGTCGATGATCCTGCGATTCAGCAGGTCAAGGATCCGAAGCGCCCGAGTCTCCAATCCAGCTGGAATCTCGAGTGCCGTAAGGAGGCGTCCCCAAAATTGAGAGCGTGGCGAGAACTCGTCCTTGGCATCCCGCAATGCACCGAGGTAGAACACCGCTAGGTAACGCCAGAAGCGTTCTAGATTTGTGCGTCGTGTGCCGCCACCGCCAAGGGCTTCGCCTTTCGCGTTGAGGAACTCCCAGACCGGTTCAAACGCCGCAGTCTCGGTGTTCCAAGCACACCGCACCCGCAGGATGATTGAGCGGAGGCCAGTGGCGAGGTCCAGTTGAACGATTTCGCCAAGGTCCTGCGCCACTGATTCGGGCCACTCGTTCTGGCGGCCTTCTTCTGCTTGAATCTCAATGCGCACACCCTCGGATGCCTTTGGGTCATCGTTGTCGGTTGACAAGTGGATGTCGTACTCGGTGAACCCAGTGCCTCGCTGCCCCCATCGTCGGGTCAGCGCGAAGCGGATGGCATCCAAGATCGCGGTCTTGCCTGCATTGTTTGGGCCCACAAACACAGTGGTATCCCCAAGTTCTACAGAGAGATGCTGGATCGAGCGAAAGTTCCAGATCTCGATCCGGGTCACACGCATTGGCCTAAGCCCCTCTCTTCCCTCTCTGTTATACGGATAATCGCGCACCGATGGCTGCCGAGACACGGGCGAGCGAGCATCCCTCCCAGTGGAACCTCATGCTGTTCATTTTCAATACGTCGGTCGGTCCGTTCGAAGCACTTGCCTAACTTAAGTCTACACCGCGAGTTGTGGACTCTCTCTGCTCTGCTGCCAGGCGTTGCCGCGCTCACTGCTGGAGCGGATCGAGCGACGCTACGACCAGTTGCTGCGGGAGGCGTTGGCCCATCACCAGGCGCTGCCTGCCTTGCTCAGCGGGCGGCAGGGCCGCAAGAAGCGCCGACCGGGGCATAATCTGGTATTCCGGCTGAGGGATCGGCGGGAATCCGTGCTGCGCTTTCTGAAGGATGATCGGGTGCCGTTCACGAACAATCAGGCTGAGCAGGATCTGCGCATGATGAGGCTGCGGATGATGATCTCGAGCGGGTTTCGGTCCGAGCAGGGGGCGCACGATTTCGCGACCCTCCGCAGCCTGTTATCCACCGCGCGGAAGCAGGGCTTGAACCGCATCGAGGTCTTGCTGCAAGGGCCGGCGGCCCTTCTGGCGAAAGTGGAATCCCAGCCATCCCACTGATCAGGGCTTGTGCCTGCCAAGCAGCTTGGCAGTTACGATTTTCTGTGGCATGCCAACCACGAATTCCGGCTGCGCCGGTCTCCCCAACACGCGCGCGCAACAGGTTCACCGGCGCTCTGGAACGGCATCGAAGTCGGCGATGCCCATTCGCTCACGCAGTTTGGGAAGACTGCCGGGCTCTGCGATCAGGGGCCGAGCTGTCTCGGCTTTGGCGGCCGGTCTCAGGTTGGCTGCGATTTCCGCCGCGTGATCCGCAAGTAGTGCCCGTAACTCCTTGACGAGCGCCGGATGCGCGGCTGCAACATCGGTCGTCTCACCAATGTCTGCATCCAAGTCGTACAGTTCAAACGCCCCGGACTCTCCCAGAACAAGCTTCCAACGGCCGCGACGCAGGCCTTCGTCTTCGTAGAAAAGCAGCTCATGCGGCGAACGTGCGTTCTGCTTGCCGAGCAAGACGTCGAGTGCGTTCTTTCCGTCTATGCGGAGGGAGGGCAGATTCGAACCGACGAGGGTCGCCAACGAGGGCAAGATATCCACTGCCGTAACGATCTCATCCGTCATCCCTCCCGCCGGGACTGTGCCCGGCCACCACGAGATTGTCGGCACGCGCATATGGCCTTCGTACTTGGGACCGCCCTTGCCGCCTCGTAGCGGGCCCATGCTCATGCCTGTGGCGCCGCCATTGTCCGATGTAAAAATGACCAACGTCTTTTCCGTGAGATCGAGCGCGCGCAGGGTGCCGAGGACGCGCCCCACGCTGTCGTCGACTTCCTCCACGACAGCGCGATTCACGCTCCCGTGCGCCCGGTCCGCAATCTCCGGGCGCGCGAATCGAGGTCTATGCACATAGGCGTGAGGCAAATAGACGAAGAACCTCTCATCCCGGTGCCGCTCGATGAACTCGATCGCCTCGTCAGTGACGGCCTCGCAAAGCAACGACTGATCCGCGCCGTCAGCCACGTACGCGACCACCCGGTCGTCCCGAATAACTGGCAGGGGCGTGTAGGGCTCTTTGGTGTGACGATGGCCTCTCAGGTTCCCCGGCCACATGTCGTTCGAATAAGGGATTCCAAAGAACTCGTCAAACCCGTGCTCGATCGGCAAGTGCTCTGCCTGGTCGCCCAAGTGCCACTTGCCAAAGGCGCCGGTGACGTAGCCCGCTTGCTGCATGATCTCCGCGATGGTCGTCTCGTCCTGGCTCAGTCCGCGACGCTCTCCGGGAAACAGCACATCGCCGTCCATGCCGATGCGATGGGCGAAGGTCCCGGTCATCAGGGCCGCGCGCGAAGGCGTGCAGTTGGTGTTCGAGACGTAGAACTGGCGGAGCAGCAATCCTTCCGCCGCCATACGGTCAAGATGAGGGGTCTTGTTGACCGTCGAGCCGAACGGTCCGATATCGCCGTAGCCCAGATCGTCGATGAAGATTAGGACGATGTTGGGTTTCGCCCGGTCGGCATGCTGCGAGGCAAATGCCGGCTGCGCGTGGAACGCTGGCAGCAGGAGCGCAACGACTAGAGCGTGAAGAATACCGGTGGGTTGCATCCGCATGAATGATACGACGACCGCTTGCTCTGCTCTCGCTGAATTGGGCGTCGTAGTCGTGAGAGCGTCAAGCGTCAGGGCTCGCTCAAAGATTCCGTTCTCGATGAGCCTCCAAATATTCGTTGTAGTCGTACACCGACTTCTCCGACCACGGCACGTTCAGCTCGGGCAGGTGGGCGGCCAACCGCTGCTTGACTTCTCCATAGGCTGGGTCGTCCGCGATATTGTTCCACTCGTGCGCGTCGTCTTCGTGATCGTAGAGTTCCTCCGACCCGTCCTCGTAGCGGATGTAGCGGTAACGCTCGTCACGTACCCCGTGATTGTTGCGGCCGTATGTCGTCAAAGCGGCGTGCGGCCAGTCGGCGGAATTCGGATCTTCCAGCACTGTTCGTAAGCTGTGGCCTTCGTTCGCCGCATTCGAGGGCAGCCCGCAAAGATCCGTGAGCGTGGGGTAGAGGTCGATCAGACCGGCCGGCTTGCGCGTGCTTCCCACAGCGATCCCCGGACCGGCCACGATCAGCGGAGTCCTGGTGGCCTCTTCCCACACCGAGTGCTTTCCAAAGCGATTCTTCTCGCCGATGTGGTAGCCGTGGTCACCCCACAGCACGACATAGGTGTTGTCGGCATACGGGCTGGCATCGAGAGCGTCCAGCACCTTGCCGACCTGCGCGTCCACGAAAGCGATGCATGCCAGATACGCTTGCACGATGTACTTCCATTGATCGGACTCGATAGCCCATTCCGTCGTCGGCATCATCGGCAAGGCGTGGAGTTCGCGAGAGATCGTCGGCACGTCGTCCTGATCGCCCGGCCGATAGGGTGGCATCTCCAAGTCATCGGGCGGGAAAAGGTCGAACCATTTCTTCGGTACATGCCAAGGGACGTGCGGCCGCAGGAAGCCTGCCGCGAGGAAAAAGGGCGCTTCGTGGTCTCGCCCCAGTCTCTCAACCGCCCACTGTGCGGTTCGGAAGTCCGGCATCTCTTCGTCGGTCTCGGGGAATGGCCCCCAATCCGTGCTGGTCTTGTCCCTGTCCCAGTTAATGCGCTTCTCCGGTCTCGGACCGAAACCCGACTCGCGGCCGCCGGACTCGGCGAACGCACCATCGGGAGCGTGCCCGTGGAAGAGCTTGCCGACCCCCATGGTGTGGAAACCATTCCGAGCGAACCACTCCGGCAGGAACGGCGTGGAACCGGTCTCGGGCGAGGCCTCGCGGAGATCGCGATCGCTGATCTGGCCGTAAATGCCCGTGGTGGAAGGCAGATAGCCCGACATCAGACTCGCCCGGGACGGCCCGCATATCGGCGCCTGACAGTGCGCATTGTGGAACACAACGCCGCGCGCCGCGAGGCGATCCATGTTCGGAGTCCTCGTTTGAGGGTGTCCGTTCATGCACCCAAGCCATGAATTGAGGTCATCAACGGCTAGGAACAGCACGTTCGGCTTCGCGGTCTCGCTGGTCGGTTCATGATTGGCCGAACATGCCTGGGACGCCAGCGCGGCGGCGCTGAGCCCGAGAAACTGGCGACGGTCGAGCGCCACGGGCCGTCCTGCCGTCGAATCCGATTCCAGAACGCGGGGCGAACTCATTTCTTCCAAACGGATCTCATCCGAATCGCGCCGGTTGCACTGGGAAGCCAAACACTGGGAGCGCCTAAGCGGGTGCAAGTGCAAGAGGAAGCGTAACGAGGAGGGCTGGGGTTGTCAAGAGCCCAAGCGCCGCTGGATTACACGGAGTGCTCTGCCGAGCAGCTCTAGCAGCAGACATCATCCGGCTTTTGGGGTCAAGAGTTGCGGCCATGGGGTCATTGGAACTGCCCTGCCAGGCGCAGCACAGATATACTCACGGCATGACTCGAAGAAACTTCGTTGCGGGCTCCGGGATGGCGGCTCTCAGCGCGAACCGTACTCTTGGCTCGAATGACCGCATAGGCGTCGGGATCATCGGTTGCGGCCGAAGGAATCTACTCGCTCAGGTGCTGGAGTTTCAGGGACCCGCCAATGCGGAGGTGCGTGCGGTTTGCGACATCTGGCAAGCCCACCGAGAGGCTGCGGCGGCGAGAGTCAAGAGCTCGGGAGGATCCGTCCCCGCCCAAGTCCACGCTTACGAAGACTTGCTCGCACGTGACGATATCGACGCTGTCATCGTCGGGACACCGGATCACCAGCACTGCAGGCAGCTCATCGACGCGACGCGGGCAGGCAAGGACACTTACGTCGAAAAGCCGCTGGCAATGGATCTCAAAGAACTCAAGCGGGCCTACGACACTGTGAAGGCCTCGGATTGCGTCGTGCAGATGGGAACGCAGGTGCGCAGCTTCCCATCCTCGGTCGCAGCGCGGGCGTTTGTCCAAGCGGGCGGATTGGGCGACATCTTCAAGATCGAGCAGTCGCGCAATTCCTACAAGCCCTATTGGTATCGGTACGCCGAGCGCCGATTGGAGGAGAACGACACCGACTGGAGGCGCTTCCTGATGCACCGAAAGCCACGGCCCTGGGATGCGCAGCAGTACGCGGGCTGGTTCGGCTATCGAGATTTCTCGCAAGGGCCGCACAGTAATCTCGGCGTGCATTTCTTCGATCTCGTCCACTACGTCACGGGAGCGGGGCCGCCTGCCCGGGCTGTCACGATGGCGGGCGGCTTCCGCTGGAACCAGGACGGCTTCGACGTTCCTGACTCGGTAGAGACCACCTTGGAGTATCCGAAGGAAGGCTTTCTCGTGCGCTATTGCTCGACTTTCGGCGTGCGCGGGCACAGCTACCTGAAATTTTTCGGATCTCGTGGGGAAATGGACGCAACTCGCTGGGGAGATCCGTTCGTGATTAGCGGGAAGACCGTGGAAGCCGAAGACCGGATTCGCGAGGGAGAGACCATCGGAAACTCTGAGAGCGTTCCGCACATGCTCAACTTCTTGGAGTGCGTGCGCACGAGGAAGACGCCGAACGCTCCGATCGAGGCCGGCTACAGCCACTCGATCGCAGCGATCCTAGCCGACGAGAGCTTCGTGCGTGGCAGCCGCGTGGTGTACGACGAGGGAAAGAGGAAGATTCGCGAGGGGTAGTGCCAAGACGGCCGGCGGACCGCGGACGGTTCCAACCGAGCCACTTGGGCGGCGCTGCCGATCAATCAATACAATGACCGACCCGAAGGCACTCATCCGCGTCCTCGCAGCGGCACTCGCGCTGATCACGGGAACGGCGGCGCAGACAGTTCTACCTGACACGCAACCACTCGAGACCTCGCAGGACCTAGCTGCCGAGATGGTGGAGGGGATTCACCGCTACCTCGACAAGGCATCGCAACTGGCCGCATCGAGCCGGGATCGGTTTTGGAATCGTGATTTCAGTTCCCCGGCCGCGTATGTACGGTCGGTCGAAGCGAACCGGGAGCATCTCAAGACAATCCTGGGCGTGGTCGACCCTCGCCTGCAGGTCGACGCCCTTGAACTGGTCGCTACCACCGGCCGACCGTCGAAGATTGCCGCAGCCGAAGGATACGAAGTGAGCGCAGTTCGCTGGGAAGCTCTGCCAGGGGTCTTCGGAGAGGGCCTGCTGCTGCAACCGAACTCGCCGCCGCGAGCGCGGGTCGTCGCAATTCCAGACGCGTCATGGTCTCCGGAAATGCTCGCGGGAGTGCAGCCCGGCATTGCCCCTCGATCTCAGTTCGCCCGCCGGCTGGCGGAGAACGGCTGCCAAGTGATCGTCCCGACCCTGATCGATCGGACGGCGAGCTGGACGGGGCTCAGCGGGATACGTGAATCCAACCTTCCGCACCGCGAGTTCCTGTTCCGCATGAGTTACGAACTGGGCCGCCACATCGCCGGTTATGAGATTCAGAAAGTTCTCGCCGCCATCGACTTCTTTGAATCCCGAAACCGCGAGCACGAATCTCCTATCGGGATCATCGGCTACGGAGAAGGCGGACTGCTGGCGCTGTACGCGGCGGCTCTCGACAGGCGGATCGCCTCGGTGGTCGTTAGCGGCTACTTCCAAGAACGGGAGAGCCTGTGGCAGGAGACAATCGACCGCAATGTCTGGAGCTTGCTGACTGAATTCGGCGATGCGGAGATCGCCGGTCTGATCGCGCCGCGAACCCTGACGATCGAATCATCGCACGGTCCAGAGGTCTTGCAGCCTCCGCCCGCTCCCGCTCCCAACGCGGACCGGGCGGCCTCGGGTCGGCTGGTTTCTCCTCCAATCGATTCGGTGCGCCGAGAGTTCGACCGGGCCAAGCGAACCTACGAGCAACTTGGCTCGAACAACATTTTTCTGGTCGAAGAAGGTCCGGAGCCAGGCTCAGAGACGGCACTGCGACTGCTGATCGATGCCCCGGAGTTGCCTCCCTCCACCGCGGACCTCATGACGCTGGCCGCCCTGCCGGACCCAGACAAGCGGATGCGTCGCCAGTTCGAGCAAATTGTCGATTTCAACCATGGGCTGGTCCGGGACTCGCCGAAACGCCGGAGTGAATTCTGGGCCAATGCCGATGCCTCGTCGGTTCGCGCTTGGAGAGATTCGACACAGTCCTACCGCGATTACATCTGGGACGAAGTCATCGGCCGCTTGCCGGAGCCGAACCGGCCAGCCAGCCCGAGGACCCGCCGAATCTACGATCACGCCGATTTCGAAGGCTACGAAGTCGTGCTCGATGTCTGGGAGGATGTCTTCGCATACGGCGTCCTCTTGATTCCCAAAGGGCTGCGTCCAGGCGAGCGTCGACCCGTCGTGGTCGCCCAGCACGGGCTGGAAGGGCGCCCAACGGAACTCGCCGACCCCGACATCGACCATCGTGCGTATCACCGGTACGGCGCACGCTTGGCACAAGAGGGATTCGTGGTCTACGCTCCGCAAAACCCGTACATCGGTCGGGACCGGTTCAGGCAGGTCTGGCGCAAAGCCCATCCATTGAAGCTCTCGCTGTATTCGTTCATCGTGGGGCAGCACCAGCAGACGCTGGCCTGGCTCAAGTCGCTGCCGTTCGTGGACGAGGACCGGATCGGCTTCTACGGCCTTTCGTACGGGGGCAAGACGGCGATGCGGATTCCCCCGCTGCTCGACGACTATGCCCTGTCGATCTGCTCAGCGGATTTCAACGAGTGGGTCTGGAAGAACACGAGCACGACGGATCGCTACAGCTACTTGTTCACGCATGAGTACGACATGCTCGAGTTCAATTTCGCCAACGTCACCAACTACTCGGAACTGGCCACCTTGATGGCACCGCGACCGTTCATGGTGGAGCGAGGGCATTCCGATGGCGTTGCCCCGGACGAGTGGGTCGCCTACGAATTCGCGAAAGTCCGGCGATTCTACAACCGGCTTGGACTAGGCGACCGGGCCGAGATCGAATTCTTCGACGGACCTCACGAGATCCACGGCGAAGGCACGTTTCGATTTCTTCGCGAGCATCTTGATTGGAAGTGAGACGGTCGGGCGGAGCGGCAAATCCGCAGGGGCAAGGAGGATGACTGACATGGCGACATTGACGATCCGGGTGCCTGATGCCCATCGAGATCGCTTGGCGGCGATGGCCGCGCAACGCGGCGTGAGCGTGAACAAACTGATGGAGGAACTCTCCATCCGTGCGTTGACCGAGCACGATACCGAGATGTGCTTCCGGTTGCGAGCGGCCCGTGGCAAAGTCGAGCGCGGATTGCCGGTGCTCGACAAACTGGACCGTATGCATTCGCGAGCCGAAGATCCCTGAGGCACGCCAACTATTGGCAGCTAGCTCTGCGATCTACCGCGCTAGTCCGTCCTTGGATTGCGCCCATGAGTGTGGCATAGACAGCGCGGGCGTCAACGGCTGCGTTGGTCGCAAGGCGTCCAGTCGTTGGCCATTGTGGAAGCCGGTTGAAAGACGATGCGTGGATCTCCGGGTGCCCAACAGCATTGAATTCGCCGGTCAAGTGGTGAAGTTGAGCCCAACGCTCCCACCTCCACCCGCGAGCGGTGAATCGTCTCTGGGACTCCAAGTGATTTATGACATCCGGAAAGAGTTCCCAGCACGCCTGAATATCGCCCCTCCAGTCATTCACGCGCAGGCTGCTGCCTTCGTGCTCAGCCACGCCATCACCTCGCCAAGCGCTACCTCCATTACATTCATTTTCGAGCACTTGCGACCATTCCGGCGCATTTCCAACTCGTTGCGGTCAAGAGCAGTCGGCAGCAGTCGAGGCCATTTGCGAGAGCCCCTTGCTTGGACTTGGCTGCTAGCGCAACTGAGGCGGGCGTCCCTTGCGAGCCACCAGAAGGCACAGGAGTTGCTGCGCAAGAAGTTCGCTGGGCATGAGCCTCGTCGATCGAGTGTCGCGCCTCTCAACTGAGAGATTCGCTGACCACTCGCCCATGGAGATCTGTCAGGCGGTTCTCGCCGACGCTGAACCGATTCGGGAGTCGTTCGCAAGGGCTAACAGTCCAGTATCATTCGAGAAGTTACGGAAAGTCGCGTGGTTCGCTACTCAGGAGCGGGCAAGCCGAGTTGATGGCCTGGCTCTGCGATGCCACCCTGAACAAGGTCTTGAATAGGAGGCAATCATGGAAGCAGCGAAACTCCGCAAGGTGATTCACGAGGAAATTGACCGTATGCCCGATTGGGAATTGGAGGGTCTTCAGAAGTTTCTAACCACCTATCCAGACGAACTGAGTGTCTTCCTTCGCAATTGTCCGTGTTCTGAGGAGCCAGTCAGCGACGAAGACCGCCGTGATATCGCCGAAGCTCGGGAGTGGTTCCGGCAAAACGGTGATCGCGGAATACCCCACGAAGAAATAAAACGGGAGTTCCGAATTGAGCGAGCCGACGAGCATCAAGTGGAACACGAGGGCGAGAGCCGACCTGCGAGAGTTGCCGAAGCGCGACGCTGATCGGGTCGAGCGTGCAGTGTAGGCTCTTGTGAGCCCAATTCATGCGAATGCGAACGTCATCCGGCTACGGGGCTACGCTCCGTCCGTGCATCGGCTCAGCGTGGGCCCTTGGCGAGTAATCTTCGAGAAGGAAACCGAGCTGATTCGCATTCTTCGGGTTAAGCATCGTCGAGAGGCGTACCGGAAGTCTACGCAGATTCACCAAGAATTGCCCGGCCAGCCGGATCTCCCCGATGATCAGCATCCAGACGACCTGACGGACGAGGAGCTTGTCGAGATCCAAGATTGAGCAGACCGGCGCACCATTCAGTCAAGAGGGCGCTAGATGTCTCGCGAGTAGAGTTGCGCCGGGTCGCATTGCGGCTGCTTCGTCGGGGCGTCGCCCATGCGGTCCATGCGGGCAACTTGGCCGGGCAATAGCCAGAGCCAGAGCGGCTCGTGGAGCCGCTCCCGAGCTGCGATCAAGTCCCGGGATGCACCTCAATGCCAGCCGCCGGGTGGGATCAGGACAGCTGTGGCGGGTCCGTGCGGACTGCTCGTCAACCGCGCTGTGGCCGGTACGTGAACACCGTCTTGGTCGGAGCGAGGCGGCAGTACTTCCGCGAGCTAGCCAAGTATGAGCGTTCGAGCGGGCCGTTAAAGGCGGCTGAGGGACTTGAGGATTTGCTTCCAGTCCGGGCGGAGGGGTTTGACGAATACGTTCTTGACAAGCTGGTTCACTAGTGTCGCGTTAAGGCCCAGAGAATTTCGCATAACCCGTTATAAAACCATGAGTTACGAGAGATCTTGGGGTGTTAGAGACTTGAATCCTTGCGTACCAGTGGATTGATTGGTTCCACCTCCCTCGCGCATCACCATCAACGTGTCTGGACATGTATCGTGGACAGGCCGGCTGCTCTCAACTCATGCAGATCGTCCATTGGAGGCAGTTTTCCCGGATCGTCGCTCGCTACCGCGGCGACCGCGATGTTCACAACCCGAACTGCGCCCAGCACTTACGCGCCATGGCCTTCGCCAGCGGACCCGCTGCAGAAGGTGGCGGGATCTAGTCTGAAGCCACCTCGCAGCAGTCTGGAAGGCCCGCCTCGGGCAACGGCTACTTGATCGAAAGTGCGAATCGAGCCTTGAAATCCCACACTTCTTCTGGCCCGCCCTGCCCTACGCCCCTACGCGAAAACACCAACTCATTGAAAACAAATCAGTTACCGAAAGACGCTACAGAAGCGACGACGACCGCGTTCTTAAGTCCTCTGTTTTCAATGACTTCTAACGCGACACTAGTGAAGCTGGTTGTACTCGTGACGCGTATCGACGGCGATCGTCGCTTCCAGCGGCTCGATCCAAGTCAGCAAATCCCGTACATGCCCCAGCAGCGTGCCCGCTGGCAGGCGCACCCCAAGTTCGCCCCATTCCCGCTCGAAGGCCCGCACCGGGTGCCGTTGCCAATACCGTTGCACCAAGAACGCCACCCACACACTCAGTCCGTAACTCGTGCCTCGGAACAGCCTCGGCTCCCGTGGCGGGAGCACTTCCGGAACCGGCTGGCCCTGCCTCTGGGCGCACCCGCAGCCCGCCCGGTAGCGGGTCCGCCGTGTCCGTCTCACATACCCCTGCACCTCGACCTCGACCCATTCGCTGACCTCCTCGCCGTTGCGGCAGTAGGGCTGGCCGCAGTCCGCACAATAACGCTGCTCGGCGGCCGGCTCCAGCCATTCCTCCCGTACCCCTAGACCGCTGCGCTTGGCCCGCGCATGCGGGACCGCTCCCCGCTGGCCCCCGCGCGAGCGCTGCGACGGCTCATCCTCAGCCGCCCCCGGGCGGCCTGCGCGGCCGCCGCCCCTCCCTCGTTGGCGCTCTGGCGCTTCTCGCTACGCATGCCGAACGCAGATCGCAACAGATCCCGGTTGCGCTGCTTGAGGCCCGCAGTCTCCCGCTCCAACTCCTCGACCCGCGCTGCCAACTGCGCAATCCTCTGCTGCGCAGCCGCCAGCTTCTGCTCCGTTTCCCCGCAACGCTGCTTCCACTGCTCGCCGCGCTGCTTCGCCCGCTTGTGCTGGCTCTGCCAGTAATGCCACTGGCGCTTCGACTCCACCTACTGCCACGACAACGTCTGCTCCCGCTGCAACGGCAACCGCACCGCTACCCCGCCCGACGCTTCGCTGAGTTGCCTGCTGGCCTCCATATCCGCCAGAGTGCCACAAGAACATTGCTTGTGGTCAGCGTTTTATGCAAGTTTTCTTGCCGCCCGCCCCGCTGGCCTTCACTATCCTCCTTTCACGGCCCGCTCGAACGCTTACGATTGCACTGACTGACTGAACTGATAGGATTGGTTCGGTTCCTGCATGAAGAACGCCTCTCCCGTGTGTAGCCGGCTGCTGGCAGCGGCCGTTCTGGCGGTACTCGCCTTCCCCTCAGTGGTGGAAGCGGCCGATTTGCGTCTCTCGGACATCCGCATTCTCGGCGGCGATGGGATCGGACTGGAGGACACGCCGCCCGAGGCGTGGCTTGCGGGTGTGGCCTTGGGCATCGAGGAGGGAAGGCGGTTGCGCGTCAGTCTCGAGTTCCTGCACGGCCAGATCTACGGGTGGGACTACTACGAACGGCGGAGGATTCTGATCACCCCCGTTTTCGAGTACCGGTTTTTTCCGGAACGGCGGGTCCAACCGTATCTGGGCGGCGGGGTCGGGCTCGTTCTGGGATTCGATCAGTGGCCCACCGGCGAAAACGACGAGCTGGAGTGGGAATCGGGTCCGGGAATCGCGGTCACGTGGGGCGGCGGGGTACGACTGTTCCTGACCGAACGCCTGTTCATCGCGCCCGATGTACGGATGGGCTTCTACCCGTTCCTCCAGTCAACGGTTGGCATCGGATACCGGTTCTGACGAGCAATGCGCGTCCTCTGGGCACCGCTTGTGCTTCTGGCGGCGGCCGTAGCGCCTGCCAGCAAGCCGAGCCCCGCTTCGAGTTCTACGGCCTGTCCGGGTTCTATAGCACCGGCACCCGCTGGGCCCCTTCCAGCCGCAGGCCGGGGCTGGGGTGCTGGTTCCGCTCGGCCGGGACTGGGCGGTCCTGGTGGACGCGACCGGGAACACCCGGCAGTGGAGTGGCGTGGATTTCGTGGACAGCTGAGCTAGCGTGATAGGCAGTGGATGCTCGCCTGAGAGGGTGGGAGTAGTGTTCGACCGGGCGGATGAGTTAGGAGGCCCCAAGTGATGAGCAGACAAGCCTATGTGAAGGCCTACCCGCAGGAGTCTCGGACCAAGGTCGTGCAGTTGATGCAGGTCGGTGAGCGCAGCCCGCGCGAGGTGGCCGAGGAATTCGGGATCTCGGAGGATTCGGTGAGGCGCTGGGTGCAGCAGGCCGAGCGCGAGCATGGCCAGCGCCAGGACGGCCTGCGCAATGCCGAGCGGGAGGAGTTGATCCGCCTGCGGCGGGAGAACAAGCGGCTGCGGCAGGAGCGGGAGATCCTGTCAAAAGCAGCGGCCTGGTTCGCTCGGGAGACCGATTCGATCCCGCAAGGGTGTTCGAATTCGTAAGAGCGCACCAAGGGAGGCGCTTCTCGCTACGCTTGCCGAACGCGGACCGCAACAGATCCCGGTTGCGCAGCTTGAGGCCCGCAGTCTCCCGCTCCAACTCCTCGACCCGCGCTGCCAACTGCGCAATCCTCTGCTGCGCAGCCGCCAGCTTCTGCTCCGTTTCCCCGCAACGCTGCTTCCAACACTGCTCGCCGCGCTGCTTCGCCCGCTTATGCTGGCTCTGCCAGTAATGCCACTGGCGCTTCGACTCCACCAACTGCCACGACAACGTCTGCTCCCGCTGCAACGGCAAACGCACCGCTACCCCGCCCGACGCTTCGCTGAGTTGCCTGCTGGCCTCCATATCCGCCAGGGTGCCACAAGAACATTGCTTGTGTTCAGCGTTTGATGCATGTTTTCGTGCCGCCCGCCCCACTGGCCTTCACTATCCTCCTTTCACGGCCCGCTCGAACGCTTACAGCCAAGTTACGACGAAGAGCCGAGCCTTGGGCCGTCGTTTCTCAAGATGGATTTCCGTCCGTCAGTGCACTCGGTTGCGGTTGGGAACAGCTATTCCCCCCATCCCCAATTCTCACGGGCGACCGTGAGTCCACGTGCGACCCCTGCGTTCTTGCGAGAATGAGCCTAGGCACTGATCGGAAATGCTGCCACGTTCCTATCTCATCCCGCTCGCACTGATTTTCTGCCTAGTCGGGATATTCGCGCCCTCTGCTGGCGGAGAACCCGTCTCTGGCGAGGACCTGCTCGATTCCGCCGACAACACCAGCGACTGGCTCATGTATGGGCGCGACTACCACGCGCATCGGTACGTGGAACTCGACCAGATCACCCCAGCCAACATCGATCGCCTGCACCCTGTCTGGGTATACGCCACCGGTGGCGAGAATCGCGGCCTGCAAGCCACGCCGTTGATCCACGACGGAGTCCTCTACGTCTCGGCCGATGGCTCGCGCGTGTTCGCAATCGACGCCAGAACGGGGGCCAAGAAGTGGAGTTACGATCCTGAGATTTCCCAAGCCGCCGAGCGCGTGTACTGCTGCGGTTCGATCAACCGGGGCGTGGCCCTGTTCGGCGACCTCGTTTACGTCGGTACGATGGACGCGCGCATGGTCGCCCTCGACAAACAGACTGGAGAAGTCGCCTGGGAAACCCAGGTGATCGATTGGCAACAGGGCTACAGCATCACCGGTGCGCCGCTGGTGGTCAAGGACATGGTCCTCACCGGTGTCGCCGGCGGGGAGTTCGGTATCCGCGGCTTCGTCAAGGCGTTCGACACGACTACGGGTGAGCTGCGTTGGACAGCGTACACCATCCCAGGGCCGGGAGAACCGGGAAACGAGACCTGGCCCGGGGATACATGGAAGCACGGCGGGGCGCCGACTTGGACCACGGGAGTCTACGATCCGATCCTAGACCTGGTCTACTGGAACACCGGCAATGCCGCGCCCTGGAACTGCCAGGTCCGCAAGGGCGACAACCAGTGGTCGGCCGCCACGGTTGCGCTCAAGGCGGACAGCGGGGAAATCGCGTGGGGATTCCAGTACACGCCGTGGGACTGCTGGGACTACGACGCAGTCAGCACCCCGGTGCTGGCCGACCTTGAACTTGAGCAGCACGGGCCAGTCAAGGCCCTGTTCCACCACGACAAGAACGGCTTCTTCTACGCGCTCGATCGCACCAACGGAAAGTTCCTCTACGGCGAGCCGATCGTGCCCGGCATCACTTGGGCGAAAGGCTTGGACCCGGAGACAGGCCGGCCGATCGTCAACATGGACATGGTGGCGCAGTCCGGCGGGCCGGAAGTCGGCCCGATCATCCCCAGCCTCGAAGGCGCTATCGACTGGCAGCCGCTGTCGTACAACCCTGAGCTCAAGACCCTGTACTTCATGTCCAACCAATGGGCCATGGGCTACAAGTTCTGGGAAGAAGGCACGTTCGAGCCGCCCACGAACGGCGAATGGTACATGGGCGCGGATTACCAGCAGTACCTGACCACCGACAATCCGGGCAATTTCGTCGCCTTCGACGTTGTGGAACGGAAGATCCTCTGGCGACAGGCCAGCCCCGCTCCGTTCTGGGCCGGGTCGGTGGCGACCTCTGGCGGCCTGGTCTTCACCGGCGACATGCGGGGCTACTTCATGGCCTTCGACGCCCGCACTGGCGAGTTGCTATGGCAGTTTCAGACCGGCTCGGGAATTATCGGAAGTCCGATCACGTATGAACTTGACGGTGTCCAGCACCTAGCCGTGCCATCTGGGGGGATCGGCGGCGACATGACGTTCTACTACACCGAGCCGCGGGCCGGCAATATTTGGGTCTTCGCTCTGGACGGCGGCGGCCCCGCTCAAGTGGCACCTGGCACCAATCTCACCACCTTGGAGGGCGGCCTGCCGCATGTCGGACAGCCGGGCCACACGCTGGGCGGCCGCGTGCTGCCAGGATATGGCTTCGAGCCGACCGAGGGAGGCGAGCCGCTCAAGGTACCGGGCCCGCCGCTGCCGACATTGGCCAGCGGGTCAGCCGCAGAGGAAGCCAACCGGTACTTAGACGTCCCGGAAGACTTGCAACGAGTGACCGCAGTCTTTCGAGCGCGCTGCATCGGTTGCCACAAGGTGGGCGGGGGCAGCGGACCGAATCTCTTCCGCACAAGACTCGCTGCGCGGGAGTTCGTCGACAAGGTCCTGCAGGGTGGCAATGGCATGCCCACATACGTAGACGTCTTGGACGACCGCGACATCCTCGAGTTGCACGCGCTGGTGGCCTCGCGCGACCGGCTCTGACCTCGGCAATGTATGACGCCATCGTCGTCGGCCTGGGCGGAATGGGCAGCGCGACGCTCTATCACCTAGCCCGCAGCGGCCATCGGGTGCTGGGCTTGGAGCAGTTTCAGATCGGCCATGCGCTGGGATCGTCCCACGGTTCGACCCGAATTATCCGACTGGCCTACTCGGAAGGCCCGGAATACGTCCCATTGCTGCAAGCGGCATATCGCTACTGGCGGGAACTGGAACGCTCGGCTGACTTGGACGGGCCGCTGCTGCATGTAACCGGAGGCCTCGACATCGGACCGGCGGGCAGTTGGACCGTGGAGGGTTCGAAACGGTCGTGCTTGGAGCACGGACTGGACTTCGAAGAGTTGGATGCCGCAGAGGTCAATCGGAGGTTTGGCGGGTACAGCCTGCCCGCCTCGATGGTGGCAATCTACCAGCCCGACGGCGGCTACGTCATGTCCGAAGCGGCGATCCACGCCCACATCGAAGGTGCCACCGACGCCGGCGCCTGCGTCCGCTCCGGGCTGGAGGTGGTCAGCTGGGGTCGACATCGATCTGGCTTGCGGGTGGAGACGAGCGAGGCCGCATTCGAAACCAAGCGCCTAGTGGTCACCGCCGGACCTTGGATCGGCAAGCTCTGTCCGTCGCTAGGTCCTCGTTGCCAACCGGAGCGGCAAGTCATGCTGTGGACAGCGCCGTCAGCGCCGGAGCGCTTCAGGCCCGCAGGCTTTCCCGTGTTCAGCATGGAATCGCCACTGGGACGCTTCTACGGATTCCCCGACCACCGCGACCAAGGCTTCAAGATCGGCAAGTGCAATCACCTCAGGCAACGCGTGCAAGATCCCAGTGCCATGGACCGCGCTTGCTATCCGGAAGACGAGGCCCTCTTGCGCGAAGGCATCACAAGCTACTTTCCCGAAGCCGACGGCCCGACCCGCAGGATGGCTGCCTGCATCTTCACCAACACCCCGGACGGCCATTTCATCTTGGACCGTCTGCCGGACGACGGGGATGTGTTCGTCGCAGCGGGGTTCTCGGGACACGGCTACAAGTTCTGTAGCGTCATCGGCAAGCTCATGGCCGACCTTTGCCTAGATTGCCCGCCAGCGTGGGACATCGACCGCTTCCGGCTCAGTCCGCAGCGCTCGGCGGGTTGGACGTGAGGCTGAGCGGCTAGGATGCGCCTAGCCTGTTGTTGCCTCGCAGCAGGAATTGCCCCAACAGTCGTTTCCAGTTCACAGATGAGCCTGAAGGGGCGGCTCCAAGAGGAAGTGGGAATGAGTAGATGATACACCAGCGGGGAGGGGGTGGCAGGGGGAGGGGCGGCAGCCCCTCCCCCCCTCTCTAGGAGATGCAGTGGGAACGGGAGCAGGGGCCTCGGGAGGGGTGCTGGGGGGCTAGCCCCCCAGCACATTTCTTCGTTTTATGTTTCACCCTGCCGAGCCCCCGCCAGCCCATGAACCATGACTTATTAGAGGCATTGTTATTTATTTTTTGAAATGGTTGGCAACACTGACTCAGAAGAGCCTGCATTGTGCTAGCCTGACCACATGCACTTGCTAACTTGCGCCGACTGCGGGACGGCACTTCGCAAACCACGCCGGGGACCCCTGCCACGCCGCTGCTCACGCTGCGGCAAGCGCCGCCGTAACGCTCGCGCTCGCCTGCCCGACGCGCATAGCGAAGTCCTCTACTCGCAGTGGGAAGCAGCCTCGCTACAGCGCGCTCTGGAGGCCGAGCAGGCACGCCTGGACGCCCTCCGCGAGGCCGCCCAGCGGTCTGCCAGCGAGGTCGCTAGGCTGCGCCGCAACCTCGCCTGCTTGGCACGTCGCGAGCGGCCCGCCCGCCCGGGCTGACGCAATGGCATTTACTGAGGGTGTGGGGCGTTTGATCTGGTGGACGAGAGGCGTAAGATCTGTGGAATCAGTAGCTTGTGACTCAGAAAAGATTTTTTTGCGTAGGCGCTTGACTTTCGTTGCTAATTCTGGCAGGTTGAATGGGGAGGGCCCCCGCCTTGGACCCGTTGATCCAGAACCTCAAGTCCACCACCTTCTTCGGTAGACGCCTCACCCGGCGCCAGATCGCCGACATCCAGGAGGTCGTCGGCACGTTCCCCAAGCTCAGCCGCAACGAACTGGGCCAAACCATCTGCGAGCACCTGCGCTGGCAGACCCACTCCGGTCGCAACCGGATTCAGCTGGCGCTGCGCCTGCTGGAGGAACTCGAGCGGCTCTCGATCCTGACTCTGCCGCCCAAGCAGCATGCCGGACGCGGGCCCCAAGCGCCGCTGCGCCCGGGCCCGCGCTCCGCTCCGCAGCCCGCCATTGCGGGGCCCTTGGCCGCGCTGACCCCGCTGCGGCTGGAGGTCGTGAGCGCTCCCGAGGCGGTCGCACAGTGGAACGAATTCGTCGAACGCTACCACCCGCTCGGCTACCGCCACCCGCTCGGCCAGAACTTGCGCTACTTCCTGCTGGACCGCGACCAGCGTACGCTGGGCTGCCTGCTGTTCGACTTTGCGGCGGTCCGCCTCGCGTGCCGCGACCAGTGGCTTGGCTGGCAGCCACAGGCCCACCGCAAGTATCTGCATCTGGTGGTGCGCAATGCCCGCTATCTGCTGTTTCCGTGGGTCTCGGTGCCGCATCTGGCGAGCCACGCGCTGGGCTTGGCGGTCCGCCAGCTGCCGCACGACTGGCAGCGGGCGCACGGTTCGCGACCGGTTCTGTGCGAGACCTATGTCGACCCGCAAAAGCACCGCGGGACCTGCTACTTGGCGGCCGGCTGGCAGTGCCTGGGGCTCACCACTGGGGCCCGGGCGAGCGCCTCGCAGCCAGCCCGCACGCCCAAGCAGGTCTGGGTCCGCCCGCTGCACAAGCAGTTTCGCTCGATCCTGCTCGACGGCCCGCCCAAGCGCACCCGCCAGAAGCGCTCGCCGGCCCAGGCCGACGACGCCTTCGTGCAACTGTGGCAGGGCCTGATCGGAACACTCACGCAGCTGGCGTCGGACCACGACCGCACCTGGGTGCGCCGCCAGCGCACGCTGAACACACTGCTGGTGGTGCTGTTCGTGTACCGCATCGTGTTCACGCCCGACAGCCAGGGCTACGCCACGGTGCTGGAGCAGTTGTGGGAGCAGTGCCGCCTTGGACCTGCAACTGCCGCAGCGACCGGTCACCCCGGCCGCGATCTGCCGGGCCCGCGCCAAGGTCGACGAGCAGCTCTTCCTGCGCATCCACCGCGCCGTGCTCGCCCAATTCCCCCCGGACACGCCCCACAGCTTGTGGCGCGGCCACCGCACCTTCGCCGTGGACGGCTCCAAGCTCAACCTGCCCCGCCCGCTGCTGGAGTCCGGCTACCGCACCCCCGGCCCGACGGCCTACTACCCGCAAGGCCTGCTGAGTTGCCTGTACCGGCTGCAATCCCGCCTGCCGATCGACTTCGGCCTGCATGCGCACGCCGACGAGCGCCGCGCCGCCCGCCTGCATCTCGACGCCCTCGCCCCCGGCGATGTCGTCGTCTATGACCGCGGGTATTACTCTCGCGCCCTGCTGCAGGCCCACCTCGAGCGCGGCCTGCATGCCGTGTTCCGCTTGCAGGCCAACGCCAACAGCGAGTTCCAAGCCTTCATCCAATCCGCCCAAACCGAGGCGCTGGTGTCCCTCGCAGCACCCGCCGACGCCAACAGCCCGCAGCCCGCAGCCAACCGGCCGGCCTTGCGCGTGCGGCTGGTCAAGTACACCGCCGGCCCGACGGTCTTCTCGCTCGCGACCACCCTGCTCGACGCCCAGCGCTACCGCCAGCAGGACCTGGCCCGGCTCTACCATGGCCGCTGGAGCCTTGAAGAATACTACAAGACCGCCAAGCAAATGCTGGTTTTGGAGCAGTTTCGGGGCCGCTCCGAGCGGCTGGTACGCCAAGAGTTGTACGCCCACTTCACGCTGGCGGCCCTCTCGCGGCTGTTCGCCAACCACAGCGAGGAGGCCTTCCGACAGGGCCCCGACGGGCACGGGCGACCGGCTGTGCTGGCGAACTTCCGCCATACGCTGCACACGGTAGGGCACCATCTGGAAGGGCTGTTCCTGCACAGCGCCAAGGCGGTTGGCGACACTCTGCAGAAGATCTTGGACGGCATCGGGGCCAGCCGCCAGCGCCGTCGTCCGGGCCGCTCCTACCCGCGCCGTTCGCGCAAGCCCGAGACGAAGTGGAGGAACCGCAAGGCAGTCGGAAACGCCAGTGCAACCGCGGGCTGACGCCGCCGGAAATCGGGCCCGAACCCGATTTCCTTAAGTCAATGCGCTTCTGCCACTAAGTCAATGCCATTGCGGGCTGACGCCCGGCGGTTCCGCGCCTGCTCCTCACCCAGCTGCTGCGCTGGCCGCTGACAGCACAGGGCTTGTCCTGCTCGACGCGCTGGCCAAGTCTGCCTGCCAACACCAACTACAGAACGCCATTGGCTATAGTGATTGTGGGCCTGCCATGACGATTGATCCGCGCCTGCACCCGCGCCCTCGTCGACCTGTCTCGCGCAGGGAAATGTTACGGACCACATCCACAGGCTTCGGCATGCTCGCCTTGGCCGGCTTGATGGCAGATCCGACCTACGCCGGCCCCTCGCCGGAAGCCGTCCGGCAGGCACCCCACTTCGAGCCGAAAGTCAAGAGCGTCATCTTCTGCTACATGTCCGGCGGGTTGTCGCACATCGACTCGTTCGACCCCAAGCCGCGGCTGGCCAAGGAAGCCGGCCAGCCGATGCCGTTCGAGACGGCGCGCACCATGTTCAACCAAGACGGCAACATCATGCCGTCTCCCTGGGACTTTCACCGCTACGGCGAGTCTGGCGCGCCTGTCAGTGACCTGTTCCCGCACATCGCCACCTGTGTCGACGACCTCGCCATCGTCCGCGGCATGACGGCGAAGTTCATGGAGCACGCTCAGGGCAATTTCTACTTTCACTGCGGGCAGCCCTTCACAGGATTCCCCTCCATGGGTGCCTGGGTGAACTACGGGCTAGGCAGCGAGTCAAAGGACTTGCCGGGCTTCGTGGTGATCGGCACAGGCGGCATCCCGCTGGGCGGCATCAACATGTTCAGCAGCGGCTTCCTGCCCGCCGAGCACCAAGGTTCGATGCTCTACCCGGGCGCCGAAGAGCCGCTGGCCAACATCAAGCCATCCGAGGCGGACTCCAAGCAGCGCCGCCGGCTGGACTTTATCCGCTCGCTGGACTCGATGTACCTCGAGCGGACAGCCGGCAACTCGCACGTCGAGGCCGCCATCAAGAACTACGAGACCGCCTATCACATGCAGTCGGCGGTGCCTGAATTGGTCGATCTCAGCGGCGAGACCGAGGCAACCCGCAGGCTTTACGGGCTGGATTCGAGCTTCCCGCCAAAGCGCGATTATGCCTTGCAGTGCCTGACCGCCCGCCGCTTGATCGAGCGCGGCGTGCGCTTCGTCGAGTTGACCATGGTGGACGGGCGCAATCGCGGCACGGGCAACTCTTCCAACCCCTGGGATCAGCACACGGACCTGATCCTAGGGCACGGCCGCAACGCGTTCGCCGTCGACCAGCCGGTCGCCGCATTGCTCCAAGACCTCAAGGCACGCGGCTTGCTCGACGAGACACTGGTGATCTTTTCCGGAGAGTTCGGGCGGACTCCGTTCGTGCAGGGTACAAACGGGCGGGATCACAACCCGTTCGGCTTCAGCCTCTGGCTGGCCGGCGGGGGCATCAAGGCGGGGACCACCTACGGCGCCACCGACGAGTACGGCTACCACGCCATCGAGGGCATCCGCACCGTGCATGACCTGCACGCCACCGTGCTGCACCTGCTCGGCATCGACCACACCAAGTTGTCCTACCGGTTTGGCGGGCGCGACTTCCGGCTGACCGACGTGCATGGGCACGTGATCCACGAGATCCTGTCCTGATCAGGCTGCAACTGTAGCTTCCGGTTCTACAGGCACCTTCACCGCAGCCGGTTCCGGCTGCACCCGCGAAGCCGCGGGTAGAGTCAGCCCGACCGAGCGCAATCTCCAATCACAGTCCGGCCTCTGGGCGTGCCCACTCCCCGCCGCCCCGGTCATTCATCGTCGGGCAGCACCAAGAATTCTGGGTACGCCTCGATGCCCAGCTCGCCCGCGTCTTGGCCGAGCATCTCGACCTCGGGCGAGACCCGCAGCCCCAAGGTCCGGTCGATGACAAACCACAGCAGCATAGAGAGTCCAAACACGAACACACCAATGGCCAATATGCCGATAATCTGAGCAAAGAGGCTCCCGCCGCCGGCGATGCAGACTGCCAACGTCCCCCATATGCCTGTGCAGAGATGAACGGGGACAGCACCCACAACGTCGTCGACCTTGATCATTTCCAAGAGCTTTATGGAGAACAGGCAAACTAAGCCGCCGATCGCTCCGATCACAACTGCCCAGTGATGCTGGACGATATCCGGCGCCGCAGTTATCGCGACGAGGCCTGCCAGCGTTCCATTTAGCCCGGCGAACAGATCGACCCGGCCCAGTACGGGCCGGGATAGGCTCAGGGCCGTCATAACCCCGGCCGCTGCTCCGAGGTTGGTGTTGGAGAAGATGTTGCTCACCGCCACGGCGTCGAGCGCTCCGGCGAGGGCCAACTGCGAGCCGCCGTTGAATCCGAACCAGCCCAGCCACAGGATGAAGACGCCCAGCGTGACGACAGGGACGTTGGATGGAGGGGTCGCCTTGACACTGCCATCTGCCCGGAACTTGCCGGAGCGCGGTCCCACCATGATGGCCCCCGCGAGTGCCGCCCAACCGCCCGTGGAATGGACCACGGTCGAACCGGCGAAGTCCTTGAAACCCAATTCAGCCAGCCAGCCCCCTGCCCAGGTCCAAGCGCCGACGATCGGGTAGATTACAGACGTCAAGACCGCGATGAAGATGAAGAAGGGCCATAGCTTCACGCGCTCGGCAAGAGCGCCCGAGACAATCGAGGCCGTCGTCGCCACGAACACCATCTGGAAGAACCAGAACGACATCGCCGAGTAGCCGCTCTCAACGACGGCCGCGACGGCTGTTGCCTCACCACCCACCAGGGCCACTTCATCGGCGGTCGTGCCGTACAGGAATCCGAGCGAACCAAACCAGCCGCCCGGCTCGACGCCGACATACATGATGTTGAAGCCGATCGCGTAGTACCCCAATCCGGCAATGGCGTACAGGCCGATGTTCTTCAGGCAGATCATCGACGCGTTCTTCGTCCGCACCGAGCCTGCCTCAAGCATTGTGAAGCCCGCAGCCATCCACATTACGAGCGCCCCCCAAACAAGGAATGCAAATGTGTTGAAGACGAACTGGGCCTCTCCCTCGACGGCGGCTCGCGCGGGCGCTGGCGACAATGCGCTGACCAAGATCATCGCGGCGATCCCGAGCCTAGTCACGGCCCGGGCAGCGCTTCGACACCCCTTGAAGGACCGAGAGTCATGGATGGTCATAGCTGCTTTCTACCTCCTTCGATATTGGTCAGCGGCCGCGCAATGACCGACAGCGCCGGGACGCGGCCTTAGAGAGCATAGCGCTTTACGGTGTTCGTGTTGCGATCGAGCCCAGCGAGCGTCGAGCCGAGCGGGGCTCCGCGTGAGGCACACGCCCGTGCGGGCGGGATCGGACCGGTGGTGTCGCCCGGTCCTAGCCGAACGACGAAGCCGCCGGGCCGCAGTCAGGCATTGGGCCGTTGTCTCGAGAATTTCACAGATCTTGTCCTCGGCCGCGGGTTTGGGCGTTATATAATCCGAATCAGGCACGCGCTCGCCATCCCGCAATGCCAGCGGAACTGCGAAATTTCTGCGGAGTCCTGTCAGCAGCCCATTGAGCAAGGCATCGATCGTCGTCAGCCAAGGCATCCAGACCCTCTGTGGCACGCGGGACGAGAATCTCCGTCTCCTCGAAAGTTCGCTGGGAGTCTCGGCCCACATCTCTGCGGGGAGCCTCGAGATTGAAGGTGACGAGCAGCAAGTCCGCCGAGCGGACGACATCATCGCGGACTACCTGACGCTGCTGAGCGAGGGCCACCGCTTTAGCAACGGCGACATGCGCTCATTCCTGCGCGTCGCGACCGCAGATCCCGACATCAGCTTCAAGGGGCTAGTGACGAACAGCCGGCGGCGGCTGTGCGGGCACAAGTCCGTCACGCCGCGCAGCCTGAACCAGCTGCGCTACTTCGAGGCGATGGATCGCTCCGACATGGTCTTCGGCATCGGCCCGGCCGGCACCGGAAAGACCTATTTGGCCGTGGCTTACGCGATCTCTGCGCTACTGTCCAAGGATGTGCGCCGCATCGTCCTCGCCCGCCCGGCGGTGGAGGCCGGCGAGCGGCTGGGCTTCTTGCCCGGCACGCTACAGCAAAAGGTGGACCCCTACCTGCGCCCGCTGTACGATGCCCTGCACGATTTGCTGGACGCCGAGCGGGTCGAGCGCAACCTCGCCAGCGGCACCATCGAAGTGGCGCCTTTGGCCTTCATGCGCGGGCGCTCGCTGAACGAGAGCTTCATCATCCTAGACGAGGCCCAGAACGCAACGGCCGAGCAGATGAAGATGTTCATTACCCGCCTAGGATTCGGCTCCAAGGCGGTCATCACGGGCGACATCACACAGATCGACCTGCCCTCCGGCAAGCGCAGCGGACTCATCGAGGCAATCGACGTGCTGGCTGACGTGAAAGGCGTGAGGTTCGTCCACTTCAACGAGCAGGACGTCGTGCGCCACGGCTTGGTTCAGCGCATCATCCGCGCCTACGACCGCTATGACTCCAACCGCTGGCGCTCGGTGGCCGCGACGCCAGACCGCGCCCCCGTCGACTATGCGCCTGGCCATGATCAAGACTGACGAGCTACTGGCAATCGAAGGCTGGGCATATTACAACCGCCAGCGTAAGGTCCAGTTCGACGAGAACCGCGTGCAAGATTTCATCTCGCTTGCTTGGAAGGACTTGGCGAGCGAGTGGGACTTCAGCGTAGTCATCTCCAACGACAGGGCTCTACGCGAGGCGAACCGGAAGTACCGCACGGTGGGCCGCGCCACTGACGTGCTGTCCTTCCCTTCGGGAGAGGGCATGCCGTACACACGCCCGGACGGCTACATCGGGGATCTGCTCATTTCAGCCGCCAGGGCCGCCAAGCAGGCGGCGCAATACCAGCATTCTGTTACTGTCGAGATCAAGGTCTTGGTCCTTCACGGCCTGCTACACCTGCTCGGATTCGACCACGAGCAAGATAGCGGTGAGATGCTTGAGTTCGAAACCGTCCTCCGGCGCAAGTACGGGCTGCCTGCGGGATTGACCGAGCGAACTAGCCAATGATCCGGTGGCACCCCTCGAACTCGACGGGAATACATGGAATCCCGCGCGGCCGCAACCTCCCAATACCGCATGTCCCAGCCGAGTGAGCCAAGCAAGACCAAGGCAGGGTTTGTCACGATTCTCGGCAAGCCCAATGTCGGCAAGTCCACCTTGCTGAACGCCCTGGTGGGCTCCAAGGTCTCGATCACCAGCCGACGCGCCCAGACCACCCGCGACGCCATCCAAGGAGTGCTCAGCGAGCCTCGCGGGCAAATCGTGTTCGTGGATAGCCCCGGTGTCCATGAGCCGTCCAAGCAACTCGGCAAGCGCATGATGCGCGAGGTCGATCGCGCGACCCAGGGCTGTCACGCGGCCCTGCTGATGGTGGACGCGAGCATGGGCATCAATCCATCCGACGAACGGGCGCTGGCCGTTGCCCAAGGGCTCGACGCGCCCCTGCTGCTGTTGGCCAACAAAGTGGACAAGCTGGAAAGGATGCAGGAACTGCTGCCGTTCCTCGACCGCTGCCGGCGGCTGCACGACTTCGAAGAATTCATACCCATCTCAGCCACCAAGCGCATCAACTTGGACCAAGTGCTGACCGCGCTTTTCAAGGCGCTGCCCGAGTCGCCCCAGTTCTACCCGGAGGGTTACCTCACTGACCAGCCGGAAAAGTTCCTCGCGGCGGAACTGATTCGCGAGCGGATCTTGCGCGAAACACACGATGAACTGCCCCATTCGGTCGCGGTCCAGATCGAGCGCTGGGAGGAGACTCCGCGCAAGCTGCGCATCTTCGCGACAGTAGTCGTGGAGCGCAACGGGCAGAAGGCTATCCTGCTCGGCAAGAATGGTGAGAAGATGAAGGAACTCGCCAGCAAGGCGCGGCAGTCGCTCGAGGCCCGCTTCAACCGCAGCATCCGCTTGGAAGTGTTCGTCAAGGTGCGCAAGAATTGGCGCAACAGCGATGGCTTCGTGCAAGATCTTGATTTCCGCCGCATCCTCGGCCAAGGTTAGGGAAGCCCAGTGTCATGAAGCTTACGCGACGGAATCTGTTCTGGACCGCGCCTCTGGCAGCGAGCGCGCTAGCTGCACAAACGGTCGATGACGACCTGCTCTATGACCGAGTGCATCGGAAGCTGAACAATCACCCGGCACTCAGGATCCGCGACTTGTCCGTGGATGTCACCGATGGAGTCGTCACCATCGACGGCGTGGTCCGCTCTGATTCGATCAAGCGCCGCGCCACCAAGGTCGCTTCCATCAAGGGCGTCAAGAAGGTGGTTAACAATCTGGTCGTCAGCGCCTGAACGACAGACCACCAACGGCCCAGACTCCTCCGCTGGAGGGCTGCCGGTCGAGCCTATGCCTCAGGGTCAACGCCAAGGCCATCGGCGACGCGATTGATGTAGTTGAAGTAAGCGATCACCTGCGCCGCGTCATGCACCGCGCGATCATCCCAGCCTGCGGCGCGCAAGCGCTGCACGTCCGCGCCTGTCATCTCCGACGGCGACTGGGTCAACTGCTCGCAGTATTCCAGCAGTGCCTCGGTCTTGCCATCCAGGCCTGCCGTCCGCCAGTCCGAGCGCACCCGGTCCGCCAGATCATCGCCAACCTCTGCCCGGAGGTCGTGCCAGTGCGCCAGCACTCAATAGTGGCAGTGGTTCGCCTTCGACACCACGATCGCGAGCATCTCGCGCTGGGCACGGGATAGAGGCGACGGGCCGTGCATGGCCTCCATGTAGAGCGCCATCGAGGCCTTGAGCACCCCCGGGTTGGGGCTCATGATGCGGAGTATGTTCCAGACCCTGCCCGCTCGGCTCAGCGCTTTGTCGTATTCGGCGCGCAGTGCGCCTTCGGCAGCATCCGGGGGAATCGTCTCGATGTAGGCCACCCCTTCAGGGTACGCCTCAAGCGGGCGATCCTCCAGCCGGGGCAGATCTTGCAGGCGGGCTCGATGCCTAGCTACGCGCCCGATCCCACGCGGCAAACGTGCTGCCCTGTCCCGCCAGCTCTTCCAGCAGCGGCGCTGGACGCCACCAGTGACCGTGGGCCGCGTGAAATTCCTTCACCCTCTCCAAGACGCCGGCCAAACCGACGGTGTCGGCGTAGAACATCGGACCGCCCCGGTATGGCGGGAAGCCGTAGCCGTATAGGTAGATGATGTCGATGTCAGACGAACGCAGCGCATAGCCCTGCTCGAGGATGCGGGCACCTTCGTTGACCAAAGCGTAGACGGCACGGTCCCGGATCTCGTCGTCGTCGATGTCGCGCTGCTCGATGCCCGCCTCGGCGGCGATGCGATTCAGCACTGCGTCAACTTCGGGATCCTCGTTACGGCTGCGATCCTCGCCGTAACGGTACCAGCCCGCTCCGGTCTTTTGGCCGTAGCGTCCGAGTTCGCACAGAGCGTCCTCGGCTAGCGGCCGCCGGGTGCCGGGCGGATAGATGTGGGGCGCTTCCTTGCGCACTCGCATTCCGATATCCAAGCCGGCAAGGTCTCCCACCGCCATCGGGCCCATCGCGGCCCCGAACTCGTACAAGACGCGGTCGATGCGAGACGGCTTGGCACCCTCCTCGGCCAAGAACTGAGCTTCGCGCCGGTACGGATGGAACATTCGGTTGCCGACGAAGCCGTGGCAGTTGCCGACCAGCACCCCGACCTTCTTCAAGGTCCGTGCCAAGCCCATCGACGTGGCCACCACCTCCTTGGCAGTCTCCCGGCCACGCACGATCTCCAGCAACCGCATGACATTGGCCGGGCTGAAGAAGTGGTGCCCTATCACGTCCTGCGGACGCGACGTGACCGAGGCGATCTCGTCCACGCTCAGCGTGGACGTGTTTGTGGCGAGCACGGCACCCTGCCGGGCGACGCTATCGATCTGCCGGAAAACCTCCTTCTTCAGAGCCATGTTCTCGAAAACGGCCTCCACGACGATGTCGGCATCTTCGAATCCTTCCCAGCCTGTCTGCGGCGTGATCAGTGCCAAGCGCTGCTCGACGAACTCGGGCGTGAAACGTCCGCGCTTGACCGAGCGCTCGTAGTTCTTGCGGATCGTCGCCACGCCCCTGTCGAGCGCCTCTTGAGTGACTTCCTTGAGGCGCACGGGAATGCCGGCGTTGGCATAGCACATCGCGATGCCGCCGCCCATGGTCCCCGCTCCGAGCACCGCTGCGGAGCGGAGCGGTCGCGTCGGCGTGTCCTTGGGCACATCAGGGATCTTGCGCACCTGACGCTCAGAGAAAAAAGCATGGATAAGGGCCTTGGATTGCGTGGAGAACAGGCACTGTTGAAAAATCTCGGCCTCGCGCTTGATGCCCTCGGCGAATGGCAGCGTCACGGCGCACTGGACCGCATCAATTGCTTTCAGGGGGGCCATCTGCCCTCTTCGGATCTTGCGCACCTTGGCCCTTGCGGCGTCACAGATCGCCGCCGCCTGTTCCGGCGTGCCCAAGCGCTCGTCGCGCTCGCTTGCCTTGGGGTGCGGGCCGCCGCCCGCAGCGACCTCGGCGGCAAACTCGACCGCACCGGCCAGCAATGCCTCGTAGCCGCTGCCTTCGATGACCCGATCGACGATGCCGTGAGCGTGAGCGTCCGCGGCCGAGACCGGATCGCCGATCGCGCACATCTCCACGGCCTTCTGCACCCCTGCCAAGCGCGGCAGGCGCTGCGTGCCGTGGGCGCCAGGGATGATTCCCAGCTTGACTTCCGGCTGGCCGACTTGGGCGGAAGCCAGCGCCACTCGGTACTGGCAGCCCTGGGCCGTCTCCAAGCCGCCGCCAAAAGCGGTGCCATGGACTGCCGCCACCGTCGGCTTGGCGGAGTTCTCGAGGCTCTCGATTACGGTGGTCAGGCCGGGCCCGCTCCGCTTCTGGCCGGAAGTGATCTTGCCGAACTCCTTGATGTCCGCCCCGGCTATGAAGGTTCGTCCGCCACCGATCAGCACGATGGCCTGAACGCTGGCGTCATCGCCGAACTGCTCAACACCATCCAAAATGCCTTGCGGGACGCCGGGACTGAGCGCGTTTACAGGGGGGTTTTCGACCGTGATTACGCCGACGCCGCGCTCGACGCTCAAGCGGACCAAGTTCGCCATGAATACCTCCTAGGCTCGGGGCGGGCACGGTGCGAGCCCGCCAAGTCCTATAGAGTAGCTAAACCGATCGATGGTGCAGTCGGCCCAGCCGTGACGGTGCCTAGCCGCCCGCCCCGCCAAGCGCTTCGATGTCGACGCGAATCTCGTCCCACGGCGGCAGACTCTGCAGGCTGCCCATGGCGGCCAGCCGCACGTCGATCTCCTGACCGCCTTGGGGCGGCAGGGGGTCGCTAATGATCACTTCGAACGTGGCGATCGGCAGGGCTTGGGAACTGGCCTGCCGCACCCGCAGCAGCACTTGGACGGCGACTGACTGGGGCTCGCTGGAATGGTTCGCGACAAAGGCCCGTACGTGCGTCTGGAAGTCGTCGTCGTAGTAAGGCCGGATCGCGGAAACTTCGATCGGTCCGCGCACGCCAATCGCGAATGTCTCGACCGGAGACTCGGCCATCTCTTCGGGGTCTTCGAAGCGTAGCGCGGAGAACAAGCCGCCAGGTCCGGCGGACAGCCCTATCGCGACGCAAATGGCCACCACCACAGCACCGCCAAACATCAGCATGTGCTTCGTCTGGATTTCGAACTGCCCGCGTGGCCGGGGCACAGTCCGGTCAGCGGGCGTTGGCGTTGGCGCGACAGCCTCAGGCGCAGCTGGAGTGGAGGCCGGCTGTGGGTCAGGGCGGTCTGGCGGCTGGACCGGCTGCACGGGAACCGGCTGTGGATCCATCCCCAATGGCTCGGGGCTAGCCTGCGTAACGACCTCAGGAGCCGCACTGCCGCGCCCTGCGCAGTGCGGGCAGGTGTCTTCTGCTACGTCGACGCTGCCGCCGCATTTTGGACAGACCCAAGTGAACATGCCTCTCCTATTGTGCAGTAAGGTCTGCCCGGGGCCACGCGGCGACCGAGCTCGGACGCAAAGCGGTTCTAGCCGTCTGGGGCGTGGAAAACGCCATTGATATAATCCGATTCGGGCCCCGTCCGGAGATTCCCCCGCCAATGCGCCCCTTGGATGCAGGTCTAGCAGACCAAGCTACGATCGCGAAGTACGAGCCGGTCATTGGCCTAGAAGTGCATGTCCAGCTCAAGACGAAGACCAAGATCTTCTCCCATTCGAGCCACGCCTTCGGCAATGCGCCGAACACTCAGACCGATCCCGTCGTTCTAGGCTTGCCGGGCGCCCTGCCCGTGCTCAACCGAGAGGCCGTCTCTCTGGCTGTGCGAGCCTCGCTGGCGATCAACTGCCGGGTCAACAGCTACTCGCAGTTCGCGCGCAAGAACTACTTCTACCCTGACTTGCCGAAGGGATATCAGATCTCGCAGTACGACCACCCGCTGGCCGAACACGGCTGGATGGACATCCAGACCGACGAAATCTCCAAGCGCATCGGCATCACCCGGCTGCACATGGAAGAGGATGCCGGCAAGACTATTCACGATGGATTCCCGGATTCGCACCGCTACAGTTACGTGGACCTGAACCGTGCCGGTGCGCCGCTGTGCGAGATCGTGAGCGAGCCGGACCTGCGCAGCGCAGACGAGGCAGTCGCCTACCTCAACGAACTCAAACTGGTGATTCAGTTTGCCGGCGCGTCCGACTGCGACATGGAGAAAGGGCAACTCCGTTGCGACGCCAATGTCTCAGTGCGACCGCGAGGCAGTGAGAGGTTTGGCACGCGCTGCGAAATCAAGAATCTCAACTCGTTCCGCTTCGTTAAGCAGGCCATCCAATACGAGATCGCGCGCCAAGCGGCGCTGGTCGAGAACGGCGGCACGGTAGTGCAAGAGACGCGTCTGTTCAACACCGCTACCGGTACCACGGCCGGCATGCGCGGCAAAGAAGATTCCCACGACTACCGGTACTTTCCCGAGCCAGACCTGCCACCCCTGATCGTCACAGACGAGTGGTTGAACGCGATTCGTGATGAGATGCCGGAATTGCCCCCAGCCATGCGCAAGCGGTTTGTCGAAGACTACGGACTGTCCGACTACGACGCCAAGGTTCTCACGCTGACCGCCGCGACCGCCGCATACTTCGAGGAAGCAGCTCGTGCTGCCGGCCACCCCAAGGCCACATCAAACTGGGTGCAAGGCGAATTGATGGGGGCTCTGAACGCCTCGGGCAAGAGTATCGAGGACTCCCCCGTGGGAGCGGCGGAGCTTGGCGAGCTGGTTGCCCTAGTGAACAAGGGGACGCTGTCCGGAAAACTCGGCAAAGAGGTGTTTGCCAAGATGTTCGAAAGCGGCAAGACCGCCCCCGCAATCATCGAAGCCGAGGGGTTGCGGCAGATCAGCGACGCCGGCGAGTTGGAGCAGATCATCAGCGAGGTCCTGGCACGGTCCGAACGCCAAGTGCAACAGTACCGGGGTGGCAAGACGGGCGTGATCGGCTATTTCGTGGGACAGGTGATGAAAGCCACCCGGGGCCAAGCTAACCCCAAACTGGTCAACCAAATGCTGCGCGACGCCTTGGACGATTGACCCCGCGGCGCGGGAGCATCACCGCCTGCGGCGGTCATTGCAGCAACGTGCGCACAATCGCCGCGTTGCGCTTGCTGACGGTGTATTGCAAGCCATTGACCAGCGTCAAGAGCCAGCGGCGACTGCTCAATGAGCTGATGCGACTGATCTTGCTGCTGTTGACCAAGACGCTTCGATGCACCCGGAGAAACTCCGAGCCGGCTAGCTTGGCCGCAATGGCTGTCAGAGTCTGCGTGGCTCGGTAGCGCCTGTCTTGGGTGCAGATCCAGACGATTTCGCCGGAAGCTTGGAAGGCATAGACCTGGTCGAGATCTATGAGCACGAAGTCGCGCCCGTGGCAGGCGACGATCTTGGCACTCGCCTGGCTTCGCCGAGCTGCGGCGTTCACCGTCTGCGCAACCCGCTCAGCATTGTCGCGAGGGTTCTTCTTGGCTCGGAGCGCCCGCTGGATCGAGCGCTCCAGTCGCTCGACGCTGAACGGCTTCAACAAGTAGTCGACCGCGCCGATTTCAAATGCCTTCAGAGCGTGCTCGCTGTAGGCGGTCACGAAGACGATCAACGGAAGTCGGCCGTGAATGCCGCGCACGACTTCAAACCCGTCGTGGACGGGCATCTGGATGTCGAGTAGCACCAAGTCGGGGCGCAACTCCTCGATCTGGTGCAGAGCGGCGGATCCGTTTTCGGCCTCTCCTACGAGTTCCACGCCGTTGATCTCGGCCAAGTCGCGGCGCAGCACATCCCGAGCGGCCCGCTCGTCGTCGACGATCAAGGTCCGGAGGGCTTGGACCGACGGGTCAGACATTCTGTTCGATGTTGTATCACGGGACCGGCAGAAGCAGCGCATGTACGGATACGAACGGGACACAGCAGTCACTGAGCGGGCATCTAGGCGCGCCGAGCGGACACACAGATCGCAAGCGGACAGTGCCTTCGATGCAATCGAGCGTCAGACTCAGATCCGACGGAACCCGCGCAACCGACCCAGTCGCAAGTGAACGCGCGGGCATGCCTTGCAGACACAGCTGCGGCAATCGAACGCCACGAGAATGTTCTACTATTTTTGCATTGTAAATTTAGTTTTTATCCTTAAAACAATAAAATTTATTGACATACCATTCAACTTATATCAATATAGGAATCAGATTACGAACATTCTGCTAAGACAGAATCCGCGTTCGGTCAATGGAGGACAAGAATGAAACCGAAGACTGCCACATCCACAACGCCTAGCCACGGTTCCATGGTCGCGCTCCTGACGCGGCTCGGAGCCAGCCCTGGCGAGGCGTATAATGTAGCGGAGGAAGTGGCGACCGAAGCCAAATTGGTTGCCAACGAAATGGCGGAGGGCGTGAAAATGCAGGTTCTGTCGCGCATTGACGCGCTTCAAGGCGCGTTGGAGGGCCTCAAGTCTGAAGTCACGGCGAAATTCAAGGCGATCGACCAGCGCTTCGAGGCGGTCGACCAGCGCTTCGACGCGGTTGACCAGCGCTTTGACCTCGTCAACCAGCGGTTTGACGCGATCGAGCAGCGCATTGACGTTGTCAACCAGCGCTTTGACGCGATCGAGCAGCGCATTGCCGTCGTCGAGCAGCGCATTGACGTCGTCAACCAGCGCTTTGACGTCATCAACCAGCGGCTCGCCAGCATGGAGCAGCACATGGAGCGGCACTTCGAGCAGATGCACCGAATCTTCGGAGGCATCCAATCTCAGGTCGACTACCATCACACGGGCTACAGGAGGCTGCTCTTGCTGCTCGTCATTCCTGTTGCGCTAGCCCTGCTGGCTGGAGTAGGTGGGATGATCTGGGAGGGCATCGCCAACTGGTCGACCAGGCTGCCGTAGGCGGGGGGCCGCGCCATCGTGGAGTTCGGAGGTTGTCCAGACAAAACGTTGGATTTTCGCGCCGGGGCCGACCTTTGGCAGCGGAGACAACCAAGAGAATTCGCCTACAACTGAATCTGAATCATCGTCTCGGGGCTGGCTGGCTTAACGTCGGCGATATGTTCGTACGGTCCGTCGGCCGACCCCACACGCCACCTGCAACTCCGTGGGTAGCGAGCGCGGCGGCGACACCGGGAGTCTGACGAGAATGGGCTCGCATTGGGGAGTACTTGACACGGGAGCTGGACGCTAGGTGGAATTCGCTAATCACTTTCCGATCCTGCTCAACCTGTTGGGACACGCGGCCGGAATCACAGCTTTCGGGGCCTTCCTGATCCTGCTCGCGCGGAGCCCCCGCCGGGATATCCGCGTGCCAGCCGCCGCCGCTGCGCTGGCGCTGTGCTGGAATCTCGGCTCGTTCACGGTACTCCTCGCCGAACCGGCCGCACAGTTCCAGGCTGCCGTCTCGGCACTGAGTCTCGCCTTCCTGAGTCTACTGCCTTGTACGTTGCTGCACTTGGCGCTTGGCAGCGAGCATCGCTGGTTAGCTGCGGCCGGGTATGCCGTCGGGGCAGTGGCGGCGGCGATCCACGTCACGATTGCCGCGGGAGTGCCCATCGCGAGCGCAGGCACCGGTATCGCGTCGATCAACTACGGGTTCGGCTCTCTGTCCATCATCGGCGCTGTGTTGCTCGCTCGCGGGGGGTCTCGGCGGACACATTCAGGCATGCGCACGCTAGCAGCGATGGCGCTGTTTCTGTTAGCCCTCTCATTCGTCCATTTCGGCCGTGCCCACGAGCCCGGAGCGTGGATGCACGAACTGGTCTTCCACCACGCCGGAATTCCGTTGGCCCTGTTCGTACTGCTTCAGGACTACCGTTTTCTGCTGATGGACGTGTTCGTTCGGCTCGCCGGCTCGGTGCTGTTGGCGGCGGCGTTCGCCGGGACGATCTTGTGGGCGGCAGATCTGTTGGGGTTGGTGCAAGCCGCCTCCGAGACAGCAGTGGACTTGGCAGCGCTCTTAGTGATTTCTGGCTTGTCGATCTTGGCCTATCCCGCAATCGTCCAACGCCTAAGCGCTTGGGCCGAGAACGGAATCTTTGGGCGCAAGGACGTGCAGTCCGCCGCCGGCGCAATTGGCACGATGGAAGCCGATGGCGAGAACGCCCTCCTGACGCGAGCGGCCCGCGTCATTGCCGAATTCGCGTCCGCCGAGCACTGGAAGTTGCTAGACGCGGGCAGCGACGTGCGCGTCACGAAATCAGAAACTGTCCCCTCCCCTTGCCTAGATGCGCTCCAAGCGGCCGGCCACGGCTGGAGCGAGGCGGTGGCGCCGCTGCGAGATGGAGTGGGCGCACAGCGTTTGTTGCTGCTGGGCGCTCGCGAGGGCGGGCGCCGCTACCTAAGCGTCGATCTGGCGGACCTAGACCTGCTCGCGGCAGCGGTTGCAAGGCGGGTCGAGGCCATGCGCCGCGAAGAGCAGGACAGCCTGTTGCGGGACGCCGAGATCGCGGCGCTCCGGGCCCAGATCAACCCCCACTTCCTGTTCAACGCCCTCAACGCCCTCAACGCGATCATTCCGGCCGCGGCTGCCGATGCCCGCAAGACGCTGCTGAACCTGGCAGACATCTTCCGCTACTCGTTGAACAGCAAGCAGCAGTTTGTCCCGCTAGCGGACGAGATCGATATCGTGGAGGCTTACCTGCAGATCGAACGGCTCCGCTTGGCGGACCGCTTGACAACCCGCATCGAGATCGACGAGCGAGTCCGCTTCAAGCGGGTGCCCGCGCTGTCGATCCAACCGCTAGTAGAAAACGCAGTCAAGCACGGCGCCAGCCGCATGGCCAAAGGCGGCGAAGTGCGCGTCACGGCCCGTGAGGAATCTGGCGGCCTACGTGTCGAGGTGACAGACAACGGCCCCGGCTTCGACACGGAGGCCCCGCCCGGGCTGGGGCACGGGTTGCGCAGCGTCGAGCGACGGTTGCAGCTGTGTTACGCGGGAGCAGCCCAGTTGCACACCGAATCCGATGTGTCCGGGTCCCGCGTCGGCTTCACCGTCCCGGCGGACGCGGCCTAGCAGCTTCAGCCAAGAGCGCTAACGGGACGCCAATTCCGGGGGCTTGTCGGTGGCAAGGCGAAACACCTACCTAGCAACCATGCGAAAATAGGATGTAAGAAGCAATGAGGTTGCCTTACTACCTGCCTTTGGTCGGGCTCACTATCGCCGCAGCGCTCTCAGCCGACGTGGTCATCCTTGAAGAGATCATCGTCAAGGTGAACGATGGGATCATTCTGCGCTCGGAGTACGAGCGCACGCTGGATCAAGACCGGCGCGAATTGCTCGCCGACCCGGCCCTGACCGATGCCGAGCGCGAAGAGCAGCTGAACTTGCGCGAGCAGTCCGTTCTGCGTGACATGATCGACCAGCGCCTGCTGGTCCAAAAAGGCGAGGAACTGGGCATCGAAGTCGAGGCGCAAGTGCTGCGCCAACGCGACGAGATCATGACGCGCAACAACATCGAGTCGACAGACGACTTCGAGGCTTGGGTGCTGGAACGCACTGGCGAGCCGGCCGAAGACCTGATGGACCGCATGCGCGAGAACTTCCTGTCGCAGGCAGTGCTGGGCCAAGAGGTGTCCCGGCGGGTGATCGTCACGCGTGACGAAATCGAGGAGTACTACGAGGAGCACGAGGACGAGTTCATGCGCTCGGAGGGCGTCCGCCTAAGCCAGATCCTGATTTCGCTCGCAGACGACGAGGATGCCAAGCGCAAGCAGGCGGAGGAAGTCCACGAGCGCGTCGAGCGCGGCGAGCCGTTCGCCGAGATGGCGCGGCGATTCTCTGACGACGAGGCCACCAAGGAGCTGGGCGGGGATATTGGCATCTACCGGCGCGGGATGCTCCGCGAAGAGATCGAGTCCGCGGTGTTTGAGCAAAGGCAAGGCCATATCTCGGACATCATCGAAGTCCCCAATGGGCTGCTGATCCTGCGCGTCGATCAGAACTTCAGCGAGGGCCTGGCGGAGTTGGAAGAGGTCCAAGAGGAAATTCGCGCCATCATCAGCGGGCCGCGCTTCCAGCCGGAAATCCGCAAGTACCTCGGCGAACTTCGCATGGAATCCTATATCGAGATCCGCCCAGGCTACGCCGACGACGGCGCGGTCGAGGGCATGAACACCGCGTGGAGCGATCCGTCTCGGCTAGCTCCGCTGACAACGACGCGCGAAGAGGTGATCCGCACGCGCCGTCGCAAACGCCTGCTGTGGATGATCCCGCTTCCGAAGGGAGAGGTGGACGAGCAAGACTCCGACGACAGCGTCGAGCCGGCCAACGAGACAGACGGGGCCGCGGCGTCGTGATCAAAGAGCACTACATCGCCGACCTGAAGACGATCAACCGCGCCACAAGGTTCGAGAGCACCTTCCTAGTTCAATCCAAAGAGATTCGTTCGAAGAAAAAAAGCGGCGAGCCGTATCTGGTGCTGCGCCTAGCGGACCGCACAGGCGTGATGGATGCCCGCATGTGGGATAACGTCGCCGCCGTTGCCGAAGTCTTCGAGATCAGCGACTTCGTCGAGATCCGCGGAAGGGTTCAAGACTACAACGGCCAGGTGCAGATCGTCATCGGCAGGCTCAAGGTCGTGCCGCGCGCTCAAATCGACCCCGGCGAATTCCTGCCGCGAACAAGCCGCAACATCGACAAGATGTTCGGAGAGCTGCTGACCACCATCGACGGCTTCTCGAACCCCCACCTAAAGCGCCTAATGAGCGGTATCTTCCGCGACAAGGAGACAGCCCGGCGTTTCAAGCAAGCCCCGGCGGCCAGCGGCATGCACCATGCTTGGGTTGGCGGGCTGCTAGAGCACGTCTTGAGCTGCCTCCGAGTCAGCAAGCTGCTAGCCTCCCACTACTCCGAACTCGATGCCGATCTGCTCGCCTCGGGAGTGCTGCTGCACGATTTCGGCAAGATCTTCGAGTTGAGCGTAGACCACGCGATCGAATACACCGACGAGGGCCGCCTGCTAGGACACATCGCGATGGGCAGCGCGTGGCTAGAGCGCCGCTGCGACGAAATCGAAGGCTTCCCACCGCGCCTGAAGACATTGCTGCTGCATCTGGTGCTGAGCCATCACGGCAAATTGGAATTCGGCTCCCCCAAGCAGCCCATGTTCCCCGAGGCACTCGCGTTGCACTATATCAACGATCTTGATTCGCGCCTCGAGATGATGCGAGCAGTCACGGGCGAAATCGTCGGCGAGCAAGTATGGAGCCGATTCCATCGCGGCTTGGATGCCATTGTGCTCAACAAGGAGGCGTTCTTGCAGAAAGGGTCCAAGACGGACACTCCTCAAACGTCAGCCACCCCAGGGCAGGCCAGCGGTCCACCGCAGCATAACCCTGCACCGGCCGAGCCTGCACCGATTGCGCCTCCTGTCGGCATGCACGGTCAACCGGCAGGTCCGCCAGCGTTGCATCCTGAGCCAACGCCCCCGCCCGACATGGCACAGGCCGAGTCCGACGAAACACCGTCTACTCGCCCCGCACCTGATCTGTTTTCGGAGTCGGGATCTGCAGGCGAGAGTCGGGAGTGAATCGAGCGGAGCACGACGTGGGCATCAGGCACCGAGCGACTCGGCCCGCACGGGGGTGAGGAAAACGCTACTATGTCCAGCCCGCTGCAAGGCAAGGTCATCGTAGTCACGGGCTCGACCCAAGGCTTGGGCGAGGAGATCGCCCGTCTCTCGGTGGAACGCGGAGCTGCGGGCATCGTCCTGACCGGCCGGTCGGCCGAGCGTGGCGAGGCGCTGGCTGCTGCCTTGCACACCGCTCAATGCAGGGCGATCTTCGTACAGGCCGAGCTCGGCAGCGCCGTCGCCTGCCGAGAAATCATCGAGCGGGCCGACGCCGAGTTCAGCCGTGTTGACGGCTTGGTCAACGCCGCCGCTTGCACGGAGCGCGGCACGCTCGAAGACACGTCGGTCAAGCACTGGGACAAGATCATGGCAATCAACCTGCGGGCCCCATTCCTGCTGATCCAAGGTGCGGTGCGCATCATGCAGCGCGAAGGCAATGGCGGGAGCATCGTCAACATCCAGAGCATGTCGGCCCATGGCGGGACACCCAACCTCACACCGTACAGCGTGTCTAAGGGCGGGCTCGGCATCTTGACGAGGAACGCCGCACACTCGCAGCGTCCGCACAGGATCCGGGTAAACGCCCTCAACATCGGCTGGATGGCCACTCCCGCCGAGCATGCCGTCCAGCAGCTTGAGGGTCAGCCCGAGGACTGGCTACAAGCCGCCGACAAGGGAGCGCCGTTCGGGAGAATCCTGCGCCCTAGGGATGTGGCAGGCATGGCCGCCTACCTGCTCAGCGACGAAGCCTGCATGATGACTGGAGCATTGGTAGACTTCGACCAGCACGTGATGGGCATCTACAATCCATAGAACGAGGCGCACATCGCGCGGCGCCACGGCGGCGCAACGGGATTTGAAGGGAAGTGCTATGCTTGGGGTTGACGGTGGGTATTCCCAATCGCCCAGATGTCTCTGTTGAATAGCCCGGTCGTGGGCGCGTAGCTCAATTGGTAGAGCAAGTGACTCTTAATCACTAGGTTCGGGGTTCGAGTCCCTGCGCGCTCACCACTCCCGAAGTAGTTAACCCCCTTTCGTTTCAGCGAGATTGCTTGGCATCGCTCCAGCGCCTCGAAGCTGCAACCGCATCGCAAGGCAGGTGGGTCGGCATGCAAGCGGCCCACCGGTTGTCGCCCGGTCGAACTGGAATCCGTCCCACTCATTAGGGATTCGCGCCCGCTTGCGGCAAAAGCCTTTGATTCGCCAGTAGGCGCGCCTAAGCTGGGGTTTGATTCAGATGTCATCCCTGCGCATCCGCCTTCTAGCCGCTTCGGCTCTAGCCATTCTTGCGATCCCCGGGTTGGCCCAGTCGACGGGCACCCTTGCAGGAACCGTTTCGATGAAGGAGACGGGTAGCCCGATGCACGGCGCAAACGTGATGATCGTCGAGTTGGGCCGCAGCATTCTCTCCGGCGACGATGGCGGATTCACGTTCGACCGCGTTCCGCCCGGGACATACCATGTCGTTGCTCATCTGGACCATATTTTCACGGAAGCCGCAAAGACCGTAGCGGTCGAGTCCGGTCGCGCGGCATCGGTCGATTTCCTCCTATCGCTGGCCACCGACCGCTACGAAATCACAGTCACGGCGTCGGAGCAGCATGAGACAACTTTCGAGTCCTTCCAGGATGTCGAGTCTCTGGATGCCTACGACCTAGCCGAAGTAACGGCCATATCGCTCGGCGAGGCACTGGACAACCAGGTCGGGACCGGAATCGCAAAGCGCAGCTTCGGCCCTGGCAGTTCGCGGCCGATCATACGGGGTTTCGACGGCGACCGCGTCCTAATCATGGAGGACGGCATCAGCACTGGAACTCTGTCGTCCCAGTCCGGCGACCACGGGGAAGTCGTGAACGTCGGGCAGTTGGCAAGACTTGAGATTGTCAAGGGGCCTGCGACGTTGCTGTACAGCGGCAACGCGATGGGAGGAACGGTCAATGCGATCAGCCGCCACCATGAGCATCACCCCCACCCGCACGAGGGTTTCCGAGGATTCCTGTCGGGTTCAGGCGGGACCGCGAATGCGCTAGCGGGAGGGAATGCGGGCTTCGAGCTTGGGGTCGGAAGGACGATGCTCTGGGGCCACGGCGGAGGGATTCGCACAGGAGACTACACAGCGGCAGGGCAAGGCCAGATCTTCAATTCCCGGTCAGAGCTCATGAACGGAGGGGGCGGGTTCGGCTGGTACGGGGATTCGATGTTCTTCACCGTTGAAGGGAGAGCCGATCGTGGGGACTCAGGAGTTCCCTTCGCTCAGGAGTTCCACGCGCACGGCCATGAGGAGGAAGGGCACGACGACGACGAGGAAGACCACAAGGAAGGCGAGGACGACGACGAGGAAGAGCATCAAGACGAAGATCACGAAGAGGAAGAACTCGAGCGAGTCTCGCTCCAGAGCCGCCGGACAAGCTACCGGGTGACGTGGGGCCTGCAGAATCTTGCGGGACCAGTCGAGAGCTTCGACCTGAAGCTGAGCTACGTTGACTGGAACCATGACGAAATCGAGCACTTCGCCGATGGGGAGTCGGCTATCGGGACGATGTTCCATAACAATCGGTTCACCTACCGCGGGGTATTCGAACAAAGACAGCGGGGGCCGCTGTCGGGTCGCTTCGGCGTGTGGGGAGTTGACCGAGCTTACGAGGCCACGGGCGAAGAGGCGCTCGCCCCGCCAGTCGACCAGAACGGGCTCGCATTCTTCGCTCTGGAAGAAATCGAGTTCGAACGATTCAAGATCCAGTTCGGGGGACGCATCGAGACACAGCGCTACAAGCCTGCATACGCGGAACGCGAAGGCGACCACGAAGAAGAGGAAGAAGACCACGGTGACGAGGACGAGGACGAGGATGGGCACCACGAAGAGCGGGAGCCTCCCGATGCCGTCGATCGGGCCTTCACCGGAGGCTCGGCCGCGATCGGTATCCACGCCGATATGTGGCGGGGAGGGGCGCTCGTAGCCAACTTTGCCAGAAGCTTCCGCGCGCCGTCGCTCGAAGAGCTATACAACTTCGGACCACACGCAGGAAACAGGGCATTCGAGATCGGCAATCCCGGCTTGGCTGCCGAGACCGGAAACGGAATCGATGTCTCGTTGCGACACGGGGAAGGCCGCGTCCGCGCCGAATTTAACCTCTTCTACTACAGCTTCGGCAACTTCATCTTCCCGTTTTCGACCGGTGAGTTGGTTGACGAGTTCTTAGAGATCGAGTACACGCAGCGCAACGCCCGGTTCACGGGCGCCGAAGCAAGCATCGGGGTCGCGCTCCATGAGGTTGTTCGCCTGAACCTCGGCATGGACTATGTCGATGCGAAGGACACTGATACAGGCACCTACCTACCTCGGATCCCGCCTTTGCGCGGGCGCATCGGCTTCGACCTTCGCAAGGGCGGATTCCGCCTTTCCCCGGAATTTGTGCTGGCAAGCGAACAGAGCCGGACGTTCACGAACGAAACCACGACACCCGGGTATTCGGTCGTGAACCTGAAAGCCGCCTACACCGTCGCCCGTCAGCACTTGGCACACCAGTTTGCGGCGGAAGTGTTCAATATCGGCGACCAACTCTACCGGAACCATTCGTCCTTCATCAAGGACCTAGCACCCGAGATAGGTCGAGGCGTGCGATTCACCTATACGGTGCGATTTTTCTGATCCGCCGGCCCGGGCCGCTCAGAGACCGACATTATCGGGATTGCGTGAGTGGGCCCCATAGCTCCGCCTGAGGCGCGGGCCCCAGATTTGTGAGAGTGAACTGCTTGACGGGCTCCAAGCCTTCGTGCGCCAACAGGCTTTTCGACGTGGCCGGGAGAGCAGGGGTCAGGCAGTGGCCTTCCCCGGTCCTGGGACAACCCGATTAGAGCTCGACTCGCCATGTGATCGCTCAGATCTAACCAAGCTGTCTAACAGGCCCTGATCGAGGATCGCTGCGAGTCAGGTTGCGAGTGATCACTCGAGGAGCGCGAGGGGCTGGCTCGGGTTTACCTTTGCGGCAGCGAGAGATGCCAGCCCCCGCAGCTCAGGGCAGCTTGATGTACTCAGGCTGCGCTCGCTGCTGCTTTGCGCCTCTTGCGAGGACGCGCTGTCAATCGCAACGTGACTCTCCGACATAGCGCCCATGCGTTTCTTCTAGCAGTCCGAGGAATTCCGGCCCTGAGGCGTTCGACCGTCTGTTCGCCGATCGCCAGCCCGTTGCCTTCTGCGGACCGCTCCGTGCCAGTCACAGCCGAGAGCGTACCAGTTGCGGGCCTAATGCCGAGGCGTGTATCCTATTGGGCGCATTTAAGCCCCAGCCACCGCGCCCTGTCCAGCGCTGGCGTCAGAGCGGGCAGAGGAGGAATCACATGGCAACAAATCGAGGCGTTGCATACATTCGCCCCGGGGTCGTCGAAATTCAATCGATAGACTTTCCCAAACTAGCGCTCGGGGATCGCAAGTGCGATCACGGGGTGATTCTAAGGATCGTCTCCACCAACATCTGCGGTAGCGACCAACACATGGTCCGCGGTCGGACCACCGCACCGGAGGGCCTCGTGCTAGGTCACGAGATCACCGGCGAGGTGATCGAGGCCGGCCGGGATGTCGAGTTCATCTCCGTCGGCGACATCGTCTCGGTACCTTTCAACATCGCCTGCGGACGTTGCCGCAATTGCAAGGGCGGCCTGACCGGCATTTGCCTCAACGTCAACCCGGCTCGGCCGGGTGCCGCGTACGGCTACGTGGACATGGGCGGCTGGGTAGGGGGCCAAGCAGAATACGTGATGGTTCCGTACGCCGATTTCAACCTGCTCAAATTCCCGGATCGCGACCAAGCCATGGAGAAGATCGGAGACTTGACCCTGCTGTCGGACATCTTCCCGACCGGTTACCACGGCGCCGTGACCGCGGGCGTCGGGCCGGGGTCGATCGTGTACGTGGCCGGCGCGGGGCCGGTCGGTCTGGCGAGTGCGCACGGCTGCCAGCTGCTCGGAGCGGCTTGCGTCATCGTTGGCGACATGATCCCTGAGCGGCTTGCCCAGGCGGCCAGCTTCGGCTGCGAGACCGTGGATCTGAGCCAAGACGCTTCGTTGGGGGAGCAGATCGAGCAAATCGTGGGCGAGCCCGAAGTCGATTGCGGCGTGGATTGCGTGGGGTTTGAGGCCCGTGGACACGGCAAGGAGGCAGTCGTCGAGCGGCCAGCCACCGTCCTTAACGCGCTGATGACAGTGACGCGGGCCGGCGGCGGCATCGGCATTCCCGGCCTGTATGTGACGGGCGATCCGGGCGGTGTCGACGAGAACGCCAAGATTGGCAACCTAGGCATCCGTATCGGGCTGGGCTGGGCCAAGTCGCACCACTTCATGACCGGCCAGTGCCCAGTGATGAAGTACCACCGCCAGCTCATGCAGGCGATCCTGTTCGGCAAGGCGACTCCGGCCAAGGCGTGCAACGTCACTTACATCTCGCTGGACGAGGCCCCGCAGGGCTACAAGGACTTCGACAAGGGCGCAGCGCGCAAGTACGTGATCGACCCGCACGCACTGATCGCTGCCTAGTCGGCTAGCAGACTCCCGCCGGAGCCGACGGCCCGGCGGGAATCGATGTAGCATAAGAGGCATGCGAAACAAGACCTCGCGCCGTCAGCTGCTGACCGCATCTGGGGCCGCCGCTTTGGGGGCTGCATGCGCCCCGCCCGCCTCACAGACAGAGCCGCAGCCAGCCGCGCCAGGCGGCCGGATCCGGTTGGGCGTTTCCACATATTCCTACTGGCACTTCTCGGACGAGAAGTACCCCATCGAGAACGTGATCGACCATGCGGCCGCGCTGGGGTTTGAGGGTGTCGAGATCTTGCATCGTCAGATGGAGAACGAGACACCTGAGTACATGAACGCGCTCAAGCGCCGGGCGTGGGACGAGGGCTTGGATCTGATCATGCTCTCGATCCATCAGGACTTCGTCGACCCGAGCGAGGACAAACGGCAGGAGGCCATCTCCCACACCAAGCACTGCATCGATCTGGCGCACCAGATGGGTATCCCGGCGATCCGGCTCAACACCGGCCGCTGGGGCACAATCCGGTCGTTCGACGATCTGATGGCGGCCGATGGCAACGAGCCGGCGCTCGAGGGCTACACGGACGAGGATGCGATCGCTTGGTGCGTGGACTCGATCCGCGAGTGCCTGCCCCATGCCGCAGAGGCCGGAGTCGTGATGGGCCTGGAAAACCACTGGGGGCTCTCCACAAAGGTTGACGTCTTGCTGCGCATCCACCAAGAGGTAAGTGATCCTTGGCTCGGCATCAACATGGACACGGGCAACTATGTCGGTGATCCGTATCCGCAGATGGAACAACTGGCACCGCATGCCAACATCGTTCAAGCGAAGACCTATCCGGGTGGCGGCGTCTGGTACACCCTCGACCTTGATTACGGCCGCATCGCCGAAATTCTCCGCAATGCCGGCTTCAAGGGCTACGTTTCGCTTGAAATGGAGGGCGAGGCTCCCGCCGAGCAGGCGGTTGCCGAGAGCTACCAAGTCCTGCGCGAGGCCTTCGGATAGTCGGAACTGCCCAGTGCTGTGGCGGGCTCGGTGCCGCTTGGACTCGGCCTCAACCAGTCTGCTAGCCTTGATAGTCATTCGCTATGCGGCTACTGCGGTACCTCATCCTGTTCTCGGTGATCCCGGCCCTTCTCGGCGCCGCGCGAACTCACGAAACAAACCCGTTGAGTTCGCCAGAGGACTTTGAGGAGGGTCGGCGCCTGTATCGGATCAACTGCGGGGTTTGCCACGGTATGGAGGGCAAGACTGGACGCGGCGCCCGCTTGGCACGTCGCAGCTACCGGCATGGCAATTCCGATGCCGCTCTCTTCGACCTAATCGAAGGCGGAGTCCCTGGCACGGACATGCCCGGACTGTGGCTTGACGAGGACGACATCTGGAGAATCCTCCTGTTCGTCCGCACGTTCGCGGAAAAAGCCAGCGAGGTCTGTAACGCAAGCGGCGACGTGGCCGCCGGAAAGCGCGTCTTCGACTCGCAGGGTTCGTGCCTAGCCTGCCACACCGTCGGAAGTCGCGGCGGCCGGCTTGGCCCGGACATGTCGTTCGCGGGCGTGCAGTACACAGACCAGCAGCTGCGCGATGCGCTGCTGGAGCCCTCGCGCGAAGTGACGGGCCGCTACGAGACTGTGAGACTTGTCACAGCGGAAGGCGAACGCGTCGAGGGAGTCGTGATGAACGAGAATACCTACAACATCTTCATCATGGATCGTTCCGAGAATATTCGGTCCTTCCGCAAAGCGGAGCTCCAATCGCTCGATCTGCCGGAGGAATCGCTGATGCCCGCCTACGGAGACCTGCTGAGCGAAGCAGATCTCGACAACCTGATCGCCTATCTGTGCACGCTGCAAGGACAGGCTGGGGAGGACGCACGGTGAAGGGTCTGTATTTGGGACGGATGCTCGTAGCGGCGCTGCTCTGCGCTGCGGGTGCAGCGGGAGAGGTGACCTATCAGGACCTGCTGGACGATCCGAAAGTAGCATCTGACTGGCTGAACTATCACGGGGGCTACGCCGGGCACCGGCACAGCCTGCTGGACGAGGTGAATCGCTCGAACGTCGAGTCCCTGCGCCTGCAGTGGGCCTTCCAAGAAAGGATATCGGAGAAGTTCGAAGTCACGCCGCTCGTCCATGACGGAATCATGTACATCACTGTCCCGCCAGGTGATGTTTATGCGCTAGACGCGGAAACCGGAGCCCGGCTATGGCGGTATTCCAGACGCCTGCCTGCCAAACTGATCGCATGCTGCGGGCTCGTCAACCGCGGTCTGGCAATCCTAGGCGATCGGCTGTTCATGGCGACCCTAGATGCCTACACGATCGCGCTGGATCGCAAGACTGGGCGGCTGCTGTGGGAGACGGAACTGATCGATTACTCGCTCGGCTATTCGGGCACACTCGCGCCCTTGGTGGTCAAGGACAAGGTCATGGTCGGCACGGCCGGAGGCGAGTACGGCATCCGTGGATTCATCGACGCCTTTGACGTCGAGACCGGAGAGCGCCTCTGGCGCTTCTACACGGTTCCGGGCCCGGGAGAGTTCGGCAACGACACTTGGTCCGGCGACTCGTGGAAGACCGGCGGGGCCTCGATCTGGATCACGCCCAGCTACGATCCCGAACTGAATCTCGTGTACTGGGGTGTGGGCAATCCGGGGCCGGATTGGAACGGCGATGTGCGCCTAGGGGACAACCTATTCTCGGATTCCGTGGTTGCCCTGGACGCGGACACAGGCAAGCGCAAGTGGCACTTCCAGTTCACTCCGCACGACGTCCACGACTGGGACGCGACTCAAGTGATGGTGCTGATCGACCGAGAGTACAGGGGGGTGCAGCGCAAGCTGTTGGTCACCGCCAACCGCAACGGCTTCATCTACATGCTAGATCGCGAAACCGGCGAGTTTCTAAAGGCGACGCAATTCGTCAAGCAGACCTGGGCGGTCGGGATTTCCGAAGAAGGCCGTCCGATTCGGCGGCCGGGCATGGAGCCGAGCGCCGAGGGTATCGAGGTGTACCCGGCGGTGGCCGGTGGCACGAATTGGATGTCTCCCGCCTATAGCCCAGACACGGGCCTGCTGTACGTCTCTTGCCGGGAAGGCAGCAGCATGTACTTCAAAGGCGAGACGGAATACCGGCCCGGCACTCGCTACTGGGGCAGTTTGTTCGTCAACGAGGCGACCGTGGACAAGTGGTACGGCGCTGTGCGGGCCTTCCATCCTGTGACTGCCGAGAAGGTCTGGGAGCACAAGCTATTTCGCCCAGTGTGGGCAGGATTGCTCTCCACAGCCGGCGGTTTGGTGTTCGCCGGAGGCACCGGTGGATTCTTCAAGGCGCTCGACTCCGAATCGGGCGAGGAGCGGTGGCGAATCAACCTCGGAGCGTCAATCCTGGCGAGTCCAATGACATACGAGGTCAACGGCCGCCAGTTGGTCGCTGTGGCATCCGGCGGCGGCCTGTTTGTCTTCGCCCTGCCTTAGTGCGCAACCATGGTCCGTAGTGGTTTTGGCTCGTGCATGAAGGGCCGCAAGAAGGTGAGTAGTAATAGTTTATCGGACGGCTATTGGCGGCTAGACCTTTGATGACGTATGGCGGAAGCCAACCCATAGTTGCCGGTCATGCGGGAATGGGTAGAATGCCGATGTCGGCAGGTCGGCTCGCTCGGTTGGCGTGGTCGTCCCGCCCTTGGTCGGCTCCGCTGAATGCGCCAATGACGCCGTACGAATTCATTGCCAAGTGGCGGGCTACCACGCTCACGGAGCGGTCGGCATCGCAACAACACTTCCTGGACCTCTGCGAGCTATTGGATGAGCCCAAGCCGGCCTCGGCCGATCCGACGGGGGAGGCGTACTGCTTTGAACGCGGCGCACGCAAGGACGCCGGCGGCGACGGTTGGGCCGACGTCTGGAAGCGCCATCACTTCGCTTGGGAGTACAAGGGCAAGCGTGCCAACCTTGACACGGCGTTCGATCAGCTCCGGCAGTACGCCCTGGCACTGGAGAACCCACCTCTGCTGATCGTCTCCGACATGCAGCGGTTCCGCATCCGCACGAATTGGACAAACTGCGTCAGCAAGACATACGAGTTCGGCCTAGACGACCTAGACCCGACGCGGCGACTCGCGACAAGCTGAAGTGGGCGTTCTCTGACCCTGAGCGCCTGCGGCCGGGCGAAACGCGGCAATCGCTGACCGAGCGCGTGGCGGCATCCTTCGCAATGGTCGCGCAGGAGTTGCGGTGGCGTGGTCACGACTCGCACGTGGTCGCGCACTTCGTCAACCGCCTCGTCTTCTGCATGTTCGCGGACGACGTGGGCCTGCTGCCCGGACACCTGTTCACACGGATGCTTGAACAGGCTTGGCGAGTGCCGGAGCAGTTTTCCGACCTTACGGGCGATCTCTTTCGCGTGATGGCCTCGGGGGGGCGGGTCGGCTTTGAAGCGGTCGATTGGTTCAACGGTGGGCTGTTCGATGATGACACCGCTCTACCCCTCGAGAAGGCCGACATCGACACCGTGCTTTCTGCCTCGCGTCTCGACTGGTCGGAGATCGATCCCTCGATCCTCGGCACGCTGTTCGAGCGCGGGCTCGATCCCGACAAACGCGCCCAATTCGGCGCACACTACACCGACCGCGACAAGATCATGCTGATCGTCGAGCCGGTGGTGACCCGTCCTTGGCTCCGCGAGTGGGCCGCAAGAAGAGCGGAGATCACGGCCGAGTTGGAGCGCGCAAATGCCGCGAAGGCGCTTTCCACCCGCACGAAGCGGCTGAATGAGGCCGAGCGGCGGTACCGTGCCTTCCTTGATCGTCTGAGGGCGTTCACTGTGCTCGATCCAGCGTGCGGCTCCGGTAACTTCCTCTATCTCGCCTTGCAGTCCCTCAAAGACCTAGAACACCGAGTGCAGTTCGAGGCGGAGGCGCTCGGCTTTCAGCGTGCGCTGCCGGTGGCCCGCCGACATTACTGAAGACGACGCACTTCGCGAACTGTGCGCGATCAACGAGGAATCGGGATGAACACCCGGCAGGCTGGAATACAAAGAGAAGCTCGGCGAGGAGTTCGGTGGTGTGCCACAGACTGTGAAACTTCACATAATGCAAGTTCCGACGCTCCAGAGACGCTGCCGATGGCGGGAGGATCATGCGGCGCATGAACGTCAGCCGCTGCGCGTGTCGACTGCCGAAGTAGGCCGAGTCGGTGACGCACTCGACTGAGGAGTAGCTTGATCCTGCCGCGTGTCATGATGGACAGGTTCGGGGCTAGTCGATGAATATCACGGATTCTTCTGCGATCCCAAGCGTGTTCCTCAGCTTCTCGATGGTGCATAGGCAACTCGTCGAGCTCTTTAGGCACCAGGCGCAGGGCAGCCGACACGGCTTGGTTTTTCGAGACTGCTCCATCAAGGAACCGGTAGAAGGAGAATGGATGATTCATGCAGAGCGCCAGATCCGAAAATCGAGCGCGACGCTTTGTCTTGTTGGTGAAGGTACTTGGCGAAGCGAGCCGGTCAGTTGGGAGATTCGAAGGAGCGCGGAACTCGGCAAGAGGATCGTGGCCGTCTACTTGGACTCGCATTCCACGCAGATTCCGATGGCCCTCCGCGAAGTCGGGATAACTCCCATGCCATGGGACGTCGAAAGGATCGTGGAGAGCCTCTACGATGAACACAGAGCAGTCAGGTGAGCATGAGAAGACTTGTGGCGGCGACCTTTCTGGTCAAACGCTGGCCAATGTCGAGTGCCCACTAAGGAACTCCACAGCTTGGATTGACTCATTGAGATTGAAGCTTGGAAGCACACTCAGAAGGGGCACCCGGTGATCCAAGGGGTCGGGGACGTGAAGCAACCAGTGACGCAGCCCAATGCCGTTCAACATTTGCTAGACGATCAGAGCGTCTCATTGAACTATCGCCGCCTTGAGGACGGCGCTACGAAATTTCGGCCTACTCATACTAGTGGTAGTGCAACAACGGCACAACCATTGACGATTGTCGCCCGCGGTAGGTACAATCTGCATCGGATTAGAAACGGGGCCCAGACCCCGATACTTTGGCGTGACGCGGAAAATTGGATTCATCGAGACTGTAGGCATTCGCAAGGTCTGGCCAAAGGAGGACGCCAACTTCACGCCGTGGCTCCAGTCGCACATCGGCGAACTCGACAAGGTGCTCCGCCTCGGCCTGACCAGCCCCGAGAGGGAGGTTGGCGCCGGCGACTTCAGAATCGACCTCGTGGCGAAAACCGATCGTGGCGATGTCGTCATCGAGAATCAGTACGGGAGGAGCGACCATCGCCACTTGGGCCAACTTGTGACCTACCTCTCGCACCGTGATGTGCAGCAAGCGATCTGGATCGTCGAAGAGGGAAGATCGGAGCACATCAATGCGGTAGAAACCTTGAACGATCGCGGCGTGGGAAAAATCTGGATGGTCACAATCCGGGCTATCAAGATCGGCGACTCCCCAGCTGCCCCGTTATTTGCTGTTGTCGCCGCACCGTCCGAGGAAGAGATGCCCGATGCGTTGCCGGCCCAGCCTCTTACAGCCGTCCAGCTTTGGCGTCGTGACTTCTTGGCCGCGCTGTTCTCCCAGGCGCGAGACGAAAAGATCGACTCGCCGTTCAAGGGCCTGACTCCACTCGCCTCCGGTCTACAGAGCACAGGCGCGAGAGGTTCTAATTTGGTCTACCGCGTAGCCGTCAATCGCCATGAATCCCGAGTTGTCCTCACCAACAGGCAGGGCAAATGGACCGGGGGCCTGGCCGTGTTGGCTGCGAAACGAAGCGAGATCGACCAGGCATTCGGTGCGTCTGGCCCCTTGAAGGCGCTCGACTGGGACAAAGATGTGGCTGCTGGCCGGTGGGGCATCCGCTACACGGTCGCCATCAGAAGCAACGACCAGGTCGAGCCGGAGAGGTTGCGGGAACTCAACCGAGCAGCGGCGGCGATAAAGCGCGTGTTCGACCCGCACCTCAGAGAACTCGACCCGCAACTCGAGAATGACTCCCCGGAGCCATCGTCGGAGGATGTCGGGGGGTGACGGACACCTTGAGATTGCGTGGTCCAGGTCTCGCTGGAATGCGACGCTGGAGTGCGGGCCGAATACGATGACAACGCCCCGTCGAGGCCGACTCGGGACTCGCGATGTTGCAAATAGATTGTCCAGACGATGAACGGCCTTCAAGAGGCCGAGAATGTCCGCTAGAATCCCGGTACAAGTGTGGGGATCGACGAGACAATCACAGCTGCATGAATCTCCATAAGTCACTCTTGGTGAGTGCCTTATGGAGATTCTATGATTCATTCTCTCGCAGGTCGCTTCGGTATCGTTCGAGGGGGAGTGTGAGGAGAGACACGAGAGGGTGAGGTCGCCCTCGGCGACGGCGCTCTCGATGGATTCGCCGCTTGGAGCAATGTGGCAGGAGATGTCACCTACTGAGCTGATGGAGCATACTCCACCAGCCAGGGGCGTCGCAACGCCGGTGGCACCCGCAACCCGCATTGCCATCCGTCCCCGCCATGGTCCGCCTCAGCAGCAGGGTCTGGTAGCGTTCGAGTCAATGGCACTTCAGGCGCTCGGCAGGGCGTATGGCCGCCGACACCTAGGGCAGAGTCTGCCTCCGACTGAGCGTGTGTTCGCTTGAGCGCAGACGAGAGTGACCGGAAGACGGATTGGGGCGCGAACGGGTTCTATGATCCTACAGATTTTCGTCCCATCAGAAGGACGCTGCCACACAAGTGTACCCGAACGACTGTCAACAAGTCACACTTCTGAATGACTTCGCCGGTCGAGCGGCTATCGGGGCCGTAGCCGAGTCAGCCTTGGATCAGGTCGAGGACCAATTCCCTGTCCGCAGGCGGCTGCGAGGAGATGCGGAAAGCATCTTCGACCAATTGCCTAGCCTCTTCGAGGTTGGTGTCGTCGTTGTAGTACAGCGCGCACAAGCGGGTGCCGTTGACGACCTGCTGGCCGACCTTGGTCTCCAACACCACCCCGACCGCTGGATCGATGGTGTCGTCGGGGTTGACGCGTCCGGCACCCAGCATCACCGCTGCCCGCCCTATGTCTTCGGCATTGATCCGGCTTACGTAGCCGTCGCGCGGAGAGGTGATCGGTTCGGCGCCAGCGGGGTTGGGAAGTTGGGCAAAGTCCGTCAGGACCTCTGGGTTGCCGCCTTGCGCCTTGATCACATTGCCCAACATCTGCAGCGCAGAACCGTCCTGGATCACAGCATTGGCGCGCTCACGCGCGTCTTCGATCGAGATAGTCGTATCGGAGAGATAGATCATACGGGCGGCCAATTCCACCGACAGCCCCCACACATCTTCTGGGCCTTGCCCCTGCAACGTCTGTGCGACCTCCATGATCTCCAAGGCATTGCCTACCGTGTATCCCAAGGGCTGTTCCATGTCGGTCAGCAGTGCCTGCACCTTGCAATCATGCTTCCTGCCGATTCCGATCATCAGCTGTGCCAGCCGCCGGGCTTCATTGCGGCCAGACAACAGCGAGCCCTTGCTCACCTTAATGTCCACCACGAGCCCTCGGATCTCCTCGGCCAGTTTCTTCGACATGATCGAGGCAGCGATTAGGGCCAGAGAATCAACGGTCGCCGTCTCATCGCGGAGCTCGTACAGGCGCTTCTCGGCAGGAGCCAGAGCGTTGCTCTGCTGGGCAAATGCCAGACCGTACTCGCTCACGAGATCGGCGAAGTCAGAAACCTCTATATCCGTGCGAAAGCCCGGTATCGAATTCAATTTTTCCAGCGAGCCGATGATGTGGTCAGAACCGCGTTCAACGATCATTGGCACAGCCACACCAGCCGCCGCGGCGATCGGTGCCACGATCAGCGATGTCTTGTCGCCAACGCCGCCGGTGGAGCAGCAGTCGCCTGTGGGCCGTTGGCCATTGGGTAGCTCCAACCTCTCGCCACACCGCAGCATCGCGGTCGTGAGCGCCGTCGCTTCGGCATCAGAGAATCCCATGCACGACCCGGCCATCAGCAGAGCGCCCATCTGGGCGTCTGAAATTTCATTCAACGTATAGCCGTTGATCAGCCGTTCGAAATCAGCCAGCCCGAGCTCATCCCCGCGCCGCTTGCTTTGAATCAGGTCTACGATGCGATCCATATTGACTTACCGTGTGAATACACAAACCCCCCGCCAGCCTAGCGAGCAATGCTGGCCGGGCCGGACAAGCGGCATATGCTGGGACACAGAATCCTTAATTTACCACAGCGGATTTGCTAAATGCCACAAAAACTTGCGCTTAACGGTGCTGCCCGGGATGGCGGCTCTGACTCGTGTGAGGTGGGTCCGGCGAGCGTTTGTGTGCGCGATTGCGGGCAAACCAAGACGCCTAGTGCCGCGGGCTCGGGGCAGTAGGCTACGGCTCACCGTCAATGTTGCGGTCGCAGACTGGCGAGAGGCGTCACATCCGGGAGCAAGGGAGTGCCGGTCGGCGGCGCTGGGGTTCGCCACACTCACAAGGGCGAGCGGGCGTCCCAGATCTTTTCGAGGCATTGACCGCTGTCGCCGAAGAGGTCGAGTTGCACGCCCATCCGGCCCATGAGCGCCAGATACAATCTGCGAGCCCGCCGATTGTCGTCGCTGGCGCTCAACTAGTCGAGAACGTATCAGCGCCTGAGGTCCCGGTCCGACAAACAAGCAAGAGCGGCCTCATGTCAGATTTGCGCCGGTAGCGACCTAGACCGCCAACTCTTCAGCGGCCATTCTCGAGCTGCGGTAGGGCATGTCGATGGTGGCCGCGAGATACCTCGGCGAAGAGTTCCAGCAGGTCACCGGTCACCTTGCCATTGGTCGCCACCATGCGCTGGTCACCCGGACGATAGCGCTTGCGCTCGAAGTCGCAGTACTCCCCGCCCGCCTCGGAGAGTAGAACCAGCCCTGCGGCCACATCCCAAGGCTTCAGCCCGATCTCCCAAAACCCCTCGAAGTGCCCTTCCGCCACCGAACACAGATCCAGTGCAGCAGAGCCCGTTCGCCGGACCCCGTGAGTGGCCATGGCCACTTGGTGAAAGTAATGCATGTTCGGATTGGTGGCGCGGATCGCGCTGGGGAATCCGGTTGCGAACAAGCCGTGCTTGAGATCGGCCTCATCTGAGACGCGGATGCGCCGGCTGTTCAAGTACGCGCCCGAACCCCGCTCTGCTACGTACATGTCACGGCGCACAGGATCGAAGACGACTCCCACCAAGCCCTCCGTGCGGGACCACAGGCCGATGCTCACGCAGAAGCGCGGCAGCCCGTGTGAAAAGTTGGTCGTCCCGTCCAGCGGATCTACGTGCCAGACGAATTCGCCGGCTCCCTCGAAGTTGCCACCCTCCTCGGCGACGATGGAGTGTGCCGGAAACCGCGAGCGGATGCGTTCAACCACCCTGCGCTCGGATGCCCTGTCGGCGGCCGTGACGGTATCGAAGCTGCCCTTGTATTCCACCTGGACGTTGCTGTAGTGCTGCATCAGGATGCCACCCGCCTCCCGTGCGACCTCGGTGGCGAAGGGAATGTAATCGGGCGCGGCGATGGGCACGTTCTCAGGCTACCAACCCCGTTCGAGAGAGGACCATACGCTCCCAAGGCTCAGGGATCTTCGGCAACCTTCCAATTTCGAGTGCATCAAGATTGCTCTGCGGGCCGTGGGACGGGGACTGGTCGTTGAGAGCCACGCACTGTAACGCCACCGCGTCAGGATTCGATCGCTGCAGCGGGCGGAAACGCTGGCAGACGGGAGGACAGAGATCCGGCCAAGCTGCCGATGGCTGGATTCACCAAGCTGCGAACGCACCCTGGCGGTCCATTAGCGCCAAGAGTCGCAGCGCAGCCTAAGCCTCAGACGCAGAGCGGCCAGCCTCGCTTCGATCCGCCGCTCGGGCGACCTCAGCTAGATCTCCCGGATTCGGGCAAGCAGTTCCTCGCCGTTGTGGCAAGTTAGCAGCAGCAAGCCTGCCGCGTCCAAGGCTTCCCCGGACTCGACGTTCTCCAGCAGTGTTGCCATCTCGGCAGCGGGCACTTCGCCGAACTTGTGACGCGCCATCTTGACTAGGATCTCGGTGCGTCCTTGGGTCAGTCCTTGGGTCAGTCCTTGCGCCAGTCCTTGCGCCTCCGCCGCTTCTCTAAAATTGTCTTCCCACGTCCTCATCTCCCCCTCCAGCATCGCACTCAATTTCGCCAAGCCTGCGTCCTCAGGGAGCGCCTCTTCCCGCTGCCACCCCGCTGGCACCAGCACCTTCATTATCCACCTCGTCAACACTCGCTGCGAGCCCGCCCACTCCTCTCCCGCCAGCCATTCCTGCAACAGCCGGACCTCAGTCCCCCCGTCCGCCAGCGTCTCAGCCCGCTGCAGCCGAAACATCGAGTCGGCCACGTTGTGCAGCGCCCGGTTCAGTCCCGGGCTGCGCATCGTGTCCACCAGCAGGTAGCGCATGTGAAGGCCGTACGGCACCAGACCCGGCAGTGTCCGGTCAATCAACTCGTGTACTTCCTCCTCCGCCGGCCAGGCCCCCTTCCCGCTGTAGATCACGATCGGCACCACCTGCGGCAAGCGCCGCAGCTTGCGGATCTCCGGTCGAACCAGCAAGCCTCGGTAGAACTGCCCGACATAGTTCGCTATCCGCAGCGGCATGGTCCAGTCTGGGCTGGACTGGAACTCCAGCATGACGTAGACCTACAACCGCCCGCCCTGCCGCGTGCGCACTTCCCAGATCATGTCGTTCTCGCTCTGGCGCAGGCCCTCGCTGACGTGGCGGGCCGCGACCTGTTTGAGGCTGGCTAGGTCCAGCAGGTTCCCGATGGCGCTGGAGGCAAAGCCCCGCAACAGGTCTTCGATCACTCGTGGCTCGCCGAACAGCAGGCGGTAAATGCTGTCGTGATCGGGCTCCGGCAGGGCATGGGTCTCCGGCATGGCGCTTGCGGGCGCACGGCACCCTGTTCCGCACGATAGCCCCCTCCGGGACTGCGCGTCGCCGGCGGCATGGCGCCCGCGCGGTGGCATAAGTGATGACCGGTCTGTCTGCTCAGGGATCGGCCCGGCCCCGGGCTGGCCACGGGACCGTTGCGTGCGTGGCGTGGCTGAGTACCCCGCGTCCTTGAATCCACATCGCACTCCACATGGGGACTTAAGGGGTTCTCTCTGCATGGAGTAGAGCGTTCGGACAGGTGCGATCAGCTGCGAGTTGAACTGGCGCCTTGCCGCCGGCGAGCGAACCCTCCTGGCCCACCTCTGCTCTGCGGGGAAGACCTTGCCTTGACGAAAGAAGAGATGGAATAGGAAATTGTCGAGTTGGGGCAGCAAGTGAGCACCCTCGCCCAAGTATTGCTGGCCGTGATCCATCGCCTCTCCGATATGGATGAAAATTGCCGCTAAGGAGTTAGTCTCTACCCTAGATCTCTTGCTGCCTGTTCAGGAAGGGGCCGGCAAGGAGCTGCTTCAAGATCTCTTACAGGAACTAAATGACTCGGGCATGATGTGCCAGCCCAAGCTTCAATTCACGTTCTGTCCCCATCAGACCGCTTCATCACACAGACTTGGCCGTACTGGCTTGAAACACAATCGGGGGTTTTTCGGACTTCGGGATACAACTCCCCCCACCCGGCGGCCCGGACGGGACCGCGGCGCTCCATCTACGCTCCCCCGAGCAGTGCTCGGAGGCACGGGTTCCGGCCCGGGGTGGCACTGGCTGTGAATGCTGGCTTGGAGGAGAGCTTCCGAAGAAGCCTCGCTAGTGAATGATCGCCTGCCCGGACCCAGACTGATGTTGGGGCATGAGTGTTGGAGCGTTCATTCCAGGCGCCTGAAGCCGACCGCCCGACCGGCTACGGGCCAGGCCGGACGATCGGTGCCTTGCGACCTGGCGAGCGCCGCGGCGGCCTTGTCGTAGGCTTGGCGGATTCTGGTTCCTTGTCAGCATCCACGCCCACCTGAGGCACGGTGCGCAAGCGGACCGGAGCACCAACTCTGCTTCGGCGAACTGGTCGCTTCACGGGACTCTTGGCGGAATAGCCGTTGCGAGCCAAGACAACAGCACCTTCGCGAGCAACCCGCACCTGCACCTTGCGGAAGTCATCGACTGGATTGAATTCGTCATCCTGCGGATAGTAGCCCAGCAGGTATTGCGTCCGCAGGTTTCGCAGCACTTCGCCGAAGGCAGCATCCAAGTCTCGGGCACCGTACTGGACGAACGCTTCACCGCCTGTGTTGTCCGCAAGTGTGATCAAAGCGTGTTCCCCGCCCCGGTTCCGGCCAGCGTCGCTCTGGATCGGCAACACGATCAAAGGGTAGATCGCAACTTCGGCGTCATGGGCCGCGCGCAGCGCGTCGGCAAACTTGAGGCTGCTGGTGGTATCGCCACCATCGGTAATCATGACGATGACCCGGCGGCCTTCGCGCTTCTGCAATTCTCCGGAGGCAAGCAGAATCGCGTCATAGACCGACGTGCCGGTCTCTGGCCGAACACGGCCCAATGCTGTCGCAAGCTCCTTGTGCCCGTGCGTGAAACCAGCTAGGACCTCGGTGTCGCTGGAAAAGGAAAAGACAGCGGCCGCATCGGCCGGTTGCGAGTCCTGCCCCAGCAAGCGCTCCAGGAAGCGGCCCGCTGATTCCTTCTCGTAACGCAACTCAATAGCCGTGCTGAGGCTTGCATCCAGCATCAGCGCGACCGACAGCGACCTGTTGGTGCGCCGCTCGAAAACCGTGATCTCGCGGGGCTCGCCGGATTCCAAGATGCTGAAGTCCTCGCGCTCCAAATCGCCGATGGGCGCACCGCGAGCGTCCTTGACGGTTACAGGAAGAGACACGAGGCTCACATCCGCCGTGAAAACGGCAGGCTCGGGTTGCTGAGCCACTGCGCCGGCAGCAATCAACAGCGAGCCGAGACTCAGTCCGCGCCCGAGGCCGAATACTTGGCTACCGAGGCGTCCCATTGGCCTTCCACCCACACCTCGCCATCGGCGAAGTATTCCTTCTTCCAAACTGGCACCTTGCTCTTAACTTCGTTGATCGCGGACAAGCTAGCCTCGTAAGCCGACTTGCGGTGAGCTGCAGCGACCACGATTGAGACGCTAGCCTCGCGCACCTGGAGGCGACCCACGCGATGCACCAAGGCGATGGCATGTACGTCGCAGCGGTGCAAGATGTCGCGTCCGATCTCCTCGAGCTGGCGCAAGGCCAGTGGCAGGTAGCACTCGTAGTCCAAGTGCGTCGTGGGCCGACCGCCCGTGTTGTCGCGCACCACGCCTTCAAATACGAGCACCGCACCGTCGGCATCTCCCTGCACCCGTTGCACCAGCGCTGCGCTGTCGATCGGTTCACGCGTCACCGCGGCAAACAGGCCATCGCGGTCCGCGCTCGCGAGCCAGCCGGAGCCGCCGCTCACCGGCGGCATGACCGCCACCTCGTCGCCGTCTTCGATTGCTTCGCTGGTCGGCGCAAAGCGCTGATTGCGCGCCATGGCCACGCTACTGGCCATGGCCCTGAGTCTGGGGTGTTGAGACGCATAGTGCTGAAATACCGTTTCAAGCCGTGCGCCTTCCTCGAATTCGGCCTGGTCCGAGGAGCGACCGACCAAGTCCTTGAGCTGGCCGAAGAAGAGCACCCGGACTTTCATGCCACCCTCCATTCTTGCAAGACCCGCGCCCCCTCGCAGGCCGGCCTATCAAGGACTCGACAGATTCGATGTCTTGGGAAGACAGCATATCGGCGCATGCTCTAGATTCGGCGGTCGTGTGCAAGGACAGCAATTAGCTGAATTGCCAAGGTGGACCAGATCATGTCAGGCGGCACGGAATGGGCACCTGTGGGAAGACGGAAGGGTGTCGGGATCGGAACTGCCTCTTTGAGCACAACTGGAAATCGGCAGCGGGTTGATCGCTCAGTGCCCCGCCATCTGGCTAGAGCCACGATCTGGTAGACGGGCAGTTCCCCAGTCATACGGGCTCGACACGTCGGAGTGGGAAGAGTGACGGCAGATGCTGCGCGCAGACCGTTCTAGGCCGCCGTCCGCCCATTCGGCCGACGCGGGAACGAGTACGCCTTTACGGTAGAGGTTCGATTCGGCCGACGGGTTTGAGTTCACTGGCCTTTGCCCAAGCCGCTCGAAGTTCACCCTGATGCAGGCTTGCCCACTCTCTGACAAGGCTCAACGCCCGTGGGGGAAGCTCGCCTGCAAGGGTTGCAAGTGTATCGACACCTATGAGAGCCTCCTGACCGGCATACTCCGCGTGAAAATGAGGCGGTGAGTGGTCGGCAAAGTACATCTTGATGACGATCCCGTAGAATCGAGCCAGTTCAGGCATCAGCAGGTACGCGCATCAAACTTGGGAAGATCTCTTGCGCTTGCCTGCCGGTCAGTCGAATATAGAGGGCGTCTGGGCAAAGGTCGATTTCACCGGGCCACACGATTGCGCCACTCTCGTTCACGGTCACAGCGTCAAAGACCTCCCGTTCGGACCAAGCCTCGAAGACGCCTCGGCCAGCCAGATCGCTCAGATCCACAATGCCTTCGATGCCGTCTTCGTATTTCAACCAGAGGCGGAAACCATCCAAGGGATTCGCTTGAACAGCTTTTTTCAAGGGCGGCCTCAATTGCCGATTCTAACGCGTGCTCGGCTGTGTCGGGTGATTCCCGCAGCGTCTGTCTTGATCCCACTACCTTTGCGCATGCTTTTTCACAGCCAACTACTGTCGGCTGTTTCGGGATATCGAAGGCCCGCTCTAAACAAAGTCGAAGATGAATCGCTTTGAGGGGATGAAGTGCGGACTCCAATGATCTGAATCCCGGCATAGAACGCAAGAGAGCTCTGCTCCAGCGCTTCCAACTCGATATTCCGCGTCGAGCGTCTTCCCCGCCCGGCGTGCCAATAGACCTGATCTCGGCCCCCTAGAAGTCCTCCCCAACCGGATCCCAAGCCTCAAGATATTTCAATCCCGTGCCGGTGTTGTAGATGACGAGCTCGTCATCCGATGCGAGGAAGCCTTCGCGCAGCAGACGCTGGGCCGCCGCTACGCAGGCCGCGCCTTCGGGGGCTCCAAAAATGCCTTCCGTCTGTGCCAGCAGCCGGCCAGCATCTAACATGTCTTGATCCGAGACCGCCACCGCCGTACCGGCACTCTCGCGGACACCGTTCAGCACGAGGAAGTCGCCTATCGCCTTTGGGACGCGCAGGCCGCTAGCCACGGTGACCGCGTTCTCCCAATACCGCGACTCGCTTGCGCCAGCCTCCCAAGCACGCACGATCGGAGCACAGCCGGCCGCCTGCACGGCGATCATCTTGGGACGTTCGGGGCCAATCCAACCCAAGCTCTCAAGTTCGGCGAAAGCCTTCCACATGCCGATCAGACCCACGCCCCCACCCGTCGGGTAGAACACCGCGTCCGGCAATCGCCAGCCGAGTTGCTCGGCCAGTTCCAGACCCATGGTCTTCTTGCCCTCGATGCGGTAGGGCTCCTTAAGCGTGGAGACATCGAACCAACCCTCTTGCGGGCTGCGTTCGGCGACGATACGACCGCAGTCGCTGATGAGGCCATCGACCAGTGTGACCTTGGCTCCCATGGATTGGCACTCGACCACATTGGCGCGCGGCACGTCGCGCGGCATGAACAAATTCGCTTCCAGTCCGGCGCGGGCGGCATATGCCGCCAAGGCGCTGGCCGCATTGCCGGCCGATGGCGCACCAAACTTTTTCACACCCAGTTCGTTGGCCATCGATACAGCGGCCGCCATGCCGCGCGCCTTGAAGGTTCCGGTTGGGTTCGCGCTCTCGTCCTTAACCAGGGCCCGGCGGCAGCCCAAGCAAGCCGCAAGGCGGGGCGTTTCCAGCAGCGGCGTCATGCCCTCGCCGAGGGTCACGAGGTGATCCATGTCCCGCAGCGGCAGCAGCGGGGCGTAACGCCAAAGCGAGTCCGATCCTCGCGCAATCCGGTCCCGGTCCAGTTCGCGCTTGGCCCGCCCCAAGTCGTAGCGGACCAGCAGCGGCGCTCCATTGGGCGAGAGATTGGCCAGTCTACCAGCGGGCAATCGCTCGCCGGTCCTGCTGCACTCCAAGTGCGATACGTACGTCCTATGATGCAAGTACGCAAGTATGCAACAGCGCCTCAACCAGCGTCTACTCGCCTCGCTGCTGATCGCTTCGACTGTGAGTTGGGCGGACACCGTAGTGCTCCGCAGCGGCTATCGCCTGGCAGTGCAAGGCTACGAGGCAAGCGATGGTAGGGTACGCCTGTTCATGCCCAACGGCGGCTGGATCGCGGTGCTAGAAGGGGACGTGGATCGGATCGAGCCCGATCCCCCGGAACCAGAAGCGGAGCCGCCCAAAGCCGGCAATCGGGTGAGTCCCGTCGGACCTGATGCGCTGGCGAGCGCGATCCAACGGTTCGCGGCCGAGGCCGGGCTGCCAACGGAACTGGTCCGGGCCGTCATATGGGCGGAATCAAACTTCCAACAAGCGGCCGTCTCGCCGAAGGGTGCGATCGGGCTTATGCAATTGACGCCCGAGACAGCCTCTGAACTCGGCGTCGACCCGCACGACTCGGACCAAAACCTTCAAGGCGGCACCGCGTATTTGCGGCAGATGCTGGAACGCTTTGAAGGGGACCAAGACCAACTCGTGAAAGCACTGGCGGCGTACAACGCTGGCCCAGGACAGGTCGCCAGACATGGCGGGGTCCCGCCGTTCCCCGAGACGACCGCGTATGTCAGGCGCGTCGTGCGCCGCTATCTAGCGGAGAGCGAGGACCCGGCTGACACGAATTCACAGCACCTCCCGCCCGCGGAAGAGAGCTCTGAGACGTTGCCCCAGAACTGATGCGCCCCCCCTATGGCTGGCGCGACCCATGTGAATGACCATGACGCGCCGAACTATACTCAATGCTTGGTCTTAGACCCGCTTGCGATGAAGCCCCAAACAACTCTGGTCCACGCCGGCGACCGGCGACCGCTCGGCAACTACATTCCCGTCTCGACACCAGTCTTCGCCTCGTCGAGCTTCTTTTATCCGACCATGGAGGAACTGGCGGACGTCTTCGCGGACCGCAGGCCGGGCGAGACCTACGCCCGTATGGGCAACCCCACCAGCAATGCCTTGGAAGAGCAGGTTGCCGCCGTCGAAGACGGGTACGCTGCCATCGCCACCGCGTCCGGCATGGCCGCGGTGCATCTGGCTCTGATGACTGGGCTGCTGGATCGCCGTCAAGCCATCGTTGCAGCTGACGTCCTATACGGCGGAACGCTTGAGTTGCTGCGGACTGTACTGCCCTCCGAGGGCGTCGAAGTGCGCTTCTGCGACTTCTGCGATCTGGAAGCCGTAGAAGCAGCCGTTGAGGAGGTGCGCCCCGCCCTGCTCCTGACCGAGACGATTTCCAATCCCGCTCTGCGGGTCGCGCGACTGGATCGCCTCAAGGAAATCGCCAGCGCAAACGATGCCCTGCTGTTGGTGGACAACACGTTCACTCCCCTACTGATCAAGCCGTTTGACCACGGCGCAGACATGGTCATCCACAGCGCAACGAAGTACTTGGCAGGCCACGGTGACGTGCTGGCCGGTGCTGTCGTGACCCCCGCAGAGCACGCAGAGGTGCTACAACAGACCCACCGCTGCCTCGGGGGAAACCTCGGGCCGTTTGAATCGTTCTTGGTCATGCGCGGAATCAAGACGCTGCCCCTGCGCATGCGTCACCACTGCGCCAACGCCCGGATGGTGTTCGACGGACTGCAAGGACATCCCAAGGTCGAACGGCTCATTTTCCCCGGCGACCCGCATCATCCGGACGCCGATGCAGTGCGCAAGCTGATGCCCCCGGGCGAGGCCGGTGGCGCAGTAGGCATCGACGTCAAGGGAGGGAGCGACGGCGCGTGCGCATTCTTGGACGCGTTGCGGCTGGCCGCTACCTCGGCCAGCATCGGTGATCTCACTACCCTGGCTCTGCACCCGTCCAGCGCGACGCACCGCATGCTTACACCGGAAGCGCGCGAGGCATTGGGCATCACCGACGGCCTCGTGCGACTCTCCGTCGGTGCCGAGCATATTGACGACATCATGGCGGACTTGCGCCAAGCACTGGAGCAAGCATGAAGCAGCAGACCCTCGCCATCCACGCCTGCGCCCGGAGTGCGGGCGAACACGAACGCTTCGTGCCCTCGGCACCTCCGCTCGAAACAGCCGCCAGCTTCCATTACCGGAGCGCCGCCGACCTGACCGCGGTGGCCAACGGCGAAATCAATGGTTTCGTTTACCAGCGCTACGGCAATCCGTCCGCGGACGCCCTCCAACGCCAGATCGCAGCCTTGGATCGCGCCAGTAGCGCCCTGGCGTGCAGCTCCGGCATGGCCGCAATGCACATCGGGCTGCTCACCGCCCTGCGCGACAGGCCCAAGACGATTCTCGCGGCCAACGTGCTGTTCGGCCAAACGTTTCAACTGCTGCAACTGATGGAGCAGCAGGGCTTTGTGGCGCGCTTTGCCGACCCTTGCGACTTGGCGGAATTCGAGGCCGCGCTCGACAAGACCGAGACGGGGTGCATCTTGCTCGAGACCGTTTCCAACCCTTTGCTGCGAATGCCGCAGATCGACGAGATCGCCAAGATCGCCGCCAAGCGCGGAGTGCCGGTCGTCGTGGACGCGACGTTTGCCCCGCCCGTGATGAACCGCCCGCTCGAATCGGGCGCCACCGTGGTTGTTCACAGCGTGACCAAGTACTTGGCCGGCCATGCCGATGTGCTGGGAGGGATGGTGGCGTGCGGCGAAGCGGAAGCCGACTACATGCAAGAGCTCGGCCGCCACTTTGGCGCGAACCTCGGACCATTCCAGTGTTTCCTGACCGCTCGCGGAATCAAGACGCTTCCTATGCGCATGGAGGAGCACTGCCGCAATGCCCAGATCGTAGCCCGAGTGCTAGAGCAGCACCCGAACGTGGGCGCTGTCCACTATCCGGGACTCGCCAGCCATCCTGACCGGGCCGTGGCCGAGCGCCTGTTTGATCAGGACACTCAAGGGGCGACGATGTGCGGCGGAATGGTTAGCTTTGAAGTGCTAGGCGCGGACCAAGCGCAGACATTCCGCTTTATGGACGCCTTGCGACTCGTGGTCCGCACTCTGAGCTTGGGTGACGTGCATTCACTGGTCGCACACCCGGCGACAACCACCCATCGCAATATCGGAGAGAAACGGCGGCAGAAGTTGGGCATCCCCGACAACTTGGTGCGGTTCTCTGTCGGGATCGAGGATCCCGACGACATTGTGGCAGACGTGCTGCAGGCGCTGGAATCCGTCGCCTGACCACGACCGATCCTTGATTCGATGGGGCGTCCTCAGGCTGAATCAGTTAGATAAGGGGCTAACCATGTTCCGCGCATTCGCGTATGCATCGAGTATGGACGCGCGGGATGGTTCCGAACGAGTGCCGGTGGTCAAGGAGGTAACGTTGCGCCTGGCACGGCCCGAAGAGCGCCTGCCCTGGGATGCGCAGATGGGGCTGCATCACCCGTTGGGGTTCAAACAGGGCGCGGGGCGCGGGCTGCGCTATGTCGCGGAATGCCAGGGCCAATAGCCGGCACTGCTGGGCTGGCGAGCGGGTTCGGCCAGCCGCCACAACTTCGTTCTGAAGAAAATCTGAGCCATCACCTCGCTGGGACGCGAACTCGCTCTGCGCCGGAATCTGGCCATGAGACCGAAGGAAAGCGGCCATGATTCGGAAATGACCGCGCGGAGAGTGTCTGGTGGCGACAACGCAAAGCCGATACGTTCGGAGCGTTGCAGGGGTCTGCCTGTTGGCTAGCAGCACCCCAAGAAAGGCGTGGGCAAGATATCACGAATACGGGTGATTGGGCCGGAATGAACGCACCTATCCGCGCAGGCCGCCTGCCCCGGCGTGGTAGTCCGTGCCTGCGGTTTCGTCCTCGACCTTGCAGCGACAGAACCGGGGGCGCACCTCACGCGGTGGTTGCGCAGCGATCGCAACTCGCCAGCCGACCCGCTCTAGGGGGCGTGTGAGCAGTACAATAGTTCAAGATCAATCGGAGTGGGGCGATGCGACTGGCGCGAAAACAGGTGCCCGGCGGGATTCGGCTTGAGGACTCCTGTTCTTTCATTCACTAGCGGATCTCTGAATCGGGATGCTTCCGCTTTTGGCCATGCGTGATGGGTCTGGAATCAGTCGGTTTGGGCCGGCGGCTTGCTGCTCCGTTGGTGCTTCAGTTGCGGGGAGGTACTTGCATGGGCGCTAGGCGACGAAGACTACGAAAGGTGAAGAGGAGCCGACCCGAGTTGGCAGGCGATCGAATGCGGCTGCACGGGAGTGAGTCAGTGGTGCGGCCGGAATCGTACTACGCTAGCTTGGCAGAGTCCCTCGCGGAGCTGAACAGTTGCAGCGTGGCGGAGATCATGGAGCGCGCCACCATGGTTGGGCTCGAGGCCGAGGCATTCCGAACCTACGGCGCAATCTCGGACGGGACCTGTCCGCACTGCCACGGAAGTAACGACGACCGCTACGCGGCGGAGGCAGACAGCTACAAGCGCAAGTTCGACACAGCAGTGAAGTCTATGCAAGATTTGATCTCTCTCCCGTCCGTGGAATTCTCGCGGCAGCTAAAACAGAGATCGTAGCCCAAGGCCTCCTCTGGAATGGCTAGAGGCGATCGGGCGCGGAGCCAACCACCCTGTTGCCTTAGCTAGTCCAATTCGCAACAGCGATGGCCGTGGGCGGAATCACGCACCGGACGGCCCTGCGGAGCACAGGCGGAATCGCCGTGGGCCTGCCCGCGTGCTCGGGGAGATGGCGGTTTCGTCGAATGTCTCCGAAGTTCCCGTTCGAGCGTTCAATGTCTTCTTCGGGCTGGGCATTCCGGCTCCGTTCCACGGCGGGGGCTGCGCGGGTGATCTGGAACCTCTTGAGCCTCTCGACCGGAAGCTACTAATACTCCATGGGGTGGAGTAGGTCCGATGTGTTGAGGCGGGCATCAACGCCCATTTCGACGGGGCCAGCCGCTCATTCACGGCCGAGCCGCCGAGCGGAGATGCCCGCGCCGGAGGGCCTTTGATCGACCAGGTTGTGCGCGAGGCCCATCACCCGCACGGGCAGCCTCGCGACGTAGCACCGACTGTCGTGGCAGGCACAGACTTCCGTCGCAGTCGAGTCAGCCGGTACGTGCATAGCTGCCACGAGTAAGGCGGCGAGCGGGGCTTGCGGGGGTTGCTGGAGGAGATGGATCTGCGCGGCCGGACGGTGACGCTGGACGGCAGGCATACCGGGCAGGAGATCCAGCGGGCGATCATCGAGCAGCACGGCGGGCAGGTGCCGGTGCGCATCAAGGGCAACTGCCGGCAAACCTAAGCGATGCTGACGGAGCTGAACTGGGCCCTGGGCGCGGAGCGGAGTTGGCAGGAAGAGCGCTGGCAGCGCTCGCCCAACAAACACTGGGAGCGGCCCTCGATCGAGGTCCACACGCCTATTTCTCTGTCTGCCTCTGTTCGTCTCACAACAACCAGCGATTAGCCTACTGTTTGTGGCCGCACCGCGCTGGTGTCTACGACACGACTCGTTCAAGGACCACAGTACGCTTTGGAAACGGCTCTTGGCCGTGTCGTTGCGCACGCCGATCTCCCGCGGCACGGTCAGGGAAGCCTGCAGGTGTAACTGGTCTCTTTATCCGGATCTCCGCCAGTGAATTCAGCACGTTCGGGGTAGACACACAGCGGACGGGCCTTGGTGATCTTGCCGCCCGTTACCTTTATGGCAGGCAAGGCGTCCGGGGCGTCGCCACTTTCAACCCAACGCTCAAGGGCGTCCAACCAGTCGACGCGATCAGGCCCCGGTCCGCCCGCGCAGTGAAACACTCCCGGCATCAGGTAGAAGCGGAAATAGTCGCGAATGTTCGGGTCGAGGCCCTCGGCCGCTTCGTAGTACTCAATCGAGCCGAGCGCCGTCAGCGCTGCATCTGACCAGCCGTGCCACAACAGCAACTTGCCCCCTGCCTGCTTGAAGCCTGAAAGGTCGGGATCGGTGGCGTCCAAGAACCCCTCTAGATGCGCTGCGTCGTTGTCGTAGTCGTCGAAATCGTACGTAGAGTAGTCGAACTCGGGCTCTTGGAATATCAAGTACTTGAAGCCCTGCGTCGCGAATCCAAACTGCGAACTCGGTTCCCCGTAGGCCGACATCAAGCGTTCGCTAGGACCGGTGATCCAAGCCTGCCAAGACCCCGGCGCGGACTCACCACCGAACGGAAAGCCCGGGTAGATCTGACCGTTGGAATTACGCGGCCCTCCGTAGACCGCTGCAACTGCCTCGCGCTGGCGAATGGTGAGACAGTTATCCGAAGACTCCTCGCCCGCGCAGGCCGGTAGGTCTGTCAGCTTGAAATCGCAGTCTCGGGGATCGTTGAGGAAGCCGTCCTCGACGCCATCGAGAGCATCGCACCTGCGTAGGATCTCAGACTCAAGCAGGTTCCGGTTCTGCGGCGTAATGACGGGTTCTGCGAGGGTGCCGGGATCGGGGAAAATGCGCTGCATGTTGTAGGTGAAGGCGGCCAGCACGCCGCTGAAATCGTGGGCCGGCGCACCAGCGATGATCCCGTCGAAGTCTTCGGGGAACCGCTGGGCTGACATCATGGCCTGGCGACCACCGTTCGAGCAGCCCATGAAATACGCCCGTTCCGCCGGCTGCTCGTAGTACGCCCGGATGATCGCCTTGGCCGCCTCGGTAGTTCGATGCACGCCGAGGTAGCCGTAGTTGACCCTACGTTCCGGATGCCCATAAGCCCACTCCGCCCGGATCCCATTGGCTTGATGCCCGGTATCTGTCGCGGCTGTGGCATACCCGCGATTCACCGAGAAGCGACCCTGATACCCGAGACTGCCGACGAAGCCCCCGCCTCCTCCCATGAGGAACTTTCCGTTCCAGTCGTCAGGCAACAAGACCTCGAAGCGGATCTCGCTACCGATCACGCCGGTGACGTTGCAATGTGGCACCGTAGCGCGCGCGGAGCGCGAAGACACACCCTCAGGCAGGTTCTCGGCTTGAGGTTGCTCGCCTAGAGAGGCTGTAGCTTGCTCGATGCGGATGTCGGGCAGTTGCAATTCCGTGAGTCCAGCGCAATCGAGCGCCGTGGCGGTTCCGGCAGACAGAGTCGCCGCTGCCAGCAAGCCCGCAAGCCTCATCGTTGTATTCAAGACAATGACTCCTTTGCACAGGCACGCGTGAACGTGCATGGTGCCATGAGGGTATCAGACACCGGGCTTCGGCATAGACCGCGATTCGGCCAAACATGCTCCAGAACGGTGAGCGAGAAGATTAGTGTTTTGCCCTTGTTCTGATTTGACGGGCCGGTGATCGGCCATGCCGTTGCACTCTTGCGTGGGGCGAATTGCCTGAACGGAGATCGCGGACTTGACAGCACCTGCTGATATGACTGAAGCTACGGCACATGCGACGACGCGAATGGATGATGGCCGCATTGGCCTCAGCCGCACTGCCCCTGCAAGGTGACAACCACAAGATCGACCGAGCAATCCTCGACAGCATGCTGCCCACGGATCTGCCATTAGTCGATCGGTTCAAACTGGCCATCGACGTCGGGTTCAAGTCGATGGAGGTCCGAGCTGTCGAGGACGACTCCGACGCGCAAGCGATCAATGACGCGGCCCAAGCCGCCGGACTGCGCATTCACTCTGTGATGAACCAGACCCACTGGCGCCATCCTCTGTCTTCACCGGACCCCGCCGATGTCGAAGCCTGCGTGGTCGGCGTGCAGGCATCGATGCGCCAAGCCCAGCTGTACGGTGCCAACGCCGTCTTGCTCGTCCCGGCGGTGGTCCGCTCCGACACGACATACGAACAGGCCTGGGAACGCTCGCAGGCGGAAATCCGCAAACTCATCCCGCTGGCCGAGAAGCACGACGTGATGATTGCCGTGGAAGAGGTCTGGAACAAGTTCCTGCTCACAGCCCGCGACTTTCGGCAGTACATCGACGAGTTCAACCATCCCCTGGTTCGGGCCTACTTCGATGTGGGCAACATCGTCCATTACGCGGTGCCGGAGCACTGGATTCACGAGCTGGGCAGCCGCATCGTCAAGGTGCATCTGAAGGACTACTCGCGCCGTCAGGGCTTCGTCAACCTCGGGGATGGAGATGTGGATTGGAAAGCGGTGCGCGAGGCATTCGCTGCGGTCGGCTACAATGCCGAAGCGACTGTAGAGTTGCGCGGCGGCGACCGCGCCTATCTAGCCGATCTGGGCCAGCGAGTGGATCGCTTGCTCGGCCTGTAGCGGCGCACACACCGGATCAAGCGAAGGATCGAAGGAGACCAATGTGAACTGGCCATCTGCAACACACGCGCTGCTGCGCATCATGACCGGCTTCTTGTTCGTGCCGCACGGCTACCAAAAACTGTTCGGGCTGGGCGGTGTCGGCCCGAGAGAGGGCGCCTTGCCCCTGATCGCGGGCCTGATCGAAGTGATCGGCGGAACCCTGATCATCCTAGGCTGGCAGACTCGCTGGGTGGCCTTCCTGTGCTCGGGCTTGATGGCGGCCGCCTATTTCATAGCGCACGCTTCAGGCGGCTTTCTGCCGCTGCTCAACCGAGGCGAAACCGCGGTCCTGTACTGCTTCGTATTCCTGTACTTGTGGGCCAACGGCTCCGGCGCTTGGTCGCTCGACAGCCTGATCGCCAAACGCAAGAGCGCATAGATCCTTGGCTCCCTGTCGGCGGGTTAGCTCAGGGCGGAAATACGTTCCGTAGCGAAAGCGAGCGCTTGGTCGCGGTCCGCGAGAGCACCTTCGTGCTGTAGCTCGCGCACCTCTGCAAGCACCTTGCCGAACACAGGGCCGGGCGTATACCCGGCGGCGATCAAATCGCGGCCCGTCAACAGCGGCACGAACGGTTCTTCCGCTTGGATTTGCTCGCACCGTTCTGCTGCAAAGGCATGATTGTGGAGTCGACCGTGGCTTGAAACGCAATCGAGCCGATGCAATTCCAGGTGGTCATCGAAATGCGGCTGTTCGACGAATGCCCGAAGCTTGGACCGGCGCATGTCCCGGACGTGGGCAAACCTCATGTGGTTGGCCACCAGCGCAATCACACGATCCGTGTCGACGTTGGAGAACCGCAGCCGCTTGCAGATGGCTTCGGCTAGTTGGACGCCGCGTTCGACATGGCCGTGAAAGCGGATGCGGTCCGTATTGGTGAACGTGTCGGGCTTGCCAATGTCGTGCAGCAGCACTCCCCACGCCAGTGTGATCGAAGGCTGTCGCAGCCCCTCCAGCATGAGCATCGTGTGGGTCCACACATCGCCCTCGGGATGAAACTGGGGAGGCTGCTCCACGCCCCTCAGAGCACAGACTTCGGGTAGCAGTTGCTCCAAGAGCCCACTCTCGTGCAACAGATCAAAGCCCCGCCGAGGGCTGCCCTCGGTCAGGATCCGGGCCAGCTCGTCGCGCACGCGTTCTGCGGCCACTCCTTGGATCGCGGGCGCGTTGTCGCGGATCCCCGCCATCGTGGCGGACTCGATCTCGAACCCTAGGCTGGCGGCCAGCCGCACGGCGCGCAACATTCGCAGATGGTCTTCCCGGAACCGCTCATCGGCCTCCCCGACTGCCCGGATCAGCCTGCTGTCCAAATCGACATTCCCCCCCACGAGATCCAACCGCTCGCCCGAGACCGGGTCGTAATACATGGCATTGACCGTGAAGTCACGGCGCATCGCATCCTGCCTGGGATCCTGGGTGTAGGACACCTTGTCAGGCCGACGGCCGTCGCTGTAGCCGCCTTCCCGCCGAAACGTCGCCACCTCGGTGAGTGCGTCGCCATCTCTGACAAGCACCACGCCGAAGCGTTCGCCCACTCGACGCGCCCCCTGGAAGATGCCCAAGACCTGCTCTGGCTCCGCATCGGTCGCCACGTCGCGATCCTTGACCGGTCGTCCCAGCAGCTCGTCGCGGACGCAGCCGCCTACCCAATAGGCCTTGAAGCCCTTGGATTGGAGCTGTTGGATGACCCGCAGCGACATGTCTCTTCAAGCCGCAGCTCAGCTCGTAGAGGCTAGAGCTTCGGTCGGTAGCCCGCGCGCGTTCGGACGCGATAGCGCCGCTGGTCGGGACCCACGAGTTCGACCTGTATGCTGCGCCAGCCGCGGTTGGGGTTTGCCTCGGGGTAGTACGTCACCGTGTACGAGCTGGCCAGTTCGTCGCGGATTTCGACGAATGCCTCCGACTGGCGCTGCCAAGTCTTGGCAAAATAGGCCTTGCCCCCCGTCCGCGCCGTGATCCGCCGGAAGGCATTGCTCGAAATCGGATCCCGGTTGAGGGCTCGCGTGCTGATGACGTAGATCGGCACGCCCTCGTCCTCGGCAATGGCACCGACATCGTCTGGCGAGACCGCACTGGCGTTGTCAGGGCCGTTGGAAAACACGATGATGACCTTGCGCCCCGACACCTTGGCCGCATCCCGCAGCGTCAGCAAGAGGCAGTTGTACAGGGCCGTCTCGTCTCCTGCGACCGACCGGCGCAACCCTCGCAGGGCATCGTCATGCTCCGGCGATAAGTTGGCATGCCTGGTGAGGTTGCGGCTGAACGAATACACGGCGACCGAGTCCGCCCCGTCGAGCCCGCGGATGAAGTCCGCGATAGCGTCCTCGGCATAGACCAAGCTGCGGTACATGAAATTGCTGGTGTCGAAGAGCACGAAGACGTTCGTGCCCACCAGCTGGCCGGCGATCGCTTCGGGGATCGAAAGTTCGGCCTCGCCCGCGACCGGACCGGGACGCACGCCCGTTCTGGTGATGCGCCTCGGTGCGGCGTTTCCCGCGCCGAATGACGCGATGGCCTGCTGGACGCCGTCCTCGGTGATCCGGAAGTCCTCGGGCGTCAGGCCTTGGATATAGCGACCGCGCTGGTCCGTGACCGCGATGTTCAGCATGACAAGGTCGACTTCGACCTCGAACAAGGCCGCCGCTTCGCCGAGCCCCTCGGGCACCTGCCCGTGCAGCGCTGGCGCTCCCTGCCACAGGCCCGCCGTTACGGCAGCCAAAACCCCGAGCCGCAGGCCGACCCTAGGCCACGCCCACTGTGCCCTGCACTCGCGCATTCCCTTAGTATGTGCGTTTGCGTCTCGGAGCATCGATCAATCGCCTCCGGAGGCCCCGGTGGACGGTGCAGACGCGACACCGCTGGGAGCGCTCTCCCGCCGCACTTGGTCGGCGATGATCCGCAGCGAGCGCCACAGCGCCGGCCAATCGTCCAGGTGGGTAGCGAAGATACGCTCCAACGTGCGCTGGGTCCACTGCGGGATCAGCAGGTTGAGTTGCGCCGGAGCGATGTGCAGTTCGTCGGACAGGGCAGCCCAGAACAGGTTGTTGGACTCCCAGCTTTCTGCGAGAATGCGACTCGAGAACCCCATCAAGGTCGGAAATAGCGGCAGATTCAGCAGTTCTAGGCGATACGAGTGCGCCAAGCGCGGGTGCGGCATTCCGAACATCTGCGCGCTCTGGCGTTTGTTGAAGCGTTGCGGTTGCCGACTCTCCAACTCCGCGATCGCCGCAACGTACGGCTGACCCACAGAGTCCATGCGCACCCCTTGGGACGCGCGCATCCGGTTGGCCAGATCGAACAGCTCGGCCGGCGTGACGATCTCGATTCCCTCGCGGACGCGTCCGCGCTTGAAGGAGTCTTCGATCTTCCAGATGCGCGATGGCTCCACCCGCGTTCGCAATTGGGCCAAGACCGGCCCGGCCAAGTCTTGGTCAAAAGCAGCCTGGGCCAATAGCGAGCGTGCCAGCCGCAGGTGCAACCCGACATAGTGCAAGTCGGCCGGCTGAACGCCCCACCAGCGCGGAAGGGTGGCACCGAGCAACATCTGCGGGGCCAGATCCTGCCAGATCAGGGCCTGCCGCTCGGAAGGGATCATGAAGTTCTGCTCGGCCGACGCCAACTCGTAGGGCAGCGAGACAAGCGAGCCCATCAGGCGGCCGCCGCCGCTGCTGGGCCAGCCGGTGGACTGCATCCGCGCCCGCGCCCAACTGTACTTGCCTTCAGGTCCGAGGAAGTCGTGGCTGCGCACGAACAACGGATTGGCGCGGATCAGTTCCGCGCCGGGCGGCGAGTAGAGCGCATACGCGATGCCGACCAGCGAATCGCGCAGGATCGGAGCGAGTTCTCCGCGAATGCCCAGCAGGCGCCTGGGATTGCCTTGCGCACGATCCACCGCCCGCCGCAGGTTGAGGTTGCGCTGCCTCTGGATGTGGCGGTCGACCCAGTGGCCGCGGGCCATGGCGTTGGCTTCTTCTACGGACAGCACGGACCGAGGCAGCCGAATGTCCGATATGCTCTCCGAGAGGCGGTTGGCCATGGCTACGTTGAACGCTTCGCCGCGCGAAACGCGCTCGAGGTGGTCGGCTAGGTCGAACAACGTATCCAAGGGCACCAAACGCTGCAGCGTCAGGAGTTGATTGACGCGGGCCAGCACTTCGGCCCGCGTATCCTGCTCGCCAACAGCCGCCGTGCCCACCAATAGGTCGAGCAGTGTCTGCTGCGGGTCCGCTGCGTCCTTCCCAGCCGCTTCTAGCAGAGCCAGCACGCCGGCCCGGCCCGCCTCAAACACCCCCTGCGAATCGGTCGCGGCGGCAGCGGACGAGAGCAGGGCCTGCATGGACGCATCGGCCCGTTCCGGTGGAATCGCGCCGTTCCGGCGCAATACCTGCCACAGCGCCTGTTGCGCTTGCAGAACGCCGATTGCGTTGGCGCGGCGCAGGTCGCTGCCAATCTTGTCCAAGCGCACCATGGTGTCCAAGTGCGCGGTGATAGTCTCCTCGCTCACGTCGGGCGAGTCGCTGTAGAGCGCAAACTGGTGTCCGTGGTCCGGAAACGCCCGGATCATCCGCCCGACGACCTCGGCCGAGAGTGGCGTCGAGCGGTTGCGGTCCAAATCCGAGATCGACAGGAACATCCGCAAGGGCTCGTTTTCGATGGCCTTGCGGGAGAGCGCGAACATGGCCTCAATCACATCGTCGGCCTGCGTCCAGCGGGTGGCCGACTCGGTCAGCTTGCCGTCGTACTTGCCGTGCGGGTGGACGACGAACAGGTCCTTCCACGGCTGAATCCCTCCCGGTATGCGCGGAGCGCCCGAAGCGGTGAAGTCGAGCCTCGTCGAGAGCAGCAGCAAGTCGGAGCTAGCGCGAAAGATCGGGCGGGCGGGACCGGGACTGGTAACTTTCCCGCGCACCGCCTGGTAAAAGCGCTCAATGCGCCGGGGCTCAAGGAAGAACGCACGGGCCGCATCCCCTTGGACTCGCGCCAGCGCGTCATAGTAGGCCGCCATCCAGCCGTCGTCCAGACGAATGAGCTGTTGGAAGAAGCGACCGCCTTGGCGAGCGTTCACACCGACCATGCGCTCCCACCCAGGCCGCGCACGATCACCGCCCGGAGTGACCGCGACGCCATCCCTGACTTCGAACATCGCCCCGAAGAAGTCTAGGACCGGAACGTAATCCTTCAGCTCGCCTACAGGGACAGCGGCCCGCAAAGCCTCGGCGGTCGGGCGGTGCAGGTTGTGCATCGCAACGTACAGCCGCGCCAAGCCCGGATCGTCGATGAACGTATCGAGGAAGTCGTCTTGGGCGCGCCGGGCCGCTCCCAGCCAGTAGTCGCGGCCGAACAAGACAGGTAGCCGCGTCGGGCCGAACTGGTAGCTGAACGGCTCGCCCCTGCGGAATGCTAGTTCCAAGTCCGCCAAGGGGAAGGCCGAGTCGATGGCGAGGAACGCCCGAGATGGGTTGACGGTCTCTAGCACGGCGGCTGGGCCGCACTCGCCGCGCAAGCGGTAGCCGATGATCTTGAGCAGTTGGGCCGTTTCGGCGGATTCGCAAACCGGGATCGCAATCGTATTGTCCGCGCCCGCGAAGGCTGCCAGTTCCCTAGCCTGAGTTAGGTACTGCTTGAGGAGTCGGAGATACTCGGTCGGCTCAAACGTGGCACCTCCGCCGGAGGCATGGTAGCCGCCTGTGAAGATCGTCCGGCCCAGCGAGGGCAGGATCAGATCTGACGAGAGATCGGTCGACAGTGCCGCCATGCGGCTGAACGAGTCGAGTGTGCCCGGCACGTCGATGAAGTCCGTGGTCTCGGGCTCGGTCAGCGGTCTCAGCAGACCATCGACGCCGGGTCCTCCTTCTCCCGCGGCCTGCAATGCCTCGAGAGCGGCATTGGCCTGCTCCGGATCGCCGTGCCACAGCGCAGCAACAGCGATCCGGCGGCGTAGCTCGGCGGCGGTCACGGTGTCGCCGGGACCGGCCGTCTCAAGTGCCGCCAAGTACGCCTCGATGGCGGCTGGGTCGCCATAGCGGTCCAAGAATTCGGCGTTGGCGATTAGCACCTCGCCGTTGCCCGCTTGGCCTGTGACTGTATCCCGAAGGACCTGCCGGGCTTCAAGGGGCTGGCCCGCTCGCTCTAGCTCGAGTGCGCGTTCGACAGTGCCGTAGAGTGGACCGATGCAGAGAGCGCCAACCCCAGCCAAGAAAGACAGGTGAGCAATCCGAGTGCGCATGCTAGATTCCCGCAAGTGATTGTACACCGGCACCGGACTGGACGGCAGGACTGGACCATTCGATCCTCGGTAGCGACGGCTAGTTGATCAAGGAACAATGCTGAGGGCTGGACAAGCGAGCCTTGCTTGTTTGGTAGCTCGCAGAATGAGGCGGGGCGTGGTCGCACTGTGCGAGGTGCGGGCACGGATGGTGTGACACGATGCGGAGCCAAGCAAGTGGTGGGTTCTGGGTCGGAGCTTCGAGTTCCGTTCGTTCGCAATCGCACTTCAAACGGTGCTCACGGCTAGACCGTGGAGTTCTCTCGAGAGGAGCTGCACGGAATCTTCGACGCACTTCCGGACGCGCCGCTGAGGAAAAAACTTAGAGCTGTAGTAACCAATCTCCAGCGCCCAACGCCCCCCCCCCGGAAAATACGTTCGTAGGCTGCGACCCTACCGAACGGCGGTCGTGTTCGCCCCGACCTAGGAGGACTCCATGTCACAAGCACGCTCCCTGCGATTCATCGCCGTCTGCACGGTTGCAGCGACGGTTTGCTTCGCCCAGAATTCCGGCATCCAAGGAGTCATCAGCGACTCGACCGGCGGCGTCATTCCGGCCGCCAACGTCACCGTAGTGAACGTCGCCACCGGCGTGGAATACGAGGCCCAGTCGAACGAGACCGGCTTGTACTCCATTCCGTTTCTCAGCCCGGGCACCTATACGCTGACTGCTCTGACCGAGGGTTTCGCACCATCGACCCGAGAGAACCTCAAGCTCGACGTGCAGCAGATCGCGCGCGTGGACTTCACCTTGTCAGTGGGAACCGTTGCCGAAGTCGTCGAGGTTTCCGCAGCGGCGGCGTTGCTCGAGTCGGAACAGGCGTCCATGGGGCAAGTCATCGAGAACCAGCGCATCGTCGAAATGCCGCTGAACAAGCGGAACTATTTGGAGCTGGCTCAGCTGTCGGTCGGCATTCTTCCCGGCGCGACGGTCGGGGCGGGCACCCGCCCGGGCCGCGACGAAGCGGGCTTTGTCGGGATGGGCATGCGTGGCTACCAGAACAACGTGATGATCGATGGTATCGACAATGGCTCACGCGCAGGCGGCGGTCCGCTGGGTTTCGAGGCCCAAGCCAGCAAGCCCTCCGTCGACGCGGTCGGCGAGTTCAAGGTTGTGACGAACAATATGTCCGCCGAATACGGATTTCGCATGGGCCCGAAAGTCTTGGTGTCGATTAAGTCTGGATCCAACGAATTGCACGGCAGCGCCTTCGAGTTCGTCCGCAACGAAAAGCTTGATGCCACCAACTTCTTCGCCAACCGCTCCGGTGCGGACAAGCCCACCCTCCGCCAGAACCAGTTCGGCGGCACTCTGGGTGGTCCGATCATCAAGAACAAGACATTCGGATTCTTCAGCTACCAAGGCACACGAATCCGACTGGGCCGGAGTTTCCTCGCCACCCTTCCCAGCAGCCTTGCACGAAGCGGCGATTTCTCGATGGAGCGCACCAACTTCAACCAGGTCTTTGACCCGGCTACCACCGTCGGGACCGGTGCCGCCGCGAGCCGCGAACCGTTCCCGAACAGCACGATCCCAGCGCACCGCTTCGACCCGGTCAGCACTCCCCTGCTGTCGCGCTACCCGTCGTCCAATATCGAGGGTCGGGAATTCGACTTCAACAACTATTTCCGGGCTCCTTCCGACGCCGACGACACCGACCAGTACGACTTCCGCGTCGACCACAATCTAGGCGCCAGCGACCGGCTCTTCTTCCGCATGAGCATACGGCGGCAGTTTCGCGTGAACCAAAGCCCCTTGCCGGTCGACGCCGGGGGCGAAGGCGGACAGACGGTTGACCTGAATGGAGACAACCTGGCCTTTAACTGGACGCATTCGTTCTCGCCGACGCTGCACAATGAAGCGCGCTTCGGCTTCACGCATTTCCCGACGCGCTTCGACACGCTGCTCCAAGAACCGCTCAACGCGACACTCGGAATCCAGGGTGCCCCTGGCGACACTTTCGACGATGGCTTTGACCAAGGTTTCAGCCATTTCAACATCAACGGCTACAACAATCTCGGAACTCCATGTTGCTGGCCGAACATCAATAACATGGACAACATTCAGATTGTCGACAACCTGTTGTGGCAGAAGGGGAACCACGGCATCAAGATCGGGTTCGACTATCGGCGCCTCAACATTTTCCGGGAAGCGATGCGCTTCCGGCGAGGGCAGTTCCTGTTCAATCGAGTCTTTACGGCCGAGCAGCCGAATAGCGGCGGCAGCCGGGCCCGCACAGGGAACGGCCTTGCCGAGATGATGCTCGGCACAGTCGGGCGGACACGGGTGGGCAACCCGGCGGGTGAGAACGCGGTCGTGCCATACACGGGGCTCTACATCCAGGACGACTGGAAGGTGACGCCCAGGCTGACGTTGACCATGGGCCTGCGTTGGGAACTGTTCAATCGGGGCTACTACCCGAAAGGGCATATCCCCGGCCGCACCGGAGTGAGCAACTACATCACCGTCTACAACGGCTTGGCGGCGGGGCAGGAAGAGTACTGGGACCGCCCGGAGGACGGCAGCGATTGCGGCTGCGAGAACGATCGCAACAACTTCGCGCCTCGGTTGGGACTGGCCTATCGACTCAATGAGAAGACCGTCATTCGCGCGAGTGCCGGGATCTTTTATGGCGAGGGCGACATCGTTACGGATGGCTCGGCTTGGTCCCGACAGGTGCCCGACTTCACCGAGATCATCACACCCACCTTCGACAACATCACTCCTGTGACCCTTGTCAAGGATGGGTTCCTGCCCGTAACGCTTCCAGCAGCGGAACCGCTACCCAACACCGGCGCCTCGGCTTCCTACCGCAGCCAGCCGACGCAGTACGCCTCGCAGTGGTTCATCGACATTCAACGAGAGCTGCCCGAGAACACCGTTTGGATCATCGGCTACCAAGGCTCGAGCACGCACTTCATGCAATACCGGTTCGATATCAACAACCCCGGGCCGCACCCGACGATCCCGGCAAGACGGCGTCGGCTCAGGCCGCTGCGGACAGGCGTCACTCTGGGAGAACCTGGCGCGAATGCCAGCTACAACGCGCTGGTCACACGCCTCGAGAAGCGTTTCAGCAAGGGGGTAACGTTTCTGACCTCGTATACTTGGTCGCACAACATCGACAACAACACTCAGTTCTTGGATACCGGCCTGTTCAACGTAGCCAATCAGTACGACCGCGGAGCGGAGCGCTCGAGCGCGAATATCGACATGAGGCAGAGCTTCACGAGCAGCTTCACCTGGCAACTGCCGTTTGGCAAGAACCGAGCGATCGGTTCCAACTGGGGCGGGGCCGCAGACGCGATCTTGGGCGGCTGGCAGATAGGCGGACTGGTGTCGCTGAGAACGGGATTCCCGTTCGAGGTGACCTTCCCAGGCGATCCGCAGAACTCGGGCACCACCAATCGCGGAAACCGCGTAGGCAGCGGCGTACTGAGCAACCCTACCATTGACAACTGGTTCGATCAATCAGCCTTCGTGGTCAGCGCACCGGGTGTCTATGGAACGAATGGTCGCAACGTACTGCGCGGCCCTGGGGGCAAGAACTTCGATTTCATGCTCGGCAAGCGTTTTCGGATGCCTTGGGAGGGGCACATGGTGCAATTCCGGTTCGAAGCGTTCAACTTTACCAACACGCCTCAATTCGGACAGCCCAATGGAGGCATGCTGCGGGCGGCCACCGGCACGATCAATCGGGCGGGAGAGCCCCGCAGGATCCAATTCGGGCTGAAGTACCTATTCTGAATTCTCGGCATCGAAGGCGCCACCTCGACGACGGACACCAGTGGTTGGACTTCGTGCCGGAGGAACCCGAGCAGGTGTAGGCCAAGTCTCGGGGCAGGACATGGCCGACCATCCGTGGCAAGTTTCACCGCGAGCGAGGCGCGGCCTGATGCGACGGCCGCGCTCAGCTCGAGCAGCCAATCCACGACCCCTCGCAAGGCTTCCTCGCGAGGCTGCCTAGGCCGGGCTGAGGGCATCCGGAATTCCGAAGCTCCAAAGCGCCGCCTATGGCTGGCGCGGCGCCAAGTCTTGGAGTAGTTCCCACAGTCGCCGGACATGCGCTTCTGTCGTGTTGATGTTGCCGATGGAGATCCTGATCGTGTAGCGGCCTGCGAGCTTGGCATGTGAGAGAAAGAACTCCCCGGTGGCGTTGACCGCCTGTAGCAACCGCTCGTTAGCAGCATCGGTCTCGACTTCAGTCGTGCTCTTCGGCCGGTAGCGCAAGCAAACTAGTGAGAAGTCGACCGGCGCTTGCAGTTCAAAGTCAGGCGCTTGCTTGACCCAGCCAGCGAGCAGGCCGGCCAAGCGGATATGCTCCCGGAGGACGGCCGAGAGGTGCTCGACGCCGAAGCTGCGGAGAACGTACCAGAGCTTGAGTGCTCGAAAACGCCGGCCCAGCGCGATGGAGTGCTCCATATAATTGACCGCTCGCGGATCCTGCCTGCTCCGCAGCACTTCCGGGGTTAGCGACAGTGCGCTGCGCAAGCATTCCGGACGGGCGGTGTAGAAGGCCGAACAGTCCATCTGGACGAACAACCACTTGTGCGGATTCATGACGAACGAGTCGGCGCGCTCGCAGCCCGCGAAATGGTGCCGCATCTCGGGCAGGATCGCAGCGGCCCCGGCATAGGCCGCGTCCACGTGCAGCCAAAGTCCGTGCTCGGCTGCGATGCCCGCGATCTCCTCGACTGGATCAATGCCCGTCGAAGCGGTCGTGCCGACAGTTGCGACAACCGCGATCGGCACAAGGCCTCCGCTGAGGTCGGCAGCAATCGCCCGCTCCAATTCGTCAGGACGCATCGAATAGCGGTCGTCACAGCGGATCTTGCGGCAAGCATCCGCTCCGCGGCCGAGCGCGCTCATGGCCTTCTCAACCGACGAGTGGGCTTGCTCGGAGGTGTACATGACGATCCGATTCAGATCAAGTTCGGCGCCGCGTTCGCGAGCGTTGGCGGCAGCAAGCTCGCGAGCGGCGATGATCGCGTGAAAGGTAGACGTCGAAGCGGTGTCGTGGATCATGCCGAACCACTCGCCCGGCAAGCCCATGGCAGCGCCCAGCCAGCGCATCGTGACCTCCTCGAGTTCAGCTAGCGCCGGCGAGGAGTACCACAGCAAGCCGACATTGTTCACCGCCGCCGAGAGCGCGTCGGCCAACACGCCGGGGCGTGAGCCTCCGGCCGCAAAGTACGCCATGAAACCGGGATGGTTCCAATGCACCAAGTGCGGAGCCACCAAGCGTTCGAAGTCCGCAAGGATCTCTTCTTGGGAAGACCCCTGCCGCGGTGCGCTCGGAGGGAGCTTGTCCAGCAGTTGCCCCGGCAGGACATCGGGCTGTACCGGCTGCTGCTCAGGGTGTGCGTAGTAATCGGCAATCCAATCGACGATGGCATGTCCGGCCTCGCGGAAGTCTTCTAGGGCTAGATCGTGGCTGTTGGATCCGGCCGAGACTCCGGGATCGCGAGATTTCATTAGCTTCCTTCCCCTTCAGTCGCCGACACAGACAATTTTGTCTTCCAAGTCCATCCTAAGCTGCGATATTGTAGGCTAAACTTAGGCTACAGCCTATTCGCATCAGGAGTTTCCATCATGACAAGCAAGACACTTCGCGGCTGCGTTCTCGCGGCTCTACTTCTCACTCTCCTCGCCTCGAGCGCGTTCGCCCAGACCGGCCAGCTACGCGGCCGGGTGCTCGGCGAGGACGGCCAAGGCTTGCGGGACGCCATGGTCTTTATCGAGCGTGTCGGCGTGCGCGGCAACTACAAAGTCAAGACCAACAAGAAGGGGAACTACTTCCACGCCGGTCTGCCCTTGGGCCAGTACACGGTGCGGCTGGAAGTCGACGGCAAGCAGGTCTACAGCATCAACGGCTACCAAATCAAACTTGGCGAAGAGAAGCCCTTGAACTTCGATCTTGGAGAGATCAAGCGCGAGAGCGAGGCCGCCCAGTCCGGTGCCGGCCCGACCAAGGACCAACTCTCGGCGATGTCCGAACAGCAGCGCAAGGAGTATGAGAGAGCACTCAAGGCCCGCCAGCAGCAAATCAGCAAGAACAAGGAGTTGAACGAGACGTTCAATGCGGGCATGGAAGCCAAGCGCCTGCAAGACTACGCGACCTCGGTGCAGCATTTCCGGAAAGCGGTCGAGATCGACGCTGACCAGCATGTGATCTGGGGCAACATGGCCGAGGCTCTCAGCGGGCTGGTCACGACCAAGACTGGGGCCGAGCGCGATCAGCTCGGCGAAGAAGCGATCGCGACCTACCGCAAGGCGATCGAGCTGGAACCTGATCCCGCCTATCACAACAATCTCGGCCTGCTGCTGATCCGCCTGCAACGAGTAGACGAGGGGAGTGCGGAGTTGGAGAAGGCCGCCCAGATGGCCCCCGACAACGCCGGAACCTACTACTTCAACCTCGGCGCCACGATGGTCAACACCGGCAACACGCAGGGTGCGATCGACGCGTTCCGCAAGGCGACCACGGCTCAGCCCGACTTTGCGAATGCGTACTATCAGTTGGCCACGGTGCTCGTCGGCACGGCGCAGATGAAGGAAGACGGCTCGATCATCCCGGCCGAAGGCACCGTCGAGGCCTACCAGAAGTACTTGGACCTCGACCCGCAGGGACCATATGCGGCCAGTGCGCAGGCCATGGTGCAGAGTCTGAGCGGCAAGCTCGAAACCACTTTTGAGCAGCCCAAGCGGAGGCGCAAGAACTAAGCGCTCGGGCCAGCACGCTTCAGTTGGCTGGCTGCGTCCCGGCGCCTAGCGGCTAGGTGCCCGGACGACGCGAGAGGTACGGATGGGATTTCGGAACATCCTATTGTTGGTGGTCGGCGTGATCGGCCTAGCCATCGTGCGCAACCTGATCCGCGAGATCAGCCGAGTGATGATGCGTTCGATGAAACCGAGCGGTAGCGGGTCCAGTGCCCAGCCAGGCGATCCTCGCAGCAAGGCGGGTGGCGGCGGAAAGCTGGTTCGCGACCCGCAGACGGGCACGTATATCGATCCGGCGCATGCGGTGCGCGCCAAGGTCAGCGACACAGTGCACTACTTCGAGTCCGAAGCGAGCCGGGACGCTTTTCTCAAGGCAAACGCCTGAACCGTAGCCCGACCGCCGGAACGCTGCCGCGAGCACCCAGGCTCACTCGGCCAGCTCCCACCCAGTCGGCGGTCCCAATGGTGTCGCGAACCATCGGCGGCAATCATGGGTTGCCGCCTGAGTGACGGCTTGGAGAACACGCCCAAGCAGCGTGCGATGATGGATTTCACCGGGGACACGCGGCCATCGGCACCGCGCGGACCCCACCCACAGAGACCGGCCATGAGCGAAGCAAGAACGTATCCCAATTACATTGATGGCGAGTGGGTCAAAAGCGACCGCCTGTTCGAGAACGTGAACCCGGCCGATTCGGATGACCGAGTCGGACTGTTTTGCAAGGCGAACCAAGCTGACGTCAACGTGGCCGCCGAGGCGGCGCAAGAAGCCTTCCCTGCATGGGCGGCCATGACCGGGCCAGCACGCGGCGCGTACCTGTACAAAGTCGCTGACATCCTTGAACGCAATCTGGACACGCTTGCGAGCGAGATGACGCGCGAAGAGGGCAAGACGCTGCCGGAAGCCAAGGGCGAGACGATGCGCTCGATCAATATCTTCCGCTACTTCGCAGGAGAGGGTTCGCGCATTCCGGGCATCCAGGTCCCCTCCGAGCGTGACCGCGTATTCATGTACGCAGTCCGGCGGCCGCTTGGGGTTGTCGCACAGATCAATCCCTGGAATTTCCCCAGCGCCATTCCGGCGTGGAAGCTCGCCCCGGCCCTAGTGGCGGGCAACACCGTCCTAGTCAAGCCAGCGACTGCGGCACCACTGTGCGCTTGGCGGCTGGCCGAGGCCTGCCACGAAGCCGGCATCCCCAAGGGTGTTGTCAACCTGATCTGCGGTTCAGGCGGAGAAGTCGGCGACGCGATGGTAAACGCCGAGCCGGTCAAGGCGGTATCTTTCACGGGTTCGGTTCCGGTTGGTCAAGCCCTGCACGCCCGAGCGTCGGAGCGGAGGTTGCGCATCCAGCTGGAAATGGGCGGCAAGAATCCGACCATCGTGCTGGCTGATGCCGACATGGACAAGGCGGTAGCGAACACCATCAATGCTGCGATGTTCTCGACAGGTCAGAAATGCACCGCTACCAGCCGCGTGATAGTCGAGAACTCTATCTACGACGAGTTCCTCGGCCGCGTGGTCGAGGGCACCAAGAATCTGAAGGTTGGCAACGGCTTGCACGAAGGCGTTCAGATCGGCCCAGCTATCGATCCGGACCAGCTCGCGACGAATGACAGGTACTGCCGTCTGGCCGAAGAGGAGGGAGCGAAGCTTGAGTGCGGCGGGCACATCCTATCGGACGGCGACTACGCCAAGGGGCATTTCTTCGAACCCACAATCTTCAGCGAGGTGACTGAGGACATGCGGATCGCACAGGAGGAGGTCTTCGGCCCAGTGCTCGGCGTGATGCGGGCGGCCAACTTCGAGGACTGCATGCGCATCGCCAACAAGACGGACTTCGGCCTGTCGGCCTCGATCCAGACGCGAGACGTGTCGCGGATTTTCGAGTACGTCAATCGCATCGAGGCTGGGCTGATCACCGTGAATCTCCCCAGCGCCGGTGTCGAATACCAGCTCCCATTCGGCGGCTCGAAGGAATCGAGCTTCGGCCCCAAGGAGCAGGGCCCGGTGGCGTTGGAGTTCTACACGGACTACAAGACCGTCTACCTCGGCTACTAGCTGGGCATCTGTCGCGGACGGTCGACCAGACTGCTCGGCCGGTTCAACCAGCCAGAGGGAAGTGAATTCTAAACGATGCCCTGCGGAGTGGGCGAACGAAAATCCAGTTCTGGATCAACGAAGCGTATTGTCTTCAGCACGAGGCAGCGGAGACGACGCGATGGATCCAAACCTCGGGTTTCTTCTATTGACCATGTTTGGACGTAAGCTAAGAGTGACTCCAACGCGGTGAGAATACGGATGATCTGGACCAGCGATCAGCTCTTGGAGAGACTTCAGCTGGGAGAGGACAGCCGCGTCGAATTTAAGGAAGCATTCTTCAGGGGCGATGCAGTCGAGGCGCCTAAACGGAAGGATATTGCCAATGAACTGGCTGCTTTTGGCAACGGCGGCGGAGGAACCCTGATTTTCAGCGTGTCGGACGGAAGGAAGGTTCAGGCGTTGAGCCCAGAACAAATGGATGCGTTGGAAGGCTTCGTAAGCGAAGTTTGTGCTGACAACATCCGCCCTCCACTGGCATTCACCACACAAAGGCTCGCCGTACCCATGCACGGAGCCGTGCTTGTCGTAGAAGTGGACCAGAGTACGACCGTCCACAAGAGCCCGGGTGGATATTTCCATAGGCAAGGTAGCTCGAAGCGTGAACTGCCGTCGCAAGCATTGCAGCAGTTGTTTCAACGGCGCGGCCGATCCGGTCTCCTCGCACCGGACGAAGCGATCATTGAAGGAACAGGCCGAAATACGCTCGGCGAACTCGCCGATCGCTTCACCAGCTCGCGAACCACTGAGCCTCGTAACTCTCAACTTGCCAAGCTGGGGGTACTCAGAGATGACGACGCCGGAATTGGTCGTGCGACGATTGCCGGAGTCCTCCTTTGCACCGAACGCCCAGATGAGTTCATTCCCGGGGCTGTGATCGAGGCGGTGCGCTTTGACGGCATCGTCCTGGGCAACGCGAGCCAACTCGACGCAGCAACTATCAGCGGTCCAATCGACCGCCAGATCCGGGAGGCGGTGACATTCGCCAAGCGCAACACCCGGGTTCAAGCGCGCAAGGTGCCCGGTCGTGTGGAAATACCCCAATACAGTCCGCGGGCAGTGTTCGAGGCAGTCGTCAACGCAGTCGTTCACCGGGACTACTCAATGGAACATGCAAGAATTCGACTATTCATATTCGACGACCGGCTTGAGCTCTATTCGCCAGGCACCCTGCCCAACACGCTCCCCATAGAGGCCATGCGATATCGCCAAGTTACGCGCAATGAAACCATCGCTTCGTTGCTACGCATGCTCGCGGTCGGCGAAATCCACGGTTCCGGGGAGCGGCAGTACTTCATGGAGCAGCGGGGAGAAGGCATTCCCACCATTTACGAGCAAACGAGCGGGCTTGCCGGGCAAGACCCTACCTACGAGTTGATCGGCGAAACGGAACTGCGGTTGACAATGCCATCAGCACATCCTCCAGTTGAACGAATCGAGGGGAACGTATCAGTGTCGGCAGACGGTCGCCCGCTCGCCGGCGCACAGGTCGTGGCGATTTACCCCAACAAGACCTGGATGGAAGCCACGAGCGACACGTTCGGGATGGCAAGCTTCGAATTTTACACTTCGCTACCTATCACCGTTTTCTGCGCGGCACCGAACCACGGGGCCTTTGTTGCCCGGGACTGGCGTCCGCCGGAGCCACTCTCGATTCAGCTTGCGGAACTGCCCACGGGCGGCTCAGTCGTGTTCCTCGAAGGCACGGGTCATCTCCCGAGGTTGTCAGGCCGCTTGAATCCGATCCTTGACAGTTTGGACCGCATGTATCTGTACGCCAACAATATCGCCATCGACGAGGGGAAAACGCAACCTGTGCAGTTCAGTCTCAAGCAGCCGCTAAGGCTAACTGACGTTTATGGCTCCGAATTGATCGTACGGTTTGTTGAGATGATCGGGAAGTCAGCGTTACTCGAATTCGACTCTCCCGCGACCGACTTGCGACATCCGGCGGACTGACATCGCAGTCGGGAACCGCGTTGTGAACCGGGAGGTGGCTTGGCGCACCGTCACATCTAGCGGCTGCGTGCGTCCAACAACACAGACGCATCGTGAGTCGATGAGGCTATCGACGACTCGGTTGCATTCCAGCGCTACGCCTGCTCCAGATGCCATTAGTGCTCAATCAAACCACCAGCGTAGCCACAGGCACAGTGAATTCGTGAATGAGATCGCGCGGTCGCACGCCCCGCCTCTCGGCGGCCTCCCGTGCCGCCATTGGTCAATTCGTTTGTGGTGAATGCAGAACTCCTCAGCCAGGACTGCTCTGGTGCCGGTGGGAGGGCGTTGGGTTCATGATGCGCCGCGACCTAGACTAGAGATTGCGAGATGGATAAAGCTTTCTTGAGTCCCCGGTTGCGAGGTGGCCGCTTCAAAGATGGCGGCATTCCACTCGAAGTCTTGCCAGCTCTGGAGGCGTTGCAGGATTTGGTCAACGACATCGCTAGATCGGAGTACCTCAGGGAGCATCCGAGTCAAAGTCAAGTGCCGTCGGGCTTCGCCGAGAATCTCAAGTTGAAGCTAACCGCGATTTCGGCAGGCAGTGCAGTTGCAGAAATCTCCTTCGTCAAGACGACCCCTGCTTTGCCTGGCGTGGAATGCTTGCCTGAAGAAACGCCTCAATACGAGACTTACGCCAGTCAGGCCGCAGATAAGATTCACGATGTCATCGATGCTGGACAAAGCGACCAGGTACTCCCCGATGGTCTGCCTAGCGGATTTCGCACTCACTTCAAGAAGCTAGGACAGAGCCTGCGTGGTGAAGAGCGACTTCAATTCGAGGCTCCAGGCCGATCGCATCCAACGACATTGACGCCGCAGACTTGGAAGCGTCTGCTTGAGCGACTCCGAGTACAAGACGAATGCGTATTGGTTACGTTCCGGGGCCGAGTGCCTGAACTAGACCACGACCGTGGTAGATTCGAGTTCTGGCCAACTGGCGGGAGCAAGATCCCCGTCTCTTTGCCGGACTCACATCGGGAGACTCTGGTTGAAGCTTTCAATGGGTTTTGGGACGGTGCCAAGATCTCGCTCACTGGTCAGGGCATCGTCACTGGCGATGGCAAGCTCGTAAGTTTAGAATCTATCCAGAGCGTGCGGCTCTTAGCTCCATTGGACATGGATGCACAACTTGACGATCTCCGCATCTTGCGGGATGGCTGGCTCGACGGCGACGGAACCGCCCCGGATAGAGCGGGCCTTGATTGGTTCTCGGCGACATTCGCCCACCTCTACCCGCCCGACCTGCCGCCGCCCTACCTGTACCCCACACCCACCGGTGGCTTGCAAGCTGAGTGGTCAGTTCATGGTTGCGAGATGGATCTTGAGGTCGACCTAAAGACCCACGTTGGCTCATGGGACGAGACTGGTCCGGGAGACCATACATATGCATTGGAACTAGACCTCGACGACCCCAAAGATTGGATAGGTTTCAGCGACAGACTGCGCACCAGGCTGGGACCTGATCAGTGACCGGCGCTACCAAGCTGTATCGCCAAGTGCATCCAGCGTGGTTTCGAAATGATCGCGTCACATCGCAGGCCTTTCGTCCAACAGCAAAGGATGAGCAGCGACTGTCCGTCTACGATGGCGACCAAATGTCTCCGGAAGACGCCTTCAAGCACCATTCTCAGAACCACAAGACGTTGGGCGTCCTAGCAGTGACGGTCGGCGAGTGTTCCGCTTTAGGCCTTACAGTTGTCTTGGACCCGTTGCCGTATCCGGAGCACATGATTGTCGATTTCTCGCCGTTTAGCAAGTCGGAGTCAAAGCGATTGGCGAAGCGACTCACAGCACTAGCAGTAGATCGCGGCTGGCAATACCGGGCTCCATAAACCGATATGTTGCTGTTACGGTGGCCAAGATGTGGGTGAGACTTCAGCTCAACGTAGCAGTCGCCGAAATGGACCCCCGCCGCCACCGCCTGCGATTGATTCGTCGAAGCCGAGGTCACTCGTACAACACTTTGGGGCGTGCGGTGCGATGTTCATGAGTTCGGAGCACGCGGGGATGGGAGTGTTACCCTTCGGACCAGAATCGCCATGACCATCCTGCCGTGGGTAAAGTGAGTTGGCTGCCAACGCTGCAATGGAATCAGTCCAGTGCACTCAAGACCCATAAAGCGCAGCACGAATTTCGGCACACGGCAGATGAGTCGCGACAAAGGATTCTGAATGCGCCAAGGGACGACAGAACCGGAACGTTTCGAGCGACCTAGACCGGCTCCGCTGGACTGGGACCTGATGGACCTCCGAACGCCGCGAGTGGACGGTCCCGCCGTGCTGTCGCTAGGCCGCAACAGGCGCGGGCGCGATCTGGTGGTTGGTGACATCCACGGGCAACGGGAAACTTTCGAGCACCTTCTGGACAAAGTCGGGTATTCGCCAGACGATGGTGACCGACTATTGCTGGTCGGCGATCTCATAGATCGCGGCCCAGACTCCGCTTCGATGTTCGAGTGGCTTCGACGCGACGGCGTCACGTGCGTCCGCGGCAACCACGAGCAGATGATGCTGGATGCGCTTGAAGGGGACCGCATGGCTCGCGAGGTCTGGATTGAGGTCAACGGCGGCGAATGGTCAGCCCAACTAACCGCGAACGAGTGCGATGCTTGGCGCGAGAGACTTCGCAAGATGCCATTGGCAGTCGAGGTCGAAGGGGGCCAGGGAACATTCGTGCTGGTCCACGCCGAAATTCCAATCGAGACCCCTTGGTGCGCCATGAAGGCCTGGCTCTCCGAAGGAGACCACTGCGCCGGAGTAAGAGCGATCTGGGCGCGCGACAGGATCAATCAACGAAGCCAGCCTGACGATGGGGTGCCCGATGTGTGGCGCACGTTCCACGGGCACACGCCCCTCAAACAATTGGTGCAAATCGCGAACATGCGTTGGATTGACCTCGCAGCAGCGTACGCTCATCGTATTGAGAGTGCCTCGATTGCCTGCATCCCGATCGGCCCGGACGGCTCAGAGCGCGACCCGGTTGTGGCGAAAGTGCTGGATGTGGACCCCAAGCAGTTCCTTGGGTCGAACAGTCGCCAGACGCGCTAAGGCTTTGCCGTCACCAGCGCAGGGCTCTGGAACTGGCTAGCGGCCGGCATCAGACAGTGAGCGGCCCTGTCTCCACGGGCGTGGCGGTGCGCCATCGATCCTCCGGAATGGCGCGAAGCGGAGCGGTGTCATCGTCGCCTCACTCGCCTGTGGCCGGAGGCTGTACAATTGAGGGAAGTGCGGGAACCTTAGCCCTCTAGGCTTGGCGAAACCCTGTACGAAAGCGTCGGGGATTCACCGCATAAGGGCACGTAGCTCAGTTGGTTAGAGCGCCTGCTTCACACGCAGGAGGTCCCCAGTTCGAGTCTGGGCGTGCCCACCATCGCCGCACCGCTAAAGTGCCAAGCCACCCGGGTCGCACGCGCACCGCGACCGCTTTCGGCTGGACTCCGGCGGCGAATTCACATACGATTCTTCGACAAGGGCCGTTCCTTTCCTTCCGGAAGCATCTGCTGGCCCACGCGCAACACCATTTCAACCGCAGCGAACCATGACTCCACTCTTTCCATCCCCAGCGGCGTCGATCAGAGCCTTGCTCGGCCTACTGACAATCAGCATTGTCCTGAGCGCCCAATCCCCCAAGAACATAGTCCTGATCCTCGCCGATGATCTGGGCTACGGTGACTTGAGCGCCTACGGTGCGACGGCATACCGGACTCCACACATCGATCGTCTCGCCACAGAAGGCCGCCTGTTCACCGACGCGCACTCCCCTCACCCGGTCTGTACGCCTACGCGGTACGGGTTGATGACGGGCCGCTACAGCTGGCGTACCTGGGCTGGTTCAGCCAACGTCTGGTCCGACGATCCGTTGCTGATCGAAGAGGGGCGCTACACGCTGCCGATGCTTCTCAGAAAAGCGGGCTACAAGACCGCCATCATCGGGAAGTGGCATCTGGGGTATGGCCGACCAGGTACCGCGAATTGGACGGAGGCGGGCGTCGATTACAACGGCAAGATTGCTCCCGGACCGCTCGAAGTGGGATTTGACTACTACTACGGCATCCCTCACGTGGGCCAACAGCCACACGTCATCATCGAGAACCATCACATTGTCGGGCTCACCCCGGAATCTCCGCTGAAACTCCATCGAGACGAGCGCTGGATCGCCAAGACCTCCTACCTTGAACGCTACGGTTATCCTCCGAGACATCACTTCACGGGCGGAAAAGGGGCGCTTTACGACCACCGGGACCTAGCTCTGCGCCTTACCGAGCGGGCTGAGAGCTGGATCAAGGAACAAGCCGACAATCCATTTTTCCTGTACTTCGCCCACCGCAACACCCACGGCCCGATCATTCCCAACGAGCGTTTCCGCGGCCAGAGCGGCATCGGCGCGTACGGCGACTTTGTCCTCGAACTCGACTGGTCGGTGGGACGAATCTTGGACACGCTGGACGAACTCGGCCTGACCGATGACACCCTGGTGCTGTTCTCAAGCGACAACGGCGCGGTGGTGCGCAGCTTGCCAGGCCACCGCGTGAATGGAGAGTTGCGCGGCCAGAAGACCGAGGCGTATGAGGGCGGTCAGCGTGTGCCACTTCTGGCGCGCTGGCCAGGACACATCGAGGCAGCGTCGCGGTCAGGCGCTTTGGTGGCCCTGACGGATATGCTCGCGACATTCTCGGACCTGTTGGAGAGTCCACTTCCAGATGGGGCCGGGCCAGACAGCTTCAGCTTCTTAGGAGCGCTGCTCGATCGGAAGCAATCTTCGGTGGCCCGAACATCGCTCGTCCACAACAGCTATCGGGGCGGTTTTGGTATTCGCCAGGGCGACTGGAAGTTGCTGATGTTCCAAGGCGGCGGGGGCCGACCGGTCGGAGGCGGCGGCTGGAACCCGTTCGACTACGACCGCACGATTCCGTACGGGCAACTCTACAACCTGCGCGAGGATCTCGGCGAAGAGCTCAACCTGTACACGGACGAACCCGAGCAGGTAGCGGAGATGGTGGAGTTGCTCAGGAAGATCCGATCCTCTGGCAGCAGCAGGTAGCAGACACAGGCGCAAGATGCGTTTCTCGGCGCGTGGTCGGCAAGAGTTGGTCTCTGCGAGCACGCTCGTGCATCGGACCCCGAGGATTGGGGTCGATTTCCGCTGCCACCGGGGATGCCAGTTCAAGCCGTTCGGGTCTGGACAGCCCGGCCGCCAACCGCAAGCAGCGATCACTCGATCTTTGGACTCAGCGCCATCTCACAGTTCAGCCGTCCGACATCGTGATCACCCGAAGCGTTCCCATCAAAGGGCTTGCTGCGCTATCGTTGCAGCGCGATGGTAGCAAAGAGTCCCACCCCCTCGATTGCGGCAATAGCCATCATTGTGGCAGCCCTGACCGGGCTTTCGGCCTGTAGCGAGCCCGCCCAAGACGCAGTTCCAACCCAAGCAGAACGAGGCCAAGAGGCCGTCATGGCCTATCTCTCGGACGAGGCTCGCAAAATCACCGAGCGCGCCGTTGCCGAAACCGCATCGCGCGAAGCTTGGGAATCAGTACGCAAGCAGAGACTGACCGAACTCAAGGACATGCTCGGGCTAGCAGACGAACGGCCCAAGACACCGCTCAACGTCCAGTTGCGGGGCACGATCGAGCGATCCGGCTACGTGGTAGAAAAGATCGCCTTCGAGAGCATGCCAAAGGTCTACGTGACCGCCAATCTCTACCTGCCCACCGACCGCGCTGGCCCCGTGCCGGCGGTGATCTACGTTTGCGGTCACGCATTCTCCCCTTTCGGTGCCAAGACCTCTTACCAGCGCCACGGCCATACGCTGGCGCGCCACGGTTATGCCGCCATGGTGATCGATCCAATCCAGATCGCGGAGACGGCCGGGTTGCATCACGGCGTCTTCAACCAAGAAATGTACGAGTGGTATACGCGGGCATATAGCCCCGCCGGGCTCGAAGTCTGGAACGTGATCCGCGCTTTGGATTACCTAGAGACGCGCCCGGAGATAGACAGCCGGCGGTTTGCGATCACTGGCCGTTCCGGCGGCGCCGCCATGAGTTGGTTTTCCGCTGCCGTCGAACCGCGTATCAAAGCAGTTGTCCCCATCATGGGCATCGGCACCTACGCGGTCAGCGTGCCCGACGACACGCAGCGCAGGCACTGCGACTGCATGTATCCGGTCAACTTCCATATGCACGACCTAATCCACTTGGGCGCCTTGATCGCTCCCCGGCCTCTCTTCACCGCTCATGGAAGGCTGGACCCTCTGTTCCCGGTCGCAGGCTATGAGCAATTCGAGGCTGCGATGGCGGGACTGTACTCGTCCTACGGCGTGGCGGATCAATTCCGCAACTTGGTCGTCGAGAGCGGCCACGAGGACTCTGATTTCCTACGAGCCGAATCCGTGCACTGGCTGGACAGATGGCTATTGGAGCGAGAGCCCAGAGATATTGATATCGCGTTCCAAGAGGTCGAAGCCGCAGATCTGGCAGTGTTCGGCGGGGCTTCCCCGCCCGACGCTCGCAACTATCGCGCACACGAATTCTTCATTCCCGCTTCCGAGCCCGTGAGTTGGACCAGCCAGGCGGCGTGGGAGACGAGGCGCGGCGAGTTGGTCAAAGCGCTGCGGGAGGACATCCTCCATACGATTCTCAAAGACCCACCCGTGACGTCTGCAGGTCCCGGAAGCCTCGCACCCCCAGCCGGATTTGAAGCGGTCTCGTTCGACTACGCAGGCCGGATTCCCGTCGAAGCGATGCTCCGCATCCCCGAGAACCCCCAAGGGCCGGCCTTGCTGCACGTCGCCGCACCCGGAGAGGATCCCGCAGCCGTCGCGGCCTTGCTGAGAAACCTCCGGCGTTTCGGACGCAATCCCGTACTGGTGGTCTACCCGCCTGGAACCGGCACCGACGTCTGGCCGAAATCCTCTTGGAAGGCGCTCCTGCGCAACGCGATGCATACCGGTCGCACTGTAGACACGATCCGGATTGGCAGTGTGCTAGCCGGTCTCCAACTGCTGCGCGGACGGGCCGGCCAAGATCGATCCGTTGCGATTAGCGGTGTCGGGCCGGCGGCGGGCTGGGCTCTGTATGCGGCGGCGCTGGACGAATCCATTGCTCAGGCCATATTGATTCGCGCGCCCTCATCACACATCGACGGTCCAATCCTGTTGGGTGCCATGCGCCATGCCGACCTGCCCGATATCGCAGCCTTAGTGGCTCCGCGCCACTTGACGTTCTATGGGCAGATGCCCGCTGCGTTCGGACGCACCAGACAAATCTACGAAGGTTTGGGTGTCGGAGAACGCCTCTCCGTATCGATGAGCGTTGGCGCAGCGCTCAATCGAAGGTTCGGGCACGACTTCTCGATCGGACTGTAGCGCAAGGAACCGCCGCAAGTGCGGAGCGCAATCACTGGGCTGACTCGGGAGTCGGTGGAATCTGCACCATGGTCGCCATCAGCGCAGCCACCGGCTTTTCCTTGCCATCGACGATGACGACCGCTTCCCCGGAACAAACGGTGAGCTTGCGGCCCGGGCGAAGGACTTGACCTCGGGCGATGAGACGCTCGCCAGCTGCGGGAGCCATGAAGTTGATCTTGTATTCGACCGTGAGCACGGTCGAGCCGGCTGGCATCAGCGTCAGCGCGGAGCAGCCACAGGCGGTATCGACGATCGCGGCAATGACCGCGCCATGGACGTAGCCGTGGTGCTGTAGTAGGTCGTCTCTGAACGGCAGCACGATCTCCACCGCGCCGGGCGACACACGGCTTAGGTCAGCACCGATCCCTCGCATGAAGCTCTGGTCGGCAAAGACCGCCCGAACGTGAGACTCGAATTCGGGAAATTGTGCCTGAAAGGACGCCATGAGTGGTCGGATCGCACTGCGGGCCGGCCGACGCCAAATCGACCGCACCATCCATCCTAGCCGGATTCGAAGGTCTCGATGCGCGGGCACGTCCCCGATGGGCGGTCCGCGTACCATCATCCCGGTGGCAGGACACGGAGGCAAGTATGCTGGAACAGTCGCCGCACTCATGCCACGCCCCAGACCTCCACTAGCTCCCTCATCTCTTCGCTGGCAACTCGCAACTCTCGGAACGCTTGCCATTTCCATGTTTGGCCTGAGTTGTGCGTCAGCGCCCACGCTAAGCCAAGCGACTGAGATTGAGCGTGAACAGATCACTTTCGGCCCTAAGAACCACTTCTTCGGCTATATCGGCCACGTCGGGACCATCCCGTGGAATCAAAGTGGCCGCTACATCATCGCGCTGCGCACCGATTTCGTGGATCGCATGCCGGGACCCGACGATGCCGCCGAGGTGATCCTGCTCGACACCGAGAACGACTACGAGGTCAGGGTGCTGGACACCTGCCGGGGCTGGAACGTGCAGCAGGGCACGATGCTGTACTGGAATCCTGCCAGCCCCGAGAACCAGTTCTTCTTTAACGACCGCGATGCCGAAACTGGCAAGGTGTTCGCCGTCCTGTACGACATCGCCGAAGGTCGACGCGTGCGCGAATACCGCTTCGACGACACCCCAATCGGCAACGGCGGCGTGTCATTCGACGGCAAGTACTTCGCGGGGATCAACTACGCCCGCATGGCGCGCCTGCGGTTGGTGACGGGCTATCCGGGGGCATGGGACTGGACAGAGGGCGTGAGCGCCCCCGAGGACGACGGCGTGTTCCTCGTTGATGTTGAAACCGGCGAGAAGCTCCTGCTGGTCTCCTTCCACGACCTAGCGGAAGCCCTGCGCCGAGAGCGGCCCACGATCGATTCGATCCCGCTATTCATCAACCACACTCTATGGAGCCGTACCGGCGAGCGACTTTTCTTCTTCGCCAGGGGCAATTTCGGCAAGCCCGGTCGTATCAACTCATCGTTCACGATCGCGACCGACGGCACCGACCTGCGACGGCAGCAGACCCACATCGGCGGGCACCCCGAATGGGACGCCGGGATGAGAATGATCGGCTCGATCGCCAATCGCCAAGCCGTATTTGACGTTGACGCCCAAGAGCTGGTCGAACTTATCGGCGATGCCGAGATGTTCCCCGACCCGGAGGGCGACATCGCGCTGTCGCCGAACTTGGAGTGGCTGGCCAACGGATACAAGGACGACGGCAAAGTCTACTACGTGGTCCACAATCGCCGCACGGGCACCACCTATCGCGCTGGCGGGTATGACCTGTACGGTCGGGTTTCGGGTAACCTGCGCTGCGACCCCGCACCGCGCTGGAACCGCTCTGGGGACATGCTGCTAATTCCAGCGATGATGGAGGACGGCACGCGGCAGATGTTCACTCTGCGACTGCCTCCAAGCACTTGATCCACGCTGTAGAGTGCTGGAATTGCGGTCGTCGGATATCCTCTTGATGGGCGGACGCAGGGCCGTTCCTAGGTGATCAATGTCAAGCAGTAGTGAGTGGCCTGCCGAGATCAACCTCGGATTCGCGGAGGAAGTCTACTACAACTCTTTGCGCAATCCGGCTCCGGTGTCGGACGAGTGGCGCTCCTATTTCGATTGGGGATTATTTCGCTGAGTGACACTATCCGCCTGACTGTGCGCTAGCGCTTGCGCCACACAGCCACCTGTCTAGTTCGGATTTAGCAAATCCGCTCCAACCAATCCATCTGCGCCAAGAAGGTCTAGGCCTGGGCGGGCAATCACATGCCGCAGCATAACGCTCGGGAACAAATCAGGGCAGCCAATCCCAGCCCGGAAAATCGGACACTCTATGATTTGCCTGTGCGGCAGTTCTATGCAGATGCGCGTGAGCCCTATTTGCGTAAGACCGAGGTGCTCCACCACCCTTTGCGAGACGATAGTAGTGGCTGCGGCCGAATTCCTTAGAGCCCACGCGCTGTGGGTAGGTTCGAGCAGGCCTGCGTCTGGTTTGAGGATTATGATCCGGGTCAGCAGATCATCCAGAGCTTCCGGGAGCCTCGGGCGAGGCGGTTCTTCTTGGAACATGGATGTTACCTCCACCCTCCAGTATAGCCTCCTCAATTTCGGAGTCAAGCGGGATGTTGATCACAGGATCGTCCGGGTGGTCAACATGGCGAACGAGGAAGTCTCCTGCTGCGAGTTCGCTTCCGCGATCGGCAGCGTCATCGAAGTCGTCCTCCGCCGCGAGTACCTCGGTTCCTTGGATCGCAAGGAACTTGTTTGGGTACTCCTTGGCTAGCTCCGCGTGCTGCGATTGAATGAAGTCACGTTCGACTTGAAGCATATTCATGGTTGTTTCTCCTCCTACCGTTTTTAGCAAACGGCATAAGATTATACCAGCACACTACGGTATTCAGTAGAACCTCACAAAGGAAACACTGTATATTGGGTGCCGCTAGAAAAAACCCTGCAAGACATGGTATGTTTAGATCATGGCACACAGAAAAGTAACTTCCAAGCCTGTCGCTACGAGAGCATCAAAGGCGCTTGGGAGTAAATCAACCTCAAGAACTACTAAGAGCCTCGCCGGTTCCGCTTTGTCGCAGAGTCCAGGCAAGCACGGGGGCAAAGGGGGTGGCAAGAGACGGTCGTGACATGAGAAGGGCGGGCGACGAATCCTTGAGGCCTTGGTTACCTACCTCATTGCGAGCGCGTTTTGGCCGATTAGCGCTCCCGCCCGCCCTTCTAGTTTGAACCAGCAAGTCCGCACAGTCTCTGCGTAAGTGTGGTATCGATTCCATGGCACTAGACCCGTCGGTGCTGCCACCCGCTCCCACTGCGGGTGGTCTAGCTAGCGGGACCGATCCTCTGGCTGCGGCCGATTCGGTCTCAAACGGCCAACGGGAAGCTGCCAGCGCAGCGGCATTGCAGCATTGCGTCGACAAGACTGTCAGTGGCTACCGCGTTCGTGGAAACGTGGAAGCCCAGATCGATCGCCGGGCATCCGTGGCCAACAGTCCTCTCCGGAGCTCGATCCCGGCTTCTATGGCCTGCTGCCAGAGGATCTCAACCGGCAGATCTTGCCGGGGACGCTGGGCGGTTGCTCCCTGCCCACGCCCGCAGGGTCATCGAGCGCATGCGTGAGACTTATGCCAGCTTGGTCGGCGTGCAGTTTATGCACTATGGTGGAAGATCAGCCATGCCAGTCGAGCTGATAATCCCCGAGGCGGGAGAATCCATCACGGAAGTCAGAATCGGAGCCTGGCGCAAGCCGGAGGGCTCGCATCTCGCTTTGGACGAGGTGACGGTTGAAATCGAGACCGACAAGGCCGCCATCGAGTTGCCGAGTCCGGTAGCAGGCACGCTCGTCACGATCCTCAAACAGGCAGGCGACGCCGCAGTACCCGGCGACGTGATTGGATTGATCGAGCCCGGCGACGCTCCTGCACCGGAGGCGCCGCCTGCAGCAGCAAGCACTGGCGGCGCTGAGACCAGCGCGGAACTACCGACACCTCCTGAGGCTCCGGCCCGCCTGATGCCCAGCGCCCGGCGCGTTCTGGGCGAAGCCGACCTTCCGGCCAATTCTGCGGAAGGCACGGGGCCGGGTGGTCGGGTGCTGAAGGAGGACGCGGTGCGTGCCGTGGAGCGAAGCCAGCCCAGTCCCGCGCCAGCGGCGGTCGCTACACCGCCACCAGCAGCGCCAAGCCAACCTCCTCCAGTTTCTCAGCCATCTGAACCAAGCGGGAGCCGCACCGAAGAACGAGTGACCATGTCGCCGTTGCGCAAGGTCATCTCCCGCAACCTTGTCGAGGCACAGCAGCAGGCCGCCCTACTGACAACGTTCAACGAGGCGGACATGACCGCAATCATCGGCCTGCGACGCCAGCACAGCGAGGGATTCCGGGAACGGCACGGCGTCAAGCTGGGCTTCATGTCCTTCTTTGTCAGAGCCGTGGTGGACGCGCTGCAAGCGGTTCCGGCGGTCAACGCCCGCATCGAGGGCAGCGAGATCGTCTACCGCAAGTACCAAGACATCGGTATCGCTGTGGGCGGCGGACGCGGGCTGGTGGTGCCGGTACTGCGCAACGCCGAGATCATGGGCTTCGCCGATATCGAGCGCGCCATCAACGATTTCGCCATTCGGGCACAGCGAAACAAGATCGAAATCTCGGAGTTGCGCGGCGGCACCTTCACGATCTCCAATGGCGGGATTTACGGATCCATGCTCTCAACACCGATCGTCAACCCGCCGCAAAGCGGAATTCTTGGCATGCACGCGATCCAAGACCGCCCTGTCGCGTTGGACGGCAAGGTCGTGATCCGGCCCATGATGTATCTGGCACTCACCTACGATCACAGGATCGTTGACGGGCGCGAGGCGGTGACGTTCCTGAAACGCATCAAGGATCTCGTCGAGAACCCCGAGAGGATTTGGCTGCAAATCTGAACCAAGGTCTGCGATGAGGGGCGCGAGCCATCCATCGCGCAGCCAAGTGGCGGAGTGCTGAAGATGCAATCTCACGACCTGATCGTAATCGGCGCCGGCCCGGGCGGCTACACCGCCGCCATTCGCGCCGCACAACTCGGGCTTGACGTAGCCTGCGTGGAGAAGGAAAAGGCACTGGGAGGCACCTGCCTGCGCATCGGCTGTATCCCGAGCAAGGCATTGCTTGAGTCTTCGGAAATCTACGAACGCGCCTCGGCCGGCTTCGACCAGCATGGAGTGCTGGCCTCGGGTGTGCAGCTTGACCTAGCCCGGATGCTCCGGCGCAAGGATCGGGTGGTGGCATCGCTGACGCAAGGCGTGGCGAGCCTCGTTAAGAAGAACAAGATCACGCGATACACCGGCACCGCTAGATTCGCGTCGGCTTCGAGCTTGATCATCGACGCCCGCGACGGGACGCTAGAGATCGAGGGCAAGCACGTCGTGATAGCGACAGGTAGCAAGTCCGCCTCGCTGCCCGGAATCGAACTCGACGGTGACCGCGTGGGGACGAGTACGGAAGCACTGTCGTATGACGAAGTGCCCGCTCGCCTCGCCGTGATCGGAGCCGGGTATATCGGACTGGAGATGGGCTCTGTCTGGCGCCGTCTCGGCTCAGAGGTGGTGGTCTTTGAGTACTTGGACCGCATATTGCCCGGAATGGACCTCGAAGTGGCGAAGGCCGCCCAGAAGATTCTGGCGAAACAGGGCATGCAATTCAGGCTGGGAGCCAAGGTTACCGGGGCTCGGGCCGAGGAGGACGCCTGCACGGTCGAAGCCGCCGGCCTCGACCCCTTCTCCTGCGACCGAGTGCTGGTCGCCGTGGGGCGTTCAGCGAATACCGACGGGCTCGGCTTGGAATCTGTTGGCGTGCAGTTGGACGGTCGTGGGCGGATCGAAGTCGAGGATGGATTCCAGACGTCCGTGGCAGGAATTTTTGCGATTGGCGACGTGATCCGAGGCCCCATGCTGGCGCACAAGGCCGAGGAGGAAGGTATCGCGTGCGTGGAGCGCATCGCGACGGGATACGGTCACGTGAATTACGACGCCATCCCGGGCGTGGTCTACACGCACCCCGAGATCGCGTCCGTCGGGAAGACCGAAGAGCAGCTGGAAGACGCAGGGGTCGGCTTTCGCAAGGGTGTGTTCCCATTCTTGGCCAACGGCAGGGCCAAGGCCATCGCGGACACGAACGGATTCGTCAAGGTGCTCGCCGACGAGCACACTGATCGAGTGCTGGGAGTGCATGTCATCGGCCCCCACGCCGGTGACCTGATCGCCGAGGCGGCGGTGGCCATCGAGTTCGGAGCCAGCAGCGAGGACATCGCGCGGTCAAGCCACGCGCACCCGACATTGGCGGAAGCGCTCAAGGAAGCCGCCCTGGCGGTCGACCAACGGGCGATACATTACTAGGCTCGTAGCGACGCACCCAAGCCTGTTAGGATGCTACCGGGCTAGCCCCCGCCGCCCTCGGTCCGGTGCCAAGACCTACAGAATCCCCAGCTTGAAAACTCGGGCAATCGCCCTGTGTAGCCATCCCAAGAAAGTGGCCAAGTCCGCGCAACAGACTCAAGTTCAAGCGACTGGTGTTCGACTTGACCAGATCGTGTCGCCCTTACTCGAGGATTCACAGGAATGCCAAGAAGGACACGAACTCCCCGTCGCAGTTCGAACTTGGCTTCGCACCGGCCTCGATGCTCGGCAGATTTTCTGCGCAGCTGCGCAGGACGCGGACCTTCACTTCGAGATCAAATCGGTCTCGTCCTCCTCTTCCTCGTCCGGATCGGGGAAGATGCCGAGATCGATGCCCGGCTGCATGTCCCCGCGATCCGCCGCGTCGAACGCGTTGATCACCGCGCGCCTCTGGACGCGCTCCTCAATCGTACCGCTGTCGACCGGCACGAAAGCCTGGTCCGAAAATCTCGATGTGTCAGGTTGCTGCTTCATCTTGCGCGCCATCCAATACCCCATGCTCGCTAATTCGGCAGGATCAACTGTCTCATGATACTCGGCCCACGCGCATCCACGAGCGCCAACTGCGACGGCTTGGCCTCCGCGATATCGACGCGGGTGTCCGCGGCCCACCGCTCCGCATGCGCCACCAGCTGTTCCTCCGTCAGATCGGGCGGCGGAGCGACTCCCTCCCAATCTAGGGATCCGCGCGGCGCTCGCCGGATATCGTATCCGGCCAAGTCGAACTCGTCTCGGGCGATCAGGCCCTGCACGATCCCGATCAGATCCTAGACTGTGCGAATGGCGCGCTTCTCCAGAGCCCTCGAGACGTAGAATCCGTCCCCGCCGCCCTACGCTCCCTGAAAATCAAGGTCGTCTTGCGAGAGATACTCGACCAAGCCCGCCGACGCGTCGTCGGATGCTTCGATCTGGCGATCCTTGCGGTCGAGCCAGACCTTCCACTTCTCCGGGAGTAGCCAAATGTGCATCCACGTCGATCCTACCCGTTCACCCGGTACAATGCAGTTGCATGCCCGAAGATGTCAGAGATAGGCCGGAGGATAGCGCCACAGGGCGCTTCCACGACTCGGATCGCTCGTTCAAGATCGAGAAGTTAAGCGGCCTGATCATCGAATCCTGGTACGGCAAGCCGTCCATCGGCATCCTGCCGGATGGGACGCGCATGACGCAGCAGGAAGGCGAGAGCGCCATCGAGTTCCTTGATCGCTGCGAGGGTCAGATCGCCACGGAACCGGTATTCGCTGGCGACGGCGAAATGCGCTAAATCTCATCCGGGATATCCTCGTCAATCCCGTCGGAGCGGCCTGCAGAGCCTTCAGCGGGACAGCGGATGCGACCAGCGGCACCAGCGCCGTGCGGAATACCTCTCGTCGGGCCATGCGACAGCCCTCTTCGCGTCCTCGGATCTCGCACGAGCGCGATCCGCTCTGGCGATCATCTTGGCCCTGCCCGCTTGGATGCGTACGAGTTCGCGGCTCGGCGGATTCATCACGCCGCCTTCCGGCCGCGGAGCCGGACGGCACTCTCCTAGAATCTCGCTCGGATCGGCGCCAACAGCTGAGGCCATCGACGCCAGCAGCATCGCGGAATCACGTCCCTTCATTGGGCATTGCGGTTGGTGGCCTCAAGCGAGACGTGGCAAAGCCGGGCGCGAATCGTGTTGAAGTCGCCGCTGGAACATAGCAGATGCACAGCAGTCGAATGACCCGTGTTAGGATTGACGCGCTTGGTCGCTTGCGAGGAAACGGCAGGCTCGGCCTTGCGTGAACAGATTACCATGCGGATATAGAAAAGCATATATTGAATCTGTTATTATATACATATTCAAACTCGATCTCCTCCCTCAACCTCACGCAAACATCCACTCTCATGAGCCACAGCCAGATTGTCAGCTTCATCTGGGGAGTCGCCGATCTCATTCGCGACACCTTCAAGCGCGGGAAGTACCCTGACGTGATCCTGCCGTTCACTGTGCTACGCCGCGTTGACTGCGTGATGGCGCCCACGAAGGAGAGGGTTCTCAAGCGCCACGCTCAACTCAAGGGGAAGCTCACCGACCCACACCGCCAACTCTGCCGTGCGTCCGGGTTCGCCTTCTACAACACCTCGCGCTACGACTTCGCCCGGCTGCTAGCCGATCCTCCGCAGCTGGCCCAGAATCTGGAGGCCTACATCGCCGGATTCAGCGACAACATGAGGGAGGTGCTCCACTCGTTCCGCTTCAACGACGCGATCCGCACCCTGGACGAGGGGCGGCTCCTCTATCAGGTGGTCCAGCGCTTCGGCGACATCGACCTGCACCCGGACAAGATCGATAACGCAACGATGGGGACGATCTTCGAGGAGGTGATCCGCAGGTTCAACGAGTCACTCAACGAGAACCCCGGCGAGCACTTCACGCCGCGCGATGTCGTGCACCTCATGGTCGACCTCATGCTTGCGGGTGATGAGGATCACATTGCGAGGGAGGGTGCGGTTCACGCCATCTACGACCCCTGTTGCGGCTCCGGTGGAATGCTGATGATCGCACGTGACCACATCACGAAGGGACGCTTCGTCGATGGCAAAGTCGTCCGGGAGCCGATCAACCCGGCCGCCGAGATACACCTCTTTGGCCAAGAGACCAACCCCGAGACTTGGGCGATCGCACGGTCCGATCTTTACATTAAGGACCCAAACGGGCGCGATGCGGAGAGCATCAAGCGGGGAAGCGTGCTCCGTTCATATCATGATCGTCCGTTCGACTACTTGATCACCAACCCGCCCTATGGCAAGGACTGGAAAGTGGACCAAGACGCCGTCAAGGCCGAACATGGGCGCGGTTCTGCCGGACGTTTCGGGCCTGGGCTTCCGCGCATCGACGATGGCCAGCTTCTCTTTCTGCTGCACCTGCTGTCGCGAACGCGGGAGCCGGGAGGCACACCGGGGCCGGGAGGGTCGCGGGTAGCAGTCATCATGAACGGATCCCCGCTCTTTAGCGGCGACGCTGGCGGCGGCGAGAGCGAGATCCGCCGTCATGTGCTGGAGAATGACCTGCTTGAAGCGATCATCGCGCTTCCCGAACAGCTTTTCTACAACACGGGGATTGCAACCTACGTCTGGCTATTGACCAATCGCAAGGCGGCCGTGCGACGGGGTGTGGTGCAACTAATTGACGCGACTTCGCACTGGGTTGCCATGCGCCGCAGCCTGGGCGACAAGCGGCGTGAGATTTCGCACGAACAGGCAACCGAGATCCTGCTGCTGCTCGCCGAAGGCCGGGACGGCGCGAAGAAATCTGTCATGCGTGATGGACAGCCCGAGGAGGTCACCGTCAGCCGGGTTCTTCCGACGACGGCGTTCGGATACCGCAAAGTGACCGTCGAGCGGCCGCTGCGCCTCAACTTCCAGGCCAGTGACGAACGCATTGCCAGACTGAACGATCAGATAGGGTTCCGGAGTCTCGCAGTGTCGCGAAAGCGGGGTACGGCAGGCGAAGAGGCAAGGCGACAGGGATGCGAGCTTCAGGCGGCGATTCTATCCATTCTGTCGGAGATGCCAGACACCCTGTACAAGGATGGCGATGCCTTCCACAGCGATCTGGCACGCGCAGCGAGGGCAGCCGGGATCAAGCTGGGCGCACCGGTTGTGAAAGCGATTGTTCAGGCGCTCTCCGAAAGGGACGAGACGGCCGCGGTCTTCCTCGATCCCAAGGGCGATCCCGTGGCCGACTCGAAGCTCCGCGACCACGAGCGCGTTCCTCTTCGGCAGGGTGCAGATCCGGCAGACGAGCGCGGCGTTCCGGCGAGCGTACAGGAGTTCTTCGACCGCCAGGTCCATCCGTATCGGCCCGACGCGTGGATCAATGAGGAGATTGTGGATAAGGCAGACGGACATGTGGGGATTGTCGGCTACGAGATGAACTTCAGCCGCTACTTCTACCGGTTCCGCCCACCGCGTGCGCCTGAAGAGGTCCGGCGCGACATCGCTAAAATCACGGACGAAATCGTCGGAATGCTGAGAGGGCTGACCAGCCCGGAGGAGGTGTCATGAGTGCGGAACGCGCGCACCGGCTTCTAAGCGAATCGGGCCTCGGATCGTGTTTTCGGCCACTGGACGCCGAGGAAGCCGGGATCGACTACCATCAACTGCGCCGTCTGGAGGAAGCAGGAATCGTCGAACGGGAACGACGAGGCCTATACCGGCGGACAGACATCGACTCCACTCGCTTCAGTGACGTCGCGGCGGTCTGCGCTCAGGTGCCGGATAGCATCGTCTGTCTGCTGACAGCGCTCGCAGTGCACGAGATCGGCACACAACGGCCGCACCGCGTCTGGATTGCCATCCCGCAGGGCAGAAGGACGCCGGTCTTGGCCCGCTTCGGCCCCAAAGTTATGCGGTTCTCAGGGATTTCGCTTAGGTACGGGGTGGTGGACACGGAGTTCGAAGGGGTGCCTGCCCGAATCACCAGTCCGGCGCGAACCGTAGTGGACTGCTTCCGCTTCCGCAGTCGGGTCGGCACCGACATTGCCTACGAAGCACTCGACGATGCCTTGGCGCGACACCACACGACACCGGACGAAATCTGGCGGACGGCTTCGGCCTGCCGAGCGAAGGCGCTGATCGGGCCGATCCTTGGTGCGAGGACGTACTGATGTCGACCCGACATGGGCGCAACTATCCTGCCTCGGTGCATGCCCGTCTCCGGCAACTCCGCCCATCGGGCCAAGACCTGAATCGAGTCTTGCAACAGTATGTGGCGGAACGCTTTCTTTACCGGCTCGGAGCATCACCTGTCGCCGATCGATTCATTCTCAAGGGCGCCTCGCTCTTCCTCGTCTGGAATGGCGATGTCTACCGCGGTACGGGGGACATTGACCTGCTAGCTAAGGGCGGGACCACACAGGACGCGATCCGCCGGGCACTTGACGTCATCTGCGCGGTACCGTGCACGAAGGACGGCATCATATTCGACCCCTCTCGGATAAGGGTCCGCCAGCTCCCGGTCGACGATGGGCACGCGACGAGGTTTCACGTGGTGGGTATGCTCGGAAACGTCAAACTCCCGCTTCAGGTAGACATCGGCGTCGGCGACACGGTGAATCCGCCGCCCAAGCGATCAAGGTATCCCACTCTGCTCGATCATCCTCAGCCGATGGTGTGGATGTACCCGCGTGAGACGCTGATCGCCGAGAAGTTTGCCGCCATGGTCACCATGGAGCACCACAACAGCCGCATCAAGGACGTGTGGGACATCGCCGCGCTAGCCACCGACTTCTCCTTTGACGGTCCGGTATTGCAACGGGCCGTGCGGGCCACGCTACTACAGCGTGAAGCATTGAATAGGAGGGAAGTGGCAGCGCTAGGGCCTGTCTACTACGAGGAACCGGAGCGCCAAGCAATGTGGTCACGGTTTCGCACCCGAGTCGAGGTTCACGGGTACCAGCCGAACTCTCTTGCCGAAGCCGGGATCGTGGTTCGCACGTTTCTGAGACCGGTGTGGAGCAGCATCCTCGACGAGGAGCCCTTCGAAATGGAATGGTCGCCGGGCGGACCGTGGCGGCTGCGGGGGAGCGGGCCGAAAGGGGAGGGGGACCGGTGACGGGAGGATTTCGCAGGTATCCAGAATACCGAGACTCGGGCGTGGAGTGGCTGGCGGAGGCGCCAGTACATTGGGGGGTTCGACGACTAAAGGCGATCGCGTCAATTCGATACGGCTTGGGTCAACCCCCACGTGAATCGAAACATGGTCTGCCTCTAATCCGCGCTACTAATATAGACAACGGTCGTATAGTGCAGAATGACTTGATTCATGTTGATCCCTCCGATGTGCCGGTCAGTCGTGAGCCGTTCCTTAAACAAAGTGAAATCATTGTAGTGCGTAGCGGAGCGTATACCGCCGATTCTGCAATTGTTCGGGAACCCTATGTGGGCGCTATTGCAGGCTACGACATGGTGGTGTCCGTAACTGGAGCAGATCCTGAATTCATTGCAATCGCTCTACTTTCCAAGTACGTACGTCATGATCAATTGATCGCGGCCAGCACACGTTCTGCCCAGCCACATTTGAACGCCGAGGAGTTGGGATCGGCTTTGCTCATGTTCCCTCCCCGCCCTGAGCAAGCAGCCATCGCAGACTACCTCGGCCGCCAGATGGGTGCGATTGACCGGCTTGTGCGGAAGATGGAGCGTCTGATCAAGCTGCTTAACGAGGAGCGGGCATCGTTAATCAGCCAAGCGGTTACCCGGGGATTGGATCCAGAAGCTCCGACGAGAGACTCGGGCGTGGAGTGGCTGGGGGAGATTCCGGCCCATTGGGGGGTGGTACGGCTGAAGGACCATGTCGCAATGAACCAATTAGTCCTGCCGGACGACACGGACCCAGACTACACGTTCGACTATGCGGACATCGGGTCCGTTGACACGGGACGGCTCGGTTCGGACCTCAAGGCTATCCCATTTGGATCGTCGCCGTTGCGGGCCAGGCGCGTTGTACGGCCTGGAGACACCTTGGTGTCAACCGTTCGCACATACTTGAAGGCAGTCTGGACCCCGGGTCAGCTTGAGCGCGACTTGATTGCGTCGACCGGATTCGCTGTGCTCACGCCCGGGCCTGATGCGGTTGCCGACTACTTCGGCTACTTCTGTCAGAGCGATCCATTCACAGATGCCGTATCGGCGGGATCAGTCGGAATCGCGTATCCCGCGATAACGGAGGCAGCACTCGGCTGCGTTCCAACGTGCGCCCCTCCCCTCCTCGAGCAACGCGCCATCGCCGACTTCCTCGACCGCGAAACCGGCCGGATCGATGCCTTGGTTGCCAAGACCCGGGAAGCCATTGAACGGTTGTGCGAATATCGCGGCTCCGTGATCTCCGCCGCGGTCACCGGGCAGATCGACGTGAGGGAGTCAATGGCGTCCCCTTGACCCCGCACGGCCCTCAGACTGGTCCGAAGCCGCGCCTCCTCCCATGTATTCCAACACTCGACCATCCGCGCCCCGCGCTCCAACTCCACCATCACTTCCCTTATGACCCCAACCACCACCGAACAGGCCTTCGAGGATGCCATCGAATGCGCGCTCCTCCAGGGCGGTCCCGATTCCTGTCCCACCTACAAAGCCCGCGTCCACGAACCGGACTCCGGCTACGGTCCCTCTTTCAAACCCGGCGGCTACCACCGCCGCACCTCCGCCGAGTACAACCGCGAGCGCTGCTTGATCTCTCGTGACGTCACCGATTTCATCATCGCCAGCCAGCCGAAGAGTTGGAAACGGCTCCAACAACTCCGGGGCACCGACTACAAGGAATGCTTTCTCGACCATCTCGCGCACCAACTCAGGCGGCGCGGCATTGTTGATGTCCTCCGCAACGGGATCAAGGACCACGGCATCAGGTTCCACTTGGCGTACTTCCCGCCAGCGAGCGGTCTCAACCAGGAAGCCTCCCGCCTACACAAGGCCAATCTCTTCGCGGTTGTCCGGCAGCTTCGCTATAAACCGAAGAGCGAACAGAGTCTGGATTTGGCGATCTTCGTGAACGGCATTCCGATCTTCACAACCGAACTCAAGAATCCGCTCACGGGACAGGATGTGCAGGACGCCGTTGCGCAGTACCGCAAGGATCGGAATCCGGGAAACGCGCTACTGGCTCCGGGACGCTGTATCGCCCATTTCGCCGTCGATCCGAACCTCGTCTATGTGACCACCCGCCTCGAAGGGACCGCTACCCGCTTCCGCCCTTTCAACCGGGGGCGCGACGAGGGCGCAGGGAATCCACCGGTTGCTCCAATCGGCGGCGCCTATCCCACGGATTACCTTTGGAACCGGATCTGGGCGCGAGACAGCATCCTCAACCTGATCCAACAGTTCGCCCACGAGGACAGTAGGACGAAGGGCGGCAAGGCGCAGCCCAGCCTGATCTTCCCCCGCTACCATCAGCTTGACGCTGTGCGCGAACTCGTTGGTCATGCGCGCAAGTACGGAGCGGGCCAGCGATACCTCATTCAGCACTCGGCCGGGAGCGGTAAGAGCTTCACCATATCGTGGCTGGCGCATCAGCTCTCTTCCCTGCATGACGAAGAGGACAGCGCGGTCTTCGATTCGGTGGTGGTGGTTAGCGACCGGCGGGTGCTCGACCGGCAGCTTCAGCGCGCAATCCAGCAGTTCGAGCGAGTCGTCGGCGTGGTCGAGAATATCGACAAGACATCAAAGGATCTCCTAGCGGCGCTCGAGGCCGGACGGCGGATCATCGTCACTACGCTCCAGAAATTCCCGGTCATCGCCAACCAGGTTGCGGAGCTTCCAGGGAAGCGGTTCGCTGTGATCATCGACGAGGCCCATTCGTCTCAGTCAGGCGAGCACGCCAAGTGCCTGAAGTCGGTGCTGGCGGCGAAGAGCTTGGTGGAAGCTGAGGCGGAGGAATCGGGCGCTCCGACCCGAGAAGAGGAGATCGAGGCTCTTATTCTGGAGCAGGTCCAGAAGCGGGGTCCGCAGCCTAACCTTTCCCTGTTTGCCTTCACCGCGACGCCCAAGGCCAGAACACTCGAACTGTTTGGAGCGAAACAGCCCAATGGCACATCCCGGCCGTGGCACCTCTACAGCATGCGCCAAGCCATCGAGGAGGGGTGCATTCTCAATGTCCTAGAGAACTACACCACCTACGAAGCCTACTGGAAGCTGCTCAAGGTGATCGAGGCCGACCCGCGCTTCGAGAAGGACAAGGCGAGCTTCCTGCTCAAATCCTTTGTGGAACTTCACGGCCACGCGGTCCGGAAGAAGGTGGAAATCATGGTCGAACACTTCGCTACCCAAGTGCAGAACAGAATCGGAGGGAAAGCGAAGGCGATGATTGTGACGCGGTCACGTCTGCACGCGGTTCGCTGCAAGCTGGCACTGGACGCCTGCCTGAAGGAGAAGGGCTACAACTGGAGGACGCTCGTCGCTTTTTCAGGCACGGTGAAGGATGGCGGGAAAGACTACACGGAGCCGGGCATGAACTCCGCCGCGGTTGGCTGCCAGATCGGCGAGAAGCAGACCGCACAGGAGTTTGCGCGCCCGGAATATCGGTTCATGGTCGTGGCCAACAAGTTCCAAACCGGATTCGATGAGCCGCTCCTTCATACTATGTACGTCGACAAGAAGCTGGGTGACGTGAACGCGGTGCAGACGCTGTCTCGGCTCAATCGGACCCATGCGGAAAAGGAAAGCACCTCGGTCCTAGATTTTGCCAACCAGACCGACACAATCCGGAAGGCATTCGAGGAGTACTACGAGACCACGCTGCTCTCGGAGAACACCGATCCCAACCTCCTTTATGAAGTCGAGCAGGAGCTTCTGGAATTCGGTGTGTTCGCCGAGCCCGACGTGGCGGAGTTCGCGCTGGTCTTCTATGATTCGAAGCCGACCCATGATCAGTACTATGCGGCACTGGCAGGGTGCGTGGATCGATTCCGGGAGTTGGAACCCGAGTCGCGAACGCGTTTTCGGCGGCGTCTGCGAGACTACCGGCGCCTCTACGGATTTCTCTCGCAGGTGCTGCCCTTCACCGATACTGGCCTAGAGAAGCTATACAATTTCGTGCGGTGTCTGGGACCCCTGCTTCCGCCGGAGGAGGACTCGCTACCCGTCGAGGTTCAGCAGGCGATTGACATGGAGTCCTTCCGTATCCAGCAGACTGGATCGGGCGGTATCGATCTACTGTCGGGCAACGGGACTCTCGATCCGCAGGGGGTGGGACCAGACGGCATCCGCGAAGACGTTTACGAGCCGCTTTCAGAGATCATCCGGGAGCTCAACGAGCATTTTGGGGTGAATCTGGGACCGAAGGACAAGGTCACTCTTGAGGTAGTGCTCGGCACTTTGGAAGGAGATACCGCGCTTCGGGCAGCGGCTAGAGCCAATCCGTCCGATAACGTGCGGCTCAGCTTCGACATAAAGGTCAACGATCAGATCGAGGACATCATCGACGGAAACTTCAAGCTTTACAAGCGAATCACCGATGACGAGAACTTCGGGCAGGCGCTGAAGGACGCGCTCTTCCAAGAGTACTTGAACCGACATCTGCTGGTGCGCGAATGAATCTGGGCGGAACGACGGTTGGTGCGACATCGCGACAAGAGAGTCTTGGTGAGCTGCGCGTGGTGTCGACAGTCGGCGCTAACACGCTCTGGCTAACCACCGTCATCAACTCCGCTGCCAGCAACCAGACGCTAGTGTAGTGTGCCTCAAATACCATTAATTAATGCCTCCAGTGTGCTACCATGGCTGGAGTCCTCCTCCATGGCACGCCCCGTCGAAATCCTCGATATGTCCCCGCAGGAACAGGCGGAACTCGAACGGCGCGTGCGGGCCTCCACCAGCTCACAGCGCGATTGCCAGCGGGCTCGCATCGTGCTGCTGCGGCACGAGGGGTTCAGCCAGCGCGAGGTCGCCGGCCGTGTGGGCGTTAGCGTGGCCTGCGTCAACCGCTGGTCGCAGCGCTTCGATGCCCAAGGCATCGCCGGCCTACGCGACCAGCCGGGCCGCGGGCGGCGGCCCTCCATCCCGACCCCAACGGTCGAGAAGGTGATTGCCGAAGCGGGCCAGAAACCTGTCGGCCGGGCGCGCTGGAGCACCCGCAGCATGGCCCGGCAGGCCGGGGTCTCGCCGAGCACGGTCGGTCGCATCTGGCGCCGCAATGATCTCAAGCCGCACCGCAGCAAGACCTTCAAGCTGTCCAATGACAAGGATTTCGAACGCAAGTTCTGGGACGTGATCGGGCTGTACCTCGATCCGCCCGAGAAGTCGGTCGTGCTGTGTTGCGACGAGAAGACGCAATGCCAAGCTCTGGAACGCACCCAGCCGGGGCTGCCGCTGGGCAGCGGGCATGTCCGCACACGCACCCACGATTACTACCGGCATGGCACGACCTGCCTGTTCGCAGCCCTGAGCTACTTGGAGGGCAAGCTGATCTACCGCACCGAGCAGAAGCACACGCACTTGGAATGGCTGCGGTTTCTCAAGCAAATCCAGCGCGAAGTGCCCAAGGAACTCGACGTGCACATCATTGCGGACAACTACAGCACGCACAAGCACGCGAAGGTGCAGACTTGGCTGCAGCGGCACAAGCGGTTCCACATGCACTTCACGCCCACCTCGAGTTCTTGGCTGAACCTAGTGGAGCGGTTTTTCTCCGACCTGACGGAGGACTGCGTGCGAGCCGGCAGCTTCGCGAGCTTGAAGGAGCTGACGGACGCGATCACGAGCTATTTGTCCGAACGCAACAAGAACCCGAAGCCATACCGCTGGAAAGCTAGTGGCCAAGAGATTCTCGAGAAGATCCACCGCGCCCGGCAGGCACTAGCCCAGGTCTCGGATTAATTAATGCTATTTGCGGCACACCACACTAGCGCAGTTCATGCGCGAGTCCGGGCTGGCGTGGAGCGCGAGGGGCGAGCTGGAGACGGCAAGTTTGGCGCGTTCGTCGGGCGCGGCATGGGGCTGGCTGGCGCTGGCGTGGCGGCCGTGTGGGATTCCGGCCAGTTGATCCGCGATCCCTATACCAAGTCGGGCAGCAGCGAGGTTGCGCTGACGATCTCGCACCTGTGGGGCTTCGGGCTGCCGAGGTCCAGCAGCTTCCAGCGGCTCAAGTTCGTGTCGTAAGGTGCCTAGGTCGAGAGTCGAGAAACGCGCCTTTGAAGTCCGCTTCGCCGAAGATCCGGACGGCAAGGGCGCGGGCCTGGTCGAGGGGGTGTTGCTGACGTACGGCCAACAGGCGACCGACCGGCGCGAGCGCTTCGAGCGGGGGGCACTGCAATGGCCGGACGGCGGAATCTTCCTTGAACCTGCAGCACGACCGCACGAAGCCGCTCACGCGCTTCACACCGCAGGTAGAGGGCAACGAGGTTAGAGTCTCGGCAAGGCTTCCAGATACCACGGCTGGGCGGGAGCGGCCGAGTTGGTCAGAAGTGGCGTGCTGCGCGGCCTGAGTGTCGAATTTCACGCCCTGCGCGAGCGCTTGGTCTCTGGCGTCCGCGTGATCGAGCGAGCCTTGCTAGGCGGCGCTGGCCTGATCGATGATCCGAGTTACAGCGGTTCTCTCGTCGAAGTCCGCGAGCGCTGTGAGTCTAGGCCGACTAAGTGGTGGGCTCTGTGATCGAGCTAGGCATTGCAGACACGCCAGCCGAGGCGCGATCGGCCAGTTATACCGATCTGGCAATCTCTGAAGCATTTGATAGAGCTACTCGGACCCGGCAAGCCTACGGTTTGGCAGCTGCGAGCCTTGGGCGTGGTCGAGATCTGAGCGAGCCTGTGGGGCCGCGCTCTGGCCGGTGCCACCGTCGAGCCGCTGGCGGCGCGGCGCGTGCTCTCGGCTGACTTGCTGGAGATGGTAGGCCGCAGCCTGTTCATCCGAGGCGAGTTCGTCGGCAAGATGGCAGTGAGCGGCGCACGGCTGGCTATCTGGCCGTGCGACATAGTGGACGTGTTGGGAACCGAGCCTAGCCCGTTGGCTTGGCGACAGGCTCTCTATCCCAACGCCTTAGAGCTTCACAATCGAAACCCGGCCAGCGGGCGAAGTCTTGCATGTCCGGTATGGCGTCGAGGCACACGCGCCTTGGCACGGAGTATCACCGCTGACTAGCACCAGCCGAGAGATTGGGTCGATGGCGTCTCTAATGCACAGGATCGGCCAGCAGGCCGCGGCCCCGGCCGGGCAACTCGGCGTCCTGCCCGACTTTCCGGACGACGCCGACACCAAGCAGGTCCAGCAAACGCTCAACGCACTGGGCGGCGAGCTGAGGTTACTGGGCGGAGCTTCCGGCCCGCCCAACACGGCCGTAGGCTTCGCGCCGAGCGCCGAGGCTCGCGGATGGGCTGGCGATTTGGAGCGGCGGATCATGAATTGCGCGGAAATCAGCCCGCCTCTGTTCCTGTCTAGCTCGGATGGAGCGGCGTTGCACGAGTCTTTTCGCAGGCTCGTAAATACCACTATCGAGCACTTGTGCCGGCTGGTTAGCGAAGGAGCAAGCCGCAATCAGAGTTGCCAGTAGCGCTTTCGTTCGAGCGATTGAGGGGCAACGATATTCAAGGCATCGCAAGGGCGCTCAAGGCGCTGGTAGCCAGCGGTGCTACGTATGCTGATGCACCAGTGCAAGTCGGGCTGGCCTAGTCGGCCTTGGCTTCGAGGCGCGTTAGTTCGGATTCAATCTCGGCCAGCGTGTCACAGCTGATTGGCTGCGCTTCGCCCGCAAGGGTGTAGCCCTTCAATGTCGAGTAGTGGGTTACGGGTTCGCCATTCTCTAGGCTGTGTCCGCTGGGTACGCCACGGTACAGCTCCAAGCCCAGGTTAGTGGCGCGATCGGCCAGCATGTGCCATTGATCCCACAAGAATTGGTCAGCGCCCTCGGGGGTTGCGTGAGGGCGATATTCGATACCCTTGGCCCGCATGGGTACGCGCCCGTCTTGGGACGCCTCTCGCAGCTCACCCACCCTAACCGTGACAATGCCCAGCAGTTCAATCGATCGTTCGTCCGCGCTGCCGTCTGGTATCTGCAATTGGTACTGCGGTTCGCCCTCGGCGTCGCGTCCGCGCACAAGTGCCAAGCAGTAATGACCGGAACCACGCAACATTGCTTCACTCATAAAACCCATGCTAGCGCCATCGGCCCGACCCGCGCAAACTCGCGAAAATCCCGTTCCGGGAAATTGCCAGAACGAACGGCCTCCGGGACGAGCGGGGAGGCCCGAGCGAAACAATGAAATCGGACTAACTGATTGCGCGTCAGGCAGTTGTTCAGATGGCCGGGACGAGTGGGACCCGTCGAGCGCACGGCCGCCGGGGCGGGAGCCCCCCCGAGAACGGCCCTCGCTTGTACAGCCGGGCCTTTCGAAGAGGTCGCTCCCGAGAATTTTCCTGCAGAAGGCCGGTTCGCTCCAGAACGGCTGATTTGGGCCCGTCCCGGTCAAATTCGGTGCTCGCCATGTAGGGGCTGCTGATGGGAGACTGACGACTGCTATCTACTGGAACAGCTTAAGAAAACTGAGGATTAGCGAGATCACCGTCGTGACTGCGATTACAAAGGTTAGCCACTTTATCGCGCTGGCGTGGCTGTCGCGGGACCTCCGCTGAATCTCTTGGTAGCAATTCTCGTAACTAAATTCGACTGTTTGGGCCTTGGCTCTGAGCCATTCGTACAGTTCCTCGTTGCTCAAATCCGTTAGTGGTCGTTTGTTGGACATTCACTTGATCCTCGAAGTGATCACTCTATCAGCAACGGAATCTGCGAGACCTATCTAAGTCCCGCAGATTCAAAGAATTACAGTGAGAGAGTGGTGGCCAGGGACGGATTTGAACCGCCGACGCCGGCCTTTTCAGGGCCGCGCTCTACCACCTGAGCTACCTGGCCAGTACCTTCATTGTACTTCAGGCCCTGCCTGAGGTCATCCGCCGGGCACACAGACAAGCAGAGTCCATTTCACGGACTCCGTTATCCGCTTCTTCAGTTCGAGCAGCGGGAGCAGCATCCTGGGAGGCTACAACCGGACGAGTTGGGCACGCTGTGGCGGAAGATTCGGCGCTGGCGGGCCGTGCGCGGCCCGGACAAGGAAGTGTTTCCCCCCAGAGTTGGTGTCGAGCTGAGAATACAGGTGGGGTGCCAGCTACTGCCGACACCCGGTGTAACACTCCGTGATGGCGTGTTCGACTTGTGAATGGGAGCATCGGACCGCTAGCCCCAGCGCCGCTCGCTCCGCCGCGCCCACTCCGAGCAGCCGGGATCGCTGCTACGCAATCACCTGCCCCGACTGCTCGACCGGCTAGGCCAGCTGCACCTACCACCGTCGGGTTTATTCTCCCCCGCCAATTGTGTCATCTTGAACGCGGTTCCGGCGCTCCCACACGAGATACGCTATGGCCCCGGCACAAAACGGCCAGACAAAGCTAGTCATTGTGCCGCTATAGACCAACACCGCAGATAACACACTAAAGGCGAAGAATGCACGGCGCACGGCTCTTTTCGAAACCGCACCCCGATCGGCGCTCGGTCCTTTGTTCACTTTCCAGAACTGTACTCTACCCAGCATTTGATGGTTGTAGTGTAACCCCAGCCGCACAGCGCCCCGGACACGATTACGACCCAGACTGGGTTCCCCGCACTTGTGGCCACCGATATCCCGCAACTCAGAGCAAACGTAATCGTCTTTTCGATGCACGACAGTGCTGACGGGCTAGCATACAGCTGCGCTGGCGGAACAGCAAGCATAACCACCACAAGAAAACTGGCCAAGAAAATCTGACCAAGTTTCACGGGCGAGAACCCCGTTCCTAGCGCCCCTCCGGGCAAAATAGCTTGGACAGTCATTTTACTCCCTCCTCGCCGCCTCTCCCAACAGCGCATGAGGCGCAACCTTCCGTTGCCAGCTTCGCACGCTCCATAACTGTGTTCAGGTCTTCCTTGCTGGCATTTGGCCAAATCTTGAGCGCCTCTTGACGCACAATTTCTGCAAAGCCTGTGTCTGTGTCTCGCTCGCGCCGAAGGCGCACCCTCCTTGCAAACTCAAGCCCGTTTCGCAATTCTGGCAACAATCTCAGTTCAGCCGTCGATCCGCTGTACCGAGCCCCCCTAGCGCGAAGAAGAGATGCCATGCTTGCTTGGCCTCTCACCTCTGCCATTGCCAGCAACGACAAGCCGTTTGGGTCAGTAACGTTCGGATTGCCACCGTTTGCCAAGAGTACCCTAGCCACTGCTTGATTCCCGGTTGCGACAGCGATTGCAGTTGGGGTTGCGCCCGCATCGTCAAGCATGTTTGGGTCACCGCCATACTGCAAGATCAGTTCGGTCACCTGCGCCGAGTAGTCTAGCGTCCGTCCGCCCGGGACGGCTGCATAGTGCAGTGCAGTCCTTCCAAGATCGTTCTGTTGGTTTGCAGCTACACCGCTTTCAAGCAGGTGCTTGACCTGCCTAGTGTCGCCCTGTATTACGGCTTTCTGCAAGCTTGTGTAGCTGGCCGCTACACAAATACCAGAACAAGCCAGCAGGATCGCCAGCACTGTTTGTGCTCTTTTCATGTTTTCCCTCCTTCACTTTGGAAACGCGAGCAACTGCTCGCCCGCTGCACTTTGCAGCAGATTGCGAATATATAACATTGAATATCTGCATTTATTCTGTGCTATAATCGCTCAATTGAGCCGATTTCAGACCCCGGCCCGGCCCTGAGCGGGCCGTAGCCGCCGTGTTTGGCGGGAAAATCACATCATCGAGGCGTTTTTTCCTGGATTTTTCAAGAATTTCCCCGATAAGGCGCTTGACATGCAGTTATCTAGAGTTATGTCACCCTCGGGAAACGGCTTCCTTCTGTCTTCCGGTGCGTCCGTCCTCGCGGCAGCCTCGCTGTCCCCCGCCACGCGCCGCGCCTACGAAGGCGCCCTTCGCCGACTGCATGCCTGGCTTGGCGAGCGCCCCCTCGACGATTCTTCTCTCGAAGCCTACGTCGGACATCTCCACGCGAATGGACTGTCTCCCGCCACCGCCGCGAGTACGTTGGCAGCTCTCCGCGCCGCAGCCCGCGCCAACGGCATCGAGCTCCGCTTGCCTGGGTCCGCGGCTGCCTTGGCCGGCTACCGCCGCACCTCATCTGGGCGCGGACGAGGTCAGGCCGACGGCATCCAGTGGCTCCAAGCCGACGCCATGGCCGACGCAGCGGCGGCGGACGGCACTCTAGCCGGCCTCCGCGACGCCGCCATCGTCGCCGTCATGTCCGACACCCTCCTCCGGGTCTCCGAGGTGGTCGCCCTCCAGACTGCCGACATAGCTCCCGCCAACGATGGCAGCGCCACCATCACCGTCCGCCGCTCCAAGACGGACCAAGATGGCGAGGGGACCGACCTCTACCTCGGGCCTCCGACCGTCGCTAGGCTCACCGAGTGGCTGCGGACCACCGACATCGCATCCGGACCTCTCTTCCGACGCATCCGCCGCGGCGGCCATCCCGGCACTAGACCCCTGCACCCATCTAGCATCGCGTCCATCCTCTCGAAGCGCGCCACCGCAGTCGGCATCGAGGGTAAGATCCGCGGCCATTCCCTGCGCGTCGGTTCCACCCAGTCCCTTGTCCGGGCCGGGGCATCTCTGCCCGAGATTCAGCAGGACGGCCGCTGGGCATCCCCCCGCATGCCCGCCCTCTACTCCCGCAAAGAAGCCGCCTCCAAGCGCGGCACCGCCAGGCTGCGCTACCGAATGGCGCCCAAGGCCGAAGCGGTATCGTCAGCAAACGGCAGTCCCGACTAGCCTGCGAAACGCTCGCGACGTTGCCGAATACTACATGCGGTAATTCATTGCAGCATGACCGTCAGGTTCTGGGTTCTGGACTAGGTTTTGACACGTCCGGTGGAGTCTTGCAAAAGCATCTACTGACCTTGACCACAGGCCCTCAGAACTGGTACCGCAGGAACAGTTCGATCCGCCGTGGCCCAACGATGGTTCCGGTGATTCGTCCGAATTGTGTCGAGCCGATCAAGTGGGATGCTGCGAAAAACGAAGGGTGGTTGAGGATATTCTCGATCCGCGCTCCCGTCTTGACGGAGTGGTTCTCCGAGATCTTCGTCATCTTGCTCACCGAGACATCGAATGCGAGCGCGCTAGGGCCTGAAAACAGACGTCGCTGGAGCGTCCCCACTTGGCCCGGCCCCGGGTGTGAGAAGGCTTGCCCGATAAACCTCTCGGCGCCATCAATTGCCACACCGCTGTTATCGCGAGGATTTATTGCACCCTGCGAAATGAAGAATGGCCCATCGTCGGTCATTCGGAATCGCACGATATGGTCGAGTTGGTCCTTGTTCAGAGATGTCGAAGCAGTGTTCTGGCCAGACCGCCCCCGCCGATTCAGCGTGCCCCGCCGCGACAGTATGGATAGCGGGGATCCACTCTGCAGTGTGAATATGGATGCGATCGTCCAGCCCTCAAGCAAACGGTTGGACGAATTGAATGGAAGCCTCCAAACGACGTTCGTGTTCATAACGTGAGTCAGATCAAAGGTCGCGCGGGCACGCTCCAAGTGCGGCTGCTCCAGATCGAGGAATGGCGCGAAATGGTGGTATTCGACCCCGCTTGAATCAGTAAGGACCTTTGAGAAGGTGTAGTTAGCTTGGAATTGCACGCCGCTTGCCGCTCGTCGCCGCACCTCAAGTTGCAGGCCGTGATAGTTCGAGTTGGAGTAGTTCGTCACCAAGTCGCTTACGAACGCATTCTGGTTGCGCCGAAAGCTCACATCGGTCCCCTCGGTCAAGCGGTTGAGGACGTAGAGTTCGGCTAGACCGCCCGGCTCGCCCTGGCGAATGTACTGTTGCACGATGGGGAAGCCGATGTACCCCCCGCCGATAATCCTAGGAAACACAGTTAACTCCTGGCTACCTTCCAGACTGGGGTTGAAGGCGGGGTCGAAGAAGCCGGTCGCCGCCTGGGCCAAGAAGCCGTTGTTGCGGGCGCGAATCAGATCGTCAAGAAATCCGTTCTCCTTGATAATGACTTGGTTGTAGTCGAATGCCCGTACCAGCTTAGTGCCCTTGTTCCCCACATAGCGGGCCTCGACCACGGTCTTCCACCCGATCTCCCTTTGCACGCCGAAGTTCCATTGCTGAACGTACGGCGAGCGGAAGTTCGGATCTATAGAAAACACCGCCGCCCCCGGATCGATCGCCTGATTCTGACTTACTCGGCGTGGCACAGCGTATTCAGGAGGGTCGACAGTGACCGGCCCGTCAGCGAGAAAGGCATCAAGATTCTGCAACCGGTTGGAACCATGGAGTCCGTCGTTAGCCGACACGGCATTGTTGGCACTACCGATAGTCTCGTCGTTGACGTAGTTGATGCTGTAGCCCGCGCGCAAAGATGTCTTGCCATCGCCGAAGACATCCCAAGCAACGCCAATGTTCGGCGCTAAGTTATTCCGATCGGGATTCCACAAAGGCCGCCCCACACCGCCGCCGGCAAAGTCCAGTTCAGCGTCCGACAGCAAAGTATCAATCAAGCTTCCCGGCCCGGGCACTGGCAACAACATGAGGCTGTCACGCTCATCCAACCGACCGAAGTATTCCCACCGCACACCCAGATTCAGGGTAAACCTCGGGCGGATCTTGATGTTGTCTTGGCCATAGAATGCGAACGAATCGTAACTGTATCGCCTGCGATCCTCTTGCCCGGGCACGAAACCGGACGTCCGGTCCCTGACGTTGAACGACTGCGACGCGCGAGAGATAATTCCCGCTAGCGACGCCAGCAGGGATTGGGCCGTGCCCAGATCGCCAGAATCGATCCCGCCCGGAAACAGCGCTCCCGGGATTTGGTATTCACTCTCCACTCCTAAGCCAAGCACCATCTCGGGAACGACGCCACCGTAGTGAAAGCTCTCGACGCGGACTTGCTGCAAGTCGAATCCAAACTGCACCGAGTGCCGACCGATCAGCGCCATGGCGTTGTCGCGGAAGTTGAAAGTGTCGGTATAGCGTCCTTGCGGAGCAAAGTTCACGTTCGGATTCGTATACAGCATCCCCGACACTTCGTAGTCGGTCGGAGCGGCGCTGTTGCGAAAATCTCCCGGCGCGAGATTGAACCCGAACCGTGCTTCGTTGGTCCAGCGAGGCCCGAACGTGCTGCGCCACGCGGCCGAGAGGAATTGCGACTTGACATGATCCTGCACCGGCGGCACTTCTCGGAAGCCCACTCCGATGTCACTATCAGGCCGGTCGTTGCTCTCTTGGCTCAGCTTGTAAGTCACTGCCAGCGCTCCGCTACCGCTCGCATTCCAGTCGCCTCGCGCGGTAATGGCATCTCTGTCAGCGTTGTTACGCGTGAAGAAGCGGTATCCGGCTGTGTTGAGTTGGCGCTCCGAGGTGCTATCCCCTCTATCGAAATTGTTGATCTCACTTGGAGCGGGAATCTGGCTGAGGATCTGCGCTGCTGCCGAGTCGACCTCCAGTCCCTGTAGTCTCAGCACATTGACTTCGCGCAGCGCACCGCTCAGATCCAGATACTTAACAATTCCCTGAGCAGCCGTGGGAGTTAAGATCGTGGTGTTGACGAGCGACTCGCGTCGGTCCGTCATCACTTCATAGTTGGCAAAGAAGAAGACTCGATTCTTGACCGCCGGGCCGCCTAGAGAGCCGCCGTACTGATTGAATTTCAGTTCCGGCTTGTCCAAGCCCTGCCGGTTGGAAAACCAAGGCGAGGCAGCGAGTCTGTCGCTGCGGCTGTGCCAGTAGGCGTTGCCATGAAATTCGGGCCCGCCGGATCGTGTCGTGAAGTTCACTTGGGACGCACCCATGCCGACAGCCGAGGATCCGTTCTGAGTCGTGATGGCAAACTCGGCAACTTGGTCAATCAGAGTCCGGCTGGACAGGAAGTCAAGCGCGTTGTTGCGGAGAAAGTTGTCTTGGATATTGATGCCGTCCAAGGTGACGTTGGAGTATGACGTGCGCTGGCCGTTGATGACCGTGTTCGCCGCGCCGCCATAAGCGACTCCAGCTTGCAAGCTGACGAAGCTCAAGGGGTCGCGGCCGATCAGGGGGAGCTCTTGGATCTGGTCTGAGGTGACTATTGAGGTGACTTCCGCGTTCGATGTCTGCACGCGGGCCACGTCCCCTTCGACTACCACGATTTCTGTGGATGGTCCCAGCTCTAAGACAATTGGGGGCAGTGAGGTTGCCAGCGCAACATCGACCTTCTGACGATTGACGGTGTACTTCTTAAAACCGTCCGCGCTGACCTCGATTGTATACAGCCCAGGCACTAAAGAACTTACATTGAACGCGCCCGCTACATTCGTCTCAAGCGCGACCGTAACGCCGGTGGACTCGCTCGTTACCGTCACCGACGCACCTGGAATAGACGCCTTGGTGACATCCAACACAACGCCAGCGAGCCTGCCCGTCGCTGTCTGGCCATAGGCAACGGTCGGGACTGCCACGATCGCCAAGGCGACTAGAGCACGCGACACTATCATGTCTTTGATTCTAGGTCACAGACAATCAACCGAACTGAACGCGGAGCCTAAGTTCACCAGAGCTTGACAATCAGAACTTACGCGCTACGCGCCTGGGACCGAGCCGAACACGGTGAGAGTGTGCCCGAACGCCAGCAAGCGGTCGACGGGCAGTAAAGGCTACAAGCAAGTACTTGCGGAGCACGACGCTATTGCACAACCCCATCCCGCACTCGAACCAGATACCACTCGGACCGCAAGCAGAGCGTCCAGCGAGAACCCGATCGAATCCTCGGTGCGCCTCACTCCCTCGGCAGGTCGCCGGCCCAAGACATGCGTTAGACCTGTGGCAAGGTCCAAGGCTCGCGGTACTCCCGCCCAAGCAGAGCGTTCGCTTCGGCATCCCCGCGGAAGCTCTCCGTGACCGAGTCGAAGTGCAGTTTCCGGTCCGTCCGCCAAGCAATGTTTCCTAGGTGTATCAGTGCCGAAGCGCAATGGCCGATCTCGATGTCGCACGCCGGGCGAACGCCGTCGCGGACGGCTTCGAGCATGTCGCGCTTGTGGTTGACATCGTCTTCCGCCTTCGCACTCGCTCCGGAGGCTACGATCTTGCCCGTTTCGTCGAACGCACGCCAACTTCCGTTCCCGATAACCACATAGCCGTTCTCGCCATAGACGGCGGCGCCCTCTGCCTCGCCTTCCATAGCCGTGGGCTGCCAGTTGCGCATTTCGTACATCAACGTTGCGCCGGGATAGTCCCATGTCACAACGAGCGTGTCCGGCCACTGCTGCGCATCGTCGAAGAAGAACTTGCCGCCCGATGCCGTGACAGCCGTAGGCCAGTCCGGCAGTTGCTTGCCCATCGCTTCGAACCCCGCCGCCAGTCCCCGACGGGCGTAGTCCACACGATGAACGCCATCATTTCCCAAATCCCCGGTGCCGTAGTCGAAGAACCAGCGCCAGCTGCCGTGGAACCGATTCCGATTGAAGGGGCGCTTTGGGGCCGGTCCTAGCCACATGTCATAGTCCACTCCCGGAGGCGTGGCCTCATCGGGCGGGTAGCCGATTCCCTTCTGGCTGGCGCTCTCCCAGCCCTTTGCAAAGGCTACCTTTCCCAAAGCACCGGTACGGATATATTCGCAAGCTTCCTCGTAATTCCTCCCGCTGCGGGACTGGATCCCAACCTGTACGACACGGTCGTGCCTGCGGGCGGCATTCAACATGGCCCGCCCCTCGACGATGTTGTGGCCAGCCGGCTTCTCGACATAGACGTGTTTGCCGGCTTGGCAGGCCAAGATGGTCGGAATCGCATGCCAGTGAGTGGGCGTCCCCATCACGATCGCATCGACATCAGGATCCTCCATGAGCCTCCGAAAGTCGGTTTCGACCTGCGGTCGCCTTCCCTGCCTCTGCTCTACAGCAGCGGCAGCGCTGTTGAACAGGCGCTGGTCAATGTCGCAGATCGTCTTAACGCGAACCTCCGGCATGTCGGCAAATCCATAGAGCAGGTTTCGTCCGCGTCCGCGAAAGCCCATCATCGCGACTGTGAAGCGCTCGTTTACACTCGCTCCGCTCAGGAACGCAGGCGCAAGCGCACCCGCAGTGGCTTGCAGAAAGGTTCGTCTGGTGCACATGGCGATACTCCGTCCGTCACGATAGCGCGGAAGCGCCTCGCGAGTCGAGCGGTTGCGAGAACCTGCCTGCACCCGAGGCTTGGAGGGATCGACCTTCTACTCGGGCACCGAAGAGTCCTGCTAAGTTAAGTGCACAATCCAGCTACGGCTAATCAAGGATCGCCCACTGATCGTCGCCGCCACTAAGAGTCAGCCGATCAGCGACCACGTGCTATGCTGAAGCCATTCCAAAGGTTCCTCCCCGATGACAAGAGTTCTGGGAGCTCTCTCCAGTAGTGGAGTAGTCGGGGAGGTCACATAGCACTGATTCGTACGACAGCTAGTAGTAGTACTCCGTACCGTGCTGGAATACGTCGAATTCGTGACGAATCGCCGGCTTGATGCTGTGGTACCAACCGAGTTGCCCTTTTTTCCACTTCCGTTGAATCGCCCAGCAGCAATAGTCTGCAATCTGCAATCCGAAGTGGGAACGAGACTCGTGGTGGATCAGACCGTATTGAATGCCGGGGAGTTGGCGTCTGCCCACCGCGCCCTTGATTTCTTTCTCGATCGAGTTTCGCTTCTTCTTGTTTGGAATGGAGTCAGTGATGGCGACAACATTCTTGGTTCCAGCCTCCTTCTCCGCGGCCACTAGCCGCCTCATGAAATAACCAAGCATCCGAGCCTTTTGCAAAATTCCAACTGGCATGCCACAACCGAGCTCGGAACGTGAAGTTGCATGCCTCAGTTGAGTAGTCGCTTCAATAGATATATCAAGTTCGATAAGAAATAGTGATAAGTCGGGGAGTTCGGCTGGACCAAGGCCGGAGCCAAGCGCAGTTCCCCTGTCCCGGCTGTTCCGGGCGACGTGATCCTGGGCTGCTGGCCGACGCTTTGCTCAGAGCGTCAAGCGCATGAGCTGGTCAACCGTCAGCGCCACGACGCCGAACATCAGGTGGCAGAGCACCTTGGCATGTCCGCGCACGCGTACGTGCCGCCCTCCGAACTCGTCTTTGAGCCGCCCATTGACGCGCTCCACTGTCGAGCGCTCGTGGTAGCGGCGCGCCTGTGGCGTCAGCAGCCCGATGCTGCGCTGGGCCAGCGCCTCGCGCTGCAACTCCGCCTTTTTGTGGGCATCCCGCCGCGGGTTGCTATCGATCAAAGGCACGTGCCCCAGCTGGCGGCTGCAGGCCCGGATCTGCTCCGCATCGTAGGCACTGTCCATCAGGTCGTACAGGTTCTGCACGCGCCCCGCCGTCAACTTGGCCAGCGGGATCGCCGCCTGGCTGTCATGCAGCGAGGCCGAGCTCAGCAGGCAACTCACCGGCAGGCCCCCGTCGATCGCGTCAATGTGCAACTTGTAGCCCTGCCAGCTCTCCTGATGCCCCTTGGCGTTGCGCTTCACGCCGGTGTCGCAGGCCGTCGGCAGATCGGCCAGCATTTGCTCCAGCGTCATCGTCCTCTGGCGCTCCAGCCGACGCGCCTCAGGCGCTGGCCGTTGCTCACCCTTGCGCGGCCGCCCGCGCTTGCGTTTCGCCTTGATTTGCTTGGGCTTACGGGCCGCCTGCTCGCGCACTGGGATGGCCGTCGAGTCCCGCGAGACGTGCCCCGCCAAGTGCCCCTGCAAGCTGCGCTCGACTAAGGCCGCGTGCAACCGCCCGGGCAACTCGCTGGCCGCGAATTCGGCGAACGCCCGCGAGAAGGTCGCCTCGCTGGGCAGCGCCCCGGCCCGCTCCCAGCCGCACAGCCGCCGCAGTTGCGGGTCGTGCCCCAGCCGCTCCACCAGTGCCCGCGTGGTCGGCACGTCGAACACCGCCTTGGCCAGCAAGGCCCGCGCCAGCGCGGCCCGCCGCTGCTGTGGCCGCCCCCGCCCGCCCGCACACGGACCCGGCAGCCAGTCCTCCACGCGCACGATTTCCAACACCTGCACCAAGCGTTTGTGGCGCTCGCTCAGCGGGCCAAGTTCCTCGGCCAGCCACGGGAACAGCCCGCGCTGGAACGTCAGCCAATACTGTGATACGGTTTCTCGTAGGGGCAAGTTCGCTCTCCGTTGCCTAGATGGCTTGTTGGGGAACTTCCATCATCCAACAGAGAGTGAGCTTGTTTCCATCCGCCCAGAGCCCCTGCCCCCTCAACCCTAAAAAACCCCTATCTCGCTAATTTTGCAAAAGGCTCATCCATTTATATATGCCCCAGCTGTTGCCTTCCAGCAACTCCGGTCGGGCTTTACGTTTTTCCAAGATAAGGCAGTCGATGCGTATCGCATCGAGATCGGCGGCGATCAAGTCAAACACTTTGTCCCGGACGGGCGCTCTGTCGATGGCGCAATGAAAGTACTCCAGATCCACGCCGTCCTCCAAGCAGTCGTATCGAAAGGAATCCAGTGCGACGACAGCCGGAAACTGGCGCCGCATGCTCACGCTTGTCAGAACAAGGTGCTTGGTTCCGTTTGGGCTGAAATCGAAGTTCCCTGACTCGTCGAGGAAAAGGTAAACGCAATCTTTCATTCGAGTAGAACAGAGTTCGCGAGTTGCCGAGGAGGCGTAGTCGATGCAACTCCCAGCCAGAATACTATCCCAGCATCAGGTAGTCGAGTTGTGCGTTACAGCGCACGTTGGCCCAATGCAAATCCTGCAGCCAAGTCTGGGCAGTCCGGTCACCGCCCAAGCCCGGCACACCGGCCCCCTGCTCCTGGCCGATCACCCACCACATCTCCCGGAATCACCGCGGCAATCGCTGCACCGACCAATAGAACAGAGTGTTGTCCGTGACGGAAGTCTGCCGCCTGTACCGCGCACACCGCAGCCAACCCATTGGTACCGGGTAGCCCCTGCCTTGCCTGATCTGCAGGCAGTGAAAGCCGGCCGGCGCAACTGCGCCCACTACTCGCGACAGGCCTCCTCGGTGGCAGACCGCACTTCGAGCTCAGGCCGATTCTGAGGGTATCCTCTCACAGCTAGACACTTCGTACCGGGGATAGCCGAGTCAATGCATACCCCCCACGGCAGTCTATCCGAATCCGAACACGCTCGAGCCGAGGGTGTACACAGCCATCGGCACTATGATCAGGCCGATAATATCGAGCAAAATCCCCGCTCGAACCATTTGCGGGATCGTAATCCAGCCGCTCGAGAAGATGATCGCGTTCGGCGGGGTCGCGACCGGCAAGGTAAACGCGAACGAGGAGGTGACAGCCATAGGGATCAGCAGAAGATAGGGGTGTACGCCCACTTCGCCGGCCATGGCGGCTACGGCAGGCGACAGCATCAACACGGTGGCGACGTTTGAGGTCGTCTCCGTCATTGCCGTGGTCAGCACGCACACGGCGACTACCAGCACCCAACCGGGTAGCCCGCCTAGGGCACCCAGCCACGCTCCGATCCACGCGGCCAACCCGCTGTCGGTGATGCCTGCTGCAAGCGCGAATCCTCCTCCCAGCAGGAAGACGATGCCCCACGGCGTGCCGCGCGCGGCCTGCTTCCAGTCCAGCAGCCGACTCGAATCGCCGGGCTTCCCGGAAGGCAGCATGAAGAGCAAGATCGCCATCGCCATGGCAACCGTCGAGTCATGCACGGCGCTCGGCACGGGGAACAGCTGCGACCAGCCCGGCAGGAAGAAGCCCCCGAGATCGATTGGTGCGCGCAGAATCCAGAGCAGTCCAGTCGATGCCGCCAAGATCATGACGCGCTTCTCCGGCTTCGACATCGCCCCGAGAGCAGCGCGTGCGTCGCGGATCACGCTCTGGTTGCTCGAAAAGCGCACCGCAGACAAGGGGATCGGAGTTCCGAACCGGCATAGGTAAAGCCACGTGAGCGGCAGAAATACGACGATGATCGGCAGACTTACGATTGACCACTGCGCAAAGCCAATAGGCGGCAGATCTGGAAACGCGTCGGAGGCGAACCCAAGGAAGGCTACCGTGGTCGGCGAGCCCACGACCGTGCCAAGGCCACCGATACTTGCCGCGTAGGCGACCCCCAGCAGCAGCACCGGTCCGAACGTGTCACGTGCGAGCTTCGTGCTGTCAGCCCCTTCGGGAGTGCCACGGACTTGGGCTGAGCCCACCAGTTGATTGACTACGGCCATCGCCATCGGCAACAACATCATCGTGGTGGCGGTGTTGGAAATCCACATCGACAGGATCGCAGTCGCCACCATAAACCCGAGCACGATCGGACGCGGTCTTGAGCCGAAGCGAGCAATGATCGCCAGTGCGATGCGCCGATGCAAATTCCAGCGCTCCATCGCCTGCGCGATGATAAAGCCGCCAATGAACAGGAAAATCAGGTGATTGCCGTAGTGCGCCGAGACTTCCCGGCTCGACGCAACGCCTAGCAGCGGAAACAGCGCAATAGGCACGAAACCGGTAACCCCGATGTGAACGGCCTCACTGATCCACCAGCAGATCATCCAGACGGCGACAGCTGCCGTCTTGTGCGCCTCCGCGCTCATCCCGGCGGGCGTTGGCAGCAAGAGCACCACCACGAAAGCGGCAAGTCCGGCGACCAAGCCCAAGGTCTGGCGTTGTAACCCAAGCATGCTGACTCGGCTAAGGTCCGGCCTCGATCCTCGGAAACCTTCGTCGAGCCGACTCGCACGGTCAGGAAGGCTTGGCAGAAATGGTAGCGCTACGGGGATTCGAACCCCGATCTGAGCCTTGAGAGGGCCCTGTCCTAACCCTTAGACGATAGCGCCGTACTAGCCCATAGTCTAACAGAGCGTTCGCCCAGCAGAGCGCTCCCGAGATCGTAGACCGCGCTGCCATTCCACCCCGGCATTGCTTCTGGACCGTGCAATGGCCGTAGACTGGGGAAGTCGGCGAGAACCGTGCCACTCGGCGAGACCTGCCCAACTTGGCCAGTCGCCGAATCGAGTTCGATCATTCCGTTACTCTGATATCAGAACGCGTTCCAGTGCATGGCGCGGACGACGTGTGAACGTCAAGCGGAACTACTTCCCCCGGTCAGGCCCAAGTACGGCGACTGGAAATTCTAAAGGTCAGGCCCGCACTAGGCGGTTGAGGAGACAATCATGAAGCTCGACACATATCTCAAGTTCGATGGCAACTGCCGGGAAGCGTTTGAATTCTACCGGTCGGCATTCGACGGCGAGTTCCAAGTACTCCAGACGTTCAGAGAGGGTCCGCCCGGCATGGGCGTGGAAGAAGAGTATCTGGATCGCGTAATGCACGTCTCGTTGCCGATTGGCCCCAGCGTGCTGATGGGAAGCGATGCCGCTCCGGGATTCGGGCCTCCGATCATTTCCGGCAGCAACTTCTCAATCACGGTCCATGCCGGAAGCCGAGAAGAGGCCGACAGCATGCTCGCCAAACTATCGGCCGACGGATCGGTCACAATGCCTTTGCAGGACACGTTCTGGGGGGGCTACTTCGGCGCACTCACGGACAAGTTCGGCGTCAACTGGCAAATCCACTACAGTCTGCCGCAAGCGTGAGGCGGTCCGAGAACGTCACTTCTCCCTAACGCCAACGTATTCCTGGGAGCAATTGTCCCCGCGCACTGGGAGGCCAGAGAATCCGCCGTTGGATCGAGCAAGGCAGCACTCCCGATCCGCGTTTCGCTGACCATTCAGCAGTGAGCCATCGACGCAACATTGGCGAAACGGCTCGTCGGCTTGCCCCGCGCAACACTCGCTTAGGATTGCAAGCCCCGATGCGGCGCGGGAGGGCTAGCTCGGATTCGGGTGACTCTAGACGAGCATCGCTCTTTCTGACGAGCAACCAATAGACGCCGGCCAGATCACTGGGCCGTCACAGCGCATAGCCCGCAAGGCGACGTTTCCGCGGACGTTGCTTCGGCCGACTTCTATGAGCGACTGTCTACGGGCAACTCATACCCGCGCGAAACCGGGACTGGGATAATGACTATTCGGCCCGGCTGGGCCGTCTCGGCGTGCACATCCTCAACCGATATGTCTTCCGCGAAGTGGCGGTCGCATCGCTGGTCGGCACTGCTCTGTTCACACTCGTGCTGTTCCTGCAGCGAGTTGAGCCGGTCATGGAACTGCTTGTGGGGCGGAGGGTGCCTGCGGGCGCCATGGTGCGGCTCCTGGCGCTGACTCTCCCCCAAGCATTCCCCTTCACGATTCCGATGGGCGTGCTCACGGGGATCCTAGTTTCGCTAGGACGTCTCTCCAGTGACAACGAGGTTCTCGCGATGGTGGCATCCGGTATCCGGACCAGATCCTTGGTCCGCCCTGTCTCGCTGGTCGCCACCTTGGGACTGCTGGTCTGCGCGCTGTCGACGTTATGGCTCACACCGTGGTCCCTGCGCGAGCAGGTCCGGATCGCCGAGTCACTCCGCATCCAGTTGGCGGGCACTGAGGTAATCCCGCGAGTGTTCATCGAGGACTTCCCAGACCATGTGATCTGGGTTCAGGATGTCGCTCCATCTGAGGGAATCCACTGGAAGGGCATATTCCTAGCCGACATGCGCCCGCCCGAAGTCCGCGGCTCGATCAGTGGTGCCGACGTTGCCGTGGCCGGACCGCGCATAACACTTGGGACCGAAGCATTCGTGCAGCCCCGTCCCGAACAAGACCGGGTCCAAGTGCGTTTCCCCCAGACCACAACGTACGAGCGATCCAGCGATCCGGAACACTACCTAGCGTTCCGGTCCGAAGCGTCCGATCAAGTCCTGCGAGCTCGTCCCCGAAGGTTCGATCCTAGCGCAAAGCGGTTCGACTCCATGACCACCGCCCAGCTGATGCAGGCGACATCACAGGGTGACGACCCGATCGCTGCGGTGCTGCTGCACGACCGATTCTCATTGCCGTTCGCGTGTTGGCTGCTACCCCTAGCCGGCCTGCCTCTAGCGATCTCGATCCGCAGGGCTAGCCGGGCCTCGGGCGTCGTGGTCGCAATGCTCCTATGCTTTTCCTACTGGATGATCTCGCTAGCGGGCACTGCGCTGGCCGATAGAGGCGCGCTGCCGCCCGCCGTGTCAGCCTGGATGGCGAGCGGAATCTTCGCCGTCGCAGGGCTGGCGTTGCTGGCGCGGGCAGACGCACCTGAGCGCCGCGACGGGCACGCGGGGGTTGGCGGTCGTTTAGTGCAAGCGGCCAAGCGCTTCATCGGTACGAGAGTGGCCCGCGCAAACGAAGCTGCCGACAAACAGCCTGTGCGCGGCCCTCTCGACCTCTTGGTGCCCGTGGTCGACCGCTACGTGCTGCGCAGGTTTCTCTTCTACCTAGCCCTGCTGGTGGTCACGTTTGTCTCGATCTGGTACGTGTTCAGCTTCTTTGAACTACTCGGCGACATGCTCACCCGCGACAAGCTAGGCCACTTCGTTCCCTACATCTACTACCTGACGCCATTCTTGGTCTACAACACGATTCCCCTTGCAGCGATGGTCGCAACACTGATCTGCTTCGGCGTCATGGGAATGCACAACGAGATCACCGGATTCCGGTCTTGCGGCGTTAGCTTGTACCGGCTAGCACTGCCCATCCTGATCGTTGCCGGCGGACTCAGCGCCGGCCTCTTCGCTCTCGAGGAGTCGATTCTCCCCGAAGCGAACATGCGCCAAGACGCGCTGCGGGACGAGATCAAAGGCCGGCCGCCGCGCACGTACTTGCGACCGGACCGCCAGTGGACGTTCGGCTTCGACAACCGGATCTTCTACCACCGAGCCTTCGATTCCCGGCGCGAGACATTCTCTGGCATCAGCGTCTTTGACCTCAGGACCGAGCCCTTCGAATTGAGGCGGCACATCCATGCGGAACGGGCACGCTGGGACGATGAGGGAGCAGCTTGGGTCTTCGAGAACGGCTGGGTGCGTGAGCTGAGCGGAATCGAGACCGATGCATTCGAGACATTCGAGGCCAGGGCCTTTCCCAGCATTGGCGAGGAGCCTGAATACTTCCTCAAGCAGGACCGACACGACCAGCAGATGAACCTGGCGCAGCTGCGGGCCTATATCCAAGATCTAACTCAGAGCGGTTTCGACACCGTCCGGCTGCGGGTGAGCATGCACAAGAAGCTGGCGTTCCCGCTGTTTGCGTTCGCGATGGCCCTAGTGGCCCTCCCATTCGCGATGCAGACCAGCGAGCGCGGGGCGCTCTGGCCGGTCGGTCTGGGGCTGGGACTGACCGTGGCCTTCTATGCGATCACGGCTTTCAGCGAGCAACTCGGGCGGGCAGGCCAACTCCAGCCGCCGCTTGCAGCTTGGGCACCATGCATCCTATTTGCCTTGGGAGGGACTTACTTCCTGCTTCGGATACGGACGTGATCCTTGCCAGCGGCCACGGGCACGATGCGTCGCAAGGCGAGCGCGAAACCAACATTCTCTTCGAGATTCCCAGCAAGGACTCACGGTCCGAGCCCGGCCAGCCACCAATCGGAAGCGGGCGGCAGTTCTGCCGTTACATCGCAGGCACGAAGCGGATGCACATCGGGTTCGGCACGGCCACGCTTGCGCCGGTCGGGACCAGGCGGCCCGTCCCAACGTCAACACTGAACACATTGACAGTATCGGAGCGCTGATTGGCCACGAACAAGAAGCGCCCATCCGGCGACAGGCGGAAGTTCCGGGGCCAGTCGCCACCGGTCGGCACGCGCTCCACCACCTCTAGTTGCCCGTCGTCGGGATGGATCGCAAATACCGCGATCGTGTTGCTGCCACGATTCGAACCGTACAGGAATTGCCCGTTCGGATGCACCAGCACCTCCGCTGTGGTGTTGGCCGGCCCTTCGTATCCGTCGGGCAAAGTGTTGATGGTCTGGACAAGTTCCAACAGCCCAGTCTCGGCCTCGTAATGCATCACCGCCAGCGTCGACGCCAGTTCGTTGATGACGTACGCCCAGCGACCATTGGCGTGAAACGTCATGTGGCGCGGCCCCGAGCCCGGCTCCATGCGGACTTGCGGGTCGGGCGTGCGTTCCAGCTGCGCCGTCTGCGAGTTGACCGCGTACTTGACCAGTTCGTCGGTCCCTAGATCGGGCACGATCACGAAGAGACCATCAGGAGTGAAGTTCGCCGAATGCGGGTGCGGTTCTCCCTGTCGGGTCGGATGGACGCTAGACCCGCTGTGTGGCATGTCGGCCACCGGCTCGCCGAGCCGCCCGTCGGGCTCAAGGGCCACCGTCACGGTGTTGCCATCGCCATAGTTCACCGCCGCGAGTACAGTCGCCGCTGTGTTGACGGCCACATGGGAGGCTCCTCGCCCGAATGTCGAAGCTCGATTCAGTTCGCTCAACCCGCCGGTTTCAAGATCGATGGCAAACGCCACCGCTTCGCCCTCGAACTGAGATCCCTCTTCGCGCTCGCGGGCAACCGCGTAAAGGATGTCGCCACGGGGATGCAGCGCCAGGAAGCCCGGACGCCCGATGCGCGCAGCCTCCCGCGGTGCCCCTAGCGCACCCGTCGCCGCATTGAAGGAGGACACGTAGATGTGGTCCGCACCGGTTCCGAAGTAGACCCACCGCTGCACAGGACTAATCTCTTCCCCGCATCCTGCGACCAGCCATGCGCCCACAGCGCAGGTCGCGGCCGCCCCCAAACGTTTCAGTGACACCATGGCACCGCCTCCACCGCTCTCGCCGCACTAGTCAGGCAATGCGAAAGTGAACACCGCATGTCCGGAAGGAATCGTGACATACTGGCGGCCACCCGCCTCGTAAGTGATGGGCGAAGCTGCGATCTGGCCGCCCAAGTAGCGCTGCCACAGCAGAGTTCCGTCCGTCGCGTCCAGCGCGTAGAAGTGGCCCTCCCTGCTGCCAGAAAACAAGACGTTGCTGGCTGTGGTCAGGATGCCCGAGTCGGTCACGTCGGTCATCGAGAACTCCCACTCCGTCTCACCGGTGAGGGGACTCAGCGCGCGTAGCGCCCCATAGCCGTCCTCCTCGGTGTAGTTCATGAACCGCCGTCGGGACGTCGCGGACACGGGACTGCGGGGAGCGCCGCCCAAGTATCGTGTGCCCGGTTCGTAGGGCTGGTCCCACTTGTAGTAGACCGAGTAGTAGCCTTCCCAAACGGGGAGGTAGAACAGCTTGGTCAGCGGGCTGAACGACGGGGCATACCAGTTGGTCCCTCCCTGCACGCCTGGCCAAGTCTTGGTCCCTTCGCGGCTCGGGCCTTTACCCGGTATCTTGACCGGGCGACCGTCCTCGTCAAGCCCTGCCGCCCAGGTCTGCTTCACGAACGGCTTGCCCAGCAGGAACTCTCCGGTTTCACGGTCCAACACATAGAAGAACCCGTTGCGATTGCCCCACAGCATCAGCTTGCGCTGCTCGCCTTCCCATTCCAGGTCGGCCAGCACAGGAATCTGCACCGCATCCCAGTCCCACTCGTCGTGTGGCGTGAATTGGAAGTGCCACTTGAGCTTGCCCGTATCGGGATCCAATGCGATCACCGAATCCGTGTAAAGGTTGTCGCCCGGGCGGACGTCGGGATTCCAGTCAGGCGCCGGGTTGCCGACACCCCAATACGTGAGGTTCAACTCCGGGTCATATGAACCCGTCAGCCAGATCGAGCCGCCACCGGTCTTCCAAGCGTCGTTTTCCCACGTCTCGTGGCCGGGCTCACCCGGTCCGGGAATCGTGTAGAAGCGCCAGACCTCCTCGCCAGTGGCGGCGTCATAGGCCGCCAGATACCCGCGGATGCCGAATTCCCCGCCAGCCGTGCCAACGATCACCTTGTCCTTGATCATCAGTGGAGCGACGGTCAGCGAGTAGCCCCTCTCGTAGTCCTCGACCACCGTGGTCTCCCAGATCTTGCTCCCGGTCGTGGCGTCCACCGCGAGCAGCTTGGCATCCAGCGTGCCCCAGTAGAGCGTGTCGCCCCAGATCGCGGCCCCTCGATTGACGCGGCCGCAGCACGGATAGATCCGCTCCGGCAGTTCGTGCTCGTACACCCAGAACTCGCGGCCGGTCGCAGGATCAAGCGCGACGAGCTTGTTCGGCGGCTCTGTGAGGTACATCAAGCCGTCCACGACCAATGGCGTCGTTTGGAACTTGTCGGTGGACGCCGCTTGGTAGACCCACTGCAACTCCATCTCGTCAACGTTGTAGCGGTTGATGCCCGTCAAATCGCTGAAGTGCTGGCTGAAATAGGTCCCGTTGTAGGTCAGCCAGTTATTGGGTTCAGACCCGGCGTTGTTCAAGCGCTGTTGATCGATTTGACCGCAGAGGCTGGCAGCGGCGAGAAGGGCCAAGATGGCTAGGCGCATTGCAATAGCATACCCGACGAGCCCCACCGGCCGGCATTCGGCGCACCGCTAGAATGGGTCACTCGTGCGGGCGGTGGTGCAGCGTGTGAGTTCTGCCGAGGTCAGCGTCAATGGCCAGACGGCAGGCCGCATCGACAGCGGACTGCTGGTGCTACTGGGCGTCGGACGGGGGGATACCGCCAAAGACGCCGCGTACTTGGCGGGCAAGACTGCGGGGCTACGGGTATTTGAGGGCTCTGACGGCCGCATGACCAAGTCCGTCCGCGACACAGGCGGTGCCGTCCTCGCCATCTCGCAGTTCACCCTGTTCGGGGACGTTCGCCGCGGCTTGCGCCCCAGCTTCGATAGCGCTGCCGATCCCGAAACGGCGGAAGGCCTCTACGACGAATTCGTCGCGCAGTTGCGCGCCGCAGGGCTCGAAGTCGCAACCGGCGTGTTCCGAGCGACAATGCGCGTGGACTCCGTTAATGAAGGTCCTGTGACGATCCTGCTCGACTCGACGAAGCTACTGTGAGCCGTCGGCCTAGTCGGGCTCACTCGTCAATCACGGCCACGGCACGAGTCCAGCCAGCCGAAGCACTCTTGATCTTGGTGGGGAAGCAAATCACATCGAAGCCAGTGGAGGGCAGTGCCTCGAGGTTCCCGAGCTTCTCCAGTTGGCAGTAGCCCCGCTCCATTCCGGCCTTGTGCCCCTCCCAGATGATCGACGGGTCCTTGGTTTCCAGCCAGCGCTGGACGGTGTGAGGAAACGGTGCATCCCACGACCATGCGTCGGTACCGACCACGCGCACTCCGCGCTCGGTCAGCCAGAGAGTGGACTCCCGACCGAAGCCGCAGCCCTTGAAGAGGTAGTCGTCATGGCCGTATCGCACACCGGCCGAGGTGTTCACGACCACGATATCGAGCGGTCGCAATTCGTGGCCGATCCGCTGCAGCTCCCCTGCAATGTCCTCAGGCTTGACCACGTAACCGTCCGCCAGCCTGCGGAAATCCAGTTTCACGCCCGGTTGGCAACACCACTCGAGCGGGACCTCGTCGATCGTGATGGCACGCTCGCCACCGTCCATCGTGGGATGGTAGTGCCACGGAGCGTCCATGTGGGTGCCGTTGTGGCTGGAGATGCGAACATCCTCGACCGCCCAGCCCATCCCCTCCGGGAGTTGGTCCTGCCTCAGCCCCGGAAACACAGAGCAGATCTCGGGAGCAGTCTCCCGGTGCCCGCGGTAGTCGATCTCGGGCTGCATGCGGTCGGGGTCGGACTGGATGCCAGCCTCGAGCGAGACGGAGATATCAACGAAGCGCCGGGGCATTTCGGCCCTCACAACTCGGACTTCGCATGGCCCACGGCGTGCTTGCCCCGCGTGCGGGCCGCCTCGCGCTCGGCAGGATCTAGGGTGCGGTTGAAGGTGGCACCGAAGCCGTCAATCTGGCGGTAGGCGTAGCCCTGCCAGGGATCCAGACCGTCCATGCGCGGGTCTTCCCCCTCGCGCAGGATCTCTTCCAGCCGCTGCGACAATTCGGCCCGTACGGTCTCGTGCTCGGGATCGTCGGCCAGATTCTTCATTTGGTGCAGGTCGGCACGGCAGTCATAGAGTTCCTCGGCCGGACGCTTGCCAAGGCTAGCTTCATACGCTTCCGGAAAGCGTTCCCGGGTCTCGGGGAGTAGCAGGAAATCCTTGAACGGTCCGTCATCAAGATCCCCGTGCGGAGCCTTGTTGGACGAGATGAATTCCGGCCCTCCCGAGGGCCAGCGATCCGGCTCGTAGTTGCGGATGTACAGGAAGTCATGGGTGCGGATCGCCCGCATCGGGTAGGTCGCACCGTCGGGCCGGCACCAAGTGTGCCGCTCCATCGCGGTGACGACGTGATCCCGGCCGGGCTCGAGGCGCCCCTCACCGTCGGCGGTCAAGAGAGGTAACAAGCTGCGGCCGTCGTGGGACTCGCTGGGATCCGCGCCTGCCGCTTCGAGGAAAGTTGGCGCGAAGTCAATGTGGCTGGTGAAATCTTCGATGCGCCTGCCGCCAGGCACTCGGCTGCCCCAGCGGACAGCCGTGGGCATGCGCGTGCCGCCATCGTAAAGCGTGGCTTTCGTACGGCTGAACGGCATGCCGTTGTCGGACGTCACCACGACGAGCGTGTTGTCCAACTCGCCCATCCTCTCCAAGGTGTCCAACATGCGGCCAAGGTGCCGGTCGAAATGCTCGATTTCGTAGTAGTAGTCCAGCAGTTCGGAACGCACCTCGGGCGCGTCTGGCAGGTACGGAGGCACGACGGCCTTGTCCGGGTCCAGCCCGCTGCGCTCGCCAATCCCGGGCTCATAGTCGCGGTGCGGCTCGGTCGCTCCGAAGAAAAAGAAGAACGGAGCGTCATCGGGGCGGTCGGCCAGAAAGTCCTCGAAGTTTGCGGCATAGTCCCGCGTGTCAATGCCATCCGGCGGATCCGGCTCCAAGCGGGCGTCATATTCGGTACCCAGGGGGTGCCGCGGCAAGCCCGCCGCCCGCCAGTCGCCCGGAGCCCACGGCTTGCCCACGAAGCCAATGTGATAGCCCGCATCCTCCAGCAGGTGCGGGAACAGCGGGTATTCGGGGGGCAGAGTGCCGTAGAGCACGCCCGCCTCGCCGATGCGCCAGATTGGCCGTCCGGTCAGGAGGGCCGAACGCGACGGCGTGCAGGAAGGACACGCGGTGTACGAATGCTCGAAGAGCACGCCTTCCCGCGCCACGCGGTCGAAGGCCGGCGTGCGAACCACAGGATCGCCGAGGACCGAGGCATGCGGATACGACTGGTCGTCCGAGTAAGCCAGCAGTATGTTGGGGCGGCGTTCCGACGTGTGCGAACCGCACGCGGCGGCAGCCACGGGCACAGCCAGCAACTCGCGGCGCGTCATCAAGGACATTGGGCTACTCCTGCGCCCCTTCCGGGGCGGTCTGCAAGATGGATTGCTTGCTCTTGGCTCCCTCGGAACTCCGCGCTGGAAGCGCGTCCATCACCGCCGGGTAAGGGTAGTGCAATCCGAGCAGGTCTCTCATGGGCTGGTCGTAGCCTAGAGCTGTTTCGCGGTCGATGCAGCGGCTCCAGTCCTCGATCGGCTTGATCGACTTCATGGTGTAAGAGCCGAGCAGCGTCGCCCGTGACGTTTGGGAGCGGTTCGTCTGGCCCGCGTGCCAAAGCAGCGCGGGGAACAACAGCAGCGTACCGGGGCGCATGGTGGCACGGACATGCCGCTCTTGGAACTCGGCCGAGTCCGGCCAGCGTGCAAGTTTCTGGCTGCCCGGAACGATCGCTGTCGCGCCATTCTCGAGCGTGAACTCGTCGAGCGGCATCACGGCTTCGACAGCGAGGTGATAGCTGGCGTTGAGCCTGCTCGGCCAACAGTCACGGGCGTGCAAGTCCCAATACGGGTAATCGACATGCGCCTCTTGCGCTCCGGCCCCGGGGTGCAGCACGTTGGCTGCAAACGAACTCAGCATCAGGTCTTGGCCAAGGATCGGGCGCATGATTGCCAGCATCCGCTCGTCTGAACAGATCTGGCGGAAGACCTCTCCCTTGGCCGGCAGATTCCACACCCGCGCTTGGCTGGTATTCTCCTCGTCGCCATAGAAGTGGGACGTGCGATCCGGCTCTTGGTCGAGCAGTCGATAGATCCGCTCCCGCGCCGCCGCGATGAGCTCGGGCGCATAGAAATCTTCCAGTATCAGATACCCCCGCCCGTCACAGAGTTCGCTGACCGCCGCAGCGACATCTGGGACCTTAGACGCCATGCGGTTAGGATAACCAGATTGTGGGAGGAGCTTCAGTGAGCCACTTGCGCATCGCGCTGATGCCCGGAGACGGTATCGGCCCAGAGGTCACCGACGCGGCGGTTCGGGTGCTGCAGGCACTCGAAGCGGCATCCGACGACTTGGTGATGCAATTCGAGACGCTATCGGTCGGGGCCGGCGAATACCTGCACTCGGGAGACCCGCTACCGCCAGCTACCCTTGAGCGGGCCCGCGCTTGCGACGCGATCCTGCTCGGCGCGATGGGACTGCCCAACGTGCGCTGGCCCAACGGCACCGAGATGGCGCCGCAGATCGACATCAGAGAACAGCTCGATCTCTACCAAGGCATCCGTCCCGTCCGCCTCTACCACGCTGCATTGACACCGCTGCGGGACAAGCGTGCCGGGGAAATCGATTTCGTGATCTATCGGGAGAACACCGAGGGGCTGTTCTGGGAGCGCCAGGCCAGCCACGATCCGCAGGCCGACTACGTCGAAAACGCGATGCGCATCTCACGGAGCAGCAGCGAGCGAATCGCCCAAGCTGCCTTCGCCGCCGCGCGCCAGCGGCGCGGCAAGGTGACGCTGGTGGACAAGGCCAACGTGCTGCCCGCCATGGCGTTCTTCCGCGAGGTGTTCGACCAAGTCGCGGCGGGCCACCCCGACATTGAGACCGAGCGGGTGTACGTCGACGCGGCGGCCTTGTTCTTGGTGCGACAGCCGGAGCAGTTCGACGTGATCGTCACCGAAAACATGTTCGGCGACATTCTCTCGGACCTAGCCGCGGGCATCGTTGGCGGCATGGGCATGGCGCCATCGGCGGACATCGGCGCCAAGTACGCGGTATTCCAGCCGGCCCACGGCAGCGCACCCGACATTGCGGGTCACGGCACTGCCAATCCGCTCGCCACCATCCTGTCGGCCGCGCTCATGCTCGACTGGCTGGACCGGGAAGCTGAAGGCAATGCAATCCGCGCCGCAGTCGCGGCCGCACTGCAAGATCCGACCTGTCGCACAGGCGATCTCGGAGGCCGCCTGTCCTGCCGCGAGCTGACCGATAACGTGATCTCGCTGCTGTAGCGCGGAAACCCGCCCCGGCGCGTCAGCGCGACTGCCAGTGGGCCGGATGTTCCAGCGGCTCGGGCAGGATGGTGCTGTGATCCCCGCGTGTCGTGCGCATCTGCTCCGGGGTCAAATCCTCGGCGGTGCGCAAATCGGCGCCGCGCAGATCGGTATCGGCGATATCCACTCCGATCATGCGAGCACCTACCAGATTCGCGTTGCGCAAATCGGCGCCCCGCAAGTCGGCCCCTGAGAGGTTCGCCAGGACCAGCACGACCTCGCGCAAGTCGGCTTCGCGCAGGTTCGCCAGACGCAGATCCGACTGCGTGAGATCAACGCCCCGGAGATCTACTCGCACAGCGGGATTTTCCGCCCTCCAGCGATTCCACGCATCGACATCCGAGCGCAACATGCGCAATTGCAATGGATTGGCCATGCTTGTCCCGTAAAAACGCGGCATCTTGCCGGAGCCGTCGCTGCTGAAGATCCATTACACCAGATTCCGCACCACATCGCCGCTCATCTGGTTGAGTCGGGGCCATCACGGCAAGATCCGTGCGACCATTGAACACGGAGGGCAATCTGATGCGCGCAGACACACTGATCTTGCTCAGCACGGCGCTGATGCTAGGCTCCTGCGGTTCGAGCACCGTCGACAGCGGCCCTGCGAGCGAGCAGGCCGTCGAGCAGGAACAACCTGCCGAGGAGATTCGGGACGAAACCCACCGCTTCCACAAGGATGGCTTGGTCGCGGCCAACGTCGTGCCAAGCAACCTGTGCGGCAAGGACTTCATGCCCGGAGGCAACTTCGCCGAGTACGACAAGGACGGCAAGAAGTTCCAAGTGTGCTTCGCTTTGCGCCGGAACGCTGATGCAGCGATGTTCTTGTCGATGGACTATCGCGACGCCCTATCCGAGCAGAAGTTCGTCCCGCACTTCGGCGGCTTCTACGGAATGGACGGAGAGACTCCGACGCTGATCTTCCAGAAGAACAAGTATCTCGTGGTCATCACAGGCTTGGAACTGGACGACGCCGACCAGGCCGGGCGCGTGATCGCGGGCTATCTGAACTAGCCGATTATCGGGCACTAGCGCGTAGAATGTTCACAGTGATGAGCCGGGCGCTTACTTGGTGTGGCGTGGTGTGCGTCGTCCCCGCCCTGTGGGCCCAAGACGACGGCAGTCACTTCTTCGAAGAACAGATCCGCCCGCTGCTGCTAGCCAAATGTCAGAGCTGCCACAACGACAGCGTCACTAGTGGCGGGCTCGCGATGACCTCGCGAGAAGCCATGCTGCAGGGCGGCACCCGCGGGCCGAGCGTGGTTCCGGGAAGCCCGTCCGAAAGCGTATTGGTCACGGCTGTCGAGCGGACCGGCGCATTGAAGATGCCCCCAACCGGAGCCTTGCCCGCGTCCGAAGTTGAGTTGCTGCGCGCCTGGATTCGCGGCGGAGCGGCCTGGGGCCGACCGGCGGGGGATCCACAAGCGGCCGAGGCACTGTGGTCGTTCAAGCCGGTAGTGCGCCACGAACCGCCCCAGGTCCGCAACGCGGGTTGGGTGCGCAACCCGATCGACACATTCATCCTGCAGAAGCTTGAAGCAGCAGGCGTGGAGCCTTCGCCGCAAGCAGACCGGCGCACCTTGATTCGGCGGGCAAGCCTCGACCTCACAGGACTGCTACCAACACCGGAAGAAACCCGCAGCTTCTTGCAAGACACCGAGCCAGGCGCCTACGGAAGACTTGTCGAGCGGCTGCTGGAATCCCCACACTACGGGGAACGCTGGGGGAGGCATTGGCTCGACATCGCCCGTTACGCCGACACCAACGGCTACTCGATCGACGGCCCGCGCTCGATCTGGCCCTACCGCGACTGGGTGATCGACGCCTTCAACAAGAATCTTCCGTTCGACCAATTCGTGATCGAGCAGGTCGCCGGGGATCTACTGCCTAACCCCTCGCGCGACCAAGTCATCGCCACCGGCCTCCATCGCAACACGATGATCAACGAAGAGGGTGGCACCGACTTCGAGCAATACCGAGTCGAAGCGGTGGTCGACCGGGTCCGCACGACCGGCGCAGCCTTCCTTGGCCTAACACTCGCCTGCGCTCGCTGCCACGACCACAAGTTTGACCCGATCTCGCAGCGCGAGTTCTACCAGTTTTTCGCGTTCTTCAACAACGTTGACGAAATCGGCGGCAACCTCGAGGAGCGCGAGGGCCGCAGCCGAATGATGGAACCGATCCTTGAGCTGGCCGAGCCTGCCGCGCTGTCCGAACGCGACTCGGTACGAGCCGAGTTGGACCGCATGGAAGGCGAACTCGAGGCTCTGAGCGCTTCGCTTGAGGCGACTTGGCAGGAACGTTTCCCACCTAGCGAGATTGAAGACATCGAGAGGGCGCGCGACATCATAGCGGTGGATCCAATGGACCGTACGTCGGTCCAAGATGGCGTGCTGGAAAGGGTGTTCACCAGTCGTGTACCGGAGTTCGAGGCTAAGAAGAAGGAAATCGGGCAACTCAGCAAGAAGCTGCCCAAGATTCCGTGGACGATGGTCATGCGCGATTTGCCCGAGCCGCGTGACGCCTACATCCACGTGCAAGGCGACTTCACGCGTCGCGGCGAGCCGGTCGAGCCGGGCACGCTGCGGGTTCTGCCCGCGATGCAGCCGGACCTTCCCCGCAATCGGCTAGGCCTGGCTCGCTGGCTCGTGGCCGATGACAACCCCCTCACCCCTAGGGTCACCATGAACCGGCTCTGGCAGCGCTACTTCGGCCTAGGTATCGTGGAGACCGAGAATGACTTCGGCACGCAGGGCAATCCTCCCAGCCACCCCGAACTCTTGGACTGGCTGGCCTCAGAATTCGTCCGTAGCGGCTGGAACCTCAAGGACATGCACCGGCTGGTCCTGCACTCGGCCACCTACCGGCAGGCTTCTGCCTATCGCGCCGATGCGGCCGCGGTCGACCCGAGCAACCGCCTGTTAGCCCATCAGAACCGCCTCCGCTTGGAAGCGGAGATCATCCGCGACGCGGCCCTGTCGGCCTCCGGCCTGCTGGCCCCGGCGATGGGTGGCCCCAGCGTGTACCCGCCCCAGCCCGCGGGGGCCGGCCAGTTCACACAAGTGGATCGAAACTGGAAAGCTGACGAGGGAGCGAACCGCTTCCGGCGCGGCATGTACACCTATTTCATCCGGTCTGCTGCGCACCCGGGTCTCGTGCTGTTCGATGCGCCCATCTCCCAAGAGAGCGTAACGCGCAGGAATCGCTCCAACACTCCACTGCAAGCGCTGACGCTTTTGAACGACGAGTCCCAGACCGAATTCGCGAACGCTTTGGCAACCCGCATTCGCGAGCATTCCCCCAATCGTGAGGAGCGCATCCGGCACGCATTCGAGATCTGCCTAGCTCGGCCGCCGCGCCAGCCGGAAACGGAGCGCTTCGCAGGGTTCTTGAGTCAGATGACCGACGCTTTCGCCACGGATGCGGAAGCGCTGCACAAGACCGGGGCCGGCACTGCCCGCGCGGCGGCATGGACGGCCGCGGCCCGGGTGATGCTCAACCTGGACGAGTTTGTGACGAGGCAGTAGACCGATGACCCACCCGACCGACCTACACCGCGCGGTGCTGAAGCAGCGCACGCGCCGCCAGTTGTTCCAAGATTGCGGCATCGGCGTGGGCAAGCTCGGCCTAACCTCGCTGTTCGTGGGCGACTCGCTGTACTCCAAACCGGCGGAGCAAACGCGCGGCATGCACCACAGCCCGCGGGCAAAGAGCATCATCTATCTCTTCATGGCGGGTGCTCCGAGCCAGTTCGAGCTGTTCCAGCCGAAATCGGAACTGCAAAAGCTCAGCGGCCAGACCCTGCCGCCATCGCTATTGGAGGGCAAGCGCTTCGCATTCATGGAATCGTTTGTCAAGAATCCACCCAAACTGCTGGGCACGCGGCGCAAGTTCGCGCAATACGGGGAATCGGGCCAGTGGGTATCGGAGTGCTTGCCCCACACCGCCCAGATCGTGGACGACGTCACATTCGTGCGCACGGTCCACACCGAGAACTTCAACCACGCCCCGGCCAAGATCTTCATGAACACTGGCACGCCGTTCTTCGGGCGTCCCAGCATGGGATCTTGGGTCAGCTACGGCATCGGCAGCGAAGCCAACGACCTGCCAAGCTTCGTGGTGCTGCAGTCTGGGCCGCGCGGGCCGCGCGGCGGGGCGATGAACTGGACCAGCGGCTTCCTGCCGACCGCGCACCAAGGGGTGCCGTTCCTCGGCGGTGGCGCACCCATTCTCAACATGACCAGCCCGGCCGGCTTCGAGGCCGACCGACAGGCGGCCACCGTGGACGCGATCCTCGACCTGAATCGACTCAACATGGAAACAGCCGGCGATCCGGAGATCGAGACGCGCATTTCTGCTTACGAGATGGCGCACCGAATGCAGACCAGCGGCCCCGAACTGATCGACTTCTCGACCGAGTCCCAAGCAACCCTCGAGCTGTACGGGGCCAAGCCGGGCGAGAAGTCATTCGCCAACAACTGCCTGCTCGCAAGGAGGTTGGTCGAGCGGGGCGTGCGCTTTGTCCAGCTTTACCACTCGAGTTGGGACCACCACGGCGGTCCGGGCGAGAGCCTCGACAAGGATCTCGACGACGTCTGCCTGTCGGCCGACCAAGCCTGCAAGGCATTGATCATGGACCTCAAACAGCGCGGCATGCTGGAAGACACGCTGGTGGTCTGGGGTGGCGAGTTCGGACGCACCCCAATGGGCGAGGTCCGCGACACAGTCGGTAGGAACCATCACATCGATGCATTTACGATGTGGTTTGCTGGCGGCGGCACGAAGCCGGGACAGAATATTGGCGAGACCGATGAAATCGGCTTCGCCGCTGTCAAGGATCCGGTGCATGTGCGTGACGTCCACGCCACAATTCTGCACCTGCTAGGCGTTGATCACGAGAAGCTCACTTTCCGCTTCCGCGGCCGGGACTTCCGCCTCACCGACATCGGCGGGCATGTCATCCAACCGCTCTTGGCATAGCACTGGAGCGCCCCCTTCCCAAGAGCGAGCGCTGAAGGCATGGGCAGGTTGGTCTTGGTGCGCCACGGGCAAGCGCGCGCGTTTACGGAGGATCCGGACCGGCTATCTGAAGCGGGCTGGGAGCAATGCCGAATCCTCGGACGCTACTGGAAAGAGCACGGCATTCAATTTGATCTGGCGTTTCACGGCACTCTGCGGCGACAGCGAGAATCGTACGAAGCGGCAGCCGACGCGTATAGCGGCAACGGGTCCGACTTCCCTGCGGCAAGAGTACTGCCCGGCTTGGACGAGTACCAAGCCCAGGATGTGATTGCTGAAATCGCTCCCCGCCTAGCCGCCACAGATGCTTCCTTCGCGCCACTTTGGCAAGCGTGGCTGGACGGCAGGCACACTGCAGATCGCAACCGACCCTTCCAGCGAATGTTCGAGGCGGTGATGGAGCGCTGGGTCGAAGGCAAGATGCGAGAGCCGGGCTTGGAACCGTGGCAGCAATTCCGGGAGCGCGTAGAGGAGACGCTGGCGCAGTTGCGCGCAACGCCGGGACGTGGGATGCGCTTGGTCGCGTTCACCTCTGGCGGCCCCATCGGCGTAGCCCTGCAGTCGTGCCTAGGAGCACCGGCGCGTGCAGCATTGGACATCAATTGGCGGGTCCGCAATTCGTCCCTAGCAAGCTTCTTGTTCCATGGGTCGCGCCTCTCCTTGGACGGATTCAACGAGACGCCTCACCTAGCCTCCTCCCCCGAGTTGGTAACGTTCCGCTGATGCATGCCCGAAAAAGACCCCGCGCGCGTCATACCGCAACACGCTGCAGGAGTTTCCGGCTCAGGTCGTCACCCGATGCGAGCGATGAAATCATTTCTCCGCCGACATCCGATAGCCTTGCAAGGTCCATCCTCGGAATCGCGGCTTGGTCGTCGAAGACCAGAATAGACTCGAAACGCAACGCGTGCCTGTGGAAGTACGATAACTCGGTCGTGGTCAGCCGCGCCTTATCGCGATTCGGCACACCAAAGAGGAACAGCGGGATGCCGCTCTTTCCCTCGATGCGATAGTCCACCGGATAGGCGTCAGCATTGGGCACATCCGGCTGGAAGTCGCGTTCGATCTGGGCTTCGTCCACATGCGTCAAGAGGAGGTCGGCCAAATCGTCATAGAACGTGGAGCCGACGTTGGAACGCGAGAGCAGAGTCAGGTCATAGACTCTAGTCAGCGCCTGCCCGAAAGCGAAGATAGCCTCCGGCAGGCGCTCGGGCGCGGTGTCGACGCACAGCACCCCACGATCGCCATCCCAGCGAAGCCCCGTCTCGCCCATTATGCGCTCAAGGATCATTCCGCGGGTACCGTCCATAAAGGAATCGACATCGTGGTCGTAGCTAATGCGCATCAGCGTATGTCCACGGTCCGACAGCCGAAGGCCTCCCGCCGCTGACTCGGATACGTGGATCGGCAGGCGGTCGCCGTCGGGGAACGCAAAATGCGTGCGCAACATGAGCGCACCATCCGGGCGCGGCTCGACTCGCACTTCTTCGCAGAGGCGCTCGCATAACAGGGCTCGGAGGGCGTCTCTATCGAGGGTCACAGCACCAATCTCAGTTCGTCGTGCCGAACCTCGAGACCACTCACGTGGAAGTCCTCCACCAGACAGGCCAGCGCACCGACCACAGTCTCAAACCGGTCCGTATCTGTCGCGTCGGACTCCGCCTTTCTTCCCGCAGCGATCATCTTCGCCGATGCACGATGAACGTGCGGGCGATACGCGATGTCACCGTGCTCGTGACTTGGCCCATTGTAACGCGCCAGAGTCAGCGGCTGAGCGCCGCGAGGCAGGTAAGAAATCCCGCACGAGAAATCCTGTTGGTCCTCCAGATTCTGCCGCTAATAGACCAGAAAGCGCACGTTCTCGTCGTCTCCGCCCGTCAACTGAAAGCTACGTTGCCGGTGGGAGGGCCTCGCTTTAGGCTTTGTCAGCCAGCGTGCACGGGGATTGTTGATCCGCTTTGGCATCGACCGGAGTGCGTCCAGTTCTGGTTCGGTATAGAGCTTGGTAACCATTTCGAAAATGCTCTGAGACTATTAGTGTGATCCGGCGACGGAAAGTTCAGCCGACCGCATGGTGACAGCGATGCCTGCGGCTCAGCGACGCCGACCCTCGATCAGCTTACCCAATTCCGAATCAACCTCATCAACGTCAGCTAGCTCTGCGAATGCCCTGCTCCCGAAGCTTGCGAGCGCGCATACGGCCTGCTTCGGAGCCACGATGTCGTTTTCCGCGACAGTGCCGGACATCTATACAGGTATCTGCGTCACCGGTCGGCCAATGAGCTGCATTGTCTTGGCCTCCAACTCACTCAGGTCCTACTCGACTGCCAGCGTGGGCCAGTCCTTGCATCAATGTGCTCGGACACATTTCCACGCTCGCAATCATTCGCGCCCGTTCCCCACCAATCACCGCCGGCTTGTCACCGGGCTAAGCCTAGGCCCTCTCCCAAGAGATGTAACGCCCGCTATGATCGACTGGCTATTCAACTGTTGGATATGGACAGTGAGAAGGCTCGCTGCTCTCCATCGTTTGGCCTATTGCGCCAGGATAAGCTTCTCGTATTTCCACCGGCATCGACACACTCTCGGTACCTGAGGATCTGGCTGAGCCGTAGATTCACCCTGGAATTCGATGGAACTAGGTATCGCGGTGCCAAGGAGTTAGCAGCCAGGATTGTAGATAGAATGCGACTGTGCCAGAGATCAGTCGGTTCTTCGGCATCGTCATTCGGATGTTCATGGAGGTGGGCGAACCGCACCATAGGCAACACTTTCACGCGTACTATCAGAACGCCATCGGAAATTTAGCGTTGGATCCCGTTGATCTGATTGCGGGGAGCATACCCCGAAAGCAGCGCCGACTGGTTGAGGCGTGGGCACAACTGCATCAAGATGAACTGGAAGACGATTGGAGCAAGTTGCAGGCAGGTCGACTTCCGAAGCCAATCCAGCCGCTGAGGTAGTGTAATGAATCACGCAATCCACCGCGTCACGGGAGTACGAATCGTCGGAGACTACACGCTTGAGGTCGCATTCGCAGACGGCACGCGGCAAAGTATCGACTTTCGTCCCGTCATAGCCGGCGAGATGTACGGCCCTCTCCTAGATCGGTCATTCTTCGACCAAGTGAGGGTGGACCCTGAAGTCCACACGATTGTCTGGCCCAACGGGGCCGATTTCGATCCCGCGACACTCCATGACTGGCCAATTTACGAAGAAGCTCTCCGTGAACGAGCAAAGGAGTGGCGTGCGGTACCGCCAGTGCGATTGGGCTCCTGAATCGCGCATTCTCGGTAGGTCTTTCTTCCAGGTGCGTTTCTGATTCAAGCGCCATCTCGTGTCCCGTCGAGTGGCAAAGGCACGTCACTGTCAGGGAAGAGCACGTGGCAGAGGATCCGCGCTCGCTACCCGCTGACGTAGATCTGGCAGATGACCGCCAAGAAGCGGTCCTAGGCGCAGGTTTAGCCCGATGCGGTCATTTGTCCAATCTCATCGTCTCCTGCCGCAGTTACATGAAGACCATATCGGAATAATTGCCGGGAGGCGTGGCCCGCCCGCGCGGGACGGTGTACTTGCGAACAGTGTCCGGGTTCAACTCGACTCCCAAGCCGGGCCCCTTCGGCAACACAGCCTGCCCAGCCACGATCCGCGGGCCATCGACGAGCAGCTCTTCGATGAACGGATTCCCCGTCTGGTCCACTTCGACGGTAAGGGCGTCGGGCGTCGCCGCCACCAAGTGCATGTTGGCCGTGAGCGCAACTGCGTCACTCCAAGTGTGCGGGGCGATCTTTACCTCGCGCTCGGCTGCGTCTTCTGCTATGCGCAACGCCTCCGTCAACCCGCCACACCGGCAGCAATCTGGCTGCGCGATGTCGACCACGCCACCATCGACGAGTTCCTTGAAGCCTTGGCGTCCGAACTCGTTCTCCCCCGCCGCCAGCGGAATGCCCGGAATGCTAGGCCGCAAGGCTCGGAACGCGTCGGGCCGTTCGGGGCCGAAAGGCTCTTCTAGCCAGAACACCCCGGCTGCGAGCCACGCCGCAGCCATCCTACGCGCCTCGTCGAGCGAATAACGGGCATTGCCGTCCACCATCAGACGCACTTCCGGGCCAATGGCCTTGCGCACGGCTTCCAATGCGGCCAGATCATAGGTTCGATCCTTCCCCAACCGCATCTTGACGCCGCGGAAACCCTGCCCGAGATGAGACTGAGCCTCATCCTTGAGTTCAGCAACCTCGCGCTTCCAAAGCAGCCCGCTGGCATAGGCCGGCACGGACTCCCTGGCTGGACCCAGCAGGTCGCAGATCCGCTTGCCCTCGACCTTTCCCCTGATGTCCCACAGAGCGATATCAATGCCACCCAGGGCCGAGACTGCAACACCCTTGCGTCCGTACCAGCGCGTCAGCGCGGAGCATCGCTGCCAACAGGACCCAATCTCAAGCGGGTCAGCACCAACCAACAGCGGACGCAACTGACCTTCGACGATCGTCCGCACCAGATCTGGGTGCGAGTAGACCGAGCCCAAGCCCACCACGCCCTCGTCGGTGTAGACCGTGATTACGCTTGTAAGGCGGCCCGTGCAGATTCCGCCGGCATAGTGAAACCGTCGCTCGGGCGGGTACTCGAAGCGTAGGTTGATGACCTCGATGTCGCGAATCTTCATGATGCAATCGCGTGGTTCGTGCGGCTGGCCTACCAAAACACAACGAAGCTCAGCACCGCCCCGCTCGTAACAATCACCCCGGCGAGGAGCACCGGCAATAACACGGAACGCCCACTCCCTGCGGTCACGGCGATCTGGATCCGGCTGTCGCGCAACCAGCCTTCTTGAACAAGATCCCGGGGCTGGCTTGAAGGCTCCCAGCCGCGCACAGCCGACACGGCTAGCATGGCGGAGACAGTCAGCAGCAGGCTAATGACGGTGCTGGCGTAGTTGTTCACCATCACAGCAGGCAAGAGCGCGATGTCGAAACGCAGTGCCAGCACAGGTGCCAGCAACTTGAGGCTGCCGTACGCTATGCCCACGGCCAGGCCCCAAGTCGCGCTGGACCGGTGGACTCGCGTGAACGCGCCCATCAAATAGACAGCCAGCAGAGGCACCACGAACGCCCCTACCCAGTCGAGAAACACCATCAACATGCCCCGTTCCTGCATTAGAAGTGGCACGAACGCGAACGATCCCAAGATGACGAGCGGAGTGAGCCAGCGGCTCACGGCTACGTAGTAGCTGTCAGGCCGATCCTTGACGAACAATCGGGCGAAGACATCGCGCACCAGCAGCGAGGGCACAGTGGAACCGATCGAGTCGAACGTCGAAAAACACGCGGCGACCACGCCCGCCACGATCATCCCCCGCATGCCGACCGAAGTCAGTTCGCGGACGATCAGCGGGAAGGTCGAGTCCCGCACCTGGAATTCCGCAGCGAGCGGCATCAAGCTCGGATCCGGGTAGAGCGCTCGTCCGAAGATGCCGACTGACAGGTTGGTGAAGTTCAAGACCAGCAACACCAGTCCCGACACCACCACAGCCATGCGCATGTCCCACTCGCTGCGCGCCCCGAACAGGCGCATCGATTGCGTGTGGTTGACCACGGCATAGCCCAAACCAATGATCAACCATGCCAGCGAGACCAGCCAAGCCGGGCTGCGCGTAACAATCTCACCCCCATCCGGGCTGAGCTCGCCCCCCAACAACAGGCGGCGCGCTACGGCTTCCGGGGATTCTCCCTTTACCCCTTCGACGGCGACGTCGTCCGTGCCCGCGTGGAGCAGGTGCGCCGACAAGCCGGGTTCGTAACGCTCCAGCTTAGCCTCAGCCCCGCCCCAACCATCGACAGCCATCCAGACCGTAAAGAACAGAGCGATTGATGCAACGACCATCACGACGCTTTGCAGCGCATCCGTCATAGCCACCGCGCGCAAACCGCCTAGCGCTGTATAGGCAGTTGCCAGCACAGCGATGAGCACGACGCCCCACCAAGCGGCCGCGCCCAGCCCGCAGACAATCGCAAGTAGAAGGTAGAGCGTTGTGGCGATGATCGCCAAGACAAGCGTGCGATAAAGGGCCTGCACCAAGGCGCTGATGACGCGGGCGGATAGCCCAAATCGGGCTTCGAGATACTCCGCATTTGTATACATCCCCGCACGGTACATTGGCAGGGCGATCCAATTTGCTAGCAGGAACCAGCCCAGGGTCACACCGACCCAGTTGGTTACCAAGTAGCTCATGCCAACGGCATACGTGCCACCGGCGTCGGCCACGAGATCACTGGCGTCGATAGCAGTGGCGTACAGGGACAGCCCGATCATCCACCACGGCAAGCTGCGCCCGGCCAAGAACCAATCGGCGCTGGTCTTGGTGTCGCGCCCGCGAACGACTCCGTACAGGATGATCCCTGCATTCAGCGCTACGGCGATGGTCCAATCGATGGCGCTCATGCTACGCTTTGCCTAAACCTATGGCCTCGCGGGCGACAGCCGCGTGGATCGCGGCGCTGGTTGGACTCGTGCCAGCGCTTGGCAATGCCCAAGACCACGCATTCTTCGAGAAGCACGTCCGCCCGATCCTAGCGAACCAATGCTTCGCCTGTCACGGCCCGCACTCGGGCGAGGGGCAGGCTGGGCTCCGCCTAGATTCGCTGGCTGGCATTCTCAAGGGCGGCCGTTCGGGACCAGCAGTGATGCCGGGCAAGGCCGCCCAGAGCCTGCTCATCCACGCGATCAATCATGACACACTGCTGCAGATGCCGCCAAAGTCGAAGCTGCCGCTCGGCGACATCGCGGTGCTGACCAAATGGGTGGACACCGGCGCGAACTGGCCGGATAACGAGCCCAAGCCCTCAGCGGGGCCAGAGGCCATCTCGGAATCGGATGGATTCACAGCCGAAGAGCGGTCACATTGGGCCTTCCAGCCGCTGCGCGCTCCCGCAACCATGCCACCCGGCACTTCGGGCGTCGACGCCTTGCTTGGAATCGGCCACGAAAGGGCCGGGCTGGAGCCGTATGGAGCCGTCGACAAGCGAACGCTGATCCGCAGAGCCACCCTAGACCTGCACGGCCTGCTGCCCACGCCGGACGAAGTCCGTGCATTCCTGAGGGATCGGTCAGAAGGCGCCTTTGCGCGGGTGGTTGATCGACTGCTCGCCTCGCCTCGCTACGGAGAGCGCTGGGGCCGGCACTGGCTGGACGTGGCGCGCTATTCGGATAGCAACGGGATGGACGACAACATCGTCCACGGCGACGCTTGGCGCTATCGAGATTACGTGATCCGGGCATTCAATCACGACAAGCCCTACGACCAGTTCGTGCGCGAGCAGCTCGCCGGGGACATCTTCACGGACTGGGGCGACGCCGACCGCGCCGAGGGATTGATCGCAACCGGCTTCCTCATGCTCGGCCCCAAGATGGTCGGCGAAGACGACCCTGTCAAGCAGAAGCTGGACTTCGCCGACGAACAGTTGGCTACCACTGCCCGGGCATTCATGGCGCTGAGCGTCGATTGCGCCCGCTGCCACGATCACAAGTTCGACCCCATTCGGAGTGCCGACTACTACTCGATGCTGGGCATCTTCACTAGCACCAAGACCGTACTCACCTACCGGGTCACGTCCAAGCTCAACGCCACGGCGCTCGTCAGCGCGGCAGAGAACCGCCGGCTCTCCGAGATCGAGAAGCGCTTCGACTACCACAACGATTTCGTCACCAACTACAACCGCGCAACCACTCCCAAGCATGTGGTCGAGGCGCAGCAGGCAGCCGAGGATGACGCTCTCGCCGAGTACTTCAGCATCCCCAAGGCAATGGCCGTTGCAGAAGGGGATGTCGCGGATCTGCCGCTGATGATCAGCGGCAACCACCTCACGCCCGGACCAATCGCCCCGCGCCGCTTTCCCGCAATTCTCGGCGGAGAGCGGCAGAGTCCAATCGGCTCTCAAGGCAGCGGAAGGCTGGAGCTGGCGCGCTGGCTGACCTCCAAGGACCACCCGCTGACAGCGCGCGTGATGGTTAACCGGATCTGGAAATGGCACTTCGGCGAAGGCCTCGTGCGAACGCCCGACAACTTCGGCAAGCTTGGCGAGACTCCGGACCATCCGGAACTGCTGGACTGGCTGGCACTGAGGTTTCAAACAGGTGGCTGGTCAGTCAAGTCAATGCACCGCCTGATCATGCTCTCAGACGCCTACCAGCGCCCTGCGGCCAAGCCGGGCGAACTTGCGCAGACCGACCCGAACAACCGCCAGTTCAGCCGCGCCAATCGCCGTCGTATGGAAGCCGAGACGCTGCGCGATGCGCTACTGACCGTCTCTGACAGCCTGGACCTTGCGAGCGGGGGCAAGACCATGCGGCACAAGAATTTTGCCAACCTCAACGCGCAGTCGTATTCGCGGGATCCGGCCCTATACGACTCGCGCCGCCGCTCCGTCTACCTTCCGGTGTTGCGCAGCGCCCTGTACGAGATGTTCGCGGCCTTCGATTTCGCCAGCCCCTCCACCTCCAACGGCGACCGCGGTTCGACGATGGTCGCGCCGCAGGCGCTCTTCATGCTGAACTCCGACGCAGTGGGCAACGCTGCCAACGGCTTCGCCGCAAGACTCGCGCGACAGGCCCCCGGCAGCGTTGCCGAGCGCATTAGGCTGGCGCACGAAATCGCCTTTTCGCGTCCGGCAGGGGCCGAAGAGATTGAAAGCTGGAGCGCGTTCTTGGACCGCTACCAGACAGCCGCGGAGGATCGGGCCGCAGCTTGGAAGGCGATGTGTCGCATCTTGATCGCGTCCAACGAGTTCGTCTACGTACAATGATGCCGACAGTGCAGTCCCATTTCAGCGAAAGCAGAGCCTCGCGTCGCGAGGCTCTCAAACAGATGGGCGCGGGCTTCGGCTGGCTCGCGTTAACTTCGCTGCTCGCCGAAGAAGCCGGCGCATCCGGACCGCTGGCACTACGCGAACCGCACTTCGCGCCGCGCGCCAAGCGCGTCATCATGCTCTTCATGTTCGGCGGCCCGTCGCACATCGACACCTTCGACCCCAAGCCGATCCTTAACCGCGACAGCGGCAAGCCCCTGCCCTTCGCCAAACCGCGCATCATCTCGTTCCCGCGCCGTGGCGGCGACCTGATCGGCTCGCCGTTCGAGTTCAAACGGCACGGCCAGAGCGGTGCCGAGGTCAGCGAACTCTTTCCGCACGTAGCCGGCATCGTGGACGATTTGGCGATTGTGCGCTCGATGCACTGCACTAACCCGCGCCACGGCGGCGCCGTGCTCGAATGGCACACCGGTAGCGACACCTTTATCCGACCGGCCATGGGATCGTGGCTGACTTACGGCCTTGGCTCGAAAAACCAGAACCTGCCCGGCTACATCACCATCTGCCAAGCCTTGGCAGAAGGCGGTGCAAACAACTTCGGCTCGGCCTTCCTGCCGGCGGCCCACCAAGGCACGCCGCTGGGCTACGGCAACGTCAAGGCAAATGAGGCTCGCTTCCCGTTCATCGGTGACGGGAATCGTACTCGTCTGCAGCGGCTGGAGCTCGACATGCTCTCGGATGTCTCGCGCCGCCAATTGGCCCGTACAGGATCGGACCCCGAGTTGGAGGATCGCATCGCGACGTTCGAACTCGCGTTCCGCATGCAAACGGAGGCGCCGGAGGTCCAAGACATTAGCTCTGAGAGCGCCGCCACCAAGGCGATGTACGGATTGGACGATCAGGTGACTGAGGATTTTGGCCGCCAGTGCCTCATGGCGCGACGCTTCAGTGAAAGCGGCGTGCGCTTCGTGCAGTGCAACAGCAACGGCTGGGACCACCACTTCGACCTAAAGAACTCGCTCACCGAGATGTGCGCCCAGGTGGACAAGCCCATCGCCGGTCTCGTCAAGGACCTCAAGGCACGTGGCCTATTGGACGAGACCCTCGTCATCTGGGGCGGCGAATTCGGCCGCACGCCCACGGCTGAGAACGCCGATGGCCGCGACCACAACCCGCACGGCTTCACGATGTGGCTAGCCGGGGGCGGGATCAAGCCAGGCATTACATATGGCCGAACCGACGAGTACGGCTACTACGGCGTGGAGAACAAGGTCCACTTCCACGACTTGCATGCCACCATCCTTCACCTGCTCGGTTTGGATCACACCAAGTTGACGTTTCGCCACGCCGGCCGGGATTATCGGCTGACCGACGTCCACGGCGAAATCGTGCGGGACTTGCTCGCATAGTCGAGCCTGATCGACTGCGGGCCCGTTTCGGGTCACACTTAGCGCGGTCGAACAGCGCCCAGCCTCGGGCTCACCTGATTCACAGCTCTCCTCGGGAAATGCTTAGCCAGCAAGGCCACCTCGCTTGAGGTTTTCCAATCGAGCCACCTGACCGGTGCGGAAAGCGAGATTGGCCAAGTGGGCGCTCACACAAGCCCTAACACCCTCTTCTGCGGGCGTGTTGGGCTTGTTGCGGCTGCGCACCGCGTCAATCCAATTCTGTAAGTGGGGGGTCTCGCCATTCACATCGAAGTCCGCTCCGCGTTCCCCAGTCCCGGGCTCGAACAGTTCGGCGTCCAGACCGCTGCCAGGTTCCGGGTGGATCTGAAAGCGCCCTCGGTCCAAGTACATCGTGCCCTTGGTGCCCATGATCTCGACCATGGCTTTGTTGCGCTGGTTTACGAACGTGCCCTCGAAATAGACTTGGAGCTCCCGGTCGGGGTAGCGCAGCAGGGTCTGGATCGTGTCCGGCGTCTCCCAGCGATCCATTGCGAATGTGTCCCCGATCGTGGTGGCCAAGGCCGGATCGGGCAGGTCGAGCAGCCAATTGACAGCATCGATCCAATGCACCATCAAGTCAGTGAGGATGCCGCCACCGAAGTCCCAGAACCAGCGCCAGTTCCTAAAGCGGTAGCCATCGAAAGGCTGCAGTGGCGCGTTGCCCAAGAACTGCCGCCAATCGAGCGAGGAAGAATCAATCTCGTCCGCGCCCGCACGCTCGGACCGGCTATTGCGGTTCCAGGTCATATGCACTTTGTGGACCGTGCCGAGCCTGCCCTCCCTGAGAATGTTCCGCGCCATCTCGAACTGCGGCATGCTGCGCTGCTGGGTGCCAACCTGAACAATCCTCTGGTTCTCATCCTGTGCTCGAATCACAGCGTCGCCTTCGCCGAGGTCATGCGTCAAGGGCTTTTCCACATACACGTCCTTGCCGCTGTTGCAAGCGTCCACTGTCATGGGAACATGCCAGTGGTCGGGCGAGCCGATTAGGACCGCATCAACATCAGTGCGGGCCAGCAATTCGTGGTAATCCCTAGTCACGAAAGCACCGCTGCCAGCGATCTGCCTCGCCTGATCGAGGGCCTCATCCCAGATGTCGCAGACCGCCGTGATCCGCGTTCCGGGCACCCCGGCCAGATTCGTCATCAGCCTGCGACAGCGACCGCCGGTACCAATGCAGCCAATGTTTACGGTTTCGTTCGAAGGGAACGCGAAGGTGGTAGCGGCGCTGGCGGCAGCGGCGCTAATGAGAAAGTGACGACGGTGAGTGGTCTTGGGCGACATGGCGAGAATCCTCGCGGCCTCACTGGGCCGCGCACAGCGAGCATTCTACACCGCATCGCGTCATATCGGCTCTCAGGGGACGCCTTGCGAGCTTGTGTTCGAATCACAGGGCAATAATGCCCGCGCAAGCGCGCTACGAAACCTGCCCGGGGGTTCCTTCCGCAACTAGCAGGCAAGCAGCACCGGTTTACAATACAAGCGGCACAGACGTTCTGATGTGCGAACGCCGACTGCGTATGAGCGCGGGCGGCTGATGCGAATGTAGCAGCGACATAAGCACCTGTTGTAACTGTTGGGCACAACATCGCCATCAGAATTGAAAGAGAAATCGGATGCAGACAAGAGGGCATAGGCGCATTGTCGAGTCTGGAGTCTTCGAATGGCCGTGGAAGGAATCGCATGGCCTACTGTTCATCGCAGGAGCGGCAGGTGGCGGCGGCGGCGGTGGTGGTGCATTTTGCCTCGAAGGTCTCAACCTGTACGGCGCGGGAGGCGGCGGCGGTGGCGGCGGCGGCCGAGCGACCAGCGTGAAGCGTGGAGAAACGACATACAAGGCTGCGGGTGGCAATGGGGGTGGCGGTGGTGGTGGCGGTGGTCTGCACGAAGGCAATCCTCTCAAGGGTGTGCACGGCAAGGGATGCCACTACGGCGATGGCGGCGACGGCGGCAATGGCGCGGCTGTGCCTCCGGCCGAGGGCCGCCTCACGTCAGACGGCGGCAAGGGAGGCAAGGGCTTTCCAGGCGAATCTCGGATCGTTGAACTAGCTGACCTGTCTGTCGGCGATCGTTTCGAAATTAGGGTCGGTAAAGGAGGAGGGGGGGGAGAAGGCGGCAAGGGTTACGAGATTGGCGACGCAGGCGTTGTCGGAGCGAGCGGATTTGTGCTGTTTGTTCCTGTATTGGCAGAAGAGGAAGACGGATAATGCTGTCGGAACAGTCGGAATCTGGACACGCGAGCAGGCTGGACAGCCTGTCGGCAGTGATGGACTTGGAAGGCTCCTGCGTTCGAGGACGCGGGCACTTTCGCATTGACGAAAGGGGTCGCGCACCAAGACTGATATGGGTTGCTGACCAGGCTAGTGGATCCACATCTTCCAGCCAAGACGATGGTGGGCCACAAGGCTCGGTCCGAACGTGGGTACGGTTCAATGCAGAGGCAGTTGCGTCGGATAGCACCAACAATCCAATTCTTAATGCTGCTGAGACTGGAGCCCTCGGTGAAAAGGCCGATGCCTACACATCTCGAATCAGGTTCTTGAAGAACGAAGCTGTCGATGACGGCTATGTCCTGAACCTTCCCTCCGAAATCGATTTCTGGCAGTTTGTTCGTTCCTCGCCTGACATTCGGCAAGGCAGCTTGGTGTTGATGGATAACGGAAACCTGAGAGCAATCTGGAAGGATGAACAGGGCTCCCGTCTAGGCTTGCAGTTCCTTGGCGGCAAGATGATCCAGTATGTGATCTTCAAGTGGCGCAACCATGGACAGTCGATTTCGAGGGTCACCGGACGCGATTCGTTGCAAGGGCTGGCGCGGCAGATCGATGCCTTCGAACTGTGGTCGTTACTCTCAGAATGATGCGAGTCGACCTGCCCACGGGCGACCGAATCGTCCGATACGTCAAGCCGAGCATGATCCAAGAGGATGGGACCGTTGACGGTTCGGACTTCCGTTTGCGCTCCGCCAGGCCAGACGAAACAGGTCTATCTGTCAACTGGCTCGAAGCCTTTGGACTAGGAAAGAACCATCAGTTGGGCGAAGTGCGACGTTTGTTCCGTCTTCGTCTAAAGCCAAACGGTCGTTTTGCAGAAATGAACGTCGGCACTGTCATACGCGCGGTTGCCAAGGAGCTAGACACTCTGCGCGTAGTCCACGATCCACTTGAGGCGACTGAAGGATTCGGTGCCGACCCTTCGCATGCAGAGATTATCGGGCTGCCTCCGGGAAATTCCGATCAAGCCGCATTGGTCGGCGATCTAATCTCGGAGTGCGTAATCGGCACGCATCCGGCAATCATTGAGCATGACGTATGAATTCTTGGCTTGCTCGTAGGGCCTTCATCATGCTTGGTAGCCTCAACGTCAAGCTAGCGATCCCATTCCCGGAAGCTATCCCTCGATTCGAGGAGCTCTCTAGAGTTGCTCTGCGGCGGGTGCCCAGCGTACCTCCTGCGTGGTGGCGTACTGCACATCGGCATCGTTTCCCGCTGCAATCCCTGCGCGGGTCGCACCTAGGTTGATCACGGCCTCGAACTTCGCTCGAAGCTCTGCGACCATTTCCGGGCGCTCGCCGGCCAAGTTGTTGGATTCGGCGATGTCCTCAGCCAGATTGTAGAGTTCTGGCACGGTGGGCTTGCCGCGGGATTTCTCCAAATTCGATCCGCTGTTGCGGAATACCAGCTTCCATGGTCCATCGCGATAGGCAAACTCGCCGTGATTGGAGTGACTCACCAGGGATGTCCTCCGGTCGGCTGCTTGCTCGCCAAACGCGGCTGCTAGGAAATCGATGCTGTCCTCGGCACCGTCCTGCGGCAGGTCCGCCCCAACCACTGCAAGACTTGTCGCGAAGATGTCCGTTAAGCTGACTAGCTGATCGCTCTGGGAGTGGGCCGCGATCCGCCCCGGCCAGCGGACCACCAGCGGCACTCGATGTCCGCCTTCCCAGATATCGCCCTTGTGCCCGCGGTACGGACCGCTGGGCATGTGACCGGCTTCGACCAGCGGCTCCCATCCGGTGTAGTGCGAATGCCCGTTGTCCGCCGTGAAGATCACGATGGTGTTGTCCGCGATCCCCGCATCATCCACGGCTTGAATGACTTGGCCCGCCGACCAGTCAGTCTCCATCACGAAGTCCGCGATCGGGGCAATGCCACTCTTGTCTTGGAAAGCCGGGGATGGCGAGATCGGCTCGTGCGGAGAGGTCATTGAATAGAACAGAAAGAACGGCTTGTCGCTTTGAGCCCGCGAGTGGACCTGTTGCACCGCCCGTCGCGTGAGCTCGGGGACGATCTCCCTGAGTCGCCAGCCCGGAGCCATGGGGCTGCCCTCGAAGCGCCGCGGCAGCACAACCCCCTCGGACTCGTCGTAGACGTAAGTGGAAGTCGCGGGGGGACTTACCATGTCGTTCTCGACGTAGGAGAAGGGTGGCATGTTGGGCAGGTCTACGCCGAAGTAGTAGTCGAACCCCCTAGTGGTCGGACCGTTCTGAACGGGCTTGTCCAGATCCCATTCCAAGGTCTTCTGGCCATTGCGCGCCTCGGTCATCCGGCTCGGCTGTGGACCCGGCCATTCCCAGCCGAGATGCCACTTGCCAACCAAAGCCGTCTCGTAACCTTGCTCGCGGAGCATACCCGCCAGCGTGGGACGATCTTCGGAGATCAGCGGCGGTTCGTAGGCCGCCAGCACCCACTCCTGCAGGCGCGTGCGCCAAGAATAGCGCCCGGTCAGCAATCCGTAGCGGGTCGGTGTGCAGACTGCCGAGGGGCTATGGGCATCGGTGAAGCTCATGCCCTCTTGAACGAGTTTGTCCAAGTACGGAGTAACGATCTTGTTGTCTGGGTAGTGGGCCTGGATGTCGCCCACGCCGAAGTCGTCGGCCAGTATCAACACGATGTTCGGCGGCTGTTCAGGCAGTTCCGTCGTGCAGGAGCAAAGGGCCGCCGCGGCAAGCAGGGCTGTTGATGTGGCAATGCGCATGGTGTGTCTCAGTCGGATGTACGGAGCGGCTCGGGGTCGCGGATCCGCGCAGCGATGGCCAAGCAAGCAGCCACGGGCGTAGGCGAGTCGCAAGTTAGCCCAGCAAGCTCACTCTAGCACGCAGGCTAGCGCCAAGAGTGTGAGAGCATCCGCAACAAGCTCACACGCACCGTCTATGTCGTCGCAGCAAGTGCGCAAAGCGAAATTTTCTGCAGAATTTTTTGCGAGAACGAGCTTCCGATCATGGGATTTCCCGCTTCTAATATATTTAGTTTCAATAATTTATGGTAGCATCTACGTCACAGATTTTCTGCAAGAAAATTTGCTGTCCTAGGGAAGTGTCCGGTGCAATTCAGTACCACTTGCCCGACTATTGGATCTCCTACGACGAAAAGGCAGTCCGAGAACACCTAGTAAACGCGAAAGCCTCAATCAAGGCGTTGAAGATGATGCCATTCCAGCGGCGATGGGCTAAAGAACTTCAACGCATCCAGTTGAAAATGGAGATCTCGGGCACTTCCCAAATTGAAGGGGCAGAGTTCCTAGGCAACGAGTTCGACAAGGCGCTGCAAGCAGAGACACATGCGGAACTCGTAACAAGGTCTCAGAAACAGGCTAACTCGGCACTCAAGACGTACAAGTGAGTTGCTGGCGTACCGGACGATCGGCCGGTCTCGACCGATCTCATCAAACATCTCCAGCGTTTGGTGGTCACGGGTTGTGATGACGACCATTGCGAGCCCGGAGTTTTGAGGAAAGCTGATCAGAACGTTACGTTTGGATCCCCCAGACATCGTGGCGTGCCCGGTGGTAGACCATGCGCAGAAGCTCTTGAACGGTTGGCGAAAGAGGCTGCGACGACATTTCGAGACCACGATCCCCTGATCCAAGCGTTTGCTACCCACTACCATTTCGCCGCGATGCACCCGTTGCAAGACGGCAACGGGCGTACCGCAAGGGCACTCGAAGCGCTAATGTTGCAGCGGGCCGGTCTGAAAGACGTCTTATTCGTGCCTATGTCGAACTTCTATCACGAAGCCAAAGAAGACTACCTTTCAAAGCTCGCAGAAACTAGGCGTGGGAAGCATGAATTCACGCCGTTCCTGATCTTCGCACTGGGCGGCGTCGAAGCAGAGGTCTCGAGATTGACAGAGATGCTGCGGCACGAAGTCTCAAAGGAGATGTTCCGAAACTTCGTCAACGAGTTGGTTGTTAGGCTCGCGAGCACACGCAAGCGCATCATCATCAAGCGCCAGCTCGCTCTCCTTGGTTATCTCCTCGACAAGGATCAGGCCATGGAAGTTCTGACATTAGCAACGGAACTGCACGACCACTACCGCACTCGCAAATATCCTAGTGCGGCGTTGACCCGAGATCTCGTCAGGCTGGAGGCACTCGGAGCGGTAAGAGTCGCGCCCGCAACAAACGGTGCGAAAGGGCGATTCGTGGTTTCCGCTAACCTCGATTGGCCAAGCAGTATGACCGAAACCGAGTTCTTCCGAAAGGTGAGCGAACTCCCGAAGTCCAAGAACTATTCGCTGCTAACTCACTGAACAAACGCAAATCGCTACATTCTGGTTGCGAATGCTTCGCTCGAGACTACCCGCGCAATCAGGTCTCGAAACCCGTAGCCGTCTGACGGTTCCTCGGCTACGATTTGCTGAACCGTCCGCCGATCGCGTGCGGTCAGTTCCCTGCCCGTACCGTACTCGATCAACAGGCCGGTCAGTGTCCCGGTGAACTCCGCCGGATTGGCCATGATGTAGTCCTTCAAGTCCCGCGCACCCTTCAGCTTCGTGCCGTCCTTCATTTGGCTGACAGTCTGCACCGGCAGCCGCGGGCTCGTCGAGCCCTCCTCTCGGTAGTACTCTGTTCTCCAGCCCCCGGCCGCATCGTAATTCTCGAGCGCAAGCCCGATCGGGTCGATTGCAGCGTGACATACCGCGCACGACTGAATCTTCTGGTGCGCCGACAAGACTTCTCTCACACTCGTCGCTTGTGAAATGTCAGCCACCAAAGCCGGCACATCGCTCGGCGGGGGCGGCGGGGGGCGCCCGAGCAGATTCTCCAAGACCCAAACGCCACGCAGGATGGGCGAGGATTCGACGCCATCCCCGGTCGCTGCGAACACGCCCGACAAGCCCAACACACCGCCACGCGTCTTGACATGCGCCGGGACATCCGGCTCCAGCGAGCCGAATTCCAGTCGCTCGGGCTGCGGCCAGAGCAAGCTCTGCCTTTGATCTGCCTCCAAACGTCTCAGGTCCACCTCGTTGCCGGGAATACCCCAGGCAATCCGCATCGGCTCGTTGGCATACGTAAAGTCCGAATCGATAAAGGTCCTGACCGAGAGGTTACGCTGCAGGGTCTCGTCGAAGAACATTTCAGCCGAGCGCACCATGCCGTAGCGAATCAACTCGCTCCAAACATGCCGCACGTCGCAGACCATCACAGCGGATGCCTTGCGGTTGCCTAGCCACTGGCCGGTGAAGTGCTTGACGAATTGCTGCGCCTTTGTATCCTGCACCATGCGCGCAATCTCGGCATCTAGGACTTCTGCCTGATTGAGTCTTCCAGCGGCGGCGAGTTCCAGCAGGCGAGCATCCGGCATGCTGCTCCAAAGGAAGTACGAAAGCCTGCTGGACAGCCCATAGTCATCCAAAGGGCCTGAACCAGATTCGCGGTATAGGAACTGTGGCGAAAGCAGGATCTTGCGGATGCCGTAGTGGATGCCGTAAGCGGGAGCAGTCGCCTCTCGTGCGTGGTCCAGCGCACCCGAAATCAGGTCTTCGCGCTCGCCTAGCGTGAGAGGGCGTCGAAAAGCGCGTTCGGCCAATGGGAGCAGGATCGCTTCGATGTAGGCGCGATCAGCGGTCGGTTCCCGTCCCCCCAAGAACTGCACGTGTCTCGGCAACGGGCCGATCGGTCCGCTGATCTCGATGCTCTCGAAACGGATCGTGGGCTCGGTCGATGCCTGCGACTCGTTGAGGTAGGTTGCTAGCAGTCTTCGCAAATCGGCGGTGTTGCCCGGCGTGCGGATCAGCGCCGGGGGATATTGCTTGCGCAGCCGATTCTCGCAGTAGATCTGAAAGTTCTCGCCCTTTTCGAGATGGACTTCGGCTTCCAGTATCGCCGGCTCGCGATTGCTGACATGTAGCTCTCCCACGCGAGGCAGGTCGACCCGCAGAGCCCGTTTTGGCAAGTCGTAGTCGACGGGATTCAGGGCATAGAAGCCCAAGCGCAGTGGCTTGCCGTCCGCACCTGCCTCGGCCTCAGCGCTGGCTTTGATGCGCACGCGGTACACACCCGACGCCTGGGCGATGAAGGCCCTGTCCCACAGCGCCCCGGACCAACCCGCGATATTGACCCCGGTGAAGTACAGGCCGGTCTCGTCACCGTCCCGGAGAAAGTACTTGGTGCGAGACGGGTCTTGGCCAATGCTGGCACGGACGGATTCAAACTTTGCTACGGGCATGCCCGGCAGCTGCACCATGCGGTCGGCGATGTCAATTGCGACCTGCTGGTATGCGTCTAGGTGGCCGGGCGTGAGGTACGTGCCCTCGGCCATCGTGTCGAAACGTTGGCCCGGTGGGTCATCCGGGAACGTCACCGGCAATCTGATCTCGCGGATCTGGAACAGATCTCGCAAGGTGTTCAGGTACTCGATACGATTCAATCGCCTTACCAAGCCACCAGAAGATTCGGGATCGCCGGATGCCAGCAAATCTTGCACTTCAGCGGAGAATCGCTCCCTGGAGTCCGCCGGAGGCTGGGGGGCCTGTGACGGCGGCATTAGCTTGGCGGTCACGAACTCGCTGGCCCGCGCCCACTGCTCCCGCGACTCTTCGTCTAGGAAGTCATGCGCCGAGGGGTCGGCGCGAAATCCGCCGTTGGGGTTGTCGGCGCCATGGCACGCCTGGCAGTAGGTGGCGGTGAATTCGCTGGGGAATGCTTCCCGGGCATCCGCGCCGAATGCAGGAGCGAGAGCGACCAGTCCCGCCGCGATCCCGATCCGCGGAGTGGCCATCATGTCAACACGCCGTTGAGATCGGACTCGCTGGTGCTGAACTTGTCCACTTCAAATCCCAACTGTTGCAGCACGGTCACGTAAAGGTCGCAGGCCATGGTGTTCTTCACTGCACCATCGCCACAGGTGACGTGGCGTCGGTGCTTGAAGCCGCCGCCTGCCACGAACAACGGGTAGTTGGTTCGGCGATGTGCAGCTGCATCGCCCATCGCACTGCCGATCAGCGTAACCGTGGAATCCAGCATCGACCTGCCGTCAACATCCTGCGTGTCCTTGAGGGCTTGCAGGAATCGGGCCGCACCCTGCATATGACGTGCTTCGACGGTGAGCAAGCCATCGATCTTTTCCTGCTTGTTGCCGTGGTGGGAGAGACGATGGTAACCCTCGCTCATGAACTTGCCGTCAACCATCAAGGTCCGGTCGGTGATCGGAATGGTCATCGAGATCACGCGGGTGGAGTCATTCGTAATTGCCAACGCCATCAAGTCCCACATTAGATCCTCGTTGTCGAGCAGGAACGATCCATCGACATTTTCTTCAACGGGGAGTTCGAGACCTTCCGGCGGCACGGGAAACGGCTTGTCGAGCCAGTCGCGGCGGCGCTTGAGCTTTTCCTCAACAGCCCGGATCGATGTGAAATACTCGTCCAGCTTCCTGCGATCGCGAGCGTTAGCACGCACGCTGACAACCTTCGCCTCGCCAGTCAACTCGTCCAGCAGGCTCTTGCCTGAATCGATCAGGTAGGTCTGTCGCTTGAGCGCCACCGAACCGGCACCGAACACGCGGGCGTACAGCGCACTCGGACGCAGCGTCACTGGTAGGGGGACACCGGAGGCCGAAAACGACAGCGACGCTTTCTGCTGAGCTTCGCCACAGCACAACTGCAGGGACTCGTAGCGCGTGTCACTGCCTAGGGTTGGAGCGACAAACTGGTCTAGGGAGATGCTGCGGACAACATGGCCGGTGTACAACGTGTAGACCAGTTGGTGGCCGTTGCCAGTCGGACCCTTGTGATCGAGCCCGGAAACGGTGGTGAACTTGCCCTCCAACCCGGCATCCGCGATGGGCTGCATCAGCCGCGGGGCATCGCTGTCGGCAAAAAACTCGGGCTTGTAGAAACCCAGTTGCGTGCCGACACACACCAGACGCTTGGCCTTGCCATTCGATGTCTTGGGCATCGCTGCCGACGCTCCGGGTAACGATGGCAGCAGCGGCAAGGCGAGCGCATAGCTCGCTCCCTTAAGGAATTGTCGTCGATCTCTGGGTTGCTTGCGAGTCATGGGCTGGCACTCGAGGCTGCACTAGGATCGTATCCAACGTGAGTGGGTTCGGCAACTAACTACGCCCAGAACTCGGCAGCTGAGCTGAGAATCGGCCACATTGCAGCTTGTGTAGCAGACCCAGAGCGAGCCATCGATTGCGCGGGGCACCTGTGGCGCTTATTCCGAGCTCGGAATAATGCCCTGTGATTCAGCCGAGTGGGTTCTCTCGGTCGCGGTCGGAATTCTGTACCCTTCTCTTGCCGCCTCCTGCGCTGTCGTCAGATACTCTGTCTAGGCAGGGCGCGGCTGACAGCTGCGCTCGTTGACGTCGAAGAATTCGGCGCTGAGTTGTAGGAAGCCACAGAACGTCAAAGGACTTGTCCGGATGAGATTTTCAGTTTCCGGGCCCAACCCAGGCCAACTGCTCTTACTAGCCGACCCTTAGCCAAGCCACTCCAATCGCTCCGCGACCGCTTCAGATGTCGTCACCCAAGCCTCCTTTGGCAGCAGAGATCTTGGGGACAAGATACCCGGGATTCTCTCCTGCGACTCCCTCCCCTCGCGGCACAACCGCAGCGGACCAAGTACATTACGCTAGACGCACCGCTAGCCAGTAGCGATAATGACCTCTTCGGGTTGCAATCCGTGGCCACTTGAACAATACAGCCCAACTCCGGGGGCGCGAAACCCACGGTCCCCCTTGCTCCACCTCCGGGGATATGGCCCAAGATTCGATTGCGAGTGTCACGAGTTTTCGACCGCGGGACTATTGCGCCATGGGGAGACGGAGCATGAGACCGGGGATTCTTGCTTATCTTGCGCATAGGTTCGCTTTAGACCCCGAGCCCGCAGCAACCTTGGCTCTTGCATATGTTCTCGGCGCTTCAGAGGAAGTCGCTAAGGACTTTGCCGCGAAGATGCTCTGCGGCCCTGGCCTCGCGACATTCGAGCCGGGGAAGATCAAGCCAGAGACCCAGATAGCGATCGGTAAGATCCCTGACCTGACGATTGAGGACCGGGATGGCAACATCCGAGCGTTTGTCGAGAACAAGTTCTGGGCTGACCTGACGCCTGCCCAGCCAGTGGATTATCTGACTGCCCTTCCGGAGGCCGCGCCAGCTTCCTTGCTATTCGTCGTGCCAGAGCGACGGATGGCGAGTATCTGGGAGGAACTGAAGCATCGATGTCAACAGTACGGCATAGCCTTTGGGAGAGAGGGACGGACGGCGGGCCGCCAGAACGTCGAGATCAAGGGAACGAGACGGACCCTTGCGATCACACATTGGAGACATGTCCTAGACCAGCTGGATCAAGCAGCCGAGAATGCAGGGGATTGCTCACTTAGGACGGACATCGGCCAGCTTCGCGGACTCGCCCTCTGGCAGGAAGAAGAGGGAGTGGTCGAGGACTGGACGACGTTAGAAATAGATCACGGAATCGACCGCTACCTGGAACTCACGCAGGAAATCGTAGACAGGATGGCGCACCACCCCCGAGTCGACCGGAAGGGACTGACCGGGGCGAACACTCCGGATTGGAAGGGCCGCTACTTGCGAGTCGACGACTATGGCTTCGGGGTCGGAGTTGCCGCGGGTCTCTGGCGCCATTCGGGCATGACAGCGATTTCGTGCAGGTTGGAGCCAACGTGGGGTGGATTGGCGGGACAGGACCGGGCAAGCATGCAGACATTATTCGCGCATGATGGGGCGCAAGACGATGGGGACTCGATTTACATTCCGATCCATATCAAGACGGGAGTCGGAAGGGATTGTGCGGTGCGGGATGCGATTGACCAAGTACTCGGAATCGCCAACAGGCTCAACGAGGCATTCGGGGACACTCCAATCGCCAAGTCGTCCCCCTGACCAGAGATTCGTCTTGGGCGGAATGGTACGCGTTGTTGCGGTGCCCTGCTAGTCTTGGATTCGGACTCGGCCGCGCTCCAGGTCCCACCTCAAGTGCCGGTACGGATGGCCCCTGTCGTGGGATCGTTTCGTTCGATAGCGTTCGACCCAATCTTCGTACACGATTCCCGGGTCGTCCAGCATGATCTGAAATGCAGTGAAACCGTGCGTGTCGGGCCGACGGGGATTCTCGCTGAGCGTCGGAAACAGCCTCTTGCCCTTGATTTCCTTCCACAACGACCGGACTGCTACCGCCTGAGCTTGACGGCGCTTTTCCCGAATCTGGATCTGGTAGTCGGTGGCCTCAGGAAGCGGAATGACTTGCTGAACGTCGAGAAGGATGTCGGCCTCGTGCTTGTAAGCTGCGAACCGGACGCATCGAATATCGAGGCCTCGCTCGTTCAGCCACATGACCGTTGTAGTGATCTCTTTCGAGAACCCCTGACTGACTAGGACGATTCGAACGTCACGTGCGAATCTCTCTTCATCCGGCTCGTCCCAGCCCAAGAACTCTAGAATTCTTGCCTGCGGGTCGGCATCGGACTCCAGCGGTTCAATGAATTCGCGGTAAGCGTCGACGGCCCTGTCAAACGTCATCGCAGACACCATCGCTGCGTAGCGCAATGCCTGCAGCTCCATATGGCCACCGTCGTGCGTGCGCTTCAGTTCGATAACAACGAGATTCGCATCCCGATCCAGTCCGAGCAAGTCGATGCGCCTGGAACTGCCATCCCACTGGCTGTATTCTTCGGAGATCACGAGGGTATCCGGAGAAACGACGCCGATCTGTTTGCGAAGCGTGCGCTGAAGGTCCTCAGTTTCACGAATCCCTTCGCGTGCAAGAGACGTATCGGCGACTGGATGGAGACGGTTGTCATTGAATCGGTATAGAGCCATCAAATCTTCCTTTCGGCCAGATCCCTCGGTGCGCGACACCAGTATCGCCAAGGATCCGTTAGACACTTCCCAGGGCCCTCTGGATCTCCTGCAGGCGCTCCACAGGGCTTACGGCCCTGCCGATATGCACAGGGCTCCCCTCCGCTGGATGCAATGCGATGCACACCACTGTTGTCCGAAGGAGAATCCTATTCACCTCGCTCGGATGGGTACGAACCTGACCGATTGCCTTCATACTACTCACGCTCAATCTACTGAGTCGACCGGCTAGGGTGGGTTGGGGTCTGATCGGTTTTGCCAATGGGCCGGAGCCGGCGCCCTACCCCTCTCGCCTAACACTTGTAGTACCGCCGTGTGCTTACCGCCAGCTCGTCATGCCCGCGTACCTTCGGTACTCGCTCCAGCAATAGGCTTCGAGTGGATTCACTGTCGAGTCATCACGTGTTTTCGGAGCCAACACGCGTCCCACACTACGCCTATGCCCCCGTCTCCCCCTTCCACGGATCGCCCGGGAGCAGCCGGATCAGCCGCTCGGATACTGTCTGCGCCGCTTCAGCCGGTCGCCACTCGAAGCCCGGTCTCAATAGCGCGCTCATGTCGGCATTGAACTGCGCATCGCCGATCTTGCCCGCTAGATTCCGTTCGAACATCGCGCGGGTCACCGAACCGCCCTCGCGCTCCATATACTCACCTAATCCCGCCACGATCCGTTGGGCATCGCTTCGCTCGTCGGCGAGCCCCATCGCTAGGTCGAAGAGATCCCGACCCTTGCGGCGCTGATAGAGCGCTCTCAGCTTTGTTGCCAGCAGCTCGTCGAGCTCGAAGGTCGAGATCTCCGCCATTCCTGAGTACCACCGCGAGTCAACCGAGAACGCGCATTTCGTGACGCCCATCACCGCAAAGTGTTCGCGAGTATTGATCTCGACCTTGAGACGTAGCCTCATCGCTGGCACGTCCTCGGACAGAAACCGGTAGCCGAGCGTCACCCGGCCTTGAGACTGCTTCCACCGCGCTTCGCCCAGCCAAGGATCGAGGACGCCTCGCAAGCAGTCCATCAAGGGACCGGCGGGCCCGGGCGCGACCTGCACCAGATCGATATCCTCGGAATGGCGCGCGGGCGGCGTCAAGTAGAGCTTGTACAGCGCCGTACCTCCCCGGAAGGCCAGCGCCGAGGCCAGAGCTGCATTCGAGAAAATCTCGACCAAGGCGCGGCTGACGATCAGATCCTGCTCAACCTGGAAGTCCTCGCTCCACGGCGCCCGCTCCCGCCATTGGGTGATGTAGTCCCGCGGGATCACGCGTCCACCTCGACGTCTGCGTTCACGAACAGCCGCCAGTCCTTGGAGCGCAGCGCACGTCCGGGACCGGAGCCTGGCAGGAGCTTCGTGTAGTTCCTCGCGCCCCGCCTCACATGCTCCTTGAGCAGCATGGCTTTGTCCCCAGCGCCGACATGCTCGAGGAGGTAACCCAGGCGCTGCGCCCAAAGGATCGAGGCGGACCCAGAAGCCTCGACAAGCCGTTCCGGATCGATATCCTCACCGAGTTCGGAAAGCATGCCTGCCACCCGGTCCACGCCGCCGGCGCGATGCATATATCCGACCAGATCGACCGCCGTCGCTTCCACCGTCGAGACCAGAACCGTTCCCCGCGGATTGTTGAAGCTCTCCGCTGGCACGGCAGCGAGTTCCCTGCGCGCGACGAAGGCAACCCTGACGGAACCGCACACGATCGCCGGCCGGTTCCTCCTCAACATCACCTGGAATTCCTGCGGGCGATGATGGGCCGCTCCGTGGTACTGCGCGGCCGAGAGCAATCCGACATAGTAGCGGGCACTCCAGTGCTCCATCAGGGCCGGGACGAACTGGTCCGCCGGCAGGCAGCCAAGCCGCCTGTATTCGGGCGGTACGATGACATAGAACCCACGCGCCGGACTTGCGATCTCCCCCTTGGCTGCGCAGCGGCTCAGCGCTTGGCGTGCCGCCTGCTCGGAGACCCCGAGTGCCGAGCGAAGCTCGGAGGAGGTAAAGTGATACCGGCCGTGGGCGGCAAGGTCCGCGATGACGTTGCGAGTTCGCGGTGCGGCAAATACAGACATGGCGCTAGCAAAGTAGTAGTATTCGTCACATTACCATAGTGACGTCGTAATTTGCCCCCACATGTGGATTGACACTCACGCGTCAAGGCCGGAGATTGTGGTGGGCGACCATTGGATCCGGGTCAGCGTGCGGCCTTAGCGGCTGCCGATCGACGAGAGTTCCCCGGAAGCGGGTCTGTGCCGGCAGGTGCTGGATGACCCCCAGAACCAGCCCTTGCGTACACAACTGCAAGAGAGCACTGCGTTACGGACACGCTTGGGCGGCGGGGGCGACGGGGCAATCTCATGCTGTCGGCCAGTTCGAAGACAAACTGGGCGGGCTGCGCGACTCCTGCTAGGACGGCCCCTTGGCACCACGCACGGTCATTGACAACTCTCGACGCGACACAAGTGGACAGACATCCAGTCTCAACGGCGAAGAGTTGCTAGAAACGGAATCCGATTCGCACTTCGAGGGATCGGGATGCGAACCAGTCTCTCAAGCCGAGATCGCAGCGCTTACCGTCAATCGTGATTCGCTGTGTTCAGCTCTTTCAGTCGCCCTTCGCGACGCAGAAGTGCAAGGTGTTTCCGCCGCCGTGTCGGCCTTGTCTCGAGACGGGTATTACGGCCGCTAAGGTAAGTCTTCCCATGCCAACGCCATTCCCGACATTCTAATTGGGCTCATACGGAAATCGAACCTCCAGCGGCTTCTTGGAACGCTAACCATCGAGTTTTCAAGAACTTACTGGACTACCTAGCTTGGCTACCGGGATCTCGCGAATGCGACGAGCGCGGCTCGGGGCCCGGAACCTGTCGCGATGACGACGAACTGCCGTCCCGACTTCGCGCGATATGTCATCGGGTTCGATTGCGTCGGAAACGGCGTTGCACCACGCCAGATCTCCGCGCCCGTCGCGCTGTCAAACGCATACAGATACGGAGTACCGCCGCCGAGGAACACAAGGCCTCCCTTCGTCGCCATCGGACCGGAGTTGCCACGCGTGCCCAGCCGCTCCGGCAACTCAACTCCGCGCAGAAGCGGGTGTTCGCGCAGGGCGCGGCTCCCCTCTCCAAACGGCACCTTCCACGCTATCTCGCCCCCATTCAGGTCGATTGCAACCAGCTGTGCGTAAGGCGGCTTGATCAGCGGAATCGGGCCAAGCTCGCTTTCGGGGGTTTGCGCGGGGCCCGGCCCGTCGGCCTCTTGATACATGACGAGCGTCGCACCGTACGGACAGTTATTGCTGTACTCGACGTCGACCTCCGGATCGTCACCGGTATTCACGCACAGCTGGTTCGTGTCAGCTTCTTCCGTTGTCCGCACGTACAGGAGTCCGGTCTCGGGATCAAACGCCGCCCCGCCCCAGCTAACGCCACCGCTCGAGCCCGGGCTCTGAAGCGTCCCCTGCAGGCTCGGCGGCGTGAACAGCGGACCAAGACGGAAGCGCTTCATCTCCTCCACCGCCAGCGCATGGATGTCCGGCGTTAAATCGTTGGCATCCTCGAGCGTCACACCCTGCCTGCTGAAGGGCGGCGGCTTGGTCGGGAAGGGCTGCGTCGGATATAGCACCTCGCCGGGCACATCCGTCGTCGTATCCACCGCACGCTCCTCGATCGGCCACACCGGCTCGCCAGTCACGCGGTCGAACACGTACGTGAAGCCGTGCTTGGAAGCCTGCGCCACCGCGTCGATCTCGCGCCCATCCACCGTGATCGTGACCAGGTTCGGCGCTGCGGCCAAGTCGTAGTCCCACACGCCGTGATGCACCGCTTGGAAGTGCCACTGCCGCTCTCCCGAGCGCGCGTCGAGGCACACCAACGACTCCGCGAAGAGGTTTGCCCCCAACCGGTGCCCGCCCCAGTAGTCGCTGCTCGGGGTGCTCGTCGGCACGTACAGCAGTCCGCGCTCGGCATCGAGGGACATCAGCCCCCACACGTTGGCGTGGCCGACGTAGCGCCACGACTCGTCCTCCCAAGTGTCCGCGCCGACGTCGTCGTTCGATTGCGGGATGGTGAAGAAGACCCAACGGCGCTCGCCCGTGCGTGCATCGAACGCCTGCACGGTTCCCGGTGGATCGAACCTTCGCTGCAGCCTGTCGGGCACGCGGCTCCCCACGATCACTAAGTCCTCAAACACGACGGGCGGCGAGGTCTGGTCGAACTCATAGCGGGTCACCCGACGCCCATGCCCGTCGGTTAGCAGAACGCTCCCGCTTTCACCGAAGCCCGTGTCCAGCTCGCCGGTCGCGGCATCGATTGCATACAGCCGGTCCCGGCTGTTGAGGAACACGCGGTCGTCGCCACCGTCGCTCCAGTAGGCGATACCCCTGTGCTTGAAGCCCCTCGGCCCCACACCCTTGGGCCCACCCTCGTACGCCTTGGGATCGAAAGTCCACAGCTCGGCGCCCGTCTCCGCGTCAAGAGCCGCCACGCGGGTGTACATGGTGGAGAGGTAGAGAACGTTGTCGATCATGATGGGCGTTGCCTGAAACGGCCCCGGCCGGGTGCCGTGCTCCTCTAAGGGCATCTCGTTCGGCTCCCACTGCCAGACGATATTCAGTTCGCCGACATTCGAGGCGGTAATCTCTTCAGCCGCGGAGTACTTGGTATGCGCCTGCTCGGAGCCGACATACGGCCATTCGATCATTCCGGCCGGCCGCTGATCGCACGCGAGTGCGATAGACATTAGGGCGGCTGTCGCAACGAGTCGTGTCATGGAAAGGAATCGGATTGGGAATTGGAATCGGGTTTCGCGGCTCATTCTCTTGTGTACGCTCTCAACTCGGCTTCGAAACGTCCGGCCAGCAGGTATCGATACAGCTTCAGCGCCAGCCCCTCCTCGTGCTCCTCTAACCAGCTCCGGGCAGCCGGCGTCAGCACCATTGTCTCGCAAGGCTCGTCCGCACTGACAGTGGGCGCTTTCTCGCCCGAGGAGTCGACCGGCCAGATCGCATCGCCGGGACTGTACTGCCGGAATCGCGTGCCCGCGGCTTCATGGGCGGAAGCCCGTCCGGATATCAGCAGTTGCAGGCCCTCTCTCGACGCACCCGGCCCGGCGAGGGCTTCCCCGGCGGCATAGCGGCGCGGACTCAACCAGCTTCGGAGCTCGCCCATCAGATCCTCGAAACGGATCTGTCGCTCCAAATGGCGTTCGAGGTCTTCGGCAGCCCGCTCCAGCAACGAGGTGCGCCGCTCGTCCACGTTGCTCGCAGATGCCCTCCAAGCGGAGATGACAATCTCCTCGCAGCGCTCCAAGGCGCGGTCCGCGTTCGGCTCAAGCAGCACATGCGGAAGTCCCGAATGCGGAAGCGTGCGGTTCAACCCAGTCCTGAGCTGTTCCGACGCCGCGCTCAGGACCACATGCACATTAGCCGAATTCGCCGATTGCAAGAACCTCGCCAGGACGTTGACCGCGGAGAAGTCAAAGCCGGAGACGGAGGCGAAGTCCAGCATCAGGCAGGCCGGACGCGAAGCAGCGGTCAGGGACTCTTGAAGATGGTCGGCCAGAGGGGAGACGCTGCCAAAGAAGAGGTAGCCGCGCAACCGGTAGACCTGCACGCGCTCGCCCTCCTCCAGCAGGATGGCCTGGTCCGGGACGGGGCGAGCTTTCGTGCTCCGGCGATCACGGACGGTGAAACAGGATTCGATCGGGTCCACGCGGCTCAAGCGCACGGCGAAAAATACGAGCATGGCCAGCATGCCGACACCAACACCCTCGAACAGCCCGAAGGTGTTGATGACGACGACGATCAGCACGATGATGCCGTACTCTGAGCGTGGAAGACGGTGGCGGCTTCTCACGAGCCCTTGGTCCAACATCCCAGCCCCGGCAAAGAACAGAAGCCCTCCTACCAGTGGCAGCGGGACCAGCTCCAGCATCCCGTCGCCCAGGAACAGTGCGGCTGCGATGACTAGGGCAGCCACGACACCGGTCAGGCGGGTCGAGGCACCGAAGAGCTTGCTGCGCAGCGAAGCGGGAACGATTATGCTCGCCACCGTGCCGCCACCCAGTCCGGCCGCCACGCTCGCGAACCCTGTCGCCCTGAACTCGCGATCCCAGTCCAAATCTTGGTTCGCCGCCATCTCGAGGCCAGCAACATTCAAGATCACGACGATGAGCGCGACCACCATCATCATGAACATAGCCGGGACTTGCGCTGCCATTGCGTTCAAGTCCACATTCACGAGGTCGGCGGGCTGCAGCGCCGGCCACAGGTTGCCTTCCGAGGTGCTCTCCAGCAGCAGACCCGCCGCCCTAGCTTCTTCGCCGGAGATGCCAAGCGCGTCGAGCAGGAGGTGGTATCCACCGACGGCAACCGCGACGCTGGCAGGCAGGACGAGAGGGTGGCGCCACCGCTTCATCGCGAGATACAGGGCAATCCCGAACGCAGCGCCTGGACTCCATTTCCAGAGTTCCGAAAATTCCACAAGAGCCGGAACCGCGCGCCAGTCCGTATCCACTCCCATCAGGGACATGGCGGACAGGCAGACGGCTGCCCCGATTCCGGCCACGAACCCTCCCGCGACCGGGTAGGGGACGAAGCGCACCAGATTGGCGAGCCGGTATCGCCCCATCAGCAGAAAACACACGCCGGTCGCGACTGCGCTGATCATCAGCGCCCCCGCGGTAGTGACGAATAGCGCATCGCCGTCGGCATCCATCGTGGAGCCGATTCGAGCCATGACGATCACAAGGGCCGGAGACAGCCCCGCAATCGCCCCGCGAAAGCCGCTTGTCAAGGCGATGACGAGACAGGCGGCGAAGTTTCCGAACAGGACCAGGCCGACGCCCTGGGAGGAATACGGGGCCAGCGGCCCGGAGAATATGAAGGTCCCGAAGGCGATCTGGGCGACGAGTAGACCAAGGCCCGCGGTAAAGCCGGCCACAAGCGCCGGCACAGCCTTCGCTGACAAGATTTCTGCGCGTAGCTCCGAGACGAAATTGCGGAGCAAGGACATTGCCATCACGGTCTCGCGCACGAGCGATTCGCGGCGCAAAGGGACATAGTTCGATGCGGTGGCCGCAAGCAGCAGAATTCAGCTTGCATGGGCGACAGCGAACGGTAAGGTACTGTCACGGCGTTCAGACCACAGGTGCAGAGCAGCGGCAACACAGCCTTGGCGCACACCGCTCGATAGCAGCGCCAATGGTCAAGATTCGCCACAGAATAGGGTCCGCGGGCGGCATAGCCAAACCGACCCCTGAACGATCAAACCCACACATCGAAACCGGCCTTCTTGGCCGGAACTTTGGGAGCCGGACTATCGCAGCTGTCCGGCCTGATCCACCAACGAGCTTCTCGCCGAATCTCCCGACGACATCCGTCCGAGCATTGGCGAACATGACATATCGGGTAACCACTGAAGAAATGCTTGATCAGTTTAATCTTCCTTGTATCGGAAGAGCAAGCCAGCGCCAGGCGCACGTCCCACGCTCGCAGTTGAGCCCCACCTTTCCATCAGGCGCCGACGCGTTGCCAGCAAGTCCGATCTTGCGCAGGCTTGTTCGACGCTGGTTCCGACATCTTGAGAGGGGCTCAATTCCATGACAGCGCGAGGCTGTGAGTGCGTTCTACTGCGGAATCTGCGCACGGGCGCGCGTCCCGCGAGAATACCGTAGTTTCGATAACGTGTGAGAACCAACTAGCAGCAATTCAAGGGGGTCTGGGATGAGAAATGGTGGACTTGGAGGTGACGCCAAGATCAAGGAATTCCCCGACGGCACCGCGGTCGGGATGTGATCGGTTGCAACTGACTCCAGCGTACAGGGCGGCAACGGCGTCTGGTAGGAGTGCGTAGAGTGGCGCGCGGTTGTGATGTGGGGCACCGCGGGCGCGGCTGCCGTGCTGGAGAAGGGTACCCGCATGCACCTGGCCGGAAGGCTCCCGTCACGATCCTGAAGCAAGAATGGCGAGCGGCGGTACAAGACGGAGGTCGTGTGCAACGCCAGCGACGTGATCGTCGCATGGCTACCTAGCCAGGACGGTCCGCCAACAGGGAGCGCACAGGAAAGAGGGCAAGATGGGCTGTCTTCTTTAGCTGGTCCGCATCCCCGAGGCGGGACCGAAACGCGCCCTACCTTGGATCCGGATAGCCGAAGTGGAGTGGTAAGGCGGATGTCCGATGTCCTCCGCAGACGATCCGCGCTCTCGCCCGCCACCCTAGCCCAAATTTGTCACCGCAATTTACAAGTTCCCTGTGATCAATCATTTGCTTCTTCGAAATCTCGTGTCTGGCACTCCATTGGGTGAATTCTTGCGACCTCACCCCTGTCGCACAATCAGCTTTCGGACTCCGCCCGACGAGGCTGCTACGCCCAGCTTGTCGCAAATCGCCAACTGGCCCGGCTCGGCCTGCGTCGCTTTGCGCACGTGCAGCGTCCACCCGTCTTGGCACTGGAACGTCGCTGTCACCCGCTGTTGCCCCGCCAGCCGCTCCCGCGGGGTCTCCCAACTGGCCGCTCCCCTTGCGCTTGCAGGCGCGTCCGGATCACCTGCACCAACTGGTACGCCAGCACCGTCACGAACAGGTGCACTTCGGCCCGCTGCGGCTTCCATTGGTAGATCGGTCGCAGCCCCAATTCGCTCTTCAACGAGCGGCACACCGCTTCCAAATCGGTCCAGTGCACGTACGTGCTCCACAAGCGCCGCGTGTCCCAATCCGTCAGGTTGGTGCGCAGGCGGTACACCCCCGGATGCGTCGCGATCGAGAGCCTAGCCGGCTGGCGCTGCCAGCTCAGCCCGACCACCGTGGTTTGCTAACGAGCTGCGGGCCCGTTCGCCCGATCCCGTCTCGCTCCGGGAGCGCGAGCCCTGTCCGGCGCGCGGCAGGCTGGCGCTGGACTTCGCGCTCGCCGACCTGGATGGCGTGCCTTGGCACCTGTCGCCACTCCACGGCAGCGTCGTGGTGCGAACCCTGCCGACGGGAATTGCCTCAGCTTCAGAGGCTGCATGAGCAGCATTCCGCCGATGGCCTCGTCCTGCTCGGGGTGAGTCACGACGATCCCGTCCGGGCACGGCGGTACCTGGACGAACTCGGCATCGGCTACCCCTCCCTGCCCGATGTCGACGGCAACGTGATTCAGAGCTACCGGACCCACGCGATGCCAACCAGCCTGATCATCGGCAGGGACGGCCAGCTGCTCAAGCGAATGGACGGCTACACTCCGGCCGGTGCGGCTTGAGAGGGCACTGAAGCCGCTCCTCTCGGACACTGTGAGGGCTTCCCGGCACGCCATGGAAATACGCGTATCCGGCACGGGCGCATGGGTTGCCCGACTCCCTAGTCAATGCCAAGCAATCTGCGAACTACGGAAGGGTCAGATCCACCAGCGTTCCGCAACGGCGGTCGGATTGGTCTATATTGGCGGAATGCCTGATCATTTTCCGTCGGGTTCTGCGGGTGCCGGGCGATTCAAGTACATGGCCGCTGGCACCTTGGCAGCCATCTTGGTCGGCGGCGCGATCTCGTCAGCCGAGGATTGGTCCCAGTGGCGGGGCACCGAGCGGCTCGGGATCTGGACCGAGAGCGGTATCCTGCGCGAGTTTCCGGACGAAGGACTCGTCGTGAAGTGGCGGGTGCCAGTCAGTGGCGGTTTCGCCGGCCCCGCCGTGGCTGACGGCCGCGTCTTCGTGCTCGACTATGTCGAGAGCGAACCCGCGTACGGCACCGAGCGGATCCTAGCCCTCGACGAAGTCACGGGCGAGGTGCTTTGGACCCACGCGTGGGACACGACCTACCGGATGCTCATGATGAGCTATGCCACCGGGCCGCGTGCCACGCCGACCGTCGACGGAGGCCGTGTCTACCTGACCGGTGCGACCGGACGCATCTTCAGCTTGGATGCTGCGACCGGCGCGGTCATCTGGGAAAAGGACACGGTTGCCGAGTGCAACGCGCGCATCCCCATCTGGGGCACGTCGATTGCGCCGCTGGTTTTCGGAGACCTGGTCATCTTCGGCATCGGCGGCGAGCCGGATGCGTTGGTCATGGCCTTCGACAAGCACACTGGAGCGGAGGTCTGGAGAGCGCTGGCGATCGGCACGGAGATGGGCTACAGCCAGCTGAGCATCATCGAGGCGGGTGGCACCCGGCAGTTGATCGTCTGGCATCCGCGCGGACTCGCCTCGCTCAATCCGGAAACCGGCGCAGTCCATTGGGAAGAGTCATTTCGGGGAGGAGAGGCTCCGATTGCCGACCCGGTCCACAGCGATTCATTCCTGCTCGTGTCCGGGTTCTACACCGGCTCAATGATGATGCGGCTGTCTGCTGACCGACCGGCAGCAACGCTGCTCTGGAAGGGCGAACGCAGTAACCGCATCCTAGAGAACGGTGTCGAGGTCGCCGAGACGCACGGATTGCACTCGAACATCACGACGCCGGTGATTGTCGACGACCACATCTACGGCATCTGCAGCCACGGGCAGGTGCGGGGGCTGCGAGCAGACACCGGAGAGCGGATCTGGGAGGCCGAAGGCCTGACAACCCGGAACCGCTGGGCCTCGGCGCACTTCGTGCGACACGAGGACCGCTACTTTGTGTTCAACGAAACCGGCGATCTGATCACCGTGCAGTTTGCTCCCGAGGGTTATGTCGAACTCGACCGGACCCACTTGCTGGATCCGACCTCGCGCACCGGCTACGGCACGTCGCGGGCCGGCACGCAGTCGCGAACCAGGCACGGGCGGAGCGATCGCTTGGTGGTCTGGGCCCATCCTGCGTTCGCCAACCGCCATATCGTGGTGCGGAACGACGAGGAGATCATCCGGGTCTCGCTGGACGAAGCCGAATACTGAACCGCGATCTGGTCCGTCCATCAGACGCAGCGTGCTTTGGTTGCCCCATCGCATCGGATGTGGCCCGCGAATCCGCTAGCGGAATCGGCTTGGCAAGATCGTCGGCGGGCTAGGCAAAGGCCCGCTGCCCAAGGTTCAATGCCATCGGGCACGTTTCCATCCGCGTCTGACGATTTCAAGAATCTAATAACTTGTTTATAATCAACAATATACAGAACAACAGTGGTGGACCTGGAGGGATTCGAACCCTCGACCTCCTCCATGCCATGGAGGCGCGCTCCCAACTGCGCCACAGGCCCACGCTCTGAAGTGCTTTCTTAATCTAGCACAAGCGCTGGGACCGGGCAGACCGCTTCTAGCTCTGTGAGCAGCTTGAAGCTGCGGACGAACGGGCTCTCGAAACTGAAACCGTCACGCTTGATCAGCTCATCCGGCGTGTCACGAACTGTTGCGCTTCAACTGCCCTTCGAGCCCCTTCAAATCTCCCAACACCCACAGATCGGATACCTTCTGGCCTTGGAACGTGAACAAGGCACACCCCGACCAACCCACACGCTTGCCGCTGGGTTTGTAACCCATGAATCGGCCTCGGTGAACACCGCCGAAGCTCATCTTTGCAAACACCATGTCCCCCTCTTCAACCAGGACTTCGATTACACATCGATAGTCTCCCAGCGCACTGTGAACTTTGTCGACGTACTCCGCAAATCCCTTGTGGCCCCGCCTCTCGTCTCCCAAGGATCCGCGGAAAGCGAAATCATCGTGCAGCACCGAGGGGATGGCATCTCGATCATGAGCGTCCCAAATGACTTTGTAGGACCTGCGTACTTGCTCTTTCCGACCGGTCGTTCTGCTGGCATTCGCGTCGGCCTCTCGCATGGTTGAGTAACGCTCTAGCCCAACGCGTCCTGTGCCATCGCAACGGGTCTGGACACAAGTCTCAGTCACCAAAGCGAGCGTTGCAGATCAACCTTGCCGGTGCCACCGAAGCAGGATAAGGAATCGTCTGCATTGGCAACTCAGATGCGAGGCTGCACCGCTGCCTTAGACCATGCATCGGCGACCGACACTCGCACCGCGCTACCGAATTCCACCCGCGCAAGCGCTGAGTCGGACGATCCTTGATATACTTTGCGCCCATGGCGGACGGCAAGCTCCTCGGCGTTACGGTGCTCCCCGAATACATCCAGAGTGAGGGGATCGAGGGGCTTTTGGACAATCTCACCCACATCGGTGCCAACGCCGTCGCTACGTCGCCATACCTGATGCAAGAAGCCGACCGCGAGACCGGTCAGCGCGAGCCCCCGGCCGACGCAAACGCCGGCGCAGTGCGCTTGCTGGACCGCCCACTGTTCGGCAAGCGCGAAGTCTGGGTCAGGACGGCACCTAGCTTCGAGCCCAACCTCTCGCTTTATGCTGGCCTGCGCTACCGCCCATCCAGTCCAACCGACCTGACCCGCAGCGAAGGACACTTGCTGCACGACTTCATTCCAGCTGCAAAGAAGCGCGGTATTCGGGTCTACTTCCAAGTGCAGGCCGCGATCCCGCCTGGGTATCGGGTGCAGTTCGGCGGTCCGATCGACGCAGACAGGGCGCTCTTACCGAACGGCACCATCCCGCCGCGTCGACTCGCCAAGAACGGAAGTTTGGCCAGCCCGCACATCTTGGCATACGAACATGCGCTGATCCGAGACATCGTCCAGCAGTATCCCGATCTGGATGGGCTGCGCATTGACTGGCCGGAATACCCGCCATACTTCCTCGACTCGGTCTTCCTAGATTTCTCGTACCACGCCGAGCGCGCAGCGGAGCGCATGGGATTCCCCTTCGAGCGCATGCGCCGGGACGTAGGCGCACTCTACGCGAAGCTGCACGGCGGCCTGACCGACAGTGACCTCACGCCTTGGGCTGAAGATTCCGATGGCGGTCGCTACCACCTGCTCCGGCTCCTGTCGGACTACCCGGGCGTCGCCGCTTGGTTGCGCTTCAAGGCGGCCTTGGTCGAAGACATGATTGCCGGTTTCCGATCTACCATGAACGAGGCGGGCGGACAATCGATGGAGCTGCTGCCCAATGCCTTCCCGCCGCCTTGGACAATTCCGTCCGGCATGGACTTTCGGCGCGTGGCCAAACACTCGTCAGCCATCAGTTGCAAGTTGTACACGATGCATTGGCCGATGATGCTGCGTTTTTACGGAGACCAAATCTTGGCAGCAAATCCCGGCCTGTCGAGCAGGCTGCTTGCGCGGGCATTGGTGCGCTGGCTGGACATCGCCGATGACGATGGCCTCCCCACCGTGGAGGACTACGCGTATCCGCCACCGGATGTGCCGCATCCGGTCGGCCCGCTCGCCCAGGCCCGCAAGATCCACCAAGCCCAGCGGGACGCAGGTGATACCCCGGTCTACGTCCTCGCACACGGCTACGGGCCGTTGGACGACTTTCGCAAGCGGCTCGTGGTAGCCCGCGACGCGGGCCAGCATGGCTATTGGGTGAACCGCTACGGATACCTGAGCGACGAAAAGTTGGACGTCATTCGCGAGGTCGGGGTATGACTCGCGACCAGCCCGACTTGCGACAGCCCTCCCCAAAGCAGGCGGGTCGATCGCAACCCGTCCGACGCACTCAGACAAAGAGCGCGGAGCAGAATGCGATGCTTTACTGTCCGAACTGCTCCGAACGCTTGGAGAGCCGCAGTTGCAAGTTGCGCTGCGACCGCTGCGGCTACTTCATGGACTGCTCGGACTATTACTAGGAACTCTCCGCGCTTTAGCCCGCACCGCCCCGGTCCAACTGGGGACTGTATCGGCGACAACGGCCATGGCCGCAATCGGAAGCCCGGCAGGGCATTGTCCTCGTCTCCCGGAACCGCATTCGCCCGCTCTAGGAACACGCTCGTACAATGAAGGTTCCGGTCCTGCCTAGGGTCGAGCCTTCCCCGTGTCTCCCGAAGATCGCATATTCCAGCAGCGTTTCGAGAAGATCGCCCGAATCTCCGAGCTGGGTTTCGAGCGCTACCCGCACAAGTACGACGCAACGCACGCGGTCGCCGAACTTCGGGACGCCTTCGACTCCTACGATGGCGACACACTCGAGGCCGAGCAGCCTAGTACCCGCATCTGCGGCCGCTTGGTGACCAAACGCCGCCAAGGCAAGGCCGGTTTCGCCAACCTGAAGCAAGGTGGTGTTCAGATCCAGATCTACGTGCGCCGGGACGAAGTCTCGGAGCGTGACTTTGAGCTCTACAAGCTGCTCGACGCCGGGGACGTGATCGGCGTGACCGGACGGGTCTTTCGCACGCGCACCGGGGAGCTCACGGTCCGAGCGACCGAACTGGCTTTCCTGTCCAAGAGCGTGCTTCCGCCGCCCGAGAAGTTCCATGGCCTGCAAGATGTCGAGATCCGCTACCGGCAGCGGTCACTGGACTTGATCAGCAACGACTCGGTCCGGCAGACATTTGTGACCCGAGATAAGATCATCCGGAAGCTCCGCACGTGCTTCGAGCAGCGCGGTTACATCGAAGTCGAAACCCCGATGATGCAACCGCTCTACGGCGGTGCACTGGCACGGCCCTTTCAGACGCATCACAACACGCTGGATGTCGACCTGTTCTTGCGGATCGCCCCGGAACTGTACTTGAAGCGCCTGACTGTGGGCGGTCTGGATCGGGTGTACGAAATCAACCGCAACTTCCGCAACGAAGGGCTGTCCAAGCTGCACAACCCCGAGTTCACGATGTTGGAATTCTACGAAGCGTACAGCGACTACCGCGACCTGATGGACTTCAGCACACAGCTGCTAAGGGCCAGCGCTGAGGCCGCGCTCGACGGCGCCACCGTTGCAGAGTTCGGTGATCACAGAATCGAATTCGGCTCGCTGAACCGCCTGACCTTTCCCGAGGCGATCGCGGAGTACTGGCCGCACGACGATACGCGGCCAGATGTCAACGACCTAGCTGATATCGGCAAGATCCGCGAGCTAGCGGCAATCCACGAGCGCAAGGAAGGTCAAGCCGTCCACTTGCCCGAGGGGATTTCAGCGGGCAAGGCCCTGTTACACCTGTTCGAGGCCGCATGCGAGCAGCGCTTGATCCAACCGACGGCGATCTACGACTACCCGGTAGAAGCGTCTCCGCTCTCCAAACAGAAGCCGGGCGATCCGGCCTGGGTGGAGCGGTTCGAGATCTTCTGCGGAGGGATGGAGATCGCCAATGGCTATTCCGAGCTCAACGACCCACTGGAACAGTTGGGGCGCTTCGAGGAGCAGGCGCTGGCGCGGGCCGCGGGCGATCACGAGGCTCACGGCATTGACGAGGACTATATCCGGGCACTGTGCTATGGCATGCCGCCGACCGCCGGCGAGGGAATCGGCATCGATCGCCTGACAATGCTGCTGACCAACTCGCCCACCATTCGCGATGTGATCCTGTTCCCCCTGCTCCGACCGGAGGGCGACATCCGCATCGCAGAGCGCTTGCGCAGCGCCAAGAGGACCGCCGCGCCAAGTGCCTGACTGCCCGGTCAGCAGAGATCTCCAGTTCGTGTCCGAGCCTGAGGAGCATCAAAATTGAGAGAGCTAGTCTGGCAATGGCCGGATAATTCCGCAGATCGCCTGCAGCGTGGACAGCGGATCGCTCACGCCTTGGGCATGCCGACCGCCATCGGCGTGGCACTCGCCAGACGCAAGCCGGACGCGTTCGATCCTCTGACATTGGCGGAGCGATCTCTTGCCGACTGTACCGCCGCAATCGGCGAGCCTCCGCGTACATCCGAAGCCGCGGCAAGGCTGCTTGACGCAGCGCGCGCGGGCCGCGTCGGAATCCTGTGCGACTTTGACGTCGATGGCTCGACCTCCCAAGCAATTTTGGTTGAAACGCTCCGTCTAGTCAGCGGCCGACGCGACCTGGAACCGGCAGTTGCGGTTCCCGAGCGCAATACAGAAGGTTTCGGACCGAACCAGCGCTGCCTCGATCTGTTGGCCAGTGCCGACGCCAAGTGCATCGCCGTGCTGGACTGCGGCACGGCGGCAGGCAGCCTCTTGGACGAATTCCATGAGGCCACCGGAATCGACGTGGTAGTGATCGACCACCACCCAGCCCACGGCGCCCAAACTCCAACCACCGGAGTGCTGCTCAATCCATGGGTCACGTCGCCCACATCCCCCGGGGAGCACGGCACGCTCTGCGCAGCCGGCTTGACATGGTTCGTGGCGCGGTCGATTCTGCGTCAGGCACAACTGTCCAAGGCGGAGACCAGAAGCGTGCGCCAGAGCATCACGCTCTATGCGGCCCTCGGTACTTCGTGCGACCTGATGCGTCTCGATGTGCCGTTCAACCGCTCGCTGATTCGCCACGGAGTCCGCCTGCTCGCCGATCCCGCGGTGCGCGGCAAGGGCTTGGCCGAGCTATGCGATGTTGCCAAGCTGAGACAACCTCACTCGGCCGACGACTTCGGCTGGAAGATCGGCCCCAGACTGAACGCCGGCTCGCGCATGGGGGAGTCCGACTTGGCGGCGCACTGCCTGCGCGAAACGGATCGAGACGTGGCGCGGGAATTGTCAGGCCGGCTCGACCAACACAACCAAGATCGTAGGGAACTGGGCAAAGAGGCGCGGGCAGAGCTGGCATCGCATCCTGACGCGGCCGAGTTTGATCGCGGGCCGGTGAATGTGTTCGTAGCTTCCGCCGCGACGCCTGGCACGGTCGGTCTGGTAGCGTCAGAGCTCGTCAAGATGTCCGGTTGGCCGGCCATTGCCCTGACCGAGCGAGACAACGGCACCTTAGCAGGCTCGGGACGGTCGGCGTTGGAGTTCAACATTGGAGAGGCGGTGGTCTCTGCCGTCAGGGACGGCATCGCGCGCAAGGGGGGCGGGCACGCTGCGGCATGCGGCGTGGAGATCGATCCCCAGCGGCTGGAAGACCTGCGGGAATTTCTCACCAAGCGCTTCAAGGAGCACGCGGCCAAGATGTCTGTGCCGTGCGAGCCTAGCCGCGTCATTGATGCAGTCTTGACACCCAACCAACTGGCAGCGGACGCGTTGCTGGCGATTGCCGAAGCCCAGCAACGACTCGAACCTTGGGGTCCAGGACTGGCATTCCCGCAGTTCGGTGTCCGCCAGTGCGCACTTGTGCGCCACAAGCTAACGGCCAACGGGCACCTATTCGCGACATTGGAATGCGGAGGCAGCCGCTTCGAGACGGTCTGGTGGAACGCACCGGAAGACTGGCAGGACCGCCTCGGGGCGAATGCTTCAGGAACTCGGCGGGCTGAAGTAGCCGGAGCGGTCAAACTGGACTCGTGGAACGGTCGCCACAACGGGCGGATTGTGATCGCCGATGCGCGCGTACCATCGGGCTGATCTCTGCTTCACGGCGGTCCGGCCGAGGACCGCTTACGAGATTTCCGCAAGCGCACCGGCGGCAGCATCGATCGCGAGATCGATCTCTGCTTCGCCGTGGCAGTTGGCGACGAAAACCGCTTCGAACTGCGAGCACGGCAGATAAATCCCGCGCGCCAGCATCTCCCGGAAGTAGCGTCCGAACAGTTCCGTATCGCAGCTAGCTGCACCGTCCCAGTCGCATACCTCTTGGTCAGTAAAGAAGAAAGTTAGCATTGAGCCGACCCGATTGCTGGTCAGCTTGACCCCCGCAGCGCCGGCGGCGGACACTACACCGGCCTGCAACCGGGCGGCTGAGGTTTCGACCCGATCATAGATGTCGGCATTGGCGCGGAGCGTGCGCAGCATCGCGAGACCACCCGCGACAGCCAGCGGATTGCCGGAGAGCGTGCCACCCTGGTAGACCGCTCCGAGCGGGGCGACGTGCTGCATGATCTCCCGCCGTCCGCCAAAGGCGCCAATCGGCAGGCCGCCGCCGATGACCTTGCCCAGCGTGGTCATGTCAGGTGTAACCCCGTACAGGGCCTGGGCACCTCCCAAAGCGACCCGGAATCCGGTCATTACCTCGTCAAAGATCAGCACTGCGCCGTGGTCGGTACACAATCCCCGCAAAGCTTGCAAGAATTCCGGCCGAGGCGGCACGCAACCCATGTTGCCCGCGACCGGCTCTAGGATCACTGCCGCGATTCTGTCGCCGTACTTCGCAAACGCTTCCGCAACTGCTGCTGCGTCGTTGTAGGGCAAGGGCAGCGTGGTGGCGGCGAAGCCTTCCGGCACGCCCGCCGAATCGGAGATGCCCAGCGTGGCCAGCCCCGAGCCGGCCTTGACCAGCAGCGAATCCACGTGCCCGTGGTAGTTGCCGACAAACTTGATCGCCAGGTCCCGACCCGTGTAGCCGCGGGCCACGCGAAGCGCGCTCATGGTGGCCTCGGTGCCTGAATTGACCAGCCGCACCATTTCGATGGACGGCACGATCTCGCAGATCAACTCAGCCATCTGGACCTCGGCGACGGTCGGCGCACCGAAGCTCGTGCCTGTCTTGAGGGCGCGTTCCAAAGCTGCGATCACTTCGGGGTGGCGGTGGCCGAGAAATAGCGGTCCCCAAGATCCGACGAAGTCGACGTACTCGTTCCCATCCACATCCCACAAGCGGCAGCCATCGCCACGCTCGATGAAGACGGGTTCGCGGCCGACGGCGCGAAACGCGCGGGCGGGCGAATTCACCCCCCCGGGAATGACCTGCTGAGCCTCGGCAAACAAGGCGTTAGAGAGACCGTGCTGCATTACTCCGTTCAGTCTCGAATCCTATCTAGCGCTGCCCGCCGTCCAGCGGCGGGTGCCCGGGAGGAAGTCCTGTGCTGGGTTGTTCAGTAGGAGGGTGTCCGGGCGGCAGTCCTGATGTCGGCGGGTGGTTCGGCGGCAACGGCGCAGACGAGCCGCTAGCGGGTTCTGGCGGCAGCACCCTCCAGCCGCTTGGGCCGCGTTGCAGCTGATACAGCATTTTCATGGCCGCTTTGGGGTCGTCGGAAGCCACGATGGACACGGAGACGGTCGCATGGTCTCCCTCATAACGGATGCGATCCGCCTTGACCTGCATGTGGTCGAGCCGTAGGTCCGTGCGTTCGGCAAGGTAGCTCTGCACAGCCGCTTCGATCTCGGCTGCCGAACGGGGCGCTTCGCCGGAGCAAGCCAAAGCCAGCACCGGCGCCAGCGTGACGAACACGCGGAGATGCAAGGATTTCACGCTGCCTCCGGCACTAGCCCGAGTATAGCCGGTCGCTAGCGGGTGATTTCCCAAGCCAGATGGGCCACTTCCGGCTGGATCAGCTTCTCCCACGCCAGCCGCACGGCGGCGGGAGAGCCCGGCACGGAAATCACCACCGTAGACTGGCAGACCCCGGCCGTGGCGCGCGAGTGCATCGCGGCGGAGCCGACCTGGTCATAGCTGAGCATGCGAAATAGCTCGCCAAATCCGGTCAGTTCCTTATCCATCGCTCGGGTGAGCACATCGTAGGTCCGATCCCGGCGCGAGATGCCCGTACCGCCGTTAAATAGCGCGACCTGCACCTGTTCGTCGGCGACCAATTCCTCCAGTGCCGCCGCTACTTGATCGGGCTCGTCCGGCACGATGCGAATCGAGTGCAGGCGATTGCCGGATTGCTCGACAGCGCCAGTGAGAAATGCCGCGTTCGCATCCGTCTTGGGGGTGCGGCTGTCGCTGACGGTCACGACCGCCAAGGTCACCGGCCCACGCTGCGCGGCGAGGCTACGGTGCTGTGCGCTGCTCTGGGTGGCCATGTAGGAGTGCTTGTTCGAATCTAGGGCAAGAAGACTTCGGTCTCCACCGGCAGCTCGTAGTCAACGCCGGCCACGTCGAAGCCGAACAGGTTGTTGAAGTCCCGACGGAAACCCGCGAAATCCGCCAAGTCTGCCAAGTTGTCAGTCCCCACCTTAGGCCAGAGAGCGGCAATCTCGTGTTGCACGTCGGGTCGCATTTCGAGGTCGTCGAGGCGAATCAGGCCATTTGCGTCGAATTGCGGCCCGTCTGCCACGGCGAGGTGATCCCGTACCAAACGTATCATCTGTTCGATACAACCCTCGTGGATTCCCTTGGCTTTCATCACTCGGAAGAGCAAGCTGACATACAGCGGCACGACGGGAATCGCCGCGGAGGCTTGGGTGACAACCGCCTTGTTCACGGCCACCCAAGCAGCTCCGCCGACCTCTTGCGCCAACTTAGCATTGAGTCTGTCGGCAGTCGCTTTGAGGTCCTGCTTGGCCGCACCAATGGTGCCGTCCTTGTAGATCGGCCAAGTCACCTCGGGTCCGTAGTAGCTGTAGGCGAGCGTCTTCGCCCCCGGCGCGAGCAACCCAGCATCGGAGAGCCCCTCAATCCACCAGCGCCAGTCCTCGCCACCCATGACGGCGACGGTCTCGTCGATCTCTGCATCAGTCGCGGCGTCTACCGAAGCCGTGCCCACTTCCCCGTTGCCCAGATCAATGGTCTTTCCCGTGAACGGCGCACCGATGGCCTTGAGGCTGGAAGTGTGCGACGTGCCCGCTCTGGGGTTCGTCCGCTTCGGTGATGCGAGGCTGTAGACGACCAAGTCCAGCTTGCCCATCGAATCGGCGACTGAGTCAGCTACCTCTTGCTTGATCTCGTCGGAAAACGCATCGCCGTTGATGCTGCGCGCCCACAGGCCATCGCGTTCGGCGGCTTGCTGCAAGGCAACGCAGTTGTAGTATCCGGCGCTCGCAGTGCGCCGCCCGGCGGGAGGCTTTTCGAAGAACACTCCGAGCGTACGGCACCCCAACCCCCAGCTTGTCGCGATGCGGGTGGCCAAGCCATAGCCGGTCGACGCGCCGACGACCAAGACATTGCTCACGTCCGTGGCAGATGTCGAGGGCATGTTGCTGCGCACACGCGCAATCTGCTGCTCCACGTTCTGCGCACACCCGGCGGGATGGGCGTTCACGCAGATGAAGCCTCGTGAACGCTGCTTGACGACCTGTTCCGGCATGAATTATCTTTCCTAAGCTTAGTGCGGACCGGATCCCTGATGCTATCTCGAGCGGCGTACCCTACCAAGGCGGCCACTATCCGAAGGCCCAGCGGCCCCGAAAGACTCGCTGGTCGATTCGACGGCTATCCAACGGAGGAACATCCAACCCCCCGACTAACTCTCGGATGGCACAGGATCTGCTGATTTCGGGCTGAACGCGAATGGAGTTGAACAATTTTCCGTCACAGCGTGCGCTACACCAGTGCTCCCTATACTTGAGTGCTTCCTCTTGATCTGAGAGCTTGGCACAGCAAATCGTACGCAACTAGTCTGACAGGCCGAGTTTAGTCCGATCTGGCCGGTCGGAGTCAAACTCCCGCAGGGCCTGTGGAACAATCTCGATGAAGATTCTTGCACGGCAGTACAGTTCATGGATCTCTCTAGCGGTCTTTTCTAGAGGAAAAGCTCCGTAGTTTTCATGCACAAGTCGATTTCGTTCCCTGGCGAGTTCAAGGAATGCACGCACAGCGTCTTCAAGCTTTTCATCCTTGACCTTTTGCCCCATGAAGTCACGAAAGTCACTCCCGAACAATCCGAAGAAGCTATTCGCGTTTTGCCGCTCCCATTGAAACCATGTGTGGTACTGACGCTTGACCGCTTTGTTCCGCACGAGTTCCCCAACGAGCAAGTTTTGATTCGTCGAGTCGCGGACAAACTGCAGGACGGATTCAGTGATCCGGTGTTCAAAGTAGCTAGCAGCGGCGAGTAGCATCGATTTCCGAAGGTTCTCGTCCGCGACGATTCGCAAAGAGACCTTGCCGCTTTCGTCAAGCACAGCGAGCAAATCGGCGATTTCCTGATGCAGTAAATCCACAGGACTGGAGGTTGAACCGCCCACTGCCGCGTCCCCCGTCAGAATGCAACGAAGATCGCGCTGGAGCTTGACATTCGTTTTGCAACGTTCGCAGTGCTTGTCGTGTTGGAAACTGCTGCTGAGGTGAATTGAGTGTCGCCCTTCAGGGCATTCACTTGATCTGGCAACACAGCGCCCGTCACTAGGCGTCGTTCCTTAAATGCCGGTCCACACACAGCGGTGAAGATGGCCTCGTACAGCATGATGTTAAAACGATTATCATGCCTGTTTAGGAACGCGTCATCCGGAAGTTCTCGACACGAACGCAAGAAAGATCCAAAGAGATCTTTCAGATATTCATTCTGCTCGCCGCCATGAGTCCTGCACTTTTTCGAGAACCGGTTCAAGAACTTCAGCATTGATGGCGCGTATGTCTCGCCGTCTACGAGCATCGCGAATCCTCGAAGGAGAACTTCAATATCTTTGAGACGGATGTCCGGTTCCGGCGACCCGAGAAGTCGTCGCCACGTCTGGTCCGAATTCATGTTGTACAGCATCTCGTAGAACTCGGAATGATACATGCTCGTTCGGATTTCCTGGGGGCTGAGGTTCATCCCTCCGGTATTAAGGCGATTGAATATCTCGAATATTGCCGAATCGTCGTCCGATGGCGACACTTGCTTAACAACGATGTTCCGGAGCGGGCGCAAATCGAACTGCGACTGGTACTCACCCAGTGATTCGTAGTCTAGTCCATGAAACCTGTTCGTCTCATCTGAGTATGCCCCGGAGAGGCTCAATCGGAATGGGCGATAGTAGCCGTCATCGTTCAGGACATCCTTCGGGATACGCCCCTCGGTGTCGAAGATGGTTCGCAGATACTGGTGATGGTCTCGGCGAGGGAAGCGCCCCTTGATGAAGTAGTAGATGGACATCAGACGTTGCTGCCCGTCGATGACTAGGAAACGGTTGCGGGACTCTTCGTATAGGAACAGCTGAGGCACCGGTAGTCCAAGGATGAGAGACTCAATCAGCTTAGACGCACGCCGACGATCCCAAACGAAGTTTCGTTGAAATGCAGGTATGCGAATGGCACCCCGGTCAATGAAACTGCTGAGTGTCAAGAGGTTGAAATCATTTGGCGAGGCGGTAATGTCGTACTGATTGATATCGATGCTGCCATTTTCCTCGGCATCATTTTCGAACCATTCTGCTATCGGCGCTGTATCCATCTTGACTCCAGCCCTATTCCTATCGATAGCATATCGTGCGGGTCCGAGCGGGCACCCGGCACGGAAACTGGCCTATGGTATGTTTGAAGCTAGTTCGCCGCTCGGATGATGTGGCAGGTGGCTTGCCCCATCACGATTTCTTCCCAGGCCGCAGCGGACCCACGGATTGCCATGATTCGAAGTTTTCGTGGCGCTCGGCCAACCATTTCGCCCAGCGCCTACATCGATCCAAGCGCCGCGCTGATCGGGGATGTCAGCGTCGGCGCACAGTCCAGCGTGTGGTGCAACGTCACCGTGCGGGCCGACACCTCAACGGTGGCCATCGGCGACGACACCAGCATCCAGGACAATAGCTGCCTCCACGAGGACGCTGACGCGCCGCTGACGATCGGCGACCGCGTAGTTGTCGGGCACTCCTGCACGGTCCACGGGTGCGTGGTCGAAGACGACTGTCTGATCGGCATGGGCTCGACCATCCTCAGCAAGGCCCGTATCGGCACCGGCTCGATCGTCGCAGCCGGAGCAGTGGTTCTGGGCGGAACGGATGTGCCGCCGCGCAGCCTGGTGGCAGGAGTGCCTGCCAAGGTCAAGCGCGGCGTGAGCGACGAGGAACTGGAACGCACCCGCGAAAACGCCGAGCACTATGTCGAGCTGTCACGCCAGTACCTAGACGAGAGCTAATGCCGGAACAAGAGCCAGTCGCTCCCGAAACGCACCCTCTGGGCGCACTGGAGCGGTCCCATTACTGCGGCGAAATCCGCGAATCCGACATCGGGAAGAACGCGGTCCTGATGGGCTGGGTACATCGCAAGCGGGACCTAGGGGGCTTGCTCTTCCTGCACCTGCGGGACCGCAGCGGCATCTCGCAGGTCGTGTTCAACGCCGAGACCCACCCAGAAGCCCATGCCGTCGCTGAGGCTTTGCGCAGCGAGTACGTGATCGCGGTTGAAGGACCCATCATCCGACGCTCCGAAGACACCTACAACCCGAATCTCGATACCGGCACGGTCGAGTTGGTCGCTGAGAAGCTGACCGTCCTGAACACGTCCAAGACGCCACCGTTCCAGTTGGACGAAGAAGACCGCACTAGCGTGGGCGAGGACACGCGCCTTAAGTACCGCTATATCGACTTGCGCCGGCCCCGCATGCAGAAAAACATCCAACTGCGCCACAAGATCAACGCCGCAGTTCGCAAGTCGTTCAGCGAGGAGGGGTTCCTAGAGATCGAGACGCCCTTCATGACCCGCTCGACGCCGGAGGGCGCCCGCGATTTCCTAGTGCCGAGCCGCATCCAATTGGGCTCGATGTACGCCCTGCCCCAGTCTCCACAACTGTTCAAGCAACTGCTGATGGTGGGCGGCTACGACCGCTACTTCCAGATCGTGCGCTGCTTCCGTGACGAGGATCTGCGCGCGGACCGGCAGCCCGAATTCACCCAGATCGATGTCGAAATGTCGTTCGTCAGCGAAGACGGGGTGCTAGCCGTCATCGAACGGCTGATGGCAAGTGTCTGCCAGGCCGCTGGCGCCGAGGCCGCGGAGTTGCCGTTGGCACGACTGACGTATGCCGAAGCGATGCAGAGCTACGGGAGTGACAAGCCCGACCTGCGCCTGCCGCCGATGGCTGTCGTGACAGACCTGCTCGCTCCGCAGGACCTGCCGATGCGGGGCCCTCTAGTGGCGGTCCGCACGCCGGGAGTCGGGCAGCTCACACGGCGCGAGCGGGAACAGTTCCGCGAATACGCCGCCGAGCAGAAACTGAGGATCTTTGACGACTTTCGCGGCCTGTCCAAGAAGATGCCGGCACAGATGCAGGCCGTCAGGGAGCGCTTGGGTGCCGACGAGCAAGACTTCCTCGTACTCGTCACCGGCTTGGAGCCCGCCACTGGGCCGCGTCCGGAGCAGGCCGTGCTCGTTGCGGCAGGCAATCTCAAACAGCGCATCGGGGCGGCCTTCGCGGATCGCCACGGCCTGCTCAAGGACGATGACCTGCGATTGCTGTGGGTCACCGACTTCCCGATGTTCGAATGGGACGCCAGCGACGGAGCTTGGACTCCGGCCCACCATCCGTTCACGGCACCTCACGATGACGACATTGACAAGCTGATTACCGATCCGGAGGCGTGCCGCTCGAAAGCCTACGATTTGGTCCTCAACGGAGTCGAGTTGGGCTCAGGCTCGATCCGCATCCACCGCCAAGACGTGCAATCGAAGGTCTTCGAAGCTCTGGGCATACCCTCCGAGGAAGCCAGCCATCGCTTCGGCTTCTTCTTGGAAGCCCTGCAATACGGCACGCCCCCGCACGGGGGCATTGCGCTGGGACTGGACCGACTAATCATGTTGCTGGCTGGCGAGGCTACAATCCGCGACGTGATCCCCTTCCCCAAGACCGCCAAGGGCACCGATCTGATGTGCGAGGCGCCCAACACAGTGCCGGATCGAAATTTGGCAGAGGTGGGCATCGCACTGCGGGTGCGCCCGCAAACCTCGTAGCGCTTCCCGCCGTCCGCAGACTTCGAGCATGAACCGCGTCTTGGTGATCGGTGGCACGCTGTTCATCGGCCAAGCACTCGTCACACGCCTGCTCGAGCGCGGCGATGACGTCACCATCCTGCATCGCGGCCAACACAATCCGTTCGCTGGCCATGCACGGGAGATCCGCTGCGATCGCAACGACACAGCCGCAATGGCCAAGGCTGTCAAGGCCAGCTACGACGTAGTGTTTGACAACGTCTACGACTGGCAGCGGGGCACGACCGGGGAGCAGGTAGTTGCAGCAGCCGCGGCGTGTGACGAGAACCTGCGCCGGTATGTCTTTGTCTCTAGTTGCGCGGCTTACGGGGACGGCCTCAACTGTGGCGAGGATTCGGCGCTAGCACCCTCCGACTGTCCCGACCTCTATTGCCGCAACAAGGCGGATTCCGAACGGGCCCTGCTGGGGCTCTACGCTGAGAAGGGCGTGCCGACGGCTACTTTGCGCCCGCCGTTCATTTACGGTCCGCGCAATCCGTTTTATCGCGAAGCGTTCTTCTGGGATCGCCTCAGCGCCGGACGTCCGATTCTCGTGCCAGGGGACGGCAGCCGCTTGATGCACTTCGTGTTGGTGGCGGATTTGGTGAGCGCTGCCCTGCTGGCCGCCGACACCCCAGCCGCGGCGGGACGAGCGTACAACATCGCGCACGACCGCCCCGTGCGGCAGGACGAGTTCGTCCGGATGCTCGGCGAGGCGGCTGGGATCGAAGCCGACCTGCGCTATATCCCGCGCGAAACCGCGCTAAGGCTGGGCGGTCAGGTCTTCCAGCAGCCGTACTACTTCGGGCAATACTTCGACATGCCACCCATCACGCTGGATGTCAGACGAGCGCGTAGGGAGTTGGGCTTCCAAACCGTGTCGCTGGCCGAGGGATTGGGGCAGACATGGGAGTGGTACAACCGTTCCGGGCGCACCAATCGGGACCGACCGGACTTCTCGTTCGACGACATCGCGCTCGCGGCACTCGCCTAGCCCCCGAGCGAAAGAGCACTCGCGCCTTCAGCGCGTGAGATTTTCGAACAGGAAGACACCGCCCTTTCCGCCGACAACAATATCCAGGTCGCCGTCCTTGTCGATGTCGACTACCGGAATCTGCATGCCGCCGCCCACGCGACCGCCGTAGTGAATCGTGTGGCGCAGCCATTCCCACTGCCTGCCATTGTTGGCGTACTCGTACCAATACAGCCCGAGGGGCTCGCGGCCGCCCTCGTCATGACCGTTGTGCGCGAACAGTCGCTTGCCCGTGATGAGTTCGGGCCGCCCGTCGCCGGTCAGGTCGGCCATGGTCGACGCGTGCGCCTGCGACCAAGCGTCGTCGATCGTCTGCCGCTCCCATGTGCGCTGGCCGTCGTCCCCGCGCCCCTGCTTGAGCCAGTAGATGCCGTAGCTGTGCGCGTGCGGCGTGATGATGTCGTTAAGGCCATCGCCATCGATGTCCAACACATGCAGGAAGCCGGCGTGCTCCTCGATTCTAAACTCGGCATGCATGGTCCACGGCACCTTGCGAGGGTCAGAGGGGCCCTCCAGCCAGCCCTTGGGCGTGAGAATGTCCGCGCGCCCGTCGCCGTTTACGTCACCGGCACCGATCCCATGACCGTCGGCTGCGAGCTTGACGGTGTGCTCGACCCACTTGCCATCCCGGCCGGGGGATTCAAACCAAGAGGTCTTGTCGGCTGGCCTGCTTCCGAATTGCGGCAGCACTTCGCGGGCGGCGCCATCTCCGTCTAAGTCCACCAATAGGGCGAACTCCACCGGGAGCCCCTCGTGGACCCGCTGCTCGACCCAATCGCCGATGGCTCGGCCGGGGTTGCGCCACCATGCGATCTTGCGCTCGCCCCAGGAGACGCTCACAACGTCAACGTGTCCATCCCCATCGACATCGAACGGCATGTCGCTGAAGTCGTCGATGTAGTTGTTGAAAAAGTACAACGAGCGGAACTTCTTCGGTTGGAACTCCGGTCCCCGGAACCAGTTTTCGCCCGACACGATGTCGAGGTAGCCATCCCCGTTCAGGTCCGCCACCGCGCAGGCCTCGCTTCGGCCCAGATCGATCACCCGCTTCTTGAACGGAATCTCCGGGGAAGGCCCCGCGGCCTGCGCGGGAACGGCGGCTAGAGTCACCAAGATGCCGAGCGATAGTGCCAGTGAGCGCATGACGGCTACATCATCCCATAGCGCCGGACAACAACCTGTTCTCCTGCTTACACCGGCGGCATTCAGCGGCGTCCGAGCAGGTAAAACAGCGCCGTGAGAATCACACTGATAGCGAGACAAGTTGTGAAGGGCAAGTAGAGCGTCAAGCGGGGGCTCTTGTAGATCAAGTCACCGGGCAGTCTTCCGGGCGCGGGCAGCCCCAACCTCGGTGCCATCAGAAGCAGCGCGCCTAACACCAGCAGCGACAAACCGGCAACTATAAGCACCCTGCCCAGCGCCATCATGCGGTCAGATACGGGCGGACGAACTCCAATGTCGCCTCAATCTGCTCGCGAGCGTGCCGGTCTAACTTACGGGCGCTCGGTGTGCGCACCTTCCAATTCGGGAACACTCCGCGCAGGTGTAACACGTACGCCAGCGCGGGAAGACCGTGCGCAGTGGCTTTCGCAATCAGCAGGAGCGCCTTTGAGAACATGTCTATCGCATCGCTACGATCCCCGGCGTGCCACAGATCCCACACTTTGACGTACAGGTCCACCCAAGACGCTGCAGGCATCGTGCCCGCCGACCCGCGCGCCATCTCTTCGACCAGCGTGCGGCCATGCCCTCCCGTAAATCCGACCGGGCGATCCGGCCCCGGCAATTCGGCAAACTCGGTCAGGCGGCTCAATGTATGACCCGCCTCATCCTTGACGAAATGCAGGTTCGGGATTTCGCGCACCATGCGGGCCACGAACTCGACGCTCATGTTACCAATGGCCTGCATGAACATCGGCAACCCGCCCGCTTCGGCTACCGCTGCGTAGTAGCGGGCGACGGCGTCTAGGTCGAACTCCGTTTGACGGCCCTTGCGAGGCGGGAGGGCGATGATAGCGTCCGGGCCGATCGACTTGGCGTGCTCGGCGTAGCGCACGGCAGAGGCGGTATCGGCAGCTTGCACGCCGATCACAACCTTGGGGCGCAGCCCCTTGGATGCCTTCACGATCGCTTCCGCACCCGCGATGCGCTCCTCGAAGGTCAGCAAGGCATACTCGCTCGCCAGCTGCGGCCAGACGATCCCGTGAACGCCAGCCCGATCCAAGAAGCGCACCTCCTCGGCGAGGGTCTGCAAGTCCACCTCGCCGGCATCGTCATACGGAGTGGCCACAATCGGGTAGATGCCGCGAAACTCATCCGCGTCCGCAGCGAGCGCCCGCAGTCCCGGAGCGGCCGCGAGGGCTGCCAGCAATGCGCGGCGCGAGAGGCCAGGCTGGCCGACAACCGGACTAAAGCGCGCTGCTGCCGGCATGATCGTGGACCAACTTGTCCGTGAGTTCGGTGCCGAAACCGGGTTTGTCCTTGGCATAGTAGTAACCGCCCTCGTACGGGGATGACATCGCCAGCATCAGATCTGTCGCGTCGTCACCGGTGCCAAAGCTCTCCGCCATGGGAGCGTTGGCTGTTAGCACGATGGCCATGCCATACAGGCTGCCGCCGCGGTGGGGAATGATCGGCAAGCCTCGCTCGGCACCCATGACAGCGATCTTGCGCAGTGCGGTCAGGCCGCCGCACCAGCTGATGTCCGGCTGGAGGATCTCGGTGCCACCATGGTGCAGCAGCATCTGGTAGCCGTACTGCGTGTACTCGTGCTCGCCGCTGACGATCAGCGTGCTGTCGATCTCGTCGACCAGCCGCTTGTAGCCGAGAATGTTGTCGGGCGAAAGCGGCTCTTCGATGAAGTACAAATCCGAAGGCTCTAACCGCCGGGCCATCTCCAAGGTGTAGCCGATGTCGTTCCAGCGGCAGCCGCAGTCGATCATCAACCTGCGGTCCGGCCCGATCGCATCGCGGGCGCGCTCGATCCGAGCTTCGATCCGCTCCATGCCTGAGGTGCCATCCAAGACCCCTTCCGGAATGCCGAGCTTGAAGTTCTCGAAGCCGAGTGCAAGTCCCACGCCAGGGTCTGAATTCGTGATGTACCCGGGCACTTTTTCCTGCGTCTGGCCGCCAATGAGCTTGTAGACGGGAGTCTCCGCGTACTTGCCGACGATATCCCAGAGCGCGTTGTCGACTCCGCTCAGGGCCATCACGAAGACTCCGCGCCGACCGTAGTAGATGCCGGAAGAGTACATCTGGTCCCAAAGCAACTCGGCATTGAGCGGGTCGCTTCCCACAAGGAGGTGCCGCAGGTGGCCGTGGATGATCTCGGAAGCGGCACCACCGCCCGCACCGAACCCGTAGCCGGTGATGCCTTGGTCGGTCTTGATGACGACTACGATCGCGCTGGCGAGTTGGGAGTACGGTCCGCTGTAACGCCAGCGGGCCGGGTCGTACGGTCCGTTGAATTCCGGCAAACGTCCCTGCGATGAGCGTGACCACAGGCGGACCGGCACCGCTTCGACCGATGTGATCTTCAGCTTGCCCTTGGTCTGGGGCACCGCGACTCGCGGGGCTAGGGATGCGCCGCTGAGCATGGCTAGGAACGATCTACGAGACCGCATTGCGAGCAACAGTCTAACAGCTTGGCAGGTGGAGCCTTCGTCGGTCGCGCGCACACAGAGGCAGGCAGGCACCTGATGCAGGGGCTGTTGCACCACTCGCTCCTATCGCCATCCACCATCCGGAGCGGCTCTTGGCTGCCGTGGCGCTGTCTATACAACGATTCTCCACGAGATCGGTCACGCCTTGGGATTGAACCATGTGCCAGTCTCGAGAAACATCATGGGCCACAACCATATGCCATACATGGCGGATCCGTGGCAGGTGCCCGCTTACTTGGAATTACTGGAGAAAGGATCCTTGGGGAACAGTATTTTCTCGGTATTCACCTCAATCGCTGGAAGACCAGAATACGAGCACGGACGCGCGGGTGCTCCACTCTTGAGGTGGTCTTCAAGGATCTCCAGCAAGGAAAGGATCAAGACCTCAATCGGATAATTTCAGGCGGTATTCCGCTCCTACTTGCGGTGTTTCGGAGGCGGGGGCGGCGGGGGTGGCGGCTTGGTCGGTGTGGGCCACTCGTTCCCTTTCTGGACGTCTTGCTTGATGATGTCCGGTTTACGACTAGGCTTCGGCGTGCTGGGCACAGACTTCGCTCCAATACTTGTAGCTCTCTTCCTGGCTACGGGCAGCGAGTTTCTCAACTAGGCCAACCTTCGATGGTGCATCAGCTATCGCCGTAGAAGTTCGCTTTGCCAGGTCCTTCCAGCGCTCCCTGACCACAGAATCTCTCTCTTGGTAGACATCAGCCCACAGATCGCTCCATTCCACACTCAAGCGATCCAGTTGCCGGTAGATATCGAGACAATATGCAATCGAGTCAGTCGTTTTGGTCTCGGCAAGCCAGACATTGAGTCCAGCCGCGACGACGAATGCAACCGGCACCCAGAAACCTAGATCCTCCTTGAAGAGGAACGCAACGACCGCACCGGACGATAAGGCTGCAGCAATCCACCTCAGGATTCTGTTTGAACGCTTTTGGCGTGCAATCAGATAGCCGTAATACCGTCTCATCCGGTCATTGCCTACCATATCGTTCCACACCAGCCGTGCGGTCTCTTGGCTCGCTCGGTCCATTCCCAAGCAAAGATTAGCATGCCTTGAAACTACCTCCAGAGGCTCTTCCATGGCAGAGCTATATCGAGTTCCTGTCTGCAACTTCAGATCCAAGGCAGCTGCGTTTACTACACACCAAGCCGACCGGAGTCCTCCGGCGTCGGCCGTCACACAGGCAGGGTGAACCGATTGACGGACCTCATCCGCATTGCGACTGATCCTGCGGCCCGCACTCAGCGGGTTCGGATCCTCAGGAATAGGATGCCCGTACTACTACAATCCGGTGTTTCCGTACAGCATTGGCCTGCTTAGCCGAGCGCGAGCCCTGTCGTACTGTCCCAGCCCTATTCGGCAAAGTACCCCGGCCGCGCCCGGACTTGTGCACCCGGCGCATTGACTTTGATCGTCACGCGCCGCCAGCTTCCGTCAAACTCTTGGTCCGCCGGATAGTAAGCAATCTCGTACACGCTGCGCAGCTCGCGGGCCAAGTGGGGCAGGACTGGCTCGATGTCCGCCACGGAGCGAGCCGTGAACAGCCTGCCGCCGGTTTCTTGCGCCAGGGATTCCATGCGCTTGCGCGCCTTGGTGGACCAATTCCGTCCGAAGCGCTCCCCCGATAGCAAGAAAATCGGATAGATCCGAGTGTCCATCTCGCCCGCCGCCTTGATCAGGCGCGACGCCGGCATCATGGACGGAGCGTTATGGCCGCTGATGCGATTGTCGATGCCGTCGCTGATCACTACCAGAGCGTTTCGCTCTCCAGACAGCGCGGCCAGTTCGTCGTCGTAAGCCAGCACGATCGTGTCCCACAAGGGAGATCCGCCAATCGGATACGGCAGCCTCCTGAGACGCTGGGTGAGCGCGCCTCGATCCGAAGTCAGGGGGGTGAGCCGATTGAACATGCCCTCCGTCATCGCGTATAGAGCCACCCTGTCGTTCGGCCGGGCCAACTCGATCAGACGCCGCGTCGCCTGACGCATATGGTCCAAGTCCGTCGCCGTGCTGCCGCTAAGGTCCAGCAGCACGGCTAGGTTGAAGGGCGACTCTTCCGGGTCGGCCACCCGGATTTCCTGTCTCCGACCCCTTTCTTCGACGATGAAGTCATCTTTGCCCAAGTCGAGCATGGGACGCCCGCCACTGTCGCTGACAGCGACGCTCATGCTGACCATGCGAACCTCGGAGCGGAAGAGAGATTCACCGCTTTGCCCACCGAATTGGCCGGAACTTGAGGGAACGGACCGCCTGGCCCTAGTTGCCGCTGGCCGGACCCCTTGGCGGCGCCGGGACTGGGCCTCCAATCGGTCCACCACCGCTTTCGAGGTGGTGTGCGGCCTGAGCGGCCAGCCTTTGGGAATCTCCCAATCGCGCACGCGCAAGACCGTGGGCGCGTGGAGTTGTGCATCGACGCTGCCGTAGGACAGGTCTTGCGAGCGACCCTTCTTGAGCAGCTTCCAGACCCGCAGGTTCGGCCCGATGGGAAAGGAGAGCACCGGCAACATGCGATCTGGTGGGGTGTCCACCACTCCCGGACGCTGGCTGGACTCCAAGTTCAAGATCGTCACATCCAGCGGGACGGTCAGCGTGAGCGAGCCCCGCGCCGACTGCACGGAGGCGCGCTTGACCATCCCCACCAAGCTGATGTCCCCTGCATCTGTCCTGACCGTGAAAGGCAGTCCCAGGGGCAGGCGCACTTCGATATCCGCGCTCTCCCCTTCAGGGGCCAGAGCCTCCGCCAACACCCGGACCGGAGACCGGCTGACGACAATGCCCTGCCCTTCACGCGATTCAGACCCGGAGCGCCACATCTGGACGCCGCTTCCGAGGACGACCTCCACGCTGATCCCGCCGTGGAGGTTCACAATCTCCAACGGCTGCGCGGCGGCTGCCGCGACAAGCAGGGACGAACATATGACGCGCACGAGCATGGGACGCGGGCTGCATTCATTCTGACCCAACCAGCGGCGCAAGGGTAGGGGAGCAGATCTGCACGGTACATTGGAGCAAGCGCCTCAATGGCTAGCGTCAGGCAAAACGTCATCGTCGGAACCAGCGGTCACATCGACCACGGCAAGACCTCGCTGGTCCGTGCCCTGACCGGAACGGACACCGACCGCTGGGAAGAAGAGAAGCGGCGCGGCATCACCATTGATCTCGGCTTCGCCAGCCTGGATCTGGGCGACGATCTGCGCATCGGATTCGTGGACGTGCCAGGCCATGAGCGCTTCGTCAAGAATATGCTGGCAGGGGTTGGCGGAATCGACATCGTCCTGTTGGTGGTGGCCGCAGACGAGTCTGTGATGCCACAAACCCGCGAGCACTTCGAGATCTGCCGCCTGCTAGGGATCCCGCACGGCCTGATCGCCCTAACAAAGGCCGATGCGGTAGACGAGGAAATTCTCGAACTCGTCAAGTTGGAAGTCGAGGAGTTCGTGTCGGGCTCGTTCCTCGATGGCGCGCCCATGATCCCGGTTAGCAGCGTAACCGGAGCGGGCACAGCGGAGTTGTGCCAAGCCCTGCGCGGAGTGGCCCGCGACGTCGAGGAGCGCGACGACAGCGAGTTGCTCCGCCTGCCCGTGGATCGCGTCTTCACCATGAAGGGCTTTGGTACGGTGGTAACCGGAACGCTAGCCAGCGGCCAGCTCCGGGTCGAAGCTCCAGTCGAGATCTTGCCGGGCAGGCAGCAGGCCCGTGTCCGCAACTTAGAGGTGCATGGCGAATCCGTCGACCTGGCACGGGCGGGTCAGCGAACCGCGATCAATCTGGGTGGCATCGCCAAGGCCGACTTGGAGCGCGGCATGTGCCTCGCCGAACCTGACGCCTTCGCGCCTACTGCGCAGTTCGACGCCTGCATCGAACTGCTGCCCTCGGCCAAGCCGCTCAAGCACGCAGCTCCAGTTCACGTGCATCTCGGCACCGCCGAGACCGTGGGACGCGCCTACCTGCTCGATGCCGCCGGTCGCCGATCCAGCCTTAAGCCGGGTGAGTCGGCCTTCGTCCAACTTCGCTTGGACCATCCGCTGGCGGCGGTCTCGGGCGACCGATTCATCCTGAGGCAATTCTCCCCCCTGACCACGATCGCGGGCGGCACGGTGTTGCAACCGCAAGCCGTCCGACACCGCAGGAAGGAAGCTTGGCGCCCAGCGCTGGAGGCCCTTCGCGACGAGAATCCGGCCGCGATCTTGGAAGCGCTGTGCGCGGAGCGGGGATTCGGCATGTCCGGTGCAGACCTGACCGCGATCACGGGCCGTCGGGAATCGGCTTGGCGATCCGCCGCACTCGCCAACAAGGAGGTCCGAGTTCTCCGCGACAAGCCGCTGTGGGTGTGTGCAGAAAAACACGCGCAGGCAGCCGCAGACCGCCTGCTAATCGCGTTGACGGAGTTTCACACGGCCAACCCGCTGGAATCGGGCATACCGGTTGAGGCGCTGCGCAGTAGCCAGTTCGGAGATGCGCCGGAGTTCTTCGCGGATCACATCTTGCAACGCCTCGAAGCGGCCCGAAAGGTGGAGCTGGACGGCGATCTGGTCAAGGCGGCAGATCACGAGATCCGTTTGGGCAGTGACGAGCGCGAAGCCAAGCAGCAACTCCTAGCCGTCTTTGAGCAGGCCGGACTGCAGGTCCCGCTGCTGAAGGACCTACTGCCTACGCTCCCGATCGACAGCGGCCGCGCCCGGCGTATTCTAGCGGCGCTGTTGCGGGAAGGCGTCTTGGTGCGAATCAACGCGGAACTGGTGTTCCACAGCGATGCGGTCAATGAATTGCTGGCTCGGCTGGCTCCGCTGCGGGGCCAACTCGTAGATGTCGGTGAGTTCAAGGCCCTCGCCAACGTCAGCCGCAAGTACGCCATCCCATTGCTGGAGCACTTCGACAAGCAGAAGGTGACGCTGCGCGACGGGAACAAGCGCCGCGTACTCTGAGGCCGGAGCCCGCCACGGTCCGCAGGTGATACGATTGCTGCACCGCGACCGATGCGCGGGATGATCGCATGTCGAACCTCGTGTGCAGTCTGGCAGGCGGCAGCGTGGGGGCGAAAGAAGGCCGCTCTTGGAACGCCCTCTCGGCAGGGCCGCAACAACGCCTCGCAATCCTGCGCCGCTATCGTCGTGTCGCCTTGGTCGGCGTCTCCGCCAACCCCTTGCGGCCAAGTCATTTCGTGGCGGTCTATCTCGCTAACCGCGGCTATAACATCGTGCCCGTCAACCCGCGTGCCAAGACCGTGCTGGGAAGGGGGTGCTTCCCCAGCCTCAGCGCGATTCCGCAACCGGTCGATGTGGTCGACATCTTCCGTCCGCCACGATTCGTCCCGGCCATCGTGGATGAAGCGATCCAGATCGGTGCCAAGGTCATCTGGATGCAGTTCGACATCGTGCACGAGGAAGCGGCACGGCGCGCCCGCGAAGCGGGCCTTGAAGTCGTCATGGACCAGTGCATGAAGGTCGAACACGCGCGCTTCTTTGGCGGGCTGTCGGCTCTGGGCCTCAACGGCGGCGTGGTGTCTTCCCGCAGCTGGGCACCCAAGGATGGCAGCCACAGTCTGAGATAATGGCGGCTCACGCCGGTAGGAGTATTGCCAAGCCATGAAATTCGGAGTCAACACGCTCATCTGGTCCGGTTCGTTCGAGCCCGATAAGTACCCCATAGACGCGCTGAAGGAGGTCGGGGTCGACGGGATCGAGATTCCGGTCTTCGTGCCCTCCGAACTCGACACCGCGGCCGTGCGCAAGACCTGCTCGGAACACGGCCTCAACGTCCACTTTTGCTCGGTCAACCCGGAGGGCATGAACCCGATCAGCGACGACGCGACGGTGCGCGCCAATACTGTCGAGCATTGGAAAGCCGTGATCCGCACCGCGGCCGAAGCGGGCGCGGACCAAGTCGCGGGACCGACTCATTCGCCGGTGGGCTACTTGCCCGGGCGCCGCCGTACCGAGGACGAGTGGAAGTGGGGCGTGGAGTTCCACCAAGCCTTGGCCGAGGACCTCGCCGACGCGAACGTGACCATGGCGGTCGAGCCGCTGAATCGCTTCGAGACGTATTTCCTCAATACAGCGGCAGACGCCTACCGCTTCGTCGACGAGATCAATTGCGAGCGCATCGGCATCCTGCTGGATACGTTCCACCAGAACATCGAGGACAAGGATCTGGGCGACGCCTACCGCACCTGCGGTAAGCATCTAATGCACGTCCACACTTGCGAGAATGACCGCGGCACGCCCGGATCGGGACATGTTGACTGGCCCGGCGTTCTGCAGGCAATCAAGGAACTCGGCTACGACCGCTGGCTGACCATCGAGTCGTTCAACGCACACATTCCCGAATTGTCAGCTGCGACGGCGATCTGGCGCGATCTGGCCGCTTCCATGGACGACATCGCCATCGACGGCACGAGTTTCCTACGCGACCTGTGGGGACGCACGTAGGCAGTCGGCCGGGCCGCTGACGCGTTACCGGCGGGGTGGTGCCAGACGGAATTGTCGATCGCCGGTCGAACCGGCGCGAAATGGCAGCCAGGCATTTCAAGAGCTCGCAGCCACTGGGGCTGGCCTCCATCTTCGCCTGCATATCGATCGCCACGATTCGAGGCTTGAACCCGGTCGCGATCAAGGTCGTGCTCTTCTCGATGCCCCCGTTGCTGGGGGCATTCCTGCGTGTCGCCATCGCCAGCGCGGGCATTGGGGTCTTTGCGGCAATCCAAGGGATTAGCCTCAAGCCGCAGCGGGGTGAGTTGATCCCACTCGCACTGCTCAGCGTGATCTTCGCAGTACAGATCAGCGCCAACCAAACCGGAGCGGACTTCACCTCTCCCGTGCTGCTGGCGATCCTGTTCAACACCTACCCCATCACGACGAACCTGATCTCGGCCTTGGTGGTGCCCGAGGACCGCCTCAGCCTCCGCCGCGCGAGCGGCCTTGCGATAGCGTTCTGCGGAGTGGCGTGGGTACTGACGGCGCACACCGAGAGCCCTCTAGCCCCCCATCCCCTGCTCGGTAACGCGCTCGTGCTGACAGCAGCGACGCTGCTGGCGGTCCGCATGGTCTACACCCGCCAGCTTGTGCTGCGTATCGACTACGTAAAGGCGGTTTTCTGGCCGCTGGTGGGGGCACTGCCAATCTTCTTGCTTGGCTGGCAGGCCATTCCCGACTACATGACGCGGGCAGACCACGACTGGCGGACTTGGGTGGCTCTGCTCTTCCAAGGGCTAGTTGTCGGAGGAGCCGGCCAGCTCGTCTGGGTCTACCTGATCCGCAGGCACACCCCCGGCACGGTGATCGCGTTCTCGTTCATCACTCCGGTCAGCGGGGTGGCCCTCAGCTCAGCCTATTTCGGCGAGCCGCTGCCAGCCCGGCTGGTGGCGGGCTTCTGCGCAGTCTTGCTGGGCATAGGCTTGGCCGCGCGTAGGGCTCGCACGCAGAAGCCCCCGCCGCCGAGTCCGCCGCCCGGCTTTGGCGGCACCGCCTGAGAGTGGCTTCGCAGTCAGTTCCTGTCTGTGAGACGAACCATCGGTACAAACCGCACAGCAAGCCGCCGCTGTCGACGCAACTTGCCCCGAGCATCCTTGGTCACCAAGGTCAAGGATTGCGTGCCGTAGGTCGGTCCGACCGGCACAACCATGCGTCCGTCCGCCGCCAGTTGTGCGACCAAGGCTGTTGGGATTTCCCGCGGTGCCGCCGTGACAATAATGCGGTCAAACGGGGCGCGTTCGGCCCAGCCTTGGTAACCATCGCCCTGCTGGACCGTAGCATGTGCATATCCAAGCTCTGCTAGGGCGCGCGTGGCCCGGGCGGCGAGCTCCGGCACGATCTCGATGCTGTGAACAGAATCGGACAGGCTCGCCAAGACGGCAGTCTGATAGCCCGAACCGGTGCCGATTTCGAGCACCCTGTGGTGCCGTTCGAGTTCAAGCAGCTCGGTCATGAACGCTACGATGTACGGCTGCGAAATGGTCTGGTCGTAGCCGATAGGCAAGGCCGTGTCGTCGGTTGCGAACTCGCGAACCTCGGAAGGAACGAAGCGCTCGCGGGGCACCCTGCGGAGCGCATCCAGCACCGCCGCCGACTGGATGCCGCGGGCTTCGATCTGCTGCCGTACCATGCGCCTGCGCATCAGTTCCCAGCGATCCTCCGCGGGCTGAGCGGAAGCCCCCAGAAATGAGGCTAGCAGCGCAAACGCCGTCACGGTGATGAGTACCGCGGCCCGAGCCATCGCCGGAAAACATCGTAGCAGCCCGCACGAAGCGTCGGAGCTATGCCCTGAGCCGCTCACAAGAGCAGATATGACAGGCCGCTGCCGCTGAGATCGCCCCTCTTTGAGCTAGGATCAGCGCAACAGATCCCGGATGCGTTCCAACGCCACTTCAATGCGGTCAAGCGCCGCCGCATAGCTGAATCGCAAGTAGCCCTCGCCATAGGACCCGAAAGAGTTGCCAGCCAGGCAGGCCACGCCGGCTTCCTGCAGGATCCGTCCCGCCAGCTCGGTCGCGTCTATCCCTGTCTCGGAGATGTTCGGAAAGGCATAGAATGCCCCGCCTGGCTTCGCGCAACGAACCCCGGGGATCGCATTGAGGCCTGCGACGATCACGTCGCGCCGCCGCATGAACTCGCGCACCATCACCCCCACGCTGTCTTGCGGCCCGCGCAGCGCTTCGATGGCAGCGCGCTGGGTGAAGCTGGCAGTGTGCGAAGCCGAATTGACCTGCAGCATGCAGACCGCGTCCACCATCCATTGAGGGAAGACGCCGTAGCCGATGCGCCAGCCAGTCATCGAGTACGCCTTCGAGAATCCGTCTAGGATGATCGTCTTTTCCGCCATCCCGTCCAGCGAAGCAATCGACGTGGGCCGCTCGTCGAACGCAATGAGGTTGTAGATCTCGTCCGATAGGACGAGCAGGTCGCGATCGCGGACCATATCGGCAATGGCTTGCAAGTCCTCAGGGGGAATGGTGCCGCCGGTCGGGTTCTGGGGCGAGTTGAGAATGACCAAGCGGGTGCGGTCCGAGAGCAGGCTCGAGAACCGGTCCAGGTCGATGGAGAACCCGCGACTCTCCAACAGCGGCAATGGCACGGGCTTGGCACCGCTGGCACCGATCACAGACTCATACATGGGGAATCCCGGATTCGGGTACATCGCCTCGTCGCCGGGCTCGAGCAGCGCCAGCATCGAGAAGAACAGGATCGGCTTGGCCCCCGGCGTGACCACGACTTGCGACTCAGACACCGGGATGCCGCGGCTCGAAGCAATGTAGTCGGCAATGGCCTGCCGCAGTTCCGGGTCACCCTGCGTTGGACCATACTTCGTGTATCCGTCGGCCAAGGCTTTCTGACCAGCAGCGACTATGTTCGGAGGTGTCGGAAAGTCGGGCTCGCCAATCTCCATGTGGACGACGTCCTTGCCGGTGGCCTCCAATGCCCGGGCCTGGACCAAGACCTCGAATGCACCCTCGCCGCGCATGCGTCCGATTCGTTTCGCTATCTGCATAACCAAAAAGCCGAGTGTAGCAAGGCGGTCATTGGTGTCCGGGACCAACCCGCCCGATGCTCATCACGGCCGACACTTGACCCCTACCCGTTTAGCCGGGCGCTGCCTTTCGGACATCCTGCCCTGCGACGCAGCCTGAATCTAGAAGCTGAAGTCGAGGGGGTCGAGGCAAGGCAACCGGAGCGGCCCAGGGAAACAGGGTTTCATTCGCCCCAACTAGACTACCTGCAAGCAACGAGAGCTGGTAGCTGGATTTCGATCGGCCGGTGCGTCATCCAGCCACCGAGGTCGCCGCATGGTTGCTGCGGCCCTCGAAGGCACGCGTTCGCGATTGCTTGAACCGCAGACTCCCCAGCCCCATGGACCTCAATCAGCGCTTGGTTCTCGATCCGGATGGGACTGCGGAGCACCAACAGCTTGAGGGCTGTCACGACGAGGGCTGGCGCCCGCTCTCCGAACGCCAGGGGGCGCGGCGATCTCGAGCGCCGCGACGAGGTGAACGGGATGCCGCCGATGATAACGTTTTGTTGTAGAATGTTATCGTGATTCGGACGCAAATCAGTCTTACCGAAGAGGAGTACAACGTAACTAAGCAGGAAGCCGCCCGACTAGGCATTTCGTTTGCCGAGCTGCTGCGTCGCTCGCTCCGCGCGATGATCCCGCCGGACGACTCGAAGCCGTGGATGCGCTACGCCGGTATGGTCGAGACAGGAGATCCCGATTCGAGCCAGCGGGTTGACGAAATCGTTTATGCCACAAAGCCTTGAAGCGTACGTGGATACGTCTGGCCTGATCGCATTTGCTGATCGATCAGACACTTGGCACGCGCTCTTCTGCCGACTGTTCTCGGACCCGCCCCGGCTGATCACGAGTCCGCTTGTCATCGCAGAAGGACACGGCTGGTTCCTGAAGCGCTATGACCGCACGAAGGCACTGCAGTTCCTTGCGATGGTTGAATCCATCAGCGCCCTACGTCTGATCCCAATAGACCAACGCGACATCGAAGCAGCGACCAAACTGATGCGTCGATTCTCGGATCAAGACCTAACCCTTGTCGATGCGGTCGGCCTGCATGCAATGGACACTCGAAAGACAGGGGTGTGCTGGTCTACCGATCGCCATCTCGGGATTACCGGAGCGAGACTCGCGATTCACCTGTGATGGCCTGATCGCTAATCGGAACCTAACGGGGGCCGATGAGCCGCTAACCCGTCGCAAGCAACGGGATTTTCGACCAGTCCGAGGGCTCCGCACGTAGAATTCTGGCCCCTTAAGAGAAGCTTTGGAAACATTTTCTGTAGTTCTTGTTTCGAACTCTCTCGATCTGACCGGGTGCTTGAAGTGTTCCCGCAAAGCTCACCTGTGTCCATTCAGGTCGAATTCACATCCAACCGCATCCACGAACCAACCAACCAGCCCCGGCGAGCCGGTGCCGGGCCAAGTGGCCGAGTTCCTCAGTCACCCTATGGATACGTCTACTTTGCCGGTGGGACGCACGGAACCGTTCTGGAACTCGATCGTCCAAGCTACAACATCAACATCGTCCAATCCCCATTCGCCGGCCCAGACAAGCGGTTCCGATTCCGCTTGGTTCGGCGCCGCTCGCCCTAGATCCCGACAGATCTCGGGACTGTAGTAAACCGGTATCGGCGAGGGACTAGCGGGCAGGTCAGAGCGGTCCAAGTAGCCATACCGCCAAAGCCGAGTGCAGATGCTGCAGTGCAGAAGTTGTTTGACACCGCCATTGTCCCTGCGGTTGAATCTCGGGCCCGAACGTCGACCAACGAGGCACCCGATCCGGGAAGAGATCGAAGCTCGCATCAACCGACCCGCCCCCGAACGCTTGCGGTCGCGAACAGCGCGGCGTGATTGGTGCCATGCTGAAAGGTCTCTCCAGCCGCTCTCGGCAGCGCCGCAGCCGACAAAGCAGCACTGCACGGATCGGCGGGGTATAGCGTCCTATGTTGAGAGGCCAGCTAACGCATGGACACACCAGCCATGCCATGCTTCGGGCCGGGGCTGATGGCCGTTGAACGGCAGGAGCGCCTCGACGCGGGACTGGGCACGGAAGCGGCGCCCGGCGGCGACGCCCTTGAAGCCCACATGCGGCGGATGTTCCGGTTGATCTACCGGATTGTCGGCAACGTGCCCGATGCGCAAGACCTCACCCAAGACGCGCTGCTGAAGGCACTCGGCCGCAGGGAGCAGCTCAAGGACGATCGCAAGGCTGTCCAGTGGCTGAACCGAATCGCCGTGAACACGGCGCTCGACTTCGTGCGGAAACGCAGTCGTGTCGTCTTTGAAGAGATCGAAGCCGCGCCGCCGGGCACTGCGGCCAGTCCCGAGCAAGAGGCATTGCGAGCCGAGACCCGCATGTGGCTCGAAGGCGGACTCAAGCAATTGTCGGAGCGTGAGCGCACGGCGCTTCTGCTGCGGGACGTCGAACAAATGCCAGCTGCCGAGGTTGCGCAAATGATGGGTTGCTCCACGGCCACGGTCCGTTCGCATATCGCCAACGCACGGGTCAAGTTCAAGCGCTACCGGGAGGAAACTGGGCAATGAGCGATTTCCGACGCCATATCGACGAGCGCACCATTGCCTTGCACGCGGGCGGCGATCTGTCGCGCTTGAGGCGCTGGCTGGCCAATCGGCATCTCGCCCGCTGCCCGGCCTGCCAAACGGCGCTGAACGAATACGCAGGGTTGCGCGGTGCGCTTGCACAGGCGCGCCCGGTGCCGCAGATTGACTTCGGCGCTCTGGGCCACAAGGTACGCGTAGCCGCAGCGCAATCCCGCCCGGCTTCTGACGGAGAGACACGCTGGCACTGGAGAGCCGCAGCGGGACTCGGGGCGGGCGTGGCCGTGGCTGCGCTTGCAACGCTGTTGCTGCTGCCGAATTCCAACGATTCCAAGTCCGATCCCACACTGGCCGCCACTCCCGTCCCGGCCGCGCCTGCGGAACTAGGTCCGTTGGCTGACTTGGATGTGCAGTTGACGAGCGCCGGCAGCTTGCGAGTGCAAGCCTTTCACTCCGGCTCAGGCACTCTGACGATCACGGACTATTACGCGCCATGAGACCCCTGAGAATCCACCGCACATTCGTGTTTGCAGCCATGGCGGTGGCATGCACGATCCAATCCATACCGGCACAGGCTCCGCAGGTCGCGGTTGACATCCCGGAGGGCGTGCCCCTCCAAGTCGCCGCGCGCGACTTCTCGGCTAGCGAGTTCGAGATGCGCGGAGGAGCAATCGTGATCCACCTTGCCGGGTCGGTCCGCTTCCGCCACCAAGGCACGGATCCGGTGCGCGCCATCGCCCTGCGCGTAGCCGCCGGCCAGGAGACACTTGGCGGCCGCGCCACGGTGACAGTCCCGAGCTTGCACGCGGCCCAGGACGAGCACTTCGAGGTGCCGCTGAACCTGCGCCTGGTGCGCCCTCTGCCGCTGGACCAAGGGCCGGCGGTTCGCATCGAGCCTGATGCGGTGCTGTTCGCATCGCTGGCCGCTACCGGACCCAACCGGCTCGATTCGATTCGCAAGCTGACGGTGCTCGAGATGGAGGCGCGCCGCGACCGGGCCTACTTCCTGGCCCAGTGGCGGCGCGGGGGCAAGACAGCCTTGACCGCGGCGATGCAGGCCAGCCTGCGCCGCCAGGCGGCTCGGCCCCGGCTCGAGGTTCGTCTGGCAGGCCAGGGGCCGGCCACGGTAGCGGCCGCCCCGCCAATCCGCGAGATGGAAATCGCATTCGTGAACCAGCCCGACGCGCCGCTGGTCCTCGAGTCCGGCTCCGCTCGCGTGAGCGGACTGGTTTCCGATGCGCCACGGTTTCTGCTGCGTAGTCGCGCAGGGCGGGCGGTGCGACATTTTGACATCGGGTGGTTGGTGCGCGGCAGCGACGGGTCGCTCTATTCGGTAGGCTCTGCACCCGTCGCAAGGCAGGCCGGGGTGGTCGGCCAGCAGGCTCAAGAAACTACCGGAGAGGGTCGGTACCTGATCCGTCCCTCGGCCGACGAGAGCGGGCCGGGCATTGGCGCGATGCTGGCCTACTTGCGCAGCGCCCAATTGGAGGACGGGACGGTCTGGGTGCCAAGCCGCGAAGCGCTCGAAGTTTCGCGGCTCGCTGAGGCCGTACCCGTCTCAGCAGAGGAACAGCGACTGAGCCAGATGTACCGCGAGCGAGGAGCGGAGGCAATCGCCGAGGAATTGCGCAAGTTCGACCAATCCGTCGGCGGTGCCCGGGAGAACTGACAAGGCAATGCCGCGGGCGCGCGGCCAACGCACTGATCGACCATTGGAGGGCTTGGGCGGGCCGTGACGGCATCAGGCGTCAAAGTTTCGGATCGCAAGACTCCGCATTCCTCGCGACTTCGGCCTTCGACACCCCTCCGCTCTGGGCACGGAAGCCGTCCCATGATTGGCCAAGTTTCCGAGATTGTCACGCCGGAATGGGCTTGGTACAATACGGACTTCTAGTGGGGTTCGCAGCAATCCCCGATGCACGCTCTGCGAATCCGCATGTACCCCTGCACCAAGAACCACGAGGATTGAACCTTCTATGGGTCTTCTGATCGCAATCGTTGTCTGGGCCATCACCTTCGCGATGGCACTTCCCTTCGTCACCCAGACCTGGTGGATGCCCGAATCGATCACCGAGCTGGGCAACCAGATCGATACGGCATTCAACGTTACTCTGATCGGCACCGGGATCATCTTCCTGCTGGCGCAGGCGGCCTTGGGCTACACGGTCTGGCAGTTCGGCCGCCCCAGCGGCAAGCCCGCCTCCGACTCGCACGGAAACAACAAGCTGGAGTTTCTCTGGACCACTGCCGCAGCGCTCATCTTCGTCAGCCTCACGTTCTTCGGCTACTCGGTCTGGGCCGAGACGCGCTTCATCGAGCAGAAGTCAATGGAACCGTCCGCAGACCGGCTCGTCGTGGAGGTGACCGGCCAGCAGTTCGTCTGGAACATGCGCTACGCCGGCGAGGACAACCAGTTCGGACCGACCGACATCGCGCTGATCGACGACGCCGCTGGCAACCCGGTTGGCTTGGACCGCAGTGCACCCGGCGGAGCCGACGACATCATGGTGCCCGAAATGCAGGTGCCGGTGAACCAAGAAGTCGAAGTCGTGCTCAAGTCCAAGGACGTGCTGCACAACTTCTTCGTTCCGGAACTGCGCATCAAGCTGGACACCGTCCCCGGCTTGGTCGGCAAGCTCCGCTTCACGGCAACCAAGCAAGGCAAGTACGAGATCGTGTGCTCGGAGCTATGCGGCTTGGGACACTACAAGATGCGCAGTTTCCTGCACGTGGTCACCCAGGAGGAGTACGACGCGTGGATTGCCGAGCAGGCTTCGTACCTGTTCTGACAGCCCCGAAACCGCGGCGTTGAGGATTTGAGCCAGTCATGACCGAAGTTCAGCCATCCAAGGAAGTTGCCGAATACACCGAAGTGCATCGGCACCCGGAGCCGAAGAGCTTCCTCTGGAAGTACATCTTCTCGGTCGATCACAAGGTGATCGGCATCCAGTACTTGCTACTGGCGGTCGTAGCGGTCTTCGTGGGCATGGCCCTGAGCCTGCTGGTGCGGCTGCGCCTAGTCTGCCCGGAGTGCTCCTATCCGCTGCTCGGCCAGTTCTTCCCGGTTGGTGCGCCCGAGGGCGTGATGACGCCGGAGTTCTACCTAGCCATGCTGACGATGCACGGCACTGTGATGGTGTTCATGGTGCTGACGACGGCACCGCAGGGCGGCTTCGGGAATTACTTCCTGCCGATCCAGATCGGTGCCGCAGACATGGCTTTCCCGCGCCTGAACATGCTCTCGTTCTGGACGACCTTCGTGTCGTTCTTGCTGCTGATGGCGGCGTTCGTGGTCGAAGGCGGAGCGCCGATGAGCGGCTGGACAGCCTACCCGCCGCTAAGCGCGCTCCCGGAAGCGACGGTCCAAGGCATAGGCCAAGACCTGTGGCTGGCGTCGATCGCGGTCTTTTGCATCGCCTCGCTGCTGGGAGCGCTCAACTTTATCGTGACCACGCTGGACCTGCGCGCCAAGGGGCTGACCATGATGCGGCTTCCGCTGACGTGCTGGACTTGGTTCGTAACGGCCATCCTCGGCCTGCTGGCATTCGGCGTCCTGCTGGCCGCCGGCGTCCTGCTGCTGATGGACCGCAACGTGGGCACGAGCTTCTTCGTGCCGGCCGGGCTTGTCGTGAGTGACAAGGTGATCGACCACTCGGGCGGCTCTCCGATCCTGTGGCAGCACCTGTTCTGGTTCTTCGGCCACCCCGAGGTCTACATTGCCATCCTGCCGGGCATGGGCGTCACATCCCACGTGCTGTCGACATTCGCCCGCAAGACGGTCTTCGGCTACAAGGCGATGGTCTACGCTATCGCCGCCATCGGCGGATTGGGCTTCGTGGTCTGGGGCCACCACATGTTCGTTAGCGGCATGAGCCCCTACTCGGCATTCGTGTTCTCCGTGCTGACCATGTGCATCGGGGTGCCGTCCGCCATCAAGACCTTCAACTGGATCGGCACGATGTGGGGCGGCAAGATCCGCTTCGCCTCGCCGATGCTGTTCTCGATCGGGTTCGTCTCGCTGTTCGTCTCGGGTGGGATCTCCGGCATCTTTCTCGGCCAGCCGACCATTGACCTGTACTTCCACGACACCTACTTCGTGGTGGCGCATTTCCACCTAATCATGGGCGTGGCGGCGATCTTCGGCATGTTCGCCGGGATCACATTCTGGTTCCCGAAGATTTTCGGCCGAATGATGAACGAGCCGCTGAACAAGATCCACTTCTGGCTCACGTTTGTCGGCGTCTATGCGATCTTCGGCCCGATGCACTATCTCGGAATGCTGCCGCACCCGCGCCGCTATGCCGAGATCACCAGCGTGGACTATCTCGGAGCTACCGGTGCTGCGGAGCTGCACATGTTCATCACAGTTGCGGCAGTGCTAACCGTGCTGGCACAATTCCTGTTCTTGTACAACTTCGTCAAGAGCATCTTCTCCGGCAAGGAGTGCCGCGAGGAGAATCCGTGGGAAGCCACGACGCTGGAATGGGCGATTCCCTCCCCGCCGCCGCACGATAACTTCGGCGGCAAGGTGCCGCATGTCTACCGCGGGGCTTACGACTTCAGCCTGAAGGGTGCCAAGCGCGACTTCGCGATGCAGTGTAACGACGACAAGGCGGTGTTCGGCGAGCCCGCGCCGCAAGCGTCCGGCGACTGATCAATCACGACGATGCCCGCGACTCTCAGTCCAAGCGACGCGCCGCCCGTCACCACAACAGGTGGCGGGGATTTCGTCACGCTGCCCCCGTCGCAGGAAGGCGACTGGCACAATCCCGGCGGCGACCGAGTGGTCCAGCGCTACAAACTCGGCGTGTGGATCGGTATGTGCGGCATCCTGATGTTCTTCGCTGCCCTGACCAGCGCGATGATCGTGCGGCAGGGCCTGTCGGGTGACTGGGAGCCCGTTTCTGTGCCGCCTGTGCTGTACGTCAGCACGCTTATCCTGTTGGTATCGAGCTTCACCGTCGAGCGCGCTCGCCGCGAAGCCGTAGCGGGAAACACCGAAGGGCTGCGACGTTGGATGAACTGCTCGGCGGGTGTCGGCTTAGCGTTTCTGGGGGGCCAGCTAATGGGCTGGCAGGACTTGGCTGAACGGGGCCTGTACCTAGCGTCCAATCCGGCTAACTCGTTCTACTACCTGCTCACCGCAGGCCACGGACTGCACTTGCTCGGCGGTATCGCGGTAATCGGTTACGTCTGGGTGCGAATCCGGGCCAGCCGGCCTTGGCCGACGCGCCTCGCCGTCGTGGAAGCGACTGCGCTGTATTGGCATTTTCTCGATGTCCTGTGGATTTACATCCTAGGACTGCTGATGTTTTGGAGGTAAGCGGATGTCGGAAGGACACGCGGCCACTATGACGGCACCGACATGGCAGGGCGGTGGTACGCCGCTAGCAGTCGGCCACAAGAAGCTCGGGATGTGGCTTTTTATCGTCTCGGACTCGTTGACATTCTCGGCCCTGTTGCTGACCTACAGTTACGTGCGCGTCGCCAACGACTGGCCGACGCCGTTCCACTTCTTCCCGTCGATCGTCTTCTCCACGATCATGACCTTGGTGCTGCTCACCAGCAGCCTGACCATGGTCTACGCGGTCTCGGCCGCCCACCACGGCGCCCGGCGCAAGGCCGTGAAGTGGATCTGGGCGACGGCCTTTTTCGGCGCGATGTTCGTAGTGCTCCACGGGTACGAATGGCTGCACCTGATGCATGACGAAGGCATGTACCCGTGGGCCAACGAATACGGCACTCCGCTATTCGGCGGGACGTTCTTCCTGATCACCGGCCTGCACATGTTCCACGTCATCACTGGCGTGGCGTACCTGGGCATCGTCGCGCTCGGCTACCGCCGCGGAAAGTGGCTGCCCGAGGACGTCGAGGTGGCCGGGCTCTACTGGCACTTCGTGGACTTGGTCTGGATGTTTGTCTTCCCCTTGATCTACCTGCTCTCCACGAGCGTCGACTAAAGCGAGCGAGATTGACATGCTGCTATCCCTGATCGGCTACCTCTTCTGCCTAGCCTTGGGCGCTTGGGGCTTTGTCACGACCGGCCAGCTCCTCGCCTCCGGCGCTATCACGGCGACCTTGGACAACCTGTTCTTGGCTCTGTTTGCAGCCCTGATGGGCGTGACCTGTTTCGGCTACCTCGCTTGGAGGTTCTATCCGGCACTCGCAACCAGCGGCACTGCCGCACCGGCCTTTGCCTTGCCCGAGGACCCGCCTTACACAGACGCGCACTTGCCGCTCTTCAACAAGATCTGGATCGGCCTGCTCGTGCTCACAGCGATCGAAGTTGTGCTGGCCTACGTGCAAATCGCGGGGCTGCTAATCATGCTCGGGATCCTGCTGATACTGTCGCTGGTCAAGGCGGGCATGATCATGTCGACCTTCATGCATTTGCAATTTGACAACAAGCTGCTGGCGCTGATCGTGGTCATTCCGGCGGTGGGCTGCATCTTGATCATGTGCGGCTACTTCTTCCCGGACAGTTTCCGGCTTGTCGACCTTAGACCGTGACCGCATCTTCCGCCTCCAACGTGCGGCGCCTAGCACTCCCTGCGTGCGTGATTCTGGCCGTCGTCCTGCTGGTGGCATTGCCCCCGAGAGCCTCGGCGCAGGGTTGCTCGATGTGCCGGGAAACCGCGGCCATGCAGAAGGATCGAGCCTTGACGGCACTTCAGCGCGGGATCGGCGTGCTGGCGGTGCCGCCGCTGGCAATTGCGACAGGCGTGATCTGGCTGGTCTGGAAACGCAGAAACCGGTTCGCCAGCGAATAGGGTTCGGTCTGAACGCCGCGCAGCCACCCCGTCAGCAGTAGACTCGGCCGAGGCGGCCAGGCCGGTCGCTCTCAGCGCCTGTGCCGGTGGCCAACCCCAGCGGCCGAGCGGTCGCCGGATTGCGGGTGCGCGGGCCCTGCCTCTCTCTCAAACAGGCACGCCCTCGCGAACCAGCAACACGCACAAGTGGCCGACAAATGCGGGCCGCATACAACAGCGGGCGGCCCTTGCTGCTGGCTCCATTCCCGGAAAAACCCCCTAGGCGCTTGACACACGCAGAAGAGTGTTGCAATATCATTAAGAAAATTAAGGTATGGTTAAGCACGGTCGCATCTTGATCGCTCTGCTGATGGCCCCGTGGGCCTTCGGCAGCTCGTGGACAGTCTGTGTAACCGACACGGCTGCAGTGCTGACTCCCCCGGTTCGAGGCGCGGTTACCCGAGAGTTCCGCTCCCTGATGGGCAGTCAAGGAGCAGGGCTGGCGTTCGACAAGTGCTCCACGGGTAAGCCCAGGATGCATCTCCTCATAGAGGATGAGCCGCCCAACGGCTTGGAGGGCGTATTGGGCTTGGCTCGCCGCAAGCACGGGCGCATCGAACCCCAGTTGCAAGTCTTCTACGGATCGCTGATGCGTTACCTTGGCGAACCGAACGGTGCGGAGGCGCTGGGACGGGCGGTGGCCCGCGTAGCTGCACACGAGGCGGCACACTTCCTCACACAGCAGCCACACCACTGCAAGCGAGGGCTGCTGCAGGCTAACCTGTCCGCCCACGAGTTACTCGCCGCGGACTCTCCGCAATTCCGCTCCGATCCACGCTGCGACCCTCACGCTTCCGGCAGACAGGCTCCTGACACCGTGGCCGACCCCGTATCGCCGTAGCAGTCTAGGCCCTGCGATCAGCGACTCGCCGGAACTGCGTCGATGTCCTTCATGAGATAGTCCCAATGCCGGGCAGCGTTGGCGATGACAGAGGGCAAGTCCCGCGGCAGCATCAAGCCATCCTCGATCAGGCCCAGGCCGGCTTGCGCCACTAGGCCGAGATACTCGTCCCGCCCCGTGTATCGTTCCATGATCGCCGGCCGCGGATCGTTCCGCGCCTTGCGCTCGGCGAGCGTGCGCGAAAACGGGATGTACGACCCGACCATGCTGGAAATCTCATGGGTTGGCCCGGACTTGGCGTTGAACAGGTTCCAGCCGGTATAGGTGGCCAGCGGGGCTTGCAGCTCTGGCACGCGCACTCCCGGAGTCTCGTTGCCATCGGCATCGACCGCGGGCACCAGCGTCGGAAACGCCCTGCCGATCAGCGGCGGCTCTTGTGTCACCACGCCTTGTTCGACAAAGTCTGGGCCGTAGTCGGCTCGGTAAGCCTTATGCACGCGATCCGAGGTCTTCACGCCGGGAATGCTCGGAAAGCCGAGGTCGCCGGCCGCAACCAAGCTTTTGTCTGCGAGCAAGGGGTAGCGGCTGGCTGGAGGCGAACCGCGGCCCGCAGACCACTCACTCATAGCTAGCAGCAGAGCCCGCATCGGCCACCGGAACGTCAATGGATTGGCCTTTTGTTGGCCGATCGAGACACTTGGCGGAAAGCCAGCCGGTCCGTGCTGCGTGCCGGCGAAGAGGAACACGCGAACGTTGTCGAGCAGGCCGATGTCCTTGGCCCCCTCGAGATCGGTGTGGATCAGGGACGCCGCCCGGCCCCAGTACTCGTAGGAGGAGTTGGTGTAGAAGATCTTGGGCCAGAACTTCCGGTCAAGTGCATGCGTCAGGATGCCATCCTCTCGCCCGGTCTCTGGATCGCGCTGCGCAACATCGGTGAACGGATAGATGTCTGTCGGATAGACGAAATTCAGATATGGATGTGCATCGCGGGATGGCTGGGCAAAGCGGTGGTTAAAGCTTCCCCGCCCTCCGCCGGCGACATGCGACATGATCCCGTCAAAGGCGATGCGCCCGTTCTCGTCCTGATTGAAGCCGTAGTACAGGAACGTCCTCAGGAAGCGCCCGCTTTGCGAGATCCCGAAGGCTATCGCGCGGTCGATGGCATCCTCGGCGATTCCGAGCGAAGGCTCGCCTTCGTACTTCAGCTGCGAGACGGCGTCACGCACGGCGGCTGGGCCCAAGCCGACGAGGGGCGGGTTTTCGGACAGGTAGACCACCTCGTAGATGCGTCCCGGTTCGAACCCGCCCTCGAGATAGACCGAGCCGCCGTCTGGCACGGGCTTGCCCTCCTCCATGCGCGCAAAGCGCCACCGTTCGCGCGGAATCGGCTGGCGTTGGCCGTTGGCGGCGTCACGCACCGTCATGCGATTCTCGGCAGCCTGCGGGTCAGCCACCCTATACGGGATATGGTTGCGGTCGGCGAGCGAGTGCGCGAACAGCCGGTCCTTGACCACGAAGTCGCTGCGCACCAAGCCCCGAATGGCCGCTCCGTCGCGTGTGGCCACCGGAGTGGTCAGGCGTATCAGGCCAGGCGATCTTGGCGGGTCGAACTGCCAGCCCAGCCACAGCAGCGTGAACCCCTCATGCAGCAAGAACCCATCGCCGAAGTGCCGCTTGTCGCTGGGATCGAGGCTGCCAGCCGCGCCATTGAAGAAACCCAACATGCCTTTGCGACCGCGATTCGAGACTTCGTAGAGCAGCGCACCGTTGCCACGGCTGGGATCTTGCGGCCGCAGGAGGAAGAATTCCGAAGAGTACTCGACGTCGCCATCGGCATTCCGGGGTGCGAGCGCGATGTCCGTGATGATCTTGTTTGCGGCGTTGTCCGGGTCGGCTGCGAGCCGGATCGTGCCAGTGATGCGCTCGTATGGCCCGGCCAGGCCGAACGGCTGGCCGCCCAGCACAGATTCTCGGCTAGCGACCTCCACGCTGACCACCCGGGCCTGGAGCGTACCCAAGAGAAGCGTGCCGAAAAGGGCTATGCAGATAGAGCGGTACATAGGTACATTACATGTCGGCCAGTCCCAGACTGCAACCCCGCCACGAGGGCGGGGCCGCGCATACGCCGCGATTGAACCGCTCGCGGCCTGCCCGCAACTCCGTTGGCCGCATTACTGTCCATGGGCATGGCCTCTGGACGCGATGGCCCCGCAGGGGGCGCCAGCCGATAAACTTCGCCCAAGGTTCGGCCGCCGCGCGCACAACGAGCGAACCGCTATGCCGACACAGCGGCTTCGCGGTGCACGGTCCTGCCGGTCTTGGCATACACCAAGTAGGCGTGCATGAAGCGATCCAAGTCGCCGTCTAAGACCCGGTCAACATCGCCCATCTCCATCAGGCTGCGCAGATCCTTGACCAGTCGATAGGGTGCCAGCACATAGTTGCGAATCTGGCTGCCGAAGTCGATGTCCAGCTTGGCCGCTTCGATTTTCTGCGCTTCCGAACGCTTCTTGCGCAACTCTAAGTCGTACAGCCTGGAACGAAGCTGCTTCATGGCGGTCGCCTTGTTCTTGTGCTGCGAGCGTTCGTTCTGGCACTGGACGACGATGTTTGTCGGCAGGTGTGTGATGCGCACGGCGGAGTCAGTCATGTTCACGTGCTGGCCGCCGGCTCCGCTCGCCCGGTAGGTGTCGATACGCAGGTCATCCGGCCGAATCTCGATTTCAATCGTGTCGTCGATCTCGGGATAGGCCGAGACCGATGCGAAGGAAGTGTGCCGCCGGGAGTTGGAATCGAACGGCGAGATCCGCACCAAGCGATGCACGCCCACTTCTGACCGGATCAGTCCGTAGGCGTTCTGCCCCTTGATGACTAGCGAAGCCGACTTGATGCCGGCTTCCTCCCCAGCCTGTTCATAGGTGATCTCGCACTTGAAGCCCTTGCGCTCAGCCCAGCGCAAATACATGCGCTGCAGCATCTGCGCCCAGTCTTGCGCCTCTGTGCCACCGGCGCCGGCGTTCAGAGTGAGGATTGCGTTCGAGCCATCGTGCTCTCCGCTGAGCAACGATTCGGTTTCGATATCGTTTAGCCGCTCGGCTAGAGCTTTCAGGTCTGCCTCGCATTCGTCCTCGACCGGCTCTCCCTCTTGGGCCAACTCCAAGAAGGCCTCCAAGTCTTCGACCGCGGTCGCGATCTCCTCGTCGGTCTCAACCACGCGGGCGATGCGCTTGCGCTCGCGGAGCACCCGCTGGCTAGTGGCAGTGTCGGTCCAGAAGGCCGGATCGGCGATCCGCTTCTCGATCTCGGTCAGTTCGCGCCGACCATCGGCGGCGTCAAAGATACCCCCGGACTACCTGCACGCGGGCACGCACAGCCTCAAACTCACGCTGTAGCTCGTCTAGGATCATGGTTCTAAAGGGGTTGTCTTCATTATTGCAAACCGTTCCGGCGGGCTATGGCGTAGTCCCGTGCGAGCTTGATCGCCGTGCCAAGCAGGCAGAGCCACCACAGCCACTCGCCATGCTGCACAAATGCGGTCAACTCCGACCGATAGGCGAATCGAACATCAAGCGTGTCTTGCACATAGGAAGGCAGAGCGGCAACAACGCGGCCTGAAGGATCGATGGCCGAGGTAATCCCGTCATTGGTGGCACGCAGTATCCAACGCCCATTCTCAACGGCCCGCATGCGTGCCACCAACAGGTGCTGCTCGCGAGCGGCGCTGCGGCCGTACCAGCTATCGTTCGAGATGTTCACGAGCAATTCAGCGCCGTCTCGCGTGAACTTGCGAATCGCGTTGGCAAAGACCGACTCGTAGCAGATGAACGTGCCGATCCCGTGACCGTCCACAGCCGCGACAGAGATGTTCTGGCCCGGGCGGAACATGCCCGCCTGCATGGTGATCTTTTCCACGAATAGGTGAAAGGGCCATGGCACGAATTCGCCAAAGGGGACCAAGTGGATCTTGGAGTACGAGGACAATCGCTCGCCATTCCGACCCAGCGTAACGCTGGAGTTTTGGGGCCTCGCGCGGTCGCCGTCCTCGAACGAGATCGTATTGAAGATGAATGCGGCCTTAGCCTCGCGCGCTACTCGCTCCAGAAACGCGCGCGAGGCCTCGTCGTCGAAGTAGTACGCCGATACCGGATACTCGGGCCATACCAGCAGGGAGGGCCGCTCTCCCGCGGCGGCGGCCTTGGACATCTCCAGCATCTTGGCAAGGTGAGCGGTACCGCTCTCCGCCAGCCAGCCCGTCTTGAGCAGGTCGGGGTGAACGTTCGGTTGGACCAGCCGCGCCGTTTCCCGTTGCGGGCTTGGTTCGGCTAGGGGCGGCAGCAGGAACAGTCCGGCCAATGGCGCAAGTGCCAACAGCGGTCGAGCCGAGCGATGCAAGATCGCGACCGCAATCGCCGCATTTGCCAAGGCGAAGACCAGCGAGGGGCCGTAGATGCCGGTCCAAGGCGCAAGACGCAGGATCTGGGGTAGCGGAAAGTCGACCGCGACGTTCCCCAATTGGGTCCAAGTGAAGAACAAGTACTGATACGTGCCTTCGAGCGCGACCCACAGCGCGGCCACTGTGGGGACAGCCCAAGGCCAGGGCCGTCGCAAGAGTTCACCGGCCAGCGCGCCGAAGGCACCGGCTTGAACCGCCATCACGAGAAAGGCTGCGATGTACAACAGTCCGGCGATCGAGGGCGTGATACTCGCATAGTCCCGCATGACTGCATAGACCCAGTAGCAGGTGCCGGCCCAAAAGATGGCGCCGGAGAGCAGGCCGGCGGCAAGCCTCTCCCGCAGGGACAGCCCCTTCAGCACCACCAGCAGCGGCACCAAGCACACGGGAGCAAGCCAATCCCACGAAAAGCGTGGAAAGAGGAGTACCTGAAGCAGGCCGGAAAACGCTGCAGCGCCGAGCGCGAGCGAGAGATTGCGAGACGGCCAATGGGAACGGCTCATTGCCGCGCCATGACCTCCGCGTCCACCGATTCGGCCATGTAGGAACTCCGGACGAAGGGTCCGCTGAACACAGCGCGGAATCCAATGGACATGCCAAAATCCCGATACCGGTCAAACACTTCGGGACGAATGTACTCAGCGACGGGCAGCCGACGGCGTCTCGGCTGCAGGTACTGCCCGATGGTGGCCACGTCAGTGCCGGCTGAGCGCAAATCGCCCAGCAAGCCCCTTGCCTCTGACTCAGATTCCCCAAGACCAAGCATGAGTCCGGACTTCGTCAAGATCGCGGGCGTCCGCGACCGCGCAAACCGCAGCACTTCCAGCGAGCGGCCGTAATCGGCCTGAGGACGCACGCGCCGGTACAGGCGGGCTACCGTCTCCATATTGTGGTTGAATACGTCGCAACCCGAGTCCAAGACCCGCGCAACGGCATCGAGATCACCGAGGAAATCCGGCACGAGCACTTCGACGCGGGCCTTGGGCAGCGCGCGCTTGACCGCCCGCACGGTGTCGGCGAACAGGACCGAGCCACCGTCCGGTAGGTCGTCTCGGTTGACGCTTGTAATGACGACTTGGCGCAAGTCCATGGCCCTTGCCATCTCAGCGACTTGTTCGGGCTCGTTCTGATCCAACGCTCCCGGAATGCCTTGCGGCACCGCACAAAAGCCACAGGTGCGCGTGCAGGTGTTGCCCAAGATCATGAAGGTTGCTGTCCCGCGCGAGAAGCACTCGTGCATGTTGGGGCAGCGCGCGGATTCGCAGACCGTGTGCAGCCCGCGTCGGCGGAGCTCGACCTTCAGATCATGGACCGCGGCAAAGTCCGGCGCCGGCTTGCGCAACCAAGACGGCAAGCGTCCGGCGCGGTCGCGCACTGGCTCAGGCTCGATCTGGACGAGATCCACTGCAAGCCTCGCTTGACGACAACTGCAAGCTCACAAGATACCGCTGAAGAGGGCACTGCTGAGATAGCGCTCGCCCGCATCCGGCAGGATCGTCACGATCGTCTTGCCCTCGAATTCGGGCTGGCTCGCCAATCGGCACGCAACAGCCACGGCCGCCCCGCACGAGATGCCGCTGAGCAGACCCTCCTCTCGTGCAAGGCGCTGTGCATACTCGACGGCCTCGTCGTCGGACACGGCCTCGACGCGATCCAGCAGATCCAGATCCAGAGTGCTCGGAATGAACCCTGCGCCAATTCCTTGGATGGCAGTGATGCCCGGATCGAGAGGCTCGTCGGAGAGGTGTTGCCGGATGACCTGGCTGCACTCGGGTTCCACGCCCACACTCAGGATCGGTCGCTTCCGCGTCTGCTTGAAGTAGCGCGAGATCCCGCTGATCGTGCCGCCGGTGCCGACCCCGGCCACGAGCACATCAACTTCCCCATCGGTGTCATCCCAAATCTCGGGACCAGTGGTCTCGTAGTGGATGCGCGGATTGGCCGGATTCTCGAACTGCTCCAGCATCAAGTAGCGCCCCGGGTTATCGCGCACCAGCGTGCGCGCGTGCTCGACCGCTCCATACATGCCATCCTCTTCCGCAGTTAGTTCCAAGCCGGCACCGAGCAGTTTGAGCACTCTGCGCCGCTCGGCGCTGTAGTTGGACGGCATGGCGATCATCAGCTTATAGCCACGCGCCGCCGCTACGAATGCCAAGGCAATGCCCGTGTTGCCGCTGGTGGCCTCGACCAACTCCATCCCTGGCTTGAGCGCACCGCGTCGCTCGGCATCCCAGATCATTGACGCGCCGATGCGGCACTTTACCGAGTAGGCCGGGTTGCGTCCCTCGATCTTGGCCAAGACCGTGGCCTTGGCCTGACCAACCACGCGTCGCAGGCGGACCAGCGGAGTGCCGCCGATGGCCAAGGAATTGTCAGGGTAAATGCGTGCCATCCCTATATCTGCCAGTTGGGAACGCCCTTGACACGCCGTTGCCGCCAGCGCTCTACCAAGTCCGCAAACGTCGTCCGGTCAACCACGCACGACAACGCCCGCTCGACGCGATCCCACATTTCCGGGAACGGGGAATCCGCCGGTTCATCCGCGAAGGGACGCTTAGCGGGCTGGAACGGGCCGTCGATCTGGCGCAGGATGTCGCCAACCGTGATCTGATCGGGGGGCCGGGCCAAGAAGTAGCCTCCGTCAACACCGCGGCGCGACCCGAGGTAGCCGCCTTGCTTGAGCTGGGCAAGGATCATTTCCAAGAACTTCTGCGGGATCTTCTGCCGCTCCGCGATCTTGGCGATCTTCACCGGTTCTGGCCGCCCTTGGCAAGACAGTTCGAACACCGCCCGCAGGGCGTATTCGCCTTTGACGGAAACGTCCATCGTGAATCCCTACTATTCTACTAGGGATTCGGGCCAAGAGCCGTTCGCAAGGCCGCATCAGGTGATCTTGGCCGAACACTTGCGGCACTCGCTGCGCCGCTTCGCGTTCATGGCCCCGCAGGCCGGGCAGCGGTTGTAGGCCAGCTGGCAGTAGATGTTGGTTGCCACCACGCCACTGCCGAGAATCAGCACCACGAATCCGGCAAGGATAAGGAGGTCAATCACGGTATCTCAGCATGGCACATCGCGACGGGCCTCCGGGACCGTGATTCGTGAACCCGCTGTCGCCCCGAAGTGTGCGCGTCCCAATCGTCGGACGTGGGCATAGGCAAGCTATATCCCTTCTAACGATTCTTGTGTTTTGGGATGCGGTTGGATGACTGACGAGTTACGGGGCAAGGTGCCCAACACGGCATCCCTGCCCTGGTGACAGACCCGACCGGCTCAGATTGCGGGCAACGCCTTCAGGTATTCCAAAAACCTCGTCGCATGCCGGTCGAGATTCTCCTCCGATCCGCCTCCCAGGAGCGGCGAGCACATCTCGTACGCCACCGTCCCATTGAAGCCACCAGCCTGCAACGCCGTGAAGAATCCATCGTAGTCCAAGAAACCTTCGCCCATCGGAACGGCCTGAGAGTACGGCGTTACGGACCGGTAGTTGACTGCGTCCGGCTCGTACACGAAGCGCGGTCGGCGCTGATAGTCGGCCACGGTAGTGTGAACAGTCAGAGAAGCCATCGCGCTTGCGGCCTCTGCCAAGTCTACGCCGTGCAGGGCCGGCGACCATGCATCAAATCCAGCACGGCAGTTCGGCTCTCCCACCGCTTCGAGCAGGTCCTTGTGCGAACGGAAGTCAGCCCCGAGGTCGTGGTGGTTCTGCACAGCCAGCGTGATCCCAAACTCCTTGGCGTTCTGGGCACATTCCTTGAGGCAATCGACCACGAGGTTCCATTGATGCAGATATCCCGCCGACGCATGCTCGTAGCCGGTGAAAATCCGCACCTTGTCGCCGCCAATCTCTAGAGCCAGCCGCGACAGTTCTTTCACATGCGCGACCTGAATTTCCCTCATCGGAACTTCGGCGTGCTCGAGGTCCGCCGTAAAGTTGTTGTAGCCCGCCACAACGACGTGCTCGAGACCCGCGGCGTCGATGCGCCGCCGGAGGGCCGTGCGAGCAGCGTCGTCCCAGTCAAGCGGACTCAGGTGTGGGCGCTTGCCACCAAGCATGACACCTTGATACCCAAGTTCGGCGGCTTTATCGACAAACTGCTCGACCGAAAGCCGGGCCTGCCCCCAGGACCCCGAATAACTCACAGAAAAGAGGATAGGAGAAATCAAGGTCGAAGTTTATCACGGTCGGAGCCTGGCCAGCCCGACGCAATCACTACTCACTGCGATCACTACGTCCTGATCGATTGAGCGGGTGTTTCTGGCCGAGTTCCAATCCTGATTCGGGTCACGCCAGCAGTTCCGCAAGGTACCTCAGGCACGGGCGAATGGCCATTCCCAGCGCAGCACAGCTGGCTGGCAGTCGCGCTGCTCGGACACGCCGCCCAAGACAATTTGCAGGAAAGTCCTCCCGGCTACCGATCCCAACCAAGGCAGGAACTCCAATTGCTCTCGACTGACCCTCATATTGCCGGAAACAGGCTATCTTGCAGCATTCAACTCCCCAATCGATTCGACGACTACTGGGGGACCGAACTGCTGCAGGAGTCTCACAGAATTGTCGCGCATACCCGCTCGGAAGCCGAGCACTAATACGTCCAGCGCCACAGCGACACGCCCGCGGTGAAGCCCGCCCCGACAGCCGCCATCAAGACCAAGTCCCCCTTCCTAAGCTTGCCCGACTCGATCGCGTCGCGAGTGGCCAGCGGAATCGTCCCGCCGGTCGTATTCCCATAGCGGTCAATATTGATGAGCGTCCGTTCCAAGGGCAATCCCATGCGGTCGGCTACGGACGTGATGATGCGCCGGTTGGCCTGGTGGGGGATCAGCAAATCCACGTCGTCCGCGGTATAGCCGTTGCGCTCGAGCACGTTGACGCACAACTCGTACATTTTCCCCACCGCGTAGCGGTATACCTGCCGGCCATCTTGGTGCACAAAGTGCAGGCGGGCGTCGACCGTCTCGCGCGTCGCGGGTTGGGCGCTGCCACCGGCAGGCATGCTCAAGAACTTGCCCCCGGAGCCGTCAACCTCGTTGATGAAGTCAATCAGGCCACCCTCTCCGTCACGGGCCGGCTCGACAAGAAAGGCACCCGCGCCATCGCCGAACAACACGCAGGTCGCGCGATCCTGGTAATCGATGATGCGGGACATGGTGTCGGCGCCAATCACCAACACCCGCCGGTGGCTGCCGGTGGCCACCAGTTGCGCTGCAGTGGAAAGGCCGTACAACAGACCCGAGCACGCCGCAACCAGGTCGAATCCCCACGCTCCCTTGGCTCCTATCCGATCCTGCACCAGACAGGCCGTTGCCGGGAAGAACATGTCGGGCGTGACCGTGCAGACGATGATGGCATCGATATCAGTCGCCGTCACACCGGTCTTGGCCAGCAACTCCAAAGCCGCTTTGGTGGCTAGGTCCGACGTAGCCACGCCAGGTTCGGCAATGTGGCGCTCGTCGATCCCAGTCCGCGTGCGGATCCACTCCTCGGTGGTATCGACGATTTCTTCGAGATCCTTGTTGCTGAGGATCTTCGGCGGCACGTAGCAGCCAACACCGGATATCGTGGCAGGCATAAAGGGGTGCGGCGCGGATATGCCGTCAGATGCTGACCTTACTGAAGTCCAGCCGCACCTACTATGATACTTGCACCGGACTCGGGATTTCCGGGCGCGGTCCGCGCGATCGGGGGCAGCGCGAATCGTCTCGAGCAGTACTGCGAACTATGTGGTTGCCTAAGTGGCAGCGCGACCGTGCCAAGGGGGTGGATTCTCCAATCCCGACTCAGGTCGTGTCCAACGAGGAAATCTGGCCGCGGCCACAGAACCGGTCCCAAGCGCATTGGGAGCACCTCCTAGGCGAGTTGGCCACTGCGAACGCCAAGCGCACCGGGATGGACCGCCGTGCATTCCTGCGCAGCCCGCTGGGTATCGCGACCGCCTTCTGGGCTGCCAACGAGGCGTATGGCCAGCGCTATTGGGACGTCGATGCCGAAGAGATGTTCGAGCTAGCCGCCCACGCAGAGAAGTGGCCGCGCGGCGAGTACTTCGTGTTCGACGTGCAGGCGCACTTCACTAACGGTTTCGCTCTGAACTTCCGCCAGTCGGAATTCATGCGCAGCATGGGCTTCGATCTCGATGATGGCGCTGAGGCCTACAGCTTCAACACCTTCTTCAAGGAGATGTTCCTTGACTCCGAGACCGACATGCTCGTCATCTCTGGCGTGCCGGGCCGTGAGAAGAACCCGACCGAAGAACAAGCGGCGCTCGCCGCAAACGCCGCCAGCGGAAAGCCTGTCGACCCCCTGCTCGTGCGCGGCGGAGGCGTCCTGCCGAGTTGGCTGATGGCCCAGCGCCGTGACGAGATAAACCAGATGGCCGACGGCCAGCGCGCACTGTCACAGAGCAACTGTGCTCCAAACCACTATTGGAATCCCGCCACAGACCGGCAAGACCGGGTGGCCCTCAAGGAGCAAATGACCCGCGAGGTGCAGCAGTACGGCAACGCGTCTTGGAAGCTGTACTGCCATTTCGACCCGGCGCGGACCGGGCGCGGTTTTCGACTTGACGACGACGCCACGGCCTACTTCTACGAAGTCGCGCGCGAACTGGGCCAGACCACCGTAAGCGTCCACAAGGGCTTCGCCTCGCAATCGCGCCGCTTCGGCCACTTGGCCAACCCCGAGGATGTGGAGCGGGCCGCGCTGCAGAACCCGGACTTCACGTTCGTGGTCTACCACTCCGCGTTGAAGCACGGCCCGACGGAACCGGCATTTTCGGAACCGGGCTTCTTCGACCCGAGCACGGGGGACTTCGCCTGGCACGAGATCCTGATGGACATCAAGCGACGCAATCCGGGCCTAGGCAACGTCTACTGCGAGATCGGCAGCGCGTTCGCCACGCTGGCGGTCTCTCATCCGGTGATGTGCATGCACCTGATGGGCAAGAACATCAAGCACTACGGGGCCGACAGGGTGCTGTGGGGCACCGACTGTATCTGGTGGGGCTCGCCGCAATGGTGCATCGAAGCCTTCAAGCGCTTCCAGATCAGCGACGAGATTTGCGAGAAGTTCGGCTACGCCAAGCTCACCAAGCAGGACAAGACGCAGATTTTCGGGCTTAATGCGGCCAAGATCTACGGCGTAGACCCGGCCCAGGCGAGGAAGGCGATCCGCGCCGATGCCCTCAGCACGATGAAGGCGAACTATCTCGCGCGCGGACTAGAGCCCGATAACGCGGCGCACGGGTGGGTACGCGCCGACAGCTGAACCAGCCGAGCATGCCGCAGCTGCGCCGTTGCGGCTTCGTGCGCTGCTATTCCGAAGCTTGGATGACGCCCAGCATCTGCCACTCGTGCAGTTTGCGCTTCAAGGCTTGAACGTTCTGCGAATTCGGCTCGTTCGAGGCGCCGATGAACGAGCGGTACTGGCCCGCTGCCTTCTCGAACTCGGCACGCTGCTCGAGGATCATCCCCATGAGCTGGAAGCTCTGTGGGAACTTCGAGGAGTCTTCGCTGGCTTGCATCGCCAGCACCATCTCCTCGGCCTTTTCCGCTTTGCCCGTGTTGAGGGCAGCCACGGCCGTCAGGAACCGAACGTTACCAGCGTTGGGATTTAGCTCGAGATACGAACTGCCCCACGTCTCCAAGCCCGTCCAGTCGCTCTGGTCCACCGCCATTTTGATCAGGGGCTCGTAGGGTTTGAGGTACTTGGGGTCTGCGTCAACCGCCTTGGAATACGCCTCCTTCGCCCCGGCGGCATCTTGCAAGGCCAGCTTGGCGTCTCCCATTGCCGCCCAAGCGGCGGCGAATTCTGGGTACGCGCCGGTTGCCTTGGCGTACTGCGCTACCGCCTTCTTGTAGTTCGGCTTCTTCTTGCGCATCTCGCGCAGGCCGCTCTGATACGCCTTCTGCGCCTGCTTCGGCGCTTGCAGTGTCAGTGCGCTGACCACGTTGCCGACCAACCCATCGATCCGGTGCAAGACGATGATGCCGACATCGTTGTTGCCCATCGTGCTGTACATCCCGAGTTGGATATCGTCGGAGCGGAACCCAGAAAGTTCCGCCCTCAGGACGCACGCGCTGAGGTCGAACCTCCCTAGGCCGACCTCGCGAATTCCGTCGGAAGTGTAGGCCCCGCCGCTCATCATCGAACCTTGGCCGATTCGCCCGCCCGAGACGCTGGCATCACTGGTTAGCATTGTCATGTCACCGCCGACTTGGAAACTGAATCTTCCCTTGCTGTCGGTGTAGCCCTCGGGGTAGGTGTTGCCGGTGCAGGCACGCTGGACGACAACCGGTTCGTTTGGCGGCGTGCCATCATCGGTGACCACTCGCCCGTGCAGGTACAGGGGGCGCCGCTGATTGCCGAACGGATCGCTCTGCTGCTGGCCAAACGGATCGTTCTGGCGTGTATTGTTGTTGCCGTAGCTACCTTGGCTCTGCGTTTGCCCACTACTGTCGCGGGTGCCGCCGGAATTGCCGCTGCTGCCGCTGCTGCTGGCACCTCCTGTACCGCCGCCACCACCTCCCTGCCCCTGCCCGGAAAGCGCCACGCTTGTGGCGAAGGCCAAGGCCATCACTGGAATCAACTTAGGAATGCGCATGGCACCTCCCCCCCTGCCTACGGCAAGTATTTACTGCATGAAGGCTAGCACACTGGTCGCCAGCATGGCTCGACCACAGGCCGTCTGTGGGTGAAATCAGCGAAATCCAAGCAAGGATCTGCTCCGGCACCCAGAAAGCGCGCACGGATCATCCGGTTAGGACTCCCGGCTGGCCAACGTTAGAATGGGGTCTTGACGCGCATGCGGTTCCGTGGCATTTACGCCCCGCTAGTCACTCCGTTCGACCATCGAGGAAACATCTACTGGTCCAAGGTCGAGCACAACCTCGGGCAGCTTCGCCGGACCAAGCTGTCGGGCTTCCTTGTGTGCGACCGCTGGGGAGAGGGGCCGCTACTGTCGGCCTCGGAGCGGGCGAAGATCTGGCGGCGAGTCGCCGTCCTGGCAGGTGATGACGCACAGGTGCTGGCGGCCATTTCCGGCTGCGGCGTCGCGAATGCCCGCGAGGCCGTCGCGGCGGCTGCGGCAGCGGGCTGTGCCTGTGCCGTGCTGGACGCCCCGGAGCTGAGCGCAGTGGCTCCGCAAGCCGACGCCACGGAATTGTACTTTCGCGCCGTTGCCGACACATCGGCCCTGCCGCTGGTGGTTGAAGCGCGGCTGGACCGCGGCGGTGGCGCGATCCTGCGGCGGCTGGCAGCGCACCCAGCGATTGTCGGAGCCTTGGTGGGGGGCGGCTCTGCGGCACAGATCGAGAGCGCTGCAAAGACGTGCGGCCCGGACTTCTCTATCCTCGTGCGCGACCTCGCGGTGACCGTGCCAAGCCTCTCCAACGGTGCTAGCGCAGCAGTCCTTGCAATAGCCGCCGCTGTGCCGTTCTATGCCCTGTCGATTGAGGAAGCGGTTCGAACCAGGGAGCGAGAGGCCGCCGCCGACTTGGTTGCGCGGGCGCTCGAATTTGACGGGCTGTTGCGAGCGCACGGTGCGCCGGCGCTCAAGTGTGCCTTGGACCTGCGCAGCTGCTACGGCGGGATTCCGCGCCTGCCGCTGCTGGGGGCGTCGCCGGAAACCGCCGCGGCGGTTTCGCGATCTCTGCGCGAACTATCAAGCTAGCCTAGTCAGACACTCGGGCGACACCGGCAACTACAGGCAGATCACCTTGTGGTCGGCGTTGCCCGGTTCGACCTCGGCTCGAATGTCGTCGACGAAGCCTGGCCCGAACTTGGCGACCAGCGAGAGCACGCAATAGACTCGCTCCTGCAAGTTCTCGTTCGGATAGATCCAATCGGCAAGCTTGGCAGCGTGCCGCTGCGCGGTTGAGGCTCGTCGCAAGGCCTCATGCGCCACCTTGCCGCTGGCCTTCTCCAACTGGTACTCAATCTTGCGCCTAGACCGCCCGAAGCTTGCCGCGAGCGTAGGATCGAATTCGCACAGAGCTGACTCGATTTCTTGGAGCTGGCCCTCGATCTCGGCGCGATTCGCCGCCAGTTTGTCAGTCAGCGGCGGCGGCACTAGTGAACTTGCGATCAGGCTTTCGAATTCTCGCCTCGGCACGAGGCACTGGGCCGCGGTCAAGCCATACTTCGCCAGCAGCTTCCTGGATGTCTCGTCAAGCACTGAGAATGTGGCCCGAGGCAACACGGCCGGCATCCGCTCGAGCAATTTGTCGTATAGCACTGACGATTGGGCCAGATAGGCCGCTTCGGACGGACCCGCGATTAACGCCGCGGTAGGCAGCAAGAAATCCTGCATCACGGGCCGCAACAGCGCGCTCGGCGAGACATCGAGCGGCGAATGCTCCAGCCGGGCCACCAGATCTTCGCTGCTATATGCCCGGGAATCGGACAGGAACGAACTGTTCTTGCGCTTGAGGGCAATCCGTTCCGCGCTCTCAAAGAGCATCAGCAGCGATGTCGAGGCTTGGAAATAGACCTGCTCGTGGTAGCCGGCAGACTTCAGCCCGCCGCCCCTGCGCAAGAGCGCGTCGGCCAGTTCCGGGGCACGCTGGATCGCGCTGCGCAGCAAGGGGACGGCCAGCTGGCGAATCCCCGCCCCCAGCGGACAGAGGAACAAGATGCCCGTTCCCTCTAGCAACTTGCTATACAGGCTCCGAAATCCCTCTCCGAAGCCAGCGCCGTCGCTGTAGGCGCTGCGTGCGAGCGCTTTGGCCTCGGTCGCGTATGGCAAGCCCTCGCAACACGCCTCGAATTCGGCCAGGCGAGGGTCGGTGATTTCGACCGCGCCGACGGCAGAGCCGGGCGCCCCGGTGGTGCGCGCCTCGATCCTGCGCGAGCCGTCCGTTGGCGAATACGTCCACGCGTGGTTCACCTCCGCCAGATCGTGGTCTTCGGTCGCGAGCCAGAACACCGGCGTAGCAGGAGTTCCTCGGCGCGTCAGCTCGTCGGCACAACGCACCGCCGTGAGCGCCTTGTAGAGCGTGAACGCCGGGCCGCCCAGCAGGCCCACTTGCTGGCCTGTGGCCACTACAACGGTGCCAGGTTGGGCGAGTCGGTCCAAGCTGGATTGAGTCGCGCGGTCACCATCGCGGTTCTGGCCGGCCAGCGCGTCCACCAAGGCTTGCCGGTGGCGCGGATCTAGCCGGACCGCCGAGGCGGCATCCTGGGCCGCTGCCAGCGATGGCGGGTGGCGGTAGAACTGGCCCACGCGGGAGAAGCTATAGAGCAAGTCCGCGAACAACGGCCGGATGCCCGGCAACTCGGCCTGGGGGAGTGAAACGCTGCCCATCTCGCTCAGATATGCCCTCTGGCGTCAACCTTCCAGACTGCCTGCACGGCGTCACCCCGCACGCAGTACATTCGGTCGTAGAGGTTGACGTTCGGGTCACAGTGGGGCACGACCAATTCGATCTTGTCACCCAGCACGATTTCCTGTTCTGCATCCGCTAGCGTGAGCGCACCATGCTCGTCGCCGCGAAACGCGTAGGTCAGTCCAGCGGGCCGGGCAACCTGCGGTCCGAATTCGCGGTCGGTGGCAAACGCCTTCAGTCCCGCATCGACCGTGGCGATGTCATCGTGGTTCTTGCTGATCACGGTTGCCAGGACATGCAGGGCGTTGTGGAAGTCGTCGTAGACCTCACCGCCCCTGCCGCCGATGATGCGATAGTCGACATCCATCACGGCATAGGAGCCGACTTGGAGCTCGGTCATTCCCTCAAGCGCCGAATCTATGTTGTAGGTGCCGGTACTGGCGCCAGACATGATCTCGGCCGGCAGCCCCTTGCGGCGCATGGCTGCGAAGCTCTCGAGCACCGGCCCCATGTAGCGCTCCGAGTGCTCCTTGCGCGCCTGAAAGCCCTTCACGTGCGAGGACGCGCCGCAGTAGCCGTGGACCCCGCGCAGGCGTAGGTTCGTCAGCCGATCCATGGTTTCGGCAAGCTGCACCGCCGCCGGTCCGGGTGGAATTCCGGTCCGCCTGCCGAGCGGGTCGATATCGACCAGTGCATTGAGCTGGAGCTTGGCCGCAGCGGCGGCCGCGTCCAGTTCCGCAGCGTTGTCGGGATTGTCGATCACGACCATCGTGTCGGGCTGCTGCGCCGCCAAGCGCACCACGCGGTGGATCTTGTTCGGGCCGACGGCTTCCGAAGTCAACAGCAGGCCGCCGATTCCGGCCGCAGCCATCGCCTCGGCTTCGCGGATGGTTGCAACGCACACGCCCAGCGCACCGAGACTGACCTGCCGACGGGCGACTTCGGAACACTTGTGCGTCTTGGCGTGCGGTCGCAGGTCCAACTTCGCCGCCTTGGCATGCTCGGCCATGCGCCGCAAGTTCGCCTCGAACGCATCCAAGTCCAGCAACAACGATGGTGTGGGCAGATCTTGCTTGGCGACGCCCTCGATTCGCGAGCCGCGCGCCAAGCGCTCTTCGATCTCGTCAATGGAATAGGCGCTAGCGTTGGAAGTCATGATGATCGGGGCTGCCAGAGCGTGCATGCCCGTGCGTAGCCAATCTCGGCGGGACGGTCTCATAAGCGAATTGCCCTCGAATATTGATCATAAGCTGCCACCGGGCCGTGGCACTAGCGCGACCACGCATCCGCCCGTTCAGCGCGGAGAGGAATAGACTCAGCACGCGTGTAGAGCATTCAGAATTCCTAGCGATTCGCCTTTCGAGTCAGGGTCTTTCGAACCGTCCACCGCATGATCTCAGCGCTAACCACGGATTCCCTTGTGCAACACTCCTGATAAGCAATCGCCAGCGGGTCCGGGAGACCGAAGCCCTCGTCGGCGTTCGGGTTGTGGTCAGGATCCTACGTCGCCTCGGCACGTTCGGCCTAGGGCGTAGCAGGCTCTTTGTGTCGGCGCAACCTTGACGATCGAGTCAAGTTCGATCGGGGCACGCAACTCCCCGGCGGCTTGACGCTCGGCTCCGGGCGCCTGCAGCGGGGGGCCGGCACGTGATCAACATGTCCGAGCCGGGTCCGCCAAGGCCGCAATCCCGCCTGTTATCATGCAGCCATGGCAGCTCCCAGCGCACTCCTAGATGACATCGTCGCACCGGCTGCAGGTCAACCGGAGGAGTACCCCTACTCCGACGGCAAGATCCTGATGGAAGCCGACCCGCATGCCCGGTCGATCATCGACATGCGCGACCAGTTGGATACCCATTTCAAGCCGCGGAACGATGTCTATGTGGCAGGCAGCATGGCGGTGTACTACCGCCGAGGCGACCGCGCAGCCGTGGTGGTGCCAGACGTGTTCGTGGTAATGGGCGCGGCGCACAAGGAGTGGCGCAAATCGTATCTGCTCTGGGAGGAGGGCGGCGTGGTGCCGAGCTTCGTGGTAGAGGTGGCGTCGCCGTCCACGGGCGGTCGCGACGCGACGAGCAAGCGTGCGACGTACGAGCGGATTGGGGTGCAGGAGTACTGGCGCTTCGACCCGCTGGGCGAGCTGATCGCGGAACGTCTGGAAGGCTGGCATGTGGAGGCTGGTCGCTACCAACGGGTGCGGGCTGTACGAGCGGGTGGCTGGCACCGGAGCGAGACGCTGGGACTGGAGTTGCGGGCGGAGCGGTGGCTGCTGCGCTTCCGTGATCCGCTGCAGGGACGGGAGATGCTGACGCATGCGGAGATCAGCGAGGCATTGGAAGTCAGCGAGCGCCAGCGCGACGAGGCTATGCGCAGGGCCGAGGCCGAAGCGACTCAGCGACTGACGGCCGTGCGGGAGCGCGAGGCGGCGAATCAACGGATCCGCGAGTTGGAAGCGCGACTGCGCGTGCCCGACAAGTCTGGCTAGATCCCACCGTTCGCAGCGGTCTGCCGCCAAGGCGCAGAACAAAAAGGCGCAGGACTTGCCGGTCGGAATCACGGACACGCTTCCGATGCGGACCGCCATGGGTTCGACCAACGAGCCGCAGGCGTGGTTCGATCTGAAGCGAGAGGGGCTCTGCTCACTGACGAGATCGCACTCGTTCCGCGCTGGCGACACACGAGTGACGATTGGTGGATCGGTCGGTGTTTCCAAGAAGGTTCCTCTCGGTCGTGTGTTGCCCACGTTGGCACGACGTTCGAGCCCTGTGACGAGAACGGCTCGCCCAGCGAGTTACCTACCGGAAGCGAGCATCGAGCGGCGGGGGCGCGGGAGGGGGTGGGATATCGCGGATCGGCGATTCAGTGTCGGTCAAGCGGTGGACTTGTTGCTCGTTCGCCAGCGTTACTTGACAAACGAACTGGAAACCCAGATTACAACGATGGGGTTTTCGTGAAAACTGCAAGCGCAAATATCCTCGGCTCCCTAGGAGAACAGCACGGAAGACCCAGAAGTTAAGTCTAGGAAATGCGACCGGAAGTTGAGAGTGCCCGTCCTGAAGCATGAGCCGTTCCTTCGCCAGCATCCGGTTTTCACCGCAGAGGATCTGGCCGCCCATCTTGCGTCCCGTGGTGCAGCCGGGTGCCGAGGCCAGGAAGCGCTTCTGGCTTACTACGCCAGGGCCAGCCGCGTCATCCGTGTGCGGCGTGGGCTTTATGCCGTAGTGCCTCCGGGGGCCGAACCCGAGTCCTATCCGGTCGGCCCGTATCTCATCGCCGGCAAGCTGACCCCGGATGCGGTGCTCTCCCATCACACCGCACTCGAGTTTCCTGGCCGGGCCTACTCGGTCTGGAATCAACTGATCTACTCCGCATCCAGGCCGGTCGGAGCCGTCACGTTCCGCTCGCACGGGTTCCGAGGCGCTTCGCCGCTCCGAGACGGAACACTTTGCCGTACTGGGCCGTGAGCGCTCAGGCGGGGGTGTGCGAGTTGCCAGTTCGGAGAGGACGCTGGTGGACGTCCTGCATCGCCCTGATCTGTCGGGAGGCTGAGTGGATGTCTGGCGTTCCCTGGAATCGGTCGAGTTCTTCAACTTCGACCGGGTAGTGGAGTATGTGCTTCTGCTCGGCAACGCGACCACGGCCGCGAACGTGGGGTTATTCCTCGAGCAGCACCGCGATAGCCTGATGGTCGAGGAGTGTCATCTCCAGCCGCTTCGCGAGCGCCGACCGCGGCAACCGCACTATCTGGACCGTAACGGGCGAAAGCCCGGACGCCTGATGGCGGATTGGAACCTCGTGGTTCCGATCGACGTGCTCGAACGGTCGTGGGGGCGGTCCTGTGAGGATTTCTCCCATGGTCCTGACGGTGAAAGCCGAGGCAACCGGGTTCAGGGCCGAGATGCTGGAGAAGTCGGTCCCGCTGCTGGCCCTGCTCGACGCCATTCGCGATCAGCCCGTGCTCGACGGTAAGCTTGCGCTAAAAGGCGGAACGGCTCCGACCCAGTTGGTGCTCGATGTCCCCAGATAGTCCGTTGACATCGATTTCAACTACATGGCTGCCGTTTGGGGTCATTGCTCCCCATGGCGGTGGCGCTTGAGCCGAAACAGCGCTCACAACGAGTTGGTGGCGCGTTTCAACATCTGGCGAGGCGGCACATTACGTGCAATCTACGGTGACGAAACCTTGAATTGGACAAATCTGCGCGGCTGCGCAGAATTCACGGGAAACACTCACTACCCGGTCGATGGCTCGGCAAGTTCGCCTAGGCGCTATTGGCGTAGTCCGAGGCCGTTTCTGCCGGGATGATGCACGTGCATCCGAGGACGTGGTGAAGGCACCGTCTCTCGAGGTCGATCCAGCACTCGCGCATCGGTTCGTAGCTCTCCCCGTCAAAGATCGCACCCATTGCATCCGCCTCCTCGGAGGCATGCGTGCCGAGCAGGACCGGATAGCGGGCGGCTGGATGCTCTCCGGGCAGGCCCGCAAGCGGGTGGTCGGGCTCGGTTCCAATCCCCAGCAGATCTTCCTCGGTCATCGCAGCGAGCTCGGCGTCGGTGGGCGCGATGTAGTCCATTTCCTCAGCCTAGCGCCTCGCTCAGTCGGCCAAATCGATCAGTGGATCGCGACCGGGTTCCTGACCCGCCACTTCTTGGGCAGATCTGGCAGGTCCAGATCGGGACCGAATACCTCCAAGAGCTTCCGCTTGACGCCGGCCGGCCAGCGATCAGGTCTGGGGTCGGCCCAGCCCTGCTCGGGGTCGCGTCCGAGGATCTCTTCGAGGCTGTAAGGGAGGTCTCCGGGCAGGTAGCGGTCCCAGCGCTGACATTTCTCCTTCCACTGCAAGCTGCTCACGCCGATACTTTCGAGCTTGGCCATGCTGCCGATTGCGTCGTCGCGGGCGATCCGCCAGCTCTCAGCGAGCAGCTCATCCAAGTGGCGCTTGGCTAGGCCGGGATTGTCGTTGTGGACGTAGCCGAGGTCGCAGCGCCGCCGCCACGCCTTGGACCGCCAATGGCTGATCTTCTTGGCCGGGGCGGGGTAATACTCGATGAGCAGCATATTCTCGACGGCTAGCACGCAGTGGGAGATCCAGTCGCAGCGGATCCCATTGGCCAAGTCGGCGGCTTCCTTGATGAGGTACTCCCAGTCCAAGGCGTCCACATTACGCAGCCGCAGCGCCTCGGCCTGCTCTGTCGCCCATGTCCACTGGTCGCGGTGGTAAAGATCGCGCTCGTAGTCCAAGTCTTCTTGGTCGTGCGGAACCCCGTTGGTCACTCTTGCATTGTAAGGCTTCCAGACGGGCACGCACTTCCTACTCGGAGATCGTCCGCCGGGCCCCTGGCACGAGCAGTTTCTTGACTCATCAGGAATCGGAACTTGCGAATTTTCGCCGCACATCGCGATCGATCGGCACTGCGGGTTCCGGGCGGACTATCGGGGGAACCGTTTCCGCTGCTAGCAGGGCCAAACCCATCCAAGCGTGATCCATTCCGAATATTGAAGGCTACCAATCACTGCTACGAAGATCTGCGCGTGCATGCACGGCCCCAGCGAGAGCAGCTCTGGCTCGCCGAGTTCGCACGGGCTGGCATCGACTGGGGATCTACCGCGGCGCGCCCAAGTGCCGGGATCAGATAGAATCTCGGTTCATGTCGAAAGAGTTGCGCGGATGGGCAGCCGCATTGCTGACGCCTCGTCGAGAGGACCGCTCGATTGACTTCGAAGCACTCGAGCGCAATGCGGAGTTTGTTCTTACACACGGGGCCAGCGGAATCGTGCCTTGCGGCGGAACCGGCGAGTACTTCAACCTAACCCTGGCGCAGCGGCGGGAGGTTGTCGAACACTTGATTCCGGTGGCCAATGGGCGGGGACAATTGTTGGTAGGCGTCGGCTCGGGCTCGCTGCGGGACTCGGTGAATCTCGCACACCACGGGTTTGACAGCGGCGCGGACGGGGTCCTGCTGCCGCCGCCGCACTTCTATCGCTACGGGGCCCGCGATCTGTTGCAATTCTTTCGTGCTGCAGCTCGTGCGATCGACGGCCCGACCATGCTCTACAACCTCGCTGGCTTCGTCAGCCCGCTCGACGCAGATCTTATCGCCGAGCTAGTGGGCACAGAGACGCACATCATCGGCGTCAAGGACTCGAGCGGGGGGCTAGAGATCCTTCGGCGACTCACCCAAGATGGCCTAACTGGCGTGCGAGTCCAAGGCCACGACGCTTGGCTGGCGCAGTCTATGCGCCAAGGCCTAGCCGACGCCGCGATCTCCGGCCCGGCGGGCGTAGTGCCGGAAGCCATCCGAGCCGTATTCCAGACCTTCGGCAACGAGGACGCATTCTCGTCGGCCGCCGCGCACTTCGAACAGTTCTTGCAGCAACTCGAACGCTTCCCCTACCCTTGGGCCATCAAGTGGGCGGCGCAATACCGGGGTCTCGGCCCGGCAACTCTGCCGATCCCGTTGAGCGCGGAACGAGAACAGGACAGGACTGCATTCTTGGCTTGGTTCGCAGCATGGCTAGAGAACAGGCCCCAGCCGCAGGCGGGCTGACAAGCCCTGACGGAGTGGCATTGGCAATGCAAGGGCCTTCATCCACCACTACCCAGATCGCCTCGGCGAACGCAACGGTGCCCTCCATCGTGCGCGATGCGGCGATCGCGTATGGCGACCAGCCCTTCATCATCGGAGAGAGCGGCCAGGTCCTGAGCTTCGAAGAAAACCACCGCCGCGCCAACCGCTTCGCTAACGCACTGCAAGCACAAGGCATCGGCCCAGGCTCGGTAGTCGGTGTATTCAGTCGGAACTCGTTCGATTTTGTTACTGCCGGCTACGGGATCCTCGCGAGCGGAGCCGTCTTCACGCCGTTCAATTCGAGCTACAAGCGGCGCGAACTGGTCCACCAGATCACAAACTCCGGGGCATCCGTGATTTTCGCAGAGAAGACCCTACTGCCGCTGCTACAGGAATGCCACGACAAGATCCAAGGCTGCAGGGTTATCGAATTAGAGCCCGGATTCTGGCAGTCCGCTCCTGATGCGGAGCCGGACCACGCGTTCGACCGCGAGAAGGATGTGGTTTTCCTGCCCTATTCGAGCGGCACGACGGGATTTTCCAAGGGAATTGAGCTTACCCAGGGCAACCTCGTCGCCGCTATCCGCCAACTGCTGTTCTCGCGCGCGGCGATGTTCGAGGACAGGGGGTGCAGCTATGTCTTCTTGCCGCTCTATCACATCTACGGCTTCAACGTGGTGATGAACGTCCTGCTCGCGGCCGGCGGCACGCTGCACCTGCGCAGACGCTTCGACATGGACGATTGCCTGGACAGTATCGAGTGCGACCGCATCACGAGCCTGCCGCTGGTTCCTCCAGTGCTGCTCGGCATGCTCTCGCGACAGGATCTCAAGGACCGGGATCTTTCGTCCCTCCAGTGGGTCAACATTGGGGCTGCCCCGGTCCCCCTGCCCGCCGTCCATCGCTTCGTGGAGATCACCGGAATCACTGTTCGGCAGGGATATGGCATGACCGAGACATCGGGAATCGCCACGACAAACCCGTCGGAGGCGCCGTGGGACGTCGCCGAATCCGCCGGCCTGCCCGTAGCGGGCTTGGACGCGGCAATTTTCGACCTAGCAACCGGCCAGCGCCAGCTACCAACCGGAGCAACCGGAGAACTCGCCCTACGCGGCCCGAACATCATGCTGGGCTACCACGCTGCTCCGGAAGAGAACGCCATCGCCCTGCGTGATGGTTGGTTCTACACGGGGGACATCGGCCACATTGACGAACTGGGGCGCGTGCACATCGTCGACCGCAAGCGCGAAATGATCAAATACAAGGGCTTCCAAGTGTTGCCGGCGGAGTTGGAGTCCGTGATCTTGGAACTGCCCGAAGTTCACGATGTCGCTGTTGTCGGCGTGAGAGACGCCCACGGCGCCGAGAGCCCAAAGGCGTTCATTAGGCTCCATCCCGGGCGGTCTCTGAGCGCCGAACGCGTGCAAGCGCATGTCAGGTCTCAAGTTGCCGGATACAAGCAGGTGCGGGATGTCGAATTCGTAGACGCGATCCCGCGCTCGCCGGCGGGCAAGATCTTGCGTCGGCTGCTGTGACCGGAAACTGCTAGCGGGCCTCAGTCTCCGCCGATAGCACCGCCGTCGGGACGGTTTGCTCGATGAACAGCCGCGCCGCCTCCACCGCGCCGCCCGTCTCGCCCGCGTCGGGCACGAACTTCGCGAACTTGACCATGTCGGCCCTCTGCAGAAAGTCGCGCAGCAGCGTTTGGTGGTCGCGGCGGATCTGCGGGCCGCGCGACATCGCCGCGAGAAACTCCTCGGTCGTCTGCTCGGGCGCGCGCAGCGAGAATTGGTCCTCGATGTAGTGCCGCACGATGTCGGACAGCCGCAAATAGAACATCTCGACCGCGCCACTGGCAAGCAAGCTATCGGACAACAGCGCGTCGAGCGCTCTCAGCGCGATCTCGTGTGGCGGCACAACTCGCGGTGCCGCCAGCTTGTCTCTGCGGCGCTTCCACAACCACCAAGCTACGCCGACCGCGACCGCTAGCACCAGCACTAGCAGTGCCCACCACCACCAAGGCACCGGCATGTCAACCGGAGCAGCTATGTCCAAGAGATCGGCCGACTCGGGATTCTGCAAGACGCTCTCGACAGGGATCGTCAATGTCTCGGAGGAAATCGTATCGGAACCGTTGAGCGTCACCGTCAACGGCGGCAGTTCGTATTCGCCGGGCAAGAACGGCTGCAGCACGTATTCGCGGATATGCTCTAACCGCCCGCCATCCAACAGGCGCTCCGACACCGCCTCGTCACTCACCACGGCGAATTCCCCGAAGCCGTCTTCGGAATCCGGGAAGCTGACGGTATCGCCTTCACCAGCCTCGACAATCAGCCTGAGCAAGGCGCTCTCCGCGGTGGTGAGAGAGGAGCGGTCCAACGTAAGCTCTAGCCGCCCGCTGGCGGCTTCGTAAGTTTTGGCAATCGCGGGCTGCGAATCCTCGCCGCCGCCCTCGCCGGCACATGATGACCATGCCAAGGCCAGCGCCATGGCCAAGCATGCGCTGGCGCACGGGGCCAGCCGGTTCCCTCGGGTCCGTTCGGCTCGCGTCATTTCCGCTTCTCGCGCTTCCGGAACAGCGTCCGCAAGTCGCGGACGTAGTCATGTCCGGTCTGCACTTCGACTTCGTCGATGCCGGTGGTGCGAAAGAATGCGCGCCTCTGCTCGACGCGCTCCCGGGATCGCGCAGCGTAGTCGCGGCGGACCCGTTTGCTCGATGTGTCCAGCAAGACGCATTCCCCCGTCTCGGCATCTTCAAGTTCGATCAGTCCGATATCGGGCAGTTCCCGCTCCCGCTCGTCACACACCGCTACGGCGATCAGGTCGTGTCGGCGGGCGAGAATCCGCAACTGCTTCCCGCTCGTCTCCTCGAGCGTCCCGGTGGTGAGGAAGTCCGACACCAAGAAGACGACTCCGCGCTTGTGGGTGACACGGCCTAGATATTCCAGGGCGACGGAAAGCGCCGTGCCGCGGCCGCTGGGTTGGAAGCGCAGCAGTTCCCGGATGAGCCGCAACACGTGGGTCCGCCCCTTGCTGGGAGGTATCGCTAGTTCGACCGATTCCGTGAAGACGATCAGGCCGACCTTGTCGTTGTTGCGGATGGCGGCGAAGGCGAGCAGCGCACAGAACTCGGCCGCGGCCTCGTTCTTGAGTTGGCTGCGGCTGCCGAAGGCACCGGACGCCGATAGGTCCACGACTAGCCACACCGTGAGCTCACGTTCTTCGACATAGCGCTTCACGAACGGCTTGCCCATACGCGCAGTGACATTCCAGTCGATGCTGCGAATCTCATCTCCGGGAGCGTACTCGCGGACCTCGTCGAACTCCATCCCGCTGCCCTTGAAAACACTGCTGTACTCGCCGGCCAGCACGTCGTCAACTGCCCTGTCGGTTTGGATCTCGATCAGCCGGATCTTCTTGGCGACGTTTCGAGTGAACTCCTTCAGGTCCGTGGGCATATGCGGGCTCGCAGAAGACTTGCGCCGACTTGGGCGCTGGCTGTGGTATTCGGGCTGGGCAGACACAGACGGGAGCCGCTCCGCCCGGCCACCCGCGTCAGCTAGGTCGGGTTATGCGAGCCAGCGGCGAATCCAGAGGTCCGTTTTCATCGAACTTAGCACGAAATACCGCTCTTGATCCCGAGCCGGGCCTGAGAGGCGCGGCGACGGGGGATCACTCAAGCGCGGGATAGCGCAATACCCCTCTAGAGCCGCCGACCTGAGCGCCGAATACAGCGCCACGAGAAGAGGCCACGCCCTCTGCCCCGCTGGTGACCTTGCTGGGGTCCGGACGCGGATCGGGAATAAATGCCCGGACTAATCCTGTGCGGGCATCGCCGATGTAGATCCCACGCGCAAAACCCGGATTCCGAGGCTGGCCGGAGTTGTCTGGATCGAAGCCAGAATCGGAATCGGCCACGTAGAGCGTGTCGTCTTCGTCAATGAAGATTCCGCTGGGCGATCCAAACTGCGTCCATGTCGCCAGGTGGCTGCCCTCGGGCGCAAAGACCTGAATCCTCTGATTGGCGCGATCGCCGACAAACAGGCGCTCCTGCGAGTCCATTGCCAGGGCGTGAATGCCGCGGAACTGCCCGGCCCCCGATCCGGCTGAACCCCAGGATTCGACGAACGTGCCATCGCTCCGGAACTTGACGATGCGGTTGTTGCCCCCGTGGCCGTGATTGTGCCCGTCGCCGACAAAGATGTCCCCGTTGCGGGCGACCACGACATCTGACGGGCAGCGAAAGGTGGTCTCGCTCTCGCCGGGCACTCCCGCCGTGCCGAGGCTCATCAGGAGTTCACCGCTCGGGCTGAACTTGTGCACTTGATGGCCCCGGCCATCTTCGTTGCCGGTCTCACAGTAGGAATGCACCGCGTCGGCCACCCAAAGATTGCCCTGCCGGTCGGCGTGGATCCCATGCGGCCAGATGAACAGGCCCGACCCGAAACTGCGGATCAATCTGCCGTCGGGCTCGAATAACAGGATCGGATCCAAGGCGCTGTTCCGGCAGTTGCTTCCGGCACAGCGCTCGGCCACCCAGATCTTCCCAGTGAACCGCCCGTTTTCGTCCCGGTGCGGATAGATCGCGCTGGTGGAGCCCCAATTCCGGCCGACGGGAAGTCTTCCCCATGCTTCGCCGGCCCCGTAGGGGTTCGGCGCGGCAGATTGGGCCTGAGCAGCAATCGCGCATGCCAAGAGGGCGAGCACATGCCTGAAGAGTTGCCAGTTCATGGTCCGAATCTTACCGGTTCATGGCCCCGCCAGCGCGGCAGGCCATCGAAGAATAACGCCTTCGCTGTCATGCGGCCCACCTTGCCGAGAGCACCTCGGCCTGCTGCAAGACGGTCTGCACAGCGCCCTCCTCGGCCACTATACAGCAGCCCTCCGCAGAGCAACCGCCCCTCCAGCACCTCTAACCGTCCACGAGTCCGTAGCCACCCCACCACGGCATCCTGCTGTCAGCCGGTTCGGTGTCGGCGCTGTGCGACCGCTTCCTGCAAGCCTTGGAACGGCTGCATTGGCGGCGCGCCCCGGCCCTGCGCGCCGCACGCCCGTGGGGCTATCCCCTGCACATCGACGCCGCCTGCGAGCACGGCAAGGGCGGCACCTTTGTGTGCTTGGACGGCTGGACCGACTGGGTGCTGAACGCGGTCAAGATCGCCTCCGAGAATGAGCGCGAACTACGCCCGGCCGTGGACCGCACGCTGGCCGCCTTTGGCAACCCCTCTCGCGAACGTGCGCGACTTGGGCAGCGGCGGCGAGAAGGCCGTCGCCGACTACCGCCGGCAGGGCATCCCCGACTTGCTCTGCCACTACCATTTCCTGGCCGCCGTGGGCCACCGCCTGCTCGACGACAGCCACTCCACGCTGCGCAACGAACTCACCCGCAGCCGCTTGCGCAAACGCCTGCGCGAGTTGCTCAAGGCGACCCGGCCGAACCCTGCCGGCCAACTGCCAGCGGGTGTGCGCGAGCAACTGCCGGCCATGCTGCTGTGGCTGTTGGAAGGCTCCGCCCGCAAGCATCCGCCATACCCCTTCGCGCTGCCAGAACTCGACTTGTACCGCAGTTGCGGCCAGTTCCGCGCCGCCTGCCCGAATCCCACACGCTGCGCGAGCAACGCGTTCTGCGCCAAGTCGGGCTGACCATTGCCGATCTCAAAGTGCTCGATCCTCAGGGCCGCGTGGCGGCCCGCCTCGAGTGCGCTGAGACCACCTTCCAGCGCTTGCGGGACGTGTTACGCCTGACCACCGAGGAACTGCCGCGCAGACAGCGCCCGGGCCCTATCGCCAGCCTCTCAGTGGAGGCGGCCGCCAAGCGCCTGCAAGCGATCGCCGCCGACCTGCTGCGTTACCACCAACAACTGCGCCAGCAGGCCGCGCAGGGGCTGCTTGCCGACCAGCCGGAAGCCATCGTGCTGAGCTACTTCGAACGCTAGGGCGGGCAGTTGTGCGGGCACCCGGTCGTGCGCGATAGCGCGGGCCGAGCACAGGCCTTCGTGGAGCGTACCAATAACGCTGTCGATCGCTTCTTTGCCCACGCCAAGCAGGGCCTGCGCCGCCGTCTGGGCCGCGCTCACTTGGGGCGCGACCTGGAAGACCAGCGGGCCCAAGCCGCTTTGGTGGCCAATCTCCGGCATCCCGACTACGTGCATGTCGTCTGCGGCACCCTCGAAAAATTGCCCCAGGCCTTTGCCGAGTTGGATCAAGCAGGGAGTCAGCGACGCGAACCCGTTACAGCGCAACAACCGGGATACCGAACTGTGGCGCCAAATCCGGGATTGGGCTCAAGATACCAACCAGCGCTCCCCCTCACCCAGCGATCCGAAATGCGCCCCAACCCACAGGTCAGCAACGGAATCCTGACGCGGTAGCCGAAGCTAGTGGCTCGGACAAAGTGATATGTTCCTTCTCGATTTGCCGGCGGAATGACGCCGGGACTTCGTCCCAGACAAACAGATCGACCCGGAACGGCAGGTTGCTCTCCTCGAAAGCCTCGCGCAAACCACCGACACTCTGCCGTTGTTCCGGTTTCGGGAACACCACAAGGTCAAGATCCGATTGAGGTCTAGAGGTCCAGTTCGCGCGCGACCCATACACCCATGCAGCCGCACCGGGAATGTGCTGTTCAAGCAGCGCCAGGACCGTCTTACGCTCTTCCGCCGTGATGTCGATGGCTCGGTCTACTACCACAGCTCACCACTCATCCTCTTGTAGAGGCGGATGGCGTCGTCTATGAAGACCGGCACCAGCGCGAGAAACGCTTGGGCCTTCTCGCCATCGTAATCATGCGAAGTGTCCGTGCGGGCATCCGCATACCGCAGCCACTGCTCAACCGGCGAAGGCAATAGCTGGTTTTCGTTGGCCAATCGAAAAACGGGCTTTGGGCTGTTGGGTGACTCCGCGACGCCCAACTCCTCAATCAGATACCTCTTCAGCACTTTCCACAAGCAGTCGTAGCAGGTCTCGAAACGCTGGATGACCGACTCGGCGATGCCTTCGAGGATCAGTCCAGGCTCTGAGTCATCAAGGGTCTGGTAGTTATCGTGCTGCTCCTCAAGGCGCTTGAGGGAGGAACGGAACTTGCTATAGTCGATCACCTTTGTTGGCCTCCAAATCCCAGTAGTTCAAGGTTCTTCTCTATCGTCGTATCCAGCCTGCCGCCCTCCGCCTGCTGCTCGCGCAGTTGGGTAACGAGCCGATTCATCTTAACCTCGAACAGTTCACCGTCTTCCTCCTGCAGCGCTGCGCCGACGTAGCGTCCGGGTGTCAGGATGTGGCTGTGCTCCATGATCTCGTCCAGCGTGGCGAACTTGCAGAACCCCGGGTGTAAGCGTTCGAGCGGGCCGTGAATGGAGGATAGTGAAGGCCAGTGTGGCGGGCGGCAAGAAAACTTGCATAAAACGCTGGACACAAGGCAGCGCTTTGCACGCCGAGGCGGTGCAATACTCTCCCTTGCGGTTGCGCCACTGCTCCTGTTCACAAACCCCGCGATCCAAGGCCGCCCGCGACAACTGGCCCAGTTGCAAGGCTTCTGGCAGCCAAGCGATCGTCTGTGGACGGAAAATGCGCAGCCCTACCCGCACTACCCCGTTCTACACAGAACACAGGTCCTGTGTCCAAGTGTGACCGGTCGCTAGCCTTAAGACGCTCCGATTCGAGTGCCTTTTCCGCCATGAACGGATGGCTCTGCGCACCACTGTCGTCGCAGCAATTCCAGCCCTTCCTCAAAATCTTGTTCAAGTTGCAGGACGCTCGTGATCCCGAACAGCAGCTCTCGGTCCAGAGCTTTGCGCGTCTCGTCCCGATACGCCTCGTTCGCGGGCAGTAGCGGTTTGTCCTTGAAATCCTCGAAGACCGTGCGGCAACGGTCCATCTGGCCCTCCGTCAAGATCCGGGGGTCGAGCACAGCAAGCCCGGGGAGCTTGGTGACGGTAATGCACGCTCGTCCCGCCTGCTGTCTTGTGCCGTACCACCAAAACAGTAGTAGGCCCAGAGTCGAGTTGGCCCAAAGCAGAAGCGGAATCTCGTACTGCGGCTTACGGGGAATCACGTTCGGCCAAGCCCTTCCCCCAAGGCACTTGTCCGGCGTGAAGCACATGGCGAGGCTCTGGGAGTTCAGCCGGAAGTCCAAGTTCGCGTGCAGGCGGGATGCTGCTCCGTTCCAGCGCTCGGACGCTCTGGCTTCGTCGTTCGGACGAGGGTCTCCACAAGAGTCGGGCTTAACAATGAACGTCCGCTCCCTGTTAGCGGAATGCGCCCACAGCATGGGGTAGGTCGGCACCTCACCCGAGCCGACGGCCCGTACGACGAAAGGGCCTTGAGGCGGTCCTGTCTTGTTGCGGTCTGTGGGACCACCGTTGATGTCCCTATGGACCAAGCCTCGCTCGGCGACCGTCCCGAGCGGCACCATGGACAGCTTCACTGCTGTCGGATTTCTCGGCAGGCGCAGGATCCCTGCCTCCAGCTTTCGGGCCACCTCGATGACGCTCGTGGATCGGGTGCCCGCCGCGCCCGCGTCGACAATTTCGCCCGGCACGGCCCTCTCCCTTGCGTCCTTCGCTGTCACGGCGGCTTCCAAGAGCGAGCAGGGCCTGTTCGTCAGATTGGAAAACGCCGCTCGCGACTTGTGCCCGCTTCGCTTCTTCGCCACGACAAGGCATTCCGCCATGCCGGTGTCCGCGGAAAAGGCCCTCGCCGTCGAGCCGGTCGCGGCGATCGATGTGACGTGAACATCGCTGTAATGATCTCGCAGCGCTTCCCGCGCACGCCTCCATGACTTGCCCCGGACGAACGCGAACGGGATAACAAGAGCCAGCACGCCACCGTCCTTCAGCTTTCTATGGCCTAGGTCCATGAAGTTCGACGCGAGTCCGGCATGACCGCTGCTAAACGCGGCGGTGGCTCTCTTCAGCCTTTTTTGCATCGCCTGCTGCTCTTCGTGCGACGTGTTGAAGCCGGCGAACGAGGGAACCGGGATCTCGGCATGGCCCGCCTCGTGGTTCGTGGGCCGCGTGAACGGAGGATTCATGATGACCAGATCGCACGACTGATCCTTGACGGTGACGGAGTGCTCGCTGCGGCTGTCCGATTCCCTGCCGCCGATGGACTCGCTGGTGGAGAACAGCGAGTACGAATGCTCGGAGTCGAGAAGGTCGAGTGCGCCGATGTGTGTCCCGCCACCATGGATGCCGTAGGGCATCGTGTGGATCCGGGATTTCCCGTAGGCTAGCGAGGGGTGAGCACTGGACAGCATCGAACAGGTGAGATGAGTCGCGGCCGGCATGATGTCCAGGCCGGTCACCACGCGCTCCATCAGTGCCCGATGCAGATCCTTGTCATCGCCGCCGGCGCGGCGGTAGCGCCGATAGACTGCACGCTGCGCTGCGGAGAGCAAAGCTCCCGTGCCGCAAGCGAAGTCTGCAATCCGAAGTGCTTCGATCGCGTTACTGTCCGACCAATCGACGTCCAGCCGCTCGACCGCCATTTCGGCGAGCAGGCAGGCGGACTCGGGCAACGTGTAGAAGGTGGCCAAGAACTTGCGGTCCGTAATGAGGGTCTGGAACATCCTGCCGGTGAGGTCGTGATATGTCGTCGCACCCAGCAGCGTCAAGTCGGAAATGGACTTCGCGATGCGGTTCATGACCGGCGGCACGGCCCGGAGCGGCAACTCCGCCACCACGTCACGGGCGATGCTGAAGATCGGCCAGTAGTTCACGGCGAGGATTTCATTCCATGTGTTCAGCAGCGTCCCCTTGTCGAACGAGCCTGCCAGCGGCACTGGAGGGATGTGATCCTGTTCTTCAATCGCAGCGTGAAAGACGAAGGCCGAAACGCAGATGGCCGCGGCCATACGCTCGGTCTGTTCGCCCGCTGTCTGGTGCAAGTCTCTCGCGATCCGTGACAGAGGATATTCTCCAGCGTACTCGGCCAGCAGTGCCGCTGCGTTCCGCACCACCCGCTCGAGCGCCATGGTGCCCCGTGCCAGTTGCCGCTCTGACAGAGACAGGTACTCGACAGCATCCGCGAGATCTTCGACGGTTCCTTCCAGCCACTCCCTTTGCGGCCAACGAGTGCTTTCTCCGGTGGAGCTCAGGTAGTGCGTCGCGTAGCGGAACGCGGCCTTATCGACGGTCTCGAGGTCACCTGTCTTGAGACTCTCTGGCAGCACAACCGACAGGACGCCTTCAATTTCCTGTCCCGTACTGCGCACGCTCGTCCCCAGTCGGGCCGTCGCGTCTTGCTCGACTGTGTGGGCGGGGGCGAACTCGGTCTCCACAATCACTGGCTGACGGCGGGGAGCCGCGATGAGAATGTCCGGCCTCTTGCTCGTGCCGATACCCGGCCCAGCTTGATCAATCACCCGAGTACGCTCGGCATGGACGGTGCTGTCGTTCCAGTCGGGATTCCGTCGCATCAGCGCGCGGGCCAGCGCTCCGTTCGCTTGTGGTTCAGTGTTGCGCGGGCGGCTCATTTGATTTCTGTTTCCAATATTTTCTCATTTTAGGGGTTGATTCTAGAATCGAAGTCTAGGTCCCGACACACCGGCTTGAAGTTGAGCAGCCGCCCTCGGGCCAGATCTGCACCGAGCGCCAGCAATAAGGTCGGAGTCGCCTAGGGGCTTGCCGCACAGGCCGGAAACCAAGCTCGCCACATATGGCTCCCAATCCAGCACCCGCCCACACACAAGATCAGCGCCAGCCTACGGCACCTCTACGCCATCCAGCACTTGCTGAACAATGTCCTCGGAAGTCAGCTCTTCCGCCTCAGCCTCGTACGTCACCATGACCCGATGCCTGAGCACATCGGGCGCGACCGACTTCACGTCTTGGGGGATGACGTAGCCCCGGCCTTGCAGCATGGCGCGCGCGCGGGCGGCCATTGCGAGATAGATCGTTGCGCGCGGCGAACCGCCGTGCCGGATCCATTCCCCGATGTCGAGGTTGCTCGCGGCCGGATTGCGCGTAGCCTCGATCAGATCGACGATGTACTCCTCGATCTTCGCATCCATGTAGACGGCGTCGGCGAGCTGTCGCAGGCGCACCACGTCGGTCGGTGACAACACCGCCGCAACCTCGTGCTCCACTGTCGAGCGAGCCATTCGACGCAGGATCTCCAGTTCGTGCTTGCGCTCCGGGTAGGTCACTCGCAGCTTGAGCATGAAGCGGTCCACTTGAGCCTCCGGCAGGGGGTAGGTGCCTTCCTGCTCGATCGGGTTCTGCGTGGCCAAGACTAGGAACGGATCCTCGAGCGGATATGTCTGGGGGCCGATCGTCACCTGGCGCTCCTGCATGGCTTCCAGCAGGGCGCTTTGCACCTTGGCCGGGGCGCGGTTGATCTCGTCGGCTAGCACGATGTTGGCGAAGATGGGGCCCTTCTTGGTGCTGAATCCGCCGTCGCTCGGCGAGTAGATCATCGTCCCGATGAGATCGGCCGGCAACAGGTCGGGCGTGAACTGGATGCGCTGGAATGACGCCTGCAGCGTCCTGGCCAAGGTCGTGACCGAGAGCGTCTTGGCCAGGCCGGGCACCCCTTCGATCAAGACGTGGTTGTTGCAAAGCAGGGCGAGGAGCAGGCCATCGATCAGTTCCTCTTGACCCACGATGACGCGGGCCAGCTCGTGCCGGACGGCGGCGAAGACAGGTGCCTCGGCCTCCACGCGGCGCCCAATCTCCCTGACATCGGCGGACTGCAGCGAGTGATCTCGCGCGGATTCGCGAGCGATGGAATCTACCCCTTCCATACGGACCAATTTAGCAATTCGAGCGCGCTACGGAACGCTGCCGGAAGTCTCCGCATGTGTGTCTTGCGTTAACACTTCCGCCAGATAGCCCTGAGCCAGCACCGAGGCGCCCCCCACCTGTTCGGTCACAAATACGAAACCCTGCGCGTGCTGGAATCCGCACTGCGCCACGAGGTAGCCCTGAAAGTCCGGCAGAGGCTCCACGCCGAGCTCCGGATTGCCGCTCGAGAGCCTGAAAGCAACCTGCTCGCCCGGATCGACGTCGACCGCGCGCCGGAATGTCGGAAGCTGCTGGCCTTCCAAGCCGGCTCCGTGGAATGTCAGGCTGCAACTGCCGGGCTGGTGCCGCGTCCCTAGAGGGTCAGAAGAGGTGTTCACAAGCACCACGGCCGTGTCGAACGTGGTCTGGTTCGTCACGAATGGGAAGAACAAAGTGGTTCCGCAAGCGCTGACTCGCAGGGATGGCTGCGGCGTGCGCTTGGGGTGGACAAAGCGCGGCCCCTCGCCAACAGACCCACTGCTCGACGCCACACCCAGCGGGGCGAGGCTAGCATCCACCGCCACCCGCCCCCCGCGTATGCTGGGACCGTCCGGGTCGGATGGGGTCATCCGAAGCTGAATCCTGCATTCCTCTTGCATCATAGGATCCGCCGAGAGCACTTGATAGACCGCGGTGGCCTCGGCAGCTTCTGTGACGGTCAATGGCAAATCACCGCCCTGCCCTCCCGAAACCACGGTTCCGCCCGCGCCACTCGCCGACGCACCGACGACCAAGCCGAGGCGCAATCTGGCGTCCCCTCCGTCCGCCGCGCACGCGGGAGCGACGGGCGCCGCGACAGATATGCCCTCGGGTACAGACGAGAGGCCGATCATCACTCGCGTTGGCATGGGCTGGGCCGGGGCGCCGGCGGCAGATGGGTAGTAGTCGTCAGCCCAGCCGGGTTGGCCTGGCCGGAACGATTGCCGGCCAGCCGCTTTGAAGGCAGAGGCGAATCCTTCAAGGATCCGAACTTCGCCCACGGCTTCGCCCGCCGAGCACAGGCGCCCGCCTTCGGGGGAATCTGCGGAGGCAGAGATCCCCGGAGCCGCGTGCGCGACCGCCATAGTCCCTCCTCCCAGGACGACGCTTCCCGCCCGCGATGACAAGGACACGGTTGCTTCAATTGGGATCGCTCCGGAACTCGCATCGCTGCCGACGCCTGCTTCGGCAGCGTTTACCCGGATATTGGTCAGGCGGACACTCGTTGTGGTGGGATGGCACCCGCCCGGCACTCCGAATCGACCGGTGCAGTCCTCTACCGGAGCCGCACGAACGGACTCGCCCCCGATGGCCGCCCCCGGTATGGGGAGAGCCACGCCGGACCAGAGCAACAGACCGGACCTCGTAGCGCTGCGCCGCCCGAGCAGCGGATCCTGCACGGTGCGTCCAGCGGCACCGCAATCGCTGAACAAACGTGTGGCGGCCGAGGCCAAGCAGGTTTTCTCGTTGACCACGAGCACCGCATCGGTAACGTCCGCGCCGAGGCCGAAGCCGCTTTGATTCGCGATCCCGACGTTGAGCGACAGCGCGAGATCGACCTCAACAAAGCCGCTGGGTTCGAAACGCTGACCCTGGCCGCTGTTCTCGCAGGTGATCGCAATGTCGCCGACGAGTTCGCGAGTTCCCTCGATCCTGACTAAGGGCGCCACCGCCGAAGCCGAACAGCGAATCTGGCCAAGCTCGGCACTAGGAATAGGCGGGCCGAGCTGGGCCGACGCGAGAGTCGAGAAGGCACTGCCAAGGACTGTGACGCAGATCCGCGCGCGCCGGGAAGGAGCCGCAGCCATCGAGCTCATCACAGGCCTATCCGAGCATGCGGCGCTAGCGAGCATCTGCGCCCATGGGGACACGCTTGCCCCCGGCGTCGATAGGAATCACGGGGGCCAAATAGCCCATGGCCAGATCGGCGATGCCGCCGAAGCCGTCCGACATGAAGACGTAGCCTCGAGCGCCCGGATAGCCGCAGTCGGCGATCAGGTAGCCCTGGAACTGATCCATGCTGATGATGTTGCGGGCGGGGTTTCCGCCCGAAAACGTAAACACGAGTTGTTCGCCGGGATCGATCACGGTACTGTGCTGGACCAGCAATTCGCCCTCCCCGTCGCCACCCACTCCGTAGAAATGCAGGTCACAGGATCCGGCCTGTTCGGCAACAGCGCCGGTCAGGGCCTGCAGCGAGCCGTGCGTGATCACCAATCCCGTGTCGAATCCAGCTTGGTTGGTAACGAACGGGAACAGCAGCCGCGTGCCACACGCACCGAAGCTGACCTCGGCACCCGCCGACGCCAGGGCTGGTGCGAAACGCGGCGAGGGTGCGTTGGAGCTAGCCGTAGGGACCCCACTTCGAGGTGCGAAGCTCGCTGCGAGGGTCGCCCGCGCGTTTCCGACGCGCTCGTTCTGCGCTTCGAACAGCACGGGAATGTGGCAATCCTCCACTTGGCCAGGATCATCGGCCACAACCTCGAAGACCGCGCTGCCAGCACCCTCTGTCAGTGGGATAGCAACATCCTGCCCGGTTCCTCCGGCGGCAAACGAGCCGCCCGCTCCGGCCGCATCGTGACCGCTGACCAAGGCCAAAGCCAAGGCATCCCGGTTAGCCGCAGACTCCCCGTCATAGTCGGGTTGATGACAGGCTACCATCGACGGCAGGCTTAGCTCGACCCCATCGGGCACGTCTCGGAAGTCCAGCATCAGGCGGGTCGGCCCGCCCGCCGCAGCCGTTCGGGAGCGAACCTGAAGAGCACTTGCGAAGCCTTCCTTCAGGATCAGCGTAGCGGTCCCGCGAGCATCCCCGCCGCAGGCCGCTGCCGGCTCTGTCTCGGCCAGTGCGAGGCGTACGCCGGTGAGAGAATTCGCCAGGCGCAGGCTGGCGTTGCGCAACGCAACGCCGGAAGAGGATCTCAGCTGCAGGGCCGCGGCGACCGGGGCTCCGGAAGTCGATCCGCTGGCGAGCCGAAGTTGAGATACATTGGCCCGAACGCCCCGGATCCTGAGGATCGACGCCGCGGGATTCGCCTGGCTGGAGCCACCCGCCGGCAGACTGCCGGGAAACGGCAGGCTCACATCGGTCCATGTGAGCGAGGTCGCTCCCGTTAGGCGTCCCAACTGAGGGTCCTGCACCGCAACCAGCGGCGCGCCGCAAGATCCATAGGTGGAGCCGTTCGAACTCGGCCTGGCACAGTCATTGCCGTTCACGACCAACACTGCATCGGTCATGTCACCGGATGCGTCGGAACTGATTGTGTTGGTAACGCTAGCATTGAGCGTCACTGAAATTGAGAGCTTAAGGTCGGCTCTCGAAACCGGCAGCAGCGGCCCGTCCGGGGCACACCTCAGCACGATATCGGGCAGTGTCTCGGCCACGCCAGCCGCGCGCACTGGCACGGCTGCTGCCGACGCAGTGCAGGAAACCGTTGCGTCAGCCTGCGCCCACGCCGGGCTGGACAAAAGGAGCACCAACGTGCCCGCTAGAGCACATGACCGGGACATTCCCACCCTATCCCTGAAACTGCTATCTTGCCATATGGGTCCGACTTCGCCGGCGCGAGCCGGCCGTGCAGGAGATCCGGGTACGCAGACACGACCGTCAAACGGCTCCTAGCCCACGAGAGCAAAGGCCTTGTTGAGCGCCTCGACCGTGAGACGGCAGGCATCAACGTCGTCTCTCTCGTTGAGCGCCTTGTTGAAGGGCTCCGCGCGGACCGGGCCGTCGTAGCCTATGTCGACCAGGGCCTGCAAGAAATCGCGGACATTGATCACACCCGTGGCCAGCGGCAACTCGCGCTGATTGTCGTACTGGTCCTCGATCGCAATGCCGCTCGGCGCGTCATTAAGGTCGGCTGAAATGACATCGCTGCCAGCGAGGGTGCGGATGTCGTCAGCAGTCTCGCGCGACGTCCACCAGTGCCACGAGTCGAGAACCAAGCCGATGTTCGGCATCCCCGTTTCTGCGATCAGGTCCTTCGTGCCAGCCATCGTGTGGACGGCGGAATGCCGCCCAGCGGTCCAATTCCGCTTTGTGCCGACATACTCCAGACCCAAGCGCAAGCCCTGCTCCTGCAAGACCTGAGCCACGCGCCGGAGCCGCGTCGCCGTGCGCTTGAAGTTCTGCAGATAGGTCAGATCGTCGCTCGACGGCCGCAACCACGTGCCGACGCGATCCGCACCTGCCTGCCGCAATACAGCCGCGATCCGGGGCAGCGCACTCATACCTTCTTCGAATGCCTTGTCGTCCTTGCGAAATTCCACTGGCAGGCCCGCCGCAGCCCACCGCAAACCTCGCTGCTGCAGGGCATCGACATGCGGCTGGTGCCCGTCGCGCAAGAAATCAGATGGAAACGGCTGGACCGCTGCAAACCCATGCTCGGAAGCCAGCGATATCGATTTCGCTTGGTCGGCCTCGATGCCCAAGCTTCCAGGCACGAAGGCCGTGAAGAAGCGTCGCTCGGCAGCGGCGCATGTCAGGCTCGCACTACCGGCGGCTGTCGCCGCCGCACGCAGGAATGTCCTGCGTGCCAAGGTGTGGGGGGCGGATCGCACTCGCATTGCGCAGCAACTATAGCAGCCATTTCGCCGTGGCCCGTTCGCAGCACGACCCACCGGTGCTTCAAGCCAAGTGGATCGTCCTCGCTCGCGGCCAGCGGCCCCAAGTCCAACGGATGGGCAGCCCGCCGGGTATCCAGATCTCTCGCAAGCGCGCTGTTTCCCAAACCATGTCCGAAATTCGCCTAGCGACTCGGGCCCGGCTCTGCCACACGACCGACTCACAACCACAGACCGAGCCAGAAGCAGCCGTCGCCCGATTTCGAGCACACTGCCTCAGCGGCACAGCCATGCTTCGGGACAAACCGCCGATAGAGCAGCTCTGGCGGGACTGCTACGATCTCGCTCTCCGAACATTGTAAAGCCCGGCTGCTCCCCAGAAGTGCTACAATATTCAGGCATTTTGTAGTGGCCTGTACTGCAAAATCGGACATGTCCAACCATCCCCCAAGCAGACAGCGGCCGCCCGAAGCCAGAGGTTCCCAACGGTCGCGCCTCCGTGTCTCGCCATGGGCGATCTGGCTACTAGGCGTGCCCTTTGTGATGCTGCCCCTGCTCTTCGGGCTGTACTTGCTCGGGCACAACCCGATCGAGCCCCTGCTGCAGGGGCTTGAAAACGAAGAGATGCTAGAGAGCGAGATCGAGGACCTCGAGCAGGAGAACACCGAACTGCAGCGGGAGGTAGACGCCCTTGGACCTGGTCAGTTCGGCATCGAAAAGCGTGCAAGGGAACGCCTCGGCTGGTCCAAGCCGGGCGAAGTCGTGATCCACGTTCCCGACAAGAAGTAGGCCCCCTCGCAACGGCTCGTCGGGCTCGTGGTGACGGTACGCGCATCGTGCCCTCCGGATATTCAGATAAGATGTAGGCGGTTTGTTCGGAATACGCATCGTCACGCGATGGGCGGGACACGGTGCCGCAAGACGGATCTTGGCTTGCGTGGCAATGCCGCTGCAGCTTGCGGCTGCGCCCTCCGATAGTCCAGATTTCGCCTCCAGCATCCAGCCACTGCTGACAGCTCGCTGCATAGCTTGCCATCCTGCCAGCGGAGGGCAGGCGGGTCTTTCCTTGGCTAGTCATGCGGATATGCTGCGCGGGGGCAAGAGCGGCGCGGCTATCGTTCCGGGGAACTCCACTGCCAGCCTACTGCTGCGCAAGGTATCAGGCGAGCGGCCCGCGATGCCACCAGTTGGTGACCCGCTGACGGCATCTGAAGTCGATCTGCTGAAACGCTGGATTGCTGCCGGCGCACCACCGGGCGCGACGGATGGCGGAGCTTCGGGTCAGACGTGGTGGTCGTTCCGTGATCTGACTCGTCCCTCTGTTCCGCGGCCTGTGTCAGCTTGGGGCGAGAACGAAATCGATCGCTTCGTCTCCGCACAACTCTCAAGCAAGGGTCTCAGCCCTTCAGCCAGGGCGGATCGCGGCACGCTCATTCGCAGGCTCAGTTTCAACCTCCGCGGCCTGCCGCCATCACCGGCAGAAGTGGATGAATTCATCAACGACCGCTCTCCCGATGCCTACGAACGCTTGGTCGACCGCCTGCTCGCGTCGCCGCGCTATGGAGAGCGCTGGGGGCGCCACTGGCTGGACGTGGTGCACTACGGCGAGTCGCACGGCTACGACAAGGACAAGGCACGCCGCAACTCGTGGCCATATCGCGACTACGTGATCGAGAGCTTCAACCGCGACAAGCCTTATGCCCGCTTCATTGGCGAGCAGATCGCCGGTGACGTGCTCTGGCCTGGCGACCCAGAGGGTCTTATCGCGACGGGATTCGTCGCGGCTGGCCCTTGGGACTATGTCGGGCACGCCGAACTGCGCGAGGGCACGAAGGACAAGAAATTGGCGCGGCTGCTGGACCGCGACGACATGGTCGCGGCAACCATGTCGTCGTTCACGAGCCTGACAGTCCATTGCGCCCGCTGCCACGACCACAAGTTCGACCCGATCCAACAGGCAGATTACTACGCGTTGCAGGCGGTGTTCGCGGGGGTCGACCGAGCCGAGCAACCGTACTTTCAAGACCCCGCGACGCATGCCCGCGGGCGCCGCCTCTGGCTCGCCATCGGCAGAGCTGAGAACGCGCTACGGCCGTTCCGCCGCAAGCTTGAAGAGGCCACTGGCGAGGAGATCGAGCGCATTGACGAGCAGAAGTCTGTGCTGAGCCAAGAGAGCACAGACCTGCTGCCGAAAGTGGGCGAGGTCGAGACGGCTGGCGCCGTCGCCCGGAGGAAAGAAATCTCGGCCCTGATCAAGCAATTGGACGCCAGGCGCGAAGCACTCGCGTTGGCTTCAATGCCCGCGAGTGATCGAGCACGACACTCCGAGTTGAGCGAGCAATTCGAGGCTTTGAACGCGCAGTTCGAGGCCTTGCCCGAACCTAGCTATGTCTACAGCGCGGCAAGCTATTTCGAGACGCACGGCCGCTTCACACCTGCTTGGGAACCGCGACCTGTCAACCTGTTGGCCAAGGGGAGTGTCGATGCTCCCCGGGAACTCGCGCAACCGGGCGCGGTCACAGCGGTATCCGGCCTGCCAGCGCGCTTCGAACTAGACTCCGCGCAAGACGAAGGGGCGGCGCGCGTCGCGCTTGCAAACTGGCTGGCGGACCCCGGCAACCCACTCACTTGGCGCTCAATCGCCAACCGAGTGTGGCACTACCACTTCGGCCGCGGGTTGGTCGAAACGCCGAACGATTTCGGACGCATGGGAGCATTGCCCACACATCCTGCGCTTCTGGACTGGCTCGCGGTCGAGGTCCGCGACAGCGGCGGCTCGCTCAAGCATCTGCACCGATTGATAGTGCTCAGCGCAACCTACCAGCAATCCTCGGCCGAGCGTCTTGACCAAGCCAAGATCGACACCGGCAATCAGTTTCTGTGGCGCATGAACCGCACTCGGCTTGATGCCGAGGCCGTGCGCGACAGCGTGCTCGCGGTGGCCGACCAGATTGACCTGCAGATGGGTGGCCCCTCGGCAGAGCACTTCTTCTTCAAGGATGATCACTCGCCGATCTATGACTACGCCCGCTTCGACGTCACCAGCGCCGCAGCCCGGCGGCGGAGCGTGTACCGCTTCTTGGTGAGGAGCGTGCAGGATCCGTTCATGGAGAGCTTGGACTGTGCGGATCCGTCGCTGCTGGTGCCTAAACGCAGCAGCACGCTGACTGCCATTCAAGCATTGGCCCTGCTCAACGATCCGTTGATGATTGAACAGGCCCGGCACTTTGCCGACCGCATGAGAGCCACCGCCGCCGGGCCCGTAGAGCAGATCCGCCAAGGTTTTCGGCTGGCTTTCGGGCGCAGCGCCTCCAGCGCGGAGGTCTCGGCCTTGGCAGAGTATGCCGGCCAGCACGGTTTGGAAAGCGCCGCCCGCCTGCTCTTCAACAGCAACGAGTTCATCTTCGTGGACTGAGCCCGTGGCCGAACGAAACGAATCAACGCCGACCGACCGCCGCCAGTTTCTCGAGAACTGGGGCGGCGGGCTGGGATGGATAGCGCTGGCCCAACTGCTCGGCAACGAGGCAGGCTCAGCCCAAGCGTCTGCCAGCGATGGCCTGCACCATCCGGCCAAGGCCAAACGCGTGGTCCAGCTGTTCATGTCTGGCGCTGCCAGCCAGTGCGACATGTTCGACTACAAACCGCTGCTGATCGAGCGCAACGGGCAACCGTTCGACCCGGGCGGCGAGGTGGAACTCTTCCAGAGCAGTCCCGGGCCGGTAATGCAGAGCCCGTGGGACTGGAAACAGCATGGCGAATCGGGCAAATGGATGAGCAGCTTGGTTCCGCACCTCGGTGGGTGTGTGGACCAGATGGCATTCTTTCCGTCCATGGTGTCGAAGTCCAACGTCCATGGACCGGCAACATTCATGCAAAACAGCGGGTTCGTGCTACCGGGCTTTCCCAGCATGGGCGCATGGATCTCCTACGGCTTGGGCACGCTGACCGAGGAACTGCCTTCGTTCGTGGTGCTTCCGGATGCGAGGGGCTTCGCGCCGAACGGTCCCGGGAATCATTCTGCGGGATTCTTGCCCGCGCAGCACCAAGGGACCATGATTCGAGCGGGTCGCCAGAATCCAATCCACGACCTGTTTCCGCCAGCGTCGGCAGACTTTGTCACCCCGGAGAGCGAGCAGGAAGGGCTAGCTCTGCTCGAGCGGTTGAATCGCCAACACTTGGCTTCGCGCGGGGGAGACAGCCGCTTGGAAGCCCGCATCCAAGCCTACGAAATGGCGGCGCGGCTGCAAGTGACGGCACCACAGGTGCTGGACATCTCGGGAGAGTCCGACGCGACTAAGAAGTTATACGGACTCGACGAGTCAATCACGCAAGATTTCGGACTACGCTGCCTGACGGCGCGCCGCCTTCTGGAGCGCGGAGTGCGCTTCGTGCAGGTCTGGAGCGGTGCCGACAACGGCTTCCCTCGCCGCAACTGGGACAGCCACGAGGATCTCCGCAAAGACCACGGCGCGATGGGCACCGAGATGGACAAGCCGACCGCCGCACTCATCCGCGACTTGGAAGCGCGCGGACTGTTGGAGGATACGATCGTCTACTGGACGACCGAATTCGGCCGGATGCCCTGCAGCCAGGGGGCCCTCGGCCGCGACCACAACCCGTTCACATTTACCTCGTGGCTGGCCGGCGGCGGAATCCGCGGAGGCACAGTGTATGGCTCCAGCGACGAGTGGTCGTACAAGGCGGCCGACAACCCGATATACTGCTACGACCTACACGCCACGGTGCTGCACTTGCTCGGCATCGATCACACCCGGCTGACGTTTCGGCACAACGGCATCGACCGTCGCCTGACGGATGTTCACGGTCAAGTCATCCAGGACGTTCTGACCTAGCGCTGCCGCCTCTGGGCAATTCGGTCGCCGACCCGGTCATAGGAGCGGTCGAGGCCTGCCCGGCAGCGGGCGTGACACGCCTGCGCTGAACCGCTCTGTGGCATGGACGCACAATGATTAGGAGATCAGGTGGCCGCAGAGTTAGCTCGCCCACCAGCCAGTATGTCGGGTTCTGAGCATCAGCCGTCTAAGGTCGCCTCGCGCCTCGCGACTGTACGGGCACGGATCGCAGCCGTTGCGAAGCGCGTCGGCCGAGACCAAGAATCCATCGCCCTCATCGCGGTCTCCAAGCGCAAGCCAGTCGAAGACATCGTGGCCGCCTACGAGGCAGGCCAGCGCGACTTTGGCGAGAACTATGTGCAAGAGTTCGCTTCCAAGCATGAAAGGCTTCTCACGCTTGACGATGCGCGGTTTCACTTCATCGGCAAGCTGCAGAGCAACAAGGCCGCCAAGGCAGCGCGGCTCTTCTCTGCCGTCCACACGGTCGATAGCGCCAAGCTCGCTCGGCGCTTGGACCGGTTTGGCAAGCCCCTGGAAGTCTTCTTGGAAGTCAAGTTAAGCCCGGAGGACTCCAAGGGCGGCATGGACGCGGCCGTGCTGGAATCCGTGATCGAAGACGTGGCCGCAGCTCCCAACTTGCGGCTCGCAGGTCTAATGACCATGCCGCCGTGGAACAGCGATCCAGAACACGCTAGACCGTACTTCCGGCGCCTACGCGAACTAGCACAGCGGCACGGAGTCAACGGACTCTCGATGGGCATGAGCCACGATCTTGAAGTGGCGATCGAAGAAGGGGCAACCCACGTTCGCATCGGCACGGCGATCTTCGGCCCGCGAGATCCTCTCCCCGGCTGAGCAGGGCGTGCCGCAATGGCGACCGTTGCGGACGACTGGGCCTTGCAAGTATGGGAACCGTGCCAGCCTACCGAACGAAGGCGACATCGCTGGAATCTAGCCAGCAGACGCGCCCGTCCGGCAATTCGACGTGACACCAACCCGGACGCTCTTCTAGCACGCTGAACTCCGTGCCCGCGTGCAGCGGCTCCCGGAACGCCGGCTCGTAACTCGGACCGTCGCCCTGGCGAGCCACGGTGTCGGGCGACACGATCACTCCGTCAACGCTGCCGGCCTCATCCCAGCTCTCATACGCCATCGATCCGGCCAGAAGCAGTGCGGCCACCGCCATTCCTGCCGCGATCTCGCGGGGCGCCCAGTACTGCCCGAAACGCCTTAGCGCCAGTACGGCCCACATCAGTATCCAAGCGCCGGCGAAGAGGCGCATCCGAGTGCCCTTGGACCACTCGAAATGCCAGAATAGCAACGTCTCGATGACTTGCCCTCCTGAAGCGGGATCGAGTTTGTCGAAGCGCTTGGTCCGGGCAAACGCCAAGTTCCGCTGCACGTTTGGGTCCCCGGGATCGAGGCGCTCGGCTTTGCGGTAGTTAAGGATCGCCCGTCCGATGTCGCCCGCTTGAAAATAGGCGTTGGCCAAATTGCAGTACAGCTTGCTGTTGCTGATTTCCCGTTCGCCCAGCAACCGGTCGTAGCGCAGCGCAGCCCGGCGGTACAGTTCCGCTGCTTGGTCCGGATTGGTCGGCCGAAGCTCATTCGCCTGGCGGAAGGCATCATTGGCCTCGGCGAACAAGTCGGCGTCGCTCTCGGCGAGCAAAGACGCTCCCAGCGCGACCAGACCGACGGCAGCCAGCCGTGCGGCCGATCTCATCGCAGCGCCTCCTCGATGCGCAGGACGGCCCTGTTCGCATCGTTTACCAAATGCCGGACCCATTCTTTGTCCTGCGCCCCGCCGCCAGCGTAACTGCTGGCCTCGCAGCGTTCGAACACGCTGCGGAGCAGCGCCAGTGCATCGGCGTCCACGCCAGCGTCGTTGCCATCGCCCCGGCTGAACCGCTCAGCCAAGCGAGCTTCGATGTCGGAGTACGTCCACGCGGCTGCGCTGCTACCGCGCCCGGCTAGTCTCGCTCCAAAGTACTGGCGGAGGGCGGCGAGCACCGCTTGGGTCGCCTCGGCCTCGCTCCACCGCTCAGCGGCAGACGCTCCGACCGCATTGCGCCAGCGTGCGTGCGGAGACTTCGAGCGCCAGCCGAAGACGCGCCTTGACTGCCCTTGCAGGCGCCCGGCGAGTAGGCCGCCGTAGGCCAGCGGCGGAAGGCCCAAGAGCAAGACTGCCAGCCATGTCGGGCCGAGGGGCCGCAACCACGCCCCCCAACCGCCCTGCATCGGGACCAAGGCGGTTGCACCTGTATAGTTGTGCCCGATACCTCGCTCGCTGGATTCGACCTCAAGCTGGCGGGGCACGCTGGGGCCGAGGCCTTCGGCATCATCGGCGGTGACAATACGCGACGGTTCCACCGAGAGCGGTATCGGTTCGCTGCGAGCGATCGCGTATTCGCCCAAGTCCGGATCGAAGTACGGCAGCTCGATCGGCGGAATCGAGGCGACGCCGTCATGCCGTGCCCGCAGCGTCTGGGTAAAGTGCAGGGCTCCGTCGCGGCTCTGCCCGGCGCCGATTTCGCGGGGAACCTTGAAATCCCTGGCCAAGGCCGCCTGTTGATCCAGCGCGGGCAGCGGAAGCGTGGACGATATGAGCGAGCCATTCACCCGCAGGCTGAGGGTGATGGGCTCTCCGACCATCACACTGTCGGGCCTTGCCTCGGCTCGCAGGTCGAACTTTCCGATCCAACCATTGAACCCTGCCGGTCGGCCCTCGGACGGCAAATCCAATACCTCCAAGTTAGGTCGGCCCGACGGGATCGCCAAAGTTTCCAACACCGGTCCGCCGCCGAACGCCCCGGAGAAGAGGCCGCCGCCAAAGAAATCGTCGAACAAATCCCGGCGGCGCGACTGCCCGGGCTTCGGGGATGTGAAGGTAACGGTCGCCGCAGGCAGCCTTGTGCTGCCAGCTTCGCGCGGAATGAGCAACTTCTGAAAGCGCAGTACCGTGTACTTGCGGCCGTTCAGCTGTCCCGCCGAAGTGCGGCCCTTCGCTCGACGATCGCCCAGTTGGACCTCGATTTCGTCTCCAGGCCGCTGGCCGGAGCTCGTGGCCGGAGGTTCGATGATCTCGAATCGCCGGTCCTCCAACAGCGGAATGCTGAACGAGTACTCCCTGACCTCACGCGCCAGGTACCACTCCACCGTAAGCGTCACAGGCTGGCCGACATAGGCGCGCGATTCGGACAAGCTCAGCCGAAGCTTGAAGTCGTCGTTTTCTTGGGGCGGCATGACCCGGATGGCGATAGGCGCTGTCCGTGCCGCTCGCCCGCCCGCGCTGATCACTAACGCCGGGATCTGAGCGTTGCCAGCTCTCCGGGCGGCCAGCCTGTAGTTGAAGTTGTAGCCCCGCTGCACCTGCTGCGTCATGCGCCCGTTGACGATGCTGACCGAAGTGCTGTTGCTAGCACCTCCGCCCGCTTCGCTCACGACGAAATCGTCCTCAAGTGCGCTGATGTCTACCGGATTGGGCTGATCCGTGCCCTCGACTTGGATCTGCAGAAGGAAATGCTGGCCCACATAAACCTGCTGGCTCTGCACGGCGGCCTTGGCCTGCAACGGCTCGTCTTGGGCGTGGGCCGGAACAGACACCACGAGGACGGCCGCCAGTAGCACTCCGCCTAGAAAGCGCCAGCTCATCTACCAATCCTTTTCCACTGCAACGACGCCTACTCGCTGCAACTGCCGGTTGCGCCGATCCTGCTGCTCTTTGGCCAAGATCTGCTCTACAGTCATTTGCTCTGCCGGATCGGCTTGGCCTTCCGTCCCGCCGCTTGCCTGCTCGATCGGCTGGTCTTCCGGTCGCGGCTGGGAGGCCTGCTCAGTGCCGCTACCGTCTTCTGATTGCGCCGCTTGGCGCAGCGCGTCGGCCGCCTGACGCTGATCATCCTCAGCGGCTCCCGGGCGGTTCTCGTCAAGTTTGCTCTGTGCCGCTTGCTGGTGGCGCGAGGCGTCCTCGATCTGTTCTTGGGCTTCGGGGTCCAGATTCTCTCCCAGCTGGTCGGTGCGCTCGCGGAGCGCCTGTTGCTGGTCGGCTAGATCTTGGGCGCGTTGCTGTTGTTGTTCGCGGGAAGCGGCGTCCTTGTGTTCTTGGCGATCCCCTGCAAGCTGTTGGCTCTCATCAGCCAGACGCTCCTGATCGTCCGCGGCCTGCCTCAGGGCATCGGCAGGATCCTGATCGTCTTGCCGGGAATCGCCCTGCTGGTCGCCCTCGCTTTGTCGGGGCTGCTGGCTGGCTTGCTCACGCAGTTCCTTGATCAAACGGCGCGTCAACTCCAAGTTGTGAGCCGAATCGGTCCGGCCGCTATCCGCTCGCAAGGCATCTGAATAGGCGCGCGAGGCCCGCACCAAGTGATCCATCGCCTGCCGGGGGTTCGACTGTGCCACCTCTTCGGCTTGGCGGTAGAGTGCATTGCCCAAGCTGTGCAACCCCGCCGATTCGATGTGCGGCAGGTTGCGTTGCAGGCTCTGTCGCACCGCCGACAAGTAGGCTTCGGCGGCATCGGCGAACTGGCCGCTGCGGTACAGAGCCGCTGCCCGGTTCAGCGACGCGTAAGGTGAGCCGGGATCCTGATCGAGAGCTTGGTCGTAGGCCTTCAGCGCATCGTCGTAAACCTCTGAGCGATAGGACTCGTTCCCGTCATTGACCAGGCCGCGCACCGATGCCGCCGAGCCAATTGCGGGAAGGGACAAGACGGCTAGCAGGTACGGCGCAAGGCTTGGCGCGCGGCGCGCGCCGCGCTCGCGCAGCGCTATCTCGAGCGCTAGTAGCAGAACGCACACGAAGAGGAAGATCTGGAACTTCTCCTCCACCCTCTCCAAGACTTGGGAGCCGACCTCTTGGCCCTCTGCGGAAGCAATCAGCCGTTGATACACCTCGCCCAGATCGATAGCTCCGGTAGCGACGTTGAGATAGACGCCCCCAGGGGTAGCATCGGCCATCTTGCGCAGAGTGGCGGCGTCCAGACGGGACCACACCTCTTGGCCCTCGTGCTGCAGGAATGACCTGGAGACGGCGGCGCTTGACCCGCCGCTCGCTTGGTCTTGCGCCACCGGGATACGCTGGCCCACCCGCTCGTCGCCGAGCCCGATGGCGAGCAAACGCACGCCCTGCTCGGCGGCCTGTGCCGCGGCTTCAACGGCGAAGCTTTCGTGATCCTCCCCGTCCGTGATCAGCACAATGTCACGGTAGTTGCTGCGCTGCTCGTCGAAAACGTCGCTGAGGACCTTGCGAATGCCGTCGCCAATCAGCGTGCCTCCCCGCGAGACGCTGAAAGGAGAGACATCAGCCAAGGCCATGCGGAAAAATCCGTAATCCAGTGTGAGCGGGCACTTGACCACCGTTGAGCCCGCGAATACGGCCAGGGCCACGCGATCCCCCTCCAGTTCCTCGACCGTGTCGCGAATGGCCAACTTAGCCCGTTCCAAGCGATTTGGCGGCAGATCCTGCGCGAGCATGCTCCGAGACACGTCCAGCAGGAAGACGACATCCCTGCCCCGCTGGACGACCTCCTCCTGCACCTGGTCCCAAGCTGGGCGCGCCAGCGCGAGAACCAGGCATCCGAGCGCCGCCAGCAGCAGCGCGGCCTTGAGCACTCGTCGGGCTGGGTCCGCCAGCGCGGCGCCACCGGAGCGCAATAGCAGACCGGCCTCGACAAAACGCAGCAAGGCCTCCCTGCGGCGGCGGGCCGCGTAGAGCATCAGCGCCAATAGGGCCGGCAGCAACCAAAGCCCGTGCAGCATGACCACGTCGCCAAAGCGAAAGTCGCTCACGGATTCGTCCTCAACCATGTTTGACGTAGCAACGTCTCGATGGATAGCAAAACGAGACCGGCTAGCGCCCATGGCACGAAAGCTTCCCGGTACTCCAAGTAGCGCACCGTCTCGATGTCGCTCTTTTCCAAGGCATCGATCTCCGCATGGACGGCCTGCAGTGCCTCGGAACTGGTGGCAAGCCAGTACTCGCCACCTGTCAACTCCGCGATCCCGCGCAAGGCACGGTCATCAAACCCGGGGCGCAGCGGTGCGCTGAGCCGGCCGAACGGCGTCTGCAAGCCTCGTTCGTCGCCGACGCCAACCGCGTAGACCTTGATGCCCCACTGCTTGCACAGCTCTCCCGCGTCGCGCACGCTGCGGTCCCCGGCGTTGTTCTCACCATCGGTCAGCAAGATGATGATCTTGCTCTTGATCTCGTAATCGTGCGCAGCCTCCCCGATTTGCTCGACGGACTCCTCGGCACGCTGGAGCCTGGCTGCCGCAAGCGCGACTGCATCCCCGATCGCCGTACCGTCCTCGCGGCGGTCGACCACTAGTTGCACACTGTCCAAGAGTTGAATCAGGGTTGTGTGCGACAGCGTCAGCGGGCAAACCGAATCCGCGTACTGCGCGAAGGCCGTCATGCCTATCAGGTCGTTCGGCCGACCGCCCATCTCGCCTAAGTTAGGGTCGATGAAGTCCCTGAAGACCTGCTTCACTGCTTCCAGTCGCGTCACGTTGCGACCGGCATAGCGAATCCGCTCGCCCATGCTAGACGAGCGGTCGACCACCATCGCTATCGCGATGCCTTGAGAAATGTCGCGCACACGCTCGGTGCCGTGCTGCGGCCGCGCAAGCGCCACGACCAAGGCTGCGAGCGCGAGCGCCCTCAGCAACAGGGGCAAGCGCCCCAGCCTGGAGCGCCACGTAGCCGCTATCGCCCCGGCCGTCGCCGTCGAAGAGAAGCGTAGGCGGACACGCTCCCGGAATCGCCAGGCGACCAAGGCCGCCAAGGGCAAGAGCAGGAGCAACATCCAAGGCGACTCGAACCTAAACATGGCCCGGCTTAAGCCTCCATTCTCGCATTCTTGGCAGTCTCTGCGCGTTCGGGGCGTACCATCCCGGCCCTAGAAGTGAAGCAGGGGCTCGAAGCTCTTGCGCCTCAGGTTCGAGACCGACGGCTCGGAGCACTCCGCCCGCACGGCTCGCTGCACTGCAAGGGCCTTCGCGGGATGGCAGGCAGGGCTCGAGCCTCAAGATTTCTTGGGAACCAGCACTTGACATCGCTCCAGCAACAAGGCTACACTGTCAGAGACACGAACTTGATAGCAACAGCATCAAGTTTCATGAGCAGCGGATCTCACTGATCCGTGCGTCATCCCAACGTACACCCTGAATCGGTAGGAGGATTCAATCAGTATGAGCCTGAGACCCTTGCACGACCGCATCCTCGTCGAGCGGCTTGACGAGGCGGAGCAGCAGTCGAGTGGCGGGATCATCATCCCGGACTCGGCCAAGGAAAAGCCGCAGCAGGGAAAGGTCGTCGCAGTCGGCAACGGCAAGAAGAAAGACGACGGCACGGTGGTGGCGCTCGACGTCAAGGTCGGCGACACGATTTTGTTCGGCAAGTACTCCGGAAGCGAAGTCAATGTCGAGGACAACGAGTATCTGATCATGCGCGAGGACGAAGCCCTCGCCATCATCAGCTAGCACGGAACCGAAAAGGAGCTAAAGCAACATGGCTGGAAAGAGCATCGCCTATGGCGAAGATTGCCGCCAGGCAATTCTCAGCGGCGTAAACAAACTCGCCGACACCGTTCGAGTGACGCTGGGCCCGAAGGGCCGCAACGTCGTCCTAGAGAAGAAGTTCGGCGGGCCGAACGTCACTAAGGACGGCGTGACAGTCGCCAAGGAGATCGAGCTGCAGGACAAGCTCGAGAACCTCGGTGCGCAAATGGTGCGTGAGGTCGCGTCAAAGACTTCAGATGTGGCAGGTGACGGCACGACCACCGCGACGATCCTAGCCCAATCAATCTACCGCGACGGCCTCAAGAGCGTGGCTGCCGGGGCCAACCCGATGGCCATCAAGCGCGGCATCGAACAGGCCACCAAGGCCCTGTGCGACAAGCTGCACAGCATTGCCAAGCCCGTCGAAGGCGACGCAGTTGCGCAAGTCGCCGCGATCTCGGCCAACAGCGACATGGCCATTGGCGAGATCATCGCCATGGCCATGGAAAAGGTCGGCAAGGACGGCGTGATCACGGTCGAGGAAGGCAAGACCATCGATACCGAGCTGGATGTCGTCGAGGGCATGCAGTTCGACCGCGGCTACGCCTCCCCCTACTTCGTCACCGACCAAGACTCGATGGAGTGCGTGCTGGAAAACGCCCTGATCTTGATCCACGAGAAGAAGATCAGCAGCATGAAGGACCTGCTGCCGGTGCTGGAGACCGTCTCGCGCCAAGGCCGCCCGCTGCTGATCATCTCCGAGGAGACCGAGGGCGAGGCGCTGGCCACGCTGGTGGTCAACAAGCTGCGCGGCACGTTGAACGTGGCGGCGGTGAAGGCGCCGGGCTTCGGCGACCGGCGCAAGGCCATGCTGGAGGACATCGCGATCCTGACCGGCGGGCGGGCGCTGATGGAGGAGACCGGCATCAAGCTGGAAGGGGTGCAGGTGGAAGACCTGGGCCAGGCCAGCCGGGTGGTGATCGACAAGGACAACACGACGATCGTGGAAGGCGCGGGCAGCAGCGAGGCAATCCAAGGGCGGGTCAAGCAGTTGCGGGCGCAGATCGAGGAGACGACATCGGACTACGACCGGGAGAAGCTGCAAGAGCGGCTCGCGAAGCTGGTCGGGGGCGTGGCGGTGATCAAAGTCGGCGCGGCGACCGAGACGGAGATGAAGGAGAAGAAGGCGCGCGTGGAAGACGCCATGCACGCCACCCGGGCGGCTGTCGAGGAAGGCATCGTGCCGGGCGGCGGCGTCGCGCTGCTGCGGGCGGCGGCGGTCCTAGACGGGCTGACGGGCTCCAGCGAGGACGAGCAAATCGGCATCAACATCGTCGGGCGCTCCATCGAATCCCCGCTGCGCTGGATCGCCCAGAACGCGGGCCAAGAGGGAGCTATCGTCGCCGAGCGCGTGCGCAACGGCGAGAGCGACACGTTTGGCTACAACGCGTCGACGGACGCCTACGAGGACTTGGTCGCGGCCGGCGTCATCGACCCGGTCAAGGTCACGCGGACTGCGCTGCAGAACGCAGCCTCGATCGCCAGCCTGATGCTGACAACCGAGGCCACTGTCCACGAGATTCCCGAGAAGACTCCGCCTCCCCCGCCTGACCCGCACGGCGGCGGCGAGTTCTAGCCCTCATTCAAGCGTAGCCCCGCCTGAACGGGCGGGGCCACATCGGAGGCTTGGGATTCCAAGCTAACCCGCCCCCGCTGGCCGTTCGGCTGGCGGGGGCTTTGCCTTTTCGTCGCTGCCATCAAGCGTTCGCTACGCTGAAAGTGTGAGACCAGTCACCGGATGGCGCCTCGCAGTCAAGATGGCGTGGCGCGACTTGGGCGCGGCCAAAGTCAAATTCCTGTTCGCAGTGCTGGCCGTAAGCGTGGGGGTGGCGGCTCTGAGCGGAGTGCGCGGCTACTGCGCGGCCTTCCAAGAGATGCTCCTCAGCGACGCCCGCATGCTGCTCGCAGGAGACCTCAGCGTCCGGCTCAGCCGCGCACCCGACGCTGAAGAGCAGGCAGCTCTCGATGCGCTGACTCTTCAGGGAGCCGTGGTCACACCGGTCACCGAATTGATGACCATGGTTGCAGGCGGCCCGCAAGGACGCCCTCTGCCCGTCAACGTGAAGGCAGTCGACACTGCGGCCTACCCGTTCTATGGCGAAGTCGAGCTCTCGACCGAACAAGCGCTGACGGAAGCCCTCGATCAGGATGCCCTTCTGGCATCGCAAGACCTGCTCCTCAGGCTGCGAGCCGAAGTCGGTGACACCGTCCGTCTTGGCAGTGCTGACTTCCGCATCGCGTCGATACTGCTCGTCGAGCCAGACCGCATGACAGGTGCGGTGAACTTCGGCCCGCGCGCAATGGTCTCGCAAAGCGGCCTCGAGCGCACCGGCTTGGTGCAGTTCGGCAGCCGCGTTTCACACCGCTTCTTGCTCAAGCTGCCAACAGAGGGCCTGACCGTCGATCAAGCTAGAGACGCGATCAGCACAGGCGTTCCCGAGGCTCGGATTACTGATTTTCGGGAGACCAACCCGCGCATCCAGCGCGGCTTGGATCGAACCACCGGCTTTCTAAGCTTGGTCAGCCTGCTAGCGATGGCGATCGGAGGCCTTGGTGTCGCGATGGTGGTCTATTCGCACCTGCAGCAGAGGCTGGACACGATCGCAATCATGAAGTGCTACGGAGCAACCTCAGCCGTGATCATACGAGTCTTCATGCTGCAAGCGCTGGCGCTTGGAGTGTTGGGAAGCGCGGCCGGCGTAGCCCTCGGCTTCCTGCTGCAGGGTGTGGCGCCGTCCTTCGTGGCTGACTACTTCCCACAGGCTCCGGCATTCGCTTGGCAGACCTGGCCCGCCTTGCAGGCTTCCTTGATCGGCGTTCTGACAGTCGTGATGTTCTCGCTGCCGACACTGCTGGCAATCCGCAAGATCGCGCCGGCCCTGATCTTCCGTCGGGATGTGTCCAGCCAGTCCGAGCGTAGCCGCGCGGACCGGAATCAGGAGCGCCTCCGCCAGTTCGGCACAGTGGCGTTCATGCTGGGCGGTGTCGGGTTGTTGGCAATGTGGCTGGGAGACTCGGTCCGGCTGGGCGGATGGTTCATTGGGGGCTTGGGGGTCAGCCTGGCCGCCTTGGCGGTGACCGCCGGGGCGTTGATGCGCGTGCTGAAGTCGGCACCAGCCCGGCTTCCCTTTCGGCTTCCGGTAGCGCTCCGCCATGGCATCGCAAACCTGCACCGGCCCGGGATGCACGCGGATGTCATTCTGGTAGCGCTCGGCATTGGCGTGACGTTCACGCTCACGATCTATCTGCTGCAGACCACAGTCTTGTCTCAACTGGCCTTGAGCGCTCCGCCGGGCATGCCGAACGTGTACTTGAGCAACATCACGGCCGACGAGAGTGCCGCAGTCGAAGCGTTCCTGCGCAAGCAGCCCGGCATCGAAGGCGAAGTCACGCTCGTACCGCGGATTTCGGCACGGCTCGAGGGAATCGATGGTGGCCAACCGGGCGGCGGCGGGCCAAGACAGCCGGGAGAACAGGGTTCGAGTGAACAAAGCCGTCGCGGCCGACGCACGATCGACATCACGTGGGCCGACCAGCCGCCGATAGGCTTTGAAATCGTACAGGGCCGGTGGTGGGATGCGAGCGAGACAAGAAACGTCGCATCCGTCAGGGATCATGTCGCGGAGTACAGGCAGATCAAGCTCGGTTCGCAGATCCAGTGGCAAGCGGGTGGCCAGGAGGTCGTCGCCACAGTCGTCGCAATCCACGATTACGAGGGCGAACCCGACTGGGTTTACGACTTTGTGTTGAGCAGAAGCGCCTTGGAGGGCATGCCTGCCACCTATATCGGCGGAGTCCGCGTGCTGCCCGAGTACAGCTTAGAGGTTACGAGGGCGGCGTTTGAGGCATTTCCATCAGTGCTCTTCGTCAACGCGGTGGACTTTTTCGAAACCGTGCAGGAGGTCGTCGACCAGATCGCGTTCGTAATCCGCTTCGTGTCGGGCTTTGCCATCGTGGCAGGGGTGATCATCTTGGTCTCGAGCGTGGCCGCGACGCGCTTCCGGAGGCTGCGCGAAGTCGCCGTACTCAAGACACTGGGAGCCACTCGTAACAGGGTGGCTCGTATCTTCTCGGTCGAGTTCCTGGTCTTGGGGGGCGTGGCGGGCTTGGCCGGAAGCATCCTAGCCGTGTCGTACTCGGCCTTGCTGACGAGGGACATCTTGGACTTAGACGCCGTGATCGAGTGGCCCGCGATCATCGTGACGGTGGCATCAGCGGCATTGATCGCCACCACGGCTGGCTGGGGCGCGAGTTTGCGAATCCTGGGCAGCAAGCCGCTGGAGATCTTGAGGGATGAGTAGGCGGGTCGACGGAGTTTGCACCGAATCCGTCGTCAGCACCAAGATCGCAGGGCGGTAGCGAGTCGGATGTGACTGCCGGCCCTCAAGAGGCTGGTCCAAGCCGGACCCCGCCGTCACGGGGGCCGACCTTTCGGCGAAGCAGCCAGCCCTGCGCCTACTCGTCCGGTTCGGTGACCACCAAGATCTGATTGGCGGGGACTTGCTCGAACCGTTGGACGACCCCGCTCGGCCACTCGATTTCCACTAAGTCCACTTGCTTCCAGCGACCCAGTCCAAAATGGATGCGATGGTCGCTGGACGATAGGTAGCTGCCCGCGCCCGAGGCCACCGCGTGCTGCTCTCCGACGGACTCCAGCACGATCCGCGCTCGGGATCCGATTCCATCCGCGTTGCTCCGTGTTCCCTGCAGATCGACGATCAGCCAATTGCCTCCGTTCCCTTCGTTGCGCAGCACGACGGCTGGCTGGTCCTTGCAGTTCACTGCGATGTCGAGGAACCCGTTGTTGTCGAGGTCTGCAATTGCGGCCCCGCGCGCGGCGCGGGGCACTAAGAACGCATCGCCGCTGCTGGCCGAGACGTCCTCGAAGCCATTGGCAGTGCCCCTCATCATGACGAGCGGCTCCATGTAGCTGACATCGGGCTGGGTGAGTTCGATGTTGTCCATCACGTGTCCCTGCGCGACGAAGATGTCCCTGTTCCCGTCGTTGTCGTAGTCGAGGAATTTCGTGCCCCACCCCGAGTGCAGCGACGAGATTCCGCTCACGCCAGTCTGGCCCGATACGTATTCGAAGAGTACGCCGTCGTTGCGGAACAGGGCGTACCGCTGGTGCGCCAGGGCGTTGATGAATACGTCCGGTCGCCCGTCGTTGTCATAGTCGGCAAAATCCGTCCCCATGCCAGCAAACGTCCGCCCATTCTCGTCATAGGCCATGCCCGACAGGAGCGCGAGTTCCTCAAAACTGCGGCCCTCCAGATTGCGGAAGAGCTGTTGCGGGAACGAATCGTTCGCGACGAGCACGTCATACCAGCCGTCGCGGTCGTAGTCGTTGAACGCGATGCCTAGCCCTTTGCCAAGGACGCTCCCGAATCCGCTCGCATCAGTCACGTCGGTGAAGGTGCCATCTCCGTTGTTGCGATACACCAAGTGCGAAATTGGCGCGAAATGCTTGGGATGGCAGTAGGAACGGTGCCCCGCCTTGCGTTCGCCGCACCAAGGATTTTCCGCGAACGACCACTCGACATAGCGGCTGACGAACAGGTCGAGGTGCCCATCGCGGTCGTAGTCCAAGAACCCAGCCCCTGCCGACCATCCGCCGCCATGCACGCCGGCCCGTTCTGTCGCGTCCTCGAAGGACCCGTCACCTAGATTGCGATAGAGGATGTTGTTGCCGAAGTTTGCGACAAAGAGATCGGCACGCCCGTCATTGTCGTAGTCGCCCGAGGCGACGCCTTGCCCGAAATGATCGCCGCGGACTCCAGCTTCTTCGGTCACGTCGGTGAATTTCCAGTGGCCTTCATTGCGGTAGAGTCGATTCCAGTACCGCGGGTCGGACTTATCAGGGCGCTGCCCGTCCGCCATTGGATCGCTGATTGCGGCACCGTTCACGAAATAGAGGTCGAGAAGGCCGTCAGCGTTGTAGTCGAACGCCGCCACTCCCCCGACCATCGACTCCAACAGGTATTTCTGGGACGTGCTCGAGGAATTGTTGAGAAAGTCCACTCCCGACACCTCGGTCACGTCCGAGTAGACCGGCAATACTTGTTCGGGCTGCTGGGCTAATGCCTGGAGAACCATCAGAAGCCAGCAACCGCTTCGTCCGCAACGGTGAGCACGCTTCAGCACTCGCATCAGTCGAGTTGCAACGTTGCGCAAGCTGTTCAAGCTAGTACGACCAGCCCTTGAGTGCTTCGAATCTTGGCGTAGGACGGGCATCGGCGGCGCATCGATACCAATATGCCCCACTTCCGTTGGGTGTGTCCTCCACTGTCACGCGCCCCCGTCCAGCAGATGCCCAGCTCGCGAGCCTGCTCTTGGGTGCTCAACCAAGGCCGCAAACGACTTCTTTCCGGAGATCACCTACCAAGAATTGACGCAAGCCCGAAAGCGCGGCCCGCTGGCACCGCGACTGGCCGCTGACCCGAAAAATGTGCTCCTCCGCCTCGACTCGGGGCAAGCGGCCGGACTCGCACTTGGCATGCCTTGCGATTTCTGACAAGAGCATTTGCCCATTCTGCCGATAGTTCGACCTCTGAGACCAGCAGCAATTTGCACCCGCTCGCCCTTGTTGTAGGCGTCTTGTCGGCCGCTTCGCACCGTCGATGCGCACCGTGGTGGGCTCGTATCACTCACCAAGCACTGCCGCCGGGCAACCAAGCCACGCCCAGAGGCAGCGCCCAGCCTTGCGTCGAACTGACCTTATGCCGGTCGCATGACGGCTGGCACGTCAGCTGGAAGATTACAGCCATTTGAACGTGAGTTCTAGCGCCAGCACCGCAAGCGCACCGTTCCGTGCGGCCTGAAGCAGGTTCGGACGCGCGGGCCGCCCGAGGCCGCTGGGCAAGAATTCCGCTCGCCAGCCGTCACCCAGTCCCGCCGGGCTGCCGTCGGGGCCGGCAGTCGCTTGGCGAGACGCGCTGAAGCCGTCCTCACGGATCTGCCGCTGCACGCGCTATCGAATGGGAGTGGCCCCTTCGCCGGGATGCGTGAAAGACCTCCGAAACAGCCCATTCCCGGGGAATTATTGCTCTCGGTTCGTTGAAAAGCGGCCGAACCAATGCTACGCTCGGGCTGCAACCTAGCCAAGCAAGGTGTCAGCGGGACGCTTGCTTGGTGGGGGCAGATGGAGGCCCTGCATGATGCATAAACAGTCGCTGATCGTCGCTGCCGCAGTGTGTCTGGCACTTAGCCTGGCCATGCCGCTCGCGGCGCAGAGAGCCGATAGGGCCATTATCACGGGAGTCGTGGTTGACCCCACCGGGGCCTTGGTCCCCGGGGCATCAGTCACGATCCGAGACGAAGGAACGGGCGTCGCGACGGAGCTGGAATCCAACAGCGCCGGAGCCTACAACTCGCCGTCCCTTGTGCTAGGCGTGTACACCGTCCGCGTGGAGAGTCCCGGTTTCAAGACTTTCCAACGCAGCGGGATCCTGCTCACCGGCGGCCTGATTTTCCGGCAGGACGCCGTCATGGAACTCGGTGACGTCACCGAGACGGTCGAAGTGGTCGCGGCATCCGAGATGCTCAGCACGCAACAAGGCGATTTGACGCATACCGTCGACGAGAAGTACTACGAAGACCTGCCAGTGGTCATGGGAGCGGACATCCGACTGGCGGAGTCGCTCCTGCTGCTGCAGCCCGGGTACACGCCAATGGCGCCGAACGGCGACCCCATGTTCAAGGGTAGCCAGTTCAACTCGCGCATCAACGGAGGCCAGACGATGGCGACCGAGAACTTCTTCGACGGTGCCGCCTTCGGATTCGCTGAGGGCCACCAGCAGACGCACGAAAGCGCCGTGCCGATCGAGGGAATCCGTGAGATGAAGGTGATCAACACCACGTACTCGGCGCAATACGGCCACACCAGCGGCGGCTTCATCGAGTACACCAGCAAGTCCGGAAGCAACGAGTTGCACGGCTCGCTGTACGAATACTTCTCGAACGAGGCGCTCAACGCCAGCGGATTCTTTGGCACGTTCCGCCCCAAGGACCGCAAGAACAACTACGGCGGCTCGCTGGGAGGCCCAGTTTACGTACCAAAGCTCTACGACGGGCGCAACCGCACGTTCTTCTTCCTCAACTGGGACATTTACGATTTCCGATCCGGCACGTTGCCCAGCTACGCAAACACGACCCCGGTCGACGCATTCAAGCAAGGGGACTTCGGGCAGTTGCTCACGGGCAACCAGGTCGCCGTGGACGCACTCGGCAGGCCGATCATGGAAGGCGGAATCTTCGATCCCAATTCGACTCGCACCGAAAACGGCGTCCCGATTCGTGACCCCTTCGCCAACAACGCGATCCCCGCCGCGCACCCTTTGCGCAGCACTGCGGCGCAGCAGATCAGCAACGCGATGGTCAGCCCAGACCGAGACGGCCTAGCCTTCAACGTCCATGGCGGATCGGGCGACCAAACCTGGGCATTCGACATCCAGACCGTCCTGTTCCGGGTCGATCACGCGTTCAGCGACAACTTCCGCTCGACGACGAGCTACTTCGAGAACGACCGGCCCTCCACGAGGCGCTGCGGTGGCGTGGGCGGCTGCGACGTGGTCTCCACCAGGGACTTCGAGAAGAACACGGACTATCTGGGCCAGGGGTTCAACCAGACCATTGCCACACACCACCTCCACCAGCAGTTCGACTACATCATCACCAACAACATCGTGAATCACACCACCTTGGCCTACGACCGCTGGTACATGGGAGGCAACGCGCTCTCCGCGCGGACGGGCTGGCCCGAGCGGCTCTGGGGCCCTGACCGCGGGGGCCTCATCGAGGAGGGCACGGGAGTTCCCGGCATTTCGTTCTCGGGGAATACGCCCTACTCCGGACTGGGCAATCCTTGGGGAGGCCGGCAGGGCGGTCCGGGCTTCAACACAAACAACCGCTACCAATTCTCGAACGACCTCACGTGGGTCAAGGGCAAGCACACGATCAAGTTTGGCATCGAGTTCCGGCACCACCAGTACCCATTCCGCCAGTGGGGGGCCTCGCCCGGCGGGAGGTTCGACTTCAACCGCCTCCAGACCGGCGGATACGACGCCGGAGGGAACAACGTCGCCACCACAGGCGACCCCTACGCGTCGTTCATCCTCGGCCAAGTTCACAATGGCACCTTCCAAATCCCGGCGGAGCCAACCTTCTACGAGCGGTACATAGCGCCGTGGGTGAATGTTGACAGCAAGGTCACTAGCAAGCTGACGCTGACGCTCGGGCTGCGCTGGGACTATCAGACCTCGCGCATCGAAGCAAGGGATCAGTACTCGACGTTCGACCTCAATACACCGAACCCCGGGGCGAACGGCTTGCTCGGCGCCCAGGTCTTCGCCGGAACGGGTGAGGGGCGCACCGGGAGCAGGAAATTCCAGAACCCGCCCAAGGACGCTTGGGGACCGCGCTTCGGATTCGCATACCGGCTTAGCGACAAGGATGTGATCCGCGGAGGCTACGGCATCTACTACTCGGGCGTGGCGCACAGCCAGTTCACCGGCCTGCCGATCCTCGGATTCGAGAACTTCCCTGCCGCCAACAACACCAACGGCGGCCTGTCGGCAACCTACCACTGGGACGACGGGATTCCTAGGGATCTGATCATCCGCCCGCCGTTTGTCGACCCCACGGTCTCCCTGAACCAAGCTCCGATCACCGTGGCGGAGGACGACCTGACCCTCCCGAGGTTCCAGAACTGGTCGCTGACGATTCAGCGGCAGCTGAGCGACAACATGGTGCTCGATGTGTCGTACATCGGCAATCGCGGCACCAGGCTGACCAACCACTCGACTTCGATGGGGATGCTCGCCAACATGAACCATCCCTCGATCCTTGAGTACGGCGCGGCCGTGCTCAATTCGGACATCAACTCGCAAGCGGCGCGAGACGCAGGCATAGGCCCGCCCTACCCGGGCTTTTCAGGAAACGTCGCGCAGGCGTTGCGTCCGTTCCCACACATCCAGTCCATTCGCTGGCGGAGCGTCCCAACCGGCATGAGCACCTACCACTCACTGCAGCTCAAGCTAGACAAGCGGTTCGCAAACGGCTTGCAGTTCCGCGCTTCCTACACGCGGTCAAAACTGCTCGGCAACGGTGCGGAGAGTGGACAGGGCCAAGACGGCCGCAATGGAAGGCGCCAGAATCCAATCGAGCAGCACGTCAAGACACTAAGTTCGGACGACATTCCGAACAGTGCATTCATGGCGTGGACCTACCAGTTGCCGGTCATGCGGAACAAGAAGACAGGAATAGCGCGGCTGGTTGGCGGCTGGAGCTTCTCTGGGATCTTCCGCTTCGACCAAGGGCGGCCAATCAACACTGCGATGGCCAACGATCTCGGCGGCATCCTATTCAACGCCCAGAAGCGTCCCAACCGAGTCGGCGGAGCCGACGGGCTCAACAGCATTAGCGGTCGCTTCGATCCGAATACGGACAGCTACCTCAACTCTTCGGCGTGGACGGACCCCGGCGCCCTCCAGTTCGGTGATGCACCCATCAACGACGGAACGGTGCGCGGCTTCGCCAACATCACCGAGGATCTGAGCATCTTCAAGGACATTTGGCTGAATGAGCGATTCAAGGCACGCTGGGAGACAAACTTCGGCAACATCTTCAATCGCACCGTTTTCTGCTCACCGAACAGCAACTGGAGCGCCGGGTCGTTCGGGCAGGTGTTCCAGCAGTGCAACATCCCGCGCTCGATCCAGTTCGCGCTGCGCGTCGACTTCTGATCGCGTCCGGAATCCGACTATTCCCAGGGGCTTGCAGCGCAACGCTGCAAGCCCTTTTTCCTAGGCCTTGAGCGGGGGCCGGCGGTTGCGGTCCGCACCGGGCTTGCGCACGCTATCGCCATCAGCAGGAAACCACCGTCGAGTTTCCACACTGCAGCATAGGCTGCAATCTCGGAGGCGAGCGAGGCTACAATGGCACGAGTTCCCACTCGGGCCCTGTTCCTTAGCCAAGTCCGTTCGACTCTTGGCGGGGCTCCGACGCATCGTGTTTGGAGCAGGAGCATGAGATTGCCGAATTTCGGAATGGAGCCAAGGCGCGCGGGTCTGTGCCCAGGCGTATCTCGTTCGCTACGCGATGCGTTGCCGTGCGAATACCAGACTCGGAAGCCGGGTCTTCGCAAGCGGAACAACACATGACAGGTACGAGCACTAGCCGGCATCGCAGGCGATCTCGCCGGTCCAGACGCGGATTTCTCAGGACTCTCCGATCATGCGGCATCGCGGCCTCGTTCGGACACTTGGCGACCCTGCTGCCCGACCATCCCGAATTCGGATCTCTGGAAGGACTGCTGGGCCAGCCCTTTCGCGCGTTCGCAGCCGAGCCGCAGCCCGACGAGACTCGCTTCACGGACATCGCCCTAGAAGCGGGGCTGGGATCGGCCGTCAACGTTTTTGGGAGTGCCACGGAAAAGAACTATCTCCTCGAGGAAATGGGGAGCGGTGTCGCGTTCTTCGACTACGACCATGACGGATGGCTCGACATCTTTCTTGTCAATGGATCCTCGCTTGACGGATTCCCCCCGGGCCAGGAACCGACATGCTATCTGTTTCACAACAACCGGGACGGCACGTTCACCGACGTCACCCGCGATGCAGGGCTGACGCATTCGGGATGGGGACAGGGGTGCTGCGTCGGGGACTATGACAACGACGGATTGGACGACCTGTTCGTGACCTACTGGGGCAAGAACGTCCTATACCGCAACCAAGGGAACGGCACGTTCGAGGACGTTTCCGAGCAAGCCGGCGTCGCCGGCGATGCCCGACGCTGGGGGGCAGCCTGCTGCTTCCTGGACTACGACCGCGACGGGCTGATCGATCTGTTTGTCGCCAACTATGTCAATTTCGATCCAGCCGCTTCGCCCGAGCCGGGCGGGGCCGAGTCGTGCTGGTACAACAACATCGCCGTTGCCTGCGGCCCGCAAGGCTTCGGGGGCGGAACTAACATCCTCTACCGCAACAACGGCGACGGCACGTTCACGGACGTGTCCGAGGACTCGGGGATCACCAATCCCCAAGGCCTGGCCGACCCCACGTTCACGAAGTCTAACTGGCGCCCGGTGGGATCCTACGGGATGGGAGCGGTGGCGGCGGACTTCAACAACGACGGCTGGACAGACATCTACGTCGCTTGCGATACAGCCCCTAGCCTGCTCTACCGAAACAACCGGGACGGGACGTTCAGCGAGGTCGGGATCGCCGCTGGATGCGCGTTCAACGAGGACGGTGCCGCCATGGCGGGCATGGGTGTCGGAGTGGGCGACTACGACGGCGACGGCTGGCTCGATATCGTGCGCACGAACTTTTCCGATCAGGTTACGACTCTCTATCAAAACAACGGTGACGGCACCTTCTACGATGCAAGCCTACAGGTCGGCCTAGGCGTCAACACCAAGTATCTGGGTTTCGGGGCTGGCTTTCTGGACTTCGACAATGACGGCTGGAAGGATATCTTCCTCGCCAACGGGCACGTGTATCCCGTGATCTCGGGCAAGCAGCTCCACGTCACGTATGAGCAACGGAAGATCCTCTACCGTAACCGCGGCGACGGTCGATTCCGAGACGTGTCGCGCACCGCCGGGCCGGGAATCACAACTCCGAGAGTCAGCCGGGGCTGTGCCTTTGGCGACTTTGACAATGACGGCCGGGTAGACATCGTAGTGAACAATCTAGACGACGTGCCGTCGCTGCTGCGCAATGAGGGTCAAGGCGCCAACAACTGGCTCATGGTGAAGTGCATAGGTACCAAGTCGAATCGATCCGCCATCGGATCGCGCGTGTCAGTGACGACTGGTGATCATGTTCAGATCGACGAGGTGATGAGCGGATCGAGCTTCTATTCGCAGAACGACCTTCGCCTGCACTTCGGATTGGGCACTGCGAAGCAGGCCGACAGTGTGGAAGTTCGCTGGCCGTCGGGAGTCAGCGAAACCGTTGAGACCGTAGCTGCGAACCGATTGATCCTGATCAAGGAAGGCGAAGGGGTCATCGGCGAAGACGAGTTTGAAGGGAGTAGTTGACTCCGTAGGCTCGAATCACGAGGCCTCGCAGGACAGCAGTCTAGTTCCGCGCCCCCAGTCCCCGGTCACTGTGCAGCGGCTTCATCGCCGTAGCGACCCTCGCCAGATCCACCAGCCTCAAGAATTCACCGCGATAACCGAAGGGATCCTCGCCTTTCGCTGTCCGCGCCAGCGCAAGTACGTCGTCGTATCCAAAATCCCCCGTGTAGCGGTCGTTGCGTAGGATCTGGCCAAAACCAGCCACGGCGGCCGCAAAGCGGGCTTCTCGCAAGACGAGCGTGGAGGGCGTGCCCTCGTCGGCCCGCGTCACGGGCCAAGTGGCCATTTCGCTCGTGTCGCTGTCGGGGAGCTTGTACCGGATCTTGACAAAGGCGTACTCATCGGGGGCTTGGGCCGTGGCGGGCTTCTTGGGACCGTAGCGTAGCGGTGGGACACGCTCGGCACCCGAACCCACCATCGTGAGTTCATATAGAGCTGTGACAGAGTGGCCTGCGCCAATGTCGCCGGCATCCACCTTGTCATTTCGGAAGTCCTCGCGATCCAGCAGCCGCGTCTCGTAACCGATCAGGCGATACTCGCTCACTGCAGCAGGATTGAACTCGACTTGGATCTTAACGTCCTTGGAAATGGGGAACAGAGTCGAAGTTGCCTCTTGCACGAGCACCTTCTGTGCTTCCATCAGATTGTCGATATACGCGGCGGTGCCATTGCCGTTCTGCGCCAAGACCTGCATGAGCTCGTCGTTGTAGTTGCCGGTACCGAAGCCCAGCACGGACAGCAGCACTCCGTTCGACCGCTTTCGCTCAACAAAGTCCTTCAACTCGTCCACGCCGGTTATCCCCACGTTGAAGTCGCCATCAGTCGCAAGGATCACTCGGTTGACCCCGTCCGGGACTAGGTTCCGCTCGGCGAGCTGGTACGCCTGCCGGAGACCCTCTCCACCCGGAGTCGAGCCCCCTGCGCCAAGGTCATTCAAGCTGGCTAGGATAACCGCCTGTTCGGCTACCTTTGTCGGCTCCAGCAAGGTGCCAACCGAACCTCCGTAGGTTACGATCGCAACGGTGTCGTCGGGCGATAGGGCGCTGACGAGAAGCTTGAGGGAGCTGACGACCAGAGGAAGCTTGTCGTGCTCGCTCATCGAGCCAGAAGTATCGACCAAGAACACTAAGTTTGCCCGTGGCGGGCTCTCGGTCTTCAGCTCGTATCCCTTGATTCCAATGTGCAAGAGCCTCGTGTCGGCATTCCAGGGGGTCGGGACCAGGCAGACCGTCGTAGCGAATGGCGTACTAGGGTCGGCCGGCGGCGAATAGTCGTATTGGAAGTAGTTGACCAATTCCTCGACTCTCACGGCGTCGGTGGGTGGCAGGACGCCATTGACCAGCGAATTCCGCACGAAGCTGTACGAGGCCGTGTCAACATCGACGGAGAACGTCGAGACCGGTTCTTCTGCGGTAACCCTGACCGGATTGGGTTGTGTGCTGGCGAATCTGTCGCGGCTTCGAAGCCTCCGCGCTGGGAATCTATGTTGTCCCGGCGGAAAGAAGCCAAGTCCAGGTGAAAGAGATTGCATCGAACTGGAACGCTCCAGAGCCAACCTCCGGGGCAGGGTTCCTTCTGCTATCAAAGACTCGTCGGGCTCAGGCAAGGGCGGCGGACTGGGAGGGACTGGGGATTCGACGGTCTCATCCGTTGCCCGCCCAGTGCTTGGCGCTGTTCGACAACTACCAATAGCTGCAAGCGTCGCTACAGCCAGAATCGAAACACCGACGAACCGATTGGACATGATGCCCAGCGCTTCCCGCTTCATGACACCTGAGACGCATTGGGGAGCAATTGAGTTCCCGGCCCTTGGGTCAATTCCACCGTGTGCAGGATCGAGGCGCACTGATTCGCGAGTGGTTGCCAGCAAAGCGATCCACGCAGATGCGGCCGGGTGATCATGCCCAAGAAGCTCGGCGGTCTTGCCTCTATTGGTCCATTGGGCAGACAACCGTGGCAGGCAGCGGAGGAGGGGCACACGGGCGTACGCTCGGCACGAATCGGACTTGAAACAGGCGGCAGAGAATCGGCTGGGAACGGGCACAATAGCGCCAAAGGTGCTTGATCACTGTCGGGTCACCGCCAACGTGGACCAAGGGGGTGTCGGTCTTGATTGCCGTCATCGAAGCAAGCGCTCCAATGGCATCGAGGGCGGCCGTCAGGGCGTGCCTCGCTTCGCTTCCCGCCTCCGCTCCTCCAGCTCCGCAGCCTCCTTCTCGAGGCGTTCGAATGCGTCAATCGCGACTCGGCTTTTCTCTGTTTGTCCCAGTCGTCGATACAGCAGTCCAAGTACGTAGTGATAGCGAGAAACGCGGGCGTTGATTGAGATTGCGCGCTCAAGGTGGCTCACTGCCTCGCTCCACCGCTTCTCCGCGCGGTACGCCTTGGCAGCCTGGAATAGCGCCAGATCGGACTGCGGGTCGATCACGAGTGCTTCAGAAGCGTGTTCTAGGGCCAACGACGGTTGGTTCAAGCGATTGTGGTGCGCGGCAAGGTTGACGTATGGCGAAACGAATCCCGCGTCCCGTTCTTCGCTCAGCTCAATTGCCTTGCGATAGTTCCGCATGGCCTCAGAACCTTGCTGCATCGAGTCCATGGCGAATCCGAGCGCGTTGTACGCTTCCATGTACTCAGGATCTAGGTCTAGGGCGAGGCCGAATTCGCGTCGCGCCGCAGGAAAATTGTCTTGCGCAGAATAGAGCTTGCCTAGGTTGTAGCGAATCTCAGCCGATTCCGGCTTCAGTCTCACCGCCTGCTCGAACTCGATTCTCGCTCGGTCGAACCGGCCTATGATCATCAGGGTCCGTCCGAGGATCTTATGGGCTTCGGCGTTGTTGATGTTGAGCCTCAAGGACTTCGCAAGCGCCGCGATAGACTCCCCGATCTTCTGCTGAGCAAACAAGACGTACCCCAGCGCATAGTGGCCCCACCAAGATTCGGGCTTGTCGAGAACGTATTGGCGCAGCCGGGGTTCGACCTGCGAATAGTTGCCTTGGCGGATATCGGCCTCGAACTCGCTGATAGCTAGGGGATCGTCGATCTCTGCCGGTTGCGCGCCTATCGCGCCCAGACTCAGAGGCTGTGATTCCGAAAGGATCGAGAGCAGGTTCGCGCGTTGCTGCTCCTGCTGCCTCGAAATAATGCCTGCAACCTGCCTCGCGGCCGACTCGTCCTGCGGGTCGCGCTTCACCGCCTCGCGGAATGCCTCCAGTGCCTCTTCTTCGGTCCCGGACTCGAGCAGGCTCTCCCCTAGCAGGCGATGGGCCTCGGCAGAGGATGGCCGCAACCTGATCGAGTCGCGAAACGCTGCAGTGGCACGGTCGTAATTGCCCGCCGACAGCAAGGAACGGCCTAACCCCAGAGAGGCACCGTACGAATCGGGCCTGAGCCTGAGAGCTGCCTGATAAGCCTCGATCGCTCCGGCCTTGTCAGCCCGCCGCATCAGGGCGTCTCCCAGCGACAAGTGGGCTTCGGAGTAGGCGGGTGCTAGGTAGGTGACCTGGCGGAGCTTGTCCACAGCTTGGTTCACCTCGCCTGCTTCCAGCGCAGCTTGAGCCTCCCGCATGAACACCGTCGCAGTCTCGGCCTGTTGTTTTTCTGAGATCAAGGGGCGACTCGCATCCAGTTCGCGCAGTGCTTCACCTCGACGCCCGGCCCGGACCAGCGCAAGGCCGAGTTGGTAGCGGGCCTCGCCGAGATTCGGATCCAGCTCCGTGGCTTGCTCGAGGTGGGCGACGGCGTCCTCGATCCTGCGTTCTGCGATGAGCGCCTTGCCAAGGGAAAGATGCGCCTTGGCGAACCTAGGGTCGATACGCAAGACTTCTTGCAATTGCTCGATTTCCCGCTTGCGGTCGGCTTTCTGGTTGTAGGCTCGGCTTAGGTTGTACCGAGCATTGGCGAGATTCGGATCCAGCGCCAGTGCCGCTTCCAATTCACGAATCGCCTCGTCAGCATCGACCACGACCAACACACCGCCGAGGTTCGCCCGGGCGTCCGCGTAGCCGGGCTGGAGTCGAATGGCTTCTCGGAACGTGGCTATGGCTTCTTCGGTACGGTCAGTCTGTGTCAGGACGAGGCCGAGGTTGTTGTGCGCTTCGGCGTACTCGGGGTCCATCTGAATAGCCTTGCGGAGGGTGTCCGCAACTTGCTGCGGGTCCGTCCCGGACTTGCCCATCAACCGGCCCAGCACGTTATAGGCGGCCGGGTGTTCAGGTGCCCCTGACAGCTTGGCGCGCAGGGCTTGGATTGGCAGGTCAAGATCCGGTATCGCACCGGCCTTCGCCGGAAGGTTCAGGGCGGCCTCGAACATCCCAAGGGCCGCATCCCCCTGCCCCGTATCCAAGAAAACCAGCCCTAGGTCGATATACGGTGCCGGGAGTTCGCGATTCAGAGCGATGGCACGTTGCAGGTAGCGCCTGGCGGCGTCGCCGCGCCCACCCTCGCGGTACGCCATTCCTAGGAAGGCACAAGCCTCGGCCAGGGCAGCATCTAGCCTCAGCGCCTCTTCTAGCGCTCCAACCGCCGCATCGCGCTCGCCCCGGTACCACAACGCAAGGCCGAGGTGGTAGTGAGACTCGGCCGAGCCAGGCTCCAATTCAACCGCCTTGCGGAGGTGCGGAAGCGAGCCGTCGAGATCCCCTTGGCGCCCGAGCAGGAATCCAAGCATCTCGTGGGCGGGAGCAAAATCTGGATCGAGTGCGACAACCGCTCGCAATTCCGATAGCGCGGATTCGGCATCGCCGCGCGCCAAGGCGTCGCCTGCAGTTGCGACGCGCTCCGACGCTGGCCCGGCCCGCCTAGTCTGCGGATCGGTCTGGCGGCGCGTCCGCGCGGCCCTGCGCTTGAGAGTCTGGCCGAGGCCGTAGTAGGACTCCAGCTTCGCGGGATTGATTCCCAAGGCCTCCTCGTAGGCCGCTACCGCGGCGTCGAGATCGTGGCCTTGCAGCGCCAGGGCCAGCTGATGATGCACCTCTGCGACCGAAGCGCTCCGCTGACCGGACGCGCCTTCGTTTCTTGTGCTGCTCTCAAGCACGTGCTTGAATTGTTCGACCGCTTCCTCGCTCTCCCCGACGGTTCTCAGTGCCACGCCCAGATTCATGCGAAGTTCGGAATCTTCGGGCCTAAGCTCGACTGCGCTGCGGAATGCTGCAACCGCCTGCTCCAAATCGCCGGTCTCCACCAGCGCAGTTCCCAAGCTGTTGTGGGCGCGCACAAGGGAAGGGTCGAGTTCGAGCGCACGTCGGAACTGCTGGATCGCTTCGACGTAATCCCGCCCTTCCTGAAAAGCAACCCCGAGCCAGTGGTGCCCCTCCGCCGAATCGGGGTCTTGATCGAGCAATGTCCGAAACTGCCGGATGGAGCGCTCACTTTGCTCGGTACGCAACAGCAAGATCCCCAACTCGAGGTGGGCCCGTTCAAGCGAAGGCTCGATCCTGACCGCCTCAGTGAGTTCGGTGATCGCCTCTTCGACCTGACCGACGTTGCGCAGCGCCAGACCGAGGTTGAAGCGCGCTTCGGCCGAGTGAGAGCTTAGCTCCACAGCCTTGCGAAACGCGTTCAGCGCTCGGCCCTCCTCGTTGTTGTTGCTGAGCGCGATTCCAAGGGCGATGTGCGTCGCGACTTGATTCGGATCCAGCTTGAGGGCTTGCTCGAATTCGCTGATCGCAGGAACCCACAAGCGCTGTTCGAGCAGGCTCACGCCTCGCTGGTAGTGGTCGGACGGACGGTCCTGGGCCATGCCCGTCTGCAGCGTGGCGTAGTGCGCGACGTGGAACAGTCCCGGGCACAGAGCGGTCCCGAGCAATACGCGCACCACAATCAGGAGCGCTCGTTCAGAGCGGGCTGATGGCGTGGACTTCATGGCGATGTTCGCAGGGATCCCATCTAGTGAGGATTTAGCAACGTCTTGACGAGTTGCGTCTTTTCTTCTTCCTCGCGGAGTTCCTTGGCAATCGCGAGTTGCTGCTTGGCTTCCTCTCGCAGGCCCATTCGTACGAGAAGTTGTCCGAGTTGGTAGTTCGCACGGGCTGACTCAGGATTCATGCCAATGGCGGTCTCCAAGTTTTCGCGCGCATGGTGGTACTCCCTGATCTTGAGTTGGGAAACTGCCAACCCCTCGTAGGACAGGGCATGGTCGGGATGGCTCCGGAGGATTTCCCGGAACATCTGGATGGCATCCTCGTTTCGCCCCTGCTTCTGGGCAATCATGGCCAAGTAGTAACGCGAGAGCAGTTGGTCCGGATCGAGTCGACAGCTCTCGGTGAGGTGCCGAATCGCATCCTCGAACGCGACCATGAGGTAGTAGACCGAGCCCACGGCGTATTGCATCTGCGGATCGTCAGGATTCTCGTCGAGAATGCCCACGTAGAGTTCGAGGGCCGCGTCATACTGCCGAGCGGTACCGCGCGCCGTGCCCAGCCAGTATCGAGTCGCCTTGTCGGCGGGCCGCAGATCCAAGGCCTTTTCGAGCGCATTGGTAGCGTCTTCAATGAGATCAAGGCGCAGTGCCACCGTTCCGAAGGACAGCAGCACCTCCGCATCCTCCGGTGCTTCGAGCTTGGCCCGGATCAAGAAAGACAGGGCCTTCTCAAGCTCGCCTTGCTTTTCCGCGATCGCTGCAACCTGCTTCAGGGCCGGAACGGATTGATCGTCAAAGTCCACGGCTAGCTCGTAGTTCTCCGATGCCTTGCCAAAGTCGTTTTCGAGCAAGTAGAGCCCCGCTAGATTGAAGGCGACGTCAAAGTTCGCCAGCCCATCTCGCTTCACACCCTCCAAGACCTCGACTGCAATCCGATTGAGGCCACCTCGGGACAGTGCCAGGGCGAATTTGACGGTCCATTCGCGCGGCACCGCCGACAGCCGCTTCCAGTGGTCAACCATACGGCTCGCCGCCGCCAGTTCTCCCGCTCCCATGTAGCACTCGGCCAGCAGCAACAGCCCGTCGGGGGAACTCCGCAGGTGCCCTTCCACCGGTCGCACCAGATCGAGCGCTTCCCGATGGTTTCCATTCTGAACTGCGAGTTGGACAAGTCCGAGCCGGGCGTTCGCGTTGTCGGGCGCTTGGGACAGGGCCTCGCGGAACAAGGCCTCAGCACGGGCGTGTTTGCCCAGAAATGCGTACGCTTGCGCAAGGTTGAGACGGGCGCCGACGAGATTGGGATTCGCTAGGATCGCGCTCTCAAGAAATTCCGTGCCTTCCTCGTAGTTGCTCTGCTGCAGACGAATCGACCCCAGCAAGGCGAGGGCTACAGCCTTGCTTGATGAATCCTCCAAGGCCAGTCTCGCCTCAGTTTCGGCCGACGCAAGATTCCCTTGCTGCATGAGCTGGACAGAGCGCTTGAGGTGGTCTGCCGGGCTAGGTGCGGACTGGGCCAGCAGAACCAACGAGCAGAACCCAACTGCGGCTAGACGACCGATGCAGACTAGCGTAGCGAGCACCCTTGTGTCTCCAAGCCAGGGGCACTGAATCACTCATCCCGGCAAGCCTAGAATAGCCCACGGCAGACATGCTTGCAATGCTCCGTGATGGCGCTTGGCCGCCTAGCGAGGTCCCATTTGGTGTGCCCTCGCCGCTATGAACGGAACCTCAGCCCGTTGGCTAATCCATCTTCTGCTGGCCGGAAACTCTCCTCAAGATCGGCGCGTAAGGATCCGTCGGCCCCTTGGCCGGGTCTACATAGCGGGCTAAATCTCGCATTGGGATCACCGTGCAGCCTTGATCGTGCAGGTAGTCCATGTAGCGGACGAAGTCTTGCTGATCGGTGTGGACCCAAGAATGCTCCAGTGCCGGAACGCCGTGGAATGTCAGCACGGCGATCCTGCCGTCCCGGGCTTGGTCTATCGCCCAGACCAGATCATCGAACCCCCACTCGGGCCCTGCGTAACCGGTCGTAGGAATGAGGAGCGGATGATCTTCTGCAGGATCGTAGGCACGACCCCGAGCCCCACGTCCGCCGTCTGGATGCTCGGGGCTCACGCCGCGGCGAGCGAACACGTACCCCTTCTCCGCCAAGACCTCGACCACTGGAAGGCTGTGCCGCCAGCCCGGATAGACGAAGGTCGTAGGCTTCGGAATGCCGTGCTGCTCGCAACGCTGCTCGATCAGTTCAAGATTGGCCCGAATCGCCTCTTTAGGTAACGCTGCCATGTTCGGATGGCCGCCCGTGTGGTTCCCGACTTCGAACCCCAGATCGTGAAGGCGGCGCACATCGTCCCAAGAGACGTACCGCTCCTTGTTGATGTCGGCCTTGTAACCGAGCCCCTCGGTGATATAGAAGGACGCTCCGAACCCGTAGTCTCGGAGGGTCGGCGCCACGAACTCGATGTCGGACTTGTTGCCATCGTCAAACGTCAGCACCACCAATCCGTCCGGGATGAGCTCCAAGCCGCTTCCGGTTGACTGGTCGCACGAGGAGGTCGAAACGGCCATAGCGAGTAGTACCAAGGCAAACCTGTAGTTCATGGGCGCTACAGATCGTACTACCGATGCGACCCGAAAGTCTCCGGGGCCCGGCGCTAAACGGAGGGAAGAAGCTGGGAATGGAATTCAAGGCGTGACATTTCGCTTGCCCGGCATTTGTGTGGCCGATCGACTCCTGCCCTCCTCGACGAATGCCAAGACGCCCTCTCTTGGCTGTCGGACAGACCGTGAGGGGGCGTCGTTCAGCTTAACGGGAGACAAGTTTGTCGGAAGAACCTGTGGCGATCTCTATAATGGCGACCGTCATGCCTCAGTCGACCCGCCGTTCGTTCCTCTCCACTCTCGCGGCTGTTTCCACCCCGACGTGGCTCTCTAGCTATCGAGAGCTCAGCGCTGCGAACCACGAAAAAGTTCGGATCACCGACATCAAGACCATGGTGTTGCAGGGGCCGCGGACATACATACTGGTGCGCGTGGATACCGATGTCGGCGTTCACGGTTTCGCCGAAGCCTACGGTTCCCCGGGCTTGGGAGTCAAGGAGGAGATCCATGGACTGAAGGAGTTGTTCATCGGCAAGGATCCTCTCCAGATAGACCGCCTCTACACCGGATATCGCTATACCGACGGGAGTGCTCATGCCCAGCAACGGGCAATGAGCGGCATTGAGATGGCCCTTTGGGACTTGGCCGGCAAGCTGCTCGACGTGCCGACGCACAAGCTACTTGGCGGAAAGTTTCGCGACAGGGTTCGCCTTTACGACCACTCGAAACCGGACGACTTCTTCGACAAGGCCGTCTTGGGAGACTGGGCCCAGCAGGTCAAGGAAAGCCCGTTCGGGATCAACATGCACAAGTTCGGGCCGCTGAGGAATAGCCCCGGCATCGACCCCGGCCGCGATCCGTCAAACCGCATGTTATCGAGCGACGAGCTGCGACGGCTGCGCCAAGGATTCGAGAACTGCCGGGAAGCGCTCGGCTTCGAGCATGACATCCTGATCGGCTGCCACTGGGAGTTCGACCTGCGCAGCTCGATCGACATGGCGGTCGCATTGGAAGATGTGAAGCCCCGCTTCTTGGAGGATCCGCTTCCGGTGGCTTATTCCGAGAGCTGGAAACGGTTGGCGGAGATGTCGCCCGTACCCATCTGCACCGGAGAAAACTGGATGCGCCGAGCTGACGCCTTGCCCTTCGTGGTCAACGCCGCAATCGACATCTTGCACCCGGACCTGCGCAACTCGGGCGGGTTTCTCGAGAACAAGCGCATGGCTGACCTCGCCGACCTCTATTTCCTGCCAATGGCGAACCACAATACCGGCAGCATCGTCAATGGCATGGCGAGTATCCACTGGGCTTCGACCATTCGCGACTATTTCGCATGCGAGACGGTGTTCTTTGATGGCGGCTGGATGGACGACGTCATTGCGCATGACGGACCGCTGGCCAAGGATGGCTTCGTCGAGGTTCGGGACAAGCCGGGCCTCGGCATCGAACTGGATCCCGATGTTGTCAAGTCCCATCTCGCCGAGGGCGAGCGCTGGTGGGGATAGATCTTGAGAAACCAAAGGAATTGGTGAACGGCTGCAGTACCCGGTCGGTTGGCGGCGGCCCGGTGCTTCGGACGGATCGCACCGAACGCCCGATTCTGGTGATGCGGAAGGGCCATCGTGCACTGGCAGATTTCTCCTCTTGCGATGCACTTCGAGCAAAGGCACCGCTTGCCTACCGGGCGATCAGTTTGAGACTCTAACGGGCGGAACATCCGTCTGGCCTCAATATCGTTGATCAACAATCGATCCAGCCAATCAGCAGCACTGCACGAGCATTCAGCAGTCGTCCGTGGTAGGAGCAACGATGGTACACCCGACACCCCCGAGCACGACCTGACAACATCGATTGACCATGACCGACTCCAGCAGACGCGAATTCTTCAACGCCATCCTGGCGGCCACTCCTGCGTTAGCCTCCGGCACGTGGCTCGGCGGCCTAGGCTACGCCCAATCCAACGGCGGACCCGCACAAGTCTTCGTGAACTCGGCCCGGAGACGGGCTTCCATGGATCCCCGCTTGATGGGTGCTTTCCTTGAGCACCTCGGGCGTGCGATCTACGGCGGCGTTTACGAGCCAGACTCACCCCTAGCGGACACTAACGGCTTCCGCTCGGACGTTGTTCAAGAGATGCAGGAGCTCAAGTGTCCGGTCATGCGCTACCCGGGCGGGAATTTTGTGTCGGGCTACGACTGGCTCCATGGCGTCGGCCCCAAGAAGGACCGGCCCGAAGTGCTGGAGCGTGCTTGGAACTCTATCGAGACTAATCAGTTCGGTACGAACGAATTCATCGAATGGTGCAAGCTCGTTGGCACTGAGCCCTTGCTGGCCACAAATCTCGGCACCGGCACGCCAGAAACCTCGGCAGCGCTGGTGGAATACTGCAACGTCGAGAAAGGAACGCGCTGGAGCAACCTTCGCCGGGAGCACGGCTACGAGCGACCGCACGAGGTCAAGACGTGGTGCCTGGGGAACGAGATGGACGGCTGGTGGCAGATCGGTCACATGCCCGCCCGCGAATACGGTCGCAAGGCTCGTGACGCGGCGCGCCAGATTCGCTCCGTCGACCCTTCGACCGAACTCATCGCTTGCGGGTCCAGCGCCCCGTTCATGCCGACCTACCTGATTTGGGACCGGGAGACCCTCGAAGAATGCTATCCCGAGGTGGACGGACTCTCGCTGCATCGCTACTACGGCAACACACCGGATGAGACGGGCGGAGACTCGGCTCGCTTCCTTGCCTTGAATCTGGACATGGACTTGCAGATCCAAGAGACGGTCGCTGTTTGCGATTACGTCAGAGGACTGCTGAAGTCACCGAAGCGGCTCTGGCTCTCGTTCGACGAATGGAATGTCTGGTACCGGGCGCGTGCAGGAGCGCACACGAACGGCCAAGGGGAGTTCGCACCTCCGCTGCTCGAGGAGGTTTACAACCTTGAGGATGCGCTCCTAGTGGGAGGCATGGTGAATACGCTCCTGCGCAACGCGGATCGTGTCCGCATCGGCTGCATTGCCCAGATCATCAACGTGATCGCTGCCTTGGTCACGAACAAGGACGGTGTGCTGCGACAGACGATTTACTATCCCTACGCGTGGGGCATCAAGTACGCCAAGGGCGATGTTCTGGATTTGCTTGTCCGTTCCGAGACCTACTCGATCGAACGCCGCTACAACGCCGAATATGTGAATGCGCCTACGAGTCGGCCTGAGGTGACTCCGTACCTTGACGTGTCGGCAACGTTCGACCCTGAAACTGGAAATTGCGGGATTCTCTTGCTCAACAGGGATCTCGAGAAGGAGCGAGAAGTCGAAATCCGATTTGAAGACATCACCCCGACCAGTGTGCTCCAAGCCGAGACAATCACCGGGTCTGACCTCAAGGCCGCGAACACATTCGAGAATCCAAACAATGTGGCGGGCCAGAGATTCGATTCCCCGACCCCGGCGGCGACGATGAGCGTGAAGCTTCCCGCTCGGTCTTACACCGCTCTACATTTGGCAACTGGCTGAGGTCCTAACGTTCGACTGTGCGGGCCTTCACTGTCGAAACGATCCCTAGATGTGCACCGACCCCGAGGTACGCACCTAGCTGTACCAGTACGAGGTGGAAGTCTCGGCGTCGAGTCGCTGGTGACTCTCGGCATCACCGGAAAACCAAGTTTTCAAGGGGCAGCGAATTTGAGGGTGCACGACATCAATTTGGGATAGCTGATATTTAGGGACTGCGCGTTGCGATCTCTCCCATTCTGTTTGTATTGTGCAATCCTTGCCTTTAACGACTATTGTTAAAGGCAAGGAGGCCCACGTGCCAGACTCTCCCAACATCAGCTCCCTCGAACTGCAGCGCGAGCACATCCTCGCCGACATCGCCGCGCTCGGCGACATGCGTCCCGGTTCCCTCGTGCATCGCTACATGAAGTGCAGCACGCCCTCCTGCCGTTGCCGCCAGGAGGGCGACCCCGGCCACGGCCCCTATTTCGTGCTCGTGCGCGATGTCGGCGGCAAGCGCACCTCGCGCTCCCTGTCCAAGGCTGCCGCGGATGCCGTCCGGCCCCAACTCGACGAGTACCAGCGCTTCCGACGCCTGACCGCCGCGCTGGTCGAGGTCAGCGAGCAACTCGCCGACGCCCGTTCACAGCACTGCGGCGGGGACACCCAAGGCGTGCCAAAAAAAGGCCTGCGCACAGGAGTTCGTCCCCGCCATCGAAGACGAGCTCGCCCGCTTCGTAGCTCCCGGGGCCTCCGACGCGGTCGATTTCGAGGCGCTCGAGACCCGTCTCCGGTCCCGCGCTCTGGAACTGGCCGCCCGGGCCGTCGAACGCCGCTTGGACGAGGACCGCAGCGATCACTGCGGCCCGCACCGGCCCTGCCCCTGCGGGCAGACGGCACACTACGCCGGCCGGCGCGCTAAGACCTTCGCAACGGTTTTGGGTGCGCTGACGCTGCAGCGTGCCTACTACCACTGCCCCGCCTGCCGCCACGGCTTCTTCCCGCGCGACCGGGCCTTGGGCATGGCCCGCACGGACCTTTCGCCGGGGGTCACCCGCATGACCGGGACAGCCGCCGCCCTAGTCAGCTTCGCCCAAGCCAGCTCACTGCTCGACGAGTTGGCCGGCGTGCAGGTGGGCAGCAAGCACGTGCAGCGCACTGCCCAGGCCCTGGGGCGTGAGATTGCCGCCTTGGAGCGGCAGTCTCCAGGCTCAGCGGCGGCAGCGCCTGCCCCGACGGTGTATCTGGGTGTCGACGGCACCGGCGTGCCGGTCCGCGCCAGCGAGACGGTCGGGCGCGCTGGCAAGCAGCCCGACGGCTCGGCCCGCACCCGCGAGGTCAAGCTGGTCGTCGTCTGGACCGCCGAATCGCGCGACGACGAGGGCCGTGCCGTGCGCGACCCGGGCTCGGTCAGCTACACCGCCGCCGTGGAAAGCGCGGCCAGCCGCGACACCGATCCGGACCCCTCCGAGTTCGCCCAGCGCATGCGCCGCGAGGCGCAGCGGCGCGGCTTCCCGCTCGCCCGCCGCCGCGTCATCTTGGGCGACGGAGCTAACTGGATCTGGCGCATCGCGGGAGAGGACCACCCCGGCGCGATCCAGATCGTCGATCTCTGGCACGCCAAAGAGAAACTGTGGGAGGTGGCCAAGGCACTCTTCGGCCGCGACAAGGCGCAGCACGCGCCGTGGGCGGACGCCCGCTGCGACGATCTCGAGCAGGGTCGCATCGACGGCCTGCTCGCCACCCTGCGGGCCCACGCTGACAGCTGCGAGGAAGCCGCCAAGTGCGCCAACTACATCGACAAGAACCGCAGCCGCATGCGCTATCCCGAGTTCCGCGCACAAGGGCTGTGCGTAGGCTCTGGAGTGGTCGAGGCAGGCTGCCGCACCGTGGTCGGCCGCCTCAAGCGCTCGGGCATGTACTGGACCGTCGACGGTGCCAACGCCATCCTCGCCCTGCGCTGCTGCGTGCTCAGCGGCAACTACGAGGACTTCTGGGCTGACCGGGACGAGAACCCCTGCGTCCAACCGGCGATCCAAACATAGTGTCGTGCACCCCGAATTTGACAGAATCACCTGCATTTGCAATGATGCAAGAAGTTAGACTGCTCCTCAGTAGCTCAATGGTAGAGCATCCGGCTGTTAACCGGAGGGTTGTAGGTTCGAGTCCTACCTGAGGAGCCAATGTTTTCAGTCATTTACGCTCCTGTTTCTTCCGTGGTTGTCCAAATCTTGTCCAAATGTGGCCCGAAACGGCTCATTGGACGTCGTCATGCAGCTCGTCGGATTGCTCCAGTGATTGCAGGTAGTGGTACATGCGCTCGCCGGCGCGAACCACGCCGCGCTCGTCAATGATGCGGTAGCGGACCAAGCATCGCCCTGGTCTTCCATCCCACGACACTGAGAATCAGCGAGTCGTCGATCCCGGGTTCGGTCATGTTGCGGGCCGTGGTCCGGCGCAAGTCATGGAAACGGAGACCAGGGGGCCCGGCCCGCTCCCTGGCCTTGTTCCAGGCATGCCGATAGCCGCCGTGCGGGATCAGCCTGCCGCCCCGGTGGAAAATCCAAGGAACGTGCGGCCAGTATTCCTCGTGACGGAAATGCGCCTTGCGGAGGGTGGCGCTCCAGGTCGCCGTAGATCGGCCAGACGCCCACTCTCTTGTTGCGAGGCTGGTTGGCGGGCGGGCGAATTACGCGTCTCTGCCAGTCCACTTGGCTCCAGCGAATTGCGAGGATCGCTCCCGCTTGAGCGCCGTAGTGGTAGCCCGAAGCTCTCGCCCCAACGCTTTCGATAGACAGGAGATTCGATGACGCGACGGCACTTGACCGAATCGCGTGTGCTGAGCGTCGGCGCGGAAGAAGCGGCCATGAAGCTCGTCTCCGGACTGCGTATCCACATCCACGCTGGCCAGAAAACTGACACCAAACTCGAATTGCAATGCCTAGGAGGGATGTTGATCAGCAACCGCCGCACCTCGCCCCGGCTCACGGCCTCAAGCCGCTCGCAGATCGCCCCGATGTGCCAGCTGTCCACGAACGGCGACGGGTCCGCCCAGCGCCACATCTGGCGCACGAACTCGTGCAGGCTGCGCTCGGCAAGCTCCTGGTCGAGCCAGTCGGGGTGGGCCAGCACCGCGCGGGCGGCGGGGGACAGGGTGGCGGCGGCAAGTTTCATGCGGAAAAAATCTCTTGACAATTGATATCGTTATTGATACTATTAGGGTATGGCAGGCGCGGCGGCACTCTTGAAGGCGATCCGCAACAACCCGCAGGGAGTGCGGTTCGCCGATCTCGCCAAGGTTTGCGATGCGTTTCTTGGTGAACCGCGACAGAAGGGAACGAGTCACCGCGTTTACCGCACGCCGTGGCCCGGCGACCCGCGCGTGAACATCCAGAACGACAAGGGGAAAGCCAAGCCATATCAGGTCCGCCAGATTCTCAGGGCCGTTGACAGATTGGAGGGCATGAAATGAGCGACCATTACACCTACCGCGTTACGTGGTCCGCTGAGGACGGCGAGCATGTTGGCCTGTGCGCCGAGTTCCCATCGTTGAGTTGGCTGGCGCCGACCCCGGCAAAGGCGCTGGCGGGCATCCAACGTGTTGTGCGCGACGTGCTGTCCGACATGCGGTCTACGGGCGAGACGCTGCCTGAACCGCTCGCCGACCGCACCTACAGCGGAAAGTTCCTTGTCCGCGTGCCGCCAGAAACGCATCGCGCCCTCGCCATCCGCGCCGCCGAGGAAGGCGTGAGCCTCAACCGGCTCGTGAGCGCTCGGTTGGCCAGCGAAGCATGATTGCCTACTCATGCCGCGCCCCTCACGTCAAGATACGCCCGGATGAACTCGGCAGCGACCTGCGGGACGATGGCGTTGCCCGCACCCTTGAGGACGCCGACTCGATGGCTCGGCAGTGGCTGAAGTTGGGAGCGGCTCTGCCTGACGGGTCAGATCGAGGAAGCGCAGAGGAGCATCTGTAGGCAAGCTAGTGCGCTCGACAGGTGATGTATAATCTTGGTGTATACATCGGAGGTCGATTACATGATTCGAACGCAAATCTATCTCACCAGCCGGCAGCGAGGCGAACTTGCCGCAATTGCTCGCAATGGCGGGATGAAGCAGAGCGAACTGATCCGCCAAGCCGTCGATCAATTCATCGAGAAACACGGACGCGACCGACGCCAGGCGGTGCTGCGCGCCGCCGCCGGCATCTGGAAGGATCGAACCGACATCCTATCCCAGCGTGCCGTGCGCGAGAGCTGGGACAGGAGTTGAACGTGTCACGACAGTTCCTAGTCGACACAGACATCCTGATCGACTTCCTGCGAGGGCACCCAGTAGCGGTCCGTTTCGTGAATGAGCATTTGGATCGCATCATCCTATCCGCCATCTCGGTCGCAGAACTATATAGCGGTGTCCGGGGCAGAGCTTACGACACGGAACGCCAAGATCTTGCCGCCTTCTTAGACCTCGTCCCCGTCGTGCCGGTCAGTGCGGGCATCGCCGAGGCTGGCGGACTGTACCGGCGAGACTACGGACGGTCCCATGGAGTTGGTCTAGCAGACGCGGTCATCGCCGCGACTGCAGACTCGTCCGATGCCGCATTGAAGACCCTGAATATCAAGCACTACCCAATGTTCACAGGGCTCGAACCTGCTTACCGCAAGTAGGTCGATCAACCGCTCCTGTGGAACCGAGGGCTACGAGAACCGATTTGAGTCCGACGGTCTCGGACTTGGGGGACTGATCGGATGTGGGTTGCGCTGTATGCGCCTGACTGCTGCATGGAGCGCCCCCGTGTTCCTCTGCTCCGATCTGCAACTCAATGCTCGCGAGTGGATGGCAGTCCACCTCGGAGATTTCTGAAACGTCATGTCCTCGTCCAGAAAGATTGACATCGACGACCATTTCAGAACGCGTACCAAGACCTTGGGAGGTGGCCGGACTACTCAACGGAAAACGGCCAGATCGTCGACGAGGTGTGCCTGACAATGGCCTCGCAGATTCGGGACATTCTCGACGCCGACGGGCAACCGGATGGTCTGGCCGTGCGTCAGGACTCTATCCGGAAAGGGTGTCAAGCCCATCGGCCGCGGTTTCCGATGAGGACTCCGCTGGCTCGAAAACAACGGCGGCAAGCGGCGGCACCGTCAATCGCACCGAGTATGTGTGACCGTGAAACGGCACCTGCTCGGCCTCCACCACTCCGTGATTGCCCACGTTCGACCCGCCGTAGTGTTCCGAGTCGCTGTTTAGCAGTTCCCTCCATGCACCCAGACGCGGTACGCCGAGTCGGTAGTCTGCCCGCACGACCGGAGTGAAGTTGCAAACCACCAGGAGCGACTCCGCAGCGACCGCGCCAAGCCTGAGAAAGCTCACCACGCTGGACTCCCAGTCCTCGCAGTCCACCCACGAAAAACCCCGATCCTCGAGATCGGTCTGGTGCAGGGCCGCCTTTTGGCGATAGAGCCGGTTCAGGTCGGCCACGAGGCGCTGCACGCCACGGTGCGAGCCGTGCTCGAGCAGGTGCCAATCCAGGCTCCGATCGTGATTCCATTCGGCCCGCTGGGCGAACTCATTGCCCATGAACATCAGCTTCTTGCCCGGATGGCTGTACATGTACGCATACAACAGCCTCAGGTTGGCAAACTTGTGCCAGTCCTCCCCAGGCATCTTTTCCAGCAGTGATGCCTTGCCATGCACGACTTCGTCGTGGGAGAACGGCAGCAGAAAGTTCTCGCGAAAGGCGTAGACCATGCTGAAGGTGAGGCGGTTGTGATGATGCTTGCGATGAATCGGATCCAACTTCATGTAGGCGAGCGTGTCGTGCATCCAGCCCATGTTCCACTTGAAGCCGAAACCTAGCCCGCCATGTGATGTGGGTCGCGATACTTGCGGCCAAGCCGTCGATTCCTCCGCGATGGTCATGACGTCTGGAAAGTGCCCGTAGACCTGCTCGTTGAGCGTCCGCAGGAACCGGACCGCCTCGAGGTTCTCGTTGCCGCCGTAGTGGTTGGGGATCCACTCCCCGTCCTGCTTGCCGTAGTCGCGGTACAGCATCGAGGCCACGGCATCCACGCGAATGCCGTCCACGTGATACTTCTCGCACCAGAAAATGGCACTCGCCACCAAGAAGTTCGCCACTTCTGTTCGACCGTAGTTGAAGATCAACGTGTCCCAGTGCGGATGGCGGCCGCTCTTGGGATCCATGTGCTCGTACAGGTGTGTCCCGTCAAACCGCGCCAGGCCGTGCGGGTCATCGGGAAAGTGAGCCGGAGCCCAGTCGATAACCACGCCGATACCACGCTGGTGCAGCGTGTCGACCAACGCCATGAACTCGCGGGGGTCCCCAAACCGACTGGTCGGAGCGAAATACCCAGTGGTCTGGTAGCCCCACGACCCGCCAAAGGGATGCTCCGTTACAGGCAGCAATTCCACATGGGTGAAGCCCATCTCCTCGACATAATCCGCTAAGCGCTCCGCCAGTTCGGCATATGTCAACCAGCGATCGCCATCTTGCGGGGAGCGCATCCACGAACCGAGATGCACCTCGTAGATAGCCAGCGGCGCGTCATGCCGGTTCCGCGCCGCCCGCTCTGCCATCCAAGCAGCGTCGGACCATTCGTAGGCGTTGAGATCGCAAACCTTGGACGCTGTGCGCGGAGCAGGTTCACAAGCGAACGCGTATGGATCCGCCTTTTCGGCCGAGTAATCGTGTCGCTCCGAGACGATGCTGTACTTGTACAGCGCGCCATCGCCGAGCCCCTCGACGAAACCCTCCCACACACCGGAGTTGCGCCGCTGGACCATGGGGTCGCAGCTGCGGTCCCAATGGTTGAAATCGCCAATCACCGAGACCGCATCAGCGTTGGGTGCCCAGACCGCAAAACGGGTCCCAGCAGCCTCGCCAGTGTGCGCCAGGTGCGCACCCAAGCTTTCGAAGCTGCGATAGTGGCTGCCGCCAGCCAGCAGGCCGAGGTCCCAATCGGTCAGGAATTTTGGCTGGAGCCTTCGATCCATCGCTAGTCTCACTCAGCGGAGCGCCGGGCACGCGTGATACCTTTCAGTGCTGACACCACACCCGGATCAGATTGGATCTGCTCAAGCGAGAGCCGCATCCTGCGGGTCCAGTTGGGGCGCTCCTGGTGTGTGCCTGGGGTATTCTGCGGCTCGGTCTCGCCCCACAGATCCTCTAAAGCCACAATGACACACTCGGCGTCGGAAACGCCGAGCGTGGCCAGGCACGCCCGGAGCACGGCACTGGCGGACGGTTGCCCACCCTTGATCAAGCGGCGCTTGCGCAAGTGGCCGAGCAGAGCCTCCCTGAGTTGTCGCCGCCGCCCGAGGGCGTCGTCCGCATGGGCGTCGTCCAACAGGCCCAAGGCCACTTGGTCCTCGATGTCTCGGTCTGTCCAAAACGAAGCAAACATGGCCGTGTCGTGGGTGTTCAGCGAGGCCACGCTCTGGCGCGGCGGAGCGTCATATGGTGGATTCCCCTGGCCCCGATACTCGAACTGCCCTACGTACATGCGCCGCAAGCCGTGGTCGGCCATGCGCTGTCGGACGTAGCGCGGAACCGTGCCGAGGTCCTCCCCTACGACGGCCGTGCTGGATCGCTGCGATTCCAGACAGACGATGGCGTACAACTCTTCGGCGGGATACTGGACATATACGCCTTGATCCCCTTCGAAGTGTTCCGGAATCCAATACAAACGGTGCAGTCCCATCAGGTGATCGATGCGGAGGACTCCGGCATGCCGCATGTGGTGGCGGATACACGCGATCAAGTATGCGTGCCCCTTTTCTCTGGCCCGGCGCGGGTTGATCGGCGCGAAGCCCCAGTTCTGCCCCCTGCTGAAGAAGCGGTCGGGTGGAGCGCCCCCGGCAATGCCTTGAGCGAAGAGGTCCGCATGACGATAGCTGTCAAAGCCGCGCGGATGCACTCCCAAGGGCAGGTCAAGGTACAGCCCTTGGCCGCGCCCAGCGTCCTGCTCGGTAACGGCCTTGATCTGCTCCTCGGCGATCCACTGCGCAAACGCATGATAGGCGCAGGCGGAATCCTGCAGGTCGAATCTTGGCGGTTTGGAGAGTCCGCGTTCAACACCTGTTCGGAAGGCAGCGTAGGCCCTTAGTTCCGCATCCCGCTCCACGAATCGGGCGAATGATTCGTGCCTTTGCCCACCCAGCCTCGAGAGCGCCTGCTCGAGCCCGGCGCGCTTGGAGCGGATCAGGCCGCGATAGTCGATATGCCTGCCGGCAGGTTCAGCACCAATGCCTCCGAATTCGGGCAACCACTCGGGCACGGACGGCAGATCCACGTACAGCTCGTTCCAAAAGCAACGGCTGATGGGCGTGTACGGGCTGGGCGCGAATGGTTCGTCTAGGAACGAGGCCAGCAGCGGCAGCGTGCTGACGAAACCGCCTCCGAGGCGCTGCACCCATGCCGTCAATCTGCCCAGATCGGCGAACGTGCCGATCCCGGCGGAGTTCTGCGAATGCAGCGCATACAGGGGCGCGAACGCCCCCCAACCCTGCTGAAGGTCCACGCAGGCGCGGGGAGCGCAGACGAGCAAGCCATCAGCCTGGCGCTCCGCAACACAGACCCTGTACCGGTAATAGCCGGCTAGCAGGGGCGCGCCGATCAGCGGCAGTCTGAGCAGTACGTAGCGATGGCCGCGGACCTTGACCTCGCGCAAGCAACGCAAGTGACACACTTGCCCCGACGCGCGGTGCGGGTCGCACGCTTCGCCGTCCAGCCAGATATCAAAGCTCTCCGTCCGCAGGGCTGCCGGCAGCCGGAGTTGAACCGACACATGCTTGCACGACGACTGCCCGCCCGGCTCTAGCCACGCGACGCTGACTGGGTCGATCATGCGCTCCCAGCGCTCGATCTCCGCGCGCCGCAATTCTCGCGGCACGTCCCCAAACTTGGCGAGATCAGCCCCCAGTTCCCGCAACACGGCAAGCAGCGCCTCTGGGTGTGGCTGTCGCATTTGGCGAAACCCGTCGCGGTGGGCAGCTTGCACGCCGTACAAGCGCGCCAGCCTCTGGAGCGAGGGATCAACCACCGTCCGCCCTCAGCAGCACGAAGCTGCAGTCCGCCAACTTGTACTCTTGGCCGTCCAGTTCGGGTCCCGCGCAGCGGTCCCGCGCAGTATCAACCTCGACTCGCCAGCCAGGCATCTCTGGCAGGCAGAAGGTGCATCGGCGCTCGGAGGCATTGAACAGCAGCAGCACAGCGCCTTCACCGGCGGATATGAGTGCGCCGAAGCACCGCAGGCTGCCCTCGCGCCAGTCTGCTACAGCTATCTCTGCCCCGTTCGGGTGGAGCCACGCTACATCCTTGAGTCCGACCTCGGGATCCCTGAATCCTTCAAAGAACTGCTCGCGCCGGAAGGCTGGCTCCCCCCTACGGATCTGGGCCAAACGCCGCGCAAAATCCAACAGCGAACTGCCCTCTGCCAGCGTCCAATCCACCCAGCTGATCTGATTGTCCTGGCAATACGCGTTGTTGTTGCCCCGCTGGGTGCGTCCAAACTCGTCGCCGGCTACCAGCATGGGCACCCCTTGCGAGAGCAGCAGCGTTGCGAGAAGATTGCGCTGTTGGCGCTCTCGCGCGGCCAGGATCTTGTTGTCCTGAGTCGGGCCCTCGGTGCCGCAGTTCCAACTGTGGTTGTTCGACTCCCCGTCGCGGTTGCCTTCCCCGTTGTCAGCGTTGCGCTTGTGCCTGTAGGTGACCAAGTCGGCCAACGTGAAGCCATCATGGGACGTGACGAAATTGATGCTGGATTGAGGCCGACGCCGACGTGGACCGAAGACGTCGCTGCTGCCGGCCACACGCGAAGCCAAACCGGGCGCCATGTGGGAATCTCCCCGCCAGAAGCGCCGCGAATCGTCGCGAAAGTGCCGATTCCACTCAGCCCAGTGCGACGGGAAGTTGCCGAGTTGCACGCTGTCATGGGAGTTGACATCCCAAGGCTCGGCGATGAGCTTGACGGTCTGCAGGACCGGGTCTTGGCCGATCGCGGTCAGCAGGGGCGCCCGACGGTCGAAGCCGCTCTCGGTGCGCCCGATGGCGGTGGCGAGGTCAAAGCGAAAACCGTCCACTCCCATCGTTTCGACCCAGTACCGCAGGCTGTCCATGACAAGGCGCACGACCGCTGGATGCTGGGTGTTGAGAGTGTTGCCGCAGCCAGTGAAATTGACATAGCGGCGCTTGTCGGCAGGATCCAAACGGTAGTAGCTGGCATTGTCGATACCGCGGAATGACAGGGTCGGTCCATCGTGGCCTAGCTCCGCCGTGTGGTTATAGACCACGTCGAGGATCACCTCGATCCCTGCTTGATGGAAGCGCCGCACCATTTCCCGGAATTCGCGTGCCACCGCCGCACCGGAAGTCGCAGCGTAGCGCGGTTCGGGCGCGAAGTAGCCCAGCGGCTGGTAGCCCCAGTAGTTGGCCAACCCGAGCTTGGCGAGCCGGTGGTCGTCGACATAGTGCTGCACCGGCAGTAGTTCGACCGCCGAAACGCCCAAACTGCTGAGATGCTCCAAAACAGGCTCGGCGACCAAGCCCGCATACGTGCCTCGCAGGCTTGGATCCACTTCCGGATGCAGTCTTGTGAATCCTCGGACATGTAACTCGTAAATCAGCGTGTCGCGCCAGCTAGTGCGTGGACGGCTCGCCGCGCTGACTGGCGGGGGAGTGCCCGCCACGATACCCAGCGGGGAGCAATCACCGCTATCTAGGTTGTTTCGGACCTGGCACAACGCACCGGGGTCTGGATAGCTGGCAGCTCTGTAGGAGTAGACCTCCGGCCGCCATTGCGGACGGCGGGCGATCGCGCGGGCATACGGGTCCAGCAGGATCTTGTGCGGGTCGAATCGATGACCTGCCTCGGGTGCCCACGGTCCACGCACTCGGTAGCCGTAAATCTGTCCCGCAGTGACCCCCGCAACATGACCGTGGAAGACCCCGCCCGTCTTGGATGCGAGCGGCAGCACCTCTGCCGGGGCTCGGCTGGACGGCGAATCGAAGAGGCACAGCTCGACCGCATCGGCGTGATCGGAAAGCACGGCGAAGTTCACGCCATCGGTGCAGAGGCTCGCTCCGAGGGGGTACGGCATCCCCCGAGATACGGCTCTGCCCATAGTCGTGTTGAAGGCGCTGGGATAGGTCGGGCTTGTTGATCCAGCCTCTGCAGACCGTACTTGGAATCCAAGATCTCCAGCCCTTCCACTCGCCCGCACACGCGGCCGAGAACATTTTCTCCCGGCGGATTTGACCGCCGCCTTCGATACCGATAATATAGTCGAAGAGGCCTGCCTGTTCGCGTTGGCTCGAGCGGGTGGCTATCTCTCCCTAGCTCCGAGTTCACGCCCGCAAGCCGCGGCCTAGATTACTGGAGGAATCGCGGTGTTGCGTTGCGCGTGCATTGTAGGCCAGATGCGTCCAGCCGCCGTCTGCCGTCGAAGGATCTGAAGTCATGCCGAACACAAGGACATCCTTGCGCGTCGCCGCGCCGCACATCGTCCACGTTACGCGGGAGTGCGCAGAAATTGTCACGGCCGGCGGCGTCGGCGACGTGGTGCTGCAATTGGCGCTCGAGTGCGTCAAACAGGGATTTCACTCCACCATCTTTCTGCCGCACTACGGCCCCTACAGCCCCGAGCGCCAACGGGCGTTGGCCGACCGCATCACTGCGATGCTGCCTTGGGAGCACTGCGAGGTGAGCCACTTGGACCCGGTTGCCCTCGACATCCCGATGGCCTACGCTGACAGCCCGCACCGCACGGAACCGGCGGCGATCGAGACGATCATGTTGTCGGGTCCGGTACGGCTGCAGATCGCGCAGGTTGTCGCTGATCGCTTTGTCGGCAAGCAACGGCCCTATACCTACACGGCCACCGAGGTAAAGGCCATCCTAGAGGCTCCCCAAGGACGCGGAATGGTTTGCGGCTCAGAGCCGCCGCCCAGAACTTTCCGGCTCGAAGAAGGTACCGGCCATTTCGACTATTTTGCAATGAACCTGCTGCTGCAGAAGGCTGCCCTCGCGTGGGTCGCGAGGCAGCGCCGCTCAGTCATCGTGCATTGCCACGACGCCCACGCGGCAATGCTGCCGATGATGGCCAAGCTTGGCGAACCACCCTCGCCTTGCGCCGACATTCGCTTCGTGGTCACGGCTCACAATTGCGGCGCCTCCTACCGGCAGCGCTGCGCGGATCTGGCATTCGTGGCCGCGGCCAGCGGCTTGCCCCCGGCAGCTGTATCCCAGTGCGTCATCGACGGTGAGTTCGATCCCTTCGGCGCGGCCGCGTTATATGCCGACCACCTCAACACGGTCAGCGATGGTTATGCGTGGGAAGTCCAAGCGGCGCACCTGGATACCTCCGGAGCAGACAGCGACTTGCGCGGTTTCTCGGAGTTCTTGGCGCGGAATTCGATCCCCCTCGAAGGTATCTCCAACGGCGTCTCGGCGACGATCAAGGGCCCTGAAGCGATCCGAAAGCAACTGGGCATGCGCATCTCAGACGCTGGTGATTTCGGCTGGAAACCCGCCTTCCGAAAGCGCTTTGCCAAACGCATCTCCAAACGCGAGCTGGACCCCGCATGGGGCGTGCGCTCGGCGAACCGGCACGGCAGCTTGAGAGCCTTGGATGACGATGGCTGCCTGTTCACCTTCGTAGGCCGCTGGACCGGCCAAAAGGGCGTGGACATCGCCGTGCGGGCGGCGCAGGAAGTGCTCGGCACCGACACCGGGGCCGCCCTGTGCGTGTTGGGCGAGGGCAACCAGCCGTTCGCCTTCTCCAGGCTGCTGCGGCTCGTCGAGGAGTTCCCCGGCAGGGCGGTAGTGATCAAGGGTTTCAGCGAGGGCCTGGCGGCCAGAATTTACGCTGCTGGAGATTTCTTCCTAGTCCCGTCGCGCTTCGAGCCGTGCGGGCTGATCGACATGATCGCGCAGTTGAACGGCAACCTACCGATCGTCAATCAGGTCGGTGGGCTGTCCAAGGTTGTCGACGGCGCGACTGGCCTTGGATACTTCGCCACCAATGACCGCGAGAACTTGCGCGGCTTGGTGAGTGCCATGCGTCGCGCGCTGGCCTTGGCCGCGAGTCCAGACGCATTGCGGCAGATGCAACTCGCTGCGGACCGGGAGATCCGCGCGAAGTACAACTGGACATCCATCCTCGAGCGCTATGCCCGGCTGTACGGCGTACGCCCGCCAGCGTTCGGCAGGACGCCCAAGGCAACACTGTCGCGCACTAGCTCGCGGGTCGCGAGCGCTTGACATCATGACATCGACACTGACCGACACTGCATCCCCAGCCGGTTCGGGCAGCGGCCTGCCGAAAGTGGCCTACTTTTCCATGGAGATCGGCCTGGTCTCGGAAATTCCGACCTATTCCGGGGGCTTGGGTGTGCTCGCCGGGGACACGCTCCGCTCCGCTGCGGACTTAAGCATTCCGATCGTCGGCGTCACGCTGCTGTATCGCAAGGGTTATTTCCGCCAGTCCATCAGCATTGAGGGACAGCAGGCAGAACACCCGGTCGACTGGTCGCCGGACGGCGTGTTGGACCGCATGGATGCCAAAGTCTCGGTCGAGATCGAGGGCCGCGAGGTCGCCGTCAGCTGCTGGCGTTTCACGATCACAGGCACAACCGGTCACACGGTGCCGGTCTACCTGCTGGACAGCGACCTCGAAGAGAACGCTGACACGGACCGTGCACTGACGCACTATCTCTACGGTGGCGACGATCGCTACAGGCTATGTCAAGAGGCAATCCTAGGCATAGCCGGCCAGAGGATCCTGTCCGAGCTAGGCCACGACGACACCGAGGTCTACCACATGAACGAGGGGCATTCGTCCCTGCTAGGCCTGTCGCTCCTCGAGGACCAGATCGGGTCGCGCCGGGGCAAGCGCCCTACGAAGGTGGACCTGGCGACGATCCGCAAGAAGTGCGTATTCACTACGCACACTCCCGTCCCGGCCGGGCATGACCGCTTCCACAGGTCGCTGGTGGAACGGGTGCTTGGCAAGCCGAGAACGGACCTGATGTCGGACGCCCGGCTGCTCGACGGCGAAGTCCTCAATATGACGAGACTCGCTTTCGAGTGCTCACGCTACGCCAACGGTGTTGCAAAGATCCACCAGTCCGTCTCGCAGGAAATGTTTCCCGACTATCGCGTGCGCGGCGTGACGAACGGTATCCATCCGGTCACGTGGGCCGCCCCCGCGATGAGCGACGTGTTCGACCGCCACATCCCAGAGTGGCGCAGCGACAGCGCCTACTTACGCTACGCCAGCGGAATTCCCACCGACGAACTCATCGCCGCCCATCACGCGTCGAAGCTGGCGCTGATCCGGACCGTGCGCGACCGCACGGGCGAAGTGCTGGACGAAGGAACTTTCACGATCGGCTTCGCCCGCCGGGCGACGCCCTACAAGCGCGGCGACTTGCTGTTCCAAAACTTGGATCGGCTGCGTTGGATCACCAAGCATGTCGGACCGTTCCAACTGGTGTTCGGCGGCAAGGCACACCCACGCGACGAGGGCGGCAAGGGTACCATCCGCGATGTCCATGAAGCGGCGCGCAAACTAGAAGGGCTTGTCAAGATCGTCTACTTGGAGAACTACGAGATGGACCTAGGCCGGACCCTTACCAGCGGGACGGACCTATGGCTGAACTCTCCAGAGAAGACGCGCGAAGCGTCCGGAACGAGCGGCATGAAGGCGGCCCTGAACGGCGTGCCAAGCCTGAGCGTGCTGGATGGCTGGTGGCTCGAGGGTCATGTCGAGGGAGTGACAGGCTGGTCGGCCGCAAGCTACCGTGGTGCGCTCGATGATCGAGTGAGCGTCGCACATGCCATCTACGACAAATTGGAGCGGGTTGTGATCCCGCTGTTCTATGAACGACGCCAAGCGTACGCAGCCGTCATGCGGGGAGCAATCTCGCTGAACGGCTCGTTCTTCAACACGCAACGGATGGTACAGCAATACGTTTTCCACGCCTACCAACAGTGTTGATGCCCAACTCCGAGAACGAGCCCAACGCCGCCCGTTTCACAGTGCCCACGCCTGTCCCTGCGAGCGCTCCAAGCAGCACGGTCGCCAGTCCCGAGCCCGTAGGTGCCCGAATGCCTCCCACTGCGGCCTGAGAATGGCTCAACTCTAACGCTCACGACCGAGGCCGATCACCCCGATAGCGTGAACCGCCGCCATGTAGCGAGCGTTCGCTCGCTACCGTGAGGTCATACAAGCTTACCTGATTCCCTACTATCCGCATCCAAGGCCAGCCGACAGGTTGCGGGTCAGATCGGCCTGCCTGTTGGATCGGCCTGGCGGCGGCTCTCGGCACTCAGCGTTGCGCTGGCCTTGAGCTGCGAGGGGTTGCGCCTGAAGTGTTGCTGCTACGTGCTGGAATGCGAAATCGATGCGTCCGTCTTCGTCACAACCAAGCGATGGTTACACGCGTCCACCTCCGTGCCCAAGAGCGAAGTGTCGTGCCGGCAAGGCCGCAGCCTGCCTCGGTTGGTCGCCGACTACGCCACCGCAGGCCAGTCTGAGCGGGCCCGCTGCGCCAGCCGCATAGCCTGCCGCCGGGCCGCCTGCGCCGGAGCATGTATGCTACGAGGCAAGCCTGTTCGGGCGCGTTCGAGTTCGCCATGTCAGTCAGTCCCTCCTCAGAAACGGAAGTTCCCAGCCTCGCTCCGCCAGCAACTGCCGCGGCGGCGCGCGAGCCAGAGGGTGTCGAGTACCCGGAAGGCAACTGGATCGCGCAGAGCGTCTGGCACGGCGATGCCGTCAACCAGGCCACGACGGCCTTGAAGAAGCACTTCCGCAATCGCGAGAACGTGCTCGTGGCCATGGAACTGCTGGTGTACTACGAGCGCGGCAATAACAAGGTCTGTCTGCAGCCGGATGTGCAGGTGGTGCTCGGCGTGCAGCGCGGCAACCGCAGTTCGTACAAGGTCTGGGAAGAGGGCAAGGTAGCGGATTTCGTGCTGGAGGTGGCGTCGCCCTCGACGGCGGACAAGGATGCCAAACACAAGGCGCAGGAGTACGCCCGGATCGGAGTGCGCGAGTATTGGAGGCTGGACCCGACCGGGTCGCTAATGGCGACGCCGTTAGAGGGCTGGGAGGCGAACGGGGGGAGCTATCACCAGGTGCAGCCGGTGGCGAGCGGGGCGCGGAGTGGATGGCTGCGGAGCCGGGTCTTGGGGCTGGAGTTGCGCAGCCAGCGGCAGGACGGGGCGACAGTGCTGGTGTTGAGGGATCCGCGCACGGGGGAAGAGTTCGACGGGGATTTGGGAGAATCGGAGCGACTGCGGCGGGCAGCGGAAGAGCGCGCCAGTGCCGCGGCGAAGCGTGCCAGTGCCGAGGCGAGACTCAGACAGTCCGCTGAGGAGCTCGCGAGTGCGGAGTCGAAACGCGCGAGTGCGGAGGCCGAGCGTAGACGGGCAGCAGAGGAGCGAGCGAGCGCATTGGAGAAGCAACTCCGGACACTCGCTACTGAAAGCCGTTCGTCGGAACACAAGCCTTAGCAGCCAGGGCCAAGAGTCCTCAGCGGGCAGGCCGGTTCAATACCAAGCTTCCCCAAGCCGCGAACGGCCGTTCCAACCTCAGGAGATGGCCGATTGGGCTTCACCGTAGGCCTCCCCGCGGGCACACAATGCCTGCCACATGCAAGAATTCGTGACCAGCCACTCTGGCCCCAAGCTGCTCGGACGAATCCATCGCTTCTTCGGGCCGCCACTAAGGATGGGGCAGATAGGGAATCAGGAAAGGAATGGTATTGTTACAATTCTTCGTGTAGGATCGAAGCGTTCTTCGGCGCGGCTTGCTTGGACGGGCGAGCGCGGACCAGCACATTCGCAGGAACGCAGACCATGAGACTCTACTTCGAGCGAACGGACGGTGTGGTGGTCGTCACAAGCTGTGCAAGGGTCGACGGAAGTAACGCCAAGGCCTTTGAGAAGGTCCTCCACAAAATCGTCCAGGAGAGCGATCGTGCCTTGATCATTGATTTTGGCCCGCTCAAGTACATCAGCTCCACCGGGTTGCGTGCAATCCTCGTGACTGCCAAGAACCTCAGAGCTCAAGGAGTCGGCTTTGGCATTTGTGCGCTCGGAGCGCCCATCCGGCGAGTCTTCTCAATCGGCGTCGACAAGGTCGTCGCGGTCTACGAGACCAAGGAAGAGGCCGTGGCCTCGCTTGGCGGCTAGGCCCGACTTGACGGCGGAGGGGCAGCTTCGAATCCTCGCAACCAACTTCGCAAGAACAAGTTATCGACCTGCCAAGTGGAGCAGAGACTGTGTTTCTGCTCCCATGTAACTGATTCGCTTGACAGGCACTCGCCTCGCTGTGGATTCCATGCGCGGTGCCGCTTGGCCGTCTACGTCGAGTCCAGCCCCACCCTTAACGGTCCCCGGCTAATCTCCTGTGCCAAGCCTAGCGCGAGGGCATGATTGTCCGTCACAAGTAACTTCTCACTATCCTGGCCGAGAACGGGTATGCTCCTCGAATTGTCATCATCGCCAATCTCTCCGCGCTTCCCCTGAAACCATACACGGCACCCGCACCCTGCTCAAGGGCGGTCTCGTCGCCCCGCGCCTCTACCTAGCCGTCACCATCCGCGACTTTCTCCCGCGGCCGTGTCACCAGCCTGCGCTCTCTCCAACCGAACCTGCTCCACCGCCCTGCAGATCGTGCCCGCCTTCAGCGCTGCTTAACTAGGGTCAGGCGGTTCTTGCCGTTCTCCCGCCGATACTCCATCTCGTCCATCAGCTGTTTCACGATATGCACGCCGAGCCCGCCAACTTCCCGCTCGGCCACCCCGGCATCGATCGTCGCCGCCGGTGTCTCGTGCAGCGGGTCGAACGCCCGCGCCTCGTCCACCACCTCGATCCGCACCGCCTCCGGCCGGGACTGGATCGTAATCTGGAACCGGTGCCCGCTCGCTCCGTAACCGTGATTGATCACGTTGCTGGCCAGCTCATCCAGCACCAACTGCACGTGGAACTGCAACTCGGCCGGCCACTCCTGCTCGGCCCCGAACGCTTCCACCGCCTCGGTGATCTCTCCCAGCACATCCAAGCTGGACTCCAAGTCGAGACTAAGTCGGCCTGCCATTACACGCCTTACGCTCGCAGGCACAGTGCGAGGCATGTGATGTCGTCGAACTGCGGCGCGTCCCCGGCGAATGTCCGCACTCCGCGGAAGATCCGCCCGATAGCCTCCTCCGCGTTCGTCGGCACCCGCTCTCGGAAGATCTCCTCCAGCCGCTCCAAACCGAACTGCCGCTCGTCCGGATCCTGCGCTTCGGTCACGCCATCCGTATACAGCAGCACCGTGTCGCCTGCCTCTAGAGTCACCGTGTGCGACTCGTACTGCACCTCCGGCAGCACCCCCAGCGCGATCCCACCCGTGTGCGGCAGCAGCGTCGTGCTGCCGTCGGCATGCACCAGCAGCGGGCTGTCATGGCCCCCGCTGGCATAGGTGAACAAGCGGGTCTGTGGGTCATACACCCCGTACAGCACCGTCACAAACATCATCTCGGCGTTGTCACCGCTGAGCACGGTGTTGACTGTCGTCAGCGCCATCCCCGGATCCGCCGAGCCGATGGCCGCCCCCTTGAGCAAGGTCCGGCTCGACATCATGAACAGCCCGGCCGGCACCCCCTTGCCCGACACATCCGCGATCGCCAACCCGACCCGACCCCGCTCCAGCCCTTGCACGTCATAGAAGTCCCCGCCCACCTGGCGCGCCGGCTCCATGCTGGCGTACACCTCGAAACTGTCCTTCTGCGGGAACTCCGTCGGCAGGATCGAAGCCTGCATCCGCCGCGCCACGTCGAGCTCGTTCTCCAACGCCACCAGCTGGTTACGCGATTCCATCGCCTGCCGCCAGACGACCGAGTTCTCCAGCGTGCGGTCGATCGTCACCCGCAGGTCCCCGAAATCGATCGGCTTGGTCACGAAATCAAACGCACCCCGGTTCATCGCAGTGCGGATGTTCTTCATGTCCCCGTAGGCCGACACGATCACCGCCCGCACGTCCGGATCCACGCTGGGGATCCTCTCCAGCAGCGCCAGTCCGTCCATCTTGGGCATGTTGATGTCCGACAACACCATATCGAAAGGGTCCTGCTGCTCCAGCTTGGCCAGCGCTTCCACCCCGTTCTGGGCGAACTCCATCACGAATTGCCCGGAACGGATCTCGCGCCGCATCCGCTGGCGCACCAAGCGCTCCAAATCCGGCTCGTCGTCGACCACCAAGATGCGGTGTGGTCCGCTCGTTGTCATATCTGTTGGATCTGGCACAACTTCCTCTAGCTCACAGCCGCCTAGAGCACCCCAGCGACAAGCCCCAGCAGCCTCGCAACCGTAGTTCGCTTTTGTCTATACCCACGCTGCCATTATGCAATAGTCCTGCTGCGCCGCCCATGTGCGCACCTTTGGACGTCGAGCTGCGTTTCGTGCCACTGCGTGTGCATCCCGCCCGGACGCCAACAAGAACACACATTGCGCAACCCCGGAAACGCCGTCTGATACGATGTGCCATGCGAGGTCGGCAGATTGACGATGACCTGATCCCCGGCCAGTCTGGGATCGGCGGGTTCGGCAATCAACGGCTGGTCGGACGACAGATTTCAGCTTAGCGGCAGAGGTGCGGCACGCAGGATTGATGGCGATTCGGACGGAGCGTCAACTTAACGTCGCTAGTGCCTGGCCGACGCCCGGAAACCGCGACCGTGCCGCTGTAGGGCTGAGAAAGTGGAGCGACGCCGCCCGAGCCCTGAGCCCGGGCCCTGATCGGGACTTTGCCGAGCACTTCTCTACCTCGGATGCCGGTGCCGCCATGCTGCGCTGTATCTGCGGGGCCAGCCCATTCCTGGAGCGCTGCGCGATAGCGGACCAAGGCTTCGTCCGCGATCTCTGGGAACGCGGTCCGGACCGGTGTGTCGACGAGACTGTGGCACAGTTGTTCGCGGTGCCGATCGACATCCCCGAGCGCGATGTAGGGCGCACCTTGCGGCAAGCACGGCGGCGAGTCGCTCTGGCGGTCGCGCTCGCCGACATTGCCGGCATCTGGTCGCTGCGCGACGTGACCGGCGCACTCTCGGAGTTTGCCCGTGCGGCGTGCTCGGTGGCCCTGCGCACCCAACTGGCCAAGCTCTGCGCTGAAGGTGCGATCACCGTGGGGCGGGACGCTTACGAAAGAGACTCGGGCCTGATCGCGATCGGTATGGGCAAGCTCGGCGGCAACGAGCTGAACTACTCCTCGGACGTGGATCTTATCCTGCTGTACGATCCAGACATCGCCCCCCTGGCAAGTCGCCACTCGGCACCGGCCCACTTCATGCGCTTGGCGCGCTGGTTCATCGATCTCCTGGCCGCCCCCACAATCGACGGGCGTGTTTTCCCAGTAGATCTGAGGCTCCGCCCGGACCCGGTGTCCATGCCGCTGGTGATTTCGACCAAGGCTGCCCTCGAGTACTACGCACAGCGCGGCCAGACCTGGGAGCGGGCGGCTTTGATCAAGGCTCGCCCGGTCGCTGGCGACCTCGCTGCCGGCGAGAGGTTCTTGCGGCAGCTCGAGTCATTCGTGTGGCGCGACAACCTCGACTTTGCCACAGTGCAAGAACTGCACGAGACGAAGAGGCGCATTGACGCACAACACCGCGGGGGGCAAATCGGCGAGACCGGCCAAGATCTCAAGCTCGGACGCGGCGGCATCCGCGAGATCGAGTTTTTTGCCCAAGCGCATCAACTGGTCTGGGGCGGAACTGACCACTCCTTGCGCACGGTTGGCACTTGCGAGTCCCTAGCCGCACTTGCTGCGGCCAGCCGAATTCCAGACTCTGCCAACGAAAAGCTACGCGCCTCGTATGAGTACCTTCGACGGGTCGAGCACCGCATCCAAATGGTCGGTGACCGCCAAACACACTCGCTGCCGAAGAACGAGGCTGACTACGAGACGTTGGCCAAGTTCCTCGGCTACGCCAATGGCCAAGCATTCCATGAGGCCTTGGTCGGCCACCTACGCGACGTCGAGGACCAATACGAGTCGTTCTTCGAACTGCCCCACGAAATGACTGTTGCCAGCGCGTCTTCGTCGCTGTCCGGTCGCAGCAGCGAGGAAACCACGACGCGGCTCGCGCGCATGGGCTACCGTGATCCGAAGGCCGCATTTGCCATCGTTGAGCGATGGCGCACCGGCCGGCACACGATCGCGCGAGACAGCCGGGCGATGGAACTGTTCCAGTCCTTGATCCCATCGCTGGTCATCGCTCAATGCGGAACTGAGGATCCCGATCTGGCACTGCGCCGGTTCGATGCCTTAATCGACAGGTTTCCAGACGCGCACGGCATGCTCACGCTTTTCCAGGCCAACTTGCACGTCTTGGAAACAGTCGCCGAGACCATGGTGGCGGCTCCCGCAATCGGAGAGTTGCTGACAGCAATGCCGACGCTGCTGGAGAGCCTGCTTGACCCTGAATCTGACTCGTCCCCGCCCGATCGCGCCGCACTGCAAGCCAGCTTGGCCACCGCCCTGAAAGGTGCGACGGACTTTGACGACCGGGTCCGGGAAATCGCCAACTGGGCGCAAGCGGCCCGCTTCAGGGTCGGCTCGCGCGTTCTGTTCCACGCCCTCGATCCGTTGGATGCATCCGCCCTTTTCACCGATATCGCCGATTGCACAATCGAGGCGCTGGCCCGGAATGCTGCCGACCAGATCTCACTATCGTCCTTGCCGCCGGCAGGCACGGGAGTGGCGATTCTAGCAACGGGCAACTATGGCAATCGGGGGTTGAACCTTGGCTCAGGAGTGGAGATTGCTGCTTACGATACGGCCGACGAGCAAGCCCTCGACACGACCGGTGAAGCTGCGTCAGACTATGCCCAGCGAATAGAGTCCCTGGTACTGGCCGGGCTGCGCGGAAGACCGGGCTGGAGGAAGATCTACTCTTGCCCTGGCAGGGCGAGCGCCGCAAGTTTCGAAGCCCTGCGAGCCGGACTCAACGAAGGCTCTTGGAGCGGAACAGTGCCGGGCTGGCCCAGGCTTGTATGTTGCATCGGTGACGGGGCAGAGCGGGTCTTGCAAAGCATGTCCGCCGCTCTTGCACTGCCGCGCGACCCCAGAACATTACGTGCGCATGCCGCTGCGGCGCTAGGGCAGCTGCACGGCGCTTCTCTTGGCAGCCACTCACAGGCAGCGGCCGAGCACTCCGGCACCCTCGCCGAACTCGCCATCCTGACGCACTATTTGCGGCTCAAGCATGCTCCCGAGCACGCCTCGGTGCCACTCGCGGCGAGCACCGCCGAGTTGCTGGCCAGGCTTGGAGAGGCCGGTGCGATTCCGGCCGAGCAAGCGACAACGCTGGTTGACGCATGGAGACTGTTCACGCGAATTCGGACACTGCAAGGTCTCCTCGACGAAGACATGCGAGCTGACGCCGTGCCCAAGCGCCTGCAACCTTTGTTTGCTGAGGCGGCCGGGGTGGACGACTATAGCGAAGTCGGGGGCCGGTTAGGCAGCGCGACTGCCACGGTGCAGGCGGCCTTGCGGGAATTGCTCGCTGAGGGCTAGCAGTTCAAGGCTTCGCGGTGTCGGGCCGAATGGCCGTCTTGAGTTGCCCTCGGCGGCTCGTCAGCTGCTGGAATACCTCGACCAAATCCACTAGCGGGGCGTCGCCTGCGATGAAGTCGCCCGAATGCACATCGCCGCGACTGACCAATTCCAGCGCTTCGCGGATGTGATCGGGCGTGTGATGGAACGTCGCCTTGAGAGTGATCGAGGAATAGTGCAACCTGCTGGTGTCCAAGCAGACGACGGTCTGCTTCGGGCATCCACCGAAGAAGTTCACCTTGCCACCTGAGCGCACCATGGAAACTGCCTGCCGCCAAGCGTGTGGAGAGCCGACTGCCTCGACCACCACGTCCGACCCCCTGCCCCCTTGAGTGTGCCGCCGGACCTCGTCCGTGGGATCTTCGCCACGGCGCGACTCGACCAGCACCTCCGCCCCAAGATGCTCTGCCCGATCCAGCTGCATCTGGCGCCTGCCAATCGCGATGACGCGGGCTCCGGCGATCTTTGCAACTCTTACGAACATCAAGCCGATTGGGCCGAGGCCAATGACGGTGACCGTGTCACCAGGCTTGACGCCGGTGTCGTCGATTCCCTTCAGCACGCACGCCAGAGGCTCGGAGAGCGCGGCGTCGCGATAGTCGACATGAGGGGGGACGATGTAGGTATTGCAATCTACGATCGGGCCGGGGATTCGGATGTACTCCGCGTACGCGCCGTTGTTGAAGAGCAGGTTCTCGCACAGGTTCTTCTCGTCTTGGCGGCAAAAGAAGCACTTGTGGCAGGGTGCGGAATTGGCAGCTACGATGCGGTCTCCGACTTTGAACGAGCGCACGGCCGAACCGACTTCCACAACGTCCCCAGACAGTTCGTGCCCCAGCGCTGCCGGCAAGGTTATCATCCGGGCGTGATGCCCTCGTCGGTAGACTTTCAGATCAGTTCCGCAGGTGAGCGCGGCCCGGACGCGGACCAAGAGGTCGGCCGGGCCAGCGGTCGGTACGGCGACGCGCTCGACGCGCAACTCCTCCTTGCCATGGAGGACGCCAGCCAGCATCTCTTGCCGCCGATCCATCTCACTCCTGTGGCGCTACGAGTAGCTTGAGGGCGCCCTCTTGAGGGCGGGACGCCAGACGCATGCCGGACTCGAACTCGTCTAGTCGAAACCGATGTGTGATCAGCGCGTCTACCGGGAACTCCGAGTCCCACACCGTGGTTGCGGACTCGGATTGCAAGTCAGCACAAGCACTATAAGAACCAAAGACGGCCCGGTCCTCGGCGCAAACGCTCTTCCCGTCCAATGCAAACCGCTCCGTCGGAGAGGTTTGGGCAAACAGCATCACTCGGCCGCCGCGACGCGACAGCGATACGGCTTGCTCAACGATCCCCGGTGCTGACGCGGCTACGATCACGGCGTCGGCGCCCCGATTCTTTGTGACGCTGCGCACTCCCGCCAATACCTCGCCGCCAGCATCCCAAGCCTCAGCGGCACCGAATTGGCGGGATAGCTCCAAGCGAGAAGCAACCTTGTCGGTAGTGTAGATCGAGCGCACACCCTGCCGCCGCAACAGCGCAGTGAAGAGCAGTCCGATGGGACCCTGCCCCATCACCAGCACACTCTCGTCTGGAACCGGGGCGAGTTTGGCCAAGCCCTTCAGACAGGTGTTGGTCGGTTCGACAAAGGTCGCGCGCTCGAAGCTGACATGAGCGGGAATCCGCTCCACGCCGCGCCGCACGATCCAGTCCATCACCCTCACGAACTGCGCGAAACCGCCGCCGGCTGGCTCGAAACCCGCAGTGACGCCAACCCGCTTGTATGTCGCGCACTGCGCATAGTTACGGAAGCGACAATAGTGGCAGTCAAAGCACGGGATGTGGTGAAAGAAGCAGACCCGATCCCCTACCGCATAGCTATCAACGCCCTCTCCGACGTCAGCCACGACTCCCGCTGTCTCGTGACCGTAGATCCTCGGACTGGGCAACAAGTCGTGCTCGATCTTCTTCAGGTCGGTGTGGCAAATGCCGCAAGCCTCGACCCGGACGAGCAGTTCGCCAGGGCCAATCGCGGGCACGGCTACCGACTCGGGAACAACCGTCCGACGACCGCGATAAACCGCGGCTGTCATGGCTTCAGGAACTGACATATGTCCCAGCTTGGCGAGGAAACTCACACTGCCTGAGGAACGCGCCTAGCGATTCCGCGGCGCCCGCGGCATTACGGCGCAGGCGCGCGAGACGCGACCAACCGTCACGACGACGCAGCGCTTGGACCAGCACACTCCAAGGAGAAATCGAGCCGTCGACTCGGAGCGCGCGTTCGAAGTCCACCGGCATGTCCTCCTCTGCAATATCGCTAATCACCCGAATGCAGAAGAATGGCAGGTGGTGCTCCTTGGCTACCGCAGCGACCGCCGCCGCCTCCATGTCCACCGCTTGCGCGTCCTGCCGCCGCAACTCGCGCTTGGCCGACGCAGATTGCACGACCCGGTCCACCGTGAGAAGCGCACCGCGCCGCACTTCTCCGTATGAACCAGTCGGGGACCGGCTGGCGAATTCCCCTTCCTCGCCACGGACAGAATCGGCAATGAACACGTCGCCGACCACGTATGAAGGGTCCAGAGCGCCGGCAAATCCAGTCGAAATCACTGCCCGAATCGATTCCTTGGACAAGATCTCTCTAGCCGCCGCGGACGCACGAGCCCGACCCGCACCGTTGGCGACCAAAACGGCCTGATCTCCCGCAAGATCCAGCGTCGCTCCCCAGCGCAAGCCAGGCATGGCCTGCATGGTCAATGGCCGAAGGCCCGCGAATTCACGCGAAAATGCCGCGATCAGCAAGAGCATGCCAGAGAACGCAAGCGCCGCCCCTTGCGCAATGCGACGCTGATCTCAGGTCTTATTCTCGCACCCTTTGAACACGAGGCCTGGTAACTGTATCAGTACGCCAGAATCATCCCGATCTTGTTGTACCAGACCGTTGGCAAGATGCCTGCAGCAATGCGCCCACGGAAAGACACCCGTCCGGTATTTCCTTCTCACTAGTCCCCTCTGACCAAGAGCCCGATCCGGGCCGGAGTCTTCACGCTCGCTAGCTTCGCCTGACTCGATCTCGCTGGCTGACCACAACTCGCTGCCCGTGTGACGCTTGAACCGGCTCACGCGCAAGCGGTGCAACCCGAATTTGCTTGGCAATCCCCCGCCTGCACCATGTTGGCCCGCGTGGAGAGCAGCACGTCCAACTGTTTGACGGGAGGCAGGAGCAAGTACACCCCGTCCCCGGCAACTTGGACGGGAAAGACCTTGAGGGCGTACGGTTCGCCGGAGAGGCATTCGCCTGTCTCCAGAGAGAACGGCTTCTTGTGCAGCGGGCAGGTCACCTTGGGGATCAGCCCGGCGCTGCCGGTGATTCCGCGCGACAGCACAAACGCGTGCTTGTGCGGGCACATGTTCTGACACGCTCTCCATGCCTTGCGGTCAGCAAGGTTGAATACGGCGATCTGGGTGTCACCGTACTTGACGGCGGCCCCGCCGTTGTGCGGGAAGTCACTCACGCGGCCAACTCGCACCCAGTGCAATTTGCGCGGGCCGGACGGGCGCTTGCTGGCGGCCTCGCCCAGCGTCGTGCCGTTGGGCAGCTTGATGTCCGAGAGCATCACGCCGTCTACAGGCCAGTCCGCGGGACGGGCTTGGCCGCGAACGTCGACGAACTCGATACCCGCATCCGTCTCGTCGGTGTTGACAAACTGCCGGAATAGGCGTCGGCGCTCGGGATCCTCGACAACTTCTCTCCACTCGCAGCGGTAGCTGTCAACGAGAAACTGCATGCGCTGCTCGAGTTCTTCGCAAATCCCGAGTTTGTCCTCGACAATCACCTCGCGCAAACGCTCAATCCCCCCTTCCATCTGCTCGATCCACACCGCGGTGCGCGTGAGTTTGTCGGCCGTCGAGATGTAATACATGAAGAAGCGGTCGATGTAGCGCAACGCGGTCTCTTCGTCCAAGGAAGCCGCTAGCAGGTCCGCGTGGCGAGGCTTGGCGCCGCCATTGCCGCAGACGTAGAGGTTGTACCCGGTCTCGGTCGCGATCAGGCCGATGTCCTTCGACTGGGCCTCGGCGCACTCGCGAACGCAGCCGGAAACGGCACCCTTGACCTTGTGCGGGGCGCGAATGCCGCGGTAGCGTTCCTCGACACGGACCGCGAAGCCGACCGAATCCTGCACGCCGTAGCGGCACCACGTGGTGCCAACACAGCTCTTGATCGTCCGCAGGGCCTTGCCGTAGGCATGCCCGCTCTCGAACCCGGCCGCGATCAATTCCTCCCAGATATTGGGCAACTGGTGCAATTGGGCACCGAATAAGTCGACGCGCTGGCCCCCTGTGATCTTCGTGTACAGCCCGTACTTCTTAGCGACCACGCCGAGGCAGATCAGCTTCTCGGGCGTGATCTCGCCGCCAGGGACGCGCGGGATGACGCTGTACAGGCCACCGCGTTGCATGTTGGCCAAGAACCTGTCATTGGTGTCCTGTAGCGTGTGGTGGCTGGGATCGGTCAGGCTCTCGTTCCACAGCGAGGCGAAAATCGAGGCGGCCGCGGGCTTGCAGATCTCGCAGCCGTGACCGCTCCCGTGGTTGCGGATCAATTCGTCGAATGTCTTGATCTGCTTGATCTTAATGATGTCGAAAAGGTCTTGCCGGGTGTACTGGAAGTGCTCGCAGAGATTCGCCTCAACGCTCTTGCCCATGGCCTCGAGTTCGGCGTTGAGCAGGCTCGTTACCAACGGCAGGCAGCCGCCGCAACCGGTGCCTGCGCGCGTGCTGTCCTTGACGGCCCCTACGGTGCCTAGGTCCTGTTCGCGGATGGCAGCGAGAATCTGGCTCTTGGTGACGTTGTTGCACGAACAGATCTGGGCTTCGTCACTCATCGAGACCGAACCGTCTTGCGCGCCGGCACTGCCCACGCCGGCCAGTTGCGAGGGCCCGGCCATCAGGTTCTCGCCCGTCTTGGCGAGCACGGAGAGCATGGGATAGTCCGAGGCATCTCCGACGAGCATGCCGCCGACCAGCTTCTGCCCGTCGGGCGAGAACAGCAGTTTCTTGTAGACGCCGGCGAAGGGATCTTCCACGATCAGCGGAACGGCTTCCGCGGCCGGGGCCTCGTAATTGCCGAAGCTAGCCACGTCGACGCCCATCAGCTTGAGCTTGGTGGACATATCGGCCCCAGTGAAGCTCACGTCGCGACCGACCAAGCGAGCGGCCGCGACCTCGGCCATGTCCCAGCCGGGAGCGATCAAACCGTACACCAGGCCTCGGTGCAGGGCGGCCTCGCCTATCGCATAAATGTCGGAGTCGGATGTTTGCAGACGGTCATTGACGGAGATGCCGCCACGAGGGCCGACTTCCAATCCGCAGGCCCTGGCAAGTTCGTCACGAGGGCGGATACCCGCCGAAACGATGACCATGTCGACTTCCAACCTGGCGCCATCGCTGAATTCCATGCCATCGACCTTGCCATTGCCCAAGAAGTTCTGGGTAGCCCTCTGGAGGTGGACCTGCACGCCCAGGTCTTCGATCTTGCGCACCAGCAACTGCGAGCCGGCATCGTCGATCTGGCGCGGCATCAGCCGCGGCGCGAACTCGACCACATGTGTTTGCAAGCCCAAATCGAAGGCGGCCTTGGCCGCTTCCAAGCCCAGCAGCCCGCCGCCGATCACGGCACAGGAGCGGGCGCCCTTGGCGTACTCGATGATCGCGTCCAGATCTTCGATGGTGCGATACACGAACACGCCCCGCTTGTTGACCCCGGGAATCGGCGGCACGAACGGGCGCGAGCCAGTGGCGAGCACGACGCGGTCATAGGGGACTTCCCAGCCCTTCTCCGACACCACGACTTTGCGCGCCCGGTCGATTTGAGCCGCCCGGTCGCCCACATGAATCTCGATGCCGTTCTCGCGATACCAATCCAGCCGCGCCATGGCCAGCTTGGTCGGGTCCCGATGGTCGAAGTAGCTGGTGAGGCGGACGCGATCGTAAGCCGGGCGCGGCTCCTCGCAAAATGTCACCAAGCGGTAGTTGCCACCGTCATCAAACTCGACTAGTTTTTCGCAGAAGCGGTGGCCCACCGGGCCATTCCCAATAACAACTGCAGTCTTGCGCGTCCCCGCCACGACAGGATCCCTCCTTAAAACCAAGCTCGGCCCCCCGTGCGCGATCTGGGGCCTGGCCTCTCGCCAGCGGATCGCAGCAACTACGGTGTGATCGGGAGTCGATGTTCGCTCGGCGGGGAGCGAAGACCTGAATACGCTTCCAGTGTAAGAACGGCCCCTCCAGTCCGCGTCGCGCCATAGTCCCGATAAGAAATTTCTTCTTCAAATCGCGAATCAATCCGTGCTAGGTTCGATTTAGAACGGCCAGCGCAAGGTCGCGCTCGCCGTCGCGAGGCCCCGGGACAAGGCAGTCCCGGCGGCAAGAACCCACGTCGATTCGACCTACCGAATCGCCCGGCTCAAAGCAGAGCCGGCGGGTTTCCCCCGTACCACGCAGCTGAGTCTGCTGCGACGCGCCCCGCCCCGGGGCGTGGCGGCAACAGGCTAGGCGCATGCCCAATACAGGCAAAGGAGTTGTGAACAAGAGATGCAGCCTGCATCAGCAGAATTGCAAGAAGTGACGAATCCGTTCGTCATCCTTGGTTCACCGACGCCGTCTGGAGGCGAGAGCGGGCGCGCAGGCCGCTCCCCGCTGATTCCGGACATCCCGCTGGAGGACGGACAGCAGTATCGGTTCCATTTCGACATGTCTAAGTGTGTCGGCTGCAAGTGCTGCGAAGTCGCCTGCGCCGAGCAGAACAACAACCCGGCCGAGGTCTCGTGGCGTCGGGTGGGCGAGATCGAGGGCGGCGTTTTCCCGGACACGCAGCGGATGCATCTGTCGATGGGCTGCAACCACTGCCTAGATCCCTCGTGCATGACCGGCTGCCCGACCGAGGCCTACAGCAAGGATCTGCGCACCGGCATCGTGCAGCACAACGCCGACCTATGCATCGGCTGCGAATACTGCATCTGGAATTGCCCCTACAGCGTCCCGGCCTTCAACCCCGAGCGAGGCGTGGTGGGCAAGTGTGACATGTGCCACGGCCGACTTGCTGACGGCGACTCGCCCGCCTGCGTAAGCGCCTGCCCGTCGGAGGCGCTGGCGATCGAAATCGTGGACATCGGCGAATGGCGCCGCCAGTACCAAGACAAGGCCAACGCCCCCGGCCTGCCCAGCGCGAGTGACACTATTTCGACAACACGAATCACTCTTCCGGAGCAAATGCCGCTCAACTCCGAGAAGGCCGACTTCCACCGCGTGCGCCCGGCCAAGCCGCACTACTCCCTCGTGCTGATGACCGTGCTCACGCAGCTGTCGATCGGTGGGTTCGCGACAGCATGGCTGCTGAGCCTGCTAGGCGGCTCGCAGGTCCTAGAGGCCGCCGCGTTGGTCACGTTGACGCTCGGTTTGGCAGCATTCGGCGCCTCCCCCCTGCACCTTGGTCGGCCCGCGTTCGCGCCGCTGGCAATGCGTAACATCAAGACCTCGTGGCTTAGCCGCGAGATCGTGGGCCTGAGCCTGTTCGGCGCGGCGGCCGCCAGCTATGCCGGTATGGTGCTACTGGACCTTCCCGGAGCACTGCCGGTCGGCGGCGTGGCTTCGGCGATCGGCCTGTTCGCCATGTATGCCACGTCGCGGATTTACCTGGTTCCCGGCCGCCCCGCCTGGAATCGACCGCACACGATCGCGGATTTCTTCCTGACCGGTGCCACATTGGGGCCGCTCCTGCTAGCGGCACTAGGGGCGCACTTCGGCCAAGCCTTGCTCACCGCCGCGGCAGTCGCGGCGGTGGCCCACCTGCTGGTGGAGACACTGCGCTTCCTTAGCTTCGTGCGTTCCGAAGAGCACGAGTTGCAAGCGACCGCCCAACTCTTGTCGGGCAAGCTGTCGAGCGCCTTGCTGGCTCGGCTCGGCCTACTCGCTGCCGGCGCGGTGGCGCTGCCCGCGCTTGGATTCCCCGGCCTGGGCTTGGCCCTAACGGCGGGCGGGGCTCTGGTGGGACGCTACCTCTTCTTCGTCAGCGTCGTGCCCAAGAACATGGCCATGCCGTTCCTGGAGCGGAGGGAGGCGGCGTGAACATCAAGCGGCTGCTGGGCTTCGACACGCGCAAGGAGGACTATGCCTACGGGTATGACCCGCTCCACGGCTACACGTCGGCCAAGAAGATCCCCGATCACTGGGTGCCGACTACCTGCGGCTACTGCTCTGTCGGCTGTGGCATCCAACTCGGCATCCGAGACGGCCAGGCCATCACGGTGCGCGGCAATGACGAGCACCCTGTCAACTGGGGCAAGCTCTGCCCGAAAGGTCTGGCCGAACACGATTTCATCGCGTCGGAAGCACGCGCCAAGTATCCCTTGCTGAAGAACGCCAAGGGCCGCTTCGAGCGCGTCGGCTGGGACGACGCCATCTCGACTCTGGTCGAGAAGTTCGGCCGGACCCAAGCCGAGCACGGACCCTCGGCGCTGGGCGTGGTGAGCACTGGCCAACTGGTCATCGAGGAGTTCTACGCACTCGGCAAGCTTGTGCAACTCGGCTTCGGAACCAACAACTACGACGGCAATACCACACTGTGCATGGCCAGTGCCGTGTCCGGCTACAAGCGCTCGTTTGGCAGCGATGGCCCGCCGGGCTCCTACGACGACTTTGAGCAGGCGGACGTGGTCTTCCTGATCGGCGCCAACATCGCCGACAATCACCCGATCCTGTGCTACCGGCTCGAGCAAAACCCAGCCAAGACCGTGGTCGTCGCCGACCCGCGCGTGAGCAAGACCGCGCGCATGGCGGATCTATACCTGCCGCTCAGACCCCGCTCGGACATCGCCCTGCTCAACGGCATGGCGCACATCATCATCCGCTCCGGCTTGATCGATCACGCCTACATTGAATCCCACACCACCGGTTTCGAACAGCTCAAGCAGCACCTCGACAAGTACACGCCGGAGCGCGTGGCGGCCGTGACCGGCCTCAGCGTGGAGCAGGTGTATCGGACGGCGCTGCTCTACGGGCGGGCCAAGGCGCCTTTCCTGGCTTGGACGATGGGAGTCAACCACTCCACGAAGGGCACTGAAACCGTCAACGCCATCAACAACCTAGCGCTGCTGACAGGAAATGTCGGCAAGCCCGGTGCGTCGCCTTTTTCGATCACCGGCCAGTGCAATGCGATGGGCACGCGCGAAGCGGGCTTCACCGCCTCGATGCCCGGTTACCGCAAGTTCGACAGCGCGGACGACCGCCGGGCGCTCGCGCAACTGTGGAACATCGACCCCGACACCCTGCCGACCGGGCGCGGCCTGGCCTATCCCGACATCGTCGAGGCATGCGTCCGGGACAAGATCAAGTCGCTGTGGATCATCGCCACCAATCCGCTGGTGTCTTTCCCGAACTTCGACCTGTTGCGCCACGGTCTGGAAAATCTGGACTTCTTAGTCGTCCAGGACGGCTTCCACCCGACACCGACCACCGAGATGGCCGACATGGTGCTGCCCGCCGCCATCTGGGGGGAGAAAGAGGGCACGTATACGAATTCCGAGCGACGCGTTAGCAAGGTCAACAAAGCGGTCGAGCCGCCCGGCGAGGCGCGCTCGGACTTCGACATCTTCCTCGCCGTCGCGCAGGAACTCGGTGTCCGCGACCGGCTCTACAAGGGCTGGAGCGGGCCGCGCGACGCCTTTGACGAATGGCGCCGAGTCTCGCAGGGCCGCTTGTGCGACTACTCCGGGCTCAGCTACGAATTGCTGGACAAGCACCACGCCATCCAGTGGCCGTTCACCCAGGAAGATGCAGTCCGCAGCAACGGCATCGCCCCGCCGACGAAGCGCCTGTACGCGGACGGCAAGTTCGAAACGCCCGATGGACGTGCCAAATTGTTCGCCGTTGAGTGGGAGCCGTTTCCCGAGCAGCCCAGCCGCTCGTACCCGTTCGTGCTCAACACCGGGCGCACCGTCGAGCACTGGCACACACGCACGAAGACCAAGCAAGTCAAGATCTTGGAACGCATGTCGCCCACGGCGTGGCTCGAGATGAGCCCGCGTGACGCCAAGCGGCTGGGCTTGCGGCAGCACGACCTCGTGACCGTCGTTTCGCCGCGCAGCCGCGTGGAACACCTCGAGTTGCGGATCACGGAAATCGTGGCCCCTGGCCAGGTGTTCATGCCGTTCCATTACGAGGAGAAGAATTCGAATCGACTGACGCAGAGCGCGTTCGACCCGATCTCGCGGGAACCGAACTACAAGCAAGCGGCAGTCCGCGTCGAGAAGAGCGGTCCAAGAAGCGCCGCTCGCTAGACAGGCTGCCCCTCCCTGTTCGCCAGGGGCGCATGCCGGACCGGGATGTCCGGCCTTCCAGACAGCAAAGGGGACCCTGACGCTCGCGATTTCCACCGCGGGCGGTGCCGGTGCGCTGCATCCGGCAGCGAGGAGAGACACAGATGGACTTCAAGAACAAAGCAACCCGAATCCAGCTATTCAGCTTCAGCACGATCCCGATGCGGACCTTCCACCTGACATGGTTCGCATTCTTCCTGTGCTTCTTCGGCTGGTTTGGCATCGCCCCCCTCATGGCGGTGGTGCGGGACGATCTCGGACTCTCGAAGGAGCAGATTGGCAACACGATCATCGCGTCAGTTGCCATCACGGTGTTCGCCCGCCTGGCCATCGGCTGGCTATGCGACAAGATCGGCCCGCGGAGGGCCTACACGTGGCTGTTGGCCCTGGGATCGATCCCGGTCATGACGATCGGACTGGCTGATTCGTACGAAACATTCCTGCTATTCCGGCTGGCCATCGGCGCGATCGGCGCATCGTTCGTCATCACGCAGTACCACACCTCGGTGATGTTCGCGCCGAACACCGTGGGCACCGCGAACGCGACCACGGCAGGCTGGGGCAACCTGGGCGGCGGCGTCACCCAGATGGTGATGCCACTGATTTTCGCCGCTGCGATAACCTTTGTGGCCGACCAAGCGCTGGGCTGGCGGGTCGCCATGGTCATCCCGGGCGGCGCGCTGCTGGCGACCTCGCTGCTGTACTGGAAGCTGACCGAGGACTCCCCGGACGGCAGCTACGCGGACCTGCGCGCAAAGGGCGAGATGGCGGCGGCGTCCACCGTGGAGGGAGCCTTCCTGAAGGCTTGCACCGATCACCGCGTGTGGGCTCTGTTCGTAGTCTATGGAGCCTGCTTCGGTGTCGAACTGACCATCAACAACATCGCTGCCCTGTACTTTCACGACTACTTCGGCCTAGGGTTGGCGGCCGCCGGCATCGTCGCGGGACTGTTCGGCCTGATGAATATCTTCGCCCGCACCTTGGGCGGCATCCTCGGCGACAAGTGGGGTCTAAAGTGGGGCCTGCGCGGGCGCGTGTGGTTCCTCGGAGGAATCTTGTTCCTTGAGGGGCTGGCCTTGATGCTGTTCTCGCAGCAAAGTGTCTTGCCGATCGCGATCGGCACGTTGATCCTGTTCAGCCTCTGCGTACAAATGTCCGAGGGAGCTACCTACTCGGTCGTGCCTTTCATCAACAAAAAGGCGCTTGGCGCTGTGGCGGGCATTGTCGGAGCCGGAGGCAACGCTGGCGCGGTCGCCGCGGGCTTCCTGTTCAGGACGGAAGGGCTGGGCTGGCCGCAGGCGCTGCTGATCCTCGGCGCGTGTGTCACATTGACGTCGTTTCTCGCCTTTGCCGTGCGCTTCTCCGAAGCCGACGAAGCCGCGGTCGCCCGCGAAACCCAGGCGCGGCTGGCGAGCGCGTCCGGGGATACCGGCGCAGCAATACCTGCCTAGCGCAGACCAGGTTATCGGGCTCGTCTGACACATCCGGGCCGCGGGTAGGGCTACCGATCTGCGGCCCCTTCTGTCATCGCAGTCTTGGGATTCTCGCGCACGCGTGCTTGCAGTCGGCGCATGCCGCGCAGCCAGCGATCGTAGTCGGACGCCTTGCGGCGCATGTACTCGGCCACTTCGGGATGCGGCAAGATCAAGAATCGCTCTTCCGCCAGACCCTCGATCACGGCATCGGCTACGTCCGACGGCTCGATGGCACCAGGTGTGAGGAAATTGTCGCGCTCGCCATGCTCGCCTAGCAGCAGCCGCGTGCGAACCCCCTGCGGACACAGCACCGAAACCTTCAACCCTTGGTCGCCGTAGGTCACCGCAAGCCATTCCGCCAAGGCTACGGCAGCGTGCTTGGTCACGGCATAGGCCAATGAGCCGATCTGCGTCAGCACACCGGCTGCGGAAGCGGTGTTGAGCAGGTAGCCCTCGCCGCGGGCCGTCATCTTGGGCACTAGGTTCCTTGCAGCATAGAGATGTGAGCGATAGTTGACGTCAAAGACGCGTTCAAGGTCCTCGTTGGACACCTCGGGCCCGCCCGGATGAGAAATCCCAGCATTCGAGCAGAACAGATCAATCGGTCCAAACCGCTCTTCAGTCCATGCGATCAAGTCGTTGACCGCTGCTTCTGAGGTGACGTCCGCGGCACGAGAAGCGGCACCGATCTCAGCGGCCGTCGCTTGAACGGCGTCAGCATCCAGATCTGCCGCTACCACGGCCCGGGCTCCCTCCCGCACGAAACGCTCGGCCAGTGCGCCACCAATTCCGCGGGCGGCTCCGGTTACGACCACAACTTTTCCATCGATTCGCATGGATACCTCCTGACTGCTAATGCTGAGCGACTAGAAATCAATCCAGATTGGGGAAGACCAAGCGATCTGACCGTCGCGCTGCACGATCCGCACATGGTAGTGCGCCGAGCCATGGCTAGGTGCGTCTTCGTCGCGGAAATCGACAGCCACCGTGGCCGTGCCAGGCGTGGAGGAGTACACGACTTCCCCGCTCCGCAGCATCTCCAAGGAATCCACAGGCGCGGTGGCGGAGACTCGGAAGCTGAGCGATGGTGGGTCCGATGCAGCAAGTTCGCCGCCCATCTTCACCTTCCGCGCACCGTTCGAGGTTGCCTCGAACTGCAGCACGATATTGTCCGTCGCCGCGTAGCTGCGCCGTTGCTTGATCGCGTCGAGGACGGCTGTATTGGTGAGCTCAACAGCCCACACGCACGCATAGGACTGGTGCGTAGACTCGTGGTCTGAGTTGGACAGCAAGCCGATCCTCCAGCCCTTCTTCCAAGCGCTCCAAACAAAACCTGCGGGCTGGTTTGTGCCGGCCTTTCCAGGAGAGTTCGGCTCTTCGTAAGATCCTCGCAGCGCTTGGAACACCTCCACGACCGGTTCCGCCCTGGGGTCGTTATCGCGCCAATCCGTACCGCCCCCTCCGGCAGTCGTATGGGCGATCGCGATGTCACCGTGCCTCAGCAAGGCCGGATAAAGGCGCTCGGACCAGCTCTCGTTGCCAGTGAACTCCTCGTCGGAGATCAATACCGGCTGCGCCGCTCTCCGCGTCGAAATGATGTTGCGGTGACCGCCAGGGAAAGTGACCGTTCGCTCGTAGCCGAAGAATGTTGCAAAGCGGCCGGGCTGGTTGAACATGGTCGCGATCTGGCGCGTCTTCCACCATTGGTATCTGTAATAGTGCAGCCGCTCGGCCCCGGAATGGTCGGTCACGGCCAAGAAATCCAGTGCCCCGGCATCGAGCGCGTAGCGGTATTGGAACAAGATGTCGCCATCCCGCTGGCTGTCTGCAGACAGGTCGGTGTGGCGATGCAAGTCCCCACGGAAAAGCTGCAGCGGTGCTTTGTCGTCCCAGCGGGCGCTGCGAACTCGCTGCAGATCGGCAGCCTCGGTCGGAGCGGCATCCTGAAAGGGCTGGGAGTCCGGCCGGTACGGGCGCATCCTCTCTGCGGCAGCGGATTCCATGTTCAGGTCGAGGCTCGCATAGAGCAGCTGGGAGGTGTGCACGTGCGGATCTTGGTAAGTTCTCCCGTCGCCGGCCCAAACAGCCACCGCCGCCCCGTCGAGCTTGGCGAACGCCAGCTGCGTGTAAGCGCCGCCTGAGCTGAGCGGAAGATCTGTCGTCGGCGACCACCGCGCTCCGTCAAAGGCCGTCATGCGGATCGACGACATCGCTCGGATGGTGTCGTACCAAGGCTGCATGCGCCGCTGTTCGTCGCCAAACTTGACCTTCAACTCGTGCTCTTCCACAGGAAGCCGCAAGATCATCTTGCGGAAGAACAGGTGTGGGACGCCCTGTTGTCCCATGACCAGTTCCGGATATTCGTGCATGTCGGACATCCATGCCGGAACAGCCTGTTGCAGCGATTGGAGCGGCTCGCTCCAGGTACCGTTGGCATAGCGGGCCACGCGCACTTGGCTGGTGGCTCGCAACTGTGTTCCCGGGCGGCCCAACACGCCCCAGTCCTTGCCCCAATTGGGGCCGCTCTCGGCCCAAGCCACCCACACTCTGTGGGCGGCATCCACTGCAACGGATGGCTCGATCGCACGGTTGCGATCCGCGGGAACCCCGATGACTGCGTCGGCGGAATCAGGCAGCAATCGCCTGAGGAAGATGTCATAGCTGCCGCGTTCGTAGCCGTCCCATGCGACCCAGACGGACCCGTCCGGGCCAGCCGCGAGGTCAGGAGACCAGTCGTTGGCGTCGGACTCGCTGACCCTTATTGGGTCGGACCAGCCGTCGTCGCCGAAACGCGCCGCCATGACATCAAGTTGGTCGCCGTGGAATTCCTGCCACGCCACCCACGGGCTTCCGTCCGTCGCCGTCACGGCTACGGGGAAGTACTGTCGCGTGCCTGTCGGAGATACGTAGATCTCCGGATCCCAGCTTTCAGAGGCTGGATCGAAGGCTCTGTCTACAAGCCTCCAACGACCATCGGCGTACTCGCTCCACAAGACATGGATCCGCCCTTCCGCATCACTCGCCAAAGCCGTGCCGAAATAGTCACCCCAGTGTGGAGTCACTCGAAACGTCTTCCACGCCTCTTGCTGCTTCCAAGCGAGGTAGAGCGTGTTGGCTTCGTTATGGAATGTGGTCCAAGCAACGAAGAGGCCAGCCTCGGTCATCGCCGCAGCGGGGTAGTCGTGCTGGCTTGCCTCACCCCTAGTCAAGGCTCGCACTGCGGGAGCGACGCTCGCAGCGACATTCCCGTCGAGCAGCTCGATCCGCCGCGTTTGCTCGAGCTCTGCGAGCGCAAACGAGAAATCGCCTCGATTCGTGTTGACCGAAACCGTCGAACCAGGCCGAGCCTCGACGCTGAGATACACGCCATTGGGGAGAATCTTGGTGCCACCAGGCAATTCCGAGCGTTGGCGATAGAGGGCATCGGGCGGACTGTACCAGCGGGCTTCCAGATCCCAGCCAGAAGCCCCGATGACGCGGTCGGGCCGATCGAAGTGCCAGCCCCATACGGCCTGGACAGAGCCGGGCTCGACGGTGGCCTGGCCCGTCCAGCGCTGCGGTTCAGTCGCCCGCAGGCCGAACTCGAGCTTGACGACGACATTGGCTGTCGGATGGTCGATTACGGTGGTTGGCGTGTCGATCGCCGGGAGGGGCGTGGCCCGCGGCCATACAATCGCGACGAGACATAACAAGAGGGCTCGTGCCGGCATCGCCGTGCAGCGTAGCAGCTTTGGTCCCTCGGTGTCGGTTGTCCAATTCTCGGGCGAGGTCCGATGTCTGGATCTAAGGGTTGCCGTGCGCTCCGATCACCTCGGGCCGCAGCTCGTCAGCGAAGAGCAGCGGGATGCCGGCGGGCCGTGCCCAGAGCGCGGCACCCAAGAGCGATGCATGTGTTGGGTCCCAACACTGCATGCGTTGCGTCGCCAGAATGCCGGGCTCTCGCAGTTCGGAGGCCCCTCTCGGCTGTTCGCTTCTTCGACGCGCGTTTTCTTCTTCCTTCAATCGAGTAAGCGAACGCGGAACCACCTTGCGAGGTCAGCTTCCGAGATCTGGCTCGCGGCAAGGCTCTCAACAGTCCGGATTGCGTCGAATGGATCGAAGCTCAGTCGGTAGCCGTTATCAAGCAGGAACAGGCGAGCCGCCACCCACGCCGTGCGCTTGTTTCCGTCGACGAATCCATGGCTGGAAACCAAACCGTGGGCATACGACGCGGCGAGGTCGGCAGCGTCAGGTTCACCATAAGCCCACAGGTTGACCGGACGTTCGAGAGCCGAGTCGATCGAACCGAGGTCGCGTATGCCGGCTGCTCCGCCGTGCTCGGCTAGCTGACGGTCATGAATCGCAAGTACGACGTCCAATGTGACCCATCGCCACCGCCCGCGGTCGCCACCTGTCACTTCGCTAGCGCCCGCAGTACCTCGCGGTCATCATGCATGATCTCTTCAGAGAGAGCCATCTGGCGAGAAAACTCGGGATCGTACGGCGTGAGGCGAAAGCCACCGTCCGGCGCTTCTGTCAGATACAGGATGTCGCCCTTCTTCACTTTCAGACGAGACATTGCCTCCTTGGTTAGAATGATGCCGGAAGACGAACCTACGGTAGTGATCTTGAACGAGAGCATAGCGGCACTGATCTATATAATACCAATTATAACGCCAAGTGGGCGGGCATGGTCTGGGTCCGGGCGGAAGGCCAGCCATCGCCGCAACTGGGCTAGGCGCTTAGAATCCGACCATTCAGTATCTTGTCGCAGATTGGTATCTGCTTCAGTCCAGTGATTCGACTTGGTGAGACCGGACCGGACGAACATCCTCCACTTGATTGAAGCGAAATGCGCCCAGCAGTACATTGCACTGTCTAGATAGAAACATATAACGAAAAAATCAAGAAGATTTAGAGTAGATTGATTGACACGCACCACAATTCGTGTTTGGATGGAACTGAGAGGTCTCGCGCAAGCTCAGTGGATCTCATGCCGACCATGTGGCATCCGTCCATGGGTGAGTACCATATCGCAGTCCGGATTCCAGTAACGACCCCAACTCGCTATCTCTCGTACCATGCCGCCCTCAATCTGCGGCTTCCTGGCGAGGATACCGGGGACTGGCATGGTAGCGTGCCGTTCGTAACGCTAAAGGACAGTCCCCGCACGCTTACGTTTGCGGGGCCAGGGGGATTCACCGATACGACACCAAGCCTAGGCAGCAAGTGTGTGCGAAATATGGCCCACATCCTAGAAGGGGAATATATCCCCCCGGGCTCCGGGCCAGTATGGGTCGCCAACCACTATCGAGCAATTGCGGACTACGTGCTCCTTGACACGCGAGGTTGCTGGAGCGCGAAGTACCCGAGACGCGTCACGGTGCGATGCATCAACCGATGGCTCAGCACACCGGTACGCATCGAGCACTTGGTCGAGGAGTACCTCAAATCTCTGCGCGAACAATTGCCCCCCGAAGAATTGGAGCTCCACGAAGCATGGCTGCCCACCGTGGTATTCGACTAACACCGAAACAAGAGCTGCATGAAGGCCTCATGAGGGCGGTTGCACTTCGGCTGCAGTCCACGCCCTACGTGTTGAAGGGAGTAACGGCGCTAGCACTCCTTTGTGGCCTAGATCGCCACTCGGAAGACCTCGACTTCGATGACTGCGGCAATCGGTTCTCCATCGAGAACCAAGTGCGAGATGGCCTCCAGGACGGTGGCGCTTCGATGTCGGAATTCATCCATGACTACGAGACTTGGAAGGGACAGCGTTTCAAGGCTCACTACATCGACCCGGACACCGGCGCAGATCGCCTCTTGATGATCGAATTGAGTTCCCGGTCAGAGCCGAATCCGGACGACATTGTCTTCGTCGATGGAATTCGCACCTACCGACTTCCAGCCTTGTTCGATCAAGAGATGAAGCCAGCGGATGACAGAGTCAAAGCGCGAGACCTCTTCGACATCGGATTTCTGGCCAGAACGCACGGGAACGGGCTCTCTTCGGATCAGATCGAACGGGCGGACAGCCTCAGCAGAGACTACGAGGATCTCGCAGATCGGTATCGCCAAGCCTTTGAAGAAGACGCACTGCTGAGAGGTGTTGCCACCACCGACGACCGTGCGCTTGCGTTGAGGATCGCGGTCATCGAGCAGTCCGTGCCCGGCGCTCAGACCTTGGCAGATGTGCTGGCACGCCACAAGATCTGGCTCGAATCAGACGGACGCGATGACTGTCGCACGAACCTCGCTGACGGAGATTTCTCCGGGTCCGTTTTGTGTAATTTGAATTTCGAGAAGGCGGGTCTGCGTGGAGCCGACTTCCAGGACGCGGACCTTAGGAATGCAAACCTCCGCAGCGCGGACCTCCGAGGAGCGCTATTCGACAGAACGGATCTGCGCGGAGCGGACGCTCGGGGCGCAAATCTCACAAGCTCCTCATTTCGAAGAGGCATGCTCGGACCCACCACACAGGGATTCTCCGAGCCTCCCGTCAGAAAAGCAGCTCCGCGTCGGACCCACCACATGTCGCCTTATGCAATCCCGCGCCAAACGGAGGCTGAGAGAGACTTCGGCCCGTCACGATAGCAAACCGCAACATCGTCGGATCCTTGGGATAGCCACCTGAACGCTTGCTGGTCACTCGCCGTTGTGGCACCCTTTCGGTCGACGCCCATGCCCGTTGCCACATAGGACCCTCTCGCAGCCGTTCCTATACTGTGGGTTGGCAGACACATCCGTAGACGTCATCGTGGTCGGCGCCGGGCCCACCGGGCTCGCGTGCGCGATCGAAGTCCAGAAGGCCGGCTTCACGGTCAAGACACTCGAGAAGGGCTGCATTGTCAACTCGCTGTACAAGTACCCGACAAACCTGACCTTTTTCACGACGCCAGAACTGCTCGAGATCGGCGACATCCCCATGACGGCGGTCCGAGACAAGCCCACTCGCGGCGAGGCTTTGAAGTACTACCGGCGGGTCGCCAACCACTACCGGCTCGACATCCAGCAGTACGAGCAAGTCCACAAGGTCACCGGCAGCGACGGCGCGTTCTCGATTGCCAGCACCAACCGCCTCGGCCAAGCCTGCGCCTATTCGGCTCGCAAGGTCATCCTCGCCACGGGATTCTATGACATCCCGATCCTGATGGGGGTCCCTGGCGAAAGCCTGCCCAAGGTGCATCACTACTATCACGAGCCACACCCGTTCTTCGACTGCGACCTAGCGGTGATCGGCGGCCAGAACTCAGCCGCCATTTGCGCCTTGGAATGCCACCGGGCCGGCGCCCGCGTCACCCTAGTCCACCGCCATCCAGAACTCAGCCCCAAGATCAAGTACTGGATCCTGCCCGACATCTCCAACCGCATCAAACACGGCGAGATCGAAGCCTATTTGGGCAGCACGGTGACACGCATCGAACCTGGCACGCTACACCTAGGTACGCCCGACGGACCCGTGGCGATCAAGAATGACTTTGTCTTGGCCATGACTGGCTACCAGCCCGACACGGAATTCCTAGCTAGCGTCGGTATCGTCTTCGACGAGCAGGCTCAGAAGCCACGCACCGACCCGAACACGCTCGAGAGCGACCGGAGGGGGGTATACCTCGCCGGGGTGATCGTGGCCGGAATGCACACCAACGAGATATTCATCGAGAACGGTCGCTTCCACGGCGGTCAGATCGCCGCTGACATCACTGCCAAACTTCGCGGCAGCAGGTAGCGATCAGTACCGCCCATCGGCACACCGACCGAACACACTTCAGATGCGGAGAAGATGTCGGCGTAGCAGAATTGACGGTGTCAGGTTGTCTCAAACTGCTTCGTCCTTGGCTACAGATCAGACTCCTGAATTCGTGCGATCTTCGTGAGGTGCCTCTACAGGCCGCGCTTGAGATCATGGTCCCCGTGGACCGGCACTGAAATACGGGCCGAGATGGCCGCTCGCGTGTGAATGCGATGGCTGCCCTCGATCCGTCTCAACGGCCAGCCCCACGACCGGAGAACCCGGCAAGACTCTTTGCCGGTGGCGGTCTTCACACCGCGATCTCAATTAATCCGTCCGTGCCGGACAGAGGAACCTCCTGATTCTCGACCGACAGACAACCTTCGACTACTTCGTAGATGTTGCTCAGCAGATCTTCGAAGGTGTCTCCCTGCGTGGCACATCCCGGAATGGCTGGCACTTCCGCCCAAAAGCCGCCTTCTTCTGCCTCGCGAATCACAACCTTCAGCTTCACAGCTCGCTCCAGTCCGGAAGTACATTGTAAGTCTTGGATTGGCCAAGGCACCTCAACTACGCGATCTCACGCAACAGGAGAAAGATCTGACGAGGCCATTATCGAGCGGTCCCGTAGGAGCGACCACACGACTGCAATGACCGACTGCGGTTTCGCATGTCTGGCCCGATTGGGTGCGCATTCCCCGTGCGCGACAGACTATAGTGTGCAAGTGGGAGGTGACGGAGATGGCTGACTGGGAGAGCTGTGCCGCCGTCGAACGCAAGCCAGGGAAAGTTAGCGGCGCGTGGGTTTTTGCGGGCACGCGGATTCCACTCGTCGCACTTTACGAGAATCTCGCCTGTGGTGCGACTATCAACGAGTTTGTCGAGTGGTTCCCCGGTGTGAATGAGCAACAGGTCCGCGTCGTTCTCGAACACGAGGCAAAGGCCCTGCGGGCGGCGGTGGCGCATTGAAGGTTTTGTTCGATCAAGGGACTCCAGCACCATTGCGGCGCTACCTTCAGGCGCACACCGTGGATACCCTTGCCGAAAAAGGCTGGTCGGATAAGGACAACGGGGTGCTGCTCGACCTAGCCGAACGCGGGGGCTACGAGGTGTTCGTCACGACTGATCAGAACATTCGCTACCAACAGAACTTGTCGGGGCGAGCGATCGGAATCGTAGTCTTGCTCGCTACCGCTTGGCCCGACATCCGTCTCCGCACCCGTGAGATCGGCAAGACCATCTCCTTGGTCCGACCGGGCGAGGTCATGGAGGTCTCCATTATGGTGCCATCAGATGGCGAGGAATACCTAACGGTGGGGCCTTGAGCGCCCTATACCGGTGCGACGCACGATTCTTGCGGGCTACTCATTCGACGGGCAGCCTTGGAAACCACGCACCGACCCGGGCACGCTCGAGAGCGCCGGAGCGGGGTGTCCGTCTCCGAGACGATCGCAGCCGGAACGCACACCAACGAGAACTTCATCAAGGACGGCCGCTTCCACGGCCGTCAGATCGCCGCCGACATTGCAGCCAAGCTCGGCGACCGTTGCTAGCGAACGGTCGCACCCTTCGATGGCCCTGCAATTCTATAATGGTGTTCGCTGGTCAGGCCGCTTGACCGCAGCCTGCAGCGCCCGAGCCTTCAGCTGGGCTCACGCTGAGTCGCAGGTGGCTTGAATGCCTGCAGGCGGAGTTGCCTAGGCACGTGGGGGCATCTACATCATGGCCGCCCTGAATACAGCCCGTCGCATCCCTTCGTTCCTCAGACCTTCGCACTCCAAGGGCCGAACCGCTCGCGCTCGGACGTACCTCATCGGGCTGAGTGGCCTCTGCCGCGGGCCTCTGTTCGGCTTGTGCGCAGGTGTCCTGATGGCAGGAGCGGCACTTGGCGAGACCATTCAATTCGACGGCGGTTGGAACCACTCGTGGGAGCTAGCCGAAGGCGAGACCGTGCAAATCCAAGTCGGGGTCGCCAGCCCGGGCAAACTGCCTGACGACGGCCGCATCTCGGCGCGGTGGAGCGGACCGCCGCTGGGCACCGCCCAAGGCAGTGCGTCGATGAGCCGGGGCGATCTGGTTCGGGGCGATGAAAACGGCTGGACCAAGATCTTGCATGCTCTTGATCCGGATGTGTTCTTGGTGTACAAGGCACCGCGCACTGGCACCTACGAACTCGAATTGACGACCGTCACCGAAGGGCCCTGGCTCCCCTCGCCATACCACCGAGACAGCGGCCTTGCCCGGCTTGCCGCAATCCCGCCGGCACAGACACCCTCCATCAGCGACCTGCAGATCAATGTCTCCGTCACACCCGTGCCCAAGACCTCCGCGGGCGACATCGTGCTCGAGACCGAGCCCAACAATACGCCCGAAGAGGCCGTCGTGCTGCCTTTCGCAGCTGGCAACGCCGACCAAGTCCTGCGCGTCATCGGCGGAGCCGACGAACTCGAGTACTTTGACAACGCCGCCCCGGGGAGCTCGCCTGACGACTGGTACCGCTTCGTGTACCGCGGCGACAAGATCAAGCTCCTAACTGCCAACCTGCAGATGGCCGAGCCGGTCGTCAGCGCGCGCATCCGTGTATACAAGCCGGGCACTCCCAGCGCCGAAGAGTTGGAGCATCGCGAAGCCGCCAAGCGTGAGGATTTTGGCAACAACGTGGCCGTGCCCTACATCCATCCCGACACCGAAGTTATCCCCGGCCCGGAGCAGGTGTACACCTACTACGACGGCCGCGACGTCAACGAGCGCATCCACCAGCAGGACGACAACTACCGCTCGTTTGTCACCCGCCGCGTGCATCCCGGCGGCACCTACTACCTACGGGTCGAAGCCAACCAACCGGGCTACGAACTAGAAGTCCGCCTGACAGAACGGGCACCATTCGAGACCCCGCAACAGGCACTGCGCCAATCAATCTATTACCACCTAGCCGAAATCGATGCCTGGCTGATCCACCGCCCGCGCAACATCGCCGTCCATCGCCGAGTCCGGGACGGCTCAAGCCTGTTCGGCGAGAATTGCATGAGCTGTCACACCCAGAGCGGGGTGTGGGGCGTGGCCGACGCCCTGCGGCACGGCTACCGCCCGGACGGAACGGTCCAGAACCATCGCAGGCTCGTCAACACGATGTACGAGAGCCTGCGCCCGACGAATGAACTCGTAGACGCCGCCGTCAACACGTCGCTGGCACCCAACGATCTTGGCGACGCGCCCGCAGGCAGCCGCGTGGCAGGCCGCAACGTGGTACAGCACGAGCGCAGTTTCAAACCCAAGAAGCTGCACTCCTACCAGCAAAAGCGCACCGCCAACTATGTGCTGCAAACCAATGATCCGCAGGGCATCAACGCCGCAGGCAAGGGCTCCAACTTCGGCCCGAACGTGGTTTTCAAGTTTGCGGCCGAAATCCTCGAGCGGGCGTGGCGCGATAGCGGCGAAGAGAAGTACTTGGCCGGAGTGGTCGAAAAGGCAGAGAAGATCGTCGCCACCGGCGATATGCAGCTCAGGGTCACCGACGATCTAGGGCATCGCATCGAGTTCTTTCACGATCTGCTCCCGCGCGAGGAACTTGCCAACTTCGACCCTGAGTCGGAGTTGGGCAAGCGCGTCCAACCACTGCTGCCGGCGTTTCAGAAGCAAGTGGACCGCGACATGAAGCGGCTGCTGGCCTTGCAACAAGAGGACGGCTCGTGGGGCTTCGACTTGGGAGTGCATGACCAGGCGACGGACTCTTGGAACCGAATCGACGAAGAGGGCGATCCCGCGCCGACCGCGGTGTCGCTCATTGCTCTGCGAGCAGCAGGCCACGGCCCGGACAGCCCGCCGGTCAAGCGAGCCGTGCAGTGGCTGCTCGACAAGCAGTTCGAATACGGTCTCTGGAACCGCTCTGCACAGACAGGCTTTGTCACCAACGCCTACGTCATTCGCGCCTTGAGTCGCTTATTTCCAGGCGATGCGGAGCCGTTCGAACGCAGCGATTTCGAACCGCGGCCCGACGAATCCCCTCTGGAAAAGCTGTCCCGTGTCCGGGCGCTGCAAACCACGGGCAGGCCCGACCTGGCTGATTTGATGATCTCCGCGACCGCCGACGAAATGCCGCAGGTGCGCTATTACGGCTACCTCGGCATAGGCGGCTCGCTTGCCGCCGCCGGCATTCCCGCTCTGATTTCTGGCCTGTCCGATCCGGTCAAAACGTGCCGCGAGGCGGCCTTCTGGTCCATGCGCCAATTGCTCTTGGACGACCAAGGCTGGCCAGCCGTGCTGGCTGCCTACCGCAGCGGTGACGAGCGCACGCGCCAATCGGTCCTGCAAGCCCTGATCATGCGCGCCGATCTTGTCGGGCCGGGCTCGCAGGTGGACCTCAACGAACTGGCCGCCCTGCTCGCTGACGCCATGCGGGACCCATTTCCCGGGGTGCGTTCCTATGCGTTCAAGGCAGCTTGGCACCAATGGGTCTGGAACCCGCCTTTGCGCCAGCGCATCAACCGTGCTTGGGTCAGCGCACTGCTCCGGCCCGAGCCTAGCAGCCACGTCGAGACCGCGATGCGCTACTCGACCACCTCGCTGCTGATTGTCAACGGACAGATCGCCAACCAAACCGGTACCGACAACCGCGAGCAGCAGTACCGCGAGTTGCAAGACCTATACCAGATGCTGTCGTCTGCCCGTCGCAGCGAGGTGGACCGTAGCGACCTGCTTGAGCAGCGTTTGGCGGCTGTCGCGGCAACCCATTTCCAAGAGCGCGGGGGCGATGGCGGACCCGGCCAGCTTGGTTATTCGACACCTGGCGCGACCGAGCTGATCGGCGACATCCTGCTCAACATCTACCAGACACGCAGGGATGACGGGCAGGTGCCGTGGCGGTCCATCGCGCTTCAAGGTGCCGCCAACGTGAATTCGGCGCGGCTGCAGCAGCACCTGCTGCAACTATTGCAAAGCGACGACCTAGAACAGGTCGCGGCCGCGGCCAAGGCCCTGTCCAACCCCAGCGCCCTGCGGCTCTCCGCCGATCCCGAGACGATCCGGCCGCTACTTGCCAAGCTCGACGCTTTCCTCGAGGCCGGCCGACAGGACGATGCCGAGGCGCTCGTCCGTTTCTTGTCCAGGGTGCGCTGGCAATTCGGCGACGGAGAGGACAACTCGGAAGCCGAACAGGAGTTCTTCAGACTGCTCGTGCCGGCAGCGCAAGGATCCCCGGTTGCCGCCGTGCCACACCTGCTTGGGCGGCCGGCCCCGAGCACAACGAACGAATCGCCGGCGGACAGCGAACGAGCCGCGCTGCTGGGCCAGGTGCTGGGGAACAATCCCACACTTCACCGCCGTGCCGCTTTCGACCATGTGGGCGGGGACGCGCATTTCTGGCTGTCGTCGACCGAGTGGATGCTGCGCTATCAAGAGGGCGGACCCACCATCGAAGAGGCCATCGAAGGCGCGACCGAGGCCGAAGATCTGGAGGTCTTGAGCTTGACGGGCGGACGCACCACCAAGCAACTAGTGCCTGACGGCCTCACCAGCCGCAATACGATCCTGTGGTGGCGCGAAGGCCTGCCCGGCCATGAACTCAGTTTCGGGGTGGAAACCCCCGAAGGGGGGCCGTACGAAATTATCGCGGCGTTCTTGCACGACCGCGAGATGGGTACTGTCCAACCATTCCTCAATGGCGACAACATCGGCGACCCGATCGACTTCTACCGCGACAGCCTCACTGCTCCCGGCCCGGTGTCGCTGGGCGTGCATCAGTTCGAGGCCGGCCAGAACCAGCTGACATTCCGCATGGTCGGCTCCAACGAAGATGCCGAGCCCAACTACATCTTCGGCCTAGACTACCTCAAGCTCGAGCCCGGCGAGACCGCCGGCTCGCTGTTTACCAAGGATGAGTTGGGCATCGACGTGATCGATCCCATCGTGGAGGCCAAGGACAGGCTGATCGGCATGTTCACCTCTTGGTTTTCCGAGGAGTCCCCCGAGGATGTGCGCAAGCGGGCGATCGCCCTAGCCAACAAGACCGCGCTGCGCCGTCATCCCGAAGTCCTGAAGGCTTTGGCGGCGTGGATCGACCGCGAGCCAAGCCCGCTCTACCGCACCCGCATCCAGAACGTTCTCAACAGCGACGACAAGGTCTACGGCAAGCGCTTGCGCGAAATCATCAGCGAAGAGAGCAAGGCCCAGCAGGGCAGCGACGTCCGCCCGCTGGCGGATTCAGACGAGTGGATCGAAGACATCATCCACTTCAGGGACTACGTCTTCACGGAGATGGCGCGGATCGACTCGCGAGACAACCGCGCCTGCATCTCGTGCCACGGCGTGCCGGGCCGCGTGCCAACGCTGTACTTGGAGGCTCCGGACGCGGCCGGCTACATCCCGCCCGAGGCGCTGCTGGGGAACTACCGCCGCATGCAAGAACGCGTCGACGTGCACGATGTCGAAAAGAGCAAGTTTCTGCGCAAGCCGCTCAATATCCAGTCCGGCAACGAGGATGGGCACCAAGGCGGGGTTCGCTACGAGGAGGGCGATCCCGGTTACGCCGTAATCCGCGAATGGGTGCTCAAGCAAGCCGACCTGCAGCGCGGCGGCTGATCAGGCCGTCTCCACCGCGGCGGCCTTGCCGAGGCCGCGCAGTTCGATCTCGCGCTCCCGCATCACGAACTTCTGCACCTTGCCGGTAACTGTCATCGGGAATTCGTCGACGAACCGAATGGACTCGGGAATCTTGAAGTGTGCGATCTGTCCATCGCAGAATGCCTTGACCGCTTCCTCTGTAAGGCCCGCACAATCGTGCGCCTTGACCCACGCCAGAACGCGCTCGCCGAGCCGCTCGTCGGGCACGCCAAACACGTACACATCCGCGATCTGCGGATGCGTGTGCAGATACTCCTCGATCTCCCTGGGGTAGATGTTCTCACCACCGCGGATGATCATTTCCCTAGCACGCCCGGTGATGCGCAAGTTGCCGTCCGGACGCATCGTGGCTAGGTCCCCGGTGTGCAGCCAACCATCGCCATCAACCGCGCGGGCTGTATTCTCCGGGTCCTTGTCGTAGCCCTTCATCACGAGATAGCCGCGAGTCAGCAACTCGCCTTGTACGCCCACCTCGACGGTTTCGCCGGTCTGCTGGTCCACCACCTTCACTTCGGTACACGGCATAGCCTTCCCGACCGTGGCCGTGCGGACATCCAGCGAATCGTCGCTCATGCTCTGCGTAATGGCCGGGGACGCTTCCGTCTGGCCGTAGGCGATCGTCATCTCCGAGCAGTGCATCTCTCGCACGACCCGCTTCATCAGCTCCACGGGGCATGGCGAGCCCGCCATGATCCCGGTGCGCAGACTCGTGGTGTCGAAACTGGCGAACTCAGGGTGGTCCAGTTCGGCGACGAACATCGTCGGCACGCCGTATACCGTCGTGCAGCGCAGCCCATCGATGGCCTCAAGAGTGGCCAACGGGTCGAACTGCGCGGAAGGCAGAACGAGTGTGGTGCCGTAAACAATGCATTGCAGCGAACCTAGGACACAACCGAAACAGTGGTAAAGAGGAACCGGCATGCAGAGGATGTCATCAGGCGTCCACCTCAGCCCGGCACCAACGAGGTAGGCGTTGTTGACTAGGTTGTGATGAGTGAGCAACACCCCTTTGGGACTCCCGGTCGTGCCGGATGTGTACTGGATGTTGACAACGTCGTGCAAGTCTCTCGGTTCCGGATCGGGGGTGGCGCCACCGCTGATCATGCGGTCCCACTGCGAGGTTCCCAACAGCACGGAAGCATGCAGCGAGTGGTCGCCCCTACTCCTCGCATCCTCAAGCACTTCGGCGTAGTTCACGCGGGCATCCTGTTCGTGCAGGAAGATGGCCTTTATCCCGGAGCGTTCCAAGATGTACGCCAGATCGCGAGCGCGATAGGCGGGATTGACATTGACCAAGACTGCCCCGATCTTGGCGGTGGCTACCTGCAAGTAAACCCACTCCGCGCAGCTTGAGGCCCACATTCCGACCCTGTCGCCGGAACGGATTCCCAAGCCCCACAGCCCGGCTGCCACCTCCTCCACGCGCCTACGGAGATCTGCATAAGTGAGTCGCAACCCTTGGTGGCACGAGATGACCGCATCCTTGCCGGAGTGGTTGGCGACGGTCTCGTCGAACAGTTCTCCGATCGACCTTTCGATCAGAGGAATGGTCGGCCCCTTCGCATAGCTTCTTTCGAGCATGAAGCAGTGATTCTACTATGTGCTGATCCGCAACTTGGCCAGCCGAAAACGTAGGGGCGGGCGGTCCACCAGTGACTACGGTCTCGCATGCGGCAGCGATCCACTCCAACCGACGTCGCCGAGGCTGCAGTCGATATTTCCCTCCGCTCACCACAAGCCCCGGTTCAATCCAAGAAGCGGATCAGCGCTGACTTGGCAACAAGTTCGTGATGAAGTGTGACCGCCTCCGGCTGGCATCGCTGGCCGACCGTCCGAGGCTCTGAGTGTGGCAGACGTGCGTTGGACTGCCCCGATCCGAGCGGAACGCCAAGGAATCCGTGTAAACGGCCAGAGCACTGCATCAACACTGGACACCAATTTGGCCAGTTGAGATAATGAACTTTCTGAACTGCCACGGCTGGTAGTTTGCATGAGCGGTCAACCCCAGCGGTGGGCTGTAGGAAGGAACACCCCCCTTACACCACCTCGGGGGATATTCCCCAAGAGTGCGCATACCTAGGCGGACCAGCATGAAGATCTCGACGATTCTGGATTTCATCGATTCTGGGCAAATGGCCCTGCCGGAGTTCCAACGAGGCTATGTCTGGAACAGAGAGCAGGTGCGCGGCCTGTTTCATTCGCTGTACCAGAGACATCCAGTAGGTGGTCTGCTGGTGTGGACTACTGAATCGGCAGGGGCAGCGCATCGAGGCGACGGTCCGCTCGCAGCGGGAGTCGTGAAGCTACTTCTGGACGGCCAGCAACGAATGACCTCGTTGTATGGCGTGATACGCGACCGTGCACCGGAGTTCTTCGACGGCAGTACCCGGAATTTTACGGGGCTCCGGTTTCATCTGGGTGAGGAATCCTTCGAGTTTTACCAGCCCGTGAAGATGAGAGACGATCCGCTTTGGATAGACGTAACGCAACTGATGAAGGAGGGTCATGACGGTCTAGGCACACTTGTCACCAAGATCGGCGCAAGCTCGGAACATGGCCAGAGGGTTGGCGACTACGCTGGGCGACTAGCCAGGTTGCTAGGGATCAAGGAAATCGATCTGCATGTCGAAGAAGTGACCGGTGCGGACAAGACGCTAGATGTCATCGTCGACATCTTCAATCGTGTAAACAGCGGCGGAACAAAGCTTTCCAAGGGAGATTTGGCACTCGCGAAGATATGTTCCGAGTGGCCCGAAGCACGGAACACGATGAATGCCAAACTGCAGGAATGGCACGAAAAAGGCTACGATTTTACTCTCGATTGGTTGCTTCGGTCGGTCAACACAGTCCTTACCGGCGAGGCGAAGTTCAGTTTTCTCCATGACAAGAGCGCCATCGATATTCAGGACGGTCTGAAACGGGCGACTACACACTTGGACGCCTGTCTCAACATGATTGCCGGACGGCTTGGACTGGACCACGACCGTGTCCTCTTCGGTCGATTCGCCCTGCCTGTCATGGTGCGTTACAGGGATCGGAAACACGGAAGCCTCAGTGAACGCGAACGAGACAGGCTACTTCTCTGGTTCGTCCAAGCAGGTATGTGGGGGCGCTTCTCAGGTTCGACCGAGACCTACATCGACCGCGATCTTGCAGTACTGGAAGACTCCGAAAATAGCCTAGAGACGCTTCTCGATGAACTCCGTTTATGGAATGGAACCCTTCGTGTGAAGCCCGGGCATTTCGATTCTTGGAGCTTGGGATCGCGCTTCTATCCAATTCTCTACATGCTGACCCGAATGGGTGGAGCGCGAGACTGGTGCAATGGGCTCAAGCTGGAGAAGAATACGCTGGGCAAGATGAATCAGCTTGAGCTGCACCACATTTTCCCGAAGGCCAAACTCTATGGCTACGAAAAGCAACCATACAATCGTTCTGAAGTCAATGCGCTGGCCAACTTCTGTTTTCTGACAAAGGAGTGCAACCTCAAGATTGGTGACAAATTGCCTGAGGTGTACTTCTCTGAGATCGAGAGCGAGCATCCTGGAGCGCTCGCTTCACAATGGATTCCATTGGATCGCAATCTATGGAAGATCGAGAACTACCTCGCTTTCTTGGAGGCTAGGAGGCAGCTCTTGGCAGCAGAGGCAAATCTTCGGTTCGAAGAGCTGCTGCACGAGGACACAAGCTTGCTGGGCGCTTCCGTAGCCGCACCTGCACCACTTTCCGTCACAGCCCCTACAGGCGGAGCCCGTGAATCGATCGGGGGTATCGCTACAGATTCGGAAGAGGCGGAAATAGAAGCGATCAACGATTGGGTAGAGGAGCAGGGACTGCCACGCGGTCAGGTCACTTACGAGCTGTCGGACGAGGCTACGGGCAGGCAACGCGCGATACTCGACCTGGCTTGGCCCAACGGTCTTCAGCCCGGGCTGACATCACCGCTAGCTGTGTTACTGAATGAACCACCTGAAGTACTTGAGGCAGCCAATGCGGCTGGGTTCCGCTGCTTCACGGCAAGGAGCGACTTCCACAGCCATGTCAAGGTCGATGTACTGGGCAGAGGCGGCTAAGGGCGATCTTATTCCCTGCACGGGCCTTCTTCTCGGGAAAGAGACCCGTCCGCATTCTTGTCAGCCTCAGAGCTGACCTGCGCCCCCACTCTATCTGGTTGTGTCCCAAACCGTGGCCCCTGTACCAGTTGTTCCGCGATCTCGCTCCAATTTCCGGCACGAAGTCGTCGGAAGAATGGGGGCATCCCGGTCCGGGATAGCTCGGAGGTGCTCTGGCCAACTATTCAGCGATCGCAAGCAGCGTGACCGACCGCAATGGTCGGTCGTCGGCATGGTCTGTGGCTGCGTGGTCAAGCAGATCGGCCGCTACGGCGAAGCTGAAGGGGTCGTGCCGCGGCAAGCCGCGCAGCAATTCGACGCCTCGGGGTGCTACTGAGCGGGAGACTCGCAGCATATCGAGAGTTCGGCGGTGCAAGCCATCTCCGGCTTAGGATGCTCCCCCCGCAGACTCCTCGTCGGCCGGCCCACAGTGGCAGGCCCATCACGCCTCACGTCCCGTCGAATACGCTGTGGCGCATTGCCCTCACCATCTCACTGGGAGAACGGATTGCGTCTGTGGCAGGGACGACCGCCGTGTTTGCTATCTTTGTCTACCTGTGCATGTCGTCTCCGAGGATCACGCGATCAATCGCGACCGGCGCGAGCAGATCAAGTATGTAGGCTTCACGGTCGTCGTCGGCGTCCTGCTGCTTCTAAATCTGTTCGGCATCTTCGATTCCTTGCTGGGAATCGACACCGCGATTTTCCTCGCGGTGCTGGCGGGCTACAAGACCTTCTACAGGGCCATTTCCGAGCTGCTCGAGCGCAAGATCTCAGCAGACCTTGCGATTGTCATCGCCGCCGGCGCCGCACTCGCCATCGGCGAGTATCTGGCGGCCGCCGAGGCCATGTTCATCATGCTTCTCGGCGAGGGGCTGGAGGCATGGGCCGCCGGGCGGACCGAACGGGCGATTCATCGCTTCGTAGACCAGCTGCCCCACCATGCCCGCGTGCTGCGCGACGGCAAGGAGGTCGAGGTCCATGTCGAGGACTTGGAGCCCGGTGACGTAGTTGTCGTCCGCGCCGGCGAGCGCATCGCCGCCGATGGCAAGGTCGAGCGAGGCGAGTCTTCAGTCGACGAGAGTCCCATCACGGGTGAATCCGTTCCCCGCGACAAGGGCGAGGGCGACGAGGTGTTCTCGGGGACGCTGAACGGTCACGGCCTGCTCCACGTCAGGGTGACTTACGCCGCAGAAGAGTCCACCCTCGCACGACTGATTCAGCTGGTGGAAGAAGCGCGCGACCATCGCACCGCCCCGGTCGTGCGAGAGGCCGACCGCTACGCCCGCTACTTCCTGCCCGCAATCCTGCTGGCTGCCGGAGCGGTCTACTTCCTTTCGAGCGATGTCGAGACAGCCGAGCGCGTGCGCCGGGCCGTAGCCGTCTTGATCGTCGGGTGCCCCTGCGCCCTGATCCTGGCGACCCCAGCCGCGATGGTCGCGGCCATCGGCGGATTGGCGCGCCGGGGCCTGCTGGCCCGGGGCGGACAAGTCGTCCAAACCGCCTCCAAGATCGACACCATCGTCTTCGACAAGACTGGCACGCTGACCACCGGGGAGTTCGAGATCGTCGACATCTTGGTGGCCCCAGGCCACACCGAAGAGCAGGTGCTCACGCTCGGAGCCACCGCCGAAGCGAGCTCGGATCACCCCCTCGCCAAGGTTGTGGTCCGCACCGCCGAGGAGCGCGGGATTGCCGTCGGAGACTTCCAAGACGCGCAGATCGTGCCAGGTCGCGGCGCCCAATGCACGCACGGCGGACGGGTTGTCCGCGCCGGGAACGAGGCGTTCCTGAACGACCACGGCATCTTCGGGTTCGAAGACTACCTGGCCGCCTCCGACCGCGCTGGGGCGACCCCAGTCCTAGTCGCCCATGGCGACCGCTGCGCGGGCGCGATCCTGCTGCGCGACACACCGCGCCATGGCGCTCACGATGCGATCCACGAGATCGAGGATCTGGGCATCAGCAACATCATCCTCCTCACCGGAGACCGCCGCAAAGCGGCGGACGCGATGGCACGGGTGGTCGGCATCACGCATGTGGAAGCCGAACTGCTACCGGAGCAAAAACTGGACCGCATCAAGCAGTTGCAAGTGCAGGGCCGCAAGGTTGCCATGATCGGCGATGGCGTCAACGACGCACCCGCCCTGGCAGCCGCCGATGTCGGCGTGGCCATTTCAGGGTCTGGTGCCGACATTGCGGCCGAAGCGGCCGATGTCGTCGATCTCAATCCGGAGATCGGCAGGCTGCCCAAGCTCTTCGGCGTTTCCAAGCGGGCTGTCACTACCGTGTGGCAGAACATTATCCTCTTCGCCGGGGTGGTGAACGTGGTCGCCGTTTACATCGCCGGCATCGGCTGGATGGGACCGGCCCTAGCCGCCGGCGTCCACCAGATCTCGTCGATTTTCGTGATGCTCAACTCGGTGCGCCTGCTGCGCATCGAGCGGCCGGCAGGTCAAGTCTCGCGGTGGCAGCAGGTGCGGTCGCAACTCGGCATTGCCCAACTCTGGCGGGGAATCCTGGACGTGCTGCGCAGCATTGACCCGGCCGCAGGCTTCGCTTGGCTGGTAGAAAACCGCAAGCTACTCGTAAAGCCCGCCGGCGCCATCCTGCTCGTCCTGTGGGCGTCCACCGCAGCCTTCACCATCCGAACCGAGGAGGTGGGCGTGGTCGAGCGCTTCGGACGCAGGGTGCTGCCCAACAAAGAGCCCGGGTTGAACTTCAAGCTGCCGTGGCCCGTTGACCGCTTGACGCGCGTCCGGGCAAGGCAGATCCGCGCAATCGAGATCGGCTTCCGCACGTCCGAGGCAGCAGCGTTCAGCGAACCGCCGTCCTACGAATGGAATATCCAGCACCGGGACGGCCGCATTCAGCTCGAGGACGAAGAGACGCTGATGCTGACCGGCGACCAGAACATGATCGAGATGACCGCCGTCGTGCATTACGACATCGAGCGGCCCGACGATTACATCTTCCAGCAGCTGGATCCCGAGGCCGTCATCCGCGCCGCATCGGAAGCGGCTCTGCGCAGTGTCGTCAACACGGTTTCTCTGGACGCGCTCTTGACCACGGGCCGACACAAGACCGAGCGGCGTGCCGCCGAGGAACTGCAGCAACGGCTGGCAGCCTATGGCACAGGAGTGCGTGTGCGGCACGTGCGCTTCCAAGACATGCACCCGTCGGTAGAGGTCGTCGATGCCTTCCGCGAGGTCGCGGGAGCCTTGGAGGAAAAGAGCCGTATGATCAACGAGGCCGAGGGCTACGCCAACGAGCAAGTCGCGCTCGCCAGGGGCCAGGGCGAGGCGCTCGTACAAGAATCCAAGGCCTACATGGCTAGCCGCACAGACCGCGCTGGCGGCGACGCAGCTCGCTTCCAACAGCTAGAATCGGCCTATCGCACAGCCCCCGGCCCGACTTCGACGCGCCTTTACTTGGAGGCCATGGAAGAAATCCTACCGGGGCGCCAGAAGCTCATCATCGATTCTTCCGGGGGCCGACGCACGCTCTGGACCATGGACGAAGGCGTGCTGGTCGTGCCCCCCGGTGCCCAGATGCAGCAGCCTCCGCCGCCGTTCGAACCTGCCGAACCGAGGGAATAGACCATGCACGACCACCACCACACACATGAGCACAGCCATTCCCACGATCACCAAGACGGGGAAGACCGCCATGCGCACGAGCACCACTCCCATGGCCAGCACTCTCACGACCACCGAGACCGAGAACCATTCGACTGGCGCGGTCTGTTCGAGCGCTATCGGAAGCCTCTGATAGGGCTGGCAATCCTAGTCCTAGCGTGGTCCGCTCTCTTCACCGTGCGGGAGACCGAATTTGCCCTGGTGACGCAGTTCGGCAAGCCAATCCGCACTGTTACCGACGCCGGCCTGAGCTTCAAGGTGCCTCTGGTGCATCAGGTGCAGCTGTTTGACCGGCGCCTCCGGGTCTACAACCCGCCGCGCTCGGAGTTTCTGACCAAGGACAAGAAGAACCTCAGCATCGACAGCTATGCCTTGTGGCAAATCGCCGACCCCCAGGCGTTCGTGCAGGCCGTGGGCAACGAGAGGGCGGCCGAGATGCGACTGCACGATCTGGTTTGGTCAGGCCTGGCGGCGACGATCGCCGGCCTCGATCTAGAAGAAATCGTCTCGATTGCGCCCGGGCTGGTCAAGACAGAGCAAGTGCTCGACAAGCTGGCCGAGCGCAGCGGAACCGCTGCCTTGGAGGAATACGGCATCCGCATCGCGGACGTGCGCCTCAAGCGCCTCAACCTGCCCGAGCAGAACAAGCAGAGCGTATACGCGCGCATGCGCGCCGAGCGTGAGCGGATCGCGCGCCAGTACCGCGCCGAGGGCGAGGAGCAAGCGCTGCGAATCCGAGCCGAAGCCGACAGGAAGAAGGAAGAGATCCTAGCCAAGGCGTACAGGGAGGCCGAGACCACGAAGGGCGAAGGCGACGCGGCGGCCGCTCGCGTCTACGGTGCGGCCTATTCGCGGAATCAATCCTTCTACAAGCTCACTCGCACTCTGGAAACCTACCGCAAGGCTCTGGACGAGGATACGACCGTGATCCTCAGCGCCGACTCAGAACTGCTGCGGCTGCTGACGAGGGGGCAATAGCGCCGGCCATGCACCAGCACGCGCACCCAGCGCCGCCGGCAACCAACCCGGCCATGGCACAGCTCGCCGAGGGTCTGCGGCAGGTTTCCGCGCGCTATCTGGCAGCCGCGCTAGTCGCGCTGTGGTTGGTCTCGGGCATCTACGTGGTGCGCACCGAGCAACAGGCGGTGCTGACAACTTTCGGCGCGTTGACAAACGATCAGGCCATGCCAGGCGTGGGCTGGCACTGGCCATGGCCTGTCGGACAGGTCTACAAGCTCAAAGTCCGCGAACTCAAGCGCGCGTTCATCGGGGGAGAGCTTGCCGATGAGGCCAATGCCCTGCCGGCCAATCCGGTACTTTCCCAGTTCCTAAGTGGCGACCAAAACATCCTCAACGTGCGGGCGGTCGTGCAATACAGCATCGCTGAACCGGCGAAGTACCTATTCCGGTCGGCCGAAGTCGACTTAGCTGTCGCGAACGCCGTGGAAGCCACTCTCGAGCGGCAGATTTCCACGCGGGCAGTGGATGAAGTCCTCACAACGGAGAAGATCGCGATCCAAGAGGAAGTGCGTCGGCGCTCGCAAGAGTTGATCGACCGCCATGAGTTGGGCGTAGTGCTCTCGACCCTGAATATCCGCTCGGTCACTCCTCCGGCGGAGGCCGCCGACGCGTTCCGAGACGTGGCATCGGCCCGGGCGGACGCGGCGCGGATCGTCAACGAGGCTGAAGGCTACGCCAATGACCTTCTCCCCAGGGCCCGGGGGCAAGCCCAGCAGATGTTGTCAGCATCGCAGGGATACCGCGAGCGCCGCATCCAAGAGGCTCGCGGCGATGCCGCCCGATTCGAGAAACTGGCCTCGGAATACGCCCGCAATCCTGAGGTGACGCGCAGCCGGTTGTTCCTAGAGACGATGGAAGAGATCCTGCCGCGCCTGCGCAAGACCATCGTCGACGAGGAAGGCAACCTCGACCTGAACATCATCCGGCGGGACAGCGGCCGCCAGACATCGCAACCATGAGCAAGGATGCGAAGGCCCAAGCCCTTACTGTCACCGTCATCGTTGCTGGCTTGGCGATCATCGCTTGGTATCAGGGCGGCTTCGATCGCCTCGACATTGGCGGCAGCGACGATGGCGGCTTCTTGGGCCTCGGTTCTTCCAAGCCAGAAGAACCGAGAGACGTGATCTACGCCATGCTGGATGCCGCCCGGGACGGGCTGGTAGGCGACTACTTGGAATGTTACGCGGGCCAGATGGAACGCACGCTCCGCCAGAGCATGGAGGAGATGGGTCCAGAACGCTTCGCGGAATTCCTTCGAGAGCGCAACAGGGACATCAAGGGTATCGCCATGAACGCGCCCGAGGAGTCCGGCGACGAGGCTCAGGTGCGCGTGGAATATGTCTACGCGGACCGGAACGAGGTTCAGCAGATTTTTCTCGAGCGCGTCGGAGACAGTTGGAAGATTGCTAGGGTCAGCGAGATTCAGCGGGTTGAGACGCCCGTGCCATACGGGACGCCGGTCTACTGACCGGTCGGCCGCCAACGACAAACGTCGGCAAGGTAAGGCCCAAGAGGCCCAGATGCTACGGTTCGGCGATCCGGGCGCCAAACGCGCCCTGAATCATCCTCCACTCGAACGTGCCGGCCACCTCACGGTGGTCGCGTCCCAAGAATCTCGCTGCAATCTGATCGCGCGAGGTCGCAGACCCGAAATGGCCGTTCAATACCGGAATGCCGCCCCACCACATGTCGGGCCGCGTCCAGCCGCTCGTCTGATCGACGATTCCCGTGAAGGCGACCGTCGCTTGCAGGTAAGTTGCGCTGCGAAGACTGACACTTGCGCGACCGCGCACCAAGTTCCCGTCAGTCGCCGCTCCGCCGATATCGATGCCAACCATATCGCCGGTCCACGTGGCGTCCACGTGGGGCGGGTTGGATGATGAGCCGTTCCCAACCATCAGCGCCGCGGAAGCCCAGCGATGCTGGCCGAGATCTTCATCGATACTGTAGATCCCGGCCGCGCCGAAGTAGCCCTCGTCCAGCCACCCGCCAAGACCATTTACATCGGACGCGACACCCTTGATGAAGGTACCCGCGATCTGCAACCGCTCGATAAACACGCTTGCACTGACTGCGCCTGCGGGCTCTACAGGCCTCGAGCTCAACAGCAGGGCCTCGATGATTGAGACCTCTGCGATGGCGCCAAGGATACTGCGCTCGGCATCGAGCGAAGGGACGCTCACGAGCAGCTGCACGTGCTCTCCCGGCGCGTCCGGCGAGCTCTGACCGACTGGGAGCAGCGGAACGTCGAGGCTCATGTCCGATGCGACGAATCCTCCCGAGAGGCCGTCCCACTGGAAGATGCCCGCCACGCTGGAGCGGTCCAATCCCGCAAAGACGCCCTGCAGCAGATTTGCACCGTCCTCTGCGACAAAGTTTCCCTTCGAGACAGGGATCGATGTCCAAGAGATGTTCTCGCGGGATCGGCCGACGCCTTGGTCGGCTAGATTAGAGAATTCTACGTTCACTTCCGGCTCTGGCTCCAGATTCACGCTGATGGAGACATCCCCTCTGACTAGATTGCCCCGCCAGCGCGAGTCACTGATGTCTTCGGCCTGCAACACCCCGTTCCAGCGGGCAACGCCCTGGATCGGATTCGCCAGGAATCCCAAGCCGCCCGCGAGCAGAGTGGTCGCTTCAAGCCCTTCCGGGAAGGACTGATCCCCTTGCCCCAAGTCGAACTCGATCGCGCTCGCAAGGGCCGAGTAGCCCGCATGGCCGGCTTGGCCCGCCACGCCGTCCACTCGCATGCTGAGTGAGACGGGCAGCAGATCGTCAAGCCCTAGGCCGAACCGCACGCCCATGGAGAGCTCACCGTGGTCGCCGCCCTCGCCGCCGACCATACCTTGCAAGCTCAAACTCATCTCGCCGAAGCCGATCGCGCCTTGAGACAATTCTCCTAGCTGCACGGGCACGTCAGTTAAGGGTGAATCGAATTCCGTAAGCTCCCCAACCATTGGTTCATAGAGCGGCGGCGGTCCACCCAAGACCACACCTAGGAGCCGTGTCGCCGCGGGCCGGGAGCCGGACCTCGGCACGGACCCGGCGTCCACGATTGTGGGTGCTTCAGGATGCGGGCGCTGGGCACCGAAAGCGCCGACCAACCCATCGCTCTGAAAGAGGCCTCCGACACCGGTGTGGCTTTGGCCGAAGAACCTGCCTTGCAGCACACCGCTCTCTGCTCCGACGCTGAAGGCACCGTCCTGCACAGGCACATCCGTCCATCCAAATTCCGCTCTCGATGCTCCCGTGTTGAGATCAAACAGGTCGAAGATCGAGACATTGGCGTGCGGGTCGGCATTACTCGCGATCGAAATCTTAACGCCGCCAATTACCGCGTGACCATCGGTCTCGGTCCCGCTAACGTCACGCGCGAGGGCAGTCCCGGCCCAAAACAGCAAGCCTTCGGATGGATTCGTGCCCACAGGTTCGCCTACAGAGAACGGCGTGGGCATTTCCAATGGCAGCAGCGGTCCGCCCATGGCCGGATCACTGGCCAAGGCCCTCCCTATCCCGAAACTGCCGAACGGAAGCGATCCAATCAACCTGTCCACAAACAGTTCGAACTCTTCCGTGGAAGTCCGCGTTCGGCTCACTGCCAGGGCGGTAACTTCCGCAGCAACGATTGGAGGCGAAGTGTGAGCCCTTGCGGCCTTGGATCCCGAAACCACCGCTACGGCAGTGATCGTGCCGGCCGCCTGGGCGGCCAAGCGCGAGGCGGGCGCCAATGCCGAGAGCAAGGCCCACAGCCCGACTGCCACGGCCAGTCGACGCGCCGTCACCGTGCGCGGGCAGCGGCCGTCCCGCCGCACGGCAGCAGGGTTGCGTAGGTGGATCAAGGACGCGATGGACGCCATGATGCCTCTAGGGAATCCTCACGGGGTCTGCTGGTCGCCGGGGCAGTGGCCGCGGCTCCTCGCGAATCCTTCGTTGCACCTCTTCAATGGCTCGTTCCAACTGCTGGTCTCGGCCGGCGATGACAGCCTCAGGATCGTTGGCCACGACAATGTCGGGATCGACACCGTGTCCCTCGATGATCCAAGAGCCATCCACTGCATTGGTCGCGAACTCCGGCACGCGCACGTCCCCACCATCCATCAAAGGGCCGTGCGAGGTAATGCCAATCACCCCGCCCCAAGAGCGCTTGCCGATCAGCGGGCCAAGGCCCGCCTGCTTGAATCGCGCCGCGAAGATGTCGCCATCCGAAGCGGAATTCTCGCTCACCAGGCACACGAGGTGCCCGAGAAAAACCTCGCCGGGATACGTGCGGAAATCATCGTTGGTCCGCGAGAAGCGTGTGCCCAGAAGCTGGCGGCGTAGCCGCTCGATCAACATCTGCGAGACGTTTCCACCCCCGTTACCGCGCACGTCCACGATCAAGCCTTCCTTGCGCAGCTGCGGGTAGTACCACTTGATGAACTCGCTGATGCCGCTCGAACTCATGTCCGGCACGTGCAGGTATCCAACCTTGCCATCGGTGGCATCCGCCACCGCCTCGCGGTTAGCCTCCACCCACCCCAAGTAGCGCAGGTTGGACTCGTCCGCGATGGGACGGTACGAGACCTTGCGCGCACCAGCCGAGGCAGGAGTGTCGTTGAGCAGCAGTTCCACTGGCCGTGACGCTTTGTGGCGCAGCAACCGATATGGATTCATGCCGGTCTGCAACTCGCCGCCATCGATCGCGAGCACATAGTCCCCCACCCGAGCATCCACTCCGATCTCAGTTAGGGGTGCGCGGTACTCGCCTTCCTCGTTCTGGCCTCGCAGGATGCGGGCGATGCGATAGCGACCGCTGCTAGGGTCCAATTCGAACTCTGCTCCCGGCAACGCGACTCTAGGACGGTCCGGAATCTCGTAGTCCCCGCCCGAGATGTAGGCATGGCCGACGTTCAATTCGCCGATCATCTCGCCTATGACGTAGTTAAGGTCCGAGCGATGCTTGACATGCGCCAGCCACGGACGATACCTCTCCCGCAAAGCCTGCCAATCGTAGCCGTGCATGTTCTTGACGTAGAAGAAGTCCCGATATCTCCGCCAAACCTCATTGAAGATCGTGGTCCACTCGTCAGCCGGCACCAAGTCGAGTTCCATCCCGTCAGTGGAGACCGACTTGGCATTCTTGGCCTCAGGCTTGGCATCGACCAGCCTGAAGCCTCCGCCCTTGCGGATCAACAGTTTCTTGCCGTCAGCAGAGAGCGCGAAGTTCCCGGCCTCGGTGACCGTCTTGAACTCCCGCTTCTCGATGTCGAAGATCTTGACCTTCGCCTCGACGCCCGAACCGCGCCCGTAGTAGAACGGCCCGTTCTGTACCACCAGCAGCGAGCCATCGACAGCCGTCAAGCCACGATAGTTATCGGCCGGAACCGGAACGCGGGCGACCCGGTCAGCGAGGCCGTCGAAGTCAATCTTAATCGGCTCTTCCGCTTGCTCGTCATCCTTCCCCTCGCCAGCGGGGGCAGATGCGGTCTCGGCGCTCTCGCCTGCACTGCTAGAGTCATCGGCCGGCTCCTCTGCACTGAGTTCCGCCTCGTCGCTTTCGGGCGGGAACGGGTGCGGGAGGTCGTTGCGCAGGGCAAGTGCGAAGATCCCTGTCTGCCGGTTGGTCGCAAAATTCCACTCTGTCGTCGAGATCAGCGGCGAGAACTCGCGATCACTGAGGAAATACAGGTAGTCGCCCTTCTTCCCCCACGCCGGCAAGAATTCGTCAAACAGCTCGCCGCCGACCTGGTGCAGGTTGTCGTCGGCCGCATCCCAAATGAAAATTGAGTTCACGCGAGCAGCCACGCTTACCGTGAATGCTAGGTAGCCGCCGCGCGGCGACCACTGGTAGTCCGTGATCCGACCCCGCGGCTCGTCGGCGATCTCCTTGACCCGCTTGTTTGCCAAGTCCAGCACATAGACCTTGCCCTGCTGGTCGGAGAACACGATCCGCTTCGAATCCGGGGACCACGCCAAGCGGTACAATCGCCCGCTTTCCCGCTCGGTGAGTTGCTCGGGCTGGCCGCCCAAGTGATCGATGACATGCACCTGCTGCTCGCCCGACATGTCTGACACAAAGGCGATGCTCTTGCCATCGGGTGACCAACTGGGCAAGCGGTCGTGCGCGTCCGACGACTGGGTGAGGTTCCTCGTGGGGCCCTTCTCGGCCGGAACCGTGAAGATGTCTCCCCGTGCGCTAAACACTGCCCGTTTGGCCTTGGGGCTCAGCGAGAAGTCTTCGATGTTGTCCGCGGCCGAAACCCGTCGCGGTCGCCTTGCCACGCCATCGCTGGGAACTTCGATCGCGATCTTGCGTGACTTGCCCGACTTGGCGTCGTAGACACGCAGCTCTCCGTTCAGTTCGTAGACGATCCGACCACGCGAGTCACTCGATGGCCAGCGCACGTCCCAGATCGATTCGCGGGTGAGCTGCTGTGTCCGCTTGGATTTCGTGACATAGCGGTACAGGTTGAGCGTGCCGTCGCGGTCGGAGGCAAAATACACATCACCGCCAATCCACATCGGATCGCGGTCGCTCCGGACATGGTCGGTGATCTGTTCCGCGGTACCGCTGTCCAGGTCGAAAATATAGAGATCCTGGGCCCAGCCGCCCTGATAGCGCTTCCAAGCGCGGAAATCCCGAAACAGGGGGGCGTACGCCACCCGCTTGCCATCGAGCGAGATGTCGCCCGCGCCCGCTACCGGCATCGCCAGAGCCGAGGGCAGCCCGCCCTCCAGCGGCACCGTGTAGAGCCGTCCGTCCTTGGCTCCCCAATATTCGCGGGTCGAGCGGAACAGCACGGCAGCGCCGTCGGGTGTCCAGCCATACACATGGTGGTCGTAGCCCCAGCGCGGCGCCAGCGGGCCACGAGCGGGGTAGTACGTCAGCTGGTGTGGCTCGCCGCCATCGGCAGGAACCACGTAGACTTGCTCGTCGCCATCGTACTGTCCGGTGAATGCGATCCACTGACCATCAGGGGAGAACCTTGGGAACAGCTCCAGGCCCGGATGGGCGGTCAGCCGGATGGCCCGACCTCCTTGAATCGAGGCGGTCCAGAGATCGCCTGCGTAGACGAAAGCGATGCGGTCGTCGTGGATGTCGGGATAGCGGAGAAGTTTGGTCTGCGCCGATAGGCCCACCGCCAGCAGAGCTGCCAGCGACAACAAGCGTGGGGTCATAGATGGGGATTGTAGCAATCTGCCTGTGGCTCTTCTCCGAGCCCTGCGGTGGCATGGTCAGCTACACTAGCGGGTGCCGGCGGTGGCGACACTGGAGCGCGCCGCACCGCCGGGCAGTCAAGGAGATACGCATGATCCGTAGCACCCCCACGATCTCATTGCTGATCGCGCTCGCATTGGCGGCTTGCTCTGGGCCGCCGACGTCCGACCCGGCCACAGCCGACACGGCGAGCGCGGCGGATCCTCGCCATGTCAAGGTCTACTTCGAGAAGGGCATGTTTGGCGGCTGGCCAGCCAACCACGGTATTTGGAACTGGGAGGACGAGATCCTTGTCGGCTTCGGCAAGGGTTGGTACAAAGATCAAGGCTTGAGCCACCACATTGACCGCGAGAAGCCCGAGATTCCCATGTTGGCTCGCAGCATGGATGGTGGCGAGACTTGGTCACTCGAAGATCCGGGTGCCGCCGGCTACCTGCTGACGGAAGGCGGGTACCTGCATGGTGTCACGCGACCCGGCGTGACCCTGCCGGAACTCCGCGACAACGAGGGCGGAATCGACTTCATGCATCCCGACCTCGCCTTTACCGTCCGCACTAACAGCATCCATGCCGGTATCGGGCGCACATTTCACTCCTATGACCGTGGCCGCACGTGGGACGGGCCGTTCCGCCTGCCGGACTTTGACACGCCCGGCATCGCGCCGCGCACAAACTACATCGTCGACAGCAAGGACCAATGCACGTTGTTCATCACCGTCGCCAAGGCCGACGGCAAGGAAGGCCGCCCGCTCTGCGTACGCACCACGAACGGCGGCGAGACATGGGAGTTGCTTGGTTGGATCGGACCCGAGCCGAAAGTGGGCTTTTCGATCATGCCGGCCGCGGTGCGGCTCAGCGAGACCGAGATCTTGGTCACGGTGCGCATGCGCGACGACGAAAAACGCTGGATCGGCACTTATCGTTCCACCGATGACGGCGCGAACTGGGAGTACCTAGGCGAGGCCGTCGCCGACACAGGCGTGGGCAACCCCCCATCGATGATCCAATTGCAGGACGGCCGCCTTTGCCTGGTTTATGGCTATCGAGCTGAACCGTTTAGCATCCGGGCGAGACTCTCCAGCGACAGCGGCAGGACCTGGGGCGAGGACATCGTGCTGCGCGACGACGGTGCCAGCCGTGACATCGGGTATGTGCGATCGATCCAGCGCCCCGATGGCAAGGTCGTGTCGGTGTACTACTTCACCGATGAAGCAAGCGGGCCGGAACGCTACATCGGCGCCACGATCTGGAGTCCGCCTGCCCCCTGATCGGACCGTGCGCAGGCGTCGGCCAAGTCTACGAATTCACGTCGAAATAGATACAGTCGGGGTGCTGGAACACCATGGCGCTGACGCTGGCCTCTGGATCCATCATGTCGCCATCGGTCAACGTCACCCCGATCTCAGACGGCTCGAGCAGCTTGAACAGGCCGCGCTGGTCTTCTAGGTTCGGGCAAGCCGCATATCCGAAGCTGTAGCGGCGGCCGCGATACTTGGAGCGGAAGCGATCCTCCATGGTCATGTCTTCCGGGTCCGCAAAGCCCCAGTCCTCGCGGATGCGCCGATGGACCCATTCCGCACAGGCCTCGGCTGTTTCGATGGCCAAGGCCTGGACCGCGTGCGAGCGGAAATACTCGCCACGGGAGCGGTAGTGCTCGGACCTGTCTCGGATGCCCTGTCCCGCCGTCACGCATAGCAGCGCGACGGAGTCCCGATAGCCGTTGGGGTGCGCTATGAAGTCCGCGAGACTCAGACCGTCGGCGCGGCGCTGACGCGGAAACGCGAATTCATGCAGTTGCATGTCGCTGCCCGGCTCAAAGAGCCGGATCGAGTTTCCTCGGGACTCCGCGTCGACAAACCGCCAGATTGCACTCGCCTTCAAGTATCGCTCGGCCTCAGCCTTGGTTTCTTGCATTGCAGCATGCAGCGCTAGCGCCTTCTCGTCCCTCTCGGCCAGTGCTTTCTTGAAGTTGCCCTTGAACCCCAGATGCCGCGAATAGAGCATGGCCGGATTGATATATTGCCACAGCTCGCGCAGATGGGGGATGTCCTCGCACATACGCTCCTTGTACGGGCTCTTGAGCGGGGGCACGTCAGCGCGCACGCGCGAACTGCGGCGAGTCGACGCGGACGCACCGTCTCGCCGGCCGCCGGCGCTATCTTGCAGCGGGGCGTGCTCGGCCTTTAGGGCTTTGGTGGCCGCCGGGTCCAGTGCCCGCTCAAGCAGGTCGAGGCCGCTCATGGCATCTTTGGCATAGCAGGTCAGTTCCCCGTAGGAAGGGGCAATCCGTTTGCGTGTGAAGTTCGCGCTCAGCGCGGCACCGCCCACCAGCAGCGGCACTCGCACCCCCGCGGCTTGCAAGTCCTGGGCCGTGACCACCATCTGCTGCGCACTCTTGACCAGCAGGCCGGACAACCCGATGGCGTCGGGCTGTTGTTCCCGGCACGCTTTGATCAGTTGTTCCGGCGAAACCTTGATGCCTAGGTTCAGCACGTTATAGCCGTTGTTGGAGAGGATGATGTCAACCAAATTCTTGCCGATGTCGTGGACATCACCCTTGACCGTCGCTAGCACCACTGTGCCCTTGTTGGCATCGGCAGTCTTCTCCATGTGCGGCTCTAGGTGGTCGACAGCCGCCTTCATAGCCTCTGCGGACTGCAGGACTTCGGCCACGATCAACTCGTTGTTGTTGAAGAGCCGGCCCACCTCCTTCATGCCGTCCATGAGCGGGCCGTTCACGATCTCGAGCGCGGCCACGCTGTCGGAGAGCTTTTCGTCGAGGTCGGGCAACAGCCCCTGCTTGGTGCCCTCCACGATGTACCTCGCCAGTCGCTCGTCCAACGGCAAGTCCTCCACTTTCGGCCCTTGATGCTGGACGGCTCCGCGAAAATATTCTGTGACCTTCGCAATGTGGAGTTGGTTCAGGGCCGCCTTGTGTTCGGGAGTCTGCTCGCGGTGGTCCTGAGGCGCGTCGATGCCGTCGCAGGGCAGGTTGCGCAACAACCCGTCCGCCAGCCGTTGCTCCTCCTCGGAGATCGAGGCGAAGCGGCGCAGCTTTTCCGTGTTGACGATCGCTAGGTCGAGCCCGGCCCTGGTGGCATGGTGCAAGAACACCGCATTGACCACTTCGCGGGCCGCCGGGGGGAGCCCGAAGCTAACGTTGCTCACTCCGAGCAGCGTTTTCACACGCGGCAGCCTGGACTTGATCAGCCGCAGGGACTCAATGGTCTCGACGGCGCTGCCGATGTAGTTGACATCGCCGGTGCCGCATGGGAACACCAGCGGGTCGAACACCACATCCTCTTCAGGAATATGCCATTTCTCGGTGAGCAGCCCGTGCGCGCGCGCGGCGATTGCCAACTTGCGCTCCCGAGTGATTGCCTGGGCCTGCTCGGGATCCTCGTCGATCGTGCCGACGACCACAGCTGCGCCGTAGCGGCGCAGCAAGGGCACGACTTGATCAAAGCGCTCCTCGCCGTTCTCGAAGTTGATCGAGTTCACGATGGCCTTGCCTTGGCAGTACGTCAGGGCGCGCTCCACCGCAGCCGGATCGGTACTGTCGATCATGAGGGGGGCCTTGACCTTCTTGATCAGCAGCTCGTAGAAAGAATCGATGTCACACAGCTCGTCGCGGTCGGGGTTTTCGAGATTGACATCAATGATCTGCGCGCCGCCGCGCACCTGGGCGCGGCCGATCTCGGAGGCCTCCTCAAACCGCTCTTCAGATATGAGCCGCTTGAAGCGGCGCGATCCGACCACGTTGGTCCGCTCGCCCACCAGCAGCGGCCGGTTGTCATCACAAGCTTCCACGACATCGATGCCAGTGAACTTCGCGCGCCGGGCGGGCTTGTGCCGGCGGGGGGCGTATCCCTGCGTCATCTGAGCGATGGTGCGGATATGCTCGGGAGTTGTGCCGCAGCAGCCGCCGACGAGGTTGAGCCAGCCATTTCGCACGAATCGTTCCAATACCGACGCCAGCGAATCGGGCGTCTCCCCGTACAGCCCATCCTCGTCGGGCAGGCCGGCATTTGGATAACACGACACGAGCGGTGTCGCAGTCTCGTGAATCGTTCGAATGTGGTCCGTCATGTATTCCGGACCCGTGGCGCAATTGAGGCCGATGCCCAGCGGCTCGGCGTACTCCAGCGACACAACCAGGGCTTCGGCGGTCTGCCCGGCCAACATCGAGCCCATGGGCTCGATGGTGCCCGAGACGATCACTGGAATTCGCAGGCCGTACTGGCGCAAAGCCTGTCCAATGCCGATGAGCGCGGCCTTGATATTGCGGGTGTCTTGACAAGTTTCGAGGATCAGCAGGTCCGCGTATTCGGCCAAGGCGAGGGATTGATCGCGGTAGGCGGACACCAATTCGGCGAACGTCACTCCGCCCGTGACGGTGATCGACTTGGTCGAGGGCCCCATGGCACCGGCTACGAAGCGCGGCCTGCTACTAGTGGAGTAGGCATCGGCCGCTTCCCTCGCCAAGCGGCCGGCCGCGGCATTGATGCGAGCAACCTGTCGTTCGAGGCCGTACTCTGCGAGCACGATGTCGATCGCGCCGAACGTGTTCGTTTCGACAATGTCCGCACCGGCCTCGCAGTAGTCGGCATGGATCTTGCGCACAACATCGGGCCGGGTGAGCACGATGTTCTCGTTGCAGCCCTCTAGCGCGGCGCCTCCAAAGTCTTCGGCGGTGAGCATCGCTCGCTGGAGTTGCGTGCCCATCGCCCCGTCCAAGACGAGGATGCGCTCTGCCAAGCACTCGTTGAGCAGGCGTATGCGATCAAGGCGAGACTGCATCTAAGGATTGGCCAGCAAGAGACTGCGCCACGTCAAGCTTCATTATGCGAGAGACTAGCGGCAAGCGTATCAATGCACCCGGGAAGTGTCGCGGCGGCGAAGGTGCCGGGTTCGCGGGACGATCGTCGCCACGCCGCTTCCCTGGCCCTTTTGGGTTCTCGCCGATGGCGGCTGAGGCACCCTCTCAGGACGGGACCGCAGCACTTGGGCGGATGCTCGTCCATTCAAACACCGCACGTGCCTGCAAAGGCTGCCACAGATGCCGTATTCTTGCAATACCGTGGACTTGCTGGACCTTCCCCAAGATTCCGAAGATCGGCCCGGCCATGACCGCCTAGGCCCCGATTGGCCCAATCGGGTTGGGATTGAGAGAGCCAGTTGCATCCAATGTGCGCAAGACATAGCGATCTTTGACGGTATTTGAAAATCATTTGTATCTCAATCTAGGGTGAAACGTGATTTTTTGAGTCCACCCATTCTAATACGAATTGCTATTATTGCGGACCACTTTGAGTTGCATATAACTTGCAATAGATCTGTCGTTCAATGGTTCGGGTCATTCCAGATCTTTCTAGAGCCGTCACGGTTTGCGCAGTTGAATCGCTATGCCATTCGCACGACTCAATGGGGACGGTTAGCTTGCCTAGGCGGGGTGGAGCAAGCATCGCGGGCCCTTGTTCAGAGGCTCCTCGCTCGCTGAACAGTGCTCCTGCTCAAGCCCAGCCATCGTCACCGGGAGGTGAGACGCAATCGGCTTGCGCTGCCACTTCGTTGCTCTCGGTCTAGGAGCGGCCCGCCCTGGTCCGACGGTGGAACGTGTGCCGATCTCGAACGGGAAGCCTCGCGCACGGGATAGGCATGATATGCATGCAGGCGATTCGCATGCCAACACCGATCACACGGAGAGGTGGCTCGATGGCACCAATCGGAGCGGCCCCCTGTCCTTGCCCGCCCACTGACCGAGGCTGCAAGTGCGAGGCGATCGCGGATCCGAACCGCCCGGCCTCGCTCGACGGGCACCTCCGTGCGCTTCACATCGCGGAAGCTTGCGGTTGTGGCTCTGCGATGATCCTCAATTGCTTGACCGGGCCACCCAGCCAGTGTGCTTCTGGAATCGATCAATTCCGGCAGTGCAGGATGCTGCCATGACATCAATGAAGACAATCTGTCGCACGGAGAGGAGCGACCGCGAACCCATCGCTCGCATTTCGCTTCGTGCAGTGGACAGGGACATAAGACATAAGGAGGGGAGATGAGTTTGGACAAAGTGAGAATCCATTTAGTCGTATCGAAGGATCAGTACGAGGAGGTCGCGAAAGCCGCCGAGCGGTTCGAGACCTCCATATCTTGGCTGATGCGGTTGCTGATCGCACAAACCGACTGGCATCGCATCGGGCTCGAGGTCGAGGAGGCACCATGAAGGCGCGGGATGGGGGTGTTTGGTACTGCTTCTTTGTCCTATCCGGCGCGGTCGTGCTCTACATCGTCGTCGGAACGGTGGTGATAACGCTGGCAGTTGGCACGATCTCCGGTGCGTGGCACCTGCTGATATGGCTGCTCGAGGCCATCGGGTTGCTATAAGCGCGAACGGGTGGCCGAAACCGGCCTCCGAGCTGCGATCGATCGGCTATGCCGGTCGCGAGTGGGGCAAGTGCCGATCGTGCGGACGGCGCGTGTTCTGGACGATCACGCCGGGCGGGAAAGTGACGCCAATGGAAGAGGTCAGCGATGGCCTGTTTCAGTCGCATTCAGGTAAGGCAGGGCTTGCGCAGCGAACATCGACCGGGACTGTCCGGCTTCATGGACGCAAACTGCGATGAACAACTGCGTCAGTCGCTGGCATTGGTCGAACCTAGCGAGCCTCGCCCCTCCATGGGGCACCGAAGAGGAGCCCGGCTTAGGATGCCCACTCTCAATTAATCATCGTCGTCATCGTCGTCATCGTCGTCGTCGACGTATAGCCCATCGTCATCGCTGCCGTAGCTGGCCGCAAAGATGAAATTGAAGTTCACCTCCGCATCGGCTGGACTAGGGGTGACGGTCGGCCTAGCGGCCAGCCTGAGGCCGCTCTGTAGTAACGCCGACACGGTGCCGGCACACCGGGCGCCCCGTTGGACCGTCACGCCAACCGCACTCGTGACGCTGGTGTTGCGCACCCTGATGCCGCCGTCCGAATCTGTCTGGCATCTGACAACCGCAATCTTGTCGAACCTGCAATCCCCAAGACCCGAGCAGTTGCTCTGTGCTTGAGAAGGTCCCGGAAGCACGCATGCCACTACCAGCGTCAAGGTGGGCAATGCAATTGCTAGATCTCGCATTTCAATCCTCCTACGGGTCAGGTAGAACCCATCACTATGATCTGCTGCTGCCACGCAATATTAGCGATTCAACCAGCAGATACTGGAGTATATCATACACGATATTATTGTGTCGCAAAGGACTCGATATTTTGCTGCAATTCTACGATCCACCCCCCGATTCTCTGTTTACCTAGGCCGCTCGCCCTGTCGTCAGTGAGTTTACGCTTGGACTTTGTCCAGTACTTCGCACTCGAGATTGGAAGACCGGTGCCCAGTCCTCCGCAACGCTCTCTACCTCCTCCTCCAACCCAGTGCTAACCCCGACAAGTTGAGGTCTTACCACCCATCAAGTCGCTCACCCGATGACGAGCTCGACTGCCTGTAGCTACCCAATGCAGCAAGTCCCACTCCCCCGCGGGCAATCCTCCTCAGGCAGGGCGGCAGGGAGAATCTCCAGAAGCTCGGTCCGAGCCGAACTGTTCGACGCCGCCCGCCAGCGAATCCACTCCAGCTGCCGAAGTCGCATTTTCCTGGCCTTGCCTTCGTCCTCTGAAGCGATCAATTCGAAGCTTCTCAATCTGGCATACTGGCCACGCAATGAGCATCAGCCGCCGTACATTCACCCAATCCCTGCTGCTGTCCGCCGGTTCGACCGCCTTCCATGCCGGCCGCGCCGCCGACGCCCCGCCCAATGTCGTTTTCGTGACCGTGGATCAAATGCGCGGCGACTGCATGGCCACCGCGGGGCATCCCAACGTGCGGACGCCAAATCTCGACCGCATGGCGCGGGAGGGCGTGCTGTTCCGCAACGGCTTTGCCAGCGGGCCGGTGTGCGTGCCGACCAGGAAATCGTGTTTCTCCGGCCAGCACCCCCATGAGCACGGCTCGCTGACCAACCGCGATGGTGACAAATTGGGCTGGCAGGGCTCGATGCTCGAGCACTTCGCCCAACGCGGCTACCAGACTGCTTGGGTGGGCAAGAATCACACCTTCACAGACGACGCACTCGCCAAACTCGACTACTCCGATATTCGTAGCCGGGAAGCATTCCGGGCCTACAACGGTTACGTTCCGCCGCACTGGCATTCGGCGGTGTACTGGCCTGAAGAGGACTGCTTCCCGCACATCAATACCGAGTCTGCACTCAAGTTCTTGAGGCGAGCGGGCAACGATCCGTTTTTCCTGCATGTGAGCTACTTCGATCCGCACCCGCCGTACATGGCTCCGGCGCGCTACGCAGCGAGGTATGACTCCAGCGACATGGTGCTACCAGAACGCACCGATCCGGCAGCGCTTTGCGCTCGGCTCGAGCGCTTTTCCCGTGCCATGGGGTTCGGCGAATTGGCCCGCGAGGACCTGACCGAGACAATGCGCTATTACTACGCTCAGGTCGAGTGGGGAGTGGACCGACCGCTGGGTCGGCTCTTGGGAGCGTTGGAGGAGAAGGGGCTCGCCGAGAACACGATCGTCATCCTGACAGCCGACCACGGCGACTTCATGGGCGACTACGGAATGGTCCGCAAGGGCATGTTCCTCTATGACGCCCTGCTACACGTGCCACTGCTCTGGTGGGCGCCGGGCCGCATCCCGGCGGGAAGGCGAAGCGAGGCTCTAGCGCAGTCCGCCGACCTATTCCCGACCTTGGCCGAGTTGACGGGTGGCAGCCGCCCCGAGGGCGCTTCTGGCGTGTCTGTCGCCGGGAGCGTGCTGGAGCAGGCACAAGGGCGCCCCGCGTTGTTTACGTCGGCAGCCTACGGGGACTTGGCCCCGGACGTGCTGCCGCCGGACCTGGCCCCGGACGATGAGGACGGGATCCCACGGCACACCCAAGTGCTCCAACCCACAATGAGTCCGACGCACAAGACCAAGATGGTGCGAACGCACGAGTGGAAGTACATTCAAAACGAGACCGAGCCGCCGGAACTGTACCGGCTGGCCGATGCCCGTCCGCGCGAACGGGAAAACTTGGCTGGCTTGACCGAACACGCCGGCATCCTCAGAACGCTCGAGAAGCAGCTCAGCGCTTGGTGGTCTTGGTAACCCTAGCTCTCGCTGCCCGCGTGCGCCGGGCAGCGCCGGCTAGCGGCTGCAGGCCCGTGTTACCGCACAGGGCTACGCCAGTCTCCCGCAGGGCGGTCAGGAGGTTGTACAGCAAGGCGTATACGACTTGCTCGCTCAGGCTCTTCCTGCCGGCGAGCCTGAATCCGGCCGGAACCTCCGTGGCCATCGAAATGCGCAAGCGCTCGCGGTCGAGGTCTCTGCCACTGTGGCAATTGGAAATGACTAGGGGAGTCTGCAGCACCACGCCTGAGACCGAATCGACATAGAACTGGCAGCGAGAAAACCACCCTAGGTTGGCCGGATCGCCGGCATCGAACAACAGCAGCGGACCGGACGGTTCAAGGGCGCTCGCCTCGATCGTGACGCGACGGGCCTCTTTGGTGATCTTGGCCGTGAATCCAGCCTGCTGCACGAGTTGCCGCAGAGTGTCGTGTTCCGGCTCGAGGACCACCAGTTGCTGCTCGCCTGCCTGCACGTACCTCATGGATGACCTAAGAATATTATCACCGTATCGCGTTTGCGACCGAGATGCACAATACATCTGCTATGCCCTCAGCAGTGAAGCGTCTCGCTTCGATCGCGACTGGCAAGCCGAGTTCCCGCACAGTCGCCGAGGTGACCGGCCCGATGGATGCCACCTTAGATCTTCTGAGTCGGTCTAGCGGCACCAATTGCGCAAGCATCCGAGCCGTTGACGAACTAGTGACTGTGACCCAGTCCGGCACTGGATCCGCAGACCAAGCCCGCTCCGCCAACGCGCGCGACGCTTCGGGCACAACGGTCCGGTATACCGGCACTACATCGATCTCGGCCCCCATCTTTGCCAACTGATCCGGCAGTAGGCTGCGAGCCTCTTCCGCGCGCGGCAGTAGGACGCGCCTGCCACCCACGTCGCGTTCGCGAAACGCCTCCACCATCGCTTCCGCCACGAACTTGTCCGGAATCAGCTCGACCTTGAGATGCAGTTCCCGCAAGCGGTCGGCTGTGGCGGAGCCGATTGCGGCGATCCTCTTCGGCAAGTGGCGGAGGTCCGAGGCGCTCGCGTCAAGGCGCTCCAAGAAGCGCTCGACACCATTTACGCTGGTGAAGATCGCCCAGTCGTAGGCTGGCAGCATGGCAATCGCCTTGTCGGCCGGTGCCCAGCTCGAGGGTGGCTCGAAGCTGATCGTGGGAATCGGGATGACCCGCGCACCCAATCGCCGCAAGCGAGCACAGAACGGGGCGGCTTGCGCGGCCGCCCTGGTGACGACCACGGACTGGCCCCGAAGCGGGAGCTTGTCGAACCAATCAATCTCGTCTCGCAAGGCGACGATGCCGCCCACTACCACGAGGGCGGGCGGGCGCAAGCCCTCCCGCTGGATCGCTACCGGCAGGTCGGAAATCGAAGCGGTCACCACTCGCTGATCGCCTCGCGTGACCCAGCGAACCGCCGCAGCTGGAGTGTCCGGGGACAATCCGCCGCCAATCAGGCGCCTCGAGATCTCGCGCATCGACAGCAGACCCATGAAGACCACCAGCGTCTGCCGTCCAGCCAGCGACTTCCAGTCAATCTGGTCGACGTCGTGCCCCGTGACGAAGGTGACAGCTTGCGTATGGTCCCGGTGCGTCAGGGGCATGCCGCCGTACGCGGCTGCACCGAGCGCAGAAGTGACGCCGGGAACGACTTCGAAGGGGACGCCGGCACGCACGAGACCCAAGGCCTCTTCCCCGCCCCGGCCAAACACATAGGGATCGCCGCCCTTGAGCCGAACCACGACCTTGCCGTCTCGAGCGGCGGCAACCATCAGGTCATTGATCTCGGCCTGCGTGCAGGCGTGCTCGGCACGCTTCTTGCCGACATAGCGACGCTGCGCAGCGGGCCGGACGTGTTCAAGCACCTCGGATGACGCCAGGTTGTCATAAAGGACCAAGTCGGCCTGCTGCAGAAGCTCATGGGCCCGAAGCGTGAGCAGGTCGGGGTCGCCCGGCCCGGCACCGACCAGATAGACCGTGCCCGCAGGACTTAGCGAGGATTTGAGTTCGTCCGGCAATGCAACCATGTTATGCAACCCTCGGTTCGCCAAAGAGGCGTCCAAGCCTTGCCCACGCCGCCGCCACCCTGTTGACTAGCAGCAGCTGAGCGATACCTCCGACTGTTGCATACTTGGCGTTTGAAGCTGTTGCGGGCAGCGCCGCCCGCTTCGCTCGGAAAGGAGTCGCGCTAGGTTGCCCGCAACACTGACCGTTGTCATCCCCACGTACAACGAGGCCGGCACTCTGCAAGAGGTCGTCTCTCGTATCCGACAGGTCGATGTCCAGACAGAAATCATCATCGTCGACGACGCTTCGACGGACGGCTCGGCCGAAATCGCCGCGAGGCTAGCTAAGGGTTCCGATGACATCACGTTCCTGCACCATGATCGCAATCATGGCAAGGGCCGAGCATTGCGGACGGGGTTTGCGGCAGCGACCGGGGATTTCGTCATTGTCCAAGACGCAGATCTGGAATATGATCCTGTCGACTACGCCAAGTTGCTCAGGCCGCTGCTGCAAGGCCAGGCGGATGCGGTGTATGGCTCGCGCTTCCTGACCGCTAGCGAGCACCGTGTCCTGTACTTCCGGCACTATCTCGGCAACCGGCTGCTCACTCTACTATCGAACTTGGCGACAGACTTGAACCTGACCGACATGGAGTCGTGCTACAAGGTGTTTCGGCGAGAACTGCTGGAGTCAATCGTATTGGAAGAAGATCGGTTCGGATTTGAGCCCGAGATCACGGCGAAGATCGCCAAGGCCGGGGCGCGAGTGTACGAAGTGGGAATTTCCTATCACGGCCGGACCTACGAGCAAGGCAAGAAGATCCGGCCTAGGGACGGAGTTTGGGCGCTTTGGTGCATCTTCAAGTACGCCATCAAGCCCTTGAGGCGGAGGCATGCAGCGTGAGGATTGAAGGCCTCGTGGCGGTGCTCGGCGCCCGACCGACCGCGATCCCAAAAAACGCCGGACTGCTGATTGCGATGGAGCTGGTGCGCCATCGTGGCGTAACTTTGGGTAGGCGATTGGAGCATGCAGCGATCACGGCCGATCCCGGGATGCCGGGAAGCCCAGCGCCCGGACGCTCAGCCATCAGGGGTCTGGCAGGGCTTGTCTCCGGAACCTGCCCAGTCGCACCGCTCGCAGCCACGCTTGCAATCGCGAGAAACCATCGAGGCCGTCACCCGGCCCCGCAACAGGGAGGCTGGAGATCGGCCGCCAGCTTCTCCGCCGACCTGCAAAAACTACGGAATAGTCGTCTTGACCAACCTTGGGCCGAGCCGACCGCGCAAGAGACCGGGCGCCGCCTCCGCCCGACATGTGAAAGCCCAGCCGCAGGCGATCCCCCATCGGGACGCTGCTATCGTGCGGAATAGGGCGCAGTGCGCCCGCTTGCGCCATGCCAAGAACCGATCTCGATAGCATCTACCGGCTACTGTTCGGGCACCCGCGGGTGATCGAGGACCTGCTGCGGGGATTCGCCTCCAGCGCGGTCGGAGATCTGCTGGACATGACCAGCCTGAAGCAGGTCGCGGCCCGCCACGTGAGCGAAGGCCTGCGCCAGAGCGAGAACGACATGATCTGGGAGGTGCGGACGCGTCAGGGCGGTCGGCTGTACGTCTACATCATGCTTGAGTTCCAGGCCAAACCCGACCGGACGATGCCGCTACGCATGGTCAACTATGTCGGGCAGTTCTATCGGAGTTTGCTGGCGCGGCCGGAAATCCGCAAGGTGCCACGCCTGCCACAGGTGCTGCCCATCGTGATCTACAGTGGGGAGCCGCCTTGGTCGACACCGCTGGAAGTGCATGAGTTGATTGACCAGACGCTGCCAGGCTTGGTTCCGTTCGGCATCCACATGCGCTACCTGCTGGTGGACGCGATACGCAGCCCAGGCCTGGACCGAGCGTTGCGCAACGTGGCCGACTCGGTATTTCGTCTGCAGCGAGCGAAATCAGTGGCGGACGGTAGGAGCGAGGCCCGGTTGCTCGGGGAATGGCTGGCAGGGGAGGAATGGGCGGGCTTGCGGCGGGTGCTACAGCGATGGATAATACAGGTACTGGTGCCGTCGGGATGGCCGTCGGGACGGTCGCTTCCTGAGGGCGCGGACCTATTGGAGTTGAGCGAACTGCTGGAGATTGAAATGAGGACGTGGGAGGACAACATTCGAGAATCGGCGGAGGCCAAGGGACGGGCCGAGGGACGGGCCGAGATCCTAGTCAAGATGGCACGTCACAAGTTCGGCGAAGCGCCCGCTGCCAAGATGGCAACGGTTCTGGGAACCCTCCAATCAGAGGAGATGCTGGACAGGGCGGGCTTGCTGCTGCTGACTAGCGTCAGTGGCGAGGCGTTACTGACTAAGCTCCAAGAGATCTAGCGAGGCATTCCGATCAATACCCCGAAGCGAGCCCACCCGCTCCGCATCACGGGATTCTGTGCCGACGCGGGTCGTGGCGGGAATGACGACAGGGCCATCATTGGGGAACGGTGAATCTGGCAGTCCCGCACCAAGCCGTTAATCGGCGAGAACGAGCCCAGCGCCATGACTCCAACAACGGAACAGTGAGCGCATTATTGGCGAGCTGCAACCTTGCGATGCGAAAACCGCCGCTAAGGCAACTCGCGCCGGCAGGCACTAGAGCAGCGTAGACTGGCGAATGCAGATGGACGCCGCCGTATCGACCCAACCAAGACGCTCGCTAGATTCGAAACCCCGTGCGGGCCCGTTCCGGAGTCCGTGTGCTGGGTCGGGAAACAGTCCTAGGGCCTCATGGAAGCCACGCTCTTCGAAGCTCTGGATCAACTAGTAAGCGTCCTAGCCGGAGGCAGCCTTACTGTCGCAGCGGCCTGCTTGGTTGGTCGGACAGCCATCGGCCAACTGCGCGGCTTGCGCGGAAAACTGACATCGGCAGAGGGTTGGCTGCTCTCATTCGGCTGCGGCTCCGCCCTGCTGAGCACGCTCGTGTTCGCGCTGTGCGCCGCCGGATGGTTCTACGACGCCGGTGTGTTGGGAATCTTCGTGGCAATCGCATTGGCCTGGTACCGGTGGGGCCGCTGGAACTGGGAGTCCGCGGCTGCGGAGCCCCGCCCTAGCGGGCAATTCTGGAAGCTCCTGCTTTACGTTCCAGCCGCTGTCTACGGCGTTCTTTACGTCGTCCATACGCTCGCGCCGGAAACCAGGACCGACGCGATGGGGTATCACCTTGGCCTGGTCCACCGCTACTACCGGGCGCACGGCTTTGAGGCGATTACGACCAATGTCTACGCCCAGATCTCACAAGGCGCCGAAATGCTGTACCTGTGCGCCTACGCGATCGGGCGCGAGTCAGCAGCAAAGATCGTCCACGTGTCTTTTCTGATCGCCACTGCGGGCGCAATCCTATGCCTCGCCCGGCGGTTCCGGGCCCATCTGGCGGGTGTGTTCGCCACGGTCGTGTACATCACCTGCCCGGTCGTTATCCCGGACGCAACCTCCGCCTATAACGATTGCGCCCTTGCCTTCACGCTGTTTGCGGCCTTCTACGTCCTTGTGCTGTGGTGGCGCGACGGCGCCAAGGCATGGTTGTTGCTACTGGGCGCTCTCATCGGGTTCTCGTTCGCCATCAAGTACACGGGCGTGATTGCCATCGCCGCAGCCGTCGCAGCGGCGCTCCGAAACCTGTTCCAGCGCGGCTCGGCGAAGTCGGCAGCGGCCCTGCTCGCATGGACCGGAGTGCCTGCGGCTCTGATCGGCCTGCCTTGGCTGGTCAAGAACGCGATCTTCACGGGCAATCCCCTCGCGCCGTTCTTCAACGGCTGGTTCCCTAACCCCTACTTCAGCGTCGAGTGGGAGACGGCCTACAAGTTCGCGATGCGCTCATATCGCGAAGGGCCGTTTGACCGCTGGGAACAGCTGCTTGAGGCACCGTTCGACCTGATCCTTGGCGAGCGTTACGGCGGCTCGCTTGGCTGGATGATCCTTGTGCTGCCCATCGCTCTCCTCGCTTGGAAGAAGCCGCTCACCCGCGCCTTGCTGGCGGCCGCGCTGGTTAGCGCAACGCCATGGCTCGCCAATGCGGGAACGAGATTCCTGATCCCCAGCCTGCCATTCGCCCTGCTGGCCATCGGCCTGGCCCTGCAGGCACTGCCGCTCCGCTTGCGACACGGCATCGTGGCAGTCCTGCTGGTCGGCCAGTGCGTGACGTCATGGCCAGCCCAGCGCTCGCGTTGGTACTACGCCGGTCTGTGGAGCGTCGAAGGCTTGCCATGGCGGGCGGCATTGCGACTGGAGCCCCCAAAATGGCACCTAGCCCGGAACGTCGAGTTCTTCTTGCTATCAGACCGGATCAATCAGCTCGGCGGCAGCGAGATGCGCGTGCTGAGCTTCACCGACCTACCGGAAGCGTACTTTGGCGCAGAGCTCCTCGTGTCCTACCAAGGGTTGGAGAACCAAGACCTCAGCGATGCGATGCTGGCGCCGCTGAAGCCCTCGCAGATGCCGGACAGCGCGGTCCGTGCCGCGTGGTCGCCGCGCCAGAGCCGAGGCGTGCGCGTAGAGCAGGTTCGCGACCATAGCGCTAGGTCTTGGGCGGCCTCCGAAATCCACGTCCTCAGCGAGCGCCGGGCAGTACGCCCGGGTCCGCGGTGGATTGCTCGGGCGAGCCCTCTGCCATGGCACTCAAATCGCCTCATAGACGGGAATCCCTTCACTAGCTGGTCGTCGCGGCAGCCGCCCGCACCAGGAATGGGAATCGAAATCCGGTTCAACGGGAGCATGGTCGTAGATGGCGTGGAATTGGTGCACCCGGCCGGTGCCGCGGCGACACAGGCCACGGTTGAGTTCGCGGTCCTTGGCACGGATGATCGTTGGGAAACGGTGCGGCCAGAGTCCTTCGAATTCGTCACGATCGAGGTGGACCCGGGTGCCGCGCAAGCATCCGCGGCCGCGCTGCTGCGACAGCACGGCATCCACTACGTCGTGTTCAACGTTGACCCCCGCAATCCCTACTTCCCGCAGGCCCGTGTCATCGCGAGCGAACCGGGTCGCTGGGGGCTGCGGAGGGTGTTCGTTGACCGCACGGCAATGTTGTTCGAGGTATTGCCGGAACGGCCGTGAAGACTCGCGCTCAGACTGTGCTCGCGAAGCGGGACGCACCGGCTGGGCGGCTCAGCGCTATGAACCACGCAAGTCGAAGCAGAGCAAGCGGGGGCCACTCGGCGGGACAATCGAACGCGTGTTCTGGCTCACGTACAGCAGTCCGCGACTGATGACGGGCGGCGCCCAAGTCTCCCGGGCCAAGAACAGCCTCGTCCGGTCCAGGATCTTCGCGCCCGCCGGCGAAAGATCCAGCCAGAGCAGGTGGCCGTGCTCGCCCAAGGCAAGGTAGCGGCCATCAACCTTAAGCAAGTTGCCTCGCAGCGGACTTGCATAGATCGTTCTGTCCTCTCCCTGCACCCGCACCGTTTCCTGCCATTCCAGCGACTCGCTCCAGACCGTCTCCCCACTGCGGGCATTGACACATGTAAGGCGCGCGTCGGGTTCGTTGCGGCCCGAGAACGCATAGTAGTGGCCGTCGTCGTAGACGGCGGTTGTCCAGTGCAAATCGAAATCAGGATTCTCCCAAAGCTTGGCAAACGTCCAGTCAGGCTTTACTTCGATCAACGCTGCGCCCGTGCGGTAGGTGGCGGAGACCAGCACCCGATTGCCGGTCACGACTGGACACGATGCGTTGACCGACTCGTAGCTGCGGCTGCGCCACGGGAAGCGAAAATCCAACCTGCCATCGAGCGGGTTGATGGAGAGTAGCCCGCCGGTCGGCGGCCTGCTCTCGCCGCCGCCGAGCACGAATAGCCGCCGCTCGCCATGGACACGGGCAGCGACGGGCGTTGCGTAACTTGCACCCCACTGGTCGCCGATGCCCCAAACCATGCGGCCCGTCAGCTTGTCGAACGCGGCCACCTCGGGACCACCCGGAGCGCCGACGTTCAAGATCAGCAGATCCCCTTCGACCAAGGGCGTCGTGGCGATCCCGAAGAAGTCCTGCGGAACTTTGAACTCAGCGGCGATGTCGCGGCTCCAGACGACTTGCCCTGTCTTTAGCCGGAGGCAGTGTAGCTTCCCTTGCGCGCCGTAGGTGTACACATGGCCGTCATCGATGACCGGGCTTGAGCGCGGACCGTTGTTGTAGCCGTAGCGATCTTGGAATTCGGTCCTATAGCGATAGCTCCAATAGCGCTCGCCGGTTTCGGGCCGCAGACAGTCGATGACCTCCTCGTTGCCAGAACGGTGCAAGTAGACGAGGTAGTCGCCTTGGATTGATGGCGAGCTGTAGCCGGTGCCTTTGGACAGCTCCCATACGAGCCTCGGCCCGTCCGGCCCGAACTCTGTCAACAGGTTGGTCTCGCTGGAAGAGGGCCTTCCAGTGCCACCGAGGAAGCCCGGCCAGTCCTCAGTCGCTGCGCTGGGAGAGAGCGCCCTTGGTCGAGTGTGGAATGCTACGCCAGGATGGACTTTCGCCTTGGCCTCGGCGCGCTCCTCGACGTGAACCGCCGATGGCGGCTTGGGATCCTCGAATCGCGTAGCCGCAATCAGACAGCAACCGATCAGCAATATGGACGCTACCGTTGGCTTCAAGGCGTGATTCTCGCATATCTAGTCACTAGCCTGTCGGTGCTTCCAGATCCCTCGGCGGTTCGCGTTGATCCATTGAGATTCCGCTCGAGAACAACCAGTTGAATACTCGTCTGCAACGAGCATCTAGCTCGTGACGAACTGTGGCCGAATACGACGGCGGGCTAGAGGCCTGACCCAACCTGCCGAGTCCGGCACAAGCAGGGTATGGCGGTTGTGGCGCACTCATCCAACAACAAGCCGCACAAAGAAGACCCCGGCTCTCACAAATCATCGCCTTGTGCCAGTTGGGCCCACTTCAAGCCCAGCCGCGCCCGAGCGGATTCAATCAGATGGGCACAACATGCGTTTCACGGTCGAGCTGGCACGAGAGGACGACGGACGCCGGATTGCCGAAGTGCTAGGCTTGCCCGGCGTAATGGAGTATGGCCAGACCCGAACCGATGCGATCAGCCGCGCTGAAGCACTAGCACTGCGCGTCTTGGCGGAACGAATCGAGGCTGGCAAGGAACCTTTGTCACAAATCGAAATCTGCTTTGCCGCTGCATGAGTATCTGGCGCAGCGCTCGGGCACGCCGGGTTCTGTCCGCACTCGAAGAAGGTCAAGCGCGTATCGGGATCCCACCGGGTATTGGCGAGAGACGATCGACCCGATTTCGTGTTCGCTCTTCATGACGGCGAGGAAATTGGGCCCCGGATGCTCGCGCGAATAGCCAAACAGACCGGATTGAAACCCCGTGACATCTGAATTCGCAGCAAGCGAAGTTGGTGCATGAGTCGGAACCGGCTGCAACACTTGCGCCGCCAACAAAGTTCTCGATGCATCCTGGAGATCGAGGGGCCGATGTCATCGTCGGGAGCAGTCGAGCCAAGTTAGCCGCAAGGACAAGACTACGATTCTTGCGGAGTCCAATGGAGCTAGAATGCAGTTCATGACTTCACTTACCCGCCGGGGATTCGCAGGTCGTGCCGCCATCGCGGCGACAGCGGCCTCCTACTCGAGGATTGGAGGTGCGAACGACACCATCGGCATCGGAGTGATTGGCTTGGGCAACATTTCCAGAGGCCACCTCGTGGAGTACACCACGCGGCCGGAATCACGAGTGACTGCGGTCTGCGACATCTACGCGCCGCGGCTCGACCACGGCGTTACCCAGACGTCGGCGAAGGGCTATCGGCGCTACGAAGACCTTCTCCAAGACCCTAGCGTGGACGCGGTGATCATTTGCACCCCCGACCATTGGCACGCACCGATGGCAATTGCCGCGATGCAGGCAGGCAAGGATGTCGACGTGGAAAAGCCGATGAGCTTGACCATCGCCGAGGCCAAGCAGATGGTGGCGACCGCCAGGCAAACCGACCGCATCCTTGCGGTGGACAGCGAGCATATGGCCCACGGGATCTGGGAGCCGGCCCGCAAGCTGGTGGCGGCAGGCCTGCTCGGGAAGATCCTGTGGAGTCAGACAAGCCGCAGCCGCAACTCTCGCGAGCCGCCGTTCAACTATCCCATCGACGCATCCGCCAGCCCTGACAACCTAGACTGGGAAGCGTTCCTTGGCAGCGCTCCGAAGCGGCCGTTCTCGCGCGAGAGGTTCTTCCGCTGGAGACGCTACCGCGACTATTCGGGCGGGATCGCCACCGATCTGTACTATCACCACGTCACGCCGCTAATCCACGTCCTTGGCCGCGAGTTCCCGGTCCGAGCGGTATCGGCCGGCGGCAACTACGGAACTCCCGAGGCCGTAATCGAGGTGCCAGATGTGCTCGTCGTGGCCTTGGACTTCCCGAGCAAACACACGATGGTGTGCTCGGGCTCACTCCGGAACTCGGTTGAGCTTCCAATTGTCGTGCGCGGCCACGAAGCCAACATCCACTTCGAAGGCGGCCACCTGCGCCCGAACACTATCCGCCTCGTTCCGGAGGAGCCTTTCATCGATGGCTTCAAGGAGCGAGTCGCAAGCAGTGGACTGGACGCCGTGGGAAGCTGGATCGAGGAGCGCCGCCCGGTGCGACGAACCAATTTCACGGGCCTAGCCGAGAGGCGCAAGCGCCAGATGGTGTCCATGCTGCTGGCAGAGCCCCGCTGGAAACAGCGCTACGACGAGGATGTACGCTCGCGGCCTCAGATCCAGTCTTCCGGCGAGGATCGCGACACCTACTTCCAGGCCGTGTTCGAGGAGCGGGCCGCGGCGATCTCGATCCTGCCCTCTCTGCGCATAGAGGCGCCTCCGTCCAAGTCGTTCCGCCAGCACTTCTTGGAATCGGTCCGCACGCGCAAGCCCGCCCCGCTGGATGGCGAGCTTGGCTACCGCTCCCAAGTCGCGGTCAGCCTCGGAGTTGAGGCCCATCGCCGCAACAAGGCGATGGGCTTCGACCTCGAGAGCGAGCAGGTGCGCGAACTGTGAGGCTCGCGCTCGCCCTGCTGGCGCTCCACGGCATCGCACCGGCTGCAGAACCCGGCTTCGAAGTGCTCTTCGACGGCTCGACCCTGGAGCGATGGACGGTGCTGCCCCGAGACGAGACGAGCGGTGGGTGGCGGGTCGAGCACGACGTGTTGCTGGTCGAGGGGAGGCCGGGAAACCTCGCCACTTCTGACGAATTCGCGGACTTCGAGCTGCGACTCGACTGGAAGCTGGGGGAACTGGGCAACAGCGGGGTCTTCTACAGATTCGCGGGCACGGGAAATCCAGTCGCAGCCGCGATCGAGTACCAACTCGCAGACAACGCGCGTACCGCCTCACAACAGCATGTAAACCGCAGGGCAGGATCTGCCTATGGGCTGTATGCGCCAAACGGTGACTGGTCGCGACCGCCTGGCCAGTGGAACACTCTCCGCGTGGTGGCGCATGGCACGCGCGTGGAGCATTGGCTCAACGGACGCAAGGTGGTCGAGTTTGACCTCGACAGCCCAGACTTCGCCGCCAGAGTTCGGGCGGCCGGGAGAGACGAGAGCTTCGCCCAATCCCGCACTGGCAAGATCGTGCTGCAAGACCACGCCAGCCGGGTTTGGTTTCGCAACATTCGGATACGCCGCTTGGAGTGATCTTGGTCAGACCTGGGCCAGCCACCGAGGTCAAGCTGGCCGGTCCGTCCGTACTCGCTCGACCGGGCCCGCGCAGAGGGCCGACCCCAGCTTCGCGGCGTTGGAGCGGGCAAGCTGAGAACGGTGAAAGCGCTTCGGGACCCGTCGCTCTGGTGGGCTTGTGCCCAGTCTTGGGCTCTATCGAGAAGCAAGGAGGCTAGCACCTCTTCAGACTCAGTTGAAGGTCTCCGCCGACGCGAAGGCTTGCCGTGAGCGATCGAACAAAGGCATCAAGATCCATCAAGTCTCGATCGCACTTGACACACGCTGCGTTCGGACGGCTCAAGGGGCTGTTCGAGGAACGGTATCGTGCTTGCTCCTCGCAGGGGCCACGCCGCGATCCGTGAAGTTGAGCGACTGGGCCCGGACACTGGGCTTGCTACGGGACCTCTCGAAGAATGCGAGTGAGATCCGGCGTCAATGAGCGACTCTTGGCGTCGCAGAAGCCGAACAACGATCGGGCCGCCCACGCGCCAGCGGGCAGACGCAGCCTACATCGGATCGCCCCATTGGCGTTCGGACGTGACCAGGAGAAGACAGCGGACGCTTCATGCACCGTCAATTCCTATGCTTGTGCTCTCGGGGCGATTGCCGCCTTCGCTGTTCCGCAGGCGCCAGCAAGAACCCGACTAGGCCAACTGCGTCGTCACGCGGCCACCCTAATTCGCCTCGAGCGCAGTAGCACGGGCTCTCCAGAACGCGCTTAGTCCGAGCGCTTGGCGGACTTGCTCATCGGCGCATACTTGCCCTGCCATTCGTCGAGATGCGTCCCCTCCCATAGCGGAACCCCCAAGCGGTAGGCCGCGCGGGAAATGGCGTGCGCAGCGACCGGCGCGGTGGCCAGGAGAAAGATGATCGCTAGCAGCGAGATCGCGATGCTGGCCGGATCTCCGAAATGAACCGCAGAAGCGGCGAAGACCAAGCCGGCACCGAGAGCGCCCGCTTTGGTCAGGGCGTGCATGCGGATGATTACGTCCGGCAGCCGCAAGACGCCGAGACTGGCCACAAACAGAAAAAAGCCGCCGGACACCAAGATGATGGCGGTAATCCAGTCGCGAAGCGAACCCATCTCCGCCATCACTTCCTCCCCTCGCCGCGGCCAGGCGTAGTGTTGGACTCGAACTGGTCGGCGCGCCGGTTCGCGAACCAAGCGAACGCGACCGTGGCCAAGAACGCGACCAAGGCCGTGGCCACCGCCACATCAAGGATCGCCGAGTGGCCACTGGCGATTCCAACCAAGGCGGCCACTGCCACCGCCAGCACGGTGATCAGGTCGACCGACACCACCCGGTCGACCAGAGTCGGCCCCTTCACCATGCGCACGAACGCGATCAAGATCGCCGACAGCGACAGTGCGGCGCAGATATTGATCCCCAACGCGAGGATCACGGAATGTTCCCCCATCCCGCTCATTGCAGGGCCTCCATCACGCGCCGCTCCAGGCCCGCCTTGACCTCTCGGCGTACCTCGTCCGGGTCATCGACGAACATGCAGTGCACGTACAGCGTCTTGTGGTCGGGGCTCACGTCGAGGCTGAGCGAGCCGGGGGTCAGCGAGATCAGGTTCGCAAGGGTGACGATCTGGATCGGGTCCTTGACGCTCAGCGGGATCGCCACGATCGCGGGCCGCGCCCGGTGGCCGGGCGTGAGGACATCCCATGCGACGCGAGCGCAGGAAGCGATGAACACGCGCATGAAGTAGAGCAACAAGCGAGCGAGATTGAAGGCCCGATCGTAGTAGCGCACGCGGCCGAACATCGGGCTGGAAATGCTGAGCGCAATGCCCCCGATCACGAAGCCCACTGCAAGATCGGCCACAGTGAGCCGCCCCATCAGCGCGCACCAGCCCACGGCCAGCAGCAGGTTGTAATGGAACAGATTCCTCACTCGACCACCCCCGCGCCGGCACCAAAGTCAGCAGTTTCGCTTGAGCCCAAAACTGCTTCGACATAGTTGGACGGGTTCATGAGTTCGCGACCGGCGCGCTCCGCCAAATCATAGAGCGGCCCCGGCCAGAGGCCGATTGCGAGCGTCATGGCCGCCAGGCAGATGATCGGGCCCAGCAACAGCGCGCGGCTGGTCTGCGACAGCGGCGGAGGCTTTTCAGCAGACGCAGGTCGTGCCTTCCAAAACCCGTTGAGCCAAATCTTGGTCATCGAATACATGGTCAGCAACCCCACGGCCAAGGCCACCGCAGCAACCCAGTACTGCTGGCTCGCAAACGACGCCTTGATCACGAATAGCTTTGCCCAAAACCCGGACAGCGGCGGAAAGCCAGCTAGCGAAAAGGCCGACACGAAGAACAGCGCCGCCAGCAGCGGCTGCTCGCGATACACCCCGCCGAGGGTTTTCAGGTCGCTCGATCCCGACAGCCGTTCGGCAGCTCCCGCCACGAAGAACAGATTGGCCTTGACGAGTATGTGATGCAAGATGTAGAACACCGCCCCCACTAAGGCCAGCGGGGTGAACAGGGCCAGCCCTAGGACCATATATCCGATCTGGCTGATGATGTGGAACGAAAGAATGCGCCTGAATTCATTGTGCGAAGCAGCGCCCAGCACCCCGGTAACCATCGTCAAGCCGGCTATCCAGAGCAAGATGCCGTGGGTATAGCCGACATCGTGGGTGAAGATCAGCGTGAAGACCCGGATCATCGAATACACGCCCACCTTAGTCAGCAGCCCCGCGAAGATCGCCGACACAGCCACTTTCGGCGTGTGGTAGCTGGCCGGCAACCAGAAGAACAAAGGGAACACCGCCGCCTTGATGCCGAACGCGACGATGAACAGGATCGCCACGACCGAAAGCAGCCCTTGGTTTTCGACCTGCTGCACGCGCAAGTGCAAGTCGGCCATGTTAAGCGTGCCAGTCATGCCGTATAGCAGGCCGATGCCGCTGAGAAACAGGGTGGTGGCGACCAGACTCAGCGCGGCATAGCGTACCGCGCCGTCGAGCTGCGCCTTGCGGCCCCCGGAAATCAGCAGGGCCAGAGAAGCGATCAGCATGACCTCAAACCAGACGTAGAGGTTGAAGATGTCGCCGGTGAGAAAGGCGCCGCAGACCGACCCGACCAGAGCTTGCAGCGGCGGGTGGAAATCCTTGACGAGCGAGCGCTCGTCGATGTCGCAACAGGCGTAGACGATCGTCGCCGCGCCAATGATGGAGGTGATCAGCACCATGGCGGAACTGAGATGGTCGGCAACCAGCGTGATCCCGAACGGAGCCGGCCATCCGCCGACCTGCGCGACCAAGATCCCCTCGCTCCACACCTTCACCAGCAGCGATGTCGCGATCCCGAGATGCGCTATGGCGGCCACTAGGCTCACCAACTGCTGCTTGGCGCGATCGGGCCGCAGCAACAGGCCCAAGACCCCGCAGGCCAGCGGCACTACGATGGCACCGGTGAGCAGCCAGCTCACTGCAGGCCTCCCGAAGCCGACCCGTCCATTCCGGCCTCCGTCGCCAAGGGCTCGGCGGAGCGCATCGAGTCGGGATCCACCGTTTCCAAGCGCTGATAGGTGCGGAAGGCCAGCACCAGCAGGAAGGCAAACACGCTGAACGAGATCACGATCGCCGTGAGCATCAACGCTTGCGGCAGGGCATTCGCGGCGCCCGGTCCCGGCACCAGCTCTCCCGGAGAGATCAACGGCGGAAGGGTGCCCCGCAGACCACCGGAGGAGAAGATCAGCAGGTTCGCGGTGTGCGAGATCAGGGCCAAGCCCAGAACGAAGCGCACCAAGTTCCGGCGCAGCATCAGATACACGCTCGAGGCCATCAAGACCCCAACCAAAACTGCGATGACCGTTTCCATCAGAGCACCGTGATCACTTGTCGCCGTCGGCCGGAGGCACTGAAGCAGGCTCCTTGATCTCGAGCACAAAGGTGAGAACCGCCCCCACGACCACTAGGTAGACCCCGAAGTCAAACAGGAGCGGCGTGCCGAGCTTGACGCCGCCGATCTCCGCCCACTGGCCCGACAGGAACACACTTCCACTGGAGACGATCCCGATCAGCCCCGACAGAACTGCCAGCGCGAGACCCGCAGCCGCTGTCTTGAGCGGATCAGCGCGAATCAGGCGGCGCACATCCTTTGGGTCGGCCACGAAGACGTAGAGACTGCACGCGATCGATGCAATCAGCCCGCCGACGAAGCCGCCGCCCGGCGCGTTGTGACCGCGCAAGAGCGTTGCCACCGAGAACACGAGAATTAGCGTAAAGAGCACGCGCGTGGTCTCGCGGAGGATCAGCGTATTCATGCACCCTCCCTCGGACTGTGATCGCGACGCGGCTGTGCCAAGCGCCCGCGCTGCAGGTGCGTAAAGCGATCGAACCGGTAGCGCGACCGGCGGCGGATTAGGGCGCAGACCGCAGCCGCGGCGATCACCAAGACTGAGATCTCGCCTAGCGTGTCCAGTGCTCGGAAATCAACCAGTATGACGTTGACAATGTTGTGCCCATGGCCGCCCGGAACCGCCATCGCCTCGAAATACTTAGTCAGATCAAGCTGGGGCGGGCGGGCAGTGACCGCAAGCAGGACTAGGGTAGTCACGCCCCCTACCGACAGCGCGACGGCTGCGTCGCGCCAGCATTCCGAGCGGGGCTGGCGGATCTCATTCCGGAAATCAGGCAGCTTGAGCAAGACGATGGCGACGATCACGACCACCAGAGTCTCGACAATCAGCTGGGTCATAGCCACGTCAGGCGCTCCTCGCAGAAGGAAGACGAGGCTGATGGACGTGCCGACAACACCAAGTGCACAGATCGCCAGCAAGCGGGAACTGGTCAAGATAACGGTGAAAACGGACGCCGCAATCACGGCCACCAAGGCCCACTCCACGAACGTCACGGCGGGCATTTGAGAAGGCAGATGAATCGCGTCCTTGATCACCAGAGTCGCGCCGACGCTGAGAGCCAAGGTGGCGAAGACCGCGAGAATGTAGCGGCGCTGGATGCCAGACTGCATACGGCGGGTCAAAGCGGTCGAAAACTTGGCGATACCGTCCATGGTCGCGTCATAGACCCGGTCGCCAGTGACCGGCAGGCTTTCGAGGAGTGCAGCCAGCCCCAACAGCATGGCAAGTCGCTTCCAGTAGACGAACGCCCCAACGGCCCACGTAGCGAGCGATAGCAGCAACAGGGCGTTGAAGCCGTGCCACAGCCCCGGCTCGAAATGCTCCGGCACGGGTACAATCGCCGCAGCGGCGGGCATGACCAGGGCACGGAACGTAGGAGCGGCCGCAACTCCTCCCACCAAGCCGAGCATTCCCAGCAGCAACGGACCAATCCACAGTTGCCAAGCGACACCGTGAGCGTCCCGCGCGGATTGCGTCATCGCTCCGAAGAACGGCAGCACGGCCACCATTAGTGCGGCCGTCACTACGAGTGCGCTAGCGACGAAGATGGCGACTAAAGCGAACCCTCCAAATCCGGATTCATATGCGCTCGAATACAACAGTTCCTTGCCGACAAAGCCGATGAACGGGGGCAAGCCGGCCATCGAGACAGCTGCGAGTGCCGCGCCGACGAACGTCGGGCCGATCACGTGGCGCAAACCCCCGTGGCGGGCCAGATCGCGGCTGCCAGTCGCGCGTTCGATCGCGCCGACGGTCATGAACAACGCAGCCTTGTACAAGGCATGCACGAGGATGAACGCAATGGCCGCGATTGCGGCGGCGGAATGTGGCGTGGCCCCCGCATCGCTGGACAGACCGAGGAACATCACAGATGTGCCCAGGGCCATCACAGTGGTGTAAGCCAAGAGCTGCTTTAGATCCCAGCGTGTCACGGCGACGAACGCCGAATAGACCGCGGTCACCGCTCCGAAGCCGACCAGGGTCACACTCCACGCCTCGGTTCCGCCTAGCACGGGGGACATCCGGGCCAGCAGGAATACACCGGCCTTGACCATGGTGGCCGAGTGAAGATAGGCCGACACAGGGGTGGGCGCGGCCATTGCGTTAGGCAGCCAGAAGTGAAAAGGAAATTGCGCGGACTTCGTAAATGCGCCCATCAAGACCAAGCCCAAAATCCAGAGATAACTCGAGGCACCCTGGATACTGCCGGCCTGGGCAAGCAATTCGCGCAGGCTGTACGTGCCAGCCGTTTCGCCCAGCAGCACGAAACCGGCAAGCATCGCCAGAGCACCGGCCCCTGTAACCAGCAAGGCCTGCAGAGCCGAGCGGCGCGCAGCCGCATCCTCGTGCGTGTAGCCGATCAAGAGGAACGATGTCAGGCCGGTAAGTTCCCAGAAGACAAACAGCGCGATCAAATTCTCCGCCAAGACCACTCCCAGCATCGACAGCATGAAGGCTAGGAGAAACGCGGTAAAGCGCCCCAGCTGTGGCTTGCCGCGCATGTAGTCGCTGGCGTAAAGCAAGATCAGTGCGCCGATTCCGGTGATGAGCAGAGCGAACAGCAGGCTCAAGCCGTCGACCAAGAACCCCAGCGCGATGCCGTGCTGCGGTATCCAGCCGATCTCCCAGTGCAGCGAGCCGCCGGAGGAGACACTCGGCACCAGCGAGCAGAACCAAGCGAAGAGGGCGGTGGGCAGGGCAACCGACGCACGCAAGAAGAGCGGCGCCTTTGCTGTCGGATTGCCAGACACAGCCATGGCCAGGAATCCGGCCTCGGCGTGACACAGTGCCTGCGACCCGGACTAAAGAATCAAGTTAGCACCATCTACGCATGCATTGCCAAACGGGCTCTAGCTGGCTGGTGTTTGCTTGGCGGCGCAAGTCGCCAGGGGCGCGCTGCGATGGAGACAATGGTACGGCAACAAGCTCATGCCACTGACGCGATTCAACCGAAGCGATCCACGTCTCCTTTCAATCCCGGCGTCTCTTTCGCCGTTCTGGGCGGTGCCACTTGCCGCGATCATGGCCGCGTGCGGCCCAGGCACGCCAACGGAGGCACGGCCTCCGAACATCGTGATCATCCTCGCTGACGACCTTGGGTACGGCGATCTGTCGATTCAAGGCCACCCGCTGATTCGTACGCCGAATATCGACCGCATCGCTCGGGAAGGCCAGCGTTGGACCTCATTCTACGCCTCGGCGCCGATGTGCAATCCCAGCCGGGTCGCCTTGGTGACCGGTCGCATGCCGATCCGGATCCATGGCAACGGCAAGAACCAGTGGGCCGACATTCCGGACGGCGAGGTCACGATTGCCGAAATGCTCAAGCAGCGCGGCTACGCGACGGCCTATGTCGGCAAGTGGGGCCTGAGCGGACGCTTCGACTACCAAGGCTCACACCCCAACGACCAAGGCTTTGACTCCTTCTTCGGGCTCGTCGGCAGCAACGACGCACCCCTGCGGGAAGGCTTCGAACGCACCTACGAGAACATCAAGAACGCCAGCAGTTCAGACTTCCCCATTTCGCTTTACCGGCAGAAGGAGGCGGTCGAGACACCGGCCTACCAGCCCACGCTAACCAAGCGGTACACCGAAGAAGCAGTGCGCTGGATCGACGAGCAGGCCGGCCAGCCGTTCATGCTATTTCTCGGCCACAGCATGCCGCACGTGCCGATCTTTCGCTCGGCGGATTTCGAGGAGCACAGCATGGCGGGCCTTTACGGCGATGTGATCGAAGAGATCGACTGGTCAGTCGGCGAGATAGTCAGCGCACTCGAGCGAGCCGGAGTGGCCCACAACACCCTGCTCTGGTTGAGCAGCGACAACGGCCCGTGGCTGACGTACTTCGATCTGGGCGGCTCGCCCGGGGGCCTGCGCGACGGCAAACTCACCGCTTGGGACGGAGGACTGCGGGTGCCGGGAATTTTCTACTGGCCGGGCACGATCCGGCCAGCCGTGATCGACGGGATGGGCGTCAATGTGGACTTGATTGCCACCGTTGCCACGTTGACCGGCGCAAGCCTTCCGACAGGTCGCGAATTCGACTCGATCGATCTGTCGCAGACGCTGCTGCATGGCGAACCCAGCCCGCGCCGGGAGTGGTTCTACTACGGCCAGCCCGGCAACCTGTGGGCAGCCCGCGTAGGCGACTTCAAGCTGGTCTTGGAGTCTTGGGAATCCTTGGGAACCGAGAAGCAGATCGGCTGGAGGGGCTACGCCAACCACAAGGAGCACAACCCGCCGCAACTGTTCGATCTCAGCACCGACATCGGCGAGCGATGGAATGTCGCCGACCGCTATCCGGAAGTGGTAGCGGAAATCCAAGCGGCGATCCGGCGCCAGCGCGAATCGATGGCACCCAACGCCACCGCCCCACCGGAATAGCGACACGTCCGTATAATGGGCGGCGTGGACCGATCGCTGAAGGGATCGCTGATCGCATACGCACTGTTAGTAGGCGTGTCGTCAGGGCTTCCTTCCGCAATCGCAGCCAGCAGTTCGGAACCGTCCGTCAAGTACTGGTCTTTCCGACCTCCGGTCGAGCGCGAGCAGCCCGCAGCGGAGACCGCTTGGGCCGGTAATCCTGTCGACGCCTTCATTTGGCAGGGCTTGCAAACCCAAGGGTTGGAACCATCGCTCCAAGCAAGCAAAGAACGCTTGCTCCGACGGGTCTGGCTGGACCTGACGGGCTTGCCGCCGACGCCGGATCAAGCGGCAGCGTTTCTCTCCGATCCGTCCCCGCACGCCTATGAGCGGTTGGTCGATTCGCTGCTGGCCTCGCCGCACTACGGCGAACGTTGGGCGCAGAAGTGGCTCGACGTCGTACGCTTTGCCGACACGGACGGCTTTGAACGCGATGGATACAGAGAGCACGGCTGGCGCTACCGCGATTACGTGGTCCACGCCTTTAACTCGGACAGGCCCTACAACCGCTTCGTGCAGGAGCAGGTGGCCGGAGACGAACTCTTTCCCGCCGATGCCGAGTCCCTAGTAGCAACGGGGTTTCACGGTGCCGGGCCACGCCACGTCACCTCCGGCAACCAAGACAAGCAAGAAGCCCGCCAAGAGGTGCTCACGGAAATGGCCATTGGCGTCGGGCAGGCCCTGCTGGGGCTGACGGTGCAGTGCGCGCGCTGCCACGACCACAAGTTCGACCCGATCAGCCAAGAGGAGTACTACCGCCTAGAATCCTTCTTCGGGGCAACCGAACTCAAAGATGTCCCGATCGCAAGCGAAGACGAGATCGCCGCGCAGGAAAGGGCCATAGAGGAGCACAAAGCTCAAATCGAGCCGCTCAAGGCCAAGCTGGAGGCGATCGAAAAGCCGTTCAAGGACCAAGTCCGTGAACGCAAGCGGGCCGCGCTGGGGCCCGCCCATGCCGCAGCACTCGAGATTGCCGAGGACGACCGGACCGAAGAGCAGGAACGCCTGGCCAAAGAAGCCAAATCGCAGATCAGTCCCGTGTGGTACGAGATCGTGCCGCTCATGCCGCGAGACACCCAGCAGCGTAGATCTGCGCTGAGGCAGCAATTGCACGCTCTGGAACTGCATCGCCCGGATCCTCCGGCAGCCGCCTTCGCTGTCACCAACCTCGAGGAGGTGCCGACCAGCCACGTGCTGCAAGGCGGTGACTATCGCCGCAAGGGCAGAGCAGTCACGCCCGGATTCTTGCAAACGGTCGGCGCGCTAGGCGTGGAGGCGCCGTCCTCTGGCGCCGGACGCCGGTCCGCACTGGCACGCTGGCTGACCGCGGAAGCCAATCCTCTGCTGGCACGCGTCATGGTCAACCGGATCTGGGAATTCCGCATGGGCCGAGGGCTCGTGGCGGATCCGAACAACTTCGGGCTGCTGGGCGGCCTGCCGACGCATCCACAATTGCTCGATGCCTTAGCGCTGCGCTTCGTGCGCGAAGGCTGGAGCGTCAAGGCCATCGACCGCCTGATCGTCCTATCGAGCGCCTATCGGCAATCGTCCGAGATCGACCCGCGCCAAGCCGACATCGATCCCGACAACCTCTGGTACTGGCGAGCGCATCGGCGGCGCCTGTCCGGCGAGGCGATCCGCGATAGCGCTTTGGCGGCATCTGGCCGGCTTAACCGCTCCCTGACAGGCAAGCCGGTGCGCATCCCAATCGAACGCGAGGTGTACGACCTGATCTTCACCGAGGCCGAGCCGGACAACCTCTGGCCCGTCACACCGGACCGGCACCAGCACGACAGGCGCAGCCTGTACCTGCTGAACAAGCGCACGGTGCGCCTGCCATTCCTCGCCAACTTTGACCAGCCCGACACGATGACGTCGTGCTCGGTCAGACAAACATCTACGCACGCCCTGCAGTCGCTGAGCTTGCTCAACAGCGATTTCATGCAGGATCAATCTCGCTCGCTCGCCCGCCGCATCGTGCAGGATTGCGGCGAGTCCGACGCGGACTGCCAAGTTCGGCGCGGGTTCGAACTCACGCTGGCCCGCCGACCGACACCGACCGAGCACGGGCTGGCCAGCGACTTCCTTCGAGCCGGGTCACACGCGCTCCAAGACTTCGCGCTAGCCTTGCTGAACCGCAATGAATTCGTCTACCGACCTTAGCGGCGCAGCTGCCCGCGCGGAAGTCTCGCGGCGCGAACTGTTGTTCCGCGCCGCCAACGGATTCGGAGCGGTTGCGCTGCAGCACATGCTGGCGCGATCCGCGCTGGCCGAGCCGGCGGCAAACCCGCTCCGCGCCAAGCAGCCTCATTTCGAGGCCAAGGCCGATGCGGTCATCTTCATCTTCAACGTCGGCGCACCCAGTTCCATGGACACGTTCGACCCCAAGCCGCTGCTCAACCAGCGCGCCGGGGAGCCGCTGCCGGAGAGCTTCGGCTCGGTTGGGGGCCAATTCACGGACGGCTCCAATCCTATCCTGGGCACGCCCTGGCAATTCCAACGCTTCGGCGAGAGCGGATTGCCGGTCTCGGAACTGTTCCCGAATGTCGCCCGCCATGTCGACGACATCTGTTTCGTGAGGTCGTTCGTCACGCACAGTGTCGTGCATGCTCCGGCGATGTACGAAGTGCACAACGGACGCCTCTTCGCCACGCACCCCAGCATCGGCTCGTGGGTGACTTACGGCTTGGGATCCGAATCGGAGAACTTGCCCGCGTACGTGGTCATGCCCCAGCCCGAGGGGACTCCAGAGGGCGGCACGTCCTGCTGGAGCCAAGGATTCCTGCCCTCGGTCTATCAAGGCACGCTGCTACGACCCGGTCCCAACCCGATCTTGCACCTCAAGCCTCCTGCCGGAATGACGCAGGCGCGCCAACGCGGCATGCTGGACCTGCTGCAGGCGATGAACGAACTCGACAGCGGTCCGCTGGACAGCGAGATGCAGGCGCGGATCGCGGCCTACGAACTGGCGTTCCGCATGCAGTCCCACGCGCCCGAAGCCGTTGATCTGACTCAGGAATCCGCCGCGACCAAGCGCTCGTACGGACTCGAACACGACCACACCAAGGAATTCGGCACGCGATTGCTGCTAGCGCGGCGGCTCGTCGAGCGCGGCGTTCGCTTCATTCAGATCTACTCCGGCGGCGGCCCGTTGAGCATGCAGTGGGACGCGCACAAGCACCTCAAGCAGAACCACGAAAAAATGGCCGGGCACAGCGACGTTCCGATCGCGGCGTTGCTGGAGGATCTCAAGCAAAGAGGCATGCTGGATCGGACGCTGGTAATCTGGGGCGCGGAGTTCGGCCGCCTGCCCACCTCCGAGGCCGGCAACGGCCGCGACCACAACCCGCACGGCTATACCATGTGGTTCGCTGGCGGTGGAGTGCGAGGCGGGCAAGCCATCGGCGCGACCGACGATTTCGGACTGCGCGCCGTGGACCAACCCTTCGAGATGCGCGATTTTCACGCCAGCATCCTGCACGCGCTTGGCCTGGACCAGAACCAACTCTGGTACTTGCACAACGGTCGGCACGAGAAGCTGACCGACTTTGGCGGAGCGGTCATCGAGCGGCTCTTCACATGATCCGGCAGCTGTGCGCCGCAACCCTGCTGGCGGCCTTGGCGCCGCTCGCGGCCCAAGATCGGCCGCCGAACATCGTCCTGCTGGTAGCCGACAACCTCGGCTACGGCGACACCGAGCCCTTCGGCTCGCAACATCACCGGACACCAAGTCTCACCCGGATGGCTGGGGAGGGCCGCAAGCTGACGCACTTCTACTCCAGCGCCGGTGTATGCACTCCATCGCGGGCAAGCCTGATGACGGGCTGCTACGCCCAGCGCATCGGTCTGCACACCAATCCACGGGATGGCCATGTGTTGCGTCCGGTCTCCCCCTACGGCCTGCACGCGGACGAGACTACGATCGCGGAACTGCTGCGGTCTGCGGGATACGCCACGGCGATCATCGGCAAGTGGCACTTGGGCGACCAACCGGAATTCCTGCCTACCAGGCATGGCTTCGACTCGTACCTTGGCATCCCGTACAGCGACGACATGACCCGCCAGTTGGGCAACCGCAATCGCCAGCGCTTTGGCGGCGATATGTGGCCACCTCTCCCGTTGCTGAGCGATGAGACCGTGATCGAGGCACCGGTTGACCGCAATCTGCTGACCAAGCGATATACAGAAGAAGCGCTGCGCTATATCGACGAGCACTCCGATCGCCCGTTCTTTCTGTATCTGGCGCACGCGATGCCCGGCAGCACGGCCTCCCCGTTTGCCAGCGAGGGTTTCCGGGGCAAGAGTTCCAACGGCCCGTGGGGCGATTCGGTCGAAGAGCTCGACTGGTCGACGGGCCAGATCCTCGATAAGCTCGTCCAAGCAGGACTCAGCACCCAGACGCTTGTTCTATGGACCTCGGACAATGGAGCCCCGCTGGCGGCAGATCCAAGCAGTCCCGCACGCGGCAGCAACCTGCCGCTCTACGGGCGCGGATACACAACCGCAGAAGGCGCCTTTCGCGTTCCAGCGATCGCTTGGTGGCCGGGCACGATCCAAGCCAGCACGAAGTCCGACGAGTTGATGAGCATGCTGGACATGCTGCCGACACTCGCGGCGCTGGCAGGTGCCGACGTTCCGACCGATCGCGAGATCGACGGAATGGACGTGGGCGATGCACTACTCGGCAGAGGTGACGCCCGGTCTCCGCGAGAGGACCTGTACTACTTCCAGCAAGACGAACTTCATGCCGTCCGCTCCGGCAAGTGGAAGCTGTTCGTCCCGCTGCCGGAACCGGACAACAGGCACCCCCACTTTGGGCACGAAGGGTCGAATAACCCGCTGCTATTCGATCTGGAGTCTGACGCGGAGAGCCGGCGGAACCTTGCTTCGAAGCACCCTCAGGTGGTCGATCGGCTGATGCGACTCGCCGCCAAAGCTAGAGCGGAACTGGGGGACCGCGGCGTCCCCGGCACGGAACAGCGACCGCGCGGCCAAGTCGCAGCCCCGCAACCCGCACTGCTAGGGCGGTAAGACCGCTTCCGAAGCCTGTTTCGTAGGTTATCTCGTGCCGAAAACTCCGTCGGCGCGACATTCTTTCGCCATTCCAGACGCCCGGATTCGGATCAGGCGGCCTTGCCAACGGTTACGCTGACACGCTTCCCCAACCGACGCAGGACGCGATCGATGGTGGCGGTCTTGGTGGCATGGTCCGGGTTCAGCATGCGCCGCACTTCGCTCTCGGCAACGTCTAGCTCGCGAGCAAGCCGCCGTTGTGAGATTCGCGCTTCACGCCACGCCTCGTAAAGGGCTGCCTTTAGTGCGATCGGTAACGGAGAAACGATCAGGGGCCGACGCCTGGTCGCAGGCGATGGTTCAGGCAAGTCCTTGCCCTCCCGCATCGTCGCCGCGATCAGTTCCCGCAGCAGATCCCTGGCTTCGGCCAGAGCCTCGTCGCGGGTCGCGCCGTCCGTCGCGCCCCATCCGAAATCGCGGAATGCTACCACATAGCGGCCGTCATCGTCGCGTTCGATGTCAGCGGGGTAGTTATAGGTGCCAGACATAGTTCAGACCTCCAACTCAGGGGCGATGCCGATGCCCGGCCGCCTCGAAATTCTCCCTGTCGATCTCGAGGTCGGCGAGCATCTTGGCAAGCAGTGCCTTGCCGATCTCCTTTTTCCGATCTTTGACGGTCGTCTTGCGATTGCCCACGTAGAGCGTTCCGTGTGAACCCTATCCTTCCGATGCCACGAAATGCACCGCCCGATTCCGGAGCCTCGCCCAAGTGCGGACTCTTGCGATGAACTGCCGACCGTTGATGCCACCAGCGTAATGGCCGACACAAGCGGCAGTCAAGGGAAATTGCGTACATTTTTGAGCGCAACCTGCCGCTATCGCCGACAACCGCTAGTGCTGGATTGGCCGTGAGAGCGCCCCTGCATCGCCATCGTGCTGTTATTTGAAGACGAGGAACCGTCGGCACGGACGGTGCGGCGCGATCCGGTGGCGGCGGCGAAATCGAGAGAGCACGTGCAAGCGAAGACGAACGCTCGCCGAACGACTGACGGCTGGGCTTTGCAACAGCGGGCGCTGGAACTGGTCCGTATCTGCGAGTGCCTGCACCGTCCTGAAGGTCGCGACCACATTCAACTAGCGATGTGACTGCTGGAGCAGTTCGAAGGCCTCCACATCCTAGCGCTGTCGGCTGGCAGAGCCCCGGCGGGGGCGGCCAGCGGCCCCTCCCGATCAGCGACCACAACGGCTCCTAGGGGCCCCTCGCAGGCCCGCTGGCAGACCGTCTCCTGCCGCTCCCGCTCGGTGTACAACCCCCCGGGGCATCTGCTCACCACACTTCAAGCACCCCGCTCTATAACGGTTGCCAGCCCTCACTTTGTGGCCGACATGCTAGCATGCGACCGAGACTTAGTCGCGGTGAAAATAGAGACTTGCCTGAATCTGAGACGGTATGGAGGGAGCTACGAATGCTACGCATCGCCACGTTGCTTGTTCTTGGACTGCACGGTCTCATTGTTCCTGCGTCGATGTGGGCGACGCCGCCCAATATCCTGCTGATCCTCACCGATGACCTCGGCTGGCGGGATCTCAGTTGTTACGGTAGTGCGTTCTACGAAACACCGAACATTGACCGCTTGGCAGCCCAAGGCATGCGTTTCACCGACGCCTATGCCGCGGCGCCTGTCTGCTCGCCCACGCGCGCGGCAATCCTCACGGGCAAGACGCCCGCACGGCTGCATCTGACCGATTTCGTTCGCGGTTTAGACTGCCCCTATGCCGCTCTGACACCGCCAGATTGGCCGCGGTACCTGTCTCATGAAGAACTCACACTTGCGGAGATGCTGAAACAGGTCGGCTACGAGACGTTCCACTTCGGCAAGTGGCATCTAGGCCGCGAAGAGCACTTTCCCGTCACACAGGGATTCGACCACAGCATCGCGGAATCAGCATTCGGACCAGGGGAGTATTTCTATCCTTGGCCGCACATCAAGGACATGACCGGCAAGAACGGGGATTACTTCACCGACCGTTTGACCGATGAGGTGATACGGAGCTTCGAGCGGTCCCACGATCGCCCGTTCTTCATGTACGTAGCGTATTCTACGCCTCACCGTCCAACCCAGGCCAAAGAAGAACATACGAGGAAGTACGCAGCGAAGCTGACCTCGGAACATGTCCAGCGCAATCCGGAGAATGCCGGGATGATTCACAGCTTGGACGAAAATCTCGGACGGATCATGCGGTCGCTCGACGACCTGAAACTGGCGGACTCGACGCTGTTCATATTTACCTCTGACAACGGCGGTAACCACTATGCAGACAGGCCGCAAAAGACCAACAACGCCCCTTTGCGGGGCGGAAAGGGTGCCGCATACGAAGGTGCCTATCGTGTGCCTCTGATAATCCGGTGGCCCGGGAACGTCCCGGTTGGAAGCGAGACAAACGAGCCAGTTAGCAGCGTCGATTTCTTCCCGACGCTACAGGCGGTGACCGGACAGGTACGGACGGCCGAGCAGGAACTTGATGGCGTCAATCTCCTCCCTCTGCTGCTAAAGCAACAACCGCTTGGACGGGAGGCCCTCTACTGGCATTACCCCCATTATCATCGCGGAGGAGCATCACCCCACGGAGTCATACGCAAGGGACGATTCCGACTCATCGAACATTTTGACGGAACGCAGGCGGAACTCTATGATATCGAGCACGATATCGGCGAGACCGTGAACCTGATCTACTCAATGCCGGAAGAGTCGGAGCAATTGTTGAACGAGCTTCGCCTGTGGCGACATGAAGTCGGCGCGCAGATGCCCACCCTCAACCCCAATTACGATCCCGACCGCCTGAATGAATGGAGATTCTTCACGAATTGATCGAGCGGGGGATTCAGCAGATCATTCAGCATTCAGCACTTCGCAAACTGAGCGAACCGCCGGCCTGCGTTCCCGGATGCCTTCTATGGTCGCAACCAGAACGCTGGGTGCTAGAGGTCGCGTGAGCAGATCCCGGGGAGCTGGACACCTAGCGACCCGCGTTCTGAATGGTTGCGGTTGCTCGACGGATTGAGAGCAAGAATCCCAAGCCTGAAACCTCGCCCGGCCGTCCGCCGCGAGCCGCGGTTGCTTGCCAGGAGTGCCGGCGAACTTATGCGGCCAACTCGCGCGCCCGCTCCTGAGCCTCCTCTATCGTCCCGACCATGTAGAAGGCCTGCTCCGGCAGGTCGTCATGCTGCCCGTCGACAATCTCGCGGAACCCGCGGATGGTATCCGCCAGCTTCACGTAGCACCCCTTGGTTCCGGTGAACTGCTCGGCCACGTGGAACGGCTGAGATAGGAACCGCTGGATCTTACGTGCCCGCGATACGATCAGCTTGTCCTCCTCGGACAATTCCTCCACGCCCAAGATGGCGATGATGTCCTGCAACTCCTTGTTGCGCTGTAGCACGCGCTTCACTGCTTGGGCCACGTCGTAGTGGTCGTTGCCCACGACATTCGGGTCCAAGATGCGCGAAGTCGAGGTCAGCGGGTCCACGGCCGGGTAAATGCCGAGGGAGGCAATCTCACGCGAAAGGTTGGTCGTCGCATCCAGATGGGTGAAGGTCGTCGCCGGGGCTGGATCCGTGTAGTCATCTGCTGGCACATAGATCGCTTGGACCGAGGTGATCGACCCTTTCTTGGTCGAAGTGATCCGCTCTTCCAGCGCGCCCATTTCAGACGCCAGGTTTGGCTGGTAGCCAACCGCCGAAGGCATGCGTCCCAGCAGGGCCGACACTTCCGATCCGGCCTGGGTGAAGCGGAAGATGTTGTCGATGAAGAGCAGAGTGTCCTGCCCCTCCACATCGCGGAAATACTCGGCCACGGTCAGTCCAGTCAGCCCAACCCGCAGCCGCGCACCTGGCGGCTCGGTCATCTGACCGTAGATCAACGCTGTCTTCGACTTGGTGTAGTCGTCGGGGTTTACCACGCCCGACTCCTGCATTTCCAGCCACAGGTCGTTGCCTTCCCTGGTGCGCTCGCCAACGCCCGCGAAGACCGACACGCCGCCATGCTGGAGCGCTATGTTGTTGATCAACTCCATGATGATCACGGTCTTGCCGACGCCCGCACCGCCGAACAGCCCGATCTTGCCGCCCTTGAGGTACGGCTCGACCAAGTCGATCACCTTGATCCCGGTCTCGAGAATCTCGGACTCCGTCGATTGGTCCTCGAGTAGCGGAGCGGCGCGGTGAATCGGAAAGCGCTCCTCGGTCTCCACCGGGCCGCGCTCGTCGACCGGTTCGCCCAACACATTGAGCACCCGCCCCAATACTTGCGGTCCCACAGGCACGGAGATGGCCCTGCCCGTATCTTCGACGGGCATGCCGCGCACCATGCCCTCGGTCGGCTGCATCGCAATGGTGCGCACCCGCCCCTCGCCGAGGTATTGCTGGACCTCGCAGGTGACCTCGATCGGCTCGGGCACGTCGAACCCCTTGCTGGTCACCTTCACGGCATTGAAGATCTTGGGCAAGTTTCCGCCCTCGAACTGCACGTCGACCGCCGGACCGGCGACCTGAATGACTTTCCCTGCGATTTGCATCTTCTCGCTTCCTCGTATGCGCGGATAGCCGCTACTCTTGCGCGGCGGTACCCGAAACGATCTCGATGATCTCTGTCGTAATGCTGGCCTGCCGCACGCGGTTGAGATGCAGTGTGAGCTTGTCCAGCACCTCGCCCGCGTTGCGCGTGGCCGCGTCCATCGCGGTCATGCGTGCAGCGTGCTCGGCCGATGCCGATTCGAGCATCGCTAAGAACACTTGTGTCACGACTCGCTTAGGCAACAGCACCCCCAACAGCTGCTCCGCCGGCTGTTCGTACTCGTAGGAGCTGCCGCCGCTCTCCGCCCCTGCGGGCGGAACGATCGGCAGCACCTGCTCAATGACCGGTTCTTGGCTGAGCACGCTCTTGAACCGGTTGTAGGCGATCCAGACTTCGTCGGCGTCACCATCCGAGAACCGCTGCATGGCCTTGTGCGCAACGGCCTGGGCCGTCGGCAGCTCGACCCGTCCAAACACCTGCTCCCACTTGCCGCTGACGCCAAGGTCCCGCCGCTGGAAAAAATCTGCCGCCTTGCGGCCCAGCAATTCCAGTTCCACAGCGTGCTCGGAGCGCCGCTCGGCGAATTCCCCGACCGCTTTGAACACGTTGCTGTTGAAGGAGCCGCACAGCCCCTTCTCGCCAGCCAGCACCAGCAGTTGCACCTTGCGGCAGTTCCGGCGCTCAAGCAACGGGTGTGACAGTGCGGCCTCTTCCTCCGCTTCGTTTGCCAGCACGCTGCCCAGCATGTCCTCTAGAAGCCCGGAGTACGGGCGCGCGCTGACCACCGCCTGTTGCGCTCTCCGCAGCTTGGCCGCCGAGACCATCTTCATAGCCTTGGTGATCTGCTCGGTGTTCTTGACGGAACGGATCCGCCGGCGCAGGTCGATGAGGGACGGCATCGCTAGCTGGCCTTAGCTATGGAATGGAGCGCCGCGAACTGCTCCTTGTAGGCCCCGATTGCGTCTTGCAGCGCCTTGATGGTTTCGTCGTCGAGCACGCGCCGCCCACGGATCACAGCCAGCGCCCCATCGTCGCCTTGGCGCTCTAGGTACTCGTACAGCCCAGCTTCGAAGTCTGCGAGCTGGGACAGTTCCAAGTCATCCAGATAGCCCTTCGTGCCAGCGAAGATGATCGCGACCTGCTTTTCGACCGGGAGAGGCTCGTACTGCTTCTGCTTGAGCACCTCAACCAAGCGGTCGCCCCGATGCAACTGCTGCTGCGAGGCCTTGTCAAGGTCCGAACCGAACTGAGCAAACGCCGACAGAGCCCGGTACTGGGCAAGATCGAGGCGCAGGGTGCCGGCCACTGACTTCATGGCCTTGATCTGAGCGTTGCCGCCGACGCGGCTCACAGAGATTCCCACGTCCACGGCCGGGCGTACGTTGGCGTTGAAGAGGTCGGCCTGCAGGTAGATCTGGCCGTCGGTGATCGAGATCACGTTCGTTGGAATGTAGGCCGAAACGTCGCCCGCTTGGGTCTCGATGAAGGGCAGGGCCGTCAGCGATCCGCCCCCGAGTCGCTCGTTCAGCTTGGCCGCGCGCTCGAGCAGGCGCGAGTGCAAGTAGAACACGTCGCCCGGATACGCCTCGCGCCCGGGCGGGCGCCGCAAGAGCAGGGAGATTTCGCGATAGGCGGCGGCGTGCTTGGAAAGGTCGTCGTAGACGCAAAGAGCGTGTCGCGCAGTGTCCCGGAAGTACTCTCCGATAGCCGCGCCGGCGAAGGGCGCCAAGTACTGCATCGGTGCCGGATCGGACGCCGAAGCCACCACTATGATGCTGTACTCCATCGCCCCGTGCTGCTCTAGGGTCTTGATCACCTGCGCGATGGTGGATCGCTTCTGGCCGATGGCGACATAGATGCAAGTCACATCGCCGCCTTTCTGGTTCAGAATGGTGTCGATGGCAATGGCAGTCTTGCCCGTCTGACGGTCGCCGATGATCAGCTCCCGCTGGCCGCGGCCAATCGGGATCATCGCATCGATGGCTTTGAGCCCAGTCTGCATCGGCTGCTTGACTGGCTCCCGGTCGATCACGCCCGGCGCCAGCCGCTCGATCGGGTTGTACTGGGTTGCCTCGATCGGCCCCTTGCCGTCGAGCGGCTCGCCGAGAGCGTTCACCACGCGGCCCAGCAATTCGTCGGCCACTGGAATTGAGATGATCCGCCCTGTGCGGCGCACCTCGTCACCTTCCTTGAGGCTGGTGTAATCGCCGAGCAGCACCGACCCGACCTGATCCTCCTCGAGGTTCATCGCAATGCCGGAGATACCGTTGCGGAAGTCCAGCAGTTCGCCGGCCATCACGCTCTCCAAGCCGTGCAGGCGAGCGATACCATCGCCGAGCGAGATCACCGATCCGACCTCGGCCACTTCCACGGCGGACTCGTAGTTTTGGATCCGGTCGCGGATCAATTGCGTAATTTCCGATGCGTTCATCTTGGCCATTCGAATCGTTCCTTTGCTGGGAGCGGCTAGCGGTCCCCGGCCGCCAGGCTAACCGCCAGCGACCCCAAAGCCGCCCGCAGCGATCCGTCGTATAGGGTCGAGCCTACCTGTACTGCGCTGCCGCCTAGCAGGCTGGGATCCTCCGCATACGTCGCCCGGATGTCCTTGCCGGTAAGTTCGCGAAAGCGGCCCTCCAAATCGGCTTTCTGGTCAGCGCCGATCGGACCGGCAGAGCGCACCTGCACCTCGATTCTGTTGCGGTGGGTGTCAAGCCATGCACGGAAGCCATCGGCGATCAGGGAGTAATGCCCCATACGGCGGTGATCGGCAACTACGGATAGGAAGTTCGCGATGACCGGAGCAAGGCCGAGGCGACGGCCGACCTGGGCGATCAAGTCGCGCTTTTCGCTGGGCCGGATCGAGGGCGCAACCAGCACCGCAGCTAAGTCTGCAGACTCCTCCAACAACTCGCCGAAGGCTTCCAGCTGTTCCAAAGCCGCCTCTGGCGAGAGCTTGGAGTCCTGCTGGGTCACTACTTCAGCCAAGGCTGAAACGTAACGATTGGCAACTGCTCGTTCCATGGGATCCGCACGTGAGAACCGCACGCGTCGGCACGCCCGGGTCCTGCTGGGGACTGGTTGGACGGGAGGGCTAGCCGCGACCGCGCGGCCCGCTCCTCTAAGCTCTCAATTTACCACAGGCGGCACCCTCGCAGAAAGCCCGTCGCAGGCCGCGCTAACGGCTCTGCGATTGCCAACTCCGCTACTGCTATCTTGGAACCGGTCGGCCACTGGCACGACCGAGCAGATGTCACAAGCAAACCAATATCCGCAAGGCACGATTGGATTCCCCGTCACCCCGTGGAACACAGACCTGCGGCTCGCCGAGCCGGCCCTGCGAACTCACACGGAACACATGCTCGCGGCTGGGCTGGACGCGCTGTCGTTCTGCGGTAGCAACGGAGAGTTGCACGCTCTTGGCCTGCCCGAGTACGAACGGATTTGTCAAATCGCTAGCGAAGTGGTCGGCCAGCGCGCCTACCTGATATTCGGTGTCGGGCAGAGTTGGCGGACGGCCCAAACGCAGGCCGTCTACGCCCGGCGCGCCGGGGCCCAAGCCGTGCTGTGCATCGCACCCTACATGGCCGATCCGAATGAGCGCGGCCTAGCCGAATACTATCGCTCGGTGGCCGATGCTGCCGGGATTCGCGTGATCCTCTACCAGACGAAGTGGAGCGGCACACTGCCTCTCTCCCTATTGGAGAGGCTGGCCTCCGTGGAGAACATCTGCATGGTCAAGGATGAGAATGGCGACCTGTCCCACTACCTCCAAGTGCGCCGCCATTTCGGCGACCGCTTCCACTGGATCAACGGCATGGCCGAACCGTTCGTGCCCAGCTATTGGAAGTTGGGTGTCGAGACCTTCACCTCCGGCCTAGCGTGCTTCATGCCCGAAACCACGCTGCGCATCCGCGCACTGGCCCTCCAAGGCAACTTCGCCGAAGTGAACGCCATCTTGGACGATCTGGTGCTGCCGATGTACGAATTGCGCAATCGTCGGCCCGGCTACAAGGTTTCCATGATCAAGACCGCAATGTCGCTTGCCGGCATACCAGCTGGGGATGTGCGGCCACCGTTGGTGGCTATGGACGCGGCCGACCAAGAAGACTTGCGCTCCCTGATGGGACGTCATGGCCTACTCGCTGCATAGCGCAAGCCGGGCGTGCGCGCTCGCGGCTCTCTGCGCCGCCCTGCTCGGCTGGAGTCCGCTGCCGCGGCTGAGCGCACAAGCGCGCTCCTCTGACCCCACTCCCAAGCCGAGGCAAATCGCCCCAGCGATGAGTTGGGTCTATGCCGACTGGCTGACCCGTCAGGAGCGCCAACGCGAAGAGCAGCCTGACCGGCTCGTCAGCTCACTCAACATTCCGCGGGGCGCCACGGTGGTCGATCTCGGCGCGGGAGTGGGCTACTTCACTTGGCGGCTGGCGCGAAGAGTCGGACGGTCAGGCAAGGTAATCGCAGTCGATATCCAGCAAGAAATGCTCGCCATGCTCGCAGCCAACCTGCGCGAGCGTGGCATCGAGAACGTCGAGGCGGTCCTCGCAACGCCCCAGAACCCGCGCCTGCCGCAAGCCGTGGCAGACCTAGTCCTACTGGTCGATGTGTACCACGAACTTGCGTACCCTGCCCTCACGCTCGCCCACATCCGGCGCTCGCTCAAGCCCACCGGGCGGCTGGTCGTGGTCGAATATCGCAAAGGCCAACCCGGGGTGCCGATTCACCCGCTCCACAAGATGAGCGTCGCTGAGGTCAGATCCGAGATCGAACCCGCCGGATTCCGTTTTGCGGAAGTGCTGGAATTCCTACCCTCGCAGCACGTCATCATCTTTACGCCCGCCAGCGGCTGAGCGCGCCGCTCAGTTGTGCTTGTCCGAGACCAGATCGGCGAACGGTGCCTGCCGGATGACCGACCGCAAGTCGGGGTCGCGCCGCGCCAGGATCCGAATCTCGGAGTCTAGCTCGATCGCCTTGCGAATCGACTTGCTGGCAGAGCCGTGGTCGCCTGAGAGCACTTTGGCGACACCCTTGATATAGTGCAAGTGCGCCGCTTGGGCATCCTTCGCCAAGCCCCTGTTGAGCACCCGCACGGCCTCGGCGAACTGGCCATTGTTAACCAGCTGAACGCCGTGGTTGTAATAATCCTCCACCGTCTCCAGCAGGGGGCGCTTGCGCTCGGCGTGCTTTCGACAGATCTGGATAAAGACGCCGGCCCGGTGACTGAGGCCGACATTGGGTCCTGCCCGCACCTTCTCCAACATCCTGCGCGCCGCGCCGAACTTGCGGGACTGGAACAACTCCGTTCCAAGCGTGAAGTGCTCCTGCTGGCGCTCCTCGGCCTGGCGCTCCTTGCTGACCGGGCGCTTCGTGCTAGCGGAGCGGACCGCAGGTCCTGCAGCCATCGAGCCCCGGTTCCGCGAAGTTCCAGCGCCCTTTCTAACTTGGGCCTTGCTTGGCATAGGCCAGCGCTTCGCCAGACGCTGCGGGCCGCGTTTCGGCGGGAGGGCCGAGCCAACCCGCGTCAAGCGTGTGCGAATTATATGACAGATCGCTCTAGCGTTGGCAAGCGCTAAGCGGGTTTGTGTCAAGGCAGGGCGACAAGACGGCTCTCTGGTAAGGCTGAACTGCCCTCCCGCAGCGCCGCGGCCCGGCCAGAGCGGAGAGTGTGGTGTCGCCCCCGTTCGAACCGGCGGCTGCCCGACAATTCGGCTTCGAGACGCGTTTGCCGCACACCAACTGTCCGACCCGGGTGGCGCATCGTTGCCACAACAGCGCTCCGTAAGCTCCGCCGGTGAGGGCTCACGAAGGAGCGGCTGGCCCCGGGAAACGACTCTTCGCGAGCTGCGCAAGGCTGGCAAGCTCACGCGAGTCCGCGTGGCCAAGTAGCTCCGCATCGCGCAGTGCAGCGTCTCGCGGTGGGAGCAGAGCAGCAAATCACTTCGGGCTCTCGCCTGTGGGCGTGTTTCTCCGTGGAAGCCCTGGCAACAATCGATCCCCAAGCGGGACATAGACCGAACCTTGTGCGTGCCCTCCAAGATGCGACTGCCGACGCCCTTGCTCGATTGCTGTCATATGATCTCCGGCAGGACTTGAGGCCGAACGAGCGTCGCATAGCGCAGGCGTTGGGATAGACTGCTACACAATATGAACAGCCCTCCCCGCTGTGACGCCTTGGAGGACGTGCAGCGCGAAATCGTCGCCTGCCGCCGTTGCGCACGCTTAGTGGAGCACTGCCAGACCATTGCCCGCGTGAAGCGCCGCGCCTATCTCGACTGGGACTACTGGGGCAGGCCCGTGCCTTCGTTCGGCGATCCGGGTGCGCGACTGCTGCTGGTCGGGATGGCACCGGGGGCTCACGGCGCCAATCGCACGGGCCGCGTGTTCACAGGCGACAGTTCGGGCGACTTCCTCTACGACGCCTTGTTTCAGACTGGATTCGCGTCGCAGCCGACCGCCACATCCAGCGACGACGGCTTGGTTCTGCGCGACTGCTACATCGCCTCGGCCGTGCGCTGCGCTCCTCCTCAAAACAAGCCTCGCTCGGACGAGTTCGCGGCGTGCCGCACATTCCTTGAGCGCGAGGCGAGCCTGCTGCCGAGGCTACGCGCAGTGGTAACTCTTGGACGTCTCGCACACGACTCTTGGCTGGCCGTTTTGCGCGCGCACGACCCCTCGTTGCGCGCAAAAGACTACCGTTTCGAGCACGCCCGCCATTTTTCTCGCCCTAACAATGGGCCACATCTGCTCTGCAGCTACCACCCCAGCCGCCAGAACACACAGACTGGTCTGCTCACTAAGTCTATGCTGGTGAATGTCTTACAAATGGCTAGACGGATTGTTTCCGACACTTAGAATCCTGTAATACGAACAGATTGCTGCTGGAAAGAAATTTTTTTCAAGAGGTGCAACCACTTGACGGTGGTTTGCATCTATACTCTACTAGTTAAGAAGATCGATCCGAGCACATTGCCGGGCCGTTATTGCTGGCGGACCGGCGTCAGCAACCAGGCTCCAGATCTTCTGCAAGGAGAATCACCACCATGGTCACCTTAGAAAAAGAAGTTGTGCGCCAGCAGCTGCTGGCGAAACTCGACGAGCTGACCCGGCGCAATAACCGGGACGAATTGATCCGCGACCGCTGCAACGATCCCATGGACCAGATGCAGACCCGGTTCGAGATGGATCTCACTATCAGCGTGATCAACAACGACTTCGAGACCCGCAAGGCCGTCCAGACCGCACTCAGGCTGCTTGACGAAGACGAGTACGGCATCTGCCAAGACTGCGGCGCGGAGATCAACCCGCAACGGCTCGCGGCCATCCCGTGGACCACGCTGTGCGTCTACTGCCAAGACGAGTACGACTGCTCGGGCGTCGCCCACCAGCCGGGCGACTTCGTGCGCGCCGCCTAAACGCCCGTACGCGACAACCGGCCGCCGTGCGGTCGTTGCACTCCGGCGCCGGAGCTGTTTCCTAGCACCGACACAATTGGGTGCTGCCCTGCGTCGCGTTCCGCTACGGAAGCGCGGCGGAGGGCAGTGCGAAGGTCACGACGTTCTTGTCGGCGGCTATGGATACGAATTGCCTGCCGCCGAGCATGTATGTCATGGGAGAGGCGCGCACGCGGGCGTTCAGATGGCGGCTCCACAACAGCTCTCCATCTGCGGCTCGCGCGGCTGAAAACGTCCCGGCGTTGTCGGCAAAGAATACGAGCCCGGCTGCCGTGGTGAGCACACCTGACCAGTTCTCGCGGATCGAGTCGCCGAGCTTGCGCTCCCAAGCGATGTTGCCAGTTGCGACATCGATAGCACGTAGGTAGCGTTCGCCCGGCTCCCCGCTCTGCTCACGCGCCGAACCGCCGTAGTACGTCTTGCCTGCCTGCCAGGTCTCGTCTCGCTTCGTGAAGACATGGCAGAACTCCGACGCCATCGTGTAAAACAGCCCGGTCGCAGGGTCGAACGACTTGGCGGGCCAGTTGGTCGCGCCTTGCAACCCAGGGCAGACCAAGTTCCCGCCCGGCGTGGGGCGCTTGCCCGGGATCAGCACCGGACGGCCGTCAGCACCGACTCGTTCGGCCCAAGTCAGTTTCTCCACGAACGGCTCGGCTAGCAGCAGCTCGCCATCTTCGCGGTCCAAGACATAGAAGAACCCATTGCGGTTGGCGTGTAGCAGCAGCTTGCGGCGCTCGCCGTCCCAGTCCATGTCCGCAAGGATCGGTGTCTGCACCGAGTCCCAGTCGTGCTCGTCATGCGGCGTGTATTGGAAGTGCCAAACAAGCGTTCCGGTGTCCGGGCGTAGGGCTAGGATCGAATTCGAGTATAGATTGTCCCCCAAGCGCTCGTCGCCGTTCATGTCGGGACACGGATTGCCGGTGGGCCAGTAGAGCAGGTCGAGGTCCGCGTCATAACTTCCGGTCAGCCAAGTGGTGGCGCAGCCGTGCGGCAATACCGAGCCCTGCCAAGTTTCAGCAAGCGGCTCGCCCGGCAGCGGGATCGTCCAGAAGCGCCAGACCTGCCGTCCCGTCGCGGGATCATAAGCCGCCAGAAACCCGCGCACGCCCTGGTCGCCACCTGAAATGCCCGAGATCACCATGTCCTTGACGATCAGCGGGGCCATCGTCGCGTTGTAGTTCTCCCGGTAATCGGCCATTTCGACATCCCAGAGCCTGCGCCCGCTGACCCGGTCGAACGCCAACAGGTGGGCATGATCCGTCACCATGAAGACCCGCTCTCCAAGCACCGCGACGCCTCGATTGGCGGCACGCGCCGCCGCGCCGAGAATGCCAGGTGTGCGCAGTTGGCTGTAGCTCCAGATGCGGCGTCCGTGCAGCGCGTCCAAGGCATGGATCTCGTTGGAGAACGTGACATACATCACGCCGTCCACAACCACAGGAGTGGTCTCAAGCAGGTTGGGCGAGTCCAGCGGATACATCCAAGCCAACTCGAGACGGTCCACATTGCCCTGATGAATCTGATCGAGTTGGCTGTGGCGGTTGCCGTCAAGCCTTCCGTTGTAGGTGGGCCATTCTCCGGGCTTGGGATCAAGGATGCGCTCGAACGGCAGGCCCGAATCCGAACCGTACGAAGCTCGGGACTCGGACAGCGCACCGCTGCCGTCCTGCCGGCTCAAGAAAGCCAGCAAGTCCGCTTGCTGATCCCGGTCCAGATCCGCTGCGGGCATCAGAGAATCCGGGCGCTCTTCAATCTCCGCCACCTCGGCGAGTGAGAAGAAGCGGAACTCGCCATCGAAGGTTTGCAGTTGGAGGTCTAGAGCGCTCCGATTGCGAGCAAAGCCCTCGATGGCTTCCCCCGTGTTCAAGCGCACCTTGACGACGGCATATCCGTCGGTGAGATGCGAGGACGGATCGGTGACCGACCGGCGGATTTGCTCCAAGGTCTGCTCGGCACCGATCCGAGCAAGATCCGGGCCTCTGATCCGCATAGCAGAACCAGGCACATGACAGTCGCCGCAGCCGCGCTCTCTGAACAGCGCCGCTCCGGCTTCGACGCTTCCCGCCGCGCGGCTGCGTGCGGCCGGCCTCGTCAGCGAGCCATAGAACGTCAATAGCTGCGCCAGTTCTTGCTCCGGGACCTTGATCGGCGGCATACCCCGGTCTGGCAAGCCGGCTTGGATGATTTCCTTGAGCTGTGCGTTGCCGCGAACGAGCGCAACGCCAGGTGTCACGATGTCCGGCGCGTATTCCCCGCCCCGCCCGTCACCGCCATGGCAGCTCCCGCAGTAGGTTTCAAATGCCACCCGCCCCGCATCCAGGTCGGCGGTGCCCTGCCCTAGGGCGGTGGCCGCACAAGCGAGCGAAATCGCGAGCGGGCCTACTCCTCTGCGGGCCGGGCGTCGCGAGACGATCTTGGCAGCAGCGCAAGAGCAAAGTGCCAGCCGCACCATTGAGGCGACTATCCGGAATAAGCCGGAGCGTTGCCGGGAGCCCACTTGATGTTGCAGCCGGCGCTCGGCACCTGCTCCTCGGGCACGGGCCCGCCAGCCTGCAGGGTGTCGATTGCCGCGCGCAGGTCGCTGCCGTCCAGCGGCACCCCGTTTCCGGGGCGGCTGCCATCGAGCCGTCCGCGGTAGACAAGCTGGCCCGCGCTATCGAATAAGAAAAAGTCCGGCGTGCACGCGGCGGTATACGCCTTCGCCGTCTGCTGCGATTCGTCGTACAAATAGGGAAAGCTGAAACCGAGCCTGTCCGCCATGGCCCTGAGTTTGTCGGGCGCGTCCTCTGGGTGCGTTTCCACGCTGTTGGAGGAGATCGCGACGATTCCAAGGCCGGCCGGACCGGCATAGTCCTTGCCCAGCCGAGCCAGTTCGTCTTCGACATGCAGAACGAACGGACAGTGCGCACAGATGAACATCACCAAGAGGCCATCGCGGCCCTCGGAGACATCCGCTAGCGACATTGTCCGGCCGGAAACCACATCTGGGAGCGAGAAGTCGGGTGCCGCCGTACCGAGCGGCAGCATAGTGGATTCTGTGAGAGACACGAGGCGATTATACCGCCACCGAACCGCTCAGCGAATCCTGAAGTCGTAGCGCTCGATGGCGTCGGCACCGCCGACCCTGTCGCGCAAGCGCAGCACTACGGCGTAGCGGCCAGAAGGAATCAACTCGTCAAGCTCCAGCCGAAGCTTTGCGGGCAACCACAGCCTCGGGTAGAACGGGCTACCGGCTTCGCCTGCGGGCTCGAAGTCGAACAACTTCTCGCCAGCGGCATCCTGCACCCAAGCATCGGATTCCACTTGGTACGTGTTGTCATTCCTGGTCTCGTAGCCGGTGATGAAGAACTCGGCCCAAATCTCCTCGCCGGCGTCGAAGACGGGATCCTCCAGCGGAGTTCCGCTCTCAGCGCGCAAGAACTTGAAATTTCTTACCAGCAGCTGCTCCGCTCCCTGCACGCGGCTACCGTCGACCTCGATCGGAAGTTGAACTGAAACGCTCTTCTCGGCCAATTCGTCACGCACGACGATCTGAATCGAATACGTGCCGCCGCCGGCATGGTCGGGAATGCGCGGCGAATAGCGCACGACCGGCATCCAGTCCTTGTCTTGCGGGGCAAGCTCGACATCGATCTCGCCCCCTTCGGCGGTGTAGAACGATCGTCCGTCGGGGTCGATGGCCCTCATTTCGTAACTGAGAGCAATGCGATACTCCCGGCCGACTCGATAGCCATCGATCTGAAAGTAGACGTGAACCGTCTCCCCCGGGAGGAATCGGCTGTCAGCGGGAATCGCAAAGCCGTCCCGCCTGTCCAGCAGGTCCAAGTTGACCAACTGAAGGCTCTGTTGTGCTTCGGTGTGGGGCTCGGCAGGCTGCGCCCATGCGGGTGCGGCCAGTGCCAGGCATTGCAGCAACCCGGCAAGGCCTGCGAGAAACGTGCGGCCCCTCCGCTCGGGACCCGTCCAGCTCGCCCTTGCGACCACGCTCACGATTAGCGTTCGCACCAATTCTCATGGTAAATCCGCCGGCCCAGGCCGGTTCCGCCGAGCACGGTGCGGGCTAAGGCATTACATGCAATTGGGCCACCTTTGGGCGACAATGCGAGAAGCATGCCAGATATCTCTCCCGGACGAACTCAAGCCTCATCGCGACGCAGATTCCTGCAGGGTGCCGCAACAGCCGCCGGCACGGCCTCGCTGCTGACAGGGGCCGAAAGCAGCCAAGAGATCAAGGTCGGCCTCGTGGGCTGTGGCGGGCGCGGCACCGGAGCAGCGGCCCAAGCCCTGCAGGCCGATGACTTTGCAGTCTTGACAGCGGTAGCGGATGTTGAGCAGGAACGGATCGACCGCTGCTTGGAGGCAGTCGAGGGGCGCCATGAGGGCAAGCACAAAGTCCGCGTCGAGAAGCGCCACCGGTTCCTCGGGCTCGACGGCTTTCAAGGCGTAGTTGACAGCGGGGTCGACGTGGTCTTGCTGGCCACGCCGCCGGGATTCCGCCCGCAGCACCTCAAGGCCTGCATCGAAGCTGGCAAGCACGTGTTCTGCGAAAAGCCCACGGCCGTTGACGTGCCCGGGGTGCGATCCGTGCTGGAAACGGTCGAGTTGGCCGAAAGCAAGCGCCTGTCACTGGTGGCTGGGTTCTGCTGGCGCTACAACAACATGATCATCGAAGCCATGGACCGAGTTCGGTCCGGCGAGATTGGCGACATCGTGGCCTACTACGCGACCTACTACACCAACCCGGTCAAGCCCATGCCCCCCGCGTTCGAGCGACCGCTCGGCATGAGTGATGTCGAGTGGCAGATCCGCAACTGGTACAACTTTGTATGGCTGTGCGGCGACGGCCTGGTGGAACAGGCCGTCCACAGCGTTGACAAGATCGCGTGGGCCTTCGGCGACGAGCCGCCGGAGAGCTGCGTGGCCGTCGGGGGCAGGCAGATCCCCGCACACGATGGGAACATCTTCGACCATTTCGAGGTCAACTACCTGTATCCCAACGGCGTGCGCGCCTTCATGGGCTGCCGCCAGATCACCGGCTGCCACCGCGAGAACGCGGACTACATCCTGGGCACCAAGGGCCGACTGACGATCGGGCGCGGCCTGATGCCGCGCATCGAGGGCGAAAGCCCGTGGGTCTTTCGCGGTCAGCAGCGCAACATGTACCAAGAGGAGCATGACGAGCTGTTCCGCTCGATCCGCCGCGGAGAGCCGATCAATGATGGCGTGCGCATGGCCACCAGCACGCAATTGGCCATCCTTGGCCGCACGGCGGCCTACACGGGCCAAGAGCTTACATGGGAACAGGGCATGGAATCCCAGGAGAGACGATTCCCAGAAAACTTGCGCTGGGACATGCCGCTCGACGTGCCACCCTTGGCGCGTCCGGGCGGGACGAAGTTCGTCTGATCGTGCGTAACCTGATCCTGTCTCTGCTAGCAGCCGCGATCGCGCTTCCGGCTGCGGACTTCGACAGCGAAGTCCGGCCATTGATTCGGGCTAAGTGCCTGAGCTGCCACAGAGAGTCGAACAGGCTCGGAGGCTTGAGCTTGGAGAGCCGACAAGAGGCACTCCAGGGCGGGACTAGCGGGCCATCCATCTTGCTAGGGCAGCCCGACCGCAGCCTGCTGCTGGCGCGCATGGAGCTGTCGTCCGACGACCCCGGTGCAATGCCTCCCGGTGGTCCGCAGGCGTCTGCCTCAGAGTTGGCGGCGGTGCGCTCGTGGATCTCCCAAGGCGCAGCATGGAGTACGCCGGTCAGAACTGCAGAACGGCAATCTACGGCTGCGACCGACAACTCCGAGCTGGCCTTGGTGAGGAGCATCCATGCGCTGATCTCGGCCCGTGCCAGAACGCAGGCAAGCGAGAGTTTCGAGCCCTACAGCGAAGCTGTTCCTGGCACTGACGCAGCCCTGCAGATGGTGCCGATCCCCGCAGGCGAGTTCGTGCTTGGAACGGCGCCGGGCGAGACTGGCCGCAGCGAGGATGAAGGGCCCCAAGTTCGGGTCGCCATCGACGGATTCTGGATGGCAGCCCACGAAGTGAGCTGGGACGCCTTCCGGCGGTTCATGTTGCGCCAAGCGGATTCCTACGTAGATCCGGACAAGGTGGCGGCAGCCGTATCGGGCCCTACGCCGCCATACGTGGAAATGAGCTTCGGCATGGGTATCACCGGCTACCCGGCAATCAGCATGACCCAACACGCTGCCAGCAAGTACGCCCAATGGCTCAGCGCCAAGACCGGCCATTTCTACCGCTTGCCGACCGAAGCCGAGTGGGAATACGCCTGCCGCGCGGGTAGCACCACAGCGTATTCCTTCGGGAACGACGCGGAGGCGCTCGACGAGCATGGCTGGTATTGGGACAACAGCGACGGGCAGTACCGCCCGATCGGCGGCAAAGCCGCCAATGCTTGGGGCCTGTACGACATGCACGGAAACGTTTGGGAGTGGACGCTCGATCGCTACGAGCCAACCTACGCGGCAAGCGAGCGGCCACTGGAGAACCCGTGGGCGCAGGCCCGCCGACTATACCCGCGAGTGGTCCGCGGCGGGTCATGGATGGACGACGCGCCGGCACTGCGCTGCGGTGTGCGCAGGGCTTCGTCGGAAGATTGGAAGATGCAGGATCCGCAACTCCCGAAGAGCATTTGGTACCACACCGACGCCCAGTGGCTGGGGTTTCGCCTAATTCGGCCGCGACACGTGCCCACCGTCGAGATGATGCATGCCTACTGGAACTCCGCCACGGGCGCGAAATAGCCGGCGAATCCCGCTCGGAATTGCTCTCGCGCTCCTTGCGTGTGCCTCTGCCGGACACTCCGAACCGCGCCGACTGGTCGCGGAGGAGCCTCATATGGGCATCGTGGTGCGCATCGAGGCATACGTGCCGGAGAACATCAATCCGGCGCGCGCATTCCGTGCGGCGTTCGACCGCGTGGGTGACTTGGCGCGAAAGCTGTCTAGCTATCGCGATGATTCGGAAGTGCGCGAGGTCGAACGCAAGGCTTGGAGGTCAGAAGTTCCGGTCTCCGAGGATCTTGCCGCCGTGCTGGGCCGTGCACTCGAATTGGCGCGGCAATCCGAGGGTGCGTTCGATCCGACGCTCGGGCGCGTGACGAGGCTGGTACGCGCCCAAGGCAGGGGGCAGGCCGGACCCGCACCAGCAGCCCTTCAAGACGCGTGGAAACTGAAGGGCTGGCAGCAGGTCGAACTCGATCAAGCATCGCGGACAGTGTTTCTGGGGCTGCGGGGCCTGCAGATCGACCTAGGGGGTGCTGCCAAGGGCTTCATTGCGGACGAAGCGCTGAGATCGCTGCGACAAGCCGGTATCTCTCGTGCGCTGGTCTCGGTGGCTGGTGATATCGTAGCGGGCGCACCACCGCCGGGAACGGACGGCTGGAGTGTCGCGATTGACCAAACCGGAGAGCGCGGTGAAATTGAAGTCCAACTGCAGCTGCGACACCAAGCTGTCTCGACTTCTGGCGGCAGAGAGCGCTACTTCCTAGCCGGAGATCAGAAGTGCTCGCACGTACTCGCCGGCGATAATGCCCGCTGCGTAGATGTGTCAACAGCGGCCAGCGTAGTAGCGTCAAGCGGGCTCGAAGCCGACGGACTCGCCACTGCGCTGGTCGCGCTAGGCCGAGCCCGCTCGGCTGCGCTGCTGTCGCGATACCCGCATGTGCGGGTCTACTGGTCCTCTGAAGGCCCGTCGACTTCGCGGCCGTCTCACCAGCGCATACCCTCCACAGACTCCCAGAGGTGAATGCAGCCGAGGAGCCCGGCGATGTTCGAAACGATGCCTACGTTGTCTGGCAGGTTAGCCCTCGCCGCCTTGCCAGAATTCCCGCCGCCGATGAACATCCTCTGGTAGTTGAAAGTAGCCTCGAGCTGGCCCACGGCCTCTTCCAAGCGGCGGGTCCACTTCTCGCGTCCCAGCCGCTCCAACGCGGCATTGCCGAGCATCTCCTCATAGGTCTTTCCCTCGCGGAACACGTGATGGGCAATCTCAAGGTTGGGCACCAGCTTGCAGTCCACGTACAGTCCCGAGCCCAATCCAGTGCCCAGCGTCAGCACTAATTCGACTCCGACGCCATCGATTACTGCCAAGCCCTGCACATCCGCGTCGTTGGCGAGCCGAGTCGGAGCGCCGGTCATCTTCTCCAAGGCCGTGGCGAAATCGAAGCCGACCCAATCCGGGTGCAGGTTGACAGCGGTCAACGTGACACCGTTCGAAACAACGCCCGGGAAGCCTGCGGCGACGCGGTCAAAGGCTGGCTGGGCGGCAACCATCCGTTCCAATATTGGGAGAATCTCGGTTGGCGTGGGCAGGCCTGGCGTGCGCTCGCGATGTCGCTCATTGAGCGGCTCACCGTCCGGCCCGAGAACGATCATCTTCAGGCCGGAGCCGCCGATGTCTATGGCCAGCGTCCGCGGGCCGGATGCCATTTCTCCGTCCTTCATCGGCTCGATCGCTCGCACCAATTCTACCAGCGGTCAGTCGGGCCACCGGTGCCGGTCCCCCAGGCCCGCAATGGCCTCGATCGACTTGCTCGCAGCGCCCTGCGCTAGCACGTGGCGACGAGGCGTCCCACGTCGATTGCTGCTTCTCTCCCGGCGCAATCTTTTGGCATTGCCCGCCCTCGTGGCGCCCCTTCTGTAAGCGCAGTGCGACATGCATCGGAAGCTGAAGAACTCGCATATTGTGGAAGCCATCGACTTCGCGTCCAATTGCCGGTGTCCGGCGCTGGGCGGCGCTGACACGTTGATACCCTTATTACTACCTTCACTTAGGCGTTACTACCCTTATTTCGAAGCAGACGCCAGCGGGCAGCCGGACCTCGCCCGCTGCAAACCACATCACCTGATCTCTTGAGGTTGCCTAGGATCGCACGAATCCAGTCGCGCCCGACGCTTGGACAGTCCCGTTGCAGGTCCGTCAACCTGAATTCGCCCTGATACGTTCTAATGGCTGCGAGCACCAACTCGGCCTTTGTGCCACGCGGAGCCTTGGCACGCGCAGCGGCGTCATCCAGCTCGGCATATGCCCGTCGGATGATCGCGAGGATGAAATTGAACCACGGCGTCAGATCGTGCCGTGCGGCGTGCCAGTGCTCAGAGCTTCGATGGAGACACTCGTAGTAGTGTTCTCGGGATTCTTCAACAAGGCGCTCTAGGCTGATATAGCGACCAACATCGTAGCCATGCTGATACAGCGCGAGCAGGGTGAGTAGGCGAGACACACGGCCGTTACCGTCCCGAAACGGATGGATGCACAGGAAATCAAGCACGAGAGCGGCAACAGCGATAAGCGGAGGCACGGAGTGGTCTTCAAATGCCCTGCGGTACAGTTCGCAAAGCTCCGCTACAGCCCCCGGTGTGTCCTTGGCCGGGAGGCAGCGAAACCGGACGATCGGGGCCTCGCCAGGCACGAGTTGAACAATGTCGTTGTCGACGCGTTTGAAATGTCCAGCATCACCGCTGGCGGGCTGGCACAGGGCGTGCAGACTCTGAATCGTGGTTGACGAAATGGCGAGTTCGGCGTGCTGGGAATGGATTTCGCCCAACGCTTGACGATATCCCTGAACTTCCTGCTCGGAACGATTCTGGGGTTTCGAGTTGCGCAACACGATCGGCTCGAGTCGGCCTGGGGCGACCACGACCCCTTCGATCCGATTGGAGGACTCAGCGCTTTGAACGAGCGCCGCATCACGCAGCGTCGCTAGCAAGCGCGGGGTTTGCCGTGCGAGTGACTCCTGCTTACCCCTGAATTCCGCAATGTCGTTCAGCAGCCAAACCGTGCTGACAGGTACGCGATAGTCGCTTAGGCGACCGTTGCGGAACGACTTCATGCTTCACACTACATCTTACGGGCTGGCCTTGAGCCCTCTCCCGCGCTCACGAGCCGGTTTCCCTTACTGAACTCCCTTGGGATGGTGGGTCGTGCAAATTCCCCCCGCCCCTCCGACAATCGACAATCCCCAGTCACATACGCCATCTGGAGATTGGTGACCATCTTCAGTGCCGCGGCGTCCGCCCCATCAAACCGCGCGACTGCGGCGGTTCCTCCCGGTACTACAACTTGCGGTTCGCGAGGCCGTTCTTTGGCGTCCGCGCCACGCTTTCGTGGCTGATGGAGGCCACGATCGCAGTTCGCCGAGCTGCCGACCCAGCAGCCGGCGCGTGCTCGAACGCGAGCACCCTCTAAGAAATTGACAAGGCTTCCTACTCAAGGGTCGATTCGTACTCGATCCGCACGGTCCAAGCGAACTCCTCGCCGGGCTCCAAGAAGAGCAGCCCTTGGCGCTGGACCAGCGAGTTCTGCAGTCCGACCCAAGGCTCGGGGCTAAAGAAGCCGTTCCGCACATCGCCCCAGAGATTGAACAGTATCACTGGCTGATCCGGAATCCGGTCAGCGTGGTGGGACATCCGAATCGTCAGACCTCCCGGATCACGGTACTCGATATAGGGATCGGCGTCTTCGGGGTACCCGCTCAGGGACGTTGGAACCAGCGGCGGGTATTCCCCAAGGCGCATGCCGTCGGCAAACGCTGCCGGCCGGGTCTCGCCCGTCGGGATGCCGTAGTCTGTCTTCAGCAATTCGAGGCTGGCTGGACTTTCCAATACCATCTCGTTCGGATCGCTGCCCTCAAGCAGAGGTGCGACGAAGGTGATGTGATTGCCGAGCGAGAAGAACATTGGCTCTGAGTTCTGCGCGCTTGCTCGCACCACGTAGTGCAGGGCCAGTTCTCCACCGGACACGACATACTCGACCGAACACTGGAATCGGAATGGGTACATTTCGAGCGTCGCCGGATTGTCAGACAAGGTCAACAGCGCCCGCGCGGATTCCGGGGACGCAGAGCTTGCTTCCACAGTCCAAGGCAGGTCGCGGGCAAATCCGTGGATCGGCATCTCGCGCCGCACCCCTGCGTGCTCATATGCGCCACCGTCGAAAACTTCGCCCTCCCGGCGTCGCTGCTCCAGGTCGGGGGGGAAGTTCCGCCCGGTAGCTGGCCACAAGAACGGCCCCTTGCCCGCGAAGCCTTCACGCGGCGAATAGTCCCGGGCAAGTTGCAATGTCTCGATCCACTGCCCGTCGTGGCGGATTCTGAGTCCGCTCAGTTCCCCGCCCTTCGCCGGCGCAAGCGCCGCTTCAATGCCGCCGACCTCGTCCCTCAAGACGATCAGTTCGACAGCGGAGGCGTCGACGCTAGCGGCGGACTCCACGACATAGGGCAGCGGGGCGGGATCTCCCCCACATCCTGCGAAAAGAAGCAAACTGAGCCAAGCGGTGCGCACGGCGACCAGATTAGCGCAGCCCAAGCAGCAGTCCCACTTCATCCCGGGTCGGCAGACTCAGCCGTTCTCTCGTATAATTCCATCCGCCATGCGACGCCGCGACCTCTTCCGCTACTCCCTGCTCGGCCTAGCAGCACAGTTCCGCCCGTCTGCTGCGCAAGCGTCACTGCCCAGCGCCAAGATCAAGCGGGTCCGCTTTTACCGTGTCTCCGATTCCCGCCCGATCTTCAACCAGAGCGGCCATATCGTCACCATCGAGACGGACGCTGGCATCACTGGCATCGGCGAGGGCGGCTCCCCTGACACCGTGGAGCAGTTGGCCGGCCTTCTGGTCGGCGAGGACCCGTTTCGTACCGAGCACTTGTGGCAGCTCATGTATCGCGGTTTCTTCTACCCGCCCGGACGTGAGAAGATTCACGCCCTCGGAGCGCTCGATCTAGCCCTGTGGGATATCAAGGGGAAGGCTCTCGAGGTGCCGGTCTGGCACCTGCTCGGCGGACTCACGCGCAAGTACATCGAGTGCTACTCGACGGGTTTTCCGAGCGCCGGATCGCTGCGCGACACCGCTCGAGCCTGCATCGAGGCGGGCTTCCGCGCGTTCCGCACGGGAGGTTCGGGCGCTGGAGTCCAAGGGCCGTACAGGCATCGCCAAGCGGTCGACGCCACATTCGCGATGTGCCGCGAAATCCGCGAGGGCGTCGGCGCTGACGGAGACTGGGCCATCGACTACCACACCCGATTCGACCTGCCGGATGCTGTCAGGCTGTCTTCCCTGCTCGAACCTTTGCGCCCGATCTTCTGCGAGGATCTTGTGCGCTCGGAAAATCCCGAGGTCTACCGCACCCTGCGGCCACTGGTCAATGTGCCGATCGCAGTTGGCGAGCACTTCGGGGATCGCTGGGATGCAAACGTCTTGATCGAGGATCGACTGATCGACTATTCGCGCGTTTCGATTCCCAACTGCGGCGGCATCACGGAGTTCATGAAGCTCGCCGCGCTGTGCGAAACCCACTATGTGGGCCTGATCCCGCACTTCACCGGGCCGGTTTCGGAGGCAGCGCTGGTACACTGCTGCGCGGCGCTGTCCGGCCCTGTGATCATGGAGATGACTGGCAAGGACTCCAAGGTGCATCCCCACCTGCCAGTCCATTACGACTTCCGCAACGGCAAGATGTGGCCCAATGGCCGACCGGGCCTCGGAGTGGAGTTTGATGCCAGCCGGGCGGAACTCGAACTCGAAGTCACCGAGCAATCGAGACCGATCCCCCTGCTGGAGCGTCCGGACGGGTCGATTACCAACTGGTGAATCCAGCCAGCGCCAAAGCCGCGCAAGCGGAGATGGCGCGATACATCGAGCGGGACCTGGGACAGGCCATCGCGCAGGGCCAAGCTATCGACCGGTTGCGTGGCGCGGATTTCGTCCGCGCTGTCTTCCACCGAAGTGGCAGGCGCTAGATCGGCGTGTCGCCGCGGTCGATTAGGTGCAGGATGTTCCCTTCCGGGTCCAAGAAGAACGCCAGCCGGTTGGGGCCGGCCTCGACGAACTCGACGATCTTGATGCCCTTGCCTTCCAAATCCTTGACGCCCTCGTCGAAGTCATCGACCTTGATGGCTAGGTGGCGGATTCCGGGTGTCCTCATCCCCGTTTCGACATCTACGCCGTCAGAGGGGATCATCTCGAGCATGGTGCCGTCGTTCGCTCGCACGAAGACGTTTCCGCCGTATCGGTGGACGATCGGCATCTCCAAGTTCTGCTCGTACCAACCCGCCAAGGCCTCGGGGTCCTTGGTGGCAATTGCCGTGTGTTCGATTCCGTTGTACATCAGTCCTCTACTCTCTCACGCCCCTTGCGGCGGCAGACTCCGCGCTTCGAGGCGCGGATGAACTCAACCATGTGGCGGGCATGGCGGCCCTCCACCTCGGCCTCGACCCTGGCCAGCGCCTCTGCGAGCGGCAGCGCGGAGCGGAACAGTATCCGGTATGCGGCCCGGATGCGGTCGATCTCCCCGGCCGTGAGCCCGGCGCGCCGCAGGCCCACCAGGTTCAACCCATGAACCGCCATCGTCGGCCCGACGTGCGTCAGGTATGGTGTCACGTCCTGATTGACCCTGGTCATGCCCCCGACCATCGCCAACTCCCCGATCCTCAAGTGCTGCTGCACGCCAATCCCTCCAGACACAAAGGCCCGGTCTTCGATTTCAACATATCCAGAGACCAGCGTCGCGCTGGCGATCACAGCCTCGCTGCCAATCCGGCAATTGTGGGCTATGTGACCAGAGGTCATGATGAAATTGCCATCGCCAATGACGGTTTCGGATTCCGGTGCCGTGCCCCGGGAAATCGTGAAGTGCTCGCGGATCGTGTTGCGGTGGCCGATGCGCAAGTAGGAACGCTCTCCGGAAAACGCCTTGTCCAGCGGGTCCGAGCCCAGCACCACGCCAGGCGACACCACGTTGTCGTCGCCCAAGCTCGTCCAGCGCTTGACGACCACCTGCGAATCGATTCGACAGCGCGTGCCGATCTCCACGTCGCGCTCAACGACGGAGTACTCGCCGATCACGGTCTCGGCGCCGATTTCCGCGCCGGGGGCTATACGTGCCGTGGGGGCGATCCTGGCGGAGGGGTGTACCGCTGCCATCGAATCTCGGAGAGTGGCACCACCGGCCGCAGATGATTGCGTGTAGGCCGGGGCGCAAATCGATCTTCACACAGCCAGGGCGGGTATGTCTACCACTGCTGTTTCTCTGTGCGGCGCGGGCGCCCTCGGCTCATTGGCGGGGCTGACCCAGACTACATGGCACACTAGTCCAAGGATGGCGTTCGACGATGTTGGCAACCGTGAACGGGTGGAGAGCTTGCGACGTCGAGGGGTGGATGTGTGGGGCCCCGAGCGTGTCTACATCAACAGCGATGTAAACCTTGACGCGATCGAGCCCACGGCTGTCATTCGACAGGCTACGCTGTCCGGCAAGGATCTCACCATCGCCGCCGGAGCGGTGATCGGCACCTCCGGCCATGCCGAAGTGAGCGACTGCCAGGTCGGACAGGGCGCGGAATTGGGCGCCGGCCTGTACAAGGGCGCAACTTTTCTCGATCGCGTAAGAGTGCGCGGCTTCGCCGAAATCCGCCCGGGCACTCTGCTGGAGGAGGAAGTCGATATTGCGCACTCGGTCGCATTGAAGAACACCACGTTCACCGCCTGCTGCGTCGCTGGTTCGTTGATTAACTTCTGCGACCTCTTCCTGACCGGAGGCACATCGCGCAACGATCACACCGAGATCGGCTCGGGGGCGATTCACTACAACTTCGACCCGCGCGGCGACAAATGGGGGAGTTTGCTCGGGAGCATACGGGGCGTGCTGTTGCGCTCAGACCCGGTTTTCATCGGTGGCACATGCGGTCTGGTAGGTCCCCTCGAGGTCGGCTTGGGAGCAGTAACGGCAGCCGGCTCGACAATTCGCAAGGATGTGCCCTCGAACGCCTTGGTCTCTACAGATAATCGAGCGGTGAGTATTCCAGGTTTCGACCGGACAAGATACAGCAGCCTCAGGCAGTCTTTTAGGGTCACAGCCAAGCTCGTAGCCACGCTGCGAGCGTTGGAAGCTTGGTACGAATTGGTGCGGCTGCCCCACGCCCCATCCCGTGAGCGGAGCCTCTACGCATCCGCCCGAAAGCAGGTCGGCTTCCAGGCACAAGAGCGCATCAACCGCCTAGGCAAGATCGTTGCAAAACTCGCAGCCAAAGCACCTGCCGCATCGGCCCGGGATCAAGCGGAGCATCGAAGACTGGTCGCGAACTGGGTCGACCTTCGGGACACGCTGGCGGAACCGATGCAGCCGCAGACTCCCCCGGAGCGGTTCACGCAAGCGTACGCGGAGGCGAGAGGGTCAGGTCAGGGCCACTTGGAAGCCCTGAAGGCAGCTGCCCCTTGTGCTGGACAAGCAGAGGCTTGGCTCGAGGACATGGTGAACAGCACTATGCGCAGTGTGGACGCCCTGCTTCCCAAGCCAGCCGATGGGTGGGGCTGACTTCAAGATTCCGTCCACGTTCGAGCCTTGCTCGCGCACCGAACTCGCAAGATTCCTGCCTTGCGAAGGAATGGGCAGGCCGATTCGCATGGCAGCAGCCCGCCCCCTTCCGGCCCCAGTTCCTCGGTGCGCAGCCATCCGACGATGGGTTGTCGGTGCTACGAGTGACCATAACGCCCAATGTGAGCACATTGGCCACCGCCGAGGCTCTACGAGGAGCGTGTCGGCGACGAGCAACTCCACGACTAATGCGCGCCTTCTAGTGCCTGCGGAGTCTAGACATTTCAGAGTCTTACGTCCGTTAGAATGAGAATTCGATTAGGATTGCTTTGCTTTTCCTGTTTGCCCTCAGATCACTCTTCCTGCAACAGTGCCCAACCGCAGCTCGGGTTCGCGCCTCGGAGGCTGCGATGCGAAGTGTTCAGCCGCTTGGCATGCGGGGACGCAATCCGCTAGTCCTAGCCACCATGCTGGCTGTTCTAGCGTTCGTTCCAGACCTCGCGGCACAATGTCTTGAAGTGCGCGTGCTTGACCCGGCTGGATCTCCGCTTGCGGGCGCGGTGGTGGCAGCGGGCGGCATGAGTGTTCCGGCTGACAGCAGTGGGATTGCGTCGCTCTGCGGACTTGGCCCCGGACCACATTCTCTGGTCGCTACGGCCTCTGGGTTTAATAGCGAGGAACTGGCTGTCGCTGGACCCTCTGGAGCGGTCACCGTAACTCTGAAGATCGAGACGCTCGCCCAAGAGGTGGTCGTGGTCGGAAGCCGAGCGGAGGCTAGGGCGGTGACAGAGTCCGTCGTGCCGGTCGACCTACTGCCCGCCTCTGCGTTTGCGGAGCAGGGCGATCCAGACGTCCTCAACCAACTGCGCAACGTCGTGCCGTCGTTCAATGTCAATGTGCAGCCGATCAGCGGAGGAGCCATGATCGTGCGGCCCGCGAACTTGCGCAACCTGGCCCCTGACCACGTCCTGGTGCTTGTCAACGGAAAGCGCCGCCACCGCGCGGCGCTCATTGCGTGGCATGGCAACGGCGTCTCGGACGGGTCTCAGGGCCCCGATATCTCCCCAATTCCGTCGATCGCTCTGCGGCAAGTGGAGGTCCTCCGCGATGGCGCCTCGGCCCAGTACGGATCGGACGCGATTGCCGGAGTGTTGAACTTCGAGCTCAAGGACAGCCCGGGTGGCGGGTCGGTCGAAGTCAGGACCGGCCAGTTCTACCACGGGGACGGCAACCGCCTGATAGTCGCGGGCAATGCGGGCCTACCTCTAGGCGAGGGCGGATTTATCAACCTGAGCGTGGAATATGGCAGTTCACAGCCGACCAGTCGTAGCATCCAGCGCGATGATGCGAAAGCGCTCATCGCGGCCGGCAACCGTCATGTCCGCACGCCGGTCGTACAGGTCTGGGGATCTCCAGAGCTTCACGACAACCCGAAGTTCTTCGCTAATTTCGGCAAGCTCGTCGGCGACTCGACTCAAGTCTACGGCCACGCTAACTACGCGAGCCGGAAAGCGACGGGCGGTTTCTTCTTCAGGAATCCCAATACGAGAGCTGGTGTCTACAGCATCGACCGCGGCAAGTCGCTGCTGGTCGGTGATGCACTCGATGCGCAAGATGGTGTCTTGGACGGCACGGCGAACTGTCCGACCGTGCCAATCACCAACCACCGGCCTGACCAAGACGCGCTGGCGCAAGTGTTCGCAGATCCGAACTGCTTCACCTTCCAAGAGTTGTACCCCGGCGGCTTCACCCCCCAGTTCGGCGGCTACTACACCGACAATTCGCTGGTCGGCGGGGTGCGTGGCCAATTTGCAAGCGGGATGACGTGGGACGCAAGCGTCGGATTTGGATCGAGCGAAGTGGATTTCTTTATTGTCGACACCGTCAACGCGTCCTTAGGCCCGGAGTCGCCGACATCCTTCAGGCCGGGCATCTACCGCCAGGAGGAGGTCAACCTTAACCTCGACTTTGCTTATGCGGTGAATGAGATGGTCCATCTTGCCACCGGCGGAGAGTTCCGAAACGAGAAGTTCGCAATCACACAAGGGGACGAGCCGTCGTGGGAACTTGGGCCGTACCTACAGCAGGGTTTCAGCGCTGGGTCGAACGGGTTTGCGGGCTTCAGCCCTCTGGCGGCCGGCAGTTGGGACCGGCCAAACGGCGCCGTGTACGGCGATATCGAGATTTCGGACCCACTCCACAAGTACACGCTTAACGGAGCACTTCGAGCCGAGCGATTCGCCGGATTTGGCGGGGCGGTCAACGGCAAGCTGGCAGCTCGTATCGAGGTCAACCGGGTGGTCGCGCTGCGGTCGAGTTGGAGCACTGGCTTCCGCGCTCCTACCCCGGGCCAGCAGAACGCGTACAACTTGTCGTCGCAATGGGACCCCGAACTCATGGACTTAGTCAATGTCGGGACTATTCCGTCCACCACTGCCGTTGCGGCATTGCGTGGGGGCGAGGCTCTCGAACCAGAGACCTCGACCAACCTCACAGTCGGAGCCGTGGCGCAACGCGGCCCGGTATCGTTGACGGCAGATTACTTCCGCGTGGCGATCAAAGACCGCCTCGCGCTGACCAGCGACTTCGTGTTGTCGGCTACCGAGGTCCGAGGCCTGCTGGCCGACGGGGTCACCAGTGCGCAGAACCTAAACGAGTTCCGTTTCTTCACCAATGACTTCGATACCCTGACCCGAGGTGTCGATATCGTGGCCACGCTCGTTCCGGCACCGCAGACGGAAATTTCGTTCCTGTTTAACCATACCGACACGCAGGTGGTCCAATTCAATCCAGAGGTTGTCTCGGCGCTTCGTGTCAAGCAACTTCACGAGAGCCTGCCGAAAACCCGCTGGAACGCTTCCCTGAGCCGCGAGTTGGGGCCCTTCAGCGTGCTCGGGCGCGTCAGTTACTACGGAGGCTGGTTCGACGACGACGACAACCAGAACTACACTGGCAAGCATCTCTTTGACTTCGAATTGTCCTACTTGCTGAGGCAAGGGCTGAAGCTGGCCGTGGGCGCGCAGAACGCATTCAACACCTATACCGATCGGAGCCGACTAGGATCGGCAGGCCCGGGAAACCTGTACAGCCAGTTCTCCCCGTTCGGCTTTGACGGTGGCTATTACTACCTGCGGCTCAGTTACAGTTGGGGTGCCAGATTCTGAACTCAGCAGAGCATAGGCAACAGTGCATTGCGGCTGGAGGCCGAGTCAATCGTCGGATCCTTGCACTGGTCTCGGTGGGTAGATCGATCTGGCTAGCCCGTGTAGTATCCAAGACCTCGCAGTTGCCTCAGAGGAACCGTGGATTCGATTCGCGAACTGATTCATCCCTCATGGAAGGCTGACGAGGCCCCGAGCCGCATACCAGACGAGTACGTGATCCAGGATGGCCTGACGCGTCGGGCTGTCTGGCGGTGCGGAATGTGCTGGCAGAGGGTTTGCGCAAATTACAGGCCAATATGCGCACGTCGTAACCATATGTCAAACAGTGGCTTGCATGGATATGCGCACTCGTTTCCCTTGATATGCGCGTTGCGCAGTCGCGCCAGATCCCGGGAACGTTTACGGTTCACTGCACGTCCGGCCAGCGAGTAGTCTACTACTCATGACTCCCCTCGGCCTCGTTGCCGCCGCTATCCGCGCCCCGGGCGAGCGCACCCGGCAGCCTAGCTCGCCGCCAGCCTGTGGACCGCGCCGGGTAGAGAGTGGCTCGGACTCCTCCCGGCGGCCCGCCGACACATCCCCGAGCTGCTGGTGCTGGGCGACTACCGCCCCATGAAGGGTGGATCTGTCTTCGCGACGACATACGAGCTGGCTCAGTCGGTCAACCGGGATCTGCGCTGGCGGCGTGCCGATACGGCCCAGACGTTTCAGCATGCGAGTAGCGAAGGCAAGATCACAGCCTGGCGGGAAGTGAGACCGCCACTAATTCCGCTAAAGGTTGTATAGCTGTCCTAGCAAGAGTCCAATCTGCTACTCGCCTCAGAACCGGACTAGCCGGTGTACGCTGGAGCTTGCTCCTAGCGATCTGCGCGGGGACTTGGCGGTAGGAATCAGATCCCAGTCCAAGGCTTGCCGTGGTAGGCTTCCAGTTATGCAGAGCCAGGGCCAATCATCGTCGAATGAAGGCCACGAGAAATGTACTTTCCCCAATCGCAGCCCGGTTCGGAGCCATATGCACCTCATCGGACATTTCGTAGCTGCCATGAGCACCGCTGTGCTTCTCATCTCAATGCCCGGATGTTCCGGCTCGGTGCCGGAGGAATCTGCGACCGCGCAGGAGCCCGAGCGCGGACCGCGCACACAGCCCGGCACGGCGATGGGACTCTATGAGCCTGGACAGCACGACCTCTATGACGGCAGGTTCGTCATATCGGGCGCGCGTATCTACCAAGTCGGGACACTGAATGACGAGAGCCCTTGGGATCACATGGGCAATGACGGCACGACGCTTCGCCCAGTCGGCGGAACGGCGGAGATCGATGTCGACGAGATCGCAAACACGGGCACGTTCCGCGCCGAGCTGGAACTGCCCGAAGGCAAGTACGTCATCGACCTCGAGGAGATCAAGGAATTCTCGCCTTGCCAAGACGGCGGGATTGCCGCGTTCCTGTTCGAACATGGCGATTCAGGCTGCGGCGATGCGAACTGGCCGAAGAGCCTGCTATACGTCGCTGGCTGGGGCATGGGTTCTGCCACGCTCAACGGCGAGCCGCTCTACGACGATTACGAGATCCACTTCATGGTCACGCAAGGCATGCGCGATCGCGACCTCGTGGCGCACTACCCGCTGAACAGCAAGACATCAGAGGCTGGCGCCGTGAATCCAGCATTGCAACAGCTCGACTTCTACATCCGCAGTCCCGAAAGGAACGATGCCAATCATCCGAATCGGGAGGTCTTTGACCATTTCTTCGCAATGGAGGTGACTTGGAAGTGAGGATCCGATCCACTGTGGCGCATACTAATCGCCGAGCATCTCAGGCACTTTCCACCGGGCCGCAATCGCGGGGCTTGACGCGAGATACAACGATCGAGCGGCCTGCACATGTGTTGCTCACACGAGTTCTCGCCCTCATTCCGCTAGTCCTGCTGCCCCTTGCCTGCGGGTCCGCCGACGAAGCGCCCGACAGGCCCAACATCATCCTGATCATGACCGACGATCAGGGCTGGGCCCAACTCGGCTCGCACGGCGACCCGGTTCTGCAAACGCCGCGACTCGACACGATGGCGGCCGAAAGCGTCGAAATGACGCGCTTCTACGTGTCGCCGGTCTGCGCCCCGACCCGGGCCGCTCTGATGACCGGCCGCTACAACTACCGCACGGGCGTCGTCGACACGTACCTGGGGCGTGCAATGATGGCGCCAGACGAACTGACCATCGCCGAGATGCTCGGAGCCTCCGGCTACCGGACCGGTATCTTCGGCAAGTGGCATCTGGGAGACAACTACCCCCAGCGCACCGTTGACCAAGGTTTCCAAGCGTCCGTAGTTCACAAGGGCGGCGGGATCGGACAACCCTCCGATCCGCCCGGATCGGACTATTTCGACCCGATCCTGTTCCGAGATGGCGAACAGGAATCGTTCGAGGGCTATTGCACCGATGTGTACTTCGACGAGGCTATCCGCTGGATCGGTGAGGGGAACGGTGAACCGTTCTTCGCCTACATCCCTACCAACGCGCCGCACTCCCCGTACTTGGTGCCGGACTCGTACCGCGAACCCTACGCCGCACAGGGCCTTTCGGACAAGGATGCGCGCATCTACGGCATGATCACGAACATTGACGACAACGTCGGACGCCTGCTCGATCATCTCGAGGCGCAGGGGCTGTCAGGCAACACCATATTCATCTTTATGACCGACAACGGGCCCACGACGCGTCTGTACCATGCAGGGCTCCGGGCTCAGAAAGCAAGCGTATACGAAGGGGGCATCCGCGTGCCGTTCCTAGTCCGCTGGCCCGACCGTCTCGAACCGCGCAAGATCGAAGCGCTGGGAGCGCATATCGATGTGACTCCGACCTTGCTCGCCGCGGCTGGACTTCCCACACCATCCGGGGCGGAGTTCGACGGGATCAATCTGCTCCCGCTCTGGGATGGTGAAGCTTCGCAACTACCCGATAGGACCTATTTCGTCCAGGCTCACCGCGGCAACGAACCCGAACGCTACCGTGCGTTCGCCGCGATAGAACAGCAGTTCAAGCTGGTGCAGCCTGTGAGCTTCAGGCAGTCCCCGCCGCAAGACGCTGCGCTCGAGCTCTATGACCTGATCGCAGACCCGGGCGAAGAAACGGACTTGGCAGCCGAGATGCCGGAGGTGGTCGAACGCCTGAAGGCCGGGTATGACGAATGGTTCGACGATGTCTCCGCGAGCCGTGGCTTCGAGGCGGTTCGGTTCATGATCGGCAGCGACCAGCAGCAACGCGTGACTCTGACGCGCCAAGACTGGCGCATGGAAACCCCGGACGGCTGGGGACGGGACGAAAAGGTCTTGGGCAAGTGGGAAGTCGAGGTTGCCTCGGACGGACCTTACGACGTGCTGGTGACATTTGCAAATCCAGCACCAGCTGCGGCGACCGCTACGGTTGCGTTTCGAGGATTGGAAGAGTCTGTCACGGTAGCAGCTGGCGCGGAGACCGTAACGTTCGAGGGCCTCGCACTGGAGGTCGGACAAGGCTCGTTTAGGGCCAGTTTGACGAAAGGCTCGGAGGCGGAAGGAGTCTGGCAGGTCGAGATCGCGCATCGCTAGCCCGACGTGACCCGACTTAGCACAGCGGTTCGGCCGGCTTCAATACCCTTCCTCGGCGTGCTAGTCTGACGTGCCGCATGGAGCAACAGGGGATCCAGTGGAAATCATGAATCGACGTGACCTCCTCGCAACGGCGGCGGCAACGATCGGACATGGGTTCGTTGACCGCGGCCTAGCGACCGCCGCCAGCACCGAGCTGGATCGCTATGGTGGCTGGACGGGCAAGAAGTTCCAAGCCACGGGCTGGTTCCGCACGGAAAAGGATGATAGGTGGTGGCTGGTCACACCCGATGGCAACGCGTTCTTGAGTTTCGGTATCAATCACTTTCACCCCAATTTCTGGAACGCGGACTATAACCGCGAGACATGGCAGAAGCGCCTCGGCGTGAAGAGCATGAACCTCCCCGCTAGCCGCAACGCGCTCAGGTCTTGGTTTCTCCAGACATGTCGTGAATATGGCTTCAACAGCATTGGAGTCCACAACTTGCTCTCAGTGCTGAACGCTCCGAGTGCGGTCATGCCGTACCTACAGCCCATACGGTTTGTCGATATCCCGCATTGGAAGACAGAGATTCCCGATCGGAACTTCACCGATGTCTTTGCGGATGACTTCGCACGGCACTGCGACCGGCTCGCCAAGCAGTCGGCGCTACCGATCAAGGACGATCCGTTGGTGCTGGGTTACACGATGACTGATTGCCCGCTGTTCACCGAAGAGGATTGCCGAGAACGCCCAGATGTCATCGGCGGAGCCCGCCGCGAAGCTCGCATCGGGTGGCCTCGACGACTGCGCAACCTTTCGGAAGCCGCGGCAGGGAAGCAGGCTTACGTCGAAATGGCCAAGGATCTGTATGCCGGGGAAATCGGCGACTTCAACGCAACATACGACACACACTTTGATTCCTTCGATGCTCTGGCGCGGGCCGAGCAGTGGCGTCCGCACACAGATCTCTCGAATGCGAACGAGACTCGCGACAATATCGAGTTCCTCCAGCGGGTCGTGCGCAAGTACTACCAAACCGCCCGCGAAGCGATTCGTCGCTACGACCCGAATCATCTTTTCTTCGGCGACAAGATCAATGCCAATACAGACGCACTCGATACTATCCTGCCCGTCACGAGCCAGCTGACGGATCTCGTCTTTTTCCAGATGTACGCTCGGTACGAAGTGCAGAAGCCGGGATTGGACCGTTGGTCACAGCGCGTTGACATGCCGTTTGTCAACGGCGATTCGGCCTATACGATGATCACCGACGAGATGCCGCGACCGTACGGGCCCGTCGCAGACAGTCTGGAACAACGGATCGAGTGGACCGAAGAATTCTTTCGCAATGCCTTCGCACGCCCGGAGTTCGTGGGCTGGCACTATTGCGGGTTGATCGACGCGAACAATCGCATTCCAAGCAAGGTGGATCGCCAGCACTCAGGGCTCATGGGCGGATTTGGCGAGCCCTACGCAGGTCTCAGGGACGCTCTGAAAGAGTGCAGTGAGAGCATGTATAGGATCGCCGACTCTAGTGGCTAACACCCGAATCGTCTCGCAGTCGTAGTGCTCTGTCCTGGCATGACCCTCAGGTGGGCAATTGGCGTCGACGGCGGTCGCATTCGATCTCCGGAGGCTGCCAGCCTACGCCGCATCGGGACGCACACGCGTTGCTGAATTAAGCGAGGCCTGTCTCCCGAAGCCGCCACTTTGCACGAATTGCTCTCGGGCTCGCACTACGCAAGACGTCTGCGACTGTCCGACGCGGGCACACCTCGGAAGCCTGCACACGAGTCCTTCCATCCAAGCGTCGCCGACGCACCGCTTACTCCCACTGCAAGTTCAATTGACCACCATCTCTTCGGCACCACTATCATCTGCCTAGCCGACCACAGCGTTAGCACTGTCAGTTCCCTGAGGCTTACAGCTCTTTCCCATTGAGTGGATGATGGACTGCCCCTGCGTCTGCTCGGGCCTCGACCGGCTCCGGTGCAATTGCCGCACCCATATAGAGATTGGCCAAACCAATGCCGCCTTCCGGGGAGGCAAGTACATCGACTGGCTTGCCAACGCCAAACTATGCGGGTGCGCACACCAGGTTGTAGTCAACAACATCTCATGCGTGGAATTCCTCAGTGTCCAACAGCGCAAGGCTCTACTCCCTTACGACGTATGCTTACCCGGTCAGACCCACCCGGCCTATGCGCCGACTTTGTGGGGCAATGGGCTGACGCTGGCCTTAACCGGCGCGGTCAAGGAATCGCACTCCAGCTGATCAGGAACGTGAGCAACAGCAGAGATGGTGCAAACGGGATCCAGTGAAGACGATTGCTCGCCAACTGGAGGAGTGGCTTGGTTCCGAATCTCTACCGTCGACGTTACTCGGACTGGAATTCCGAGCACGGGGCCGTAGTGCCATTGGCCACCGTCGTACGTCATACCGACTGGCCCTCGCCCGAGAGGACCCGCCAGACCCGCCGGTATCCGTCGCCGCTTAAGGCGGAACCGGCAGGGCGGACTCGGTCCCAAGTCGCGGCGTCCATGCCTTTAAGGAACTCACGCACGCGCCCGATCGAATAGCGGATTGCTCCGGTCCTATGGCTCTCTCGGTACAATTCACCAACCTTTTCCGCTACACTCCGGGGCACCGAGTTCATTCGCATGAGGACTCCATCCTCGGAGCGAACGCCGTGGTAGATCATTGCAGGGAGAGCAGCTAGCCGGTTTCGCTCGTCATCAGTGAGTTCCTGGCTCGCCCCTGCCAATGCCCCAATCGCGGACACGCCCCAAGCGCCGCCATCGACGATGCCCCCGTAAATGGTCCGACAAGCTTCGGTGACAGCTCGAGTGTGATTCGGATCGGTGTCTTTGCTGAAATGCCGAACTGCGATTTCCTTGAGGCCGTCGCCATTGACCCAGTCCCGGGCGATGCCTGAGAGCTCTGCCTTATCGCCATCCCATCCGATCGAATCGGCCAATTGGCGCTTGATCTGCGGAACATCGAGCATGACTGCGAACATGTCCGGCATCCGCCCCTCGCTGCTGAACAAGCTTTCTGGCACAAAGTCGTCTGGCTTCAATTCCTTGTCTAGCCGGTTCAATGCCGACATCGTTGCTTGCGCGCCTTCGGGATAAAGGCCCGTGGCTTCAGCTAGTTGCACCCAGCGCTTGTTCTTCACATACTCCGAAACGCATCTACGCGTGGCGTTCAGGAGGGCATCGGCCTGCTCTCTGCGCCTAGGATCAGAACGCATCGTGGTGTAACCATACGTATCGCGCAGGAGGTGCTCCGAATCCGCCCATCCGGACTTCCCGTCCTTCGCTTCAGCACACATGTGCGCCACGTAACAGCGGAAATCATCCCACCCCTCATTCCAGACTACGGCCGCGAGATCCGCGAGTTCGCCCTCTCTCTCCAACTTGTCAAGCAGCGTGACTAGCCGTGAATCCAACGGCCCTGCGGTGGCTTGGACGAAGCTGGCAGTCCGTGCCCTATCCGTCCCTTCCGCGATGCCCACCACCCCAATCGGGTCATGTCCGACCCTTCCTGCTCGCTCTGCGAGACTCCGGAATTCGCGAGGTGTCATTTCCCTGCTCCCGTGAGTTCCCGCGACATTCTTAGAGGCGAAGACCACAGACGATACGGGGAAGTCAATCCCTTGCGCGGTGGTGGCGGTCGCGCACAGGACCTTTAAGTGCCCTCTATCGGCCAGCCATTCCACGAGCGCCCGGGTGTCGTCCGACAAACCCTCGTGATGCACACCGATGCCGCAATCGAGCATTCCGATAAGCTCAAAGCCGTCAGCGATCTCGGCTCGCAGGAAGTCCTGCACTAGGCGGACATCCTCGTCAAGCCCTGGGAATGCCGGCAGGGCCTTCTTGAGGAGACGCGCCACCGCCCACGCCGAACTGACGCTCTCGACAATTGCAATGCTGGTGCCGCCCGCACTTACAGCGGACGTCATGACGGCTGTTTGGAAATTGAGCCCGCCCCGCCGGTCCTTTGGAAGAACGTCCCGCTTGGCGGCTCCAGAGGGATCCTCACCGCCCACACGATGGGTGCCCACAAGTTGCACGGCTCTTGGCGCACCCGCCAAGGTCTCGAATTCAAGGCACCATCCTGCCCGCACAGAATGGTTCGTGACGGCCCTGTAGAGCCCAAATATCCGTTCGTTGGGCTGCCATGCCACCGAGCCTAGGCTGATCGTGTTGGCCGCGCTCTCATCGCAGGCGAGCCACCTCGCGACGTGGTGTGTACCTTCTGCGAATGGCATGAGCAGAAGGAAGCACGCATTGGGGCAGTCGCGTTTGACTGTGGCAAGGAGAAGCTCGAGCCTCAGGCCACGGCCTTCCTCCTCTAAGATGTGCGCCTCTTCCAAGACGAGCAAGGAGGGCATCCGAACGATTGTCTTGCTGCGGATCGCCAGCAAGAGTTTCTCGGGCGTGGTGACGAGAACATCGAATCGGTCCTCGGCGGTCAAGAGGTCGTTCTCGAACGCATCCACCGCCACCGCCGATGTGAGTTGCTCGACCCGGATCCCGCTCGGCTGGAAGTCCCTGCGCAACCGACGAGTGATTCGCGAGCAAAGGGCGCGAGAGGGAGCAACGTATGCGACCCAACCACCTGTGTCACGAAACTGATGCAGGGCTTGGAGGATGCGGAACTGCGCGAGAAGCGTCTTGCCGCCAGACGTCGGCATTTCCGCAACGATCGCCATCTTGGCCGGGTCCAAGAGTCCTCCCTCCAGCAATGCGGCGCGTTGCGTGGGAAGAAGTTGGAAGATGGGCTGGTGGTCCCGGCGTGCCAACGACCGCGCGAACTCTGAGGCCTTGGAATTCACACTGCGCACTGACGACCGCAGGGAGTTCCTGCAAATGACGTGAGCGGATGCGTGCAGGAATCGCAATGAAACCTCAAGTCCCGCGTCCTCACCTAAGCGGGCCGCTCGGATTCCCGCTTCGAAATGCTTGTCAAGATCGGCTGCCGGGTGCATCGAATCGTGCTGCAAGATGTAACGCGCGAGCAATTCTGTGGCCTTTGCCCAGTGGTACATTGCAATCAGTCGAAACGCGGTAGCCTTGTCTTCGGCGTTGGGGCCGTGCCGAAACTGCTGCTGCTCGTGCTCCTGTTGATCGGTTCGCAATCTCGCGATGATCTCGCACACTTGATCGAGATCGCGCCAATCTCTCTGGCGAAACAGCTTCACCCAACACTGGAAGAGCCTATACAGTACCGTTGTGTCCCACTGCGGATCGGAAACGCTCGGTGCCTCCAAGCAACTCTCATGCGCAACATACCAGCGTTGAAGATCGGGCCATCGGTCTCCGCAGAAAGCTAGGGCGGACAGATGCAGCACTGCATGAACCCGTCTGTCCGGCTCGCTCGGGACCGGAAGCAACCGCCTGACTTCAAACGCTTTGTGCAATGCGGCGCTGGCCTGTAAGCCAAGGCCCCGAGACGCTCCTCCAGATGTCACGAAGTCCTCCAATCCCTCTAGGGCGGCAAACTCGTACGCTAGCGCCACCAACCTCAACAGATCGTCTTCGCTTGTTGCTACGTCATGCTCGGGGCTTGGTCGATCAAACTGGAAGGCGATCTGACGCCCCGCCGCCTGTTGAGCCAGACGCTCATTCGACAGTCGTGCAGCGTATTCCAGTTTCGACTGCCCGATTGCGGAAACTGCCCAGTGAGAGTCGAGAGCGGTCAGCGCATCAGTTGTGAGAGTCACGACCCACCTCCTCTCCAAACCAGCATTTCATCGTGAGTTGGCCGCTCAGGCCGACCTTCAGGTGGGTAGATGGTGAGAGGTTCAACTTGCACAATGCTGTGACAGTTGTCCGATGGCGGCGACACTATGGCTCGCAGACCTGGGGAATGCGGGGCGCGTCTCGAACTTACGCACCGTACAAACGACCATCGCTGCGGGCGGCAAAGCAGCTCCAAGGTTGAAGCTAGTTGCGAGTGCATCCGTGGGTTGGCTGGCTGAGATCACCAAGCCCCTTGCCTCAGGCTACCGCTAACGGATGAGTTGTTGATCGAGCGGCGATCGGCTAACCCCCACAGGGGTGCTCGATCTCGCGACCGATGCCCGGTACAGCTTCTTGCAAGGATATTGCTACGCTGACATCCGCCCTGTTGTAGGCGCGATAGGTGCGGTTCACAGCCAAGCTCTATACTCAACGCGATGAGAATCGCCGCCCTGACTCTCTTGGTCGCTACGGCGAGCGCCGCACAGCAACTGCCGAATGTTGTCCTGATCTTGGCGGATGACCTCGGATGGAGTCAGATCGGAGCCAACGGAGGGGCAGCTTATCGAACACCCCACATCGACCGCCTCGCCGCCGAAGGCATGCGCTTCACCAGCGCGTACTCGTCAGCAGCCGTCTGTTCGCCCACTAGGGCGGCTCTGATGAGCGGACACTACCCGGCTCGATTGCACCTCACAGATCACATTAAGGGGTCCAACCCCAAAGACAAGCTCCTGCTCCAGCCCGAGTGGTACAAGCGCCTCGACCTCGAAGTCACGACGATCGCAGAAGTCTTCCGGCGCAACGGCTATCGAACCGCGCATTTCGGCAAGTGGCACTTGAGCCAGGACAAGCGACCACCCGCCAGTCTGCCCTACAACCCTGACAAGCAGGGCTTCGACGACGTGCTGGTCACATACAAGCCGATCGTCGGGCAGAGCGACCCGGAAGTGGACCCGCACAACGTGCAGGCCATCACCGATCACGCTGTCCGGTTCTTAGAACGCCACGGCTCGGAACCGTTCTTCTTGTACCTGCCCCATAATTCGATCCACGAACCGGTCATAGAGAGCCGTGCGCGAATCTCCACGTACGTGGGCAATCCGCTGTTGCAGCGCCTCAAGATCATGCCGACCATAGCGGCCATCGTCGAGCGCTTGGACAATGGCGTCGGGCAGGTGTTGTCCAAGCTTGACGAACTCAAGCTACGTGACAACACGATGGTGATCTTCTACTCAGACAACGGCGGCAAGGAGACTTTCGCTCGCCAAGACCCACTTCGCTCGGGCAAGGGCTGGCTCTATGAAGGCGGCATTCGCGTGCCTCTGGTGATCCGATGGCCGGGACACACCGACCCGGGCTCTACGACCGATCACTTGATGACCACGGTCGACCTCTTCCCGACATTCCTCGAACTTCTCGGTGACGATGATGTTCCCGGCGATCTCGATGGCGAGAGTTTCTTGGGGGTCCTCAAGGGCCAAGCAGCGGCGACACAGCGCACGCTGTACTGGCACTATCCGCACTACCACGTGGGCTCGGGCATGGTCCCCGCTGGAGCCATTCGCCAGGGACGCTACAAGTTGATCGAGTGGTTTGAAGGAACCGTTGCAGGTTCCGGACGCGAGCACGAACTCTTTGACGTGGTCGAGGACATCTCGGAGAGTCGTGACTTGAGCGGTTCTCACCCAAGGGTCGCTGACCGGCTCACGGCCGAGCTTGAAGCCTGGCGATCTCGCGTAGGAGCGCAGATGCCAATCCCAAACCCGAAGCGGCAGTAGTGCCCAAGCCGCGAAAGATGCAACGAGACTGCCCAAAAAGGCAATACGTCCCCTTGCCGCAAGCCATGGGACAGCTGTAATTGAGCGCACTGTAGTCCCTTCCTAGCCATCATGCTCCGCCGGGTCCGGCGCTTTGCGCATCACGCGCCGGTTCATGGACCATAAACGGACCACGGCTCGAACAGCCACTAGGGCTAGCGATCACTCCGCGAGCCCGTGTCAGTTGACCGGTCGGACTTCCCAAGTCGAAATCTCGACGTCCGGTCCAGGCGGAGCTTTGCCCGCGACCCAGTGGATGGCGTTGATCAACATCCGAACAAAGGACTCCTCGGCGAAATCTCCGGGGTGCCCGAGCGTGGTTGCGAAGACCTCGCCACCCCATTCGTTTTTCCAGGTCCAAGCTACAATGTCAGCCTCGCGCTCGCTGATCTGGACCGGACCGAAGTCTCGTTCCAAGAGCCGGGCCTTGCCTTCCCCGATTCCGGTTAGCAGCGGAATGGCGCCGCCCTCCAGCCGGGTGAGATAGAGCGATCCGGGCGATGTCCACCGGGGTTTTGGCAGGTGACTCAGGACAGGATGGGTTCGGTTCTTCGCTACGACACTTACTGGCGTCGTTCCCGCCTGGTGCGCGACGTACGGGGTGCCCAGGGCACGGCGACCGAATCCGTCGTTCCAAACGAAGCGGGGATGCGACTTTTCGTACCGGAACGAATGATTAGCAGTGCGCAGACCAATCACTGGCTTGCCGGACTTGAGATAGTTTTCGATCGGCGCCCATTCGTCATCCGGCAGCTTGAGGAAGCGCGTGAAAAAGACCGCCACGTCGGCCTCGTCTAACACTTCGATCCCAGGCAACACGTTCTCAGTCTTCTCCTCCGGATCGCCCTCGCCTATGACTACCGTGGTGCGAAAGCCGAATCGCTGCAGCTCGGGAGCTAACAATGGGACGCTAAGCTCCGGCGAGTAGTGCAGAGTGCCGATGACGAGGGCGACGTGCGGGCGGCTGTCTTCGGCGACAGCCGGCCCACACACCACTAGGAAAACGACGAGCGCGCGGTTCAGCATGGCGCTACCCTTCACGACGTCTCGAGAGGAGTGTGAGCGACTAGCGGAGATCGCGGTTTCGCCGCGCCGAGAAGATCGTGGTCGGATAAGGCGCTTGCGGCAACTGGTCATGCGTGTCGGCGAACTTTGCGACAAGTCCTATACTCTATATCCTGCAGGTCGATCAACGCGTCGTCCCAGCCGCGTTCGTTCATGCCCTGGACCTGGGCTCCTTCGTAGTCGGACCACCGAGCGAAGCGTAAGCGGACTTCAGAGACCGCCACCTCCGCCAATGTGCTCCGCAGGAATCTCGAGCGACGAGACGGGGTGCGACGATACGCGATTTCGATGGGATGGTTGGTTCTTTGATGTGCTCTTGCATCGCTGGGAAGGCTGTCTGGTAGATCTCGCGGTAGGGTTGGTGGATGGTTGTCAGGGCTACCGGCAGCAGGGTTGCGTAACGGACGTCGTCAAGCCCGACGACTCGAACGTGCGATGGCACCTTGATCCTGAGCTGCGCGAGGGTCTTCAGCACCTCGGCTGCTGTGAAGTCGCTGTCGCAAATGATGGCGTCACACAGCCATCAGGGCTTCAGGCTACGAAATAGGAGAGAGCGGGCCTTGACAGGACCACGCGGACCAGCCATGATTCCGGAACTCGCACCCGTTTTGGGCCGGCAGCGCCCCTTCGTGCGGTATTGGCGAGAATACGTATGTCGCAGGCGTTCGGGCTCGACCAATCCGAGCAGTCAGTTCCCCCAAGAAGCATGCTGAACGGCATCCCGACCGGATCAAGAGCAACAATCGCAGCGGTAGCGCTCGCGGCCGTGCCTGTAGCGTCGTCAACACCTGCTTGGGAACAGTGCTCGGATTGCCACCCGAAGGCAGTCGAACAGTACCTGCTCAGCGGAATGGGCCGCTCGATATCCACGCCAAACGCCGACCAGCCGGTGGGCGTGTACGGACACGGCTTTTCTGGCACCACGTTTCGCACTACGGCGTCGGCGGCGGGGCTCGTTCAGGAGATCGAGCGAGGCGGTCTCAGCGCGAAGTACACGGTCGACTACGTGATCGGATCGGGAAACGCTGCATTCGGGTACTTGGTTCGTGTTGGCGCCGCCCTGTTCCAGTCCCCGGTCACGTACTACACGGAGCGTGCCAGATGGGGAATGGCACCCGGCATGGAGCAGGAGGCGAATCCCGATTTCAACCGCCCAGTGACGCCTGAGTGCTTGTGGTGCCACGCAGGCCAGCCCGCGCCCGTGCCCAATTCTGTGAACCGCTACGGGGGCCCGCCTCTCGAACTGGACGCCATTTCCTGTGATCGCTGTCACGGACCTGTCGACCGGCATCTGGCGGAACCGACCGCGGCGACGATCTTCAATCCGGTCTCCGCTCCGCCGCGCGAGCGCGACAGCGTCTGCGAGCAATGCCACCTAGGAGGGGCTATCCGGATCCTGCATCCTAGACGTACATTCGGTTCTTTCCAGGCTGGGGAACGACTCGAGGACTCTTGGACAGTGTTCGTGGGAAAGCCACGCGCCGCGGGCGGGCAGGACCGGTTTCAAGTAGTCAGTCACGTGGAGCAGCTCAGCCTCAGCCGCTGCGCCGAGGAGTCACGCGACTCGTTGTGGTGCGGCACTTGCCACAACCCCCACGAGAACCCCACCGAACCAAAGGCGTACTTCAGCCGACGGTGCCAGCAATGCCACGAGGGAGGCCTGCCCCCGGATCATGTGGAGCGTGGAGCGGACTGCATCTCCTGCCACATGCCGAGACGCCAGTCTCACGACAGCGGCCATAGCGCGTTCACAGATCATCGGATCAGTCGTCACCCGTTGCCGGCAGCCAATCCCCAATCGCCCGACGCACTTCGCCCATGGCAGCCGGGCCCTAGCGACCTCCGCGTGAGAAATCTGGGAATCGCAAATGTCCGCTACGCCCAACAGAGCGGCTCCCCGGAAATGCTGAAGAGCGGCATTGAGCAGTTGCGAAGCGTTTCCGGGGCCTTCCGGACGGACCCGGCCGTGCTGGACGCCTTAGGAACCGCATTGGTTCTGAGCGGGTCCCCTCGTTCGGGCCTGCAGACGTTGCAACAGGCTCTCGAAGCAGGGCCTGCAGGTGCCCTGCAACGCAACTCGCTAGCGGCTGCGTGGTGGGCCGTGGGGGATGCGGCTCGAGCGGAATCAATACTGCAAGAGGCTATCCGTCAGGAGCCGACGCTCGAATCGAGTTATCGGATGCTGGCGCAGATATACCGAGATCTTGGCCAGCATTCGAGAGTGACGGAGACTTGGCGGCAGTTCCTAGACACTCGTCCGAGGCACATCCAAGCGCGGCAGTCTGCGCAGGGGGCCGGTTCTCCCTAACGGAGATGAGCAGACTTGTCCGATTGTGCGCCGAGACGGAAACCACGCAAGACGGCCTTGGGCCCAACCGGCCCACTCGAAATGCAACATTATCCTCCGATTGTTCCGACACCCCCTGTAAGGCCCTCTTCAATTCTGCTCGTTGGAGACTACCCCCCGCTTGCCTTGGCGCGCCTGTCGCTGCTAACCTTCCGGGCGGGATCCAAGGCGGGTGCCTGTGGGTGCCCGACTGCACATGCACTTCATATGCTTTCGGGCGGGAACGCTCGGCCCGCTGCGACTGGCGAGACCCCGCAGCTTGTTGGTGCCAATCCGAATCCCCCACCCCGTCCGGATTCGATCGGAATCCCAATCTGAGGAATCGTCATGAAGCCAGACCATCGCCTCCCCCGCCGCAGCGTGCTGCTGGGCACTCCTGTGGCGACCTTGCTGGGCGGAGCCTGCCAGAGTGGGCCGAGCAACCCGGAAGCCGGCGGTGAGTGGCTTCCGCGCCTGTCGGAGAACATCGGGGCCCTGGATGACGCGACGCTACGATGGATGGCTCAGCTCGGCCTCAAATGGGTCGTCCTGCAAGGCACCGACTCTGTCGATCGCGATGGCAAAGGCTACTGGTCCGAGCAGGATATCGTAGCTGTCCAAGAGCGGTGCGCCAGCCACGGCCTGAAGCTGCACTCCCTCATGCTTCCGCTTGCCTGGTTGACGAATTCAATGCTGGGCACGCCAGAACGTGACCGGGATATCGAGCATATCCGCACGAGCCTCGGAGCTGCCGGTGCCTCGGGCGTCACGGTCGTCGAGTGGCGCTGGTCGCCCGACTTTCGCTGGGGAGAGGACATGGGCTACTACGACAAGCCGGGGCGCGGCGGCGCCACTTACAAGGCGTTTGATTTCGACCGGGTCCGCGGCGCGCCTCCCTTCGCGGAGATCGGGAGCATTGCCAGGGAAGAGCTCTGGGAGCGAATGATCTATTTCACAGGCGGCGTGATGGATGCCGCCGAATCAGCGAGCGTGAAGATGTCATTGCATCCGAAGGATCCTCCGGTCAAGGCGATGCGAGGCGTCAGCCGCATCCTGACATCGACCGAGGAGATCGAGGCGTTTCTCGATGCGGTCCCGAGCCCTTCCAACGGATTCACGTTCTGTCAGGGGACGGTGACCGAAATGGGCGTGGATGTCATCGACGCCATTCGTCGAATCGGAGGCCGGGGCCGAATTCACCACGTCCACTTCCGGGCCGTGAGAGGAAGCGTGCCGCAGTACGAGGAGACCTTCATCGATGAGGGAGACGTCGACATGCTGGCGGCCATGCGCGCATACAAGGAAGTCGGTTACGACCTAGCGATCGTTTCGGACCACAGTCCGGGCATTCCCGGAGACCTTTCTGGACGCAAGATCGGCCGGTCGTTCTCCCACGGCTACATCCGCGGCTTGGTGCAGGCGGTGAACGCATGACGGAAGGGCGCAGAGCACTGCTTCGTGATGCCGCTGTCGTGGCCGCGGCTGCAGCAATCGCCAACTCCGCAGGCGCGCAGACGCCCCAGATCAAGGTCGGCAAGGGCTTGCGGGATCTCTCTGACGAAACGCTCGACTTCTTCCGCATGCTGGGCGTGCGTCATGTTGTAATGCCGGCCTCGTACTCGCTGACTCAGCGGCGACGTGGTCTCGTGCCGGCGACTGACACAGGCCCTCGCAGCGATGCACCGCTGCAGCCTTGGGACCGAGACGAGCTTCAGCGCGTCAAGACACGCATCGAGGGGAAGGGCCTCGTGCCGATGATGATTCACCTGGGCAGGGTGCATCGCGTGGTCCAGGGGCGACCCGACGCCGCGACAGAGATCGAAGCCGTCAAGACGAACATTCGGATTGCGGGAGAGTTGCGAATCCCCGTCATCGAGTACAACTTCATCGCACTGCGAGGCTCGGAAGGTTACGGGCGAACGACAGGGCCGGGCGGTATCGGGCTCCGGGACTACGACGAGGCGCGAACGCACGGCCTGCCTCCTCTGGACAATGTCGGCACGCATACCAGAGAGCAACTCTGGGAGCGGCTGGACGGGTTCCTCAGGGCGGTCATCCCCGTTGCCGAAGACTCCGGCGTCCGGCTTGCTATGCACCCGAACGATCCGCCGATCCCGGAGTTTCGGGGCGTGGCGCAGCCGATGCGATCGCTGGCGGACCAAAGGGAACTGATCGAGCTAGTCGACAGCCCCTCCAACGGCATCACGCTCGATACAGGTGTCACGACTGAGATGGGCGAGGACGCGGCGGAGGCGATTCGCTACTTCGGATCGCGGGACCGCATCAATCACGTCCATTTCCGCAATGTCCGCGTTGAAGTGCCTTACTACAAGTACCTCGAAGTGCCCCACGACGCCGGCGATTGCGACATGCTCGCATGCATGAAGGCCTTCAAGGAAGTTGGGTACCGCTACTTGGTGATTCCAGATCACACCCCGGAGTTCACGGATGACACCATCGGATCGCAAATGGGCTGGGCTTTCGCCATCGGCTACCTTAGGGCTCTCCAGCATGCCGCCGAGTCGTAGGCGTTGTTTCCAACCAGCCGTCGGCTCCCGGGCGCTGGCCGATCAAGCGGTGCGGCGAATCCACGGACCAGCCTTGATGGAGGGGTTTGCGCGAGCAATGCTTCGCGTCGTGCTTGGCGCGGCGCTGGCAACGCCAGTGCTCGCGGATGTCGTCGAACAGGGGCCAAGAGACTCAGCCCCGTCGGGCCTGTTCGCGGCGGTGGCCCGAGCCGATATCACCCCACCCGTTGGGGTGGCGCAGATGAATTGGGGTTCGCAAACGCACGTGCGGGCTATTGGCATCGACCCGGCGGGGATGAAGGCCTCCGTTTTGGTGCTGTCGGATGGCGACCAGAGATTCGCGATGGTCGACGTCGACCGCATCTTGGTGAGCGGACTCGAGCCCGCCATCGCAGAGGCTGCGAAGAGAACGGGAATCCCGGAGGCTCACATCCGCATTGGCGCGACTCATACTCACGCCGCCGTGATGGTCAACCGAGCGAAGGGCCCACCAGGCCTCGACCTCACCCCGCTGGTCGACATGGCCGAGAGGTACCGCCTGTCTGTCATCGACAAGATCGCAGGACTGATTGCCGAGGCGAATGGCCGACTGGAGCCGGTCCATATGCACGGCGGCCGCGGGGAAGGCACGATCAACATCAACCGCCGGGTGCGCGCCGACGGCGGCCGGCCTCCCGCTGTGGGCCGGAACCCCAATGGCTTCGTGGACCGCGAACTCGTCGTCTTCCGGATCGACGATGCGCAGGGCCAAACGATGGCTGTCGTGGCCAATTTCCAGTGCCATGGCACGGTCCTGGCGTACGAGAACCGCATCATTTCGCCGGACTGGGTCGGAATGACGCGCGCCACAATCGAGCAGGCGTTCCCGGGAGCGCTGGCTCTGTTCTTCCAAGGTGCGGCGGGCAATCAAGGACCGACCGAGGGTTTCTCCGGGGATCTTGCGGTCGCCCACCGCCTCGGACGTACGCTGGGGCATCAGGTCGCAGCGGTAGCGCTGCAAATCGAGACGGTGCGCAGAGTACCGACGTTTGAGGGATTCGTCGAATCCACGGCCTTCCAAGCCAAGCAGCACTGGCGGGTTCGAGGGCCGCGAGACGCCACCTTGCGCTTCGATTCGCGCTTGGTCGACGTGCCCCGCCGAACTTACTCGGAGGAGGAAGTCGCCCGGATGCGGGCGCGGCTGCAAAGGGCCGAGCAACAAATCGAGCAACTCCCCGAGGGCGCGTCTGTCCTAGAGAAACACCAGGCCGCCGCTCGGGTACGGCGATTCGCGGACCTCCTTGCACAGTGGACACGGCCTGTCGACCCCTCCCCGATGCAGATCGAAATCCAAGCCCTTCGGATCGGAGAGCTCGCTCTCGTGGCGATGCCTGGGGAACCGTTTGCAGAGATCGGCGTGGCGGTCAAAACGGGCTCGCCCTTTGAGTTCACGATGTTCTGCGGCTATTCGGACGGCATTGGGGGCGACTACGTGCCCACCGACGACGAATACGAGTTCGGGGGTTACGAAGTCGAGAGGACGCCGTACAATCCGGGCGCGGCAGCTAAGGTGATCGAGGCAGCCAAGGCCCTGCTGTCCAACCTGCGCTGACGGCGCGGTTCCGCTCGCCCCCGATGCGGAACCGAGATCCCGGGTCTTCGCACTTGAATCGTGACATAAATGTGACTTGCTAGATTTATGTCACGAGAAAAATGTCCCGACGTCTCATTTGTATCTTGATAAATGCGCTATTCCAAGTTCGGGCGCTCCGCTTGGCCAGTGCCAAGGATTGCTGGAGATTCCTACGGCGCTACAGCACCCGTAGATCGGAGACCGGTCGCAGCGGAGCAGGAGCTCAGTCCAGCTTTTCCGCACTTAAGTCGTGAAATAAATGGGAATTACTAACGTGAGTGCCGAAGTTGCAGATTTTGTGCTGCAGGCCTTCAGCGCACAACATGTAGCGGTACGGGATGCCACGATCTAGCGAGGCATTTCCCGCCGTTAGCGGCGTTTTCTGGAACTACAATTGCCCCAGCTGAGATCCGCGCCGGAGCGCTGCTCTCGCGCCACGCAGCCCCGCTCAAGCAGCTGCGCTAGGCAGTTCCCGCGCAAGCCTCCCGCGGAGCCCGCTCGCGGCCGGCCCGCGCCAATCGCTCGCAGTCCTCAGCTCAGGCCGCGGCCCCGCCCGCCGCCAGCATCTTCCACGTCAACGCTCCACCGACCAAGCCCCCCGCCAACCACTCCATCTGCGCTTCCGTGTCCGCGTTGCGCACGTTGTGCCGCCCGCCGAATTCCCGCAGATAGCGCCCCAAGTGCTGCACGCTCATGTGATGGTAGGTGCCGTAATAGCCGCGCTTGAACAGCGCCCAGAAGGACTCGATCCCGTTCGTGTGTACGCTGCCCCGCACATACTCGCCGTGCGAGTGCTTGACCGCCTCATGCACGTACTCCGGCAGGCCCTCATAGGCCGCCGCCTCGTCGCTATGCACGGTGGCCCCGGGCGCGGCCTGCGTGCGTACGAAGCCCTGCAACTCGGCCTTGCTGGTGCCTGCCAGCGGCTCGGCGACGACCGCTCCGCTGGCCCGGTCACGCGCTCCGGCCACGGGCTGCTTGCCGACCGTGCCGCGGCCCGCGCGCAGCTTCTGGGACTCGTGCTTGTTGCGTTCCTTGCCCCCGATGTAGACCTCGTCGACCTCGACCGGGCCGCCAAACAAGCCGCCCGGGCGGGCGAAGCCGGCCCGCAGGCGATGGCCAAGATGCCAGGCGGACTTCTGCGAGATGCCCAGTTCTCGGCGCAGCTTGAGCGAGGAGATGCCCTTGATGCAGGTGCTGAGCAGGTAGATCGCCAGGGCCCAGGTTTGGTAGCCGAGCTTGGAGTCGGCCATGACGGTGCCGCTGCGCACGGAGAAGCGCTTGTCGCAGGGGCGGCAGCGGTAGGGCATGGAGGGATGGGCGCAGCCTACGAGCACGTTGTGGGAGCCACAATCCGGGCAGGCGGGCCCTGCGGGCCAACGCACGGAGACGAACCACTGTTCGGCGCTGGAGTCATCCGGGAACATGCGGACGACTTCGGCCAAAGAGATGCCTTTGCGGAACCATTTCCCGGGGCCCTTCTGCTTAGGTTTCGAGGCTGTCATCACTCTTTAATGATACCACGAAATGCGCCTTATATAGTCAAGAAAGAAGATTCAATTTCGCTAATTATTCGTTTTCGGCACTCACGTATGTAATTCCCAAATAAATGTATCATCCTGTACTTGCATCGTGATAAAAATGGTCCTATGTCTCATTTGTATCTTGATAAATGTGCTATTCTAAGTTCGGGCGCTCCGCCTGGCCAGTGCCAAGGATTGCTGGAGATTCCTACGGCGCTCCAGCGCCCGTAAATCGGAGACCGGTCGCAGCGGAGCAGGAGCTCAGTCCAGCTTTTCCGCACTTAAGTCGTGAAATAAATGTATCATCCTGTACTTGCATCGTGATAAAAATGGTCCTATGTCTCATTTGTATCTTGATAAATGTGCTATTCTAAGTTCAGGCGCTCCGCTTGGCCAGTGCCAAGGATTGCTGGAGATTCCTACGGCGCTACAGCACCCGTAGATCGGAGACCGGTCGCAGCGGAGCAGGAGCTCAGTCCAGCTTTTCCGCACTTAAGTCGTGAAATAAATGTATCATCCTGTACTTGCATCGTGATAAAAATGGTCCTATGTCTCATTTGTATCTTGATAAATGTGCTATTCTAAGTTCAGGTGATCGTCTCTGGCCAGTAAACAAGGAACGCTGTCGACTCTTAGAACATGCTACAACGCCTGCGAATCAGAGATCTGTTGGAGTGGAAGCAGCAGCCCCGCCGAAAGCCCCTGCTGCTTGATGGCGCACGGCAAGTCGGCAAGACCGTGCTGCTCGAACGAATTTTCGGGGCCAACGAGTTCAGGCGGGTTCACACTCTCGACTTCCGCAAAGAGCCGACACTGGCGGAGCTATTCGAGGACGGACTGGATCCCCGGCGGGCCATAGCCAACATCGAACTCCGGCTCGACACCGCTGTCGACATCCAGCACGACCTTATCTTTTTCGATGAGATCGGAGAGTGCCAGCCAGCAGTTGATTCGCTGAAGTACTTTGCCGAGACGCTTCCGCAAGCATTCGTGTGCGCATCCGGCTCCAACATCGGACTCCTAGAGTCCTTCCCTGTCGGAAGGGTTGATCAAGTCGAGCTCTCGCCACTCTGTTTCGAGGAATTCGTCATGGCAGCCGACGAGCCTCGCCTGCTCGCAGCACTGCGGGAACGGAGCGGCAGTCAGATCGCTCACCGGAAGCTATGGTCGCTCCTGCTGGACTACTACTATGTCGGAGGGATGCCCGAGGCCGTCCAGAGTTGGTTTGGCGGGCACCGCGATTTGCACGAGAGGGTCCGTCAAGTCCAGCGCACTCACAGCAACCTCGTAGCTGGCTTCGAGCGCGACTTCGGCAAGTATGCGGGTCGCATCCACGCACAACACATCGCAGCGGTATTTGCCGACATACCGCGCCAACTCGCCAACAGCCAAGACAGTTCCGTGCGCCGCTTCCGGTTTGCGGGGGTGATCGACCGCAAGCGGCGCTACCAAGAGCTGCGCGGCCCCATCGACTGGCTGGAGGCTGCAAAGCTCGTTCGCAAGTGCTACCCACTCGTTGGAAAACCGCACATGCCCCTAATGGCACAGGCTCGGCGGAACATGTTCAAGCTCTACTTGTTCGATGTAGGACTGCTCGGTCACATGCTTGGATTGACATTCAGCGATCAACGTACACAAAAGGTCGACTACAAAGGTTTCATCGCCGAGAACTTCGTGCAGACCGAAATGAACGCCCGGGGCCTCTACCCGACCTTCGGCTGGGAGCAAGGCCACGCGGAGTTGGAGTTCATCCACCGCGACCATGCCGGGGAGATCGTGCCAGTCGAAGTTAAGAGCGGGTCACGCACACGCGCGCGCAGCCTGCAATCGTATCTCGAACGCTACAAGCCGCAACGCGCACTAAAGCTCTACGGAGGGCAGCAGATCCAACAGAGCGCTCAGGTCGAGATGTGGCCGTTGTACCACGCGCAGTTCCTAGCCGACCTCTGAGAGAGCTAACGCTGGATTCCAAAAGCGTAAAAGTAGCCGTCGAACGTGCCGATGTAGACCCGTCCATTGGCGATGGAGATCCCTCCCCAATGGTTCCAACTGGCGATCTGATCGCCGCTGTTCCACAACTCACGGCCCGTTCGCGCATCCAATGCATACAGCACCGCGTTGGTCGAGCCCGCGATCCGCTCCTCGGCCGTGTTGGTGAGACCCACATCGGGCATCGCTTGGTGTGTGTCTTCGCCATTGCCGTAGGCGAAAACGATGCCATTAGCGACCACTGGCGGCTCTGCCCGGTTCATGTCACGCGAGATCCATTCCGGTGCCAGCCACAAACTGCCATCCTCGCGCTCCGCCACTTTGAATGCGACGACAGCGCCTTCGGTGACTTCGCCGTGCTCGATGTTGGCATGGAACTTGGAGTGCTTCGGGCCCCAGATCGGTGCCAGCACCCATACCGTACCGTCAGAATCCTCCCAGCTGGCCATCGCGCCCCAGACCCCGGCTGAGGCGAAGTTCACCTCTTCATTGCACACCAGCGGTGACCGGTACAGCGGAGTGCGGTGGTCGTCGCCACCGATCGACTCGAGGTCCATCAGGTAGATTACGCACTCCTTGCCGGCGTCCACCATCAATTCCCTGCCCTTGTAGAAGAAGATCGCGGGAGTCACTTGCATGTCCAGATCGCGCTTGAACAACCACTCTGCATTGGTTGGTCCGTAGTAGTCGTAGAGTTCCAGCGTCCCGGTCCCAGGGTCCATCTGCATACCGATGATCCCGTTGCCGAATACCCCGTTTTCCGGATCCCAGACACCATCGCCGGTACCCGTGTACATCACCTTCTTGGAACTGATGGCGGGGCCCGTGCGGCCCCACATGCCGCCGCCAGCAGGTCCCCAGCTGCCCACCTTGTCGGAACGCAGATCGTAGACGTAGCCCATGTTGGGATTGCCGCCACAGCGCTGGGCTGAGTGCGTGTAGATGACGTTGTCGACCAGGTTCAGAGCATACGGCTTGCCATTCGGAGGCATGAACTTGGCAGGCGGGGCCAGATCCTCGCCGTCGGCGAGATCGAGCCGACGCAAGCGGCCGTCCCACGAAGCGGCGTAGACGATGTAATCGCCGTCTTCGGCCCCGGGTCCGATCACGGGCGTTGCCGTCATGCCGCCGGGGCACAACAGATATGGCGGCCGCATGCCCGGACTCGGCTCCCAGTCACGGTCAAACTGCTTGGACCAAATCAGTTTTCCGTTCGCCGCGTCGATGGCATACAGGTTGTCGGATACCCCCGCGACCAAGACAACCTCCTTGGGGCCGTTCGCAGTCCGCACGTTCTCGGCGATCAGCGCCGGCAGAAGCGCGTGCATCTGACGGGGTTCGTTGTCGAGCTTGATCTTCCACAGCAGCTTCGTCTGGCCGACATTCTCCGTGGTGAAAATCGTCTCGTCCTCTTGCCACGCGGTGCGCTCCGGATTTCCGCCGTCAGTCAGCCAATCCGCGCCGAAGGCTGCGGCTGTCAGCAGTGTGAGCGGGATCAACAGCAGGTGGGATCTCATTGCAGGCATGGTCGTTGCACTATTCTAGTCCGCCTGACGGTATCATTGTTCGGACGGCTCGTCTAAGCTTTCAGATCCGTTCCGCTCACGCCATGCGCTCACGAAATGCACCCCTCGCGATTTCCATCGCCACAGCCTTGCTGGCCGCAGTTCCGGCGACTCCGGATGACTGGACGACGGTGGGACTGGACGCCCAACGTTCCTCTTGGGTGCGCAGTGACCGCAAGATTTCGCCAGAGACGGTCGAGGGCCCGGAGTTCCAATTGCTTTGGCGCATGCAAACTCCGAACGAGTCCCGCAACGGCACTGCCTTGACGGCGCCGGTGTTGCTGGACTTTCTGATCAGCCATCGCGGCTTCCGCTCGCTCGCCTTCGTGGGCGGGAGTTCCGGCGGGATCTACGTCATGGACACGGATCTAGCCCGCATGGAATGGGAAAGGCACTTCGCGGCGGGCGCCAGCCAGAGTTCGGCCGAGTGCCCGGGCGGAATGACCGCAAACGTCAGCCGCACAACGTCGGTCAAGATGCCCTCGATGCTGGGATTCGTCGCTCGCGGCCGGCGCACGCCGGCGATGAGCGGCGTCGGCCAGCCGGGCGCGGGCGCAGTCACGCTGGCAGAAGTCGGTCCGCCACCGTCCGCCAGTTCCGGGCAGGCCCGGCCAACCGCGAGGACAAGGCCCCCGGCACGATCCTCGCTGCGAGGCGTGAAGCTGGTCCACGTTCTATCCAACAGCGGCAACTTGCACAGCCTCTATGTCTCGAACGGCCGCGACCACGTCCCGCCGATGCCATTCCTGCCGGCCAATTCGCACGCCCGCGGCCTGATCGTCATCGAGAACACCGCGTTTGTCACGACCGTCAACCGCTGCGGCGGCACACCCGACGGCGTATGGTCGCTAGACGTCGAGCGCGGCACGGTGCGCGCCTGGGAGTCCGATGGCGGTTCCATCGCCGGAACTGCTGGTGCAGCCTTCGCGCCGGACGGCACGTTGTACGCCGCAACCAGGGATGGAGCGCTGGTCGCGCTCGAGTCGCAGTCGATGAACCTCGTGCAGAAGAGCCCAGCCACTGGCTTCCGATCGTCGCCGGTGGTCTTCGACTTCAACGGGGATGACCACCTGGCCGTGCTGGCGAGCGACGGCACCATGCAGGTTTACGCAACCGCAAGCCTCGATGCGGTCGTCGCCACTACTTCGGCCAGATCGAATGGCGTGGACGAGGATACCGCGCTCGCGGTCTGGAAGGACAAATCCGGAGCGAATTGGATCGTGGTCTCGACCGGCAGTTCGGTCGCAGCATGGAAGCTGGCACAAGACGCTGACGAGACCACATTGGAGAAAGCCTGGGAATCGTCCGCGATGCTCGCGCCGCTGCCCCCTATCGTGGTCAACGGCGTGGTCTTTGCCTTGGACGGGGGTGCGCCCGACAGCGCGGCAACGCTGTACGCAATCGAAGGCACAACCGGAAAGACCCTATGGAACAGCGGGGATTCGGTCAAGGCGACCGCCAGCGGACACACGCTGTCCTCTGGCCCGGGTCACGTGTATCTGACCGCGATGGATAATGCGATATATGCTTTCGGCATCCCAATGGAGCACTAGATGAAGGCAAGCCTAGTTGCGCGCGCTGGCCCTATCTTGCTGGCGCTGTTGGTTGTGCTGCCAGCGCAGGCCAACCTTCCAGAGGGTCCGGGCAGGGCCGAGACGGAACGTTTGTGTCAGGGCTGCCACGATGTCTCGCAGTCTGTTTCCTTGCGCCAAGACCGGAACGGTTGGAGCGCCACGCTGATCAAGATGGTCGGCTTTGGCGTCAAGGCCACCGATGAAGAACTCGGTGTCTTGGTGGAATACCTCGCCGAGCACTATCCAGCTGGTGAACTGCCACCGCTGGATGTCAACAAAGCTCGGGCGATCCAGTTGGAGAGCCGTCTTTCGCTGAGGCGCTCCGAAGCGGCGGCGATCTTGCGCCACCGCGACGAGCACGGCCCGTTCAAGTCCCTGCAAGACCTGTTGGCAGTGCCGGGCATCGACACCGACAAGATCGAGTCTAAACAGGACCGCCTGGTGTTCCGAATCAGTTCAGGAAGCTGATCTCATTCGCGGCGAGCAGGCTGTGGGCATACTCGTCCCAAGGCTCGCGCCCAATTTCGGCGCGACGGTCATCCAGGTACCCCAGGCCAAGCTCCACATCCGCTGCGCTCGGTTCTCGGCCGTACGCACGGCGGTACATTGCCGCGATGCGGTCGGCGCGATCCGTCACGGATTCCACGGCCTCCGCGAGGCTACGCCCACGCGCCTGCATCCAGCCGCTGTTGAGCACGAACAATTGCTGCAGAGGAGTGGTTGTCACCTGCCGGAAGGGGCTGTGCTGCGTCGCGGACGGAAAGTCGTAGAGTTGCAGCACAGGGTGCAATCGCCCGCGGCTTATGCGCGAATAGACCGACCTCCGGGCTACATCTGGGGAGTCGATCTCACTGGAAGGCCCTCCTCCGGCGAGGTTGAGGTCGCCCGACGCCAACAGGATCGAGTCACGCCACGCCTCTACGTCTAGCCTCCGCGGGCTCATCCTCCAAAGCAAGCGGTTCGTCGGATCGGCCGCACTGGCCATTGGATCTTCTCGGCTGCTCTGACGGTATGCCGCAGAAAGCATGATCTCCCTGTGCAACCACTTCAGCGACCAGCCATTGGCCACGAATCGCGCGGCCAAATCCTCCAGCAGGGCGGGATGCGTTGGTTGCTGCCCTTGTGTGCCAAAGTCGGACGGAGTGCGCACCAAGTGTCTGCCGAAGTGCCAACCCCAGACCCGATTGACCCAGACCCGCGCGGCGAGCGGACCCGCCTCGCCGACGATCTTGTCGGCCAGTTCCAGACGCCCCGAACCCTGTTTGAAGGGAGTCGGGTCCCCGGCCTCGAACACGCTCAGAAACCGGCGCGGCACGACCTCGCCCGGAGTGGTGACATTGCCCCGTATGAAGACCGGCAGGTCACGCGGCTGGCCGGGGCGCAGGTCCATCCGCGTCACGGTGGGCCTTGAACCATCTATCCAGACCGCGCAATCGACAATGGCAGGAGTCATGGGCACTTCGTATGCCGACAGATCCAGTTCCAGCCGCTCGTAAGCAGGTTTCATTGCCAGGATCTCGGCATGTAATTCCTCGGCAACAGTGTCCAAGTCCTTCAGGTTTCCGAAGACGCCCTTGGTGCGATACAGTTCTTCGTGCTGCCAAGTCAGCCACTTGGCCAGTTTGGGGTCGAGTTCCACGATCGGACGGTTGACCTGCCACGTGCTGGCGAATACACCTGCCAAGGCGTAGTAGTCTTTGGCCGTAATGGGGTCGAACTTGTGGTCGTGGCAACGGGCGCAGGCGACAGTCAGCCCAAGCAGACCCCGCGACACGGCATCGACGCGCTCGTCCCAATCATCGCTGGCGATCGTCTCGATCACATCACGCGACAGGCGCCGATCCTTGTGATACACAGGAGCATTCCCCAGATAGCCCAGAGCACGCATGTCTGATGGCTCGAATCCAGGCAGCAGGTCGGCGGCAAACTGCATACGAATGAAGCGGTCGTAGGGAATGTCCTTGTTGATGGCCTCGATCACCCAGTCCCGGTAGCGCCATGCGTGCTTGAACGGCCGATTCGTCGCCTCGCTGGTCGGGTGGTCCTCCGCCCACCTCGCCACATCCAGCCAATGCCGTCCCCAGCGTTCCCCGTAACGGGGCGAGCGCAGCAAGCTGTCGATCAGATCGCTGTAGGCGTCCAAGGAAGGATCGGCCTCAAACGCCTCGGTTTCTTCTAAGCTCGGCGGCAAGCCGGTCAGGTCGAGGTATGCCCTACGGATCAATGTCCGCGGATCTGCCTCGGGCGATGGCTGCAATTCGTTCGCGTCCAGCTTGGCGAGCACGAAAGCGTCGGTCTTGCGCAAGGTCCACTCAGGGGCGGAGACATCGGGGGACACTCGCTCGCGGAGCGGTTGGAATGCCCACCAACGGCGGCCCTCTTCGATCGGAGTGCCGGGACCCGCGGCTTCGCGGACAGCCTCGGACGCAGGTGCGCTCGGCTCGCTTCGCGGATCGGCCGCCCCGCTGTCGATCCAGGCCCGAAAATCCTCGATCACACGATCTGGCAGCTTCCCGGTGGGAGGCATCTTCAGCACTGGATCGAGGTAGCGCAGGGCTTTCAGCAACAGGCTGGCGTCGGCCTTGCCCGGCACGAGCGCCGGTCCCGTCGCTCCCCCGGCGAGCAGGCCGTCGCGGCTGTCGAGCACAAGCCCACCCATGGGCTCAGCCAAGCTCGACGAATGGCAGACCTCGCACCGATCGACCAACACCGGCCGGATCCGGCGCTCGAAGAACTCGATCTCCGGGCTCTGCGCCAGCGCTGCCAAGCAACCCGCGAGCAGCAACGCGGGCAATCTCATGCCAGCAAATCCCCCAGCACGGTGCCGTGTACGTCGGTCAGGCTGAAGTCTCGCCCGGCGTAGCGGTAGGTCAGCCGCTCGTGGTCGAATCCGAGCTGGTTCAAGATGGTCGCATGCAGGTCATGGATGCTGACCCGATTCTCCACAGCTTGGAAGCCGAACTCGTCGGTCGCGCCGTAGGCGAGACCGCCCTTGACACCTCCGCCGGCCATCCACATCGTGAATCCGTAGGGATTGTGGTCACGGCCGTCTCCCGCCTCCGAGACGGGGGTGCGTCCGAATTCGCCACCCCAGATCACGAGCGTCTCGTCAAGCAGGCCGCGTTGCTTTAGATCGCGGATCAAGGCTGCTGAAGCTCGGTCCATGTCCGGGCAGCGCTCGCGGAGATTCTTGTTGATGTCAATGTGGTCGTCCCAAGGCTGGCCCGGGCCGTAGTACACATGCACGTAGCGGACACCTTTCTCGACTAGCCTGCGGGAGAGCAGGCAGCCATTGGCAAAGGGCGTGTCGCCGTATTCCTCGCGAACCGACTCGGGCTCCTTGCGCACGTCGAAGACTTCGAGGGCTTCGAACTGCATCCGGTAGGCCGTCTCCATAGCCTGGATGCGCGCATCCAGATAGGCGTCGCCACCGACCCTGGCTTGGTGATCCCGGTTCAAGGACTGCACCAGATCAAGCTGCCTGCGCTGGGCCTTGGCTCCCAGCGTGTCGTTGCGCAAGTAGCGAATCATCCGCTGCGGGTCCGTCTCGGCATGGTTGAAGTGCGTGCCTTGGTGCTCGGCAGGCAGGAAGCCCGAGCGCCACAAGTCACCTCCCCGCGCGCCGGGACTGAGCACGACGAATCCCGGCAAATTGTGGTTCTCGGTCCCGAGGCCGTATGAAATCCAGGCACCCAGCGACGGCCTGGTCGCGGCGATGTTCCCCGAGTGGATCAGATTGCGCGCCGGAGTGTGCGTCGGATTGAACGTGTACATCGACCGGATCACGCACAGCTCGTCCACGATCCCGCCGAGGTTGGGCAGCAGTTCGCTGACCTCAATGCCGCTCTGGCCGTGGCGGCGGAATTCGAAGGGAGACGGCAGCAGTCCGCCGGTCATGCGCTCGGTGCGCAGGTCCACGGACTCTGGCCGCTCGCCTGCATGAGCCCGCAAAGCGGGCTTTGGATCAAACAGATCCATGTGCGACGGCCCGCCCGTCATGAACAGGAAGATGACGTGCTTGGCGCGTGGGGCGAAGTGCGGCCCGACCGGGCCGGAGGCCGCAGCCCCCAACTGCTCTTGCAGCATGGCCGCCAGTCCGACGGCTCCAAAGCCGCCGCTCAGGGAACTGACGAACTCACGCCGTGTCGAATAGCGATTATCCGCCGGGCGCATTCCGCCCTGAGTATACCGAAGCGATGCGCCGCAGGGGGCGGCGCTGCGAGCCGTCCGAGCGCTCTGCGCGGCAGTCCGGGCGTACCGCTACAGAATCGGTGGCAACTCTTGGGGTGAGACCGATCAGTACTCGATCTCGAACACGGCCCGGATCTTGCGCTTCACGCCTCGGTAAAACACGCCGTGGTGCACGCTGGCCAAGTTTTCTTGCACATCCTGCGGGTTGAAATTGTTGAGTAGGTTGAACAATCTGATACCGGCACGGATCCGGCGATTCTTGCCTTTGAACTGGATGTCCACCATTTTGGTGACTTGCAAGTCAAGGGCGTTGAACAGAGGAAAGCGCCCGGCCCGGTTGCGCGCCCCGACAAAATCTCGGTATTCGTCCGTCTTCGAGTGCGGGAAGCCGCTGCGGATGTCCCACACGGGGATCGTCTTGAAGCCCCACGGCAGGTTGAACTCGGTCCAGGTCAGCATCCGGTGGGGCACGTCAAAACGCAACGGTGCGCGTTCGTTGGGAAGAATCAGGCTTGATGGCGTCGGCCCGTAGATCGATCCCAAGTCGTTCAAGTCGCCGTACGAACTCGATTTGACATACGAGACGGTGATGTGCCCGGTCCCGCCGAGCCGGTAGCGCATCGAGAGTTGGAACTCACGATACAAGTCGGCACCCTGGTTGTTCATCATCAGCACGGGATCGTCCGCGCCGAAGCCGCCCTCGTACACCGGATTCACCAAGAAATTGCTCGTGGTGCGCCGGAACTGGTAGCCGGTGCGCAGGAACAGGTTGTCGACCAGCTCGTGGTCGAGCTGTACATTCCAGCCGAGGCTCTTGGCATTGCGCAAGGGGCCGTCCAGCCGCGACAGCAGGTTGCGCTGCGAAAGAATGTCGCCGTAGGGGTCGAACCGCGTTTCGATGCGCAGCGGCAACTGTTCGAAGGTCGGCACCAACAGGCTGATGCGGTCGACAAACAAACCCGAGCCACCGCGCAGGACAGTGCGCGCAGCCGCGCCGAAGGCGTAGGCGAAGCCTAGCCGATACGAGGGGTTCCACTGCGCGGAGAGGGAGTCCCGCTCCAGCCTTCCGCCCATGTCGAGGGTCAATTGGTCATTAACGCGCCACTTGTTCTGCACGAACGTGGAGAAATCGACCTTTCTGCCGCGCACCATCGCAGGATCGGTGTAGCGCAGGCTCATCACCGGCTGGCCCGCCGCTCCTAGCCAAGTCACCGGATTGAAGGTGTGGTGGCCCGAGTACGACTCCCAGCCCAAGTCCATGCCCGCCTTGAGCTGGTGGTCGCCCATCGGGCGGAAATGGTACAGCTCGGAGAGCTTGCGCCGCGTCGTGGCCCGCTCCTGCCGGTTGAAGAACGAGCCCGAGACACGGTCGATGCCGATCACGCTGGGGTCGTATCCGAGCGGCTTGACATCATTCTCGAGCTCTTGGATCGAGAAGTTCGACAGCAGCACTCCGCCCGCGCCGAACTCGTGCGAATCCTTGACCGTATAGAGGAAGGCGCGCTTGCGGAGGTCCGCCGTGGACGGCTGCGGCGTGAATGCGTTGAGCCCGAAGTAGCTGAACTTCTCCGGATACACCAGAGCGGTCAGAGACGCACGGTTCTTCTCAGACACGGACACGTCGAATTGGTTGAACACTGTCAACATCTCCCGCTCGACGTCGCGCTCATGCAACGGCAGGTTGGCGTCCTCCTGGTCAGCACGGACGTACTGGTACTCGGTGGCATGCAACCACGCCACGCGGTTAGAAACGAGCGGAATGTTGAGCGTCAATCGCGGGGTGCTCGATTCGATGCCCACAACGCGTCCAGCCCGGCGCCGGATGCGCGGGGTGAAATTCTGGAGCTCGAAATGAAAGTCCGAAGCATCCGCAGCCCTGGTCTCGACTGTGGACAGGGCGCCCGCAAATCCGCCATATTGCGCGTCGTACGGGCTCGACAGCACCTCGACACTCGAGACAACGCTCAACGGCAGGGTCATCTCTGAGATTCGGGAGACGGGATCGGTCACATCAATGTTGTTGAGCTGCGAACCGCTCTGGGTCGCCCGCACGCCGTTCATATTGATCTCGCCAGCACGCCCTCTCAGCACGCCCGGGATCAGTGGCATGACGTCCTCAACGCTGCGGTTCGCCTTCGGCGCATTGTCCAGCGTCGAGACGCCCACCGAACCAGACGAGGTTGTCTCGGTCGGGTCGATCTCAATCACCGAGGCGGTGACGTTCACCGATTCGACGACCGTCTCGACCTCCATTGCGATGTCGGCGCGGAACGCGTCGTCCCCGCTGGGCACGCACACAATGTCGCTCTGGCCGTTCAAGCCGGCGGAGGTTGCGCTGAGAAAATAACAGCCCTCCGCCACGGCATCGAAGCGATACAGCCCTAGTTCGTCGGTCTCGGCGGTGGCAGGGCTGACCTCGCCACCGTCGACAGCCACTTCCACCGACACAGAATGGAGCTCGACCACCGCGCCAGGCACGCCGAAGTGCTCGCCCTCCGAGCCGATGATGTACGCCTGGCCGATTATGGGCTGCGCTGCTCCCTGTGCCTGCAGCGGGGTCTGCGCAGACGCAAGCCCTGCAATCACAACGACGGCGAAGACTGGACCAAATAGAATCACTCCGGTCCTGCGGGGCGACGCACTCATACGTTCAATCGGCCTGGCGCGAACGTCGCTCATTTCCGGTCTCATGGTGGCAGCCGCAGCTATCCGGCGCGATCCTTGCCGAAGCGTGCCGCATCGGACCGGTCAGCGCGGGCGAGAGGATCCTCTAATCAGTCAGACGGAATCGATTCCGCGCTTGGGTACAGGACCTCGGACATATGCCGGTGTTGCGCCCCTCACGGCAGTCGGCACCCGCCGCTAGGCCACCAGTTCCTTGATCAGTTCCCCGCCAACCTGGCTGAGCTGCTTGTCCCTTCCCTGCGCGAAATAGGTGAGCCTGGCGTCGTCCAAGCCCAGCAGGTGCAAAAGCGTGACATGCATGTTCTGGATCGGATGCACCACTTCGACCGCAGTACGCCCGGTCTCGTCGGTGGCTCCGACGATTTCGCCGCGGGGGGCATCCCCGCCCGCCATCCAAAAGGCCATCGCGGGGGCGTTGTGATCGCGTCCCCAAGCGGTGCCGCCACCGCGGATGCCGTTGTCCGGCGAGCGCCCGAACTCTCCGGCCCATACGACCAAGGTCTCCTCCAGCAGACCCGTCCGCTTAAGGTCCTTGAGGAGTCCCGCGACGGGACGGTCGATCGAGTCGAGGCGCGAGCCATGGGCCTTTTCGATATAGTCGTGGGAATCCCAGCCGGACACGATGACTTGCACGAAGCGCACACCGCGCTCGACCAAGCGGCGCGCCAGCAGACAGCGCCGACCGATGGAATCCACCTCCGCATCCTCCGACCCGACTCCGTAAAGAGCTTTCGTCTCCTCGGGTTCGGCGTCCAGATTGATTGCCTCCGGCATCTCGGCCTGCATGCGAAACGCGAGTTCGTAGCTCTCGATGCGAGCGGCTAGTTCGGCGTGGCCGGGGTGGCGATCCATGTGCTTCCGATTCAACCGGCCCAACAAGTCCAGCGTTTTCGCCTGCTGCTGCTGGGTGACGTACTCCGGTGGCGCCATGTCCAGCACGGGGGCGCCTTGGGATCGCAGCGGGGTGCCCTGGTAGTGCGCGGGCAGGAATCCGTTAGACCAGTTCCCGGCCCCGCCTTGCGGGTAGGCCAGATCCGGCAAGACCACGAAGCCCGGCAGGTTTTGGTTTTCCGTGCCCAGTCCGTAAGTGACCCACGAACCCATTGCGGGATCGCCGCCGAATCGGTTGCCGGTGTTGAGGTGGTACAGGGCTGTCGGATGGTTCACCGAAGTAGCCTGCAGGCCCCTGTAGAAGCAGACGTCGTCCACGCAGTCGGCGAAATTGCTCAGTTTGGCGTTGATCTCGATCCCTAACTGGCCGGCGCGGCGGAACTCGAACGGGCTGCGCACGAAATAGCGCTTGCCGGTGTTCATGCTCGCCTCGAACTTGTTGCGCTCCTTGACGAACTCGGTCAAGTGGAGGTCGACCAGCTTGGACTTCGGATCGAACGTGTCGATATGGCTCGGTCCGCCCTCCATCAGCAAGAAGATGCAACTCTTGGCCTTGGCCGCATGGTGGCCGGGCCGCGGGGCCAGTTCGCCCGCCTCGGCGCGGTCTTGGTGCAGCAACCCCGAGAGTGCGATTGCACCGAGCCCCATGCCGGAGTGGTACAGCAACTCGCGCCGGGATGGGCGGGCAGTGAGGACTCGGCGTTTCATGTTCAGTACACGTAGACGAATTCGTTGGAGTTGAACAGTGCGAGCGCTAGGTCTGCCAGCGCCCGGGTCTCTGGCGAAGACTCGCTCGGATGCGGATTGTGCTCGTACGGACCGCTGTAGGCGGGCTGCACGAATTCGAACTTCTCGCCCGTCAGCTCGCTCGTAATGTGATGCACGATATCGACGGGCGGCTGGCGCGGCCGGACCGCGCGTTCGGCATGGTGGGCTGCCATTTCCGCGAGAAACTCCCGCGTCCAAGCCAGCTCGTCAGCATCCGGCCGTCGACCGAAGGCCAGCCGGAACGCAGTATCGATGCGGTCGGCGGGCTGCACCTCCGCCAAGCGACGGGCCATGATCAGGGCCATGTCCCTGGACTGTTCGGAATTCAGTAGCGCGAAAGCCTGCGTTGGAACCGTCGACGATTCGCGGCGCTCGCAGGTCAGGTCTGGATTGGCGCCGTTGAACACTTCAACCAGCGGATCGATCAAGCTGCGCTGTTGGAAACTGTAGACCGATCTGCGGTTGCGCCGCCGCCGGGTCGGCTCGGCTTCGTAGATGGGCCGCAGCGTACCCATCGCGTGACGCGGCTGCAGGGCCACATCGTCGTTGATCTGGGGATACGTGCCGGGGCCACCGGTCATTTCGCTCAACTCGCCTGAAACCGAGATGATGCTGTCGCGCAGTTCCTCCGCCTCCAACCGCCGGGGCGAATAGTAGGAAAGGTACACGTTTTCGGGATCCTCGGCGTCCACCTCAACTTGGTACGGATGCGCGCTCGCGCGTTGGTAGGCCTCCGATAGCAAGATTACGCGATGGACCGCCTTCACACTCCAAGCCTGCTCCACTAAGAAGCCAGCCAGCCAGTCCAGCAGTTCGGGATGGGACGGCTTCTTGCCCATCTTGCCGAAGTTGTTCGGATTGGCTGCCAAGCCGCGCCCGAAGTGATACTGCCAGATGCGGTTGACCATGACTCGGGCAGTGAGTGGATTGCGCGGATTCACGATCCACTTCGCCAGTGCCGCGCGTCGACCCTCTAACTCTTCGGGGATCGTCGGGGACGGAAAGCCGGCGTAACGCTCGACCGCTTCCAGCACCCCAGGGGTGACTTGTTGCGCGGGGGACTGAATGTCGCCGCCCACCAGCACGTGCGTCTTGGCATCCAAGTACTCGGCGGGCTGCATATAGCTGTTGCGCGCGGCCACCGTTTCCCACTCTGGAACGAGACCGTTGCTTACGGTCATGGCCAGAGGCTCAAATCTCAGGACCGACAACTTGTGCATCGTGACCCGCTTGCGTAGGAGCTTGAGGAGTTCAGCCTCCTCCTTGTCCATGTATCGCTGCAGGGTCGAGCTGGCAGCGCTGGCTGCCACCTCGCTTCCCTTAGCCTCGGCCAAGCGCTCGCGGGCAGCCTCGTGCAGGTCGTGCATGCGGCGCTCGAGGGTGGCGATGCGAGTTTCGAAGGGGCGTCGGCCAACCTCAAAGCCAGCGGTGGATTCTTGGGACATGAAGTCCAGAGGCCGCCGCGCAAATGCCGTTCGTGCGAAGACGGCCTGAAGGCGGTAGTAGTCCCGCGTTGGAATCGGATCGAACTTGTGGTCGTGGCAGCGCGCGCAGCCCAACGTCAGACCTAGGAAGGACTGGCCGACATGGTGCGTAACGTCGTCAAGGAAAAGCTGCCGCGAGACCGCCGCCACGGCCATGCCCGTGTGCTCCCATGGACCGCTGCGCAAGAAGCCCGTGGCGATGATGGCGTCGGGGTTGTCGGGAAAAAGCTCATCGCCGGCCAGCTGCTCGAGCACGAACTGGTCATAGGGCTTGTCCTCGTTGAAGCTCCGGATGACGTAATCGCGGTAGCGCCACGCATTGGGCCGTTCGAAATCGTTGGAGTACCCTGCCGTATCGGCGTAGCGTGTCACGTCCAGCCAGTGCCGCCCCCAACGCTCGCCGTACCTAGGCGAGTCGAGCAGGCGCTCGACCAGCGCCTTGTAAGCGTCGGGCGACTCGTCGTTGACGAAAGCATCGACCTCTTCGGGCGTTGGCGGCAGGCCGGTCAGGTCGTAGGTCAAGCGGCGAATCAGGGTGACCTTGTCGGCCCGCGGGGCAGGTTCGATCCCCTGCTCGGAAAGTTTCGCCAAGACGAAGCTATCCACGCCAGTTCGCACCAGAGCTGGGTCCACGCCAGCGGTTGGCAGCTTGACGTCGGCTACAGGGCGAAGAGCCCACAAATCGGCCTCGTCGAAGTCCCAGCTGGCGGCGGTCTCAGCTTCCACGTACGGGGCGCCAGATCGGATCCACTCGCGGAATGCGACACGTACATCGGCGGGCAGCCGCTTGTCCTCGCCGCCGGGCGGCATCTGCAGCTCGCCAGCGTGGTCGATGGCGGAGACGAGCAGACTGGAGCCCGGATCGCCGCTGATGATCGCGGGACCTCGCTGCCCTCCCTTGAGGGCGGCATCGCGCGTGCGCAGATCCAACTTCGCAAACGTATTTGCCTCGCCGTGGCAGCCGAGGCATTGCTGCTTCAGCGTTGGCTGGATCGTCTCAACAAACAGATCTTCTGCGGAGGGAGCCGCCGAAGCGAGCGCGATCAGAGCTAGCCCGGCGCCAACGCTGCGGGCGGGTGCGGTCCAAAGCTGTCGCAGGATCAAGCGTGTGGCGCACCATCGCATGGCTCAATGTCGGTCACACCGGATACCCATTGCCGAGCGCGACCCTCGTGATTTCATGGTAGCGGCCGGACTGGGAACTTGCAATCTTGTGAGCTGGCCGACGGGATTCACGGGACGGCACCCAGAGACGCGGCAGCCGTCGCTGCACGTAGGGCAGGTCTCCTGTGTGCCGTAGCCGGTATGAAGGGAGTTCCCAAACATAGCCCCCAACTGCCCGCTAGGCAGATGGAACGCACACATCCCGCTACCTCGACTGTCGACTGTCAATCTGCCAAGTGCCAGCGATTCCGCCGCCTGACTGCGACCCTTTCAAGGTCAGAGACCAGTTGGACACCGGTCGCTTGCGCCAAGCCGGTGTCAGCACCCGCGTCGAGGTAATGTAGGCCCCGGAGGAACTCGCGTCTTCATCACTCTTCAAGAGCACGCAGGACGGCTTCGGGATCTCGGGCGATACCTGTCAACAGAACTTGAGCTGCCCGATCCGGGACATGGCGACACTGCTCCCAATCCTGCACGGCGCGGTAGTCGAGACCGAATCGGTCGGCGAACTTCTGGCGGCTCAGTTTCATGCGTTTGCGCAGCATGACGATGTTCTCCGCTGAGGGATCGTCGACAATGCGGCACGGAAGGGGGGTTTCCCCGCGTATATGGGCAAGCAGATGCCAGACTCCCAGAGCTGGGGAGCGTTCTAGGGGTTTCCCCGCGTATATGGGCAAGCACCTCGCCCAAGGCTGCTTCCAATTCGCGTCCCACCGGGGTTCGTTGAGTCGTCATGAGTTGTCGTGCTCCTTGGTCGTGGCCACCAGCCTCGAAAGCGCTTTCTTGTCCGCCGGACTAAGGTCTCCGCGGTCCGGCTTCGCATAGGCAGTCAGCAAGTAGATCGTTCGGGGGCTTGCTTGGTGGAAGAAAATCGTGCGGATTCCCCATCGCTTGCCGCGTCCTGAACGGAACCAGCGAAACTTGCGAATGCCTCCGGTTCCCCGGATCGCTGGCGCGGCGCTTGGATCGGCGACGATGGCTGCCTCCATGGCTTGACGGTCCGCTTCCGACAGCAGCTTGCCAGCTCAGCGGATGGCGCACTCGAATGTCTTGGTGGCGAAGACCCGCATCAACGCATTATCCGGCAATGCCGCAGGTCCATGTCCAACTCAAAATGACTCGCTTGGTCGAACAGACGAAACCAGCATTCGTCCATAACGTCGGTGTCGCAACGCCAGCAGCTTCATAAGGCAGGCTTCGCGCGGTGCTGGGTCGTTGAGGACGTTGGGCGCGCTTCGGCCATCCGTCCGTTGTCCGCATTCGACTAGGGGCGGAATCGCCTCTTGATGAGGGCTCAGACTTCCGAAAATGCGGGCGCGGGCCATCGACGCTTTCGTGTATCCACCTGATTGGCAAGGACTTGCCCGATGCCGACGGATGCAAGCCATCGGCGTGTTCCTTGACCTCCATCGAGATTTTCCTCTGCGACGTTCGGAAGTTCAACTGCAAGGCGTCTATCCAATCGATGTCCGGATCGACCACTCGCAATCGCCTGTAGAGCGATAGTCGGCAGTGGTGGCAATGGACCACTTCCAGGAGATCGTGGCGGGCATCTACCCAGACGTGGGGTCCCCCATGTGATGAGCTAGCTCTCGCCTCGACGGTTGATGGGGAACTGGATTCGTACTACTGCCCCAGCCCCCCAGCTGGCCGAGTGTTCGATGGAGAATGGGGCAGGCCGCCGAAATCCACGACAAGCAAATCTAAGATGTCTTGTCGGGCAGCCGAATCGAACGCGGCAAGGAATTGCATTTTCTGGCATTTTCTGCACCGATCAGACCTACCACCCATTGAAAGTAGTGCCGTGGGACTCGCATGCGTGCTCGTGCCAAGGCATTGAACACTGCTTCCGGGAGTCTCTCCCGGCCAAGACTAGATTGAACTTGGGGATGCGCAAGGGCATCGAGCGTGGTAGCCGTCACAAGCGAGGGAAACTTCTCCGCGCTGATGCGAAGGCCCTTCCGTTCGTCTATAGCGGCAACAGCCTTGAGGTCAATCGCACACGCTATGGTCGCTGCTTCGCCGTCACCCAGGGTTTCCGCCGCTCGGCCGCTGGTGAGACTTCGAAATCGTCGCACTCCTTCGAGGGTGAGCACTACAGCCTCCGCCTGGCCACGTGCGATGATCTCCCAGATTCCATTCTCTTCACGGACTGCCTCGAGCTCACCGCGCCGCACTTCGTCCAAGACAATCTCAGACACCAGCAGCCGGTTTGGCAGCGCGTCCAAGATCCGGGCGAAGCAGCCGGTCGCGTCAAGATTGATGACAACGCTGGTGTCAGCCAGCATCGAAGCCTCAGAATCGACCAGGAAGTTCCGGGGCTCCATCGACCATGCTCCTCTCTTCTTCGACTTCGTCTAGGAGTTCCCGCAACCGGACGCGGTCGAGTCGCAACAGGGCTGCTAGCTGGCCCTCGCTAAGCAGTTCCTTCCGCCAAGCTTCGGCCGCGAGCAGGTTGATGCGGAGCGTGTTCAATCGAGTCGGATCCCTTAGAACTTCGGTTTCCGCAGGCGAATCGCTAGGGACTTCCAGCACCTGTTGATGCGCGATTGCATGGTTTGCATCAAACCAGTCCCAAGTACCCTCTTTAGCTAGACCGACCTCCTCAAGACGTCGGACAATGGCCTCGCAGGAGACCCCGAAGTAACGGCCCAGTACGGTGACGTGCTGGCGCGTGAGCCGACTGGACCCCGCCGTGACCTCGTAGAAGGTTTGAGTGGCCGTTCTGACCGGCGTAAGGAATGTCCGCCCAAAGACATCCGCGTACCGCTCATCGGGTGACTTTCTCGGCCCTGCGGCGCGCATGATCGCAGGTGTGCCGCGGCTTGAGACGAAGTGCCCCAGGCCGCGAGCGGCAGTCTCGTTGCGACGCTCGACCGACTGGTGTGCATTGAGGAGCATGCAGGCGCCACAAGTGTCCTCAAACGCGAAGAGCCCGGACAGGTTCGAGTGGAGCGGGCGGCTGTACACTCTCACTCCCAAATCCAGTTGGAGCAAACTCAGCATGTCACGGACAGGCGCTAGACCGAGTCCGAGCCAGTGCCTCAACTCAGTAGCATCCTGCTCGGCCTGGCGAACGATATCACCGCCAAGTAGCGGGCGCTCCGGCGGATAGCTGAAGGACCGGCCGACACCCAGCAGGCTCTCGAGTTCAACCTCAGCCCGGACTGAGCTTTCGAGCCACTCAGCCGCCTGAGCGCAGGACGCCTCAACGCCAGAGGCGAGCTTGCGGAAGCGGGGTATCAACGCGATGAATGCCGCCTCGCGACGTAGGATCGTGTTCGCAGTGGTGCTGTAGGCGCGTGCAAGCCGTTGGAGCTCGCCCGTACGAACTCTCCGATCGCCTTTTTCCACCGCAAGGAGGGTCGTCCTCGCCAGGCCAACCTGCGAAGCGGCCTCGGCCTGCGTCATGTCGGCCGCTTCACGGGCAACACGAAGGCGGGAGCCGATTTCGGCAGGAGTGAGTTCACTCAACGACATCACGCTACCCCCGCTTCGTCCGCCTAGCGACGAACGATCGCGGGCCCACGGGCACTATGGAGCCGAGCCACTGCACCCCGTGGCGGCTGCTTCGCTCTTCAGAGATTCAGCGACGTGCTGGCCGTGTGGTCTGTCGGGCCAGACTGCATCAGGAGATCTTCCCGACCGCCCTAGTACGGCCCCGTAAGGGTCAGCAGAACTCTCTGCCCAGCGCAACGAACTTTTCCAAGTTTGCGTCATCGGAAGATTTCGGTGTGCTCTGTCCGGCATGCTGGCCTCTTGATGTCATAACAATAACACCTAGTCCTGACATTGTCAAACAGGCGGACAGGTCTCCGGAACGACGGGTGAACGGCACCGCGGACGGCGCAAGGAGATGCGTCGTGGCGATCAATTATCTACGAACCGACACGCATAGAGCTTGGCGTCATTAAGGTGGACCCGGAGCTTCATCAACTCGCCGGACTCCCCTGTTTCCGTCACAGCTTCGAGGCCATGCACCTCGCCATCGGCAACTGTTTCGAGGATAGGCGCGCTCTTCGCCTCGATTTGACCCGGCGCACGAACGGCTGCCACTTTGACAAGACCGTTCGAGCCGATGTCCACCGTAGACCTGAGCTCGGTGCCGCCCCATCTCAACGGAACCGTCTCGACGGAGGCGGCTTCGGATTGCTCGACCGACTCGTGGCCCGCCCAGCCATCTGGGCGCAACTTTGCCAAGGCAAGGTAGCGTGTTCTCCAATCGAAGAAATACCACTCGCTCGAACCGCTGTAGATTCGGATTTCGTCGGCATGTTGGTTGCGCCCTCTCGTGCCGACGTCGCCGGCGTCTAAGATGTGCAAATTGGCATTGACGCCAACGCGGGCACAACATAGAGGATTTGCAGGCCGGGATCGCAAGCCCGTGGTATGCTGCACGCGCTATGGAAGCCCCCATGAATCCACCCTCTGAGGCCACAACGTCGCCAGCCCCGCCCGCCAGCCCCTCCTATTCGGAACGCCTCTTGGCCTCCCTAACGCTCAAGCCCGACAGCTTCCGCTCGATCGCTGCAAACCCGTCCACGCTGCAAAGCGTGCTCACTGCCATTATCGGGATCGCCCTGATCGGTAGTTTTGGAACCCTCGTATTGACATTGACGATTGTGTACCCCATTTTCGTCCTTGCGGGCGTGACGCTCTCATTCGTTTGCTCGCGCTTTGTGGCGGCAAAGGTCTTGGCAAACCAGTTTCCCCCAGACGCCATGCCTTCTTATCCCAACTGGATCCGCGCACAGTACTTCGTGTTGGCACCCTGGGCAATTGGTGTGGTTCCTATTGTTGGATCCTTCGTCGCGCTTGTCTACTCACTTGTCTTGGTGGTTTTTTCCATCACCGACATTACGGGCTGCTCGACTGGTCAAGCGATTGTGATCTTGCTGTTGTCCTTGGTTCTACCGTTCGTGCTTGGGACGGTCTTGACCGTAATTTTCGGCGCCGGCATATTGGGAATGCTCGGCGTAAGCGCATTGCCGTTTCTCGCGCAATAGGACCGCCGCCAGCTCCCTTGAGCTGAAAATGCCAGATGGAATTACCGTTCCAGACTGCAATCGTGCGACTCCCTCTGCTCTGGAACTGCATCGCCATCAATTCCGGCACTACCGGATAGCGGGCATGCTTCGTTCCAACTCCGGGCATCGGAGATTGGACCGGCGGCTCGGCTGAACTCCTTCCAAGCCGGCATCATCCTCACGCCTCGTCACCTCACGAAGCAACTTCATTTTCTGCTCTTACGCGTCGGAGTCCTCAGGAGGCCGGCACCGCAAGCATGCGGGCTGCAGCGTGTGGCGGGACCCGACTTCACGAGGCCGGTGACACACAGTGGCTCGGCCGGCTCCAATTGCGGACTCGGATGGAATTCAAGTCCATTACCAGCCGCGCACGTATCTGAGTCCACAAAGCAGTCGAATTTCCCTCTGTCTGGCCCGGCCTGAGGCAAACAAGCTAGAACAAAATCGTGTATTCCGTGGAATGAGCCCAGATTGACAGACCAGCTTCCGCGACCACTGGCGCAGCCCTGCCACATTCACCCTGTGAGTTGCCGTGCAACACCCTAGGGTTCGGCCCCGCTTTGACAACGAACGTTGTGCCAGATTCGTCCAGGCAGAACAGGTTTGGTCTCAATTGGGTCCCATCGCCTAGCTCCTTGCGAATCAGCGATCAACGAGTCTCAATGTGCTTCACTCGGTGCGCGGCCCTCGGAGAGACTCAGATCAATTCGTATGCTGGTAGGACCGCTAGGCCAATGTCCGTCCCTGCCAAACCAAGTCAACCGCGCTCCCTATACCCCGCTCTGCTGCAGATCGTCCGTATTGCGCCGTGCGTGCTTGCGAGTTCGCTAATCGGCACCGCTCAGGAGTCGACCGGCATCGGCGCGGATATCTTCATCAACAACTGCGTCCTGTGCCATGCAGGCGATGGCAAGGGCACCAATCGCGGGCCAAACATCCTGCAGTTCCTTGAGACGCACAAACCGGGCGACGTCGCACAATTTCTTCGCGTCGGCGTACCCGACAAGGGTATGCCCGCGTTCGCACTTCCAAAAGAACGGCTGGAACAACTGGTGCGATATCTGGCCACGCTGCCACCGGACGAAGACATCCCTAGCGACAGCTTGGAAAAGGAATTCGAGATCTCCGACGGAACGCTACTGCGGGGCGAGTTGCTCAACGAAAGCGGGTTCGATGCCCAGGTCCGTTCTGCTGACGGGCGGATTCACTTGTTGCGGCGCAAGGGCGAGGCATACGTGTCGGCAGTTATCGAACCGAACGTAGATTGGCCGACGTATCACGGGAGCAATACGGCCAACCGTCATAGTCCGCTGGACCAGATCAACAGTGGCAACGTCAGGCGGCTGGCCACTGAGTGGTTCTTCCCTGTGCCCGGTCAGCGCATGATCGAAGGTACGCCGATCGTGGTCGATGGCGTCATGTATATCACCGGCGTGAATCAAGTCTTCGCCTTGGATGCGGCGACTGGCCGACAGATTTGGGAATACAAGCAGCCCCGCAACACCGGACTGGTGGGAGACGCGGCCATTGGCCTTAATCGCGGCGTGGCGATCCGCGGCGACCTGCTCTTCACCGTTACAGACCACGCCCACGCCATCGCGCTCAACCGCTGGACAGGTGAACTTGTTTGGGACGTTGAAATGGCAGACTCCCGCGACCACTACGGAGCGATCGCCGCGCCGTTGGTCGTCGGAGATCTGGCATTCTTCGGCATTTCCGGCGGTGACACCGGCCTGCGGGGCTTTCTGGACGCCTATCATGCAGCCACCGGAGAACGTGCCTGGCGCTTCTGGACCATCCCCGCGCCCGGAGAGCCGGGATCAGAGACATGGGGTGACCCCGAGGTGCTCAAAAGGGGCTGCGGGGCCACCTGGCTGACCGGCAGCTACGATCCCGAACTCAACATCCTCTATTGGCCCACAGGCAATCCCTGCCCCGACCTCAACGGCGACCGCAGACCCGGCGACAACTTATACACAAACTCGGTGTTGGCTCTGACACCCGAGACCGGGGAGTTGCTGTGGTACTTCCAATTCACGCCCCACGACACCCACGATTGGGATGCCCAGGAACCCTTGCTACTGCTCGACGAGGAGTTTCGCGGTGAGCCTCGCAAGCTACTCGTGCAGGCCAACCGCAACGGCTTCTTATACGTTCTGGATCGCGTCACGGGAGAGTTCCTGTTGGGAGAGCCATTCATCGAGCAGACTTGGGCCGACGGCCTAGATGCAAACGGCCGCCCCATCGTCCGTCCGGGGAGTGACCCCACGGTCGATGGCAGCGCGGTCTGCCCGGCGATACGCGGCGCGACGAATTGGTGGGCCTCGGCCTACAGTCCGGCAACGAAGCTGTTCTACATGATGGTCCACGAGTCCTGCATGCTCTACATCAAGGGCGACACTCCCTGGCAACGCGGGCAGTCGTGGCTGGGCGGTACGTTTCGGCTGGCAGATGGATCTCCCAACCAACGGCATATCCGAGCCCTGAACATCCAGACTGGCGAAACCGTCTGGAACTACCCCCAGACCGGCGACTCGACCACCTACTCAGGTGTTCTCTCCACCGCCGGCGGCTTGGTCTTTTTCGGTGAGGACAGCGGCGCCTTCGCTGCACTGGACGCCGAGACCGGTGACCCTCTTTGGCACTTTCAAGCGAATCAGGACTGGAAGGCATCGCCCATGACCTTTATGGTCGGGGGCAGGCAGTTTGTCTCTATCGCTTCAGGAATGGGGTTCTGGGCGTTCGCGCTACAGGAATGAAGATACCGGCTTGCAGCGTAGGTGCGCCGTGAAGCAGCTGCCAGAGGTCTCAGACCGAGCGCCGTCATCGACTCCAGTCTGGCCTATTCGATCAAGCGCAGCACGCCACCCGCAGCGGCGAGGCCATTGCGGCTCATCACGGTTGGCGGGGAGGCTCCGCGCTCTGGGATTGACCTCGACCGACAGCGAGCGATCAAGACAGCCGTGTGCAGGTCGTGCATCACGCTTCCGCAGAGATCCGGCAACTCAGCCAAGGTCTGGGCGAGGACGGCCCCGTGACGCGGCATCGCCACTAGCACTTCGAATCTAGGCGCTGCCAGCAAGCGCTCGATGAAACCCCAGGCGGATGAAGCTGTCCACAGTGACCGGAATGCACGGGCATGCGTGCTAACTCGCAGAAACTCGTGGCAGAAGCTCCAAGTGAGAAACGTGGGTGCAGAATCACCGCGTGCATTGTCCACGCGTTGGCAGCAAGCCAAGTCGAGGTCCGAGTGTTCATCCGCAGCATTAGGGAGAACGTTGGTGTCGCAGACCAGCAACTACTCCCCCTCCATCGCACGGTTCAGCGTGTCACGGTCGTCAATATCAACCAGACGCCCGCCGCTGTCCCACATCGGCAATGGCGGCAGTGGTGTCTGCGGTTCAGCGCCGGCGACCGGATTGGCGAGTACGCGGCGAAGTCCCGCTTCGACCAGCGACGACATCGTCGTCCCCCTCCGCGCAGCTTCCTCCCGCAACCGCTGGATGACTGTGTCATCGATATTCAGGGTCGTCTTCATGTGAAAAAGATACGATATCACCAACGACAGCCACCAATCCCCTTCGATAGGGAATTATAAATCTGACTTGACATAGCCACCGGATTTCGCTACTATGAATCTAGTGGAAGTCTTGGCAAACAAAGCACATAAGGGACCGGGCAAGGCTAACATCAGCCAGAACCCGCACGCCTTCGACGACGAATGAGCAAGCGGCCCGACTACGGCACTGCCACACCCGGGGACTTGGCTCGCGCCCTGATGCGGCCTAGGAACGTGCGCCGGACGGCAGCCCGTTATCCGCTACCAGATCGCGCCGCATCAGCCGCTTCCCGGCCAAGCCCGCAACAAGCGCAGCCATCTGGGCCGAAGTGTCCAGATCGCGGACGTTATGCTTCCCAGCGAACTCGGTGACGTAGCGGTTCAGGTGCTTGGCGCTGATCTTGTGGAATACGCCCTTGTGGGCGCGCTTGAGCTCGGCCCAGAAGCTCTCGATGCCATTCGTGTGGGCCTGCCCGCGCACGTACTCCGCGACTGAGTGCCTGACGGCCTCGTGGTCGAACGGCAGCGAGTCGTAGGCGGCTGCGTCGTCGGTATAGACCGTCGCGCCGTCGGCAGCGTGATCCTCGACGAAGCCTTGCAGGGTGTCCTTGTCGGTGGATGCGATCACCTTGGCCGCGACTTGGTTGGAGGCCCGATCCTTCGCGCCCACGACCGCCGTCTTGCCGACCGGACCGCGCCCGGTAAGTTCTGCTCGCTTGGCGTTGGACATGTTGCGGCGCTTGCCGCCGAAGTAGGTCTCGTCCACTTCGACCGGGCCACTGAACTGGCCGCCGCCGTGCGCATTCTTCCACCCTTCGCGGATGCGGTGCAGCATGAACCACGCGGTGGGTTGGCTGACTCCCAGGTCGCGGTGCAACTTCATGCTGGAGACACTCTTGAGGCTGGTGATCTCTAGGTAGATGGCGATGGCCCACTTACGCAGCGGAACGCGGGAGCGCTCTAGCGCCGTGCCCGTGCGGACGCTGAAGTAGGAGCGGCAATCGCTGCACCAGTAGGGCATCGGCTTGGCATTCGGAACCTCGCTGGTACGGACGCTGCCGCAGTGGCCGCAGCATCGGTCGCCGCTCCACAGGTGCGACTCGAACCAGCAAACGGCCGTTTGCTCGTCCGGGAACATGTCCATCAGAGCAAGCAAGGTGATGCCCTCCCTGTTAGCCTTGCCCGGTCCCTTATGTGCTTTGTTTGCTAAGACTTCCACTAGATTCATGGTAGCGAAATCCGGTGGCTATGTCAAGTCAGATTTATAATTCCCCTTCGATACATCAACGAGCACATGCACGATCAGGTCCTGCGTCGCTAAGCCGTCCCGGTTGAAAGCGATGATGTCGATGGCGACGTGTGGCGGCGGTGGCCCGTCTAGGGCCGAGCCCTATGCAGCCCGAAGAGGAGCCGCGCCGGAATGCAGTCGTTCGGCCGCGACACTGCCTATTCTTCCGCAGCGACTACAGCCGCTCCACACAAAGGCAAGCCGTAACACGCTCAGCAGCCGACAACTGCTGGTGAAGTGATGTAGATGAGTTATGCTGCGCATACATGCGGACCACAATCTCGCTTGAAGACCGGCTTGCTGCACGGGTGCGCAGCGAAGCAGCCGCCAAGGGCCTCAGCGTGAGCGCCTTCATCGCCGCTACGCTGGACGATGCGATCAAGCGCCGGACGCCATCCGCAGCGGGGAGGCCGTTTCGGCTGGTCACTGTTGGCGGCGATGGCCCGCGCCCGCGGATTGACCTCGACCGTCCGCGAGCGATCGAGACGGCGGAAGACGAAGTTGGCTTCCTTCAGAGAGGTTCTTGAGAGGCATGCTGCTGCCCGATGTCAGCGTTCTGAGTTACTCGCACCGAAGTGATTCGGTCACGACTCACGCCCTGTACGCGGAGTGGCTGACCAAGTTGGCGACCGGGCCGGAGCCGTTTGCGCTCGCTGTTCTAGTGCTGTCGGAATTCGTGCGAATCGCCACCAACAACCGTATTTACAATCCGCCCTCGACCACGGAAGACGCCTGCCGTTTTGTTGCGCAGTTCGTCGAGCGTCCGACCGCACGTGTCGTCGGTCCAGACCCCGACCATCTGGTCATCTTCGAGAGGCGGTGTCGCGAAGCGGGAGCCTAAGGGAAGCTGGTCGCCGACGCGCAGCACGCAGCGGTCGCGATCGAACATGGATGCACGATGGCATCGACCGACTCCGACTTCGATCGGTTCCCGGGGCTTCGATGGCAACACCCGTTGCGTCCAGCCTGAGACAGACTCATGGACGCTGCATGGAAACGCTGTGAAGTACGTCGGGATCGCCAGAGTGCTGATCCGCGACGCTGGCTCGACATGAGACGAATATCTCAAACTCCCGGGTCGGAGCTAACGGTCATGAGTTGTGACGAGTCTCCAATAGTCCGCAGTCAAGCACATCACATGTTCCGCAACGTGCTCGAATTGCTGCCAATCGACTCCGATTCGCCACTTGAAGGCATCGACCTGCTCGGTCGGATGCTACTCCAGCGCATGCTGTGTGGACGACCTATAAGCGGTCAGTATTTCTGCGATCCGTTGTACATCGGCGACGGCCCTGCCGGCCAACCGCCGAAGCCGATGACTCTTGACGCCTGCCATTCTCGTCGCCTCCGTATACGTAGACGAGCAGACGAGTGGAAGCTCCCTCGGGCACTCTTGGGACAGGGTGGTCGATGCAGCTGCGAGCGGCGAGGCGCGGTTGAAGGCAGAAAGGGCTTGCGCCCAGACCCTAGGTCAGGATCTTGGCGTGGGTCGAGCATTCTCCGCTGATTGGAACCTTGCCGTCGAGTCGCTCGTGTTCTACCTGATCACGGATATTCCGCGTCCATCGGCTGACTGCCCCCCAGGAGTATCGCAACTGCGGTTTCGGTCAGACTTGAGCTTGGCTGATCCGGCCGAGGCGGTCCATCTAGGAGCGTTCCATCGTTGCTGTGCAGGACTCGTAGCGCCACGATAGGTGGCTTCCGCTTCAAGTACTGATTCACTTTCCAACGATGGCGGGAATCATCCTCACAGCAGTTTTCAGTGCCGGGGTCGGACAAGAGTTGAGAGCGTCGACCACGCGCTATGAGGTTCATGTTCCGCGCTCTCCGGAATCGTCCCGCTGGGTCTCGCACAGATAGCGGGAAGCAACGAGGGAACCATGGTCGAGTCGTTCGCGATAAATCTCATCCGGTGAATAAGGTGATCAAGGCATGTATGCACTTGCGCTCACCCTGCCAGCATGAGGCAGGACTCGACGATGCCAACTTGCCGCCCAGGTCCCCGGCTATGAGTTCCCTTCCCCGTATCCCTTGAGTTCAGCGTCCATACGCGCGATCGTCGCGCCGTCGCCAGTTGCCTGGGCAGCTTTGCGTAGCCCCTTCAACGAGAGCGCCCGCCGCGGGGCGCGGTTCAGAGAGGACTGATACGCTTTGGCCGCTTCTTCGGGCCGGTTCAGACCGAGCAAGGCATCACCGAGCAGCTCGAATGCGGGCTTGGCCGGAAACGGCGGGCCGTACCCAAACGCAGTCTCTTCCTCCAAGGCGGCCGCCTCGCGGAGCTTCTCCAATGCGGCCTTTGGCTTCTTCTCAAGCAAGAGCAATCCTTCAAGTTCCAGCACCACAATCGGAAGCGAGCTTGACCTATCGGCGTGCTTGGCGGAATAGTCGCGGAGCCTGGCGAGCCAGCGCTGGGCGACCTCTGTATCGCCAGTATTGACAGCGCGCATCCCCTCCGCCAAGGCGTTAGAACCCCACGCCCGCGCATCGATGCCTTCCGCATCGACCGGCATCAAGTCCAAGTCCCACTGCTCGGTATCGATCAAGAACTGAGAACGCATGTAGGCATGATGGCCCCGGGCCAATCGGCTGCCCGAAGCCTTGGCATCGTGCTCGATCACGGCCAGCCGCTGGCGCGCTTCGTCGATGCGGCCCATCTGCAGATAGCCGTACTGCATCCACCAAAGCGCGTGGTAGCCCCGCTTGTCGCTGCCAAGACCCAAGCGCTTGACCCTGGCCTCTGACGACTCCCAAGAGTCAATGTTCGACGAAACGCACTCTTCCCACATGCCTAGCGCCAAGAAGATGTGGGTCGGCATGTGCTGCGCGTGTGGCGCCGACGAGGCCACCTTGGCATAGCGGCGGGCATACCGCAGTCCCAGCGGGGCGTGAACTGGATCGTCGAAGGAGTGAATCAGGTAGTGCAGAGCGCCCGGATGGTCCGGATTCTCGCGATTGACATCTTCAACGATCGACGCAATCCGCATGTAAGTGCGCGTGTCCCGCACCCTGCCCGTCGTTCCGAACAGGGACACAGCATAGAAGCTGGCTGCCTCAAGATCCTCGGGATGCGCTCGATACAGCTGCTCCATGGCATCGGAGTACCGCTGCCAGCGATCTTCCTTGTCGCCATCCGCGAACACAATTCGAGCCGCATCGATGTATCCGCGCTCTCGCTCCGTAAGCCGCTTCGCCTTGGCAGCGCCAGCAAGCGCGGCCCGGCCTTTGGCCAGGTCCTCGCGCCCCCAAACCGGGCGGTAATGCGACAGGGCCTCGCCCCAATAGGCTAGCCCGAAACTTGGATCCGCCTCCTGCGCTCGCTGGAAGGCGGCAGCCGCGTCGTCGTACTCAAAGTTGTGCATGAGCAGGACGCCGGTCAAGAAATGCTCCTGCGCTTCGTCGCTTCCGCTGTTGGGAAACTCGATAACGCCGAGCCGCTGGTCAGCAGCCAGCGGCAGCGCAAGGGCGAACAGGGTGGCGATTAGGAGTCTCATAGTGATTTAGCCTAGCAATGTGAACCTTGGATTGGAGCGTGAGGCCGGTAATCTGTCCTAGCCGCCCACACCGCAGCGTATACGCCTACAGGCCGGACGCGTGTCCGCGATCCAGTGCAAGCAAGCTGCCAGCCCAGCGTTGAATCTCGGATAGACGATGCGGTAGCTCCGAAAGCAACCCTACCAGCCGCACCATGTGAGCTGTATCAAACGGCGAGTCAGTCTTGTATCGTGGTAGTGCATCATGGCACTCCTTCGCTCCCGACGATTTCACCTCTTGACTGCCTTCGTTGCGCTAGTGATAACCGGACTGGTGGTCACCACCGCGCTGCCGCAGCAACGCTACAGGGGAAACCGTTTTGCCCAAGCCGAGAGAGCGGCGATTGCCCAGCCATTTGTTGGCGTGACCACGAATGGAGAGGTGCAGGAGGGACTGTTTTCTATCCACTCAACCAGAATCTCCACCAAGCCCGTGCTTGATGCTGCCCGAGCGTTCCTAGCAACCCTGACTGACGAGCAGCGCGGCAAGGCGCAATTCCCGGTCGATGACCCAGAGTGGCACCGCTGGGCAAACCAGCACTCGCTGCCGCGGCAGGGCGTGTCGTTCACGGAATTGGACGAGGGGCAACGAGAGGCTGCGTACGCTCTGATGAAGGCCGGGCTGAGCGCTAAGGGATTTCAACGAAGCCGCGACATCATGCGCTTGAACTACACCCTGGGCGAGATCACCTCCAACTTTGAAGAACTGGATGAGTGGTTTTACTACTTCACGTTCATGGGCGAGCCGTCCGCGGACAAACCGTGGGGCTGGCAGCTGGACGGCCACCACCTGATCGTCAACTATTTCGTATTGGGCGACCAAGTCGTGATGACACCAACCTTCATGGGTTCTGAGCCGGTGATCGCCGAATCCGGAAAATACAAGGGCGTGGCCGTGATGCAGGACGAGCAGCGACTGGGTCTGGAGCTCGTGCAGTCGCTGTCGAGCGCACAACGGGCCAAGGCTGTACTAGCCACCACCAAGACGGGCAACAACGCAGCAGCCGAGGCGTTCAGCGATAACGTCGTTCTGGACTACGCCGGGCTACAGGCCAGCGAGTTCAGCCCGGAGCAGCGCGAACTGCTTCTCGCTCTCGTCGAGGAATATGTCGGGAACATGTCTGACGGTCACGCCAAGGTAAGAATGGCCGAGGTGGAGCAACACTTAGGTCAGACCTATTTCGCTTGGATCGGCGAGTTCGGCCCGGAGAGCACCTTCTATTACCGCATCCACAGCCCGGTCATCCTGATCGAATTCGACCACCAGCGCCCGATCTTCCTGCGCCACCTGCCACGCCAACCTACGCGCCAGCACATCCACTCGGTGACACGCACGCCCAACGGGAATGACTACGGCAAGAATCTGCTGCGACAGCACTACGAGCAGAGCCACAAGGCAGAGCTTGACGCGGCGCTGGCCGCGCTCATGCGAGTCGGCGCAGACTGACAGCACACCTACCGGAAGGATCTGGGTCTCCTTCGCCCAAGCTGCCTGTCGCTCGCAACCTGATGGCTGCGGGCGAAAGCACCGTTGATGGACAGGTCGAGATCGTGAATCACGAGCAGCATCAACGTGTGTCAGCACCGAAGTGCCCTCCCTCGCTTCAGAACTCGCGCATCCCATTCTGCTTCGCCATCCATGGTCGCCGAAGTACTCGCGCCCGGGAAGCGGACCGGTCGGCCGGTTCGTTGTGCAGGGGCATCGACGGCAGCCACGGTTGGAAATGCGCATTGCCACGTTCCGTTGGCGCCGCCGGGCGGCTTCCGCGTGGGCTGCGGTTGCAGAACAAACAGGATCACGCGTGGGTCACGGCCTTATCGTCCGCGTTCCAGTTCTCACAGTCGCAATACTCCGCCGCCAATCTTCCCGATGAGTTTGCGGTCGTCATTTCCCGCCTAGGAGTTTGAGAAAGCCTTCCCGTGTCAAGCCAGCGTCGCGGATCAGCGCTCTGAGGAGACCCCTGCCCAGTTCGCGGTGCTTCGGCACCGAGAGTAGCCGGCCCGTTGGCCCAATCAGGATCATGTGGCTGCCTTCGATACGATCGAGGGAGAATCCGATCCGGGCAACCGTCCTCACGAAGTCTTCTCCCGAAAGAACAGGGAGTCGCACTACTGCTACACCCGCATGTCGATGGTTTGGAATTCGGATGAAGGGGGCAAAGCGGCGTCGTGCTCTCGGAGACTCGCCAGATAGCCTCTGATCGCTTCTCGGACGTTGGCGAGCGCCTCTTCCCGCGTCCGTCCTTGGCTGTGACACCCTGGCAGCGTCGGACAGCTCGCCACCTCCCAGCCGTCCTCATCAGTCTGGAACACCACTAGCAGTCTCAGGAGTTCGCCATCGTCCTGATTCGTAGCTCCGGTGTCGATGATCGAGGTAGGCTCGCCACTCGTACGGTCCCGGCTTCCCGCATCGGCCGACGCTGGTGGTTGGTCATCAAGAATCTCAAAGCCGAGTCTCGAGAGAATCCGATACGCGTCTTGTGCCGTGAAGCCAACCGACGGCAAGCCGCTGACTAGCCGAAGGACTTGCTTGATTGGGAAGCGCTGTTCGTGGAGTTCGACGAAGTACTTGTTCCGCCCGTCAATTGGTGTCGGGGGAACGTTGCACGTAGCTCTGATGACGTCGGCTGACGTGATCGAAAGCGGCGCACCGCGAAGCCTGAATTTCATCTAGATCCTCCTTCTTTCCGTTATCACAATCTAAGGTACGGCTGGAAGCCAGGGCCGTCAATAGATGAAGGCACCAATTCGCGACCGATGCGCAAGTTGGCATGAGCAACCTAGCCTAGGATAGGATCCTCAGGCAATAGCAACGATCCTGTCGGTCGCTCATATAGCGATCGTCACGGATGTCCGGTTTGCTGGCCTGAGACATCGCGCTCGACTCGCCCTATCGCAGGGCGATCGAACGAAATGCTCTTGATCAGCGCAAAGACGGAGCTGCCGACCGACAAGGCCAGATCTTGCAGTGCATCGCGCGTGATTCTCGCACGGAGTCGCCCGCCACCCACATCCACCAAGACCTCGGCAAACGCAGTGTCCGAGTTCTGCGCAATATCCAATACAGTGCCCGCAAGGATGTTGCGCACGCTGATGGCCGCGGGCTTGGCCACAGCCAATGCGACATCGCGGGCGCGGATGCGCAAGCGGACGTATTCTCCGACGGCTAGGTCGATGCCCGGGATCACGATCCTCTGGCCGTGATGGTCCAAGCGAGTCATGCAGTATTCCGGGTCGTGACCGGACACGCACGCTTCCAAGATCACGCCGGCTTCGAAGTCCCCGTCACTGGGATCCAAGTCCAGACGCTCTAGAATCTCTTGGACCGGACCGCCGCACACTTTGCGGCCAGCCGACAGCACGATCATCAGATCGGCCAGCCGGGCGACCTCGCGCAGGTCGTGGCTGACGTAGAGAACTGGCACCGACAGCTTCTCGTGCAGGATCTCGATGTAGGGCAGGATCTCTTCCTTGGCGACTTGGTCCAAGCCCGCCAGCGGCTCGTCCATCAGCAGCAGCTGGGGCTGAGCAAGCAAAGCCCGGCCCACAGCAACCCGCTGCCGTTCCCCTCCCGACAGCGCAGCTGGGGAGCGATCTAACAACGCAGCAAGTCCCATCAACTCGACAACCTCGCTGAACTCGACGATCGGATGCGAACCGGCCCGGGACGACCGCAACGAGCCATACATTAGGTTGTCGCGCACCGAGAGGTGCCGAAAGAGGCTGGGCTCTTGAAACACATACCCTACGGAACGCTGGTGGGGGCGGAGGAAGACCTTGGCGGCATCATCTTGCCAAACCTGCCCCGCCACGCTGAGCCGCCCCGGCATCTTCCGCAGGCCAGCCAAGCATCGTAGGATCGTGGTCTTGCCGCAGCCCGAGGGTCCGAACAGTGCGGTGACACCGCGCAGTGGAGCTGAGAATTCGACATCCAAGCGAAACGAGCCGAGTTGGCCTTGGAAGGCGGCGGCGATGCAATCCGAGCCAAGCACTATGCGCCCCCACTTCCAATCTTTTTCTGCAGAATCAGCATCGACAGGATCACCGCGAATGAGAACGCGAGCATGCCACCTGCCAACAGGTGCGCCTCGGTCCACCGCAGCGTCTCGACCAACTCGTAGACTGCGATTGAGAGAACCTTGGTCTCGCCCGGGATGTTGCCGCCAATCATCAGTACCACGCCGAATTCCCCGACCGTGTGCGCGAAGCCGAGCACCGCACCGGTAATGAAGCCGGGCCGAGCCAAGGGAACGGCCACGGACCAGAATGCGTCCCAAGGCGCAGCACCTAGCGTCGCCGCCACTTCCAGCGGCCTGTCTCCGAAGGACTCAAAGCTGTTGCGAATGGGCTGCACAACGAAGGGCAGCGAGTAGATCACCGAGCCGATGACGATCCCGAGGAACGAAAACGCGAGAGTGCGCGCACCGGCAAGTCCGGCCAACCATCCCCCCAGTCCATCCGGCCCCAGGGCAATCAGCAGGTAAAAGCCCAAGACTGTTGGAGGCAGGACCAGCGGCAGTGCGACGACAGCAGCGATGGCTTCCTTCCAGCGGGCTCGCGAGCGAGCCAGCCACCAAGCGATCGGTGTGCCGATCAGCAGTAGCACGAGCGTGGAGCAAGTGGCTAGCTGAAGCGTCAGCCAGATTGGCAACCAGAGGCTATTCAGATCGGTCAAGCCGCTCACCTAGTCAGGCCATAGCCGAATCGTGCCCGCACGGCATCGGCTTGAGGGCCCCGCAAGAATTCCAAGAACGCCCGGGCGGCAACGTTCGCAGCGCCGTGGCGCAGCAAGACTGCATCCTGCTTGATCGGCTCGTGCAGGCGCTCTGGCACCACCCAGCGCGACCCCTCTTCGTGCAGGGCAACCTGAGATTGGGCCACTAGGGCGAGATCAGCGTTGGTGCTGTAGACGAACTGGTATGCTTGCGCGATATTCTGCCCACGCACGACCTTATCCCTGATGCGCTCATGTACGGCGAGGGCACGCAACACTTGGATCGCAGCACTTCCATATGGCGCGACCGCCGGATCAGCGATTGCCAATCTGTCGAAACTCGAGCTAGCGAGCGTTTCGGGGCCAGTTACCAACGACTTGTCCATGCTGAATAGCACCAGCCGTCCAGTGGCGTACGTTTGCCTGCTGCCCTCGATGGCGAGACCTTCTGCTAGCGCGCGTCCGACCCGAGCTTCGTCCGCGGCAAGGAAGACGTCATATGGTGCGCCCTGCACGATCTGCGCGTAGAGTTGCCCCGTGGAACCAAAGCTAAACACTGCCCGGTGACCGGTCGCCACTCCGAATGCTTGGCCGATCTCGGTACAAGCATCACGGAAATTGGTTGCAACCGCCACTCTCGTATCGGCAGCGTGAGCGGAGACACCTAACCCCAGCATCACAGCCAGTACAGCCTTTGCGCGACTGCCGGCCATGCATCGCAATGCCCAATCCATCTGTGGGTACAGTCCGCGGACGCGAAGAACCCAGTCTACGGCATCCCCGATTCGTGCCGAGGTCGGCACTGATCGCAACCGACATGAAACCGACGCCACGCAAGAATCGCCTTGGTGTCCTCTAGCTCTGGCATGCTTGCCCTGCGCGGCGGAATCGGGGAGGATTGAGCAACTAGGCTGCATCGCCTTAGCTCCCATAGCCCGATCTTGACCGTGTTCAAACACTGACGCAAAGAAACCGTTGTGGCTTGGTCCGACAGCAACTTGGATGTCAAATGTTCTACAGTCAGCTACCGTGAAGTTCAGTGGCCACACAGGTTGGGTTGCGCCGTCGTTCCACGGGATGCTACTCGTATGCTTGCTGCCGGGCACGCTGAGCGCCGACTTGCGATTCCAAGACGCCTCGAGCGAGTCCGGCATCACCTTTCGTCACGCCGCATCGAAGCAGCCGGAGAAGTTCCTCGTCGAAGCCATGGGTGCAGGAGTCGCCGTGATCGACTATGACGGCGATGGCTCCTTAGACCTTTACTTCGTCAATGGAGCCGACCTGTCACAGGCGACCGAGGATGCAAGCCCGTCGAAAGCCGCTGATCTCTACTGGAACCGACTCTACAGGAATCGCGGGGATTGGCGGTTCGAAGATGTGACCGAAGCAGCAGGTGTGGCCGGCCGCGGCTATGGCATGGGCGCTGCCGTAGCCGACTACGATGGCGACGGAGATTCTGATCTCTTCGTGACGAACTTCGGGCCGGACCTTCTCTATCGGAACGAAGGCACCGGCAAGTTTACCGACGTGTCCGGAGCCGCAGGGATCACAGGCGGAGGTTGGTCCACCGGTGCAGCCTTCGCCGACTTCGACAACGACGGTCACCTAGACCTGTTCGTGGCGCAATACCTAGACTGGAGCATCGAAAAGAACAGGCCGTGCGGCGAGGGTCGGCCAGATCGGCGATCCTACTGCCATCCGCGGGAATTCGGCCCAGTCACCCACAAGGTGTATCGCAACCTCGGCAACGGGCGCTTTCAGGACGCTTCGGCCCAAATGGGCCTTGCCGGCCATCCCGGCAAGGGCCTCGGCGTCGCCCTGAATGACTTCGATAGCGATGGTTGGGTTGACATCTTCGTCGCGAACGATTCGTATCCGCAGCAGCTCTTTCTCAACAAGCGCGGCGCGAAATTCGAAGAGGTCGCCATCCAACTCGGCGCTGCATACGACTCGGAGGGCCGGGATTATGCCGGCATGGGAGTGGCCTGGCAAGACTTCGATGGCGATCTGCGGCCCGATCTCCTAGTGAACGCCCTGGGTCGGCAGGGGTACTGGCTCTACCGGCACGAAGGTGATCGGTTCGAAACGGCTTCCGAACTGAGCGGGATCGCGGCACTCTCACAACTTCGCTCGGGATGGGGCATGGGCTTCGTGGACTTCGACAACGATGGCTGGAAGGACCTGCTGGTGGGCCAAGGCCATGTGATGGACGACATCGGGTATTCCGATGATGCCCTAGCCCACGCGGAACCACTACTGCTGGCGCGCAACTTGTTCGGCAAGTTCTTTGACGTTTCGCTGAAAGCGGGGTCGGCCTTCCAGCGACCCTTGGCTGCCAGGGGAGCCGCCTTCGGCGATCTGGACGCTGACGGCAGAATAGATGTCGTGATCAACGTCAACAATGGCGAGGCATTGATCCTACGCAATGGGTCAGACGCCGGACGCAGCATCACGGTTCGGCTCGAAGGGGCCGGCGCGAATCGAGATGCCATCGGTGCGACGGTACGCGTCAGCACAAAGGACGGGAGGGAGCAATCTGCGTTTCGAGCAAACGCGGGCAGCTATCTCTCATCCAGTTCGAATGATCTGCACTTCGGTCTCGCCAAGGACAACCCGCCGGAGCGAATCCAAGTGCTCTGGCCAGACGGATCAAGCCAGACTATCTCGGGCCAAGAGGGCAATCTGCTCGTGATCCGGCAACCCGCAGCCATTGGCGAAGAATCAGAGCGATAGCACACCAATGAGTAGCTGCAAGCCATGCTGGAGAGGTCTTCAAGTGGCCTAGGCCGGGCAGTTCAGCCGGTCTGGCCGCAAGCCGGCGATCTCGGGGCCTGACACCTGGCCTTCGCCAGAATCGGTCACTGGGGCACTTCCCACCATTCCTGCAAACTCGTGTGTAAGGTTTCTACCAACTCCGGTCGCTGCCCGGCCAAATCCTCTGTCTCCATCGGATCATCGGCCAAGTTGTACAGTTCCGGCTCGAACCGCATCCAGTCGGCAATCGTCCCGCGAATCATCAGTGTTACGTCCCGATTCGGCATGTACGGTTCGATGAGCTTCCAACCGTCCTCACGCACGACGCTACGGTACTTGAGATTCGCGACCGGCTCGCCAATGTCCACCGCCGTGTGTGCAAATGTCGCCCCGAAGACACGGTCGCGATTGGATAGCGCCACTTCGTCCAGCAGATCCACGCCCGGCAGATTCTCTGGAACTCCTACGCCGGTCGCCGCTAGGACTGTGGGCACGATGTCGATGCTGCTGACGAGAGTTGCGTCATCCCGGCCCGGAACAACCCTCCCGGGCCACCGGACCATCACTGGCGTCCGGACGCCCATGTCGTAGGGCGACATCTTGGCACGCGTCTTGGCCTGTTCGTCCCTATCCTCGGCCGAGATCCAACCGTTGTCTGCAAAGTAGATGACTATCGTATTCTCAGAGAGTCCGTTCTCGTCGAGGTAGTCACACAACTCTCCGACGGTCTCATCGAGCCATTCCACCATTGCGTAGTATTTCGCTACTGACTCGGCGCGGTCGCCGGCTTGATACTTTGCCAGAAGACGTTCGGGCGGGTCGTGAGGCGTGTGGGGAAGGAACGGCGCGTACCACAGGAAAAATGGCGGCGGATCGGAACCTCCGTCCTCCACCAGTTGCGCCCTGCCGCTGATGAAATCGAAGATCGGGTCCAAGCCCTCTCGACCAATCACGAGCCCTTCGTCACCGTGCCTGCCCCTGCGGGTCACATCCCCGTGGGTCATTGCAGCAGCGAAGCCGTGATCTAGCGGATTGCCCTCCCACCACTTGCCTGATTGATGGCTCACATACCCGGAGCGTGCGAGCAGTTCCATCACGTTCGCATTCCGGGCGAAGACTTGCTCCATGGCCGCGCGGGTCTCGGGGTTCCGGGCGCCTTCTGGCCACTTCCCCGGCGGATCGTTGCCAGTGATGCCGTGCTCATGCGGATACAGCCCAGTCGCAATCGTGGCCAAGCTGGGCCGACACAGAGGTGACGGAAGATAGCCCCGCGTGTACAGCATCGATTGCGAAGCGAGACGATCAAGGGCTGGAGTGCGCACCGTGTCGTGCCCCATGAACCCGTAGTCGGTCCACCCATGGTCATCCGAGATGATCAGGACAACATTGGGCGGGATTGATTGGGAAGGCAGTGAGCCACAGCTCAGCCAGGCGGCTGTGAAGCACACCGCCAAGACTTTCGGTCGCTTGAAATGAGGCATAGGACCGCTCCACCCTAGTCCGGCACGAGGCTCTGTCGCCTAGTAGCCCTTTTGCTTGTCCACGACGTTGTAGAGCGGCATCCCGTCCGCGAAGCGCTGGATATTGGCCTTGACGATACCGAGCATCCGTCCGCGATCCATGTCCGAACGTCCCGCGATGTGGGGGGTGATGATGACGTTGTCCATCTTCCACAAGGCGTGGCCCTTCGGAAGCGGCTCCGGATCGGTGACATCGACCCCAGCGCCAGCGAGCTTCTTGGAATCCAGCGCCTTGACCAGCGCGTTGAGATCATACGTGCCGCCTCGGCTCACGGCGATGAAGTACGCTCCCTGCTTCATCGCATCGAACTGGCTCGGACCGATCATTCTGTGGCTGGCAGGAGTATGAGGCACTGCCATGAAGATCACATCAGCGTCACCAATCACGCTGTCGAGCATGTCAGGCTTGACGATCTTGTCCACATACGGCAGATAGGCAATGTCCTCTGGATCAACGCCGACGACATTCATTCCGTGTGCCCACGCCCTGATGGCGATCTGGAGCCCGATACCGCCCATGCCCACGACGAGAGCATTCTTGCCGTTCAGCTCGACGAGGGTATAGGGCCTGCCCTGCCAATTCTCCTCAGACTGTCGCTGCATGTACGTCGGAAGGAAACGCGTGTGCGCCAGCAGCAGCGCCATAGCGTGGTCGGCGATCTCGGGTCCTTGGACGATCTGGTTGTTAGTCAGCACGATGTCGCTGTTGGCTAGCGCGTCGGAACCAGACTTATGCAGCACCTGCTCCACACCTGCGCTTAGCGTCTGCACCCAGCGCAGCTTCTTGCCCGCCTTGACGAGTTCGGGCGAGATGTTGCCAATGTAGGCGTCCGCATCGGCGATTTCGCCCATGGCGGTTTCCGAGCTCACTCGCATGAGCTTGACCTTGTCGGAGGCAGTCTGCCAGTCTGCAATCGTCTCCGGATTCTGTCCGGCTACTAGGATCTTGAGTTGCTGGGCTCCGCAGAGCGTGACAGAGAGCAGCGCGAGGGCTACGAATCGAATCATGGTGGGATCTCCTGTGCTGAAGATTGTACAGAACCCGGCACTCGATGGCAGCACAGAGCGGCCAATGGTGCGACTGCTGCCGAGACCCGTTGCGGTCGCCCGCTAGAGATGTCCGGCGCGAATGCAGGGACAATTTGCGGGTTCCTGATCCCGCAGGCCCGCTCGGGAATCCCTGCGCACTCTTGAAAAGAACGTTCGAGAATGCCAGCCAGGCTACGATCTTCGGCGAACCCGTAGGAAGCGATGATCGCAGGGGCTGCCCTGCACGGCAATGAGAGCGCCCTAGATAGCTGGCGGGCCGATTCCAGCAGCCGTTCGAAGCTGCGTCAAACTTGGTATTCTCCTAGTCTCCAATGAGATTGTCGACTCTCGCGTTGCTCTCTGTTCTCCCCTTGTGCTCCGAGCCGGTGCTGTGGTATTCCAGCCCGGCCGATGAGTGGGTCGAAGCTCTTCCCGTTGGCAACGGACGGCTCGGAGGGATGGTCTTCGGCCTCACAGGGAACGAGCGAATCCAACTCAACGAAGACACACTCTGGGCGGGCGCGCCGCAAGAGCGCGATATCGCGGGAGCGTTCCGCCATCTCCCTGAGATCCGCAAGATGCTCTTCGACGGCAAGTATGTCGAGGCCGAGCGCATGATCGAGGAAACGATCATGGGAGAGCGAATCTTTCCGAAGGGCTACCAGACCCTCGGAGACCTGTGGATTGATTCGCCCCATTCACCGAACCCAGCCAGCTATCGGCGGGAACTCGACCTGGAAACGGGCATCGCGCGGACCGAGTGGACTGAGGGCGGGGTTAGGTACGTCCGGGAGGTGTTTTCGAGCGTGCCGCACGATGTGCTAGTCGTCCGCATCGAGGCAAACCAGCCGGGGGCGATCTCCACGAGTGTCCGCATCGACCGGCCGGTCGATGCCACGACAACGGCCGTGGGCGGCGGACTTCTCATGCAGGGCCGGGCCAGCCACGAGGGTCAGCAGCTCGGGGTGCGCTTCGAAGCCCGGCTGAGAGCCGACACCGAAGGGGGCTCTGCGCGGGTCGACGGCAAGTCCTTGCGGATCAGTGCTGCCGATGCGGTCACGCTGATTCTCGCCGCTGCAACAGACTACCGAGGACAGAAACCGAGCAACGAAACGACTGCACGGCTCGAGGCAGCAGCAGACGCCGGTTTCGCCGAGCTTCGCGCTTCGCACGTTGCGGATCACAGAGCGATTTTCACTTTGCCGGCAGCACTTTCAAACATAAAGTGTGGCCCCCGTTTCCAATTCCCGAGTGCTCGAGTCCCTTCTGGACCGCTTCCAACAAACCGCCGGCACCCTGCCCGACCCTCGCAAAGGTTCCAACAAGCGCTATGCCGTCGCCGATGCCGCGGCCTGCGCCCTCGCCACGTTTTTCTTCCAGTGCCCCTCCTTCCTCGACTTCCAGCGGCGCTTGTTCGGCAGTCCGCCCGCTCCAACTGCCACGCGCTGTTCGGCGTGAGCAAGATTCCCAGTGACAATCACATGCGCGCTCGATGACGACCCCGCGCTGTTCGCCGAGTCCGGCACCCCTTCCTGCGTCTCGGCGGGCGCGTGTGCATCGCCCTCGACGGCATCCAGTTCCAGTGCTCGGACACGATCCATTGCGAGCAGTGCTCCACCCGCCATGTCGGCAAGCACAAAACCAAGCAGTTCTTCCACACCATGCTCTCAGCCAGCGTGGTGGCCGATGGCCACAACCGCGTCCTGCCGCTCATGCCGCTGTTCGTCCAGCCCCAGCATGAGCCCGCCGCGCAGCCCGGAGTTGACCGAAGAGCAGCGCAAGCAGGATTGCGAGCGCAACGCTGCCAAGCGCTGGCTGCCCGCCTACCTGCCCGCTCTGCGGCCCTACCGACCGGTCCTGCTGGGCGACGATCTGTACTGCTGCCAGCCCATCTGCAGCCTCGTCGCCGAGCTCGAAGCGGACTTCCTGTTCATCTGTAAGCCCAGCAGCCACAAGACGTTATACGAACAGCTCCCCAAGCGCCGCATCTGGTCCAGCGGCTGGCTGCAGACCCGCAACCAGCGCAAGCAGGTCGAGCAGCATCGCTACCAGTGGAGAAACAACGTGCCCGTGCGCGCTGGTGCTGACGCCCTCAAGGGCACCTGGATTGACTTCGAAATTTGGCGCAAAGGCGAGCGCACCTACCACAATTCGTTCTTCACCAGCCTCAAGGTCACCGCCGACAACGTGGCCGAGATCGCGCGGGTAGCGCGCGCCAGATGGAAGATCGAGAACGAGCAGTTCAATTGCTTGTCGCGCCAGGGCTACAACCTCAAGCACAATTTCGGGCACGGCCGCCAGGGTCTGGCCAATCTGCTCGCCACGCTGAACCTGTTCGCCTTCGCGCTGCATGCGGTGCTGGACTGCGTCTGCGAGCTGTGGCGGCAAGGCCGGAAGCGCCTCGGTACCCGGCGCAATTTCTTCGCGACCCTGAAGTTCCTCACGGAGTGGTTCTGCTTCCCCAGTTGGACCGCCCTGTTGGAGACCGTCGTGCGCAAGCGCCCGCCACCGCCCGCGGCCGGGGTGCCCGCGGGCGCCCCCTGACGAGGCAACCTGCCCGCCATCCTGCCAGCGCCAGGCTTCTCTTGCAGAGGCCCTCAGCCGGGGTGCGTCGCGGCCAGTCCAGGACCGCCTCAGGGCCGCTGCCACACGACTCACAGCCTCGGATGCCGAGTCCACAGCCGTCCGCTCACCCCGCAACCGGTTCCAACGGCGCACGCAAACGCTCCCAGATTCCACCCCACACGAGTCAGCCTACCTATTTTGAGAATTGCTGGCGGATCACAGAGCGATTTTCAATCGCGTTACGCTCGAGTTGGGCGGGAAGGAGAAGCGTCAGGATCCCATTGATGCGCGCCTGACGGCAGTCCGTGCAGGCGGATCCGATCCAGATCTCCTGGCGACCTACTTCCAATTCGGGCGCTACTTGCTGATGGGATCGTCGCGGCCGGGCACGATGCCCGCCAATCTACAAGGCATTTGGAACGACAAGATCGCCCCTCCCTGGAATTCCGACTACCACATCAACATCAACGTCCAGATGAACTACTGGCCGGCGGACGTGACGAATCTGTCCGAGATGCAGGAACCGCTGTGGGATCTGCTAGACAACCTTCGCGTGCGAGGCCGAAAGACCGCGCGAGATCACTACAACGCTCGTGGCTTCGTCGCTCACCATACGACCGATGCCTGGTGGTGGACGAGCCCGATCGGACGTGCTCAGTACGGCATGTGGCCGGCCGGCGCAGCCTGGACTTCGCGGCATCTCTGGGAGGCTTATCAGTTCAACCAAGACAAAGCCTTCCTGCGGGGGCGGGCCTACCCTGTCCTGAAGGAAGCCGCAGAGTTCTACCTAGACTGGCTTGTGGAAGATCCCCGCACGGGAAAGCTCGTGAGCGGGCCGTCGACATCGCCGGAAAATATCTTTCTCACCAAGGACATGGAGCGGGCCCGGATCACGATGGGCCCGGCGATGGACCAGCAAATTGTCTGGGATCTCTTTACTAGTGTCCTCAGTGCCGCGGACGAACTCGGCATTTCTGACGAATTTACCGCCGAGACCAGCGAGAAGCTGGCCAACTTGGCCGGCCCGCAGATCGGAAGCGACGGCCGCCTGATGGAATGGCGGGAAGAATTCGCGGAGGCAGAACCGGGGCATCGCCACATCTCGCACGCGTTCGGACTCCATCCCGGAGAGCAGTTCACGCTGCGCGGCACGCCGGAGCTAGCGGAGGCCGTCCGCAGGTCGATCGTGCATCGCCTTGCCAACGGGGGCGGCCACACGGGATGGAGCCGTGCTTGGCTGATCAACCTCTGGGCGCGCCTCGAAGACGCAGACAAGGCCTACGAGAACCTGCATGCTCTGCTCGCCAAGTCGACACTCGACAACCTGTTCGACACCCACCCTCCATTTCAGATCGACGGCAATTTTGGCGGCACCGCCGCCATCGCGGAAATGCTGTTGCAGTCGCACGGCGGGGAGATCCATCTGCTACCGGCGTTACCGGCTGAATGGAGCCGCGGCTCGGCGAGCGGGCTCAAGGCTCGTGGCGGTTTCGAGGTTTCGATGGCGTGGGATGACGGCAAGCTAACGAAGGCGGAGATATTTTCGCGGTTCGGCAACCAGTGTCGCGTGCGAGTTGCAGGCGCGAACGAGGTCCGGACCATTGCAACCGCCCCTGGACAGACCTACTCGCTTGACGATCTGTCTACGCTTGGGTCAATCTAGCCGAGTCAGACGATTGCAACGGGGTGCTTGACACTGGTCAAGGGAATGGTCTCAATGACAACCGCATCGATTTCCGAGTTGAAGGCGAATCTGTCCCGTTACATCAATGAAGTCCTCCGCGGAGGCGAGGTCCAGATCCTCGATCGAGGGACGCCCGTTGCAAGACTTGTTCCCACAACCGCCGGAAACGATCCGAAGGCACTTGAGAGACTGATCAGTCAAGGATTGATCAGGCCGGGCAAGAGCGATCCGGCCAAGGTTCTCAAGGAGCCCCCTCTGGAGCTTCCAGTGAGCATCTTGGATGCGCTACTCGAAGATCGGGATGATCGGCTGTGAAGTGCTGGGACGCGTCCGCACTCGTGCCGCTGCTCGTGTCGGAACAGGGTAGCAACGCCTCGTTCTTGGGGCTGGTCGGGATCGGCAGATCGTTACATGGCTGTGGACTCGAACTGAAATGGCAGCTGCGATTGAGCGTCGGACGACAGAAGGCGCACTGTCTCGCTCGCAGCGTCGCCAGGTCCCTGCCCGCTTGGACGCTCTCGCCGAGAGATGGAACGAGGTGGCCAATGCGCTCGCTCTGCATTCCCGAGCAATCAAGTTGCTGGCGCGCCCTGCCCATGCCCCACAAGTCATGATCCGGGATACTCTTGGGAGACGTTTAGAGGCGGCTCGAAGTAGTCTCTGAGCTCATACGCCTCGCTCATGATGGTCAAGCGAGTCCAGCCTTCCCAGATCTCTTGATGGCCCGGGGGCGGGGAGTTCGGGCGGTACAGCTAACTCCCTAGGATCGCCATTGCCCGCCCGGCGGGCCCAACTGGCGCTTGGCGGCGAAGTGCCGCACCACCCGCAACTGCATCTGCGTGAAGAACACCGTCGCCGGCAATTCCGGCGTCTCCAGCCCCAACAGCGCCAGCGCGGCCAGCCACCAGGCAATCACCGTCTTGATCGTCACCGCCCGCTCGATGCGCTCTCCCGTGCAGTGCCCCAGGTGCTCCACCTTGCAGCCCGACTTGAGAATGCGGCGCCAGTCCTCGATGCGCCAGCGCAGCCGGTACCACTGGAGCCTGCTCGGCCTGCGCCTGCGAGCCCACCGGCAGGCTCGTCAGCAGGAACCACTCCAGCGGCTCCACGCCTGCCCCGGCCGAGCGTTCCCAGACATGCACCAGATGCTAGCGCAGCGGCCACTCCTCCGAGCGCACCTCAGCCACCAACTCCACCTCCCGCCAGCGCCCTCGCATGGTTCTGCTCTTCAGATGCCTCGCTTCCCTCGAACGGGTCCCGCCGAACGCGGTTCCCCGCCGTCCTCAGTACTATCAAGGCACTACGACTCCCTGCCCTGCGTCCCTTTGGCTTATTGGTTCGCCAGCCGGTACCGCGTGTTGCTTGTCAGTTCGTGTCCGCCGCAGCGTTCCCCCGTGGCGCAGGCCAGCCACAGGAGCTGGGGCCCTGTGGTAGTCGGGCATCCCATTGCGACTTCTGCACGTGGACAGGACAGGGCCTCCCAGGTTCCCTGACGAGCCATCCTACGACTATGCGCGCGTTCTCGGACCACGGCCGGTCCGCCAGTGCCTCGCCACTAGCGGCGAGGCGGTGCTGCCCCCAGTGTCTGAAAGCTGAAGGCACCGACCTTGCAGATTTCGAGGATCAATAGCGCCGCTTCGCCCCCCGCTGTGTACGCTTCATGTCGCGCATTGCTGCACGCCATGCAACACTCACTCCCGGCTGGTGGGCTGCATCTTTGCCGGACGGGGGTCGAACCCGCTGGCTCGCTCAGAAAGGTTTCAGTTCATCACTTCCTCCTCTCCAAGACTTGTCCTGGCGCAATCAGACTTCAGCACACCGTTCGATTTAGGTTGTCGTGTGATTGGGCTGCAGCGCAACCGCCGCGGCGGCCGCAGCGTAGGAGAAGCCCCGTGCATCGTGCGGTTGGCTCTGGTGCGGACCGCCGCGCAGCGCCAGTTTCGCCGGGCAGTAGTTGGTCGTAGGGCAGGCTACAACAGAAAAAACTGGACATCCTAAATCGGAAGATATTGCGGCTGATCAGGTGCCCTGCTCAAAGCGGAACGAGCATCTAACCCTCTGTTCCTAGGGATGTTACGACGCCAACACGCATCTCACAGCCTCTCCCAGTGTTCCGAACTCTGATTATCGGATCGACGCAGGCCTGTTGCGTGGCCACCGCCGCCCCGCCGCTTGGTGTCGCTGCCATCTGTCCTCCCCCTTGTCGTTGTGAGGCAGTGCTCCAGAATTCATGCCAAGTGATTTCCGTCGGACGTCCTTCCGGATCAGAATCTTGCGGTATCCCACTCGGCATTAGCAACTACTCGGCATTATCGCTCTACTCGGCCCCTATTTCCGGGCGCTGTGCGGGCCGAGCTGCACTGCCCGCAGGTAGGTCTTGCGGACACGCACGATATGATTCTCCCGCTAGACGCCACAATTCCCCCTACCCGAATATACTCTCCGTCAATTCGTCTAGGCGATTCTGTTCTGACTCCGGAAGGTCATTGCTATCGCGACTATGCCCCCGCCTCCTATGGGCGTTAGCTGAGAGTTCCGATATTTCGACGTGGCGATGATCCTCTGCGTCATACTCGGGTATACCTACGTAGCGGAAAATACTCGTTCCGATCTGTTTGCCCACTAGGAATCCTCCAAGGATGAGCCTCAAATGGTGTGAATTAAGCACACCGCATACGTAGTGCGCTTCCCGTTCGTCCCCAAGCGATAACATATAGAGTTTGTGATCCGGAACAATCAAGCGCTGGGTTGACGTCGATCTTTGTAGACTGCCGATCACCGAGGCCCGGAAAGCTGCGGGTTTCTGTTGCTCCATCCACACTACCTTGAATGGACTGAATGTGTACTCACCGATGTCGTAGATCGCGTAGAACGGCTTTTTCCGAAGATACCGACGGTAGGTTGATCGCTGGGCGAGCACGACTCGGTTTCTTGCGAAGTATCTATAGGCTAGAGGATACAACCGCCGAAATTCAGCCTCCCCCTCCATCGCCTCATAATGCAGATTTGGTACAAGGACATGCCACTCATCCGTCGCAAAGCAGTATCGGCCAAGGTCTCTTCCACGCATGAGGGGGTATACAAGGTCTTCCTCGATCCAATACCCCTGCGTTGTAAGGATATCCTTAGTTCGTGCCCGAGGTAATTCCTCCTCGGTCAAGGAGCGAATCCGAACCCTACGAGTGATCTTGTCGTGCGCCAAGATCTTTACCCAATACACCCGAGCCGCGTCGGTAGTCGTTCCCTTGTGTGCGCTGACCTCGTAGTTGGACTTTCCCCGAAAAGCCCGAATACGACACACGTCATTACGGTCGCCCGTATAAAGAGGGCTTCCGCGGTCGGAAATTGGCGTGGCAACAAGTGGCACCTCCTCTGTCACCGCCCGTACCTTCGTCAAGCTTAGGCGTGGGTCGATACGGCCACGCCCTTTCGTTCGCCGCCACGCCTTGTACTCGACGCCGTCAGGAGGATACACGTCCTCGGGATCTTCACCGCGGTGCCCCTTTTTGAGGACAAGCAGTGCCGTCTCGTTTGCCGCATCCGGGAACGGCAGGAGAGGCACAAGATCATCGATACTCACAGGATAAATCGGGACTGCGTCGGGTAGCTCGAACCGACGAAACCCTCGGGCAGAGTCACTCTTTAGCACAGTTGCAGTAATCAGGAAACCAAGTATGCCTCCTGGCAACAGCCAGTTGTCAATGGCCGAATACGTGACGACCGTCGCAATATCACTTTCGATACCGCCGGCGTATCCCCGTCCCGACACCAATCCATAGTTCACACAAAAGGCCTTGCAGCGTTTTCTGTACCGACGTGGAAGTCTGCTCCACCGAACCCAAGGCGGATTTCCCACAATGAAGTCGACACCGGGAAGACTTTGAGTTGCAAAGTGATTCTTGACAATGCGACACCAGATCTCATCCCACTTCTGTGCTTCCAAATTTTGAATGACCATGTAAAACTTTCGAAGAACCATCTCTTCGCCACGGTTAATGAATCGAGCCAATTTCTGATCACTCTGGATCGTTTCGACGAAATCGTCAAACGTCCTCCCTTCTCGCACATCGCGCTCAATGATATGCATAAGTGGTGCCATTATACGGTTATGAACTAGGGATTTTGGAAGCACGATCTCGCGTTCACCTAACTCTGTATCGAGACAAAACTCAAAGCAATCCACACCATTGATATCGCTAGATCTTGGAACATTTATGGAATCGGCAAGGTAAATTGGTATCTCGATATCGCGCCCGTATTCGCCAAGAAGCCCGGTGAGAGCTAAGAGGACGTTCGCACGTGATGAAATCACTGCCAACGGGTTGAGGTCGAAACCCAAGATATGGCGAAATATGTCGTCGAGTACGTCGTAAGTAGCTTCATTATTGGTGATCGCAACGGTAAGGCGACGCCGAATTGCAGCAACTAGGAAGGTTCCTGACCCACACGTAGGATCCATCACTGTGTGTGCTGGTTGGCCATTGTAGCCCACGCGATCTAAAGTGAGATCTGCAAGCCAGTCCGGCGTATAATACTCACCTAGATCATGGCGAATTTGCCCATCGACTACTTGACAGTAGAACACCTTTAGAAGATCTTGGCAGCGGCGAGGATCGAGTTTGGGTGTCGCCGGCTCATAAGTCCGAAAGACCTCAACAATCTGACGAAGGTCCGCCTCTAGGTCGCCGTCGAAGTGCAGGAGATACCAAGAGAAAAAGTCGCCTTCGAGGAAATTCATAATCCGTAAATCACGATACATGTCACCCGACTCAAGCCGTTCAAATGACGATTGGAACTCTAGCGAATCATCCATATGGGCTAGTCGTTCGAAGAAGGATTCCATCGCGAATTGCTGGCTGACGGTTACGAGTTCGACAGTCAGAAGTTTCACAATGAGGGAATAGTAAGTGTGTAGACAAAAAAGCAACAGTGACGGATCATTGCGACCTGGCAAATCCCAGCGTTGCGCCCAAGCCGCCAGAGCTGGTATTTGGTCCAACTCATATGTGGACACCTGCTCGAACATCCTCCTCCACTCTCGAAACAGCATGCTCGTGCGTGGCGCGGGGTGTGTTAGATACCGAGTGAGCGTCCGAATACACGAGACAGCCAACTCAGTGTCCCGGCCGAAGTCATTGGCTAGGAGATAGGGGTTGAGCGGCTTTCGATACAGTGCTCTGTAGTACTGAATTAGTGTTAGAGCTGTGGCCCGATTGACTGGGCGCGTCGGAGTCCAGGTCCAATTCTCGGCGCCATCGAATGTTGCGAAGGCGATTTGTCGACCATCAAGCAGAACGCCAACCCATTTGGCAGATTCATCGGGATCAAGAATGCCTTTCCTAGTGCAGATTGGCACAAGGTAGTCCTCTGTAACTTGCCTTTTGGCACTAGTGAAACCGCGAGGCGTTGCAAGCACGCCGGGTGCCTTGTAGTCCAAGACCACATGTCCAAACAAACTGTCCGGTCGACCTCCTGTCGCGTAGGATTGACGCAGGCCGAGGTTGACCTGGGGGTCATAGTTAATTCCAAAGCCGTTGAGGGTACTACGCAGATGCGCATCCACCTCGCCCTGAAGTTGTGCTTCGGAGTCGCCGGCGCGGTCAGCCGATTGCCGTATCATTCGAGCGAGTGCATCCATGGGTTTATCCGATTCTTGGCTCGTCTCGGTAGTCGATTACCATACCACGGCCTGTTCAGCCCGATTCTATACTCGGATGTCGGCACGCCGTTCGATCCAAGTAGTCGTGTGATTGAGCTGCAGCGCAACCGCCGCGGCGGCCGCAGTGTAAGGCGAACCCCGGTACATCCTGCGGTTGGCTCTGGTGCGGACCGCAGCGCAGCGCCAGTTTCGCCGGGCAGTGGCTGGTCGGAGGGTAGGCTGCAACCGGAAAAAGTGCACATCCTAAACCGGAAGAGATTGCGGTTGAGCAGGTGCCTTGCTCCGAGCGGAGAGAACCTCTAACCCTCTGTCCTTAGAGATGTTACGACGCCAACATGCATCTCACTGCCGCTCCTGATGTTCCGAACTCTGAGTCTCCATCGAACCCGAGTCGCCTCGGAGTGCGTATGCCCACTGAGGATCTGAACTCACTTGAACGGCGGGCTAAGCCAGCATGGCCTCCACTACCGTTCCGCCTACATCAGTAAGTCTGAAATCGCGCCCAATATGCCGGTACGTCAAGCGTTCGTGGTCAAGGCCTAGGCAATGCAGGACGGTCGCCTGCAGGTCGTGGATATGCACCGGATCGTCTTCCACCGTCAGGCCCAGTTCATCCGTGCGCCCGATGATCTGGCCACCCTTGACGCCCCCGCCGGCCAGCCACACGCTGAAGCCGTCGGCATGGTGATCCCGCCCAATGCTGGCCGGGTCGGATGGATTGCGCCACTCCGCCAATGACGTGCGCCCAAATTCCCCAGCCCAGATGACCAGCGTCTCGTCCAGCAGGCCCCGCTGCTTGAGATCCTTCACCAAGGCCGCCACCGGCTGGTCCGTGGTTCGACACTTCTGGCTGAGGCCTTGGTCCAAGTTCGAATGGTGGTCCCATTGGGCGTGCTGGTTGAGCACGAACCGCACACCGCGCTCAATCAAGCGGCGCGCCAACAGACAGGTCATGCCATAGTCCCTAGTCTCGTCGGCATTTAGCCCGTACATCTCGCGAACCGGCTCCGGCTCATCCGAAATGTCGATCAGACTCGGCGCGGATGCCTGCATCCGAAACGCCAATTCATAGGACTCAATGCGCGCCGCGATCTCTTGATCCCCAGTCCGTGCGAGGTGCTCGCGGTTGAGTTCGCGGATCAAGTCAAGGTCCGCTCGCTGCATCTCTGGCGTGACGCCAGAGGGGTTGGACAAGTGCAAGATCGCGTCGCCCTCGCTGCGCAACAAGACGCCTTGGTAGTTCGAAGGGAGAAATCCGTTTGTCCAATTGCCGGTGCTGCCCTGCGTCGAGCTACCTGTCTTGAGCACGACGAATCCGGGCAGGTCGCGGGACTCGCTGCCTAACCCATAGGTGATCCACGAGCCCACCGTGGGCCTTCCCGGCAGCGGGCTGCCGGTCATCAGCAGGGACTGCCCCGGATGGTGGTTGACTGATTCTCCCCGCACCGATCGCACCAGGCAAATCTCGTCTGCGATGGTCGCCGTGTGCGGTAGCCACTCCGACAGTTCAATACCCGACTCTCCAGCGGGCTGGAATTGCCTGCGACTCGCCAACACCTTGGCTGTTGGCTGGATAAACGCCAACTGCAACTCCTTGGCCAGCGATTCCGGCAGAGCCTGGCCGTTCCACTCATGCAGCTTGGGCTTGGGATCGAACAGGTCGATCTGGCTGGGGGCGCCGGCTTGGAATAGGAAGATAACGTTCTTCGCACGCGGTGCGAAGTGCGGTTGGCGCGGCGCAAGCGCATCGGGCGCGGACTCGGCCGTGCGGCCTTCGACACCGAGCAGGTGAGAGAGCGCACCCAAGCCCAGTCCGAACAGTGTGTTGTCGAGGAAGTCGCGGCGCGACCGGGTCGGGTTGAGCGAACGCAGGTTCATGGTCTGGTCACGAATTCGTCAAGGTTCATCAGGACTCTGCCAACACCGGTCCAAGCAACCAACTCAGACTTGTCCAGCCCTTCCACTTCTGGCAGGCGCTGGCTGCCATCCTGCGCAGACACTGCGCCAGCCGAGCGCTCGGCCACGTATGCGCCGAAGCGCTCCGCCTCGCCATCGGTCGGGTCTCTGCCCAGGGTAAGGCGAAAGGCATAACGCAATCGTCCGAGGAAGGACTGGTCCGGGGCGTCGGCCAGCACGCGCACGGCGAGTGACTGCCACGCTTCCGCAAACATCGCATCGTTGAGCAAGTTCAGCGCCTGCAGCGGAGTGTTCGATCTCTCGCGACGGCAGGTGGGTTCGCGGAATTCCGGGGAATCGAAATTCATCAAGAACGGAAATGGCTGCGTCCGCTGGAATTGGATGTACATGCCGCGCTTATACCGCTCCCACTCGGAGCTAGGCTCCCAATCCGTCCCGCCCGCCTTGAAGCCTGTCGTGCCAGGCGGCATGGCCGGGCGGAAACTCCGTCCGCCGACGTCGTGGTGCAGCAAGCCGGCCGCGCCCAGGGCGCGATCCCAGATCAGTTCGGCGGGCAGGCGCAGCCTAGCCTGCCGCGCTAGCAGTGCGTTGCCTGGATCGCGCTCGACCAGCGAGTGCGAAGCTTGCGAGGACTGCTTATAGGTGTCTGAATTGACAATCAGGCGATGCAGGTGGCGAACATCCCAGCCCGAGTCGCGAAACTCGGAGGCCAGCCAGTCCAGCAACCGTGGATGACTTGGATTCTCGCCCTGCGTGCCGAAATCCTCGGACGTCGCGACGAGGCCCCGTCCGAAGTACTCCTGCCAGATCCGGTTGGCGGCGACGCGCGCCGTCAGCGGATTGTCTTTCGCAAACAACCAGCGGGCCAGTTCGAGCCGTCCGGCAGGTGCCGCGCGTTTTGCGGGCAGTACGCCGGGCGTGCCGGGCCTGACTTCGATGCCGTGCCGGTCCCAACTGCCGCGCACCCGCAGAAACGTCGGTTGCGGTTCCGGGCTCTCGAAGACGATGCGCGCTTCGCTGCGCTGAGGATAGGTGCGGTTCAGTTCCTTGATCTTCCGTAGCGCCTCGGCGAAGCCCAGCTCCTTCTGCTTGTCCTTGCTGATGACCAAGCCGTAGGCACTCAGGAAGTAGTACGTCACCATGTTGGCCTGGCGCCAAGTCCGCTCGTCCGGCGGAATACGCACGATCTCTTGCCCACCATCAGTGTTCAAGCCCAGCTCCTGCCAAGCTAGGTCGTAACCCAAGTACACTCCCGGGGACTCGCCGGCCCGGATGCAGCGCTCCTCCCAATCGGCTTGCAGGGCGGGCACGTTGTACTCGTCCAAGATCTCTTGGTGCTTGCGTCGGTATTCGTTGACGCCGCGCAGGTACGGGCCAAGTTCGCCTTGCACTGGCGCGTAGATGCGGTCTTCCTTGAGGTTGTCGAAGAAGGCAAACAGCTGGTAGAACTCTTGCTGGGATACGGGATCGTACTTGTGGTCGTGGCACTGGGCGCAGCCGACAGTCAGGCCCAACCAGACCGTGCCGAACGTGCTGGCCCGGTCCACGGTCTCTTCAAAGGCATACTGGGCGGGGTTCACGCCACCCTCTCGATTTCGCAGCGTGTTGCGGTGGAAGCCTGTCGCGACGCGCTGCTCGACAGTCGCTCCGGGCAGCAGGTCCCCGGCGACCTGCTCGATCGAGAAGCGGTCGAATCCCATGCCCGAGTTGAGAGCGTTGACGACCCAGCGCCGGTAGCGCCAAGCATGCGGCCGGACATAGTCCTTCGCATAGCCGTCCGAGTCGGCATAGCGAACTTGGTCCAGCCAGTGCATGGCCTGCTTCTCGCCGAAGTGCTCCGAAGCCAGCAATCGCTCTACCACTTGCTCGTAGGCTCCGTCAGCTTGGTCCTCGTTGAATGCACGCTGCTCCTCGCGAGTCGGAGGCAGGCCGGTCAGATCCAGCGACACGCGAGTTAACAGCGTGTCGCGGTCGGCCGGAGGCGCGGGCTCGAGCCCCTCCGCGCGCAAGCGCTCGCGTACGAAGTGGTCGATCGGATCGCTACCTGTCGGCACATCTGGCCGCACGATGGGCTGAAAGGCCCAATGTCCCGGTTCGACGGCCACGCTATCAGCCGCCGGCTGTCCGGCCCCGTCTGGCCATGGCGCGCCTCGGTCGATCCAAGCGCGCAGATTACCGATCTCTACCCGGCCCAGCGGTTCCCCGACGGGAGGCATGACCACCTTCACCTGATGTCCCGCCACCAACTGAATCAGACGACTCTCGGCCGAGTTGCCCGGAATGATGGCGGGCCCCGAGTGGCCCCCGGCCAGCGCATCCGCCTGGCGGTCCAAGCGCAAGCCGTTCATAGCGTTGGCCGACCCGTGGCAGGCATAGCAGCGCTGCTCGAACAGCGGGCGGATGTGCGTATTGAAATCAACCTCGCCCGCTGTCGGCGGGGGCAGCTCAGCCCCGAGCGCGGCAGGCATCCACGCCAAGACGAGCGCCGCACTGCACCAAGCTGCAGCGTGCGCCCGCCACCGATTCTGCTTGCTGGCCTTCATAGGTTCATGCGCCCAATCGACTTGGGACTCGCAACCGCCTGCATTCCATGCTTACATGCCGGATGCCGCGATCAACGCTTCCTGCACGACAATGTCCTCGTCAAACGACACATGCAACGGCGTTTCGCCTCGTAAGGCGCCAGCCAGAGCTGCCATATCCCCTACATAGCGCTTGTAGGCAGGCAGTTCAACTTGGTGCGGCCCCTTCGGATAGGGACCAGCGGCCTCCGCCAGATTGAATACCAGCCGCGGGGCCTCGATAGGGCGCAGCGTGGCGACGCCGTTCGTGCCATGCACCTCGAAGCTGCGGTAGCGGCTGCCATTGGCTGCCAAGGCAGCCCCTGTGACAAGCCCGAGAGCACCGGAATACTCGAACACTGCCACCGTGTTGTCGGCCAAAGTGTCGTCAAACTCGCCGTGCTTCTTGAGATACGGGGTGACCCGGTTGGGGCGCCCCAGAAGGCGGACAAGCGGGTCGATGACGTGCGGGCCAAGTTCGAACATCTGGCCGCCGCGGAATTGCGCCCATTCCAAACGCGCAGCAGGCGAGAGAGTCTTGTGGATCGCCGCTTGGACCAAGTGGATGTCGCCGAGCCATCCGCGCCGGGCCGCTTCGAGGATGCGGTTGAGGCCGGGATGATAGCGCCACATGTACCCTTGCTGCACCACCAGACCCCTTGAACGAGCCACACCGAAAATAGCGCGCAGCGATTCGACATCAAGTGCCGGCGGCTTCTCGAGGTGCAAGTGCTTGCCCGCCTGCACGACCCGCAGACCATCCCGAGCATGATCAACGACCGGACCCTCGACGGCGATCACGTCAATGGAGGGATCCCGCAAGAGCTGGTCCGGCTCCGAGATCACCAGCCCTTGCGACTCGTACTGTTGCCGCACCTCGGCAGCGTCGTCCCAGAGCCCCGCGATTTCGAAATTCGGCGAATCTGCCGCGATGCGGATCTTGCCAGCTCCGTGGGAATGGCTGGCCCCCAAGAAGCCGATGCGCACCGGCTTGGCCGACGCCGCCAGTGGCGCTGCCAGCCCGGCCGCGAGGAATGAGCGACGGATCATCAGACAAGGTCCTTACGCACACATCGTATCGACTCGGGCAAGCTTCCACAAGCGCCCGGCCACCATGGCGGCCGAGGCTCGCCGCCATGGCGACGGGCCGAAGCAGGCCTAGAAGACGAACTTCAAGCCCATCTGAATCAGACGCGGCGGACGCACTCCACTGACCAGGCCGAAGTTGCGATTGGCCGCGTTTCCGTTGGGATTGCGGAACTGTGCGTGATTGAAGGCATTGAACATCTCCACGCGGAGCTGGACGTACTTGTCCTCGGTCACCGGGAAGTGCTTCTGAATACCGATGTCGAACGAGTTCAGGCCCGGGCCGCTGATCGGAGCTCGGGCAGAGTTGCCGAAAAATCCCCTCTCCGTGTTCTGGAAGCAGCTCGTGTCGATGAACTGGAAGCTCTCCCGCAGGTTTGCGCTCGCCAATTCGCCGCTGCAGGTGCGGTTCGGGCGGTGGCCGACGAATGGGCTACCGGTCCGGTTGGGTACCGTGATAAAGATCGGCAGGCCATTGGAAAAGGTCGCGATGGTAGTCAAGGTCCAACCACCCACAACATAGTCGGCACCCTTCGCCATGGACGAGCCCAGCGCCCTGCCCCGGCCGAAGGGAAGTTCCCACAGGGCGCTGAACACGGCCCTGTGCTTGACGTTGAACGAGGTCGGCCCCTTGTCCAGCGCCCGGTTGGTGGCGATCTGGTTGTTGGTCGCGCCCCCAAGTTCCCAGCCATCGTAGAGCGCCTTGGAAAAAGTGTATTCAGCGCGCAGGTCGATGCCCTGCGACATACGGTGGTGGTAGCGGGTGATCAGTGCGTTGTAGCTGGAATTGGCGTTGAAGTCCGACTGCAAGATGGCCCTGTATTGCAAATAGGGTCGCGTCGCCCTGTCGCACTGCAAGTCCGCAGTGACCCTGCACTGGTTGTTGTCGTAGCGGTTCTGCTGGCGGTGGCCGCTGTTGCCCTGATAGGTGACTTCAAATAGGTCGTTGTCGCTGAGCGTGCGTTGGATCGAGAAGTTCCATTGGGTTACATAGGGCGTACGTCCCTCCTCTTGGAGCGTGAAGGGTGTGATCCCGGCGGGCAGATTCTTGGCGAAGTTCTCATCAATCGGCGGCAGCGGGGTCACGGGGAAGATGTTGACTCCCGGAATGAACTCCGGCATGAGCTTGCCCGTGTTGATGGCGTCCACGCTGTTGGTGAACGGCGGCCCCACAGCGGAGAACTGCAGCTCGATCAGCTGCATGTCGGAAAAGTACGCGCCGCCCCCGACGCGCACTACGGTCTTGTCGTCGACTTGCCAAGCGATTCCGAAACGCGGAGCGATGTTGTCACTGTCTGGCTGGATTACGCGCGGGTCGACCTGCCCCAATACTGCAAATTCCAGCAGCCCCGTGGCGGCGTCGAAGCCATGCGGATAGTCGGCCGCCCGTCCGTGCGGATTCGGGATCGTGTCCTTGAACCACGACACTCCCCAGTTCAGGGTGAGATTCCGCCGCAGCTTCCAAGTGTCTTGGATATAGGGCATGAATTGCGTGTGGCGATACTGGAGCATCGGCAGCCCGCGCGTGCTGCCGCGGTCAGGCGTGCCTAGCAGATAGTCCGCGAAGGCATTGCCCGAGTTTCCGCCGTTAGGCACCAAGTTGCCCGCGGCGTTCGTCGTGAGCTGGGCCGTGTAGACCCGGTTGTAGATCAAACTTCCATGGGCGCCAGCGTTCGCATTCTGCTGCCAGGTTCTGCGGTAGCGGATGCTGGCACCAAAGCGGAACTGGTGGTTGCCGCTGATGTAGCTGAAGCCCGGATCAAACTGGTAGTTGTTGTCGATGTTGCCAAGGTCCCCATTGGAGCGGCCGAAGTTGGTGAAGCCTTGGATGTTCTGGGCAAACACGCCCCGCGTGTCGAAGGTTCCCGTGATGCCGAGCGGCGTCAGAATGTCGCCCACGTCGCGGGCTTCGTTGCTGAACAGCGCCTGATTGCGCGTTACTCCCAGCCGGATCGTGCTCACGAGCTTCGGCGAAATCGTGTATGTATGCTGGGCCATCCACATCCAGAACTGGTTCGGGTAGAACGCGCCGCTGAGTGGAAACGCTCCGGGGCGCACGGCGGAGCTATCAGACCAGACGTACTGGGAGAAGAGAGTCTGCTTGTCAGTCAGTTGCGTGTCAATGCGCACGTTGAACTGGTCGTCGTCGACCGTGTTGCGCGGGTGAACGAACAGATTGTTGGGGCGGGTTTGGAAACTTGAGCCCGGCAGGTAGTACTGCAGCAGATTGTCCGAGACGGAGTTGAAGCGGGACCGCGGAACCGTCTGCTGGGGGAACGGATCCCGCGTGCCGGCAGCCTCGTCGAGGGTGTTCGGATCGTGGATGACGAACGGGTCGTCGGAAAAGTCGCCCCCAAACATCGCCTGCGTAGGCGTGAAGACGCCGCGCGTGAAGGCCACACGCTCGCGCATGCCCTCGTAGCCGGCACGGAACCACATCCTGTCCTGCACGATTGGCCCGCCCACGGCGAACCCAAACTGGTTGCGCTTCAGCTCCTCCGGCTCGCGGGCGAAGTAGCTGCGGGCATCGAGCACGGTATTGCGCACGAACTCGAACGCCTCGCCGTGGAACTCGTTCGTGCCACCCTTGGTGCTCACGTTGACCATGGCCGGATTCGGCCCCTGGTCGGGCATGAAGAAGCTCGACTGGACCTTGAATTGATCGACGTTGGCCACCGAGACGTTGACCGCCAGCTCGCCGCCGCGCGCACCGCGCACCTGGATACCGTTGATGGTGTAGCTGTTATTGGCCGCCTTGACGCCGCCCACGACCACGAAGCGGCCCGGATGTCCAATCTGGCCCGCGAAAGAGGCGCGCCCCTCGGACGGCGCGGTGCCGCCAGCAAGGAGGGCCAACTGGAGGAAGTTGCGCCCGTTGAGGGGCAATTCTGTGACACGGTCAGAATCCACCACCGTGCCGATCACGTTGGACTCCGTCTCCAGCAGCACGGCCGTGGCCTCCACGGTCACGACGTCTGTAATCTGGCCGATGGCCAGCTCAACGTTGACGGCGGCGCGCTGGCCGACTTGAACCTCCAGATCCGATACTTCTTGGGTGGCGAAGCCTTCGCTCGAGACGCGGACGGTGTACACGCCCGGCGTGACGTCCGGGTAGGCGTAGTTGCCGGATTCGTTCGTCGAAACCTCCTGCTCGGAGCCGCGCTCGACGTTGATGAGGATCACCGAGGCTCCCGGAATGACCGCGCCGCTTGAATCGGTCACGGTGCCTGCGACCGAAGCGCTACCGGCAACGCCTTGACCCCACAAGGTCGTGGCCAAGAACAGCGGAGCAACCAACAGTGTGATCGCCAGCCGAGAGTATTGAATCATTGGACGTTACCTCCGGTCCACAGCGCCAGCGCAGATCTCACACGTCGGCACATGTTTGAACAATGCGCTCGAATGCTACCACGGAATCAGCGTCCTCAGTACCGCCAAGTGCCCACTCCAGCCAAAGTGATGGGGGCGGAGAGGAGCACTGCATGCGGCGACTGCCACGAAGCATTTCGCGAGATCTCTTTGTCGTCGGCGTCCTTGAAAAGATAGAGTGAGACTTGCGAGTCGTCGTCTTTGGAGCCACCGGCAAGACCGGGGAGCTCGCTTGGAAGCTGCTCTTGGAAGCAGGTCATGACGTAACCGTCTTTGGCCGCTCGGTCGAGCGGCGCTATGCCAATGAACCGGTGGCGAGAGTCCAAGGCGACGTGTTGGACGCCGACGCGGTCTCGAAGGCCATCGAAGCACAAGATGCCGTGCTGGTCTGCCTCGGCCCGGTCAGCACCAAAGACCAAACCACTCTCAGCCAAGGGGCCGCCAATATCGCCTCGGCGATGCAGGCACATGGCATTCGGCGAGTCGTCTTCATCTCGGCCGCGGGCGTCGGCGAGAGCTGGAAGCAGATTCCGTGGTACTCAAAGCTGCTCTTCGGCACGATGCTCAAGAAGATCCTCGCCGAACACGCCCGCGAGGAGGAAATTTTCGCGGCTAGCTCGCTGGATTGGACCGCGGTGCGAGCGGCCGTCTTGACAGACAAACCCGCCACCGGCCGTATCAACGCATCGAATACCGGCCCTAACAAGACGATCCCACGTGCCGATCTTGCTGCATTCCTCGTCGCAGAGCTTGTCAGTCAGGACCACTTGAACCAAGCAATCTCAGTCACGTCAGGGTGATAGGCACGCGCACCCACCGGCGGTGCCCCCGCGCGTTGCATGTTCCTAGCGACAGCGACGCCGGCAGCCGGGCGGCGAACTTCATGGGGAGCTGACCCAAATCGGACTGGACCAAGCCATCTGGCCATCGGCTTGCTGCACGCGGACGTAGTAATGCACCTCGCCTGATACCGGCTCTTGGTCAACGAAGCTGAACGAGACATCGTCGGTCTGGTTCTGCAACGTGTAGACGAAATCCCGCCCGCGGATAACATCGACCTGTTTGACCGGCGCCGTGCCCAGGATCTTGACGATCAGCTCGACGTCCGTCGCTTGACCGGGCACTACGTCTCCTTGCAGGTATTCCTTGCTTCCGGCGCGCATGCGGTAGTCGAGCACGATGTTGTCGGTTGCGGCGTAGTTGTGGCGCTTGCGCATCGCGTCGAGCAAGCCCTCCCTCGTGAACTCTTCCGCAATGGTGCAGGCATACGAGATATGCGTCGAGAGATGATCGGAACTCGCCTGCACGCCGATCTTGTAGCCCTTGGCCCAAGCGTTCCAGACGTAGCCCTTGGGGCGGAATCCTCCGGCTTGGTTGGTCAGATCCTCCTCGGTCGCAGCCTTCGGCGCACCCTCGTACTCGGCCGATACCCGGTCGCCTTGGTAGATCTCCACCAAAGGTTCGACGTCTGGATCGTTGTCGCGCCAGTCCGTTCCCATGCCGGTGGCCGGCGTATGCGGGATCGAAATGCCATCGTAGCGCTTGAGGTAGTCATACAGCCCCACTGCTGCGGAGGATGTCTCCCCTTCGTTCGGCTGCGTCGGGAAGGTCGGATTGCCGCGCTTGGCGAAGAAGACATTGCGGTGGCCGTTCGGGTAGCGCTCTCCGCGCTCGTAGCCGAACAGCGGGACAAACCGGCCCGGTACGTGAAACACGTCGACCCGCTGCTGTAGCAGCCAGTTGATGTACTCGATGTTCGGGCCGCCGCTGTTGTGGTGCTCGCTCATGCCCAAGTAGTCCAGCTCCGCCACGTTCATGGCATAGCGGTAGGTGTCATTCTGCGCGCCGTCGTTGTTGCCGTCCCCGGAGTACTCGGTGTGTCGGTGGGTATCGCCGCGGTAGATGCGGTAGGTCTTGCCCTCGGACTTGATCTCGTAGCCGCGGATGCGCGCCACGTCTTGCTGCTCGTTGGGGTGCTTCATGAACCGGCGCAGTTCGTCCTGTTGCCGTTCGACCAGCTCTGCCGCGTAGACGGGCGCATCTAGGACGGGCAACTTAGCTGCCAAGACCTCGCCGCGCTCGTAGAAGTACTCGTCATAGATCCGGTTGTCGGTCGCCCAAGCAGCGTGGAGGCTGCCGTCCGCTGCCGAGCTGAACCCGTAGCCCGCGTCGGAGCGCCCGGCAGTGGTCGGCACAGGGATTGGGTTGAGCCAGTCGCGGCCGTCGAATGCCGTCGCGTACGTCTCCCACGCAGCCCGATGTGCGGCGGCCGTGTGGGGAACCTCGCGTTGGCGCAAATGGCGGTGGCGAAACAGCGCCCAAACCCGTCCGTCCCGGTCACTCTGCAAGCGCGGGAAGTCGTTGAACCCGCGCAAGTCCGGCGGCAGCGAAGCTTCAAAGCTGCGACCGGGCTGAACCCACGTGCCGCCATCGTAGACGGCGACCGCGATCGAGCGCGACTGGTACAGCTGCGTCGCGGGACGATTCAGCAGAAAGCCGGTGTCCTTGCCCCACTGCAGTCCGCTCTCGTTCCACGCTACCCACACGCGATCGTTGGAATCGCACGCAAGGCTCGGGTAGGCTTCGTAGCGCAGCGTATCGGCAACCGGCTCGATGTCTGACCACGAACCGTCCGCAAAGCTGCGCATGCGAATGTCGAAGTCGTTGTTTTCGTAGGTCTCCCACGCGACATGGACCGATCCCTTCGAATCGGCGGCGACAGCCGGGTGCCAGTCGTCGGCGGGCGATTGCGACACTTGGGTGGTGGGAGACCACGCCTGTCCATCCCAGCTGCGGGCGAAGATGTCCGAGCGACCGTCGCGGAAGCCCTGCCAGACCAACCACACGTGTCCGTTGGCATCGGCGGCCAGAGCATGATGGATGTCGGCCTGCGGCGCTTGGGTGAGCCGGGTAACGGCGGACCAAGATCCGCCATCGAGGGCACGCCCGTAGAGATCGAAGTTCTCGTCCTTGCGGTCGGCCCACACGGCCAGCAGGCGGCCCCGGCCGTCCACTGCGAGCCGCACATAGTAGGCATCGGACGGCCCTTCGGTGACTTCTTGGATCTCTCCCAAGCGCTGCCCGTCAAAGTGGCGCACAAACACGTGGTTGGCCCAATCCCGGTAGCCCGTCCAAGCGACCCAGTAGGCACCCTTGCCGGTAGCAGCGATGTCCGCAAATCCGTTGTGGTAGCCGTCGCCGGAGACAGAGTCGAAGCTTGCCGCACGTTCCACGCTGGCGCTGCCGTCCAAGTAAGCGACACGCTTTCCCGGGGGCATCTCGGAGAGCCGGAAGGACAGGTTTCCGCCCGCGGTGTCCAAGTCCACCCGCGCGTCGCCTTCGGCCTGCACGGTCAAGATCAGACCGGGGACATTAACGTAGGCCGGCACCGGCGTGGGCGGCTCTGGCTCCCAGTTGCGGTAGCGGAACTGCACGCCCGCTGTGGTCGCCAAACTCCACGTGGAACCGGTTACGCTATCGGCGGCTCTGGGCCTCCAGCTGCGGAGTTCCTTGACCTCGCCGCCAGCCACGCTCACGCTCCCGTCCCAAGCGGTGGGCTCGGTATCGGTCAGGCCGAAGCGAATCCGGAAGGTGTGCTCCTCTGCCCGGCTGGCGCTTGGGATGCAGGCGGCCACGGAAAACAACAGCGCGAGGCGGAGGATGGGTCCAGACATTGCGCAACCAGCATAGAACGATAGGGCCGGTTCACATGGCAAGAACGAGAGCGCAGGGCCGGATGTGCCGCCCGAACCACCGAGGCATCCCCAGCGTGCAGGGCCATCCACTGGGCCGCGTTCGGCGATTTGCGTTGCCGGCAACTCGTTGTGTCACAGGAAGGCTGCCCGCAGCGTTTGAGCCGCGTCGCTGGAACCCCGCGAGAAAGGGTTCGTGAAGGACTCTAGACAGTTTTCCGACCAGCGCTCGACCACGGGCGGAGCCTCGCAGGCACGACCAAACCATGGAGCCCGTCCCACTGTCATGAGGGTGTCGCACGGTTCTGCGCGGCCATCCCTCGGGGCAGTCGGGCGGTTCGGGCGCGAGCTCAGCTCGTGATATTCTTGCAGTTCCAGCTGGCCTCAGTCCCCGTGTCGGAGTCGACGACGGCACACGAATGTCGGCTGAGCGCCATGACAGATTCAAACGCCGAGACACACATCGAGTTTCGGGGCGTGAGCAAGACCTACGACGGCCGAACCATGGTTGTCCAGGGTCTGGACCTCGAGGTGAAACGGGGCGAGTTTTTCACACTGCTAGGACCATCGGGCTCCGGCAAGACGACTTGCTTGATGATGCTGGCCGGGTTTGAGGTACCGACCGACGGAGAGATATCGATCGATGGTCAGTCCGTCCTGAACACCCCTCCCCGTGAACGCGGCATTGGCGTCGTGTTTCAGAACTATGCCCTGTTTCCGCACATGACCGTGAGGGGCAACCTCGCATTCCCATTGGAGGTGCGCGGCATCCCAGCGGATCAACAGGCCCAACGCATCCAGCGAGTGCTTCAGGTCGTGCGCCTGGAGGGCTTCGAGGAGCGCCACCCGAGCGAGCTCTCGGGCGGCCAGCAGCAACGCGTCGCGATCGCTCGCGCACTGGTGTTCCGTCCGAACCTGGTGCTTATGGACGAGCCGCTAGGAGCACTCGACCGGCGTCTGCGAGAGGAGATGCAGTTCGAGATCCGCCGAATACAGCAGGATCTCGGCGTCACAGTGGTATACGTCACCCACGACCAGCAGGAGGCCATGTCGATGTCGTCGCGAGTGGCGGTGTTTCATCGCGGACGGGTTCAGCAGGTCGCAGAGCCGGAGGTTCTCTACGAGGAACCGGAGCGCGAGTTTGTCGCCGGCTTCATCGGCGACAACAACATCATCCACGGGCGGATCACATCCGTCAGCCGGGGCATTTGCGAAGTAGAAACCCGGGACGGGATCGTCAAGGCGTTCCCTGTGCGGGCGTGTCGACCCGGCCAAAGCGCCGTCCTTGCCATCCGACCGGAGCGGGTTGGCCTAGCCAAGCCCGGAGTGTTCAGCAACGAGTTCAAAGCCCGTGTCGACGGCGTCCTGTTCATCGGCGACCACCTTCGGCTGCAGCTCAACTTATGTGGGAATTCGAACTTCATCGTCAAGATACCGAACATCGTGGGCCACGGAGGCATGCTGGCAGGCGATAGCGTTTCCGTCGGCTGGGCGGTGACCGACTGCCGCGCCCTGCCCGTTGACGATCTTGAGGACGGCCGCCGGACAGCGCCCCACAAGTGAGCGCCGATGGTCCGGATGCGGCCAGGCGACCCCCAGCGCAAGCAGCGAGCTCAGAGTCGAGAATCAAGAGCGGCCGTGTAATGATGGGGTATCGAGGTGAATGGACACTGCCCGCCCGACGCGCGAAGAACGTTCATTCGGCACTGCTCTTGGCCGCCCTCTGCGCCTGGAGCGTCGGATGTGGCACCGAGGGGATCACCGTTGTTTCCTGGGGCGGGTCCTACGAGGCGGCTGCTAGGAAGGCGATCTTCGAGCCATTCACCGCTGAGACGGGTATCGAAGTCCATGTCGAGAGCTTCAACGGGGGCTTGGCACAAGTCCGTGCCCAAGTTGAGACCGGCAACGTCCATTGGGATGTCGTTGACCTTGAGTTCGGGGACGCTGTAAAGGGATGCGACGAGGGCTTGTTGGAACTCATCGATATTGATGACCTGCCGCCCGCTCCAGACGGCACCCCCGCCCGCGATGACTATTTTGAAGGGACCTATAGCGACTGCGGCGGAGGCTTGGTCTACTACTCGACCGCCTATGCCTACAACCGCGACAGCTTTCCCGATGAGCAGCCGTCTACGCTGGAGGACTTCTTCGATCTCGCAAGGTTTCCAGGGCGTCGCGGAATGCGTCGAGTGCCCTTGGTCAACCTCGAGATGGCCCTGATGGCGGACGGCGTTTCCACAGAGGAGGTCTACGCCGTGCTGAGCACACCGGCCGGTGTCGATCGAGCGTTCCGCAAGCTGGACACCATCAAGGCAGAAGTTGTCTGGTGGGAGGCGGGAGCCCAGCCGCCGCAGATGCTCGCAGACCAAGAAGTCGCGATGAGCACGGCGTATAACGGGCGCATCTTCAATGCGCAGGTCCTGGAGGGCCAGCCCTTTACGATCGTTTGGGACGGCCAGGTCTTGGACTACGGCCAGACGGCCATTGTTGCCGGGACTCCGAGAATCGAAGCGGCTAAGCAGTTCCTGATGTTCACCACCCGCGTCGAATCCATTGCTGCGGTTGGAAGCTACATCGCCTATAGCCCTACTCGGCGGTCAGGCATGAGCCTGATCGGCACGCATGCTGAAATCGGTATCGATATGCGCCCTCACATGCCGAGCGCTCCCGAGAACCTGACTCGCGCCCTCCGGAACGACCCGGTATGGTGGACGAACCATGCCGAAGAATTGACTGAGCGTTTCAGCGCATGGCTCGCTCGCTGAGGGCTGCTAGGCTCCGGGCCGCGGCACTTACCCTGCCACTTGTCGCCTTTGTCACCGTGACCTTCGTCGCGCCGCTCGGCTCAATGTTGGTTCGTAGCTTCTACGAGCCTCAAGTGGCCGACGCACTGCCACGCACTCTGGCGACGCTCCAAGCGTGGGATGGAGCCTCGGTCCCGAGCGAGGATACATTCCGAGTTCTGGCGACGGAGCTCCGCTTGCTGGACGGGCAGCGCAAGCTCGGCACCGTGGCGACTCGCATCAACCGCTTGGAAAGTGGAATGCGCAGCACGATCATGGATACGGCGCGAGCATTGGAGAGTGCGCAGCCAGACTCTTGGCGCGAGGCCATGATCGCTGAGGATCGGGGCTGGGGTGAACCGCCAGCATGGCTCGCAGTGCGCCGCGCCGGCGAGCGTTACACGCTGCGCCACTACTTGAATGCGCTCGACATGGACAGGGACCCTTCGGGCAATATCGTCGCTCAGTCCCCAGACCGTCGAATCTACGTGCCGCTACTCCTGCGAACGCTCGGGGTCAGCCTCGCCATAACGGTCATCTGCCTGATTCTGGGATATCCGGTTGCGTACCTGATCGCGCACTGCTCTCCGGCCAGATCAAACCTGCTGCTGCTCCTAGTGCTCGTGCCATTCTGGACCTCGCTCCTGGTCCGCACCACGTCTTGGATCGTGCTTCTCCAGAACCAAGGGGTTATCAACGACCTACTTGTTGCGTCCGGGATCATCGGCGAGGACGGCCGGCTCGCGCTCGTCTACAACATGGTCGGCACGCTCGTGGCCATGACACAGGTCCTGCTGCCGTTCATGATCCTTCCGCTCTACGCGGTCATGCGCTCGATATCGCCCGTCTATCTACGGGCAGCTTCGAGCCTCGGCGCGACCTTCCGGCAGGGCTTCGCACGGGTCTACTGGCCCCAGTCGCTGCCGGGCGTGGCCGCGGGTTGCCTGCTGGTCTTTATTCTGTCGATCGGGTACTACATCACGCCGGCCCTAGTGGGCGGGCGGACCGGGCAGTTGATCTCGAACATGATCGCGTACCACATGCAGGAGTCGCTGAACTGGGGCCTTGCGGCTGCGCTCGGCGCAGTGCTGCTGCTGGGCGTAGTGCTGCTCTATCTCGTCTACAACCGCCTTGTGGGCATCGAACGTATGAGGTTCTCCTGACGATGCGCCAAGCAGCGCATTTCGGATTTGGCGAGCGCGTCGGCCGCGGCCTGCACCTCGCGTTCTGCGCAGCAGTGTTCGTGTTCTTGATCGCGCCCATGCTGGTCGTGATTCCGCTCAGTTTCAATGCCGAGCCGTATTTCACGTTCACGGAGGGCATGCTGCGCCTCGATCCGGATGCCTACTCGCTGCGCTGGTATCGCAACGTTGTCGAGGATGGCGCATGGCACCGTGCGCTGGTGAACAGCATTGGGATCGGCGTTGCGGCCACGGCCATCGCCACTGCGCTCGGCGTTCTCGCGTCGCTCGGCCTCGCCAATCCGGCAATGCCGGGGCGCGGATTGGTGACCGGCTTGCTGATCTCGCCGATGGTTACTCCCATCATCATCTCTGCGGCGGGCATGTTCTTCTTCTACTCGAAGTTGGGACTCGGGCAGACGCATCTGGGCCTGATTCTCGCCCATGCCGCCCTCGGCACGCCGTTTGTCGTCATCAGCGTGACGGCCACGCTCGCCGGTTTCGACAACAACCTCGTCCGGGCGGGCGAGAGCCTCGGTGGCAGGCCGTTCCTCGTCTTCCGCCGGATTCAGCTGCCGCTGATCGCTCCCGGCGTGATTTCGGGCGCTTTGTTCGCATTCGCTGCGTCGTTCGACGAGGTGGTCGCCGTACTGTTCCTCGGCGGCCTGGGGCAGCGGACGGTCCCGCGTCAGATGTGGACCGGCATTCGCGAGCAGATCAGCCCGGAGATTCTTGCGGTCGCTACGTTCTTGGTCGTGTTCGCGCTGCTTCTGCTAGGAACGGTGGAATGGCTGCGCGGACGAGGGGACGTCGGCGCCAGTGGCGTCGACTAGTCAATGGAGGCGTGTTGATTTGGTACGGCCCGTGCCGCCAACTGGGCCATTGGGCTAGACCAAGTGCCAGCACCCTCGTGAATCGTTCAAGCCAAACTGTCCGCGACATCGCAGCCACTCCACCCTGTGGATGCAGCGGGAGTTCCCGAGCATTCCATTCGAGCGATACGCGGATGATGCCGTGTGCCACTGCCGGACGCAAGCACAGGCGAAGTACCTGCAAGCAAGGTTGGAACGACGCTTTGCGGAATGCAGGCTGGAGCTACACCCGGAAAAAACGAAGATTGTGTACTGCAAGGATGAGCACAGACTCGAGAGTCCCGGTGCCTACACCTGTTGCTTCAACTGCTCCACTTCCTAGCCCCTTGGACTGAGGAGCCCACCCTTCTGCAAGCACGTCAATAACGAACTCGGAGACCCTGTTCCCCGGAACAGCCAGCATGAACTTGCCGTCCGCGTCTGTTGTGTCCGTTGCGTAGTGATCGAGCTGCATGACCGGGGCGGCCCCAGGATTACGGACATGCATCTCTGCGCCGACCAGTAGCTCACCGGCTGGGCCTTGAATTGTTCCCTGAATGAACTGCTGCGGATGCAGGGTGAAGCGCAAGCTCCCGGATGGCACACCGCCTGTCAGGCCTACTTCATGCGAGGCATAGCCTGTTGCCGAAGCAGCGATCGCTACGAGCCCGGTCGAATCGGCCTCGATGGAGAACGTTCCATCGTCCTCGGTATCATGTGTCTCTAGCGACGCTTCCCGGCCTGGAGAGTGCCGCAGGATGGAAATTCGCGCGGCGATAGACTCACCGTCATTTGATTGAACACTTCCCGTCAGGGTTGCACCTTGGCCGTAACGCTTGCTGTCAGCAAACTAGCCAGCAGCATGATTCTTCTGTTCATTGGGTTCCTTCGCTTTCCTTTTCTCTTGGCTCAATTGGCGAAATGCATACGTTTCTCTAATTGAGCCTTTCTCTTTGCACAATTACATGTACCGCATTCCTGCCTCGATCTGCACGTTGCGCCAGCATGTAGACCGCAACAGGCAATGCCACAGCAGCGCTCAGTGCAAATCCGGTCTTGCCTACATCAGTACTCTCCGGGATTCCACCCCACGGCAGGAATGAGAGTAGGTAGGCGCCAAGGCCAATGGGGACTGCAACGAGTGCAGCTGGTGTACGCCACTTGGCCTTGTTCTTGATGGGAGTGAATCGGATGGAACACACGTCTGACCTTGGAAGAGGGGCCCCTCCCTTGCTCGGCAGGATGCTGATAGAGATGCCTTCCTCCGATTCAGGAATGTGCTTGATTGAGGGGCTCTCAAGCCTTGCCTTGCTCCTTTGCTTGCCGTCAGGGCCAGTCCGAACAATAGCGACAGGACGGTAGCTCCCGGAACGGATCATTGTCTGTATCTGTGACCACGTTGCGTGAACCACTCGTCCTTCTCTTGCTGCTCGCTCTGGCGGATAGGCATAGGCGCAGATGGTGATTGCAAGGTGGCCGACGAGCAAGGTGGCAAGGCTTTGGCTGTTCATGACTCTGCCTCAATTGCAGGTCGGGTCTTCTAGCGGATCGCAGCAGTTCTCGTTTTTGAAGCGAGCGGCAGTGATACGGATTGCAGCCTTGGCCGAGGCTCTCCTTAGGGCCGGTCTCTGACCGGGGACGCTACGGTAGCACGATCTCATCCAATGTGCTAGGACTGGACTGGACTCGGGTGCGCGACATTTCTGTGAATGAGGCCTAGAATCGCTGGTTGAGCCGTGCATGTCTGTGTATATATACTACACACAGACGGAGGCCCTGATGTCAGACTCCCTGGCGACCCTCGAAGAGCGCCGCTCTCAGATCATCTTTGAGATTGCCCAGTTGGGCGACTTCCGCCCCGGTTCCGTCCACGCCCAATTCCGCCGCTGCGGCAAACCCAACTGCGCCTGTGCCCACGATCACAACGCTCGCCACGGCCCGCTCATGCGCCTGTCGCGCAAGATCGACGGCAAGACGGTCCAAGACACGCTCTCCGATCCAGCCCAAGTGCGCAAGGCCCAACGCGAGGTGGATGGCTTCCGCCGCTTCCAAGCACTCAGCGCCGAACTGCTGCAAGTCAACGAACGCATTTGCCAACTGCGCCCCGTCCAGGCGCAAGATCGCGAGCAACCCGCCACCGGTGTTAAGAAAAACGCTGCGGGTGATCCAAGACGCCGTCAGCGCCGAGGTCGGGCAACTCCTCAACGTGATCCGTCAGGCCCGCGGCAAGAGCGCTGGCTGGGACCTCGAAGCCTTGGAGCAGGCCACCCGTGCGGCCTTGCAGCTGCGCCATAGCGCGTTTCTGGGCGAGACCCTCGAGCGCATCAGCGAGTGGGTCGGCAGCGGGCGCAGCCGACCGCGGTCGGAGCGCTCGTATCCGCGGCGCTCACTGCGCCCGGTCTCGAAGTGGCAACGCCGTCGAGCCACCGCGAGTTAGCCGACCCGCTACCCCCGCCAAGTTCTATGAGTTGAGCAACACACCCCACACAACGCTGCTCTCAGGCCCGTATCCCTTAAGTTGGTGCCATTGCCCGAACGCGAACGGAAGATGAGCCATGCGTTGGTTTGAGGATGAATCTTCGGTGGTTCGATCTGGCTGTCGCGTGCGTCAAAACAGCGGGGAGCCGTTCTGAGGGCACGCTCAGCGTGAATGGGCCGCTGTCCTGATTGCGGTACAGGAAGCTTCCGAACACGCCCGCGACGAACAGGCCGACATCTCCGTGGTTGTCGTAATCAGCGGACGCCACGGCCATCGAGAAACCTTCCTCCGCTACTCCTGCTCTACCCGTAACAACTCCGCGCCCAGCCGCAACACGCACAAGGGCAACGAGAGCGCAAGCGTGTCGGCCCAAGTGTGTCGTGTCGGTCGGGCCATAGGCGAATTGCAAGGCCTCGCCGCCAATTTCAGAAAGCAATACATTTCACCACCCGGGGTTGTCGTAAGAGGCTCCGGTTACGGTGAGGCGTCCAGACGGGCTGGCCAAAGAAGATGGGGGCAGTTCCGGGGACCTCGCCATTCGACAGGCCCCGCGACTAGCAACTTCTGGCCCTACGGCAGCTCTTCGGTGATTGTCATCACCCGGTCAAGGCCATCGAGGGCCGCGGTTTGCTGGGCGCCACCAGGCCAAGCTATTCGGACGTACTGCAGATCAGGCTCGGGCCCGAGCCCGAAATGGGCTGGCGCGAGTGAGGAAGAGGCGTAGCCAGAGCTAGAACTGACCGTCAGAACTTGGCTGCCGACATGGACTCGCGCCCCGATTCCGTCGCTGTTGCTCCTTGTGCCGATCAGCCGAATACCGAGCCAGCGGTTTCCGGCTGGACTCACGTTCTGCCACAGTTCCGCTGGACCGCCGATAGCCGATACGACCGCGTCAACCAGTCCGTCCCCGTCAAAGTCGGCAAACGCCGCCCCTCGGTGTGCCGCAGGCATGAATGCAGCGGCTCCTTCTGACACCTCTTCGAATGTGCCGCGGCCAGTGTTTCCGAAGACGGCGTTCGACTGGCGGTACGATGCGTTTTCGAATTCCAAAGCTAAGTCATTGACATGCGAGGCCGTGACGAACAAGTCCTTCAGGCCGTCGTTATCGAAATCCTCGAACCTAGTCGCCCAACCGCTCTTCGAGACCGTCAGGCGATGCAGCCCGCTGCGTGCTGTCGTGTCCTCGAACAGACCGTCACCGGCATTGCGGAACAGCGGGAAAGTCTGTCGGTTCAGCGCCGTAACGTGGATGTCTGGGAAGCCATCATTGTCGTAGTCCTGGAAATCGACCCCCATGCTAGAGATCGGGGCTCCGTCCGAAGCGAGCGCGACACCCGTGAGTAGCCCGGTCTCCTCGAATGTTCCGTTCCCGAGATTCCTGAATAAGAAGTCTGGCTCCGTGTCATTGGCAACGAACGCATCGACCCATCCGTCGAGGTCAAAGTCGCCGAAAGCGACACTCATGCCCTTGCCGACATGCCGCAACATCCCGGACGGTTCGGAAACATCCTCGAATGTCCCGTCCCCCCGGTTCCGGTAAAGCGTGTTCGGCAGCCCGGGCCAATACGTCGGGCTGCAATATATCCTCAGGCCCTCACCACGGTCTCCGCAGAATCGATCGTCAGCGGGGTCCCAGTCCAGATAATTGATGACCAGCAGATCCAACGCACCATCCCGGTCGTAGTCGAACCAACCGGCGGCGACAGACCAGCCTGAACTGACGATCCCGGCCGCGGAAGTCACGTCGGAGAATTCGCCTCGCCCATTGTTGCGATAGAGGATGTTCGCCCGATAGCCCGCTACGAACAGGTCTACGTCGCCATCGTTGTCGTAATCGGCGGCAGCGACACCCATTGAGTATCCGTGTCCGGCCACGTTCGCCGCCTCAGTGACGTCAGAAAATCGCAACCCGCCGAGGTTTCGGTACAGCCGGTTCCAGTGACTCGAGCCCCGCTTCCGGAGCGAGCCAGCGTCGGCGCCGTTCGCGAAATAGATGTCGATCAATCCGTCCCCGTCGGCGTCAAACGCCGCCACGCCTCCTGCCACAGCCTCGATCATCGGCTTGCGGGGTGTCGGCCCGCTTTCCAGGACGAAGTCCAGCCCTGCGTCTGACGCCACGTCGCGAAATCGGATCTGGCCAGAGGCCACGCTCGCCGCTAGGAGAGCGAGCGCCGACAAAACAAGGAACCGCGAGGCGCAGGTGGTCCTTGCGGCTGGGAACCTACGGCGCGGTAATCTCATTCGGAACAGGGGTTGCTCTTCGCGCAGCGATCGCGGCGCCCCGACGCTCCAAGGCGACTCGTGCGTCCTCGGCTCGCCCGGCGGCTTGGTACGCTCTCGACAGCTGGAACCAAAGACGCTCGTTCTCTTGCCCTTGAAGTGCTGCCTGCAAGTGAGGGATCGCCTCCGAACCGCGTCCGGCACTCAAGTAGGCAGTCGCTAGGGACGCTCGCATGCGGGCATCGCCGTTCGAGAGTTGGACAGCCTCTTCGAGCGGCGGGATCGCCTCCTCGACACGGCCCAACTGGAGCAGCGCGTCTCCAGAGTAGAAGCGCCCGTCGGCGGAGTCCGGTCGCTGCTGCACAAGGACTTCAGCCTCTCGGATCGATTCCTCGTGCATGGCGGCGGAGCGGAGCGCCCGCAGGAGACCGACCCGCAGTGAGGGATTCCCGGGCTCAAACTCCACTGCCTTGCGCCAGGCGTCCACGGCGTCTCGCGGGTTGCCCGTGAGATTTTCGATAGTTCCCGCCAGGCGGAAGGCGGCCGAGGACGGAGGGAGTGCAAGGAGTCGCTGGTGTGCTTGCTTCGCCTTCTCTGCGAAGGCTCGGGCTCTCCAATACAAGGCCTCTGGAGTTACGCTCGCTTCGGACTCCTCCAAGATTCGGTCGAATGCACCGGACTCGAACCAGCATTCCAGTTGCCGCAGGTCGCACGGCTCTTCCTTGACGCTCTTGGCAAGCTCAGCACGAGCCCAGTCGCGATGCCCGGCCGCCTGGTAGACCGCGGCGATAGCTTCATGAATGCCGGGAACCGTCGCGTCGATCGCTTCGGCTGCCCGATAGCGCGCGAACGCGGCTCGGAAGCGGCCTTGAGCCTGAGCCGACTGGGCGAGGAGAATCTGGTGATACGCCGAGTGCGGAGCAGTGCGTTCCAAATCCTGAGCGGCAATGCTGGAAAGCTCCGCGTAACTTAGGCCGAGCCCCAGCCATGCCTTCGGATTCTCGCGGTCTCGGCTCACCAAGCGCGCGAACTCCTGGCTGGCTGGTTGCGGCTGGTGGGACCGCAGCAGGGCATCTGCTAGTTCCAAGCTGGCAACGTTGTCGCCTGGATCTAGCACTACCGCTCGCCGCAGCGGCTGGACAGCCTGCGACGGCGTGTCGAGCTTCTGATAGGACATGCCTACGAGCAGCCATGCCTGAGCGTGGTCTGGATGCACCTCTAAGAAGCGATCCAATGGTTCGATTGCCTGTGAGAACTTGCCAGAGGAATAAAGAGCCAGTCCAAGGTTCAGCGCAAGCCCCGCTTCTTCGGGGAACAAGCCAGCCAATTGGCGGTAAATGCGCTCGGCCGTTCCGAAGTCGCGGGCTCTCATGGCAGCACTTGCTTGCTGCGCCAGTGCTGGGGCGTCGAGCGGCTGGCCGATTGCGAACCCTTGGACGAGGGTTAGGGCCACGGCGGCCAAGAGAGGCCGTTGCCTCGGCATCAACGTCGATTATAGGACTGCAGGATTTCTACGCAGTCGCCTCGCAGCCCCGATTGGAGAAACGGCCTCTCCGCGACACCCACGAGCGGCCCCCACAGCAATCCTGCCGGCGCTGCCGGTAGGCCCACGCGCCCAGTCAACGCGAGTAACCCTCGTGCTCCCCGGGCGTGTGCCGCAAACAGGTGCTGGTCAGCAATGCCGTCCGCCTCATGTGAATGCAAGTCGGCGATTGTGGCTGCTATCGCGCCCGTCGAGCGTCCTCCATGCCTGTCGACGCGGGCCATGTTGCCCCCTAGAAAAGCAGCTTCAGCGCCATTTGGACCTGTCTAGGCGCCCCAATGGTTCGGACAACCCGTCCGAACGCACCATTCGTGACCGTCACCGGCCCTCCGGCGATGGGCACGCCAAAGACGGGTGAGTTGGTGAGGTTGAAGAACTCGGCTCGCAACTGCGCCGAAAACTTCTCGTTAATTCGAAAGCTCTTACTCAAGGAGACGTCAGCATTGGCGATGCCGTCCTGCCTGAGGTCGTTCATGTATCGCGGGGCCGTGCCTTGTTCGAAGCGGCCAGGCGCGGCGAAGGCGTCCGTGTTGAACCAGCGTTCAGGCGTCGGGTTACTGAGCTTCGGATCCCCGACGACGTTTGAGCGCTTTACGCCATATCCGAACGCGCCTAGCGTGTTCGGTGCCCGAATATTGAGTGGAACCCCCACGCTGAACCGGATAGTACCGGCAACTTGCCAGCCGCCAACGATGGCGTCGAGAGCCCTACCCATGTCGCTTCCGAGTGCCTTACCGTTGCCAACAGGAAGTTCCCAGACGAGATTGGTCACAAAATCGTGAGGAAGGTCGTGGGCGCTCACCGAATAGTCGCTTGACGGATCGAAAACATCGCGGAACGCGTCGCTCACGAACCAGCCTTGGTCCTCCGATGCATTGTCCTCGGCTCTGGCCCACTGGTAGCTGCTGAGGATCGTCAGGCCGTCGGCGAAGCGCCGCGTGAACTTGACATACAGGGCGTTGAAGCTCGAAGCGGCACCCTTACTGCTTCGCGCGACATTCACGTTGTTGAACTGAGGGTGAAGCCGCAAGAACCGATGCATTGGCGCGGTGCTCCCACTCAGCGGGCCCGACGAGATCAGTCCGAAGAACGGGTTTGGGACGCGATTGTTCAATTCCTCGCCCATGCTCAGGTGGCTCATCGGCACTTGGTTGAAGTTGCGATTGGAGCCCCAAGCGAACTTTCGGCCCCGGTTCCCGGAGTAGCCGATCTCAAAGACCGAGCCGGGGGCGACCTCGTACTGGAAATCTAGGCTGAAGCTCTGAACGTACGGCGTGGGGTGGTCCCGAGGCCAAGCGTTTACATTGGCACCGAGGGCAGTCGCTAGGCCCAGTTCAGTTCCGGTTGGCATGTCTGGGCCATTCGGCCAAGGATTGCTGAGCAGATTGACCGGAATGACCCCGTCAGGATTGGTCTCCCAGGTCGACCTTAAGTCGAAGCCGTCCATACCGCTGACACCAGACTCGATGTAGGTCTGCGAGTACGAAATCCCGTACCCTCCCCGCATCACCAGCTTGTCGCTGAACTTATAACTCAACCCAATTCGGGGCGCCCAGTCCTTAGTGTCGAGAGCCGTGATCCCGCCGTCATTCTTGTCGGTGAATCTAGTTCCTCCCCGGACCGGGAATCCGGCGGCGTCTCCGATCGGGTTTGCGACATCGAAATCGAAGTACGCTTGCCGCTGATAGCGTTCACTGCGCGGGTGCTGTTGCTCGTAGCGCAGCCCGAGAGTCAGGGTCAGATCCGAGGTGACCCGCCAAGTGTCTTGCACGTACCAAGCGGCGTACTTCTGAGTGAATGCCGGGTCACCAGAGAACCTCACGCTGCCCCCTCCCACGCCGAGCAGCAGCGAGGCCACCGAATTCCCGACAATGCCGCTGTTGCCGACGGCCACAGGCCCCGTCGTGGGGCCCCTGCTGAATGAGAGCTCCGGCGTGCGCGAATCGATGAAATTCCACTGAATGGCCTCGAAATTGAAGCCGAACTTGAGGCTGTGATTTCCACGCTCGTTGCTTACGTTGACCCCAGCTGTGTGGGTCCTTCGAACATTTTGGAACAACCGGGCGCGCCCAATTGTTGCGTACTCGCGCAGAGCGTATTGACCCAGGTTTTGGTTCTGGAACAGATCGGCGTACGATTGCGGATAGCCGAGGTCCGTCAAGCTGGTCCCGTCCACGTTGGGGATAGGGTTCGCGAAGCGATGGCCGCCACCCGTGCCAGCATTGACGTTGATCACCCAAGTCGGGGAAGGAACGATCGTGTTGCTCCAGCTGACGTTGTAGAATGGCTGCCCGTTCTCGAATCCAGTGTCGGCTCCGTTGTCGAAAAAGCGGGGGTTGTTGTTCAGCAAGTCTGACCTGCTCCAACGCACGAACGTGCTGTACGCCTGGCTCTTGGACCAGTCGACCCGTGTGTCGTAGCGATCGACTTCCTGTCGGAACGGGACAGTCTTGAAGAAGTTGTTCACGTTGGTCACACCGACTCCGTCACGAGTCGGGTCCGGATACAACTTCAGGATGTTAACCGCGACCGGGTCGAATCTTGCGGACGGGACTACGTTCCCCGGGAAGCGGTCCCGTACGAATCCTGCCCCGTCCGGATTGGTCCGCGTGCTGAATGGGTCGTAGATCTCTTGCAGCGAACCGTTCCCATTGAAGCTTTGTGAGAAGTCTCCCGCGCGTTCCAACGCCGGGGGCATCGTTTGAACGGTTGTTCGAGCGGACGGCAGGCGCATCGCCTCATACCCGAACAGGCCGTAAATGCCATGTTTCTTCCAAATCGGGCCGGAGAGGTTCAGACCCAGTTGATTGCGCTTGAACTCCGGCTTGGCATTGCCCGCCCGGTTGCGCTCCCATTGGTTCGCGTCCAAGTTGTCGTTGCGGTGGAACCAGAACAGCGAGCCGTGAAGTTGGTCGCCGCCCCCCTTGGTCACAAGACTGACGACGCCATTGGCGACCTTGCCGAATTCAGCGTCGTAAGTGTTGCGCGCAATCTGCATCTCTTGGACGGCGTCAACCGAGGGCGTCCCGAAAGTCGCGCCCCAGTCACCGCCCTTGTTGGTGACACCGTCGACATTGACCGTATTGCTGGCCTCACGACCTCCGTTCATCGAGAAGAGTCCATAATCCTGGTCGCTCACGCGGTCTTGGAGTTGCGTGCGCCCGCTACGAGCGAACATCGAGATGACCCCGGCATTGGCATGCACGAGAGCGAGCGGGTTGCGGAAGTTGATCGGAAGCTCTGTAATCTCTTCGGAGTTCAGCGAGTTGCTCTGGTTTGCGGACTGCGTGTCAAGAACGACCGCCGTGGCGGTCACCTCAACAGTTTCGGTGACCTCGCCCAACTCGAGGGTCGCGTTGACCTCCGCATCCTGGTTTGCTTGCAAACGAATGCCAGAGCGCAGAAACGTCTTGAACCCGACGGTTGAAACGGAGAGTTCGTAGCTGCCCGGCTTTAGCTGCGACAACGTGAAGCGCCCTTCCGGGCCAGTGTCCTGTTGGCGCTCTTCCCCAGTGTCGGAGTTTGTCAGGATTACCGTGGCCCCTGGGATGACCGCGCCGCCGGGATCAGCAACGAGCCCGGTTAGGCTGGCAGTGGTCAACTGGGCGAAGCTGAGTGAAGCACCCAGAAGAGTGAGAAGCGAGAAGACCCCGAGGCGCTTCAGATTGCTGCGGTAATGCATGAGCAGAAACCTCCTGGATAGGTTCGAATGCTTGTCCAATCAGTTCGGTGCAGCCGGTACTGGATCTGTTCGGTCCGGACCTCGATGTCGGCTTCACCGCTGAACGACGCCCGGAGTCTAGCACCGGGTTGCGAGAGTTGTACGCCTCAACAAGGCGATTTTCTCGGCAACTAGCGTAGAGTCGCGGATTTCGGCGGAACCGCCTCGACTGCTTGAGTCGTCCCGCTTGACCAGTCAAGCTCGACAGTCACTGGCGTCGCGGTTCCACCACTCCCAACGCGGGTTGGAGACCGTAGCGCCAAGATCCAAGGCAATCCAGTTCCCGGCCGGTTCCGACACGTTGTACACGAGGGATTGGGGGCTCCCCAAGCTCACTGAGCACTACATCGAGGCGGCCTTCGCCGTCAAAGTCGGCAACTGCGGCTCCCCAGCATGCACCTAGGTCGTAGTCGAATACAGCCAGTGCTCCGGCCAACGTCTCGCTCGGGTATCTGGAAGGCGTGGGTGCGTCTTCTGGAGTGAAGTCCATACCCCAGAAATGAACTGGCTCGAACCGAGTCTCGGCCTGCCAAGATGCGCCAAGCTGCAGGACACACAGGTGCAACGAAGACCTCGCCTCGCGAGCCCATATCTGTTCCGTCGCCCTGACCATGGGCGAAATTGTGAGGCCTGGGGGAGCAACCCGACCTTCAATGTCCCCACCGCACGGTCCCCTCGCTATGCCAACATGAAGCTGAGCAGGCGATCGGTGCTGGGACACAACATATTCAGCATTCAGCGTGTTCGCTGGGCGATGGTCAGCGCCATATTGCTGACGCTGCTAGCGGTCAACGCCGGTGCCCAGATCGACCCAAGCGAGCTGGCGAATTCGGCACGTCAGGCAATGGCGGAGCGTAGATTCGGCGAAGCCGCAGAGATTTACTCCCAATTGGCCAGCAAGTTTCCGAATGAACCCACTTTGCTCGCCAATCTTGGCATGGCCCTGCATTTCAGCGGCCAAGACACTGAAGCGATCCAGCCTCTCAGGAAGGCAGCCCTAGCCCTGCCGTCATCGTTTCCGGCTCATTTTGCGCTGGGTGCCAGCCTGTCCCGGCTCGGTCGAAACAAAGAAGCAGTCGCTCCACTTCGAGAATCGACGCAGATCAATCCTCAGCACCCGTTCGCCCACATCCTGCTCGGAGAGGCGCTGGAGGCGGTCGGCGAGCACGCTCAGGCGGTAGCTGTCTGGAGAGCGCTTGGGAATGTTGACGAAACAAGTCCGTATGCCTATGCCGGCTTAGTCCGCTGCAACGAGGAACTTGCGTCGATTGCGATCGATCAGCTGCGGAAACGCGATCCCGAGTCTCCGTACATGCTGCGAATTCTTGGCCGGACAAGACTGGCTGCCCGGCAGTACCCGAGTGCGCTTTACTTGTTCAGAAGCGCACTCGAAACGCAACCCGGTGTCCGTGCGGTCCATGAAGCCGTGGCGTCCGTGTACGAGGGCGCCGGGCAACCCGAATGGGCGAGGATCGAGCGAGAGAAGGCAGCAACCTTGCCACAGCCGGACTGTGCCGCCACAGAATCCGCCGAGTGCAATTTCGCCGCTGGCCGGTTCAATCTCGCTCCGCCTCTGGGAGCCGATTCCTCGTCATCGGACCTCTTCTGGGCAGCTAGGTCACACGCAGGCCTGGCCGAACAGGCCTTCGAGAAGCTGACCTCCCTGCCGGAATCGATTGACAAACTCACCCTGGTTGCAGACGTTTTCGCTTCCCAGGGGCAATACTCCAGCGCGGCGGATGCCTGCCGTCGAGCGCTTCAGATCAGCGACGGATCTGGCGAGTTGGCGCAGCAGCTGGCGGAATTGCTATACCTCGCCAAACGTATCGATGAGGCACGACCCTTGTTGGAGCGCTTCTACGCCTCGAATCCAGACGACCCACGCTGGCCAGCAATGCTAGGCAGTCTGCTGGCAGAGGAGCAGGAATATGAGAAAGCGATTCCGCTATTGCAATCCTCCCTTGCCCTGCCCGGCGCCCCAGCCTCGGTTCGGCTGGACCTAGGACGCTCCTATCTTGCACTTGACCAGCCCGACGAGGCCTTGCCGCATCTGCAGTCCTCGGTCGGTCTCGATACCGATGGCAGCGTCCACTACCAATTGGCCCAAGCGCTCCAGCGCCTAGGCATGCGCGAGCAAGCTCGGGAGGCACTTGCCCAATACCAAGCATTGGATGCCCGTCAACGGCAGCAAACCGAAGCGGGCGCTTCCTTGGACATCACTCCACCGGAGTAGGCAGCCCTCCCGCAGATGATGTTGTCCAAGATCGCCAGGCTCGAGGCAGGACTTGTCAATCTGGCCAAGGCTTGCTGGCGCGTGCCAGCGCTGCCGGCAGGCGGTCTGCGGCGCTAGGGGCGACTACGATTGGGACCCCATTGGGTGGCTTCGAGAAACGCGAGCAAATCCGCTAGCTCGCCTGTGCTCAATTGCTCGTCGAGTCCCGAAGGCATCACCGAGACCGTGCCGGGTCGCACCTCTTCGATCTCAGCACGGGGGATTCGGACCTGTTCGTCCGCGTTCACGGCCAGCAGCAGATGCGTCTCGCTCTCCTCAATGGGCACACCGTTGATACTCTCTGCTTCTGTAACAGCCACAATCGGCTCGTAGCTCCGCACAAAGCTGGCGCTGGGAAAGACAATCGCCTCGAGCAAGTCCCGGCGCTCGCGGATTTCTCCGATGCGGGTCAAGTCTGGCCCGATCCGGCCGCCCTGGTAGCCGATGGCGTGACACGACAAACAGGCGGTCTCGCTGCTGTTGAAGACCCCTTGGCCACGCACCACATCGCCTTGCGGCAAAGCTGCGAGCAGCCCGTCGAGCCTTGCTCTCTGTTCCCCCAGCCCTGCCACTCCCCCCTCGATCAGCGCATCCAGGGCGACACGCACATCTGGCGGGTAGCCTTCGACCGATACTTGGAGGATGTCGGCGCGCAAGTTGCCCAGCCCCGTTGCCTGCGACAGACCGTCGAGCAGGTCGATCCCGACTTCAGCATCGTCAGACTGACCGAATGCCTCTACGATCCGAGGCAGTTCCATCGGACCGATCTCGGGCAGCAGGCCGGCCAGATCCATGAGTTGGGCTTTGTCGAGCGGCACAGTGGCCAGCACCCTAGCGGCCGCCGCCCGCGAGGCTACCGGCTCGTCTGGCTGGACTTGGCTCCGAGCCAATTCATAGAGCGGCGGCTCGAGCGCTTCGAGCGACTCTCGTCCGGCATCCAGCGCCCGAACTCTCAAGCTGGGATCAATGTCTTCGTTGCGGGCAACCGCAAGCACTGCCTGATCCAAACTCGGCAGGCCCTGTTCCGGACGAGGCAAGCGGCGCACAGCCTGCAGACCGGCATCGCGAGTTTGCTCATGGCTGAGCGCGTAGGCGATGGCATCAGCCCAGCCGAGCGGGACCTCTTCAACGGGCGCGTTCGCCATTGCTGCCAATGCGGCCGTCTTTGCAGCCGCGGGAGCATTGCCCAGCACAGTTCTGGCCAGCAATGCCTGGACGGCTTCGTGACCGGAAAAATCGCTCAACAGCTGGAGCAACTCCTCGTCGTTTGGTCCATCCAAACCAGCCAAGCGTCGTCCCAAATAGCCGGCCAGCTGCCCGCCCCATTCAGGGTGTCGCGAGGCGATCCATTGGGCGGCCTGCGCCACGGGCTCGCTCTGCGAATCCAGCCGCGATAGCACGACGCCGGGCCCTAATGCCGCCGGACGCATTTGATCCAGGGCGATCATAGCGGCCCGCCGGGTTCTCGCCGAAGCGGACTTGAGCCCCGCTTTAGTGCGGCTAGCATCTGCGATCTCGATCAGCGCATAGACCAACGAGTGCGTCAGCACCTCGCCCTTTGTCAATGCGGCCGCCTCCAATAGAGGCGCCACGGCAGCCGAGTCCGAGATGCGCCCTAGGGCCTCTGCCGCCACTCGCTTGACAGCGTCCGACGGATCGCGCAGCAACTGCACTGCCTCGCCGACAGCCTTGGCGTCACGGTGCACCGCCACAGAATGCAGCGCCGCTTGCCGGACGCCTGCGTGTTCATCGGCCAGCGCAAGACGCACAGCAGAACGCGCCGCTTCGGTCTCGATACGGGTCAGCGCCCACACAGAGTTGCGCCTCACACCGGCCGATCCGCCATTTGCAAGAGCCTCGTGCAGGGCACCGACCGCTTCGCCTTTCGCCAAAGCGGTGATGGACTGCTTGCGAACGGCCGGGCGCTGGTCGTCAAGCAATTCGATTAGCGCTCGCGGACTGGCCGTCCGCCAATCGATCGCATGGCCGAGCGGATCGTCAGGGGGCACGGCACCTTTCTTCCGAATGCGGTAGATGGCACCGAGCAAGTCAGGCTTGGTCAACTGGGCCGTTGGGCAGCAAAGCTTGTACCAAGCGCCGGTGTCGACCACCAGCAAGCTGCCGTCAGCATCCTCCATTACGTCAGTCGGGTGGAAGTCCCGGCTTTCGGACACCAAGAAATCAGCATCTTCGGTCTCAAACGTCGCACCCTTCGGCACAAGTCTGTGGGATGAAACCTTGCGGAGGTTGAACGAGGTCGCGAACAGCCGGCCGCGGTAGTCCTCGCCGAATTCACCCGACTCGTAGCGCTCCAGCCCGACCGGCGCAGCGCCTCCCATATGAGTCATGATCGAGAGGTAGCCCCCGGTCATGGGATGGCTATCGGTAACACCGTGGGCCTTGCCATACACGCCTCCGTAAATCGCGTGCAGGATGCCATCCCGCTTGCCGAGCTGCGGGTGGATCAAGAACGTCGAGGTCAGCAGCCGCTCGCCTTCCGGCGTGAAGGCAACCTCTACGGGATTGTCCATTCCGCCGGTCAAGACGTGCTCGACCGGCCCCCCCTCGGCTCTCCGGCGAAAAATATGCGCCGCTCTAGTTACGAAGGGTTCGCGTCCGGGGCGCTCATAGGTCTGTTCCGCAAAGGCTCCCTTCGTCCAGTAAATCCATCCGTCCAGGCCCAGGTACGGCCCGTGCAGGTCATTGGCGCAATTGGTCAGGGTCTTGGCATCGAACCATTCCACACGCTGGTCTGCCATGCCGTCGCCATCGGTATCGGTCAGCTTCCAGATGCTGGGCGGTGCCGTCACATAGACTGATCCATCGTGCCAGAGCACTCCTTCGGGTAGCATCATCTTGTCAGCGAACACGGTGCGCCTGTCGTAGCGCCCGTCGCCATCGATGTCCTCCAAGCGGAGGATGCTGTGGGGACGCTCCGCGAGTTGCTTCTGAACCGGATCATTCGATCCCGACGACTCGGCCACGTACAAGCGGCCTTGGTCGTCCATGTCGACGATCATCGGGCGCTCGACGAGCGGCGGCCCGGCAGCCAGCTCGATCTCGAAGCCTTCGGGAATTGTGATCTGATCGATAGGATCCGTTCCAGTTCGGCCGCAGCCGACCAAGGCCGCGGCGGCCAAGAACGGGAGAATGGCGCGGGTCTGCACAGTATGGCCTCGGCGAACGGGGCACAATAGCGAACTTTCCACCGCTACGCCTCGCCGGCGTCTATCGTACCGCCTCACTTGCACAACCGGCGGGCAGGTTTCGCAGCAGCGATGCCTCGGGGTTTGCCTTCGCCAAATGCTGGGAGAAGCACGAGGGGAGGGCGAGGCGGCGGCTTGCCGCCGCCTCGCTGTCTGGGTCCGATCAGAAGGCCAAGCGCAAGCCCATCCGGAACACGCGCTGGTCAAGGCCCTCGCGCCCGGTATTCGCCATGTTGTTGACGACACCAAAGCCGCTGCTGGCAATGTTGGAGTTCGGATTGCTGAAGTGCGGCGTGTTCGAGACGTTGAAGATTTCCCCGCGGACTTGGATGCTAAACCTCTCAGTCGGCTGGAACTTTCGGAAAATGCCCAAGTCGACGTTGATCAGCCCGGGTCCGCGCAACACGTTCGAACCGCACGTGCCAAAGCGCGGCGGGTCGTTCGCCGCATCAGGATCCGCCAGCGTCGAAGGATCCCACCAGCCATCTGGCGAGCCCAGCTTGACCGGAGCGGAGAGGCAGTCGGCGAGCTGTCCTGAACCGGCGCTGTTCACCGAGCCCGTAGGCGCGGTGGGGGTCGACGGGCGCCCGGTATAAAGCGATGCCAGAGCGTTGATCTGCCAACCGCCCAAGATCGCCGCAGGGACGCCGCTCTGGGCAAGGCTCTTGCCCTTGCCGAACGGCAGTTCGTAAGAGTTCGAGACGACCAAGTTGTGGCGGATATCATTGTTGAGCGGCCCGCGGTTCCTCCAGTAGTAGTCCGGATGCCTGATACGCGGCTGGGCTGTGGACGATTCCGAGGTGTAGCCTCGCGCGTGCGCCCAAGTGTAGGCCAAGTTGAACGTGTGGCCGGAGCGACTGCGACGGACCAGCTTGATCTGCAGAGAATCGTACATCGGCGTGCCGATCGTGCCCCAGAAGAGCGTGTTCGCAGTGCGTCCGTAGAGCTGGCGCAGCTGACGCCCCGCATTGCCTCGACCGATCTCGCCCCAGTTGGCCTCGATGCGGCTGCTCTGGCGCGTCGACCGCGTCGCAACATACGAGGCCGTGCCGATCCAATCGCCGATCTGCTTCTCGAGCGTGAAATTCCACGATTGGATGTACCCGCGCACATAGTTCTCATCCGCCGTGGCAACATTCGCGCGGAGCGGCATTTCGATGCGGTCGTCGGTGGAAATCGGAGGGATCGCCGGGAAGCCTTGGTCCAACGTCGTGGCATATGAACGGTTGTTCGGGGCTTGCAAGACCTGCGAGAACTGCGTAGGCAGGTTCCCGCGCAGGTCGCGTCCGAGGTTGAATGGATCCCAGGTCATGCCGTAGCCAGCACGCACCACAAACGTATCGGTGGCCCTCCAAGCGATGCCGACGCGAGGTGCGAACTGCGTCTTGCTCTGCGGCAGGTCGCAGTTGCGGGGTACCGTCCCGATGCCGCAAACCAGCATGATGTTCTCGGCGATGTCGAAGCGTTCCAAGCCCCGATTCGGGCGCACTGGGAAGGGGAAGTACTCCCAGCGTGTGCCGTAGGAAAGCGTCAGATCGGGCCGCACCTGCCAGCGGTCACGGATGTACATCGAATACTGGCTCGAGCGCGTCTGCAGGCTCTTCCCGTTGAGGAAGTTGCGGGCCGCTTCGCGCGGCAGGCCCAACATGAACGAGGCTATGGCGTTGTAGTCATTCGTCCGAGTACCCGCTCGGCTCGTGGTGTTGTTGCGAAAGCGGAAACCACCCGCCGGGGCGTCGCCGCCGGGGAAGTTGGCGACTTCTTGGTTGATGTGCGTCAGGAACGTGTCGGTCCCGAAGCGGATCTCGTGGTTCCGCTTGGTCCAGTTGCCGTTGAATACGATCTGGTGTAGGTAGTCGTGCCCGATGAACGGCGATGTGGCGCGGTAGCCGAGGTTGCCGTAGCCCGCATCGAAGCGCATGCGCGGCATGCCGCCGTAGAACGTGCCCGCCTCGCCAGGAGTGCCGTCGCCGTTGGTGCCGGGAATCCCCAACACGTCCAATCCAATCCGCTGGTCCAGGTTTCCACCAAAGGCGTTGCTATCAACCAGGGTCGAGCCGAAGTAGGCATCAAATACCAAGTTTGGAGTCGCAACGTACGTGGTGGAGATCGTGCCGCTATAGGTCGGCCCAAATCCGTTGTCGGTGCGGAAGTTCGTCGGGTGCAGATGGATACCGGACAGGTCGCCGAACGCCGCGGGATTCCACTGCTTGTAGTAGAAGAAGCTGAGCCGCGCGAACATCGTCCACTTGTCAGAAAGGTTGAAGTTAGCCTTGCTGTCGATTTGGTTGCGATGAAAGAAGTAGCTGTCGCTATCGAGCTTGTTGCGATTCAACCCGAGCGATCCGACACCTTGGCGGTCAGGAACGTGCCAGTCAGGGTTGTCGGCTAGGATTCGGCTGGCCCGGGCGATGCGCGCTTCCGGGATGATGTTGTTCGCAAATGGTGTCCGGTTGCCTTCGTCGCCAGCTGCTGCGGACATCGGATCGAAGATCGGCAGGGGCGAACCGGAGAAGTCTCCGGCCCGCATCGCCACCGTCGGCACCTTGATGAACTTCGTGACGTTGGAGTTTTCGGAAGTGCGCTCGTAGCTGAAGAAAAAGAAGGCCTTGTTTTTCTTGATCGGGCCGCCGATCGTGCCACCGGCCTGGTTGTAAATGAACTTCGGCTTGGCATTGTCGCGGTCGCTGAAGTATGGATAGGCCTGCATGTGCTGGTTGTTGTGGTACCAGAAGCCCGAGCCGTGCATTTCGTTTGTGCCGCTCTTGATCTGCAAGTTGATGGCGGCTCCGCCGGCCAGTCCCTGCTCGGCGTCAAACGAGCTTGTGACCACGTTGACGACCTCAATAGACTCCAACGCGGGGTTGATGCCCGACATGTGAGTCAGATTGGGGTTATAGCTCGATGCCCCGTCGATGCGGACGTTGTTGGACTTGTCCGTTGTGCCATTGACCGTGTAGCGCACTGCGCGGGTCGGGTTCGCCGGCACCGAGTGCTGATTGGCAGGCGGCGAGAAGCCGGGCAGCGTCTGAAGCAGCATCTGGTAGTTGCGCCCCAGGGGCACTGGCACGCTCTGCAGATCCTCCTGATTGACCTCGGCCCGCACTTCGGCACGGTCGGTCTGCAGGCGCGCGGAGGTCGCGCTCACTTCGATGACCTCGGTGACCTCGCCAATTTTGAGACCCACGTCCACACGGGTAACGTTGTTTACCGTGACGGCTACTCCTGTAGTCGTGTTGCTGCTGAAGCCATCCGAACGAACCTCAACGCGGTAAGTCCCGGTCGCCACCGTGGAGAAGCTGTACGCGCCTGCTTCGTTAGACTCGCCGCTGCGCGTAGCGCCGGTCTCTTCGTGAGTGATGGTCACCTGCGATCCCGGGATCACAGCCCCAGTGCTGTCGGTCACGTTGCCGACAATGCTGCCGTACAGGATTTGTGCCTCCATTGGCACGGGTGTGGAAACACCGATCATCGCGATGGCCGCAAGGGCAATCACGAATCCGAGAGAGTACTGGCTCTTGGGTCGCATTCAAATCCACCTCAACTCTGGCGCGCCAAACCCCCTTCGGCAGAGGCCCCGCCCGACCGCAAGTGACGCGCTTTGCTGTTGCGACGAACGCCTTAGCCCCCAGCTAGGCGACCGGAGTATAGCATGCGTCCTAGCCCCTGTGAGCGATCTGTTGCAGGCATTCAAGGGAACGAGCGCCCATGTCGCAACCGTGGCGAACTCAACTCTTGACCCGCAACATCTCCTGAGCACTGGTATCCTCATGCTTTGAATTGTTCTGTCCGGCTGCGGCCAGGTCGCACGTCGTCAATCACCGCAGCAACGTACGCAGCCGGATCGAACATAGCGAGTGCGGACACGACTAGCGAGATGCCGTTTGTTGTGAACAGACAGAATCGAAGCGAGCACTGTTCATTCCAGGCATGGGGCCGAACCATTGCGTTTGTGTTATTGGCCACTACGCTCGGGCTAGCTACTGCTGCTGCGCAAGAGTCCACTCAGGTGCGGGCCGATTCACGCAACCCGTTGGGGCGCGACGCGGCCGCAGTGGAAGCCGGGGACGAACTATTCCACGAGCGCTGCGCCGTCTGCCATGGTCAACAGGCGGAGGGCGCCATGGCCTCCAATCTCCAAGTCGCCAGAAGCGTGCGCAGGGGTACCGAGCTTGCCCTCTTCGAGCTGATCCGCAGCGGCATTCCGGGCACAGAGATGCTGCCTCAGTCTGATCTGCCCGAAGAGCGCCTCTGGCAGCTCGTTTCCTACCTTCGCAGCTTGGCTCATCCCGCCGAGAAGCCCCCAGTCCAAGGAGATGCTGCGGCCGGACAAGCACTCTTCAACCGAGTCGGCTGCACCTCCTGCCACATCGTTAACGGAGCCGGCGGATTCCTTGGACCGGCGTTGGATGCGATCGGCGTCCGGCGTCCCAGCCAGGAGATCCGGCAGGACTTGCTCGAGCCCAGCGCCGAGCTAGCGGAGGGCTTTGGGACCGTAGTGATCGAAACCGCTACAGGCGAAAGGCTGGAGGGAGTACTGAAGAACGAAGACTCGTTTACGTTGCTAGTACTGACCTCCGATGGCGAAATCCAGACTTTCCAGCGCAGTCAGCTGCGCTCGATTGACAAGCCGCAACGGTCGCAGATGCCCGCAAACTACGGCGAGCGTCTCAGCCCCGACGAAGTGCAGAACCTGCTAGCCTTCCTAGACCGCCAGCGGGATCCGTTCGTGCCGGTCGCGCGCGGTTTTGGAAACTATTGATCGGTCCTGCTATGCACCCGTTCCGGCTCTTTTCCTGCTTGACGTCGCTGCTGCTGGCTGGCGCTTTGCCCTTCCCGGGCAGCGCGTTGGCGCAAATGCTGGAAGAGCGCTACAAGAACCCGGCGAACTGGCTGAGCTACGACCGCGACAACACCGGCCGGCGCTTTTCGGAACTCGACGAGATCAACCGCGATACCATCTCCCGCCTTGTGCCCAAGTGGGTGTTCCAGTACAGCCCGCAGCAACCGCGCAGCGAGGCGACGCCGCTGGTCCGCGACGGCGTGATGTATCTCACTGCCGGCGGCATGCGGGCTTTCGCAATCGAGGCAACTTCGGGGCGCTCGATCTGGCGCTTCGACTACCCCTACAGCCGCAGCGAACGCAACCAAAACCCGAATTGGAGCCGGGGCTTCGGGATGTCCGGCAACCGCCTCTTCCTTGGCACGCCCGACTGCCATGTGATCGCGATCGACAGCCGCAACGGGGCATTGCTGTGGCGCTCGCAAGTGACCGACCCCGCAGAGCAGCCATGCCTCGGCTCAACAGGTGCTCCGATCATCGCCAAGGATCGGGTCATGATGGGCATTCGCGGGGGAGACTCGGGGCGCATTCGCGGCTACCTCGACGCATTCAACACCGAAACCGGCCGCCGCGAGTGGCGCTTCTACACGGTCCCGGCCCCGGGACAGCCCGGCTCCGAAACTTGGCCGGAGAACGATTCGTGGAAGGCTGGCGGCGGAACGCCTTGGACGAGCGGGACCTACGATCCAGAGCTGGACCTGCTCTACTGGCCCACCGGCAATCCGGGCCCCAAGGATTTCGACGGCCGCGACCGCATAGGCGACAACCTCTACACGGCGAGCCTGCTCGCCATGCGCCCGGACGATGGCGAACTCGTCTGGCACTTCCAGTACACCCCGCATGACGAGCACGACTGGGATGCCAACCAAACGCCGGTGTTGGTCGATGCCGATTGGAGTGGCACGACCCGCAAGCTCCTGCTACACGCGAACCGGAATGCCTTCCTGTATGTCTTGGACCGTGAGACCGGGAAGTTCTTGCGCGGCACCGCCTTCGCCAAGGAGACTTGGCTGGAGAGATTCGCGCCAGAAGGCCGTCCCATCCCCAAACCGGAAAGCGCTCCCAGTCCCAGCGGGACGTACGTCTGCCCTGACATCCACGGCGGCACCAACTGGCAATCGCCGTCCTACCACCCGGGCACCGGCCTGCTGTACGTGATGTCACGGGATGCCTGCGGCGTTTACTACCGCACCGGTCACAGCATCAATCACAAAGAGACCGGAGCTGAGAACTACCTGCGGGCGATCGAGGTCGGCACCGGCGAGATCGCCTGGGAAGTGCCCCTGCTCGGAGTGGAGAGCGAAGAGGTGATGTTCGCGGGCGCCATGGCGACAGCGGGCGGACTCGTGTTCTTCTCAAGCCGCGATGGCAACTTCATGGCGGCCGACGCCGAGACAGGCGAGGTTCTGTGGCATTTCAACACCGGCGGGACCATCAGGGCTTCGCCAGTCACGTTTGAAGCTAACGGCCGTCAGTATGTCGCGATCACCACCAAGAGCGGCGTGTTCGCGTTCGGGCTCTTCGAGTGATCTGCCCGGCAGGGCGGTCAAGCTGCGCCAGCCCAGCTCGGGGACAGCACGCGCAGGCGCTCCACGATGCCGGGCAGCGTCCCCACCAGGGCATCCACCTGATCCTCAGTGGTGAGCCTGCCTAGAGAGAAGCGCAGCGTCGATTTGGCTTGATCGCGGCTCAGACCGATGGCGGTGAGCACGTGCGACGGTTTGACGGCTCCGCTGGAGCAGGCTGATCCGCTGGAGACCGCGAATCCTTGCAGGTCGAGGGCAATCAGGAGCGGTTCCGACTCGGCATGGTCGAAGCGCACGCTCGATGTAGTCGGCAGGCGCGGCGAGTCGAGAGCATGCACATGTGCGTCGGGAATGGTGTCTAGCACGCCCCGCTCCAAGCGGTCGCGCAAACCGGCGACCCTCTTGTTCTCGTCTTCCCTATCAGATCCCGCCAACTCAGCCGCCGCGCCAAGACCCACGATGCCTGGCACATTCTCAGTGCCCGGACGGCGATCCCGTTCGTGGCTGCCACCGTACTGCACCTTGGCGAGCTGAAGGCCCCGCCGCACGTAGAGTGCCCCGGCACCCTTGGGGCCGTAGATCTTGTGAGCGCTCAAGCTGAAGAAATCCACGCCGAGGTCTTTGACCTGCGTCCGCACCTTGCCGAAACTCTGCACGCCATCGCTGTGCAACGGCACACCTGCCTCGCGGGCGATCAGTCCGATCTCCTTGATCGGCTGCATGGTGCCGAGTTCGTTGTTGGCATGCATCACCGTGATGAGGCGGGTGTCGGAGCGCAAGGCTGCGCGAACGTCATCCGGTGCCACGAGTCCCTCGCTGGAAACGGGCAGGTAGGTCACCTCCGCGCCTTCGCGCTCGAGCTGCTCGCAGGCATTGAGCACGGCGGGGTGTTCGATCTGCGTCGTGATGACATGCCGCGTACGTGCGGCCGCTGCACGGACAGTGCCGAACACTGCCAAGTTGTCCGCTTCCGTCCCGCCGCTCGTGAATACGACATCCTTCGCGTCACATCCGAGTTCTGCCGCGACTTGACGCCGAGCGCTCTCCACACCTTGGCGCGCGTCCTGGCCAAATCGGTGCAGGCTCGAAGCGTTGCCGTACTCAGGCCCGAAATACGGCAACATCGCTTCGAGCACGCGGGGGTCCACGGGCGTCGTCGCGTTGTAGTCGAAGTAGCAACGTCTCATCTGCCACGCCCCCTCATTCGGTACACCAGGCTAGCCAAGCCCCCCTTATGTTAGAGAGCCTACGCCAGAGATCACATCGCCGTGCGGCGTCGTTTCAGGCACCCACGCCCTTCTGCTCTGTCATACAGCCCTCGCAACCGAACATTGACAAGTTCTGCTCACGATGTAAGGTGCCAGAAATTGAATGCAGCGTCGTAGTCCTTGGACGCCGCGGCAAGAAACAGCGGTAGATCCGCGGTGAGCAGAGGAGTCTCGGCGGAGACAACTTCGAGGACTGCGGCGTCAGTCAGTCCGAGCCGCACGAACTGCGGATTTTGAGCGGCTTGGACGCTGGCGATGCGGATCTCTTGGCTAACTCCGATCAGGTATCGGAATACATCGAAGAACCGGGACCGCTCCGGTTCGCCGTGTTGAGCAAGCAGATTGGATGTTTCGGTTAGCGTGTTCGGCGTCACGACGACTTGGTCAATCGCGCTGAGGATCTCGTCCAGACGACCATAGTCATCGATGGTGAATGCTTGGAGCCGCCTGTGTTTGGAGATCAAGTGTTGGCCCGTCCGTCCTACAACCAATAGAACCAGCAGGTTTGTATCGATTAGGACTCGGATGGCCCGCATCGGCTCAGCTTGCATGAGCTAGCTCGCGATGCACGACAGAAAGGACTTCACCATCCGCCCGCCTGACACAGACCTTCTTGAATGAGCGTCGTGACTGAATCAGGTTTGGAATTCCGCGTCGATTCCACGGACGGGTGAATCCGATTGTAATTTCCCAGACTCCCGAAAGGTCATCGTACACGACTTCTTCGAGACCGAGATCCTCGATTTGTTCGTCGGTGAACAGATCGATAACGTACTCCTTGGCAGTCCTCACGGCTTCCTTGACGTCCATAGTGCTCGACTCCCGAATGCGCACGCCATCCGCGTCGAACATCGCTTTAGGCGACCCCTACCGCATCGCTTCGAGATCCGTTGGCCGACGGCAGCCTGACTACCACAATGATACAATCCTTCCGCTTCTAGTCTTGTCCAATGCTAAGTGAGCCTGAAGGGGGTACCGGCAAGGGTGTGGGAATCATCGGAGGATGGTTTTGTGATGCTCAGCTCAACATGACAAGACAATCCACCGGTCTAGCCCACATAAGCAGGCTTCCGAACGGCCTAGCTGTGGTAGCGGAACTGTCCCCGGGCTAGAGTGCTCGCTCCCTCCGGCAGTTCACTCACGGGATCGAGGATGAGGCTGCCAGCGGGTGCGAGAACGGCAGACAGGAACCGGACACACGGTTTGGTCAGCCCCGCAACATGCATTGTCGCTGGTTACACCTACTCACCCCCGCCTCTCCGTCTGAGAGTTGCACCTTCGATAGATTGAAACGACAATGGTTCAAGAGATGAGCATCCGCACCCTTGCGCTGCTAGCCGCCATACCGACTTTGGTGGCAGCGAACGACTTGGCCGACGAGGCCAGCGCCATCCTCAAGCAAGACTGCCAGATGTGCCACGGGGCGGCGATCCAGCAATCGGGCCTTGACCTGCGGACTCGTGAAAGGATCCTTCTTGGCGGCGAGCGAGGCGCCGCGGTGGTGGGCTCAAACCTCCAGTTGAGCTGGATGTGGCGATTGGTGAACCACCAAACCAAGCCGTTCATGCCGCCCGGCAACAAGCTGTCCGATGAGAAGATTGAGGTTCTACGCAAGTGGATCATGGCCGGCGCGCCGATGCCGGAAGGCGCAATCTCTGATGAGGAAGCAGAGCGCCGAGAGGCCTTGAGCAAGCTGGAGGAACGCCCCATCACAGAGGAGGAGCGTTCTTGGTGGGCCTTTGTGGACCCCGTCAAGCACCCGGTTCCCGGCGATGGTAGCGGCAATCCCATCGACGCTTTCTTGGACGCCAGCCTCCGAGAGCAAGGCCTTGCCAAGAGCCCCGTGGCTGACAAGCGGACGTCAGTGCGCCGCCTCTACCTAGATCTGACCGGCCTGCCGCCAACTCTCCAAGATGTTCGAGACTTCCTCGCTGATGAATCTCCCGGAGCTTGGGAGTCCCTAATCGACCGACTTCTGAAATCGCCGCAGTACGGCGAGCGCTGGGGCCGCCACTGGCTCGACCTGGTCCACTACGCCGATTCCGGCGGCTACGAGCGCGACTTTGACTGGCCCACAATGTGGCGCTACCGCGACTACGTCGTCGATGCGTTCAACAACGACAAGCCATTCGACCTGTTCATCAAGGAACAGATCGCCGGAGACGAAATCGCGCCCGACTCGCGAGAAGCGAATGTCGCGACCGGCTACCTGAGGATGGTGCTTGACAACAACATCAAGGACGAGCGAACACGCATGGACGAGCTCGACGACAACGTCGCCACGACGGCGCAGACGTTCCTAGCAGTCACTGCACAATGCGCTCGCTGCCACAATCACAAGTTCGACCCGATCGCGCAGAAGGACTACTACCAGATGCAAGCGGTGTTCTTCTCGACTAAAGAGACCGAATACCCACTAGTGGGACCGGAGGTTGTTGCCGAGCACGAAGCACTCAACCAGCAGATTACCCGCCAGCAGAAGCCCCTCAAGGAGCGGTTGGAAGAACTGGAAGAGCCGCACCGCAAGGCGCTCTTCGAAGCCACACTCGACACGCTACCGAAGTACTACCGGACAGCCTGGGAGACTCCTTCCGAGAAGCGGACGAAGGCACAGCGCCTCAACGCTCGACAGGTAGAGGCACTCTACAAGCAAATCCTGCCCGACGACATCCTGGCGCGGATGGACGCGAGCGACGCTTCCGAGCACCGAGACATCCAGCTGCAGATTAAGGATCTCGACACCAAGCGGCCCGATCCCTACCCGACGGCCCGGACCGTCACCGAAGACAGCCGCGATCCGCTGCCATCGTACTTCCTCCACCGCGGAGACCCGGGCAGCAAGGGATCGTTGATGCAGCCCGGCGTCCTGGCTGTCGCGGCCAGAGCCCAGCCACAGTTCCCCGCCCCGCCGCCAGTGGCTAAAACGAGTTGGCGGCGCAAGCACTTCGCCGAGTGGATCGCCTCGGAGAGCAACCCTCTCACGGCCCGTGTCATGGTCAACCGCATCTGGCAGCACCACTTCGGCGACGGCATCGTCCGCACGCCGAGCAACTTCGGCAAGACCGGCATGCTACCGAGCCATCCCCAGTTGCTGGATTGGCTGGCCCTTGAGTTCATCGAGTCGGGCTGGTCCATCAAGCACATGCACCGCTTGATGGTGACCTCGGATGCTTATCGCATGGCCAGCCAAGATCTGCCCGAGAACCTAGCCAAGGACGGCGAAAACAAATTCTTCTGGAGGCAGAGCCGCAACCGCCACGAGGCGGAGGTCATCCGCGACCAGATCCTTGCCATCGCCGGCACGCTGGACCTGAAGGTGGGAGGACCGGCGGTCCGGCCCTACATCGACCCGACGCTGTTCCAGTCCAGCACCGACCGGACTTGGCCAGGGTTGGCAATCGGCGACCCGGAGAGTTGGCGCCGCAGCATCTACGTGTTCTCGAAGCGCTCGATCCGCTACCCGATGTTCGAAGCGTTCGACCAGCCAGACATGGTCTCGTCCTGCAGCCAACGCACTCGCTCGACCGTCGCGCCGCAATCCCTACTGCTAATGAACAACGCCGAAGTCTTGCTGCACGCGAAGCACTTCGCCCAGCGCGTCGCGCTGGAAGCGGGGCACGATGCGAGAGCACAAGTCAACCATGCGTTTGAACTGGCCTTGGCACGCCAGCCCAGCGAGACCGAAATGACCAAGGCCCTAGGCTTTGTCGACAGCACGCCGACAGGCTTGGTCGACCTGTGCCAGACGCTGTTCAACCTCAACGAGTTCCTGTACAGACAATAGCGCCCCAGCAGCTCGGCGGCAGTGCCTTCAACGGCCCGTTGACCCAAACCCGCCCGGGCCGCGCTGACTCTTGTCTAGGGATTCGGCAAGTTCCCAGCGCACGCTGGCGTAGCTCGCTATGACGAGTTGGGCAATCCGGTCTCCAGGCCGCACTCGATAGGGCTCTTTGCCAAAGTTGATCAGGGTGACGCGCAATTCGCCGCGATAGCCGGGATCGATCGTGGCGGGGCTGTTCAGCAGCGTGAGACCGTGCCGCCGCGCCAGACCGCTGCGCGGTCGAAGCTGGCCCTCGTAACCGGGCGGTATCTCAATGCAGATCCCGGTTCCGACGTTGCGCCACTCCAAGGGCGGCAACTCGACCGTCTCGGACGAATACAGGTCCATGCCGGCGTCTTCCGTCGCGCCGTGGGCAAACTCAGGCGCCACGGCACATTCGACGAGTTTCCGGTAGCGCAGCGTGAGCGTGTCAGGCATGCAGGGAGCTAACTTAGCACGGGGCTAGAAGGCGCCGTCAATGCCTATGTCGATGCTACCTACCGGCTTGCAAGGACAACTCCGTTCATTCCGATGTGCAGGTTCCTCCAAGTCGTGAGAGGGCCAGCCTCCACGGAAACGAGCGCCACCGCGTTCGACGATACGCCTGTCTGTAAACTGCCCCAGCCGGGAACAGAGACATTCTTTCTCTGGGGCACTCGCCAAACCGGCAAGACCACGCGACTCCGAGAGGCCTATCCGGACAGCCGCTGGATCGACTTGTTGAAGAGCGACCTCCTCATCCGGTACACGACTCGCCCCGAACTCCTGCGCCTCGAGTTCGACGAGCAAGGAGTACGTCCCGACCAGCAGATCGTCGTGGACGAGATTCAAAAGGTTCCCGCCCTGCTGGACGAGATCCACTGGCTGATGGGGAACCGCGGTCTCCACTTCGCTCTTTGTGGAGCCAGCGCTCGAAAGGTCCGACGCGGAGCCGCTAATCTGCTTGGCGGCCGAGCCTTGCGGTATGAACTGCGGGGCATGACGTCCGCAGAGCTTGGGGACGCTTTCGACCTCGACCGAATGCTCAACCGCGGCTACCTCCCGCGAATCTACGGGTCAAGTCGGCACAGGAAACTGCTCGACGCCTACGTGAACGACTACCTCAAGCAGGAAATCCTGGCCGAGGGTCTGGTTCGGAGCCTTCCCGTGTTCTCGGACTTTCTGGAGGCTGCTGCGCTGAGCGAAGGATCGTTCGTCAATTTCTCGAACATCGCCCGAGAGTGTGGAGTGTCGACACCTACCGTCAAGAGCTACTTCGGAATCCTCGAGGACACCCTGATTGGATGTTGGCTTCCCGCCTACCGGAAACGCGTGAAGCGAAGAGTCATCGGCGCTCCGAAGCTCTACTTCGCCGATGTTGGCGTCGTGAACCAGCTATGCAAGCGCGGAATCGTGGAACGGGGGTCTGCGCTCTACGGAAAGGCGCTCGAGAACTGGGTATTCCACGAGCTTGCCAGTTACATCAGTTACCGTGACAAGGACTTGGGACTGTCACACTGGCGGCTGCCGAGCGGCATCGAGGTCGATTTCGTGGTCGGAGCAATGCAGGTTGCGATCGAGGCCAAGGCAGCCAAGAGAATCACTGCGCATCATCTCAAGGGCCTTCGAACCCTTTCGGAAGAGCACCCCGGTGTCGGGCGGCGCATCGTCGTCTGCCTGGAATCTCAAGCCTGGCGGACCAAGGATGGGATCAGCGTGCTCCCCGCATCGACATTTGCACAGCGCCTTTGGCGGGGGGACATACTGTAGGCCTTAGCCCATGTTCGACATACCCGCCCGCAAGTGGTTGTGTCTACAGGGTCGCAAACCGGCGTTGGTACCTAGACCCCTCCCTCGCCCCGGTTAGCACTGGGAATAACGTTCCCAGCAGAGCAACAGACTCAGTGGAAGTCGTGTGATTGCATGCCCAACGCCGGTGCGATCAGCGGCTTCAAGCCATCCACCTTCACCGAGACCGTGCCCTCCGCGTTCTGCAGCACACCTTCCGCCAGCAAGAACGGCTCGTTCATCACCGTGAATCGATTCGCTTGAAACACCTGCGGCGTCAGAATCAGGTTCGCCACCCCCAGTTCATCCTCGATCGTGACAAAGCAAAAGCCCTTGGCCGTGCCCGGCCGTTGCCGGGTGATGACGGCTCCGGCCACCCGCACTCGCTGACCGTTGGAGGTCGCTTCGACATCACGCGAGGACAGCACGCCCATACTCGCCACCTTTCCACGCAGGTAGTGCATCGGATGCTTACCAACTGTCAGGCCAGCTCCGCGATAGTCTGCCTCGAGACGCTCCAAGGGCTCCATTGGAACAAGCGGGCCGGGCTCGGGCAAGTCGTCGTCCTGAGCGTCAAAGAGAGGCCCCTTCGGGCGCCAGGCACCCTCCACTTGCCACATTGCCTCGCGCCGGTGCAGGCCTTCACCGAGAGAGTTCAAGGCACCCATCTCGGCCAGCACGTCGAGTTCGTTCTTCTGCGGACAGACGCGCCGGGAAAACTCGCCGATCGACCGGAAGGCGGATCGCTCGGCCCGGGCCGCAACGATCCTCGCAGCCACCTCGGACCGCAGTTCCCTGACATAGGCCAACCCCAAGCGCACGCAAGCAGCCCTGTCCGCCCCCCCTGTAGGCAGGTCGACCACGGTGCAGCGCACATCCGACTCATTGACATCGATCGGCAGCACGCGCACACCGTGCCGCTGAGCATCCTTGACCAAGACGGCCGGCGAGTAGAAGCCCATGGGCTGGCAGTTGAGCAGGGCTGCCAGCAATTCCGCCGGATAGTGTGCCTTCAAGTACGAGCTGGCATATGCCAGCAGGGCGAAGCTGGCCGAATGCGATTCGGGAAAACCGTATAGTGCGAATGACGAAATCGACTTCACGATCTCATCGGCCGCCGCCCCTTCAATGCCGTTGCGGGCAAGCCCTTGGCGAAGCCGCCCCTCCAACTCCCCCATGCGCTCCACCGAGCGCTTGAACCCCATCGCCCGCCGCAACTGCTCGGCCTGCCCGCCGCTGAAGCCAGCCGCTGTCATCGCCATGCGCAGCAGCTGCTCTTGGAATAGTGGAACGCCCAGCGTACGCTTGAGAATCGGCTCGAGCGACGGATGGGCATAGCTGACCGGCTCGCGCCCCAGCCGCCGGTTGATATAGGGATGCACCATGTTGCCCGTGATCGGGCCGGGGCGGATGATGGCCACTTCGACGACCAGATCGTAGAAGCAGGCCGGGCGGATGCGCGGCAAGGTCGCCATCTGGGCGCGACTCTCGATCTGAAAAACGCCGACCGTGTCGGCCCGCTGGATCATCCGATACGTCTCGGGATCGTTGGCAGGGATGCGAGCCAGATCAAATTTGCCTCCCCTTGAACGGATCGTTGCCGTGGCTTCCTCGAGCACAGCCATCATTCCTAAGCCCAGCAAGTCCACCTTCACTATGCCGAGGTCGGCGCAGTCCTCCTTGTCCCACTGGACGACTACGCGATCTTGCATGCGAGCGTTCTCCAGCGGCACAACTGCGTCGAGATCCCCTTGGCAAACGACCATGCCGCCTGAGTGCTGGCCTAGGTGGCGCGGCAGCCCACGAATGTCCAAGCACAGTCTCAGCCAGTGGGCCACGCGAGGGTCGCTGCGATCCAGGCCCGCCTCCGCCGCGTGTTGGAACAGGTCGTCATGGCTGTCGAGATATTCAAACCCGCTGATAGACCTCGCCAGCTTTTTGATCATCTCGTCCGGGAACCCCAGCACCTTGCCCGTCTCGCGCACGGCGCTGCGGCCGCGATAGGTGATCACATTGGCCGTCATGGCGGCCCCGCGCTCCCCATAACGGGCGTAAACGTGCTGGATGACGCGCTCGCGCTGCTCTCCGGACGGCAGGTCGAGGTCGATGTCGGGCCACTCTCCTCGCTCCTCCGAGAGAAATCGCTCGAAGAGCAGGTCCATCCCGACTGGATCGACGGCCGTAATGCCGAGCGCGTAGCAGACGGCAGAGTTGGCGGCCGAGCCCCGGCCCTGGCACAGGATGCCGCTGCGCCGGGCGAATTCGACCAAGTCCCAGACGATCAGAAAGTAGCCTTCCAACTCGAGCTTGCGGATCACCTCCAGCTCGTGGTCGATCTGGCGTAAGGCCTTGGCGCGATGAGGCGCTTTGCGATAGCGCTCGGACGCGCCGCGCAAAGTCTGCTCGCGCAAGTAGGAAGCCGCCGTCTCGCCTGGCGGCAAGGGGTAGCGCGGAAACGCGTAGCCCAATTCCTCCAACGTGAAGCTGAGCCGCTGGCTCAGTTCAGCCGTCTCCGCCACCGCTTCCGGCAAATCCGCGAAGAGGCGCTCCATCTCGCGAGAGGACTTCAGGCAGCGCTCGGCGTTGGCGTCGAGCAACCGCCCCGCGTTGTCCAGCTTGCGCTTGAAACGGAGGCAGGTAAGCGCGTCGAAAAGATGCTTGCGATCCGCGGTGTCGTAGCGGACACCGTTCGTGGCAAGCAAGCGCAGACGATGCGCCCGCGCAAATTCGACGCGGGCGCGATTGGCGCATTCCTGCTCGCGGATCAAATGGCGCTGCAGTTCGACGTACACATTGCCGGACCCGAAGATGCCGCGCACCGCATCCTCGTCCCGCAGATCGTGCAGCAAGGCGACGAGCCCCGCGGAATATTCCTCAATGTCCTGCCAGCGCGCCCGGCCCTCGCCCTTGGGAGCACGCAGGTTCATGCCGGTCAGCAGGCGGCAGAGGTTGCGGTACCCGACGCGGCTTTGCACCAAGACCGTCAGCCGGCGATTCAGAATTGCGTTCGGCGTCCCCTTCTTGACACCCTGCTGTTCGAGCGAGATTTCGCAGCCGACCAACGCGCGCACGCCGACGGCGCGCGCAGCTTGGAACAAGCGCGGCGCTCCGGAGACCGAATCCCGGTCGCACAGCGCCAAGGCCGCGTGACCGAGACTCGCGGCCGTCCCGACCAAGTCCTCCGGATCCGATGCCCCTTCCAAGAAGCTGAACCCTGACGCACTGTGCAGCTCAACGTACATACGCAACCTACCCACGCTGGGCACAGCGCCAGGATCAGTCGTACTCCCCCACGAGGAACCACTCGCCGGTCATGCACTCGCAACAAGCCCGGTACAGCCCACCCGCAACTTCCACATCCCATTCCTGGTACTGCCAACCATCGGGTGTCCACCACTCGCCCGAAACGCGCCACGGCCCGGCGCACGCCGTCACCGGACCGCGCACTCCCTGAGCTTCGAACTGGACCGGACGGTCCTCGCGCAGGACCACCCTTGCCGGGTGCGACGGCCGGTAGCAGCGAAAAACCAACGAAGTCCTTGGGGGCGTGGTCGGCCGGGCTGGCGCGGTCTCCGCCGACCGCGCCGCGACCTGCTTAGAAGCAGCCCGTGCCCGGCCGGGCTTCGCTCGGTGCCCTATCTTCGTCTTCCCTGGCGTCGGCCGAAACATCTTCAGTTCTGCCACGCCCGGTCGGTATGTGTCCGGCACGCTCGGCGCGCCGACTCGTCCCCCTCCCACCAAGCCGCTCAGGCGCGCCAACGTCACCGCCATGCGCTCCGGGCTGGTCGATTCCGGCTCGAACAGGGTCTGCCGCATTTGTCGGCGCTCCACGGGCTTGGCCGACACATACGCACCCTCAACCGCAGCCCGCGGCGGATGGGCCGCCAAATCGATCCGCACAAGCGTCAGCAGGACATGCGGATCACTCAGCGGGGACGGCAGGTCAATCGTCCGCTCAAACTCTCCGCCATCGGCCAGTCGCAAGCGCGTGGTCAGGCTTGCCACTGCCTGATCAAGGCCATGCAGCCTGACGCAGAGTTGCTCCAGCATGCTGGACATGCCCAAGATGAGGGGCTCGAGCGCTTCGATCCCCCAATCAAAGTCCCGGCCCACCTCCAGCCTTGCCGGCGGTTGGTAGACCTGCAGCGTCGAACTCTGCTTGCCCCGCGCCAGCCGCGCCATGCAAGCCCCGCGCTCGCCGAACCGCTCGGACAACTGCTCAGGCGGCAGCTGCGCCAATTCCCCCACCGTGCGCAGCCCCCAGCGTTTGAGGGTCTTGAGTTCCCCGTCGTCCAGCGGCAGGGTGTCGAGCGGCAGGGCTTGCAGGAAACCCTCTTCTTGGCCTGGGTAGACATGGGTAACGCCTGGCTGCGTGCGCGCCGCGCTAAGGGCGACAAGGCGATTCATGGAAACACTGACATTGGCCCTCAGGCCAAGCTCAGCCGCGCCGGATGCCAGCTCTCCGGCCGCCGCATACGGATCGCGCAGGCCCTTGAAATCGAGGACAAGCAGCCCCGGCGCAGCCTCCTCAAAGCGCGGCGTCGCCTTCTCCGCCAGTTCCAGCAACAGGCCCTGCACTCGCTGTTCTTCCTTTTCGTCACGGTCAAATATCCGTAGCGGCTGCGAGTCCCCAGCAGTGGCATAGCGCGCCTGAGCTGCGGCCAGCGCCATGCCGACACGCACCCCGCACCTCCTAGCGCCAGCATCTGCGGCATACACAAACCGATTCGGCGGCTGCCCGCGAGCAACTGCTGTCGGGCTTGGCCGTCGCTCCTCTCGCTGCAGCACGGCGACCGGGAAATCGGGAACATATAGCGACACGTATAGCGACGTTGGCCGTACCCGCCCATTGGAAGCTCTTGCCGTCATGCCGCTCTCCCCACGCTCTTGCCGCTCGTTCTATGCCCCCTGTCCTTAACTACTTCGACCTGTAGGCCGATGCCTCCCAGCAGGCCCTCCCATTCAGTGCGCTCGCGGTGCAGCTGCAGCACCATGTCCGCAGCGCTGCCTACGACGTGTTTTCCGGCAAGCACGACCAAGGTGGTAGGAGAACCTTCCACCACGTGCTTAAGCCGAGTCCAAGCCCGCCTCTGCCAGCGGCCCAACTGGCGTGCCGAAAGCCCCCCGAGATCGATTGCAACAAGGCCGAACCCGCCTGCCGCCGCAACTAGGTTCGCCGCCTGCCACGCTTCGTCAGATGGTGCATGGCTCCACGCCCCTTGCCGCTCACACAGGCTCCCATCCGCGTTGCAACGGACCCACAGCAGCCTCTCCAACTCGACCCCAGCTTGCTCGGCCGAGCGCTGGTCGAGACAATCCGTGGTATCAACATACGCCGCGAGCTCGCCCGCTCGGGTGCAGCGAGCCAGTACCGCCAGCAACATCCCGGTGCGCCCCGACGAGCGCGGCCCGGTGAATTCGCAAATCGCGCCGCGCAGAAGACCGCCGCCCAACCGAATGTCGAGTTCCTCGATCCCTGTCGGGGCTATCGCATGGGGAGGCTGCACTTGTTGCGGCAGTGTATGGCCGAAACCGTGCCCGCGGACCAGAGCCCTGAGAGAGTGGATGTCCGCCGGATGTGAATTATATGCGTTCATTGTTTGTATTTTCTTCGATTATATATGGTAACTTACACCCATCTGGGATGCAAGTACTGTCCGGCCACATCTCTCTCCAGCAATGCGACAGATCTGAGAGCCAACCGCCGAAGGGAGTCGTCTACCCGCTTCCTAGCTGCTCAAGCACTCGTGCAATATAAGACGTTCGGTTAACGGCATTTCGCCCCGGCGGCGCTTTGCGAATACGGCCCCGAACCGCCGCACGGCTTCCGAGCGTCACTATTGCGTATAGGTAGCAGGAGGCACAACGGGCACAGGGCCCGGCACAGAGTGCGCTTGCGGCGCGTTACAGTGAAGCATGAAGATCAGGCACAAGGGCCTGCGGGCACTGCACGAGGGCGACGATCCCGCGCGGCTGCCTGCAGGTCAGGCGCCACGGCTCCGGCGCATCCTGTTCCGGTTGCAGGAGGCGAGGCATCCGCGAAGCGCCGACGCAGCGGGCTTCAGACTGCATCGCCTGAAGGGCAACCGAGCAGGTGAGTGGAGCGTTGTTGTCTTCGGCAACTGGCGCGTGGTGTTCCGTTTCGAGGGCAGCGGTGGACGTGGACCTAGTCGACTATCACTGAGCGAAGGGGGGTGCTGACCATGAGCAACATTACGAACGATCGTGTCGGCCCGATGGTGAACCCACCTCATCTGGGCGAACTGATCCGCGAGAGCATGGACGAAGCGAGCTGGAACGTGACCGAGACGGCGGCGCATCTCGGCTGCGAGCGCGGCACGCTGTCTCGCCTGCTGAACGGCAAGGCGGGCGTGTCCGCAAACATAGCGCTCGCGCTGGAAGCCATCGGCTGGGGTACTGCCGATCACTGGATGCGCATGCAGGCGAGTTACGAGCTTGCGCAGGCGCGCCGCAACCGAACTGCAATGGAACGCAGTGCGAGGGCACTGCACGCTCAGACAGAGAGGAAAAGGTCAAAAATCGAACATTTCAAGAACTGAACCGACGTACGGCCCCTCGAATGCTGCTAAATTGGATCTAGTGTAGAGATCAACCGAATGGTTGTGGATTGTTCCTACTAGTCTGGAATGTCAAGGGAAAGGGCACACGCAACGGTCGATGCCAGAGTAGAGACCACGGTAAGACCCCTACCCGCTTTCGAGGAAGCTGAAGCCGGTAACGGTACGACACCATCAGTGCAGTGGAGTCAATCTAAACCGCCTGCTCTTGACTTCTTTGCTGGTGGCGGGCTTGCTTCAGAAGCTCTGCGCTCGAGTTTTTCGATCGTTTGGGCAAACGACATCTGCGAGAAGAAAGCTGAGACATACAGCGCTAACCACCCCGCCGAGAAACTTACGGTCGGCAGCATCGAAGACGTACGCGGTCAGGATTTGCCATACGCTGCTCTCTCGTGGGCTAGCTTCCCATGCCAAGATCTATCACTTGCCGGCAAGCTGCACGGTATCGAAAGCTCTCGTAGCGGCCTAGTCTGGGAATGGCTGCGCGTGATCGACGAGATGGAGTTCCGGCCAAAAGTCGTAGTGGCAGAAAATGTCATCGGCCTTGTTTCTGCGAGCCAAGGAAGACACTACCTGGCGCTCCATACCGCGTTGTCAGACCGTGGCTACCGAGTTGGTGCGGTAGTACTCGATGCTGCACGATGGGTTCCTCAATCTCGAGCACGAGTCTTTGTAGTGGGTGTTGCGGCGGCGGACATCCCAAACACTCTAGTTGCGGAAGGTCCGACTTGGTGCCACAACACGGCGGTCGCTCGCATCGCAGAACACGCTCCCGATTTCGTATGGTGGACGCTCCGCGAACCCCGAAGGAAACCGCGCACCCTCCAACAGATCGTCGACTTCCGGGTGCCAACCCATACAGAGCCGCAATCCAAGCGTAACCTAGGACTCATTCCGCCCCATCATCGATTACGGATGGACGCTCAAGTGGACGGCCAGGCAAACGTATTCCCGGGATATAAGAGAACACGAGGCGGGAAGCAGGTCCTCGAATTGCGTTTTGACAACAAGGCTGGCTGCCTCCGCACACCCCAAGGAGGAAGCAGCCGCCAATACCTCGTCCTGTGTAAGGATGGCAACCGTTTCACGAGGCTAGTTACCGTCCGAGAGGCCGCGCGCCTGATGGGTGTTCGGGACAGCTACAGAGTTATTGGTAGCTACAACGAGGGATACAAGGCCATGGGCGATGGAGTCGCAGTTCCAGTAGTGCGGTACCTGGCGCGCCAGTTGCTTCTCCCTCTAGCCGAGATTTAGGAGCACTCTTCCAGTGTCAACAGTTCTCGAGTCGCGTCTTGCGGCCTTCGCGAAGCAGAATTCATTCAAAGGCAAGAGTGCCTTTTGCGTAGGGCTTGTCGTTACTCGGCATGCCCAACGTGAAGGCCTGCCGCTAGACGCCGAGAGCCTACTGACAGAATCGACGGGGCAGGTCTCTGGCCTCGGCAAGGTACCCGTGCAGGCAATCCTCAAGCAGCACGGAATCGAGCGAGTTCTCGCAGAAGAGGGAGGACGAACGAGCCGCGGAAGCGTTGGAAGGATGAGAGACTATGTCGCCTTCTTGAACACCCTAGACGAAGATGCGATGACTGACTTTCCTGCAATTGAGAATTGGTGGATCGAGCGCATTCGGGAATTCTGGGATGCGCAGCCATTCCGTCTTCGATTCGATACTTCAAAGTCGCTGAGGGCAATTTTTCGAGAGCTCTTGCAGCAGGTCAAGAAACGACAGCAGCAGACCCCCGGTGCAACGTATGTGGGAACCGTGATTCAGCATCTCGTCGGGGCAAAGCTCGACATCGTGCTTGGCGGTGTCGCCCACCATGGGGCATCCGTTGCAGATGAGGGAACAGGACGAGATGCCGACTTTATCGTGGGGGACGTTGCGATTCACGTGACTACCGCCCCCGGAGAGGCCCTAATCCGAAAGTGCAAACGGAATCTGGCTGATTCGATCAAACCGCTAGTCGTGACCACTGCAGAGGGACTCGCCGTAGCGCAAGGCCTTGCACTGCAGGCAGGGGTAGCCGACCGCATAGACGTGCTCGACATAGAACAGTTCCTTGCGTGCAATCTGTATGAACGAGGGCGATTCGACAGCGCAGGTCGACGTGAGATGGCAAGGGACTTGGTCGCGCACTACAACAGACTGGTATCGGCCCATGAAAGAGAGCCCGGTCTACACATCGATTTGGGGATCTGACGACCAACCCTACGCTATTTCAGTCGATGACCCAGCTCGATCACATCCTGTGTCCCCGAGCTCTTCCGAGGTGTTTCAGGCACCCGCCAAGGCTCAGGGCGAACAGGGGCTAGGACCGCTATGGGCTCTCCAGCGCTTCCGCTACGAACAGCTCAACTAGGTCCGGCCGGTTCGACGTCCTTAAGCGCCGTTCGCCATCTGATTCTCGAAGACATGGGCCTGACCCCAACAGCCGAGAGCTAAGTCAAGATCGCCGGACTGAGGATCTTGCCGAATACCGCCCATCGCTGGCGGGTACCCCTTCAACCGCAGAACACCCCGTTCGGGGGCCTGCTGGTCTATCGACTGATGCAGCAAGCGGTGGCTGCCGCGCCAGTTCCGCACAAGACGATCCTCAGGTGCTCGTCAACCCAAAACTCAGGTCGAAGTGTGAGCGAGCGCGTCTCTTCCGAACCTCGCGATGGCATCGAGTGTTTCTCTCACGTCGTCCCATGTCGTGGTGTGGTTCACGATGCAGAGCCTGAGGGCCAACGTCCTGCCGGAAACTAGGGTCGATGTCATCAGCGCGGGGTCGTCCCAAAACATGCGGGCGAGCACAGTCTTGTTGATCTCATCCAAGGATTCCTCGTCGAGGCCGCTATCGGCCGGGTTGACCCGGAAGCAAACGATACTAAGCGATACCGGTTGCAAGAGTTCTAGGGTCGGAGACTGCTGGACGTACTCGCCCGCACGTGCCGCCAGATCCATGCCCTTGGCCACGGCCCGCCGGAACGCGGCCATCCCGAAGGTCTGGATCGACATCCAAACCTTCAAGGCCCGAGTTGAGCGGCTCAGTTGCAAGCCGCGGTCCGAGAAGTTCGGGTGATTCGCGCCCCAAATCGTATCTTGGAGCATATCGTGATGCAATGAGAAAGCGTTCTCCAGCGTGGCTGCGTCTTTGACCATCAGGCAGCCAGCCTCGTAGGGCTGGAAGAGCCATTTGTGGGCGTCCAGCCCAATCGAGTCGGCACGCTCAATCCCGCGCAAGACTCGCCTACCCCTCTCGGTCAAGACAGCGAAGCCGCCGTAGGCAGCATCGACATGCAACCAAACGTCTTCCGCCTCGCAGAAGTCCGCCATTGCTTCCAGCGGATCGATCGCTCCCGTGCTGCCTGTTCCTGCGTTTGCGACAATCGCAACGGGGTTAAGCCCGGCAGCGCGGTCGTCGGCCACAACTCGCTTTAGCGCATCCATGCGCAATCGCGAGCAGGAATCGGTCGGAATCGTACGAACGTTCTCCGGTCTCACGCCAACTATCGTCGCCGCGCGCGTGAGCGCACCATGCCCCTGATCGCTGATATACACGGTCGCACCCTCGGGGTGCCCCGCAGCTTCCCGCGCTGCGACGAAGGCGTCGACGCTAGCGGCTGAAGCGCCGCTCGTCATGAGCCCCCCTGCGCTTTCCGGATAGCCAAGCCAGCACCGGAACCAGTCGATCACGACTAGCTCGATCTGGCTCGCACCGCTCGCCACCAACCATGTGCATTGGTTGATGTTATGGGCTGCAGCCATGAAGTCCGCCAGCACTCCCGGCCAAGTGGTCGATGAGGGGACAAAACCGAAGCTGCGAGGGTGGTCCAGCCTTAGCGCCAACGGCAAGATATCACGCGCAGCCGTTTCTATGACATCTTCTGCCGGCCGCCCTTTCTCCGGGGGTAGAGCCATGAATCGCTCGTCAAGATCCTGACGGAACTCTCCGTCCCAAGCATCACCCTCAGGAAGGTGCTCGACGCGTTTCACTAGGATCTCCGCAACCTTGTGTGCGAGATCTAGCATGAGTTCGGGCGGCATTTGGAGGCTATCGCGGCCTGTCAACGACCCGGATCCTGCTTCTGCCCTGTTATCAGCGTCTGACACATCGATTCCCTGCCCTGGCCGTTCCATCAATTCTCTCCGGCTTGGGCCTATGGGACAGCTAGTCTCGCAACACCGAATTCAGTCGTGAAGTCCAAGAAATGCAGAATTCTGGCACCCACGCTCAAGTCCGGTCATCATACCAAGCGAAACGCTCTTGGCCAGCGGATCCCGGGGCGCACAGTCAGATTCTCTTCGGGGAGGCCAGGGCAGCTGCGTGCAACTGCGTAGCCGCGTAGCGCGAGGGCCTGGATGTCGGTGTGACGAGGGCGTTTGGAAGGGTAAGCGAGGGCAGCCCGTGACCAGCTCACTGTGTGCGGGCATGGTGTCGATCAAGAGGCAACGCCAATCATCGACCGGTGCCGACTCGCGCGTTCTCAGCCGACCTGCAGCCCTAATTGCCGCTCGCCAACTGATTTTCGAATATATGGGCTTGGTTCCGACAACCGACAGCTAAGTCCAGATCGCCATCTTGGTCGATGTCTCCCAACACAGCCTCGTGTGCTGGCCCGCTGGTCTTCACTTCCCAAGCAGGTTCGCTGGCCAGCCCTGCCTCACTGTTGAGATAGAGGGCCACGCTCCCGCCATCAGCGTAGTCGGATGCGATCACGTCAAGATCGCCATCTTGGTCTACGTCCTCAAACTCGAAGGCGTGAAACGCCGTATCCGGACTACTTCGCCAGCGGACTTCGGCCGTGGCGCTGCCTTCTTGCAAGACCAGTTGCACGCTCGTCCCGAGTTCGCCGCCCCACGGCCCCTTGGCGCAGAACAGCTCCGCCGCGCCATCGGCGTTTAGATCGCGCCAGTACAGCCGCTGGGTCCACGGATTCTCGAGATCTTCAAAGATCGTGGTACCCCCATCGAAGTCACCGTTCGAGTTTTGGAACAGGACAATTTTTCCCGCACGGTAGGCTGCGGTGATGTCTAAGTCGCCATCACCATCGTAATCGGCGAAAATGGCCGACTCGGAATACTCCTCATGGCCTAGCTTACGGGACACCTGCCGGTCGGGCGTGCCGGAATCGTTCACGAACAGGGCGACTCCGTTGATCGGCTCTCCCGCAGCCATCACCATGTCCAGGTCACCATCGAGATCGAAGTCGCCAAAGTCGATCTGGTTTGCGTTGGCGATCAATCCCGTCTGCCAATCGGGGGTTTGATTGAACTCACCGGAGCGGTTGAAGTACAGCGAGCAATAGCTCTCGTGCGTGCCCGCTAGATCCGTCCAGCCATCTTGATCGAAGTCCAGTACGTCGATATGGTCGCAATCGGTCGTCTCGCTTGACTGCCAAAACGGTTCCGCCGCAATCGTGCCGCCCTCGTTGCGATATGCCACCCAGCGACGCGGTTCCGGCGCGCTGGTTACGAAATCGAGGTCGCCATCGCGGTCCACGTCAAGCAGACGGGCAATCCCGTCCCCGCCCGAGGTCTGGGTGCCGCTGCTCCAGATCGGCTGGTCCGAGAAGATCGACTCGGGCGCGGCCACCGCTTCGCCGTTGGAGCAACCCTGCAGAAGCAGCACAATCCCAGCTAGAAAGAAAAGCAACTCGGAGCGTCTCATGTCGAACCCATCCCGTCCAATGGCCGCATCGCCGCATTGCCAACCAACTCGGCGCATCGCCATCGCGGTGACGATTGTACGCCTATGGAGATTCCCGCTGGCGGGAAGCAGCGATGGTGGGTTCACGGAAACAGCGACGCCTGGACGGTATCACAGGCCAAGTGCGACCAGACCCCGCAAGCAAGCGGCGGGGCATGGTGCGGAGAGGGGGACTCGAACCCCCAAGGGATTGCTCCCACTAGCACCTCAAGCTAGCGCGTCTGCCAGTTCCGCCACCTCCGCGTTCCGACATCCGGTCCGCGCCTGCTATCTCAAGCTCGCTGCGGCCCGGTCGGCCCCTACTGCTCGCCTTCTTCCGCCGCCGTTTCAGCCGGTGTAGGCTCCGAAGTCGCCGGGACGAGCGGCTCCGTCTCGGCGGGAGCGGTATCTTCCACTTCCGTTTCGCTGCCTACTCCACTGCGATCGATGACCGACTGGCCGACGATGTTGCGCCCTTGCCAGATCCCGAGAGTGATCGAGGTCAGCATGAACAGCACAGCCGCGGTCGTCGTCGCTTTGGACAAGACCGTGGCGGCGCCTCTGGGGCCAAAAGCAGTCTGCGACCCCATGCCGCCGAACGCGCCGGCAAGATCGGCCGCTTTGCCGCTCTGCAGGAGCACCACGATGATGAGGAAGAAGCTCACCACGATGTGCAAGGTCGTCAGCAAGATAACCATGTCTCTTCCATTATGCCTGTTGCCTCCCGGCTAGGCTCGAACCAGCGCCGCAAAGGATTCGGGGTCCAGGCTGGCACCGCCAACGAGTCCGCCATCAATATTGGGACAACCCAGCAGGCCAGCGAAGTTGGACGGCTTGACACTCCCGCCATACAGGATGCGCACGCCGTCGGCAATCATTTCCCCGAACCGCTCGGCTGCCAGCGCGCGGATCTGCTGGTGCGCCGCCTCGGCAATCTCCGGCGTGGCGGTGCGTCCAGTGCCGATCGCCCAAACCGGCTCGTAAGCCAAGATCAGCTCGGCGAACTGCCCGGGCTGCAACGCGCCAACCCCAGCCGTGAACTGCTCCGTTAGGACCGTTGCGGTGTTCCCGGCCTCGCGTTGTTCCAAGGTCTCGCCAACGCACACGATCGGCGTCAGGCCGGCGTCCAGCGCAGCCAACGTTTTGAGATGCACCGTGCCATCGGTCTCGCCGAAGTGCTGCCGCCGCTCGCTGTGACCGATGATCACGTGGGTGCAGCCGATTTCGACCAGCATGCCAGCCGAGACCTCGCCCGTGTAGGCACCGCTGGCTTCCCAGTGCAGATTCTGCCCGCTGATACGGATCTTGCTGCCACTAGCGGCTGCGACTGCAGCGGCTAACGCCGGAAACGTCGGGGCGATGATGACCTCGCGGCCATTGGTGTCGGCGATGAGCGGGCTGACCGCATCCACGAATTCCGCCGCTTCGGCGGCGGTCTTGTTCATCTTCCAGTTACCGGCAACAACGGGCGTGCGCACAGAACTCCTCCGTAGACTCCAACTCAGGGAACGCGTCGGCGGAGCACCCCGGATCCGACGCAAATCCCAGCATAGTACAACCGCCGAGCCGCCCTTTGGCTCGCTCCTCTCCAAGCAATCATCCCGGGCACTGGTTGGCTTGGCAGCGTCCAACTCAACTTGGCACTGAAGCCGAGCCCGTCCTGTCCTACAATTCCCTTCATGCCATCCCACCTGCGCTATTGGCTCGCACTGATGCCGTTGCTTCTGGCGTGCTCGCCCGCCGCCGAGCGTGAGGGCAGCCATCCCAACGTGATCGTGTTCGTGAGCGACACACACCGCTGGGGTGCGATGTCCTTCACGCAGACGCCTGAGCTTCAGACACCCAACCTTGACAATCTGCGCAAACAGGGCGTCTCGCTTGACCGCCACTACGTCAACCTGCCGATCTGCACTCCGTTCCGGGCGATTCTGATGACCGGACGCTGGCCATACCAGCAAGGGTTGATGGCCAACCACATGGCGCTGGCCGAACGCGTCGACATGCCGGAGGGCGAATCCACCAAGGGAACGATCGCCTGGGCGTTTCACGATGCAGGCTACACTACCGGGCATTTCGGCAAGTGGCACCTCGGCGGCCGCGATGCGCGGCCCTTCGGATTCGACAAGTCGATCGTCTGGTCGGGCACCAACAACCACCGCAAGTGCAACTATGTGGTCGATGGCGGCGAAGTCGTGCAATGGGAGGGCCTGTCGAACTCCACGAGCACATCCGCTCAAGCGCTGGAATGGATCGAGCAGGTTTCCCGCGAGGACAAGCCCTTCTTTGCAATCATCTCGGTCAATCCGCCGCACGGGCCATTTCACGACGCCCCGGACGACATGCAGGCCCTGTATCCCGACGAGCAGGCACTTCCTTTCCATCCGCTGGACGTGACGCGCGACTTCGAGCAGCACCGTGACTACCACGCCCTGATCAGCGGCATGGACCGCGATGTCGGCACGGTGATGGACCGGTTGGACGAGTTGGATCTAGCTGGCTCGACCATCCTCGTCTACACCTCGGACCACGGCGGCATGACAGGGGTCGACGGCGTAGCCTACGGACAGAAGCGCCACCCCAACGACGAGTCCGCCAGAATTCCCTTCCTCGTGCGCTGGCCCGGCCGGATTCCCGCCGATGTCAGGCTGGGAGCACCGACCTCTACCATCGATGTTTTCCCGACATTGGTGTCTCTGGCGGGACTCAGCGAAGCTGATTTGGGGGCCTCGGCCGAATACGCCAGTTCGCTGCCGGGCACGGACCTGTCGGGACTGCTGCGCGGCGAGCCGGGGGCGCCCCGCCCCGACTCAGTGTTTCTAGCGCACCCCTCGAACATGAACAACGGCGGCAGCCGCCACGAGATCATCTGGCGCGCAGTAGTAACAGACGAATTCACCTACGCGGTCACAACAGAAGGTGAGCACCGCCTGTGGGCCAACACCGACGGCTATCAGAGCGAAAACCTCCTCGCCGATCCCGCTCACGCTGAGACGCGGAGACGGCTCTGGTCGCGGCTGGACCGCTGGATGGACGAAGCCGAACGTCCGTTCTATGACAACTGGTTCACCCGTGCCGCAGAGGACGAAGTGGCTGCGTGGAACGCGGAGCACGGTTTGCAGGAGCATGGTGCGGATCGCACAGCGGGACGCCCGGCCGTCTTCGACATGTCAGCATCAAGGCCCCAGTGAGATACCCACCGCAATCTCAGCGGATCTGATTCAATCTCACGGCAGCGGTGCTGGCATCCCCTCAAGCTTCCACTCGGGATTGTCCAGCAGCCTCCAGCTGCCGACAAACGGGTACGAGTCCCATGGCGCCTCACCGCGCTGGCGCGGATCGCCATGTTCCTGCAGGTAGGCATTGAGCCTCCACAGCAGTTCCTGCTTGACCCGGGCCGAGGCGGGGTCCGCTGCGATGTTGCGCAACTGATGCGGGTCGTTCTGGATGTCGTACAGTTCCTCAGCCGGACGGCGCCCGTAGGCCATCAGGTAGTAGGGCCTGATCTCCGGATCCAACGCGTTGGCCATCAGGAACGCTTTCGTCACGCCGCGATCCACATCGCCGAAGAAACCCTGCGGCGGGGCATTATAGTCGGGGTCGCCGGCCGGCCAGCGATCCGGCTCGTAGTTGCGAATGTAGGCATATCGGTGGGTGCGGATCGCCCGCATCGGATAGCCCACACCGCCCCGTCTGGCGATGGTGTGGCGCTCAAAGGCAGCCACCACGAAATCCCGCGAGGCATCCACCAACCCTGACTTCTCTGAGCGGGCAATGCGCCACAGGCTGCGACCCGACATCACTTCCGGCACCTCTACCGAAGCAGCGTCCAAGATCGTGGGCGCAATGTCCACCAAGCTGGCTAAGTCGTCTACATTGCGACCGCCGGGAATCACGCCCGGCAGACGCATGGCAAGCGGCACTTGGATTCCGGAGTCGTACAGATTGCACTTGGAGCGCGGCAGCGGGTTGCCGTGATCGCTGGTGACAATGACCAGGGTGTTGTCGAGTTCCCCTGCGTCCTCAAGCGTCTTCAGAGCCCGAGCCAAGTGATTGTCGAAGTGCTCGATCTCGATCCCGTAGTCCAAGATTTCCCCGCGTACTTCGGGACGGTCGGGCAACGCGCCGGGCAGCCGCGCGTCTTCGAGTTTCTTACCGGCCCGCTGCCACGCTCCGATGTCGTACCGCTGGTGGGGTTCGGAAGTCCCCAGCCAGAAGAAGAAGGGCTGGCTCTTGTCGCGATTGGCGAAGAACTCATCAAAGTTGGCTGCGTAGTCGAGCTCGTTCAGCCCGGGCCGACGGTCCGCCTCCGGCAGCTTGTGCGTGGTGATCCGATTCCCGAAGATGTCGCGATCCCAGCCCTCCAGCCGGCCCGGCCCCCAGGTCTTGCCGGTAGCGCCCAGCTCATAGCCTGCATCGGCTAGCAGCAGCGGGAACACCGTGAACTTGGATCGCAGGATGCCTAGCAGGATCCCGCCTTCTTCGACCTCCCAAATGTTGCGGCCGGTCAGGATTGCGCTGCGCGAAGGGGCGCAGGACGGGGCAGCTGTCGCGGCGTAGTTGAACAGCACGCCCTCGCGGGCGATGCGGTCGAAGGCGGGGGTCTTGTTGGAGGTATCGCCATACGCTCCGGCATGCATCGCTGACTGGTCGTCCGAGATTGCAAACAGAATGTTCGGGCGGTCCGTTTGTGCGATCGCTGCGCCCGAGAGGACAACCAGCAGGATTGGCAGTTTCGGCATGGGGATGGCTCTCGGCCCATTATGCCAAGGCAAGTCCGCCAGTGACCGGCTGACGAGAATTCGGCGGGGAGCTTGAGGCCGCTCTCGACTGGGACGAAAGCTGTAAGCTCGGTTTGCCGCGCTGAGCGCCACTAGTTGGTCTGCAGAGCTCGCCAATATGGAGGCGTTCGGTCACCGCCAGGGGAGGCGACGGGGCCCGGTCGAACACCGAACGGAGCTGCAGCTCGCCATCCGTCTCTCGGCGGCGTGTGCCTCTCTTGCGCCACCGCCGTCGAGCGCTTGCCGGGCTAGACTCCAAGCGTCTGGACCGACTAGCGACTCCACGCCCAGTTGCACGTCACCGTGCATCCCTTCCTGCTGGGCGGTTGATTTGTGTCACTTATAAACTTAACCTGACACATATGACGAAGGCGCAGGTCTATTTTCCAGATGAGGATCTAGAGGAACTTCGTTCACAAGCGAGGCGAACCGGGCGGAGCGTAGCGGACCTAGTTCGCGAGGCGGTTCGTCGGGTGTGGCTTCGACCGGATTGCAGTGGTCCGGTCGCCCTATGGGACGGAACACCGACGAGGACCTCTGTCGAGCACGATGCGATCTACGACGAAGTCTGATGCGCTCGCGCTAAAAGGTATTCGTTGATACCGGCGCGTGGATTGCGCTGGTGCTCAGGCGCGATCCATTCCATGCCAGAGCATTGAAGGCGTGGGAGGAGATGGCGGAGAGTCACGCTCGCATTGTCACATCTGTGCCTGTGGTGCTCGAGACAATCACGTTCATCAATCGACATGCGACCCGGGATGTCGCCGTGAAATGGAAGGAATCACTGGATTCGATCACAGACTTCCGTGTGCTGGCATGCACCGAAGCTGACATGAGGAAGGCCTGGCAGTACTACACTCGCCGCGACCTACACAAGCTGTCGGCCGTTGATGCGACGAGCTTTGTGCTGATGTCAAGTTACGGCATCGGACGGGCGTTCTCGTTCGATCATCATCTTGCTTCAGTCGGGTTCTCCCTGGTGGGCTGAGCGCGTCCCGACAGCACGGATTCGATTCACGGTCTCGCGACCTGCCGTAGCTTCCGGCGCAATTGCGAGTTCACCGGCCTTGGCATCCGGCGGCAATGGCCTGCCATCCTGACCGCTTGGAAGTTCCTTCGCCAGTTGCGGCTTTGGCGGTCTGGTAGAGGCCCTTGACGATCCCCGAACTGATGCCCCAACCTCTCGACTCAATTACAAACATCTCAATGGCGGGAGCTCTGCCGGTCGCTAGGTGCTCATCGACGACGTCGACTACCCCAAGCACCAGACCCTCAGTCTTCGGCAGATCGAAGGTATCGAGGCCAGGCACCGTAAGATCTAAGTCCACAGCAAGCGCGCGTCTCAGTACTCGGGGACGAGTGTGATCAGGTACGGATTCCGAGAGAGGCTGCCTGCTCGCTCAAAGATCGGAAGAGCGGTTTGACACTCTTGTCACCATCAATCAATTTCTGCAATTCATTAACGTCGCGCTCAAACTGGTCGCTCGGCACTTGGAGGTACCGCCAGCAACTGAACTCCTGTTCGTTGCGCGAGCTACTGAATAGAATTGCACTGGTCGCGGCCTGCTTGGCATCTTGGATTCTTCCGACTGCCCAAAATGCTACAGCTATGCACTGCATCATGTTTGGGGTTGGTCGTTCATCGGGGCGCGGCAACTCAAGATTCAAGACAGGTTCGAACGGTTCGCGGACAATCTGACCAGTTTCGCCCCATAGTGCCATCCCATAGTTGAATGCTTGAGCGATGCTCATCGCTTGCAAATCCGACTCCTGCCGCTGGATGGCCTCAATGGCGTCTGCGAATCTGCCCACCGCGATGGACTGCAGAACCAAGGCTTCACTTGCCGCATCGACTAGGTCCGCCGATAGCCCCGACTCCGTCTGCAATGGCCGAAGGATGTTGAGTGCAAACTTTGCCTCGGCCCTTGTTGTATTGAATTCCTTGGCAATCCAGATCCGATCATGGGGTGGCCGCGATAGCAGACCGCTCATGTTCCGGACGCTTTCTAGGTTGTCTGTCCCGATGCTGTTTAGGGCTTGGAGCACTTGGTCTGTGGACGCCTGAAGGTGGTTGATAACATTCACCGCGTCTTCGTGGGCACCTTTGGTGTCTTCGAATTCGACGTTTCGAATTTGTGCGCGCCTTAGAAAGACTTCGGGGGTGTGGTATCCCGCCTCAATCGACCTGTCAAACCGCTTTGCGGCCGCCTTCAAGCGCCCAAGCCTATCAGGGATGCATCCGAGCCGGAAGAGGATTTCTCCGTCATTCTGGTAATTCTCCTGCACGATCTTGAGGTGCTCTGCGATTTTCCTTTGCTGGAGTTGCCAATTCTCGCGAGACCGCGGCAGTCCCCCAAGTAGGTCTACGTTCTGCAGAAAATCGAGCGCGCCATCCCTGTCGAGGGGATTGTGCCTCATGATCTCCTTTACGACGGAGTGGTATTCCTTGGCAAGCCGACTTGACGGACGAGTCTTTGTGAAGACCTCCTGATTCAGGAGCGCTAGGCTATCGTATCGATGGATTATCAAGGGATCATCGAACCCTAGGCCCTCTTCGAAGCTGTGGATGATCCCCCCTAGAATCCCGTCTTCATCATCTAGGTCCGGCACATTCGACAGAATGAAATGCAAGTGAATTGGCTTCTTTCCGAGCACATCAGCTTCCGCGCGTATGTCTTGGACCACCTTAGTCAGGCCGCGAAAATTTTGGAGATTGGGAAAGAATAGGATCGCGACCGAATCAGGAAGTTGTCGCGTGCAGATCCCCCCGACATCGGTATGACCCGCGCGAGAATCGATCAACACATAGTCGGGCCTGATACAGTCCTTCCATTGCTCCTTCAAGTCCTCAAAGAGCAAATAGCCATCGTGTCGCTGATAGAGCTCGCCCCAGTCGATCCCCGCCAATGAGTTCGCGTAGTTATCGTTGTGAGCACCGGACGGCATGAACCAGAGCGCCCCACCATCGGCCCCGACACCCGGTGACTCGAATATGAACTTGTCAACCGCGGGAGCTTGGCCGGTGGCGAGATATTCGCCGACAAAGTCGACTATCCCGGGAACGGAGCCCTCGGCAGGTGTCAGGTCGAACGTGTCGAGACCAGGTGCCTCAAGATCGAAGTCCACAGCAAGCACGCGACGACCTCGTTGCGCCAACTCGGCTGCAACGTTGGCGAGCGCCATGCTTCTTCCTACTCCTCCTTTGAAGGAATAGAACGTCGTCACGTACATCTTGAATTACGCTGCTGCCTGAGACTCGTCCGGTCGGAGTTGGAATCTTGACTGCATTTGGAGGACTCTGTTGTCGAGATCCAGTTTCTGGAATTTTCGAGCGGTGGCGCCGGGCTCCGGAGTGGGTTCGGATTCATGAACCGACAGGCGCTGGAGAAGCGTCATCACCAGCGGAAAACGTGTCAGCCTCAAATAGAGATCGTTCGCCCTGTTCTGGACCACCGCGCCGGTCTCCCAACGACCCAAGGTAGCCTCGCCGAGGCCGGTGGCCTCAGCAAAAGCGACTCTGGTCATTCCGTAGCGTTCCCGAACCTCGCGCACCTCGGCCGGAGTCAGAACCCCGAGGTGACGACACACCGCTTCGTGCTGAAGCTGTTCTCCCTCGTGGTCAATGAAGTCGAACCCACAGTCCGTGCATCGCCGAACAGGAAGCTCGACCCGAAGAGTGACCGCGGAATCGTCGGATCCGTACTTGAATTCGTCGGTATGCAAAGTCGTCTCGACCGACTTGCTATCGCATAGTGGGCACTCGAGATCGTCCGTCGAACTACCGGTTGGAGGCCGAAGCCTTCGATCTGATTCCATCGTCTGTCCTCCGTTGACCATTACTCGGAATAGTGGAAGCTTCGCCCGATCACCTTCTTGGACACCAATTGCAGCTTCACATACAGTTTGGGCAAGCCAAGTCCGAGATCGATCTTCATGACATAGCCCTTGCTTCCCCGTGGCATTCGAAGATCGATCACCTCGACTTCCTCACCAGCCTCCAGTCTCGAGGCGATAAACTCCCAAGCTGTTGTTGGCGTGAAGAATCAGGCCACCTCCCCTTCACGGTTCCGCACCGTAGTCGGCCTCCAATCCGTGGGCCGATCGCTCCTGAACTCTTGGTCCCGAGTCTTGGAACTACGTGCTCGCTTGACCAGTTGATTCCGTGTCTCCGGATTGATGCCGGGGCCGCGCTTCCAAGTGGCATCGGAGGCGCTCATTTCCAACTAGACCTATCATATGATCGATTCAGGCTATCTGTCAAGTAATTCTCGATCATACGGTATACGCGAATGGGCATGTGAGGTGCTAGAGCGAATGGTTGGCTAGCGACGGCCTACCCAAGGCTCGCGGCGCAACAGGGCCTAGCGCATCTCTTGCTGCGGAAGACTTCCACGCCGAGTCCTGCACCAGTCAGCCCGGCTGTTCCCCCACTGACCGCCGCAACCCAAGAATATTCGCAAGATCCGCTTGACAGCAGTCTCAGAGGAGCCTAGCATGAAGCAGGTCTGTTATAACAGATTTCAAAGAGGAGGCTTACGATGCACACTCAGAGGCTTTGCTTGGCTCTGCTGCTGCTGTGCCTAGCGCCCTTGGCGCTGGCCCAGCAGAGTACCGGCACGATTTCCGGAATCGTCACCGATGCAACGGGGGCGGTGATCCCGGGAGCCCAAGTCGAAGTTCGCAACACCGAGACAAACGCGGCCTTTGCGACATCGTCCAACGAAAACGGACTGTACGTGGCACCAGGCATGGTGGTCGGGACCTACGAGATTGCGGTCGAGTCGGACGGCTTCCGGCGCACCTTGCGCTCAGGCGTGACGTTGCAAGTCGGCCAGAACGCCGACATCAACGTGACACTGGAAATCGGCCAACTGACCGAAGTCGTGGAGGTCGTGGGCGAGGCTCCGCTGATCGATACCGGAGGCGCGACGCTGGGCGAGGTCATCGAACGCAAGCGCGTGACCGACCTGCCGATCAACGGACGTGGCGCTCTGGCCCTGACCATGCTCACGGCCGGCGTGGTGTCGAACGCTGGCCCGACCAATTCGGGCTTCGGCGACAGGGGCATCCAGCTCTCGTCGCTTTCCATCAACGGCAGCCCCAACTCGATGAACGCGCAGATGCTCGACGGCAACAACAACATCCTGAGCTATGTCGGCGAGGTAGGCGTGCCGATCGCGGTGGACTCGGTGCAGGAGTTCAAGGTGCAAAGCGGCACCATGTCGAGCGAGTTCGGCTACACCGCAGGCGGGGCCATCAACCTCGTGACGCGCTCAGGCACGAACGACATCCATGGCACGGCGTACGAATTCCTGCGCAACGACAAGATGGACGCACGGAACGCGTTTGCCAGAACTCGCCTGCCTCTGCGCTACAACCAATACGGCGCATCGGTTGGCGGCCCGCTCATCAAGAACCGCACGTTTGGATTCTTCAACTGGGAAGAGTACCGCCTCGGGCGCAGCAGCCCCCGCATCCGCACCGTGCCGGTTCCCGACTTCCTCGAAGGCAGGTTCGGCAACCTCCGCACTGCAAGGGGTGACATCATCCCCCTGTTCGACCCGGACACCACCCGGCCAAACCCGGACGGCGGGGGCGTGGTCCGCGACCGCTACCCCAACAACATCGTCCCGCAGGAGAGATTCGATCCGGCTGCGCGCAATGTGCTGCCGTGGTACCCGGCGCCTAACAAGACGCCCTCCAACGAGTACACGTTCAGCCAGAACTTCCAAGACTCGCAGAACCGGAAAGTGAACTGGTCGCAATGGAACCTAAAGATCGACCACCGCTTCAGCGACAAGAACTCGTTCTTCGGCCGCTATACCTCGGCCCGGCACCAGCCATCATCCAACGATGTCTTCACCGACCCCAACGTCGGCCGCAACCGGTTCGACGACCAAACCAACCGCAACTTCGCGTTTTCCGACACACACACATTCTCGCCCACGCTGATCAACAACCTGCGAGTGGGCACCAGTCGCCAGCTATTCCTGTTCGAGACCGTGGGCAACCATCTGGGCTACGCGCAGCAGATCGGCCTGCCGGACAGCATCCCGGGCGATCAGGTGCCGCAGATCAGCGTCAGCCCGTACCCAACCATCGGTGGAGGTGCCTTGGGCAAACGCAGTTCGCTGAACTGGGACATCCAGAACATGATCACCAAGATCACGGGCAACCACACCATGAAATTCGGCGTGAACGCCCGCGACCTCTACGGCGGCAACCGCCAGGGCGGCGCCCTGTCCGGCTTCTTCCGCTTCGGCGCCCTGACGAGAAACCCGCAGGCTCCCGCCGGCACCGGCTTCGACCTAGCGCAATTCCTCACCGGCGACGTGGCCTCTGCAGGTATTGACCGGATTCTCGGCAACTCGTGGCACGGCTTCAACTGGGCCGTCTTCGTGCAGGACGACTGGAAAGTTAGTCCCCGCCTCACCGTAAATCTTGGCCTGCGCTGGGACTTCCAACAGAAGCCCTACGAGCGCAACAACGGCCAGATCAACTTCGATCCGAACTGCACCGAGCCCGGCTCAGGCCTGCGCGGCTGCACGGTCTTTGCGGGAGTGGACGGCCAGCCGAGGACATTTATGGAGGAGGACTACAACGACTTCGGCCCGCGGATCGGCTTCGCCTATGACGTCACGGGCCAAGGCAAGACCGTCCTTCGCGGCGGCTACGGCGTGTACTACGCCTCGATCTTCTTCCGGCGCTTCACCGGAGACATCAACCTGTTCTCCCGCACCCGCACCAACTACACGACCTCGACGCCCAACGAGAAGGCCTTCCGCTTCTCCGATGGATTCCCCTTCCCGTTTGCGGAGACTCCGGGCGTGTCGGCGGGCCCGGGCGCGAGGCTGGGCCAGAGCGTGAATCTGCGCGAATCGGATCCCACCACTCCGATCACGCAGCAGTGGAACGCATCGATCCAGCACCAGACAGGTGACTGGTTCTTCGACATCACGTACGCAGGAAACAAGGGCAACCATTTCTCGGCGAACGGGTACAACCTCAACCAGCTGCCGCCTTCGTGGCGCTACGAGTTGCAGCAATCGCTCAACGACCGAGTGCCGAACCCCAACGCAGGCCTCGTGCCGGGCGGCCTCGGCGGCAAGACGATCACATACGAACAGTCCCTGAAGGAGTTTCCGCACTTCACTTCGGTGAATATCTTCAACCCGCGCATGGGCAACTACCTGTCGCACCAGGTCCAGTTCAACATCAAGCGGCCCTTGAAGGACGGCCTGCTGCTGCACTTCGCCTTCACCGGGGGCAAGAAGATCAGCGATTCGACACAGGTGCCGGTGGACTTCGGCTCGGTCGAACAGACCAACGAGAACAGCTACCAAGACGGCTTGTACGACCGCCAGGTGCAGCGCTCCATCGATCCAACCGACGTGGCCAAGCGGGCGGTCCTCAGCGTGCTCTACGAACTGCCGTTCGGACGCGGCTCGTCCGCGGGCATCAACAAGCTGATCGGGGGTTGGCAGATCAACTCCATTGGCACGATCCAAGACGGATTGCCCCTGATCGTTCGCGGTGCGAGCAACTTCCAGGCCAACCGCCCCAACTCGACCGGCCAGAGCGCCAAGCTGAGCAATCCGACGGCAGAGCGCTGGTTTGACACCGAACAGTTCGTCAACCCGCCCGACTTCACTTTCGGCGACGTGGGACGGGCCCTGCCCGACGTGCGCGGTCCGGGCACGGTCAATTTCGACTTGTCGCTGATCAAGGACACCTTCGTGGGCGAGCGCGTCAATGTCCAGTTCCGTGCCGAGGCCTTCAACTTCCTCAATCGCGTGAACCTGGGGGGTCGCCGCAACGCTCCGAACACGGCGTTCACGGCAGGTGCCGACGGCTTCAATCGGTCGGCCACGTTTGGCACAATTACAAGTGCGCGCGACGCGCGCGTCATCCAATTCGGCTTGAAGGTCATCTTCTAGCCGATGGCTTGGAGCGCGGCGTCCGGCACCGCCGGGCGTCGCGCACGAACGCGAGGTGGGCAGACTCGAATGACAAACCAAGACCTGATCGCAAGCGCCAGCCAGGGCCTGTCGGCCCACCCGCTCTTGCTAGCCCTCGCGCTTGTGCTGACGGCCTCGCTCTGGGCAGCGCCTGAGCCAAGCGGAGAGCTGTCGCCAGAAGCGGCTGCGCGCGCCGACCAAGCCCACCGGTCGTTCGAGCACCCGGCCCCGCAAGCTTCCGACATAGCCGAAACGGTAACCACGCACGCCGGTTCGCTACGGCCGGTGGCCCCGGAACCGACTGCAGTGGCGCGCCGGAATTTCATCGACGAGGCCATCTTCGCCAAGATCGAGCGCGACAGCGTGCCGCACGCCGGGCTGGCCCCCGACGGCGAGTTCCAGCGCCGCGCCTACCTTGACCTGATCGGCCGCATTCCCACGCTGGAGGAGGTGCTGTCCTTCGAGGCGGGCGAGGGCCCGGACAAGCGCGACCGACTGATCGACGAACTCATCGCCAGCGAAGAATTCATAGAGCGCTGGGCCTACTACTTCGAGGATGTCTTCCGGGCCGGTCAGCGCATGGGCCACGGCAAGAACCTGTTCCGCTTCTGGACCCACGAATGGCTCACGCTGGACCGCTCCTACGCTGACGTCGTGACCGACCTGCTGACGCAAGGGGGCAAGAGCAGCCACACCTCGCCGGGAGCGCTGTTCTTCGCGCGCGATTTCGTCAAGGCCAAGGACGACCCGGACGAGCCGGACGCCCATGACCTGGTCAACCGGGCGGACTCGATCGACGAGTTCACGATCACCTACGGCAAGACCCTGTTGGGCCTGAACCTAGGCTGCGTTTCGTGCCACGACGGTGCGAACCACCTCGAGCAAGTCAACCTCTACTTGACCGGCCTGACCCGCGAGGACTTCTTCCGCCAGGCGGCTTTCTTTGGCAAGACGCGCATGATCATGAACTGGGAGAACGGCTTCCAGGCGAACACCGAATACACGGTGGACGACGTCGAGCCGGGATACCCGACCCTCAGCGAGAGCATCGTGCGCGTCCCGCGCACCGGGGGTTCGAACGAGCCCAAGTTCATCCTCAACGACGAGCCGGCCCGCCGGGGGGTCCTGCCGAGGGACGAGCTGGCGCGCCTGCTCACGGGGCACATCCAATTCGCACGCGCGACCGTGAACCGGATCTGGGCGGAGTTGATGGGCGTTGGCATCGTAGAGCCACTAGACGGTTTCGACCTGGCCCGATACTACCCCAGCGACGACATTCCCGAGGGCTGGACCGTGCAGCCGAGCCATCCCTATCTGCTAGACGATCTCGCCAAGGATTTCCAACGGAGCAATTTCAGCTTCAAGCACTTGGTGCGCACGATTGCACAATCGAGCGCTTACCAACTCTCGTCGCGCTTCGAAGGCGAGTGGAAGCCCGAGTACGGCCGCTACTTCGCCCGCCGCTACGTCAAGATGCTCAGCCCGGTGCAACTGCACGATTCCCTGGTGACCGCAACGGCGGTGCCGGGCGGCTACGGCAGCGGCGAAAGCAAGGCCGATATGGCCCGCCAACTCCTCGACCCGAGCTATGTCGGTTCGGAAGTGGCCGAGTTCATGCGAGCATTCGGCCAGCAGAGCCGGGATCAATTTCCGGCCCGCACGCCGGCATCGTCCCTGCAAGCCATGCTGATGATGAACTCGCAGATGGTGCTGGACCGGGTCCAGTCCGACGGCGCTGGGAGAGTCGCTGAAATGCTGTCGGACTTGGAGCGCGACAATATCGTGGCAGCCGCTGGCTGGCGCGCGGCAACCGGTGCAAGCCCGCAGCGTTCCGAGCTGCAGACCGCGGTGCATCGCGGCCTGACGGAACGGCTCTACCTAGCGACACTCTCGCGACGGCCACTCGAGGGCGAGCTCGAAGTCGCCTTGGCGGCCATGCGGGACGACCCCGCACAAGGCTTGGAGAACCTGCAGTGGGCCTTGGTGAACAAGCCCGAGTTCCTATTCAACTACTAGGCCGGACAGTCCCAGACGGAGATCGAGACATGCGAACAGTTCGAGATTTGGCACCAACGCGGCGTGATACGCTGCGGCTCGGAGCAGGCAGCTTGCTCGGCGGGATCGTAGGCGAGGGCCTCTGGCCGCAGCGCGCCCGCGCCGGGGGCCGGACCAACCCACGCGGCACGGCTCGCTTCGCGATCGTCGTCGAGGCCGCCGGGGCCATCAGCCACGTCGATACCTTCGATTTCAAGGAAGACGCCGGCACACAAGCCGATTTCGACGTGCGCGAGGTACGCAAGGGCTTCTACCTGCCGTACCGGCTCTTCCCGGAACTGTCGCAAATGATGGACAAGGTCTCCGTCGTGCGGACGTTCAAGAGCCACGAGGTTGTCCACTTTCGCGGCGAGTACTACACCCGGGCGGGGCGTCCGCTCAACCCAGCCCAGGCCGCCGAGATTCCTCCGGTGGGAACGGTGGTCGCGGCAGAATTGGAACCGCAGCGGCGCGAGAGCGACACCTTCCCCACCTTCGTGAGTTGCAATCTAGGCAATCTAGCGCTGCCGAGCGGCTTCTTCCATCCTCGTTTCTCCGGGCTCGACATCGACGCCGGCAAGGGGGCCGGCAGCGTGACGGCCAAGGGTGAGGCGCTGGCAATGCTGGAAGAGCGCTTCCGCCTGCTCGGCGACCTTGAGCAGGCGGTCCGGCGGGACTTCGGCGTCCGCGGGCCTTCCATGAGCGCCTTCCGGTCATTCCAAGAGGAGGCCTACCACGTGCTGGGCGATTCGCGTTGGCCACAGGCGCTGGAAGCGGATCCGTCGGACAAGGAACGCTACGGCGACAACGACGTGGGGCGCGGCTGCCTGCTGGCGCGCAACCTCGTATTGGCAGATGCTGGCACCCGCTATGTGCACGTCAAGCATGGCGGTTGGGACCACCACAAGCGGATCTACGACCATAACGCCGGGTCGAACCACTACAAGCACTGCAACGACTTGGACCGGGCGATGGCCAATCTGATGCGGGACCTTGAAGCAACCCCTTCCCCCCGCGATCCATCCATGACGCTGCTTGACGAAACGATCATCGCGGTACCGACGGAATTCGGGCGCGTGCCGGGCGCCTTGAACCTAGTCCAAGGCCGACACCACTACAACCAGGTCTACATCGGCCTGTTCGCGGGCGGAGGCGTGCGCGGCGGCCAGCTGATCGGGCGCACCGACGCGGCGGGCGAGCACGCGTTGGAGACCGGCTGGAAGTATGGCATGCAGCCCAAGACCGAGAATATCGTCGCCTCGGTGTACTCGGCGTTGGGCATCGACTGGCTCAAAGAGATCACGAACACTCCTTCCAGGCGCATCTACCGGTACACCGATCAATTGGGAGCGACCGAGCCGTGCGTGCCAGACGAGATCGAGGAACTCTTCGCCTGATGTGTGTGAGCCGATGCGCCGCGATCCTGATTGCCCTGCTCGCAGTCGGCAGCATCGGCGCACAGTCAACTAATGGCTCGGCGGAGGGCCATCAGGCGCCGCCGAAGGGCATGGTCGAGATTCCGGCCGGCGAATTCGGCATGGGCCGCAGCACGCTCAACTCGGACGACGAATCGGGAATGCGGCCGCGAATCCTGTTGGATGACATCCCCGCACACCGGGTGCGGGTAGACGCCATCTGGATGGACGCGACCGAGGTCACGCACGGCGCCTATGCGGACTTTGTGAAGGCTACCGGCTGGCGGATGCCCTATCACTGGCTGGGCGGGAAGATGCCCGCGGAACTCGCCGACATCCCGGTCTACAACGTCGACTGGGACGACGCCCGAGGCTTCTGCGCTTGGAAGGGCCAGCGCCTGCCGACCGAGGCAGAGTGGGAACGCGCCGCCCGCGGTGGCCTAGAGGAAGCCACCTATCCGTGGGGCGAAGACAAGCCAGACCGCAAGAAGGCACGCTTCGGGACACCGCTGGGGCCAGGCGCGGTCGGGCAGCATCCGCCCAACGCGTTCGGACTGCACGACATGGCCGGAAACGTGGCCGAATGGTGCCATGACTGGTTTGACCGGACCTACTACGAGTCGAGCCCGGCCGCCAACCCGCAGGGGCCCGCCGAAGGGATGTACCGCATCGTGCGCGGCGGCGCGTGGTCCAACGGCCCCAATCGAATCACCGTTTTCTTTCGCAACTGGGTCAGGCCCAACCAGCGCACGCCCAACTTGGGGTTCCGCTGCGTGCAAGACATTCCAGACATTCCCTGATGGTGGCAAACAGCTCCTGCAGCAGTTCCCGCAGACGCTTCTTCAAGGGTTCTCTCGGACTGGCCGCATCCGCTGCGCTCTCTAGCCGCCTCTTCGCCAGCGGCAACGGACCGCTGAGCATTGACAGCGTTGAGCCTGTGGTCATCCGCTCGCCGCGAGGCGAGAAGCCGCCAGAGTGGTACATCGAGATGCCTCCGGTCGGGCATTCGACCGGAGGCGCGGGGCTCTGGAACCGGCTAGACCACGCCTCGCCGAGCCGATTTCGGGGCGCGACCCAGGCGACGCTGGTCAAGGTAACCACGAAGGACGGCCTGGTCGGCTGGGGCGAGTGTCACGCGCCTGCGGCGCCGCGCGTGCATGCCGCCGTCATCCGCGACCTGCTTGCGCCAATTCTGATCGGGCAGGATGCCCGGCAAGTCGAGCCGCTATGGGAGAAGCTCTACTCCAGCCAACGCCTGCGCGGATACGCGACCGGCTTCTACACCGAATCGATCGCGGGCGTGGATTTGGCCCTGTGGGACCTGCTCGGCAAGTACCTCGGCCAGCCGCTTTACCGCATCCTCGGCGGCAAGTACCGGGACTCGGTCCCGACGTATGCGGGAATCGGCGGCGGCACGCCGCAGGCCCTAGCTGAGAGCGCCCTCCAGCAACTCGATCGCGGCTTCGGTGCCGTGAAGATGGGCCTGAGCAAGGGACCGGGCACTGCCAGCGTGGAGCGGGTCGAGGCAGTCTCGCATGCCATCGGCAGCAACGGCCAGTTGCTCGTCGATTCGCTCGGGGCCTACAAGGTCCACGAAGCCCGGGCGGTCGGGCAACGGTTGGATGCCCTGCCCAACATAGGCTGGTGGGAAGATGCGCTGCTGCCAGAGGACAGCGCGGGCTACAGCGAGCTCAAGGCGGCGCTCAAGACCCCGCTGTGCGCCGGCGAGACGTTCTCGAACCGCTACCAGTTCCGGGACCTGTTCGCGGCGCGCGCCGTCGACATGGTGAACCCGGATGTCTGCCGCGCCGGCGGCATCAGCGAATGCCGCCGGATCGCCATCTTGGCAGATCTGCACGGAGTGCTGTTTTCCCCGCACATCAGCACGGGAACCGCCCTGTACTGGGCCGCATCTGTGCATCTTGCGGCGCACCTGCCGAACACCGTGATCATGGAGGGCGGCACCTTGCTGGACCGGCCCTTCGGCAATGCGATCCTGCGCGAGCCTCTAGCAGCTCGCACGGGCGCGGCCATGGTGCCCGAAAGAGCCGGAATCGGGGCCGAGTTTGACGAAGAGGCCCTCGCGGCCTACCGGGTGGCATGAACATGGCCGCGCAGCTGATCCCGAATATCCGCTGGCGCATCGCGGCGCTGTTGTTCGCCGCCACCGTCATCAACTACATCGACCGCCAAACGCTGTCAGTGCTGGCATCGGAGATCACCTCCGATCTAGGGCTCAACGATATCGAGTACTCGCAAGTCGTGCAGGCGTTCCTGATCTGCTACGCGGGGATGTACATAGTCTGGGGCCGGATTATCGACCGCTGGGGAACGCGCGCGGCACTCGCGACATCCATGGTCTGGTGGTCGCTCGCCAACGCCGCCCACGCCCTGACGCGCAACGCGCTCGGGCTGGGCATTTGCCGAGCGCTGCTGGGCATGGGGGAGTCGGGCAATTTCCTAGCGGCCGAGAAGGCCATTTCGGAGTGGTTCCCTCCCCGCGAGCGCGGCTTCGCGAACGGCTTGGTCAACGCAGCCGCGTCCACCGGCGCGATCCTGGCACCGCCGCTGATCGTTCTGATCTTCACCCTGTGGGGCTGGCGCATCGCCTTCGTAGTCACCGGCCTAGTGGGCTTTATCTGGCTGGCGGTCTGGCTCCGCTGGTATTGGGTTCCGAGCCGACACGCACGCGTCACGCAGGAGGAACGCGCACTGCTCGAATCTGGCGATACCGCCCGCACCCGCACACGGATCCGGTGGGTCTCGCTGTTCGGTTTCCGGCAGACCTGGGCACTGTTCGGCGCCCGGCTGCTGGCCGATCCGGTCTGGTGGTTTTATCTGTTCTGGCTGCCAAAGTATCTCAGCGACGAACGCGGGTTCAGCATCGTGGCGATCGGCCTGACCACTTGGGTGCCCTTCCTCACGGCCGATCTCGGGGCCCTTGCCGGAGGATGGTTGTCCGGGAGGCTTATTAGCCGCGGCATGGCACCGGTGCGGGCTCGCAAATGGGTCATGCTGCCGGCCGCTGCGGTAATGCCACTGAGCTTGATCGTACCCGGCAGCGATTCCGCAGCGGTCGCGGTCGCGGCAATTTGCGTCGTCACGTTCGCGCACATGGCGTGGAAGACGAATCTAATGACCATGACGAATGACATCTACCCCACTGCGGTCGTCGGCTCGGCCGCCGGCATCGTGGGTCTCGGCAGTTCCCTCGGCGGCGTGATCTTCACCGGCATCACCGGCTTCGTCGTGGAGAACTACTCCTACGGCATGATATTTATCGTCATGGGATTCATGCATCCAGTCGCCCTCGCAGTCCTGCACGCCCTGACACCGCACGGAGTCGAAGAGGAGGCCTCCAAATGAGCGCACCACGTGACCGGACAGCGCCTGCTGCAACCAACGGCTCGCCGCCGAACGGGCTGCAGCCGGCGCCGCGCCAGAGAATCTCCGACTACGTTTACGAGGAGGTGCTCAGGGCGATCCTCGACGAGCGCTTCCGTCCGGGAGAACGGCTCTCCATCCCGGATCTCGCAAACGAGATGGACGTGAGTCAGATGCCTGTGCGCCAAGCGATGGACCGCCTCGCCGAGGAGGGCTTGATCGAGGTGCGCCCGCGCAGCGGGACGTTCGTGGCAGAACCCGAAGAGCGCGACGTCGCCGACACTTTCGACCTGCGCCGGGCGCTCGACGGCCTGGCGGCAGAGACCGCCGTGCTCCACGTGACCGACAAGGACATCGCCTACCTCGACGCAACTCTCGACCGCATGGACGAATACGCGGCGGCTGGAAACGTCGGCATGCAAGATCACGACCGTCTGAACTGGGAATTCCACCTGTTCATCGTGCGGCTAGCTGGCAACGAAAAGCTTTACGAGATGTACCACCAGTTGAATGCTCACCTGAAGATCGCTAGCATCCATGTTTCGAACCACGATTGGGCGGATCGGGTTCCCCTAGCCCAGCGCGAGCATCGCGAGATGGTCCGGGCGCTAGCACGGCGCGACGCCAACTCCCTCGCAATGGTTCTGGCGGCGCACGTCGAACGGGCGAAGAACGCCCTGATCTCCGATATCCGTGCCGTGCGCTCGCGCTCGGCCGATACAGCCAAGACCACCTAGGCCAATCTCCATGCAGACATCATTCAGCGGCGTATTTCCCATCCTCGCCACGCCCTTCACGGACGATGGCGAGATTGACGTTGCCAGCCAATTGCGCTTGGTGGACCATCTGTTGGAGCAAGGAGTGCATGGCTTGGGGGCGTTTGGCAACGCCGGGGAAGGCTACGCCCTGCGGCCCGAAGAGAAGGCGTCCCTGCTCGACGAGATCGTGCGCCACGTGGACGGGCGCGTGCCCGTGATCGTTGGCATCGGTGCGACTGGCACGGCCACAGCCGTGCAAGCCTGCCAGCAGGCGGAAGCGCAGGGTGCGCTGGGATTGATGGTGCTGCCACCCTACTACGTCAAGCCGGATGGAGATGGACTGCGCTACTTCTATTCCTCGATCAGCGACGCGGTCAGCATCCCGATCATGGTCCAAGACGCCCCCCTGCTCTCCCAAGTGGCCATGCCTCCGCCACTGTTGGCGAGGATGGCGAGGGAGATCGAGCATGTCGAGTACGTCAAGGTCGAAGCTCCGCCGACCGCGCCCAAGATCAGCCGAACTATGGAGTCCGCCGACGGATCACTCACGCTGTTCGGCGGTCTCAATGGGCAATTCATGATCGAGGAGTGCCAGCGCGGCTCGCAAGGCATCATGCCCGCGAGCGACATGGCTGCTTTGTACGTCGCGATCTGGGACGCCTTGCGGAGCGGCGACTTGGCGGCTGCCTGGGACGCATTCAGGCGGGCGCTTCCGCTGATCCGCTACGAACTTCAACCAGGCCTTGGCGTGTCGGCCATCAAGCACAACCTCGTGTCCGAGCGTGTCATTCGATCCGCCTTCGTGCGGCATCCCGGACGCTCGCTTGACGCAGCGGGCAAGCGGGAACTCCAGCAACTGCGCTCGCTGGTCTGGCCCGTTTAGGCCCTATGGCGATGGATCGCATCGCATCCATCGAAACGTTTTCCGTCCGCCTCCCGCGCGACTCGACAGCGGTGCAAGGAACGGCCGGATCTCCCACGGCGCTGCAGCCGGGCCGCTTCGACTATCGCTGGTCCGACGCCTACGCGTCGCTCTACTCGGTCAACTTCGAGGCCGCCCTCGTCAAGCTGACGGCCGAGTCCGGGCTCGTTGGCTGGGGTGAAGCGCAAGCGCCGCTGGCACCCGATGTGGCCTGCCTGATCACCGAGCAGCTGTTGCGCCCAACCATCGAGGGCCAAGCGTTCGAGTTGTCTGCGGCCGGAGTGCAAGCGTTGCGGGAGCGCATGTATTCCGGCATGCGCGTGCGCGGCCAAACAGGCGGCTTTATGCTTGACGCAATTGCGGGCGTGGACATCGCCCTGTGGGATTTGGTTGGCCAAGCCGCGGGACGCCCGGTATGCGATCTGCTCGGAAACCCCTCGCCCGATTCCAGCATTCCAGCCTACCTGTCAGGGCTCAGCGGAGAGACCGCCGACGCCCGCATCGCCCAAGCGGAGGCCGCATGGGAGCAGGGCTTTCGCATCTTCAAGCTGTTTCTTGACCGCACTCCCGATGACATGATCAAACTCGTGACCGCCCTGCGCGAGCGCTTCGGTCCGGAGATCTTCATCGCGGTCGACGCACTCTGGCATCTTGACCCGTTGATGGCCGCTGACTTCGGCCGCGCACTCGACGAGCTTGATGCTCTATGGCTCGAGTGCCCGCTGCCGCCGGAAATGCTGGAAGCTCACGCCGGACTCGCTGCTGAAATCAAGACTCCGATCGCGTTGGGAGAGAGCTATCGCTCGCGCTACGAACTAGCCGCATTCCTCGAGCGAGACTGCATTGGCTGGCTTCAGCCTGATCTCGGCCGTTGCGGTATCACGGAAGCGGTCGCAATCGCCCGTCATGTCGCGGCCGAGCATGAAGAAGTGCAGGTAGTGCCGCATATCAGCATCGCGATGGGACCGCAGATCGCCGCGGCGCTCCATTTCGCAGCGGCGCTGCCCGAGGTGCGCTTGGCCGAATACAATCCCTCGGTGTTTTCGGTTGCAAATCGATTCTTGGCCAATCCTCTCGACTTGGTCGGCCACCATTACCAAGTGCCGAAGTCTCCCGGGCTCGGCATCGAGATCGACGAAGCAGCGGTTCGAGCCGTGGCGCAGCGGCCTGTGCTGCAAGCGCTCGCGGACACCTGATCGTCCCGGGCGGCAAGTTGGCGATTACGCGAGCAGCCCGTGCTGCACCATGCCACTCACATCGGTAAGGCGGAAGTCCCGCCCCATGAACTTATACGTGAATTGCTCGTGGTCAAACCCCATCAGATGCAATATGGTCGCCTGCAAGTCATGCACATGGACCGGATCTGCGGTGATGTTGAGGCACAACTCGTCGGTCGCGCCATGTACGTAACCGGGCTTGACCCCGCCTCCTGCCATCCACATTGAGTAGGCCGTCGGCTGGTGGTCGCGCCCAGCGTTGGCCGCTTCCTCGGGCTTACGGATCTCGACCATCGGCGTGCGCCCGAACTCCCCGCCCCACACGACCAGCGTCTCGTCGAGCAGGCCGCGCTGCTTGAGATCTTTGAGCAACGCGGCGGTCGGCTGGTCGGTCTCCTGCATGCGCTTGGGCAGCTTCTGGTTGAGGTAGGTGTGATCGTCCCACGAAGCGTCCATCATCAGCACGGTCCGGACTCCGCGCTCCACGAGCCGGCGCGCCAGCAAGCAATTCGTGGCGTACTGGCGGCGATGCTCGTTGTCGCTCTCAATGCCATACATGGCGAGAGTCTCCGGAGATTCGCTCGAGAGGTCCACTAGGTCTGGGGCCTCGGTCTGCATCCTGAAGGCGAGTTCGTAGGCATTGATGCGCGAAGCGATCTCCTCGTCCCCGGTCTGCTCGTGGCGCATGCGATTCATGTCGTTGACGAAGCCGATCGTCTCGTGCTGGATTTCCGGGGTCACGCCGGGAGGGTTCGTCAGGTAGAGGATCGGATCGCCTTGGTTCCGGAACAGCGTCCCCTGGTAGTGGGACGGCATGAATCCCGAGGAGAAGTTGGTCGTGCCCCCGGAAGTGCCCTTGCCCGAGGTCAGGACGACGAAGCCGGGCAGGTTCTTCGATTCGCTGCCCAAGCCGTAGAGCAGCCACGACCCCAAAGTCGGGCGGCCCGGCATCGTCGCTCCGGTGAACAGCAGGAGCTGGCCAGGGTGATGGTTGAAGGCGTCCCCATGCATCGAACGGATGAGGCAGATGTCATCCGCCACCGAGCCGAGGTGCGGTGCGAGTTCGGAGAGTTCCATCCCGGACTGGCCGTGCGGCTCGAATTTGTAGTGGCTGGCCATCACCTTGGCTGTGGGCTTGATAAAGGCCAAGGTGAGATCCTTGGTGATCGATTCCGGCAGCGACTGACCATCCCAGCGCTGCAAGGCCGGCTTGGGGTCGAAGAGCTCGTACTGGCTGGGACCGCCCTCCATGAACATGAAGATCACGTTCTTTGCCTTCGGCGCGAAGTGCGGGACCTTGGGGGCCAGAGGATCGGCCGCGGTCAGGCCTTCGGCCGCCAAGAGTTCGGCGAGGGCGGCGATGCCAACTCCGCCGGCGGCGCTGCGCAGGAAGTCGCGGCGTCGTAACGTCGCCGCTAGGCGCTGTTTTTCCATGGCGACGGTTCCATTCTACTGGAGCATAGCTGTTACAAGCTAGATCTCTCAGCGCCATTGTCAGCAATTCAATTTCAACGATCGGCAGACTGCGCCGACACGCAAGCGCGACCGAGAGTTGGCAGAGCTAGCACCAAAGGAGGCCGAACAAGCCCTTGCGATGGCCAGCACCGGTCAAATCACATGACCGGCCATGTCGCCGAATGCGTGATGATCGAGAAACACGAAGCGACTGGACGGATCACCGCCCACTTGCGTTGGCAGGCAGGCTCGCCGGCGATCTGGAATTCACCAAGATCGGCGGCGAAGCAAGAATCGGTGTCGCATTTCCAGCCACGACACCCACAACCCGATTGAGCACCACTTCTGTAGCCTGAAACGGCGTTGAGTCTAATCAGGGCCACAGAAACCAAGCTAATGTTGCGGCAGAACAGGATCGTTGGGGTAGATTTGCTTGAGCTTGGAGCGGGCGTCAGTGACCGTCATCCGCCAATCTATGCCGGGTTGCCGATCATTGACGTTGTTCGACCACGCCGCGATTTCGCTCTGTAAGGTCTCCAAGTCGCCCTTCCGGCAATGCGCCACAAACTGGCGGGCCAAGCAACTCAGTTCGCTCCCCGTCAGGTTCAGCCAACTGCGGTACTGGGGCGTGTAGTAGCATCCGATGCGCGCGGCCAGCCTCTGGACCCAGGCCGACCCGAACACCTCGTAGAACGTGCCTTTGGTGTGCGTATTGAGATCGTCAATATCCGGCATGGAGCAAGCACGCCCGCAGGGGACTGGGGTCGAGGAGTAGACCGTTCCCGCCCGGTCTCCGAAGCTTCCGGCAAGAGTGAGGAGGCAGCGTTGGATCCCTGACCGCGCACTGAACGCTGAAGGGCCTCGCTCGTGTCATCACTCGCCCTACTTCGGAAGTCGAGGTCCGCCGCCGGTCCAAGCTAGGTACTTGCATGCGCTTGCAGCCTGCCCGCAGAATCGCCGATGAATGCAATGCGAAGGATCCACGGCCTGACCAGCTCAAGCTCCAGCCTGCGTTCGCCAGCGCACGTCCAGGCGGGATCCTCAGGGGGTGTCGGGAAGTGCAGCCTCTAGACGCTCTTTGACTCGCTTCTTTATTAACGAAATCGCACGATCCAAGCGTGTCGCTACATTGGAACGGCTGATGTGCAGCAGTTCCGCAGTCTCTTTAGTGTTGCGCTCTTGGCTGTAGCGCAGATCCAGCACCTGACGGTAGGCCTCCGGAAGTGTAGAGACTATTTCCACGAGCAACCGCAACATTTCAGCCTCTATGACTTGGTCCTCGGCGGATATCCCTAATTCCTGCCGCCGATCAGGCTCCTCGGGCAGCGGCACTTCGCCATGCCGTCGACGGTGAATGTTCCTAGCGCTATTCGCGACGATCGCCCGCACCCGCGCGCAGGCTGGGGGCCCACCTCGGTACGCATGCACGGCCTGTAGCACCTTGATCCAACTCTCCTGCAGGGCGTCTTCTGCGTCTTCATCGCCGACGGCGATCCGCTTAGCCAACGGAACGAAGCGTTTGGAACGGCAAGCGATCCAAGCTTCATCGCGCCCGTCCAGCAGTGGGCAGTCGCGCGCTGCTTGACCGAGCGCACTATTCGGTGAGAAGGGGAATTCGCTCGACATCAATCGCAGGGCCTTTCACAAAGATTGGGACGAGTCCACTTACTGTTGGGTGATGATCAACCCAGCACAAGCCAACAAGACAATGGAGAGCGAACCTGTCTGTGAGGGGAATCGTATCAATATACTGGTGCAGGTTCATCTTTCAGCAAGGGCTTCCGCGTGGCTGGCCAAGTAGCGAGCGCCACGGGCGCTTGGTACGAGGGTTGGAACTGGTTCGGCTAGCGGAGTTTCTGTCCGGGGCCGTGAGTGGGGACGAACTGGGCCTCCACGCACGAGCCGACGGCGAGGCGTTCTGCGAGACCCCGAGAATCCAAGTTCCCCGCTACTGTGCCGCCATCTGGACTCATCTCGGCCAAGCCCAAGGCTGCGTGGAGTTCAATACCCGTCACGAGTACGCCAAGCCCGTAAGAGACGTCTCAGTCAAACGCCTCTGTTCGGACTGGAATGAAACCTCAATCGGTAGGTCCTCAGCCGCCCTATACGGCCTGTTTGAACGCGTACCCAGGGGGATATGCCGGATTGATTGGAATTTTTCAAGAGCATCCGCAGAAAACATCAGAAACTACTGTGATCGAATGCGCTGTGCCGCGTCTTAGAAAGTGAATGTCCGGCAGACTCGGGATCGCATCAGGCGGGTCGGGAAGGCTTGGCGGAGTGGAGGAGAGACATGAACCGTACGAAGACAAGCACTTCAATGCCTAGGATTGCCGCCATAGGAGGATTTGTGGCCATTGCCGCAACGGCGCAGCCGCCAGCTGTAGTTACAGGCGCAGATCTGTTTGAAGGTCTTGCACCGAATCTCCGAGTGAGTGAGTTCCTCGAAACGCACGATGCTCCGCAGGCAGGAGGCTCCTGTGCTTCCACGGCAGTCTCGTCGGGTGGATCAGAACGCTCTGGCTGGGCAGAATCCGCCGTCGAATGGATCGAAGCGCACCTGCTGGCGGTACAGACAGTTCATGCTTCCACGCAATGCGACCCTTGGTGTACCGGGCACTACCAAGGGCCGGATTGGATCGGCGGCTGCGGCCATTTCGGGATCTGCGGAGACTATTGCGCGTCCGACCCGACGCGATTCGACTACGAGGAAGGCTGCCTCGACTGCGTCATCGACGATCCCAACAATTATTGCGACGGTTGCCAAGAGGACAAGGGATGCAACAATGCCACGTCTCCCCCTCCCCCCGACAGCGGCCAAGACCAGACTCCTCCCGCCGAGAACCCGTAAGGAGAGTGACATGCGAGCAAATCACAGAGTTACCAAGACAGCGAGCCGGATCTGCTGCTGGGCGCTTGTTCTGACTACCGCCGCAACCGGCGCCGCCCCACCGGAGCACGTAAGTATCGCCTCCGACTTGATCTCGGCACCCGCGCACCTTCGTGTCGATACGCACGGAATCTGCCGCTGGCGCCCTCAAACGATCTTGCTGAACGACAGGAGCCAGCCGCACTACGCATTGATCCGACACGACGGGTCCGTGGCGTTCCGCAACAGCTTTTGGCCGGAGGGCTCGGTACAGTCGACGGTCGTCGACATGACGCCACTTGAGAGTGGCGGTGCTGTGGTCGTCGCTGGAGCCATCCGCCCGGATGGGGCAGTCGTCCGGGGCTTCATGATCGTTCGAGCGGACGGAAGCACGGACCGGTTCATTCGTACGGACGGCTTCATTCCTCGTCATGTAGCCGCAGCCGTGGGGGACGCGGTTTGGATTATCGGACGCATGACATCGGAGGCGCTCCGGGAACTTGGAGGAGAGCAGCGCCTCCAGTCCGGTATCGCGCGCAAGTACAGCCTGAAGGGAGAGTTCCTAGGAGAGTTCCTGCCACTGTCAATGTTCGACGATCCCAACGAACATCCATCGGGTTTTGTGGGTGCCAGCGGTCGAACGTTCGTGCGGAGCCTCAGGGACGGCATCGCCTTCTATTCCGGCATTTCCGGGGAATGGATCGAACTGGATGCCGAAGGCCAGCTGGTCCGAAGAATCCAGCTTCCGCTTACAAGGGTGCAGTCTGTGGGCATCACCAGTTCGGGCCGTGTGTTCGCGTGGATTTCGGGGCGCCTGTTCGGCACATACGAACTCACCCCAGCAGCAGCGGAATGGTCACCAGTCCCGGGTTGGGTCGGCACAATTGACGCTCTGCCTCCCCACGGTCGGCTTCATGGTGCTAGAGGGGAAGCACTTGCCTTTCAGGAGTTGCCCGCCCTGCCTAACCTGAGGTTCCTGAACGCGCCCTCGCAAACTCGATGACTCGGTCCGCCCGGTTGCAGCCAGCGCCACATCGTCAACATTTGCGGCAAGGGTTCCGGACTATGCCCCACCGAGAGACGCGGCGATCCCGGGCGGCAGCGGACTGAGGCAGGAATATGACGGCTCGTTCGCTCGGGGCACAGCGCCGTGCGCGGCCTCAGGACCGTTGGTGCGGGTCTGCAACATCCGTGGCGGCTCCCTCAGGATATGTGAAATCTCGGATTGTCATGGACGGCTGAGTTGGCACGGGAGCCCGTCAAGTTGAGAAGCTCTGGGGGCTTGGTGTGATCTGTAGCGGCGGTAGCGCAGATAAAGGAAGGTAGTGCATTGTGCTTGCGAAGAACAATCCCGTCGTGCGGCCTTGAGACAATCCATCTCCTCTGTGCATCAAACACTGCAAGATTTCGCTCAATCGCTGGGATAGTCCGCGCCTGCGTCGCTCCTCGCGCAAGACGCATCCCAATCCAGAAGGTACTGCTTCATCTCTGCGGCCAGCTCCGGCAGTTCCTCTACTAGGTTGTGTCGCTCCCCGGGGTCCAGAGCGATATCGAACAACATGTCTGCGCCGGAGCGCTCCTCGTCAAGGAAGCTCAGCAGCTTGTAGCGATCTCCAATGAGCGCATGATCAGGCGAGCCGAGGCGGGCGCTCAGGCCGCGCTCTCCCGAATCGGGACACTGAAACGCAATCGGACTCCCGCGGTCCTCCATCTCACCCGCAATCAGGGGCAGCAGGCTTACTCCATCGATCGGACGCCCGTCCCCCGGCACGTCCAAACCCAGCACGTCGGCGATGGTGGGGAAGTAGTCGCAGGTCGACGCAGGCATGTCCGAGGCACGCCCGGCCTCTACACGCCGCGGCCATTCGAGAATACCCGGAACCCGGACTCCCCCTTCGAACAAGCTTCGCTTGCGGCCGCGCAATCCGCCGCTCGATCCCCGATCAGTGCTGCTATGTGATGTGCGCCCTTCCGGGCCGTTGTCGCTGCAGTACCAGAGCATGGTGTCGTCTGCCACGCCCAACTGCCTGAGTTCAGCGCGGAGTCTGCCAACCTGCTCGTCGAGCGCGGTGATGCAGCCGTAGTAGTGCTGCTCCCCTTCGCTGAACTCCGCATACATCGCCCTGTGCTGCGGTCCCGCGACCACCGGACGGTGGGGGGCATGAAACCAGATCACCGCGAAGAAAGGAGTGTTCGCTGCCACGGACTGCTGAATGAAGGGAATGGCCCGGTCCATGATGACCCGAGAATCATCACCCGCCAGATTTTCGGTGGCATATTCTCCTTCGCCAGTCCAGTACTTCGATGGGAACGCCTGATTCTCCATCGGACCCCAAGTCGGCATCTGCACCTCGGCAGCGAACGACTGGTCAAACCCGTGCTCCCACGGTGGCGCGTAGTGTTCGGGTCGCCGCCCTCCCCGTCGACCGTCCTCTTGGTCGTTGGTCAGGGTGCCGAGATGCCACTTGCCGAAGTGCCCGGTAGTGTAGCCCTGCTCCTTGAGCATTTCAGCCAAGGTGATCTCACCGTCCCTGATTTGGCCGGCATTGGCCGTCGGCACGCCGTAGCGATAGGGATGCCGACCGGTCAGCGCACTGCCCCTGGTGGGAGAGCAGACAGGTGCGCCGGAATAGAAGCGATCGAAACGGAGCCCAGCCCGGCTCATTGCATCGAGATGCGGCGTCTTGAGGTACGGATGTCCGTTGTAGCCGGTATCGCCCCAACCTTGATCATCTGCCATGCAAAGAATGATGTTGGGGGGCTGCGCGGCAGCATCGTCGCGCCCGCCGCCACAGGCACTCAGCGCGCCGAGCGCCGTCGAGCCAAGCAAGAAGTTGCGCCTACTCAGGTCCCTCATACAGCCTCCCTTCCCGCCTGCAGCAGCGCTGCCAAGGCAAGACTTCCCATCCGCCAACAAGATACTTGCAATGCTAGCCCAAATAGGCAGCTCCAGGCTGGCAGTGCTGGAGTCAAGAGCAAAAAGAAGCTGCCGAGATTTCCGATCTTACAGCTGCCCGTATGGGCGTCGCAGACCAAGTTAAGGCTTGCCTGACGACTACTCCTGCCGGTGGCCACAACCAGAGTTTCCGGTTTTCTCTCGCCGGTTGGCGGTCCGTCGAGGGGATCCGCAGGGCGACCGCGGCCGCCAATTCCTGAGCCGTCGACGGTGACGCAGCCTCCTTCCCAAGCGGCTGGCTTGCCGGGCTCGCGTTCGGGCTTGTCCTACTCAGTCCCCGCTGGAACTCTGAAGCACCTCCGTCAGGGACTGCCCGCTCAGCGCCGCCCCAAACCAAGTGTCCAGCTGAGCCGACGAGGCCTGCACGATCTGCCGATGAACCGTCCTCGGAAGCGGGCCGAACCGATGCTGTAGCAACCTCATCAGAGCATCGGCCTTGCCCTCGGCTTTGCCTTGGTTAATCAGTTCCTGTACAATTTCTCCCACGAGTTGCTCTCCACGTCCCGGCTTGGCGCGCCCAGCAGCCGTCCGCAGCACTGGAGCGTTCAAAATATACACCACCACCTGCCGCTCGAATTCAGTACCGTCCGGCAGTCCAGCCAAGACCTCGTGCAGCGCCGCCAACTTCTCAGCTTCCACTCCCGCGTCGGCGTGCGAGTAGCGCAACGCTACCAGACCCGCTCGGGCCCCCGCGTTCGTTGCCAACCGCGAGATCGGGATGCTCCCTAAGTCGCGCAAGTAGTAGCCGAACGGCGACTCCAGCCCCCGTATCCGCTCGTCCTCGTCGGCCAACATCGCGGCCAACGAACGTGGTGCCGTCCACGGCTCCCTGCCGTGATAGAGCACCAGCAGGATGATTGCAGGCAGCGCTCTCAGCCGGTCGGCCCGGCCCTGCGCATAGGCCTCCCAAATTCGCGTCTTGTACTTCGTGATTTGCAGCGCCGTGCCCGGGTCAGAGTGCGACTTGTGCTCCAGCAGCACGAAAACGTAGCCCGGCTGGCCGTTCTTGAACTGAACCCGGAACAGCTTGTCGCTGCGGGTGGCGCGCAATTCCTCGTCGACGAAGCTGCCCTCTAGGGGCACGGGCGGCTGGTCTGTCAGCCGCTCCACGATCCAAGGCTCCAGACTGGCCCGCAGCAGGGATGCAGCCCGGTCCGGGTCGGCCAAGATTGCCAGCATCAGATTGTTGCGCGGCTGGCTGAGGCTGTCAGGGTCGATGGCCATGGACTGTGTCAAGGCGGCGATGCTACTGCCGACTGTTCCTTCTGGCCGCCTTGGGCACTGCCCGCGCAGGAGCTCGGGATACTCTGATCAGTGTACTGAGAGGGCGCGAGCACCTAGTCAGGATGGTCGCTCCAGTGCAGCGGCAGTATCCGCAAGGGGCCAAGCTCCGAACGCCGATTGCCGTCTGCCGAGCAGTCTCGGCTGCAGTATCTGGGACACCCCGCCGAACGTCACGCCACCCGAGTTTGGCAACTCCGCGCCCCAAAGACTGTGCGGCCGTTCCCCGCGACAGACGCAAGCAACGATCCGTGGGCCTGTCGCCAAGGAAGCAAGTTGGTCACGTCAGTCGCTAAAGCAAGAGAGCCGACTTGCCGTGCGGACATACAAGCAGTCACTGCCGATCGCCGGTGTGGCATAGATTTCCTCGCCGAGGTCGTTGGTGTGTAGCACGTTCCAATCCGAGCCAGCCTCCAGCACCACTGCCTTGCCGGTCTCGCTGAGCATGTAGATCTTGCCGTCGCCGGCAACTGGCGAGGCGTAGTAAGCGTCGATTGCGTCGCCCAGCCGTCCCTGCTTGAGAACGTCTCCCGAAGCAGGGTCGAGCGCGGTCACGATCCCACCATTGCGAACCAAGTAGAGAACATCCTCGTACAGGACCGGGGATGCCACGTCCGGCAAAGACTTCTGGTGCCGCCACAAACGGTGAGACGCCGTGACATTGCCCCGACCACCGAGTTGGATGGCCATGCAAGAATTCTCAGAGACGCGGCGGGCTCGATAATGCGCCCAATCACGGGCATTCATGGTGCCATTCTTGTTCCGATCATGCATCCCCCAACTCTCCGGCAGCCAATTCGCGGGGATTTCCGCCTTGTCGAGCTCGGCGTCGCCATTGGTATCGAAACGCTCAATCATTTCTGCGAACGACGGCAGTTCCAAACGCACGGCTGGCTCGCCGCCGGGAGCCCAGCCATTGAAGAAGAGCCGATCCCCAGCTAGGACGGGAGCAGACTTGACTTGGTAGGTCAGGCCATCAACGCGCCAAAGCTCGTGCCCATCGGTGGAGTAGCTGGTCATGCGGTACGAGCCCGGCACGACGATTTCGAGGCCGCCCGCGCCTTGGTCGTAAACGGCCGGCGTGGAGAAGCTATGGACGAAGTCCGGACGCTCGCGCTTCCATAGGATCTCGCCATTTGCCGGGTCGACGGCCATGATGTAGGCCCCCAGATCTTGGTCGCACACCACGATAAGCTTGCCATCGGCCAAGATGGGCGAAGCCCCCATGCCGTGATAGTTGGTGAACGGTCCGAGAGGCAACGCCCACAACTGGTCACCGTCCGGGCCGTAAGCGAGCAATCCGTAACCGCCGAAAAAGACATAGACGTTCGTTCCATCCGTGACCGGTGTGGGCGAAGCCTCGTGGTTGAGGCGGTGCATCTTCTCGTGGCGACCTGAAGGGGCCGTACGCCGCCACAGCTCCCGGCCAGTTGTCCGGTCAAAGGCAAGAGTCAGTAGTTGGCCGTCCGCCGCTGCCGTTAGAAACAGCCGATCGCCGGACAAGACCGGAGAGGACTTGCCGGGCGGGACAGCGACCTCCCACCTAGCATTGGTTCCGGGCCCGAAGACGACCGGCAGGCGGCCCATCTCGGCAACGCCGCTGCCATTGGGACCGCGAAACCGTGTCCATTCAGAGGCCGACATCACACTCGCGCCGAGGAGTGCGGCCAACAGCAGCTTGGCAATCTGCATCGACTAAAGGGTAAGCGATTCTCCCTTACCTAGCCGCCTGTGGAGAAACTGAGTCAATCAGAGATCGACCACTCGAGAACCACGTCCTTCCCAGAGGCGCGCTATCAACCTGAGTCATTCGTAGTCCGCGCCGTATACAACTGTTGGCAGCCATTCGTCGAATGCCTCCCTGATAGTTCCCCAAGTCTGCCCACGCATTGGCTTCAAGTAGTCTCTAACTAGGATGTCGAAGTCTTCTTCCGACCAAAGCCAATCGTTGATCTGGGGGCCGGGAAAGTCTCGGCCGACCACGACCAGTTCTGGAGCCTGTCCATAGCCATGTCAGCGATTGCGCGGTAGTGGTTGGCCACCCAAACCGGGCCCTCATACGGCTTGATGCCCGAGTTTGCGATCTGACGCCCCATGTCTCGCACACCGCGAGATCCAAGTGTTCGCGTGGTGTCGACCAATCCATTCCGGCCTGCGAGCCGGACGTATGAGCGCTCCGGGTAACCAAAGAAGCTCACGTCGAAGTGCCAGTCCCCAGTCAACTCGCCGGGGAGACGGAGATTGAGGGCGCGTTTGAAGGAGATGTAAGAGGTTGGGCTTGTTGCGGGAATAAGGACCGGGTACCTCATATCCGGTTGCCTGGGCTCGGACCGGGCACGAAGCCACTCCATGAAACCCTCCCAGCGTTCGTCCGAAAGGCCCAAGATCCTAGGAAGCTGGACGAGATCCCCTTTGTTCCGGGCCAAGTCCCACGGGATCTTCTTCAAATCCTCGTTCGAGACGGATTCGGGAACCGTCAAGTCGCTCTCGGTTTCGCCCATTGTTCGCCTCTCCGGCCAAGAGTATCGCATCCGCGTGAAGGCCCAGCATGCGCTTGGAGAATCCTGACTGCCAAGCAGTTCCGGGAATTAGGCGTTTCCTCCAAAGCCAGATTCCTATCTTGCACCTACTGCACGCCCATCATTTAGTCGGCATCGATGAAGCCGAGGTCGTAGAGATCAGCGACGGTCACGCCAAACTCAGTTTGCCCAGTCACCCACTGTCGGCGTAGGTCCCAGTTGCTATCATCAACCCGTGGCCGACACCGGCGCACCCTCGTCTCCCGAGACCCGTGTTGCCCTCGAAGAGTTTGACGAGTATCCCTACTCTGACGGTCGGGTCCTCATGGAGGGCGACGCCCAAGCGAATGCGATTGTGGCCATGCGCAACCAGTTGCAGGGCCATTTCGAGAATCGGCCGCACACCTATATGGCCGGGAGCATGGCCGTGTACTATTGCCAAGGCGACAAGGATGCGGTCCTGGAGCCCGATGTGTTCGTCGTGCTGGGAGTGGAGAAGAAGGAACGCAGGTCGTACAAGATTTGGGAGGAGGGCGGTGCGGTCCCGGCATTCGTGGTCGAAGTAGTACCCCCGTCGACGAGCAGCCTAGATTCAACGAGCAAGCGGACTACGTATGAGCGGATTGGAGTGCAGGAGTTTTGGCGGTTCGACCCGGACAGAACCAGCATTCCTCAAGGTTTAGAGGGCTGGAGGCTGGCAGGCACTGGCTACGAGCGAGTCCGAGAGACGAAGCAGGAGGTCGACGTGAGTTGGCACCAGAGTCTGGTGCTGGAGCTAGACCTGCGGGCGGAAGGCCAATTGCTGCGGTTCCGGAACCCGCTACAGGGTCGGCCGCTGATGACGTATTCGGAGGAATGCCGAGCGCGCAAGGATGCCGAGCGAAAGGCCGACAGCGCACAGCGCTGGGCCGAGGCCGAGGCGGCAGCACGGCGCAATGCCGAGTGCAGGGCCGACAACGCCGAGCGCGAACGGGACGAAGCGAATCGACGAATCCTTGAACTGGAAGCAAGACTGCAGGGCTCCGGGTAAAAACCGACTTGGCCTACAGGTGCTAAGGGCGATCTCTTACCGCCTAGACTCCTTGTCTCGGCGTACTGTTGACGATCAAGTTGCGACTCGAAGTGCCGCTCTTGTCCGTTCTTGACGCAGCGTCGCCATACTCCTGGCCGCTCTGCGGAGTGTACGTTCGCTGCAAGTCTCGCTATCGAGGCTCTGTCCGGGTACGGGCCGATCTGAGCGATGTCGGCATCGCGACCGCGTCACCTGGCCGGGTATGACGGCAGTATAATCTGGAACACAAGCGTTGCAGCGGCTTCGAGTACTGCATTTCTGACGATGGCCACCCCAAGGACGGAACTTCCCACGCTTGCCTCGCCGGGTGCCACCGCGGTGCCACCGGCGACCGACCAAGTCGAGTACCCGGAGGGAAATTGGATAGCGCAGAGCGTATCGCACGGCGTGACAGTGCGGCAGGCTGCGGCAGCTTTGGACCTGCACTTCCGGGAGCGCTCCGAAGTGCTCGTGGCAATGGAACTGATGGTGTATTACCAACTCGGCAATAACGAGGCCAAGCTGCAGCCGGATGTGCAGGTGGTGTTCGGGGTGGGGCGCGCGAACCGCAGTTCGTACAGGGTCTGGGAGGAAGGCAAGCCCCCCGACTTCGTGCTGGAGGTGGCGTCGCCGACGGCGAGCACGGATGCCCGCCACAAGGCGCGGGAATACTCCCGGATCGGGGTGCGTGAGTACTGGCGGATCGACCCGCAGGGGGCCTTGATGAGCAGTCCGCTGGAGGGCTATGTCCTCAGCGGGGGCCGCTACAGCCCGGCGGAGCGGGTCGCGGGCGCGGGCGAGCGGGTGCATCTGCGGAGCGAGGTGCTGGGACTGGAGTTGCGCAGCGCGCGGCAGGCCGCGGCCACGGTGCTGGTGTTCCGCGACCCTGCTACGGGGGAGGAGTTCGATGGAGCGCTGGCAGAAGCCGAGCGGCGGCGGCTGGCAGCGGAGCGCGACAAGCAGGCCGCAGTGCGCGACAAGCAGGCATTACAGCAGCGAGTCACTGCGGCAGAGCAGCGAGCGAGTGCCGCAGAGCGCGAGAAGCGGGCCGCAGAGCAGCGAGCGAGTTTGGCGGACGAGAGAGCGCGGGCACTGGAGGAGCAACTCCGGGCTCTGACGGCTCATGCCCCTCCGCCGGCAGGTCATCCCTAGGGTCGAGGCGCCCTTCTGCAAAGCCGTTCTTCGATCGTGAGGATGAAGGGCGGTGTCTCAATCTGCCTCGGCGCTTACCGTTAACCTTCCATCGAGAACCTCAACCCACAAGTCTCGTGATCATGGAGTTGATGATCGACGTCGGTTCCCGAGCAATCCATGTCTTCCCTTGTCGGTCAGAGGCGTGCCTCGCTTGAGAATTCGTCGGTCTCCGGGCACTACAGATCTGGACCTGCTAGATGGTCCAGGACGATTCTTCCGAGCGGCGTGCTCCGACTTCCAGCGATCGTGAGCCTTGGCTCAGTCGGGCAATCGGCCTGGCACCGCTTATTCGTCACGACCCGTGCGCAACGGCAGATCGTTAGCAATCAGTTCCGCGCCCTTGCTACGCAGTGCCCGGAAGAACCTCAAATCGTCCTGTTGGAACTGACCTCGGGATCTTCCTCTCTCCGCCGCTACCCCAGCGCGTCAAATTGCCCTGACTGTCGTGATCCGCAACGAAAACTCATCCTCGGTCAAGTACAACATTCCCAATCTAGGAGCGTTCCGGGTACGATGATTTCGTTGGCCCCCACACGCTCTAGGATCGCTTTGCTGGCGCTGAGCGGCGCGGCAGCGCTGGTTCCGCTCGCCACTGCCGCAGCCTCTGATCAAGCGCTGGTCGACCAGTACTGCTCCGCTTGCCACAACGACAGCTCGCAGACGGCGGGCGTTTCCCTGCAGGGGCTCGATCCCGCGCAGCCCCACCTGCGCCCTGCGCTCTGGGAGAAGGTCCTGCGCAAGGTCGCATCGGGCGAGATGCCACCGTCAGGCCTGCCGGCCCCGGCCCAATCCGCGCGGTCAGAATTCGTCGCGCGATTGGAGCGGGGACTCGACGAGGCAGCCGCCGCAGACCCGGATCCGGGGCGGCCACCGCCTCACCGACTCAACCGGGCCGAGTATTCCAACGCGGTCCGCGACCTGCTGGACTTGGAGCTTGATCTGACCACGATGCTACCCGGCGACGACTCCGGCTATGGCTTCGACAATATCGCGGACGTACTGTCGCTGTCGCCGGCCCTGCTTGACCGCTACATGTTCGCCGCGCGCCACGTGAGCCGCCTAGCCACCGGCACGGCAGCCTCCAAGCCGCAGAAGGACATCTTCGTACGCAATCGGGAGACCGGCTTCCGCTACGCCGGCCATGCACCGGCTTCTAGGATGGACCTGCCGATCCGGTCCAGCCGCGGCACCGCCCTGCGGTACTACTTCCCGCTGACTGGCGAGTACATCATCGCCACGGCCCTAGACCAAGGGGACAGCCGAACGAACTACGAGCAGCACCAGTCTCGCCTGACGGTACAGGCCGGGATGCACACCCTGACACTCGCATTCCTCGGCCAGTCCTCGCGGGCAGAGCGTACCGTGCCTAGCGGGGCCGATGAACCCGCGCATCCGCATCCGCCCTTTGACATCCGCTTGGACGGTGAGCGCCTCGCACTAGTGCAACTGCCCGATGCGAAGCAGCCCTTCAAGATCCGCTGGATTTCCATCGAAGGTCCGTTCGAACCGCAAGGCCCCGGCAACACCGCGAGCCGGCGCAAGATTTTCACCTGCTGGCCGGAGAGCGCCGACCAAGCACGGCCATGCGCCAAAACGATCATCTCGAGACTGGCGCGGCAAGCCTACCGGCGGCCCGTCGAAGAACACGACGTGACGGCCCTGATGGCGATGTACGAGCTCGGGCAGGCGGACGGGGGCTTCGAAGCTGGCATCGAGAGGGCCATTCGCGCGCTGCTAGTCTCGCCGAGTTTTCTGTTCCGCCTAGAGCCCGACCCCACCACTGCCGAGCCGCGGAAACCCTTCCGCATTGGCGACGTTGCGCTGGCCTCGCGGCTGTCGTTCTTCCTGTGGAGCAGCCTGCCGGACGAGGAGCTGCTTGCGGCTGCCGAGCAGGGCCGCTTGAGCGACCCGCGCGAATTCGAGCGTCAAGTCCGGCGAATGCTGGCAGACCGGCGAGCCACGGCGCTGGTAGAGAACTTCGCAGGACAATGGCTGGAGCTGCGAAAAGTAGCGAAGGTCAAGCCGGATGAGTTGCTGTTTCCGGAATTTGACGCCGACCTGCGCTTTGCCATGCGGCAGGAGACTGAGCTATTCTTCGCGGACATCCTGAGGCGCAATCGCAGTGTGCTCGAACTGCTCGATGCCGACTACACATTCCTGAACGAGAGGCTGGCCGAGCACTATGGCCTCGCCGGGGTGCGAGGCACGCAATTCCGCAAAGTCAGCCTGGCGGACGCCCGGCGCGGAGGACTGCTCGGCCAAGGCAGCGTGCTGGCTGTCACTTCGTATCCGAACCGGACCTCGGTGGTGATCCGCGGCAAGTGGGTCTTGGAGAACCTCTTCGGCATGCCACCGCCACCGCCGCCGCCCGACATTCCCGAACTCGAGGAGGCCGCGCAGGAGGGCGAGCAACTCACATTGCGGGAACTGATGACGCTGCACAGCCAGAGCCCGACCTGCGCGAGCTGCCACGTCAGGATGGACCCGATCGGCTTCGCCTTGGAGAACTTTGACGCGATCGGCCGCTGGCGCGAGACAGACGCGGGAGCGCCGATCGATGCCTCGGGCGAGCTGCCGGGCGGAGTCCGATTCAACGGTCCCGGCGAGCTAAGACAGGTATTTACGACCGTGTTGAAGGACGCTTTCGTGAAAACTGTCGTGGAAAAACTGCTCACCTATGCCCTAGGCAGGGGCTTGGAGTACTACGATAAACCTACGGTGCGAGCAATCGCCCGCGACGGGGAGGCGTCGGACTATCGACTCGCAGACCTCATCGTGGCAGTGACTAAGAGCATGCCGTTCCAGATGCGCAGAGGGCCTGAATGACAATCGTGACCAACAAATCGCTATCGCGCCGCGCGGTGCTGCGGGGCTTGGGAGCGACAGTGGCTCTGCCCTTCATGGATGCCATGGTGCCCGCCTACGGCGCGTCGCGCGCCGCCGCGAGCAAGCCCGCCCTGCGCATGGGTTTCGTCTACGTGCCAAACGGCATCATGGACTTGGCAGGCGAGTGGACGCCGAAGGGCCAGGGCCGCGACTTTGAATTCAGCGACATCACCGCGGGGCTGGAGCCATTCCGCCAAAACGTAACCGTGATCAGCGGCCTCGCCCAACTCAACGGCCGGCCAGGTGGGGACGGTGCGGGCGACCACGCCCGGGCCGGCGCCACCTTCCTCACAGGAGAACGTCCGGTCAAGACGGAGGGCCTCGGCATCCGCGCTGGCGTTTCGGCAGATCAAATCGCCGCCCGCGGGCTGGGCGAGCACACGCAGATTGCCTCCCTGGAGACCGGCATCGAAGAGCAGAGCGTCGCTGGCGGCTGCGATTCCGGCTACAGCTGTGCCTACACCAACACGATCTCCTGGCGCGCGCCCACTACGCCCAACCCGGTCGAGGACAACCCCAGGCGACTGTTTGAGCGGCTGTTCGGCGATGGCGAGAGCACCGATCCGGCCGAGCGGCTCTCCAAGCTTCGCGAGCAGCGCACGATCTTGGACTTCGTCCGCGAAGACCTCTCGCGCCTGCATGCCCAGCTCGGCGCGAACGACCGGCGCAAGCTGGAAGAGTACGTCGAAGCCATCCGCGACCTAGAGCGGCGCATCGAGCGGGCAGAGGCACAGAGCGGCCAGAAACTGCCCACCTTCAACCGGCCCGGAGGCGTCCCGGACAGCTTCGACGAGCACACCAAGCTGATGATCGACCTGCAGGTGCTGGCCTACCAAGCCGATCTGACCCGAGTGTCGACCTTCATGATGGGACGCGAGGGCACTTGGCGCAGCTACCCGGGCATCGGCGTCCCGGACGCGCATCACGCGGTCACACACCATTCGCACGACGCGGAAAAGATCTCGAAGGTCATCTTGATCAACAAGCACCACGTCAAGATGTTCGGCTACATGATGGACAGAATGCGCTCCATCCAAGATGGCGACGGCAGCCTGCTGGACCACTCGATGCTGCTCTACGGCAGTTCGATCTCCGATGGCAACCAGCACCTCCACCACGACCTGCCATTGGTCTTGGCTGGCGGAGCGGGCGGGCAGCTGCCGGGCGGGCGCCATCTGCGCTATGCGCGCGAGACACCCATGAACAACCTCCTGCTGAGCATGCTCGAGCTTGTAGGGGTGCCGACTGAACAACTCGGTGATAGCACCGGCAAGTTGGAAGGCCTCACCACCGGTTAGGGGCCGACGGTGCCAACCACTCGCCGTCACCGCGTGCGCTCGACACTGGCGGTATGCGCGTTAGCGCTGCCTCTCTGTGCGTCCGCCGCCGAAACAGGCCTAGTAGAGGCGCTCAAGCAGCGCGATTCGGCGGCCGTCTCGGAGTTGCTGCTGCGCGGCGACGCCGTCAACGCCACGCTCCCCGATGGCTCGACGGCGCTGGCTTGGGCCGTCCATCTGCAGGATCTTGAGGCCGTCCAGAGCCTGCTGCAGGCCGGCGCTGAGGTCAATACCGTCGACACCTACGGCGACTCCCCGCTCGCGCTGGCATGTGCCAACGGCGACGGGCCCATGGTGACGGCGCTGCTGCAAGCCGGCGCGGATCCCAATGTCAGCCGCTGGAACGGCGAGACCCCGCTGATGCTGGCAGCTGGCACCGGACTTACGGGCACCGTGCGTAAGATGCTCTCGCAAGGCGCAAACCCGGATGTCCAAGAGCGCGGGCGCGGCCAGACGGCGCTGATGTGGGCGGCCGCCGACGGCCACGCCGACACGGTGCTTGCCCTCGTGGAGGGCAGGGCGGACGTCAACATCTCGTCCAAGCAGGGATTCACGGCCCTGACGTTTGCCGTGACGCGCAACGACTTGGCCTCGATGCGCATACTGCTCGCCGCAGGCGCCGACCCGAATACGGTGGCGTATGACGGAAGCCAGCCCACGAACATAGCCGCCTCGTACGCCCACACCGACGCCCTCGAGCTGTTGCTCGATGCCGACGCCGCTAGTGCCACCCCCGACAAGGCCGGCCAAACGCCCCTCTACTTGGCGGCTCGGGCGGGCGATGCCACGGCAGTCGAACTGCTGCTGGCTGCGGGTGCCGACCCCAACCGACACACGCATCCGGTCGATGACCTCGGCTCCAACCGTGACCTGCGGCGGAATGACGCCGAGAACACGCCCTTGCTCGCCGCCACACTTGCGGGACATCTCGAGGTCATGCAGCAACTCGTTGCCGCCGGTGCCGACGCCAAAGCACGCACGCAGGACGGCGCGACACTTCTCATGCAAGCGGTGCGGAGCGCTCAAATGCCAGTCATCCGCTACGCCTACAGCTTGGACAACGACATCGCGGCGAAGACTTCGATCGGGCGCACGGTGATGCATGCGGCGGTCATGCTGACCTCGTTTCGCGCAACCCAAGACGAAATCTGCGAGATCATCCGCTTTCTCGCCGAGCAGGGCGCGGATCCAGATCCGATCGACGACGGGGGCCGGACAGCCATCTCGGTCGCAGACGTGTGGCCGATCGAGCAGGCCTCGAGGTTGCTCTACGAAATCACGGTCGCCGCGGGTCGGCAGCCGAAGATTCTCCCCACCAACCTGCGCTGACGCGCTTCGCTTGCCCTTGGCGCCGCTCTGAGTTAGTCTCTAGTCAAACCCATGTTCTGCGAGAAGTGCGGTTTCGAAATCGAAGAAGACGATCGTTTCTGTCGCAAGTGTGGCAGGGCGGTTGATGGCGCTGCAGCTGATGAGGGTCAACGCGTCTGCATGCGCAAGCGCAAGGACCGGATGCTGGCTGGCGTCTGCAGCGGCTGCGCGAGCTACTTCGGCAAGAATCTGACGGCTATTCGAGTCATCTGGGCCATTGCGGCCTTGGTCCCGCCGATCTTCCCCGGGGTGGTGGCCTACCTAGTGTGCTGGCTGTTGCTACCAGTGGACGAGTCCGAGGACACGTCAGCAGCCGAGCCAACCGTAGCTGCACACTAGTCGGACCGTGATCGAGACAGTCGCCTATGCCCGGGCCGGTGTGCTCGGCAATCCCTCCGACGGATACTTCGGCAAGACCCTGGCCGTCACCGTGCAAAACTTCCGTTCCCGCACCCTGCTGTATCCGAGCGCCAGGCTCGAAATCCGGCTGTCCGCAGCGGACATGCCGGTCTGGGAGAACTTAGACCAACTACGCGCCCACACCCGCTGGCGCGGATACTACGGCGGAATTCGCATCATTCGCGCGCTGATCATGCGTTTCAGCGACTACTGCGCGGCGGAAGGGATCGAGTTGCACAACCGCAACTTCACGATCGAGTACGAATCGAACATCCCCCTGCGGCTGGGCATGGGCGGCTCGTCAGCCATCATCACCTCCTCGCTGCGAGCGCTGATGGCTTACTTCGAGGTGGACATTCCGCTGCCGGTCCAAGCCAATCTAGTGCTGGAAACGGAAACCAGAGAGCTAGGCGTCTCGGCGGGCTTGCAGGACCGCGTCGTGCAGGTCTATGAGGGCTTGGTCTACATGGATTTCAACCGTGACTTGATGGAAGCCAGGGGCTTCGGCGGCTACGAGGCGATGGACGCTGCGCTGCTGCCGAACCTGTACGTCGCATACCGCACCAACCTCAGCGAAGGCACGGAGGTGTTCCACAACGACCTGCGGCGGCGCTACGATTCCGGAGATTCCGCGGTGCGCTCCGCGATGCTCCAATGGGCCGCCATGGCATCCGAGGGCAGGGACGCACTGATCGCAGGGGACACTCAGCGCTTCGGTGAACTGATCGACGCAAATTTCGATCTGCGGTCTCAGGTTTGCACGGTAAGCCGCGAAAACCTGCAGATGGTCCAAGCTGCACGCGACGCGGGCGCAACCGCGAAGTTCGCCGGATCCGGCGGGGCTATCATCGGCACCTATCGCGACCAAGAGCACTTCGAGAAGCTCAGGGCAGCGCTGGCCAAGCTGGATGTCCAAGCAATTCGGCCCGTCGTGTAAGGCTCGGGCGGGACGCGCCTCACAACGACGCTCCGGGCAGGTGCCCGGAAGTCAACGTGCCGATCCGGCAGAGATACGCGCCGGAGCACAGATAGAGCACGGAGCCATCGCCGCCCCAGCACAGGTTTGCGATGCGCTGGCCAGTTGACACGCGTCCCAAGAGTGCCCCGTCCGGGGCCGCCACCCACACACCGCCGGGCCCTGTTGTGAAGATGTTGCCTGCCCGGTCGACCTTCATCCCGTCCGGCAAGCCGGGCGCCTCGGCGGCGAACTCGGTGAGATCGATCAGCACGCTCCCGCTGCCCAAAGTGCCGTCCGCCAGCACGGGATAGCTCATCACGATCGCCTTGCGGGGATTCGACTGCGTGACATAGAGCAGCCGTTCATCGGGAGAGAACGCCAGCCCGTTCGGATTCTCCAACTCGTCGGTTAGCAGCACGGGTTCCCGCTCGCCCGGGCGGACAAGGTAAACGCCGCAAAAGGGCAGCTCGCGGGCGGGATCGTCGTAGCGGTGGTGGAGCCCGTAGGCCGGATCGGTGAAGTACAAGTCGCCGTTGGATCGCAGGACTAGGTCGTTGGGGGAATTCAAGCGCCTGCCGCCGTAAGAATCGGCCAGAGTGACCTTGCCGCCGCCATGCTCCAGCCTAGAGATCCGGCGATCGCCGTGTTCGCACGCCAGCAGCCGACCCTCGTGGTCCAAGGTCAGGCCGTTCGAACCCGGTTCCTTGCCGTAATAGGCAACTCCCGTGTACCCGGACGGCTGCATCCACACGCTCGCGCCGTCGTCCTCGCTCCAGCGAAAGATGCAGTTGCGCGGAATGTCAGAGAAGAGCAGGTGCCCCGCACTGGCGTCCCACACAGGCCCTTCCGGCCAGGCAAACCCCACGTCGAGCAATTCGATGGGGGTGTCGGTCGCGATCAGGGCTTCGAGCCGGGCGTCGAGACGGTCGATCCTGCCGAGGGTCGTAAATTCGGGCATGTCACGACATTCTAGCCCGGCAGCGCGCAGATTCCCCTGCGTCAATTGCCCGGAGCGCCAGAACCGGTTAGAATAGAAGCAGTCGCAGTTTCGGCGATATCCGAAGGTGGGCTTTGGCCCACTTTTTTTATGGTTCCGAGTCGATGGCTTCGCAGAGGAAGGAAATCGTGTCCAAGGTCAGCGAGTTGACCCGGCAAATTGTCGGGTCCGAAGGCTTGGAACTGGTGGAAGCCGAGTGGAAAGGCGCCCTGCGCGGCGGCGTTCTGCGGGTCTACATTGACAAGCCGACAGGGATCACCCACGCCGATTGCGAGAGCGTCTCGCACCAGCTATCGGCGGCGCTGGACGTTGAGGACTTGGTGCCGACCAACTACACCTTGGAAGTGTCGTCGCCGGGATTGGACCGGAAGCTTTCGAGACCGGCGGATTTCCGCCGTTTCGAGGGGCGCAAGGCGAAGGTACGTGTGTGCGGCGCGCTGGAAGGCAGCCGCACCGTAACGGGCCGCATCGAAAGCAGTTCGCCGGAGGGCGTGTCGCTGCGCACCGCCAACGGCGAAGCGCTGGAGGTCTCGTTCGCGGAAATCGAACTTGCGCGCCTAGTGGTCGAGATCTGACGCGAGCGCACAAGGGGCAAGGAACAAGCTATGGCACGGGGACTTTCCTCCGAAATCGAACAGCTGAGCCAGCACAAGGGTATCTCCCCAGAGATTGTCTTGAATGCAGTCAAGGATGCGATGCTGGCGGCGGCGCGCAAGTTCCACCAGACCGAAGAGGACCTAGTGGCCGAGATCAACCCCACGACGGGCGCGGTCGACGTCTACGCGGTCAAAACGGTGACGGACTTGGTGGCCAACCCCACGTTCGAGGTCAGCTTGTCCCAGGCCCGCCGCGTCCAGCCATCGGCCAGAATCGGTGATGAAGTGCGCTTCCCGGTGCCGACCGCGAGCCTTGGTCGCATCGCGGCGATGCAGGCCAAGCAAGTGATCTTCCAAAAGGTTCGCGAGGCCGAGCGCGAGACGATCTGCAAGCAGTTCGAGAGCCGCTTGGGCACCATGGAGTACTGCACGATCAAGCGCAACGAAGGACCCGACCTGATCGTGGAATTGGACCGCACCGAGGCGAGGATGCCTCGCCGCGAACAATCGAGGCTCGAAACATTCGCGCCGGGCGAGCGCGTTCGAATCGTCATCAAGGCGGTCGAAAAGGCCGGTCGCGGCCCGGCCGTGATCGCCTCGCGTGCAAGCGAGGAACTGGTCAAGCGGCTATTCGAACAAGAGGTGCCCGAGATCTACGACAACACGGTGGAAATCATGGCGTGCGCTCGCGAGGCCGGCGAGCGGACCAAGATCGCAGTGCGCTCGCGCGATCGCAACGTCGACGCCGTCGGCGCCTGCGTCGGCATGAAGGGAATGCGCGTGCAAACGATCATCCGCGAGATCCGTGGCGAGAAGATCGACATCATCGAGTACATCGAAGACCCGCTTGAAATGGTCCGCTGGGCGCTGAGCCCAGCCAAAGTCTCGCGGGTGAACGTCGTCGACCCGGACGTGCGCCACATGGAGGTCATCGTTGACGAATCGCAGCTGTCATTGGCGATCGGCAAGAAAGGCCAGAACGTGCGGCTGGCGGCGAAGCTGCTCAACTGGCGCATCGACATCAAGAGCGAGGACCAGAATCGCCGGGACGTCGAGGAGGCGATCGCGGCCATCAGCGGGGGCGGGACCCCAGTCAGCATCTTGAAAAACTACGGGCTCAGCGAGGGATTGATCGACCGCTTGGTCGAATCCGGCGGGGCCACCCTCGAGGCAGTTGCCGACATGACGCCCGAGCAACTGATCGAAATTCCCAGCGTGGGACCGGAACTCGTCGAGCGAATCCGGGCAGCGGTGGAACAGTGCTACACACGTCTGGCGCGGACCGTCGGCGCGGTGCAAGCTGTCAGCGACCAGCAGTCCCCCGCGGCCCCGCCCGAGGGGGAGGCGGATGCCGATCAAGGCGCGGAAGTTGCACCGGTGCTGCCGGGCGAACCGCAATCGGGCACCGTCGAGGAGGACGATGACGACGTCGATTTCGATGTGGCAGAACTGGAGCGTTTTGGTAGAATGAATGTCTACCGCGGGCCCGACGCTGGGGCGGGGTTCCCGCAGGACGGGCAGGGGGTTGCCGAGGTTGACGAGGCGCTCGTGACAGCTGGGGCCGTCGCGGATGCTCAGCCATCCGCAGCGATGACTACCGACGAGTCGGTCCAAGAGGAGAAGAACGATTCGCATCAATGAGCTAGCGCGGGAATTGGAGGTCAAGTCCGGCGAAATCCTCGCCGTTCTAGCCGAGCTTGGCTACGAGGGGAGCAAGTCCCACTCCAGTTCGCTGGACGCCGAGGAGGCGGGCCGGATTCGCGAGCGCATCCGCAAGCGCGCAGCGAGCGCACAGCAGGCCGAGCCAGAGCCGGAACTGGAGCTGCCCCTGCGGCGCAAGCGCCGCGTGATCGTCGACCAGTCCGCGCCAGGGTCTCCACATCGCAGTGCGACGGCGGCGATGCGTCCCACGATCAAGATCGGGGGCGGCGGTGGCACGCTGTTCCGCCCGCCCTTGGGAGGTGGCGTCAGGCCGGGAGTGGGAGTGGCTCTGCGCCCGCCCATCCAACCCCAGGTCGGCGGCCCTGGGCCTGCGGGTGCGAGTCCGCCGATTCCGCCAGTCACGGAGCCTGCTCCGGAAGTGCCGGCACCGAAATCCAAGCCGGTGGAGGCGACGGCGGTTGTGGATCGGGTCGACGACGGGCATGCGAAGCCTGAGCCGCCGCCGGTCCCCCCGATCCTTGGTCCCGAGCCCAAGCGCCCGAAGGCCAGCGCAGTTCCCGGCCAACCCAACAGCCCCGCCCTGCCGCCCAAGCCACCTGTTCCCCCGATGCCAGCGCCGACGAGTGCGGCACCGCCTGCGATTCCTGGCACGCAGCCCGCATCAGCCGGGCCGCCCAAGCCCATCGGCATCGCAGTGCCGGCACCGCCGACACCGCGAACGCCCCCGGCGATTCCCACGGCGAAGCCTGGCCCGGCGACCATCCCGGGAGCACCCGAGCCATCGAAACCGCCCAAGAGAAAGCTGTCCCCGACAGGGCCAATCCGCCCGATCCGCCCCCCAGGCGTAAGGCGCCCCGCAGGCCCGCCGCGGCCGGGCCCGCAAGCGAGACCGCCCACAGGCTCCAACGTATTGGTGCCGGGTCGGCCGATTATCCCGCGCGCACACAAGCCGGCACCGATGCCAGGCATTCCAGCCCCTACTCCGGGTACGCCGGCAGGATTCCAGCACAGAGGTTCCGGCCCAGGCATGGGGGGCATGCGACCCTCGCTACCCGGGCGCCCTCCCGGGGGCGGTCCGGGAGGACGCCCGCCTGGTCCGGGCCGGGGTGCTCCAGGACAGCGCCGCCCACGGCCACCTCAGCAGCGCAAACGCGATCTCGAGGCCTTGGCTGAGAGCAAGATCCAGCAGCGCAAGCGCCAAGCCGAGATCCCGCGGGCAAGCAACACCGACATATTCGCGGCCGATGGCACGTCGGTCAAGGAACTGGCGGAGAAACTCGGTATCAAGGCCAGCTACGTCATCAAGTACTTGGTCGAGCAGGGCCAGTTCGCAACCATCAACCAACCTCTCGAGTTGGAGGGCATCAAATCGATCGCCACGCACTTCGGGGCGACGGCCACCGAATTGACGTTCGAAGAAGAAGCCGTACTGGACATCGATCAGGACGAGAGCTTGGAGGACATCGAACCCCGGCCGCCGGTCGTAACGATCATGGGGCATGTCGACCACGGCAAGACCTCGCTGCTTGACAAGATCCGTTCGACGAATGTCGCGGGGCGCGAGGCTGGCGGCATTACGCAGGCAATCGGTGCCTATCACGTCATCAAGGACCACAAGCGCATCGTATTCATCGACACGCCCGGCCACGAGGCATTCACCAAGATGCGCGCCCACGGCGCATCGGTGACCGATGTGGTGGTGCTGGTCGTCGCCGCGGACGACGGCGTCATGCCCCAGACCATCGAAGCCATCGACCATGCCAAGGAGGCCAACGTCCCGATCATCGTCGCGGTCAACAAGATCGACTTGGCCAAGGCCGAACCCGACCGTGTCAAGCAGCAGCTCTCCGACCGCGGGCTGGTGGCGGAAGAGTGGGGCGGAGAAACAATCTTCTGCCCGGTCTCGGCCAAGACGGGCGAGGGCATCGACCACTTGCTCGAGATGATCAACCTAGTCTCGGAAGTGCGCGAACTGCGCGCCAACCCCGCCCGTTCCGCCATCGGGGTGGTGCTGGAGGCAAAGCTGGACCGCGGCAAGGGGCCAGTCGCCACCGTGCTGACCCAGAATGGCACGCTGCGCGTCGGAGACACGTTCGTGGTCGGCGCGGTGCTGGGCAAAGTCCGCGCAATGATGGACGATCGCGGCAAGAAGGTGAGCGAGGCCGGACCGTCGTCGGCGGTGGTCGTGCTCGGCTTGGACGACCTGCCCGAACCGGGCGACCAGCTGTCTGTGCTAGCAGACACTGACAAGGCCCGCAAGATCGTTGAATTCCGCGAGGACAAAGCACGCGAGCAGGCGATGGCCCAGACGGCTCGACTGTCGCTGGAGCAGTTCCAGGAACAACTTTCCGATGGCCGTGCCCGCGAGCTTCCGATCATTCTCAAGGCCGACTTCCAAGGATCGGCGACGGTCCTGCGTGACACGTTGGCCAAACTCACCAGCGACAAGGTCAAGGTGCGCGTGATCCATTGCGGCGTCGGCGCCATCAAGGAGTCCGACATCCTGCTGGCGATCACGGCCAATGCGATCGTGGTCGGCTTCAATGTGCGTCCGGAACGCTCGGCGGCTGCATTGGCAGACCACGAGCACATTGATGTCCGGCTGCACACGGTGATCTACGAATTGGTCGAGGAACTCAAGAGGGGCCTGGCAGGCCTCTTGGACCCGATTCGGAGGGAAGAGGTTCTCGGGCGCGCAAAGGTTCTCGAAGTCTTCAACATCACCAACGTTGGCACGGTGGCTGGATGCCTGCTCGAAGAGGGCGTGGCAGAGAGCAGCGCCTCGGCACGGTTGCTCCGGGACAACGTCGTGGTCCACAGCGGCAAGCTGGCCTCGCTTAGGCGGTTCAAAGACGATGTCAAGGAAGTGCGGGCCGGTCAAGAATGCGGCATGCACTTCGAGCGTTTCAACGATATCAAGAAGAGCGACGAGATCGAAGTCTTCAAGACGATCGAGATCGCACAGGACATCAATGAACTCATCCCGGTCTAGCCGCTAGGCCGCAGGCGTGAAAGCGAGTACACTCTCGCATGCAAGGAGATCGGCCATGGAGTGCCATCTGGGAACCTTGTGCCTTCGCATTCACGTCGGAAGCGCTCGCTCGCTGAAGGACAAGCGCCAAGTCGTCCGTTCGCTGAAGGATCGGCTTAAGGTGCGGCACAACATTGCCTTGGCTGAGGTGTCGGGGCAGGACAGCCGCCAGGACTGCGTCGTCGTGGCCGCGACAGTCGCCAACTCGAGGACTGGAGCCCGCATGACCCTTGACGCCGTGCACGAAGAGGCCATAACCTCATTGGGCCGGGATCTGACTGACGCCGAGTTCGACATTTCACCCTTGTAAGTGCCGCCCTCGCGCACCGGTACACTGAGGCGCAACTCCACAGCCAGCTCTGTTCGAATACCAAGACCCGTGCCACATACTCGAGCAACCGACCGTCTGCGGTTCCCTGCCCTGACCGCATTCCTATTCGCACTGCTGGCAGCACTGGGAGGGTGTGCCGAAACCGAGGCCCCGCGCACGCGCGGCAGCCAAGCGGAGGTGTTCGACGTGGTTGTCTACGGGGGCACATCGGCAGCGGTCACCGCAGCCGTCCAGATCCAGAGAATGGGCAAGTCCGTGGTCGTGGTATCGCCGGACCGGCATCTCGGCGGCTTGTCATCGGGCGGGCTCGGTTGGACTGACACGGGTGACAAATCAGTGATCGGCGGGCTCGCTCGCGAATTTTACCACCGCATCTGGCGGCACTACGAGGATCCCGAAGCTTGGCGCTGGCAAGAGCGCTCGGAGTACGGCAACCGTGGCCAGGGCACGCCGGCGGTGGACGGCGGGCAGCGGACGATGTGGATCTTCGAGCCACATGTCGCAGAACAGGTGTTCGAGGACTTCGTTGCCGAACACGGGATCGACGTGCGGCGGGAGGAGTGGCTGGACCGCGCCAATGGTGTGAGCATCGAAGACGGAAGAATCCGGAGCATTGCTACGGAGGGCGGCTCGGCATTCGCCGCTTCAGCGTTCATCGACGCGACATATGAGGGCGACCTGCTGGCTGCTGCGGGAGTCTCGTATTCCGTCGGAAGGGAGGGTACCGACACCTATGGCGAGGACTGGGCGGGGGTGCAGAAGGACGCCCGCCACCACGGACACTTCTTTCCGGAGGGGGTCGACCCTTACGTCATACCGGGGGATCCGACCAGTGGGCTGCTGCCGCGGATCAGTGCGGAACCGCCAGGCCCGGACGGCAGTGCCGACAACCGCATCCAAGCCTACTGCTTTCGTCTTTGCCTGACGCGGGTGCCCGAAAATCGGGTTCCATTCCCCCAACCGGAAGGGTACGATCCGAGCCAATACGAACTGATCCTGCGCGTGTTCGAGACGGGCTGGCGCGAGACGTTTCGGAAGTTCGACCCGATCCCGAACGGGAAGACCGACACCAACAACCACGGGCCGTTTAGCACTGACAACATCGGCATGAACTACGCCTATCCCGAAGCCTCGTACGCGGCCAGAGAGGAAATCGTCGCCGAACACGAGCGGTATCAGAAGGGCCTGCTGTACTTCCTAGCGAACGACCAACGGGTGCCGGACGACGTGCGAGGGGAATTTGCGCAATGGGGACTTGCGGCTGACGAATTCAGCGACAACGGAAACTGGCCGCACCAGCTCTACGTCCGCGAATCCCGGCGGCTCCAAGGAGAGTTCGTGATGACAGAGCAAGAGTGCCTGGCCAAGCGCCCGGTGCCCGGCTCGATCGGCATGGGGTCGTATGCAATGGACTCCCACAATGTGCAGCGCTACGTGACGTCCGATGGGTTCGTCCAAAACGAGGGCGACATCGGCGTCAAACCGCTGCGGCCCTATGGCATCGCTTTCGGATCGATAGTGCCGAAACGCCAAGAAGTGACCAATCTGCTCGTGCCGGTGTGCGTATCGTCGTCCCACATCGCGTACGGCTCGATTCGCATGGAGCCGGTCTTCATGATCCTCGGCCAGTCGGCGGCCACGGCGGCCGTGCTCTCCATAGAAGACGGCGTCGCCATCCAAGACCTGGACTACGGAAAGCTGCGCACCAGACTGCTGGCGGACGGCCAGATCCTCGAACTGGAAGACTAGTTCCGGAGCCTCCAGGCGTCGAACTCCGTGCCAGCACTGCTTCCGGTTGCTACGCTATCGCCATGCAGACAATCTTGCGCTTGGCGGCAGTGGCGGGCCTAGCCGCGAGCCTGAGTCCGGCCGCAATCGACTTCCGCCACCAGCAAATCGAAGACGAACTCGGAATTGGCTATGCCGTCCTGTGCGAGGACGTCGATGCCGACGGAGATATCGACATCGTCGCGCTCAACGAAACGCAGGTCGTGTGGTGGAGCAATCCAGGCTGGGAGAAACACGTCGTGCTCGATGGAGAGACCGAAGCGGACAACGTCGCCATCGCGGCCCACGACATCACCGGCGACGGCAAGTTAGACTTCGCGATCGGCGCGGCTTGGCGGCCCAGCGACACGGAAGGCGGCGGAACCCTGCAGTGGATCGAGCGCACGGACGATCCCGACGCGGAATGGGAATTGCACCCGCTCGGCAACGAACCAACCACGCATCGCATGCGCTGGGCCGACACCGATGGCGACGGCCAAGCCGAACTCATCGTTGCCCCGCTGCACGGGCGCGGTACGAGCGGTCCGGAGCATTGGGTGGGGAATGGAGCCCGGCTGCTGGCGCTGACACCATCGGCGCAGCCCGCCGCCGAAGCTTGGGCGCAGGAAGTCATCGACGACAGCTTTCACATCGTCCACAACTTCTGGGGGTTCAACTTCGACGATGACGAAGCGGACGAGTTGCTCGTCGCATCGTACGAGGGCGTCCACTTGCTGGACCGCTCCGAATCCGGGCAGTGGGCCAAGTTGCGACTCGGCGCGGGCTACATCGGCGAGTCCATCCGCGGCGCTGGAGAGATCAAAGTGGGCCGCTTGGCCTCAGGCAAGCGCTACATAGCCACCGTCGAGCCATGGCACGCCAACCACATCGTGCTGTACCACGAACCTGACGATCCGATGTCGAATTGGATGCGCGAAGTCGTAGTCAAGCGAGTCAACGGCGGGCACGCGCTGTGGACCGCCGACTTGGACGGCGACGGTAGTGAGGAGCTGGCCTTCGGCTGGCGGCTGAAGGGAAGTATGCCCTTCGATCGCACGGGTGTCGCCGTCTACGATCCAGACAGCGCCGACATCCAGATCGTCGACTGGGGCGGCATGGCCACCGAGGATCTCGTCGCAGCGGATCTCAACGACGACGGCAGGCCCGACATCGTCGCGGCGGGCCGCGCCACGCACAACTTGAAGATCTACTGGAACGAGGGACTCAAGCCAGAACTGGAATGAGCCGGCCAGCCGCGCCCACCAGCGTCAGCCGGACTGGGTTGCCTTGTGGTTATTGACGATGGCACCGAGCTGCGCGTCATGGTGCGCATCGTGCCAGACCATGAACTCGATCTGCGACTGCAAGTCCCTGATCTTGAGGCGCTCGTTAACCACCGGGCTATCGAGCTGCGCAGCGCTCAGACCAGCGATGGCTGCAAGCGCTTCCTGCCGGCCGCTCTCGAGTTCGGCCAGCAGTTGGCCGGGGTCGGGATACCTGCCCGGATCGTCGTAGCATTCGCTGCCGTTAGCGAACAGGTCCTTCCAATGCCCGAGAGGATTGTGCTCGAGCCCTTGGTAAAGCTTGCGCGCACCGCCCTCGTAGAACGCCAGATGGCCGGCGATCCACAGCGCGTGCGGGCCGCCCGGGCGGAAACGGTTCATCCACAACCCGTGCTCGGCCACGTAAGCCAGCTTGGAACCGCTGGCACCCCAAGTGAAACCGACCCGATCTAGAATTCTCTGCAGGCGTCCGTACGACGCTCCCTCATTGCTCATGGATTCCCTCCAACCTGCTGTGTGATTCGCCGCGCCGGACAGCCGACCCAGCCGAGTGCTCTACGACTAGTCTCTCATGGAAGCCGGCGACGGCCTCTACGCTCCGCCGAGGCACCGCTTGACGCGAATCCCCAGCGTGCTGCCGGCTCAGACCTCTCCGCGCCTCATCTGTTCGGCCATGTAGTCGCTCGCCCGCCACGCCAGCGCCAGAATCGTCAGCGTCGGATTCTTCTCCGTCGCCGTCGGGAACGAACTGCCATCCATCACGAACACGTTCCTAACTTCGTGCATTTGATTGAACTTGTTGAGCGCGGAGCGCTTCGGATCGTCGCCCATGCGACAGGTGCCGTGCTCGTGGATCGCCGTGCCCAGCATGTCGATCTCCCCGCGCTGGTAGGGCAACGGCTCGGCCTTCATCTCATGCAGGATCTCTTCGATTACGTCGTACATGCGCGAGATCATCCTGCGCTCGTTCTCGCCAATGTCGTACTCGATCCTGAGTAGCGGGTAGCCGAAGCGATCGTTGGGCGTGCCTTCCACCGAAATGCGATTGTGCTTGTAGGGCAGGACTTCGCCATAAGGGATCAGCTTGAACAGCGCCGGGTAAAGCTCCTTTACGGCCTGCTTGTAGGACAATCCGAAGCCACCCCGGTTCTTCGCAAAGCTAGCATTCGAGGCGCAACCGACGCCCGAGATCGGGATCCCGAAGCCGCGCAGGTAGCCGCGCTTCTCATCGGCCGGCTCGAATCTGGGGATGTAGATGTGTCCGCCCGAGACTCCGTCGTCGTTCGACGCCGGGCTCCCGACCAGTTCCGGAGCGAAGGCCTGCACTTGCAACCGGAACTGCTCGACTAGGTACCGACCGATGACCTCAGAGCCGTTACCAATGCCGTTGGAGTGCTGGCGTGACTTGGAGTTGAGCAACAAGCGAGTCGAGTCGACGGCCGAAGCCGCTACGATCACACGCTTGGCGGGGACAGTGCGCTCGTTGCCGGTGAGCCTGTCGAAATAGCGTACGCCCGACGCCAGCCCCTCGTCGTTGACCAGAATCTCTTCGACGACCGCGTTCTCGACCAGCTCGAGTCTCTGTGTCTCGAGCGCGTCTTTCAGCAAGTAGTCGAACGAATTGAAGAACGCGCCGATGTCGCAGCCGCGTCCGCAAGCGCCGCAGTAGTGGCACGGGTCGCGGCCATGGTGGGCTTGGGTGAGGACGGCCCGGCGGATGCGCACCACGGGATACTTGGCTCTCGTGGCGGCCTTGCGCAAGAGCATTTCGCCGCAACGCAGGTTCGGCGGCGGCAGGTGGTTGGAAGAGCCGGGCAGCCATGGCGTGTCCTCATCGCCGCCGCAAATGCCAATCTTCTTTTCGACGTTGTCGTAGTAAGGGGCGATCTCCTTGTACGTGATCGGCCAGGGAATCTCCCAGCCATCCTTGGCGGGCTCTTGGAAGTTAAGGTCGGAATAGCGCAACGAGACGCGGCCCCAAATGTTGGTCTTGCCGCCCACGCCCCAGACGCGCGCCAGCCAAAACTGCTTATCAGGCAGCGTCTCGTAAGGGCTCTCGCGCAGCGAGGTTCCGAGCCAGTCCGGTGGCGATTGCCCGCGCCGGCGGCGCTCGCGCGCCTCCCAAGGCTTAACGTGTGACCAGAACTGGCTTCGCTCGAACTTTTGTCCGGCCTCGAGCATCAAGACCTTGACACCCTTGCGAGTGAGGTTCCAAGCGGCCATCCCGCCGGCCGCGCCACTGCCGATGATGACAACGTCAACGTCTTGGTAGGCCATCAGGCGCGCTCCCCTCGTTGGCAGCCGAGGAATCCGGCTTGGTGGGTCCCGCCCTGACGGACGAACTCATGGACTGGTCTGATTTCGGGCACAAGGCAGCGGTCTCCGGCGAGGTCGTTGAGGAGCCGGAAGTGTTGGTAGAGGTCGTTGCCCGCGATCATGAAAACAGTGCACCGGGCGGTTCGCGCAAGCGGGCTCGTATCGGCCGGTCCTCCGCAGCCGAGGCGGAACAAGGCTCCTTGAATCTGATGTTTCATCCCGGAGCCTGTGGACGCGTCCTCGTTGACGATCGCTCCTCCCCCGGCCGGTCCCGCGTTGGGCGAGCCCAAGTCAGGGATGGTCATTTCCACAAGCCGTTCTCGCGGGCGGAATTGGTTCACGGCGAAGGCTCTGGCCTCGCGATCCGCCACACCGAGCACTTCGGCATCGACTCCACCGCCAATGGTCAAGCTGAGCGCTTCTATGCGAATGCGTTCAGGCAATCGCTTCTCCAGCCGACAGTATAGGCAGCGGTGGGCCTGCTGCGGATCTGAACTATGTCGAGCTGAACTACAATGACCAGCAATTGCCCGCCCCGAACCAGGGCGAACGAATGAACGGTTTTCCTCAGCAAGCGGCAAGCGTTTGCATCTTGCTGGCTGCGATTGGCTCCGCACCATCGGCTCAGGCGCTCTTTCTCGCCGAGCAACCGAACATCGTGCTGATCATTTCCGATGACCACGACAACGAGCACCTGGGCTTCATGGGCAACGAGACCGTGCACACGCCGAATCTCGATCGGCTGGCTCGGGCCGGCACGGTGTTCACCCGCGCTCACCTGCCGATGTCACGCTGCCATCCGACGCTGGCCAGCTTCCTCAGCGGCCGTTGGCCGCACCAAACAGGCGTCTACTCCAACTTTGGAACCACGAGGCTCGACCCGACCGACTCGTTGCCTAGGCTCTTGAGCGACGTGGGCTACGCGACGTATGTCGAGGGCAAGTACTGGGAAGGCGATCCGCGAGAAATGGGCTTCACGCATGGCGAAGGCCAAACTGCGAACTCGTTCGTGCGCGAGGGACAGGCCGATCTGTTCGCGTTCATCGACGAGGTCGGCGGGCAAGATCCGATGTTCATCTGGTGGGCACCGAAGATCCCACACCTGCCACACAACCCACCCCCAGAGTACAGCGCGTTGTTCGATAAGCGAGAGATCCTAGTGCCTCCCTGGATCGGCGAAGACCGCCGGCAGGCATTCCTGCAGAAAGAACACCTGAGCCTGGCAATGGAGGCGTGGCTGGACGACGGGATTGGCAAGCTCGAGGAGAAGCTGCGCGAGAAGGGAGTCTACGAAAACACCCTGTTCGTGTTCGTAATCGACAACGGCTGGTGCAATGGCTTGGTGTCGAAAGGCTCGCCGTTTGAGAAAGGCGTCCGCACGCCGGTGTTTTTCAGCTGGCCAGCCAAGATCAAAGGCGGGCAGCGTTTCGATGCTCTCACCAGCACGCTGGACCTCTACCCGACGATTCTGGATTACGCCGGCGCGAGGACGCCGGATTCCGCCGCCGGGAACAACTTGCGGCCAATTATCGACGGCACGACAACCACGAACCGCAAGCGCCTCTTCGGCGCGATCTACCCGGCGTTTGTGACCGAGACTGACGAGCGGCCCGAGCGAGACATCTACGCGCTCTATCTCCGCGACGAGCGGTGGAAATATATCTTTTTCGTGCAGGACGTCGTCGCCTCGCGGAACGCAGACTATTTCCGCATCCAAGCAATCGAGACGGACTATCCCACCCGGCGAAAGGGCGCCCAAGATCTGTACGACCTCCACATCGATCCGACGGAAGGAACCAACTTGGCCGCGAATCCCGAGCACGCCGGACGCCTCGCCGAGATGCACACGGCCGTGCTCGCATGGTGGGACGAAACCGGCGGCAAACCGATCGACGCGCTGGCAGAGAGGGATTGAGGGACCGGGCGATCTTTCGCACAGCTGGCCCAATCCCGCGAGAACCTCGCTCGTCTCAACCTCGGCCTGAGCGTCGCCTTGATCGCGAGCAGGGTCGATCCCAGATCGCGAGGCTGGTTACGCAAGCAGCGGACCGCGCCGTTGACAGTAATCGCGGCCCGCCCGAGCCGCAATGAACCTGGAGGCCGTTTGCCTCGCCGTCAGTTCTTCCAAGAATCCATCTTGGGCCGCCGTGGCCCGGGATCGAAGAAGCGCACGTCCGCGCCAATGCGGTCGTAGTCTCCCAACCGCTCGCGGACTTGTTCGACAAGTCCCATCAGGCGCTCCACTACTGCACCGCGCTGCTCGGACACATCCCGGCTCTCGTTCCAGTCGAACTGCAAGTCGTAGAGTTCGGGAGTGTCCACCGCATCGATCATGCGTCCGTACCAACTAGTCCAAGGAGGGTTGCCCGGGCGTGGCAGCACAAGCTTCCAGCGGCGGTCTCGCACGGCCTGCAAGTGTGTGAATGCGAAGTAGAAGAAGTGCTGGCGGGGGCTCTCGGATGCCTCTCCCGACAGCCACGGCCAGAGATTGACACCGTCAACTGGGCGTCGGTCCGGCAGCGGTGCCCCGGCAAGCGCTGCGAAGGTAGGCAATAGGTCGAGCGTGCTTGCCAGTTCATCGCTCTCCTGCCCAGGGCGGATCTGACCCGGCCACCAGAAGATTCCCGGAACGCGCAGCCCGCCCTCCCAAGTGGACATCTTGAAGCCGCGCAACGGCGCTGCGCTGCCGCCGTAGTCTCCTAAATGTCCCTCGATCCAAGGGCCATTGTCGGATGTGAACACGACGAGTGTGCGCTCTTCGAGCTCGAGCTCGCGCAGAGCCGCCAAGACTTCGCCGACGCTCCAATCAAGTTCCTCAATCACGTCACCGTAGAGACCGCGCGGGGAACGCCCGCGGAAGTCCGCAGAGGCGCCGAGCGGCACGTGCGGCATGGTGTGCGCCAAGTACAGGAAGAACGGCTCGTCGCGGTGTGCACTCAGGAAGCGGACCGCCTCCTGGGTATACCGCTTAGTGAGCAGGCTCAGGTCAGTGGGGCTCTCCAAGACCTCGTCCCCGCGCATCAGCTCAGTCTTCCACCGATTCGGATCGGGCTCGCGCGTGACACCGTTGTGGGCCGGGGTTCCGTAGAAGTAATCAAAGCCCTGCTGGGTTGGCATTAGCTCGCGATTGTACGGACCGGTTCCCGGCCCACGCTCGCGTCCCCCGCCGCCGGCTAGGTGCCACTTGCCAACCAAGCCGCTGACATACCCTTTGGCGGCAAGCACCTCGGCGATGGTGGTCTCTTGCGGATGCAGGATCGTGTGCGCTGCCTTGGTGTTGTCGGGCTCGCCTAGACGGATGGGATAGCAGCCCGTCAGCAGTGCCGCCCTGGACGGGCCGCAAACATTCTGGGCATAGAAACTGGTCAGCCGGAGACCTTCCGCCGCCATACGGTCCAGGTTAGGTGTGCGAATGTTCCGGTTGCCGTAACAGCCCAAGTCGCCGTACCCCAGATCGTCTGCGAAGATGACGACAAAGTTCGGCGCCTGCTGCGCCCAGCAAGGTGAGCAAAGCAGGGCGCAGCCGATTGCAGCGATGCTGATTGTTCGAACCTTCATGCCCGAACATTGTACGGCTGTGGCGCTAGCAAAGAATTCGATGAGCGAGGAATCGCTTGAGGCTGTGGGACATGCATCGAGCAGCCGGACGGGGCCGGAACAATGCTGGCCTGGTCCCAATCGGTGACAATTGAGTGCAATGCTCCGTCTCTGCTGGGCGCTGGCCCTCGCATTGATCGCCGTTTATGGCCAAGCGCCGCCGCGACCCAATTTCGTGGTGTTCCTCTCGGATGACATGGGTTGGGAACAGGTCGGCTTCAACGGCGGCAAGGAAGTACTCACGCCCAATATTGACCGGATTGCGAACGAGGGAGTGAAGCTCACCCAGTTCTATGTCCAACCGGTCTGTTCGCCGACCCGAGCCTGCCTCCTAACCGGCCGGTATGCCTGGAAGAACGGCATGGAGGTCCGACCGACCGCTCAGTCGCGTCACGGCATGCTGCTCGACGAGCGGACAATCGCGGAGGCGCTGCGCGAGGCCGGCTACCACACGTGGATGGTGGGAAAGTGGCATCTCGGCGAATGGCAGCGGCCGCACTTGCCACTGCAGCGTGGGTTCGATCACCACTACGGACACTACTCGGCGTTGATCGACTCGTTCACACACATGCGCGGGCCCGTGCTGGATTGGCACCGCAACGGACGCCCGGTGGTCGAGCGGGGATATTCAACGTTCTTATTGGCCGACGAGGCCGAGCGGTTGATCGAACGCCACGATGGCCGGAACCCATTCTTCCTCTATCTCCCCTTCAACGCCGTGCACGGGCCGCACCAGGCACCGGAAGACTATCTCGCCAAGTATTCCCACCTAGGCCGAACAGGGCCACAGCGCGCCCAGCTCGAATCCATGGACATGGCTGTGGGACGCGTGCTCGACGCGCTCGACCGCAAGGGCGTGCTGAATTCCACGCTGGTGCTGTTCACCAACGACAACGGCGGGACCCGAATCACCTCCAACGGCCGCTACCGCGGCTTCAAGTCCCACTACCACGAGGGTGGCGTGCGGGTTCCGACGGCCTTGCGCTGGCCAGGGCAGATTCCCGCGGGGTCCATCAGTGACGAAATGTTCCATATAGTTGATGTGTTCCCGACATTCGCACGGCTAGCAAGGGCGAAGACCGACTCAGGCTTGCCGCTAGACGGCCGTGATGGCTGGGACGCCATCGCCAAAGGCGGTCCGGGTCCGCGTCAGGAGGTGGTGCATTCGCTGGAAGTGATCCGAGTCGGCGACTGGAAATTGATCGAAGAGGGCGCCAGCTACTACAACTGGCGGGACCAACCGTTGCAGCTATTCAATATCCGCCAAGACCCCTACGAGGAGACAAACCTAGCCGAGAGCCGCCGGAACAAGGTAGCAGAACTTCGAGAGCGCCTGGCACACCATCGGAAGTTTGCGCGCGAGGGGGAGGACGTTGAGCAGATTCCGGGCTATCCGCCAGTCGTCTACGGAGAGGTCGAGAACGAGGTCTTCGGCGAACAGGTCGAAGCGAACCTAGCCGCTCGGCAGTGAGACCCCGGGGTCGGCGACCTTCCTCAAGACCCGCGAGCCGAATTGCTCGCAACAGGTAGTGCCGCGCACGAGAGCGCTGGTAAGACGATGGCCGTCAAGTCCGCCGCCAGGCTGTCCGGAGGCGCCTCAGCAGCCAAGCACGACCACGGCAAGCCGCAGGCTGTTGCGGTCTCGCCGTCCCTAACTTGGGGTACCAGGCTTCGCCTTGGATGTGAGCACCAGCACGCCCCAAAGCTTCGCCCGAGGACCCGGGCCTCGCTGAACCGTCTTGCCCGCCCACCAGGTCTCGTGGTGGAGTAGGCCGTCAGGGGACTTCTCAGCCTCGTCGACATCCCCGATCGCAAGATTGAATCCGATAGGTGTGTCAGGCGTTCCGTCGGTCCAGTACTCGCCTTCTCGGATCTCCATTCCCCCATCCAGTCGAATCCTCACCTCTACGGTATAGCTGTTGTCGAGATCGTGAATCACGGTCCGAGTTTCGATGATGTCGTCGAGAATCCATCTTCTATTGTTCTCCCAGTTCTCGACAGTGCGGTTCGGACCGTGAGGCAGCATCCCCGGCACGCCGATGCCGCCTTCGAGCGACTTGGTCAGGTTGTAGATGATCTGGATCCCGCGGCCGTCGCCGGACACGTCCGAGACGGGTGCCCGAATCTCCAGCATCCGGCTGAAGGTCAGGATCTCGATCATGTCGCCAAACCAAGGACGGCCTCGCTCCCGCTCGCCGATCACATGCGCGAACTCGTCCTGGCGCGGAAGCCAGCGCTCGGTCTCGATCCCGTAGAAGATGTCGTCCGTGATGTCGAAGGCGAGGTACAAATGTTCGCCGTCATGCTTAACCCAGCCGTTGAAGTCGAGATCCTGCCTAGAAGTGATGTCCTGCTTCATCGCCTCGACCCAGTCGGCATTCCATTCGAACGGCGTGGCATCGTCGTATTCGCCCGGACCGATTCGCCCGTCGAATTCCGGCGTCGCACCCTTCCAGCACACCATCCGGCGGTCGAGACTCACCAGCGCTTCGGCCGCCGCCTGCCGAACTTCAGCCGACTCGAGCACGCTCTCCGGAGGAGCCTCGGCACATCCAGCCATGCACCAGAACACCAAGCCTCCGATGAGGCTGGCGCCACCGATTCGAAATGCCATCGCTTCGCCTCCCCTGTCCACCTTGTGCATGGATTGCCGCAGGCCGTGCATCACTCGCACTCCACTGGGGGCCTACCGCGCTTGCCGGGGCAGATACTGAACCTGCTGGCTTGCGGTGCTCCGCTTCAGATCATCGCATCTTCCGTGTCGAGGCGTGCCCTACCGCAATTTGACCCCCTATTCGGTTGGTACGGTCGGCAGCCTCGCCACGAACCACATTCCATAGGCTCCTGCCAGCGCGACCACAACCCGCGCTACCCATGGCAGCCCGCCGGTGGCGATCGAAAAGCAGATCATCAGCGAGCAGCACGATATCGAGATCCATTTGGTCCTGCGCTTGACGCCTCTGTGCCGCTGCCAGTCCCGCAGCGTCGGGCCAAAGAGCTTTGAGCGGAGCAAGCGTTGATGCAGTTCCGGAGAGGAACGGACGAAGAAGTAGCTCGCCAGCAGCAGAAACGGCGTTGTCGGAATCCCAGGCAGCGCGACTCCGACAAAGCCGAGCGCCACACAGATGCCGCCCAGAGCGACGAAGAGCCTGCGCCGCAAGCCCGACGCCTGGGCTACAGTTGCGTCGCTTTGCACCGACTGCTCGCGCTCGCCCAGGGTGTGCGGCACTGGCTTTGCACCAGCAGGCGGCACGTCTGTTGTGGACGGATGCGGCACAGCGAATTCCAATGAATAGCATAGTGCGGGGCCGTTGGAAGACTAACGGACTTACTAACTTTCCCGGGAGTTGCCATCAGATGATCACGTGTTAGTGTGGGTACACTGAGTTGAAATTTGAGTAACACAACAATGGAGGTGCTCAAATGAAACGCAAGCGCGTTCCTGCGATCAGTTTTCCGGGTTCCGAGGGTCTAGAGCCGCTCCCAGAGGGCGCACTTGGGGAGTACACGCTAGAACGTTCCCGGGAAGAGAAGAAGCGTCAGTGCTTGGAGTTTGTGTACGGCCAGCTTCCCGCCCGTATGAACATGAGCATGGATGATGTCAAGAAAGCACTAGGTGAAGAGAATAACTAAGGATGGTTCTTCATCGGCTCGTTAACGGGAGAGAGGATCACCCCGTCTACGCCAACCTAGCTTCATCCTCGCTTCGGAGGCAGTCATTTTCTTGATTCCGTCATCAACGCTGCTTTGCAGCTTCAGTGGATCAAGGTATCCAGCGGGCTGATCAAGGTGCTGAATTATCACGCCATAGCTTGTCTGCATGTATCCGCCGGAGAGTATCGCCCGTGCCCGGTAAGGGTCGGAGATTACACGCCTCCCGAGCATTACCGTGTTCCGGAATTGATGAACGAGATGACTAATGACCTGAACCGCTGGTGGGAATTGGCTGACGCCGCGGAACTCGGAGCCTACGCACCGTGGAGGCTGAACTGGATCCACCCGTTCATCAACGGAAACGGAAGAACGGCTAGGGCGCTGTGCTAATACGTCATCTGCCTGAAACTGGGAGGATTTCCGCAAGAGGGCCAAAGACCGATTCCAGTCTTGGTTCGAGAGAAGCGCTCAGACTATCTCGCAGCTCTGGCAGAATCCGACCGTCGCTATGCATCTTCCGATCAAGGAGGATACTTGGCGCCAGTCATTTTGTTCTTGAGAACACTTCTCCAGCCTAGCTCCTAGCTCACTGTTGCGAGCCGCCAACAACTCGCGAGGGCGAGGTGCTTGGGCACTATCGTAGCCGAGGGGGCGTTTCCCATCGGCCCGGTCGCACATACCGAGCCCACTCCCTTAACGAGCCCGAGCGTGTTCGTTGAACGCGCGCGGTTCCTCACCGGGCAGGTTCGCTCAAGTGAATAGCGGAGCCAGGGTCACGTGCCGAACACGAGGTCGTGGCAAAGGGTACCGGCGCGGGCGTTCCCACATCTATTGCCAGTTCAGGCGTGATTTCCGACAGCGTCGTGAGAGCGATTTCCGCCAAGTCCGTATGACTTGGCAGTGAAGGCTTTATGGCCGCGCACTGTCGCCTCTCAGTCCGCAGTAGTTCCCGTGTCGCCGCAGCACGCTCGCCAGGGGCACCCATTCGTTGGGCACCTCGTCGTGACGGTGTCTGTGACACCACTCGTTCACGGTTCGCATCACGGCGGTTCTCGAACCGCCGTAGCGGCAGGTAGGCTTGCCGCGGTTGCGGTAGGAGGATACGAGAGAGCCGGACCGCCAGTCGCTGAGGGCAGCGAATTGCTCGAGGAATTGCTGGCGGAAGTCGGAAAGGTGAGCGGACATAGGATCTCCTTGTCTGGAAGCAGTCTGAGCTGCGAAACAAGAAATGCAGCAATCGGCTTGCATCTGACCCGGTTGTAAAGCGTTGTGGGTGTCCAGAAGAACCGGTCCGCTCTCTTGCCGAATTCAGAATTGTGATGCACAGCAGCGTTGGAACCACACTTCGCCCCGTGTCCGACGAGGTCGGTATGATAGCCATCACTATGCAGTCTGCTTCCGCAAAGGCCCGCGGCCTAAGCAAGCACGTGGGGGTGCTCGCCGCACTGGTGGCAATGTGCGCCATCTTGGTGTGCCCTCCATACCTGTTTGCGCAGGGCGCCCGGGCCAGCGGGCCAAACGTCCTCTTCATCAGTGTCGACGACCTCAACGACTGGATCGGCCCGCTGGGCGGACATCCGCAAGCGATCACGCCCAACTTGGACAGGCTGGCACAGCGCGGCATCACGTTCACCCGCGCCTACTGCCAAGCGCCGTCGTGCAACCCGTCCAGAACCAGCCTGATGACAGGACTTAGGCCATCGACCTCCGGCGTGTACAACAACACTGACGTGTGGCGCAGCGCCCTGCCGGACGCAGTCACGCTGCCGCAGCACTTCATGCTGCACGGCTACGAGGTGCTGGGCGGCGGTAAGACCTTTCACGGGCCTCAGAACGAGGCAGCTTCGTGGGAGGCGTATTTTCAGTTCAAGGGCTTCCTACACCCCCCGGGCAAGCCGGTGAACGGCATTCCCAGAACCGGTCACTTCGACTGGAGCGGGCTCGCGGCCAGCGCCGGTGAGACCGAGGACACGCGCTTGGCGGCTTGGGCAGAGCGCTACCTGAGTCAAGAGCATTCGCGGCCGTTCTTTCTGGCAGTCGGCTTGTACCGCCCACACCTACCTTGGTATGTCCCGCAAGAACACTTCGACCGCTTCCCCCCCTCGCGCACCGAACTGCCGCCCACGCTGCAGGGAGACATCGACGATGTCCCAAGATCGGCACTGCGAAGTTTCCGCGATCACGACAACGTCACCAAGTACGGGGAATGGCGCAAGGCGGTGGCGGGCTATCTCGCCTGCATTAACTACGCCGATGCCAATGTGGGGCGGGTGCTTGAGGCGCTGGAGAACGGCCCGCACGCCGACAACACGATCATCGTTGTGTGGAGCGACCACGGCTGGCAACTCGGGGAGAAGCGCCAATGGCGCAAGTTCACGCTCTGGGAACGCTCGGCGCGAGTGGTCATGATGCTGGCCGGGCCGGGCGTGGGCGCGGTCGGGCGCAAGAGCGGGCGAACGGTCGAGCTGCTTGACCTGTATCCCACATTGGTCGATCTCTGCGGTCTGCCGCAACGTCCCGAACTCGATGGCCGCAGTTTGCGCCCGTTGCTAGATGACCCCGATGCGGAGTGGGACAAGCCCGCGATCAGCACGCTGGGACCAGACAAGTTCTCGGTGCGCACCGAGCGTTGGCGCTATACCCGCTACCCGGACGGCGAGGAACTGTACGACCACGACGCCGACCCATACGAGTGGAAGAATCTGGCGGGCGATCCCGAGCATGCCGAGGCCAAGGCCGCTCTGGTCCGGCTGCTGCCCAAGAATCCCAGCCGCAAGCAAGTGGTGCGTTATCCCGACCTGCCCGAAGCGCAGCGGCGCTTAGTGGAGACACCCGAGGGTCGATTCCACAAGTCCGATCCTTCCAACTACGTCCCGTTGAGAGAAACCTTGGACTAGCGCACTATAATCGGAGCAGCCCAGACGCCAACACCGATTTGACGGTGTACAGGTCGGGCCGCAGGAGTCGGCCATGCAAGTCACCAGGCGAGAGCTTATCGCGCTCGTATCCGCGCTGCCAGCCTTTGCGAAGCTCGAGGTTCGCAGCGCCGAGGTCACGACCATGTTCGACTCCCCGGGCCCCAAGCCGAATGGCTTGCAGGCCGCCGAGGAGGGCCTCTGGATCTTGGATCAGGGGGACAACCGCGCCTACTTGGTTGACTACAAAGGCGGCAAGGTCATCAGACAGATCGAGACAGAGACCAAGGCGGGCAGCGGGATCACATTCGACGGCAGGGCACTCTGGACTGCCTCGACGTACAGCCGCGAAATCTTGAAGATCGACCCGCTGACCGGACGAACCTTGGCGCGTTTCGACTCCCCAGGCTCGGGGGTGGTGGGGTGGACCGAATCCCGCCGCAGCCCACTGGCACCGCCGCCCAAGCCGACAGCAATAGCGGGTCGATCACCTGCGCAACGGAACGCGACGGGAGCCCACGGAATGGAGTGGCGCGCGGGCAAACTATGGGTGTCCGTTCCGCCCGCCCAGATGATTTACAGGATTGACCCCGCGCAGTTCCAGATTGAGAAGCAGTTCCCCACCGCCGGTGACCGACCCCATGGCCTCGGCTGGGAAGGTAAGTGGCTCTGGTGTGTCGAATCGAACGACAACGCCATCTACCGGTTCGACCCGGAAACAGGCGAAGCTAGCGCAAAGATCCAGCTTGCAGACACCGATCCCTTGCCGCACGGCATGACTATTCGCGGCGGCTGGATGTGGTATTGCGACGATGTGGGGGTCGTCTGCCGCCTAAGCTTGTAAGGGGAGTCCACGGATCAGCCTTAGGCTGATTCCGGCCGGCCAACGGTTCCCTTTGGATTGACCACATGGACCAGTTGCTCGTTCAGAAGCTGCTCGACCTAGGACTCACTGAGAGTGCAGCCCACCTTACGGCTGACTCGTTGGAGATCCTGCTGATCGCAGTCGTTGCGTGGTTCGGACACTTCATCTGCTTGAAGGTGATCGTGCGCGCGGTGCGCAAGGCCGCAACCAAGACTGAGTCCACTTGGGACGACCGACTCGTTGAGCGGCGTGTCTTCTCGCAACTCTCACACCTAGTCCCTGCCCTGATCGTCTTCGTGCTCGGGCCGCAGGTGCTGATCTCGCCCTCGCTGTCGCTCTGGGTCATGCGCGGTGCCGAAGTGTACGCGTTGGTGGCATTGCTGGCAACCGCGCTCCGCGTCCTGACGGTGGGCCGGGAAATCTACGAGCAAGAGTACGCGATCGCGCGCCGCTTTCCGATCCGGGTGTACGTGCAGGTGCTCAAGATCGTGCTCTCGGTCGGCGCGATCATCCTAGGCGTCTCGATTGTGACGGGCAATTCCCCGTTGCTGCTGCTCAGCGGCCTTGGCGCCATGATGGCGGTCATATTGCTCGTCTCGAAGGACAGCCTGCAAGGGCTCGTGGCCGGCATCCAGTTGGTGAGCAACGACATGGTCCGTACCGGTGATTGGGTGGAAATCCCGCAGTACGGGGCCGATGGCGACGTCGTTGAGATTACGCTGCACACCGTCAAGGTGCAGAACTGGGACAAGACCATCTCCATGGTGCCGACCTACTCGTTGATCTCGGAGGGCTTCAAGAACTGGCGCGGCATGGAGGAGTCCGACGGGCGCCGTGTCAAGCGCTCGATCTTCCTGGACGTGTCGAGCGTGCGGTTCTGCCTGCCGGAGATGATCGAGCACTACAAAAGCATCGAGATCTTGCGAGACTACGTGGAACGCAAAGAAGCGGAACTGTCCGAGCACAATCAAGCCCAAGGGATCGACGAAGCGGTTGAGGTGAACGGCCGCAGGATGACCAACCTCGGAGTTTTCCGCAACTACCTAGTGGCCTATCTGTCAGCCCATCCGATGGTGAACTCGCAGATGACGCTGATCGTGCGCCAGCTGCAGCCTACGCCGCAGGGGCTTCCCTTGGAAATCTACGCGTTTACCACGGACAAGCGCTGGGTGCAGTACGAGGCTATCCAGTCCGACATCTTCGACCACATCTTTGCGGCATTGCCGCAATTCGGACTGCGGGCCTTCCAGGCACCGAGCGGAAAAGATGTGGTCACGGCCGTAGAGGCCGTGGCGCGAGCCTGATCGCCCGTTCGGCGCAGCTAGCGGAAGTCAGCCGGCACTACAGCCCGCTGCTGCCAATACTCAGGCGGATGGTTGTTGAATCTTGTTGGGTTGTAGTCCCCTACAAGATCAGACGCAACGCCTTCCGCCGGGATTGCGGACTCCTCGCCCAGCGCCCAGAACACCGCGTTGAGCAGCATCTTGCGCACGCCCGCCTCGAGCAGATCGGTGGAGGTGCCAAGGGTGGTCGAGAACGCTCGACCCTGCGTGCCCCCCGGCAGCTGATAGCTCTTGGTCCACACGACCGGCATCATCGGGTCATTCTTGCCTTCGACCGGTTCGGCATCGCTCGGCCGCATGCCGTAGAGCGCGTCTTCCTCGTTATACTCCCCGGCCCGCGCCATTACTTTGGCATGCACCAGCGCCATCGAGTCGCCGGGTAGCGGCAGGCGCACCGTGTACACGTCTGCCGCGCTCCAGATCGAATCTGGATCGACGCCCCGAAGAGCCGGGTGGTCAGCAGTTTCGGCAGCGATCACACCCTTGGCAGATTCGTGCTTGTGCCTGCCATGGTGGGCCACCCAGCGCTCGCCGACGACCAGCCGTCCGAAGCCGTCGCGCCATTCCTGCATGGGGCCGGTGTAGCCGTCTCCGTAATGGTCGAACGGCCCCCAATCCTCTGCCGCGATGTCCGGCAGGGCTACAGAATCGGGATCCTCGGCCCTGCGGGCAGCCCGCAGGTAGCCCAGGATCTGCTTGTGCAGTTCCGGCTGAGGAGCAAAGGCGTGCGTGGCCGTTCGCAGCGCGATCACCGGCTTGCCTGCCTTCAGGAAGCGGTCGATCGGCTCCATCTGCGCGTCAGGCAGGACGCGCCAGCGGGTCTGGATAAACATCAGATCTGCATCGTCGAGGTGCTCTGTGCCGGGGATGTTGGTATTGACGTGGGGGTTGACAATGCCCGTCTCGGGATCAACGGCAAAGAGCACGGTGCAGCGGAAACCGTGGTGCTGCGACAGCATGCGCGCCAGTTGCGGAAGACCTTCCTCGGACCGGTATTCCTCGTCGCCGCCGATGAGCACGATGTGCTTGCCCTGGCCTGCCCCTTCCCCGCCCTCGTACTGCACGAGGTAAGGCGGGGATTCTTGTTGCGCAGGCTCGCTCGACGCCGAGCCTCCGCTATCGCAAGCCCAGAAAAGAGCGCAGCAGAGCAACGCGGGTATGCACTTGTGAATCGTCGTCATGATTCCTGTCAGTCTATCCCATGAGACATCGGCCGTCGCCGCACGAGTTGCCTGCCGGCAAGCCCGCCGCTATCGCAGACTAGCCCGTGAGCGGAAAGTACCGCCGGTACTGTTCCGGCAGCCGGATCATCTTGCCCCGCGAGTCTATGACGGTGTGGAGCGTTTCGCCGGTCGCCAGCAATTCCCCGTCACGCAGCATTTCGTAGGCAAAGCGCACGCTGCGCGAGCGGCTCTCGGTCACCCAGCAGACCAGATCGACTTCATCGTCAAAGCGGGCCGGCGCGCGGTACTGGCAGCGCGCTTCGGTCACTGCAAGCTGCGCGCCGGCCTCCCGCTCCATGTCGCGGTACTCGAAACCGGCATGCCGACAGAAGGCGACTCGCGCGACTTCCATCCAGACAAAATAGTTGGCGTAGTAAACCACGCCCATCTGGTCAGTTTCTGCGTAGCGGACCCGAATCTTGGTGCGCGACTTGCTGCCGTCCATCAAGTCAGCTCTTCATCGAAGCCAAGAACTCGGCGTTGCTGCGGGTCTTGGACATGCGATCGAGCAGCAATTCCATGCATTCGACGGTGCCTAGGTTGCTGGTGACTTTGCGCAAGACCCAGACACGCCTCAGTGTCTCTTCGTCCAACAGGAGTTCTTCCTTGCGGGTCCCGCTGCGGTGGATGTCGATAGCCGGGAAGGTGCGCTTGTCGACCAGCTTGCGATCCAAGTGCAGCTCCATGTTGCCCGTGCCCTTGAACTCCTCGAAGATGACCTCGTCCATGCGGCTGCCGGTGTCCACCAAAGCGGTCGCGACGATCGTGAGCGATCCTCCCTCCTCGATGTTGCGAGCCGCGCCGAAGAAGCGTTTCGGCCGCTGCAGGGCATTCGCATCGACGCCGCCTGTTAGGACCTTGCCAGACGACGGCACGACAGTGTTGTATGCCCGTGCCAGACGTGTAATGGAATCCAACAAAACGACCACGTCGCGTTTGTGCTCGACTAGGCGCTTGGCCTTCTCGATCGCCATCTCGGCCACTTGCACGTGACGGGTCTGGGGCTCGTCAAAAGTGGAACTGATGACCTCGCCCTTGACCGAACGCTGCATGTCGGTGACCTCTTCCGGCCGCTCGTCGATCAAGAGCACGATCAAGGTCACGTCCGGATGGTTGGTCGTGATGGAGTTGGCGATGGACTGCAGCAGCATCGTCTTGCCGGTGCGCGGCGGCGCAACGATCAATCCGCGCTGGCCCTTGCCGAGGGGCGTGATCAGGTCCATCACGCGCCCGCTGTGGTTCTCCCTGGTGGTCTCAAGGCGCAGCTGTTCCTGGGGGTAGAACGGCGTCAGGCTGTCAAAGTCGATCCGCCACCTCGCCTCGTCCGGGTCGGCGTGGTTGAGCGCAGAGACATCCGTCAGCGAGAAATAGTTCTCGCGGTCGCGCGGCATGCGGGCTTCGCCTTCGACCGTGTCGCCGTTGCGGATCGCGTAGTCGTACACCAGTTGCGGGGCTACGAAGATGTCATCCCGCCCGGGCAAATAGTTGTAGATCCGCGACCGGAGGAAGCCGAAGCCCTCAGGAAGAATCTCCAGCACGCCCTCGACACCGAGCATGCCGTCCTCGTCAACCTGTGACTGCAGGATCCTGAAGATCAGGTCCTGCTTGCGAAGTCCGCTGACATCCTCGATTTCGAGATCGAGAGCCATCTGAGTGAGGGACTTGATGTCCTTTTGATGCAGTTCGCCTATCGTCATGAGGGGAAACATGCGGCCTGATGACAGGCGCACTTTGGGACTACTCCATAGGATGGGGAGTCCCACGCGGGCAGAAGCCCGCCGGACACCCTAAGCATACTTCAGCGGGGATGGGTTCGGCAAGCGTGCGGGCGGCGGTCTCGCGATCTCAGGTCCGTCTCGTCGCGGTCCAAATGCCCTTAAACGTCAACCACGGATTGGTGCCAGAAACGTCGCCTACTATATAACTGTCCTTCCAGTTTGCTGGAAGAGCCAATTGGAAGCTGAGCATGACCGAGGCGATCAAAATCGTTGTCGAGGGAAATGACGAGCAAGGAGGATACCTACCTGCGCAGGACGCCCTGAATCAAGTTCTCGACTCGCTCGCCCTCGTCACAAACGCCCTCGATGAAGATGTTCGCAAGGACCTGGACTGGTGCCTCACGGATATGACCATGAACAGCCCACTTGTGGCATCCATGGAGCCCTTCTGCAAGAACCCGGATCGTCCGGATATCATGCCCGCCGTTCGCAAAGCGACAGACAGAACTGATGGAATTCTCGGGACACTCGTCGAAACTCATCGCATGCCAAGCGGGATGACCCATGCTGAGAAAGAGACGGTCCAGAGGCTTCTCAAGCGCAACACGAACGGAGTGCTCAGAACGGACTACTATTGGCTTGGCCGCGCAGATCCGGTCAGTATCAAAGCACCCGCAGCAAGGAAGGTCCTGGAAGAGATGAGCAGCATCGAGAACGAGGGCAGCACTACATTTCAAGGGACGGAGCTAGGATCCATCGAAGGTGACGCAATTGAGGCGATTACCCATTACGGGAAGCCTGCCGTCAGAATCCGGCATCGTGTATCGGAACAGGAAATCACGTGCGTGATACCGTCCAACCGAGAAGACGAGATCGGTAGGGAGGATTCGTGGAACGAGTACGGGGGAGGGCAACGCTACGTCGTGACAGGAGAGATCAAGAGGAAAGCTAACGGGGACATCGCTCAACTGCTTGTCGATAACGTCCATTCTGTCGAAGTTGAAGAAGTCGATCTTGACAGAATCGCCGATCCGGACTTCACTGGCGGCAAGTCGCCGGTAGAGTATCTCGACAACCTATGGGGCGACTAGCTTGACAAGCCAGAATGACCTATTGCTGGGATTCTTGCGCTTGGATCGGCCTGCTGAACCGCGAGTCCGGAAAGTATCCGGCCCTGTTCGCGATATGGCAACACGCCAAGAACGGTCGTTGCAGGATACAGACATCCACAATCAGCCGGGTTGAAGTATTGAAGAAGAAGTGCGATGACCAAGATGCAAAGGCACTATCGAGCCAGCAGAACTCCGAGATTTCCAAAATGTTCCAGCAACCGCACGTGGTCATGACCAACGTTGATCTAGTCGTCGCGACCAAGGCCGCAGAGCTTCGCCTGCAACATCGGGAACTTAAGAAGACACCGGATGCAATCCATCTAGCCACCGCTATGCAGTGGAACTGCGATGCAATGCACACCTATGACAAGGACGATCTCTTGTCCTTGAACGGCAAGATTCACCGACGCGATGGGGCCTTGCTCGACATTGAGACACCAGACAAGGCAGGCTTGGGTCCGTTATTCAGTCAAGGCACCCGTGAGGATGACAAGCAAGCCTAGTCCAGTGGCTTGCGGTCCTTCTCGAAAACACGCGGTTTCAGCCGCATCCTCTGGTCTGGTCAAATCATTCTTCTTGACGGGGCGGATGCAATTGGCTGGCTGGTCGACAATCCGCCGCCAAGTAGCGCGGCCTGCCACAGATGCCCTGCGGTTGCGGAACGTAGTCGACCTTGCCCCGCTTGATGACCTCCAGATTGGGTTCGCTGTCACCGACGAACAACAGACTTGGACTGATGGGCTAGTGTTGGCGGCGAGCCTGGACCACTCGATCAACTGTTCCAACCGACTTGCCCTCGGTGGGCGTGTCAAGCGTTGCCGCCGAGGCAACCAGCACGAGCAACGTTGCTGTGGCTGACCGAACTTGGATCAAAGCTCCGAGAGATTGAAGGCTAGCTCCTTGGCTCTTCGCATCTGCCAGAACGCGGGATGACTATACATAGATATTATTAGTGATATATAGATATTATTCTGTCGAAAACTGTCTCATGTATTGCGTGTATAATATAAATTCCGAGGTATCCCACGGCAGTGTCCAGCCGCCGACTAGGCAATCGGCGGTTGTGAAGGAGGAAAATCTGATGGCCACATTTCAAACACCACTCGTCCGCATCAGCGGGATCGAGCCGCACCCCAACGCCGACCGGCTCGAGCTAGCCAAGGTGCTCGGCTACACTTGCGTGGTCCGCAAGGGCGCATTCCATTCCGGCCAGCAGGTGGTTTACTTGCCAGAGGGCGGCGTCGTGCCCGAGTGGCTGTGTCGCGCCCTCAACCTGTGGGACGAGGAAAAGGGTACGGGTAGGCTGGCGGGCAAGCAGGGGCTGCGCATCAAGGCCACGCGTCTGCGTGGAACGCTCAGCCAAGGACTGCTGTACTCGATCTTAGAAGGTTCGGATGGCCCGTACTTGGCGCTCGAGGGCGGCAAGCCATGGTCCCTAGCGTCAACCGTTTCAGGCGAGGAGATCGCCGACGCACTGGGAGTCGAGAAGTACGTTCCGCCTGTGCCGGTGGCATTCGAGGGTGTCGTTGTAGAAATGCACGGCCACACCGTCAAGTTCGACATTGAGAGCTTGCAGAGCTTCCCTGACGCGATCGCAAGCGGCGAGGAAATCGTCGTAACGGAGAAGCTCCACGGAACCTGGACGGGCATCAGTTTCGACCCGTCAGTGGACCACCCCGACCTCTACGGAGGCGGAACGATCATCTGCTCCAAGGGAATGAGTGCCAAGGGCCTAGCCTTCAAGACGGACAACAGCAACGACAAGAATCTATACGTCCGTGCTTGGCGGCAGTTCCTGCTTGAGCCTGGTCACTGGGACCGCATCATCCAAGAAGCGCGCAATCGCGGGGAGGCGGTCCACTTGTTGGGCGAGACGTTTGGACGGGGCGTGCAGGACCTGCATTACGGCCTCAAGACATCCGCCTTGCGGATCTTTGCGATCGGGTGCGGACGGGCCAAGGATCCTGCGTCGTACTTCCTGTCCGCAGACGATCTCGCAGCTTGGTGTAGCCGCTTCGGCCTCAAGGCTGTACCCGAGCTGGGACGGTGTGCTTTCTCGATGGAAGCGGTGCTGGCACTCCGCGATGGCAGGACCACGTTCGGTGGCGTTCATGTCCGCGAGGGAATAGTGATTTCGCCGAACCGGCGGCGCAGTCTCGCAGACGAGTTCGCCTTCGTCAAGCTCGTCAGCCCGGACTACTTACTGCGCAAGGGGCAGGCTACCGAGTTCGAGTAAGCATCGGCCTGTCCCTGCCTCAAGCGGGGATCGGCGCGGCCCGATTCCCGCCATCGATGCCACGCCGACAGTGTCCGGGAGCCGAGCCTCAAAGCAGCCCTGTCAGGCAACGCGGTTCATCGGTTTCCCTCTGAACGCAGCGAAAACGTTATCGACCGCCAGCCGCAGGCCGGTCTCCAGCGCTTCGGCGGTCACTCCCCCCGAGTGCGGCGTGATCACGACATTTGGAAGGTCGGCGAGGGGGTGGTTCTCCGGCAATGGCTCGCGATCGAACACATCAAGTCCCGCCCCGCGGATGGTTTCGTTGCGCAATGCTTCCAAGAGCGCTGCCTCGTCGACGACGGGGCCGCGGGCCGTATTGACTAGGATCGCGGTGGATTTCATGGCCGCCAACTCTTGCCGTCCCACCATGCCGGTGGTCTCAGGTGTCAGGCGCACGTGCAGACTGACTACGTCGCTCCGCCGATACAACTCAGTCAAGTCCACCAGTTCGATCCCCAGCTCTGCCAGCGGCTTGTCGCCAGGCGTGCGGGTCCAAGCGATCACTCGCATGCCGATCCCGCTCGCAACGCGAGCCGTCTGCAATCCGATTGCGCCCAGCCCCACCACGCCGAGAGTCTTTCCGTGAAGTTGGGTCACGAATCCTCGCGGCCAAGCCCCCTTGCGCGTCTTGGCGTCGATTCTGGGAATGTCGCGAGCGACCGCCAACATCAGCGTAAGCACGTGCTCGGCCATCGCCACGGCTGACACACCCGGCGTGTTGGTGACGATCACGCCATGCTCCTCGGCAGCGTTCAGATCGACGTGATCTGTTCCGGTCCCCCACAGGGACAGGATCCGCAGCTTCGGACAGGCCGCGAATACGTCCTCGTCGAACGCGATGGATGATCGGATGTTGAGCACAGCCTCGGCTTCGGCGATGCGCTCGAGCAAGACCTGCCTCGAGGCGGGCAAGCTGTCGTGGTGGGTTACATTGGCCCCCTCCATGAGCGTCCTGAAGGCCGCGCTCGGTCCAAGTACCGGCGGATAGTCATCCGGCACCACTACTGTTGGTCGGTCCATTGTGGTTCTCCAACTCTTGCCGCTCGGTCTCTAGCGGAACAGGATGTACAGGGCGGCGATGGTCACGCACAGCGCCGAGGCCAGCCTGCGGGGATCGATTCCGGCGCCCGTCCAGCGCCGAGTCAGTGCATTGATCGGGTTGTCCCAAGTCAGTCCGTCAACCTTTTCGGGCGGCGGCGGTGGCGTGATCTTGCTGACCACATAGAACACGCAACTGCAGATCACAGTCATATAGAATGCCTGGAGCATGAACGGGATGCCCCAGCCGTCCGTGATCAGCTTGTAGCCATCGGCATCCTTGAAATCGAGCACGAACGCCGTCGCCCCCATCGTGAATCCGAGCACCAATGTCGACACTGCCGCCTGCGACGTTCCACGCTTCCAAAACACACCCCACAGGAAGACAGCCGTGATCGCAGGCGCGAGTGCCGCTCCAATCTCCTGCACCGCCTCAAAGATGCTGGAGAACCTTGCGCCCTGGGTGGACCAAGCCATGGCCAGCAGCATGACGACGACCGCGCTCCAGCGTCCGATCCGCACCTGTGACGCATCGCTGGTGTTGGGCCGCAGCCGTGCCACGATGTCTACAGCGAACAGTGTCGCGCAACTATTGAGCGCAGCGGCAATGGTGCTCATCAGAGCAGCCAGCAGCCCGGCTGAAATCAGCCCGCGCAAGCCTGTCGGAACCAATTCTTGAATGAGCATCGGCAGCACTTGATTGGCGTTGTCACCAATTTCGCTGCCATACAACACATAGCCGATCACACCCGGCAGTACCAAGATGAACACGGGCAGCACCTTGATGAATCCGGCGAACAAGGGTCCGATCTGAGCATCATGCTCGGACCGTGCGGCGAGCACGCGCTGCACGATTGTCTGATCGGTGCACCAATACCAGATGCCCAATACGGGATACCCCAACAGCACTGAATACCACGCCAAGCCCACCGAGTTGTCGCTCCAGATCATGCTCAGCTGCTGCGGCCTGAGGCGGGACTGGAACTCGGCCATCGTGTTGATACCATGCTCCGGGAGCGCCCCGATGGCCAGCGCTGTGACCAAGATCGAGCCCCCAATCAGCAGGACAGTCTGGATGGTTTCGGTCACGACGACTGCTTTGAGGCCCCCCAGTACGGTGTACACGCCGGTAACGATCGAGATGACCAAGATCGATGTCACAACATCGATCCCGAAGAACTGCTCGAACACCGTCGCGCCCGCGTACAGGCTCATCCCGATGTGGATGAACAGGGCACCAAGGATTGCCATGAAGGCGAGGAAAGAACGCGCCGCCGCGTTGAAGCGGCGCTCCAAATACTCAGGCAACGTCTCAATGCGGTTGCGGAAATAGAACGGTGCGAAGAACAGTGACAGCACCACCAAGGTGAAGGCCGCCATCCACTCGAAGTTGCCCCAGACAAGGCCCTCGTTGTAGCCCGACGCCGCGAGCCCGACCAAGTGGATCGTCGAAATGTTGGACGCGAATAGGGCCGCGCCGATCATGATCCAGCCCAGCGAGCGGCCAGCCAAGAAGTAAGCCTCGCCTGTCATCCGCTGGCGCCGCACCGAGAGCACGCCCACAGCGAGAATGCCGAGCAGATAAGCGACGATGATGAAGAGGTCGATGGGAGGAATGCGAAGACCTTGCATTTGAGTTAGGCGTCTTTCCGTAGCGACAGCGAGTGCAATCCGCGAGTCAGCCAAGCGGCCGGGGCGGATTGGCCCAGCGTCGGGCTGGGTCCGATCCTCTGAGCACGACGCCCTTGAGGTTCCAATCCAAATAGGCGCTCACTTCCGCCGCGCAGTAGCGCAGTGTCAGGCCGCAGCGCCGGCGGTCCGAATCGTTGGCCTCGGAGCCGTGTAGCAGCAGATCCGAATGCAGCGATATTTCTCCCGCGCGCAGCTCATTGTCCACTGGAGGGTCAAACTCGTCGACGCCGATCACTTTCTGGTTCAGAACAGTCGATTTGTCATCGGCGACCTCGAACGGCAGCGGCCCGCGCAAGTGGGAGCCGGGCACGAAGCGCATGCAAGCGTTGCGGCTGTCAGCATCGTCAATGGCAAGCCACACGGTGACGGTCTTAGATGGAGTCAGCGGCCAGTAGGTCGCATCCTGATGCCAGTCCACCCGCTTGCCGTCGTGTGGCATCTTGCAGAAGTAGTGGCATCCCCAGCCGACGACATCAGGGCCCAAGATGTCGCTGACATAGTCGACGATGCGATCATCGGCGAGCAGGTCGTAGGCATCAGCGTGGGTGAGATGGGCTGAGCTGATCGAGTAGCTGTCGCCGCCGTCGGCCAGCACTTGTTGCAACAAGGCGTCGAATCGCCCACGAATGGCGGCGATCTCAGCGTCTGGAAAGATGCGGATGCCAGTCACGTACCCGCGAGCATTGAACCCATCGAGTTGTGCGGGCGAAAGTCGCTGCGGACGCTCGTTGCGAACTGGGAAAAAGGCGAGCTGCCGATCAATCCGGTCGAGAGTGGCTATTTCCGGAGCAATCGCGAACTGCATGGCAGGCTGCGGCATCCTACGCCATCATAACCCGTGCGGGAGGACTCGACTGACTGGCAGCCTGGGCCTATGCCTGCAAGACGGGGGTGCGGACTTGTGGGCGGCTAGAGTGCACGGGAGCACGACGATGGCCAATGGGGCCGCCACCCATGGGGCGAGCAAGATCCCGGTGCTCGACTCGGCCGCGACGGAGATATGGCTATCCGGCTGACTATCCCTAGGCTCGGCCCGATCGTCTAGGAATTGTAGCCGGCCGGTACTCGGCAAGCAGACTCCCCCCGTCAAAACGTCAGTGCAAGAGCAGCGACTCGCAGAATGCCTTCTGGTTCTTGTACCGTTCCGCGGCCAGTTCCCTGCACTCCTGCTTCGACCTCGACTGCGAGCAGTCGACAACGTATTGCTCCCGAGCCCAACGCATAGCCTGTGCGCACTTCGCGTACTCCCATGGGTCTGGCAAGATGCCGGCTTCGCCTGGCGCGAGTGGGAGCGGCGGAATGGAGCTTGGATCGCCGACGCGACCGCAGACAACCACGAGACTGGAGTCGGCAAGCGCCCAGCAGACTACAAGGAATCGCATTCCAACGCTCCCGGACAAGCACAGCACGAATCAGAGTCGCCCAGCCGCCCGGCGCGTACGGCAAGCACCACAGCACCGTCAAGTCTCGGGCGCTTCGCAACGTTTTCTAGCCGAGTTGTTACAATAAGAAATCGTCGGGCACTTGCCGTCTGCCCCACAATCGTACCGTGTCCCTACGAAGCCTTGCGCTAGGAGTGTGTCTGTGTGCATCGCTCGGTTGCGGCGTACTCTCAACGACGACGATCCTGCCGCCGCCGCCCGAGGCACGCACGGCGAGCCGACAGGAACTCATTGACACCATCCAGCGTATCGCCGCAGTCCAAACGATGAAGGCGGTGATCGATATCACGCTCACGGTACAGGCCGACGAGCGTGACCGGGAGACTCTCTATCCCGACGTGCGCGGAGCGCTCGTCATCCGCCGACCTGGGTGGATCCGGACAAATGCACAGTCTCCGGGAGGAATCGCCACGGTCTACGACATGGTTTCGAACGGCGAGGAATTCCGGGTCCACTTACCATGGCGAAATCGCGTCTACGAAGGCAAGACAGCTCTCACGCATGTATCGGAAAACCGTGCCGAGAACATCCGCCCGCAGCACATGCTGCAGGCCATCATGTTCGAGCCGATCGACGACGAAAGGAACGTCGTGCTGGACATCGAGATGTACGGCCAGTCGGGCTACCAGGTGCTGCACGTGATCGAGAAAGGTCCGGGCGATTTCTTCCGCATCCGTCGCAAGTACTGGTTCAGCCGGTCCGACCTCGAACTCTCACGGCTGATGATCCTCGACGAAAAGACCGAAGTTGCGACCGATGCATGGTATCGCGATTGGCTCGAGGACAAGGGGATGCCCTATCCGCAGCACATTCGCGTCGAGCGCCCGCAAGACGGCTACGGCCTCGAGATCGAGATCCTCAAGCCCGGTCTCAACGAAGAGATACCGGACTCGTCGTTCCAGCTGACCCTTCCCGACAACATCGAGGTCGAACAAGTCGGCGAGGCCTCCGCTGCAAACTCCTAGCGAGCACGAACCATGATCCACCGCCTGGTCCTCCGCAACTTACTTCACCGGCCGGTACGCACAGGCCTTACGATCCTTGCCGTGGCGGTCGAGGTCATGATGATCGTCTTGATGGTCGGGGTCTCGGAGGGCTTGCTCACCGAATCCCTGCGGCGCACTCGTGGCGTGGGTGCTGACATCCTCATCCGGCCGCAGATATCCGGTGCCACGATTACTGGTGCCGATATCTCCGACAAGCTCCCAGCGATGCTCCTTGAGCGCTATCCGCAGGTCGAGCACGCGCTGGGAGCCAGCGTGTTCACGCCTGGAAACCTGCAGACGATTACGGGTGTCGACTGGGAGGCGTTCGACGCGATGAGCGGGGGGATCGTAGTCTTTGAGGGCCGCACGTATTCCGCACCCTACGAGGCAGTCATCGACGAGGTGTATGCCCGGCAGGAAGAAGTCTCGGTGGGGGACAGTATCGAGCTGATGAGCCGTGAGTTCGAGGTGGTCGGCATCATGGAGACCGGCAAGATGTCGCGCGTGTTCATCCCCCCGGCGACCATGAGCGACCTACAGGGCTGGCAGGGCCGTGTCAGTCAGGTCTACATCAAACTCGACGATTCGACCCAGGCTAGGGAATTGATCGAAGACCTGAGGGCACTACTGCCGAATCGCTCCGTCATTTCCGTGGAGGACTTCCTGGCCCTGACTGCGACGAGCGTGCGACAGATGTCGTCCCAGTTCGTCAACATCATCATTTCGATCGCGGTCTCGATCGGCTTCATCGTCGTCATGCTAGCGATGTACACGGCGATCCTGGAGCGCACTAGGGAGATCGGGATACTCAAGGCCATCGGCGCTTCCAAGCGCGTGATCGGTGCCATCGTGATGCGCGAAACGCTGGTCGTGAGCGCGATCGGAATAATCGTCGGCTATGGGCTGAGTGTCGTCGGCAAGGAGTTGGTCGCGCTCCGCTATCCGCTCATTCCGGTCATCTTCGTCCCGGAGTGGCTGGTCGCCGCAGCCGTGCTGACCATCATCGGATCGATTGCCGGGGCAACCTATCCCGCCTGGAAGGCGGCCAAGGCGGATCCGTGCGAAATCCTATCTTACGAGTAAGTGCGGGAAGGAGTTGCACGTGTCGGCTGACGCCCTGATCAAGACCTCGAACCTCAAGAAGGTCTACCGCCTCGGCAGCGTGGACGTGCCAGCCCTGCGCGGCGTATCGATGGAAGTCCAAGCGGGCGAGTTCGTCGCCCTGCTGGGGCCGTCCGGATCCGGCAAGTCGACCCTGTTCCACATTGTGGGGGGCATGCTTGCCCCGACGAGCGGCACGGTGGAGATCGATGGTCAAGACCTGGCCCACATGTCCGACGCGGAACGGACCGAGTTGCGCAAGACCAAGGTCGGCTTCGTGTTCCAGCGGTTCAACCTCTTGACAACACTGAACGCCGAGGAGAATATCCGAATCGCTCAGCACATCGCCGGAGTGACCGACCGCGACGACGCACATTTCAATGACGTCGTGCGCATCTTGGGCATCGGCCACCGCATGCGCCACAAGCCGAACGCCTTGTCGGGAGGCGAGCAGCAGCGGGTAGCGATCGCCCGCGCGTTGGTCAACAAGCCGCCGATCCTGCTCGCCGACGAGCCCACCGGGAACCTGGACTCCGAGAACTCGCTGGCGGTCCTCGATACGCTGGTGACTCTCAATCGAAATCTCGGGCAGACCGTCATGATCATCACTCACAACTCCGATGCCGCGTCGTACTGCACCGACCGCGTACTGCGCATGAGAGACGGCAGGATCGTGTGACTCCGTTCGGGTTGCCCGTGGCCCGGCTTGGGGCTGCGACTGGTCTCGTTTCGAGTCAGTCGCCGTATACGCGCTCGTACATGGCGCGATTTCGCAGCACGGCCTGCACGTACCCGCGAGTCTCGCTGAACGGAATCGTCTCGGCGAATTCCTCGTTGTCGTCGAAAGGGCCAAGCTTCATCCATTGGGAGATGCGCCGTTCGCCGGCGTTGTAGCCCGCCAGTGTTTTCTCCAGATCTCCGCCAAACTGCGCCAGCACGTTCTTGAGGTGGAACGTGCCGAGCCGCAGGCTGGTGTCGGGAACCGTCAACTTCCGGCTGGCGAACCCGGAGATGCCCAGCCGACGGAACAGCGCGCGGCCCGTGCCCGGCATGATCTGCATCAGGCCCAATGCTCCTGCGCGGGACTTCGCGCCCGGGTGGAACTCCGACTCTTGGCGAATCAGGGCCGCCACCAAATACGGGTCCAGACCGTGACGCTCGGACCGGGCGCGCAGGCGATCCTCCCAGCCAATCGGAAACAGCAGGCGCCAGTACTCAATGTCTAACGATTCGTACGGTATGCGCAGGTAGCCGAACGCGTAGCGCTTCATTGCCCGCAACGCCAAGTGGTGTTCGTCGCGGCTGGCATGCATCCGCCCGAGATGCAGCCCCGCAAAGTGACCGTCGGGCTTGCTGTAGTCCGCCCGAGAATACTCCGTTCGCGCGGCCTCGTCGAATCCGAGTTGGTGCAGTTCTCCGCCCCGATCCAACAGAACCTGCGTCTCTGCGAGCGGCTGGGAAGCCAAGGCGCGAGCTGCAGGCAGACTGTCCAAGATCTTGCGCTCGGTGGTCGGACTTGCAGTCACACTGCCCATCCGCCGAAGCCTCCGCTCGGCGAGGAATGCGTAGTAGTAGTGCGGAAAGCCGCCCATGACCGCGTTGAAGTGTGCGGCGGCTTCCGAGCGGCGGCCAGTCTCCTCGTGCAGGCGACCTAGCCAGTAGATCGCGCCAGCACCAGTGGACGCACCGCCATAGCGCCGGATGTGTTCGTTCAGCAGGTCCGCGCGATTGGGAGCGTCGTCCAGCCAAGCGCGCCAACAGATCTTCCAGTGAGCGTAAGCGGCATGCTTGCCGTTTGGAAAGGCATCCACAAGATCCCGGAACCACTTGGTATAGCTGGCCCGGTCATCCAGCAAGTAGTAGTAGTTGCCGACCGAGAGCAGGGCTTCCTGGTACCAGGGAGACTTGCTGTGCTTTGCGGCAAGCTTGGAGATGCTGGACAGCATCTGGCCAACGATTCGCTTGCGGCGCTCGATCGCACACAGCAGATAGAGCCGTTGGGCTTCGAGCTCAGGCGCTCGTGGACGGGCTCCCGCCAAGCTTGTGTAGGCCGTCGAAGAACTCCGGCGGGAATAGTCGGCAGCCCCCCGGCCGATGATGGCTCGGTCTCGGTCGTCTCCCTGCAGTCCGGCGCTCAGTGCTCTGCCGTATTCCACCGACGCCCTGGCATAGCTGCGTCCATTGCGGAGGCTTTCGGCGCGCTCCAACCGCCACTTGGCAGGCGCCGCAGGATAGGCATCCCCCATGCCCGCGCGCAGTTGGTCGAGATACCGCTCAGCCACGCCGGCTTGGTCGCTGAACGGGTAGAAGTAATACGCCTCGCGATACAGGGAGACTGCCCGCTGGAGGTTGCCGTCCACGTGCTCGACCCGACCGGACAGGTACAACCGGACCGGCTCTTCAAGCGTGCTCGAACCAGCGGCCAGCAGCGTCCTCGCTTCGTCCAAGCGCTTCAGTCGCAGTAGGCTCTCAATGCGTAGCCTGTCTGCGGCTGGTCGAAACATGCTGTCCGGAAACTGCTTGGCGAAGTCTCGGAGCGGACCCAGTGCGCGTTCGAATTCCTCTGCCAATACGATGGACCTAGCGCGATAGTAGGTGGCGTACTCATCCGCCCAGCCTGCAGCTGCGCCCACCTCTGCCAGGGCCTTCTCGGCCGCGGCATAGTCCTTGTCCTTATAGCGCGCCATACCGATGGCGTACTCGGCCAGCGCGCGATCCCTCCCGGAAGCCCCGTCTGCGAAGCGCTGCAAGGCGCGGAAGTTGGCGTCAGATCGCGATGCAGCCAGGGCCCGACTCAATTCGGCGAGCTTTGCTGGCACTGCGCCACCCGCGGCCGACGCGACGGTCAGCAGGACCATCGCTAGCCCGGCGACTCGCAGGTTTGGGCAAGGGCTGTATCTGATCATGATGCCTAGGCTGCCCTGTTCTTGACTACGAGAGAGGTCTGCTGCGTACCGATCCAACGCGCCGGAGAACTAGTTCCTCGGACGCGAGTTCAATGCCTCGATCCACGCCTCAGCTGTGAGGATAAGCGATTCGACAGCGGCTCCCCGAGCGGCTCCGCCGTCCACAAGCACCAAGCCGAGCACCGTGTCGCGCAGCACCACCGGAAGGGCTCGCAGCTCGGTATCGTCCGAATAGCCAAGCTTGGAAGCAAGCTGGTGAGACACGTTGTGTTGGCCGCCAGTGGTGACCATCGTGTCCTTGGTCTCCACGGCTTGGGCCAAGGCAGGGGCGGATGCCAAGTCGAACGAAACCTCGCTGAGATCCGCGGGTTCGGCCGGGACTCCGCCGCCCGACCTACGAAAGCCGGTCAGGCGGTCACCATCGTTCAAGAGCACAACGGCCCGGTCACACAGCTGCCCCGCCGAGTTTGCCAGCTCTACCAGCACCGCAGCCGGATCGCTCGCGGCCCGAATCCGTCGAGTCGAGTCGACAATCTGGTCCAGCAATGCGGCAGTTTCGGCAGCTGTCTTCGACGCAAGACTCGCGAGGCGATCTTCGGCGACCTGCCCGGCCTCCTCGCCCAAGCGGGTGAGGTGATCCTGGCAGATGGCGACGATCTCTGCCCGCACTGCGGGAGTCTCTGTATCAGGCATCAAGGGGTTGGGAGCGGCACCATCCGCGAAATGCTATTGTATCGAAGGCCGGAACCTTGGCATCCGCAAGGGCGAAGCCAAACTTGCCGCCCTGCCTACGATTCGATGACAGACCTTAAAGGGCAGTGCGCCATCGTCACTGGGGGTACGAAGGGAATCGGGTACTCCATCGCCGAGTCCTTGCTGGCGGAGGGGGCACGCGTGGCCATTTGCGGTCGCAGCGCAGCCACGCTCGCCGCTGCGATCCAGTCTCTGGACGCGCAAGGGCGGATCGTCGGCCGACCGTGCGACGTGGGCCGCTGGGAGCAGGCTGAGGATTTCTTCTCTTTCGTTGACGACGAACTCGGCGCAGTGGACATCTTGGTGAACAACGCCGGAGTGGGCCATTTCGGTGCGGTCGATGAACTTGCTCCCGCACTGTGGCAAGAGGTCATTGACACAAACTTGAGTGGTCCGTTTTACTTCTCCAAGCTCGCCGCAACGCGCATGAAGCGCCGCGGCGGAGGCTTCATCCTCAACATTGGCAGCTTGGCGGGCAAGCACCCGTTTGCCTCTGGCGCAGCCTACAACGCGTCCAAGTTCGGACTCGCTGGGTTCACAGAAGCGATGATGCTCGACTTGCGCCACTCCGACATCCGCGTCAGCACGATCATGCCAGGCAGCGTCCAGACCGGCTTTAGGTCGGGAATCGAAGGTGCGGATTGGAAACTCGACCCGGCCGCCATAGCGTCCATGGCGATCCACCTGTTCAAGACGCCCAGCCGCAACCTCGCCAGCCGCATCGAAATGCGCCCCAGCAAGCCTCGCCGGAAGTAGCTCCGCAGGTACGTCGGAGCGCGGTCTATTCGCCGGCGCTCTCGCCCACGATTTCGTAGACCCGTTCCAACGCTCCAGCCAGTGAGTCCGGGTTCTTGCCCCCCGCTTCGGCCATGTCCGGGCGCCCGCCACCTCCGCCGCCGACCAACTTGGCAACCGCGGAGATGACCCGGCCGGCATGTACCCGCTTGCCAGCGACATCCTTGGTGGCAGCGGAAATCAGCGCGACGCGCCCGTCCTGGACAGTTCCAAACACCACCAAGCCCGATCCTAGCTTCTGGCGGACAGCGTCGGCCAGCGGGCGCAGCTGCTCGCGTTCGATACCGTCCAGTTTGGCGGCTAGCACCTTCATCCCGCCGATTTCACGCGCTTGGGCAACCAAATCGGCCACGCCCGTCCTAGCCAGCCTTGCCTTCAAATCGGCGATCTCGCGATCCTGCCGGCGCCGCTCGGCCATGAGCTTTTCGACGGCTGTAGCGAGCCCGTCATGGTGGACCCGCAGCAGTGCCGTTAGCTGCTGCACGCTATCGGTGGCTTCGCGGTAATGCCCGAATGCGCCCGTGCCGGAAATTGCCTCGATTCGCCGCACGCCGGCGGCGCTGCTGGTCTCGGTGACCACCTTGAATACGCCGATCTCACCGGTTCGCGACACGTGCGTCCCGCCGCAGAGTTCAATGCTGAAGTCGCCCACGCTCACAACTCGGACTCTTTCGAGATACTTCTCGCCGAACAGGGCCATCGCTCCCTCGCGCACCGCCACGTCGAGATCCTTCAACTCTGTGACAACTTCGGTGTCGCGCAGAATGTGCTCGTTGACTAAGTCTTCGACATCTTCGAGCTCGCGCGCCTCGATGGGAGCGTAGTGCGTGATGTCGAAGCGCAGGCGCTGGGGATCCACGACGCTTCCAGCCTGCTTGACATGGGTGCCTAGCACCGTGCGCAGCGCCGCGTGCATCAGATGCGTTGCGGTGTGGTTGCGGCGCGCGGCATCCCGTCTCGACTCATCCACGCGACCGGCCAGCCTGTCGCCTAGTGCCATGTCTCGCAGGAGGTCGACGCGATGCACACTGGTGCCGCGCACGGGCGCCTGCACATCCAAGACCGCGGCGACGGGCTCGGATCCACGCATGAGCACGCCACGATCGCCCACCTGTCCGCCCGCTTCGGCATAGAACGGTGTCCGTTCCAACACCACGCCGACTTGAGACCCTGCCTGAGCCATTTCAATGGTCTGCCCGTCCCGCAACAGCCCGACGACACGCAGTTCCTCCTCGAAAGTCCGGTCGTAGCCCACGAATTCGGTCTTGCACCGCCCGGATAGGTCGACCAAAGCAGGCGCTGCTGCGGCATCGGCCTTGAGGGATCCCTTCCAACTCGAGCGCGCCCGCGCCCGCTGGCCATCCATTTCGGCATCGAATCCGTGCAGGTCGATCTTGAGGTCGCGCTCCCGCGCCATCTCTTGCTGCTCTTCCAAGGACAAGCCGAATGTGTCGTACAGCCGAAAAGCCACCGCACCCGGGATCACACCGTTGTCGAGCTTGTCGAGCGCGGATTCGAATTCCCGCTCGGCCACCGCAAAGTTGCGTTCGTAGCGAACTTCCTCGTCGCGTACGATCCTCGCCACACGGCCGGACGACTCCTGCATCTCCGGATAGGCAGAGCGCATCATGTCGGCAACGAAACCTGTCATCTGATGCAGGAACGGACCCTCGAAGCCGGCCAGCCTTGCGTGGCGCAGCGCCCTGCGGATGATCTTGCGCAGCACATACCCCCTGCCCTCGTTGGCGGGCATCACATCGTCGTGCACCAAGAATGCCGCCGAGCGGCTGTGGTCGGCCACGATCCGCAGGGTGGTGTCTGTGGCTAGATCGGCCCCGTACTGGATGCCCAGCAACTCCCCGGCTCGGTGAATGATTGGCCGAAACAGGTCGGTGTCGAAGTTCGACAGCTTGCCCTGCAGCACCGCAGCTGTCCGCTCAAGTCCCATGCCAGTGTCTATCGACGGCCTCGGCAGAGGGTGCAGCTCGCCTCGCTCGTCGCGGTTGAACTGCATGAAGACGAGATTCCAGATCTCGACATAGCGGGACACGTCTGCAGGGAACGGATCATCCCGCTCGCCTGGCTCTAGGCCCTCGCGGCCGTAGTCGTAGAAGATCTCCGAGCACGGCCCGCACGGCCCGGTGTCACCCATCTGCCAGAAGTTATCCTTCTCCCCGCAGCGCTTGATGCGGTCCGGCGACACTCCCGCGACTTTCGTCCAGAGTTGTTCGGCGTCATCGTCGTCGCGGAAGACAGTGACGTACAGCCGCTCCTTGGGCAGCCCGTAAATCTCCGTGACTAGTTCCCAAGCGAAGCGGATAGCGTCTTCCTTGAAGTAGTCTCCGAACGAAAAGTTGCCCAGCATCTCGAAGAACGTGTGGTGCCGCCGCGTCCTGCCGACGTTTTCGAGGTCGTTGTGCTTGCCACCTGCCCGGACACACTTCTGGGACGTGGTCGCGCGGGCGTACGGGCGATGTTCGTCGCCGGTAAATACATCCTTGAACTGATTCATCCCGGCGTTCGCAAACAGCAGCGTCGGGTCGTTGGCGGGCACAAGCGACGAGCTCGCGACCCTCCGGTGCCCCTTGGTCTCGAAGTAGTGCAGAAATTGTTCGCGGATTTCGTCGCCAGTCATGGAGGACGGGGCCAAGCCCCTTGCCCTAGGGCAGAATTCTTATTCTAGTGCCGATGCAGACAGCCCCTGGGCAAGCTCCGGCACCGCTGGCGGGCGGGTCCGTTGGACTTGGTCCGGCAGGTCTGGCCTCCATCTGAGCATTGCTGGTTAATAATGGCTCAGCGCCGCAGCCGCATCCACTGAGCGATGTTCGTGGGGGAGATGCCGGAAATCACCGCGACGCTGTCCGCTCCGGCGGCCAGCACCTCGCACGCGCTGGCGAGCGTGATGCCCCCGATTGCGATCAAGGGCTTCTCTGTCAGAGACCTCGCCTCGCGCACACCCTCCACTCCCACCACCGGATCTGGATTCCGCTTGCTAGACGTGCTAAAGGCCGGACCAATCGCCAAGTAGTCAGCCCACTGGCACTCGCTGTCCGCGAGTTGGTCGGCATTGTGCGTTGAGTATCCCAGGAACATGTCCGAACCGATCAGCCGCCGCACCTCTGCGGGCGGCAGGTCGTCTTGGCCGACATGCACGCCGTCCGCCTTCAGGGCCAGCGCGATGTCCGCTCGGTCGTTGACGATGAAAGCGGTCCCGGCTTGACGCAACACCGAGCCCACTGCGGCGGCTTCATCGAATGCCCGCCGCGTGAACTCGCCCTTGTGGCGGTACTGCACGAGCCGCGCACCAGCGCCAGCGAGCGCGCTCGCCATTTGTGCGGGACTGCAGTCGGGTGCCCTCGTGGCACCCGAATCAACGATGGGATATACCGCCGGGAAGTTCGCGAGAATCGCCGACTTGAGCCGTGCGTACATCTTTGGCATCCGGGTCGCCGCGCACGACGGGAGTCTACCCGATTTCGAGGATTTCCTTCTCCTTCGCCGCACCTGCCTCGTTGATGCGCTTGATCGCGGCGTCAGTGGCCTCTTGGATCAGGTCATGTCCGCGCTTGCCCTCGTCCTCCGAGATGGCCTTGCCCTTCTCGAGCTGCTTGACCGCTTCGTTGGCGTCCCTGCGTATGTTGCGCACGGCTACGCGGTGCTGCTCGACGACGTCGTGCAACCGTTTGACGAGATCCTTGCGGCGCTCCTGGGTCAAGGGCGGTATGGCTAATCGGATGATCTTGCCGTCATTGGCCGGATTGATGTCGAGGTCGGACAGCCGAATCGCCTTCTCGATGGCGCCCAACTGTGTCACATCCCACGGCTGGATCGTGAGGGTGGTCGAATTCGGCGTGGCCAGCGTTGCCATTTGGCTTAGCGGCGTGAGCGTGCCGTAGTAGTCGACCTTGATCGGATCCAGCAGTGCGATGGAGGCGCGCCCGGTACGGATCGTGGACATCGCTCGGGACAGGTCCCGGACCGATTTCTCCATCCTGGCGCTCGCCTCGGTGTTGACCTCGGCAACGTTTTCTCCGTGGATGTGGGTCATGCGCTTTCCTCCTTCAATCCATACAGCCTAGGACATCAGGGTGCCGGCAGTCTCGCCACGGGCCACCCGCGCCAAGACACCCTGCTCAGCCAATCCGAAGACCAGCACGCTGAGGGCGTTCTCGCGGCACATGGCCACCGCCGTGGCATCCATCACTGCCAGCCGCTGGGCCAGCACTTGGTCGTACGATACGGCCGCAAACAGCCTTGCGTCCGGGTGGAGCGCTGGGTCCTTGTCGTAGACGCCCCCGACCTTGGTGCCCTTGGCCAAGACGTCGGCCCCGATCTCAACCGCGCGCAGAGCGGCCGCAGTGTCGGTCGTGAAGTAGGGATTGCCCGTACCGCCGGCGAGCACGGCAACCTTGCCTTGCTCTAAGGCCGCGATGGCGGCGCCGCGACCGTACGGCTCGGCGACCGTGGCACACGGGACGGCGCTGAGCACCTTGGCAGGCACCCCCTTGGCACTCAGCACGTCGGCCAGCGCCAACGAGTTGATCAAGGTGCCTAGCATGCCCATGTGGTCGGCGGTCGAGCGACCGATGCCCGCTCCCGCAAGCGACGCTCCGCGCACGAAGTTCCCGGCTCCGAGCACCAGCGCAAGCTCGGCACCTTCGGAGTGCGCCGAGGCGATCTCGCCTGCGAGCCAGGCCAGCCGAGCGTGCGCCACGCCGCAAGCGTCCGAATCGGCGAGCATCTCGCCAGACAGCTTGAAAAGAATTCGGCGCGGCTTCAGCATGCTCGGGGCGGCCCCATGATAGCCCGGTTGCCGATGTGGGCTCTCGCTGGCTCGGCCCTAGGAGTCCTCGCCGACCTTGAAACGCTGGAAGCGCCGGATGGCCATATTCTCGCCCAGCTTGGCGATAGTGGTCTGCAGCAAATTGCCGATGGTCGCGGAAGGATCCTTGACGAACGGCTGGTCCACCAGCACGATCTCCTCGTAGAACTTGCCCATGCGGCCGTCAACAATCCGGTCGACGACTCGCTCGGGCTTGCCTTCCTGCAAGGCGCGGTCGCGCTGGATCTGGCGCTCTTTGTCCACGATCTCCGCCGGCACCTGCTCGCGGGTGATGTACTGCGGGTCGGCGGCCGCAATTTGCATGGCAATGTCCTTGACTAACTGCTGGAAATCGTCGGTGCGCGCTACGAAATCCGATTCGCAGTTCACTTCGACCAGCACCCCGAGCTTGGCGCCTGCGTGGATGTAGCTGCCGATCACGCCCTCGTTGGCGGCCCGGCCGCTCTTCTTCTGGGCGATCGCCACGCCGCGCTTGCGCAGCGCGATCTCAGCGGCGGCGAGATCGCCGCCGGCATCGACCAATGCCTTCTTGCACTCCATGAAGCCCGCGCCGCTCTTGTCGCGCAGTTCCTTGACTAGCTTTGCGCTAACGTCCGCCATTGCATGCCTCTCCTGTTGAATCCTGCGCAGCGACCGGTCTGGCCGGCGCTCACGCGCTAACTTGGGACGTCACGGCGCCGTCGTCCACCGGCGGGCTGATCGAGTCGCCGCCCTCGTCGTCCGCCAACTCGTTCTCGGGGGGCGGGATCGTGGCCCGGCCTTCGAGCACCGCTTCGGCCACCCTGTTGGTGAACAGGGAGATCGACCGCAGCGCGTCGTCATTGCCCGGGATCACATAATCGACCTCCTCCGGGTTGGAATTGGTGTCCACAACCGCAATCACGGGGATGTTGAGCTTGCGCGCCTCGTGAACGGCGATCTCTTCCTTGCGGGTGTCAATGATGAAGACCATGTCAGGCAGGCCGGGCATATCCTTGATTCCCGCGATGTTGGCGTCCAGAGCCTTGCGCTCGCGCTCCAAGCGCGAGATCTCCTTCTTGCTGCGCCCCTCGTAGCCCTCTTCCTCGGCGAGCCGCTGCAGTTCCTTGTAGCGGTCCAGCGATTTCTGCACCGTGACCCAGTTGGTCAGCAGTCCGCCCAGCCAGCGATGGTTGACGTAGTACATGCCACAGCGGAGGGCTTCCTCGGCCACGGCCTCTTGCGCCTGGCGCTTGGTGCCGACGAACAGGATGGTCCTGCCGAGGGCGGCTTGCTCACCGATGTACTGCAGCGCCTCCTTGAAGTTCTTCAGGGTCTTCTGCAGGTCGATGATGTGGATGTTGTTACGTTCGCCGAAGATGAACTCCTTCATCCTCGGATTCCAGTGCCTGGTCTGGTGCCCGAAATGAACGCCGGCTTCGAGCAATTCCTTCATAGTGATTTGCGGCACGGTACCTCCGTTGACGGCTGTGCGCGGGTTAACGGCGGCTTGCAACAAGCCGCCCCGAACGACCAGGGCCTTCCAAGCAGGATTTGGCCTCGGACGCTATGGAAGTTGACTCGATCCCCAACTAGCGCTTCGAGTATTGGAACCGCTTGCGAGCGCCGGGCCTGCCGTACTTCTTGCGCTCGTGCTTGCGCGGATCGCGCGTCAGGTAGCCGCCTTTCTTGAGCAAAGGCCGCAATTCGCTGTTGAATTCCTGCAGCGCGCGGGCGATGCCCAGGCGCACGGCATCGGCCTGGCCCGCCTTGCCGCCGCCGTGGACCAGCACCAGTGCGTCGAACTTGCCATCGGTCTCGCTGGCCAGCAGCGGCTGGCGCACCTTAGCCTTCAGGGACTCGGTCGGAAAATACTGCTCCGGCGGCTGATCGTTGATCTGAATCTTGCCCGCTCCCGGGCGCAGGAACACACGGGCAACGGCGCTCTTGCGCCGACCCGTTCCCAACCACTGTGTTTGATTCGACAAAACGATGACTCCTCTTCCCGCGGACTCTTCAACAGACGGCTAGAAAGTCCACGGCTTCGGCTGCTGCGCCTCGTGGGGATGGTCAGCACCGGCGTAGACCTTCAGCCGCGACTTGAGCTGGCGCCCGAGCTTGTTCTTGGGAAGCATCCCCGCCACCGCACGCTCGACCAAGCGTTCCGGGTACTTCTCGCGCACCTGCCGGGCCGTCTCCTGCCGGATGCCGCCCGGATAGCCGGTGTGCCGGTAGTAGACCTTGTCGGTTTCCTTCTTGCCCGTCAGGCAGACCTTGTCCGCATTGACGACCACGACGAAATCACCGGTCTTCATGAAGGGGGTGAAGTTTGGCTTGTGCTTGCCCCGCAACAGCGTCGCAGCCTGTGTGGCCAAGCGACCCAAGGTCTTGCCCTCGGCGTCCATGACGTACCAGTCATGGGTCAGCTCGGACGCTTTGGGGACGTACGTGTTCGTGGTCATATCCGGAACGATGCACAAAGCGGAAGCGCCGCCTCGCGAATTCTTATGGTAGCGCGATTCGAAAGCGCGGGTCAAAAAGGGCGGACAGGTGGGCGGAGGCGCCCGGTGCATGTGGACCCTATGCGAGACCACACGCCGATCCAGCAGACGAGGGGTTTGATCCTTCGCTCCCCGCGGCGAATCGCCAGGAGTCGAGTGTGCCCAGAGTCAGAAACGGCTCCATGCCTTGCGGAAAGCATTGCCCCAAGCCTGCCTCAGAAGGCTCCCGAGCTAGGCCCGGCGACCGCTAGGTCGCCAGGAGCGCCCCGTCTCGCCGGGATACGAACCTGCCAATCAACCCGTACTCTCCGGGTGTGATAGTGTGGTACTGGGTCTTTGGATAATCGCTATGGCAGGTGGTGGGCGAAATGTCCGGCGCTGAGCTGTGGTGCGTAGACCTGTTTTCTGAAGTACCGAGTCTCAACCGGAGGATATGACGAGGATGACTACACCACACCGTGCGGGCTTGCTGTCTGCCAGCATGCTCGCGCTGATCGCGCTGATCGCGCCATCCGCCACCGCGCAATTGATCCAAGGTGGGATCGACGGGCTGGTGACGGACACCACTGACGCCGCAATTGTCGGTGCGGAGGTCACGATCACGAATGAGGACACGGGCCAAGTCCGTGATACAACCACCGGCGCAGCTGGCAACTACAGCTTCGCAACGGTGAATACCGGCAACTACACCGTTACGGTGCGCTCGGATGGGTTCCAAGCGTCCACCACAACCGGTGTCGTCGTTTCACAAAACAACGTCACGCGTGTCAACGCGAGTTTGGAGATCGGCCAGGTCACGGAGGTTGTGACCGTCGAGGCCTCCGCTGCGACGCTGCAAACCGACCGCGCCGAGGTTCGGCAAGAGGTCACCGAGACAACGCTGAGGAATGTTCCTGTCCCGCTAGGCAGGAACTACCAGATGCTCTTCGTCACGCTCCCGGGCTTCTCGCCGCCGCAGAACGCGCACTCGGTGCCAACAAATCCGAGCCGCGCCGTGCGCTTCTCGGTCAACGGCACGAGCCGCTCCAACAACAACACCCGCATCGACGGCGCTTCGTCGACGAACATCTGGGTGCCTCACATGACGGGCTACAACCCCGCGCTGGAGTCGATCGAGACGGTCAACGTCGTGACGAACTCCTTCGATGCTGAGCAAGGCCTTGCCGGTGGCGCGGCGATCAATCTGCAGATCAAGTCGGGTACCAATCAAGTCCACGGCTCCGCGTTCGAGTACCACATGAACCAGCAAATGAAGGCATACCCGTACTTCAGCAACCGCGGGTCCGCCCAGCCGAAGCTGATCAACAACCAGTTCGGCGGTACGATCGGCGGTCCGATCAAGCGGAACAAGTGGTTCTACTTCCTCAGCTACGAAGGCACCTACGAGTCACGGTTTGCGCAACGGTTCATCGACATGCCGACGAACACGATGCGCTTTGGCGACCTATCTGGGTCACCTACGCCGATCTACGATCCCCTCACCGGGGTCCAAGACATGCTCGATTCCGGCTATGCCCGGGATCGCGAACCATTCCCAGGAAATATGGTGCCAAGGGCTCGGATCGATTCGGGCGTGTCGGCAATGATCCACGACCCGGCGTTCCCCGATCCCAACAACGTCGGCAACCGGTTGGGCGGAAACGGCGGCTCGCTGGGGCTGGGGCAAAACCACGTGGCGGACGGCTCTACGACGTTCTTCCGCGACACAGTGGACGCCAAGACCAATTTCAACCTGAGCGAGACCTTGACCGGCTTTATTCGGTTCAGCTTCCTCGACTACCGCATGTTGAACGCACAGACGCTCGGACCATTTGGTGGCAACCGGCTGCACCCGACAAACTCGAATCCCGGCACGGGATTCGGGAACACCTACTCGGGCACGATCTCGCTCACCAAGGTAGTCTCGCCGACATTCATCGTTGATGGCTACTACGGCTACACGCTGGTGGACACAAACGTCGAGCAGCAACGGTTGGACGAGAACCTTGGCTGGTCTGTGTTGCAGATCCCGGGGCTGCAGTCCAACCGCTTCATCGATGGCGGATGGCCGCGCCTGCGTATCGATGGCTTCGAAGGCTTGGGGATGTCCAATAGCTTCCAGCCATACTATCGTTCGGATCCGCAGAACCAGTTCGTGCTGAATGCCAACTGGACCAAGGGGACCCACAACATCCGCTTCGGAACAGACATTTACCTCCAGGATCTAGACCACAACCAGCCCGAGTTCTCGGGAGGCACCGGCGCTGCCTCGGGCGAGTTCCGCTTCCGCCAGAACACGACCGAACGCCGGGGTGGCGAGAGCGGGAACGACTACAACGCGCACGCCGCGTGGCTGCTCGGACTTCCGCAGAATGCGGGCAAGATTTGGCAATTCAACGAGAACGGCTACTTCACGCGCACCAGGCTACTGAGCTTCTACCTGCGCGACCGCTGGCAGATCACGCCAAAGCTGACGATGTCCTATGGTGTGCGCTACGAGATCTTCCCGTTCCCGACCCGCGCTTCGCGCGGCTTGGAGCGGTATGATTTCTCCAACAACACGATTTGGGCGTGCGGCGTCGGAAGCATTCCGACAGACTGCGGCATCGATATCGGCAAGCACAACTTCGTACCGCGGGTCGGGATTGCCTACCGCGTGGATGACGACACTGTCTTGCGCATCGGCTACGGCGTGACGGTGGATCCGTTCAACTGGGCGCGGCCATTGCGCACGAACTTCCCCATCATGGCCAAGGACGGCCCCGGCTTGCCGAACAGCTTCGGCTACTCGACCACCCTGCGGCAGGGCTTGGCCGTCATCAACGAGCCGTCCCTCGGAGACGGGGTGCTTGATCTCCCGCTGAACACCGTTGTGCGAACGATGGACACGGAAAACCTGACCAGGGGCTATATCCAATCGTGGAACATGACGCTTGAGCGCCGCTTTGGGAACTGGATTGCAACGGCCGGATATGTCGCGACCCGCTCGGTAAACCAGCTCGCAGGCTTGGACCAGAACTGGGGCGACATCGGCGAGGGCAACCCGGGCCGACAGCTGAACAAGCTGTGGGGGCGGGCCGCCACGACTACGCTGTTCGGCAGCCTCGGCACCGCGAAATACGATTCGCTGCAAACCAAACTGGAGCGCCGCTTCAGCAATGGCGTGCAAGTGAATATGGCCTACACGTGGGCGCACGGACGAGGCTATACCGATGAGGATTCCGGTGATGGCCCTGGGTTCTTCCGTATTCCTCGCTTCTACGACCGTACCTACGGCGATCTCAACCAAGACATCCGGCAAAATTTCCAGATGACCGCGATCTACGAGACGCCGTTTGGCAAGGGCAAGAGATTGCTCGCGGACAGCCCGCTCGGCATGATCCTAGGTGGCTGGCAAATCAATGGACTGATGAGCGCGTATACGGGCACACCATTCTCTGTCCAAGCCAACACCGGCGATCTCAATGCCGCAGGTTCGGCCCAGATCGCTGATTGCATAGGCGAGCCGCGGTACGTCAATGCCGGAAGCAACTCCCTATGGATTGATCCCAGCGCATTCGCACAGCCGACGGGCGCTCGCTTCGGCACATGCGGGCCGAACAGCGTTCGTGGGCCTGGCCTCTTCAACCTTGACATGGGGGTTTTCCGCAAATTCCAGATCAGCGAGGGGATGACACTTCAGTTCCGAGCCGAGGGATTCAACATGACCAACACTCCGCATTTCGAACGGCCGAACAGCCGGAACGTGAACTCGGGCACATTCATGGTCCTGAATCGCATCCGCAACACCGGACGAGAGGGCATCGACGAACGGTTCTTCCGCATCGGTCTGAGGCTCGGCTGGTAGGCTTCACGGCATCCGACCGAGTCCAAGCCTTCAAGGGCCGCGCTTCGGCGCGGCCCTTTTTCTTGTGCCCCAGTGATGCTCGGCAACTGGACAGCCCCCAGCAAGCCGGCATAGAGGTGTCCCGTGGACGCGAGGCCGTCTTTGCGAGGGGGGCATCGGATCCCTGGCCGCACCCGCCGCAGCACGCCTCCTCACAACTCCCGGCCACCAGGGCCGACGCGGCTCCGACAACGAAGCTCCCGCGGCCCATCCTTCTCCCGGTCACTTGCGGGCGTCCAGGCGGTCCAGATTTCCGCCCCACGCAAGGATCCTCTGATCTCCAGTCAGCAGTCGGTGCCCGTCTAGGGCGGTGGCCAAGATAATCCGGTCAGCAGGGTCGCCGTGGAAGGCGGCCAAGCTGTTGGCCCGGACCCCTATTTCACCGTCAACGGGCACTTCGACGAGCCCCTGCTCCAACTGCTCTCGACGCCACAGAGACACGTCCCCCTCGAAGGCGATTCGCCTCTTCTGGTGAAGCAATGCAACTTCCCAGAAGGTGATGGCAGACACGGCGACCTCACCGACGTGCCACGCCCGGTCGATCTCGCGCAGCGCGAGGCTCCCGAGGCGAGCGTCCCCGGTGCGCAGCCAAAGCAACACATGGGTGTCAAGCAATGTCACGGCGCCACGCTACGGTCGGGATCGGTCTCGGCTTCCCAAGCCACATCGACCGGCCCGACGATATCTCCCGAGACTTGGATGCGACCCCTGTCAATACCGAAAAGCGTAGAGGGCCTTGTGCGGTAAGGCACTAGTCGGGAAATCGGACGACCGTGCTTGGTGATTATGACCTCGCCGCCACCTGCAGCCAGTTCGTCCATTAGCTGCAGACACTTGGCCTTGAATTCTGATGCCTTCATGGTCACAGGGTTGTTGAGCGTGCCGGTGGCGCTTTCCATCAGTCGGTCCCTCCAAAGAAACGTGTCGAATTGTACCATGGTCATGACCATGGACAACTGCCGCCCACGTGACGAGCAATGAGAGCACCCGGAATCGTGCCATTGAAGGTGCGGGCATGGATTTCTGTGCCAGATCCGTTCACGACCTTCTTCACTTCACGGGCGACAATCTCGACTTCGACGAGAAGCGGACCACCCGTGGAAGTCTGCTCGTGCTCGGGGACAGACGGCGGTTGGGCGAGATCCTGCTTGATGCGCGGCAGACCGCCGATATCGTCGCCCGACAAGTCGGCAGTGCCAGCCCGGGCATAGCTGCGAACACTCCGACTGCCTTCAGGACGTCTCATCTGCTGACGCTTGAAATGGCTGCTACGTCAACCTTGGCGGAATGGCATCCAAGCCTTATGTAGGCGGCTGTCCAAGCCACAGAGGTGGCATGCCGTGCGATCTTCCACGACGCACCGGCATCCTCGTGTCCTTGTAATGCGACCTCGCGCCGCCCCATCATAACGATTGTGTTCGCAGACCCGGTCGGAGGAAGAACCGGTGTGGGGCAGAGCCTGGAGGATCGCGCGCCTATCGCTGTGCTTTGTATCGGCCCGGGCTTATTCCGCTAAGATTGAGGTGCAACCGCTAGGGCCAGCCCTACCGTAGCTCGGCGATGGCAGCTGTGAGAGGAACAGGAATGGATCGTCGCATCGTCCTGAAGGGTCTGGGCGGGATGTTGGCGTTACCCCTGCTAGAGGCCGGAACGCTCGCGGATCAGCCCTCGCCCTTGCGGCTCCTGATTGTCGGCAACCCGCTCGGAATGCATCCCGAGAACTTCTTTCCGCAACAGTTCGGCAAGAGGTTCACTCTTCCCGAAACTCTGCGTTCTCTCGAGTGGCTCAAAGACAGGATTTCGATCCTGTCCCACACCGATCACGGAATGGTCAACGGCCACGGCCGAGAGATCTCGTTCCTGAACGGCATCTTGCCGGAAAACAGCCAGGCGTACCCCGAGAAGAACGTTTCTGTCGATCAAGTCATCGCTCGAAGGACATCTGGCCGCGTGCGCTTCGCTTCAATCCATGCGGCCCTCGAGAGCGGGATCCGTATGAGTTGGAACTCCAACGGCGTCGAACTGAAACCCTTCACAGATCCTCAGAAACTGTTCGACCATCTGTTTCTGAACCTGACCTCGGAAGAAAAGTCGGCCCGCCGGGCTTTGATCGAGCGCAATGAGAGCATTCTGGACGCCGTAGGCGGGCAACTCTCAACGTTGAGGCAGCGCGTAGGCAGCCAAGACAAGGCACGCCTCGATCAGTATGCGACCTCGTTGCGCGAGTTGGAAGGCAGCTTCGCCGACCGCGAGCAATGGATCGACCGCGACAAGCCGACATTCGACATCTCCGAGCACCTCTCGCCGTACGAAGCGACCGTCGGGAATCGTTACAACGCCATATTCGACATGGTTGCCTACGCGTTTGAGACGGACCTGACCCGGGTCGCCACCGTAGCTTTTCCGAACGAGCTCAGCTACAGGGATCTTGACGGTGTCACGCGCGGCTATCACGCCTGCACGCACAACGGCAAGAAAGAAGAGATCGTGGCTGAGCTGGTCGCAATCGAATCCTTCCAGATCGCACAACTGTCGCGGTGCCTGAAAAAGCTGGACGCGATCCAAGAACCCAACTCGGACGGCACGCTGCTCGATCACACGGTCGTCCTATTCGGCAGTGGCATGGGATACGGTGGCACGCATTCCAACCGGAACCTCCCGATCTTCGTCGCTGGCGGCAGCTTCCAGCACCTCGGACACGTCGACACCCGGAGTGCCTCCGGTACCAACATGCCCCTCTGCAACCTGTACTTGACGCTGATACACCGCTTCGGCATAGAACGGGACAGGTTCAACACCAGCACCGGATCGCTCGACCTGCGCTATGCGTAGCCTACGTCGCTCCGCGACCTTGCTGGCAGTCCTTGCCATACCGCCAGCAGCCCTAGCTGATCAACCGCTGCTCACAGACCATTGCGCGACGTGCCACAAAGACGTCGAGCCGGTGGCAGGCTTCAGCATACGTTCCCTGGGCGGCAGTCCCAACGATCAAAGCGTTGAGCTCTGGGTCAAGAGCCGAGCGTATGTCGATGCCGGGTATATGCCACCGGCGGACCAGGGCCGGCTGTTGCCAGCCGAACGTCAGAAGCTTGTCAAATTCTTCGACGAGAGGATTCGCGCCCACCAGCAAGCTACCGCCCGCCCCAAGCCCGCACCGCCTAGGAGACTGAACAACCGAGAGCTGGCTAACAGTGTCCGCGACGTACTCTTGATCGAGGATGTCGGCACGCACCAGCCATTGGCCAACCTGCTCGGCGACACGCTCGAAGACGGCTTTGACACGCTCGGCGACACGCTCGGGCTGAGTCAGTTCCATTTGGAACGCTACATCGAAGCGTTTAGGAGTGTCGTTGACGCGACCATCCTTTCCGGCGAGCGGCCTGCAGCTCGGCGTTACGACGTGACGGTTGACGACCTGCACATGACCAGCTTCTCGCAAGCCGCGAGGCGCGAGCGGGCGAACCGCACGCCCGAGAGCATCGACTTCCTAGACCCGAGGCTGCGTGTCTATTTCTCGAACTTCCAGACTGCCCCCGCCACGGGCTGGTACCGCATCATGGTCCGCGCCACCGGCAAGGACCGCGGCATCTACGACGCAGCCGAGACAGGCATCTACGATGGCGATCCCATCCGCCTGGCGGTGCATTTGGGCGATCGCGTGAGAGTCTTTGATCTTCCCGATGACGAGCCGGTCGAGATCGAGTTGAGAGAATGGATCGTTGCGGGAACGAAGTTCGAGCTGTCCTACCCCACAGACGGGTTGCGCTTCAGAGGTAACGGAAACTTCAAGTTCCAATTCTCGATCGGCCACGACTATATCAAGGAACGTGACCCGGCGCTTTACGAGGCGGTGTTGCAGGAAATGCTCCCTAAGGCCCCCGCCAGAACCGCCAAGAGTCCGGCGCATTGGAGCCACTGGACAGAATATTGGCAGGGAGCGCGCCCGCGCCTGTTCGGAGCCGAGGTCGAGGGCCCGCTGTATGCAAGCTGGCCACCCAAGCGCCAGATCAATTTGCTGGGCTTGGATCCTCGGGCAGAAGACGCGCCGACTCTGCTGCGTCCGATCGCCAAAAGGGCGTGGCGTCGGGAACTTCGCGAGGGAGAACTCGACCCCATCGTTCGGCTAGTCCGGGCCAGAGTCGGCGAGATGAGCGACATCGACGCTTTGAAAGAAGGCATCGTAGCGATATTGGCTTCGCCATCGTTCTTGCTAGTGAATCTCGGCAACAGCAAGCCTGCCGACCGCCTAGCCACCAAGCTCAGCTACTTTCTGGAAAGCACGATTCCCGACAAGGGCATCAGCGAAGCATCCCGCGATGGGCGGCTGGGCGACTTCCAGGGGGTCCGTTCACTGTTGCAGCAACGGATCGACCAATCCCAAGTTGAGGAGTTTCTGCACCAGTTCCCGCGGGCTTGGCTGGAGTTGGACCGAATCAACTTCATGGCCCCCGATCCAGATCGCTATCCGCTCTATGACCGCAAGCGCTTGAGCGAGGACATGGTCAACGAGGTTCTGCGGTTTTTCCGCCACGTGGTGGAGAACGACCTGCCCGTCACCGAGTTGCTGTCGGCCGACTACTCGTTTATCAATGCGGACCTTGCCAAGGTCTATCAAATCGATGGCGTGCCCCGGGATTCGACGCTGCGAAAGCACACGTTCACCGATGGACGGCGCGGCGGACTGCTCGGCATGGGGGCGTTTCTCACGCTGACCGCCGACAGCCTCGGGACATCGCCGATACACCGAGGCGTATACGTGCTAGAAAACTTCTTGGGGATTCATCCGCCGGCTCCGCCGGCCGATGTCAACATCATGGAGCCGGATGTTCGCCAAGCGAAGACGATCAAGCAGATTCTGGCGGCTCACACGGAGAACGCAACCTGCGCCGCGTGTCATGCGGGCATCGACCCCTTCGGGTACGCCTTCGAAAACTTCGACCCCGTCGGCACTTGGCGTGACGCCTACACGGAGCAAATCGCGCGCAGGCCGCCAAGACAGGCGCTGATGGAAGTCGATGAGCAAGACAAGCAGAGGGCCGCCGAGGGTTTGCCGCCGCTGCCGAGACCCTGGGAGAACCAGCCGATTCCCGTCGATGCGAGCGCCACATTTCCCGATGGGATCGAGTACCGCGACATCACCGAATTTCGTCGCTACATCCTAAACGAGGAAAACCGCGCTCGATTCGTCCGCTGCTTCATCACGAAGCTACTCATTTACGCGAACGGGGCCGAGCCCGAAGACGAGGCAGAGATCCAGAGCATCCTGTCCAAGTCGACGCAGAGCGAGCATCGGATCCTCGACACGATCGCCGCCGTCGTGGACAGTTCGCTGTTTCGCGACTGACGGCGCGCCAGCGCTCGTAGATCGGCGACGCAATCCCCGCCGCAGCGAATCGGTGCGCTCCCGCAAGCGGCAAGTCTTGCCGCCACTAAGGCGTCACGCGAACCGCCACTCCTGCAGCACTCTGGACTGGCCGCGTCTCCGCAGCGTCGCACGCCTGCAATACGCCACGCTCGCCCCGTCCGAGAAGCGAATTGAGAACCAGGCGAGCCAGTCTTCACATTCGAAGTCGACAGCGACAGTCTGCCAGTCCGTCCCAGCCGCCAAGGCGGCATCCGACTCGCCTAGGCCACCCATCTGGGCCGGGTTGCCCCAGCGCACCTTCAGATCCTGTGCCACGTCGCTTCGCAACTCCAGTTCCAATCGCAATCGCCCGCCCGACTCAACCCACGGCACAACAACCTCTTGGGGACGCCGCCCTGTCCCCGTCCATTCCAGGCGGAGCGCACCTTCGGACTTGCTCAGCAACCCGTTGTTCGTGTACCAGCCGGCAACCATGGTTCGCAGGTCGTACTCAGCAGGGAGCGGATCCTCCAACTCCCGGCCGTGATCATTGCTCTCCTCGATCCAACCCGCCAACCGTGCTTGCAGCCGAGCGAGCATCTCGGCATGTTGGGGGCTATCCGCAAGGTTGTTCACCTCGTCAGGATCGGACTGCAGATCGTACAGTTCGTACTCCGGCCTAGTCGGTGCCATCCATTGAGCGGCTGCCCCAGTGAGCTGCCCGCTCGCGTGCAACTGGCGCATCACCTGCAAAGCCGGATAGCTCGTGTCCTTGTAGTGGTTCCTCTGCGCGTAGGGCCGATCGGGCAGGAAGTTGCGGATCAGCTTCCAGCGCCCGTCCCGCACGCAACGAATCCGGTCCACCGTTTCGTCACAGCGATCCCTTGCCGAGAATACATAGTCCGGCACCGGGTCCGCATCTGGTCCGATGAACACCCGCCCTTGCATCACCTCGGGCGGCGTCTCACCTGCCAAATGCAGCGAAGTAGCGGTGATGTCGATGTGTTGCAAGAGTTGGTCATCCACCGTCCCAGACTCGTAGCCCGGAGGCTGGAATTGCTCCGGGATCCTTACGATCAGGGGGATAAGGATCCCCTGCTCGTAAAGCCACTGCTTGCCGCGGTGCAGCGCCTGGCCGTGGTCGCCGAAGAAAAAGATGATCGTCTCGTCGTAGAGCCCCTCGTCCTTCAACCGCTGGATCACGTGGCCGATCTTCACATCAAGGTGCTGGGCGGTGTCGAGGTACAGGGCGATGTCCTCGCGGACTACCGGGTGGTCCGGATAAAAGGCCGGCAACGGGACGTCGTCCGGGTTCACGGGCGCCTCTTCAAAGCGGCGGAACTTGCGATGAGTCTCGGGAAAATTGACCTGTGCGTAAAACGGCAATCCAGCAGGCCGCTCGCTCCAGTCGCTTCCATCGAAGGGATTCTCGACCGTATAGTTGAAGTCCGTCTTGCCGCCGACGCGCAGTCCGGGAGCGGGAGTGCGGCAATTGGCCGTGAAATAACCGGCCCTGCGAAAACAGTCCGTGACGGTCTCGACGCCCGCGGGCAAATCGCGCGGACGATCCCGGTAGCTGCGGTGGTTGTGTGCGCCGATCGAAGTCTGGAACATCCCGGTCATCAGCGCGGAGCGCGCCGCCGAGCAGACCGGAGCGGTGCAGATGCACTGTGTGTAGCGCACGCCCTCGGCCGCCAAGCGATCGATGTTGGGCGTGCGCACCAGCTCGTTGCCGTAACACCCGAGGTCGGGCGAGAAGTCCTCGGCCAATATCCACAGCACGTTCGGGCGCCGCTCGGGCGACCCGCACGCCGCGGCGGCCAAGCCGGGCAGTGCCGAGGAAATCTGGAGGAAGCTGCGACGTCGCATGGCCCACATTGTAGACCGACGACCGCAGAGTTCGGCCGGAGCGGCTGCGCTAGCGGATCGGCGAGAACGGCAGCCCGGCCAAGTGGATGTTCGACACGGTCGAAACGATCTCGGCGTTGCTCCAGCCCGGCGTCTGCTTGATCCGGTTCCAGCCATCGCTCTTGCCGAATGTCGACCACGCCTTGCCGCGAGCGTCCATGTCCGCGTAGTGCGACATGTAGATCAAACTGGGCATGTGCGAGCCCACGATCGTCTCGCCGAAGAACACCGGATGGATGCCGCAGTCACGGAAGATCTGGATCTCTTCTTCATTGAACATGCGCATCTTCTCCTGCGTGTCGCGCACCGTCTCCTGCTCGTAAACCCGCAGGTCGAAGCTTCGCCCCCTCTCCGGCACCGGCGGCACCTCGATCATCTTCATCCCGTCAAAGGCCCGCAGCAGCCAGCTCTCGATGCGGTCATAGGGAGCCTGGTCATGGGAGCCGAATTCGGCGGCCGCCTTGCCCCACGCCTTGTCGGCCCGCTTGGCCGCCAGCTTGTCGCCCATGTCAGCCAATGAATCGTAGGCGGTCAGAGTGTACACACGCGGCGTAAACTCTCCCAAAGTCACGCGAAAATAGCCCTGCACCAGTCCCACCCGCTCGGCCATCGGCAGGTGCTCGGCCTCTAGAAACTGGGTCAATCGGCCAAACTGGTCGGACTTCGAATAGCGCAGCTTGTAGCAGCGGAGCTCAAAGATCTGATTCTCGCCATCCGTCTTCTCGGCCGCCGCAGCAGACCCGGCCGCCAACCCGGCCGCCGATGATGTCGCTAAGAAATTGCGCCTGTCCATGCAGACCGTTATAACACTTCGGCGGGCGGCCCGTCCGAAAGGCCGGGCCGCCCGCGTCGCTTGCCGCTAGGCGCTAGCGAAAGATCGACCGGCGCCCGAAGAATCCGGTGCGCGCTTGGCCCTCTTGGTCAGCCTCTTGTGCCGCGACGGCAGGCGGAGGCATGAAGTCCACCAGCGGCTTGTCGGCATCTTCGCCGGAGCCGTTGGCCTCGATTGGCGTCTGCATACCGGGTTCTCCGGGCGTGGGCAGTGACACCCGCGGTGTCGTTTCGTCGCCTCTAGCCGAAGCTTCGGGAGCCATCTGTGGCGGCGGGTCGACGCTGACTAGGTCCACTGCCCGCTCGGACTGCCACGAAGGCTGGGGCCGGACATCGGATGGCGCCGTCCCCCGGCCTTCGTTCTCCGCGCGGAGTTGGAAGTTTTCCTGCGCGAAGCCGGATGCAATCATCATCACTCTGACCATCTCGCCCATCGTGTCGTCCTGCACCACGCCGATGATCAAGTCTGCATCTGACGAGACCTCGCGTTGGATCAGTTGCAGGGCCTCGGTCGCGTCATGCATTCCGAACTTGGTCGAACCAGTGATGTTGATCAGCACCTTGCGTGCCCGGACCAACCCCTCGGCTTCCATGACAGGACTGGCGATCGCATCGCGAGCCGCCTGCATGGCAGCATCGCGCCCGCTGCGCTGGGCTGTGCCGACTACTGCCATCCCAGCTTCCTCGAGTACCGCCCTCACATCGGCGAAGTCGGTGTTCATGATGCCCCGCTTGCCTAGGATGCCGGTGACACCCTCAAGTGTGTCGGAGACGATCTGGTGCGCTGCCTGGAAACCCTCGAAGAAGCCCGTGCCAGACTCGACCTGGGTCAGGAGCCTCTCGTTCTGGATGACGATCGCCGTGTCTACGTTTTCGACCAGCCTATCCAGCCCCTCGTCTGCAATGCGGGTGCGGCGCGCGCCTTCGAAGGCGAACGGCTTGATCACGGTGGCCACCGTTAGCGCACCCATTTGCTTGGCCAGCGACGCGATCACGGGCGCGGCGCCCGTTCCCGTGCCGCCACCCAGTCCGGTGACCAGAAAGACCATGTCCGCCCCGCTCAACAGTTCTGTCAGATCCTCGGTGTTTTCCAAGGCGGACTGCTTCCCGACCTCTGGATTCGAGCCGGTGCCATGGCCTTGGGTGGTGCGCTGCCCGATCTGCAGTTTCGTAGGTGCGCCACAACTGTCCAACGCCTGCTCGTCTGTGTTGACAGCCACGAAGTCGACCTGGCCGATTCCGTTCGCTATCAGCGTGTCGAGCACGTTCCCTCCGCAGCCGCCAATTCCAACTACCTTGATGCAGATGGCGGTCTTCGGCAATTGCTCAAGGATGAACTTCACCCCCTCGCCTTGTCGTTCCTGTGGGACTTCGACCGGTTCGATCGTCATCGCCATCGGTTCGTGATTGTCAGTCATGCTGCTTTCTCCCCCTGTCGCAGGCCGCTGCTAGCGAGCGCTTCCTGCTTGTTCGTATCCTTCTCTTGCCAGTACGCGAGTCGATGCGCGTACAATACTGCTCCGGCGGCGCAGGCCCAGCCCGGGTGTTGCAGCGCCGGCGGTAGGTCGTGCAATTTGGACGGCAGACCGATGCGCGTGGGCAGGCGCAGGAAATCTTTCGCCCGTCCTTGGATCCCGGGCAGCGCGGCCATGTCGCCGCTGAGCACCAGCGAGCGGACGGCGTCGCCCTGCATCGCGAGATTCCGGAGTTCCTCGTGCGCCATCTGAAAGCAGTCGTTCACCCGCCGTGTGATGATCCGGTTCACGAACCTGCACGAGCGCATCGCCCCGGAACCTACAGGATCTTTCGGGTTCGAGCCGGGCACGAAGACCAGCACGCCTTCTTGTCCCAAGTCGAATTCGATCCTGCCGAAATCGGTGATCAGCGACGAGGCCACCGGCCTAGAGGTCTTCAACGCACGGGCGATATCCGCCACAAGATCATCCCGCCCGATCGGTAACCCGATGGCCAGTCGCAAGCTGCCGCGACAATACACGGTCAAGCTGGTCGCGGTCTTGCCAAACTCCATGTGGGCCACACCCTCGTTCAGCTCCTCCTGCGCCAGCGTCCCGAAGGCGGCCGCGAAGCCCCCCAAGATGGTGTCCTTGACACCGATTCCGGCTTCGTTCACCAGGGCGCTGACACTGTCGTGGTCGCTCTGGCGCATAGCAATAATCCGCACGAAGGCCTCAAGCCTGCTAGCCGGATAGCCGATCGGATCGCGCAGGCCCCTGCACGGGCCGGCGATGAACTCGAGCGGGACCAGTTGCAGCGCCGCAGTGCCGCGACGCACCAATCCCTGCTCGGCCTTCTCAATCACGGCTTGGACATCGCGCGGCCGGATCTTCCCCACATCGGCAGGCAGCGTCACACCCGTGTGAGCCAAGTGGCTGGACACGCTTCCGGCACCGACACCGACGACCGCCGAAACGATGGTGGCACCCGCGCTTTCCTCGGCCTCCCGAATCACCTCGTATACGGACTCTGCGGTCGCATCCCAAGCGGCCGCGTCGCTATCGTCCCACCGCACCGGCGGCATGACCCCGCAACTGAGGTACCTCAGGTGACCCCCGTTTGCAACGGCGACCAAGCAACGTGTCAGCGCCCCACCCATGTCGAGGCCGACGAAGGTATTGGGTTTGTCTGTCATGACTTCTTACCCTGCTCCAGGTCCAGCACTACCGGGATCTGGCCCTTTAGGCGCAAGTTGACCGCCTTGACAGGACCAAGCGCCGATTGCCAACTGTCTACTCCGGTCAAGAACATCTCGACGCGGTGCCGCAAGTGCTCGTGGCCCAGCTCGAGCTGCACCAGTCGCCCCTCGTGCTTGGCCAAGACGACTGCGTTCGCTAGATCAGCGACATTGACCTCCGAGATCCTTTCGCTGAAGCGTTGCACGCTACAGGCATCCATCACTGCCATGAACAATCCGACGCGATCTTGGCGCGCCCCCAAGTCCATCTCCGCATCGATGCCAGTCAGCACGGGGAGCCCGTCGCTGCCAGCGCTGCTGTAGGTCAACAGCACCCCATCCGCATCAATCATGCGGACCTCATGGGCTCCGGCAATCGGCACCAGTGCGACCGGGGTGCGCTCGCGCACGACCACCCTGACGCCATCCGGCCAGACCTTGGAAACCCAAGCTGCTCTTACCCACTGGATCGCCAGCAACTGCTGACGCCGCTCCACGATGTCAAGCATCGCCAAGCTCCGCCCTTTGTCGGCTTCGAACACAGCTCTCACTTCGGACTCGTCCCTGGACTCCAGTCCTTCGACCTTCAACCACGCCCCGTCCTGCGACAGCCGGAACACTTCGGCCTGCAGGGCGACCTCATGCACACACCACCAAGCGGTGCCCAGCAGTGCCAACAGGCAACCCGAGCGCAGTAGCCCGCGCTTGAACGCCGCACTCGGCTGCAGACTGCCGCCGAAGCCCAGTGCCGCCCAGAACCGGCGCCAGGCCGAAGTCTCGGCCGCTTTGCCCTTGCTCATCGGTTGTTTCTTCACGATCGCTGCTTCCCCCTTGCCTTCGGTACGCGAACGCCCGTATCCCTGTCGCTGTCCTCGCCGCGGAGCCGATTCAGCATCTCTTCGCCCGCCATCCAGACGTTCCCGGCTCCGAAAGTGATGAGAGCCTCTCCCGATCCGACCGCGTCCAGCGCTCGATCGACGGCGTCGTGCATCGTGGGGCAGTAGTCCACGCAGCGGTGCCCTGCCCGCAGAATCTCACTCACCAGTCGCGGGCTCGACACACCGGGAACGGGATCCTCCCCAGCCGCGTAAATGTCGATCACCCAGAGCCGGTCCGCTTGGTCGAAACACTGGGCGAACTCGGCGGAAAGATCTTCCGTGCGACTGTAGCGGTGCGGCTGAAAGATCACGTTGACCGCCTGGAATCCGCACGAGCCGGCCGCAGCCAGCGTGGCCCGGATCTCAGTCGGGTGATGCCCGTAGTCGTCGATGACTGTAATTCCGCGCTCCACTCCGCGCGTCTGAAAGCGCCGGTCGACGCCGCGAAAATCATCCAGCCCAGCACGGATCTGATCCGGCGAGAGCCCCAGCTCGAGACCGACCGCAATAGCGGCCATGGCGTTGCGCACGGTGTGCAGGCCCACGCCGTGGACATGGAACCGGCCCAGGCACTCTCCAAACCGCTCTAGCTGGAAGGACACCTTGCCGCCGGCCAGTTCGACTTGGTCGGCCACGAAATCCGCATTGGGAGAAACGTCGCGCAGGCCGTAAGTCAAGCAACGCCTTCGGATGCGCTCGGCGACATAGCGGGCGCGCGGGTCATCCGCGCAAACAATCGCGGATCCGTAGAACGGCACGCTGTTCCCGAAGCCCTCAAAGGCCTTCAACAGGTTCTCGTCGGAGCCGTAATAGTCCATGTGCTCGCGGTCAATGTTGGTGATGATGCCGATGATCGGATCAAGCGCTAGGAAAGAACCGTCCGACTCGTCGGCCTCGACCAACAGGTAGTCGCTATTGCCTAGCCGCGCGTTGGAACCGATCGAAGCGACACGGCCGCCTATGACCACAGTGGGATCCTTGCCGCCCGAGCCGAGAATCGCGGCGCAGATCGACGAGGTGCTGGTCTTGCCGTGACTGCCCGCGACGGCGATACCGAATCTCACACGCATTAGCTCGGCCAGCAACTCGCCCCGAGCGATCACAGGGAGCTTGCGGCGGCCCGCTTCAGCCAATTCGGGGTTGTTGGCCGGGATGGCCGAACTGGTGACAACCGCCTCTGCCTCGCCGACTTGGTGAGTGCCGTGCCCGATCCAGATCTTGGCTCCCATCTCCCGCAGGCGGGCCACAGCGGGCGACTCGCGCAGATCTGAGCCTGTCACGGTATATCCGAGGTTGAGCAGGACCTCGGCGATCCCGCTCATGCCGATTCCACCGATGCCGATGAAATGAAGCCGCCGCTGGCAGAAAGCATCTTTGTCGAAGAGCATGGCTAGTTCAGGCCTCCAGACCGCGCAGCAGCCTGCGTGATTGCGTCGGCGGCGCTCTCGGTGGCTCCCTGCGGAGACAGCGGGCCCAGCGCGCTCGACATGCGCCTCAAGCGGCTCCGATCCGCCGACAATGCATCGACTACCCTCACCATGCGCTCGCCCGTCCATTCCGAGTCGTCACACAGCAGGGCACCGCCGGTTTCGGCCACAATGGCCGCATTAGCGCGCTGATGGTCGTCCGCTGCGAATGGAAAGGGCACTAGCACCGCTGGCTTGCCGGCAGCGCACAGTTCGGCAATCACCGACGCACCGGCCCGGCAGATCACTAGGTCGGCCTGGGCGAAGAGTTCCGGCATGTCGTCGAAGAAGGCCGCAGCCTCGGCCTGAATGCCCGCCTCTCGGTAGGCCGCCGATACGCTTTCCGCGCCGGGCTTGCCGGTCTGATGCAGCAAGCGGGGGCACGGCCGACCCCGGTCTTGCCAGATTCGGACCGCCTCCAGCGCGGCTTCGTTCAGACGAGCCGCGCCTTGGCTGCCGCCCAGAATCAGTACCGTGAAGGACCCGCCAGACGATTTTTCCCGCGCCTCGAAAAACTCCTTCCGCACCGGCAGGTGCGAAAGCTGGCACGATGTCGATTGAAATCGCTTCGCAGCTCGCGGGTGGCATACCAATGCTCGCCGCGCAGCCAGTGCAGCCAGCCGATTGGCCAAGCCGGGCTGCGCATTGGGCTCGAGCAGGACAAGCGGCACGTCGAGCAGCGCACAGGCCAGCACCAGCGGCCCGGCCGCATAGCCGCCCAAGCTCAGAGCGGCCGCGGGGCGATATTTCCGGACCAATCCGGTCGCCGCCGAGAACGCGGCGGGCACGGACAGCAGGGTGGCTAGGCGTCGCCGCAGCGACACCCGCTTGAGAGCGCCGATCGGCACGTGTCGCAGGTCGAACCCAGCCGCGGGGACAAGCCGGTTCTCGAACCCCCTAGCGGTGCCGACAAACACGCAGACCCACCCTCGCCTGCGCAGTTCCCTGGCCACTTCAAGACCGGGAATGACATGTCCGCCGGTGCCGCCAGCGGCGATCAATACATGTCTTGCTGTGGAGGGCTGGGTCATGATGGATCGAACCTGCTTACAGACAGCAATACCCCTGTGGCTGCCAAGGTCGTCCACAGCGAGGATCCGCCGTAGCTAACGAAGGGCAGCGGCATGCCCTTGGTCGGCAGCAGGGCCAGGACCACGCCCATATTGAGCATGGCTTGACTCACGATCATCACCGTGATCCCCGCGGCCAGATAGAAGCCGAATCGATCGGGGGCGTTCGAGGCGGCCCGCAGCCCCCGCCACAAGATGACCAAGAAGCCGGCCACCAGCAGCGCTGCACCGATGAGTCCGAGTTCCTCGGCGACCACGGCGAAAACAAAGTCCGTGTGCGCTTCAGGCAGGAAATCCATCTTCTGCTTGCCCGCCATCCAACCCTGTCCCAAGACGCCGCCCGAGCCGACAGCAATCTTGGACTGGATGATCTGGAATCCGCCGCCCAGAGGTTCCTCCTCCGGGTCGAGAAAGACCATCAGCCTCTTCACGCGATAAGGCTCCATCCGCACGAACACGTACAGCAGCGGAACTGTGGCGAGCGCAGCGGAGGCGAGCCAGCGCAGAGGCACCCCAGCCAGCCAAATCAGGGTTCCGGCCAACAGCAGCAAGCAGGCCATCGTTCCGAAATCCTTTCCGACGAAGACCAGCCCTGCTATGACCGCAACCACCAGCAGGGGGGCCGCCAGAGTCCGCGGCAGATGCATCTTCCCGTGGTTGCGGGCAAGGTGGTAGGCGAGGAACAGGATGATCGCCAGCTTGGCCAACTCTGATGGCTGCAAGGACAGCGGGCCGAGCCGCAGGAACCGTCTCGTATTCGCCCCGGTACCCAGGCCCACAGCCAGCAGCAGCAGCAACACGGCAACGGCCACCACCGCGAATACGACCCTTGGGTCTTGTAAGGCACGGTAGTTGACGAACATCATCCCGTACATCAGCGCGAACCCGATCGCGGCGGCAACCAGCTGCTTCACGAAGTGGACCGGCCCTGATAATTCGGAGGAGGCCGCGGCGCTGTACACCATCAATAGGCCGAAGAAGACCATCGCGAGGATCGTCCAACTCAGCACGCGATCGAAGCGAAGCACTAAGGGCATGCTCCACCTCCAAGCCCTGCAAGGATTCGGCGGAAGTCGCATCCGCGCTGAATGTAGTCCTGGTATTGGTCGAAGCTGGCACATGCCGGTGCCAGCAAGACCGTGTCGCCGGGCTTCGCTCGGGCAGCGGCATAGTCAAGCGCGGCTCGCAGCGTACCCGCCTCGACGACGGGAACAGCGCCGCCGAGGTGGGAGCGTATCAATGGCGCCGCTTCGCCAATCAGCAAGGCGGCCCGTGCGTTGCGCCGCAAGACCATTGCCAGCGGGGCGTAGTCCGATCCCTTGTCCCGTCCGCCAACAATGGCCCACAACCCATGCTGGAACGAGCCGCACGCCTTGACCGCGGCGGCGACATTGGTCGCCTTGGAGTCGTTGTAGTAGTCGACGCCACAAATCGTCGCGACGAATTCCATGCGGTGCTCGACGGGCTGGAACGACTTCAGCGCCTGCCCGATTACATCGACGCCGATGCCAGCTAGGGCGCACGCCGCGACAGCCGCCAAGGCGTTCTCCAAGTTGTGCTCCCCCTTGATCGGCAGGTCGGTATCGGTGATGTCTTGGCCGCGGTAGCGAATCCTCCCCTCGGCCGCGCAAGCGTCGACGTCCTCGGCGCAGCGGACCCCGAATCGAACCACAGCGCCCCGCGCTGCCGGCTCCAATGCGCGGCAGGTCGGATCGGCCGCATTCAATACAGCGGTGTCTCCGGAACGCTGGTTGCGCAGTATCCGCGCCTTCGCCGCCGCATACTCGGCGAAGCCGCGGTGGCGATCCAAGTGGTCGGGCGCCACGTTCAGCACGGCGGCAACGTGGCACCGGAACGATGAGGACGCCTCGAGCTGAAAACTGGACAGCTCGAGCACGTGCCAGTCCTCACAGCGCGACTCGTCGGCAATCTCGAGCACCGGCGTACCCACGTTTCCAGCCAACTTGCCGGACACGCCCGCTCGGCGCAGCACGTGATCGATCAGGGAAACGGTGGTCGTCTTGCCGTTGGTGCCGGTCACACCGATCACGCGCCCGCGCAGCGCGCCGGCCGCGAGTTCGAGTTCTCCACACACCGCGACTCCTCGCTGACGGGCCCGCACCAGACAGGGCAGATCCCACGGCACGCCAGGCGAGGGCACGATGAGATCCTGCTCCGCTAGCAGCGAATCGGGGTGCCCTCCGAAATGCAGGCACACCGGCAAGCGCTCGAGCGAGGCTGCGGCGGCGGCCAACTGGTTCCTCACACGGGCGTCCGCAGCTGCAACGATGGCGCCGCGCGCCACCAAGAAGTGAACGGCCGCCAAGCCGGACTTGCCCAGTCCCAGCACCAACGTTCGCTTGCCTTCCAACGTCATCGCAGTTTTAGGGTGCTCAGGGCCATCAGCGCCATGATCAGGCCTACAATCCACAGGCGGGCGATGACCTTGGATTCGGGCCAGCCGAGTTGTTCGAAGTGGTGGTGAATGGGGGACATGCGGAAGATCCGCTTGCCCGTGAGCTTGAAGCTTCCGACCTGCAGGATGACCGAAACCGTCTCGATCACGAACACGGCACCGATCAGCAACAGCACGACTTCCTGCTTCGCCAATACGGCCACAGTGGCTAGGGAGCCGCCGAGGCTGAGCGAGCCGACGTCACCCATGAAGATTTCTGCAGGGTGGGAGTTGTACCACAGGAATGCCAGACTGGCGCCGACGATGGAACCACAGAATATGGTCAGTTCCGCTGCCAGGGGGACGCTGGGCACATCGAGGTAGGCTGAGATCTCGCTGTGCCCGGCCACATACACGAGTACGGCCAGCGCACCGGCGCAAATGATCGTCAATCCGATGGCCAAGCCATCCAGGCCATCGGTCAGGTTGACGCCGTTAGCGGTGCCGGCAACCACGAAGAACAGCCATCCGAAGAAACCCACGTAAGCGAAGGGAACCGTCAGCGGGCTGCCCAGCAACGATTGGATGACCAGATCCGGCCGGAAGTTCTTCGCGAACGGCAGGGAGAGTTCCATGGAGTACTCCCCTCGGCCGCTCAGCACGATCAAGACCAGCCCGATGACCACTGTCAAGGCGATTTGAGAGCCGAGTTTGTGCCATGACGTGAGGCCCAAGCTTCGCTTCTTGGAGACCTTGTAGTAGTCATCCAAGAACCCGATCGCTCCGAACCCGACCAGCGCGACTAGCGCGATACCGACGTAGACATTGCTCAGATCAGCCCACAGCAGCGTCGGAACGATGGTGGCCAGACCGATCAGCAACCCGCCCATCGTTGGGGTCCCCGCCTTGTATTGGTGAGATTGCGGACCATCCTCGCGGATGTACTGCCCGATCTGCGCTTCGTGCAGCCGGCGGATCAGCCAAGGACCGACCAACAGCCCGATCGCCAGAGCAGTGAACGTCGCCATCGCGGTGCGGACGGTGATGTACCCGAACACACGCAGCGCTCCGAATGCCGAGGACAGCGGCTCGAACAGGAGTTCGTACAGCATGTGAGCTACGCGGCCTCCCTTCCCTCGCAAGCCACCGCGCCCAAGCTGCCGCAGACAATATCCCTAGCCCGCTCGAGTTGCACCCCGCGCGACGCCTTGAACAGCACTGCATCACCCTGTCGCAACAGGCCCGCCAACGCGGAGCCGGCCGCCTCGGGAGAGGCGTGAAACTCCGACGGGATCCCAGATGCCGCGGCGATCTCGGCCGCATCTCCGGTCACAGCGACCAGATAGTCGATTCCGACGCGCCCTACGGCTGCACCCACGCGGCGGTGCAGTTCCTGCGAGCGCCCCCCCAACTCGCGCATCTCTCCCAGTACTGCGATCCGCCGAGTCGCCGGCGTGCCGCGCAATACCTCCAACATGGCTTCCACGGCGGGGGGATTCGCGTTGTAGCAGTCGTCGATCAACGTGATGCCTCCGGTCCGACTGACGCTGCCACGCATCGCGGAGGGTCGCAGTCGACTCAACGGTCGAGCGAGCTGCTCGGTGCCGACTCCGAGGACTCTGGCCGTCGCCGCGGCGGCCATGACGTTATAAACGTTGTGCCGACCCGCCAGGGGCGAATGCATCGGATGGCCGTTGAGCCGGAAGCGGGCGCCATCAGCGCCGAGCAGCTCGACATCGAGAGCCCGCAAGTCGGCAGAACGCTCGATACCGTAGGTCACCACCGGCCCCGAATGTTTGCCGCAGAGCGCTGCCACACGGTCGTCGTCCGCGTTCAGCACAGCCGTGCCCGTTGGCGCCAATGCCTCTACCAAGCGGCCTTTCTCAACCGCAATCTCGTCAACCGAGGCGAAATTCCCTATGTGAGCCGTGCCGACGTTGGTCACTACGGTTACGTCGGGCGCGGCGACCTCGGCGAGCCGGCTCATCTCGCCGACATTGTTGATGCCGACTTCAACCACCGCCGCGCGAACTTGGTCGGGAATCCGCAGCAGGGACAAGGGCAAGCCATATTGGTTGTTGAGGTTGCCCTGTGACTTCGCCACTGGCACGAAGTCCTCCAGCAGCGCCGCGATGGTGTCCTTCGTGGTCGTTTTTCCGCTGCTGCCAGTCACGGCGACGACCGTGCCTCCCCACTCCTTGCGAGCCTTGGCAGCCAACTGGCCCAAGGCCAGCGAAGTGTCCGCGACATGCAGCAACAGGCCCTCTCCTCGGTAGTCGGACCGAACCACCGCGGCCATCGCCCCGTTGGCGAGTGCGTCCGGGACGTAGTCATGGCCATCGTTCGCGGGACCGCGAATCGCGAAGAAAAGTTCCCCGGCCTTCACGCTGCGCGAATCGATCGAGAACCCGAGGACAGTCCCTGAGGGACCGTCAGCGGGCAGGCCGAGCCATGCGCGAATCTGGGATAGCTGCAGCGTCATGCCCTGAAGTACCCCTTGGCGTGCAGAGCCTCCCGAACGGCCTTGCGGTCGTCGAAGGCGAATGTCCCTTCGCGCGTGGCCTGCGTAGTCTCGTGCCCCTTGCCCGCGATCAGCACGATGTCGCGACAGCGGGCCTCGTGCAACACGCCCTTGATGGCTTCCGCCCGGTCGGGATGAATGGTCCATGCACCGCTGGCTTGTTTCAGGCCGGTGGCCACCTCTTGGATGATGGCTAGCGGATCCTCGCTGCGCGGATTGTCGGAAGTAAGCATGACGAAGTCACTCAGCGACCCGGCTATGCTTCCCATTGGAGCCCGCTTGGTGCGGTCCCTATCACCGCCGCAGCCGAAGAGCGTCAGGACTCTGCCGGGCGGATTCTTGCGCTGCACGATCCCTCTAGCTGCTTCGATCGAGCGGTGCAAGGCGTCAGGCGTGTGAGCGTAGTCCACAACCACCAAGAACGGCTGCCCGCAGTCGACGGTCTCGAAGCGCCCCGGCGCAGGCGCTGCCGCCGTGAGCCCGGCTTCGATCTCGGCTGCGTCGAGCCCGTGACACTGGGCAGCGCCAATCGCAGCAAGAATGTTCTCGACGTTGAAGTCTCCGATCAGACTCGACTCGACTCGAATCCGACCCGCCGGAGAGGTGACGTTGAAGCGGACGCCCTGGGCATCCGCCTCGATCTCCGAGGCCCTCACGTCGGCGTCGCGCCCACGGCCGTAGGAGAGCGATCGAAAACCGCCCAGCTTGAGCAATTCATCGCCTGTCTCGTCGTCCGCGTTGATCACGGCGTTGCGAGGCGGGCGGGCACCAGCGCCCTCGAACAGGCGGCGCTTGGCAGCTGCGTAGGACTGCATGTTCCGGTGGAAGTCCAGGTGTTCCGGAGAGAGATTAGTGAAGACTGCTGTATGGAACTCGATGCCGTAGATGCGCTCGAGGGCAAGGGCGTGCGACGAGGCTTCCATGGTTGCGTGGCTACCACCGATCTGGCGCAGTTCCGCCAGCGAGCGAACGATGTCCAACGACTCGGGCGTCGTGTTGATCGATCGCGCGCTGCGATTGCCGATGCGCTGCTCGATCGTGCCCAACAACGCCGTGGTCTGGCCGACCGAGCGGAGCAGGGCGTCCACCAAGTGCGCCGTGGAAGTCTTCCCGTTCGTCCCTGTGACGGCGGTAATGCTGATGTCGCGATCCGGCCGTTCATAGAAGCGCAGTCCCCCCATCGCCAATGCGCGGCGACCATGGGAGACACGGGCCCAGCGCCCCTTCATGGCGCTGGGAGCCTTGCGCTCGCTAACAATGGCCGCAGCGCCGTGCCGCAGGGCGGCGGGCACGAAGGCGTGGCCGTCAACCCTCTCCCCGGGAAATGCAAAGAACGCCTCGCCCGGACGCAGTTTGCGGGAGTCGTACTGCAGGCCAGTGACGGCTAGGTCCGGCACGATACCGATCGCGCTGCCTTCCAACATCGCGCCCAGTCTCATCCGCCACCGTCCCCTACCGCATTGACGGCCTTGCGCAACCCGACTTGGGCGGTGCCGAAAACGACCCTGAGCGGATCGCCTGCGGGCAAGATCTCATTGGGGCCGGGGTACTGCTGCTGAGCCAGTCCGCTGCCCTGCGGTTGAATCGGGATGCCATATCGAGCCCCCACCGCGAAGGCTTCGCGCATCGTAAGCCCGAGCATGTCGGGAGCCGTGAGCGGCGAGTTCGCAGCGGCCGCGTTCACAGCAGCCTCCGGCGGCGGAGGCTGTTCGGCTGTGACTGCGGCGGCAAGAGCCTCCCGCTGTGGCACGTCCGCCACCGGTGCCGAATCGCCGCGGCCCGGGAAGATCGGCTCTTGCCCAAGCAGGCTGGTCCGGTCCTCGATGAAGTCCGCCAACAGTAGCTCGTCGACTTCACCCGCGGGCCGAGCCGGGCGCGGAGGGATCCGGGATGGCGGCACATCTAGGATGCGCAGAGCCTGCCGCACCACCGTCGAGAACACCGGCGCCGCGATTCGGCCGCCGTAATAGAACTGGCCGCGCGGATCGTACAACATCACCACACCGACCACGGCTGGATCGTTGACAGGCGCGAAACCGCAGAAGCTGGCCATATACATGCCGTTCTTGTGCGAACGCGTGACCGGATTGACCATTTGGGCCGTGCCGGTCTTGCCCGCTACCCGGTAACCTTGGATCTGCGCGAGGCGGCCAGTGCCACTCTGGACCACCTGTTCCAGGATCGCCTGCATCGTGACGGCGGTGTCCTGGCTGATCACGCGCTCGACTGGCGGCTGATCGAGCGGTACTTCCACTGCGCCGCTCGCGCGGCTCGCGCGGACAATCCGCGGGTTGACCAGGGTGCCCCCATTGGCAATCGCCCCGAAGAGGCCGGCCATCTGCAGTGCGGTCACGCCAATCTCCTGTCCCATCGACAGGGACGCTAGCGAGGCGTCGGACCATCGCTCCACCGGCCGCACCAGTCCGTGGATTTCACCCGGCAGATTGATGCCGGTCTTGGTGCCAAACCCAAAGCGGCGAATATACTCGTGCAGCAACTCCTCCCCGACCCGGTAGCCGATCTTGATCGTTCCGACGTTGCTCGACTTCATCAGCACTTGGGGCATCGTCAGGATGCCGTAGGGGTGGTGGTCGCGGATGCGCCGCCCGTCGATCCACATTCCGCCCATCTCGCAATCGAACTCATCTTCGACACTCACCAAGCCCTCCTCCAAAGCCGCCATGGCGGTCAGGACCTTGAAGGTTGACCCTGGTTCGACCATCGCGCTGACCGCAAAGTTGTGCAGATTCTCGAGATCCTGCTTGGTTCTCGACAAACCGTTAAGATCGAAGCGAGGCCAGTTTGCCAAGGCGAGGATCTCCCCGCTGTCGGGCCGCATTAGGACGATCGTGCCCGACTGCGACTTCGTGTCGAGCACGGCCCGCTCGAGTTCTAGCTCCGCCAGCGACTGCAACTCAAGATCTAGGTTCAGAAGTATGTCGCTACCAGGCTTGGAAGCTTGCAACACCTGCCAGCCATAGCGTCGCTGAAGGGCGTCATATTGCATCAGGCCGCGCCCCGGCGTGCCGCGCAACTGGCTTTCAAACGTCTGCTCGAGCCCGGCCTGGCCCGTGTGATCGAGGCCCACCGTGCCCAAGACCTGCGCGGCCACAGAGCCGTAGGGGTAGTAGCGGCGGCTCTCTTGCTCGAACTGCAGGAAGCTCATGCCCAGCTCTCGGGCGCGCCGGGCTTCGGCCAAGGTGACCATGCGCTTGACCCACTGGAAACCGCCCCGCTCTATGCGCGTGCGCAGCGCATGTTCGTCAACTGCGACAGCTTCGGCTAGCGCAGCCGCTACCGCCCGCGGGTCGGAAACGTGATTGGAAAAAATGCCAATCGAGTCCACCCGCATGCTCAAGGCCAACTCTCGTCCGCGGCGATCGACGAGATGCCCTCTGCGCGCCGGAATCTCCACACTGCCGGCATGCTGGCGCATCGCCTTGTCGGAGAGTTGCTCGTGTTGGAGCACCTGCAGGTCGACGAGCCTAGCCAACACGAGCAGGAACCAACCCACCGCGACACAGGCAACGACCAAGACGCGCGGGCTGGCATGCGGGTCGCGCGGCCGCCACACGGACGCCACGGTGCCGCCTACCTGCTCCGCTCTAGCCATCAAGTTCACCTCCTGAGTCGAACGGTCTTTCCTCCAGCACTCTTCCTCACCCGGCAGTCATCCGGAGGCCGCACTACCGAATCAATCCCCCGACCGCAGCAGCCGCGCAACGGTCGCATCTGCGTCTCCGTCTCCCGGCGGCAGCACGAACCAGCTATAGCTGCCCGGGTCGGTCTGTTGCAGCCCCATTGCCTCGGCCAGCGCCGCAACGCGCCGCAAGTCCTCCAGCCGTCCGCGCTGCATCTTCAACTCATCGCGCACGGCTTGCAACTGGCTCACTCGCTGGCGCAAGGCTTCTTGCTTGTAGCCGGACTGGGTCACCAACCGTTGCGGCCCCCACAGCAACATCGCCAGAACCAGCAGAAAAAGTCCCACGCTGAGACCGATCTGCCAGATCTCCCGGTCCCGTGGGTCGTGCCTGTAGCGGATCCCGCTGTTGTCGATTCGTTTCTGATACAGCGGTGCGCCTTCGATCGACATCGATTGCGCTTGAGCCACTACAGGCGCGGCGGCGCCGCTGGGCGTGGCCAGGCTGGGCGCGGCGCGCCCTGTGGACGTGCCACGCCGGCCTAGGTGGGATTGCTGTCCCAGCGGCGCCTTCTTCGTTAGTCCCTTCTCCATTGCTAACCGATCCTCGTCTAGTAGGAATACGCCAGCTCCGTGCGCTGCACCGCTCGCAAGCGGGCGCTGCGGCTGGCCGGATTCCTTTGCACTTCTGCCTCTGTCGGGCGTACGACCCGCCGTGTCAGAAGCCGATACACGCCGGCAGCCGCAAGCTGCCGGAAACTCTGCTTCACCATGCGGTCCTCGCCGCTGTGGAAGCTCAGCACGACGAACCGGCCGCCCGGCGCGAGCAGGCGCGGCACTTCGGCGAGCAGCTTGCCAAGCTCGCCCAGTTCGTCGTTCACTGCCATACGCAGTGCTTGAAACGTCTTGGTCGCTGGATGGATGCGCGACGCCGCGCGGCGCGGCACGGCCGCGGCGACGACGTTGGACAAGTGCGCGGTGTCGCGGATCGGGCGCGCTTGGACCAGGGCACGGGCGATGTGCCGGCTGAAGCGCTCGTCGGCCAGAGAGTACAGCGTGTCGGCCAAGTCGCGCTCGCTTCGCCGATTGACCAGCTCGTCGGCTTGCAGCGTTTGGCGGCTGTCAAAGCGCATGTCCAGCGGGCCGGACTTGCGCAGGCTGAAGCCGCGGTGCCCGTCTTCGAGCTGCAATCGTGACAGGCCGAGGTCGGCGACGATTCCCGCTAGCGGCAGGCAGCCCTTCGCCGCTTGGGCCAGCTTGGAAAAGCCGCCGTGAAAATACTTCACGCGGTTTCCGAACTCGGACAACCGTGCCCGACAGCGCTGCAGGGCTTCCCCGTCGCGGTCGATCGCGATCAGCTGGCAGCGGTCCACGCGGCGCAGAATGCGCTGCGCATACCCGCCCGCTCCGGCGGTACAATCGCAGTATGCCCCCCGCGGGACCGGGTCGCCTTCGCCGAACAGGTAGCGTTCCATCTCGTCTGCCATCACGGAGTAGTGTCCGGGAATTGCCTCCATCACAGTCCCAACTTGCTCGCGCCGTAGGCCAGCTCGGCCACCGTCGGCTTGTTGGCCGCAATGCGCTGCTCGAAGGTCTCCTCGCGCCACACGACCAAGTGGTGATTGCGCCATTGGATCTTGACCGGGCCGGTGAAATCCGTTTCCTTGCGCAGCGCCGCCGGCAACAGCAACCGGCCTTGGCCGTCGAGGTTTTCGGGCTTGCCGTAGTTGTTCGCCTGCATCAGCAGCGAGTTGTTCGCTTCGCCATCGGCGGCGATCTCGCCCGAGGCCATCTGCGCCAGGATCTTGGCCCACTCCTCGGCCGGAAAGACCTTGATCTCCTCGCCATCCAGGCTTGTGACGAAGACGTCCGTGTCGGCCGCGCTGCCGGGCGTGCGCTCCGCCGCGCTGCAGCGCTCCCTGAGCTTGCGATGCACCGATGCCGAGAGCTTCAACCGGCCCTTGGCATCGACATTGCCTGTCTCTGTTCCCCAGAACATGGTGCGATCAGCCTTGCGGCAGGAGGCGAGCGCGTGCCGGCCGTTCCGGCGGATTCAGCGGGCAATATTGGAAACTGACCACTTTGCTCTACTCCTGACCACTTTCGACCACCATATTATCGATGTCCCAAAATTGCCGTGTCAAGGCCAAATTCCATAGAAAGTTCAGCCCATTGCAGATTTACCAGATGTAGCGCACGCGAAACAGCTCACAACTACTTGTAGTGCATCCCATACGCCTATACCCTGCCGGCCCTCGATTTGGGCCGGATCCCGAGGCAGCGGCGCCGTCGGGCCGACCGTTTGCGACAATGTAGCCTGCGCTGCGGGGCCAATTCCAGCCAACCGGCGCACTAGGAGGACCCAACCATGAAGCTTGGCCTGGTGACATACAACGTCGGTCGCGACTGGGACATCGAGACCATCATCGAGCAGCTCGAGGCAGCGCGCTTTGAAGCCGTTGAACTGCGCAGCACGCACCGCCACGGCGTGGAGCCGGGACTTTCGCAGGCGGAGATCGAGCGCGTTCGCAGTCGCTTCCAACAAAGCCGCGTGCGACTGCTGAGCTTGGGCTCGGCCTGCGAGTTCCACTCTCCGGACGAGGCCGAGAGACGAGCCAACGTGGAGCAGACGGCCCGCTTCGTGGAACTGGCGCACGACTTGGGCTGTTGGGGCGTGAAGGTGCGCCCGAACGGACTCCCGGAAGGAGTTCCCCGCGATCTCACCATCCGCCGCATCGGCGAGGCGTTACAGGCGTGCGGCGAGCATGCGATGGGTTACGGAGTGGAGATTTGGGTCGAAGTCCACGGACGCCAGACCCAGCAGCCCGAGATCATGCGGCAGGTCATGGACGCCTGCGGCCACCCCTCGGTCGGCATCTGCTGGAACTCGAATCCGACGGACATTCGCAACGGGACCATCAAGCCGGCCTTCGACCTGCTCAAGGACTTCATCCGCAACGTCCATATCCGCGACCTGCCCGACTACCCCCACCGCGAGTTGTTCCAGTTGTTGGCATCGACCGGCTACGACCGCTACACGCTGGCCGAGACAGCGCAAAGTTGCGAGCCGGAGCGCTACCTGCGTTTCTACCGGGCTCTGTGGCAGGAGTTGGTGCGGAGCAGCTGAGGCCGCCGGCGCGCGAAGCGGCTCAATTCGGAGCGAAATTGATCGCCGGGGGATCCAGCTCGATCCACAGCGGGTCGCCGCGCTCACCGTTGATGGTGTAGCGCAAGATCACGCCGTCAGGCTGAGTATAGGAGCGTCCAAGCGAGTACTCGGTAAGTTCGCCGAACGGCGCTTCCGGCCCCCAGTCTTCCAAGAATTCCTCGTACGGGTAGTACCGGCAGGGCTCCTCGACCGAGCACCCCCACATGCGGTAGGCCTCTTCGTAACGGCGCTCTTGGAGTAGCTCGAAGAAAGCCTCCGCCTGGCGCTCCTCGCGCCAGTTGCGGAAGGACATGTAATAGGTGCCGGCCAGCAGTGCCGCAGCTGCCAGAACGACGAGCGCCGCCTTGACGATGCGCTCGAACAGCACGCTCGTACTGCCGTAGGCACCAAGGTATTCCATGCGAGAGGAGCGGGGCGATCAGTTGACCGGGTGCTTGGCGTCGTAGGCCTGCGTGGCCTCAGCGGTCAGATTGATCAAGGGGTCGCTGGCTAGCACGCTCGAAGTGTCCACGATCAGGTCGAAGCCCTTCTCCAAGCGCAAGCCCTGGACGATCTCCCGCATGCGCCCGCTGGCGGCGGTGAGAATGTTCTGCCGGTCGAATTCGACGTCGGACTGAAGGTCCTCCGTCAGCCGCTGGGCTGTGATCTGCTTCCGCTGCCCCTCGCTTTGCAGACGGGCCAATTCAGCTCCGGTGGCAGTCTGGATCTTGGCCTGGATCTCTTGCAGTTCTTCCGAGAGCGAATTGAGTTCGTCTTGGCGGCTCTTGTACTTGGTCTCGAGCGCCGCCGACTCCTTCTGCATATCGCCGGTCGACAGCAAAGCCTCTTGGAAGTTGATGACGGCCACCTTGGATTGGGCAGCCACGTGGCCCGGCCAAGCGCAGAGCAGCGCGGCCGAGGCCAGCAAGAGCGGGTGCATTCGCACGGGGTTCCGTTGTTTCAACATGTTCGGTGCTCCTTGAATCCCTATTTTGGCATGCCGGGCATGCTGGATTCCACAGGGTGCCAAGGCTGGCCCCGCCGTGCGTTCCGCGGGGCAGGCTGGGCGGCCGCGGCGCTCACGGCGAGAAGAACTGGCGTGCCAGGTCGTTGTACATCACCACCCCGAACAAGAGGATGATGAACAGCAGCCCGGCTTGGGTGATCCGCTGCTTGACCTTCATGCTCACATCGCGGCGCAGTATCGATTCGACGAACAGCAACAGGATCTGACCGCCGTCCAGAACCGGCACGGGTGCGAGATTGATGACCCCGAGGTTGACGCTGATCAGCGCCATGAACTGGATTAGAGCGCCGACGCCGAAGGCGGCGGCAGCCTGCGTGTGCTCGTAGATCCCGACCGGCCCTTCCAAGTTCGTGACCGCCATCTCGCCCATGATCAGCTTGCCGAGGGAGCGGAAGATGATGCTCGCGAAACCGAGATTCTCCTTGACAGACACCCCGAAAGCGGCGCTGAACGAGAGTTCTTCTTCGATCCGCTCGCGAATCGGCCGCATCACGATCCCCAGCCGCCAACCTTCGTCTTGCAATCTCGGCCGAAGCTTCAAAGACCGGCGCTCTCCATCCCGCTCGACTTCGACCAGCAGCGCTTGTCCGTCCGATCCGCCTACTAAGTCCGCGACTTGCTCGATGGCGATGATTGGGGAGCCATTGATACTTGCGAGCAGATCGCCGACCTCGAGCCCGGAGTCAACCGCGGGCAGCCCCGGGACGAGTTCCACCAATTCCACGCGATGCGCCGCGCTCCATCCGGGATCGGGCACGCCGCGCTCGCCCTGCCTTTCGGGAATCGTGATGCTGGTTTCCAGCGAGGTCCCGTCTCGCTCCACTGTCAACGCTGCCTCGCTGTCGACAACCAGCGTCGACGCCATGATCAACTCCTTCCAAGTCGGCGTCTCCACGCCGTCGATGGACCGAACCACGTCGTCGCTTCGGATACCGGCCTGATCTGCCGCAGACCCGGGCGCTACGTAGCCGATCCGGGCAGTTTCGTCCAAATAGGCTGCCCGCGAGTACTGATACATGTAGACGCCCGCAAGCAGTCCTATCGCGAGGATGAAGTTGAAGGCTGGGCCGGCGGCGAGAATGATCAAGCGCTGCCAGCGCGGCTTTGCCGAGAACCCGTCGCGTTCGTAGGCGATTTCCTCGGTCAGGGCGTGGCCGGCCATCTTCACATAGCCACCAAGCGGAAGCAGGCAAACCTTGAAATCCGTGCCGTTGTGGTCGAAGCCGAACAGCTTAGGGCCGAAACCAATCGAGAAGCTCTCGACCTTGACTCCGAAGTAGCGGGCAGCCAAGTAGTGCCCCAACTCGTGAAACACTACCAGAACGCTCAGGACGAGGATAAAGTTGACCATACGCCGATATCCAGCCTCAGACAGGCACCTGGCCAGCACCCCGAGGGGGCTGGCAGCCTGCCACTAAGGCGCGCGCGAAGGTGCGGGCCGCGCGATCACACTCCATGACTTCCTCGATTCCGGCGACGGGACGGTCCGCGCCCCACTCCAAGGTCTGCTCGACCACCCTACGAATGTCCAAGTACGCGATCCGGCCTGCCAGGAACGCTTCCACAGCCACTTCGTCAGCGGCATTGAGCAGACAGCCGCACGGACCGCCCAGCCGCAGCGCTTCGTAGGCTAGCGCCAGCATCGGGAATCGCGAAAGGTCCGGCGCCTCGAAGTCCAATTGTGGCACAGCGCTCCAATCCATTCGCTCGCGCGGGCTGGGTTCTCGCGCCGGGAAGGCCAAGGCATAACGGATCGGCAGTTTCATGTCGGGTTGGCTGAGCTGCGCAATCATCGAGCCATCCACGAATTCCACCATGGCATGCACGATCGACTGCGGATGCACAACCACGTCCACCCGCTCCGGAGGCAGGCCGAACAGGTGGCAGGCTTCGATGACTTCAAAGCCTTTGTTCATCATCGTGGCCGAGTCCACCGTGATCCGGCTACCCATGCTCCACGTGGGGTGGCGCAGGGCGCTGGCAGGCGTCACGTGTGCCAACTCCTCGACGGGCGTGCGCCGCAAGGGTCCGCCGGAAGCCGTCAGGATGATCCGCTCGACCTCGTCGCGCCGACCGGCTCGCAAGCACTGATGGATGGCGTTGTGCTCGCTATCGACCGGCAGCAGGTCTGCGCCGGACTCGCGGGCGGCCCGCATTACGGCTTCGCCAGCCGCAACGAGCACTTCCTTATTGGCCAAGGCTACGCGCCGCCCGGCGCGCACCGCCGCATGGGTCGCTGCCAGACCGGCCACGCCAACCGCAGCTGAGACGAGCACATCCGCTTCCACCCCGGACGCCGCCTCGAGGTTCCCGGCCGCCCCGCACACGCAGCGGGGTGAGTAGTTTGGGATCGCGGCAATGCTATCGCGCAGCTGTGCGAGAGCGGCTTCGTCGGCCACCGACAGCAGCCGCGGTCGAAACTCTTCGGCCTGGCGCGCGAGTTCGACGACGTTGCGCCCGGCGGCGAGCGCGACCACGTCGACCGGATTTTCGATCTCCCGCACGACCTGCAGGGTGCTGCGTCCGATCGAGCCAGTGGACCCGAGCAATGCGAGCCGCATCACGAACTCACCCCAAGCGCGTCACCCCAGCGGTGCGGCGCGACGGAGCTAGCCGGGGTCATGGCACAGATCGCAGTCGTTCGGCGCATTGTTGCGGGCATGGCAGTCCATGCAGGCGGCCATCGTGGTGGGCTTCTCCTGGAATAAGACCTCGCGCTGCGCCACCGGGCCGTGGCACGTCTCACACTCGATGGTGGCGTCCTCCACGTGCGAGGCGTGCGAGAACCAGACAAAGTCCGGCACGCGGTAGACCCGTTTCCACGGCACGGCCGTGCCTTCCGAGTTGAGCTTGGCCAGCAGTTGGATGTGAGGGCTGTCGGTCTTGATCGCCGTATGGCAGGCCATGCAGGTTGCCTCGGCGGGATAGCCGGCTGCGAAGCCGGGATCGGCGATGGCATGGCAGTCTCGGCACTGCAGGCCCAGCGCGACGTGCGTCTTGTGGCTGTATGGCAACGGCTGCTCGACCGGTACCGGCTCGGCCTGCTCACCGACCGGACCCTCAGGTTCCTGCGCGCGGCATGGCGGCGCTGCGGCCAATGCCAATCCCAGCAGCGGTGTACAGCTTCGCGACAGGAGCTTAACGATCCTCATTGAGCGCCTCTCGGTCAGGTATCGCTGGCGCAGCGGAAGCCCAAGTTGGTAGTAGCGCTATCCGGCGTATTGGATGTGCGCGCGGCCACGCGATAGCGGTTGCAATACGAAGCGTGGCACAAGAACGACCCGCCGCGCATGACCCTCGCAGTGCCATTTGGTGGACCGACCGGATTGGAGTGCGTCGCAGTGACATGGTAGAGCGGGTCGAACCAATCCGCGCACCACTCCCAGACGTTGCCTGTGATGGAATAGATGCCGAAATCGTTCGGCGGAAACGCGTCGACCGGGCACGGCCCGCGGTAGCCATCCTCGCCCGAATCGTGGTCGGGGAAGCGACCCTGCCAGATGTTGCACAAGTGCTTGCCCCCAGGCTCGAGTTCGTCGCCCCACGGATAGAGCCGCTGCTCCAAGCCGCCGCGGGCGGCGAACTCCCACTCTGCTTCGGTCGGCAATCGCTTGGCAGCCCAGCTGCAATAGGCTAGGGCATCCGCGTGGGAGACGTGGGTAACGGGATGGTCGGGACGCTGTGCGACGCTCGAATCGGGGCCTTCGGGATGGCGCCAGTCGGCGCCGTTGACCTTGCACCACCACTCGTGGCCGGCCACTGTGTCCTCGGCCAGATCGGGGTACCGCTCGGCGGGCAGTTGCTTGTGGAAGACGAACGACCATCCGAAGCGCTCCGCCTCGCTCACGTAATCCGTCTCCCGCGCGAACTCTTCGAACGATTCGACTGTGACCGGGTACCTGTCGATATAGAAAGGGTCTAGCAGCACTTCCCGCACCGGTCCTTCCCCATCGGCGGGGAAGCCTACGTCAGTCTCAGTGCCCATGAGGAAGCGCCCTCCAGCCATGCGACACATCTCGGCGGTGGAAGCGGCGCGCGCTACCGGTCGCGACTCCGACATCCTGGCAGACTCGGCCAGACGCCGCGCCCTATCGACGCTGGGGACGCAGCATGGGCTGGGCGTGAATGGGAGCACTGAACGGTTCGCTTTGGGTGCCGGGAGATTCGACGCTGGCACTTGCGGATTCCTGTCCTGGACCGGCACGGCCGTAGGCGATTTTAGCATGGGGCTCCGACAAGCGACTTTCCCACGACGGGACACGCCAAGGACTCCAAGAAGCTAAGCTGCCGCCGCACGGGGGGTTAAGGCCCCGTTGCTGAGGACGGCACATCTTCAACGGCCGCCTGCTCCCGAAGGCCGTCCAAGTACTGCTCGACCAACTTCCTTCGCCGGTCTTCGAGAGCCTCTCGCACCAGTTCGTCTTGGACTTGGGCGAACGGACGCGTTCCCGCAGGCTTGCGGTCTGTCAGCTTGACAATGTGAAAGCCGAAAACCGTCTTGAAGACCTCGCTGACCTCGCCAACCTGCATCCCGAAGACGACTTCCTCAAACTCGCTGACCATCTTGCCGCGGGCGAAGTAGCCCAAGTCCCCGCCACCCCCCGGGCAGTCGGAGGCCTCGTCGGCGAGCCGCTCGAAGCCCTCGCCGGACCGCAAACGCTTGTAAATCTGCACCGCGGCGTCCTTCGCCTGCTCTTCCGTGACGTCCTTTTCGATGTGTTTGACGATGTGGGAAGCGCGCACCATCTCCTCGGTGGTGAAGCGTTGCTTGTTGCGTCGATAGGCTTGCGCGAGTTCCTTTGGCTTGGGGGGCCTCGCCTTGGCTGTCACGGCTTCGACCAGCCGCTCCACTTTGAGCTGTGTGCGAATATCGCCGCGTAGGGCGCCTTCGTCGATGCCGGCCTCGGCCAGCTTCTTCGCACCCCCATGACGCTTGAGCGCCTCGACGAAAATCTTCTCGGCGGCGTCTTCGTCTACGGGCCTGGGATCCGTGCATGCCTGCTGCCGCAGCAGGGTCTGTTCGATGAGGTTCTCACGGCCCCACTCTATGGCACGCTCGCGGATGCCCGCTTCGTCGAGGCCCATCTCCTCACGCTGTGCCGGGGACAACTGTTCCAAGCGCTGGCGCACTGATTCGGCTTCGCGCGCCAGTGCTTCGTCCTGTATGAGCTCACCGTTGACGCGAATCGCCATCGCGGCCATTCTAGCGTGTATTCGGGAGAGACCCCCTGTGGCTGGAAACGAGACAACTCCGCGAGATTGCACGCCATCGTCGCAACGTGCCCAACCGGGTCGATTCGGCCTCCAACTCAGCGGGCCGGGATCGCGGCTATGCCTCGCCGTAGACCTCCGCCAGCGCCTTGTTCTCGACACGGACCCGCGTGCGAAGGACCAGCAAGTTCAGCGCGGATGCGATCAGTGCCAGGAGCCAATCGCCGAACATCAGCGGGACGACCGCCATCTCACCGCAAACGATCCAGTAGTTCGGGTGATTGACATAGCGGTAGGGGCCGCTTTGGATGCGCCGGGCACCAGGCACGACCATGATGCGAGTCGTCCATCTCGAGCCCAAGGTCACGATTACCCACACGCGTCCGCATTCCAGCAACACGAAAATCCCCAGTAACGGGATCGACATCGACGACTCCGAATCAATGGTGAGAAGCATCGCCAGCAGCCAGCCGGTGTGGAGCGCGACAATTGCGGGATAGTGTCGCTGGCCAACTTCAATCGCCCCGCTAGCCAGAAGCGTTCGGTGGTTCCGGCGCGCGACAACCAGTTCCGCTGCTCGCTGCACAACGAGAAAACCAATGACGATGTACAGCGGGCTCATTCGGGGCGAAACCGGCTACGTCGACCGCAACAGGAGAAACGCAGCCGAGAATCCCGGTCCCAGGCTCGACAGCAAATGCAGTTGCGGGTTCTGTTCTCTGAGGACCCGCTGAAGGACGAACAGCACGGTTGCCGCCGACATGTTGCCGTAGGCGCGCAAGACCGCCCGAGACTGTTCGAGGCCCCCGTTCGGGAGGTCGAACGCCTCTTCGAGGGCCTCAAGCACCTTAGCCCCGCCGGGATGGCAAACGAAGCTGTCGATATCTGCTAGGTCTAGGCCTTGAGATGCCAGAAACTCGGACGCGGCTCGTCGCATGTGATTGCGCACCATGTTGGGGATGCTTCGCGAGAACACAACTGCAAGTCCGTCATCGGCGACGTCCCAACCCATGACGTCAAGCGAATCAGGCCATGTGTGCTCGCCCCATCCGGAGATCGCAGGCCCTGGTCCATCTTCCGTTAGCAACACCGCTGCGGCACCATCGCGGAACAGCGCAGTGGCGATAAGGTTCTTGGCGGATTGATCGCGACCGCGGAACGTAAGCGTGCATAGTTCGACGACCAAGAACAGGACACGGCTGCCAGGTGAGGCTCGTGCGCATGCGGCGGCGCGCGCAAGTCCCAGCACGCCTCCCGCGCACCCCAAACCGAAGATCGGCAGCCGTTGGACGTCGCGCCGGAATGGCAACTCCGTCATCAGCCGAGCATCGAGGCTGGGCGTTGCGATGCCAGTAGTCGACACGGTGACAATCATGTCGATATCGCTAGAAACTACGCCGCCTGCTTCCAAGCACCTGATCGTGGCGTCCTTGAGCAGGACGACCGCGTGTTCAAGGTACTGACGGTTCTTCTCCTGAAACCCGTGCTTCTGATTCTCGTACCAAGGTCTTGGCAGGCAGGAATACCCCTCGGCGATCGCTGCGTTATCGAAGACATCAAGCATCCGCCTCAGATGCGGCACGGCATCGGCGAAGAAGCCGGCACCGAATCTCTTGGCTTCTGCCTGACTGATCCGGTGGTCCGGAACTGCAGTAGCTATGGACCTGATTCGGGGTCCCCGTTCGGTTGTCCCCAACATTTCTACTCTCGACACCGGCAATCTTCGAAACGACTAGCGCCCGAATCAACCCAATTAGACCATTAAGGCCTTAAACCAGTTGGCTCAATTTGCAAAACGTGTGCACATTCCGGCGGTTGAACCGGAAGCTGAACTCGACCAAGTAGTAGTCCAGGTGGCGGGCACGGATCGCCCCTTGGTGAGTTCCGGCCCACCAACGCTTGAACAGCGATGCGATCCGATGCACATGCGGCAGCAACTGCCCCGCCAGTTTGGGATGCAGCCGATCCCGGCCGGGCCGCACCATGGCCCGGCGCAGCTTGTGCAGCCAGGTCCACGCCGTCCGGTAACTGCCCAGGCCCAGCACCCGCTGCAAGCCCAGCGCACCGGTTCCGTGTTTGTGGCCGGTCACCCACCACATCGCTCGAAACCACAGTCGCAAATCCAGCGTCGAGCGATGAAACAGCGTGCCAGCCGTCACCGAAGTCTGCCGCCCGCGGGCCGCACACTGCCAGGCCCCGTCCGCACGGGCCATGCCTTGCTTTGGCCACATTGCGGGCAGCGGAAACCCTCCGGCCAGCGTAGCTGTGCCAAGTACTCCCGGCAGGCTTCCTCGCTGGCGAACCGGGTCTCAAACTCAAGCTGATTCCGCGGGTAATCCTCCACTTTCCTCAAACACTACGTGTAGTGGCTACCTGAGTCAAGTGCATACCCCTAGTTTTCGTTATTTTATTGACATAATACAAGCATTATACGAATATAAAGAGAGACTAGAAAGCATTCTGGTCTAGAGAATTCTCAGACAGGAGACCATAGCAAGTGCCAGAAACGACCGCACAAATTCCCGCAAGGACCAACCGCCTGCAGCAGACTCTGGTGGACGAGGGGTTTAAGCCACAATCGGCCTATACTCTTTCTGAGGAGGTGCAGACCATGGTGGCAGACAAGATCGAACGCGAGGTGGCTGGCTTGAAGACTGCCGTCAGCGACCGGCTCGACCTCCACGAGGGCAAGATCGAGAACTTCAAAGCCAGCGTCAACGACCGCCTCGACCTGCACGAGTCGCGGTCCGAAGACTTCAAGACCGGCGTCAACGACCGCCTCGACCTGCACGAGTCGCGGTTCGAGGACTTCAAGACCGGCGTCAACGACCGGTTCGACCTGCACGAGTCGCGGTTCGAGGACTTCAAGACCGGCGTCAACGACCGCCTCGACCTGCATGAATCACGGTTCGAGAACTTCACTACCAGCGTCAACGACCGCCTCGACCTGCAGGATGGAAAGATCGGCGCCTTGGACGGGAAGCTCGAGGACTTCAAGACCACCGTCGATCGCTGGTTCGATACCCAGGCGGCCTCTTTCAAGTCGATGGCCGAGGCTCAGAACAGGCTGGAACGGAGAATGGAAACCCAGTTGGATCGCTTGATCACAACCCATATGCGCATGACCTGGGCAATCATCGGCTCGGCCTTTTTTGCCGGCCTCTGCTTCGTGGTTGGCTGGCTGTGGCAAATGCTCAGCAGCTAGGATTTGCGCCTACTGCACCAAGGATGCGCTACCGCTAAGTCGGGTCGCCATATGGAGTGAAGCGCGGTCCGCGCCCGGCAGGGTCGGCTTGGCTCATGCCACGCCAATGCGGACTAGAGCGCTCCGATCCTTCGATGGGAGCCCTTCGCAGCATCTGTCTGCTTGGGGGTGAGAGAGCCCGACCCTTCCAGCACCTTTCGCGCTTGAAGAGCTCGATTCCTGTCGACTTCGGAAAACAGCTTGCGGCCTCCGACGCGGCAGACCGCATAGGCTGACCTGGTGTATCGTCCAAGCAGTGGATCTCGGATTCAATGCGCGAGCGCTTCCGGCGACCGGCGTGGTCCCGCTAGCGGTCGACGAAGCCCACGTCTGGCTAGCGCAGCTCGACCTGTCGAGTCCACACGAAACCGCCGATCTCGCAACCCTATCTTCTGACGAACACGAACGGGCACGGTCGATGGCGGAAGCCCCCGGAAAACAGTTCGTGGCCTCGCGGGTGCTGTTGCGGAAACTCCTAGCCGCATACGTGCCATGCTCCCCTGCCCGAATCGAGATCGCGTGTGGACCGCACGGCAAGCCTCATCTGGTCGGCACGCCTTCCGACGCGACGGTTCATTTCAATCTCTCGCACTCCGCAGGCATTGCCGCTGTCGCGATCGGCAGCTCGCCCCTAGGTATCGACATCGAGAGTCTACGCGAGATCTCAGACCCTGGTGCAATCGCGACCCGCTTCTTCGCGCCAGGCGAACTCCGCGCCCTGCGACAGGCCCCCGACGAGCAGCAACAGCGGACATTCTTCTCCTTTTGGACCTGCAAGGAGGCATACCTCAAAGCACTTGGCGGCGGGATCGCGCGCGGCTTAGCCAGTTTCGAAGTCGAAATCGACGCACGCGGCGAGCCGGCGCTGATCAGCAGCGACGGCTCGCGCGACCCCTGCTGGACTCTCAAGCAACTGGTCTTGGGGGCGAATCTAGTCGGGGCCGTCGCTATCCAAAGCCCCCATTGCTCCGTCCGGTGCTGGCGCTTGGACTCGCCGCAGGGGTCGCAGCCAAATTCAGAGCCCTAGCTCTTCTATGAATCGGGTGTCGTAGCGGCCCGCCGCAAACTCGGAAGTCTCCAGAATCCTTCGGTGCAGAGAGATCGATGTCTTGATCCCATCCAGCCTGCACATCGATAGCGCTCGCTTCATACGCTGGATCGCCTCGGGCCGGCTGGCACCGTGGGCAGTGATCTTTGCGACAAGGGAATCGTAGTATGGCTGAACCGTCCAACCCGAATAAGCCGCCGTGTCGACCCTGACCCCAATCCCTCCTGGTGCAGAGAAATCCGTGATCTTCCCCGCAGATGGCATGAACGTCTCGGGATCCTCGGCGTTGACGCGGCATTCGATCGCGTGCCCACGCACCTGCACGGGCTGGGATACCACCGAGTCCAAGGGCTCGCCAGCCGCCAGCAACAGCTGGCTCTTCACCAAGTCCACGCCCGTGACAGCCTCGGTCACGGGGTGCTCGACCTGGATGCGAGCGTTGAGCTCGATGAAGTGCAGTTCGCCGTCCTCGTCCATCAAGAATTCAACCGTGCCGGCGTTCGAATAGCCTATCGCCGACAGAGCTTTGGATAGGACCTCTGCCATCTCCCCTCGCCGGGCCGCGCTGAAGCCGTTGGCCGGCGCTTCCTCCAGCAACTTCTGGTGTCGCCGCTGGATGGAGCATTCCCGCTCGCCAAGCGAGACGGCATTGCCGTAGTTGTCGCCCAACACCTGGAACTCAATGTGGCGCGGCCGCTCGACGAATTTCTCCAAGTAGACGTCGCCAATCCCAAACGCCGCCCCAGCCTCGGCACGCGCCTGCTGGAAGGCCGCGCCCAGTTCCTCGGCAGTGCGCACGATGCGCATGCCCCGGCCGCCGCCGCCCATGGAAGCCTTGAGAATGACTGGGAAGCCGATCTCCTCGGCGCAGGCACGCACCTCAGAGGGAGATTGCAGCGGCTCTTGGGAACCGGGCAGAACGGGGATGCCTGCCTGGCGCGCCGCCTGGCGCGCCTGTGCCTTGTCGCCCATCAGGCGGATCGCGTCCGGCCGCGGGCCTATGAACTGAATTCCGCAGTCGCCGCAGATCTCGGCAAAGCGCGGATCCTCGGCCAAGAATCCGTAGCCGGGATGGATCGCGTCCACGTTGGCGATCTCGGACGCGCTGATGATTGCGGGCACGCTCAGATAGCTCTGAGAACTCGGCGGCGCGCCGATGCAGACTGCCTCGTCGGCATGACTGACATGGAGCGAGTCGCGATCTGCCGTGGAGTAGACCGCGACCGTCTTCACTCCAAGGTCGCGGCAGGCCGCGATGACTCTCAGGGCAATCTCGCCGCGATTGGCGATAAGTACCTTTTCGAACATCTCGGCGTCGGGCTAGGCGGCGGTGATGCGGAACAAGGGCTGCCCGAATTCCACACCCTGGGCATTGTCGACCAAGCGCTCGGCGACCACGCCCTCGTACTCGCACTCGATCTCGTTCATCAGCTTCATGGCCTCGATAATGCAGACCACTTGGCCCTTCTTGACGCGATCCCCGACTTCCACGAACGGCGCTGATTCCGGGGATGAGGCCACATAGAACGTGCCGACCATCGGAGATTCCACGAGTTGCCCGGACGCGCTCGAGGCAGTCGGCGCCTCGGTTTCGGCGTGCCGCGGCATAGCGGCAGCGGTTTGCGCAGGCGGCGCCGCCGCTACCGGCGCTCCGCTTCGGGCCACGCGGACCCGCACGCCATCGGCCTCGTACTCGACCTCTGTCAAGCCCTTTTCGTCGAGGATTCCAACGAGTGCCTCGATCGTTGCTCGGTCCAGCTTGGTTTTCGCCATGTCGCTCCGATCTCAATCCTTACAGCAGGCGCAGCTCCCGCGGCGTACTCGTCAACACGTCACAGCCGCTCTCAGTGACAGCAACGACGTCTTCAATCCGAACCCCGGCCACGCCTTCCAAGTAGACACCCGGCTCGATCGTCACCACCATGCCCGGTTGCAAGCGCTGCCGCTGCTCGGGGGCGATACGCGGCCCCTCGTGGATTTCCAACCCCAGTCCGTGACCGGTCGAATGTACGAACAATTCGTCAAGCCGGAAACCAGCCACCGTGGTCTTCTTCAAGACTTGGCGCGCCCGCCCGTCCACAGTCCGACATTCTACTCCGGGACGGATCGCATCAATCGCAGCCGCTTGGGCTTCTAAGACGGCTCGGACCAATGCTTTCTGTGCCGCGCCCGGATCGCCCAGGGCGACCATCCGGGTCATGTCGCTGCAATAACCCTCGAGTATAGCACCTTGGTCCACTACCACCAGCGCTCGCGGTTCAATCCGCAGGTCGCGCGGCTCGGCATGGGGTCGAGCGCCGTGCTCGCCGCTGGCCACGATTGTCGGGAACGCCGCACCCTGCGCCCCCCGCCTGCGCATTGCGAATTCCAGTTCGGCGGCGACATGGGCCTCGCTCCAACCGCTGTCCAACCTACCGAAGACATCCTCAAAGGCCGCAGAGTTCAACGCCAGCGAAGCGCGGATCGCCGCGATCTCAGAGGGGCTCTTGATCTGGCGCAGTTTCTCCACGACCGACTGGACCGGCATTAGTCGGCAGCGGGTTAACTCCGCGCCCAAGTAGGCGTAGGTCTCGTAGTCCAAGCGGTTGGCCTCGAAGCGCAGGCGCTTCAGCCGCAATCTCGTCGCTGCCGCGGCCAATTCCGGACGTGCATCGCCGCGCGAGATACGTACGTCAGCACACCTGACCTGTTCGCGCGCCTGTGAGCTATAGCGGCTATCGGTGAACAGCGTGGCTGAGTCCGCTGTGACGAGCAGGTGGCCGGCGCTGCCGGTGAACCCTGTCAGGTAGCGAATGTTCGCCAGAGCGGAGACGTACAGCGGCTGCCCGCGCACCCGGCCGCGCAGCGCAGCTAGCCGATTCGAGTGATCTTCCATCAGTTGCGACCTAGGCTTCGCAGACTTCCCTGCTAGCCCATCATACGGACGATCACGGTATCACCAAAACAGGCGCAGCCGCGTGCTAGCGGTGAACGGCTGCAACACGCGTGTGCCGACAAACACAGACTGGAAGCTGTACAGGGCCACGCGATTTGTCAGGTTCGACACCTGCACGGTCACCTCCCACACGCGCCGGTCGGCGCGATAGTGCTCGTAGCCGAACGCAGCGTCAATGATCGTCCGCGGCCGGATCCGCGGCGGATCGCCCAACAAGTCGACATACGGCAGCTGGTCGAAATAGTCGGGATCGGCGGCGACCTCCCCCGGATCGGAAGGATTGGCCACCAAGCCGCTGTCATAGCGCACCTGCCAGCTCGTCCACCAGTGCTTCCGCGGGCGGTAGATCACGCTTCCGCTGATACCCAAAGCTTGGTCGTGGTCGATCACAAAGGGCCCCTCGGACAATGCGTCGATGCTCGAACTAGCCAGGAACAGTCCGCCGGTGAACGGCGGAGTCACGATCGCGTGGAAGTGAGTCGCACTCAGCGAGCCCGACACCCCTCGCCTCTCAGGCAAGACAATCCGCGCATCGAAGCCATTCACACGCGAGAATGCCAGCGAGGTAGGGAAGATGATGCCCGTATCTAGGAAGTTGTCGTTGTCTTGTGGATTCGTCGAGTGCTTGTGGTAGAAGGCGGCGTCTAAGGACACGAGGCCCGCGATGCTCTGCTGCAGCCCGGCCTCGTAGACATTCTGGTACTGCGGCTGGATCGGGATCGACCCGCCGTGCAGGCTCCGGCGCACCTCCGGCGGAGCCAGCAAGGCGGATTGTTGGGAGTTGGCCAGAAGCAAGTTCTCATTGGGCGGCGTCTGGAAGTTGCGGTTGTAGGAAGCCCGCAACACCGTACCGGTGGACTCGACGTGGTAGGCCAGCCCTACGCGCGGCTGGAGGTCGGTGGCCGCCACAAGCATCGAGTAGCGATCCAGCCGTAGGCCGAGGTCGAGCACAACGTTGCGCCAGCGCACGCGGTCGCGCACGAACGCGGTCAGCATCTGGCCGGAATCGCTCTGCTGGAAGCGGAAGCGTGAGCCGCCACGCGTCAGATCGAACGGCAGCAAGTTCGGGTTATAGCCGGCCGACCCCGGAACGTTCGCGAGCGGGTCAGTCAGCCCGAAGACGAAGTTTTCCGAGACCGGAAAGTACTGTCCATCGAGCCCCAATGTGAGTTGGTGCGGGCCGCTCTGCCAGCTGAACCGGTTGAAGGTGGCCAACGTCGAGAGCGAACGGGCCAGTTGCGCCGTGACGGGGGTGTCGCCCGGGCTGGGCGTCAGGCCCGCAGATGTTGTGCGGAAGGACGTGGTCGAGTCGAACGTCGCCAGCGGCGCCAAGACCCGCACGTAACCGAGCGAGACCGCCTGGTCGTCCAGCAGCCGTCTTTGCTGCTGGCCGTTGGCGTGCTGACTGCGCAGGTTGGCCAATTGGAACGAGGAACGTCCGCCCATGGCGGTGATGCGGAACAGGTCGCCCTGGGGACGGTGCCAGTCCAAGCGCAGCGATCCGCGCTGGGCATTGCCGCCGTTGTGGAGGTTGTCGAGCGAGGGAGAGTCGAGAAAGCGATTGGTCTTGACGCTCGACACCGAACCGAACCAGCCGAGCGCCCCGTTCGTCCCTCCGGCTTGTGCAGCCTGCGACAACGTGTCGAATCCCCCGCCCCCCATCTCGAGCTGCCCGAACGTGCGGCCGCCAGCATCGAAACCGGAGCGTGTCGTCACGCGCGCAACGCCCGAGACCTTCGCGCCGTACTCCGGCGGGATGTTGCCGGTGAACAGTTCCAGCGTTTCGACCAAGTTGGGGTCGATTGACGTGGCAAACTGCCCGGAGAACTGGTCGCTGATGGGCATGCCATCGATGACGTAGGTCATCTGGTTGTGGGCGCCTCGCGGATGGATCGAGCCGTTGGCGTTCGCGGCAAACCCGGGAAAGCTGAGCAGTACCGCTTCCAAGCCCCTAGTGGCGCTACCGACTGGCAGCTTTTCGATGATCAGCCGGCTGAGCTGGGTTCGCGTTCCGCTGGCCTCGGGGTCCAGCAGCGTGATTCTCTCGGTGGCGTCAACGGAAACCGATTCCAATTGGGCCAGCAGCTCCAACTGGATTTCCACGCTCAACGGCAGTTTGGAGCGCAGTTCCACATGTCGGCTCGCCGGCCGGAAGCCGGACCGAACCACCCGCAACTCATATCCTTGGAACGGGATGTTCGTGAAGCGAAACGCACCCTGATCGTCGGTGGTGGCTTCCCGTACAAAGCCCGACACTGGATGGCCGAGCGACACGCTGGCTCCGGCTGCCGCCGCACCGGAGGGATCGACCACCGTCCCGTCTAGCGTTGCGGCCGCCCGCGCAACGCTCGCCGAGAGCGCCAAAAGAAAAATTAGCGCCAGCAAGATTTGAATTCTTGCCATTCTAAACTCTATTTTAGGCTAGCCTAAATTTTGCAGCCGCGTCAACCCAAATGTGAAATCTGCCAATCAGCCGGGCGGGTTGACACAGCATCCTGGCCCTTTGCGGATCGCAGCGCAGCCAATGAACCTGTTACGCGCCAATTGGAGTGAACTTTCTTGCTCCGGAAACCGCAATTCGGTGGTACCCTTGCAACCGAGGCAGCGCTCGCTGCGAGGGCGTCGCCGGGCCCGCTCGGGCCGGATGGGGTTCTAAGGAGGTTCGAGAATGCATCGAAGCACAATCGTCATGGTCGGGGCGCTCGCGCTGATAGGCGCAGCCCTCGGCATGGCACAGACCAATGCCACGCTGACCGGGACTGTCAGCGACGGCACCGGCGCCGTGATTCCCGGCGCCGAGATCGTGATCATGAACATGGAAACCGGCGAATCGTACACGACGGCTACCAACGAGGCCGGCAGCTACACGATCCCGTTCATCAAACCCGGTACGTTTGAGCTGATCGTCACCACGGCCGGCTTTAAGCAGTACACGCGAGAGGGGATCCGCCTCGACACCGCTTCGGCGGCCAGGGCTGACGCAGTCATGGAACTCGGCGAAGTCACGGAATCGGTCACGGTGGAAGCCGACGTGCCACTGCTGAAGACCGAGAACTCCTCGGTTGGCGGCGTGATCCAGAACCGGTCTATCGCGAACATGCCGTTGCTCGGGCGGCGAGCGGCCCAACTGGTCCGCCTCAGCGGCTTTGTCGTCCAACGCGGCAACGGCTCGCAGTTCCAAATCGCCGGCGGCCGAAGCAACAACGCCATGTGGACCTTGGACGGCGGCTCGACGCAGAACATCCTGCTAGGCGTGGCCTCGCTGAACTACGACCCGCCGATCGAGGCGCTGGAAGAGATGAATGTCGAAGTTTCGAACTACAAGGCCGAGATGGGCCGCTCGGGAGGCGGCTTCATCCAGATGACGACCAAGTCCGGGACCAACAGCCTCCACGGAGCTTTCTACGAGTTCATTCGCAACGACGCGATGGACTCGCGCCACTTCTTCTCGGGCTCGAACAAGCAACTCCTCCGCCGAAACCAATACGGCTGGGCCTTGGGCGGTCCGATCGCCAAGGACCGGAGCTTCTTCTTCGCCAGCCAGGAATTCACGAACATACGGACAGCAGCTCCCCGCATCGAGAACATCCCCGACCCGGCCGAGACGCGGGGAGACTTCTCCGGCCTAGGAACGATGATCCGCAATCCGGTGACCATGGAACCCGTTCCGAACAACATGATCCCCGCAGCCGACTTGGATCCGGTCGGGGCTGCCGTCGCGAGGTTCTGGCCGACGCCGAACGTGGCGGGACGGCCGTCGAGGAGCCGGAACTTCCAGAACAACGCCCGCAACGTGAATGACAACAGCACGCTTTCGCTGCGCGTCGACCACACCGTGAACGAGCGACACCGCTTGTACGGTCGATACGTTCATACCATCGGCAATCGAGAAGACTTCAAGGAATTCTGGCCGCAACCGGTCCACAACAACCAGCGAATCATCCAGTATCACTACTTCAACTGGTCGGTGACGACAATTTCGAATCTCACGAACAAGTTAGTGACGGAGAACCGCTTCACGTGGAACAAGCGGAAATGGCACCCCACCATCGCCGCGAAGGGCCTCGGCCTATCCCAAGAGATCGGCTTCACCGGCAACAATTCTGAATTCTTCCCAGGATTCGGCCTCGCCGGCGGAATCCAGCGCATCGGGCGCGGCGGCGGCCAGGAGCGCCGGCAGTTCCCGATTCGCGACAACCACATCGTTTCCAACTGGACCTATGTGAGCGGCAAGCACACGCTGAAGTGGGGAGGCGAGTTCCGCTGGTCCATCAACGACGACGTTTTTCTGTCTTCGGCGGGCGGCTCGATGAACTTCAACCAAAACGCGACGGCCGACTCCGTCGCCTCACTTCTCTACGGATGGGTCGCGGGAGGGAGCCGCACGGAGACGTTCCTGATTCGGAGCAGGGCGAATGCCATGGGGATGTACCTGCAAGACGACTGGAAGGTATCCTCCAAGCTGTCATTGAATCTGGGCCTGCGCTGGGATTTCGACACGCCACGCTTCGAGGCGATCAACAACCGTCAGAATTCGTTCGACGTGGCGGGCAACAATCCCGCCTGCGACTGCCCGGGAGTGATCACCTGGTCGGGGCGCGACGCTCGCGGCGGCAGCAAGTATGCGCACAATTTCGTGTACGGCAACATCGGACCGCGGGTGGGGCTTTCCTACCGCGCATCGGACGACTGGGTCATTCGAGCCGGAGCGTCGATCGTCTATACCGGCCAGTACGACCAGGCCACCCCGATCGTGACAAACGCCGGGTTCTCGATCCAAGGATCATTCGGAACGCTGCGACCGACGGACGCCGCATTCCTGCTCCGCAACGGGCTCCCCCCGATCGTCGAGCCGACCGAGTCAGACCTAGTACCGGGCTTCGGAGCCGTGGCGATTGGAGACCGCCCCAGATTCTCGCCGCAGTTCTTCCAGCCGGAAAACCGCCCAAATCCGTACCTGATCACCTACAACCTCAACATCCAGCGCCTATTGCCAGGGGACATGCTGTTCGAGGTCGGCTACCTGTCGACTATCGGCAAGAAGCTAACCATCCCGGGCTCGGCTACGCAGAACCAAGTCCACCCGTCGCAGATCGACCTCGTCGACAGCCAAGGCGTCGCACCCCAAGTGCTGCGCCCGTTCCCGCAGTTCTCGAACGTTGTTATGATCTCGCCGACGTTCGGCGATTCGGAGTACCACGGCGTGAACTTCAAGCTCGAGAAGCGCTACTCGAACGGGATTCAGTTCCAGACCAACTACACCTGGTCAAAGGCGATGGACAATGTCGAGGGACGCAACGAGCTGGGCGGCGAGGCGGGCAATGTCCCGTTCGCGAACCAGTATGATCGCCGCCAGGCTTGGTCGCTAGGCGGCAGCCACATCGCGCATCGGATCATTGGCAGCCTTGTGTACGATCTTCCAATCGGCCAAGGTCGCCCCATAGCCATCAGCAACTCGGTGCTGAACCAGATCGTGGGTGGCTGGTCCATCGGAACAATTATCGAAGCCCGCACGGGACCGCCGTTCTCCCTTTACTGGGGCAATGCCAGCCAAGTCTACCCGACAGCTGCACGTGTCCGCGCGCAGGCCACGGGGGCATACCAGCAGAACGGCGCCTGGCGCGACAACGTGCGGGGCGAGAAGTTCTTCAACACATCGGCCTTCGGGCGACCCGCCCGGTTCACGTTCGGCAATGTCGGGCGGAACGCCTTCATCGCGCCGGGAGCGCTGCGCACCGACCTGTCGTTGATCAAGACGTTCACCATGCCTTGGGAAGGGCACAGCCTGCAGTTCCGCGGGGAGGTCATCAACCTGCCCAACCGCGCGAATTTCGGACTTCCGCAGGGCAACGCCCAGAACCGTGCTTTCGGCAATATCACGGGCCTGACAGTCGGAGCCTCGGGCCGCATTCTCCAGCTAGGCCTGCGCTACGGCTTCTAGACCGGCGGATCAGACGACCCGGCGGGGCAGTCGCAGAGACCGCCCCGCCCTGCTTCAGACGGATTCGAATGCGCGGGTCGCGAGCCGGCTGCCTGAGCCTTCGCAGCTCGGGCAAGAGGCGGGGTATGGCCCAATCGTGGGAAGTGTCCTACCGCACCGGCCGCCCCCCCGGCTGCACAAGAAACCGATCATTCGACACGACCGTCCGAATCCGTGCCCCGCATGTGCTGGCGTCCCAGCCCATATGCTTGTCGCGCGGCCCCTGCGACCGAGCCACGGTGTCGGTGGCTCTTGAAAGGGCGGCACCAAGACGGCGGCAGAGGTCGTGGAAATCAACGCGGTGATGCGGTTGTCCCGCAGTGCCGCGCTGTCTCCTGATACTGCGCGAACGATCTATAGCGCAGCGTGCAGCTTACTGTAAACATCCCGCCTGTGGCCAATCGCCACGATGAGCACCTCGATGCGGGTTTCGGCTACGCGATAGACGATCCGATAGTCTCCCGTTCGCCAGCACCGCCTAGCTCTTCGGAAACCAACGCCCATCGTGCAGGAGCGATTCGAGCCATCTCCTCTTGTACTTGTCGCACTCCCCGCTGCCGAGTCGTGATTGTGACTCGAGTGCCGACGACCTTGACCAACTGGGCTGCCCGACACCCATCCACGTCGAACAACCTGCTCGGTTGCGCCTGGGGCACTATCCGACCGTTCTCCGACAGCGTCACACCGCACTGGGCACTGCGGGAGATCAGCGTGGCTGGAGGTCCGAGTTTCGCACGAATCCAGCACGAAATTCCGATCCTCTTCACAGCGGCGGATGGCTGTCCCGGATGACCGCCCGGTTGCGGAATCGAGCCGCTTCGCCGCCGACTGGAACGTGATTCTTCTCAACGTGAAATGCTGCGCCGACAGACCGCCGAGACCGCCCCCCGTTGATTGAGTAGCATGGGTGAACGGGGGCACCTTGAGTCAGTCGGATCGCGCCGCGGGGAGAAGAATTGATTGATCCAAAGCAGCACCAAGCACAGGCGCGCCTGTGGGAGAAGTACAAATCACTCGACAGCGAGTCCAGGCGAGCATTGGAGCTGCTCTCGGTCGTTCACCGGCCGGTCTACCAGACGACAGCGATCAGCTATCTGAAATCAGCCAAGATCGGATGGGACGCCAAATCCCCGTCAGCAGATACCCTGCGAGCTCGCTTGCTCGACGGCCTCCGGCGCAGAGGCTTGCTAGTGCGCCGCAATTACGAGATTGGTTGCGATGCGCGCATCGTTGACTGGGTGACGCGCGAGGCTGAGCGGTGCGGCCGCCTGCAGGAGGCTGCCGAGGCTGTGGCACGCTTCGAGCAGGGTGGATCCGGCAACTATTCCGTTCGGAAGCAATTTGGCTATTGGAATACTCTCGAGTTGATTGCGGACCTGCGGGCGGCGATCTTCTTGAACGAGCCCGGCGAGTTCATGCAGGTGCTCGATAAAGGCCGGACTTACGGGGAGCACATTGCGGCGGCCATCGGCGCACTGGTCGCGATATGCGATGACCCGCGGGACGCTGATTGGTTTGCTGCGAGGCATCCAACGATCCGTCGGACTGTCTTAGCCCCGATCATCGCCGACGCGCATGGCCGGCTCGCTCCCGCAGAGACGCATGTGGAGATGTTGAGAGGGGTGGCTGGAGAGGAGGGACACGATGACACCGAGACGGCCCTGCTTTTCTTGCACGAACTGCTGTGCGGGCGACCGGACCGCCTAGAGTCGCTGAGATTTCGCGCGCCCGACTTGGTTGGCAGCATGTATCGTGGCTGCGAGCGCTGTGTGCGCGGGGACTACAGTGGCGCGGTCGAGGAATTTGAACGATCGCTCAAGGCGCACAAGAAGGCTAGCCGGCGGAGGCAGGTCGACTTGCCGACGGATCTTGCGGCCTTCTACATACACGCCCTGCTGGCAGCGGGCGAGGGCGGCGGGAGCGGCCGCGCCCAGAAATATCTCCAAGCATCGAAGCTGTCTGAATGGGAGTCTCCTCACCTGAAAGACCTCCATCTCAGGGTCGTTGATTTCGTGGACGGCAAGCCCTGGCGGCCGCCTGAATTGAAGGACATACGCGACGAATTGCCGCTATTGCTGCCCATGCAGCAGATTCTTGCGTTCGCCGCTCTGTGTTGGGGAGATATCCGGGCCGCTCGCCAGTTTCGCCCCCAGATCTCGGATTTGCGCAAGCGGGCCAGTGAGCATGGCTACGCGTGGGTCGCTGCGGAGGCCTCATCGCTGCTGGCTCGATTGAGTGGCGAGGCGAGCGAGGTCGCGTCCGCCCGCGAGGCCCACCGGCGGATCGGCACCGTTTCCGTCTTGGATGGCATTGTGGAGCAGGAGCCGTGGGAGCGGAGCTTGGTCGCCTTGGAGCGCATGACTGAGCGGATGGCGGTTGGTCGCAGGGCACCGGCGGGGCAGTCGCGCCTCACTTGGCGCGTCGATCTGTCGTTGCCTCAGCATCCCAAGGTCCTGCCATTCGAGCAAAGGCTTGGGAAGACAGGCCGCTGGTCGGCCGGGCGGTCAGTCGCACTCAAGCGGCTGTCCGAGCGCGATGGAGTTGACTACCTCAGCGAGCACGACAATCAGGTCTGCAAGGCGATCTCTTTCGACCAGTACGGCGTATTCAGCGGGAGAGTAGGGCACTACATCGACGCCAAGAAGGCGCTGCAGGCATTGGCTGGGCACCCCTTGGTATTCCGTGCCGATGCCCCGAAGACAGCGTTGGAGATCGTGCGCCACGAGCCGCAACTGAGGGTCGCGGGCGCGGGCAGCAAGGTTCGTGTCGAGATCGTGCCGACACCGCCCGACGTTGGCAGCGTGCTGGTGACCGACGAGGGTGGCAACCGCCTGAGCGTCACGTCATTCGAGGACAGGCACAGGGAGATTCACGCCGTGCTGGGGGCCGGGGGATTGGTCGTTCCCGAGCGTTCCAAGGATCGGGTTGCCAAGGCAATTCTGTCAGTCAGCGATCTGGTAACGGTCCACTCCGATATCGAGGGCGCTGCTGGCGACGCCGAAACAGTCGCATCCGATCCAACGCCCGAATTCCACCTCACTCCGTTGGACAGCGGCCTGCGCGTGGAGGCGTACGTGCGCCCGTGCTCGGACGAGGGGCCAGCTTTCACGCCCGGCGAGGGGGGCACCGTGGTGTATGCGACAGTCGCGGGCAAGCGCTCGCGGGCCAGTCGTGACCTAGCCGAGGAGACTAGCCGCTATAAAGCGGCGGTGGCGTCATGCAAGACGCTGCAAAAGGCCACATGGGACCGCTCGGGGTGGACCCTGCCCGATCCGCTCGAGTGCTTGGAACTGGTAGACGAGCTAAGAGGGCTCGGCGATGCGGTGAAGGTGGCCTGGCCGAAGGGCGAGACGCTGCGGGTTCTGCATCGGGCCACTTCTGATCACTTCTCTCTCAAGATCCGTCAGAGCCGCGATTGGTTCACCATAGACGGCAAGCTGGAACTCGAGTCCGGGCTGGTGCTGAGCCTGCGCGAGTTGCTCGATCACATGGAGAACGCCTCAGGCCGCTTCGTGCGGCTGGGGGAGAAGGACTTCATCGCTCTAAGCGACCGCTTTCGCCGCCATGTCGAGGAGTTCGCGGCTTACGTGGACCGCCACGGAAAGGGCATGCGCTTTCATTCCACCCGCGCCCACGCTCTGGAAGGGCCGGTGGGCGACGCCGGGACCGTGGACGCCGACGCGGCTTGGTCCAAACGCCTGCGGCAGTTTCAAGAGGCACTGGCGCTGGATCCGAAGCTTCCCTCGACAATCCAAGCCGACCTCCGCGAGTACCAGGCGGAGGGGTACCGCTGGGCAGCACGGCTGGCTACTTGGGGTGCGGGCGCCTGCTTGGCTGACGACATGGGTCTTGGCAAGACGCTGCAGGCGCTGACTGTGGCTGTCGCTCGTGCTCCCCAGGGCCCGACCCTGGTCGTGGCCCCGACTTCGGTTTGCCCCAATTGGATCGATGAGGCGCGTCGATTCGCGCCCACGTTGCGGCCGATCATGCTGGGCCCTGGCGATCGTGCAAAGACACTGCAAGCGGCCCGGCCGTTCGACCTCATCATCTCCAGCTACGGCCTGCTGCATCAAGAGGTCGACCTGCTTGCCGAGGTGAACTGGGAGATGGTCGTGCTGGACGAGGCGCAGGCGATCAAGAACCGCCTGACGATGCGCTCGCGCGCCGCGATGAGACTGAACGGCCGCTTCAGGATGATCACCACCGGAACGCCCGTGGAGAATCACTTGGGCGAGTTGTGGAATCTGTTCCAATTCATCAATCCCGGGCTGTTGGGCTCCATCGATTCCTTCAGCAAGAAGTTCGGCACGCCTATCCACCAGCACTCTGATGCGGAGGCCCGACAGCTGCTGAAGCGGCTGATCCAGCCGTTCATCTTGCGACGCACGAAGTCAGCGGTCTTGCAGGAGTTGCCGGCGAGGACTGAGATCACGATTAAGGTGGCGATGAAGGAAGAGGAGCGGGCACTGTACGAGGCGGTGCGGTTGCGGGCCGTGGAAGCTCTCCAAGACGAGTCTCCGGAGGAGGCGGCGAAGAGCCACATCAAGATCTTGGCGCAAATCATGAAGCTACGGCGGGCATGCTGCCATCCACAATTGGTCATGCCGGAGACGAGCATTCCTGGATCGAAGCTGGAGGCCTTTGCCTACACTGTCGAAGATCTGCTCGCCAACGGCCACAAGGCCTTGGTGTTCAGCCAGTTTGTTGACCACCTGCGCATCGTACGGGAGCACCTTGACCAGAAAGGCATCGAGTACCGATACCTTGACGGAAGCACCCCTTCCAAGACCCGCAAACAAGAGGTGGATGCGTTCCAAGCCGGCCAGGGGGATCTGTTCCTGATCAGCCTCCGGGCCGGAGGGCAGGGACTGAACTTGACCGCTGCCGACTACGTGATTCACTTGGATCCTTGGTGGAATCCGGCGGTCGAGGACCAAGCGTCGGACCGGGCGCACCGCATCGGCCAGACGCGGCCCGTTACGATCTATCGGCTAGTAGTGCGCGACACCATAGAGGAGAAGATCGTAGACCTGCACGGCGCTAAGCGCGACCTCGCTGAGAACCTTCTCGAGGGGGCGGACATGGCCGGGAAGATGTCCGCTGACGAGTTGCTGTCGTTGCTGCGCGAGGGATGATCGATTCGCTCCCTTGCGTGCGATAGCGTTCTACGTCGGACACACCTTGAAAGCTGGCGCCCAGTCGGTTGGACTCGTCGGGCGGCGAAGGTGCAGAGTCCCCCGCCGACCGCCGTGCGTTGCAGCGGCGACATAGCACCCGCCGTTACTCCAAGATTGCCATCAGAGCAGCGGACGCCAAGACCGCTGGCAGGTTGGATCTCGTCCAAGATTCCGTCGGCGCGCAGCTTTGCTGGAACGGAAACCGGAAACTCCCGGATGCGAGAGTCCGCTGAAGACCGCGAGTCTCACGGGCTGACTTGCCTGCACAGGTCACCGGTGAATTGCCTGAAGTCGCGGCCCCCGGCAAAGAGCTTGGCCGGCGCCTCGGATATCATGAGGCATGCTCAATTTCAGGTTGTGTCGCGCTGTCTTCACACTTTGCCTGGTCGCGGCCCTAGGCGGAATCCAAGCGACCCTCGCGCAAGTCCTCGCGCCGACAGTCCCCGAGACCGTAGCAGTCTCCTCCGAGCGTCTCGAACGCCTCACTGCCACCCTGCAGCGGTACGTTGATAACGGGCAGTTGGCTGGAGCGGTGGCCCTCGTTGCCCGACATGGCCGAGTGGTCTACCACGAAGCCTTCGGAATGCGCGACATGGAGTCACGCGGGGCGATGCAGAAGGACGCCATCTTCCGCATCGCATCTCAGACCAAAGCGCTGGTCAGCGTGGCGGTGATGGTCCTGCAAGAGCAGGGCAAGCTGTTGATCAGCGACGAGCTCTCCAAGTATCTCCCGGAATTCGAGGCAACGACCGTGGCCGTCGAGCAGGACAAGGGTGGCTACAAGATCGAACCGAGCCGCCGCCCGATCACGTTGCGCGACTTGCTCACGCACACTGCGGGCATCGACTATGGCAACGGCATAGCCAAGGATCGTTGGGCCAAAGCCGACATCCAGGGATGGTATTTCGCCCACCGGGAGGAAGCCGTGAGGGACACCGTCGCTCGAATGGCGTCGCTGCCGTTCTCCGCGCATCCCGGCAAGCGTTTCGTGTACGGCTACAACACTGACATATTGGGCGCAGTGGTCGAGCGCGTCAGCGGCCAAGCTCTCGACGCTTTTCTGCGCAAGGCGATCCTCGACCCGCTGGGCATGGACGATACGCACTTCTACCTCCCGCCGAGCAAGGCGGACCGGCTGGCAACTGTCTACTCTGCGACCGAGACGGGCCTTGAGCGGGCACCCGAGCCGGGACTTGGCATCGGACAGGGGCACTATGCCACAGGCCCGCGCGTGAGTTTTTCCGGGGGTGCCGGATTAGTATCCACAGCGAAGGACTATGCGGGATTCCTGCAAATGATGCTGAACGGCGGCACGTTGGACGGCCGACGCGTGCTGAGCCGCAAGAGCGTAGAGCTCATGACCGTCGACCACCTGAACGGGATCGAATTCAGACCTGGCCAAGGCTTCGGGCTAGGATTCTCGGTAGTCACAGATGTGGGCGCGCGGGGTGCGCCGGGCACCATGGGCGAGTTTGGATGGGGCGGGGCCTACCACTCGACTTATTGGGTCGACCCGCGAGAAGGGCTTGTCGTGGTCTACTTGACACAGTTGATCCCGGCTAAGGATCTGGACGAACACTCGAAGCTCCGAGCGCTGGTCTATCAGGCACTCGCGGACTGACGCTCTGGTCGCCATGGAGCCAAGTCGCGAAACCGAGACGATCGACCATCTGGTGCGGGACTGGTGATGGACCCTCCCCTGCGGGTTCAAACTCCGGAGACGCGCGCGGTGTTCCACAATGGAGTCATGAAACGTGCGCTGCTGCTCGCACCACTGCTGTGCTTGCCGACCCTGCTCGCACAGACGTTCTCCCTGACCGAAGACGGCAACCGTATCAAGGTGGCGATCGACGGAGAGCCCTTCACGTCGTTTTACTTCGGACCCGAGGCGACCAAGCCGTACCTCCACCCGCTTCGATCCGCAGACGGAACAACCGTGACGCGCGGCTACCCGATGGAAGAGGTCGCAGGCGAGCAGACCGATCATCGCCATCACCGCGGCGCGTGGTTCAGCCACGGAAACGTGAACGCTATCGATTTCTGGGCCAACGAGCCCGAGCAGCGCAACAGAGGCATGAAGAAGGGCGTCATCGCCCACAGGTCGATCGACTCGGTCAAGTCCGGCGCAGCCAGCGGCAGCATCTCTGCCACCTTCGATTGGAATGACCTCAACGGGAAGACGCTCGTATCCGAACGACGAACGATGGTCTTCCGTCGGGTTGACGGGAACAACGTCGTGGACTTCGACATCGTGCTCACCGCGGAGAGCGACATGGTGAAATTTGGGGACACCAAGGAGGGCACGTTCGCGGTGCGGATCGCGACCGAACTCGAAGAGCAGCACTTCCGGGCCAAGGGGGTCGCCCGTACCGGCACGATCACAAACGCGCACGGCGCCAAGACCGAGGCCAATACGTGGGGCAAGCGTTCGCCGTGGGTGGACTATGCCGGCAGTATCGCGGGAAAGCCCAAGGGGATCGCCATCTTCGACCACCCGGCCAATCCCAAGCATCCCACCTACTGGCATGTCCGCGGCTATGGGCTGTTTGCCGCCAACATATTCGGCGAACACGACTTTCACGCAGACGCCAGCCGCGACGGCAGTATCACGATCGCGAAGGGCGAGAAGCTCCGCTTCCGCTATCGCATCGTCATCCACCAGGGCTTGGACGGCAGCGACGCGGTCGAGAGCTTGTTTCGGGCTTGGGCCGATGCCGAGTAGGACACTATCGGCCTACAGCTACAGAGGCTCGGGCCCGCGCCGACGTGTGAGTATTCCAGTATTAGATGGGGCTACTGAGTTGGGAGCGGGTTTCGGACGCTGTTCTGTGGACGAGACCACCGCATGGCCACCGGAACGATCGTGTCGGCGGCGTACAGGTTCCGTGGTTGAGCTGATCTACTGTCTACCGCGGCTGGGCCGTGAACTAGTTTGAACTCCACCACAGGTCGTTACCGACCACAGCGATTGCACTCCAGATCCAAGCCATCATCATCCCATCTTGGTGTCTTCTTTGACTGCTACTGTTGACACCTTGCGACGTCCCGTGGAGGGGCATGGCTCTACGAGTTCCTGGTTGCGCACGCATCCGGCGGTCCGCTCGCGCCGCGATACGTTGAACTCGAGGCGCTCCCAGAGGTCGTCAGGGAACGACTCCCAGCACACTCCCTCCAGCAGCCATTCGAGGCAGGGCAGACTCAGGATCACATCGCTGCTTGGGCCGTCTAGGGGTGCCAGCGACTTGGTGAGGCTCAGAATTGAACCGCCCAGGAGAACACAGGCGCACGTTGATGGATGGTACGATTATGCAGCGCGATGAACGACCATGGTGGGAGCAGTGACAGCTAGCCTGATGCCCGTGCTTGGCACAGTGATCGTGGCGATGCTAGGTTGGATCGTTACTGAGCAGCGTGCGTTACGCGGAAAGATCGACGCGCTTGCGTCCGAACACAACCACTTGGCTCGGGAGTTTTCCGAACTCAAGGGTGAGGTTCGTGCGCGCTTCGGAATAGAAGACACCAAGAAGATCATGGCTGCAAGTGAAATTGATGCAGCGCAGCAAGCGCGGAGTTGATCGGCACTTTCGAGAGGGCCATTCTGGTCGTGGCCAATTCTGGCATGGCTCCCCTGCGCGATGTTCAGTCTGTGTTGCGGACACAAGGGATATCGCACTGTCGATCCTCTGCTGCAACCGCCACGACGAGCGTCAAAGATGGCGTCGCGGTCTACACAGATCTGCCCGAAGCAGGAAGTTGCAAGGAACTGCATCTGGTGCGGAGAAGGTTCAATATTCCGATCCATCAAGGCTGGCACCTCCTCATGGGCCCACCGTTGCCAGGCGGAACACTCCAGCAGCGTTCCGGTTACGCGACCTGCGGATGCATGGCGACCGAGTCGGCACGGCCATTCGTAAACGTTTGCATTTGGCAAGGAGTCAATGACTGCCGCCATGCGGTATTCCAAGACGCGCTTTGAAGGCTGGGTGGACGATGCTTGGGAGAGTATTCCCGAGTCCATCCGCAGGGAGTTCTCCAACCTGGTGATCGCCGTGGAAGACGAGCCCAGCCAGGAACAGCTCGCCAAAGCCAAGGTGCCGCGTGGCGACACCCTGCTCGGCCTGTACGAAGGCGTGCCGATCAAGCGGCGCGGCTGGTTCTACCAGATGGCGCTGCCCGACCGGATCACTCTGTTCCAAGGGCCGCTGGAGCGCTCCGCCGGCAGCGACATCCGGCAGGCGATTTACGAGACACTCTGGCACGAGATCGCCCACCACATCGGCATGAACGAGCAAGAGGTGCGGGCCGCAGAGAAGCGTAAGTTCGGCTGATGCCCGTCGGGGCGACTACGGCGCGGTGGGTACAATGGCAATCGCCGCACGGCTAGCCTCATGAATTTCGATTTCAGCCCCAAAGTCCAAGATCTACGCCAGCGCCTGCTCGCCTTCATGGACGAGCACATCTACCCAAACGAGGCGCTCTTCCGCCAACAAATCGCGGAAGGCGATCGCTGGGCGCCGCCGCCGATCCTCGAGGAACTCAAACCCAAAGCACGCGCCGAAGGGCTGTGGAATCTGTTCTTGCCCGGCAGCAAGTACGGCGCCGGCCTAACCAATCTAGAGTACGCGCCGCTGTGCGAGATCATGGGCCGCTCTCCGATGGCTTCGGAGGTCTTCAACTGCTCGGCACCGGACACCGGCAACATGGAGGTGCTGGTACGGTACGGCACGGATGAGCAGAAAGAGCGCTGGTTGAAGCCGCTACTGGCCGGTGAGATCCGCTCCTGCTTCTCCATGACGGAACCGGACGTGGCCTCAAGCGACGCCACCAACATCCGCTCCACGATCCGACGCGATGGCAACGAATACGTCGTCAACGGTCGCAAGTGGTGGTCTTCCGGCGCGGGCGAAAGGCGTTGCAAGCTCTCGGTCTTCATGGGCAAGACCGATCCCAGCGCCCCCAAGCACAAACAGCAGGCCATGATCCTAGTGCCCTTGGACACGCCCGGAGTGAAGATCGAGCGCGTCCTGCACGTGTACGGCTACGACCATGCGCCACACGGGCACGCCGAGATCCACTTCGACAACGTGCGCGTGCCCGCATCGAACATGCTCCTCGGAGAGGGTCGGGGCTTTGAGATTGCGCAGGGGCGGCTGGGGCCGGGCCGCATCCACCACTGCATGCGCTCGATCGGCATTGCCGAGCGAGCGCTGGAAGCGCTGTGCCGGCGGGCCAAGCAGAGGGTTGCCTTTGGCAAGACGCTGGCCGAGCACGGAGCGCTGCGCAAGGACATCGCCGATTCGCGGATGGAGATCGAACAACTGCGGCTGCTCGTGTTCAAGGCCGCGTACATGATGGACACGGTCGGCAACAAGGTCGCCCGCCAGGAGATCGCACAGATCAAGGTGATCGCGCCGAATGTCGCGCTGCGCGTGCTGGACCGCGCCATACAGGCGCACGGCGCGCTGGGCGTATGCCAAGACACGTTCCTAGCCAGCGCATGGGCGAGTCAACGGACGTTGCGCCTTGCCGATGGCCCGGACGAGGTCCATCGCGAGGCTGTGGCTAAGCTCGAGTTGCGCAAGTACGACTGAAGCTTGCGGACGGCAGGCAGACCACGGATCTTCCGGGCGAATAGAGCAATCAACTCACGGGAACCACAGTCGGCCATCACGGTCCAAGATGCGTGATCTGTAGTCCACCCCAGTGCTGGTCCAAGTACTCCACCACTAGGCGGCGATGGCAATAGTTAGGCGTATCCTCGCTGCATAGCAGGCAGCCCTCCGATACGATGTCCTTGGCAATCGTCTGCTCGACGCGGCGTTCCCGCATGAGGTCGAGAAACCGGCTTTCGTACGTACTCCAGTCGCAGCGGCGCTTCTTGTAGTCGTCCAGAATCTGCTTTGTGGGTGCCAGCGTCGGTACATGCACGTAGTCCATGCCACAGACTTCAGCAAGAAAAAAGGCTAGGTCATCTCGCTTGGCGAAGCCCGCGAGTTGCGAAACGTTGTTAAGCCTCACATCCACGACGCGGCGCGCGCCGGATGATCGTAGGAGATTGAAGAACCGATGTGCAGGTTTCTTTGTAAAACCGATGGTGAAGACCCTCATGAACGCACCTCGCTGAGGCGGGGGCCAGATGGCGTGAAATCGTTGGCTTGTGTTTCGTTACGGTACGCAAATCTCCGGGCCTGCCGGCAAATAGCCTCCGTGACCCGCTCCGCGAGGGATCGGGGAAACAGCGGCTGGTCCTCGATGGAATCCTGCAGGCCATGCATGGCTAGTAGTCGCCCCATCGCGTCGCTGTGGCACTCGAGCCCCCCGTCGGACTGGATGTGAGCGACCGAAACACCTTGGGCCTCAAGTGCCGGAGCTACGAGCAGGCAGCGGTGGCACTCCAGTGGTTCTCTCTCCGCGCACATCAGTGCGATACGGTAGCCGGTCGCACCCTTCGCCACTCGGTCGAGTCCTTCCCGGAAAGAGCGGGTCTGGCCCAGCCGTTCGTAGCTTATCCGTCCCGCGTCGTATAAGGCGGGATCTTCAGAGCGCCCCCCCAACTCCCTCCCAAGGAAGACGTATGCGATGCCGTGCGCATCGAGGCTGCCTGCCAACGTCTCCCGGTTAAACTGCGGATTGAAACGGCTGTAGGGTGCGGCCCGCACATCGGCCAGAGCGGTCACGCAATGGCTCTCCAAGAGATCGATGAACGCTGCTGCGGAGTGCGTGGAATGACCTATAGTCAGCACGGTACTACTGGTTACAGGCATGATCTTTGCTCAGGTCGCAGGGATGATGGCGGCGATCAGCTTGTAGCATGCGTTTTGGTAGGGCTCGCCCAAGCTGATTGTAAGGTAACACTCGCCGATGCCGTAGGTCCCGTTCGGTTTAGCTAGGTAGGCGCGTTCGAAGTCGGGATCGGTGATCCAGAGCAGGTACTCTTGGCCCGCGTGCTGGAATCGGCCTTGTACGCGTCGCTTGTTATTTCCAAAGGCCTCTCCAGGCGTGACAACGTCGATGCGCACCCCGTCGGCTAGAAGTAGCCGTAACGAAGCGGTGACCGAATCGGCTAAAGCAATCGGGATCTTGTCGTTGCGCCCGTTGTACGTGTGATATCCGTCGAGCCAGAGCGGCGCGGGGGGATCCACCAGCGCCGAAAGCTGGGACGGTGACAACCGACCCACCCTCTCCCAATAGAGCTCTGGGGCGAGCAGCCAGTTCTCAGTCTGATAATCCTTCGGCCTCGCTTCGAGAACAGGAACATCAATTATGTCTAGCACTCGCGGATCGCTACCGTCCTGATACTGACGCTCGTACTCCGACACCTCCCCGCCATCGCGTGCGCTGATGGGCCGAAGCCAGCCGCCAGCCTTTGTTCCGCTCCATTCCCGGCCAGCAACGCACCGACCATGCAGTTTCCTCGAATTTGCGAGGCAAACAATGCGCTTGCTGCTCGGCATCGGCGGTTCAGTCGATGTGTGACACACGGCACCTCGTCTCGGTCTGCTCGGCCGAAGCACCGATAGAGGTCAACAAATCAAGCGGTGACGCGGAAATCAATGTTACCACGCCCACGGGCTCCAGCCGTTCGGAAGCCATCTCCCCTGGCGCAAGTACCAGTTGGACGGATCAGTGAGCGCTCATAGCCCCGGCCACGAGAGTGTGGCTGAGCGGGGCGAGCACTATGGTCCTCAGATGGGCCGTCACAAGACTGTCCTCCGCGACTACGAATGCCAGAGAATGTCGCGAAATGACTCGCTGGCAGGGCTCGTGTAGGGTTCGGCTAATTCGGATCCAAGCGTGAATGCACATGCAGATAGGCAGCCGCAGGTCGCACGATCCCGCCCTCCGCCAAGACGATTTCGCGGTTCGGTTCCAAGCCCTCGAGACTGTCGACCTGACCGCTCGGCCAACTCACCTCAAGGGATTCAATCACGGCATCGGCACCCACTCCGAAGGTCGCGACGATCTCGCTCTGGGAGCAATAGCTCGATCCGCCCCTCACAAGCTGGCGCTGCTGGCCAGATGCGCTGGTGAGCGTGAGCAGCGTGCCCAATCCGGACCTGTTGGACTCTGCACCCTCCAGCCGCACTCTCAGGTAGTTGTTGGCATTGCCGCCGTCGTTGCGGAGCAGCTTGGCCGGGCCATCGTTGGTGGTGATGAGGATGTCCAGGTCACCATCGCGATCATAGTCGGCATACGCCGCGCCGCGCCCGACCAACGGCTCGGCCAGGTCCTTGCTGGCCTCGGGAGGGACCATCTCGAATCCGCCTCGGCCATTGTTGTGAAACAACAGCGGCGCCTGGGCGAATTTCACCGCGGGCTGGACGATTTCAATCTCCTCGTCGAGGTGGCCGTTGGCGCAGAAGATGTCCGCGTGCCCGTCTAGGTCGTAGTCGAAGAAGAAAGCCCCGAACGTGAGCGAGAGCAGGCTGTCGCGGCCGATCTGGCTGGTCGGGGCCTCGTCGACGAACAGGCCGTTGCCCTCGTTGTGGAACAGGTTCAACATTTCGTTCGCGAAGTTCCCGACCAGCAGGTGGAAGCGTCCGCTGCGGTCATAATCCGCCGCGTCGACACCCATCGCCCCGCGCGCCTTGCCGTCCTCGGCATACGCGATTCCGGCCGAGACCCCGTGCTCGCTGAACGTACCGTCGCCTTCGTTGCGATAGAGCTTGTTGGGCTGCGTGTCGTTGGCTTGGAAAATATCGGGCAGGCCATCGGAGTCGTAGTCGAAGATGGCTATGCCCAACGCCTTTGCGGTTGGATCGTCCACACCGGCTCTAGCGCTGACATCTTCGAACGTGCCATCTCCTCGATTCCGGTACAGCACTGATGGCTGTCCGCGATACGACTCGGGAGTGCAGTATGTCTTGGTAGAGCCATCCATCGAACACCACAGGTCCTCGTCCGCAGACCACTGCACATAGTTCGCCACCAGCAGGTCTAGGTGACCGTCTAAGTCGTAGTCGAACCAAGCGGCGCTCGTGCCGAAGCGAGCATTGTCGATGCCCGCGGACTCCGTCACGTCACGGAAAGCTCCGTTCCCTTGGTTGCGAAAGAGTCGGTCGCCATCCAAGACGGTCACGTAAAGGTCGCTGAACCCGTCGTTGTCGTAGTCGGCGGCCGCAACGCCCATGCCATACATCGGCGCGTCCAGGCCGGCGGCTTCGGTCACATCCTCGAATCGGCCTGCGCCCAGGTTGCGAAATAACTTCGAGGTAATGCCCTCAGCGCTGCCGGACCAAGGTTTGGAATTCACCAAGAAGATATCCGGAAGGCCGTCGTTGTCGTAGTCGAAGAAGGCGCACCCGGACCCAAGCGTTTCCGGCAGGTACTTCCGACCCGACCTGCCGTTGTGATGTTCGAAGCTGATACCGGCTTCCTGCGTTACATCGGTGAAGACGACCGTGTTTTGCGTCTGCGTCCTTGCAGAATGCTCCGCCTCCGGGGCTGGCTGGCCGCAGGCCAACCAGCCGCACGCCACCAGGGCACAGGCGATCTCCTTACAGCTGGGCGGAAACATGTTCATGGATGCTTTGACGCTCGTTGTTGTCTTCGGGGCTGGCCCGCCGCAACTCGGCCGTGCGAGTCTGGGCCGACTCGTCCGCCTTATAGCGCAAGAACAACGACTCCTCGCGCTGAGCGGCTTCCAAATCACCTAAGCCACGGTAGCAGCGCATTCGCGTGTAGTGCATCTGTAGGTCTTCCGGATCAATTTTCGCCACACGATCCAGCACGTCGATTGCGGCCGAGTATTCCCTGCGCAGAAAGAGGATGTTGGCAATCTCGTTCAACACCACCCGGTCCCGCGGATACTGCGCCGACGTGGCGCGCAGGTCTTCGAGCGCCCCGTCGTAGTCTCCTGCCGCCCTCCGTGCCAGCGCTCGGAAGTACAGGACCCGCGGCAGGCCCGGCGAGAGTTCGAGCGCCTTTGCGAGGAATGGCTCCGCATCCGAGGTTCGACCCTCTTCGACCATCGACCGCGCTACGTTCAGCCAGCCATCCGGATGCTTGGGATCGGCATCGACAGCTTGACGGAAGGCATGTTCGGCTCCTTTGAGGTCCCCTTGCAGCAATAGGCCGATGCCGTAATCATTCCAGCGCTCCCAATCGGCCGGTTCGACCTGCGGCCCCCATTCGTCGTCTCCGGCGCCCACCTCGACGACGGTTTCCGCATTCGCCAGCTCGATGATCGGCAACACGGGGATCCGATCTTTGATCGCCCCCGGCACGTTGGCCGGGATATCGGCCGGATCGTAAGTGAACTGGCGGTCGTCGAAGCCGTCGCCGAAGCTGCCCGCTCCAGCTTTGCCGGCATAGGCGAAGGCCGTGTATGCGTGGGAGAACTTCCGATAGTTCAACTTGGCGCGCAGCGTCAAAGGCCCAGTCGCGCCAGCCGGTACGGTCAGCCGGTAATGGACGACATCGGCAGCCCCTGGTGGGATGAGTCGGGCATAGAGCAGGCCGCGCATATGGAATGCGTTGCGCTTGTCGATAGGGTTGCCGTGGGCGTCAACCTGCAGGGCTCGGTAGAAGTGCGCGCCCGGATCGACAGGGCCGCTACCCTCGGTAACGCCGCCGCTCCAAAAGATCCGCTTGCCGCCTGCATCCAGAGCCTCGAATTCGACCCAGACATCGAACGCATCGACGGTGCCGCTGGGGAAAAAGTGGCCCACCTTCCTAGTCCGAACGACCACATCGACTCGTACCGTCTCACCCGGCCGGACGCGGGGGGCGACCCTGTCCAAAGGGGCTGCCAGGTTGCCAACCTCCCGGAGCAGGACCGGCCCGCGCCGGGAGCCCGCTTCCTCCCCGACAGCGAAGCTAGTAGCAGTCGCGAGCTGGGCGGAGGAGCGGACCATCTGCGGGGAGGCGGAGTCTGCCGTGACGGGTGACGCCGCGAAGATGTCGAGCGATACGATGCCGTCCTGCAGGAACTTCGTCACCTCGTCCAGTTGGCGCTGATCCTGGTTGACGTACGGCACTGCGGTGTTGGCAGCCGCGAAGCGGTGCGAGCGCACCATGCCATTCTTGTTTCCGGGATCGTCTGATGGTACGAGCGGCATGTGGCAGTCCGTGCAATCTTGGGCCTGTTCCGGATAGTAGAACGAGCGAGCGCCCTGCCCTGAGACTCCGCTGGCCTGCCAGTTGTCGTAGGAGTTGAAGCCACGCACCCAGCGATAGCTGTTCACGGGGACGTCCAGATGCACCTTGTGGCACGAGGCGCAAAACTCAGCCCGGTCCTCGCGCATGAACGGCTTCAGGAACGCCCGACGATGTGCCGCCGGCGCGGTATTCGTCACGTAATTGTGGACAGCGCGGACAATCCCGAACTTGCTCGCCGCCAAGCCGTGCAACTTCGGATACTCGATGATGAACCCGCCGTTGCCCATGGTGTCTGGCACGTGCACGATGGAGTGGCATGACACGCAAGCCAGCCCGGCATGGGCTTCGGGAGTGTCAAGTTGGCCCGCGACGGGGTCATCGAACATGCCGTTGAAGAGCATGGCGTGGTCGTGGCAGCCCGCGCACCACTTCGAAGCTTCCACTCCGGCGGTCTCCTGCATGTATTCGATCGACTTGCGATAGAACTGGTTGTTGAACGATGAGAAGTGGTGCATGGACGATTGCCACTGCTCGTAGACGTCCTTGTGGCACTCGCCACAGGCGGCGGACTCGAGGAAGAAGTCTGACGGAATCTTCGAGCCGCTGGCAGTCTGGGCCGCCGACGGGAAAAACGGGCTCTGGGCACCGCCACCTTCGTAGTCCATTGACAACGGTGCCTCGGTGGGATTCACGATCCGCTGATCGGCGCTAGGCAGCCAACGCTCCCTGACAGCGGAGTAGGCAGGCAGGAGGAGGGCCGTCGCAACGCAAGCGGCAACTCGCCGGTCCCGCATGCCGAACGCCAGCAGCCCAGCCCCCGCGAAACCGCAGGCGGCGTGGATTGCGACGACGGAAAGGTTCGGCCGCGTGGCGCCGATGACGCACAGAACCGCTCCCAGCACGGCACAGGCGGATAACGCAACGAGTGCCGACCGGTTCGAACGAACCCGGCGAAAGAGCTCGATCCCGGAAAAGCACAGCCCCGCCGCCAGGGCGATTCCCACCGCCACGTGCAGCAAGACATTGGCAACGTAGAAAATGTCCGCCGACGGAAAGGCCCACAGCCAGCCTGAATTCAGTAGCAAGAACAGGAAACCCGCACCGACTAGGGTGCGTGGCGGCCCGGTCTTGACGGCGGACGGTCCCTCGGTGTCGGTTCCCGAACTCCGTGTCACTGTGGCGTGCTCTTGGCCACGAGCGGCCGAATCAGACGCATCGCAGGCCGGGTGTGGTAGCGGACAAGGTCCGCCTGATGAGGCGGCGTGGTCGGGTAGCTCTCGCCCGGGCCGGGCGGATAGCCGCTCATCGAATGGAACGGAAGCGGCGCGACCGAATCCCCGAACGCTGTGTTGGGCTCATTCTCCTTGGCCCAGCCATCGACCAGCAGAAGGTAATCCCGGACTTGGTCTGACATCAATGCGGGCAGTTCTGCGGCTCGGAACCGCAGCTCGATCTCGTCTCCAGCACCCATGATCACAAAGCGGTCATCTTCCTGATCCAGCAATTCACCTACAGAACCGAAGCGCGTGTAGCTACCCGGAGTCGGATTCCAATTGCTCGTCGCCGACACCTGCTGGTAGTCGAATCTCTCCGGCTGAGTGCGATCGTCCGCCACGTAGTTGCGGGAGAAGCCGCGGAAGCGCAGATTGGCGGTGCTGGCTTTGACAGGGGTCACTCGCGCATCAGCGGCGGAGGGACTGACACCGATGAAGGCAGAGTCCCAATAGACGCACATGTTGGTCACCAGCCGGACCTTACGCGAATCCGAGAGGAATTTTCCGCTCAGATCGACGGGGATGGTGCGCAGCGTGCCCCCTGGCAGGCCGACATCGGCGATGGCGGTGACCCAGTCTCCGCTCTCGCCCTGCACTTCTAGGTACGGCGGCTGAACTGCCGCTGACTTGCTCTGAGATGCAGCCACGATGGTGCTGGCAGATGACCAATCGACCCAGCCCTCGAGGAACAGGACCGCATCGTCGGCATCGAAGTGCGGGAACTCTAGCGTGAGTGTGTGGCGCTCCGCGCGGTTCTGGTAGTCCCGCTCGAAGGTCGGGTAGCGACGGTCGCTGCTAGACACCAACTCGAGGACGTCCTCGCCGCGATGGTTGTGGGCCGCCAGGGGCAGGATGGGAGAACGCACTCCGAAGAGCTTGAATTCCGGGAACGGCGGACCCTTGGCCTTTTCATTGACAATCACCCTCAAGTCTCTGGGGTGGTCGACCGCGAGCAGGCGGATCTTGTCGATATAGGCAGTCTCACGTAGTTCCTCGGTCATCCGCACGTCTAGGAAACCATCGCGTTCCGCCAGTTGGTCGCCTCGAATCGTGACGTACTCGTCGTGGTCGACTGGGAAGTACACGCCGCGAGCGAGACTAGCGCCAAGCGGTGCCACTCCCAGCACCTCGCTGATGTACTCGAACTCGGTGCCATTCCACGTGTAGACCATCGGGCAGGATCCCGAAAGCCTAGGTGCCTCCTTGATAGAGATCTCATCTAACGGCTCCTCGGGCATTTCGTTTTGGATCAATCCGTTAGCCCAAGTAACGCGAATGGTGTCGAGGGATTCGGCGCTGCCGAGGCCGAAGTGCAACGGCAAGCCGGTGTAGACCTGTTTGGTATAGGTGAGCCCTGCTTTGACCTCGACACGCGCCTCGGTACCGATGGCTGGGCTCTTGACCCCCTCGAGTCGGACGGTCAGCCCGCGATTGCTCGCTTCAGTGCGGTTGGCCGCGAACAGTAGCTGTCCGCCTTGATCGGCAATCAATAGATCCGGCCGTCCGTCTCCGTCGAGGTCGCCAGCGGCGGCCGGACCGGGCTGCGCCACTTCGTTCGCCGACATGGCCAGAAACTCGAAGCCGCCGCGATTCGCGAGGAAGCCGCTGGGAGTCGCAGCATCGAGCCGCCCGCGGAGTTGAAAGTCAGCCCAAGCCCTTGCGTGGTCCAGTGTTGGGCCGTTGCGCAACGACCCTTCGTGGTTCTCCAGTACTAGGGTCTGGTCAGCGGTCGTTACGGCAATGTCTAGATAGCCGTCGTGGTCGACGTCAATCACTTCTAGTCGTACCCGCCCGACAGGTACCGAGACATCGCCAACGGCAAGCGCATCGCCGAAGACGCCGAGCTTGCGGTCTTGGTGGACTGCGACTCGGTCGCCATAGACGGCAATGAAGTCATGACCGTTGTCCTCGAACAGTTCGGCGGTCAGCGCCGCGCGGACACGGCCAGAGCCGAATGGAAACTCACTTGAGACATCTGCCAGGCCGCCTTCGCCATCGTTTTGCAGCAGGCGCCTGTCTTCGCCCAGAGCGAACAGGTCGAAGTCGTTGTCGCGGTCATAGTCCGCAAACAGGCACATGTCAAAGTTGCCAGAAGCCTCGAAGACGCTTTCGAAAGAGCGTCCCGCCTGGTTGATCAATACTTCGACTCCATCTCCATCCACTCGGCATACATCGGCTAGCCCGTCGCCATCGAAGTCACCGGGCGCATAGTACGTAGCACCGCCTAACCCCGCGTCTACTAGTGCGGGTGTGCCCGCCCCTTTGCCTGCCACCGCAACTGCAGCATCGTTCGACCACGCCATGGCGTCGGCAATGCCATCGCCATTGACATCCAGAGCGATGACACCTAGGGGAGCGCCGGACAGTTCGCCGATCTGTTGGACACCGAACGCGAATGGTGCCGCGGACGCCGCCACACCGGTGGCTAGGGATGGATCGTAGAGTTCGGAGTAGAAGCTCCAATCCACGTCCTCGCCCACCGCCGCGTCTTCAGTGGCTGCCTTGAGCCCCTTGAAGATGTCGAGTTCGCGCATCGCCCTGTCGGAATCAGTGCGGCGCAGGATCCCGAACAACTGGAAGTGCGGCGCAGCCAGCGAGGGATCGAGGCGGATGGTCCGCTCGAACTTCTCGATGGCGCGCCGGATATTGCCTTGCTGCTTGTAAAGCGCCCCGAGGTTGTACTGCGTCTTGGCCTCGTCCGGAACCAGCTTTTCCATTTGGAGGAGTTGGTCGAGCGCCTTCTCAACCTCACCTGCCTTCTTGTACTCGATGCCGAGGTTGAAATAAGTGTGGGGCAGCGTCCGGTCAAGCTTTTGCGCTTGAACGACTTGGGCGATTCCTTCTTCGCGCCGGCCGGCGCGCAAGAGAGCGAGCCCGTAGTTGAGGTGTTCCTGTGCAGAGTCCGGATTTAGCTCGAGCGCCTTGGCTAGCTGTTCGACAGCCTGCTGTGAAGAACCCGGCGTCTCGTAGAACGCCTTGCCCAAATTGCGGATCTCTTGCAAGCGCAAGCCTTGCGCGTCACTCGGCTGGCTCTGGGCGCTGGCCAAGATCCACAAGGCTGTGCCGGAGCCCAACAGCAGAGCCCACCAACCTGCCTTTCGAAGTTCGATCCTCATGTCAAGCCCTCATATTACTTCAGGCTTGCGGAGCGAGTAGCGAGAGCGGGAGGCCGCAAGGATGTTCTGGATTGCCAGATTCCTCACAGAAGATTCGTCAAGACGCCTGCAGAAGTAGAAGGGCATATATCCGCCAATGGCCCCGAGCTTTCGGTGCTTCGCTTGGACCTATTGGTGCTAAGCTCCGTGGAATGTGCGGGATTGGCTGGCTTGAAACGCAATCTGGCGTTTCAAGCCAGCACTTCGAACCCGACCTCGTTCACAACGAGCGGTCCCTGTGCGTGGGGCCTGCCGTACGCGGACCCACAGGTTCAGATTTGGCACTTGCAGCTGCGGCATTGGTGAGTGAGATCTCTTGCTTCGTAGCACCGAAGAGGACAGACAGGGAGGCAGGATGATGAAGACCACCCGTTCCGATATAATTCACGGGCTCGGCAGTGTCAGTCGAGCAGCACCGCGCAATCCACGATAAGATCGCCGACTGAGCGACCGAACTACCGGAATCACTTGGGGGTGCATTGATGTCAGCAGATCTGCGATCGCAAGAGATCCATGCCAGAAAGCAGCCGACGACGAGACTCAGACATCATCAAGCGACCACCATGGGAAATATCGGGAGTCTTGAGGGTGCCCTCCCTGTACGAATGGCTTCGGTGCGTCGCTCTGGTGGCTGGCGCTGTTTCCGCCCTTGGAACACAGCTAACGGCAGCAACAGGCGCTAGTGCCACAGACACTGAGAGCACCGTTGCCCAGGCAGGTCCGACACATCGAGAAGCGGAAGTTGTTGTTACGCCCGACGCATTTGAGATCCTCTCGTCTCGCGTGGGCAATTTGGAGACAACGAGGAATTCGACTACCGAGCGGATCAACTCGATTGAGACGGAACTGGCCCAGCTCAGAGAGGAATCAGCGCGTGAGGGGCGTTCTCTAGCTGAGGCACTGGAGGAACTTCGCATTGTCCTCTCTCGACTTGACTCGGAATCCGAGTCCACAGCAAACGCACTTCGTGCTCGGATCGAGGCAGGATTGGGTAACGTTCGAGCTGAGAGAGAAGCTAGTCGCGAAGCGCTGGACGATCAAGTACGAGGGGTGAGGCGCGAGGTCGGTGACTTGGGGGCTCGAACGGTTGCAGTTTCAAACAGGCTCACTGCAGCAGAGGAGCGGATTCTAGAGGAACAAGGGCAACGGCGATCTGGTGACGTGCGCAATGCCACCCAGGTTGGCGTCGCGGTCGGGCTCCTGCTCATCGGCGTGGTTGTGGCTTGGTGGTCCGGTCGCAGCAGAGTTACCAATCTGGATAGTCGCATTCAACGGATTCGACCGGAGATGGAGGGCCGTATCGAGGAGGCGCGAGAGCAGATTGCTTCAGGCACCCGACAGGAGAACGGAGACTTGCTGCGCCAGAACCTAGGAGCACTCGAACAGATCACCGCAATGCTGGAGTCGATTCGTTCCTTGGCCGGGGCGGACCAGACTGACACAGAGAACCATGGCCTTCCGCTCGGCGTCTGCAACGAGCTCACCCGAATCGAGAACAACCTGCTAGCAATGGACCCAGCCGTGCGAGGCCACAAGCAACTCTCGGCCTGCGTCCGTCGAGTGAAGGAAAATCTGAAGGTGCATGGTTACGAGATTACGGAGCTGCGGGACAGGCCCTATGACGGAGGGATGCTAGTCGAGGCCGACTTCGTGTCTGACGACGGACTCGCATCGGACGACAGGATCATCACCCGAATCATTCGACCGGAGGTACGCTTTGGCGGAATGATCGTCCAGAATGCCTCCGTCAAGGTCTCCGTGGGCCTGTAACTCAACCGAATCCCAATCTCAAGAGGACCCTATGGCATCGGATCGCATCAACTTCGGTATCGACTTGGGCACGACCAATTCGGCCATTGCACGCATGCTGCGTGGCCAGCCCGTGGTCATCAAGAACGATCTCGGGCGAGATACGACGCCCAGTGTAGTGGCGTTCCGCCGTGGTGGGAGGATTCGCGTTGGGGATGTAGCTTATAACCGACTCAAATTAGATCGCTTGGAAGCCCTGAAGGCCGACAAAGAACTGCGCAACGTGTTCATCGAATTCAAGAGAACCATGGGTTTCGACCATGAGTACACCCCCAGTGTCGACCCTTCGGCGCGGAAAACGCCCGAGGAGCTCTCCGCCGAGGTACTCAAAGAGCTCAGACGGTTGGTCACGGATGCGCCGGTCAATGCGGCCGTCGTAACCATTCCAGCGGCATTCAGTGTTCCGCAGCAGCAGGCGACGCTTCGGGCCGCCGAATTGGCCGGCCTTCGGCAGTGCCTTCTGCTACAGGAGCCGGTCGCTGCGGCGATGGCGTATGGTCTGCATGAATCTGAGCACGCGAACGAGCGGTGGCTGGTGTTCGACTTCGGAGGAGGGACCTTCGACGCCGCGTTGGCGCTCGTCGAAGATGGCCAGATTACCGTGAAAGATACTGAGGGTGATAACCATCTCGGAGGGAAGGACCTTGACCGAGCGGTGGTTGAGGGAATCATGCTAGAGGAGGTGGCCAGACATGTAGATATCCAGCACTACGTGGACAAAGACTCGCCTCGCGGAATCCGGCTCCGAGACGCGCTGAAGAATTGGGCCGAAGAGGCCAATATTCGCTTGAGCTCCCGGGAATCCCACCACGTTGAGTCCGATCTCGGGGAGATCGAGCTTCCGGACGGACGGGAAATCGAACTCAACTTCGAAATCACTCGTGAAATGCTGCGTCCCGTCGTAGCCCCGATTTTTCAGCGCGCAATCGACAAGTCGAAGATGCTGCTGGAACGCCACGGTCTCTCCGGTCCCGATCTGAGCGAACTCATCCTAGTTGGCGGACCGACCGGCTCGCCGATCTTACGTGAGATGCTGGCGGCGCAGATTCGCCCTCCGAACAGTTCTGTGGACCCGATGACGGTCGTTGCCAAGGGGGCCGCCATCTACTCCAGTACCGTAGTGCTTGACAAAGGTCTAGGCCTGTCATCGGATTCGATGGTCAGACTCGAAGTCGGCTATGAGGCCACGTCCATCAACCTCGACGAGTTCGCCACGGTCAAATGCGAGGATCCGGCTGACGTCAGTCGTCACGGATCGCTGATGATCGAACTTGTCCGGTCGGGGTGGAGAAGCGGTAAGCAGCCGCTAGCAGAACACGGGGCATTGTTGGAACTGAAACTTGAAGAGAATCGTTCAAACGTCTTCGATCTCATCATGACCACAGCGCATGGCGATCGCGTTACGACGCACCCTTCAGAGCTGACCATCATTCACGGCACAAAGGTGACAGGGTCTCCGCTGCCTCGCAACTTGGGGGTTGAAGTATGGGACAAGACCAAAGAGAACCGGGTATTCGAGCCACTGAAGGGTGCCGAAAAGAGCAAGCCACTTCCAGTTACGGGTGTGAAGGCCGATCTTACGACACATTCGCAGATCAGGCCAGGTGTTCCCGGTGACCGTCTACTCATCCGAATCTACGAGGGGGGTGCCGATGCTCCGGGCGTTCCAGTCGCCCTGTGCGACCACGTCTTGGCACTCACGCTGACTGGCGACCAAGTCAACCGCGTGATTCCTGCGGGCACTGCGTTCGACTTGACGGTTATCACGCAAGCGTCGAGTTCCATTCCCGAAGTGGTTCGGGTGCTCTTTCCGAAACTTGATGACGAAGAATACGAATTGCCTGTTCCTGAAGAAACAGACCCCATCCAAGCGGAATGGGTGGACGACGAACTCGCTGAGGCCAACAAGCACATGTCCAAGATGCGGGATAGCGGTCAGACAGGCAACGGCGAATTGGACGACATCGAGCAGGCGATCGCAGACGCGAAGAACTTGACGGACAGTGCGGGCTCCGATTTCGACGCGCAGAAGCAGGCGGAGGCCAGTCTGAAGGAGGCGTTGCGAGGGCTCTATAACTTCCTCAAGGAAAATGCGTGGCCAATCGCGGAGGCCGAGTTGGACGAATCCTGGGCCGACCTGAGCAGGGCAAACCACGAAGAGGGATACGATGCATCGAGGCGCGAAATGCAGGAAGCCAATCAGCGCCTGACCCAAGTGAAGGATTCGCGGGACCCCGGACTGGCCCGCGAATTGGTCGGTGACTTTAGGCGATTAACCTTCCTGCTCAAGCGATGTGAATGGTCAACGGAGGTCGTCAACTGGGCGCAGTCTTGGTTTGACCGAATCCGTTGGGAGAACGCTGGTCGGGCCCGACACGCTGTGGATGAGGGCGTACAAGCCATGATGGCCAACCGGCCTTGCACTGAACTCCTTGATCACGCCCGGCAGATCCTGAAACTCGTGGTGCGGGACTCCCCGGACGATCCCCGACCACCAGTCCCTCATCTGGACACCCCCCGATGATCTTTCCGAACGGCAGCGAACCGCTCTTGGGGTGGCAGGTCCGCTTCCCCATCAAACGGGCACCGAATGCGGAGAGTTACCGTGTAGTGGACGGTCAGGGCAACCGCGCTTTCCTCAAGATATTCGACAAGGCAAGAATGGCCGCAGACCGGCTAGACCCACAGGGGCAACTTCTTGAACTGGCCATCTTGGAGCGCTTGGAACATCCTCGCATCCCGTCCTTCATGGAGTCGGGGGTCCTAGAAGACGGCCGACGGCCGTATATGCTTGCGGAACTCATCCCGGGCGAGACGCTTGACCACCGTCTTGCCCGTGACTTTGCTCTCCAGACGTACCACGCCAAGATGCTAATGGAACAGCTGCTGGAGATCGTCACCTACCTACACGCTTTGGACGATCCCGTCGTCCACAGCGAGATCACGCCTTCAAATATCATCCTCGATGCACGCGAGGGCCGGGACGAACAGCCTGTCCTCATCGACTTCGGCCATGCGAGACGGAAGAGTGATGGCCCACCCGCACTGCCTTCAGTCGTGGATCCGTACTACCTGCCGAACGAATGTCTTGAAGGACCGTCAACATCCACCGCCACGGATGTGTTCATCTTGGGAGCGACTTATTACCGAACGCTTTTTGGCATGCCCCCGTGGGGAGAAGGCATTGCCAAGCCTAGGCACGGGGACCTTCGCGCATCGATTCTGAAGGCACGTCTTGGACCATTGCCCATACCTTCGAGCACGGTCGGTGGCGAACCTGATTCTTCGTCGGTGAACGCGATCAGAACGGCTCTAAGCCCGCACCCGGACGAACGATTCAAAGATGCCGGTGCATTCTTGGCCGCGATCGCGGAGCCTACACGAGTAGCAGGTTCGATCACGCGCTCGCCGCCCCGCGTCCGTTCGACACCTGTAGCGCAGAAGCCGCATGGCTTTGCCGCCATCGCTGGAATGTCCGAACTCAAGCGCATTCTCACCGAAGACGTCGTCAACGCCCTCCAAGAGCCTGAAGAGTATCAGCGCTTTGGCCTTTCGATCCCCAACGGCCTGCTCCTCTACGGCCCGCCCGGATGTGGCAAGACATTCATAGCGGAGAAGTTTGGAGAAGAGCTCGGCTTTGCATTTCGCAAGATTATCCCTTCGACGGTGGCCAGCAGCTACATTCATGGCACTACCGAGAAGACTGCGCGAATCTTCGACGAGGCAAGAACAGCCGCCCCTTGCGTGCTGTTCCTAGACGAGGTGGATGCCATGATACCCTCTCGCGAGGGCGAACTCCACCACGCCTACGCCGCGGCGGTTGACGAATGGCTCACGCAAATCAGCAGCTGTGGTGAGGCCGGAGTTTTCCTCCTCGCAGCTACCAACCGGCCCCGCCGTATCGACCCCGCAGTCCTCCGGGCGGGTCGCATTGACAAAGTGGTTTACATCGGGCCGCCAGACCACGCTGCTCGCAGGGCGATGTTTGAGATTCACTTGAGCGGCAGGCCGGTTGATGACGCCATCGACTACGACGAGTTGGCCCGCTTAACCAAGGACAGAGTTAGTAGCGACATCAAGTTTCTCGTGGACGAGTCAGCGCGGGACGCACTCACCAGTAGGACGGGTGGGATTCGGATGGCGCACTTGCTGGAAGCGATTCGACGAAACGCGCCGTCGGTCGGGCCCGGGTTGCTGGCCGAGTACGAGAACACGCGGCGCGAGTTCGAACCGGAGCGGTCTGCTGAACGCGCCGCAAGGACCATTGGATTCGGTCGGTCAAAGCCGACGGGAGACCCATAACCATGAGCGCTCATCGGCTTCTTCCAGAGTATCTTCGTGTCGCCTACGGGTGCATGGCGTGTGATGGCGAAATCGTCTTGTCCGAAGTGTCCTGCCTGCGTTCGATCGCGATACAAATGGGACAACCTTCCGAAGATGTAGATGCCGACCTACAGACAATACAACTGGAGTTCGTCAAGGACGCCGAGGGGATGGTGCGCCTCGCGAAAGACAAGCTCGTAAGTGAAGGGCTGAACCACCGCGACGGTGCACTTCTGCTCGAGCTGCTGGTCCAGCTAGTCGAGGCAGACGAAACGGTCCAGCCCAGTGAGAGGCGGTACATCCGCAGCCTAGTGAGGGATCTCTGTCTTGATCGGGTAGCACTCCGCAAAGAACATCCAGAGTGGCGAAGCTACCTCGCCGAGGGAATTCGTCCCGTGGAATTGGACAAATGGCCATTCGCGGACGCCCTCGCATCTTTGCCGGATACCACTCCGAATTCGTCATCGGAATGATACTCGACAATCCCTTCCATGTCGTCGGGCTGATCGCGAATTGCGGTACTCGCGACAAGACAGCGCGCGAGACTCAGATCAAGCGGTACCTTGAAGTACGGAAACCGCTCGTCTTTCAAGACGATCTGTACTTCCGGGGCTGTCGCCGCAATGAGGGCACAGTCGCCCGCGCCCTTGGAGCACTACATGATGCGCGCGACCGAATCGGCCCCGGGCTGTTCTGGTTCACCCGTGGCAGTGCCCTCGACGATCACGGTCTCCGACTGCTGGTGGCCGGTGATCTGCGTGGCGCACTCGAAGTCTGGCAACGAATAGAGGATCGCCTGCCGACGCGGAAGTACGCGTCAAGCCTCAACAATCTTGGGACCCTTTATCTGCTCATTCCTCTGGCCGTGAAAACACCGGAACAGGAGCAGCCTAGTGGCGCTTGGGAACCTACGGGGTATCTGAGGCGCGGGCTGCTGGCGAAGGCGAGGCTGGTAGGTTGCCTCTCCGGACCCGACCTATCGTCATTCTGCGCAACCTTCGGCGACGAGATGGCCTGTCGGGACGCCGACGAAATCGCGGAAATTTTCGCCGAATCGCTAGAACAGTTCAAGGGGGAGGCGGAGAGGTACGGATTGGAACTGCCGGCAGGTGATCTCGGAGATCTCTTGGACTCCGGCGGACCTCGGACAGCAGCCCTGAAGGATCGATTCGCCTACGGCCTCAGGCAAGAAATTGAGCGATCCGTATCGAGGTGCAGTGCTGCATATTCGGACGATGCGGCGAACGGGACCGCGGCCGGCGACAAACTCATGGCCACGGCCCAGAAACAACTCCCCGAGTTGGCAGCACTCTTGTCGCAATCCGACTTCGCATATTCGTCTCTGGCCGACCGCGTGGCAGACGAACTTCTCAACGCTTCGATAAGCTTCTTCAACCACCATTCGAATGCGGACACCGTCTCCGTTCAAGTAGCCACCTCATGCGCGTCCTTGGAGCAATACGCAGCAGACATAGCTCAAGGAGTCACAGTGCGTGAGAGAGCACTGGAGAATCTCGAGGCGACTTTGGAAATCAAGCGGGGCTTGGCGAAACAGCAGGCAATGGTGGGTGTCCGGACACCCATGAAGGCGTGGATCAAGCGGGCGGCGAACATGCTCACGGAGCAGCCAAAGCCGGATGAGCAAATCGCGTTCGTACGTCAAGCTATGGTCGCAGACGGAACTCGTTCGACCACGGTGATCCAGCTCATGGAAGCAGTTCGGCTGCGCGGAACGAGATTGTTCGGCCGCAACTTTCGCGAGAGCAACGAGATGATTGCATGCGGATCGATAGTGTGTAGGACCCTCACTGCACATGCTATATCGGCGGGGAATTCCGCCGTGCAGCCGGCAACAAGGAAGGCTGCCGCCGAGTTGCTGTCGCTCATGATTCAGCATTTCGAGCCAGTCTCACGAAATCCGGGCCGAGATACAGAGGCGTTTCTCGTAGACGACGAATCTTTCGACCACCTCGAGAGAAACTTGGAAATTGCCAGCAACTACTTGTCGACACAAGTGACTGACGATTCAGGAGGGACGACGGGATGCGTCGTACTTGTTGCCATGGGACTGCTGTTATGGATCATCTGGGTCACGAGTTGCCCTGGATGAGGATGTCTGTGTGAGGAGGCTAGATTCAGCCGCTGTAGAGCCGACGCGGGCGACTACGGCGGGTACTTCAAGCGCTCAGCCGAATGCTTGGGGCACCCGCTGCGGAGCGAGCCCTATGTAATCGGTGGTCGGTGTGCCCAAGCAGGTACTGTTGCAAGATCCCCGTTCAGTTCAAACCGCCACCACTCGAATCCTTTTCCTATGTAAGGGAGAATTGCCACTTAGACCCGAGGATGGGTTAACGAACCGGATACTCGTGTCTCCTATTTACTTGGTAATCGTATCAACCGCCATCGCCGCGCCATGACGTGATACAAGAGCTTGAGCGCCCGACTCAACCCTCTGCTGTCCAGATGGCCCAAAAGCGGGAGGTTTTCGGCGACGATAGATTCCATCTCGTCGGTCAACTCGACTACTCGCTTGCTGTGCTCCAAGACACTCTCATCGACCTCTCCCCCTTTCCCGGACGGTGGCTCGACATCTCCCCGAGATCTTCTTTCTTCACGCTTGTGCTCATTCTTCCACTCATTCGTAGATCGGCTCTTTACTTGACCTTTTCTGACAGGTGTGCGCAGGAGCACCAGCAATTCGCCGCAGTCTCCAGGGCGCCCCCTCGGCTCCAATTCCAAGCACTTGTCGATCGCCTCCAATACTTCGACCGAGTAACGACCACCTCCCAACTTACGCGCCGATGGCAGCGGATCCTCTTGCCCTCGAAATCTCGCCGCCATCCGACTCACCGCGTCCGCCGGCGCTAACGATTCGTGGGATGGGTGTCCGCCTGCCACGATCCTCCAAAGCACCGCGCCCAGGCCGTACAAATCCGTCCACGGCCCTAATTTCCCGTCGGCCTCCATTTGCTCGATTGCTGCGTACCCCTGCGTATGCGGCGCATTCGACTTTGTATGCCGAACAAAGTCCTCTTTGGCCGCTCCGAAATCGATTAGTACTGGCTGATCGTCCGACCTCCTAATCAGGATGTTCGATGGCTTGATGTCCCGATGAAGAACCGCCGCCTGATGCACTGCCGCCAAGCTCTTCAGAACTCGCTCCGCTAGCCGCCGAAGCTCCTCCTCATCCAACGGCCTCCCCGCTGCCTCTCGCTTGGCCAACAGTTCCGACAGCGGCAGGCCCTCCTCATACTCCATCGCCATGTACGCCGTCCCACGTTCCTCGAAGAAACCCACGCACGTCACGATTCCCGGATGGCTGCGGAACTGTACCAAGTGCCGGGCCTCTTCCATGAACCTCCTCAAGCCTTCCTGGAAATCAGCGGCTACGGCTTGGTTGCGTGGGGACACCGTCCCCCTGGTTCTGACCGCCAAGGTGGCTGGCAGGTATTCCTTCAGAGCCACCACTGTGCCCAAATACCGATGGCTAGCTCGATACACCACACCATATCCGCCTTGACCGATTGCGGCCTCGATCAGGTATTCGCCCAGTTCTGTTCCGCTCGGCAGCCAGTCTCGAGCGGCCTGTTCAGCCATACCCATGCATCGCGCCTCGCCGCGAGTAGCTGGCCCATCATAGCAATGGAGCTAGCCGCGGATGCCATCCCGTCAAGAGTTCGCAAGGGCGGGCGCGCTAAGTACATTTGAATTCTGGCATCGAGTGCTCAAGTTGTCGCGGGCGCGTTAGTCCACATTCGACTACCACTGCACCGCAGTTAGCGGCCGTGCCCGGCTGCAAATCCTGCTGAGCCCGGGTACCGCGTCAGAATTCGGTTGCCGATGTTGCAAATCGTTGATATAGATGGGCTTACACGTATCTGATGTCGGCATACTGTATCATTTTCCGCCCCCGAATCCGGCGTTTCTTGTCGATTTAGGCCGTCTGCCGCCTGCTCAACCCCTGTCTGCGGCCTAAAAGTGAGATGGTATAGCTACTGTGCCGCCAGTTGGCATATACTATCCCATAATGCCCCGCCGCTCCCCCGACTTGCTCGCTCCTGTGCTGGCTTCCCATGCTCCGGTCACCTTTGCCCAACTGCAAGACGCCCTCGCCAACGCCTCCCGCGCCACCACCTTCCGCTACCTCGCCCAAGTCCGCCACTGGCGCAGTTACAACCACAACGGCCGGTTCTACACCGACCGCCACCCCGACCGCTTCGACGAGTTCGGCCTGTTCTCGCTCGGCGACGTGCACTTCTCGCGTCACGGCTCCTTGGCCGCCACCGTCCGCCACCTGCTTGGCCACTGCCAGCAGGGTTGGACCAACTCTGAACTGCGCGCCCTGCTACAGGTCCCCGTGCAGCCCTTCCTGCTCTCCGCAGTGCGCCGCGGGCAGGCTTGCCGCGAGCGCCACGAGGGCGTCTTTGTCTACCTCTCGGCCGATCCCCAGATCCGCCAGCAGCAGTGGCGCTCACGCCTGGCGCGCAGCGCTGCCAGCCGGGCCGCGGCGCTGGCGGAAACACTGCCTGCGGACGTGATCATCGCCGTGTTGCTGGTGCTGGTGCGCCATCACGGTGCCCAGCCGGAAGAGGTCACGCGGCACCTGCAAGCTCACTCCCCGCCCATCCGGCTGGCACTCGTGCAGGCCGTCTTCGAGCGCTTCGAACTCTCTGGGGACGGCCAAAAAGGGGGGCCTACTCGCTGCTGACCCTACTCCGCGCACAGGCCCGCCAGGCCGCTTGCAGCGAGCTGCACAGCGCCCGCCTCGCCCGCACCTGCGCAGGCCTCCCGCTGACGCTCGATTTCGTCGCCGAGCAACTCCACTGCTCACGCTGCGGACGGACGCTGGTGATTGCCAACAGTCACACCCGCGTTCTGGTCACCCTCGCGGCCGGCCCACTGCGCGCCCGCGCAGTGCGCAAGCGTTGTGCGGCCTGCGGCGTGTCCCAGCCGAGCGTGGGCAGCCGACAACTGGCCCGCTTGGCCCCGCCGGGCCAGCGCTACGGCTACGACTTGCTCGTGTGGGTCGGGCTGGCGCGCTATCTGCGCCGCCTGCAGCGCGCAGAGATGCGCGCCGCACTGGCCCGCCAAGGCATCCAGCTCTCGGACGGTTCTCTGACAGCGCTGTGCGACCGCTTCCAGCAAGCCTTGGAACGCTTGCATTGGCACTGCGCCCCGGCCTTTTGCGCGCGGCCCGTCCGCTAGGCTATCCCCTGCATAACGTCATCGAGCACTTCTTTGCACAATCCAAGCAGGGCCTGCGCCGCCGTCTGGGACGCGCTCACTTGGGGCGCGACCTAGAAGACCAGCCAGCCCAAGCCGCCTTAGTTTCCAACCTCAGGCATCCAGACTACGTGCATCTCGTCTGCGGCACCCTCGAAAAACTGCCCCAGGCGTTCGCCGAGTTGGAGCAACTCGGAGTCACCGACTCGCACCCGTTACAGCGCAACAACCGAGATACCGCACTGTGGCGCCAAATCCGGGCGTGGGCTCAAGCTACCGACCAGCACTCCAACTCGCTCAGCGATCCGAAATGCTCCCAAACCCACGGGTCAGCAACGGAATCCTGACGCGGTAGCTTGGAAGGTCGGACTGGACTGCCGCCCGCTGGGGCAGACCGGCCTTGATCAGGATCTCGATTTCAAGACGCTTGGTTGCATCGTGCACTCCGGAATCCCCCTCCTAAAAGAGGGGGTTCGGATGGCCCCTCGTTTGAGGGGGTACACGGCGGAAGCTCGAATCTCAAGGTGTCAGAGAGTGCCAGAATCCCCAAAGGCCGCACCGAGTAGGCGACCGATGTCTTCCCCCTCGAACCGCTGAATCTTGTACTCATTTGAGAGTTGAGTCTCAACTGCTCTTGCATGTCGAAGTCGATACAGGACATCGGGCAGCCTTGTGTAATCTATCTGCGGGTTCACATAGAGACAATTGGATGCGTCACAAAGGTTCCAAGGAGCGATATTACGGAATATCAAGACAGCAGCAAGTCGAGTGTAGCGCGGTCTGTAGCCCCCTTTGATCCAAACTCCGTCAGCTTTGCGGGTGAGCCTGACTGGAAGGTCGGGACGATCTCGAGTGAAGGTAACTTGCTCTTTGCCGAAGAGTGCCTGCATCTCATCGTCTTCATCAAATATTGAGTCCCTCACGTTTACCGCCACGACAAGCGGCGCATCAAGGTGACCGTACTTTCCGGCTTTCTTCTGTATCGCATGCTGAACGGGGGTTGAACTGTCAATCATTCCACCGCGAGCAGGACCAATTACAAGAGTTTTGGGTCTGCCTTCTCCGCGTTTTTCCAGACCAAGCGGTACCAGCCAGCCGTGTAGGGTCCACGTTCCGGATTCGATCTTTGCAGAAGGCGCAGCATTCGACCCACCCCAGTCGACCAAACGCTGGACATCGTCCGGATCGTAGTCTCTCAGGAGCTTGGCAAACGGCTCGATTACTTGTCGTCGGCTCAGAGCCCTCGATAGTTCTCCCTTCACTCTCGCAAAAATGAAAAAGTGGGGTGACTCTAGTTCGTTAATCTTCGCCACAACATCGTCCTCCAACGGCCTAGAAGCAGACAGACTCCCTTTGGAGTCAATCGCGGTTGCTTCAATATAGAATGGAGAATCTCCATAACGGGCACGAAAGTCCGGCCGAGACCGCTTGCCTGGAATATCAGGATGCACCTCTACACTGCAATCAAGCCGAACGAGCAGTTCATGAATGAGCAATTCAAAGACCGCTCCACAATGAGCATGATCGTCATCCCTGCGAAACCTCTTCCGAACATCTCGTCGAGCCGCGACTGGAAATCTCTCGAACCAAGATTGAAGCCGATCGCGGATCTCAGCTATTTCCTGATGGGCAGATCGGTTCAAGAATGCAAACATTGATTCACTTTTCTTCTTCGGATCTCTGTCCGTGCGATCTATTTGATCGAATAGTGACTGACGAATCGTCATGGTTAGGTCAATGTTCCTTGCGTGATCATGCGGACCGGCACCACCAAGTCGGTGTCGTTACGAGCTGCTACAGCTGCTTTGTACAGACGCGGCCACGGATGGTTCATCAGTATGTGCCCGGGCGTTATCAGATCGCGAGTTGTGCGTGGGACCCGATCCGGACAAGTTCCAGAATGTTGGAATCGAGTTTCCGGTAGACGAGCACGAGGTCGGGTCGCAGATGGCAGTCGCGGCAGTCTTTGAACTGAGCCTTCATTTGATGGTCGACGTAGCGAACTGGCAGCGGCGCGTCTGCCGCCAGCAGCTCTAGAGCTTCGAGAAGGGTCTCGTCAAGATGACTGCCATGCACGCCACGCTTCACGCGTTTGAAATCTCGCTTGAACTGAGCGGTCCGTTTGACCGTGCGGACTCTCTGGTTCCTGGCCATAGTCGACCGGATTCCTCAGGCATCGAGATTGAGTTCGGCGAGCGCATCCGCCGGACTGCCGAGTTCCACGACGTCGCCCCGGCGCGCCGCCTCGATAGCCGCGACGGTGGTGCGGTTAGGGGTAAGCGCCCTGCTGTCCAGCCCAGTGCCCGCTTCGGTCTTCCCTCGGACGAGCGAGCGGGGATCAATGAAAAGGTCCCCTGCGGGATGCGGACGCTCGACACGTTGGACGAATCCCTTCTTCTGAAGCGAGACTAACCGGTTGCCCGCAGCTGTTTTCTCGATACCGACTTGGTTGGCAAGGCCCAATGCGTTTACGGTCCCACCGGCTTCGAAGACTAGGCTGAGAGTTTCGTGGTCTCTGGCAGTCAAAACGCCAACGGGTTCCGCATACTTGACGTCTGCGTAAGTGGAACATAGGAACACGGCAACGTTTTGGGATGCGGCAATATCCCCAATCACGCTTCGCGTGTCCTCGTCCTCGCTGCAAATGAACAAAGAGCAGCTACCGTATCGGCCTGCCTTTACATCCTCGGCAGGGGTCACGACGACATTTCGCAGCACCGACGGGGTCGGGCGAACGGCGCCCATGTGGATGACGCCGAGCATCGGGGGGTGCTTACGCTCCGGGGGCATGAACCGGTGGACGACTTCGTCGGCGTAAGGGTCATCCCAGACGGCCGGTCCCGTGCCGGCGGGTACGAATTTGACGTCAAAGTTGACTGCATCGGACATTCGCCGTTCTCCTTTCTATGGAACTGGTGACGTGGTCCCGTATCATAGGACAGCATTGCGGCAGAAACAATGTGTATCTCTGATAGTAGGTCATGCCGCCATGGTTCTGTTTAACACATCGTCATGTTCCGGTGGAAGCGGGAGAGAGGGGGTGAAGCGAAAGGGTTTCTTTCGGGTCTCTGCCGGCAGTCCACGGTCGTAGTCCTCGGCAGGGGTGGAACGTCTCAAGGCCGAGTGAGGGCGCTTGGAGTCTTGAAGCGCCACTCATCGGGAGATCACCTCCTAGGATTGGAAGCCGTCCGAGAACTCGTCCAGGCAAACGGCCTCGTACTTGGGGGGGCACCACAAGCGCTCGCTGAAGATGTTGCCTATACACCGGCCCGTGCGGTCCACCGAGATGGCAAATCCGGAGTCCTTGACTGCGGAGGTGAACTCCAAGCTGGCGAACTGACTGCCTTGATCGGTGTTGAAGATCTCGGGGCGGCCGTCGCGCTTCGGGGCGCCTGCGAGGGTATCGGTGCATAAGCGAGTATCGCGGGAGTCGGATAGCCAGAAGGAGAGCACCCGGCGGGTGGCCCAGTCCATCACCGCCATTAGGTACAGGAAGCCCTCCTGGTCGGAAATGTAGGTGCAGGCGTCGGTCCGGAGCGCCTTGTCGTCTTTCGATCGGGGTCTCGGTGAAGAGCGTGCAGGTGGCCGACAGCGAGCGGGTGTCAATTGGCAACCGACAACTGCACACTACCGAGAAGGGCGGTCGATACGGGCCTCGAGAGAGGCGAGTCCACCCCTGACTCACCAGAACGCGTTGCTCTCCATAGTCCGGCCACGCCGGCGTCTCGAACCGCACTACCGTCTGCGCCGGCTCCCGCCGCCGCACCGACCGAACGTAGTCCGTCACACAGGAGTACCCGCCCATGTAGCCTGCCGCCCGTACCTCCTCGTACAGGCGCTTCGCTGAGAACCGGGGAAACTCGTCCAGTCGCCCCGCGATGATCTCCTGGTAAGGATCCAGCTTGTGACCCACTGGCGGTCTCGCCCTCCAACGCGTCCCGTCTCCCTCAAGATCCCGGTCCAACTACATCGTCTCGACCCACTCGTGGATCGTGCGGCGACTCACCCCGAATCGCCGCGACAGCACCGTCTTCGATCCGCCCTCTTTCAGATAGTGCCTCAGCAGCGTACTCCTTTCCCATCTGTGCATCTGTGCTCTGCTCCGTTTCTGTTGGTCTTGCCAACAGCGTGGACCTGGGCACTCACACCGACAATCAATGTGTGCAGCTCTTGGTCGCCATAAACTCACATGATCGCGTTGCAGTTCACCCCGACGGCATGAAATCGGGCTAGAGACTGTAAGCTACCGTTCCAGCCAGAAACGGGCCAGCGCTAACATGCCGCATGGCGGAAGCGGAACTGTGGCCGTTCCCTTCTGCCGGCGGCTCCGTCCCCGCACCATGCACGGGAGATGTAAGGTTGCCCGCAACAGCGGGAACCGCCACGCTGTGTCGAAGCGCGAATTCGCGGACGTGGAAACGGGGCACGTCATTGTCATCAGCAGCGGTTCTGCTTCTATTACAGAGCCTGTGATCCGTCACGGCACTGACGCTTCTAGCGTTGCCGCGTCTGGTGCAGTCGGGGCCCCTGCGCATGCGCCCGAACGGACCGCTCTAGCGGACGGAGGGAGTTTGCGGCAGCCAGGCTAGTTCGTGCAGTACCGTCCTGGGGTCCGGTCCGGTTGTGGGGTTTCGGCCACGAGCGCTCACTGCCCCTGCAACCCCACACTTGCAATCGAGACAGCGAGTGTGCATAATACCCACAGTACGACGTGTGCACCTTGAGTACCCTGAACGTCGTCGAGGAGGAGACTGTGATGAGCAACAAATACGTTGACCTCAAATTCGTCGTCAATGGACAGCCGGTCCCGGTGAATGCCGACTTAAGGTGGGAGTTCCGGGAAGCCGCTGCGAAAGCACTGGATGAGTCGGGCAATTCGGGCCAACCGATAGAGAATTGGGAGCTTCGGGACGGTTCCGGAACCGTCATAGACATGGGGACAAAGATTGCGCAATCCAGCATCAAGGAAGGGGCGACGTTGTTCCTGAGCCTGAAGGCTGGCGTGGGCGGCAGCTGTGTGGGATAGGTCGCAGTTCGCAGACCCAGCTGTCTCTCGCCAGAAATTCGACCGAGAAATTGCCGAATTCCGGTCGCAGGCCGAAGAGTATGGACGCCGCGGATGGTTTCTCGTCCGAGCTGACTTCCCGTGTGCGCTGGTGATTCTCGCGACCGCGAAGACTCAACCAATCTCGATCGCGTGCGGGGTGTGGTTTGACTACACGAACTATGACGCAGCACCGCCCTCGGTACGGCTCGTCCATCCGTTGACGTGTGTGCCGTACAGAGGTCGCGAGTTGCCCACGCCGTTGCTGCGGTCGCTGCCAGGGACCGAGGCGCCGGCAGTGATCCAGGGAAACGTGCAATTGCAACTGCAGACTCAGCAACCTCTCATGCAAGCGTACGGGCCAGAAGACATCCCGTTTCTTTGCGTTGCAGGCGTCCGCGAGTATCACGAGCACCCTGCGCACAACGGAGACCACTGGGAACTGTATCGACCCTCTGGTGGTGGGCGACTAATACGGCTATTGGAAATCGTTTCCAAGTACGGCCTGGAACCAATCGAGGGATTCAATGTGCAAATGATTCCGCAGGTGGGGTTCCGCTTCGGCGTGGCACCAGAATGAAGACCTTCCGTTCAATCCGCAAGTTCATTGTTCCTGAACGCATCTGTGATGAGACAGACCGAGTACTACGCGAAGCTGGACTTGGCCGAAATGAGCATTTCGTGCTGTGGAGCGGCGTTATTGATGAGGAGCGCTTTCTGGTCAGGACGTTTCATAGTCCCCATCAAACCGCTTACCAACTTGCGAGTGGGCTTTGTGTTCGTGTGGAGGGGGATGAACTAGACCGACTAAATCGGTGGCTGTACGAGAATGGCGAACGGCTTGCGGTACAAGTGCACTCCCACCCGACCGAAGCTTTTCACTCGGATGTGGATGACGCCTTTCCGATGGTGACCACACTTGGCGGCCTGTCCCTGGTGGTTCCGGACTTCTGCCGGCACGGCGTGAGAGGACCCGATACCGCGTTATATCGTTTGGTCCGCGTTGGATGGGAGGAGCTATCACCAACTGATTCTCGGCGCATCCTGCGAATGGAGGGGTGATCCGTGGCAACACCTGACTACTTTCGTCGCAACGCCATCGCTATTGCACAAGCTATCTCCGGTTTGGACGAAAAGCGTCTAGAGACGATGTTGGGAGAAGTATGCGTCGGGGTGGCCCTAGGGTCAGGCGCTACTGGAAGTGAGGGCCGTGCAGCCGTCGACCTCCTAGTTCGGCTGTTCGCTCGTCTGTATCCGGCAATATCGGTTCGCGATGAATCCAATGGCGGCGCTGGCCGCGAAGTTGCCGAGTTGGCGAGGCGAGTGAATCCAAGGGTCGACTTGTCGCAGACGCCGACGGTAGAGGTGGTCGTTGGTTCGGTGAGCGGAGGACGGAAGGTACCCCGAACCCTTTTCGCTGGATGTAGCGGATGGACTGCAAAACTGTCGAGTAGTGATCCGCAGACGTGCGGGAGCAGCAACAACCCGTTTGGCGCAGGACTAGCGGCGTGTCTAGCCGCAGCCGATGTGTTCCGGCACCTGTTCTTGCAAGGAGCCGAACTCGAACACGATCTGGAGATAGCAATTCCGGCTGCATGTGGCTCGGACGACGACGACGTCAAGGGCGATGTTGGCCGCCTTGTTCTCGCCGGCGCGGGTGCCGTCGGCAACGCGACAGCTTGGGCCCTGTCTCACGCTCAGGTTAGTGGATCAATCGAGATCGTGGATAACGAATCGATTGACCTAGGCAATCTCCAACGCTACGTATTGGCCGAACGAGACGCCGAGAACAAGCCAAAGGCAGAGTTCTTGGCCGCAAAGTTCGCCGACCCACTGAGAGCTGAAGCGTACAGGTGCAGCTTGGCAGAATTCCTCGAGAGGAAAGGTTACAAGACTGATGTCCTCCTCTTGGCATTGGACTCGGCGAATGATCGTCGCGCAGCACAGGCATCGTTGCCCCGTCGCATCGCCAACGCATGGACTCAGCCAGGCGACTTGGGTGTATCCGTCCACAACTTCACGAGCGGTGCGTGCGTGAACTGCCTGTACCAGCCGAATGGTCAGCAAAGCAGCGAGGATGTAATCATTGCCGAGTCGTTTGGCGTTTCGGACCGGTTGATGGAAGTACGGGAACTGCTTCACACGAAAGAGGGTGCAACAAGGAGTTTGTTGGAGGCGATAGCGGCAGCACGTGGCGTTGCGCTCGAGAAACTCTTGCCCTTCGAGGGCCGGTCGTTGCGTGATCTGTATACGGAGGGCTTTTGCGGTGGTGCCGTGATTGCGCTGGATGCAATCGGTGTCCCCGCCGATGATGTTCATGTCCCACTGGCCCACCAGTCCGCCTTGGCCGGCGTCCTGCTCGCCGCCGCCGCAGTCAGGCTGGGTCAGAGCGAACCGGAACACAGCACAATCGCGCAACTCGACGTACTCAAGCCCCAGGAACGGTTTCAAGTGTATCCAGTGGCTAAAGACTCTCGACGTAGTTGTATCTGTCAGGACGAAGACTACGCCGAGGCTTTTCGACGGAAATACGCCGTGGTGTCGTAACCTAACTGGGACACGAGCGTGCGAGAACCACGCGAACGTAACGAGGGAGGCTTTGGAAGCGGGGTCCAGGAGGGAGCGCGACTTCGAACGGGTGCGGCGGTCTGTCAGGCGGCGCATCGAATCCAGATCACGAGATACGGAACCAACAGGTTCAGTCAGAGGTTGACCGAGGTCCAGAAGGACTGCGGTGGTCCCTTGAGGCGGACCATAGGGTGGGAGTCGACAAGGTGTGGAGCGGAGCCTGTTGCTAAGCAGGCCGGCAACTGAACGTGCCGCTCCTCTCGAAACTCTCGAAGCCCTCCCCATTTGCCCCTCCACAAGATCGCGGACCCACGAAGAGAAGAATAGACTGACTGTGGAAACCTTGCGCGCCGATGGTCAGCGGACTATGCCGGGAAGGCTGTATATTTCCTTAATTGGGCTAGGTGCTTTACTCCACATCGGCTTCCCGAGCAACTCGTTGGGCTCGCGAGGCCTCCGAGAATCGTCTTGCGCGGGACTGGGTCGGTCGCGACCGCTTGCTGCAGCAAGCGGTAGAACAGCAGGCCGCGGGAACGGGATGTCCTGCGGTTGAAAGGGAAGCTGAATTCATCCAGGTAGTAGTCCAGGTGCTGTTTTTCGACGGCGCCTTGGTGAGTCCCCAACAGCCACCTCTTGAGCAGGGCGGCGACTCGGTGAACCCGTGGGAAGTCCCGATCCATGCGGCCCGGATCCCCGCTCGTGACCGCCTTGTCGTGCTGGTAGCCCAGTTCGCGCAACCGCGCATAGCTCCGCCAGCCGTCCGTGCGGATCACGCTGCCGGGCTCGACAGCCTCCAGCAGGAACGCCTCCACGCTCGCCGCCGAAGCGTCGGGAACCCGCTTCAGCCGGACCCGTCCTCTTCCACCGCGATCGCGACCAGGGCCTTCTATTCGAGCGACCGCCCGCGCATTCCCTTCGCCTTGCCGCCCACATAGACTTCGTCCGCCTCCACCGTGCCCGACAGCCGCTCGCGCCCCGGACGCACCATCGCCCGCCGCAGCTTGTGCAGCCAGGTCCAGGCCGTCTGGTATTGCCCGAGCCCGAGCACCCTCTGCAGCCCGAGCGCACTGGCTCCGTTCTTCTGGGCTGTCAGGTACCACATCGCTCGGAACCACATGGCCAAAGGCTTGCGCGTGCCCTCGAAGATCGTTCCGGCTGTGACCGCTGCCTGATAGCGGCAGGCATGGCAGATCAAGCGGTTCCGAGTGGCCGTCCGAGCCGATCCGGCCAAGCAGCGCGGGCAGACGAATCCGTCGGGCCATCGCAACTGAGCTACGTATGCCCGACAGGCCTCTTCGGTTGCGAATCGCTCCTCGAACTCGGCCTGTCTCTTGGGGTAATCTCGCCCCACGAGCCTAACCACAACATATGGTAGGGTGTGGAGTCAATCACCTAGCCCTGTTCCTTAAATCATGGGCGTGCGTGCTCGAACCGAATCTGGTCGCCCGGGCAGGACAGGGGCTGCCCCTGCACCCCTCGCCCGGTTCTTGGGTGGGGTCCGCGTGCAGATCCGACAGTAGCGGTCCCGCTTGTAGGCGTTCCCCACGATTCGCGCCAGGATTGGTTCCGGCCAGCACTTCGGCGACCATCTCCGCCGGCTGTCGGTACCGTGTCAGGAAGGAGATGGCAATCGGCCCGGCCGCGATAGGTTGGGGTGGGCGGTTAGCCCTGCCGCACAAGCGATTCGGTTCGAACTCTGCACGGCAGATGGACGCGAGTGCCGGGCGAGAATCAGTGATGTCCATGCAACGGTGCTGCTTGGCTTTGCCTCTTGCGATGATTGTTTCTGCTTACTGTCCGATTCCGCTTGATGCAAGAACGATCGTCGTACGGGCAGGCTGGAGAAGCCAGCACGATGCTGGCTCAGCCTGACTTTCGCCCCAATCTCCAGATCCAGCTGAGATCGAACAAGAAGATGACGGGACATGTGTCCGGAACGACTGCAGCCGGGCTCGGCGCTGCTTGAGGGTCTTGGTACATCGGTTGCAACGTTGTGGGTGGTTGCGGGAAGCCGCACCACCCTGTCAGTTCCGCAAGCTTCAATGCTGTTCTTATCGCTGTTCCTTTTTTCTGTACAGGTCCGTAGCGCGGGCTGATCGCCTAGCATTGTTGATCGTTTGGGATGAGAGTGTTGCCCGTGACTCTCTGGCTCGTTCCGCAGCCCGTTCTCTTTGCTGGAGGGCGAGGCTCTTCTGAGGCTTCCTACACACCGACCGGCCCGCTATGCGACAGCCAATGCCGTGCCCATTGAAGATGTAGGTAGGGTCAGCTGCGTCGTCGGCGAGCTTCACCCGCAGCTTCTTCACGTCGGTGCGCACACGACCCGTGTCGTCCGAGCCCCGCCGCCCCCCATTCCTGTCGAAGGAGCGCCTCCGGAGTCACGAACCGTCAGCTATTGACCGACAGGATGCGCGGTAGCTCGAATTCGATGGTCGTGAGCGGCTACGGTCGCTCCGGAGTGGATGGAGTGGCAGGTGCTCACGATCTGGGACTGTCAGTTGGGGCGTCTAATGAGAACTCTAGATTCCCTACCCACACAGCCAGAAACCGCGCCGCAATTCTCTTGTCCGGGCAAGCCGAGCAGTCGATCTGCAAGATCCCAGTGATGTGGCACAATCTAAGAGACTTATTGCTTGAATCCGCTTGCCCGATACACAAGCTTTCCGTTCCGGCGAGTCGCCGCTAGTCGCTCATGCTGATTACCTTACCGCGCGTCGTGTCGATAGACGAATGCCGCTCTGGGAACGTGATCCGGAAAATCGCTCAGGGCAGCCGCCAACTTGAGGGTACACTCGCCCGGTTCAGCCGGGGCAGCCTTCGAGGATTCCTGTTCCAATCACAGGACGACGGAGAAGAGACGCTTATAGTTCCCAAGGCGAAGCAAATTCCAGAAAACTACTCTCGTGCAATCAAGGCAGCGATTGCAGACGTTAACGGCGATGTCGACATCCGGGATGGCATGTGGATCAAGCATCCACTCCTGAACGATAGAGCGTTCGACCGCGAGGATGAGATCAAAAGAGTCTTGGAGTCATGGACCGGAGCTTTCTCGTACATTGAAGAAGATGCGGATCAGGGAATAAAGGGGCTCCGGGGACCGCAGATCGGCGCCGTTCACGCAATCCACGCGCACTGGTCAGTGTCGGACGCGCCAGCTACCATTGTCATGCCCACAGGCACGGGAAAGACGGAAACAATGATTTCGATACTTGTCTCCGCCCGCTGCCAGCGTTTACTTGTAGTGGTTCCGACGCATGCGTTGAGGCTGCAAATAGCCGAAAAGTTTCTCACGCTCGGCATACTGAAGGAGCCCGGCTGTTCCGTGTTATCGGTGGGCTCCAGGCATCCGATTGTCGGCGTCCTCCGCCACATACCGAAGAGCGCAGCAGACGTTGACCAGGTGTTCGGATGCTGTCACGTCATCGTCGTGACAAGCAGCATTGCAGGCCAGTGCCGCCGCACTGTGCAGGAGCGCATGGCCTATCATTGCCCTTACCTGTTCATCGATGAGGCACACCACACCGAAGCTCCAACCTGGCGGGCCTTCAAGGAGCGGTTCCGAGAGCGGAGAATCGTGCAATTCACGGCAACGCCGTTCAGAGAGGACGGAAAGCCGCCTGACGGCAAAATCGTCTATACGTATCCGCTGAAGAAGGCACAGCAGGAAGGCTATTTCAAGCCGATCCGCTTCCGGCGAGTGGTCGAGTTCAACCGCAAGCGGGCAGACGCGGTGATTGCGGCCAAGGCCGTCGAGCAACTCCGCGATGACACAGTTAAAGGGCACGTCTTGATGGCGCGTGTCGAGAGCGTCGCCCGCGCTAGGGAAGTCTTTCAAATCTACAACGAGTACCAGGAGTTTAATCCAGTCGAGCTTCACACAGGGATCACATCGATCCGTCAGCGTGAGGCTGCGCGGAGGCAGATTCTCAGTGGAGCATCGCGGATCGTCGTGTGCGTAGATATGCTCGGCGAAGGTTTTGACCTGCCCGAGCTCAAGATCGCAGCGTTTCACGATATCAGGAAGTCGCTTGCAGTGACACTGCAGCTCGCGGGGAGGTTCACACGATCGCGGCCGGATTTGGGAGATGCAACGTTTATCGCCAACACCGCCGACGTTCAGGTGAGGGAGGAACTCCGGAAGCTTTATGCGCGTGATCCCGACTGGAACGTGCTGCTGCCAGAACTGAGCGACAGAATGATCGGCGAACAACTGTCCCTCCAAGAGTTCTTACAAGGGTTCACACATTTCACGAATGAAATTCCGCTGAAGACCGTCCAACCCGCAATCAGCACAGTCGTCTACCAGACGAAGTGCGACCACTGGGCTCCAGAGAACTTTAGAAAAGGCATTCCAGCGATTGAGGGTTGTGCCCAGATCCACGAGACCATTAACGAGAAAGAGCACACGCTGGTCGTCATCACCGCCCGTCGCGTGTCCCTGGACTCAGATTTCCGAACATGGTGGCACAGGCCATCGATAGACGCTTTCCTGTAACCGCCTGAATGGCAACGGCTTGCGCGATTCCTGCGCTTGCGATTCCCGGCTTGACTCGCCCAAGGCGGCTATTTTATAATGTCATTATGAAACGGCCTGCCAACCCCCACCCGGCCCCTGCCGTGACCGCCCCGCTCGAATTCCAGCCCCCCGACGCCATCGCCGTCAGCGAGCGCCTCAGCCTGCTCTTTGAGGGCGAGCGGGTGATCTACTTCGCCTTCACCGTGCCCTTCGCCTCCCATCGCGCCGATGACAAGCGCGCCCGCAATTTCTGCATGGCCCAATGCGCCTCGGTCCAACTCGCCAGCCAAGCCGAACTGGCCCGCGCTTTCAAACTCCATCCGCGCACTGTGCTGCGCGCTGTGCAGCGCCTGCAAAGCGAGGGCCAGAGCGGTTTCGGCAAGCCCTTCAAGCTGCGGCGGCACCACGGCATCGAGGATCCCGAGGTGCTGCGGCAGGCCGCCCAAATGCTAGCGGACGGCTCGAGCCTGCGCGAAACCGCCCGCGCACTGGAGCTGTGCTACTCGACGTTGCGCAACTACAAGCTCAAGGGCCTGTTGCCGCAGGTGCAGGCTGCTGACCAGCCCCGGTTGGACACCGCCCCAGAGCCCCAGGCGGAGCCTGCTGAAGAACCCCAGGCAGAGACCGCTGAAGAGCCATCTGAAGAGCCTAAGGCGGAGCCCGCCGCAGAGCCGACACCAGTGCAATCGGACCCGGCCACGACCGGCTCGCAGACTCTTCAAACGAGTGCGGAGGAGCCCCTGAGCACGCTCGCGGCCGCGGCCGGCGGGACCAGCGCCGCCCCCGCGATGTCGCATCGCGAAGAGCGCAATCGACGCGATGCGCAGACGCCGCAGGGCCGCGCAACGCACGACCGGCAAGGTCGCCTGCTGGCCAGCGTGGGCAAGCTGGGCGAGGCCCAGCCGGACTTCACCCAGCCCGCCTCGGCGGTGGCCGGCGGCGGCGTCTTGACGGCCCTGCCCGCCTTGCTGGCCGAGGGCCTGCTGGCGCACAGCGGGCAACTGAGCTTGCCGGCGGGCTTCTACGGCGTGCGCTCGATCCTGCTCACGCTGGCCTTCCTGTTGCTGCTGCGCGTGCGCAACGCCGAACGGCTTGGCTACCAGCAGCCCGGCGAGTGGGGGCACTTGCTGGGCTTGGACCGCTGTCCCTGCCCGCGCACGCTACGCCGCCGCTTGCGCCAGTTGGCCCAGCCGGAGGCCGTCGCCGGCTGGCGGGCGGCCTTGGCCCAGCACTGGGCGGAGGAGCATCCCGAGGCGGTGGCGACCCTGTTCGTGGACGGCCACGTCAAGGTCTACACCGGCCAGGGGCGGCTGCCGAAGCAGTTCGTGCCGCGCCAGAAGCTGTGCCTGCCGGCCGCCACCAGCTACTGGGTGGGTGCCTTGGGCGGGGCGCCCTTGCTGTGCCTGCACAAGGCCCTCGACAGCTCGCTGGTGCGCGAGCTGCGCGAACGTATCGTGCCGCAGTTGGAACAGTGGGGGCTGGCCGGGGCGGACCCCGCCAGCGAGCAGGAGCCGCGCCTGACGTTGGTGTTCGACCGTGCGGGCTGGAGCCCGGCGCTGTTCGCCGCGCTGCGCCGCAAGGGCATCGCGGTCATCAGCTGGCACAAGGGCGCCCAGCCCGAGCAGTGGCCGCGGGACGAGTTCCAAGCGCAGCGCTTTGCGGTGCCGGGACCGCTGGGAGCGGTCCAGCTAGAGGGTTGGGGGGCCGAGCGCGAGCTGGATCTAGGCAAGCATGGCAAGCTGCGCGAGATCCGCTTCTGGATCGAGCGCCGCAGGCCGCAGACGGGGCGCAGCGGGCAGCCTCGCAAGCCGCTGGAGCGGCGCGGCGAGCCCGGCCCGGGGCAGCGCCAGCCGGCGCTCGTGACGACGCATCCCAGCCTGCCGCTGGAAGAGGTGGCGGGCCTGCTGCGGTCCCGCTGGACACAAGAAAATTTTTTCAAGTACATGCGCGAAGAGTTCGGACTTGACACGCTGGCCGAGCACGCCTTGGAGGATGTCTCGGAGGACGAAGTGGTGGTCAATCCACTGTGGCGCTACCTCGACAACGCCGTGACCAAGTACAGCCGCCAGTGCGCGGATCTGCACCGCCGCCGGGCGCAAGCCAAGCGCGGCTCCGAGGCGGCCACCAAATTGCAAGCGCAGGTCAAGACCGCCGAGCGGCGCTTGGAGGGACTGCAAATCGCACGCCGCCAGCTACCGCGCCAGGTGCGCGTGGGAGAGCTCTCCGCCAACGAGCGCCCGCAGGCGCTGGCCGAGCCGCTGCGCGTGCTGCTGGATGCCGTGCGCATGCTCGCCTACCGCGCCGAGACGCGCATGGCGGCCGCGCTGGCACCGGGCCTGAGCCGCCCCGAAACCGCCCGCGCCTTGATCAAGGCACTCATGTGCAGCGATGCCAGCCTCGTGCCGGACGCGGCTGCCGGCACGCTCACGGTACGCCTGCTGCACCAAGCCAGCCGGGGCCAAGATCGTGCCCTGCTGCCCTTGCTGCAGGAACTCAACCAAACCCGCACGCTCTACCCGGGCACGAATCTGCGCTTGGTCTATGAGATCCTTCCCGACACTGCTGCGAGCCCGCCCGACGGGGTGTTCGCAGTTTAACCCGCCGAGCCCCATCACGGCGCTCTAGTGACAAACTCGTCGCGCACCATGTTCGGAAGTCTGGGACTGGACCGCCGTAGAGAGTCTCTTTAGCTGGGAATGGGAGCTGTACGTCGTGATTTGGTCGCCAGAACAGAATCTGCTCTTTATACACGGCTCCGCAAATGCTGGTGAGTACAAGGCGCTTGCTGAGGCAGTCGCTAGTGGCGACGTGGCTCTGATCAGAGGACAGCAGGTTTTCCGGACGTTCGCTGGTGTCAACCGTCTCCGGCTCCAAAACGTCGGCCTGACTGAGCAGTTGGGCCGAAACGTTCGATACACGGGAAGGATGGGTGCCGATGTCGAATCCGGGCTCACCGATCTCCAGCGCCGACGTGCAAGAAAGTCGGTCCTCTCAGGAAACGGATTCGAAGACGGCCAGCGCGTGACAGTTGGCGCATCGCGGAAGGGGCGTATCTGGTCGCACCGGCGCGACCGCGTGGACGAGTTCTCGGCCTGGTGCAAGAGGATTGGCGCAAAACTGCTGGACACCAATATTGACCCAGACGATGTGCTCAGAGGCACGCTTGACGCGAAGACGATTACGGAACGGCCCGCAAAGATGCCAATTGCTGTTGATTGGCCGGAGGAAATGTACAAGACTCCCGAGGCGATGTGGTCCGTTGTGTTTGGTGGCCAGGAGCACGCGATCAGCGACTTAGAGATATCGGTCGTCAATCCAGCTTTGTACGGCACACTCAAGCTTGCAATCGCGTCCGAGTCCACGCAAATCAAAGTCGAGCTACAACTCTTCGAGGAGAACGAAGTTCCGAATTATCGCTTCATCGTGCTCAGTCATCAAACAGCTCAAGTGCGGCGTCGCACCACCGTATCTCGTCTTACGGACTTCTTCTACGCCAACCCGCCAATGTTCTGGTTCGCGGACGGCTCTGCGCTAGACGGAAACCAGTATGTGGGGTTGACGAAGAGCGTTTCTCCCTACGACGCCGTGAAAATCGAGGTGTGGGACTGGACCGGCGTAGACATCAGGAAGGAATCGCAGGGAACAGCTAAAGATCAGAACTCCATACAGGCCCGTGTCATTCGAGAACTTAAGGGCCGCGACTACGTCATGATCTTCGACGATGACGGGAAGGGAGAGGCAGCGGACGTAGTCGCGATTCGCCTCGCCGGAGACCAAGCAGCGCCGACGAGCGTCGATGTGGAGTTTTTCCATTGCAAGTATTCTCAACGGGCGATGCCGGGAAAGAGAATCACGGACTTGTACGAGGTGTGCGGTCAGGCGCAGAAGAGCGTGTCGTGGATGTCCTCGCCGGAAAAGCGGACGGACCTTTTCACCCATCTTCTGCGGCGTGAAGCGGCACGTAACGAACGCGGGGACGCCAGTCGCTTTGAAATCGGCGACGGGGACTTGCTGCAGACGATCCGGGAAATGAGCTACCTCTGTCCAGTCCACCTCAAGATCTTCATCGTACAACCAGGAGTATCGAGACAGGATGTATCGCAGGAACAGCTCCTCTTGATAGGCGTCACCGAGAACTATATGTTCGAAACCTACCAGTTGCCTTTCGGAGTCATAGCAAGCGCATAATTGGAGTATGGAAGGAGCAACTATTCAAATCTTGGGGGCGTTGATCGCCCAGCGTGATCAGGCGGCGTCTTGCTCGTCCATTCTTGTTGAACTCCATCGAATCCGAATGTGTCTCGACCGTCGCTAGCTTTCCAAATTATGCTGATTGTCACGGCTAATGTCCTTCCCTGTGATTGCTTTCCTCCAGTCGAGTTTCCGATACCACCTTAGAGGAGTGAAGCTTCGATTCCGGCAGGCGGAGCGATGTCCTTGGTCATTTCCAAATCCTTCGGATCATTCGCCGCCAATGAGAGCTATCAAGCCACCATTCTTGGCATACCTACGCTGCTCATCCTTCGCAATCACCAGACTAATCGACTGGCTTGGGGTCCACGTCTAGTGAATGCTGACTCCAAACAGACCCAGTACCTGATTGTACCGCGTCAGAATTCGGTTGCCGATGTTGCAAATCGTTGATATAGATGGGCTTACACGTATCTGATGCCTACATACTGTATCATTTTCCGCCCCCGAATCCGGCGTTTCTTGCCGATTTTGGCCGTCTGCCGCCTGCTCAACCCCAGTCTGCGGCCTAAAAGTGAAACTGTATGGCTACCGTGCGGCCAGTTGACATATACTATCCCATGATGCCCCGCCGCTCCCCCGACTTGCTCGCTCCTGTGCTGGCTTCCCATGCCCCGGTCACCTTTGCCCAACTGCAAGATGCCCTCGGCAACGCCTCCCGCGCCACCACCTTCCGCTACCTCGCCCAAGTCCGCCACTAACGCAGTTACAACCACAACGGCCGCTTCTACACCGACCGCCACCCCGACCGCTTCGACGAGTTCGGCCTGCTCTCGCTCGGCGACGTGCACTTCTCGCGCCACGGCTCCTTGGCCGCCACCGTCCGCCACCTGCTTGCCCACTGCCAGCAGGGTTGGACCAACACGGAACTGCGCACCCTGCTACAGGTCCCCGTGCAGCCCTTCCTGCTCTCCGCAGTGCGCCGCGGGCAGGCTTGCCGCGAGCGCCACGAGGGCGTCTTTGTCTACCTCTCGGCCGATCCCCAGATCCGCCAGCAGCAGTGGCGCTCACGCCTGGCGCGCTGCGCTGCCAGCCGGGCCGCGGCGCTGGCGGAAACACTGCCTGCGGACGTGATCATCGCCGTGTTGCTGGTGCTGGTGCGCCATCACGGCGCCCAGCCGGAAGAGGTCACGCGGCGCCTGCAAGCTCACTCCCCGCCCATCCGGCTGGCACACGTGCAGGCCGTCTTCGAGCGCTTCGAGCTCTCTGGAGACGGCCAAAAAGGGGGGCCTACTCGCTGCTGACCCTACTCCGCGCACAGGCCCGCCAGGCCGCTTGCAGCGAGCTGCACAGCGCCCGCCTCGCCCGCACCTGCGCAGGCCTCCCGCTGACGCTCGATTTCGTCGCCGAGCAACTCCACTGCTCACGCTGCGGACGGACGCTGGTGATTGCCAACAGTCACACCCGCGTTCTGGTCACCCTCGCGGCCGGCCCACTGCGCGCCCGCGCAGTGCGCAAGCGTTGTGCGGCCTGCGGCGTGTCCCAGCCGAGCGTGGGCAGCCGACAACTGGCCCGCTTGGCCCCGCCGGGCCAGCGCTACGGCTACGACTTGCTCGTGTGGGTCGGGCTGGCGCGCTATCTGCGCCGCCTGCAGCGCGCAGAGATGCGCGCCGCACTGGCCCGCCAAGGCATCCAGCTCTCGGACGGTTCCCTGACAGCGCTGTGCGACCGCTTCCTGCAAGCCTTGGAACGCTTGCATTGGCACTGCGCACCGGCCTTGCGCGCTAGGCTATCCCCTGCCTATCGACGCCACCTGCGAGCACGGCAAGGGCGGCACGTTCGTGTGCTTGGACGGCTGGACCGACTGGGTTCTGCACGCGGTCAAGATCGCTTCCGAGAACGAGTCCGAACTCCGTCCGGCCGTCGACCGCACGCTGGCCGCCTTTGGCCATCCGCTCGCGATTGTGCGCGACCTGGCTAGCGGCGGCGAGCAGGCCGTCGCCGACTACCGCCAGCAGGGCCTTCCCGACCTGCTCTGCCACTACCATTTCCTAGCTGCCGTCGGCCACCGCCTGCTCGATGACAGCCATGCCTCGCTGCGCAGCCAGCGCTCACCCGCAGCCGCTTGCGCAAGCGCCTGCGCGAGTTGCTCAAGGCGACCCGGCCGAGCCCGGTCGGCCAGCTGCCAGCGGGTGTCCGCGAGCCACTGCCGGCCCTGCTGCTGTGGCTGTTGGAGGGCTCTGCCCGCAAGCATCCGCCCTACCCCTTCGCGCTGCCAGAACTCGACTTGTACCGCCGCTGCGGGCAGTTCCGCGCCGCCTGCCAGCGGCGCCTGCCCGAGCCCCGCACGCAGCGCGAGCAACACCTTCTGCGCCAAGTCTCGCTGGCCATTGCCGATCTCAAAATGCTCGACACTCAGGGCCACCTGGCGGCCCGCCTCGAGTGCGCTGAGAGCACCTTCCAGCGCTTGCGGGACGTGTTACGGCTGACCCCCGAGGAACTGCCGCGCGGACAGCGCCCGGGCCCCACTGCCGACCTCTCAACGGAGGCCGCCGCCCAGCGCCTGCAAGCGATTGCCGCCGACCTGCAGCTTACCACCAACAGCTGCGCGAGCAGGCCTCGCAGGGGCTGCTCCTCGCCGACCAGCCGGAAGCCATCGTGCTGAGCTACTTAGAACGCTACGGCGAACAGTTGTGCGGGCACCCGGTCGTGCGCGATCAATGGCATTTACTGAGGGTGTGGGGCGTTTGATCTGGTGGACGAGAGGCGTAAGATCTGTGGAATCAGTAGCTTGTGATTCAGAAAAGAATTTTTTGCGTAGGCGCTTGACTTTCGGTGCTAATTCTGGCAGGTTGAATGGGGAGGGCCCCCGCCTTGGACCCGTTGATCCAGAACCTCAAGTCCACCACCTTCTTCGGTAGACGCCTCACCCGGCGCCAGATCGCCGACATCCAGGAGGTCGTCGGCACGTTCCCCAAGCTCAGCCGCAACGAACTGGGCCAAACCATCTGCGAGCACCTGCGCTGGCAGACCCACTCCGGTCGCAACCGGATTCAGCTGGCGCTGCGCCTGCTGGAGGAACTCGAGCGGCTCTCGATCCTGACCCTGCCGCCCAAGCAGCATGCCGGACGCGGGCCCCAAGCGCCGCTGCGCCCGGGCCCGCGCTCCGCTCCGCAGCCCGCCATTGCGGGGCCCTTGGCCGCGCTGACCCCGCTGCGGCTGGAGGTCGTGAGCGCTCCCGAGGCGGTCGCACAGTGGAACGAATTCGTCGAACGCTACCACCCGCTCGGCTACCGCCACCCGCTCGGCCAGAACTTGCGCTACTTCCTGCTGGACCGCGACCAGCGTACGCTGGGCTGCCTGCTGTTCGACTTTGCGGCGGTCCGCCTCGCGTGCCGCGACCAGTGGCTTGGCTGGCAGCCACAGGCCCACCGCAAGTATCTGCATCTGGTGGTGCGCAATGCCCGCTATCTGCTGTTTCCGTGGGTCTCGGTGCCGCAGCTGGCGAGCCACGCGCTGGGCTTGGCGGTCCGCCAGCTGCCGCACGACTGGCAGCGGGCGCACGGTTCGCGACCGGTTCTGTGCGAGACCTATGTCGACCCGCAAAAGCACCGCGGGACCTGCTACTTGGCGGCTGGCTGGCAGTACCTGGGGCTCACCACTGGGGCCCGGGCGAGCGCCTCGCAGCCAGCCCGCACGCCCAAGCAGGTCTGGGTCCGCCCGCTGCACAAGCAGTTTCGCTCGATCCTGCTCGACGGCCCGCCCAAGCGCACCCGCCAGAAGCGCTCGCCGGCCCAGGCCGACGACGCCTTCGTGCAACTGTGGCAGGGCCTGATCGGAACACTCACGCAGCTGGCGTCGGACCACGACCGCACCTGGGTGCGCCGCCAGCGCACGCTGAACACACTGCTGGTGGTGCTGTTCGTGTACCGCATCGTGTTCACGCCCGACAGCCAGGGCTACGCCACGGTGCTGGAGCAGTTGTGGGAGCAGTGCCGCGCCTTGGACCTGCAACTGCCGCAGCGACCGGTCACCCCGGCCGCGATCTGCCGGGCCCGCGCCAAGGTCGACGAGCAGCTCTTCCTGCGCATCCACCGCGCCGTGCTCGCCGAATTCCCCCCGGACACGCCCCACAGCTTGTGGCGCGGCCACCGCACCTTCGCCGTGGACGGCTCCAAGCTCAACCTGCCCCGCCCGCTGCTGGAGTCCGGCTACCGCACCCCCGGCCCGACGGCCTACTACCCGCAAGGCCTGCTGAGTTGCCTGTACCGGCTGCAATCCCGCCTGCCGATCGACTTCGGCCTGCATGCGCACGCCGACGAGCGCCGCGCCGCCCGCCTGCATCTCGACGCCCTCGCCCCCGGCGATGTCGTCGTCTATGACCGCGGGTATTACTCTCGCGCCCTGCTGCAGGCCCACCTCGAGCGCGGCCTGCATGCCGTGTTCCGCTTGCAGGCCAACGCCAACAGCGAGTTCCAGGCCTTCATCCAATCCGCCCACACCGAGGCGCTGGTGTCCCTCGCAGCACCCGCCGACGCCAACAGCCCGCAGCCCGCAGCCAACCGGCCGGCCTTGCGCGTGCGGCTGGTCAAGTACACCGCCGGCCCGACGGTCTTCTCGCTCGCGACCACCCTGCTCGACGCCCAGCGCTACCGCCAGCAGGACCTGGCCCGGCTCTACCATGGTCGCTGGAGCCTTGAAGAATACTACAAGACCGCCAAGCAAATGCTGGTTTTGGAGCAGTTTCGGGGCCGCTCCGAGCGGCTGGTACGCCAAGAGTTGTACGCCCACTTCACGCTGGCGGCCCTCTCGCGGCTGTTCGCCAACCACAGCGAGGAGGCCTTCCGACAGGGCCCCGACGGGCACGGGCGACCGGCTGTGCTGGCGAACTTCCGCCATACCCTGCACACGGTAGGGCACCATCTGGAAGGGCTGTTCCTGCACAGCGCCAAGGCGGTTGGCGACACTCTGCAGAAGATCTTGGACGGCATCGGGGCCAGCCGCCAGCGCCGTCGTCCGGGCCGCTCCTACCCGCGCCGTTCGCGCAAGCCCGAGACGAAGTGGAGGAACCGCAAGGCAGTCGGAAACGCCAGTGCAACCGCGGGCTGACGCCGCCGGAAATCGGGCCCGAACCCGATTTCCTTAAGTCAATGCGCTTCTGCCACTAAGTCAATGCCATTGCGTGCGCGATAGCGCGGGCCGGGCGCAAGCCTTTGTGGCGCGTACGAACAACGTCATCGAGCACTTCTTTGCACAATCCAAGCAGGGCCTGCGCCGCCGTCTGGGACGCGCTCACTTGGGGCGCGACCTAGAAGACCAGCCGGCCCAAGCCGCCTTAGTTTCCAACCTCAGGCATCCAGACTACGTGCATGTCGTCTGCGGCACCCTCGAAAAACTGCCCCAGGCGTTCGCCGAGTTGGAGCAACTCGGAGTCACCGACTCGCACCCGTTACAGCGCAACAACCGAGATACCGCACTGTGGCACCAAATCCGGGCGTGGGCTCAAGCTACCGACCAGCACTCCAACTCACTCAGCGATCCGAAATGCTCCCAAACCCACGGGTCAGCAACGGAATCCTGACGCGGTACCACGTCACCCCGAGCGAACGGAGGCAGATTTAGTGATCGTGCTGGGGGCGCACTCGGTTGGAAGTATCGATCGCGATCATCGCCCCTAGCCCTAGTTCGCCATTTTGTGACTTAGAAATTTCGTAAGTCATTGAAAACACACATATCGACCGGCGACTTTCGGCCCACTTGGCACTACATTTTGTGAGCATTCGTCAGTCCGCCTTGCGGATCTGCCGGCGATGCGCCTTCGGCTCCAATCCGGCCGCGCGGGCGATCTCGTAGGCGGCCGCTCCCGGGCGCACATCTTGGCGGCTGCACAACGGCTGGCCGTCCGCAGACTGCACCGTCGTCGTTACCCGCACCCAGTTTGCCAGCCGGTCCCGGATGGATTGCCAGCTCAGATGCACGCCGCGTGCCTTCAGCCGCGTCCGCACCAGATGCACCGCGTGGTAGGCCAGCACCGCCACGAACAGATGTGTCGACACGCGCCGGTCGAGGTGGTGCCAGATCGGGCGCAACCCCAGTTCCGACTTCAGCGAACGGAAGGTTGCCTCCACCTCGGTCAGCTCCCAGTACGCACGCAGGATGCGTTCCGTGTCCCAGTCCACATGGCTGGTCCTCAACAGGTACGCCCCGGCTGCCTCGTCGGCTGCCCCGTGCTGCGGCTTGCGACTGAAACGCACGGCGCCAGCCTTGCCCGACTCCCCCGCAACGACCTCCACGCTGTACTGCGCCGAGACCTGCTTGTGCTGCTCGACCAGCCGCCCGACCTTGCGCTGCACCTGTTCCAAGCGCTTCATGCAGCGGGGTTTCGACAGCCCCTCGTGCAGCTGTTGCAGAGCCCCCTCGAAACGCTCCCGGTGCCGCCGCAGAATCGACTCCGCCGTCAGCAAGCGCCCCTCGCTCAGCGCGTATACCCGCAATTCCGGCTCCGGCTCTGGGTCTGTCTCAGCCGCCTCTGGCTGTAGCGGCCAAGCCCGCACGCAGTAGCCGCTGCTGGTCTGCACCTCGGCGCTCGGTGCGCCCTCCGGGCGCTCCGGCTTGGCTTCCCGGCTGACACAGAGCCATTCCCAACCTTGCTGGCGCAGCCAGCGCACATTCTCGGCGCTGGCAATCCCTGCGTCCATCACCACGGTCGGTCGCTGTGCCCCGCTGGCCCGGCCCTCATCGAGCCGCTCCAAGACGGGCTGCAGCGTGCCTGGCTCGGACACGTTGCCAGCTAGGATCTCGCAGCGGCGCGGAAACCCCGACCCGTCCAAGGCCATCGCCAACGACACCAGCGGGCAGTCGTTACGCTTTTGCTTTGACCGTCCGAACAGGCGCAGGGTGCGGTTCTCGCGCCCGGTGTAATGCGTGTTCGACAGGTCGTAGAAGACGATCGTCTCGGGCAGATTGAGCAGTTCCCGCTCGCGCGCAAAAAGCCCGCTCTGGAGGGCTTCGCGATGCTTCCAGAGCAGGTCGCAGGTGCGGTACAGCTTGTTCAGCGAAACGCCTGCGGAGTGCTCCAAGCCGAGCAGTTCGAGGGTCGCGCTGCTGTCGCGCAGCCAGCGCTGCGCTTCGCGCTCGGAGGAGGGATGCAGCATGCGGGCGACGACCAAGGCGGTGGCGATGGCGGCATCGCGTGGGGAGGCCCCCGCCTGGCGCAGCAACACCGGCAAGCGCAGTTCGTCGAGAGCCTGCAGGCAGAGGCGTTCGGCGCCGACCGAGCGGGAGTCGTCCAGATCCAGGGTGGCGAGGCGTACCGCGACGGGCTCGTCATCGGCCTGCTGGTCGGCGCTGAAGCCCCGCGCGCGCAGGCGGCGGACGAGGTCCTCGGCGGCTGCCAGGACCTCGGGGGAGGAGGCAAGCAGCGGGGCTTGGCCGCGCAGGATGTCGTCGGTAAGGCGGGTGACGTCAGACCACAGCGAGCGCGGGAGGGGATAGTCGGTGCCGAGGTTGAGAAGGGTTTTCTGTTGGACCGAGGAGCCCGAGCGGCGGGACTGGACGAGACGGAAGCTGAAGCCAGGCTGGCCGCCGACGGAGTGGGTCTTGGTAGCGCGGATGAACACAGGGGCGCCGAGTCCGAGGGTGTCAGAGGCGCAAGGCGGGCGTCAAGGGCCAGAGGCAATTTCTTGGCACTACAGCGAGCTTCAGAACGATATCACCATATATTAGCGAATATATTAAGAATACCCCAAGTCTATTCAGCGAATCAGGGCGTGCTTTTGGCCACAATCAACCCACCGAAGAGCCCCGAGAGCCGAAATCTCCCGAATCCCTGGCGAACCAGGGCTAGGAAACGAGCAGGCTGGTGATAGACTATGCAATTCGGTTGGGTTCGCCTAGCGGATGACGCATGACTCAGCGGAGCCTCGGTCTGGTCACTCCGGAACCGCGGGGTGTGAGGTGGTCCTCTGCCATGACAACGTTTCTCAGTAAGCAAGTCCCTCGATCTGATGATCACGGATTCCGGGACCTCTCGCGAAGTTCGAAACACCTCCGTGTGCTTCTATGGGTTTCGATCGTGTGCACTGCGGTATCGCTCTGGTCCGGACTTCTAGAGGTGGAACTACTGCAACAGATTCGATCAGGCGTGCCAGTTTCGGAGGCTGAGGCAAATATAAGCGACGCACGAGAAGGCGCGATTGGCGCAATCAGTACAATCTTGATTCTTGGAACTCGGATTCTGTTCTTGCGGTGGACCTATCTTACGAACCAAAACGCTTGGGCGCTTGGTGCCGTTGGAATGGAGAATAGTCCGGGTTGGGCGGTCGGATGGTATTTCGTTCCTATCGCGACACTTTGGAAACCATATCAAGCCCTCCGTGAGACCTTCAAGGCATCACATCCCGACTACACTGACGATTGGGCATTGGCACCGCGCCCCAGAATCCTGCCAGTTTGGTGGTCGATCTTGATAGTCTCAAGTCTTGGCGACTTTAAGCTTGCGATCGATAGTTGGACTGCGGAATCCTTAGATGAACTCCTAAGTGTGTCAACTAGGGAGGCCATCTATGATGCACTTTACATCCCGCTCTGTATCGTTACCATCGTCGTTGTTCGGAGCCTCTGGCGATGGCAATCCGTGAAGCATCGAAGTCAGGGTGTCGGATTGCTGAATGACCGATTTGTCGAATAGACGAACCCAACAATTGTGGCGATTCTCGAATTCGACTGCTCTCGGCACCTTCGACGACTCCTCACGCAGCATGGCGCGTATTTCGTCAATTGCGTTCAGAAGAAAACCAAGCTTGGCTAGGAAGATGTCGTGAGCGGGTCACCGCAAGTTCGTGCTCGGTCGGCTCAAACTAGGCTTTCTTGTAGCTGAAGGGCATTACCGACGCCGGTAGGAGGGACTCATGCGGTATTCGAGAAAACGTTCCGCCAGACTTTTCTCCCTCTCGACGTAGATCCTCTCTGGTCGGGACGGCTGTGGGGTTGGCTGCAGGACCACGATCAAGTTTGTCGGCCCAACCCCGTGCCGCACTGTCGCAACCTGCGTCTCATATCCACTCTTGCTGACTTCGACCCGATACACCCCAGAATCGAGTTCCATTCCAGATCGGTACTGCTCAGCCCGATCCAAGAGCTTTACCTGCGCTCCGACTGGATCTGTCTCTACCTTGAACCGTCCCAAATTCAACGCATCTCTCCCTGCCTTCCACAATATCCCTGCCCCCAACACCGATAGCAATGCAGCCACCCCCAGTGCCAGCGCTACCTGTGTCATCCACAACCCTCGGTCGGATTCAACCCATCTTACGGCCAATTCCTGTACCGGCTTCGCTCCCCCATGTCCTGCTTCTACGCCACCGCCCTTAGGCTTGCCCTCATTCAGTGATCGTCTCTGGTCAGGCACTTCGTTTACCTGCGTCGACAGTTGCCTGAGCAACTCCCCGCAGTCTGTTGGGCGATCCCTAGGTTCCAATTCCAAACACTTGTCGATCAACTCGAGCACTGTGGTCGAGAAACGACCTGCGCCCAGCTCTTGCGCCGATGGCAGCGGATCCTCCTGCCCTCGATACCTCCTCGCCATCCGACTCAGCACATCTGTTGGCACCAATGGTTCGTGGAGTTCTTGCCCACCTGCCACGATCCTCCACAAGACCGCTCCGAGCCCGTACAAGTCCGTCCACGGCCCTAGTTCGCCATCTGCCTCCATCTGCTCGATTGCAGCGTACCCTGGCGTATGCGGCGCATTCGATTTCGTATACTTTGCAAAGTCGTCCTTCGCTGCTCCGAAATCGATCAGGACCGGCCGGTCGTCCGAACGCCTGATCAGGATGTTCGATGGCTTAATGTCCCTATGCAGTACGCCGGCCGAATGAACAGCCGCCAAACTCTCCAACAAGTGCTCGGCGAGTCGCAGCAATTCCCTCTCCTCTAGTGGATTCCCTGCCTCATCCCGCTTGGTCAGCAGTTCTGACAAAGGCAGGCCATCTTGGTACTCCATCGCCAGGTATGCCGTCCCGCGCTCCTCAAAAAAGCCCAAGCACGTCACGACTCCCGGATGGCTCCGCAACTGTGACAAGCGTCGTGCCTCTTCCAAGAACCGCTGCAATCCGTCCCCGTAGTCGGCCGATACGGATTGGTTCCGTGGACACACGGTCCCATTCGATCTGACCGCAATCGCGGTAGGCAGATACTCTTTCAGCGCTATGACCGTTCCCAAGTGTATGTGCCTAGCCCGATACACCACACCGAATCCACCTTGCCCGATAGCGGACTCGATCACGTACTCACCCAGCACCGTGCCGCTCGGCAGCTCGTCCCTGAGTGCCCGTCCGTTCGTATTCATGATTGGGGTTTCAACCCTGCCTAGTTGGCCCATATTAGCATCAAGACTCACAGTGGCAGCCAGCGCTCGGTCGCCAACAGCGGCCATATAGAGTTCAAGAGTGCTCCTTAGCTGCAAGCCCAACTGTCCGCCGTACTTGCCCCGCGTCGAAGTTGGACCCCGCAGTGCCGTACATCAGCTTCCCCGGGGTGCGCTGCGTAGCGCAGGTGCAGCGCAAGGTGGAATACAAAAGGACGGTCGCAAGCGCAAGCCGGAGACCGTCTACCTGCTCACGAGCCTGCCGCCGGAGGTGGCGACACCCCAGCTGCTGTTGCAGCTCAACCGGGCCTCCTTGGGCATCGAGAACCGTGTGCACTGGGTGCGCGACGTGGCCCTGCGCGAGGACGCCAGCCGTCAGCCCCGAGAAATGTAACATTCTAAAATTGACGATGTTCGGTTGTCTGAGTCTATCGGTGTGAGGGTTTCAAGGTCAGAAGCGATTGTGCATCCGGTGCCGGTGGAAGGTAGCTTCAACTCAACTCGTCCTTGGTATGCACCGGGCCGGGACTATTGATCGTGATCGGCGATTTCCTCAGCGATCTTTCGGCTTAGAGATTGGCCCTCGGCGATTTGAGCCGATGTCATCTCCAATTCCAGACGGTCTCTTTGATTCTCCGCTTCGCCGAGGCTCTGTGCTGCAGCTAGATTCGTCCAAGCATAGGCCGAGGGATAATCGGTAGGTCTATTCCTAGCCCTTTTCTTATACATTTGGCCTAGGAGATATTGCGCACGGGAGGAGCCTTGCTCGGCCGCCTTGCGATAATACCAAATCGCAGCCTTGGCATGGTCGTTGTCGTTAGGCAGACCCATGCGTTCGGAATGTCTGGAATATCTCCACCCAAGCATGAGCTGAGACTCTACATCACCCTGCGCCGCGGCCTTGCGATACAGTTCCAATCCCTCGGTGTTGTCTTTAGGCACGCCCAGGCCATAGTGATACGCATGACCAAGCTGTCGTTGGGCTTCTGGGCTCCCTAGCGCAGCCGCCTTAAGATACCATTCCGCCGCTTTAGCATGGTCTGTTGGCAAACCTCTGCCAAACCGATGCATCCAACCAAGCCATAGTTGCGCTTGCACCTCACCCTGGTCGGCGGCCTTGTGCAACCATTTCACAGCCTTCTCAACGAGGTAATCAGGCGGTAATGAATTACGTGACAATGGAAAATAATAAGGATCGTAGGGTCTGTACATGACGTTTTCATCCTTAGTCCAAGGCCTATGTACTCCATTGAGCGTAAGCGCTATTCGAGACAACTCATCTCCCCACGCGGCCGCCTTACGCAGCGCTTCTACATCGGCCGAACCCGACCGCGCCGACTCCAACAACGGTCTCAATTCCGACACTGAAATCCCTGTCCCGTAATACCAAATCAGCCCCAACGCAACCAAGACGAATAGTGTAGTTGCGAGACCTACTGACGTCCCGCGCAACGCCCGCCTAATACGACCCCGCTTGGCCCTAGGTTCCGCAAGTGGCTCAGCCCTGCTCACAGACGCCCCTGTTGGTTCGCACCTACTACCCGCGATTCCATCACCAGCGCTCCTGTTCGGGACCGTCTTGATCGGCTCTTCATCGAGGAGCACACTCAGCAGGCCGCTCAACTGCCCGCAATTCGCTGGACGATCCGCCGGCTCCAACTCCAGGCACTTGTCGATTGCCTCCAGCAACACGCCAGAAAAACGACCCGCACCCAGCTTACGGGCCGAAGGTAGCGGATCCTCCTGCCCTCGAAATCTCGCCGCCATCCGACTCAGCGGGTCCGCGGGCACACAAGGTTCGTGGGACGAGTGCCCGCCTGCTACGATCCTCCACAGCACTGCTCCCAGTCCGTACAAATCCGTCCATGGCCCTAGTTCGCCGTCGGCCTCCATTTGCTCGATTGCTGCGTACCCCTGAGTATGCGGCGCACTCGACTTTGAATACCGAACGAAGTCTTCCTTGGCCGCTCCGAAATCGATCAGCACCGGCCGATCGTCCGATTTCCTAATCAAGATGTTCGATGGTTTGATGTCCCGGTGCAGGACCCCTGCCTGATGCACCGCCGCTAGGCTTTCCAGCACCTGTTTCGCCAGCCGCAGTAGTTCTTCCTCTTCCAACGGTCTCCCCGCCGCCTCCCGCTTGGCTAGCAACTCCGACAGCGACAGGCCTTCCTCATACTCCATCGCCATATACGCCGTCCCACGTTCCTCGAAGAAACCCACGCATGTCACGACTCCCGGATGGCTACGGAACTGGACCAAGTGCCGCGCCTCTTCTATGAACCTCCGCAAGCCCTCCTGGAAATCAGTGGCCACGGACTGGTTGCGTGGGGACACACTCCCCCCGGCTCTGACTGCCACCGTGGCTGGCAGGTATTCCTTCAGCGCCACCACTGTGCCCAAATATCGATGGCTGGCTCGATATACCACGCCATATCCACCTTGACCGATTACGGCCTCGATCACGTATTCGCCCAGTTCTGTTCCGCTCGATAGCCAGTCTCGATTCTCCTGTGCATCCATGCTCATGCTGTGCGCCTCACCGCCAATAGCTGGCTCGTCGTACCACTGGAATTCGCCGCGAAAGCTATTCCCTACATGATCGCAAAGGGCGGCCACCTTGGGTTCGGGCGCGCTCGTTGGCGGGCGATCTGTGCGTCACGGAATTGTCGAATCCGAAGTGCTCATCACGCCGCCGGGGTTCCTGACGCCCAGCATCCCCTAGGCCTCTCGCTCCGAAGGTCGGGCCGAGACTCGCTCGTCGCCCCTGAGACTGCACTGCCATTCGCGAATCATCTATCATGGGTTGCCGTGCTTGCATACGCCCGGCGGCGACGTCAGACCATGCATTCCCGGAGCTCAGGAACCAATCGCACTCCCCTGTTGCATACCTCGATCGTCGGCCATTGTGAACTAGACACCGTTCGCGCCACATGGGCAAGGAATCAGCGCCGTATCGGTTTCGGCCTTCGATGCACACACATCGGAAGCGGAAGTAGCCATCGCCCCATCTCTTGTTCCTCTCCATGGATTGATCTGATGGACATGGACGGTACGCATCTGGTTTGATGAAGACCCGAACCCTAACAATCGGTCGCAGCCCCGACTCAGACATTCGAATCCGCGATGAGACCGTCAGTCGCCGACACGCGGAACTGACGGTGACCAAGACCGGTCGCTACTATTTGACCGACTGCGGCTCGCTTCTTGGTACCAGCGTGTTCCGGGGCGGCAGATGGATCTTGCTCAGGCAGAACTACGTTAATCCCGATGAGAGACTCCGGTTCGGAGAGTCCGAGGCGAAATTGGCCCACTTGCTGGAAGCTAACGCCCACGCCATAAAAGGCCACCAGCCGAGGGCTGCCGCTTCGGTCCGCCCCCAACACAACGTCGTGGGCAGCAAACTCAACCCCGGACCGGTGAACGCGAAATGAATCCGCTCGAAACCGACGAACAGCACTTCCGGGTCATTACTGCCCTCGCAGCAATGCTGGTGGGCTGCGTCGTGATCGGAATCCTCTCTGTTGCCCTGCCGGCCCCCCAGCAGATGGCGGGCGAGATCTACGTATCGGCATTGTTGCTGGACAGGGGAAGTGGAATCTACCCACTCACGATCCAAAATCTCATGTGGCTGATGTTCTTCTTCGGCCTCGGCGAACTCTGGATCCGCTTCCGCCGCGCGGACCGAGAACTCGACCAGTTGCAACAAGGAATCCTGCCTGAAGACGACACAACTATGTTCCGGGGGAAGGACCTAGTGCCTATCTATCGAAGCATCATGAAGGCGAAGGGTGCCCGCCATTTCCGCCTCCAGCGACTGATTCTGCGCATCGTCCAGCAATTCCAGATTAGTCGATCCATTGATCAGGCCAACAGCCTAATGAACTCGAGCCTGGAGCTGATGCAGCACGAGATCGAGCTCAAGTACAACATGTTGCGATACCTTGTCTGGCTCATTCCGACGTTGGGCTTCATCGGTACGGTCGTGGGCATCGCGCTGGCTCTCTCAGCAGCCGGAGACATGCCGGATCTCGATATGGCTGACGATGTACAGGCGTGGTTTGCGGCAATGACCACGAAGCTCGGGATCGCCTTCAATACAACCTTGCTAGCATTGCTGATGGCCGCGGTGCAGGTCTTCGTGCTCCACATCGCCCAAGGCAAGGAAGAAGGCGCACTCAACAGCGCCGGGCAGTACTGTCTCGACAAACTGATCAACCGGCTCTACGAAGGCTAAAGGAGAATGGTGCCATGGCGAAGAAGTTGAACGAGGACGGCATTCCTACAGAGATTCCTTCCAACACACCCAAGCGGACTGGCTCGCTATTTGGCGGCCTGAACCTCGATCAGCCACCTAAGGAGCGGAATCCTATTGGCGACGATGACGCAGAAGTTGCAGGCTCTAGCCAGCCCGAGCGACCCTTTGAAGATGAGCCCCCCACGAGACCGGCCACGCGCCATCGCGATGCCGCCCTGAACAGCTATCCGAACGACACCGGGGAGCCTCGAACTGTGATCGCAGGGGGTTGGCGCAGGTCACCCACTCCGCGACAGGGTTCCGAGCCGAGCGCGGCGACGGCCGCGCACGACTCCATGGATGACCCGGTCGTGGGATGGCTGGTGGTAGTGGACGGCCCCGGCGCGGGATCCTCGCTTCGATTGGGAAGCGGTCAGAACAGCCTCGGCAGGAGCCAAGAAGCCCGCGTGAAACTTGACTTCGGCGACTCCCAGATCTCGCGCTCCACCCATGCAGTCGTTGCATACGACCCCAAGGGCAACCGGTTCTACCTTCAACCAGGAACAGGGACCAACTTGACGTACTTGAATGGAAACCCCGTGTTGGCACCGACGCCGCTGCCTTCGGGCAGTGAAATCCTCCTAGGCGAGACGACATTGCGGTTTGTCGCACTTTGCGGCGACAGTTTCAACTGGACCGATCGGAAGCCGCACGGGCAGTGACGGTGGGAGCCGACATCGCTTGGGGCCAGATCCAAGGTAATCGCCCTTCTCAGCAGGACTCTGCGGCGTGCCTGTCGTGGCCGTCCGATCTGCACCTTCTGGTCCTAGCGGACGGCCTAGGAGGGCACACGGGCGGTGAAGTAGCAAGTACCACGGCCGTGAAGAGCTTCCGCGATGCCTTCGTTGCAGCGCCCGCGGACCTTGCAACCAAGGACCGGTTGCTGTCCGGCCTGCAAGAGGCAAATCTAGCAATTTACGACCGTGCGCAAGCGTCCGCGGAATTGCAGGGTATGGGAACGACGCTCGTAGCCGCCAGCCTTAAGAAAGAGTCGCTGATCTGGGTGAGTGTCGGTGACAGCGTGCTGTGGTTGCTGCGTGACCACGGTATCCGTCGACTGAATGAGAACCATTCGGTTGGAGGATTGCTCGACAGGCAGGTCCAGGCAGGCGAGATCAGCGCAGAAGAAGCTGCGAGTGCACCGGACAGATCCGAACTGCTTGAGGCATTGATGGGCGACGACGTTTCCTTGGTTGATGCCCCCAAGGAACCACTTCGTCTCCAATCAGGGGATGTCTTGATTCTGGCAAGCGATGGCGTCGAGGTCTGCGACGATGCTGAGTTGGTCCAGATCGCCACCGAATGCAAGCAGTCATCGAGAGACCTTGTCGACGCGATCCTCGAAGCGATAGAGCGGCACGCTAGGCCCGGACAGGACAACGCAACAGTCATCGTGGCGCAGATCGACAGCTCTGGTGAAAGCGGGTAGGCTGTAAGTTCGATGAACGCATTCCGATCGGTCGTTGTCACGGCTACGTTACTGTCGCTGGGAGCGAGCGCCTACGCGGAGAGCGTCTTCCGAGTAGTGATCCGGCAAGACGGGTCCGTTGCGGCTTCGGGACTCGGCGTGCTGGTCGCGAAGGAACTCATTCTCACAGGAGAAGCCTTGGTCGCCCAAGGCGAGGAAGCACTGGTCGAGGATGCCGCATCCGGAGCCACCATCCTGGCCGAGATCCAAGAAAGGGACCCGAAGACCGATCTAGTCTTGCTATCGGTTCCAAGCTTGCAAGGCGAGCCCATCTCGATTTCACTCGAACCATCCGGTCCGGGGCGCCAAGTGTACTTGCGGGGATTGAAGGGAGTACGGAGGGAGGGGGTCTTCCATTCCCAATTCACCAACGCGGCGGAGCAGGCCCGCTACCGATTCACCGCAATCGCTGGAGATGGCGAGAACGCGGCACCGCTAATGAACGGTTGCGGCGAGTTGCTTGCACTGGGCCAGACTCGCGCCGAAGTGGAGGACACAACGGCGGACGCTAGCTTCGGCGAAAGCAATACCCTGCCCGATCTCACCACATTCCTCAAGGAGAGCGAAGTCGAGGCGCAGCTGGCGGACCAACCGTGCCCATCCCTCCAAGAGCAGCTAACGCAGGCGGCCGATTCAGGAAAGCGCTTGGAGGAAGAGAAGGAAGTGCTGGCGGCTGAGATCAAGCAACTTGAAGAAGCTCTCAGCCAAGGCAGTCAACAACGCGGCGAACTCGAGGAGAACCTTCAGCGGAAGAAGGAAGAGCTCGCCGCCAAGCAAGCGGACCTAGACGCGGCCGCCAATCAGCGTGCGGAACTCGAACAGCGCATCGAGCGCAATGAGGCAGAGCGGAAACGGGTCGAGGCGGAACTGGAGCAGGCCGAAGCGGAACTGGAGCGTGCCGAGTCGGAAATCCAGCAGAAGGAGCAAGAACTCTCCGAACGCGATCAACAGGAGCAGGCAGCGCGTCGAACACGGTGGTATCTGGGTGGCGGTATTGGAACCGCACTCTCTGTCCTTGCAGCCCTACTGTTACACAAGGCTCGCAAACGGCGCTCAGAACTCGAGCACGCCACTGATGAGCTCCACATTGCGCGAAGCAGTCTCGAACGTAGCAACGCGACATTTCCCGACATGATCTTGAAGGGGGACGGACCTAACGGGCAGGAGATACGAGTCAAGATCATAGGAAACGCGCTGGCCCGGGCAGAGAACGGACAGGTAATTGGGCGGTCCTCCGGTGACGCGGACTATGTCGTGGCCGAGCAAAGCGTGTCGCGGCGGCATGTGCTGCTCCGGGTGTCCGGCGATGTGGTGACGATTGAAGACCTGAACAGCCTCAACGGGACGGCCATTGACGGTATCGAACTCAAGGCCGGTGAGACCCGGGTCCTAGCAAGCGGAACGAAGATCACGCTCGGCGATGTCGAAGTCGTGGCGCAATTCTTCCAAGGTGCAGTGTGAGACTTCGTCGGCGCGAGATCAATGTCTTCTCCATGTCCGCGCTGGACCTATTCGCGTCCGGCATGGGTGCCTTCATCTTACTCGCGGTAATGGCGCTGCCGTTCTTCCCGAACACCGGCGACTCGCCGGAGCGAATCGAAGAGGTTAAGCGCGAACTTGCCAATGCGCAGCAAGAGCGTGATGCCGCCAGAAACATGGCAAGTTCCCTTGAGCGAGCGTTGGAGAAGCTGCAGCAGGGCGAGAGCATGAGGACGGCCATCGAAGCAGTCCTAACCGATGCGCTGGCCAAGCTGAAGGAGACGGAAAGCAAGCTTCTTGAACTGGAGGACGCGCTGGCAAAGGCTCGAGAACCAAAGCCTGATAAGGGGGAGGACGATGAACGCGAGCGGGCCCTCGAAGCCGAAGTCGCGGAAGCCAAGAAACAACTGGACGATGCCAACGGCCGGGTGCGCAGTCTGGAAGAAGCGCTAACGAAGGCTCGAATGCCGGACCTCGACGTTGTGATTTGTCTAGACGTGACAGGGAGCATGACGCTGCAAATCGATGGCTTGAAGCGAGAAATCTCGGTTCTTGCAGAGATTCTGGACAATGTCGCCCCTTCTGCGGGGATCGGGCTGGTCGCATTCGGAGACAAGCGTTGGCAGCAACCGATCCACATACAGCAAGTTGTTCCGACTTCAAGGATCCTCGATCTCCAAGCCTTTATGCAGCGCCTCGGGCCCACTATGGACCCCTACGCAATGCTCAACTCTGACGGACCAGAAGCCGTTGCCACCGCGGTCGAGCGTGCAGTCGCTCTTGACTGGCGTGCCGAGAGCAAACGGCGTTACGTGATCACAGTCACTGACAACGCCGCCTATCCGTCAAGAGAATTCGCAGCCCTCCGGGCAGCCCAGAATTTTGCCTCGACAGAAGGCCAGTTCGTGTCGACGGTCAGGGCCAACTTTGTCCAAGATCCATCTGACCGAAGGGCAGCTGACCGGTTCCTCCGCCAACTCGCCCAAGCCGGCCGCGGGCAATTCATTGACGCAGCGGGCGGAGAGTCCATGATCGGCAGCCTGCTGCTCGCAATCATCGGCACCTAACGCCATAGAAATCCAAGCCGCATCAAGAAAGGGCCTCGATTATCCGAGCGGTCCACGTGCTGGTCAAAGTCGAAGTTGAGCGATGCCGGTCTCCGAGGTCTCGCAGCGGCACGCGATAATGACCTCCATTGAGAGTCACAGCCCATACGTTCACGCACATTGGCCAGCGGGACGAAAACCAAGATCGCCTGATAGTCCTGCATTCAGCCAGCGGAGCTTCTTGCCTTGTAGTCGTAGCTGACGGACTCGGTGGCCATGGCGGAGGTGCACTTGCAGCCCAGACGGTAGTCGAGACGACCGAGCAGGTCTGGCGCGACCGAGAGAGTCTCATCGACTCCGAAGACTTTCTGAGGTCTCTGGCTCTTCGGTGCCACGAAGACGTGAATGCCGCCGGGGAGAAGTTCGGTCAGGAGCCGAGGACTACGCTAGCGGCGCTTCTGATCGAGAGCGGGGGCGCGGCATCCGTTCATGCTGGCGACAGTCGGGTGATCCAGTTTTCTGGCGACAGTATGGTGAGTCGTACGGTCGATCATTCGATCGGCCAGTTGAACGTATTGCGAGGCAAGATTACCGAGAGCGAGTTGGCAACTCACCCCGACCAGAAGAAGCTGTTCTCACATCTAGGCGGCGAGAGCCTCCCAGATCTTGAATTCAAGCACTGGAAGCTCACGGAAGGCAGGCGATTTGTTGTTTGCAGCGACGGTTTCTGGGAGGTGTTTCCTCCCGAGCAGGTGCCGAAACTCTTCGAGTCAGCCGATCCCAAACGAGAGGTGATGAGCCTCTTCTCGAAGAAGCTAGCGGCCTTGAACAATCATGACAACGCTACCGCAGTCTTGGTGGACATTCGCCGGGCATTGAGCAGCGTATGGTACTGGCTAGCCCTAGCTGTCCTCGCTCTCACTGGCCTTGTAGCCGCCCTAGCGCCCCACGATGGATTGAGGAATCGGCAAACGCCTGGTGGCGATATCGCGGGAGTGGCCCCGACTGGAAGAGCATCCGAAGGAGGTTCGATTCCTTCAGCGGACACACTTGGCGGGGTAAGGACTGCTATGGCCGCGCAGATTCCAAGCGCGGGTCAAACCGAATCCGAAACACAAACTGCGACACCTGAGAGTGAAGGGGCTTTGTCCAATGGAGAGACCGCGACAGGGAGCGATGCCACTCAAGCACCGGCTGGCGAGACCCGTGGGACCGATGCGATCGAAACTATCGACCCAGCAGTTCAACTCGACCGAATAGCGGTCCGGCTCGAGCTCGAGCTCGGTGCGAACAGATCTGTCTCAGAAGTTGTGGCAGGCGAGTTGCGCAGGACAGGGAAAATTGGAGTCAACGACATACTGGAATCAAGCGGCAAGGTGAGGGAGCTGAACCGCAGGGGTCTAGTTCGCTTGAAACAGAAATACAAGGGGATCCTCGTATACGCCGCGGAAGTTGTGGCAACCGTCTCCGCACAACGTGTCGTTGCTGTTCACGGCCACCTGGCACCCGGCGTCGATGTGGAAACAGCCCCCACGCGAAACTATGCGCAAACGATCTCACTGGCGGAACGAGTGCTCGCAGTGGACATTGACCCTCAAGATCAGGGCTCAACCGTGGTCTTTCGGGACGAAAACGGCCGATGCCATCTGGTGTGGTTGGGCCTGGTCTTAATTGATCGTGCCCAAGAGCAGGTGCTGTTCGATCCGGACACCGGAGAGGCACTACTTCGCGTTCCAGTGGATTTGAAATGATCGGGAAGTGTCGCCAAGTAGCCTGATGCCCCCAATCCATCCATCGCGACACGGACCGATTGGAAGTGCAGTAGCGGTTCTCGCGCTACTGCTTGCCGCAGCAGATGGCGTCTGCCAAGAGCGCGGCGGAGGAAGCCATAGCGTCAGTCTGGAATTCGACTCCGAGACACTCCGCTTGCTGGACGATGTCGGCGTCCAAGAGTGGGTGGCTAGTGTAGTGTGCCTCAAATACCATTAATTAACACCTCCAGTGTGCTACCATGGCTGGAGTCCTCCTCCATGGCACGCCCCGTCGAAATCCTCGATATGTCCCCGGAGGAACAGTCGGAACTCGAACGGCGCGTGCGGGCCTCCACCACCTCACAGCGCGATTGCCAGCGGGCTCGCATCGTGCTGCTGCGGCACGAGGGGTTCAGCCAGCGCGAGGTCGCCGGCCGTGTGGGCGTTAGCGTGGCCTGCGTCAACCGCTGGTCGCAGCGCTTCGATGCCCAAGGCATCGCCGGCCTACGCGACCAGCCGGGCCGCGGGCGGCGGCCCTCCATCCCGACCGGAACGGTCGAGAAGGTGATTGCCGAAGCGGGCCAGAAACCTGTCGGCCGGGCGCGCTGGAGCACCCGCAGCATGGCCCGCCAGGCCGGGGTCTCGCCGAGCACGGTCGGTCGCATCTGGCGCCGCCATGATCTCAAGCCGCACCGCAGCAAGACCTTCAAGCTGTCCAATGACAAGGATTTCGAACGCAAGTTCTGGGACGTGATCGGGCTGTACCTCGATCCGCCCGAGAAGTCGGTCGTGCTGTGCTGCGACGAGAAGACGCAATGCCAGGCTTTGGAACGCACCCAGCCCGGGCTGCCGCTGGGCAGCGGGCACGTCCGCACGCGCACCCACGATTACTACCGGCATGGCACGATCTGCCTGTTCGCAGCCCTGAGCTACTTGGAGGGCAAGCTGATCTACCGCACCGAGCAGAAGCACACGCACTTGGAATGGCTGCGGTTTCTCAAGCAAATCCAGCGCGAAGTGCCCAAGCAACTCGACGTGCACATCATTGCGGACAACTACAGCACGCACAAGCACGCGAAGGTGCAGACTTGGCTGAAGCGGCACAAGCGGTTCCACATGCACTTCACGCCCACCTCGAGTTCGTGGCTGAACCTAGTGGAGCGGTTTTTCTCCGACCTGACGGAGGACTGTGTGCGAGCGGGCAGTTTCGCGAGCTTGAAGGAGCTGACGGACGCGATCACGAGCTATTTGTCCGAACGCAACAAGAACCCGAAGCCATACCGCTGGAAAGCTAGTGGCCAAGAGATTCTCGAGAAGATCCACCGCGCCCGGCTGGCACTAGCCGAGGTCTCGGATTAATTAACCCTATTTGCGGCACACCACACTAGAGACGTTCATCGAAGATTGGGGTTGACCTCCGGCGATGAGTTAGAAGTGGATCCCGAGCTCCGCCAAGTCGTCGACACCACGGTCTATGTGGTGAGGCAGCATGCCAACAGCTTGCCAGTCGTGAAATTGGAGTCACGCTTGCTCTTGGACCAGCGCGGGCAGCCAATCCGCCTACTCGGCCACCACCGAGCCTTCTCCCAACCGCCACCGCCTACACCGTCAGTCGATGTAAGGGACATCTTGGAACCCTTGGGAATCTCCGAGGGTGATCTGTCGTCCCAACGACTGGTTTACTGGCCGGACGGAATTGACCTCAAGCTTAGCCATGAGATCACGGGGGTGTTTGACGATGGAGACTCAGGTTTTGAACTCCTCTACGTAGATGCCCATTCTGGTGGTGTGCTTGAGCGGCTCCCATTGGATTTCCAAGCACTGGACAGGAGAATTTACGATTTCGAGCGTGCCTGTCGGTCAGCACGCGTACGCTCGCTCGTGAATAATGGGCGCTCCTCTAGGTTGGTGACGATGGCGCTGCACCGTCATCTCGTCAGAAGCGAAACGTCGGGTTCTGGTCGAAAATCCTCAGCAGACAGGCTCTTCGGGCTGTTCGGCAGTTTTCACCAGTTCCTGCAAGTGACGCTAGACATGGATAGCTTCGATGATGCTGGCGGGGCTCTTCGCGGCATCGTCGACGCACGCTTCGTTAGCGAGAGACGTTACCCACAATGCGTCGGGAACCAATTCAATGCTCTTTGGCTTAGCCCACTGAGGAGCGTCGTGTTATCTGTCGGAGCTGTTGAGCTTAGCGAAATGGTGGGCCACGAACTGGCGCACGGATTGATTCAGAGCGGAAGCCGCTTGATCTATCGGGGGGCATCTGGTGCGCTAAACGAATCAATCGCTGACTCGATCGGTGTAGCGTTTCGAGCGTGGATTGAAACAAGTGGACAACTCAGTTCCCGGCTGCCTCTCGATATTTGGAAGATCCGGGGCACGACGGGCCCCCTGCGGGATATGAGCAACCCCCGAATGGTGAACGGCTTGCCCAACCACTACCGTGACTATCGGTTCTTGGGACCCAACGTCGATCACGGTGGGGTTCACATCAACTCGTCGATCATGAACCAGGGATTCTACCTGCTCGCGATGGGAGGTCGTCATCCCGACATGGATGCGGGGCCTGAGGTATCGGGCATCGGGATGGCCAAGGCACTTGAGATCTTCGGTCGGGCTGCATTCAACATCCTGACGCCGAACTCTGATTTCACGGACGCTCGCGAAGCCTTCGCAATCGCGGCGGAGATCCTCTATGGCAAAGCATCGCCGGAGTGGGTCGCCACGCACACTGCGATGGACGCAATCGGGATACCAGGCTATTGGCAACGTCCCGCTGTCCCGGCACCGACTCCGATTGCGGACGACGAACCAATTCCGAAACAGCCCGCACATCCTGAATCGGAGCAGGAACCGGCAGACTCATCCGATACACAATCACAGCCCGACCCCACGCCAGACCCAGTCAACGACCCAGAGACGACACCTGCGCCTCGAGATGAGCCGATACCCCTGCCCGAGACGAAGCTACCAAGCCCAACCAAAGCCGACACAGGACGGACTCCAAAGCAGGATCCACCTCCAAGAACGATCCCTAGAGACACTTCTCCTATAGACAAAGACGCCGATCCTCTCCCAAGTCGAAGTGCACCAAGTGATTCGCAGCTCGTTTCCACGATCGTCGCGGCAGTGATCCTGTTGCTCGCAGCTGCCCTTGGAGTCTGGAAGGCCAGAGCGCTACGACAGACCGCCAATCGAGCAGCGCCTACTTCAGGCCCTGCGATTCGGGCCGAACAGAATTCCGCACCAGTGAAGGGGCCTGAACACCGCGCTGGCCCACGCAATGTTCAACCTTGGGTAACAAGTGAATCGGCAGGATCGCTCGTTTCGTTCGACAGATCGGATCAGATCTCCCTGCCTCTGAATCTTCTTCTGTCGCCGGCAGGTCTAGTGATCGGGAGAGCCTCTGAGCTGTGCGACGTTAGGATTCCAGGCAGTGATGTGTCTCGACGGCACTTGAGGTGCCGCCTTGATGCTGGAGGGTTCTGGATCGAGGATCTGAATTACACAAATGGGACGGAGGTTGACGGGAATCGCGTTAAGGCGTTCACGCCAATAGAGCTCTCACACGGTCAGAACGTCCGGATTGGGGAACACAGGTACGGGCTGTCGATCAATGCCAACAACAAGCCGGAACCATCGCTTAGCAAATAGGCACCGGCCAACCCACGGCAGGTCGTCCGACAATCCTGGTCGTGCCGTTCCAGTCCGTCCGACGTTGTGCGCGCGTTCTTCTTCGCTTGCACGCACATGCGCGGCTTGGCGGCCGCTACCGGGTCGCGCCATACCTACCAGCCCGTCAAGTCCTCGTCTTCGAACTGCAGCGGCACCAAGGCCTGCTGTGGGTGCCATTCCACCTAGTACGCCAGCAGGCACAGCAACTTCTGTGCCCGCACGCGGTTGGATTGCGATGGCAGATGGGGCGCACGAGCAGGCCCACCGTCTTGAGGCAGCGGAAGGCCCAACCCACGTCAGCTGCTTGCAGCTGCGCACGACATCGGCGGCCTATAGTGTGGTCTCATCACTGGTGCCGATCACGTCCGGGCCGTCCAGGCTCGCCTCGTGCTCGATCGAGTGCGGACCCCGCTGAAACTCCGAGTGGCCGTAGGCAATCTCCATCTGGAAGTGCTTGCCGACCTTGCAGCCCTGCTTGGCACATACCTTCTCAGCGATCTCGGTCGCTAGCAGCGGCTTCTTGGTACATCGCCGCACCTCGCGCTGGATGCGCTCGAGAGCTTCCTCTGTGACCGCCAGCAGCGCCTCGCGCTTGTGTCGGCGGCGATCGGCCAAAACCGCGTTGCAACACACGATGAGACGCTCTCCTAGATACCGCTGGGAGCGGATCTCGGCAAGGTTGCGTGTGTCGAACAGTGACATCTGCACGCTGTTGTCCTCCGCCAGCTGGCGGATGTCGTGATGGAGCAGGGCCGAGACCCAGCACAGGCCGGGGTATAGCCGCAGGGCCTCGACCTAGTCCGGCACGGTGGTCGGGTCGGCCGTGTTGCCGGGATAGGCTGCACGGCCAGCGGGCGGCCCTAGCAGTCGGCCAGCACGCCGCAGACGACGATCGGCCGGCCGCGCTTGCCGTCGCGGCTGTAGCCGTAGCGCATCAGCAGGCAGGTGCGGTCCGCACCAGAGCTTCCCCAAGATCCCATGGACTCCGTCTGCTGTCTGCCCTGCGGCCGCTGCGCTGGAGCTGCCAATGGACACGTCCGAGACGGAGTGCAGCCAACTCCGGGCACAGTCCGGGCTGAGTTGCACTGCCCGCGCAGCGGCCTTGCCAACACGCACTTGCGCCGCGTCAGTCAACACACTACCGTTCAGCGACTATTCCCATCAGACACACACACAACCTCGCCCAGCGGCCGTCGCCGCCCAATCACACGACAACTAGAATCACACGGTGTGCCAAAGTTAGTCTGGGACTCGTGAGGTAACATAGAGGGAGATGCATCGGAGCGCGACCCTAGGGCACTCCTAGCGCGGAACGTTCGATCTCGCTCAGTAGCGACGACGTATTTTCCGCTCACCGTCCGCCCGATTCAACCCTACGAGGAACTCACGGGATGCACCGCCTCCTTCTTGCAATGCCTCACGCTTTCACGACCACACTACTACTAATCGTCTCCTTGGAATTCGGCTATGCCCAATCGGATGACGACGTTCCGATATCGTGGGAGCCTGGTCCGTTTGTCGCGCAGCTCGGAGAATTGGCAGAAATCGAGGTACCGCGAGGATACTACTTCACAGGAAAGCAAGGAACTCAAACATTCCTAGAACTCCACGAGGTCATACCTTCGGGGACCGAGCTTGGAGCTATTGTGCCGGAAGAACTTCTTGATGGTGATCAGAGGAATCAATGGAGCATGATGTTCGGATTCACCAACACTGGGTATATTAGAGACGATGAAAAGGGCGATCTAGATCCTGATGAGATCTTGAAACTACTGAGAGAACAAAATCAGACTGCAAATGCGGAAAAACGTAAACGTGGCTGGCAGGAACTTCACATAGCTGGATGGCATAAGCCTCCACATTATGATACTAGGACAAACAACCTAACATGGGCAATTCGCGTGAAGTCTATAGGATATGATGACGAAATAATCAACTATTCGACTCGGTTACTCGGACGGACTGGGGTGATGCATGTGGCTCTATTTGCTGAAGAATTTGAGTACCGATGGGCGACTCATCAGTTGAATTCAATATTAGACACATTCAGCTATCTCGAAGGCAAGCGTTACTCCAATTTTGTTGAGGGCGATAAGCTAGCGTCGTACGGTCTAACGGCGCTTATTGTCGGTGTCGCAGCAAAGACCGGTCTATTCAAGAAACTGTGGAAACTAGTTGCCATTGGGTTTATTGCAGTGCTTGCAGCCTTAAAAGGCTTGATTGGCAAGATCGCTGGCCGGAGAAACAAGACCTCACATTCATTGTCACAATGACTGAATTCGAGACTCTGATCTCTGTGATCGTCGCCCTATATATCTTGGAGTGTGTACAATCGGTTCCGGCCGCGACCACTCCGATTTGTCGCTCGCTCCGCAATCGCTGGAGCATTCAACGGAAAGCTTGGTCGCTCGACGGCATTGGAAAACGATTGTCTCTATCTCCGATCCTACCGCCATTCGGAAGGGTGTTATTCTGCTATGTGCCTCAAATAGGCATGGACGAAGGCGGTTTTTGGGTTGATCACGTTGTTACCAGAATCTCAAGGTCCAGACCTGACCCACTACGCTACTTTCGCTTTTCCGAAATTGTAAGTATTGATTGTAGGGGTAATACCATCTATTGTGATGACATCGCCGCGTGTGAGTTTCCGGACAGAATAATTGCCGAAGACTGGTGTGATTTTCTCACATTGCTAAAGTCTCATACAATCGATAAGAGATGTCAACTCATAGAGAATCGGCTTTCGATAATGTTCAATCGCTCAAAAGTTGAGGCTCGTATTGACAATTCTAGAAAGCGGTTCAACGTATTACGGCGTTTGTGCAACTCGCAATTCGCAGTGTGTTTTGTCGCATTCCCAAGCGCAATGCTCTTGCTTGAATCAACACTAAGGTGGCTTCCACTATTGCTTCTGACGATCATACTAGGAGTTCTTATTTCTGTCGAGTACGCCCGTCTCTCACGAGTTGTCTATGGTGTGCAGGGTTACGACCTGTGGAGTGCAATCATCAATATCGTTCTATTTCCTCCCGCAGCTGTGAGAGCATACGACCAACTTCAGAAGCTTTCGCTGTATCCATGGGACCCACTTGCCGTAGTTTCGGTAATCTCTGATCGATCCGAGTATCAGTCGTATGTTGACCGTCGCATTCGGGAGTATTTATTCCTTAGACTTGACGTATCTGAAGCGGATTCATCTGATTTCTCTAAGGCTGTGCTTTCGTTTCGCATACGATGGTTGCGGGCTGTTGAATCACTGTTGCTTAAGACTGGCGATATTTCTAGAATGCAGTTGATTGCTCCTCAGCCACAGTCGCCGGATAGTAGGTCATACTGTCCACTTTGCTGTGTCTCGTTCCTATTCACAGAGGGAACGTGCAGTGATTGTGGAATAGCGTTGGTTAGCTATTCTTCGAATTCTATTATCGATGTCACGGAGAGCTTGATGTGAGGTGTACACCCACTTCTGGCCTACCGCGTCAGAATTCCGTTACGGACACGGAACCTATTGATATAGCTGACCTTTGACACATCGGGATTCTGTATACTGTGCCATTTTGCCGGCTCTGGATCGCTGGTTGGCGTTGATTCAGGCGGATTGCCGTCCGAGATCACTGATTTCGGGCCTACAGGATGTCACAGTATAGATACCGTTGCAAGATGAGATATATACTGGGACGCATGGCCCCCCGCTCGCCCGATGTGCTCCTCCCTCTGCTGTCTGCCAGCACCCCGGTAACTCTCGAACAACTCCAGCACGCCCTCGGCCAGCCCTCCCGCCGCACCACTTTCCGCTACCTCAGCCAAGTCCGCTACCTGCGCAGCTACAACCACAACGGTCGCTTCTACACCGCCCGCGACCCCGACCGGTTTGACGACTTGGGCCTGCTCCGGCTCGGCAGCGTGTGTTTCTCGCGCGACCGTTCCTTGGCCGCCACCGTCCTGCGCCTGCTCGGCGAGTCGGCCGCCGGCTACACCGACAAGGAACTCCGCGCCCTGCTGCACGTCCCCGTGCATCCTTTCCTGCTGGCCGCCGTGCGCCAGCGACACGCCCGCCGCGAACTGCTCTCCGGCGTCTATGTCTATCTCTCCGCCGAACCCCAGCTCGGCGCCCGCCAACTGCAGGCCCGCCAAGTGCGCTACGCGGCCGCTGCCTTGGATCCGGACGTGATCATCGCCGTGCTGCTGGCTCTGCTGCGCCAGCCCGCCGCCACGCCGAGCGAATTAGCACTCCGCTTGCAAGGCCACTCCCCGCCCATCGCGCGGGTGCAGGTGCAGGCCGTCTTCGACCGTTTCGACCTCGCCGAGGTCGTCAAAAAAGGGGGGCCTACGCCCTGCTGACGCTGTTGCGCGCACAGGCTCGCGAGGCCGCTTCGAGCGCCGCCCGGATCGCCCTCTCGCTGCGTCCTGACGGGGCCCCGCCGCAGCTCGATTTCGTCGCCGAAAGCACCCATTGCGCACACTGCGGCCGGACCCTGAGCCCCTACAAGACGCAGTCCCGCGTGCTGCTCACCTTGGCCGTTGGCACGTTCGTGGCGCACGAATTCCGGGCCCGCTGCCGCGCCTGCCGCGAGCGCCCGGCGCACGCCTCGCGACAGCTGGCCGCCTTGGCCCCGCCGGGGCAGCGCTTCGGCTACGACCTGCTCGTGTGGGTCGGCTTGGCGCGCTATCACGGCCGCCTCCAGCGCGGCGAGATCCAAGCCGCACTGGCCGCGCGCGGCATCGCCCTGTCGAGCGGTTCGATTTCCGCCCTCTGCGATCGCTTCCTGAGCGCCCTCGAGACCCTCCACTGGCAGCGCGCCCCGGCCCTGCGCGCCGCCATGGCACACGGCTACGCCCTGCATCTTGACGCCACCTGCGACCGCGGTCGGGGCGGTCTCTTCGTGTGCTTGGACGGCTTTACCGGCTGGGTCCTGCACGCGCTCAAGATCGGTTCGGAGAACGAGGCCGAATTGCGACCCGCCATCGCTCGCACCCTAGCCGCCTTCGGCGATCCGCTGGCGATCATGCGCGACCTCTCCAGCGCCATCGCCAAGTCTGTCGCCGACTGCCGCCAGCGCGGGATCCCCGACCTGCTGTGTCATTACCATTTCCTGGCTGCGGTTGGCAAGCAACTGCTCGCTGAGGACTACGCTCGCTTGCGCGGCCAGTTGTCCCGCAGCAAACTCCGCACCCGCCTGCGCGAGCTGCTGCGCGCCTCCCGCGCGCCCAGCGAGCACCTGCGCCAGGAGCTGCCCGCGCTGCTGCTGTGGCTCTTGGAAGGCACCGGCCACAAGCATCCCGGCTTCCCGTTTGCCTTGCCTCACTTGGACTTCTACCTCCGCTGCGAGCAATTCCCGGCCGCCTGCGAGCGCCGCCTGCCGACGCCCCGCAGCCGCCGCGAGCAACACTTGCTAGACCAAGTCAACAGCGCCCTGCACGACCTCCGCTGGCTGCAGCGACCGGCCCCCACCGCCCGCTGCCTGGAGCGCCGCTGGGCGCTCTTCTGCGAGTTGCGTGACGTGCTGCGGCTGTCCGCCCAGGACCTGCCCCACGGCCAACGCCCAGCACCCGCCGCGATGCCCCCCGACCGCCTGCTGCAAGCCGTCGCCGCCGACCTCGAACGCTTCCAGCAAGACTTGCGCCAGCGCCTCCAAAGGCGACCATCCGATTCCGCGCAGAAACCCCCCGAGGCCATCCTGTTGGCCTACTTGGAGCGCTATGCCGAGGGCCTCTGCGGGCATCCTGTGGTGCGCGATCCCAGCGGCCGCCTCGTGGCGGTGGTGGCACGTACCAACAACGTTCTCGAACAGTTCTTTGCCACCGCCAAGCAAGGCCTGCGCCGCCGTCTTGGGCGCGCCCACCTAGGCCGCGATTTGGAAGACCAGCCGGCTCAGGTCGCGCTCGTTGCCAACCTGCACGACCCCCACTACGTGCGCATCCTGTGTGGCGGCCTCGACCAGTTGCCCCAAGCCTTCGCCAAACTGGACTGCCCAACCGCCCCAGACCCGTCGCGCCTCCAACGCAACAATCGCGACGCACCCCTGCGGCGGCTCAATCGGGCTTGGGCCAACGACGCCACACAGGCACCGTCCCCGGATCTCAACACCCAGGCGCCCACACCTACAGGTCTCTAACGGAATTCTGACGCGGTAGCTTCTGGCCGTTTCCATGTCGGTCATGATTGATGAGCCTTAGGCATACTCAAAACCGTTATCCATGCTCTGGCAGGCTTCCGTAGGCTGCCACACATCCTTCCCAGAGGCACTTGTTGCGAGGTCGGTTGGCTCGCTCGGCGATGTCCAGCTGTTTGAGAGGATATGCATTGCGTGTCATTCGTCGGCTCCACGCTCCGAGCCAGTCTGCTGTTCGCATTAAGGAACAAGCGTGCGACTAACTTCCTGCGCTCTCACTAGCTCTGACGGAGAAAGAAGTTTTTGAATACGATCCCTTTGCTGAAGAATGTCCTTATCGCCACGCACTGCAGCTATGTTCAGCCAAGCATATGCGAGTACGTTGTTTACTCGGCCAACCGCACCACTCGAATACAGCTCGGACATTCTCTGTTGTGCGAGGGTATTTCCTTGCTTAGCTGCCTTTTCGTACCACGCTAGTGCTTCGCCAAAATCCTGCCTGACCCCCGCTCCATTGACGAATAGGTCACCCATCCAAAGCTCTGCAAGTGCAAGCCGTTGTTCCGCCGCCCTTTGAATCCATGCTGCTGCCTGTGCCGAATCTTTCCCGACTCCATCGCCTAGATGATACATGACACCTAGGTTGAATTGACCCATAGCATGCCCCTGTTCTGCCGCTCTTCGAAACCACCCTACCGCACGGGCTTCATTCTTCGCGACGCCTACTCCGTCCCCATACATGACACCTAGGGAGTTCTGCGCCTCGACGTCCCCTTGTTCCGCTGCCCTTTGCAACCATGCCATCGCTTGGACGGAGTCCTTCTCGACTCCCTCGCCATCGCCATACATGATCCCCAGCCGGCTCTGCGCCTCGACGTTTCCCTGCTCCGCCGCCTTTTGCAACCACGCCGCCGCTTGGACGGGATCCTTCTCGACTCCCTCGCCGTCGGCATACATGGCCCCGAGCTTACTCTGTGCTTCGACCTCCCCTTGTTCCGCCGCCTTCTGCAACCACTCCGCTGCTTGCGTGGAATTCTGCTCGACTCCCTCGCCCGAGCCATACATGAGCCCTAGTCTGCTCTGCGCCTCGACGTTCTCTCGCTCCGCCGCCTTCCGGTACCATGCCGCTGCTTGGACGATGTCGCTCGGGAAGCCTAGTAATCCATACTCGTACCACCTGCCCATCTCATTCTGTGCCTCGGCGAAGTCCTGTTCGGCCGCCTTCCGGAGCCAACTCACGGCCAGGTCGATTTGCGGTTCGACTTCTTCGTGTCCGGAAACATACTTCCAGAACAGCCCAACCTGGGCGGCGGCAAAGCCTTGCTCAGCGGCACTTCGGCACCAGAACAGTGATTGAACGACATCCTCCTCCGTCCCTACACCGTCCGCATACATGTTCGCCAACCGAAACTGTGCCTCTGGATTCCCCTGCTCGGCCGACTTCCGGTACCACGACAATGCCCGGACGTCATCCAGAACAACGCCGTCTCCAAGTGCGTACATGTCGCCAAGCCGGTACTGAGCCTCGGCGTTTCCTTCCTCGGCAGCGTTCGACAACCAGTCTGCGATTTGGCTATCGTCATTTGAGTCACCACTGAAATTGACTCGGCTGAATCGCGACTTTTCGAGGCCCTGCTTGCTAGCCCTGCGATAGAAAGCTTCAGCCCTAGCCCGGTCCTTGGCAACCCCTTCACCGTGGTAATACATATCACCTAGGTCACGCTGTGCCTCGGCATGTCCCTGCTCGGCCGCTTGGCGGTACCACTTCACGGCTTCGCCATCGTCTTCGGAGACGCCCTTGCCATAGTTGTAAGCGACACCAAGGCTGTGCTGCGCTTCGGGATCTCCTCGTTCGGCCGCCTTCCGGTACCACGCGGCTGCCTGCGCTAGATCTCTCTCGACTCCATCTCCTCGATGATGGAGAACGGCAAGGTCGTACTGTGAATCGGGGTCCCCTTGTTCAGCCCCTCTTCGATACCACGATGCTGCCAACGGGGCACTCTGTTGTACGCCCCAACCGAGTTGATACATTGCACCGAGGTAACCTTGCGCTCCGGACAGGCCCTGCTCCGCGGCTTTTCGGACCCACTCCTCAGCTTCGGCATAGTCCTGCCCAACACCCGCACCAGAGCTATAGATCACTCCAAGCATCCATTGCGAGTACGCACTGCCCCGGATAGCTGCCTTCCGACACCATTTCGCAGCCAATAACCGGTCCTCGGCCACGCCACGAGCGAAAAAGAATGTATGGCATAGAGCGGACTCTAGTTCCATGAGTGCTAGGTCCGTTGGTAGACTTCTTGTTTCTGATTCACCCTCAGAATCTGCGCTTTGTTCTAGCATGAGGCCCCCCGAAACCAGCTGAGCGTAAACATGACCCTGTTCTGCAGCGAGTCGGCACCAAGGCTCTGCTTCGTGTGCAAGTTGAGGATCCGCAAGGTAATCGAGGCAGCGCGAGAATTGCACCGACGCACTCGTTGTGTCCATTGACGCTGCGTCTCTTACCTCGGTGTTTCGATCCCGATCAATTGTCGGTTCAATCGCACGCAGTAGCAGAAATCCTAACGTGGCCAACAACGCTACTGCTGCAAGTCCTAGTCCGAGTACGCGAGCGTTCAGCCTACGGATGGGCTGTAGGGTAGTCCTGCTGCGCGCTGGAGGATTCTCTATAATTTCTCCGGCATCCTCGCTGTTTGATTCCGTTGGACCCATGCCAACTAACAGTTCGCCACAGTCCTTGGGCCGGTTAGCGGAATTCAATGCTAGACAGCGATCGATCAAGTTCAAGGTCTTCAGCGAGAACCTTCCCTTCCCCAATTCACAGGCCGAAGGCATCGGATCGGACTGCTCGACCAAGGCTGCTCGCGCCCGCAACTCGGCCTTGACTGGATTCGGCGGACTCCACGGAGACTGGCCCCCGGCTACCACCCTCCACATCACAGCCCCTATCGCGTACACGTCCGTCCAAGGGCCCAGTTCACCCTCGCCCACCTGTTCGAGTGCCGCGTAACCCTCAGTGAACGGCGCCAAAGACTTGCTGTGGAGGGCTGCTTGCTGCTTCGCCGCCCCAAAATCGATCAGTACCGGCTTGCAATCCGATCGGCGCACGAGAATGTTCGATGGCTTGATGTCCCGATGCAGCACGTCCGCCTTGTGCAGCCGGGATAGTGTCGCGAGCAACGGCACCACGAGAGACCGCAGTTCGTTCTCGTCGATCGCACGCCCCGCACCTTCCCGCTGCCTCAGCAACTCGGCGAGCGACATGCCGTCCACATGCTCCATGACTAGGTACGCCGTACCGTTTGCACGGAAGAAATCCAGAAACGCCACCACTCCGGGATCATCCTTGAACTGAATGATGCGCTTGGCCTCTTCAAGGAATCTCCGCTTTCCGTCTTCGTAGTGGGGGATGCACTCCGTGCTCCTCGGGAAGACCGTCTCCCCGTCCCGGACCGAGAGGTCGGCCGGGAGATACTCTTTCAAGGCAACGACGTGCCCGAGTTCGGAGTGGTGTGCACGGTAGACAACGCTGTACCCTCCGTGCCCGAGTAAAGCCTCCACTTCGTATCCGCCGACAACTGCTCCCATCGGCAGGGCGTCACGAAGATCTGACTTTCCGTCGCTCATGATCAGTTCGGTATGCTCCGTGCGCCTCGCACTCCATTATGAGACTTGGTTACATCGTTGGATTAGGGGGTTGTCGCAAAGTTTCGGCTGAGTGAGCCTGCCTGCCGTGTGGAATCGGTTCCCTGCCCACATAAGCGAGTGTGAGATTGGGCGGGCGGAATGCAGCCTCAGACTTCGGAACATCAGGCGAGACAGTGAGATGTGTGTTGGCGTCGTAACATCGCTACGAACAGAGGATTAGAGGCCCTCTCCACTCGGAGTAGGGTACCTGATCAGCCGCAATGTCTTCCGATTTAGGATGTCCACTTTTTCCGGTTGTAGCCTGACCTACGACCAGCCACTGCGCCGCGAAGCGGTAATCGCAGCCCAATCACACGACAACTTGAATCCAACGGTGTGCCGAACTCTGAGCCTACTACACCCCAGGAATGCAATCGGGCAACTCGTCCGGGGTGGAGGTTAGCCTCAAGGTAGACGACAACCTCACGCTCGTAGAGTGCATGACGGTCGAAATACACTACGGTTCGAACTGGAGTGCCTAACGACAATTCTTGCACACCCGGCGATTCTAACTCTCGCTGGACAATCGCCGCCCGATGTGCCGAAGATCCTCAGCAGCCCATCGACTGAAATCGTCAGAGGCCGCGCCATGATCATGATGAAATGCTGCGGACCTCAGACGTTCCGAGAAGACTGCCACTTGTAACCACTGGGCAACCGAATGCTACCATCAGATCGCAGCTTCGGAACTTTCAAACTGCGGAGGCGAGACAAGCAACAAGAGCTGTCAGTCATTGGGCAACGAGCTCGCTAAGGACGGATTTAGCCAATAATGGACAAGAATCGCCTAGATGGAAGGGATCCATTGAGGAAGAGGGAGCAACTGCTCGAGGAGTTGTACAACGCTACATATCTGCAAGAGGATTTGGCGCAACAACAGCAAATCCAGATGGGAAAGTCGTATGTGGAGGAAATCATTAGAAATCCTGATTCCCTACTATCCGCATCCAAGGCCAGCCGACAGCTTGCGGGTCAGATCGGCCTGCCTGTTGGAGCGGCTTGGCGGCGGCTCTCGGCACACAGCGTTGCGCTGGCCTTGAGCTGCGAGGGGTTGCGCCTGAAGTGTTGCTGCTACGTGCTTGAATGCGAAATCGATGCGTCCGTCATCGTCACAACCAGGCGATGGCTACACCCGTCCGCCTCCGTGCCCAAGAGCGAAGTGTCGTGCCGGCAAGGCCGCAGCCTGCCTCGGTTGGTCGCCGACTACGCCACTGCAGGCCAGTCTGAGCGGGCCCGCTGCGCCAGCCGCATAGCCTGCCGCCGGGCCGCCTGCGCCGGTGCATGTATGCTACGAGGCAAGCCTGTTCGGGCGCGTTCGAGTTCGCCATGTCATTCACTCCCGCCGCAGAAACGGAAGTTCCCACCCTCACCCCGCCAGCAACGGACGCGGCGGCGCGCGAGCCCGAGGATGTCGAGTACCCGGAAGGGAACTGGATCGCGCAGAGCGTCTGGCACGGCACGGCCGTCAGCCAGGCCACGGTGGCCTTGGACAACCACTTCCGCAATCGCGACAACGTGCTTGTGGCCATGGAACTGCTGGTGTACTACGAGCGCGGCAATGACAAGGTCTGCCTGCAGCCGGATGTGCAGGTGGTGTTCGGCGTGCAGCGCGGGAACCGCAGCTCGTACAAGGTCTGGGAAGAGGGCAATGCAGCGGATTTCGTGCTGGAGGTGACCTCGCCCTCAACGGCGGACAAGGATGCCCGGCACAAGGCGCAGGAGTACGCCCGGATCGGAGTCCGCGAATATTGGCGGCTGGACCCGACCGGGTCGCTGCTGACGACACCCTTACAGGGCTGGGAGGCGAACGGGGAGAGCTATCACCCGGTGCAACCGGTGGCGAGCGGGGCACGGGGTGGTTGGCTGCGGAGCCGGGTCTTGGGGCTGGAGTTGCGCAGCCAACGGCAGGGCGGGGCGACAGTGCTGGTGTTCAGGGACCCGCGCACGGGGGAAGAGTTCGACGGGGATCTGGCAGAAGCGGAGCGACTGCGGCGGGCAGCGGAAGAGCGCGCCAGTGCGGAGGCCGAGCGTAGACGGTCAGCAGAGGAGCGAGCGCGGGCATTGGAGAAGCAACTCCGGACACTCGCTACGGAAAGCCGTTCGTCGGAACGCAAGCCTTAGCAGCCAGGGCCAAGAGTGCTCAGCGGGCAGGCCGGTTCAATACCAAGCTTCCCCAAGCCGCGCACGGCCGTTCCAACCTCAGGAGATGGCCGATTGGGCTTCACCGCAGGCCTGCCCGCGGGCACACAATGCCTGCCACATACAAGAATTCGTGACCAGCGACTCTTGCCCCAAGCTGCTCGGGCGAATCCATCGCTTCTTCGGGCCGCCACTAAGGATGGGGCAGATAGGGAATCAGGTTAGAAATAATGGTGGTCGAACTCCGTGGTGGCTGAGAGTATGGGCACTTGCCATATTTCTGGCACGAGTGCTGTGGTTTCCGGTGCAGTTATTGTGGTTGGCGCTAATCCGGATCTTTGGGTATCAGACGGCGATACTGACCAAGTCCCTTTTGGGTATGCTGCTGGGAGTAATAGGGATAGTGGTGTGCTTAACTTGGCCAGTGTTGCTCTTGGGCACGGTCAATCTATTGTGGCTCAAACTGACTTGGTGGCTTATGGGTCCACTGACCTTGGTGGCAGGCGCAGTGTGGTTCGTTCGCTTTCTCCGCCACTGATCAATAGTATCGCGTTAGAAGTCATTGAAAACAAAGGGCTTAAGAGAGCAGTCGTACCTGCTTCTGTAGGGTCCTTCGGTAAGTGCTTTGTTTTCAATGAGTTAGTTTTCTCGCGCAGGGCAAAGTGGGCCGGTGATAAGTGTAGGATTTCAAGGCTCGACGCGCACTCTCGGACAGCCAGCCGTGGCGAGAGGCGGGCACGCAGACGGCTTCGAGGTGGCATGCCGGTGGCTGTCGGTGGTGTCTGCGCTCGACGGGGGCTTGCGACCCCACCAGATCGTATCCGGACCGGACGGATCGCGACACTAGAACCCGTTCGCCGCGCAAAGCGTGGCACGCTCGGGTCAGGTCTCGAACAGCTGCAGCTAGAGCCCCGTCGAGTCCGGGTTGGATGGCCGCAGGGATTCCGTATGCCACGGTCGCCTCCAGCGGCAGCAGGCCAGTGCCATCATCGCCGACCGCAGCCGGATCGTGGAGAGCCCCGTCGGCATGGTGCAGATGGCGCGGAACCGTTGGCTAGTCTAGACATCTCGAACTCGACGAGGAACGCAAGGCAGCCATGGTTACCAATCTACTCGTCGCTACATGACTGGGTGCGCTAACCCTTCACTGCCGAGGACTCCCACTGGGCGTGTCAGCGCCACCACTTCACTCGGACGCAGCTATTGCGCTGGAGGCTTCCAGTTCGGATGTGCGACGTGGGCCTCCGCCATCATGCCTTCGATCTCTTTCACGACCTCGGGATGATTTCGCGCGATGTTGTATTTCTCGGCCTCATCACGCGTCACGTCATACAGTTCGATCCGGCCTGTCAGCATCGGCTTGCGCACGCCCTTCCACTGGCGCGTTCGCACGGCTTGCGCCGAGCCACCCTCGTAGAACTCCCAATACAGGTACTTGTGCTCATCCTGCTCTCCGACCCTTCCGGTCAGGGTTGGCGCAAAGCTTACCGAGTCAGTGTTTTCCGGCAACTTCCCACCGGCTAGTTCAGCCGTAGTGGCCATGAGGTCTCCGAAGTAGCCGATGTGGTCAGAGACGCGACCAGGCTGTGTCGTTCCCGGCCACCAAGCGAGGAACGGCACTCTGATACCGCCGTCGTAGAGAGCTCTCTTGATGCCTCGCAGGCTCCCCGATGGATTGAACTTGAGCAGGTCGTGGTTGGATTCGTTGTGCGGTCCGTTGTCGGACGAGAACATCACCAAGGTGTCCTTGGCAATGCCCATCTCACCCAGCTTGTCGAGCAGTCGCCCGACATCACGGTCCATGTGGGAGATCATTGCCGCCTGCCCCTTGTCCGGGTCCGGCCAGTCCTTGCCGGAATAGATCCCATGATCGGGAATCTCCGCGCCATCACCCGTACCACGTGTGCCTTCGTTGTTGGCATGGGGAATCGTTAGAGCCAAGTACAAGAAGAACGGTGCCTCGCCGCGACCTTCCAGCCAAGTCATGGCCTCGCGCATGATCACGTCGTGGGAGTATTCGTTGCGCTCGGTCGCCCAGCCACCGGTGAAGCCGCCGTAGGTGCGTGACACACGCTGGACTCTATTACGCAATGGCATCTTCTCCAAGCCCTTCCACAAGAACTCTGGATAGTAATTGTGCGCGTGGACTTGGTTCAAGTAGCCGAAGAAGGTGTCGAAGCCCTGCTTGAGCGGGTGTCCCTCCAAGTCCACCTCGCCAAGCCCCCACTTGCCAAACAGCGCAGTAGAATACCCTGCTTCCTTGAGCACCTCAGCCACGGTGACATCTACGTCCCGCAGGGACTGGGCGTCCATTCGCGGGCCTGAGGCATTACCGCGGACGTGTGTGTGTCCCATGTGCTGCCCGGTCATCAGAACGCTCCGTGATGGGGCGCACACCGTAGCTCCTGCATAGAACTGCGTGAAGCGGATTCCCTCGGCCGCCATACGGTCGAGTCCGGGGGTTTGGATAACCGTTTGTCCGTAAGAGCCGAGATCTCCATACCCTAGGTCGTCGGCCAAGATGAAGATCACGTTCGGGCGGCGGCTCTCCTGTCCGGCGACAGGTGTGGCCAGTAGCGCCGCCAGTGAGAGTGTTAAAGCGATTCGATGCATCAGGTCCCCCAAGCAAACTAGATTCTACCGTTAGCCTTGCCCTGATCTCACTCGGCAACGCCCGCTCCGCCGAAACCCATCATTCATGAGACTGCCCGACCGACTCGAGAGGCATCCGCTCTGCGGTGGCAGTCTGAGGACTAGTGGTCCGTCAAAGAATCATCCTGCGGTAGACGGACTTGAACTTGCAGCGAGCGTGGGCGACCTTCAGCTGCCATTCCACTCCCCGCTGGCGCACGTTGGTCGCGGTTATCTAGGCCGCGTTCTCGCCCTGCAGCGCGCTGAGTTCCTCGATCCGCCGACTGGGCACGCTCTGGCGCGTCATCGCACTCAGCTCGCATTCTGCGATGTTCAGCCAACTGCCATGTTTCGGCGTGTGGCAGAACTCGGTGCGCCGCACCAACTGGCGCGCCCGCTCTGGCCCGAACGCTTCGTAGAAGGCACCCTTCGTGTGGGGGTTGAGATTGTCACACACCAAGGTGATTTTCTCGCAGTCGTCGCTCAATTGCTGGAGATACGATCGGAAACTGGTGGCACTTCAAGGATCTTCACTTCGCGCACATCAGAGCAATTCGGCAATCTGGTCGTACGCTACGTCCGACAGTCGAGTGTGATGCAGGATTGGAAGGGGCCTACATGGTCGCTCGGCTTGCTCCCTTGTGACCGGCCGAAGCTGCATTGTGGCACGCCGGACGATCCAGTTACCAAGATTGGGCACACTCGCCCGCTTGGATGGTGACGGAGCCGCGCAACCTCAGGTGGTGTGTACGATGACCACAATAAAATATGTTGCCGTTGACGTATCCATTAGGATAAAATAGATGTGTTGAGTTCAGACCGGACTAACCGAAGGAGAGGACTATGGCACGACCAGTTCTGGTGGGAGTTGCGGAAATCGCAGATTTGTTTGGCGTGTCTAGGCAGGCAGCCTCCAACTGGCGCGAGCGACACTCCGACTTCCCGTCGCCTGCGGCTTCATTGAAGAGTGGACCTGTATGGGAACTGCCGGACATTCTGGCGTGGGCCGATCAGCGAGGAATGCAAGTGAAGGCATCAAGTGCAGAGGCGGTCGGTTATAGCCCCGATATGCGTGCATCCTGTGTCGTTGTCGCGCTGGTCAACATGAAGGGTGGAGTCGGCAAGTCCACCTTGACGGCAAACTTCGGCTGGTATTGCGCCTATCATGAGAATCTGCGCGTCTTGATGGTCGACCTCGATCCCCAATTCAATCTCAGCCAGTACGTGCTTGGGAATGATCGGTACGAGGAGCATTTGGAAAAGGGAAGACCGACAGTGGTCGATGTCTTCGAGCAGAATGCGCTTGGGATTCCTGTTTCGAGTCACAAGACGGCAATTACCGCCGTGGAGGAGTGGGACGACGGGAGCCTGATTCACGTAGTCCCATCAAAACTTCAGCTAGCTTGGACGTTGAAGAATCCACATCAGAAGGAGCATCTGATGAGGGACTACATCCAGGAGGTCAAGCGCGACTACGACCTTGTTCTCATCGACTGTCCCCCGACGGAGTCGATGCTCACTACTGCCGCCTACATGAGTAGCGATTCCTTGGTTGTCCCCGTGCGTCCGGAGTATCTCTCCACCATTGGTTTGCCGCTGCTAGTGCGATCACTCGCGGACTACAAGAAGGCATACAAGAATGAGCCCCATCCTAAGCTCGCGGGAATCGTCTTCAACGACTCGGATCATTCGAAGCTAGAGCACAGCAGATCGAGGCAGGCTGTGCGGAAAGTAGCAAAGCAGCAGGGTTGGTACATCTTCAAAGGACAGCTGAGCCACTCCGACTCATATCCCACCGGCGCGCGCGCTGGCAAACCGATCTTTCTCACGAATTATGCACGTCGGTGGAAGAAACAGGAGTTCATGGGCGTTGCGCGGGAGTTCATGGAGCGGGTTGGTCTCGCAACGGAGGCCAACGATGGCTAGGAGCAAGGGCCGGTCCTTGGTTTCCGAGATCGCTCGGCTGCTAGTTGAATATCCGGAAAAGGATTGGAGTGCGCTGGTGGACCGCCTTAGAGACAGAGCGTTCATGGATGATCTTGTGACAGCCATTACCAGCGCGAGGGAGATCGCTACAAAGTCCAGCGCGAAGGCCAAGAAGAGCCGATCGGGAGGCGGCCGGAATATCCTCGCAGAGGTCGCCGGAGATGACAAAGAAAAGGCTGAAATCCTTTCTGAGATCAAGTCGCGTCTAGTGGACCAGGGCCAGATCGTAACTCTCGCCGACCTGCGGGCGTTTGCGAGCTCGTTGGGAATGAAGGGAGATCTCGCAAATCGCCGGAACCAAGCGATCAACCAAATCATCCGCTATCTGGCGGGCAAGACGACGGATCAGATTGAAGCAGCACTGCACACTGCATTGCCGGACCAAGCGCGCCAAGGCCAAGAGTTTGATCGTTGGGTCGATCTGATTCTCGGGAGTCGCTCGCCTCTCGAGGGCGAGAAGAGAACACTCCAGCCACCCGATGGCGAGCTCCCGTAATGCGTCACAACCATGTTCTGCGAGCCGTTGAGCGCGTGGCGGGAGGCAGCGGCGCGAGGAGCGGCGCACGAAGCTGGACTGGGCTCAAGAAGTGGCGCGTGCGAGAAAGTTACGCTCATCTGTGACAATCTCAACACCCACACCAAGCGTGCCTATTGCGAAGCGTTCGAGCCCTCGCGGGCACGCGAGTTGGTGCGGCGCATCGAGTTCTGCTACACGCCGAAACACGGCAGTTGGCTGAACATCGCAGAATGCGAGTTGAGTGCGCTGACGCGCCAAAGCTTGGTCGGCCGTCGGATCGGGGACCTCAGCGTACCGCAGGCCGAAATTGCGGCATGGTCAACCGCGACAAACAGGTCCCAGCGCGGAGTGGAATAGCAGATGGAGGTCGCCGACGCTCGGCGCAACCTCAAGTCCGTCTATCCCAAAATGATTCACCACTAGGTCATTTCACACATCCATAGCTGCGTTTGGAATGAAACAAAATACGAAAAAATTAGGATTTTTCCTTGACATATCCTGCCAGATTCGGAAATACTAATAGAATATCTTGCATCCAAAGCTCTGCTATCCGTCGCAAGTGACGTGATTTCGGCAATCGATCAGCAAGGCCGGAGGAAGAACTCATGACGCTTGATCCAGAAGCCCTGAGCGTAGTGCGGGCGGTATTGCTCGCCACCGCGGCCGCATTCGCCATCACCAAGATTTCCAGACAGTGCAGCGCGGAAGGCTTGCGCCGCCGACTCCGCGCTGTCGAAACAGAACTCTTCGAACTCGCCCGCCTCGGTCACATTGGATTCCGTGATCCAGCCTACGTGCTGCTGCGCACCAGTCTTCGCAGCATCGCCTGGGCCTCGCAGGATTTCAGCCTGACGCGCACCGCGCTAGCGTTGTTCCAAGGACACGACATCTGGAGATCGGCAAATCTACAACGACGCACTCGAGCTTGGGAAGAGGCCCTCGACCAAGTCGCAGACCCGGGTTCCAAGCAGGCGGTAACCGAAATGCACGAACACATGCTGCGCACCGTCTGGGGTTACCTGGCACTCGGCGCCATTCCGTTCGCCGCTTGGCTATACCATGGCACCGTCGGGGTCTTGGCCGACCTCAAGGGACGCCCAACGCCGCAGCGCAGTGCGCGGCTGCTCGAAGCCTACGCCTGCACCCTGAGTGGGCTACCGATGCACTAGCCGCCCGCGGTCCGGTCACTCTAGCCGGCTCAATGAGATCCTAGGAGAGACTGTGTACCCCGATGTTTGGGAATGCATCAACGACTGCGCTATTCTTGACGGCCCTGCCGGGCTCGAATCGGTCAACCGCGGCGTGAGCCAGGTTACCCAAGGCACGGCGCAAACCAATGACATCGAATCGTTATGTGCAATGCTCAAGTACAGCGACCAAGGCACTTATCACAAGATGTCAGCGAAGCACTTTGGACGCTATGCCAACGAGCGATCGGACCATTCTTTGGTCCGCATGTCCGATACTCTGGCCTCGCAGGAACTCACCCTGAGCCGGATGAGCGGAAGGCGGCCGCGCTGTCGGGATCACGTTGAGAGCAGTGCCGGTCAGGCGGGTCAGAGGGCCATCACAGCATGAGCGGCCCGCGCAACACGGAACCGCAAGCGAACGGTGCACTGGCTCGTGCGCTGAGACGCCGCAATCCCGACTGGAACGACCGGACTGTCCACGCCGAGCGGACTCACATAATCCAACAGTCCGCGTCGGGCACGGCCAAGCGGCCGGATATTCTGATCGCCCATGCTCATGGCCAGCCAGTGATCGTGGAGACGGAGTTCGCCCCTGCACACACGGTCGATCAAGACGCGACCGACAGGCTGGGCACAAACTTGCAGCGCAGCGGGCAGGACATCGAAGGTGTGCTCGCCGTTGTCCTGCCGGAAAGTCTCAAGACAGTCGACCTCGAAACCGTTGACAAAGGCGCGTTTCGCTACGCCACGCACTACGTAGACGCCAAGGGCAAGGGCAAGCGCTGGCCGCCCGAGCGGGAGTGGCTAGAAGGAGGCGTGGACGACTTGGCGAATGCCATCGAGTATCTGTCCCTGTCGGAGCGACAACTGGCACGAGGGACAGAAGCTCTCGAAGCAGTAGTCCGGCATGCGGCCGCGCGGCTCGCGGACCTCACGCCGGAAAGGCCTCTGCGACAGATCGCGAGCGACTTGCACCAAGAACCGGGCGAGCAGACCGAGCGAATGGCCGCGGCAATTTGCGTCTCCGCCTTCGTGTTTCACGCGGCGATCAAAGGGCAGGACGGAATACCTGCCGTTCCGACCGCGGGCGACATCGACAAGGGGGGGCTTTTGGACACGTGGGACTCGATTCTCGAAGTCAACTACTGGCCGATTTTCAGCATCGCTCGCGATCTGCTGCGTGAGCTGCCGATCCGGGTTGTCCCGCCGGTTATGGACCGGATCGCAAGATCTATCTCCGAGTTGGCTGGGCTCGGCGCAACGACCTACCACGACCTCACGGGGCGGATGTTCCAGACCCTCATCACGGATCGCAAGTTCCTCGCGACCTTTTACACATTGCCCGAATCCGCCTGCTTGCTCGCAGAACTGGCGGTCGACCGCCTCGACGTGGACTGGTCGGATAGGGCCGCCATCGAACGGTTGCGGATAGCAGACTTTGCGTGCGGCACGGGCGCCCTGCTGTCGGCCGCTCAACGTGCAGTCTACCGACGCCATCGCAGGGCCGGCGGCGACGATAAGGATCTGCATCGAGCAGTGCTGGAGAACGTACTGACCGGGCTGGACATCATGCCCGCGGCCACACATCTTACGTGCTCCATGTTGTCCAGTTCGCACCCTTGGCTCTCCTATGGGGAATCCCAAATCTACACGATGCCTTACGGCATCGACAGCGGCCAGACGCACATTGGGGCACTCGACCTGCTCGATTCCGATCATTCCTACTCCCTCTTCGCCACAGGCGAGTCCATGGGAGGCGTGGAAGTGGCAAGTCACCGGCACACCGTCACGATCAACGACAAGTCGTGCGATCTGGTCATCATGAATCCACCGTTTACGCGACCCACGAACCACGAAGGTGGGCACGCCGAGATACCGATCCCGTCGTTTGCGGGATTCGGCACCCCTCGCAACGAGCAGATGGCCATGTCGAAGATGCTTCGCAAGTGCAAGCCCGAGTTCGGTCACGGCAACGCAGGGCTGGCGTCCAATTTCATGGATCTCGGCCACCGTAAACTGAGGGCTGGGGGCGTACTTGCTCTCGTTCTGCCGGTCTCGCTTGCCCGGGGTCAAGGCTGGGAGAAGGCGAGGAAAGCGCTGGCAGCAAGCTATTCCGATATCCACATTCTGTCCATCGGGTCAACCCAAAAGACAGGCAGGGCTTTCTCGGCAGATACGGGCATGGCCGAGTGCCTCGTCGTAGCGACGAAGCGGAGCGGAGGCGGAACGCGCTTCACGAATCTGTCCCACCGGCCATCAACATTGCTGGAGTCCGCGCTGACCGCAAGCGCAGCCGGACAGGGAAGGTCGGACGCACCGGCAATTCGCCGGACGTTCGATGGCGCCCTTCTCAGCCCGAGCGGGGAAGGAGTGCTTAGCGAGAGCGTGGGAGAGGCGGCGCGGGCTCTAGCTCACGGCACGCTAGCACTTCCCCATTCGCTTGAGTCGCAAGGCATCCCCGTCACCCGGCTGGGAGATGTTGCCGAACGAGGGCTTGTCCATAGAGACATCAACGGCAAGCCTCCCACGACTGGTGCTCGACCTCGGGGTGCGTTCGAGATCCGCCCTATCCACAAGGACGAAATACCAACCTATCCTGCGTTGTGGGCACACGACGCAGAACGCGAGCGGCAGTTTGTCGTTCAACCGGACAGCTGTGGTGAAGTGCGTCCGAAGATGAAGTCGCATGCATTGAAGACATGGCGGAGAACCGCATCGCGCCTTCATTCCACCCTAGACTTTCAACTCAATTCCCAACGCCTCTCAATGTGCCTCACCCCGGAGAAGAGTCTCGGCGGCACGGCATGGCCGAACCTAATCCCGCACGACCCGAGTTATGCAATCCCGCTGCTGCTCTGGTGCAACTCCACGCTAGGCCTAGTCATGTTCTGGTGGCACGGCACACGACAGCAACTGGGTCGTTCCAGACTCACGATCTCCAAAGTGCCAGAGCTTCCCGTGTTCGATCCCCGCACATTGAATGCCCCGCAGCTGGATCGCTGCCAGGCGATCTTCGAGGACTTCAAGGAACGAAAGTTTCTGCCTGCGAACGAGGCCTACCGAGACGATGTGCGCAAGGATCTCGACCGTGCCCTGCTGTTCGGCGACGAGAGCGTGCTGCAACTAGAGCAAGCGCTAGAGGAAGGATTGGACCTGCTGCGGGAGCAGTGGTGCGCCGAGCCATCCGTCCACGGTGGCAAGGGTACTCGAATCAACAAGTGACCGCTCCCTTTGGAGAGACCTCGCTCCAAGGCAGGCACCACGAAGAAACCGGCAGACCAGCCCAAGCGCTCGCTGCGCCGAGCGAGCGCATTCATATCGGTTCAGTCGACCGCGTCGGCCACCTCAAACGTCCCAAAACCGAAGATTCCGGGGATTGCAATCGGGAGCTCTCCGAATTCCTCGCGATAGCCGTCCGCTAAGTCAGTGATCTCAAAGCTCTCGACCGGCTTGAAGCCCTCGCGGGCCATCAGCGCATTCATCTGGGCCAGCGAATAAGAACTGCGCATGGGCTCTCCCCGGCCCTTGACAAACTTGAGCATCCTCTCCCGCAGTGGCCGGCCGGTCGGGACGCATGATGCTTCGTCCAAGAGGTAGTCGAACACCAGTTGCGAGCCCGGAGGCAGGCCTTGAGCGATGGATCCCGCAGTTTCCACCAAAGTCTCGGGCGTGAGGTAGTAGATCACCCCCAACAAGGAAAGGAACGTGGGCTTGGACATGTCGAATGACGATCCGGCCAAGGCTTCTACCGTAGAGACCTGAGACAAATCTGCAGCGACGAAGTGATGGTTCTTGGGCACCTTGAAGCCGGCCTTCGCGATTCGGTCCAGCTTCTTTCGCTGCGTCACCGGATGGTCGATCTCAAAGGCATCGATCGTTTCTAGCAGATCCGACCGCCGGAACGCGAAAGAATCCATGCCTGCGCCGATGATGACGTACTGCCGGATACCCTCCTCCACCGCGCGCTCTAGCGCTTGCTCGGCGTAGCGCGCTCGCATGACTACGCACATACTGGCGGGCATTACGGCGGCCAGCGCGACGTTGAACAGCAACCACTCGAACGGGCGGAACCTGAGCGCGGTGCCGAGCACTGGCCCACACAGTTCCTTCGCATAGGGATCCTCGAAGATTGGCGTTGGATGGCGCATGTGCCATGCGCGGGCCGAGGCGACCAAGTCTGCGGTAGAGACCTTATTTACGGGCAACGACATCCAAACTCGGAACCTAGGGAACCATTGTCGCTTGCAAGAGATTCTCAGCCGAGCAATTCCAGCCTGGCCAGAGTAGACCAACGCCACGGCACCAGCCCGTCCCCCGTCCCGCGGACGACTAAACTGTAGAGCGCGATGGTCAGAGTCTCTAGCAAACCCCTTATAGGAGCAGTCCTAGCCGTGACCGGAATAGCTGCTGCTGCGCTCGGCCAGCAGCCGGACAATTCTCGTCCTGTGCGCAACGACGTGCCCCAAGCAGGAACGGAGATCCTCGTGCTTCGCCACCAGAAGTTTCACAAAGGCGGGCACGAAGCGTACTTCCGGCTGAGCCGAGATGGCGTCTGGCCTTGGTTCGAGAAGATCGGAAGCCGCATCGTAGGCCAATGGATGGTGATCCACCCGGACGGCTCCGATGCGGATCCCACGTTTGACCACGGGTATCGCCTGGCCCGCTACGCCAGCTACGAGCACTGGAAAGCAACCCGACAAGGCCACCTGCTGCTGGGCGGAAACGGCCCCGACTACCAGCGCAACCGCGAAGCGCTCAGCGCCCGCAACCACTACGTAGCGGGCTCAGTCGGGGCGTATTTTCTCGAGGGAGTGACCGCAACGACGCGGACATACTACATGCCCGCTCTGGAGGAGACCTACGAACCAGCAGAGTCCGCGCCCGACAACGGACCGCGCCCCGTCCGCAACGATGTCAATTGGCCTGCTCGCGAGATCATCGCCCTCACGACGTGGCAGGTGACAAAGGGCACGGCGGACGCACTGCTAAGCAGTGGCGTCGAGAGAGTCTGGCCGTATCTGGAGAAAGTTGGCGCCCGCATCGTCGGCCAATGGAAGGCCGTCTACCCACCGGAGAGTGGATACGAGGAGAGCCCGGATTACGACGAGATGTTTCTCATGGTCCGTTACGCCGGCTACGAGCACTGGAAAGCCGCCCAACCGGACCAAATCGTCGCCATGGGCGGAGACGGCCCAGACCACGCGGCCTACCAAGCTGCACTGGATGAGCTGAGGAAGGCTACTCGCAGCCAATCCGTGACGTTCCTCGAGGGCCATATGTACCAGAGCCCGCCTAAATTCCGCCCAGGTCTCTCCGAGACGTACCGCAAGGTCGAGTAGGCCGATCCCGGCATGCGCTGCCCTGCGCCAAATCGCCTGAGAACAGACAGCGGCAACCTGAACGTCGCCAACAGGTCTTGACAATCGCAACCAAGCTGACCGGAGAATTGTTCTGATGCCTTGTTTCCGAACCGCCACTGTGACCCGACTCGTCTTGCTGGCCTCGCTCGCGGCCTCCCTGTTAGCGGCCGCTCCGCCCAATGTGGTCTTCTTCCTAGCCGACGACCTCGGCTGGCGCGACCTCGGCTGCTACGGCAGCCAGTTCTACGAAACGCCCAACATCGACCGGCTGGCCAGATCTGGCTCCCGCTTCACGCAGGCCTACGCGGCCTGTCCGGTGTGCTCCCCGACCCGTGCCAGCATCATGACGGGCAAGTATCCGGTGCGCTTGCGGGTCACCGACTACATCAGCCCCAGCGGCGGCAACCAGCCGGAACAGTGGAACCGCAACACCATGCTGCTGCCTTCGGCGTACTCGGACCGCATGCCACTGGAGGAGGTCACCGTGGCCGAAGCCTTCCGGGAAAGCGGGTACGTCACGTTCTTCGCGGGCAAGTGGCACATGGGTCCGGAGGGCTATTGGCCCCAAGACCAAGGCTTCGACCAGAACAAGGGCGGCTGGGAGCACGGCGGCCCATCTAGCGGCCGGTCATAGTTGACGCTGGAAGTTTCGAGGCAATGTTGGGTCGATGCTCAGAGTTGGTCTTGAGGTGTCAGGAAGGGCCTACCGGCGGCGGGGGAGACCGGCGCACCACCTCAGACACACGCAGCTGGTCGTGGAAGGGGGTTGGGGCTGTGCGGCCGGCATGGCGATCCCGCTCAGTGCGTTGCGCAGTGGCCCCTGCCAGCCTCGCGCATGGATTTCCCACACGGCACGCGTTCTCCCGCCTCACGCTCCCCTGCCGAGAGCCGACCGCTGCGGTTCCAGAAGACACGCCCGGCCAGCCCAGTCTACAGATTCACATTATTCCGACAGAAAACGGCCATTTTTCTCGAATTAGATTGACGTCAGAAGGGTTGGAAATCAGAACAATCTGAGCAAGACCTCGGGCTCCCAGCAGGGGCAAGCCCGCCCCTCCAGGCTCGCTCGGGCCACTGCGGCTCCAAATTCCTTCCGGCCGCAGCGGAACAATGTGAGAAAAAGCCTCTTCGTGTCGGCGGAGGAATTTGAGAATCTACTGCCGGAATAATGTAACTCTGCACACCCGGCGGGCACGGCTACGGCGGTTCGCACTGCGCCTGCCGGTAGCGCACCATCGTTTGCAGTTGCTGGTAGGCCTTCCACAGCACCTCGTTGCCCGGCAGTTCCCGGCGCTTCTTCGGCCGCCAGCCGCGCAGCCGCGCCAGCAGCACGACCCAAGTGCGAATGTCCGCGCCCGGCGGCTGGCCGCGCTCGCCCGGCGGGCGCAAGCCTTCCGCCTCCGCGACGGCCTCGATCACGGCCAGCTCGTCCCCTGTGAGCACCTCCGCAGCCGGCGTCTGCGGCGCGTCCCGGGCGTAGCGCTCCAAGCTGAACACGCGCCAGGCCGTGATCGCGTCGAACACCAGGCACTTGCCCAGCGCCTGCGCATCGTGCAGCCGCCGGTCCTCAATCCGCGTGCCACTTTTGAGCAGCCGGAAATACTCCTCGATCGCCCAGCGCCGCTCGTACCAACACACGATCCGCTCGGCCCACTGCGCTGTGCGCTCGCCCTCGCTCGACAGCAGCAGCCACTCCAACCCCGCTTCGCCCTCCGGCGGCTCCCGCTCCAGCACCCGCACCAGCCACACCGGCAACGCCGCCGCCGCTCCCCGCCGGCCCGCCGGCGGCTGCAACTCCACGCGCCCGATGCTGATCTCCGTCAGCGCCGTGCGCTTCTGCCTCGCCCGCTGCCCGCCCTGCGACTCGATCTCCACCTTGCGGCCTGTCACCAGCGCCTGCTCGAAGTCCGGCTGCGCCTCGATCGCCCGCAGCATCTGCTTGCCGAAGCCCGCGTCCCACGCCCGCACCTTGCGCTGCCGTCCCAAGTTCACCCGCACCAGCAACCCGGCCTGCTCGCGGCGCTCGGCCTGCCGCTCGAACAATCCGAAGATGTCGCTCTCGCGGTCCCCCACCACCACGACCCGCGTCTGCGGGCTGCAGCGTCCCAACTCCTGCCCCTGCCGCAGCCCCCGGAACCAGCGCTGGCTCTCCTTCTCGCGCTCCGCAGCCGGGTCTGGCTCCTGCTCCGGGCGCGCCCAGCGTTCCAGCCCGCTGACCCCCAGCGGGCGCCCGCCCTCGGTGAAGCCCAGCGTCGCATGCACGAACAGCCCGCGCGCACTGCTCGCGCGCTCCTTTAACGGCCCCAACCCGCTCGTGCAAGCCTTCAGGTTCGTGAAGTTGAGCGTGGTCGTGTCCTGCACCAGCAAGACCGTCGACTCCACCTGCGCCCGCTCCAGCAGCGCCTCCCGGTGCGGCTGTAAGATGTCCACGTCTTGCACCTTGTCATTGTGCAAGAGGCGCGTGGCCGCCCGCAGCTCCGCCGGCTGCGGGAAGATCGCCGGCAGATCCTGTCCCGGGTGGCGTTCCCAGCTCTGGCCCATGCGCTCGAGCCGCTCCCGCAGGCGCCCGTCCGGCAGGTCCGAGCGCAGGAACTCGCGGCGCGCCCAGTTGGCATCCTCGTCCAGTTCCAGGGCCGGGTACTGGCCCAGCTGGCGCTCCGCCGGGCGGCACAGCTGCGCCTGCCAGTCCGGCTCCAAACCCAGCAGCCAGACCGCCTTCGCCTCGCCTGCCTCGGCGGCTCCCGGCGGACGCCCCCGGGTGTCTCCCACGCACTGCCAGCCGGCCGCCTTGTAGCTCGTGCCCGGGCGCCAACTTTGCACGCAGGTCTCTGCCAGCCACGGGCGCACGCCGTGCGCCCGCTGCCAGTCCCCGGCCAGTCTGCGCAGCGCCTGGCCCAACACGTGCGAGCCTAGATTGGGCACCTGTACGCCCTCCAGCAGCAAGAACCGGTCGTTGTTCACGATGCGCTCAAGATGCGCTCCGCGCGTGCGCTCATCCCATTGCAGGTAGGCATCGCGCGGCCCCAGCCGGAACGCCGCCGCCACGAACGAGAGCACGCCCAGCGGCCCGCATTCCGCTTCCAGCAGATAGCTCAGCCGACAGCCGGGGGCCCGGCCCGGGCCGAGCGGATGCTGCGCTTGGAGCAGTTCGGCACACAGCCGCCGGTCGGCCTCGCTGGCGGCCAGCCGCACGCGCACCTCGCCGAGTTCCTGCAGCGAGCCGCTGAAGACGGTCGCCGCCACGGGCGCGGCCGGGCTGCAGCGCACGCGCCCGGCGGGCGGGCCCGGGCGGGCTGCCGGCAGCGGCAATTTCAAATCGGCGGCCAGCTCGGGCAGCGCCTTGCGCGCCGAGGCCGTGCAATACTCGCCCTTGCGATTGCGCCAATCCTCCTGCTCGCAGACCCCGCGACCCAAGGCCGCCCGCGACAACACACCCGCCTGCAATGCTGCTCGCAGCCAAGCCATCGTCTGCGGACGGAAAATGCGCAGCCCTACCCGCACTACCCCCGTTGTACACAGAACCGAGGGCCTGTGTCAAGTATGACCGGCCGCTAGGCGGCCCATGGGGTGGCGACAACTACTTCTCCCCCTACGGAAACCCCAACTTGGTTGACGGTCCGGAACGCGAGTACCTGCCCCTGCGCCTAGCTAGCGAGACCCAGCGATTCATCGCCCAGCACCGCGACGAGCCCTTCTTCGCCTACCTGTCGTTCTATTCGGTGCATACACCCCTGATGACGACCGAGGAGTTGGAAGCAAAGTACGCGGCCAAGGCAGCGAAGTTCTCCTTTGCCGGCCCCCGCTTCCTGCAGGAAGGATTCCGCGAGGCGAGACAGGTGCAGGACCACGCCGTCTACGGCGGCATGGTCGAGGCACTGGACACGGCGGTCGGGATGGTCTTGGGAGCACTCGAGGAAAACGGGCTCGCTTCGAAGACGATCGTGGTGTTCATGTCCGATAACGGTGGCTTGAGCAATTCGGAAGGATCCCCTACAGCTAACCTGCCGTTGCGCGGAGGCAAGGGATGGATGTACGAAGGCGGCATCCGGGAGCCCATGATGATTCGAGCGCCGGGCGTCTCCAGGCCCGGTTCCGAGATTGACGCGCCGGTGACCAGCGTGGACTTCTACCCAACCCTGCTGGAGCTGGCCGGGCTGCGCAAGCGTCCGGATCAGCACATCGATGGAACCAGCATGGTCCCCTTGCTCCGCGGTGAGCGATTCCGGCGGGCGCCCCTGTACTGGCACTACCCGCACTACGGCAACCAAGGCGGTGCGCCGAGCGCTGCCGTGCGGGCTGGCGACTGGAAGCTCATCAAGTGGTTCGAGGACAGTTCGGTCGAGGTCTACAACCTCGCCACCGACCCGGGCGAGCGCTACAACCTAGCCGGCCTGCTGGAGGCCCGGAGAGGGTCCCTTGAGAAACGCCTGCACGCATGGCTTGAGGACGTAGACGCGAACATGCCTGCTGCAAACCCGAAGTACGACCCTGACAAACCTTCGGGGCGATATCCTCCGGACAAACGCTAGCAGCAAGTAGCCAAGCGCCCCAGTGCTGACTATTCCGAGACCGCCCGCAAGAAGTCCGTCCGGCCAGTCGAGACGCTCAGGACATCAGCGACTAGCTGACAGCCCGGGACAAAGTCCGATGAATCAAAGACGAGCAGGCACTGAAGCAAGCCGACGAATGGACCTCGAATATGCACCGTCTCGTCATCGCCGCCCTTGAAGGCTCCGGCGGGCCTATGAGCCCCTCCATCCGGTTCGCACACCAAAGTGGCCGTAAGAAGGACACTGGCGGGCTTCGCGGCACCGCTTGAACTGATGCCCGGTTTAGCGGGACGTTCCGCGCTCCCAGGGAGGCTTCCGGCTTGGCCCTTGGAGAATCTCATAGTCCGTTCCCAAGAGCCTGTTGAAGACGATGGCGACAGCGGAGGGCCAGACATCATCGCGCGGCTGCTTGTCCACCTTCGGGTCGTAGGGGTTGACGTGCTCAACCAAGTAGGAACAGTCTTCGGGCAGCTGCGCATCAACGGCCCTTCGGAACCGCCGGTCATCCTCCGCCCCGGCAGCCTTGGCTGAGTATTCGGCCAACCGGTCAACCGCCCGCGCCCGCCCGTCAGCCCACGCGTCAGCAAGCATTTCAGCGTACTCCCCCTGCAAACCGCGGTTGGCACGGATAGCAGCCGCCATTCCTAGCCGAAATGCACGGATCTCCCTCCGCCAGCCCTTGGCATCTGCCCGGGTTGCAGCCTTCTAGTGCTCGACCAACAACATGTGCTGAAGGGCCGGCGCGCAGTTCACAACCCAGTTGGCCCGTTCAGCTCGCCCGACCGACTCTATCTCCTCGATCACATTGTCCCAGTCGATCGCTGCCAAGTCTCGGTGGCGCAGGGCGTCGGCCTGCTGCTTGGCCCACGTGAACGTGTCGCGGTTGTAGAGCTTGGGCGACGCAGCGCTCGGCTTCGGCAGATCAGAAGTCAGCGAAGACATGTTCCACCCGCCTGCATTGTAGCCCAACCACTGGGTTCATGCGTCCGGACTCCCGTGTCCGAAGCAGCCGTCCGTGTGCTGACAAGAGCTCAAGCGGGATCCGCCCACGCCTCGCCGGGCCGCCAGTCTGCCAAGCTCTCTTTCCACGCTGTGTGGCGACTGCGCAACTGCTCGAGCTGGCTCTGATGATCGGCAGACTCGGCCAGGTTGGTTTCTTCCTCCGGATCGGAGTCGAGATCGTATAGCTCCTCATACCCGGGCTGGCCGTCGAGGTAGATGTTGTACTTCCAGCGCTGCGAGCGGACCCCCTCCGTGCGCGGGATCGGAATGCCCTCGCGCTGCCAAAGGAATTCGTAGTACCACTCGCTGCGCCATGGGGGTGACTCGCCGTCGAGCAGTGGGACCACGCTCCTTCCATTCGTCGAAGGGTCCACCTCGAGCCCGGCCAATTCGAGGATGGTGGGTGCGATGTCGAGATTGAGCGTCATTTCAGTGCGGTGACGCCCCCTCCGCTGCGGGCTGCGCGGATCCCGCACGATCAATGGTGTTCGGACGGACTCCTCGTGGATGAAATACTTGCCCGCCCAGCCGCGCTCGCCGAGGAAGAACCCATTGTCGGAAGTAAACAAGATCACGGTGTTGCTCCCGAGCCCGCTCTCGTCGAGCCAGTCCAAGATCCGTCCTACCTGCACGTCGACACCGGTGATGAGCCGGTAGTAGCGCTTCATGGCAGATTGCCAAGTCTCGGGTGTCGGGAAGCGGCGCTGCTGGCGGATGCGACCTTCGTACCCATCCTTGAGGAATTCGGGCAAGTCCTCGAAATAGCGCGGATCGAGCTTCTTGAACGCGGGAATCTCGACATCCTCGTACAGTTCGTCAAACTCGGGATCATTGATGAAGAATGGTGCTACGCGATCTTGGACATGCGGCGCCTTGAAGCTCACCGAAAGGCAAAACGGAGTCTGTCCGTCACAAGTCTCCAGGAGTTCGAGCGCTTGGTCTCCGATCATCCCGGTTAGGTGCCGGGACTCGCCATCCACTTCGTGCAGGTACTGCCCTTGCCCGGAAAAGCCTTCGAAGTGGCTGAACTGGTCCTTCGGCAAGGTGCGGCCGACCCCGTACTTGCCGACGAAGGCTGTCCGGTAGCCAGCGGCGCGCAAGCGTCCGGGATAGCTGCGCTCGTGCAGTTCGTCCGACATTGGCGTGGCGAAGTCGTGCGTGCCATGGCAGCTCGCGTACAGCCCGGTGAAAATCGATGTCCGCGAGGGAGCGCACAGCGATGTGGTGACGAAGTGGTTTTCGAACAGCACTCCTTCCTTGGCCAAGCGATCCATGTGCGGGGTCTGGATCAGCGCATTCCCGGCAGCGCCGAGCATGTCCCAGCGCTGGTCGTCCGTCACCAACACGATGATGTTGGGCGGCTGTGCCGGAGGTGGATCGTCCGCGGCGCATCCAGCCAAGCCGGCCGCCACCGGGACTAGGGCCGAGGACTTCAACAGGTCGCGCCGCGAGAACTTAGACATAAGGAGGCTCGGCTAATCAGGGCAGCAGCTAGAGATGTTGCTCCAGACCAAGCGGGACTCGTGCGGATAGGCGGTAGCGCAGCCGCGACCGAGGTTCGAGGGCGAGGCGTACGACTCCCAAGCGTGACGCGGTGAGTGGTCGGCTGGTCCGGCAGACCCGGTTTGTGAACTGTGGCTAGGATAGCGCGTCTAGAGCCCCCCTTGGCCTCGTACGCAGTAGAGCGGTCATTGATGTCGGACTCGCGTCCTTCATCGTCCATGACCACGGCACAGTCTTGAATCGTGCCTGGGATGCTCTAAGGCAAATGTGCCCATAAGCCGGGCGCAACTCGTTCCCCGATTGTGCCTACAAATGTGATATGGTCCCACCGATGCTGAAGATAGCGGTGCTGGCGCTGGCGGCGACCGGAGCCGCCGCAGCGCAATCCGGCGATGAGGCACTCCGCGACTGGGGCCGAGTTCACAAACTACGGCCCGATCAGCAGATTGTAGTCCGTCCATTCGAGGGAATGGGGGGCAAGGTCCTCGCCACCTACGTGTCGAGCGATGCCACCGGAATCGTCATCCGCCTGAAAAACGACCAAGAACTCGAAATCTCCAAGGACCGCATTCGATCTGTTACTCGCCGAAAACGGATGCGTAACGCAGTTTTGATCGGCGCGGCTGCTGGGTTTGCGGTGATGGCACTATGGACTATCCCCATTCCCGATTTTAACCAGCCTCTTGCGGCCCTGGTCTTTGGAGGTGTCGGGGCGGGGATCGGCGCTGCCAGCGGCGGATTGGTGCGACTTTTCGGGCACAGCTTGATTGTGTATCAGGCGGCAAAGCCTTTTCGCGGGCGATCGGGCGCAAGCTGACCGCTCCCCTGTAGGGACGTGTCCATTGAAGAGCACGACCGCCATCTAGGAGAGTTGTTTCGAGCAGCACAGGCTTCGCAGGACGGTAGCTTGCCCGAAATCGGCGATCGAGAGGACTTACGAAACGCTAGCGAAATCCATTACGAGATGAGCGTTTTCAATGTGCCGGCTGGAGCGAGCCTTTCCCTGAATGTGGCACGGATGCAGGGGTGACCGCCTAAGATTCCACTCGCATGCACCGTAGCACGGTCACCGTTGTAACGGTGATAGTCGGCCAGCGGCTTGGACACCAAGCAGGCCAGCAGCACTCGGCAGTCCGGATCCCGCTACGATCGTTAGGCTATGCTCACCAAACTCTGGCCGCTAGCCGTAGCCCTGCTCCTCGCCCCGCTTGCCTTAGGCCAAGACGATCGGCCGAATTTCTTGCTGATCATCGCCGACGATGTCACCTATAACGACTTGCCGCTCTACGGCGGGCCGAACATCTCCACTCCCAACATCGATGGCCTCGCCTCCGAAGGCTTGACCTTCAACCGGGCATACCTGTCGATCGCGATGTGCAATCCCTGCCGCACCGAACTGTATACCGGCCTGTACCCTTTCCGGAACGGTTCGAGTTGGAACCATTCAGCGGCCCGTACTGGCACACTCTCCGTCGTGGATCATTTGAGCCGGCTCGGCTATCGAGTCGGCCTGTCCGGCAAGAAGCACGTGGCCCCGGACGATTCGTTCCGCTTCGAATCCGTCCCCGGCATCATCAATCACCGCGAGCCAACTCCCACGCCCGAGTTCGATACCAGCAGCATTGAAGAGTTCATGGGACGCGACGAGGATCAGCCGTTCTTCCTTGCGACCGCGTTTCACGAGGCCCACGCCCCTTGGACCGTCGGCCGCCCTGAGAGATTCGACCTCAGCAAGCTGGTGCTCCCGGAAAACCTGGCGGACACTCCCAGGACGCGCGAGCAATTCGCCACCTATCTCGCCGAGATCGAAGTCTGGGACTGGGAGGTCGGGAAGGTCCTTGACGCGCTGGACGCAAGCGGACAGGCCGATCGAACCGTCGTCATGCTGACCTCCGAGCAAGGCTCGGCATTTCCCGGCAACAAGTGGACGAATTGGAATACCGGCGTCCATACTGCCCTCGTCGTGCGCTGGCCCGGCAAGATCGCCGCCGGAAGGCGCACCGACGCACTCGTGCAATACGCCGACGTGCTGCCAACCTTGGTCGCTGCGGCGGGAGCCGAGGTAAGCAACGAATTTGACGGGCAGAGCTTCTTGCCAGTCCTGCGCGGACAGGCCGCCGACCACCGCGAATACGTCTACCTGATGCACAACAACGTGCCCGAGGGACCGCCCTACCCGATCCGGGCCATCGCCGACGCCCGCTGGCACTACATCCGCAATCTACGCCCCGAAGGGCTCTACTTCGAGAAGCACATGATGGGCGCGTTCCGGACGAACTGGTTCTGGGAGACATGGCTGGCCGAGAGCGGTCCATCGGTGCAAACCGCCATCAACCGCAAGGCTGTGATGCTCGTCAACCGCTTCATGCGCAGACCGGCGGAGCAGCTCTACGATGTGTCAACCGACCCCTATCAGATGCGCAACCTGATTGGTGATCTCGGCTTGGCGGAGGTCCGCGACCGACTAGCCTCCGCGCTGGAGCGTTGGATGCAAGCCCAGGGCGATCCGGGCGCATCCCTGGACACCGAAGCAATGTGGCGCGACGCGCGGGAAGGGCGGCACTTGCCGCCACGATCCGCGCCGTAGCCTTCTCAACCGCTTCCATGCCCTGCCCTGCCCGGCGGCAAGTAGGCCGCACGCATGAAACCATGGGGCACCGTGCGGCCTGCCACCGCCCGGGGCATACGATAGAGGGCGATGTTGCCCCGTTCGTGGCAAGTCCTTGCGTGTGCGCTGAGCTGGCCCTTGCTTGGAGCGGATCCAGTGCCAGGAGTCCATCTGGCCCGCTACGGTGTTGGCCAAGGCCCGTTGGGCGGGGCGCAAGCGGTTCGCATCGAAGGAGCCGCGTTAGTCCACACGGCGCAATCGCTACCCATCGACGCTTCAGGGGCTCTGATGGGTGCCGACAACCCACGGGCACAAGTTCGCTATGCGTTGGACAACCTAGCACGAGCCTTGCAGTCCGCGGGAAGTTCCCTAGATCGTCTCGTGCGCCTCAACGCAATCACGGCTGACGCGCGGGCGACCACCGCATTGGCAAGCGAAATCGAGGCTCGCTTTCGACTCGACAGTCGACCCGCGGTCACTCTGGTCGGAGGTGGGCTGCCCATTCAGGGCGCACTGGTGGCATTGGATGCAGTGGCTGCTGCCGAGAGCAGAGCCGTCTTACAAACGGAACCGATTTGGGCAGTCTCGGCGGCGCTGCCCAGAGTACCGGGAGCTTCCCACGCGGCGGTGCTTCCGAACGGCTCCCACGCCTACATATCGGGCATGGCTGCCGACGGGGAACCGGAAGCAGCCGCCAGCGACGTGCTGGTTCAGATTGACGGGATGCTCGAGTATTTGCAAGCTAGCCACGAACAGCTAGTCCAATTGAAATGCTTCCTGCGCCCGATTGCGTCAGCCAGCCGTGTCGAGCGCCGGATTGTCGAGTTCTATGGCGGGCGTGCGCCACCCGTGGTATTTGTCGAATGGCTGAACCGGCAGGCGATCGAGATCGAGGCCATCGTCTCAATGGCACCAACGGAGGACGCTGATGGGGCTCGGCCAATCGTACACCGGACACCTCTTGGCACGAGGGCATCTCCAGTCTTTTCACGCATCGCTGAAGTGTTCCACCCAGCCAGCATCTACGTCTCAACCTTGAATAGCCGCACGGCGGGAAACGCAGAGCAACAGATCAGAGAGATGTTCGCCGACCTGACCGAGGTTCTCGAGCGGGTCGGCAGCGATTTGGGTCATCTGGCCAAGGCCACGTACTACGTATCCGACGACAGCACCAGCACCGCTCTGAATCAAATCCGCCCAGAGTATTACGATCCGAAATCCCCGCCGGCCGCGTCGAAAGCATCGGTGCGTGGAACAGCCGTGCCGGGGCGCAGCCTCGCAGTCGATATGATCGCGGTGCCCCGAGAGCAGCGATGACTAGCAAAGCATCGCTCGCCGTTGCGACTCTCTGCTTGCTGGGTAGCTGCGGTCACCGCGATGCGGGTCCGCTCTCTCCCCAAGAGGCGCTGGAGTCCTTTCGCATCGCAGATGGGTTTCGCATCGAGTTGTTCGCGGCCGAGCCGCATGTGGTCGATCCCGTCGACCTAGCCTTCGACGAAAACGGCGGAGCCTATGTCGCCGAGCTTGGCGACAACCCGGAAGATCCGCCAGAAGGTGCTGAGCCGCTCAGCCGAATCAAGTACCTCCAAGATACCGATGGCGATGGCGTGGTGGACAAGCACACTGTCTTTGCCGACAAGCTGCTGGCAGTCGAGGGCATCGCTCCATGGAAGGGGGGGCTGATCGCGACGGCGGCACCCGACATCGTTTACTTGAAGGACACGGACGGCGATCACCGCGCCGACGTCCGGGAGACTCTTTACACGGGCTTCGCCCTAGCCCATGTCGAGGGCCGTCTGAGCAATCCCCGGCTTGGGCTGGACAACTGGTTCTACCTCGTCAATCACGGCTATCCGGGCGAGGTTACATCGCCTCAGCGCCCGGAAATGCCCGCGGTAAATGTGCGCAACCGCGAATTCCGCTTCCATCCTCAGCGCGGCTTGGCACAAGCCTCGACCGGAGACGCGCAGTTCGGCCACGACTACAACGAATGGGGGCATTGGTTCATCGCGCACAACACCGTGCATTTGCGGCACACGGTCATCCCGCCTGGCTACCTGGCACGCAACCCCCTCTTGCCGGTGGAACATGCCGAACAGGACATCTCCGACCACGGCCGCCCGGCCTCCACCGTGTATCCCATCAGCCAGCCCCAGCAGTGGCGCATCGAGCGCACGGACATCCGCCGCAAGCGGTACGCCAAGACTCGCCCAGGGCGCGAAGAGCAGTTGGAAGGGTTTTTCACGGCGGCCTGCGGCACTACCGTCTATACCGGCGACGGATTTCCCGACCGCCTCAGGGGCAGCGTGTTCGTGGGCGAAGGCAACGGCAACCTCGTGCATTGCGACCTGCTCACGCCACGAGGGCCCACCTATGTCGCGAGCAGGTGGCCACCGACCACGGACTTCCTTGCCTCGACGGACAATTGGTTTCGCCCTGTGAACTTCGCCAACGCTCCTGACGGCAACCTCTACGTCATTGACTACTACCGTCAGTACTTGGAACATCCCGATTTCATACCAGAAGCGGTCAAGCAAAGGCTGAAGATGGATTTTCGCGCCGGGGAGGACTTGGGCCGGATCTATCGGATCGTAGCGAACGATTCCGAATCGAGCGATCGCTTGCCCCGACTGGGCTCGCTCCCCAGTGCCGACCTTGTCCTGAAGCTGGAGCACCCCAACGGCTGGCACAGGCGCACGGCCCAGCGCCTGCTGCTCGAGCGACAGGATGGCGCAGTGTCGGCGGACTTGCGGACCATGGCGCTGAGTCATCCGGAGCCCACGGTGCGGCTGCGCGCGATGTGGGTGTTGGAGGGACTCGATGCGCTTGACTCTGACACGGTGTCATCTGCTTTAGACGACGCACATCCGGCCCTCCGCGAGAGCGCGCTGCGCCTAGCAGAGAGGTTTCCGAGCAAGTTCTCTGTGCAAGTTCTCGCGGCCACTCTGGATGAAAGCCCCCGAGTCGCATTCCAAGCGGCACTCAGCGCCGGCAGCCTGCCACAGCAGCACGGCGTGGCAGACGCTCTCGCTGGCGCTTTAGCCCGCTTCCCGGATGAGCGGTGGTTCCACATTGCCGCGCTCAGTGCACCGCCGAAGATGGCTGTCCCCGTCCTGGCCGCTTTGGTGGAGAGCCACCCGGGGTTCTTTGGCACCCACACCTCGGCAAGAGCGAGTTACCTGCGATCCGTCGCCCAAGTGGCGGGGGCCCAAGGAGATTCGGCCTTGACCGATTCGCTGCTCGGGTTGCTGTCCAGCGCCGAGCCCCTCAGCAACGCCCGATGGAAGATCGCCGCCCTTGACGGTTTGGGCGAAGGGCTCTCGCTGCATCTCGGCCAGCCAGGCCGAGAGTCCATCGCCAGCGAGGCCGTAAGCCGATTCTTGGAGGACCCGTCTGGCGACGTGCGCACAGCCGCCAGCAAGATAGCGCGCTACTTCGATCTCGATTCCCACGTGCAGCAAGCGAAGAACCTTGCGCAAGCTCCTGAGAGCCCGGTTAGCAAGCGATTGGCAGCGGTCCGCATCCTGCAAGCGGGCCGCTACCCGGATGTGGCAGCATCGTTGGTCAGATTCCTGGCTCTACACCCTGAACCCGACTTGCGCGCCCAAGCGGTGCGCTCGCTCGCGACATTTGACGACCCGCGCGCCGCTCAGACTTTGATCGCCGCGTGGCCCGATGCTTCGCCATCCCTCCAGAGCACCATTGCGGACGTACTCGTTCGCAAACGCGAGCATGCCATCGCTCTGGTTGAAGCGGTCCGTGGCGGGCAAGTCCGGGCCATGGAGATTCCGGCGGTTACACGGATCCGCTTGGCCCAGCACCCCAACGAGCAGGTCCGCGAGGCGGCGCTAGGCATTGAATCCACAGCTGCGCGCGACCGTGACCGAGTGATTGCCGACCAACTGGCGGCGCTCGATCTGAGTGCAGATCCGCAGAGAGGCGACGAGGTCTTCAGGCGTGAGTGCGCCAATTGCCACCTCTCACGGGCATTGCGCGGACGCATCGGACCGGACCTGTCGGGAGTCGCCAACCGAAGCAAGGAAGACCTGCTGACCAGCATCTTGGACCCGAGCTACGCCATCGACGACCGCTACCGCAACCATCTCTTGGAGACTACCGACGGTCGATTCTATGACGGCATCCTCGTTTCCGAAACATCCGCAACGATCACGCTCCGCGGCGAAGTCCAGGACATCTCCGTCCTCAAGAGCGACATCGCGGAATTGCGCGAATCTGACGTGTCTCTGATGCCGGAGGGACTTGAAGAGTCGCTCACACGGCAGGAAATGGCAGACGTGATCGCTTTCTTGCAAGCTGGGCAATAGACAGATTCCGCTTGGTTCCCTCGGATTGACCTAGGGAACTTGGTCGTTGGCGACCTGAGTGTCGTGCTGGTGGTCCACCCCATCAATTAACCGACCCCCACGAGCCGTACAAGAATCAACATCCGGCCGGGGCCTGCGCTGAGGGCCCGCCGCACCAGAGTCCAAGCAAGCGAATTGTACCGATCTCCAACGCTAGCTCCGCTAGCGCATCCAAGCCTGACTCCGCAACCCCAGCCCGACTGACCCACAGCATTCCAACTTCCCAACCTGAACCACTATGCCGACGAATTCCGTGGACACCCGGTCATGCCCGCCATCGGTGTCCCTATCCGAACCAACAGCCTCCTCGACTACTTCCTCGCCTCCACCAAGCAGAGCCCGCCCGGACCCTGCGGACGCCCCATCCTGGCCGTCACCTGAATGACCAGACCGCCTTGATCTCCTGCGCCGCAAGTCCACCCAATCCAGACCACGCGCCAGTTGCGAATCCCAGCCCCGTCCGATTGAACCGCACGCTAGCTACCCTGAAGAGCCCCTACGCCGCGAACGCATGCCGATTGCAGCCCAACCAACGCGATCGTCCCTGCGTCGGCGCAACACGAGGCCGACCATACCATCCAAACCAGGTATCCAATCTCACCACATTCAACCTTGCTCAGAACCGCCGACCCGTACCGCAATTCAGATGCGATTGTTCCGAACTCATCTCAACGGACAACTCAATCAGTAATGGCCTGTGATTCTAGGCGAGCAACCCAAGCATCGAATCGTGGGCATGCCAGCCGCATAGTCTTCAAGCCTGTCTCCATCGCGACCAGAGGTCCATCAATAACCTTATCGTACTTTGGTATGATACTAGCGATTCGCTTGCTTGGCGCTGTCTGTGGATCGTCATCGATGTCTTCCGGTGTATGAAACGGTAAGCGAATCTCTTCCAATTTCCGTCCATACTCTTTAGTCTTCTCGAATAATCGATCAAAAGCACTGGCCTCAGAAAATAACAGTGCTTCGAATTCATGCTTCTGCACGTATGAAAAAATCCGATTCTGGTTGTACTTTCGCCGAATCATTGTCCTAGTTCTATTGTCAATAGCATTCTGAAGGTTCTCAGGGGACTGCTTCCTCTTATCTTTGAATCCATAATAGTCGACCAATGACGTCACGGACTCAAAGTCCCAAGACAGATCCGCCATTTCCGCTGCGACCCGGTCAACGCTCACGTTTCCCCCGAGCACGATGGGTTGAGATGTAATGCCAAGGCATCGCAACTCGGGTGCGACCAATCCGTTTACGAACTCCTCTTCAGTCCGTCCTTCAACAACGATAGCAAGACGCATTATGGCCTTCCTCCAAGAAGATTTTTCCGCCACAGATCAGACGGAGAATACCTTTGAAGCCAGCGCTCGTAGTTCTTTTCTCTCAACGCGTGAACTTCAGTACGGCCTCTGACGATATCTAGGACGATCGTCTGATCTAGCCCGAAATAGTCGACAAAGAGGGGTGACTGGGTGGCAAGGATGACCTGACATTCTTGCGAAATCTGCATAATCATATGTGCAATGATCTCCATCGCTGCAGGATGGAGGCCGAGTTCAGGCTCGTCAATCAGCAGCACTTGAGGCAACATTTCCGTTGGAAGGTTGAGTAGCGTTACTAGTGCAATGAATCTAAGTGTTCCGTCTGAAGTGAGGTGTGGACCAATTGTCTTGTCGGTTCCTTGTAGTTTCCACCGAAGCATTACTTTTCCATAAGTTTCCTCAAGTTGGAATCGATCAAATACGGGTAAAACTCGTCTGATCTGACGTGAGATCCTATCGAACAATTGGCTATCCAATTTTTCTATTCGAGCTAGAATCGCTGCAAGGTTTGCAGCGTCTCCTCGAAGTGTGTTGCAGTCTTCCGCGTCCCAACGCTGCTTCAACCTTGAAGTATCAGAAGTGTCGTGAAACTGAAAGACATACGTACCTAGCAATAAGGATGCGAAATCGTTTTCCATAGTACTCCGGTGGCCAACCTTCACAGCGTGTTCAAACTCGCCCAGCTTCGCCTCCGTTCGAGTCGTATCGACTACTTCATCTGGAAACTCTAGCGCTATGCCGGAGTGCGGACCAGCCATCCTGAATAGCTCGCTAGTCACGACCAGACTATCGGGTTGAGCATGACTAAGTGAGAATTCATACTCCGTTCGTCCGTGCTCGAAGACCGCAGTCACAGTCGCATTGATCGTTGAGGTTCGCTTACTTCCCTCGAACAACTGATCGTCTGCGCCGCCTTGTCGCGCGACGAACTCCCGTAGGCGGCTAGACACCATCCAGCGCATCAACTCGAAGAACCGAATGAAGTTAGACTTCCCAGAGCCATTCGCGCCGATCAGCAGCGCTACGCGGGGCAGTTTGACGTCTACATCGGCCAAGGATCGGAACCCCTGAATGCGTATCCGGTCGATGGCTATCGATTGATTCATCGAATTCATCCTACCTGGGTGATGTTGGGTGGAGTCGCACGAGTCCCTACACCCGCAGCCGCGTCGTCATCCAAGTGTCTCACGATTCCCATGACAGGCTGCGTAGGCTTGGGGTTGCCCGAGTGGATCCTGAGGTGTATTCGCGGCCAGCTCGCCTGCGGCCATGGACTTCAGTCTTGCTGGTCAAGGTCCTTGTGTCGAAATCTAGGGGGCATTCGCCCGTGGGGGATTCTCACCCAGTTGTTCAAGCTGCATGTCCGTTAGCCCGAGCGTCTGCTGGAGAGCCTCAGGGACGCGGAAGTGGTCGTCGTTCGCCGATTCATTGTCGGCACTTAGCGCGAATGCGGAGCCAACGCAGAACAGCGCGGTCATGACGATTCGAGTGATTTGCATTGTGTGATGTTTCTCCTTGTCGTTGGTTGTCAACCCCGTTTGCGCGAGGTCTATCGCATTGGACGTGACACGGTCCGCGCTGGCTGCGCCCGCAGCACCTACAGGTTGTGAGCGCCCGGTAATTTCTGCCCGTGCCCAAGTCCGGGTCAGCGCCCGGGGGAGCGTGGGATACTATTGCCGACCTGCCCATGCTTCCGCTCCACTCCGCCTGCCTTGCCAGGATTGTCGTGCTGCTCGTACTGCTTGCCATCGGCTCGCTCGCGGGCATTGCCGCCAGCCCCAATATCGTCTACGTGATGGCAGACGACCTCGGGATCGGTGACGTCGCCTGCTACGGCGGCGACCGCTGCCAGACCAGCACTCCGGCATTCGACTCGCTGGCCCGTGACGGAATGATGTTCACTGATGCCCACTCGGTGGCGTCCGTCTGCGTGCCGTCGCGCATCGCCATCATGACGGGTCGCTATGCATGGCGCTTCGCCAAGCCGTCTGAGAGTGGCCCGTGGGGATTTCTCAACCCCCAGTTGCCCGCCGGAACGTTCACGCTTGGCACGATGCTGAAGCGGGCCGGCTACCGAACCGGCTACGTTGGCAAGTGGCACCTCGGCACGTTGATGCACACCAATGACGGGATGAACCAGGGCTTGGACAACGTCGACTACGACCGTCCGCTGAGAGTCGGCCCCAACGACTATGGCTTTGACTACTCGTTCATCTTGCCGGGCTCGCTGGACATGTACCCGTACGTGTTCGCTCGCAACGGCCGATTCGAAGGCAACGTGACAGCCCAGAAGGGCTGGAGCGCGTTCAATCGCGTGGGGCCCGCCGCTGAGGACTTCGAGGACTACAAGGTCTTGGGCGCGTTCGCTACAGAAGCGGAGGCATTCTTGGAGCGCAATGCCGGGCAAGCCCGCAACGGCAGACCGTTCTTCCTGTACGTGGCCCTGACTTCGCCGCACACGCCCACGAGCCCGAGCCCGGAATTCGAAGGCACCAGCAAACTGGGACTGTACGGGGATTTCGTCGAAGAGACCGACGCGACACTCGGGCGTGTGCTCGCCGCGTTGGACAAGCATGGCCTCGCGGACAACACGTTGGTCATCGCCACCTCGGACCACGGCGCAGCGCCCTACGCGGGGAACGTGCGCAAAGCGACCCCGAACTTGATTCGCAAGCTCGAGCCGCTCGGCCACTTCGCCAGCGGAATCTATCGAGGGTACAAGTTCACCGTATACGAGGGCGGCCTGCGGGTGCCGTTCCTAGTGCGCTGGCCCGGCACAGTCGAGCCGGGTTCTAAGTGCCATGGGCTGGTAGGCCTGAACGACATGGCTGCGACCATTGCTGAAATCGCCGGCACTAATCTTGCCCCGGACGAAGCCCCCGACTCGACCAGCATCTTGCCGCTCCTCACATCGCCGGGCTCTTCAAGTCCTAGAACGAGCTTGGTAATGCAGTCGCCGCTCGCCTTCGCCATTCGTCACCAGCAATGGAAGCTGGCTCTCACTCCGGGTAGCGGGTCGAGAGGCATGTGGGGCACCCTGCCGCTCCCTGACCAAGCCTGGGGAGACGCCCTGCGGTCGTTCGGCTCCAAGCCCGGTGTTGCCGACCTGCGGAAAGCCCCGTTTGTCCAGCTATTCGATCTTGATCAGGACGTCCGCGAGACGAACAATCTGGCCAGTGACCGTCCTGAAGTTGCGGCTAGGTTGGCAGAGTTGCTCGACAAGACGATCGGAGACGGTCGCAGCACGCCTGGCCCGCCGCTTGAGAATGACGTGCCTCGCGTGGAGTTGCATCGTAATTCTACGCAGTGGATCAAGCGCCACGGTACCGCAGGGCAATGACCGGGCCGTTCTTTGAGACCTCCTCTGGCTGTGTTGAACAAGAATCCAGTAGGAACCGCTTTCTCGACGGCGGCGCAGGAATTCCTATTGGGAGTGCTGCGTACTTCTGGAACTCTGCAAGAACGTTACCAAGCTTGGGCAATTCGGCCTAGCGATCTTTGCGCGGCCCATGAGGGGTGAGAATTCTCGGCACGAGCTCCGCGAATTCTGGCCGATCCGGGTGCTCCTGACTGGGCCGCGCCTCTTCGTTGTCGGTTTCCAGGTCGAACCCGTCGAGACTTTCGCAAGTCCGGCGCGAGCCAGCTTACGCGCATGCATTGAATTGTCATTACAGCTTGGTGCCGGTTGAGTGGTCGCCTACATTCCGGAGTCCCGCCAATGGGACGGAATCCCTTTCATCTCTGCTTCCAAGGAGTCGCGGTCAAGAATCCGGCGAGTTCAGTGCTCACCCGCGAGGATTGGAATTGTGTGGACGGAATACCATCGCGTCCGATGATCACCGACATAGGAGCGCCCGGATGGTTGAACTGCCCTGTAGCCGTGATCACCGCTTTAAGGCGGTTCGCTTCGCTCTTCGACACCTCATCGTTGCTGCGCCGGTTGTGATCTATGAAGTGCTCGGCCGCAGCGTACCGTTCAGGAAACTCCATCTTGACCATTGGCGCTAGGTGGTCCTCTAGTGTGCCCCGCTCGTCTTGAGGGCCTTTGTGGAACACGAAACAGCCTACCGGTTCCGCAGTGCCCATAACCCATCTCCCGTGACGGATGCCCGAAAGGTCGCCAAAGTGGTTGCTGTATCGGTCGCAAAACTGACTCAACATCGCTGCTACCCCTTCGCTGTTCGCATCAAACAGGAAGGCTACTGAGTACTCGGATACCATGGACTCGCCGGCCGAAACGGCATTAATAGCGAGGTCAACGTCTCGGAGGAGATCCATGTTGCGGTGGACCTGCTGCTCTCCGAGAATCTGCCCCTTTCCGAGAGTATTAATCAGGAAGTACAGCGTACTGGCCGGAACACTCTCTACGATCGACGCGAAAAACGGGGGTGCTGGGTGCGTGGCTGCTTGGATCTTGGCCTCTTCGAGCTCTTGCTTCTCGAGTCGAGAAGCAATGAGTCCCTTTCTTGCAGCCCCCTGTCGCCCAAACGGATAGGGCAAATCGCGGATCTGCCGGTTAACCCACTCGCAATCACTGTGAGCGCCTAGGCTCCTGTGAGCGAATACGACGTCATGGTGTCCCTCGCAAAACACCAACACAGATCTCATCAAATGCCTCTCAGGTCGAAATCGATGGCTTCGTGGAGCCTTCGAAGCCTGTCGCCATCGTAGCGACTCGCGTTGACCGCGTCGTCAGTCCGGCTGATCGCATAGCCGACGACGTCCCTGGTTTGGCTACCGTTCAGAACAAAGGCATCGATCGCCTCCTTGCTATGCGTCGACAGAAACACTTGGACGTTCAGCTCTGTTGCGAGGTCGTGAACAAGACCGGCGAATTCTGTCAGAAGTTCCGTGTGGATTGCATTTTCGAACTCGTCGACAAGGAGCACACCCCCTCGGACACCGGCGAAGAGCAGCCCGACCTCAAACACGCGCCGGACACCCTCGCCAAATGCCGCAAGGTCTGGCGCCTTGTCGAAGTCTTCGTGGCTAACTAAGAATCGGTTGAACTGGTCGGCCAATTCTATGTTGCGAAGCTTGTGGTCGACCCGTTCTTGGATGAACTCGATGATGCCCTGTTTCGTGCCGGCCTCCAGGCTCTCCTTGTTGCAGCGTGCAAGCGTGTCCGGATGGTTGGCAGAAAACGGGCTCGTTAGTGCCGAACGGCATAGCCAGTGTTGTCCTTCGAACTGGGTTCGTCGCGGACGGTCCCCAAAGAACACAACCTCAGTACTTTGTGGACGGTTCCCATAGTGGGAATCGATCGAGAGCTTCGACAGGAAGGAAGTCTGGTCTTCTACGTCGGCTTCGGGCTCGGTCGTGACCGCAAACTCGACGCTCGCTTCGCCGTTAGCGACATTGTCAAATCTCCCCGAGATCGAGACCATAGGAGGAATCTGTTCGACGAGCCAGAGTGGTTGCGGATCGCTATCCACCCGGCTGCGCCAGCAGATCGTGTTGATGAGTGCCCGCTCGTCGTTCTGATGGGCAAGCAAGTAAATCGCTTCGAGCAGCGAAGTCTTTCCAGCGTTGTTCCGGCCAACAATGAGATTGACCCGTCGGGGGGCATCGATGACGAGGCCATTGATACCCCGGAAGCAGTCGATGGAAATCGAAGAAAACTGTGTCTGCGTGATCTCGTTAAAGGGCTGCCACGGCAACCGGGGACCGGTCCCGGCCGGTTGTCGTTTGCGGGCCAGTGCTACGCCTTGGAGCTTGCCGATGAGTTGCTCGACACTGTCCAATTCCAGACCCTTCAACTCCCCGAGATGCCTGTTGAGCTTCTGGACCCCGCGATCGCACGACTTAAGTGCTCCGTCAACTTCGCTCCGCGCCAAGAGATCGCTGGAAAGCGTCGCCTCCTGCAAACTGCGGGTCTCAGCTAGTCTCTTGACTGCCTCGGGGTCCGCGATGATCTTTGCGAGTTCACGAACTTGGCCACCGGTGGCAATCACTCGATCTGAATTCGACGGGACTTCGACGTTTTGGTCGTCATCATCTCGTTCGTCGGATTCAGCTTCGCTTGACATCCACGAAAACAGCCTATCGAGGTTCGACTTATTCGAGGCGGCACCTGCCTGGTGGTCCCAGCCAATCCAAGTTCGGATCTCCTCACTTCGGAGAACTTCACGAAACAGGTTGTATTGCTCGGATTCCAACTGGTCGCCGTAGTCGCTCTGCTTGTATGCGTCCACTAGGGCTAGGGTTCTGACAGACAGATTAAACTCACGCTTGCTAACACCGAGCGCTCGACAGACAGCATCCGGATCGCCATCAAAGTGGGGAAGCAAGTCCGCCATCGCCTGCGCTCGGTTGATGGCGGGCCAGCGACGCTTGCCGGAGATGTGGTGGAGCCCCATCATCACCAACCGTTCTCGCTCTCCCGTACCACGGTATAGAACCACCGGCAGTTCGGAGAACACTGAGGTGTCGAGCTTTCCGAGATCGATTGCGCCCTCTTCGTGGCGACGCTGCAAGTACTTGAGGGTCGCCACGCGCCGATTGCCTTCGACCACCAGATATCGGGCGCCATCTGCACGCTGAACTAGGATTGGATCGATGTCGAGCCATCCATTTGCCTTAATGCTCGCTACTAGATCCCGAACCTTCTCTTGCTGGCGTCCCAATACGAAGTTGGTCGTCCTCCGCTGCACATCTTTGTCTAATACCTGCTCCGCTGGTATCTGTTTGTAGTCAGGATGGTCCCTGAACCGAAAATTGCTCGGGTCGAGGTAGAGGCGGCTGAGCGCCACGGATTGCCGTCTGGCACGTACCTCTTCAGTGGATTCGCGGCTCATGGCTGGCCCCTCTCGCAACATCGGGAAGATTGCCAACGAGGTCGTTCGATTCGATCAGCGCGGGACAGCAGACTCTTCGAAATCGAATGCACGGCCAAGCGACCTAGTAGGAGTTGCCCGGTATCATCTTGTCCTATCTCCCCTGCCACCTCCCTATCGTAGAGCAAACGGGATTCCCCCAGCATGGATCCCTCGTGAGGAAGAAGGCGCCAATCTCCCCAGCCGCCCTTCCTGTCCGGAGTGGGTCCGAGGGTGATTTGGAAGCGTCGGGATCACATCCCCGGACCGCTTCGCCGCACCCCGTTTCCCTCGTAGTCTGTGGGGGCTTGCACACCGCATGTGGCGTCATTGCCGTATTGATTGGGGCTTATATACAATCCTAACCAAAGCAACCAATTTTCATTTCATTGCAAGCGGCTACCGGCGCTTGGATTTCCGTCCTGTGCGCTGGATGTAGTCCCAGTTATTCTCGCCTTTGGGCGGTGCTGCCAGCAACGCACGCATGATGTTCTCGGGAGTGTCGGCAATTGGCTCGGGCAGAGGGTATTTGACCGGACGCCCGCGCGGTCGCTTGGGCTGCTCCGTTGGCTTGCTCATCGTGTCCATCCTAGAACACGCCCTAGCGTTGCTGCTGGCGTGTGGCGCGGGGCACTCATAGCGCCATTTCCCGCGCCCCGGAATCCCGCCCGTTGGCGCGCTTCAGATCCTGGTACCGCAGGCGCTTGCCGATCATCCGCAGCATGGTGCCTTCCATCTGCTCCAAGGTGTCCGCCGGGCGCTCATTGTGGCGTCCCGAGAATTCGTTCACGTAGCGCTGCAGGTGCTTCGGCGACATCTTGTGGTAGGTCCCCACATAGCCGCGCTTAAGCATGCTCCAGAACGACTCCACGCCATTGGTGTGGGCCTGCCCGCGCACATACTCGCTGACCGAGTGCTGGACGGCCTCATGCGCGAATGGCAGTGACTCGTAGGCACTGGCCTCGTCGCTATAGACCGTCGCGTGGCGCTCCGCAGAGTCCTTGACGAAGCCTTGCAGGGTGTGCTTGTCGGTGCCCTCCACGGCCTTGGCCACGACGCGCTTCGTGGCGCGGTCGCGAGCGCCCACAACCGCCGCCTTGCCGACCGGGCCGCGCCCCGTCAGCTGCTCGCGAACATGCTTTGGCATGTTCTTGCGCTTGCCGCCCAGATAGGTCTCGTCGACCTCGACAGGCCCCTCGAAGCGCCCCTCGCTGCGGTCCCAGGTCTCGCGGATGCGATGTGCCAGGTGCCAGGCCGATTTCTGCGTGATGTCCAGATCGCGGTGCAACTTCATGCTGGAGTCGCCCTTCAGATTGGTTGTCAGCATGTAGGCCGCGATGACCCACTTCTGGGCACCGAGGTTCGAGTTCTGCATGACCGTGCCGGTCCGCACCGAGAAGAACTTGCGGCACTTCCGGCAGCGATAGCTCATGTTCGGATGCTTGGCGCCAGACTGCACGTTCGTGGAGCCGCAGTGCGGGCAGCTCGGGCCGTTTGGCCAGCGCAGCGCGGCAATCCAATCCTCGGCGTGCTGGTCGTCTGGGAAAAGCCTGATCAGCTGCACGATGGAAATGCCCTTGCGGCGGGCCTTGCCCGGGCCCGGATGGTCGTGTTTCCGGCGTGTTCTCATAACACTACTATGGTAACCACTACAGCTTCACAAGTCAAGCGCAATCAATGATTTAGAGATGGATTGCGCAGGTTTTTCCTACAAGCAAAATTGGTGGCTTTGGTTAGGATTGTATATAAGCCCCTATTGATTGGACGCACTCACGGCACTCCGCATACCAGCACTGAGCACAGGGCCACCGGTATCGAGCGCCCTCGATTGATCGAGCCGGTTCCGAATGCCACCGCAACTTAGGCTAGCCCGGCGACCGAGCACCGGCAGCCGGCGTCAGACCAAGATTTCGACGATCGGGCTGCCTTGCATCTCTCGGGGGCCTACGCCAAGCATTGCCAGCACGGTCGGCGCCACGTCCACGTGCGAGATGCGGCGGTCAGTCTCGCCACGGTCCAGGCCCGCGCCTAGAGCAAGCATCCAAACGTTCCGGCAAGACGGGTCGCCGCTGCGGTGATTCAAGAATCCGTTGGCCGTGTTCTGGTCTCCGTCACGCCCCAACTCCGGCAGGATCAGCAGTGTCGTCTTATCGCGATAGGCAGGGTTGGCTTGGACTTCGTCCCAGAGCATGCCGCACAGCCGATCAGTCTTGGTGACCGCCTGCAGGTACAGCGAATAGGCTCCCCAGTGCGCCACATCCATGTCCCAGAAATTCACAAGCATCAGTCGCGGCGCAAACTCCCGCATGACCTCCCGTGCGACGAAGAAAGTCAGCTCGTCCCCGGAGTTGGGCGCTTCGGGGCCGTAGATGTACTCCACCAGTCCGCGCTTGAGCGTTTGCCGGACTTGCCGGTCAAGCTGCCGACCGCCGCGAAAGATGGTCCAGCCAATCCCCTCGTAGCCGGCGTTGAGGATGCCCTCGAGCTGGCGCAGCACGTTTCCGCGGTCTGCCACGCCCTGATCTAGGTCGCGCTTGATAACCTCGTCGACGGCTTCAAGCAGCAGTTGCTTGGGCAGCACCACGTTTGCGCCTTGGCCCTCGCCGTAGCCGCGCACCTTCGTCGCGCCCATCGTTGCGAAACTCTTGTTCGTGCAAATCGCCCACGCATCGGTCGGGCTCGCTCCTGTCGCCTTGCGGAAATACTCGAAAATTGTCGGCGTTCTGGCCCACCCGAAGCCAAAGTCATCGACTCGCTGCCAGTTCCCCGTGACGATGCTCGAGGTGGAGTTGTAGTGCGATAGCACGCCATCGTTGACGCAGTTTTGGAAAAACCGCCCGTCATCCTTGAGCCCGACCAACCGCGGCACATTGCGCAGCCCCTCTGGCGCAAACGTCTCCTGGTAGCGGCAGCCTCCGCCGAAGGTGACGATGATGACCTTGCGATCCGACGCAACCGGTTCCGCGGGTCGCGCCCAGAGCCTCGGCGGCACGAGCTTCTCGGCGATCGCCAATCCGGCGAGCTTGAGAAAATCGCGCTTGGCCAGCCGCAGCATCAGTAGGCGACAATCTCCCCGCCAGGAATCTTCTTCCGCACGTTGGGGCCCAAGTCCAGCGGATGGTCATAGCCAGGCAATATCTCGCCCGTGGGAGAGTAATACGGCCCGATGTCGCAAGCCATCGATCCGCCGCCCTTCTCGACGAAGGTGATCTTGGTCACCAACTTGGCCGACTTGTATCCGTACTTCGATGGCGCTAGCAGACGCAACGGTGCGCCGTGCTGGTCGGTCAGCGGCTGGCCGGCCATTTCCAAGCACAACATCACGCCGGGCTCCGCCATCTCCTCGAGCGACATATATTCGTACCACTTGTCCGCGCAGTCGATGCGGACAGAGGTCGCCGCGGACTGCGGCTTGACATCTTCGACCAGTTCGTCAAAGCGGAATCCGCCCCATGCCGTGCGGGCCGACCAGCACTGCACGCATTTCAGGCGCGTGGACTGCTCGACCTTGGGATAGGAGCGCAGCTTGTCCAAATCCAGCTGGAGCGGGTTTTCGACCAGCCCGCCGACTTCCAAGCGATAGCTGCTCTTGTCGATCGGCAGCGAGGGGTTGTACCACATGATCCGGAAGCCGAGTTCGTCGGGGGTGTCCGTAGGCAGCAGCACCCTGCCCTGGGAAGCGGCCTGCGCACCCCCAACAGTCGCGGCAGCCGCAGTAGCGGCCATGAATCGACGACGGTTCATGTCTGCTTTGAGTCTATCAGCAGGGCGCGGAACGCAGATGCGATACTTCGGACTTACTTCGGATCAAAGATATATCCGATACCGTGTCGAGTGATGATCCAGCGCGGGTTGCGCGAATCGTCCTCGATCTTCTGCCTGAGCCAGCCGACATGTACATCGACCGTCCGCGTCGAGAGCTCGGCCTGGTATTTCCAAACCTCCCGAAGCAAGCGATCGCGAGAGAGCGCCTGCTGCGGATGCTGGACGAAGTACAGCAGCAATTGGTACTCCTTCGCAGAGAGCTGCAGCTTCTCGTCTCCGCGAATGACCGCCGCCTGCTTGGCGTCGACCTGCACATCCCCGAATTCGTACACCTTGGCCTCGCTGGCCCCGCCCTTGATGCGATCGCGGCGCAGCAGAGCCTCGACCCGCGCCACCAGCTCGAGCATCTGGAACGGCTTCACCAAGTAATCGTCGGCACCGGTGCGCAAGCCCTTGACTCGATCCATCACCTGTCCCTTGGCCGTGAGCATCAGCACAGGCGTGACGATGCCCGCGCTGCGAAGGTCGCGGCAGATGTCGAGGCCGTCCTTTCTAGGCAGCATCAGATCCAGCACGACCAGATCGATCCCGCCTGCACAGGCGCGATCGTAGCCGCCAGCGCCGTCCTCGGCCACTTCGACGTCGTAGCCCTCGGACTTGAGGCGGTCCTCAATGGTCATGCGGATGCCGATCTCATCCTCGATGATCAAGATGCGTGACATGGACTGTGGTGCTAAGCCTCGACCAGCGCCGGCAGGTGCAACGTGAACACGCTGCCCTCGCCCGGCTCGCTGCGCATCGAGAGCTTGCCCCCCATGCCTGCCGCCAGGTCACGCGCCAGTTTGAGCCCCAGGCCGGAACCTTGGATGGACCCTGCCTCCGCGGCTGTTCCGCGATAGAAGGCATCAAAGATGCGTGCTTCTTCCTCCGTCGAGATTCCCCTGCCTCGGTCGCAGATCCGGATCTGCACCTCGCGGTCACCCCCGTTCTCGCTAGTATCCGCCTCAACGCGGATCCAGCGACCTGGATCACCGTACTTGACAGCGTTGCTGATCAGATTGGTCAGTATCTGCTGCAATGCGTTCTCGTCGGCGCGGACTTGGGGCAAATTCGGGGCACTGGAGCGTTCCAGCGCAAATCCTGCCTGCTGAATCATTGGACGCGCCTCATCCACGGCGCGTTGCAGGGCCTGTTCGGTGTCGATCCGGGCCAGGGTGAACTGCCGCTTGCCGGACTCCAGCGACGCGAACTGCAAGGTGTCCTCGACCATCTCGCTCAAGCGTCGGCCCTGGCGGTAGATGAGTCGGCCGTATCTTTTAGCTCCCTCCGCCGAGGAAACGACGCCGTCAGCAAGGTTTTCACCCACCGAGCAGATCACCGACAACGGGGTGCGTAGCTCGTGTGTGACGCCAGCAATGAATTCCATCTGCATCGCGGCCAACCGCCCGGCCCGGCGGGCCGAAACCACCACCAAGGCCGTGGCACCGGCCAGCAGCAGCAGCACTCCCAAGCCCATGCCCAAGTTGCGTGCCCTTTGCCGTGCAACCACTCCCGCGAGCGAGCCCGAAACATGCGCGGCCGCGAATTCCACATCCAGCTCAGCGCCAGCGCCGACAACCACAATGCGACGGCCGCCAGGTGGTGGGCGCAACCCTCCTTGCTGCCCCGGGCTGCCCGGTTCGCCCGGCCGCTCGTTGCGGCCCCCTTCCAGCGCAAGTCGCCGAACCGCATCCGGCACGCTTGGTGGCGTTGGAGTCGGCCCTAGGGGGCCACGGAACAGCCTTAGACTCCGCCGCATGTCGGCATTAGCAAACCAAACGGAGTCTAGGGACGCATCGGACCGATACAAGAAGCTCTGGCCATCACTGACAGCGATGGCCAGATCGTACAGACGCTCGCCATCCGCACCCGAGAAGAGTCGGTCGACCAATTCGGGAAGCACCTTTCCGGCGACGTAAGTCCAATCCAGGACGAGGATAACGAACGCAGGCTGGTTCGTCCGTACTGACCGTTGCGGCGGGCGCCTGAACCGCTCGCCATTTCCGATCGCTCGCACCATGGCCCGAGCTTCCGGGTACAACGTCCATGTCAAGGGCCAACGATCGCGGGCGCGCCCCAGCCGCCCGCCCGGCCGTGTCAAGCCATGCTTGACCGGCTCAAGCTGCGGTTCCCACATCGCCGCCACCGGCTCGGCCTTCCCTAGCGGAAGTTCCTGCAATGTCGCATTGCCATCGCTTCCGACCTGATACACCAAGATCCGGGACAGCACGCCGACATAGGCGCTGGTTTCTGCCCAGAGGGCGTACCCTTCGGCGTACCTGTTCCAATTCACCCTCGGCCCACGGCGACCATCAGACTGCATCAGCGAAAACAGGAACATCAGCTCGCGCTCGAGTTCCTGCTCAAACTGGCGTGCGGAGTTCGACAGGGCATTCTGCATCATGGCAGCCTGCGCCTCGCTCAGCTGCCCCGTCCAAGTGAACTGCAGCCCGCCCAGCACGGTGAGCATCGCCACGCAGAGCACGATGACCAGCGCGGGCCAGTTCTTGCGAAAAACCTGCAACGACACGGCTCTCCGATTATGCCAAGCGCGGCCAACTTCCGCCACCAGAATCCGATTCCCGGCGCACCGCGTCCCTGCGCGACACTATTGGAAGACCCCGCGCTGTTGACGGGGCATTGGAACAGTTGCCATGCCGTCTACGCTGCTCTCAGCACCTGAAGCTTCCCGCCACCACCGCACACCGCACGGGCACCCTGAACGCATCGAGCGCTTTGACACGGTAGTGCGCATGCTCGGCTCCAGCGGGCTAGCGGCGCGCATGGAGTCCTTGGAATCCGGCGAGGCCGACTTCGACACGCTGCGCTTGTGCCATGAAGCCGGCTACATCGAACTCGTGGAGCGAGAGATCGGCGCGGGAAACCGCATCCTGTCCACCGGCGACACGCATGTCGGACCCGCTTCCCTCACAGCAGCCCGCATGGCCGCCGGCGCGGTCTGCGCCGCGGTGAACGCGGTGGTGAAGGGGCCAAGCAAGCAGGCCTTCTGCGTGCTACGCCCGCCCGGTCACCATGCGCGTCCAAATCAAGGCATGGGCTTTTGCGTCTTCAACAATGTCGCAATCGGGGCGCGCCACGCGATCGAGCGCCACGACTTGCAACGCGTCCTGATCGCGGACTGGGACGTCCATCATGGCAATGGCACGCAGGATATCTTCTACGAGGATCCCTCCGTGCTGTTCTTCAGCACGCACCAATCGCCGTGGTATCCCGGCACGGGCATGCGCGGTGAAACGGGGGAGGGAGCGGGCGCCGGCACGACGATCAATTGTCCGTTCCCTGCGCACACCGGGCGCGACGAGATCTTGGGAGCATTCCGGGACCGGCTGCTGCCCGCGGCCGAGGCGTTCGGTCCGGAACTGGTAATGATCTCGGCAGGATTCGATTCACGGCTGGGAGATCCGCTCGGGCAGTTCCGGCTCCGCGACGGCGATTTTGCGGAGATGACAAACCTGTTGCAGGAAGTGGCGGACAAGCACGCCCAAGGGCGATTGGTATCCACCTTGGAGGGCGGCTACAGCCTGGAGGGCCTCGCCGCTGCCGTAGAAAGCCATGTCGGCGCCTTGCTGGGGTAGGTCCGCGACGGTTCAGCCCACCGAGACAGACTCGATCTTCGAGGTCACCACAGTGGCGTGGTCGGGATGCTGGAATTCCATATGCATGCCCAGGCCCAGATAATCGGGCTTTAGCATCGCCCCGCCCCAAGTCGAGCCCCGCACCAAGACTGCCACCGGCCGGGGGCAGAAGCGCGGATGGCCCGAAATCCAAGTCCTGCCCTCCCGGATCTCGATCCGGTAGATCCGGTTCGCCGTCTTGACCAAGACCCGCTCGCCCTCCGCCAATGCCCGCAAGCGGACACCCCCTTCGACTTCCGAGCGGATGATCCGGCCCCTGATTTCCGGTGCGATGCTGGGATGCGTGGCGTAGATCCCGGTCCGGTCCGGGTTGTTGGTCGTGGTCCGCATCCGCGAGTCTCGCTACTTGGCTCCGCCGAGCCGGCGATAGTATTCCGCGACAGCTTCGCGGTACGACTCCGGGACCGGCTCGGAAACGATGGCGCGCACCTCTTCCTTGTCGTCGAGTTCGACTTGGCGCCGCAACTTGACTTCGATCTGCTCCAGCATGGCGAGCATTTTTCGATATTCCTGCTCGAGCAGTTCCGGGTTCCCCAGAAAACGGCCATCGCCAAGTTCGCGGGCGAAGTTTCTCAATTCCGCAATTTCGCTCGGGTCGAATTCCCGTGTCGTCCGGAGTTGCTGCGCCAGCCTGGGAATGTCGGCGATACCGGCTTCGAGCGCGCTCTCCATGCGGTCGCGGACGGCCGGTTCAAGCGTCCGCGCGCCGAAGTTCCCGCGCGACCGGCCATCGCCGAGGGATTCGGTGCCGCCCCAGCCGCCGCGCCACTCCCCATTCGATCCGCCCGGGCCTTGCAGGTTGCCCGGACGGCTTGGATCGCCGCTACCGCCCGCGCCCTGCGCGGACTGCTCGCCGGCCCGGTTCCCGCCGGGCTGCTGGCCCGGCCCTTGGCCGGAGCGGTTTCCCTCGCGTTCTTGGCCGGGGGCCAGCGCCTGTTCCAAATCGCGGCGCATCTGCTCCACGCCCGAGAGCAGCCTCTCTAGGCCGCGCTCCGCGCCACCGCCCTGCTGCTGGGCCAGTTCGCCGGCTTCCCGCAAGTTGTCGCGCAGTTGCCGGATGGCGCGCGAAATCGCTTCCTCGTTGCTGGCCGCATACGGTGCCAGCCCACGCCGGATCAGGTCCTCGGCATACTGGATGGCGGGCAGGGCTTCCGACTGCTGCAATTCGATCAAGGCATTCATCAACGCTTTGGACGCCTCGTCGTTGCGCCGGCGCAGCATGCGCGAATGCGTCTGAATCCCCTTTTCGATCTCCGCCAGGCGATCACGAATATCTCGCTTGCGGTCAGCCAAGTCGATCTCTTCTTCGCGGGTCATGCCCGTGGGCAACGGGCCGTTCTGCTGTCCACCCTGGGCCTTGAGTGCCTCCAGGGCAACCTTTAGCGAATCATCCAACTCGCTGGCCGCCCGCTCCTGTTCCTCGGCGAGCCGAGCCGCTTCCTCCGCCATCTCGCTAACGGCGGACTGACTCTGCTGCTGGCGTTGCTGCTGGAGCGCTTCCACGGCCTGCTGCAACTCTCGCTGAGCCCGCGCCGAAGACGCGCGCTGGTCGCCGCCCTGGCCCCCGCGCTCCATCTCGCGCGCCGCCCGATCCAACTGGCGGATCGCTTGGTCTAACTGCTGGCGCATGCCGGACTGGCCGTTCGAAGATCCCTGCGCTTGGGAACCCTGTCCGCTCTGGCTTTGCTGCCCGCTCTGGCTTTGCTGCCCGCTCTGGCTTTGCTGGCGACGCTGGAGTTGCTCCAGTTCGCGCTTGAGGTCCTCCGCTTCGCGCCGCAGCATCTCCTGCTGCCAGCGCTGCTCGAAACTTGCCCGCGAGCGATCTTGGGCTTGGTCTGCCAAGCGCTCCTGGCGCCGCGCCAGTTCCTCGAGCTTCTTCATCGCCTCGTCGATTTCTTGCTCGATCTGCTGCCCTGATGCCCCGCTGCCGGTCTCGTACTGGTTCTTCTCAAGATCCATCTCAAGCTCGAACATTTCGGCCAAGTCACGCGAGGCTCCGCCACCACCGCCGCCGCCACGTCCCATGGACACTTGGATGTCGGTGAACAGGTTTTCCGCTCGCAACAGGAATTGCAGCGCTTGCTGCTCCGGCCCGACCGCGTCGTCGAGCCGGAACCCCTGCAATGCCTCGGCCGCAGGTTCCATGAATCCCGCAGCCTGCTCCATCAGCTCGGCGAATTGCGCAAACTTAGGATCCGTCCTCGTCAACTGCCGCGCTCGCGTGCGCTGCACCAGGGTCTGTGCCTGCTGCATCAGCGTACCTTGCAACTCCGAGAGCATTTCCGCGCTCTCGCGCAATTTGGGCTCTTCCCGGCCGTCGTCGGAGTCGCGCTCCTTGATCAAGTTCCAAGTCGCAAGGATGATCTCCTTCTGGCGTCGCGAAATCTCGTCCTGCTGCTGGCCCTGCTGGCCTTGGCCTCCCGCCTGCTGCGACTGCGAGAAGCGTCGCTCGAACGGCTGGACGTTGATGAAGTACATGTCGCTGCGAACTTCCTTCTTGGCGTCCTTCGCGATGATGTAATAGCTGATCAAGTCCCCGGGAACCAGACGCACTTCCGGGGCCGGCGGGGCCAGCGAAGCCTCGCCATCATCAGCAGCCGGGATCCCGGTCCGCGTGCCCGCTCCCAAATCTTCCAAGAAAAAGGTGTGCCTGCCGGTCGCCTCCTGCGCTCCGCTCCGGGTGGGAAGCCGCACGCTCTGTTGGTCCACGCCATTGACCGCGTAGTGCAACTGCATGCCGCGCAACCCGAAGTCATCGGTCGCTTCGATCCGCACCGCGACCTCCTCGATGCTGGTTGCCCGCCAGTCGCGACCGGGCTCGAGGATCTTGACCTCCGGCTTCTCATCGGGCACGGCCGTGACGAAGAAGTCTTCGGTCAGTCGCACCCGCTCTCCGCGATGCATCGCGGCCACGTGGTATGAGGAGTCTTCACTCACTTCGATCTCTGCGCGGTTGTCCCGCAGCGTTACTTCCTGCTCGCCGACCACTAGCAAGCCGTCGGTAAGTTCCTTGTCCGTCGTAAGAATGACGGCGACCTTGGTGCCGGCAACCGCCATGATGTCGCCGCCCGGATCCTGCACGCTAGGCTTGAGCCCGCTCCAAGCCGGGTACTCGAACTCCAGCCGGATGTTCTCCACCGTGGGCATGGCGATCACGTCAACCCTGAACTCGCGGCTGCGCAGCCTCCCGGCCTCGACGTAGTAGCGCAACGGCTCGCGAACCATGGAAAAGGAGAACTCGTAGCCCGTGCCTTCCAGCTGCGGTCCCATTGGCGCACGCTCCCAGTCCACGCTGCTTTCGAACTTCGCGTACAGTTCGACTAGCGGCGGCTCGAAGCCGAATGGCACGGCGGTGACGTCCAGCCGGCCCCCTTGGCGGATCGAGGCGTCCCCCGGCTCGACCATCAGCTCGTAGAGCGGCCCCTCGTGCGAGAGGAACCATCCGGTCCAAAGCCGGGACGTGCCGTAGCTCCAATAACCGGGACCGGCCGTGCCCAGCCAAACCAGCGCGAGGGCGGCCATCAAGCCAGTCGCAGCGAACACGCCGACCAGCGCGCGGCTCACCACGGCATCCAAGGGCACGACCGCCGATGCCTGCGACGTCTCGCGGGCGAGCAACGCAAGCAACGGGCTAGGTGCCCTGCCGCTGGCGTCGGCACGGTCGCGTTCATCCGCCCACGTGCGCAGGCGCCCGCCAAACTCGGCCGAGCGCCGCTCTGCCTCGTCGGCGGCGCGCGCGAAAGCGCGCCCCTTGGCCAAGCGACGCAAGGGCAGCACCAACAGCACTACGATGACCGCCCCCAGCGCCACTAGCAAGAGCGTGCGCGACCCTACGACGCTGGCGTAGGAAAAGGCCGCTTGGTTCGCCAAGAAGACGCACACGGCCGTGACGCATAGCGCGGTCAGCCCCAAAGCGCCCACGCCCTTGGCTGCGGCGGCGGCGCGCAGCCGCACCACAATCGATCCCAAGTAGGCCTCCAAGCTTCCACTGGGCTTGGCTTGGTGATCGAGAAACATTGATCAATCCCCTCTGAGCGTGTCGAGGTGTCGATCCGCTATGAGAGATTCTAGCAGCACCGCCAGCAAGAGCAGCGCCAGCACAAACCTCCAGACTCGCCACGGCGGCACATTGGGCGGCGGCATGCCCGCCACTGCCGCCTGCGCCACCTCGGCACCGCCGGTCGATTGCCACAATTCCAGCGTGTCCTGCTCCACACGGCGCAGATTCGATTCCCGCGGATCGGGGTTGACGGCCAGCAGCTCGGACCGGTCCGAGGAGCGAATTTCGTAGTAGCCGACGGATTCCAGCGGCACGGCTTCGCGGCTCACCGAGTCGGACAGGTTCAAGACTCGCTCGCCAGCCGGATCGAGGACTTGGACGGTCGCGCCGCTGCCGCGCCGCCTACCCAGTTCCAACACCTCACCCAACAGGGCCTCGCCCCGGGCTGTCTCGGAACCCGTCAAGTAGCGCACGGTTTCGGCTACGAACGGCACGTAGACCGATGTCACCGGCAGGTCGTTCCAGACATTGTCAAGCGACGAGGCAAACACCAAGACTCGACCCCTGCCGATTTCGTGCTCGACTAGCAGCGGATCGCCGTTGCCCAGCCGCATTGGCACCGTGTCGCCCTCAAGCGGCTGCACTCTTGCGAAGAGGAAGAATTTTACCGGGCGCAGCCCCTCGGCCGCGTTCGCCACCGAATGTGACGCATCCGAGGGACCGGCGACTTGGAAAGGATCCCCGCCCCTTTCGGAAGACAGGGGCTGTTCCAAGCTGTGCCCGCTAATCGCAGCGCGGCGAGCCAGCGCCGAATTAGGGCCGAGCGCGACCAACAGTGCACCGCCCGCTTCGATCCAAGCCCGCAAGCGCGACTCGAACCCACTGTCCAAGCGGGGCACGTCGGACAGCACGACCATGGCGTAGCGCCCCGGATCAAGCCGGCTCGCATCGCCGGGCGAGGCGCTCTCGAGCGTGTAGCGGGAGGCGACGCTCGACTCGAGTGCGGCCTCGTAATAGAGCAAATCGCGGCGGCGCCTGTCTTGCGAGATGAACAGCAGGGGTTCTGGCTCGGTGTTGTCCAGCGCGATCCGTCGGATATCATCCTCTGGCAGCGCGTCGGGCGGCTCGAGTCTCAGTTCGGCCCGGCTGAAACCCCGTGGCGCGTCAGGGATTTCAAATACGAACGACTCCCGTCCGTTCGCAGCGACAGCTTGCCTTTGGCTGGCAACCAAGCGATCGTCGATCCACAGGGAAACGGTCTTGGCAGCCTCGCTCTCGGCATAGCTGACAACCGTGGCCTCAAGCTTCGGCGTCTCCTCGCCGTATACGCGGGTCGACCCCTTGACGCTGTCGATGGCCCAGTTGGCGAAATCCTCCGCGGCCACGTCGTGCAGCTCCAGTTCGGCCGACTCGGGCAGGACCAGATCTTGGAAGCGCGAGGGCATTGCGGAGTTCTGCAGGTCCGAGATCAGATGCACCACGGACGGCACGGGTTCCTCACCCGCCAGATTGCGGACTGCCTCGATCACGTCTCCGAAACTGTTGCGCGAATTCGTCGGTTCCAAGCCTGCCAAGGCTCGTTGCAGCGCAGATTCGTCGGCCGTGGGCTCGGTTAACACACGCACCGATGGTCCGGTGGTCAGGACCTGGGCTTGGTCGCCTTGCCTGAGCGAGTCCACGATATCTTGGGCCTCGTCCATCGCCCGCTCCCAGCGTTCGCCGTAGCGCATGCTCAGCGAAGTGTCGAGCACGATGAAGTGCAGCTTCGGGATGCTGCCCGCGATAACAGCCGGAGGCCGTTCCCAGACCGGCTTGGCGAACGCCAGCGCAAGCAGTAATAGCAAGGCGAGCCGACACGCAAGCAGCAGCAAATAGCGCAAGCGGCGCTCCCGGATGGTGGTCTCGGTTCGCTTCTCGAAGAACATCAGCGAGCTGAACGACAGCCGGACCGGGTTCCGGCGGCGCATCAGATGCAGCCAGAGCGGCAGGCCAACGGCCAGCGTCCCGGCCAAGAACCACGGGGCGAGCAGGCCCATCGCGCTAGCGCCTCCGCAACCGGAACAGCAGGTACTCGCGCAAGGCCAAGTCCAGCGGCTGGGAGGTGTTCAGCAGAACGTAGTCCGCACCTTCGCCCAGGATGCGTTCGCGCAGGGCGTCGACATGCCCCTGCACAAGACCGGGATAGACGCGTCTGGCGTAGTCGGACGAGACCTCCATCTCCTCGCCGGTCTCCATGTCCTCGATCAAAGCGGCCGAGTCGATGCCGGGCTTGAGCTCCTCCGGATCGAGGATATGGAAGAACACAATATCCTTGCCTTGATAGGCAACGGCACGGATGGAGTCGAAGATCGCCTCTGGATCGGCGAAGAAATCCGAGATCATGGCCACCAATCCCCGGCGGCGCATCAACCTGGTCAGGGCCTGCAGGGGCACCTCTAGGTTAGTCCCCGTGGCGGCGTGGGCATGTTCGAGCACGTGGAGAATGCTCTGCAGGTGGCGCGGGCGGTATTGCGCCCGCCGCACCTCGCGGACCTGCTCATCAAACAGGACCAAGCCCACGGCATCGTGCTGGCGGGTGCAAAGGTACGCCAGCGCCGCCGCCAAGAAGCGAGCATAGTCCAGCTTGGTGGGACCGCCCGAGGAATAGCCCATCGACGCGCTGCAATCCAGCAGCAGCATCAAGTGCGTGTTGGTCTCGCCCAAGAAGCGCTTGACGTAGACCCGATCGGTCCGCGAGAGCACGTTCCAGTCGATATAGCGGGGATCGTCGCCCTCGTTGTACGAGCGATACTCGGCGAACTCTTGGCTGAAACCAAATTGCGGTGAGCGGTGCCCGCCGTGCAGAAAGCCGTCGACCACCGTCTTGGCGACCAGTTCAATGTTCGACAGGCGCTGCAGGATCGCCGGCTCTAGGAGTTGCTGGTCGGCCATCGCTTCAATCTCTCCGATGGCAGCCCCGCCCAAGACCCGACCGCGACCGCATGCTCAGCTCATGTGCCCTCAGGGGCGGGCTTGGCCTCGATCATCGACCGCAGCACGTCATCGACGGTGGTCTTGTCGGATTCGGCATAGAAGTTCGTTAGAACCCTGTGGCGCAGGATCGGGAACGCCAGCGTGCGCAGGTCATCCGAAGTGACGTGATAGCGGCCGTCAAGCAGTGCCCGCGCCTTGGACGCCAACACCAAGAACTGCGTCGCTCGCACGCTCGCGCCATAGTTGACGTACTTCTTGACGATGTCCGGCGCCTCGGGATCTGTCGGCCGCGTCGCGCGTACCAGCGACACCGCGTAGTGCGCCACGGGATCGGAAACCGGCACCTGGCGCACGAGCCACTGGAACTGCAAGATCTCGTCGGCGGTCGTGACTGGATCCACCTTGGGAAGCGGTGTTCCGGCAGTGTTGCGCTCAACCACTTCGACTTCCTGCTCCGGCGAGAGATAGTCCAGCAAGACGTTGAACAGGAAGCGGTCGAGCTGGGCTTCGGGCAGCGGGTAGGTGCCCTCGAGTTCGATGGGGTTCTGGGTGGCGAGCACGAAGAACGGGGGCCGCAACTCGTAGCTGTTGCCGCGCACCGTCACCGAGTGCTCCTGCATGGCCTCGAGCAACGCGGCTTGGGTCTTCGGCGGGGTGCGGTTGACCTCGTCGGCCAGCAGCACGTTCGTGAACAAGGGCCCTTGGACAAAAGTCCAGCTCCGCCGCCCGGTGGCCGAGTCCTCCTCCAAGATGTCAGTGCCGGTGATGTCGGTCGGCATCAGGTCGGGCGTGAACTGGATGCGCTTGAAGGTCAGGCCCAGCGCCGCGGCAAGCGTGCTGACCAACAGCGTCTTGGCCGTCCCGGGCATGCCGGTGATGAGGCAGTGGCCGCCCACCAGCAAAGTGACGAGCAGGTTGTCGACGACCTCGTCCTGGCCCACGATGATGCGGCGCACTTGCTCGCGAATGCGCTCCATGGAAGCGTGGAACGAACCGACCAGTTCCTCCGTTTCGGCTGAGCTCTGGGCGACCTGTAAGGTGGTTTCCATCTGTGTTCCTATCGCTTGACCTGCAACAGCAGCTGCAGTGCTGGACCGAAGGTGGGCGCGCGCTCCAAGGCTTGGAGCACGTGCAGGCGTGCGCTGGCAAGATCGCCTATCTTAACGTAGGCTCGGGCTAGGTTGTATTCGGCCGTCGCCCGGTCCAAGGGATCCAGTGCCAGCACCACTTCGAATTCGCGGCGGGCGAGGTCTGTCTTGCCCGCCTCCAAGTGCAGCTCGCCGAGCCGCGCGTGGAGCTCCTCGTCCTGCGGCCAGTTGTAGATCAGGCCCTCGTAGGTGTAAACCGCTTCCGCGGCCCGCCCGGCCTCTTCGAGCCAGCCGGCCAGCTTCTTGAGCGTTTCGGGCTGGCGGCCGCCGCGCCGCTCGTACTCCTGCAGTTCGGCCACGGCCGCCTCGCGATTTCCGGCCTTGTCGTGGGCGTTGGCCAGCAGCATGTACGCGCTGCCGCTGCCAACGTGCTGCGGATAGGCAGCCTTGGCAGCCTCGGCGGGCTCGATCACCTCGGCCCACTCCCCGTCTCGAGCCCGTTCCAAGGCGGTCTTGAGATTGCTGCGCCAACGCGGCAGACCGTCCAGCGCAGGGCCCAAGGCGTCGCGCATGTAGTCATCGAATTGCTCGTCGAAGTCCTCCGGGGAGGTGCCCAGAACTGCTGCGATGTTCGCATCGGTCGGCACTTTGGCGCCGAACCCGCGCAGCAGTTCCACCAGCTTGCCCTCGCCCCAGCGTTCGGCGATGTACTTGCAAACGAAGCCCGCCTGCATATAGGAAATGGCCACCTGGCCGGCATGCTTGGGCCGGATGAAGCCCCGGTCAAGTTCGACGATCGGCAGCAGTTCGCTCTTGCGCACGGCCTCGATGTACTCCGGGCCGACGGACTCCCCCCACCGCACGTCAGCCATCCACTCCTCGTACATCGAGATCCCTTCCGAGTACCAGCGGGGGACCAAATGGTCGGTCGATTCCAAGGTGAACACGTGCGCCAGCTCGTGCCACAGGGTCGTGCCCCAGTGAAACCCGCCGGGCTCGCGCCCAGAGGGGCTGTCCATGGCGACGACGTACCCGAACGTAACCCCGAGCAGCCCGATCCCGGGCATGGCCATGGTACGCACGGCGAAATCGTCGTGGTTGGGGTAAAACTCCACCCTCACCGGGCTCTTGAGTTCGAAGTCGTACTTGCGCGTGAACTCAGCAACGGCCCGGTGGGTCAGCTCGCGAACATATGGCAGCAACAGCTCGGACTCGTCCTTGTCGAGGCGGAAAACAGCTCGCAAGACTCCGCCAGCGCCCGGATCTGCGTCCTCGAACGTGTCGAATTGGTCGTAGGTGTCCAAGAGGCGCAACGTGTTGACGGTCTTGGCGCTGTAAGGGTCGCCCCCGTAGGCGATTTCCAAGTGGCGCCGCCCCTCCTCGTCAAGCCCCTCTCGCATGAGGTTCACGCCCAGTTCCGCATGGGCGCGCCACAGGCTGGGCGCCACTTCGATGGCCTTGCGCAGACGCTCGGTGGCCTCGCGGTAGCGGCGCGTGATCACATAGAAGTGAGCCTGTTCGGCGTAGATCTCGCCATAGCGCGGATTGTACGCCAGCGCTTTGTCAACCCACTGGTTGTCGCGCTCGCCCTCCAACATTTCCAGCGATGCGAGCAACGCGTACGCTCCCAGCGGGGCCAGGCCCAGCTCCAACGCCTGATCCAGCCCTGTCTCCAGCGACTCTCGAGCAGCTGCTAGGTCACCCTCTTCCAAGGCCATGCGTCCTAGCAGCAAGTGGCCCTCGGCTTGCTCCGGTCGCTGCTTGAGCGCCTCTTGTGCCAGCTCGACCGCCTTGCCCTCAAACCGCGACGCCAGCACGGTGGCCATCCCCAATTGCGCGGGTACGTGGTCCTCGTCCAGCTCGAGCGCCTCTTGGAACAGCGCTCCTGCCTCCGCCTGCTGGTGCGACTGAATGTACAAGTGCCCCCAGCGCACGCGCAAGTCGGGATCTTCCGGCTCGAGCTTGACCGCCTCGCGGAAGCACTCGTTGGCAGCCTTGAGATCGCCCAGCATCCAATAGGCTTCCGCCTGTGCCGCCAGATCGTCCAGCCGCAGCAGGCCGCGATAGCAAGTCGCCGCGTCAATCGCATTGCCGCGGTCGTGCAATTCGTCGCAAGGCGCGAGCGCTTCGTGGCGCGCTCCGCGCTCGTCGCCGCGCTGGCCCGGCGCGGGCGATGCCAGCGCCAGCGCCGCGCCAGCCGCAATGCAGCACCAACCGCGCAACGTCACGGGCGCTCCTCGGCGGAGCCAGCGTCCTCTGCGGCGATCTGTTGCTGGACTGCCGCCATCTCCAGTAGCAGCGCTTCCAGTTCCTCTAGGAATTCAGCCTGCGACAGCTCGTCCTTGCGCGCAGTGAGGTCGGCGATCCTGCGCTCCAAGCCCTCGCGACGATCCAGCAGTCCGCGTCTAGAGGGATCCTCCGCCAGAGCGGCAGCCTTACCCAGCCGAGCCAGCAAGAAGCCGTCCGCCCGCTCGCCTTGCAACTGCGGGTGCTCGGTGGCGAGCCGCTGGTGATCCGCGTAGTGCGCCTTGACCTTGCTCTCGGCATAGCGGAATGCCTCGAGCGCCGAGATGCTGTCGTTCTTGTTCGTGTCCGCCTCAGATGCGGCGAACGCCTCTGCGAAGTACTCCCCGAACACAGTCGCGTTCTTTTCGCGTCCGTTCTTGGTCGCCGTGATGACGACCCGCTGCGGGGCCTTGAGCGTCTCCAAGGCGCCGCCGCTTGAACTGGTGGTGCTGACCACAAGCTGCCTAGCGGCCGGCACGGCATCCAGCCAGAGCTTCAACTGCGCCCCGCTAATGTCCGGCCCTGGGATGTTGAACTTGTAGCCGCCGCCGTCGTGGGAACCGTGGCCGACCAAGAAAACCGCCAGCGCATCCCCTGGATTCACATCCTCCGCCAACGCGCCGAATGCGGACTCGATCCTTCCGGCAGTCGCGTCCGTGCCAGCCAACACGGTGACGAGAGCCTCATCGCCGGAGGTGCGCCGCACCGCGGCCAGCATTTCTTCGACTTGGTCGCGAAAGCTCTCGGCATAGCGCCGCTCGCCACCCAAGCCCTCCACGAGGAGGAAATGCGTCGCCGCCGGCGCGCTGCGAGACAAGCTGGCCATGCCGACCAGCAGTGCAAGGCCGCAAGCCCCCAGAGGAGCAAGTCTGTTCGAAGGCCCGATCATATTACGCCCCAGCGCTTGCGCAGCAGCCACTCCGCCGCCCGCAGCAGGAACAGCAACAAGAACAGTGCGGGCATGTCCCACAAGTCCAACACCTCGCGAGTCGTGATGCCCGCTTCCGAGAAACCGATCTCGGAAGGCAGGTCATCCAACTCGTCCAGTTCCCAGTAGCTCCCACCCGTTTGGTCGGCCAAGCGGGCCAGCAGGCTAGTGTTGCGCTCGGGATGGAAGTACTCGGCCACGCCGCCTTCCCGCCGGAAGTGCAGCGTGTCCGCGCCCAGCCGCTCGTCCCCGAGGTGCGCGACTGTTTCCACTAGGTACACACCCAGGTTCGCGGCATCAACTTCGGCTTCGTACACTCCCTGCTCACTGGAGGATGGACGCAGCGCGAGCGTCCTCGAAGGCCCCTCCTCAGGAATGACGGTCGCGCTCACGCGGGCGTTGTTCGCAGGCTCGTAGCGCTTGTCCCGCACCTCCGCGCGCAGTTGTACGCGAGTTTCGTCGGCGTAGTTGGAACGATCAGTGGTGAGCCTGACCGGCCCGGCCGAATCGACCACCAGAGCCCGCAACATCTGCCTCCAAAAAATGTCGTGGCGGTCGTCGTCGCTGGGCAGCCACATGCGCCAGCGCCAAGTTCCCCCGCTGGCGAAGATCATGGAGCGTCCCCGGCCATAGTTCTGGCGGACCAGCAGGGGCAGAGTCTCGGCACCGTACTGCACCGACATCAATCTGAGCGCCGCCGGCTTGAGTGCGCCGATCCGCTGGAAATCTGCCAACTGTGGCATTTCCGCCCACAGTCGAGCGTTCTCCTCGGAGTCTGGCGATAAGCGGCTGACCAACGAATCCCGGCCCTGCGGCGCGATCTCGACCGTCACCTTCTCCCGTATGAATGAGGTATCGCCCGGCTCCAGCACAGCTGGCAGAGCGTCGACGATTTCAGAATTCTGCCACCCTCCGGCACCGAGGCCGTTGGGCCCGGCCAGCATTAGCAGCGTCCCCCCGCGCCGGCTGACGAATTCCCGGATTGCCACCTGCTGCTTGGGAGTGAAGAATGCCGCTTCGAAGCTGCCGATGACTAGCGCGTCGTAGGCAAAGAGCTCCTCTTCGTCCCCCGGAAAGCCGTCCTCGTTTTCTTCCGGCGTGTCGACGCCCTGGCGATAGAACTTGTTGGTCGAAGTGCGCAGTATGGTCACCAGTTGGACGCTGGCATCCTTTTGCACGGCTCGGCGCATGAACTTGTACTGCCAGCGCGGCTCGCCTTCGGCATACAGAATGCGGCGGCGGCGGCGCGGCACGTCAAGCACGTGCCGGCGCTGGTTGTTGCCCGCGATCTCTTCTCCGGGAACGGGTTCGACTGTAAACTTGAGATCCCGCACGCCGGCTTCGCCCGCCCCGAAATCGATCCATTCGCGGCGCACAGGCTCCCCCGGCCTCAGCGTGACAGGCTGGCTCGCCAACACGCTGGAACCATCACGGACGGTGATGCGAGTGGTGCGCTCGGCCTGGCCATCGTGCCGCAATGTAAGCTGCGCGCTAACCCTGGACCTAGGCAGAGCCTCAGATGCGACCGCCACGTCGGAGAGCTCGACGTCACCCTCGATGCGCTCGCGGCCCACTCCGACCGTATGCACGGGTACGTTGTACTTTCGGATCTCGGCGGCCATCTCGCGGCCGAACCGGCCGCTATTGTCCGCACCATCGCTGACGACAAGTAGCGCCCCCAGAGGCACGGCCGTCGATTCCCGCAGAACGCTGAGGACCGATTCGCCGACACCGCTGCTGGCACCGGGCGGGGGGAAAGCTTCCGGCAGCAACGAGCGAATCCGTTCGGGCCGGGTCGCGAACCCATACAGGCGCACGCGGAACTTCTCGTCCAAGGCAGGCATGACGCGCTGTTGCAACGCCTCGGCCGCTCGGGCCAGCCGCGAGAGCCCGCCTTCGACCAGCGTCATGCTGCTCGAGGTGTCCACCAGCACGGCCACAGCGTTCTGACGGCTCTTCAGCGACTGGATTGCGAGGGCTGGCTGCCACAACAGCACCAGCGCCAAGGCCACGGTCGCGACCTGCAGTGCCCACACGGCCCACAGGGCCGCGCCAGTCAGCCGGCTAGGAGCGCGGCGAGCATACCCCAGCAGGGCTACGGCTGCAACCGCGACCAGCGCGACCAGCAACCACGTCGACCAGCCAGTGGCGAACAGGAATTCGCCCTTGCGATAGGCCGCCAGCGGGTATTTGAACAAGAATTCGAACACCGGCTGCCACTCTAGTGCGTCATTGCGTAGATGACGTAGTTGACGGCGAACCGATAGGCCAGCGCGGTCATGTTCTCGGGATACTCAGGCAGGTCGGCATGCTCCCAAGCGTCACCCATGTCCATGTTGAAGTTGATCGCCACCATCAGTCGCCCGTCATCGTCATAGACGCCCCGCCAATGCGGAGTGTAACCCCCCTTCTCGTAGGGAGTGCCCGACCACAGGTACTGGATGCCAGGAATCTGCGTCCGCTGGTCAAGGTCGTACAACGTGTGCAGGAGAGGGTCGTTGTCGGGAATCTCGACAATCGGTCGCTCGGGAAACACACGCTGCATGCTCGCGGCGAAGCCGGCCCACTCGGCTGCTCCGTGGAAATCGTCGACGACCAAGAAGCCACCGCGCAGCAGGTACTCCCGCAGTCGCTCAGCCTCGCGATCGTCCAAGTGCCAGCGGCCGACTTCAACGGCGTAGACCCACGGATAGTCGAAGAGTTCGTCGTCCAAGGGATCGAAGAACTTCCCGCCATAGGCGGTATCGATCATCGTCAGCCGGCTGATGCCGTTGGTGAGGTGGTACTCCGCAGCCGGCCAGTCCGTGCGCCAGCCGCCGCCGCGGCGGCGGCGATACCCGTCGTCCGATCCGTAGGCGTAGCGCACGAACTGGAATTCGGCCCGAGGGTCGGGGTCGAAGTCATACGCTCGCGGGTCGCCGTCGTAACCGCGGCCCCAGAACTGCAGGGCCCACAAGCAAGGCGCTGCCGCCGCCAGCGATAGAGCGAGCAACAGCGCCAAGCGACGGTACCCCATCGAGAACATGTGCGACCCCACCGCGGGTGTTCATGAGAGTACCACAGCGCCGCCGCGCTTGCTGCCAGCGCCATCGCCCTGCGGCGGCTCCCGACGACGCGCCGACAGCCGCACTGTGCAAGCGGGTTTCAGCCGCTATTTCAGCGGCGTCTGGCAGGGGACGGAGTATACGCCCCTGCCACTATCGGCCTAGACCGGCAGCAGATAGCGCAGCGTCGCGGCCTGCTCGGGCTGGCGCAGGTCGGACAGCGCCTTGAGCTCAAGCTGTCGGATGCGCTCCCGCGTGAGGCCGAACCTCTCGCCAATCTCCTGCAGCGTGTGCTGGCGCTCGTGGCCGATTCCGAACCGCAGCTGCAGCACCGCGCGCTCCATCTCCGGGAGCGACTCGAGAATACCCGCAGTCTCGCCCACGAGGTCGCCGTCGACCAGCTCCTGCATCGGCGAAGCGGCGTACTTGTCCTCCAGCATTTCTGCCAGGGTCGAGTCCCCGTCCGGACCGACGCGGGTCTCCAGCGAGACTGGCGTGAGCCCGATCAGCCGCAGCATCTCCACTTTGTCGAGGTCGACGTCGAGATATTCGGCAACCTCTTCGTTCGAAGGCATCCGCCCGTTCTCGCGCTCAAGCAGCCGCACCGCCCGGTTGAACTTGTTGAGCTGCTCGTTCATGTGCACGGGCACGCGCACCGTCCGCGACTGGTCCGACAGCGCCCGCATGACAGCCTGGCGAATCCACCAAGTGGCGTACGTGGAAAACTTGAAGCCCCGCCGGTAGTCGAACTTCTCGACTGCCCGGGCCAAGCCGATGTTGCCCTCCTGGATCAGGTCCAGCAGGTGCAGGCCCCGGTTTACGAACTTCTTGGCCACCGACACTACCAGCCGCAGGTTCGCCTCGATCAGCGCGTTCTTGGCCCCCTCCGCTTGGCCGCGGGCCCGTTGCAACCGGGACAGCTGGCGCTGCCCCTCCGCGACCCCTACCGGCAGCCACGGCAAGCCGACCGTCTGGCGGCCATCGAGCCGTTCGATCTCCCGTGTAAAGCGAGTCGCGTACGATCGCCACACGTCCGGATCTAGCGGCAGCCTGCGAATCGAGCGCGAGACGGCGACCAGCTCGCGGTGATACGCCCACCGCAGAGCCCGGTTCTCAGCGATGTTCAGGGCTCCAGTCTCGTCCCATGCGGCCTTGCTATCGGCCAGGTTTTGCAGCATGCGCATGATCCGGCCCAAGCGTTGCTTCAGGCCGCGCACACCGGTCTCGACGGTATCGGCGTCTGCACCGCCGGCACCGACGAGCAACTGCCTGCCCAACTGGGGGTTCTTTCGTAGGCGCTGTTGCAACTCGCCCATTTCGCTCCACAGCCACGAACTCTGCGACAGCACCGCGCGCATACGCGCCTCGGCGCGCTCGAGCTGCTTGGCAAGGCGCACCTCGCCCTCGCTGTCCAGCAGCGGCACCATGCCAATCTCGGACAGATACAGGCGCACGTTGTCCTCGGGCGCAGACGCCTCTTCCCGTGCAGTGCCGTCCACAGGCACGCTTTGCTCGACTACGCTGCCCTCCGGCCCGCTCTCTTGCTCGGCGCCCGCATCGGCCCGAACAGGGGCGGGCCGCTCGCGCCGCATCTTGCGTAGCATTTCGTTTCCCTCCTTCTCTAGCTTTGACGCAGCGGAGCTGGATTTGGTTGCTTCTGTCCTTACAAGGACTTAACACCCTTTCCCAGCAAAATCAGGCGGCGTGAAATATAATTGACTTGCGGTGCGATTGCGGCCCTCCAAGATGGGGATCGGGCTGCTACTGGCGGCTTTCGTGACATGGGATCACGCGGCTTCCAGCACCGACCCGGCCGTCGCGCTCGAGTTGGAATCCAAACGCTTCCTAGAAGTCTTCAGCCTGCTTGACGAACGCTTGGCGGGTGGCTTCGACCCGGCAGGGGCAATCTACGACGGTGCCCTGCCAGCGATGCTGTGGACGCTTGATCCACACTCGTCGTTTCTCAATCCGTCGCAGTTCGAAAGCCTGCGCGAAATGCAGCGCTCGACCGAGAAGGGCTTTGGCAGCGTGGTTAACTTGCTGCCCGGCCGGGTCATTGTGCTCCAGACGCTTCCGGACAGTCCGTCTGCGCGGGCTGGCATCGCGCCGGGCGACGAGATCGTCGTCCTCAACGGCCAGCCACTGGCCCAGCTGCCGATCCCGCAGCTTGTCGCGGTGCTGGGCAGCGCCAGGCAAGACAGGGCCCAGCTACTGGTGCGAAGGCCTAACCCATGTTTAACATACTCGTGCCGATTGGGCGCCCTTGGCGGACTTGAATTCCCGGCTGGTTGAGACCCAACTGGGGCAGCACAGAGCAATGCACTCGCCAGGCAATCACGGGATGCTTGGTTCACCGGGATCCCTGACCACACTCGATTCTGGAGTTCCGGTGGGTGTCCGGCTGGTCGCCATGATTGGCTGACGACGGGCTCGCCGGGGCTGCTGCGCAAAGCCATTAGAGGCGCATCGAAGCATTCCAGGCCCCACCGCTTGACCGTTGGCAGGTGGGTCGTAACCTACTGCTAAACAGGATCTTACAGCCTCAGGGCGCGTCTGCGGCCGAATTTCCCGGCCCCGGCCGTGGCTCCCAGAGGAAGCTCCCGGCGGGCTCAGCCGCGGCCCTCGGCAGGCTGCCCGCGCCGGACTGCGAGCGCCGTCGCCAGCCGCCCTCCCGCCAGCCCCGCCAGCGCTTGCCTGAGCGCACTCCCGGCAGGCCCGCCAGAGCGCCGATGCCTGCTCCAGGAGCTGTCTCTTGGCTTGCCTGAGGGCCATGATTGCGTCCATTCCAGAATTCGTAGTGGTCGAATATGTAGTGCCCGAAAGTGAGTTATCAGACCGGTTTTCGCTGGACTTCCCGGGTCCCCGGCTGCTAGCCTGCGACTAGTGTTCATCCGCCGCTCCAGCTACCGCCGCGATCCCCAGGGCAACAGCTATGCCAATTTCCGCCTCGTGCAGTCCGTGCGCGTCCAAGGCCGCCCGCGCCAGAAGACCCTGCTCAACCTCGGGGCCGGCTTCGACGTGCCCGCCGAGGACTGGCCGCGCCTCTGCCAGCTCGTCGAAACGCTCGCCACGGGCGGCTCGCTGCCGCCTCGCGCCGCACCGGCCGGCTTGCTCCAGCGGGCCCGCTCGCTGGCTCGCCAAATCGTCGATTTCCATGGCGGCCCGGCCAGCGACGCTCCCGACCTGCTGCTGGTCGACGCCGACTCGCTGCGCTGCGAACGCCCCCGCGGCGTGGGCCTCGAACATGTCGCCTTGTGGGCTCTCGAACAACTCGGCCTGCCCGCCTTGCTGCGCTCTCTGGGCCTGTCCCGCCAGCTGCGCGCCTGTGCCCTCGGGGCGGTCATCGGGCGCCTCGCCGGGGTCTGCTCCGAACGCGCCACCAACCGCTGGCTGCGCAGCGACTCGGCCCTCGGCGAGCTGCTCGAGGTGCCCTTTGAATCCCTCTCCCACATGCAGCTGTACCGGGCCTCCGACGCCCTCGTGCGGGAGCGCAAGACCATTGAACAACAGCTGTTTGACACGGCCCTGGCGCTGTTCGAGCTGCAGCCGACCGTCACGCTGTACGACCTGACCAACACCTACTTCGAGGGAGATGCCAAGGCCCAGCCGCTCGCGCAACGCGGCCATTCGAAGGAAAAGCGCTCCGACTGCCCGTTGCTCACGCTGGCCCTGGTGCTCGATGGCAGCGGCTTCGTGCGCCGCTCGCAGGTGTTTGCGGGCAACGTCCAAGAGGCCGCCACGCTCGAGACCATGCTCGACGGGCTGGGGGCCGGGCGCGGCTCGCTGGTGGTCATGGATCGCGGCATTGCGACCGAGCAGAGCCTGCAGTGGCTGGACGCGCAAGGCTACCGCTACCTGGCCGTGAGTCGGGAGGGGCGGCGGCGCTTCGAGCAGGCCCGGGCGGAGTTGCTCGAGACAGCTGCGGGGGGCCAGGTGCAGGTCGAGCGGGTGCTCAGCGAGGATGGCCAGCAAGTCCGCCTGTACTGCTATTCGCAAGAGCGCGCCAAGAAGGAGCGCGCGATCGAAGACCGGAGGGCGCAACGCTTCGAGGAGCATCTGGAGAAGTTGCACACTGGTCTGGGGCGGCCCAAGGCGCGCCGCAAGCGGGCCGCGATCGAGCAGCGGCTGGGGCGCTTGCAGGAGCGCAGCAAGGGGGCCGCGCAGCATTACGAGGTGAGCGTGGAGACGGACGCCAGCGGGGAGTTGGTCACGGCGCTACGCTGGCAGCGGCGGGCGCTGGAGGGTTCGCGGGCGACGCACCCGGGGGTCTACTGCCTGCGCAGCAACCACACGGGCTGGGACGGGGCGACGATGTGGCGGACCTACGTGCGCCTGACGGACGTGGAAGCGGTGTTCCGCAGCCTGAAGTCGGAATTGGGGTTGCGGCCCGTGTTCCATCGCAAGCCGGAGCGCTGCGAGGGGCACCTGTTCATCACGGTGCTGGCCTACCAAGCGGTGCAGGTGATCCGGCGCAAGCTGCAACAGCAGGAGCAGCGCGCAAGCTGGGCGAGTTTGCGGCAAGTGTTCGCAACCCAGCGGCGGGTGACGACCACGTTGCAGTGCGCCAACGGGCAGACGCTGCACGTGCGGCGGACCACGCAGCCGGAAGCCGAGCTGCAGGAACTGTACCAGGCTTTAGGTCTCGAGGAACTGCCCGGCCAGACCTGTAAGCTACTGCTCTGATTTCCGCCCGAATTCGATTAGCGCGCGGTTTGTAGTGCAAATTGCGCTTCCTGACTCGACCTAACTCGTGATTAATGAATAACTTGCTAATTTCGTATGTTAAACATGGGCTAACTTTCCCAACCTGCTGGATATGACCCTGATCCCGGCCGAACTGGCCGACCCCAGCGTTTCGCGCAGCTTCCTGCTCCAGCCGGGTATCGCCTACGCCAAGATACTCAACTTCGAGGCCGAAACGGCGCTCGAGCTGAACCAAGCGATCGGTGCGATGGGCGGTGAGGATCTCAAGGGCCTCGTGTTGGACCTGCGCGGCAATCCCGGCGGAATCGTGGAAGTGGCGGTGCAGGTGGCCGCGTTCTTCCTATCCCCGGGAGAGCGGATTCTGTGGGTGAGGGGGCGGGACGGCCCGAAGGAAGAGCTACTCGTACCCGTGGGTTTGCGGGCGTTCCGGTTTCCGGTGCGCGTTCTGATCGACGGCCGCACCGCCAGCGCCGCCGAACTCGTGGCCGGCGCGCTGCAAGATCACGGCCGGGCGCGCGTGCTAGGCCAGCGGAGCTTCGGCAAGGGCTTGGTGCAGAGCGTCTTCGAACTCAGTGGGGGCACGGCCCTGGCCCTGACCACCGCCTTTTACCAGACCCCGGCGGAGCGCACGATCCAGCGCTGGCTGGGCCGCTGCGGAGAGTTCCAACTGTCAGCCTGCAAACCCGCCGGCGAGGCCGAGGAGGGTCTCGGGGGTATCGTACCGGACGCCGAGATCGTGCCCCGGCCGTTGTCGCAACTCGAACAGGTCTTGCTCGGCAGCAACTCCTTCCTAGAGTTCGCCCGCGACCACATCGCAGGCAGCAGGGATATCGATGGAGCGTTCGAGCCCGACAACGCCATGCTGGACGAGTTCCAGTTCTACCTCTCGCAGCGCCGCATCCGCCCCTCGCTGGCAGAATGGTCGGCAACTCTGGACTTCATCCGCGCCGGACTCAAGCAAGAGGCGCTCAACCTCACCCTGGGCGTCGCTGCCGGAGATCAGGTGGAGATCCGCCGGGACCGGGTCGTAAAGGCGGCAGTGGACGAGTTGACCATCCGATGATTCCCACACCCCCTCGTATGCGTTTCTCGACACCAGCCATTCTGGATCTTGGGATTCTTGGCGGCAGAGCGTGGGTGAGCCTTGCTTGGACACAGTTCACACACCAGCCGCGCATGCCCGAATCATGAGACATGCGGAATGTCTTGGAAGGCTGTCTGGCTGCCCTGCGCCAGACTGCCGTCCTGCTCCCCGATTTCCGGCAGGGCCGCGACACGCGCTACGCCCCGCCGTGCGCCTTCTCCCTGTTCTTCCTCCAGGCTCGTTGCCGCTCTTTCGCGGCGCTACAGTGCTCGCCTGCGATGCCCGGCCACTCGCTGTCCGGGCCCAAGCCTAGCCAAGCCCGCCGCTTCGAGAGCCGCTGTCTCCGCTCATCCGCAATTTGCATGTGACGGGGGTCTGTGCAAGACTTGAGGCGAGGTTAGGGTCGGTCAATGGCGTCTCCTCGGCCACTGCGGGCCAACAGGTCATGGAAGATCTTTTGGGCATCGGCCGCTGCCTTGGTCGCGACCGGCAGCCAGGCCCAGATCAGTCCTGTCGCGGGTTCTGACGGCTGGGCACGGCGCCAGCAGGCAGTCATTCAGCAGGATCAGTCGCGCGTGCGGAGGGCCGTTGAAGCTGCCAAGCGGCAGCTCGGCCACAGCCGCATGGAAAACCTACCCGGAGCGGATTCGACGCAAGACCACTGTCCGGTCGCTGGCATCCAGGACAGGGTGCCGTTCTCAACCGGAAAGCGGGCCGGAAGCCTGCTCGTTCCGAGGTTTCTCGAAAGGAGGCTCGGACCACAACTGCTCGATGACACTCTGTCGGACGAGGCCGCCGATCTCTTCGAGCGGTCAATCTCAGGTCCGGTGGTGCAAGCAAGGTGCGTGAACTGCCACGTTGCGGGAGGGCTGTCCGGACACACCCGGCTAGTGTTCCTAGCCTCCACTGCAAGCGGTCACTTGGGAGAGAATCTACGACGATTCGCCGCTTTCGTGAGCGAGACGGAAGGCGCCGCCGACCTGATCCTTGCGAAGGTTCAGGGAGTGGGGCATGGCGGCGGGATCCAAGTGCTAGGCGGCTCTACGAACTTCCAGAACTTGGAGCGCTTCGTCCGGACGCTCGAGCAGAGTGCCGCAACGGACAGCTCCGTTTCGCCCGACCGCCTCTTCGATGGAGTGACCATGGCGCATCCGACCACAACCCTGCGGCGCGCCGCCATGATCCTCGCCGGCCGTTTTCCGACCGCAGCCGAGCTCGAACAGGTGCGAGATGGCGGGCTGGGATCCCTGCGTCGCGCAATTCGGGGCCTTATGGCCGGCCCTCGATTCCATGACTTCCTGATCCGGTCCAGCAACGACCAGTTGCTGACCGATCGCCACTTGGAGGGTGGAATCCTGCGCCCCCGGCTCACAAGGGAATTCGTCAGCCTTGCCCGGAAGCAAGTTAGCCTGTCGCGCGCGGCGATCGCGAGGGGCTACCAGCCTCCCCGGGCCGATCCAGAGTACATGCGCTGGGAGATGGCCCTCCACTTCGGGGTCGCGCGAGCGCCCCTCGAGCTCATCAGCCATGTGATTGAGAACGACCGCCCGTACACCGAAATCCTGCTCGCGCCATACACGATGGCGAATTCTGTGGCTGCCGAGGCCTACGGCGCGCCCACGCAATTTGCCGACCCGCTCGACCCGGGCGAGTTCCAACCCTCACGGATCGTTTCCTATTACCGCACTGACGGATCCAAGCAGGAGCGCCTGGACGACGTTCTGGGTCGGATCATCTATGATCCCGGCAATCTCGCGACCGCCTACCCCCACGTAGGGATCCTCAATTCCAACGCCTTCTTGCGGCGATACCCGTCCACTGACACTAGCCGCAACCGGGCGCGTTCCCGGTGGACCTATTACTTTTTCCTGAATGAAGACATCTCAAGGGCGGCATCCCGGACAACCGATCCTGACGCACTGGCCGACAGGGACAATCCGACCTTGAAGAATCCAGCCTGCACCGTTTGCCACCGACTTTTGGACCCCGTCGCAGGGGCCTTCCAGAACTATGGCGACCACGGCCTGTACAAAGACCAGTTCGGCGGCATCGACTCGCTCCCCATGGCCTACAAGTGGGAGCCCGGCACGCCCTACCGTGACGGCGACCGCTGGTACAGGGACATGGCGGCCCCGGGCATCGGGAAACTGAGACTTTCCGATCCCGACAGGAGCCTGCGGTGGCTGGCGGGGCAGATCGTGTTAGACCGGCGCTTCGCGCTGGCGGCCGTCAGATTCTGGTGGCCGGCGATCATGGGAGCCGACATAACCCTGCCGCCGGAGGATCCCAACGACCCGGGGTACGATGCCCAGCTGCTCGCTGCTACGGCGCAACAGGCCGAGGTTGAGCGGATCGCGGACATATTCCGGAAGGGATCTCAGGGCGGCAGGCCGTATGACGGCAAGGACCTGCTGGCCGAGATCTTCCTTTCCCCTTGGTTCCGGGCCGACTCGCTGGCCAGAGTGAACGACGTTCAGCGCGCGGCGCTGCGAGATGCCGGTGCCCGTCGGCTGCTCACTCCAGAGGAGTTGGCACGCAAGACAGAAATGGTCAGCGGGTACGTCTGGGGCCGGTCTAGTTGGCGAATGGCCGAGGGATCCAAGACCTTGGATCGTTCATTCTTGGACGATTACCTGAACGAGAGCACTTACGGAATCCTGTATGGCGGAATCGATTCGGGCGGGATCACCGAAAGAACGAGGGAGATGACTCCCGTCATGATGGCCGTCGCGCGAACACATGCCGCTGAGGTGAGCTGCCCGATCGTCGAGAGGGAGTTCTTCTTCTGGCCGTCCGAGAAACGGCGCCTGTTCGCCGGAATCGACAAGTTCGCGACACCGGACAGGCGTGGGGGTCCGCTGGCAATCCGCAGAAAGATCGCGGAGTTGCACCGGATCCTGCTGGGCGCCAACGTGGCGATTGACTCTCCGGATGTCGAAGACGTGTACGAGTTGTTTGTCGATGTGTGGAGACAACGGCCCCCTCCCGATTCTCAGTTGATCTGCGGAGGATTCTCGACCGACGTGCAATACTGGCAGGGGCTGATTGAGTCACCAATCGAGTTCAGCGAGTACGGCAGCAGCACTGGTTTTCGATGGGACGCTATCCACAAGTACCTGTCTGAGACGGACACCAGTGATCCATCGGGGGCTGTCCGGGCATGGACTGTCGTGCTCAACTACATGCTGACTGATTACCGGTACCTGTACCTGTAGGAGGCCACGCAAGCGAAATGTTCAGCCGTCGAAATTTCCTGCAGTGCATGGCGTGCCTTGGAGCCGGATCCGGCTTCCGGGTTCCAATCGCAAACGGAGCGCAATACGACGGCAAGCTGTTCATCTTCGTGCAGGCTCAAGGCGGCTGGGATCCGACGAGCTTCTGCGACCCGAAAGGGAACCATCGGGGTGAGCGGGTCATCAACAACTGGGCGATTGGGGATGCAGCCCATCAAGCGGGCAGCATTCCCTACGCCCCGTTCGCGAATAACGCCAGATTCTTCGAGAAGCACTACTCCAAGATGCTTGTCATCAATGGGGTCGACACACAGACGAACTCTCACAGCGCGGGATTGGTCCACACATGGAGCGGTCGGATCTCAGAGGGCTACCCGACCACAACGGCCCTGCTGGCCGATCACCTCGGTGGCGGACTCACAATGCCTTACCTGAGCTTCGGCGGCTACTCCGTAACGGCCGGGATTGGGACATACACCAGGCTCACCCACTCAGAAGAATTGAGGAACATCGCTTCGCCGGAGACCGATCCTTACGACAAGGACCGCCGCTTTGTCAGCCGCGGTGAGCGGGAAGCCCTCATGCGACACGAGCGTCGGCGAGCCGAAAGATCGGCGTCAACTTCAAGCCTGATGCCTCGGGACCGGCGGAGCCGCGAAGCGTTCGCGCGCGCCCTCGCCCCTAAGGCCGTAGACGGCCTGATGGAGTTCGGAGATCTGATCAATGAATTGGACCGATCCAACCAGCTCGACATGCTGGGCCCTTACAGCCGACTCAAGCGCCAGTCGCAGCTAGCCCTGCTGGCGTTTCGGGCCAAGGTGGCGGTGAGCGCGGACCTCGTCCTTGGGGGGTTTGACACCCACTCCAACCACGACAGCGAACACTCCTTGGCCCTGTCCGCCCTCACAGACGGCGTGGACTATCTCTGGGAACTCGCCGAAAGCTTCGAGCTCGCGAACCGACTCGTCGTCGTGATGGGTTCTGATTTCGGCAGAACGAACCACTACAACTCCTCGCAAGGAAAGGACCACTGGCCCATCGGCAGCTTCGTTGTAATGGAGAAGAACCAACCTTGGACGAACCGGGTGGTGGGCGAAACCGACGGGCTCCACTTCGCCAAGAGGCTCGACCGGTCGACCCTCGCGAGAGCTGACAGCCGTGGCGTTCTGATCCGCCCCGCCCACGTCCACAAGGCTCTACGCCGGTATCTTGGCATCGAGCAATCGGCGGCGAGCCTCAAATTCCCGTTCAGGCAGGTCGAGTCTCTCCCGCTTTTTGTGTGACTGCAGCCGTGTTCGGCGAGCCGTCTCGCTCCGCCAGGTGCCCAGCCAAGCCAGTCAACAGCCTGAAGCTGGCGGGCCATGCAAATTTCCCCGCAAGCCTCGGCAGGGTAGCCAACGAGGACCGACTGCGGGGCTTCGGCGGGGTGCAGGTGGTCGGCTGTGAGCACCAGCCGCGCGTCGTCGGAGGCGGCAAGGGCAGTTACGAGACCGCGGGCTGACTTGGGTGAACACGCTGCGGTGCAACTTCAAGCCAGCAATCGACGGAACCCATCACGGCTGTGCCCCGCGCTACGCTGGGCGCTATCAATTGGCCGACCTTGTGCGACGAAGTGCCTGTCTCGCCGCGCACGACGCCCCTGCCCGACCGGCTCCCAGCCTTGGCTGGAACTGCTGAATGACTCCGAAATCTGTTGGGGTGTGAAGTGATTTTGGCAACCTTCTTGGGACAACCTCCCTCCGGATCGCCGACCCACGGCTGCTTCGGCTCGCCGGGCTAACTCGGGCAGCCCCGGAGGAGTCTCACGCCCGAGAGCTACCCAGCCCAACTCCACACGGTTGCAACGGGCTGGCGTCTAAACGAACATAGAAGATAGCGTCATGCGCAAGAATCTTCTGCTCACCTTAGTGGCGTCCGCGCTCCTGGCAGCCGCTGTTAGTTGCAACCGCTCCGATACGGTCCGCATCGGAGTTGTGCCCAAGGCCGTGGCTCACGAGTTTTGGACCGCAGTTCACGCCGGCGCCGATGAAGCCGGCAAGGAGGCCGGTGTCACGATTGAGTGGCAAGGCCCGTCTGCCGAAACGGAATTCTCCCGTCAGATCGAAATCGTGGAAGCCATGATCAACTCCCGTGTGGACGGATTGGTGCTCGCGCCGACGGAAGGCACCGCGCTCGTGTCGGTGGTCGAACGCGCCACTCGGGAGGGCATCCCGGTGACAATCTTCGATTCGGGGATCAACACGGACGAGTACGTCTCCTTCGTCTCGAGCAACAACTACGAGGCGGGCGTCCAAGCGGCCGACAAGCTTGCCGAGATTCTTGGCCGGTCGGGCAAGATCGCCGTGGTCAAGAACGTGCCGGGCTCCTCATCCACGATGGAACGCGAGCGGGGCTTCGAGGAAGCGCTCGCCAAGAAGTATCCGCTGATTGAGATCGTCGACTTCAAGTACTGCCAATCCGACCGAGCGCTGGCGCTGGCCGCCGCCGAGAACATGCTCACAGCACATCCCGACCTCGACGGCATGTTTGCCTCCGCCGAGCCGGCCACTGTGGGCGCAGCCACCGCCCTGCGCAACCGCGAACTCGTCGACCAGGTGAAATTGGTCGGCTTTGACTGGACCTACACTCTGGAGAGCGATTTCCGCGAGGGTGTCATCCGTGCCTTGGTCGTCCAAGACCCGTTCGAGATCGGTCGACGCGCGGTTCAGACGGTCCTGACCGCCTTGCGCGGCGAAATGCCGCCAAAGCGGATTGACACCAAGACGCACGTTGTCACTCTGGACAACATCAACTCGCCCGAGATCGTCGCCGTGCTACGGATCAATCTCGACGACTACTTGCCGTAAGCGGGGACCGATCCGGTTAGCCCTCGAACGCTGCGCGCAAGCGGTCCAGCGCCCAAGTCAGCTCTTCGGGCTCGATCACCAATGGCGGAGCAATCCGGATGACGCGGTCGTGAGTCTCCTTGCAGAGCACGCCGAGCATCTGCAGGCGCTCACAGTACGGCCGGGCGGGCACGCGCAGTTCGATGCCGGCAATCAGGCCGACACCGCGGATGTCGACAATGTCTGGGTGCGACAGCGAGCGCAACCGGTCTAGGAACCACCGACCCAGCTCGGCCGAGCGCTCCACGAGGTTCTCATCGGCCAGCACGCGCAAGGCTTCCCGCGCTACTGCGCAGCCGAGGGGATTGCCGCCAAATGTGGAGCCATGAGTGCCGGGTCCGAAGACGCCCAGTACATCTCGACTCGAGACCACGGCCGATACCGGATAGAATCCGCCGGAGAGGGCCTTGCCAAGCACGTACACATCCGGCTGCACGCCTTCGTGCTGACAGGCAAACAGCGTGCCGGTGCGGCCCAAGCCGGTCTGAATCTCGTCGGCGACCAGCAGCACGCCGCGCTCGCGACAGATACGCGCCACCTCAGCCAAGTAACCTGCAGGCGGGATGAGCACGCCAGCCTCGCACTGGATGGGCTCGACCAAGAAAGCGCACGTATTTGGCGTGATGGCGTGCGCCAGCGCCGCGGCGTCGCCGAAGGGAATCGAACGGAAGCCCGGCGTGAACGGACCGAATCCCTGCCTGCTTTCCGGGTCTGACGAGAAGCCCACGATCGTCGTGGTGCGACCGTGGAAGTTGTTCTCGCAGACCAGAATCTCCGCCCTCTCTGGCGCTACGCCCTTGCGGTCGTAAGCCCACTTGCGGGAGGCCTTGATGGCGGTCTCGATGGCCTCCGCCCCGGTGTTCATCGGCAACACCATCTCCATTCCGCACAATTCCGCCAGTTCGCGACAGAACAGGGGCAGTTGATCGTTGCGATATGCCCTCGAGGTGAGCGTGACCCGCTCGGCTTGGCGCTGGAGCGCTCGCAGGATGCGCGGGTGGCAGTGCCCTTGGTTGACCGCAGAGTAAGCACTCAAGCAATCCAAGTAGCGGGCGCCCTCTACGTCATAAACCCACGGTCCCTCGGCCCGTGCTACCACCACGGGCAGCGGATGATAGTTGTGCGCGCCCCATTGGTCTTCGAGCGCGAGCATGTCCGCGCTGGGGCTGGCTGCGATGGTGCGGGTCAAGGAACGGAGCCTCGGAAATTTCAGCGTACCACTGCGCCGGGCTCACTACTCCGCTTCGGGCACGTAAATGACCTCGCCGCTCTCAAGCCGATACGCCACCCCGAGACGCTGGCCGCGGCCGGCCCCCCGCTCCTCGCTCGCACGGAGGCGCTCAATGCGCTCGCCACGCTTGACGATCATCTCCATGTCCGGCTGTCCCGGATTGGTGACGATGGTGATGTCCTTCGTGCTCATGCGGGCAGCTACCTCCGCCAAGCTTGCACTGCCAGCCAAGGCCAGGATCAGCGCGACGACAAGGACCATGCTGGCATCAAACAGATTGACGACTCCGCCTAACGGATCGCCGTCTTCACCAGAGTCCAGCGCGGCGGATGCCCGTCGCATCCAATCCCGGCCGAGCGGCTTTCGAGCCAACCGGTTATGCATCAGGCACACCCTCCTCGCTCCGTTCGGCGGACCAAACCTCCAGCAAGTAGTGCATCTCGGTCAGGTCCTGGCGCCCCCAGTTACGCACCTGCACTCCCAGCGCAAACGATGCCCCGCCCACGATCAAGCCGACGACCGTGGTCGTGAACCCGATCAGAAGATTGGACGCCATCGACTGCATGTCACCGGCGGCGAGGCCGGCAAGGGCGGGCTGCAGGGGGATCAGCGTGCCGATCAAGCCCAGCATGGGGCCCGTGCGCGCCAGCACGGAGAGCCGCTCGGCCCTCTGGCGCAGGTCGTTCTCCAGGTCGCTGACCACCTTGTCGAGGCGCTCGGGATGCAGCTTGGCACCTTTGGCAAACCGCCCCAAGGCGAGCTTCCAGTCCAAGCCCAGAAAGCGCTCCAAGGTCGGCTCACCCTCGTACAAGCGCCTTAGAGAGTCCTTGTTACCACGCCGGTCAAGGGTCTCGGCCAGCACGCCACCGGCCAAGTACGTGGCATACACGAACAGGCCCAAGATCGCGACCATCGCGGGCAGCAGGAACGCGCTCGAAATCCAAAAGAGCAGGCTCTGCAATTGCTCCACGAGAACCTCACCCCTCGTCGGTGACGCCGGAGGTCGCGGGCATCATCCGCGGCGTTCCGCGTCCAACACCTTGTTCAAGCGACGTGCGAAACGTGATCCGCCGTCGTAGCGCGCACCTAGAAATGCCCGCACCAGTTCACTGGCTAGGGAGATCCCGACAATCCGGCCGCCCAAGCACAGCACGTTGAGGTCGTCGTGCTCGACACCCTGCCCGGCGGAATAAGTGTCGTGGCAGACGCTTGCGCGAATGCCCTTGAGTTTGTTGGCCGCCACCGACGAACCCACCCCGCTTCCGCAAACTACGATGCCCCGCTCGGCCTTTCCGTTGCGAACGCTCTCCCCGACCGCGATCGCGAAGTCGGGATAGTCATCATCTGCGTTCAGGGTATGTGCTCCGACATCCAACGCCTCGTGCCCGTCCGCGACAAGCAGCTTGGCAATCTCCTGCTTGAGGTCGTAACCCGCATGGTCGGCCCCAATTGCAACACGCATCAAACTGGCATTGTAGCGTAGGCATGTGGGGTGCCGTGGAAGAGGCCCAGGCGCGAAAGGCCTAGGCTTGGTTACCCACAAGCTGCGGCCAGCCGCCTGCCTCGCGCCGGGCTCCGAATGCAGGCGAGGCGAATTGAGGGACGAGGCCGGGCTGCTAGTGCCGACAGTCCCAGCGGCTGCCATACTTGGCGGCCAATCGCCAGATACCGGCGCCGCAGCGGCAACGTCGCACTCTCCAGCAACGGGCCCGACGCGTTCCAGGACTGCCGCTCGCAGCGCGCTACACCGCCATGCCGGTGCGAATCCGACTGTGCCTGCCGCATGGACGAACCAAGTGTTCGAAGGCGCCTAAGGAAAGGCAAGCGGCCAGTTGGACCGCGCAACGACTGCTGCCACCGTTCCGGCCAATGCCCGCAACAGAAGGGACTCGTGTGCGAGAGCGCCCAAACGCACGAGCCCAACTGTAATCGCGTGCTATGCTGAGGCTGTGCAGGCGAGAGTCGGCGAGTTGGCCGGCATTCTCGCCGCGGGCCCGGCAAAGTCGGCCGTTGGACCGTGTGTTGCGCCGGAACCGTATACCTGAGTGCCCTTGGGCGCTTTCGTATCCAAGCCCCGAATAGAATGGAAGCGAGGGCGGCCCGCCGACCCGTGCCAATCTGCCTCGGCCGGGAAATTGCGCGCAGAGCCGAATCGCAGCGTCCTCCCCCAGCCCCCACAGATGAAGATCGGATTCATTAGCCTCGGATGCCCGAAGAACCTAGTGGACAGCGAGGTCATGATGGGACTTCTCGAGGCTCGCGGCCATGAGCTGACTCAGGACCCACACGAAGCCGAGGCGCTCGTTGTCAACACTTGCAGCTTCATCGACCCTGCCAAGCAGGAATCGATCGATACCATCCTCGAAACTGCCGAATACAAGCGCATCGGCCAAGCCCGCCGCTTGGTCGTGGCCGGATGTCTGGTCGAACGCTACCGCAGCGAGCTGCAAGAGCAGATCCCGGAGGTAGATGCCGTCCTAGGCACGAACGAACTCGAGGCGATCGTCCATCACTGCGAGGGAAGGGCTAGCGCGCCGCCCACAGCGCCAGCAGGCGGCTATCTCTACCACGACCTAACGCCGCGGCGACTCGCGACGCCGCGGCACTTCAGCTACGTCAAGATCAACGAAGGCTGCGACCACCCCTGCTCGTTCTGCATCATTCCCCAATTCCGGGGAGGTTTTCGCAGCCGACGCTTCGAATCCGTCGTGCACGAGGCCGAGAGTCTCTTCGCACAGGGCGTGCGCGAGATCAACCTCATCGGTCAGGACACGACGGCATTCGGGGACGATCTCGGAATTAAGGATGGCCTGCCGACCCTGCTAGACAGGCTGGCCAGGATCGATCAGGCAGGCTGGATTCGCGTGCTATACGCCTACCCCAACCGGGTCAGCAACAGGCTGCTCGACACCCTAGCCCGCCACGATTCGCTCTGCCCGTACCTGGACATCCCCCTGCAACACGCCAGCGCGAGCGTGCTGCGCCGCATGAAGCGGGGCTCGAGCGGAGACATCTTCCTCAAGCTGATCGAACGAATCCGGATCGCGATCCCGGGCGTATCCATCCGCACCAGCTTCATCGTGGGCTTCCCGGGCGAAACCGAGCAGGATTTCGAGACACTCTGCCAATTCCTACAGGCGGCCCGATTCGACCATGTGGGCTGCTTTCGCTACTCCGACGACGAGCTCAGCGCCAGCTTCGCCTTAGATGGCAAGGTCGACAGGCGCACGATCTACAATCGCCAGCGTCGCTTGATGGCCCTGCAGCGCAAGATCTCCCGTCGGGCCAAACGCGCCCTAGTGGGTGAGCGGTTTCCCGTGCTGGTTGGCGGCCGCTCAGCCGAGACCGATCTATTGTGGGAAGGTCGTCTGCAGACCCAAGCGGAGGAGATCGATGGCAAGACCTTCCTCACGAGATTCCCCGAAGGGTCGAATCCCCGACCCGGTGATCTGGGCGTCGCCAAGATCACGCGCTCGGCAGACTACGACCTTTTTGCGGAGGTCGAGCAAATCACGCGACCGGCGGCTGGCCCCAACCTGAATCCGCTGCCAGTCCTGCAATAGGCCCCCGCGAGAGCAAGACCCCATGGCTCGGTCCGCCCACTTCTGCCCGACCTGCCGCAAGCCGACCAGCGCCCGCGCCAGTCAGTTCCCGTTCTGTAGCGAGCGCTGCCGCACGCAAGACTTGGCGAACTGGGCCACGGGCGAGTACGCCATTCCGGTCGCGACAACCGAAGCCGACGAGCAATGGGATTTCCCGAGCGATACCCACAGCAGCGAGCGTGCCAAGGATGAGTAAACGCCTGGCGATGGCTCTCGCCACTTGGTTCTATTGCGGCTATGCTCCCGTCGCACCTGGCACTGCCGGATCGATCTTGGCATGGGCCATGGCTTGGTTCGTGGTGCACCGCCTCGGAGTGCCCGGTTGGGCTGTCGGCATCGCCGGCTTGGCGCTGCTGCCTCTTGCGGTGAAGACAGCCGAGTTTGCCGCGACACAGCTGGGATCGCGAGACCCCTCGATCGTGGTCATTGACGAGGTGGTGGGACAGTGGATCGCCCTGTCGGCGGCGGCGAGCGATTCATGGCCGCAGTGGGTCGCTGCGCTGGTGCTGTTCCGAGTGTTCGACATCGCCAAGCCCTTGGGCATCCGGCGTCTGGAAGCGCTGGCAGGTGGCAAGGGGGTGGTCGCCGACGATGTCGGCGCGGGGGCCTGCGCTATGATTGGAGTCGCCCTTGTCCGCTGGCTCGGCTTCTGATCCGGCGCAACTATTCAGTCTGCATGGCCAGCTCCCTGCCCCGCATCGAAACCGTAACGCCGGCGGCGGCGATTCCAGGCGGAACGCTGGAGATTCGCGGAGTCTCGCTAGCCGGCACCGGCTACAGCCAGCCCGAAGTCGAGGTCGGCAGCCTGGCGGCCAGGCTGGTTGTCAGCGCCCGCCGCCGACTCGTGGTCAAAGTGCCGGAAGACGCCGAGTCTGACGTCGTCCAAGTGTTCACCGCGGCGGGCGGCAGCGCACCCGGGCAGTTTTCGCTTGGAAGGATGCTGGCGGACGAAGTGCATCCTGTCGCCAATCCGGTCGTTGACCGATCCGGCAACATTTTCACTACCTTTAGCGGCCAGCGCGGCAAGAAGGTACCTGTTTCGATCTTCAAGATCTCGACCGGGGGCACAGTGAGTGCTTTCCTTTCGGGAATCGTCAATCCTACCGGCCTAGCGCTGAAGGCCGATGGCACTTTGTTGGTCTCCAGCAGGCATGACGGGACGATTTACGCGGTCTCGCCCAGCGCCGAAGTGGAAGTTTTCGCAGAAGGCATGGGTGTCGCGACCGGTCTGGCTGTCGATAGCGCTGACAACGTGTACGTCGGCGACCGCACCGGGACGGTGTTCAAGATCAACCCGAAGCGCGAGATCTTCGTGTACGCGACACTGGAGCCATCGGTCGCGGCGTTTCATCTCGCATTCTGCGAAGCGGAGCAGCTCTTGTATGTGTCAGCTCCATCGACGTCGAGTTCGGAAATGATCCGGCAGATTGACACCGATGGTGCGGTCCATACATGGTGCCACGGATTCGGGCGGCCCCAAGGCATCGCGTTCGATTCGGGGGGACGCCTGCACGTCTGCGCATCGTTTGAAGGCAACCGTGGGATCTTCCGTGCTGCCGCCACGGACCCGGCCCAACAGATCGGAAACATGGAACAGGTGGTCTCCGGGCACGGCATCGTGGGAGTGGCGTTCGCGCCGGACAAGAGCATGGTGGTCGCGACCGGAAGCAGCATCTATCGTATTCCCGCAATTCCCTGAGGCGGCTGCCGCGACGACCCTTCGCGGGCGAACCACTCTCCTGCAGACTCATGCAAGCCGAAGTGATCGCCGTCGGATCTGAGCTGCTCACGCCGAGCAAGCTGGACACCAATTCGCTGTTCCTTGCTCGCAAGCTTGGCGAGCTGGGAATTGCCTTGGCCCGCAAGGCCGTGGTAGGCGATGATCGCGCCTTGTTGGCGAACGAGATCCGGCGCGCCCGCCGCACTTCCGGCCTCGTCATCCTCAGCGGCGGCTTGGGTCCAACACTCGACGATCTGACCCGCGAAGCCGCATCCGACGCCACAGGGCGGCCGCTCGTGCTGGACGAGTCCGTGGTCGACGAGATCGCGAAGCGTTTCCGCCGCTTCAACCGACCCATGGCAGAGGTCAACAAGCGTCAGGCATTCTTGCTGGACGGCGCACTGAAGCTCGACAATCCCCGCGGCACGGCACCGGGCCAATGGCTTGAGGACGGCGACGGCATCTTGGTCCTGCTGCCAGGACCGCCCCGCGAACTCGAGCCGATGTTTGCAGATGCTTGCCTGCCCCTGCTGGTGCCCCACGTTCCGTCGCAGCGCTTCTTTACGCTGGTACTGCGCGTGGCCGGTCTCGGCGAGTCCGACCTCGAACAACGCATCGCGCCGATCTATTCGCCATGCAAAGACATCGCCACAACGATCCTGTCATCGCCGGGCGACGTCCAAGTGCATCTGCGCGGTCAGGGCAACAGCGAAGCGGCAGCGCGAGCGGCGGCGCAGCGTTTGGGAAAGGCTATCCGCGCCGAACTCGGCGATGCAGTCTATTCCAAAGACGGGAGGCCGCTTGCCGAGACCGTGGCCCGGCTATTGGCGCACAGCGGCACCAAGCTGGCGGTGGCAGAGAGTTGCACGGGAGGGCTGCTCGCGGGCAGGCTGACCGATATTGCGGGCAGTTCTGAGTTCTTCGCTGGCGGCATCGTGAGCTATTGCGACTCCGCCAAAAGCGGCTGGCTTGGACTCGACGAATCCGTCCTGAGCGCACACGGCGCGGTGAGCGAACAGGTGGCGGTGGCGATGGCAACAGCGGCGCGGCAGCGGGCCGCCGATACCCTCGGAGAGCCCGCGGTCGGCTTGTCAACCACTGGCTACGCCGGTCCGGCGGGCGGCACCGAAACCGACCCCGTCGGAACGGTGTACTTCGGGATTGCGGACGCAAACGGTGCGCATGGCGCCAAGCGTCTGTTCGGCCGTGGACGCGCACGTGTCCGCACCCTTGCAGTCCAGACTGCACTGGACATCCTGCGCAGGAGAATCTCAGGCTTGGAGGTCGCCTAAGCGGCGCCAGCGGCGATTGGCAAGGGCGCTGCCGAGCAACTCGCGCAACGCCTCGATGCGGGCTGCGTCACAGCACCTCTTGGGAATCACGTATTGCTCGCTGGGAGAAGGCGCGAGCAAGAAACTCCGCCGTGTCTCGCTCGCACCCCACAAATCATCCCACGCGATCCAGTCGCTACGTCGCGCAGCATTGATCTCGATTCCGCTATCGCAAACGTGGTAGCGCATGCGCTTGGGTTTGCCGCCGCTCCGCTTGAAGTCCAGTCGCGTCATCCAAGCCACGAGTGCGATAGCCGCAAGCGCCGGCACGGCCGCTGTAGCAGCCAGCCATGCAAGTGCACCGCCGGTAAGCCATGCCGCCGAGATCAACGTGACAAGACCTGTCAGATAGACCGCCAGCGCCGCTGGCGCCCTGCGCCAGCATTGCGAGAGCGCGGCGGCAAGAGCATCGCTATAGCGGACATCGACCGAGACTTCGAAGCTGCCCGGATCGCGCTCCGGCGCGGTGACCAATCCAACAGACATTTTTCGGTCAGCCCCCTGCGTCGCTCTAGGGGGCCTCTGCCGAGACTTGGCCGGTGTACTCCACGACCGTGTCGACGATGCCGATCTCGACCCTGCGGTTCTTTCGCCGCGCTTCCTTGGAAGTTCCCCGCACGCGGGGGCTCGCCTTGCCGAACCCCTTCGCTTCGAGGATCTCTTCCGGCACGCCAGCCTCCTCCAAGTAGGCACGCACCGAGTCGGCGCGACGCTCCGAAAGGGTCTGGTTGTATGCGGCATCCCCTTGGTCGTCGGTGTGCCCGTAGATATAGATCTTGTAACCGTAGGAAGCCAACAGCACACCGGCGATGCGGCTGAGGATCTCGCGGTTCCTGGGGCGCAGCTCCACGCTATCGAAATCAAACAGGAACGAGTCCTCGCTCAGTTGCACGACCATTCCCATCGGCGTCCTGTCGGTCTCGGCGATGCGGCTTAACGCCTCGCTCATGCGGTCGAGCTCGTCCATGCGCTGCTGCCTGAGGCGCTCGGCGATCCGGGCATTGCGCTCGGAGTCCTGCTGCGCCTCGTTCGCCTCTTCGCGCACCTGCCTGGTTTCCGAAAGTGCGTTCTCGAGATCCTCCAGAGCACGGTTGAGAGCCCGCCCGGCCAACTCCTCACGACCCAGGGCGTTGCGCACATCGGCCAGCAGGTCGAGCTCCACTTCCTTGGATTGCATTAGGGAATCGTCGAGCGTCGCTACATGGAGCCACAGCCGCCAAGTCGCAACTGAGACCGCCAAGAGCAACGGCAGGCAGACCAAGAGTGCGATCCGCTCTACTCCACTCTTGGCTCTCATGTCCCTGTCATTGTCGCAGCCAAGGAAGGTGTCTGCGCAGTCTTGACCCGCCCACTGCAACCAAGCAGTGCGCGTGAGGGAGCGCACGCGCAGCCGTCTCGCGCCGACAGGCCGCCGCTAGAAGCGGAGGCGGCGCGGGTCCTGCTCGGGCACTTCCTTACGGAACGTGTTCAGCAGAATCCGGTGAAAGGCGCACAGCTTGCCGTCGGGAGCAGGGTGCCCGCACTTGATGCACAAGGCCGTCTCGCCGCGGTTGCCGTTGTTCTTGGTGAGCCTGTTCCCGTTGACGTTCCGGCGGCTGCCGTCACTTCGGCCGCGTGCACGGCCGGATTCAGACCCGTTCTGGCCGCGACCGTTGGAACCCGCTCTGGAACGGGGGCCCTTGCCGAACCTTCCCGGTCGACGAATGGATTGGTCTCGCATGATTTTCGTGCGTGACGCACACCACCACGGGTGCGCGTCGTGCGTTCTCACACCTTGCTGCGCGGTCTGGACGCTTCCTTACTGGGCGGGTGCCGCGCTGTTCACCGGATGCTCCGCGTCGTAGGCGGTGATGATCGCGGCCGTGATGTTGACCTCGTTCACCGCGTAGAGGATCGGGCTTTGCGGATTCGAGATGTCCATCACGATCTGGAAGCCGTTCGCCTTCGAATACTTGTCAATGACCGCCATCATCTTCTGGCCGACGGAATTGAACAGCTCGCTCTGCTCTTGGCCAAATTCCCCGCGCGCATCCTCGGTCTCGCGCTGGAGGTCGGTCTCGGCCTTCTGAATCTCCCTAGCCAGCATGCGCCGGGCCTCGTCGCTCATGGTGTTGGCACCCTTCTGCAGCTGGTCGCGCTTTTGGGCCAAATCGGCGTTCAGCGATTCAAGGCGCCGGCGCGTGGGCTCGTACTTGGTCTCGAGCTGCTTGATGAGCTGCTGGCCCTCGCCAGTCCTCTGAATGGCCTCCTGCACGTTCAACAGCGCCATCGACGATTGAGCGGCTGCGGTGCTCGCAAGCAGGGCCAGAGCACCGATCAGGCAGAGGGCGGCCTGCAGGCCGATCAGGGGCTTCCGCCACGTCTCTAGCATCTTTCCTGTGTCTCCCATGACAATTCTGGTTTCGCTCGGCTCATCTCCAGCGTAGCACGAATCAGCGCTTTGGCTGTCACCCAAGCGCGCGCCCGCCAGCTGCCCGCCTTAGAAGGTCCGGCTGATGGTAAACCGGAACATCGAGCGCCGCTCGAAAAACGGCAACCACGTCCCGACTGGCCGGACCGCCTCAATGAAGGACTGGTAGTTCGGGAACAACGACCGGTCCGCGACGATCGGGGGCTTGAGGAACTCCTGCACGCGCATTGGGTTGTATGCCCAATAGAAGCGGAAGGGGGCGTTCACGACCGGCATCATGACCTGCAGTTCAAGCCCCATCGAACTACGCATCTTCTGGGTCGGGCCGATGATCCCAATCTGCTCTTGGAAGCCGGCCTGCGGGAATTGCTTGTTGAGCTCCAGCGCGCGCCCGGAGTTCAGCCGAACTTGGTCCTTGCGCAGGATCTTGTTGAAGCCGATGTCCCAAAACGGTGCTAGCACTACCGGGCCGAACAGCTTGATGCGGTACTCGAGATTGTAGACGAAGCGCGTGTCGCCGCCGGGGAAATTCAAGCGGTAGACCGGCACCTCGGTGGTCAGCGGCACACGCTCCTCCACGCCGTTGACGATCTGCACTTGCGTGCGCGCCACGCCGTTGTCGTTATACACCGGCACAGAGGTGAAGTCCGGGATCCAGACCATCGGGCTGATCGACCAGATCTGGAAGCCACGCACGTCGTTCTCGCCGCCCATGAACGAGCGGTTGAAGGGCGGCGGAACGCGGCCGCCGTAGCCGCTGAGGAAGGAAATCAGCCCGCGCATCGCGATGGTGCGGCGGCCGCCGTGTGGCCGGAAGTACTTCGCTTCGACCGTCGGCTGGATGAAGCGGGCGTTGCCGCCGAAGCCCGCGACCGCGACGCTGGCGTACAGGCTCTTTCCCTTCGATGGCGTGATGGGGTGGTCAACGGTGTTGTAGTAGTAGCCCGGCGTGATCTGGCTGGTGGTGATGCCCTCCAACGAGTTGGGGCCTGCGACGCCTTCGAAGTTGAGGTAGGTGAACAAGTTCGAGGCCGACTGCGAGAAGGTGATTACGTTCGACCTGCGGAAACTGTAGGTCAGGCTAAGCCGGGCGAAGCTGCGCCGCAGCGGATAGCTGAGAAATGTGGTGAAACCGGACGAATTCTGCCGGTAGTCGAGGATGTTCTCCTTGCCGAGCTGGTCGAAGAGCGGGATCAGGTTGGCGCCGGCGAAGATCGAGGCCTCGCGGGCTTGGTTGAAACTGAAACGGCTCGAAAAGACGGTGAACCCCGCTTGGATCGGCTTATCGAACAGATAGGGCTCGGTATAGCCGAACTGCAGGACCCGCTCGCGGCTTCCCAGCTGCGCGTCGAACGACAGCGTTTCGCCCAAGCCGAGGAAGTTGTTGGTGGAGTAGCCGAAGCCGATGAAGCTGCCCGCAAAGCCCGACACGCCGCCATTGAGGTTGATCATGTTGCGGCCGCGCTCCTTGACCTTGAGCGTCAAATCGACCGATCCGTCGCGGGTGTTGCGCGTGACCACCGTGTCGGTCTCGGGGCCCTCGGTCTTGATCGGGTCGAAGTAGCCGAGCTGGTTCAGTCGCAGCATGCTCACATCCCACAGGCGGGTGTTGAACATGTCACCCTCGTCGATCAGCAGCTCGCGCCGGATGACTTTGTCGCGGGTCGTGTTGTTGCCCTCGAATTCGATGCGGCGCACGAAGAACTGCTTGCCTTCGTCCACGGCCAGGTTGAGGTCGATCAGGGGCGGGTCCTCATCCTCGCGGAATTCGAAGCTCGGCTCGGCCACGAAGTCGATGTAGCCGAATTCTCCGTAGAGCTTCTTGAGGTTCTCCATGCCCTTGCGCAGCTTCTCGATGTCGAATATGGCGCCCTCCTGCATCGCAAAGACCGGCCCCAGAACTTGGTCCGGAACCCGGAACAATTCCACGTCGGTGAAACTGAGCTTGCCTCGGGTGTAGCGCGGGCCCTCTTCGACCAGCAGGTCGATGTCCGCCACTTTCTTGGGCTTGCTGAAGATCATCGACCACGGCAGCAGGAACGTGCCGCGGGCCGGCGAGTCTTGGATGTCGAGCTCGTGCCTGAGGACGTTTGCCTTGAAGTAGCCGCGCTTTTGGTAGGCGTTGCGCAGGCGCTCCTTGTCCTCTTCCAGCTTCCGAATGTCGAAAGTGCGCGCGAACAGGTTTTCCAGCACGATGCTGCGCGGGATGCCCAATGGCTTGGTGTTCTTCATGGCGCGCCGGGCAGCCTTGGGGCGCATCACGTCCAGGCCCTCGAAGCTGACGTCGCCGACTTTGACCTTCGGACCTTCGTCGATGTTGAAGACGATCTCCACCGAGGCAGGAGGGATCTGGCGCACCTCTGGATTGATCTCCGCGTACTGGCGGCCGCGCTCGCCGAGAAGCTCCCGCAGCACGTACGCGGCGCGGTTGACTGTCGTCGGGTCGTATCGCGATTCGACGGTCAGGCCGACGTTCCGCTCTTTGAAGCGCTCGAGGATATCGGACAGGGTGGCTGACTTGTTGCCTTCGTAGCGGATCGTGCGGACCACGCGGCGCTCGGTGACCACGAAGCGCACGATCTTGCCCTGCTCGCCGTCATCGATCTCCAGCCGCAGGTCGTCGAAATAGCCGGTGTTCCACAGCACCATGAAGTCGCGCCGCAAGGTTTGTGCATCGAACAGGTCGCCGCGCTTGGTGAAGATCCGGGCGGCCAAGCTGTCGCGCGGGATGCGGCGCGTGCCGCGGAACTCGACCGCCTCGACGATCTCTTCGCCGGGCCGTTGCGCGGTCTGCTGCTCTTCCTCCACATCTTGGAACGGCGAGGGCGCGTCAGGCTCTTCCAAGGGAATGTCTTCGAACGGTGAGGGGGCCTGCTGGGCAGCCTGGGCCAGCAAATACGGCCGCGACGATGCGCCGGGACTGGGGTCACCCGCGTCCGCTGCTGCAACGGGCCCGGCAGGCGGGGCCGCGCTCTCAGCCTGGGCACCGTCCTCGGCCACCAGAGGGGCTCCCAGGAACAGAGCTATCAATGCGGCAAAGAATGTCAGACCGATTCGGCGCATAGACGGGTGTTAGAGGCAAATCCACGAAGGCGCGCTAGGCGGGCTGCCGGTGTCAGGTTCGAATTACGCATGCTCCCGTGTGGCTGTTTCAGCACTAGTGCTTCGAGCTACAAGTTGGAAACGGGTGGCCGGGCTGACCAGCCTCCCCATGCCTCGTCCGACAGAACACACGGTTCCGGCGCGTGAGAGAGTTCGAGAATTCACTCAGGCTTCTTGAATTCGATGAGGAACTCCCCCAAGATTCCATCGTAACTCAATTCAAGGTGCTTGCGCTTGGTCTTGGCTGGCATCTCGAAATAAAGGTAGCCCGCGCCGGGCTCGTCCTCCATTTCGAGCGGCAGTTCGAGGGCCTGTAGGCGGTCGGCCCCGGAACTGCTCTCCATGGGACGCTGCCTGGCGGTAAGGAGCTCCTCGGAGGACGTGCCGCCGCCAAGCTGGTCCGCCGGGCCACCCAAGCGCCGCGGCCGCGATCCCGTGCCGGGCACGCCGCCCCAGATGGGGCTGTTGGTGTTGTCGGCGAACACATCTGGGGCGGAATGTTTCGTCTCGGCGCTGAGATCCAGCACAGCGCTGCCGGCGATACGGTCCGGAGGCCGGGCCGGGGAGGTCTCGTTGTTGTTGCGAGCGCGCATCAAGAAATCGGCGCGGCGCAGAGTGAACTTGGAGCCGTACAGGGGCCGCACGCGCACTTCGATCAAGATCACCTCGCCGTCGAAGCGATCGCCCGCGAGGCGCTCGATCTCGGCTCCGTCCTGCACCAAGCGGGCCTGGAACTCGGCATCGGGAAGTTCGCGCGTGTACCACTCCGGCAGCTTGGCTGCGGGCAGGCAGCTGGCGAGCAGCAACGCGAGCGCCGCGTTGCGCATCAGCGAGGCAGGCACAGCATAATTCTAGCCCATCCCGGCGCGTGCTTTGGCACGTCCGCCTAGTGCGCGTCGGCCACGAGTCGCTCCGAAAGCTCGGTCCACTCATCTTCGTGGCGTTGGATCCGCTGCTGGCTGGCTTCCAGCTCATTGAGCACGCGCTGCCGCAAGGCGCGGTCCGAGCCAGCCGTGGCGAGTTGGGCCTGCAATTGGCCGCAAGTATCCTCCAAGCCTGCCATCTCTTCCTCGATCGTGCTGATCCGCACGCGAATCTGCTGTGCCCGCATCGGGTTCATGCGCCGCTTGGTACCCCGCCGTCCGCCGCCCGGGCCCGGCGGCGAAACGGGCAGCCGCGGCGGCACCGATGGCTCCGGCATCTCCTGAGCCCGTCGCTGGCGCGACCACAGGAACTCCTCGTAGCCGCCCGGATACACCTCTACGTCTCCGTCGCCGATGTGAATCACCTTGTTGGCGAGCCGGTCAATGAAATAGCGGTCATGCGAGACAAAGACCATAGTGCCCTCGAATTCCAGCAGCGCTGGCAGCAACACGTCCTTGGCCCGAATATCGAGGTGATTGGTGGGCTCGTCCAGCAGCAACAGGTTGCTGGGCTGCAAGAGCAGGCGCGCCAAGGCGTAGCGATTGCGCTCGCCGCCTGACAGCACGCCGATCCGCTTGAAGGCATCGTCCCCGCTGAACAAGAAGCAACCGAGCAGCCCGCGCATCTCCGACTCTCCCATCAGGGGCGCGTGTGCGACCAGGTCGTCAATCAAGATGGCGTCGGGATCGAGTTCCTTGTACTGGTCCTGAGCGAAGTAGTCGATCCCGACACGGTAGCCCACCTTGCGCGTGCCGGACGTGAGCGGCTCGATGCCGGCCAAGATGCGAATCAGGGTGGACTTCCCCGCACCGTTGGCGCCGACCAGCGCGATGCGGTCCCCACGCTCGATCCGCAGGGAGACATCGTCAAAGACATGGTTGTCACCGTAGCTCTTGGCGACCCTGTCCAACTCCACCGCAACTCTCCCGGAAGCAGGTGGCTGGGGAAAACGGAAGTGGATCGTCTTCTCTTCCGGCGGAATCTCGATGCGTTCCATCTTCTCGAGTTCCTTGACGCGGCTCTGAACCTGCTTGGCCTTGGTGGCTTGGTAGCGGAAGCGGTTGATGAACGCCTCCACCTGCTCAATGCGATCGCGCTGATTGCGGTAGGCGGCCCGAACCTGCGCCAGCCGCTCGTCGCGCAACTTCTCGAACTTCGTGTAATTGCCGGTGTAGAAGTGAGCCGCGCGATTCCACAAGTGGACGATCTTGCGCACCGTGGAGTCCAAGAAGAACCGGTCATGCGAGATCAGCAGGAAGGCGTGCGGGTAGTTCGACAGGTACTCCTCGAGCCAGTTCCGAGCCTCGAGATCAAGGTGATTGGTGGGCTCGTCCAGCAACAGCACCGTGGGTTCGGTCAGCAGCAGCTTCGCCAGGGCGACGCGCATCTGCCAGCCGCCGGAGAACTCCTCGCAAGGGCGATCCCAGTCCTGGCGGGGAAAAGCCAGGCCTCCGAGCACGGTGCCGACGCGCGCTTCCTTGCTGTACCCGTCTAGGGATTCGAAGCGGTTGGTACACCATTCGTAGCGGTCCATCACCGCTTGGAACTCCCGAGTCGACGGATCCACTTCTCCCATCTTGTGGGCCAGTTCCTCCATCTCGAGTTCCAAGGAAATCGACTCGTCGAAGACGCTCACGCACTCTTCGAAAACGGTGCGTCCCGAAAAGGCCAGCCCGTCCTGCGGAAGATATCCGACTTGGATGTTCTTCTGGCGCTCGATTTGGCCGCTTTGGAGGTGTTCGCTGCCATGGATGATCTTGAGCAACGTCGACTTGCCAGTGCCGTTGCCGCCGACGACGCCGATCCGGTCGCCCGGAGCGACCAGCCAGTCCAGTTCGTCGAACAACACCCGGTCGCCGTAGCGCATCCGAGCTCCCGCCAGCCGGATCATCAGTTCGAGTGTAGCTAGCGTTGTTCGAAGGCAGTCGCGAGACTCTCGACCGCACTCAAGATGGCGCGCGCCGAATCGGCTGGGGACGAGGCCCCGTTCAGGACCAAGTCGGCGTAGGACTTGGTCGGCAACACGTGCAGGGCATACATCGGCGCAACGTCTCGCTCCCATTGCGAACGCACGAAAGCCTCCGTGCGCCGCCGACTGCCGGTGTCGCGCTCGATCCTGCGACGCAGGCCCTCGTCTTCGTCCAGATCGAGGAACACCGTCAGATTCAGCATTGCGCGGACACGCTGGTCGAAGAGGGCAAACAGCCCCTCCAAGACCAAGAGACCGCCGGGAGCCAGTGGCACAGTCTCCCGCATCCTCGTATGGGTTGCGAAGTCGTAGTGCGGGACCGGGGCCGAGACACCGGTATGCAGCCGGCTCAGGTGCTCGATCAGAAGTTCCCAATCCAGCGCGGCGGGAGCATCGAAGTTGACCGCTTCCCGTTCGGCTGGCGTCAGTGCGGACAGATCACGGTAGTAGGAATCGGTGGCGAGCACGCCCGCGCGCGGCGACAGGCGCGCCAATTCGGCCGCCACGCGGGTCTTGCCCGACCCGGAGCGCCCAGCGATGCCAATCAAGACCATAGCCGGACTAGGACGTGCCAAGCTCTAGCGGGTGCGGGACTTGTACGGGACAGATCTCAGCGGGGATCCCACGAGCGCCATTCGATCACACCGACGCGCTCGGCCCACGTCTCCCACATGCCCGCCAGCTCGGCCACCTTGTCCGGCATGGCGGCCGCGAGATCGTTCAACTCGCTGCGATCCTGCCCAAGATCGTAGAGTTCCCAGCGGCCGTCCTCGGGCTTGGACCACTTCGAGACGAGCTTCCACTTGCCGTGCCGCACGGCGCGGTTGCCCTCGTGCTCCCAATAGAGCCCCTCCGGGTGGCCCTCGGCCGTGTTTCCAGTGAAGGTGGGCGCGAGCGACGCACCCTCCATCGGCAGGATCGCATTGCCGTTGTGAGTCTCCGGATAGGTGGCCCCGCCAACGTCCACGCAGGTCGCCATGATGTCGATCAGATGGCCCACTTGGTCCGTCCAGCCGCCTATCGAGGTGATTCCGGCGGGCCAGTGTGCCACCAGCGGGGACGAGATCCCGCCCTCGTGGACCCAATGCTTGTAGTAGCGGAACGGCGTGTTGGAAACGTTCGCCCAAGGAATTCCGTAGCTCTGGTAGTTCTCCTCGGCACCCGGCATGACCGCGGGGTCGTTGCCGACGGCGACCGGCGCGCCGGCGTAGGTCTCGGTGGGGATGTGGAGGGCCTGCCATGTGTCCCGCGCCTCTTCCGCACAACCACCGTTATCGGCAAGGAACAGGATCAACGTGTTGTCAAACTCGCCGCGTGCCTTCAAGGTGTCGACGACATTGCCAATCGCCTCGTCCATCAGCTCGATCTGGGCCGCGTAAACTTCCATGCGGCGGGCCTGCCATTCCTTGTTCGGCGCCTCTTCCCACGGCAACTGCGATGGATCGCGGTCGCTCATGGCTGCGGTCTCGTCAAGCACGCCCATTTCGCGCATGCGCTGCAAGCGCTCCTCCCTGAGTGCGTCCCAGCCCATGGCGTAGCGTCCCTTGTACTTGGCGATAGCATCTTCCGGAGCGTGCAGCGGCCAATGAGGAGAGGTGAATGGCATGTACAGGAAGAACGGGGCGTCGGGGTTCTCGTCCAGTGCCTCGCCTATGAATTGCGAGGCATTCTCGCCGATCGCAGTCGTGTAATAGAAGTCCGACCCAGGATCCTCGGGCTCGTTGCCGCGCGTGAGCGAGACAGGATCGTAGAAGGAGCCCGCACCGTGAATGGTGCCGAAGAACTTGTCGAACCCGCGCTGCATCGGCCAGTTCGAGCGGTCGACCTTCGCTCCGGACCCCTCCGCTGGCGTGACATGCCACTTGCCGCTCATCAAGGTCGTGTAGCCGGCCGACTTCATGACCTCGGCGAAAGTGACGCAGCTCTTGTTGAGATTCCCCATATAGGACGGAATCGGCTCACCATCCTTGCGAAACTCGCTCATCATGTGCCCCACACCCGCTTGGTGAGGGTACAGCCCCGTGACAAGCGAGGCACGCGTCGGGCAGCAGCGGGCGTAGTTGTAGAACGAGCGGAAGCGCAAACCGCTGGCGGCGAGGCTGTCGAGCACGGGCGTGTTGATCTCGCCGCCGTAACAGCCGATGTCGGAGAAGCCCATGTCATCCGCCATCGTGACGATGATGTTGGGCCGCTTTGCGGCACGCCCAGTGTCGCTGCCCGTAGAGCAGGCCCACGGTAACGCCGAGGCGGCAGCCCCCATGCGCAACAAGTCGCGGCGACTGAACGAAGAACCAAACTGCCTCATAGGGCACATCATACCGTCCGGCAGAGTCAGCGGTGCAAACAGCGGACAGGCCGGAGCGGGGCCGTAGGCCTGTGGAAGGAACCGCTGCGAGTTCGTTCTGATCTAACCAAGTGATCCGCGTTTCCGGACTATCCCAAGAGCTTACTGCTCGACGCCCCGTAGAGGCCACAGCTTGATGTTGCGAAAGAAGAGTTCGGAGCCCTCGGATTGGAACAGAATCTTGCCTTTCTCCAAGCTGGCATCGCGCCCCTCCATGACGAGGGTTCCGTTAACCCAGTACTTGACGCGATCACCTTCAGCGATCATCTCCAAGACATTCCACTGGCCGTGAAGCTTCTCGACTTCGTTGTTTGGATCCCGGAAGCCGGCCGGTTCCCGGTAGTGTTTCGGCCAGCCATCGATGCGGCCGAGGTCGGTCTTGTTGAAGCGGTCGATTTGGATACCCAGGTCGCCGCCCTTCCTGACGCCGTTCACGGTCAGCTGGGCACCTCCGAGCAGGATGACGTCGCCGGTGCCACCCTCCATAATTTGAAACTCCAGCGCCTTCGGCCAGATCGTGCCGTTCGACGTAGCGGCTTCGGCCTTCTCCTTAACGTCGACCGCTCGATAGAGGATGCCGCTGTCGCGCGCCTTGTTCGCGCGGCTACCATGCGTGGCCTCGCCCCACTTGAATTCGGCGTGCAAGAAGAAGTCGCCGTATTCGTCCTTCGTGATCAAGTAGCCATAGGGGATTCCTTCCACACGGATCATGCCATCGACCAAGCGGAAGACTCCCTCCGGGTCGCGGTTGAAACCCTGCCCAAAGACGAACGTGTCGAAGTTTTCCAAGCTCTGGCCAGCGAACAGCGGGACGGGCTCTCCGTCCGGCGGAGCGCCGGAGACGCCCAGCGCCGCGGCGAAAGCGAGGCAAATCGGCAGGTGACAAAGCAACCCGCGTCCTAGGAAGGTCATGGTCTCAACTCCTGCATACCACCGACCGCCGAGCAACGCGGCGCGTCCATGCGATCGCTGCGGATAGCATTGCACGATTCGGCGGACGATTCCAAGAGCGAAACGTGCCAAAGGGCTGTCCCGCGGTCAGGCCTCAGAAGCTGCCGTGCCGATCCGCCCTACTCTCGAGTCCACGAATTCTGGCGACGTTGCGCTCCTAGCAAGGAGCAGTTCGGCCTTGACCTGCTGCGAACAGCCTGCGTAAGATGCTGGCGGCGCTTCTTCGACCCGATTCTCAGCAGCGAAACGCTTGCGATACCGGTTCGACGCGTCGAGGAGAGACTATGCTCATCGCAGGAATCAATCTCATAGGCGTCCTCTTGGGAGCCATCGCAGGATTTGCCTTCGGCGCCGCCTACTACACACTGCTCGGCAAGCACTGGCTGGATGCCATCGGCAAATCGGAGGAGGACGTCAAGGGCAGATCTGCAGTTCCGTTCGTCACCAGTTTCGTATCGCTTCTGGTCATGGGTTGCGTGCTGGCCGGGTACTTCGCGGGACAAGATCCGGAAGCCATGAACCCGCTACATGCCGTCGGGTCGGCCGCCACCCTCTGGCTGGGCTTTGTCGTGACGAGCATGGCCACCAACAACGCCTTCCAAGGGGCCAAAGCGAAACTGACCGTCGTTGACTCGATGCACTGGTTCGGAGTCTTGGTAATTCAGGCTTTGATCATCTCCCGGTTCTAGCCAAAGCAGTTCTCACTCGCCGGGATTGGCACAGACGAGGATTCCGCCACCGACTGGTTCGAGTGTCACGCCACCGCCGTCAATCGAGCCCAGCGGCACGGTTTGCCCGGGAATTCGGGTGGATCCTGACCCAGTGAGTGAGGCATAGCTAGGCAAGGCATATTCGCGCCGAAGCAGATCACGACGATAGGACCTTACCCTGGGTAAGCTAACTGAATCAGGCAATTCCGACAGACTCGAACAAATCCAAAATCCTCGAACCGTGCTATAATACATACAGAAACTAATCGTTTGGGCGGACGCCAAACGGGCATTGATGGCGCACCTTCGTGAAGAGACTCTGAACACGTACCTCGCATTGCTTCTTGACAGCTACGAGGGTATTAGCGCGACGGCCGAGAGGAGGTCTACAGCCCAAGCGATCGACATCACGGTTGTTCACGGATCCGCGTCAGCACCTGTTCCCATCTTCATTGAGGCGAAGATCGGCGATACACCTGCGAAGCGTCGCAACGCTGCCCGGCAAGCGCGATCCCGGCTGGGTGAGCAATCACGTTCTGTAGCTTTCGGGCTTTGTTATCCAGATCACCTGCGGGATGGCTCGCTTTCCGCACAAGCGACGCAGAGGGCCTTGGCCGAATCGACTATCGCTTTCGCTCCGGTAAATCACGCCGGGGGGGACTTGACTTGGCGCCAAGGATCAGTCGCTGACCTAGCCGACAGTTTGAGAAACGCGGACTTATCCCGCCAGCGCGTAGCCAACACCATCGCCTATACGGTGCGCGAAGCGGCTGAGATGCTGTTCTCTTTCGGCTGCGCTCCAGATCTCGCTACGGCTCTGGCCCTCCCCAAGACGAGCAAGGACCTCAGGGCGGCCTCTCTAGTGGCGGCGCTGATGCTCTCGAACGCAGCGCTGCTGCACCATCGACTGCGGCTCGTCCCTGCGCTATCTTCTGTTACCTCCCTAGAGGACGCATTGCGTAACCCGGAAAACAGCCCTTCCGCTATCCGGGATGCATGGAGGTCCATCCTCTCCATCGACTACCATCCGGTCTTTGCACCAGCACTGGCCGCGCTAAACGCAATTCCCGACGAGGACGCAAGAGAGCCGATACGCTGGATCGGAGACAACGCACTGGCTGTCGCCGACGAGCTCGCCACGCTGCGGTTCGACCATGCCGGATCGCTCTATCATCGTCTCCTAGCGTCAGCCAAGTACGATGGCTCGTTCTATACCAACAACACGTCCGCCGTGCTCCTAGCAAGGCTCGCTTTAACTGACGACACAGCAGATTGGTCTGACGCTGACGCTATTTCGAACCTAAAGATCATCGATCCAGCTTGCGGAACCGGAACGCTATTGATGGCCGCGATGCACGCTATTCGCGACCGCCACGAACGCGCCGCGGGTTCTCAGTCTGATTCCGACCCACTGCACCTTGCCTTGGTCGAGGACGTCTTGTATGGGCTAGACATCAACCGCCATGGTGTCCAACTCGCCGCGTGCAACCTTACTCTCGGAAATCCCAGGGTTGACTACCGGCGGATGAACCTCTTCACCATGAAGCACGGCCCTCAACAGGATGGCGCGTCAAAGGCTGGGTCGCTTGAATTCCTCGCCACTGCAAAAGATAAGCGGGACATCGCGAGTTTCTCAGTTCCGCTCCCGTCGCCGGACGGAATGGAGGCCGAACGGGCTGAGCCCGGCGCTGCTCCGAGTGGTTCGCTCACAGGGCTCTTCGACTTAGTCATCATGAATCCTCCGTTCACGCGAAACGACATCAGAAACCGCCAATACGACCAGAGGGATCGCAGGTCCCTCCAACTGCGCGAGATGGAGATCGCCGAATTTCTCTCGGGGCGGGACCCCTCGGCTTTCCGCGCTATTGATCAGACAAGCGTCGAATCATTCTTTGCACCCTTGGCAGACGCACTAGCCAGTGCTAATACGGGGGCGCTCGCTTCGATTGTGCCCACAACTGCACTGACAGGCGCTTCAAGTGCTCCGAAGCGAGAGTTCTTGGCAGAACGGTTTCAGATTGAGACCATCGTGACCAGCCACGATCCGGAGCGTATCAGCTTTTCGGAGAACACGACGATCCATGAATCGCTCCTCGTTGCCCGGCGTCCGGGGCAGGAACGCGTCCCTACCAGATTCGTTTCGCTCGCGCGAATGCCGAGGGACACGCACGAAGCGATCCTCCTATCGGACCGGATCAATCGCGGCGCACCACTTGGCGATTGGGGCACCGAGCACCTGTGGCCTTGGCCACGTGTTCGTATGGGCGAGTGGACCGCAGCACAGTTCTTCGACGTCACGCTCGCCCACGCTATTCACGATCTCGCCGCGCTCGCCGGGGCCGTGCTCTCCTCTGCTGGAATGCTCTGCAGAATCGAGCCTGGGGGCCAACGGATTCGAGACGCCTTTCTGCGCAATCCTCCGGCCAACGCACCTTGGACGACGCCTATTCTTTGGGATCATTCGACTCTAGTTCAGTCCACGATGGACGCTGAACCCGACGTGTTCGCCGCTCCCAAGCCTGATCGTACCGAATACGCCAACTATCTCCGCAAGAAATCCAGCCGACTCCTGATCGCGAATCGGCTGAGGACCGACACAGCGCGCGTCTCGGCCTGCTATGCGGCTAAGCCGCTTCTCGGTTCCGCCTGGATTCCGGTTACCCCAACCTCGCCGAATCTAGCATTCGAGCATGCACTCTGCGGTTGGTGGAACTCGACACCCGGAATTCTCACGATTCTCAACAGCCGCTCGAAGGCGCTGGACTACGCGAGGTTCTCCCTCGATTCCCTCCGCTCTCTATTGGTACCTGACCCGAGCCTCGTCGACATCACTCCTCTTGCTGACGCGTTTACTGCCATGAGCGGAAACGAGCTGAAGCCGTGGCCCGAAATGAGCGATTGTCGTACTCGAGCTGCCATTGACGAAGCTGCTGCGCGGGTGCTTCGAATTGACGGACGCACCATTGCGGACTGGAGGAAACGCATTGCCCGCGAGCCAACAGTTTCGGGAGTTCCCTACGGCCACGGAGCCTAGACAGGCGTTCTCACCGAGCAAATGGGGATGTCCGCAAGAATGTTGCGAATTCCTTGCATGCGCGAATGTTCACCTGACCGTACCATAACGAGTCTGGGTGTCCCCGACAATTTGCGCGCTTTCCACTGCCGATGCTAACCTGAGCGATCAAGCGGCCCGAATCCCGGCTCAACGGGACACTCGCCACGACCGACCTGCGATGCGAGCAATCCGACTGGAACAGCCCCGGCACTTGGAATACGTCGAGATCGACGAGCCGACCTCGCCAGGCCCGGGCATGGCCTTGGTCCAGACCCACCGCATGGGCATCTGCGGCACCGACTACAGCGGATTCCTAGGCAAGATGCCGTTCTTCCGCTATCCCCGCGTGCCCGGGCATGAACTTGGCGTTACTGTCCTCGAAATCGGCGCGGAAGTGACCAACGTCGCGCCTGGGGAGCGGTGCAGCGTCGAACCCTACATGAACTGCGGACGGTGCTACGCCTGCCGCAGCGGAAGCCCCAATTGCTGCGAGAGCTTGGAGGTGATCGGTGTGATGATCGATGGCGGCCTCTGTGACCGCTTTCTGATCCGCGCAGAAAAGCTCCACGTATCTCGCAAGCTCTCGTTCGAGCAGCTCGCGCTGGTCGAGACGCTCGGCATCGGCTGCCATGCGACAGATCGGGGCGCTCCGGCTCGCGGCAGCCACGTCCTGATCATCGGCGCCGGTCCGATCGGCCTCGCCACCCTTGAGTTCACACGCCTGACCGGCGCCGAGATCACGGTCATGGACCGGGTGGCGTCGCGCTTGGAGTTCTGCCGCAGCCGGTACGGAGTCCAAAACACGATCGTGTTCGAGGGCAGCCAGAGCGCGATCGATCAGATGCAAGCTATCACTGGCGGCGATATGTACTCGGTAGTCACAGACGCCACGGGGAGCCCCGCGTCAATGAGCGGAGCGCTGGCGTTCGTAGCGCATACGGGCACTCTCGTCTACGTCGGCATCACCACCGAGAAGGTGGTGTTTCCGCACCCTGCCTTGCACCGCCCGGAGATGACGATCAAGGGCTCCCGCAACGCCTTGCCGAGGGACTTCGGGCGCATCATCGGCCTGATCGAAGACGGCACGATCGATACCGGGCCTTGGATCACGCACCGCACGCCGTTCGAGGAAGTCGTGGAGAACTTCGAAAGCTACACGCGGCCGGAGTCCGGTGTCATCAAGGCGATCATCGAGGTCAGCGACTGACCGTGGTTCTGTCTGCCGTCACCGTCTGCCTCGTTCCCGAAGCAAGTGCGGGCCCGTTCGTCTTCCACGACAGCCTGTCCACGGCGTGCCAGCAGGCTGCTGCGCTTGGATTCGACGGCATCGAGATCTTCGCCCCTTCCGGAGACTACGTAGACCGGACGGAGTTGGCCGCGCTGCTCACGCTGCACGACCTGCGGCTAGCCGCGGTCGGGACCGGGGCCGGGATGATCGTACACGAGCACAGCCTGTGTGACCCGGACGATAGCGCCCGACGGAAAGCCTGCGAGTTCGTGAAGCGGATCATCGACTTCGGCGCACCATTCGACGCACCGGCGATTATCGGCTCAATGCAAGGGCAGGCAGGCACTGCTCAGAGTCGCGAGGTCGCGCTGGGACGTCTTGCCGCGTCGTTGGTGCATCTCGCCAACTACGCCGAGGGCGTTGGCCAGCGGCTCTTGTTCGAACCGCTCAACCGCTACGAGACCGACTTGGTGCGGACGCTGTCTGACGGAACGGCCCTGCTCGCTGAGGTCGGCGCCGAGAACCTCCAGCTACTCGCCGACTTGTTCCACATGAACATCGAGGAGACCGATATCAGCGAGGCCATCAGAGACGCCTCGGGAAACATCGGACATGTCCATTTCGTCGATTCGAATCGCCGCGCCGCAGGCTTCGGGCATATGCGTCACGGCCCTGTCGCACAGGAATTGATCTCTTCCGGCTTCCAAGGCTTCGCATCTGCGGAAGCTTTTCCGCTGCCGAACTCGCAGGCGGCGGCCGAGATGACAATCCGCTCGTTTCGCAAGTTTTTCCCCCGCTGAAGCGGTCAGAGCGGAGGCGTCGGTACGGCAACTAGCACAGGATTGCCGGATTTGGTGGCACCCTCTCAGTTCGAATGGCCCGCTTCGCGAAGGAAGCGTTCCCTCCACTGATTCCATACCGAGGCGAGTTCGCGCAGCTTGTCAGGGCGCTGTTCGGCAAGATCATGCTGCTCGGCCCGGTCGCGAGACAGATCGTAGAGCGCCCATTCGCCAGGGCGGGCGTCCTCGGCCTCCATAACCTCGTTCCAGCCCTCGTCGCGGGTGCGCACGGTATGCAGGATCTTCCAGTCCCCCATGCGCAAGGCGCGGTTGCCTTGGTGGTAGTACCACAGGGCGTCGTGCAGAGGCTCGCCATCCTTCTCGAACACACCCGCCAAGCTGCGGCCTGCCATCGGGGGACCAGCGCCAGCAGGCGCTTCGACCCCGGCCAAATCGAGCACAGTGGGTGCGATATCAATCACGTGGCCAACCGTGGTGCGCAACTCGCTCCGCGCCTTGATCCCTTCGGGCCAATGCACGATCAGGGGCGTTGCGATGCCCCCTTCGTGCACCCATGTCTTGTGCAGCCGAAACGGCGTGTTGGCCGCGCTGGAGAAGCCCGGGCCGAGACACAGGTACGTGCCAGCCGAGCCTAGCGGAGCATTCGGGTCGTGCCCGTCTCCGCGCACCATGATCTCGGCGCTGGCGCCGTTGTCGGAGAGAAAGAACACAACTGTGTTCTGCAACGCGTCCATCGTGCGGAGCTGGTCCAAGACTCGGCCGATCTCGCGGTCCATCTGATCGATCATCGCGGCGTGGATAGCCATCTTCTCGGCTTGGAACTGCCGCTGCTCTTGATCGAGACGATCCCACGGTATCGGGCGGTTGACTTCGCCCGCTCCCAACTGCGCAATGCCGTCCGGAAATGCGTACGGCGGGCCAATGTCCTCGTCCATCGGCGAGAGTTGGGAACTCGCGATGCCCATCGACAGTTGGCGGGCAAAACGCTCCTGCCGGAGTCGATCCCATCCGGCGAGATAGCGTCCCCGATATCTGGCGATATCCTCGGGCCTGGCGTGCAGTGGGAAGTGAGGGGCGTGAAAGGCCAAGTATTGAAAGAACGGACGGTCCGGGTGCTCTGCCTCGTGCTCCTTCAAGCATTCGATCGCATGATCCGCCGTCACGGCGGTCAAGTGTGCGCCTTGCTCGGGCTCGAAGTCGGGCAGTCGCACTCCATCCCTGTCATGCCCGATGAGGTGAAAGAAGCCGGCGCGGTTGCCGGCGCGGTAGGAATGGTCGAACCCGTTTTCGAGCGGGTCCCCATCGATGTGCCACTTGCCGGAGTGGTACGCCCGATAGCCGGCGGAGCGGAGCCGTTCCGAGACGAGGACCGCCCAATCCGGTCGGATCCCCCTGCCACCAAATTCGAGCGGATCGACGCCCGGCATCGAGTCGCGCCGGACCTGCTGGGCGTAGTAGCCGGTCAATAGCGACGCCCGCGTCGGCCAGCAGCGCGACGTGTTGTAGAACTGCGTGAATCGCAGGCCGCCCTCGGCCAACGAGTCTAGGTTGGGCGTGGAGATCTCGCCGCCGTAACAGCCCGCGTCCGCGAAGCCCATGTCGTCGGCGACGATGACAAGGAAGTTTGGGGATCGGGCCTCGTCTGCTGATCCGCACGCGGTCAGCAGTGCCAGGGTCAACGCTTGAGCGGTCTTCATAGTCGCCACTAGGATAGACACCGACCCGGCGACCTCGATACATCGCAATGGAAATCAACCCCTTCACAGCCTTCAGAAGCTAGGCAACCTCGTTGGTAGGGCCAAGGCCTAGCGCGGAGGTTGGGGCTAGGCGGGGTGATCACCGCACCGGTGAAATGGTAGCCCTGCGCTATCGAGCGCAAGTTGCTGCCGTCCAAGTAACAAGGAAAGGGAATTCATGAGCAGCCCGGAACTGACTTACCGTACTGGTCTGGCACTGTGCAAACGATGCATCTGGTCGCCAATCGGATTGCTCTTGGCAGCAACACACGCCGCAGTCTCATGCGACTCTTGTCGGGTGGTGGTGAGCATCCCCGAATTCGCACTCGGGTGGCCTAGCCGCGGCAATGCAGTCATGACCTGACTCCAGGTGAATTCGCAATGCCGCAGCTAGGCAGGGTAAGGCGCGTGGTGACACATGATTCACGGGCCTGTAGTTGGAGGATGGCCGACAATGTAGCCATTAGACTCGGTCAGTTCGAACATTAGTCAGGTGCTTCATGGCGAGCGTCCTCGGCAATGCGCACATCACGAGAGTTCACAGACTCAGGTCTTGGTCGACGACCAGTCAATCGCTAGGTTCAGATCCTGTCGCAGCTGTGATGGCTAGGTACAGCCTCAAGCTCAGACGTTCGAACGGGCTCGAAACGAACCTCCAACCATCCCCGAATGCCAAGCCCAACAGCGACGAGCAATCCGAATTTGCCAGCATCTGCATACCTAGGTGCTGCCTGCCCCTCACTAAGGAAGTGGAGCATTAAGATCGCTCCAAATAGCAGCCACACACCTACGCAAATAGTCCTAAGAAGGCTCCAGCGCCCCTTGGTCGGGGTGAAGGGGAGAGTTGCTAGCCAGCCGAGACTCAACAGCAATGCGCTCCAATCCGCAATGACGGCCCAGCGCCACCATTCCTTCTCGTTCAGGAAATACCCGGTCAGCGCCAAAGCCAACGCCAGACCTGGCAACACGATACGAAACAGCATCAGTAGGCTCTTGTCCGTCATTCGCACACTTCCTCTCTTGTGCATTCTTGTGCCATTGTTACGATGGTATTCCAGACCACACATACCGTCATCGCAGTAGCATAGGCTTCGCGTGCACCGGGGACCAAAGTCGCGGGAAAGAAGATTGTAGCAAATTCCCCGCACACTTCGACGGAGTCGACGACCTTATCCCAGCACGATTCCTTGGTTGTGCATGTTGGCTCTGGGTCGGCATCATTGTCATTCTCTTTGCCTTCCCCCGCCCCATCGCCACTGGACGAATCGCCGCCATCGCCGTCATCACCGTCATCGCTGCCATCGCTGCCATCGCCGCCATCGCCGTCATCACCGTCATCGCTGCCATCGCCGTCATCACCGTCATCGCTGCCATCGCTGCCATCGCCGCCATCGCCGCCATCGCCGTCATCACCGTCATCGCTGCCATCGCCGTCATCACCGTCATCGCTGCCATCACCGCCATCGCCGCCATCGCCGTCATCACCGTCATCGCTGCCATCGCCGTCATCACCGTCATCGCTGCCATCACCGTCATCGCTGCCGTCGCTGCCACCGCCTTCGATGGGATGGTTTTCGCCCGCGGGGTCATCAGTTCCGTCGGCGTCTGGATCGTCGTAGTCATCGCTGTCATCTTCGTCGCATGTGCCGTCAGATACCTCGTCTTCGGTACAACTGGCGCTCGTGTCGGCATAGGCCGGAGTTGCGAGAGGCATGATAGCCACCGCAAACACTAATGCAGGCAGTCCAAGAAGTCGCCAGATCACTTTGCACCTCCACGCGCACGAATTCGACATTGCCGACATTCCGCCTTCCGCTCCTCGGCAAGTTGCGCCGCCTGTTCTACTAGCTCCTTGACCGCCTCGGCGCTCATTTCTGGGTACACCAGAGAAACTTGTCTCGCGACGATCCCTGGGAACGCCTCGGGCACAAACGCGCTCAGCTCAAGACCATTCCTTAGACCTTTCGAGAATTTCATCATTCTGGGCAGTTCCTGAACTAGCGCTTGCTCCTGCGCGGACACGCCGTGCATAGCGCCGAATTCCTGCAGGAGTCGCGCAACGTCATCTCGCCCGTGCATCATGGCTGTGGTTAGCAGTGAGTATCCGTTGCGATGCATCCTGTTCGGGTTCGCGCCGTACTCAAGCAGCAGCCTCACGACTGCGGGAGACCCTCGTGAGATCGCGATGTCCAGAGGAGTGAGATTCGAATCATCGACCATGTCTGGATCCGCTCCATAGCGGAGCAGCACCCGCGTCATTTGCGCCGAGTAGTCGCTCCCCGTTGTGCCGGCCAGCACCGCGTAGTGGAGCGGGACGCGCCTACGCTTGTTTTCGGCGTTTGCCGAAGTTCCGCCCTGTAGTAGCGCCTCGAGCGTGTCAGGGGCTTGGTCCATGACCGCTATATGAACGTCGGTATTCCCGAACTCCGTCAAGGGTGCACCAAACGCCCCAAGTTCGACGAGCACGAACACTACTGGCAACGCCAGCAGCTCGCGAGCTCTAATTTGCATGTTGTCCTCCTTGCCGCAGGAAGCGGCTTTGGAGATGATCATATCTTGATTGCTAACTTCCTTTATAGAGTATGATAATATGGCTCTTCGGGACTATTTCGATGTTGCTGAGGTCGGATTCCGACTCCCAGTCGCGACAAGAAGGGCCTGCCGAGACGCCTAGATGTCCGATTCCGTCCTATTCCAAGGTCTTAGGCAGCCCGAAACGGGATTTTCTTCGAAATTTCCCGGATTTCTTCAAGAATGCGCTTGACAGGAAGTTATGACGCAGACAATTAAATGGGTTCAGTCCAGAGGGCTGTCTGTGTCCGACCAAGACCGATTGGCGAAGGCCCTCGCTTCCTCCTTGGCTGCGCGGACCCGATACGCCTACAGCAATCACTGGAAGGCCTTCGAGGAGTGGGCCACGAAAGGCGACTACAGCACCGCTCCAGCTGCACCCAAAGTCGTAGCAGCGCACTTGGCGAAACTTGCCGAGACCGCGAGCGCATCGACGCTGAGGGTCCGGCGTGCCGCCATCGGGGCTGTCCACCGTGCCGCAGGTCTTCCCGACCCCACTGCGAGTGAAATCGTCAAGAGAGCCCTCGGTGGCCTCGTTCGGCAGATCGGCGACATCCAGCGGCAGGCCGCCCCGCTCACCGCAATGGCACTCGACACGATCCGAACGACTGCCTTCAGTCGCCGGTCCGGCGGTCAAGCGCGCAAACGCCGGGAAAGCGCTGAGGCCGCCCGCCGCCGCGGCCTCGTCGACATCGCCATCTGCAGCGTAATGCGCGACGCCCTGCTGCGTCGCGAGGAGGCTGCTGTCCTAACTTGGGGCGACATCGCCGAGGAGGCCGACGGATCCGGCCGCTTGGCGGTTCGCCGAGCCAAGAACGACCAAGAGGCTCGCGGGGCGCTGCTGTACGTCGGACGACAGGCGATGCGGGATCTTGCGGCGATCAAGTCACCCAATACAAAACCCAGCGACACGGTATTCGGGCTTTCCGGACAACAGATTAGTCGCCGAATCGCCGCCGCTGCTCGAGCGGCCGAACTGGACGGGGAATTTAGCGGCCACAGCCCGAGGATAGGAATGGCACAAGACCTCGCAGCCCACGGCATCAGCTTGGCCGAATTGATGCAGGCTGGCCGGTGGTCCTCCACTTCCATGCCCGCTCGCTACATCCGATCCCAGATCGCCGCTCGCGGCGGCGTTGCCAAGTACTACGCGGGACGAAGCGACGGGGGGGCGAGCTTGCCCGAATCCAAGTGTGCACCACCTACGGATGCTCGTTCAAGATGAGCCAGCGACGCTGCTAGCCACATGCCGACTGCTAGAGCGATACTTGGCCCAATTGTCAGATTTGGATAGGCGGCTGACGCCAATCATCCAGAGTCCCCCCCGCGATGGCCGCTGTGGCAGGGACTCTTGAAAGATGCTCTTGCCGTAGCCTGAGCCTCGAGATCGCGACTTTCCTGTCACCCGTTCCGGCAACTGTTGGACGGGTACCCTCATCGCCTTCGTCGAGTGCTCCGAACCCCGCATCGTCCACAACAAGAGAAGTCAGCAGCTTCCTGCTACGGGCACGGCCGAGCCGCTTCTCGCTCGTTGACGGACTGGCGACACGAGGGCCACAAGGTCCCCGGACTGGATGCTGGTAATCGCCACGCTAAGCGACGTGGGAGGACGGAGCTACCATGCACGACCTACAGTTGTTCAGCGCCACCTGTAGGAGACACTGGACAGCTGCGTGTAGCTAACTGACCGTGCAGTTCTGCAGCGCCTAGACAGAGCACTGTGCCACCGATAGAATTGCTCGCACTAGCAGCCCACGACGCAGTCCTTAGTATTGGGTGCCCTGCACTCCGCTGCCTTCACGGTGGCGGCTAGGATAGAGGCTTCTGCCCAGCGAGAGCTGGCAGCCCGCTACACAGTGGTGAGCCGCCGTAGTAGCACAGCCCGGTAGTGGACGAACACTCGTGAGCGGATTGACCCATCTCGACGCCATCGTGCTCGTGGCCTACTTGGTCGGTATCACCGCGTGGGGCGCGTGGCTCGGACGGGGCCAGTCAGGCGGAGCAGACTATTTCCTAGGCGGGCGCGCGCTGCCATGGGGTGCCGTCCTGTTGTCGGTGGTCGCGACTGAGACCAGCACGCTCACTTTCTTGAGCATCCCGGGCGTTGCCTACGTCGGCAGCCTTGTCTTCCTCCAACTGACGCTGGGCTACCTGGCAGGGCGCATAGCCGTCGCCGTTGTATTCCTGCCCGCCTACTACCGCGGTGAGATCTCGACGGCATATGCCCTGCTGGAAGCCCGCTTTGGCACGGCGACTCGACGCCTAGCTTCCGCAATCTTCATGCTGACGAGGCTGATGGCCGACTCGGTACGCCTGTTTGCGACGGCCATCCCATTGGCGCTGATCACCGGCTGGCCGTACCCGGTTTCCATCTTGGTGATCGCCGGCTTGACCTTGATCTACACCTATTGCGGCGGTATTCGTGCCGTGGTCTGGGTCGATTCAGTCCAGATGGGTCTCTATCTGCTTGGTGCAGCGATCGCTGTCGCCGTGATCCAAGCGCAGGTGCCGGGCGGCTGGAGCGAAGTGCTCGCATCGGCAATGTTGGCTGGAAAACTCGAAGTCTTGGACTTTTCGTGGAGTCTCACCGCGCCCTACACCTTGTTGGCGGGCCTGTTGGGCGGCGCCGTGTTCACGATGGCTTCGCACGGCACGGATCAGCTCATCGTCCAGCGGCTGCTGACCTGTCGCAACCTGCGCGATTCGCAAAAGGCCCTGATCGGCAGCGGTTTCGTGGTCATCGGACAGTTCCTGCTGTTCCTGCTCGTGGGCATCGGGCTGTGGAGCTTCTATGGAGGGCAGGCATTCGACCGCACAGACGAGATCTTCGCGCACTTCATCATTGACGAGTTGCCCGCGGGCGTGACCGGGCTGCTGATCGCGTGCGTCTTCGCCGCGGCGATGTCTTCGCTGTCGTCGTCAGTCAACGCGCTGGCATCTTCGACGGCGTATGACTACTGGGCGCCGCTGGTCGGCGCAAGCAGCGACGAGGAGCGCATCCTGAAAGCCGGAAAAGTCTTCACCCTAGGGTGGGGCGCACTCTTGGCCGCTGGAGCGATCATGTTCATTCCGCTCTCCAGGCAAACCTCTGCCGTGGAGGTTGCACTCGGCGTAGCAGCCATCGTCTACGGGGGGTTGCTCGGGGCATTCGCGTTGGGAGTATTGGCGAGACGCACCGGCCAGCTGGGGGCTATCGCGGGAATCGGAATAGGGATTGCCGCAGTCGTTGCGCTGCAGGGCCTAGTGGCGTGGCTCTGGTATGTTCCGATCGGAGCAACCATCACACTCTTGGCCGGCCTTGCCAGCGATCGCATCTTCCGAGCGAAACGGTAGTCTCCGATCTGTGGCCGTCACGTCGAGGTCGCTCCCGGCATCATGGATCCATTCCGGAAGGTGTGGAACGGCCACTAGGCGGTTTCCGAACGGGCACCGGAATCCGGCGTCGGAAGCGGCGTCAGGCGTTGATTCTGGACGGTTCCGCGTCAGACGGACGGTCAATCAGAGCAGCCGCCTCGACCTTGGCGGACCGATGAGGATCGGTGCCCGGGGCCGCGAGTCTCTGGCTGTCGTCTTTGTCGTCCGCACGTTTGTCTGCTGTCCGGCCACGCGTGATCTCGTATTCGACGCCACCCGGCACCACGGACGTCTCTGCCAAAAGCAGGGGTGATTCGGTCAGACAGGGGCATGAATCTTGTTCAGGGGCGGAAGGACGCCATCGCAGATTTCGCATTGGTTCAGCCATCCTCTCTCGTGGGCGTTCAAGCTGAGCGGAGCCTCTATGTAGAGTACGCTCAGGAGCGAGGCCCTCCCTAATGGCGTCATCTCTCGATGGCGAGCAGCATCAAGATGCTGCGTAAGTCTGCTCCTGAGATTTACGGCTTGTCCCAAGTAGATGATGTCTGAGCTCGCATTGGCGAGCACATAGCAGCCCGGTGATTCCGGAAGCGACGCCACCGTGCGATAGTCAAAGGCACCGACGAAGGTGGGAGACGGAATCAGTGAAGAAACCTTCACATCTGAATCTCCCCGGATTGAGTCTGTGTGTTGATCGCTGCGGCCAGTGCCTGAGCGTACTTCCGAAGAGCAGCTTGATTGAGGCCGGATGCAGTATCGCCACGATGCCAGAACTGTGACTGGGCCATTCCGAGGAACTCGTTCTGCAAGTTCTCGAAGCCGTGCTCCAGTAGCGCCACAATGGTCTGCTGCGTAAAGTCTTGGCGATTGGCGAGATGGAGGAAGACTGCAGGCGATGCGGCGTGGAAGAGATGCAGACCGTTTGTCTTGAACAGTACGGTCACGTCGTCGTCGCCTGCGGCCAACAGTTGACTAATGGCAGCCCAGTAGTTCATGAGAACCTTCTGTTGTTTTTCAATGGTCCAGGCCGGTCCCGAGATGGGATTCGACGGCACGAGAACATACTTCTTAAGGGATGTGACGAAGCTCGCCTGATTCACGGTGGCGGACTTCGCCTCTTCCTTGCTTGCATCGGGCATCCGTACCTTGCCCTTCCAAGGCGAGTTTGCGCTCGTGTTCAGGTGCTGCACAATCACGAGCGCGCGGCGAACTTCTCCCCGTTCCACTAGGCGCTGAATCCAGCGGGGCAGAGCAGGAATTTTCTCGAAGGTGATCATGCCCGTGAGCCTAGCGACGATCTGCTGTTCAATGGCTGTGTCTACTGACTTTTGGGTGGAATTAACTATCAGGAAATGACACATCTGAGTGATCTCATCAAGGTCCACCGCGATGTTGACCGGAACTTGGAACTCGTCCATGCCCGGGTTCTTTTCGGCCGCGAGGACTAGGCCGCAGATCCGATGCTGGCCGTCAACGACGTTAAACGGGCCGACTCGCTCCGTATCGATCGTGAGCGTGCTACGTGCCTCGTCAAACGGCAGGTCTTGGTCAGTTGCGAGGAAGAGGGAAGTTGGCAGGAACGCCTCCAAAGCCCCGTGCGCATCAAGGAGATAGTCAGCGAGGCGTTTGGCTCTTGTCTCATTGAGCACCCGCTGATACCCCACATCCTCGGCGGCATCGAGTTTGTCTATTCTGTAGAACCTAGGTAGGCGCAAGTCCTTGACCCGTAACGAAGTGGTGAATAGACGCAGGTTCCCCTGCTGTACTTGGCTCGCACGGCGAGTGATGATCATGTGCTCTCCTATCGGTGGTCTACTTCACGGCTATGCGTGCCCTCGGCATTCTTCACCAAGACCCGCAGGTGTTCCGTGCTCTCGATTTGAACGTCAGATCTAATTTATTGAGTTTAGCCGATTGCAGCGTCTCCGAGATAACGTGCTCGGCTAGTTGGCGGATGCCATCCACCACCATTTCAGCCTTGGCGCGTTCGACGTCGGCCTCGGTCATCTGCCGAGCAATTGTGAGTGCATCGAACATCCGATCTACCCGGAGTTGTACCCGGTCGGCATCCTGTCCTCAACGCCTCCGGTGCGCGGATTGGCGTGAGCAGGATGCTCATGGCCGTCCACCGCCTTCGCTGAGCAACCGAGGGAAGATGTAACGCTCCAAGTTGCGGAGTCAGTTATGCACGTGTCATCTTACGCGCGATGCGCCCCGCTGTTGCTCGCCGACGCGTCGGGCGGCCGGGGCAAGAGCGGGAACGCCCTGACCCGCCGCTTCTCCGCCCGTGTGTCGCCACCCCATGACGCCAGATTCCAGTTGGCGAGGACCAGTTCGCGAGCTTCGGCGAGCAAGACGGTACCGAGACTCATCTCGCGGTGGCGACCACGGCCAACGAGCCGCTAGGTCCAGTTCCGAGTGCCTTCCGGCTTGACGTAGGGGAACGACCCGTTCTCATCAGCGTACCGCCCAGTCGGCGCAGACCGGATGAAGTCGGACGGGAGGGCCCTGTCGTGCTTCAGTCCTCGGGGCTTGATTCTACGGGGTCTGGTGTCGGGGGTTTGGTATCGGCCGTGGTTTCAGTAGTTTCTCCCACATCTAATACTGCAAGTGGACTGCATTCAAGGGGCCTGTCGCGGACTCACCCAAGAGTAATCGATCCCAATCATCGGGTGATTGGCGGATGGTTTGCACGACGCTTGACACTCCACGCACGAAAGTCTGTTCAGGGACCGAGAGAGTGATACAGCCTCTTTCCCCGGACAACGAATCACGGATGTCGCGCATCGCTAGGCTCTGCCACCAGCGCTTAGCCCAAAAAGCGTAGTCTGTTCTTGGAACATCCCATGGAACTGCCCGCGAGACTTGGCGTCAGCCAACTAGACGAGGCCTACACCAGCGGCCGCGTATCGCCGATCGAAGTCGTGCGCCACGCGCTGCACCGCATCGAAAGCCTCGATCCTGTTCTGAACTCATATATCTCCGTGACCGCGGAACACGCCTTGCAGCAGGCTCGGCGAGCCGAGTCCGAGATCCGCGCAGGCCGCCGAATCGGCCCACTGCACGGCGTGCCCTACGCAGCCAAGGATCTGCTTGACACGCGCGGGATCCGCACGACGGTCGGCTCGCGGATCCTCGCCGAGAACGTGCCTGCGCACGATGCCGCGGTCGTCGAGAAGCTGTCCGCTGCCGGCGCCATTCTGCTTGGCAAGACTGGTCTGCACGAATGGGCCTACGGCATCACCAGCAGCAACCCTCATTTCGGCCCGGTCTGCAACCCTTGGAACCCGCAGCGCATTCCCGGAGGCTCCAGCGGCGGGTCGGCGGCGGCTCTGGCGGCCGGCCTGTGCAGCTTCTCGCTAGGCTCGGACACCGGCGGATCGATACGGATTCCCGCCGCCTTGTGCGGCATCGCCGGGTTGAAGCCAACCTTCGGGCGAATCAGCCGCCGAGGCGCGTTCCCGCTCGGACACACGCTCGATACACTGGGGCCATTCGGTCTGACCGTGCACGATACCGCCTTGGTATACCGGGCCATCACAGGCCCGGACAAGGCCGATCCATCGACCGTGGACACGTCTGTCGACCTGCCCGCGTTCGAAAATGAGCCCAGCCTCAGGGGCGTTGCGATCGGTTTGCCTCGCGCCTCGTATTACGAGGGGCTGGCTCCAGACGTCGACAGCGCTGTGGAGGCGGCGCTGCGAGTCTTCACAGATCTGGGAGCGGAACTACGCGAAGTTTCGGTCCCCGATATCGCGCTGGCCAATTCTCTGCACCGCCTTATCCTGCTTGCAGAAGCTACCTCGGTGCATCGTCGGCGCCTCGAAGAACGCCGCGAAGACTTCGGCGACGACGTGCGCACACTGCTAGATCAGGGACAGCTAGTGCTTGCTACGGACTACTTGGACGCGCAACGCCAGCGCAGGCGCTTCGGCCGAGAGTTCGCCCGTACGTTGGAGACGGTGGACGCCTTGGTACTGCCTGCCGTGCCGATACCTACCGCACGCATCGGCGAGTTGGAAGTCGACGTCAACGGCAGGCTGGAAAATGTCCGGCTTGCCACGACCCGCAATATCCGCGCCCTCAACCTCACGGGCCTACCCGTGCTGTCGGTCCCGTGCGGATTCCACAGCGATGGCCTGCCCATCGGCCTCCAAATCGTTGGCAAGGCTTTCGACGAGCGACAAATTCTCCAGATCGGACACGCGTACGAAACGGCCACGCAGTGGCACGAGCAGGTTCCAGTCATGGGGCGCCGGCCGAATCCCAGCGACACCGATCCAAGCGCACCCTAGCGCCTGCAAAGGGAACGTTTTCTCGTTCCAGCCTGCGACGTTGCTCGCGACCATGTTCTCCGGACAGGGCTATGCGACCGCCGGCGGCTACCACGCGGTGCCACGGCAGCGCCAGTTCGGGCGGGCAAGAGCGCATGGCGCGACCAGCCTGCCGCGCCCCGCCGGGTATACCTGCCATGCGCGCTATGTCACCGTAGGTCGCGACCCGCCCCGTCGGAATTTGCGAAACGACCGTCCAGATCTGCTCGTAGCGAATCAATGTGGCCAGCGGGGGCCGTCTAGCCGACCGCTCGCTCTCTGCGTCCAAGTCCAGTGCCGCTTCGAGCCAGCCGCCGTGGACGCGACCGGGCGGCACGGCCCTAGCGGTGTCCGAGCGGGCCCATCTTGCCCAACACTTCGTCGAACAGGTCCCGCTTGCTGCCGGGCTGGCCCTTGCCCCCGCGGGCGTTCCGGTACTTGTGCGCCGAATAGCACGTGCGGCATTCGGTGCGGGCCGGCTTGCCGTCCACGACCGAGACCACCGAGTGGTTCATCACGGATTTGCACCGCGTGCAATAGTCATCGACGATATCGCCGACGCGATGTTCTGCGCTCACTGAGCCCCCTTAGTTCGGCGCGATGCAGTAGAGGAAGTCGGCCGTGCGGATGAAGATCTGTCGGCCAACGGCAATCGGGCTGGCCAATGTGTGGCTGTCGAGCCGGTTCGCGGCAAGGATCTTGTAAGCGTCATCTACGTCAACCACCGTCGTGGTCCCTTCCTCGTTGGTCGCGTAAATCTTGCCATCCGCCAGCAGGGGCGAAGACGAGTACGTGCCAGGCTCCAGCCGCAGCCGCTCTACCACCAGCTCGCCCGTCTTGGCATCCAATACGTTCAGGATGCCGCGATCGTTGACCACGAAGAGGCGCTTGCCGTCTGTGGTTGGCGTGGGCACGTCAGCGCCAAGAGTATTTTCCCAGATCTTGGCCGATTCGCCCATCCACCCCTCACCGCTGACCTTGAAGGCGATGAACGGATTCCCGCGCGTACTCGGGGTGAAAACCGTGTCCTCGATGTGAATCGACGATGCGATGGTGCGGTAGAAGCGCTCGTTGCCGGGGTTGAAGCCGCCCATCCGCCAGAGCTCCTTGCCCTGGTCGAGGTCGTGCCCGGTTACGTAGTCCCCGCCCGACACCACGAGTTGCTCCTTGCCGCTGGCGGTGACGATCAGAGGGGTCGAATAGTCGTCCGGAGACTCTGCCATCGCATCGGTCGGGCGCTCGACTTTCCAAAGTGTCTTGCCCGTGCGCGCGTCGACGGCAAACACATACGAGGGATCGTCGGTCTTCATGCCGTGGAGCACCTGCACGTACAAGCGGCCCATGTGCAGTCGCGGTGTCGAAGCGTACCCGTGGTTGAGGCCGAAGCGGCCGTAATCTTGCTGGATGTTGCGCGACCAAACCTTGTCGCCGGCAAAGTCATAGCACGAGAATTGCCCGCCCCCGGTCATGACCCACACATGCTTGCCGTCGGTGATTGGCGATGGGGAGGAGAGATTCTGCTTGCGGTAGATCCGGTTGCCATCGCCGATCGTGCGACTCCACAGGATCGAGCCGTCCCGGCGGTTCAGCGCGATCAGCAGGATCTTGTCATTGCGAGGAGAATCTGGCGCCGGCGGCCCGCCAGAACGGCCCCGACCACCGGGGCGGGCCGGCCTTGGCCCACGACCGCGAGCTCGTCCGCCGCGCGACGCGCCCTGGGCCGGGGAGTCGAAGCCGTCTTCCGCTGAAGTGACGAACACGGTGTTCCCCCAGACTGCGGGCGTAGCCGCGCTCCAACTTGGCAGCGCGGCCTTCCACGCGACGTTCGTGTCGGTTGTCCATTCAACGGCAAGACCCTTCGCCGCAGGGTTAGTGCCGTTGAAGTGCGGACCGCGCCACTGCGGCCAGTCAGCGCTCAGAGTGGAAAGCAACACGGTCGCTAAAACAAGTGTGGTCAGGAGAATGCGAGACTTCATGGTCGGCCGGATTACGGAGGACACTCACCGCCCAGACTGGCGGCGCATCGTCTATCTAGGCGAGCACCCGCTCGAACGGGTTACGAAGCAGCCTCTCAAACCCTCGCGCGCGGGGCTCGCACGGGCGCGCTAGCCTCGCAGGCATAATGGAGGCTTGGTCGCCCGCCAAGCGGACTCCTAGGAATTCATGCAAGCGATGCGCATCTCGGGCGGCCGCCCGCTCTCTGGACACATCACGATCAGCGGGGCCAAGAACGCCGCGCTCCCCGCCTTAGCGGCGAGCCTCCTCGCGAGGGAACCCGTTCTGCTGAGACGCATTCCGAACGTCGTCGACATTCGCACGATGGCCAACCTGCTCGCGAACATCGGGGCAGAAGTGGAAGCCCGGCCCAATTCGTATTCCGTCCGGGCCGCTGGCGACCTCGATCCGGTCGCGCCTTACGAACTGGTCAAGACCATGCGCGCTTCCAGCCTTGTACTGGGCCCGCTGGCAGCCCGCTGCGGTCGGGCCCGGGTGTCCCTGCCCGGCGGTTGTGCGATTGGCTCTCGGCCCATCGACATGCACCTCGACGGCCTCAAGACGCTCGGAGCAACAGTGCGGCAGGATCACGGTTATATCGAGGCGGTAGCACCGAGCGGCGGATTGATCGGAGGTCGCATCCAGTTCCGCCGGCCCACAGTCACTGGTACCGAAGACCTGCTGATGGCCGCAACGCTGGCCAACGGCGAGAGTGTGCTCGAGAACGCCGCCTGCGAACCTGAAGTCGTCGACCTCGCAGATCTGTTGACCAAGATGGGCGCGCGTATCGACGGCGCGGGTACGCCGACGATCCGTGTGGATGGAGTCGACGAACTGACCGGAGCCGAGCACGCGATCATCCCGGATCGGATCGAAACCGGCACGTACCTCGTCGCGGGCGCCCTTGCCGGTGGCGAACTAACACTGGAGGGAACCTGCCGCCAGCATCTCGAGCCGGTGATCGCAAAGATGCGCCAAGCCGGATGCTTGATTGAGGCGCCGGACGATTCAACCCTGGTGCTGCGGGAGACTCCCGAGCTGATCAGTGTCGATGTCACTACTCGCGAGCATCCCGGGTTCCCCACGGATATGCAGGCGCAGTTCATGGCACTGATGACCCAGGCCAAAGGCTCCTCGAACGTGGTCGAAACCGTGTTCGAGAACCGCTTCATGCACGTGCTGGAATTGCAACGCATGGGGGCGGACATCACGATCGGCGGCAACACGGCGGTCGTGCGCGGAAAAGCCGCGCTCACCGGCACAGACGTGATGGCCTCCGACTTGCGCGCGAGCGCGTCTTTAGTGCTGGCCGCGCTCGCAGCGAACGGCGCCACAACCGTGCATCGGATCTACCACCTCCAGCGCGGCTACGACCGCCTGGCGGAAAAGTTGACCGGCGTCGGTGCCAGCATCGAATTCATCGACGAATAGTCGCTCCTCACGGCTCCCAAGGGGCCCAGTCGGCCGATTCGGCCCGCATTTCGTCGTACAGGGCGCGCAGTTCTGCCACGATCTCGGGATTCTGCGAGGCGACATCGGTCGTCTCGCCGACATCTGCGTGCAGGTCGTAGAGTTGCGGCTGGTCGACCGCCCGCACATCTGGGGCATAGCCGTGGAACCGCTCTCGCGGCATGGCCAGTTTCCAGCGTCCGCGGCGAACCGCGTGCAATTCCATCCGCACGAAATAGTGGAATCGGTCGCGCGCCCCCGAATCGTCACCGCCGCGCCAAAGCGCGCTCTGGTCCACGCCGTCCAGCGTGAGATCCGCGGGAGGCGATGTGCCTGCGAGTGCGGCAAAGGTCGGCATCACATCCAGCGTGGAGACGATGGCGTCTGACTCGCGTCCGGCCGGCACGCGTCCCGGACCCCACACGATGGCTGGCACGCGCACCCCGCCTTCCCAAGACGAGCCCTTGGCCCCGCGCAATCCGCCGGAATCGCCCGTGGCTAGGTGTCCGCCATGGCTCTCGAAATAACGCTCGACACGTGCTGGCTGCGACCACGGCCCGTTGTCGCTGGTGAGTAGCACGTAGGTGTCTTCGGCCAATCCGAGGGCTTCCAGCTCGTCGAGTACCCGGCCGGTGTGGTAATCGAGTTCCGCCAAGGCGTCGCCGTATAAGTCACCCTCGGTGGTTCCGACGAACTCTTCTGACGCTCCGATCACGACATGCAACATCGTGTGGGAGAGATACAGGAAGAACGGTTCCCCCCTCTGCTTTTGCTGCAAGAAGCCGATCGCCTCATCCGTGTAGAGCTTGGTCAGAGAACCCATATCGTCAGTCGTCTCAAGCTCCTGCTTGTCCCGCCAGAAGGTCACTGTGCCGTTGTCATTCGCGCCGAGTGTGCCGAAAAAGTGGTCGAACCCTTGGTCGTTTGGCAGCAGGCCCTCCAAGGGCCTGCGCCTGCTCATGTCCCACTTTCCGATGACCGCCGTCGAATAGCCGGCGTCGCCCAATACTTCGGCGACTGTCACCTCGTCCGGCCGGACGGCCCAGCCGCTGCCGACGCGTCCGGGATAGCGCGCCGTCATCAGGGCACCTCGCGAGGGTCCGCAAACGGTCTGGGCATAGAAGCTCGTGAAGCGGGTGCCCTCCTGCGCCATGCGGTCAAGACGGGGGGTGCTGTTCTTCTGCGAGCCATAGGAGACCAAATCGCCATAGCCGACATCGTCCAAAAAGACGATCACGAAATTCGGGCGCTCGGGCTCGGGAGCGGGGGAGGTGCCGCAGGCGAGCGACCACAGCGCGCAGGCGATCAGTGCGCAGCGTGTCACGGCGGTTCTCGATTGGTTGGGGCCGTGCGCTCCCGGGAGCCAGAGCATCAGCGCTCGAGCGAGAAGCGCACGATTTCCTCGTCGTTGCGGATGATCAAATGCCGATTGGCGTAGGCGGGGTGGGTCCAATGGACGGCCCCGAATTCGCGCCTGCGGCGCAAAGGGTTCGTCGGGCGCATCAAGGTCGCGCGGTCCAGTTCTTCGTAGCCCTCCGGCGAGAGGCGCGCGATGACCAGCTCGCCGCGGTCGTTGTTGATGAAATAGCGCCCCTCGTGGCGAACGATCTGGCCGGAAGCCCAGCGGGCGTTCTCCTTGGTCAAATCTAGCGTGTCCCACACCCGGGCACCTGTTCGGGCGTCGATGCAGCGCAGGTGTCCGTAGCTGCCGATGCCATAGATGTGCTCGCCATCGACCACCGGAGTTGTGACCAGTGAATGTAGCCCGTCGGTGTCGATCTCGCTGTCGCTATTGCCCTTCCAGATCAGCTCGGCCGCCGGGCGGTCTTCCAGTAGGCGGTACATGCGCGATCCGTTGTAGAACGACGAGACCAGCAGGCCGTGCTTGCTATGCACGGGGGTGGCCACGGTCAGGCCGGCTTGGATCTTGAATGGCTGCTGCCAGTACACAGCTCCCGTTTCCGGGTTGAGCGACGCGACCGCGGTCGGGTGCCAGATGATCAGCTGGCGCACGCCCCCCGCCCCGACGATCATGGGCGGGTCATAGCCAGGCTCGGAGCTGGCATCAAGGGCGCGCCACGCCTCCTCGCCGTTCATCTTGTCGAAGGCAACGACCTTGGCGTCAGGCGAGCCGCCCACAAGGGCGATCAACCGCTCGCCGTCCACTAACGGCGCCGCAACGAATCCCCAAGTGGGAAGCTCGGCATCGAAATCGTCTTGGTAGTTGCGCTGCCACAACCGCTCGCCGTTGTCCACTCGGAGGCACAGCAGGTCGCCCATCGACCCCAGCACGTATACGCGCTCACCGTCCACGGTGGGCGTGGCACGCGGTCCAAGCGGATACTGCAGGCCGGCGTAGTCGACCGTCCACTCTGTCTCCCAGAGCGTGTCCCCACTGGCCTCGCTCAGGACCAACACTCGCTCAATGCCTTTGCGGTTTTCGGTAGAGCGGTAGTCGGTCACAAAGACACGTCCGTCTGCGACGGCCGGGCCAGCGTAACCGTTGGCTATCGGCTTGGACCAGACGCGCTTGGGCCCGCCGTCAGGGAAGCGCTCTAGGATTCCGGTCTCGGTCCAGACCCCGAGACGGTCCTTGCCGCGCCACTGAGGCCAGTCCTCGGCATGCAAGGCGACGGCCGGCAGGAACGCGAGCAACCACAGTACGTGACGCATGAACTGACATTGTAGCCGCCTCACGGCGATCGGCCGCTGTCCTTGGGAGAGTTAATGGACGATCTCGGGCACCCGAGTTTGTATTGGCTGTTCGATACCAAGCATTGGCTGCTCGACGACATCTGTGAACTTGAACGTAACGCGCCCATCCGGAGCAATGGTCACAGCGTGGATGCGTCGCTTGCCAGTCGCCTGTAGCCGCTTGACGATTCGCGCTACTTGTTCTGCTGGATCATGACGCATCGCGGTTCCGCGCCAGTAAGAATGCAGCACCGCCGGTGGCAGGTTCCATGCCTCGTCAGCTCGATGCGGCACCACTTGAGCGGATGCCAGCACCGCGTCACGAGACTTCGCATAGTTGAGATAGTTGAGGGCGAGCCTCTCCAGCTCCGACTGTCTCCCCTCGAATTCGCTATCCAGACGGGACGCCGCCGTGATCAATTCGGAAAGCAGCATCTGCTGCCAATGACGGACAAAGTATGCTGCGATCGCTACGGCGGCCGAGCAACCTCCAAGCGCCAGCCACGCAACATGGCTTGTGCTATCGAAACCGAACGCAGATGCTACGCCTAAGACTAGGCAGGTGTTCGTCACAACCGAGTACTTGCGCGACGCAGACTTCATTGATCTTCTCCTGATTGAGTACTCGCTGGCCTAGTGACCAAGCCCGTCCAGCCCATGCCAGCCGCGATGGCCTGCCGTGCCGTTTGGGGATCGACAAGTGCTACTGCGACTATCACACCAACAACCATCGTCAGCATGAATTCCACGAGAACCAGCCAGTTTGGTGGAACCCCAGCCCGAGCCAATGCGGCGTTCAGGTACTTGACGCTCAATCCCCCCTTGCCCCAAGATGCCCATAGCACGAATACTCCTATCCCAGTAAAGAATACTTTGTCAAGCCCAAATTGGGGAACTTCGAACATCGCTCGAAACTAGTCTCGTGGAGGAAAGTGCGTCGTTGCCTTCTTGGAACGAGAAAGCCGATCCGACAGCTCTTGAAGTTGCCGAAGTAGCTCACCGACGTCTCGTGGTGTCATCTGAAAGAGTAGTTCTTGATCCTCAACGTCAGTTCGCAACATCGCCATCACCACTGGTGTGGTCACCACGCGCTCGTCGTAGACAGCAACCACGCGCAGATCAACGGTAGTGACGAGATGTTGAAATGACGGCACTATATTCGTGGACGAGTTCGAGCGTGCGAGTGCGTCTGAGAGCGCTTCACTATGTGGGCTGAGAAGTTCATCACCGAAAGCCTGAATTGCAGTCGCGGTCGAATCCCTCAGAATTCCGGAACTCGTCGCGTTGTCGACGAACGCTTGGATCGGCATCGGCCTAGGGCCGGCGAAGCATGCTGACGTCAAGAGGGAAACTGCCGACATGATCGCGGTCATGTCCTGTCGCCCAATGTCAAATCTGCGAGCGAGGGTATCGATTTCGGGTGCAAGCTCAGCAGGGTCGAGCCATGTGCTCAGCTGACTGGCAATATCAGCAAGGGATGTCTTGGGAAGTGTGGCGAGCCTGGAGAATCCGAACTCCAAGAACTCGCGAGCTTCGGTTGGCATCTCATCTAAGAACACGTCGTGTCGGATGCCTGTCGGAACTAAGAACCCCGGATTCATGACTCGATCAATTCTAGTCTAAGTGAAGTGGCAGCCGCAGTAGACTAGTGAATCGTCTTCAGATTGACGCCAACGCCCTTGCCCAGCCGAATCCAGCCCAACTCGATGAGCTATCCCTTTGACCGGCAAAAGGTTGCGCCGGGCGGCGGTGCGCAAGCCAGATGAAACGCCGTCACCGGATCGGAGCGCACACGTCGGCGGCTGGCGGCGTCCACCGGGCGGCAGAAGCGGCTGTCGCGATTGGTTGCAACACCGTGCAGGTGTTCACCCGCAGCCCGCGCATGTGGCGCGGCACAGCCCCCTCCCCTGAGAGCATCTCCCGCCTCGCCGCGCTGCGGCAAGAGCACGATCTGCATCCGCTCGCGGTGCATGGCTGCTACCTGACGAACCTCGCCGCTGCCAATCCGGAGGTCCAGCAGCGATCGCGCGAGTCATTCCGCTTGGAGATCGAGAATGCTCGGGCGATCGGGGCGGACTACTTGGTTATCCATCCCGGCAGCGCCAAAGGCCAGGCTAGGGAGCGCGCGATCGAAGTCTTCGCCGCGGCCTTGGCCGAGGTCCAGCTCGGCTTCGACTGGGGGGCGCTGCGGCTACTGCTCGAAAACACGGCCGGCGGCGGTGACACGCTCGGACGCTCGTTCGAAGAACTCGCCGAACTCGGCCAAGCGGTCGCGGCGCGGTGCAACGCACCGCTAGGATTCTGCATTGACACGGCGCACAGCTTCGAGGCCGGCTACGACATCTCAACCGCGAAGGGGCTCCGCGACACGGTGCGCTCCATGCACGAGCACTTGGGCATGGAGCGGGTGTACCTGTTCCACGCCAATGACTCGAAGACCGAGTTCGGCTCGAACCGCGACCGACACGAATCCATCGGCGACGGACACATCGGCGCAGAAGCCTTCGCTCGAATCCTGCGCCACCCGCGGCTGCGGGCCAAGCCGTTCATCCTCGAGACCCCGTTCATCGACGAGAGCCACCGGGAAAACGTCCGGCGGCTCTGGGATCTCGCTGGCGAGCCGTTGGCAGACTAGTCGTCGCTGCCCCCCAACAGGCCCGCCCGGAGCAGGAAGTACAGCAAGGTGAGGATGCTGCTCACCGCAGCCGCCACATAAGTCCACGCCGCGGCGTTGAGCACTTTGTCCATGCCGTCGCGCTCGTACGGGGAAACGATGCCGTAGTTGAGGACGAGCTGCTTTGCCCGGTTGCTGGCATCGAATTCCACCGGGAGCGTGACCAGTTGGAACAACACCGTGGCCGAAAACAGCGCGATGCCGATGTAGACCATCCCCGAGATCGACATGAACAGCCCGATCATGATGGCTATGTATCCGAAGTTCGAACCGAAGCTCGCCGTGGGCACGAGTGCCGAGCGCAGCTGCAGCGGAGCGTAGCCGTTGGCATGCTGGATCGCATGGCCCGCCTCGTGGCAAGCCACGCCAATGGCTGCGATCGAGGCCCGGTCATGCACATCGGGCGACAGAGCTAGGCTGCGCGTGGCCGGGTTGTAGTGGTCGGACAGGAACCCGGACGAGACCCCGACCTTGACGTCGTACAGGCCGGCTTGGTCCAACATCTGGCGGGCGGCCTGCGCCCCTGTCATTCTGGCTCTGACGTTCCCGTACTTCTTGAATGCGGACTTGGTCCTCGCACTGGCCCACAGTGACATGACCAGGCCCGGAATCATGAACAAGAGATAGACAGGATCGAAAAACAGCATACGGTTGATTGCCTCCCTACAGCGCCCTGCTCAGGCGCGGAATGCCAACTTAGAATTAGTTTAGACCACGCCGTGGTCGCCAATTGGACAAGCGTGATCGCAAGTGAGTCTTGAAGCTGAGAGTCGAACACTTGAGGGCGCGACGAGCCTCGCCTTCGTTGACGCGGTGTGCAACGCGGGATGACACGAGCCGTTCGCCGGGCAGTTCTCCTCAAACGTGCGACCGGGTGTCGGCGCAACCAGCGACAATCCGAGGAAGCATCCGCAGCAGACCTTCGAGGTGGTGCTCTTCGTGCTCTGACGGTCCTCCCACTTGACGCCGGGCCTCGTACGGAGTTTGCACCCGTGCCGCAAGTGCCAGGCAGGCTCGGGTCCCAGTCCGCGAACGGCAGCACTCGCGTGATTCACCGTAGAGGGCAAGGCTCCCTTGAGTGATGTGCAGTGCTAGCATCACGAAGCGTGCGCACAACGATCAATATCGACGATGACATCCTGTTAGCGGCCAAGGAACTCGCACGCCGTGGCGGAACAAGCATCGGGTCGGTGATCTCTGACTTGGCCCGAAAGGGACTGAACGGTAGCCCGCACGGTGAAGCTACAGCAAGCGAAACCGGGTTTTTCGGATTTGTTCCGCTGCCAATGCGCGGCGGTACAGTCACAAACGAATTGATCGATCGGTTGCGTGAAGGAGGGCTCTATTAGAAGCATGCGAGGTTCGCATGCGCGAATTGCTGGACAGCTACGTCCTACTGGCGCTCTTGGACCGCGAGCAAGTTCATCATGAAGGGTGTAGAGAATGATCCGAGTAGGATGATACGCACGGATGGGCGTCGTGCGCCATCACCCAGAACGGTTGCATCCGTATCCTGAGTCAATCCGGCTATCCAAACCCCGTGTCGCCGAGGAACTCAAGCCACCTACTGGTCTCGGTGACCTCACCCCTCCTGCACCAGTTCTGGCACAGCGAGATTTCTATTCTTGACGAGAGCGTTCTCGACCAGTCGCGCATCCATAGCCCGAGGCAGCTTACTGACGTTTATCTGCCCAGGCTTGCAGCGCACTATCGCGGACGGTTTGTCACTTTCGACCAGAAAATTGCACTTTCGGCGGTGAAGGCGGCGAGCCCAGCTAATCTCGTAGTGCTTTGAGGATATTGTTTGCAGTGCCTCTCACCTTGGTAGCGGATTCTCGCAAAGCCGTGAAGTTAATCGCAGCATTATCCTCATCGCGAACTATGAAGGTGCCCCGCCGCCGACGAGTTTGCGGTAAGCCGCCTGCACCTTTGCGACAGCCGACCCTCGCATCTCGCGGTACGGCACGAAATCATCCGGATCGGGCAGCCGCGCAACCCCTGCGCCGAGAATCCAATCCCGGGGCTTGGGCAGCGAAATGAGGCGGTTGACCGGGGACAGCAGCCACCGCACGGGCAGACCGGCTGCTTGGAAGCGATCCAAGAATGGCTGCAACTCGCCGTCAGGCAGCGACCCGAAGACACGGAACCAAGCTTCCGGTGCGGCATCGGCGATAGCTCCGACCAAAAACTGAGAACCTATCGCCTCCAGACTCTCGGAGTCGACCACCAAATCGGCGATGACAAAGTCAGCCGAATCGCGGGTGCGCGTCAGGTAGTCGTGCGCTTGCGCGACATGCAGGCGCAAGCGCCCACAGCGCTCATAGTGGCCGACCAGCGGATGAAACTCGCGTGCCATTTCCACCATGGCCGGGTCGGCGTCGACTGCGTCCATGACCAAGTCTGGAAATTGGTGCAGCAGTCCCACCACTCCGCAACCTCCTCCCAACCCCAGCATCAGGCCTCGGCCGGCGGGGTGCCGCTGGCCCGGCACGAACCAGGCCAGTTGGTAGCGCGTTTCGGTGACCGGCCCAGGCCCCTGTCCCAATGAGGGCACTACAGAGTTGGCGGCGGGACGCAACAGCGAAGCACCCTGCAGCACCCCGCGGATCGTAAAGCGGCGCGCCTCGGCCGTGTCCACAACACCGACCGGTCCGAACAACCCGTCGCGCTCTAGGCGGACTGTCGGCACGACAATTAGCTCCCTGACGCTAGCCGCGAGGGCAGGTCGAAGTGTTCGCCAAGGTAAACCCGTCGCACTTCCGGGTCGTTCTCCAGTTCCTGCGGCGTTCCGGAGCGGAAGATCGAGCCGTTGTTGATGATGAACGCTCGATCCGTCACCGCCAGCGTCTCGCGCACGTTGTGGTCGGTGATCACAATGCCGATCCCGTCGGCACACAGCCGCGACAGGATGGCCTGCAACTCGATCACCTGCTTCGGGTCAATGCCCGAGAAGGGCTCGTCGAGCAGCAGGAAGAACGGGGACAACACCAGAGACCGGGCAATCTCAACGCGCCTACGCTCTCCACCAGAGAGTTGGTAACCGCGGCTGTGCCGAACCTTGTCCAAGCCAAACTGCGCGATCAAGTCGTCGAGGCGCTCGCGCCGCTCGGCCCGCATTAACGGCTGTGTCTGCAAGATGGCCAGAATGTTCTCGTCAACGGTGAGCTTGCGAAACACAGACGGTTCCTGCGGCAGGTAGCTGATGCCCATGCGGGCCCGCTGGTACATTGGCAGGTCGGTGATGTTGACCTCGTCTGCTAAGACCCGTCCCGCGTCCGGGCTGACCAACCCGACGATCATGTTGAACGACGTCGTCTTGCCCGCGCCATTCGGCCCGAGCAGGCCGATGATCTCGCCCCGGCGCACGGCCAGAGTGAAGTCGCTGACCACCTGCCTGCCCCTATAACTCTTAGACAGTCGCTCGGTGCGCAGGGAGTCCATAAGGCAGGCAACGCCAGACGGCCGTCAATCCTATCGAGAAGCCGGGCGGTAGGTGTAGGCGCGCTCGGCGCGCCGACCCAAGACAAGCAGCCTATCACCGGCGATGCGATAGGTCAAACTCCCGCCTTCCGACTCGGTGCCGTCCGGCATCAGAATCCGAGCCGGCTGGCCGGTCAATACCACCTCGGACGCAGCGGTGTCAAACTCGGCCCGGTCGCCGAACGCCCGGTGGCCAGAACCATCCGGCGGGTCCGCGATGCGCACCGAGCCGGCTGCAACGGCTCGCGGCTCGGCATCCTCCCCCCCTGCCCCCAGGGATGTCTGCAATTCATCGGCCAATACCCGCATCCCCTGCCTGCGGAAATCGACTGCGCCCTCAAAGCGAGCAACGCCGGCTTGCGCCTCGTAGCGCATCCGATCGGACCGCACAATCGAGAGCGGGGCCACACCGGAAGCGTTCCCAGCCCCCTCGGCCCAAGCAGCCTCGACGTTTTCGCGGGCCGAGATCTGGTTCGAGGCTTGATCGATCACAATCCGATCCGCGTCGACTCGATTGCGGCCCTGCCACAGACGAGCACCATTGCGATACTCCACGGTTTGGCTTTCCGGATCGGAGACCAGTGCCCCGGCGGCTAAGAACACCGGCCGTTGATCCGAGAACATGCCCGGTCGGCCGGACTGCTCGGCTGCGTCTGGATCCCGAATCAAGAATCCCGTGACGTCGCCTCCGGCAGAGACCCTGCCACTCGCCCGGTCAAGGACAATTTGCCGGGCTGACAGGTCACCACCCTCGGTCGTGATACGGGCTTTTCCCTGCAATTCCAACTCACCTCCATCCAGTTCGAAGCGGGCGCTGTCAGCCTTGCCGCGCCGCGTGTCCTCCTCGAATCCGAAATTCCCGGATTGGCGCAGCTCGGCGACTTCCGAAGTGACCGGGTCGAACCATGCATCCAAGGTGTCGCTCCAAGTCCGCAAGTCGGGCGCCGCTTGGTCGGCGGGGCGCTGGAGCAGTTGCGTCCCGTATCGAGCCGCAAGGCGTTCCAGACTGCCCGCAGTCCCATACGCCAGGCGAATGTCCCCTGCGACCAGAGTACGGGAGGCCAGATCCCCCGTGCGCGGGAGCTGCCGCAGGGTGCCGCGCCCAACGGACTCCACACGTTCGATCTGGGCCGTTCCCCGCCTCAAGAACAGCGTCATCAATTCGGACTCAAGCGTGTTGGTCGCACCATCCTCGGATGGGTGCATCGAAGCTTGCGCCGCTCCGCGGGCCTCGATACGCCGCAACCTGCTTGAAGAAGACTCCGGCTGCGTTTCGTAAGCAAGATCGACGGCATCAGCTCGCACCTCGATGCGCTGGCCGGCCTCGACGGATTCAAACTTGGCCCCTCCCGAGCCGCGTGAATGCGCCAGTTCGCCATCGTCTCCAAACTCCGCCTCCAGCCGAGGAGCAGAGAACACGGTCCGCCGATCCAAGACGCTCTCACCGCCACGCGCATTGATGCCATCGATCCGCTGGATGCGCCCTTCGGACAACAAGACCACGCCGCTGTCGCACTCGAGCCAACCTGCGCCCTGCTCGATCCGCGCTTGCCCTGCTAGGTCGATCCGGGCTCCCTCTTCTGCATAGCGCAGGCTGCCAGCCCGAATCGTCGTGGACGGCTGCTGCAGGTCTTCGCCGAAACGTTCGAAGCGGACATCGGACGTCATCCGCAAGACCCCCGTCGTTGCGTCGTATGCAGCGCCTACGGAACTGCCCGCGCCATCGGCAAACCGATAGTTCACCCTCCGATCCGTGCTGGCACTGTTGGCCGCGGGGTGAAATGTCACTCCTGACGTGGCAACCTCGACCGGTAGTCCTGATCCGCCGCTAGCCGGGATACCCAAGGTGATCAGCGTCTCGCCATCGCTGTAGAGGCTTCCATCCGCCAGCATGCGCATCGCGGCGCTCTCCACGCGGTCAAACTTCCCTGTCTCCAACCGGAAGATCTTGAGGACAACTCCGCGGAGATCGGTCGTGAGCCCGTCCGACCCTTGAACGAAGTCATCGGCGCTCACCTCAATGCGCGTCGAGTCGCCCGTGGTTTGTGTCCACCGCCAGCTCTGGGACTGAGCCGAGAGATCTTCCGGCAACACCGGTAAGGCCTGCGACGAGGCGCGTTCCGCTTCCGTCCGCGAGCCGAGGTAGTCGCGCAGGACCAACGCCAGCAGCAGCAGGGCGGCCAGCAACAGCAGCGATCGCAAGGGATTGCGCAAGCGATTTGATGATATCAGCGGCGCGGGCGGCGGCGTCATCACCTGCGGCTGTGCGCAAGGCCTCGGACTCGGCGATCGAGCAGATCTGTCAAGTCGGTGCGCCGTGGACTCCCACCGCGGGCCGCCACCAATCCGCGCCAGCCGGGCGAAGACTCCTCGCAGCGGCAGCGCGAAGCTGACGGCAGTTGTTCATGGCAACGCAAACGCGACATAGCTGCCGCCTGAAATGCCGCCGGTCTTGCCCCCGCCGGCGGCGATCGCGACGAACTGTCGGCCATCGACTTCATAGACCGCAGGTGTCGCATTCCCACCGGCTGAGAGCGTGGTCTCCCACAGCAGTACGCCGGTGGCCTTGTCAAACGCCCGGAACTTCCGGTCGCGCGCCGTCGCGCCGATGAAAAGCAACCCGTTGGAAGTCACAACGGGACCGCCGTAATTCTCGCTGCCCGTCGTTGGGATACCCTGCTCCGTCAACTCTGGAAACTCACCCAGGCGCACGGTCCATTCGATTTCGCCGGTGTCGAGGTTGACCGCGTTGAGGGTGCCCCATGGCGGCGAAATGGCCGGATAGCCCTGAGGGTCTAGGAATCTGTTGTATCCGTCATGGGTGAATGGCACATCGGCAACACTCGAATCCGGCGAGGCTTGGATCGATTTGCCCTCCTCTCCGCGCAGCACGAAGTTCTCGATCGCTGCGACGGCTTCCGGGCTGAGGTTGGGAAAGGCGGGCATGCGGCCCGCCCCTCCCTGCACGATGGCGCCAAACTCTTGGCCGCTCATGGCCAGTTCCGTGAGCGCGGGGAAGGTCGGCGGCGTGCCGCTCAGGTCGTCAAGGTGACAGGCGGCACAATTGCGCTGATACAACCGCTTGCCGTTCACGGGTCCTCGCAATTCGGCCCGCTCGACCAAGCGGTGGATCCACGCCATCTCGTTGACATTCACATACAGCAGGCCTGTTTCGGGATCGAACGCCTGACCACCCCATTCGGCCCCTCCGTCAAAACCAGGGAAGATGACAGTTCCTTGCAAGCTGGGAGGAGTGAACAACCCGGCGCTGCGAACTTGGCGGAAGCGCTTCAGAACTGCCGCGTGCGCCTCTGGCGTGCGCGTTGTGAGTTCGGCCTCGGTAAGCCGCTGTCGGCCCAAGGGCGGCGGTTTGACTGGCACGACTTGGCGCTTCGCCAAGACTTCCCCGGCAACGTCAGACTCCGCGGTCTGGATCTCCCTGAGCGGAAAGAGCGACTCACCGGTCTCGCGGTCAAACACATAGACCTGGCTCATCTTGGTGGAGACCGACACGGCATCCACTAACCTCCCGTCGCGCATCGCGGTCACAAGAACTGGCGACGTGGGAATGTCCATGTCCCACACATCGTGCCGCACGAACTGGTGGTGCCAGACCAATTCGCCGCTGTCCGCTCGCAGGCAAAGCAGTGAATTAGCGTACAAGTTGTCTCCGGGCCGGTTGCCGCCCCAGAAGTCGAACGCAGCGGAACCGGTCCCGGCATAGACCAGCCCTCGCTCGGCATCGAGGGTCAGGCCAGCCCAAGAGTTGGCACCGCCTAAAGTGTCCCTGCCATCCTCCGGCCAAGTCTCGTGGCCAGGTTCGCCAGGACGCGGAATCGTGTGGAAGGTCCAACGCCACTGTCCGGTGCGCGCGTCGTACGCTCGGATGTCGCCGGGCGCGCTCGGCAAGCTCTCGCTAACCGCGCTGCCGAGCAGCAGCAGGTCGCCGTAGACGACACCGGGCGTATTCAGGCTGATCGGCAGCGAGCCGGCGCGCTCTGGGAGGTCTGATCTGAGGTTGATCGCCCCCCCCTCGCCGAAGTCCGCCACGGGCTCTCCGGTCTTCGCGTCCAATGCGTACAGCAGGTGCAGCGCCCCGGCATAGATGCGAGAATCGTTGCCATCGCGCCAGTGCATGAATCCGCGGTTCTTGGAGCGCCCTTTGTACGGGACTCCGTCCACTTCCAAGCGCCTCGTCCACAGTTCCTCACCAGTGGCAGCGTCGAGGGCGAAGACGCGCCCGTTCGGGCTGGAGCCGTACAGCACGCCGTCAATCACGATCGGGTTGCACTGGATCTGCGAACCGGGAGACTCGTCGCCGGTGTCGTACGTCCAAGCCACCTTGAGTTGAGACACATTGCCGGGATGTATCTGCCCCAAGCGCGAATACTGCAGCTGGTCGGGACCGCCACCGAACGCCTCCCAGCTCTCATAGCCGGTCTGGGGGGCCTCCCGGACATCTGCGCAGCCTGCACCGATCAAGCAGGCGGCCAAGAACAAGCACAAACGCATGAATCCGTCATTCTATGGGATCAACGAAGGAGTATTACCCAAGCGCCTGCAGCTTGATCCACAACACAGCCGCAAACGCGGCAAACCCTAGCAAGGCCGAGTATTCCCGGTTGGCGAGATAGAGACCCCATTCGAAGCGCTGCAAAGACTCGTAGCGCGGCCTGAGGGCAGGCAAGAAACGGGGCACACGGGACTCGTACTCCCTGTAGCCGGTAAGGATGTTGCGGATGTGCCCTTCCTCTTCTCCTACTACGGGGAGGAACCACACCACGAACACCACGAGAATCGCAACCAGCAGGGCGGGATGGGCCGAGCAGATGCCGAAGCCAACACCGGCCAAAAGACTCCCGATGTAGAGCGGATTGCGCACGTATGCGTACGGGCCGGAGGTAGCGAGTTGCTGGTTCTTTCGCAAATGACCAGCAGCCCATGCCCGTAACGCCAGTCCAGCCAGCACCAGCGGTAGCCCGAAGGCGATGCTCGAGGCCGCCGGCTGAGCCAGCCAGCCAGCCGCAAGCGCTAGGAGGATGGAAACTGACACCCTCGACCGGGCAGCCAGAACGGCCCAGCGCTTCGAGATTGGAACCTGTTTCTGCTCGTGCATTGCCATCATCGCCCTCGCCGCACCGGTGCGATCACCGCTGCGCCACAGCGGTCAGACGGCTTGCGCCGACATCCAACCTAGGATTGTAAGTCCCATCTGGTACATCGACTGAAGTGGGAATCGCCCCGGATGAGGCGGCACTGCCTATTAACCGCAGACCGGCGAGCACCATCCAATGCCTCCTAGCGAGTCGCAGCCATGGTTCGTTGGCAACGAGAACCGTGACGGCGGAAGGAACAGCCCCAAGACCGTTGGCGTCTGCGGCGAAAACGGACTGCTCTCGACGGTGAGCGTCGGTGCAGGATAGAATTCTAGGGGGCCACATACCTTATTCAGATACGTGCATCCAATTCTAGGGACGACCCCAATATGGGGAAATCGAGGCAGGAATAAAGCCATGAACGAAGCATTGATCCGACTCCACATTGAGGTGCTGGACACTGGTGGTTTTGTCGCCACGAGCCCTGATGTGCCCGGCTTGATAGCAGAAGGGCGTAGCATCGCCGAGGCTACCGAGATTGCACAGGGGCTTGCCCGGAAAATCGCGGAGTCTTGTATCGAGCATGGCGACCCGCTCCCACCTGCGCTAACTGATCTCATGGAGCATGGAACGGGGGTGGACCTGTTGGTGCCCGTCAGCGTGCCGTAATGGGAGGATTGGCCGGATTCAGGTACCGGGACGTTGCACGCCGGCTGAGGCGCTTGGGATATCTCTTCGATCGAGCGGGACCAGGCAGTCACGAGGTTTGGCGTCACGACAGCACCGGCCGAAAGGGCACAGTACCGCGTCACGTCGGCGACATGGCCGAGGGCACCCTCGGCGGAGTGCTTAGGGTGGCTGATATCGATATCGATGACGTTCTGACCAGCGGCTGGCACGTTCCAGTAACGTCGTGATGCCGTTTGAGTGATTCGAAGTGCCGAGCCATCCGGTTCGCGGATTCGAACGGCGAGTGCCTGTATGTCGGCTCACGGGTGCAGGCGCACGTAGCGGCACAGTTCACCCGCACGAGGCTGGAACTGAATTCTGTGCAGGGAGTCATTGCGAGTCACACAAGCGCTCCGACGACCGCCAGATTGCGACCATACTGCTCAAGTTGGTATCCGTAAGGAAGAAGGGCTTCGAGGAAGACCTGCACAAGCGCTGCTCTACAAGCACCGCAACGAAGCGCAGGAGGGCCTGCCTGGATCGACGGGAAGGGTATCTCATGAGCTATACATGGATACAGGCCGACAAGGGTCCCGGTGTCAAGGCGTGGATGGACGGTGTGCCGTTCGACGCCGACACGATCGAGCAACTGAAGCGCACGGCCAGACTGCCGTTCGTTTTCAAGCACGTCGCGGCCATGCCGGATGCCCATTGGGGGCGCGGGTCGACCGTGGGCTCGGTCATCCCGACACGCGGCGCGATCGTGCCGGCGGCTGTAGGCGTAGACATCGGCTGTGGCATGATGGCGCAGCGCACGCCCTACAGAGCCGAGCACCTGCCTGACAATCTGTTCCATCTGCGCACCGCTCTGGAAGCGGCTGTCCCGCACGGTCGCACGAACAACGGCGGCAAAGGCGATCGCGGCGCGTGGGGCGATCCTCCGGAGATTGTGCGCTCGGCCTACGAAGATGGTCTAGCAATCGAGATGTCACGCGTCATCGCTGCTACGCCGGAACTGGAGCGGATCGAGAGCAAGGCTGTGTCACATCTGGGTACGCTCGGCGGAGGCAACCATTTCCTAGAGGTCTGCGTAGACACGGACGGGCAGGTGTGGGTCATGCTGCACAGCGGCTCGCGCTACCCGGGCAACGCCATCGGTCAGCACTTCACACGCCAAGCCAAGCGCCAGCTCGACGGCTGGTTTGTCTCTTTGCCAGATCCTGACTTAGCTTACATCCCACAGAAGTCTCCTCTGTTCGAGAGCTATGTGCAGGCGCTCCGCTGGGCACAGCATTACGCTTGGCGCAACCGCGAAATCATGATGCTGCTCGCTCAGCGCGTGTTGCAGGACACCATCGATCCCCACAACCAACTGACACATCTCCCGCCCACGGGCGACATCATTCACTGCCATCACAACTACGCGGAGATGGAACACCACTTCGGCCAGAACGTCTGGATCACTCGCAAGGGCGCGGTGCGCGCACGCAAGGGCGATATGGGAATCATCCCGGGCAGCATGGGCGCATGCTCCTACATCGTGCGCGGCTTAGGCTGCGCAGATTCGTTCCATAGCTGCTCGCACGGAGCCGGACGGGTCATGTCGCGGGGCGAGGCTAAACGCCGGTTCACCGTGGCCGATCACGAGGAGGCGACGAGGGGCGTCGAATGCCGCAAGGACGAGAAAGTACTCGACGAGACGCCCGGAGCGTACAAAGACATCGACGCGGTCATGGCCGCGCAGTCCGACTTGGTCGAGATCGTTCACACGCTCAAGCAGGTCGTGTGCGTCAAGGGGTGACAAGGAAGTGCCTAGAAAACCATGCCAACCGGACTCGACTCGGCCGATGAGAGCTAAGGCCGCCACCCTCGGAGCACTGCCCAAGCTAGCGGCAGGATCGCGGTCTACGGCCGTTCCGCCGCGCCCACCAACTCGCAGTTGCCACACGACCTCGGTGCTATCGTAATCCGTTCATGCGCGATCCCAAGACATTCCGTAGTACCGCTTGGTTCCAAGGAGATCAATACGAGCACCTTTCGCGGCGAGCGTGGCTCCGCTCGGAGGGCTTCAGCGATGCCGCGTTCGATGGCCGACCGGTCATCGGCATCTGCAACTCGTGGTCGGAGCTGACCAATTGCAATGCCCATTTGCGCCAAGTGGCCGAGGCCGTCAAGAGAGGCGTCTGGGCGGCCGGGGGAGTGCCGCTGGAGTTTCCGACGATTTCGCTCGGCGAGATGTTCATGAAGCCCACCACGATGCTATTCCGCAACCTCATGTCAATGGATGTGGAGGAATCGATCACGGCAAATCCCATCGATGGCGTAGTTCTGCTGTGCGGCTGCGACAAGACCACGCCGGCGCAGTTGATGGGAGCGGCTTCGGCTGACATCCCGGCGATCATGGTGACCGGCGGCCCAATGCTCTCCGGACGCTGGAATGGCGAACCGCTGGGCTCGGGCACCGATGGTCGCAAGCTCTTCGAGGCGTTACGGGCGGGTCGCATCGGCGAGGAGCAGTGGGCCGAAGTCGAGGGCTGCATCTCGCGCAGCGCCGGCCACTGCACGGTCATGGGGACGGCCTCCACGATGGCGTCGATGGCCGAGTCACTCGGTATGATGCTCTCGGGCGGCGCCGCCATCCCTGCAGTGGATGCTCGGCGCTACCAACTCGCCGAGGCCAGCGGCAGACGCGCCGTCGAGATGGTCTTCGAAGACCTGAAACCATCGCGCATCCTGACTCGGGCTGCATTTGAGAATGCCATCCGCACCGACATGGCCATCGGCGGATCCACCAATGCGGTTGTCCACCTGCTGGCAATTGCCGGCCGGGCCGGCGTGGAGCTCGCCCTCGACGACTTCGACCGCATCTCGCGCGAAACCCCCTATATCACCAACGTGAAGCCTTCCGGGCAGTTCCTGATGGAGGACTTCTTCTACGCAGGCGGGCTGCCGTGCGTAATGAAGGAACTGCTGCCAATGCTGCATGGCGATGCCCTCACCGTCAGCGGTCGCTCGCTAGCCGATGAGGTCCGGGACGTCCAGATCCGCAACCGCGACCTGATCAAGACTCTGGATCAGCCCCTGAACCCAGAAGGCGGCACCGCGATCCTGTACGGCAACCTCGCTCCGAGCGGGGCCGTGATCAAGCAGACCGCAGCCTCTCCGCACCTGTTGCGACACCGCGGCAAGGCGCTGGTGTTCGACCGCTACGAGACGCTGAGGGCACGAATCGACGACGACCTCGATGTGGACGAAAACACCGTCATGGTGTTGCAGAACGCCGGCCCCCAAGGCGGCCCGGGATTTCCCGAATGGGGACACCTGCCGATCCCCACCAAACTCCTCAAGGCCGGCGTCAATGACATCGTGCGCGTTTCTGACGCACGCATGAGCGGTACGAGCTTTGGCACCGATGTCCTGCACGTGTCCCCCGAAGCGGCCATCGGAGGCCCGTTGGCTGCCGTGCGCACAGGCGACGAAATCGAACTTGACGTGCCGGGCCGACGGATTGACCTGCGCGTAGACGAGCGGGAAATCGAGGGCAGGCTGGCAGCGCGCAAGCCGCAAGCAGCGCACTACCGGCGAGGCTACGGCAGGCTGTTCCTCGATCAAGTCACGCAGGCACATCTCGGCTGCGACTTCCGGTTCTTGGGCCGGGATGCCGACGCCAGCGCAGCCGGCGCGCCTAGTTGATCCACACCGGGCTCGCCCAGCCCTTGTTGGTGTCGAGCTGCTCCATCCGCAGATAGTAGTAGTCGCCTGGCTCTGGCCGTTCGCGATCCTCGTAGTCGAACTCGATGTCCATCGACGCCTCGGCGTTGACCAGTTCGAATTCGATCTCAAACGCGGCCTCGATGCCCATCAGCTTGAGGTAGCTATGCGTGTAAGGCTGCTCTCCAAGGCCGCGCCAGCGGAAGTATCCGTCTCGGCGGAGCACATCGAGAGGTGCCGCAACCTCGAGCAGGCCCAAGTGCGGGTCCCGCAGCCGGAATACCAAGGCCCCCTCCGCTCCGTCCAAGCGCACCAGCATGCCATCGCGGTCGTTTGAAGTCGCCGCCGACTGCCACCGGACACTGTCGCCATCTTGGCGCATGCTCTCGAACTCTTGGTCGCGATGCAAGAAGCGCTCGAGCCTTACCGCGCCAGACTCTGCCTTCAGCATGCCTTCGCCAAGACCCACGTTGGCGCGGCGCTGGTAGATGTTGTCTCCCCAGGTGATGCGCGCCAGCGAGCCGACCGCCCGCGCCGGATTGATCGAGTGGAGCACGCGCCCGTTCTTGAGCAACTCGACCCTGGTGATTGGCTGCGTCCCGGACACTCTAGCGCGCATGCGTGCAGCCGGGGCTGAAGCCGCCGTGACCTCGCCACCCATGGGCTCGCCATTCAGGCTGAACTCCATCAAGATGCGCTCGTTGCCGGTCACGCCAAACGTGCGCCGCTGGTACAACGCATCCCAGATCGCATTGCGCGTTTTGCCATAGGCGAACACCCCCGTGAGCGGATTCGTCATGGTGTAAATCAGGCCCGGGTAGGAGTTTCCGAAACCGACCGTGTGGTTGTCGGCGGAAGCCGTCGCGGCGAGCCTCAAGCCAGCCTCCAAGTGCTTTTGCCACGACTCTTCAAAGACTCCGTGAACGGAGGCGATCTCGAAGCTGCGCTCGATGCGCGGATCGGTCCGATGGGTCCAGTTGGGCGGCCCGCCCCCTACATGCGGAATCACCATGGTCGGCACGCCGGATCGCTCCAGCACATCCATCATGTCGCCCACATCGGCCCGATTGCTGGACGGATCGAGCTGCATGGTCGTAGGAGCTTCGTCGGCATTGTAAATGACGTTGTGGTGCCCGCCGAGCCTGGTGCCCACGCTGTACTCATAGCCGAGGATCGTCACAAAGTCCCGCCAGCCGTTCAGTCGTTTGTTGGCGCGCTCCATGTCAGGCCAGTTGTCCCGGGGATCCTTGAACTTGTCAAAGATATAGGATGGGCCGGTAACGCCCAACGGCATGTGGTGCGGCGTCAGGGCGCCGAAGTCCAGCAGGCCGTTGCGTCTCGCATGCAGATACAACTCCTCGTAGGTGCCGCGACCATCGTGCAAGTACGTGTGCTGGTGCAGATCGCCGTAGTAGACGCGACGCTTGGGATGGTTCTCGACCCGGATCGGATTGCTTACGCCTTCCAGTGCTCCGTCTGAGGTCCGGACCTTGAGCCGATACACACCGGGCTGCGTGGGCACCAAGTTCGACGCAACGTAGTGCAGCAGTTCCGGATCGTATTCGAATTCGCTGCTACCGAGAGTGGGATCTTCCACCGCCAGCTTCCAGCCCTGGTAATTGCCCGCCAGCGAGTTCCATGCGTCACTGGGAATCGCCTCCACGCTGAAGCGCTCGCCCACCCCCACGTACGCCGGCGCATAGACCCGCAGTTTGGTGGCTCGCCCGCCGACTACCTTGAGAAAGGCGTCACCCACGTAATCCCGCGGCCGCCCGTCAGGACCGGTGATCACCACTCGGAAGTTGAACAGGTTCTCGGCGTAGTGCTGCATGCGCACGCCTCGGGTTCCGCCGAGATCGAAGTACACCTTGCTCCCCGGTGCCAGCTTGCCCGCGGCTAGCTTCGCCCCAACCGCCTTCCTATAGGGGAAGACGCTGGGCGAGTTGCGCTGGACCGCGTTGGAGTGGATCAGCATCTCCCACTCGACTCCGGGAGCGGCTGTCTCCAAGGCAAAGTGCGCCGGCAGCTGCGGGTCTGTGACCTGAAGCTCTTCGACATCGCTGGTGAAGTGCTTCCAGATCTCCAGCGTCTCACCCGTCGCGACGCCGGCTTCGCCGATCGTGCACTCGATCCGAATCCTGCTGCGCTCTCCGGCTTGCGCAACGGGCGACGAGAGCAGCTTGACTGCACCCTCGAGCGGAAATCCGGGCGGCATGTAACCGCCTGGCCGGTACTCGATTCGCAGGCTCGCCGGATCGCCCTCGCTCGGCTCGCCATGGGCCGGGCCGCCGAGTTGCACCCACAGCAATGCTGCGGCGGCGAACGCCGCAAGTAGTGGCAGATAAACTCTCATGAATGCGCCGATTGTACTTGACAGCGCAGTGCGCTTGGCACAGATGCCTCGGTCCGCTCGGCTATGCTTGACAGCATGAAACGCTGGATCTGGGTGGCATGGATCGCCTGTACCGGGCTGCAAGCATCTGACGTAGGGCGTGCGCCGCTGGTCTTTCGGGAGGACTGGACCGCTTCCCCACCGGCGATCCCGCTCACCCAGAGCGATGTCGCAAATCCCGAGGTGAGGGTGACCGTGCACGGCCCGGGCCCCCCGCTAGTGAAGAAGAGCTACCACGACGCACGGGACTGGGATCCCCACTATGTGTGGTCGGGCTTAGCCAAGACGCCATGGGCTGTCAGCCTGTCTCTGGCGGACCGGGGCCTGATGGACTTGTCCGGGACCGCGACGGTGCGCTGGCGCAGCCGCCAGTCGGGCTTCCGGGCATTGCGCGCCGTGGTCGAACTAGCGGACGGCCAGTGGCTGGTCAGCGAGCAGGCTGACGGGGCGTCCGAGCAGTGGCGGATCAACGAATTCGCATTCTCCAGCAGCCGCTGGCGCCAACTTGATCCGGCCACCGTGACTGAGGGACCTTGGGCGAACGCCCCAGACCTGACCCGCGTGCGATCGGTCGGCTTCACCGACCTGATGCCGGGAGGGCGCAGCCGCGCATGCTCGCGCTTGGACTGGATCGAGGTCTATGGCCAGCGCGTCCCGACAGGGCCCTTGGAGGTGTTCATCCTGTCCGGCCAGTCGAACATGGTCGGCTGGGGCAACAGCTTGGAACTCGATTCCGTGGCGCGCTTCGGCCACGACTCGCGCTTGGAGATGTTTCACGACGGCGAATGGATCCCCCTCCGGCCACATCGGACGCCATCATCAGCCCAGCGCGAGCAGTGGGGGATCCGTGAATTCACGTTTGGGCCGGAAATCGGCTTTGCCCACGCCCTAACGGGGGGGTGGCCGGGCAGCCGCATCGGCATTGTCAAGCAAGCGGTGGGCGGCACGGGAATCATGGCATGGGCACCGCAGTGGAACGCCGCCGACGCCGATATCACGGGCGATGCCCGCAAAGGCCCCCTGTACGAGGACTTGCTCTCCAAGGTGCGCCAAGCGCTCAATGGCAGGGATGCTCGCCTGCGCGGGTTTCTCTGGCTGCAGGGCGGCAAGGACATGCGCGATGAGCGCGCCGCCGAGCGTTACGCGGAAAACCTCAAGAACCTGATCGCCGCCTTGCGTCGCGACCTCGATGCGCCGAACTTGCCGGTCCTCGTCGGCACCTATCGGTCGGGAGCGGTGCCGGGCAGCCTGGATGGCCTCAGCCCTTCGGACCTGCCCCCACCGCAGGGGCGCCCAGGCATGTGGGACGTGCTGCTGGCCCAAGAACGGGTCCCCGCACAGGTAGGCCACTCTGCGCCGGTGTACCTGCGCGACTTGCCCAGGCACCCTGGCAATATCCACGCCAACACCGCGGGCATGCTGCAAGCGGGCCGGGAATATGCGCGCGTGTTCTTGGATCGCTTCGCCAAGCCAGAATGAACGCCGGCAAGGATTCCGCAGCCTTGCCTTGGCTATAATCGTGCCCGATCCGCCGGGCCTAGGTGGCAAGCGGCCGATCTCGTCCCATGACCGATCGTGAGGCACGCTGGCGTCGCAGCCTGAGTCGCCGCAAGGCGCTGGCCGGACTGGCAGGCTTCTTGGCCGGAGCGAAGGGAGTCCATGCACAACAGGACCCATTTCGTGACCACAGCCGGATTCCAGGCCTGTCGGAAATGCGCGATGTCTTCGATTTCGAAGCAGCGGCCTACGAGAGGCTAGACCGCGCGACCTACAACTACACGGCGCGCGGCGGTGGCAGCGAGTTCACCACGCGGCGCAATCGCGAAGCCTTCGACTGGGTCTCGCTCGCGCCCCGGGCTGTAGGCGATCCGAGTCTTCCTCAGACTGGCGGGAGCGTCCTAGGCACGCCCATGGAGTTCCCCATCATGCTCGCGCCGTCGGCCGCCCACGAAGTGCTACACCCCGACAAGGAAGCGGCCACCTACGCCGGCTGCAAGGGCGCGTCCGAGACGCCCATGATCGTCAGCCACGTTGCCAGCATGTCGTTTGCAGACATTGCCAAGGCCGACGGCGGGCCGCTGTGGTTTCAGCTCTACCCGCGCGAGGAACTCCAGCAGAACCGCGAGCCGGTCGAGTCCGCGCAAGTGGCCGGTGCCGCGGCAATCGTGGTCACGATCGACCAGCAGGCTTCGTTCTATGACCGCGGCTTCCACGACCGCAACCTGTCGCTGCGCCCCCGCCGCCCGCCCCGCTACAGTGGCAATGCCGGGCGCTACCAGTTCTCCTCTGGTCGCATGTGGTACGAGTGGAAGCTCTTCGAGGGCCTGCGCACCATGGTCGACGTCCCGATGCTGGCGAAGGGCATCCTGACCGCCGAGGACGCATTACTGGCTGTGGAACACGGCTTGGACGGCATCATCGTCTCCAACCACGGAGGGCGCACGCTCGACTACACGCCTTCGAGCCTGGAAGTGTTGCCCGAGATCGTCGAGGCCGTCGCCGGACGCCTGCCTGTCCTGATTGACAGCGGATTTCGGCACGGCAGCGACATCGTCAAGGCCATGGCGCTGGGCGCATCGGCGATCTGCTTGGGGCGGGTCCCGCGCTGGGGTTTGGGCTCGTTCGGAGCCCCGGGCGTGACGCGCGTCTTGGAGATCGTGCAGGACGAGTTCCAGCAGGCCATGGCGAGCTGTGGCGCCGCCAGCTTGAACGCAATCGACCGATCCCTTGTGCGGACGGATTTCCCATGAACGGGGCTCGCCACAGTCGCCGCCAAGCACTCCATGCCCTTGGGAGTCTCGTGGCGGCCTCTCCCTGCCTGCGAGCGGCCCAGTCTCCGGAACTGGCCGGAGAAGCCCCGGGACGCATGACGCCCCTCGACGGATTCGCCAACGTGCCCGAATTCGAGCCGATGGCCCGGCGCTCTCTGAGTGAGAGCGCCTACCGGCGCATCGCCGGCGGGCAGCGTTCGGCCTTGGAACGGATCACGTTCCGACCGCGCATGATGGTCAACACCAAGGCGCTCGATCTGTCGCTGGATTTGTTCGGCCAGGCCATGTTCGCTCCAATCTTGGTGGGCCCCGCCTCGCGCCAAGGACAAATCCACAGCGACGGGGAACTGGCCACAGCGGAGGGGGCGACCGCGGCCAAGGCGACATTGGTGAGCGCCGAACACAGCGGTGCGCCGCTGGCTCAGGCAATCGCGGCGGCTCCCGGCGCGTGGCGGCAATTCTATCCCGACGCAGATGTCGCTGCCTTGACCGAGCGTATCCAAGCAGCGGTCGAGGCCGGTGCCAAGGCGATTTGCCTCAGCCTTGGCGAGGAGCGCGGCCGGCGCGCGGGCATGCCCGCGCGCTACGGCTGGGACATCGTCGAGCAACTGCGAGACGCGGCGACGGTGCCCGTCGTGCTCAAGGGTGTCATGCAGGCCGTCGACGCGCTAGAAGCCGCTGAACGGGGCATCGCCGGAGTCGTCGTGTCGAATCACGGCACGGGCCAGGCCGAGGGCGACGCCGAACCGGTCGCGGTTCTGCCTGCTATCGCCGAAGCTGTGGCCGGACGCATTCCGCTCTTGGTCGACGGCGGATTCCGCCGCGGCAGCGACGTGCTAAAAGCGATTGCCTTGGGGGCGACGGCAGCACTGGTCTGCCGCCCCGTGCTGTGGGGCTTGGCCGCCTACGGTGCCTCGGGCGTCCAAAAGGTCGTCGAAATGCTGCAGTCTGAGTTGGCCCAAGATATGGTGCAAGTTGGCGCTGTCAACCTCGCGGCGATCCGGCGCGACCACATCCGCGTTCACAGCCGCTGAGAAGCCTGCCCAGCGTCAGCGCTTGTCTGGGTTTGGCAGCGGCTCTTGCGCTCCCACTGCAACTCGCCACGCGTTCAACTTCGCCAGCAGGGCGGCGGCCCTGTCCGGCATGTCGGCGGCCAAATCGCGTGTCTCGCCGACGTCTTCGGCAAGGTTATAGAGTTCAGCCCGGTCATCCTCGTAGAAATGCACCAAGCGCCACGCGCCATCGCGAATGGCCGAATGCGGGGTCGAACCCCCGTTATGGTAGTGCGGATAGTGCCAGTAGAGCGTCTCGCGATCAAGCCGGGCGGACGGATCGCGCAGAATGCCCGCCAAGCTCACGCCGTCCACAAGCTCGTTGTGCGCCGGGTCGCCTTCCACGCCGGCAATCTCGAGCAGCGTCGGGTATACGTCTACCGTGATGACCGGCTGGTCGCTGACGCTGGCGGCCGGCGTTACGCCTGGCCAATAGTAGATCGTCGGCGTGCGAACTCCTCCTTCGTAGGCCGACCCTTTGCCCGCCCTGAGCGGGTCGTTCTCGGTCGGGTTACCCATGCGACCGTCCGGACCCTTGCGATCGAGGCCCCCATTGTCACCCGTAAACACAATGACGGTTTCGTCGGCAATGCCCAACTCGTCAAGCTTGGTCCGCAGCCTGCCCACGCTGCGGTCCAAGGCGGCGAGCATGCTCGCATAGGCCGGGTTCCGGTGGCGTTTCGACGCATCGACTTGGGATTCGAATTGCGCTAGATCCTCGGGCTTGGCCTCAATCGGAGTATGCACGGTGTAGTACGGAAAATAGAGCAAGAAGGGCTCTTCGCGGAATTGGTCCAGAATGGCGATAGCCTCGTCCGTCAGACGATCGGTGAGATAGTCGCCTGCCGAGCCCCCCGCGGGCAGTGGGTACACCTCGCGGCCGTTGCGCGCGTAAGGGTGGAAGTAGCTGCCTGGCGCACCCCACTCGTTACCGGCGATGTTGATCTCGAAGCCGTGGTGCTGCGGTGCATAGTCGGCCATCTCGCTCGGCTCGAGACGCGGCATCAGATGCCACTTTCCGACGTGTGCCGTGCGGTAGCCCGCAGCGCCCAGCGCCTCCGCCAACGTTGTGTAACGGTGCTCCAGCCGCATCGTCCATTCCGGCGGACGCAAGGGCGCGCGTGGCCGGCTATGTCCGGGTATCCAATCGGTGACGTTCGTGCGTCCGGGGTACAGCCCGGTCATCAGGGCCGCCCGGGTGGGGGAGCAAACCGTGCAGGCGGCATAGCCATGTGTAAACCGGACGCCGTTCTCGGCCAGCAGGTCGATGTTCGGCGTTCGATAGAAGTCGCTTCCGTAGCAGCCCAGATCCGTCCAGCCCAGATCGTCGACAAGCAGCACGAGGAAGTTTGGCGGTCGCTCCCTTAGGCCAGGTTGGTCGACGGCAGCGCACGTGATCAGGAAGACGGAGGCGAGAGCGGTTGCCAACAAGCGCATGCTAGATTCTATCGTCATGGCCGCTTATTCGTAACCCTTCGGCATTCCGCACTCGTCACGGTTCAATCGTTCCATCAAACTTCCCTCATGTTCCACACCTGCTATTTTCTGAAACAATGTATAATTCTGCGGGGGCGCGCTCGCGCATGAGCCCCCGCCCCCGGTTTCGGATGCAGAAGCGAAACGCGCTAATTGCTATTGGGCTCACGGCAGCCGTGCTCGTGTCGGGTCTGTGTGTCGCGACGCTCTATGTCAGCTGGCGGATAGACCAAACCGCCCATCCATTGCTGTTCGCCGACCCGGAGCACCTGCCGCGAAACGACGTCGGTCTGGTGCTGGGCACGTCACGCAATCGGGGCAGCGGGCTCAACGAGTTCTATGCCCACCGGATCGCGGCGGCAGCCGAGTTGTACGACCGGGGCAAGATCCGCCACATCATCGTCAGCGGGTCCAATCCGAGCAAGTACTACGACGAGCCCGACGCGATGAGGCGCGACCTTATGGTAGCCGGAGTGCCGGCCAATTGCATCACTGAAGACCGCGGCGGACTACGTACGCTGGACTCGGTTGTCCGCGCCCACAAAGTAATGGGCCAGACTTCATTCACGATCATCTCCCAACGGTTCCACGCCACGCGGGCGGTATACATCGGCATCAACCGAGGCTTGGACGTGGTCGCGTATTGCGCTCAGGACGCATCCGGCCCGCAACTCTTCTCCGCCCGGCTGCGCGAGTATGGAGCCCGCATGATGGCAATGTTGGACTTGAACGTGTGGGACACGCAGCCGCAATACCTCGGCCAGCCGGTGACGATCAACCTCCGGTTGGGAGATCGCACCGCGCTGAAGTGACATCTCAGGGCGTACGCAATTCCGCAAACCAATTCTGTGTGACTCGAATGGCGCGGCGCCGCGGACCGCCCAAGGGCCCGGAAACCACGAATCGCTCGCCCGTCCCAACATCGTACGAGGGGTAGCGTCGCGCTGCCATGAAGTTGTCCCGCGCGAACAACTCCTCGGCCGCGCCGAATGCGAAGCTGTCGCTCGTCTGCACAGGAACCCGATGCAGCGTGTCGTTGCTGGTGAAGTACAAGTAGGAGCCCTCCGGGGCCCACTTTGCCAGCCTGCCGCCGTCAGTGCTCACCCGCCAGCGCTGCTCACCGCTGGGAAAAGGCTTGACATAGACCTCGAAGTCGCCCGATTCATTGCTCTCATAGGCTACATACCTGCCGTCCGGGGAAAACACCGTATCGTCCGTGACAAACGGTGCCAGAGGAAGGAAGTCTTTCAGTTCCCATGCGCCGCCAGCCGCGCGCTCGAGGTATTTGATCGCTGTGCGGACGCCTTGACCGGATCCCGGTCCCTTTCGCAGTGGGGCGAGAGCTGGATCCGGAGTCCGCCCACCGGCGGCGGGAATGTCGGCCCCGTCAGGCGCCATGCGAACCTGCACCAAGATATAGCGACCGTCCCTGGACCAGTCCAGAGGCGTCATGGAAGGCTCGGTTCCGGCATAGACCGACTGCGCTGGGCTGCCCGTACCCACTGGCAGGAGCCTGAGGTCTGACGAGCCTCGATGTGCGAACAGCACGCTGTCGCCGTCTGGGGACCAGATCGCGCCGCTCTCGTCGGCATCGTCGAACGTTACGCGATGGAGCACAGGCCGGTCCGACTCGTGAACCCATAGGTCGTAATCCCGGCCGGTCCCGCCCGAGACCAATACCCTGTCACCCACAGGGGACAAGCGGGGGCCGACGATCCAAGCTTGCGGCTTTCCGATCTCTGAGAGGGTCTGCCCGTTCTTGTCGAGCCAGTGCAAGGCCATCTGGCCGGTGAACCGATTGTCCAGATACACCATGGTCCCGTCCGCGGCGAGCGATACCTCGGAAGCGTCTTGCACGACCGCGAACGCGTCTCCCGAAACCTCCAGATCCTCGGGAGAGAACTCCACGGCCCAGACCGAAGACGAGACCAGTGCAGGCCGATACAGCAGGTGCCCGGTCTTGGAATAGACGGGTTCCGCTCCCTCTACGAGTTCGACGGGCGGGCCGACTTCGTCCCCTGTCACCCGCCGCGCCATCAACGCATCGCGATCGGCAGTGCGCACGGAATACAGCAGCACCTCCTCGTCTTCGGAAACGCCCACGGACGCCAAGCCGGTAAGCATTCTGCGCCGGATGGACGATTGATCGAAGAGCGGCTTCGGGGCGCCACCCAAGGACGACACCCGGAGCAGCGGCCCGCCGGCAGAGGCGTAGATGATGGACTGGCCAGCGGCACTCCAGGTCGCGCTGGCCAGGCCGAGACTCGGGTCTTCCACGAGCATGGTCAGCACACGGCCGCGCAAGCCGAACTTGCCCAGGCCGGTACTGGTCGCAAAACCCACGGAATCGCTGTCCGGGGACCAAAAGACCTCTCGCGCGCCCTGTGTTCCCTCCACCTGATACGGCTCGTGGCGGTTCAGCGGCTGAATCCAAAGCGAGCCGTCGGAGCCGCTCGTGGTGAAAGCGATGTTGCTGCCGTCCGGTGATATCGCTGCGTCCGCAATCGCCTGTCCCTGGCTTAGGCTGTCCACCGGGCGGAGCGTGAAGCGGCGGGTCTCCCGCCGTGTCTCCGCGTCCCCGCCCGAAAAGGCAACCGCGGCCACAAGGGCTGCGGCGACGGCAACGACCGCGACAGCCGGCCAGTTCCTGACGACCGCGCCCACCCACGAACCGGCCGGCGCTGGCGCGGCTGTCGGCTGAACCTCGGGCGGTTTGCCGGGACGCTCCACGGGTTGGAACGACGTCCCTCCCGTCGTCGCGCGGCGTTGGAGGCGTTCGATGTCGACGATCAGTTCGCGAGCGTCCTGATAGCGGTCGGCTGGTGCTTTCGCCAAGCACTTTTCGATGATCCACTCCAGTTCCATCGGCACGCGAGAACGCAGCGATGTCACCGGTTCGGGCTCTTCGTTGAGGATCGAATACAGAACCGCCTGGTCATAGTGGCCCTTGAACGGCAACTCGCCTGTGACCATCTCGTGCAGCACCACTCCCAGAGACCAGATATCGGTGCGCGCGTCGACCGGGTCTCCCAGCGCCTGCTCCGGCGACATGTACGCTGTCGTGCCCACGCGGGTGTCGACTCTGGTAAGCTTCGACGCTCCCGACACTTGGGCCAGGCCGAAATCCATCAGCTTGCCCACCGGCTTGCCCGCCCGGTCCTCGCTAAGCATGATGTTCGAGGACTTGATGTCGCGGTGCACAACCCCAGCCGCATGCGCGGCGGAAAGCGCTTCGGCAGCCTGCCGAGCGACTTCATAGACCATCTCAAGGGACAGCGGCCCCTGTTCCACGCGCTTGTCGAGCGACTGACCATCCAAGTACGCCATCACGAGGAACTTCTCCTCTTCCTGCGTATGGATCTCGTAGAGAGTGCAGATGTTGGGATGGTCCAGCGAGGCGGCAGCCTGTGCCTCGCGTTCGAAGCGCTCGACCGCTTGGGTGTCCGCGGTGAAGTCCTTGGGCAAGAACTTGAGCGCGACCATGCGCTTGAGACGGGTGTCCTCTGCCTTGAAGACCGATCCCATGCCGCCGGAGCCGATGGCTTCGATGATGCGGTAGCGAGATCCGGCCAAGTCTTTCACGCTTCAACCGGCCCTGAGTGTTGTGGCGTTGAGCGATGGCCGAGAGTTACGGATTAGCCCCAAGCGCGCGATCGAGGCGACAATAGCCAGCAATTCTAGATTTGCGGCGTGCAAGTGGGCTGTAGGTCTCGCGGCGGGGCTTCGGTGAGCCGGGGAGGCACCTGCACAGGCTGCGCCGAGCGCTGCCAGCCGCCTGGGATGGCCTGAGGCCGTGGACAGCAACGCCGTCCAGTCCGGCCAGCAGATGAACTCCGTCAGCACGCGCAGTTCCGCGAAGAAGTAGCGGCAGGTGCCGGCCTTGGCGCGGCACTGCCGCCACAATCCCCGCACGCAGTCCAGCAGCGTGTGCAGCGCGAACGCGAACAGGTTGAAACTCGCCAGCAGGTTGGCCAGCCCCTGGCGACAGTGCCCGAAGTTGCGCTTGAAGTTGTACCCTTGGCAGGTCAGGCAATTGAAGGTCTCGTTCTCGATCATCCAGCGCGCTCGCCCCAGGCGTGCGATCGCCGCCACGTTCTCGGCCGTCACCTCCAAGCTGGTGAAGAAGGTGTTGTAGTAGGTGCGCTGGCCGCGGCGCTTGATCTCGAATTCGACCCACGTGCCCTGCACGGCCTCGGCACCGTCGCGGACGGGCAGGCCGCGCATCCAGCGGTAGCGCTGCTGCTCGACTTGGCGCTGCCGGTTGCGGTCGCGCCGCCAGTCGCTGGGGTGCATGAAATCTTCGTGCAGGACTTCGAATAAACGCTTGTGGGAGCTGGGTTTGCAGATGAAGATGAAGTCTGCGTCGAGGTCGCGCACGAGTTGGCAGAGGGGCTGGCAGCAGTACCGGTCGTCGCCTAGGAAGATGGGCCGGAAGGGGCGCAGGGCGACGATGTGGGCGGGCAGCCAGCGCTTGGCGGCATAGCATTCGCAGTCCTGCTTGCGGTTGTGGGCCGAGCGCTAGTCGTGGGGGTTGTGCTGGGGCTGGACGAAGTGCGGCATGAGCGAGATGGCGCGGTTGCGGCCATCGGCCACGACGGTGGCTGCGAGCATGCTGTGAAAATATTGGAGGGTCTTCTCCTTGCCGACATGGCGGGTGGAACACAACTCGCAGTGGAGGGCATCGGAGCACTGGAACTGCGCGCCGTCCAGCGCAATGGCGAGGGGGTCGTCGAGGCGCAGGAAGGGGGCCAAGGCGCCGTTGTTGAATTCCGGAGTTTTCCGATAGCAGATTCTCAGGTTGTTCCGGCGGCGGGAGGGCAGAATTTCCCGGATTATTTGTGATGTGTGACGGACCGGAGCGAGACAATCCGCAGCAGCGGGAAGGAATGCAAGCGAGTCTGGTCGGAGGTCGGCGAGGGATGGACGGCGAGGTTTGCAGTAGTGGCACAAGGCTGCGTTGCGAGGGGGTGCTAGCAGCAGTAGAGGTGGTCCGGGGAGTTTTCAAGTAGCAGCGCAGGGCTGCTGGCGGGCAAGGGGTGGGGAGCGCAGCTAGGAATCAGTGACCGCCCGCTGCAGGAGTTCGTTCCAGTCCTTGGCACCGGTCGGGCGGAGCCTGCCTTACACTAACCCCGTGCTCCGTCTCCCCCTTGCCCTCGTGGGGCTGCTGCTGCCGGTTGCGACGTCACCCTCAGTTGCGCAGCAGCGAGAACCTAGGGTCGAGATCTACGGCCTCTCGGGGTTCTACAGCACCAGCATTTCATGGGCACCATTCACGCCACAGGCCGGCGCAGGGGTGCTGCTGCCCCTCGGCTCGAAGTGGGCGGCTCTCGTCGATGTCGGCGCAAGCATCACGCAAGTGGACGTGTATTCGCGATTCCTAGACGGTCCGGATACTCAGTTCCACGTGTTCTATCGGCGAAACCCGCATCTGACGAACGAGGACGAGAGCTTCGCCCGAGCCGTCACACTCCGACCGGCGGTCGTGAGGATCTGGCGGCAAGATCGCCTGTCGTTCTGGGTCGGGGCCGGCTTTGGGTACGAATGGGAGCGCAACCGGGGCCGGGCCCGGCACATCCGTACCGTGTACGACGAGAACGGCGAGCCCCTGTACAAGAACGAGGACGACGATTTCCCCGTCCTCGTCCGGGACGAGACCTTCGATGCCCACGACCACTGGGAACGGCGAGCCATGTTGATCGGTAACTTTGGCGTCTCGGTAGACCTAACACCTCGCGTCGTTTTCCGGCTGGGGTATTCCTGTCTCATGAGCGATCCCCGAATTGGCTCGTCGCTCTCGTCGCTCGCGGGCGCGGTGGAGATGGGCATCGGCTACCGCTTCTAGCATCAGTGGGAGCACCTTCGGGCTGCGTGCCCCGGAGCCTCGGTCATGAGGCATCTCCCCCTTCATGAGGCATTCACCGCACTCTCCACGCTCGGGATGGCCGCTGTCGACGGTGAGCGCGTCGGCTGTCCAGCCGTAGGCATACCCGCCCGATAAGGGCGGGGCTTCGTAGCAGACTCAGCGCGACGGGCGCGGCCTCAGCGCTTCGAGCACCTGCCCAGCTCGTTCGCGATCTGCCTGTAGTCGGCGGCGAGGCCCGCGTAGTCGGTCGCCAGCTCGTTCACACGCTGCTGCAGCTGCTCGACCTGCTGCAGCAAGCTCGTCACCTGCCCGCACAAGTCGGCGATGCGCTCGGCGAAAGTGCGTTGCTCCCGCTCGTACTGCGCCGGGCGACTGCAAGGCCTCGCTAAACTGAAGTTCCGGGGCAAGATTCGCGATAAGTCCTTGTTTTGTCTTCGCTTAGCTGGATTTGGAGTTGCAGTCCACTGGGAACGTTCTGACCAGTTCAAGCGCCCGCTGCTGGAGGGCGCTCGGCTCGGTCAAGCGCTCTAGGGTGGGCCCGTCCGCATCGCCGTGCAAGCGGCATTGATGGCGGCAGCGCGTCGCCATGGCCTGGAGTAGCGTTGAGAAGCTGTGCAGTGGCAAACCGTCCGACGTTGTGCGCCCGTTCTTCTTCGCTTGCAGGCTCTTGCGCGGCTTGGCGGGCGCTACCGGGTCCCGCCGCGCCTGCCAGCCCGCCAAGTCCTCGTCTGCGAACAGCAGCGGCGCCAAGGCCTGCCGCAGGTGCCATTCCACGTAGTACGCCAGCAGGCATAGCAACAGGTGTGCCCGCACGCGGTCCGGCTTGCGATGGCGGATCGGGCGCACCCGCAGGTCGACCGTCTTGAGACACCGGAAGGCCCTCTCGACCCGCGTCAGCTGCTTGTAGCTGCGCACCACATCGGCGGCCTGCAGACGGCTCTCAGCCTCACTGGTGCGGATCACGTACAGGCCGTCTAGGCTCGCCTCGCGCTCGATCGAGTGCGCGTCCCGGTGGAACTCGAAGAGGCCGTCGGCGATCTCAGTCTGGAAGTGTTTGCCGACTTTGCAGCGCTGCTTGGCACGCCCGACCTTCTCGGCGATCTGAGTCGCTAGCAGCGGTTTCTTGGTGCGCCGCCGCACCTCGCGCTGGATGCGCTCGAGAGCCTCCTCGGTGGCTGCCAGCAGCGCTTCGCGCTTGTTCCGGCGGCGCTCGGCCAAGGCTGGGTTGCAGCACACGATGAGACGCTCGCCGGGATACAGCGGGGAGTGGATCTCGGCCAGGTTGCGGGTGTCGAACAGCGACATTGGCACGCTGTTGTCGTCCGCCAGCTTGCGGATGTCGGGATGCCGCAGGGCCGAGACCCAGCCCAAGCCGGGGTATTGCCGCAGGGTCTCGATCTGGGTGTCGGTGAGCATGCCGCGGTCACCCACCAGCACCACGCGTTGCAGGCCGAAGCGCTCGCGCAGGGTCTGGACTTGGTCCGGCACGGTGGTCGGGTCGGCCGTGTTGCCGGGATAGGCCTGCACGGCCAGCGGGCGGCCCTGGGCGTCGGCCAGCAGGCCGTAGACGACGATCGGGCGACCGCGCTTGCCGTCGCGGCTGTAGCCGTAGCGCATCAGCGGGCAGGTGCGGCCTTCGTAGTAGCTGCTGGAGACGTCGTACAGGACTTGGGAATCGTCGCCGAGGTGGCGTCGGGCGAGGCGTCGCTGGATGCGGTCTTGACGCTCCAGCAGCCAGTCCATCGCGGCGTAGAGGTGCTCTTCGTCAGCGTCCCCAAGGGCCAGTTCGGCCGCCAGAGTGGTGCTGTGCCAGAGACGCGTGGTGGCGAGCTTGGAGGCGGGCTGCAGCAGGCGCTGGGCGAGCATGGCGAGCACGGCCGAGCGCTGAGGCGAGGGGGAGCGGTCGAGCAAGGCGGGCAGGCCCAGACGGCGGAAGGCCTCCAGCACGAGTTCGACATGGCCGTGGGGGCGGGAGCGGACGATGGAGAAGGCTTGCTCGGGGCTGACGAGGGGCTGGTTTTTGAGCAGCTTGCGCAGAGTTGCGACTTTGGCGGGGGGCCAGGCAGAGAGATTGGCGAGGGTGCGCTTGCGCACCTTGGAGCCCTCGCGCTTGCCTTCGCGCAGGAGGATGGCAGGGGGCGAGCCGCGGTTGGGGACGACTTCCACATACATGGGAACATTATAGCACAAAGAAACCCAATAACACAAGGCAATATTTAATGAACCGATCAATAAAATCTGCAATTACATGGGAACACAAAAACAAGCTTCAGAGCACCAATCAGCGCGATAAACCCAATTCTTTCAATGAGTTAGCACCGGATCGCAGGAGCGCACCCTCCGGGAACTTCAGGCTAAAGTGCCTCTCCAACTCGGTCATGCGCCCTCCTCACAGCAGCTCCAGCTTGACCGCCGGCTGCTGCCCCACAATCCAAGCTGGGCTCGCGGGCGGCCTGCAGGCAGTCGGTGAAGAGCGGCGCGAAGTAGTCGGGGTCGGGGCCATCGAGGAGCGTGCGGATGGTGTTATCGCAGGGGATCTGGTCGACGCCGAAAAGGGTCAGGCAAAAAGGCTGAATTTGTTGGACAATAGCCGCATGGCGGAACTGAAGACGAAACCAAGCACTGCCGACCCGCTGGCCTTCCTCGAAGCGATCCCGGACCGGGCACGACGGCGGGACTGCGCCGACCTTTTCGAAATGATGTCGGCGGAAGGGGGCGAGAAAGCGGTCATGTGGGGTGGATCCATCATCGGATTCGGCTCGCTGCGATACCGCTACGCCAGCGGCCGCAGCGGCACATGGTTCCGCGCCGGATTCGCCTCGCGCAAGCAAGCCTTGACCCTGTATCTGATGCTGGACCTAGATCAGCAGGGAGAGCGGCTGGCCGCGCTCGGCAAGCACAAGCGCGGCAAGGGCTGCCTCTACATCAAACGGCTGGCTGACGTCGACCGGGCGGTGCTGCGCGAGTTGATCGCCGCATCGTTTGCCCAAGGCCGCCAAGGCTCCTGCGGGGGTTCGCACTAGGCCGACTCGGGGCGGGCGGATCGGCCCTCTAGACTGGAGAGTGCGGGGCACTGGCAGCCCGTCAACCGTTGGTACCCCACATGCGCGTAGGAGTCGATAGCGGCGGGACGTTCACAGACTTCATCGCTTGGGACGGGGCACGTCTGCGCAGCCACAAGGTGCGGTCGACCCCGGCCAATCCGGCGAGCGCGATTCTGGCTGGCTTGAAGCTATTTGCCGCCGCCGAGGTCGTGCATGGCTCCACGGTGGCGACCAACGCCCTATTGCAGCGCACGGGCGCAAGAACGGCGTTCGTGACCACCCGCGGTTTTGAGGACCTACTGGAACTTGCTCGCCAGAATCGCGCCGACTTGTACGACTGGACCCCCAAGCCGCGCCAGAGTCTCGTCCAGAATGGCCGGAAATTCGGCTTGGACGAGCGGATGCTCCACGACGGCTCGGTTCTCCAGCCGCTCGCACCAAGCGCGGTCGCAAGCTTGCAAGCCTCGCTCGGAAACATCGATGCCGTGGCGGTCTGCCTGCTCCATAGCTACGCCAATCCCGCACACGAGCGGCTTGTTGGCGAGACGTTGCGAGCGGCCGGCCTGAACGTGTCGCTGTCCAGCGAGATCCTGCCTGAATATCGCGAATACGAACGCGCCGCGACCACCGTGGTAAACGCCTACGTCTCGCCCTTGATGGCGCGCTACATCGAATCTCTCGAGGTGTCCCTGCCCGAGGCGAAGCTGCGCGTCTTCCAGTCCAACGGCGGCTCGATCTCTGTCGCCGAGGCGTCAGCACAGGCCGTGCGGACCGTGCTGTCCGGCCCGGCGGGAGGGCTGATCGGAGCCGCCGCAATCGCCCGCACCCTCGGAATCGAACGCTTCATCAGCTTCGACATGGGCGGCACCTCAACCGATGTCTCACTCCATGACAAGGCTCCCCTGTTCACAACCGAGGGATCAGCAGCGGGCCTGCCCGTGTCGGTCCCGATGCTGGATATCGAGAGCATTGGCGCGGGCGGCGGCTCGGTAGCGTACTTCGACGAGGGCTCCGCCCTCCGTGTCGGCCCCCGCTCCGCAGGGGCCGAGCCCGGACCGGTCTGCTACGGCAGGGGTGAAGAGCTGACGGTGACCGACGCCAACCTGCTGCTGGGCAGAATTGACGCGGGATCGTTTCCGGCGGGCGCGATCGACCTCGACAAGGATCGCGCCCGCGACTACGCCGAGCGGTCGGCGCACAGCGCGGGCGTGTCGGTGGCGGACCTTTGCAAGGCGATTGTACGAGCCGCGAACGCCAAGATGGAGCGGGCGATTCGATCGGTTTCCGTGGAACGCGGGCACTACCCCCGAGATTACGCCATGATCTGCTTCGGCGGCGCCGGTGCCCAGCACGCCTGCGAACTCGCAGCAGCGCTCGATATCCCGCGGGTCGTTGTGCCGGCTCATGCCGGCGTACTCTCGGCGCTGGGCATGCTCGTCGCCGATTGCGTCCGCGACTATTCTGCGAGCACACTCGGCGAAACGCCCGAAGCGGCATTCGCACGGCTGGAAGTTGTCGCTCGTCGAGACATGCGCACCCAAGGGTTCGATGCCGTCACCATGGTGCGCTCGCTCGATTTGCGCTACGAGGGCCAGTCATACGAAATCAACATTCCCGCAAACCTCGCGGCCGCGTTTGACGAGATTCATGCCAAGCGCTTCGGGTACTGCCACGCCGGGCGACCGACCCAGGCGGTCACAGCTCGGGTGCGGGCCATCGGGAGGACCGCTGAAGAAGACCTGCCAGATCTCACCGCAACTTCGGAGCAGCCACGCTTCGCTAGCGTGTACGTGCCGAATGGCTGGAAACGCCTCGAGACGCTGGGCTCAAATACAATCCTCGAGCGCTCCTGAGCGCAGGGAGAGTTCAATCTGCGAGCGCTTCCAGCTTTTCTACGGCCGCACGCAGTTCTCGCACCAACTCGCTGCCTCCAGCCTCGCCGATGGCTTCGGCCATCGCCCGGTAGTACCAAAGCGTGCCTTCCCTGCCTCCCCCGAAACGCCACCAGATCACCTCTCCGATCTTGGCATGCTCGGCGATGACCGAGCGGATATTGTGCAACTTGTCAGCCGTCAACACCAAGCGCACCGAAGCGTCCGTCCCAGCAACCTTGCTCACAGCGGAGCGCTTGCGCTCAATCCACGTACGCCCGGCGGACTTGTCTTCGCTGCATGCGCCAACGATCCGGGCCACCTCGCCACCGAAACGAAGGCGAATCTCGTCGGCCGTCGACTCCCCGCCTTGATCCTCAACCGCGTCATGCAAGAGCGCCGCGATGCACTCGTCTTCGCTGCCCCCGGCTTCCATGACCAAGGCGGTCACTGACAACAGATGGGAGACGTAAGGGACGCTGCTCCCCTTGCGGCGCTGATAGCGATGCAAGTCATTCGCATAGGCAAGGGCTGTGGAAAAACGTTCGGTCATCGACTCGCTGGCTACAATTCCAGTATGGACATTACCCGTCGGCAATGGGCGCTGGCCAGCTTAGCGGTCGCCATGGGCTGCGATTCTGGCAGCGAACCTGCGCCTTCCGCGACGCTCCCGGGCCATCAGGGCGAAGTGGTCCGGGGCCATGTGATCGACCTGCACTGCGATACTCCGATGCTGCTGCGCGACGGATCCTACGATCTCGGAGTGCACAACGACCTAGGCGAGGTCGACATCCCGCGCATGCGGGCTGGCGGCATTACCGGAGTGTTCTTCTCGGTCTATACCAGCGCCACGCGCAACACCGAGCTGGAAGCCGTACAGCGAGCGCTCGAGATCATAGACGCCATCCTCCGTGAGGTCAGCCGTTTCCCCCGCGATTTGGCTCTTGCGACGTCGAGCGATGAAATCGAGGCGGCCAAGCGGAGCGGTCGAATCGCGATCCTGATGGGCGTTGAGGGCGGCCATATGATCAATTCATCGCTGGCCGTGCTACGGATGCTGTACACACTGGGCGTGCGCTACTTGACCCTGACCCACAGCAAGGACACCCCTTGGGCGGGGTCTTCCGGCAGCGATGCCAATCTCGGGCTGTCGGACTTCGGTCGTTCGGTGATCACCGAAATGAACCGCCTAGGCATGGTGGTGGACGTCTCGCACGTGTCCGACCAGACATTCTGGGACTCGCTCGGCACCTCCGAAGCCCCGCTGGTCGCATCGCATTCCTCCGCCCGCGCCCTGGCCACGCACAAGCGCAATATGACCGACGAGATGATCCGCTCCATGGCCGACAAGGGCGGCGTGATCCATATCAACTACTACAACGTCTTCATCGACGATGCCTATGCGCAGCGCAGCCGCGCCTGGAACGAGGCCAACCCCGCCTCCGAGTGGGACGACGGCAATGCCCGTACGCAAGCCAAGCTCGCGGCGATCGGGCGCCCTCCGTTGGACACGCTGCTGGACCACTTCGAACATGCCATCCAAGTCGGCGGCATCGAGTCGGTGGGGCTCGGATCGGACTTCGACGGCGTTGACGGGGAGTTGCCGGAAGGAATGGAGGACATTTCGCAAGTTCCCAATATCGCTGACGGCCTTGCCAAACGGAACTACAGCGAGGATCAAATCTACAAGGTGCTTGGTGCGAACTCGCTGCGCGTCCTGCGAGAAGTCGAGTCGGCAGCCGAACCCGGACAGTCGGCCTAGACCAGAGCGGCTGGATTTGTCAGCGTGCCGATCTGGGGGACGTTGAGGGAGCACACGTCGCCAGGCTTCAACGCTGCCTCCTGCTCCACAATGATGCCCGTGCCGGTCAGAATCACGGTGGGCGTAGGCACCTTGTTGCTCCGCGTGAGGTAATCTACGAGCTCCTCGAACGTGCGGCGCAGCTTGGAGGTCGAGACGCTGCCCCTGAAAGTCACCCGGCCGTCGCGTGTGATCTGGCAACTCATCTGCAATGCGTAAGGATCGGGCACTTCGTCGGGGGTGACCAGTATCGGCCCCAGCGAGCAGCACGCGTCGTAGACCTTGGACTGTGGCAAGTAGAGCGCATTCTCGCGCTCGATGTCCCACGCCGACACGTCGTTGCCGAGGGTGTACGCGAGAATCTCGCCGCTGGCCCCGATCACGATTCCCAGCTCCGGCTCAGGCGCGGTAAAGCTCGAGTCGCCCCGAATCCCGATAGGCTCGCCCGAACCTACGCAAACGCGCGAAGTGCCCTTGAAGAATATCTCAGGGCGGTTTTCTGGCTTGTGAACATAGGAATACATGCCGTCCCGAGTGCCGAGTTCCCCGTCCCGGAAGTCCGCGCTAGGGGCATACGTACAGCCACAGGCCCAGACCTCGGCCGGCTCCAGCGGCATCAACACGTCGACGCTCTCACTCCAGCGATCGGAAGCGGCCTCGGCCGCCATTTCCGCTAACGGCCTCCCCGAAGCGTCAGCCGACACTAGCAGGGAGTTCATCGAAACACCCCGCAGCAAGCGGTAGCCTTCGGCTTCCTGAATCGCGACCGCGACGGTGGCGCCGTCACGCACCTGAGCGAGCTTCATGCAATAGGATCCCCCGCACACATCTTGGCACAACCAGCACATACGGCCCCACCTAGACGCAAAGCACCCGGGCAGGGAGTGGCACTTGGCTTGGCCTAGCCAGCCAGTGCAGGCGCGGTGGCAGACGCTACGCTACTGCCGTAGGACAGGGGTTCGGGGACGCGAGCGAACTTGCCGACCGCTTCAAACAATGGCCGGAAGTCCCTGTCGAGGTTCCCGATCAGGCAGTCCGTGAGATCTCCCCGCAGGTCAGGACGGCTCTTCAGCAGCCGCCCGAAACTGAACGTCTCCTCGTAGAAGGCGTATACCAGCTTGCGCATCGCCTCCACGCCCTCACACAATTCCGCGCCGTAGTCTGCAAATCGCTCGGCTCGAAAATCCCCTTGCTCCAGCGCTGCATCAACCGCGTGGGCGGCCCGCTCGCCGCCAAGCAGCGCAAGCAAGACGCCGGACGAGAACACCGGATCTAGAAAGGTGAAGGCATCGCCGGCCAGCACTAGGCCATCGCCGGCGCAGAATCTCGAGCGGTAGGAATATTCTGCTGTGACGCGGATTGGCTCGCAGCGCGCGCCTGGGGCCAAGTGCTCGGCGATCCAGCGGTTCGCCGTAGCCTCTCGGTCGAACACGGCCTCTAGATCCTTGCCCTCGCGATATAGGTAGTCGCGCTCGGCCACCACCCCCACGCTGACGGTATCCTCCGGCAGGGGAATGTACCAAAACCAGCCCTTACCAGGCAGGTAGGCCACGGTGGTCGCACCTTCGTCATGGCCCGCGTCCCTGAGAGCGCCCTTGTAGTAGGTCCAAATCGCGACCTTGTTCAGCCGCGGGTCGGGAACGACCCAGCCCAGTTCCGTAGCCGCGAAACCGTGCCGGCCACCACAGTCGATGGTGACCGGAGAGCGGATCGAAAAAGTCTCGCCCCCGCTCTCCACCACCAGGCCCTCGCATCGCACGCCATTCATCAGCAGGCGCTTGGCGGTAGCCCCCATCAGCACGCGCGCACCCTTCTCGACCGCGTTATCCAACATCATCTGGTCGAATTCGCTGCGCACCACCTGCCAGGTCTGTGAGGCCGCGTGGTCAAAATGCTGGAAGAAATAGAACGGTGCCGAAACTCGGCCGTCCATAGAGGCGAACTGCACGCTGTACTTCTTGACAAAGCTGGAGGCGCGCAGCTTGTCGATCATCCCGATCCGCTCCAGCGGGAAGTAGCAATATGGCAACAGCGACTCGCCGACTTTGTAGCGCGGGAACTGCTCCCGCTCCAGCACAAGCACGTTGCGCCCCTTGTCGGCTAAGACGGCTGCGGCCGTAGCGCCTGCCGGGCCGCCACCCAGAATCAGCGCGTCCAAATCTCCGTACGGCTCTGCGCCGCCGTGCTCACGCATAGCGCGTGGTGGTGTGCTCTGGGAGGAAAAACGCATGGAGCAGCCGATCGACCTGAAGCAACCCCTCGCGAGTCAACTCGATGCTCTCCTTGTCGAAGTTTAGCAGTCCGTGGTCTTGGAACAGGCTTAGCTCGCTCGCCCATCGGCTCGTCACATCTACGCCGAATCGTCGGCGGAAGGGCTCGGCTTCCAAGCGCCCGAGCTTCATCTTGAGCACGAACTGCCGGATCATCGCCTCCTGCGCCGTGATCGGCAGTGCACGCGAAACCGGCAGCAGCCCGCTGGCCACACTGTCTAGGTAGGGCTGCAAGTGGGGCTGGTTTTGGTAGTGCACGCCATCCAAGTAGCCGAAGGCAGACACCCCGAGAGCCAGCATGTCCGCGCCGTCCCAGAGCTGATCGCGGTACACGAACCGAATCTGCGAGGAATCCCGCACGGCGGTGTAAGCGCTGCCTACCGTATAGCCTTTGGCTTCCAAGGCTTCAAAGGCCTCGCGAGTCCAGCGGCGTTTGGTGGGCCAGTCGGCCACGGGAGCGGTCGCTTCGCCCCCTTCCCGCATGCCCTTGTAGATCGTCGTATTGAACGGGATCTCCATTTGGTAGACAGTAACCGCGTCCGGTCCCAGCCGAGCGGTCTCTGCCACGCTATGCGCCCATTTCGCGTCGGTCTCTCCGATCATGCCGGCGATGAGGTCGAGGTTGACCTGTGCGAAGCCGACACGCTCGATCCACTCCCACGCCCGGTAGACCTCCATCGACCGGTGCGCACGGTTGTTGCTCGCCAGGATGTCGTCGTCGAAGTTTTCGACTCCCAGGCTGAGCCGATTGACGCCGAAACCCCTGATCACTTCGAGCTTGCGCTCGCTCAATGTGCCGGGCTCGCACTCGAACGCGACCTCGCTGGGTGCATTCCACGGCAGCACGCCACGCAGGCCCTCCATCAGGCGCGTCAACTGCCGACCCGACAGGTAGGAGGGCGTCCCGCCCCCAAAGTAAACGAAGTCCAGCGTCCGGCCTTCTAGGAAGCTCTGGCTCGCGAGCAGGGACGCCTCCGACACCACCGCGTCTAGGTAGGCTTCAATCTCGCTATGGTTCTTGTCGGTGTAGACCCGGAAGTAGCAGAAGTCACAGCGCTTCCGGCAAAACGGCAAGTGGATGTAGAGGCCAAGCGGAGTGCGCGGATCGCCCGGCCGCCGCAGGCGCTTGGTCGCACTGGCCACTTCGCCGTCGTTCCAAGCCGAAAACGGGGGGTAGTTCGAGACGAAGTAGTTGCCCGCATGCGTGGAGTCCTGACCTGCCAGCATGCCTTGCAAGTCGGCTACCTGTTCCATATCAGGGACACTCCTCTACACCTGTCCATCTATCTTTGCACGGCTTTTGGCACAGGGGGTCCCGCCGGTGCCGTTACACCCCCGGGCAGCCTTCGGATGCTTCGCCCGAGGCCTTCCCGATGTAGTCGCCCACCTGTTCTTGCAGCATCTCCAAGGGTAGCGGGCCGTTCCGCAAGACTGCGTCGTGGAAGTCGCGCACGTCGAAGTCGGCTCCGTAGGCCTCGCAGGCGGCCGCTTTCAACTCCATGATCTTGAGCTGGCCGATCTTGTAGGCCAGCGCTTGGCCCGGCCAAGCGATGTAGCGATCGACCTCGCTCTCATCACCGAGAAAGTCAATTGCCCGCTGCCGACTCCAGCCCATGGCGTGCAGGCCGGTATCCACCACCAGCCGCCGGGCGCGGAACCGTTCGCTCTCCAAGGCGCCAAACCGGCTGGCCGGGTCGTCATAGACGCCGAGTGCGCTGCCGAGCGATTCGGCATACAATGCCCATCCTTCGATATAGGCAGTGGAGTGGTAGATCTTGCGAAACTCAGGCAAGCCTTCCAACTCCAGTTGTAGGGCGATCTGCAGGTGGTGGCCGGGATTGGTCTCGTGCAGGACCAGCGCTGGCTTGTCGAACCTCGATTGCTTTTCGGCCATGTAGGCCTTGAGATTGAACCAGCCGGGCCGGGTGCCGTCCGCAGAGGGAGAGTTGTAGTTGGATGCCGACACGGCCTCGCGATCGGGAGGAATCGCGCGAATTCCGACACGATGCCGGGGCAGCTTGCGGAACAGGCCCGGCAGCCCGGGAGCCACACGCATGGCCAGATCGCGGTGGTAGGCGAGCATCGCCTCCTTGTCCTTAAAGAGATACTCCGGAGCAGAGAGCAGGTGCTTCTCGTATTCAGCCGAAGTGCCATCGAATCCAGCCTCGTGCACGATCGCTTGCATGGCGTGGTCGATCCGCTCGACCTCCCGCTTGCCGATCTCGTGGATCTCGGCCGCGGTCAGCGGCGATGTGGTGTGGAAACCGATGAAATAGCGGTAGATGTCCTCGCCGTCCGCCAGAGCACTCACAGACGGAGAGTTTCGCGCAACGGGACCATACTCGGCGGACAAGAAATCCCTGAGGCGGCGCCAAGCGGGCTGGAACGCCTGCACATAGGCATCCTCGGCTCGGTCGAGCAAGGCTTCCCGGCGAGCCTCGGGAATACTTGCTGGGAACTCTCGAAACGCACCCAGCAGGGGCGAGTCTGCGGCCGACGGGGCCGCCTGCGCTTCCAATTGGCCGATGATCAAGTCGGCAGTCCGCCGAGGCTGCACGTGACCCGTCTTGATCGCCTCGCGCAAGGCGGCGATGTTTTGCTCAATGTAGGCAGGAACCGCGAGCAGGCGGGCAATCATGTCTTCGTAGTCGGCATGTGTGCGGGTCGGCATTTCTCGCATCGTCAGCAGCACGCTGGTGTGCAACCCGAATAGCTGGTTCAACCGGATCAGATGGGCGTCGTAGTCAATGCCCGCGAGTTCCAACTCGAGTTGCCTGCGCAGCAACCGCCAGCTGATGCCGTCCTGCAGATTCAGGTCTTCCGGGTTGAAGCTGTCCAGCTGCGAGCGATAGTGCTCGACGCGCTCCGTCCATCGCTGACGGGCCGGACGCGACCAATCACGCCACCTGTCGTTGTGCTCGCCACGCCCCACAGACGTCGCTACTTCAGGGTTCTCGCGCAAGTACTCCTCGTAGTAGTCTTCGAACAACTCGTGTAGCTCGTCATTGCGAGTCTGGGCGAGCAACGGCAGGCAAAGCGCGAGGATGAAGGCGGCGCGGCGCATACTTCACCCTACCTTACGGGGTTGCTGGCCCCCGGCCAGATTGTGAGCCGACGGCAGTCGCGCAATTGCGCTCCGACGGGTGCGAACTGCCTTCAGAGAAAGCGCACGCGCAGTCCACTAGAATCGAGGAATGGCGATTGACGACGACTGGAGCCGCCGCGCTTGATCGGGATGGAGAGGCTGGCAGGCAAGGTCGCCGTAATCACGGGCGGCGCTAAGGGTTTGGGAGCGGCATACGCCCGGGCGCTGGCATCGGAGGGCTCGGCGTGTGTCATAGCCGACGTCGCCAGCGGCGAAGACGTCGTATCCGAAATCTGCGCTGCCGGGGGGCAGGCCGAGAGCCTGGCAACTGACGTCAGCGACGAGGCCCAGGTGAAGGACCTCGCAGGGCAGGTCCTAGCCCGGCATGGCGGGGCGGATATCCTAGTCAACAACGCGGCCCTCTACTCCTCCCTGCCACCAGTCAATTGCCTTGACATCGAAGCCGAACTGTGGGATCGGGTGATGGCCGTCAACGTGCGCGGCAGTTTCCTTGCCGCCAAGCATTTCGCCCCCCAAATGGCTACGCGCGGTAGCGGCAAGATCATCAACATCTCGTCCGGTACGGCATATAAGGGCCAGCCGACGCGGATGGCGCACTACATTACTTCCAAGGGTGCCGTGATCGCCCTGACACGGGCGCTCTCGCGTGAGCTAGGCGAGTTCGGCATCTGTGTGAACACGCTGGCGCCCGGCTTGATCCTGAGCAACAGCATCTTGGAAAACCAACCCCATCTTGACGGCGCGAGCGAATCCGTGCTCGCCAGCCGCGCCTTGCGACGCCACGGCTATCCAAGCGACTTGATCGGAGCGCTCCTCTTTCTCGCTTCTTCGGACAGCGACTTCGTGACCGGTCAAACGATCGCCGTGGATGGCGGCTCGATCAACACCTGACCGGTGGCCTCGCTCCCGTGCGAGCGGCACTTCGTCCGGCGGCATAGGGCTACAGCGCGGGGAAAACGGATTCTTTGGGGAGTATACGTGATGGCGCCCAACAGCATCCCTTATACCCTTCGCGTCACGGCCGGTCGATGTAGTGAATCTCGACTGATCTCATGAGCCCGCAGGCGGCCGCCTACCGCGATTTCTTGTCGCCAAGACGAGACGGAACAACTGATTCGCTTGCTCCAAGAGTACGCCTCGACCTGCTCCGCCCATAATCCCACCTCCTGCTTTACGGCACCCGGCACCGAATTGAGAATCAGTAATCCCCCTTTCAAGACTGTCACCAGACGGGATCACAATGCGAGCCAGGCGCTCCTATTCCTCCAATCCCTGCCATGTGTCCTCGATTGTGGCTTCGGGAACCTACGCCTGCGCGTCCTTGCGGACACGGCAGCGCCCATATGCCGGGACACATCTCATGGATAGGTCAGTGTATTGTGGGTGGCGTACCGGCCACGGACCCCGCCGATGGAGATTTCTGCCACGCCACGGTATTCGCCGGGCGAGTCGGGGGTGTAGGAGCAGATGCTGCCCTCCTTGACCGTATTGGCAACGTCCGTCCATGGACTGTCAGCGTCCGCCCTGCGCTGCCACTTCGAGGTGTCGATCGCGTAGGTCACGCCGTTGATGGTCCCTCCGAGCGTGATGCACTCTCCGGCACTGAAGAACAGGAACCGCACCCGCCCGCTCTCTACAGTCCAGTCGGGCAGACGCTCGTAGTCTTCCTCGGCCTGGGCCTCCGGTGCGGTCGCCGTCTCGGTCGAAAGCTCGACCGCCCTGCTTATCAGGACTTCGTATGGTTGGACCCGCCTCAAGTATTCGAGAAGATCATCGCCTTCTGGGACCGGGACCAGGCCCATGCTTACCGCCGCTCGCACAGCGGCCGCCAGCGGGGCCGCCTGCTCGATCTCGTTCAGCTTTAGGGTCTGGGTTCCGCTCAGCATCCCCCGGAACCTCCTGCGGTACTCGGCCTCCGCCTCGGAGATCCGGCCGGCCAGCGATGCACGCTCGGAGGTGAGCATGGCGACCGTCTGTGCGTTCGGCGAGTCGCCGCGCTGCTCACGAAGCTGCTGCCAGCCTTTCTGCAGGTATTCTAGGGCGAGCGGATTCACGATATCGTCGAGCTCGTTGCGGAATTGCTCTGCCAAGGCGGCTTGCGTCGCGTCAAGCTGAAGCTCGGTGACCAAGCGGTCTTCATCGGATTGAGCCGGCAGGATGTTCGCCCACAGCAATGCGGTCATGCATATTTGTGCGATCAATCTGATTCTCATCTTCGATCACCTCCTCTAACACCCGTCAAGCCGTTGCCTGCCCGAAAGCCCGAACTTGAGTGCCAAGAATTGTCAAAGTATACCACCGTCAGTCTTTCCGTCTAGCTGCTGCTCTGTTCCTCTGTTCCGCTTCGGTCGGGCGATGTGGTGAATCTCGGCTGGCTTCATGAGTCTGCGGGCGGTCTCCTCCAGGGACAGTTGCGGTAGCGAAATCGACTCCTCCAGCTCGGCCTTGGACGGCGGACAGGTAAGACGCACGAGTTCGACTTGGCGCGGCTCGAATCTGGTCACTGGCTTCGATTCCTTGGCACCCGGCATCGAACGCAGCTTGTCCGGATCGCTTGGCGGCATGCGCAGTTCCCCTCGTTGTCAATGATCAGGATTTGGCGGCGCGACTGATTCGCTCGCTCTAACAGCACGTCTCGGCTTGGTCCGCCCCCAGTCTCACCTCCTCGTTGACGGTGCCAGGCACCGAAGTGAGAATCAGCAATAGCCCTTTCAAGGCTGTTGCCGGACGCGATCACAAAGCGAGCCAAGCGCTCTTATTCGTCCAATCCCTGCCATGGACTCTTGATTTTGGCTTCGGGAATCCACGTTGTCACGTCCTAGATGCGCTTGCCCAGCGATTCGTTGCCCTCGGTGAATCCGGTCTTGAACTGCCCTGCAGGGTGCAATCGAGTCGGGTGGATGATTCCCCTTCTCTCGTCGGTATCCCGCCGCACTTGGCTGTTCAAAGTCTGCCAGCGCAATCCATGCCGACCATTGTGTCACCGTGAGCTGGCACATCGGACGGATTCGTCTCCGCAGCCTCTTCGTCAAGATATCCGCAAGGGGCCACATTAAGAATTCTGCTGGGACAGCGCTCCTCGTGCCAATCGCCTGCCGACGGGGTCGATCAGGTCTGCGCACTGATCGTCCCACCGCCACATCTATGCAAGGCAGTCCCCACAGTTCGAGCGTGCCCGGGTCCAAGATGCTCACCTTCGGGCTCCGGAATCCAGCCCGTTGTGCCTGATCAGCTCGTCGTACTTGAGCCGCCTGCCATGCCCAGAACGACCGCGCCCACCATCTCGATGGTGTCCTACTCGCGCAGGTTGTGACGACCGGCGAACTCCTGTTGCCCTACCGGCCGGCCCTGCTCGGCGACGATCTGTACTGCTGCCAGGCCCTCTGCGCCCTCTTCGCCAACCTCGGCGCGGACTTCCTGCTCATCTGTAAACCCAGCGGCCGCAAGACGTGATACAAACAGCTCCCCAACCGCCGCACCTGGCCCAGCGGCTAGATCCGCACCCGCAACCAGCGCCAGCAGGTCGAGCATCGTCGCTACCAGTGGAGACACAACACGCCGCTACGCGCCGGCGACGACACCCTGCAGGGCACCTGGATCGACTTCGAGATCTGTCGCAACGGCGAGCGCACCTACCACAATTCGTTCTTCACCAGCCTCAAGGTCACCGCTGACAACAACGTGGCCGAGATCGCGCGGCGCTGGCCCCGCAGCTGGCAATCCCGAGACAGCCCGCAGCGTGCTCAAGGCGCTGTTTCGGAGCGAGGCCAGCTTGCTGCCCGATCCGGCGGCCGGCACCTTGGCGGAAATCGCAAAATGCAATTCTCGGCGCAGGCCGCACTTGCGGACGAGGCGTCGAGGCTACTCAGGGCCACCTGGCCGACCCGCTTGTGGCAGGCCCTCTGCGCGGTGTTCCGCACCTGCACAGAGCGCGGAAGCAGAATGCAATCCCATCAAGACAGCCTCAATCAGGACCAGAGAAGACACCCCAATACACACTGGCCATTCCGTCGATACTGGTGGCTCGGGTACACGCCGGCACGCAGGGACGAAGACACGTCGGGCTTCACTTGGCAGGAGCGAGACCCTTTCCCACGGTTCGCTCGCCACACTCACGCGACTCGGGGTAAACATTACAGAAGGTCTCGCTGTATCGCTCCCAAGGCTCTCTGTTCCGTGCCACAATCCAGTCCAAGGAAAGCGCCACCATGAACGCGGACCAAGCGTCTGGCACGTGGAACTTAGTCGACCTCAGCAGCGCAAGAGTCTCAAACAGGCAGAACGCATCGGCCAGTCTGCGCCGCCCCCTCAGGTTGGCCTCCTCGCGGATGTCTCGCAACAAGTCCTGACCGCGCATTAGCAATAGCATATGTTTCGCTTCGATGACCCTGTCCCGCAATACGTCCTCAATCGAGCGGTCCACGTTTGCACGCAGTTCCCGAACCCCTACAACTGGCTGCCTCGCATCGATCGATATCTCCCGTCCGGTTCTGGTTTCGCCGCTCCAATGGATTCTGACGATGCCTCCGGTGACAGTGACGAGGTCCCCATCCATGTCCTGCAGTCCGAATAGCGATCCGACATCCGTATTGATGTAACTCGATGATCGCCGGCCTCCTGAGGCCGCAGCGTCGAACATGGCACCGGCGTTGCTCGCGGCCGCCTGCTCGTCGTCTGGGACCCGCACGCAGCCGACGCAAGTGTCCAGAAAGCGCAGAGCGTCTGCATACCGGGTACCCGCAAACTCGAGCGCAACGAACCCGGGGCCGCGAGCGTGTCGTGCGAACCCCGCCTCGCTCGGAAAGTTGGCCGGCAACTTGTCTTCCTCCCATAGCGTGTAGAGACTCGTACCGCCGCTGTCGACGAACAAAGCCATCGGAACAAGATCGGTGTATCGGATGCGATAGCGCCCGATCCAGGCGCCGTCGCTCACGCCAACGTAACCGGGGTATGCGCCGTCCGGCCCCAGCATGAATTCCACGCTCGTCGGCTGTTGCCCCCTCAGGACTGGGACGGTTCCGCCCTGCGACAGTACGCCGCCGATGCTCTGTAGCACCTTGCGCTGCAACACGTCATCGCCGACAGGGTGGTATACCGAGCCGGTGCGGTCGAGGCTGTCGAGTACGATTTCATCAAACTCGCCGTCCGCCTCGCCAGTGGACGCTTCCAACGCGGGAAGTGGAGCGCTGGAGAGGACGGCTTCCAGTTGCGCCGCGACAACCCAATTAGGATTTCGAACCAATGCCATTGCAGAGGCGCTGCGAACGACCCACATCCAAGCCGTTGCGTCGTTCCTGCGCGGCATGTTAGCCGGACTGAGCGGTGCGTAGGGGTTCGGGCACTGGACGCCGCACCATTGGTCCAGTGTCGATTCCTCGCCGTTCCAATGCGGATTCGGGACCAGCGCGAGGCCGCTCTCGCTGGGGACGAACATCCGACTGAAGTTATCGTCTCTGGGCGGATAGTTCGCGCGGCTGAGTGGGGCCTCGGGATCGGGGCACCTGATGCCGCATGGTTCATCAGGGGCGGGTATGAATTCGGTTTGCCCTGGCGCCGCAGCTACGCCCCAAAAGCCCAGCGCGATTGCAAGAAAGAACAGGATCGGAACCGAGCCATGTCGTCTCGACGGCATGATCGGTCTTATTTCTCTTGCACTGGGGGTTGGAGGCCAAGGGCCGACGCCACCTCGGTGACATTCAGGTGGCAGGCGACCCACGTACGGAGCGCGACTTCCTTCATTTTCTGCGGCATCCCGGACTTGTCCGAAAGAGCGTTGATATCTTCGAGTGTCTCTCTCAGCCAGTCACGCCACGGGAAGGTGCGGCCGCGGCCTCCCAGCGCCGGCACGCCCCGCTGGGAGTAAGAGTTCATGCGCTGAATCAGTTGCCTGCCCAAATGGTCGGACCGACTCAGACCACCGGCGCTATCAGGAGCGGAGCGAAGCAGTCGCTCGACAGCCCGGAGATGGACCCCGGACCGCCGGTGACCGCACTGCCATCCATACGCGCCATGGCGGCGTTCTACTTCCACCCACCCCAACGCCATCCCCATCGACCTTGGGCCGGGAATCTTGGCGACCTCAATCAGTCCCAACTTGCCCAAGTCATCCCCGCCGACCGCGGCACCCGCTGCAGCGCTGAGCGATAGAAGTGTTCCGGCAAGGAGCCACCTTGAGGTGTTCATCGGTTGGGTCGCAGCGCGGCCGCCGCCTCGCTCTCCTTCAGCTTGGAGTTCTCCATGATCAGGTCGTAGGCGGTCTCTCCCGCATCTGTCAGTGCCTCAGTGTCTGCACCGGCGAGATCAATTAGCACCATCACAGCACGAGAGCTTGAACCCTCCGCCGCTGCCCAGTGCAGCGGTGTGTGCCCGCGATCATCTCGCGCCTCCACGTCGGCCTGGTGTTCCAGTAGCAGTTCCAATGTCGCTACATCGCCTCGTGCGGATGCGAAATGCAGCGCCGTCGCTCCTGCAATCGTCGTATCGGCCACATCCGCGCCATTCTCGATCAGCAACGCTGCGACAGCGACCGCGGGGGGATTGTCAACAGCAATGTGCAACGCCGTTGCGCCTTCGTACCGTGCTTCCTGCTCGCTCCCTGGCGAGAAGAGTAGTAGCGCCATAGCCTCCGCCGTAGACTTATCGACTGATTGTGTTCCTTTCCGGCCCCGAACAGCAGCTGCGACTGCAGATTGCCTTTCCTCCCGGGAAGGCACTCGCAAGCCGACATCCGCATCGTTTGCAAGGAGGTGACGGAATATCGGCAGGTGCCGGTCAGAGAGCTCTAGCGCGGCCATAAGCAGCGGAGTCCATCCCTGCGTCCCCTTGTCGGCGACAACACCGTAGCAGCGCTGGTTGACATGCTTTAGGCTCTTTCGCGGGAGCCCCTTGATCGAATTCCCTACAAGCCTTTGTTGCATCATCTCTGCCATTTCGGCAGCAACAGCGGAGCGAGACTGCATGCCTCTTGCAAAGCCTCCCGACACCATGGCTATGGAGTCGATCCAGCCACACATTTTGTCTTTTGCGGCCTGAGCCCTGGCCTCGCCGACCGCGGTGAAGCTGTAGAGCAGAAATGTGATTCCCATGCCGACTACACGTGCTTTACGAATGTTGAACATGCTACCCCTCCAAGCATCGCATGGATGCCCTAACGCCCCAAAGGCCGCCATCATCCACAGAGCCTCAGTTTCTTATGAGATTGCCATATGCTATCAGACTCCCATAACGCTAGGCTGCGCCGGCCTCCGAACGCACCGCTTAGATCTGGCTGCGCGAGCGCAGCGGCCTTGCCGAACTGCTCGGCGGCGACTTCGGAACAGTCTCACTGAGCGCCCCGAACCACGCCAGCGACTGCCTGCTGCTGCAACAGCGCCACGCCTTGGAGAGCCGGCTCTTCGGACGCGCCATGGGGCTGTTCGGCCAGCGGCCCACGGCCACTCTTGTCGACCCCACCAACACCTATTTCGAATGCGAGGCCAAGGCCCAGCCCAAGGCCCGGCGGGGTCGGTTGAAAGAGCAGCGTCCCGACTGCGGCATGGAATGGAACGATGGCCAGACGGAGATTGTCGCCGCCGAACTCTCCTCCTACGGTGGAAACACGTGGTGGCGAGTAAACCTCGAGACTCCGCTCAGCCCCTATGGCTGGCATCCGTGGCACGCGACCCTTTGGTACGGATGGAATCGACAGCTCAAGCCGGGCGGTACGATCGAGGAATTCCGCGTGCGAGCGTTCGACGCGCTAGGCAGATCCCAGCCGGACGATGGTTCCGTGCATTGGAATCCGTCCGGCTACGAGTGGTACGGCGTCGACAGTGTGAAGGTTAACTTGCACTAGATCGATCCCGCTCGCTGCTAGATCAAGTCCGCCTGTTGGAGTATCACAATCTGACGCCGCAATGGCCATGATTCCGAACTGCCTTGCGTATAATGGGCGCAGACGGCCCCCGGGCTCGTGCTGTTCCTATGAATGAGAAGTCTGGAGCGATTCCCCGACCTACGCGGTTCGCCATGCGCGTCCTGCCGCTGCTGATCGTCATAGCGACCGTCGTCCACGCTGAGCCCGCTCACAGTGGGTCGTTCTCCGCCGAGCAGCGTGCCTACTGGGCGCTCCAGCCGATAGAGCGTCCAAGTACACCAGCGATTTCCGAAATTGCGTGGGCCCGCAATCCGGTGGACTCGTTCGTGCTGGCCAAGCTCTCCCGCGAGAGCTTGGCGCCGTCTCCCCAAGCCGGAAGAGTGGCCCTCGTTCGAAGGGTCTTCTTCGACCTCACCGGCCTGCCACCCTCACCCGCAGAGGTATCCGCATTCGTCACGGACGAATCCCCGGACGCTTACGAGAGGCTCGTTGAGCGCCTATTGGCGTCGCCCCACTATGGGGAGCGTTGGGGCCGACATTGGCTCGACCTTGCTCGCTACGCGGAGAGCGGGGGTTTCGAGCAGGACATCACCCGGCCTAACGCCTGGCGCTACAGGGACTACGTCAGTGATGCTTTCAATGCCGACAAACCCTACGACAGATTTGTCCAAGAGCAAATCGCCGGGGACGAGCTTTGGCCGGAGAGCCCCGCTGCTCGCATCGCCACGGCATTCAACCGGCACTATCCAGAGGAACCGAACCAGAAGGACCTCCTGCTAGCACGCCAGGAAACGCTACACGACATCACCAGTGTTGTCGGATCCACCTTCTTGGGCCTAACGTTCAATTGCGCCCAGTGCCACGATCACAAGTTCGACCCAATCACGCAGCGCGACTACTACGGCCTGCAGGCCTTTTTCGCGAGTGTCAATCACGACGATTCCTTACCGATGGTCCGCGCTGCCGAATACAAGGAGTACGAGCGCAAGCTGGCGATCTGGGAGGAGAAGACAGCAGCGATCTGGCAGGAGATGTACGATCTTCTCGAGCCTCTGCGGAAATTCACTCCGGAGCAGTTGCTCCATCGCTACCCGGATTTCGTCATCGAGGCCGTCAAGACTCCGGCGGACCAGCGGGACCCGAACCAGGAATGGATGGCCAGCCTTCTCCGGACAAAGGTCTGCGGTACCTGCCCGATCGAGCCCAAGCCCTACCTAGATCCCGGCTTTCAGGGCCGAGCGAGGAGAGTTAAGGGCGAGGCCAAACGGCGATTCGAGGAACTTGAGGCAGAACTGGCGAAATTCGCCCACCTCAAGCCGGACGATGTGCCCCGCGGAAGCGGGATCTACGACGTCAGCCCGAACCCACCGGCGACGTACGTCCTTGGTGCTGGGCTTTACACCAATCCCGGCGAGGAGGTGCAGCCCGGGTTCCCTGCGATTCTCGATCCCGCACCCGCTACCATCGTGCCGCCACCGGATGGTCGGTCTACGGGCCGACGCTCCGCCCTTGCCAGATGGCTGACAGACCGCGCCAACCCTCTGGTTGCCCGTGTGATGGTGAACCGCATTTGGCACTATCACTTCGGGCGCGGGATTGTCGCGACCCCAAGCGACTTTGGGATGATGGGCGAGCGGCCGACGCATCCCGAACTGCTTGACTGGCTGGCCACGGAATTCATGGAGAGCGACTGGAGCATCAAACACATCCACCGGCTAATTATGCATTCGAACACGTATCGCCAAGCCGCGAAACCTGCGGCGGCGGGGCCCGCATCGGTCCGGGCCCTACGGGTAGACCCCTCCAACGACCTGCTCTGGAAGTTCCCCGCCCGGCGCTTGGAAGGCGAGGTCGTCCGGGACGCGGCGCTATCTGTCGCCGGTCTGCTGAATCCCACTGTCGGCGGCCCCAGCGTCTTTCCTCCTTTACCAGAGGGCGTGCCCAAACCGGCCGGCGGCTGGAACGTGACCAAGTCGTCTGCCGACCACCGCAGGCGCAGTGTCTATGTCTTCGTCCGCAGGAACATGCCCCTACCGCTGCTCGCGACCTTAGATTTCCCGGACACTCACGAATCCTGCGCTAGGCGCGACCGCACCACGACGGCTCCCCAAGCGCTGTCACTGCTGAACGGCCACGAGCCAGCCCAGTGGGCGCGGGCATTCGCCGGGCGCGTCTTGGAATCTGCCGGCTCCAACCTGACCAGGCAGGTCGATCTGGCGCACCGACTGGCCTACGGGCGCGCTCCAAGCCCCCGCGAGGAAGATGTCGCGCTCACTTTCTTGGAGCGCCAAGCGCGGATCGTGGCTGACCGGCTCGAAGACGCCCAGCCCGCGTCAGTACCCGACTCGCTGCCCCCGGGAGTGTCACCGCAGCACGCCGCCGCGCTTGTCGATTACTGTTTGATGTTGCTGAACTCAAACGAGTTCGTCTACAGTCTCTGATGACGATGGCACCCTCGCAGACAGTTCGCCGGCGAGCAAGGCCTGCCCAGCCCTCGCGGCGCGCATTCCTCTCCAGAACTGGGAGCGGCTTGGGCAGCATCGCGCTGGCGCACCTGCTCAATTCCGAAGGCGCGCTATCGCCAGCCCTGGCAGCCCCGACGAATTCGCTGGCGGCGAAGCCGCCGCATCACCCGCCCCGGGCAAAGGCCATTATCTGGCTCTTCATGGAAGGCGGCCCCAGCCACATCGACCTTTTCGACCCGAAGCCCGAACTCGAGAAACTCGCCGGTCAGGTCACTCCGCCGTCCTTCAACCTGCCCGTGACGAGCGCAACGGGATCGCATCGCATGCCGCTCGTAGCCTCTCAGCGCAAATGGAAGCAGCACGGTGGGAGCGGGCTGTGGGTTTCGGACTGGTACCCGCATATCGCAGAGCATGTGGACGACTTGGCGGTTATCCGATCCTGCTGGTCGGACGGCGTGAACCATGTGGGGGCCAACCGGCAGATGAACACCGGTTCGATACTCGGTGGGAGGCCCTCCTTGGGAGCATGGACGACATACGGGTTGGGCTCCGCCAACAGCGACCTTCCGGCCTTTGTCGTGCTGACGGACGACAAGACCGTCAGAGGAGGTTCGACGAATTGGGGCGCGGGATTCCTGCCCGGGACCTACCAAGGCACGCGGTTCCGCACTCAAGGCCCTCCGATCCTGCACTTGCAGCCTCCGAGCAACGTCACGGACGCGCAGCAGCGCAGCCGACTGGACCTGTTGCGGGAACTCAACGGTATTCACGCGGACAGTTGGCCGGCGGAGGACGAGTTGGAATCTCGCATCCAGTCGTACGAACTTGCCTACCGGATGCAGACAGCCGCCCCGAATGCCATCGATTTGGACAAGGAGTCCGAAGCGACCAAGCGCCTCTACGGCGTCGACGAGGATGCGACGCGCCAGTTTGGCACCAATTGCCTGCTCGCGCGACGCTTGGTCGAGCACGGCGTCCGATTCGTGGAAGTGTATTGCGGCAGTGGTAGCGGCTGGGACGCACACTCCGGCCTCGAAGCTAACCACGAGAAATGGTGCAACGTGTCGGACAAGCCGATCGCGGCCCTGCTCGCGGACTTGAAGGCTCGGGGGCTGCTGCAGGACACCTTGGTAGTGTGGGGCGGGGAGTTCGGGCGAACGCCGTTTAGCGACACGAATTCCCTCGTCGCTGCGCCGGAAGAGTACGGTCGCGATCACAATCCGTGGGGCTTTACCATCTGGATGGCCGGCGGCGGGATCCGCGGTGGGCGAACGATCGGCGCGACTGACGAGATCGGCTTCCGCGCAGTCGACAAGCCGCACCACGTCCACGACATTCATGCCACGATGCTGCACATGCTAGGCCTGAACCACCTGAACCTGACGTATCTGCACAATGGCCGTGCCGAGCGCCCGACCATCAATGGCGGCGTGCTGATGGAAGAAGTCCTTTCCTGACCCCAGCGTCGTTCAGTTTAGGGCCGCGGCGAGCAGTCGGCCAGCGGCTGCCTCACACTCCGGCAGCCTCGCAAACTACAGGCATGCGGCCATCGCCGGCCGTCAATAGTTCACCCAGATCGGACTGCCCCAAGCTACGTTGCCATCTTCCTGCTCGACCCGCACGTAGTAGTACCGCATCCCGTGCCCAGCGCGCGTGTCTTGGTCCAGGTACTGGAACTCGGCCGCCTGCCCGTCCGGCTCATGCACGTACACTACCTCGCCGTCGCGCAGCACGTTGACCTTGGCAATGTCGTTCGTGCCCCGCACTTTCACAGCAATTGGCAGAGGCTCGGGCGCGTGGAACTCGTCACCCATGAAGCGCTCGCCCATGCGTACGTCAAGCACGATGTTGTCCGTGGCCCCGTACGTGTGGCGGCGGCGGATCGCGTCGAGGATGCCTTCCCGCGTGACTCGGTCCGTATAAACCATGGTGTACGAATAGTGCGTGGAGCCGTGATCCGAGCTGACAGTGATGCCCAGCCGGTATCCCTTGTTCCATGCGTTGCGAACCATACCGATCGGCTGATAGCCGCCCGGGGCATCCTGCGGCTCGCCGCTCTTGGCCGACAGTGGCGCCCCGAGGTATTCGTAATTTGTGCGAGCCCCTTGCATGATCTCCACGACCGGTTCAATCTCAGGGTCGTTGTCGCGCCAGTCTGTGCCCATCCGCGTGCCCGACGTGTGCGAGATCGCAATTCCGCCCATGCGCCGAACGTCTTCGTAAAGGTGCTTTGTGTCATCCCGCACAACATTGCCCGTGGCGACGCCCGGCATGTCGCCGATCGGGTTCCTCCCCAAGGCATAGCTGTCCTGATCGCGCATGAAGAAGGGCGTGACAGCTCCGGTGCGGTCAGCGAAGAAGACATTGCGATGTCCATTGGGCTGCGTAATGCTGCGCTCGTAGCCAAAGATGCTCGTGTAAGCCCCGGGCAAGTGGTGCATGTCGGTCATCTTCTGCGAATACCACCACCAATAGTCGTAGGCTCCGCCCTGGTGATCCGTGGACGCGCCGAAGTCCATCGCAGCGGCGTCAATCATGTAGCGATAGAACTCTTGCAGGTTCCCGTCATTGCCGCCGCCCCCGTCCCAGCTCAGCTCGGTGTGGCGGTGGAAGTCACCCCTGACAATCTGCACGGAACGCCCTCCGACCGTTGTGCGATACCCGCGAATCGCGGCCAAGTCGGCGGCCTCGTTTGGGTGCCAAGGCTTGATTTCGACGGGATCTAGGTCAAATCCGACCAAGCTCGGGGCAGCTGCGGACCCTGCCGGTTCGATCCGCCCGACCCAAGCCTCCCCGCGAATCGGCCTGTGCGCGTAAGCAGTCGTGCGGTTGTCGGTGGGCCACGCCAGCCACAACCCGCCATCGGTGGCGTTGGCCAAGCTGATGCGGGTGCTGGATCGCCCGTAGCTGTGCGGAATCGGCGCCGCCTCTGCCCAAGACGAGCCATCGAGACGGGTCAGCCAGTATTCCCAGTAGCCCCGGGTGCCAGTCCGCTCCCCGCGGTGACGTATCAAGCGCTTGGCAGCCACCCTCACGTGCCCCCGCGCATCCACGAACACATGCGGATGGTAGGTCCACTTCGGCGTGCCCTCGCCCTGCGCGAACACCGCCTGCAGCGGCTCGGCAGTGGTCTGCAGCATTCCGCCGCTGTAGGCTGCAATATTCACCTCGCGGTCAGCTCCGATGACAACTCCAGGCTGGCGCGGCCGGATGTTGAAACCCGTGTCCTTGCCCCAATTTGCACCGCCCGATTCCCAAGCCACCCAAACGCGGCCCTCGCCATCGACTGCCACGGTGGCCTTGGCCTCGTGGCGGCCACTAGCTGCCACGGCGATTTCCGGGACGGCGACCGCACCGTCACGGACACCGGCCAGAAATACGTCGTAGTTGCCATTCGCATAGCTGTCATAGGCAACCCAAATCGTCCCGCCGGAATCAAACGCGACCGCCGGTTCCCAGTCATTTGCGGGGCGTCCCGTGACTTGGATCGGGTCGGACCAGCCGCCATCGCTGGAGTACGTCTTGAGATAGATATTCGAGTGCCTGCCGCGGAACCCCTGCCACGCCAGCGCAAGCTTGCCGCTGCCATCGGTGACCATGCGAGGATTTATGTCCGGCAGCGGATGGTCGGTCAGCCGGACCAGCCGCCCCCAAGCCTGCTCGCTCGGATCGTAGGAACGAGCATACATGTCCCAGTTTCCGTCCAGCATTTGCGTCCACGCGACCCACAGGCGGCCAACTCCGTCCACGCCGACTTGCGGCAACCAGACATCACCGCTGGTGTTGGGCACGTAGCGCAGGTTGCCCCAAGTTCCGTCCTTCCACTGCCGGATTGCGATCTCGTCGCGCCGGTCCGCATAGGCCAGCCAAGCCAACCAGAGCGAGCCGTCAGGAGCGGCCGCCAGAGAGGGCAGGTCGTCTTCGCGCATCTGCGTCCCCGCCATGGTGACGTCTGTCATTTCCTGTGCCCCAAGGGGAACCGCGGAAGAACCCCACATGACGAATGCAAGCGCGATCAAAAGGTTACGGCGCATCTAAAGTGCCCTCCAGCTTGAAGCGGGCGTTCACCCGCAAAACGCTCAAAGTCTACCGCAGAATCGCAAGCCGACCAAGACCCGTCGGTGTCGACGGCAAGCACGCCTAGGCCGACCTGTAGCGCCCAGCTAGAACTTGCTGCTGCGTTCGACGGCGCGGACCGAGGCAGTGTCGGACAACGCCGACTCAACTTTGTCGAGTTGCCCCTTGTCGGCAACCTCCACCACGAACGCGATCGCCACTTGGTCGTCGCGCCGGCCGTTGCGGGATTCGATCTTGACGATGTTCAGCCCTTCATTCGCGACGATACTGGTCAGATCCTTGAGGATCCCCTGGCGATCATCGACAAAGGCGGTCAGCCGCGCCTGGTACATCGCACCCTCTTTGGGCGCCCACCGCACATCGATCCGCCGCTCAGCATCGAACATCAGGTTCTGAACATTGGCACAGGCTTGCGAGTGCACGCCGACGCCCTTGCCTCGCGTCACATAGCCAACTATCGGCTCGCCCGGGATCGGATTGCAACAGCGTGCCCGATAAATCAGGACATCGTCGACCCCGTGCACTTCGAGCGTACCGTCGCCTTGCAGGGCCAGACTGGCATCGACATCTTCGGGAACCGGCGGCTTCTTGCGCAATTGCGCGGGGTCGGGCACTGCGCCCTCCGGGAAAAGCTTGCGCAGAACCTGGCGCACCGAGAAGCGACCGAAGCCCAGCCGCGCGTACAGCGCGTCAGTGTTGGAACAGCCGTATTCGCGACAAACGGACTCCAACCGCTCGGCGGTGACGCGTCTCAACGGCACCTTGACCGCTCGCGCCTCTTTCTCCAACAGCCGCTGGCCAATCTCGATCGCTTGCTGGCGACGCTCGGCATTCAGCCACTGCTTGATCTTGTTGCGTGCCCGCGAAGTCTTCACAAAGGACAGCCAGTCCTGCGCGGGATGGCTGCCCGGCTTGGTCAACACTTCCACGATCTCGCCGTTGGTGAGCGGGCGCTTTAGTTGCGCAATCTGCCCGTCCACCTTTGCCCCTACGCAGGTGTGGCCGACCTCTGTGTGGATGGCGTATGCAAAATCGACTGGCGTCGCATCCCGCGGCAAAGTGATGACCTTGCCTTGTGGCGTGAACACGTAGACTTCCTCGGGATAGAGCTCGATCTTGAGTGTAGACAGGAAATCCGTGGAGTCGCGCATCTCGCGCTGCCACTCCACCAGCCGCCGCAGCCAAGCCATCTGACCGTCGCTGGTATCTGGCCCGCGGCGGCCCTCCTTGTACTTCCAATGAGCGCAAATGCCTTCCTCTGCCATTGCGTGCATCTCTTGGGTTCGAATCTGAACCTCGAAGCGCTGGCCGGCCTGCGTGACCACCGACGTGTGCAGGGACTGGTAGAGATTGGGGCGCGGCAACGCGACAAAATCCTTGATCCGGCCCGGTACCGGTTGCCACTGCCCGTGGATCACACCCATTGCCGCGTAGCAATGCGTCTTGGTATCTGTGATCACGCGCAGGGCTAGCAGGTCGTAAACCATGTCGAACGTTACGTTCTGGCGCTTCAACTTCTGGTGGATCGAATAGGGTCGCTTGATGCGGCCCTCCACGCGCGCCGGGATTCCTGCCTGTTCAAGCTTCTGCGCCAAAGCCGACTGCGTCTCGGCGAGAAACTCCTCGCTAGATTCGCGCCGCGACTCGATTTGAGCCACGATCGTCTCATAGGCGCGCGGCTCTAGGTATCCGAACGCCAAATCCTCCAACTCGCTGCGGATCTTGCCCATGCCCAGCCGCAACGCCACCGGAGCGTAGATTTCCCGCGTCTCGAGCGCAATCCGCTGCTGTCGCTCGGGGTCGAGCGCGTGCAGCGTCCGCATGTTGTGGGTTCGGTCAGCCAGCTTGATCAGGATCACGCGGATATCCTTGACCATGGCCAGTAGCATCTTGCGGAACGTTTCCGCCTGGCGAGCTTCGGAGGAGTGGTAGCGTAGCCGCCCGATCTTGGTCACGCCGTCCACGCAGCGCGCCACGCCGGCGCCAAATTCGCGGCGCAGTTGCGGCACGGTCACCGGTGTGTCCTCCACGATGTCGTGCAGCAAACCGCTGGCGAGCGCGGCTTGGTCCAACCGCATGTCAGCCAGCATGTGCGCCACTTCGAGCAGATGCAGCAAGTAGGGATCGCCGCTCTTGCGCTTCTGGCCGCGATGCGACTCGGCGGCAAAAGCGAAGGCGCGCTGGAGCAATTCCGGATCTTGGCCGGGCCGCTGGTCGAGCAGTTTGCGCTCCAGTTCCCCGTAACGGCTCAACATCGCCGCGGGGACCTGTTCCCCCGTCGACTTCGTCTGATTCCTGGCCGGCATGCTCACGATCCGGCTCGGTGGTTCCCGAGCACTAAAAGGGCCTGAGACCCAATGGGCCTCAGGCCGAATTATAAGGCGTGCGCCGCGCGTTGCCGCAGCGGCGCCTATTCGTCCGTGGTGAAAGTCTCGATCGTGCTCTCCTCGGCCTTGCGCTTGCGCGTGTCCAGAGCGGTCTGCACCCACTCGTCGGCCTGCATCAGCAGCTCGTCGTGCTCTTCCTGGCTCTCGACCAAGTCCGCCTTCTCGCGGTAGAGCAGATTCACGTAGGCCATTGCGTCGTCATAATCGGGATCGATCTCGATCGCCTTCTCCAACGCTGCCAAGCCCTCGTCGATCGTGGGCATGATCTCCTCGCTGAGGCCCGCATACTCCTCGCGCTGCGTGCGGTTCAAGCGTCCCTTGAGCACGATGGGCCCCTCGTCTTCCTGCTTCATGCCCACATTGGCGCGGAACTCCAAGCGCGGCTCGTAAGACTGCGTCCACGAGATGACGCCAATGGTGTAATGCGACTCCTTGCGGTCAGGCTCCAGCTCTAGCACCTTGCCATGCCACTCCTTGGCCAAGTCCATCTTCTTCATGTTGAAGTAGAGCGACGCGATGCTCTGCAGGGCGGTCGAATTCTCGGGATCGTCCGCCAGCACCGCCTTGAACCCGTCCAAGGCCCTGTTCGCGATGTCGATGTTCTCTTGGTACTCAGCACCGGGCTGGTACTGCATCATCACCGAGTAGGCGCTGTACACGCGCGCCGCCTTCAGTTCTGGATCAAGGTCGGCAGCGGCCTCGAAGTAATCGCCGGCGCGGACAAAATCGCCCGCCGAGAACGCGCCCACGCCCTTGTTCAGCGAGTTTCTCGCCTCTAACGCCGCGATGCTGGTCACCCCGTACTGCTGCATCAGGAACAGCAGCCCGCCTAGCAAGACGAGCACCACGACCAACACGATGCCCGCAATCTTCATTACTTTTTGCTTGTCGATATCCATTGTTGACTCCGTTAACCGGGTGGCGCGACCATCGCCGGGCACCGAGGCCCTGCGCCGTGCCGCAAGCCCCAGCCTACTCGATCTGCTCCGTCAGCAGCCCGATCTTGTCCACGCCAGCACCCTTGCCAAGGTCAATGATCTTGGCAATGTCCTGGTAGTCCAGCTGCGGCGCGCCGCGCACGAACATGACCCGCTCGGCGCGCGTCTTGAAGATGTCCCTCAGGTTGTCTTCGAGTGTGTCCAGCGTCGAGGCATCACGATTGATCATGATGGTGCGATCCGCATTGACCGAGACCACGACCGTGCGCGCGTTGGGCTGAGCCTGCTGCTCGCCCTCGCTGGGCTGCGGCACCAGCGCCTCCAACCCCTTGGGGGTGATCGGCGTGATGACCATGAAGATGATCAACAGAACCAAAAGCACGTCGATCAAGGGTGTCATGTTGATGTAGGGGACAGACTTTGAGCCCGACCCGCCAACCGCCATTCCCATGGTGAATTTCCTCCTGTGTGAGAGCGCGACCGAAAGTCCCCGGCGTCAGCCGGAGAAGCCCCCGGAACTCTCTTCCTTCTCTGTCAGCAACCCGACTTGGTCGACGCCGGACGTACGCACGGCGTTGACCACTTCCACGACGCGCTCATAGCGCGATCGCGCATCGCACTTGATGTACACCGTCTTGTCGATGCGATTGCTGACGACGTCGCTGACGCGCGAGGTCAGCTCATCCAGCGCCTCTAGCTTGGAGGTGCCCAGGAAAACCTGGCCGTCGCGAGTCACCGCCACGACGACGGCATCCTCCGCATCCGCTTCGTCCATCGCGACCGGGTTGCGCGTGCGCACCAAGTCGACGCTGACGCCCTTGCTGAGCATGGGCGTGATCACCATGAAGATGATCAGCAGCACGAGCATGACGTCCACCATCGGCGTGACGTTGATCTCGTTGATGGCGGCCATGCCGCCACGGGTGCCTTTCCTGACGTCTTCCTCTTCGAGCTCGATCAGGCCCTTTTCTTCTTCCGCCATGCTAGTTCCCTCTTTCCCACGCGATCGGTCGGCAGCGCTCCTTCCGGGGTCGCCGCCAACCGACCACTACACGATACTACAGCCGGTCAATCCGCTGCGGCCTTGCGCCCAGCGAAGCTCAACCGCTCCTCTTCAGGAAGTAGTCGATCAGCTCAGAGCTGGCATTCTCCATCTCGACGTCGAAACCCTCGACCTTCGAGTTGAAGTAGTTAAACATCCACACGGCGGGAAGCGCGACAAACAGGCCGATCGCGGTGGCGACCAGCGCCTCCGAGATGCCGCCGGCGACGGCGCCCAGTCCGGTGGACCGCTCCTGGGAAATGCCCTGGAACGCGTTGATGATGCCGACCACGGTGCCGAACAGCCCGACGAACGGCGCTGTCGAGCCGATCGTGGCCAGTCCGCTGAGACCGCGGTTCAGCTCGGCGTGCGTGATCGCCTGCGCCCGCTCCAAGGCCCGCTTGGAAGCGTCGACCGTGCGACCCGGGACATCGCTGCCCGCGTCGTGCGACTTGAACTCAGACAAGCCGGCCGAGACGACCTTTGCGAGATGGCTCTTCTTGAAGCCTTCCGAGAGCTTGATCGCCTCGTCCAGCTTGCCGCTGCGCAAGGCGCCGGCGACAGCCGGGGCGAACTCCTTGGACTGCTTCTTGGCGGCGAAGTACGCCAATCCACGGTCGATCATCACTCCGATCGACCACGCCGACATCAGGAACATGACGATGACGACGGCCTTGGCCGCAAACCCCATCTGGTTCCACATCGACATCATGTCAAATCCGACTTCCTGCTGGAGCAAGAAGGCGGTGGTTGCGAATTGCGAAAGCATGTTGCTTGTTTTTCCTCCTAAAGAAACAACGGATTCCGTTGACCAACTGTTCGTGCCGAGCCTGGCGGACAGCGCCTCTGCGCCGCCCGGTCAGCCCGACTCCCCCGAGGGGAGATCTAGGACGCTAGCCTCAGCCGCTTAGGGTGAAGTTCACGTCGATATTTGTCAGCACCTCGACCGCCTCGCCGTTCAGCAGCGTCGGCTTGTAGCGCCACTGCTTCACAGCCGCCAGCGCGGACGGGACCAAGAGCGGATGGCCCGACATCACCTCCAGCTTCTGGATCGAGCCGTCCTTGGAAATCACCGCCGACAGCTTGACAGTGCCCTGGATCCGGGCCTGGCGGGCCAGCGGCGGGTACTGCGGGCGCACTTGGCGCGTCAGGCGCGCCTTGGCGACGTTGCCGCCCACGCGAATGCGCTTCGGAGGCGCCTTCTTCTTGACTGGCGGCGGGGGCGGCGGCGGCGGCGCGTTCGAAGCCGCGGCCGTGATGATGCCACCCAGCACGCCGCCGAGCTGCCCGCCGACGCTGCCGCCGGGGACGCCTCCAACCACGCCGGCGATGCCGGCGCTAGGCGCAGCGATGTCCTCTTCGATGATGGCAACCTTGTCGGGGATGGCGACCGGCTGCGTCAGTGCACCGCTGTCGAATTCCTTCGGGACCGCCTTCACCTGCACCACGGCGGCAGGCGGGGGCGGCGGCGGCGGCGGCGGCGGCGGCGCCGTCAAGAACGTCATGAAGTCGGCGTCCGGCAACTCGTAGTAGTTGATCAGCGGGATCAGCAGCACGACCCCGACCAACGCCAGCTGCAGCACGGTAGACAGTACGACCGACCAGCGCGAAGTCCCTTTCTGAACGTTTTCCATTAAGGCGTCTTCAAACATGGTTGCAAGTTCCTCCCAAGATACCTTGCCATACTCAAGCTCGCCGGCCCACCCGCACGCCCGGGGCCCGCGCGGTCAGCAGACCTTGGCCCCACAGCAGCACTGGGCTGGCGATGAAGATCGAGGAGTAGGTGCCCACCAGCACGCCCACCACTAGGGCGAACGAGAAGCTGCGCAGGACCTCCCCCCCAAAGACAAACAGACACACCACAGCGATCAATGTCAAGCCCGACGTCAGCACGGTGCGGCTGAGCGTCTGGTTGATGCTGAGATTCAGCAGTTCGGTCAAGCTGGACCTCCGAATCGCATTGCGGTTCTCGCGGACACGGTCGAAGATCACGATCGTGTCATTCATCGAGTAGCCAACTAGTGTCAACAATGCTGCCACTACTGTCAACTCGATCTCCCGCCCGAACAGCGAGAAGAACCCGATGGTAATAAAAACGTCATGAAAGACGGCAATCACGGCGGCGACGCCGTAGATCCACTCGAACCGGAATGCAATGTAGACTAGCATACCCGCAAGGGCGAATAGGGTAGCTTTGATGGCCTGCCACTGCAATTCTGCCCCGATTTTCGGTCCAACGACCTCAACGCCGCCGATATGGAACGCTCCCAGCTCCGTTTCCTGCCTCACCGCGGCAAGAACACTCTCGGGCACGTCCGGCACCGCGGCGAACTCGGAAGCGTCGCGTACCAGGCCCGAACGCGGCGCTTGGTCGCGCCAAGCGATGAGCGTTGCGGCTGCGTCGGACAGCTCCTGGCTGCTGTGCCCGGCGTCGCGCAGGGCTTGGCTCGCCATCAGTCGCTGGCCCAAGGCGTCGGAGCTGGCGTTGTTGAAATCCAGCCTGCCCGCCGCGATCGGATAGATCTCGCGCAGAGTCTCGATCACCTGGGCCTTGCCCGAGGTCTCGACCACGTCGCCCGCCAGGTCCAAGTCGATCTTGAGCTCATGGCTGTCGGGGCTGTCCTGAAACGGCTGCAGGGTCGCCACGTTCAGCCCCTTGCCCTGCAGCACCGCGCGGATGCGCTCGGGGTCCGGCGCCTCCAGGAACTTTACGTACACGAGCGTGCCGCCCTTGAAATCGATCCCGAACTTGAGACCGCCACTGATCACCGCGCTGGCCGCGCCCGCCAGCAGCAGGACGAGAGACAGGGCGATGAAGATGTGGCGACGCCCCAAGAAGTCGATATTGGTCTGGCCGATCAGTTGCATGACAAGTACGTTGCGCCGCGGCCTGCCTCGGTTCCCCCTAGACACCGGCCCGCACCGGGAAGTTCCCGGCCCCTAGATGCTCATCTCCTTGACCTGCTGCTTGCGCCACAGCGTGAGGTCAAAAATCAGCCGCGAGACAAATACCGAGGTGAACAGGTTGGCGAGCAGGCCGATCGCCAGCGTGACGGCGAATCCGCGCACGGGCCCGCGCCCGAACAGGAACAGGAAGGCGGCCGCGATGATCGTCGTGAGGTTGGTGTCGATGATCGTCAGGAACGCCTTGCCGAAGCCGGCATTGAGCGCGGCGACGACTGCCTTGCCCTCGCGCAATTCCTCGCGAATGCGCTCGAAAATCAAGACGTTGGCGTCCACCGCCATGCCGATCGTCAGGATGATGCCCGCAATGCCGGGCAGCGTCAACGTAAACCCGAAGGCGCTGAGCACGGCGAGCAGGATCAGCAGGTTGAAGAACAGCGCCACGTTCGCATTGATCCCGGCCGCCTTGTAATAGACCAACATCATCAGCACGATGATGGCCACGCCGAACAGCGCGCTGCGCACGCCCTGGCGGATCGAATCCGCCCCCAGCGACGCGCCAACCGTGCGCTCCTCGAGATAGACCACCGAGGCCGGCAGGGCGCCGGCGCGCAACACCAGCGCCAGGTCAAGCGCCTCGGTCTGCGAATCGATGTTGTTGATGACACCCTCGGACTCGATGCGCGATTCAATCGAAGCCACGCTTTGAATGTTGTCGTCCAGCACCACGGCTAGATTCTGTCCGATGTTGGCTGCGGTGAAGATCCCGAAACGCTGGCCTGCCTGGCGCGAAAGGCTGAATCCGACCTGCCAGGCACCCGGATTCTGGGTGTCGCGCCCGGCGGTAGCGCCGCGCAGGTCGCGGCCGGTCACGATGGGATTGCGCTCCAGCAGGTACCAATCGTTACGACCGCGATCCGTGTACCGCGCAAGTTCGCTGTTGGCCGGCAGGATCCCGTTATTCTGCGAGCGGGCCGCCTCGGGCGAGCCGAACGGGCCGCCGATCTCTTTCGTGATTTCCAGCTGCGCCGACATTTGCAGCAGATTCATCACGCGCGCCGGGTCGCTGACGCCGGGCAGTTGGACCAAGATCTCGTGCTCGGCTTCGGCGCGGCCGTGCTGCTGGATCACCGGCTCGGTCAGGCCTAGCCCGTTGATGCGATTCTCGATCGTCGACATCGACTGCTGCAACGTCTCCGATTTCAGCCGCAGCAACTCGCTGGGGCGCAGCGTGAGCGCAAAGGAGCTGCCGCCAGAAGAGGCCGACAGCCAACTGGGTGCTTCTTCCTCGAAGATGGCCCGGACATCGCTGACCCGGTCTGTGGGCGTGCCTTCGACTTGGATCTCAATCGAATCCGCCTCCTCGATCGAGGCGGGATCGTTACGCCGAATGCCGGTGTAGGAGATTTCAGCGCGCGCCAGCCGTGTCCTGATCCGATCGATCGTCTGGTCGGCCTCGGACTTGAGGGCGTCCTGCACTTGTACCTGCAGGATCAGATGCGTGCCGCCCTTGAGGTCCAAGCCGAGGGCAATGTTGTCCGCCAAGTTCTGCTTGATCGCATCAAGGCTCGGCGAGAAGCCTATCACGCGCCAGAAGCAGAGCACAAAGACCGCGACCACGATGGCGATCTTGAGTCCGAAGCGACTTTTCATCTCGACCCTTCGTTGCGACCGGCCCTAGCCGTCGGTCTTCTCCGCCATCCCGACCACTGCGGTGCGGGCAAATTCGAGCTTCAAGCCGTCCGGCGGGATGCGCAGCGTGACACGGCCCTCGGCCAACCCGACGACCGTGCCGGTGAGTCCGCCGTTCGTAACGACCTTGTCGCCCGTCGTCAAGTTGGCCAGCATCTCGTCGAGCTTCTTCTGGCGCTTGCGGGCGGGCAAGATGACCAACACGACGAAGATCACGACCATCAGGAGGATGGGCATGAGGGACCCGAGCCCCGACTGCTGCAGCAGCAGCGCGGGCGAGGGTTGCCACGAGGCAAGTTGTTCCGCAGAGAGCACGTACACTGGGATCAGTCGAGGGGGGAACAGGCGACCGGGCGCGACGCCCGAAGCAAACAACCACTATAGCGAAAATGCGTGTGCCTGCTCAGGCAGAATGCCAAATCCACAGCTTGGTCAGCCGCCGGGTTCCAGACTTGCCGAGAACTGCCGCAAACACCGCGGCAGGCTCCCTTCAATAATAGCTTGCCGGAACTGCCGCATCCTGTCAAGGTAGAGCCACAGATTGTGCAACGTGGCCAAGGTGCCGTAGAGCATTTCCCTGGCCAGGAACAAGTGGCGCAGGTAGGCGCGTGTGAAATTCCGGCACGTGTAACAGCGACAGTCCTCATCAACGGGCACATGGGATTGCGCGTGGATCGCGTTCTTGATCATGAGCTTCCCGCTGGCAGTGAACAAGCAGCCGTTGCGTGCGTTGCGCGTGGGAAGCACGCAATCCATCATGTCGATGCCCAGCGCAACGTATTCGCCGATTTCGTGCGGCATGCCCACTCCCATGGCGTAGCGCGGCTTGTGCCGGGGCAGTTCGCGCTCGCACGAGGCGGTCATCTCATAGCTCAGGGGCCGAGGCTCGCCGACGGAAAGCCCTCCAATCGCGTAGCCCGGCGCGTCTAATTCGACCAGCCGCCGCGCGCATTCGCGGCGCAGCCCGGCATGCATGGACCCTTGCACGATGGGGAACAGCATCCCGGGCGCTGGCGCCGCGACTTGCTTCCAGTGGGCGAAGGAGCGGGCCGCCCAGCTCAGCGTCAGTTCCATGGAAGCGCGGGCGTCAGCTTCCCCGCAGGGGTACGGCGTGCATTCGTCCAGCACCATCATTACGTCGCTGCCGAGGCAGCCCTGGATGTCGATGGCCGCTTCGGGACTCAGAAAGCGCCGCTCGCCGTCAAGGTGGGAGCGGAATTCGATGCCCTCCTCGCGGATGCGGCGGAGCTTGGCCAGGCTGAAGACTTGGTATCCTCCGGAATCCGTGAGAATCCCACCGCTCCAGCCCATGAACTTATGCAGCCCGCCGGCGCTGCGCACGGTGGCTTCCCCAGGGCGCAGCCACAGATGGTAGGTGTTCGCCAGCACCATGCTGGCGGAGAGATCTTGCTGAAGTTGCCGCGGCGTCAGCCCCTTGACGCTCGCCTGGGTGCCCACCGGCATGAAGACGGGAGTTTCGATCGGCCCGTGCGCTGTGTGCAGCACACCGGCGCGCGCCCGCGAGTGAGGGCATTCGGCTACGATCTCGAAACGCCCTGTCACAGCCCAGATCCACTCTCCAGTGTGGCGCATTGCCCGGAGCGACTCCGGCCTGCCGAACTGTCGGGCGCAAGCGCGGTATAGTAGGACTTCCAGCCCGACAGCGCCATGCCAGACGAGCCCAACCAAGATCCGACCAAGACTGCGGCGCCCCCGGCGGCCGCAGCCAAGGCTGCCGCGGCGGGCGCCGCTGACCGCCGCAAGGCCGCTGCCGAGGAACGCCGCCGCAAAGCCCGCGAGGAGGCGGCGCGCATCGCAGCCTTAGAGCCTCTGTCCGCCCCCCACGAAAAGGGCTGGCCGTGGTCGGAGGGCGGCATGACGGGCAACCGCAAGAAGAAACCCGCGATCCTTGCCGTCACGAACGAGAACTGCACCGGTTGCGCCGGCTCGCCGGTCTGTATCAACTACTGCCCGGTGGACGAGTGCATGTACTGGATTCCTGACGAAGACCACCCCCCGTTCGGGCGCATCGAGGTTGACGGTCAGACCTGCATCGGTTGCAAGCAGTGCATCTCCAAGGGCCCCGACGGAACCTTCCTTGACGGCTGCCCGTGGGACGCGATCGACATGGTGCCCGCGACCGAAGTTGAAGCTAAGCTCGGGGTCAAGTACGAGTTCTAGAGTCTGGCAGTCAGCGCATGCAGCACTCCGAACGGTTTCTCGCGCTGGTCAACGACGCCAAGACGCGCATTCGCGAAATCACGGTCGGCGAAGTCGCCAACGACATTGCCGGCGGAAACGAGTTCGCGCTGATCGACACACGCGAGGAATCCGAGTGGAACGCCGCGCACGCCGCCGGCGCACGCCACATGGGCAAGGGCATCATCGAGCGCGACATCGAAGCGGCCATCCCCGATGTTGACGCCAAGATCGTGCTCTATTGCGGAGGCGGGTACCGCTCGGCACTAGCCGCCGATGCCCTGCAACAGATGGGCTACAGGAATGTCTACTCGCTCGCCGGAGGCTGGCGCGCTTGGAAGGCTGCCGGACTGCTCGTAGAGCAGGATTGAAGGGTACTGCCCGCCGAGTGCCCAAATCCTGTTCGGAGCCTTCCCTGCCCAGCTAGTCAGACACGGACCGTCGCCGCGCGGAGGCCTTCGGCTCGCTCTGGCTGAGCTGGCTTCCCGACACGCTGGCATACGGCCTCCCGCGGGCAGGCGACGGAGTCGGAGATAGCGCCGACTATCCTCTCCCTAGCGGCCCGAATCAGCTGGTCCGGCGGCAAGCCTGAGGTCCACCTCGACGGTCTCTGGCCGGCAGATCAAGCGCGTCCCAGCCGGCAGGGAAACGTCCTTGAGGAACCAGTAGTCCGCATTCCCCTGAGGTCGCGGTTCGCGCAGCCAGAGCAAGTGTTCGACGCTGCCGTCCGGCCGGTGCGCGGTGATCTGCAGCCACTCTGCCGTGACGGCGCGACCGACGCTGACGCCCGTCGCCACCAAGGCCCGTTCCAGCGCTAGCGTCCCACGCACGGTCAGGCGACCTGCATTCGGTGCCGCCTCATCCACATCGGCTGCATGGACATGGAATTGCGCAGCGAACAAGGGATCCCCTTCGGGAGCCCCGCCCTCGACCCAGCTGGAGATCAGGGCGATCTCAGGCTGCGACAGGCTGCGATCGTTGCGAAAGGCGCCAAATCCCTTCACAGCCCCCCAAGGCGGCATGCCGCGGGTCAACACCTGATGCTTGATGGCCTTGGCCCACGGGCGCACCTCGGCATACGTGGTTAGCGGCATTGGCCCCGCCCCTCCGTCGCGGTGGCAGCCGGCGCAGCGGTTGAGGAAGACACGCGACACATCGCGCGTCCAGGTTAGCTCCGTGCTGATGGCTTCGTGCCCGAGGCTGCGCCCAGAGGGCCAAGCCAGGGCCAGAACTGCACAAGCAATCCAAGCACGGCGCACCCGCCAGGCCAAGTGAATCGGGCTGTCTCGGCACCGGCGCAGCACCGCGGCCTCGCACAAGCGTGGAATCAATCAGCGCTCGACCGGGACTGCTTGCCCTGCGTAAGGTAGGGCCGCAGGCTGGAATCGGAGTCAATCGCGATCTCGAAGAACCCGATCATCATCTCCTCCCAACTCTGGTCGCCCCAGCGAACCTCTTCCGAAGGGTCTGGATTGTCCGGGTTGTTGGGCGAATTGTCGAAGTGAGCCAGGCAGTCGATGACAGTGCCCGCTGGCAGGTGCATCGGCTGCTTGAGGTAGTAGAAAAACTGCCAGTCGAAGTCATACTCCGGCACATTCAGCAAGGTCTCGCTGCGCCCGTCCGGGTAACGCAATTCGAAGCGGAAATCATGGCCGCGCAGGTGCATGTGGGGCATTACGCCCGTCAACTCGATGTCCCTGCTGAGAACCCACTTGGATGCGACCGGATGCGCGGCGGCACCAGGCGGAATGACGAATTTGCTGTTGGATGCCGCCAATGTCACGAGGCGCTTGTCCGGGGGCTCGTCCTGGAAGCGCAAGCCGATTCGGCTGCGGTCGAACTCCTCCTTGCCCGAGGCGGTGTAGTGCAATTGGAGCACGATGTCGGCTCCGGCCGGCAGTAGCCTGGCAGTATCGGTCCCCTGATAAGATACCGCCTCGGTGCCAGGCGCGAACCCGACCAAGATGTCACGAAACTCGCTGCGGGCTCGCTTGCGCTGCGCTTTGGTGGTCGCTCGGGGCACGAAGATCTTGCCCGGCTCGGCCCCTTCCAGCCAATAGGACCCCCTGGGGCGAATGTAGGCGAGTACGTGATGCACCACCGCTCGGTTGCCGGGGCGAACCTCGGCGGCGCTAACCCACTTGTCCTCGTCTAAGCCTGTCGGGATCACTAGGTATTGGTAGTCGATCGTGCCATCCGCAGGAACCCGGAACGGAGTGGGCATCTCGAGCACGAGATCGGGCTGGCCGATGTTCCATCCCTCGACGAATTCAAGAGGGGCAGGGGCATCGGTAGGATTTCCGCGCGGCGCGCCGGTCTCAGCCCATTCGATGAGCACCCGCTTCTCTTCAGCGGTGAGCGCGTGAGTGTTCGACCATTCGCCGAAACGCGCATCAGCAAACCACGGCGGCATCCGGTCCAACGCCACAGCCTCGTGGATCGCCCGCGCCCAAGGTCGAGTCTATTCGTAGGTGAGCAACGACATCGGGGCCGCTTCGCCGGGACGGTGGCACTGCTGGCAGTTGGCTTGCAGCACCGGCTCGACATCTCGGTGGAACGTGACCGGTTCACCCGCCCAAATGGGCAGCGTAGCGAGGATCGATACCAGCAATGCAACGGGCTTCATCAGGAATCTCCCTTGCTTACAGTTTATACCCGCCTGTACCGGCCGGCTGCCAGTGCGAAACCGATCCGGCCCGCCAGGGCCTAGCCGAGCAACTCGAGCGCATTCTGGCCGCACAGTCCCGCGACCTCCTCGCGGAAGCGCCGGCTTGGGTTGACGCGGGCGTCGATGTCAAAGACAACCAAGTACTGGCGCGGCCGCTCTAAGCGAATGCGCAGATTGGTCTCCCCGGGATGGCCGTCAACCAAGGCCCGGAGGCGACTCGCAACCGATGATATCTCACTGTCGCCGTTCAATTTCAGGGTCAGAGATGCCTGTTCTGGTCGGGGAGCGCGGGCGTCCTTGAGGAGCGTGATATCTTCGACCGACACCCTGCGGCCGGACTCGTCCTCGGCGCGGACGGCACCGGCCACGAGCACCGGCTGATCTTGGACCAGCCTCTGTTCCACTCGCTCGAATTGGTTCGCGAACACGAGGAGCTCAACGCTGCCGTCGCGGTCTTCCAAGACCGCTGACGCCCACGGGCGGCCTTCTTTGTTCCTTCGGCGCTGGACACTGTGCAACATGCCGCAGATCGACACCGAGTGCCCGTTGTCGACCTTGTCGAGCGAGGTGGCGGTGTGGGTGCCGACCTCCTCGACAGCTTCTTCGAAAGAATCCAAGGGGTGGCCCGTCACATAGAAGCCGAGCATCTCCTTTTCGTGGGCGAGCCGTTCCGAGGCAGGCCATTCCTCCACGTCGGGCAGTCTGACGAGGTTGCTCTCGTCGCTAACCGCCGGACCGCCGAACAGCGATTCCTGCCCCAGCTCCTCGTCGCGCTGGGCCCGCTGGCTGCTCTCGATCACGGTGTCCAGCCCGGCTAGCATCTGCGCCCTGTGCCCGCCGAGACTGTCCATGGCGCCGGCCTTGATGGCACTCTCCATCATGCGCTTGTTGATCTTGCCCCAATCAACCGCCTTGCAGAACTCGAACAGGGACTCGAAACCGGAATCCCGGCGCTGCCGCACTTCGATGACGGACTCGACGGCGGCCTTGCCGACGTTCTTTATGGCACCGAGCCCGAAGCGGATCTGCTTGTCACCGGCTGGGGTGAAATCCCAGAACGAGGCCTCAATGTCGGGCGGCAGGATACGGATGCCCATGTCGCGGCACTCGTTGAGGTACAGCCGCACCTTCTCCGCGTTGTGCAATTCCGCAGTCAGCAGGGCCGCCATGAACTCGACCGTGTAGTGCGTCTTGAGGAACGCGGTGATGTATGCGAGAAAGCCGTAGGCGGCCGAATGCGACTTGTTGAAGCCGTAGCCGGCGAACTGCTCCATGAGGTCGAAGAGCTTCGAGGTGGCCGCTTCGGGAAAGCCGCGCTCGCCGGCACCGCTGAGGAACTTGGCGCGATGCTCGGCCATCTCCTTCGCCTTCTTCTTGCCCATTGCGCGACGCAGCAGGTCCGCCTCTCCGAGCGAGTAGCCCGCCACGAGGTTGGCAACCTGCATGACTTGCTCTTGGTAGACGATGACCCCGTAGGTCTCCTTGAGCAGGGGCTCGATCTCCGGCAGCAGGTACCTGACCGGCTTGCGACCGTGCTTGCGGTCGATGAAGTCGGGAATCATGCCGCCTTGTATCGGCCCGGGCCGATACAGCGCGTTGAGCGCGCACAGATCCTCCAGGCGCTCCGGCTTGTAGCGGCGGCAGATGTCCCGCATGCCCTTGGATTCGAACTGGAACACGCCGCTGGTCAGGCCTTCGGACAAGAGCTTATAGGTCTTGGCATCATCCAGCGGGATGCTGTCCTGACTGAGGCGCTCGCCCGTGCGCTTCTCGATCCAGCCAAAGGCGTCTTCGATGATCGTCAGCGTCGTCAGTCCCAAGAAGTCCATCTTGAGCAGCCCCATCGCTTCGAGGCTGTTCATGTCGTACTGCGTGACGATTTCGTCCTTGCTCGTCTTGTAGATCGGAATCAGCGTCTTCAGAGGCTGGGGGGAGATCACGACGCCCGCGGCATGCACAGACGGGTTGCGGGCCACGCCTTCAAGGCGCTTGGCCGTCTGGATCACTTCGTTGACGCGTGGGTCCTCGGCCATCGCAGACTTGAGCTTGGGCTCCTGCTCGATAGCCTGGTCCAAGGTGATCTTGAGGACGTTCGGCACCATCTTGGTGAGCCGATCGACCTGCCCGAAGCTTAGGTCCATCACCCGCCCGACGTCCTTGATGGCGGCCTTGGTCGCCATGGTGTTGAAGGTGATGATCTGGGAGACCTGCTCGCGGCCGTACTTCTCGGTGACGTACTGGATCACCTCCCCCCGCCGATTCATGCAGAAATCGATGTCCACGTCGGGCATCGACTTCCGCTCGATGTTCAGGAAGCGCTCGAAGAGCAGGCCGTATTGCAGCGGATCGATGTCGGTGATCGACATCGCGTAAGCGACCAGCGAACCCGCCGCAGACCCGCGTCCTGGGCCGACAGGGATCTGCTTGTGCCGGGCATAGCGGATGAAGTCCCAGACGATCAGAAAATATCCGGAGTACTGCATCTGCTGGATAACTTTGATCTCGTAGTCCAGCCGTTCGGCGTACTCTTCCAGCGGCCTGCGCAGCAGGCCCTTGGCGGCCAGCGCCTCCAAGCGGGCCCGGCGCACCTCAAAGCCCTGCCGGGCGACGTACTCGAAATAGGTATCGATGGTCTGGCCGGACGGCACCTCGAACTTGGGAAACGGGTTCGCGATCGGCTGGAGCTTGAGGTCGCACATCTGGGCGATCTCCCAGGTGCGGTCCAGCGGGCCCTCGTCGCCATCGAACAGCGCCGCCATCTCTGCGCGGCTCTTGAGATAGAACTCCTTGGTCTCGAAGCGCATCCGGTTCTTGTCGCTGAGCGTCTTGCCGGTCTGGACGCATAGCAAGGCCTCGTGGGCCCCGGCGTCCTCCTTCGTCAGGTAATGCGCGTCGTTGGTCGCCACCAGCGGAATGCCTGTCTCACGCGCGAGGCGCAGTTGGAGCGGGATCAGTTTCTTGTCGAGTTCAAGGCCGTGGTCTTGGATCTCCAAGAAAAAGTTTTCCTTGCCGAAGATGTCTTGGTACTCGTAGGCCAGCTTGCGGCCTTCCTCGTAGCCCTGCTGCAACAACGCCTCTTGCAAGTCGCCTCGCAGGCATGCCGACAGGCAAATCAGGCCGTCCGCGTAGCGCGCCAGGAGGTCCTTGCTGATCCGCGGCTTGTAGTAGAAACCTTCGGTATACGCCGTGGAGACGAGATCGATGAGGTTGCGGTAGCCTGTCTCGTTCTTGCACAGCAGCAGCAAGTGGTGGTAGCGCATGCTGGCGTCGTGCAGCCTGTGGTCGCCGGCGACGGTGTAGATCTCGCAACCGATGATCGGCTTGACGCCGATCTTCTCAGCCTCCGAGTAGAAGTTGACCGCGCCGAAGAGGTTGCCGTGGTCGGTGATCGCCACAGCCCGCCACTCCCGCTCGGCGGCGATTTTCATCAGCCGCGGGATGTGGCAAGCCCCGTCGAGGAGGGAGTAATCGGTGTGGCAGTGCAGGTGGACGAACGGCGTAGCCATCGGAAATCCGATTCCCAAGTATAGGTCAGGCCCGAGGCTCCTCTTGGGGGCGAGCGGCACAGCATCGCAAGTGGCTGCTCACGGCGTGTTCGAGCGGTCGGCCGAGCAGTTGCCGCGCATTGGCGCTGCCCAACACGGATGACGATTGGCCCCGGTTGTGGACTCCGCGTAGCCTTCCGAGACCGGTATTCGAACTGCCCGCTGGCTCCCGCCCATCCGGCGCACCGCTGCCCAGCTACCCACGGCCCGCAGAGACCGTCCGTCAACGCCGATCCCGTCAGTCGCCGAACACTCGCGCCACATGATCCGCGGGCGGCTGGTGCCGATGAGTCATGCGGCTCACCACCACATAGACAGCCAGCGACAGGCAGAAGGCCGGGATGATCTCATGCACGTCCTGCAGCCCCTCGACGTTGAATCGGACCCCAAACCGCCACACCAGCGTCGCTACCATCCCGGCTAGCATCGACCAGAACGCTCCGTGCCCAGTGCCCCAGCGCAAGTACAGGCCGCCAAACACCGCCGGGAAAAAGCCAGCGGCAAACACAGCTCCCGAGAAGCTGGTCAACTCGACCACCCCCGCCGGAGGGAACAGGGTGACCAGCGCGACCACCCCGGAGTAGACGACGATCGCGACCCGAGTCCAGCGCACCGTCGAGAGCGGATCGGAGCGCACCCACAGATTGCGGATGTCGCCCACGGCCGCCGTGCCAACGATCAGCATGACCGAAGCCAGCGATGACATGCCCGCGGCAAACAGTCCGGTGATGCAGAACGCACTCACCGCAGTGTTGTCGAACTTGGCGAGCATGAAGCCCACGACTTGGTCCGTATTAGCGATCAGTGCGGCTGCCTCTTGATCACTCGCCATGCCGTGCACGAGCGCCCCCAGCCCCATCACGCAAACCAGAGACACACCCAAGAAAACCGGCGTCCAAATCATGGCGAAGCGCATCCCGGCCGCGCTGTCAATCGAATAGAAGCGCACCAAGCAGCGCGGCTCGGCGATTTGCTTCATGCCGACCGACAAGCCGATGCCCACGATGTACGTTACCGAGACGAGCGCGCCGAACGTCACCAAGCCGTCGCCAATCGGAGTGCCGGCCGCCGATACATGGCTGGTCTGCGAGATGCGCTCGAAGAGCGGCCCCACTCCGCCGGCGTATACGAAGGGAATCGCAGCCATGACCACCGCCACCAGCAGCATCATCACTCCTTGGAGCGCATCGGTCCACAGAACGCTGTACATGCCGCCCATAACGGTGTAGGCGCAAGTGAATCCCAGGATTGCCAGCACGCCCCAGCCGTACGGCACGTCTAGCACCGTCTCCAGCAGGTGTGCGCAGCCCTTGGCGATGCCAGCCATGTACCACAAGGTGGCGAATAGGATCGTGAGTGCCGACAGCACACGAGTTGGCCGAGAAAGCGGGCTGCGGTAGCGGAAGTCGAAGTAGTCCGGGACCGTTACGGACTTCAGACCGACGGTCTGATTGCGCAGGCGGGGCCCCAGCAGCAGCCACGAGACCATGCAGAACGCGGTCCACAGCACCCCGACCCACGCCCAGCTCAAGCCGGACGCGAACGCCTGGCCGGCTTGACCGATGTACGTGTTCGTGCTGGCGAACGTCGAGAAAAACGCCAGCGACACGACCCACCCGGGCACACTGCGCTTGGCGATATAGAAGTCGGCGACTCCGCGCGATGCGCGCTGGCTGAAGTGCCAGCCGATCGCGAAGCAGGCCGCGAGGTAGACCAGCAGGCACAACAGGACCGGCCAATGGGCTGCCAAGAGCTCCATCGGCGCTAGTCGTCGTCCTCTCGACGCACAGTCACGTCAAGGCGTGTGACTGCCCAAGCGTTCAGCAAGGCCAACACCACGATCGCAACATAGGCGGCTGATGTTGGCCAGTCCACGATGACCTAGATGGTATCGCGATTCGAGCGCACCGCAGTATCGAAGCGCGTTCTGGCGGGCCAAGACCGAAACGCCGACGTGCAACGCCGACGCATCGGCGCAGTTCACATGACCCGCTGGGCCGTGAAGGTCAGTGCGCGACCCATGCCGCGGCGAGCGCCACCGGCGCCACCCTGGCCCCCAGCACCGCGACCGCCGCCGGGGCCGCCGCCCGGCCGAGCACCGCCTTGAGCCCCGCCGGGCCGACCACCGCCGGGACCGCGACCACCGCCGGGGCCTTGGCCGCCACCGGGACCGCCCGGACGCTGCATTGTGCGGGTAAGCTCCATCTCGTCGCCCGAGACCTTACCGGCGTAATTGAAGCGGATCTGGAAGTTACCTCGCTGCATCACTTGAACGAACTCGACTTGATCCCCGGAGATCTTGCCGTCTTGGATCTCGGCGGCTCCCATCGTGTCGTTGCCAACCGTGCCGGTCAGCATCTCGCCATCGGCCTTTAGGTCGAAGACAATGGCGGTCGAGCCTTGCGGCCCCTCGATCTCGGCCTCCCACTTGCCGTCCACTTCTGCCGCGCGCAGACCGCGCGCCATCGTGGCCAACGCAGGAACTGCGAGCGCAAACGCTCTCCTAGAAATCATGCTGCGAGCCCTCCCAGGTCTCCCTTGTATAGACGCGAACCCGGCGTCAAGGTTGCACGATCCGAGAAGACAGGGCTCGTTCGATGGCGGCCTGGCTGACCCGTCCCTGCCGCAGGATCCGCGGCGGGCCGGCGGTCAGGTCGACGATGGTCGATGGATCCGACTTGCTCACGCGGCCCGAATCCAGCACGAGCGGGACGCGATACCGCAGTTGAGACACCACTTCGTCGGCGCTGCGCGCCCCCCGTCGCCCGGATAGGTTCGCGCTGGTCCCGGTCAGAGCACGTCCCGCATGGCGCGCCAAAGAGCGCACCAAGGGCGAGCTGGGCTGGCGTACCGCCACCGTGCCCAGGCCAGCCGTGACCAAAGACGAAGCGCGGTCGCTCGCTGGCAGCACCATTGTCAGCGGTCCCGGCCAGAATGCACGCGCCAGCACAGAGAACTCCGGGGGGAACTCCCGCACGAGCCGAGCTAACTGTGTCATGGAATCGACCAAGACCAAGATCGGCTTGCTCTCAGGGCGCCCCTTGGCGCGAAAGACCCGGCGCACTGCGGCCTCATCGGAGGCATCGGCTAACAGCCCGTAGAGGGTGTCGGTGCGAACCGCGACGACGCGGCCGAGACGGATCAGCGAGCTCGCCCGCCGTACGGCGTCAAGCGGCGGACAACTCGCGTTGACGGGCAGCCGCGCGCACTCCTGCATAGCTGATCATATTACGCTGAAGCTTAGGGGCTGCCCCGCCCGGCCCCCGACCAGTGTCCTACCGCCAAGAAACAATCACCAGCCGGAGCAACGCTTGGCTGAAGCAGCTGCGCCAGGTTGCCGCGCGCGGCACCACCACGGCCGATGGTTTTGCACTAGCGGAATCGCCGCACCTGCTGCAGGAAGCGATTCGCTCCGAAGTCCGCATCCAACGCGTGTTTGCCAGTGAACGCGTGCAGGAGAGCGTTGGCGCCGCCATGCCGCCACACCGCCAAGTGCCGCTGCATCCGGTCGCCGACCGGCTTTTCCAAGACCTTGCCACGACCACTCGTAACCAAGGTGTACTGGCGCTGGTACAGCTACGGAACTGGGACGCCGCAACGGTGCTGTCGGGGCTCACGGTCGTATTGGACGGCGTCCAAGACCCGGGCAACGCCGGCACGATCGCCCGCACGGCGGAGGCCTTCGGCGCGTCCGGCGTCGTATTCCTCAAAGGCTCGGCCGCCCCCACCAATCCGAAAGCCCTGAGGGCCTCAGCCGGATCGCTGTTCCGCGTGCCCTTCTTGCACAAGCTCGGGGCAGCGGAGTTCCTGGCTCTGGCCCAGCAGCACGGCAAGACCGTGCTCGCCGCCACCACCGGCCAAGGGCTGGCACTCGCCGAGGCTGATCTATCCGCCAACGCAGCCATTGTGATCGGCTCGGAGACGCACGGTGTCAGCCCGCTCCTGCTGGCCGCCGCGACGCCAGTGGCCATCCCGACCCAGTCGGTCGAGTCTCTCAACGCGGCGATCGCCGCGGCGATCGTGCTGTACGAGTCCGCACGCCGGGCTCAACTTCCGTGAGCCTGTTCGAGCCCCGTGCCAACGATGCTGCCGCCAATGGCGCAAGGCCTCTGCCCGAGCGCATGCGTCCCCGCACGGCGGACGAAATTTTCGGCCAGCAGCACTTGATCGGACCTGGCAAGCCATTGCGCGGCCAGATCGAAGCGGACGAACTCGGCTCCATGATCCTGTGGGGTCCGCCCGGAGTCGGCAAGACATCGCTGGCGCGCGTCATCGCCGAGACAACGAGCTGCGAATTCGTGGCCTTCAGCGGCGTGTTGAGCAGCATCAAGGATGTCAAGGCGGTGCTCGCCGACGCCCAGCGGCTACGCCGGGCGGGTCGTCGCACCATCGTGTTCGTCGACGAGATTCACCGCTTCAACAAGGCGCAACAGGACGCCTTCCTTCCATTCGTGGAACGCGGCGACATCATCTTGATCGGAGCGACTACCGAGAACCCGTCCTTCGAAGTTATCGCGCCCCTGCTATCGCGCGCCAAGGTCTACACGCTTGAGCCGCTAAGCATGGAGCAGTTGCTCAAACTCCAACTCGCGGCCCTGAATGACGCCGAGCGCGGCCTCGCCACCTACGCGGCTCAAGTGCCACAAGCCCAGCTGGAGCGCATCGCAACCTATGCAGGCGGGGACGCGAGGGCTGCGCTGCTCGCACTGGAAGCGCTGGCGCAAGCCGCCGCGGGCAAGACCGCCACCGAGGAGTTACTGCGGGATGTGCTGCAGCGTCGCCTGCCCCGCTACGACAAGCATGGCGATGCACACTTCAACCTGATCTCGGCGTTGCACAAATCAGTGCGCTCCAGTGATCCAGACGCAGCACTGTACTGGCTCGCCTGCATGCTGGAAGGCGGAGAAGATCGGCTCTACATCGGGCGCAGGCTGGTACGCATGGCGGCCGAGGACATCGGGCTCGCGGACCCGCGCGCAGTGGAACTGGCGACTGCGGCGGTAGACGCGTTCCGCCTCGTGGGTGAGCCCGAGGGCGATCTTTTCTTGGCGCAAGTCGCGGTGTACCTCGCCGTGGCACCCAAGTCGGACGCGGTCTACAAGGCGCTTGGAAGCGCACGCTCCGACGTGCGCACCGGTCCGGCGCGCCAGGTACCGCTGCATCTGCGCAACGCACCGACCAAGCTGATGCGCGACCAAGGCTACGCCGAGGGTTATGAACACGCGCACGCGAGCGAGGGCGCCCTCGTCGGCATGAGCTGCCTGCCTGAGGGACTGGAAGGGAAGCGCTACTACGCTCCAACGAGTCGCGGGATCGAGGAACGCATTGCCAAGCGGCTTGAGGAGATCCTGTCCGCGCGGGCCAAGCTGCGTCCGCAACGCCCGGGCTGATCGGCCGGGGCGCTAGGCGGATCCCGCGCCGGCCACGGGCACGGGCTGTTGTGCCCGCAGCAGTTCGAGCCGCACCGAATCGCACAGGGCGTTCCAGCTCGCTTCAAGCACGTCGTCCGACACGCCCACCGTCGTCCAATTGTCCGCGTGATCGGCCCAATTGATCAGCACCCTCACCTTCGCCGCCGTGCCCTTGCCGGGGTCCAGTACGCGCACCTTGTAGTCCACCAGGCGAATTTCCGCCACTTCTGGGTAGTCGCTTGACAAGCACTGCCGCAACGCCCCCGCCATGGCGTCGAAGGGCCCGGCCGCGCAGACCTGGGCTCTCTTCGTGCCCCCCGGCGTTTCCACGCACATGCTCACCTGGCACCGGCTGTGGTCCCGCCCCTGCTTTTGCAGTGACATCTCCATTGAGTCGAGCTTGAACAGTTCGCGCCGGTCAGAGAGGGCCTGCCGAATCAACAATTCGAACGAGCCATCGGCCGCCTCCAGCTCGTAGCCCTCAAACTCGAGCTGCTTGATGCGCTCGAGCACGTCCCTGCGAGCGTCCGCGGTCAACTTGTCGTCCCAGCCCTTCTCCTGCAGCTTGAAGGTGATGTTGCTGCGCCCGGACAGGTCGCTGACTAGCACGCGCCGCTCGTTGCCGACCTCCTCCGGCTTGATGTGCTCGTAGGTTTCCGCGTCCCGCAGTACGGCGCTGACATGGATGCCGCCCTTATGGGCGAAGGCGCTCTTGCCCACAAAAGCGCTGCCGTTGGCAAGCCTCAGATTGGCGGTGTCAGCGATGTAATTGGCGAACGCCGTCAGCTTGGCCACGTTCTCCCGCCCGATGACAGTATGTCCGAGCTTTAGCTCCAAGTTGCAGATCGTGGGGACCAAATTGCAGTTGCCGCAGCGTTCTCCATAGCCGTTGACGGTGCCCTGGACATGCGTGGCGCCAAGTTCCACAGCCGCGATGGCGTTCGCCACGGCCAACTCGGAGTCATTGTGCGTGTGGATGCCGATCACGCCGTCGAAGTGCTTGCGCACGTCCTCGACGATCTCCCCCAATCGTGCCGTCAGCGTGCCGCCGTTGGTGTCGCATAAGACCAAGCTGTCGGCTCCGGCCGTCTGTGCCGCTTCCAACGTCCGCAGCGCAAAGTCCCTGTCGGCCTGGTAGCCATCGAAGAAATGCTCGGCATCGTAGATCACCTCGCGCCCGAGCGACTTCAAGTACGCCACCGTTGAGTGGATCATGTCCAGGTTCTGGCGCTCGCTGACGCGCAGCGCGCGCTCGGTGTGCAAGCTCCAGCTCTTGCCGAAGATCGCGACGGCGGGAGTGTCAGACTCAACGAGCTTGCGCACGTTGTCGTCACGTTCGACCGCGTTGGCCGCATGACGCGTCGAGCCGAAGGCGACCAGCCTAGCCCGCGACAGGCGCAAGTCCGTCTTGGCGCGCTCGAAGAACTCCTCGTCGCGCGGGTTTGATCCCGGCCAGCCACCCTCGATGTAATCGATGCCGATCTCGTCCAACTTGTGCGCGATGGCCAGCTTGTCGGCCACCGAGAACGAGACGTGCTCGCCTTGCGTGCCGTCCCGCAGCGTCGTGTCGTAAACGAAGACTCGCATCAGATTCGCCCCGCTCTGCTCAATCGTTCGCCCCGGGTGCCAGCGGCGTTGAGTCGGGCTTCTCCTTCCGCAGGAATGGCATCATTGCCCGCAGCTTGCCGCCGACCTCCTCGATCAGCTGGCTCTCCTGCTCTGAACGCATGGACAGGAACTTCTCCCGCCCCGCGCGATTCTCGTCCATCCACTCCTTCGCGAACTGCCCGGACTGGATCTCGCCCAAGATCGTTTGCATGCGCTCGCGCACGGCCGGGTCGACCACGCGCCTGCCGCGCGAGTAGTCGCCGTATTCGGCCGTGTCGGAAACCGAATAGCGCATGTAGCTGAGCCCGCCTTCATAGATCAGGTCGACAATCAGCTTCAACTCGTGCAAGCACTCAAAGTAGGCGATCTCCGCCTGGTAGCCGGCATCGACCAAGGTCTGGAAGCCGGCACGGATCAGCTCGGCGCAGCCACCGCACAGCACCGCTTGCTCGCCAAAGAGGTCGCTCTCGGTCTCCTCCTTGAATGTCGTCTCGATCACGCCCGCCTTGAGGCAGCCCAAGCCCAGCGCGTACGCCAGGGCCTGCTGCTTGGCATGGCCCGAGACATCCTGCGCAACCGCCACCAGCCCGGGCACGCCAACGCCTTCCACGAACAACTCGCGCACGCGATGCCCGGGCGCCTTGGGAGCGATCATCGACACATCCACACCCGGCGAGGGGGTGATCTCCTGCCAGTGGATTGAGAAGCCGTGCGCGAACATCATCGTGTCGCCCGGCGACAGGTTGGGCTCGATCTCGCTCTTGTAGAGATCCGGCTGGATGTGGTCCGGCAGCAGGATCATCACGACCTGCGCGGCCTTGGACGCCTCGGCCACGGTGCGCACCTCCAAGCCGGCGCGCTCGGCCTTGGGCCAGGACTTGGAGCCCTGGTAGAGGCCGACGACTACGTCGAGGCCGCTCTCCTGGAGATTGAGCGCGTGGGCGTGGCCTTGGCTGCCATAGCCGATGATGGCGATCTTCTTGCCTTTGAGCAGGTTCAGGTCGCCGTCTGGCTCGTAGTAGATGGTTGCGGGCATTGGATTGCTAGTGTTCCTTTCCTGTGTGGGCCTGTTTGCCGTGCCAGCCTTAGCCTTCCGACAGGGCTGCCTCGGTGTAGCTCGGCACCGGTAGCTTGTTCTGCTTCGCGCGCGCCATCGCCATCGCCCCCGAACGGACCATTTCGATCGGCCCGTACGAGCGCAGCACCGCGATGAGCGCGTTGAGTTTGTCCGGAGAGCCGGTCGCCTCGATCGTGTACGCCTCCGGGGAGGCGTCAACGACGTGCGCCCGGAAGATCTCCGCGTCAGTCAGCAGCGCTGGGCGCCGCCCCTCCTCGACATAGATCTTGATCAGCACCAGCTCGCGGCGCACGGCCCGCGACTCGGTCAGGTCAACCGCCTTGATCACGTTGACCAGACGGCTGATCTGCTTGATCAGCAGGTCCCGACCACCGTCGCCGACCTCGGCCACGATCGTCATGATCGACAGGGTGGGATCAACAGTCTTGGCCACCGTGAGGCTCTCGATGTTGTAACCCCGCGAAGTGAGCACGCCCGCCACCCGCATCAATGCCCCGGGCTTGTTCTCCACAAGCAGGGAAATCAGTTGTTGCATGGTTGTCTCAGGCACCTAGTCGCCAGTCACGGCTTCGGCCGGCTCGGGCTCCGGCTTCAAAATCATCTCGTTGACCGCGCCGCCAGCTGGAACCATCGGATAGACGCACTCCTCGGGCGTCACCTGCACGTTCAGCAGGTATGGGCCGGGCTCGTCAAAGGCGTGCGCCAAGGCGTCGTCCAGATCCGCCGGATCAGCCACGGAACCGCCGGCTATGCCGAAGGCGGCAGCCAGCAGCGACGCGTCCGGGAACGAGGCCACGTCGACCTCCGAATAGCGCTTGCCGTAGAAGAGCTGCTGCCACTGGCGCACCATGCCGAGCGTGTTGTTGTTCATCACGATGATCTTCACCGGCAGCCGGTTGGCAGCGATCGTGCCCAGTTCTGGAAGCGACATCATGAAGCCGCCATCGCCGACGATCGCCATCACCGTCCTGTCGGGACAGGCGAACTTGGCGCCCACGGCCGCGGGCAGGCCGAATCCCATCGAGCCCAAGCCGCTGGAGGACTGCCAAAGGCGAGGCCGGTTGAAGCGCAGGTGCTGCGCGGCCCACATCTGGTGCTGGCCGACGTCAACCGTGACGATGGCCTCGCCACCCGAAATCTGGTCCAACTTGCGCATCAGCGTCTGTGGCTTGATCTCGTCGGCCGACTCCTCGTACAGGTAGGGGTGGTCGCGCTTCATCGCGCGCACGTGCTCCATCCAAGCCACGCGCTCCGCACGGCGTTCCCGTCCCAACGTCGCACGCGTGCGGGCGAGGCCTTCGTTGAGCAGCCTCAGGACGGATTTGGCATCTCCGACCACGCCGAGGTCGGCACGGCGGTTCTTGTTGATCTCGGCCGGATCGATGTCAACATGCAACACCTTGGCGGCGGGCGCGAACTTGTCTAGGCGCCCGGTCACGCGGTCGTCGAAGCGCACGCCAAGGCCGATCAGCGCATCGCACTGGGTCACGCCCATGTTGGCGGCGTAGCTGCCGTGCATGCCCAGCATCGAGATGAAGTTCGGGTGGTCGGTGGGCATGGCACCGAGCCCCATCACCGTGTGCGCCAGCGGTGCCTCGAGCAATTCCGAAAAGCGCACGAGTTCGGCGCTGGCGGATGAGGAGATCACGCCTCCGCCGGCATAGATGTAGGGCCGCTCGGCCTGCCACAAGAAGTCAACCGCGCGCTGGATGGCGTCCGCAGCGGGCTCGTCGGCGAGGCGGTAGCCCCGCAACGGCAGCATGGTCTGCTCGTCGCTGTAGTCGGCCTCGCTGAGCAGCACGTCCTTGGTGATGTCCACCAACACCGGCCCCGGGCGTCCGCTGACCGCGATGTGGAACGCTTCATGTACGATCTGCGCGAGTTCGCCGATGTCCTTGACCAAATAATTGTGCTTGGTGGCCGAGCGCGAAATCCCGAAGGTGTCGGCCTCTTGGAAGGCATCGCGCCCAATCAGCGCCTGAGGCACCTGCCCGGTGATTGCCACGACCGGGATCGAGTCCATCAGGGCATCGACCAAGCCGGTGGTAAGGTTGGTCGCTCCCGGCCCAGAGGTTGCCATGCACACGCCCGCCTTGCCCGTTGCACGGGCATAGCCCTGGGCGGCAAAGGCGGCATTCTGCTCGTGCCGCACGAGGACGTGACGCAACGGGTGCGAATACAGCACGTCGTAGATCGGCAGCGTGACGCCGCCGGGATACCCGAACACCGATTCGGCGCCCTCGCGCACCAAGCTCTCGATCAGGATTTGCGCTCCGCTCAACATCGCCATGGTGAGAATCCCTCGCTTTGTTTTCCCCTAGCTTCCATCTTCCTCAATTCTGGAAACGAGAGGAAACCTGCCCGCGCCCCAGACCTCGCGCCCCGGTCTACGACCTCTTCAGCACGAAGTGTGAGAGGTCTTAACCGGGGCACGCTACAGCGACAGGAATGATCAAGCTGCCAGTGCGGGTTATGGCGAATCCAGCACCCGCCGGACGGCGCCGCGTGCGTCGCTCCCGCACCTGGACGAGGGGCCAGTGTGCCGCTGCGACACAGCAGCTCTGTGTCGCCGTCGTGCGATATTGGCCCTGGGATGGCATGATGCGATTCGGCCTGCTCACGGGCCGAGCTTCCTCCTATTGTAGCGGCGGTGGCAGCGGCGGTCAAGCACTGCGCCGCAGTCAAGAAACGCCCGGTCAGCCATGCACGGACGGATGGATCGCCAAGCCGTTAACGCGTCCCGGTCGTCGATTCAGCGTTGGGCAGGTGCGCTTGGCTGTGGTCGGGGCGCGAGCGGTGGGAACCGCGACCGCCGCCACGCTGAGGCCACAACTTCCAGCCGCTCTGGCAGTCGCCACGGAATTCTCGACAGCGTGACGCACCTGCATCCAGGGACCGCCATTCCAGATCTGTGCAGGACCACGCCGCGGTCCGGGGCTTCGGCCGGGTGAGCGATCGGCCCGCCTGGCCGCGAGGCCGAGGCCTGGCAGCACGACAGCGGCCGACTCAGTCAGGCGGCCTGGGCTCAAAAGCCGGACAGCACTGCGGACACGAGCGTGGCGGCCATGGAGCGGCTGGCACGCTGGATCGCCGCATCGCGCTCATTCACGTAGCTCTCCGGATCGCTGCTCACTTCGTAGTTCTCGCGGTGGGCCAGATCCGGATTGCTGTACAGGAGACTGCCGTCGGACCTGTCATACAGGGCGACATTCAGGCGCGTGACAGTCATCACGCTCGTAGCCCTTCCGGTCAGCGGATCGAAATTCTGCGGGATGGCGTCAAACAGCATCACGGTTCCCACCAACCTCGCGTCAGCCGATTCGTCGTCGCTCACGACGTGATACCTAGTGCGCGAGAGGACTTCGCGAACTACTGCAGCGGTGAGGTACTGCTCGACCTTGAATTCCGACGTGGCATTGGTGAAGGCGGGCACTGCAATGGTGCGGATCCGCTCGGGGAGCAAGTCGGCTGTGCCGACAACGCGGTAGCCACAGCAGAGCGTTGCAGCCAGACACGTCAGCCCGACCGCCATGAGGCGGTTTCCGCGCGCGAGCCGACACGTTCCAACCCATCCGCACATGGGCTAGCTCGGAAATTGCGGACCATCGACCGCGGCTGTGCTCTCCACGTCCAACGGGCGCCTCCGGAACAGACCCGCGATCCGCGTCAAGACCCCACTGGCCGCAAAGGTCGCGGCCATGGTCAGCAGTACCGGGCGCGAGAAGTTCCAGATCAAGAAGATCAGGCTGGCGAAGAAAACGACGGTGACTCGCCGCTGCATGAAACTGAGTTCCTTGAAGCTTCGATAGCGCCAGCTGGAGATCATCAACAGCCCGAGGCTTGCGAGCAACAGGCACCAGAGCAGGCCGCCCGGCCACCACTGCTCGATCGGCCGACCGGACGAGAAATGCACGAACGCCCCAAGCAGTCCGGCAGACGGGGGCGACGGGATGCCAACAAAATACCCCCGATGGGACAACCCCGGATTCTTTGGCTGCGGATCCGTCTGCACGTTGAAACGGGCTAGGCGGGCGGCGGCGCAGGTGAGGTACAAGAACGTGGAAAAATAGCCGAGTGGGGGCAGCAGATCCAGCAGCGGCGAGGCACCGGAAGGGAGCGCGCCTCGCATCCCCCACGCGAAGGCCAGCAGCGCCGGACCAGCCCCGAATGTGATGCAATCGGCGAGCGAGTCGAGTTCGCCACCGAACTTGCTGGTCGAATTGGTCAAGCGGGCAATGCGGCCGTCCAAGCCGTCGGTAAGCATGGCAATCCCGATCGCGATGGCGGCGTAGTCAAACAGCCGAGCCGCCTCGGCCGCTTGGTGCGGCGGCAACGACACCGCCTTGATGGTCTGGACCAGTGTGTAGTACCCACAAAACAGCGTGCCCACAGTGAACATAGTGGGCAGCGCGAATTGCGGCTTGCGTCTGGCCCTCTTGCGAATCTTCACAGGGCCGCCCCCTTCTAGTCGCTGGTGGCAAGCACCGAGCTGCCGCCTGCCACCTTGGCTCCCTTCTCGACGGCTAGGTCCCATTCCGGTCCCAGCACGACATCGACGCGGGAGCCGAACTTGATCAGGCCAATGCGTTCGCCCTTCTGCACATCGTCGCCCTGAGCCTTGTGGCACACGATCCGCCGAGCGATCAAACCCGCGATTTGCGTCACTTCGACCAGTCGTCCACCGTCAGTATCGCCGATGACTAGCGTGTTGCGCTCGTTCTCGGTTGATGCGGCGTCAAGATGCGCCATGCGATAGCGTCCGGGACTGTAATGCACCGACCGAATCTGCCCGCCGATCGGGGCGCGGTTGACATGCACGTTGAATATGTTCAGGAAGATGCTGACGCGCGTCCGCCCATCAGCCTCCCGGAGGATCCGCACCACCTTGCCGTCTGCGGGCGAGACGCACAGATCCCCGGCCGGGATTTCACGCTCCGGGTCACGGAAGAAGTACAGACAGAACGCTGCTAGCACGGGCCATGGGGCCGCGAGCCACGGACCTGCGACGACCGCGCAAGCGACGGCAGCTGCACTCAGCACCGCAGCGTAGAGATAACCATCTCTCACCATCGGCAGATAGGTTCCGAGCGCTTGGGCTGGCCAGCGGCAATCATTGAGCCCGGGCGGCGTACTCTTCGACCATGTTGGCCATCTGATCTTTCAAGTTAAGTTTCAGCTTCTTGAGGCGAGCCTCCTCAAACTGCTCTTCCGATGACGGAAAGCGGCGCTGGCTCAATTCGGCGAGACGTCGCTCGTACTCTGCGTGTTGGCGCTTCAGCTTCTTGTATTGCTCGCTGGATTCGAAAAGTTTCGCGGCGTGCTGCGCGGATGCGGCAGTGGTCATCCGATATCCTCCTTTGCGGACCGTGCATCTACCGTGGCGGCCAGGACGCGGCACACGCGCTGGCGGCTTCCAAGTAGCAGGTAGTGTCGCACGTCATCTGCGGGTTCACTCTAGCAAACTCTAGCAAACTGCGGCAGCGATTGCGAACGCCGCCAGCGCCGCAGCGCCGCGGAAATACTGGGGTGGGATTCGTAGCCGAGAGGGTATCGCGACGGGCAAGCGAAGGCTGTCTGCAGCCCGGACCATCGCGGCCCTAATTGCAGGGCACGGCCGACGGCACGCCGGTGGAGCGGCCGCTGGCGGCGGGGCTGGTGACCGGCGACGGCGCCACGGTCTACCGCGTCGACGACGGCATCCCGGTGATGCTGCCGGGCCTGGGCATCGGAACGCACCAGCTGGGCCTTGGCTAGCGCGCCGGCCGGCCGCGGGCTGGGAGAGTTGAGGAGCGGGGCGGGCGCCGGTTGGCGCCCGCCGGGGGGGTCCGGGCGGCGTCCTACTCTCCCACGCCGTTGCCGGCGCAGTACCATCGGGGCTGGGGAGCTTAACTGCCGTGTTCGGGACGGGAACGGGTGTGGCCTCCCCGCTGGGGCCACCCGGGAGGGGCCCGGGCCGCTGCGGCCCGGGTCGCGGGCGAAGGTCGCGCAATCGCGTCAGCGCCGCCGGGCCTCGCGGCCCGGGGCAAGTTTTGCGGGCAAGCCGGTGGGGCGATTAGTAACGGTCAGCTGCGCGCGTCGCCGCGCTTGCACACCCGTCCTATCCAACTCGTCGTCTGCGAGTGCCCTCGTGGGGAAACCTGGTCTCGGGCGGGGTTTCGCGCTTAGATGCTTTCAGCGCTTCTCCCCTCTGGACTTCGCTACCCAGCGGTGCCACTGGCGTGACAGCTGGCTCACAAGCGGTCCAGCCGCCTCGGTCCTCTCGTACTGGAGGCAGCTTCCCTCAAGTTTCCTGCGCCCGCCAAGGATAAGGACCGAACTGTCTCGCGACGTTCTGAACCCAGCTCGCGTACCGCTTTAATGGGCGAACAGCCCAACCCTTGGGAGCGGCTCCACCCCCAGGATGCGATGAGCCGACATCGAGGTGCCAAACCCGGGCGTCGATATGAACTCTTGGCCCGGATCAGCCTGTTATCCCCGGCGTACCTTTTATCCGTTGAGCGACGGCCCTTCCATGCGGAACCGCCGGATCACTATGGCCTGCTTTCGCACCTGCTCGACCTGTCAGTCTCGCAGTCAGCCCGGCTTGTACCATTGCGCTCTAGGGCTGGTTTCCAAACAGCCTGAGCCGAGCTTCGCGCGCCTCCGTTGCGCTTTGGGAGGCGACCGCCCCAGTCAAACTACCCGCCAGGCAGGGTCCCTGGGCCGGCTTCACGGCCCCAGGTTAGATCCACGACATTGCGAGGGTGGTATCTCAACGGCGGCTCCGCCGCGCCCGCGAGCGCGGTCTCCAAGCCTCCCACCTATGCTGCGCGCGCCATGTCGTGCATCACTGCCAAGCTGCAGTCAAGGTGCACGGGGTCTTTCCGTCCTTTGGCGGGTAACCGGCGTCTTCACCGGTACCACAACTTCGCCGGGCTGGTTGTCAAGACAGCGCTCAGATCGTTACGCCATTCGTGCAGGTCGGAACTTACCCGACAAGGAATTTCGCTACCTTAGGACCGTTATAGTTACGGCCGCCGTTCACCGGGGCTTCGATTCGCGGCCTCGCCGAAGCTCACCGCTCCTGTTAACCTTCCGGCACCGGGCAGGCGTCAGCCCCTATACGTCGTGTTCGACTTTGCAGAGACCTGTGTTTTTGCTAAACAGTCGCCTGAGCCGTTTCCCTGCGGCCCCCTCGCGGGGGCGCCCCTTCTCCCGAAGTTACGGGGCCAGTTTGCCGAGTTCCTGGACAACCAATCACCCGAGCGCCTGAGAATGCTCTTCCCGTCTACGTGTGTCCGTTTGCGGTACGGGCGCCGTGCCCTCTCCTTAGAGGTTTTTCCCGGCAGTGTAGCTACGCGGCTTTGCGGCCTCGCGGCCTCGCGTCCGCCCTCGGCCTTCGCGCCGGGCGGATTTGCCTGCCCGGCGGCCTCGGTGCGGCCAAAGGGGGCTTCCATCGCCCCTCCCGCTTCGCTTCCTGCGTCACCCCGTCGTTCAATCGATGGCATGGCGGTCGCGGAATATTCACCGCGCGCCCATCGGCTACGCCTCGCGGCCTCGCCTTAGGACCCGACTAACCCCGGGCGGATCGACCTTGCCCGGGAAACCTGAGACTTGCGGC
>OZ242276.1:3005000-3945000 GCA_965207255.1 Bryobacterales bacterium | reverse complement strand
TAGGCAGGGGTGCGAGGAAACGGTGCCACCACGATGGTGCTGCCACTGCGGTCCTGGATGTGCATCCCCACGCCCGCGTAGTGACCCTTCTGGTTGTCCCGCAGTTGCTGGAAGGCCTCGGGGCTGAAGAACGACGAATGGGGATCCAGCATGCGCAGCATGCGTGGAATCGCCCCTTGGAACATCACCTCGTCGGCATCCAACTCCTTGGCGTAGTGCCGCTCCACCGTCGCGAGCACAGAGGAGAAATCGCGGATACTCTCCTGTATCTCTGTGTCGGACGAGCCCGACGCGGCGTGGACCCATGGATGCGTCAGGAACAGCCCCGCACCCACTAAACAAGCCGAGAACACGGCGAGCGGGAGCCACCGTCTGTTGATCTGCATGAGCGTAACCGGCGCATCCGCTGCGGGCTCGCCCGCCGGATGCAACAGTCAGTATGGTAGCAGCAACGCGCCGGCGGCCGATACTTGAGAATCGCGCTGGAATCTCCGAAGCGCCCCGACACGATGATGCGGGACTATAATAGAATCGTTGGAGCGACACGTGAAGAAGCAGCAGAAATTCGTTCTCATCATCACCGCGATCGTCGTGACCCTTGCGTGGATGGCCGTGGGCGGCGTCCAAGAGAGCGCCACCTACTATGTGACGCTCGACGAGCTGCTCGCGATGGAAGATCCCGGCGCCAAGCGCATCCGGGTCGGCGGCGACGTGGCAGACGGCTCCATCGTGCGGCATTCCAGCAGTGTCGAGTTCAGGCTGCACCAGCAAGACGAGACCATGGCCGATCCCACGGTCTTGGACGTCATCTACACGGGCGCAGATCCCCTGCCGGACACATTCCGCGACAAGGCCCAAGCCCTGTGCGACGGCTACCTGCGGGCGGATGGAAAGTTCGAGGCGACAAAGATTCAAGCCAAGTGCGCCTCGAAGTACGAGGCCGCTCCCGGAGACGACGCGGCACCGGTCTACGGAGTCGAGGTCGCGAGCTCGACAGACTAGCGGTTCGCAGTCCTGAGCGGAGCGACAGAACGAGCAGCTGCGCTCAAAGCGATCACAAATGGAGAATCTGGGCTACCTAGCGGTTCTGCTGGCCTTTCTGCTGTCGGTCTACGCAACCGTAGCGGCCTTGGTCGGCAAGCTGCGCAGCAACCCCTTCTTGGAGGTCAGCGCACAACGCGCCGTGCTTGGCGCGTGGCTGATGACCACCGCCGCGTCGGCCATCCTGCTGCACGCGATCCTGACCGACAATTTCAGCTTCAACTACGTGGCGTCGAGGTCTAACGCAGACCTCGGCCTGCTGTACAAGGTCGCGGCGTGGTGGGGCGGCCAAGAGGGCTCGCTGCTGTTTTGGAGTTGGATCGCGGCCAGCTATTCTTTCGTCTCGGTCTACACGGGGCGCAAGCTGCACCGCAGCATGATCTCTTACGTGGTGGTCACCATGGCCGCCACCCAGGCGTTCTTCCTTGGCTTGGTGGCCTTCGAGGCCAACCCGTTCCAGGTCATCATGTCGGGCCCGCAAATCACATCGGTCCCGGACGGCAGCGGCCTCAACCCGCTGCTCCAGCACCCGATGATGGCGATTCACCCGCCGATGTTGTATCTCGGGTATGTCGGCTTCACGGTGCCCTTCGCCTTCGCGATGGCCTCATTGATCACGCGCCAGCCCGGCGAGCGCTGGATTCACACCACCCGCGTGTGGACCATGGTCACGTGGCTATTCCAGTCGATCGGCATCCTGCTCGGCGCGCGCTGGGCATACGTGGTGCTGGGCTGGGGCGGCTACTGGGGTTGGGACCCGGTCGAGAACGCCTCGCTGCTGCCCTGGCTGACGGGCACGGCATTCCTGCACTCGGTGATGATGCAAGAGAAGAAGGGCATGATGAAGGCTTGGAATATCGTCCTCATCTCGGCCACGTTTTTCCTGTGCATATTCGGCACTATGATGACCCGCGGCGGCTTGGTCAGTTCGGTCCACGCCTTCGCGCAATCCGAGATCGGCTCCTACTTCGTGTGGTTCTTGATCGGCGGCATCGGCATCACGGTCTACATGATCGCCACCCGTCGCGACTACCTGCGCAGCGAGGCCGAGCTGGACTCGGTGGTTTCTCGCGAGTCCAGCTTCCTGTTTAATAACGTGATCCTGCTGGCGAGCTGCTTCGCCGTCCTGTGGGGCACGCTGTTCCCAGTGCTCAGCGAGTACTTCACCGGCGACAAGATCACTGTCGGGGCGCCTTTCTTCAACAAGGTCAACGTGCCGATCGGGCTCTTCCTGCTGTTCCTGACGGGAGTCGGCCCGTTGTTCGCCTGGCGGCGGACCTCTCTCGAATCGCTGCGGCGTAATTTCCAATGGCCGGCATTGGCTGCAGCGGCCTGCGCCGTCGCGCTGTTAGCGGCCGGGATGCGGCATTTCTACGCGCTGGTCTGCTTCAGCCTCTGCGCTTTCGTGACGCTGACAGTGCTGATGGAGTTCTATCGAGGCGGACGGGTGATCCAGCGCAAGCAGGGCATGGGACTGCCCAGTGCGCTGGTGGAACTCACGCGGCGCAACACGCGCCGCTACGGCGGCTACTTGGTCCACATGGCGATCGTGCTGATGTTCGTCGGCTTCGCGGGGGCGGCCTTCAACCGGGTCCACCAAGAGGAAATGAGCGTCGGGGACAGCATCCAGGTCGGCACGTACGACTTCAAGCTGCAGAACATCTCCGAGAGCGACAACCCGAACTTCTTCCGCGCCGTCGCGGCAATCGACGTCAGCAAGGGAGGGGAGTTCGTGCAGACGTTGATGCCCGAGCGCCGCTTCTACCATGCCTCGAGCCAGCCGACCAGCAGGGTGGACGTGCGCAGCCGCTTGCGCGAGGATGTCTACGTGGTCTACGCGGGCCAATCCAACGATGGCGCGAATCCCGTCATCCAGGTGTACTTGAACCCGCTCGTGAACTGGATCTGGCTGGGGGCAATGCTGCTGGTTTTCGGCACGCTGGTGGCGCTGGTGCCTAGCAAAGTGCGGCGCGCGGCCCCGCGCATGCCGGCCGCCGGACTGGAGGGACAGCCCCTTGGCGCATCTGGCGACTAGCCTCCTATTGGCCCTGGCGGCGGTTAGCGCACAGGCGGCGGTACCGTACGAGAAGTTGCGGCAGGTCGGCGAACTCGTCACTTGTCAGTGCAGTTGCGCATACACGGTGGGCAGCTGCAACATGATCAACTGCCATTTCAGTGTCCCGGTCCTGCAGGATATCGAAGCCGCCTTGGAGGCCGGCCAGTCCGACGAGGAAGTTCTGGAGGCCATCTACGCCAAGTACGGCAGTGAAACGCGCGTGGAGCCGCGCAACGACGGCTTTGGCCTAGTCGGCTGGATCGCCCCGTTCGCAACGTTGCTGGCGGGCTTGGCGCTGGTGCCGTGGGTGATCCGGAAGTGGCGCAGCTCAACCCAAGCCCGGTCGCGAGGAAGCGGCGTGCCGCAAGAAGTCGTGGAACGATTCCGCTCTCGGATCGAGGATGATCTCGAGGACTTGGAATAGACTCGAAGACTGGAATCGGATCCGGGCCGCCCATTCGGGCCTGGATTCGGGTGCAAGTCATGTTTGTCGCAGCCGCCATCGCCATGATCCTGCTCGCATTCGCGCTGCCGCTCGTGGTCCGCGCCAAGCATGTCCCGCCGGAAGAGCCGGTCTCGCCCGCCCAGCACCTTGAGGAGCGCAAGGCAGCCGTGTACGAAAACCTGCGCGATCTGCGCAGTGAGTTCCAGATGGGCAAGATGTCCGAGACCGACTACGCAGCCAGCAAGCGAGACCTGCAATCCGAGCTGGCTGGCGTCATGGTTGCGATCGAGGAGGCGGAACGCGGTGGCAGGGCGTGACAAGCGCAAGGCTGCGCTAGCGAGGTCGGTGACAGCGGCCGTTGCCGCCATCTTGGCGCCGCAGCTAGCCCTCGCCGTCAGCGGCACGGTGCTTAACGCCACGACTGGCGCGCCGCAGGCCGGGGTCTCGCTCACGCTGTCCAGCTTTGAGGGCGGGATGACACCGCTTGAAGAAACGGTCTCGGAGAACGACGGGAGCTTCGCGTTCACCAAGCCGCTGCCGGCGGTAGCCTCCGGACAGCCATTCGCAGGCGCCATTCGCGCCGAGCACGATGGCATCGGCTACACCGAGATCTTGCGCGGCGGAGAGGCGCACGACAGCGTGCTCCTAACCGTGTACACAGTTACCGAGCAGAACCTGCCCGCCCCCGCGAACAGAGTGCTAATCCTCGAGCCCAGCGCGGACGAGCTTGTGCTGCGCGAGAGCTTTCAGTTTGTTAACGACTCCGATCCGCCCGTCACGTACAGCAGCGCAGAGGGAACGCTGATGTTCTACCTGCCGGCAGAGGCCAGGGGCGTGGTCGATGTCAGCGGCACCGGGCCGGCCGGCATGCCGCTCCGCAGCACTGCGCTTCCGGCGGGCGCAGACGAAATGTACAAGGTCGACTTTCCGCTCAAACCGGGCGAGAACCGCATCGACCTGCAGTATGCCGTGCCTTACGAGGACGGCATGCAACTCACCGCCCGGTCCACCTATCCGGGAGTCAACACACGCCTTGCGGCCCCGGCCGGCGTGAGCCTAGAGGGAGTCGGCGTCGCCAGCCTGGGACAAGAGCCCACGACGCTGGCCTCCATATATTCGGTCCCGGAAGCGCCAGCGGTGATCGTAACTGTTCGCGGCAGCGGCCAGTTGCGCACCAGCGCAGCTGGCGGAGGCGGGGGGCAGGCGGAGATCAGCATCGAGCAAGCGCCGGTCTCCAAGGAACTGCCTTGGATCGCCGGCCTGGCAATCGCTATTCTTGGCCTGGGCTTCTACCACCTGCTGTCCTCGCGACTGCCTCAACGGCCTGCTGCCAAGGCCGGCAAGCAAGGCTAGCGTCAGCCCCGATGAGTGAGCCCGCAATCGTAGCGAGCGGCGTGTCGAAGTACTTCGGCGACTTCCCGGCGCTGCTCGATGTGACCTTGGAAGTGGCACCGGGAAGCGTGCTGGCGATGCTCGGCCGCAACGGAGCTGGCAAGACAACGCTGCTGCGCATCTTGGCAGGCCTGTCCTCACCGACCGAAGGCGACGTCTCGTTTCCGGCATCATCCGGCCGCCAAGCCGACCGACGAGCAGGCATAGGCATCATCGGGCACGGCACGTGGATCTACGACGATCTCACCGCCGAGGAGAACTTGCGATTCTTCTGCCAGTTGTACAGGGTGCCCGAGGCCAGCCGGGTAGTCGAGGAATGGCTGGGCCGCGTCGACTTGAGGAACTTCCGGCACTCGCGAGCGGGCGAGTATTCGCGCGGCATGCGCCAGCGGCTCACGATCGCGCGGGCATTCTTGCACGAACCGGCAGTGCTGCTCTTGGACGAGCCGTGGACCTCCCTGGACGATCGAGCAATCGAGTTGCTCTCGTCCCTCGTGGAGGAGGCCCGCGAGGCCAAGTCCACCGTCGTGATCTGCTCGCATCAATTGCGCGAGGCCGTCGCTGTGGCGGACGAGGTCGCGCTGCTGCATCGGGGCAGGCTAGCGCATCGCGGCCCGGTGGATGCGAACTTGCGAAACTCCCCTCAGTCCCTTTACGAGCGCTTGCCATGACGCGCACGCTAACCGCGACATGGACGGTCGCAGCGAAGGACCTGCGCTGCGAGATGCGCGACCGACAAGTGCTCAATTCGGCAATTTCCTTCGCGCTCGTGGTGCTGCTGATGTTCAGCTTCACGTTCGATCCCAACACCAACGTCGAAGTGCGCAGCCTGTCGGGCGGGCTGCTGTGGGTGGTGTACCTTTTCGCCGGTGTCTTGGTGCTCAACCGCAGTTTCGGGCGCGAGACCTCCAACGACTGTCTGGCTGCGCTAGTGGCGGCCCCGCTGCCCGGCGAGGCACTGTTCCTCGGCAAGACGCTTGCTAGCTTTGTGCTGATCCTAGCCGTAGAGTTGATCTCCTTGCCCGTGTTCGGTGTCTTCTACGACATCAGCTGGCTGCCCCACTTTGGCGAGTTGTTGCCGGTGTTCGCGCTCGGAAGCTGGTCGTTCGCGGCGGTGGGAACGACGTTCGGAGCGGTGACCGCCAGCAATCGCATGCGAGAGCTGATGCTGCCGCTGCTGCTGTTCCCGGTCTGCCTGCCGGCGCTGGTGGCGTGCATGAGCTTGACTTGGGCTGTGTTCGATCCGACGGCGGTCGCCGAGACAGGGCCGTGGCTGCGGCTGTTGGTCGGCTTCGATGTGATCTACACGCTGCTGGGCATGCTGGTAATGGAACCGATCCTGACCTCGGGCTGACAACGCTTCAGCCTGCGGAACCGGCACGGTTTGGACGGGATGGAATTGATGCAACGCAAACTCCGCTGGGGCATGATTGGCGGCGGCGAGCATAGTCAGATTGGCGGCGCCCACCGGATGGGGGCGGGCCTAGACGGTCTCTTCGAACTCGCAGCAGGGGCCCTCGACATCGTGCCCGAGAAGGGGCGGGAGTTCGCCATGCGCCACGGCGTCGCACGGGAGCGGGCCTATGGCGACTGGCGCGAGATGCTAGCGCAGGAACGCGACCTGCCGCTAGGCGAACGGCTCGACTTGGTGACCGTCGCCACACCGAACTCGACGCATTTCGAAATTGCGCAGGCGTTCTTGAGGAATGGTTTCCACGTCTTGTGCGAGAAGCCGCTAGCCACCACGATCGAGGATGCCGAGACGTTGCTGCTGACGGCTCAAGAGCAGCGCCGAATCCTGGCGGTGAACTATGGGTACACGGGCTATCCGATGGTGCGGCAGGCACGCGCCATGGTCAAGGCTGGTGACCTCGGTGCGGTGCGTGTCGTCGTGGCCGAATTCGCGCACGGGTCGCACGCAGACGCCGCGGACGCCGAGAACCCGCGCGTGCGCTGGCGTTACGATCCGGACCAAGCGGGCGTGAGTTCGGTGCTGGCAGACACCGGCTTGCACGCCTTGCACATGTCCTGCTACGTGATTGGGCGCAGCGTGGCGAGGGTCGCGGCAGACTTCGCGTCGTGCGTCGCCGGACGGGCCCTCGAGGACGACGCCATGGTGACCCTCCGCTTCTCGGAGGGTGAAATCGGCCGCTTGTGGGCCAGCGCGATCGCGGTCGGGCAGACCCACGGTCTCACGCTGCGAGTCTTCGGAGAGCGAGGCGGGCTGCGCTGGTCGCAGGAGCAGCCCAACCAGCTTGCCTGGACGCCCCTCGGAAAGCCGACGCAGGTCTTGGAGCGCGGAGCCGCAGGGCTTGCGCCCGAAGCGGCGCAGGCTTCGCGGATCACGATCGGGCATGTCGAGGGCATGCTGCCGGCGTTCGCGAACATCTACGCGGACTTGGCCGAGGAGATTCAGCGCCGGGCGAGCGCAGTGGATGCCGCACCGGTAGCCGTCGCGTACCCCACGGGTCAGGACGGGCTTCACACGCTAGCGGTGGTGCATGCGGCAGCAAGGTCGGCACGGCAGGGCGGGACGTGGGTGGACCTTGAGATACAGCGAGCCTAGACTCTTGGAAGATCAATGAGCATCTTGATTCCCTTGGTTGGAAAGCGGTACCAACAGAGGCACCTGAGTCACGATCTCGGTAACTTGCAGGAAGAATCGACGAAGGTCTGCTATTTCAGGGGCTTGCGGTCCACACTCCACATTGCTGGAGAGTTCACATTTTGATCGGGGAAGTGCTGACGCGCACGCTCTGAAAAAGCTAGCGGCGTCCCATTTGCCGAGCCCGGGCGGTCATTGCACGTGCCTCGCAGTCCGAAACGTAGTTGGCCTTGCCTGAACTTTGATCTGGAGTTTACAAGACTGTCAACTCCGCGCACGCTGCAATCGCTACCATGGCTGGGCACGCTGATTCCCTCACGTTGGGTGGAACTAGGGTGGCTCTGAATACAAAACGTAAACAAGGACCAAGCCATGATTCACAGGAAGCAGTTCATCATCGTCGCGATTGCGCTGATGGTCGCGTCCGTCGCCGCATACGGACAGGCCAATCCAAAGGCCGCGGAACGTCGTGCAGCCATCGACGCGGCAGTCAAGGCGATCGGCCTGAACACGGACCAAGTCGCTCAGATCCGCGAGATTCGTCGAGAGCGACCACCGGAAGGTACCCAAGGGCCAGCCCGCAGGGAATGGCGTGCCGGGATCACCGCGAAGTTGATGGCACTTCTGACCGCCGACCAGAAGACCAAACTCAACGAGGTCAAGGCCGCAGGCCCCGATGCGAAGGCATTTGAGGGAGCGGCTCTGCTCGGCTTGGCCCAAAGACCACGGCAGAACTAGATTTCTTGTCGACGGGAACGGCCGGAACAAGGGCACTAGGCCTGCATCGGCACCCGGTACATCATCCTTGCGACGTCGTCCGCCCCCCGTCCCAAATCATAGTGGGCCGGGGTGTGAGCCCCGGCGTTGCGAATGAGACTGGTTGGCCAGTCTAGTCTAAACTACACGGAGGGAAAGAATTCCGTGGAATCAATTGGAGCGTTCGAAGCCAAGACCCATCTGCCCAAATTGCTCGACCGAGTAGCTCGTGGCGAGAGCGTTACCATTACTCGTCACGGAAGACCGGTTGCAGTACTAGTTCCTGCCGAGACCGACCGAACACGGGCACGCGAAGCGGTCGCGCGAATCTCCGAGCGTCGGCGGCACATCAAGGGCGCACCCACGGCAGAACTCTTGAAATCAGTTCACGAAGGCCACCGTTACTGATGCCAGTGGTCGTAGACAGTTCGGTGTTTCTTGCTTGGTGCATGGGTGACGCGGAAGAACCCGCGGCAGATGCAGCAATGCAGCGTGTCGCCGACGAGGGTGGGGTAGTCCCGCGCATCTGGTGGTACGAAGTGCGCAATGCGCTATTGATGAACGAGCGGCGCAACAGAATTTCGACGCAGCAGGTCTCGGAAACCTTGGCTGCCAGCCTTGCGTTGGGAGTTCTGATCGACGACCGACATGACGACGCTCAGGTCTTGAGTCTTGCTCGCGAATTCAACTTGACTGTGTACGATTCGGCCTATCTCGAGGTTGCCTTGCGGCTCCGGATGCCTCTTGCGACGCTCGACCGCCGCATGCGTCAAGCGGCCCAGGAGATCGGAATCGAGACTGTGTTCGATCAAGCCTGAACGTTTCACTTGCAAGATCCGGCTTGCCCTGAGACAGGCAGGAGGACTTCACCGCTCCGGCACCGACGCCAGTAGCTATGGCTGTCACAACCTCGGGTCGGTGGCCGCGAAGGCGTTGGCACGATCTCGTAGATGCCTGTCTCCTGCTCCAGAGCGCAGGCAAGAGCCCCACTTCAAGGTCCCGCCAGTAGTCGGCGCGGAGTGGCGGACATGGATCGACTTGAATGCGCGGGGCGCCGCCACGTGAGCGTCAGCACCGATACATCGTACGAGAGCCCAAGACGACTGATCTCTCTGCCGCACAGCCGACACATATCCTGCTTCGGGCAGACTCGCGTCTGCATGATCACAATCGGCGGGCAATGCTCGAACCGTGACTACCGGGCTAGCAGGTCGTCCCGCAAGCAAGAGTACGCTTCCAGAACGTCCGGGTTTGCTAGAGCGCCCGAATTCGTAACCGGCAAGCCGGCGAGCGCACGCTTCACCGCGAGTTCGGCGACCTTCCCGCTGCGCGTCCGCGGTATGTCGCCGACTTGCAGCACGTCGGCAGGCACATGCCTCGGGGAAGCCCGCCTGCGAATCGTCCGCTTGATGTCCGCCACGAGGCCATCGTCCAGTACGCTGTCGTTGGTCAGCATCACCAGCAATACGATTTGCTCGTCGGCGCCCCGCCGGAATCCGACGGCCACCGCTTCGGCGATCTCGGGCATCGCCTCGACCGCGCTATAGATCTCCGCAGTACCGATGCGCACTCCACCGGGGTTCAGGACAGCGTCGGAGCGCCCCCAGATCCGAAACCCGCCGCTCGGGCGGCGCTCGCAGAGATCGCCGTGGTGCCACACGCCCGGGAAGCGCTCGAAATAAGCCTCGCGGTACTTGCGGCCATCGACGTCGTTCCAGAATCCCAGCGGCATCGCGGGGAAAGGCTGCGTGCAGACCAGTTCCCCGGTTGCACCCACTGGTAGCGGTGCCCCGTCGTCCCCGAAGACATCTACACGCATTCCGAGTCCAGGCACCTGCAACTCGCCAGAGTAGACGGGCCCGGTCGGGTTTCCCAGCGCAAAGCAGGAAACGATATCGGTGCCGCCAGAGATCGATGCCACGTGCACGTCCCTCTTGATCTTGCTGTAGACGAAGTCAAAACTGCCCGGGCTGAGCGGCGACCCCGTCGCCAGAATCGTCCGTAGCGAAGCCAGGGAGTGGCTGCGACCCGGCTCCAGTCCGGATTTCTCGACTGCAGAAATGTACTTGGCCCCAACTCCAAAGACCGAGATGCCCTCGCGGTCGACCAAGTCGAACAGGACTGCTGGCCGAGGGTGAAACGGGGATCCGTCATACAGCATGACCGCAGCCCCGAGTGCCAAACTGCTGACCAGCCAGTTCCACATCATCCAACCGCAGCTTGTGAAGAAGAAGATGCTGTCTTGGCGCCTCAAGTCGGTATGCAGCGCAAGTTCCTTCAGGTGCTGCAGCAACGTGCCCCCCGCACTGTGCACGATGCACTTCGGCGGCCCAGTGGTACCCGACGTGTACAAGATGTAGGCCGGGTGGCCGAAGGGCAGCGGCTTGAAATCCGGCACCTGTGCCTTGCCTAGGAATTTGTCGTACGTCGTCGCATTCGGCAAGTCGCGAAGACGAGCCTCAGACGTCGAAGGCACCACTACAACTCGCTCAATCGAATCGACGATGCGGCAGATCTTTGCCAGCCGTTCAGAGCAGTCGAAGCGCTTGCCCGCATACGAGTACCCGTCCGATGCGAACAGGACGCGCGGCCGGATCTGGCCAAGACGGTCGATCGCTCCTTCGGCGCCAAAGTCGGGAGAGCACGACGACCACACAGCCCCCAGGCTGGTTGCCGCCAGCATGGCCGTGACTGCCTCGGGAACGTTGGCCACGAAGCCCGCGATCCGGTCTCCCGGCTGTATGCCCTCACGCGCCAGGGCGCTGGCCAGCGCTCCGACTTCGAGGCGCAGTTGGCGATAGGTCAGCGAGCGGCCCCGTCCATCCTCGTTCCAAGCCACCAAGGCCAGGCGATCGTCGTCGAAACGCAGCAGGTTCTCGGCGAAGTTCAACTCGGCTCCGGGGAACCACTGCGCACCCGGCATGCGGTCAAACGAGTCGACGACTCGCTCGGGCCCGCGATGGGCGATGATCTCTCCAAAATCCCACAGTGCAGACCAGAATTCTTCCGGCCGGTCCACCGACCAGCGATGCAGGCCCGCATAGTCAGACTTGCCGACCTCGTCCATGAAGGACCATAGTCGAGTCGCGCGAACGCGCTCCGTGGAAGGCGTCCAAATCGGCCCGTCCATAGCGGTCAAGCGGTACAGGATTTGCGCTAGCTCAGATCAGGCGGGGCGAGGCCCGCGATGGAGCGGCGGCAGACGATGACCGCAGCGACCAAACCCATCGCGAATTTCAGCATGTCCACGCTGGTATAAGCGTGATGCAGCGTCCAAAACATGCCTTCGACCTGCGGGAGTGATCCCTCGGCGGCAAAGTCCATCAGCCGGCCCAGCCGCACCGTTTCGGGAACGACATATACGGCTAGCGCGACGGTGATCAGCAGCATCGCGCCAACGAGCATGACCACGGCCCGCCCGCAGCGGCAGACCCAAGCGAGCAGGAACGAGAGCGTGGCCATCCCAAGCTGGACCCAGCCCCAACCACTGAAGAACAGGCGATTGACCTCGGATGCCTGATGGCGGACCAGAGTTCGCAAGCCGCCTGGGGCCAAGCCGTCAGCAGCAGTCGCAAGGCCCTCGTGAGGCGAACTTGCAACGGCCTCGGCGACGGCGAAATTTTTGATGGCCGTCTGCCACATGAAGAGCGTGCCGCAACTCCAAGCCCCGAGCAGAAAGAGCAGGAGCGGGGCCGCGCGCTTCATGAACCCGGTGCCACGTACTCGGGTGGAGGAGCCGCTCCTTCACCGAAGAAGTACGCCTCCATCTGCTTGACGATCATCTCCTGAGCTTGGAGCGTGGCCGGGTTCAGACGGTACTCGTTGATAATCATCTTCAAGTGCTCGGCCCATTGAGCCCAAGCGACCTTCGATACGTTGTCGTAAATCTTCTGGCCAAGTTCCGAATCGAACGGCAGCTCGTCTAAGCCGGGCAGTTCCCTGCCCAACTTCACGCATTTGACCATCCTGTCCGCCATGGTTCCAGCGTAGTACATATTGCGGCCTGGTCCCGTCCAGGCAGGCGCGACATGGCGCCGGTGCTGGCAGATTGGGCCGCGCAGGTCTGCTGGCCGCCGCCAACCTCCAGTGCCACCGACGAGCAGCGACCCAGTCCCAAATTGGCCTTGCAGCGGGACACCGACCGGCAACGTCCCGAGCAGGAGACTCAAACATATCGAAGACCGCCGCGCACCCAGGGCGGCCGCATGCCGAGAGCCGCAAGCCTTTCGGGCGCTAACCCCCATTTCCATCGGCGCTTGACATGGATTTAAGCCAGCTATAACCTAAATTTAGGCGTGCCTAAAAATGGGTAGCGAGGCTATCGACAATTGCCTGAAGGCAATCTTTCAATTGGCAGGAGAGCACGATCGTGCCACCACCGCCGCGCTAGCCGAGCAACTCACGATCACGCCTGCCTCCGTCACCGGCATGCTCAAGAAGCTCTCCGAGGCGGATCCGCCCTGGATCGAGTACCAGAAGCACCACGGTGCTCGCCTGACCAGCAGGGGCCGGGCGCGAGCCTTGGAAATCATACGGCACCACAGGCTGATCGAGCTGTTCTTGTACCGGGTCCTAGACTACAGTTGGGACGAGGTCCACGTGGAGGCCGAGAAGCTCGAGCATGCGATATCGGAGACATTCGAAGACCGCATCGCCCACGTGTTGGGCGATCCCGAGTTCGACCCCCATGGGCACCCGATCCCGCGTCGAGACGGCACCCTGCCCGACCACGCGGATTCCAACCTGATCGACATGGAGCCTGGCACCGACGCGGAGGTGTCGCGGGTTTCCGACCACGACCCAGCCATGCTCCAGCACCTCTCCAGCATTGGTGTCCGGCCCGGGGTCCGGATCCACTTGGTAGAGCGTAGCCCGTTCGATGGCCCTTTGATGCTGCGCGTCGGGGACGACCAGTCCGTGCATGCGTTCGGAAGTCGCTTGGCGGGCTCGATCCGGATTCGCGACATCCGGAGTGCAGCGGCATGAGCGCACTCGCCATTTGTTTGTCCGCGGCCCTGCTCGCCGCGATCCTGGCGGCTCCCAAATTCGGTCTAGTCGCCAAGTGGAGACGGTTCCTTGCGTACCGTGCAAAGTCACGCTCGGAGGACGCATTGAAGCACATCCTGGCTTGGCAGCACCGCTCGAAACTTGCCACCCTGGAATCCTTGGCGGGCACCTTGGGACTCCGGCCGACTGCGGTGTTGCGCTTGGTGGCAGGCTTGCGGACAGCAGGCTGGATCGAGAGCAGCGCGGCCGGGATTGCGCTCACCGAGAGCGGCGAGCGGCGAGCCCTGCAGGTAGTGCGCGCGCACCGCTTGTGGGAGCGCCACCTGTCCGACGACGCCAACATGCCGATGGGGAAGCTTCACCAAGCCGCGGAACGGGCCGAGCACAGCCTGAGCCGCGAGCAAGTAGCCGAGCTCGACGCCCATCTTGGACACCCCCAGCACGATCCGCACGGGGATCCGATACCGAGCCCGGACGGAGCGATCGCCGAGCTGAACGCGGTCAGCCTGAATGAATGGCCGGTGGGCAAGCCCGCGCTCATCGCACATCTCGAAGACGAGCCCCAAGCTGTCTTTCGGCAGATCCTATCGGCCAAGCTGCGACCGATGCAGGTTGTGCGGGTAACCGATTCCGGGCCGAGCCACCTAGTGGTTGACATAGATGGCGGTCAGCACCGCATCGAACACTCGATAGCGGCCAACATCCATGTGCGTGAGGTCCGGCCCCAAGACTCCCTTCCCAGGGACAGGACCCGACTGTCGGACTTGGCGCAGGGCACATCAGGTGAGGTGACGGGCTTGAGCCCGGACTGTCAAGGGCTGTCCCGCCGCCGCCTGCTGGACCTTGGCGTTACCCCAGGCACTTCCGTGGAGGTGGCGTTGGACAGCACATTCGGCGACCCGCGAGCGTTTCGCGTCCGCGGCACCACCATCGCCCTGCGCCAACAGCAAGCCGAGCACATCTGGATTCGGCCGCACACTCCCGCCGGCCGAGCGGAGGGCTAGCCATGAACTCCGAAGCCTGCGACGGCTGCCCGGCCCACCAGCAGATGGCCAAGATGGGCGTCGACATTGCGAACTGTGACCACGTGGTGGCGCTGGCGGGCAATCCGAATACCGGCAAGTCCTCTGTATTCAACGCGCTGACCGGGCTGCGCCAGCATGTGGGCAACTGGACGGGCAAGACGGTGACCCGCGCCGAAGGGGCATTCGGGTATCGCGGCAAGCGCTACAAGCTGGTCGACCTGCCCGGCACCTACTCGCTCCTGTCGGCATCCCAAGACGAGGAGATCAGCCGTAACTTCCTGCTCTTCGGACAGCCGGACTGCACGGTAGTGGTGGTCGACGCAACAGCCTTGGAAAGGAACTTGAACCTAGTACTGCAGGTGCTGGAAATCACTGACCGAGCGGTGGTTTGCGTCAACTTGATGGACGAGGCCGAGCGCAAGGGAATGGAGGTCGATGTCCGCAGCCTGTCGCGCGATCTGGGCGTGCCCGCCGTGCCGACGGTCGCGCGCACCAAGCAGGGGCTGGCGGAACTCGTGGCAAGCGTGGCGGCCGTTGTCTCCGGCGAGACAAAGACATCCCCGCTACGGGTCGAGCCGCCGGCGCACGTGCGCGAAGCCATCAACGGGCTGGTGCCGCTGATCGAAGACATGGCCCCCGGCCTGCCCAGCGCGCGCTGGGTGGCACTGCGCCTGCTGGACGGCGATCACAAGGTGAGGGAAGCGTTGTTGAGCGGCGAGATCGCCGGGCTGGCCGACCGGCAACGGCAGCCAGCGCCGCTCCGCGCTAGCAGCGTCAGAGCGATCGCGGGAGCCCAATGACCTCAGCGCCAGCCACACCGCAAGCGGTGCTGGACCGAAGCGACCACCTGCGCCGAGAATTGGGCGGCAGTTTCCGCGACGAGATGGTTGCCAGCCTGTACGACAAGGCGGGAGAGATCGCGGTACGGTCGGTTCGCGAGCATGGTTCGGGCAAGTGGGACTTCGACCAGCGGATCGATCGCATCGTCACCTCGCGCTGGCTCGGACTGCCGGTCATGCTGCTGCTGCTCGGGGCGGTATTCTGGGTCACGATCCTCGGCGCGAACGTCCCCTCGCAGATGCTGGCCAACGCGTTCTTCGCCGTCGAGGCGGCGGCGGCAAGCTGGTTCGAGAGCATGGGGTCCCCTTGGTGGCTGACCGGTCTCGTGTGGCACGGCGTCTTCCGCGGGCTGGCCTGGGTTGTGAGCGTCATGCTCCCGCCCATGGCGATCTTCTTCCCGGTCTTCACGATCTTGGAGGACTTGGGCTACCTGCCGCGCGTGGCGTTCAACCTCGACTGGCTGTTCCGCAAGGCTGGCGCGCACGGCAAGCAGGCTCTGACGATGGCGATGGGCTTCGGCTGCAACGCCGCCGGAGTCACCTCTACCCGCATCATCGACTCCCCGCGCGAACGCCTGCTGGCCATCCTGACCAATAACTTCGTGCCGTGCAACGGGCGCTTCCCGACGCTCATCATGCTAGCGGTCATCTTCGTCGCAGCAGCCTTCCCGCCCGCCGTGGCTGCCCTCGCAGCGGCCGGGGCGGTGGTGGCCGTCGTACTGCTGGGGGTGGGCTTCACTCTGGGGGTTTCCTGGGTGCTATCGCGGAGCCTACTGTCCGGAGAGTCATCGGCCTTCACGCTTGAGATGCCGCCCTACCGACGTCCCAGCATCTTGCGGATCTTGTACACATCGCTGATCGACCGGACCATTTTCGTGCTCGGCCGGGCCATCCTGACGGCCGCCCCCGCCGGGGCGCTGATCTGGATTCTGGCCAACGTGCAAGTCGGCGAGGCTAGCTTGGCGGAGCGCTTGATCGCACTGTTGGATCCGCTAGGCGTGGCGATCGGGCTGGACGGCGTGATCCTGCTAGCCTACGTGATCGCCATCCCTGCCAACGAGATCGTCGTGCCGACGATGCTGATGTGCTACCTAGGTGGCAGTATGATGATGGATATAACCTCTTACGAGCAGATCCGCGAAGTGCTGGTGGGCCAGCACGGCTGGACACTGCTAACGGCGGTCAACCTCATGCTGTTCTCTTTGCTGCACAACCCCTGTGCGACAACGATACTGACGATTTGGAAGGAGACGCGGAGCGCTCGCTGGACTGCGCTCGGAGCTCTGATGCCGCTCGGGCTCGCGTTCTTGATCTGCCTTGCGACGGCCCAGGCCGTCGGCCTGCTGCTCTGATGCCGGTTGCACTGACCGGTACGATGTCGGCCGATGCCGACCTAGGCCGCTGGGAGCGGTTGCCACGGCTGCGCGAAATGCTGGCCAAAGTCGGTGCCAGGAACACGTTCTGGCAGGAGCGACTCGATGGCTGGACGGCCCCAAGCAACTTAGAAGAGTATCGGAAGCTACCCCTAACCTCGAACCACGAGCTATCCGCGGACCAGATCCGACATCCCCCGTTCGGTTCGAACCTGTCGGAACCGCTCGGGAGCTATTCGAAGTACCACCAGACCTCTGGCACGACAGGCAAGCCGTTGCTGGTGCTGGACACTCCGCAGAGTTGGGACTGGTGGTGCGACTGCTGGGACAGCGTGCTGGATGTCTGCGGCCTGCGGGATGACGACCGGGCTTTCTTCGCCTTCTCGTACGCGCCGTTCATCGGATTCTGGTCCGCGCACGACGCGATGGCTCGGCGAGGCATCCTTGCGGTCTCGGGCGGCGGCGCGCATACCTTGCGCCGCCTCCAACTGCTGCAGGACTTGGAATGCACCCTACTATTTGCAACGCCAACCTACTCGTTGCACATGGCAGCGGTCGCCGAAGAGCACGGCATCGACACCGCAACGACCTCAATCCGCAGCGTGATCCTAGCCGGAGAGCCCGGCGGCAGCATTCCAGCGACCAGGCACCGCATCGAGGAAGCCTGGGGGGCGCATGTGTTCGACCATGCCGGTGCCAGCGAAGTCGGAGCCTACGGCTTGCCCTGCCCTAACGGACGGGGCGTCTTCATAAACGAGCGGGAATTCATCGCCGAAGTGCTAGCGGTCAATAGCGAAGAGCCCGTTGCGGATGGCGACACGGGCGAGTTGGTGATCACCAACCTCGGTCGACCTTGCTGCCCTGTGATCCGCTATCGCACGGGGGACTTGGTGCGGCCACGGCGCTTGCCGGAGGGGTTGCTGCTCGAGGGCGGGATCCTAGGCCGCGTCGACCAGATGATGCTGATCCGTGGCGTCAACCTGCACCCATCTGCAATCGAGGAGGCCGTGCGACGGGCGGCGGGCAAGGCAGAATTCCGCATCACGGTGACCCGCGAAGGTGCGATGGACGAAGCCGAGGTCGAGGTCGAGGCCTCGCCGGAAGCCTGCCGGTTGATCGCCGAAGACGTCAGCAGCACCTTTGGCGTGCGCGTCGGAGTCCGAGATGTCGAGCGGGACAGCCTGCCGCGGTGGCAGGCCAAGGCCAAGCGCTTCCGTGACCTGCGAGGCTGATCTCGCACCGGGCACCAAGGAGCCCGCACCCAATCTTGGCTGGACACCAATAGCAGCGTTCTTGCGCGGAATCGCCATCGCCTCTCTGGCAGGCGCAGGCGCGTTCCCCGCGCAACCGGAGCTGCCGAACTTCGTCATCATCGTGGCCGACGACTTGGGCGTGGGCGACCTAGGTTGCTACGGCGGCACCAAGATCAGGACTCCGGCGCTGGATCGCATCGCATCCGAGGGTGTCCGCCTGACGGAATTCTACACGCCGGCGCCGACCTGCTCGCCAGCGAGGGCCGCCCTGCTCACCGGCAGGCACCCCTTACGCACGGGCATCACGCGAGTGTTCGTCCCCAAGGAGGTCCAAGGCTTGCCAGCAGAGGAGCTGACCTTGGCCGAGCACATGCGCGAGGCCGGCTACGCGACAGCCTGCATTGGGAAGTGGCACCTCGGCGGACGCAAGCAATACCGCCCACAAAATCACGGTTTTGACGACTTCTTCGGCGTGCTCTACAGCAACAACATGGTCTGGCTCGACTGGCTACAGTGGCCGCGCTTTGAACTCTTCGACAGCAACCAAGTCATCGAGTCGCCGAGCGACCAGAGCCTGCTGACTAGGCGCTACACCCATCGGGCGTTGGAATTTGTCGAGGGCAATGCCAAGCGACCGTTCCTGTTGTATCTGGCGTACACGATGCCCCACGTGCCGCTCGCCGTTTCCAAGGAGTTCGCCGGACGGTCCGGCCAAGGGATATACGCGGATGTGGTGGAGGAGTTGGACGCGAGCGTCGGTCAGTTGCTAGCCAAACTTGCGGAGCTGGGATTGGACCGCCACACCTATGTGTTCTTCACAAGCGACAACGGCCCCTGGCCCGGGAGCACATCGACGCCCGGCGGTTCGACAGGCGGCCTAAAGGGGAGCAAGGGGTCGACTTGGGAAGGCGGATTGCGGGTTCCGTTCTTGGCTCGGGCGCCCGGTCGTCTCCCAGCAGATTCGATACAAACTGGACCGGCCACGTTGATGGACGTCTTCCCGACAGTGAGCGCATTGGCGGGACTTGCCATGCCCAGCGACAGAGCATTCGATGGCCAAGACATCAGTGCCCTGCTGCGCGGTGTCGGCGAACCCCCGGAAAGGGACCTCTACTTCAGCAACCGCAACAAGGTCAACGCCGTCCGCTCGGGTGTTTGGAAGTTGCACTTGCGCGAGCGGCCCTTGGACAAGAAGGGCCAGCCGCAAGGTTCGCGCAAATTCGAACAGCCGCTGCTATACCGCTTGGACACCGATCCGGTCGAGAGCCAAGACGTCTCGAAAGACCATCCAGATGTGGTCGCTCGGATGCGGACTAGCGCAGAACTGTACGCAGCGGGGCTCGATCCGGCCCTCAAGCTCCGGCCGTTCGGCCGGGCAATTTTCCGCGGGCTGCTAACACCGGCCCCTTAGCGAACGTTCGCCGGGGCCGGACGACCACTGCTGGCCCGACTCAGTCGGCGAAGCAGTACAGGGCCTTGGCGGTGCGGACGAACAGCCTGCCGTCCATGATCACGGGGGTCGCGTAGATCTCTTCGCCCATCGCGTTCGTGCGAATGACCTCCCACTCCGGCCCGGGCCTGACCACTGAGATCTGGCCGGTTTCGTCCGCAGCGAAAATCTTGCCGTCAGCGGCCACCGGAGAAGCAAAGTAGCGCCCCATGGCTTCACGCAGCCGCGCTTGCTTCAGGACGCTGCCGTCGTCGGCGCTCAGTGCCGTCATGATGCCGCCGTCCTTGGTGAGGTAGACGACGCCATCGTAGAGCAGAGGCGAAGGCACATTGGGGAGACTCTTGTAGTACAGCCACTGGACGGCGCCCTCGGTCACGTCCCCCTTGCCGCCAAGCCTGATCTTCCGCACGGCGTTGACTGCGCGGCGCTTGCGCCGATGATGCTCCCAGTCGCGCAGTTCCATGTAACCGGAGTTGTCCAAGTCGTAACTGCCGAGGCCACCGCTCACCTTCTTTCCAAAGCGCTCCGACAACTCGGCGGCTGACAGCCTGCCATCGCCATCCGCGTCCAGCCCCGCGAGGGCCTCTTCAAACGGCGGGACCTCTTCCTGCTGGCCGAGATCGGCGCTCCCGGCCCAACCCAGCACATAGGCGTAGCCTTGGTCATCCAACACCGGCGTCGGCTTGAGCTGCCAGGTCAAGCCCTGCACCCACCAGACCTTCTCGCCGCTGCCCACATCGTAGGCAGACAGCTCGTAGGAGCCGGCCACCAGCACTTGCACGCCGCCCTCGTCCGGCTGATATACGACCGGAGTCGAGAAGCCGCGCAGCGAGTACGGCCGGTCGTTCCGCCAAACGGTCTCGCCAGTGGACGCGTCCACTGCCAGCATGAACGAGTCCGTCTCGGAATCGCAGATCTGAATCACCTTGCCCGCGACATATACGGGGGACGTACCCAGCCCCATCGGGTTGTTGAACGGCCCGAGCGGGCGGCGCCAGAGTTCATTGCCGTCCGGCCCGTAGGCGACCAAGCCGAAGTCTTGAAAGAACGCGAATACGCTCTGCCCGTCGGTTGCGACGCTCGGAGAGGCCGGATTGTTGGGCTTGCGCAGCTGACCGGCACGCTCCCGGACGATCTCTCGGCGCCACTTGATACGGCCGGTAGAGCGATCCAGCGAGAACGTGATCAGCTTGTCCCCATCAAAGCCCGTCAGGAAAATGCTGTCCGCGCCAAAGACCGGGGACGAGAGCCCTTCGGGCAGCGGCGTCTTCCATGCGACATTCGTCTTCGGGCCAAATTCCTCGGGAATGCCAACCTCAGCCGAAACTCCCGCTCCGTTAGGCCCACGGAACCTGTCCCAGACCAACTCCGACGCACTCGACAGCAGAATGGAAGCCGCCATCAGTAGGGCTAGACGATACGCCATACGGGGCACTATATCACGGCTCTCGGAGAGGCCTCGCACTTGTCCCTAACGCAATCTTCTACCGAAGCAAGAACGCTCAGCGAGACGCACTCGCCGGAGCTGGCAGTCGCAATGCCGCTTGTCGGGGGACGCTGCCCCGGCAGCCATGGCGGATGCGCCGTGCGACATTGCGCGAACAGGCTAGGGCAAAGTGAAGCTGGTCATCGCAACCGTGTTTTCCCACATCAGGGCGAGGGTGCCGCCCTTGTCGGTCACGTTGACGAACGAAATGGTGAGCTGTTCGTACGACACCGGCATGCTGCTGACATCCATGCTGACGCGTAGGACATCCTTGTCGGGTGTGTATTCGTAGGCGCCCCATAGGCCCTCGCCCGGCTCGCGGAAGCCATCCTTGGCCGCATGCGTGGACAGGATGAGCGTCCAATCGCCCTCCTTGAGGTCGACGAACATGCTGTATTCCCCGGCCGGCAACATCTCGTCGCCGAACTTGAGGTCTGTCTCGGTCATGAAGCGAGTCGACTTGTTCGCTCCAGCCCGCCAGACCGGAGCACCGGCATTGGCAGCCTGGCCGTAGCTCGAGCCCTCGCCGAAGATACCGGTCCGCCCGCGCAGGATGGGCCGGCCGTAATCGACGCTGATCCACTTGCCGCCAACATAGCGACGGCCCTCGTACTCACCACCGACTTGGATGGCAGCCTCTCCCCGAGGCGAAGCGGGGCGCTGGGCCAGGGCAGTGTCGGCGACAACCAGCAAGACAGCCGCCATCAGGGCAAATCGAAACAAGCGCATCGTGAAATCTCCTAGTGCGGGCGCTGGCCCGCAATCCCGAGCCTAGCAAATTCGGACTGTTGATACTGCAGGTCGCTTCCGTCGGTTCAGAAACTCCGTCCGGCCCAGAATTCCAAACAGCGTTGGTGCAGGCTAGGGCGCCATCAGCGTGATATAGGCCACCGCAATGGCTACAAAGACTCCTGCCGTGGCCAAGAGAACTAGTCTCGCCCTGCGATAGTCCGCGCCCGCGCCAGCTACAGCGTCAGAGGGATCGCCAATCCAGACTTTGTTCACCAATTCTCCGCTTTCCCAGATCGGCCCCGCCAGGCGTCGCTGAATCGCCCCAGCCATTGCGGCTTCGCTCCAACCAGCGTTGGGACCCGGCACGATCGCGTGCTGTCGCCAACCGATCCGAGCAGCCGTCAGCCCGGAGCACCCGGGCAGGAATATCGCCATGCCGGCCAAGAGCAGATAGCATAGTCGGGCCGGAATCAGGTTCAGCAAGTCGTCCAGCCGGGCCCCACACCAGCCGAAGCTTAGGTACTTGGAAGTCTTGTAGCCAACCATCGAATCCATCGTGCTAGCCACCTTAAACACGGCAATCCCAGGTAGGCCTGCAAGTGCGTACCAGAAGATCGGCGATACGAACCCATCGACAAGATTCTCGGCAAGGCTCTCGATTGCTGCGCGTCGACATGCGAAGGCGTCCATTCGATCAGAATCTCTTCCGACGAGTTGGGCTGACGCTGTCCGGGCCGCGAAAATATTGCCTGCGCCCGCAGCCAAGTCGACCGCATCGCCATGCTTGAGCAGGTCTCCTAAGGCGATTAGGCTGTAGAGAGAGAACAGATGCGCCGCAATCGATAGTAGTGGATGAATCCACCCCGCCAGCACGACAACCGCCAGCAGCGGAACGACCCAAGACACTGTCAAGGCTGCGAATAGCAAGCCGCCGCCGAGTCGACCATCTGCTCCGACACTGCGCAGACGCTTCTCGGCCCAAACCAGCAATGAGCCCAGCAGCCGTATCGGGTGCCACCGATAAATCGGATCGCCAAACAGCACATCCAGCACGACTGCCAGCAGCAGCAGTCCGGCGTTTGCCAGAAGTGGACTCAAGTCCATTTCGCGGTCCATCCGAGCGCAAGTGCTTGTAGGACGAACTCGATTGGATCGTCGGGCTGCGCCGGAAGTTGCTCGTAGAATCTCGGCCATTGCTCTCGCCGCGCTGCTAGCGAGCAAGCAAGACAAGCGGCTTGTTGCCTGAGCGCATCGTTGGCCGAGCCTCGCGGCAACGTCCCGTAAGCTATCCGGTCCAGAACGGCAGCGAATGCATGCGCGGCGGCGGCGACGCCGGGCTCGTAGAACACTGCCTTCGGGTTCTTGACGAGCAACTTGTAGCCCTGCTCCGGCAACCGCCGGGCCAGTGACGCCATCGCTCGCTCTTCAGTGAGCCCGAATCTGCCGAGTGCGTGGAATAGCCCGCGCGTGTACGAGGGCTCGAGTCCGTTTTGCCAGCGAAGTGCTTCCCGAAGCGCTTCCCGGACGCTTGTGCCGATGATCTCTCCGAGTTTGGTGTGCGGGCTGGTCGAATCCCGAGCCCGAAGCTGCGGGTCCAGCGGTGCCGCTAGGCAGAATTGATCCGTGCCTGTACCCGTCGCGATGGTCGCGGAATAGCGGCTTGGAACCGCAAGCTCGGCAAGAACCGATGATTTGGCCTCCGTCAAGGTGACAACCGCGCGGGCTTGAGCCGAGGCCGTCACCGGACAGTTGAGCAGAAGCATCACGTTGATCGTGCCAGCGTAGGGAGCAACCTGCTTCCATCCTTCGTCCTGCTCGTGCCAGCTAGCGGGGTCGCCCGCCTTGGCAGCGTTTCCCGACACGCCCGCCGTGATGATCGCGTCAGCGCGCACGTCGTCGAATTCCGCCCAGCGATGGCAGGCATACGCCATGTTCGCGGCAGTGCCCATCAGCGCCGTGCGATCCGGGTCCACGCCCATCTCCGCACAGACCTCGCGATGGTACGCGACCAGCCCGAGATTCGCTATGTGCTCTTGCCGCCGGGCATCACTGCTCGCCTCGCAGCTCTGGTGGTTTGCCAAGAAGCTGAGATCGGTGCGTTGGCCGCCTCGGTGCGCGGAGGTGCTGACTACCCGGTGCGGCGAAAGCAGCTCGACTAGGATGTAGCGGCCGAACCTGCGCGCAGAAAAGAAATCGCCCGCATGAAGGATCTCTGTCGACTGGGTGGCGGAAGTGATTGTCACGGCTCCTCGTAATTGATCGTATCGAGATGAGCCGTCGATGGCAGTTCCCAGCCCGCGTGACGGGCTGCGGTACCCCCGCTGGCATGGGCGCTTCCTGATCGAGGCACCCACCACACAGCAGGCCTTGTTGGACGATCAGCTTGCAGCCTTCCGGAGGCAGGTTATATTTCCGTGAACGGGGCCGTGCCAAGCCGAAGGGACAACACGCGGCTGGAAGCACAGACGCCGTGCTCCGCTATACAAGCGTCCCACTATCATCGACAAGTCGGCTTGTAAAGTGACCGCTTAAGGTTGATTGATCAGTCCCCAAGCCAGAGCATTGCTCCGCGAAGCGGGCGGTATGTCCAGCTTACCGCTTCAGCGCGATGGAATCTCCACCCCGTTCGGCCTGGTCTCGGGGCCCACGCTAGGTCGTGCTATAGCATCAGAGCGTGATGACAATCCTGGCACGGAGCTTCCGGTCACTGTGTCGTCAACCGCTCCTGTTCGGTGTTTCAGTTGCCACTCTTGCGGTCGGCCTCGCGGTCTGCTCGGTTGGCGTGAGTTTGCTGGAGTCAATCCTGCTGCAGCCTCTCCCCTACCCCGAGCCCAACCACTTGGTGATGGTTTGGAACGTCAAGGACGACAATCCGGGACGGAGACTGCCGGTCTCAAGGCGCAGCTTCGACGAGTTGGGGGCTTCGACTCGTTCGTTCAACCAGCTTGCGGCGGGCCGAGAATGGTCGTTCATCGCTCCAACATCAAGGGGACCCGAGCAGCGCTTGGGCGCACTTGTAAGCGACCAGTTCCTCACGATGCTGGGCGCACCAATCGCAGCGGGCAGGCTCTTCACGTCGGACGATCTCGCCGGGAATGTCCCGAACGCCGTCATCCTCAGTCATCGGTTCTGGTCGGAGAGGTTCGGAGGCGATCCCGGCACCATCGGGACCTCGATCATCCTGAATGACCAACCGTTTACGATTGTCGGGATCCTCGGCGAGGCCTTCCAGTTCCTTCCTTGGCCGAACGCGGACATCTGGGCTCCGCTGGCAGTCGATCCAGACCAACAGGCGTTCCCGGACCTAGGCAACCTGTGGGTTCTCGCCCGACTCGGCGCCGCCTCCACGATTGCCGACGCCCAAGCTGAGGCGGACCTTGTAACCGCCCGCCTTGCAGAGTCCGCACGGGCCGAGAACCAGGGTCTCGGGGCTCTCGTCGTGCCCCTTCACCAGCAGCTTGTGGGTGCATCCCGCTCCGCTCTGCTAGCCGTGTGGTCCGCTACGCTGCTCGTGTTTCTGATTGCCTGCTGCAACGTCGCCGGATTACTTGTTGCGCGATGGCTTTCCCAGCGCAGGGAGTTCGCAATCCGCGCGGCCGTCGGAGCAACGCCGTCCCAGATGGTCCGCGTGATCGCTTGTGACGTTTTCTGGATCATGGCATTGGGCACCGTGGCCGGGCTCCTGCTATCCGCAGCCCTGATCGACTTCATCGTGGCGTTGAACCCGACCTTGTTTCCCCGCATGCAACAAGTAGGTGTCAAGTGGGCCGGCGCATCATTCAGCGTCGCCGTAGGGAGTGCGGCGATCGTCGGATTCGGCCTACCCAGCGTGCTGCGGACCGTGAGATTTCGGATAGCCGATGGCCTCAAGCAGCAGCGATCCGAACGCCGGGGCCTGTTTCGCAACTGGAGCGGGCAGGACTCGTTGATTTCGTTGGAGACTGCTTTGGCATTCGCCATGGTCATCGGCACCCTGCTGATGATTCAGACAGTAGTCCGCATGCAATCGTTTGATCTCGGATTCAACCCGGCAGGCCTACTGACAGCACGCCTTCCATTCTCTTCCTCGGACTACCCAACTGAGGAGAGGCTACACTCGCACTACAGGTCCCTGCTGGACAGATTGGCCAGCCAGCCTGGCGTGTCCCATGTCGGAGCCAGCACCGCCCTTCCTCTCAGCGGGATGCGCGAGACGATTCCCGTTTCAGTGGCCGACGCTGACGCGACCGGAGTGCAATTCGCGCAGGTGAGTCCCGGATACTTCACCGCCATGCGGATCCCGATCCTGCGGGGGCGCGAATTTTCTGAAGCTGATGACGCAAGGAGTCCCCCTGTAGCCATCGTGGATGCAGCCTTCGCGCGCCAGCACTTCGGTGACGAAGATCCGCTGGGCAGGCTGATCGCTGTCGGCAGCGCATCCGGTTCCAACCGCGCGATTGTGGGCGTCGTGGGCGATGTTCGGCAGTTAGGGCCGCGCGGCGCTCACGAGCCGCTGGTCTACTTCCCCTTGTTTCAAATGGCACGGCGGTTTTCGTTTATGGCGGTTAGGGCAGGGTCTGCTTCGACCGGCGGACTCGCCGACGCATTCAGGCGCTCAGTTTCGACCCTGGACCCGAACCAACTCGTGACCGACATGCGCACGATGGAAGCGAGGCTCGGCGCTAGGCTGCGCCGCCCCAGGTTCACACTGATCCTCTTCTCTTGGTTTGGCCTAGTAGCCCTCGGACTCGGAATGGTAGGCGTGTACTCGGTGGCGAGCTATGTTACGCGGCGCCGCTCGAAGGACTACGGCATACAGCTCGCGCTCGGCGCGTCATCGGCGCGAGTTGCCCGCTCGGTCGTGACCCACGGCATTCGCCCTGTGCTGGTTGGCGTGTTGGCAGGACTCGTTATAGCCATTTCGTTTGGCCGCCTGCTAGAGAGCCAGCTCTTTGGCGTAACGCCGTTGGATCCAGTCTCAATCGTTGCGGGAATCCTGATCTTGATTCTGTCCGGCGTCGCGGGCAGCTTCTTGCCGGCTCGCAGGGCCGCCCGTGCTGACCCGCTGCAAGTGATTCGGACGGAGTGAGTTGATCTAGGCGAGGAATTGCGTCAGGGATCCGCCGTCCTGCGATTCCTATGCGCTCCAAGCTCGGACGCGCGAATGAATTCCGTGGGCCACTCAGCTAACCTGAGCAAGCAATCCATTTGGATCCGATACCGTGCTAGGCGACTTTCAGATCGCGATCCGCTCGCTTTGCAAGAAACCGAGCTTTCCTGCGCTGGCGGTGTCGATTCTCGCATTGGGCGTGGGAGCTAACACTGCGGTGTTCAGTCTCTTCGAGGCACTGGTGCTCCGAAGCCTGCCCGTCGAAGAGCCGGGCGAGTTGGCTGTTCTGGGGCCAGGGGCGCTCGGGACCATGAGCAACACCGATTTTCCGCCGGACAACGTCTTTTCGTTTGCTCAATACCAAGCGTTGAAGCGGGACAGCAAGGACGTCCTCGCCGCGGTGGCGGCTGTACCGACGTTCCCAACGACGGTCTACTGGGGCGATCAGGCAGCCTCCGGCGATCACTCCCAGCGCGCCACGTGCACATTGGTCACGGGCTCGTACTTTCCCCTGCTGGGCACACGGCCCTACCGCGGCCGCTTGCTCGCGCCAAGCGACGAAACAGCTCCCGAGGCGAACCCCGTCGCCGTGGCGAGCCATGCGTTCTGGACGGGCCGCTTGGGGTCAGCGGCCGACACGGTGGGGTCAACGATCCGGCTGCAAGACGCACCCTACACGATCATTGGGATCGCCGATCCGTCATTTCGCGGCCACGTGCTGGATTCCCGTACGGATATCTGGGTTCCGGTTTCGATGCAAGCGAGCATTACGCGGAGTCCATCAAGGCTTGAACCGACAGAGCCGTGGGAAACGTACTGGCTCAACATCTTGATGCGACTCAAGCCGGGCGTCACATTCGAGCGGGCAGAGGCAGCGATCAACGCACGGATGCAGGAAATCTTCCTCGAGCAAGCAGACCCCGGCACTGCTGAGGACCAGCGGGAGGATCTCGCGCAAGTCCGAGTTCCCTTGACCCCGATGGGGAGCGGTCTGTCGCGGTTGCGGGCGACGGCCCGACGGCCGCTCACCTTGTTGTGGGCCGCAACGGCTCTGGTCTTGCTGATCGCGTGCGGCAATCTCGGAATCCTCCTGCTCGCGCGCGCGGCCGAGCGGCAACAAGAATTCGGCATTCGTCGCGCCTTGGGGGCTGGCCGGTTCGACCTGTTGCGGCCTTTGCTGGCCGAAAGCTCGGTCCTCGCCGTGGCTGGCGCATCGCTAGGGTTCGGCCTAGCGCACTGGTTGCTTCCGATCATGCAGCAATCGTTCCAAGCGGGGCAGGGATTTCAGGCCTTGGACGCCCGCCTCGCATGGCCAGAACTTGCGTTCGCGGCGGGGATCGGAGCGCTCACGATCTTCCTGTTCGGGCTAGCACCGGCAGTCCAGGCGACCCGAGGCGCTATGGCAGGCACCTTGCGGGCCGGGGGCGCTTGGGCGACTTCGGGCCGCGGCACGGCGCGCGTGCGAGGGCTGCTCGTTGCCGGACAGTGCGCGTTGGCACTTGTCCTGCTGACCACAGCAGGTCTGTTCCTGCGAACGTTGTCAGAACTCCGAGGCAGTGACTTGGGAATTGACGCAGAGAGCGTGATTGGAATTTCAATCGATCCGCGAGGCGGAGGGTTTGGCCCTGAGAGTCAGCCATCGATGCGCCGCCGCATCCTGGAGCGAGTGGAGACGCTGCCGGGCGTGCAGTCTGCGGCTTTCACCGGGTCCCTGCCCCTCGCACGCAACATCTCAACGAGGACAGTCTCCGTGTCGGGTTATACGCCAGGCGAGGACGAGAACATGGGTGTCATTCATGTATGGGCCTCTCCGCAGTACTTCGAAGCGCTCGGCATCCAGATCCTGCGGGGGCGCGTGCCTGACTACGGTGACCGAGACCAAGTGGTCGTGAACCAAGCATTTGCCGCTAGGTTTTTCCCCGACGGTTCGGTCTTGCAAGGGGTGCTGGGCGGAAAGACACGAATCGTGGGCGTCGCGGCGGACGTTCGACACCTCAGCCCGAGAGACGATCCCCCTCCCTTGGTCTACCAATCAACGGCAGACTACGACGGGTTCGTAGACACGCTCGCGGTGCGGACAGCGGGAATTGGGCCGAACACGGCCAATGCGATCCGCGAGGCCGTGAGGGACATCGCGCCGGGCATGCCGATAGGGAGGGGTCATCAAACAGTTGCATCGTTCTTAGAACAGACAGTCGCGCTAGAGCTAATGCTAGCTAGGCTGGTGGGTGCGTTCGCCATCGTGGCGCTGATGCTTTCCGCATTGGGTATGTTCGCGATCCTCAGTCACGTGGTGCGCTCGAGGACAGTCGAGATCGGCGTCCGCATGGCGTTCGGCTCTACTGGCAGGCGAGCCAGCGCATTGGTTGCCCGCAGTGCGGCAATTCCTCTGTTATGCGGAACTGGAGTGGGCTTGGCCGGTGCTGCTGGGGCAGGAAGGCTGGTGTCAGGAGTGCTGTACGAGGTACGGCCCTTTGAATGGGAGACCATCGCTTGGGCCACGACCGCACTGACGCTATTCGCCATCCTGGCCTCGATCGTGCCGGCCATTCGGGCCGCGCGGATCGCCCCGGCCGAGGCCTTGCGGCAGGATTGATCGCTTCTGGCAAGCGAACCGCGTGGCCGTCGCATCGACCGCACCGATCTGTCGAAGGGTCTGCGAAGTGCACGCAGGGCAGTCCTTCGTGAGACCGGAGATCCCAATGACAGTACGGCACAAAAGGCGGCTTTCGATGTCACGGACCGGCTATCCCCTTGGCGCCGGGGGTGTGCCCGCTCCTCCCCAGCGGCCCTCACAGGGATCGTTTCGAAATCCCCGAAACAGGGCTCACTTCTAAACGACTACAGCAAACCGATTGAACTGAACGCCGCGCAGCCGAAGGCCTCGCTACACTAAATGCATCCCCTTATGAGCGCCTTGCCCCTTACCGGCCCGAAACGGCGCGTCCCTAGTTGGTTCAGGTTCGTCCTTTGCGCGATCCTTTCGGCTGCCATCCTCGCACCGCTCGCCGGACAAGAGCCGCTCCCGAATCCGACCGGATTCATCAACGACTACGCAGGCGTGCTCGACGAACGAATGCGCACCAACCTCGAGGCGTTGGCGCAGGAGTTGCGAGCCAAGACCGGGGCTGAAGTCGCGGTCGCGGTACTTGAGTCGCTCGGCGGTGAATCTCTCGAGGACTACTCAAACCGAGTCGCCGAGCACTGGGGGGTTGGAGATGAAGACGACCGCGGAGTGCTACTGCTACTAGCCATCGAAGACCGCCTGCTGAGGATTGAGGTCGGCTACGGCCTAGAGGGCGTCATTCCCGATGGTGCCGCAGGCGAAATCCGGGACGGCATGACCCCCTACTTGCGGCAAGGCAACTACAACGGCGCCATTGCAGTCGGTGTTGCTTCGATCGCTGCCGCCATAGCCCGGGATGCGGGCGTCGCGCTCTCCGGCGCACCGGCACAACCCAGCCGACGACAACGAGAACGCGGCCCCGGTGGCTGGTTGCCCCTGCTCTTCTTGGCACCGCTCCTGTTCGCGCGGCGACGACGAGTCGGGGGCGGATGGTTCGGCGGGCCGATGGCTGCCGCCTGGATGCTCGGCGGCATGTCGCGGGGAATGGGGGGCGGATATGCTGGAGGAGGCATCTCAAGCGGCGGCTTTGGTGGCTTCGGAGGCGGTGGTTTTGGAGGCGGCGGAGCATCCGGGGGTTGGTAGGCGGCAACATGGCGGACAGCAAAACATTGTTAGACGAACTGGTCCGACGGCTCTCCGAGTCCCTCGGAGAGGACTTGGTCAGCGTAGTGCTGTACGGCTCTGCGGCAGCCGGCGACTTCCAAGAACGTGTCTCGGACCTCAATGTGCTGGCCGTGCTGTCGGAAATCGGCGAGACGCAACTCGAGCGGGCCTACGGGCCGGTCAACTGGTGGATCAACAAGAAGCAACCAGCGCCGATCCTGCTCTCGGCGGAGGAAATCCAAAACGCCAGCGATGCATTCGCGATCGAATTCGTCGATATCCGCGCGGCCTACCGCATCCTGCACGGTGACGATCTCGTGGGATCCATCGAAGTCGAGAGCGCCCACCACCGCCATCAGGTCGAGCACGAGCTGCGGTCGTTGCTACTGCGGCTGCGGGAGCGGTATCTCGGCCTGCAACGGGATAGCAAGGCGCTGCGCAGCCTGCTGACGGACTCGTTGCCGAGTTTCAGCACGCTATTCCGGCATGCGCTGATCTTGGATGGCCGCAAGACGGCGGTGAAGAAGCACGAGGTGTTTCAACAAGCGGCCGAAGCGTTTGGCATTTCCGGAGAACCGTTCGATACGGTCCTTGCGTTACGTAATGGATCCAAGCGCGTCACAAATGCCGAGGTTCGGCCGTTGTTTCTCGCCTACCTCCAAGAAATCACCAAGATGGCCGCTCACGTCGATCGCATCGACAAGGAAGCGACGGGGCCGGCGGGATGACTGTACTATCAAAACAGGTTCGGTTCCCGCGCTTGCGGCTCCGTGGAAGCAACACACCCTCATGAAATACGCGCTCATAGCCATCGGCTCGCTCTTACTGCTCGCACTGCTCCTCGGCGGCTGGTTCACCGGCCACTACAACTCGATGGTTAGCCTGCAGGAGAACATCCGCGGTTCATGGGCCCAAGTCGACAACGTGATCCAGCGTCGCGCCGATCTAATCCCCAATCTCGTGAACACGGTCAAGGGGTTCGCGGCCCAAGAGCAGGCAGTGATCGGGCAGGTCACCGAAGCTCGTGCCGCATTGGGCGGCGCGCGGACGCCATCGGAACGCATTGCGGCGAACGACATGCTGGGCGGAGCGTTGTCGCGGCTCCTCGTGGTGGTTGAGAATTATCCAGACCTCAAGTCCAGCCAAAACTTCATCAGGTTACAGGATGAATTGGCTGGAACTGAGAACCGGATTGCCGTCGAGCGGCGCAAGTACAACGCGTCAGTCCAGGCGTACAACACCGCCATCGCGAGGTTCCCAGCCAATGTGGTCGCCTCGATGACTGGTTTCGCTCGGGAGGATGCCTACTTCGAGACGGACGAGTCCAACCGCGAAGCCCCCCCGACGGTCGATTTCGGCACGGACGGCTGATCCGGCGGTACTTGCGAGCGCGGACGCAAGCGCGAGACCACAGCGCCGCTTGCTGGATCCTCGCGAGCAGACCCGGTGCGATCGCTGGGCTATTGGTCTTGAGGGTGCGATAGCATGGCAGCAGGCACGCAGATGCGCCACTGCTCCGGTAAGGATCGACCGTTCTGCGGGCTGCGACCGGGTGGGCGGGGTAAGGTCGTCACGGGTTGCGCGAGCTACCTGCACGGCTCCTTTAGCACGGTCTGGTACGCTTCGACCAAGTAAGCGATGGACAAGCCTCGGGTCGGGTACGCGAAGCAGAAGCGCATTCGTCGCGCCATCGCCGGAGCCATCGCAGCAGTTGCGCTGCTGGCCATTGCCTGGGCGGTGTCTCGCATCGAGCCCGCTGCCCCTGGCGTGGACGCTGCAGTCGTCTTCACCGACACCGTTAAGCGCGGCCAGATGATCCGGCAAGTTCGCGGCATAGGCACCCTCGTGCCCGAGACCGTGGTTGTGATCGCGGCTAGCGACGCCGGACGGATCGAGCGACGCTTCATCCAGCCAGGCCAGCCGACTGCCACCGGCACTGTCCTGCTCGAACTCAGCAGCCCGCAGGTCGAGCAGGAATACTTGGACGCCTCGGCGCAGTTGAGACAGGCTCAGGCCGACCTCGCCAATCTCGTCGCACAGCTCGAGGATCAGCGCCTCACACAAGAGTCCGTCACCGCAGATTTCGAGGGACAGTATCTGCAAGCCAAGGCGCAGCACGATGCCGATCTCGAACTGTCAAAGTCCGGGCTGACGGACCGAGTCACCCTGATGAAGTCCCGGGTTGCGATGGAGCAGTTGGAGAATCGGTTGCGGTTGGAGCGGGCCCGCGAGGACGCCCGCAAGCCGTCCGTGGAGGCGCAAGTGGCGGCCCAGCGCGCACGCATCGAGCAGATGGAAGCACTCGTGGCACTGCGCGAGGAAAAGCTTGCGCGGCTCAGGGTCAGGGCCGGGATGGACGGGGTCTTGCAATTGATGGATGTCGAGGTCGGCCAGTTGGTTTCCCCTGGCGACGAACTGGCCCGGGTGTCCGATCCAACGCACCTCAAAGCGGAACTCAAGATCCCCGAGACCTTGGTCAACGAGGTGGCGGTGCGGCAGCGGGCAGAAGTCGACACCAGGAATGGGGTGATCGAGGGCGAGGTCTCGCGCATCGATCCAGCCGCGGTCGAAGGAACCGTGCTCGTCGACGTCCGGCTGCTGGGTGAAATGCCCCGCGGCGCCCGGCCCGACCTGAGCGTCGACGGGACGATCGAGCTCGACCGACTCGAGGACGTGCTGCACGTGGGCCGCCCCATCCATGCCAGGGAGGACAGCATGATGGGCCTGTTCAGGCTGGAGGAAGACCAAACGCATGCCTCGCGCGTCCAAGTGCAGGTGGGCAAGGTCTCGGTGAGCACGATCGAAATCCGCACCGGGCTGAGCGAGGGCGATACGGTGATCCTGTCCGACATGTCGGCATGGGACGCCTACGACAGGATCCGGCTCGAATAGGCACTCAAGCCGGGGGACCAGGGAGGCAATAGCCTAAGCAATGGCAGATTCAACGAACGGCGGCGCGCCGCTCATCCAGCTAGCGGGCGTGTCGAAGGTTTTCTTCACCGACGAGGTCGAGACCCACGCGCTCTCAGGCATCGATCTAGAGATCCGCGATGGCGAGTATGTCGCGATCTCGGGCCCATCGGGATGCGGCAAGTCCACGCTGCTGTCACTCATCGGGCTGCTCGACACCCCGACCCAAGGTGTGTACAGGCTCAACGGGGAGTCCGTGGAAGACCTCAAGACCAAGCAGCGGGCGCGCATCCGCAACCGGCAGATCGGCTTCATCTTCCAGGCGTTCAACTTGATCGGCGACCTCACGGTCTTCGAAAATGTCGAACTCCCGCTCACGTACCGCGGGATGCCAGCCTCCGAGCGCAAGCAGCGGGCGAACGAGGCCTTGGAGCGCGTGGGGATGGCTCACCGGATGAAGCACTATCCGTCGCAGCTGTCGGGCGGGCAGCAGCAAAGAGTTGCCGTGGCCAGAGCACTGGGAGGGGATCCGTCGGTGCTGCTCGCCGACGAGCCGACCGGAAACCTCGACTCGAAGAATGGCGAGGCTGTCATGGATCTGCTGCGGGATGTCCACCAAGGGGGCGCCACCATTTGCATGGTCACGCACGACCCCCGCTTCGAGGCCTACGCACAGCGAGTTGTGCGTCTGTTCGACGGAAAGCTCGCCGACTAGGCGGTTTCGCGCCGGCGGCGTGGGCCGTAGTGAACTCGTGGGCGCGGCGATCCAGGTCGATCGCGCTCGTGAACCCCTCACCCCGAATGGCCTGCTGGGCAGCCGGAACCAGCGCTCGACCTAGGCTCGATCCGACTGTCGCACTCACGTCTGCTGGTCCGCACTGGCGCGGTGCCCTGCTCCGCCTCCACGTCCGGAGACGATGCGTAGGGGGTACGTGCGATGCCGCCGCGAGCTTGACGGCAGAATTGGCAAGCCGAGCCGCAGCGTCCAGCATGTTATGATTACGACTGCTCTGAGGAGCCCGTTTGGGCTTAATGGGGAAGTCCGGTGCAATTCCGGCACGGTCCCGCCACTGTGAGCGACAAGCTGGTCCGAAATACCACTGAGGCGTCAGCCTTGGGAAGGTCGGTTCGGCGTGCGCACGTGTTGCGTTTGAAGTCGCGAGTCAGGAGACCTGCCTCCGAGCGCGTGAAGCGCACACTTCCGCGAGGTACGGATGAGCGATCTGGAAACACTCTTGCTGCTAGATTCAGGCCCTAGTCTGCCTGCTTCGAGTTCTGTCGAGTCCTCCCAGCGAGCCTCACTCAAGCCCCGGCCTTAAGGCAAAGTCCGCGATTGCGGGCTTCCGGTTCGGTGTGCCTTGTTGGCGTCCGCGGAGACGGACAAGGAGACAGAACAGTGAACAACCCAGTAAGGCATCGCGTCGGCCGTCAGCCGACACGGGCCGTCAGCACCCGAGCATCTAACCGCCACAGTCGGCCTTGGAGCGCGAGCGCTATCGAAGCGACCAATTGGACCCTGAACGCGCTGTTACGGTCGGCAGCCGCTTCAGTGATCTTCATTGCGACCATCCCAGTCGGCACCCTAGGTGCAGCGAGCCTGCAAGGCTTGATTTCTGCCCCCGATGGCTACGCCGTGCCGGGCGCACAAGTGCGCTTGTTCGACCGCAACAGCGGACAAATGCACACTGCCGAGAGTGGCGACGACGGCCGCTATTCCTTCCCTAGCGTTCCTGATGGAGACTATCTGCTGGAAGGGGAATCCGACGACGAGGCGTTTGCGGGCTACAGGCAGATCGCGGTTCGGGGACAAGCCGAGCAGGACCTGCAGCTAGTCGTCTCGGGTGGACGGGTGGAGGTCGTCGTGACCGCCTCGAGCACCCCGCTCACGCGGCGCGAGGTCGCCAAGGCGCTTGATGCCGTCAGCTCAAGCCAGATAGCCGATCGCAACGAGTTCGCGCTCGCGGAGGCTCTCCGGGTGATCCCCGGAGTCCGGGTAAGGCAGTTGCGTGGGCCGGGGAGTTTCACCACAGTGCAAACGCGAGGCCTGCGGAACCATGACACGGCCGTCCTGATTGACGGCCTGCGCTTCCGCGATGCAGCCAGCACCCAAGGGGATGCGTCTGCGTTCTACAGCGACATGAATCTTGTGGGCACTGAGCGGGCCGAGTTCGTGCGGGGCTCGGGATCCTCGCTATATGGCTCGCATGCCATCGGCGGGGTGATGAACGTCACCTCGGCCCAAGGCGGCGGCGGCACCCATGGCGAGTTGCGGGCCGAGGGCGGCGGGCTCGGCATGCTCCGGGGCGTCGCTAGGGTCGGTGGCGGCCTCGCCGATGACCGCTTTGTCTATAGCGGCGGGATGTCTCATCTCAACGTGACGGGCGGCTACCGAGGGCGCAGTCCCTACCGCAACACGACCGTCAGGGGCTTTGGCAAGTATGCGCTCAGTCAGAACATGTCGCTCAGCGGGCGCGTGTGGGGCGCGGACTCGTTTCTCAGCCTCACCGAGAGCCCGGCCTTCCCTGACGAGATCGTGGCCAATTTCCCTAGTTCCGGCGACGTGCCCGCTCGTGCGCTGCCGCTCGATCAACTGGATCTATTCGAGCAAAGACTGCCGTTCGCGGCAGGCAACGCTACCTTCGTTCCCGGCCCGGTCGATCCTGACAACCGGCGCTCTTCGTCATTCGTCGCTACGGCGGTTACGCTTCGCCACGAAGTGAGCGCGGACAGCTCGTACCGGATCGCTTACCAGCACGTCGGGACCAAGCGCTCCTACCAAGACGGCCCGGCCGGGCCCGGGCTGTACGACCCGGTGTTCAGCAACGACAGCCGCTTCGACGGCCAGACGCACCTGCTGCAAGCCCGGACCGACCAGCGGGTCGGCGGCCACAACCTATTGAGCGTGGGGTACGAGCTTGAAGCCGAGACTTTCGCCAATTTCAACACCGACGAGAGCCCGGACCCAACCGTGAGCCGCGTTGAAATCGACCAAATCAGCCATGCAGTATTCGGTCAAGACCAGATCCGGATGCTGGACGGCAGGCTGCATGTCTCCGTTTCGGGCCGGCTGCAGTTCTTCGATCCGGGATCGCCGCTCTTCGCAGGCGCAACCAGTCCTTACGAGACAACCTCCGTCGCAAATCCCGGCAACGCCTACACCGGCGATGTCGCGGCGGCGTACTTCATCGAGAGATCCCAGACAAAGCTGCGCGCCCACGCGGGGAATGCTTTCCGCGCCCCGTCGATGTACGAGCGCTTCGGCGGGTCGTTCTCACCCTATTCGGGCGGCTTCAACTACTGGGGAGACCCACGTCTCGGCCCGGAGCGGTCGGTTGCCGTCGATGGTGGGGTCGACCAATGGCTGTACGGCTCAAAGGTGCGCCTGAGCGGAACGTTCTTCTACACCAACCTGCAGGAAACCGTCATCTTCGACTTTGCCAATTTCCCCCCGGCTGACATCTTTGGACGATTCGGGGGGTATCGGTCGTCGGGAGGAGGAATCGCCCGAGGACTCGAGCTGAGCACACAGATTGCGCCGACTTCCGGTACGAGCCTCCGTGGCGCGTACACCTTCACCAACTCGGACTCGCGCACCCCCACGATCGGGTCCGACTACTTCCGCGTGCCGGGAGTCTCGGCACAAGCGCTCTCCCTGACCGCCACGCAGTGGCTGCGCAAGCGCGTGAACATCACATTCGACCTGTTCGCTTTGAGCGACTACGTGCTCTCGCCGTATGGCGCCCAAGGGCGGCGGCTGGTGTTTTCTGGTCCAGTCAAGGCTGACATGGTGGTCCGGTACGATCTTCCGCTGTCCGACTCGAAGACCTTGGAAGTGTACGGAAAGGCCGAGAACGTGTTCAACGGCGATTACTACGAAAACGGCTTCGGCTCGCCCGGAATTTGGGTCATCGGCGGAATACGGCTTAACTTCTGAAGCGTGGGGAATCGCGGAGATGTCGGTCGTGCCGCCCGGTGGTCACCCCAGAGCGGCCATAGATGGATGCAAGCTGTGACTGTGAAGAAGCGGGTTGCTGCAGTAGCCGTCGTGGCAGCCACGGTTGCTACCTCGGCGTGGGTCGCGGCTGTCACGGTCAACGGATTCGGCGCGGCCAACGTTCCCGCCCATGTGCCATCGCAGCCCACCGCCCGCTCCGCTCCGTTCCCAAGAACCGTGACTGACGACCGCGGCCACCAGATCACGATCGCAGCTCGGCCTAAGAGGATCGTCTCGAACTCGATCACCCTCGACGGGTTGCTGTTGGCAATCTTGGACGAGGATCGAATCGCAGCTGTGAGCCGGTATTCCCTGGACCGACGCTACAGCGACGTGGCCGAGGCGGCAGCACGGTTGGGGTTGCACTCCAGCGAGAGTGCCGAGGTAGCTCTGAGTCTGCAGCCTGACCTTGTATTCGCAGGACTGCACGCCCGCGCCGAATGGCTGGACCTAGTGCGTCACGGCAGTGCGCCAATCTACTGCGTTGGCGACACGGTGCTCACAATGTCTGGTCTGTCGGAACTCATTCGGCGGCTCGGATACATCACGGGCGAGGACGCTCGTGCCGAGGAGTTGGCCGCGTCTACCGAGTTGCGATTCCAGCACGCGCTAGACCGCGCTGCCGCCGGGACGGGGCCCAGACCGCGTGTCCTAGGCTATGACCGGTCCCTGTCTTACAGTTACGGGACAGAGACGATTTTTCACGACATCGTCAGTGCCCTCGGTGCCACAAATGTTGGTGCCGAGCAAGGGTTGGTCTCCTACCAGCGCGTTTCCAGCGAGCAGATCGCGCGCTGGAATCCGGACTGGATCGTTACCGGGGCCCTCCCTGGCGATGGTTCTAGCGATCAGCGGACACTCTTTCGCGATCCCGGCATCGCGGTGACGAACGCAGTGCGCAATGGCCGCATCGTGGTGCTGCCGAGGCATATCTTCCTGTCCACGTCTCACCGAGTGATTGACCTGGCCGAGCGCTTGGCTGCCGCTCTCTTCCCGGACCCAGCATGAGGCAATCAGCCCGGATCGTCGCGGCCTTGGGGATCGCCGTATGTGCGGTCCTGCTGGCGTTGGCGCTACGATTCGACGACGGCCTACCCGGTGCGCCCGTTTCCAGCGCGCGCATGCCTTCCGCGGGTAATGCGGGTGAATTCCCCCGGCGCGCGGTCGACGCCAGCGGCCGAGAACTCTGGATCGATGCGGCACCGCAAGCCATCGGCTCCCAAGCCCTGGCGATTGACCACGTCTTGTTCGCGATCGCCGACCGCGCCCGGATCGTGTCGGTCAGCCCATATGCCACGGACCCGGGCTATAGCTTTATCCACGAGATCGCCTCACGATTGGGCCTGGAGAAGTCGTCCGACCTAGAGGCCGTTCTTCGCAAGGATCCCGACCTGATGCTGCTGGCCAACCGTGCCAGGGCGGACTTCGAGGATGTACTCCGGCACGCCAGCATCCCGACGTTTCGAGTGCAGACGATCTTTGCGAACTTCGACCAGATCGCCCGCGCAATCGCCGCTGTCGGTCATGTCACGGGTGATGACGCTTCCGCCGAATTAGAGATCCGCCGGCTTCGGGAGAGAGTCGAGCGGGCCAAGGAGCGCAAGCCGCCAGGGGCGCAGGCACCACGTGTATTGCCCTATTCGACCTACGGCAGCACCTTGGGAAAGGGGTCGCTGTTTGATCACATCCTGACCGAACTAGGGGCGATTAACGTTGCCTCTGAGCAAGGCATTGGGCAGTATGCCGATATCAGCAGCGAGCAGGTCGCTGCGTGGGACCCGGAATGGATTGTGGCTCCGGCCGATCGCGGGGCGACGGACCAAGTCCGGGATCGATTGCTTGCCGATGCCGGCATCGCCGTCACCCAGGCGGGACGCAGCGGGCAGATCCTGATCGTGGAGAGCCGCCAGTTCAATACCATGTCGCAGCATGCGGTCGGTCTGATGGAAGCCATCTCCGACGGGCTCTACGGGGAGGGCAAGTGACGGCAGATCCGTCTCCTCCGACAGATCGCCTTGCCCAGGACACGCGTGGCAGGGGAGTTTGGCTGGCACCGGGATTGGTTGTGTTTCCTATCGTCTCGGCCCTGCTCGTAGTCGTGGCCGTGGCGGGCGTTGCGATCGGCAGCACGGCGCTCGCTTGGGAGGTGGTGGTTCGTGTCATTGCGGCCAACGTCCTGCCGGCCGGCTGGATAGACGTTGGCTCACTTTCCGACGCCGACCAAGCGATTGTCTGGTTGATCCGCACGCCCAGGGTCATTGTGGCGGGACTGGTCGGTGCCGCATTGGCTGTAGCCGGCACCCAGCTGCAGGGCGTGTTTCGCAATCCGCTGGCCGAATCGAGCATTATCGGAGTGAGTCAAGGAGCCGCCTTGGGCGCCGTGATCGCGTTCATTACCGGATTGACGGCGGTTTCGGCGCTCTGGCTGCCCTTGGCTGCGTTCGTGGGAGCGTTCTTGGCTCTGTTTGCCGTCTACTCGATCGCTAGCCGGTCCGGTCGGGCGCCGGTGGCCACTCTCCTGCTTGCGGGCATCGCGCTGGGGGCCATGATCACCGCCTGCTCGTCCCTGCTCATCTCGCTCAGCTTCGTCGACTGGCAAATCGCGGGAGAAATCGTGTTCTGGCTGATGGGCGGGCTCGACAGCCGGACTTGGACCCATGTGCTGATTTGCGCTCCGTTCGTGGCCCTGGGCTTGCTTGTCGCGTTCTGGTACTCACGTGACCTGGACCTGCTACTGCTCGGCGAAGAGTCGGCCTCCGCGCTCGGGGTGGACGTGGAGCCCGTGAGGAGGGCGGTTCTTGTCGCAGCAGCGCTGCTGACAGCGGCTGCCGTCTCGGTGAGCGGGGTAGTCGGCTTCGTCGGCTTGGTTGTGCCCCATGCGCTGCGACTTGTCTTGGGCCCGTCGCATCGAAGGCTGTTAGCGGCAAGCGTCGTGACCGGAGCTGCTTTCGTGATCGCCTGCGACCTGTTGGCGCGAACCGCGAACCCTCCCAGCGAGATTCGCTTGGGCATTGTCACCGCGGCGTTCGGGGCACCGTTCTTTCTCTATCTGCTGCGGCAGCGGCGCAAGGAGATCGGATACTTTTGAGCCTCTCGCTTCGCAACGCCGGCATCCAGATCGATGGCCGCTCGCTGATCCGCGATGTCTCGCTCTCGGTCGAATCTGAGAGCGTAACAGCGGTGGTGGGCCCAAACGGATCCGGCAAATCGACAGTGCTCCGGCTGCTGGCAGGTCTCTGGCAGCCCACGGAAGGCCGAGCGGAGCTGAACGGGGACGATTTGGCGCAGTTGCCTCGGCAGGCCATTGCGCAACAAGTCTCGTTTGTTCCCCAAGACACTCGGATCGATTTTGCGTTCACGGTTCGTGATGTTGTCGGCATGGGGCGTCACCCGCATCTTGGCCGATTCGACTCGCTCGGCACTGCCGACCTTGAGGCCGTTGACTCCGCACTGTCGCGAGCGGATGTCGCGCACTTGGAGCACCGCCTTGTGAACGAGTTGTCCGGTGGCGAGCGGCAAAGGGTGCTGATCGCGCGCAGCTTGGCAACCGAGGCCGAGGCAATCTTGCTGGACGAGCCGACGGCCAGCTTGGACATCGACCATTCGCTCGAAACGCTCGAGCTGCTGCGAGAGCTTGCCGGTGACGGCAAGTCTGTCGCAGTGGCGCTGCACGACCTCAATGCCGTCATGCGATGGGCTGATCAAGTAGCGCTGATGAACGCTGGGCGACTCCAAGCGTTCGGAACGGTCGGTGATGTCGTGCGCGACGACCTAATCGAGCCAGTGTTCGGCGTGCGGGTCGAGCGCATACTTTCGGCAAGTGGGGGCGAAACACTTGTCTTCCACCGCTCGGAAGCTGTGCGAGCACCGGACGAGGGGGGCAGGTCGGCCGCGCGGCCGCGAGACCGCTCTCGATGAAGCAGGCACTCCTGATGCTGCTGGCCGGACTCGGCGCACCCAAGTCACCACTCTCGAGCTGGCCAATGCGCACCAGCCGGTCCCCCAGTCGGCTAGTCCGCCATTCGAACCCTTGCAGCCAGCCAGCAGGGGCTCGGACGTCACGTGTGCAAGCGGGGCTCGCGCCTGAGCCCAGGTGCGGGGTGTTGCGACAGCCGTGGCGATGAAGGCCATCATGATCCAAGGAACCGGCAGCGATGTCGGCAAGTCCCTGATTGTGGCGGGGCTTTGCCGACTTGCCCGCAAGCGAGGCATCCACGCAGCGCCCTTCAAGCCCCAGAACATGTCCAACCAAGCCGCCGTCTGTCCGGGGGGCGGAGAGATCGGCAGGGCACAGGCACTCCAGGCAATGGCCGCCGGAGTCGAGCCGCGTACGGACTTCAACCCGGTGCTGCTGAAGCCGCAAGCGGACCATCATTCCCAGATCATCGTCCACGGACGCCCGTCCGGCTCACTGAGCGCGAGCGGTTTTCGCGACTACAGCAGAGCGCTGCTCCCGGCCGTCAACGAGTCGCTGGAAAGGCTGTCCGCAGAGTACGATCTGCTGATCGTGGAAGGGGCCGGAAGCCCCGCTGAGGTCAACCTCCGCACGGGCGACATCGCCAACATGGGCTTTGCTACAAGGTTCGGCGTACCGGTCTGCATCGTGGGCGACATCGATCGCGGCGGCGTAATCGCGGCGTTTGTCGGCACCCACGCCTTGCTGGACGAAGCAGACCGGAAGCAGGTCTGCGGATTTATCGTCAACAAGTTCCGGGGCGACCCAGTCCTGTTCGACGACGGGCTAGCTGTTATTTGTCAGAAAACGGGTTGGCGGTGCTTTGGAATGGTCCGCTGGCTCAATTCGGCCTCCATCCTTCCCGCCGAAGATGCGATGTCGTTGAAGTCGGACCACGGCCACCATGGCGGGCACCTGCGAGTGGTCGCTCCGGTGCTTTCGCGGATCTCAAATGCCGACGATTTGGACGCGCTGCGACTTGAGCCCGAAGTGAACTTCTCATTTGTGCATCCGGGGAGTGCGATTCCTCGCGACGCCGATGCCATCATCCTTTGCGGCACCAAATCGACGGTTGCGGAACTTGAGTTTGTGAGATCCCAGGGCTGGCATCACGACGTAATCTCGCACGCGAGGAACGGGGGCTATGTCATGGGCATCTGCGGCGGGTTCCAGATGCTGGGGCACCACGTTCGCGACCCCGAGGGAGTGGACGGATCGCCCGCTGCGGCGCGCGGCTTGGGCCTGCTCGAGATCTCCACGACGATGGTGGGTCAAAAGAGCGTGAGGCGTGCCAAAGGCCGGTGCGCTATCTCGGGGACGCCAGTTTGCGGCTACGAGATCCATGCCGGTCTGACGGCGGGGCCTGGGCTGCAAGATCCACTCCTGCATCTGCAGAGCGGTCCGGACGGGGCTCGCAATGAGAACGGACGAATCGAGGGCACCTACTTGCACGGCTTGCTGGCAAACGACAACTACCGGCGCGAGTGGCTGAGCAGGCTCGGCGCAAGGCCGGACTCATCGATCGCTTACCTGCCCGAGGTAGACAAAGTCCTTGATGAGGTCGCTGACGGGCTCGCGCTGGACATTGACGTTGATGCCTTGCTGGGATGTGCCCGCGTTCCTGGGCGGGTGCCAACTAGATCTGGCTGATCTTTCGGCAGGCAACCTCATCAGCCGCTACGGCAATACGCTACACACACTGGCTGAATGAGGGAGCCGGCTTGAATCGACTATCGCGACGCTCTCGCATTGCATGATCGGGTCATCGCTCTGTTCGGAGGCACTGAGGGTGTCCGGGACGACGCACTGCTGGAATCGGCCCTAGCCAGGCCTCGGCAACTCTTGACCTATGCGGAATCGCCGGGAACCTTCGCCATGGCGGCTGCCTACGCAGCGGGAATCGTCCGCAACCATCCCTTCACGGATGGGAACAAGCGCACCGCATTCCTAGTCGGCATACTCTTCTTGGAATTGAATGGGTTTCGCTTCAGCGCTAGTGAGGAGGATGCCGCCAGGGCCGTGATCGACCTAGCGTCCGGCGCTCTTAGCGAAGGGGGCTACGTTGGGTTCGTACGGATGCATGCTCATCGGGTTTGACGAGCGGCCGCATGCCGAGCACTGGCCCTGACTCACGCATCTCGACCAAGGTTGCTTCGGACCCTCCCCTTACCGGGCTTGGCTCCGGTCGGGGAGGCCCGACTGCGGGGCGAACCCGTGCTAGCAAAGTAAGACGGCGTTGGGCCGCGAAACGGTCCAGAGCCAGCAAGCGGCTGCGCCCGGGTTGCTGGGGCGGGAGGTGCCGGAGTGCGGGCATAGGTAAGTGTTCACCGACCCCAAGTTGGACCTCCTGGCCGACTATGCGGCCCAATTCGCTCTTGGCGGGCCGACCAATCTGTGCGCAGCGGTGCATCTGGTGGCGCATCGACGCGGGTATCAGGTTCGCAAGCACGACCCGAACCCCAGCCACCAAGTCAGGTGGCATGGCTACAGTGCGCTGGCAAGCGCTAAGCCCTGGCATCAGGTCGCCATGGAGAGCGCAACTTCGGCACACCCTCGCAGGTCAGCCCTAAGCTGTTGTCCGATGAATTCTATGGCTACGCGGGAGACCCAGCCCGAATCTGCTAATTCTCAACTCCCAAATATAGCCGAGACTTCCGGAGGTTCGACAAAGACATTGTTGAGACTTGATATGGTGCAAGTGACATCGCATGAGATTGGAACTACCATGACGCAGATCACCGCACGGCTGCCGGAGTCGGCAGTCGATGAATTGGACCAAGCTGCAAGCCAGCTCAGGCGCAGCCAAGCCGACGTCGTTCGCCAAGCAGCTGAGCGCTATCTGGAAGACTTCGACGACCTCTCAGTGGCAGTCGAACGGCTCTGCGATCCCAGCGACCTCGTGCTGGATTGGGATCAGGTCCGCCATGAGCTTCTCAATTCGGATTGAGAGCAGGGCGGCCAAGGAACTGGGCCACGTGGGCAACGAGGACCGGGCTCGAATTGTAGCCACCTTCGACCAACTGGCCGACTACAACGCCATTTCTGAGCACTATCCTGAACGGGGATTTGCGCGGCCTCAGACGACTTCGTGCCGGCGAGTACCGGGTTATGTACGAAGCTCAGGAGGATGTGCTCGTCGTGATGGTCGTCGAAGGGACTGCAATCGCTGTAGGACAAGCTGAGACTCTAGTTGGTGGCGGCGGGTTCGCGGGTGAGCGCCGCCGACCATGCCTGCGCTGGGGTCCGCAAGTCTCCCACGCTCCCCCAGCGCATGCGCATTTTCACTAGCGCAGCGCCGAGACCCTGACAGCCAGATCTTACGCAACCGACCTGAGGCCGTTCTTTGCCACGAGCGTCAACAACTTCAGCGAGGCCCCGCGTGGGCGCTTCTCGCCGCGCTCCCACTGGCTCACGAGCCCGGTGGTTACGTTGAGGTGACGTGCGAACACCGCTTGGCTCGCGTTCTCGCGCAGCCGCAGCGCGCGGATGTCCCCGGGGGCCATCTCCTCGACCGGCGTCAGGCACATCTCGTCGAAGTCCTTCATCGTCCGCTTGAACATCACGCCCGCTTCTGCCATGCCGAGCGCCGTCTCGTGCACCGACGCCAAGACGTCGCTCCCGTACTTTCTAGTCATCGCAATTCACCTCGCTGATCGTCCCGTTCACCAGCATCGCTTCAAGGCCGGCTTCGTCCAACCCGAGCATCTCTTCGGCGAGGGCACGCACCGCACCGAGTTCGTTCCGACGCAGGTTCTCCCGGTCGCTCTTCGCGAACCCATGGACGAAGAAGGCGAGCGACCCGCGCCTCACCACCAGCAGCGCCCGCACGCCCCCGGATCTGCCCTGGCCCGGCCGGGCGACGCGCTGCTTGACTACTCCGCCACCAAGGTCGGCATCCACCAGTCCGTTCGCAATTCGTGCCACGGCATTGCACAGCGCACCATCCCCGATCCCTTCGCGACGGGCGAAACGTGCGAAAGGCTTGGTCTTGAACGTGCGCAATCCCAGCTCCGAGAGGGTGTTCCATTATGCAACATGATATAGCACCGGGTGCTATACGTCTATATCGCTCTGACTGTTGCCGAAGTGCGGAAGCGGGTTCTTGCGGGCTCGCTGGCACGGGAGCAGCGACTTGCCCCCCTGGCGCTCCCAACACGCGAACTGCCGGACACTCGGCGGATGGTCGTCTCGCGCAGAGTCGGTCCTGATTCCACCGCTCGCGACGGCGCTGGGCCAGCGCAGCGAGAGTGCGCGCTGCGCGTTGAAGGCCCGGTTCCGAATCGACGCCAGATTGGCTCCGGACCCGGCTCGGGGCACCCTGAAGGAACAGTTCCCGCGGCTCGCAAACCTAGCGCATGACCGGGTCTCGGAACCGTTGCTCAAACAGGTCAACAAGGCCCGCGCGCGCTGTCCGGGAACCTAACTTCGACTCATCTACGATTGGCTGTCCTGAGACCTATACCGGGCACCAGAACCCTCAAGAATCTAACCTCCTAGAATTGACCGTGTCCGCTTGTCTGAGCATGGACAGATGCAGTCAAGGGCGGGCTATCATTTCTGGAGCACCATGCACCGAATCCGATTGACAACCATTGCAGTCGTTGCCTGCCTTGCCTGCACTTCAGCGCCCGGCGGCCCTGAACAAGGACCTCGGCCAAACATCGTCCTCATGCTGACCGACGACCAAGGCTGGCAAGACACCTCCGAGCCATTCGCAGACGAGCGGACCGCTTTGAACGACCGCTATCACACACCGAACATGGAGCGCTTGGCGTCGGAGGGAATGAAGTTCACGAACTCGTACTCCAATGCCGTCTGCACACCCACCCGCGTCGAACTGCTGACAGGGCTGAACCAAGTTCGAACGCGAATCTCCAACTGGACCCATTTCCGCGACGAGGCCACAGACCGGCCGCACCCGGACCTGATCATCCCCAGATGGAATACGAACGGGCTCCAGCCGGTCCCCGGTATCCCGCTGTCGCTACACGCCAAGACGCTCCCGCAGGAACTGCGGGCCGCGGGCTACCGCACGATTCACATCGGCAAAGGTCACTTCGGGACGAAGGGCACTCCGGGCGAGGATCCGATGGCGCTGGGCTTCGACGTGCGGATCGGAGGGCGCTTCTCGGGCGCGCCCGGGAGCTACTACGGCACCGACAACTTCACCTCCCGCGTCAATCCGGAAACCACGCCATGGAGAGCGTGGGACATGGAGAAATACTTCGGCCACGAAATCTATCTGACCGAGGCCCTGACGCGTGAGGCCATCGCCGCAATCAAGGAGGCAGTGGCCGACGGCCAGCCATTCTTCTTGTACTTCGCGCAATTTGCGCCGCACACGCCAATCATGCCCGACCCTAGGTTCGTCCAGCGCTATCTCGATATGGGGCTGCCAAACGGGGAGGCCGCCTATGCCTCGATGATCGAGGGAGTGGACAAGAGCCTAGGAGATGTCATGGACACGCTCGAAGGGTTGGGGGTAGCAGAAAACACTGCGGTCTTGTTCACGTCGGACAACGGCGGGCTCAGCCTGCCGAGCCGGCGCGCTGGCGAGCCACACGCTCACAACGCACCGCTGAACAGCGGCAAAGGTTCGACCTACGAGGGTGGCCTGCGCGTACCCATGCTGGCAAAGTGGCCGGGCGTCACCGAGTCAGGGAGCGTCAATGACACGCCAATCACCATCGAGGACATGTTTCCGACGATCCTAGAAATCGCGGGTGTCGAGTTCAGCGGCCAAAGCGGAGCGCTCTTCAACGACGACGGCACAACCGAACTCGGGCCTGACTTGGACGGGCAGAGCTTCGTCCCCTTGCTGCGCGGCGAGGCCGGGAATCCAGACCGTCAGATCTACTGGCATTTCCCCCACGCTTGGGGCGGGCTAACCAGGCCTCGGGCGAGGGGACCCGGGATAGGCGCTACCAGCACGATCAGGAGAGGGGATTGGAAGTTGGTCTATTGGCATGTGGATGGACGCAAGGAGCTATTCAACCTAAGGAGCGACATCGGCGAACAGCGAAACCTTGCCTCAGGCGAACCCGAACTGGTTGCGGACCTGTCCGCGGTTCTCGGCAAGTTCTTGCGCGAGACAAACGCCATCATGCCGAGCCGCACCGCGACAGGAGAGCGAGTGCCATACCCGGACGAGAGCTGACGCGCCGGTGAGATTGCCGTGCCGATCGCGAGTGGCAGTCAGTTCTCGAAAACGCTACCGGTGCGATATGCTATTTGCGCAGTACGAGGCCAACGGCGTTGGACGGGTCGAGCTAGCCCGACAGCGCAGGAATCCGATCAAAGGAGCTGATGCATGAGTATCTCAAGCAATGAAGCCGGAGCGGCGAAGCAGATCCCAAGGCGCAGAATGTTTCAAGCCGCCGTTCCGCTGTTCATTCCCGGCACGGTGCTGGGCTTGTCCGGCGCAGTGCCTCCCAGTGACCGCATCAATGTGGCCGGATTGGGCATCGGCGGACGAGGCGAACGCGACCTCGAGTCGTTCCTCGCCCAAGACGACGTGCAGTTCCGGGCGATCTGCGACGCCCGCAACGAGCGCCGGGAGGCCATCAAGTCGAAGGTCGACAAGCATCACGGCAACAACGACTGCACGATGTACGGCGACATGTACGAGCTTTGGGAACGCAAGGACATCGACGCCGTCCTGATCGCAACAGGGGACCGCTGGCACACGCTGCTCTCAATTCTCACCGCCAAGTCCGGCAAAGACGTCTACTGCGAGAAGCCCTGCTCGATGACAATTGCTGAGAGCCGGGCTCTTGCCGACACCTACCACCGGCTGGGCCGGGTCTACCAAGCCGGCACGCAGCGGCGCAACGGCACGAACTTTGAGTACTGCATCGATCTGGCGCGCAGCGGCAAACTCGGCAAGCTGACGAAGTTGGATGCCAACGCTGCACCGGGTGATCGCTATACGCCCTTGACCACTCACGACTGGCTTCCGGCCGAACCAGAACCGCCCAAGAGCGTCGTCGATTGGGATCGCTGGCTCGGACCGGCGCCTTGGCGGCCGTACAACTCTCTGTACGTCAAGAGCCGTTGGCGGGGCTTCTTCGATTTCCACGGTGGCGGAATCCTCGAATGGGGCTCGCACACCTTAGACTTGTGCCACGCCGCGGCCGGACTGGATGAGACCGCTCCGGTTGAGTTCATGCCCCACCGTCCGGAAGGGGTCACCCCCTATTCGGTCGACTGTCGGTACGCAAACGGGCTGGAAGTCGCCCTGCGCGACTCGGGCTGGGAGGGCCTAGGCTCGTGCGCGGTCCGCTTCGAGGGCGAAGCGGGCTGGGTGCAGACCGGGGACTTGGGTGTCGTAGAGACCTCGGACAGCTTGAAGCAATACCGCAAGACCTTTGAAGACGCCCGCGAGGCTACGACGCGCCATGTGCGAGACTTCTTGAACTGCGTCAAGTCGCGCAATGAGACCCGCGCCAACGCCTTGGCGGCCTGCCAAACGCATGTGGCGTGCCATGCGGCATACATCGCGTACCAATTGGGAGAAGCTCTGGAGTTCGATCCATCCACCGACAGTTTCCCCGGCAGTGACGCCGCCAACAGGATGCGCTCCCGCGCCATGCGGGAGCCCTGGCGACTCGTGTGAACGGAGGCCGAAGATGTTGCGACGAACTTTCTTTGCAATCGCGGCTGCGACGGTAGCTGTCGGTAATCGCCTGCGCGGCCAGAACCGTGGGGAACTGCAGCGCATGACCGACGAGCAGCTTGCGTCAACACCCCACAAGTCGGAAGAGATCATGGGTATGGCCTCGGCGGAACTCGTGGCCATTCTCAACGACTCCGACGCCACCGAGTTCGCCAAGGCCAAGGCCTGCCAACGGCTGGCGGTGGTGGGCGACGCGGCCGCCGTTCCGGCTTTGGCCGGACTGCTGAGCGACGCTCGACTGGCCCACTATGCACGGACTGCTTTGGAGCCGATGTCTTCCGGCGCGGCTGACCAGGCGCTGCGAGAGGCACTGGGCAAGTTGGATGGCAGCCTGCTGGTGGGCGTGATCAACTCGATCGGTGTGCGGCGGGATCCCTTAGCGCTAGCAGGGCTGGCCGAGCTCCGGCATAGCGAAGAAGACCAAACTGTCCGCGAGGCAGCGACCGCAGCGATCAATCGGATTCGTCGGCCGTAGCCAATCGCCAAGGTAGTCAGCCCAAGCCGCGTGGAGTTGGATATAATTGGAGACAGCACAATGGCCGGAAGAGAGGACTTACGCAAATCCCGCACTTCGCAAACTCAGACACGTCCGACTGAAGCCGAAGTTTCCCAGATGCTCCGAGAGGCAGAGCAACAGTATCAAGAGTGCATGCGTATTGCGGATTTGGCTGACATCACCGAAAGCAGTGCGGCCAGCTATCCCAAGTATTCTTGGGACAACCCAATAGGGCTAGTGGTAACAGAATCATCGAATGCCAAGCTGGTCTGATCTTCAGGATGACTTGAGTCGCATCGAACCCGAGAATCGGGGTAGCCACGTAGCGAACAGATCCCTGCAGGCGATTTCACTCATTGCTCAGATCTACGATCGCAATGTCCTCTATTACGCTTCCAGCTTCTTGCAGAAGCCCCAAGTTCCAGGCTTCTTCACGTCGATCAATATGGAGGACATCAACGGCTTCATGGCTGGGGTTCACGGTCTTGACTTCAGTAAGGATCTTCTCCTAATCCTCCATACTCCCGGTGGTATGGCTGAGGCCGCGCAGACCATCGTCGATTATCTTCGAAGCAAGTTTTCTGCAATCGATGTTCTCGTGCCCACCTACGCGATGTCTGCTGGCACGATGATTGCGCTGGGCTGCGACAGGATCGTCATGGGAAGGCAGAGCCAGTTGGGTCCCACGGACCCTCAGCTCATGGTCGAGAATCGACCGTTCTCGGCGCATTCGATTGTAGAGCAGTTTGACGAGGCAAAGGCGCAAATTTCTGGGAGCCCTGTCTTGGCCCATGCTTGGGCACCGGTGCTGCGGTCGTTCGGACCCGCACTTCTGCAAGAAGCCCGAAAGTCAATTTCGTATGGCCAAACAGTCGTGAAGGATTGGTTGCAGCAGTACATGTTCTCGCGACAGAACGACGGACAGGCTCTGGCTGCGGCTGTTGCGAATCATTTCGGTGGCAGCCAACATGGAAGCCACGGCAGACGGATTGACCGAGACGAAGCAAGGCGTCAACGTCTAAACGTCATCGATCTCGAAGACAACCAACGTCTACAGGAAGAGGTGCTGACACTTTATCACCTGTCAACGATAGCCTTTGAGATGGGCCCAGCTACGAAATCGGTCAGCAGCAGCAACGGTCGACTCTGGATCAAGAATACGCAGATGGAAGTTGTAGTGCAGCAAGGTCCGTAGACACCGACCCATACTTCGATTCGCGACTGCGGACAGTGAACGGCAGAATATTGGCACCGAAACCGCTGCAAGCGTACAGGCCCGGGTCCTCGTTCGCGGCGCGAGCATGGACGATAGTACTGAGGTGCGCAAGGAAGAGCCGAAGGGCATTGCTCGCGAAGCTCAAACCGCGTCGGGATCCGAAAATCGGGATTTGTGCCTAAAGATCGCACAGCAGGCAGAAACCGCTGGACTTGGAGAGGCCTTTTCCAGCAGCGCTTGCGCGCCGTTGCGGAGAAGCTCCGCGACCACGTCCCCGGGCCGCGGCACCGCTGAAGGAATCGCGAGGACGTTGCCGCCCGCGGACGGCATCTGCTCGTTGTCTCTTGTACTCTTGTTCATGGTATATCTCTCCTTCCTTTACCGGAAACAAGTTCAACGACTATCGTCGTTGAGATACGCCACCTTTCTTCAGTTCATACACAACTTTCGGGCATTGCCCCTTGGGCAGGTCTTCCAAGTTCCTCCAACGTGAGTGCAAGAATTACCTGATCTACGCAGTCAAAGGGGCACCGCCTCAGTGAAGTCTTCGGATTCGCCGGAGTCCGCGCACGCCTCGCCTGACGACAGCGCTGTTCGCCGCCAAATTTGGAGAGCAGCCACTAATCCGAAATCAGTTGCTTCCGTTTCAAGTCCAAACTTCATGGACGCCTGAATCCCCCCATTGGTAAAGCATATCTGATGGTCTTGTGAACGAGGGCTCACGCCATCGTCCTGCAACACCCGGCCGCTGCCAAACTGAAGCCTTCTGCTCGCGCTGCTTGGTAGGCACGGCGAAGTGGTAGTTCGCGTCTGCTGTTTCCCCTCCATCGCATGCCCATTCCACCACCTCAGATCTCACCCACGGTTCATCGCGATGTTTACGCTGTTCCTATCCGGCGGGGTGTTCTTCAGCGTGCCCTACCACCTGCCGCGATACTACCGGCAGACGGTGGTGGCAGTATTCGGACTCACTAACGCGGACTCGGGGACGCCGTCGTCTTCTACTGGATCACACTTGATGACCGGCTTTTCCTAGGCGGCATCCTAGCCGACCATTTCTTGAGCACGGAAGCTCATGTCCACGAGGTCTGTACATAGTTGACGTGATTTGGAAATCCACCGAGACACTGCGAATTCTCCAAGGGGTTCGACTCCATCGTTGAGCAACTTCGAGCACATCACAGCCCGATGCGGTCCACAACTTCGACATCCATCGTGCAAGGGTACCCGTCGGGACGGAGACAGTCCGAGTGGCGATCTGGTCCACTAGTACCCACACCGCTCTGCATCCGAGCTTTGAGCGCTCTTCTGACGGTGTTCGACAAGCCGTCCCACCAGCTTGGTTTCATATAAATGTTCTCAAGATGCTCGACTGCTAGCTGAATGCCCAAGTTGGCCTTCTGTTCGTCGGGTACACCCATGAATGAACGTCCGAACGCCTCTGCCGGGCCGTTGCGTTCCCCGACCCAGCTGATGACGAGCACACTCCTACCATCCAAGGCCGTCAAGTTGAAACCTACATACTCATAAGTTTCATGATCGGACTCGATCCTCTGTAACCGGTTTCCCGCGAAGTCAAACTCGGGCTGAAATGCACCGCAGCCCACAACCGGCAAGATAGACGAGAACGTGACACCCACGTATCGGTATTCCTCGAATCGGCCATTGAGGAAGATTAAGTCGTATCGGCGCTTCCACCGCTCCAAGTCGGCTTGGGCGCGCTTTGCTCCATACTCCCGTAGATTCATTTCCTCCTGAAATTGGCACTGGAACGCGAATGGATGTCCAGAATCCAATTCGCGCATTCCTTGCATTGCGCGAAGCTCGGCTCGTTTAGAGAACAATTCATAGGACAGAGCCCGAAATCCTAAGAGAAAACAGGACTGCGGCGTAAGTGTGAAAAATTGTTTCTCGACCGGCTGGAACATTGAGTTGTCATGTTTGGCACAAAATCCCATAAACGTGGAAGCACTGCGCGCGCCAACCTTGCGAGGCACGAATGCGCCATCGTTCTTGACCAAGTCTTGCATCGCAGACTTTACGGATATGACGTGGCCACTCTCAGCGATAGCAGCGATGCCGCCTCGGCGTTGGACCGTATGAGCACGAACGATCTTGTCGCTGCAGTTATCAGAACTAGCCTCAGGGTGAGAACAATATCCTTTCTGGAACTCACGATACAGTCGTGAGGTTTGTTCGCCGTGTATTGGTGGTGGCCGAGACTCGCGGTCGAGGTGACACTTTTTCCACTTCTTTCCCGAGCCGCACCAGCAGAGGTCGTTTCGCCCCATCTTCTGTTTGGGTTCCAACTCTGCGGGCAGAACAAGCGGTATTTGCAGAGACGCGTGGGTCATATCAGTGGATATGTCCGATGCGGGCCACTTCCCTACTCAGCCTACACCCTTTACACCCCGACATGTCGAATGTTAACATTCAGTGTCCGCCGCTAAACGCTTGCGAGCAGACGCTTGCGGGCGAGCTAGGACTGAGTCGTGAGGATCCGCAAGAGAGGGCCCCGTCTTTGGCAGCAAATTCGGTGGCGTGTGGCGGTAACGGGCGGTCGTAAGGCAGCAATTCGGGCTACTTGTGAAGCTATCGATGTGACTCACAAGACAGTCGAAAGGGATGCAAGACAATGAGGAAAGCACACTTGATTCGCGAAGGTCTCACGGCGTGCGACGGCAGCAGTGGTGGTGAGGGGTACTTCAATACGCTCTGCGGTGACAAAGTGTATCAATACAAGGACCAACATTACTTTTTCACGCCCACCATGGCGCAGCACCGAAAGAACACTGGCCATCAAGACTACTGGTGCCGAGATTGCGTCGAGAGAGCTGGCTTGACAGACACCTAGCGAAACCATCGCTGAACCCTGAGGGCCGGCCCCGCTCAGTCGGGAGAGGTGCACTCGCAGCGCTTGGACCTCCGTTCTCAATTCGTCGACCTAGCTCAATTCCACACCTCGGCGAATTTGCGTGCGGTACCCGGCTCCGCCTAGATATCCGCCGGAAAGTCGTAGCGGCAGGATTCTAGCCGTACCGGGCCCGGGAGGAATCAGATCTCCCGCGTTCGAGGAGAACTCAGCGGTCTGTCAGCAATGCAGTCGGAAAGGCCCTACGACCGTTACTCCAGCTGTCTCTTGTGTTAGAGATGGATGCAGCCGGCCGATTGGTAGGAGCCAGATCACCAATTCACGTATGAGGCCCGGCTTCCTAGTAGTGCTTCGCAGGCAAGACCTCAAGTCGACTCCGCCACGTACGGTCCGCAACCATCCACCCTCCGTACTGGAGTGCCGGGACTCCACCTGCACGAAGCAGTCGGAGACCGCCCCGGGGAGCCGCGCCAACACTGTCCACAATCGCCATTGGTCCTCGAAGCCTCCGATCACGCCACGGTTTCCTTCCAGCGAATTGGTCCTACTTCGATTGGCAACGCCTTGACCAACTCACTGAAGCCCGCCAAGTCATTGGATACGGACTTGTAAACGTATGGTGTCAGGAGTCCTGGCACGGGCGCAGCGTCGGCGTAAAGGAGGGTGATGATTGCAAATTTCTTGTCCTTCTTGCGCTTCTGAAGGATCGCGTATTCAACGAGAATTGTCCTCACCAACTGTCAGAATCCACTTGTGGAGAGACCCCTGCGGTCAATGTTGACCAAACGAGGCTTCGTCGCAGTACCCGAGTGTACAAGCGAGGCTGATCGCGATTCAGCCGGAGGTATCTCGACGGGCGGGCGCAGCAGCCAAGCAGAGCCAAAGTCTCTGATTCAAACCTCTAAGTCGCTCGCGGCTCGCACGACATAGGTGCCTGCAGCGCGGTCATGCCAAGCCTGCCTTTTTTCGTCCCACGCCGCCCACAGCCAGCCCAGTCCCAAGAACGCAATCGAAACCACACTGGCCATGCCCCGCACAACCCCGTCTCCTATGGCCAACTCGCGTCCGTCGGTGCGGATCACACGGATGCGACAGATCATGCCTCCGACGGTTGTACCTCTCCATGCCCACATCGCCGAGTTATAAACCACGAATAGCAGCAGCGTCAGCGCGGTGCCGATGTGCAGCATGTGACACATGATCGCGAACGGCACGAAGTCTAAGGCGACAGCACCGACCCGGGCGGGAAAGGCCGCCAATTGCAGGTCCGCTTGAGAGGCACGGTCAACCTGTGCCGCTTCGTCTACGCCGGACTCGGACTCAGGCTGGTCAACGCCCTCGCTAGGTATCGGCTCAGCCTCTGAAGGCTCGCCACTGCCCGCCTGCGAGGTCGCCACAGCCGGGATACGATCCGATTCTGGCGACTTCGGGTTTTCCCGACGCAAGCTCGTGGCTACAGTAGTGGTTGCGGCACCCAACGCCAGAACACCCAGCACCGTCCATGCCGCAAATCCGAGGACGGGAACCATATAGGCAACACAAACCACCGCAAACCCGATGGCTACTGATCTTGCGGCTTCCGCCCGGTCTCCTGGGAGCTGCTCCGGCATGACGCGACCGCCAATCCAACGAGTCACGCCAACCTTGCCCAGTACGATCGTCAGGAAGACCGCGAACCAAAGCAGTGGTACGGCGGGCAACCCGACCACGGACGTGACCAGCAGCAGCGAGACTGGTCCAATCAATAGCACGACCAACCCGCCTACGAGGAAGCAGGTAAGCGGCTTGGATGCGAGTGCGGAGGCGACGTCGCGGACGGGACGCTCGAAGATCGAGTTCGTCGCAAGGTACAACAGGGCGAAGACCACAACCAAGATCCACGTCCAGAGAAGCTCGGGAACTAGCAGTCGTCCCCACAGCAACCCTTTGCTGAGCCACGCGAAGACCGGCGCGAATACTTCGGTGGGGCCTGTACCTACGCCGACAACGGCAAGCTCACCCCCTGGCGAGAATTCCACTGGTGCATCCAGTGCGCCGCCGACCAGTACAACATCGCCCTCCGCAACCGCACCTGGCAGGACCTTGATTAATCCACCTACAACAACCGCGTCCCCTTCAATCACGGACGTGCTGCCGAGTTCGAGCAATCCAAGCACGACAACCACATCGCCCTCGACTGTGCCGTTGATCGTGGCGGAACCCAGAATGACCACGACGTCTTCCGCACGATCCCCAGTCCGAAGTTCCAGCGATGAGCCGAATCTGAATTTCGGGGCCGCGCCGGATTCCCGCGCTTGCGCTGGTGCGCCCGGGGCATCGGGGACATCCGGCGTCTGGGCCGAAGTGGTCGCAACCAGTGCCAGCGCAATCGCAATCTTGCCGAATACCGTCCTAGAGCGCTTCATGGTTTGGTCCTCCGTCTCTGAGCATGAATGCCAATGCGGCGATGCACATCGCACTTGCCACGACCATCGCCGCTCCAATGGCTGCCAAGTAAACCGCAACCGGTTGCACTAGAAGGCGCCACAGCGCACCCGCGGCTACCACCACCTCATGTGCGAGGGCGAATTCCATGGAATCCCATGCGTAGGGCGTTAGCCAACCAAAGCACAGCCGTGGTGACCCTCAAGGTGACGGGCCAAGCGCGCCATCCTCGGCGATGCCAAGCTTCGCCCCGGCAATGGCCGACTGCGGCCAAGACGCGCGGAACGAGCGACCTTGGCGCCCTTGGCTGAGGCAACTTGGCAACCTCTCGTGCCACGAGCGATTCGAGTTCAGCGGGCGTCATCGTTTTCTCCGATCAAATTGCGCAGGGCCTCGCGTCCGCGGTGGATGTCGGTCTTGATCTTGCCTAGCGACACTCCTAGGGCATCTGCGATCTCGCGATAGCTGCGCTCCTCAAAGTGATACAGCACGATTGGCACACGCTGGTGCGGAGGCAGGAGCCGGATTCCACGCTCCAATCTAGCGTTCTGTTCAGCGCGTGCGATGTCTTCGCCCTGGTCGTCCTTGGCCACCAGAGTGTCCTCGAATGGGCGGTCGCGCCCCTCGCCTCCCGAGCGCAATTGGCTGAAGAGTTTCCAGCGGGCGCGAAACCTAGTTAGGTGGTTCAAGCAGAGATTGGTCGTCACGGTGCGTAGCCAGCCAGTGACCGCAGGTGAGCAGCGGAGCGCGTCGAACCGCTCGTAGGCCTTGAGGAACACCGTCTGGGAGATGTCCTCGGCCTCGCTCGGGTCCCCTAGCATCCGCACTGCCATGCCAAATACCATGTCCTGATGCCGCCGGACGAAGTTTTCAAACTCGACTGAGTCGGTCATGCCACCCGCGCCGAGACACCGCCCATGTATGGGGAACACCTCGGGGCCCGGAAAGTTTCGGCCAGCCTACGCTGCCATTCAGAGCCTGGCCCTGAATTTGAGGATCCCAGCGGAAATCCGTGGCGAGTATCAGGGTGCTTTCCGATCGGTAGAGTTCTTCGATGCACAGCAGGGCTTGGCAGGAATCAGCCGGAGGCGGTGCCTTGCTCTTCCGGTGCCCCCTGAGAGCGCCATAACCAAGCTACATTAGGCAAAGCGACTCCAATGCGACCCCGCCTTGATCCGTCCGTGTGACTCGCAATTCTCGTGAACTTCACTCACGATGCAGACTTAACGTTGCCGTTAGCCGAGCGAGGGAATCCCTAACGCTTGGCCTTCTCCCGCAACAAGCCATGAACGGTCTTTCGAAGTATTGACACATCGAAGGTAGTCATTCACGTTTCAGAGCCCTGCAGTTTGGCTCGGATGCAGAACCGCGAGAGTGGTGCAGAGGCAGGCGGACCGGATTGCTGCGGCAAGCGCAACGCCTGTTCATGCCGCTCCGGCACGCTCGAGGGAGACGGGATCGACATCTTGGGAATACGGCTCAATCTCCCGCTCGATCTCGAAACGCGATGTCCGATCAGCGACATCTAGATCGTGGCGTGCCTGAAGATTGATCCAGAACTCCGGCGTCGTTCCAAAGTAGCGCCCAAGACGGAGCGCGGTATCGGTGCTGATGACGCGACGGCCTAGCACAATGTCGTTTAGCCGCGGGCGCGAAATCTTAAGCGCTTGGGCCAGCCGATCAACGCTTAGCCCCAGCGGCTTGAGGAATTCATACCGCAAGAATTCACCCGGATGAACAGGCGGCAACCGCCGCTCAGTAGCTACATCCGAGAAATCAATCGCCCGCCGGTCCAGATCGTCGCGCTTGATGGTCATTCTTGCTCCTACTCAATGGTAATCAGCGATCTCGACATCCCATGCTTCGCCATCGATCTGTTGCGCAGGTTTGCCCCGCGGCGGAGGGGAAGGCGTGCTATGAGTCTGTGAGGTCGCGAGGTCGTAAGCAATGGTGCGCACCGACAACTACTTTGGCAACCGGTTGCCATTGCAATCGTCGCCGCGCAGTCTATGGCCGAGATCGACTAGCCCTGTGCGTGGCTACGATCCCCTGTGGTCCGTCGCCGCCGCTAGGCAGTAAGAACAACCAAAACGCGCAGTAGGGACTGGCTGGCCTTGTTTGCAGGACCTACGGAGAGGCAACAGGTCAGTTACGGAGTCCGCTGCGAATCTGGACGTCATTGAGCCGCTGTCCGAAATAGCGGTGGAACAGCTCGTTTTCCGGGAAAGCACTCGGATCTGCCCAAAACGCCCCGAGGCGCCCCACGAGTCCCGCTATCCAGTCTGCGGCTTGCAAGGTCTGATATCGGTGGCTTTCCGCTTGGAAGGGCGGCTCAATCAGGTGTCGACGGGGATGTTGTCCTCCATACATGCTTCGGGAAGCCTCTGTGATCAGCACAGAACGCTGGTCATGTTCGTCGAGAACTAGGAGGAGGTTGGTCGACCGTTGGATATCCTCCTCACAGAATTCGTTTAGTCTCTTAATCGCCTCAACGAGCACCATGGCGTAGAGCCGATTCGGGTTGTGCCGGCCAAGTGGGTGGGTCTTCTTGATCCCAACATAGAAGATAAACCCGCCGATGCTCTTAATCTTGTTGAAGAATCGGCTAGTGAACGTCCGGAGTTCCCTGTAGCGGCCTACGTTCGTCACCGTGTAGAGGCTAGATCCCTTTTTCTCCCAAACGGCGGGATGCTTTCCTGACCGCTGAATCTCGAATGCGAGAAGCTCAGCCTTTCGTTTGAAGAACCAAGTTCCAATCCCGCGCACTTCGGTCGCTGGCAGAACAAGACCGGCAAGTCCGAACACCGGGCTGTCGTTGTGTTTCGGGTCCGACCGACTGACATAAGGACCGATGTGTCCAAACTCATCTAGATAGGCCAGATAGGTCAAGACGCTTCGCAAATGCGCGAAAGCCCGCGCCGGAGCGCGGGCCTCGGAAGGAGGGCAAGCCAAAGCTTGCGTCTCGCTTCCAATAGTAGGCCAGCACCAAGGGTGCCGTCAAGGACTGGCTGACTGACGACAGGCGACTTCCAACTTGGGATCAGCCTAGACAAGGAACACTTTCATCGCCTCATCGCCCAAATGGTTGATAACCTCGCGGTTCCGTAGCCGCCCACAGGAGATCTCGCCGACCACCATCGGGTGCATCAGCACTTCTTGGGTATTCACTAGTTCACGCAGGTGGCCTTCGCAACTATGCAGATGATCGATCCACACCGATGTGTCCACCAAGATCATTCCGCAAGCTCACTTCGTCGCCGTGGAATGCGCTCAAGGTCAGGTTCGCTTCCTCCAGCTTCGGCCAGCCACTTCGCGGCCTCGATTTCGGCGCGAGACCGGAATTGCTTAATCATGTTGTCGAACTCGGATTCCACTTTGGCACCGAATTCAGATTCCATCGCATGGAAGTCGCAGAACTCGGCGAACGCCCAGTTCCCCCAACTCCCAAGGTTATTGACGCCAGGCACCCAATAGGTGTCCATCGTCGACTTCTTGGCCTTCGCATCTTCGCCTCGGTACCCTTTGATCTCGACGATCAGGTTCAAACTCGTGCCTTCGCGGAGCCCGCCGCCCAAGACCACGATGAAATCAGGAATGTAGGTCCGAGTTCGCGAGCCGTGACGGTACGGCACCTCCAGCCCCAGACCTTGGTTCTTGATATAGCTTCGGACTCTGGGATGCGCCTCGACAACCCGGCAGAACTCGGCCTCCCAGCTGCTATCGCAAACCGCGAAATTGACGTGACAACGTCTCGGATCTGTCTTCCAGAGAGTCTTCTTCGAGGTCGCGAAATTGACGTCCGCCGTCGAACCAACATGATTGTACGGATCGAGCACCGCCTTGACTGGGCGCTCGCCCTCGTGCCGTTTGACGATGGCGTTCATGATAAGCTCGCAGGCTCTGTCAGCCAGTGCCAAGTACATCAGTTGCGCTGGATAGGTCCCGCCCTTGCAGACTAGGTGGTTGTCCAGCCATTGGCGCGTGATCCGTTTGAGCTGCCCGAACAAGTAGAGCTTGGGTTCGTGGGCGGAGTCGCGCCACTTCGTCTCCAATAGCCGCTTGGTCAGGTAATACACGACGGTAGAGCGTCTCAATTCGCCCGTGTGCGCAAGATTGAGATCGATACCTTGGCCGATGATTCCCTCGTTGCGCGTCCTTGATGGACCGACGAGGTCGGGCGTGAGTTCCAGAGTCGATTCCTTGTTGAATCGCGCCGACAACCGTTCGTCTGGCAATGTGACTCGGTAACCCGCCACGCGCGGGAAGCGGATCTCGCAATCATCCCGGCTTGGGCGGACCGCGTAAACCTGCACAACACGGCGAGGCTTCTGTGGCGGGCCGACGACCGGCTTGGCCGTAAAGTCGAACGGGATTCCGAGTACGTCGGCGTACTCGACATTCAGACGGCCGTTGTCGTTGAGATCGTAGGACTGGCGCCTAAGCGCCCGGCCAACCACCTGTTCGCAGAGAAGCTGTGTGCCGAAGGCACGCACTCCCAGTACATGCGTGACGGTATTCGCATCCCAGCCTTCCGTCAGCATCGAGACTGAGACGGCGCAGCGGGTCGAACCGCCAAGTCGACCCGCCTTTCCCACGGTGTTCATCACCTCGCGCAGGATGTCTTGGTCGGAGAGGTTCTCGGCCTGTCGGCGGTCGCCGCTACGCTCAACGATCTCCCGGCGAAAGCGCTCGATCTCGTCCGCGGCGTGCTTGCGAAAGTTCGAATCGAGCGCCTGTCCCGACTCGAGTTGCTCGCTGTCAATCAGGATGGTGCGCGGACGAGCAATCGGCATCCCGGATTCGTCGAAATTCCGGAACAGCTCGAAGCGACCGTTCCGCACTGTGGTAGAGCCATCTGGATTCTCGCGCTGGAAGCCGGAGATGTAGTCATAAACAATCTTCGAGGTTGAAGTGTTGTTGCAGACCACGATGAAGCAAGGTGGGACGTCGATGCCGGCCTCCTGCCAGAGCTCAAAGGTTTTCTCGTAGTGTCCGTAGAGAGCCTCCAGCGCCGTTTGTAGCGTCACCGGTATCTGGAGGGGGTCGAGAGCTGCCGATTTCGCCCGCCCCTTCTTCGGCATTTGCTTGCCGATATGCTCCCAGAGGTTGCGGAACTTCGGCATCTCGTCGCCGGGAATGTTGTCGGCCACCGGTACGCGTGGGAGTTTGACGATCCCGCATTCGATCGCGTCCATGAGCGAAAAGTTGCACATGGTCCAAGGAAAGAGCGTTCCCTCCGCATAGCCAGAGCCGCGCAGGAAGAACGGTGTCGCCGAAAGATCGATGACACGGTTCAAGCCGAGCTTCTCCCTGACCGCATCCAAGCCGGATATCCACACTCGTGCGGCCTCCCGGTTCTTTTCTGCGTCCTTGCGGTCGTCGCCCTTCAACTCACCTTCATCGTCCTCGCCCGGCTTCTCCCGGTAGCAGTGATGCGCCTCGTCGTTCATAACGAGCACATTCCGCATGCCCGTCAACTCCGGTATGACGCGCTGGACCATCTGACCGGTAGTCTCCAGCGAACTCAGTTCGGGCCCTCGGCCGCGTAGGAGAGCGCGACCACCCTTCGAAACCGTCATCGTTTCGCGGGGCTTGAAGGCATGGAAGTTGGTAATCACGATCTTCGCCCGATCGAGATCCCCCAACATGTCTTTAGGCACGAGCTCGCGGCTCCGGTAATAGCTGTCCGGGTCGTTGGGCTGAAGCACGCGGAGGCGATCCCTGATCGTGATGCCGGGGGTGACGACCAAGAAGCCGCGGGTGAATCGTCGGCTGTTCGGGTGGCGAACCGCGTTCACCGTCTGCCAGGCGATCAGCATCGCCATGACCATGGTCTTGCCGGAACCAGTGGCGAGTTTCAGAGCCAACCGGGCGAGGCCCGGATTCGCGTCGTTGTTCGCCTTCTCGAGATGATCAATAAACCGCCGTCCCTTCTTCGCTATTGACGGGACGACCTCAGTCAACCAGATCACGGTCTCCGCTGCCTCGATCTGGCAGAAGAACGGGCGGAGACCGCTGAACTCGTGGTGCCGCCAGTGGCGGAGCAGCCGAGCCGTCTCGGGCGTCACCCGCCACTGCGCGGGATCGGCCAAGGCCCGCCACTGGTCGACCTCGTTGCGTACTTCGTCGATCATCTCCGTCAGATCGTATTGTTGGCTACCTTCAGCAAGTTTCTGAGCGGCTTGGTCGAAGACTAGCTGGCCTGCGGTTTGCTGACGCTTCTTGGGCTTCGGGATCGGCGTGATGAGCGAGACCCGACGACGGAGATCGACAACTTGGCTTGTCGGCTGGCCCCTCTCATCAAGTTCCCAGTGGCGCGACGGATACTCGTAAGGCGAATTGAGGATCGGTGATTCAAAGAAGCTCGTCATGTCAGCGCCGACCGACCTTACCCACTCAGGGCCCGACTAGTACCGCAAAACAACTATACGGACCGCATCTTGTTAGTGTATCGTTTGCGTGCCGGTGGGGATCGTGCGCATTATGAAGAATTCCCAAGTGTGTTATATTGCGCACGTGGCTGGTCTAGTTAACAAAGGATCCCCAGCGTATCCGGTCCCTTGGCGTGCATACGACCACAATTTCTTGCGAGCGGTCCTCAGCGTTCTGACGTGGTCGGCTTTCGTTAGCCCGCAATTCGCCCCTGCTCGCTACCCTGAGGATGCACGATCCAAGGATCTGGCCAGGATTGGTGCTGACTTGTATCGAGGCTTCCATCTTTTCAATGAGCAGGAAGAAAGCGCAAGGGCGACAGCGGAATGAGGGCGCGCCCGGTCTGGGCAATGCCATTGGCCCGGTCATCCCTTAAGAGATCCTAGACCGACTTCCCGAAGCAGTCCGCGGTACCGTTGCGGAGGCAGCAGCATTTGGCGGGCCCCTTCCACCGCCATCGATGTTCGGCCAATACGAGCTAGTACTGCCAGGCAGCGCAGACCGCATCATGCAAATGGCCGAAAACGAGCAGTCGCACCGAATCGATTGGGAGAACACGTCCTTAGAGATCTCGGGTGGAGAAGTTTCTCGAGGCCAGTGGATGGGTTTCGCGGTTTCTATTCTGTGTATTGGTGGAACGATCTGGCTTGCCTTGGTGGGTTATGAGTGGCCAGCGGTCGTGTTGGGCGGAGCGAGTGCGGCTAACTTGGTGGGTCGCTTTCTCGGACATCGGTCGTCCACCAATCGAAACACTCGATCCGCGACCCCCTAGCCACCCAACACGTGACGCGATTATTCGCATGAATCCGGTTATCGCCGTAAGTTGGGCAACCGCCAGCGAATTGGTCAGCCGACCGCACATCACCTCGTGTAGAGTGGGGCTTTCGAGTTCGGTGGGCAGGTACCAGTCAATTCTCGTCGTCCCAGCGCGGGTCAGCACCTTCTGCGCGCTGTTCTTGGTCATGCCGAATCCGCTAGCGATCTTCCGCTCGGTGCGGCCCGTCTTCGAGACAGTTCAGTGTTGCCCTGAATGGCATCGACCGTGCTGTGAGTTGCCGACCAGTGGTCCAAGACATCGGACCAAATCAAGAACCACAGCAAGTTTGCCGGACGAACCTCTCAAGCTCGACTGAGTCGGTCGCGCTACCCGCGCCGAGACTCCTCCCAGCCATGGAACACTCCTTTGCACGGCAGTTTCTGCGAGTTCACGCCGCCGTTCAGAGGCCGGCCCTAGTTCCGGGGGCGCAGAAATCGATTGTTCGCTATTATCAGTTTGGGCGGACAGTAGATGAATATCCGAATGTTGTACAGGTGTGCCCGGTACTCGAAGGCCGCCGTCCAAACGGGTTCAGTTGTGTTGCTAGCCTGCCTACCCGTACTTGGCGCACAACCGGAATCGCTCGAGCATTTCGAGAAGCACGTGCGCCCCCTGCTGGTTGCCAAGTGCCAGGCCTGCCACAACGCCCAGTTGAAGAGTGGCAACGTCGACTTCTCAGGCGCGGAGGGCTTCGTGAAGGCTCGGGACGAGGCCGCGCTGATCTCTATGGAGGATCCGCAGTCCAGCCGCCTGCTCGCTATCGTCGGCTATCAGACTCGCGTCAAAATGCCGCCGGGCGGCAAGCTTCCTGGCCACGAGCTGGCGGTCCTTCGCGACTGGGTTATGCAGGGCGCTCCGTGGCCTGGGGCTGAGCAACACGAGGCGATCATCCCAGAGTCCCAACAAGGCTCCTTCACGGACGAGCAGAAGAACTACTGGGCTTTCCAACCAGTGGCCCATCACGAGCCGCCGACCGTGGACAACGCCGACTGGAACCAGAACCCGATCGACCGCTTCGTGCTCGCAAGAATGCAGGAGCACGGCTTGCAACCAGCAGCACCGGCCAACAAGCTGACCTGGCTGCGTCGGGCGACATTCGACCTGACCGGGCTACCTCCAACCCCAGAAGACGCAGAAGCATTCGTAGCGGACACCTCCCCCAAGGCATACGAACGGGTGGTCGAACGCCTGCTCTCATCGCCACTATACGGCGAGCGCTGGGGCCGTCACTGGCTGGATGTGGCGCGCTATGCAGACTCGACGGGCAACGACGAGGACCACCGCTATCCGTACGCTTGGAAGTATCGCGATTACGTCATCGAGGCGTTCAACAACGACATGCCTTACGACCAGTTCGTCCGGGAACAGATCGCCGGCGATCTGCTGCCGGACAGCGATGGCGACAAGGTCAACCAACGCGGCATCATCGCCACCGGATTCCTTGCGCTGGGCCCGAAGGCAGTCGCGCAGCAAGACAAGCGGCGCATGCTGTATGACGTCTACGATGAGCAGATCGAGGTCGTTTCCAAGAGCATGCTGGGCCTGACGGTGGCCTGCGCTCGCTGCCACGACCACAAATTCGATCCCATCCTAACCAAGGATTACTACTCGCTGGCTGGCATCTTCGCCTCGACCCGCAGCTTCAAAGACCCTTCAACGCACGTTTCGCAGTTGCTGTTCAAGCCGTTGGTGCAACAAGATGTCTACGACAGCTACGAGGCTGAGCAGAGAGTCATTAAGAACAAGCGCATCGAGTTGGACAACTTGGCCGACATCGAATTGGAGGAGTATGTCGACTCGGTTGCGGGCCGGATCGCCGACTACATGCTGGCGGCTCGCGAGGTCTACGAAGATGGCGGCGACGCGGCAGAACTCGCGGCGATGCGCGACCTAGATCCAACCCAGCTCGAGAAATGGATCGCCTACCTACAGCCTGCAGAAGTACCGCGCGGACAGCTGGCCGCTTGGCGCGACTCCATGGTGTCGAAACGGGACGAAGCGGCGGCAAGCTACCAGGAGGGTTTTGAGAAGACGCTCAAGGAATGGCACCACACGATCCGGCGCTGGCGCGCGAGCGCTATCGAATTGATCCGGAACGGCTCGATGCCGCCTCCTCCGAAACCCCGCTTCCTGCCGGGTCGGGACCGCTTCTTCTATGACGTGTGTTACGCCAAGGGGGCTCCACTGCGCTTCGTGGGTGACGAGCGCAATGCGATTCTAAAGCCGGAAACCGTGGCGACGATCGAGAAACTGAAGATCGAGGTCGCCGAACTCGAGGCCAACGCCATGCCGGAACCTCCTATGGCCAATGCTGTCGAAGAGGGACAGCCGGTGGAGCAGAAGGTGTTCGTGCGAGGCGACTTCAACGCCGAGGGCGAGGCCGCGCCCAAGGTCTTTCCGGCGATCATCGCCGGATTCGAGCAAACACCGGCCAGCGCCGGAAGTGGTCGCTTGGAGCTGGCAGACTGGATCGCCTCGGCGTCTAACCCCTTGACCGCGCGCGTGATGGTCAACCGTATCTGGCAGAAGCATTTTGGCGAGGGCATCGTGAGAACGCCGAGCAACTTCGGCAAGCTCGGCACGCCGCCGACCCACCCCGAACTGCTCGACTGGCTCGCCTCATCCTTCGTGAAACAGGGCTGGTCGGTGAAGGAAATGCACCGCACAATCTTGCTCTCCGCCGCCTACCGCATGAGCAGCACGCCAAGCCCGGCGGCGGCCAAGGAAGATCCAAGCAATCAGTGGCTGTCCCATTTCAACCGGCGCCGTCTCGATGTCGAGGAACTGCGGGACGGCATGCTCGCGATCGACAAATCCCTCGATCTCACCATGGGCGGCACGCTGCAGTCCGGCTTCGGCACGGATCGCGAAAACTCCAACGCCCGGCTCAGCGTCGATCCGACCACCTCGGTGCGGCGCATGGTCTACGTGCCGCTGCGCCGGGCAAATTTGCCGACCCTGCTGAACCTGTTTGATTTTGGCGATGCGGTCACTTCGGTGGGCAAGCGTCCGGTCACAAACGTGGCCCCACAGGCCCTGTTCATGATGAACAGCGAATTCGTCGCCTCGCGCGCGGGCAATTTGGCCGAGCAATTGCTGGCAGCCGAGGATTGGACGGAGACCGACCGCGCCAAGCGCGCCTACATGGCGGTGTTAACGCGCCAGCCGGACGCGAGCGAGATCGATTCCGCACTGTCGTATGTCGGCAATTACACGGCGCGTTTCGAGGGCTCGACTCCACAGGAAGCCTGGCAAAGTTACTGCCGCATCCTGCTGGCCTCGAACGACTTCATCTATGTGGATTGAGCGCATACAGGAGTAAGGTCGGGAACTCGAAGGAGCATTGGCAGCGATGGACTACAGGCAGACGATCGACCACATGAACGCGGTTCAGCCTACCACTCGCAGGGGCATGCTCCGCGACGCAGCCTGCGGATTCGGCATGCTGGCGCTCGGCAGCCTGTTCGAGCAGAACCGTGCCATGGCGGCGAATGTCGAATTCGACCCGGCCAACCCACTAGCGGTACGACCTCCGCACTTCGATCCGCGCGTCAAGCGCGTGATCTTCTTGTTCATGCACGGCGGCCCATCGTCGGTGGACACCTTCGAGTACAAGCCGTACCTAGACAAGCATCACGGCGAGCCTCTGCCAATCGAGCGCCCGCTGGCCTTTGACGACGAAGAGCCCGGCCCGCTGATGAAACCGCTTTGGGCCTTCAAGCCCGGCGGCCAGAGCGGAATCAAGGTCAGTGATCTATTCCCGCACGTGCGCGAGTGCGTGGACGAGATGTGCTTCGTGCATTCGATGGTGGGCGAAGGCGTCGATCATGGCGCTGCGCTGCTGCAGACCTTTACCGGCTCGAGCACGTTCACGCGCCCGAGCCTAGGCTCGTGGGTAGTCTACGGACTCGGCACCGAGAACAAGAACCTCCCTGGCTATGTCACCATCAAGCCGGCCCTGTCCCACGGCGGCGCCAAGAATTGGTCGTCGGCATTCCTGCCGGGATCGTTCCAAGGCACGCCCATCGGCCATGCCGGGCTAGACGTCTCCGACGTGCGGGGCGAGCCGATCGAGTACTTGGTCAACAAGAGCCTCTCCCATGAGAAGCAGCGCTACGAACTCGACATGCTGCGCAACGTCAACCGGCGCCACGCCGAGATGCGCAAGTTCGACCCGCGCCTGGAAGCGCGCATCCAGTCGTTCGAACTGGCGTTTCGCATGCAAGTCCAGGCACCCGAGGCGTTCGAGGTCGAGAAGGAGTCCGAGGCCACCCGCAAGCTCTACGGCCTCGACAATCCGGTAACGGCCGACTTCGGCTGGCAGTGCCTGCTAGCCCGTCGGCTGAGCGAGCGCGACGTGCGCTTCGTACAATGCACGCACTCCTACAAGTGGGACCAGCATTCGGATCTGTTCAACCGCCACAACGCCAACGCCGCTGAAGTCGACAAGCCCATTGCCGGCCTGCTCAAGGATCTCAAGTCGCGCGGCATGCTGGACGAGACGTTGGTGATTTGGGCGGGCGAATTCGGCCGCACGCCGGTCAGCCAGGGCGGCGACGGCCGCGACCACAATCCCTACGGCTACACCATCTGGATGGCCGGGGCCGGCGTGAAGAAGGGATTCCAGTACGGAGCTACCGATGAGATCGGCTACCACGCGGAGGCGAACCGGATGCACATCCATGACTTCCATGCCACCGTGCTGCACTTGCTGGGGATGGACCACGAGAAGCTGACCTACCGCTTCTCGGGCCGGGACTTTCGCCTGACCGATGTGGCAGGCTTGGTGCATCGGGACATCTTCGCGTAGGATTTCGGTCTGCTGGAACAGGGGTCTCGCTCGCACGTGCCGTCCGTAGACGCAGTCCCTGTGGATGCCCCGCAAGATTCCGATCTGCGCAAGTGCGTACATTGCGGGCTGTGCCTCAATGCCTGCCCGACTTATCGGGAGCTCGGCGTCGAAATGGATTCGCCCCGCGGGCGGATCTACCAAATGGTGGAAGTCGCCGAGGGCCGCAGCCCAATCTCGGACGACTACATCGAACACATCGAGCTGTGCCTCGCATGCCGATCCTGCGAAACCGCCTGCCCCTCGGGCGTGCAGTATGGCCGCCTGATCGAAGGGGCTCTGGCGCAGATCGAGAGCGCCACTCGCCGAAGTGTCCCGCAGCGCATTGTGCGCTGGCTGGCGTACAGCAAGCTGCTTCGCAGCCCGTTGCTTCTCAGAGCGGCCGGTCTAGGCCTGCTGTTTTACCAGCGCAGCGGCCTCGACCAAATGCTGCGAGAATCCGGGTTCCTCAACTCGCTCGGCAGGCTGGGAGAGTTGGCCCGACTGGCGCCCGAGGCGCAAGCACCATTCTTCTTTTCCAGTATCGGCAAGGTGTTCCCGGCCGAAGGCGAAACCAAGCATCGGGTAGCCCTGATGGCCGGCTGCATGCAGAATGTGTTCTTCAGTCGGCTCAACGAAGCAACGGTTCGCGTCCTGTGCAAGAACGGCTGCGAGGTCACCGTTCCGGCGGAGCAAGAGTGCTGCGGGGCGCTGCAAGTGCATGCCGGCCTACGCGCGATCGGCCGCGAGCAGGCGATGAAGAACATCGCGGCCCTTGAATCCGGCGGTTTTGACGCAATCATCACGAACACGGCTGGCTGCGGATCGGTCTTGAAGGAGTATCCGGACCTATTCGAGCACGATCCCCAGTGGCACGAACGTGCCGAAGGCTTTGCGGGCAAGATGCGCGACGTGAGTGAGTTCTTGGCATCCATCGACCTCAACACTGATTTCGGTCGACTGGAGCGAACCGTTACCTACCAAGATTCCTGCCATCTCCTGCATGGACAGAAGATCGCGACGCCTCCGCGACAAATGATCCAAGCGATCCCGGGCGTGAAGTTGCACGAATTGCCGATGAGTGAGATCTGTTGCGGCTCCGCAGGGGTGTACAACGTGGAGCATACGGACATCTCCATGTCCCTGCTGGAAGACAAGATGCGCATGATCGAGTCGACGAGGGCCGACACGATCGTGACGGCCAACCCTGGCTGCATGCTGCAGTTGCAGGCCGGAGTTCGGCGCTCCGTCCGACCGCTGCCAGTCTTACACGTGGTCGAGCTGCTTGACATGGCGTACAAGGCGGCGGACGAATCCGTCAACTAGCCAGCCGCACCGCGCAATACTGGACTCGAGCTATCTCGAAGCTTTCACGGATAGCGGCATTTCCCCGGCCTAGGCGCGCTCTGGGCCGCGCAAGCACGTCAGAGGCAGTGCTTGGCTTGCGGCACGTCCGCGCTTCCACCTGCATTGACGGGCATCTGTGAGGTTGAAGACTGCAAAGAAGCCCCCTGGCAGTTCATCCAGCAATTCACGCGGTGAGTGGCTCACCGGGAGTGGGGTTGCCGACCGATGTTGAAGGCCAGTGACATCGCTAACGCGGCTCTCGCGGCTAGATCGGCAATAATCTGGACTGGGAGACGCTGAATGGACGTAACTCAATGGTCCCCCGCCTTCGAGCGGCTGTCTGAGCGCGCCGCGGCCGCGACTCCAGCTGTCTTGGTTGCCGTTGGTCTCCTGCTCTTCGGCTGGGTCCTAGCGTATTCTTGCCGCTTCATTGCTAAGAGGCTCCTCGGTCATATTGTCGAGCGCATCGAGTCCCGTTTCGAAATCCACACTGCCCGGGCGCCAAGGTCAGGCCTTTGGCGGACCGGCCCCCAAGTCTTGGGAGAAGGCGTCTTCTGGGTGATCCTCGCATTCGTCTCAGCAGCGGCGATCGAGAAGTTGCCAGTGCCGATGGTCGCCGAATCCGCCCGAAATCTGGCCTATTTCCTACCCAAGGTCCTGTTGGCCGCGATCATCGTGTTCGCTGGAATCGGAGTCGGCAGCTTGGCGCACCACCGAATTGCCCACTTGTTCGTTTCTGCCGGTTTTGAGCGAGCGGAGATCTTGGGCCGACTGGTCCAGGGAAGCATCATCGTGGTTGCTGTGGTGACAGGCGCCCAGCAACTGGGATTGGAAACGGGCGTGTTCACGTCGCTGGGCACCGTCGTTGTCGGCGCGGTCTTGGGGGGCATGGCACTCGCGTTCGGCCTCGGGTCGGCACCGGTCGTAGCGAACATCATGGCCTCGCACTACGCCGCGAAGGCGCTGGAGATCGGGACGGTTGTCAAGGTTGGAAACATATCAGGGACGGTTCAGGAAATCACGACGACCACGATCATCCTCGACACAACCGGCGGCCACATCCACGTTCCTGCGAGGAAGTACTGCGAGGAGTCCTGCGAGGTGGGAGGGCCGGAGCGGTGAGCGGAGCCGTTGACATGCTCGCTGCCGTCCATATCGAACGGCACCCAGGCGATTCGGCACGAATTCTGGAACGCCACGAATCTGTCGTCGTGGCGAGAGCGCTCGTGCAGGCATCGTCCGACCATGCGGCTGGCGTACTCGCACGCATGGAGCTTAGAACGGCGATCGACTGCTTCGAGCTGCTTCCCCTCGAATTCCGGCTTCGCGTCTTGGCGGGGCTTCCGGCCCGCACAGCCGCATCCTTCCTGCGACAGCTGCCCGCCGACGGGAGAGGCGAAATGCTGTCCGGCCTCCCGACGGAGGTGAGAGCGACCATCGAGGCGGCCCTAAGCCAGCCACCCCACTCCGCGGCCGCGCTCGCCGACCCCGATGTTCGCACGCTTTTCTCAGACCTCACTGTGGGAGAGGCAATCAAGCACCTCTGCCAAGGGGGGCGTCCGGCCCCGGCAACCGTGTTCGTCATCGATCGCTCGCGACGGGTCGTAGGCAGTGTAACCGCTGGCAGGCTTTGTTGCGCCCCGCGATCTGCGCCAGTGACGTCGCTCCAATTGGAGCCTGTGCGGACGGTTCCCTTCCAAGCGTCAGTTCGATCCCTCGTCGCCGACCGGAGCCGCACAGACTGGCCTCTGGCCGTCGTCGACGATTCAGGCATGTTCTGTGGGGTTCTGAGCGAGGACGTCACGCAGAGCGTATCGCGGGAGAGGCCGGGGCGGGACGTCAGCCATGTTGCCGCCGCTCTCGGGGAATTCTATTGGGTAGGCTTGCGCGACCTGATGGGTAGTCTGGGAAACATTTTCCTACGGACGCCCGCACCGGCAGGGGCGACTCGTGACAGACAGTAGCGCGAACATCGAAGCGCTCCTCGCAAGCAATCTTCTGAAGGAGTATCCGGCCGAGGCTGCCAATCACATCGAGCGCATGCCGGCCAAGGAAGCCGCCGGGTTGCTGTCGAAGATCGAGCCCCGGGATTCCTGCCATGCCTTCAAGTTGCTTTCCTCATCGGCTGCTTTGGACATTCTGGAAGAGGCCGGCGCAAGTGCCGGAGGGGATCTGCTTGTAAACCTTCCGCCGTCCCAAGCGGGCTCTCTCCTGGGATGCCTGTCAGACACGAAGCGAACCGTCATCCTTGCCGCCTTGCCTCGGGCAGACGCACGGGAGCTCAACGCGCTGGCGGACTATCCCGCGGACAGCGCGGGCAGACTGCGAGATCCTCAGATCGTCGTATTCCACGCGACAAGCACGGTAAAGGACGCCTTTAGCAAGCTAAGAAAATCGCCTGCAGGGCAGGCCATGCAGAGCCTTTTCGTTGTTGCAAACGATGGAGGGCTTATCGGCGCGATTCCGCTCCACAAAGCTGCCCTAGCCGAGCCCGGCACGATGCTCTCGACTCTCATCGATTCGCGACCCGTCACGGCGTCGCCGTTCACGCCGCGCGCCGCAGTCGTGGAGACGATGGAACGTGCCAAGCTTGCCAGCTTGCCAGTGGTCGGTCCCGGGAATGTGCCCATCGGCGTCTTACTGCTCAACGAACTGCTGCAGGAGGTCGGCAAGGAGTTCAGCGCCGACGTCGTCAGCCTGACGGGCGCAAGCAAAGATGAGACCGCATTGTCCGGGCCGGGTTTCGCCGTAAGAAAGCGTTTGCCCTGGCTACTCATCAATCTGGCAACGGCCTTTCTTGCGGCGGGCGTGGTAGGTGTGTTCGAGAGTACCATCGCGCGCTTCACCGCCCTCGCGGTGCTCTTGCCGGTCGTCGCCGGGCAATCGGGAAACACGGGAAGCCAAGCGCTCGCCGTCGTTGTGCGCGGTCTCGCCCTCCGCGAGATCACTCGACGGTCGTGGAGAAGGGTGGCCATGAAGGAACTCGCCGCCGGAGCTGTCAACGGATTCGGCGTGGCAGTCTTTGCATGCGCCGGCGTCTACCTTTGGAACGGATCGTTGGGCCTGGTCTTCGTCATCGGCGTGGCCATGGTTCTCGCGATGGCGACAGCTGGTCTTGCCGGGGCCCTCATTCCGATGATGCTCGTCGCTCTGGGCCAAGATCCAGCGCAGTCATCGTCCATCGTGCTAACTACGGTAACTGACATTTTCGGGTTCGCCAGCTTCCTTGGGTTGGCGACGCTGTTGTCCAGCGTCATTTGAGTCCAGCCCCTTCGCCGCGCAAGAAACCGTTACGCCCGAAACGAATCGCAGGGGCGTGCAACAGCAATTGCGCGAGGCTTCGGCGCCCGTGCCTCCCCAAGTATCCGGCCCGACGCTGGGCACCGCACGGCGTTTCGAACAAATCCGCTTCACGCAACGCGTCGTCGCAGCTTTGGACGGGAATACTGCCTACGTCCAGGACTGCCAGCGAAGCTTCGACGAGGACGACATGTCCACGCGCTGGGCTCCATGCTGCGGCTTTCACGTGCACGAGAGGGCCGGTCGATCGAGGCCCGCCCCGACCAAGCCCGCCAAGCCGTCGCTATTCCGAAGATCCGAACCACTTGGCGTGGATCTGGTTGTACCTGCCAGCCTCTTTTAGTTCCAAGAGTGCCCGATTCACCGATTCCCGCAGTTCGCTGCCCGCTGGAAACGCGATTCCATAGTTCTGCCGCTCGATCAGGGGTCCCACGATCGTCACTGTGTTGTTGCCGTCCTCTACGGCGTGTCGCATTAGCGGTGCGGCGTCAAACAGGATCGCATCGACTGCGCCGGCCGCGAGCAAACCGTACGCGTCATCGATCCTCTCCACCTCGCGCAGTCGAGCACCGTATCGGATCGCTACTTCGGTGCTGGTTGTCCCTGAGACAGTTGCAACAGGGCGTCCGGCGAGATCTTCTGGTCCGGCGATATCGCTCTTGAGTGCGTTCATCATCAGCCCGGCTGACAACTGGGCAATCGCCACTCCAAACAGAGAGATGCCGATTAGCATCACGGCGGCGGCGGCAATCCGGCCAAGCCAGCGTCGCGGTGCCACATCTCCATAGCCAACGGTCGTGATCGTCGCCAGAATGCACCAGCTAGCTTCGAAGATTCCCGGGAAGTACCGTTTGCTGATGTCGGGGCTTCCCCGTTCGGCGATGAACAGGATATGCGAGCAGAGGAGGATAAACCCGAGCAGCGAGCCCAGTACCTCGAGCGTTGCTCCGGTCATCAGAAACCGCAGCAACCGCAGCCAACCCGGATCCGCATCCACGGTAGCGAGGATTCTAAGCCCGCTGTCCATGTAGGGATAGCTGAAGTCCATCTCGAGTTCCCGATCGCGCGTGATGCTGATCCCCGCGATCGCGGCGTCGATCTCGCCGCTCTTCAGCGCTTCCATGAGATCGCCGAATTGCATGAGGCGGTAGGTCGTGTCGACCCCGATCGCGTCCGCGACCTCGCTCCAGATATCAATGTCGAATCCCTCGAAACCCCCGCCCACTTCCATCACGAGAGGGGGAAAGCTCGATACGCCGACAACTACTGCCGTGTCGTCCGCAAGCAGGGCTGCCGGGAAAAGTGCAGCCACGAACACCCCAATTGCAACGGCGACTCCAAACAGCCAGCCAGACTTGAGCGAGATTGCACGTAAGCCGGGGGCCGCCCTAAGCACACCGGCGGGTCTCCAAGACGCGAGGCGTACTTTGCAAGCTAGACACTCTGCATCAAGGATCGGCGCCGGAACTGGCATCCGCAGACTGGATGCCCGGGCGCGGTAGTGGCCCTCCTGCCGGCACCTCAACCCAGCGCTTGCGGGAGATCCTTGGGGGGTAATGTGGGGCTGGCAGACTGGGAGTGGTTGCCGACGGATCTGTGCAGGCGCGTCGTGGTGCTGTAGTTTGGGGCGGAGGGTCTCAAGCACGTCAGTGAACGAGAGGCTGGTCGGGCATGGGGTACTGGTCTTGGGCATGCGGGTACAACGGAAACTCTGCGAGGTGCTTCGCGTTCGAGTGTAGCCCCTGTCATCGCATGAGACTGTTTGTCACGCACCTAGCATAGTTGCCAGCAGCCCGTCGCCCTTAGTGGGCCGCGGGCATTCGTAGCGAGATCCTTGTCCGTACCACCGTGCCCTAACTCGCAACACGCCGGCGGATCTTCTGGCATTCGGCACGCCGACACATCCCGAGCGTCTCGAACAGCGACGGGAGAGGCGACCTGACGCGGGACGTTGCGACTCGCTGACCTCAGATTACTATCGCATCAGAAACGATGGCAACAATCGCGAAGCATTCATCAAGTTCCAGCAATTGGCCCGATCACGAATGCGACCACGGTGTACGAGGACAGCACTCGCCCATTGCCGCGATGCGTGAGTCACTGACGGCGAGCGCATGCGTCCCTCAACGCGCTGAACGGGATCCATCCCGAGGCATCCCTAGCCGATTTGAGAAGGTAACGAACTATTCATCAATCTCTTGTAGTCCAAGAACGGCTCGCCAGCTATATCAAATGAAGCACTCGGGCCCGCAAGCCGATGATGATCTGATGCATTCGCATTCTCGGATCATGTTTGCGACTCACTGCGCACGAAGTCGGAGGGCCAACGGGCCAACCCGCAGACTTAGCAACAGTTTGCATCCATGCAACCATATTGATGGCAACAAAAGCGATGCAATACTACGTTGCAAGCAATATTCTGCGTGGAAGCCACGGATCATGTTAAGGCAGTCCGGCGGGATCTGGGTGGAGGGTGACCGTTTCTGTGGGCGTGTGGCAGAGCTGGCCTCACTCACAGAGAGAGTCAATCAGGGGAGGCACACACTGCTAACGGCTCAACGCAGAATGGGCAAGACCAGTCTCATCCGGGAGTTGCTGACCGAGGCGGCGATCAACGGCGGAAGAATTGACATAGATTCGATCAGCGCCTTCAAGACTTCGCTCAAGCTTGACCCAATCGGGGCAGAAGAATCCGTCCAGCAAGTGCTGCGCGTGTTGGAGCATGACGGGTATTTGGCCTACCAAGATGGTGAGTATCGGTACGTTTCTGGGCTGTTGGAGGACTGGTGGCGCAAGTGCCATGGCAGATTGTCTGGGCCCAGTAGGGGTCGGAGCTAAGACCGCCAAGAACCAATCAAGTCCAATGGCCACAAGAAAGTACAACCCGGCATTCCTCTCCGCCGACGAGTTGGTAAAGACCTTCTGTGTACGCTCCCGAGAGCTGCGATCCATTTCCGAAACGATCCGTGCGTGCTCCTCCACATCCAACGTCCACATGCTCGTAGTCGGACCTCGCGGCAGCGGAAAAACGACACTGCTACTACGTGTCGCCACTGAAGTGCGCCGGGATCACGATCTGTCGCGCCGCTTCTTCCCAATCGTCTTCGCTGAGGAGAGCTACAACGTCTCAACCTGCGGGGAGTTCTGGCTGGAGGCATTCTACCGACTCACCCAGGAACTTCCCCGAGGAGTTGGTGGCGCGGATTACGGAAGGCTCTACGACGAGTTCCGAAAGATTTCGGACGAACCCACGCTCACTAACCGCTGTCTCGGTGAACTCTTGCGATTCGCCCACCAAGAAGGGAAGCGGTTGGTGCTATTTGTCGAGAACGCGAACTCGATCTTTGCTAACGCAAAGAGCACCGATATGGGATGGCAATTACGCCACACACTCCAGACGGAGCCTCAGATCCTGCTGATCGCTAGCGCGACGAATCGCTTCGATGCGATCGACGCTCCAAGCGAAGCACTATTTGGGTTCTTTCAGGTTCGCAGGCTGAAGCCGCTGAATGAACACGAGGCAGCGGACCTGTGGGAGGGCACATCCGGCGTTCGCCCACAGCGGCCCACGATTCGGTCGATCCAGATCCTTACCGGGGGCAACCCCAGGCTGATCTCGATCATTGCGCAGCTCGGGGCTGACCTCTCTTTCGCGGATCTGATGAATAGCCTGCTGGCCCTGGTCGACGACCACACGGAGTATTTCAGGAGCACCTTGGAGGCCCTGCCCTCTCAGGAACGGATCGTATTCCTCGCACTCGCCGGACTCTGGAAGCCCGCCACCACCAGAGAAATCGCGGACCGGGCTCGACTCACAACGAATCAATGCAGTGGTCAGCTGAAGCGGCTCGAAGAGCGCGGCGCAGTCTCGGTTGCGGGAGGGAGCCCAAGGCGCAAGCAGTACTACCTCACAGAGCGCCTGTTCAACATTTACTACCTGCTGCGCCTGCAAGGTGGCGCAGGTGATCTGGTTCGAGCACTGGTCCGGTTCATGCAGGCCTACTACTCGCTGCCGCAACTGGTGCAAGCAGCCGCACAAATCGCCCAAGCTACCAAGAGCCAAGACGCAATCAGCTGCCAGATCGCCCGCCAAACGCCGGCCCTGCTGACTGCAGCGGCTCCGCGCGACATGCAAGGGCTCTTCCCCTCCCTTCCCGAGTTAGTTGCTCCAAGCGACTCTTCCCGAATCGCAGCGAGCGAATCGCGGGGCCCAGCGGGTAAAGGGACCAGCCTGCGTGAATTGGCTGCCGAGGCAACGCAGCTGTACGGGAATCGCGAACTTGCCGCGACGATTCGGAAGTGCGATGAGATTCTGGTCCGCTTCGGAACCAACACCGACCCCGCCGTGCAGGATCAGGTGGGGGCGCTGCTGTTGAACAAGGGGGTGGCGCTATTCGAACTAGACCAAGTAGAGCAAGCCATCGAAGTGTTCGACGATGTGGAACGACGGCTCTCGTCCTACACCTTCAACGAGGCTCTCGAGAAGCGGGCCCAGGCACGGTGCTTTAAGGGCATGGTGCTCGAAAAGACTAGCTTGCTCAGCGAAGCGCTGGACTCCTTCGATTCGGTATTGCAACGGTTCCTCACAGTAAACACTGATGCAGCGCGGAATTGGCTTGCATCGGCCCATTTCCACCGCGGTGTCATCCTCGCCCGAACGAATCGAGCCGAAGAGGCCATCCAAGCGTATGCCGCCTTAGCGAGGGATCTCGGGCGTCACACGAACAGCGCGATTCTCACGTGGGTTGCAAAGGGCCTTGTCAATCAAGCGGCAATGCTCGCAGAACAGGGCCGTGTCGTTGCTGCATTGGATGCCTATGGGGCCTTGGACGACCTTGCGTTGGACCCGAACTCCCCTGGGCACCAGGAATGCATCAACAGAGCGTTGGCGGGAAGGGCTTCGGCGCTCCAAAGCTGTGATCGTTGGGCCGAGGCCATCGCAGCGATCGATGAGCTGTGCGATCGACTCGATCATCAGAGTCCACCGGCCGGTTCGGGCGCGGTTGCTCGGGCACTTCTGGCTCGCGCAGACCTGCTCGCCCGGTCGGCGGCAGAGGACAAAGCACTGCTCGCTTACGACGCGTTGCAGCTGAGGTTCGCGGATGATCCCGGTCCCGATGTCGTAGATTCGGTCGCATCAGGACTCGTCAATAAGGGAATCACGCTGTTCCGGCTCGACGACCGTGTCGCGGCACTGGAGATACTCGCCGCCGCCGAGGACCATCTCGTCCGCAACGCTGCCGAACAAAGCCCTCTACTCGAAACCGTCCTACTCTATAAAGCCATGATCCAGCTGGCGATTGGGAACTGCGCCGACGCGATCGCAGCTGCGACGAGGATCGTTGAACGAGATCAGTCCGACAAACATCACAACCGGCTACTAGCGCTCTTCGTTCGGGCATTCTCTCTGGCAAGTAATCGCCAGCGTGAAACAGCCGAGGCCGACATTGCCTCTGCCCTGGCCTTGCTCCCGAGCTGCGAATCCTCGCTTGGCAACAGCGTAGATTGGCTGCTCACTCTAACTGCAAAGCTCGGGCCCGGCTGCCTGCTAGAACTCATCAAGGGATCGCAATCGGCCGGAATGCTGCTACCGCTAGCGACCGCGCTGGAGTTGGAACTGGGGCTGGCCCCAAGGGTTGCGGTCGAAGTGCAGGAAGTGGCCGCAGACATCCTGCACCGCCTCGCGGAGGTGCGCGGCGATGCCGCCGGCTAAACCGACGTCAGACTGAAGTCCGACGATCAGGCCTGCCCGTCCAGCACGCCACGCATGTACGAGAACGACTTCGCCATGCCCAGCTGCGGATGGTCTGCAACCACTTCGTACTCCAAGCCCACCACTCCCTGGTACTTGCGCTCTTTGAGCATCTTGAAGATCGCGGCGATGGGCATCTTGCCATCGCCCACGTCCACGCGGCTCTCCTTGCTGGTGAAGTCCGTCAGATCCTTGACGTGGAAGTCGTAGATCCGATCCCAAGCGCCATCAATTTCCTCGAGGATATCGGCCCCCGTTCGCACGGTGTGGCCCACGTCCACGCACAGGCCCATCCGCGGATCCATGTCCTTGACGCGCTTGATCACGTCGCTGGGAGCCGGGTAGAACTTGTCCTCGGGGCCGTGGTTGTGGATCGCCATCTTGCGGTCGTACTTGATGGCAAGCTTCTCGATGGCCCCAAGGTTGGAGTGAGTCGGCGCACAGACCATGACGGGCATGCCCGCCGCCACCGCGTACTTGAAATAGGGCTCGAGTTCGCTGGTGTCGTCGCTCCTGAGGGAGATGTTGCCGCCGGCGACGATCTCGAGGCCGGCCTTCTCGAATTCCATGCGGGCCGCCTTGAGGTCATCTGCCGAGAGATAGTACGGCATGTGGAATGCCTTCACATTGACGTACTTGACGCCCAACTGGCGGCAGATGTCGATCGCTGCCGACCGACTGAACTTGCGCAGCGAATAGGTTGCAACCGCCAGCTTGAGGTCGTCCCAGTGGTGCGGGCCGCCGCCGTTGGCCGACCCATCCGCCGCGGCGGCAGCCGCCGAGACGGCGGGCAGCGCGGCAGCCGTGCCGAGGAAAGAACGCCTGGTCGTAGAATTCATGGTTGGATGCTCCCGTGCCTGCGGTGCAGACGCTGAAATTCTAGCACGGCGGCTACACCATCGCCGTCGGCACCCTCGCCAGGCACGATTCTTGTGCTGATTGGTCCAGCGTCTTAGAGATTGAGTCCTGCTTCCGGGCCCGCGGGGTCGAGCGAAGTGGCTCTCAGGATCGCGTCAGTTAAGCATGCGGCAGCGGACAACGATCACGCAGCCGAGGACACCAGAACCCCGGAGTTCCAAATGCTCGCCGTGTCGCTCAAGGCCAGCGCGGCACTCGGTCGAAGTTGCGCAACCAGTCTCCATGCGGTCGGGCAGTCCGCAGCCGAACAATCGATCGCTTACACTGAATCTATGGAATTCAATTCACTGGCTATCGTTTTGTTCGCATTATTTATTGGTGCGATGTTCGTATTGCGCGAACGTGCCAAGCAACTGAAAGCGGCATTGAGGGAACTGGACCAAGCTCGCACGGAACGAGATGACCTGAGAACGGAGCTGGGAAGCGCCCGGGTCGAGATCGCGCGCTACGAAAGCGCCCACAGGGAGCGCGAAAAGGCGGTCGAACAGAGCCGTCGGGAACGCGAGACCCATTTCAGGGGCATGGCGTCGGAGGTGCTCCAGGCCAACACAGACATGCTCCGCAAGCGGACGGCAGAAGAGTTGCAGGTGCAGCGGGAACTGGCCCGCAAGGATTTGGAAGCACGCGAAAAGGCGGTCGAGAATCTCGTCAAGCCGTTACGCGAGGGCTTGGACAAGCTCCATGAGCACGTAATCGAATCCGACCAAGCCCGTGTCGCCGCAACGACGAAAGTAAGCGCGAGTGTCGAGCAGTTGATGACCGAGACCAGCGGCTTGCGGAAGATCCTGCACAACCCGCAGCTCCGCGGGCAATGGGGGGAACAGCATCTGCGCAACGTGCTCGAAGCGGCCGGCATGACATCCCATGTCGACTATCTCGAGCAGGGCACCTTGGACGGTGAAGCCCCTGGAGCGCATCTGCGCCCGGACGTGGTCGTGAGTATTCCCGGCGGGGCTAAGGTCGTGATCGACGCCAAGACACCTCACCAGCAGTACGACGAGTCTCTACGATGCGAGGACGAGCCGGAACGCCGGGAGTTGCTACAGAAACATAGCAAGGCCTTGGCGGACCACGCCAAGGAACTCGCGCGCCGGAACTACGCAAAATGGATCGAGGGATCGCCCGACTTCGTGATGATGTACGTGCCGACCGAGCCTATGCTGGACGCGGCTATCGCTGCGGAACCGACCATCTGGCAGGAGACCTGGCAACGCCATCGCGTCTTGATCGCCACCCCGGGCCTGCTGATCGCTTTCCTTCGCACAGTCGCCCTTGCTTGGTCGCGACTGGAAATCCAGAACAACGCAGAGGAAATATCGAACGTTGGCAAGGAGCTGTACGCCCGTCTCGGGACATACGCACAGCACGTGGAGAAGATGGGCCGCGGGCTGCGACAGGCTGTCGACGCCTATAACGATGGCGTCGGCTCGTTCGAGTCGCGCCTGCTGGTCCAAGCCCGCCGCTTTGAAGAGCTGAGTGCCACCGAGAGCCAGAACGGGATCGGCGAGATCACTCCCGTCGAACGCATGCCGAGGCGTTTGAAGGCCCCGGAGCTGCAGCTCGATCCCAATGCCGGGAACTAGGCCAACGCCAGACACGCCGTTCGGACACCGATCGGTCGTGGCCCGAGCCTGACGGTCAGTAGCGAGGTGCCGTGGCCGCTCCGAGAGCCTATGCGGATACTCCTATAATTGGAACATGCAAGGCGATGCTACGGTCATCAAACACCTCAACCGCGTACTCAAGGGTGAGTTCACGGCAATCCACCAGTACATCGTCCACGCAGAGATGTGTGACAACTGGGGCTACAGCAAACTCGGGGCGTTCATCAAGCTGCAAGCCATCGGCGAAATGCGCCACGCCGAGATCTTGATCGAGCGTATCCTTTTCCTCGAGGGAGTGCCCGGCATGGGCGAACTCAGCCCGCTGAACGTCGGCCAAAACGTCCATGAACAGCTCGGCAACGACGTGCAGTTGGAGTACGAAGCCGTGCGGATCCTCAACGTCGCCATCAAGGACGCGGTCGCGGCTGGCGACAACGCGTCGCGCGAATTGTTCGAGACGATCCTAAAGGACGAGGAAGAGCACGTCGACTGGCTGGAAGCCCAGCTTCAGATGATTGACGACATGGGGCTGGGCATCTACCTCTCCCAGCAGCTTCCGGACGCCGCCGCGGCGGCGGGCTAGTCCAGCACCACTTCCATCAACTGGCTCAGCAGCGGGTAGTACTGCACTCGCACCTTGGCGCCGACGGGGACCTCTTCCAACCGCAGGCGCGACTTGCCAATGCGCTTGGCCGCCTTCTTGCCGGCCTTCACCTGTTCACGACCGGGAGGCTGAGCAAACGACAGCTCGATCGCACCGGCCTTCGCCAAGGCTAGGTTAACAGTCCGCTTCTGCAGGTCCACCGCAGTCACAGTGCCCTTGGCCTTGACCACTGCGAGCACTTTCTCGGGACGGGTTCCCTCCAGCGCGCCATCGGCGTTGTCGTTGACACCCGGGCGCGTGCTCGAGCTGACAGTCCGCTGCTGCGCGAAGGCGCTGCAAGCGAACAGGGCCAAGGCTAGGATCAGGCGCAGTGGCATGGCATGGCCTCCGTTGTATCTTGCGGGCCGACGGCGACGCGAGTCAACTCACTCCGGCATCAGTGTCTCACAAGACCGAGCGCAGGTAGTTGGCAATCTCGGGCCGGCCCCAGTCCTCCGGGCCGACATACTTGCGCAAGACTCGGCCCTCGCGGGAGATCAGGTACGACTCCGGATACTTCATTGTGCCGTATCGCACGCTTACGGTCCGCTCCGGATCACGCGCCGTGGGGAAGCTCACGCCCGAACCGTCCAAGAAGGCGCGGTATTGGCCCGCATCCTCGTCTACACTGATGCCGACCACCACGAAACCTCGATCGCGCAACTCCGTGTAGATCGCATCGAGGGAGGGCATCTCTTGCACGCAGGGCGGGCACCACGTCGCCCAGAAGTTCAACAGCACCACTTTGCCGCCGTAGTCGTCCAAGCTGACACCGACCCCTTGGTCATCGGTGACGCTGAAACCCGGCGCGCGGTCGCCTTCCGAAACGTCGTAGACGCGCAGGTAGCCCTGCACGCGGTAGACCATCACGACAGCGAGGGCCAGCGCCAAGCTGTAGACCACGGTCTCCCTGCTCATGCGTGCCATAATCAAGGTACAGTTCCACTCTACCCGCCGAGAGGGGCAAACGCCAAATTCCCAGCGATGCTGATCACGCGCAAGGCTGAATTCTCGGCATCGCACGTCTGCTCCAACCCGCAGTTGTCGCCGGAAGAGAACGAACGGCTGTACGGGCACGAGAGCCGTCCCTTCGGACACGGCCACAACTACGTGCTCGAGGTCACCGTGCGGGGAGATGTCGATCCGGTCCATGGCATGGTCTTGGACCTGAAGGAACTCAAAGAGATCATCCGAGAAAACGTCTTGGACATCTACGACCATCGGTTCCTCAATCGCGAGGTGCCGCCGTTCGACAAGGTCGTACCGACCGCCGAGAACATCGCCGGCGACATCTGGCAGCGGCTCAGCGATCCGGTTGGCAAGCTGGGTTCGACGCTGCATTCCATCCGCTTGCACGAGAGCGACGACTTGTTCGTGGAAGTCAGCGAGCCGCAAGCGAAGTGACCACGCTCACCAAACGGTACGGCTTCGCCGCCTCCCACCGGCTGTGCGCACCCTCGCTGAGCCAGGAGCGCAACCGCGAGGTATTCGGCAAGTGCGCCAACCCGTTCGGGCATGGCCACAACTACTACCTCGAGGTCAGCATCGAAGGCGAGCCAGACCCGCACACCGGCATGGTCGCGCAACGGTCAGCCTTGGACCGCTGGGTCCAGAGCACCGTCATCGAGCGCGTTGACCACACCCATCTCAATTCGGAAATCGCTGAATTCGGAGAACTTGTCCCCACCTCTGAGAACCTGCTGGTTGTGATCGAAGGCTGGCTGCGCGCTGCGTGGCCCGAGCACTTTCCCGAAGAGCCCATGCGCTTAGCCGGATTGCGTCTGGAAGAGACCCCGCGCAACAGCTTTCGCTGCGCGCCCGAGGCCGCCGCAGACCTGACATGAAACCAATCGAAACGGATCGAGCACCGGACGGCTCAGAACCAACGCCCGGCGGCGACTCACCAGACCACATCGAGCGCTTGGCGGAGCACATCCTCGGAAGCTTGGGCGAGAACATCGAGCGAGACGGCTTGCGCCAAACACCCAAGCGGTATGCAAGAGTCATGCGCGAGCTGACGCAAGGCTATGACCAAGATCCCCAAGAAGTGCTGCGCTCGGCCATGTTCGATGTCTCCTACGACGAGATGGTCATCGTCAAAGATATCGAGGTGTTCTCGCTCTGCGAGCACCACATGTTGCCGTTCTTCGGACGCATGCACATCGCCTACATCCCTCAGAGGAAGGTCATCGGCCTGAGCAAGACGGCGCGGATCGTCGACATTTTCGCCCGCCGCTTGCAAATCCAAGAACGCCTCACGCAACAAGTGGCGGAAACGATCCAAGGAGCGATCCAGCCCGCCGGCGTGGGCGTGGTTTGCGAAGCTCAACACCTGTGCATGATGATGCGCGGCGTGCAAAAACAGCACTCGGCGACGATCACGAGCGCGATGATGGGCGTGTTCCGCGACAATCCGAAGACCCGAGAGGAATTTCTCTCGCTAGTCTCTGCGGGAGGACCGCGCTAGCTCTGTTTGCCTACCGTCCGCGAGAGCGGTCAAGATAGATTGCGATGGCCACGCCGCTCACTCGCCGCCGCTTCAACGCAGACCTCGGAAGAGCCGTTGCGCTCGGGGCGCTGCACGGCGCCTGCAGCCGATCTGGCGCCGCTGGCGAATGGCCCGAGTGGGGGCACGAACCGGGCGGAACCCGCTACAGCCCTCTGGCACAGATCCACCGCGGAAACGTCGCGGCACTGCAACCGGCATGGACGCACCGCTGCGGGGAGATCAGCGACGGTTCGAGCAACCCGACTCGGACTGCCTACGAATGCACGCCCCTGATGGCGGACGGCAGCCTCTATGTCACCACCCCGTATAACCGCGTGCTCGCGCTCGACCCCGAGACCGGGGTCGAGCGCTGGGCATTTGATCCGGGTCTCGATCTGAGCAGGCGCTACAACCTCTGGGCAAATCGCGGCGTCGGCCTCTGGCGCAATGGCTCCCAGCGCCGGCTGCTGCACGGCACGCTGGACGGCCGCCTGATCGCCCTAGACGCAGCGACAGGCAAGCCATGCCCCGACTTCGGCGAATCCGGCCAAGTACATGTCGGCGTGCGGCTGACCTCGCCCCCCACGATCGTGGGTGACCTGGCAGTGATCGGCGGCAACGCACCCACGCTGCGAGCGTTCGATGTCCGCAGCGGCAAGCTGGCTTGGACGCGTCACAAGGTGCCGCAGGACGACGAGGCGGCCCGGCAGACTTGGGACGGGGACTCTTGGAAGCGGCGCCGAGGGGGAGTCGCGTGGACACCGCTCAGCGCCGACTTGGAACGCGGACTCTTGTACGTGCCTACCGACTCGCCGACATACGACTACTACGGAGCGGACCGAGCCGGGGACAACCTGTACTCCAATTGCGTGCTGGCACTCGATGCCGCTAGCGGCGAATACGCCTGGCACTTCCAAGCCACCCACCACGACATCTGGGACTACGACCTGTGCGCTCAACCGGTGCTGTGCGATATCCGGCGCGGCGGAGTCGCCGTACCGGCTGTGGTACAGACCAGCAAGCAAGGCTTCGTGTACGTGCTCCACCGCGAGACTGGCGAGCCTCTCTTTGACATCACGGAGACTCCCGCGCCACAACACTGCGCTCCGGGCGAGCAGCCCGCGGCGACCCAGCCGATCCCTGCCAAGCCGGCCCCTTTCGTGAGGCAGTCGATGTCTCCGGGCGAATTGTCGACGGTAACACCGGCGCATCATGCGTGGGCCAAGGAGTTGGCCTCGCGATACCAGATCGCGCCGTTGTATCACCCGGGAACGGAGCGGGGCGTGATCATCTTTCCCTGCAACCAAGGCGGCGGAGAGTGGGGCGGCGGCTGCTTCAATCCAGAGACCGGTCGTTTCTTGATCAATGGCACCAACCTCGCAGACATCGTGGTCATGGAGGCGCGCGACTCCGAGCAGCCAAGCAGGCCCGTCGGCCGCGAGATCGTCACAAGGGAAGGCTTGGCTGAATCGGTGACTTATCGCCGCAAGCGAATCGATGTGCGCCAGAACAAGTTCTGGGATCCCGAGACGCTGTGGCCGTGCCAGCAGCCGCCTTGGGGCGTGCTGAGTTCAATCGACCTCGCGACAGGCGACTATGACTGGCAAGTTCCGCTCGGCGAAATCCCGGAATTGACTGCCAGCGGCGTACCCGCCACGGGCACGATCAACATGGGCGGCCCTATCGTCACGGCGGGAGGTCTTGCGTTCATTGGCGGCAGCAACGACCGCCGCTTCCGAGCTTTCGACACGGATACCGGCGAGATCCTGTGGGAGGCCGAGCTCGACGGTAGCGGCCACGCCAACCCAATGACCTTCGCGGGGCCCGACTCCGGGCGACAGTTCGTAGTGATCGCAGCCGGTGGCGGCAACAAACTCAGCCACAAGTTCACCGACGCTCTGCAGGCATTCGCCCTGCCTGCATGATGGACTGGCGGTTTGAGCTAGGATGCCGCAGCCGCAGAGGAGCCCCTGCCCTTGGACTTGGCCGTCCCTGCGCTGGCTGAGGCGGAAGAGTCGCCCGACGACTTTGCGGGCTTCGATTCCTCAGACTTAGCGTCCTTCTTGGAAGAACCCTCGTCCTTCGTCTGGTCCGGCTTCTGCCCGCCCTTGCCGTAGTCGGTGACGTACCAGCCACTTCCCTTGAACTGGATCGCGGGAGCGGCGAGGAGTTTGCGCACAGCGCCATCGCACTCCGAGCCGCCGTTCGGCGAATGCACCACGACGGGTTCGTCGGAGAACTTCCGGATCAATTCGAAGCGCTCGCCGCACTTCAGACACTCGTATTCGTAGAGTGGCATCCTGCTAGTACACTGGCAGGCTTGATATCGGCCTACCGCACGTAGCCGACTGCTGCTGGTCTCATTCTACCAGCAACCGCCTGCACGCGACTCCGGACTCCGGATTGCCGCAAGCAGCCCCGTAGCAGTCAATTCCCGCGAGCGCACTGCGGAACGGTTATGCGTGCGTACTCCGGTCCTGCGTTGACGGAACATGTACGGCAGGCGTTGCCGCTAGAGCACCGCTCGGGCTCAATGCTACCTGCCGCCACTCTGGTCGCTGGCTATTCTCCTGTGAATCACTTGGCGGATTCGCAGATCGAATCGCAAGTTAGATATATACGACACTCTCAACATGCCATTAATGATATATTACTATATCGTAATGTCGAGACCTCACCATCCTCCTCCGGCCTCTCGCCGCGCCGTCCGAAAGCTCGGCGCGGACATTCGAGCCGCACGGCTCCGCCGCAGGCTTCCGATGGAGGTCGTCGCGCAGAGAGCCGCAACCTCACGCATGACCATCGGGCGCATTGAGAAGGGAGACACTGGGGTCGGCACCGGTATTCTCGCCGCTGTCCTCCAAGCGCTCAACCTTCTGGACCGCTTCGAGAACCTGGCCGATCCGAGCAGCGATGAGGTCGGCCAGACTATTGCCTTGGAAGAGTTGCCCAAGCGCGCTAGGCTACGTCGCCTCAGTGGATCCGACGATCATGGCTGACATCGAGGTGTATCTGGACTCGGAGGGCCTGCGCCCAAAGATCGGCCTGCTTCGAACCTACCCGAAACGAGGCCGCGAAAGCGTGACCTTCGAGTACGACGCTGCGTGGACTCCCGAACAGGGGTGTTTCCCCATCGAACCCTCGTTGCCGATAGGACCGGGTCTGTTTCGCCCGTCACGCGATCGAATAATGTTCGGGTCGCTGGGAGACTCGGCTCCCGATACCTGGGGCCGAAATCTGATGAGGAGGCAGGAGAGGCGGACAGCCATACGTCAAGGCAGGGCGGCCCGTGCACTTCAGGAATCCGATTTCTTGCTTGGTGTCGCGGACTGCGCAAGGCTCGGAGCTTTGCGACTGAAGCGAGCGGGAGAAAGCGAATTCCAAGCTCCCTTGGAGACGGGCGTTCCCAACACTCTGGCGCTTGGAACGCTCTTGAGGATTAGCGAACGAGTACAATTTGACGAAGAAACTGACGACGACCTCTCTCTGTTGCTCGGACCGGGATCGTCCCTTGGCGGGGCGAGACCGAAGGCCTCAGTCACCGATGCCGACGGGAGCCTCTCACTCGCAAAGTTCCCAAAGGTCACGGACGACTATTCTGTGGAAAGGTGGGAAGCCATTGCAATGGATCTCGCGATGCGCGCAGGGATCCGGACGGCATCGCATCGCACCATCGACATTCGGGGCAAACTTGTCTTGCTGTCCCGACGATTCGACCGCCACGGCGACGTGAGGATCCCCTTCCTCTCGGCGATGACTATGACCCAGCGTCGGGACGGGGAGCAAGGAAGCTACCTCGAAATCGTAGATGCACTCTCCGGGCAGGGAGCCAATGCGAAGCCTGACCGTACCGAGCTTTTCAAGCGAGTCGCCTTGTCTATCTTGATCTCCAATACGGACGATCATCTGCGGAATCACGGATTCCTGCGGCTGGATGCTCGCGGCTGGACACTTTGCCCGGCCTATGACATCAATCCGACGCCGGGGTACGTCAAGCCCCGAATTCTCTCAACTGCGATCGACTTGGACGACGGCACTTGTTCGATTGACCTACTTCGATCCGTGGCAGAGGAGTTCTCGCTCGGACTGGCGAGCGCCGACTCGATCATTTCGGGCGTCGCAATGGTCACCCGCAATTGGCGAGCGGCAGCGATACGACGAGATGCTCCCCGAGGGGAGATCGACCGCCTAGCTGGTGCATTCGAGCACTCTGACTTGAACGATGCTCTCACGCTATCGGTACGGGGCTAACTCCGGCTCACGAATCCAGCATAACGGGCGCTCTGGTCGGATCCGGCCCTGCCCGCCAAGCGCCATGTGCTTCGACGAAGGGGTGATCCCCCTATCGACCAACGACCTGAATGCGCCCTCAGCGGCGTTTCGCACACCGGGGACAACCTCGCGACCTGAAACCTTACACCGTCGCGGTTCGTTTCACTAGGTGAGCATTATTGAAGGGATTCAGCCACCGCACATTGCGGCTTTCCAGGGGGCGGCCATGAAACAGATCATTAAAACCATTCCTGCCATCGCGATCTTCGCGGGCCTAGGCTTGGGCGAACCCGTGGGAGCGGCGGATACGCCAGCGGTTGAGGCTGCCGCAGGGTCTGAGGCAACCGCGCCCGGAGTGGTCGTACCGGCTGGAACGCGGGTTCCGCTGGTCATGGTCAACAGCATCAGTTCCAAGCACTCCGAGCCTGGGGATCCGGTCTATCTCGAGAGCGTCTACCCCGTGGTCGTGGAGGGCCGCATCATGATTCCCGCCGGCACGAACGTGTCGGGGACGGTGATTCACTCCAAGCGTCCCGGGCGCGTGAAGGGCCGCGGCCAGTTGGGCATCCGCCTGGATCAAATGATCCTGCCCAACGGCGTCATTCGCGACTTGTCGGGACGGCCTGGCGCGCTGGACGGTCGGTCGCCCGACAATTTTGACCGCGAAACGGGCACGGTCAAGTCGCCCGGCACGAAGGGCGAAGACGCTCAGGATGTCGCCAACGCAACCATCACGGGCGCCTCGGTCGGCACCATCGCAGGTGCGATCGGGGGCAGGACTGGCACTGGCCTCGGCATTGGCTCTGTCGCGGGCGCAGGTGCCGGACTGGCGAAGGTCTTACTGACCAGAGGCCCGGACGCACTGCTTGATCGCGGCACACACATCGAAATGCTACTCGAGCAGGACCTGCATTTCTCGGAAGACGAGTTACAAGGCTTGGATTCGGTCACAGGATCGCGGCCAAACGTTGGGCACGGGCCCGATCAGAGGCGCAATGACCGAAACAGCCGGGGCCGCATCGGACGAGGTGTTCCGATCGGCATCGGGCGGCTTCCTCTTTAGCAGGCACCCTCGGCACTCGGACAAACAGAGACGCCCCCGAGAGTCTACACTTGGGGGCGCAGTGCAAATCTAACTCTCGCGCCAACAGACCCGTGGTGGGGACCGCATTGTTCAGAATGAAGGAGCTAGAGCCGTGACCATTGCCTTCGACGAACTCCGAAAGAGGCGGCGCGACGACCCCGAGTTTCGAATGGAGTACGACGCCCTGAGGCCCGAAGCTAGGCTGGCACGGAAGTTGATCGAGGCAGCACGGCTCAGGTATTCAAGTGGCTTTGGTCACTCATTCTCCAGCTGAAGACTATACTCAGACTTCGGCACATCAGGCGAGGCAGTGAGATGCTTGATGGCGTCGTAACAGCTCTAGGAACAGAGGGTTAGGTGCTCTCTCCGCTCAGAGCAGAGCACTTGACCAGCCGCAATATCATTCGATCTAGGTTGTCCAGTCTTTCCGGTTGCAGGTTGCCCTCCGAGCGCCAGCCACTGCCCGGCAAGTTAGCTTTGCCCTTCGGTCCGCGCCAGAGCATGCCGCAGGAGCCAAAGGCTTCGTCAGCCTCCGGCCGCCGCGACGGCTGCGCTGGCGCCAGCAATGGACGCCCCCGAGACGGTATGCGGCCTCCTCCGGGCCCTGTCCGGGCTAAGTTGCACCGCCCGTGCAGCGAGTTTACCGACACGTGCCTGCGCCGCATTACTCATTACCATTCAGCGACTGTTCCCAGCTGACCCTCACACAGCCTCACCCGGCGGCAGTCGCAGCCCAATCACACGACAACCTAAATCGAACGATCGCGGTAGGGAAGCTGATTGCTCAACTCCCCCCGCGCAGATCCGGACGGGCGCGCTAGCGCATCCGGCTCCTGCCTTCGGTTTTGACGGTGAATCGCTCGGTAGGCCATGGATGCGCGATCTGTGGTTGCGGCCACAGCCGTGCACAGATCCGCTCCAAGCGTTCCCAAGTGAAGCGGTCCTTCTGTGATCTCCTGCGGAGTATCTTCATCCAGATCCGTTTCAGGTGGTATACGAACGCTTTTAGCGACCGGCTGCTGGTCGGCACGGCATAGTAATTCAACCAGCCGCGCAGCACCTGTCCCAGCCAGCGCCCGGTCTGCCATACGTCATCGTGCATCCGGCGTCGCAGGGCTTCGCGCAGGGCTTGCAGGGTCCGTCTCATTCGCTTCCCGACGGGTTTCCGCCCCAGTCCGAATCGTCCGTTCCGCTTCTTCCGACAATAGTGCGTGAAGCCTAGGAAGTCGAACGTTTCCGGTTTCCCCGCCCCTCGCTTCCGGCGGTTCGCCTGAGCAAACCGTCCGAACTCGATCAGGCGGGTCTTCTCCGGGTGCGTCCGCAGGCCGAATTGCTCGAATCTATCCTGCACGTCCTTCAGAAACCGTTCTGCGTCTTCGCGGTGCTGCGCCGCCACCACATGTCGAGTCGCCCGGGGGAATCACACCCCCGGGCGCTCACAGCACCGGACGTGAACGTCTCCGCTCATCCGGCTCTTCCCAACCAGCCTTGCCCGTACAGCAGTCGCCAGTGCGCGAACAGTCCTCCGTCGCGCCGCGCGATGCGGCGCAACCAGTGCGCCGCTCTCCGCCAGTGACCGCGCAAGCGTTTGTACTTGCGCGTTGCCCACCTCACGAGTTTCCGGTCGATGTGGCGCAGGGTGGGGTACAGTGCCGACTTATAGTAGGCCCCGTAATAGTTCACCCAGCCGCGGATCGCCGCATTGAACATACACGCCAGGTCGGTCAGGGACTTGTCGCTGCGACAGGGCAGCTTCCAGCTCCGCACCTCCCGGCGGATGGCCTTCGCCGACTTCCCGCTCACCGCCGGACTGAAGTTCACGAAGTATTCGCCCTTCCAGTTCTTCGACCTTCGGGGCCGGAACGCGTATCCCAAGAACTCAAACGTTGTCACCGGGTGTGTCCCGGTGCGGTCTCCATCCTCGCAATACACCACCTTCGTCTTCTCCGGGTGCAACTCCAGCCCGCACTCTGCCAGCCGTCGCTGCAAGGCCGCTTTCAGGTAGTCCGCCTGGGCTTTCGACCGGCAGTGGCAGACGATGTCGTCCGCGTACCGTTCGAACGGGATGTTGGGAAACTCCCTTCTCATCCATGCATCAAAGGCATAGTGCAGGAAGAGATTTGCGAGCAGTGGACTGGCCACGCCGCCTTGCGGCGTGCCCTTGTCTCGTGCCTCGCGCCTCCCATCCGGCATCTCCACCTCGGCTCGTAGCCAGCGTTCAACGTACAGCAGGATCCAGCGTTCCCGCGTGTGGCGGCGCAACGCTTTCAGCATCAGGGAGTGGTCGATGTTATCGAAAAATCCCTTGATGTCAAGGTCTAGAACCCAGTCGTTGTGCCAGCACCGCTTGCGCGCCTGCCCGATCGCTTGATGCGCCGATTTGCCCGGCCTGTAGCCGTACGAGTCGGGGTGGAAATGCCGCTCCAACTCCGGTTCCAGAACCTGCTTCACTACCATCTGGGCGACCCGGTCCGCTACCGTGGGAACCCCCAGCGGCCGGATTCCTCCGCCCTCCTTGGGAATCTCCACGCGCTTCACCGGTGGCGGCATGTAGCTGCCGGACGCCATCCGATTCCACAGCTTGTAGAGGTTGTCCCCTACATCCCGCTCGAAATCTTCCAGTGTCTGGCCGTCCACGCCTGCCCCGCCCTTGTTGGCCTTCACTCGCTTGTACGCTTCCCACACCTGACGTTTGGTGACGGGAAACGGCTTGGCTGGGGTCATGAGAGTCCTCCCGTTGCCGGTTGCTCCCTTGGCCCCAGCCGGTTGGGGCGGCCCCTTCGCTCCGGTTCGATTACCGAACCCTCAGCGCTACTACGGGCCACTCCGCCCCTGCGCACCGCCTCGGTACTCTCCCGCTCACGGTTCTGCCGCTTGCGGTTCTCCCTTAGCATCAGTGCAACAGGTTCCCACGTTCCACACAGAAGCCCGGATCGTGTTCCCGCCGCCTTTATGCCGGACGCCGACCGGGCAGTAAGCAGGTACCCCCCGACCTTGTCCCGGAGTAACGACTGCCCCCCGGTTTTGACGCCGTCCCTACGCTTTCGACACCTCATCAGCGGTTCACTTGCGTTCGGCTCCACGATCCATACCTGACCGGGTCTACGCCCGGCCTTTTCCTAGCTCGCTCACCACCACACCTCTTAAGTGCAGCAGCAGTAGGTGGTTTGCAGCCTCCGCCTGCACGGCGGCTGCGGAGGGTCTTCCTCCATCTCCTGTGCAGCACAGCTGCACGGGGAGCTTGCGCTCCCCTGCGTGCCTTCGTGGCACACGTCGAGTCGCCCGGGGGAATCACACCCCCGGGCGCTCACAGCACCGGACGTGAACGTCTCCGCTCATCCGGCTCTTCCCAACCAGCCTTGCCCGTACAGCAGTCGCCAGTGCGCGAACAGTCCTCCGTCGCGCCGCGCGATGCGGCGCAACCAGTGCGCCGCTCTCCGCCAGTGACCGCGCAAGCGTTTGTACTTGCGCGTTGCCCACCTCACGAGTTTCCGGTCGATGTGGCGCAGGGTGGGGTACAGTGCCGACTTATAGTAGGCCCCGTAATAGTTCACCCAGCCGCGGATCGCCGCATTGAACATACACGCCAGGTCGGTCAGGGACTTGTCGCTGCGACAGGGCAGCTTCCAGCTCCGCACCTCCCGGCGGATGGCCTTCGCCGACTTCCCGCTCACCGCCGGACTGAAGTTCACGAAGTATTCGCCCTTCCAGTTCTTCGACCTTCGGGGCCGGAACGCGTATCCCAAGAACTCAAACGTTGTCACCGGGTGTGTCCCGGTGCGGTCTCCATCCTCGCAATACACCACCTTCGTCTTCTCCGGGTGCAACTCCAGCCCGCACTCTGCCAGCCGTCGCTGCAAGGCCGCTTTCAGGTAGTCCGCCTGGGCTTTCGACCGGCAGTGGCAGACGATGTCGTCCGCGTACCGTTCGAACGGGATGTTGGGAAACTCCCTTCTCATCCATGCATCAAAGGCATAGTGCAGGAAGAGATTTGCGAGCAGTGGACTGGCCACGCCGCCTTGCGGCGTGCCCTTGTCTCGTGCCTCGCGCCTCCCATCCGGCATCTCCACCTCGGCTCGTAGCCAGCGTTCAACGTACAGCAGGATCCAGCGTTCCCGCGTGTGGCGGCGCAACGCTTTCAGCATCAGGGAGTGGTCGATGTTATCGAAAAATCCCTTGATGTCAAGGTCTAGAACCCAGTCGTTGTGCCAGCACCGCTTGCGCGCCTGCCCGATCGCTTGATGCGCCGATTTGCCCGGCCTGTAGCCGTACGAGTCGGGGTGGAAATGCCGCTCCAACTCCGGTTCCAGAACCTGCTTCACTACCATCTGGGCGACCCGGTCCGCTACCGTGGGAACCCCCAGCGGCCGGATTCCTCCGCCCTCCTTGGGAATCTCCACGCGCTTCACCGGTGGCGGCATGTAGCTGCCGGACGCCATCCGATTCCACAGCTTGTAGAGGTTGTCCCCTACATCCCGCTCGAAATCTTCCAGTGTCTGGCCGTCCACGCCTGCCCCGCCCTTGTTGGCCTTCACTCGCTTGTACGCTTCCCACACCTGACGTTTGGTGACGGGAAACGGCTTGGCTGGGGTCATGAGAGTCCTCCCGTTGCCGGTTGCTCCCTTGGCCCCAGCCGGTTGGGGCGGCCCCTTCGCTCCGGTTCGATTACCGAACCCTCAGCGCTACTACGGGCCACTCCGCCCCTGCGCACCGCCTCGGTACTCTCCCGCTCACGGTTCTGCCGCTTGCGGTTCTCCCTTAGCATCAGTGCAACAGGTTCCCACGTTCCACACAGAAGCCCGGATCGTGTTCCCGCCGCCTTTATGCCGGACGCCGACCGGGCAGTAAGCAGGTACCCCCCGACCTTGTCCCGGAGTAACGACTGCCCCCCGGTTTTGACGCCGTCCCTACGCTTTCGACACCTCATCAGCGGTTCACTTGCGTTCGGCTCCACGATCCATACCTGACCGGGTCTACGCCCGGCCTTTTCCTAGCTCGCTCACCACCACACCTCTTAAGTGCAGCAGCAGTAGGTGGTTTGCAGCCTCCGCCTGCACGGCGGCTGCGGAGGGTCTTCCTCCATCTCCTGTGCAGCACAGCTGCACGGGGAGCTTGCGCTCCCCTGCGTGCCTTCGTGGCACACAGTCGTCGGCGTAGCGCACGATGTACACCTCGCCGCGGGCCGCTTGCTTGCGCCATTTCCGATCCATCCACAGGTCCAACACGTAGTGCAGGTACATATTCGCCAGCACGGGCGATATGATCGCCCCTTGCGGACTGCCCTTGCCCGTGTCGCTCCATTGGCCATCTTCCATGGCGCCCGCGCGCAGCCACCTGCCGATCAGCCGGATTACCCGCCGGTCTCCGATGCGATGTTCCAGAAACCGGATCATCCAATCTCTGTTCATTTCGTCGAAGTACTTGCGGATGTCGCAGTCGACGATCCAGCTGACCTTGTGCCGTTCGATGACGTAGGCCAGTGCGTCGAGCGCATCGTGCGCCCCCCGCCCCGGCCGGAATCCATAGCTGAATCCTAGAAATTCCTCTTCGTAGATAGGGTTCAGAACCACGTCTACCATGGCGCGTTGGACGATCTTGTCTTCCAGCGCCGCGATGCCCAGCGGTCTTTCTCCGCCGTCCGGCTTCGGGATCTTCACCCGCCGCACCGGCACCGCTTGGTACGTTCCCTGCTGGACCCGTTGCCATAGGTCGTGTAGTTTCCCGTCCAACCCTTGCTCGTAGTCCGTCCACTTCACCCCGTCCACCCCCGCTGCCGCGTCCCGCTTTAAGCGGCGGTACGCCGCCTCTAAGGCTTCCGGCGTGATGTGGTGCAGTAACGCTGTCAGTCGCTCTTTCGGATTCCTCCTCACAAATTCCCGTATCCGGTCCGCCGCCTGTGACACGGCCTTCCGACGCTGCGTTCGGCCCGTGCTTTGGCTTCCCAGATTCCCGTTGGCCGGAGGCCTTCGCTCCTCTGCATCCGCCACGCCTTGCGGCGCTTTGTTCTGCATTCTCTGCACTACTATGCCTCCGTCTGACTCCTCCGCCCGTCCATCTCCGGCTTCGGCATTACTTGCCTTCCCGGAGCGATCCTGCGGGCGACCCCGCAGGATGGCGCGGAGGCCTCCCAGGTCCCGGCCAAAGGCTTGCGTGCGTGCCTGTGTTCTCCGACGCCGCGAAGCCGGTGCAGCCCTCGCCATGGCGGTCTGCCCCGTGTTGCCTTCAACGTTACATACCGTCTCGGCACTCCGGTTCTCTTTTTTCGGCGCTCAATCGCACTGCCCACACGTACCGCTACCGACGCTTCACCCCTACCCTCGCGGGTAGCGGCGCACGGCTCGCGGAGGATCGTGTCTTGGCTATGTCTTCGATCCAAGGGACTTTCACCCTCTGCCTTTCTGCCAGTTAGCCTGGCGCACATGTAACGAAGTCTGAGCCTAGTGCCTTCTCGGAACTCCAAGCATTCCTGCTCCTGACGGATGCCCTCAAGGACCGTCACATGAGTGCAGGCAATCCTCTCACCCTGTAAGCAGTTATCAAGGAGTTGGACTGCCCGGCTCGACCCCGCAAGAGCGGCGCATCGGATGACCTGTCTACTGAAGCGATGGATATCAGGCTGAGGCCATGACCACGCCAACGGTAGAGTGGTCGAGAAGGCGATCTGCGAAGTCTGAGGGTCGATGTGCGGCTCGATCTTGGCGCTGATCGTCTCGGTCAGTCTCTCGAACAGTGGCTCTGCGGCTCCACTGATCTCGACTTCCGCGAGCGCAAAGAAGAGCGGGCGTAGTCCTCGACGGATGCCGCCGGGCGTTTGCGATTCGCGGTATGCGACCTGAATGACGTTGTGATCCCAAGTGCCCACGCCCGCTGTGTTGAACCTGACGAGCGGCAATACCCGATCCAAGAGCGCCGACAAGTGTTGGCTATCGTCCATGACGGCATCCTAGCATCGCAGGGAAACCGGGCGGCAAGGAGGAAGGCAATCGGCCTCGGACAGACGCGCGGCGCTCGTTCCCGGTGTCGGCAATCGCTCTTCCGACACGCCTATGTTTCCAAGATGTCGGTGGATCTAGTCGATCACCTCAATGCCTATCGCGGAAACAACGGCCAAACTGTAACTACCCACGTAGTCGGCAGGCACAAGGCCTGGTCGGTGGGATGGCAGGGATTCCACTTTCGCTGGAAGGGCCGCCGGCCCTTCCAGCAAGACCTCGATGCGGTTCAGGCCCAGCTTCCGCTCGCTCGATAGCACGCTGCGTAGGGTTGCGAAATCGCGCGCCCCCTGCTCGGATCGGAACTCACCCGAGATCTTCATCCGTAATGCCGAGTTGTGCCTAAGTGACTGCACCGTAGCCTTGAGGAATCAAGGAAGTCGCAGAATCCACGGCGGTTCTAACTCGGAATCAATGACTCGGCATTATGGCCGAAAGCGCTCTGAACCTCCGCCACATCATCCGCTGCGGCTCGACACTGCCAAGCGACGGCTTGCTTGGAGTCCTGTGCCACGCCAACTGTCGCGGTAACGCTGGCGCTGTGCTCCACGTCCGATGGTGCACTTCTTGGTATCGTCACCTAAGAAGCATCGCTTAGTCGTCCAAAAGGTATCGAGGGGGTGGCTCATGACTGGCAGTCTTCAGGCAACACTTGAGCACATCCGTGCCTTAGCCGACTCGGAAGCGAAGAAGGGGCGCCTGTTTGAACGGCTGATCAAGGCCTACCTGATCAACGATCCACTCTACCGGAATCGCTTCTCTGCGGTCCACATGTGGTCTGAATGGGCAGTATCACAGGACGGTTTCGACGGAACCGACATTGGGATTGATCTGGTAGCAGAGGAGCGATCCGGGGGCGCGTGCGCCATCCAGTGCAAGTGTTACGCGGCTGGAAGGCGCATTTCCAAATCACATCTCGACTCGTTCATCTCTGCTTCGGCGCGCAAGCCCTTCACTTCGCGCATGTTCGTGGACACCGGAGACGAGTGGGGGACGAACGCAAGAAAGACAATCGATGGCCTGGTACCCCCCTGCACAGTGCTCCGTTTCGGTGACCTAGCAGAGCGGCCCATTGACTGGCCGGATCTCGTCCGGAATCAGCCCGAAGCGCTGGCTTACCGAATTAGGCCATTCCGCCTCAGGCCCCATCAAGAAGCGGCCCTAAAGGATGTCACCAAGGGCTTCTCCGAGCATGACAGGGGCAAGCTGATCATGGCTTGCGGGACGGGCAAGACGTTTACGGCATTGCGGATTGCTGAAACCGTCGCGACGGTGGGCGGCACTGTGCTCTACCTGGTTCCGTCGATCTCCCTTTTCCAACAATCGATGCGCGAGTGGGCGACGCATCGTACGATCCAGCACCGCTACATCGGCATCTGCTCCGACACTCGCGCCGGGCGTAATGATGAAGACGCCTCGCTGCAGGAACTAGAGATCCCTGTCACAACGAACCCAGAACAGATCTCGGAGTCTCTGCAATCCAATCGCCCGGATGCGATGACCGTGGTCTTCTGCACGTATCACTCTCTGGGGCTCGTCCAGCAGGCACAGGATTCTGGTGCACCGCCGTTCGATCTCGTCCTGTGCGACGAGGCTCACCGCACGACCGGCATTGAGCGCCCGGGGGACCAGGCCTCGCCCTTCGTGCTGGTTCATGACGAGAAGAAGATCCGAGCGGCAAAGCGCCTCTACATGACGGCGACTCCCCGCCTATACACAGAAGGAGCAAAGTCGAAGGCGGCGCATCATAACGTCGATGTCTTCTCGATGGACGACCCCGAGACATACGGGCCTGAATTCCACCGGCTTCCTTTTTCGAAAGCGGTCGATCAGGACCTGCTTGCGGATTACAAGGTCGTTGTGTTGGCCGTCTCGGAAGAGCATGTGGATACTTACCTTCAGGCCCATCTGGCGCACTCCTCCGGCTTGATTAACCTTGATGATGCCGCGCGGATTGTTGGCTGCTGGCAAGCACTGCAGGATCCAGAGAACAAGCGCGCCAACGGTGCCGAGGCTCATCCGCTACGGCGCGCCATCGCCTTCAGCAACACGATCAAGTCGTCCCAGCTATTGGAGAAGCATTGGGATGGCCTCATTGAACAGGCCATCGGGCTGCTGCCCGAGGACGAACAATCTGCCGCACTTAGCTGCGAGACCCGCCATGTTGACGGGCAGCATCATGCGCTGGAACGCAAGGCCCGGATCGAGTGGCTCAAGGGCGACGGCCGAAACACCTGCCGCATTCTCTCGAACGCGCGCTGCCTTACCGAAGGAATCGACGTGCCCGCGCTGGATGCAGTTCTGTTCATGAGTCCACGCAACAGCCAAGTCGAAGTCGTGCAGGCGGTGGGCCGTGCGATGAGGAGGGCGGACGGCAAGGATTACGGCTACATCATCCTGCCAGTAGCCGTGCCCGCAGGCGTCGACCCAGCGGGAGCGCTGGACCACGAGGAGCGCTTCGCAGCCGTATGGAGCGTACTGCGGGCGTTACGGTCGCACGATGACCGGCTCGAGGCCGAAATCAACCAGATCGACCTGAACAAGCGGCCGACGGGGCGGATCATCATTGGAGGCGTTGGCGAAGGCGGAGAAGGCGGAGATGGGCTGCCCTCACTTCCCTTCCCGCCACTCGAATTACCGGCCGGGGCGATCTACGCCAAGATTGTCGACAAGTGCGGCGACCGGAAGTACTGGGAGACGTGGGCCAAAGACGTGGCAGCTATCTTTTCGCGTCTCGTGACGCGGATCGAGGGGCTGCTGTCTACCGACGATCACAAGCTGTTGAGGGACAGGTTCGGTACGTTCCACGAAGAACTCAGGGTGTCGATTAACGACTCGATCAGCCGAGGTGCCGCGATTGACATGGTGGCCCAGCACATCCTGACCCGGCCCGTCTTCGAGGCACTCTTCGAGGGGTATGACTTCGCGGGCCGCAACCCGGTAGCGCACGCACTCGATGGTCTTCGGAGAGACTTCGGGGAGTTTGGCCTAGAGAACGAAACACGGGATCTCGAAGGGTTCTACGAGAGCGTGCGCCGACGCGCTCGGGGCCTCGACAATAGCGCGGCACGCCAGCGCGTCTTGATGGAGCTGTACGAGAAATTCTTCGCAACGGCCCTGAAGAAGGACGCTGACCGGCTAGGCATCGTCTACACGCCCGTCGAGATTGTCGACTTCATCCTCGAGAGCGCCGATCAGGTGCTGCGGGACGAATTCGGGCGATCGCTCAGCGATAAGGGCGTTCATGTTCTGGACCCATTCACCGGCACAGGCATCTTCCTAGTGCGATTGCTCCAGTCGGCGCTGATCCGCGATGCAGACCTGACTAGGAAGTACCGCGAGGAACTGCATGCCAATGAGATCGTCCTGCTCGCCTACTACATCGCGGCGATTCATATCGAGGAGGCCTTCCACGGACGGGTGGGGAACGACAGTTCCTACGAGCCATTCGGCGGCATCGTCCTGACGGACACGTTCAACCTGCACACGGAGCGCGAGGGCTTTCCGCGCAACTGGCTGCCTGACAACAGCGAGCGCGCTGAGCGGCAGCAGGGACTTCCGATCCAAGTGATCGTCGGGAACCCCCCGTGGTCAGCCGGCCAAAGGAGTTCCTCAGACGATAACCCGAACGTGGACTATCCCGAAGTGGAGGCGCGGGTAGCGGAGACATACGCGGCTCAATCGACCGCCACCCTGAAGAACAGCCTGTACGACACCTACAAGATGGCGATCCGCTGGGCTTCGGACCGGATCGGTGACCTAGGCGTAGTCGCCCTTGTGACCAATGGCTCTTGGATCGACGGGAACGTGGACTCGGGAGTGAGGGCCTGCCTGGCTAAGGAGTTCAGCTCGATTTACGTGCTGAACCTGCGGGGGAATCAACGGACTCAGGGCGAGCGTTCACGGCGAGAGGGTGGCAAGGTGTTCGGCCAAGGCTCCCGTGCGCCCGTGGCAGTCACGCTCTTGGTGCGCAACCCGGACGCGAAACATGAGGGCTGCAACATTCGGTACAGAGACGTCGGCGACTACCTGAAGCGCGAGGAAAAGCTCGCGATCCTTCGCGAGGCAGGTTCGATCGCGGGCATTGGGGCCTGGCGCACGATCACACCCGACCGGCACAACGACTGGGTCGGCCAGCGTGACGAGGCATACCAGGAGCTATATCCGATTGGCTCGAAGGCTGCGAAGTCCGGCAGGGCTGAGGGGGTGATTTTCAAACTCTATTCGAGAGGGTTGGCGACCAGTCGCGACGCCTACCTCTACAACTCCTCGCACGAAGCCTGCGCGGAAAACGCAAGCCGCGTGGTGCAGGACTATATGGGAGCGTTGCGTGTGCTCGAGCAAGGCCTGCATCCGGACCTGAACATAGATCAACTCGCGAGTCGCCATTCCTCGAACGTGAAGTGGGATCAGGCACTAAAGGACAACCTAGCAAGGTGCAAGGTCGTGGAGTACTTGCCCGACAGGATCTGGAGGACACAGTACCGTCCGTTCGTCAAGCAGTACTGCTACGTCGATTACGTGCTGGTCAACCGCAAATACCAAATGGACAGCATCTTCCCGACGGCTGATTGCGAGAACCGTGCGATCTGTGTGCCTGGCGTGGGCTCGACCAAGCCGTTCTCCGTACTTGTAGTCAATGCAATGCCGGACCTTCACTTTGTTGCGTTTGGCCAGTGCTTACCCCTGTACCGGTACGAGCGTCGGGACGAGTTGCAAGGCAGCCTGACAGGCGATGCGGACGGCTTGGACCGCATCGACAACATCACAGACGCCGCATTACTCGCGTTTCGCGAGCGCTACGACGACAGTACGATCACCAAGGACGCGATCTTTGACTATGTCTACGGTGTACTCCACTCACCGTCGTATCGCGAGCGGTTCGCAAACGACCTGGCAAAGGGTTTGCCGAGGGTGCCCATGGCACCAAGTTTCCAAGCGTTTGCGGAGGCCGGACGGAAACTAGCGGAACTCCACATTGGCTACGAGACCTGCGAAGAGTATCCGTTGCAGGTCGAGTCGGATTCGCCGGGTGACCCCGTCCCCGAGCAGTACAGGATCGGATCCCGAGCGATGCGGTTCGCTGACAAGGCAAGAACGGTTCTAGTGGTCAACGACCACATCCGGATCTCGGGGATCCCGTCCGAAGCACACCAATACCAAGTCAACGGTCGGACGCCACTCGAATGGTTCATTGACCGTTACCGCATCAAGCAGGATCGCGAGAGCGGCATCGTAAACGATCCCAACGATTGGTTCGACGATCCGAAGGATCTGGTCGCCGCAATCCGGCAGATTGTCCACGTCAGCGTAGAAACCGTACGCATCGTGGAGGGTCTGCCCGACCCGGTTGAGCCGCCCACAGGAAGCAGAGTCTGGGCCGCACTGCGTCGATCACCCCTAGTCGGAAGTGACATCGACCTCACCCGTCCGCGCGAGGAAGGGCGGGAGGTCCTTCTGTGACCCGCTATCTCCTCGATACCAACATTGTTTCGGATCCGACGAGGCCAGCACCATCTGCTTCATTGCGAGACTGGATGGCGGCACAGGAAGAGGAGTCCCTGCTCATCGCTTCGCTCACAGTCGCCGAAATCCAGCGTGGAATACTTCAGCTGTCCGAGGGTCGGAAACGGGACCAACTGGCTGCGTGGTTTTCCGGCCCGGAGGGTCCTCAAGCCTTGTTTGCCGGGCGGATCCTCGCGTTTGACGAACACGCAGCGCTTGTCTGGGGGCGGCTCATGGCCAAAGGAAAGGCGGCTGGACGCCCTCGTAGTGGCTTGGACATGATTGTCGCCGCAGTGGCCGAAGCGAATAACTGCTTGGTCGTCACTGGCAACGAAAGAGATTTCGCGGGCGTTCCGTTCATGAACCCACTTAAGCCCCGAGGCCAAGGATCCTCCTGAGGCCGGAAGGGGCCTCGACCCGGATCGGTTGGCTGATCCCGATCAAGACAGAGTTTCCGGCCTGAATAATGGAAGCCACCGGAAGGACTCGTATGTTGAACCGTACTGAGTCGCGGCGGTCAGGGCCTTGGTCTTGCTGGACGGTTCTCTTTCCCTATCCGTCAATTGCTTGGGCTTCGCACGTGCTCGGGCTGAATCTTGTTGGGATAGTTCGTTCCTTTGGCGGTTGCGCATGGAACGTGCTGCCTGAGTCTGCCAATGATCTTGGCTTAGCGGTAGACTTCGCGCCTGTGTCCAATCTTGAGAATCCTAACTTGGGACTTGCTCAGCTCGTAGATGATCCGGTACTGCCCTTGGCGAACTCGGAACGTATCGCCTCCGAGCTTCTTGATTCGTTGCGGCCTCGGTTCGGTCGCTAAGGAGCAGATCCGTTGGTTGACCCTCACTCTGACCCTCTCCGGCTCGATCTTGTAGAGCCCCCTCTTGGCAGAGGGTGCCCAGACAATGCAACGCCGAACTTAACTGTTGAGGCACCCCCTAATCGAGAGCACGCTCCGAGCTTCTGGTGCGCGAGGCAACCACCGGCGAGAACGCCAGTTCCCTCAGTCGCTTCGATGCAATGCATGCGTCCCATTCGTCTTCGTTCTCATACGGCGTAAATCCTAGTACGATCACATCGGAGTCGTCCCAAGTTGCACGAGACTCATCCGCTTCGGCATGCCATCTCAAGGCCTCGCTATCGTCCTGTGGTACTCCACGCCCGGTGGCGAACATGTCACCGAGACGCAACTGTGCGAGTGGATAGCCCTGTTCGGTGGCGAGGCGGTACCATTCGGCTGCCTCGCTGTCATTCCGCGCTACGCCACGACCCGCAGCAAACATATCACCGAGAGCGCTCTGAGCCTCCGCCAAATCGTCCGCTGCTGCCCGACGATACCAAGCAACAGCTTGTTTGGAGTCCTGTGCCACGCCACGCCCGCTGGCGCACATGAATCCAAAGTTGTACTGGGCATAGGAGTTTCCTTGGTCGGCTGCATTGCGGTACCACTTGGCGGCTTCTTCATCGCTCTGGGGCAAACCTTGGCCAAGAAAATAGATGCCGCCCAAACGAAGCTGAGCCATGGCGTGGCCTTGTTCGGCAGCCAAAGCGAACAGCCTCAGGGATTCCCCGTGGTTCTTATCCACGCCTAAACCCTCCGCAAACATGAGGGCTAAGTTGTTCTGTGCCTTCGCGTTCCCGGCTGCGGCTGCCTTGCCGTACCACTTGGCGGCCGCCCTATGGTCAGCAGGCAGGCCATCGCCTTCAAAATGCATCAGGCCAAGCCTGAACTGGGCTTCGCCATCGCCTTGGTCGGCGGCTACTCGAAACCACTTGGCTGCTTCCTCGTAGTTCGCCTCTTGGCTGCCGCCTTCAGCATGCAGGATCCCAAGGCACAGCTGGGCATGGAACTGTCCCCGCTCGGCTGCTCGGCGGAGCCACTCACAGGCCTGCCCGAAGTTCTGCTCCAAACCCCGCCCCAAGGCATATTGGACGCCTAAGCGACATTGAGCGATTGCGTGACCTTGCTCGCCCGCTTGGCGAAACCACAACGCAGCCTCCCTTTCGTCACGCTGCACTCCTAGACCCTCAGCATGCAACAATCCCAAGTTGTACTGAGCCTTGGCGTGATTTTGAGCCGCCGCTTTTCGAAACCACCGCTCCGCCTTTGTGTAATCTTGTGGCACACCGCATCCTGCGGCATAACTGGCGCCAAGATTGTTCTGAGCATAGACGTTTCCGGCGGTAGCGGCGCGCCGATACCAGCGGCAAGCCGCCGCACGATCCTTTTTCACTCCTCGGCCCTCGGAGCACATGTCGCCCAGAAACAACTGCGCTTGGCTGTGGCCCTGTTCAGCGGCGTTCCGAATGTGCCTCCCGGCCACAGTCCAGTCCTGGCCTACTCCTTCTCCCAAGGCGTATCGGACGCCAGCGGCGAACTGGGCTTCCGCTTCGGTCAGCTCATCATCGGGCAGGTAGGTTCGACTCTGAGTCGGGAGAGCATCGTCGGAAGCCAACGAGGCCTCAAATGCTCCTAAGAACCCTCCTTGCAAAAGTGGTGAATTGACTTCGGCCACAGGCGCGTATGTGGCTTGGAGCGCGATTTGCTCTTCATCACTGCCAGACTGTGGTGGATTAGGCACCGTGGCAGACCTATTTCACTGCGTGGCATGGGTGTGACAAACCCCTTGTGATTGTAACGGTTGGCGCGGACCGAAAGGCAAGCTCGGAAAACACACAATCCCAACAGGGTCGATCCAGTCGCCGCCGACTCGGCTGACATTTGGCCCATGACAGAACACGGAGACCCCCCGGGGGTACCGAAGGGGGGAGTGCTAGCTTCGGGCATTGGGGAGAGAGTCCAAACCGTGCCCGTCGAACACATCTCTTGCCCGACGAGTACACAAGTCCGGGTGCGCTAGGCATCCGCAGGTTGCTCATCACGATGCGATGGTCGACAGACTTGTGTCCTTCACCGCTCTCTGAATGAGTTACCGTTGCGAGCCAACGAGGATAGGCTAGGGCTCATGCGGTTCTGTCGGGTACCAGCGCTTCGTAGCAAGAGTGTCCAAGCGCAAGGCTGACCGAGGTGATCAGGGAGTAGCCGCTGTCCGGCCGCTGTTCGGCCAAGAGTGATCTTGCGCTCGCGCCCAACCCATCGGCTGCTGTGGCCGCAGGGAGTTTGGGTAAGCTGGAACCTGTCTCGGACGACAGACCGAGCCGTGCAAGTATCCGATCATGATCATTCCCTGTATCGACCTAATGGACGGCAAGGTCGTCCAGCTTGTCCGGGGACGGGAAAAGGCCCTTGAGGGCGAATCCCCCGATGTCATGCTGGAGCGCTTCTCTGCGTTTCCGGTGATTCAAGTCATCGACCTAGACCAAGCCATTGGGCAGGGTTCGAACCTGCCCATCGTGCGGCACATCGCAGGCCGGGCCCGCACGTGGGTGGGCGGTGGCGTCAGAACGCTGGAACGCGCCGAAGACCTAGTCCGCAGCGGCGCAGAGCGTGTCATCGTCGGCACAGCGGCTTATCGGGACAACGGTCCGAACAGCGATTTCCTTGAGGCATTAGCCCGAGCTATCGGACGCGAACGGTTGATCATCTCGTTGGATTCCATGAACGGTCGTATCGTCATCAAGGGCTGGCGCGAAGCCACGGCCCTCACAGCAGAGGAGGTGATCTCCCGCTTTGAGCCGTATTGCGGTGCGTTCCTGTGCACCTATGTCGACAAGGAGGGCACCTTGCAGGGCACTGATCTGGACTGGTACCGTCGGCTACGTGCAGCAACCGACCACGAAATTACGGCCGCAGGGGGGATCTCGAGTGTGTCGGAGATCCACACCCTACTCGATATGGGCGTGCATGCGGCGCTGGGCATGGCAGTCTACACCGGACATCTGCAACTGGATGAACTGACCGCTCTGCATCGCCGCAGCCACAGCCCAGACCCCCGCTCATCTGGCTAGTTGGCCCCGGCGGTCTGACCAAGGTACGTACGGTACTCATACCGAGTAGGTGTCGAGACTGTGCTAACCCAGTCACATCTAGATCTCGCGCCAGGATAGCTCAGTAGTTCAGCCGCGGCCGACGGCGAGCGGACAGGCCCGTTCGCGGCGAGAAGCAGTCCGGTCGCCCGAATATTGCGGCGCAGATGGTCCCGTGCGGTGTTGGGTGTATGGTAGAGGCATGGAGGAGTGGCTCGGCAACGTGGCGACGGTCGCGACGCCGCTGATCGCGATCGCTGCGCTGATCGTGAGTATCTGGGTGAGCCGACGTGTCGCCCGCAAGCGGGAGTTTGAAATCCTCTTGGAGCGGATCGACCGGGAAGCCGCCAAGCGCGAAGCGCAGTTCGAGAGGGAGGCCGCCAAGCGCGAAGCGCTGTTCGAGAAGGCGGCTGCTGAGCGCAACGAGCGGTTCGAGAGGGAAGCCGCCAAGCGCGAAGCGCTGTTCGAGAAGGCGGCTGCCGAGAGCAACGAGCGGTTCGAGAGGGAAGCCGCCAAGCGCGAAGCGCTGTTCGAGAAGGCGGCTGCCGAGAGCAACGAGCGGTTCGAGAGGGAAGCCGCCAAGCGCGAAGCGCTGTTCGAGAAGGCGGCTGCCGAGAGCAACGAGCGGTTCGAGAGGGAAGCAGAAAGGCGCGAGGCTGCGATCCGGATGCTGATGGACCGAAGTGACAGCAGGTTCGATGCACTCCTGGCCCGCAGCGACAAGTTATTCCGCCAATCGGCGGACGTCACCGAGCGGGTGGCGCGCAACGAGGGAATTTTGGACACTGTGCAGGCCGGTCGGAGCCAAGCCCCAGCAAAGTCGACCGCTGCGAATGGCGAGAGCGAGGCCATCGCAGCGCAGGGAGTCGCGGGCGGGCGGCCGTCCGAAGACACGTTGTGACGGACTGATTCCGACAAGAGACGAGCCGCTCCAAGGCTGGTATTCACACCGGCCACCGGACGCCTACATCGGGCGTGCCCGCGAGCCGGTTAATGCTAACGAAGTCCGCGCGCCGTGCGTCTAAGCTCGTGGCGGCGGCGCTCTCCGCGCCGACGCGTCTTTCCAATTGTCGTAACCTGAATTGCTACGGCTGCGCCTAAATGCTTGAAACACACAACACAGGCGCCGCTCGCAACGGCTGCCCTTGAATGCTGGTTGAACCCGAGACGATCCAGAAGGCTCAGTCGGGCGACGACGAAGCTTTCGGCGAGATCATCCGAGTGTACAGAAAGCGAATTCTGGGCACGGTCTACAGGATGATTAGTCGCGGGGACGACGTCGAAGATGTCGGACAGGAAGTATTCGTCCGGCTCTACGACTCGATCGGCCAGCTCAGGACGCCGCAGGTTTTCGAGCCGTGGCTCTACCGCCTCACCGTCAACGCCTGCTACGATTACCTGCGCCGCAAGCGCCGGGAAATCGATATCAGGATGGCGGACCTGAGCGAGGAGCAGATCGTTGCGATTGACGCGGCGCTGAGCGGACGGAGGGCGATCGAGGACAGTCACAAACAGGGAGCGAAGGAGTTGCTGGAAATCGTGCTGGGCCGGGTCTCGCAAGAGGATCGGCTCCTGCTCGTGCTCAAGGAAATCGAGGGCTTGTCCCTCAAGGAATTGAGCACCGTCTACAAGGTCAACACTAACGTTCTCAAGGTGCGGCTCTTCCGCGCCCGCAAGCGGGCGTTGAAGGCGTACGAAAAGATTGCCGAGGAAGCCAGCCAACGATTGACGCGAACGGAGGAAGACAGCCATGACAGCCAAGCCGGATGAGTTACTGGACCGCTTGTTCGCCGTGTACCGCGAAATGATGGGGACCTTTGATCCGGGTCCTATGTTCGTTGCCGAGGTCTGGGCCAAGATCAGGTCCCGCCAGCAGGAACCCAATGGCTGGGCCGCGTACCTCACCGCGTGGGCCCCGCGTCTGGCGCTTTCGGCAGCGGCCATTGCCGCCTTGGTGGTCGGTTTTCTCTGGGCACAGGTCACCCAGCGAGAAGAGTCCGCGCTGCTCAATGCGAGCTACGTGGACACGCTCGCGCTCGACTCGATGGACGAGCAGGACGGCGCTGTGTGGGTGGTCGCTAGGAACGGTCGATGACGATTTCCAATTCCAAGAGCCGGGCAATCCTCGCACTGGTCTCAGTGTGCTTGGCCGGTGCCTTGCTGGGAGCTGTCGGCGTCTACTCCTACACTGCCCGGGGCGGCCAAGGTAGGAATCTGGAGCCTGCCGAGTACCGAGTGCGGCTGCTGAAGCACCTGACCAACGATCTCGAACTCGACATGGAACAGCGGGAGCAGGTTGCCAACATCCTCGACGAGATCGGCGAGCGTTACCAGTCCGTCAGAGAAGCAATCGAGCCCGAACTGGAGGCCATTCGCCGCCAGCGGGCCGATCGCATCATGTCAGTGCTGTACGAAGACCAGCAAGTCAAGTACGAGAAGATCCTTGAAGAGCGCCGGCGGCGACGCGAGCAGCACAACGCCGACGCAATCCGGCGGCTGCGCAGGCACTGAGCCCGGGAAGTCTCACCTGCGCGCGAGGAAATCGCGGAGCAGTTCGCGCTCGCCTTCGTGCGCCAGTTCGTCAAGGGCTGCAGTCGGAGTCAGCCAAGCCATTTTGGTCACTTCCGCCGAAGGCAAGAACGCCCCTTCCCCGATAGCGAGCATGTCGAAGTACACGACGACCTTGGGGCCGTTGCCTACGTGATAGTGCAGCACTCCGGCAAAGCCTGCGATCTCGGCCTCGCAGCCGGTCTCTTCCAACACCTCCCGCACGGCCGCCCGCTCCCAGTCTTCACCGGGGTCTAGCTTGCCCTTCGGCAGGCAGCACTCGTCAGGCTCGTAGCGGTCGCGGTAGATCACAGCGAGTTCGCGGCGGTTCGAGTCCCGCCATACGATCCCGCCGGCTGCCCGTACGAACTCGGCCCCGCCAGTTGAGTTCGGCATGCCTGGGTCAGCCGTCCTGGCACAGTTTGCGGCCCGTCATCTCGCCAGGCTGGTCGACGCCAAGGCACGCCAAGATCGTGGGAGAGATGTCGCGCAGCGAGCCCCCGTCCAGCAAGGGCCCGCGATGGCCGCCTGCCAAGATCAGAGGCACGGGGAACGTGGTGTGGTAGGTATGCGGGGCACCGGTCTCCGGGTCAACCATCAGGTCGGCATTGCCGTGATCGGCTGTCACGATCCACTGGCCGCCGCGGATCTTGAGCGCCTGCTCGATCCGCGCCAAGCAGCCATCGACGGTCTCGCAAGCGCGCGCGGCGGCTTCGATGACGCCTGTGTGGCCAACCATGTCGCCATTGGCGAAATTCACCACGATCAGTTCGAATGATCCGCTGTCGATGCCTCCAACGACCGCGTCGCAGACGCCGGCGGCGCTCATCTCGGGCTGCAAGTCGTAGGTCGCCACCTTCGGCGAAGGCACCATTTCCCGCTCCTCGCCAGCATAGGGCTGTTCGCGGCCGCCGTTGAAGAAATACGTCACGTGGGGGTATTTTTCCGTCTCCGCCACGCGCAGGTTGCTCCAACCTTGGTCTGCGCAGACCTCGCCTAGGATGCGATCTGGAAACTGCGGCTTGAGCACCACATCGTGGGGGTAGTCCTTCTCATACCGGGTCATCGTCACGAAAGCTAGGTCATCGGGTAAGCCGACACGGCTGATGCCCTCTAGATGAGGGTCGTTGAGTGCACGCGTCAGCTGCCTCGCTCGATCCGCTCGGAAGTTGAAGAAAACGGCGGCCTGATCGCCGCCGATCTGCCCGATCGGAGAGCCTTCGTCGTCTGTAACGACGATGGGCTGGACGAACTCGTCGGTCACGCCGGCTGCATACGATGCTTCTAGGGCCGCGACCGGATCTTGAGTCCGGTGCCCATGCCCGTCCAACAACGCGCGCATGGCTCGCTCAGTGCGGTCCCAGCGCCGGTCTCGGTCCATTGCGTAGTAGCGACCGCAGATGGTCGCGAGGCGCCCGCAGCCCAAGCGCTTCATGAAGGCCAGCAGTTGGGCGACGTGGCTCACGCCGCTTTGGGGAGGGGTGTCACGGCCATCGGTGAAAGCGTGGACAAAGACATTCTTGACGTGCTGGCGCTTGGCCGCTTCCAGCAAGGCGTACAAGTGGCCGGCTTGGGAATGGACTCCGCCATCACTGAGCAACCCCATCAAGTGCAGCGCGGCACCAGTGCGCGACCGCTCCCAAACCGCTGCAAGGGCCGGGTTGCGGTCAAAGGTACGGGCTTGCACCATCTCGTCGATCCGGGTGATGTCCATCTGCACAATCCGCCCGGAGCCGATGTTGAGGTGCCCGACTTCGCTGTTGCCCATCTGCCCCTCTGGCAAGCCGACGAACGGACCGTCGGTGCGGATATACGTGTGCGGGTTTTCCGCCCACAGGCGGTCGAACGTCGGCGTACGCGCCATCGCCACCGCATTGTTGGCTGGGTCGGGGTTGTGGCCCCAACCGTCCATGATTGTCAGCACGAGTGGCTTCGCGATTCCCATTGAAACCCTTAGTCTCGATTATGGCCCAGTGGATTTGTGAGAGCCAATGCAGCTTCAGCGTCGGGGCTGGGCAGGCCCATTCGACCAACAAACACATGGTTGCGATCTGGAGCGTTTCCGAGCCGCCCCTCAAGGTTTGGGATGACCAAGGGAATGGCTGTCCCAACTCCCACTCGGCGAGGTGCAGCCAACCCTCGTACTTGGAGTGCGTGATGCAGCTTGGGGCACGCGGGCAGCGGTTGTTCCGCGGCAGGATCGAGTGCTTCGGCCGACATCCGATCGGGGGAGTGCTTGGGCAACCGCATGCTAGGATGACCAGCGATCCGCTCGCGATCCGGGGAGGGCTGCAGGTGCCAGCGGTCCAGTGTGCATGCGCGGTCGGCCTTGGCTCCGCAGCGACGACCTCGCTTCGCACTGGAGTCTCAAGTGGTCGACTGCGATTGCACACGGCATTCACGGGATGTGCATATGACCGCCCGTCGGCTCCGCCTCGACGATCTTCACGAAACGCTCCAGCCAGTCGTGCAGCCAGTCGCACATCTCGTCCCAGTTGTCCGGGTTATGCGTGTCGTATGCCTTCCAAACCGACGCGTGCCTGCCGACTCCCAGCTGTTTGTCAATGATTGCCCGTCGGCTCCTCAGCCACGCTTGCTCCCCGCTCCTCGCTCTTGCCCATCTGGTAAAGAATAGGGGCTTATATACAATCCTAACCAAAGCCACCAATTTTGCTTGTAGGAAAAACCTGCGCAATCCATCTCTAAATCATTGATTGCGCTTGACTTGTGAAGCTGTAGTGGTTACCATAGTAGTGTTATGAGAACACGCCGGAAACACGACCATCCGGGCCCGGGCAAGGCCCGCCGCAAGGGCATTTCCATCGTGCAGCTGATCAGGCTTTTCCCAGACGACCAGCACGCCGAGGATTGGATTGCCGCGCTGCGCTGGCCAAACGGCCCGAGCTGCCCGCACTGCGGCTCCACGAACGTGCAGTCTGGCGCCAAGCATCCGAACATGAGCTATCGCTGCCGGAAGTGCCGCAAGTTCTTCTCGGTGCGGACCGGCACGGTCATGCAGAACTCGAACCTCGGTGCCCAGAAGTGGGTCATCGCGGCCTACATGCTGACAACCAATCTGAAGGGCGACTCCAGCATGAAGTTGCACCGCGATCTGGACATCACGCAGAAATCGGCCTGGCACCTGGCACATCGCATCCGCGAGACCTGGGACCGCAGCGAGGGGCGCTTCGAGGGGCCTGTCGAGGTCGACGAGACCTATCTGGGCGGCAAGCGCAAGAACATGCCAAAGCATGTTCGCGAGCAGCTGACGGGGCGCGGCCCGGTCGGCAAGGCGGCGGTTGTGGGCGCTCGCGACCGCGCCACGAAGCGCGTCGTGGCCAAGGCCGTGGAGGGCACCGACAAGCACACCCTGCAAGGCTTCGTCAAGAACTCTGCGGAGCGCCACGCGACGGTCTATAGCGACGAGGCCAGTGCCTACGAGACACTGCCATTCGCGCATGAGGCCGTCCAGCACTCGGTCAGCGAGTATGTGCGCGGGCAGGCCCACACCAATGGCGTGGAGTCGTTCTGGAGCATGCTTAAGCGCGGCTATGTGGGGACCTACCACAAGATGTCGCCGAAGCACCTGCAGCGCTACGTGAACGAATTCTCGGGACGCCACAATGAGCGCCCGGCGGACACCTTGGAGCAGATGGAAGGCACCATGCTGCGGATGATCGGCAAGCGCCTGCGGTACCAGGATCTGAAGCGCGCCAACGGGCGGGATTCCGGGGCGCGGGAAATGGCGCTATGAGTGCCCCGCGCCACACGCCAGCAGCAACGCTAGGGCGTGTTCTAGGATGGACACGATGAGCAAGCCAACGGAGCAGCCCAAGCGACCGCGCGGGCGTCCGGTCAAATACCCTCTGCCCGAGCCAATTGCCGACACTCCCGAGAACATCATGCGTGCGTTGCTGGCAGCACCGCCCAAAGGCGAGAATAACTGGGACTACATCCAGCGCACAGGACGGAAATCCAAGCGCCGGTAGCCGCTTGCAATGAAATGAAAATTGGTTGCTTTGGTTAGGATTGTATATAAGCCCCAAAGAATACACCTACAGCATCAGCCGCGAACGCCAGTGAAATGTCGGGATTCCCGCTACCAATCCTGATCCACTGGTTGGACCCCAAATATTCCTCGTAAGTGCCGTCCTTGGGATACCGCCGTGCAAAGTGCTTCCAGAACCTTCCGTACCGCTCCGCGTTCCTTAATCGCGGTGTCAAGCGGTCCGCAGACAGAACCTCCGGGTCGGGCACGGTGACGTTAAGCCCCAGTGTCCTTGCAAGTACATCGGCATCAGGCCAGAGCTTGGATACATACTCGGCGATCTGCCTGCTTCGTCGATCAATCTCGCGTTCATTCCAGACGTCGCCGTGCATGTCGCTGAGCAAGCGACGATTCAGTTCCAGATTGTCTTTCTCGAGCAGGCCGGCCTTGAAGGACCATGGATTGGCGCCCAGGCTGCTATTCATCGGCTGGGTGACGAGCGTTAGGTTCCCGATTCGGTGAACGATCTGGTCGATTCTCCATCGGTCTTCTTCGCTGATCCCCACACCCAAATCGTCCTGCCAATGCCTTTGCCAACTCTGCGGAGCCACATGCTCCACTGTCACGGAACTCTCCAGACCGAATGACCCGGCCAAACGAGGAACTCTCTCATCATGCATTTGCTGGGCGATCGCGCCGAGCAACAACTTGAGGCGCTCACTTGACACCCCGTGGTATGAATCGCCACTCACGAGATGCTGAACGATCTCCTCGTCCCGGGGCCAGCGCTCCCGCCCAGAAGAATCCAAGAGCCGACGCAGTAGCACGGCTCCAACTTCGCCATCGCGCGCGTCCCGAACAGCTTGCACGTGGCCGAATGCGATGCGGTCGAATCCCGAGTACTGCGCCTTCAGCGCTACCCGCCTCATCAGATAGCTGTCGACAACTCGGAGGACAGCGTCCAGATCGTTGCCGGTTCCAAGCCTTGAGACCAGTACCATGAAGACCGGAACAAGGGAGTTCAAGTTGAGCACGTGCCTCCGCCGCATGACCTTGAGGGCGTAGGACGAGAATCCTTCCTGACTCTCGATCTCCTTGTAGATGTCAGCGTAGCGGTTTAGGCGCTCAAGCATCCCCTCGAGCGCTTTCCTGTCGTGGCGGTAGTCGTGTTCGCCGACATATCTGAACTCTCGGTAGAGTCCGTCACGACTCAGTGGCCGTAGCCGAGGCTTGCCTGAGATCGTGCGACGGCGGCCCGGCAGCTCAATCTGGGCGAAGTAGAAGAGGAACAGATCGATGCGTTTCCCTGTGAATCGCTGCAAGTTCACGACCTGGCTCCAATACGGGTCCGAGTCGTATTGCTCGAGGTGGGCCTGATACGTGCTGTCCCCATCTGGGTCGTCCGGTCCAGTCGCGATGGAGAGAATGTAGTTCTTGGTCTTCTCCCACTCGGTGAGGGGCTCGCCGCGTGCGTTCAAGGCTTCGAAGATCGTGTGTGGGTTGTCGCCCTCGCCGAGGCGAATGTCGACCACGTGCAGCTTCTTCCGGATAGCCAGCGCCAGCGCTTCGGCGGAACGTCCGATGCCAAACTCGGTGGGTGTATCAAGCCACTCACCCACAGACCCAAGGAAATAGGCATGACACGCCGCCAGCCCGGAGCCGACGGCAGATGCCTCAAGCGCCGATCCGTCCGCGTCGATGATTGACGGGAACGTCCTGTAGGGCCCACTCTTGGTGTCGATCTTGTACCTGTCCTCTGGCTTCGTCACCGTATCTTCGCTGTTGGCGAGGCAGTCTGCGAGAAGATCGGCGAACCGATTCAGGCCACGCTGATGGAATGCTGCGCGAGCGGCCTTGAGCAGGATCTGAAGCGTGGTGAGGCGCTGCTGGCCATCGACGACCCACCAGCGATTGATGAAGCGGCGCGTACCAATCTGCTTGGTGATGATGGTGCCGAGGAAATGGGGCTTGACCTCCTGATCCTCCTTGGCCGCCCGGTTCGCCAGCGCTGTCACGTCCTCCCAGAGGGGCTCCCACTGGCCCTCCCGCGTCCAAACGTAGTTCCGCTGGTAGCTTGGAATGGCGTACTGCTTCGCGTTTGGGAATGCTTGGACAACATTCGTGATCTGAGTCTCCATTGAGGGAACATTGTCCCAAAGCCCGCAATGCCAATGCGGCCTGACCTAGCGGACAAGAGCCGCTGACGACAGATCCGAGCTCGTCCTCCTATTGCCTAGATCCGTTCTCTGGCAGGGGACTGCAGGTCGGTTAAAGGGGGCCTCGCGAGCACTTAGACGGCGGCCCTCGGCACCCGCCATGGCCTCAGGCCTTGCGGCGCAGGATGCGGTCCAGCGCATCCGATGTCTGGTAGATCAGCGCCTCGGGATAGTGCTCGTGCGGGTGAAAGTACTCGAAGGTGAGATAGCCGTCGTAGCCGATCCGTTCCAGCGCGGCGATCACTGCCGGCCAGTTGGTGGTGCCGTCGAGCAGTGTGCGGAACGTGTGCAGGTTAAACTCTTGGGTGCGCTTGTCCCACTCTTTGAGGTGAATGTTCTTGATGCGGTCGCCCAAGATCGGAATCCAGTGCTCGGGAAACTGGTACTGCATGATGTTGCCAGTGTCGAAATGCACCTTCACCCTGTCGCTCCCGAAGCTGTCGACAAACGCCGCGACCTCCTGCGGGCTAAACAGGAATCCGTTGGCGAAGATATTCTCGATGTTGATGGACACCCCGGTTCGCTCTGCGACTGGAATCAGTTCCCGCACGGCCTGCTTGGCGTAGCGCTCGCAGACGTCGTTGGGCACTGGCACGGGATCTTCGAGCCATGGCGCATAGACTGCCCCGGGCACGACCAGCAAGTTCTCTGTTCCCAGCAGGGCGGCCGCTTCCGCCATGCGGTTCGCCAGTTCGATGCCCTTTGCGCGCCGTGCAGCGTCCGGGTGCGTCATCGAGTAGGGCCAGAACAGGAACGAGCAGACGCCGCTGATGCCGATTCCTGCCTCGTCGGCGAGCCGCTTGACCGCCCGGATCTCGTCATCGGATGATTCCGCGGAGAACTCTCCCTCGAGGTTGAAGTTCGGCTCGACCGCGTCGAAACCGGCGTCGGCTGCGACTTGGAAGCACTCCTGCAGCGACCACTTGTCCGGATAAGGGAAGGCCCACAGGTTGATCGACTTCTTCATTCCGCGCACGGGATCGCCCGCCACGGATGCTTGGGCCACCGGTGCGAGCCCACCGGCCAAGCCCTGACGCGCCAGAAAGGCGGGCCCGAAGAAGCCGGAATAAGCCAGCAGCTCCCTACGGCCGGGTCTGCTGCGACCGGAATTTCGCTTCGACATTGTGCGCTCCGTTGGACCTCAAGGCTTGCCAGCCACCGGCCGCTACTCCTCCGCCAAGCGGTCGCCTACAGCGCGCATTCGCACTAGCAGCCGCTCGCCAAGTTTAGCGATCGCCGACTGTACCCTAGGATGCCGGATCAGGTTGGTGGTCTCGCCCGGATCGGCCGTGAGGTCGTAGAATTCGTCGCGTTCGGGGTTGAGGAAGTCCCGCACGAGCTTCCACTGCGGAGTGCGCAGCATGCGCATGTGCGTGCGGCTCTGATGATGCGTCGAGTACTCGCCGTATAGCTCGTTGCTCCAATCGGGGGCTGTTCCGCGCAACAGGGGCACGATGTTCCGACCCCGCACGATCGCACCGTCCGGCACGTCCGCCCCGGCGATGGCCGCCATGGTGGGCAGCCAGTCAAGGTTCGAGACGGTACCCTCGACTACCGATCCCGGCTCGACTTCGCCGGGCCACACGACCGCAGTCGGAACGCGGATCGCCCGATCCCACATGTTCGGGCGCTGGCCGTCAGGGATGTTGGCCGTGGCCGGCGGATTGCGTGTCAACACGTAGTGCCCGTTGCCCTTGTGCCAGACGCCGCTGTGCCCCATGTTGTAGCCGTGGTCGCTGGTGTAGACGATCACGGTGTCGTCCGTCAGGCCCAGCTCGTCAAGCTTGGCCAAAAGGCGCCCGATATTGCGATCCACGCTCTTGGTGCTGGCGAGGTACTCGCGCGTCATGCGGCGCACGCGCTCCACGTCAAGGTAAGGGAAAGCAGGATTGGGAATGATCGGGTTCAGGCCATCAAACGGAGCCCAGTCCTCCGCAGCCACCGGAAGCCAGCGCGTATGCGGGGCGCGGTAGTGCAGCGAGAGCAGGAATGTCTCGTCCCGGACTCGTTCGAGATAGTCGAGGGCGTCCGTGGTCAGAATATCGGCCGTGAGCCCATCGAACTTGCGATCCTTGCCATCCTTTTCGAGGACGGGATCTACGGGCGTCGTCCCACCGCCCCGAAATCCCATGAAGTATTCGTAGCCTCTTTGCGTAGGGTGCTGCTCGTCGAGCAAGCCGAGGTGCCACTTGCCCACGAGCCCGGTGCGATACCCCGCATCCTTGAGCAGGCGCGGCCAGGTGAGGATGTCATCCCCCAAGCCCATGTACGGCTCGCGTCTAGGATTCAGCCAGTCCGTGAGGCCGACCTCGCTTCCGTAGCGGCTGGAAATCAGGCTCGCTCGCGAGGGCGAGCAAACCGGCGTCACCGTGAACGAGTTCGGCAGGTAGGCCCCGCGCCGGAACAGCTTGTCCATGTTGGGCGTGGACGCGTGGGGGTGCCCGGACAAGCCTAGCGCCCAGCCAGCTTGGTCATCGGTGTAGACGAAGACAACGTTAGGCCGTTCCGCGGCGTAGCAGTGCACCGCCAAGATCAACGTAAGCAGCAATCGAAGCACGCATGCTAGTTTAGCCGGAGTGCGGCAGGGTCTTGGGACGGGCATTGGGCTATGATGCAACTTATGAGACGCTTTACCTTGTTCTGCACTGCCCTGCTAGCCATGCTAGCCCTCTTGCCCGCCGATGCCTCGGCAGGTGAGAAAAAGTTGATGCACTGCTTCGCGTTCACCGAGATCGCGACTGCCACCGACGCCGACTGGGCCGCGTTCATGAAGGCCACCAACGAACTGCCCGACAAGATCGAGGGCCTCGAGAAAGTCTGGGTGGGCAAGCTGCGGCGGCCGTTGCGGCAGTTCGGTCGCAACCAAGCCGAGCCCGCGGAGCGCCAGTCCGGCGTTTGCATGGAGATGGCCGACGAGGCCGCTCTCGAGGTATATGCCAAGCACCCCGCCCACTCGGAATGGGTCAAGGCCTATGCGAAGGTGCGCGTCGCCGGGACGACGACGTTTGACATCCTCGGACGCTAGCCGCCCGGCAGCCGCTTTGTGATCTTGCTTGCTGGCGAGCCATCGCTCGCCAGCGAGCATGGCTCCGGGCTCTGCTATCGCTGCGCCCTCCCGCCCGGTGTGCCCGCGCGCTGGGCGTGGGCCTCCGACACCCACGTCTGCGGCGACGACGCTGCCGCTCGACACGGATTCCAGCCGGCCCGCCAGCTCGAGCGAGCCGTTGCGGCAATGCGGGAGTGTCGGCCTTGCGGCGTACTGGTGAACGGAGACCTGGCATGGTCGTCCGGCCGCAGGGAGGACTACGAGCGCTTCCTCGGCATCATGCATCCGCTGGCCGAGCAAGCGGCCTTGGTGCTCGCGATGGGCAACCATGACGAGCGCGCCACCCTGCTGGACTGTCTCGCGAGCCGCAACGGCCCAACGCCGCAGTGGCTAGCCGCAGTCGTGGAGCAGCCGCCGTTCCGCCTCGTCACCTTGGATTCGAGCATCGGCACCCATGCGGTGGGCGGAGAAATCGGCCGCGAACAGCTCGCTTGGCTCGAAGAGCTGCTGGTCTCCGAGCCGTGCGCCCAAACCGTGATCTTTGTCCATCACCCGGGCGAATCCAGCAGCTTGGGCTGCCGGGATTTCGATGACCTGATACAGCTGGCCCAACGCCAGCGCTGCATCCAGGCGGTTGTCACAGCGCACGATCACGAATACCGACTGGGCCGGATCGGGGAAGTGCATCACATCTGCCTGCCAGCGGTCGGGTTCCCTTTCTCGGACAACACCGCTACCGGCTGGATTGATGCGCTGCTAGACAGCTCGGGCATCGATCTGCGCGTGCGGGGGACCGGAAGCGCGTGCGTCACCCACCTGCCTTGGAGGCAAGCCAGGCCGTCCGCCGACCCATGATTTCGACAAGGGCGGCTTGATTTGAGAGCGCGATTCACAATATGATGTTGTGTTCCCGGAGATCCATGATGAAATCCCGTTCCACGCTCCTGTTAGCACTCTTGCTGTCCGCATCGACGCTCTTCGCGCAGGCATCGCTAGAGATCCGCGATGTCGAGATCGACTCCCAATCCCCGGAAGGCGCGGTCCTTACAGAAGCCGGCATCGCTGAAGAGGCCGACGAAAGGATCGCCATTCTCGAGGGGTTCCTTAACGACTATCCAGAGAGCACCTATCTGGGGTACGTGCTCCTCCAACTGCAGGGCCTCTACACGCAGGCGCAGCGCTGGCCGGACGCTGCCACGGTCGGTGCGCGTCTTCTCGAATACGTGCCCGAGGATCTGGAGGTGCGCCACAACCAGAACCAAGCGCTGCTCAACGCCATGCAATGGCCCGAGCTGTTGGAAGGCCTGGCTGTGACGAAGCCGCTGGCCGATAAGGAAGCGGCTGCTCCGCCGCCGGACGATCCGACCGAAGACGAGGAAATGCTCCACCAGAGTTCGGTGGACTACGCCAACGGCGTGGTGCAGTACACCGAGTGGGCGCTCAATGTCGGGATCACCCAGAGTGCCCCCATGCAGCAGATTCAGTTCATGGACAAGCTCGCGGAGTTGTTCCCCGAGAGCCAGTACGCGGTCGGCATTGACGACAAGTACGTGCTCGCTTACCAGCAGGCGGGCGACATGGCAGGCATGGTCGGCGCCATCGAACGCGCCTTGGCAAACAACCCGGGCAACGAGCAGTACCTCTTCACCCTGGCCGAGATCGCTCTCAGCCAGAAGAACTACGACGAGGTCGACGCCCGCTCCGCGCAGCTCATCGAGCTGATGGAGGAGAAGCCAGCGCCGGAGGGCGTCTCGGGCGAGGATTGGGATGCGACCAAGAAGAAGTTCACCGCCCTAGGCCACTACGTGGCCGGCACCGGCCAGTTCCAAAAAGGCGCCTGGCGCACCGCCCGCCGCCACCTGCTGCAAACTGTCGACGCCATCAAGGCCGAGGGCGGAGAGCGCTATGGAATCCTCTCCTACATGCTGGGATTCTGCTACGTCAAACTGGACATTGCCGGTGACAACATCGCCCAGGCCACGCGTTGGATGAGCGAAGCTGCGCGCGTTCCAAATCCCATGCAGGCGCAGGCCGCGCAAACCCTCGAAGCCATCAAGGCGGCGCAGTAGCGCTCACGGGGCCAATCTTTCCAGCGCTCGCTCGGCGTGTTCGAGTGTCGCACGCAGGCTGCGCGGCTCTGCATCGATCAGGCTGCGAGACAAGCGGCGCACGGCCGCGCGTTGGCCCTCGTCCAAGTATTCGACCGGAGACTTCCCGTCAACGCGGGCCAGCATCAGAAAGGCGAGATGCCGGACGCTGGCCGCCTCGAACCAAGTCAGCGCAGGTGGCGGCAGGATCGCGAGTGTCCAGCAGAACGCGGTGCGCGCCAAGCCGAGATAGCTTCCCGCGATTGCGGGCCGGTGGAATGCCTTCAGAATGAGGTGGTTCAGCAGGAACCCCGCATCGTAGCTGGGGTCGCCGAAGTGGGCGCACTCAAAGTCGATGCACACGATCCCCGCCCCACTGACGAGCAGGTTTTTCGGGCTCCAGTCGCCATGCACCATGGCCACGTTGCGCAAGGCGCTCTCGGCGGTCCACTGTTCGAGGCGATGCGCCAAATCGGGGTGGCGCTCAGCGATAGTGCCGTAGTACGGATCGGTGCGCAACTGGTTGAACGCAGTCCGGTCCGAAAAGCATCGAGCGAAGGCAGGTTCGCCCCAAGTCGCCCGCGCCATCAACCCCAGAACCGCCCCGGCCCGCCGGGCCGTCGCGCGATCGCACTGGCCCGCCAAGAGCATGGCCTTCCAGTCCGCGCTGTCCGCCGCAGCAGCGCGCATGGCGTACAAGAAGTTGGCTTCGTCGCAGAACAGCAGCTCGGGCAACCGCCCCCGAGGCAGGACAGCGCCTAGCGCATTGATGACTTGCCATTCCCGCAAAACGCGGGAGCGGTCCGCCAGCCATTCGTCACGCACCCGAAGGCGGGGCAGGGCCTGCTTGAGCACGATCCGCTGGTCGCCGTCTTCGACCAGCACGACCGTGTTGGAGACGCCGCCTGCCAGCAAGCGCGCGCTGGCCGCTTGCGTCACATCCAAGCGCCCGTCCAGAAACGCGAGGGCGCTGTCGACGCCGAGTTCTCTCGGTTCCGCCATCAATTGCTGGGCGGGGCAGCGACGGGGGGCACCGGGCGGTCCGGCTTCGGCTTGCCCCGCAGGATCGACCACGGCCGCTGGCGCAGATCCGAGCTGAGCTCTTCGATATTTTCAGAGGCGTCACGAAAGTTCTCAATGATCTCGCTGACGCTGCCTTCGTTGACCAGCAGCAGCGCCCGGGCGTCGGTCAAGAGCCGTTGCGCATCGCGCAGGGCCCCCTCGAGCTCGTGCAAGCTGCTCTGGAGAGGCTCGCGCGTCTCGTCCACGGTGCGGTTGATGTTGAGCACGGTGTCGTCGGCATCGCGCGCTAGCCGTTGGTAGTCGTCCGCTAGTTCCTCGACCCGCACCAAGGTGTCGCCCAACTGGGTTGTCAAGCTGTCGATCTTCGGAGTTTGCGTCTCGAGGAACTCGTTGGTGTTTTCGAGCATGCGGGCAACATTGCGCTGGTTCTGCTCGCCGGTCAACTCTCGCAGGCCTTCCAGCACGGCGTGCAGGCTGTCAGCCACCGTTGTAACTTTGGCGTCCATGCGCGCCATTAGCCCCACGGCCTCATCGGCGACTCTCGCCACCTTGCGCGTCAGATCCGAGAACGACAGGGCCTCGACGGAGGGAACCACGCCTCCGGGCGCTATGCGCGGCGCGGCGCCCGACCCGGGCGTGATCTCCAAATAGTTCTGCGCCAACGCACTCAAGCTGTCGATTGTGGCCACTGACTGCTCGTTGACGGGGATCTCGGTCAGCAGTTCAAACACAACCTCGGTCTTGGTCATGTCCTCTGGCCAAGGCTCCACGGATTGAATCGTGCCGCCCTTGCGCCCGCCGAAGCGCACCACGTTTCCCTCGTCCAAGCCACCGATGTAGCTGAAGTATGTGCGGTAGGTGTGGGTCTGCCCGGCAAAATGGAAGTTTGCGGCGATCAGGAACGTGGTGACCGAGATCGCCAGGGCGGCGATCACCAGCAGTCCGACTCTGACTTCGTTCGTCACTCAGGCTCCCATGATGTAAGCGCCGGACGCCGGGCTCGGCTCGTCCGCCTCGCGCCCTATGAACTGCTGGACACGCGGATCGGGATTGCGGCGAATCTCATCAACCGTGCCGACAGCTAGGATCTTGCCTTCGTCGATCATACACATGCGGTCAGCGATCAGGAAAGCGCTGGCCAACTCGTGCGTCACGACGATGATCGTCATCCGATAGACCTCCTGCAAGCGCACAATGAGATCGTCGAGTCCGGCTGCGATGATAGGGTCCAAGCCGGCGGATGGCTCGTCGAAGAACAGGATTTCCGGCTCCAATGCCAGTGCCCGCGCTAAGGAGGCCCGCTTGCGCATGCCTCCTGATAGCTGCGTCGGGTAGAGATTTTCGACGTCCCTGAGTCCGACCTGTTGCAGCTTGATGCGGATCATCACCCGGATCGTGGATTCCGCCAGAGTGCTGTGCTCGAGTAGGGGCAGCGCGATGTTGTCGCCGACCGTCATCGAATTGAACATAGCGGCGCTCTGGAAGGACACGCCCATCGATCGGCGCAGTTCGGTCAGTGTCTGTCGCGAGGCCGTGGCAAGATCGACTCCCTTGATGGTGACACTGCCCTCGGCTGGGTGCTCCAAGCCCTCCATGTGCCTCAGCAAGGTGGTCTTGCCGGAACCGGAACCGCCCAGGATCACCATGGTCTCACCGCGATAGATGTCGAGGCTGACACCATCCAGCACAGTTCGCTGGCCGTAGCAAACCTTCAAGCCTTGGACTGAGACTACCGGCTCCCCGCCGGCTTGGCGGGGCAGCCGGTGCTGGCCGAAGGTCGCTGCGTCCGTGTCGGTCATCGCCAGAAAAAGTAGAAGAACGTGGTGCAGAGCAGGTCTGCCAGCACGACCAAGAAGATGGACTTCACCACAGCGCTGGTCGTGGAATGGCCCACGCCCACCGGGCCGCCGCTGACCGTGAAGCCTTCCAGGCAGCTCACATGGACGATGATCGAGCCGAAAATCACCGCCTTGACCAAGCCGCTGACGATGTCACGGACGAGCAGGATCTCGGCCGTACGCTCGAGGTAGGTTATCAGCGTCAGGTCCAGCGTAAAATACGCGAACACCCCGCCCGCGGCGATCCCGGAAAAGATGCTCATCACGGTGAGGCAGGGCAGCATCACGAGCATCGCCAGATACTTGGGGACCAGCACGAAATCGATCGGGTCGAGGGCCATTGCGCGCAGCGCGTCAAGTTCCTCGGTGACGGCCATCGTCGCCACTTCGGCCGAAATCGCAGACCCCGAGCGTCCGATCACAACGATCGCGGCCATCAGCGGTCCGAGTTCCCGCGTCATGGTGGTGCCAACCATGTTGACGATGGCTTCCATGGCCCCGAAGCGGCGCAACTCCGCGCCCGCCTGCAACGCCATGATCATCCCGGTGGCACCCGACACCAAACACAGCACGGGCAAGGATCGCACCCCGATCTCGGCCATCTGCTGGACCGTGCGCTTCCAACGCAGGCCGCGCCCCTTGAACGGGCTGGCCCGCACCGAAAAGCGCAAGCAATACCAGAATTGAATCGCTAGGCGGCCGACGTATTCGGCCTGCCGGATCGAAAATCGACCGACGGATTCCAGGAACATCATGCCGTGCAAGCGGTCCGGCCCGGTCAGGCCTTCAGTGCATCTTCCTCCGAGTCGTGCACTTCGAACACATCGATCAGGCGCGTGACGCGCAGCACTTGGAGCGGCCCTTCGTTCAGGCCAGCGAGCCCGAACCTGATCCTTCGCCGCGAAGCGAGCTGCAGCCCCTCGACCAGGCTGGCCACGGCGGAGCTGTCAATGTAGGTCGCTCCCGCCATGCTGACGATCACCCGGCCCTGCGTGCAGGTCTTGAGCAAGTCGAGGACCGCGTCGCGTAGTTGCGCCGAAGACGCCATGTCGGCGTCGCCCGAGACGCGCACGATGGCGGCTTCCGGCAGTTGCTCGATGTCGATCCTTAGCATCTCGGTTGCAACTCCCTTCAATCCCCTTCCACGCCCCGCAGCAAGTGCTTTCTCAAGTACATGCGATTGCGGCCGTCCTCGCGCCCGTACTCGATTTCGTCCATCAGGGCACGGATCATGAACAATCCTCGGCCTCCGACACGCAATTCGTCCGGCGGGAGCGTTTCCCGCGAGAGAAACTCAGCCTCCCTCCCATGGTCGCAGATGCGCACTTCGATCATCTCGCCATCCCGCCGGCAGGCGATCCGGATGGGACGCGTGGTGTCGCCCTCGTAGCCGTGGCGCATCACGTTTGCCACCGCTTCGTTGACGGCCAGCACCACGGCCGTTGCCGACTCCTCGTGAGCGCCAAAGCCGAGGCAACTCTGCTCGACCACCGCCCGGACCAAGCTCAGCCATTTCGGATCGCTCACAATCCGCACAGCAACCTCCCCGAACATAACCGTGTCGTCGCTCGAGGCCAGGGAATCGCAGGAGTCCCCGACCCGACATGGCGGATTCTAGCACGGAGCATTGAGTCTTCGAAGCCGCTGCCCGGGCTTTGCTATCTTGGCAGGGCGTGGCGGCTCTGGAGGCACGTAGACTGGCCTTTGACCTGCTGTTGCGTGTCGAGCGGGAGGGGGCCTACTCGGACGAGTTGCTGCACTCGCAGCGCCTGGCCGGAATCGGCGTGCGCGCGAAGGCCTTTGTCACCGCGACTGTCCTTGGATGCCTCAGACGCCAAGGCGAACTCGACCATTTGATTTCCAGCCGGACAACCCGATCCGTCGGATCCATGGACACCGAAGTGCGGATCGCCTTGCGGATCGGGGCGTATCAGTTGCGCCACATGGACGGCGTCCCGGACCATGCCGCGGTCTCGGAATCCGTCGAACTGGTGAAGCGCACGCGCAAGGCCTCCGCAGCGGGCATGGTGAATGCGATCCTGCGCCACCTGCCGCCGGCGTTGCCGGAGGAAGAATCCGGGCGCCTGTGCCATCCCGACTGGTTGCTGCGGCGTTGGCGTAAGACGTTCGGCGATGGCAAGTGCCGGGCGCTATTGCAAGCCAACCTGCGGCAGCCCGCGACGTACTTCCGCTTGCGCTCCTCGGCGGACGCGGCCCACGTGCGGGCAAGCCTAGAGAGCGCCGGAATTTCGGCAGAGCCCACGGACCTGGCGCGCGCCTATCGTCTCGCTAGGGGAAGCGTTTCCGCCGCCCGCAGGGTGGCGGGTGACGCGATCGTCTTTCAAGACATCAACTCGCAGCGCGTGGGGGCGCTGCTGGCAGGTTCGTCGGGCTCGCCCGTCCTCGACGTGTGCGCCGCACCTGGCGGCAAGTCGCGCATGCTTGCCGAAACAGCGGCAGTAGTGGCTGGGGACCGGCGCGTGAAACGATTGCAGACCATGCGACGGTTGGGCAGTCAGGGGATCCAGCTGTTGGCGCTGGACGCCGAGGGTCCGCTGCCATTCCAGCGGCACTTCGACCGGATACTGGTCGATGCCCCGTGTTCGGGCACCGGCACGCTGGCCCGCAATCCGGAAATCAAGTGGCGCCTCGCGCCGGACGACCTCAATGACCTCAGCGCTCGCCAAGGGCGCATCCTAGAGAATGCTATGGACGCGCTGGCTCCGGGCGGGCAGCTGGTCTACGCCACTTGCTCGTTGGAACCCGAGGAGAACCAACATGTCGTCGCCAAGGCAATCGCGGAACGACCGGGCTGGGAGGCCGCCAAGGCCCTCTCGACCATCCCGGGCACAGACCCCGGCGACGGATTCCAAGCATGGCGCATTCGGCGGCCGGCTGTCTGACGCTCGGCTCCACGGCTGGATTGTCGTCGCCGTCGCCGGGATCGCGTTCCTCGGTGCAGTCTCGAGTCCGCCATCCCTGCTCGACGATGTAGACTCCACCTACGCCCAGATCGCGCGAGACATGCTGCAATCCGGGGACTGGGTCACGGCGCGTCTCAACGGCGTGCCGTACTTCGACAAGCCCCCTGGCCAAGTCTGGGCGATCGCACTGTCCTTCGCGGCGTTCGGAGTTCACGACTGGGCGGCGCGCCTGCCCGCGTCTCTGGCGGCCATGTTGCTGTGCTGGCTCACCTGGCGCATAGGGCGCTGGTCGTTCGGCGATCTGGGCGGGCTGTACGCGGGCGTCGGCCTAGCCACCTGTTGCGGACTGTTCCTTTTCACACGAGTGCGGATCCCCGACGTGTACGTAGCTTGCACGACGCTGTTCGTGTTGGAGTGTTTCCTGCGTTCCCAAGAGGGCTCGGCGCGACAGGCACGCGCCCACATGCGCTGGGCTGGCGCGGCGCTAGGCGTCGGATTGCTGTTCAAGGGGCTCGTGGCTGCAGTGCTCCCGCTCGGCGCGATCGCAGTCTACATGCTCGCCGCCGGCAAGTGGCGCTCCCGCGAGCAGTGGAGGCGACTCGGCCTGCCCGGCGCGCTGGCAATCACGTTGCTGGTCGCCGCGCCTTGGCACGTGCTCGCGATGCTGCGCCACCCCCCGCTTTTCGAGTTCGCGCTTGAAAGCGGACCGGGAGTGTACCGGGGATTCTTCTGGCGCTACTTCATCAACGAGCACCTACTGCGGTATCTGGGACTCCGCCACCCGGTCGACTACGACCGGGTGAACATCGCATGGTTCTGGTTCGGACACATCGTTTGGCTGTTCCCTTGGAGCGGCCTGCTGGCGGGACTGCACAAGCTCGGCCTAGGAACGGCTGACCGCAAACGCCGCACGCAGTCGCTGATGCTGTGTGCCTGCGGCTTCACGCTTGTGTTCTTCTCGGCGTCAACGACCCAAGAGTATTACACGCTGCCCGCCTACGCGCCCGCCGTGCTGCTGCTCGCAAGCGCGGCCATTTCGTCTGCCGCGCTCTCGCGATTGTGTGCTCGCGCTACGGCAACAGTCTACGGGTGCGCCCTGGCGGCGGCGCTAGCTGTGCTGTTTGCGGTCGCCGGGCTGCCAAGCGAGGGGGACATCGCCTCCGCTTTGACCAGCAACCCGGAAGCGTACACGCTGGCGCTGGGACACTTCCAAGACCTAACGCTCGCCTCGTTCGCCTACTTGCGCGGACCGCTGGCCCTCGCAGCGGTCGCGTGCGCGATCGGGGCCCTGGGGGGCTGGCTGTTGCGGCAGAACCGCGCGCTTGCCGCCCAGGCTTGCGCCGCTCTGCTTTTCTTGCAAGCTGCTCATTGGGCCATGGGAGCATTTGACCCATACCTGTCTTCCCGACCGCTGGCCGATGCCTACCTGCGCTCTCCGCCCGGGCAGCTGGTGCTGGATCACGAGTACTATGCCTTCTCCTCGCTGGTCTTTTACACCAATCGTCCGGCCCTGCTGCTCAACGGTCGCAAGAACAACATCGAGTACGGATCCAACGCACCCGGAGCGCCAGACGTGTTCCTCGCCGACTCGGACCTGGCCGAGCTGTGGGATCAGCAGCGACCCGTATATCTCGCGACTTACGAAGAGGATCGCGAGCGCTTCGGGCGACTGCTCGGGGCGACTCGAGTCCATACACTGGCAGCTGGCGGCGGCAAGGTCCTACTCGCCAACCGCAGCGCTGGGTTCCAATAGCCCGCCCGTTGATCGCTTGGACGCGTCGGCCCTTGAGACGGGTCGCCTTGGCGGGCGCGATCCTTGCAGCAGTTCACCGCTCGCTCGGGTGCCGGGCCTCACCGTGCTGCTCGCAAGATGGCTCTCCAAGCACGGCCGACGAAATTCGAATCGACTCCGCTCCCGCCTGTGCCCGCGGACTGGCCTGCCAGGCTTTGGTTCCGCTATAGTGGAGTCAGACAGGCACCGGTCCCGCCGCGCTTTCCCAACAGCGCCTAGATCCCGGCCGACAGTTGCCAATCGGTGATAGTCCCATGAAACCAGGCATCCATCCCGACAATTACAGAGAGGTGGTTTTTCGCGACGTGACCACCAAGACCGAGTGGATCACTCGCTCGACGGCCAAGACCGACAAGACCACCACGGTCGATGGCAAGGAATACCCCTTGTACGACCTAGCGATCTCTTCACACTCCCATCCGTTCTACACGGGCAAGCGCAAGCTCGTGGATTCTGAGGGCCGCATCGAGCGCTTTAACAAGAAGTATGGGCGCAAGACCACTGCCTGACCCGCACGGCGGCCTTGCGCTGCCCCTTACCAATTCATCGTCAGGCCCGTCGTCAGCGCCCGCCCCATTTCCGGGACGCGTGCTCGTGTGAACGGATTCAGCGAGTTCAGGTGCTCGCTGTAGAAAGTGTCCCACAAGTTGGTCGCGCCGGCGTACCAACTCGCCCCTGCCACAAGTCCACCCCAACGCGGAACCGCTGTAGGGCAAGCCTTGGCGCCTGCGTCTCCAGCCGCGCCGCCGAAACGCGCCGCTGCTCCCCAACGTTGCGCGTGCTGAACTCGGCGCGCGATCAGGCGCTTCAACTGCGCCCGCGAGAAGCCCGTCGTGCGCGCCGGGTAGCGCTGCAGCAGGCCCTTGTCCGGGCGGCCCAGCCGCCAGTACGAGAACCGTCTCGGGATCTGTCCGATATGCGCGTATGCCTGCTTGCGTTCCGGCATCTGGACGCTCCCATCGTGGTTGCCTGCCACGAATCCGCGCACATCAGCTAGGCTCGCGTGGGCCTCCAAGTCGAGATGCAAGATCACCCTCCGATGATCCTCACGCCCCGCCCCCCTTCAGGCTCATTTCTCGGTGGAAACCGCGCCTTCCTTCAGGCTCATCTCTCATTGGAAGAGAGTCGCATCTCGCTTCCTCGCCTCTGCGATATCATAGAGGCGGAAGGGAACGAGATGAATGGCAACGCACAAAGGATTGTGGCAACGGTCATGCTTGCCATGCTCGGCTGGATCATTGCCGACCAGCGCAGCATCCGCAACGAGATTCGCTCACTGGATCAACGTGTGACAGATCTCGAGGTTTCACTGTCTGAGCGCATGGCAAGACTGGAAGGGCTTTTCGAGGGATTCACGCGAAGAGATCCTGTGCAAGCACAGTGAGTCTGGAGCGGAAGGCAACGAGTCATGAAGAACCACTTCGAGGGAGCCACGCCGGAAGCTCGGGCCAAGGCTCTGCTCCGGCCGGTTCGCCAGCCAAACGCCAAACCAGCCAGACCACCGCGGCGCGTTGTGTGATCCGCCACTGCGTAGGCTGCGCCAGCCGCGAAGTAGGTTTGACAGCGCAATGATGCTTGACACAACTAGGGCTGCCGTGTCAATTAATCGATGTAATTCGCTAACAAAGAGTATGGGCGCAAGACCACTGCCTGACCCGCACGGCGGCCTTGCGCTGCCCCTTACCAATTCATCGTCAGGCCCGTCGTCAGCGCCCGCCCCATTTCCGGGACACGCTCCCGCGTGAACGGATTCAGCGAGTTCAGGTGCTCGCTGTAGAATTTGTCCCCCAAGTTGGTCGCGCCGGCGTACCAACTCGCGCCCCGCCACAAGTCCACACCGACGCGAAACCGGTGTAGGGTGAATCCTAGCGACTGCGTCTCCAGCCGCGCCGCCGAAACGCGCCGCTGCTCCCAAACACCGCGCGTGCCGAACTCCGCCCACCAGCGGCGCTTCGGAGCCACATAGCGAACCGAGGTGTCGAGATCCAAGGGCGGGACACCCAGCACCGGTTCTGACAGCTCGCGGTCGTCCGCCAGAATCTTGGAGGCCTGCAGCTTGACCTGCAGGCGGTCAGTGATCCAGCGCGCCGCCAGGTTCCAGCCCCGGAAGAACGCGCTTTCGCCATTCATGTAGCGGAATACGATTGGAGGGCTCAGTGGCAGCCGCTTGGGCAGGCTGGGATCGGCCGCGACAGTGATGTAGTCTGACAACGAGCGCACGAATCCCCCTGCATCGAAGCGGAGCGCGCCCACCTTCCACTGCAGGCTGACATCGGTTTGCAGGCTCGCCTCCGGCCGAATCAGTGGATCCCCCATGAACTCGGCGGCGACTTGAAAGCGAGTGCTGGGAAAGCGGTCCGAATAGCGTTCCAAGGCACTGGGCGGGCGCCGAACGCGGCCTACGCCGCCCGCCAGCGTCAGCCCCCCTGTCAAGTCGTAGCGCCCGGCCAGGCTAAAGCTGGGACTGGTTCGGCCGACATCGAGTTGGCTTCCGGAATTGGCCAAGAAGAACTCGCTGGGACGCCCCGCATCAGAGCGCTCCATGTCGAATCGCGCAGCCGCGAACACGGCGCCGCGGCTGAAGTCTCGCGCCCCTTGCAAATATAGCCCGGTGTTGCGCAAGGAGGTGCCCGCCCAAACGGCATCGCTGAAGAGCAGCTTGCGGTTGCTGGACCGGTAGACGAAACGCTGGGCGTCCTGCTCGAGGGTGAAATGGTCGAAGCCAGCGTAGACGCGCCAATTGCCGCTTGCTGCCAGTTCGATCCGCCCAGACGCGCCAAGCGTGTGCGATTCGGCCGGCAGGGATATGTCTAGCCCGAACGGGGGCACGCGGCCAGCCATATCCATGCGCGTGGGCTTGCCGCGATTACTCATGCGGTGGCCCTTGGCGTTGCTGTAGGCGTTCAGCGTCAGTGCCTTGAGGAGCCCGTCCAAGCCCGCAAGCCGATATCTTGCAGACCACGAGCGCAGCAAGAAGTGCTCGGCCGTGAGCAGCCGGCCGGGATAGTCGATGCCCGTCTGTTCGTCATAGAATCCACCCACCGAGAGCTCTTGGGTGTCCGTGGGGTTGAAGCGGAAGCGGCCGCCGAACTGATGCCCCGATGCATCGGCCGGAACGAGCATATCCGGGCGGGCATTGGCCCTGCCAGCGTTGTAATCGTCCTGCAGGCTCCCGCTAGAGTGCAGCGGACACCGAAGTCCGAGTCGCCCGCGTATATCCGAGTCTGAGCGACCCGGCCCGCGCCGTTGTTGCGCCAGCCGATGCTGGCGCGACCTCCGAGCCGCCAAGCGTCTCTGCGGGGGATCGGATCGGACTTGACCACGATTGCCGCCATGGCCCCCGCTCCCTGGCTCAAGGCGTAGGGGCCGGTGACCACTTCGACACTGTCCACACTGCCCGGATCGACGTGGCTGAGATCGGAATCCATCCGCGCCGGACCGGCCGCGAACGTCCGTGTGCCATCAACAACCATCACCACTTGTGCCTCGCGCAGGCCTTGCACGACTGGCTCGAAATTCGTCCCCCCGCGCCGCAGCAAGCGCACATGCGGCGACGAAGCCAAGCTCTCGACCAAGTCCGTCTTCGCAACCGCCTCGCGCGGGAGCGCATCGCTGGCCACCGGCGCCAGCAAGGGAGCCGCAGCGAAAACATCAATCGCGGACTCGCTCTCCTCAATATCCAAGTTGACGACAACCTGACTGCGTCCACCGACCGCCACTGCCCGAGACGCAAAGCCGCTGGCGGCAATTTCGGCCCGCTCCGCCATCTCCGAGAATCTAACCGCGCCACTAGCCGCCGTGACGCCTTCGGCTACGGCTTCGCCGCTAGAGCGGCGCAGGACGACCGTCGCGCCTGGCACGCTCGCGCCGGACGGATCGACCACCTGCACCGTCAAGTCCGCCCATGCCGAACTTGCGGCGAACAACCACAATAAGACTCGCTTGCAACACACCTGTTCCTCCAGCCCGCACACTAATCCACTCGCGGGTCCGGCCCAGCTGGCCGCCCGCTCGCCAAGCATGTGTCGAGCAGCCGGACAGTGCCTACGCTGATGGCGGGTTCGGTTCCGGCAACTCGGCCGCGGTGTGCCGAGGAGGAGGAAGGGGAGGCGAAAGTACGATTCGGCTGAGGGTTTCCGATTGCGAACTCAGCCCACGAACGCCGCTCTCCAGCCAGAATTCCAATTCGAGACCTTGCAGAATCCTTGGGATCTCCGAGCCGAGCGCACCGTCGCCATCGTCAGCAGGTTCGCAGCCGTTCATTGCGGGCAGCTTTCGCACGCCCTCGTGCATGGGGCAGGTCTTCGCGTCGCCGTCTGCGGGCCTGTTCCGCTGTGCCGCTGTGGCAAGCTTCCGCAAACAGGCGGTCCGGCAGTCTTCTACCGAAGACTCGCGGTGGCATGCCAAGGCTTGGGACTCAATTGCCGCGGAAAGCGCAGGCCAAGGGAGCAGCGCAAGGCAGACTGCCGACGCGATGAGCCGCAGAGAAGCGGCCCTAGCATAGTGCTGCGGTTGCACCGTACTTGGACGATAGCAGATCGCCCGCGCTGGGCCAGAGACGAATCGCCAGTCCCGTACTGACTGCGGCAAGTCCGCGCCAATTCGACACCAATCGAATACCCGCGGCCCCGCACAGAGCATCATCTTGCAACTCTGCGGCCCTTCTGCTCGTTCAGTGCGACACTCATGAACATGTCAGTGGACCTGCCTCGCCGCGCTTGCTTGGTCGCCGCGCTTGCCGCGCTCAGCGCGCAAAGCAAGTCCGCGCCGGCGCAAGGGCGGCCTTCCGAGCAAGCCTTGCTGTTCGGCACGGTCTTCCGCGGCTCATACCTCGCCTTGGAAGGCGCGCGAGTCGTCGCCTACAACGAGGCCCGCCCCAAGAAGAAGTACCGAGCGGTAACAAACTACCGAGGCGAATACAGAATTCGCGTGCCGGCTGGAGACGCCACGTACGTGATCGCCGCGAGCGCGCCCAAGTTTGTCCAGAGCCAACGCACCGTGCAGGTCTACGGAATCGAAAAGTCGACTGCCAACTTGATCCTCGAACCCCGCAAGAAGGCCGGCAGACCCAAAAAACGGCCCAGTTCGCAGTAGGATAAAGGCAGACATGCAACGCACACGCCGCAGCCTCCTATTCTTGGGCGCCTTGTCGGTGACCCCGCTCGCCCTTGCTCAGTTCTCGGGTTTCAAGAAAAAGAAGAAGGTGGACCTCACCCGCTCGGTGAAGGGGCAGATCACCGACGAACAGGAGGAAGGCATCCGCGGCATCGTGCAGTTGAAGCACACGCGCACCCTTGATGTGAAGTCATTCCACACGAACGACCAAGGCGAGTACTACTTTCACGGCCTCGACCCGAACGTGGACTACGAACTCAAGGCGCTAGCCGAAGGCATGCAAAGCAAGACACGCACGGTTTCGAGTTTCGACAGCCGCACCGAGCTGATCTACAATTTCAAGCTCAAGGCCGAGAACTGAGCCGCGACGCCGTGCCAGCAGTGCTGCAGCCACCACGGCCCGTAGCAGCCTCGTATGCCAGCGGGTGGCTGGTGGGGACTAGATCGACGCCTGCCAGCAAGGGATGGCTAGCCATGGCGTTGCTGCACAACGCTGTCGGCGGCGGCGTGATTGCGCTCTGGCTCGGCCATCAGTCGAGACGACCTATGTCTACCTGCACGCCGATCTCGAGCTGAAGAAAGCGGCGTTGGCAAGACGCCTCCCACGCGCACGGCTCGGGACCGGTACCGCCGCTACGACGGGCTCGTGGCGCTCCTGAACAAGCCGTGATTGTTCCGAGGCATCCGAAGTCGCGACATTCGCTACCTGCTGTGGATGCGCGAGTTCCTGCGGTTGCTGCAGCCCTGCTCGGAATTGCGGCGCATCACATGGGGATGTATGTGGTTGCTCGCCAAGGTCTGGACTTCGGTGGCGGCCGCCTGGCCATGCTCTTTCAGGATGTACCGCACTCCCGAACCCTCGAGCGGCGCACCGTGCCGGTCGCGGAACAGGGGACGCCCCCAAGACGCGGCACCTGACCATCCAGAGCGGCTTCGTCTTCTCCGTCGGATGACCCGAAGTCCGCGAGCGCGCGATGTGACGGGGGAGCGAAATGACACGAGCCGATCTGGTTGAGCAGGTCGCGGGAGCAGTCGGATCGCGAATCTCCAAGACGAAATGCCGGCCGGAGATCGACGCCTCTTGCGAGCCCCTCAAGGATTCCCTGGTGCGGTTGGATGGCATTGAGCACTGGGGATCTGGCACCACCAAGTTGAGACACCGCAATGCCCGTCTTGCCGGCACCCCCAAGGGCCGGGGAACAAGTCCTTGCTCCGCCCAAGTCGTGCCTGTCTCTCGTCCCTCGAAACTGTTCCGCAAGCGGGTGGACTCCGGGCAGGGCGTCGCCACCGGGGGCCTGCCGGCTAGGTGGAGAGGCCCCGTCGACGTCAACCGAAGGTGCGGCGCAGCACGGATTCGAAGACCCCGTCTCCGAACCATTTGCGGATGAACATCAGCGGGCGCGCCGTTGCGCCCTTGACGTATCGCCGCCGCGGTTTGGCGGCGGTCGCCGCCTCTACGAACACCTGGGCGAGGACCTTGGCGTCGGTCCCGCGGTTGGCGGCCTTGGGATCGGACATTCTCGCGAAGAACCGGTCCAGCCCGGCCTTGTAGCCGCTGTCAGCGTAGTACTTCTGAAGCCCGCCTCCCAGTACATGGCCGAACTCGGTCTGTATAAGGCCGGGCTGGATGAGGACGACTTGGATGTTGAAGGGCGCGGTCTCGATGCGCAGGCAGTCCGACCAGCCCTCGAGCGCATGCTTGGTCGCGTGGTACCAGGCACCAAAGGGCGTGAAGACCCGGCCGCCCATCGAGGATGTGTTGATGATCCGGCCCGCGCGCTGCTCCCTCATGTGGGGAAGGACGAGTTGGGTGAGGTGGGCGAGGCCGAACAGGTTCACCTCGAACTGGTATCTCGCATCGTCGAGCGGGATGTCCTCGACCGTGCCGTATAGGCCGAAGCCGGCGTTGTTGATCAGAACGTCGATGCGTGCCTTGGCATTGATGATCCGGCGCACGGCCCGTTCGTTGTCCTCACCCTTCGAGACGTCCATCTCGAGCGGGATGATGCCGTGTTCGGACAGGTCCCGCATTCGATCTGCCCGGCGGGCTCCGGCGTAGACGGTGTGGCCCTCGCGGGCCAGCAGGATCGCGGTCTCCCGGCCCATGCCGGAGGAGGCTCCTGTGATGAGTATGATCTTGCCCAATGCTGTGCTCCTTCTGTCGGGGCTGGCTTACGGCAACGGCGGAGACACGGATTGACGTAGGGGATGCCCGACGCAAGCTATCCACCCCTGTCCATGTCCTACCGAGGTGATCGAACAAATCTAATGGCAACGGTCACCACGGCTGCATACTACCACGGGTGATCGCCAAGTTGTGCGCACCCGGGCAACTGGGGCAACCTCAGCGCCTCGGACCGGAATCGCGCTCTCGCCCGCGCGGCGGCGTTACCTCCAGCCACGCCGCGAAACTCCGCCGAACTTCGCGGAGTATTCGTCCAAGGTCGCCACCCGGCCGCTCAGCCGCTCGATTTGCCGCTGCAAGGATTCGACTTGCTCGGATTGCCGCTGCTGTTCGGTCCCGCACTGCGCGGGTCGCCTTCGTGTTCCGACCCGTCCCGCAGCTTCGATGCGTCGATGTGTGCCAAGCGCCCCGGAGGCTCCAACCGCGGTCGTGGTGGAACGCGTTACGCAGCGGACCGAACGCCACCTGCCAGCCGGGCGGCGCAATGTTCAGGCTCCGGCCTGTCCCGAGGGCACGCCGCGCGGCCAGGATGTGCGCGTGAACGCCGCCGCTTCCCTCGCCGTCCAGGGTCGCATTTCGCGCGTAGGGGACCGGCTCCAGTACTGCCGGGAATCCGCAAGTCGACTGCGTCGTTCCGCATTACAAGTGGAACAGGGTCGCGCATAGGATGTTCCGTCGCATCCCGCAGAACTGGCGGCGACGCCCTCTGGCGAGTCGCGAGGCGGTGGTGAAGCTGATCGGAGCAGTGACCACCCAAGCCGGTCTGACAACCCGCTCCGCACTCGACTAGAACCCGAATGCGACGGGGCGCAAGGTCACCGACGAGCGGTTCAAGAGCCTCTCGATCGAGCGAGATTCCATCCATCGGGACTGGAACTACACACTCTTGCCGGGATCCCCGATTGCTTGGTTTACTTTGGCGAGGCGACTCGGTGCGGAATCTTGCGCGGTTGGGAGTTACCATTAGTTTGTCCGGTGCGCTGGAGAGATTGGGCCGACGCACCGGCCAAGCGGGGAATACGACAATGCTGCACTGCAAGCTCTACTTGGTCAAAGCGGTCGCGCTGCTGGGCACGCTGGCACTGCTGGCACCGACACTGGCCACGCTCCAAGCCCAAGGCCCGATCGGCGGGCAGCCGCGGAGGCCACTGCCAGACTCTTCGCGCAGGCCCGGCACGGTTCCGGGGCCGGGGGGAGTGCCCGATTCGCCCAGCGAGCTGCCGCGCGTGCAAACCCGCGCCCCGCAGCGAACGCCCGAGGAGCAGCCCCTGTTTACGGCGGACACCAACGTGGTCACGGTGGATATCGCCGTGCTGGACAACAAGGGACAGTTCATTCCCAACATTCCCGCCGGCAACTTCCAGATCTTGGAAGACGGCGTCCCGCAGAAGGTCATGAGCGTGGGCCCGACCCAATCCCCTGCCACGGTGGCACTGCTGATCGAATTCAGCAACCGCTGGCAGAGCTACTGGAGCGAGACTTGGTACCAGACCCTCACGGCGACCTACGGCTTTGTCGAAACACTGCGCCCGGAAGACTGGGTCGCGGTCATCGCCTACGACCTGCGCCCGGAGATCCTGGCCGACTTCACCCAAGACCGGCGCGAGATCAACAGCGCCCTGCAACGGCTCCGCATCGCGGCCTACAGCGAGTCCAACCTCTTCGACGCGCTGGCTGACACCGTCCAGCGCATGTCCGAGATCGAGGGGCGCAAGGCTGTCGTGCTGCTCTCGAGCGGCGAAGACACCTTCAGCCGACTGAACTTTTCGCAAGCGCGCAAGATCGTCCAAGAGGCCGGGGTTACGGTCCACGCCATCGGCCTGGGCCAGATGCTCAAGGAGATGCTGGATTCCTACGGCTATGTCGGGGGCGCTACCCGCATCGGTTGGCTGCAAGCCGACAACCAGCTGCGCACATTCACCAAGGAAACCGGCGGCTTCTCGTTCTTCCCGCGCTTCTACGGGCAGTTCCCGACGATTTTCCAGAGCCTGAACTACCTGATGCGCAACCAGTACACGGCGGTCTACCAGCCTTCCAATACCAAGCGCGACGGCACCTTCCGCAAGATCACCGTGCGCTTGGTGGATCCCCGCACCAACAAAGAACTGCGCATGACCGGCAAGAACAACAAGCGCATCAAGTACGAGATCAAGGCCCGCAGGGGCTATACGGCGCCGCGAGAGGTGGAATAGACACCGTCGGCCGCGTCCGCTGCGGCCCTTTGCTCGGCGGGCGAGGCGCTGCCCGGGGATCGACTATTGCAGCAGTGTTGACGCTCCTCTCCGGCGTTGGTATATTCTGCTGGCTATGTCTCTCGTTCCCTCGCGCCCGAAGGTCCTGCTGATCGATGACAATCGGTTCGGGCTGCTCGCCCGCCAAGCGATCCTGCAGGACTTGGGATACGAGGTCGCCATCTCAGAGAGCGGCGCGGCCGGGTTGGAGCGCTTTCGGGAATGCGCCGATGACGCCCCCTTCAGCGTCGTCGTCACCGACTATCGCATGCCCGGCCTGCGGGGCGACGAAGTGGTTCGCCAGATCCGGGAGCTGGCCCCGGACGTGCCGCTCGTGATCCTGTCCGGACACGTGCGGACCTTGGCGCTGACCGCGGAGTCCACTGGGGCGGATGTTGTGCTAGAGAAGGGGCCGCGCGAGCAACACGACCTAGCATCGACAATCTTGAAACTCGCCCCGAGCGAAGTGCCTCCAAAACCGCTCGCACAGGAGATTGGATCGGCGCGCGCGATGCGGAGCGCGCCGCGCAGGCGGGCGCGGGGCAAGTGATAAGATCGGGCTTGCCTGCGTGGCATCGGGAACATCGGCAATGACAAGCTTCACATGGCTGGGCCACTCAACCTTTCACATCAAGATCGGCGACGGGCCTGCGATCTTGATCGATCCCTGGCTGAAAGGCAACCCCGCCTTCCCGGCCGGCTACGAGGTCGCGCCAATCGACCTCGTCCTGATCACTCACGGACACTTCGACCACTTAGACCTGGGCGACCTGCGGTCGGTGGTGGAGAAGTTCGAGCCCGAAATCGTCTGCAATGCCGAGATTTCGATGTGGCTCGGCTCCAAGGACATTCCGAACGTGGTCGGAATGAACAAGGGCGGCTGCTACCACACAAAGGGCGTGCGGGTCTCGATGACGCAGGCCCAGCACAGCAGCTCGATCCTTGAGGACGGCAAGATCATCTACGGGGGCGAACCTGCCGGCCTGGTGGTCCGCCAGCCCGACGGCCGCGCCTTCTACCATGCCGGCGATACTAACGTCTTCAGCGACATGCGGTTGATCCAGCGCCTCTACGCGCCCGAACTGGCGATGCTGCCCATCGGAGACCTGTTCACGATGGGACCCAAGGAGGCGGCCTTGGCGTGCGAGTTCCTGCAGCCGAAGCTGGTGATCCCCATCCACTACAAGACGTTCCCGGCACTCACCGGAACCGCCGCCAAACTCCGCGAGGAACTCGGCGAGGAGTCCGGCGCGGAAGTACGCGAATTGGAGCCCGGCGTCGCCTTCGTCTGGTGAGCCGCGCAGCGACGCTCAGCGCTGCGAGAGCCCTTCGTAGGTCTCGTCGTCCGCGGCCTCGTCCGTAGTCGGCAGGCCGCGCCGGGCCCAGCCGGGGTAAACGATCTGCCCCATCGGATTGGATTCGCCATCGAATCCGCCGCGCATGTCGACCACGTTGGTGAAGCCATTCGCCTGCAGCACCTGCGCGGCCCGCATCGACCTGCCGCCTTTCAGGCAAGCAGTGATGATCTTGGCGTCCTTGCCTAGCGCCTGCTCGCAGACTTCGACGAACTCCTGGTTCGGCTGCATGCCCATCGCCGTCCGATGTAGTAACGGGATGTTCTTGGCTCCCGGCGCGTGGCCTTGCTCGAACTCCGGGACCGAACGCACATCCAAGTAGATGTAGTCCTCCCCCGACTCGAGCAGTTCGTGCGCCTCGTCCGGCGAAATACGCTTCAGTGACATGGTTACCTACGCTTCACGCTCGCTGATTCGGGCCCTCAATGTCAACCCAGCCGCCGGATGGCCCCACGGTCGTGCGAACGGCTCCGGCACGGTGTGCGGTGGCGCCACCAGCGCCGTGCCTGCAGCGAGGGCGGTGCGGGCGAGATTGCGGCACGGCGGCTGGCATCCTCCGAGGCTGGAGCGGCAATCGCGAAACGGGAGCGCGGGCACTTCTCGGGCTGACAGCGCGGGCCCCTCTCCGGCGGGTGTGGCAAACCGCGCCGCGCCGAATTCGAGCCGTGCGACGATCCGCGGTTGCATGCACAGGGTCGGCGGTGCTCTCGCGACGCAGACCTCCCCTTGCGGGCGTTGCGCAGTTCACGGCGGGCCGCGGTAGGCGGACTCGCTGCCGCGCAGCTGGTTCGTCTTGCCCGCGGCTGGTCGGACTCGCTATGATCGGCCATTCGCCGACCATGCCCGCCAATCCCGAGATCTCGGTCGTTATCCCCGTCCGCAACGAAGAGGAATCTGTCGGGGAGCTAGCGCGGCAGCTGCAAGCCGTGCTGCCCGAGGAACACGAAATCTTGTTCATCGACGATGGCAGCACTGACGCGACCTGGCAGCGCTTGCTCGGGCTGCGCGCTCCCGGACGCATCCGATTGGTCAAGTTCCGCTCTCACGCCGGCAAGTCCGCCGCGCTGATGGCGGGCTTCGCGCGCTGCACGGCCCCGGTAGTCTTCACTATGGACGGTGACCTGCAAGACGACCCTGCCGAGATTCCGGCCTTCCGTGCCAAACTCGCCGAGGGCTATGACTTGGTGTCGGGCTGGAAGAAGGTCCGTCACGACCCCCTGCACAAGGTCGTCGCATCGCGCTGCTTCAATCTTGTGATGCGCAGCGCCACCGGGCTCGGCCTTCACGACATGAACTGCGGCTTCAAGTGCTACCGGGCGGAGGTGGCCAAGAGCCTGAACATCTACGGTGACCAGCACCGGTTTATCCCGGTCTTCGCCGCGCACCAAGGCTACCGCGTCACCGAGATCGTCGTGCGCCACCGAGCGCGTCGCCACGGCCGCTCGAAGTATGGCCTGAGCCGCTTGGCCAAGGGCTTCGTCGATCTGGGCACGGTGCTGTTGAGGACTCGCTTTCGCGACCGTCCGGCACACGCGTTCGGATTCCTAGCCCTGTGCTGTGGCCTAGGCGGAGTTGCGTTGCTCGGCTTGGCAGTGTCGCCTTGGCTTCACATGACTGCTTCGTGGGCGGCCCTGGCGGTCGCCGTCGCCCTGGGCGCAGGGGCGCTCGCCTTCCTGGCCTTGGGCTGGGCCGCAGAATTCATGCTCCACCGCTCGGCGAATGATTCGGCGATCCTCGCACCGACCATCGAGGACACACGTGACTAAGCGCGGACTGCCCATTCTCAAAGCCGCTGTACCCCTGATCTTGGCCTGGTTCATCGGCCGCATGATCTACGGCAATTGGCAGCAGATCCGCTCCGAGCCGTGGCGGCTCGATCTGGGATGGCTGGCGGTCTCGTTCGCGCTAGGGGCCGCGTGGCACTTAGTGCGCCCCCTAGGCTGGACCCGGCTGCTGCGGGGCTTCGACCACGCCGTGCCGTACTGGGAGATCTACCGCGTCTACCGCAAGTCCGAACTCAGCCGTTATGTTCCGGGCGGCATCTGGCAATTTGCCGCTCGAATCTATCTCACACGGCGTTACGGCGTCAGCGCGGCAGCCTGCCTGGCTGCGACGCTGCTCGACATGACCTTGGCCGCGCTCGCCGCCATGGTCGTGGCGGCTTGGCTCGGCGGAGCGGCATCAGCTTCGCTGGCCGAGTGGCAGCGCTATGCCTTGTTCGCCTTTCCGCTGTTCGGCGGCGCGGTTGTATACCCCCCTGTATTCAACGCTTGGGCCGTGCGCCTCGCCCGCTTGCTAAAGCAGCCGTTCCGCCCCCTCGAAATCGGCCCGGCCCGGATGCTGGGCATCTGGGCCATGTATGTCGGGATGTGGGCGTTGCACGCGTTCGCAATGGCCAGCTTCGCTCGGGCCCTGCTGCCCGGCTTGGACGCCGAGCGCTTCGCCTACGCGGCAGGCTGCTATGCCTTAGCCTGGGTGACGGCGCTGCTCACCATGGTGGCCCCTGCGGGTATGGGCGTCCGCGAAGGCATACTAGGGCTGCTGCTCTCGCAGGCGATTGCGACTGGAACGGCGATGACTCTGGCCGTCGCGATGCGCCTGTGGGTGGTAGCCATGGAACTGGCTTGGCTTGCCGTAGGGCTGCTGATGCCCCGAGCTGTCGAGCCCGATCAAGTCTAGAGCTCGCGAACCGCGATATTGCGGAAGCGGTGCTCCAAGCCCGGGCTGCAGCGATCCCCGCCGTGAACCTGGACGGCGATGGCACCCTCGGTCGCGCCATGCGGGAGGCGGTTCTTGGTGTCCTTGAAGTCCGTGATTTGCGTGCCGTTGAGCCAGACCTCGATGTGGGGCGCCTCACCTTGGATTCGTGCGCGCAGGGAATTCCACGCATCCTTCTTCCACACCCGCTCCCAAGCATTCGACCGCTGGTCGCCAAGACTCTCCAATTGCTCCCCGAAAATGCCGCCTAGATTGCCCCCCTCGAGGTAATCGAGCATCACTTGGTACGCCTGCCCGCTGCCCGTCGAGCGCAGGAACAGGCCGCCATCGCAGCCGAAATCAGGCTTGATCTCCAAGTAGACTTCGAAGTTGCCGTACTTCTGGTCGGTCAGCAAGATGCCGCCGTTACCCTCCCGATCCTGCTGGCCGACCAAAGCGCCTTCAAACACCCGCCACTCCTTGCTGTCGCCATGATGATTGGTCAGGCTCATGTGCCAGCCGGCCAGATTTTGGCCGTTGAAAATCGATCGAAACCCCTCCGGCGCCTCCGCGCCAAGCAGACACGGCACCAAAGCCAAGAGCAAGCATCCGCGAAACCTGGATCCCGTCATTTCCTTGGCCAGCGTAACATGCTGTCGCGCGACCCTGGGACTCTCCCTCGGCCAGCCGTCGGCGAGCCGGACCGCCACGAGCGCGACCTCTTATACTTGATACACTCGACCGAGTACCGAGATAGGGAGTCCCGCACAATGGACGGATATTATGATCCAGACGACCTGCCCCGCTTCGCTGAAATGGGCAAGGACGCTCCGGAACTATGGGACAAATTCGACGCTTGGTACGGCGCTGTCTTTCAGTCAGGTGCGCTGAGCGAGCGCGAGAAGAACTTGATCGCCTTGGCAGTCGCGCATGCCGTGCAGTGCCCCTATTGCATCGACGCGTACACGCAGGGATGCCTTGAACAGGGCTCCAACCTAGAACAGATGACCGAGGCTGTCCACGTGGCCTCCGCGATCAAGGGCGGATCTGCGCTAGTGCATGGCTTGCAAATGCGCAACGTCGCGTCCAAGATCAGCATGTAGGGCTTCGTGGGACACTCCCGTCTGGCAGACCAGCTTCCACAGGCAGGGGCCAACGGGCAACTCCGCATCCTGCAACTGGACAACGAAGCCGCCTTCAGGCCGTTCGAAGCCTCCCTCGCCCAAGCGGGTGTCGGACCGCTGGCCGCGGGGGGCATCGGCACGGTCCAGATCAATGTCGGCAAGTTTTGCAACCAGACGTGCAAGCACTGCCATGTCGGCGCGGGTCCGGACCGGACCGAGGAGAACATGTCGCGGGAGACGTTCGAGCTGTGCCTCGACGCGATCAAGCGTATCGGCCAGCCGGATGTCGATTTGACCGGGGGGGCGCCCGAACTAAACCCGAATTTCCGCTGGTTCGTCGAGCAAGTTCGCGGGCTGGGCTGCACGGTGATTGACCGCTGCAACCTGACCGTGCTCGTCATGCGCTCACAGGCCGGGCTGGCCGAGTTCCTAGCCCGGCATCGGGTCCAGATCATTGCCAGCCTGCCGTATTTTCTGGGCAGCCGCACGGACGCCCAGCGCGGGGACGGGGTCTTTGACAAGTCCGTGCGCGCCCTGCGCAAGCTCAATGGGCTCGGCTACGGCAAGCCCGGCAGCGGGTTGGAATTGAACTTGGTCTACAACCCTACCGGCGCGTTCTTGCCGCCGGACCAAAGCGCCATCGAGGCCGACTTCCGGCGCGAACTCGGCATCCGCTACCAAGTCGGGTTCAATTCGCTGTACACGATCACCAACATGCCGGTCGGCCGCTATCTGGAGTACCTGGTCCGTAGCGGCAACTATCGGCGCTACATGGAGCAGCTGGTCAACGCCTTCAATCCCGCCGCCGCGCCGGGAGTCATGTGTCACTCGATGATCTCGGTGGGCTGGGATGGGCGGCTCTACGACTGCGATTTCAACCAGATGCTGGAACTCGAGGTGGGTTTCGGTGCGCCCCGGCACATACGCGATTTCGACCCAGACTTGCTTGCCAGCAGGCGCATCGTCAGCGGCCAGCACTGCTACGGCTGCACGGCAGGCTCGGGTTCGAGCTGCGGAGGCCGGATCGCTTGAGCAGGCCGTGGCCGCTCGACCAAGTAGGGGCCTGATTCGCAAGCACCGGCAACCCCTGATGTACACTGGGATATCTGGCGCTTGCCGCCGTTCGCGACGAAGGAAGACCCACATGCTCATCAAGCTTGCCCTGCCCCTGATCATGGCCGCGATCATGCTGCTGTTGGCCAACTGTGGCGGCAGCGAGGCACCGCCCGAATCCCCGCCCAAGGAGATGCCCGCCGAGGTGGAGGAGGCCCCTCCCGCGCCGGAGCCCGAACCCGAGCCGGAAGCCAAGGCCGAGCCGGAGCCAGCGCCGGCGGAAGAGCCCGCCGGGCCACCGCGGGTTCGCATCGAAACCGACCAGGGAATGCTGGTGTTGGAGCTATACCCGGATCGGGCGCCGGAAACAGTGGCCAATTTCTTGCAGTACGTTGACGACGGGTTCTATGACGGCACGATCTTCCACCGCGTGATTCCCAAGTTCATGATTCAGGGCGGCGGCTTCGTCCCGGGAATGCAAGAAAAGCCCACGCGGCCGCCCATCCAGAACGAATCCGGCTCCATGTCAAACACCAAATACACGGTGGCCATGGCGAGAACGCCCAATCCGCACAGCGCATCCGCGCAGTTCTTCATCAACCATCAGACCAACCAGTTCCTCGACAAGGAGCACGCGCGCGATGGCTGGGGCTATTGCGTATTCGCCAAGGTGGTCGAGGGCACGGACGTAGTGGAGGCCATCGCGCAGGTGGCGACTGGAAGCAAGATGGGGCACCAAGACGTCCCCTTGGAGCCGGTGTTGATAAAGTCGGCAAAACGAGCTGGCTGAGCGCCCGCAGACGGGTTCCAAGCCCAGAGCCCCCGAGGACCGGCAGCCCGTGGCTGGCGGGAAGCCCAAACTCGAAGCCTCGGCGGAACGGCAACATCGCAGTTCTCGCGGCCGCCCCGTTCAATCGGGCTGCTCTTCGGTCCGGCGGGCGGCCGACGCAACGGCTGCCCGCGACCCCCGAGGGGTCAGTCGCGCCGTCTGCGCGGCAGCAGCCCGATCGCAACGGCTCCGAGCGCCGCCAAGCCGAACACCGCCCATAGCGCCTGCGAGTAGCCCGCCAGGCGACCGGCCAGCACTGCGATAAAGCGAGGCGTCCAGAACTGCAGGATCGTGTCGCTCGGCAGGATCGCCGACATGGCCTTGCCCAGCGTGCGCAGGCCGAATTGATCCGCGGCCATCAGCGGAATCAGCATGTAGTCGGCACCCATCGCGAAGCCGAAAACGATCGCGAACACGTAAACCATATTGGATTGCTCGGGCGTGACCAAGAACAGCAGCGGGATCGCCATTGCTACCACGACGTAGGTGGCCAGCATCACGTACTTGCGCGGCAGCTTATCGGCCAGCCAGCCTGCGATAAGGCGGCCTAGGATGCTCGACAGCAAGTAGGTGAACGAGGCGTCCGACCAAATCTGATCCCTCGCCGCTTGATCCGTGAAACCCTGCTCCTCGTAGACGAACTTCATGAGGAAATTGACTGCCGCAATAGAGCCGATGGAGGCGGCGCTGCCAACCAGGAGCAGCCAGAACGCGCTGCTGCCGGCAAGCTCCCGAAATGTCTTGACCGGCTCGACCTTGGCCGGCTCCGCAGCCGGGCTGGCCGCTTCCAGCTCTTGCTCGCTGGCCGCGCCATCCGGCAACTGCCCCATGTCTTCCGGCTTGTCGCGAATCACGAACAGGGCCAACGGCCACACGATGATCATCAGGAAGCTCAGGGCCCGCAGCGCATCTGTGTAGGTATCAAGTGTCGCCGTCAGGTACGGTGCGAGCTTGTTGCACAGAGCACCGATGACGGCTACGCCAACATATGTGATTCCCATCGCCATGCCGCGGCGGCGCTTGTACCAGTTCGAGATGATGATCTGGTGCGGGATCGGCCCCGACAGAAAGTACCCGGCCATGTAGACGCACCACGCAGCGTAGTACTCGTACTCGCTGCCGCCTAGCCGACCAAACCATTGGAACGAAATGAACGTCAGGACCGTGCCGATCAGGATCAGCACCCGAGGCGAAGTCTTGGGCACGATCACGGGACCGATCCAGATCGTCAGCAGCACTGCGATCGGAGCGCCCAGCGTCACCAGTTCCACCGGCCACGAATGGCCGTCGCGGAAGTAGTCGAAAAAGAAGGCGATGTTGTAGTAGGGGAATCCCGTGGAGAGGCCGAACGTGACGAAGCAGCTGGCAATGATCCACGGGCCGAAAAATTTCTTGTTGGAAGATTCCATGGGGTCTACGCCTCCGAGGCGAACTAGCCAGTGTATCCGATACACAGAGTCGGGCGAGCGCCCCGCCCATGGCCGTGCGGTTATGCTGAAAGGGCAGCGCTGGCCTCGCAAAGGCGCTTGGTATCGAAGGCTGCTGCGAAATTGACCATGCAAGAACGCGGTCCGCGCATGTGGAACACGCTGCTGGCCTTGGCGGCGTTCGTCGTCGTGGCCGCAGGCATCAAGCTCGCGGCCGTGATCGTGGTCCCCTTTTTCCTCTCCGTCTTTCTCGCCATCTTGGCCGGCCCGCCCGTTTTCTGGTTATGCCGGCACCGTGTTCCCCCCTGGCTTTCGATCTTGATCGTAATTCTGAGCATTGGCGGATTCATGGTCTTGGTCGGCACGCTCGCGGCAGCTTCTCTCAGCGATTTCGCCAACAGCCTGCCCAGCTACCAAGCACGCCTGCAAGGTCAGTGGGAACAGGCGCTGGCGAGCTTGGAAGGGTGGTTGGATACGCTGGGCATCCGGCAGATTCCCGACAGCGTGTGGGACGAATCGGATCTGGACCGGCTCTTCGGCACAGCGGCACAGTTCGCCGGAGCAACCCTGTTGCAGTTCGGCAACATCATCACCAAGACGTTGATGGCGGTGCTGACCGTCACGTTGATGCTGCTGGAAGCATTCCGGCTGCCTAAGAAATTGCAGCCCCTGCTGGAGCAATCCGGCCGGACTTGGGGACAGCTCGAAGGGTTTGCAAGATCGGTCCAAAAGTACATCGCGATCAAGACGCTGACCAGCCTGGTAACCGGCATCGCGATCACCCTGTGGGTCTGGATGTGGGGCGTCGACTACGCGATCTTTTGGGGCCTGCTCGGTTTCCTGCTCAATTTCATCCCCAACATCGGATCCTTCATCGCCGCGATTCCGGCGGTGCTGATGGCGATCGTGCAGTACGGGGGAGGCACCGCTCTTTTCGTTGCTTTAGGCTATGTCGCGATCAACGTCGTCATCGGCGGTGTGATCGAGCCGCAATTCATGGGGGACGGCGTCGGCTTGTCACCGCTCGTGGTCTTCATGTCATTAGTTTTCTGGGGTTTCCTGCTCGGCCCGGTTGGAATGCTGCTCTCCACGCCGCTGACCATCAGCGTGAAGATCGCGCTCGAGGGCTATCGGGACGCCAGTTGGATCGCGACCCTGATCGGCTCCGGCAAGACCTGACTGGTCGAGCCAAGACCGCCGAAATAGATTAGCGACAGCGGCGCCGTCGAGTACAATTGTGGGCAGGCCCCCCCGATGAGGTCCCTAGCCGCGACTCTGCTGCTGGCGCTGCCAATAACCTTGGCCGCGGCTGAATACAGCGACACCGAGCGCGGCTTCTGGTCGTTCCAGCCCCGCCAGGCGGCGGTCCCGCCTGCAGACGGTTCCGACTGGGCCTCGAACCCTGTCGACGCCTTCATTTGGAAGCGGCTCGCTGAGGCCGGACTAACGCCGGCGCCGGAGGCTGAGCGGGCGGCACTGGCTCGGCGGGCGTACTTCGACGCCACCGGCCTGCCGCCAACGCCGGCAGAACTGCGGGCGTTCATCAGTGACCAATCGCCCGGCGCCTGGCAGGGACTGGTGGACCGCCTGATGTCCAGCCCCCGCTGGGGAGAGCGCGCTGCCCAACGCTGGTTGGATGTGGTGCGCTATGCCGAGACCGAGGGCTTCGAATACGACCGCTACATGCCCGGCCTGTGGCGCTACCGCGACTATGTGATCGAATCCCTCAACCGCGACAAGCCCTGGAACCGCTTCGTTATGGAGCAGCTCGCCGGCGACGAGCTGGCTGCCGACGGGCCGCAAGCGGAGGCGGATCGAGAACTGCTGGCCGCAGCCGGATTCCATCGCCTAGGCCCGGTCCGGCGCAACGCGGGCAACCAAGAGGTGGCATCGAGCCGCAACGAAGTCCTCACCGAGCGCACTGACATCGTCGGCGCGGCGATGCTCGGTCTCACCGTGGGCTGCGCGCGCTGCCACGACCACATGTTCGACCCTATCCGGCAAGTCGACTACTACCGGTTGCAAGCGTACTTCGGCCCGTCGCGCGAAGCGAACATGGTCTTCGATTCCGACTCCACCATCGAAGACTGGCAAGAGGCGACCAAGAAGATCGCCACCAAAATGAAATCCCTGCGTGGCGAGATCAAATTGGCCAAGGGCGACGAACGGCGGCGCTTGCAGGCCGAACACGACGCACTCGAGTCCCAATTGCCGGACCCTCCGCCGACCCTGGCGACGGTGCTCAACGATACCGAGGCTCCCACGCAAGTTCACCTGCTCAACCGCGGCGACCACACCAAGCCCCTGCAGCCCCTCGCCCCTCGCCCGCCGGGCGTGCTTCTTCCCGAAGACGCGCCGGCGATCCCGCCCGAAGTGGAAGACCCGCGATCGCACTTGGCCGAGTGGATCACGTCGCCGGAACACCCCCTGACCGCCCGCGTGGCGGTCAACCGGATCTGGCAGGGCTACTTCGGCCAAGGGATCGTCGACACCCCGAACGACTTCGGCGCCATGGGCGGGCGCCCGAGCCATCCCGCTCTGCTCGACTACCTAGCGAACGAACTGGTCGCAGCGGATTGGAGCGCGAAACGCGTCCACCGGCTGATCTTGACCAGCAGCGCATATCGGCAAGCGTCCCGCAACCCCGCCCAAGAGGAACTCGGCCTGCAGCTGGATGCGACCAACCGACTGCTGTGGCACGGGCCGCGGCGGCGCCTCAGCGCCGAAGAAGTTCGCGACGCAATGTTGGCCGTGGCCGGCGAATTGAATCTCGCCTATGGCGGCAAGAGCGTCATGCTGCCCGTAGAGGAAGCTTTGGTGGACCTCTTGTATGATCCGACGCAGTGGCGCGTGCCCGCCGACCAAGCCCAGCACCGGCGCCGATCGATCTATCTGCTAGCGAAGCGCAACCTGCGCCTTCCGTTCATGGAAGTCTTCGACCAGCCGCCCCTGCTCACCAGCTGCGCCCGCCGGGAGACGAGCACCCACGCGCCGCAATCGCTGGAACTGCTCAACGGCCCAATCTCGAACGAACTGGCGGCGCGGCTTGCCGCGCGCCTCGACCGCGAGGCCGGCCGTGACCTTGACGGCATCGTCAGCCAAGCCTACCTGCTGGCCGCCGGCCGGCCACCGACCGACGATGAGGCGCTGATCGCGCGGACCTTCCTGGCCGAAAATTCGCTGCGGGAGTTCGCCTTGGCAATGTTCAACCTCAATTCGTTCCTGTATTTGAACTGACCTAGGCGCGCCGTATCCAATTCCACCCGCATCTGTCCGTGTTTCGCAAGATCTTGGTGGCCAACCGTGGCGAGATCGCAGTGCGGGTGATCCGGACTTGCCGCGAGATGGGCATCCCGGCCGTGGCGGTGTACTCGGATGCCGACCGCGAGGCCAAGCATGTCCGCTTGGCCGACGAGGCGTATTGCATCGGCGCGGCTGCCGCCAGCGAGAGCTACCTCGACATCGACCGGGTCCTTGATGCGGCCAGCACGGCGGGAGCGGACGCCATCCACCCGGGCTACGGCTTCCTCAGCGAGAACGCGGAGTTTGCCGAAGCCTGTGCCCGCAAGGCAATCAAGTTCATCGGCCCGCCCGCCGAAGCAATTCGCTCCATGGGCATCAAGACCCGTGCGCGCCAGCTGATGTCCTCGGCCGGAGTCCAGGTGGTTCCCGGCACGCCAGCGGCGAGGGATTGCGACCAGGCAGCAAGCTTCGCCAGTCAAGTCGGCTACCCGATCATGCTCAAGGCCGCGGCCGGCGGCGGCGGCAAGGGCATGCGCCTGGTCGAGTCGGCGGAACAACTCGAGAGCGCATGGGCCCAAGCACAAGGCGAAGCCCGCAAAGCATTCGGCGACGAAGCAGTGTACCTAGAGAAGGCGATCCTCCGCCCGCACCATGTTGAGGTCCAGATCCTAGCCGACGAGCACGGCGCAGTGGTCCATCTGGGAGAGCGCGAGTGCAGCCTGCAGCGCAGACACCAGAAGGTGCTGGAAGAGAGCCCCTCGCCATTGGTCCAGGCCAACCCGCACGTCCGCGAGCAGATCTGCACAGCCGCCGTTGCAGCGGCCCGTGCCGTCGGCTACGCCAGCGCGGGCACGATCGAGTTCCTCATGGACGGCGACTGCCGGTTCTACTTCCTCGAGATGAACACCCGCCTGCAGGTCGAGCATCCGGTCACCGAGTTGGTGACGGGCATCGACCTGGTCAAGGAACAGATCCGCGCGGCTGCGGGCGAGAGGCTGCGATTGTCCCAGCGACAGGTCCAGTTTCGCGGCCACGCCATCGAGTGCCGCGTCTATGCCGAAGATCCCGGCGCCAATTTCATGCCGTCCCCCGGCCTGATCCGGCGCATGTCGATGCCCGACGGACCAGGCATCCGGGTGGATTCTGGCGCGGACGAGGGCTGGACGGTCCCGATCCACTATGACCCATTGATCGCCAAGCTCTGCGCTTGGGCGCCGACCAGGGGGGAGACGATCGACAGGCTGCGCAGCGCGCTGCGCGAGGCCACAATCAGCGGCATCGCAACTACCCTGGGGTTCTTCCGCGAACTGATCGAGGATCCTCGATTCCAAGCCGGCGACATTGACACAGGCTACTTGGAGCGTGGCCTTCAACCCGGTGCCAGCGCAGCGTCCGCCCCTTCCCCCGAAGCGCGCCTTGCCGCCATCCTCGCCGTGCTCAAGGCGGAACAGGAGCGCTCCGCAGGCCGCGCCTCGGCGATCCTCCCGACCACATCGAAGTGGAAGCGCAACGGGCGAATCGAGAGCGTTGGCACCACAGGATCGGATCGATGAAGAAGTTCGATCTCGTCGTCGACGCCACCCCGTGCAGCCTGCTCGTCGGCACCGAAGCGTGCGAGATCGACGGCCTGCGCTTGCCGACGGAAATCCGCCGCCTAGGACCGAACACCTACTCTGTGATCGCGGGCGGTAACCAGCACACCGTGGTCGTCGATCGGGCGGCCAGTGGCGCCTACGAGGCCCACGTGGCCGGCAGCGCGCTTACAATCGAAATCCGCGACCCGCGACGCCTGTCTCGCCAAGAGGCAGGGTCGGCGACCGCTGGTTCGCAGCCGGTGCGCGCGCCGATGCCTGGCAAGGTCCTGTCCGTGCTTGTACGGATCGGCGACGAGGTTAGCAGCGATCAGGGTCTGCTGGTGGTGGAAGCCATGAAGATGCAGAACGAACTGCGCTCCCCTCGCGCGGGACGCGTCACGGCCGTCAAGGTCGGGGCCGGCGATTCGGTATCGTCCGGGGACACCCTCGTGGTGGTCGAATAGGATAGAGAGAAGGGCTTCGCTCGAATTCCCGGCAACTACGATGTGCAGCGAATGCCGAGACACGGGCTGGGTGCAGGAACAGTTGCCGGGAGGCTTCACCGCATCCAAGCGCTGTCATTGCCGCGCGGGCGGCCAAGACACCTCAAGATACGCCCAGTTGCGCTTGCCGCCCCGGTTTGCCCACGCCAACTTTGACAACTTCAGCGCCGGCGTCTATGCCGACGAGCCCGAGAAGTACCAAATCCTGACCCGCGCGATGTCAATGGGTCGGATGTTCGCCGACGAATTCCCCATCGAATCGTCCAGAGGCCTGCTATTTCACGGCGGCACGCTGGAGCGCCGGACGCATCTCGCCGTCGCCACCTTGAAACGGCTTGCCGACAAGGGCTTCGACTGTCTCTTTTTCGACTACCAGAACCTGCTGGACTCCCTCCAAAGCCGGTCCGGCGATGCCGCTGGCGAACGAGAGGAAATCGCTAGGCTAGCGAATTCTGTCGACGTGCTCCTGATCGAATCGCTCGGGGATCGCAGGCCGACGGATTGGGGCATGGACACGATCTACGCCATCATCAAACATCGCTATCACAACAAGATGGGCCTGTTGGCTACTACCGGATTGCCGCTCGCCTCGATCGTGCCAGAGATCAAACCCGGCACGCAAGCGATGTACGCCGCCGCACGGTCGCCCGACACGCTAGAGCAGCGCATCGGACGCCAGAGCGCCGAGATGCTGGACGCCATCTGCACCACGGTTCCGGTTGCCGTGCCAGTGTCTGAACGCCCCGTCGCGATCCCGTATCGCAGCCGCGGATAAGCCCCAAATCGCCTTCACCCTCGACCAGGATCCCCCGAGGGCTGGCAACTTCGGTGGCGTGCCGCTACCAGCTCGGCAGCCTCGCCCGTGCGGACCGGTCTCGCCTCGGGAAGCAGGCCGGATCGAAACGCCGCCCGGCCGAGTACCTCAGTCGCGCCGACGCCTTGCTGGCGCAAATCGCGGACGGGCGGCGAGCCTTGCTTCTTGCTCAGTTTCTCTCCTTGCAAGTCGCGTACCAGAGGGTGGTGGTAGAAGGCCGGTCGCTGGACCGCGCCGAGCATTCGCGCGAGTCTCAGTTGGCGACCGGTCGACTGCAGCAGGTCTTCTCCTCGCACCACGAAATCCACGCCGTGGCGCACGTCATCGACCGTTACTGCAAATTGATAGCTCCAGTTCCCGTGCCGGTCGCGCAGCAGCAGATCCCCGCACTGCTCCCGCGGCTCTTGCCGCTGCGGGCCCAGTAAGCCGTCCGAGAACACTTCGGCCGCGGCATCCGGCTCCCACGCCAACCGCAATCCGTGCTGCATCGAGGCTGGATGACCAGCATCCCTGCACGTCCCCCGATAAGGCTGTTCGCCACGCACCTGCGGTCCCGCGGCGGCCGCCAACTGCTTGCGGCTGCAGATGCAGCGATAGACCAGATGCTTGGCCTCAAGACGGTGCAGGGCCGCCGCGAACACGTTGTTACAGTCGCTCTGGCGATAGATGCTCGTCGCGTCCGCGAGCCAGTTCGCCGGCTCGAATCCAAGCCATTCCAAATCACGCAGCAGTTCCCGCTCGTAGCAGCGCTTGCACCGCTGGCGGTCATGATCCTCGATGCGGAGCAAGACCTCCCCGCCCAGCAGTCCTGCTATTCCCCACACGTACAACATGTGGGCCACGTGGCCGACATGCATCGGGCCCGTGGGGCTAGGGGCGAATCGAGTCCGGAGCTTGCGATGGGGGACTGCCACCTCAGCCAGCCCTTGCATGCAAGCCGGGGCGAGCGCCGGCTCGCCCGGCAGGAACTAGTTTAGGTTGAGCGAAACCGAGTTGGACGTGCCCGAGGCGTTGGTCGCTGTGACGGACACTGACCCAAGGTCCTCGAAGGCACCCTCGTCAACATTGAAATTCACCGTGACCGTGAACTGGCCGCCGGAGGCCGCCGACTGGTTGCTGCCGAAGTAGGTCTGGAAGGAACCCGCCACGTCCACGCTGACGGACTCGGTCGCCAGAGCGGAGCCGCTGCTGGCCGTGAACGAGAAGGCCAGCGAATCAACGGAACGCGACGTGCTATAGCCCGTGACCTGCAAGTTGAACCCACCCTGGCCGGTCCCGCCCAAATTCACTCTTTGCAGTACGGGAGCGGCTTCCAACACGTTGAACCGCACTTCGGGCCGCGTGTCGGGGGTAATTTCCGCCGAAGACGCCGCTGCCTGTTCGATGCGCGTGTTCAAGTAGCCATTCGGGACCGAAAAGAACTGGGCGGTCAGCACGATCTCACCAGCGACGGTTCCTGTCTGGAAAGCGTTGGAAGTTGCCTGCCCCGTGAAAATCGCCTCGGTCGTGCTGGCCAAGATCACGAAAAAGGCCTGCCGCCCACCGCTCGCCCACTGGATCGCCGGATCGGTCGCGAAGCTGCGCGTCTCGAAATCCAAGTTCAGGATGCCCACGATATCGTTCGGATAGGTCCGGGCGATGCTGATCTGCATCGGAACCTGGGCGGCCGCGCCCACCGTTCCGCCCGACTGCGAGAAATTCACCTCCGGGAGTGGAATGATCTGCACGTCGAACACTAGCTCAGGTGCAGGATCTGGCGTGATGTCAGCTCCGCCGTCGGCGGTCGCAAATCGGGCCGTGACGGTCAATTCGCCCTCGACAGTCGGGGCCATGAACTCGGTGGCGGGATTGTTGCCGAACATGGCCGTAGTCCCGCCTGCGGGAATCTGGAACGGAACCTGGCGACCGCCGGCCCACGCACCCGCAGCCCCCGCGAGGTCCGATGACATGAAGGACAGCTGCAGCGTGCCTGCTATGTCCTCCGAGTAGGCTGCGGCCAAACTCAGGCCCAGAGCCACTTCCCTGCCTGCATCGAGCGCGCCCCCCGATTCGGAAAAGCTGACCTCTGGCAAGGTCTCGACGTCAAGTGTGTAGCGCAGCTCGGGCGGAGTCGCGGGCGTGATATCGAAGCCCCACGGTTCGGCTGCAAAGCTTGCAGATACCACGATCTCACCGGCAACCACGCCCGCTTGGAACTCGATCTCGTCCGCGTTGCCTGCAAATACCGCAGCGGTCTGGCCCGCCGGGATCTCAAAAGTGGCTGCAGTGCCGCCGCTGGACCACTGCAGCGATGCGTCGCGAGCCGCTTCCGGCGATTCCAAGCTCAGCTGCAAGGCGCCGCTGATGTCCACCGGGTAGGTTCTCGCCAACCTGAGGCCCAAGGCGGTCTGCTCGCCCGGCCGCAAGCTGCCGCCGAGCGATGTGAAGCGGACTACGGGCAAGGTCGGTGTATCGATCATCAACGGGAAGACTGCGTCCCCGATGACCAATTCGCCGGTCCGGTCGCTGCTCGCAGCTGGCGATGGCTCGATCGTGATCTCAATGCTCTCGCCCGGCGCGACGCTCTTGGGCAGCCTAGGGCCGCCTGTCATGGCAAACGGACCCGAAACCCTAATCGCTTCCACGAGCTGTGCGCTCTGCCTGGTGTTCTCAGCGACCACCTGCACCGAGGCGGCACTCTGGCCGAACACGATGGGCGTGCCGGACTGCACCTGTTCGGACCTGCCCGCGTTCGAGCCGGCCGCATAGGAGATAACCCGGAAGCGGAACAAGTCACCGCCCTGCCCCGTCAGCGCATAGCGCAGCACCGAGGTGCCGCTTGGGGCGAAACTCAACTCCCCGCGGTAGGCAAAGGTCGATAACGGGCGGAATCCGAGCTGGATGTTCACGCTGCCGCCCGGCTCCAGCCTGGTCGGGAATGTCGGAGGATTGACCGCCGCGAAAGCGTTGGTGCCGGAAATCTGGAAACCGTCCACCACGCCGGGACGACTGCCGCTGTTGGTCAAGACCAGAGTGGCTTCCGTGGAAACGCCGGTCGGCTTGTGCCCGAAGTTGATCGTGCCCGACGGGAGCACACTGACCCGCCCAGAACTGGGCAAAACATACGACAGGGAGTATGCCGGCACCCTGCCGATCAGATTGACAGTGTAGAGGGTGTCGCTTGGCAGCAGATCTGACCCCTCGGTGCGCAACGTCAATTCCAGCGTCGCCTGGGCAGGGCCAGGCCCGGTCGGAAGGTAGAACACGAACAAGTCAAGCTGGAGTTCGTTCCGAATCGAAACCGGCAGCCGCGTGACATCCTTGAGCTCGTAATCGAACTGGGCCGCACCGGGGCCGACCACGCGCACGGTTCGCAGGGTCAGCGACGAGGCCAGGCCAGGATCGAACCGCAAGTACAGCCGATCTGTCACGCGTTGACCGATACCTGTCGAATCGAGTGTCACCGTCTGGCCCAGCGTGGAGGGATCGCTCACGCCCTCCTGCGTGATGGTCAACTGCGCACCCAAGGGCGCCGTCAACGCAGCTCCTAGGAGCAGGGTTGGGATCACGGTCAAGAACTTCTTCATGGCTCTGTCTCTGATGGCTCTTCCTAGTCTGGCGTGGTTAACCATGGCCACACCCTAGCGAGGCCCGCTTACTGATACGGAGCCGATTGAGATCGCGGTCGGCGTAGCCGCTGGATCTTCGCCGCTGCGCAGCGCCGCTGACACGATTCCCACGGTCGCCGCAGCGCTGATCGCTGCGATCACCCGCCAGCCGATGCCCTGGCGCTTCGGCCTCACATCGCCCGGAGCAACTGCGTTCGACTGCGTGATCGTCGCGACCGCCGAGGTGTTGTTGTACTCCGCTTCCACATCGATCTGGAAAGTGCCCTCGGTCGTGTTGGGAAGCATCCCCGAGACGCGCACCCGGCCCTGGTCATCGGTGGTCATGGTCGCGACGCGGGACGCCCCGAAAAACGTCACGCTCGGACCGGACGCGGGAGAGCGCAACGTGACCGCCGCCTTCGCCACGGGCTTGCCCGTCGCGTCCACCACCTCGATGACGGGCTCGGAGGCGACGTTCCTGTTGATGTTGTTGATGCCACCCTCGCCTGCGAGCACGCGAATCTGGATCGCCGCGCCCTGCGCATGGGCCTGCGGTGGAATCACCAGCAGCGCGCTCAGCGCAACGGCTAGAACTTGGAGATAGAGGTGAACCATGAAGCCTCCGGGCCAGCGGTACCGCGCACTGAGCGCGCGGAGTCAATTTACACAGCTTTCAACCAGCCGAATCGGCCTTTCGATGCTGAAAACATAGAGACGATATGGCGGGTGCAGGGGTTACAGCCGCGCCCGTCGCCGAAACCCTACGCGGTCGTCGCCAGAGCCGCGCCCACCGGCGCGAAACCGAGCTTTTCCAGCAACGCGACGATGTCATCGTCGGTGAGGCCCTTGCGCGAGTCGGCCTGCCGCGTGAAGGCCTCGTACACCCTGCGCAAGTCGTCGCGCCCCAAGTCCCCGTAGCCGAGTTGCTCGACGCGCTGGTGCAGCGCGTGCCGGCCGCTGTGCTTGCCCAAGATCAGCTGCGAGCCCGGCACTCCGACCGAGTCGGGCGTCATGATCTCATAGGTCGTGCGGTGCTTGAGATAGCCGTCCTGGTGGATCCCAGCTTCGTGGGCGAAGGCATTGCGCCCCACGATGGCCTTGTTCGGCTGCGGGCCGAACGTGATGCACTCGCTCAGCGCCAGGCTGGCCGCGTACAGCTTGGTGGCATCGATGCCGCAGTGATACGGCACTCGGTCGTGACGCACCTTCATGATCGCGACCACCTCTTCCAACGAGCAGTTGCCAGCCCGCTCGCCGATGCCGTTGATCGCGCATTCGATCTGGCGCGCCCCCGCGTGCAAGGCCGCGATCGAGTTGGCGACCGCCAAGCCGAGATCGTCGTGGGTATGGACGCTGACTTCCGCCCGCTCGCCCACGGCTGCCACGACCCGGGCGATCTTCTCGGCGTAGTCGTCGGGGGTCATGAAGCCCACCGTGTCCGGTATGTTCACCACCGACGCGCCGGCGTCCACCGCCGCCTCGCAGACGCGGCACAGGTAGCCGATTTCCGTCCGGGTCGCATCCTCGGCCGAGAACTCGACGTCGTCGACGTAGCGCTTGGCCAGCTCGACGCCCTGCACGGCCTCGGCAAGGACCTGTTCCTGCGACTTGTTGAACTTGTACCTGAGATGGATCTCGCTGGTAGCGATGAAGCAGTGAATGCGGGGCTTGGCGTGGCCGTCCAGCGACTGCGCGGCCCGCTCGATATCGATCGGCACCGCTCGCGCCAACGCCGCCAAGTACGCTCCCGGATGCTCGCGGCAGATCGCCCGCACGGCGTCAAAATCCCCCTCCGAGGCAATCGGGAAGCCGGCCTCGATGACATCCGCGCCCATCTCGACCAAGTGCCTAGCCACGCGCAGCTTCTCGGGCGTGGTCATGCTGCAGCCCGGAGACTGCTCACCGTCACGCAAAGTGGTGTCGAAAATATGTACCCGCTCGGACATCGAAACGCTTCCCTAGAGTCAACTTACTCGCACGGACTACCATAAAGCAAATTTGAAATATTTTGAAATATAATTAATTATACTTATGGATCTCGCGCTGTTGAGACTGTTCGAAACGGTGGCCGAGGAAGGCAGCTTCTCGCGGGCCGGGCAAAAGCTATTCCGCTCGCAACCAGCCATCTCGCTGGCGCTGAAACGGCTGGAAGACGACTTGGGTGTGCTGCTGATCGACCGATCTACGCGCTCCCTGCACCTGACCGACGCCGGGCGCAAGGTCAGCGGCTACGCCAAGGAGCTCTTCGCGCTGGAGCGCGAGATGCGCGTGGCGCTCTCGGACTTGCGCAACCGCGCGGCCGGCAAACTCACCATCGGCGCGAATGAATCGACAGCGCTGTACCTGCTCGGGCACATCGAGCATTTCCGCAACCAGCACCCCGGCATCCAAGTCGAGTTGCGGCGCAGCCTTTCCAGCCAGATCCCCCAGGCCGTGCGCGACGGTTCGCTCGAACTGGGGGCCATCAGCTACGATCCGGCCGATCCCAACCTGCGCCTGTTCCGACTCTACGATGACCGCCTGACCTTCGTCGTCTCGCCCGACCACCGCCTCGCCGGCCGCAAGAGAGTCAGCATTACCAAGCTGGGCTCGGAGACCTTTATCGCCCACAACGTGGTCTCGCCCTACCGGGCGCGCGTGATCGAAACGTTCAGGCTGCACGCGGTGCCGCTGAACATGCAGATCGAGATGCCCACGATCGAGACGATCCGGCGCTTGGTGCAGAGAAATCTCGGCGTCGCATTCTTGCCGAAGATGTGCGTGGAGCGCCAAATCGAGAGCGGAGCGCTGTGCGAGGTCGTCGTGCCCGAACTTGGCATGGAACGCCAGATCCACCTGGTCTACCCGGTCGGCAGGTACCTCTCACAGGCATCGCACGCATTCCTGGAATTGGTCGGGGCGCCGATTCCACAGGCCTAGGCGGCTGCCGGCGGCGAGCGCGTGCTAGTCTGGGCGCATTCGGAGATGTCGGAGATCCGGCTGCCGTTCCCGTGAGACTCTGCTACCTCGACTGCTTTTCCGGGATCGCCGGCGACATGCTGTTGGGGGCCTTGGTGGACGCAGGCTTGGATGTCGCCGTGCTCCAGTCCGAGGTCGCAAAGCTTGGCATCGACGGGCTGACCCTGCGCGCCGATCCCGTCAAGCGGTGCGGCCTTGCGGGCACCAAGGTGCATGTCGAGGCACGGCACGACCACAGCCACCGCTCGCTGGCCACTATCGAGCGCATGATCGGCGAATCGAGCTTGGACGAGCGGGTCAAGCGGGACAGCGCCAGCGTCTTTCGGCGCCTTGGCGAGGTCGAGGCCCGCGCCCACGCCATTCCGATCGAGAAGGTCCATTTCCATGAGGTCGGAGCGTTCGACTCGATCGCGGACATCGTCGGCTCGTGCGCGGGCTTGCGTGCCTTGGGGGTTGATCGGATATGCTGCTCGCCGATCAATCTTGGCAGCGGGACGGTTCAGGCGGCGCACGGCACGATGCCTGTGCCGGCGCCGGCTACGGCCCGCCTGGTGGAGGGAGTGCCCACCTACTCGGACGGCCCCAGCGTGGAACTCACAACGCCGACGGGAGCGGCCCTGGCGGTGACGCTCGGCGACAGCTTCGGACCCCCGCCAGCGATGCGGATATCGCTCAGCGGCTACGGTGCCGGGTCGCGCGACTTTCCGGGCCGGGCCAACCTGCTGCGCGTGCTCGTCGGCGAGGCCGAAGAGGCTGACACGCCAGCGGAACAAATCTGGATCCTGGAGGCGAACATCGACGACATGACGCCGGAGATGGCAGGGTTCGCCATGGAGCGGCTGCTGGAATCCGGAGCCCTGGACGTGACGCTGACTCCGGTGCAAATGAAGAAGAACCGCCCCGGCTTCACACTGACGGTGTTCGCAGCCCCGCACGACCGGGAGCGCCTCGGAGCGATGATGCTGGCAGAAACCTCCACGCTCGGACTGCGGGAAGTCTCGGCCAGGCGCCGGACGCTGCCGCGCTCGTGGACCGAGGTCAGCACCAGCTACGGCCCCGTGCGCATCAAGACATCCGGCCCACCGGGCAGCCCCGGAGCAACCTTCGCCCCCGAGTACGAGGATTGCCGCAACTTGGCGCGCCAAAACGGCGTGCCTTTCAAGCGGGTCTGGGAACAGGCGCACCACGCCTACCTGCACAAGCGCGACGCCTAGCGGCGGAGTCCCGGAGCGGGCCACCGTGCAAGACTAGAACTAGCGCCCGCAATGCCGAAATTCTACATATCGACGCCCATCTACTACGTCAACGCCGCGCCTCATATCGGGCATGCCTATACGACCATCGTGGCCGATACGATCAAGCGCATCCGGCGAATGCTCGGCGACGAGGCCTACTTGACGACGGGCAGCGACGAGCACGGCCAAAAGGTCGAGCGGTCGGCCGCGGCCGCCGGTCTCGAGCCCCAGCAGTTCACCGATCGCATCTCGGACGCCTTCCGCGCAGAATGGAACGAACTGGGCCTGGAATACGACTTCTTCCGGCGCACCAGCGACCCGCGCCACGCCTTGGCCGTACGCAAGATCTTCGAACGCTGCCTAGCCAACGGCGCGATCTACAAGGGCACGTATACCGGCAAGTACCACCTCGGCGACGAAGCCTTTGTCACCGACGAAGAAGCTGCGGCCGCAGATCCGGAAATGATCACGACGGTCACCGAGGAGAACTACTTCTTCAGGCTCTCCGCCTATCAAGACAAGCTGCTCGAGCTGTACGAATCCCAGCCCGAGTTCATCCAGCCCGACGCCCGGCGCAACGAGGTGATGGCATTCGTGCGGCAGGGCCTCAACGACCTCTCGATCAGCCGTTCCACGCTGCGCTGGGGGATTCCCCTGCCCAACGATCCCGCCCATGTCTTCTACGTCTGGTTCGACGCGCTGACCACCTATATGAGCGCGATCGGGTACGGCGAGCGCGACGATCCGGGATCTGACTACGACCGCCTGTGGCCGATTGACGTCCACTTGGTCGGGAAAGAGATCGTCCGCTTTCACGCCGTCTACTGGCCTGCATTCCTGATGGCGGCCGATCTGCCCCTGCCAAGGCAGGTGTGGGCGCATGGCTGGCTCATCTTCCAAGGCGGCAAGATGTCCAAGACCAAGGGCAACATCGTGCGGGCGCTGCCCATCAAGCAAGTGGTGGGCGTGGACGGGCTGCGCTACTACCTGCTGCGCGAGATCGTTTTCGGTCAAGACGGGAATTTCTCGCACGAGGCGCTAACGGTGCGCTACAACGCCGATCTGGCAAACGGTATCGGCAACTTGGCCAGCCGCACCACGTCCATGCTGTCGAGGTATTGCGGCGGCAAGATCCCGAGGACGGTGGTCGGTACTGACAGTGGCGGCCTGCCCCCACTGGCGAAAGACTGCATTATCAGGGCCATCGAACTCTACCGCGAGTTCGCGTTCTCCAAGGCGATAGAGGAGATCAGGTCGCTACTCGCCCGGACCGACAAGTACATCGTCGAGCACAAGCCCTGGGAACTCGCACGAGCAGACGACTCCAATTCCAGAATCCAGCTCGAGGCCACCCTCTACAACACCGCCGAAGCGCTGCGCATTGCCTGCGTGCTGCTGGCCCCAGTCATCCCGGCGGGCGCGCAAAGGATCTGGGAACTGTTGGGACAAGCCGGCGCAGTTGCGGAGCAACGACTGGACCAACTGGAGTGGGGCGGCTTGGCCCCTGGCACGGCAGTCGGTGCCCAGGCTGCAGTCTATCCTCGGCTAGATGTTGCGAAATCGGTAGAACGCATGGAAGCGTTGGAGATCGACGCACTGGCCGAGCAGGCCAAGCTGATGGCGGCCCCTCCCGCGCCAGAAGCTCTCGAAATCGACACTCCCGAGATCGAGATCGGCGATTTTGCCAAGGTCGACATGCGGGTGGGCTTAGTGCGAGCAGCTGAGAGGGTCAAGAAGTCCCAAAAGCTCCTGCAATTGTCGGTGGATATCGGCGAAGGCGAACCCCGCACCATCCTCGCGGGCATTGCCGAAAAGTACGGGCCGGACGAATTGCTGGGAAAACGCATTGCGGTCGTCGCCAACCTCAAGCCGCGCAAGATGATGGGAAGTCTTTCGCAGGGCATGGTCATCGCCGCTTCACTGGAGGACGGCGAGCCCTACCTGGCCGGCTTTTCCGACGAGACGCCCATCGGGGCTCGCCTCGGATAGCGCTATCTCCTGACGGCCGCGCATGCTGATCGATTCGCATTGCCATCTCGACGGCGCCGTATTCGAGCGCGATCGCGAAGAAGTGATCGCGAGAGCGCGCCAAGCGGGTGTGTCGTACATGCTCGCCATCGGTACAGGCGACGGCCCGCCGGACCTGGAAGCGGCCATCCGCATTGCCGACAGGCACGAGGACATCGGGGCCACGGTGGGAGTGCATCCGCACGATGCGAGCCGGTTCGACACCGCCATCGCCGCCCGCCTCGAGGCCCTCTGCGAGCACCCCAAGGTCCTGGCGGTAGGCGAGATCGGGCTCGACTACCACTACGACAATTCGCCGCGCGAGATCCAGCAGCGGGTCTTTGTGCGGCAAATGGAAATCGCTGCCAGCCGCCGCAAGCCGATTTCGATCCACACGCGGGACGCCTGGGATGACACCCTCGACCTGCTCGACCTGCATTGGTCTGGCAACGGCATCGGCGGCATCATGCATTGCTTCACCGGAGACTCCGCCCAGGCGCTGCGCTGCCTTGACATGGGTTTCCTGCTGTCGTTCTCGGGCGTGCTGACCTTCGCGCGTTCCGACGACTTGCGCGCGACTGCGCGCTGGACACCCATGGACCGCGTCCTGGTCGAAACGGACGCGCCATACCTCACGCCCGCGCCGCACCGCAAGATCCGACGCAACGAACCGCGCTTCGTGGTGGAGACGGCGCGCGTGCTGGCCAGCGTCAAGGGCGTCGCGTTCGAGGAAGTGGCGCGACAGACCAGCACGAACTTCCGCAGCCTGTTCAACATCGCGGACTAAGCGCGTGGCCCGCTACGCGATTTCAGCGACGTAGACCTGCGTGCAGCCTGACATGTCACTTGCGAAGGCCACCATCGTTTCATCTCGGGAGAACGACGGGTGGGGATGCGTCCACTGCGGCCCGTAGACAGTGTCCGCAGCCATCTCCATCCAGCTCAGCGAACGCCCCCTGTCGGCGGCCTTGCGCGCGCGTTCCCAGTCTTCGGCCAGAGCATAGCGCGACAGGCGCCACTGCGTGCCTTGCGAACTCGCCCCGGATCGGCACAGCTGCCTGCGCGACCCGCTGACCACGTCGACCAGCTGCAGCCCGATGTCGGGATGCGCTGCGAGCGGTTCGATCGGTTCCGAATTGGACTTGGTGTTGCGCTACCAGCCCGCACGCAGAGTCGAAGTTCGGTTTGGCGTGTCTCGGTTCTTCGCCGGTCGCTTCGTCGCCCGGAACTTGCCGGATGGCGAGTCGCAAACCTTCCTCATCACAGCGCTGACTATACAGCTCTAGGCACCCCGGAGAGCCGATCGCCACCGGCGAGCATTGTTTCTGCACCAGCGGCGGATCGGGCGAGCTCGGACTGCTGCCGGGCCAAGCCGTGACGGGTTGATACACTGCCTTCGGCACCCTTCAAGGTCGGATCGATGCGAGCGTGGCAATTCTACGGCTTCGGGGACATGCGCCTTGAGGAGGTGTCCGAGCCCGAGCTTCGAGACGGGCACGTCCTCGTCGAGGTCCTCTGCGTACAGCCGAGCGTGACGGAGGCGCAGCTCGCCTTCGGCGTTCCCACGCTGGCCTACGACGAGATCAAGAGAAGGTTGGAGACCGAAGCGCCGGTGAGGCTCTTCGGCCACGAATTCTGTGCGCGTGTTTTGGAGAGCCCGCCCGGGTCGCGATTCCGGCCCGGTGCTCGGGTGGCTGCGCGCGCAAAGCTGCCGTGCGGGGATTGTCCTCTTTGCAATGACGGCCAGGCTCTCGCCTGCCGGGCGGGACCGATCATTGGGTTCCAGTTGCCGGGTTGTTTTTCGGAGCGCGCGCTGCTGCCCGAGATTGCACTTGTCGAGGTCGACGAGTCGATTAGTGACTGCGAGGGGGCCTGCCTGCAGTCGCTGAGCGACAGTCTCGCCGCCGTGGACACGGCTGGCATCCAGATTGGCGAGTCGGTTGCGGTCTTCGGCCAGGGGAGCATGGGCCTCGAATGCATGCAGGCGGTGCGCACCGCGGGTGCCGGGCTGGTGGTCACCGTGGACATCCGCGACGAGGCGTGCCACATATCATCGGAACTCGGTGCGGACGTCGCGATCAATGCCCGCACGGACGATCCACTCGAGACGATCCGGGATCTCACGGGTGGTCAGGGCGCGGATGTGGTATTCGAGTGTGCGGGCGGCAGCCCGAGACAGGGGCTGGCCGGGGCCAGCACTCTCGAGCAGGCAATCGGGTCCGTCCGGTCGGGAGGAAAGCTGATGGTGGTTTCGTGGTTCGGTCAGCCGCTCGAGATCGATGTGGACGGTCTTCGCGAGCGGAGCTTGCGGGTGCTGTTTCCCGACATCAGCTCGTATGCTCACTTGGAGCACACGGTCCGGCTGGTCGCTTCGGGGCAAGTGAGGCTGGGCCCAATGCTGACGCACGGCCTTTACGGGATCGAATCCGTCCGCGACGCGTTCGAGATCACGGCCAACAAGGCCAAGTACGGGGCGATCAACCCCGCGCAGGTAATGATGCCCTCAGGCGAGGGGTACCTCAAGTTCGATTGACCGGCCGGATTTGCATCGATATGGAGTCCAGAGACAGTTCCCCGCCCCCGCCCCTTCCAAAAGAAGGGAATTCGAACGCAGCCCGCCGCTTTCTGGCATTGTCCACAGGGCTGGTCTCTGACGCTCTGGGAAAATCGGGGGCGATGGATCATGGCATCCAGTGCCGGTCCGCGGCGAGCATGATGGCCGGCCCGGCCTTCACCGCTCGCGTGCATCCATGCGACATCCTGATGGTGGGCAAGGCGCTCTCGGAGTGTCCGCCGAACCATGTCCTAGTGATTGACGGTCGCGGCGACCGTAACACGGCCCTTTGGGGCGGCATCATTACGCACGCCGCCCGGCTGAAGGGACTGGCCGGCGTCGTCGTTGACGGGGCGATTCGGGATAGCGCCGAGATTGTGCGGGATACCCTGCCGGTGTTCGCCCGAGCCGTCGTGCCGAACGCAGGTGGGGCCGAGTACCTTGGCGAGCTCCAGGTACCGGTTCAATGCGGGGGACTCCCGGTCAGGCCAGGGGACTGGGTCGTGGGCGACGCGGACGGCGTTGCCGTGGTTCCCGGGGAGCGTGTCGAGGAGACCCTTGATTCGGCAGAGCGCTTGCACGAGGTCGAGATCCGGATCACTCAGGCTGTTCTGAGGGGTGAGGATCTCGGCGCCCTGCTGCGCTACGACGAGTTGGTGGACCGCAAGCGCAAGGCCGCAGTCCTGCCGCAACTCCGGTACCGGGAGGAAGGCTAAAGCGCGACGGCCAGAGATCGGCCAGGCGGAAGACAACATGAAGACCTTGCCCCCTTGGGAAACCCGCGACCTACCGGAACCCCCTCCCTTCACCTTGCGGAACCTCTTCCGCGTGATCGGTCCGGGCGCGATCCTACTAGCCTCCTCGATTGGCGGGGGCGAGTGGCTCGTGGGGCCGGCGATCGGTGTCCAGTTCGGTCGGAGCCTGCTCTGGATCGCCACCCTGGCGATCGTCCTGCAACTTCTCTTCAACCTTGAAGCGGTTCGCTACACGATGTACACCGGCGAGCCGGTCATCACGGGTTTCATGAGGCTGCGGCCGGGACCGCGGCTGTGGGCTCCGGTCTACGCGGTGCTTTGCGTCGCTCAAGTCGGCATGCCTGCCCTTGCTGCGGGCACAGCTGCCACGGTTTTCGCGACGTTTGCGGGACGCATGCCGGGCGCGCAGGACAGCGGCTCCCTCCTTGTTGCAACCTATGGCGTTCTCGCCCTCGCATTGGTCATCCTGCTGTTCGGGGAAACGATCGAGCGCACCCTGGAGCGCGTTTCCTGGGTGATGGTGGCATTCATCTTCGGCTTCCTGGCGTTCGTCAACGTGTGCTTCGTACCCGCCCGGGACTGGGTGTCAACCATAGTTGGGTTCTTCTCGGTCGGCGGGCTGCCCGAAGGCATTGACCTGGCCCTGTTGGGCGCTCTCGCCGCCTCTTCCGGCTCCGGAGGCTTCGGCAACCTCGCAATTTCCAACTGGTTCCGAGACAAGGGCTTCGGCATGGCTGCCCACTCGGGCGCGATAGCGTCCGCAACGAGTTCCCTGGCGGTGCATGTCGCTCCGACCGGAAGCGTGTTCCGGCCCAGCGCTGCCAATCTGGCCCGCTGGAAGCGCTGGTGGCAATACGCCCGTGCCGACCAGGTATGGCTATGGGCTGCTGGCTGTTTCGTCGGGATGTTCCTAAACGTGAACCTTGCAGCCAGCGTCGTGCCGCCTGGCACGGATCTTTCCCAGATCGGCGCGGGAGCGTACCAGGCCGAATACCTAGCGCTGAATGTATGGCAGGGATTCTGGTTCCTGGCCCTGCTGAACGGCTTCTGGGTGCTGTTCTCGACACACTTGGGAAACACGGAGGTCCTGGTGCGGATGCTGACCGACATCGCCTGGGCTGGCAGTCCCGCGATCCGCGGGCTGGTCCGGAACCACGCGCGGACTCTTTATTACGCTCTGTTCCTCGGCTTCACGGCTTGGTACGGGCTGGCTGTCCGCTGGGGTACGGCCATGGAAATGATGAAGTGGCTCGGAAATGTTGGCGGCCTCGTCCTGGCCTTCTCCAGTGTCCAGATCCTCCTCGTGAACACTCGGCTGCTGCCGCCGGAAGTACGACCGCCGCTGTGGCGCAGGATCGCCCTCGGAATCACCACAATTGCCTACGGGACCGTGTTTATAGCCGTGGTGCGGAGCGTGGTGACCTGACCAGACGAGCGACTCCGGAATTGGCCGCTTCCCTGTCGGCTGCCGGAGGCGAAATCGCAGGATTTCTGCGCTAAAGTTGGAGCAATTCGCCCCAACACGAGCCGCGCTTCGTCGTGGAGACGGCGCGCACGCTGGCAAGCGTCAAGGGGGTCGCGCTCGAGGAAGTGGCGCGGCAAACCAGCGCGAACTTTCGCGGCCTATTCAACCTCGACAACTGAGCGCGAAGACCGCTCCGCGATCTCTGCCACGTAGACCTGCGTGCAGCCCGACATGTCACTTGCGAAGACGACCATCGTCTCGTCGCGGGAGAACGATGGATGGGGATGTGTCCACTGCGGCCCGTACACGCTGTCTGCGGCCATCTCCATCCAACTCAGCGCCCGCCCCTTGTCGGCAGCTGCCCGCGCCCGCTCCCAATCTTCAGCCAGCGCATAGCGCGAAAGGCGCCACTGCGTGCCTTGCGAACTCGCCCCGGACCTGCACAACTGCCTGCGCGACCCGCTGGCGACGTCAACCAGCTGCAGCCCGATGTCGGGATGCGCCGTGTCGCACAGAATCTGCGTGCCGGCCCGATTCGCGGTGATGTGCCAAGCGTTGAACTCGCTCACAGTCGATATCTTGCCGCTGTGCCAGTCCAGGCGCCGGAGCGCGAAAGGCCAGACACAGAACACCAAGTCCTCGCACTCGCCCAAGAACGTCTCGTGCACGATGAACTCGTCATTGCCGTGCTCATGGAGGCACTCCATGCCGGTGCCGTCACGGCGCACGCGGTGCATGCGCGGTGCCGGATCGCCGGCGAATTCGATCCACTCGGGGTTCACAGGATTGAACTGCGGGTGGATGACCGTGCGGGGGAATTGGACGAATCCGCTTGTCCTGCCGTCCAGAGTGCCAACGACCAAGCCCCAACCATCCGGGCGCTTGCAAGCGGCCACATACCACGCTCCGTCGGCGCTCAAGGAACACTCGCCGAGCTGCCCGCCGCTGTCGAGGATTAAACTCTCCTCCAAGCTGTCGGGCTCGAGCCGCCAAATCGAGCCGGCGCGCACGAACAGGATCGCGCCGTCCGGCGCGATCAGTGCCGAGAACGGATGTATCGCCGCGCCATCCGTCAGTTGGCGAATCTCCCCGTCCGGAAACCCTGCTGTAAACAGTTGCGCCGTGCCGCTGCGATAGCCGGTGAACAGCAGGGAGGACTGGTCCGGAGCGAACGAACACTGCAAGAAGTACGTGGGGTGGCTGATCGAGGCGTGAGCGGTCAGGCGATGCACGCGAACTCCGGTCTCGGGATCCCGAAACGTCGCGCGCTCCGAGGGGCCGCGGGCGCCCTTGCGCCATCGGACCGGCATCATTCGCCGTGGCGGAGCAGAGCCTCTCGCAATACGCGGGTGTCGCGCTCTAGGCTCATGTCCAGTCCCAGAATGACCCCCAGCGAGGGAGCCACGTCTTCCGGCCCTGCCACGTCGCGATAGCGTCCCGGCAAGATGCCCGGTCCCGCCAGAAGCACGGGCACGCGGCGGTCGTAGTCGTGCGCCGTTCCGTGGCCGGTACCGGTCGACCCGCCCGGATAGACGTGGGGGCGAAACTGCACCTGCAAGTGCGGGGAGCGCGACTTGAAGTAAGAATTCTCAAACAGCACCGCAACGCCCCGGCCGCCGCCGGCAGCGAGTTGCTCGGCAGTCCAAACTTCCTCGACGACAGACTGCGACCGCAGCACCTCGGCCACGCACCGGCTGGCGTCGAGCCGCGACACACCCCGCGCCGACAATCCGGCCTCGTTCCAATAGAGATTGCTGCCGCCAACACTGTCGACAATCTCGGCGATGCCGCCGGACCCGCACGATTCGATCCCAGGCCGCGCCGCGTTCCAGAAGTCGTCCGTCGACAGCCGCAGGGCGTCAACCCCTTCGGCGGCGATGTGTTCCACCAGCGGGAGCGCGCCGTGGTCCGCGGTCAAAGCGATCGCGACCCGCTCCAAGCCCACTTCCTCCTCCAATGCGGACAGAAACTGCCCCAATCGACGGTCTAGGCGGAGGTGGTTGTCCATCGCTTCCTGACTGAACGGGCCGTACCTGTGCCCTATCGCGTCCGTCGCCGAAAGGCCGATGGCGAGCAGGTCGGGAGCTGCATCCGCACCGAGCTCGCCCGAGCGGACGGCTGCCAGCGCCGCGTCCAGCACGATTTCGTCCGAAAACGGGGTCCTGATCAGCGCCGATTCAAAGCCCGTCTCGCCGAGGCTGTGCGGAAACACGCTGTCTGTGCCTCCACCTTCGGTCGGAAAGGAGTCCGCGCGCGCCAGCCGTTCGTAAAGGCCGATGTCGGCCTCGAGCCTGGTCCAGCCACGCCCCGCATAAGACGAGGCCGGTCCAGCGTCGTTGAATTCCCGCAACCAAGCAGGCAGCGCGCCGCCATAGTACGTCGACGAAACGAGGCAGCCACAGTCAGGGCTATACCAGAACGCGCCATCGGCGCGCCGCCCTCCCAGCAGCACGGCCGAGCGATCCTTGGTCGAGAGCGAGTAGACTACGGATTCTGGGCTGCTAGCCTTGAGCCTGTCTCCCAGCGTGTCCGCCAATAGCGCGTGCGGCGAGACACCATCGCCAGGGCCGCCCACCGCGGCATGCCGGTCATCACTCACGCAATAGACCGCGCCCTTGCCCGCTTCCCGCCAAGAGTTACCCACGATTCCGTGGGTGGACGGGTGCATGCCCGTCGCGACCGTCGCGTGCCCAGCACCGGTTACCGTGCCGGAATGGCGATACGAGGAGTCCGTGAAGTAGGCCCCGCGCTCCAGCAGCCAGCGCAGTCCCCCGCTGTAGTGCGCCTCGAATCGAGTGATGTAGTCGGCGCGCAGCTGGTCGATCGTAAGCAGCACTACCAGCCGTGGCGGGGACTCACGGCCTGGTCGGCTCAAAGCCACTGCCAGCGCCAACGCTGCCAGCGCGAGCACCCAAGCCAGCCATTGCGCGGTCCGGCTCATCGCTCTTCGGCCTCCGACTCTGCCACGGCGTCGCGCAGCAGGGCCTTGGCATCTTCGGCGTTGGACTCCAGCACTTTCACCAATACGTTGCCTACCGGCTGCTGGATTACGTTCTCTCGTGCCAGCCAGCACCCGATACCGGCTGACTCAAGCAGCGATTGAATGACTTCTGCCTCGACATTGGCCAGATGGCTCCTTGAAGAGAACACGGTTACCAGACTGTCTTCATTTCGGGGCTGTTGCATCGGACTCAGGCAGTCTATCAAACCGTACACACCGATCCCGAGTTGTGGAATACTGTAATCGCTGCGAGCAGCACTATGAAGAAAATCGTATTCGCCCTAACCCTCTTGGCATTGCTGGCGACGGCCGCGCCTGCCGAAGAGCACAAGCCCGCCCCCACCGGCTACACCGATACGCCCTTGCTGCCCGGTGATCGCTGGCGGGTGCATGACGACGCCAGACCGCGGCCGCGTTTGGTCGAGCCCGGCACGGCCAGCACACCGGCAGAACAGGGCCAGCCGCCATCGGATGCCGTCGTACTCTTCGATGGCAAGGACTTGTCGAACTGGCTCGAACGTAGGCGCGGCGAGACTTCGGCACCGACCTGGAAGGTCGAGAACGGGTACATGGAGGTCGTGCCCGGCACGGGCAGCCACATCACCAAGCAGAAGTTCGGCGATGTGCAGTTGCATATCGAGTGGTCCACCCCGCCCGAGCCGCGCGGCAACAGTCAACAGCGCGGCAATAGCGGCGTCTTGATCATGGGACTGTACGAGATCCAAGTCTTGGATTCCTACGACAACATCAGCTATGCCGACGGACAAGCGGGAGCCATCTACGGGCAATATCCGCCACTGGTCAACGCCTCCCGCAAGCCCGGAGAGTGGCAGACATACGATATTGTCTTCGAGGCCCCCCGCTTCGCTGGCGACAAGCTCGAAAAGCCCGCCTACGTCACCGTGTTCCACAACGGCGTGCTGCTGCACCACCGCAAGGAAATGATGGGGCCCATGCGACACCGCGCCCCTAGCCAGTACGCTCCACACGAACCGGAGCTGGGCCTGCTGCTGCAAGCGCACGGCAACCCCGTACGCTACCGCAACATCTGGGCGCGCCGCTTGGACCTAAGCTATCCGTAGCAGCGCGATGGCGAGCGGCAGAGCGACTCCGCAGGCCAGCTGAGACAGGGGCGGCCGCGACCGTCTCAGGCGCGGGAAGTCCCCTTGGAAGCCTCGCGTCAGCAGCGCTTGGGCCACCCGCTCGGCCCGGTCCCAGCCCCGCACGAACACCATCGCGGCTTGGTTGGCCCAAATGCGCGTGCGGCCGACTCTAACCGTGCCGCCAGTCCGACACTCCCGCGCTCGTGCGATGCCTCGCCACTCGTCGAGCAGCACGAACAAATAGCGGTGCATCAGCACCGTCGTCAAGGCAAAGCCCCTCGGCACGCCCAAGCGCCGCAGGGAGTCGACAATGTCTTCGACGGGCGTTGTCGCTGCAAGGATGGAGAGCAGCAGAATGGCCGAGCAGGCCTTCCACGCCACCGCGAAGGCCAGCGCACCGCCCTCAGGCACGCTGGCAGCGACCGGCAGTGCCGCTGCCATCGCAATGAACGGCGTTGCCGCCAGCAGCCGACGGATCACATATCGCGCCGGCACGCGCGCTGCCAGCCACAACAGGGCCAGAATTCCGATGGCCGCGGTGCAACGCCAGTCGGCACCAGGCGGGAACGTCGAGATCACTAGCACCGCGCACAACGCCGCGCACAGCTTGACGAGGGGGTCCGCGCCCGTCAGGGGAGAGGCGGGGGCCGCAGTGGCGGCGTCGGACGGCCTCATGTGCTCGCCCTGCGCTTGAGCAGGCGCCACCAAACCAACAGCCCGGTGCAGGCCAGCGCCAGCGCCAAGTAGCGTCCCAGACCGGAGGCTCTCCCATCGACGGGTCGCACGCCCCCCTCGCGATCCACGCTGAATCGCAGGCTGGCGCGATGGCCCAAGCCGTCGTCCACGGTCAAGCTCCACTGCCCGGCCTCGTCCGGCTCGAAGCGCGCCACCCCTGACGGATCGGTCCGGATGATCGCGAAATAGCGCGTGGCATCAGATGGGGAGCGGACCAACACCTCGGCTTCGGCAGGATCGCCGTTGGTATAGGCGCATTTCACGATCACCGCCTGCTCGGAGGGCACTAGTTCGGCCGTCAAGCCGTGGGCGCGCAACCCAGCGGGCAGCAACAGGCACAGCGCCGCCATCAGCGGAAACAGACCGCTCATCGCTGTTGCGGCAGCAGAATCTCGGGCTTCACGCGCTGGAAAAACCCTACGGCCAGCGGTGTCACGGCCGCTTCCAACACAGCCACGCCGGCTAGGACTCCGGCCACGGCAAAAAATCCGCGCCCGTAATCCGCCAGCTCGAATTCCCACGCCAGCAGCAGCACGGGGACCATTGCTCCGAGAAAGCCCGCCGCCGCCGAGCGCACCCGCGGGGGCACCGGCGAGAGCCGCCACACCCCCCAGCCGATCAGGGCTCCGGAACCCATGTTCAGCGCATTTACACCCAGCGACAACAGTCCTCCGTGCTGTAACAGCAAGGCTTGGAACAACAGGCTGGCATAGAGCACCGGGAACGCCCGAAGCTGCAGCACGATGCCCAGCAGACCGTACAGGCCCAAGTGCATCGGAACGCCCAGAATCGGGAACTGAATCGTTGACACAACGAACGTCGCGGCGGCGCCCAGCCCCATCTTGGAAGCTTCCGGGACCTCGACCTTGCGGCAGCTGAACCCCAACCATGCGCAACTCGCCACGTGCGCGGCGACGCAGCCGGTCACTGGAAGAATGCCGTCTGCGACATGCACCGGAGATGGGAGTATATCACGCCCCCGCGACCATGGCGGGAACTCAGTTCGCGACGCCGTAGTCGGCCATCACCCGCTCGGCGAGATTGTTGCGAATCCGCGCCCGGTTGCGCTCGACCTCGTAGAAGGCCGCCCGCAGCAACTGCTCCTTGCGATTCATCAACACGGCTTCGATCGAGCGTTGCACGTCTTGATCTTCGAACGGGCGCTGCCCGGCCGGCTCGATCGAGATCAGATGCAGGATGCGGAACTCGCCATCCGTCTCCACCACCTTGGAATACTCACCCGGCTTCAGCGCGACCATCGCACGCCTCAGGCGGATGTCGGTCGACTCCAAGGCCGACTGCGGAATAAACCCCATGTCACCGCCTGTAGCAGCGTAGATCGGATCCTCCGAATATTCGCGGGCCAGCTTTTCAAATTCGGCCCCGCCCGCGAGCTCGTCGCGAATCCACTGGATCTTTTCGAGCGCCTCGTCGCGGCCCGCGGCGTCATCGTTGCGCAGGTTCGGGATAGGCGACGCCTCTGTGACCGAGACGAGGATCTGGGCCAGGTGCATCTGCTCCTCGTACACCGAGAAGGCGCTCTCGTGGCTGTCGTAGTACTCTCGCATCTCGCTCGCGCTGAGCTCGACGCGAGACGAGATCTCAGTTTGGACCAGCCGCTCTACGGTCAACCTGCGCCGCAATTCCACCCGAAACTCGTCCAGCGACAGTCCCCTGCTGCGGAGAAACCCCTCCAAGGCCTCCTGCGTGCCATATTCGACCACGTGGCGCTCGGCGGCCGCGTCCACTTCGGCGTCGGTCGCTATCAGGCCCATGGCCGCCGCCCGTTGCAGCAGCATCCGCTGGTCGATCAACTCGCGCAGCAAGCCGAAGCGCCGCGACATTTCCTGGCTGGGGTCCGGAGCTGGTTCCGGCTCTTGGGCGTCCGGCAGCTTGGACCAACCATAGCGGTCCAGATCGGCGTAGGTGATCCGCTCGCCGTTGACCTCGGCCGCGAGATCCTCCCCGCCAGGCTCTTGACAGGCGGCACCCGCCAGCAGGCAAGCGAGCGCGACTGGCGCAATGCCCGCGTTGGGCAGCCGGCGCGGAAAGGCCTCGAACACCGCCAGCGGCGTCACAACTAAGGCTTCTCTTTGGTTTCGGACGCCTCGGCGTCTTCAGCCTCGGCGTCATCTGCCGCGAGCGGCTCTGTGGCGGGATCGGCCGCGGCGTCCGATTCCTGGCTCATGCGCGACTCGCGCCGCTGCTGCTTGGTCTCGGCTTTCTTCTCCAACTGGGCCCCGAGGAGTTCAAGAATGGCGATCTCGGCCCCGTCACCCGGACGCGTCCCCAGACGCATGATGCGCGTATAGCCGCCCTGGCGATCCGCGAAGCGCGGGCCAATCGTGTCGAACAGCTTCTTCACTGCCCTGGGCTCGAACAGGTATGCGGCCGCCTGTCGACGGGCGTGCAAGGTGTCACGCTTCGCCAAGGTGATCACCCGCTCCACCCTGGGCCGCACCGCCTTCGCCTTCGTTACCGTCGTTTCGATCCGTTCGTGCAGGATCACGCTCGTGGTCAAGCTGCGCAGCAACGCCCGCCGCGCGGACGGGTCACGCTGCAGCTTGAAGCCGCCCTTCCTGTGCCTCATCGCCCTCGCTCCCCGCTCTTTATCCGTCGCTGGACTGGCGCGGAACCAGCCGCCCGCGCTCGTCCTGCAGCATGCCGAACTCCAAGCCCATCGACTGCAAGATGTCGCTGATCTCCAACAACGACTTGCGGCCGAAATTCTTGACCCGCATCATGTCGTTCTCCGTGCGCACCACCAAATCCCCGATCGTCTGGATGTTGGCGTTCTTCAAGCAGTTGAACGAACGCACCGACAGCTCGAGATCCTCGATCGACTTGTTGAAGTGCTCCGCCGTGAGATCGCCCTCGACCTCCGGCAGCACGTCTTCCACCACGCCGTCTTCCTCGAAGTTGATGAAGATCTGCATGTGATCCTTCAGCAACTTCGCAGCCAGCCCGATCGCGTCTTGCGGCGTCACCGCGCCGTTGGTCCACAGCTCGAGGTTTAACTTCTCGAAGTCGGTGGTCTGGCCTAGGCGCGCCTGCTCGACCCCGTACTTGACCCGATGTACCGGCGAATGCACGGAATCGATCGGAATGAAGTCCACCGCCAGGTCCTCTTCGTAGTTCTTTTCGGCCGAGACATATCCGCGCCCCATCCGCACGCGCATCTCGATGTCCAGCACGGCCTCGTCATTGATCGTGGCGATATGCACGTTCGGATCAAGGATCACCACGCCCGAGTCGGCCTCGATCGCGCCGCTGGTCACGTCGCCGGGCTCGGTGACGCGCAGCCGGAACGTGCGCGCTCCCTCGCCGTGCAGCTGCAGGGGGATCTGCTTCAAATTCAGGATGATGTCCGACGCGTCCTCGACAACGCCAGGTATCGAGCTGAACTCGTGGGACACGCCCTCGATGCGGACCGCGGTGATCGCCGCGCCCTCGATCGAACTCAGCAGCGCCCGCCGTAGCGAATTGCCTATGGTCGTGCCGAAACCCCGCTCGAACGGCTGGGCGCTGAAGCTGCCGTACTTCTCGCTGAGGGAATCCGAGTTGACCGCTAGGCGCTTCGGCTTCTGGAATCCTTTCCACAACATGTGATGTCTGCCTCTCCCTTGCCCTGCGCTGGTGACCTAGCTTGCCCCGGCCTACCGCGAGTACAACTCGACGATCAATTGCGCGTTGATCTGTGTGTTCTCGAGGTCCTCTTTGGACGGCGCGCTAAGCACTCGCCCGCGGAAGTCTTCCGACCCCCGCTCCAGCCAAGCCGGCGGCGACGCCGACACCGGCGCATCCAAGGCTAGCCGGATGCCGCCGTGCTCGCGGCTCCGCTCGCGAATCTCGACAACATCGCCATCCGCCACCTGATACGAGGGGATGTCAACCTTGCCGCCATTGACCTGCACGTGACCGTGGTTGACGATCTGCCGAGCCTGGCGCCGCGAAACGGCAAAGCCCAAGCGGAAGACCACGTTGTCCAAGCGCCGCTCCAGCATCGCCAGCAGGTTGTCGCCCACGACGCCCGGCTGCCGGGCGGCACGTTCGTAGTACTTGCGGAACTGGCGCTCTAATACATCATACATGAATCGCGCCCGCTGTTTCTCTTGCATCTGCAGGGCGTAGCCCAGCATCTTGCGCGGCCGCTGCGTCTTGCCGTGTTGACCCGGCGCATACGGGCGCTTGTCGAGCAAGCGTTCCGACTTCGGATCCAATGCCATGCCCAGGCGCCGCGAACGGCGCACGACCGGTCCTCGATTTCTTGCCATGCGATTCTCCCTGCACTCAGACTCGGCGCTTCTTCGGCGGACGGCAGCCGTTGTGCGGGATCGGTGTCACGTCCTTGATATGCGTGACCTGGATGCCCGCGCTCGCAAGTGCGCGGATGGCCGATTCGCGCCCGCCGCCGGGTCCCTTCACGCGCACCGCCACGCGCCCCACGCCATGCTCCTTGGCCGCATTGGCGGCCGTCAGGCTGGCCTGCTGCGCCGCGAACGGCGTACCCTTCTGGGAGCCGCGAAAGCCCAGCGAGCCGGCGCTCGACCACGAGATCGTGCGCCCCTCCAGATCGGTGAAGGTGACGATCGTGTTGTTGAACGTTGCCTGCACGTGCACGATTGCAACCGGCACGTTCTTCTTCTGGCGGCTCTTGAAGCGCTTCTTGCCCTTGCCCTTCGGATTTGCCATCAGTCCACTCTCCTAGCGCCTACTTGGTCGCCTTCTTCTTGTTCGCGATCTGGCCGCGGCGCGCGCCCTTGCGGCTGCGCGCGTTGGTGTGCGTCCGCTGGCCCCTGACCGGCAGCCCGCGCCTGTGGCGCAGTCCGCGGTAGCAGCCGATCTCCATCAAGCGCCGGATGTTGAGCTGCACTTCCTTGCGCAGATCGCCCTCCACCGCCTGTTCCTCTTCCAGCAGCTGGCGCAGGGCGGTGATCTCGCGATCATCCAAGTCCCCCATGCGCTTGCCAAAATCGATGCCGGCACGGTGCAGCAGCGAGCGCGCCCGCGTGAACCCGATGCCGTACAGGTATGTCAGCGACACTTCCGCCCGTTTGTTGTCGGGAATGTCGACGCCTTCCAGTCTCGCCATTTTCGCTCTCCTCGCCAGCTCAACCCTGGCGCTGCTTGTGCCTTGGGTTGATGCAGATCACCCGCAGGATGCCCTTGCGCCGGATGATCTTGCAATCCTTGCAAAGCTTCTTCACCGATGCTCGTACCTTCATTGCTCCAACCGTCCTACAATCCTCGCCCTAGTCGAGTCCCGCGGCGACAGGCGCAGCCGCACTCGATCGCCCGGCAACAGCCGGAGGAAGTCCATCCGGTGCCGCCCGGTCGCCGTCGCGGCCACGACGTGGCCGCTGTCGAGCCGTACGCGGAACAGCAGGCTCGGCAGCTCTTCCAGCACCGTGCCCGACGCCTCGGCGGCCTCGCCGACGCCTCCCGCCGCTCCGCGCTCCGCGCCCATGTTAGCCCGCGTTCCATCCTTCAAACCGTCGTCAGCAGTCGGGGGCCGTTCGCTGTGACGGCCACGCAGTGTTCGAAATGAGCGGCGTTCGAACCGTCCCGGGTCACCGCGGTGAAGCGATCCCGCAAGATGCGCGTGCGGGCGTCGCCGGCCGCGACCATTGGCTCGATCGCCAGCACCATGCCCTCCCGCAAGCGCGGGTTCGGCACCTTCGGGTCCACGTGGTTGGGCACCTGCGGGTCCTCGTGCAGCTGTCGACCGATGCCGTGGCCCACAAACTCTTTCACGATCGAGAAGCCCGCGCTCTCGACGTGCCCCTGCACGGCCCGGCTGAGATCGAACAAGCGACGCCCGTCGACCATTTGCTGGACTGCCAAGTCCAAGGCCTCGCAGGTGACCCGCAACAGCAGCTCCGTCTCGCGCGACACCGAGCCGACCGGGATGGTCGTGGCCGAGTCGCCGTAGTAGCCGTCCAGCAGCACGCCGCAGTCGACCTTGACGATATCGCCCTCCCGCAGCACTCGCTTGCGCGACGGGATGCCGTGCACGACCTCGTCGTTCACCGATGTGCACAGGGCCGCCGGGAACTTCTTGCGCGCGGCGGGCACGTAGTAGCCCTTGAAGGCCGCGGTCGCGCCGGCCGCGCCGATCATCGACACGGCGACCTCCTCCAAGTCCATGGTGGTCACGCCCGGGCGCACCATGGCGCGCAGGGCGGCCAGGACGCGGGCGACGAGTTGCCCGCTGGCGTGCATCCGCTCGATCTCCATTGGACTCTTGCGCACGATCATGGCCAAGTTCCGCCGCGCGCCCGCCGGGCGCGCCGCCCGCTAGGCGAGCGAATGGCGCCCCCTGATCCTGCCCGCGCGCGGCGTGAAGCCTTCGTAGTGGCGCATCAGCAGTTGCGACTCGATCTGATTGACCGTATCCATCGCCACGCCGACCACGATCAGCAACGAGGTGCCGCCGAAGTAGAAGTTCACGTTCAGCCCCTCCAGCAGCCAGCGCGGCATGTTGGCGTCCGCCCAGTTGCCGATCAAGGGCAGATGGTGGATCTTTGCCCCGTGCAGCATCAAATCCGGTATCAGCGAGATCGTGGCCAGGTACAGGCCGCCCACCAAGGTCAGCTTGGTCAGGATATCGTTGATGTGCTCGGCGCTGGGCTTGCCCGAGCGGATGCCCGGGATGAACCCGCCGTACTTGCGCATGTTGTCGGCCACCTCGTTGGGGTTGAAGATGATCGAGACGTAGAAGAAGCAGAAGAAGACGATGCCCACCACGTAGATCAGCTCGTACAGCGGCTCGCCAGGGCGCACCGATTCCAGCAACCGCGACAGGAACGGGCTGTCGCTGAACATCAGCGTCAGGGTCTGCGGCAGCGACAGGATCGACGAGGCAAAAATGACCGGGATCACGCCTCCGGCATTGACCTTCAGCGGCAGGTGCGTGGACTGCCCGCCCATCATGCGCCGCCCCACCACGCGCCGCGCGTATTGCACCGGAATCCTGCGCTCGCCGCGTTCCACGAAGACGATGAAGCCGACCACGAGTACCATCGCGACCACGATCACCACCGCCGCCAGCACGTTCCACTGGCCCGTCACGAAAACGTTCTCGTAAATGTTCTGCGTCGCACCGGGCAGGCCAACCACGATGCCCGCGAAGATGATCAGCGACATGCCGTTGCCGATGCCCCGCTCGGTGATCTGCTCGCCCAGCCACATGATGAACGCCGTGCCCGTGGTCAGGGTCAGGATCGTCATCAGGCGGAAGCCCCAGCCGGGGTTGTAGGCCAGCCCCTGCTGGACCACGAGCTGTGCATAGGCGAAGGACTGGACGATGCTGATGCCGATCGTCAGGTAGCGCGTCCACTGGGTGATCTTGCGTCGGCCCAGCTCGCCCTCCTTCTGCAACCGCTCCAGCGTGGGCACCGCCACGGTGAGCAGCTGCAAGATGATCGAAGCCGTGATGTACGGCATGATCCCCAAGGCGAAGATCGTCAGCTGGCTGAGCTGGCCGCCAGAGAACAAGTCGAGGAAGCCCAAGGCCGTGCCGCGCGCCGCTTCGAAGATGCGCTGCAGCTCCTCGGTGTTCACGCCCGGCGTGGGAATGTGCCCGCCCACGCGGTAAACCGCCAGCATCGACAGCGTGAACAGGAGCCGGTTTCGCAGGTCCGGGACGCGGAACACGTTCACGCAGGCTTCGAGCCACTTCATGATTTCGCTTCCGCCTCCGCGCCGACCACCGTGGCCGTGCCACCCGCCTGCTCGATTTTCTCCCGCGCCGCGGCCGAGAACTTGTGCGCCGTCACCGCGATCGGCCGCGTGATCTCGCCGTTGCCCAAGATTTTCAGGCCATCGCGCAGCTTGCTGACCGTGCCCGCGGCGAGCAAGCCGTCGGGCGTGAATTCGTCCCCGGCCAGTTCCTCGAAACGCGCTACGTTCAGCACGGCGTACTCCTTGCGGTTGGGGTTCTTGAAGCCGCGCTTGGGCACGCGCCGCACCAGCGGCATCTGGCCGCCTTCGAAGCCGCGCTTGCCGCTGTAGCCCGAGCGCGAGCGCTGGCCTTTCTCGCCGCGCCCCGCCGTCACGCCCAAGCCCGAGCCGGGGCCGCGGCCGCGACGCTTGCGCGGGCGACGCGCTCCCGGGGCTGGATGCAAATCGCTGAGTTTCATCGCTGTGTCCGCCTAGTCGACGACTTCCACCAAGTGCTGGACCTTGGCCACCATGCCACGAATGGGCGGGCCCTCGGGCCGCTCCACCACCTGGCCGATCTTGCGCAGCCCGAGGCCGCGAACCACCTGCTTGAGCTTGGAGGGCGCGCCGATCGTGCTCCGCTTGAGCCGGATCTTGATCATCTCAGCCATTACGCACCGCCCCGGATCTCGCTGACGTCCTTGCCGCGCAGCCGCGCGATCTCTTCGTGGTGGCGCAGCTGCTGCAATCCGTTGAAGGTCGCCTTGATCACGTTGTGCGGGTTGCGCGAGCCGATGCACTTGGTCAGCACATTCTGGATGCCCGCGGCCTCGACCACCTTGCGCACGGCACCGCCGGCGATCTTGCCCTTGCCCTCGCGCGCGGGCTTGAGCAGGACTCGGCCCGCTCCGTACACCCCCAACACCTCGTGCGGAATCGTCGGGCCAAGCACGTTCACCTGGATCAGGTTCTTCTTCGCTTTCTCGATCGCCTTGCGGATCGCCGAGGGCACCTCTTTGGCCTTGCCCTTGGCAAACCCCACGACATGCTTTTCGGGGTCGCCGACCACCACTAGGGCGGAAAAGCTCAGGTTCTTGCCACCCTTGACGACCTTGGTCACGCGGTTGATCTCCACCACCTCGTCGGTGAGCTGAAGCTCGGCTTGCTCGATGTTGTGTCTTGCTTCCATCGGTCCCTATCTCTCCCGGCTCGGCCTACTTGGCCTTGCGGCCCTTGCCGGACTTGCCGCCCTGGGCCGCCGCGGCGGGCTCGTCGCGCTCCCGGCGCTCCCGCGTGGGCGGCAGCAGGCCGGCCTTCTGGACGGCCTCGGCGACCGCCCGCACGCGGCCCTTGAAGTTGTGTCCGCCGCGGTCGAACACCAGCTGCTCGATCCCCGACTCCCGCGCGCGCTCCGCGATCATCTCGCCGACCTTGGCGGCAGCAGCCACATTGCCGCCGTAGCCGCCGAAAGCGGCGCCCACCGTGGACGCAGTCGCCAAGGTGTGCTGGGCATCGTCGTCGATGACCTGCGCGTAGATGTGCCGCAACGAGCGGAACACGGCCAGCCGCGGGCGCGCGGCGGTGCCGCGCAACCGCTTGCGGATGCGGGCATGCACCCGCCGCCGCCGAGCGTTCCGGTTAACCTGGGAAACCATCTCTGCTTCGCTCCGTCAATCCGACGCCTATGCGGCGCCACTCTTGCCTTCCTTGCTGCGCAGGCGCTCGCCCTGGTACCGCACGCCTTTCTGCTTGTACGGGTCGGGTTTGCGCAGCGAGCGGATCGAGGCCGCAACCTGGCCCACTACCTGCTTGTCGACCCCTGACAGCTCGATCTTCGTATTGCCCTCGATCGAGGCGTCCACGCCGTCCGGCAGCAGCACCTCGATCGGGTGCGAGTAGCCGAGTTGCAAGGTCAGCACGCGGTCCGTCTTCTGCACCCGATAACCGACGCCGACAATCTCGAGCCGCTTCTTGAACCCCTGCGTCACGCCGGTGACGCAGTTGTTCGCCAACGAGCGGGTCAGCCCCTGCATGGCCGTGTTCGAAGCGTCCGCGCAGGTGATCCGCAGCGTGCGCTCGTCGAGTTCCGCGGCCACGCCCTCGGGGACGGGAACGCTGAGCTCGCCCTTTGGGCCTGCCACGCTCAAGCGCCCAGGCTCGATTCCGATCTTGACGCCGTCCGGCACCGCAATCGGCAACTTACCAATTCTCGACATTGTATCTCTCCCGCACCCGGCAAACTGCTCAGTAGACCGTGCACAGCACCTCGCCGCCGATGCCCAAGCCCTTGGCCTTCTTGCCTGTCATCACGCCCTTGGACGTGGTTAGCACGCTGACGCCCATGCCTCCGATCACCCGCGGGATGTGCTGGGAATCGACGTACACCCGGCGGCTAGGCTTGGACACGCGCGTCAGGCGCGTGATCACCGGCCGGTCATCCGGGCGGTACTTGAGGTAGACCTTGAGCGTCTTCTTGTTCTGCTCCGTGGCCACGCGGTAGTTGGCGACATAGCCCTCTTCCTTGAGGATCCGGGCGAGCTCGATCTTGACCTTCGAGCCCGGGATCTCGACCTTGTGGTGCTTGGCAGCCATGCCGTTGCGTATGCGCGTGAGCATGTCGGCGATCGGATCGCTGTGCATCTCCCCCTCCTACCAGCTGCTCTTGACCACGCCCGGCAGTTCGCCGCTCAGCGCCAAGTTGCGGAAACAGATGCGGCACAGCTCGAACTTGCGCATGTAGCCGCGCGGCCGGCCGCAGCGCCGGCAGCGGTTGCGGTAGCGCACCTTAAAGGGCAGCTTCTTGCGCTCGCGCGCCTTCTTGGCTTTTGTCGCCATGATTCTCCTCGCAGTCCTCAGCGCCTAGGCAGCCCGGAACGGCATGCCCAGCAGCCTGAGCAGCGTGTGGCCCTCGCGGTCGGTGCGGGCAGTCGTAATCATGGTTACGTTCATGCCCTTCATCACTTCGACCTTGGTGTAGTCGATCTCCGGGAAGATCGTGTGCTCCTGGATCCCTAGGGTGTAGTTGCCGCGCCCGTCGAGCTTCGGCGAAACGCCCTGGAAGTCGCGCACGCGCGGCAGCGCAACAGCGATCAAGCGATCCAAGAACTCCCACATGCGCGTCCCGCGCAGGGTCACGGTGCAGCCGACCGGCACGCCCGCGCGCAGGTTGAAGCCCGCAATGGGGCGCTTTGCCAGCGTCACGACCGGCTTTTGGCCCGAGATCGCTGCCAGCTCCCGTACGGTGCTTTCCACCACGCGCTGGTTGACCGGAACCCGGCGGCCGCTCTCGGCATCCGCCTTGGCGGCCTTCTTCTTCTGGCCCCCGTCCTGCTTTTGCAAGATGATCTTGCCGATGCCGACATTGAGCTTGATGGCGACCAGCCTGGGGACCGCCATCGGGGAGCCGTAGCCGAACTCCTCGCGGAGCGCCGGCACGACCGACTCGGAGTACTTCTCTTTCAATCGCAGGGCCGCCATCACTCACCCACCACTCTCACGTTCGACAGGTCCAGCATCGATTCGCGATCCGCAATGCCGCCCTTGACCTGTTTCTGCGGATTCGGGCGAACATGCTTCTTGACCATGTTGGCCCCCTCCACCAACAACTGGCCGCGCTTGCGGTCCACCTCCAGCACGCGGCCGCGCAGGCCCTTGCTGCGGCCAGTCAGCACCTCGACCGTGTCGTTCTTCTTGACCTTGGTCTTGTGCATCGCCAACGGCTTGCGGTGCCGTCGCATTTTCGGCATCAGAGCACCTCCGGCGCGAGCGAAACGATCTTCATGAAGCGCTTGTCGCGCAGTTCGCGCGCCACCGGCCCGAAGACGCGCGTGCCCAATGGCTCGCCCACCTCGTTGACCAGCACCGCCGCGTTCTCGTCAAAGCGGATGTAGGTGCCGTCCTTGCGGCGCGTCTCCTTGCGCATGCGCACCACGACCGCGCGCACGACCGAACCCTTCTTGACGTTCGAGTCCGGCACGGCCTCCTTGACGGAGGCCATCACAACATCGCCCAGCCCCGCCTTGCGGCCGGTGGAGCCGCCGCGGGGCAGGATGCACATCAAGCGCCGGGCGCCGGAATTGTCGGCCACCGCCAGCCTAGTCTGCATGCCAATCATGTTGTCTGCCTCCCCTCGGCGCCGGCCTAGCTGGCCGCCGCTTCCCGCCGCTTGCGGCGAACCTTGATCTCAACCTGGCTCGACTTGAGGACGACCTCCTCGAGCCGCCAGCGCTTGCGCTTCGACAGCGGGCGGCACTCGACGATGCGCACGCGATCGCCCATCTTGGCGGTGCCCTGCTCGTCGTGCGCCATGAACTTTTTCTTGCGCGTGATGTAGCGCCGGTAGAGCGGGTGCTGCACTCGCCGGCTGACCTCCACGACGATGGTCTTCTCCGACTTGGTGGAAACCACCACGCCGACCTTGCGGTTCTTGTGGCCCTGCTCAGGCATCGGTGCCCTCCTCCGCCGCGGTCGCCCGGCGCTTCTCGCCAGCCACGGTCAGGATGCGGGCGAGATCCTTGCGGGTGGCGCGGTACTTGCGCACGCCCTCGGCCTGGCCCATCGAAATCTGGAAGCGCAGCCTGAACATCTGCTCGCGCGCTTCCGCCTCCCTCTGCTGGAGTTCGGCGAGGGTGAGGTCGCGATACTCGCTAGCCTTCATAGCAACTCTCCGCTGAACCGGCTGACGAACTTGACCGGGATCGGCAGCTTTTGCGCGGCCAGATCCATGGCACGGCGCGCCACGCTCTCATCGACGCCTTCGATCTCGAACATCATGCGCCCGGGCTTGACCACCGCGACCCATTGCTCGGGCGCCCCCTTGCCCTTGCCCATGCGGGTCTCGGCAGGCTTCTTGGTGATCGACTTGTCCGGAAAAATCCGGATCCACAGCTTGCCGCCGCGCTTCACGCGGCGGCTGATGGCGATGCGGGCGGCCTCGATCTGGCGGTCGGTGATCCAAGCCGCCTCGAGCGCCTTGAGCCCGTAGTCGCCGAAATCCAGGCCGCTGCCGCGCCACGCCTTGCCGCGGCGATTGCCGCGGTGCATCTTGCGATAACGCGTCTTCTTGGGCATCAACACGGCGCTATTCCTCCTCTCCGCCGGCAGCCGTGCCAGCCCCCGCCAGCGGCGGCTGGAAGGCGGACTCGGCGGGCGGCGACACTGGCGGGGCGCTCTCTGCCGGCGCGGACGCCGGCGGGGCGCTCTCTGCCGGCGCGGACGCCGGCGCGGACGCCGGACGCCGCAGGCGCTCGCGCTCCTGTTCGGCCTGGCTGCGCGCCTCGCGCCTCCGGGCCGGCTCGGGATCCTCGCGACCGGTCTTGCGGATCGCCGCCCCGCGCGGGTCGATGATCTCGCCCTTGTAGATCCAACACTTCACGCCCAGCACGCCGTAGGTGGTATTGGCCTCGCTGAAGCCGTAGTCAATGTCGGCGCGCAGCGTCTGCAGCGGGAGCCGACCGTGCAAGTGCCACTCGCTGCGGGCGATCATCTTGCCGTTCAGCCTGCCCGCCACCCAGATCTTGATGCCCTTGCAGCCGAAGCGCTGGGCGAACTCGACCGACTTGCGCATGGCGCGCCGGAAGCTGACGCGCTTCTCGATCTGCATGGCCACCGACTCGGCCACCAGTTGCGCGTCAAGCTCGGGACGGTGGACCTCCTGGATGTCGATGTAGATGTCGCGCTTGGTCCGCTGCTGCAGCTCGGCCTTGAGCTTCTCGATCTCGGAGCCCTTCTTGCCGATGATGATGCCCGGCCGCGCGGCCCGAATGGCGATGCGCAGCCGAGTGCCCGGACGATCCAGCTCGATCGAGCTGATGCCGGCGGCCTTGAGGCGCTTGCGCAACATCGCCTTGAGCTCGATGTCCTCGTTGACCAAGTCGGCATAGCCCTTCTGGGCAAACCAACGCGACCGCCAGACCTTGGTGTAGCCCAGGCGGAATCCGTAGGGGTGTACTTTCTGACCCATAACGTCTCCTTCGCGGTAAACTCCCGCAGCCTAGGCTGCCTTGAACTCCTCTTGCTCGGCAGCGCCTTCATCGGTGACCGTCACCACGATGTGCGCGAGCCGGTGCACGTACGGCGCCGGCCGGCCGCGGGCGGCCGCGCGCATGCGCTTCATGCGCGGCCCCTCGTTGACCACGATCGACTTGACCCGCAGGTCCTCCACCTCGCCGCCCAGATCCTCGGCGTTGGCCACCGCCGACTGCAGCACCTTCAGGATCTGCCCGGCCGCGCGCTTGTTGGTGCGGTGCAGCACGTCCGCGGCCTCTTCGGCTCCCAGCCCACGCACCAGATCGGCCACCAATCGCGCCTTCTGCGGCGAGATGCGGACATAGTTCCATTTCGCGACAGCGTCCATGCGGCTACCCTCCCCGCCCAGACTTCGCGCTGCCGGCATGCCCGCGGAAGGTGCGCGTCATGGCGAACTCGCCGAGCTTGTGCCCGACCATGTTCTCGGTGATGAACACGGGAATGAACTTGCGGCCGTTGTGCACGGCGATGGTGTGGCTGACCCATTCCGGCAGCACCGTGGATCGACGCGACCACGTCTTGATCACGCGCTTCTCGCCAGAGTTGTTCAGAGCCTCGACCTTCTTGTGAAGGTGCTCGTCGTAGAACGGCCCTTTTTTCAATGAACGACCCATCTCGATGCCCCCTAGCCCTTCTTCTTGCTCCCGCGGCGGGACACGATGTAGCGATCCGTGCGCGGATTGCTGCGCGTCTTGTAGCCGCGCGTCGGCTTGCCCCACGGCGTCACCGGATGGCGGCCTCCGGATGTGCGCCCTTCGCCGCCGCCGTGCGGATGGTCCACCGGATTCATCGTCACGCCACGATTGTGGGGGCGCCTGCCCAGCCAGCGCTTGCGGCCGGCCTTGCCCAGCGAGACGTTGCCGTGATCGACGTTGCCGACCCTGCCGATGGTCGCCATGCAGTCCTCCAGCACCCGGCGCACCTCCCCGGACGGCAGCCGCAGCAGGGCGTAGCCGGACTCGCGCGAGATCAAGCGGATTTCGGCCCCCGCGGAGCGAGCCATCTGCCCGCCCTTGCCGGGTCGCAGCTCGACGTTGTGCACCAACGTGCCGGGCGGGATGCGCCGCAACGGCAGCGCATTGCCGACCAAGATGTCGGCGTCCTCGCCGGATTCGACCTGCATGCCGGTCTTGAGCCCGACCGGCTGCAGGATATAGCGCTTCTCGCCATCGACGTAGTGCAGCAGGGCGATGTTCGCAGAGCGGTTCGGATCGTACTCGATCTGGGCGACCTTGGCGGGGATGCCGTGCTTCTGGCGCTTGAAGTCAATCTCGCGGTAGCGGCGCTTGTTTCCGCCTCCCCGGAAGCGGATGCAGATGCGCCCGCGATTGTTGCGTCCGCCGTGCTTGGTCTTGCCCTTGGTCAGGGACTTCTCCGGCCTGTCGCGCGTCAGCTCTTCCCGCGTAGTGGTGGTCTGGAAACGCCGCGTGGGCGTTCTCGGCCTGTACGTCTTGATCGGCATCGGTCCCAGTCCCCTACACCTGCGTGTATTCCACCGGCTTCTGGCCCGGCTTCAACTTCACGTACGCCTTCTTCCAGTCCGGGCGGCGCCCTTGGTAGCGGCCTTGCCGGCGCATCTTGCCGACAAACCTCGCCGTGCGAACCGAATCGACCTCGACGTTGAAGATTGCGCGCACCGCGTTCTTCACGTCGGTCTTGGTGGCCTTGAGATGCACCCGGAAGCACAGCGTCTCGGCCTGGACGCGGCCCATCTCGGCCTTCTCGGTGATGAGCGGACTGACGATGACTTCAAACGGACTCATGCGAGCACCTCGCTGCAGGCGCGGGCCGCGCTGGCGGACATCAGGATGCGCCTGTGCTTGAGCACGACGTAAGGATTGAGCTGCGAACTTGACAGCAGCTTCACCTCCGGCAGGTTGCGGCTCGACAGCTCCAAGTTGCGGTTGGGCTGGTTTTCCACCACCAGCACGTTCCTGCCAAGGCCGAGCGCCTCGAGCACCAGCCGGAATTCCTTGGTGCTGTGGCTCGCGAGTTCAAAGTCGCGGACAACCGTGATACAGCTCTCGCTCAGCCGCGCCGACAGCGTGGAGCGCAGCGCGGCGACCTGCATCTTGCGCGGCACTTTCTGGTGGTAGCTGCGCGGCCGCGGCCCGTGCACGGTGCCGCCGCCCTTCCAGATCGGGGAGCGCCGCGAGCCGATGCGGGCGCGCCCGGTGCCCTTCTGCCGCCACAGCTTGCGCCCAGAGCCGGCCACCTCGCCGCGCGTCTTGACCTTGTGCGTGCCGGCTCGCTGGTTGGCTTGGTGAGCGACGATCACCTGATGCACCAAGGCCTCGTTGGCCGCTGCCGCGAAGACGGCGTCGGACAGTTCGAGGGAGTCCACTCGCTGGTTGTTCAGATCGACTACGTCTACGGTCGGCATGGCTGCCTACCTCCCTCTCCGGATCGACACGTACCCGCCGTTGGGGCCCGGCACGGCGCCGCGCACCAAGATGACGTTGTCGTCGGGCTGGACCTCGACGATTTCAAGCCCGCTCACCGTGACGCGATCCCCGCCCATGCGGCCAGGCAGGCGCACGCCCTTGAAGACTCGGGACGGCCAAGCGCTCTGTCCGATGGACCCGGGCGCCCGATGGAACATCGAGCCGTGCGTCTTGCGCCCGCCCCGGAATCCGTACCGCTTGACGACACCCTGGAAACCCTTGCCCTTGCTCGTGCCCGTGATGCTGACCTTCTCGCTCGGCTTGAAGTGCTCGGCCAAGATGCGGTCACCCGGCTGGAAGCCGTCGTCGCCGTCTTCTAGGCGGAACTCGCGCAGGAAGCGCATCGGCGCCACGTCGGCCTTGGCGAAATGCCCGCGCTGGGGCTTCTTGACCAGCTTCTCGCGCATGAAGTCGACCAAGCCGACCTGGATCGCCTCGTAGCCATCGCGGTCGACGTTCTTGCGCTGCACGACCACGCACGGGCCGGCCTGCAGCACCGTGACCGGCACGACGCGCCCTTCGGCGTCGAAGATCTGCGTCATCCCGATCTTCTTTCCTAGGATTCCGGGTGCCATCGCTCCATGTTCTCCTGCGTCAGGTTCGCCCGTCTCGCCGCGCTCAGCCGCCAAAGGCCTTGATCTCCACGTCCACTCCCGCGGGCAGGTCGAGGCGCATCAGCGCGTCGACCGTGTCCTGGGTCGGCTCGAGAATGTCCAGCAACCGCTTGTGGGTGCGGATTTCGAATTGTTCGCGGGACCGCTTGTCGGTATGCACCGAGCGCAAGACTGTGTACTTGTTCTTCACGGTCGGCAGCGGGATCGGCCCGGCGATCTGGGCCCCGGTGCGCCTGGCCGTGTTGACGATCTCGCCAGTCGACTGGTCGAGGACGCGGGAGTCGTACGCCTTGAGGCGGATCCGGATTCTTTCCTTCGGCATCGCTTTCGCTGTCCTTGCAGTCTTCTGGCCGCGGCGCGGATCCTACTCGACGATGGAGGCGACGGTGCCGGCGCCGATCGTGCGCCCGCCCTCGCGGATCGCGAACCGCAAGCCCTGCTCCATCGCGATCGGCACGATCAACTCCACCTCCAACTCCACGTTGTCCCCCGGCATCACCATCTCCGTCCCCGCCGGCAGGTTCGCCACTCCCGTCACGTCCGTCGTGCGGAAGTAAAACTGCGGCCGGTACCCGTTGAAGAACGGCGTGTGCCGGCCCCCCTCGTCCTTCTTCAACACGTACACCTGCCCCTTGAACTTCGTGTGCGGCGTGATGCTGCCCGGCTTCGCCACCACCTGCCCGCGCTCCACCTCGTCCTTGCCCAGCCCGCGCACCAACAACCCCACGTTGTCCCCCGCCTGGCCCTCGTCCAACAGCTTCTTGAACATCTCCACGCCCGTGATCACCTTCTTGTGCGTCTCCCGGATGCCCAAAAATTCCATCTCCTCGCCCACCTTCACCTGGCCCCGCTCGATGCGCCCCGTCACCACCGTGCCGCGCCCCGATATCGAGAAAATGTCCTCGATCGGCATCAGGAACGGCCGGTCCACGTCCCGCTCCGGCGTCGGGATGTAGTCGTCCACCGCCTGCATCAACTCGTCGATCCCCGGCTCCGCCGCCGCCGACCCGTCCAACGCCTGCAGCGCCGACACCCGCACCACCGGCACGTCGTCCCCCGGGAAGTCGTACTCGCTGAGCAACTCGCGCACCTCCAACTCCACCAACTCCAGCAACTCCTCGTCGTCCACCATGTCCACCTTGTTCAAGGCCACCACGATGTACGGCACCCCCACCTGGCGCGCCAACAGGATGTGCTCGCGCGTCTGCGGCATCGGCCCGTCCGTGGCCGCCACCACCAGGATCGCCCCGTCCATCTGGGCCGCCCCCGTGATCATGTTCTTGATGTAGTCGGCGTGCCCCGGGCAGTCCACGTGCGCGTAGTGCCGGTTGGCCGTCTGGTACTCCACGTGCGCCGTCGCGATCGTGATGCCCCGCTCGCGCTCCTCCGGCGCGTTGTCGATCGAATCGAACGAGCGCACCTCGTTGGACGGGTCGTGCTTGCACAGCACCCGCGTGATGGCCGCCGTCAGCGTCGTCTTGCCGTGGTCGATGTGACCGATCGTGCCCACGTTCACGTGCGGCTTCGAGCGATCAAACTTTTCCTTTGCCATGTTCCCCTTCTCCTCTCCGGTGTCCTCGCGGTCCTATTTGATGACCTTGCCGCGCATGCGGCTGACGATTTCGTCCTGCACAGCCGCCGGCGCTAGCTCGTAGGTGTGCAGGTGCATGGTGTAGCTGCCCCGGCCCTGCGTCTTCGAGCGCAGGGCGGTGGCGTAGCCGAACATCTCTGCCAGCGGCACGAAAGCGCGGATGACCTGGGTCGAACCGCGCAAGTCCATGCCTTCGATACGGCCCCGGCGGGAATTGATGTCCGCCATCACGTCGCCGACGTACTCCTCCGGAACAACGACCTCGATGGCCATGACAGGCTCCAGCAGGGCCGGCTTGGCCCGTTGGGCCGCATCCTTCCACGCCATCGAGCCGGCCACCTTGAAGGCCACTTCCGAGCTGTCCACCTCGTGCGTCGAGCCGTCATAGACGCACACCCGCACGCCGACGGTCTCGTAGCCGGCCAGCAGCCCGTTGCCCAGCGCCTCGCGGACGCCCTTCTCGACGGCGGCTACGAATTCCTTCGGAATCGCACCGCCGAAAATCTCGCTCTCAAATTCGACATCGGAGCCCTCGATGGGCTCGATCCGAATCTTGCAATGGCCATACTGGCCGCGCCCGCCGGTCTGGCGCACGAAGCGGCCTTCGCCCTCGGACGCCTTGCGAACGGTCTCGCGATAGGCCACCTGAGGCCGCCCGATGTTCGCGGCTACCTGGAACTCGCGCAGCAGCCGGTCCACCAGGATCTCCAAGTGCAGCTCGCCCATGCCCGACAGGATCGTCTGGCCCGTGTCGGCGTCGGACTGCACGCGGAAGGTCGGATCCTCCTGCGACAGCTTGGTCAGCGCCATGCCAATCTTTTGCTGGTCGGCCTTGGTCTTGGGCTCCACCGCCAGCGACAGGACCGGGTTGGGAAACTCGATCTGCTCGAGCACGACCGGCTGCACCGCGTCGCAGATCGTATCGCCGGTCTGGACGGTCTTGAGGCCGACCACCGCAAGGATCTCGCCGGACTGCGCGTCGGTCACGTCCTCGCGCTTGTTGGCATGCATGCGCAACAGCCGGCCGACGCGCTCCTTGCGCCCCTTGGACACGTTGTACACGCTGCCCCCGGCCCGGAACTGGCCCGAGTAGACCCGCAGGAACGCAAGCTGGCCGACGAACGGGTCGGTCAAGATCTTGAACACCAGGGCCGAGAACGGAGCCTCGTCGCTGGCTTCGCGGGTGATCGACTCGCCGCCGTCCAGACTGCTGCCCTGCACCGGCGGCACGTCGGTCGGGGACGGCAGATAGTCCACGACCGCGTCCAGCAGCCGCTGCACGCCTTTGTACTTGAAGGCCGAGCCGCACAGTACGGGCGTGATGCGCATCGCCGTGGTGGCGCGGCGGATCGCGGCCTTGAGCTCGCTGACGCCGATCTGGCCGCCGTCGACGTAGAGTTCGAACAGCCGCTCGTCCTCCTCGGCGATCTTCTCGACCATCTTCTCGTGCCGGTCGGCGGCCTCGTCCGCCAGGTGCGCGGGAATCTCGCCGACCTCGTACTCCGCGCCGAGCGTCTCGTCTTTCCAGAAGATGCCGCGCATCTCGACCAAGTCGACCACTCCCTGCAGGCGGTCTTCCGAGCCGATCGGGAGTTGGATCGCAACGGGATTGGCCTTCAGTCGATCCACCATGGTCTGCACGGCGTAATCGAAGTTGGCGCCGACTCGATCCATCTTGTTGATGAATGCCAGCCGCGGCACTTGGTACTTGTCGGCCTGGCGCCAGACCGTCTCCGACTGCGGCTGCACGCCGGCCACGGCGTCGAACAGCGCGATGGCGCCGTCGAGGACGCGCAACGAGCGCTCGACCTCGGCCGTGAAATCGACATGGCCGGGCGTGTCGATGATGTTGACTTGGTGGTCCCGCCAGAAACAGGTCGTCGCGGCCGAGGTGATCGTGATCCCGCGCTCCTGCTCCTGCTCCATGTAGTCCATGGTCGCGGTGCCGTCGTGCACCTCGCCCATGCGGTGCAGCCGCCCGGTGTAGTACAGGATGCGCTCCGTGGTCGTGGTCTTGCCGGCGTCAATGTGCGCGGCAATGCCGATGTTGCGGTAGCGCTCGACTGGGACGGTGCGGGGCATCGGAACTCGCTCTGGACTCGTGAATCGCGGCTACCAGCGGAAATGGGCAAAGGCCTTGTTGGCCTCGGCCATGCGGTGCACGTCGTCCTTCTTCTTGATGGTCGTGCCGCGCCCCTGCGCGGCTTCCAGCAGCTCGGAGCCAAGGCGGTCCGCCATGCGGTTCTCGCTGCGATTGCGGGCGTTTCCGATCAGCCAGCGCAGCGCCAGCGACTGGCGCCGGTTCGGCCGGACCTCGATCGGCACCTGGTAGTTCGCGCCGCCCACGCGGCGGGACTTGACTTCGACGACCGGCTTGGCGTTCTCCACGGCCTTCTTGAATATCGGCAGCGGGTCGTCGCCAGTGTTGTTGCGGACCTTCTCCATGGCCTCGTAGAAGATCCGCTCGGAGATGGACTTCTTGCCGTCCCACATCATGCAGTTGATGAACTTCGACACCAAGGTCGAGTTGTAGACCGGGTCCGGCGGCGGGGTTCGGACGGGAACTTCGCGTCTGCGCGGCATGGCTGCTATCCCTCCTGGCTCACTTCTTGGGGCGCTTGGCGCCGTACTTGCTGCGCGCCTGGCGCCGGTCTTCGACGCCGGAGGCGTCCAGCGTCCCGCGCACTACGTGGTAGCGGACGCCGGGCAGGTCCTTGACGCGGCCGCCGCGGATGAGCACGATCGAGTGCTCCTGGAGGTTGTGGCCGACACCGGGGATGTACGTGGTGACTTCGATGCTATTGGTCAGCCGCACGCGGGCAACCTTGCGCAGCGCGGAATTCGGCTTCTTGGGGGTGACGGTGTACACGCGCGTGCAGACGCCGCGTTTCTGGGGGCACTTCTGCAGGGCGGGCGAAGAGGTCTTGTACTTCGGCACCTTGCGGCCCTTGCGGACCAATTGGCTGAATGTTGGCACGATCCTGACTACCTCCCACCGACTGCTTCCGGTCACGCTCGGTGCGTCCGCCACGCCGCGCATGCAAACAGCATGCGCAACCTTGCGCATCCGCAAAGCTCAGTTGAGCCCCCGCATCACTCCGCCATAACGAGCCCCGGCTGGGACCTTCTCGGCATCGGATCGCGCGGGGCGGCACCCCCCAAGGCCCTCGAACAGGCCCCGTCCAACTTCCGGCCCACACCCCTGGGGGACTAGCCCCGCAGGATCGGCCGGTACGCCACAAGCGCTGGCACGCCCCCGGCGCTCCGATTCGGAAACGAAACGCCGGACACGCGCCCTAACCAGTTCCTCAATCCATCATAGGCATTGCGCGGGCGAGCGTCAAGCGGTACTGAAGACCGCCTTCCGGCAAGCGGAATCCGCCTGCGACACCACCACCTCAGGGTAGCACACGGCGGGGTGCGCCCGCTAAGGCCCGCACCTTGCGTCAAACCCCTCCCGGCAGCGCCCTACTCTTCGGCATGGCCGTCCACCACGATGCCGACCACGGTGTCCCCGACCGGCACGTCAAGCACCCAATGCTCGTAGTCGTTCTCCCACAAGTGCGGCCCCTGATCCCCTTCCGGCAATTCCAGGCGAGCCACGGTGGGGTGCGGGTTGCCGACATCGGCGCTCAGCTCCACGATGGCGTCAAAGTCGAAGTTCCGGGAAACCTCCAGGTCCTTCTCCACAGGGGCCAGCAAGCCGAAGTCACGGCTCGGGGCAACGCCCATGTGATTGCCGTCCTCCGGGTGCAGGCCGAAGCGCAGCGTGTACACGCCTGCGGGCACGGACTGCTCGCGAAAGTCAGAGCCCTGATCCGGAAACTCCAGCACACCCAAGAAGGCTCCCTCGGGAACGTTGTCGAAGCGCACTCCGAAACCGCCGGCAGGGTCGCCCTCGAATGGCGCCGTGCGCATCCAAAAGCGCACCACCACCGTGTCGCCAGCCTTGACTGACACACCCTCGTCGGCAATCATCCCGCGCGTGGCCTCCGGCACGGTGTCCGGCAGGGGCGCGCCGGTGTCGGCCGTAAACTCTTGGGCCAGCGCAGCTGGCAACAGGGCGAGCGCCCCAAGTACAGTCGCTATGGCGCACCAGCGTCGCATCCAATTCTCCTTGCGAACTCCGCCAGCTGAGCCGACTGGCACTTCAAAGGGGACGTGCCGGAGCCGCCGAAACCGGCGCTCCGGCACTGAACTCATCTAGCCTGCGCGACGCGGGGTCCTAGCTGCCGCTAACGGCGAAGGTGCCCAGATAGGCGCTCGAGCGCCGGTACTCGCGCATCTTGTGACCGAGGCCGTCGCCGCGGAAGGACTGCTCGATGGCAAACGCCGGCATGGCGTGATCCAGCGCGACCAACGGCTCGTAGTAGATGTCGTCAAGGTGGCACAACGAATCGCTGCCGCGAATCTCGCGCGTCTCCAGCGAGACGATCTCCCCAGCCCGCAAGGTCGCCACGCGATCGTGCAGGTTGCCGTGGAAGTCGATCTCGATCGGCGCCGTGTCCGTGTGGACCACGTTGGCCACCAACGGGCCGGCCTGAGCCTTGACAAATGCCGCCAGCGCGCCGCGCTGGAGCACGGAAGTGCTCTCGTCGAAGATCAGCATCGACTTCGCCGGGAGCGGGTCGCCGAACGGATTGCCGATGGTCGAGGTCGCGTTGACCACGGCCACAACCCTGGTGTTCGCCAAGGACACCCCTTTGAAGCTGCCCTGCTCGATGTCCCACGCCATCACGGCAAGGTCGCCGGTAATGCCGACTTCGCTGTTGGCGAAGCAGTGCGAGGCATAAATCTCTGCGTTGCGCGATTCGATGTAGCTGCCGCGGAGTTCGGGGCCGGAAAGCGTGGCGGCGGAAACCGCGCCCGCTGCCAGAGCGAAGCAGACAAGCGCCAGGCTGGCCAAACGGATGGTTCTCATGGTTGGTACTCCTTCAGTGAGTCTTCACGCCCGGGACAAGCCGGGCACCGATCATTCTACACAATGCAAGCGGCGGAACGCGACCCGAAATCGAAAAAATCGGCCCGCGCGACGATCAATCGCCCGCTACGGGCTGCATGGGCTCGTTCACGAAGCCCTTGCGACGCCGCCGCGCCAGCTTCTCTGTGGCCTCCTCCAGCGTGGCGTACACCACCGGGATGAACACCAGCGTGATCAGCGTCGAGGTCAGCAGCCCGCCGATCACCACGCGCGCCATCGGCACCTGCAACTCCGAGCCCTCCCCCAAGCCGAGCGCCATCGGCGTGAGGCCCAGGATGGTTGTGATCGTGGTCATCAGGATGGGCCGCAGCCGGCGGCCGCCGGCCGTGATGACCGAGTCCATGATGCCGTAGCCGTGCTCGCGGCGCAGCTGGTTCGTGTAATCGATCAGCACGATCGCGTTGTTGACCACAATTCCCACCAGCACGATCACCCCGAGGAATCCTTGCATGTTGAAAGTGGTGTCGGTGATCACCAGCATGGTCACCACGCCGATCGCCGCCAGCGGAATCGAGAACAGGATAATGAACGGGTCGCGCAGAGACTCGAACTGCGCCGCCATCACCATATACACCAGCAGCAGCGCCAAGATGCCCGCGAATGTCAGCTCCCGGAAGGACTCCTGCTGGTCCTCCCACTCGCCGCCAAAGCGGATCTCGTAGCCATCCGGCCGGTTGATCTGGTCGACTTGAACACGAAGATCGGCGATGATCTCGCCCAAGCTGCGGTCGCCGATCGTGCCAGAGACATAGACGATCCGCTCCTGGTCGACCCGGTCGATCTCGACCGGACCCTCCTGGCGGTTCATTTGGACCACGTCATCGGCGTAGATGAGGTCGCCGCGCGGCGTGCGCAGCGGAATGCGCCCAACTTGGTCGAGTTGGAGCCGGTCCTCCTCGCGCAAGCGCACCACGATGTCATACTCGTCGCCCTCTTCGCGGTAGAAGGTGGAGCGGCGCCCGCCCACAGCTGTCTCGAGGGTCGCCGCCACTTCCGCAACCGACATTCCCATGCTGGCAGCCTTGAGCCTGTCAACCCGGACCACCATCTCCGGCGAACCCGGCTCACGGCTGATCTGGGCCTCCTCCACCCCGTCAACAGCGAGCATGGCATCGCGCACCTGCAGGGCGAGGGCTGCCGTAGTGTCGGGGGAATAGCCCCGGATCGTGATCTGCAGGCGATCGCTATCGCCCCCGCCTCCGCGCCGCCGCCCGAAATTTCCGCTGGAAATACGCGTGCGCAGCTGCACTCCTGGCGCCACTGCCAACAGCTTGGGCCTGAGCATGTTGGTGATCTCGCGCGCCGTCCGGTCGCGCTGGCTCTGGTCGACCAGCGTGATGCGCAGTTCGCCGATGTGCGTGGAAATTGAGCGGAACGGGCTGTCGCTGCCGGCCTCGGTCATGATGTACTCGACCTCGGGCACGTCGTTCATGATGATCGCCTCCATGCGGTCGACGATCTCCTTCGTCACCTCCGCTCTGGTGCCGGGTTCTGATTCCAGGTTGATGCGGATCTGGCCCTCGTCAACCTGGGGTTCGAGTTCGACGCCTAGATAGCCGGTCAGCCAAATGGCGCAGACAAAGAGCGCTACGGCCGCTCCGGTCACTGTCAGGCGGTTGGACAGCGCCCAGCGGATGATCTCCGAGTAAGACTCCGCTAGCGCAATCATCGCCTGCTCGGCATAGCGCAGGATGCGCACGCCCCCGCTGGCAGTCCCCTTGCGCTTCGCGCACAGGGCCGGCACGACCGTCAGCGCCACGACCAGCGAGCACAGCAGCGAAAAGCTGACCACGTAAGCCAGTTGCTGGAATGTCTGCGCTGCGTAGCCCCCGATGAACATCACCGGCACGAACACAGCGATGGTGGTCAATGTGGATGCCGTGATCGCCATGCCCACCTCGCGGCTGCCGACGAGCGCAGCCTGCCGCGACTCGGCACCTTCCTCGCGGTGGCGGTAGATGTTCTCCAGCACGACGATCGCGTTGTCGACCAACATGCCCACGCCGAGGGCCAGGCCGCCGAAGGAAACGGTATTGAGCGTAAAGCCGTTGAAATACATCAGGGCGAAGGTCGAGACCACCGAAATCGGTATCGCAGCGCCGATGATCAAGGTGCTCGACAAGCTGCGCAGGAACAGCAGCAGCACGAATACCGCGAGCACCGCGCCCACTGCGGCAGCCGTCTGGACATTGCGGATCGCCGCAGTGATGAAATCCGCGGTGTCCATGGTCTTGTCGATCGTTATGTGCGGATAGTCGCGATGGATCTCGGCGACTTCGTCCCAAACCGCATCCGAGACCTTTACCGTGTTGGAGCCGGACTGCTTGAACATGATCAGGCGGAGCGCCGGGTGGCCGTTGACGCCCACGTAGTGGCGGATGTCGGGGTGCGAGTCGTCGACTTCGGCGATATCGCGCACGTAGACCGGGACGCCGTCGCGGGACGCCAAGGCTACGTCGAGGAGTTGGCTGACGCTGTTGAACTCCCCGCTGGTGCGCAGCAGTACGTCGAAACGACCCTCCTTTACCGGGCCAACCGGCCGGTTGAGATTCTCGTCCCGGACAGTGTTGACTACTTGAGCCACGGACAAGTCAAGGGCACGCAGCTTCTCCAAGTTCAAGTCGATGTGAATCTCGCGCCGCAGACCACCCCCGACACGCACCTGGCCGACCCCTTTGATGCGCTCGAAGCGGTACAGGATGTTCTTCTCGACGAACATCCGCAGCTCGCGCGGATCCATATCCTCGGTGGCCACCGTGAGAAACATGATCGGGAACTGGGTCACATCGAACTTGAAGATTGTCGGCGGTTCGATATCGTCCGGCAGCGTCCGCCGGCCCCGGTCCAAGCGCGAGCGCACCTCGTCAGCAGCGACTTCGATATCGGTGCCGAAGACGAACTCGATCCGCACTGACGAGCGGCCTTCGCTAGAGGTCGAGGTGACGCGCTCGACACCGGGGGCCGCCGAGACGATCTGCTCGAGCGGCCGGCTGATCAGCGTCTCGATCTCCTCGGGACCCACGCCCTCGTAGTCTGTTGTGATGCTCAGCGTGGGGTAGTTCACTTCCGGCATCAAATCGACTGGGATTTCGGTGAACGCGATGAAGCCGAGTAGCAGGCAGACCATCACCGCCATCAGCACCGTGACGGGCCGCTTGATCGAAAACTCAGGTAGGCTCATGTGTCAGACCTCGCAAAGACCGCAGCAGCGCGCTTAGGCAGTCGCGCTACGCACAGCCGACAATTCCACCATGTATATGGCGCAGCATTGACGGTGCGCGGTTACGGGCAGGCGCAATTGCGATCAGTCGCCGGCCGCGGATTCGGCAGCGCGCATGGCTGGCCGAGGGACCCTTCGCCGGGAGAACAGCTCTTCGAAGGCGACATACATCACCGGGATGAATACCAGCGTGATGACCGTGGATGTCGCCAGCCCGCCAATGACCACGCGGGCCATCGGCGCTTGCAACTCCGAACCTGCGCCCAAGCCCAGCGCCATCGGCGCGAGGCCCAGCACCGTGGTGATGGTCGTCATCAAGATCGGGCGCATCCGGCGCATGCCCGCAGTGACAGCAGCCCGGTACAGGCCCAAGCCTTGCTCGCGGCGCAGCAGGTTGGTGTAATCCACCAGCACGATGGCATTGTTGACCACGATCCCGAGCAGCACGATCACGCCCAGGAAGGCCTGCTGGTTGAAGGTCGTCTCGGTGACCAGCAGCACAAGGACAACGCCGATCGCCGCCAGCGGCACCGAGAACAGGATCAGGAAGGGGTCCTTGAGCGATTCAAACTGCGCGGCCATCACCATATAGACCAAGACCAGGGCCAGCACCGACGCAAGGAAGAGGCTGCGGAAGGTCTCCTGCTGCTCCTCGTACTCCCCGCCGTACTCGATCGAGAACCCTTCGGGCATGGCCATGCCGCTGAGTTGGCCCGACAAATCCCTGACGACGCTCCCCAGGTCGCGGTCGGAGAGCGCTCCGGAAACGAACAAGCGCCGCTCTTGGTTCACCCGGCTGATGTACGTCGGGCCTTCCTGCCGCCGCAACTCGATCACGCTGCCAGCAGTGATCGTCGTGCCTAGCGGAGTCGTCAATGGGATGCGCCCAACATTGTCCAGATCCAGCCGGTCCTGCTCCCGCAGGCGGACCAAGATGTTGTACTCGTCGCCCTCCTTGCGATACATCGAACTGCGCGAGCCGCCAATCGCCGTCTCGAGGGTGAGGGCGATCTCGGACACGTTCAGGCCCAGGTCAGACGCGCGCACGCGATCGACCTCGACCAACATTTCCGGCATTCCGGGGCGCTGACTGATCGTGGGCTCGGCGATTCCGGGAGTGCGCTCCATCGTCTCGCGGATCGTCTCGGCCAACTGGGCCGCCGTCTCAATGTTGTGCCCGCGGATCTCAACCGACAGGCGGTCGTTATCGGATTCGCTGCTCGAACGCCTGAACATGCCGCCCGACACGCGGGTCTTGACGAGCATGCCCGGCTGGACCTGCAAGATCTCGCGCAGATGGTTGGCCACGTCGCGCGCCGAGCGGCTGCGCTCGCCCTTGGGGACGAGATTGAGGCGCAATTCGCCAATATGGGCGCCGGACCCGCTGCTACGCGAACTTCCCCCCGCCGTCACCATGGCCGTCGTGATCTCCGGCACGGCTTCTGTTGCGACCACGCGCAGGTGCTGCATCATCCCGTCGGTGACCTCGACTCGCGTGCCAGGTTCCAGCTCTACGTTGACGCGAACTTCGCCCTCGTCCACTTCAGGCTGCAATTCAACACCGAGGTAGGGCGCCAGGTACATCGCCAGCGCGAACAGCAGCGCCGCAGCTGCGACGACCGGGGCCTTGTGGTGCAGCGACCACTGCAGCGATCCGCCGTAGGCCGCGGCCATGTTGCGCTGCCATCCGCGGGCGAGATCATTAAGCCGACTGATCTGCGCGCCGGCCTTGCGCCGGCTGGCCAGCTTGGCGCATAAGCCCGGCACGACGGTCAGCGCGACCACCAAAGAGCAGAGCAGGGCGAAGCTCACCACGTAGGCAAGTTGCTTAAAGGTCTGCGCGGCCATGCCGCCGATAAACAGCACCGGCACGAAGACCGCCACCGTGGTCAGCGTAGAGGCGGAAATCGCCATCGATACCTCGCGGCTGCCGTCGATCGCCGCCTCCAGCGAAGACTTGCCCTCCTCGCGGTGGCGGTAGACGTTCTCCAGCACCACGATCGCGTTGTCGACCAGCATCCCCACGCCCAGCGCCAGCCCGCCGAAGGAGACGGTGTTGAGCGTGAACCCGTTGAAGAACATCAGCGCGAAGGTTGCGATGACCGAGATCGGGATGGCCATGCCGATGATCAGGGTGCTCGACAAGCTGCGCAGGAAGAACAGCAGCACGAGCACCGCCAAGCCCGCGCCCTGCAGCATGGCGCCCCGCACGTTTTCGATCGAGGCGCGAATGAAGTCGGCGCTATCGCGGGTCTTCTCGATGCGGATGTTGGGCAGGGCCGCGTGGATCCGATCCACCTCGGCCCACAAGCCATCGGAGACCTCGACCGTGTTCGCCCCGGCCTGCTTGTAGACGTACATGCGGACGCCGGGCTGGCCGTCAACGCTGACGATGTAGTCAACGTCCTCGTGACTGTCGCCCACGGTCGCGATGTCGCGCACATGCACCGGTACGCCGTTGCGCGTCGCCAGCACGACGTTACGAATCTCTTCCAAGCTCTGGAATTCGCCGCGCGTGCGCAGCAGGACTTCAAAGCGGCCCTCGTCGACCGGGCCGACCGGGCGGTTCATGTTCTCCTGCCGCAGGATCTGGACGACGGTCGGGATCGAAAGCTCTAGTGCCCGCAACTTTTTCAGATCCAAGTCAACGTGGATCTCGCGCCGCAAGCCTCCGCGCACGGTAAATGCGGCGACCCCGGGCACGCGCTCGAGGCGCGGCTGGATCTGCTTCTCGACGTAATGCCGCAGATCCTTAGGGCCCATGTCGAGCGCCGAAACGGTCAAGTACAGGATGGGGTACTGCGAGGAATCGTACTTGTACATGCTCGGCGGATCCATGTCCTCCGGCAAGTAGCGGCGCCTGCGGTCCAGCCGGGTGCGCAGCTCGTTGGCCGCTTCGTCGATGTCGACCCCGTAGTCGAAACCGACCCGCACGTAGCACAGGCCTTCGTAGATGGAACTGGAAAGCTCTTTCACGTGCGGGGCTGAAGAGAACGCCTCTTCCAGCGGGCGTACCACCAGCGTTTCCATCTCCTCGGGCGCCACCCCGGCGTACTCGGCCCGGACGCTGATCGTCGGGTAGACGATCTCTGGCATCAGGTCGACGGGGATGTTGACGAAGGCAACCGCGCCGAGCAAGATGGCGACCAAGCAGGCCATCAAGACGGTCACGGGCCGCTGGATGGACACGGTAGAGAGGCTGTACTTCACAAGTACCCCTGCCTAATCTTACCCCCGCCGCGAGAACGCGGGTCAAGTCAAATCACGGCGGTCGCGGCGATTGGGCCGGAACAAGCGCCCAGCGGGCCGTTAGAGCCTAGCTTGCGCTCTTGGTCAGGGCCTTCTGTGCCGCGCCACCGCCGGCGCCACTACCCGCGCCACCGCCCGGACGACGGCCCGCACCGCCGCCTGGGCCGCCGCCTGGGCCACCGCCGGGGCCCGTGCTGATGCGGTCGCCATCACGCAGCATTGTCGCTCCGCGACCGACAATGCGGGTGCCGGGGTCCAAGTTCGCCAATACCTCGATCTGGCCCTCGCGAGTGAGCCCAGTCTCGATTACCCGGAACACTGGCCGATCTTGCTCGTCGGAGACGACATAGACGCCTGGTTGCTGGCCGCGATACACCAAGCCGTCACGCGGGATCAAGGTGGCCTCGCGGGTCGAACCTAGGTCGAGCGTGATGCGCGCGAACATTTCGGCCTTGAGCACCGAGCCCGGATTGCGAATGTCGATTTCGATGATCGCGCTGCGAGTGGCCGCGTCGAGCACCGGTGCGATGCGGGCGACACGCCCTTCGAATTGTCGTCCCGGGATTGCGTCCACGTGCACGGCCGCCTCGCTGCCAACGGTCAGCTTGTCGACATTCCGCTCGGGCACGTTGCCACGCGTGACCATCGTGGACAGGTTCACGATCTGGATGATCGAGTTGCCCGGTGCCACCAGCGCACCTGGATCGACGTAGCGGGCTGACACCAAACCGCTCATCGGCGCGTAGATCTTGGCCTGCTCGAGCCGGATGCGCAGCTCGCTTAGTTCTGCGGTCGACTGCTCGAGTTGGGCCTCCGCGAGCTGCACCTGGGCCTCCAGCACTTCGAGCGAGGTCTGTGCCTGCTGGTATTCCTGGGGCGAGAGCAGGTCTTCGTCGAACAGCAGCTTGGCGCGGTCCAGATCCGCCTTGGAGCTGGCTAGCTCGGCCTTGCGGGAGGCTATGTTGGCCTCGCTCACCGAATAGGACGCCTCCGAGCGCCTGACCTGCTGCACCAGCTCGTCCACTTCGATTTCGGCAACAATCGCGCCTTCCGCGACCCAGTCGCCCACCAAGAAGTTGATCTTTTCGATGCGCCCGGTGATCTTCGGATTGATATCGACGGTTTCCTTCGCCTTAAGCGAACCCGTTAGCAGCAGTTCCTCGCGGACCGGGCCGAGCCGGGCCTCGGTCAAGTCGACATTGATCACGCGCCCGGCGGCCTTCTTCTTGGCAGGAGCGTTCGCCGCTTGGTTGGCCTCGTAAACCCTGCTGCCTACCAAATAGACGAGAGCGATGCCGAACAGGACGGCGATGATGCGTTTCTTGGACATGCTTAGCAGGGCGTGCGGACGCACCTAGCCCTGACAGAGCATGGCGGATTCCCGAGCGCCGGGGTTACGGCTAAAAGTCTAGCCGATCGCCGAGCCGCAATCCATGAGCGTCGGCCTGGCCGGCGGCGAGTTCCAACACGTAGGCCGAATTGGCGGTGCCGCCGTAGCTTGGGCAGGCTGCCGGATCGGTCGAACGGCAGGGCGGTGCCGAGCGGACGATCTCGACAATGCGGTGAGCGCCGTCCATCCAGATGATGTCTAGGGGAATCAAGCACTGGTACATCCAAAACGAGCGCGGAGCGGAGCGGCTGCCGACAAACAGCATGCCGCGATCCTGCGCCAAGTCTGCGCGAAACATCAGCCCGCGGGCCTGCTCCTCGGGGGTGATCGCCAGTTCCGCTTCGATCAGTGCTCCGTTCGGCAGCGTGACCTGCGTGGTCGGCAGTCGCGCCGGCGCGGATCCGCTCGAGACCGGCGGCGGCGGCGCGCTGCAAGCGGCCCACGGGAGAAGCGCGAGAATTGCCAGCCACGCCGCGCAGGCAAGGCCGGGGCGAAGCGCCTTTCGCTGCCCGAGCGGTGGCATGTGGGCCTAGTACTTCAGCAGCCGCTCCATCGCCAGCTTGACGGATTCTTCCGAGGGCAGCGTCTCGCGCTCGAGATTGACGGCCGAAGCGACGAAGCAATCCAGCGCCCCGAGCCGGGCGACCGGTGCGTCAAGGTGGTCGAAGCAATGCTGGGAGATCTCGGCGGCGACCTCCGCGCCGAATCCCATAGTCAGGCTGTCCTCGTGGGCCACCAGGACACGATTGGTGCGCCGGACGCTGTCGAACACCGCCTGCTTGTCCCACGGGATGATGCTGCGCAGGTCGATCACTTCCACCGAGCCCGCGCCCTGTTCTGCCAGTGCGTTGGCGGCTGCCTCGGCCTGATGCACCGTGTAGCCCCAGGTCACAACCGTCAGGTCGGTGCCGGCGCGGCGCGTGGAAGCCTTGCCAAACGGGATCAGGTAGTTCTCGTCCGGCTCGGGAGTGCGGGCCGGCATGGCCCGGTAGAGGCCCTTGTGCTCCAAGAACAGGACCGGGTCCTGCATCCGGGCGGCCGTCTTGAGCAGGCCCTTGGCATCCTGGGCGCAGGACGGGTAGACGACGTACCAGCCGGGTACGTTGGCGAAGAAGCCCTCGATGTTGGCCGAGTGCCACGGGCCGCCCTTGATGTAGCCGCCTGAAGCGACGCGGCACACCATCGGGCAGCCCCAAGCGCCGGCGCTGCGCCACCGCATCGGCGCGATCTCGTCGCGCATCTGCATGAAGGCCGGCCAAATGTAGTCGGCGAACTGGATTTCGACGATTGGCATGTAGCCCGCCGTGCCCATGCCGCCAGCAATGCCCAGGATCGACGCCTCGGCCAGGGCAGCGTTCATGCAGCGGCTCTCGCCGAATTCGTCGCTCAGCCCCTTGGTCACGCCGAAGACGCCACCCTTGGGGTCTTGGATGTCCTCGCCCCACATGACGATCTTGGGGTTGCGCCTCATTTCCTCGCGCAGTCCGGAGTTGATGGCCTGGACCATCGACACCCTAGGATTGATGAACTTCGGCTCGGACTCTTCGGTGACTGGCAGCTGGTCCGAGAACACGTGCTGCATCACGTCGTAGTTCTGCGGATACGGATGGCTTTCGGCCTCTTCCGCGGCTTGGTCGACCTCGGACTTGATGCGGGCCCGCAATTCTTCGATCCCGGCCTCGTTCATGATGCCGGCATCCAAGACCTGCCGCTCGGCCTGCAGGACCGGATCCCGCGAGGCGGCGAATTCGATCTCCGCTTCGCTGCGATACTTGCGCTGGTCGTCGGAAGACGAGTGATTGTCCAAGCGGACCACGTTGAACTCGAGCAGCGCCGGGCCCTTGCCGGCCCGGATGTCCCGGATCAGGCCGGGCACGAGCCGGTACATCTCGTCGTAGGTGTCCGTGCCGTCGAGTTCGTACGCAGGCAGGCCGAACCCCTCGGCGATCCGGTGGATCTTGGACGCCGTCTGATACTTCTGCGGAACGCTGATGGCGTAGCCGTTGTTCTGCACGACGAACAGCACCGGCAGGCTCTCGCGCGTGGCCCAATTCAACGACTCGAAGAACTCTCCCTCGCTGGTGGCACCCTCGCCGGAAGCCACGTAGACAATGGCGTCGGAGCCGTCGTAGCGCATGGCGCGGGCCGCGCCGACAGCCGGCAAGTACTGGCTGCCGGTACAGGCGCTCTGCGCCACTAGGTTGAGATCTGGGCAAGACCACTGTTCGGGCATGTTGACGCCCGCAGAATTGGGGTCCCCGTCACGGCTGAGCAGACCTAGGAAGATGTCCTTGTAGGGCATGCCTAGCGTGACCGCCACGCTCTTCTCGCGGTAGTAGGTGTAGAACCAGTCGTGGCCCGGGCGCATGAGCAGCGGCACCCCCACCTGAACCTGCTCGTGTCCGCGGGTCGAGGAATAAAAGGCCAGCTTGCCCTGCTTGACAAAGACCTTGGCGCGCTCCTCCACGTAGTAGCACTGGAGCATCTTCTCGTAGAATTCCCGGAGCAAGTCGTGGGGAACGACACTCTCCGCGATTTCCATTAACTGGGTTGCCATCGCCGACCTATAGCTCGCAAATCTGGGGGCCGCCCGACGGGCACACGCGATCTCACCACCCTGCCAATTACCTGCGCCGGCAGGGCATCCGCGATTGGAGATTGAAGGTTTGGCGGCACCGCCGCCGACCCCAGCAAGTCTTGATTATACCCGATTGCCGATTGCCAGCTCGATGCCGGCAATCGCCTGCGATCAAACCGAATTGACGCGAGGTTTCGGACGCCGAATCGGAGCGGGGCTCTCCGCACGCCCTCATACAGACAACCCTTGTTCTTTGTGCGAGTCGGAACGCACCAGGAAAGGGGACGATCTCTCGCCCGAGTCGGCAGGGATCGGATGCAGGGCCTTGACAGCATCTGCTTTGCTACACCGCCATTTCCGGGAAGCGCCTTGGCTGCTCCGCGCCCTCGTCTCTCCAATCAGAGTAATGGAGCGGGTGGTGCCCGCTAACGGCGAGATTCTCGGCCGACGGGGCTCCGTGAAGGAATGTCAGGCCGCGGACTTCGAGCCGGGTGTCCTCTGCGCACTTGACGCACAGATCAGGAACATGCCTTACAGCAGCGGCGATGCCATCGGGCCTCGCTGCATTCCAGTGGGGTCGCGATTGTGGAGGGGACGGGACTAAAACGGCTGACATCGACTCGGTGGCCTTGGTCGGTTGCTCTGGCTTGTGCGAATAATGAAAGCTGGCAGCAGAAATTCGCGACGGTGCAGCGCCGCCCACGAATCGGCAGCCAGCGAGCAGCAAGAGCCCGCCGCAGAACGATGAATCATCCTCCGGGGATGCCTTGGGGGGCATTTCCGGACGTCATCATTCTGGCCGCCGAGCCAGTGGTCAAGCGCCACCCGGAATTTGCCAAGGCGAAATCTGGCGACATTGGCACAGCTCGAGCGCTGGTCTCTGAACTGGTCAGTCAAGACAAACTTGAGGCGGTCAAGTCTCTCCTTCGCCGCAGCCCCGACCAGCATGGCTTGCCTACGCTCGTGAGTGCGCACGCTCACGAGCGTGGCGGCATCAATGCGATCCCGATTGCGTTGGCAACTCTGCTCGGGACACGACTTGGCCTGCCAACGGAAGCAACCGTTATTCAGACGAACGTTGTTTCCCATACAGGTGCGAGCGGTTACGGCCGTCTTGCTCGTCAAGCTCGCTTTTCCGGAGAGTTGCAACCGGGGTGCGAGTATGTCTTAGTGGATGACTTTGTCGGTCAGGGCGGTACTCTCGCAAACCTGCGGGGTTGGATCCTTGATGTGGGAGGGAAGCCTATTGGAGAGACCGTGCTCACGGGCAAGAGATACACTGCTAGGCTAAGTCCGTCGAAGGGGCGGTTGGATGCACTTAGAGCACGACACGGCGTGGAACTCGAGCAATGGTGGCGCGACCAGTTTAGTCACTCCTTCGACTGCCTTACTCAATCGGAAGCTCTCTACTTGGAAAGGTCCCCGAATGCTGAAACCATCCGAAGTAGACTTGCTGCGGCGAAGCAAGAAGGAGATGGCAGAAGCAGTTACGGCGATGGTCGCAATCGAGGCCGAGCGTCAACCAGATCGTCGGTAAGCGGCGGCATTCCGGAGTCTTCCGATAGCAGATTCGCAGATGGCCCACGGGAGGCAAGAGAGCGATCTGGCTTACACTGAATCCATGTATCAACCGAGATCGCGCCGCCGTGAACGACTGGCCAGTCTCGCCGCGTCCGTGTTATTGGTTTGTGCGATGAGTTCTGCTGTTGCCGCCGGCCCCGAAGTCGGCGAGACCGTGCCGGCGTTCCGTGCCACCGATCAAGCTGGAAAGGTGCGGGACTTCGACAGCCTTGCGGGAGAGCGGGGGCTGCTGCTGCTGTTTTTCCGCTCGGCAGACTGGTGACCGTTCTGCAAGGGCCAGCTCGTGCAGCTGGAACGCAAGCGCAAAGCGTTTGAGGAGCGCGGTGTCAACATCGCCGCCATCAGCTATGACAAGCACGAGGCATTGGGCGCATTCGCGCAGCGCGCCGGGATCGGATTCCCCCTGCTCTCCGACCCTGGCTCGGAGATCATCCGCGCCTTCGGCGTGCTGAACGAAGACGTGCCGGAGAGCCACCAGTTCTACGGCATCCCGCATCCCGTCGAATTCCTGCTAGGGCCGGATCGGAAGGTCGCAGAGAAGTTTCACGAGACCAGCTATAGGGATCGGTTCACGGCCGGCCGTGTCCTGGTCCGCCAGCTCGGTTCCGACGCCGGGGGTGCGCGGACCCAGGCGCGGACGTCGCACCTGAAGGTGACCGCGTGGGCCAGCGACGAGAGCGTACGCGGCGGCAATCGATTCGCCTTGGTGCTGGACATCGACCTCAATGACAAGATGCATGTCTACGCGCCCGAGGTGGAAGGCTACATCCCCATCGCCTGGAGCATGGACGAGGGCTCTGGACTGACCCACTACGACGCCGAGTTTCCGGAGGCGCAGACCTTGCACCTTCCGGCAATCGATGAGCGGGTGCCAGTCTACGAGGGTTCGTTCCGGCTTGTGCGCGACGTCATGATCGGCCAGCCGAACCAACTCGGCGACCTGCTCCAAGACGGTGCGCTGAAGATCAAGGGGAGCCTGCGCTACCAAGCTTGCGACGACAAGGTCTGCTACCTGCCGACGGACGTGCCCTTGGAGTGGACGCTTCGATTCGAGCAGCACGATCGCACTAGGGTTCCGGAAGCTCTGCGCCGTTGAGCCGGTCGCGGCGGACGCGCTAGGCGGCCGGATTGGCTACGATGAAATCGCGCCTGCAATGCCGCGCCACGGATTCACAGAGATGGAGGGCGGGCTCAACGCAGCACAGCTGCGTTTGGGCTGCGTCGTGTCGCGCTTCAACAGCTTCATAACGGATCGGCTGCTGGAAGGGGCGCTGGATGCGATCGCCCGCCACGGCGGCGATCCGGATCAAGTCTTCGTGGCCCGCGTGCCCGGCTCGCTGGAGTTGGCAACCGCCGCGCGGGCCTTGGCGAAGAGCAGCGACTTCGACGCCTTGATCTGCTTGGGCGCCGTGATCCGCGGCGAGACGACGCACTACGACCACGTGGCCTCCGGGGCGGCCAGCGAAATCGCGCGCATCGGGCCCGATACCGGCGTGCCGACCATTTTCGGCGTGCTGACCTGCGAGACTGTAGAGCAGGCGATCGACCGGTCCGGGGCGAAGAGCGGCAACGCTGGCTTCCAAGCGGCCGCGTCGGCCATCGAAATGGCCAACCTGCTGCGCCAGATCCGCGCCAAGTGACCGCTAAGGTCCCGTGATTCCGCTATGCTCTCCCGTCGCCGATCTCGCGAGTGCGCCTTGCAAATGATCTACCAGTGGGACGCCGGAGGCGCAGACCCGGACCAGGTTGTCGCAGATTTCTTCGAACGTTTGGCGTCCGAGGACGCTCTGCCGGTGGATGCCTTCGCCGAGCGGCTGTTTCGCGATGCGGCGAGCAACTCCGCGGAGCTGGATGCGATCATCGCGCAGCACAGCGCCGATCGCTGGGAGCCGAAGCGCATCGAACCGGTGGTGAGACACCTGCTGCGACTGGCTCTGGCAGAGCTGCGCAGGGGCGAGACACCCCCGGCGATCGTCATCAACGAAACCCTTGAAATCGGCAAGCGCTACGATGGCGACGCGTCCACGCGGTTCATGAACGGCATCCTGAATGGATTCCTCGAGGCCACCGAGCCCGGCAAGGCCAACCCGCGCCGGGCCGCCAAGCGGGCGAAACGTTGACGAGCTTCACACAGGCCTATCTCGGATGGACGACCGCAAAGCCGTCGTAGCGCGTTTGCTGTGAATGTGCCGACAGAGCCGGCCAAGCCTGCTGGTGCTTGTCCGAGGCTACCCACTCCATGCGCTGCTCCTCGGTGTCAAAGCTGAGTCGCAGCGTGAATTCGGAGGTCGCCGGCTTGCGCATCAAGAGTGCGCTCCTGAAGCCGGGCATGCTGCTGACAGCTGGATAGAACACCTCTTCGAACGTGGTCTCGAGTTGTTCGGCCTGGCCGCCCTTGGCCGTCATCCAGATGTGCAACTCCACCGGGCCATCGATGTCGAAGGCCCGCTCGGCAAGCGATGGCAGCGCCAAACAGGCGGCTAAACAAGTCAGTGCGATTGCGCGCATGGCGTTCCTCCCGCGGACGGCCGGGCATGGCCGCGCCGCCATGATGGCACAGTCACAACGCGGGGCCTAGGGGCGCACGATACGGACGCGATGATTCTCGCTGTCTCCTATGTAGACGTTGCCAGCTCGATCCACGTAGACGCCGTGGGGCCGCGCCAACCCGCACTGGAGCGGATCGCCATCCGGGCCGTCGTGGACGGTGCCGTCGCCCGCCACTGTCGAGATGGTGCCAGTCACGGTGTTGATCCGGCGGATCACGTGATTCTCGGTATCGGCAAGATAGACAGCCAGGTCGGGGCCAACCTCAATGCCCTTCGGGCCCGCCAGGGTGGCCTCAGTTGCGGGCCCTTCATCGCCGGTGTAGCCCTTAGCACCGGTCCCGGCGACGTGATGGAGGCGCTTCGCTTTCATGTCCAGCCGATACACCGCATTGCCCTCGCGCAGGGCGATGTACATGTCTCCGTCGGGAGCGAACGCGAGCGCGCGCGGGCCGTTGAGAGGCGTGCCAGCCAGCGCAGCGCCGTCGGGCGTTGGCTCGCGCTCGCCAGTGCCTGCAAACGTGGTCACGATCCCGGTGACCAGGTCGACTCGCCGGATCCTGTGATTGCCGATGTCAGCGATGTATAAAGCCCCCTTACCATCCAAAGCAATCGAATGCGGCCGGTTGAATGTCGCCTCGACTGCCGGGCCACCATCACCGGAGAACCCGCGCTCGCCAGTGCCCGCGATTGTCGAGATCGTTCCGGTATCGGAATCGACCTTGCGGACCACGGCATTGAGCATCTCGACGAAGTACATGTTGCCGTCAGCATCAAAGCGAACCTCGTAGGGGTCATTGAGGTCGGCCTTGCGAGCCGGTCCGCCATCGCCGGAGTAGCCGACCTCGCCGGTGCCGACCGCCGTTTCAATCGTGCCGACCGCCATGTCGATGCGACGGATCCGGTCGGTGTCGATCTCGCAAACGTAAAGCGCGCCATCGGGCCCAAGCGTGAGGCCATAGGGATTGCCGACGCGGGCATTCGTGGCTGGACCGCCGTCACCTGTCGCGCCGGACTCGCCCGTGCCAGCAAGTGTCTCAGCCGTCCCCGCCAGCAATCCGGACGCGGCAGCTAGGACAGCCAAAATCAATCGCATGCGGTAAGGATACCTTGCTTTGGCGGCCGCGCAACCAGCGGGGACCTGACGTGCGCTTGGAAGTGCCGCCTTCTACTGAGATGGGGGACGGTGCCGACGCGAACAGCGATGCCGAGATCGATGTGGCCAAGGTACAGACCAACGGGCTGCCGGGCCACTGGGAGATGCATGATTGGAACAAGAACGACACACTGAATCTGCGGAACGGAGCCCACAATCGCGATGGCACTCGGCGCGTGTGGAAGAACCCGCGCATGGCCATCCAACTCCCCGACCGTGGCGATTTGACCGAATCGCACAGGTTGTGGCGCTACCACAAGTCATTACCCGACACTGCGTCTCGGTCATCCCCACGCCTCTCCCAAGCGTATTGGATCGATTAGTGCTACCCGTCGGGGCGTTACGGACTGAGACGGAGGGGAGCCCCTTCTTGGTAGTCATTCGAACACTCCAGCGTGAGTGCCGACTGGGGCGATGTAGGCGGAACCGCTTGGCCCGTCGGTTTCGTCGATTCGATAAGACAGAAGAGAATCGCCGCCAATGTGACATTCGCGGTTGGGCCCTCGTGAGCCCTGGAGTGCGGAACTCTTCCGTTCAGGGCCGGGCCGAGCATCGTTGGCGATGAGGAGTAGCATGACCGCCTTAAGTCGCCTCATGTCATAGCCGCCGGAACGCGAGGCCGCCCCAGTCCTTGATGAAGTCCCGACCGAAGTCAACCCGGCGCGGCAGGTTGGCCCGCTTATTGGCCGCTGGCTTCATCAAGGTCCGCAAACATCTCGTCCGCGCTGGCTAATCGCGCCTTGCGCGTCTTCACCATGTCGTCGATTTCGGCCATGGCCCTGCGGGTCTGCGCGTTGGGTACCTTGAGTTCAAGGGGCAATGTCTGATCGACAGCAATGCGAGTGAACAGCGACCGCACAGCATCGGTGGCCGTCAAACCCATCGCAGCGAGCGCGGCCGTGGCTTTCCGCTTCGTCTCAGCATCGAGCCGGACATGCACCACCGAAGTCTGGGTCTTCATCCGAGCCTCCTGCATCGTAACTGCAACCTATCTTGTTATGGTGGCGCAACCTGGTCAACTCTCTCTTGATGTGGTCAGGTAACCGTCCTGCCTCCAGCCATCTTCGACTGCTAGCCGTAGCGAGCATCCGACTCGACGCCCAATTCCCGCCGAATCCTCCACTTCTGTCCACCGAGCCGCGAGCTGGCGGAGTATTTGCATCCTTTCCGAGGTGTACGGCTGACGAGGTGGGCACAACGGGCTGCCGTCACTTAAGGATCTGGCGTCTCAAGCTGCTGTTCCGCTGGCGGAGACGAGAGCGCAACGCCTGCCGCTTGATTATCGAATGGTGGGTTGGAAACAATGGCATGCGAGAAACCTGAAAAGTGTTCAACTCTTGAGCACAGAAGGGCGGAGGCATGGACATCAGGTGAAGCGCAAGCCAGCTAAGCACAGTCAAGATCCAGAGGCGGCACGTATAGCCGAGAAGGTGAAGTTCTGGAGCGAGCAGGATCGCATCAATCAGGCACTGATCCCAAGAGTGATCCGCCAAGGCGAACTGCTGACCAAGCACATTGCCGAGCACGATGACCTGCCACAGCTCTTGAACAAGGTGGTTTCTGACGCACTGGCCAAGCAATCGCGGGCATTCCAAGTGGAGCTGGAAAGAGCCGTCGCAGATCTCAACGAAGCACACGCCCGCGCGATGGTGTTGGAACAATCCCTCGCAGAGCGTGCGCGACAGTTTGAATCCCTCGATGAGCGGCTCGACCGACACGAGAAAAAGACTCGCAACTGCCTGATGGCGGTCGCAGGGTTCGTCTGCGCTGTCGCACTGATCGTCGCAGCATTGGTCTGAAGTCAAAGGGCATAGCGATGAGATCTGTGGAACTTCTCCCTGACCTAGCGCAATTGCCCGCAGATCAGCAGGAGCGCAGATCGACTCACGAGATGATCCAAGGCCTCATCGCTAACGACAAGGCCCTAGCCGCGAGTGAGTTTGCTGCAGCGCTCTCCCTTGGTCTGTGGGGCATCTGGGACAAGATCAACGTGCCAGATGCGCTGGTCGAGGCCTATGCTGCCCAATATCCGAACCTGGCCGCTGACCATTCCTTGTTGGAGCATTGGGAGGCCCTGCAGGCGGAAGGCTCGGATTCCGCGGCCGGATTCATGAGCGGCCTAAAGGGCAAGCTGGCGGAGTTCAGTGCCGCCGAGATGCTGGAACGAGAAGGATTCACCGATGTGAGCATCGCCGCCAGCCCTATTCAGCCGGGCTGGGACATTTCGGCCGTCAACGAAGCCGGCGAGACAATGCTCTTCCAAGTCAAGACCGGCTCCGAAGCCTACGCCAGTAGCGTGATGGCAGACATGCAGGGCGATTCGAGCCCCGGATTCTTGGTCGGGTCCGAGCTTCATGACACGATCAGTGAGAGCTCTCCGGATCTGACCGACCGGTTAACCGACATTGGGCCGGACTTCGAGCTGGTCGAAGGGATCGAGGGCGGGCTCACGACGCTCAGCGACAACCTAGGGATCGATATCCCCGACAGTTGGCTCGAATTCTTGCCTGGTGCCGGCTTGCTTTTGTTCGCGGCTTCGCTGATTGGCGGTGCCTTAGAGACTGAGCGCCAATTCCGGGATGTAGACCGCACCCACAAGAACAAGCTACAGGTCGTGAAAGCCCTGACCGTCATGTCCCGGTTCGGAATTAGCACGGTCTTGGCAACGGTCGGCGGCGCGTTCGGAACTGCCGCTGGGACCGCCGCTCCGGGGGTTGGCAATGCAGTAGGCGGCACTGCTGGTACGGCAGGTGGCGCACTTGCTGGTTGGTGGGTGAATCGACGCCTCAAGCCGCACTTGCTGAGCTTGGCACTCGACATCACGGGTCTGAGCCACGGCGATCTCTTCTATTTCAAGAATAAGGTGCGGATCGATAAACTTGGTCTGTCGCTGCGCCACGATGCGGAAAACTTGAATGGCAGGGCACAGCTTGGCACTGCCTGACCTACCGAGGTCGGGCAATTCAACTTGGGACTCGGCTGCGTAGAAACCCTTGACGTCATTCACGCCAAGCTTCGCGGAAGGATCCCGGTAGCGCCTCGCCAAGACGACGTGGCTATTCCACAACGCCGTATCCACGTCGCGCTTGGCCTGCTTAGCTGAAGGTGCGCTCGGGCCGAGTGGGTCGCATCGAAGCCGTCTTTACGAGGCGCACAGCCGCCCACGCATCAATAGCTTGCCCCGCCTCTTGATCTTCGACTCCCGTACGTTGAGAGTGCGCGATCCATGCATCTCGGAACCTCGTTGTCATCTGAAGAGTAGCCCCTCGGCAAGCTCCGACAAGCGCAAAGCGCGATGCGGAAGACGCCTGTACCGGTTGCGCGACGGGTACCCCACCAACGCCAGAGCGGTCTGACCGCTGCCAGTCGCTTGGAAACCGGTCCGGCGAGACCGCAGCCGGCAACTTCAATCTCGCGGTGCCCCTACAAACGCCCCAAACCCTACGGCACCGCGCTGAACATGCGCGACGCGATTGAGCGCAGAGGCGCTTACGCGGCCGCCTTCAGGCCGGAAGCCACGTCCTTTTGCTGCTGGCCCTCCAACTCGGCCAGGCTGGGTGCGTACACCGCCTTTGCGATACCAAGCTTTTCGAGCAGGCGAATCTGCCAGTAGGTGGGGTCGACCTCATACCACGCCACTCCGTGGCGTGCCGAGACTGGATTGGCGTGGTGGTTGTTGTGCCAGCCCTCGCCGAACGAAACCAGAGCGACCCACCACAGGTTGCGCGAATCATCGGTGGTGCGGAAGCGGCGCCCGCCCCACATGTGCGTGGCCGAGTTGACCAGCCAAGTCGCATGCAAGCCGGCGACCACTCGCAGCGGGATGGCCCACAGCATCATCCCGACACCGCCAAGCAGCAAGATCGCGATACCCAGGACTGTCAGCGGGACCCAATGCCACGCGCTGAGCACTCGGTAAAACCGATCCTTGCCTAGATCGGGAGCGTACTTGTCCGCCAGCGCCGTGCTGGAATGCATCGACTCGCCGAACAGTATCCAGCCCATGTGCGCCCAGAATCCGCCGTGTCGCGGCGTGTGGGGGTCGTGATCTGTGTCGGAGTGCTGGTGGTGGCAGCGATGCGCCGCGACCCAGTAGATCGGACCGCCCTCCAGGGCCAGCGTTGCGCAAATCGCCAGGAAGTACTCCAGCGGCTTGGGAACCTTGTAACCGCGGTGCGTGTGCAAGCGGTGGTAGCCCATCCCGATGCCCCAGCTCATCGACACCCAATACAAGGCGAGCGCCACGGCCAAGTTCGTCCAAGTAAAGAAGAACGGCGCAGCCAGCGCGCCTAGGTGGAAGAGAACCAAGGCGGTCGTTGTTCCCGTGTTCAGCTTTGACCTGTCGCCGGAACTCCATGCCGGTATCTGCTGGGTACTGTTCACGTAGTTCTAGCCTCCAATGCTCCGCAGGAACCCTAGGCGCAGCGAGCGGTGGCCGCCGCATCAGCGATGCAACCTAAGAATGCTCACGATACCAGCGTGCCGCCTCTCTATATGTAATAGTTGGGTAACAATGGCGCGCAGGCCCGCGAAGGCTCAGCGCAGCAGCGACTTGCCCAAGGCCGTGTTGCCAGCCGCATCGCGCACGCGCAGCACGACCAAGTGCTCTCCGGGCTCCAAATCCCCGAGCCGCAGGGTGAAGGTTTCGTCGCGGGCGTCCAAGAGACCGTCTTCGGAGAGAACCGGCCTCCAATCGCCTGCATCCACGGAGTATTCGGCAGCCCGGATCGCCGAAGCCGCATCGCTGGCCCTGAAGCGCGGCTCGCCCCCTGCCCCCGCAGCCAGGGCGGTGACGCTGGGCGGCGTCTGGTCGACCAGCACGGTCCTGCTAATCCTGTCGGCGCTCAGCGATCGCTCGGCAGGATTGACCAACCCGTCGTCCACGCGCACGCGAAATTCGTAGCGGCCATCCGCAAGCGCATCGCTGTCAATCGAAAACTTGGGCCCGGCTAGGTCCTTGCGGATTGTCTTCCACACGGTCTCCCCCTCGCCGCGAAACGACACCTCGGCGCGGAGCTTGTCTCCGTCGGGGTCTTGAGCACTCCAGACGATGGCCAGTTTGCGCACCGAACCCGCGTTGCTCTGCCGGGACGTGGGCGTGGGCGGAGTCGACTCGCCGGAGGCCGAGACGGTGATGCTGTAGCTGCTGGTGGCGTCGGCGGACTGGCTGTCCGACGCATCCGATTTGGCGGTCTCCGGCACCACGTTGACCGAACGCACGACCGGAGGAGAGTTCTGGGGCAAGTAGTGCACGCGCACCGAACTCAACGCCGCAGCGCCGCGCAAGGTCGCCTGCCACTGCAGAAACCTGGCCGGCGGCGAGGACACCGGAGAACCGTCGCTATCGGAGAGCGGCTCGGACCACGGGCTCCAGCCCGGGCCGGCTCGGTGCATGTTTCCGCTACGCGTGCGGATCTCAATGCTCGCCCCCTCGGGCACGCTGGCGCGCCATGAAAGCTGGCCCCAAGTCGACACGCCCCCGGTGTCGCGCGGCGCTGTCTCGTAAACACCGCGCTCGGCCGGCACCGAGTTCAGCCGGTAAAGTGCGCCGCCATGGGCGGATCCGGCAAGCAGGCCGTCGCCGCCGGCCAACAGCACCGTCATCTGGGACTTGCCGGTCTGCGAGATCAAGCTGAGTTGGCGGTCCACGCCAGTCCGATAGATGCGCCCGCCGCGATCGGTCGCGAAGAGCACGCCCGCATCATTGGCAGCGGCCAGTGACATGCCCAAGAGTTGCTCTTCGTTGGATGTCCATAGCTTTTCAACGGCCTGTCCGTCGACGATCCTCATCAGCGCCGCGCGCTCGCCCGCGTAGACCACCTGAGGCTGCGAGTAGCTGACGGCCGACGAGACCCGCGCAGTGCTGACCGGAGCGCCTGCCTGAGCGATCGTGGCCGCGCCCGGCACGGGAGCCTGCTGGACGGGTATCGCCTGCAACATGCGATCCATGCCGCCGCCCATCGCGGCGAAAAAGATCGCGCCATCGCCGCCCACCGCGATCGCCCGCACCTCGGGCAGGTCCGCATCGTGTAGCGCGAAGGCGGCCCCTGCGGGCGAGACGCGGTACAGAATTCCGTCGGGGTCCGTTCCGACGAGGACGTTCCCAGCAGCATCCAGCGCAAGGCTCATCACGTGCCGCTGGCCTGATTCGAACCAGACCGTGCCCGTGCCGTCCGGCATCACGCGATAGATCTTGCCGCTACCGCCGGTGCCCACCAGCAGGCGCCCTTGTTCGTCAAAGGCGAGCGACCAGATGTACTCCTCCCCAGGGTCGAAAAACTCGGACGCGTCTCCGTCGGAGGTGACCTTGTAGACCTTGCCCCGAGGCGAGGTGCCGGCATACAGGACTGAGTCGGCGCCGACCGCGAGCGCGAAGACCTCGATCTCCGGAGCATTCCAGAGCAGTTTCCCGGAACCGTCCGGAGCAACCCGAAACACCGCGCCCTGATGGCCGGTCCCGTAGTAGACGCTTCCGTCCTCCGCGCGCGCCAACGACCAGACCACGGCTTGTTCAGAGTCGTGCAGGACGTCGAGCGAGGGCGCCACGCGCACAACGCCTTCTCGATCCAAGGCGATATCCTTGAACGTGCCCGCCAAGAACTCCCCGTAGGTCGACAGCTCCCAACTCTGCGTAGCGGCGGCCGAGATCACGCCCGCTTGCAATGCAACCAGCAACGGAATGGCGAACCAGCGCATCCTAGCTCCCTCAGCTACCTGTGACCACGAACTGGAGGCTGAGGCGGCCGCGTACGACGCCTCCGAATCCGCCGATCTTTCTGTCCTCTACGGTGGTGGAGAGATCGTCGAGGGCGCCTGCGGCGCGCCCGGAGCTTGTCGCCAGGACGGCGCGCAGCGAGGCTGGCGGGGACTTGAGGTGGTCAGAGTGCAGCCACAGCGAGCGCTTGCGCCGCCAAATTCGCAGGTAGGCTTGGTCACTTCCGCGCAGGTTGTTCAGGAAACGAATCGTGGCCGCGGCGTCGCGCACCTTGCGACCCGCGAACAGGCCGCGCCACATTTGCAGGTTGGCGGTGAACGCGTCGCCAATGGTGACCTGCACCGGACCGGCCGACAGGGAGGTCGGCACAACATAGGAGACAGTCTGCAACTGCTCGCTGCCATCCGGCTGCTTGGCGGCAAGCCGGATTTCCACCGTCTCGCCTGGCCGGGCCTGCTCGTGCGATACCCAGCCCCGCACCATGTCGGTGTAGCTGTCAGCAGGTTCGGCCTCGACATCTAAGTCGATCGAGTCAATCTCGAGCCCGGCGTGGCCCGTCTCCAGCAAGTACGCCAGCGGCACGGCCGTGGACAGCGCAGCCGCCTGGCCGACCCCGCCGGTGCCGGTGTAGATGTCATCCAGCACCAAGCGCGGCAGCCCGTGCTTGAACTCCACGCCGCCGCGCACGCGCACCGTCAGGGGGCCGAGCGAACGCTCGCTGACGCTGATCGAGGAAAACAGGGCGATCTGCAGAAGGAAGGGCGTGAGTTGAGCATCCCGGACGAGTTCCATTGAATAGGCCGCGGTCTGTCCGCCCGACTGTCGCAACCGGATCGTGCAGGGCACCATGGAGGGGCCAGGCCCCAATCGACCGACGATGCCAGCCTGACGATCCTGCGTAACTTTACCGATCAGCGGCCCGGTGCCGCTGAGTTTGAACGAGGAGTTGAGGTTCGGCACCAAGGTCATCACGGCAGCCTGCATCATGGGCATCTCGGTAGTGCCGGCAGAAAGGAACCGATGGCCAAAGGCGAACACCGTGTCGCCCTGCACGTGGGTGACAGTCCCCGAGGCGGAGAAGTCCATGTCACCGCGAATCAGTCCGACGCTAATCATCGACCCGGGCGCCGGCCGCTGCGCGTCTTCCAGCTCCACGGCTCCCCCGGCTCCTTGGATCGGCTGCAAGCCGAGTCGGCGGAACTCATCCCTGAACACGTCCAAGGTTCGCTCGCCGAACCCGCCGAGCGCCACCGGAGTCGCGATCGGCTGGAACTGGCCGGAGCGCTCGGGAGGCGCTTCAGGCCGGCGGCGCGGAAGCCCCGCCACTTCGCGCCACGCTTCTAGCGGACTGGCGCTAGCCTGGCTGGAGGACCCGACACCGGCGACCATCTCGCCGATCGGGCGAATCCCGGCCAACGGCTCGGTCGAGAACGGGTACATGAAAGCCACGGCTCCCGCCAAGCGTCCGTCAATGTAGACCGGACTGCCGCTCATGCCGGACATCACGCCCGTTTCGGTAAGCGGGCCCCCTTCGAGGCGGCCAAAGATCACAGACGACTTCGGGCCCGAGAAATTCTTCAGCACGCCGAGGATCTCGACCTCGAAGTCCTCAATCTCGGTGCCGGCAAAGACCGTGCGGCCGACGCCACGCTGGCCGGCCCGCACCTCTTCGAGCGGGAAGAAGTCTTGGCTTGGGAGCGCGCCCGCGAAAAACAGCAACAGCGTGAGAAGGCGGTACAAGTGCCTATTCTAGGCCACCAACGCGCATACCTTGGATGCGTGCTGCACCGCTAGGCGCGGGGCTGCGGCTGCAAGTGTCCGCCAATTTCCGAGGCGACCGCGCGGCATCGAACTCGACATCTGGTTGCGCTCGCCCTGCCTCGGATTCGGCAGCAGGTCACAGACCATGGATCGCGGCTACCACTCGCCAGTGGAATATTGGAGTTCGGCAAGTATCGCTGGCCCGGCGGACGCTCATCGGGTATGAGCACTGATAGGTGAATTGTGCCCAATGCATCGGACTGTTCTAGAACAAGCATCAGGTCAGCAAGCCCGCCGGCCTCTGGTCAAGGGACGGTTGATCCCCCAGTTGTCGCGTTCGCGCTTCAAAAAATGGGTTCCGAATCGGGCGAGAACTGCTTGTTCACGTGCAGGTAAAGGCGCATTGCTCGCATTGGAGAGGCGAGCTGAAGCAGCGATGCGAATGCCGAAAATGGTTGAATCCCCGACAGCAATCGGATCGGCCCTGACAGCAGAGCCACCTTGGGGTTACTGATCGACAGATCGACACCCGACCCCGCGAAGAAGCATAATGCAGTTGAGGCAATCTGCAACATGGCCGCTGCGAACATCGTTGCTCCGTTCGAATCCAAGCTGGAGGCGCTGCGGCGTGACCCGAGCCTCCTGCGCTGGATGCTCGGCTTTGCCGCTCTAATCGCTGCTGTTGGCACCCAGTTGTTCCGCTCAGTGAGTTGAAAGCCTACATCGTCCGAGCAGGCTGACCGATCCGACAGGGCAGGAATCGATTCTCGCACTCAGGAATTGTTGGAACTGCAGGTGAGATTTCACGAAACCAGTCATTCGCGAACCTCTCGCACTGTAGAGTGCTTCTCGGATATCCATCCCATTGTGGGTCAGATCCGTGTGGCTTTCAGAGAGACTTGGGTCATCGGCATCGACGGGTTTTGCGGGGCAGGCAAGACCTTCGTTGCGCGACAACTCTCGGCGGCCCTCAATGCAGATCTCATCAGCACAGACTGCCACGTGGTAAGGCAAGGTGGACATTTGTGCTATGCGGATCGGCTCGACATGGTGGCCCTCGGCGATTTGCTGCACCAGACGGCTAGCAAGCATCGGCAGGTCATTCTCGAGGGAATCTGTTTGTTGGAGGTGATCGAGAGGTTGGGAATCGGCAGGAACTCCGTCTGCTACGTCTACGTGAAAAGGCTTTCCCGGAATTCCGGCATCTGGCACGATGGAGTTGACTTGGAGGAGTTCGACGAGTCAGCCTCTACCGCTACCAGCATCCCCGAGCCCCATCTGAGCGTCTTTCGATACCACAAGATCTTCAATCCGCATCAATCAGCTGATTTGAAATACCGACGAATTGACCACTTTTGATCGCAAACCAGCACTGGCAGGGCATCTTCTCGTTCGCAGGATCGTAGATCAGCTATGTGGCAGATTTCGCGATCTGTTCCCAAGAGCGACGGGCCTCAATACGATTGCTGGCGGCATGGGAACGTTCGATCCGATGGAGAGCCTATCAGCGGCGGGCCCTCATATTCGAACAGGAAGGGCTGATGAATGACACGCTCATTCGGTCTCGATGCGATTTCGGCGCTGGAGGCACTCAGGACAGCCGTGAAATGCCTAGAGGACGACGACCTCAACGCAGACCTGGCCCGCGAATGCGCTTGCAAGGCGTGGCATCTATGTGATCACGCGGTCAAGGCACTGGAGCCCAATTCCCCGCTTGCAAGCCTGAAGAAACTCCAAGAACACGCCAGGGGCACTTGCCCTGCGCTTGCCTGCCTGCGGGATATCTGCATCGAATCAAAACATGCTGAGATCACGAGGCACTCACCTCACATTAGAGAGGCCCGCAATCACAGCGGCGACTTCTGTAGAGAGGATTTCAGCAGTGAAGACTTCGATACTGCGCGTCTGGAAGTCGAGCTACTCGACGGACAGACGGTCTCGTTCGAAGACCTCGTCAGCCAGGCCGTGGACTTTTGGTCCGATTTCTTCGAATGCCACGCGGTCACATAGGCATATGGGACACCGAAGCGACACATAGTGTCAGGCCCGGACGAGTTCCTGCACTCAGACCTGAATGCAACTAACGAGCCGACTGCCGACGCAGAGAGCCTATGCGCGATAGCCTGCCTCACGCTGGTGCCGCAGCGTGAGCACGGTCACCTGGTCGTCCTCGTGCCGGAACAGAGCAACATATCCGCTGTCGCCGAATTCGATCAGCAACTCCCGACACTGGGGCATTTCCTCGACAGGCCTGCCAAGCCCGGGGTGCTGCCGGTGTCCCTTCACGGCTTCGGTGATGACAACTGCGGCGCGGCGTGCCGCGGCTGGGCTCTTGGCCGGCAGGAGCGCGTGCATGCGCTCCAAGTCGCGCACCGCGGCCGGGGTCAAGCTTACTCGTGGCATACCGGGGCTGCCGTCTTGGATTCCCCGCCCCAAGTGGCGAGCCACTCCAGAAGCTCCTCGGCGCTGGCGTGCTGGCCGGTCTCTCGATACTCCTGCCAAGCGTCTTGCGCCTGCTGCAGGAATGCGTCACGCGCCTCTTCTCGCTCCACGTACTGACGAATCGCGTCGCGCATGAGCCAGTGCTGGGTACGCTGCCGCCTTGCCGCTAGGCGCTTCATGCGCTCGCGCATTTCCGGTTCAATCTTCACTGCTACAGAAACTGCTTGGGAACCCACCGCTATCCCTCCGAGTATCGCTTGGTAATACTCTACGCCACCACTGCGAACTCCGCACTCGTTTGATATCTTGCTTGCCGCTGCCGCCAAGGGCGAGACGGAGCAAACGGTAGCGGATCCAGAAGCCGTCCAGGGCCTCGGCCTTGTTTGGGCAGGTAGCGGTGCGGATTCTGGGCCGCGTGGCAGATCGCGACCGAGAAGCGCATTGCGCGGGAGCTGAACGAGACCCAATTACAGCGGCAAGAGTCACGGCAATGAGCCGTGACCGGACCACCAGAAGAGGCTTCCGAGAGTGATTCTGGGGCACTACACCAGCTACGACCCCACAGCGAGCGGCCAGCACCCGAGGGAGATTCCGATCCGAAGTTCCGTGTATCTGGCGGGAGTCGCGTCACTGCGCAGGCACAAGGGAAGCCTTAGCTGGGAATTGCTCCGGCTGCAGCTCCCGCCGGACGCCCTGGTAGTGCGCCCGATATACGGATTCTGGCGAAGCTGCCACCTGATGAACCGAGTGCGTCCACACGCACCCTCGGGCCTGTGAGGCTTCCGCCTGCCTGTCAACGTGTTGCAAAACGACCAATCGCCGCAGATGTTCAGTCAAGCCCCGGGGCTTGATTGAGCGCGAGGACGAATCGAAAACCGGACAACGCTAACCTCTTGCGGAAGCGGTGCGCCACTTCTGTCATAGGATGGCAGTAGTGAAGTTCCAGCAAATTGCCCAAGTTGCGCTAGCCGTGTTGCTCGGGACGGCCCACATCACGGCCCAGCAAGTTGACGGTCGCATCCACGGCTCGGTCCTCGATTCTAGCGGTGCCGTGGTCGGCGGTGCCGTGGTCGAAGTGCGGCGCATCGAAACCGGGGCGACCCGGTATGCGACCAGCGGTGCAAACGGGCGTTACACCGTTCCGGCGCTTTCGCCGGGCAGCTACTCGATCACTGCCTCGGCCGAGGGGTTTCGCCCGGTCTCCAGCGAACCGATCCAACTCTCGCTCGGCGGCGAGGCCGAGGCCAGCTTCGTGCTGCAAGTCGGACCTGCCAGCGATGCCATCACCGTGTCCGGTGAATCCTCGGCACTGGAGGCCTCTCAGGCGGCCGTCGGCAACGTGATCCCGAACCGCTTTATCGTCAGCCTGCCCTTGAACGGCCGCAACTTCCTGCACTTATCGCTCCTAGTTCCGGGAGCGGTGCCGGCGGCCGTAGGCTCGCCGGGCAGCGAGCGCGGGCGCTTCGCGTTCCAGACAAACGGGGCCCGCGAGTCGGCCAATTCATTCCTCTACGACGGCGTGTATGCCATTGATCCGATCTTGAACAGCTTCAGCTTCGCCCCGCCAGTGGACGCGGTGAGGGAGTTCCGCATCCAGACTTCCAATTCGGAGGCCGGGCTGGGCCGCAACAGCGGAGGCCAGATCGCTGTCGCGATCAAGCAAGGCTCCAACGAGTTCCACGGCACCGCATACGAGTTCTTCCGCAACGACCGCTTCGACGCGCGCAACTTCTTCAGCCGTCCCACCGATCCGGTGCCCACGCTCCGCCGACACCAATTCGGGGCGTCGCTCGGCGGACCGGTCATCCGCAATTCGACCTTCTTCTTCGCAAACTTCGAGGGACTGCGCGAGACGCGCGCCCAGACCCGCACGACCAACGTGCCGAGCCTAGCTGAGCGCCAAGGAGATTTCTCGTCGAGCACGGGCAACGTACCCATCAACTTCCTCTCGCAACAGCCGTTTCCCAACGCCAAGCTGCCCTATGCCAACCCCATCGGCCGAGCTGTGGCCGACTTGTACCCTGAGCCCAACCAGACGCTGCCGGGCCAGAACTTCGTGGCCGCGCCAACAGGCGAGAACAGCACCAACAAGTCCGACATCCGGCTCGACCGGCGCGTCGGCGCAGGTGGGCAGCTGGCCGGCCGCTATAGCTTTGCCGACAGCGATGTCCACGAGCCGTATGCCGCCCAGCAATTCTCGTCAGTGCCCGGCTACGGGAACTTGCTGGACCAGCGCGGCCAGAACGCCATGGTCTCGCACACCGGCATCCTAGGCGCACAGTGGATCAACGAGGCCCGCTTCGGCTACAACCGGATCGGGAACCGGACATTACACGAGAACAGCGGGACGAGCCTCAACAGCACGCTCGGCCTGCCCGACCTGGCCACGCGGGAACTGGACCTAGGGCTGAGCTTCTTCCAAGTCACCGGCTACTCCTCGCTTGGCGGGGAGTTCAACAATCCCCAAGTCAGCACCGTGAACACCTGGCAATTCTCCGACACGCTCAGCTATTCGCGCGGAGGCCACCTGCTGCAATTCGGCTTCGAGCAGCGCGGCATCCGCCAAGACGGATTCCGCAACGTGCTGGCCAGGGGCAGCATCTATTTCACGGATCGCGCCTACACGCAGAACGCGCTGGCCGATTTGCTTTTCGGCCTGCCAAGCTACACGCTCGGGGCTAGAAGCGACGGACTGCAAGCTGCGCGAACGGGCGCGACCAGCGCGTTCGCAACCGGCACCCTGCGCGTGTCACCGGCGCTGACGGTGACGCTGGGGCTGCGCTACGAGAACAACCAGCCGGCCTTCGACGCCGAGGACGCCGCCTCGATCTACGATCCGGGCAGCCGCCAGATCGTCCGACTCGGCCAAGGCGGGATACCGCGCGGTGGCTTCTCGCGCGACAACAACAACCTCGCCCCGCGCGTCAGCATCGCGCTGCGGCCTCCTGCCACCGACCGGCTCGTGGTCCGCGCCGGCTGGGGTGTGTACTACAACTTCTCAGACCTAGCGTCGGGCCAGGGCATCTACTTCAACCCGCCGTTCTTCAATTCGCTGCTCTTCTTCCCGTCTCAGCTAGCTCCCCTGACGATCAACCAACCCTGGCCGGAGGGGCAGGCCGCGCCGCTGCCTCCGAGCGTGACGACCTATGACCAGAACCTCCGCACGAGCTATGCCCAGCAATGGAATTTCACCGTGCAGTCCGAACTCTTTAAGGACACCGTGCTCAGCATCGGCTACAACGGCACGCGCGGCACGAAGCTGGTGGGCGCTCGCGACATCAACCAGGCGCACCCCTCGCCGGCCCAGCCCAACTACCGGCCTCTGCCGACGTTCTCCGACATCAATCTGATCGCGTCCGGGTTCGACTCGGTGTATCACAGCTTGCAGGCACAGTTCCAATGCCGGCTGCAAAGCGGGCTGACCGGCCTGTTTTCATACACGTGGGCCAAGTCGATCGACAACGCGTCGAACTTCTTCGCCTCGGCCGGGGACGCGAACTACCCACAGGACAGCAACAACATCGCGGCCGAGCGGGCGCGTTCGAGCTTCGACGTGCCGCACCGCTTCACGGGCAGCTTCGTCTACCAATTGCCCTTCGGCCCGGGCAAGGCGCTGGGCAGCGATTGGAGCGGCGCTGCCGCCCGATTGCTAAGCGGCTGGCAATTGAACGGCATCGTCTCGCTCCAGACGGGCCAGCCATACAGCGTCGCCCTCCCGGGCGAATTCGACAATTCCAACACGGGGCGCTCCAGCTACGGCTTCGGAGCGGGCGACCGCCCGAACGTCAACTCCAATCCGAACCTTTCCAGCCCGGATCCGCAACAGTGGTTCGATCCGAGTGCATTCTCGCTGCCAGCATACGGCAGCTTCGGCAACGCCGGCCGCAATATCATCGGCGGCCCCGGCCTAGCCAATGTCGACTTCTCGGTACTGAAGGATATCGAGATCGCCGAGGCAACCACGCTGCAGCTGCGCGCCGAATTGTTCAACATGCTCAACACGCCGAACTTCCTCAATCCGAACATCTTCTTTGGCACTCCCGGCTTCGGACGGCTGCTCGCGGCGCGCGACGGGCGCGAGGTGCAATTCGGCGTGAAACTGATCTTCTAGCGCGAGTCGAGAGGCTCAGTCGAGTCGATCCCAAACCTGCGAGAATTCGTAGACGCCTCGCTGACCCATGATCCAGCGGGCGGCCTTGAGCGACCCGCTGGCGAAGCCCTCGCGGTTGCGGGCCGCGTGGCTTACTCGAATCGTGTCGGCCGCGGAATCGAAGCCGATCTCGTGGATCCCGGGAAACTGCCCGCTACGCTGGGTCGCCACGTCAACCGAGCGGGCATAGCCCGCCTCCTGCACGACGTCGAGCAGGCGGAGTGCCGTGCCGGAGGGGGCATCTTTCTTGTACTTGTGGTGCGCCTCGTAGAGGAACGCATCGTAGTCCCCCTGGGCAGCAAACGCCCGTGCCGCCGCTCCCACGACGCGGTAAAAGGCGTTGACTCCAATCGAGAAATTCGCGCCGTAGACCAAGGCGGCGCCATGGCGCTCGACCACGGCACGCACACGGTCGAGTTGATCCAGCCAGCCCGTGGTGCCGATGGCGAGAGGCACGCCCAACCCAGCGATGCGGACGGCGTTGTCGGCCACCGCGTCGGGTATCGAGAAGTCAATGGCCACATCGACCCCGTCGAAATTCTCCCTAGTGATGCCGGCGGCCGCTTGGTTGTTGAACTCGTCGAGCCGGAGCGCGACTTCGAAACCGTGCGCCGGGGCCAACTCTTCGACGAGGCGGCCCATTCGCCCGTAACCGACCAATGCCAACTTGCTAGCGGGTGAACTCACTGCTGCGACGCTCCTGGCGGCTGAGACAGTTCGGGAAAGAAGGCCGAGTGGATTCGGGTCACAGCCGCCGCAAGCTGATCCTCGTCCACCACGAATCCGACATTGACGCGCGACGCCCCGAGGGAGATCATGCGGATGTGGATGCCTTCGAGAGCTTGAAAGACCTTGGCCGCGATGCCCAGAGTATAGCGGATGCGCTCGCCGACCACGCACACGATCACCTTGCCGGGGGTCGCGTTGATCTGGGCGAATTCGCCCAGGTCGGACAGGATCTGGGGCAGCTTCTCGCTGCGGTCCACGGTGAGCGAAACACTGACCTCCGAGGTCGAGACCATATCGACCGGCGTCTCGTGGCGCTCGAAGATGGCGAAGATCTTGGCCAAGAAGCCGTGAGCCATCAGCATGCGGGTGGAGTAGATGTCGATGAGCGTGATGTTCTCCTTGTAGACGACCGCCTTGACGACGTCTGCGGACTCGGGCGGCTGCTTGACGATTAAGGTGCCCTCGCCGGCGGGACGCATCGAATTGAGCACTCGGATCGGAATGCCGTGCTCGATCGCTGGCAGCATGGTCGCCGGATGCAGCACGCGGCCGCCGAAATAGGCGAGTTCCGATGCCTCGAGCAGAGACAGCACACTGAGGCTCCGGGCCGATCCGATCAGAGATGGATCGGCAGTCATAACGCCGTCCACATCGGTCCAGATCTGGACCTCTTCCGCATCCAATGCGGCCCCGGCCAGCGATGCGGTGAAGTCCGACCCGCCGCGGCCAAGGGTAGTCGGCGAGCCATCCTCGCCGGTCGCGATGAACCCGCCCATGACAGCGACGGCCCCGGTGCTCAGCACGGGCGGCACGGCTGCTCGGAGCCGCTGCTTGGTGGGCTCGAAGCGAGCATCTGCGCCACCGTGCCTAGACTCGGTCACGAACAGCTTCCGGGCGTCTAACTGTGTGGCCGTCACACCCCTCTTGCGCAACGCAAGAGTTACGAGATCGCTCGAGATTCGCTCCCCGCAGGCCAGCAGCGCGTCCAGTTCGGCCGATGGCCCGCGCCCATCGCGGCCGACACGTCCGAGCGATTCAGACGCATCGTCAAACACTGCCCGCACCAAGGCAATTGCGCGAGCGGCATCGTCCTGCGAGACAACGGCTAGTGCCGTTGCCTCGGTTGCCTCCCGCAAGTCCGCGAGAATCGACCGACCGCGCTCGAGGCCGGAGGCAGAGGCCGCAACGAGTTGGTCGGTCGTCCTGCCGATGGCCGAGACTACCACTACGGGATCGCGGCGAAGCGCGCTGTCTATAATCGAGCAGACGCGCTCAATCGCCACAGGGGTGGCGAGCGAAGTGCCCCCGAACTTCATGATCAGCATGGATGCTTCCTTGGCGCCGCCCGAAAATCCTGCGGCGAGAACCGACTCGAAGAGATGGCCAGACGCGGCCTAGTCCCATTATGCTGGCAGCCAGTGCGGCCCAGCCGTTGGCACGACGACGACAACTTGCCAAGCGCCGCCGAAACACTGCTCCGCAGAGACTTAGCAGGTGCGCAACGCGACTACGCTAGCTGGTGAGCGTCGAATGTGGGAATCAGGAGAGTGCTAGGCTTGGCGGACTGGAACCGGTTCTCGCTTGGACTGGCCAGTTCCTTCCCAACGATTCTCGTGGTTCGCAACCAGTTCTCATCGGCTCTCGTCAGATCTAAGGTGAGGCCCGCCTGCGTGAGACTGCCCGGCATCTCGGAACCTTCTGCGAGCGCTCCACGCAACTTGGCCCTGGCAGCCGCTCTGTTCGTCTGTTGGGCGCTGCCGCTGGCAGCGCAGCCCTCCCCGGTCTTCCAGTCCGAAACCGCCCTGCTGGAAGTCGAAGTTCGGGTAACGGACAGGCGCGGCCAGCCTGTGAAGGGCCTGGCGAGAGAGGACTTCGAGCTGTTGGAGAACGGCCAGCCGCAGTCCATCGCCACGTTTGAATTCGTACCCGCCCCTGAACCTCGGAGAGAACGGGCCGATGCCAGCTTCGCGCTTGGGCGCTCGACCGAGCCGACCGCGGACGCCGCCGCAGAGCTACGCCGCAGCACGTTCGTCTACATCGCGACTCGGGGACGGCGCCAGGACATGCACCAGATCTACAACGCAGTCAAGGACTTCGTAGACAACGAACTTGCACCTGGCGTGCTGGTCTCGATTCAGGGCTCGCCTTTCACCTCGCGCCGCAGCGAGCTCTACGACCAGCTTGACGCTATGCGAAGTCGCGGCGGCCGCGGCACCGATGGCTTTTTCGACACCCTCGCGGTCGACCTCGCGCGCGACATCGAATACAGCGATGCACTCGAGGCCTTGATCGAGGATACGAACGAGGAATTCGAGGACGCACTGGACGCGGCCGCGGATCGGAGGGCCCTCTACAATCGCCTGCGCATGTACGAGTACATTGACCTAATCCGAGCCTTGAGCATCTACCCCGGCCGGAAACTGGTAGTGCTGTTTGCGACTGGCTTGCCTGTCGAGGAGGACAACTTCGACATCATGAAAGTCCTGGAGGACGAGGCGACGAAGGCGCGGGTTCGTTTCTTCGTGTCGGACGTGCGCCGCCTCGAAGCAACCCCTCCCGGCGGCGACGCGGAGGTATCTCTCGGCGCTGGAGCTCCTGTGGGCGACGCGGGCCTTGCCGAGTTCTTCAACCAGCTCGAGCAACGACAGATCCAGCAGCGCCAAGACAGCCAAGATGGCTTGTGGGAACTAGCGCGACGGACGGGCGGGCGAGCCGTTCTCAACAGCAACGACTTCGGCGAAGTCTTTGACGTCGTCAATCGAGAGAACAGCGACTATTACCTGCTCGGCTACTATCCCGAGGATCGCGAGCAGCGCGGACGGCTGCGGCGCCTGAAGGTCCGCGTGAGCAAGCCAAACTTACGAGTCAGCCACCAGAGAGGGTACTACGAGGAGCGGCCCTTTGAGCGCATGTCGCAATCCGAGAAGAACTTGCGCATGCATCAGGCCCTGACGTTCGACACGCCATACACGGACCTGCCCATCGTCGTCGACCACGAATTTTTCCGGGATTCCAGCGGCGATCCGACACTGGTCTACAGCGTCGGGCTTCACGCGCGAGACATCCCCACCGAGACCGTGAAGAAGGGCCAACGGGTCGAGCTAACACTGATCGCACAAGCCTCGGCACGACCATCCGAGGGCGACCGGCAGGCACCGCTGATCGACGAACGCCGCTTCTCGATGACCGTGGAACCTGCGGCGCTGGAGCGTCTCAGCAACGACTCGGCTTCATGGCTGCACTACGGCTCGCAAATGCCGCTCGCCCCGGGAGAGTACGACTGGAAGGTCGTCGTGCGCGACGACCTTTCTGGCGCGCTGGGCAGCTACCAGACCCGCTTGCGCATCCCGCAGCGATCCGTTGGGATCGCGGGCAGCTCGCTGCTGCTCACAAGCCGCATCGACGACGTTGGACCGGCCACGGCCAGGAAGCGTTCCAACCAAGCACCGGAGGATGTCTTGCGCGTCGACGGAAACCGGTTCTTCGCAACCGCGGTGAAGGCGTTTCGGCGAGGCACGTCAATCTTCCTGCTATACGATGTCTACAATCTGACTCCGGACACCTACGACGAGCCTCCGGGACCGAAGCTAGCCCTGTACCACGGGCGGGAAAGGGTTCGGCAATTGCCAGTAAAGGGCTACCAGACCGTGTCGCAACCAGAGGCGCACCGCGTGCGCCACTTGGCAGCGCTGGCAACGAGCGACCTACCTGCCGGCGATTACATCGTAGCGGCGATGCTGCCGCCTTCCGGGGATGAGGCAGATGTGATCTACCAAAAATTCCGCATCGTCGACGACGCTGGCCAATAGCTTCGAGCGGGGCAATCCTCAGCCATCCAAGCAGGCGAAGACTTCCCGGTAGAACTCCGGGTGCGACTCCCACGTCTGGGCGCTTACGAGATTCCCATCGCGCACGGCCTGCCGCTCGGAGTAGTTGGCACCGGCCCGCTCGGCCTCCGAACGGACATGGACGTAGCAGGTCACCGTCTTGCCCTCCACCAAGTCTGCGGCGACCAAGATTTGGATCCCGTGGCAGATCGAGAAAACCGGCTTGCCCCGCGCCGAAAACTCTCGGACGATCTCTACCACGCGCGGAATATGCCGCAAGAACTCGGGCGCCCTGCCGCCCAGCAGCAGCACGGCGACATAGTCATCCACGTCGACCTCGTCAAAAGCGATGTCGGCCTCGAGCCCGTAGCCCTGGCGCTCGATGTAGGTGTCCCAGCCGGGCTCGAAATCGTGCATGACCAAGTGGAGCCGACGAGCCGACGGCGCAGCCACGACCGCTTCGTAGCCAGCCTCCTGGAAGCGATGCAGCGCAAACAGCGCTTCGTAGCTCTCGCCGGAGTCTCCAGTGACAAGCAAGATCCTGTTGGCCATACGCACCAATTCTACCGACATGCGGGGCGCGCTCCGAGGGGGCGCTCTAGAGATTGCTGACGAAGTAGTTGTGCATGCGCTCGCGCCCGATGGTCGTGGTCTGTCCGTGGCCGCAGATCACCTTGGTTTCGTCGTCAAGCGCGAGCAGCTTCGTCTTGATCGAACGGAGGATCTGAGTGTAGTCACCGCCGGGCAGGTCGGTCCGGCCAATCGAGTCGTAGAAGAGCGTGTCGCCCGCGATCAGTTTGTTCTGCTCGGCAAGCAGCAGGCAGACGCTTCCTTGGGTGTGCCCGGGCGTATGCAGAACATCGAAATTCGCACCGGCCATATTGAGGCGATCTCCGTCTCTGAGACCGACATCGATAGAGACCGGCTGTGGCTCCGGCATGCCCAGCCAACTGGCTTGGGCCGCGAGTCCCTTGACGAGCGCGTAGTCGGCCTCGTTCATATAAACCGGCGCACCGGTCAGCGCCTGGAGCTTGCCAGCTCCTCCAATGTGGTCGATGTGCGCATGAGTGATGACAATCCACTTGACGGTCAGCCCGTGCCTCTGCAGCACCGCTTGGATGCGGTCGATTTCATCGCCCGGATCGATGACGACCGCCTCCCGCGTGGTTTCGTCGCCAAAGATAGAGCAGTTGCACTGCAACGCGCCGACGGGCATCATTTCGTGAATCATCGCTGGTATGCTAGCAACCTTGAGGTGACGGTTAGCGAAGCGTTCAGGCGGGGTGCCGCGTGGAGCGATCTCTCCTTGCGCGGCAGGCTCCGCGCAACGGGCGAGGATCGGACCCGCCTGCTCCACGCAATCTCCAGCAATGACATTGAAGGCTTGTCGCCCGGGCAAGGAACCTATGCGTTCTTCTTGAGCGCGCAAGGCAAGATCCAAGCCGACAGCTACATCTTTGTCGACGACGATTGCGTCGAGATCGACTGCGAACCCACAACGCTGGATGCCCTCCGGCAGCACATCGAGGGCTACATCATCATGGACGACGTTGTCCTTGAAACGGTCTCATCCGAAACCGCCCGTCTTGGCATCGCGGGTCCGGAAGCGCCAGGAATCGTCCGTGCAATGGGCCTGCCAATGCCAGCCGGGCGCTTGACGTTCCTGCGGAACGGCACGACCTGCGTTCGCCGGGCCTTAGTCGCGGGGAGAGACGGCTTCTGGATCGAAGTGCCAACGGCGGAAGCTCCGGACTTAACAAACAGGTTGCATACCGCTGGGGCGCTCAATGCGACAGCCCAGGAGTGCGAAGCAACCCGAGTGCGGATGGGCGTCCCTCGCTTCGGCGCGGATTTCGGCCCCGCGAACATCCCTCACGAGACGCAGCAGTTCTGCGCTGTGTCGTTCACGAAGGGCTGTTACACGGGCCAAGAGATCGTCGAGCGCGTACGGTCGCTAGGGCGAGTGCGCCGCCTGCTGGTCGGAATCGAACTGGATTCGGACTCGACGCCGACAGAGACCGTGGTGCGGCATCAGGGCAGCGCTGTCGGCGAGATGACTTCGGCAACCCCCGGGTGCGGCCCTGGCGACAAGGCCCGCGGATTCTCGGTCGTGCGGCGCGAGGCCGCGGATGCGGGGACGCCGATCCACGTTGGCGAGACACCGGGAGTGGTGATCGACGTCGCCAGACATTGAGTCGCATCGGGCTTCGAAACTGCCCCTGCCGGGGACTGCACCGCTCGGCAAGAGGGGCGGGCAGCGGCTCTGGCGAAAGCAACGGGCGGGTTTATGCTAGGCTCAATTCGCAGTTCATGTTCGATTCGTGCGGAGCGAGCCATGCCGGGAAAGTCCGGGCGAACAACGAAGATTGCTTCGACTCCGTGCCTGATCTTGGCTTCTTCGTCGTAGCCGACGGCCTCGGCGGCGCGGCAGCCGGTGAACGCGCATCGGCACTCACAGTCAAGACACTGGTCGAAGAGGTGCGCAACGCGGAAGAAGCGCCGACCGCCGGCACCGTAGCGCAGGCGATCGAACTGGCCAACAAGAGAATCCGCTGGGAAGCTGAGAACGATCCCTGCTTCGAGGGTATGGGCTGCACGGTCACCGCGGCGATAGCGCACCGCGACAGAGTTGAAGTTGTCAACGCCGGCGATAGCCGAGCCTATCGGTTTTCGGGTGGGAAACTAGAGCAGCTGACCGCGGACCACACTTGGGTCAATGCCATCGCCGAGGCCTCGGGGCTGAGCGAAGCAGAGCTGCGGAACCATCCAAGGCGCCACGTGCTGACAAAAGCCGTCGGGGCAGAGTACTCGGTGGCCCCCGACACCGTGGTGTCGGAGTTCAAGCTAGGCGAAACCCTGCTCCTGTGCAGCGACGGCTTGCATGGCGTCACCTCGCCCGACATCATCGCCAGCACGCTTGCCCGCGACGGGTCGCTGCAAGACAAGGCCCAGTGGCTCATCGACGCAACCCTGAAGCTGGGTGCCCCCGACAATGTCACCGTGATGTTGGTCCGCCACGCAGACCCTGAACGGTAATTCCCCCTCGGTGCCGAGGGCGGCCTAGCACAGATCCTGGTGCCGCTCGGTGAGCGACTCGATACGCTCTTGGTCCAGGCCATAGCCCAGCCCGGCAGCTGTGCTGACGGCGATCGTTCCCTGCGGGCTGACCTGCACGGGCGGGTCGATCAGATCTTGGGTCCAGTAGCGCTTGGAGGCCGAGACGTCTCCGGGCAGCGTAAACCCCGGCAATGTGGACAGCGCGATATTGTGGGCCCGACCAATGCCGGCTTCCAACATCCCTCCGCACCACGCCGGCACCGCAGCCTCGTGGCAGACTTCATGGATGCGCAACGCTTCGGCGAACCCACCGACGCGACCGAGCTTGATGTTGATAACGCCGCATGCTCCGAGACGGATTGCCTGTCGGGCGTGATGAGCAGTGCGGATGCATTCGTCCAGGCAAATCGGGGTCTTCAACTGGCGCTGCAGCTCAGCGTGGTCGATCAATTCGTCGTGCGCCAACGGCTGTTCCAGCATCATCAGGTCGAACTCGTCGAGCTGCCGCAGGCGTTCAACATCATCCAGCGTGTAGGCGGAGTTGGCGTCCACCATCAGCGGGGTCTCGGGAAAGTGCCGTCGCACCACCCGGATCACGTCGGCGTCCCAGCCGGGCTTGATCTTGAGCTTGATGCGCCGGTAGCCGGCCGCCACCTCGGCCCCAATCAGTTCCAGCAACTCGTTCACGGAATCTTGAATGCCGATCGAGACGCCGCAAGCGACTACGCGCCTGACCCCGCCGACGTGCTGCCATAGAGGTCGTCCCAGCTTGCGCGCCTCTAGCTCCCAGCAGGCCGTCTCCAAGCCGCCGCGCGCCATGCGATGCCCGCGGATCGCATGGCTGAGACCCCCTACCTCCGCCGCTGACCCGAGCTGTGTGCCGAGGACGCTCGGAGCGACGAAATCGCGCAGCACAAGCCAAGCCGCATCGACCCACTCTTCGTTGTAGAAGGGACGCTCGCCACACGTGACTTCCCCCCAGCCTATAGCGCCATCGGCATCCTCCACCTCGACCAATAGGATCTGTCGTTCCGTGGTGCGGCCGAAGCTAGTCTCGAAGGGATGGACCAAGGGCATGCGAATCTTGCGCAACCCGATCCTAGTCAGACGCATGGGCTTCCCCGCTAGCGCCTCTGGCAGCGTGGGCAGTAGTGCGTGCTACGCTGCGCGACGACGATGCGCCGCACCGGCGAGGCGCAGTTCGCGCATGGCTCGCCGGCCTTGCCATAGACCTGTGTCCGGAGCTGGAAGTACCCCCGGCTTCCCTGGCCGTCTACGTAATTGTTGATGCTGGTTCCGCCAGCGGAGATCGACTCCTGCAGCACATCGCGAATTGCCTTGTGCAGTGCCCGCGCCTTGCGCGGGCCGACGCTAGCAGCGCTACGCTCCGGGTGCAGCTTGGCGCGGAAGAGAGCCTCGTCGGCATAGATGTTGCCCAAGCCCCGCAAGAATTCCTGATCCAGCAGCAATGCCTTGAGCCGCATAGAACGCCGCGCCAAGCGCTTGACGAAGCCTTCCGCGTCGATCTCGAGCGGCTCCGGCCCCAATCGCGCCAACCGTTCAGGGAAATCGCGCGACCACTGCCACTTGCCGAACTTGCGAATGTCGTGGAAGACAACGCTAGTGCCACCAGCGAGAAACATCTCGGCGCGGGTGTGCGGCCCCGGCCGGGCATTCAGCAAGAGATTTCCGGTCATGCGCAAGTGGATCCACAGAAAGGACTCCCGGCCGTGCTTGCTGAGGCGGAACAGCAGGTACTTGCCGTGCCTGCCAACCTGGTCGATGCGCTGGCCGGCCAGCTGGGCGCTCGTCTCATCGGGATCGCCCACGCACGTGCGGGGCCAATAGAAGACGACGCTTTCGATCGTCTTGCCGTCAAGATGCGGGGCCAGCGAGCGCTTGACCGTCTCAACTTCTGGCAGCTCCGGCATCTCCTATTCCCCGGCGGGCGCGTACAACCCGACCGTCAAGCAAGGCCACCCACCATGGCGGGCAGCACACTTCCGATTTCGCCGTGCACGACCAGGTCGGCTATGCCGTCCAGTGCCGTGGTTTCTCGATTCACAATCACCAGCCGCGCGCCGGCGCGCTTGGCCAAGCGAGGGATCGACGCCGCGGGCTCCACGACCAGTGACGAGCCCACAGCCAGCAGCAGGTCACAGTTCTCGGCCGCCGATTGCGCTTGCTGCATCACGTCCAGCGGCATTGACTGGCCGAAGGAGATCGTCGCTGGCTTGAGCAGCCCGCCGCAGAGCCCGCAAAGCGGCGCTTTCTCGCCACTCTCGACCCGTTCGCAGGCCTCGTCCGACGTGATGCGGTCGCCACACGACAGGCAGATCGCTTCGGTCGTGGTGCCGTGCAATTCCAACACCTTGTCGGCGGGCAAGCCCGCCTTCTGGTGCAAGCGCTCGATGTTCTGCGTCACGAGCGCGGTCAGCTTGCCCATCCGGTGCAGGTCAACGAACGCCACATGGCCGGCGTTTGGGCGAGCGTGCCGCATGGCAGGCCAAGCCTCGGCCTTCTGTCGCCAGTATTCGATGCGCCCCTCTTCGCTTGTCACGAACTCTTGGAAGTCGACGATCCGGTTGCGCGCCCAGACACCGTTCGGGCTCCGAAAGTCGGGTATGCCCGACTCGGTCGAAATCCCAGCTCCGGTGAAACCCACGATGCGCGACGCAGCGGCGATCCAATCCCGGGCCTCACGCAGGTCCACCCCCGGCATCCTAGCACGCAGTGCCGATGCTCCCCGGATGCCGGCGCTACCATGGGTGCGATAGGGAGGCACTGATGTTCGAGTTTCGAGGCGTCGACTTCATGGAGTTCGACTCGCTGCTGAGCGAGGAAGAGTTGCTGGTGCGGCAAACCGCGCGGCAGTTCGTCGAGGATCAATTCATACCGCTGATCGCGCAGCACTTCCGCGACGGGACGTTCCCGAACGAACTGACAGCGCCGATCGCCGATCTCGGATTCTTCGGCGCGAACCTTTCCGGCTACGGCTGCGCCGGGCTGAGCAACGTCGAATACGGGTTGGTCATGCAGGAACTCGAGCGCGGCGACACCGCTCTGCGGAGTTTCGTCTCCGTGCAGAGCAGCCTTTCGATGTACGCCATCTACTCTTATGGGACCGACGAGCAAAAGCAGCGCTGGCTGCCATCCATGCAGCAGGGCAAGGCGATGGGCTGCTTCGGGCTGACCGAGCCCAACTTCGGCTCGAATCCGTCGGGCATGCTCACGCGAGCCGTGCGGGACGGCGACGAATTCGTGATCGACGGCGAGAAGACGTGGATCACCAACGGCAGCGTGGCGGACATCGCGGTGGTCTGGGCCAAGCTCGGGGACACCGACAGGATCCACGGCTTCTTGGTAGAAACGGACCGGCCCGGATTCAGCGCAGTGGACCTGCACAACAAGCTCTCCATGCGGGCTTCAACGACGAGCAGCGTCGGATTCTCGAACGTCCGCATTCCAGCGGGCAACATCCTGCCGGAGGCCAAAGGACTCAAGGCCGCCCTCGGCTGCCTGACCAACGCCCGCCTGGGAATCGCCTGGGGCGCGATCGGAGCGGCCATGGCGTGCTACGACTGTGCCCGGCAGTACACGATCCTGCGCAAGCAGTTTGACGACCGCCCGATCGCCTCGCACCAGCTCGTGCAGAGCGAGCTGGCGTGGATGATCAGCGAAATCACCAAGGCACAGTTCGTCACGCTGCACGCCACCCGGCTCAAGGACGAGGGGCGGCTGAGCCATGTGCACGTGTCGATGATCAAGCGCAGCAATGCCGAGATGGCTCTAGAGGTCGCGCGCCGAGCTCGCGACCTGCTCGGCGCCAACGGAATCACGGACGAGTACCCGATCTTCCGCCACATGTGCAACCTAGAGACGGTCAAGACCTACGAGGGCACGCACAACATTCACACGCTGATCCTCGGCTCGCACGTGACCGGGATTCCGGCGTTCACGTAGGGACGGGATCCGGGCGGCCGCTCGCGGCCATGACGGACGCGAGCTCGCGCATGTCGTCGACCAAGAAATCTGGCGGGTCCTGCTTGAAATCCTGCGGCCGCAAGCCATAGCTCACCCCTGCGCAGTCGGTGCCTGCGTTGCGGGCGGTAAGCACGTCCACCGAGCTATCGCCGATCATCAGCGTCCTCGCGGGGCCGAAGCCGAGTTCGCGCATGATCAGGCGGAGTCCGTGCGGGTCGGGCTTCTTGGTCTGGAAGCTATTGCCGCCGTACACCTGGGCAAACCACTCGCCCAAACCCAGCCCGGCGACGAGGTCACGGCTGAAGCGCTCGGGCTTGTTGGTCAGGACGGCCATGGCCAGCCCGGCGGCGCGCCAGGCTGCGAGAGCCTCTCGTACGCCTTCGTAGAGAACCGTGTGGTCCAGCATGTGCTCGCGGTAATACCGCAAGAAGAATGCCAAGCCCCGGTCCACCTCTTGGTCGGAAGCACCGGGCCCGAGTGCCCGGCGAATCAACATGTCGGCCCCGTTGCCAACGTACGAGGCTACGACCGCGGTTGGCAGCGGCGGCAAGCCGGCGTCCGCGCGAGCGGCGTTTACGGACTGCGCCAAGTCCTGCGTGGAGTCAATCAGCGTCCCGTCCAGATCGAAGACGAGCAGTCCGTATGCGGGCTTCACAGAGAATCCACCCGCTAGATGTCCAGCAAGTTCCCAATGCGTCCGCACAAATCGGCGAAGATCTTGTCCGGCGGCCGGTTGGCATCAATCACGGTGAAGCCGTAGCGCTCTGCAAGCGAATCGAGGATCTCGATCAACTTGCTTTGGTAGCCAACGAAGCTCCTGTAGCGGTTGGAGCCGTAAGGCACGTCCATGCCGCTCTCCCAGTAGTCAAAGTACTTTCGGCCGCGCGCAGTGCGTGCCACGACCTCTTCGGGCGAGGCACGCAAGTAGAACGTGGCGTGCGGGACAAGGGCGAACCCGGCCACGCGCTCGAGCCATTCGGGATCCTGATGGCGGGCCACGGAGCGGGCGACGACCGAATAGAAGTACCGATCCGTCAAGACGACGAAACCGGCCCGCAGGGCGGGCACGATGACGCGCTCCAAGCGATCGGCGAAGTCGGCCATATAGAACAGGCCCATCGTCAGGGGGCCGAGGGTATGGCCGCGCTTGGCGTTTTGGAGGCCCTCCTTGGTGAGCGTGGAGCGGGTCAGGCCGGTGTCGACCACAGCGTGTCCGTTGGCCTCGAGCCAATTGCGCAGGAGTTCCACCTGCATGGTGCGGCCCACAGAGTCGGGTCCCTCGATGACGATCAGCTTCCCTTGGAGCGCACTGACATCGATGTTCGGCAGCGGGTCAGCGTAGAAGTCGAGCGGCTGGAGTTCTTCTGTGTTCATGTAGGCATCGCTAACGGGGGTTGGCGCAGGATGTCCTGCTCGAGGGCGTCCCCCATTGTGTTCAGCACGACCTCTCGTACTTGGCGTTGCTGTTCTTCGATCGTGCCGGTCGCGTCGATGACGTGGAATCCCATCTCCTCCGCCATGGATTCGTACTCGTGGAGGATGCGCTCTTGGAAGAGCGCGAAGCTCTCGCGGATGTCAGAGCTGAGATTGAGGTCCATGCCAGCCTCGTAGAACTTGAGCGCGGCACGGCCGCCCAAGATGCGATCGAGCGCGACGTTGAGCGGCACTCGGAAATAGAACGCCACGTCCGGCTTAATCGCCATGCGGTACAGGTTGCGGACCCACTGCGGCCGCACGCCACGGGCGACGTCGCGGGCGAAGGCGGTAAAAGCGTAGCGATCCGCGCAGACCACCGCGCCTGCTTCGAGCATCGGCAGAATGTGGCGCTCGAGACGATCCGCGAAATCGGTCGCATGGATCAGGCTGAAGGTGGTGGGCGTGAACATCTGCTTGCGCTTGCCCTGACGTGTGGTGTCACGGACAATCGAAGACGAGTTCCACTCGCTGAACGAGACAACGAGGCGCTTCGACCTCAGCCACTGGCTCAGCAACGAAAGCTGCGTGGACTTGCCGGATCCGTCGATGCCTTCGACGATGATCAGTTTGCCGGAATAGGAATTGGGCCGAAAGCTGTTCATCTGCCGTGAGCGTCAAGTCTAGCATTGGCGGGTTTCGACGTGTTAACTAGCGCTGGTGCTCACGCTCGGCGACACCCACAACCCGGCCAACTCGGCGCTGCGGGGAGCGCGGGGTCGCTAGCTGTGGGTCGAGAGGCGGCTGGCGACGCAGGCCATTCGGCCAAGAGCACCTTGCTCAAGACGCGCTGCCGCAACAACCCGCTTCGGCAACGTCCGCACTGCCGCCGGCGCTAGCGCAGCCGTCGCTGGGCGGCTACCCAACTCCGCTGTTAGTCATTGCGACTGTCCTGCAAGTACCTCGCGACAGTTTCGACGGTCTCGAACCAGATCTGGTTCGCCGGATCGCGCAGAAACGGAACGAGCCTCTCCAGCATTTCGATACGTGTAGTCTGAGTCCCGGAGCCCCCTATCTCATGACCCGCTAGCACCAGCCACTGCCCGGCTTCGCGGGCACTCTCGATCATGCGTTTGACCTCCGGGAAGTCCATGCCGTCCATCGACATCCCACTGACTTGGGCCGGATCGTGGAAGATCGGATCGTTCGGCGTCTCGTCAAGCCAGCCGCGCCCGGCGAGGAAGAGTTCGGCGACCAACGGGACATAGCTTCGAGTGGCAAGCCCGCGACCCACGAAGGTCTGCCCGCATGGATAGGCGAATGTGACTGGAGCGGCGCCCAGCATCTCTTCGATACGCCGGTTGCCCTCCAAGAGCTCCTTCCGCATGCGAGCGAGCGTGTAGTTCTCAAGGGCGGCTTCGCGCGACCAAGCGAAATTTCCAGTACAGGGATGTCGCACAGAGTGGTTGCCTATCTCATGGCCCGCCGCCGCAATCCTCTGCCACCCCGCGAGTCTGGCCTCGACATGCACCGGCACGACATAGAAAGTCGCCCGGGCACCCAAGCGCGCGAGCACGGCGAGCCCGGTGTCGACCTGCGACGGACGGGCGTCGTCGAAGCTAAGGCTGACAGCCGCGCGCTTACCCTCGGGCCACCGGAATTCGGCCGGCGCAGCCTGCGCCCAGCCTGTGCCGGGTGCTGCCAAGCAGGCTTGGAGCAAGAAGAGACTGGCAACGATGCGCATCGGCGAATTCGCTTCTAGACGAATTCTACCCGGATTGCGGATCACACCAGAGCCGGGGTCGGGACTGGTGCCGAACAGTCCCGTCCAACCCGTCCCGAGCCAGGTGTGGGCGCCCTGCCCGCCTGAGACTCGCTGGCTTGCGGCCCGGCAGCCGGAGTGCGGTTTCTGCCGAGCCACGATTGCGGACGCTCAATCCGGGAATTGCATGCCTAGCCGGGCCTGCAGGAGGGTGCGCTGCTGAGACCCTGATGACCCGTTCGTCGCGGGGGATCGTCGCTGCGTTCCAGGGCATGGGCGCAGTAAGCCGCGCCAGGTTCCAACCCTCGTCAATTCGGACGGGGCACTCCGTCCTGCACATGTCGAGCCGATCGGCCAAGCCTGCTAGCCTGCCAGCCTAGGCGGATTGGACCGGGGCCTGACGGCGAAATAGAATCCCTCAATCCTTGTACAACTAACCACATCATGTGCTACCATGTGCATGAGCACGCCGGGCGGCCTTGGGAACGGTTCGAGTTGCCAGGCCAGCCTCCCCGGGGGTCGTTGTAGCGGTCCCCGGGGGCTTCTTTGGTGTGAATTCCAGCAGGATCGGATCCCGCTGGTGGACTTTCCGGACGATCCGGTCGAGGCGTTTCCGTCTCGCGAAATTCCAAGGAGCGTAGTAGCGCTCGGTGGTGGCGACGCTGCTGTGTCCGAGCAGCGTCGAGACGTCTTGCATCAGCACCCCGGCCAGCAGCAGTTCAATGGCGAAGGTGTCCCGCAGCCGGTGCGGGTGAAAGCCCTCGACTCCCGCATCCTTGGCTATGGCCTTCAGCCGGAGACGCCACGACTTTGTCGCCGTGACGGGCTCCGAGCGGCCAGTCCAGAAGTAGTGCTGCAGTCCGGGATCGGCGACCGCTTCGAGCGCCGCTACAACCTCGTCTGGCAGCGCCACGGTGACTAGCTCTCCGCTCTTGGCGCGCCGGAGCGCCAGGTCTCCGCCGCGATCTAGGGCGTCGAGGCCCAGCGTGACGGCGTCGCCGATCGCGAGCCCCGAGTACCGCATCAGCAGGATCAGCGCCAGCTCTCGCGGCTTCTCGTCGGCAGCGGCAAGTAGCGCGCGCATCTCGTCGACGGACAGCGGCATGGTCGGCTGGGCCTTGGCCTTCGGGCTCCGGACGCCGTCCAGCGGCGATTCCGCGATCCAGCCCGCGGCGGCGGCGAACGCGAAGAAGGGCCGCAGCTGCGTCAGCCGCCTCCGCTGCGTGCTGAACGCGCAGTCCCAGCCCTCGCGCCAATTGCGCATCGCTTCGGAATCTATCTCCGAGAGCGACCCGATGCCGGCTCGGTCCGCGAACCCTGCGAGCTGCCTGAACAGGGACTCGTAGTTCTGCCTCGTGCCCTTGGCGAGGTTCCTGGCCTTCAGGTCGCGCAGGTAGGCTTCGCAGGCCTCGGCGATCTTCACGAGGCCCTCCGGTGATCCCGGCCGTCGAAGGCCTGCGGATCGCCACCGGGGAACCAGCGGTAGATGACGTTGCGGGTGGTGGCGAAGTGGCGTGCCACCTCGGCCACCGAAACGTCCGGATCGGCCAGCATGGCCTGGGCCGCGCGCACGTTCTCGGGGTCGTGGAACGGGGAGGGCCTGCCCCAGGGCCGCCCGGCGGCCTTGGCGGCCCGGCGGGCCTCCATGGTCCGCTCGCGGTTCAGGTCCGCCTCGAACTCGGCCATGGCCCCGAACACGGCGAAGACCAGCTTGCCGCCCGTCGAGCCGGTGTCGATCGCCTCGGTCAGCGAGACCAGCTGGCAGCCGCGCCGCTGGAGGTCCAGCCCCAGGTCGATCAGGTGGCGCAGGTTGCGGGCCAGCCTGTCGAGCTTCCAGACCGCGAGCGTGTCGCCCTCGCGCACGCAATGGCATTGACTTAGTGGCAGAAGCGCATTGACTTAAGGAAATCGGGTTCGGGCCCGATTTTCGGCGGCGTCAGCCCGCGGTTGCACTGGCGTTTCCGACTGCCTTGCGGTTCCTCCACTTCGTCTCGGGCTTGCGCGAACGGCGCGGGTAGGAGCGGCCCGGACGACGGCGCTGGCGGCTGGCCCCGATGCCGTCCAAGATCTTCTGCAGAGTGTCGCCAACCGCCTTGGCGCTGTGCAGGAACAGCCCTTCCAGATGGTGCCCTACCGTGTGCAGCGTATGGCGGAAGTTCGCCAGCACAGCCGGTCGCCCGTGCCCGTCGGGGCCCTGTCGGAAGGCCTCCTCGCTGTGGTTGGCGAACAGCCGCGAGAGGGCCGCCAGCGTGAAGTGGGCGTACAACTCTTGGCGTACCAGCCGCTCGGAGCGGCCCCGAAACTGCTCCAAAACCAGCATTTGCTTGGCGGTCTTGTAGTATTCTTCAAGGCTCCAGCGGCCATGGTAGAGCCGGGCCAGGTCCTGCTGGCGGTAGCGCTGGGCGTCGAGCAGGGTGGTCGCGAGCGAGAAGACAGTCGGGCCGGCGGTGTACTTGACCAGCCGCACGCGCAAGGCCGGCCGGTTGGCTGCGGGCTGCGGGCTGTTGGCGTCGGCGGGTGCTGCGAGGGACACCAGCGCCTCGGTTTGGGCGGATTGGATGAAGGCTTGGAACTCGCTGTTGGCGTTGGCCTGCAAGCGGAACACGGCATGCAGGCCGCGCTCGAGGTGGGCCTGCAGCAGGGCGCGAGAGTAATACCCGCGGTCATAGACGACGACATCGCCGGGGGCGAGGGCGTCGAGATGCAGGCGGGCGGCGCGGCGCTCGTCGGCGTGCGCATGCAGGCCGAAGTCGATCGGCAGGCGGGATTGCAGCCGGTACAGGCAACTCAGCAGGCCTTGCGGGTAGTAGGCCGTCGGGCCGGGGGTGCGGTAGCCGGACTCCAGCAGCGGGCGGGGCAGGTTGAGCTTGGAGCCGTCCACGGCGAAGGTGCGGTGGCCGCGCCACAAGCTGTGGGGCGTGTCCGGGGGGAATTCGGCGAGCACGGCGCGGTGGATGCGCAGGAAGAGCTGCTCGTCGACCTTGGCGCGGGCCCGGCAGATCGCGGCCGGGGTGACCGGTCGCTGCGGCAGTTGCAGGTCCAAGGCGCGGCACTGCTCCCACAACTGCTCCAGCACCGTGGCGTAGCCCTGGCTGTCGGGCGTGAACACGATGCGGTACACGAACAGCACCACCAGCAGTGTGTTCAGCGTGCGCTGGCGGCGCACCCAGGTGCGGTCGTGGTCCGACGCCAGCTGTGTGAGTGTTCCGATCAGGCCCTGCCACAGTTGCACGAAGGCGTCGTCGGCCTGGGCCGGCGAGCGCTTCTGGCGGGCCCGCTTGGGCGGGCCGTCGAGCAGGATCGAGCGGAAGTCCTTGTGCAGCGGGCGGACCCAGACCTGCTTGGGCGTGCGGGCTGGCTGCGAGGCGCTCGCCCGGGCCCCAGTGGTGAGCCCCAGGCACTGCCAGCCGGCCGCCAAGTAGCAGGTCCCGCGGTGCTTTTGCGGGTCGACATAGGTCTCGCACAGAACCGGTCGCGAACCGTGCGCCCGCTGCCAGTCGTGCGGCAGCTGGCGGACCGCCAAGCCCAGCGCGTGGCTCGCCAGATGCGGCACCGAGACCCACGGAAACAGCAGATAGCGGGCATTGCGCACCACCAGATGCAGATACTTGCGGTGGGCCTGTGGCTGCCAGCCAAGCCACTGGTCGCGGCACGCGAGGCGGACCGCCGCGAAGTCGAACAGCAGGCAGCCCAGCGTACGCTGGTCGCGGTCCAGCAGGAAGTAGCGCAAGTTCTGGCCGACCGGGTGGCGGTAGCCGAGCGGGTGGTAGCGTTCGACGAATTCGTTCCACTTGGCGACCGCCTCGGGAGCGCTCACGACCTCCAGCCGCAGCGGGGTCAGCGCGGCCAAGGGCCCCGCAATGGCGGGCTGCGGAGCGGAGCGCGGGCCCGGGCGCAGCGGCGCATGGGGCCCGCGTCCGGCATGCTGCTTGGGCGGCAGGGTCAGGATCGAGAGCCGCTCGAGTTCCTCCAGCAGGCGCAGCGCCAGCTGAATCCGGTTGCGACCGGAGTGGGTCTGCCAGCGCAGGTGCTCGCAGATGGTTTGGCCCAGTTCGTTGCGGCTGAGCTTGGGGAACGTGCCGACGACCTCCTGGATGTCGGCGATCTGGCGCCGGGTGAGGCGTCTACCGAAGAAGGTGGTCGACTTGAGGTTCTGGATCAACGGGTCCAAGGCGGGGGCCCTCCCCATTCAACCTGCCAGAATTAGCAACGAAAGTCAAGCGCCTACGCAAAAAAATCTTTTCTAAGTCACAAGCTACTGATTCCACAGATCTTACGCCTCTCGTTCACCAGATCAAACGCCCCACACCCTCAGTAAATGCCATTGCTCGCGCACGTAGTCCAGCGCGGCGTCGAGCTGCGGGCGGCTGCGCTGGCGGCCGCTGCAGCGGTCGGTGAAGACGCGCTGGCAGCCGCGCTCCTCGAGCGCCCGCAACTGGTAGCCGGGGTCCTGGTCGGCGGTGGAGACCCTTGCGTAGCCGACGAGCATTAAACCAATCCGCAGCCCTTATGTTACCAGCGGCGCATGAGCGCGGCTTTGGGCGCGCCGTCGGAGGGGTCCGCGGGGCGGCCCGGCGGGGGGCGGCGGGGGTGTCGCCAAACCATCGTTTTGTGGACAGGGGTGCTGCGAGTGGATCCGGGGTTGATCCACAAGCAACTCGGGGATCCCGCCGTTCCCGCAGCTTACGCAGGAACTTGGGTTCGGTCGGGTGTCTGGCCGTCCCGCATTGACACGGCCGCACGAGCTCTGTCGTCGTCGCGGAAACGTGGGACCCAACTCAGAACCTCCGCTGGCCGCACTGTGCCGCCTGAGTGTGGAATCCGTGACACCACCTCCTCGCAGAAGCGGAAGTGGTGCCGGAAGGCGAAATGGCGGTCAGCGGTAGCCTTCAGGAGGATGTTGAGGGCCAGATCGCGCGGGCCTTGGCCGTAGTAGCCCCATTCAAATCCGCTTGGCGAACTCAGCACCCAGTCGTGGCTGACGCCGGTCACGACGGCCTGGCCGGCCTGATTCCGCTGGCACACCACATCGCCTAGCAGGGCCGGGCCATACGCCCGGCGGCGGTAGGCTTCCTCGCGGATCAGCATCCGCCAGACATCGCTCGGCTCCAGGTCGAGGCCGCTCGACTCTTGCATGGCCTTGACGATCTGGCTCAGCTCTTGCTGTTCCTGCTCGCTGATTCGGAAGGTGTGCGCATGCACCGGCATACTTGCGCTAGGCGCTGTTTTGGTCTGTGGGGTTACGGCCGTGCGCCGTGCGGGGTTCTCAGGCTGGCCGGAGTGTCCAGCCCTCTTGGGAGGGCTCGACGAAGGCGACCTCTGCCACGCGGTGCCCCGAGGGGTCGCGCGCGAGGCCGACCCCGAGCTGGATGCCCGCCGCGATCCCAAAGCAGGCCTCCTGCCGCGAGAGGCCGTCCAGCGCGCTCCATGCCGCCAGGCGGCGCAGCGCTGCCTCGACCGACTCGGCGCCGAGCGCGAGCAGGCTGCCGGCATGGCAGCCGCTGCCCAGGGCGCCCAGGAGCACGCCGGCCTCGGGCGGGCAGAGATCGTCGATGACGAGCACGCGCGGCGCGCGGTCCAAGGCCGCCTCGGCGGTGTCGCGAGGCGGCTGCCTCCGATCCGCTGCGCGAAGGTCAACGTGCTCGTGCCGGGGCCCTTGCAGGCCCAGCGCGCGGGCGCTGTCGAAGACCAGCCGGGTTTCGTCGCCGGGCAGCAAGCCCGCCAGCGCCCGCAGCAGGGTCGTCTTGCCCGAGCCCGTGGTTCCCGTCACCAAGATGGTGCGGCCATCGCGCAGGCACTCGACGCAGGCCTCCAGGGCCCGCGGCGGCAATGCGCCGGATTCGACTAGGTCGGTGGCCGTGAGGTGTGCCATAGGACTCCACCGTAGGCCGCCGGCCCGGCTGGCGCAATTCCCCGCAAGTCGCGAAACCCATCATTTTGGGGACAGTGTCTTGCGATCGTCGCGCCGGAACATAGTCGCGGCGGCCGCCTGCACGTGTGATGATGGGCGGGATGATGCAGCCGACCGACGACACGCTGCGGCTGGTTTGGGAGGGCGTGCTCGACGCGGACCGGCTGGCGCGCTACTACGGTTATTTGACCGTCCGCCTCCGGCGGCTCGGGCGGGGGCTCGGAGCCAGCGTGGTCGGCCTGCATCTGGCGGCGGCGCTGACGATGGCCGGTCCGTTCCCGGCCTGGGTGCCCGCGGCGGCCATGGCGGCCGGGGCGGCGGCCGTGGTGGCTTATACCTGCGGACGGTTCGAGGAGCTGGCTGCGCGGGCAGTCGGGCTGCATGCCGGGATGGAGCGGCTCTCGGTCGACTGGCAGTTGCTGTGGTCGGACGCGCGGGCTCGGGATGACGCGGAGCTGCGGGAGGCTTGGCGCGAACTCTCGCTGCGGCAGAAGGAACTGCTTGCCCGGACGCCTCTCGAAGTGCCCCTCGCGCAGGGCCTGGCCGAGCGGTGCCAGCGCGAGGCTTGCGAGTACTGGACTGCGCGCCATGCCTCCGCATAGCGGCCCCGGCGGGCCTACCCGGTGGCTTGCCAGACGATCAGGGCTTGGATCACGGTGACGGCAAGCACGGCGAATCCGATGGTTCCGCCGATCCACCACTTGACGGATCTGACTTCCGTTCGGAGCGCTTGCATCTGGGCCTGCAGCGCTTGCATCTGGGCCTTGTGGGTCGCCTCCAGCGCGTCCAGCTTCGCCTCCAGTCTCGCCTCCAGGCGCGCGTACTGCGCGTCCAGTCTCACGGACTGCGCGTCCAGTTTGGCAAGGATGTTCTGGCCGGCCATCTGCTGCACCTCGCGGAGTAGGTCATGGGCGTCCTGCGCCGGCAGGTCGAGCTTCAGCAGCAGCGCGAAGGAGCGGCTGTCGCCGGGATCGCGCGGGGCGGGGAGCGGCTGGGGCTGTTCCGGCATGGCGGACCGATTGTAGCGAGCGTCGCGGGAGCGATCCTTGCGGGGGCGGTCGCAGCGCCGATAGCGCCGGCACAGGTCCTCCAGCAGTGTCGCGGCGCGTGCCGTGCGCCTGTTTGGGGGTGTGCTCCGCAGGTCGTCGACGAACGCCTGGGCGTCGCGGGCCTCGATGCCGGCCTTGAGCAGCGCGGTGACGATGGGGCGGCTCACCGCTCAGCGCTCCCATTCCGGCGTGTCTATGGGGCGCTCGGATATCGGCGGCTGGTCGAGGTGCTCGGCCTGCTCGCGCATGAGCTTGCGCATGTAGCGGTCGGGGGCGTGGACGGCGAGCGGGTAGTCATGGCCGTAGGGGTCGATCTCGACGCGCCTCTCGCGGCCTTCTTCGTCGGCGGCCACGATGTCGCAGACTTCTTCCGGGCAGTCCCCGGCGAAGCGGCGCACGGCTTCCCCCAGGGCGCTGGCGTGGTCTTCGGCGGCCAGCTCGCCGAGGTCGATGCGCCCGCCGTGGCTGGCGGTCTCGAAGCTGATCTGGAACGGGCGCGGCTTGCTCATGGCTCCACCGTCCGCCGGCAGGCGGGCGCTGTCAAGGCTTCACGTGGGCCACAGGTGCCGCTGCTGGCGCAGCGGGAGAGGGCGGCTGGCTCGCAGCCTGGCGGCGCTGTTCGAGCACCTGCGCGGATGCGGTAGGCGCGTCTCGATGGCTCTACCGGTAGAGCCGGATTCGAGGTGCTGCAGGGCCTCGCGGGGCGCGGATCCCGCTCCGCCCAGCGCGCCGTGGGCGCTGGGCGGCGGCGATTCCCGGCCAAAGCGTGGCGATTCCCCGCGCAGCGCTAGCTATCCATGGCGGACGCGATGTCGCCGCAGTCCGGGCACGGCGTGCCGGCATCCCTGGTCGCCGGAGCGCCGCACACGCGGCAGGTCTCCCCCTCCGAGGGGCCGGCGGGCCCGCCCGCGGCGGCCGCTTGCGGAAAGCGCAGCGCCAGCCAGCGGGCCACGTAGTCGACCACCGAGTGCGCGTAGCCGAGGCCGCCCTCGGTCCAGCCCTCGGGCTCGAAGCGGACGTGCTCCAGGCGCTGCACGTAGGCCTCCAGCGGCACGCCCCGCTGCAGCCCCAGCGAGATGCTGGCGGCCAGGCAGTCGAGCAGGCCGCGCAGCGTGCCGCCTTCCTTGGCCATGCGGATCTCGAGCAGCACCGGGCAGTCGTCGGAGTCCACGGCCACCGTGACGTAGCCCTTGTGGCCGCCGACGCTGAAGCGGTGCGTCAGCGAGCGCCACTCGGCGGCCTGCATCCCGGCTGCGGGGGTCATTGTCAGGCGTGCGCGAGGGCCAGCCCGGCGAAGGCGGCTGCCAGCCAGCCGCCGGCGGTGGCGGCGATCGCGGCTGCCAGCCGCGCGCCCGACGGGGGCCTGCCCGCCAGCAGGCGGGCGCTCAGCGCGGCGGCCGCCACGGGCAGCAGGGCCGGGAACGCGAAGCCCAGCGTGAGGCCGGCGAAGGCCGCAGCCAAGCCCATCGACAGCAGCGCCGCGCAGGGCGCCGCGAGCGGGCCGGAGGGGCACGGCAGCGCGGAGAACTCCCAGCCGCCGGCGAGGATCGTCAAGGTGGCAGCGGCCAGCGCGGACGCCGTGCCGGCGGCGTAGACCGCCAGGAAGTGCTCGAACGGGTCCGCGCTGCGAGCCCTTCCGCGCTGCCAGCTGCGCGCCCCCAGCAGGGCCGCCAGCAGCCACGGCCAGCCGCCGGCCGAGGCCCCGGCGGTGGCCAGAACGGAGTCCGGATCCCGCCAGGCGGCGACGAGGCCGAGATAGCCGAGCGCGACGCAGGCGGCCGAGGCGGCCAGCAGGTACAACGCGGGGCGGCTCACCGTTCAGCCCCTGCGGCCTTCCAGCAGGTACCAGGCCAGCAGCCCGGCGGCGAAGGCGGCCGCCCCGATCCAAGGCTTGCCGGCCCCGGCCAGGTAGGTCAGGCCGGCCACGTAGCCGGCCGCCGCGAAGGCCAGCGCTGCCGCCAGCGTGTCCGCCCGGCGGGCCTTCCAGCGGCGCTCGAGGAGCGCGGCCTCGGCCGCCCGCTCGCGCTCCACCAGGGCCTGTTCCAGGGACCGCTTGGCCAGATCGGGGTCGATCCCGTGGTAGCGCTCGAGCAGGGCCGGGTCCTCCAGCCGGATGCCCTCCTCCGGCACCTCTGGCGGCTGTGCCTGCCCGCTCACCGGCGCGCCCCTCCCAGCCGCAGGCCGCGGTCCAGCTCCGCCCGCGGCAGGGCGTCGGAGTACACCGCCCGGTCCCCGTCCAGGGCGCTCGGCCGGCAGCGGAACAGCAGGTTGCGGGGCGTCGACGCGGCCGCGTGCCAGCCCGTGCCTGCCGGCAGGCTCGCCTCGCGCATGGCGCAATCGGCGAACACGCTGCGCAGGGTGCGCTCGGCGCGCGTCAGGAACAGCGCCTCGCCGGGATACGCCACGTGGTTGACGTACAGCGAGCCGCCCGGCGCCAGCCGCGAGCGCGCCAGGCGGTAGAACTCGACCGTCAGCAGGTGGCGCGGCACCGAGCGCCGGTTCGAGAAGGCGTCGGCCACGATCGCGTCCCAGCCCCCGGGGTCGTCGCGCAGGAAGGCGCGCGCGTCGCGCGCCCGGAACGTGCCGGCCGAGCCTTGCTCGACGCCGAGGAATTGGGCGGCGATGCGCTCTTGGGCCGGGTCGATGTCGACGAACACGGGCTCGATCGGGCACGGCGCGCCCCGCCCGATCGTCATGCCGGCCGCGCCCAGCACCAGGACGCGGCTCTCGCCCGCCTCGCAGAGGGTCGCCTCGAGCAGCTCGGCGTACTCCCAGCCGAGGCCGTCGGCGTCGTGGCGCGAGGCCGCCTGGCCGTTGACCTCCAGCACCCGCGAGCCGTCGCCCGGCTCGGCGATGCGGTAGTCGGCGTAGGCGTTGCGCTCGACGTAGAAGGCCGCCTCGGTCCACAGGTCGATGCCCGCCAGGGCGGCCAGCGCCCCGCAGGCCAACGGCGGCACGGCGCGCCGGCAGGCCAGCAGGGCCGCTGCCAGCAGGGCCGCGCACAGCACGATCGCCGCCGCGGCCGTGCCCAGGAATCTCAGCAGCAGGAAGGTGGTCGCCAGGGCCCCGGCCACGTTGCCGGCGGTGGACAGGGCGAAGACGCCGCCGGCCGCCTCGGAGCGCTCCCTGCGCGGCGCGCAGGCGTGCGCCAGCAGGACGCACTCGGCCAGCAGCCAGCCGACCGGGGCAATGCCCGCCAGCGAATAGAAGGCCACCTGCAGCAGGGGCGGCAGGGGCAGGCCCGCGGCGGTCATCACGCCCGTCTCCGAGAGCCAGAAGGCGGCCAGCGCGGCCGCCAGCGAGAGCCGGAATGCCAGCCGCGGGCGGGGGTCGCCTTGGCGGGCCAGCCGCCCGCCGCGGCGGTAGCCGCCGGCCAGGGCCGCCAGGTAGGCCGCCAGCAGCACCGTGGTGACGTCCACCGACGTGCCCGCCCACGGCGCCATGCGGCGCAGCGCCAGGATCTCGGTGCCCAGCGAGGCGTAGCCCTCCGCCAGCAGCACCGCGCCGAGGGCGAAGGGGGGCAGCGCGTAGGCTTGGCGCGCATCCGGATTCACGGCGCGGGTGCCTCCACGGCGCAGGCGCAGGCCGCCGCGCAGGCGGCGCGGTTGGATCCCGCCGTGCCGGCCGCCAGCACCCCCGCGACCAGCACGCAGACGGCCACCAGCACGAGGGCGACAGCGATCACGCCTGTGTCGGCCGGGCTGCTGCTACGGGCCCTCATAGGTGTCCTCCGGGCCGCCGCCGGGAGGCGGCGTGGCGCCTTCCCGCGGCAGGGCCACCACGATCACGTCGCGGGAGTGGCAGGCCACCTCCGTGCGGTAGCGCCGCTCGCCGTCCTCGCCCTCCCACGAGCGCGTCCGCAGGCGGCCCGTCAGGTGCACCCGGGCGCCCTTCACCAGCACCGCCGAGGAAGGCTTCGCGCCCTGGATGCGCACCGCGTGCCAGTCGGTCGCGGTCTCCCACTCCCCGGACGCGTTCTTGCGGCTGTGCTCGGTCGCCACCGACACCTCGCCGACCGAGGTGCCGTCGTCGAACTCGCGGATCTTCGCGTCGCCGCCCAGCCAGCCCAGCAGGTCGACGCGGTTCAGACTTCTCGCCATGCGCCGATCTTCCCCCGCTGCGGGCCGCTTGGCAAGCCCGGCAGGGGGCACGGGAGCCGCTGCTGCGCAGCGGGAGAGGGGCGGATTCCGGGGGTAGCCTAGGCCCTCCCCGCCTCCCGCGGAGGCCGTCAGCGGCTGCCTGAGGCCTGTTTTTTCGGCCGTCGCCGCCAGAATGGCCGTTTTTCGCGTTCTGGGCGATTTTCCGGGGAAATGCCCGCAAGCCCGTCCGGAGGCCCGCGGGCGCTGCCTGCGGCCTGCGAGGCGCATTGGCGGGCATTCTCGCGCGCAGCGGCTGTGGTCAGCGGCGGCGCTGCCAGTCGCTGGGCATGACCACCGCGATGTAGCTGCCGATCCCGGCGCCCAGCCCCATCGTGCCGGTGGCCGCCAGCTGCCAGGCCTGCGGCGGCCAGTGCCCGCCCAGCCAGAGCGTGCCCCAGCCGATTCCTGTGAAGAACGCGACCAGGCCCAGGCGTGCCAGCGGGCGGGCGGTCCGGCAGGGTCGGTCGCTGTCGACCCCGGCCTTGACAAACGCGTCAAAGATCGGCTTGTCGTCGGTCAAGACAGGCGGTTCGGGCATGGCGAATCCCTCGTGGGGGTTCCAGCCTGCCGCAGCCGGCCGGGATGCCCTCCGGAAAATTGCGCTACTTATCACTCTCGGCCGGAACGCCGGATCCGGGCCGGCCAGCGCGGCGCCCATTTGGCGCGATAGCGGCGCTGGGCCGCGCGGTGCGAGCACTCCGGGCAGCGCTCGGGCAGCGGGCCCTTGCTGGCGACGCTGAACGCGCAGCCGCAGTCGGCGCACGCGACGGAGCCGGGCCGGGCGAAGGCGGCCCGCCGGTTGCAGCCCCGGCAATATTTCGGGACGCGCCCGCGGGCGGCCACGTGGAAGCGCCGCCCGCAGAGCTCGCAGTCCAGCTCGAGCGGCCGGCCCGGCTCCACCTGGTCGACGCGAAACCCGGCTTCCAGGTCCGCCGGGCCCCGCAGCGGGTCCAGGGCGTTCATGCCGCGAGGCCCCCTCGGGGCTCCGGCAGCCCGTCCCAGGTGCGGCCGTCGAGCAGGCGCCCGCCCGACTTGGCGCTGCGGCCGCCCCACTGCTTGAAGTGGAACGCCGCCTCGGCCGCCGAGCACTGGTCGCGCAGCGCGCGCGCCCAGGCCGGGTGCATGGGTCTTGCGCCGGGGCCGGACTCCCCGCCGGCGACCACCCAATCGAGGCGCGGCCAGCGAAACTCCTCCATGTGGCCTCGTCGGGGGGCTAGGGCATCGAGGGTCGACAGCTCTCCGCGGAGCCTGATCTGTCGCAGGTCCAGCGGGCCCAGCAGCGGCTCTGCGCTGAGCCAGCGCACCGCCGCCGGCGTGTCCAGCAGGATCGGAACGCGCTCGTCGGCGGTGGCTTGGTCCTCGGCGCTGACGCCCAGCCAGACGTTGGGCAGCGGCCAGTCGAACCAGGGCCTGCCGGCATCTGCGATCCGGAGCAGGTCGAAGCGCCGCTGGGGGCTGATTGGGACCGGGGCCGCCGGGCCGTCGGCCAGCCAGCCCATGATTGCGCCGGCCATGCGGCCCTCGCCGACGTCCAGGTATGCGCGCATCCTCTCCGGCCTCTTGGTCAGGACCTGGAAGACGTGCCGGCCGGAGAGCGCCATGACCGCGAAGATCGAATCGATCCACGCATCCGGGGCATTCTCGTGGAACAGGTCGCCGTGGGCGGCGACGAAGATGCGGCGGGGCCGCTGCGCCCGCAGTGGCCAGTCCAGCCACTGCGGGTTGAACCGGACCTCCCCGTTCCAGCGGCCGTTGGCGTCCGTGAGGCCGGCCCGGCTGGGGTGTCGGCGCAGGCGCGTCGCCGCCAGCCGCTCGGCGTAGCAGTTCTCGCAGCCCCGGCTGACGCGGCTGCAGCCGGTGATGACGTTCCAGGTGGCGTCGGTCCACTCGATCTGCGATCGGTCCGCCACGGCCTTCAGTCGATCCCCTGCCGGCGCAGCAGGCGCCAGTCGTGCCCGCCGGGGCCGGGCGACCAGCCCAGCGTCCAGGTCCGCCCGCTGCACTGGTCCAGCAGCACCACCGGCGGGAACGCCTCGATGGCCGCGCCCAAGGCGCCGCCCTGCTCGAGCGCCGCCCAGTGTCGCTCGAGGGGAACCAGCGTCGCCAGCTCCCAGCGGCAGCAGCCGTCCGGACCGGCCGGCTGTTCGCCCGGCGCCGGCGCGGCGGGCCCCAGCGGCTGTGCCGCCGCCGGGGCGTGGCCGAGATCCTCGAACACCAGCCCGGCGACCGACACCACGGCCAGGAACGCGCCCGCAGCCGCGCCCGCGCCGAGCGCGGTGGCCAGTGCGCCTCCCAAGGCGCCTCTCAATGTCACTCCCATCGCTTCGCTCCTTCTCGCGGGGCGCCCTCAGCGCCCCTTGTGAAACATCCGGTACTGGCCCCCGCTGGCCGGCTCCGGCAGCTGCGGCGGGGGCGGGATCCGGGGCTCCGGGGCCGTCCTCGGCGGCCGCTGGCGGCTCTGCCCCGCCGGCGGCTCGCGCCCCGGCTCGCGCTCGCGGCCGAACTCCAGCACGTAGTCGCTGATGCCCTGTGCGTCCTGGGCCGCCCGGTACAGCTCGCGCGGGTCCTCGCGCAGGTTCTTGATCCAGTGCCCCACGTAGGCCGCGTGGCGCTCCGGCTGGCGCGCCAGCTCCAGCCGGTCCGCGCTGATCATCGCCGCGATCTCGGCGCGCAGCTCCTCGCGCGCGTACTCGGCCGAGGACGGGCCCTCGCGGATCCCCCGCAGCAGCGTCTCGCGGTCCAGCCGGTCGGGATGCCCGCTCCAGTGGCCCAGCTCGTGCAGCGCCGTGTTGTAGTAGCTGGACGCGTCCGGGAACTGCTCGCGGAACGGCAGGTGGATGCGGTCGCTGCCCAGGTTGTAGTAGGCCCGGTCCTGGCTGTTGTGCTCGATCTCGGCCCGCGAGCCGGACAGCACGCGCTCGGCGGCCGCCACCGGGTCCCAGCCCGCCTGGCGGGCGGCGGTCGCCTCGCGCTCCGGCAGGCCGTCGCACTGCGCGGCGTTGAAAACCGTCCACGGGTAGGCCCGCGGCCGCTCCAGCTTGCGGCGCTCGTAGGCCGGCTGGCCGTCTTTGTCCAGCTGCGGCCTGCCGGCCGCGTCGCGCTTGATGCGGCGGGTCTCCCACTGCCAGTAGACGACGGTCGTGCCGCGCTCGCCCTTGCGCACGTGCCCGCCCAGCTCCAGCGCCTGCTTGAAGGTGCCCCAGCGGCAGTCGTCATAGCCGCGCATCTGGGCCACCGAGGCCAGCCAGACCGAGTTGCCGCCGCGGTAGGGCTTGCCCGTCAGCGCGTTGCGCGGCAGCGGATTGTCGCCCGGCTTCCAGGATTGCGTCCAGGGGGCCGTGCCCTCTTCCAGCCGCCGCGCCAGCTCGTCGGCCACCTGCCGGTAGTGGTCCTCGGTCCGCTCGGCCGCGCTGAGGGTCGGGGCGGGCCGCCGCCGGGCCATCAGCCGGCCTCCGGGGCGGGCTCGCCGCCGTAGGGGCGCAGGTGGGACTCGAGCACGTCGTCGAGTTCGTCGGGATCGCCCGGCTCGGCGCCGCAGTCGGCGGCCGCGTCCGGCGCGGCGATCACGGCCAGGCCCCGCGCCAGGGCCCGGCCGACCTCCTCGCCGGTGCTGCATTCGAGGAAGGTTTCGGGTTCTCGTGCCATGCCCCCAGAGTAGGCGCGGAAGGCCGCCCTGCCAAGGCCGACGAGCTCTGCGCGTGGCCACGGGTGCCGCTGCTGCGCAGCGGGAGAGGGCGGGGTCGCGCGGATCCGGGCCGGATGGCGGCTATTCGGCGCGGAATGCGGGATTCTGGCCCCGGCGGCTGTGGTCAGCGGTGCCTGGGCGCTTGCGAAGGTGCCGACCGGCGGGGCGCGCTCCCGGGAATTGCGCTACTTATCACTCTCGGCCGGAACCCCGGCATCCAAGCCGGCGGGGCGGCCTTGTTCAGGCCGTGCGGCCGAGCGCCGGCGCGGGCGCTCTTGCGTGGCGGGACGGGAGCGGTCCGGATTTGTGCGGGAATTGGCGAGGCCTAGGATGTACTCGTACTCGGTGCCCGGCGGGGGCGGCTCCTCGTCGCCGTAGGGGCGGTCGATCGCCGACTGGATCTCGTCCCAGTCGAAGGCGTCCACGCCTTCCTGGTGCTCGCGCGCGCCGAGTTGGCGGGCGACCTCGTCCGAGCAGCGCGCGGCGTAGCCCTGGTACAGGGCGCGGCCGACCTCCTCGGCGGTGGCGCAGTCGATGACGGTGCGACCCCTGCTCACGCCGTTCGGCCGAGTGCCGGCGCGGGGCGCTCTTGCGCGGCGGGGCGGGAGCGGCCCGGACTTGTGCGGGATTCGGCGAGGCCTAGGATGAACTCGTACTCGGTGCCCGGCGGGGGCGGCTCCTCGTCGCCGTAAGGGCGGTCGATGGCGGCCTCGATCTCTTCGTCGGTCAAGAACTCCTCGCCCTCCGGGTACTCCTCTGCGCCGAGCTGGCGCGCGACCTCCTCCGAACACCTGGCGGCGTAGCCTTGGTACAGGGCGCGGTCGACCTCCTCGGCCGTCGCGCAGTCGATGATGGTGCGACCCCTAGTCATGCGCTCATCATAGCGCTAACGGCAGCGCTGTTGCGGTGGTTCGGGCAAGAAGTCGCCGAGGCGTTCTTGGCGGCGGGCGGGCCAAACGGGCTGGCGGCCGCGCTCCAGCTGCAGCGCGGCGTCGCAGATCTGCTGCGCCTCGAAAGCGGCTGTCGCGATCTCCGCCGGGTCGCGGCGCAGGATCCGGATCCAGGCGTCCGCATAGGCGGCGTGCCGCTCCGGGCCGTGCCCCAGGCCCAGCCGGTCGCCGGTCATCATCGAGGCGATTTCGGCGCGCAGCTCCTCGCCGGCCCACGCGTCCGAACCGCGGCCCTCCCGGTCGCCGCGGCGCAGGCTGTCCCGGTCCAGCCGGTGCGGATGGCCGGTCCAGTGGCCCAGCTCGTGCAGCGCCGTGCGCAGGTAGTCTTCCGGATGCCCGAAGGCCCTCTGCGGCGGCAGCTCGATGCGATCCGCGGACGGGTCGTAGCGCGCTCCCGAGTCCGGAGACTCCGCCAGCTCCGCCCCCGAGTGCCGCAGGACCCGCTCGGCCCGCTCGTACTGCAGGCCGAAGTGCAGCGCGGAGGGGTCCGGGGTCCACTCCGGCAAGCCGCGGCACTGCTCGGCGTTGAACACGGCGAGCGTGCGTCCCGGAGCGCCTGGTTTCAAGAGCACGACGGGCGTGGCCCGCTCGCCGCGGCGCACGTTGCCGTCGCGCTTGCGGGCGCCCTCGTAAGTGCACCAGCGAGGATCGCGGAAACCGCGCTCGGCCGCCACTGCCGCCAGCCAGACGCTGGTGGCGCCGCGCGCCGGAGCACCCGTGGAAAGGCTCGTTGGCAGCGGGCGCTCCGCCCCGTCGAATGAGCGCTGCCAGGGCGCGCGGCCATCCGCCGCCTGCCTCGCCAGCAGTTCCGACACTGTCGCGAAGTGTCGGCGGACTTGGCCCTCGCTCATCGGTCGCGTCGCCATCGGCTTCTACCCTCCATCATCGGACCACAGGTGCCGCTGCTGTGCAGCGGGAGAGGCTCAGTAGCGGGGCGCGCAGGCCCTCTCCAAGCGCGGCAGCAGGGCGGCCAGCCCCTCCAGCCCGAAGCGCGCCGTGCGCGTGGCCCCTTCCGCCGCGGCGTAGCGGAACAGCGCCTCGCCGGGGTCCTCCTCCGCCAGCGCCCGCGCCAGGATCAGCGCGCCGGACGGCGCGTCTAGGTAGGCGCCGGAATATTCCGGGCCGGACGCCGTCCACGTGCGCGCCGACGGCGGGTCCGCCCCGATGCGCGCCGTGACGCGGATCCCGGCCGGGCCGCCGTCGGAGCGCTCGGCCAGCGGCTCGCCCGCCTCCAGGCTCAGCAGGACCTCCCGGCCGTGGTAGCAGACCAGCGTCAGCGCCGGCCGCAGCGGCTCCCCGCCGGGGCCTTCGAACCCCTCCCCGGCCAGTGTCCGCAGCACCACCGAGTCGCGGTCGGTGATCGGGTCGGTCTGCTCGCCGATGCGCCAGCCCGGCGCGGGCCCGGAGCGCTGCTCGCGGACGTAGCACTCCACGCGCTGTTCCGGATCGGCGATCCCGGCGCAGGGGTCGGGATCCTGGGCCGCCAGCGGGGCGGCCAGGGCCAGCATGGCGAACGCTCGCATCGGCCCCCCTTTTCAGCGCTCCGGCCCGGACCGCTGCAGCGAGCGCTGCGCGTTGGCCACCGTGAGGCGGGCGTAGTAGCCCGGGTCGGACTTGTCCGGGCGGCGCGCCGCCAGCTCGGCCTCGATCGCGCCCGGATCCTTGCCGCGCCGCAGCTGCTGGCGCGTCCAGGCCCAGTCCTCGCCCGATTGCGTGCGGTCCCCGTTGCCGGGCCGCGGGCCGGGGGAACCTGCCCGGGGGGCATCCCGGCGCTGCGCCGCGCGGTCTCTCTCTTCCGGCTCGTAGGGGAAGTCCGCCGCCCGCGCCGGGCGCGGGTTGGCGCAGTGGCGCACCAGGCGCACCTCGCAGTCCCGCTTGCGCGAGCGGAAGCCCGGCAGTCGCAGCACGCGGTTGCAATCGGTGGCCGCCCGGTCGGTCCCGTAGCGCCGCGCCAGCGAGCGCAGCAGGGCCTCCTGGCGGGATGTCTCCACCGCCTCGATCCGCCACAGCACCTGGTAGCGGCCGGGGCTCGTGCTCACCACCGAGGACGGCGGCGGGATCCGACCCGCCGCCGCGTCGGCGTCGATCTTCGCCAGGGTGCGGTCGCCGTGCTCGTCGGCGTCCAGGTACAGCCAGCGCGCCTCGGCCACGTCGCCCTTGCCGCGCCGCCTCGCGCCCGCCTTGAGCGGGTTGGCGCTGGCGTGCACGTCCCAGCCGTTGGCGTTGCGGTAGCGCAGGTAGCCCTGCACCTTGGCCGAGGCGGCCTGCTCGCCGGAGTAGAACTTCTGCTCGACCTTGCCCTTGTCCGGGCCCCGCTGCGCGATCAGCACCACCGCCAGCCGGTCCTCCGGCGCGAACCGCGAGCGCAGGTAGGCCGCCGCGTCGTCGCGCCTCACGGGGCCCTCCTGTCCGGCGGCGGCCAGGCCGTCTCGGTCTGCCAGTCCCCGGCGCCGGGATCGTAGCCGCGCACGCGCAGGGCCTCGCCGACCATGCGCACGCCCTGCCAGCGCACCACGTGGATGACCAGGTCGGTGACCGCGCCGATCATGGCCGCCAGGGCCGGCCAGGGCATGCCCGAGCCGCCCTCCTGCATCAGCGCGCAGGTGGCCAGCCGCATCAGCGCGTCGCGCGCCGAGTTGGCGTGGATCGTCGAGATCGCCCCGCCGTGGCCGGTGTTCAGGGCCTGGATCAGGTCCCAGGCCTCGGCCCCGCGCACCTCGCCCACCACCAGCCGGTCCGGGCGGTGGCGCAGCGACGCCCGCACCAGGTCGCGGATCGTCACCGCCGGGCGGCCGGGGGCCGCCTTGCGCGCCTCGAAGCGCACCGCGTGCGGCTGCTGCAGGTTGATCTCGGCCGTGTCCTCGATCACCAGGTAGCGCTCGCCGGGCTCGAGGTCGTGCAGCAGGGCCCGCAGCAGGGTCGTCTTGCCCGAGCCGGTCGAGCCCGCCACCAGGATGTTGCCGTGCCCGGCCAGCACCGCCCGCGCCAGCTCCAGCACCTCCGCCGGCAGCGAGCCCGATTCCACCAGCTGTGCGGCCGTGAAGGCCTTCGCGGCGTGCTTGCGGATCGTCAGCGTGGGGAACTCCGCCACCGGCGGCAGCATGGCCGCCACGCGGCTGCCGTCCGGCAGGCGGGCGTCCAATTCCGGCTCGGTGGCCGAGATGTCCGCGTCCAGGCTGCGCGCGATCTGCACCAGCGCCCGCGCCAGCTCGCGGTCGGTCCAGCCGGCCGCCTGCACGCGCTCCAGGCGGCCCTCTCGCTCGGCCCACACGTCGTCGGCCGCGTTGACCATGATCTCGGTCACCTCAGGGTCCAGCAGCAGGTGCTCGATCGGCGCCAGGAACGGCAGCAGCGAGGCCAGCTCCTCGCGCGCCGCGGCCGTGCCCGCCCGGCTCATCGCGAGGCCTCTCCGGGGGAGGCTGGCCACGGGTGCCGCTGCTGCGCAGCGGGAGAGGGCGGCGTTGTCAGGCTCACAGCAGGCCCTCCTCGCGCTGCCGGAACCAGCTCTTGGAGCGCGGCAGGAAATGCGGCTTGAGGTACACCCTGGTGGCCGCCAGCGGGCGCACCCCGTCGAACGGCAGGGCGATCGCCTGGGCCGTGTCCAGCTCGCGGAACTCGCGCGGCTTGAACTTCGCCTCCAGGCGCGGCGCGTAGCTGCGGCTGGCGCCCAGCGTGCCGCGCGCCCCGCCCGCCCGGCCGGACAGCAGCGAGACCCCCGCCCGCCCGGAGCTCTCCGAGAAGGAGTGCGAGGCCTTCAGGAACTCGGCCTGCCCGCACAGCTTGGAGGCCTCGGCCTGCGAGAACTCGTCCTCCAGCGACAGGAACAGCTTCGTGCGCAGCGCCTGCAGCAGCGTGCGGAAGGCCTCCCCGCCGCCGGTCGCCGAGCGCAGCGAGGACAGCGACTGGGTGGCCACCAGCGGGATGCAGCGGCTCTGGCGGCTCAGCGCGAAGGCGCGCTCGTCGCCGCCGGGATCGTCCCCGCCCACCGTCGCGAAGCTGTGGTACTCGTCGCACAGGAAGACCGCCGGCCGCCAGTAGGCCTGCTGGGCGGCCGGGTCGGCCATCCTGGCCGGGCGGCGCAGCAGGGCCTGCAGCCAGCATTGCTTGAGCAGCGTGCCCAGCACGCGCGCCAGGGCCGGGTTGACGCCCGCCGGCAGGTTCAGGGCCAGCACGCGGCCGCCCTCGACCAGCTCTTCCATGGACTGCAGCAGGCGGCGCCCGCCGCGCGCGCCGGTCCGCGGCGGGCAGAAGGCGTCGGCCACCTCGGGCTGGTCGAACAGGGAAAGGAACGAGGAGATGCCCTCCACCACCGAAGTGCGCAGCTTGGCGTCGAGCCGCTGCCAGTCGTCGCGGTGCCAGCGCCTGACCGCCTCCAGCCGCAGCCGCCGGCGGCGCCTCTCTTCCGGATCCGCCGGGCCGTCCCCCGGCGCGGCCTCGGCCGCCCGGATGCGCTGCGGGCGGCGGCCCAGGATTCGCTCCAGAGCTTCGAAATCGGCCGGCCCGGCCGGGCTCTCGAAACCCCCGTCGGGGGCCGCGGACCACTCCCTTGAAGACAGCTCGTCGAAATGCCGGGCGAACTCTTCCGGCCCGACGCGGGCCCGCTCCGGCGGAGCGGCGGGCCCCTCGCCCGAGGCCCACTCCGGCGGGATGCGCCGCTCGGCCGCCTCCAGCCGCTCGGAGAAGCCGTCCGGGGCGATCGCCAGCCGGTAGACGTCCTGCAGCGTGAACCACGGGTCCGGCGCCAGCCGGCAGAGCTCGATCGCGTTGCGCACCACCGAGGTGTAGGCCTGCTGCCAGAAGGGGTCCTTGCCCTTGCCGAAGAGCTGGTTGAGCAGCGAGCCGATCGAGTGCGCCAGCGAGTAGGAGTCCACCAGCGGCTCGTTGAGCGGGTTCCAGGCCCACTCCCCGTCCAAAGCCAGCTCGCGGTAGTCTCCCTCGCGGCCGCAGGCGGCGAGGATCGCGTGCACCTCGTGGCAGAAGTCGCCCTTGACCTCCAGCACGAGGGCGGCCGCGCGGCGCTGGGGGTCTCCGGCCTGCCAGCCGAGCAGCTGGCGGGCGAAGGGGTGCAGGGCGGCGGAGGTCTTGCCGGCGCCGACGGCGCCGACGACGCAGATGCCGGTGTACAGGCCGCGCTCGGGCAGGGCCAGCCAGGCGGGGCTGGCTTCCTCGCGCGGCTCGACGGGGTGGTGCAGCTCGCCGACGGTCAGCGAGATGGCGTCTGAATCCGCGCGGAAGGGGTCGGGCGGCAGGCTGCCCTTGGCGGCGGCCCGCCTGCGGGCGGGCGGCCCCCACAGCTGCCAGGCGTTGAGGGCGGCGGCTGCCAGGACGCTGCCGGCGGCCAGCGGGGCCAGCCACCACCAGGCGCGGAAGAGGGCGTAGGCGGAGGGATTGCGCAGCTGGACGAGGTCTAGCAGCGGGACGCTTCCGGGTGCCGGCCAGGGCAGCCAGAGGGCGTGGCAGTACCAGGCCAGGACGCCCGCCGCCAGGGCGGTCGCGGAGCGGGCCGTCAGCACGGTTCAGGCCCTCCGGAACATTGGCCCCGGGTTGCGCTTCTGCGCGGCGGGAGAGGGGGCGGCTGTGGTCTTTGCGGACGGCCTCCAAGAGCCGGATCCGCTCGGAATCTGGGCTTGGCGGCTTGCGGGGGGCTGCCGTGCGCGGAAAATGTCGGTTTGCACGGGTGTGAATACCGTTTTGCACCGGATTGGAGAGCTTGCCGCACGGACTTGCTTGAGCTAACTGTCTGTGGCTGGTGCCACTTGCCGCGAGTGGCGGGACAATCCGGCACACGGCTCCGGATTGTGGGCGGGACGGGAGCGACCCCCCCGAAAACGGCCCTAGATTGTGCAATCCGGCCTATCGGGGAGGTCGCTCCCGGGATTTTTCCTTGCAGGAAGGCTGGGCGGCCCAAGCGGGCCGAATGGACCGCTGGCGGTGCTGCCTGGACCGTCATTTCGCACGCTTCGCGGGCTGGATCCGGGTCGAGGTCCATGCCTCCGTCTCGACGTCGACCGGCTGGGCGGCGGCCGCTTCGAAGCCCTTGCCGCGGCGGGCGTAGATCTCGCGGCCGAGCTGCAGGGCCTGCTGGATCCCGCCTAGGGGTTCGAAGGCCTCCTCGCGGTCGGCCAGGATCGCGGTCTTGATCCGGCGGATCGTGGCGAGGTCCTCGTCGCCGTCGGACCCGAACTTGGCGGCCGCCTTGGCCAGCAGCGCTTCGGCGCGATCCGAAAGCGTCGGGCGGGCGGCGATGTGGGCCAGCCGCACCGCAAAGCCAGCGGCGCCGAAAGCGCGAACCAGCGGATCCCAGTCGCGCAGCCAGTTCTGGAGGCGCTTGTCGGTCGCTCCCGGGCTGACGCAAGTCAGCACAACTCGCCGGGCGGAGGCGTCGATCGCCAGCGGCCACTTCTCCACGAAATGGCGAGTGGTCTCCTTGCCGGCCGACGATTCGTAGCGCGTGTTGGACCAGGTGTCCTGCGGGATCCCGGCTGCCTCGAGGGCGGCCGTCTTGGCCCTCTCGGTCGGAAGCCAGTTCTCGTCCGGGTGGTCCAGCGCGTAGTCGAGGGCGAGCAGGCGTTCGAGCGCCTTCTCTCGGGAGGGCTTCCGCCGGTTGCGGTTGTCGGGCTCGCCCAAGGCTTGGTAGATGGCCTTGCCGTGGATGTGGACAACCGACATGCTGGCAACGTCGACCTCTGTGGCGAAATGCTTGCTCAGTAGGCCAGCGATGATGCGAGACGACTCCGCCCGATTGGCGCTCGCTGTCGGGCGGTCCAACCGGGCCTCGACTTGTGGCCTCGTGAACACTCCTGAGTGAAGCGCTACACACGCCGCCCACTCGGCTGTTCTCCCTGGCAGGCCTGTCGCCTCGGCGACTTTCTCCGCATCGCTGCGCTGATCTTGTTCCGCCATCTAGAACTCGAACTCCTCGCTTTGCCGACCGGTACCGCCGCGCCCTTCGGTCTCGCCGAGGTCGATGCGGCCGCCGCCGGCGGCACCGCTGCGATTCCCGCCGCGCCCGTTGCCGAGGGCCGAGGCGAGCCGCCCGGCGGCCGCCGGCCCGCTGGCGGCCAGCTGGAAACCAAGGGCGGCCTTGGCCCGGATCGAGCCCTCCTTGTAGGAGGCCGTCACCACCTCGATGTTGGCCCGGCCCGGCTCGCGCTCTGGATCCCGCTCCGGATCCTCGTGCGGCTCGTACTCGAGCTGCACGTCGGGCACGTGCACCTTGCCGCCTTCCACCGGCAGGCCCAGCTCGCGCGCCTTGGCGTGCTGCGCCTCCTTGGCGGCCCGGGATCCCCCGGAGGCCCGCGCTGTCTCGGCCGCCCTGGCCAGCTCGCTCTTCAGCTCGGCGTCGATCCGGACACGCCGGATCCGGAAGCCTTCCGCCTCCAGCTCGGCGATGCGCTCGCGGGCGGCCCGGTAGACGGCCGTGTCGTGGTGCGATTCGGCCGGCTTGACCAGCCCGCTCCAGCGGCGCTGGCCCGGCTCGCCGCGGCGGGCGGCGGCCCGCGATCCGGACGGCGTCGCCGCCAGCACCAGGAAGGGGCGGCCCTTGGGGCCCCAGCCCTGGCCGCGGACCACGAGCTTTTCGGCCTGCAGCTGGGAGACGGCCCTGCGGGCCGCGAAGTCGTTGCCTCCGAAGCGCGCGTCGGACAGGTCCCGGAAGCTGACCGTGCGGTAGACCGCCAGGTCCTCCAGGGCGCCGCGCTTGCGCTCCTCGAAGGAGATTCGCCGCTCGTTCGGATCCCGCTCCCGGTCGCGGCGGGTGCGGGGTGCCTCGCGGGCGGGCTCCCGGCGGTCTGCGCGGCGGGAATCGGGCGCGGCGGGGCGCGTCCCACGCTGCTTCCAGCGCTCGCGGCGGGCTCGTCCGTCAGCCGACCGGTGCGCGCGGGCGGCCTTCTTGGCGGCCTCCGCCTCGAGCCCGATCCGGATCCTCTCCTGCTCCTCCTCGAGCACGGCCTTGTGAAAGCCGGTCGGCGGCGCCGGCGCGCTGCGGGCGGCCGGTCGCTCCGCGGGCCGGTCCGGCGCCCGTTCGGGCCAGCGCTCCATCAAAGGCCCTCCCCGCTGCGCTGGCGGGCCAGCGCCTCGGCCAGCGCCCGGTCGTGCGGGGCGTCCCGCCGCAGGCCCTCCTCGAGCACCTCCATCTTGCGCCCCAGGTCGCCGATGCCCAGCCGCCGGCAGAGCATGTAGATGCCCGCGTACAGGGTCAGCGCCGCCGCCAGCAGGTAGCCCGCGAGGATCTGCCCGTACTCGGCCAGCAGCAGGCCCATGTGCGGGCGCAGCCATTGCATGCGGTCCATGAAGGCGGCTGCCAGCAGTGCCCAGGCCGCGATCGACAGCCCCAGCGCGATGCGGTTCGGAGTCACCGGGCCTCCCGCAGGTCCAGCGCCCGGGCCGTCTCCAGCGAGACGATGAACAGCCCCAGCGGGTTGGTCGCGATCAGCCCCGGGCCGACCTCGGCGAAGACGAACATCAGGTGCGCGCTGAATCGCTCCCGGCCGCGCTCGTTGCCGCTGGCATAGTCGGCGATCTCGTAGTCGGCCACGGCCCGGAAGGGCGGCTCGGGGGAGGGCTCGATGCGCAGCACGACGTTCTCCACGCGCGAGAGCTCGGTCACCGGGCTGCGCGAGACCAGCGCGATCTCGGCGCTGTCGCGCTCGATGATCGGGTAGGCCGCGTCGGGCGAGAGGAAGGTCAGCGAGCGCGTCCAGCGCTCCTGGACGGTGGCCGGGTTGCGCGAGAAGTGGTCGGAGAGGAAGGCGTGCAGGAAGTACTGCACGGTCGGGTCGGTGGCCTCGGGGGAGGCCTCCAGGGCGTCGTAGCGGACGGCCTCGGCGCGGCCGACCTCGTCGACGCGGATGACGACGGGCTTGAGGGTGCGCGAGGCCGAGGAGCACCAGCCGGAGGCGAGCGCCAGGCTCAGGGCGGCCAGCGTCGCCGAGGTGATGCGCAGGTGGCGGGCGGAGGCCAGCGCCTCGCCCCAGATCTCGGCGAACTGCTCGGCCGCCCCGGCGCGCTCGGCCGGGGTCGGCTTGTGGGCTGCGGGCCGCGCGCCGGATTCGGTCGGCGGGAGTTTCTCCGGGGTTTCTTCGGGGGTGCGCTGCCAGCGTCGGAAGGGGTTCTTCATCTCAGGCCCCCCGCGGCGGCTTGGTGAGCGGGAGCTGGCTCCCGGCCACCCCGGAGGCCATCTGCCCGACGGTGCCGGCCAGCCCTCCGGCGGCGCGCATCCCGGCCGAGGCCACGCGGCTGCCGCCGATGCCCAGGGGCTGCCCGCTCAGCGGCGAGAGCTGGGGGCCTCCCACGCCGCCGAGCATGCCGCCCGCGGCCTGCAGGCCGCCGCCGGCCGAGGCGGCCGCCGAGCCCACCGTGGCCTGCGTGGCCGCCTCGGCGATGCCGCTGCCGGCGGCCCCGGAGCCCGACACCAGCCCGTTGGCCAGCGCGGGCACCTTGATCATGGCCATCAGCGAGGTGATCGCCAGCAGGAACGCCGTCAGCGCCGAGGCCAGCACCTGGCCGCCGCCCTGCGCCCAGTCCGTCGTGTTTACCACGGCGAGAACTTGGGCCAGCATGGCGTCCATGAAGGTGCGGATCACGGCTACCGCGATCGCGCCGTACAGCGAGTAGGTGATGACCGTCTTGAGCCAGCCCCAGAACAGGAACTCCAGCGGCCGGAACAGCAGCCAGGGCACCAGCACCGGCCCGATCATGACGCAGATCGAGATCGCGGCCCCGGCCCAGATCACCTGGGCCATGCCCGCCGCGAGGGTGCCGATCGCCAGCGCCACCAGCGCGCCGATTACCGCCGGGCCCAGCAGCATGGTCAGGGCGACCGCCGTGCCGCCCGTGAGCAGGGCACCCAGCATGCTCCAGACCTGGCCGGAGAGCTCGGCCTGGGTGAACGCTTCCCAGATTTGCCTCAGGTCCGCCAGCATGTTGTCCAAGGCGGTGCCGAGCAGGATCTCGACCAGCCAGGCGCCCTGGCCGGCGATCGCCTGCGGGATCGAGGAGCCCAGCAGCGGCAGCTCCTGGTCCCAGAACGTGAGCAGCCCCAGCACGAAGGCCGCCTTGAGCAGGTAGTTCATCAGCCCCGTGGCGTCGGTGCGCCCTGACAGCGCCCAGGACGCGCCGCGCTGCACGATGCCGATCACCGCCAGGCCCGCGAACAGCGTCATGCCCGCGCGCATCACCGGCGGGGCGGCCGCGGCGAAGAAGCCCGACGCCGCCATGTCGAAGACACCCACGATGTCGCCGGGGTTGTCGCGCAGGTGGTCCTGGATCCCGGCCGGGACGTGCGGCAGCGGAGCGGCCATCTAGGGCGCGCCCCCGGAGGAAATGCTCCACGACAGCGAGAACAGCCGGTTCGCGCCGTTCTGCGCCCAGGCCGGGTCGCGGAGGGCCGCGATGCGCGCCGTCTCGGCGTCCAGGGCCGCCTTGGAGGCCGCCGCCTCGGCGGCGTAGGCGTTGCGCCGGCGGGAGGCCTCCTCGGCCTGCAGCGTGCCCGAGGCGGCCGACAGGCCCTCGACCTGCGCCAGCGCCGCCAGCAGCTCGTTGGCCGTCAGCTGGGCCGCCACCAGCTTCTGCAGCAGCGCCGTCTGCGAGGCCGTCTCGAGCTTGGCCTGCTCGCGCTGCTTGTCGTTGGCCGCCTTGGCCGTCTTGGTCGCCGAGGCCAGCCCGCGCGAGGCCTGGCGCACGCCCGCGCCCAGCGCCTCGGCCCGCTGCAGGGCGCGAAGCGACCCCGCCAGCGTCTTGGTGACCGGGTCGGAAGGGTCCGACCCGTCCGCGCCCAGCGCGGTGGCCAGCGCGGAGGCCGTGGCCGGCGTCCCCGTGTAGGCGCGCCACTCGGCCAGCGGGTCGGACGAGCCGGTCGTGGCCTGCAGCGAGTCCCACAGGTCGCCGCCGCCGGCGCGCAGGTCGGCCGGCAGCGAGAGCGTCGAAGACACCAGCCCGGTGGCGTCCGCGTACAGCGAGCGCCAGTCCGCGCCGAGCTGCTGGACCATGTTGCCGACCGACGACACCGCGCCCTCGATGCGCTCCTTGGTGGCCTCGACCTGGTCGAGCGTGTCGGACAGCTGCGAGTAGCGCCTCTCGGCCTCCGCCACCAGCTTGGTCGTCTGGGCGATCAGCAGGATCGCGCCGAAGAACGGCCGCGCCGGCTGGGCCAGCAGCAGCAGGGCCAGGGCGAGCGCCAGCCCCGCCGGGATCCATCTCGCGTTTCGGTTGCGCATCGCTCTCTCCTTGGCGCCCTCAGGGCGCTTGCCTCGGCCTCGGCACGAGCACGTCCGAGGAGAACCAGACCCGCACGCGGTGGCCGGCGCGGATCGTGACCGTGGGCAGGCGGTTCAGGAAGCGCTCCATGATCGTCTGGCCCTGCGCCGCCAGACCCGCGCCGGTGCCGGAGCGGATGCGCTCCCCGGCCGGGCCGTACAGCGACGTGTTCTGGGCGGCCAGCCCGGACAGCAGCCCGACCGCCGCGGCCGCCCCGAAGACCGACGCGTAGTGGTTGTTGACGCGGTCCTTGAGGCCCGTCTCGCCGACCTGGTTCAGGCCCGCGAACTGGCGCAGGTCGGCCGAGCGGCCGTCCTGCAGGATGAGGCGGTGGAAGCCCACCGCCAGGCGCGCCTGGCCCCACTGGCTGACGGCCGAGGCGCTGCCCAGCGCGCGGCTGCCGCGCGGGATCAGGACCCGCTGGCGGTCGCGCGACCAGAAGTCGACCGCCACCATCGCCGCGACCGGGCCGGGGAAGTCGCCGCGCAGCTGCGTCAGCAGCACGCACTCGAGGAACGAGCCCTCGTGGATGCGCTCCCAGCCCGGCGGGTCGCGCGGAGCGGACAACAGCGTCGCGGGCGGCTCGCCGGGCTGGGCCGCCAGGGGTGCCTCCGGGGCCAACGCCTCGCCGGGCGGGCCGGCGATCGGCGGCGCCGTCCCGGGCAGCCCGCCCATCAGGTGCGCGTAGCGCTCCGGCTCTTCCAGCACCCGCTGCAGGAGCTCGGAGACCGGGTCGGCCGCGGGGGGCGCTTCCGGATCCGCCGGCGCGGCGTCCGCCGCGGGGGCGGGGCCCGCCCCGGAAGCTGCCGGGCCGGCGGCCCGCTGCGCCGCCAGCACGATCTGCGGGGCGCGCAGCGACTCGTAGCGCCGCCGGGCCTCGGTCTGGCGGATCTCCTCCGCCACGATGTCGTCGGTCTCGAACTCGCCCGGCGGCAGCTGCTGGGCGGGCGGCAGGGTCCCCGACGGGTCCGCCAGGTACTGGCCCACCGAGGCCTGCAGCGCCCTCCGGCGCTTCTGCTCCTCCAGCCGCCGCCCGGCGTCGGCCAGCGCCGCCAGCCGCTCGCCCTCGGCCAGCTTGCGGGCCGAGGACTCCACCGTCTGCCCCGCCTGGCGCATCACCTCCGGCGCCGGGGGGCTCTGCAGCTCGGCCGGGTTGGGCTCCTTGGGCGGCGGGGCCGTCTCCTGCTCCCAGGTCGACCAGCCCACCGCCAGCACCAAGATTCCGATGCCGCCCCACACCAGCAGCCTGCGCAGGTTCGGCGGCACCGCCCCGGAGGGCTCGCGCATGCGCTCGAACCACCTCACGGCAGCTCCGGGGGCGGGTCCCAGCGCCACTTCAGGCGGCGCTTGCCCACCTGCAGCCAGCCTGCGCCCAGCACGTGCCGGGCCACGTACAGGCCGTCCTCGTAGTCAAACGCCACCAGGGCCGGGGAGCCGTCCTTCTCCTCGTACAGCGCCGGGGCCTCCGGGGCCGTGCACAGCAGGTACGTGAAGCGCTGGTCGTGCCACATCGCGCGCACGTGCCAGGGCGCCGAGGCAGCCTCGGCCGGCAGCCGGTAGTCGAAGCGCAGCGTGCCCGGGTAGCGCTGCCGGAAATCCTCCACACCGCTGTCGACCAGCTCCTGCGCCGCGCGCTTGGCGGCCGAGGCCTCCTCGCGGGCCAGCCGGGCCTCGTGCCGCCACTGGTCCAGCTCCGAGGCCGCCACGAAGGCCGGCTTCTCCAGCGGCGCGCCGATCCGCCCGGGCGTCTCCGGATCGTCCGGCTGGCGGTGCAGGAAGACCTTCAGGTCCGGCTCGTCCGCGCCCTCGCGGGCCGTCAGCGTGTAGATGCTGCCGCGGTCGGTGATCAGGGCCACGTTCGTCTGCACGCCCTCCTGCATCGGCTTGAGCAGCGCGATGTTGGCCGTGCCCTCCAGCGCCCAGTACTCGCTGTCGCCGCACACGAAGGTCAGGATCTGCTCGTCGGCGGGCACCGCGATGACCGTCGTGTGGCGCACCTTGGCGGCGATCTCCACCACCGTGTCCGGCGTCACCTCCACGTGGCGCGCCCCGGCCGGGAGGGCCGGCGGCGGGGCCGCCAGGCACAGCAGCGCGGCTGCCGCCGCGAGAGAGATTCCGGTAAGTCGTCGCATCGCTAGTTCCTCCCGCGGCCGCCCGCCAGCGCCTCCAGGGCGGCGTCGAGGTCCCCGCCGTGCTCGGCCAGCGCGCGCTCGCGCTCGGCCGACTCGCGCGGGTCGGAGGTGAACAGCCAGTAGCTCTTGCGGTCCACCCCCAGCCGCAGCGCCTCCGCTTCCTGCGGCCGCCGCAGGTACAGCTCGCGCTTGGGCTGCAGCTCGCGGATCGCCTGCGTCTCGGAGGCGCTCAGCGCGAACACCCGCTGGTAGCGCTCGGCGTCCATGGCCGGGTTGGCCAGGAAGATGCGCGTCGGGCAGCTCTCCAGCAGCGCGGCCGCGGCCGAGCCCTCGGTCACGTCCACCGCCGACTGCGTCGCCAGCACCAGCGCCGCGTTGAGCTTGCGCCAGGTCTTGGCCGCCTCCAGCAGGTAGGCCGCCACCTCCGGGTCGCGCAGGAAGCGCCAGGCCTCGTCCACCACCAGGATCTTGGGCCGCTCGCGCTCGGCCGGGTCCTCGATCTGCGCCGCCAGCCGCTCCAGCGCGTAGCGCAGCGCGGCCGCCGCCAGGTCCGGGTACTCGCGGGCGCCGGTGAGGTCGACCGCCTGCCAGTCTTGCACCGCCCCCAGCGCGTCGGCCGGGGCGTCGAACACCTTGGCCCACGGGCCCGTGCCGTGCCAGCGGCTCAGCGCCGGGCGCATGGCCACCGGCAGCGAGCCCGCCAGCCGCCCCAGGCGGCGGCGCTCCGGCGGCAGCCGGTACAGGTCCTCGACGCACTGGCGGATCTCGGAGGCGTCCTCGCCGGAGGGCTCGTAGCCGCCGATCTTGAGCAGCCCGGCCGCCCAGCCGGCCAGGAAGCGGAAGCTGCGCTCGCAAGGCTCGAGCGCGAACGGGTTCAGGGGCGTGCCGCCCTCGGGGTCCAGCGCCAGGTAGCCGCCGCCGGCCAGCTTCGTCAGCCAGCGGTAGCCGCCGCCCAGGTCCAGGATCGCGATGCGCGGGTCGTAGCGCAGCGCGTGCACCAGCAGGAAGTTGAGCAGGAAGCTCTTGCCGCTGCCGGTGCTGCCCAGCACCAGCGTGTGGCCCACGTCCGCGCCGGCGAACAGGTCCAGGTCGTAGGGCGTGCCCGCGCGCGTCTCCAGCGTCGCCAGCGGCGGGGCCGCCAGGTGCTTGCAGCGGGCGTGGCCGCGCGAGGGCCCGAACAGCGGCGCCAGGGCCGCCGCCACGCCCGCGCTGACGAACACCTTGCGCAGCTGGCGCGGGCGCGGCTGGCCCGGCTGGCGGGCGAAGAAGGCCCCCAGCTGCCAGTAGCGCTCGCGGATCAGCTTGGCGTCGATCGAGCCGAACACGCGCCGCAGCTCGGCGTGCGAGCGCTCGGCCTGCTCGGTGTCCGCGGCGTGCAGGGCCAGCGAGAGCGAGAGGTCCCCGTAGGCCACCCCGGCGCTGCCCAGCTCGGCCCCGGCCTCGGCGATGCGGTCGGCCTCCGAGGCCGCGGCCGCGTCCACCATGCCGCCGCCGCCCATCATCTGCGAGGTCGCCGAGTAGCGCGCCTGCCAGAAGTGCCGCTGCGCCTTGCGCAGGCGCTTGCGGGCCGCCTCCTGGGCGCAGGGGGCCCACTCCCAGGCCAGCTCCAGCGTGCGGCAGGGGAGCCGCAGCAGGTCCTCGAGCTGGTTGGCCCTGGCCTCGTGGGGCGGCGCCAGCAGCGAGTGCAGCACGACCGCCTCCCCGTCCACCAGCAGGTGGTCCGGCTCGGCCTCGATCTGGCTCAGCGCCAGCCGCCAGTTCAGCGGCGGGGCCGTCCCGAAGCGCAGCCCGTCCGAGCGGCCCGGGGCGTTGACCAGTTCCGACAGCGCGTGCGAGGCCGGCTCCGGCTCCAAGATCCGCAGCGGCGTCAGGTCCGCCACCAGCCCGGCCGCCGCGTCGACGGCGTCGGCGAACTCGCGCGCCTCGCGCTCGATCGCCGAGGCCGCCCAGGAAGAGGCCTGCTGCGGCGCGCCGAAGGCCCGCCTGAGCTTTTGCAGCGGCGAGGCCCGCTCGCCTTCCTGCTTCAGGCGGGCGTCCCGCGACCAGGCCGCGTACACCTGCAGCGACTGCAGGCGCGGCTCGAGGAAGCGGGCCCGCTCGGCCAGCGCCTTGCGCGCCAGTTCCGCCCGGGTTCCGGCGGCCGCCACTTCCGGATCGGCCGCCTCCAGCGGGCGGCGCAGCAGGTACAGGTAGACCCGCGTGCGGGAGTCGGCCGCCGACAGCAGCCGCACCCAGCGGGCCAGCACGTAGTCGAGGTACTCGGCCGGGCGCCCGGAGGCCTCGTAGGGCTCCAGCCTGGCCAGCGTGACCAGCTCGCCGCCCGCCGTGAGCAGCGTGCGCCCGTCGCGCAGCCAGCCCCAGTGCGGGATCTGCTCTTCCAGCGAGCCGGCCCGCTCGAAGGGCCGCCGCTCGGCTGCCAGCGCCGCTCCCATCAGAGCTCCCCCACTTCCACGGTGCGCGGCCGCAAGGGCCGCTTGCCAGGGTCGTAGCGCGCCTTGTAGCGGTTGGAGGCGAACACGATCTTGAGCATCTGCGGGTCGCGGAAGTGGGCCAGCACGCCGAGCGCGTACATGCCCGCGAACAGCAGCGCCGGGCCGACGAAGGCCGCGAACAGGTTGATCGCCGAGACCGAGGTCACCGCCGAGAGGATGAACCAGCCGCGCTCCACCCCCAGGATCGTCAGGGGTGCCGACAGCGCCGGCACGGCCGGCCAGGCGCGCTCGCCGAGGCTGGGCGTCATGGGGTGGCCATGGACGCCGCGCCGAAGATCCAGGTCAGGAACTGGGTCGCCATGAGCATCAGCCCGGCCCCGAAGACCAGCGTGCCGATGCGCTTCTTCGAGCCGCCGCCCTCGTCCATGGCGTACATGGCCCCGCCGATCACGCAGGCGATCAGCGCGATGCCGCGGGCGAAGACGCCGGTGAAGAAGGTCTGCATGACCGTCACGGCTTGCGTCCAGGGGTCGCCGGCCGTGGCCAGCTGCGGGGCCGCCAGCAGCAGCAGGGCCAGGGCGGGCAGGTCGCGGGCCGCCTGCGCGGCCGCCGCGCGGAGTCTAGATCGGAACATGGCCGTCCTCCCGGGGCGCAGCCTGGGCGCCCTCCCTTCCAGAGTTGCCCGGAGCGGGCGGGCTGTCCATGCCGCGGCCTGCCCGCTGCGGGTGGCAGGGCACAGGTGCCGCCCCCGCTGTTGCGCTGGCGGGAGAGGGCCGCAACGCGGGCTGGATGAAACGGGGCGGGGGGCTCGGTGCGTCTATCCTGTCGGTATGCGAACGGCGTTGATTGCGATCTCACTTTGCCTAGGCCTGCTGGGAGCGGCGGGCTGTGCTAGCGAGGAGGACCGGGAAAAGGAGCGGTTGAGGGGTAAGATCGAGGTGGGGCTGGCAGAGTACAGGGGGTTGCATGAGCAGTACCGCGCTCGGCATTCACAGGTCTATCCCGATTCGCCCCTGCCGAGAGACCAGCTCTCCGGATTGGCGCGCGACAATCTCGAGGCCTCCGGTAGGATGACTGGCGGGAGAGGAGTGCAGGTTCTCGAGTACACGCTCTTCGTCGTCGATGACCGGATCGCGACTGTGCGGGACAGCATGGAACGTCTGGAGGCTGCAGCTGCGCGGAAGGCTGCGCGAGGCGGTCCGGCCGAGGCAGCTGTGAAGCGGCTCTACGGCTCCGGCGGGCGCGAGCCGTAGAGCCGCTCCGGTCTTGCGGCGGCCGGCCGCGGCCCTCTCCCGCCGGCGCAGCAGCGCCGCGGCTCCTGTGGCGGTTGAGAGTGTCGATGCTGCGGCGGCAACTCGCGCACGTGCGCACACGCGCAACCTACTTGCTGATTACAGGTTCACTACAGGCCTACAGGGTATATAGATGTGGGGCGTCACCGAACCTGCGCGGAAGCGTCACCAAACCTGCGCAAGGGGCGTCACCGAACCTGCGTAGGCCCGTCACCAAACCTGCGCGGAAACGTCACCAAACCTGCGCAACTGCGAGGCTCTAAAAAAAGGGAATTATAAATCTGACTTGACATAGCCACCGGATTTCGCTACCATGAATCTAGTGGAAGTCTTAGCAAACAAAGCACATAAGGGACCGGGCAAGGCTAACAGGGAGGGCATCACCTTGCTTGCTCTGATGGACATGTTCCCGGACGAGCAAACGGCCGTTTGCTGGTTCGAGTCGCACCTGTGGAGCGGCGACCGATGCTGCGGCCACTGCGGCAGCGTCCGTACCAGCGAGGTTCCGAATGCCAAGCCGATGCCCTACTGGTGCAGCGATTGCCGCTCCTACTTCAGCGTCCGCACGGGCACGGCGCTAGAGCGCTCCCGCGTTCCGCTGCGTAAGTGGGCCATCGCCATCTACCTAGAGATCACCAGCCTCAAGAGTGTCTCCAGCATGAAGTTGCACCGCGACCTGGGAGTCAGCCAACCCACCGCGTGGTTCATGCTGCACCGCATCCGCGAAGGGTGGAAGAATGCGCACGGCGGCGGCCAGTTCAGTGGCCCGGTCGAAGTGGACGAGACCTACTTCGGCGGCAAGCGCCGCAACATGTCCAACGCCAAGCGAGCAGAACTTACCGGGCGCGGTCCGGTCGGCAAGACGGCGGTCGTGGGCGCGAAGGATCGGGCCTCCAACCAAGTCGCGGCCAAGGTGATCGCATCCACCGACAAGGACACCCTGCAAGGCTTCGTCGAGGATCACGCTGCCGACGGCGCGACGGTCTATACCGACGACGCAGCCGCCTACGACTCGCTGCCGTTCGACCACGAGGCCGTCAGGCACTCAGTCGCGGAGTACGTGCGCGGGCAGGCCCACACGAATGGCATCGAGAGCTTCTGGGCCGAGCTCAAGCGCGCCCACAAGGGCGTATTCCACAAGATCAGCGCCAAGCACCTGAACCGCTACGTCACCGAGTTCGCTGGGAAGCATAACGTCCGCGATCTGGACACTTCGGCCCAGATGGCTGCGCTTGTTGCGGGCTTGGCCGGGAAGCGGCTGATGCGGCGCGATCTGGTAGCGGATAACGGGCTGCCGTCCGGCGCACGTTCCTAGGCCGCATCAGGGCGCGAGCCAAGTCCCCGGGTGTGGCAGTGCCGTAGTCGGGCCGCTTGCTCATTCGTCGTCGAAGGCGTGCGGGTTCTGGCTGATGTTAGCCTTGCCCGGTCCCTTATGTGCTTTGTTTGCCAAGACTTCCACTAGATTCATAGTAGCGAAATCCGGTGGCTATGTCAAGTCAGATTTATAATTCCCTAAAAAAACGTCACCAAACCTGCGCAAATCTAATGAGTTATCCGCTCTTCGCGTTGGACCGCTCCAAGCGGCTGGCTACCGAGGGCGGTGATGGGGTCAGGACGACACGGCGCTCCTGCGCTTCCACTCCGAGTTCTCCTGGCCAGGCTGATGCGACACGTTGGAGGCTCTCGCGGAACTTCCAGCGGAACTGTCGCGGTTCCTTGTACTCCGAGCCGAACTGCCTCTCGAGGCTCGCCCACGGGATGGCCGTTGGCTCTTGCACTGTCGCCATCCGGTAGGTGAGCCAGCCGTAGATGTCGATCGCGAGCGGGGATCGCCGGATCCGGCGCAGGATCACGGGGTCGAGGGGGACTGCCGACTGGGTGGCCTGCGCGTAGAAGCGCTCGGAGAGCTCGACTATCAGGCCGCCCCTGGTGGACTCCAGCCACTGGTCCGCGACGTCCAGCTTGTGGCCGCCGTACTTCGAGCGGTAGGTCGTGACGAAGGTCGTCGTGCAGAGGCGGTCGAGCTGGGCCTTGGCCATGGTCGCTGGGCCCGCTGGGCCGCCAGAGTTCGCGATCTGCATCTCGCCGAACATCTCGCGTAGCGAGCGGCCGACAATGAGCCGGCGCTGCTTCAGGCGCACCGCGGCCGTCGCCAGGTGGATCAGGATCAGCCGCGGGTAGATACCGTAGGGCAGACCCGCGCGCCGCGTCGAGACGAGCGTCGTCTCCACCCGCCCGTTGACGCGGGTGAACTCCCGGCCGGCCGGCTTGCGGTGCGGCAGCGTGGTGGAGACCAGGAAGGCCGGCATGAAGACCGGCTTGCGCTCCCAGGGCAGGGGCTCCGCCGGAGCCTTGGGCTGCTTGCTCGGCTGGCCGGCGGCGCGGCGGAACGGGGCCGCTACAAGAGGCGGCAGCGCGACATTCGAGACCCCCTCGGCCAGGCGGCGCTCGCGCAGCTTGTTGCCCAGCCGCACCATGGCCTCGTTGGCGTCGGCCAGGCGGGCTTCGACATCGTTCGGCTGGACGACCAGAATCCAGAAGTCCTCGTTGATCGCGGCGACATTCTGGCGCTGGAGCCAGCGGACCTGGGCGGGGCGGACGTCCGGATCTCTCGCGATCTCCTCGAGCGCCGTCGTGTAGGCGATCTGGGCGTGGTGGCGGCTCGGATGGTTATCTAGGTCGGGCGGTAGTTGCTTTCGCAAGGCAGCCTCCATGGCTGCCTGGCAAGCGCCTGTCCCCTCCCGCTCCACCCGGCCGGGAAGCACAATATGTAGTTAATCCTTGTACGATTGGAGGAATGCTGCAAGCCCGCATCGACGCGATCTACCGTCAGAATCCCGAATCGTACACGCACCAAGATCTGGAAACCTTCTCTGAGTTCAAAGCCGGCCTCAACAATGGCTCTGTGCGAGCCGCCGAGCCGGACGTTTCCGCGGCCCCGCACGGCTGGCGGGTGAACGCTTGGGTCAAGCGCGGCATCTTGGTCGGCTTCCGAATGGGCAAGAGCGTCGAGATGTCCGAGCCGGGCAGCCGTTTCAAGTTCGTCGACAAGTCCACCTACCCTCCGCGCGACCTCAGTCTCGAAGACAGCGTGCGGCTCGTGCCGGGCGGCTCCAGTCTGCGTGACGGCTGTTACATAGGCCGGCGCGTGACCTGCATGCCGCCGATGTATGTCAATGTGGGGGCCTTCGTCGACGATGGATCGATGGTCGATTCGCACGCGTTGGTCGGCAGCTGCGCCCAGATCGGCAAGAACTGCCATCTCAGCGCCGCCGCCCAGATCGGGGGGGTTCTCGAACCTGTCGGCGCTCTGCCCGTCATCATCGAGGACGACGTGCTGGTGGGGGGCAACACAGGCGTGTACGAAGGCACGATCGTCAAGCATTCTGCCGTGCTGGGCGCGGGCACGGTGCTGACTCGCTCCACACCGGTTTATGACATCGTGCACGGCATCGTGCATCGCTCCGAAGGCGACGCGCCGTTGGTCATTCCGCCGGGCGCGGTGGTTGTGCCGGGGTCCCGCCCAATCACGTCGGGCAAGGGCAAGGACATGGGCCTGTCGCTTTATGCCCCGGTCATCGTCAAATATCGCGACGAGCGAACCGATGCCCGGGTCGAATTGGAGTCCCTGCTGCGCTAGCTCGCCCATCGCCGCTGCTAGCCCGGCGACCCACCGCTCATGTCTTCTGCCAACCCACTCTCCGCAAACGATGCAGTCCTCGTCAGGTCAAAGTCGGAGTTCACCGAGCTGCTCCGCCAGCGAGTTGCTGGCCGCATGTTCGTAAACGTTTCGAACCGCGAGCCGTTCGTGCATAGCTTCGGCCCCGACGGGCAGGTTCGCGCCAAGTCGTCCGTGGGCGGCTTGACGCTCGCGCTGAACTCGGTGATGCAAGCGGTAGGTGGCGTCTGGGTGGCCCACGGCTCAGGCGACGCGGATCGCGCAAGCGCCGATTCCAAGGGCAGGCTGCGAGTCCCCCCGGACAACCCTGCCTATGACCTGCAGCGCGTTTGGCTGACCAGCGAGGAGAACGACGGCTATTACAACGGCTGTGCCAACCAAGCCATCTGGCCGATCTGCCACCTCGCCTTTACCAAGCCCGTATTTCGCAATGCCCACTGGGAGGCCTACCGCCGAGTCAATGCCAAGTTTGCTGATGCGGTGGCCGGGGTGGTGGGCGACCGGGACGCGATCATCTTCATCCAGGACTACCACTTCGCACTGCTGCCAACACTCATCAAGCAGCGCTGTCCCAATGCAGTTTGCGTGCAATTCTGGCACATCCCATGGCCCGTCCCAGAAGTTCTTGCAATGTGTCCGTGGCGCGAGCAAATCCTCGATGGCGTGCTGGGCAACGATGTCTTCGGCGTCCATACACCGGAATACGCGGAGCGCTTGCTGCGGGCCGCCCAGAGGTTTGGGGCCTGCGAGGTTGCCGACTCGCAAACCTTGCTCAGGAACGGACGTCCGGTGCGCGTGCAAGCCTTCCCGATCTCGATCGACTTCGACAGCGTCTCGGAGCGAGCCGCCAGCGCCGAGTGTGACGAGGCAGTCAACACCCTCCGCGACCGCTATGACTTGGACGGCAAGTTCGTAGTGCTCGGCCTGGATCGCATCGACTACACCAAGGGCGTGCTGGAGCGCCTGCAGGCTATCGAGCGGATGCTGGAAAAGCACCGGGGGATGCGCGCGAAAATGGCGTACGTCCATGCCGGGGCTCCCAGCCGCACCGACATCCCGGCCTACCGCGACCTGCATGAAGCGGTCAGCGCGATCGAGGCGCGCATCAACGCCGGCAGCAGCAACGCAGACCACGGCCCGATCATTTCGATCAAGCGGCAGTTGGCAGACAGCGATGTCCTGGCGCTGTACCGCCTCGCTGACGTCTGCGTGGTGAGTTCGCTGGAAGACGGCATGAATCTGGTTGCCAAGGAATTCCTAGCCGCGCGCAACGACGAAGGCGGACACCTGCTGTTGAGCGAGTTCACGGGAGCCGCCTGGGAACTGCCGGGCGCGGACTGCTTCAACCCTCTCGCCCGCGACGACTTCGCGGAGCGCCTGTACGCACTGAGTCGCCCAGACAGCGCGGACGGCGGGCAACGCATGCGGCGGCTGCGCGAGCATGTTCGCACGCACAACATCTACGGCTGGATCAGCAGCATTCTCCAAGCCGTGCCGGAACGACGAGACGGGGCGTGACCCACCTGCTCGAGAACTGGGCTGCGGTAGCCGGCGGCCTGCGCCAAGCCGAGCACCTTCTGCTCATGCTGGATTTCGATGGCACGCTCGCACCGATCGTGCCGCGCCCGTCGGACGCGCGCATCCCGGAGGCCGCGATGCCGACCCTGCGGAAGCTGCAGTCCAGCCCTGCTGTTGATCTGGCCATCGTGAGCGGTCGCGGCGCTCGCGACGTGCGCAACCTGGCAGGCTTGGCCGATGCTCACTACTTCGGCAGCCACGGCCGAGAGCGTATCCGTCCGGGCAGCGCGAAGGTCGAAGCCAAGCCAACAGGCCGCTCGGAAATCCGGATGCTCTGCCAACACCTCGAAGACGAGTTGGCCGACATCAGCGGGTTTCAGGTGGAGGACAAGGGAGCATCGGCGGCGGCGCACTATCGCAACGTCGATGCGCGGCACTGGGAGCGGGTGGAGCGCGCCGTCCGCCAGGCGGCGGCCGTCGGATCTCTCAACGTCAGCCCCGGCAAGCGGGTGTTCGACATCACCCCGGACGACGGGGTGGACAAGGGGACGGCCGCCCTGGAACTATTGCGCGAGTTGGGCGGGCTGCCGCTCTACTTCGGGGACGACACCACCGACGAGACCGCTTTTGCCGCCTTACCGGACGAGGCGATCACCGTCTTCGTGGGGCCGGTCGAACGGGATTCCAAGGCGCGTTTTCGAGCGAACGGACCTGCGGAAGTCCACCGCGCCCTAGCCTGGCTGGCCGCGGCCGTCTGCGAGTGAAGCTCGCCGAGCGAAGTCTCGCACAACCGCCGCAGGTGGATTCTTGGTACGATGGGGGCGGTTGTCCAATTTGTTTTGTCCCCGCTATGTAGTCGTAGCCGTGCGATCCGGAGAGATCGGTGAAGCGATCGTCCTCTGAAGGAGCGCTGCGCTGCTCGTTCTGCCGCAAGAGCCACGAGATCGTCACGAAGCTCATCGCGACGCCCGGCGACTACCCCAAGTCGTATATCTGCGACGAATGCGTCTCCATCTGTAGCGCGATCTTGGAGGAAGAGCGCTCGACCAAGCCGCCTGAAGAGGGCTTCACGCTGCTCAAGCCGCACGAGATCAAAGACAAGCTCGATGAGTACGTCATAGGGCAGCAAGCTGCCAAGAAGCGCCTTTCGGTCGCCGTCTACAACCACTACAAGCGCATCTTCATGCAACAGAAACGACCGGCCACAGCGGAAGCTGAGCCGGAAGTCGAAGTTCAGAAATCAAACATCTTGCTGATAGGCCCCACCGGTACGGGCAAGACGCTGCTAGCCCAGACACTCGCCAAGATCCTGGACGTTCCCTTCGCCATAACCGACGCCACGACCCTCACCGAAGCCGGGTATGTCGGCGAGGATGTCGAGAACATCATACTCAAGCTGCTGCAAGCGGCCAACGGCGATGTCAGCCGCGCCGAGAAGGGCATCATCTACATTGACGAGATCGACAAGCTGAGCCGTCGCGACGAGAATCCTTCGATCACCCGCGACGTCTCCGGCGAGGGCGTCCAACAGGCGCTGCTCAAGATCCTGGAAGGCAGCGTCGCCAACGTGCCGCCGCAAGGCGGGCGCAAGCACCCGCACCAGGAGTTCACGCCGATCGACACCACGAACATCCTGTTCATCTGCGGCGGCGCGTTCGTCGGCCTCGACCGACTCGTGGCGAGCCGCGTCGACACGCGCGTGGTGGGCTTCCGCAAGGCCGATGCCATCGGCCAGGCCGTGCCTTCGCAGCCCGGGGACACCAGCGAGGATGCGGATCTCGGCCTGCTCGGCAAGGTCCAGCCGCAAGATCTGATCCGTTTCGGCTTTATACCCGAGTTCATCGGGCGCCTTCCCGTGTCCGCCACCTTGGGCGGACTGGACGAGCAGACATTGGTGCAGATCCTGGTCAAGCCGCGCAATTCGCTGGTCAAGCAATACCAGAAGCTCTTCGAGTACGAAAACATCGAACTCGTGCTGGACCCGGCAGCCATGCAAGCAATCGCCAGGCTGGCCGTGGAGCGCAACTTGGGAGCGCGCGGGCTGCGCATGATCATGGAAGACCTGATGCTCGAGCTGATGTACTACCTGCCCTCCCAACAGAAGCGTGTCAAGCGCTTTGTCGTCAGCGAACAGATGGTGCTGGAAGACCAGAAGAAGTTCCGCGCCCGACTGCTGGAGAAAGCCGGCTAGCGATCACCCGGGCCGAGGTCTTGACGCGCCATCGGACGGCGCGAGCAGAGCGTCTTGGCAGGAACGCGCCCCTTCGGGGGCGGCCAGCGCACGGTGAGATCCTTGCTGCGGCGGTCTCGCAGAGGCTGTCACGTCAAGGCCGCTCCGGGGCGCTGGCGGAGCCTCCCGGCCTGACGCCTGTGCCCGGGAGTGGTCGCACGTCCAAGTGGCAGCGTAAGATAAAGACATGCCGAGTACGAGCGTTGCGAAGTCGAGCGCGCGGATGCCGATGATGCCGATCCGGGACGTGGTGATCTTCCCCCACATGATGTCCCCTTTCGTCGTCGGACGGGCTGCCAGCGTGAAGGCGCTAGAGGCTGCGCTGGCCCATGACAAGAAGATCTTCCTAGCGACGCAACATGACGCGTCGGATAACGACCCCACGCCCGAGGATGTGTACGCGATCGGTACGATCGTCAGCATCGTCCAGAGCCTGAAGCTACCCGACGGCAACATCAAGGTGCTGGTGGAGGGCTTGGAGCGCGCCAAGCTGCGCAGCGTGCGCATCGAGGACGGGTTCATGCAGGCGCTGGTCGAAACCGTGCGCTTTCCCGAGGTCATCGATGCCGACCTAGAGGGCCTGATCTCTCGAGTCACCTCATCGTTCGAGCAATACGTCAAGCAGAGCCAGAGCCTGAACTACGAAACCATGATCGCCGCGGTGCGCGTCGATGACCCGGGCAAGCTCTCTGACACCATCGGCACCAATCTCCCGCTGACCGTATCCGAGAAGCAAGACCTGCTTGAGATCTTCGAGCCGGTCGAGCGGCTGGGGCGCATCGCTGAACTGCTAGATATCGAACTCGAAAAGCTGGCCGTCGACCGCACAGTGCAAGGCCGCGTCAAGCGACAGATGGAGAAGGCTCAGAAGGAGTACTACCTCAACGAGAAGATCAAGGCCATCCAGAAGGAGCTCGGGCGCGGCGAAAAGAGCGAGTTCGACGAATACCGCCGGCGCATCGACGAGTCCGGCATGAGCGCGGACGCCCGCAAGAAGGCGCTGGCAGAGGTCCAAAAACTCGAGAACATGCCCCCCATGTCCGCCGAGGGCACGGTCTCGCACAACTACGTCGACTGGCTGCTGTCAGTGCCGTGGAAGGCCAAGAGCCGCGAAATCCGCGACCTGAACAACGCCGAGAAGGTGCTCAACGCCGATCACTACAGCCTCGAGAAGGTCAAAGAGCGCATCCTCGAGTTCCTCGCCGTGCGCCGCTTGGTCAGCCGGCCGCAGGGTTCCATCCTGTGCTTCGTGGGACCGCCGGGCGTCGGCAAGACCTCGCTGGGCAAGTCGATCGCCAGGGCCACCGGACGCAAGTTCGTCCGGCTCTCGCTGGGCGGCGTGCGCGACGAGGCCGAGATCCGGGGTCACCGGCGCACCTACATTGGCGCCCTGCCGGGCCAGATCATCCAGATGATGAAAAAGGCCGGCAAGCGAAACCCGGTCGTGATGCTAGACGAGGTCGACAAGATGTCGGCCGACTTCCGCGGTGACCCGTCCGCGGCACTGATGGAAGTGCTGGACCCGGAGCAGAACTCCGCCTTCCAAGACCACTACCTCGACGTGGAATTCGATCTCAGCCAGGTTTTCTTCATCGCCACGGCCAATGTGCTGCACACGCTCCCGGCGCCGCTACTGGACCGCATGGAAGTGATCCGCATCAGCGGCTACACCGAGGACGAGAAGACCGAGATCGCGAAGCGCCACCTGATCGGCAAGCAGATTGCAAACGTGGGCTTGGAGCAGGGCGCGAACATCGAGTTCCGCGAGGACGGCATTCGCTTGATCATCGAGCAGTACACGCGCGAAGCGGGGGTGCGCAACCTAGAGCGCGAGATCGGCAACATCTGCCGCAAGGTCGCCCTCGAGGTGGTGCGCGGCAAGCAGCCCAAGCGCAGCAAGAAGGTGATCATCAACGCCAAAGCGGTCCACGAGTTCCTCAAGGTGCCCAAGTTTCGCGAGCCTGGCACCGATCTCAGGCACGAGATCGGAACAGCCGTGGGCTTGGCCTGGACCGAACTGGGCGGCACCCTGCTGCATATCGAGACGACGCTCATGGACGGGCAGGGCAAGCTGACCCTCACCGGCAAGCTGGGCGACGTCATGCAGGAGTCTGCCCGGGCAGCGATGAGCTACATTCGCTCGCGCTCGGGGGCCTTCGGCTTGCCCAAGGGCTTCTACCAGAACCTCGATATCCACGTCCACGTCCCGGAAGGCGCGATCCCGAAGGACGGCCCGTCGGCCGGCATCACGCTGACCACCGCCATCGCCAGCGCGCTCACCAAGGTCCAGGTGCGCGGCGATATCGCCATGACCGGCGAAGTGACGCTGCGCGGCAAGGTGCTCGCCATCGGCGGCCTAAAGGAGAAGCTGTTGGCGGCCAGCCGCCATGGCATCAAGGAGGTCCTGCTGCCGAAGGAAAACGAGAAGGACCTTCCCGACGTGCCGGAGAACATTCGCGAGAATCTCAGCCTGCGCTTCGTGGAGACGATGGACGACGTGCTGGATCTGGCGCTCGTCGAACCGATCGCGGACCTGGCCAAGCATCCGTTCACCGCTGGCGGCGTACAGGTGATCCACCAAGACGACCGCCCTGCGGTCTAGCCACCCGTCCGGCGGCCTGCCATGGCGGTCGAATTTGTCCTCAGCGCCCAAAGCGCCGACCAGTTCCCCCGCGACCGGCTGCCGGAGATCGCCTTCGTCGGGCGCAGCAATGTCGGCAAGTCGAGTTTGTTGAACGCCCTGCTACAGCGCAGCCGCAAGCGCAAGTCCGGCATCGAGCGCAAGCAATTGGCCAAGACAAGCCAGACCCCGGGGCGCACCCGAGCGATCAACTTCTTTCGCATAGACCGCCGGCTCTACTTCGCCGACCTGCCGGGATACGGGTATGCTCAGGTCTCGCACGCCGAGCGAGAGCGCTGGAAGCGGCTGGCCGAAGCCTACCTGGACCGGCGGGAACAGCTCCGGCTTGTCATCGCCCTGGTCGACATCCGCCATGGCCCGACCGATCTCGACAGGCAGATGGCCGAGTGGCTGGAGGCAAACGACCAGCCGTTCTGTGTAGCGGCCACCAAATCGGATAAGCTAAAGCGAGCAGCGCGATCGCGCTCGATCCGCTCCATCGAAGAGAGTTTCGCCGCCCCTGTGCCGTTCTCGGCCGTGACTGGGGAAGGCGTTCAGCAACTTTGGCGAGCCATCGATTCGGCTCTCGCCACATAGTCCCGGATGCGATCCACGGCGGGGCTGTGGGGAATAGACGACGTCAACCATGCCTTCCAAGTCCACCGACAGCCCCGAGGAGACTCCAGCAGCCAGCGCTACAGCAGACGCGGACGATCCGTCGCCGGCCAAGCAGACGAAACCTGCCCGAACGCCGAAGCGCGCCCGGCGGCGCACGGAAGAGCCGCTCGACGAGCCCGCGGCAAGTTCCGAAAAGCCCGAAGCGAGCGCTGCCGAAATTCCCCAACCCGACGAGCGGGAGACCTCTAGCGGCCAAGCGGTCGAGCCGGCGCAGAGCGGAAGGCGCAGGCGCAGCCGGTTCCGCGACGAGGCACGGTCCGAGGCGAGTCCCGAGGGCAGGACCGAAGAGAGCGAACCAAGATCTGCAGAAGGAGACCGGTATGGCCGCAAGCCCGCGCGCAAGGGCCGCTTCCGGCGAGAGTCCGGGGGCCGCGGCAAGCGGCACGGGCACGAGGCCGAGCATGTCGACGAAGAGGCCGAATACAAATCCATCGTCGAATCCATGCTGCAAGAGGGCAAGCAACCGCTCGAACTCGCCCCGCTGAAGGCTCTCAGCATCACCGACCTGCACATGAAGGCGCGGGAGTTGGGCCTCGAAACCCGGGCCGGCTTGCGCAAGCAGGAGTTGATCTTCAGCATTCTGCAAGCGCAGACCGACGGCGTGGGCCTGATCCTAGCCGAAGGGGTCCTGCAAGTGATGCAAGAGGGCTACGGATTCCTGCGCTCTTCGGCGTACCACTACCAGCCCGGCCCCGACGACGTCTACGTCTCGGCGAGCCAGATCCGGCGCTGGAACTTGCGCAGCGGCGACACCGTCGCCGGCCACGTGCGCCCGCCCCACGACACAGAGCGCTACTTTGCTCTGCTGCACGTGTTGGCGATCAACTTCGAACCTCCGGCAGTAGCGAAGACCAAGATCCTGTTCGACAACCTGACACCCCTGTATCCAGAGGGCAGGTTCAAGCTTGAGACCAACAAGAACAACCTGAGCGGGCGGGTGCTGGATCTGCTGGTGCCCATCGGCAAGGGCCAGCGCGGCCTGATCGTGTCACCGCCGCGCACCGGCAAGACGATGCTGCTACAGGCCATCGCCAATTCCATTACGGAGAACCAACCCGACGTATACCTGATCGTGCTGCTGATCGACGAGCGCCCCGAAGAGGTCACCGACATGCAGCGCTCGGTGCGCGGCGAGGTGGTCAGCTCGACCTTCGACGAGCCGGCCTCCCGGCACGTCAATATCGCCGAGACGGTCATCGAGAAGGCAAAGCGCTTGGTGGAGCACAAGCGCGATGTGGTGATCCTGCTGGATTCGATCACGCGCTTGGCGCGCGCCTACAATACCATCGCACCGCCCTCAGGCAAGGTGCTCTCCGGTGGCGTGGACTCCAACGCCCTGCAGCGCCCGAAGCGATTCTTCGGCGCAGCGCGCAACATCGAGGAGGGCGGCTCGCTGACCATAGTCGCCACCGCCCTGATCGAGACTGGGAGCCGGATGGACGAGGTGATCTTCGAGGAGTTCAAGGGCACGGGCAACATGGAAGCCCACTTGGATCGCAAGCTTGTAGAAAAGCGGATCTTCCCGGCCATCGATGCCAACCGCAGCGGCACGCGCAAGGAAGAGCTGCTGCTGGGCCCCGAGACTCTGAACAAGGTCTGGGTGCTGCGGCGCGTGCTGAGCGGGCTGCAGACGGTCGAGGCGGCCGAGTTGCTGCTGGACCGGATGGCCAAGACCAAGAACAACGATGAGTTCCTAGCTTCGATGACGAGCTGACGCCCTGGACGTGGAGCAGTGTCGCGCCGGGCACCCGCGTTCAGGCGGTTCCAACTCACCGCTAGCCAGAACGTGTCGGCGGGAGAATCGGTGGCTCAGCCGGGCGTAGCGCTGCGAAGAAACCGCAACCCGGTCTCCTCAGGCCGGGCTGTCGAGCGGGTGCCTAAAGGTCGCCCGAAGACTTGTCTCACTGCCAAGGAACCGCTGGTCGACTGGCTGCCGCGGAACCGGCCACGATGGCACCGACCGAGGGCCGCAGCGGCCTGAACACGGAACGATGCCCTCCCCGGCCGGGATCACTTCTTGATTAGCGCCTCGTTGATTCGCGTCAAGGCTCGCTCGGTCTCCGGGGATCTTCCAGAGGGGGCTGCTCGTGACAGGATCCGCATGTGTTCGACGTCTGCGGCGTGTTCGTCGACGCGCCTTAGGTAGCTCTTCGGAACTTTCTCGCAAACGAGCGTGTAGGGCCGACCCGTGGTTTCCGTTCGAAAGTCCATATCCAGGTTGCCCATCCTGATGCTTTGCTCGATGTGAGCACGGTCGTGCGCAACTGCCCTGAACAGTGTCGTCCGCGCATTCGGGTCCGCGCAGAAATCCCTCAGATCTTGACAATACGCGCACCTACAGCGAATCGGTGCCTCGATTCTCTGGTCGGTCGGGGCCTTGGGCGGCGTGGCGCTCCGTTCAAGCAAGCAACTCGACGAGTGGTGCCACACCAATTCGAATGCGGGAGATCCACTGAATTCGGGATCTGCTTGACAGAGTTCGCTCAACGCTTCAGGTATGACCCGGTAGGGATCGATCTGTCCCGGATACCGAGAAACGAGAGCTGCCGCCCGCTCGGCTTCTGAGTGCATCTCTAGTCGCTGGCTCACGACCAAGAGGTCTCGAACAGCTCCCGCATCGAGCGTCTGCGGCTTTGGTCGTCTCCATTCGGGCTCTCCTTCGGGCACGGGCGGTGCGAGCACCCCCGGCAGGGCTTCAATGACCGCGCGCAGGGCTGCCCGGAGGATCTCTTTCCGGTCGGATCCACCGCGACTGGGTTCGCTGTTGCAAAGTCGAGCTATCAGTGCGAGCGGGCCGGTAGGCCGAAGCCGGCCCCTAGCCTTCATGAGAGCGTGCAGGAATCGGCCAAGCGTTGCCGTTTTCAGCTTGGACAGGAACCCTGCCAAGGCCTGATTCATATCCTCCCCGTAGTGCGTGGACACCACCTTGCACAAGAACCGTGCCGACTGCTCTTCGTCGGAGACCCTCGACAGCAGCCGCAGCATGCCCTTAAGGCCAGGGTCGCTTGGCTCTTGATGCGGCAACAAGTGCGGAGGCAGTCCGGGTTCTGGCCAGGAATCGATCAACTGCGATACCAGTTCCGGTCCGGTGACGAGCGCCTCGCCGCTTGCCCGGTCCTTGCTCAACATCCGCTGGGCGTATGCGATCGCCGCTTCAATCGAGCTGTCCGCGATTACCGAGACTTCCCCGGAGCGCGGCCAAAGCACGAAGGCAGCTAGTCTGTAGGCTCGCTCAAGAGTGACGCCCTCGTTTCCCGAGGCCTCGAACAGTGTCTGCTCGTCGGGTTCGGCATCGTCGAGGCACGCCACCGGCAGCGCCTCCTCGTCGAGCAGAGGAATCTGAGGCAAGTCGGCTCCCGTGAGGTCAGGTTTGGCCCAGTATTCGAGCGTGCGGGACCAATCGAAGATTTCCTCGATCGAGCACTCTCGGCCTGTGTAGTCGACCTGCCGCCCGTACTCGTCGATGTCGAAGCTGTCGGGCAGGCAGGACTCTTCGATGCTCAGGGATGCGCTGTGCAGAACACAGCCTGCCCGCTCTGCCGCGAGGGCAAGTACCTGCCCGACGGCCTCGTCCAATCCCTTGAGTGACGCGTGGCTAAGCCCGGCCGCGCTGTATTCGTGTTCCAACAACCAAACGATCTTCTTTGGTCCTTGCCCAGTCTCGGTCCACTCCGAAAGGATCTCTGCTGTTTGGTCCACGTGTTTCGAATAATCAGGCGCTCGGGAGAGCGCCGGGCCGGAACCGGGCTTCATGACCACGTTGAACACGAGGGACACGCGGTGGCCGTCTTCAACGGGCTTGGTGCGATGAACGCAGTCTGCATAGAACGCGGCATAAGCCAGCTCGCCCGGCTCGTCGACTTGGAGATTCACTGTCGCCTCGCGACCCATATGACGGATCACGAGATCTCCTCCCGTGCCTGCTGTCGGCAAAGCGACGACTAGTGTCGCGATCATTCCATCGACCTTCTCCGTGTCCCGGTGCTCGGCAAAGAAGCCGCCCCGCTCATAGACGAGCAGTTTGTAGAGTTGCGCACTCAAGGCATCGCGCTGGCAGCCCAGCCCGTCTGCAACGGACTCGAGGATGGAGCGGATCGTCTTCTCCCAACCTGCCCCAGAGAGATGGACACGATTCGCGTCGATCTGCCAGCAGTCCCGGACGCTCGGGTCCAGGACCGTGTCTGGCCCCCGTCCGTACGGTGCCCGTTCAGCGGCGGCGGCCAGCGAGCTCGCCTGGGCGCCGATGATCGGAAACGCGACCATCCCGACCGCGTCAACGCTCATTCTCGGCATGATTGCTTCGACGCTGCCTGCGACGTAATAGTCTCCGGGGCGGTCTACAGCCTTGAGGACTGCTTCAAGGCGCTTGTACTCGCGGTTGTATTCGATTTCAGGTCCTTCCATGGCGGTCTACAAAGACATTCTCGCCTATGTCTAGAAGCCGTCCAATTGGAGCCCCGCACCTACGACGTACTGGCGAAACGGAGCCTTCGCAGTTGGCATCAGCCTCCTTAGATTGAGGCTGCCCGGGCAAGAAACTCCGAGCGGCCAAGCGGCACGCGGCGGTGTCTGCTGCGTTTCGGGCGGAACCGCGATGCCCATCGATTCGCAATCTTCGGGACGCGAGAGCCCCTCACATTCTGTTCTGATGTCATGTTTCACCTCTCGAGCTTGCATCGGCACATCTGTGCCGGGCGGTGCAAGCACCGGTCGGCGAAACGGACGGAGCCCCGCGTATTCGTCCTGAACTCGGGGAGCGACTCCTCGTCCGGCTATCAGACTGTTGTATTCGGCGGGAGACCCGACGACATGCGGTGCTCCGCCCGGTGCCTGCGCGATCACGCTTAGACGTCCGCCCGCGTAGTAATGTCTGGAACAGCGTCAGGGAGACGGCGGCGCGATTCGAGTCAGTGCCGATTTTCATAATCAAGGAACTGGCTTCGAGAGTGATCGGACAACCCTAGTTCATTCGTCAAGTCAAGTGGATAATTCCCTCTGGAGTAGCCCTCATGAGCCGGCCCCAGGATTCGGAGACGCGGGCCGCGGCCGCGGCGACACGGCGCACCAAAGCAAGTGCCTTGTCATTCAGGCAAAGCGGTGTCGGCGGTCAACTGCGAAGCCTGCTTCAGCGATGTGTCCAGCACGCCCGAAGCTTGATGCGGCGGTTCTGGAGATAACACACGGCGTGGTTCAATTTGATCGGCCGGAGACTGGAGAGCGCAATGGCATCAGAATCGGAATCAAATAGGCTTGACCCTACATTGAACACAACGTTATAGTTGTGTTATAGTGCTATGTTTCGATAGCTGTGGCAATCTTACAGTTGGAATTCACTGGGCCGGTTGGATGGACCCGTCGAGTCACTTTGCCCGTGCGCCCATCGGCAGAGATTGTTGTCCGGATTGAAGACGGCCCTTGAGGCGCTTCATGCATCGGGGTGCCAATCAGTCAATCTCGATGGGAGTATTAGTGACGTCGAAGGATAGGCCGGGAGACGCCGACGCTTGCTGGGATGTGGTGGAAGTGGACATAGAGCGATTGGACCCGGTTCTTCTCGACTTCTCAAACGGACGGGCAGCGCAAGAGGCTCGCTTCGTAGGCGAACTGATTCCAGCACGACTGCCGAATGGACCGAGCGGCAGAACGTTCCTCGAATTCTTCCAGATCGACAAACAGACGGGGGATCCCAAGGGCAGCATCGCTCTAGATCTCCAGCGGTGGCAGCCTTGATCAAGAACGAACGACAGTATCGGATTACTCGTGCCCAGGCCGAGAAATTTGAGCAAGCGATGGCCGAACTCGTGTCAGCCCCGGACACCGCGGGCATGCACGCTGTGCTTAAGACGGCACAGATCGATGCGCTGAGGAGTCAGCTGGGAGACTTGAAGGCCGAGCTAGAAGAATATCAGGCCTTGAGGTCGGGTAAACGGCAAGTCCTGACGCTGGATTCGTTTGATGATCTACCGCGGGCTTTAGTGCAAGGGCGGATTGCCGCGGGCCTCAGCCAGCAGGAGTTGGCTGCGAGGCTGGGCATCAAGGAGCAGCAGGTTCAGCGCTATGAAGCGAGCGACTATCAGTCCGCGAGCTTGGCACGAGTCGCTGTGGTAGTCAGGACGCTTGGGCTGCGTATCCGAAAGGATGTCTTCGTGCCAAGCAGGATCGCCGGACAAGACGCCGAATAGAGGGGGTCGTTACCGAGCCCCTCTACTCGGCGACTACCCCCGGATCGGGCGCTAGCCCCACGGCCGGATAAAGCTGGCAGGTTACGGCACAGATGCCCGATTGCCGCACTGGTAGGTCAGTTAAGCTCGGCTTGCGCTCTACCAGTGCGGCTTGGTGTTGGTTTCTTCGCTAGTAATTCAAGAAGGCACTGAGTCACTGTCGGCAAGACCCAGTAGCCCCCCAGACCCCTCCGAGGTCGTCACAGTCATTCTCGTTATCGACCGGACAGCCATCGCCTCCGTGATGGTCAAGACACGAACCGCCTCCGAGTCCATCTGGAATCCATACCCTGTCTTGGGCTTCGCATTCCGCCTGCAGCATCCAAGCTGGCACCCTACAGGGCTGGTCCCTGCACTTTTCGTACCGTTCTTCTCTTGCGGCGCGCTTGCACTCCTTGAGATCGTCGCGACACTCGTCTTTGTCCTCCCACACGTCAACTTGAATGTTCCGAGCTGCGCTGAAGCACTCAGGGACACTCCCGAGCAATTCTGTCAGTGCGGGTGAGCTTCTCTTGCGGAATATGCTGCTGAGGGCTCCCTCGGTGATCTCTCCGCACGCTCCGCCAGGACCGAGGATCCTCGCGAGTTTCCTCCTAGCTCTAGCCTCAGCGGGCCCCTCGCAACCAGCGACGCCGTTGGTGTCGCCGCAGTCAGCTGGGTTGCTGGTCCTCTGCCGAGCGCAGATAGAGGAGAGATCGGTGATCTTTCCGCTATTCTCCGGACCAATAAAGTCGGAGAATAGCGGAAAGATCATCGCACCAAGGAAGCGATAACTGCGTCTGTAGATCAGATGATCCCAGTACGAAAGTGATGGATATCACAACGATTACGTATATCTTAGTCATGGTTTTCCTCCTTCACCTTGGACCGAATTTGGCACTGGTCTCAGTTGCTGCTTCCTCTCGGATTCGGTCTTTCCACTCTTGTCGTGACATTCCCTCGGTCCGAGGCCTGGATTCGAGGATGCGCAAGCGTGCCTCCATTTCGTACCGCGTGCGGGGATCGTCGCCAAAGTCTTCCAGCATGGACTGGATGGTCTGTCGCATGCTGAACTCGGACCGATCCATGCCTTCAGGTATCGGCTGGTCGAGCAGCTCGGCGTGGCGGTTCATTGCGTCCGAGAATTCCGACAGGAGCTCGTCTGCAGCTTCGGGCAGCTTGGCTCCGTACTTCTCGAGTAGCTCGATGATTGGCTTGTTGCTGCCGAAATGCGCCCAAACCAAAGGTATGCATTCCGTTCCCTTGCCGTGGACGTCGGCTCCGTTTCGAATCAGCAGATCGACTACGGGCAGGTTACCCGTGAATGCCGCCTTAGCTATGGGATGACAGCCTTCGGCATCAGGTTGGTTCACATCCGCGCCGTAGCGCAATAGCTCTCCCACGACTCCGTACGCGTCCACACGCACGCTCGCAGCTGCAAGCGTGAGGGGTGTTTCTCCGTCCGGTGCGATGACGTTCGGATCCTCGCCCTTCCGAAGCAGCGCCACCGCTTCGGAGGGATTGTCGGCAAGACCCCTGAGCACAGCGTGCAGCGGCGTGTCTGTTTCGGATCGCTTGCCCTCGGGCGATTCTGCTCCGATCAGCAACACACCTGCCACTATAGAGGCCACTAATACGTAGCCCATCAAGAACCGATTCAGTATGGTCTGAACCATTTGTTCTTGCATCCTTGTCGCTAGTTGCGACCGCTGTATGATATCAGATTCAAAATCTGTCAATGGCAACTGAAAAAACAACGTGCTGTCTGCCGCCTCGAGCAAGAATGGCGGCCCAAAGGCACCCACTTTCACACCGTCCACCGACCCGGACTCGCTCGCGATCCTGCACGCCCTGTCGAGAGACGGACCCAGCCCCGAGGACGCCTATGAGCCGAGTAGGGGGGCGTTACCGCAATGGCATTTACTGAGGGTGTGGGGCGTTTGATCTGGTGAACGAGAGGCGTAAGATCTGTGGAATCAGTAGCTTGTGACTTAGAAAAGATTTTTTTGCGTAGGCGCTTGACTTTCGTTGCTAATTCTGGCAGGTTGAATGGGGAGGGCCCCCGCCTTGGACCCGTTGATCCAGAACCTCAAGTCGACCACCTTCTTCGGTAGACGCCTCACCCGGCGCCAGATCGCCGACATCCAGGAGGTCGTCGGCACGTTCCCCAAGCTCAGCCGCAACGAACTGGGCCAAACCATCTGCGAGCACCTGCGCTGGCAGACCCACTCCGGTCGCAACCGGATTCAGCTGGCGCTGCGCCTGCTGGAGGAACTCGAGCGGCTCTCGATCCTGACCCTGCCGCCCAAGCAGCATGCCGGACGCGGGCCCCATGCGCCGCTGCGCCCGGGCCCGCGCTCCGCTCCGCAGCCCGCCATTGCGGGGCCCTTGGCCGCGCTGACCCCGCTGCGGCTGGAGGTCGTGAGCGCTCCCGAGGCGGTCGCCAAGTGGAACGAATTCGTCGAACGCTACCACCCGCTCGGCTACCGCCACCCGGTCGGCCAGAACTTGCGCTACTTCCTGCTGGACCGCGACCAGCGTACGCTGGGCTGCCTGCTGTTCGACTTCGCGGCGGTCCGCCTCGCGTGCCGCGACCAGTGGCTTGGCTGGCAGCCACAGGCCCACCGCAAGTATCTGCATCTGGTGGTGCGCAATGCCCGCTATCTGCTGTTTCCGTGGGTCTCGGTGCCGCATCTGGCGAGCCACGCGCTGGGCTTGGCGGTCCGCCAGCTGCCGCACGACTGGCAGCGGGCGCACGGTTCGCGACCGGTTCTGTGCGAGACCTATGTCGACCCGCAAAAGCACCGCGGGACCTGCTACTTGGCGGCCGGCTGGCAGTGCCTGGGGCTCACCACTGGGGCCCGGGCGAGCGCCTCGCAGCCAGCCCGCACGCCCAAGCAGGTCTGGGTCCGCCCGCTGCACAAGGACTTCCGCTCGATCCTGCTCGACGGCCCGCCCAAGCGGGCCCGCCAGAAGCGCTCGCCGGCCCAGGCCGACGACGCCTTCGTGCAACTGTGGCAGGGCCTGATCGGAACACTCACACAGCTGGCGTCGGACCACGACCGCACCTGGGTGCGCCGCCAGCGCACGCTGAACACACTGCTGGTGGTGCTGTTCGTGTACCGCATCGTGTTCACGCCCGACAGCCAGGGCTACGCCACGGTGCTGGAGCAGTTGTGGGAGCAGTGCCGCGCCTTGGACCTGCAACTGCCGCAGCGACCGGTCACCCCGGCCGCGATCTGCCGGGCCCGCGCCAAGGTCGACGAGCAGCTCTTCCTGCGCATCCACCGCGCCGTGCTCGCCGAATTCCCCCCGGACACGCCCCACAGCTTGTGGCGCGGCCACCGCACCTTCGCCGTGGACGGCTCCAAGCTCAACCTGCCCCGCCCGCTGCTGGAGTCCGGCTACCGCACCCCCGGCCCGACGGCCTACTACCCGCAAGGCCTGCTGAGTTGCCTGTACTCGACGCCCGGCGATGTCGTCGTCTATGACCGCGGGTATTACTCTCGCGCCCTGCTGCAGGCCCACCTCGAGCGCGGCCTGCATGCCGTGTTCCGCTTGCAGGCCAACGCCAACAGCGAGTTCCAAGCCTTCATCCAATCCGCCCAAACCGAGGCGCTGGTGTCCCTCGCAGCACCCGCCGACGCCAACAGCCCGCAGCCCGCAGCCAACCGGCCGGCCTTGCGCGTGCGGCTGGTCAAGTACACCGCCGGCCCGACTGTCTTCTCGCTCGCGACCACCCTGCTCGACGCCCAGCGCTACCGCCAGCAGGACCTGGCCCGGCTCTACCATGGCCGCTGGAGCCTTGAAGAATACTACAAGACCGCCAAGCAAATGCTGGTTTTGGAGCAGTTTCGGGGCCGCTCCGAGCGGCTGGTACGCCAAGAGTTGTACGCCCACTTCACGCTGGCGGCCCTCTCGCGGCTGTTCGCCAACCACAGCGAGGAGGCCTTCCGACAGGGCCCCGACGGGCACGGGCGACCGGCTGTGCTGGCGAACTTCCGCCATACGCTGCACACGGTAGGGCACCATCTGGAAGGGCTGTTCCTGCACAGCGCCAAGGCGGTTGGCGACACTCTGCAGAAGATCTTGGACGGCATCGGGGCCAGCCGCCAGCGCCGTCGTCCGGGCCGCTCCTACCCGCGCCGTTCGCGCAAGCCCGAGACGAAGTGGAGGAACCGCAAGGCAGTCGGAAACGCCAGTGCAACCGCGGGCTGACGCCGCCGAAAATCGGGCCCGAACCCGATTTCCTTAAGTCAATGCGCTTCTGCCACTAAGTCAATGCCATTGGGCGTTACCGAGCGCCTCTACTCGGCGACTGTGGTCCATTGAAATGAACGAGCGCCCCTGCCCACCGTTTAGACTCATCTCGCCATCCCTGTCGAGCCGTTCCTGAGATTTGTTCTGGAAGCAGAAAGCCTGTCGATGCACACGACGACGCGAATGCTTGGCTAGCGGGCTCGCGTGGAAGCTTCGCGCTGTTCGCAACGGGCCCTCCGCTGCCAACTCATGCCACGCCGCCAGCGCGGTGCATCCTGGAAACCAAGACTGACCCTTCAGCCAGTCCGGCAGCGGCCTCGATCGCCCGGATCAGGCTATGAACCCCCTTCCAAGACGGGACGATCACCTCCTTCCCGACATTCCGCCGGGTTTGGGAGATCATTTCTGTGACGGCATGTGTGGCGGCACTCTTAACCATGACGCAAAGGTCGGCGTTGCGAATAGGGTCCTTCAGGCTGTCGGACCACACCTTGTTATCGAGCAACCTGAATTCAGCGGTCGATTCGATGGCTCGGATCCTATCCCGCGCGATCCGCGCTGCTGACAGCTGCAACGTGTAGATCACAACACTCTTCCCCTTGAGGAAGCTTGAGAACCGCTGAAGGTCTTGGACGGATCCAGCGGCCAGGGATGCTGGGCTTGCATCGTCCTTGGCCGACCCGAGGAATTTCTGGATTGCGCCCTGCATTGCTTGATGCTTCGGCGAGAGATGATACTTGGACATCGCCACATACTCGCAGATGTTCTCCATGTACACCGCAAGGTAGTCCCGATCGGGACAACGGCTCAACAGGAACGGCCTAGACAGTTCCAATGCCCATTTCACGTCTTCGAAATCTGACGTCTGCGGGGTCAAGCGATCCGCTGAATCGACCAGCTGCTTGTACTCGTTGAGCTCGGGGCCCGTCTTCAGGATCAGCGAAATCAGCACGAACGTCATCGCTTGGGAGTCCTTGGCGTCCAAGTGCTCTCTTACGCAATAGTTCAGAATTTCCCGATATATCTCCTCCCACTCCTTGCGCCCCTTGTGCGGGTCGGAGTTCAAGAATTCCACGAGCACTAGCAACGTCTGCCGGGGAGACTCGACAATGCCGGACTTGAGCTTCCAACCCAGCGACTCGGCGAAGCTGACGGGATCAGCGAATGGGCTCGTCATCGGACACGTTGGCACGTCCGCGGGATTCCAGGGTTCGATCCTGTCGGAAGAGCTCGAATCTCCGATCCGGCCTAGCCAATCTTGCCAGCTGCCGGCCCAAAACCGGGCGGCCCCTGTCGCATCGCCGCTGCCCTGCGCCGCCTCGTTCTTGGCAAGGCGATCAACAGCCTTCCTGCCGGGAAGCCGGGCCGGGCGGCCTGCCCCGGAGCCTCCGAGACCATCGTCCGTGGCGCGCCGTTCTGTGGGAGCACCGCCAGACTTGCCCGACCCGCCTGCTTCCGTCTCCTGACACGGAGCTTGCCCCCGGCCCTGATACCCGGCAGCCGGCCAAGAAGTCCCGGCGGGATCGCGATCCTCGGGGCTTCGATCTTCGCCGAGGTCCGTCTTGGCGGAGCTCTCGTTCGAAGCACCGGACACATCGCCCGCCGACAGCTCCGCCTCGTAGTCCCTCGACGGCTCGAATTCGCGGCCGTTCGGCGCAACTTCCTTCAGTATCCTGCGCTTGCAGCTGGTCGCATTGCGGCCCGCCTTTGCTATCTGCCCGTGAAGCGTCTCCTCGCGGGCCTCAGCCTCCAACTGGAGTTCAAGATCGGACGCGGCCGAGACTTGCAGGCTCGACAGTTCCGCTTGGTGACTCGCCTTGGCTTTCTCAAAGTCACGCCACCGCCCAAGTTCCCGCGTCAGGCCGTCTTGCAGTCGCCGCAAGTCTCGCTTCAGCTCGGATTCGGAAGCCTCCGACGGAGGGCAGTACGCAAGTTGCCACAACGCGTACACCTTGCCGCGGATCCCCGCGAGCCACTGCGCATCGAAGTCATCTGCGCACTGCGCGAGGATTTCGGCCACCCGTCCGACCTGTTCGTGTCGGTTTCTGAGATCGATCGCGGCGAGAATCTCTCCCTGCAGGGATTCAAGCCGCTTAACCGGCACAAGCAGATCGTCGAGTCGTTGGGGCTCCGGCGAACTGGACTTCAGATCCGATGCGATGTCGATGATCCGATCGCATGATCGATTCCAATCCTCCAGCACGCCCGCGGGACCGGGCAACGGTCCCGAATCCAAGTGCGCACCGGAGTTGGCAGGCTGCGACGGCGACGGACTCTCCGCAGAGGCGCTGACCGCGAACGCAAACTCCTCTGCGAGCCGCTCAGAGCGTTCCGAGGCCCATCGCAGGAGCCTGACGTCGTCCAAGATGCTGGCGACTGCAAAAGTGGCCAAGACGACTGTCTCTTGGCGATCGGACGGAATTTCACTCCAGCGAAGCAAGTCTCCCCGAAGAGAAGTCCACACCGCCAGCGCAGGCTCTTCATAACTAGCCAGTCGGCCCGAGTGCCGGAAGCCAATGATGTCACCGAGGCTCCGCTCGATCAGATCGAAGTCGAATTCCCGGTCGAAGAAGTCGGGGTCGTATCGCATCAGCGCCGCGTATTCCAAGGACGGCACGAACTCGTGGTCATTAACCGGCGGGATGTCCGCGCCAAGCGGGCAATACATGGCCCAACCCTCCCGACGGGCATCGGGTTGGCCGTAGAAGGCGATGATCTTTCGGGCAAGGCGCTGTGATGTGCTGAGCCCCTTGAGCTTCAAGGCCTCGCCACCGAGGTGGGCCCGCACTGTCTCGGCATGGAGGATCGCCTGCCAGGCCCGCCGGTTCGGGAGCTCGAACAAGTCTTGCAGAACCCTTAGGCCCCTCTTGTCTTCCGCTATGCAAGCGGGAAGCCCGGCTGGCAGGCTGTACTTTGGATTCACCACTGCCATCGTCCTCCTTCAATCGTGATCTGCGGGACCGCTCGGATTCCAGCTTCAACCCCATACACGACCGTGCCGCCCCGAACGGTGACACAATTCCGGTTCGTCAAGCACCGTCGATCGACGCCGCGATGACTCTGAGCCATTGTATGCGCCCTAACGCGACTGTACGGGGCTTCGGCGGGGCTGCGATGATGCTGACCATGTAATTTCCGATGCAACGATTCGCCCCAAGTGCGACACTATGTGCGGAACCGGAGGAGCCCACCGATGAAGCACGAATCTAGGCGATCATTTCTCGCGGCCGCCGCCGGCCTCTCGGTCTATGGCTGCTCCCAGCAGGAGGCCGGAAATCCAGTCGCCGAGCCCGCGACCGACGACGCTCCGATGAAGCTCTCGCTGTCCGTGCGAGTCGCGGAGTCGTTCTCTGACAAGCGCAACTCGGAGATGACGATCGACGAGCTGATCGATCTAGCGCAGACGTTCGGCTACGATGCGCTCTGCATGAGAGCCTCTCAGCTAGGCACGCACAGTCCGGCCGAGCAGATCGCCGAAGCTCGTGAGAAGATCGACGCGGCCGGGCTGAAGGTGTCGATGGTCACGGGCGATTTCGCCGTGCCGAGCAACAACGATGAGGGTCCGATGCTGCTGCGCAACATCACGCCCTACCTCGACCTCGCGGACGCTCTCGGATCCGACCTCATCCGGGTCTGCATGAAGAAGGACGAGGACATCGAATTTGCGCAGAAGTCGGCTGACGAGGCCGCCGAGCGCGGCATCCGCCTCGCTCACCAGTCGCACTGCGCCAGTCTGTTCGAGACGGTCGACGGCTCTCTGCGGGTGCTGGATTCGGTCGGCAGGCCGAATTTCGGGATCATCTACGAACCGGCCAACTGGTTCATAGCCGGCGAGGACTACGGCATCGACGCGATCCGCAAGATGAAGCCGTATCTGTTCAACTTCTATATCCAGAATCACAGGCTGACCCCCGACGGGGTCACCGAAATCACAACATGGAAGCAAGGACCGGTACCGGTGGATCACATCGGGGTCTGGGAGGAGGGCGGAGTCGATGTCGACGCAGTGTTCGACGCCATGCACGAAGTGGGGTACGAAGGATACCTCACCGTCCACCAGGCCTTCGGCGACGTGATGCCGGTCGAGGAGGCGGTTCGCAAGAGCTACGAGCGCCTCAAACCGCTCACGATGCCGCGCACGGCCTAAGAGGGGGCGGCACGAGATCGACTGCCAATTCGGAGGTAGAGAAATGCCTATTGATCGAAGGGAGTTCATGATCGCGTCCGGCGCCGCAATCGCCGCCACGCCGGCTGCCAAGGGGGCTGGGGAGAAGATCCGAGCGGGGATCCTGGGAACCCAGCACGGCCATGTCCGCGGCAAGCTCCAAGCCATGATTGACTCGCCCGACTTCGAAGTCGCGTGCATCTGCGAGCACGATCCGGCGGTCCAGAAGAGGCAGGCCGCAGATCCGCTCTATCGTGGACAGACCTGGGTGTCGGAGAGCGAGTTGCTCAGCGACAAGTCGATCGACTTGGTGGTCGCGGAGTGCAAGCCCTGGGAGGCTATTCCTTGGGGGCAAAAGGTCATTGCGGCCGGCAAGCATCTCCATTTGGAAAAGCCCGCGGGCGACACCTACGAGCCGTTCAAGGAACTGGTGGACGCAGCGCGAGCGAAGGACTTGCTACTGCAAAAGGGCTGGGTCTTGCGCGGCCAGGAAGGCATCAACGCCGCCCTGCACGCCGCCAAGCAAGGCTGGCTGGGGCACGTTCACTTGGTGCGGGCCACCATGAATTCCGATCGTGATCAGCCGCAACGGGATCTCGAGGCCCGCTATCCCGGCGGTGCCATGTTCGAACTGGTGGGCCATCTGATCGACCGGGTGCTCGAATTCACCGGCAGACCCGACAAGGTTCACACGTGGCTTCGCCACGATACGGGAGTCGACGACAGCCTGAAGGACAACACGCTGGCAGTGTTGGAATATGCGGGCGGCCTAGCGCTGGTCTCGACGACGGCGCGCATGTACGGTTCTGGCGACCACAGGTCGTTCGAGGTCATAGGGACGGACGGCAGCTTCATGGTCCAGCCCCTCGGAGGGCACTCCAAGATGAGGGTCGCGATGCGCGATGCGCGGGGACCTTACAAGCAAGGCTGGCAAACGGTCGACCTTGGCCCGCAGCCCCGCTATATTGCCGACTTCGTCGAGTTCGCCAGAGCCTTCAAGACCAACACGCCACTGAAGCAATCCTACGATCACGAACTGCTTGTTCACGAGACGCTGCTGAGGGCTTCCGGCATGATGTCCTAGCAACGAGCGGGGGGGTACAAACCATGCAAGACCGAGATACGAAGTCGCGGCGAACCGTACTGCGGGCGGCGGCAATGGCGCTGCCACTGACCGCAGTGCGGGGGACAGCCGCAAACTCGGCACCAACCGTTGGCTTGATCGGATGCGGAGGAAGGGGCGGTTCGCTCGCTGCGGCGCTGCTGGAAGCGACAGACGCCAAGCTGGTCGCGATGTGCGACCTGTTCGACACGCAGATCAGCAAGGCCAAGGAGCGCATCGGCACGCGATCGCCAACGGAGTACAACGACCTGCACGAACTGCTCGGCACCGAAGTCGACGCAGTGATCATTGCGACGCCCCCCTTCCTGCACGCGGAGCACTTCGAAGCGGCCGTGAAGGCGGGCAAGCACATCTACATCGAGAAACCTGCTGCGGTCAGCGTGGAGGACTGCAAGCGGATCATGCGGGCCTCCGACTCGGCTGACCGGAAGCTCAACATCACCATGGGCTTCCAGCGTCGGTACGCCGAGACCTACAAGATGGCCAAGGAGGCTCACGATGCCGGCGTTATCGGGGATATCCGGATGGCGCACGCCCACTTTCTCAAGGCCGGCCCGAGCCCGCGAGTCTCGGCCTACCGAGTCCGTCCGTCAACCGAGTCGGAAAAGATCCGCCGCTGGCACGTCTGGAAGGATCTAGCAGGCGACCTCGTGGTCGAGAACAACGTTCACTGCATCGATATCTTGAACTGGTTCCTAGGCGGACACCCCGCCAGCGCGGTTGGCCGGGGTTCGAAAATGGCGGATCGGGCCGGCGACATGCGGGACAACAACAATGTCGTCTACGAATACGACGGCGGAGTGCTGGCGTCGCTCGCCGGCTCCACGCTGGGGACAAACAACTATCGCGAAGTCCACGAGCAGTTCTTCGGGACCAACGGGATGATCGAGACCTCGGAACTGCACTGGAGACACTATCGCGGCCGCGGCGAGGAAGACGTGGTCAAGACCAAGCGCAGCAACACGCTCGACGCGATGGAGGCGTTCGTGCAGCGCATCGCCGATGGCGAGCCGGAGAACACCGGGGTTCGAGGAGCCGAGAGCACACTGACGGCAATTCTGGGCAGGATGGCGATGGACGCTCGCGGCGAGGTGACCTGGGACGCGATGATGGGCGCCTAGCCCAGCCGTGGTCAGACATCCGCCCCCACGGGATCGGAACGATCATGCATCGAAGGGAGTTCATTGCGTCGGCGGCAGCCGCTCTGCCGCTAGCGGTGGCTTGCAAACGGCAGGCCGTGGCGCCGGCGAAGGGCCTCAAGCTGTCGGTAACGTGCGACATGTTCCGCGGAAACCAACGCGGCCTGCCTGTTGACACGATCGACGGGCAGGACCCGCGCCCAGACCCCGAAGTCGAATACACGGCTGACCAAGGCCTCGCCATGGCCAAGAGCCTCGGGTACGAGGGATTCGAGATGTTCGACTGGCGCGACGAGAGGGAGCGCGATGCATATGCAGCTGCGATGCGCAAGCACGGCTTGGAGGCAGTCTGCATCACCGCCAACAAGGGCGTCCGGGCTCCAGGCTGCAGCCTGACGGACCCATCCGAAAGGGAAGGTTTCTTGAAGGAGATTGCGCACGCCTGTACGGTGGCGGCCGACTTCGATTGCCGCAGACTGGTGGTCCTGACCGGATTCGAGCGCGAAGGCGTTTCGCGCGCCGAGCAGATGGACAGCTGCGTGGCAGGCCTGAGGGAGGCCGTGCCGATCTTGGAAAAAGCTGGGATGACAATCGTCGTGGAGCCGATCAATACGCTTGTGACACGACCGGAATTTTTCCTGGCCGGGGCCAGGGAAGGCTTCGAACTGCTGCGCCGGGTGGACTCGTCACGAGTCAAGCTGCTGTTCGACATCTACCACGTGCAGGTTACCGACGGTGACCTAATTCTCCAGATTCGAAACAACATCGACTGGATCGGTCACTTCCAGATTGGGGACCACCCCGGCCGCATGCAGCCGGGTACAGGTGAGATCAACTACCGCAACGTGTTCCGAGCCATCTTCGAATTGCAGCAGGCCGGCAGGTTCGACGGGTATGCGGGATTGGAGTACCACCCGAGCGTGACGCTGCCTCAGACCATGGCAGAGGTTCGCCAGCTGGCGAACTTTTCTTGAGCACCCCCGCCGCGCTCGCCCGTGCGCCCGGCTGGGCCGCGGGCCAAGCGCAACGGCTGCAGCTGCGGACAGGGGGCGTGCTGCTGCACTCGACGCTGACCGCGCGGGGTACCAGGCCCGGGAGACCGCAGGGCGGAACCGAGACCGATCGGCTCGTCCGGCCAGTCTCCGCCTGTGCGGAGTTCGCAAATTCCGGCTGCGAGAATGGTCTCACTGACCGTCGACTCTAGCGAGGATGCGCAAGCCAGCGATAGTTCTGTTCCGGCGCGATCTGCGCATTGCAGACAACGCCGCCTTGCGAGCGGCTATGGCGTACGGCCCGACCGTGGGGCTTTACGTCCTTGATGATGCGGCTGACGGTCGCCCGCTGGGCGGCGCCGGGCGCTGGTGGTTACACCACGCGATCATCCGACTGCGCGGGCAGCTGGCTGCTATCGGTGTGCCGCTGCTCCTGCGAAGCGGCGACCAGAACGCCGTGGCCATCAAGGTCGCCAACGCCCTGTGTGCGGGCGGACTCTATTGGAATCGGCGCTACACCCCTTGGGGCAAACAAGCCGACGAGGCTCTCAGGTCCCAATTGCAGAGGATCGGAACCGTCTCCGACAGTTTTGAGGGCGCATATTTGCGCGAACCGCAGGCACTGCTTACAAAGCAAGGCACCTGGTTCAAGGTCTTCACGCCGTTCTACAAGGCTTCGCTCGCAATGGGCGAGCCGGCCGCTCCCCTTCCAATCCCCCGCCCCCAGGCGATCTCCGGCATCTCAGCGGAGTCGGAGTCGCTCGACGAGTGGCGGCTTCTGCCCACCGGCCCTGACTGGGCAAGCGGTCTGCGCGAGGCTTGGGCCCCTGAAGCGCGCAACGCCGAGTTGAGACTGCGGGATTTTCTCAATAGCCGGATCGACTCGTACGCGCAGGATCGTGACAGACCGGATCTGGACGCAACCTCGGCTCTTTCCCCGTACCTAGCCTTCGGCGAGTTGTCCCCGCGCCAGCTGTGGCACGCCGCCCGACAGCTCCAGCACACCAATCCAGCGGCAGAAGCGGGAATCGCTTCGTTTCTACGGCAGCTCGTGTGGCGAGACTTCTCAGCAAACCTGCTCTATCACTTCCCCGACCTCGCAAATCGGCCGTTCCGGGAGGAATTCAGCCGGTTTCCGTGGTCGAACGACCAACAGGCGCTTCGGGCTTGGCAGCGCGGCAGGACAGGCTACCCATGGATCGACGCGGGAATGCGGCAGCTCTGGGTGACGGGCTGGATGCACAACCGAGTCCGGATGGGCGTCGCGTCCTTTCTGACCAAGCACCTGCTCCTGCCTTGGCAGCGCGGCGAAGCCTGGTTTTGGGACACTCTTGTCGATGCGGACCCGGCCCAGAATATCGCGAACTGGCAGTGGGTCGCGGGCTGTGGCGCGGACGCCGCGCCGTACTTTCGCATTTTCAATCCGATCGCGCAAGGCGCGAAGTTCGACCCGACCGGCAGCTACTTGCACAGATGGCAGCCCTCGGCGGCAAGCTACGAGCCCGGTTCGGCCGGCATCCCGCCGATCATCGGACACAAGGAGGGTCGCGAGAGAGCGCTGGCGGCGCTGTATTCCCTGCCTCAAGGATAGGGCCTGACGCTCGCAGCCGCTTTGCCCTGACTCGAGCCGTGGGAGCGGTTAGCCAAGGCTTGGCATCAGGCCAGTATTTCGTCGACGACCCTGCCCGATACGTCAGTAAGCCTGAAATCCCGGCCCATATGCCGGTAGGTCAGCCGCTCGTGGTCTAGGCCCATCAGGTGCAGGATGGTTGCCTGCAGGTCATGCACGTGAACTGGGGCTTCCTCAACCTTGAGCGCGAGCTCGTCGGTCTCCCCCACCACTTGGCCGCCTTTCGTGCCCCCGCCGGCCAGCCACATCGAGTAGCCGTTCGGGTGATGGTCTCGGCCCACTTTGTCGCCCACGTGCTTCAGCTGCCCCAGCGAGGTGCGCCCAAACTCACCGCCCCAAACCACGAGCGTTTCGTCCAGCAGACCCCTCTGCTTGAGATCCTCCAGCAACGCTGCGACGGGTTTGTCCGTGATGTCGCAGTTCTTCTTCAGGTTCTCGTCAAGGTTGGTGTGGTCGTCCCAAGAGGCGTGAATGAGCATCACGACTCGAACGCCCCTCTCTACCATCCGGCGCGCCATCAGGCAATTGGTCCCGTAAGCGCTCGTCGGCTCCTGACCAATGCCGTAGCTGTCCTTCGTGGATTGCGATTCATCCGAGAAGTCGAGCAGTTCGGGCGCCGAAGCCTGCATCCGGAACGCGAGTTCGTAGTTCGCCATGCGCGAGGCGACCTGAGGGTCTCCGCTGCGCCGGAACTTCTCTTCGTTGAGACGCCGGAGCGTCTCAAGGCTCAGCCGCTGGGAGTCGCGCGAGACACCGTCCGGATTGGACAGGAAGAGGATCGGATCGCCGGACTTGCGAAACGGAACACCGGCGTGCGTCGATGGCAAGAATCCGCTTGAGAAATTCGAAGCCCCTCCACTCGCGCCTCGGCCAGAACTCAGGACAACGAATCCGGGCAGATTCTGCGACTCGGTGCCGAGGCCATAGCTCAGCCATGCGCCCACCGTGGGCCTGCCGACCAAAGGGCTGCCGCTCATCAGCATTGACTGGCCGGGGTGGTGGTTGACCTGACCGGTCTGCATCGAGCGGACAAGGCAGATGTCGTCGGCGACCCGCTGCAGGTTCGGCAGGAAGTCGCTGATCTCCATCCCGCTCTGCCCGCAGGGCGAGAAATTGCGCGGGCTGGCGAGGACCTTGGCTGTCGGCTTGATGAATGCGAGCTTCAGGTCCTTTGTCATCGAAGGCGGAAGGGGCTCACCGTGCCAGCGCTTCAGCGCTGGCTTCGGGTCGAAGAGATCCATCTGGCTAGGAGCTCCCGCCATGAACAGGAAGATCAAGTTCTTCGCCTTGGGTGCGAAATGCGGGGCCCTTGCCGCCGCGGTGCTTCCGGGCGCTTCGGCAGCCAAGCCGTCCACGCCCATCAGGTGAGCGAGGCCCACGGTTCCCAGGCCTGCCGCGCAGGTATCCAGAAAGCTCCGGCGGGCCAGCACTGAGCGGTACGTTTCGCGGGTCATAGCAGTCTACTCCCGAGTGATGAACTCATCCATGTTCAGCAGGATTCGGCTCATCCCGACCCAAGCTGCCAAGGCCGTGGGATCCGAAGGCTGCCGGGCCGGGTCGATCTTGAACGGAAACCAAAGCCGCGCCGTCTCGCGATCCTCCTCCAGCATCGCACGCTGCCGGACGAAGTAATCGTGCATCGCCTCCCGTTCGGAGGAGGTCGGCATGCGAGCCAGGCACAGGGCGAAGGCCCGCTCCAAGCGGCTGTCAAACGTCGCTCCGGGCGTTTCGTCCAAGACCCGGTATGCGAGGCCCTGTGCCATTTCGAAGAAGACTGGATCGTTCAGCAAGTTCAACGCTTGCAGCGGGGTGTTAGACCGGGTCCGGGTACATTGGACCACGTTCCGCTCCTGCAAGTCGAAGTTTGCGAGGAACGGATACGGCGTGGTCCGTTGGAAGTGAATATAGAGCCCCCTGCGATACTTGTCGCTCCCCGCGCTCTCGGGCCACTTCACCGAGCCGCCGTAGCTCAGGTCGGTCACGCCCTCCGGCTGGTAGGGTCGGACACTGCGGCCTCCCACCCTCGGCTCGAGCAGGCCGGACACTGCAAGCGACGCATCGCGAAGCGTCTCCGCGGGAAGGCGCAGCCGAGCCTGCCGAGCAAGCAGCCTGTTGGCCGGATCCCTCTCGGACAGGTCCTGCCGCCAGTCCGAGGCCTGCCGATAGGTCGCGGACGTCGCGATCAGGCGATGCACGTGCTTGAGCCGCCAGCCCGAATCGATGAACTCGGCCGCGAGCCAGTCCAGCAGCTCAGGATGCGAGGGCGACTCGCCGCGCAAGCCGAAGTTGTCCGAGGTCGCAACCAAGCCGGTGCCGAAGTATTCCTGCCAGATTCGATTTACGGCTACGCGCGCCGTCAGCGGATTCTCCCGGGAAACGAGCCACCCAGCCAGGTCGCGCCTGCTGGGCACCGGATCTTTGGATTCGATTGGCGGCAGCGTCACGGGAGTTCCGCGCGACACCTCCTCACCCAGGTCGTTCCACTCTCCTGCAAGGTGGACGTGCGATCGCCTGCCCGCGGAATCGGCCTGGACCGCTCGCGCCCGGCTTACGTCGGGAAAATCAGCAACCAGGGCATGGACTTCCTTGACGGCATCCTTGAAGCCGGTCGCCTCGTACTCCTGCTTGCTCGTGACGCGGTTGTAGTTTCGCAGGAACCACTCCGTCAAGGCATAGTCCTCTCGCCAAGGGCGCTCGCTAGCAGGTGTCCGCAAGATTCGCTGGCCATCGTCAAGATAAAGGGCCAGAATGTCCCAACTCGTGTCCCATTCATACTCGACACCCGGATTCTCCGACGCCCAGAGCATTTTCTCGGTCCACGGGGCCATCAGTTCGCGCACCCTGTACTTGCCGTAAATGGCCTCAAGCTCCCGGTTGAAGCGAGGCTTCGCTTGCAAGTAGGGGCCCATCTCTCCAGGCATCGGGGCGTCGATGTCCACCTCGTCCAGATCGTTGAAGAATGCGAACATCCGGTAATAGTCTTTCTGCGTGATCGGGTCGTACTTGTGATCGTGGCAGCGAGCGCACTCCATCGACAGGCCCAGCCACACGGTGGCAACCGTGTTGGTCCGGTCCACAACCTCCTCGAATCGGAACTCCTCCACGTTCACGCCGCCCTCGCGATTCTTGAGAGTGTTGCGGTAAAAGCCGGTGGCAACTCGCTGCGCGGTCGTCGCCCCGGGCATGAGGTCGCCTGCGATCTGATCCGCGGTGAACCGGTCGAACGGCAGATCGTCGTTCAGCGCTTCGATCACCCAGTGGCGGTAGCGCCACGCGTGCGGCCGCACCGTGTCCTTTTCGTAGCCATCAGAGTCGGCGTACCGCACTTGGTCCAGCCAATACGACGCCCAGCGCTCGCCGAAGTGGTCTGACTCGAGCAGGCGGTCGACTAGCGCTTCGTAGTCGGCAGCCGCAACGATGTCTTTGGGGCTCGGAGGCAGTCCCGTCAAGTCGAGATGCACGCGACGCACTAACGAGTTAGCGGGTGCCTCGAGCGATGGTTCCAAGCCCTGCCGCTCGAGCCTTGCGAGGACGAACGCATCAATCGGGTTCCTAGCCCAGCCCTTGTCGCGTACGTCGGGCACAGCCGGCCGACGATTGGGACGGAATGCCCAATGCCCCGAGCCCACACTGGAATCGGCGGACTCGCGGGGAACATCCCACTGGGCACCCTCGGCGATCCACGCACGGAAGGTGTTGATGTCCTGCCCCGACAAAGGGTGGCTGGGCGGCATCCGTTGGAGGCCTTCCAAGCCTTCAAGCCGCTTGATCAGAACGCTCGCCGAAGCGTCTCCCGGCTCGATGACAGGCCCGGAGTCACCGCCCCGAAGGGCAGCGTCGCGCCGGTCGAGCCGCAAGCCGCTCTGTTGCAGGGCCTCGCCGTGGCAAATGACGCAGTGTTCCCGGAGAAGTGGCTCGATATCGTCGGCGAACGAGACGCCTGCGACAGCCGCGGGGCACAGAATCGCCCACAACGCTCCCAAGGACAAGGCCTTGGCCGTCATGGCCACATCGTACACCAGCCTCGCGCGCCAATCAAGGCTCAAACGCGATCTGTCGCATCCAGTTGCGCAATTCCGTGTCGAGTCGCACAAGGGCTTTGGCGATCTCGGGGCTCGCGTCATCGACAAGATTCACATGCTCGCCAGGATCGTCGACCAAGTTGTAAAGCTCATCCTTGCCAGGGCGGCTGTCGCGCACGAGCTTCCATTCGGGCGTTCTCCACATGCGCTGGTCCACCTGTTCCTGGTGCAGCTGGCGATACTCGCCGTAGAAGGAAGTCCTCCAAGGGATCTCCCGCCCCTCCAGCAGCGGCAGGAAGCTCTCCCCGCGAATGACAGCATCGGTTGGAACCTCAAGGCCGACCATTGCCAGGATCGTGGGGAACCAATCCAGGTTCAAGACCGCTCGCTCGACGGAACTGCCTGCCGCGAGGCGCCCCGGCCAGCGCACTACGGCCGGAACTCGAATCGAATGGTCGTACATGTTGGAACGATATCCGCGGTTGTCGGTGAGAAGCCAGCGCCCGTTGCCCTTGTGCCAGATGCCGTTGTGGCCCATGTTGAAGCCGTGGTCGCTGGTGAATATGAAAACCGTCTCCCGTGCTATGGCCAGTTCGTCGAGTACGGCGAGCACGCGGCCCACGTTCCGATCCAAGCTGGCAACCGACGCGAGGTACTCGGCAAGCATCCTCTTGGCGCGCGGAACGTCGAGACCCGGGTAGTCGGGTTCCGGCAGTGCAACGTCGAGACTCTTGAATGGATTCCAGTCGGCCGCGCTCAGAGGCAGCCATGTCCGGTCCCCTTCGGGCGTCCGATTGGAGGTGTTCGCGTGAGGCGCCCAGAAATGCAGGCTCAGCAGAAACGGAGCGCGCCCGGCGGACGCCCGGATGAAGCGAATCGCCTCGTCGGCGAGCACGTCCGGCGTGTATCCGTGAACAACGCGGACCACGCCTTCAGACTCGACCTCGGGATCCCTGGAGATGCCCGCTCCGCTCCTGAATCCGTAGAACATGTCATATCCGTTGTTCGTCGGCAGGTGCCGGTCCTGGCTCCCGACGTGCCACTTGCCGACGAAACCTGTCGCGTATCCGGCAGCCTGCAGCAACTTCGGCCAAGTCGGCAGTTCCGGATCAAGGCCCTTGCCGGCTTCTTGGGTTGCGTTGAGGTAGTCGGTGATCCCGAGCTCGGTGCCGTAGCGGCTAGTCAGCAGGCCGGCGCGGGAGGGGCTGCAAACCGGAGTGGTCGTGAACGCGTTGGTCAGCGCGACACCTTCTGAGTACAAGCGGTCGATGTTGGGCGTTCTCGCCTGGCGGTTGCCCAATGCGCCAATCGTCCATGCCGCTTGGTCGTCGGCATAGACGAACACGATGTTGGGCCGCTCGGCCTGCAGCGATGAACCGAGCATGCACAAAGCGGCGAGCGTCCCGGTCCGCAGCGGGATTCTCCGCCCCGTGGCGGGCATCTCGGGTGCGACTTGCAACGTACCAGCCATAAGCGGCCAAGGCTTCCGCGTCGAGTGTAGACTACCAAGCGCTGCTATTTCGAGACTGACATCTCGCAATTCGGTGTGCGCTTCTTGCGGCCCTTCCCCGGTCATTTCGGCGGTCCACGGTGCCGGCTCCCCGCTCCGCGCCCGTCTGGTTGCTGTGCCAACTCGTTCCGCCGCCTGCAGGTAGAGCGGGTGGCCTATAATTCGGACTGGTCGCAACAGGTTAGGTGAAATTGCTTTATCCGATTGGAAGGTTAGTCGCGTCTGCGGTCTTGGCGCTCGGTGTGAATTCGCCTGCAGCCGCTCAGATCGACTTGGATGAACTGAGCTTCGTCGAGGTTTTCCGAGGCCTCTCGAATGCAACTTCGATCACCCATGCGGGTGACGGTTCAGGACGGCTCTTCGTCACCGAGCAGGTCGGGCGAATCCTGATATACGACGGGCAGAGCCTGCTGAGCACTCCGTTCTTGGATATCCGCGAGCGGGTCCGGGCCGGCGGCGAGCGAGGGCTTCTCAGCGTTGCGTTCCATCCGAGCTACGCCTCTAACGGCTACCTCTTCGCCAACTACACCAACGTCAGCGGCGCCACGGTCGTCTCGCGGTTCAAGGTCAGTTCCGATCCGAACTTGGCCGACGCGGGATCGGAGACGATCTTCCTGCGCGCGGCGCAGCCGCGCCGAAACCACAATGGCGGCCAGATCCATTTCGGGCCCGACGGCTATCTCTACATCGGCATGGGCGATGGCGGCGGCGCGGGCGATCCGGGCAATTTGGCTCAAGATCTCAGCACCGTGCTCGGGAAGATGCTCCGGGTCGACATCGATCAAGGCGTCCCGGCCATTGCGCCTGCATCGAATCCGTTTCTGGCAACAGCCAACGCGCGTCCCGAAATATGGGCCTCTGGACTGCGCAACCCGTGGCGGTTCAGCTTTGACAGGCTTACGGGCGACATGTTCATCGCAGACGTGGGCCAGAACGCGGTGGAAGAAGTTTCCTTTCAGGCTGCCGGCAGCAAGGGCGGGGAGAACTACGGCTGGCGGCTGATGGAGGGCTCGCGTTGCTTCAACCCGGCGGCTGGCTGCAATGGCGACGGATCGCTTGTCCTGCCGATTCTCGAGTACTCCAACGCTGACGGCAACTGCGGGGGCTCGGTCACCGGCGGCTATCGCTACCGCGGGTCGCGGCACCCCCAACTCTCCGGCACCTATTTCTTCGCCGACTACTGCACGGGGGACTTCTTTGCGGCGTACGAGGAGAACGGTGCCTGGACACTGCTCGGCCCCCGCGAGACAGCGATCAGCTTCAGGACATTCGGCGAGGGCGAGGGAGGCGAGATCTACTTCGCCGACTCGGGCGTGGTGTATCGGATCGACGCTCCCCGGCCGCCGCCCCAGTTCTCCGAGGGGCGGGTGGTGAACTCAGCCACCTTCCAGCTCGGTTCGGGACTGGCTCCCGGCAGCCTGGCCACGGCATTCGGCGTCGGCCTCGCCACCACGACAGCGGCAGCTTACGGCTACCCATTGCCGAACGAGCTCGGCGGCGGGTCGATGCGCTTCAACGACGCGATCGACGTCCCGCAGATCTTCGCCGCTCCGGGACAACGCAACTTCCAGGTGCCGTGGGAACTCGCAGGGCTCCCAGAAGCAACTCTCACCGTCGCCATCGGCGATCAGACCAGCCCCGCGGTCACACTGCCCCTCGCTAGCGTCAGCCCCGGCGTGTTCGTGTTGAACCACCTGGGTCAAGCGGCCGCGCTGATCGCCTCCAGCGGAGGGATCGTCGCTGGGCCGGCGGGCGGATTCCCGGGCGCCCGGCCTGCCCGGCCCGGCGAGACATTGGAGATCTTCGCGACAGGCCTCGGTCCCGTGACGAATCCACCCGCCACCGGTGCCGCGGCCTTGGAGGATCCCGTCTCAGCCACGATCGAGCCGGTCAGCGTCTGGCTCGGTGGCGAACCGATGAACGTGGGTTTCTCGGGCCTCTTGCCTTCATCCGCTGGTCTCTACCAAGTCGAGGCGCAACTGTCGGACATGGCTCCGACTGGAAGCGCCGTCCCACTCGTCATCCGGGTCGCCGGCGTCGATTCGAACACAACCTTCATCGCCGTGGAAGAACCGCAGGCCAGCCCGAGCTCGGCCGTCGGGCCCTGAATATATGGTTCTTCAGCTCTGCTGCTGATCGTCTAGCTCCATCAGCGGGTCGAGCTTTGCCAAGCAACGGCGGTAGCTCTTGCTCTCAGTTCGTCGAAGGGGCGCTGCCTGATCGACCTGACGGAAGAGCTCCAGCCTGAGACCGATGTTGGACAGGCACTTGAAACTCTGGGATGGCATCGAACAGGAAGAAACGGACGCTCTTGAACGAGTGATTGACCTGATCGACAGTCTTGAGGTCCGGGCAGAACGGTTGCCGGGATGGGGCACTATGGAGGCTTTCCGCTGCGAGGTTGCTGCCAAGCACCCAATTCGATGGGCTTGCGCCGTTGGCTGAGACACGGGACGCGGGAGTTAGAGGGTCGACGCGTCTCTGGAGGCAACTATTGTGCCATCAGATCGCGTCAGTGCCGCCTAGGTGACACGCTCGCGATTCCAACATGGCTCAGCTCGGCCCGCATGCGGACGGCGCCTCGACAGCGAGACTTGCAGCAAACATCCACTCCGCAGAGCGCCTAGGACTCTGGCGGCGCTGCGTCCAAAACGGACGAGGGCGGCACTGCGAGTCGCAACTCGAATCAATCGTCCGCCTTACGGCGGGACAGGGAATCTAGTTGCCGGAGATCGCAGTCTGTGCCGCAGCCAGTCGGGCGATAGGCACCCGGTAAGGCGAGCAACTGACGTAGTTCAGGCCGGCGCGCACGCAGAAGGCCACGGATTTTGGCTCTCCGCCGTGCTCGCCACAGATTCCGACTTCAAGTCCTGGGCGGGTCTTGCGCCCTTTCTCAAGGGCGATCTCCACCAGCTGCCCGACACCGCTGCTATCCAATACCTGGAACGGATCGTCCTCAAGGATGCCCGCTTCCAGATAGGGGCCGATGAAGCTTCCGGAATCGTCGCGGCTGAAGCCGAACGTGGTCTGGGTCAGGTCGTTGGTGCCAAAGCTGAAGAATTCAGCATGCTGCGCGACCTCGTCGGCCGTCAGCGCTCCGCGCGGCACCTCGATCATGGTTCCGACCTTGTAGTGGACCTCGCGCCCAGCAGCGGCGAAAACTTCCTTGGCTGCCTCATCAACCACCCTCTTCTGATTCTCGAGTTCCTTGTGGTTGCCCACCAGCGGAATCATCACCTCCGGAATCGCGTCGATTCCCTTCTCGGCGCACTCCACTGCCGCCTCGAAGATCGCCCGCGCTTGCATCGCCGTGATCTCGGGGAACGTGATCCCGAGCCGACACCCGCGGTGTCCCAGCATCGGGTTGAACTCGTGCAGCTCCTCGACGCGCTCCAGCAGCGCCGAGACTTCCTCCTGCTTGGCTTGGTCCCCGCCGCCCGCTTGCAATTGGGCCAGTTCCACCATCAGTTCCTCCCGCTTGGGCAAGAACTCATGCAAGGGCGGATCGAGCGTGCGCACGATCACCGGGAAGCCGTCCATGACCTCGAACAGTTCGACGAAGTCCTGCCTCTGCATCGGAAGCAGCTCGCTCAACGCGGCCGCGCGCGTATCTGCATCCTCGGCCAAGATCATCTGGCGAACGTGCTCGATACGGTGGGGCTCGAAGAACATGTGCTCGGTGCGGCACAGGCCGATGCCCTCAGCACCGAAGTTCCGCGCCATGCGCGCGTCGCGCGGAGTCTCGGCATTGGCGCGCACCCTCGCGGTGCGGTGATTGTCGACATACTCCATGAATTGCGCGAATTCGCCTGAAGTGGGATCGGGATCGATGGTCTTGGCCTGCCCGGCGAAGACTTCGCCGGTAGAGCCATCGATGGATATCCAGTCGCCTTCGCCTAGCGCGTGGCCCTTGCAAACGACCTGGCCGGCGTTGGCGTCAACGCTCACGTCGCCCGCGCCCGCGACGCAGGGCGAGCCCATGCCTCGCGCGACCACGGCGGCGTGCGAGGTCATGCCGCCTCGCGAGGTCAGGATGCCCTTGGCTGCTTCCATGCCGTGAATGTCCTCCGGCGTGGTTTCCGCCCGCACCAACACTACATCGTTGCCAGCGGCGGCCTCGTCGACAGCTGCGTCAGCCGTGAAGACGATGCGTCCGACTGCCGCGCCGGGCGAGGCCGGCAAGCCCACCGTCAAGGTCGTGAGCTCGCCCTTCGAAGAGGGCTCGATCACCGGGTGCAGCAACTGGTCCAAGTGCTGCGGCTCAACCCGCATGACGGCTTCGCGGTCATCGATCAGCCCTTCTTGAACCATGTCCACGGCGAACTTGACCGCGGCAGCGCCAGTGCGCTTGCCGTTGCGTGTCTGCAGCATGAACAGCTTGCCTTCCTCGATGGTGAACTCAAAGTCCTGCACATCGCGGTAGTGCTTCTCCAGTTGGGCCGTGATGGTGCGCAGCTCGTTGTAGGCCTCGGGCAGCACCGATTTGAGTTCTTCGATGGGACGGGGGGTGCGGATGCCGGCCACGACATCCTCGCCTTGTGCATTGACCAAGAACTCACCGTAGAACTCGTTGGCGCCCGTGGCAGGATCTCGCGTAAAGCCGACACCGGTGGCAGAAGTCTCGCCAAGGTTGCCGAACACCATCGCCTGCACGTTGACGGCCGTGCCGAGGTCGTGCGGGATGTCGTTCATGTTTCGGTAGTAGTTGGCGCGGGGGTTGTCCCAGGACCGGAAGACCGCGTCACGCGCCATCTTGAGCTGTTCGTGCGCGTCCTGCGGAAAGTCTTTGCCAAGCGACTGCTTGTAATGAGCCTTGAACGCCTCGACCACTTCCGCCAACTGCCCGGCATTGAGGTCCATGTCATTCTCGGCGCCGGCTGCTTCCTTGATGTCCTCGAGAATCTCCTCGAACTCTCCCTTGGACACGTCCATGACAACGTCGGCGAACATCATGATGAAGCGCCGGTAGCAGTCCAATGCGAAAGTCCGCTTGCCGCTCAGTGCGACGAGGCCCTCGGTCGCGCTGTCGTTGAGGCCGAGGTTGAGAATTGTGTCCATCATGCCCGGCATGGAGAACTTTGCGCCGGAACGCACCGACAGCAGCAGCGGGTTGGCGGCATCGCCGAGCTTCTTGCCCATGTCGTTCTCAAGGTGCCGCAGGGCTGCCGCCATTTCGTCCTCGACCTCATCGGGCACGCGGTTGCCGCCTGCGAGATACATGTTGCAGACCTGCGTGGAAACGGTGAAACCCGGCGGGACCGGCACTCCCGCCAGCGCCATCTCGGCCAAATTGGCACCCTTGCCGCCGAGCGTGTCGCGCATCGACCTGTCGCCGTCGGTCTTGGTGCCGCCGAATGAGAACACATGCTTTGCCATGTTGGTGATTACCCTCTGTCGTGGATCGCATTCCCAGACGCTTTGCGGGGAGTCAAGAGCCCGCCCCAGCGTGCGCGGTACCGCTGCTATCTGATTGGTCGCAGATTGGATTCAGAGCGTCGCGACCGGACACCCCTAGGTCCGCGAACATAGGAAGCGAAGCCTTGATTCTAGCAAACTCAGTTGGCTCGCCAGATCGCTCCCCGGGTCGAGCCGCCAGGCCAGATCGGGCGGACGCAACGTAGGTTGCTTCCCGGGTGTCCAGCCAATCCTATGCCCGTCTGGATCGAACTTTTCGCCAAGTGCCATTCCCTCGCTTGAGCCCGGGCCCGGCTAATGCACGTCGCGGTGCCGCGAGATTTCGTTGGGATCGACCAGCATGTGGGCGTGATGCGCGACACCCCGGCGCGCTTGGCTTACATCGCTGTAGCGAACCGAAGGAATAGGGCCCGCCCCTTCCGGCCGATGGCATGCTGCGCAACGCCTCCAAAGGCTCAGTTCGCGAAACGTATGCGGGGTTCAGATGAGGCAGCTACCAGACAGGCCCGCGCCGAGCGCTGGCTGGAGCGGCCGACCTGCTGGAACCAGTGCAAGTAGCTTTCCAAACGCTTGACGGCGACACCGCGAAACGGCAGCAGAAACAGCTTGAACTGACTGTGGCGGTTGTTGACCGTCTGGAGGTGGTAGCTGCCCCGCATTCGCCGCCCGGCCGATGGATTGGCGCCCTCATGCCGCAGGCCCAAGGCCGAGGCACAGCCCGGGCAGGCCGTGCCTGCGTCGGAGACCAAACACTGGGTCGCAGGCCTGCAGTGAACTCGCGACAGACCTGATGGGCGAGCGCGGTCCGACTGCTGTCACCAGCCTGCGTCACCAGCACCTGCAGGGTCTCCACGGCCTCTGAGCGCGGGAGGGTCTCCGCAATGCAGCGTTGGTCGAGCATGCTCTAGGCGTGCCATATCGACCATACCGTTGTCAGGTGCGAGATGTGGGGCATTGGCAGGGTGCGGACCCGTCTTTGCAAACTCGTGCTGGAGGGCCCCTCGCGCACGGCGTTCCTGCTGCTAGATCTGCCACCTGCCCTGCGACAGCAGTGCTACGGGGCCCGATCCCGGGTCATGTCGAATAGATGGCTCTCTGAGCAATAGCTGTCCCAATCATGCGTGCCGCACTCGAACCCACTGAGTGCTCGCGGTGCAGGACCTAGGCAGAGTGACAACGGTTGAACCGATCAACCGGACCTGCGGAGGGGTTGCTTGTGGGCCGTGATTCAAGTCCCGATGGTAGGAGATTCCCGCAGTTCTTGGGCATTCGATCGACAGACTTGTAGACGCCCCCCCCCTGTCATGATATGGTCAGTGCGCTGTTTGAAGCAATGCCACAGGAGGGCGAAGTGCAAAATCCAGATTCAGAGAAACAAGCAGGCCTCAATCGAGTGTCGGCAATCCTTGTCGTACTCGTTGCGATCACGGGTTTGATGGCGGTGCCGGCCACCGCGCAGGTTACGACCGCCACGATCTACGGCCGGGTTCTGGACCCGTCCGGCGCGGTCATACCGGGAGCTACGGTCCACGCTGCCAATGAAGCTACGGGCGTGGAGAAAGCCGCCGAATCGAACGAGCGAGGAGAGTTCGCTGTTGCCTACATCCCTGTCGGTCCGTACACGATCACCATCGAGGCAGACGGCTTCTCCACTCACGTTCAGTCCGGCGTGAACCTTTCCTCAGGCCAGACGGCCGATTTGAGCTTCGTGCTGGAGGTTGGCTCGACCACTGAAATGGTCGAGGTCAGCGCGGATGCACCGCTGCTAAACACCACCAGCGCCGAGCAAGACATCAGCCTTAGCAGCGATCAGGTGGACCACTTGCCGCTGCGGAACCGCGACATCACATCGATCATCGACCTCGGCACAGGCGCGTCCAGCAACGGGCTTACGATTTCGCTGAATGGATTGCCCCCGCGCGGCTTCACGTTCGCGGTGGACGGAGTGAACGCCGTGCCCGACTCTGAGTTTGCTTCGCTCGCAGCCTACCAGAACTACAACTTCATCAAAGGGGTCAGTGTCGAGGCTGTCCAAGGGGTCGAAGTTTCGAAGAACATCTTCTCCGCCGAGATCGCCAACACTCTTGCAGGTAACGTCAATATCATCACAAAGGGCGGAACCAACGACTTTCACGGAAGCGCGTTCGAGCAATACCAGGCTGGCGGCCTGAACGCGAACAACCACATCTTGGCGCGGAAGACATCGTTGGTCTTCCACCAGTACGGCGGGTCGCTGGGCGGGCCGATCGTGCGGAACAAGCTGTTCTTCTTCGGCACTTTCGAGGGGTACCGCTACAACGCCCAACAGACACTGTCGGGTTCCGTCCCTTCGACTTGGGTGCGAGAACGGGCAATCGCCGTAATGCCTGAATCCAAGGCCTACTGGGATCTGTGGCCAGCGCCCACTGAAGCGCCTGCAACTCCCGATGCCGTCGATTCGAACTTCGTCGGCACGGATGCCCGCCAGCGAGAGGACAACACCGCCTCCGTCCGTAGCGACTACTCGATCACCCCTAACGACTTGCTCACCGTGCGGTACACCCGCGGGCGGCCCTTCCAGAGAAGCCCCCGGGTAGCAATCGGCAACTCGCGCGTGCATGACGGTCTGACCGAGAATCTTTCGTCGACCTATAACCGGGTCTGGCATCCGACCCTCACGTCCGAGACTCGCTTTGGGTACAACCGCGCCGATTTGGACCGCGTCGATCAGATGCTTCTGGCGGGCATCCCGCAGATCAATGGCGCGGGACTGCCCTCGCCGTCGCAGGGACGGCGCTTCGCCAAGAAAGGGTCGACCTCGACGCTGGAGCAAAACTTCGCCTGGCAGAAGGGGAGGCACGCCATCAAGTTCGGAGGTCTCTATCAGGTGGTATTCGTGCGACGGGCGATCGAAGACACTCCGAACTTCGAATTCTCTGCTTTGGAGGAATTGTTTTCGAACCAGCCGCGTGCCGTTCGATTCAACTTCGGACTGGATCCATTCGAGATGCAGCGCTGGCAGACCGGATTTTTCTTCCAAGACGATATCCGTGTTAGTTCGGACCTGACGGTGAACGTCGGTCTTCGCTGGGACTTCGACTCCGTGCCCACCGAACGGGACGGGCGCTTTTTCAACCGGGTCACTCCGTTTGGCGCGAACCTGCCGCCTGACCAGCCGTGGTATCCCCAATACAATTCTCTCTCGCCCCGGCTTGGCTTTGCATACAAAGTTGGCGACTCTGGAAAGACCGTGATCCGAGGCGGATCAGGCATTTTCGTCATGCCGCACAACTTCTTCTCCGGACCGGTGGAAATCATCCGCAACGGGGCTGACTCACCGGCGGAGGTTGGCTTTAGCCGGGCGCAGATCGAGCAATTCGGGGTCCAGTATCCGTTCAGCACCGAACGTGCGAAATCGCACGCGCAAGCTTCTGGGATCATCGGCGGAACCGTGGTGGACCCAAACTGGAAGAACGCCTACAGCATCCAGTACACGCTAAGCGTCCAGCGCCAGCTCACCGCCACCACGGTGCTCGACGTTGCGTACGTTGGCAATCACGGCGTCAAGGTGACAACCAGTCCACGCGTAAACCGCCCAGACCGCATGACGGGGCTGTTGCCGCGGGAAGACTTCACGGCCCGCTTTCGCTTCTACCAAAGCAACGATTCGACGACCTACCACAGCTTGCAGACGTCGCTCAAGAAGCGATTCTCGAACAATCTGATGTTCAACATGAACTACACCTGGGCTAGCAACATGGCGTACTCGAGCGGCGACTTGAGCTGCTGCCTGATCGAACCTTGGAGCCTCGACGACCTTGCCAACAACCGCGCCCCGACCAATTACCACCTACGACATCGCTACACGCTCGATTTCGTGTACGATGTCCCGGTTCCGGCCGGACTCAGCGGTGTTGCGAAGAGCATTCTAGGCAACTGGCAGATTGGTGGAATCCTGACGCTAAGAACGGGCAACCCGCTCAACATCTTCCAAGGCAGCAGCGGCCCGGCCCAGCGGCCCGATATTGTGGCCTCCAGCCATGCAGCTGCTGTCAGAAGCGACTATCGCACCAGCTTGCAGAATGGCACCTACCAGTTCCTGGACCGCAGCGCGTTCGAACAAGTGGATAGGAACCCTGTCAGCCGGCAGTCGCTGCGCCAGGGCTCGCTTTCGCGCAACGCGATCTACGGCCCCGGATTTGCCGGGATTGACGCGACTATCAACAAGAGCGTGTTTTTCAACGAGAATCACCGCGTGGAAGTGCGGGTTGAGTTCTTCAATGCCACGAACCACACGAATCTCGGAGGAATGCAGAGGAATATTCTCAGCAGCCAATTCGGCCGACTCAGGAGTACGTCTCCTGGAAGGACCACTCAGTTGAGCCTGCGGTACGAGTTCTGAGGATCAAGGAGAGTTTCGTAGAGGATTCGATGTAGCTCGGATTGCACCGCAGCGTAGGGTCCGGATTCCCGCAGTGGCCCGCCGGGAGCGGGTTCCGGACTGTAGCTGCTTGCGGTGAAACGGACCGACGCGATGGGTACTTAGGAGGTACCCGAAGCCAGTTCACCAAGATTGCTCGTCGTCGGTGGAGACCTGACTCAACAACGGGTCAAAGCCTGCCCTCTCCGCGGTCTCAATATCGAGCCAGGCTCGATCGCGCCGGTGAATCTAACTATTCAAAGACAAGAGATCGTTCGTGTCGTAAGTGTCCGTGGCATCGCAGTTTCATTGCATCGCAGCGGATAGATGGATCGCATCCGGTATCTTGGGGGTCGAACGCACCACGACTGTGACCCGAGTGAATCGCCCGACTACAGGTTGGCCTCGATCCGACGCAGGTACTCCGCTGACATCCGAGCGATTTCCTCTCCGCCTGGCTCGAACTTGAATACTTCCAGCGAAAGCCAGCCGTCATAGCCGACTTCCTTCAGCGCTCGCAGCGGCACGCTGAAATCGTAGTTGCCCGTTCCGGGATGGCCCCCATCCATCTCGTTGATGTGGACGTGCTTGATGAATTCCGCGTGTTGCCGGATCAATACGTCATGAGGGACGGGCTCGGCAACCGCATTGTGGGTGTCGAACATAGTCCGCACCGCCGGATGCCCGATCTCCTCGACCATCGCGCGTGTCTGCTCCATCGAGGTGAGCACGTCGCACAAGTGGGGCGCCAAAGTCTCCGGCAGGATAGTGACACCCCTCTCGCCAGCGTGGTCCGCAAGCGAGGCAAGACCATCGCGCAGCCGCTTGACGGCATCTTCCACCGTGGAGCCGCCAACCGCTCGGCGCTGCTTCCCTGACCCGAGAATCATCAAGCCGTTATCACCTAGATCCGCACACAAGTCGATGAGCCTGCGGAAGTAGTCCCAACTGCGCTCTCGCACCGCATCGTCCGGAGTCGTGATGTGCAGCTTGCCTCGCGGTGCCGTCAGCAGGCTGTGCAGCCCCACGTATGCAACGCCCGCCTGCTCGATTGCGGCCCGGCATTCGCGGCGCCTGCCAGCGGATAGGCTGGCCGGATCCTCCGACAGGGTCCAAGGCGCGATTTCAAGGCCAGCGTATCCGGTTGCCAAGGCAAGTGCGCAGCCTTCCGCAAATCCGGCCCCTTGGAACGTCTCGTTACAGATGGCGAGCTTGAATCGGTGCCGTGCGGAAGCCAAGGGCTCGTCCTGTTGGGGTGCGGGGGCGCACGCTGCCGCAGAGAGACTGATCAGGAACGCCCGGCGCTGCATCGATTCACAGCTTGAAGAGCTTCCGCGCGTTGCCGCCGAAGATCTTCTGTTGGTCGTTGGAGGACAGGCCGAGGCTTTGGATGTGGCCCGCAATCGTTTTCGGGTCGACCCACGGATGGTCGCTGGCGTAGAGCATCCGGTCAACTCCCACGTAGTCGATGCCGTATTGGATTGCCATCGGGATTGGCGACACAGCATCCAAATATACGCTCCGGAGGTACTCGCTGGGCGGCTTGACAATGTTCTCCGCGCCCCGACCGAGGACTTGCGTCTGATGGTCAATCCGGCCGATCAGGTACGGGAGCGTGCCCCCAACGTGCGGACAGACAAGCTTCAACTTGGGGTGCTTGTCGAGGATCCCCGCGAGAATGATGCGGCCCAGAGCAATGGTCGTGTCGAACATCAGACCGAGCCCCGCCATCATGCCCCGGCCCTTGGTTTGCTCGTATGTCACCGGATGCGCGGGATGGAGCAGGATCGGCAGGTCCATGCGCTCGGCTTCGGCGAATAGCTCTGCGTATTCGGGTTCGTCCGGAAAGCGGCCGTCGAGGTTCGAATACAGCAGGACACCCTTCATCGAGAGCTGGTTCACACAGCGGTCCAACTCCTTGAGCGAGGCATTCATGTCCTGCAGCGGAAGGACGATCAGGCCGGCGAAGCGCTCGGGGTAGCGCTTCCCCAGATCGGCAATCCAATCGTTGATGACGCGCGCTGCGGCCGGGCCCTCCGCGCCGAAGGTCTCGGGTCCAGGGTCGTTCGTGCTGATCGTCGTCAGGCTGATCCCGGCTTCGTCCATGTCGGCGAGCTTCGCGTCGACATCCATGTGCTTGTCGCGCAGGCGGCGGTGCCAAGCGTCTTGGCCGGCCAGGCCGGTGACCACGTACGTTTGGCCTTCCTTGCGGTACGAATACGGTGGCTCGCTGCGCTTCGCCATCATCGCCACGAGTTCGGGGACGAAGAAATGGCTCTGGCAGTCTACGGTGAAGTGGCCGGGCTTCTCGTAGCCCCGAGCAGCCGTCGCGCCGGCCGCGGCCAGGGCACCGCCCTGAATGAATTGCCTGCGGTTCGTTCCAGTCACATGCCGTCCTCTTCGCTGTTAACCGGCAGCCCTGCTTGAAAGGGTCTTACGACGCCATCATCTCGTCCCAAGTGACCTCTTCCTTTCGATCGATTGCCATCTGGCCCAGCAAGGCCGTCAGAGTGCTTTCGGCTCCGCGCACGCCCGTATTGGCCGGCTTGTCGTCAAGGATCCGCCCGAAGAACTCCTCGAGCGCGTCAATCGTGATGTCCCGGGGCGACTTCTCTTCGACCGTGTCGCTCCTCCCCCGGTGGTGCTTCCAGTAACCGCGCGCTGTCTCCACCACGCCGCCGTCGAGGAAGTACCGCTCATACACTTCTCTGTAGAACGAAGGGGATAGGTAGGATCCAACCAGATTCGCCTGGATGTCGTTGCCGTAGTCGAAGGTGACGTTGAGATGGTCGAGCAAGTCGCCTACCTTCATCACGGCCCGCCCGCCTGTCCCGATCGCCTTGACCGGATGGGAGCCAATGAACCAATTGAGGCAGTCGATGTTGTGGCAGAACGTCTCGGTGATGATCTCTCCGTACGTAGCACGCCAGATTTTCCATTGCTCGAGTTGTTCTCTCTCGTTTGTCGGCGCCGGCCTAGCAGGCTCCTTACCGGTCATTCCGCTCTTGAGGAAATGCGAGTGCGCCAGGTTGATCTTGCCGATCTGGCCTGAGTCGATCAGCTTCTTGGCGGCATGATAGACCTTGCCGTGGCGCTGCTGGTAGCCGAAGGTGATGTTGAGGTTGCGCGGTGCCGCGTCCGCGAGCCGCATCACCTTTTTCGCCCCGCCCAGATCAGCGGCGGCCGGCTTCTCGATGTATATGTGCTTGCCGGATTTGAGCGCCGCTTCGAAGTGGTCGGGATGCATATAGACCGGCGTGGCGATAATCACGGCGTCAACGTCACTGGCGAGAACCTCGTTCAAGTCCTTGTAGAGCCTCACTCCTTCGAGCGAGACCTTTTCCCGCGCCCGCTCGATCGAGGCGTCTGAGATTTCCGCCACCGAGACGAGTCTCGCCTGGGACATGCTCGCAAGATGGCGGGCGTGACTGCTGCCTCGGCCGCCCAGGCCGATGATGCCGACAGTTACTGCGGAATTTGCAGCGCTACCTGCCGCTGCAGCCAGGGGCATCACCGCGGCGGAGCGGATTAGTCTGCGTCGCGTGATTGAGTTTCTGTCCATGGAGCCACTCTCCTCGGCGACAATCCTAGCACCGTATCCCCAAGCTCACCGGCCGAGTTGACACCCAGTCGAAAAAGAATTCGTCTTGCCCATTGGTCGCATCCAGATTCGCGAAGAGCTCTGCGCAGCGAGCGCCCACGAGGGCTTCGATGGCCACCACCTAGCGAGGCGGCGCCTGCGGGCGGCGTGAGCAACACCACGGCTCCGAGATCCGACCCAATAGAGGGGGAGGCTCGTCACGACCTCCCCGACTCGGCTGCGAGGCCGGGACCCATAGGCCACTTGGGCCGTGACTCTGGGCAAGGGTCGCGCCGCCTGACACACACTGGGAACAAACCGCTACGCTGTTGTGCGAATCCTGGTCGGCACCGGGTCGGCCACAGCGAGCGCGGAATCAACGATAATGGACGATCTGGACCTTGACCACATCTACGGGCAGCTCTTCGACGCCGAGGATCTTTGCGAAGTCGGTGCTTGCGATCTCGCGATCAAACTGTGCGACCAAGTTCTGTCCGAGTGGGGGGCGTCCGACCACGAAGAAGTGTTCGAGGCGATTGCCGGAGCCCTGCAGTGTCGAGGAAGGTCACTGGGCAGGCTGGGGCGATTCGAAGAAGAACTGGCGGCCTACGACGAGATCGTCAAGCGTTTCGGATCGAAAGACTCAGGCCCCACGGTGGTACAGGTCGCCGAGGCGCGGTTCAATGCCGCGGTTGTGACGGCCGAAATGGGCCTCCTCGACGAGTCGATTAGAAGGTATGCTTCGTTCGTCGATCGCTATCAGGCGTCCAGTGATAACGAGATCGAGTCGCAGGTCATCCGTGCATATTACAACTGGGCCGTGGCCCTAAAGTTTTCGCAGCGCGGGGAGGAGGCGTTGTTCCGCTTCGACGAGTTGGTCACTCGTTACGGCAAGAGCGAAGAGCCAGAATACGAGGCCACCGTAGTCCGGGCTTTGGCTTCCAAGGCTGGCCTGGAACTTATCGCAGGGCGACACGGGGCGGCCATCGAATCAGCGATGGCCGGTATCGAGAAGTGCGACGCGTACCTGTCGGAAGAGCGGTTTCACTGTCATCTGGTCTTGGCCAGTGCGTACTTGCTGTCGAAAGACCTCGTTTCCGGCGAGAAGCAAATCGCAGTGCTTCTGGACCTGCTGCCTGAGATCGAGCGGCGTCCCGTCGCCCAGAACTTCAGTTTCGTGCTGCGTGACATGGCGGCGGTAATCGGTTCGGATCGGACCTTGGAACTTATCAGGAACTCGCCAGCCACCGAGATCCTCGCGCCGGTCGTGCGAACGCTACATAACCGGGTCGATCGAGAATCCGACCGGTTGCAGAGCATCGAGGAGACGGCCAAGACTCTGGTGACAGACTTGACATGGTTCGACCGCTCTGATCAATAGCGAGACTGCGCCCCCCGTCCGGTCCGCTCCTGTGCGGGACATCTGGCCCGGCTGCCGACGCAACGCATGATCCACGCCCGCAGGCTGTTGCGGACCGTCCGCAGTAGCTGGGTGCGCTTAGTCCAAGTCGTGGGTGATGGGCCCGGACAGGTCCGTGAATCCCCCGACCGGCAGATTGGCGTCTCTGGCCGTCGGCGACATAGCGCCAGCATGTGCAGTTGCAGCGGGATGTGCTCCGGGATCCCATTCGGTCACGGTTCAAGGCTGGCTTCGGAAGTGCGTTCCCTGCTCAGCGCACTGCTCTCCCACCGACGGGCCTGACCGATCAGGACGTGTGGCACCCTAGCTGTTCGTCGCTCCCTCCCCTGACGTGGACGCATCGCTGCTGGCTTAGTCCGGCCCCATCCCCCTCACTTGCGCTGGGACCGGCGGTCGGTAGTTCACGACTGATTCTTTATTGGGAGCTGTTTCGAGGCGGACTGCCGAATACCAATATGCCCCCTCGCAGACCGCAGTCTTGGCGATGAATTTGTCTGCGAGCCGAGCAAGCACTTCGTCCCGACTGCCGCTGCGCGGACATCCGACCCAGCCTGGCACAGAGCCGCTCGCCCGCGCGGGCGCTAATCTGCGGGCGCTAATCTGTGAAGTGACATGCAACTCGGATTTGTAAGTGCCATCCTCCCCGACCTCTCCCTCGACGAGGTCTGTCGGACCGGTGCAGCAGAGGGCTATGACTGCATCGAGGTCATGTGCTGGCCGCCCGGCAAGGCGGAGCGCCGGTACGCCGGTGTCACCCACATCGACACCGCGACGTTGGACGATGCCGGGATTGACCGCATCAACGCATCGCTTGAACGCCATCGCATCCAGATCAGCGGCCTAGGGTACTATCCCAACCCCCTCTCGGCGGACAGCGACGAGGCCTGCGTCGCGCAAGAGCACCTTCGCTCCGTCATTCAAGCCGCGCGGGCGCTCGGCCTGTCCACCGTCAACACTTTCGTCGGCCGCGACTGGACCCGGTCCCTGGAAGAGAACTGGCCACGCTTCCTAGAGGTCTGGCGTCAACTGGTTGCCTTCGCCGAGGACCACGGAGTTCGCATCGGCATCGAAAACTGTCCGATGATCTTCACCCGCGACGAATGGCCGGGGGGCAAGAACCTTGCCTGCTCGCCCGCGATCTGGCGTCGCATGTTCGAGGACATCCCCAGTCCTTCGTTCGGACTCAACTATGACCCATCCCATCCGACTTGGATGCAGATGGACGCCATCGCGCCCTTGCGGGACTTCAGCGACCGCATCTTCCACGTACACGCCAAAGACGTGCGGGTAGACCGCAAGCTGCTCGACGACGTCGGCATCTTGGCATACCCCCTCCAGTTCCACACGCCTAAGCTCCCCGGACTGGGAGACGTGGACTGGGGCCAATTCTTCTCTGTCCTCACTTCGACCGGATACGACGGACCGGTCTGCGTGGAGGTGGAAGATCGCGCCTACGAGGGTTCGCTGGAACAGCGCAAGCTGTCCCTGCGACAGAGCGCCCGCTTCTTGCGACAGTACATCCCGGACCGCGGCGGACTGTAGGCGTCGCTAGCTGCGCTGGCCGGCCGACGGTTCCGCTTCGATCAGCGAGAAGTCGGCGATGGTGGACAGAGTCCGCAGCATGCCCGCCAAGAACACCAGCCGATTCTTCCGCACAGCATCGTCCTCAGCCATCACAAGCACATCGTCAAAGTAGCGATCCAAGGCAGGCCGCAATGTCGCTATCGCACGCAGCGAGGTGGCGTAGTCGCGTTTGGCATTACATTCCGCAATCGTAGCTGCGACCGGTTGGAGAGCAGCGTGCAAGTCCGCCTCTGCCCCGCCCTCCAGCAGGGCCGGATCTACGCCCGCGCCATCCAGTGACGCTTCCCGTCCGACTTGCTCCAAGATGTTGCGAATTCGCTTGAAGCTCACCGCCAGAGCCTCAAAGTCGGGAGTGTGGCGCACCTCGGCCAACGCCCGCGCTCGGGCCACCACATCCACAGGCACCTCGTCAGAAGCAGCCAGCACAGCTTGCGCGGAGTCCGCGCTGAAACCTCCCACCTCTTGCAACCAGTAGCGCAGGCGATCCAAGCAAAACTCGCGCAGTTTCGGCGCATTGTCGTCAGCGGACGCGATCTCTACCAAGCGGTCAAGCGAGATTGCCAAAGAGCCTTCGACGACGATGCGGATCACTCCGAAAGCCGCCCGGCGCAATGCTAGCGGATCCTTTGACCCCGTAGGCATCAGGCCGATCCTGAACATGCCGCCAAGGGTCGCGAGCTTGTCGGCCAACGACACCAGCCGGCCGACCAGCGACCTTGGAATAGGACCGGAACCGCCGACGGGCAGGTAGTGGTCGTAGATCGCGTCCGCCACCGCTTGCGGCTCTCCCTGCGCAGTTGCGTACAAGCCACCAATCTTGCCTTGGAGTTCCGGGAACTCCCCGACCATTTCGGTCGTCAGATCGGTCTTTGCGAGACGCGCAGCGCGCGCGGCGCTTGCCGCCTCGCCATCGTCCAAGCCTAGCGCTCGGTTCAGGTGAGCGACCGCCTCCAAGTTGCTCTCGGTCTTGGACCAGTAACTGCCCAATGAGGCCTGGAACGTGACAGCCTTGAGCTCTTCGACGCGATCTGACAGCGAGCTCCGCTGGTCGAACTCCCAGAAAAACCGGGCATCATTGAACCTGGCGCGCAGGACGCGCTCGTGCCCCCGGCGAATGATCCCGTCGGTGTCCCTGCCAGAATTCGCGACGGCCACGAAACGATTCGTCATCGACCCCGAACTGTCCTCGACGGCGAAGTACTTCTGATGCACGAGCATGACCGTCTCGAGCACCTCCTCGGGCAGGTCCAGATAGCTCTCGTCAAAGCCGCCCAAGACCGCCGTCGGATGCTCCGTCTCGAACACCAAGGTCTGCAACAATCGCTCGTTGCGCCGCAGTTTGCTGCCTGGAGGCAACAGCGTCTCGGCTTCCGCGACGATCTTCGAACCTCTTTCTTCAGCGGATAGCAGCACGGCGTTCGAGCGCAAAGCTGAACGGTAGCCTTCGACCGAGTTGACCCTGATCGGCCCGGCCCCGAGCCGCCGATGCCCCCACGTAGTGTTGCCAGACTGGATCCCCGCAGTCTCAACGGGCACGACTTCGCCGGCGAGCAGGACCACTAGCCACCGAATCGGTCGGATAAATCGCGGGCTGCCCTTGCCCATCCAGTACATGCTGCGCGGAAAGCGCACTCCGAGCACGACCCCCGGTAGCGTTTCAGCCAATAGCTCGCGCGTACGACGGCCAGCGATTGTGCGGCTCAACGTGAGCTTGCCGTCGTCCCCGACCTCAAGCTCCTCGACAGCCACGCCTGCCTTGCGGGCGAATCCGAGCGCCGCCCGCGTAGGATTCCCGTCCGCATCGAAGGCGATCTGCTTTGACGGTCCCTTCAGTGTCACCAGCCGGTCTGGCTGGCCTTCGGAAAGGCCCTCAGCGACCAGCGTCAAGCGCCGCGGAGTGGCATCGACCGAAATCTCCCCGGCACATGTGAGATCGAGCTCGCGCAGGGCCGCTTTGAAGCCCGCTCCGAGATCCCGCATCGCCCCCGGCACCAAGCGGGCCGGGATCTCCTCGGTGCCGACTTCGACCAGCAGGTCGCTCACGCTGCCTCCCTGGCGAGGCCCTGCTGTTGGTCGACCCACGCCTTGGCGACCGCGACCGCCAGGTTGCGCACTCGCTGGATCACTTGAGCGCGCTCGGTAACGCTAATCGCGCCGCGGGCCTGCAGCGTGTTGAACAGGTGCGAGCACTTCAGCGTCTGGTCAAATGCAGCCAGCAGCGGAAAACGCCTCCGCTCCATGGGGGCTAACCCGCTCGCATAGCGATCCAAAAGGCGCTTGCATTCGGCTTCGTGCAGGTTGAATTCCTTCCAGACGAAGTCAACGTCGGCTTCCTCGAAATTGTAGGTGGAGTACTGCTCCTCGTCGGCCAGCCTTACGTCGGCATAAGTCCACTGGTCGTTCCAGCGGATGTCGTAAACGCTCTCAACGTCTTGGATGAACGCCGCCAAGCGCTCCAACCCATAGGTCAGTTCGGCCGGAACGACATCCAATTCCAACCCGCCGCTCTGCTGGAAGTAGGTGAACTGAGTGATCTCGAGACCATCCAGCATGACCTGCCAGCCTACGCCCCACGCACCCAGTGTCGGCGACTCCCAATTGTCCTCTTCGAGCTTGCAATCGTGCTGCGAAAGGTCAATCCCAATCTCCTCCAAGCTCTTGAGATAGAGCTCCACAACGTCTTCGGGCGCGGGCTTGAGGATCACCTGCAGCTGCATGTGCTTGTACAGGCGGTTGGGGTTTTCGCCATACCGTCCATCGGCCGGGCGCCGGCTGGGTTGTACGTAGGCAACCTTGTAGGGATCGGTGCCCAGCACTCGCAGGAATGTCTCTGGACACATCGTCCCCGCGCCGACCTCGCAATCGAACGGCTCTTGAACGATGCAGCCCTGCTCGGCCCAGTACGCCTTCAGGCGCATCACGATCTCTTGGAACGTCAGCATGAGAGCTCTACGCGCCTCGGACAGAGGCTGCACCGGCCCTCGAACAAAGGGAGCGGCCTAGAATTTGAGAATAGCACTGGTCAGGATGAACAGGGCTTTGGCCGGATCCCGGCTCCAGCAACGTTGACCAGTGCCAGCGCGGGTCGGGCTGACAGCCCAGCCGATCTTCCAACCAAGCGCTGGCGACAAGTACGCCGAGCTCGCCGATTAGTCCGAGTTCGATCAGGTCAGGCCCGCTCAGCGGCTGATTACCTATCTCGCTGAGTAACCCAGCCGATTTTGCGAATCGAGGTCGCGCACCAGCGATTCAGGGGCTATTCCGAGCGCCGCGGCAAGGGCTGGACGCACCAACCTGTCCATCTGATCCGTGTTCGGATACCCCAGCCGGTCATTGAGATAGACTTCCCAGGCGCCTTCGCGCACGGCGAACTCAACCGGGAACTCCGGCTCGGCCATGACAGCCGCGTTGAACTCGCTCGCTCGCCGCAACGCCTCGCGGAAGCGATCTTCCAAAGAGCCCTCAAGGCCGCCGCGAACGCTGGTGAGCAGGCCTGGACCGGGAGGGTTGAGATTGACGGAAAACGTATCCCGCTTGCCGGCAATCAGAATCCCGGGCCCGCTGGCCAGGTGGGCATAGTCCGCCAGGTCCACCCAATCCGCCGGATGGTCTTCGTCCTTGCGCCAGCGGTCGAAGATCACCAAGAACTGGTCAAGGTCGGGGTTGGGCGGGGCGTCAAGCAACAGCTTGACATCAATCCTCTGCAAGTCGGGTTCCATGCGGTCGGCCAGGCCTTAGAAATCCGTCGCCTGCGAGTACACGCCCTGGGCTGCCTCAATGAATAGGGTCGCCTCCTCGACGCGCAGCCGGGCCTGCTCGGAATCATCGCTTGGGCCCTCTTGCGCCGTGCGCAGGAAGTTGTCAGCGAACGGCTTGTGGAATGTGTCGCTGTCGTAAAAGTGCTTGCGAAATTCCGCGACGGTGTCATAGCGATCCGACAGCCACAGCCCCTTGGTGAACAGCAGCGCGTCGGCGGCCTTCTTGCACGCCTCGAACGCCTTGGCCGAAGCCTCGCCATAGCGATCCCGCTCGAGATCCAAGGTGGACTCGAAGTGAATGCGGTCGGCATCCTCGAGCATGAACTCAGCTTGATCAACGACCTCGCCCGCGCACTCTCCTACACCGATGGAACGCTGGTATTGCCACGGCTGGCGGATGTCCCGATAGAAGCCGGGCGACTCCTCGAACGTGGGCAGTTCCATGAACTCGGCAAGCTCTTGTTTCACCCGGACCTTGCCAAGCCGGGCAACCACGTCGCTCAATGTCTCGTCGCCGCGCTTCTCGCGGTTGTAGAACTCTGTCACCCTGACGATGGCCTTGTCCACATTCTGCGACGGGATCTTGCCGATGGCGAGGCCGTACGATTCGGCATTGTTGCGGGTCGAGCCGCCCAGCGTAACTTGGAATACCGGCGCGGTGTCGTTCTTCTTGCGCTGGACCGAGCCGAAGAACCCGATGTCGGCGATGTGGTGCTGGCCGCAAGAATTAAAGCAGCCGCTGATCTTGATCTTCAGATCGGAGCGATGAGCGATGTCGCTCATGCCATTGCCGAACTGCTTGCTCAGGTGAGCCGCCAAGCCCCGCGATGCCGTGATGCCAAGCTTGCAGGAATCGGTTCCCGGGCAGGCGACGACGTCCTTGAGCCGACCAGCACCGGTTTCGGCGAGACCGATCTGGGTCAGGTCGGCGAACAACCTCGGCAGGTCCGCGTTCGAGACCCACTGCAACAGCAGGTTCTGGTCGACCGTCGTGCGCAAAGTGTCCTTGATGTACTTGCGCGAGACATGCGCCAACTGCCGCGCCTGAAGCGAAGTGATGTCGCCGAGGGGCAAATAGACGTCCACCATCGAGTAGCCATCCTGCCGCTGCGGATTCACGTTGAGCTCGAGCCATTCGGCGAACTGCGAGCCGTGGCCATCGGCTAAGTCAAGCCGTGAGGGGCGCTTCAGCGGTTCGTCTCGAAGCTGCTCCAGCGCCCGCTGCAGCTCGCTCTCCCAGCGCGGATCGGCCGGCAGTCGCTGCCGCTCCTCTTCGACCAGCCGTTTGAACTCGTCAATGCCCTGCTTGACGATCAAGAATTTCATGCGCGCCTTGGCCCGGTTCTTCTTCTCGCCCAGCTTGGCGAAGACACGCGAAATGGCTTGGGCCAAGGGCAGCATCTGGTCAGCTGGCACAAATTCGCTGTACAGCTTTGCCTGATGCGGAAGGGAGCCGAGTCCGCCGCCGACGAAGACCTCGAACCCTTCGACTCCGTCGTGGACCCTTGCCACGGCGCCAATGTCATGCATCCGCCCCAAGCCGCAGCCGTGCTCTGAGCATCCCGAGTAGGAGATCTTGAACTTGCGCCCGAAGTTCTGCGCGTCCGGATGGCGCAGCATGAAATACGCCATGGCGTGGGCGTGCGGCGCGACGTCAAACGCCTCGTCGGTGCAAACACCCGCGCACGGGCAGCAGGTCACGTTGCGGATGACGTTGCCGCACGCCTCGCGGGTCGTGATCCCGACGGCCGCCAATCGCCGCATTAGGTTTGGCGTGTCATTGATATCCACGAAGTGGCATTGGAAGTCCTGGCGTGTCGTTACGTGCAGCACGCCGACGGCGTATTCCTCGGCGATGTCCGCTAATGCAACCAACTGGTCGGCGCTCATGCGCCCCATCGGTATCTTGATGCGTTGCATCTGGACCCGGTCCTGGCGCTGCCCGTAAACGCCGTGCCGCAAGCGGAACTCAGTGAAAATCTTTTCGTCGACCAAGCCGGACTGAATCCGTCGCAACTCGGTCTCGAAGATGTCGATCTCCTCGCGAATCGCGGTGGGCAGGTGGCCCCATCGGGCGCTCGTGTCCACGGGCTCCATGCTGATTTCGGGCATGATGCTAACCCTCCAAGCGGGCCTTGGGCATCAGCGGCGGCGCATCCGGCCAAAACTGGCGCAGGGTTGCCAGCCGCCTAGTGTGATAGTACCACCACCACGCCGTTCGGTTGCAGCGGCCGCGCTCGCAAGGGATCATCCTGTTGCGTGGGCGCGGGCAAGAGTTGCAGTCTCAGCCCCAGCCGGATGAAGCGAATCTAGTTGCAGGCCGCTTCTAATCCCGGCCCGGCAACTTGGCCAAGGCATCGCAGACCCACGGAAATCCGATGCGCTCTTGTTCAAGCCGCAAGCTCGGGCCGTACTTGTCGTTGCGGAGATCGTCAAACAGCTCACGCTCCTTCAGCGTGAGCCGCGAGAGGTCTCGGGAGGTCGGGTTCCGCTCGCTTACCCACAGCAGCTTGAACCGCAAGAACGTGGGCAGATCCATTAGCAGCGAGTCGGCGTCCGCGAAGTGCCCGCGCAGCTGGTCCAAGATGGCAAACCCGTGGGTGTCGATGTCACCCCAGTAGTACAACCGGCAGCGCGACAGCCACGAGGCTTGCCCGAGTGTGTCAAACCCGTAGCCAGATCCGAAGATTGCGACCGTGCCAGCCAGCGGAGGCAGCGCTAGGTAGTTGATTTCGTTCTCGGTGATGATGACTCGGCTTATCGGCAGGTCCAGTGAAGCGAAGTCTGCAGCCCGCAGTGTCAATTCCTGGCCATCGTCGTCACGCCAAGGTAGCAACGCACAATCCCGGTCCAATATGCGAAATCGAATGCGCTCGGGCTTGGGCTTGAAGCCGTAGCGCTGGGCAAACCCGGTCGCGCCAGTGTGGGATGTATCGACCGCTCCGGGCGGGAGGGCCAGGTCAAGAAGCTCTGCGAGTACGCCGCGGTGGCTCTCCACGAACTTGGTGTCGACCCCAGCCACGTCCATCTGGCGCAGGTACACGCCGGAACGCGGGTGCCCCTGTAGCCACTCGACGATGTCCAGCAGCCTGCCCCATTCGGATCGCAGTTGCAACGCTCGCAACGGCTTCCTCGCAAGCCAATCGACCAGAACAGGCTGCCGCTTCGAAACTGTCTGCAACAGATCCCTAAACACGGCGACATCTTGCCGCTTGCCAATCAGCGCCGCAGCTGCCTCCGCCGAATCCACCCAAACCTCGTGCGGCAGGGTGTTGAAACCGAGCACCCGGTGCCGCGCTTCGCGCATGACCAGCCGGAAATGCTTCGCCGACTGCAGTGAGGCGCACCACTCCCGCACGGCCGCGAAGCCATCTCGAATCTCGGCGGAGGTCGGGCGCTTGAGTGTCAAGCGCCGCGGAAACGAGCCGCTGTCACGCGCGACATCGGCCAAGATGAGACCACGCTCCCAGAGTCTTTGCACTTCGCTGCAAAGATCCTTCGGGGTCGTCCAGCGCTGCTGCGATCGGCTATTCGCCATCTCCGCGCAACCACAACCTTAGCCCACCATCGAGGCAGCGGCCACGCCGTCACAGTGCCGATCAAGCCGTCACGACTCACTCGGACCGATTTGCCGCTGACCTGCGCCGCTTTTCTCTCGATACTCCTCGATGGACATGTTGAGCAATCGCGAACGCTGGTCGTTCTCGATATTCACAAACGCGACGCTCTTCACGAAGGGCTCGATCACGCGAGTCTTCTGCAGGGGAGTCACGATCAGCAGTTGCAGGTGCAATTTCGCGAACAAAGTCAGCGCAAACTTTGCAGACTCATCCGAACCGCGGCCGAACGCCTCGTCGATTACAACGAAGCGAAAGCTGCGCGACGGCACCGAAGCCCACTCCAGACCGAACTGATAGGCCAGGCTGGCCGCGAGAATCGTGTAGGCCAGCTTTTCCTTCTGGCCGCCCGACTTGCCGCCAGAGTCGGAGTAGTGCTCGTACTCGCTATGGTCCTCGAAGCGGCGTTCGCTGGCGGCGAACTCAAACCAGTTGCGCACGTCGGTCACTTTGGCAGTCCACCTGCGGTCCATCTCCGACTGCTGGTCCCGTCCGCGCAAGCGATCAATGACCTTCTTGACCTCCCGGAACTTCCTCTCCGAGTATTGATCGTCTTCCGCTCCGCCCAGCGATCCTTCGGTGCATCTCTCGAGCTGTCGCCGGAATTCGCGAATCTCTCCATCCGGCGACGGGTGGGTTTCGAGCCTTATGTAGCGGTCTCGGTTGTATTCGATTTCGGCCAGAGACTCATTGATCCGACCGATTCGATCTCGGATGGTCTGGCGCTCGCGGTCGAGCAGTGACTGGAAATTGGCAACCTCGCGGATCGTGTTCTCGTTCAGGAGCATCTTGAAGTCCTTTTCGAAGGTCGGCAGGCCATCCTCCCGCAACCGCTGCAACATGTCGCGGTACTCCCTGGCAGATTCGATGGTCGTATCGAACTCGTCAGTCTCTTGGACATACTCCCGGTTGAACTCTGTCATCAGGCGCGAGACGCTAGCCCTGACATTCGCCAGCTGCTGGTTCTTGTCCCTGATCTCCGTTTGCAGTAGACCTACCACGGATCTTTCGATCTCGTTATAGGAATCGACGTTAGTGATCTTGGATCTAGACACCTGCGACCGCAGCTGATCGAGCCTGTCGGAGTAGCCCTCGTATTCGTCGGGTGCGTATTCGTCGAGCGTCACCTTCGCGCGATCTCGAGCGGCCCCGGACTGTTCGATCTTGGTAGAAATGCTGCCCTTTTGACCGACCGCTTGGTCACGCTTGGCAATCGCCTCGGTTTGCGATGCCTTGGCTTCGGCCTCCTCGCTACGCAACTCTCGCAGCCGGTCCGATTCGGACTCGAGCTTCGTCTTCTCGCGAGTCAAAGCAGCCAGTTCGCGAGTCGGCGTCCGCCAGTCGATGGCCTCGAAACCCGGGCACGATTCCAGCTTCGAGAGAGCATCGATCTTGCGGTTCAGCCCGTCCCGCTCGGACCGCAACTTTGCGATCTTCGCCCGGATCTCGTCGATTCGTGTCCCCAAGACACGCGCGCGAGACTTCAGCGCGTTGATCTTCTCTTCGTTCTGCCAGCCAAGCACATAACGCGCCCGGTCATCGATCCGACAGCGGTCATCCTTCTCGTGGCGCTCGCCGACCTGTTTGATCTGCCCGGCCCGCGTGATGGCTCGCGCTTCTTGCCGGAACTGGTCCTGGGTCGCGCAGCATGCTACGTCGAACCGCAGCGCGAGTTCCAAGGACAGCCACGAATAAAACGGCGAGTCCGGCTTGATCGCCAGCCTGTGGACCAGCGAATCACGGTGCAATTCAGGCATCGGAGCCCGCCGCTCCCGGGTGCGGAAGTACACCAGACGACCTCTGAGGTAGTTTTGATCGACCCATTCGGCCACACGCTGATACTGTGAGTCTTCAACCAAGAGCGACAATCCGAATCTCCTGAGCAGGCGTTCGGCGGCGCCCTCCCACTCGGCCGCCTCCTCGCGAACGCGCAGCAACTCGCCCGCGAAGGGCATGGACGCTTCGTCGAGGCCCAAGGTGCCGCACAGCTTCCTGCGCAACTCGATCTGGGCCGCCGGGATGTTTGTCACCCGCTGCTTCAAGCTCGCGATTTCGGCCTCGAGCGCGTTGTGCTCCTGAAGCTGTTCATGCTCGGCTACAGAGAGTTCGGTGTGTTCGTTCTGCGATGCCTCTCTGTCAGCACGGAGGCGATCGGCTAACTGGACCAATTTCTCTCTCTGGGCGATGAAGCTATCCGAGTTGTAAGGAAGCCGCTCGCCGATAATTCCAAGCTGTTCGGCGTAAGCCTTCGAGGCTTCCTTGCACCGCAGGCGCTCGCGGTCGCGATCCCTGATCTCGATCTCAAGCTCGCTGAGCCTGGCGCCTCCGCTCAACTCGATGTCGCGTCGCAGCGCCGAAAGCTTGTCGTCCAGCCGCTGTAGCCTCTCGTTGAAGCGCAGGATCCGTGCGGCAATCTGAGCCTCCTGCTGGCGCAGCGCGGCCAGATCCTGTCCCAAGAACTCGACCCTCAAGGCTGCGAAGTATGGCGCGGCAGCGTGCTGACACTGCTCAAGGACCCCGATCTCAACCTCCAACTCGTCATGGCGGTCGCATTGGCCCACCAGCGGCTTCAGCTTCTCGATTTGGTGCTTGGCCTTGAGCACCGCCTCGTGGGCGGCGTCGAGAGCGTCGAAGTGCGAGATCAATTTCTCGATGCGGAGGGCGGCATTGAACGGTTCCAGCATGTGGCTGCGCACGAAGTTCGTCAGGTTGCCGACGGACTTCATCGACACAGTCTGGTGAAAGAGATCGAGAGCTTGTTCGTGATGAATGCCGAAACGGCGGCGGAACCAGGCACCGTAAGCCGGAAAGCGTTCCCAAATCTCGACCTGCTTCCGGCGCAGCGCGCGACGTAACCGGTTAACCTCCCCGCCGAAGTGAGCGAAGTCTTCGGCGATCGACAGCTCGCGCTCGGCCGCTGCGTAGAAGTACTTTGGCTGCCCGGTAGCCGTTGGCGTCCACAAGACTTGCGCCAGCGTCACTGTCTGCATGTACGCTTCGTTCTTGAACACACCCAGCACGACCGAGTAGCTGGTCTCGCTGCGCAATGCCACCGGGCGTGCCGATGAGTCCTCAAAGTCGCTGCGGGCAACCTTGTAGTAGCCGAGCACGTAGGATCTCAGCGTGCGCTCGCGACTGCCCGCGCCAGCAGCCTTGTTGTACCGAATCTTGCTCGGAGGGATGAGCAGGCTGGTGATGGCGTCGACCAAGGTGGACTTCCCGGTCCCGATGTCGCCAGTCAGCAGGCCGGTCTGACCCTTTGGCCTAAGCATCCAGACCTGCTTGTCGAATGTGCCCCAATTCAACACCTCCAAGCGCTCGAGCCGGTAGCCGGTGCGCGTGTCATCGGCAACATAGTCGAGACCGATCTGCAGGTCAGTCATCGGCGGCCTCCGCCTGCGCGGCACCCTCTGGCGTCAGCTCGGCCAGCCTCTTCTCAAAGTCCGCAAGCCACTCAGCAGTGACGAATTCCTTGATGATCCGTTGGACCTCGTATGTGGGTTCGGTGCGGGTCGCCATGCGGCGCAAGAATCCGAGCCGGGCGATCTTGTTGAGATTTTCGTTGAGCCGTTTCTGGAGCCTGACCTCATCGCTGCTATCGGGCATGAAGACCCTCTGCATTTCCAACACTTGGTCACGGGTGAGCACCATGCGAGTGTCGCCGCCCACTGCGTCGTGCTGCACCAGCCTCTTGCGCAGCAGGGCCAACAGCAGGCTGACCGGATACGACAGCGGCTGGCGCGTGATGAGGGGCGGCAGGGGCGATTCTTGATCTTGGCCATCATCATCCCGCGAGCGCAGATAGGCATAGCCCTCGGCCTCGTTCAGCACGAGTCTCAGGTTAAGCACTGTGAAGTAGTCCCGCACCCGGGACTGTATGTTGACCAAGGAAAACCACAGCTCCTCGTTGCCGCTGCGGTAAACGACACCCTTCAGCAGCCGGATGGCCAAGGGCGGCAACGGGTCGCTGCTTGGGAAACTGCCGTCTTGTTCGGGCATCGTCACCTCGCGAAGGTCACCCGCGGAATCAGCGCCTTCCGCAGGATCGGCTGACCATTCGAAATCCCGGCTCGCCACGATACGGACTCAGTGGCATCGTAGTCGATGACCGCATCGAGAGACCCGGTGGCCAACTGCAGGTACGCCAGCAATTCGCCCAGCCCGTGCTCGAGTGGCCTCATCTCGCACAGCTCCTGCAAGCTGACAACCGGGCGCTCCTCAAGCACTCGTCGAATGTGGTCCTTGAGCAACTCCTTATCGACGAACACCTGCTCGTAGAGGGCCGCCGCATCGATTTCCTCGGTGGCTTCCTGCACATCGATCTCCTGAATCTTGATCTCGGCAGTTGGTCGCCACAAGGGGCGTTCCATCGGCAGTGTGATGTCAGCGGACAAGGCGGGGATCTTGGCCACAGGACCCTCCGGATGATCTTCGCGCAGCGCTAGGGCATGCTTCTCAATCCGACGGAGGATTTCCGTTATCCGGCGGTTCTCCAACTGAACACGATCGTCGAGAAACCTGCGGAGTTGGTGCGACAAACTCCTGACGGTCTGCTGGGTATGCTCACCGGCCTTCAGCCACTCATAGTGGACGTTGCGGATATGGGTGTCCGGGTCCATTTCCTTGATCGGTGCAAGGTCCAACACGCGCTTGAGCATCTCGCTGAACTCGTCACGATGGCTCTGGGACATCAGGAAGTCCCAAAATGCAAGAAAGCTGCGTCCTTGGTCGGTGTCAATGATCTCGTCGCGCCGCCCAAGAACCTCGCCCAAGACTTCTTTCTTCGGCCCCTCCCAACCTGCGATCCGCTTGCGTGTCTCCCGATCCAGCGTGCGAAAGTTCTGTTCGACCTCGCGAAAATCTGTGAGCAGGTCTCTGGACATCTGCATGAACTGCTGAAAGCGGTCCTTTAGTCGAGTAGCATCTAGCACCTGCATGTCACCCTGCCGGACGCGCTCGATCTCTTGTTCGACCAAGCGCTTCTGATGCTCCAGATCCTCGATCCGCCGCACTGGATCTTCCTCCGCTCCGGCGTTGATTTGCCGGAGTAGCTCGAACAGAGTCAGCAAACGGGACTCGGTGCCGACGAACTTGCGCTCCGACAGCGACTCGAGCCAGGCGATCGCCTTCTCGGTGGCAGGCATCAGGTCGTAGTGCGGCTCGTCCGAGCCCTCGACGTAGAACTTGCGCAGCCACGCCCGGTCTTGATGCGCCCAGTCGCCCAGATAATCTAGCGCGCTCCTTGGAAAGGCGTCCTCACCCATCCGTTCTCGCAGTCCATAGAGCTGGTCTTCGAGGGATTCGGCCAAGTCGCTCTCGGCGAGAACGCGTCGATTGCGCTCGATGAAGACCCGGTGCAAGAAGCTCGTTACGAGCGGCGCATGATCGGACCGCAGCAAGCGCCAGGCCGGACTGTCCTTGAGCAGGACAGCGACTTTGTCAAACGTGAGGCTCATCTAAGGGCATTGCAGCAGCCAAGATTCCCGGGACCTGGGCGCGATTGGCGGAATACCCTCCCTCCCTCGGCGCGACCGGCGGCAAAGCGCAACTCGGGCGCTGGAGGTGGCACTTGGCAGCTTCTATCGCTCTTGCGAGTTTAACCATACGGACGCAAAGATCAAGTCCCTCGATGCAGACCACAGACCTCGCCACTGATTCGTAGCGGCGGACCATCGGACCGGCGGGCTCCCGTCACGCCGCTACGACCGTCCCGTAGCACAGCGAAGTCGTGTAGAGTATTGCCAAGGGTAGGTACTCATGCTACGCACACTTCTCACAGCCCTCTTCGCCACACTTTTGGTAGTCACGTGGAGCGCTAGCTTCGCGCCCGAGCCGACCGCTGCAGACAACCACCTCACCAGCGGGCAGGGCGATTACAAGTTCAAGGTCGTCTACAAGGGCAGCCACCTGCCGCAAGAGGCTCAGGCCGTGCTCGAGAAAGCCCACGGGGGCTTTGCCATCGATCGTCGCGACGGCAAGGGCGAGGTCTACTTCGCACTGCCGGGAGCAGGCATCATCCAAGTCAGCAGCGACCTGGGCTCGACCAAGATGCTGTCCACGGCTGCCGAGATGAAGCCGCACAACATGCACAACGCCACGATTTGGTACGACTCGGACGGCGAGGCGCACCTGACATTCCCCGGCAACGGCAACGCCACAGTCTACACGACCGATTTGACCGGCAAGCTCCAGCACAAGCTGACCACGCCTGACGGCAGCAAAGACCTAGGAACGCCTACCGCCACCGACTACTTCATGGGGCGCGGAAACTTCGTCCCGACCGACGTCGAAGAGCTTGACGGCCTCTTGTATGTCGCCACCGGCTACTCTGCCCTCGACTATGTGATCACCGCCAAGGTGGAGAGCACGAATCCATTCAAGGTCTCGTGGTACGACCTCGCCTTCGGCGGCAAGGGCAGCGGTGCCGGACAGTTCGGCACCGGGCACGGCATCACGGTGCCCATGGGTACGCGCCGGATCGATGTCGCCGACCGCCCGAATGCCGAGATCGATCGCTTCACGCGCCACGGCCAGTACATCTCCACTCTCAAACTCCCGCTGGGATCGTTTCCCTGCGATGTCGACTATCTCGACAACCTCGGCGTCGTCGGTGCCCTGCACGGTGCGGACCGGCCGCAAGGCGCACCGATCTACATCCTCGAAGACGACAAGCTGGTGTCCACCATCCTGCCCAAGGCCGAATTGGGCCTTGAAAACTTCCAGCATGTTCACAATGCGGTGCTGCACAAGACCAACGGCAAGCTGTACGTGATCGCGCAAGCGTGGAATCCGGGAGACTTCGCGATCTTCGAGCGCGTGATGTAGCCCTCGCGCCGAGAGGCCCGTTGGGATCTCGGACCGACGCCCGGCCGGTCGCCGCAAATCGCATCGTGGACCCTTCCAAATTCAGCCCAGCGCCACATGTCTGAATCGCTCGCACCGTCCACCGTCGAGGAGTTGCGCGACGCCTTGGCTCGTTGCGGCAACGAGCAGGCCAGCATTGAGACGGGCGGAGCCTTCTCGAAGCGAAGTTTCGGAGGGCCGGTCCCGCAAACCAGCTACCGCTTGCAGACCTCCCGCCTGAACCGACTGCTGGCCTACGAACCCGCCGACCTGACCGTCAGCGTCGAAGCGGGCATGCGCTATGCCGACCTGACCCGAACGCTCGCAGAAAACAACCAGTTCCTACCCCTAGACCCGCCGTTCGCCGAGGATGCAACGGTAGGAGGGATCCTCGCTGCGAACTCGAGCGGCAGCCGACGCCGGCGCTTCGGCACGGCACGGGACATGACGATCGGCATGCGCTTCGCGACGCTGGACGGAAAACTCGTCAGCTCGGGCGGAATGGTGGTCAAGAACGTGACCGGGCTGGACATGGCCAAGCTGATGATCGGTTCCTTTGGCACGCTCGCCGTGATTGCTTCTGCCAACTTCAAGGTCTTTCCCATGCCTGAGAGTTCGGCTTCGTTCGTGTTCCGCTCGGCATCCACCGAATCCCTTCTGGACGTGCGCAAGGAGATTCTGGGTGGCGTGCTGCAGCCGATCGCCATCGACTGGCTCGATGGCGGTGCCGCCCAAGCTGTCGGCTTGGGCTCCTCGCATACGCTGCTCGTCGAAGCTGCGGGCAGCCCGGCCGTGACGCGTCGGTTCAAGGGGGCCTTCGAGGCACTCGCAAGTGCACGCGGCGTCCATGTCGATGGCGCCCCGGAAGGCTTGTGGGAGCGCGTGCACGAATGCGGCCCGAATTGGCTGTCCACTCACCCACAGGGCGCCCTGGTGCGCTGTTCGACCGTCCAGACCAGACTGGGAGAGCTGTTGGATCTGGCTGCTCGCAGCGGCTGCGCGGTGGCACTCCGGGCGGGCAACGCGAGCGGGCTTCTGTTGGCCCCGGACGAGGACACGGCCCGGCGCGCCGTCAACGAACTCCGCGCAGGGGCCTTCCAGGCAACTCTCGAAGCCGGCCCTGAGACGCTCAAGCTCGGCATCGAGCAATGGAACGCGACCGGCAACGAACTGCAGTTGATGCAACGCATCAAGGCCGACTTCGACCCGCTGCTCTTGCTCAACCGGAGTCGTTTATACGGTGTGATTTGAATTCTTAGTGTTGTATTTATGACACACTGATCTGTGTCCAAGTCATTATTTTCCAGACACTTGCAAATTTTCTCCGAACCTGCTATTACCACAGAAAGGTTCGGTGCGTGCGTTTCCCCGCCAAAGGCAGTGCCGCTCGTTACGAGCACACGATCGAGCGCCCGGTGACCGCCAGCGGCGTCGGACTGCACTGCGGAGTCGCCGCCAACCTGCGCCTCGCGCCAGCTCCGGCGGGCCAAGGGGTTGTGTTCGTGCGCACGGACTTGGACGATTTCTCGATCCGCGCCAGCTGGCGCCATGTTGCCAAGGTTAGCTATGCAACCAGCCTGATGCGCCAGAGCGTGTTGCTCTCGACCACCGAGCACCTGCTGAGCAGCCTGCGGGCGCTGGGGGTCGACAACGTGCGCGTCGAGATCGACCACTTGGAAGTCCCCATCTTGGACGGCAGCGCATTGCCGTGGGCGGAATTACTGCACGAGGCGGGCATGCGCAAGCAGCGCAGGCACCGGCGCTACCTGCGCATGCTCCGGCCCGTCGAAGTGAGGGAAGGGGACAAGCGCATTTCGATCGAGCCCGCCCAGGAATTCCACGTGGTCTGCGAGACGCGCTATCCGCACCCGCTGGTCGGCCCGCAGAGACTGGAGATGGCGATCACCCCGCAGGCTTACCTAGCCGGCATCGCCCCAGCTCGGACCTTTGGCTTCGAGCAAGATCTGGCCATGCTGCGAGACATGGGCCTGATCCGCGGAGCGTCGCTGGAAAACGCCGTCTGCTTCGGGCCTGATTCGGTGCTCAACCACGGCGGGCTGCGATTTCCGGACGAACCGTGCCGTCACAAGCTGCTAGATCTGATCGGCGATTTGGCGCTACTCGGCTACCCGTTGCTGGGAAGAGTCGTCGCCTCCCGCGCAGGACACGCCATGCACGTGGCGTTGGTAGACCGCATCATGCACGATCCGAGCTGTTACGAACTCGTAACGCTGGATCAATTGGAAAGGGCGGGTGCGTCGGCATCCTGACCGCTCGCGCCTTGGCGAATTCGCTCCAGCGTCTGCCTAGCCTGCTGCGCGACTTGCGGGCCGAGTTCGTCGCGGGGTCTCTGGTAGGGCTGGATCAAGGGGATGTCTTCACCAGTGCCCACCATGTAGAGCCCCAGCAGCGCCTGCATGACGTGTGTCATTTCCGGCCGAACCACGGTGACCTCATCCCCGCTGCTGACTCTGTCGCCATCGGCGCGCAACTGGCGGTCCACAATGCCGGGAATGGAAGCGCGGACGTCCAACGGCTCCCCGCCGTCCTCCGGCTCGACCCGCACTAGCAGCGCCCCGGCGTCGAAGGTGTCACCGGGCTCGAGGCGATTCCGCACGACACCGGCATGCTCGCTGACAAGCCGGTAGCTCCGCAACATGTTGCGCATTTCGTCGCGGCCACCGGGGTCGCCGAACTTCGCCAACGCCAGAGCGGCGTTGCGTCGCACCATCGGATGCGGATCGCTGACCAAGTCCAGCAACGCCACATGAAACTCATCGCTCGACGGATCGTCGCCCATGAGCCAAGCGACAGTCAGTCGCAACTCGGGCAACTCATGGCGGGCCAACTCCAGCAGCAGCGGATACCACGCCTTCACCGACTCGTCCCCCGCACTGATGCGCCCCGAGATCTGGGCCATGGCGTGCTGAGCCCGGCGAGGTCGCTCCGTGTCAGTGAGGTACTCCTGGACCTGCTCGTCCGACAGCTCCTTGCCGAACCATGTGTCCATCCAGAACCAGAATGGGATCACTGCGCTTGCGATCGCCAATGCCGTCGCGAACAAGGTCGCTTTGCGGGATGCGAAGCCAGCGCCAGTCGGTTGGTCGGCAGCCATGCCTTCATTGTCGTATGGGCAGCGCAAGATCCGACGCGTGCCAAGCAGGCAGCGCTCGGGACGCGTTGCACAGGCTGGCAATGTGCGAGAATCTTCGCACTCATGAACCGGCGCATCTTCTTTCTCTCTACAGCTGGTGCCGCCATAGCCCAGACTCCCAGTGAGTCGGTCCGCCTAGCGCTGATTGGCGCCGGCGGGCGCGGGCGCAGGGTCATGTCCGAGTTCAAGCGCGATCCGAATCTTTCCGTCCACGGCGTCTGCGACGTGTACGAGCCCAACCTCGAGGCGGGGCTTTCCGCAGCCGGTCCAGGCACCAAGGCCTATCGCGACTACAAGCGGGTATTGGACGACCCGGACGTGGACGCGGTGCTCATCGCGACGCCAGAGCACTGGCATCACCGCATGACGCTCGACGCGATGGCGGCAGGCAAGGACGTGTATGTCGAGAAGCCCTTGTGCCACACGCCCGCGGAAGGCAAGGAACTGGTCGAAGCCGAGCGCGCTTCGGACCGCATCGTGCAGGTCGGAATGCAGCGGCGTAGCTACAACCTATACCTAGAAGCGCGCGAAATCCGGCGCGAAGGCAAGTTGGGCACGGTGCGCATGGTCCGGACGTATTGGCTGAATTCGCGCACCGAACCGCGTCGCGATACGTTCAAGGGCCCGATCAACTGGGAAGCGTGGCTCGGGCCTGCCCCCAGCGTCCCTCAGGACCCGCTGGCCTTCTTCAACTGGCGCAGCCTAGCGGCATACTCGGGGGGCATCGTTCAAGACCAAGGCTGCCACATCTTCGATTCAATCCACTTGATCATGGACGCAGGCTACCCTGTCGCAGTCAACGCCTCCGCGCTGCGACCGCATGTGGCCGGCATGGACCAGCCGGAGTCGGTTGTGGTGGCAGCCGAGTACCCGCAAGGGTTCATGGCAATCTTCACGATCAACTACAACGCGATGCGCTACGCCGCGCGCGCCGATCAGCTCAATGCCTACGACGGCTCGCTGGCCCGCATGGACATCGGGCGGGAATTCCTGCGCGTGTTTCCCCGCGATTCCCCCGAGACTGCTTCCTTCGCCAAGGAACAGCCGGGCGGCTTTGCGCAAGCCACCATTGACCACGTGATGAACTTCCTGCACTGCGTGCGCACCCGGGAGAAGCCGCGGGCAACAATGGACAAGGGCTTCCAAGCCGCGTTGATCGTGCAGCTAGCCAACATCTCGCTGCGCGAGTCACGCACGGTCGGCTGGGATGCCGACACGCTATCCGTGGTTTGATAGAGGGCCGCTAGCGCAATGTTGCGGCCTTCCTTCGGCTCTAGCCTCTCGATACCTGCCGATGCCCTCCGAATCACAAGCAAGCGGCGCGCCCGACCTGCAACGCTTGGCCATCGTTGCCGCGGTAGGACTCGCCGTCTATTGGGTCCTGCCCCGCCCTGAGAGCGTTTCGGATGAGGGCTGGCGGCTCACCGGCGTGTTCGCTTCCGCGATCGCTGGGCTTATGCTGCGTCCGCTGCCAGGCGGCGCGGTGATCCTGCTGGCCTTGGTCGCCGCCGTCTGGAGCGGCAGCATGAGCTTGGAGCAAGCCTTGTCCGGCTTTGCCACGCCGGCGGTTTGGCTCGTGGTCGGCGCCCTGTTGATCGCGCACGTGCTGATCGCCACCAATCTCGCCAAGCGCGTTGCACTGGTCTTCGTGCGCTATTTCGGCAAGAACTCCAAGGGCGTGGCCTATGCGCTGATCCTCAGCGATCTGTCGCTGGCCACCATGATTCCGTCCAACACTTCCCGTGCCGGAGGGGTGATCATGCCCATCACCCGCAGCATGGCAGAGCTCTACGGCTCGCGTCCGGGCACGACGGCCAAGTTGCTGGGGACCTTCCTAATGGCCGCAGTCTACCAAGGCGAGATCGTGGCTACGGCAACGTTCCTGACGGGGCAGGCGGGGAACTTCGTGGCCGTAGAGCTGGCTCGAACGCTGGCTGACTACGAACTTACATGGGCGCGCTGGGCGGCTGCCGGAATCGTGCCCGGCTTGGTCAGCATCGCCGGCTTGGTGTGGATCGTGGCCAAACTCCTGCCGCCTGACATCCAGCACACTCCGCACGCCACGCGGTTCGCCACCGACGAGCTGCGCAAGCTAGGCAAGATGGGCTCGCGGGAGTGGTTCACCTGCGCGCTGGTGAGCGTTGTGTGCGGCCTATGGATCACGTCGAACCTGCATTCGGTCCCGGTGGCACTGGCCTCGGTCTCGGGGGCCTGCGTGCTGATCGTGAGCGGCATCCTGCCTTGGCGGGACGCGGTCCGCCAGCACGGCGTGTGGGACATCATGATCTGGTATGGCGGCGTGATCACGCTGGGCAATGCGCTCAGCGATGCCGGTGTACCGAGGGCCCTGACCGATGCCATCGGCGCGGGCTTGGGGGATTTGTCTTGGCTGCCGATGCTAGCCATCGCGCTTCCGATCTACTTCTTCGCACACTACGGCCTGGCCAGCATCACGATGCACTTCCTGACACTGTTCCCCGTGTTCCTGCTGCTGTTGCTCGGGCAGGGTGCCCCCGTGGGGCTGGTGGTCTACCTGCTCGCTTGCCTGGCCAACCTATCGGCGGGCCTGACGCACTACGGCACCGTACCCTCACCGATCTTCTATTCCCAGGACTACGCCAGCTTCAAGCAGTGGTGGTCGGTCGGCTTCGTGGTCGCTCTCTGGAACGTGCTCGTGTGGTGTACGATCGGCACCTTGTGGTGGAAGCTGATCGGGATCTGGTAGCTGACGCCAAGCGCCCCTGCGCTACCCTTTGAGCCGTGCCAATTCCGCTCGCAACACTCGACATCGTCATCTTCCTGGCCAGCATCGCAGCTGTGCTGGGGATCGGGTTGTGGGCCGGACGGAAAGAAGAGACCGCAGCGGACTTTTTCTTGGCCGGGCGCACCGTGCCGTGGTGGGGCGTCGCCGGCTCGGTTTTCGGCACCAACGTCAGCGCCGAGCACTTGGTGGGCATGCTCGGAATCGGCTACTCGATCGGGTTTGCGCAGGCCCATTTCGAGTTCTTAGCGATTGCGGGGCTGTTGCTGCTAGCGTTCCTGTTCCTGCCTCTGTATCGCGGCATGGGCCTGTACACGCTCTCCGAATACCTAGCCAAGCGCTATGACAACCGCAGCAGCGCACTGTACTCCGGCTTCAACATTCTCACCATCGTGATCGTGCGCATGGCGCTTGGGTTCTACATCGGGGCCAGAGCGCTGAGCTACCTGCTCGATGGCACTGCGCTTGAGGTCAGCTACACGGCCGGCATTGCGATCTTCGCCTTGGTCACGGCCACATACACCATCGTCGGCGGACTAAAGGCAGTCATCTGGACCGACGTGATGCAATCCGTGCTCTTGCTGCTGGCCGGCATCTTTGTCGCGGTGCTCGTCTTCGGCCATCCGGAAATTGGCGGATTCAGCGGGTTGCTGGCCAAGGATTCGGCTCTTCCCGCTGCCGAGCAAAAGTTCCACCTGTACCTGCCGCCTGATCATCCGCAGCTGCCGTGGACGGGCGTCTTCAGCGGCTTGCTGCTCATTCACATCTTCTACTGGTCGACCAACCAGTTCATCGCGCAGCGGGCGCTGGCAGCCAAGAGCGACTTCGACGCTCGCGTGGGACTTCTGGCGGCGGGTTTTCTCAAGTTGCTGATTCCGTTCGTGTCCATCGCCACCGGAGTGGCGGCCGGACTGCTGTTCGATTCGAGCCTGGCGCGCGGGGAGATTTCCGCATTGCCCCTGCCTGACGACGCATTCCCGCTGCTGGTGCAGATGATCGTGCCAGCCGGCTACGGCTTGGTGGGCATCATCACTGCCGGGCTGATCGGCGCGATCCTCTCCAGCATCGACTCGATGATGAACTCGGGCGCGACGCTGCTAACCTTCGACTTCTACCGCAAATATGTAGATCCGGACGCTTCGGAACGCAAGCTGATCCTGGTGGGCCGGCTGTGCATTGTCGGCTTCGTGCTCATCGCGGCCTGCATCGCGGCGGTTATCTACACCGAGGATGCCGCGGACAACTTCTTCCTGAAGGTGCCGGCTCAGATGGGACATGTCGTGCCGGGCATCACGGTAGCCTTCCTCGGGGGCGTGCTCTGGCGGCGGGCATCAGCGGCGGGCGCGTTCTGGGCGCTGCTGGCCTCTCCGTTCTTCTCCTTCGGCATCCAGTGGCTCTACGGGTTGTGGGCTCCGGGTTCGGCCCTCGAGCCGCTGTTCGGGGCGCAGCTCAACTTCCTGCACCGAACGGCCCTGACCTCGGCATTCGCTCTGGCGATCTTGGTCTGGGTGAGTTCGCGGGATCGATCTGTCCCGGCGGACATCGCTCAGTACACCTGGTGGGGCCGCCCGGTCGCCCGAGACGGCGAGACGCGTAGCTTTTGGGGCAGTGAACTCCCGTGGGCATGGCTGCTCGGGGCAGCCACCGTATTCATGCTGGTCTACTTCGCCTAGGCTGCGACACGAAGGCGCTCGGCGGAGGCAACTACCCAGTGTCTTGCGGCCTTGGCCCAGCGCTCAAGAACTCGGTGAGACGGTCCACCAACTCAGCAGTGTCCTTGATCTCGCACTCCCAAACAGTGAGAACCTTCCAGCCCATCGCTTCTAGCTTGGCTACATTGGCTTGGTCACGCTCTTTGTTGCCGATTAGCTTGGGGACCCAATACTCCTGGCGTGATTCCGGCATTCGCCCGTGCCCGCAATTGTGCGCATGCCAGAAACAGCCGTGGATGAAGATCACTTTCTTGCGCGGCCCGAACACGAGGTCCGGCCGGCCCGGCAAACCCTTCCTATGCAATCGGTAGCGGTAGCCCAAGCGATGCACGATCCTGCGCACGGTCAGTTCGGGACCCGTGTTCTTGCCCTTGACCGCCTGCATCACGCGCCGTCTCTGCGCGACCGTTAGCCAATCCGTCACGCGCCCACTGTAGCCAATCGCGAATGATGACTCCCGCCACATTGTGGGGCACTTCGCAGTTCGGTTCGGCCCTAGCTGCGACTCCCATCATCCGCCTAGACTATAGTTGGAGAGTGTCGTTCTAGCAGATGCACGCGTCCACCCAGTCGAGCTTCAAGCTAAGCGGGCAGCCGCATAGCGGGCGGCAATCTACGCATCAACGGAACGACCTGCGAGCGGAGGTATTTCCGACCTCTCCGCTGCCAGCGGTTAACGTCGCATCGGTCACGCAGCGCAGTCCTTTGCGGTACCCGGGCGGCAAGACTTGGCTCATCCCGCACATCAAGAGGTGGCTCACGCAGGCCGCACCCAAGCCGCACGTCCTAATCGAGCCGTTCTGCGGAGGTGGAATCGTATCCCTTACCGCGGTGATGGAGCAGTGGACCGATCGATGCCTCATGCTCGAGGTCGATCGGGACGTGGCTGCGTTTTGGCATGCTGCACTAGGACACGGTAGAGCCCTGGCGGACAAAGTCGTGCAATTCGAACTCACGCGTGCCGCTGTCAACGAGCTGACTTCCGAAACACCGAAGGACGTCGTGGAGCACGGATTTCGCACTTTGGTCCTAAATCGCACCAAGCGGGGCGGGGTCTTGGCGCCTGGAGCAGCATTTACCAAAGTTGGCGAGAACGGAAAAGGCTTAGGCTCTCGCTGGTATCCCGAGACCATCGCAAAACGCTTGCAAGCAATCATGCGCTGCAATGGAAAGATCGGATTCTTGGAGGGCGACGCTATGACCTTCCTAGAGGGTCTCTTGCACAAGCAAACAGGAGTCGCGGTTTTCCTTGACCCGCCATACACGGCCGGGGGCAAGAACGCTGGGAAACGACTCTACGCCCATCACGAGATCGACCATCCCCGCCTCTTCGAACTGATGTCCGATAGTGGGGCGGAGTTCTTGATGACCTATGACGAGTCCCCCGAGATTGCGACCCTTATCCACAAGCACCGTTTCCACGCCGTTAGGGTGATGATGAAGAATGGGCACCATAACCAGATTGCCGAGTTGGTCGTCACTCCGCGTACGGTGTTTGCGTGAAGCCCAGATACGGCATCTCAGAATGGTTCGGCAGGCCGTTCAGCGGGCTATCCTCCGCCGAAATAGCGGAACGTGCAACGTCCGCTGCGCCAGTTGCTACAGGCACGTCTGGGGCCAGCCATCCGCCCCGCCCGTGCCCGTTCCAAGACGGCAGAACTTGCAACAAGCGCAGTGGTGTCTGCTCAATCCGCCTCTATGATCAAGCGCCGGACGGTCTGCTGGGAGAGCAAGTGGGCCGACCCGTGATCACCTGCCCGAAGCGCTTTGAAGAGGATCAGCTCTTGGTCCGGTGGCTCTCCGAAATCGCCGGGTTCAACCCAGAAGAGACCCAGGTCGCCCGGGAGGTCCCCTTCATGCTCGGGACCGAGACCAACAAGTCCGCCGGCAAGATCGATCTCGTCGTTGCGAGAACTTCAGGCAACAACCTAGCTTGGTATGGGCTCGAGATCCAAGCTGTGTATTTTTCCGGAAAGGGGATGGAAGGCGAGTTCAGAGCCCTGCGACGACGCCCGAGCGAACCAGCGTTCCCGGACGCGGTGCGACGCCCCGACTGGCGCTCGTCCGGCGCAAAGCGACTAATGCCGCAGCTCCAGATCAAGGTTCCAACTCTAAGGCGCTGGGGTGCCAAGCTGGCCGTAGCGGTGGACTTGCCGTTCTTCGAATCACTCGGAGGGCCGAGTCCGAATCCAAGCCAAGATCTCGGGGACGGCGACATCATCTGGCTCGTGCCCGAGCTTTCGATCAATGCCGACGGTAGTCTCAAACTAGTGCGCGGGCACTGGGAGGTCCTGACACTGGAAGAGTCCAGTGACAAGTTGCTAGCAGCGAAGACAGTGAGCCGCAAAGACTTCGAGAATGTGCTGCGCGACAAGCTAAGTCCCCTGGTTTGAGCATCGGCCTAATAGCGTTCCTTGCTTCCAGACTGTTCAACACGATACAAACCATTTAGAATCTGTTGTTTGCAAGCGAATCTCCTAGTTTGGGGCCAACGGCCGAGTTCCCGGACGGCGGCTCTTTCATTGGTGGTATGCTGTGTCAACTGCAATGAGCACCTGGGACAGAATCTACGCAGCGGAGCCCTACCGGCGCCTGATCAGGCAGAAGGCGCGCGCGGTCTGTGCCATGACGGTGTTCTTCATCGCTTATTACTTCGCCCTGCCCGTCTTGGTCGGCTACTGGCCTGAAATGATGGCCCGTCCTGCTTGGGGCAAGGCCAACTGGGCATACCTGTTCGCCTTCTCGCAGTTCCTAATGGCGTGGGCTATCGCGTTCATCTACATGCGCTTTGCGACTCGGTTCGACACGATGTCGGAGGACATCCTAGCGGAAGCAGCCAAGCCCGGTCCGGACGGCGGAGGCGAATAACGTGTCGCTTCCACTGCTGATGTTCTTGGCGTTCATCGCCGCAACTCTCGGAATCACCTACTGGGCCGCCGGCCGCTCGTCCGGCGAGAGCGCCTTCTTCGCCGCCGGACGGCGCATCACCGGCTGGCAAAACGGCCTCGCGATCTCCGGCGATTACATGAGCGCTGCGTCGTTCCTAGGCATCGCCGGCTTGATCGCCTTCTACGGCTATGACGGCTTCATGTACTCGGTGGGCTTCCTGGTTGCCTACCTCACCGTCCTGCTCGTCGTCGCCGAGCCGTTGCGCAATTCGGGCAAGTACACGATGGCCGACGTGCTGGCGTATCGGCTGCGGGAGCGCCCGGTGCGGGCGTGGGCCTCGCTGAGCACCATAACGGTGTCGACGTTTTACATGATTGCCCAGATGGTGGGAGCCGGCGCGCTGGTCAGCCTGTTGCTTGCGGGGTCCGGAATCGGCTACACCACGGCTGTCACTGGCGTCGGGGTCCTGATGATCGTGTACGTGGTCTTCGGCGGCATGCTAGCCACGACTTGGGTGCAAATCGTGAAGGCCGTGCTTCTGATGAGCGGCACGTTGCTGCTCAGCGTGCTGGTCCTCGCCCACTTCGACTTCAATCTCGGCGCGCTGTTCGAGACTGCCACCAGCATCAGGATGCAGGCAGACGGCGCCGTCGTAACCCGGAACTTCATGGAGCCCGGCTTGTATTACAAGCCTCCCTACGGAGCCCTCGACCTGATTTCACTGGGTATGGCGCTGATCTTCGGCACAGCCGGCTTGCCCCACATCCTGATCCGCTTCTATACAGTGCCGGACGCCAAGACGGCGCGAGTGAGCGTGTTCTGGGCGATGTTGCTGATCGGGGCGTTCTACATCATGACAACATTCCTCGGCTTCGGTGCGGCGACGATCGTGGGTCCGGACCAAATCACCGCTAACGGCGGAACCAATATGAGCGCTCCCTTGCTAGCACAGGCGCTGGCAGGCGATGTCTTTTTTGCGTTCATCTCGGCCGTCGCTTTTGCCACGATCCTCGCAGTGGTCGCCGGGCTGACCATCAGCGCTTCGACCTCATTCGCGCATGACTTCTATTCCAACGTACTGCACCACGGCAGCGAGCGCCGCCCTGGAGAAGAGGTGCGAGTGGCCCGCTGGACCGCCTTCGTCGTGGGCGCGGTCTCGATCTTGATCGCCATTGGACTCGGACCAAACGCCAACGTCGCGTTCTTGGTTGGGCTAGCCTTCGCCGTCGCCGCTTCGGCCAATTTGCCCGTAATCCTGTTCTCGCTTTATTGGAAGAGATTCACCACGCGGGGGGCTGTCTGTGGTCTGGCGGCCGGACTGCTCTCTTCGGTGGGTTTGATTCTGGTCAGCCCGAGCTTCATGGGGATCGACGGTCCCGAGGTGGCCGAGAGCGCCCGGCGCATGATCCAGGCGCAAGCCCTGTACCCGCTCAAGAATCCGGGTATCGTCAGCATTCCGCTTGGCTTCTTGGCTGCCTTTGTCGGTTCGCTGCTATCGCGGGAACCCTCGGCCGAGCACAAGTACTACGAACTGAGCGTGAGGGCCAATACCGGCCTCGGTGCCGAGAAGGCGAGTTAGCGCGTTCGCAGCGATGCACAGCTCGCAGCGGATCGCGCTACCCTATCAAGCGCTCCCGGGAACACGTCCATGACCGCCGCTTCCAATCGCCGCTCCAGCCTGCTCTCGTCCGAAGACTGGGTCGCATGCTGGCTGGGTTTCGCGCTTGTCCTGCTCGCGTTGGCTGGCCTGCGGCCAGCTTTGCCGGGATTTTCATGGGACCCGGGATCGGTGGGCTCGCTCTTTACGGGCGAAGGCGTCAAGGCGGTCGTGGCCTTGGGCGCTCTGCTCATGGTCTTGGCCGGCATCGGCGTCAAGCTGATGGGCGGCAACTTGAAGGCGTTCGGAATCGCATTCCCAGCCGTTTTCCTGCTGGGCTGGCTGGCGCAGTTCTTGGCCGGAAACGCTGCCATAAAGGCCGCCGGGGTGACCTACGTCATCACCGGGCTCTTCATCGGCCTGTTCATCTCCAACGTCTTGACAGTTCCGCGCTGGCTGCAACCCGCGGCGCGCACCGAGTACTACATCAAGACCGGGCTGGTCGTGCTCGGGTCCAACATCCTCATCGGAGACATCCTGCAAGCGGGAGCGCTGGGAATCGCACAGGCGCTCTTGGTCATCCTCGTGATCTGGTACGTCTGCTTCTGGATCGCCCAGAAGCTGCGCGTCGACGACGAATTCTCCGCCATGCTCGCCACGGCCGTGTCCATATGCGGCGTCTCGGCAGCCATCGCGGCGTGCGGCGCGGTGCAGGGCGACCGCAAGAAGCTCTCCTACGTCACCTCCCTAGTCCTAGTCGTGGCGATTCCGATGATGCTGGTCATGCCGTGGGTCATCTCCCAATTCGATATCCCCGCAGTGGTGGGCGGAGCCTGGCTCGGCGGCACCATCGACACCTCGGGGGCGGTGGTGGCAGCGGGCGAGATCGTGGGCGATTCCGCCATGAACGCCGCCGTGATCGTCAAGTTTTCCCAGAATGCGATGCTCGGCTTAGCGGCATTCGCGCTCTCGGTTTGGTGGACCTTCCGCAGCGGGGCGGCAACCGGCCAGAAGCCGTCCGCCGCGATCATCTGGGAGCGCTTTCCAAAGTTCGTGCTCGGCTTCATCGCGGCGTCGCTACTGTTCTCGTTCGCCTTCAGCGCCGAGTTCGTGGACTCGACCAAGGACCTGATGAAAGGCCTGCGCACGTGGTGGTTCGCCCTAGCCTTCGTCTGCATCGGCCTCGAAACGCGGTTTCGCGACTTGGTGTCCATGGACGAGGGGCGACCGGCGATCGCATTCCTGCTGGCCCAAGGCATCAATATCGCGTGGACGCTGCTGATCGCCTGGCTCCTCTTCGGCGGGCTGCTCTTCGAAATCCCGTCCCTGTAGCTGCTCTAGGCTCTAGCAGCAAGGCGTGCCTAGGTCCCGCCTAGCGGACGGGTCGACTGCGCAAGTTCGGCCAAAAAGGCTCGTGCTTGGGCGAGCAGATCCTCTACGAGGTTGGGATGGCGCGAACTGATGTCGAACTTCTCGCCGGCATCGGCGTACAGGTCGTAGAGTTCGGCGGCTTCAAGTTGCCCGTCGGCTCCGTTGGCCAGGCGGAGCTTGTGCCGCCCCTTGCGAATGCCTTGCAGCCGGGTCCGCTGCTGTCGTCCTCGGCCTGCGAAGAAATAGAAGTACTCGTGCGGTGACTCTTGGGTCGCACCGCTCAGCAACGGCCAAAGGTCCCGGCCATCGAGCACTCGGTCGTCCGGCAGGTCGGCACCTGCGAGTCCGGCAAACGTGGGCAGGAGGTCCATATTGGCCGCAACTGCGGAGCTCACCCGCCCGGCGGGAATCCGCCCGGGCATCCGGAATATCCCCGGAACCCGCATGCCGCCCTCCCAAGTGGTCCCCTTGCCGAGCTTGAAATGCCCGGCGGATCCTGCGTCGATGCCGTATTCCAACCAAGGTCCGTTGTCGGAGGTATAGACCACCAGAGTGTTGCGGTCTAGGCCCAACTCGACTAGCTTGCCCAAGATTTGACCGACCGACCAATCCAATTCTTCAATGACATCGCCATAGCGGCCCCGCAGCGACTTGCCCCAGCGGCGGTTGTTGACAAAGAGCGGTACGTGCGGCATGGCATGAGGCAGGTACAGGAAGAACGGGGTGTCCTTGCTCTCTTCGATGAAGCTGAGCGCCAACTCGGTGTACTGCGTGGTCAGGTTGCGCTGGTCGGAGTCGGTCTCCAGCACTTCGTCATCGCGCATCAGCGGCAGCGGCTGCGGAAACCCTTGCCCCTTCTCCAAGTCGTAGTAGTTGCCCTGTCCGGCGAACCCGGTCATGGCCGCGCGCTCGCGAGCCGAAATCATGCGCTCGTTCTCAGGCGGGCGGATCGGCATCACGGGGTGGTACTGCCACATGTCGTTGGAATAGGGAATCCCGAACCAGCTGTCGAATCCGTGCCGATGAGGCAGGAACTCCGGGGCGTCACCGAGATGCCACTTGCCGATCATCTTGGTGGCATAGCCCCTGCCCTTGAGCAGTTCGGCCACGGTAATCTCGTCCGGGTGGATTCCGGTAGGGGCCCCGGGGCCGTGGTTAAAGTCGAGGCTGACACGCGGCGGATACGATCCTGTCATCAGGGCGGCGCGCGAAGGGCCGCAAAACGGCGCGGCATAGAAGCTAGTCAGGCGCATACCCTCCGCCGCCATGCGGTCGATGTGCGGCGTACGGATGTCCGGATGGCCGTACACCCCGAGATCGCCCCAGCCTTGGTCGTCAGCAAATAGCACGATGAAGTTCGGGGGAGATGCCGCCAGCGCGATAGCAGGCACGGCAAGGAAGAGCAGAAGCAAGGCGGGATGCAAACGTCGCATGTTGGATTTGATGCGCAAGAGTTTAGCACTGGCAGCCTTGGAGCCGAAGCGCGTTGGCCTCAGCGAGGCGATGCCGGAACTGCCCCGAGCAAGAGCGCCGGGCGCAGACGCGCAGGCAACCGCGATTGTCCGGTCTCGGGGCCAGACTCGCATAGCGCGCCGAAATAGTGTTGCCCGCGCTTCCTGCTGGCAATCACAGGGGAAGGCTGACAAGAGCGCTCCGTAAGGAGCGGCCGGCGAGCAAACGCCGAGATCCTGAAACGCTCGGCCGCTTGCCTGAAGCTATCTCAAATGATACTCGGCCGACGGCAGCAGAAAATTGAGGTCGACGTCGCGTGGCGGCCGGCTCGCCGTTTCCTTGCCCCATGAGCCGATCAGGAGGCTATTGGTCCGTTCAGAGGCCGATTCGTAGCAATGCCGATTAAGGCATTTGGTGACGCTGCGGAGCTTCGTGGCCGCATCGAGTTGTTGCGGCCAAGTGAGTTGAAGGTTGGCTTGGAACGTCGTGAAGCGCTGGCCGACGGCTATCCATTTCGGACGCTTGAACGAAGGACAGTGCCCTAGCGCTGGAAAAGGCAGCGCCGCCGCTGGGACCGATTGCAGCCAAGGCAGGTCGAGAACGGAATTAGTGGGTGGAATTCGCAGCAAGGCCATATGGTTGCTCCTGTTCTAGTTTACAATACATATAGAAGTAGGTCGATTGGAAACTCCTGCTCCGGAAGGAGACATGATCGCTGACCGAGTTAGACTGGCGCGCCGCAAGTCCGGGCTGTCGCTGCGTGGCCTCTCGGCCGCCATCGACGGGAGAGTGACGGCTCAAGCCATTGGGAAGTACGAGCGAGGAGAAAGTATCCCCAGTTCGGGCGTTCTGATTGTGCTGTCAAGAGCCATGGACGTCTCTGTGAGTTACCTGCTGGATACGCAGGGCATCGAGGCCCAAGGAGTCGAGTTCCGCACCAAGACAAACACGACAGCTCGGGATCGGGCAAAGGTCGAAACGGAGGTGCTTGAGTGGATCGAACGCTATTTGCGAATAGAGGCGGTGCTGGAGCTAGACAGTGCACGTTGGCAATGCCCGATCGAACCGCCGAGAGAGTTAGGCCAAGTGCGCGACGCGGAACAGCTGGCTGCCGATGCGCGCGAGAAATGGCGCCTGGGGCTCGATCCAATCCCCAACATGACCGAACTGCTGGAGGAAAACGGACTGAAGGTTCTGACCGTCGTGTTGCCCAACCGCGTCTCCGGACTTACCTGCCTCGTCAGGCGTCCTACCGGACGGCCGGATTTGCCAGTCGTCGTCGCGAACGAGCGATTCACGCTTGAACGCCGCCGGTTCACGCTGGCCCATGAGCTGGCCCATCGGCTGATCGAGACCGACACCCTATCGGATCGTGACGAAGAACAAGCCGCCAACACGTTCGCCGGCGCTTTCCTGATGCCTCGGGAACACTTGCTGCGAGAAGTCGGAAAGCGTCGAAACGCCTTGGGCTATAAGGAATTGATCGAACTCAAGCACGTTTACCGGGTCAGTGGATCCGCGCTACTCGTTCGTTTGCGGCAGCTGAACGTCATCAGCAAATCAACGCTCACCTATGCCTACCAGACGATCGCTCGCGGCTGGCGCACCAAGGAACCCGAAGAAATCGAACCAAGCGACCAGCGGGGGCAGCGCGAACGCCCAGCCCGGTTCGAGCGCCTGTGCTACCGCGCACTCGCAGAGGGCCTGATCTCGCTCGCGAAGGGTACGGAACTGCTGAGAACACCCCTTCCGGAAGTGGAGGCAGGCCTGAAGGGTCCACAGCACAGCAATGCGACTGATAGTCAGTGACAGCAGTTGCCTCATTGATCTTAGGCGTCGTTGCTAGAGGCCTTCCTAGGATTGCCGTATGAAGTTCTGATCCCGGACGCGCTCTTCGAGGAGGAACTCGTCCGGTTCACGCCCGCCCAGAAGGACTTACTATTGCGGGGAGGACTCAAAGTAGTAGAGTTGCCAGCAAAGAGCGTCCTTCGTGCTCGAGCGATCGTTAGCGAGCACCCGCAACTCTCAATTCATGACGCCTTCGCATTCGCCCTTGCGGAGAGTTGCGAGGACTGCATGCTGCTCACCGGTGACGGTGGGTTGAGGGCGCTCGCCGAAATCAACTGCTTGGAGGTCCACGGGATTCTGTGTGTGATTGATCAGATTCACAAGGGAATTACAGATGTGAGTGCCGAAACCATGTGAGGGATTCTATGTCGTGTTTATGAGTGCATAGCGAATATGTTAGGATCAAAATAGAACAATCGTAGATGACAGCCCCTGCTACATTCTTGGTTCGGCTGAAGCTGAGCCCGGGAGGGTACGCCATGATGGAGTCGCTCCTCGGGCGTTTGAACTGGCTCTACAATCAGGCGCTGGAGCGCCGCAAGACGGCCTACCAGGAACGCAAGGAGTCGCTCAGCTTCTACGACCAGTGCAAATGGCTGACGCAGCTGCGGGCAGCCAACGAGCACGGCTTGGGCGAGATTGCTCTCGGGGCCTACGGGCGGGCGAGGCTCCCGGCTTCCCCAGATTCCGCTCCATCCGCCGCTGTGTGACGATCGACTTGGCTGACCCGCACAACGGCATGGTGCGCTGCCAGAACGGGCACTACCTGATTCACGTGAAGGGGTTTCCGCGCCTGCGGGCCTACAGCGGGCGGAGCCTGCCGCTGGACGCGCCGCTGAAGGCGGTGCGGCTGACCAAGCGCGGCCGCAAGTGGGAAGCGTCGCTGGTGTACGAGGTCGAACGGCAAGCGCTGCCAGCGTCGGTCACGGCGGTGGTCATCGACCTGGGCGTCCGTAAACGCATGACCTGCTCGGACGGCACGCGCTACGCGCGCGCTCGGCGCAATCGCAAGCGGCAGCGCAAGTTGCAGCGGGCGCTGGCGCGCTGCCGGCAGGGCAGCCGCAACCGTGGCAAGCGCCGGGCAGCCGTGGCGCGGCAGGCGCGCAAGGAGCACGTGCGGAAACGCAACGCCTGTCACCGGGCCACGACCGAGATCATCCGCCAGCACGGGCTGATCGCGGTCGAGAAGCTGCGCACCAAGAACATGACTCGCTCGGCCAAGGGGACGGCGGCGGAGCCGGGCTCGCAGGTTAAGGCCAAGGCCGGGCTCAACCGGGAGGTCTTGGCGCAGAATTGGTCACTTCTACAGTTACAACTCGGAATTATAAGGCAGAGTGGGCCGGTCGAGAGTTCGTAGAAGTGAACCCGCACTACACGTCCCAGCAGTGCAGTCGGTGCGGTGCCCGGAACCATCCGGGCAAGTCGGAGACCTACCGCTGCGTGAGCTGCGGCTTGGTCGCGGATCGGGATGTCAATGCCGCGCTGAACATCTTGGCGGCCGGGGTTATCGCCGCCGGAGCGCAAACGTGGGCCGTTGGGCCGTGCGTCGCTCCAGAACCGTATGCGGAAGCTGCCTGACTCGGCACTCTCGTCTATAAGCCCCATTCACAACATTGGCCTCGCACCAACCGAGATCCTGCTAGCCAGCAATTCTCAAAATAGGTAGGCTGACTCGTGTGGGGTGGAATCTGGGAGCGTTTGCGTGCGCCGTTGGAACCGGTTGCGGGGTGAGCGGACGGCTGTGGACTCGGCATCCGAGGCTGTGAGTCGTGTGGCAGCGGCCCTGAGGCGGTCCTGGACTGGCCGCGACGCACCCCGGCTGAGGGCCTCTGCAAGAGAAGCCTGGCGCTGGCAGGATGGCGGGCAGGTTGCCTCGTCAGGGGGCGCCCGCGGGCACCCCGGCCGCGGGCGGTGGCGGGCGCTTGCGCACGACGGTCTCCAACAGGGCGGTCCAACTGGGGAAGCAGAACCACTCCGTGAGGAACTTCAGGGTCGCGAAGAAATTGCGCCGGGTACCGAGGCGCTTCCGGCCTTGCCGCCACAGCTCGCAGACGCAGTCCAGCACCGCATGCAGCGCGAAGGCGAACAGGTTCAGCGTGGCGAGCAGATTGGCCAGACCCTGGCGGCCGTGCCCGAAATTGTGCTTGAGGTTGTAGCCCTGGCGCGACAAGCAATTGAACTGCTCGTTCTCGATCTTCCATCTGGCGCGCGCTACCCGCGCGATCTCGGCCACGTTGTCGGCGGTGACCTTGAGGCTGGTGAAGAACGAATTGTGGTAGGTGCGCTCGCCTTTGCGCCAAATTTCGAAGTCAATCCAGGTGCCCTTGAGGGCGTCAGCACCAGCGCGCACGGGCACGTTGTTTCTCCACTGGTAGCGATGCTGCTCGACCTGCTTGCGCTGGTTGCGGGTCTGCAGCCAGCCGCTGGACCAGATGCGGCGCTTGGGGAGCTGTTCGTATAACGTCTTGTGGCTGCTGGGCTTACAGATGAACAGGAAGTCCGCTTCGAGCTCGGCGACGAGGCTGCAGATGGGCTGGCAGCAGTACAGATCGTCGCCCAGCAGGACCGGTCGGTAGGGCCGCAGAGCGGGCAGGTAGGCGGGCAGCCAGCGCTTGGCAGCGTTGCGCTCGCAATCCTGCTTGCGCTGCTCTTCGGTCAACTCCGGGCACTGCGCGGCGGGCTCATGCTGGGGCTGGACGAACAGCGGCATGAGCGGCAGGACGCGGTTGTGGCCATCGGCCACCACGCTGGCTGAGAGCATGGTGTGGAAGAACTGCTTGGTTTTGTGCTTGCCGACATGGCGGGTGGAGCACTGCTCGCAATGGATCGTGTCCGAGCACTGGAACTGGATGCCGTCGAGGGCGATGCACACGCGCCCGCCGAGACGCAGGAAGGGGTCGAGGCCGCCTTGCTCGCGGAGGGTGTCGAGACACAGGGGGAAGAGGTCGGCGAACAGCGCGGGGTCGAGATCATCGAGCAGATTCCGAATGTGATTGTCACTGGGAATCTTGCTCACGCCGAACAGCGCGTGGCAGTTGGAGCGGGCGGACTGCTCGAACAAGCGCCGCTGGAAGTCGAGGAAGGAGGGGCACTGGAAGAAAAACGTGGCGAGGGCGCAGGCCGCGGCATCGGCGACGGCATAGCGCTTGTTGGAACCTTTGCGAGGGTCGGGCAGGGTGCCGGCGGTTTGTTGGAAGCGGTCCAGAAGGGACTCGAGCACTCGGGAATTGGAAACGGGGGCCACACTTTATGTTTGAAAGTGCTGCCGGCAAAGTCAAGGCCCAAAAACTGGTCTCTTGCTGCCGGCCTCTCAGCGGCTCGCGAGATAGAAAAAGGCCAAATTTAGAATTCCTGCCTGCTAGCGGTCCGTCACGATCTTGCCCACGACCCGAGCGTCCGGTTGCCCCACCGTGAACTTGCGGCGCAAATCAGGCGGTACAAGAAGGCGGAGTAGCAAGCACTTCGGGACCAGCGGCCGTGAGTGCAGGCTGCCTGTGGTCTGGCTTCTGCGAATAGCACAAGTACTTGTCATCGCTTGACATGTTGACGACTTGGGCCAAGCGGAGTAGCACGAACCGCTCTCCGGAAGGTGTGACAAGGCCCGGCTCCTAAGAGGATCCGGTCCCTCGGCTACGGCAGTGCTGGCGTGACGAAGCGGATGGGGTGGAATTGGGTGGCCTTGATCCCGAGGAGCCTTGAGGTCGACCGGATCGAGTTGCCCTCCAGTAGAATGTCGGTCGCTCGGCACGCGGTCGCAAACGGCAGATACATGTTCCCGGTGCAGCGGCGAGGCCCGGAGAACGTCCGCCTGCATCGCAGGCAGCGGTAGCGCTGGGTCCTGCTGGCGTTGCGCCCGAAGAGGCGGCGGCGGTAGTCGCAGAATTCGCAGTTTGGCACGGTTCCCGCCCCTCGGCCGGAAAGATGCCTGGTTGTTCGGCACACTCCTTGTGAACGTGCTGGATGGATCATCCTTCCATTCACTTCAAAAGTTGCCATCGCAGGCAATCTGTCCGGTCTGGACCCCGGCGCGTTGCAGTGCTCCTGGATCCTCACTCAAACGTCGACGGGGATGGGAGAAAAATCACCATCCCTACTGTGTGCTACCGAGTCTGTATTGGCGTCTTGCCGGGAATTTTCGGCCTAATCTCCTAACTCATAGACGCAAGGGGACTTGTGGGCGAAAATACTTCTTACACGTACTCGGAACACCATACGGCCTCGCGGGAGTCCTATGATGGTGCACGCATGATCGATCCCTACGAGACCTTTGACGGCACCTTCCCGTTTGCGCCGCACTTTAGCAACGTTGCGGGATTCCGCATGCACTATATCGACGAAGGCCGGGGTGAGCCCATCATCTGCCTGCACGGAGAGCCGACTTGGGGCTATATCTACCGGAAGTTCGTGCCCGAGCTTGCCAAGCACTGGCGCGTGATCGTGCCAGACCACATGGGCTTCGGCAAGAGCGACACGCCACAGGACAAGACGTACACGCTAGAAACCCACGTCAACAACCTAGCGGCTCTGATCGATGAACTCGGACTCAGCGGCATCACCTTCGTCGGGCAGGACTGGGGAGGACCGATGCTGACCGCCTACACAGTGCGGCACCCCGAGCGGGTCGCCCGCATCTGCCTGCTCAATAGCATCTGCGGGTACGGAGCGATGGTGGCTCCACGCGATGCACCAAGACCTCCTAAGTTGCACGAGTCCGATTGGTTCCGCTGGGTGCGCGCCGCCGAAGCGGACGGCTCCTACTACGAGAGAATGCAGGACTTGGGCAACCACGTGGCCGACCTGATCGGTCGGCTGGGCTGCGCGACAGGGCTGGACGAAACCGCGGTGCGGGCGTACGCGGCACCGTTCAGCAGCCCGGACGAATGCAAGGGCGCGGTCGAATTCCCGCTGGACGTCGCCCTGAACAGGATCGGGGACTACGTCAAAGCGGGTGCGTCGGGCGTCCCGGCGCTGCGCTCGAAGCCGGCCATGCTCGCCGAAGGCATGCTTGACAAGGCCATTCCGCCAGCGCTGGCAATGGCCGATTTCCGGGCGCTGTTCCCGGACGGAACGTTGACGGAGTTAGAACACGCCGCCCACTTCTGTCAAGAGGATGCCGCGCCCGAACTGGTCGAACTCATCAAACAGTTCATGCTGGCGCACCCAGCCGCCTGAGCGGGCGCGAGCTTCATCAAAGTTCGCGCCGCCCCTCGATCGACTCGATCATCGTCGCCTCGTCGATGAACTCCAGCTCTGTGCCGATGGGAATTCCCAAGCCGATGCGGCTGACCTTGACATCCAGCGGCTTGAGAAGTCGGCTCAGATAGGCCGAAGTCGCTTGGCCCTCGGTGGTCGGACTGGTCGCCAAGATGATCTCTCGGATAGGGTTGTCCCGCATCCGCTCAATCAGATTCTTGATCTTGAGATCCTCTGGCCCCACGCTCCTCAACGGCGACAGCGCGCCGTGCAGGATGTGGTACACGCCTGTGTAGGCGCGTGTCCGCTCGAGCACCATGATGTTGTTGGGCTGCTCTAGGACGCAAACCAACTCGTGGTCGCGCCTCGGATCGCTGCAGATCGGGCACAGATCGCCCTCGGCGATGTTGTTGCAACGGCTGCACAGCCGCACCCGCTCGCGCATCGAAAGGATTGCGTTAGCTAGGTTCTCGGCCTTGGCACGTTCGATGCCCAGCAGGTGAAAGGCGAGTCTCTGCGCCGACTTTGCACCCACTCCCGGCAGCCTTTTCAACTCGTCTACGAGCCGGGCCATCGGTGCAGCCAAATCGCCAGCGGCCATGACCCACCCTCGCTCGGCGCGCTGTTCGGAGCCTAGCCTTGCATTCCCGGCGGTAGCATCCCGCCGGCAAACATGCCGCCCATGAGACCGCTGACTCTGCGCTGCGCCTCTTCGTCGGCACGCCGCACGGCTTCGTTGACCGCCCCTTGGACCATGTCCTCGAGCATCTCGATGTCCTCGGCAGCTTCCGGATCAATCTTGATTCCGGTCACGGTCTTGTTGCCGTCCATGCTGACAGTCACCATCCCGCCTCCAGTCGAAGCCTCGACGCGAACCGCGTCAACCTCCTGTTTGAGGCGATCCTGCATCTGCTTGGCCTGCTCGAACATCTTCTTGGTATTGCCTGGGATCTTCACGGTGTCTTCTCTCTCAAGTCCACTACATTGGTGACGCGGCCCTCGAAACGCTTGGTGAATGCCTGGACTGCGGGATCGGATTCGGCGCGCGCGCTGATGTCGTCGTCGCTACCAGAACTGCCAGCACCTGCGTTGGCTGAGGAATCTCTCGGACGCTGTTCGGCTTGCCGCGCGGCCTCGCTGGCTACGAGTCTAACATCCGGCTTGGCCCCTATCACGGCGGTCACGGTGGCTTCCAAGAGCGGCAGATCCAATTTGAAAGTCGCGAACCAATCCGCAGAAGCATGGATCGTCACCACGCGATCTTGGCGTTCTACGCGACTGGCCCGGACGGCATCGACGAGGGTCTGATTCTGAGCCTGGACCAGCGAGTCTACGAGCTGTTCCTTGAAGCCGCCCGCTGGCGCGGCAGCCCCGGCTTCCGGGGCGGGTCCGGCTGCGCTCGGCGGCGCTGGCGCTGCTTGCGACTCCGAGGGCGGCGCGGCCCGAGGCCTGCCCTCGCCATCGACGCGGGTTCGAGGCGCTTTGCGCGAGCCGAGCCCGCTCAAGACCTCCTCAATCTGCGCCAACCGGCCGGCATGCACAAGCTTCAGCAACCCGATCTCCAACCGAAACCGCTGCTGCGTGGATTGCTGGAGGTCTTGGTAGAGACTGAGCAAGATCTGCACGTAGCGGGTCAGATCGTCCTGCGAGAACGTTTCCAGCCAGTCCTTAGCCGCTTCGCGCTCGGCATGGCTCGCCGACACGAGCCTCGTGCCGTGGCCGGCGACCTTCATCACCATGAGATTCCGAAATTGCCGCGTTAGCTCGCCGCAGAAGTGCTGCGCATTCCGGCCCTGTTGGAACAGGTCGTCGACAAGTGCCAGCATGGCGGCTGGGTCGCCGTCCCGGATCGCGCCGAGAATCCGCGCCGTTCCCTCGCTGGGGATCACTCCCAGCAGGTCGCGAACAGCCTGTGCCTCCAGCTTGCTGCCAAACGCTGCAATCGCCTGATCTAGGGTCGAAAGCGAATCGCGGACTGACCCGTCGCCTGCCAGCGCGACAGCGGTCAGTGCGTCGTCATCAGCAGCCACGCCTTCGCTGGCACAGATCTTGGCAAGGTGCTGGATCACCTCTTGCAATTCCACAGACTGGAACGCGAAGCTCTGACAACGCGAGGCTATCGTGGCCGGGATGGCCTGCGGCTCGGTGGTGCAGAGCACAAAGACCGTCCAGCCGGGAGGCTCTTCCAGAGTCTTGAGCAGGGCGTTGAACGCATCAGTGGTTATCTGGTGCGCCTCGTCGATGATGAAGACCTTGTAGCGGTCACGGACGGGCCGATACTTGACGCTTTCGCGCAATTCCCGGATGCTATCGATTCCGCGATTCGAAGCGGCATCGATCTCGACCACGTCCAGCGACGAGCCGGCGGCAATCTCCTTACAGGCCTGCGAGTCCGGATCGGGAGACGAACTGGGGCCGCCCTCCCAATTCAGGGCCATGGCCAGAATGCGAGCCATGGTGGTCTTGCCGGTCCCGCGGGGGCCGGAAAAAATGTAGGCGTGCGCGATGCGCTGCTGGGCTATAGCGTTCTTGATCGTCAGCTTGACGTGGGCTTGGCCGACAACCTCCTCGAATCTCTGAGGACGGTACTTGCGCGCAATGACCTGGTACATCGAGAGGGTCCCGAATTGCGCCGAAGATGGACCCCGGAGGCCCGCGGCACGCGGCAGAGGCCGCTACCGTTGCTTCCTCCCGGACCTGGCGGAGTTCACAGCATCCCGCTGCACGGTTCCGGAGCCCACCCTCAGTCTATCACTGCTCTTGCGCTCCGCTCGCTCAAGAACGAGATTCCTTTGGGGCGGTTGTTGCGCGACGCGCAGTTCAAATACGAGCCTGATTCCCTACGATCCGCATCCAAGGCCAGCCGACAGGTGGCGAGTCAGATCGGCCTGCCCGTTGGGTCGGTCCGGCGGCGGCTCCCGGCACACAGCATTGCGCTGGCCTTGAGCTGCCAGGGGTTGCGCCTTGAAGTGTTGCTGCTACGTGGCTGAATGCGAAATCGATGCGTCTGTCATGATCACTACCAGGCGATGGCTACACCCGTCCACCTCCGTGCCCAAGAACAAAGTGCCGTGCCGGCAAGGCCGCAGCCTGCCTCGCTTGGTCGCCGACTACGCCACTGCAGGCCAGTCTGAGCGGGCCCGCTGCGCCAGCCGCCGGGCCACCTGCGCCGGAGCCTGTATGCTACGAGGGAAGCGTGTTCGTGCGCGTTCGAGTTCGCCATGGCAGTCACTCCCGCCACAGAAACGGAAGTTCCCAGCCTGACCCCACCAGCAACGACCGCGGCGGCGCGCGAGCCCGCGGATGTCGAGTACCCGGAAGGGAACTGGATCGCGCAGAGCATCTGGCACGGCAAGGCCGTCAGCCAGGCCACGGTGGCCTTGGACAACCACTTCCGCAATCGCGAGAACGTGCTTGTGGCCATGGAGCTGCTGGTGTACTACGAGCCTGGCAATAACAAGGTCTGCCTGCAGCCGGACCTACAGGTGGTGTTCGGCGTGCAGCGCGGGAACCGCAGTTCGTACAAGGTCTGGGAAGAGGGCAAGGCCGCGGATTTCGTGCTGGAGGTGGCGTCGCCGTCAACGGCGGCCAAGGATGCCCGGCACAAGGCGCAGGAGTACGCCCGGATTGGCGTGCGCGAGTATTGGCGGCTGGACCCGACCGGGTCGCTGCTGACACCGCCCTTAGAGGGCTGGGAGGCGAACGGGGGGAGCTATAACCCGGTGCAGCCGGTGGCGCGCGGCGCGCGGGGTGGTTGGCTGCGGAGCCGGGTTTTGGGGCTGGAGCTGCGCAGCCAACGGCAGGACGGGGCGACAGTGCTGGTGTTCAGGGATCCTCGCACGGGGGAAGAGTTCGACGGGGAGTTGGGAGAATCGGAGCGACGGCGGCGGGCAGCGGAAGAGCGCGCCAGTGCCGAGGCAAAACTCAGACAGTCCGCGGAGGAGCTCGCGAGTGCGGAGGCGAAACTCAGACTGTCCGCGGAGGAACGCGCGAGTGCGGAGGCCGAGCGCAGACGGGCAGCAGAGGAACGCGCCAATGCCGAGGCGAAATCCAGGCGGGCAGCAGAGGAGCAAGCGCGGGCATTGCAGAAGCAACTCCGGGCACTCGCTACCGGAAGCCCTTCGTCGGAACGCAAGCCTTAGCAGCCAGGGCCAAGAGTCCTCAGCGGGCAGGCCGCTTCAATACCACGCTAGCCCAAGCCGCGACCGGCCGTTCCAAACGCAGGAGCTGGCTGATTGGGCTTCACCGCAGGCCTCCCCGCGGGCACACAATGCCTGCCCCATCCACAGACCTCGCAGCCGGCGACTCTTGCTTCAAGCTGCTCTGGGCGAATCCATCGCTTTGGGAATTATAAATCTGACTTGACATAGCCACCGGATTTCGCTACCATGAATCTAGTGGAAGTCTTAGCAAACAAAGCACATAAGGGACCGGGCAAGGCTAACAGGGAGGGCATCACCTTGCTTGCTCTGATGGACATGTTCCCGGACGAGCAAACGGCCGTTTGCTGGTTCGAGTCGCACCTGTGGAGCGGCGACCGATGCTGCGGCCACTGCGGCAGCGTCCGTACCAGCGAGGTTCCGAATGCCAAGCCGATGCCCTACTGGTGCAGCGATTGCCGCTCCTACTTCAGCGTCCGCACGGGCACGGCGCTAGAGCGCTCCCGCGTTCCGCTGCGTAAGTGGGCCATCGCCATCTACCTAGAGATCACCAGCCTCAAGAGTGTCTCCAGCATGAAGTTGCACCGCGACCTGGGAGTCAGCCAACCCACCGCGTGGTTCATGCTGCACCGCATCCGCGAAGGGTGGAAGAATGCGCACGGCGGCGGCCAGTTCAGTGGCCCGGTCGAAGTGGACGAGACCTACTTCGGCGGCAAGCGCCGCAACATGTCCAACGCCAAGCGAGCAGAACTTACCGGGCGCGGTCCGGTCGGCAAGACGGCGGTCGTGGGCGCGAAGGATCGGGCCTCCAACCAAGTCGCGGCCAAGGTGATCGCATCCACCGACAAGGACACCCTGCAAGGCTTCGTCGAGGATCACGCTGCCGACGGCGCGACGGTCTATACCGACGACGCAGCCGCCTACGACTCGCTGCCGTTCGACCACGAGGCCGTCAGGCACTCAGTCGCGGAGTACGTGCGCGGGCAGGCCCACACGAATGGCATCGAGAGCTTCTGGGCCGAGCTCAAGCGCGCCCACAAGGGCGTATTCCACAAGATCAGCGCCAAGCACCTGAACCGCTACGTCACCGAGTTCGCTGGGAAGCATAACGTCCGCGATCTGGACACTTCGGCCCAGATGGCTGCGCTTGTTGCGGGCTTGGCCGGGAAGCGGCTGATGCGGCGCGATCTGGTAGCGGATAACGGGCTGCCGTCCGGCGCACGTTCCTAGGCCGCATCAGGGCGCGAGCCAAGTCCCCGGGTGTGGCAGTGCCGTAGTCGGGCCGCTTGCTCATTCGTCGTCGAAGGCGTGCGGGTTCTGGCTGATGTTAGCCTTGCCCGGTCCCTTATGTGCTTTGTTTGCCAAGACTTCCACTAGATTCATAGTAGCGAAATCCGGTGGCTATGTCAAGTCAGATTTATAATTCCCATCGCTTTTTCGGGCCGCCACTAAGGATGGGGCAGATAAGGAATCAGGAATACGAGAGTCGTGTCCTCTCGTTTCTCGCCGTAAGGCCCAATCCGGAAATGACGGGGGTCTTCTGGATGCAGGAGCCGGAGATCTTGTACGGACGACGAAGTCTTGCGCCATGGCTCGAAGATCGGCGATATCGTCGAGGTATTGCCGCCGTTGTCGAGTTAGGTCACCGATGCGTCGGAGGAACGGATCGGTCTCGAAAGCGGTCACTAGGCTTCACTAGGCGGCCAAGCAGCATCCTCCACCGTTCCGGCCGTACGCCACAATGGGAAACACGGGCAGCTGAGTTGCGCTCAATTCCCGCGGATCTTGCAGTACCGGCCTCCCAATATGCGAACTGAATCGGCGGCAAGAGTCGCAGGGAGTCGACCCGTGGTGAGCGAGTATCGACTGAAGCGCCGCGTGCAGTTCTACGAGACCGACAGCGCTGGCATTGTCCACTTCAGCTGGTTCTACCGCTACATGGAGGAAGCCGAGCACGCCTTGTGGCGCGAGGCGGGACTAAGCATCTTGGAGCCGGTCCCGAAGGTAGGGTTCCCGCGGGTCTCCGCATCATTCGACTTCAAACGTCCGCTACGGTTTGAAGACGTGTTCGAACTGCACCTCACGATTGCGGAGATCCGCGCTAAGACGATCCGCTACAAGGCACTAGTCACTCTCGACAACGCAACGGTCGCGACGGGCAGCCTGACGGTGGCTTGCGTTTCCCGCATACCGGGACAGCCGATGCGGGCCATTCCGATTCCGTCGTCGATAGCTGGTCGATTCCAGTCGGCCACAGAAGATCCACCGTCCGGCCCGTGACGGACTCGAACGAACTGTCCCTCTCGCTAGGCGTCGAGCGTGCCCCTGTGGTGGTCCAGTCCGACTGAGCGGATTCACTGACCACGAGGCCGCGCGGCATTGACGACCGCACGAACTTTTCTTGCTCGTCGGCCCCGAACGTAGGCGTGCTCGTGGCAGGAAGCGATAGGAAGCACCGTCCAACTAAGCCTCATGCAGGGAAGGGGCCGTTAGCCCAATCTGGACCCGCTTGCTTGCGGCTTCTCGATCCTTGGTAGAGATTGCAGCCGACGACCAAGGCTTGCATCTTTCGGTCGGCGACGCTTCGCGAGATCATCCAGAGCCCGCAGTCCGGGTTCACGAAGCGGAGGCGCTCCCCACCCAGCGTCTTTGCGGCACGCTCGATCCTAGAGGCGATCAGGTCCGGGCTCTCGACCTCGTTGTCCTTGATGTCGACCACGCTCAGGTCGGCGTTCAAGGACGCCTGCCGGCAGGCGGGCGCTACGACGAACTGGGCCGGGGTGCCGACGGACAGGTCTGGGCTGTCGCCGCTCCAGATCATCTGGCTGTCGGTCTGGGCCGAAAAGGGTGGAGGAAGGCGAGCGGTGCCCGGGAGCGCCCTTCTCGGAACGCTACCTCTTGCCGGCCGGGGGGCAGTCCGGGGTCCCCGTGGGATGGCCTCGCATCCCGGCTTGCGGACGCATGCGAGCTGAGTGCCTGGGCCGTTTCGCTACAGATGCCCGCAAGCGCCGCCGGGATGGTGACCTGCCGCTGGCCGAGAACGGCCAGCCGCACGGAAATCTGTGTGCGGATCGCTAGAACGCGGGCGCTGTGGCGAGCATCGGTTCAGAAACCGGGCCGGGGACGATCAAGCCGTCGACCAACGCGATCCGGCGGCTAGCCTTGGCTGCGATCTGATCGTCGTGGGTGACCATCACCAGCGTGGTGCCGGTCTCGCGATTCAGGCGCAGAAGCATGTCGAGCACCAGTTCGCTGTTGCGGCTGTCTAGGTTCCCGGTCGGCTCGTCGGCAAGGACGATCGGGGGCTTGGTCACGAAGGCGCGTGCCAGGGCAACGCGTTGCTGCTCGCCGCCGGAGAGCTGAACTGGATAGTGGTCGCTCCGTTCGGCCAGGCCCACTTCGCCAAGCAGTTCGATCGCCCGCTGATGCGATTCCTTGTCGGCGTGACCGGTCAGGTCCAGCGGCAACATGACATTTTCCAACGCCGTCAGGGTCGGCACGAGTTGGTAGGCCTGAAACACAAAGCCTATCCGGCGTCCGCGCAGCAGCGCCATCTCGTCCTCCGCCAGCGCGGACAGCGGCTCTCCATTGATCAGGATCTCGCCCGATGTCGGCTTGTCCAGACCGGCCAACAACCCCAGCAGCGTGCTCTTGCCGCTGCCGGACGGCCCTTGGATGACCACGAAGGTTCCGGCCGGGATCGTGAAGTCCAGCCCTCGCAGAATCTCAACCACGCGCGAGCCACTGGGAATGGACTTGACGAGCCCGCGAACTTCTAGAACGGGGGCTGGATTCGACATTTTGCGCGCCAGTTCTCCTTCTTTGATCTTACGAGCAAGCCTGCCCACCGCCCTCATCGTCGAGGCCCATGCAGGCTTGCCTCCCTGCACATGCCCGAAGCGGACTCAAAGCGCGGCCCGAGCCGTGCGCCCTAGGCCGCAGCAGGCTTGCTATCCCACCTCGGCAAGCACCCCAATTTGCGATTCCACATACTGAGGTTAGCAGGCGTTGACAATGTCGATGTTGATCAAGCACCACCGCTCCCCCGTCCGGAACCCGATCCTAGCCGCCACCGTTGCCACTGCCCTGCTGGTCGCCTGCAGCACCGTCGAGACGATAGAGCCAACTCAACCGCGGGCCGAGCAGGCCGGGGACGGCCACTCGCCTGTCGCGCCAACTGCGCCCGACATGCGACCCGTGGTGGTCGCCTTCGGCGACAGCTTGACCGCCGGGCAGCGGGTCGGGCGGTCCGAAACATTCCCGTCCTTTCTGCAGCGCGAATTCGACCAGCGCGGCAAGGGTTTCCGCGTGGTCAACGAGGGCATCAGCGGGGATACGACGGCGGTGGCGCTGAGTCGTATCGACGCAGCCATCGCTCACCAGCCTGCATGGGTGATCGTGGCGCTCGGTGCCAATGACGGTCTGCGCGGCCTCCCGCTCGATGCGATGGAGCACAATCTGAGAGAAATCATCCGCCAGTTCCGACAGGCCGGTGCAAGGGTCGTCCTGGCAGGCATGAAGCTGCCCAGGAATTACGGTCCCGAATACGTGCGAGACTTCGACGGAGTCTATCCGCGACTCGCAGAAGAACTGGGCCTTCCCCTGATCCCGTTCCTGCTGGAGAACGTGGCAATGGTCCCGGAACTGAATAACAGTGACGGAATCCACCCGAACGCCGAGGGCAACAAGATCATCGCTCGCCAGGTGGCCAGCGCCTTTGATGAGTTCTTGGATGAATGACCGCTACGCCTCGGCACGGTTGATCATGAACGTCGCGGTATCTGCGAAGTAACGCAGCATCAAGTCGGCCACTGCTGGTGGAAACTCAGCCCCGGCGAGAGCCTGCGTCATCAGTTCCATCCAGCGATCACGAGCGCGCCCGTCAATCGGAAACGGCATGTGCCGCATGCGCAACCGCGGGTGTCCGCGCTGTTCGATGTAGCGTTGAGGCCCGCCGAAACGGCCGACCAAGAAATCTCTCAGTCGCGTTCGGGCCTGCTCGAGCTGGTCGTCGGGGTACATTGGGCTCAATATCTCGTCGTCCGCTACGCGGTCATAGAAAGCCTTGGTCAGCCGGTCAAATCCAGCTTCGCCGACGATTTCGTAAATGCTGCCCGCCACCCTTACTATTCTTAGCGCAGCGTGCGATGGTATCCATGCGCGGCAGCGTGCAGGCCGACGCTCTTCACGCCAATTCGCCACCCGGGTGCTATGATTCCACGCAGTGATGCCACGAACCTGCTTGCTGATCGCGCTCCTTCTGTGCGCTGCAACCGCAGCCGTTGCGGAAGAAGGCTTTGTACAGCTGTTCGATGGCGAGTCTCTCGATGGCTGGATCCTGCTCGGAAAGCGCGGTGAGGGCTACGCGATCAGGGACGGCAGCATCGCTTGCGCTAAGGGCAGCGGTGGAAACCTGCTGTCCGCATCGGAGTATGCCAATTTCGTCCTGCGCTTTGAGTTCAAGCTCGAGTCGGGCTCCAACAATGGCCTGTGCGTGCGCTGCCCGCTGGGGTGGAACGACATGGCCTACGCCGGCAACGAACTTCAGATCATTGACAACTCAGCCGAGCGATACGCGAACATCAAGCCGTGGCAGAAGCATGGCTCCCTGTACCATGTTGCCCCGGCAAAGACCGGTGCGCTGAATCCAGTCGGAGAGTGGAACAGCCAAGAGGTGACAGCCCGGGGATCAAGGATCACGGTCACCCTCAATGGAACGAACATCCTCGATGTCGACACCAAGGATGTGAAAGACCGAGCGCTGCTGGCGAAGCACCCCGGGCTCGAGCGGAAGAGCGGTCATATCGGCTTTCTCGGGCACAACGAACCCGTACAGTTCAGGAATATCCGCATCAGGCGCCTGCCGTGAAGCGCGATGGCTGACCTGCGCGGGAGCGTAGCTCTGGGTTACCGCACCATGGGAGGATTCGATGTTGCGCAGGCTCTTTAGCAATCGTCGCGGTTTCATGCGCTCCGCATTGGCCGTGCCCGGTATCGGCATGGTTGGCCAGAGCGCCGCGGCCCGGGGGAAACGGCGTGCGGCTGACCGGGATGTGCTGGCCGAACTCGGGGTACGGCCGTTTCTCAATGCGGCTGGGACCTATACCAGGCTGACCGCTTCCCAAATGCCCCAGCCGGTCTTGGACGCAATGCAGGTGGCGGCAGGCAAGTATGTGGACCTGCAAGAGCTACACGAGAAGGCCGGCGACCGCATCGCAGAACTGCTGGAATGCGATGCGGCGCTTGTGACCGCCGGGTGTGCTTCAGCCTTGACTCTCGCAACGGCCGCTTGCGTCGCGGGAAGTTCCCCGGATCGGATCCGACGCCTGCCGGACACGGCGGGCCTGAAGAACGAGGTGGTGCTGCAGAAGTCCCACCGCAACGCTTACGACCACGCCGTCCGCAATTGCGGCGTCCGACTTGTCGAAGTGGAGTCGGCGCGCGAGCTGGAATCCGCGATCAACGAGCGCACGGCGATGCTGTTCTTTCTCAACCATGCCGAGCACGACGGCAGCATCGGCCATGAGGAATTCGTGCGCATCGGCAAGCGCCGCGGCGTGCCAACACTCAACGACGCCGCTGCCGACGTCCCCCCTGCGGACAATCTCTTCCGCTTTACCGAAATGGGCTACGACTTGGTCGCGTTCTCCGGCGGCAAAGGGCTGCGAGGACCCCAATCGGCAGGCCTGCTAATCGGACGACGCGACTTGATCGAAGCTGCGCGCTTGAACAACAGCCCGCATTCGGACTCCGTCGGCCGCACCAACAAGGTCAACAAAGAAGAGATCGTGGGGATGCTGGTCGCGCTGGAAGAGTTCTTGGCGCGGGACCACGATGAAGTCTGGGCCGAATGGGAGCAAAGGTGCCAGAGGATCGAGCGCAACATCGCGAACCTACCCGGGGTGACGACGGAGATTTTCGTGCCGGAAATTGCCAACGCGGTCCCGCACCTTCGCATCCGCTGGGACTTCGAAGCGGCTCGGCTGACAGCAGAGCAGGCGGCCGAGCAGCTACGCCAAGGGGAACCGGCAATCGAGGTTCGGCCGAAGTTTTCGGAGGGCCTCGAGGTCGCTGTGTGGATGCTGGCCGCCGGCGAAGAGCGTAGCGTCGGCCGAAGAATTCGCAGAGTTCTGGCCAACGCGCTGAATCGGGCGGCCTGACCCGGGCCCGCCTCGCCGTTCAGGGCCGCCGCTACCCCAACAATGCAAATCGAGCCATGAACAGCGCTGCCAGCGCATGGACCATCCAGGCGACCTGGCCCGCTCGGCCGCGCAGAATCTTGAGGGCCGAATACGCGATGACCCCCATCGCGAGTCCATCCGCGATGCTGAACGTCAAGGGCATCCCGGCCATCACAAATAGCGCTGGCACGGCTGTCTCGATGTCGTCCCAATCAACCTCCCTCGCCAATCCAACCGTCGTAGCGCCGATGATGATCAGCGGCGCCGCAGCGGCCTCGGCGGGGATCAATCCCACGAACGGCACGACTGGAATGGCTAGCAGGAATAACGCCCCGGTGACCACTGAGGTGAGCCCGGTCCTGCCCCCGGCCTGTATGCCGGCCGCACTCTCGATGTAGGTGGTCAGCGTGGAGGTTCCCGCCAGAGCGCCCACGATCGTGGCTGCGGCATCGGTCCCCATCACCCTGCCAAGCCTGGGAACCTGACCGTCAGAGTCTTCTAGGCGGGCTTTCTTCACCACTCCAATCACGGTTCCAAGCGAATCGAACATATCGACAAACAGCATCGCGAAGACGATGCCGAGGAGGTCGACAGACAGCGCGGCACCGATGTCCAGCCTGAAGATTGCGTCGAATGCACCACCATCGAGATCAGACGCGACCCCCGCCAAGCCGAGCGGCGCGCCAAGCAGTGCGGCCCCAACGACGCCGATCACGATTCCGGCTCGCACGCCGCGAGACAGCAGCGTGGCGGTGAACAACAACGTGCCGATGGCCAGCAACGAGCCCGGGGCGCTCAGCTCGCCCCGGGTGACGAGAGTCGCGTCGTGAGCTTGGATCAAACCGGCGTTCTTCAACCCGACCATGACCAAGAACATGCCGATACCGGACCCGATCGCCGGCAACAACTCCGACGGCATGGTGCGCAAGATGGCATGCCGCACGCCCGCCAGGGACAGCAGCAAGAACGCTACGCCTGCAACGAAGACCACGCCGAGCGCTTGCTGCCAGGTCAATCCGTGGCCCTGCACGACCGTGTAGGCAAAGAACGCGTTCAAGCCCATGCCCGGCCCCACCGCCAAGGGAAGCCGGGCGAGGAATCCCATGGCAATCGTGGCCAAGCCGCTGACGATGCAGGTCGCGAAGGCGGCTGCGGCGGGGGCGATCCCTGCATCGGCCAGGATGGCCGGGTTGACGACGATGATGTAGCTCATCGCTAGGAACGTCGTCGTTCCTGCGACGACCTCTGTTCGGAAGTTGGATCCGAGCTGGCGGATCCGGAAATAGCGGCCAAGGAAATCCAACACGGCGATTTGGACCAACGCTAGGATTGGCGCGGCGATGGACTCCGCCCGACTGGGCGGGCGCGCCCAAGACAGTATATCGACCTCAGACTCTCGCCAGGCTCAGGTTGACCGCCCGGGACCGGAACGGCACCTTGGCTCACGATCCTAGGCCGGCAAGGCTGGCCACACCAGCAGTCGACAGCCAGGGTTGCGAAGGCAGGCCGGGCTTCGGACTAGGGTGCGGGAGTCTCCGCGGGGGGATCCGGGACCGCGACAGGGGTCGCGGTGAACTCCCGTACCTCGGCGATCTGGTGCGTGACCGGCGTTTCGCCGGCGGCCGCCTCGAGCGTCCACTCAGAGGTCAGCGAGAAGGTCCGGGACTCGACCAGTGCGCCTTTGACTTGAACGAGCACCGTTTCGGAACCAGACACGGACGCACTCGCGAAGGTTTCCGGGAGCATCTGCTCAAGGGTGCCCTTCGTTGCTAGGATCGCGGCTTCATCCAAGCCGTCGATCTGCCCGGCCAGAGCAGCCGCGTCCGAGTTGAAGACACGGCTGACGCGAATCGTGTTTTCGTCAACGGTCTCGATGGTCGAGACCGCATACAAGGGCACCGAGCCCCCGTTCGGCAAGGCCTTGCTCGCTGCAGAGACAGCGTTGGCAACCGGAGTAACGCTCCCTTCTGTGAAGGGGCCGTAGACCTCCTCGTAGCTCGCTGTGTCTTGGTAGAGCAACGTGTCGGAATTGACGAGCTTGACAAGGGTGCTCGCCAGTTTGTCGGGCAGTTTTGCAGCCATGGCGCCCCCAAGCCCCTCGTATCCGGCGATCTGGAGCAACTTACCCGTTGCGTCCAAGTGGTACGTAAGCTCTAATCCGCCCAGCGCCGCATGCACCGGGCTTACGATGACGTTGTCGTTGCGAGTGAGGCTCTGCGAGACGATGGTCACTTTGTTCGAGTATGCCGTGGAGTCCGGTACCAGCTCGACTGTCAAGCCTGGCGTGGTTGTCACCGTGTCTGGATTCGGCCCGGGTTCAACTGCAACCGAAACGAGACTCTTGCGCTGACGCATGTCGGTCACGGGATCAGCCCCGCTTACCGTCGTGACACGCGTCGAGGTCTCGACGACATCGAACATTGCGCCAGGTTCAGGGGCATACAGCAGATCGACCGATTGCGCCTGCAACGTCAGCAGCGCCGCGGTCAACAGAAATGTCAGGGAGAGCCATTGTTTGATGGGTTTTCGATTCATGAGTCGGTTCACCTTGCTAGATTTGGCCGTCTACGGCGAGCACTGGATAGTGCACTCACCGTAGACGATGTGTGTTCCCGCGCGGATTCGGCCGGGACGAATCCCAAACCGCCGCAGGTTCCGTTCCTCCGGGGCAACTGCTTCGAGGATCTGTCTCCGCTCCAAAGAAACACGTCGTGATCCGAGCTGACGCTCTGCGACAGCAAGCAATCGAAAGAAGCTCTTTGCTCAAAAGCTCGCATCGACGTTACCTCTGTGCCAACCACACACGCTCAATCACGGTACCTTGGTGACCTTCCACGTGTTGTCGCTCTGCTTTTCCGCAACGAATTGCCCGATCAGATCGAGATTCTCTTCTCCGCAGAACGGTCCAAGCGTTGCCCCCATTACAACGACGCAAGCTTGGGACTCTTCCACCTGCAGCACGCCTGTATATCCGAGCAGTGACCCGCTGCATGACTCGCCAACGTTCAACACCATATCCGTGGTACAGACTGGAACTTCGTCGGCGGCCGGTACATCCGGTGCGCCGATCGCGATCTTCGGGCCAGACGGCGAAGACTGCATCTCGACCATCAGAGACACCGTAAACTCACCGGCGGCCATGGCATCGGGAACCTTCGCGCTCAGCTGGTACAGCCCGGCTACACCAGGCGTGGCTCCCGCATAGACAATGTGGTCGTCCGGAACCACCGTCTCGCCAAACATCAGCTGGACCGACTCCGCCGCAAGCACGTTGGGAAGGGAAGGGATCTCTCCCGAGGCCAAAGCGGGATGCGTAGCGCCCATTCCGGTCCCGAAGAAAGTGACGACTTCGCCCGGCACAGCCAGGGACATCATCGGGCCGGGTTCGTCCGCCGTTTCCGTGACCGTAGCCGGTTGCATGTCCGACATCGCGGGCATCTCGCTGGTCGTGTCGGCAGGCGTTGGTGGCTCGGCGACCAAGGAAAAGTCACTATGCACCGCAGCCACACCCGGCATGGTCTCCGAAACCTGCAGCAACACCGGCTGCACGCTGGCGACCTGGAACATAGCGGTGTTGCTACGCGTTGCTTCTGGCTCCTCCGGTCCGGGATCGCAATTGCGAATCACCTGTACCGCTGCCGACCCTGCGGCCGTCTCGGGAGGAATCTGAATATACGCAGTCGTGGAATCCACGTTCAATACGGGGGCACGGACCTGGTTGACCTCGACGCAGATCCCGCCTACTTTCGTGGCAAGCTTGCCGTCCGCATCAACCGAGCCAGCACTTTCCGAGCCCATGTCCGCAAATCCGGTACCGCTGATCACCGCGATTCCGCCCGGTGCGCCGGTCATTAACGGCGAGTCGGAATCGCCTAGCGACGTCACTCCCCCGTCGGAAATGACAGGTGCCGCGGGCATCGCTGCACCCGGCTGCAGCACGGCCTGCAGGGTATAGATGTTGTCGTCGCGGACATTCTGGCTGCCATCCGCGCCGTTGACCGCGACGGCGATGGTCACCGGGCCCACGGCCTCAGCCGGCGCAGTCCAATCGATCGCAAACTTCGCCGCGCTGCCGTTGCGGGGACTCTGGTGCGTCACCCATTGCACTTGCACTTGGCTGCCAGCCGATCCGCACGTCCCCGACCCAGTCGCAATGCCATTGCCATCGTCCGACGACGCAGCCGCCAGCGAGCCCGGCTGACCACAGCCATCGCCGGAGCGCGCTGTCAATTGAAAGCCCACGCGAAACTTTGTCTTGTCTTCGAACGATACGATCAGCGCGATCGTCTCGCCGGGCGTGTAGGCAAGCGCAGACGCTCCCGGCTCGCCAGACGCAGGCGCGCCATCAATGGTTAGCGATAGCGTTCCCGGCCCGGAATTGACCTCGCCAACATGGCAGCGCGTGCAATCCCGCTCACCGGGGAAAGGCCCTCCGGTGGTGCGCGGGGGCGCACCACGCGAGTAGGCAGCGACGTCTGGCACCAAGATCGCTGCTAAGGCAATTGTCAGACCAAGGACCCCAACATGTTTCATTCAAATCACCTCGCTCCCCTAATGTAGCCCATCAAGAGTGTGCTGGCAAGTCAACCAGCAAGGGCGCTTTATGTTACAGCACCTTGGCGCTGCACGAATGCCGCGGCTTCGCGATAGCGCGCGTACACCGGTTCGTAGAGCTTGGCGTGCTGCCGATCCGGCACGACCAGCATTCCGCCGCGCCCGTTGACATCCTTGCGCACGCCCCCGATCGTGCGCACCGCCGAGCGCACCGAGCTGAACCCGCCCGCACGCTTGCCGGCGGCAACCGCGCCCAGAATGGCGGCACCGAGCGCCGGTCCCTGCTGCGAGGGATGGACCAAAATGTTCTCGCCGAGCACGTCAGCAGCAACCTGGACAAAAAGCGGATTGCGATGGGGCAAACCGCCGGTGGCGATGAACTTCTTCACCGGCACACCGCCCTCCCTGAGCAAATCCACGATCCAGCGCAGGCCATACGCGCTCGACTCGAGCAGTGCCCTGTACATGTGATGTGGTTCATGCCTCAAAGTTAGACCGAGGAACCCCCCGCGCAGGTTTCCATCCATCAGGGGAGTCCGGCAACCGTTGAACCAATCCACGCACAACACGCCGTCAGCTCCGGGCTGCATGGCCCTAGCCTTGCGCGCCAATTGCGCGAACGTCTTCTGGCCGGTCATCCGCCGCAGCCAGTCGAAAGCGTCGCCAACCGCCGCTTGGCCCGCTTCGTAGCCGTACATCCCCGGCAGAATGCCATCCTTGACAACACCGGCCACTCCGGGCACGCGGTGGTATTCCACCGCGTTGAGCATGTGGCACGAACTGGTTCCGCAGACCATGACCAGAGTGCCGGGATCGGCCGCGCCCACGCCTGGCACTCCGGCATGGGCGTCTATGATCGCCGTGCTGACCGGAATGCCCTCTTTGAACCCCAGCTTCTTCGCCATCGCCTGCGACAGCTTGCCAGCCACCTGGCCCGGGGCCTTCATACGGCCCGGCATCTTGTTGCGAACGACGTCAACGAGTTCCGGATGGACTGCCCGCAGGAACGGCTTGGAGGGAAAACCGTCCCGCGAAGTCCACATGCCCTTGTAGCCTGCCTGGCAGGTCGAGCGGGCCATCTCGTCTGCCGGGCACCCGACCAACTGCCATACGATCCAGTCTCCGGCTTCAACCCAGACCTCGGTGGCGCGGTAGACTTCCGGTGCCTCGTCCAAGGTCTCGAGCATCTTGGGAAAGAACCATTCGAGGCCGATCGCTCCGCCGCACTGCTCCAGAAATTGCTCCCTGCGCTGGTTTGCGATCTGGTCGATCCGATCAGTCTGGCTCTTCGCGCCGTGGTGCTTCCACAGCTTCGGCCAAGCCAGCGGATTCGCCCTGTGCTCGTACAGCATGCACAGCGGCGTGCCGTCCGCCAGCGTGGGCAACATCGTGCAACTGGTGAAGTCGACACCGATGCCGATGATCCGGGCAGATGCGTTGCCTACGCGCCGCCACGCGCTGCGCGTCGCCTTGAAGGCCGAGTCCAGCCAGTCATTGGGGTGCTGCAGCGCATAGTCCGCCGCGAGCGAGACATTCGTGCCCGGCAGCTTGGACGTAATCTGCCCATGTTTGTACTTGGACGACGACCAGCCGTGCTCATGTCCGTCCAAGTCCACGAACAACGCCCGCACCGACTCGGTGCCGAAGTCCAGTCCCAGTACTAAAGCGTGTTTGTCTGGCAATTCCCTCTAGCTCCAGTATTCGTTGCAACATTCCATCCTAACGTGATTGTAGGTTTTTTGTAACTGTCCAAGTATTCCTCAGCCCTAGCCTTGATCAGTGGGATGGACGGGATTCCACTCGCGCCACCAGGGCCTTCGGCCCTTGCAGCAAGACCTCGATGCGATCCAACCTCGATGCAGTCCAAACCCTGCTTCCGCTCGGTCGGCAGTACGCTGCGCAGCGCGGCGAAGTCTCGCGCCCCCTGCTCGGGCCGCAACCCACCCGAGATCTTCACCAGCCGCTCCATCTAGCGCAGATGCTGCTCGGCCTGATTGTTCGTAGCGCGAACTGGCCGACTCTTCCGCCGACCGCGGCCCACCGCTGTTCAGAGCCCCCTGCGCGATGTGCGGGATGGCAGCGGACACACTGGCTGATCGTGCTGGTCTGCTGTCGCCGAGACACAGCAGGGGGTCACCAATTGCACAGCCACCTAACGGTATCCCACGACACGGTCCCGGAGACCTCTTACCCGGTAGTCCTCTTGCTCATCGTCTGTCAGCACCACCACCCCCGACGGCTGAGTCTCGTCCCGTCCATAACACTCTTGGCCCAGCACCTGCCACGCTGTGAGCGCGTTGAAAGCCGGGCACTTCAGCATCGCCTCCGCCTGTTGGAGCCGCCGGCCCTCGATGCGTTCCGGGCTAGACATCCAGCACTAGCTGATGGCATCGGGTTCGTTGCCATCGCCCAGTTGTGCCGCTCCGGGACCTGGTCCAAACCCAGTGAGCCCTCAAAGCCGCAGGATGCTCTGATGCTATCGAACGGCCTCACATGAAGTCATGCGCTGCTCGTGCAACTCCGCAGCTTCGTGCCGACAGTAGCTGCGGGCTTGGGACTTGGCACAGTTAACCAGCCATTGTTCCCACGCTTCGCGTGCGATGGCAGCACATGCCGCGTACTGTCCTGAGCCGCCTGGCCATCGGTCAGCCGCAGAGTGAGTCACAGCCATACCCCCAGGCGCGGGGGGTACCGGAGGCGGGAGCATCGATGCTCCTCGATTGCAGCTGATCGATGTCAGCGCCGCGACTGCCAGCAGGGCTCTAGTGATCAACATCGGAATCATTCCGCACACTCGTGTCACGTTTGCCAACCCATGGCCTCGGATGCTGCTTGCTCGCAGGTGTAGCCACAGTCCTCGGCGGCGGCGATCCCTGTCTCAATCGCAGGGGCCTTCCAGCCATCGGCACTGGAATCCCTGGTTGTGAATCCGGTCGCGGTCGCGGACCCGTTGCTGCCACCGCTAGGAGAAGGGATAATCCGAACACGCCTCCACCGGCATCCGTCAGCTTGAGGCGCCATGACCGTTATCCAATACCCTGCCCTTGTGACGATGCAGACACCGTATGGGGTACCGATACGTGTCGGAGGCACGCACTAACGTGCAGCACGATCCGGCCGCGGAGCACAGACATACCCTTGGGTGTGTAGCTCTGGCCCAGTGCTGCGGTGGGCTGGGCAGCAAGAAAAGGAATAGGGTGGGTACGAAATGTGGCACTTGATGACCTCCTTGGCCGCCAGTGGCGGCTTCTGGAGCGACCGCATGAACAGTGCTGGCTGCACTTGTCTGTTGGAATCGTTCCCTGCAAAGCGGTTTCGGCTTCCGGCACCGATCCTGTACGGGTCGCTGTCGCCCTGCGGAGAGCCAAGAGCGCATCATCGAAGCGATCTTGCGGGGATTCTTGCCAAGTCTTGCCGATGAGGCGCTTGCAATGAAGTTAACTGGAGTTGTGTTAACTGCGGAGAGCGGCTCCCTTCTGTCTTCCGGTTTGCGCGCCCTGGCGGCGGCTTCGCTATCTCCCGCGACGCGGCGCTCTTACGAAGGCGCCATCCGTCGACTTCAGGCGTGGCTTGGCGAGCGCCCCCTCGACGATGCTTCTCTCGAAGCCTACATCGGACAGCTCTACGCAAGGGGACTGTCTTCCGCATCCGCCGCTAGCACGCTGGCAGCTCTCCGCGCCGCCGCCCGCGCCAACGGCATCGAGCTTCACCTGCCCGGGTCCGCGGCAGCCTTGGCGGAATACCGCCGCACCTCATCCGGGCGCGGACGAGGTCAGGCCGCCGGCATTCAATGGCAGCAAGCCGATGCCATTGCCGCCGCTGCTGCGGCGGACGGCACTCTGACGGGCCTCCGCGACGCCGCCATCGTAGCAGTCATGTCCGACGCCCTCCTCAGGGTCTCCGAGTTGGTTGTCCTCCAAGTTGCCGACCTAGTTCCCGCCAACGATGGCAGCGCCACCATTGCCGTCCGCCGCTCAACGACGGACCAAGAAGGCGAGGGTACCGGCCACTACCTTGGGCCCCCGACCGTCGACCGGCTCACCGAGTGGCTGAGTGCCGCAAACATTGCATTCGGACCCGTTTTCCGCCGCATCCGCCGCGGTGGCCATCCCGGCACCAAACCCCTACACCCCTCCAGCGTCGGCTCCATCCTAGCCAAGCGTGCCACCGCTGCCGGCATCGAGGGCAAGATCCGCGGCCATTCCCTCCGCATTGGCTCCGTCCAGTCCCTTGTCCGTACCGGCGCATCGCTCCCCGAAATCCAGCGGGACGGACGCTGGGCCTCGTCCCGGATGCCCGCTCTCTACGTCCGCAAGGAAGACGCAGCTCGAAGTGCCACCGCCAAGCTCCGCTACCGAGCCGCCACCTGAATGCTCGGAACCTATCTGTGGAGTGGGGAGGCCCCACGGCCGTGTGGTGCCCGACCGCGCCTCCCTCACTCTCGACCGATCACGTTAATGTGAGTGCTGGTAGATCTGGATTGTTGCGTTTTTTCTGCTCGGCCAAGCTCCCGCCTTCAGGCGCAGAGGCTGGAGAGCGATCACGAATAACGCCGCAGGCACCGTCCGCAAGACGCAGCCGGCCAGAGCTGTTGGCATGCTGCGCAAACGTCCTGCCAGCGTGTTGAGCGCTAGCGCACCGTCGCTATACTAACAGCGATGAGGCTGCTGGGAATCTCAGGGTTGCTCCTGCCTCTGGCGCTGGGCCTCGCCGACGACCAGCCGGGAAACGAGGCCGCATTCGCGGAGCGCCCGCCAGAGCACTCGCAATTGGTCGACGAGGACGAGGATTTCGCCCAGCCAGAGCGAACCTATGCGTTCAACCCGGTCCAAGCCAACAAGGAATTCAAGGTCGGCAACTATTACTTCAAGAAAGGCAGCTATGCAGCGGCGGCCACTCGCTACTTGGAGGCGACGCGCTGGGACAGCAACTTTGCCGATGCGTTCTGGCGCTTGGGGATGACCCACGAAAAGCTCCAGAACCCGCGCGAGGCCATAGCTGCCTACACGCGCTGCTTGGCGCTCGATCCGACCGGCAAGAAGAGGCGTGACGTGCGGCGGCGACTGGAGCGAATGGAGCAATCGCTCGAAAAACTCCCTCTAGCGGCAAGCGGCGCCCAGCCCGGCACTGCTGAGTAGCGATAGCCGGGCACCTGGTCTTTGAGCAATGCGCATGACGCCCCGTCACTTGCTGGCTCGCAGCCTGCTACATTTCCGCGCATTGCACGGTGCCGTGGCGCTGGGCGTGGGTGTAGGCACAGCGGTGCTGGCCGGGGCACTGATCGTTGGCTCATCGGTTCGCGAAAGCCTGCGCGAACTGACCTTGGACCGCTTGGGCGCGATTGATTTCGCGGCGGTTGGCGAGCGCTACTTTCGCGAGAGCGCGACCGAGGGGTTCGGAGATACCGCACAAGCAGCTTCGGCCGTGCTGATCCGCGGCAGCGCCCAGCACGCAGAGTCCAACGCCCGGGCGTCGAAAGTGCGGATTCACGGCGTCGATGCGGGATTCTGGGCGTTCTACGAGATTGACGCGCCGGAAGTCGGTAATCGCGAGATCTTGCTCAACCATAGGCTCGCCACCGAGCTAGGCGCTGAAGCAGGTGACGAGCTGCTGTTGCGGTTCCAGACAGACGCCCTGGTGCCGGCCGAGTCGGTCATGGGCCGCAAGGCTGACAATGTGCGCCTGCTGCGGCTGAGGGTTGCCTCGGTCTTGGATGACAGCGGGCCCGGCCGTTTCGGCCTCTCGCCGCAGCAGCAATTACCCTACAACGCCTTCGTCAGCAAGCCGGTGCTGCAGCGTACGCTGGAACAGCCCGGAAGGGCCAACGCGCTGTTCGTCGCAGGCGGAACGCTGGAGGCGGCGAGCGCTGTTTGGCAGGAGAACTTCTCGCTGGCAGATGCCCGGCTTGTCGTCAGGACCTTGCCGGAGGAGCGCGGGGCGCTCGTCGAATCGGAGCGCGTGGTGCTGGACGCTGCTGCCGCAACGGCCGTTGCGGAGGCCGCCCAAGCCAGCCAGTGGCACTCCAGCGAAGTCCTTACTTATCTCGCCAACACCATAGAGCAAGGCGAACTCAGCATCCCCTATTCCACAGTTACCGCATTGGAGTCCACTCCCGAATCAATGCGCCTTGTCAGCGGCGTGAAGGCCCCGGAGCTGAGTGAGGGCGAGATTCTGCTCAACCAATGGGCGGCGGATGACTTGCGAGCCCGCCCGGGCGAGACGGTGAAGTTGACCTACTTCGTGGTAGGCCCGGATAGCGAGTTACAGACCGCCTCGCACGATTTCAGCCTCGTTGGGGTTGTGCGCATGGCGGGGGCCGCTTTGGACCGCCACTACGCGCCGACCTACAAGGGCATGTCGGACCAGACACGGATCTCGAACTGGGATCCGCCGTTCCCGATGGACTTGCGGCTGATCCGCCCACGCGACGAACAGTATTGGGACCGCTACCGGGCGGCACCCAAGGCTTTCGTGAGCCTGCCGACTGCCAAGCAATTGTGGACCAGCCGCTTCGGCCAGCTAACCTCGTTTCGCCTCGAGCCCGCGGCAGAGCCCAGCCCCGGCGAGGCCCTCGAGCGCTTCAGGGCAGAACTGCGCCGACGGCTCGACCCCGCCGATTTCGGCCTTGGCCTGCAACCGGTCAAGCAGGCCGGTCTGGCGGCGTCGGCAGGCGCGACAGACTTCTCAGGGCTGTTCGTCGGCTTCAGCATGTTCCTCATCGCGGCGGCCGCGATTTTGGTCAGCCTCCTGTTCCGGCTCGGAGTCGAATTGCGCGCCAAGGAAATCGGGACGCTACTGGCGACCGGCCACACCCTTGGTTTCGTGCGCATGCTGCTGTTGTGCGAAGGGGCGGTCTTGGCCGCCGCCGGCTGCTTGATCGGAATCCCCGGCGCGATCGCCTACGCGAGCCTGATGCTCTACGGCCTCAGCACATGGTGGAGCGGCGCAGTCGGGGGCTCGTTCTTGGAACTGCACGCTAGCGCCGCCGATCCGTTAATGGGCGCAGTTTCCGCATTCGTGCTGATGTTGGCGTCGATCGGACTTTCTTTGCGGCGTTTGGCGCACCTCAGCCCCAATGCCCTGCTCGCGGGCCGACTCGAAGCCGCTATGAGCGCGGCCGCGGCCGAGCAAAAGTCACGGCGCCTGCGGATCGCGGCCGCGGCAATGGCAGTCGCGGCGCTCGGACTGCTGGGGATTTCGCTGGGCGCCGATGCAGCATCTCGCCTAGGAGCATTCTTCGGCGCGGGCACCCTAGCCTTGGCGGCGGCGCTCGTGCTGCTGCGGTTGGTATTGCTGCGGCCGCAGCGCGGCGCGCTGAGCGTTTCCTCTCTGGCAGGGCTGGGATTCCGCAACGGCAGCCGCAACCCGACTCGCAGCGTCCTGTCTGCCACCTTGGTGGCCTGTGCCTCGTTCATGATCGTGACGGTCGCGATGAACCGCCACGATGTCAGCGCCCAAGAACCCGACCTCCGCTCCGGCGACGGAGGCTTCCGTCTGCTGGCCGAAGCGGACGTGCCGTTGTTCAACGCGCGCATTGACGAAGTTGCCACAGCCGGCGCGGACTCGATGCAACTCGTGCCCTTGCGGATTCGTGCTGGCGAAGACGCTAGCTGCTTGAATCTCTACCAGCCCTCCCAGCCCACGCTGGCCGGTGTCCCGCAAGCGCTGGTCGAGCGCGGCGGATTCGCATTCCAAGCGAGCTTGGCGGAGACCTCAGCAGAGCGGGAGAATCCCTGGCTGTTGCTCGAGAGGGACTTTGACGGCGCTATCCCGGTCTTCGGCGACGCCAATTCCGTGACCTGGATTCTGCACCTAGCCCTCGGCGACGAACTGCAGGTGGTGGACAGTTCCGGCCGAAACCGCCGCTTGGTGATTGCCGGCTTGCTTTCGCGCAGCATCTTCCAGTCGGAACTCCTCCTCGCGGAGGAACGTTTCCTCGAGCTGTATTCCGACCACAACGGCTACCAAGCGCTGCTGGTCGAGACCGACGATGACGGTGCGAGCGGTGCGCTGGAAGAAGCATTCGCCGACGAAGGCCTCGACGCGGTGAGGACCGCGGACAGGCTGGCGGGGTTCTTGGTCGTCGAAAATACCTACTTGAGCACCTTCCAGACCATCGGGGGACTTGGATTGCTGCTGGGCACCTTGGGGTTGGCCGTTGTCATGGTCCGCAGCGTGCTCGAACGCCGCGGGGAGCTGGCGCTGCTGGGCGCGCTTGGATTCTCGCAAGGGGCCATCGTGCGCCTGATCTTCTCGGAGAACTCCTTCCTGCTCGTGTTCGGGGTTGGCACTGGCGCGACGGCTGCGCTGCTGGCCATCGCCCCGCACCTAGCGAGCGGCGCAGCCGACCCGCCCTGGTTGCCGCTGGCGCTGACTCTGGGCGCGATCGTTGGTCTCGGCCTGGCCGCCGGTGGCGTAGCCGCCAACCTGGCCTTGCGCACCCCCTTGCTCGCCAGCTTGCGGCGAGACTGAGAGCGGCGCTCGCCAACCCTTCCCGACCTCAGAGTTCCCGGGCCTGCTCGACGGCCTTGAGCAGAGCTCCCGCCTTGTTCATGGTCTCATCCCACTCGCGTTCCGGCACCGAGTCCGCCACGATCCCGGCGCCGACTTGCAGGTACGCCTTTTCGCCCCGCACCATCATGGTGCGAATGGCGATCGCAGACGTGAGAGTGCCTGAGAAGTCGAGGTACATCACGCTGCCCGAGTAGACTCCGCGCTTGGTGGGCTCGAGTTCGGCGATGATCTCCATCGCCCGCACTTTGGGAGCCCCAGAAACCGTTCCGGCGGGAAAGCACGCCTTGAGCGTGTCGAAGGCGTCCTTGTCATCGCGCAGGGTGCCGAGCACGCTCGAGACGATGTGCATCACGTGCGAGTAGTATTCGATGATCTCGAACTCCGGCACTCGCACGGAGCCGTATTCGGCCACACGGCCGACATCGTTGCGCCCGAGATCGACCAGCATCACGTGCTCGGCAAGCTCCTTCTCGTCGGCCAGCAGTTCCGCTGCCAGAGCTTCATCTTCCTCGGGAGTCGCGCCACGCGGTCGGGTCCCGGCAATCGGGCGATATTCGATACGCCTGCCGTCCACCTTCACCAACATCTCGGGGGAACTGCCCACCACGGCGGAATCGCCAAGCTGGAGGTAAAACAAGTACGGCGACGGGTTGATGGTGCGCAACGAGCGATAGATCTGGAACGGGTGAATCCCCGGCAGCATCTCAAGCCGCTGTGAGAGCACAACTTGAAGAATGTCGCCGGCGAGAATGTACTGGCGCGCCTTCTCCACCGCCGCGCAGAAGGCTTCCTTGCCTATGTTCGAGCGCAGTTCAAGCTCGCCACTCGGACGGCGTCCGTTCGGAAGCGGAACGCGCTTGGCCAAACAAGCCTCCAGAGCATCGACCTCCGCGCAGGCTTGGCGGTACGACTCATCCAGTCCAACGCCATCATCGATGCGGGCGTTGGCGACAAGATAGACCTGGTGCTTGACGTGATCAAAAACCACCACCGAAGTGAAGAACATGAAAACCGCATCGGGGGCCTTCACATCGTCTTCTCGGAACGCGGGCACGCGGGGTTCCACCAATCTGACCAAGTCGAAGCCCGCGTAGCCGACCGCGCCAGCGCTAAACGGTGGCAGGGCATCCGTGCCGGCCGGCGTGAATCGCTGGGTGTGCTCCTTCAAGACCGCGAAGACATCCGCGCGCCTGCGGGTCAAGTCGCCGCCTTCGCGGATCTCGACGTGCTCGCCCTCTGCGGTGAGGACCAAGAACGGATCGGTGCCGATGTAAGTAAAGCGCCCGATTCTCTCTCCGCCCTCAACGCTCTCAAGCAAGAAGGCGTATTCCCGGCCCTCGGCCAGCTTCAGATACGCCGAGACCGGCGTCTCCAAGTCAGCAGTCAGAACCTTCCACACAGGGACCAAGTTGCCCTGCGCCGCAAAGGCGCGGAAAGATTGAAAATCCGGCTTGACCATGCCCAGAAACCCTGCCCGCTTATTTCACTCTACGTTCTAAGACAACCGACCGCATGACGTTGCGAGGGGCTTCCATCCCGGTCCAAATTCGAAACTGCGCTGCGGCTTGCTCGACAAACATCTCGATGCCACTGATCGTCAGCTTCTTTTCGGCGCTGGCATGCTTGAGCAGGGCCGTTTCCAGCGGGTTATAGACAAGGTCGAAGACCACATCGGCCGGAATCCTGCCGGGGAATAGGTTCCCTTCGGCATGGGGCAGCATGCCAACCGAAGTCGCCTGGACCAGCACGTCGAAGTACTCGCCGCCAAGACGTTCGAACGGCACGACCCCAACCTCGAGTTCGCTCGCCAATCTGCGGACCCGCTCGAAATTGCGACCGGTTACGGCTACCCTGGCTCCCTCCCGCTTGAGGCAGACGATCGCCGCCCTGGCAGCTCCGCCGTTGCCAACCACCAGCACACGCGCCCTGGCGAGGCTGACCCGCTGGCTCAGCGGCTTGACAATGCCCTGCGCATCTGTGTTGGTGCCGCACAGACGACCTTGATCCCAGTAAACGGTATTGACCGCGCCAATCTCCAAGGCGGCATCGGCGACCCGGTCCAGATGCGGGATGACGCTCTGCTTGTGCGGGATGGTCACGCTGGCGCCGTGGACCGGCAGGTCACGGGCGGTGCGAATAAAGTCGGGAACGTCGTCAGGCTCGACCAACAGAGGAACATATAGGCCGTCGTATCCCCGCGCCGTGAAGGCGCGGTTGTGGATCAGCGGCGACAACGAGTGCCCGACTGGCTTTGCGATCACTGCAAACAACTTCGTCCCGGGAGACGCCGCCTGAACGCGGTACAAATCCCGCGCGGTCTTGGCCGATACTTGCCCGGGCGCGGTCGGCGCGGCGCTCAGTTCGGGACGGCCTTGAGTGGCGACACTCGGATACGCGTCCGGAGCCGCGTAAGTGAACATACCGCCGCGTGCCACGGAAGCCAGGCGCGCTAGGGAGCCTGACTCCCCCATGCCCGTGACGACTACGTTGTCTCGGCCTCGGCAAAGGGCCAGCAGCCGCAAGTTGTCGCTTGGGTGCCGGACGCGCGTCGCGACCTTGAGAATGTCCGCGCCGGTCACTGCCAGCCGCCGGATCACGGGATCGAGCTCAGGTGTTTGCTCGAAGTCGTGGAAAGAAGCCAGCGTAGTGCAGATCCCGCGAAACGGGTCCAGCACGTCGGATCTTTCCGCAAAGGCCTCGATCTCGACATCCACAATGCTGGCGCCGGCACCGACTGCCTCTAGGAGAATCGCGACCTGCTGCTGTAGAGTCCCAGCGAACTGCCCCCCGTTCGGCGTGCGGCGGCAAGTCGCGAGGACCGTGGTCGACGGGTGGTCACGCATGACCCGGTCCACGATTCCGGGGCCGGCGGTCGCATCTTCAAGCAGGTCGATCCGAAGCTCTAGAAAGCTCTCGCCGTGGCCGCAGCAGGCCAGAGCCAGATCCCCCGCATGGCGGGCGTCAGGATGCCCGATGCACACACAGATCTTGGGCGGTTGAGGCGGGGAGGGCATCGCGGAAGCGACGTTCTGAGTAGGCTATCACAGGCGCCTCAGAACGCCTGCAGCGGCTCTGGAGTCGGCGGCGATGTGCCGCGCACGTGGTCGAACCGCGCGGCCTGCGTGCTAACGTTTGAGCAGACGACAACGCACAGGCGGCCGCGACTGCGGCACGAGCCGAGTCGGGATGTGCAGTCGTCGCTCGCCGGATAGCCGCCCCGGGCGTGCGCCACCGAGCTGCGAGTGCGGGGACGGCGTGACCAGCGGAGCATTTTCCGCAGCACAGACCGGCAGCGGTCTGACAGATCTGGCGCGCGTAGCGCACTTGACCAGAAAGCCATTGGGCCGCCGCCAACCAACGGATTCATCGGCACAAACCTCGCCCCATGAACGTGTTGCTCATAGATAACAGGGATTCGTTCACCTTCAACCTGAGCCAGCTCATCGCAAGAATCACTTCGCGAACTCCCGTCGTGATCGACAACGCAGCTGCACACTGGCGCGACGTGGTCGCGGAGACCGATGCCAATGCCATCGTGATTTCTCCCGGGCCGGGGACTCCCGCACGCTTTGAAGACTTCGGGATTTGCAGCGAAGTGATCCTTGAGTCGGGAATTCCGCTGCTAGGCGTCTGCCTCGGCCATCAGGGTCTCGGGCATGCCTACGGGGCACGGGTGGTGCCGGCCCCCGTCCCGATGCACGGTCGGATTTCTCGGGTCTCGCACGACGGCAGCGAATTGTTCCGCGACATCCCCCCTTGTTTCGACGTGGTGCGCTACCACTCCCTCTGCATCGCGAACGATTCTCTGCCGCCATGCTTGACAGCTACGGCATCGACGGCCGAAGGAGTCGTGATGGCCGTACAGCACGCGTCCCGTCCGCAGTTCGGCGTGCAGTTCCACCCCGAATCTGTGAGTGGGGATTTCGGAGAGCAGTTGATTCGCAACTTCCTCCAACTCGCCGCCCGGCGAGCCCCGCCAAGCAGACCACGGGAGTCACATCCGGCAACGAGCCGACCGACCGCCTGCGCAGGCTCCGTAGCTACTAGCCCGGGTCGAATCAAGTCGCGAATCGTCGACCGGTGGGTCGAGCCGCAAGAAGCGTTCCAACGCCTGTACGCCCACTCCGAAAACGCATTCTGGCTAGACAGCTCGGAGCTAGTCGAGAGCCGCTCGAGATTCAGCTTCATGGGCGACGCGTCGGGAACCGAAAGCGCGGTCTTGCTGTACCGCACCGCCGATCGCAGCCTCACTGTGCAGACAAGCTCCTGCCGCAGGGTCGAGCGGGTCGAGTCCCTGCTGGCCGAGCTGCGCCGGCGCCTTAGCCGTCCGGTCGAGCTCGATTCCTCGCTGCCGTTTGATTTCCAAACCGGATTGGCGGGGTTCTTCGGATACGAATTCCGCGACGAATTAGGCTTGCCGACCTCGCGCAGGTCTGCGATTCCGGACGCTGCCTTCGTGGATGCCGAACGGTGCGTCGTATTCGACCATGCCGAACGCCGGGTGTACCTGATCGCCCGCGCGGGAGAGCTCAGCGACGATCCTGCGATCTGGTTCGATCACGCAGAGCGCACGCTACTTCTTCAGAAGCCGACGGAAAGCCGATCCAATCGGAACAACCAGCCAGTCATCGCTCTCCTATCCGACAGCCCCGCGGCTTACCTGAAGAAGATCGAGCACTGCCAGGCCGAGCTGGCCGCGGGGGAGTCCTACCAAATTTGCCTCAGCAGCGAGCTCGCGGTCACTTGCAATGTCGAGCCGCTCAAAGCCTATCTGGCACTGCGGACGCTGAACCCGGCACCACATGCGGCCTACCTTCGCTTCGGGGATTTAGCGATTCTGAGCTCATCGCCGGAGAGATTCCTCCGGGTCGATTCAGATCGCACGGTCTGGGCCAAGCCGATCAAGGGCACCTGCCCGCGGGGAGACTCGGCTGCGGATGATGCAAGGCTGGCGGAATGGTTGCGCAACGACGAAAAGACACGGTCGGAGAACTTGATGATCGTCGACCTGTTGCGCAACGACATCGGGCGAGTCGCCTCGACCGCTTCAATCCATGTGCCGAAGTTGATGGACGTGGAGTCCTATGCCACCGTCCACCAGCTTGTGAGCACGGTCGCTGGCAAGCTCCGGCCAGACCAAGACTGCCTCGACTGTATCGCCGCCGCATTTCCGGGAGGATCGATGACGGGAGCGCCAAAGGTCCGCACCGTGTCAATCATCGACCGGCTGGAAGAGCGAGCCAGAGGACCGTACTCGGGTGCGCTCGGCTTCTTGACGTATGGAGACCGAATGGACCTCAGCATCGTGATTCGGACCATCGTGATGGACGGCACGAGCATTTCGGTAGCGTCTGGGGGAGCCATCGTGGCCCTGTCAGATCCCATGGACGAATTCAACGAAATGCTGCTGAAAGCGCGGGCCCCGCTAGGTGCCCTGGCGTTCGCAGCGACAGGGGATGCAGATGCGTGGGAATTGCGGCACGCCTCGCCGTAGGACTGCTATCCAACGCCGGACCACGCTTCAGTAACGGGCAATCGCGGTTTTGCAGCCTTCCATTGGCCGCTGGAATGTATTGGAAATTACAGATGTGAGTGCCGAAACCATGCGAGGGATTCTATGTCCGGTTTGTAGATGCAGGGCGAATATGTTAGGATCAAAATAGAACAATCGTAGATGACAGCCCCTGCTACATTCTTGGTTCGGCTAAAGCTAAGCCCGGGAGGGTACGCCCTGATGGAGTCGCTCCTCGGGCATTTGAACTGGCTCTACAATCAGGCGCTGGAGCGCCGCAAGACGGCCTACCAAGAACGCCAGGAGTTGCTCAGTTTCTACGACCAGTGCAAATGGCTGACGCAGCTGCGTGCAGCCAACGAGCACGGCTTGGGCGAGATTGCTCTCGGGGCCGGCCGTGGCATGCTGCGGCGCCTGGACCACGCCTTCCAGGCGTTCTTTCGGCGCCTGCGGGCGGGCGAGGCTCCCGGCTTCCCCAGATTCCGCTCCATCCGCCGCTGTGTGACGATCGACGTGGCCGGCCCGCACAACGGCATGGTGCGCTGCCACAACGGGCACTACCTGATTCGCGTGAAGGGGTTTCCGCGCCTGCGGGCCTACAGCGGGCGGAGCCTGCCGCTGGAGGCGCCGCTGAAGGCGGTCCGGCTGACCAAGCGCGGCCGCAAGTGGGAAGCGTCGCTGGTGTACGAGGTCGAACGGCAAGCGCTGCCAGCGTCGGTCTCGGCGGTGGGCATCGACATGGGCGTCCGCAAGCGCATGACCTGCTCGGACGGCACGCGCTATGCGCGCGCTCGGCGCAATCGCAAGCGGCAGCGCAAGTTGCAGCGGGCGCTGGCCCGCTGCCGGCAGGGCAGCCGCAACCGTGGCAAGCGCCGGGCTGCCTTGGCGCGGCAGGCGCGCAAGGAGCACGTGCGGGAACGCAACGCCTGTCACCGGGCCACGACGGAGATCATCCGCCAGCACGGGCTGATCGCGGTCGAAAAGCTGCGGACCAAGAACATGACACGCTCGGCCAAGGGGACGGCGGCGGAGCCGGGCTCGCAGGTGCAAGCCAAGGCCGGGCTCAACCGGGAGGTCTTGGCGCAGAATTGGTCACTCTTACGGGTACAACTCAAAGTCAAGGCAGGATGGGCCGGGCGAGAGTTCGTAGAAGTGAACCCGCAATACACGTCGCAGCAGTGCAGCCGGTGCGGCGCCCGGAACCATCCGGGCAAGTCGGAGACCTACCGCTGCGTGAGCTGCGGCTTGGTCGCGGATCGGGATGTCAATGCCGCGCTGAACATCTTGGCGGCCGGGGTTATCGCCGCCGGAGCGCAAACGTGGGCCGTTGGGCCGTGCGTCGCTCCAGAACCGTATGCGGAAGCTGCCTGACTCGGCACTCTCGTATGTAAGCCCCAATGTATTGCGCGACAAGCGCCTAGAGACTCTCTCCGGTCGCTATGATTGTCGCGTGACACGCTTCCCAGCCGGACTTCTCATCACTCTGACCGCCATATTCGCCAGTTGCAGCCAGCCACCGGCCGAGACACCGGAAGTGCCAACCGGCGAACTGCCCCCCGCCGAGGTAGCCGGTGAAATTGAATCCCAGCGGGTCTCGCCCGCAGACATGACCGCAGACTGGCCGGCCTTGGCCACTGCCGCCGATGGCAGCCTGTGGGTGGCGTACGTGGAATGGAATGGCACCGACGCCGACGCCGTAGTCGTGCGCCGAAGAAGCCCCGAGGGCACTTGGGGCGGGCCTATCGTGCTGCCTGATGGCAACTGGGATCACTACATGCCTGCGATCGTCGCGGTGCCGGGCGGAGCGATGGCGTTCTGGTCGGGCCGCGACGAAGCCGATTTCCACCTCTACGGAGCCAGCGTCAGCGACTATTCGGAAGTCGGCGAGATCGAAACCGTTGCGTCGTCCGCTCACTCGGACTTCCACGTCCGGGCCGCGGCCAGCCCAGATGGAGATGTCACCGTCACTTGGCAGTCATTCCGCGACTTGCAGTCTGATGTCTACGCCCGGCGCCGGACCGAAGATGGCTGGGGGCCCGAAGTTCGGGTATCGGTGTCAGATGCCAGCGACTGGGAGCCATCGGTCGCGCTGGATTCGACGGGCAGGGCTTGGATCTCTTGGGACAGCTATCACGCCGGAAACTACGACGTGTTCTTGGCGTCGTTCGACGGACAAAGCGCGGGCGAACCAATAGGAATCAGTTCCGGGCCCGGAGCAGAATTTCACTCCAGCGTGAAAGTGGATGCGGCAGATCGGGCCTGGATCGCCTATGACACCGCCCGCCAGAACTGGGGCAAGGACTTCTCGACTTCCAGCGCGGCCGAGGGCAGCGAAGGATTGCACGCGCGGAGGGGATTGGGGCTTCGGGTGGTCTCCAACGGTCGCGTGTTCGAGCCGAAGTCGGACATCGCTGACGTCCTAACCGGGCGGATGTCTCGCTTTGCGGAGCTACCCACGGTGGCATTCGACGGCGGCGGTTCCGCTTGGGTCGTGTTTCGACACTGGACGATTCCGAAGCCTCACGAGATGTTTCACGTGTACGCCACTCGGCTGGGAACAGACGGCTGGACGACGCCCGTGATGCTCTCCAACAGTTCCGGGCGCAATACGCAACGGACTGCAGTTGCAGCCCATCCGGATGGCTCGCTGCAGCTGGCCTTCTCGAGCGACCTGCGCTCTCCCGAGAATCTGCCGACCGACCAGATGCACGCCCTGCACTACAACGTCTTCACAGCGAGGCTGGAACCTGTCGACTCTGCTGAACCGAAACTTGCAGAAGTCGCGGTAGCAACACCCGACGCCGCCTTTGAACAGCGCCAACGCGTGACCATGTCTGCCGGCGGCAAGAGCTACTCGCTCCTGCTCGGCGATTGCCACCGGCACACCGATGTGCGCGGCCACAGCGCTGTGGATGGCTCGATCGAAGACACCTACCGCTATGCGATCGACGCAGCGAAAATGGATTTCGTCGGTCCGAGCGACCACAACGAAGTGCTGGGCGGGCGCTGGCCAGATTCGCTGCGCGACTACCAATGGTGGTACGCACAGAAGATGGTCGATCTCTACACCCACGCCCCGAAGTTCTGGGGCATCTACACGTATGAGCACTCGATGAATCGGCCCGGCGGCCATCGCAACGTGCTCTACCTCAAGCGTGGCGGACCGCTCCGGCCGATCGATCGCGAGAAGGGTCTTGAGGCACCCGACAACACACCCCCGGTGATGTGGAAGTGGATGGAGGATAACCCGCTGAGCCAGGATGGCCAAAAGGTTGTAGTGGTGCCACACACATTCGCGGCCGGCCCGCTGGCGGATTGGAATTGGGAGCCGTCGCCATTGGACTGCCTACTTGAGATCTACCAAGGCGCGCGTGGCAGCTACGAACGGTTCGAAACTCCAGACGGCGAGAAGCGCGGCGGCACACAGGTCGACGAGCCGGGACATTTTGCCCAAGATGCGCTCAACAAGGGCCATCGCTACGGGTTTGTTTCCTACAGCGACCATGGCTCGACGCACAATTCATGGGCAGCGATTTGGGTGGACGAGCCAACGCGGGAAGCGCTGTTCGACGCCATGTTGGCGCGCCGGACATTCGCATCGAGCGACGAGATCTTCGTCAAAGCAACAGCGGGCGGCCACATGGTCGGGGAAGAATTCACAGCCTCTGCATCAGATCCGCCGGAGATCCAAGTCGAAATCGAGGCGCAAGACGAGATCTTGCGTGTGGACGTCGTCAAGAATGGCGAGTACGTGTTCACCCAGCGTCCGGGCGGGCGACAGGCCACGCTCACTTACAAGGACTCCGAAGCCGGACTCGGCGAGTCGTATTACTATGTGCGCGTGTTCCAGCGCGACACAGAAGAGCCAGATGGTGACCCCGAAATCGCTTGGACTTCACCCTTCTTCATCGAGTACGAGTAGATCACCCCAGACAACCTCTGCACTAGCACGGTACGCGTGCCTGAGCACTTAGGGTGCGATCCCACGCTGTCCGGTGAGCGGCGCACGACTTGGTTGCGGCGGACTCGTCGCCATCGCGATGCCTGCGGAAGATCGCACCGCCTTGCACCGCCTTCATTGAAGTCGGCACCCCCGAGCATGGCCATGGCAGCAAAGCTGGTCGGCAGCCACAGAAATGTCGCGGATGCTCGCGCGAAGCTCTCCCTTGCAGTGTCCAATCTGGGAGTCTATCTTCTTGATTTCTAGCGTGAAAGCTAGGCAACTCCAAGATAATGGGAGCGCAAGACACGGCAATGGAGGGCTACTCTGCGGAGTGAGACGGTGCCGAGCGACCTTGCGAACGTGGACAGGTCACACCCTGCGGGTGCTCGGCGACCGATCGCCGCGCTGCCGATCCGACTCCTAACTCCGGCTGGAACTGCTGGGTAATCAGGACGATGGATGTCAGGGATGGCGGGCTGGTTCATTCCCTGCTGGGTATCGAGGACTACCGAGCGTCGCTCGGTCACCCCGTCGGCGGAGCGAGCTGGGAAGGATTCGCTATCGAGAACCTGTTTTCGGTCGCCCGTCCGGGCACGGGAGCCAATTCCTGCCGCACCTCGACGGGGGGGATGGATTTGGTTCTGGAGATCCCTGGCTAGGCCGGAGTGTGGGCGGTCGAAATCAAGCTCGGGCTGTCGGTCACCCTGAGCAAGGGCTTCCACAGCGCGTTGGAGGACCTGAGCCCGGTAGAGACCTTCGTGGTGTACTCCGGTGACGCGCGCTATCCGATTTCGAGAGAAACCGAGGTGATCGGCTTGCGCCGGATGGCGGAGTTGCTGCAATCGACTTGACTGGCAAGAGCCGCCGGTCCGTCCGTTCTCGTCGTACCTGCCTGCCACCACTCCGACGATGGGGCGTCAGCAAGACCGTTCGGCCGATTTCCCGCAGTTGGTCGGGTTCATCTGAAACATCGGCGCTGACAGAGCAGAACCGACTCGGCTACTGGTTTCTGCGGCCGCGAGACTGGCATTCTCACTTCCGGAGGCCGCTAGGTGGTGGGGAAGCTGTCCGGGTCCGTGACGCGGAATGCCGGCCTGAAGCTCCGCACCGAACTCGCCGAGGGCGTTGGTGAGACGGGCCGGAAGCTGGCTCCCGAGCAAATGAACGCCTTGCTCATTGAGCCAGACAAGTTCGAGCGCGGGCGGAAGCACACCTGTGCCATGCGGCGTGGGCTTTTCCCGCCTATCGTCCCAAGTGCCCTGCTGGCGGTACTGTAGGGGATTCCTATGGGAGCTGTGAACACCTTCGCTGTTGTCATCTTGGTCGCCCTCGTCGGCGAGTACTTGCTAGGCGCGGTCTCGGGACTGCTCAGCTCGCGCTCGTTCAGCCCCAAAGTGCCAGCCGAGTTCACCGGCGTGTTCAACGACGAGAAGTACGCCCGGGCGCGGCGCTACACCGCGACACGCACCCGATTCGGCCTCGTCCGCGGGGCGTTTAGTCTCGCGGCGATGCTCACCTTCTGGTTCGCCGGCGGCTTCGCTTGGCTCGATACATTGGTTCGCGGACTGGGCAAGGGCCCGGTAGTCACCGGTCTGGTCTACATCGGGGCCCTCCTGCTCGCCAGGACCCTCTTCCAGCTCCCATTCAGGGCGTGGTCGACGTTCGTGATCGAGGGCCGTTACGGGTTCAACCGCACCACAGCGAGGACGTTCGGCGCCGACCTATTGAAGGGCGCGGCCCTCACCATCGTTCTCGGCGCTCCGCTGCTCGCTGTCATCCTCGCATTCTTCGAGGCGGCGGGACCGCTCGCCTGGATTTGGTGCTGGATCGCGGTAACCGCGTTCATGCTCGCCGTGCAGTTGATCGGCCCGACGTGGATCATGCCCTTGTTCAACACATTCACTCCGCTCGACGACGGCGAGCTGCACGACGCCATTCTGGGATACGCCCGCTCAGCGGGCTTCCCGCTCGAGGGCATCTTTGTGGTCGACGGCTCACGGAGGTCGTCAAAGCCGAACGCCTTCTTCACGGGCTTCGGAAAGCACAAGCGCATCGGACTGTTCGACACCCTTGTCGAAGAGTACGCCGTCGCCGAGGTGGTGGCGGTGGTGGCCCACGAGATTGGCCACTACAAGAAGCGCCACGTTTGGTCGCAAATGGCACTGTCGATTGGCCACATCGCGGCGATGCTGTGGGTCCTGTCGCTCTTCCTAGGGCAGGAAGCCCTTTACGCCGCGTTCCACGTCGCCGAACCGTCGGTCTACGCCGGGCTCGTCTTCTTCGGTCTCCTCTTCAGGCCTGTCGAGTTGGTCCTGTCGGTCCTCATGCACGTCTTCTCGCGGCGGCACGAGTTCGAGGCCGACCGTTTCGCAGCAGAGACTACCGGCAGCGGCGGGCCGCTGGTCAGCGCCCTGAAGAAACTGGTGTCCGACAACCTTAGCAACCTGACGCCGCACCCGCTGGACGTGTTCCTGTACTATTCGCACCCGCCGACACTCCGGCGCATCGGCGCCCTGCAGCGGCTGTCGGTGGGATCAGCGTCGCCGTCGGGGTAACGTCGCGAAAGTTCTGAATGCGGACCGCATCGCCGCGCTGCATTGGATCCGGCGGTGCATGCAGGATGAGCTCTCCGCGGGCACCGTGACCTGGCCGTGCGGGTCGCGACAGGGAACATGCGCAATCGACGGCATTCGGCTGGTGGGCCGAGAGCCCCCCCCACAACCCAGAGCCGGACCCGCTCGCTGCTGCCCTTGACGGGCTTGGAAGTCTCCCCGTATGGGATCTGCCCGCGAGTCCCAACCGCTATTCGATCAGCGACGGATCTGCAGAAGCAGCGCAAACGGCGCCAGCTACCGGACCCGGCGCGTTGAGCGCCGGATCGGCTGGGTCAGGAGTTCCGGTAGAATTTGCAGGAGCTGTAGACACCGCCCAGGGAGGAGAGTCATGCGATTCGCCAGCGTTGCCGTCCCCGCCATAGCCACGTTCACCGTCCTAGTCTCGGGTGCCGCCGCACCCGCCGCCGGCCAGTCGTGGACCCCGCCGCCGACCGATGAGCGCTGTCCCAGCCGCTGGGGGGCCGACGACGAGCGTGGCGCCGCCAACCACATGGGTCCCGAGACGGTGCTCAAGGCAGCGCGTCTGATACGAGAGGGGCGGGTGATCGAGCTCGGACGGGTGCTGAGAGGCTCGATGCCGCTCGGTCCCCGCCATTTTGACCTCTACATGAAGCCGACAGGGCCGAACGTGGGTTCGAACCGGCGTGGCTCGAACGAGGAGCTGGTTATTGCCGAGATGGGTCAGGTGGGTACGCAGTTCGACGGATTTACCCACCAGACGATCGGTGACAGCCTGTACAACTGTGTCGATCAGGGCGAGATCATGACGCGAGACGGGTTCACTCGGCTCGGCGTGGAGAACGTCGGCACGCTCATGACCCGGGGCGTGCTGATCGATGTGGCCGCCCTGAAGGGCGTTGAGATGCTTCCCGACACGTACGAAATCACGGTCGACGACCTGCAGCAGGCGCTCGACCGGCAGGGCGTAGCGCTGGAATCGGGCGACGCGGTACTGATTCACACCGGCTGGGGTGTGCTCTGGGACACAGACGCGGAGCGCTTCATGGCGGGCAATCCGGGGATCGGCGTCGCGGCCGCGCAGTGGCTTGTGGAACAGGATCCCATGCTGCTGGGGGCGGACAACCAACCGGTCGAAGTCTCACCCAACCCGGACCCGCAAGTGTCGTTGCCTGTCCACCAGATCATGCTGGTGGTCAACGGCATCCATCTGGTGGAGCGGATGAAGCTGGACGAACTGGCTGCGGCCGGCGTCCACGAGTTCGCCTTCGTCGTCCAGCCTCTCAAGATCCAGGGTGGCACGGGATCCACCGTCGCGCCGGTAGCGATCCACTGACCTCCAGTACCGTAGGGCTCGCCTTGTCGATGTGGTCGAGGGGCGAGTACCCTGCCAGCACGCCAAAGCCAGTTCCCCGGGCACCTGGCTGGCGGTCGTCAAGGGGCAGGCGAGCCCTAGCCCTCATACGCCGGGCCCGCTGCCAACTCCCATTGCGAAGTCACTGTTCCGCCCGGTAAGTCCTCTGCGGTCTTGTCCTCGGACAGGCGCTACCTGACGGCCGCCGAAGACGGCCAGCTGCTGACGCTCGACGGAACCTACCATGCCTGCGAGGCGCGCTATGCCGGGCGCTATCTGGCCGAATTCGCCTGCCGCTTCAATCGGCGCTACGAGTTGGCCGATCTCGCGCCCCGTCTCGTCTATCTCGTGGTGCGCATCCCGCCCCTGCCCGACCGACTCCTAACTCTGGCTGGAACTGCTGGGCAATCAGGACGATGTTTGGATCTGCGGCGGCATGGCTGCCTGCAGCGTTGGCGCCTCCTTGCGCCCAACGCTGAGCGTTCGGTCGGAGAGACCAATGGCAGTCAATCGGTATGATCGCTGCTCAAGCGTGGAGGCGAGATATCGACCGCAACCACAATCAATGGGTCGTCAACTCATGACCGTCGGGTGTCATGAACCTTCGCAGAATTCGGGCTTTGGCCTGATGACAGTCTCTACTCCTAGGCCTAGATCTCGTAGGAGATTGCAAGGATCCATTTCGTCGATAAGGTCGATCGCCGGTGCTCCGTCCCTCGCGGCCTCGCCCGCTGCATCCATGGCGAAGCGGCCTGTCGTGATGAACAGACCCTTGTCTGCTCGGCCGGCCATCGCTCCCCTGAAGTCTCGAATCTCGCGGGGCCCAATAGAGCCGGTGTAGCGCTTGCACTGAAAGCGGACCTGGAACGAGATCAGGTTTGCTCGCTACACGCCGGCCCATCGATGCCCCCGTCTCCTGAACGGCCTGTCACTTCGACTTTCCGGAATCCCGACTCCCGAAGGATGCGCTGACAGAGCCGCTCGAAGTCGTCGGGCTTGATACCACGAACGGTGTGAAGCAAAGCACCCTCCCAACCCTCGCCGACCTGTGCATCAACGTCATCGCCTGTACCAGTCTCTTGGCCGCCTTGCTGCTGGTACCTCCTATTTCGGCATTGGCGGACCTGATCTCGAAGTCGCTTCTCCGACTAGACTGCCCGTAGCGGTGCAGGACCGGCACATAGAGTGGTAGCACCTGCCGATCCCGAACGTCCAGCCGCCGGGGCCCGAGTTTGAACGCGCCGGGGAGGTTGCTGGCAAGGCCATCCGGGACCGGCTGGCACTGGGCTTGGACGTGCTGGCCCATTGCAAGCGCGGCTCGGGCCGCGCGGGGACTGTGGCCGACAGACGTTACCTACCATCTCCAGACCACGGGCGAACTCAGTCGCGCCCCTTTGTGGCCTTCAATTGGAGGTGAGCGTCACCGACTCGTCGACGATGCCCGGTGGGCGCTGATTCTTGCCAGCTCGCTTGCCATCGCCCAAGTCTGCTCGGGCCAATTCCGCCAAGACCTGCAAGCGTTCAACGACCTGCGGGAACTCGGCTGCAACATTGCGCGTCTCCCCTATGTCTGTATGCAGATCGTAGAGTTCGAGGACGGGGTTGGACTCGTAGTCGGGATAGCGCCCGCCCTTCCGCGCCACGTGCAATTTCCAGCGCCCGCTGCGGACACCATTGAGGTGTGACATGAAGTAGTAGTAGTACGCGACATGCGGCGTCGGCTCAGGCTTGTCGCTGAGCAGCAGGGGGCGAATGTCCTTGCCGTCGATCACGCGATCCGACGGCACGTCCGCACCGGCCAGCGCGGCAAACGTCGGCAGGATGTCTACCGAGATCGCCAGTTCGTCAGTTGCGGTCCCCGCCGGGATCCTGCCCGGCCAACGAACCACGAAGCACACGCGATGGCCGCCTTCCCACGTAGTGCCCTTGCCGCCGCGCAGCGGGGCGTTACTAGCCCCGTGCTGCATGGCACCGCCGTTGTCTGACGTGAACACCACCATCGTGTTGTCGTCAATGCCGAGTTCGTCGAGCTTGGCAAGGATCCGGCCAGTCGACCAGTCGATCTCTTCCACGGCGTCGCCCCACGGACCGTTCTGCGACTTGCCCGCGAACTTCTCAGAGGAGTACTGCGGCCAGTGCGGCATCGTATGCGGCAGATACAGGAAGAACGGGCCTTCCTTGTTGTCTTCGATGAACTTCAGGGCCTCTTCGGTGTAGCGCTTGGTGATCAGGCGCTGATCAGGCTCTTCTTCGATCACGTCTTCTCCGCGCAATAGAGGAAGCGGAGGATAGCGGTAGGGCTGCTTCCGCGAGTCGTGGCCCATGTCATTGGAAAACGGTATCCCGAAGTAAGAATCGAACCCGTGCCGGGTCGGCAAGAAGGGACGCTGGTCGCCCAAGTGCCACTTGCCAACGCAGGCCGTCTTGTAGCCGACCTCCTTCAACATCTCGGCCAGAGTGATCTCGTCCGGATTGAGGCCTTCGCGGTTGCCTGGAAACAGCACCCACTGCCCTTTCTCGCTCTCATCTAGGCCAACACGCCGCGGATAGCTCCCGGTCAGCAGCGAACTGCGCGATGGCGTACAAACCGGCGCGGTCACGTAAAAGCTCGTCAGCTTGCGTCCTTCGGCCGCCATCTTGTCCAGATGCGGCGTTCGGTGCAGCTTCGATCCGAACGGTCCGATATCGGCATAGCCGAGGTCGTCGACGAAGATGAGGACGAAATTCGGTTTGTCTGCGGCCATGGAGACCGCCGAGAAGCAAAGCAAGAGCGTAAGCACGAATTTTGGCATTGGGATTCTCAATCGGCGGGCACGCCGGTGCGAAGGACCGACGAGCGGTGCGCCGGCCAGGCTACAGAGCAAGTGCGTCGGCAGCGCAGGCCAAGATAGCACACGGGGCCGATCACTGCGGCGGGGCGACAAGCATGCGGAGGTCGCGCACGTTGTTTCCGGTGGGACCGGTCACAATCAAGTCGTCGAGCCGCTCGAAAAAGCCGAAGGAATCCGACCCTCGCTCGAATTCAGCAGGGTCCAACCCAAGCGCCCGCGCCCGCGGCACCGTGAGCTCGTCACCAATTGCACCCGCCGCTGGCGAATTGCCGTCAATGCCATCCGTTCCGGCGCTTAGGACCGTAGCCCGCATCCCACGTTCGGCGAGCTTGCGGGCAGCCCATAGCACAAAAGCTTGGTTGCGCCCCCCTCTGCCATCTCCCCTGACCGGGCTGCTGAGCTCCCCGCCTGTCGTCACGGCAACGGTCTTGCCCGGGTGAGCGCGAGAGAGGGACTGCAAGCGGTCCAATAGCGTGTCAGTCGCGGATTCAACCGGTTGATCATCCACGTCGAGATCCCGCTCCAGCACCCACCCTAGGCGGCGCACCTCGCTTTCGAGACTCTGCAGTACGGCAACGTTATCGAGCAAGCAGACCCACTGGCTGCGCGCAAATTCTGCCCCGCCGGGTTTCGGTGTCTCGGCAAGGGTGCGAGCCTCGAAGAAGCGGCGAACTGAAGCGGGCAAGCGGGAAACGATGCCAAGTTCCTCAGCCGTGCGGTAGGCATCCTCGCATGTGGACGCATCAGGCATGGTCGGGCCGGAAGCGACCGACGAAGGCTCGTCGGGCGGCACGTCGGACACGTACAGCGTTATCTGCCTAGCCGGGTGCGCGGCTTGCGCCAAGCGGCCGCCCTTGATGCGTGAGAGGTGCTTGCGGAGGATATTGATCTGGACGATGTTGGCCCCGCAGGTGACCAAGACCTCGTAAGACGCCTGCATGTCGGCCAGCGACACCAGCGGATCGAGCGGGGTCTCGCAAATCGCGGATCCACCGCCGGAAAGCAGGCAAATGAACAGATCGTGCCGCGCTAGGCCGCTGGCTTGATCCAGCACGTAGCGGGCGGATTCGTCGCTTGCTCGATTGGGATAGGGGTGCCCCCCTACAAATTCCTTAGCTCCTCGAAGCGGTGCATCCGAGGCGGTCGGCGCCACCACCGCCAACGACGTCCTTCCACCGGGCAGGAGTGGGAGCAACGCCTCGCACATTGGCCGCGCCGCCTTGCCGACGCCAGCCACGAAGATGCGCCTCGCTGCGCCAAGGTCGACTTCCTCGCCCCGCGCGGTCAACGTGTCTCCGCGCCGCTCGACACTGGTCGACATGACCTTCGCCAGGGAAGCCTGCTCCAACGTCTTGAGGAACAGGCGTAGCAGTCTCTTCTTCATAGCGGGTCGAATCAGTCCAGCACTTCGGGGTTGACGATGTTGGGCGGACGATCTCCCGCCAGACCGGCCACCATATTCTCGGCGGCCATCACACACATCCGCGTGCGAGTGGCCACAGTTGCGCTGGCAATGTGGGGCACGATGAGCGCGTTTTCAAGCTGTAGCAGCTTCGGATGCACTTCGGGTTCCTTCTCGAATACGTCCAAGCCGGCAGCGGCGATCGCACCCGCTTCCAAGGCATCGGCCAGCGCCGCTTCGTCTACCACGGGCCCGCGCGAGGTGTTGACCAGCACGGAGGTCGGTTTCATCGCCCGCAACTCGGCGGCTCCGATCAGGTGCCGCGTCTCAGCTGCCAACGCGCAGTGCAACGTCACGAAATCGGCTTGGGTCAGCACCTCTTCTTTCGAGCCATACTCTATGCCGAGTTCTCCCTCGGCTTCTTCTCTCAAGCGAAACGGGTCATGGTACAGCACCCGCATGTTGAATCCCCGCCCGCGACGCGCCACAGCCTGGCCGATGCGCCCCATGCCAAATACCCCGAGGGTCGCGCCCCACACGTCCCAACCCGTCAACAAGTTGATACGCCACTGTTTGAAGCGTCCCGCCCGCAAGTAGCGCTCGGATTCGCCGAGTCGCCTGCCCGCCCCTAGAATCAGCGCGAATGTCAGATCGGCGGTGGCGTCAGTCAGCACCCCCGGGGTGTTGGTCACGATGACACCGCGCTCGGTGGCGGCGGAAATGTCGATATTGTCAAAGCCCACTGCAACGTTGGAAACGACCCTGACGCTGGGGACGGCATCCAACAAGGGCTCGTCGATACGGTCGGTAAGTTGGCAGATCACCCCATCCTTGCCGCCCAGCCGGGTCCGCAGTTGCTCGCAGGTTAGGCTCTCGTCCGAGTCGTTGTAGTCGACAGCGACGCGCCCCGCCAAGCAGTCGATGGCCTCTCGATATATGTGCTTGCTGACGAGCACCAAACGCAGCACGAATCGGTATTCTCGCACAGGCTCGCGAGCGCACTGGACCGCGTCCGGGGAGCTCTGCCCCGTCCGATACAATCTCAATATGGCGAAACTTGGTTTTCTCGGACTCGGACTCATGGGCAAGCCCATGGCAGAGCATCTTCTGGCCGGAGGCCATGAAGTGGCGCTGTGGAGTCACACCAGCTCGAAGGCAAGGGATCTGGCGAACTCGCACGACGGCGGACACTTCTGCGAGACGCCAGCGCAAGTCGGCGCATTCGCCGACTGCATCTTCCTATGCGTCGGAGACTCGGCCATGTCCGAGGAAGTGCTCACGGGCGAGAACGGGGTGCTGTCGGGAGTCACCTCCAAGACCATCGTGGCGGACTGCTCCACGATCGGACCCAGCACGGCGCGGCGTATCGCGGGCAAGTTTGAAGCCAAGGGCGGCTACTACCTTGACAGCCCCTGCACGGGCTCCACGCCGGGCGCGACCAACGGCACGCTGACCTTCATGATCGGCGGCGACGAGGAAGTCTTCGAAAGTGTGCGGCCTTACTTCGAATGTATGGGCAAGAACCTCTACTACTGCGGCGGGCAAGGCATGGGGCTGCATGCGAAGCTGTCCCAGAACCTGGTGCTGGCCAACACCCTGCAGGGATTCGTCGAAGGGATGGTGCTCTCCACCAAGGCCGGCGTGCCGCCCGACCTGATGTTCGAGATCCTCGACAACTCGGCCGCCAAGTCGGGCCTGATCGCCTTCAAAGCACCGGCTGTGTTCAGCCGGAATTTCGACGCCGCCTTCCCGCTGAAGTGGATGCGCAAGGACATCAGCCTGATGCTCGAATCGGGCCGCGAACTCGGCGTGCCGCTGCCTTCGACCAGCTTGGTCCACGAACTCTTCAGCGCCGGAGTGGCCAAGGGCCACGGCGACGAGGACATCATCGCCGCCTTCAAGATGTTCGAGGAATTGGCCGGGGTAGTGGTCGAGTCCTGATCAGTCGACCGGGTTGCGGCTATTCGGAGCCAAACACCCGCTCGAAGATCGCGTCAACGTTGCGCAACTGCCGTTCCAGCGAGAACGCCCGCTCGTAGTCCTCTGGACCCAGAGCAGCACTGATATCAGGGTCGGCCTCGACCATTTCGCGGAAGCTGCCATCCTCCTCCCAGGCGCGCAGGGCATTGCGCTGGACCCAGCGGTAGGCCGTTTCTCGCAGCACGCCTTTGGAGGAGATTTCGAGCAACAACTGGCCCGAATACACCAGCCCGCCGTTGGATTCGAGATTCTTGGCCATGCGCTCCGGATACACCAGCAGCCGACGCACCAGATCACAAGCCTTGGCCAGCATGTAGTCCACCAAAGTGGTCGAATCTGCAAGGATCACGCGCTCAACCGAGCTATGCGAGATATCGCGCTCGTGCCACAGCGCTACGTTCTCAAAGGCGGCCACGGCATTGCCGCGGACGACACGTGCCAGCCCGCTGAGTTGCTCCGAAACGATCGGGTTCTTCTTGTGCGGCATGGCCGAACTGCCCTTCTGCGTCTTGGAAAAGTACTCCTGCGCTTCCCGCACCTCGGTGCGTTGCAGGTGCCGCACTTCGACCGCGATCTTTTCGACGGTCGCGGCGATGTTCGCCAGCACGGAGACGAAATGTGCGTGGCGGTCCCGCTGGATGACCTGCGTTGACACTGCGGTTGTCTTCAAGCCAAGCTTGGCGCAGATGCGCTCTTCGGCTTCCGGGCTGATGTGCGCCAGCGTGCCGACGGCACCCGAGAGCTTGCCCACCCGCATCTGTTCCCGAGCAGAATCGAAGCGCTCGATCTGACGCCCGATCTCGCTGTACCAGTTCGCCAGCTTGAGACCAAACGTGGTCGGCTCGGCATGCACGCCATGCGTGCGGCCCACCATGACCGTGTTCTTGAATTCGAATGCACGGGTGCGCAGAATCCCGTGCAATTCCCGCAACCGGTCGGCGATCGGTTCGGAGGCCTGCTTGAGTAGCAGCGCCTGGGCCGTGTCCACGACGTCGTTTGAGGTCAGTCCGTAGTGCAGCCAGCGCGAGTGCTCTGCCGCGCCGGCGGATGCCATCGCTTCGGACACCGAGGTCAGGAATGCGATCACGTCATGGCGCACTTCGGCCTCGATGGCATCAATGCGCTCTAACTCGAAGTCCGCATGCTTCCGGAGCGCCTGGGCAGCCTCGCGGGGCACTTCTCCCAGCTCGGCCAACGACTCAGAGGCCATCAATTCCACCTCGAGCCATTGGCGGTACTTGTTCTGATCCGACCAGATGCGGCCTAGTTCGGGCCGCGTGTAACGAGCAATCACCTTCCTAGTTTCGCGCAGAGGGTGCCGCCTGCCAAAGGGACCGGGGCCAAACGAGGACCGAAGGTCGTTACCGATCCTCACATTACTCCCAAGCGCACGCGTGAGCCTAACGCCCTCATTTCCTCACAGGTCAGATTCGCTCAACGAGGGGCGCAGCTACGGCGGCTAGGATGTGGGGCACGGGCAGCGGGTACGGCATCGGCATCTTCGGCTCTACCCATTTCCGCGAGACGCGCTGCTCACGCGTTGCCAACTTCGCTTGCACCCGCCGCTCGCGGCAGCCACGCCAGGTTGACAACCAACTTCCGAACTTCCCTTGGATGCGGTATGTGCTTGGCGCGTTCGTAGATTGCAGATGTAACCCTCCGACCCTACTCCGTACCGCCACCGGAGACGACGGCAGGAAGCCGTGTTCGCCGCATTGGCATATGGCGGTGGGAGATCGGGTAGTGTCCGGTGTAGTCCGGCCCACAATGCAATATGAAGCCCGGTTCTTGCTTACATGCAAGCGCCGCGCAGTGACAAAGGATCGACCTGCCACTCCGGATTCCGACGCTTGTCGCCGGGACGTCAGTTGACAGGACTTGGGCGCCAGCGCGAGGCGTCCGCCAGTTCTTGTGCGTGTCTCGTCTGCTCCTCGCGGTCCGAAACGGCGGAATCCGGAAGCACGATGTCGCCATGATACGGATTCCTGCCGAGCACAGGCGTGGCCACGGCGTCGCGGCCGTTACGGCGCGCCGCAGCGGTGCCCACCGCCGCCCAACCGTGGAGTGTGCGACCTCGGTCCGCTACGTCGGTCTCCGCCAACGCCACAGCCTCGGCTCGCGGCACCACACTGAGCCTGTCGACGGAAATGCGCGGCTCGCCCTCCTTAGACAGGAAGACATGTTGAGGCACAGTTGACCTCCGAGCGCGGTTGGCGTGCCTGCTCGAAAAGACACTTCGTCCGAGTTCTTCATCAGAACCGATCTCGGGAGGAATGCTCATCAAGTCTGGTCCCGTTCGTCCAACTCATCCATGGCTTCTCGGACGAAGCCATCTGGGAGCATCATTGCGCTCGAATACCGAGCGCGACGATGGCGGCCGTTCAGGTTAACCGAGCACAGTGCTCCCCCGTCCGAATCGCACAGCACGAGCACGGACCGCCCGTGGCCGCCCGGCGCGACGAGGGTAACCTCGCCGTCCGGCGTCGGGTATGTCTCCAGACGGCAGGGGCGAAGTCTGTAAAGATCCTGCAGCAGGCGTCTTGCATTCTCCAGCGCCTGGCGGCCCGGCTGCGGAAAGCCCTCCTCATGCGCTTCCTCGACAGCTTCGTCAAGATCGTGCAGGGCAGCACGCAGATCAGCGGACACGGTGTTACGAATCTCCCCAGATCGCCCGCAGGCGCTGCGCCCGGCCGCAATTCCAGCTGTAGAACTTGTATCGCACTGGGTTTTTCTGGTAGTAGTCCTGGTGGTACGCTTCCGCCGGATAGAATTCCGAAGCAGGCAGGATCTCCGTCCGGATCTCGCCATGCTCGGATGTGCGGGCAGCCAGCGCGGCCTTCGACTCCTCGGCGAGCTTCCTCTGCGTCTCGTCGAGGGCGAAGATACCGGTAAGGTACTGGGGGCCCTTGTCGCAGAACTGGCCCCTGCCGTCGAAGGGGTCCACGTTGCGCCAGAAAACCTCCAGCAGCGTGGCGAAATCGATCTTCGCCGGATCGTACTCGATTCGGACGGCCTCGTAGTGCCCGGTCCCCCCGGACGAGACGCGTCCGTAATCTGCGTCCTTGGCAGACCCGCCGATATAGCCGGAAACGGTCGAGTGGACGCCGTCGAGCTTGTCGAAAGGCGGCTCCATGCACCAGAAGCAACCGCCCGCGAAGATAGCTGCCGCGGTGTCGGGCACCTGCTCCTGCGCGTTCGCTGCCGGGGCGGCCGCCATGATGAGTCCAGTCAGGACCGTAATCGCCAAGATTCTCATGAGTTACCTCGTCAGCCTGTCTTGAATGTCAATGCAACGCCGTTGATGCAGTGTCGCTTGCCGGTCGGGGGCGGGCCGTCATCGAAGATATGCCCGAGATGCCCGCCACAGCGTCGGCAATGGACCTCGGTCCGCGTCATGAAGAACGACCGGTCAGTCGTCGTCCCGATGGCGCCAGCGAGGGCCTCCCAGAAACTGGGCCAGCCCGTCCCGCTGTCGAACTTTGCCTTCGAGGCGTACACCGGAAGGTCGCAGCCGGCGCAGTGGAACGTGCCGGAGCGCTTCTCGCGGTTCAACGGGCTCGAGCCTGCGCGCTCCGTGCCCTGCCGACGCAGCACGTGGTACTGCTCCGGCGTGAGGATGCTCTTCCATTCTTCTTCAGTGCGCATAATCTCGAATTTTCGGCTAGATCGGCCAGCGGCCAGCGCCGGGACGCCAGCGGCCGCCAGAAGGATCATTCGTCGTGTCAGGCTGGGCATGTCGGATTTCCCTCGCTTGCTTCGCAGTGTCGCATGCGCCGATCGGCCGCGATTCCGGGAGCCGGCGCGCCAGGCATTTGCCGGGCCACATGCGGTTAGACGCAATGCCAGGATGATTGGTTGCTGCGGGATGGCCGCTCCGGGAGCAATCCCTCGCGCTCCCAAGCCCCGCTGGCATTCCCCGGCAAGCCAGGAGACGAATTGGTCCTCGACGCAGCGGCCCCGAGCGCGACAGCCAAGCCAGCGAGGACCGTGAGAGCGGCTTTGAGCAGCGGCGGCGATTACCAAGGCAGGCCCGAGAGCATGCTGGGCCGGACCAGCAACGCAAACGCCCGCCACAGGGCGAGCCGGCGCCCACCGTTACTCGTAGAACCGCTTGTGCGAGTAGGGGTGCTTGCGGAATCGACGGCATTTCTGTCCTCACCGTCAGGCGGAGCCGAATCGCACCGGCCGCTAGGCGACCAGATCGCGGACCACCTCGCCACCGACATCGGTCAAGCGGAACTGGCGTCCTTGGTAGCGATAGGTCAGCTTCGTGTGGTCAACTCCCAACTGGTGCAGCAAGGTTGCGTGCAGGTCATGGACGTGGACGGGGTCGGCGACCGCGTTGTAGCAGAAGTCATCAGTCTCCCCGTACGTGATCCCCGGCTTGACGCCCCCGCCGGCAAGCCAGATCGTGAAGCAGCGAGGGTGGTGGTCGCGCCCGTAGGTCTTCTCGGTCGACAGTCCCTGGGAATAGACCGTTCGCCCGAACTCCCCGCCCCAGACCACGAGCGTTTCGTCGAGCAGGCCACGCCGCTCTAGGTCTTCAATCAGCGCCGCCGAGGCCTGGTCGGTGTCCGCGCATTGCTTGGGAAGCTGCTGCGGCAGCGACCGGTGCTGGTCCCACCCGCGATGGAAGAGCTGGACAAAGCGCACGCCACGCTCGACGAGCCGGCGAGCGACCAGGCAGTGGCGGGCGAACGTTCCGGGCTCGCGCGCGGCCTCGCCGTACAACTCGAACGTGGAGTGGGGCTCGCCCGAGAGATCCATCAGTTCTGGCACCGACGCCTGCATGCGGAACGCCATCTCGTACTGGGCGATGCGTGTCTCGATTTCCGGATCGGCGAACTCCTCCTGCTGGATCCGGTTGAGTGCCGAGAGATCGTCGAGGAACATCCGGCGGTGATCGCGGCTCACTCCTTCCGGGTTGGAAAGATACAGCACCGGGTCGCCTTGCGACCGAAACTTGACGCCTTGGAAGCGACTCGGCAGGAAGCCGCTGCCCCAGAGTCGCGTGTACAACGCCTGTCCGACCCTCCCTGACCCCCGCGAAGTCATCACCACGAAGGCCGGCAAGTCGTCATTCTCGCTGCCTAGACCGTACGAGAGCCAGGCTCCGATGCTCGGTCGCCCGGCCAGTTGCGCTCCGGTTTGGAAGAAGGTCACCGCGGGGTCGTGATTGATCGCCTCGGTATGCATGGTGCGGATGAATGAGAGCTTGTCTGCGATCCGCGCCGTATGGGGCAGCAGTTCGCTGACCCAGGCCCCCGACTCGCCGCGCCGCTGGAACTCGAACCAAGTCCGCTGCACAGGAAACGACGTCTGGGAAGCCGTCATTCCCGTCAGCCGCTGGCCCTGGCGAATCGAGTTGGGCAGCTCCGTGCCGTGAAGCTGTTCGAGCCGCGGCTTGTAGTCGAACAGGTCGATCTGGGAGGGCCCGCCACTCTGGAACAGGTAGATGATTTGCTTGGCCCTAGGGGCGAAGTGCGGCAGCGCTGGCAAGCCTGCCTGCGAAGCGGCCTCGCGTCCCATCAGGTGGGCCAGCCCGGCAATTCCCAAGCCGGTTCCCCCGCGCCCGAAGAAGTGCCGCCTAGTCATGCGGATTGCGGAATCGGGTGGCCTCATTGCTTCGTTACCGTCTCGTCAAGGTTCAGGATTAGGCCGGCCGTCATCGCATAGGCCGCCAGTTCAGCTGGACGGACGCCCTTCCGGACCGCACTCTCTCCGTGGGCGAGCAGTGCGTTCGCCGCCTCCGGGTTGCCCTCGAAGCCGGCCAGCTGGCGTTCGAAGGCACTTCGCAGGAGCTCCGATTCCCGCAGTGCGGGCGGCCTTGACGTCGCCATCTCGAAGCCGCGCGCCAGCCTGTTCTCGAGCGTCTCGCCCCCTTCGAAGTACATGCGCTCGCCGAATTTTCGGGCCGCCTCGACAAATGTCACGTCATTCATCAGGTTCAGCGCTTGCAGTGGAGTGTTCGTGCGCTCGGTTTGCACCGTGCACGTCTCTCGCGTGGCGGAGTCGAAATTGAGCATGGCCGGGGGACCGATCGTCCGCCGCCAGTAGGTATAGAGGCTCCGTCGGTACAGCTCATCGCCTTTGCCACGCTCGTAGCCCCCGCCCGCGGCGATATCGAACCAAAGGCCTTCGGGCTGGTAGGTCCTTACCGAGGGTCCGCCGGAGCGCTCGCGCAGCAGGCCGGCAAGCAGGAGGGCTTGGTCCCGCAATGCTTCCGCTGGGAGCCGGAATCGGGGCCCTCGTGAGACCAGCCTGTTCTCCGGGTCCTTGCGGACTGCTTCCGGCGAGCCGTTCGACTCCTGCCGGTACGCCGCGCTCGTCACGATTGTCTTCAACAGCGACTTGACATCCCAGCCGCTCTCGACAAACTCGACAGCCAGCCAGTCCAACAGTTCCGGGTGGGTCGGCCGCTCCCCCTGCGTTCCCAGGTTTTCCGGGGTCCTGACGAGCCCCGCGCCGAACAGCATCTGCCAGAACCGGTTCACCGTCACGCGAGCGGTCAGGGGATTCGCCGGGTCGACGAGCCAGCGCGCCGAGGCCAAGCGGTCATTAGGTGCCGATTCGGGCAGCGCGGGTAGTACGCTCAACACGCCTGGCAGGACTGTTTCTCCGGGCTGGTCGTAGGCGCCTCGCTCGAGGACAAACGTCTCGCGCGGAGGATCCATCTCGGCCATGATCATCACGCTTGAGACCTCTCTCAACAAAGCCTCCCTCGCCCGCCTCAAGCGGATTAGGTCGGCCCAAGCGGACCGCACTTCCGGAGGTCCGTGAGCGTCGGCGAAGGCTCGCTCGAGCTTGAGCGCCTGCCCGTGCGTCCGACTGCCCGCGGGAATCCGGGCGATTTCGCCGAGGTCTTCAGCAATCCCGAGGACCGCAGCCTCGTCCCGCGTCAGCTCCCGCTCGTAGACGGCCGCCTCGTCAATGGCTCCAACGAAGCCGCTGCCGTTGCCCTCGCCAGCGCCGATGCGGAACGGTTGCTTCGTCTTGATCCCTCCGTTCGAGTAATCCAGTTCGCCGACCGCCTCGACTGCGATGCCGTCGATGTACAGAGTGACGCCCGCAGCCAGCCTGGAGCCATCGTATGTCGCGATGACATGCGACCAGCGATTCAGCGGGATGGGCTCGCGTGCGCCGACGATGATCCAGTCGTCCATGCGGCCGATCAGCTTGAGCTTCAGCCGCCCGTTCTCCAGCACGAGTGTCACGCCCTTGCCGGCATTCTCGTCGGGGGTGTCGAACGCCTGCGAGCGGCTCAGGATGATACCCTCCGATGACTCGGGCCGGACCCACGCGGCAAGGCTGAACCTGTCGTTGTAGTCGTAGTTCAGGGCCTCCGGCTCTTCGATGTGGCCGCTGCCTTGCAGCGAGAGTGCCCGCCCGGCTCGCCCGTCGACATGCGCGACTTGACCGGATGCCACTGCGGTCCCAAGATCGCTGTCGAAGTCGTAGCGGACCGCCAGCCCGTCGCTGGGATACCAATCCGGTTGGGCTGACGAGCGAGCAAGCCTGCGCTCCCACGCCTTGAACCAATCCCCGGCGGATTCGCGCATCAGATGGAAATCGGTCTCGGCGGCGTCGATTCGGCCTGCCAGATCTTCAAGCCGCCGAGCCTCCTCTTCGGTCGGTGCGGCGATTCTCGGCGGCGAGTTGAATGGCCGCAGAACCCGCCCGCGCTCGGGGACATTGTTGAAGTAGGCGAACAGCCCGTAGAACTCCTTCTGGGAAATCGGGTCGTACTTGTGATCGTGGCACCGCGCGCATCCCACGGTGAGGCCGAGAAACACGGTCGACATGGTCTCGACGCGGTCGACAACGTACTCGACCCGGTACTCCTCATCGACGATCCCCAATTCGCTGTTGCTGCGGTGGTTCCGGTTGAAACCCGTGGCGATCAGCTGGTCGAGCGTGGGATTAGGCAGGAGGTCGCCAGCGATCTGCTCGACGGTGAACTCGTCGAAGGGCTTGTTGGCGTTGAATGACTCGATCACCCAGTCGCGCCAGCGCCACATCTGGACAGGAGCGTCGTTCTGGTAACCCTGCGTGTCGGCGTAACGCGCGGCATCCAGCCAGCGGGCCGCCATCCTCTCCCCGTAGCGCGGGGATTCGAGCAGCCTGTCCACCACTCGCTCGTACGCGACCGGAGAGGAGTCTGCCAAGAAGGCCCGGACTTCGCTGGTGTCGGGAGGGAGGCCCGTCAGATCCAGGCTCAGCCTGCGGATCAGTGTCCTCCGGTCTGCCTCGTCCGCCGGAGACAGGCCGGCTCGCTCCAGATGTCGAAACACAAAGCGATCAATTTCGTTGCGTACCCGGCCTTCCCACTGCACCGCTGGCGGCGCGTGACGCGCCGCAGGCACGAAAGCCCAGTGTGCGCTCCAGGGAGCGCCAGCCTCGACCCATTCGCGAAGAATCGAGACTTGGCCATCAGCCAGCCTGTCGTGGCCAAAGTAGGCGGGGGGCATCCGGCGCGACGGGTCGTGGCTAGAGACGCGCGCGAGGACCTCGCCCGCCGCCTGCCGAGCCTGATCTTCCAGATCGAGCCGCAGGTCGGCCTGCCTCTGCGCGGCATCGGGGCCATGGCAGGCGTAGCAGTTCTCAGAGAGAAGAGGCCGGACGTCGCGATCAAAATCGAGCGCGAACGCAGGAAGCGTCACCAAGACGAGCGACCAAGAGGCGGGGCGCAGTGACAAACCGCCCCCAGTATATCGGCGGCACCTGCGAAATAGGCGTAGTCCGGGGAGATCGCTTTGCCGCGGAGCGGCTCGACACCCTGCTGCTGGAACCGTTTCCGGAGAGCCGCGCCGACCGTGACGTGACATTGGGGGATCGCGCCGGGCGCGGATGCGCTGGACAGGCCCTAGTTTCGCTGTAGCCGGAAGCGGCAGTTGCTGGCTTTCGAAGAAACAGGCCATTCACCCAAGGAACACCGAGAACCGGGTCGTAGCCGCCCCGGAGTCGGAACGCACCTTGGCTTCGCTTTACATCTTGCGAAAATTCGTCAGTCCGTCTTGCGGGTCCGCTGCCGATGCGCCCGCGGCTCCAAGCCAGCCGCTCGGGCGATCTCGAAGGCGGCCGCTCCCGGGCGCACATCCTGGCGGCTGCACAGCGGCTGGCCGCCCGCAGCCTGCACCGTCGTCGTCACCCGGACCCAGTTCGCCAGCCGGTCCTGGATCGATTGCCAACTCGGACGCACGCCCCGCGCCTTCAGCCGCGTCCGCACGAGATGTACCGCGTGGTAGGCCAGCACCGCCACGAACAAATGCGTCGACACGCGCCGGCCGAGATGGTGCCAGATCGGGCGCAACCCCAGTTCCGACTTCAGCCAACGGAAGCTTGCCTCCACCTCGGTTAGCTCCCAGTACGTGCGCAGGATGCGCTCGGTGTCCCAATCCACAGGGCTGGTCCTCAACAGGTAGGCCCCGGCCGCCGGCTCGGCTGCCCCGTGTTGCGGCTGGCGGCTGAAACGCACGGCGCAAGCCTTGCCCGACTCCCCCGCAACCACCTCCACGCTGTACTGCGCCGCGACCTGTGGACAGATCTGACGTATTGAGGTCTCCTTGGCTCTCGAGGGGATGATTGCAGGACGTTTCCGGATTGCCGGTGGCAGCACAACGCTTAGCGGCTGAAGTCCCATCCGTGTTCCCGCTGTCGGACGACATAGAATCCCGGCTCGGGGGGGCCTGCGAGCACCGTTGCGATCTGCGGGATGCACTCCTGCAGCTCCCGCAGGGCCGTGCTTCCGACCTCCAGCACCAGAACCGGCATGCACGGGTGCGGCTGCTGGTGGCTCATGTTCCTGTCCGCCGTGATCAGAACATCGAAGCCGTTAGCCGCGGCAGAGCGCAGCAGGTCGCCGTTGGACATCCCCGACCACCCCATCCATTGTGCGGAGTAGACATCGAACCCAGTGGGGAACGACTGTGCCAGTCTATAATCCTGGTTCTCGTCCAACAGCACTTTCATCCGCGCTCTCCCGCTAGGATGCGGCTGGCGAGGCGCAGCGCGGCGACGGCTTGCTCGCGCCGGACCGTCGGGATCGCCTCTAGAAAGTCCGCTAGGGACTGCCCGCCCGCAAGATAGTCAAACAGCGTGGAGACCGGCACGCGCGTCCCCTCGAACCGCACGCGCCCCCAGCACGTGTCCCCAGTCTGCACCAGCGGTGCAGCGAATACGCCGTCCTTCGGCAGGTCCTGGCATTCCTCGGTCAGCTCGCCTTTCGATTCCCTAGCAGCGCTCGTCGGTTCTCTCCCCCTAGCTGACGGTCCCCGCTTCACTAAGCACAGCTTACACCCGCCGACTTGAGGGGGCCGCACCGACGTTCCGTAGCAGCGTTCTCATAATATGAGCGACTGTTCCTTGCGATATCAGTCGGGACAATCAAGGATTTCTCATCCGTGTAGCTTTCTAGTCCGCCGCAGCCTTGATCGGAATCACAGGAATTCTCCTTCAACTGGGCTGCTGAGTGAACTATCGCGTCAGAGTTCGGTTGGGGATTGAGAATCCTCTTGGCATTGCCGGTCTTTGACGCAGCTGATTTCCGCATGCAGGGTCATCGTTCGGATCCAAGTCCCCTGATTCCTGGCGATTCAGGCTGATTCCCGCCCGTCCGGGCCGGTTTCGCAGCAGCACTATGCAATCGCAGCAGGGAAGCCAATTGGACCAGATCGGCCCCAGTCCCTATACATTTCGGAACACACGCGATACTCTAGTATTCGGAGGTTGGAGAGGGCAGTCCTGAGGCGTGCCCCAGCCACGCGCCCACGGGCAATCTGGGGCGCCCGAGATCCTATGCAGCCCACTATCAGAATTGCGCCCTCTATCGGGCGGGCGCTCGGGCTGGCAATCGGACTCGCGACTTTGTCCGGGCTGGCACTGGCTGGTGCCGGTCTTAGCGGCGAATCTGGCGAGTCCGCTACCCCTGCCACGGCTGCCGAACTTCGTGCAGAAGCCGCCCCCGAAACCGAGCAAGCGCTCCCTGCAGGGGAACCAGCGGGAAATCGTGAGCGTACCGAGTTGAATCTCCTCGGCGAGGTCGACACCGAATCGGGAGAAAGCCGCCGCAACGAGAACGTCCAGCTGACTTTGATCGACAACAACGTCCAGAAGGAAATCAATATCCGCATGGGCACCACCGCGACGGTAGTCCGGGAGTTCGATGCGGCCAGGGGCTACTTCGGCACTGAATTCGGCAACCCGGCCAGTCGGCCGATGCATCTCAAACAGTCCGCGGGGCGCAGCTTCCACGGCTCGGTCTACGAAACTCACGGCAACAGCGTGTTCTCGGCTCGTTCGTTCTTCCAAGTCGGCTCGGTAAAACCCGCGACCTCGAACGACTACGGCGTGCAACTGGCCCTGCCGCTGCCCGGCGAGTCGGCGCTGTCGGTTGACCTCAGCCAGCAGCGCAACCGCGGTAACGTCAACGGCAACATCCTGATGCCGCTACCGGAGGAGCGAGTTCCGCTCGCAACCGATCCGGAATTGGGAGCGATCGTCTCCCGCATCCTGGGCGCTTATCCTGACGAGGCGCCCAACCGCCCCGACATCAATCCTCGCGCACACAACACCAACGCGCCGCAAGTGATCAACAACGATATCGCCGGCGGCCGCTACGACCTGCCGCTGAGCGAAACCGACAGGCTGGCAATGGACTACCGCTTCCGCAAGCAGGCCGTGGACGCCTTTCAGCTCGTCAAAGGCCAGAATCCCAACACGACCACCGGGTCCCACGACGGACGCCTGACATGGAATCGCACTTGGTCGCCGCGGACGACCAGCAACCTCTCGGCCGGCTTCCGCCGGACCACCTCGCTGATCGTGCAGGACGAGACAGCCTTGGGCCCGATGTTCTTCATGGGCAGGCAACTGCAGCCGGTCGGCGGCACGAGCAGCATCCCCTACGACCGCGCTCAGAACTTTTTCCGCTACGCCGGAACCCTCAGCACGACCCGTGGCAACCACCGCCTTGTGGCAGGCTTCAGCGCGACCCGCGAACAACTCAACGGGATTGAGAGCTCGGGCCACTTGGGGATGGTGCTGTTCAGTGCCAATTTCGGGCGTGACATGATGACCAACCTGCGGCTCGGCACCCCGAGCAGGGTCTCGCAGTCGATCGGCGAGACCCGCCGGGGCTTTCGGCGCTGGCGCATGCAGTACTTCGCCGGGGACACTTGGAAGGCGACTCGGGACCTAACTCTGAACTTCGGCCTGCGCTTCGAGCCCACCACGCGGCCGGTCGAGGTCAATGCGCTGTCAAACGTACCAATCCGCTGCGACTGTAACAATTTTGCGCCGAGTTTCGGCTTCGCTTACCGCACCAAGCTGGGTGTGCTGCGCGGAGCCTACGGCACTCACTTCGGCGAGATATTCACCGCAACTTATACTCAAGAGCGCTTCAACCCGCCCGGCAACATCCGCGTCAACGTCGTGGCCCCAGATTTGCGGGACCCACTGGCTGGCATCAGCTTCGATGGTTCCGATCCCACAGTTCGAAGCACGATCATCCAGATTGATCCCGATCTGGTCGCTCCCTACTCGCACCACTACAACTTCAGTTGGATCGTCGCCAGCTCGCGGGGCGCGTTTGTGGAGCTGGGCTACGTCGGGAGCCGCTCGCACAGGCTGCTAGCGGGCTGGGTGCTCAACCGCGCCCGCGACATTCCGGGCGTGCCGAAGACGGTTCGGACGATAAACGACCGCCGCCCGGACAAGCGGTACTTCGACGTCCGCCGCATCCTCAACGGCTCCCGGGGATACTTCGATTCTGCCAAGGCCACTGTGGGGCTGCGCGATGTCGGCGGCCTGACGATGGATTTCTCCTACTGGCTGAGCAAGGCCATCGATCTCGGTGCGCACTATGCCAGCAACGCCAGCACGCGCGACGCATTCTACGGTCGCAGCCAAACCCAGGACGATGTCCACGGCGATGTCAAGTCCTTGAGCGACTTTGACCAGCCTCACGCCGCGCTGGGCAGGATGAGCTATCGCACTCCATCGGTCGGTTCGGTCGGCAGCGTTTGGAACAAAGCCTTGGGCGGCTGGTCGGTGTCCTCCGTTCTACTGCTCAAGACCGGAACGCCATTCCTCATGTACACCGGCTCGGACGGCCCCGGTTTCGGCAACGTCGATGGCGCAATGGGCGACCGACCCAATCTGCTAGACCCCTCGCTGCTCGGCCGCAGGATCGACCACCCGGACACCTCGAGGGAAATGATGCCCCGCTCGGCCTTCGATTTTGTCGGACCGGGCGACAAGAGCGGCAATATTGGGCGGAACGTGTTTCGCAAGGACGGCATCCAGAATCTCAACCTATCGCTGTCGCGCAGTTGGAAAATCGCCGGCGAGAGCACCCTGATGTTCCGCGTGGAGTCGATCAACCTGTTCAACACGCCGCAGTTCGCATTCCCCGGTAACGAACTCACCGGCGGCAATTTCGGGCAGATCACCAACACCCTCAACGACGGCCGCACATTCAATCTCGCCATGCGGCTGTCTTTCTGAGCGGCTATCCACGCACTCGCCCGCTCGCTGGTGCCCGCGACATGTCTGGCACCAGTCACGTTGGAATGAACACAGGAAGGACTGCGTGAGTCTAGTGGTCTCTGATGCGCCCCCTCTAACGATTGTTCGAGGAGCATGGTACGAAAATGCACAATACCCTTCCGTGATTTGTGCTCCTCATGGGCAAAGCGGTTGAGACATGCGCGCTTGCATTGTCAAATTCCACAGTAATGACAGATAATCAGAAATGGCAGGGATAGTCAAAATGCCAGAACATCAGCGGCAGCAATTCAGGGCGACGGTGGCAGAGAACGGCAGAGTCGTGATTCCGGCTGCGCTTCGCACGGCGCTTGGCATCGCCGGTCAGCGCGCGGATGTCTTCTTCACGGATTTTCATTGCCGTAACTGACACCTAATAGATTGCGATTTCTCGCTCAACTCTGCGGTGATCGGGATCTAGGTCGTGGTGGCCCCTTCAATGACGAGTTCGCGGTTGCCGAGCCACGGCACGCGGCAGGGACCAACGGTCTGCAAGGCTTCTAGCAGCGCGGGCAGGTCGCGTTTCTTCTTCAGCGACACGCGGCAGCGGTCGGGCTGCAAGTCGATCTCAGCGGCGTTGCAGAGGAACTTCTCATACAGGCTGCGAGCGGTGAGGCGGCGGTATCCGGGCGGCAGGTCGAGGGCCAGCAGGCGCAGCAAGTTGTAGGCCAGCACGGTCATGGTCAGGTCGAAATCAACCTTGATGACCATCGAGGAGGAGAGCCGGTTGAGATGGAAGAAGGCCAGCTGCTCGGCAATCGACTGCTCGACGAGCCAGCGGCGGGCATAGCGGCGCAGGATGGCACTCAGCGCGGAGTCGAAGTCATTGGTGATCAGAAAGCAGGGTCGGCGGTGTGCGCCGCGCAGGATGGTGATCTGGCGCAGGTCGCCGCCGTAGGGACGCAGCGAGACGGTGTCGTCGTGGGCCGTGACGAGGCGCGTGCCGTTGGCCGTCGGGACCCGCACGCTCTTGAGGGCGGATTTGTCGAGAGCTTGGGCACGTTCGACCAAGGAGCGCCCGCGACGGCGGACAGTGACAAAGCGGATGCCTTGCTTGTCGAGCCGGGCCAGGTGGGCGTAGGTGGTGAAGCGGGAGTCGAAGACGAGGTAGCGCAGGGGCAGTTGGTTGTGGCGGGAGAAGTCGAGGAACTCGAGGGCGGCATCGGAGTCGGGCTGCTCGCGGCCGCCGGCGTCGGCGTGTAGCAGCAATCCGGAATGGGGGTCCTGAGCGAGGGCGGCGGAGATGGCGGGCAGGGCGCGCCCGCGGGTGCCGGACCAGTGTTTCTGGAGAGTTTCGTCATCGCCCCAGTGCGGCAGGGTGGTGAAGTCGAGATTGGCGGAATCACCCAGCAGGCCCTTGTCGTTCCAGATGCCGGCCAAGGAGGAGAGCAGGCTCTGGTGCATGGGCAGGGTGGCGCGGTCGGAGTAGGACGACAGGCAGGCCGTCTTGGGCAGCACGTTGAGGCCGGCGAAGAGTCCGAGGCCGCGATCCATGCACCACAGGTCGTCGGCGCTGTAGCGGCGGAAGTCGGACAGTTTCAGGGCCAGGAAGGCGAGCACGGAGGGCAAGGCAGGCAGGCTGCTGGAGGCGGGATAGCCGGCCTTGAGGACGGCCTCGTCGAGGCCGTAGGCGCGGATCCAAGGCAGCAGGCAGAGCACACCGGCGGCGCGTTCGGAGTGCAAATGCTCGCAGGAGTCGGCGGCGAGCAGGGTGCTGGCAGGAGCGCTCAGCGGCGGGCTGGCAGCGGCGGCGCGTTCGGGGCGGCTGCGGCGGGGCAGGCGCGCGAAGCCTTCGTCCTGCAGGATGCGCCAGATGTTGCGTTGGCTGGGAGCGTCGTCGAATTCGGCATCGAGGCGCGCCTTGATGTCGGGCAGGGAAAGGTTGAGCTTGCGCAGGGCGATGATGCGCTGCTGCACGCTGGGAGGTGGCTCAGCAGGCGGTCGCCCGGCTGGTGGGGGGGTGCGGAAGAAGAACTCAGCGGGGTCGTCGAGACTGCGGAAGTCGCGCGTGATGGAGTAGACGGAACCGACCGAGTAGCCGAAGCGCTCGGCGATTTGCTGGGCGGTGAGGCGCTCGAGGAAGAACGCGCGCAGGACCTCGTAACGGCGGTGGCGCGCGTGGATGGGGTTGGCGAAGAAGGCAGCGGGAGAGGACGGCACGGCCATTAATTAGGTATAATATCAGAACTGAAACAAATTTGTCCACATGTAAAACAAAAAAGCCGATTGCCCGGGATCATGATCTAACTCTTTTCAGATCAGTGACTTCCGTGGGCTCTGGACAACAGCGCCATCAACAGGGGAGCGTGTTTAAGGGCGGGCACCCTTGCGCAGCGGACAAGCAGATTGCTAGGTGGAGAGATACGCTCCATCTGCTAGGAAATCACATAACCTATTGATTATAAAGGTGATATAGTGACTCCTGATTGATGCGCATATCAGCCAAGAATGGCAAATTTAGGGTGAGTAAGGAAATGAAAATCCGTGTTCTTCGATCTGCGTGGTGACCACGTGACCCTCACAACCAGAATGCGGGAATTAAGGAGAGCGCAGGACCGGATTGCGGGGATCGCTCAGACAGGCTGCAAGCTGGCTTCGGACGAATTGATCGAAGACCGACGGGCAGAGGCTCGCAGGGAATCGGGCGATGCCTAGGGCAGTCCTCGATGCCTCGGCCCTACTCGCCGTGCTGTATCGCGAGCCGGGCTCCGTCGTGGTCGAGCGGTACTTCGCACAAGCAGTAGTATCCTCGGTCAATCTCTCGGAGGTCGCCGCAAAGCTCAGCGACCACGGGATCGACAGCCAAGAGGCGCGCGAAATCCTGTCAGGCCTCGGCTTGGACGTCCGAGAATTTGATACCGAGCTGGCGCTCGTGGCAGGGGCCCTCCGGGAAGTAACACGGCCTTTAGGACTATCGCTCGGAGACCGGGCATGCCTCGCTCTCGGCATAGCTGAAGGCGCGCCCATCCTCACCACTGACCGGGCGTGGGCGGGCGTGCAGATCGAGACTACAGCCGAAGTTGTCATAGTCCGATAGAACTGGGCTCCGCGGCGCATGCCTGTGACCCCGGCGGCGTCCGGTCGATCAACTCGTACACTTCCCGCAGCGCCGGCCAGGCGGCCTTGCCGCTGTAGATCACCACGGGCAGCACCCGCGGCAGCGCACAGGCAGCGATTCTCAAGATCGAGCCTCTGGGCCACGCTGGCCGAGTGTGCCCGCGGCGCAGTGCGCACCAGGGGCTCGCAGTTGCACGGCCACCACAACGCGCTCAAGCCGCGCAAGCTGCTTTGCACGATCGTGGCGATGTTGCGCGAGCAGCGTCCCTACCTCGACCCCGGGCATCGACTACGACAAGCTGCTGGCAGACCGCAACGCGGCCCGCTCGCTGCGCAAGCTCGACGAGCGCGGCTATCTCGAGCGCATCCGTTCAGGCAGCCAGCCGGTGGCGGCCTGAGGCCGCCCGTATTCTTGGCCCACCGCCGGCGGTGGCGCGGTACCTCTACAGACACAGATCGGGGCTACCGTGGCGGGGTGCGGGAGAGCTGCGCCTCCACCGTGACAACGTTTCTCAGCAACCATGGAGAAACTCCTGAGCCGGGGTCCGAGTCTCGAAATCCGTTCCATTGAATATGCCGTTGCCAAACACCTCCATCGGGACCCGGGTTGTCGAGCGAACGCTTCGCTTTATCTTCGAGGACAGATTCTCCATTAGGAACATGCCTTGGTGATGTTCGACAGCAATGGTTGTGGTGGCGACGCATCTCGCGAAGAGCTTCAACAAGAGGTGGAGCAAGAGTTGGCCGAAAACGGTTGCCGAGATCGCTCGAAGGTTATTGTGATCGATCCGGAGTTCGAAGCTTGGGTATGGAGCACCTCGAATCGCGTTTCCGAGATACTCGGCTGGGAGGGCGGTGGATATGCGGAGATGAAGGAATGGCTCGTTGCCGAAGGCCTATGGCCCGAGGACTCTGCCAAGCCTGAGGATCCGAAGAGAGCAATGCGAGCTGGAGCTGCGTCGCGTAAGGGACAACGGAGTGTTTCTTCAAGACCGTTTGGTGAGCTGGCGGAATCCGTCACGCTACGCCGTTGCAGAGATCCCGCCTTTAGTGAACTCAAGGATACCCTGAGGCTCTGGTTCCCAATCATGGACAAACGGCCAACGTGATTCCTGTGCCCAGCCCTACCCTGTACTCACTTCTTCTCCGTAACTAAGGCAATCTTGCTGCCTGCTTCGAGTGCGATTCGGTGCCCCAGTGTGGCGGCTGACAAGCGCTGATAGCCACGCCACATCATCTGGTTGCCGGGGGCCGGGTCGTGCTTGCGCGCCCGGTACCCGCCCAGCAGCGCCACCAGGCGCACGGCCGTGCTCAGCTCCTGCGGCTCGCTCTGACTGTATTGCTGGGCGTAGTCCCGCAAGCACGCCGGCTCCTCGTCGGTGAACATCAAGCTCGCAGCGCAGTTCGGCACATCCCGCCCCAACAGCGTCATCAGCATGATCCGCCAGGCGATCACGGCGTTGATGGCGATCGCCCGCTGCAAGCGGTCCGCCCTGTGGAAGGCCAGATACTCCACCCGGCAGCCGGACTTGAGCACTCGGAAAAAGTCCTCGATGCGCCATCGCTGCAGATAGAAATCGATCACTTCCGCCGCCCCGGCCACATCCCCGACTTCTAAGCTGGTGAGCAAGGTCCACGACACCGCCTGTTCCTCCTCCGGGGGGTGCAGCTCGACGATCCGCACACCCCACCCGGTGACCGGCTCGGCCCTCCCCTAGGTCGCCGGAATGCTCAGTCGCCGGAAGCGCAGCTCGCACAAGGCGGTCCGCTTGCTGCGCTTCGGGCGCGCCTTCTTCCTGCTCGACTTGCGGCGTTCGCTGAGCCGCTCCAACTCCACCTCCACATGGCCCACCGGCGGCCCCTTGGAGAGCTTCGCCAACAGCTTCTCCTGCGGCTGCAGCACCCGCTCATGCTTGGCCCGCACCAGCAGTTCGACCCGCGGCTGCTGTCGCTGGCGCTCGAACAGCTCGAAGAAGTCCGCCTCCCGGTCACACTCTAGAAATGGAGACTCCACACGAGAGTGTCGAGACGCGAAGGTATAGACGGTGAACGCGTAAGATCCACCACACTCTGTGGCTGGGTTGCACCCCTCTGGTGGACGCCTCCTCACAATTCGAGGTGCCGCCTACGATCAGTTAGGCTGTGCTTTGAACGTGGGATCAGTAATACACTGATAACGAACTGCACTAGCGCAGGCGCAGGACCATGGATGAGTTAGGCTGCGAATACCGATTCACGATCGACGCGTTCACTCCGGACACCCTTCCCATGTCTCGACTGGCCGACTACATGGCCGCTCTAGCGCGGCTATTGGGAGAGGTCGAGCGCGTGCATTTCGTGCACCTCGACGGTGGCAGCACCGCCGTGGTTCACTCCGTCGAGCCCGAGGCTGTGCCTCAAGTCCGTAGACGAGTGCAAAGCATCACGTACGAAGACATCCCCAATGATGTAGCCGCAGCCTACAAAGGGCTCAATCGACTCCTAGCCACGGACAACGCCACCGGCAGTCTAAGCGATTCTGCGAGCGATTTGGCGATTGAGTTTCCCGGTCGAGATCAACAGGGACTGGTCACCTACAGCGCCCTAATCCAGCCAGGAGTATTGGATGGCGAACTTATCCGCATTGGGGGCCGCGACGCGACCGTGCCGGTGCACTTACGGGACGGCGATCATATCCACATCTGCAACACAGACCGTGAGATTGCCCGGCGTCTTAGCAGGCATCTCTATGGAAGGACCTTGCGTGTGCAAGGGATCGGGCGCTGGGAACGAGATGGCGATGGCATCTGGTCACTCATGCGCTTCAACATACAGGAGTTTGAAATACTTGACGCTGCGTTGTTGAGCGAAGTCGTGGATCGGTTACGCGGAGTGGAGAGTAGCGGCTGGAAGGACATTAACGACCCTATGGCTGAACTTGAGCGATTGCGCCGCCACGAGAAGATCCACTAATGGCCGTTATCGACGCTACAACACTGCTGTGTCTTCTCGAACCTGAATCCGCAACGGGGTCTGACCCCAAAAACCGGTGAGCCCATCACCGACGCGAAGGCGCGAATTGATCACTTAATTGCGACTCTCGAGAAGAAAGGTGAGGAGATCCTCATCCCAACACCGGCGCTTAGCGAAGTAATGGTGCATGCTGGCAGCGCCGGACCCCAGTACCTTCAAATCTTGAATAGTGCCCGATGCTTCCGAATCGTCGACTTCGACCTACGCGCTGCAGTGGAGCTCGCTTCCATGACACGCGAAGCGCTTGGAAGCGGCGATCTGCGAGCCGGTACTACCGCGACCCGCGCCAAACTCAAGTTCGACCGGCAGATCGTCGCAATAGCACGGGTTAACCGGCAAACTACGATCTATTCCGACGACAGCGACATTGCAAAGCTCGCTGACGCGCTGGACCTGGAGGTCATCCCTATCAGTGGTCTGCCTCCTCCGCCCGAAAACGCCCAACTGCTGCTTTCGCTTGACCAAGAATGCTGAGTCAAGTCCGCTGAAACGTTTGCCATCAATTCAGGCATAGTCCCCTAGCTGAATGCTGGACGCGGCGCTTTGGGCAAGACCGCCTTGCCCTGGGCGAGAGATTGCGCTACCAACCAGGTCACGCCCAAACCCGTCGCTGTTTTGAATTGATCTGCGGTGATGGCCAACCTCAGCATGTATACTCTGGTTGACTCGGGATCGAAGCGGGACGAGCTTCCGCCGGTCAATTGAAACGGATCCCGCAAAACGGAGCACGCCGATGTTGCGCAGAACCTTGTTGACGGCGCTGGGGCTACTGTGTGGTGCGCTGGGATCGCTGGCGTCCGCCCAATATGCCGCTTCGCGCACGCCCGACGGCAACCCGGACCTCAATGGCATCTGGCAGGCTATGGGCTCGGCGCACTGGGACTTGGAGGACCATGCGGCGCGTCATGGGCCGGTCGAGGCGCTCGGCGCACTGGGCGCGATTCCAGCTGGATTGAGCGTTGTCGAGGGCGGCGCAATCCCATATCAGCCTTGGGCTGCCAAGCAGCGAGCCGAGAATCTGAAGAACTGGTTGCAGCTCGATCCAGCGGTAAAGTGCTTCATGCCCGGCATTCCGCGCGCTACCTACATGCCGCTCCCGTTCCAGATCGTCCAGACGCCGACCAAGATCCTGTTCGCCTACGAGTTCGGGAGCAACAGCCGGGTCGTGCGGCTGGACCGGCCCGGCAGCGAAGCGCTGGCCCCGTCGTGGATGGGCTATTCGCTGGGCCGCTGGGAAGGCGAAACGCTGGTGGTCGACGTGACGGCGCAGGTGCCAGACACCTGGTTCGACAGCTCGGGGAATTTCCACAGCGATGAGCTCCGGGTGGAGGAGCGCTACACGCCGACCGGTCCGAACACGCTGCGCTACGAGGCCACCATCGAGGATCCCAAGGTGTTCACCCGTCCGTGGAAGATCAGCATGCCGCTCTACCGGCGCCTTGAACCCAATGCGCAGATTCTCGAGTTCAAGTGCGTGCCGTTCGCCGAGGGCGCGACCTACGGACACCTGCGACGGCAAGCCGAGCCAACTGAGGCCGAACCCGAACAGTAGACGAGGAGACGAGCCATGGCCCATCCCAGCGATTACATTTTCCATTCCTTTGGCGGGATGTTGCGCGGCGGTGCCGCGCCAGCTATCGCACTGCTGTTAGCGGCGCTGCCCGGGACAGCCCTGGCAGCCGACCCACCGACAACCAGCTGGGGCGCGCCGGACCTGCAAGGGACATGGGACTTCCGCTCCATCACCCCGTTCGAGCGCCCAAAGGAACTGGCTGAAAAGGAGTTCCTCACGCCCGAGGAAGCCGAGGCTTGGGAGCAGCGCACGCTTGAAGCCAGCGCCGCTCGGCGCAACCGCGACCCGGTGCAAGGACAAGGCGATGTGGATGTCGGCTACAACGCCTTTTGGCTCGACCGCGGAGAGAAGATGACCGGCACGATGCGAACTTCCTTAGTCGTGGACCCGCCGGACGGACGCATTCCCGCGCTGAGCGAGCTTGCCAAGCGTCGCTCGGCCGAGCGCTATGCCCGCTGGGGCGGCGTCCCGTCCGGCCCCGAAGACCGCAACCCATTGGAGCGCTGCATCGTCGGCTTCAACTCCGGCCCGCCCATGAATCCGGGCGCCTACAACAATTTCGCGGAGATCTTCCAAACCCCGACCTACGTGGCCGTCCTCAACGAGATGATCAACGACCACCGCATCATCCCGCTCGACGGCCGGGATCACGTGCCGGAGAACATGCGCTTCTGGAAGGGCGACTCGCGCGGTCGCTGGGAAGGCAACACGCTGGTCGTGACAACCAAGAACTTCACCGAGCACACCAATTTCCGCGGCTCGGGCCCGAACATGGTGCTGACCGAACGCTTTACGCGGACATCCGAAGAAACGCTGCTCTACGAATACACGATCGACGACCCAGAATCGTTCGAAAGGCCTTGGTCGGTGGCCGTGGAGATGAAGAATACGTCCGACCCGTTGCTGGAATACGCTTGCCACGAAGGTAACCGCGCCATGACCCTGATGCTCTCCGGTGCCCGCGTCCGGGACAAGGAGGGCCAGAGCAGCGACGACTGGCTGGCTTCATGGTACGGCGGGGCTAAGGCGGTCAAGGCCGCCAAGGAAACATTGGAGAGCGCGGATACGGCCGTCCCGGAGGACGGCAAGTGATCAAGGTTGTTCCGGCTCGGTGGGATCGGCGCCATCGCGAGGTGCGCCGGTTCCGGACGAGCCCATGAACAGCTTGCGGCCGTCCGGAAACGTGATGTCGCGGCCGCTGCCCTTGCAATTGGGGTTGCACAGCCTGTCTTTACTTTGGTAGCCGCGCACGGTCACGGCGGTGCCCGGCAACAGCAGCGTCTTGGTGAGCCCGCGCCGTAGGAGCGTGTTGGGCGTGCCCGCCTCCAGTTCCCACGTCAGCGTCTCGCCGTCTTCGCGCTCCATCATTACGTGCACCCATGCGTGGGGATTGATCCATTCGACCTTGACTACCTTGCCGATCACCTTGATCGGCGCGTTCGCATCGAATTCGGCCGAGAACGCGTGGTGCGCGTACACACACGGAACGAACGCCAGCAGGGCTGTGAGAAACAGCGCGGCAGCAGTGTTGCGAATCATCGATCCTTCCTCCTCGCGTCCAAGGCGGACCTTCTAGAGTATATGCAACCCGCCTGGCCGACATGGTGGCGAATTGCGCTATTGGCCAGACGCCTCCCGGTCGATATTGGCCCGCGAAATGATGTACTGGCGGATCAGTTCTGTCTCCGTCTCGTTGAGATCGTTGCCGAAGCTGTCCATGCCCAAGTCCAGCAGCAAGCCCTCGCGCACGACCCTTTGGAAGGCATCGTGGATGGCAGGGCTCATCAGGCGCAGGTCGGCGTTGCGGTAGCCGCGCGCACCATAGCCGTGGCACGAGGCGCAGAACTGGTGGTAGAGCTTTTCGCCTTGGGCGAGCTCCTCTTCCGACGCAGTCATGGGCGGCTGCTCTGGAATCGACCTGTCCCGCAATGGAGGTTCCGCCAGAGCTCGGTCCGCGCCGAGCGAGAATACGAGCAGCTTGCCGAAGTCGAAATAGGCAAAGCTGGCCCCGACCACCACTGCGACGTATTGCGTATTCCCAACTTGGTAGGAGACGGGCGGCGCAATGATCGAACCATAGGCATCGAATTCCCAGAGCCGCTCGCCAGTGTCGCTGTTGTAGGCCGATAACGTCCCGCTCCCGTCACCTTGAAAGACCAGCCCGCCCGCGGTCGCCAGCACGCCTCCGATCCGCGCACTCTTGTTCTGCACCTTCCAGACCGTCTCCCCCGTCAGCGGGTTGAATGCCTTTAGGAACCCCTTTGCCTCAGGCCGTTCGCCAGCTTGCTCGATGAGCTCCGTGCGGTAGCTGCCCATCGCAACGCCTAGGTTCATGGTCCGCTCGCGCGGGCTGTAAACGCCTGTCTCCTTGTAGTCCTTCGGCAGTGCGAAAAAGAACGGCGTGTCGTGCGTCGGGATGTACATCAGGCCTTTGGCGGCGTCAAAGGACATCGGCTCCCAGTTGTGCGCGCCGGTGTTTCCCGGCAGGATCCACTGCGGCTTCTCCTCCCACACGACATCCGGATTCTCCACCGGCCTCCCGGTCGCCATGTCGACGTGGGTGGCCCATGTCATGGCGCCATATGGATGCGCCCTGAGCAGTTCGCCATCGCTGCGGTCCAACACGTAGAAGAAGCCGTTCTTGGGAGCCTGCATGACCACCTTGCGGTCCTTTCCATCGACCTCCATCTCAGCCAAGACGATGTCCTGGGTAGCGGTGTAATCCCAGTTGTCGCCGGGGGTGGTCTGGTAGTACCACTTCATCCGGCCCGTGTCGGGGTCCAGAGCCACGATCGAGGACAGGAAGAGGTTGTCGCCGCCGCCCGGCGAGCGGATCCTGCGCGACCATGGCGTGCCGTTGCCAACGCCGATGTAAACGCTGTGCAGGTCGGCGTCGTAGGTCATGCTGTTCCAAACAGTGCCGCCGCCGCCGAGCTTCCACCATTCGCCGTTCCAAGTCTCGGCAGCCATCTCCAACTCCGGATGCTCGAACGGTTCGGACGGATCGCCCGGCACCGTGAAGAAGCGCCACTCTTTCTCGCCAGTCTCGGCGTTGTAAGCAGTAACATAGCCGCGGTGATCCCACTCGGAGCCGCTATTGCCGATGAAGACCTTGCCGGCGGCGGCGAGCGGAGCGCCGGAAATGGTGTAAGGGACCCGCGAAGGATAGTCGGCCGTGTCAACATCCCACACCTTTTCCCCGGTCTCGGCGTCAATCGCCACCAAGCGGGCATCAAACGTAGCTGTGTAGACGCGGCCGCGGTAGACGGCCACGCCTCGATTGATCGGCCCTCCGCAGCAAGACCAGCGAGCGTACGTGCGGCGGGTCTTGGGATCAAAGCTCCAGATCGTCTCACCTGTATCGGCGTCCACCGCCGAGACGACGCTCCAGCTGTCGGTGAAATAGAGGACGCCGTCAACTGCGATCGGGGACGACTGCAAGCGATGGCGGACCTCGATCTTGCGCGTCCAGTTCAAGCCGAGGTTGCGAACGGTGGCGCGGTTGATCTGCTTGAGGGGGGAGAAGCGGTGCTGGCTGTACCCGCGTCCGTATGCCAGCCACTGCCCGGGATCGTTGTCGTCGATCCTGTCAATCCGCTCGTCGTCAACGCGGGCAGCGTCCGCTTGCGTCGCCGGGCTCTGCGCCGAGGCCAAGACAACGTGACCCGCCAAGGCCACCACCAGACACACAAAGCTGGCCTTGAATGCGTCGTGGCTCAACGATCGCTCCACAGATCGACTCCCGCCCGGCGTACCCGGCTATCGGGGAGAGAGTATAGCGCAGGCATGTTGGCCCCTCAACGGCGGAAGAGAATTGTCTGATTGCGGCCAGAGCCTGCATTCGACACCGGACTGGCGGAATCTTGACACGGCCGGGTTTCACTCCGGTTCTATTCGGTAGTAGACTCTTCAAGGTGTCGCACGTGATTCGAATCCCCGCCCGACCGGTATCCGCCATTGCCCAGACGATTGGGGCGATTGTCGCCGTCTGCTTGACGCTCGCGCCAGTCGCCGGCCTGGCGCAGGACTATCAGGCACCACTAACACCCGATGGCAACCCCAACCTGAATGGCATCTGGCAAGCCTTCGGCGCAGCCAATTGGAATATCGAGGGCCATTCGGCCGAAGCAGGACCGGTGGTCAACATGGGGGCGCTGGGGGCAATTCCCGGCGGCTTGGGGATCGTCGAGGGCGGCGAGATCCCGTACCAGCCTTGGGCGCTAGAACAGCGCCTGCAGAACAAGGCGAACTGGCTCAAACTGGACCCGGTCGTCAAGTGCTACATGCCGGGCGTACCGCGCGCCACGTACATGCCCTTCCCGTTTCAGATCGTCCAAACGCCTGACCACATCTTGGTCGCGTACGAGTTCGCCAGCGCGTCTCGCGTGATCTACATGAACCGGCCGGACTTCGAGCATCCTGGCGATGCGTGGATGGGACACTCCCGGGGGCGCTGGGAAGGCCAGACTCTGGTGGTGGATGTCACCAACCATGTCGCCGACACGTGGTTCGACAGCGCGGGGAACTTCCATTCCGAGTCGCTGAAGGTAGTGGAGCGGTACACGCCCACCGGCCCGAACCACCTCCTGTACGAGGCCACGATCGAGGACGAGAACGTCTTCACCCGGCCGTGGAAGATCAAGCTCCCCCTCTACCGGCGCATGGATGAGCACATGCAACTGCTCGAGTTCAAGTGCGTGGAGTTTGTCGAGGAGATGATGTACGGGCACCTGCGCAAGAAGGAATCCGAATGACCTAGGAGGTTCGCCATGACACATCGGTTTTTGGGGCTGGCTTTGACCGCAGCCTTTGCAGCTGTGCCTTTGGCAGCGGCAGACGCCGCTGGCGAGAGAGATGACTGGTCTGCCCCGCGGACGGCTTGGGGCGTGCCCGACTTGCGCGGTGTGTGGGACTTCCGGACAATCACGCCACTGGAGCGACCTGCCCGGCTCGGGGAGCAAGAGGTCTTCAGCGACGAGCAGGCCGCCGAGTTTCGCGTCGAGGAATTGGGACGCCGCAATAAGGACCGCCGGGCATCCGACGGCATCTCGGCAGAGCAGGACGTGCGCAACGCCTACAACCAGTTCTGGTGGGACTATGGCAACGAACTCACCGAAGACAAGCGTACATCCCTGATCGTGGATCCGCCGAACGGCAGGATCCCGGCCATGACAGAACCGGCTCGAGAGCGTTATGCGGCCATCCGCGCCGCGCGGGCGCGAGCACCTCACGGCCCCGAGGATCGGGGCGTTGCCGAGCGCTGCATCCTAGGCTTCAACGCCGGTCCGCCATACACGCCGAGCGCCTACAACAACAATGTCCATATCTTCCAGACACCGGGCTATGCGGTGTTGCTGATCGAGATGGTCAACGACGCCCGCATCGTGCCGCTGGACGGGCGGGACCACTTGCCAGAACAGATGCGACAGTGGCGCGGCGACGCGCGCGGACGCTGGGAGGGAGACACTCTGGTAGTGGAGTCGCGCAACTTTACCGACAAGACGTCTTATCGAGGGACTGGTCCAAACATGGTGCTGACCGAGCGGTTCACGCGAGTGGCACCAGACCGGGTCGTATACGAATACACGATCAGTGACCCCAACTCCTTCGAACGGCCTTGGTCGGCAGTCGTGCCCATGAAGAAGACCGACCAGCCCATGTTTGAGTACGCTTGCCACGAGGGGAACTACAGCATGTTCACGATGCTGGAAGGAGCCCGCGCGGCAGAGAAGGAGGGCAAGCCACACGCCGGGTCGAATCTTCCGTGATTCCGTCCGGGCTGCAAGGCTGGTAGCGATGGCGAGCATCTAGGCGCAGTTTGGGTCCGTCCTTCGCGCTAGGAGCGCAGGGGCGCTGTCGACGCTCCAACGGTAAGGGACCGGACAGATCGGAAGCGCCAATCGTCCGGTCATGACTCGATAGCCCTGCGGCGAGCTTGTTACGGTACACTGCAACCGAGGAGGGAACGCACCATGTCCAATAGAACCGCAACGATCTGGTTCGCCATCGCCTTGCTAACCCTGTTGGGAGCAGCACAGTTGCTCGCCCATCATGCGTTCTCTGCCGAGTTCGACGCCAAGCGACCCGTGCAGCTCAAGGGTGCTGTGACCAAGATGGAGTGGATCAACCCGCACGCTTGGATCCATATCGATGTGGCAATGGAAGATGGAAACGTAGAGCAGTGGATGATTGAGGGCGGCACGCCGAACACGCTCTTCCGGCGCGGCTTCACCAAGAATTCCTTGGTGCCGGGCACGGTCATCATGGTCGATGGCTATCAAGCCAAAGATGGCACGCTGAAGGCCAACGGACGCAACCTGACGTTCGAGGACGGACGGCGGCTCTTCATGGGCTCGTCCGGCACCGGTGCCCCCCGGGACGGACGCGACCCGACCGAGCGGTAAGCCGAGAACTCTCCTCGCGCGAGCCCGAAGAGTGCTCCCGCAGTGCGGGCTCTTCGCAATCACCAGCGGTGCGCAGAACAGCGCGCGCGACACGCAGCGGCCAGTTCCCGTGGACTCGTGGCAAGCATCATCCAAGTCTTGATAGCCCTGATGCGAATCTCGGGAGCGCTTCGCCAGGACTCTCAGATTCGGTTTCATTCCACTATCCGCGAGTAGAGCCATGGCATCACGCAGCGCAGAGATCGAGCGAGATGCGAAGATCAAGAGCGGGGGCTGCTAGGCGATGGCGTTTCCTGGCTACCTCGCGTAGACCCAAGCCTGATCTATGGGAACGCCCAGAAACCCGCGGACGCTGCTGGCCCAGCTTGGGCACTATCTCGACGACGCCACCGGCGCGGTCGCGCCTCCGATCCAGCTCTCCACCACGTACGCCCGCGACCGGAACTACGACCTGATCGGACCGTACGAGTACTCGCGCGAAGGCCATCCGTCGCAGACGATTCTCGAGAAACTGCTTGCGGAGTTGGAGGGCAGCTCAGATGCCCTCGTATTCGGCGCGGGGCTTGCTGCGATGCATTGCTTGCTTGAAACAGTGCCTTGCGGCAGCCATGTGCTTGCACCGCGCGTGATGTACCACGGTGGGCAGGACTGGCTACGCCGTTTGAGGTCGAAGGGTCGAATCGACCTGACCCTGTTCGACCAGACGGATTCAATGGCGGTGGGCAGGGAAATCGTGCCCGGTGAGACTGCTCTCGTATGGATCGAAACGCCGATCAATCCGACACTGACGGTGCTAGACATTGAGGCAATTTCCGAAGTTGCGCACCGCTCGGGTGCGATTCTGGTCGTCGACGGCACGTTGGCTCCGGCCCTGACAACCCGCGCGCTGGATCACGGAGCCGACATCGTCTTCCATTCCATCACCAAGTACGTGAACGGGCATAGCGATCTGCTTGGCGGTGCCCTGATTGCCCGCGACAAGAACGAGCGCTGGTCGGAACTGCAGGAAGTCCGCATCTTGACAGGCGCGATTCTGGATCCGTTCTCTAGTTGGCTAGCACTGCGCGGCCTGAGGACGTTGGCGTTGCGTTTCGCCGCAGCTTGCGAGAACGCATTGTGCTTTGCCCAGCGAATTCAGGGCCACCCCGCGATCACTCGCGTGCACTATCCCGGACTGCCAGATCATCCGGATCACGAGATCGCCCGGAAACAAATGAAGGGAGGCTTTGGCGCGATGGTATCGGTCTGTGTCGCGGGAGATGCCGAGACGGCCAAGAGGGTCGCGGCCAACACCCGCGTGTTCGTGCCAGCGACCTCGCTTGGCGGCGTCGAGAGCCTGATTGAGCATCGCAGATCTGTCGAGGGCCCCCACAGCATTGTGGACCCGACTCTGCTGCGCCTCTCGATTGGGATCGAGGACGTCGACGATTTGATTGCAGACTTCGAGAACGCGTTGTTGGCAAGCAATAGCTGAGCGGCACGCCGGCGGCAGCTTGGAAAAGTATTCGGTGGGTTCGACTCATTCCTGCTGCGGTTCGGGAGACACTCAGGAAGTGCCTGAAATGAAACAGTTCGTCCGAGAGTTACATGTTGAGACGCGGAGCAAGGGCTTGTCCGAAGTCACCCGCCCAATCCTAGACTGGGTGGCAGGGCTTGATATCACGACCGGCATGCTAACCGTGTACATCCGCCATACATCTGCGTCCTTGACGATTCAAGAAAACGCAGACCCGGACGTCGTGCATGACCTCGAGAGGTTCTTCGCCCGACTGGTGCCCGAAGACAATCGCCTGTACCGCCACACGATGGAAGGGCCGGATGACATGCCAGCGCACATCCGGACGGCATTGACCCAGACACACTTGGCGATACCCGTTGTCGACCGCAGGCCGACGCTCGGCACTTGGCAGGGTATCTATGTCTTCGAGCACCGACGCCGTCCGCATCGGCGGACGCTTGCGCTACACGCGATTGGCGAATAGAGCGGCCCGGCCGTTATTCGCTCAATGCGTTCGCAGAATGTGTTTACTAAATTGAACAATTTCATTCAATATAGTAATCAACGATCATGGCGGAGTTCGCGCGCGACGCACTCGACGTACTTCTGAGCCGCATTCACGAGGAACCGAGATGGCTTATCGTCGTGTCGGGACCGCGCCAGTCCGGCAAGACGACACTCGTCCGCCAAGCGTTGCACCAAACCCATCTGCCGAGCGTCTACTTTGCTGTGGATGGATCGGACGATCCCGAAATCACGCACCTGCTGGACTATCCGCAAGAAACTTACTTCTCAGAACTGCCGAGAGACCGGACATGGCTGATCAACACGTGGGAACGGGCTCGCCGCGTAGCGCACCAATCTCCCCAAGGTCTCGTTCTTGCCTTCGATGAGATCCAACAGATTCCGAATTGGTCAGCAACCGTCAAGGGCCTCTGGGATGCCGACCGTCATGCTGGTTGCCCGCTGCGCGTTGTCATCCTAGGGTCCGCCCCTTTGCTCATGCAAGGCGGCCTCACCGAGAGCTTGACGGGCAGGTTAGAAACCATTCCGATCACGCACTGGTCGTTCTCAGAAATGTCTAGGGCTTTCGAATTCAGCCTAGAGAGATATATCTACTTTGGAGGTTATCCCGGACCTGCGCGCCTGCTTCCTGACCATGGGCGTTGGTGCCACTACGTCGAGACATCGATCCTCGAGCCGACCGTTGAGCGTGATGTCCTTGCCATGCAGAGAATCCACAAGCCCGCACTCCTCAAGCGTTTGTTGCGCCTCAGTGCCGGATTTTCAGGGCAGATTCTCTCGGACAACAAGATGCTCGGACAACTGCACGATGCGGGCAATGCAACCACGCTTGCCCGATACCTGCAGTTGCTTGCAGGGGCCGGCCTCGTCTGCGGCCTGGAAAAGTTCTCTGAGAGCAGCCAGAGACGGATGGCCTCCAGCCCGAAACTCAATGTCCTCAACACCGCGATCATCGCGGCGTCTAGCGGGTACGACTTCACTGAGGCCTGTGCCGACAGGAGTCATTGGGGCCGACTAGTAGAGAGCGCCGTCGGTGCGCATTTGGTGAATACGGCGACACGCGACATCGGAGTGTACTACTGGCGCGACACACCATACGAGGTCGACTTCGTCTTGAAGCGCGGCGCGGCGCTTGTCGCGATCGAAGTCAAGAGTGGATCGCGACCCGATCAGGTTAGCGGCCTCAGAGAGTTTGAGCGGCGGCATTCGCCGCTACGCTCGATTGTCGTTGGCAGCAATGGCATCCCAGTGTCGGAAATGCTGTCGATCCCTGCGGGGCACTGGTTTGAGCACCCATGAACATCTTGGTGAGCCGCACTGTCATTGAGGGCACCACGGGCCAATCTAGAAATGATTGTGAGGCGCGAACCATAGAAGACTTCGCCGATTGCAGTGCGTTCATTCTCCTCGGGGAGCCCGGGGCCGGTAAGTCGACCGAGTTCAGGCGAGTTGCTCAAGCAACGCAGGACGGGCACTATGTGACGGCCCGGGACTTTCTCACATTTGCCGTCCGCCCAGAGTGGCAGAACAAGACCATCTTCATCGACGCGCTAGACGAACGACGAGCAGGCTCGTTGGATCAGTGTGCGCCGCTGGATGAAATTCGATCCAAGCTCGATGAGCTTGGTCAACCCAAGTTCCGGATCTCCTGTAGGTCGGTGGATTGGTTGGGATTCAACGACCAACACCACCTGACGGAGGTGTCTCGCGACGGAAAAGTGAAGATCCTCCATCTCAATCCGCTAGCGGACCGTGACGTGATAGAGATCCTTCAGGGGGAGAACTTGATCCCTGCTCCGAAGGAGTTTGTCCAGGTGGCAAAGGAGTACGACCTCGGGACGCTGCTCACGAATCCCCTGACGCTCCAGCTTCTCGCCAAGTCCGTGGCAGAACAGGACTGGCCTCGCACTCGAACCGAGGTTTATCTGCGAGCTTCACGAATACTCGTCACTGAGCACAACGAGGGCCACCAGCTGGGTGCGCGTGTTCCGTTCAACGCAGAACAGAAACTGCACACCGCAGGCCGGCTCTTCGCTGTCAAGATCCTTACTGGCGCGAAGGGATATTCGATCGCCGCGAGTGAGGGTAGATCGTGCATCAACAGCAGTGACGCCCAAGTGGATGACCCGCACATAGTAGATGCGGTAGTCCATAGCGGCTTGTTCAGGCAAGGAGCACCCGGCGAATTCAGCGCCTTTCATGAAGCCATCGCGGAGTTCCTAGCAGGCCGCTACCTAGCGAGCGAGTTGCGCGAAGGATTGCCCATCGGTCGCATCCTCTCGTTGATGACCGGATACGACGGCGTCATTCTGCCTCAATTCCGTGCTGTTGCAGCGTGGATTGGCACCCATTCGCCTAAGTGGCGCCGAGAGATCGTCTCGGCAGACCCCATCGGGGCAATCTCGGAGGGTGATGTCTCGACATTCTCTGTTGAAGACAAGATCCATGTCCTCGAATCGATCCGCGCGAAGACCAAGGACAATCCGCCGGTCATCTTGAATGTGCAGTCCAATGACCCGCGTATCGGGAGTCTCGGATCCACTGAAATGAGGGGGTACTACGCGGGGGTGCTGTGCTCTGATTCACGTACCGACCCCCATCAAGCGCATGCGTCTTTCTTGCTCAACGTGCTCGAACGTGGAATGCCCGGACCGGAAATGGCCGAAATGGTTCTACGGGTAGTTGAGGACGACACATGGTGGCCCAAGGTTCGTGTCGAGGCGCTCGAAGTTCTCATCGGTTTGTCATCGAGTGACTCTCGCAGGCAAGAAATCTTGCTCAATCTTTGGCATCGCGTCGATTCTGGAGAAGTCGCGGACAACAACGATGAGATACGGGGACTCCTGCTGCAGGACCTTTACCCTGAAGCGATTGGCCCGTGCCAGATTCTGGATCATCTGCAGCAGCCAAAGGAACCATGCCTCTTCGGCTCCTACAGGGCGTTCTGGGATGAATCCATCGCGAAGCAGTCGACTGCGCTTCAAGCAGCTGTCCTGATGGACCGCATCGCTGACCGTTTCGCAGAGAAACCTCAAGCGCAAGGGGGATACCAGATCGGGGCTATCCCTTTCTCGAATTTCATTCCGTCGATCATAACTCGGGCAATCCTAGAGTCCAATCGCAATGTCGTGCCGCAACGCCTATTCCGGTGGCTGGAGATCTTCACACATCCGGAACTACCCATCTCACAAAACGATCAAGATAAAGTCCGTTCGTGGCTAGCTAGCCGCAAAGACCTGGGCCGCCAAGTCTTCGAATGCTGCGTAGATCACTGCTTGGCGCAAGCTAACTTCAAACACTGCCTATCCCGAATGGAGCATTACCTCGGCCTCGACGCCGCATCTGACTATGCCCAGATGTGCAAGTCCGCCGCGAACCGCGTCGACTGCCCCAAGGCGGCTCGTGTCCTTGAGGATCGCGCGATCTATCTTGGTCAGACTACCTCGTCTCAGATCGCACAACGAGTTATGGACGTGCCGTCCACGTCAGTTGGCAGACGGTCGGAATTCCTAGACCATCGAGAAGATCAATCCGCCGACCTTACTCGGTGGCAGGATCCTTCGGTTGATCCTCTTGAGCGTGACCGATACAAGGCATTCAAGGCGCATGAAGGCACGCTTCGGGAGAATCGGTGCGATCCAGCAATTCTGTTTCGCTTGGCGCGAATTTACTTTGGAGAGTCTCCCGAGAGTTCGGCGGGACTGCCAGACACACGACTCCGGGACGCCCTCCTCGATGATGATGAACTCGTCGAGGCGGCTCGTTTTGGACTCCGGCACACGGTTTCGCGGCAGGACCTGCCAAGTGTTGGCGAGTTCGCACGTATGTTTGACAAGGGCGAAGTCCACTACTTGGCTTTGCCGGCCTTGGCGGGAATCGAAGAAATTGGGCTCGATAACCCCGTTCGATTCGACTCCAGCAACGGCGTTTGCAAGCGTCTGGCGTTGATGCTTCACTTTGGGGTGCCACGGATGAATCGAAGTCCGTGGCGGAAGAACTCGACGATAGTGGGCAGCCATCGTGCCCCGCCTTGGTATCACCACCTAGCCCACAACGAACCCGCCACTGTTGCACGGGAGTTTCTCCGTAGCGTCCGATCGAGGCTCCGGAGTAGCACAGGCTTGCTCAGGCACATCGACAGCCTGAATTTCGAACCTGATCGTTCCGTGATCGCTCCCATGGTGATCACACAGATTCTAAGAATGTTTCCTGTTCGCAGTGGCGGTGCCCAATTGAGAGTTCTCGCGAACCTGCTGGGACTGGCGCGGCTGCATTGTGACAAAAGAGAATTCTTGGCGGTAGTCCAAGCAAAACTGCGAAGCCGGTCCATGGCCATCGCCCAACGCGTCTATTGGCTCTCAGCTGCGTTCTTGTCCGAGCCGAATACGTATAGACCAGTATTCCAGGACACTGTAGGAACGAGCCAGTCTCGGATTCGTCGCTTGGTTGAGTTCGTCGGGCATTCTCGCCAGAACCTGATCGGGCGACTGCGTGCAACTGATCTTGAGTACTTGATTGAGATGGTCGGTCGCTGTTATGGCCCCGATACATATCGATCTGGCTCTGAGCCCGACCGAGGGGCAGTTCGGGTGTCACCCGCCCACGACCCTAGGTTCATGACAACGCTAATCGAGCGACTGGGTGGCTCCACTTCGCGAGATGCGACGGAAGCGCTAAAGCGCACCTGCTCAGACGAGTCTCTGAGACCTTGGCGGCCTTGGCTTAGCGGCGCTGCGGATAGGCAGCGAGCGATACGCCGGGAAGCAGAGTTTTCCTATGGTTCGGCTGATGCAGTCTGCCGCGTTCTCGCCAGACGCGGACCCGCAAACTCAGCTGACCTTGCTGCGCTGACAGCCGACGCCCTGAGGAATCTTGCCGAAAGAATCAGGAACGACAATACCTCCGACTGGAGGCAGTACTGGACTCGCACTGGAGATATCAGCGAATGGCGCCCACTTCACGAGAATGACTGTCGGGATGCCTTGCTCTCCGACCTTCGAGCCGCTCTATCGAACCTTGGAATCGATTGCCAGCCGGAGCCGTACTACTTGGATAACAAACGCGCTGACATTCGTGTAGCCTGTTCTGGCTTCGGTGTACCGATTGAGATCAAGAAGAGCAATCAAAGTTATGTCTGGAGTTCGATCCGCTCTCAACTGATCCCGAAATACACACAAGATCCCGAATGCGACGGATGTGGAATCTACGTCGTGTTTTGGTTTGGCCGGGACTTCCTCCAGCCACCACTGTCCGGGCGCAAGCCCTCCGGCCCAGAGCAGATGCGAAAGATGTTGATCTCCTCGTTGGACGAAGATGAGCGGCGCAAGATCGGGGTCGTCGTGATAGATGTTTCGAGGGACCGGGCGGCTCCACGCTAAGCGCTGTGTTGCTATAGAGACTTGGTAGCATGAGCGATCATGCTTGGCTGTTGATCCACGGTGGCACTCGGATGTAACTCGGGGTTCGGTCTTCGTGCGGGCTTGGTGGGACACTGATTGATCTTGGAGGTAGGGGTGCGCTTATCGTGGAACGAAATGCGCGCGCGAGCGGCTGGATTCGCTCGCGAATGGGCGGACGAGACCTACGAGAAGGGCGAGACCCAGAGCTTCTACAACGAATTTTTTCAGATCTTCGGCGTGCGACGACGCACGGTGGCGCGCTACGAAGAGCATGTCCGGCGCTTGGACGACACCTCGGGATTCATCGACCTGTTCTGGCCGGGCGTGCTGCTGGTAGAGCAGAAGAGCGCGGGACGGGATCTGAACTCTGCCCGCGAGCAGGCCGGGGCCTATTTCGACGCTCTGCCCGAGCGGGACCGCCCGCGCTACCAGTTGCTGTGCGACTTCAAGACGTTTGAACTGCTTGACAGTAGCGAGCGGGAAGAGACCCGTTTTGCGCTCGCCGACTTGCCTCAGCATGTGGAAAAGTTCGGCTTCATCGTCGGCGTCCAGCGGCGGACTTTCCGTGACCAAGATCCGGTCAACATCGAGGCATCGGAACTGGTCGCACGCCTGCACGACGCGCTCAAGGCATCTGGCTACGAAGGCCATGACTTACAGCTGTTCCTGGTGCGGTTGGTGTTCTGCCTGTTTGCCGATGACACTGGGATTTCGAGCCGCGAGACCTCTTCCTGCAGTTCCTCGAGGAGCGCACTTCCGCCGACGGCGCGGACCTCGGCCTTTGGCTGGCACGGCTGTTCCAAGTACTGAACACACCCATAGAGCGGAGGCAGAGCACCCTCGACGAGGATCTGTCACGTTTCCCGCATGTGAATGGTGACCTGTTCGCGGAGCCAGTCCTCATCCCGGACTTCGACGCGGCGATGCGCGAGGCGCTGCTGGAGGCGAGCCGATTCGATTGGACCGCCATCTCACCGGCGATCTTCGGTGCGCTGTTTCAGTCGGTCATGGAGCCCGCAGAGCGGCGTGCAGCGGGAGCGCACTACACGACCGAGAAGAACATCCTGAAGGTGATCGAGCCGCTGTTTCTGGATACGCTGCGGGCCGAATTCGGCCGACTCAAGGAGCGTCGGGACGGCCGCAGTCAGGCCGACCTTCGCAAGTTCCGGGATCGGCTCGGCTCGATTCGCTGCTTCGATCCAGCGTGTGGTTGCGGCAATTTTCTGATCATCGCCTACCGGGAACTGCGCCAGCTGGAAATCGAGGTGCTTCAAGAGATTGCACGGCGTGTCGGCAAGGTGCAGCTCGCTCTCGACGTCCGGTCGGTGATCGACGTCGATCAGTTCTACGGCATCGAGATCGGGGAGTTCCCTGCCCGGATCGCGGCGACCGCTCTGTGGATGATGGACCACATCATGAACAATCGGCTGAGCCTGGAGTTCGGCCAGACCTATGCGCGGATCCCGATCGAGAAGTCGCCACGCATCAGCAACGCCGACGCGCTCGAGATCGATTGGGCCGACGTGCTGCCGCCGGAAAACTGCACGTACGTGTTCGGCAATCCGCCGTTCGGCGGGGCCAAGTTCCAGTCAGCTCAGCAGCGGGCGCAGGTTCGCCGCGTCGCCGAGCTCGGCGGTAGCGGCGGGTCGTTGGACTACGTCGCCGCGTGGTTCATTCTCGCCGGGGAGTATGTCCGGCGGGTACGGAACACTAACGGCACCCCACCGCCGCGGATCGGTTTCGTGGCGACCAACTCGATCACACAGGGTGAGCAAGTAGCGCAGCTCTGGCCAATTCTGTTCGAGCGTCACAATCTCGAGATCGCCTACGCTCACCGCACGTTCGCGTGGGGTTCGGACGCACGCGGCAAGGCCCACGTTCATGTCGCAATCGTCGGGCTGGACTTGTCTGAGAACGCTCGATCCGACAAGCGCCTGTTCTCCTATCAAGACGTTAATGGCGAGCCGCTGGAGGGCAGCCACACGGCGATCACACCCTACCTGCTCGACGGCAGTGGTTTGGCCGATCGGCATGTCGTCGTGCACGAGGAAAGCCGACCGATTAACGGGATGCGTCGGGTAGTCATCGGCTCCAAGCCCATTGACGGAGGCCACTACATTTTCGATGAAGAGCAGCGCGCCGAGGTTCTACGCACCGAGCCTGATGCCGCGCCCTTCCTGCGTCCCTTCGTAGGAGCTCGCGAATACCTTCAGGGAGGTGAGCGCTGGATTCTAGCCCTGCATGACGCAAGTCCCGGAACCCTCTCTCGCCTCCCAGCCGTTCGTGAGCGCATCGCCGCCGTACGTACCTACCGGCAGCGCAGCAAGAGCAGGCCGACCCAGAAGCTGGGCGACACACCGACCCTCTATCACGTCAACCTCCTGCCCAGTTCCCCGTTCCTTGTCATCCCAGAGGTCAGCTCGGAGCGCCGGGAATATGTCCCGATCGGTTGGCTTGAGCCACCCACGATTCCCAGCAACCTCGTCCGGATCTTGGAGAATGCCACACTCGCAGAGTTCGCGCTGCTCACCTCGGCCATGCACATGGCTTGGCTGCGCCATGTGGGCGGGAGGCTCGAGAGCCGCTACCGCTATTCCATCGGACTCGTCTACAACACCTTCCCAGCGCCCGCTGGCTTCGCGGACGGGAGTGCGGACGTTTCGAAGCTGGAGACGTGTGCCCAGGCCGTTCTCGACGCCCGGGCTAACCATCCCGACGCGACGCTGGCAAATCTCTACGACCCGGATCTCATGCCAGCGATCCTGAGAAAGGCCCACCAATCACTGGACCGAGCCGTGGACCGTCTCTATCAGCGATCCGGCTTTACTTCGGAGCGCGAGCGAATCGAGCACCTCTTTATGCTGTACGAGAGAATGGGCGTGCCACTAGATGCGGCTAGCAGGGCCAAGCCGAAGCGTCGCAAAAGGTAGCTCAGATCCAAGTAACTTCGGCTAAGGTGCAACAACGAGCCTCTTAGCTGGCTCCTGACATGGGTTTGCGGTCCGGAGGAGTGTACGGCCGTTGGAAGTAGCTGTCGTTGAGTTCAGTAGCTGGAATTTGGCAGGCATTGGCCATCCTGATTCCCTACTATCCGCATCCAAGGCCAGCCGACAGGTTGCGGGTCAGATCGGCCTGGCGGCGGCTCTCGGCACACAACGTTGCGGTGGCCTTGAGCTGCGAGGGGTTGCGCCTGAAGTGTTGCTGCTACGTGCTTGAATGCGAAATCGATGCGTCCGTCATCGTCACAACCAGGCGATGGCTACACCCGTCCACCTCCGTGCCCAAGAGCGAGGTGTCGTGCCGGCAAGGCCGCAGCCTGCCTCGGTTGGTCGCCGACTACGCCACTGCAGGCCAGTCTGAGCGGGCCCGCTGCGCCAGCCGAATAGCCTGCCGCCGGGCCGCCTGCGCCGGTGCATGTATGCTACGAGAAAAGCGTGTTCGTGCGCGTTCGAGTTCGCCATGTCATTCACTCCCACCACAGAAACGGAAGTTCCCACCCTCGCCCCGCCAGCAGCTGCCACGGCGGCGCGCGAGCCAGAGGATGTCGAGTACCCAGAAGGGAACTGGATCGCGCAGAGCGTCTGGCACGGCGATGCGGTCAGCCAGGCCACGGTGGCCTTGAAGAAGCACTTCAGCAATCGCGAGAACGTGCTCGTGGCCATGGAACTGCTGGTGTACTACGAGCGCGGCAATGACAAGGTCTGTCTGCAGCCGGATGTGCAGGTGGTGTTCGGCGTGCAGCGCGGGAACCGCAGTTCGTACAAGGTCTGGGAAGAGGGCAAGGTAGCGGATTTCGTGCTGGAGGTGGCGTCGCCCTCGACGGCGGACAAGGATGCCCGGCACAAGGCGCAGGAGTACGCCCGGATCGGAGTCCGCGAGTATTGGCGGCTGGACCCGACCGGGTCGCTGCTGGCGACACCCTTACAGGGCTGGGAGGCGAACGGGGAGAGCTATCACCCGGTGCAACCGGTGGCGAGCGGGGCACGGGGTGGTTGGCTGCGGAGCCGGGTCTTGGGGCTGGAGTTGCGCAGCCAACGGCAGGACGGGGCGACAGTGCTGGTGTTCAGGGATCCGCGCACTGGGGAAGAGTTCGACGGGGATCTGGCAGAAGCGGAGCGACTGCGGCGGGCAGCGGAAGAGCGCGCCAGTGCCGAGGCGCAACTCAGACAGTCCGCGGAGGAACGCGCTAGTGCGGAGTCGAAACGCGCCAGTGCCGAGGCGCAACTCAGACAGTCCGCGGAGGAACTCAGACAGTCCGCGGAGGAACGCGCGAGTGCGGAGTCGAAACGCGCCAGTGCGGAGGCCGAGCGTAGACGGGCAGCAGAGGAGCGAGCGCGGGCATTGGAGAAGCAACTCCGGACACTCGCTACGGAAAGCCGTTCGTCGGAACGCAAGCCTTAGCAGCCAGGGCCAAGAGTGCTCAGCGGGCAGGCCGGTTCAATACCAAGCTTCCCCAAGCCGCGCACGGCCGTTCCAACCTCAGGAGATGGCCGATTGGGCTTCACCACAGGCCTCCCCGCGGGCACACAATGCCTGCCAGATACAAGAATTCGTGACCAGCGACTCTTGCCCCAAGCTGCTCGGGCGAATCCATCGCTTCTTCGGGCCGCCACTAAGGATGGGGCAGATAGGGAATCAGGTTGGCCATTGTCTTGATTAAGGTGGTGAGGTTATCCACGAAATGGTTGTCCTGATCGATTTCATTCAACATGCATTCAAGGAAGTGGATGAGATCCAGGCGATCTGAGAATACGACCACAGCTTCGTTCAGGGCAGCAAACTGTTCATCGACTTGCCGCAGGTCCGAGTCGGCTGTAAGGCGGAACCGGTACCCGAGAAACCTCCGCGTCACCTCTCGCTTCAAGGCTTGGCAACTCGTGCGGGAAGCACGAAGCGAGTGCCGCTGGCAGATCAGCTACAGGGGGCGTGCTTCGTAGATTCGGGCTCTTCGTCTCTTGCAAGTGCCCTTCGGGCGCGATTGCTCCGCAACTGCTGTTGGTCCTCGCCGCTTTGCGCCCGCGCGAGGACCGCGATGTACCTAGCCGACCAAAAGGGCGGGCGCCACCAGCAGTTAGCAAAACACCTCTGGCCTCGGTCGAAATAGGTCGACTATCTTGGGCATGCAGGGAGAATGCGCTCGCCTCACCACGCGTCCGTGCCGCTATCTTCTCGAAGAGGCGACAGCGATAAAGTGTCCGCCCGTAGCTCAGATCAGCACCCGCATCGGGGCTACTCCGGACGAATCGAATGAAGCGCTTCGGCGAAGCGCTTGCCGAGTTCGATGTACCCGTTCGAGTCGTAGTGATAGGGGTCGGAATAGCCGTACTTGTCAGTCTCGGTAACGATGGCGGCAGCTGTGTCGGAGTCGACGAAATCCTGTTGGGCCTGCCTCACGACATCGCCGTAATTCCAAACCTTGCCGTCCTTGTCCTCGCCCGAGTCGGAGATGCGTCCGATCACAACCGGTAGATCGTCGACCCGCAGGGCCGCCCGCATGAGGTCCATCAAGCGCTTGAGATTGCGTTCGTAGCGCCCTGCGACGGCGGCGGTGGCGGCGTCGCTCTCGCCCTGCATCCATAAGATTCCAGCGGGGATCAGTATGTCGCTCGCCCCATCGCCATCGATATCTCGCTCGGCGAACGCGTTCTTCAACGTGCTCAAGAAGTTGTCGTACTGATTGACACCGGAATACTGTTGGGGACCCCCTGCGAAGTCAGCTTCCCAACTGCCAAACCAACGGGCCGCCGTTTCGTCGATCGAGGTGCCACCGCGCGAATACTTGATCAGCGCAATCTTCTCACCGGGGCGAAGCTCATTCATTCGACGCACGAATGTGACCTCGATGCCGAATCGGTTCGAGTACTTGTTCGCAGTGCTGTCGGCGCTGAAGCCCGCGCCGTGTCCCGGGCGCAGCTTGGCCCAAACGCCTAAGCCTCCGCCCGCCGCGCCATCAGGTCTGGGATTGCCGTGAAAGATGGGCACGGCGTTGTTGACCCCTTGGAGGTCAGCGGATAGCTCACTGACCGTGCCGTACCCGTCCATGTTCGATTGCCCGCCAAGATAGTAGACGTGATAGGTCTCCGCCGACAACAACGTCGCGGCGACAAGGACTCCGAGAAAAACTCGCCACATTCTGTTCCCATCGTAATCGACGGGCCAGGGTGTGTGAGGCACCGCAGATAAGCCCAGCTGGAGAACGGCGCGGCCGCTAGTAGAACGCAATCCAGCGGCCTGAAAACCCGACGCAGAACCACAGCCCGAGCGAAACCAATGCTGAGAGCCGCCCCCAAACCGGGCCAAGCGCCGCCGCATCCACGGCAGCAACCCGCTTGCGCACGGTGAAGGTGTACAGCAGCGCCACTACGAAGAAGGACATCTTGTACCAGAACGGCGGGCTGTAGTAGCACTTGATCGCCTCGGACAGAAACATCGGCACGCCCGTGGCGACCATCGTGGCTAGCCCGCCCACCAGCCACGGATGCAGGCTGTTGGCCAATGTGGCCGAAGATTGGCTGCGGATGCCGAACCCCAGCAGGCGCAGATCGACGATCAGGATGGTGCCCCCGATCAGGGCCAGCGCTAGCAGATGCACGGCCTCGATCACAGGAAAAAGCCACAGCGAATCGCGGATCACAACGCCAATCGTTGTGTCCTCGAGCCATTCGAACACCGGCAGAAGATCCATGTTCAAGCCCCGCTAGTCAAACCAGTTGTACGCTTGCATGCGTCCGCAAACGACGACGATGCACCACAGTGCGAGCGAGCAGATGCCGGCGACGCGGGCTCGTGTCGGGATCACATCCGCCTCGTCCCACTCCTCAACCCAGCGGAAGACTGTCTTGTGGAAGACGAATGCGTTGATTCCAGCTAAGGCGATCGTGACCATCTTGATCTGGAAGAAGATGTTCTGCGATGCCCGTACCGGGCCGGAGAGGAACAGCAGTCCGCCGCTGATCACCATCAGGACGAATCCGGCGATGGCCCACGGAAACAGCCGGTTCACCACTTGGGAGACCGGAACCTTGCGCAGCGCGCAGCCCGCCAAGCGCAGGTCCCAAGCCGAAGTCATCCCCAAGAACAGGCACAACGTCAGCACGTGAGTGGTCTCCACCAACGGGTAGAACATGATCGACTCCCGAATCGCGACGCTGGCCCATGAGGCTTCCAGAGATTCCAGCAAGACTTGCAGCGACATGGCGGTACTCGAGACTGCTTGGTCCGTGTCCGCTGCAGACCGCGCACAAGCGTAGTCTGAACGCATCGAACCAGAAAGAAACTCTACCAGAAAACCGAGCGCAGCTCGTTTTCCACGAGTTCGTGACGCGACCCCCGTAACGTCCATCCGTCCACCGACCCGCTGGGATCAGTCAGCCCGGTCACGATCAGTCCTCGCCGTGGTATCTGAGTTAGGCTACGGGCGTGAGCACCGACACAAAGGCAATCGTCGGAACAACCGTCGGAACTGGGTTGGTGGTGGCTGGCCTGCTCTCCGCTCAGATCGCCGGGGTGAACGCACGCGTGGACGATCTTCGTGCTGACCTGCGCGATCTCCGCTCCAGTGTGGAGCGGTTCGACGGCCGCCTAGACGCGGTCGAAGTTGCGCTCGGAAAGCTTGATCAGCGGCTCTTGACCATCGAGCGCGTCGTGCTCCCCCCATCGGCACCCGGCGACTAGAGCGAGTACGGCCGCCGAAGGGTGCTCGTTGGGAGATGCGACTAGGCCGTTGAGCAATTTCCTCGTCACCATTCCGACTTCTATCGCGAGCATATCTGGAACAGGCAGTTCGTGAGGCTCACATCAACCTCATTGGCACCGGGCATAGGCCGACGAAGGAGGCCTCTAGATGAACTCTTCGTCGCTTAGGCTCAGACGTCCCTCGCAACCCTCATGCACGGCACGCGCCACCGTCAGACCGTGGCCCTCCTCGACGCTCGGAGCACCTAGAAGTGCCGGGGGCAGTGCATTCTGCAGTTGCTGCAAACTCCCATGATGCGCTCGCGTAGCTCGACGCCGGTGTCAAATGAGGTCGGTTCCGAGCGGGGTGTGCGCGTTCGCTGACGGCCGCCCAGCCCGCGTCGATGTTCGGAGGTTCAGGCAACGGTCCGTGCCGTCAGCGAAGGAGCGGAGTAACTCGGCGCTCCGCATTCACACTAGCTTCAATCACTGCGCGTCGCGAAGCGTTTGCATGCGCGTCACCAGAGCGCGAACTCCCCTGCGCCACTGCGACGCACTCACTCTAGACAAGCGCTAAAGTGTATGCAACGCGCCGACAGTCTTGGCATGCCGCCGACTACCCGACTTTGCAGCGCGAGCACTGAGGACGGAGCAAGTCTGATGAAACTTGAGAACCTTCGGAAGCAGGAGATCCTTTGCACCGTGATCTTGGTGGTCGGGATCTGCGCAGCGTGCGCACCGAGCGAACAGATATCCCCGGCCGGGCCGCCATTCAGGCCCGTGGGAACCGTCGAAGATGTTATGCACGATGTGGTCTACCCTCACGCCGAGGTCGTGTGGGACTCGGTCGGGACCATCATCACAATCGAAGGCACCAACGAGATCCGGCCCGGCAACGAAGACGAATGGATGCGCGTCATGCAAAGCGCCGTCACACTCGCCGAGGCCGGCAACCTGCTCATGATGGAGGGGCGCGCACGCGACACCGAAGATTGGATGACGTACGCCAACGGGTTGATTGACGCCGCGACACAGGTGATGGAAGCAGCGGAGAACCGCGACGACCAGGGCGTCTTCGATACTGGCGGAGACTTGTATGTCGCCTGCACTGCCTGCCACGAGCAGTATTGGGAGAAGCCTCCGTCGGCCATGCGGCCCTGACGGGCCGCTAGTTCAGAACTTGCGCGACCATTCCTGGGGCCAGCGCTCGACCACGACCTTCTTGTCGGTGTAGAACTCGACTGCATCGCGGCCTTGCCCGTGAAGCACTCCGAAAAAGCTGTCCTTCCAGCCGCTGAACGGGAAGTAGGCCATCGGTGCCGCAACGCCGATGTTCACGCCAACGTTGCCGGTCGAGACCTCGCTGCGGAACTTACGCGCCGAGGCGCCACTGCTGGTGAAGATCGAGGATGCGTTGCCGAAAGGACTGCTGGCAATGACTTCAATCGCCTCATCGAGGGTCTTCACGGGAGTCAGTCCCAGCACGGGCCCGAAAACCTCGGTCGAAGCGAGGTAACTGCCGGGCGCGACTCCGTCAAGCACCGTCGGACCGACGAAGTTGCCGTCTGAACATCCGTCGATCTGAATTCCGCGTCCGTCAATGACCGCCGTCGCTCCATCGGAGGTTCCGCGACCAATGGCACCTTCAATGCGCATGCGGCTCTCGGCGGTGATCACTGGCCCCATCTCGACGCCATCGAGCAAGCCCGGGCCAACCTTGAGCGCGGCGGCGGACGAGGCGATCGCTTCGCGAAATGGCTGGTGCGCGTCACCAACGGTGACCACCGTGGACACGGCCAAGCAGCGTTGGCCGGCACAGCCGAAGGCGCTATCGCCGACGATCTTGGTGGTGGTTTCCATGTCAGCATCCGGAAGGACGACCACGTGGTTCTTCGCCCCGCCCTGGCACTGCACGCGCTTGCCATGGAGAGCCCCGGCAGCGTAGACATGCCGCGCGACCGGGCTAGATCCGACAAAGCTGATGGCCCGCACCTGCGGATGCTCCACCAATGCGTTGGCCGCAGCCACGCCGCCATGCACGAGATTGACTACGCCCTTGGGCAGCCCGGTGCGCTCCAAGACCTCTATGACCCGCCGGATCGACAGCGGCACCTTTTCGGACGGCTTGATGACGACCGTGTTACCACACGCGATTGCATATGGCAGGAACCACAGCGGGATCATCACTGGAAAGTTGAACGGCGTGATCACCCCGACCACGCCCAGCGGCTGCCTGATCATGGTCTCGTCGATGCCGCGGGCGATGTCCTCAAGGTTGTAGCCCTGCATCATCGTCGGAATGCCGCAGGCAACCTCGACGTTCTCGATGCCGCGCCGCAGTTCGCCGGCGGCCTCTGCATATGTCTTGCCGTTTTCCCGCGAGACAAGGCGCGCAATCTCCTCGAAGTCATCTTCGAGCAGCTGCTTGAAGCGGAACAGGAACTGAATGCGCTCTCCCGGCGGGACGCTGCGCCAGTCCGAATAGGCACGCGCGGCGGCGGAGACTGCTGCGGCAACGCCGTCGCTGCCATCCACGGGCACCGTGGCAAGCAACTCGTTGGTGGCCGGATCTATGACAGGGGAAACGTCGGCTCCCGAAGCTGCGCTCCACTGGCCGGCGATGAAATTGGTAACGCCTCGCATCAAGTCGATTATGCCGAATGACCAGGGAGGACCGCGCAGCAATTCTCAAAATGGGCGGTCTGACTCGTGTGGGGTGGAATCTGCGAGTGTTTGTGTGCGCCGTTGGAACCGGTTGCGGGGTGATCGGACGGCTGTGGACTCGGCATCCGCGGCGGCGAGTCGTCTGGCAGCGGCCAGGACGCGGTCAGGGACTGGCCGCAACGCAGCCCGGCTGAGGACCTCTGCAGGAGAGGCCTGTCGCTGGCAGGCTGGCGGGCAGGTTGCGTCATGAGGGGGCGCACGCGAGTGCGCCGGCAGCGGGCGGTGGCGGGCGCTTGCGCAAGACGGTCTCGAACAGGGCGGTCCAACTGCGGAAGTAGAACCACTCGGTGAGGAAGCCCAAGGTCTGGAAGAACTTGGTGCGGGGGCCGACGCGCTGTCGGCATTGCCGCCACAGGTCGCAGACGCAATCCAAGACCTCATGCAGCGCGAAGGCGAACAAGTTCAGCGTGGCGAGTAGATTGGCCAGACCCTTGCGGCCATGCCCGAAGTTGTGCTTGAGGTTGTAGCCCTGCCGCGACAAGCAGTTGAACGTCTCATTCTCAACCTTCCACCTGGCGCGCCCCGCTCGCGCGATCTGGGCCACGTTGTCGGCGGTGACCTTGAGGCTGGTGAAGAACGAATTGTGATAGGTGCGCTCGCCGTTGCGCCGGATCTCAAAGTCGATCCAGGTGCCCTTGAGGGCGTCGGCGCCGGCGCGCACGGGCACGTTGTTTCTCCACTGGTAGCGATGCTGCTCGACCTGCTTGTGCTGGTTGCGGGTGCGCACCCAGTCGGTGGACCAGATGCGGCGCTTGGGGAGCTGTTTGTATAACGTCTTGTGACTGCTGGGTTTACAGATGAACAAGAAGTCCGCTGCGAGTTCTGTGACGAGTTCGCAGATGGGCTGGCAGCAGTACAGATCGTCGCCCAGCAGGACCGGTCTGTAAGGCCGCAGGGCGGGCAGGTTGGCGGGCAGCCAGCGCTTGGCAGCGTTGCGCTCGCAATCCTGCTTGCGCTGCTCTTCGGTCAACTCCGGGCACTGGGCGGCGGGCTCGTGCTGGGGCTGGACGAACAGCGGCATGAGCGGCAAGACGCGGTTGTGGCCGTCGGCGACCACGCTGGCTGAGAGCATGGTGTGAAAGAACTGCGGGGTTTTGTGCTTGCCGACATGGCGCGTCGAGCACTGCTCGCAATGGAGCGCGTCCGAGCACTGGAACTGGATGCCGTCGAGGGCGATGCACAGGCGGTCGTCGAGGCGCAGGAAGGGGTCTAGGCCGCCTTGCTCGCGGAGGGTGTCGAGACACAGGGGGAAGAGCTCGGCGAAGCGGGTGGGATCGAGATCGTCGAGCAGATTCCGAATGTGATTGTCACTGGGAATCTTGTGCACGCCGAACAGGGAGTCGCAGTTGGAGCGGGCGGACTGCTCGTGCATGCGGCGCTGGAACTCGAGGAAGGAGGGGGCCTGGAAGAAAAACGTGGAGAGGGCGCAGACCGCGGCATCGGAGACGGCGTAGCGCTTGTTGGAGCCTTTGCGGGGGTCGGGCAGGGCGGCGGCGACTTGATGGAAGCGGTCCAGCAGGGACTCGAGCACTTGGGAATTGGAAACGGGGGGGCCGGGTAGGAGAGGTCGTTACCGAGCCTCTCCCCCCACAGAACCCAGCGTGCGCAATTGACGCACTAGGTTCCTCGTATGACAGATTCGCGCTTGACGCTCCGAACGGCTATCCCCGCAGGTTCCGTGGACGGCGTACCGGGACTCTGGTTCCCGTGCCGTTTCCCCTCCGAGGTCCTGCTCATACGACGCCCCCCTTCCCTCAGGCGGGTCCCAGCGGACCCGGTTCCCCGCCGTCGCCGGTACTATGAAGGCGCTACGACTCCCTGCACTGCATCCCTTCGGCTCATTGTTTTCGCCAGCCGGTACCACGCGCTGCCTGCTGGTTCGTGTCCGCCGAAGCGCTCCCTCCGTCCCGCAGACCGGGGACAGGGGCCGGGGCCTTGCTGGTAGCCGGGCATCCCATTACGGCTCCTTCGCACGTGGACAGTACAGGGCCTCCCAGGTTTCCTGACGAGCCTTCCCGTGGCTCTGCGATCGCTCTCCGACCCCGGCCGGCCCGACCGTGCCTCGCCGCTCGCGGCTCGGCCGGTGCTGCCCCCACTATATGGAAGATGAAGGCACCGACGAAAAACATAATTTCGAGGCTCAATCACGCCGCTTTGCCACCCGTTGTGTACGCTTCACGATATGAGAACGTTCTCATATCGTGAAATATGTGAACCCGGTGAATATGGGAACCTGCGGCCCGAAACATTAGGCCTAGCAAGGCGTTGGGGCCTGAGCAGGTTCCCATATCTGTATTCTCGTCTCCGGCTGGTTTCCTGCCAGCAGAGGAGAGTGAATCTTGACAATACCCAACCGCCCCCTTGTCTCACCCGGGGCAATCCAAGCAAACCTTGACCGGGTCGTTCCGGCCTACCGGGTCTTTCTGGACCGTCTAGGCTACTCGGCGGGATTCGTGAGCGAACTGGCCCGAACGGCCCGCCACATGATGGCCTGGCTGGCCACCAGCGGAACCGTCCTTGCCGAGTTGGACATCCGCGGCGTCCACAGCTTCCTGAGTCACGCCTGTGCCTGTCCTGCGAAGTTCCGCACCAAGCTGAACAAGAGTTCGCGATGGAAAGCAAGTCTTGTGCTCGACTATCTGATCCAGACCGGACAGTGCTCCATCCCGACCGCGATCCTCGAAGGCGGCGAACTCGTCGAGGCTTTCGCCGCCAGCCTGACGTCCCAAGGCTACTGCGCAGCCACCGTTCGCAAGTACCGCTGGTCTGGACGGCACTTTGTCGTCTGGCTGTATCGTGCGGCCATTCCAATTTCCGCAATCGACGGCGATGTGCTGGAACGGTTTCTCGACCACGAATGTGCCTGCAGCCATCCGCAGTTCCTCGGATCGTCCGGCTCTTTCCGCGGGCGCGGGGGTACGGGCACAAGGCTTGCCAAGCTTGCCGGCTTCCTGATCGAGCGAGGCGTTGTCGCGGACTGGCGCACGGAGCTGCCGAAGGCAAGCCACGGGGCACATGCCCAGGCCTTCTTCGACTGGCTGCGGCGGCATCGCGGCCTCCGCGAGACGACCCTCCGGAACACCGACTACTGCCTGCGCTGGCTGCTGGCGCGGCTCGGCGACAGTCCCGAAACCCTCGACGCGGCGTCCATTCGCGCTGCGATTCTGACCCGGGCGCAATCCGTTTCGCACAGTCAGATTTCGAACGAGTGCTCCGTGCTGCGCTCCTATCTGCGGTTCTTGGCGGCGCACGGGCTGTGCCGCCCCGGCTTGGTCGATGCGGTCCCGTCCATCGCCCGCCAGCCTGCCGCCAAGCTGCCCCGGTATGTCGAGGAGAGCGTCAGCGAGGCGCTGATCGCTAGCTGCGATACCGCGACCCCCATCGGCTTGCGGGACCGCGCCGTGCTGTTGCTCCTGGCCCGACTGGCACTGCGGGCCAGCGATATCACCGCACTGCAGTTGGGCGATATCGACTGGGAGCAAGCGACGCTAACGCTGGGCGGCAAGACGCGCCGCAGTTCAACACTGCCCCTGCCGCAGGACGCCGGCGACGCCTTGGCGGAGTACATCCTGCAAGCACGCTCACGCAGTTCTGCAGGGACAGTGTTCCTGAATTCGCGAGCGCCCCATCGCGGCTTGTCAACCGCATCCATCCGCGACATTGTGCGCAGAGCGATGAAGAGGTCCGGTGTGGATGACACCGGCCTCCCGGTCACCCATATGTTCCGCCACGCGAGAGCGACCTACCTGCTGCGTGGCGGGACCTCGCTGGAGGCTGTCGCCGCATTGCTGCGCCACCAGTCCGTGGAAACGACCGCGCTGTACGCCCGCGTCGATACCCCCATGCTGCTCGAGGCAGCTCAGCCTTGGCCGGAGGCCATCCGATGACGCTGGCTGACCGCACCGACTCCTACATCGAGTTCCGACGCGCCACCGGACTGTCGTTCCAGCACGCAGTGCCCCTCCTAGGCAGTTTCGCCGCCTATGCCGAGGCACAGGGTGACACGTTCGTTCGCTCCGCAACCTGTGTTGCCTGGGCCTCGCAGGCAGGCTCATCCAGGCAGAAGCGCATGCGGCTGCAACTCGTCCGCGGACTGGCCGTCCACCTGCACGCCGAGGACGAGCGCAACGAGATCCCCCACCCGGACTCGCTGGGGCGCGGAACCTATCACCGCCCGCCCCCGCGACTGCTGTCGTGGGCTCAGATCCGCTTGATCATGGATGCTGCCTCGCAACTGCCGCCCGCCGATTCCATCACGCCCGTCACCTTCCACCACATCATCGGGCTGCTGGCGTCGACGGGCATGCGGCGGTCGGAAGCGATTGGCCTGGCACTCGCAGACGTCACGCCGGACGGTCTGCGGATTCGCAACGCCAAGTTTGGCAAGGCCCGACTCGTGCCCCTGCATGCCAGCGTGTGGTCGGCACTGGAACGGTACATGGATGTCCGTTTGCGATGCGGCAGCCGCAGCGACCGGCTCTTCGTTCTCGCCAGCGGCCGACCTGTCAGCCCCAACTACCTGACCGCAACCTTCATCCGGCTCGCGCGCCAAGTAGGCTTGCGCGCCGGCCCGGGCGAGCCCGGGCCACGCCTTCACGACTTGCGGCACAGCTTTGCGACACGCGCTCTGCAGAGTGTCGCGTCTGGCGACCGGAGCGAACTCGGCCGTCACGTGCTGGCACTGTCAACATACCTTGGCCATGCGCACCCGGCGCACACCTATTGGTACCTCGAAGCGACGCCTGTGCTGCTGAACCAAGTGTCGGCAGCCACCGAGCGGCTGCACGCGGGAAGGAGCCACGATGCCTGATCTCGCACGGCCCTTGACGGACTTTCTGACGCAGTACCTGCCACGCGACTACGGTGCCAGCCCGCATACCGTTGCCAGCTACACCGACAGCTTCAAGCTACTGGCAGTCTTCACGGCGCAGCGCCACCGGACCAGGCCCTGCCAGTTGCAGGTCTCCCACCTTGACCCGGCAACCCTGCTGGCCTTTCTCGACCACCTCGAAACGCAGCGCGGCAACGGCGTGCGCACTCGCAACGCGCGGCTGGTCGCGATCAAGTCCTTCTTCCGCTACCTCGAATTCCGCCACCCTGAATGCCTCGACCTAGCTGCGCAGGTGCATGCCCTGCCCCAAAAGCAGGGCGATCAGCCGCCAGTCGATTATCTCAGCCGGGCCGAGATCCAGGCCCTGCTCGATGCTCCACCTGCCGACACGGTCACTGGCCTGCGCGATCGAGCGATGCTGTGCCTGGCCTACAATGCGGGCCTGCGGGTCTCGGAATTGGTCGGCCTGGCTGTGCAGGATCTCGACACGCCGGGACTCGCCAGCGTCCGCGTCATCGGCAAGGGTCGCCGCGGGCGCATCCTGCCACTGTGGAAGCAGACCCGCTCCGCTCTGCGCGAATGGCTCAACGTGCGGCCGGAGAGCCCTGACGGGCATCTATTCCTAAACGCGATGGGCATAGGCCTGACCCGGCGCGGCTTCGCCAAAAGGCTCGCCCTGCATGTCGCGACCGCGGCGAGCGCCACACCGACAATTGCCGGGAAGACCGTGACCCCGCATTCGCTGCGGCACGCCTGCGCCCTCAGCACGCTCGAGGCCACGGGTGACATCCGGCAGGTCGGCCTCTGGCTCGGTCATGCCACCCTGCAGTCGACCGAGATGTACTTGCGCGTCGACCCGGCCAACAAGCTCGATATCCTGTCATCCCGGCAGCCGCCGAACCTTCGCAAGGGAACCTTCGACGGGATGCATGACGAACTCCTTGCCATGCTGGACGGCCCCGGGCCACGGTAGCCATATGGGAACCTGCTCAGGCCCCAACGCCTTGCTAGGCCTAATGTTTCGGGCCGCAGGTTCCCATATTCACCGGGTTCACATATTTCACGACAATCGTTACCGGTTGCCATGCAACACTCACTCCCGGCTGGTGGGCTGCACCTTTGCCGGACGGGAGTCGAACCCGCTGGCTCGCTCTGAAAGGTTTCCGTTCATCACTTCCTCCTCTCCAGGACTTGTCCTGGCGCAACCATATTTTATGTTTGAAAGCGCTGCCCGCAAAGTCAAGGCCCAAAAACTGGTCCCTTGCTGCCGGCCTCTCAGCGGCTCGCGAGATAGAAAAAGGCCAAATTTAGAATTGCTGAGGACCGCGAATCGTCGCGCTGCTATCAGAGCCTGTCCCCGATGAGGTTTTCGATCGGAGCCCGGCAAGGCTGCGGCGCCTTGCGCAGCGCCGCCCGCAACAGATCGTCGGCTCGAGCGGAGGGGCGCCTGCCAATGGCGTAGCACGAAGCCGCTACCAGCCTAGGATCGTCGCCGCCGAGCAGTTTGCCCAGCGCCCCCAGTGAAGCGTCCGTTCCGATCCGCCAAAGTCGCCGGCAGACTTCCTGCTTGGCGGCCAGGCTTGCGTCGGTTTCGAGGATCTGCGCTAGCTCCTCCTCGATCCATGACCGGGCCTCGCCGTCACCATGGGTTGCATTGATCAGGCGATCCAATTCGAACAGCGCTGTTGCGGACTTGCCGAAGTCATAGCCGCCGACGGCCCTGGCGACGGATTGCACCTGCTCGCGCTGCATGCTCACACCCTCCACGGTGCACGCATGGTGCGATACAGCATGTTGTTGGCCTCCGCATCGCCCTCGAATCGCTCGCCCGCGGAGTCCCAGCGAAGATCCCGGCCGAGCCGGAGGCAGATGTTCGCGCAGTGAGCGATGGCGTGCGCCCGTTGGGCCGCTTCTGGGTTGGACACGGGCTGCTGCCGACTGCGCATGCAGGTCAAGAAATTGCGCACGTGCGGCTCTTGGATCACGTAGTTGGCATCCGGCGGTTCGAGGCCCGCGAGCACCGAATCTGGCTTGGCAGCAATCCCGCCTGTATCGGAGAGGAAGATCCAGCCCTCGTCACCGACGAACATCAAGCCCTTACTTCCGGTGTCCATGTTGAGCCGCAGGCCGTCCTTGTAGCGGCTGCGCATTTCGTACCAGTAGGGGATGTTGTTGATGCCTCCCTCGTCGCGGAACTCGGCTTCCCCTTCGTACTCGACCGGAGCATCCAGCGGATCGCCGCGCAACCATTGCACCGTCTCGATGAAGTGCGGTCCCATGTCGGCCACCGCCCCGGCCCCGGTGTCCCAGTTCAGCCGCCAGTAGCTCACCCTGTCGGCCGAGTACGGCGCCCAAGGGGCCTGGCCCAGCCAGCGGTCGTAGTCGAAGACCTCCGGGTCCGGCTCGCTCTCCGGTGCCGCGAAAGAGTTGCGCTTCCAGCCGCCGGTAGCCCCAAACGACAGGCGCACGGTGTGCAGTCGGCCAATGCGGCCGCTGTGTATGGTGTTGACGAGGAACTCGTAGCCGGGGTTCGAGCGGCGCTGCGTTCCACACTGCCACACCGTCCCATACTGGCGCGTGACTTCGACGAGCTGCCGTCCTTCGGCGATAGTGAGGCAGAACGGCTTCTCGCAGTAGACGTCCTTGCCAGCCTGCGCCGCCAGCGAACTCATCACGGCATGCCAGCGATCGCCCGTGCCGATGACGACGGCATCAATGTCAGCGCGTTGTAGCACTTCCTCATGGAGCCGAGTTACCGCGCAATCCGCGTCACCATAGTGCGCGTCGACGAGTTCCTTTGCGCTCGCCCGGCGATCCGCGAATAGATCGCAAACCGCACGGACCCGGACGTCCTCTTGGTTGAGGAACTCTTGGATGTTCCGGCGGTTGCGGCTGCCCATGCCGATGCCCGCAACAGCGATCCGATCCGAAGGGGGCGTGGCCCCGCCGAGGCCGAGCGTCGAGGCCGGCACCACCAATGGCGCGGTGGCGGCCTTGGCAAATGTGCGCCGCGTCGTCTCCCTCAAGAACGGCATGGCGGCCATTAGTGTACCTCTCATCCGCTCGACGCGACGGTCGCGCAATCGAATCCAAGCGCCTGACATCCAGCGCGCCCACCGCACCGGCCATTACGGCGACTGGCCGATATGGATTAACCTATTCAGTGCGGGCCGACAGCCCCGAGTGAGGAATCCATGCCAGATAGCAGAAGAGAGTTCGTCAAGGCCGCAGCGGGCTTGGGCCTAGCCGCGAGTGCGGTCGCAGCGGATCCAATCCCGCGAAGGAAACTCGGCAAGACCGGGCTAGAAGTGACCATCCTTGGACTGGGCGGCGCCCGGATAGGCACACACCGGGACGAGGGCGAGGCCCTGCGCACGATCCGCCACAGCTACGAGTCCGGCATCAACTACTTCGACTCGGCGGCCGCCGGCGCTTATGGCCTGAGCCAGCGCCGGTACGGCATCGCGATGGAAGGGGTGCCCCGCGATCGCATCATCTATGGGACAAAGACGCGCAATCGCACCTATAGCCACTGCGAACTCGACCTGAGCCAGAGCTTGGCGGGGCTGCGGACTGACTACCTCGACCTGTACCAGATCCACAACGTCATGCACATGGAGGACATCGACCAGATCTTCGCGCCCCGCGGAGCGATGGAACTGGTCGAGAAGGCCAAGCGTGATGGCAAGGTCCGCTATGTCGGCTTTACCGGCCACATGGATCCTCGGGTGCTCGCGAAGATGCTCGGGGCCTACGATTGGGACACCGTGCTGATGCCGCTGAGCGTGACCGATGGCGCGAACGAGCACCTCAGCTTCGAACGGACCACGCTGCCCAAGGCAGTCGAGAAGGGCCTTGGGGTGCTGGCAATGAAGACCACCGGAGTGGGTGTGCTGCACGAGCAGGGTATCTCGTCGCTCGAAGAGTGCCTCAACTATGTTTGGTCTTTGCCGATCTCGACCGCAATCTTGGGCTGCTCTACGCCGGAGCAAGTGGATCGCGATGTGCTGGCCGCGCGCGCGCATCGCAAGCTAGGCGAGACCGAGATGAGCGCTCTGCGCGGCAAGTGGGCCAAGGCTGACTTTGCGGCACTGGAGTCTTGGAAGGTCGATCAAGGAGCAACGCTGGCTTCATCGGGGCCGCGCTATTACGGCGACTGACAGCACCGTCAATCCCAGATGCCCCTTCATGGATGCCGTTGCGTAGTGCAGGCGGGCACTTGTCCAGCCACCTTGGACTCGGTCTAGGGCACCGACTGGACACTAGGCGCTGAATCCCGCCTCAGCGCAGTGATGGTGGTGTGGTGGTGCACGGGTCTGAAGAACACCCCACTTCCGGATATCCCCTAGAGACATCGTTTCAAGGGTCCCGCTGACCAAGACACCCCGCTAGCGGCGTGTCCGAAGACTCGTCATGGGCAGCGGCAGTCCTGATGCAGCTGCATCGGCCCGGTCGAGGCACCAACGCGGAGAGGCCTTCGGTTAGAATCGAAATGCGAACCCCATGTCGATGCAGCCGATAGGCGCCGGCAGTTGGCCATATTCGAATGGATCTGCGCTCGCGCCACCTGATCGCCGGACCTGAGGGTGGGTACGCTAGCTCCGTGAATCGTCTTCACCGTTTGGACGGTCTGTCGCTCGAAGATCTGATCTTCGGACGAATCACCGCCAATGCAGCCAACGTACTCTGCAACGGGGAACAGCGACAAGCGCTGGGCCAAGGAGAAATTCTGTGAGGATTCTGGAGTACTTGGAGATTCAGAATCTCAAATGTTTCGGTGAAAAGCAGCGAATCGAGCTTGATCATCCTGCGGTTCTTATCGGACCTAACAATTGCGGCAAGACAACTGCCCTTCAAGCGATCGCACTCTGGTCACAGGCGGTCAAGGAATGGCATATAAGCAAGGGGACTTCTCCGCCTAAGAGGCGTACCGCAACTTCATTGAATCGACTTAATATTGTCTCAGTCCCGGTTCAGAGAATACGCTATTTTTGGCACAACTCAAGTGTCCGGTCTGGTAATCGAGATATCCCGCTAGTCATCACAGTTGGCATGCTTCATGAGAATAAGGTGGAACCTGTCACGATGCGATTCCGGAGTTACGGTGATGACCTGATTTACTGTACCCCTGACGATGCTACTCTATCGCGCCCGGAACTCATCGAGGCAGCTTCACAACTGAGCGTTGAGCTACTGTATCCAATGTCCGGCCTGGAAACGGAAGAACCGATTCTCCAGCGGGGTCGCATTGATGTGCTCTTGGGACAAGGGCAGACAGGGCAGGTCCTGAGGAACCTGTGTCTGCTGGTATATGAGACTGAAGCGCAAGACTGGATGCGAATAGTGGAGTTGATGAGTCGTCTATTCAACGTCGGACTAGGAAATCCCCAGAAAACATCCCGAGGCAGCATCGATCTGTACTATCAGCAGAGTGGTGTCAAGCAGCCCCTCGATATTTCTCTAGCAGGACGCGGCCAGCAGCAAATGCTCCTGATCCTAGCCTATTTATATTCTCATCGCCGAAGTGTAGTCCTCATTGATGAGCCCGACGCCCACCTTGAAATCTTACGTCAGAGACAGGTCTATGTCCTGCTCCGCGACATAGCAAACAAGAACTCTTCCCAAGTGATTCTAGTGACGCATTCGGAAGTCATCCTGCAGGAAGCACTCGACCGTAATCTCACTCTTCTGATTGCGGCGAAGGTAGATCCGCAAACAAAAAAACAGAATGTTCGTAATGCTCTTAAGCATTTTGGTGCCGAGCACTATGTGCGGGCGAAGCAATGTGGCTATGTACTCTATCTCGAAGGCGGCACGGACCTCGCCATCCTGCGCGCACTCGCCCATCATTTGCAGCATCCTGCAGCCGACTTGTTGGATCAGCACGTCAACGCCTACTATGTTCAGAGCAACTTTCCAAGCTCAGGGCTGGAATCCGAGATCGAGCGGGTGGAGGGTGGCTACGGTCTGAAGCCAAAGGATCACTTTTTTGCGATCAGGTCTGTGATTCCTCGACTGGTCGGCCTTGCGATCCTAGATAACGATGCCAGGAATCCAGAAGACTCGGTTGAGGGTAGCCTCCGGACATGTTACTGGCAACGCTACGAATGCGAAAACTACTTCGTTACGCCAGATCTATTGCGTGAATTCGCGATGCGAGAATATTCAGATGCTCCGCTTTTCCAACAGGTTGTACCGAATATCCTTGATGAATTGGTCCTAGAGCGAGTTTTCCCGGGGCATGCCAAAGAATTCGAAGCTTGGAAGGGGCTCGATTCCGACATGTCACACCTTTTGTGGGAATCAACAACCAAGGACTTGAAGCTGAGTGACTTTGCGGAGGAATTCTTTCGTCGGCTGTCCGACCGGCTAAACCAAGTGATGCTCCTTCGAAAGGCCGATCTCCATCAACTCGTTGAGTTTTCTGACGTAAGACTCATTTCCGACGAGGTTAGGGAAAAGCTCGATATGCTGCAGAAACTGCTGTCTTCGCAGATGGAGGATGAGGGGCCTGATTTACCGTAGCGAACGCCCCAACTCGATTTGGTGGCCGTGTTGCCGCCATTCTCGGTTGAATGACAACGTCAGCGCAGGGTGTCGATACCCTCAAACCGTGGTGTCGGCGGTCCCTGCGTCGGCATCCTCGACCCGAACACCCAGCCGCCCCTTGTGCAGCCTGACTGACAGTGGGTCGCCGACCTCGACCTGGCCTGCCTCCCGGATCGCAATTCCATCGGTATCCTGCACGATGGCATAGCCGCGCTCAAGAATTGCGACCGGACTCAACCCGTGCAAGCGAACTTGCAGCGAGTCAAGACGGTGGGCGCGCTGATCCAGCACTCTCCGCAGCGCCGGAAACAGCCGCTGGGTCACCTCGCTCACCCGCTGCGACCGGCGTGCGAGCCTGACCCGCAAGTCCAGCCCAGCCAGTTTGCGGTCCGCCTGTTCCAAGCGGGCGCGCAGGGCACTCAAGCGGATGCGCTCCGCCTCGTGCAGACGGTGCGACGAATCGTCCAACCGCTGCCCCGCCTGGCCAACGCGATGCTCTACGTGTCGTGCCGCGCGATGCAGGCTGCTCTCCAGCACACGTGCGTTCAGTCGGGCCAGTCTCGCCTGCATCGCACGGGCCAGCCTACCTTCGGAGTCAACTAGCAGCTGCAAGATCGCCTCGGTCTCGGGCGTGATCAGTTCCGCCGCAGCGGAGGGAGTTGGCGCTCGCACGTCCGCTACGAAATCAGCGATGGTGAAATCTGTCTGGTGTCCGACCGCCGACACCACTGGCACCTCGGAAGCCGCAATCGCGCGGGCCACGACCTCCTCGTTGAAGGGCCACAGGTCCTCCAAGGAACCGCCGCCACGGCCCACGATGACCACGTCGGCCCAAGGGCGCTCGCTGAAAAAACGCAGGCCGTCGGCGATCTGCTTCGCCGCTCCCTCACCTTGTACCGCGACTGGGAATAGCCTGATGTGCAAGCCGCGGTAGCGACGCTCCAAGACCTTCAGCATGTCCGCAATCACCGCACCCGATGGCGAGGTGACGATGCCGACCCTGCGCGGCAGCGGGGGCAGCGGGCGCTTGCGCCCCTCGTCAAACAGTCCCTCTGCGGACAAACGCGCCTTGAGGCGTTCGAACTGCTCTTGCAGCGCCCCAGCGCCAAGTGGCTCCAAGGCATTGACGTAGAGTTGGTAAGCGCCCTTCTTCTCGTAGACGCTGATACGCCCGCGGGCTACTACTGCCTGCCCGTCACGCGGCTTCGCCCTCAGGTAGACGGCATCCTGGCGAAAGCAGACACAAGAGATCTCAGCGTTCTCGTCCTTCAGCGTGAAATACCAATGGCCGCTGCGATAGTGACGTGCATTCGACACTTCGCCCTCGACCTTGACGTCCGGGAAATTGCCGACCAGCAGCCTCTTCAAAGTCGCCGTCAACGACGTGACCGAGTACACCCGCGCCCGGCTCGCCGGTAGCGACTGATTCACGGGGTTGCCTCCCGGCCAGCTGGAACCAAGCGGTTGAATGCCCCCACGAGCAAAGTTCCGAGGACAACGCCGACAATAGCGACCATGTGCAAGTACGCCTGAAAGGCTGGTCCGATCTCTAGCATCCAGCCGTCCATCCGCAATCCAAACTGGCGGTAGACCTGTGCGACCAGCATAGCCGCCGCCGAGCTGATCCACACTGCCAGGCAAACGGCAGTTTCGGAGCGGCGTCCGCCAAGCCTGAACAAGACCCCAGCGGCGATTACGTAGGCGGCTGCCGCTGCCACCACGTCCTTGGCCAAGAAGGTATACAGATATTCTTGCCGCACGATCGAGCTGATCGAGTATCCAAGACCAAAGGTGTAGAACAGCGCGAAGTACGCAACAACGAAGCAGGCTAGGGCGATCAAGAGAGGCTTTAGGTTCTGGCGCTGGCGATGAGCGGTGTAGACTATTGCCACCAAGGTAAAGAAGTGGATCAAGACTGACCATGGCAAGCGTTCTGACCTCTGCGCCCTGAGGGCGGCCCTGCGGTCCGGCATGTGCTCTTGCAAGGCCGTCCGCTGCTCCTTCTCAAGCTGCCGCAGGTCGGCATCGTGCTCGGCTGGCACATCGAGCGCTTCCCACAAGACCCTGCCTTGGCTGTTGGCCGCTATCGGCAGCCCAAGCAGCGTGCTGAGCGTGGGTGCGATATCCACGATTTGCGCCTTGATCTGGTTCGCATTCCGCACACCCGGCCCCGCCAAGGCGAACGGGGCGTTGATTACCTCAGGTTCCAAACCACCGTGCCCGCCCCGGCCACGGCGGTGGATATGTCCGTGGTCGGAGAGGGCCACGATGGTCACCTCCGGGCCCACTTGATCCATGATCTGGCCTAAGCACGCGTCCACGGCGACCAATACCTCGCGATACGCATCGGACGCTCCCCCGTAGGTGTGCCCGGCCTCGTCGCCAGCCTGTAGATCGACGACACGGATCGCTGCGTCGGAGCCCGCAAAGTGCTCCAATGCCTCGTCGCAATATTCTGACTGCCAAGCAACCAACTCTGAGACCCCATAAGCGGAGTAACGACTGGTTGGAGCGATATGCTCCAGCGAGTCTCCAAAAGCGCGGGGCCAGAATCTCGACCCGAACACCGACGAGCGCAGGCCACGCTGGTCGGCGAGTCCGAACAGCGATTGCACCGGCACCGGCTCGAACGTCGAATTGTTGGTGACACCGCTGACCTCCGGCCAAGCCCCGGTCGCGAACGCGGCGCGCGCAGGATTCGACAGCGAAGGCACGGTGACCCGCATTGTGCCCGAGGCGCCTGCCCGTGCCAGCCGCCCGTAGGCCGGCAGGCTCGCCACCGCGTCCGTGCGCAGGCCATCGAGCACAACCATGACGACATCGCTGGCAATGGCCGGTCCCGCCTCGAAGTTCCTGTCGAACGTGTAAGTGCTGCGGTACTGCGTCACGCTCGTCCACGAACTATCCGCCATGTACAGGCTGCCGGCGGCCAAGCACAGCAAGTAGGCCGGCCATCCGATATTCCGCAGGGCGTGCATTCGAGTTCATTATGGCGATTCTGCTCGGCGCGGGCGGAAGCGTGGCTTACGGGGCTACAGGGCTGATCCGGCAAGCTGCCAGCCAGCGTCGATTGCCTTTCAGGCACGTACCTTGGAATAATGATCAGTGATGGCTGCTGTAAAGGACTTCCGGGAACTGATCGGCCAATCGGTCGACCGGCTTGATCTCGCGACTCGCGAGGCCGTGGTCGGCAAGGTCGTGGCCCAGCAAGTCTACACCCCTCGCAATCTGGCCCTGCAACGCATCGCGGCTATCGGGGATTCGGTGAAGGACTGCGCCCAACAGCTCGAGGCCAATGGCTCCGACCCGCTCGATTACGAGTTCTCGCGCCTGAATCCGCCATTCCTTGCCCGCTGAGAGGGAGCCAGGCAGATGCTGTTTGGCGTGGCGCTGGTGGCCCTAGCCGGGCTGCTGACGGTCATGCTCTGCAAGGGCGGCTTGCAATCCTCGTGCCGGACCTGCGCTCCCAGGAGACGGGCAAAGGCAGAGCCAGCGCCTGAGACGGACCTGTAGGTTCCGTATACTGGGGCAGCCATGCCCGACAGACGCGCATTCCTCATCACCTCGGCAGCGCCGATGCTGCTGCCCGCAGCAGCAGCAGGTGCCAATGACCGTGTCTCGGTCGCACTGATCGGCGCGGGCGGACGCGGGCGCCGCGTGCTGGCGGCATTCCGCGAACTCGGCTCGCCGGCACCCGCCGTGTGCGACGTGTACGAACCCAACTTGGCCAAGGGAATCGAGGCGGCCGGCGAGGGCGCCCAAGGATACGGAGACTACCGGCGAATCCTCGAGCGCGACGACATCGACGCAGTCCTCATCGCGACGCCCGACCACTGGCATGTGCCAATGATGCTCGAGGCCGTGTCGGCGGGCAAGGACGTCTACTGCGAAAAGCCGATGTCGCACTCGATCTCCGAAGGCGTGCGGGCCGTCCGCGGAGTCCGCGCCACGGATCGTATCGTCCAAATCGGCATGCAGCGACGCAGCACTCCTTGGATCGCGGAGATGCAGAAAGAAGTGGCCGACGGCGTGATCGGCGCCATTACCATGGCCCGCGCGGAGTGGAACTGGGCGATCTCGCAGCCGCTCGACAACTCCAGCTTGGAGGGCGAGCTGGACACGGCGGGCTTCCTCGGCGGGGCGGCCAAGTCCCTCGAGCCGATGATGTTCCGCAAGTGGCGTTACTTCTGGGCCTTCTCGGGCGGGAACATGACCGATCAGGGCACGCACCTGATGGACGTGATCCAGTGGTTCTCCGGCGTGGGGACGCCCCGCTCCGCCATTTGCCAAGGAGCGGTCATCGGCATGACCGGCTCGCAGACTCCCGACTGCTTCTCGGCGTCGTTCGACTACGGCAGCTTCTTGGCAAGCTGGAACCTGAACTACAACAACGACTACCAGTCCGGCTGGACCATCGAACTGCTGGGCGACAAGGGCACGCTAGTCATGAACGGTGGTGGCTACAAGCTCTACGGAGCTCCGTGGAGGGGCAACCCTGAACCGATCAAGTCCCACGAAGACCGCCTGCCGACGATCCCGCACGTGCGCAACTTCCTCGAGTGCGTCAAGAGCAGGGAGCAGCCCAACGCGCCCGTCGAGATAGGCCACAGCGCGGTGTGCGGGCCGCACCTCGCCAATATCGCCTTCCACCGGCGCTCGATGGCCTTCCTCAACCCAGAAGCCACCGAGGTCTTCTAGTGGTCCGTCAATCTAACATTACAGGTTAGATACGTTCTGTGGGGTATGGGCTAAGGCCTAGGAGCAGGACTATGAACAAGTGCCTCGTGCGACTCACCGACGACGAGCGCAAGCTCTGCGACGAGACGATTGACAAGCTCGTCGGCAGCAGCCAGACGGCGCGCCGCGCCCGGGTCCTACGCCAAGTGGCTGCGGATGGGCCGGGCTGGACCGATCGGCAGGTGGCAGCCGCCTGCCGCGTGGAAACGGTCGAGAACACGCGGCGGCGCTGCGTGCTAGAGGGTTGCAAGCAAGCCTTGCACGGTCAGCAGCGCACGGCTGCGCCGGTGCCCAAACTGCTGGACGGAGAGCAGGAGGCGCAGTTGATCGCGCTGCGCTTGGGCCCGCCGCCGGAAGGCTGCGGGAATTGGTCGCTGCGCTTGCTGGCGCAGCAGGTGGTGGCCTTGGGGATCGCCGACTCGATCAGCCAAGAAGCAGCCCGCAAGACTCTCAAGAAAACGGCACCTGTGGCGGCAACGTTCAGTACCGGATGATCCCGCCGGAGCAGGACGCCGAATTCGTGGCGCAGATGGAGGAGGTCTTGGAGACCTACGCCCAGCCGCACGACGCGCAGCGACCGGTGGTGTGCATGGACGAGCAGACCGTGCAGTTGGTGCGCGAAACGCGGGCGCCGCTGGAGGCCACGGCGGAGCATCCGCAGCGGGTGGCGGATTATGAGTACGAGCGAGCGGGCACAGCCGCAGTATTCATGTTCTGCGAACCGTTGAGCGGCTGGCGGGAGGCGACGGCGCGGGAGCGGCGCACGAAACAGGACTGGGCTCGCGAAGTGTCGCGGCTGCTGGAGGGGCGCTACGCCCAGTGCGAGAAAATCACCTTGGTGTGTAACAATCTCAACACCCACACGAAGGGTGCCTTCTACGCAGCGTTCGAGCCCGAGCGGGCGCGCGAGTTGGTGAGGCGCATCGAGTTCTGCTACACGCCGAAACACGGCAGTTGGCTGAACATCGCAAGATGCGAGCTGAGTGTGATGACGCGCCAGAGCGTGGCCGGTCGGCGGATCGGGGAACTCAGCGCGCTGCAGGCCGAGATCGCGGCTTGGTCCACCGCGACCAACGCACGCCAGCGGGGAATGGAATGGCAGATGAAGGTCGCCGACGCTCGCTGCAAGCTCAAATCCGTCTACCCCAAAATGATTCCTTGACGGACCACCAGTCGTTTACTCCCGGGGAGCCAAGGCGTAGTTCCATTCGCCGTGAGAGTCGGCCCGCTCGATGCAGAGCTGCTCCAGTTCCTCGTTCGGGACCTTCCTCGCGGACTCGTAGCTGTTCTCGTCCAGCCCGGGTCGGATCCTCAATCCCTGCTTGGCCGTAACCGCCCCGATCAGGGTCACCGCCACCTCCCGGCACACCAGCGGCCGACCCCTCCAGTTCTGGGTGACGTGACTGAACATGCGGTGTTCGATCTTGTTCCACTCGTTCCTGGTGGGAAGTGGCACACCGAAACCCGCAGTTCCAGCGGTCCGCCAGCCCCTGCAGTTCCAGCTTCCACAGCCGTCCTCGGCTGCTGTTCGAACCGCCTCCGTCACACGTGATCAGCAGCCGCTGCGCCTGCGGATACGCTGGCCGCCCCATCTTGCGCCACCAGCGCCGCGGTGTCTCCACGGCGAATTCCGAGGCGTCGTGGTCCGTCCCCACTATGAGCCTCCCGGCATTCATCGCCACGTCGCACACTCGGCAGGGAATCGCCTTGCTCCGCTCCGGACCCCGGAAGTCATGCACATTCACTTGCTCCGGTCACCCCTCCGGCCGCCATTCCCAGCCCCCATTCCGTTACAGTCCCAGATTCTTCTTCGCGCCGACCGACGCCACCGGCTGCCCCGCCCTTGGAAGCTCCCTCGCCCGCTCGTCGATGTACCGGAACTGCCCGTCCCGGTCCGCATTTTGCCGCCCTTCCGGGGTCTTGCAGTTCGCCTGCAGGCTGTAGCCCAACGCGTGCAGCAGCCAGTTCATGCTGCGCTCGCTCACCGCGCGCCCCTCCGCTTGCAAGCACTCCGCCAGCCGCGCCGCGCTCAGGCACGTCCGGCGCAATGCGCCCATCGGATCACCCCGCGTGGCCAGTAGGTCCCGTCCGCCTTGCGCGAGGAGGACTCCGTCGCCATCCGGAACTCGGCGACAGTCCCCGCCGTTCACCTCTGCGGACGATGCGTCGCTGCCGAGGTTGCCCATCAGCACAACCAAGTTTGCAGTCTCCCACATGCCCCCGATGCTACACTGCGGCTGTAACCTCTTGGGCCGAATGGGCGCATACTGGCAGCATGCACGAATGGTTTAGCTTGGACGCCTACAGGCGGCTGATCGTCGAGGAGGCGGCCGATTCGGAGCGTTACCGCTGGCTCATCCACCAGTTGCCTCGGGAGTTTCATGGGTTGAGCCGGGCCGAGCAAGCGGCGGCCCTAGCGGAGCGGCCGGGACTGACAGGACAGCGGCGGTGGGATGCCTTCCTAGCGGCGGTGGTTGAGCACATCGCGCGCCTCCACGACCATCCCGTGCCGGCGTGGGTCGACGAGCCCGAGCGATTCCTCGATCTGCCGTGTGTTCTTGCGCGCGGGCGCGTGATCGGCTACGATTCCGTTCTGTTCGCTCCGGCAGCCTTTATCCGGCACAGCGTGTTGCCCGATCCGCGCGACTTGGACGCGCGGGGCGGGGAAAAGCATGAGTGGATTCCCTGATTCCTCGCCGAGCTTCGACCGCCAAGCGCTCCAGCAGGCCTTCAGCGGCCTCGCGCGGCGTCTCGCCGTGCGAGATGTCCGGGCGCATATCTACGTCGTGGGCGGGGCGGCGCTGGTGCTGGCGCACCGCGCGAGTCGCGCCACTCGGGATGTTGACGCTCTCGCAATCGACCGCCGCGAGGAGGTCTTGGCGGCCGCGGGCGAGGTCGCTCGCGAGCAGGGGCTGCCGCTGGACTGGCTGAATGACGCCGTGCGCACGGCGCCGTGGCCAACTCCTCGTCCAGATGCCCGGCCGTCCGTGGTGTATGACTCGCCAAGCCTCGTTGTCACCGGCGCTTCCGCCGAGCACCTGCTCGCGATGAAGGTACGGGCAGGCCGCGCGACAGACGAGCCGGATATCGAGTTCCTCATCCGAGGCCTTGGCATCTCCACCCTGCAGCACGTTGAGGCGATCCACCGGGCGGCGTTCCCTCACGATCCAATTCCCGAACGCAATATGGAGGTAATCTTGGAATGCCTCCAGCGCGTGCGCGACGACCGGGGCATCGATCATGGCCGCTGGACTCGTTCCTCGCGCGACTCCGGGACAGTCCGCTAGGCAGGGTCCCCGGGCCTATTGCGAGCGTTGCGGTAGTCTGGATTGGCCAATGGCGGCGTTTAGCGCCGATTCTGCCTGGATGGCGCAAGCGTCCACGAGATCGGGCGCTATTGGTAGCGAGGCTGAATCTACCGATTGCCGCTCGTTTTCCGCCTCGGGCAGCCAACTTGGTGCAATGAAAGTACATCGTGCGACTCACCGGCAAGGAGCGCAAGCCTTGCGGCGAGACGATTGATAGGCTCGACGGACTAGCCAGAAGGTGCGGCGCATCGCGTTCCGCTACACGCCCAAGCACGGAAGTTGGCTGAACATCGCGGAATGCGAGCTGAGTGCCATGACGCGCCAGAGCGTGGCCGGTCGGCGGACCGGGGAACTAAGTGCGCTGCAAGCCGGGATTGCGGCCTGGTCCGGCGCGACCAAGACACGCCAGCGCGGAGTGGAATGGCAGATGAAGGTTGCTGACGCTCGCCGCAAGCTCAAGTCCGTCTGCCCCCAAGTGATTCTTTGACGAACCACTAGCCTTCCAGTGCCCCGCAGCAAGGGCGCGCAGAAAATCGCTACGATCAGAGGGATGGGCGCCTACCTGGCAAGCTTGGTCGAGCGAGCGAGCGCCAAGCATCGCCGCATTGTCTTCCCCGAGGGTGACGACCCTCGCGTGCGTGAAGCCTGCGCGCGCCTGGCCCGCGACAAGGTCGTGCAGCCGGTGCTGGTCAGCACCGACACCGAGTGCGCGCCCGGCGTGGACTGCTCCCATCCCGAAACGTCCGGCCGCAGCGAGCGCTACGCGCAGATCTACCACGAGCGTCGGCGCCACCGGGGAGTCACTGCGGCAGAGGCGCAGAAAATCGCCAAGACATCCCTGTACTACGCGGCCCTAGCGCTCGAGAACGGAGACGCCGACGGCTTAGTCGGCGGAGCCAAGAACACCACGGGCCAGACCGTGCGCGCCCTGATCGAGTGCATCGGCGTGCGCCCGGAGTACAAGCTGGTGTCCAGCTTCATGGTGCAGGTGCATCCGGACAAGCAATACGGCTCTGGTGGTGTGATGGTGTTCGCCGATCCGGCCGTGGTGCCCGCCCCCAATGCAACCCAGCTGGCGGATATCGCCATCGCCACGGCCCTGAACAGCCGCAACCTGCTGGCCGCCGAGCCGTACGTCGCGCTGCTCTCTTTCTCGACCAAGGGCAGCGCCAAGCACCCCCTAGCCGATCAGGTCATCGAGGCCCTGAGGATCGTCCGCGAGCGCCGGCCAGACCTCAAGATCGACGGCGAATTGCAGGCCGACGCCGCCCTGCTGGAGTCCGTCGGCGCTTCCAAGGCTCCGGGTTCCCCGGTGGCGGGCCGCGCCAACGTGCTGATCTTCCCCGATCTCAATGCCGCCAACATTGGCTACAAGCTAGCCGAGCGATTGGGCGGAGCCCAATCGCTCGGCCCATTCCTGCAGGGGCTGAACAAGCCTGCGAACGACCTTTCGCGCGGCTGCTCGGTGGACGACATCTATTACGTGGCCGCCGTCACGGCCCTACAGGCGGTCGGCGAGGCGTAGCGGCACCCCAACCCGTCCGCATCGCGGCAACCCAGCGCAAGTACCGCCAGAGGCTGCGGCGCTCTCGCCAAACGAACTGCCGAAAGACCTTGGCGTCAACCGCCTCGGCGTCAATCCCGGAATAGGTCTCGATCCTCCAGCGCAGGTAGGGGCTGCGCCACGGCCGCAAGCGATGCCCGCGACTGGCATGCCACAGGAAGCGCAGCACTTCCAGCCACGCCCGCGTCACGCCAGCATTCCGTTCAGTCGGCGTAATAGCCGGGCCGGTGGCGCACCTTGTTGCTCCTCGCAGCGCCCTTTAGATCGATGCGGATCCGCCGATAGCCGGCCGACTTGCTCATGGGCCGGTTGTACTCGAGGATGTATTGGTTGCGAATGTCAGCCGCTATCCGCTTCACCAGCGGTTCGACCTCGCTGAAGCTGGTCGGGAAATAGGCCGGCCCGCCGGTCGGGCGGGTAAGAGTGCGCAAGTGGCGTTCGGCGCGCTTGGCGGCCCGGCGCTCCTCTTCGGAGAGCAGCCCGATGCCATAGATGGTCGCGTCCGAACTTTGCAGCTTGCGCACCAAGATCTCCAAGTCCATCCGACTGGACGTGTCCTCGCCATCGGTGATGATCAGCAGCGCCCGCTTGTTGTACTCCTTGTTGCCCGCCTCGACGAGGTGGTCCAGAGACAAGCTCGTCGCATCGTAGAGGGCTGTGCCGCCCCGCGTGTCGATCCGCTGCAGGGCATCCTGCAAACGGTCGATATCACTGGTGAAGTCTTGATCGATGTAAGACTCGTCATTGAAGTTTACGACGAAGACCTCGTCCTGCGGATTCGAAGCCTTCACGAACTCCAAGGCGGCCGCATTCACTTGGCGGCGTTTTTCGCGCATGCTGCCGGAGTTGTCGATCACCAGCCCGATAGAGACCGGCACGTCTTCTTGGGCGAAGTAGGTCAGGCTCTGCTTCCGGTCGTCCTCCGAGACGGCGAACGAGTTCTGCTCTAGGTCTGTCACAAAGCGATCTTGGCGGTCCACAACCGTCACATGCAGCACGACGCGTTGGGTTTCGACGCAGAACGTAATGCCGGGAGGGCAGCCGTCCGTCTGGGCACGAGCCCCTAGCGCGGAGAGGGCAATCGCCGCGGCCCAAGCAGACGCGACAAGGGCTGCGGCTAGAGCCGGCCACCGTCCTGAACAGTTGACCCTAGCGAGTCGGCGCATAGTACCCGTTGCGGTAGTAAGGCCGCAGTTCCGGCATGCCGCGGATCTTCTTGATATCAACCTTGACTCGGCGCCACTTTCCATCCTTTTGCCTGTTCTCAGGGATGTATCCCAGCACGTATTGGTTACGCAGCTCGATCCCGATCTTCTCGGCGATGTCGGGCAGCTCGTTCACGTTCTGCACGGCGAACTGCCTGCCGCCCGTCGACTCGGCGATTTCAGTCAGCAGTCCGGGACCGGCAGCCTCTTCGGGCGTGCGCCCCCGGGAAGCGTAGGGCTCGTAGATGCCAATGGCGTAGATCTGCACGTCGGACTCGCGCACGGTGCGCTTGATCTCCCGCGGGGTGTAACGGCTGGAGTTGTCGCCCCCGTCGGAAATGACCAGCAGAGCTTTTTGGGTGTTCTTGGCCTGCTTCATCTGGCTTAGTGCGAGGTAGATCGCATCCAACAGCGCTGTGCGCCCCTTCGAGCGCACGAAGGTGAGACGATTCTGGATCTCTTCGAGGCTGCGGGTGAAGCCCGTCACCATCTCGGGCCGGTTGTTGAATTGAACCAAGAAGAACTCGTCCTCGGGATTGACGGTCTTGAAGAACTGCGCGACGGCCTCGCGCGCCTTGGTCATCTTGTAGCCCATGCTGCCAGAGGCATCGAAGACGACCGCCAGCGATAGCGGTGCCTCCTCGGCGCCGAACTGCTCGATGGCCTGCAGCTTGTTGTCCTCCTTGAGTAGGAAGTGCTCCTTGTCAAGGCCGGTGACCATGCGCCCGGTCGGGTCGGTCACCGTCACATTGATCAAGGCCATCTCAACATCGACCTTGATGATTTCGCGACGGCTGAACTCCAAGTCCAGCTCGTCACGGGCAGGGTTCGTTCGCAGCGCCGGATCGGCGTCGCCCGTCAAGGCAATGGGACTCAACAAGACAACGGCGGCGATCAGCACTAGCCGCAGATCGCCGAAACACCCGTCCGCTCGCCATCGCCGCATCGACTGCGCTCCTGCCGGCAACATCTACCGCGCCAAGCTTACTGGCGACGGTCCGTTGCGCGATACGCGATATAAGAATAGCACCACGCCCTGCGCCTGTCGTTGCGGATCTCGACATCCGGCGAGCCTTCGCCAGCACGGAGGAGCTTGATGCGGGACCAGAGCGCGGCGGCGCCGTGGTACGCTAGAGCTTGCCGCGAGTTTCGCCGGAGGCGGGTTGCTAGTGGCTCGCCCGAAATACATCTTTATCACCGGCGGCGTCGTATCCTCTCTGGGCAAGGGCATCACCTCTGCCTCGATCGCCAACCTGCTCGAGTGCCGCGGGCTCAAGGTCACTCTCCAAAAGCTCGATCCTTATCTCAACATCGACCCCGGCACGATGAGCCCTTTCCAGCACGGCGAGGTGTTCGTCACCGATGACGGCGCCGAAACCGACCTGGACCTAGGCCACTACGAACGCTTCACGCACGCCGTCTTGACGCGCGCCAACAACGCGACCAGCGGTAGCATCTACGAGCGCATCTTGGCCAAGGAGCGGCGTGGCGACTACCTGGGCAAGACCGTGCAGGTCATCCCGCACGTGACCGGCGCGATCCGCGAGCAGATCGAAAAGGTGTCCACCAAGGACATTGATGTCGTGCTCACCGAGATCGGCGGCACGGTGGGCGATATCGAATCGCTGCCGTTTGTGGAAGCAATCCGGCAAGTCCGCCAACAGGTCGGCCGACGCGGGTGCGTTTTCGTGCATGTCACGCTGGTGCCGTACATCGCAGCCGCTGGAGAGCTCAAGACCAAGCCCACGCAGCACAGCGTCAAGGAATTGCGGGCGCTGGGCGTTCAGCCCGACATCCTCATCTGCCGCACCGAGAGCGGCTTTTCCGCGGACATCCGCGAGAAGATCGCCCTGTTCTGCGACGTCGACAAGGAAGCCGTGATCGCCGCTCGGGATGTCGATACCGTCTACCAAGTGCCCATCGAATTCGCCGCCCAGAAGGTGGACGAGATTGTGCTGGACCGCCTGCGCATCGAAGCTGGCCCGCGCGATCTCGAGCCCTGGAAGCAAATGGTCCACTGCATGCGCAATCCCCGCGACAAGGTGGAAATCGGGGTCGTCGGCAAGTATGTCGACTACGAGGACTCCTACAAGAGTCTCAAGGAAGCGCTCCTGCACGGCGGCCTCGCACACGGATTGGAAACCCAGGTGCGCTGGGTCGAGGCCGAAGACATCAAGCGCGAGACCTGCGCCGAACAACTTGCCGCCTACGACGGCATCCTAGTGCCGGGAGGCTTCGGCCTGCGCGGCATCGACGGCATGCTCCAGGCGATTCGCTATGCTCGCGAGAACGAAGTCCCGTACTTTGGAATCTGCCTCGGAATGCAGACGATGGTGATCGAGTTCTTGCGCAATGTCTGCGGGATCCCCGGGGCCCACTCCACCGAGTTCGACCCCAAGGCGACCGACCGGGCGTTCCTAAAGCTCCGCGAATTGAAGGGTGTCGAGGATCTCGGCGGCACGATGCGCCTGGGCGCGTGGCCCTGCCGGCTCGCGCCCGGCAGCTTCGCCGAGCGCGCCTACCGCAGATTGGAGATCAGCGAACGACACCGACACCGGTTCGAGTTCAACCGTCCGGAATACGAAGGCATCATTACCGAGCACGGGCTGCGCATCTCGGGCGAAACCCCCGAGGTGGACTATGTCGAGATCTGCGAGCTGCCGAGCCATCCGTGGTACCTAGGCTGCCAGTTTCACCCGGAGTTCAAGTCCAAGCCTTTGGAGCCACAACCGCTGTTCAAGGCATTCGTCGGCGCCAGCTACAAGCGTCGCACTGAGCGCGGCCAGACCGTCGAGCAGGCCGAGGCGGAAAGGTTCTTGCGCCTGCCGCAATCCCGCTCCCTCGGCCCGATGCTGCAGTGGGCGGAACCCGATCAATAGTCCGAGCAACAACCATGGTTCGATTCGCACAACTGGGGGCCGGTCGCATCGGCAGGATGCATGCGCTCAATCTCGCCGCTCATGCCCGGGCGGAGTTGGTCGGCATCTACGACGTGGACTCGGCGGCTAGCGCCGAGGCGGCCAGCGCCACGGGCACCCGCGTGTTCGATTCGGTCGACGCGCTGCTCGGGGACACTTCGATCGAAGCTGTCTTGATCGCGACCTCGACCGACACGCATTGCGACTTGATCGAGCGATCCGCGCGGGCGGGCAAGGCGGTGCTGTGCGAAAAGCCCATCCACCTAGATATCCGACGCGTGGACCAGTGCAGAGCGGTTGTCGAGGAGACAGCTGCGCCGGTCCAGATCGGATTCAACCGGCGCTTCGACCCCGGCCATTCGGCCCTAGGAAGAGCCGCCGCAAGCGGCGAAATCGGCCGCTTGGAGCTAGCGGTGATTACGAGCCGCGACCCGGCTCCGCCGCCACTCGACTACCTGCGCGTATCAGGAGGCTTGTTCCGGGACATGATGATCCATGATTTTGACATCGCGCGCTTCCTGTTCGCGGAGGAGCCCGTCGAGGTCACCGCGATGGGCGGGGTATTGGTCGACCCCGCCATCGGCGAGATAGGCGACGTGGATTCGGCGATGGTGACGATGCGCATGGCCTCCGGCGCCCTGTGCCAGATCAACTGTTCGCGCCGCTGCGCCTACGGCTACGACCAGCGCATCGAGATGTTCGGCGAAAAGGGAATGCTCATCTCCGCCAATCCGGCGGTGACCAATCTCGAGCGATACGGCACCGCCTCCACAGGCGCGAAGGAGCGGCTGCACCACTTTTTCATCGAACGCTACACGGAATCCTATGTCCGCGAGATCGACGCCTTCGTCGACGCACTTGAAGGCGGAAACGCTCCATCGCCGAACTTTGAAGACGGCCGCCGGGCGTTAATGCTGGCAGACGCGGCAGTGGAGTCGGCCAAGAGCGGCCGCACGATCCAGATTCAGCCATGAGCCCGGCCGGCCGAACTATACTTGGGCACGATGCGCCTATCGCTGGCCTTGGCATTGGTTGCTCCCGCGCTGCTGGCGGCCCAAGCCGCTGACTGGCAGGTCGGCCTGGCTGCGACGGATATCACCCCGACTGAGCCCCTGCCGATGGCAGGCTACGCCGCCCGCGAGGCGCCGTTCGAATCTGTCGCGGATCCGCTGTTCGCCAAGGCGCTGGCACTTCAGGACAGCGATGGGACTCGGGCGCTGCTGATTACGGCGGATTTGCTCGGCTTCACCCGCGAACGCTCGGAAGCCATCTGCGCCCGGCTGCGCGAAGCGACCGGAATTCGGCGAGAGCAGGTCATTCTCAACGCATCGCACACGCACGCAGGCCCGCTGGTGGCGGGCTCGCTGCTCACGCGCGCAGCACCGGAAACGCGCCGCAAAATCGAGAGCTATATCCAAGAGATGGAGGCCAAGATCGTCGCAGCCGGCGAGCAAGCCTTGCGCGACTTGCGCCCGGCGCGCTTGTCGTGGGGCCGGGGAGTGGCGGGTTTCGTGATGAACCGACGCGAGTTCACAGAGCGCGGCGTGATTCTAGGCACCAATGCCAGCGGCCTGGCCGACCGCACCGTGCCGGTGCTGCGGGTCGACCTGCCGGACGGCGAACTCCGGGCCGTTCTCTTCGGGGCGGGGTCGCACTGTACCACGCTCACTGGCGGCAACCTCCAGATCAGCGGCGACTACGCTGGCATCGCCCAGGGTCTGCTGGAAGCGAGCCTGCCGGGCGTGCAGGCCATGTTCATGACCGGCTGTGCTGGCGACGCCAACCCCTACCCCCGTGGCACGCTGGATTTGGCTCGGCGGCATGGTAGCGAGCTTGCCAGAGTCGTCGACGCTGTACTGGAGGATCAGCTCGCACCCGTGCGCGGCCCCCTGCGGACTGAATTTCGCAGGGTAGGGCTGCCGTTGCAGCGGCACACGCGAGAAGAAATCGAAGCGATGCAAGCCGGAGCGCCTTCATACCGGAGATTCTTCACGGAGGGCGCCCTTGGGAAGCTAGACAGCGGGGAGTCGCTGCTGCAAACCTACAGAGCGCCGTTCGCGCTCTGGCAATTCGGGCAGGACCTGACCTTGGTCGCGTACAGCGGCGAGACCGTCATCGACTACGTCCGGCTCGCCCAAGCTCGGCTCGGCCCGCTGAACCTCTGGGTGAGCGGCTATAACAACGACGTGTTCGGATACCTCCCGACAGCCAGGATCCTGCGGGAGGGCGGCTACGAGACCCGCGGGTTGTATGTGGATTACGGACTCTTCCGCCCAAACGTGCAGGATGTGGTCATGGACGCCATCATTGAGATGGCCCGCGCGGCGGGACGGTTGCGGTAGCGACTCGTTTTCCGGGACGGGTCGATCCGGTCGTGGCCGCGGCGTGCCACAAGCAATCCGGGGACACGAAGCACTGCAGGCTCGTGAGAGATACGTCGGACGGGTACCGCTCGTGACCGAACGTTGCGGCCACCAAGATCGCGTCCACGCGAGTCCTCGCCGAACTGGCTGAGAACGGCTCAACCAGCTCTGAGTCGGTGGTAGTCTGGAGTCCGACACGTGATGTGATCGACGCGGCGGAGGTTCCCTGTCGCTGTCAGACTGCCACGTAAGGGGTGTCATGACCAGTACCCGCCGAATGTTCCTCTCTGCCGCGACCGTTGCGCTGGGCGCGGCCAAGGCTGCCGCAGCTCCGGCCAAGATCACTTCGGTCACGCTGTCAACGATCCGCGGCGACTTTCACAAGTTCGTCGCGATGAACGCGTACGACAACGAGCCCAAAGGCACCAGCTACGAGAATGTGCTCGTGCGCATCATGACTGATGCGGGCATCGAAGGCGTGGGCGTGATGGGTTACACCAAGCCCGATGCCGAGTTTCTCAAGGACATCCGAAGCCTGCTCGGGGCAGACCCCGAAGCCGTCTACGAGTTTCGGGACGGCCTGATTTGGGGGCGGGCGGCCGGCTTTGCCGACCTGCTCACCAAGTACAAACACTTGGACGGGCCGTTGTGCGACCTCATCGGCAAGTTGCGAGGAGTGCCCTGCTGGAAGCTCTTTGGCGAATCTGTCAAAGATCGCGTCGAAGTCTACGACGGAACCCTGTACTTCAGCGATCTCTGGTATCGCGACCGAGGCGCGCAGGCCGTTGTGGACGAGGCCCGCGAGGCCATGCAGAGCGGCTACCGCGGTATCAAGCTCAAGATCGGGAGGGGCAGCAAGTGGATGCTGCGGAAAGAGGGGTTGCGCCGCGACATCGAGGTCGTCCGCTCCGTGCGCTCAGCAATCGGTGCCGAGCCGAGGCTGCTGGTCGATGCCAACAACGGGTACCGGGATGACTTCGCCGGTGCATGGCAATTCTTGCTGGAGACCAAGCAGCAGCGGCTGGATTGGCTGGAGGAGGTCTTCCCTGAAGATGCCGAACTCTACCGCCAGTTGCGTCATCGGATGCGGCAAGCCGGAATTCGCACGTCCATTGCCGATGGCGAGAACATGCGGGCCGCTGAGGACTTCCGGCCCTATGTCGAGCCCGAGCGCCTCTTTGACGTAATGCAACTCGACATTCGCACCGGCGGGATCTTGGACTGTCGCGCCATGTCGCAGTTGGGAGAACCCTATGGTGCCCAAGCAGTTCCGCACAACTGGGGCTCGCAGGTTGGTTTGCTGATGAGCCTGCACCTAGCGAAGACCCAGGCGAACATCATGGGGGCCGAAGATGACCGCTCCACCTGCGCGGCCCTGAACGTGCGCGGCTATGAGTTCAAGGACGGCACATACACCGTCTCGGACGAACCCGGCTTGGGGGTCACGGTCAACGAGGACGCTTACGAGGCTCCAACGTTTCCCGCCAAGACAGTAATAGCTTGAGCCGAGCATGCGCTCAGATCTGAGCCGCTCAGTCGCTGAAGTGGAGTTCGGCGATAGCGATGCCGCTTTCGCCTGCTACGGCGTACAACAGGAATATGCGGCTGTCTTCCTCGAAAATGGCGGGATCGCGCAACTGATTCACGGGGCCGTATGCCACGCTACGGATCGATGGCTCGATCGGCTCGTTTGCGCCTTCCCACTCACGCTCCGGTCGCACCACTTCCTCAGCCCCCGTCTCCTTCCATTCCATCCAAGGCGCTGAGAGGTCGATAGTGCTCAGCAGGACGCGCTCGGGGGCCTGCCCGACCTGAGTCCAGAACACGTACAACAGGTTGCCTCGCTTCAGCAAAGCGCAATGGCGCATGTTGGGGTTGAACAACAGCGGGCCCTGCTCGAAATTGGAGAGGCCGTCCTTGGAGCGGTACACCTGTCCGGGCATCGCGATCCCATAGGTCAGGCCATCATGCTCAAATGCCCGCAAGTAGGTTCTGCCCAAGACTTCGGGCCGCGCCTTGAAGTCTATGCCGTCCCGCGACAGCGCGACGCGGCTGACCTGCCTACCGGCGGCCTCCAATCCATGGAAATACATGACGATGCGCTGGTTCTCATGGTCAACGTGCACGTCCGGCGAGGCGATGTGCGGAGCCGTGAACTCCTTGAGTAGCGAATGCGGCAGCTTGTTGCCGCCAAAGGTCGCAGCACGACGGGCAGATTCTTGATCGAGTTCCTCTTCGGTAATCGTGGGTGGCTCGCTGGGAAAGTGGGAGTCCTCGATCTGCAGGCTTCCGGGCGGATGCACCTTCCACGGACCGAGCAAGCTATCCGCGTATGCCAGGCGAATGTAACTCCCCTTGTGATCAGCGAAGTACAGGTAGTACCTGCCCAAGGCATCAGGAACCCAGCGGGGGACGCGGATCAGGGACGGGCCTTGAATGTTCTGGCCAATGCTCGGGTGCGTGCCCGGCGTAATGATCGGGCGTTCGAGCAAGCGCTCCACCCGAAACGTGGGCTCGGCCGAGACTCCCATCACGCATCCCATCAGCCCGAGGACGACCGTCAGGGCCGGCGCCCACACGCAGAACCTAGTGCTCTCACGCGCCGCTGCGGATGGGTGGGAGGCATTAGGTCGGGGCATGGCTAGGGCGAGGCGTCCGGCGCTTGCCACCTAGCATAGTCTAGCCGAGCAATCACGCCTCACCTGCCTGGCTCGCATGCCAGCATCGGCCCAGGCAACCAGACCAGAGGGACTCTATGATCGTAAGCTTAGAAAGGACAACGTGTGTAGATGTCAGTCGCTTGGGAATCGAACGCTTGATCCCGGCATGGCCAAATGATCCGCGTCCCCGTCAATCCCGATCTCTTGTGCTGGGCGCGCGAGCGCGCTGGGTACAGCGTCTCCGCCCTAGCAGGCCGCTTCCCCAAGATCAAGGCGTGGGAGGAGGGCGAAGTACAACCGACGATTAAGCAGCTCGAGGCCTTCGCCAAGGCGACCCACACTCCGGTCGGTTTCCTCTTCCTTGCGGAGCCGCCCGTCGAGCGGTTGCCGATACCGGACTTCCGTACTGTGGCCAATGCCAGCCTGGAGCGCTTTAGCCCAGATCTGCTCGACACGGTCTACATTTGCCAGCAGCGACAGGACTGGTATCGAACCTTTGCACGGTCGGAACGTGAAGGTCCCCTCGAGATTGTCGGGTCCGCCCGGGTTGGAGACAGCGTCGTTGAGACGGCCGCCCGGATGCGCCACGCCCTCGGTGTTGATTTAGAGGAGCGGACGAGACTCGCGACTTGGACCGACGCGTTGCGTCGCTTGGTTGAACAGGCAGACGCTCTCGGGATCTTGGTCATGGTCAGCGGCGTCGTTGGTAGCAACAACCGCCGCAAGCTTGATCCCCAAGAGTTTCGAGGATTCGCTCTCGTCGATCCCTGGGCCCCTCTCGTCTTCGTCAATGGCGCAGACACGAAGGCGGCCCAGATGTTCACGCTCGCACATGAATTCGCTCATATCTGGCTTGGCAAGTCTGGTGTCTCCGACACCAATCCAACCGCCATTCCGGACCAGGAGTCTGAGCGCTGGTGCAATCGTGTTGCAGCGGAGCTCCTCGTGCCCCTCGAGATGTTACGCAGTGAACTGGACCGTCGCGCAACCCTCAGTGTCGAAGTCAACCGTCTAGCTCGTCGCTTCAAGGTCAGCACATTGGTTATTCTGCGGCGTATCCACGACGTGGGCCAGCTTTCTCACGACCAGTTGTGGGCTGCCTACGACGCCGAATTCACCCGACTGCGCAAATCGCCAACGAGTAGCGGCGGGGATTTCTATCGGACCCTAGGTGGACGCGTTAGCAAGCGTTTTGCCCGCGCGCTGGTCGAAAGCACACTCGAAGGTCGAACCTCGTTTACAGAGACGTTCCGCATGCTCGGCATGAAGAAGATGGCAACGTTTAACAAGCTTGGGCGCAGCTTGGAAGTGGGGCAGTGGTGACCTAACTCGTGGATGCGAACGTCTTCCTTAGAAAGGACAACGTGGGTGTCAGTCGCTTGGGAATCGAACGCTTGATTCTGGCATGGCCAAATGATCCGCGTCCCCGTCAATCCCGATCTCTTGTGCTGGGCGCGGGAGCGCGCTGGGTACAGCGTCTCCGCCCTAGCAGGCCGCTTCCCCAAGATCAAGGCGTGGGAGGATGGCGGGTCGAGTCGCCCGAGGGAGTCTCACCCTCGGGCGCTCTCAGAACCGTGCGTGAAAGTCTCCTCTCACACGGCTCTTCTTAACCAGCCCGCCCATACATCAGACGCCAGTGCGCAAACAGGTCCGGGTCGCGACGCGCGGTGCGCCGCACCCAGCGTGCTGCTCTGCGCTTGTGGCCGCGCAAGCGCTTATGCTTGCTGTGCGCCCACCAAGCCAGCCTCCGGTCGATTTGTCGCAGCGTGGGCCACAGCGCCGACTTGTGGAAGGCACCGTAATAGTTCACCCAACCGCGGATCGCCGGATCGTACGCTCGCGCCAACTCGTGCAGGCTCTGGTTCGTGCGCCGTTGCAGCGCCCAGCCCCGCACCGTTTGGCGGATCGCCTTGGCCGACTTGTTGCTGATTGCCGGACTGAAGCCCACAAAGAACTTCCCATCCCCTCTCCGCACCAACCGGGATCGAAAGGTGTATCCCAGAAAGTCGAATTTGGTTTGCGGGAACTCCCCGGCCCGATTGTCGTCTTTGCAGTACACAATCTTCGTTTTCTCCGGGTGTAGCTCCAGCCTGCATTCCGCAAAGCGTCGTTCCAACCTTGCTTTCAGGTACCTCGCTTGTGCTTCCGTCCGGCAGTGGCACACGGCATCATCCGCGTATCGCTCGAATGCAATGCTCGGGAACTCCCGCTGCATCCACATGTCGAAGGTGTAGTGAAGAAACAGGTTCGCGAGCTGCGGCGAGACCACACCACCCTGGGGGGTCCCCCGCTCCCGCGCTTCCCGCCTGCCGTCCGGCAGTTCCACCTCGGCCTTCAGCCAGCGCTCGACATACAGCAGCACCCAGTTCTCCTGAGTGTGCCGCCGCAGCGCCCGCAGCATCAGAGTGTGATCGATATTGTCGAAAAATCCCTTGATGTCCAAGTCGACTGCCCACGCATTGCGCCAGCAGCGCTGCCGCGCCTGCGCCAGTGCTTGATGCGCCGACTTGCCCGGCCGGTACCCATACGAATCGGGATGGAACACCCGTTCCAACTCCGGTTCCAGCACCTGCTTGACCACCATCTGGGCGATGCGGTCGGCAACCGTCGGGATCCCCAGCGGACGGACTCGTCCGTCCCCTTTGGGGATCTCGACCCGCTTGACCGCCGGCGGCATGTAACTGCCCGACGCCATCCGATTCCACAGCTTGTAGAGGTTGTCCCCCAACTTCTGCTCGAACTCTTCCAGCGTCTGGCCGTCCACGCCCGCCCCGCCTTGGTTGGCTTTCACTCGCCTGTAGGCTTCCCACACCTGCCGCTTGGAGATGGGGAAGGGCTTTGCTTGTCTCATGGAAGTCCTCCCGCTTCCGGTTGCTCCCGCGAGCCAAGCCGGTTAAGGCAGCCCCTTCGCTCCAGCCCCATTACAGGACCTTCCCCGCTACTACGGACTGCTCCGCCCCTGTACGCCGCTTCGGTACTCTGCCGCTCGCGGGACTTCCGCTTGCGGGTCTCCCTTGGCATCGGCGTGACAGGTTCCCACGTTCCGCACAAGAGCCTGGACCGCGTTCTCGCCGCCTCCATGCCGGACGCCGCCCGAGCAGTAAGCAGGTACCCCTCGGACTTGTCCCGGAGTCGCACACCACCTCCGGTTTTGACGCCACCAGTAATTGTTTCGACACGTCTACAGCGGTTCACTTGCGTTCGACTCCACGACCCTTACCTGACAGGGTTCGTGCCCTGCCTTTTCCCAACTCGCTCCCCACCACGCCTCTTGAGCGCAGCAGCAGTTGGGTGGTTTGAAGCCTCCGCCTGCACGGCGGCTTCGGGGGGCCTGCCCCCATCTCTTGTGCAGCATGGCTGCGTGGGGAGCCTGCGCTCCCCTCTGCGCCTTCGTGGCACACGTGCACGACATCAATTTGGGATAGATGATATTTAGGGACTGCGCGTTGCGATCTCTCCCATTCTGTTTGTATCGCGCAATCCTTGCCTTTAACTTATATTGTTAAAGGCAAGGAGGCCCACGTGCCAGACTCTCCCAACATCACCTCCCTCGAACTGCAGCGCGAGCACATCCTCGCCGACATCGCCGCGCTCGGCGACATGCGTCCTGGTTCCCTCGTGCATCGCTATATGAAGTGCAGCACTCCCTCCTGCCGTTGCCGCCAGGAGGGCGACCCCGGCCACGGCCCCTATTTCGTGCTCGTGCGCGATGTCGGCGGCAAGCGCACCTCGCGATCCCTGTCCAAGGCTGCCGCGGATGCCGTCCGGCCCCAACTCGACGAGTACCAGCGCTTCCGACGCCTGACCGCCGCGCTGGTCGAGGTCAGCGAGCAACTCGCCGACGCCCGTTCACAGCACTGCGGCGGGGACACCCAAGGCGTGCCAAAAAAAAAGCCTGCGCACAGGAGTTCGTCCCCGCCATCGAAGACGAGCTCGCCCGCTTCGTAGCTCCCGGGGCCTCCGACGCGGTCGATTTCGAGGCGCTCGAGACCCGTCTCCGGTCCCGCGCTCTGGAACTGGCCGCCCGGGCCGTCGAACGCCGCTTGGACGAGGACCGCAGCGATCACTGCGGCCCGCACCGGCCCTGCCCCTGCGGGCAGACGGCACACTACGCCGGCAGGCGCGCTAAGACCTTCGCAACGGTGTTGGGTGCGCTGACGCTGCAGCGGGCCTACTACCACTGCCCCGCCTGCCGCCACGGCTTCTTCCCGCGCGACCGGGCCTTGGGCATGGCCCGCACGGACCTTTCGCCGGGGGTCACCCGCATGACCGGGACAGCCGCCGCCCTAGTCAGCTTCGCCCAGGCCAGCTCACTGCTCGACGAGTTGGCCGGCGTGCAGGTGGGCAGCAAGCACGTGCAGCGCACTGCCCAGGCCTTGGGGCGTGAGATTGCCGCCTTGGAGCGGCAGTCTCCAGGCTCAGCGGCGGCAGCGCCTGCCCCGACGGTGTATCTGGGTGTCGACGGCACCGGCGTGCCGGTCCGCGCCAGCGAGACGGTCGGGCGCGCTGGCAAGCAGCCCGACGGCTCGGCCCGCACCCGCGAGGTCAAGCTGGTCGTCGTCTGGACCGCCGAATCGCGCGACGACGAGGGCCGTGCCGTGCGCGACCCGGGTTCGGTCAGCTACACCGCCGCCGTGGAAAGCGCGGCCAGCCGCGACACCGATCCGGATCCCTCCGAGTTCGCCCAGCGCATGCGCCGCGAGGCGCAGCGGCGCGGCTTCCCGCTCGCCCGCCGCCGCGTCATCTTGGGCGACGGAGCTAACTGGATCTGGCGCATCGCGGGAGAGGACCACCCCGGCGCGATCCAGATCGTCGATCTCTGGCACGCCAAAGAGAAACTGTGGGAGGTGGCCAAGGCACTCTTCGGCCGCGACAAGGCGCAGCACGCGCCGTGGGCGGACGCCCGCTGCGACGATCTCGAGCAGGGTCGCATCGACGGCCTGCTCGCCACCCTGCGGGCTCACGCTGACAGCTGCGAGGAAGCCGCCAAGTGCGCCAACTACATCGACAAGAACCGCAGCCGCATGCGCTATCCCGAGTTCCGCGCACAAGGGCTGTGCGTAGGCTCTGGAGTGGTCGAGGCAGGCTGCCGCACCGTGGTCGGCCGCCTCAAGCGCTCGGGCATGTACTGGACCGTCGACGGTGCCAACGCCATCCTCGCCCTGCGCTGCTGCGTGCTCAGCGGCAACTACGAGGACTTCTGGGCTGACCGGGACGAGAACCCCTGCGTCCAACCGGCGATCCAAACATAGTGTCGTGCACCCGAGGATGGCGAAGTACAACCGACGATTAGGCAGCTTGAGGCCTTCGCCAAGGCGACCCACACTCCGGTCGGTTTCCTCTTCCTTGCGGAGCCGCCCGTCGAGCGGTTACCGATACCGGACTTCCGTACTGTGGCCAATGCCAGCCGGGAGCGCTATAGCCCAGATCTGCTCGACACGGTCTATAGTTGCCAGCAGCGACAGGACTGGTATCGAGACTTTGCACGGTCGGAACGTGAAGGTCCCCTCGAGATTGTCAGGTCCGCCCGGGTTGGAGATAGCGTCGTTGAGACGGTCACCCGGATGCGCCACGCCCTCGGTGTTGATTTAGAGGAGCGGACGAGACTCGTGACTTGGACCGACGCGTTGCGTCGCTTGATTGAACAGGCAGACGCCCTCGGGATCTTGGTCATGGTCAGCGGCGTTGTCGGTAGCAACAACCGCCGCAAGCTTGATCCCCAATAGTTTCGAGGACTTGCTCTCGTCGATCCCTGGGCCCCTCTAGTCTTCGTCAACGGCGCAGACACGAAGGCGGCGCAGATGTTCACGCTCGCACATGAATTCGCGCATATCTGGCTTAGCAAGTCTGGGGTCTCCGACACCAATCCAACCAACCATTCCGGGCGAAGAGTCTGAGCGCTGGTGCAATCGTGTGGCAGCGGAGTTCCCCGTGTCCCTTGAGATGTTACGCAGTGAGCTGGACCGTCGCGCAACCCTCAGTGTCGAAGTCAACCGTCTAGCTCGGCGCTACAAGGTCAGCTCATTGGCTGTTCTGCGGAGTAGCCACGACATGGGCCGGCTTTCTCACGACCAGTTGTGGGCTGCCTACGACGCCGGAGTGGCCCGACTGCGCAAGTTGCCACGGAATGGCCTCGGGGATTCCTATCGGACCCTAGCCAGTACCGTATTTGTCTGAATTCTCCAAGTCGATCACTACCTTGAGTTGCTTACCGTCAAGTTCCAATCGGAGGTTCGCGTCCTGTCCTGGGAGGGGGATCTTGAGCGGCCGCTGTTCAAGACCCTCGAGCTGATACTGCTGAGCTACTCTCTCGACAGGCTCGCTGCGCTTGCGCGAATAACTATCCTTGTTTACCTCATAGCCGCGATACTCGAACGTCAGGTTCCATGTGTCAAGCAATTTCGCCAGTCGATCAGGTCCGGGAACGGCATCTCCTCTCAGGTACTCGTATGCTGTCTGTCGCGATACTCCAAGCTTGTCTGCAATCTCGCCAGCCGGTTTCTTTCCCTCAGCCTTGAGCCGAACCGTAAGCTCATCAAAGGTCTTTAGGACCGCGGCGCGAAACTCCTTGCTTGTCTTCGGCCTCGGCATGATTTGACCGCACCTACTCTGGCTCTGGCAATCCTTGTTGCTTGGGATGTAGATGTAAGGTACTATCTTAGAAAAGTTTGGTATTACCTTATGCTAGTGCGCTCAACCGCAGGTCAACTGATTGATGCCGTGGACTCCCGAGACCGCGTGATTGGTTCGGTCGTGCGAAGAGACGCTCTTAGGCTAAGAGCTAATTTCCGCGTGGCGCATCTATTCTTGTTCAACGAAGACTCAGAACTGCTGATGCAACGTCTAGCTGCATCGAGGCCACGCCATCCGGGCTGCTGGGGTTCTTCTGTAGCGGCATATGTGAAGTCGGCTGAGACTTATCGGGAAGCCATTCTCCGCCGCGCACATGAAGAACTGGGAGTGCGCCTACAAGACCCCAAGTTCGTGGGCAAGACTGCCATGGAAGATGAGGGTTCCACCAAGTTCATAGCCCTCTACTCGGCTGTCTGGAACAGTCCGATGACTCTCGACACGGATCACATTTCCCAAACTTGCTACCTGTCGATGGAGGAGGTTGCGCAGTTGCGAGGGAATGAGGCTTGGATGCTAACGCCGACGTTCTTGCACTTGTGGGATGCGTTCCATGCCAATGCCGACTGACAAGCGAGATGGCGAAGTCTCGCTTGCAGAGATCTACCGCCACGCAATTGAAGAGTATCGATTCGAGGTCCAACTCTCGTGGGAGCGAACCAAGTTCTACCTTGGGCTGAACATGGCCTTGCTGGCGGCGGTAGCAACCTTGCTGCGGATCAGGAGCGACTCGTGGGAACCACTGATCGGTGTTTCAATGATTGGAATTTGCGCATCCTTACTAGGAATGATGACGATCCGTAAGGGACACGAGTACTATCGGCGAACGGTCTGGAAAAAGACAGTGATCGAGGAAGCACTCGGACTTAACCAGAGCGCCCATGCAGATCGACATGGAACATGGGCCATTGCCACGACCGCAAGTCAAGAAGACACCAATGCCATCCTCAAGGACAAGGATGCATGGCTGGGCCGAAAGCTAGCGCTAAGCACAATAACGATGAATCTAATCCTGTTGATGTGGCTGTTCATTGGTCTTCACGTGGTTGTGGTTTGTTTTGCCGTCTACAAACTCTTCCCTGTCATTGTCACTTGGTGCGTCGATTGAGACTACCTCTATCGCGTCTTGAGCATTTTTCACCCAATGAATGTAGTACAAGCCCTCGCATCAGAAGAACACTTGGACCATCTGTCCGTGCAAGTCGTAGATCGTCGATCGGTTGCTCGGCCACATCGGTTCTGCCAGTTCTGCGTTCCACCTCTCGAGTTCAGCCTCGAGCCGTTCTACGATCTCGGGATGCTGCGCCGCGAGGTTCTGGCTCTCCCCCACGTCTTCCGACAAGTCGTACAGCACCGTCAGTTGCCCCAACGGAGAATCGCCGGGATACTCCACTTGGGGCAGGCGTCGACCACCAATTGTGAGATCCTGCTCGGTTAAGTCGGTCTTGTTGACTTGCCACATCTTCCACTTGCCCCAGCGCACCGCTATGTTGGGCTTGAACCTCCAGAACAAGAACTCGTGCGGGGAATCTTCCTGTTCGCCGCGCAGGTAGGGCAGGAGGTTCACGCTGTCCTGGGCCGTCTCCGCGGATCCAGCCGCGGCTGCAAACGTCGAGAAGAGATCTAGCGAGATGATCGGCTGCCCGTAGGTTTGCCCGGATGGCAGGCCCGCGGGCCAGTAAAAAATGAACGGCACCCGAATGCCGCCTTCGAGGTGAAACCGCTTCGATCCCCGCAGCGGATCGTTGGAACACACATCTTGCGACAGGTACTTGACGCAGCCGTTGTCGGAAGTGAACACGATCAGCGTGTTCTCTTCCAAGCCGTTGGCTCGCAATTCGGACACCACGTCGCCAACGTAATCGTCGATCGACGAAACCATGGCCGCAAAGATGCGGCGGCCCTCCGGCTCCACATCCGGATACCGATCGGTGTATTCGGTCGTCGCTTGGAGCGGCGTATGTGGCGAATTGGGGGTGAGCATTAGGAAGAACCGCTCGTCCTTGTGCCGTCGGATGAAGTCCACAGCCCTGTCTGCGAAAACATCGGTGAGGTACTCCTCGACTTCCACCTGCTCGAAGCCATCGAAGATTGCGTTCGCGTCACCTCGCGTCGTTGGTGCGTTGCTGGCGGGCCACGACTGGACCCCAGCCCTGCGCGAGTCGATGTATGAAGTGCCACCGGCCAGCACGCCGAAGTACTCGTCGAAGCCCCGGCTGAGCGGGTGGTGCTGCTTCGACTTGCCCAGATGCCACTTTCCGATCAGCCCGGTGGCATACCCGGCATCCCCGAGCATGTCAGCCAAGGTGCGCTCGTCGGTCGGCAGGCCGACCACGGTGTCTCGCCCCGAGGTGTTGTACTCGTATCCGAACCGAGGCTGGTAGCGGCCGGTATACAGCCCAGCCCGCGACGGACTGCAGACCGCCGCGGATACGTAACCGTCTGTCGCACGGACTCCGCCGGCGGCCAGCGCGTCGAGATGCGGGGTGCGAATGATCTCCGACCCGAAGGAGCCGAGGTCGTTGTAGCCCAGATCGTCGGCAACGATCACAACGATGTTCGGCGGGCTTGCCGTTTGCTCCGCTTCCGGCGTCGAACACGCCGCCAAGAGCAAGCAGGCCAAGGCGAGAATAACGCTACGCATGATCGCCGGTATTGTACTCGGTGGCGCAGCCGATTGGCGATAGTCTTGGCGGCCCATCGCGCGATCCGCCCGCAGGCACCCGCCTGCTCAATCCAGCGATTCCTTGGTTTCGCGAATGATCAGATCGACGACTGCCGCGAGAGCCTCGTCGTGCGATGCCCCCTCGAGTCGGCACAGGCGGAACAAATCCACCTGCCGGTCGGCGCCGGATCCCTCCCGGACGATTTCGAGAATATGCTGCAGTTCGGCCTCGCAATCAAGAGCATTGGCGTCGTCGGCCAATCCCCGGACTAACTCCCGGGCGTAGTCGTCGATGTCCATCCTGCCGCCGCCCTCCAGGTTTCCGAAGAACGCGAGCACACCGTAGCGCTGGGCTAGCCAGCGGTTCTCGCTGATGATCTCGGTGGGAGGCTCCGGAGGCAGAGTGCCCTCCCTGTCGTGCCGGCAAAGGTTTCGCACCAGACAGCCGTACAAGGCGGCGATCGCGATGGCATCCTTGATGCGAGGGCACACGTCGCAGATGCGCAGCTCGATAGTCGGGTACGCGTGGGAAGGGCGGATGTCCCACCACAACTGGCCGGCATTCTCGATCAACTCCATCCGGCGATAGTCTCTGGTAAGTGCGTCGAACTCTTGCCATGACTGCAGCGGCCGGGGTACGCCGGTCCTAGGCAAGTTGCTGAAGATCGTCAGCCGGTACGACTTGAATCCCGTCTCGCGGCCGGCATGGAACGGCGAAGAGCCTGAAAGCGCATGCAACAACGGCAGGTGGCGCCGCAGCGCCGTCATGACGCGAATACGCGAATCGTTGTCTCCGAAGCCGACATGAACGTGCATGCCGCCTATGATCAGCCTGCGGACCGCCTCCTGGTAGGTCACCGCGAATTCTTGGTAGCGCCGGCCGACCGAGACAACTTGGGTACTCCAAGCCGCGAACGGGTGGATCGAGGCCGCGATGGCCTGTGTGCCATGTCTCTCGGCCGCATTGACCACTGCCGAGCGAGTGCGGGACAAGGCCTGACGCAGTCCGGCAACACTGTGGCACACCGTTGTAGCGGTCTCAATTTGCGAGCGCAAGAACTCCGGCGCTACCTTGTGTTCTCCAGCCCGGCGGGCGCATTCTTCGAAGATGGCCTCATCGGGCTCGGCAACCAAGTCGCGCGTCTGGGGGTCGACGAGGAAGAACTCTTCCTCTACGCCTAAGGTGATATCTAGGTCATCAATGCGCGTGTAGGCGACCATTCCAGCCAACTCTTAGCCCGACCTGCAGCCCGGACTGATCCGGTCTGGCCGCTACGTAGATCTTAGCGTTATTCGGGGGCGATCCCGCGACTGTCGCACAGGTTGCCAGTGCGATGTTCCTGCGATCCTGGCCGTGTGTTGGATCATGCGGCCGCCGCGTTCTGGCTCAAAGACCTATCTGACAGAAAAGGGTTCGGACTGCACGACCGCTACGATCAGGTCGCGGAAGCCATCACCCCGCTCGACTGCCGACTTGGCGATGCGCTCGGCGGCCAGGCGGTCTCCGAAACTCAGCGGACGGCCGGTCGCATAGACCATCAGCTTTTCCGTCAGGCAGCTGGCGAAGACATCCAATCGGGCGAGCAGGTACCGCTTCAGGTCCGTTACGTCTTCCAGCCTTACTCCGTCAGTCAAGACGCCGGCGGCGTCCACGGCCGGACCGGGCAAAACACCCTTGCCGACAGTGGAATAGAACTCTTCTGTGAGTGCCGCTTGGCCATCAGGCGGCTTGGTGTACCGCGGGTAGTGATCTCTCCAGCGACCGACCGGATCGAAATTTTCCAGTACCATGCCGAGAGGGTCGATCTCGTTGTGGCAGCTGGCGCAAGACGGATCCGCGCGGTGGGCGGCCAGCTGATCCCTTATAGAAGTCGCGCCGCTCGTGTCGGTTGCGATCGCTGGCACGTTCCCAGGGGGCGGCGGCGGCGGCGCTCCGAAGACATTCTCAAGCAGCCACACGCCTCGCAGCACGGGCTGGGTGTCGACGCCGTTGGCCGTCGCCATCATGACCGCGCCGAGCCCGAGGATCCCGCCGTGCCTGCCTCCGCGCTCGAAAGTCACGCGACGCATCTCGTTGCCTTCTAGATCGCCTCCATAGATCTTGTTCAAGCGGGCGTTGCGGTAACTGAAGTCCGGATCGATGAACGTTTCCAACGGTAGGTTTTCCCGCAAGATCTCGGCGAAGAACATCTCCGTCTCGTCAACCAGCGCCCGACGGTCAGGATCATAGAACCTCAATAAGCGGGGGTCGGGCATGATGCCTTCAAGGAGCCGCGTGGAGAGCCACTGACCTGTGAAACTGCGCACAAAGTTGCCATTGCGCTGGTCGGCCAGCAGGCGGTCCACTTGTTGCGCCAATACTTGTGGGTCGGACAACTTCCCCTGCATCGCCAGCCGGTACAACTCCTCGTCGGGAGGACAAGACGTCAAGAAAAAGCTGAGCCGACTTGCCAAGTCGTAATCATCGAATTCGTCGGCGCGCACTCCCCGATAGAGAAACAGCGGAGACACCAAGGCGCGTCGCACGGCTAAGTGCAAGCCATCTTCCAAGCGAGCGCCCGCAGTCGTCGCAACGTGCCGTTCCGAGATATCGGCATAGATGCGGATCTGTTCTTCGCTGGCAGGGCGACGAAACGCGCGGGGGAGAAAGCGCTTCAGCACGGCCTGTATGCGCTCGCGATCAGTCGACCCGGGCCGTTCGGGTCCCAAGAACCGCTCGCTGCGAGCCCTGCGGGCACGTGTCTGCTCGTCTTCGATCAGCCGCAACGGACCGACTACCTCGAAGCCGGACAGATCGATAGCTGGGCCGAAGCGCTCGAGCTCTTCGTGCACAAAGGCCTTGATCCAGTTGTGCGGGCGGTCGCCCAAGCCGCCGCCGAAGTCCTCCGGCAGCTTGTTCAGCCTTGGATCCTGCAAGTCTAGCGTCCCGCTCTCCATCAGCGCCTTGGTCGCTTCGTAGACCTGAACCTGAGTAGTCCCTCGCGGTCCTCCGCCGTACTGCTGCATGGCGGCATAGTAGAGCCGATCCCGCACGAGGCGGTCAGCCAAGAACGCCTCCGAATAGTCCCGGCGCGGCGGGTCTGAATAGGCTGGGCCGTTTTCCCAGCGCACACCAAACAGGTCTCCCGCAAAGAGCTCAACTTCGGCAACGAGGCGTTGAGGCTGCTCGCGCCCCGGCAAGACCTCGAATTCGGCGAGCTTGCGCAGCTCGCCGAACGGCGCATAGTAGTTGTCGATCTTGGGACGTGCATACAGGCCAACGCGGGCTGGCTCGCTTCTGGGCGCGTAGAACATGCTGTCGCTTTCGAAGACGTTGGCATGGAGAACGATTCGATACACGCCGCTCTGGGTCGCCTCCCACCGCGAAGGCCAGGCGGCGGCGCTGGCCATGTTCCTGGACGAAACAATCCGGAAACGAGAGCTCTCCACGGAGCGGCCAGCACTGGAATCGAACGCGGTGGACGAGAGCTTGTAAGTCTTGGCATCGGCCCAATGCGGGCCGGTGTCCGGCGGCAGCAGCTCGTCTGCGATGCGAGTCGCCAACTCCAGATACTGGGCCATGACCGGCGGCGACAGGATCAGGCCCGAGCCGACGTTATCGAAGCCGTGGGACGAGTCATCCGCCGGAAACGAATGCGGCAAGGCGAAGTCGGAGATTCCAAACAGGTCCCGAATCGAGTTCTCGTACTCGGCACGGTTTAGCCGACGCGGCACGCCGCCACCAACGCCCGAATGGGCCAGCAACCGGCCTCGCAGCCAATCCACCATGCGCCCGCGCTCCGGCGCGGACAGCTGATTCGCTGCGGCCGGCGGCATCTTTGCCGAGGAGAGCGCCTCGTACACTCTCTCCCATTGCGCGACCGCTTCCCGGCTGCCCCAGTCAGTATCGGAGAACGACAGGTCGACGCCGGCTTGGGGTTGGTCGCCGGAATGGCACGCAACGCAGTTGCGAGCCAAGAACTCACTGGCCGAAGCGGGCAGCGGTTCGGCCGAACTTGCTGCCGTCAGCACCAGTGGACCGACAGCAAGCAGAAGTCGCGATCTGAACTTGGCGACTCTCATGTCAGATGCTCGCCCAGGCCGCTGCCGGCGTTTGCGAAGCTCTCCACATCCATCCCGAATCCCTGCATGAGAGTGATGAACAGGTCGCCCAGCAGCCTCGGGGCCGGGGCATTACGTTCGTATCTGCGGTGCCATCCGTGCCGGAACCCTCCGCCGGCGAGTACGGTTGGCAGGTTGCTGTTGTCATGCGTGTTGGAATCGCCCATGCCGCTGCCGTAGACTACTGCCGATGTGTCGAGCAGCGGGCGCCCATCCGCGTCCGTGGCGGCCTTGAGCTTCTCCAAGAATGCTGTGAAGCGCTTGACGTGCTCGATCCCGACTAGGTTGTAGTCGGCAATCCGCTCGGGATCGTTGCCGTGGTGGGAAAGCCCGTGATAGCCGGCGCTCAGGTTTCGCCCGCCGATGTTGAACACTTGGCTCCAACCCGGTACTAGGAACGTCAGAACCCTTGTGGAGTCGGTTGTCAGCGCCAGTGCCATCAGGTCATACATGATCGATTCGCATTCCAAGGCCAGATTCGGCGATACGGGATCGAATTCGGGCAACGGGTATTCGACCTTCGGCACGGGCCGGTCCAGCCACAGCTGCTGCTTGCGCAGCCCTTTCTCTACGTCCCGCACAGAAGAGAAGTACTCGCCCAGCTTTTGCCGGTCGGAGGCCGTCACGCTGCGCTCCAGCGCTTTCGCCTCGGTGACGACGCCGTCCAAGACGCTGCGATTGCTCGCCAGCAGGTACTCCATGCGGGCACTGTCGGCACCTGATCGGAACAGCGTCCCATACAGCACGCTGGGCCGCCCGATCATGGGGAGAGCCACACCTTCCTTGGTAAAGCTCATCTTGGCCTCATCCGGCGGATTTCCGCATGTGACCTGCAGAGAATCAAAGCGGGTCCGATGGCCGACCTGCTCGGCGACCAACTGATCGATCGAGATGCTGCCGGTCGCCGAACCGCTCAGCCACGCTTTCCAACCGTGGTGTCCGTTGCGTCCTCGGTGGTCAAGACCGGAGAAGACCGTCATTTCGCGGCGGAATGAGGAGGCGGGCGCCAATACCGGGGAGGTCTCGTAGTCGGCCCCGACTCGCGCTGGGAAGAAGTGCTTCTGGTGGAAACCTAGGTATGTCCCGATACAGACCAGCCGCCGCAGTGGCGGCTCCTCGGCACCCTTCCCGAAGGCCTGGCGCGGAGCGAGGGACTCGAGCATGGGGAGAGCAATGCTGGCACCTATGCCTTGCAAGAACTTGCGACGATCAGAACTGCGCATGCCACTGTAATGATATCGCCGATTGCGGACTCTGGCAGTATCGTATAGTGCCCGAAAGCAGCCTAGAGGTGCAGCAGGTTCAACCCAACTCACCTAGACTGCTGCTTGTGGCAGGGATCAATCTTCTCCGAGAACATGCGACGGAGCCTGCCGGCAGATTCTGGGATAGCTCGATGGTCCGAGCCCCGAATCTCCGGTTCAACGGCCTCATCGTCCGGAATTCGCGCCGAACGACGCTCCGATGGAACGCCCTGTACAGCAAGGGCCTAGCCCTGTGATCGAGAGCGTTGGCCCGTGGCCAGGCATCCAAGCGCATCCCCATTGTTTACTTAGGTTTTACGCTCGAGGCGGCACGCATAGGTGGAACTGGCGATGGATGATCCGCACGGTCGTGTACACTGCGAGAAAGCCAGCCGGATACGGATATCGGGTGGACGAATCCTAGCCATCAGGGGGCACTAAAATCATGAATCGCATTCGCACCGCTTTGTTGCGCGGATGCCGGACGGTACTGCCGCTAGCTCTAGCCGCTACGGCTGCCTTCGCGCAAACGCAGACCGCCACCGTTCGCGGTACGGTTACCGACGCATCCGGGGCCGTCATTCCGGGCGCGGGCCTCACTCTTGCCAACGTGGACCAGAACCGGCCGTGGAAGGGCGAGTCCAACGCCTCCGGCGCATACGTGTTCCAACAGATCCCGCCCGGCAACTACTCGCTCAGCGTCGAGGCGGCCGGGTTCAAGCGCTATGAGCGTCCGCGGTTCATCCTGCAGGTCGCCCAAGTCGCGCAGATCGACATTTCCCTAGAAGTGGGCGATGTCACGGAGGTCGTCGAGATCACAGCCGAGGCACCGCTGCTGGCCACGGCCACGTCCGACCTCGGAGAGGTCGTCAACTCACGGACAGCCGAGTCCCTGCCGCTGAACGGCAGGAACGTCTTGCAACTGATCGGCCTGACGCCAGGCATCAACACCACGCGCAACTTCCGCAACTCGACCAGCGGCAACGGATCCATCTCGGCGGTGGCCTTCTCGGCGAACGGCGGCCGCAACGTCGCCAACTCGATCATGCTGGACGGCTCGTCTCAGGAAGTCATGGGCTTTAACCAGCCGTCCTACATCCCTTCGCCAGATACCCTGCAAGAGTTCAAGGTGCAGACTAACGCCTTCTCAGCCGAGTACGGGCGGACGGCCGGAGCCGTTGTGAACATGGTGACGCGCTCCGGCGGCAGCGAGTTCCACGGGGTTGTCTACGAGTTTCTCCGCAACGACAAGCTCCAAGCCAACAATTGGTTCGCCAATGCAAACGGTCGGGACCGCGCTCCGTTCCGGTTCAACCAGTTCGGCGGCACCCTCGGCGGCCCGCTGACCGCCTCGCGGCAACGCCTGTTCTTCTTCCAGAGCATCGAGTTCCGCCGCCAAGTGAACCCGGCCTCGGTCACGCAGTCAGTCCCGACGCAGCTGATGAAGCAGGGCGACTTCAGCGAGGACAACCGTGTCGTTCACGATCCGCTGACGCTGGCCGACGACGGCACGCGGGAACCGTTCGCCAATAACCTGGTGCCGGCTGCGCGGCAGAATCCCACGGCACAGAGTCTGCTGTCGTATTTCCCGAACCCGACGGCCGGTGGAATCCGCAATAACTTCTTCTCGCAGCAAGGGTCCCGCCCCAACACTTGGGACACGTCCAGCAAGATCGACTACAGGGTCAACGACCGCAACAGCCTGTTCGTGCGCGTGTCCCTGAACAAGACGATCAATACGCTGCCCAGCCGCTGGAACAACATAGCCTCGCCCGGGTCCGGCTGGAACGGCTCGATCAACCGCTCCTACACGATGGACGACACCCATCTGTGGAACGGCTGGGTCATGCACGGCAACTACGGGTACTCCTACCATGCGAATCCGCGGCGCTACATCGAGGAGGACGTCTCCCAAGCTTCGCTGGGATTGCCCGCTAGCATTGACGGCCAAGTCCAGTTCCCGGTGTTCCCTCGGGTGCAAGTCCAAGACTTCCAGCAAATGGGGAACAACGCCTTCTGGTACATCGGCAACAAGTTCGAGTCGCACACTTGGGTCGGCGACATGTCACGTCTGTTCGGCGACCACACCATCAAGTTCGGCGGCGTCTTCCGCCTGAACCGTGTTTCGAATGGGAATTATAAATCTGACTTGACATAGCCACCGGATTTCGCTACTATGAATCTAGTGGAAGTCTTGGCAAACAAAGCACATAAGGGACCGGGCAAGGCTAACATCAGCCAGAACCCGCACGCCTTCGACGACGAATGAGCAAGCGGCCCGACTACGGCACTGCCACACCCGGGGACTTGGCTCGCGCCCTGATGCGGCCTAGGAACGTGCGCCGGACGGCAGCCCGTTATCCGCTACCAGATCGCGCCGCATCAGCCGCTTCCCGGCCAAGCCCGCAACAAGCGCAGCCATCTGGGCCGAAGTGTCCAGATCGCGGACGTTATGCTTCCCAGCGAACTCGGTGACGTAGCGGTTCAGGTGCTTGGCGCTGATCTTGTGGAATACGCCCTTGTGGGCGCGCTTGAGCTCGGCCCAGAAGCTCTCGATGCCATTCGTGTGGGCCTGCCCGCGCACGTACTCCGCGACTGAGTGCCTGACGGCCTCGTGGTCGAACGGCAGCGAGTCGTAGGCGGCTGCGTCGTCGGTATAGACTGTCGCGCCGTCGGCAGCGTGATCCTCGACGAAGCCTTGCAGGGTGTCCTTGTCGGTGGATGCGATCACCTTGGCCGCGACTTGGTTGGAGGCCCGATCCTTCGCGCCCACGACCGCCGTCTTGCCGACCGGCCCGCGCCCGGTAAGTTCTGCTCGCTTGGCGTTGGACATGTTGCGGCGCTTGCCGCCGAAGTAGGTCTCGTCCACTTCGACCGGGCCACTGAACTGGCCGCCGCCGTGCGCATTCTTCCACCCTTCGCGGATGCGGTGCAGCATGAACCACGCGGTGGGTTGGCTGACTCCCAGGTCGCGGTGCAACTTCATGCTGGAGACACTCTTGAGGCTGGTGATCTCTAGGTAGATGGCGATGGCCCACTTACGCAGCGGAACGCGGGAGCGCTCTAGCGCCGTGCCCGTGCGGACGCTGAAGTAGGAGCGGCAATCGCTGCACCAGTAGGGCATCGGCTTGGCATTCGGAACCTCGCTGGTACGGACGCTGCCGCAGTGGCCGCAGCATCGGTCGCCGCTCCACAGGTGCGACTCGAACCAGCAAACGGCCGTTTGCTCGTCCGGGAACATGTCCATCAGAGCAAGCAAGGTGATGCCCTCCCTGTTAGCCTTGCCCGGTCCCTTATGTGCTTTGTTTGCTAAGACTTCCACTAGATTCATGGTAGCGAAATCCGGTGGCTATGTCAAGTCAGATTTATAATTCCCTTTCGAATCATAGGCCGGCGGATCCCGCAGGCTTCTACCAGTTCACCCGCGCATGGACCCGCGAGCGCTTCAATCGCGGCAGTCAGGGCAACTCCGTCGCCAGCATGTTGCTCGGTCACCTGAACGGGGGCCGGATCCGCTTCGAGCCGTCGCTGTCGCAGCAGACGCCTTACTGGGGCTTCTATATTCAGGATGACTGGCGCTTTTCCGACAGGCTCACCATCAACATCGGTCTTCGGTGGGACCAGGACCGCCCGATCACCGAGCGCTACAACCGGGCGAGCTGGTTCGAATTCGACGCCGTCCAGCCCGACTTGGTGCTGGACACGCCCGGACTTGAGCGACCCGTCCTGGGCGGCCTGCAGTTCGCCGGGGTTGGCGGCAGCCCGCGGCACATCAAGAACTACGACAACAACAACGTCGCGCCCCGGCTGGGCCTGGCTTACAAGCTGACCGAAAAACTCGTCATCCGCACCGGGTCCGGCATCTTCTTCAACCCCACGACCGGCTTCGGCCCCGGCACGGCCACGGTCGGCGCGGTCAGCTTCAACTCCATTTCGCCGATCGTCGGCAGCCAGGACGGCGGCCGCACGCCCTTCGCAAGCGCCTCCGACCCGTTCCCGCTGGGCTTCAACCAGCCCACGAACGGGGCCGAGGGGCTGGCCACCTTCCTGGGGCAGGGCCCCGCGGCGATCGTGCGGACCGACCGCACTCCCTACTCCATCCAATGGAACTTCAACATCCAGTACGAGCTTCCGGACAGCTGGCTGTTCGACATTGCCTATGCCGGGAATTCGGGAGTCAAGCTGTTGGGGTCGGGCGTGCAGTTCAACCAGATGCCGAACGAGTACCAATCCTTGGGCGACCGCTTGACCGACCGTGTGCCGAACCCCTTCTTCGGCGTGATCCCGAGCAACCTCGGGCTTGGCCGCGAGACGATCGCTTACGGGCAATTGCTTCGGCCATTCCCGCATTTCTCTGCGGTCAACACGCCTCGCGGCTACGAATTCAAGTCCAACTACCACGCCCTGCAGGTGAAGGTCCGCAAGCGCTACAGCAGCGGCCTCCAGTTGCTCGGCGCGTACACCTGGTCAAAGATGATCGACGACGTGAGTTCGGTCGCGGGCTTCCTCGGCGCCCAGAACCCCGGCTATACGAACAATTACAACAAGCGCCTAGACCGGACCCTATCCGGCCTCGACGTTGCGCACCGTCTGGTCATCAACTACCAATACGAGCTGCCGTTCGGCAAGGGCAAGGCCCTCGCGAACCGCGGCGGCTGGGTGAACCAGGTCCTCGGCGGCTGGAATATCAACGGCGTCACGACCTATCAGAGCGGGCTGCCCATCGGCATCACGTCGAGGTTCAACAACCTCAATTCCTTCGGCGGCCGGCAAACGCCGAACCGTGTGCCGGACGCGCGGCCGCTGACGGAGGGTTCGATCGTCGAGCGCTTGGGCGGCCGGTTCGCGAGCCAGCCATACTTCAACGTCAACGCGTTCGAGCAACCCGAGCCGTTCATGTTCGGGGACATGGGGAACTTCCTGCCGGACGCCCGCGAGCCGCAATTCGTGAATTGGGACCTCTCGATCGTGAAAGACTTCCCGTTCAGCGAACGGGTCCGCCTGCAGTTCCGCGCGGAGTTCTTCAACTTCTTCAACCACACGGTATTCCGGCGGCCCAACACCAGCTTCGGGAACAACAATTTCGGGAACATCACCGCCGCGGAGTCGGCGCGCATCGGGCAGCTGGGCCTGAAGCTCTACTTCTAGCCGGGGAGACGGTGTGTTCCGCCGTTGTGGCGGCGGGACACGCTCCGGCGAGTCCAACAACCCGGCGGCATTTGCCACCAAGGGTCAAGGCTGCTTGCCCAACAAGTGAGCGTCGAACCACTCCCCGGCCCAGCGGCCCACTTCGGGGGTTTGTTCAGCGCCGGGAAAACCCGGGCCGTGGCGGGCACCGCTGACCCTGATCAGGTCCGTCTTCACGCCCGCCTCGACCAATCGCTCGCGAAAGCGCTCCGACAATGCGTAGGGGACGATGTCGTCTTGATCGCCGTGGATCAGCAACAACGGCGGATCATCCGCCGTAACGTGCGTCACCGGCGAAGCTGCTCGGGCAATCCGCATCTCCGGAGAGTCCGGATCGGAGCCAGATCGTAAACGGACCCCGAGCAACAAGGCAACCGCCCCGCTGCCGGTTGCGTCCGCCACGAAATCCGAGGGCGTCGCCCTGGCCACGACGCATTGCACCTTGGCGCTGAGGCGATCAATCTCGCTCTCGGCCTGCGCGTCGCCATCGCCAGGCAGTACGCCGAGCATGCTTACCAAGTGGCCGCCGGACGAGCCACCGATGGCACCGATACGGTCAGGATCGATCCCGAACCTTGCGGCATGGAACCGGACAAACCGCACGACGCGCTGCACATCCTCGACTGGGGCTGGATAGCTGAAGCGCGGAGTGGCGCGGTGGTTCACAGTGAAGACCGTGTAGCCACGCTCCACCAAGGGCAGAGCTTCAATCCGGACGTGACCCGCCTCCTTCAGCGGGCGGGCATCCAGGCTCAGCGGGGCGCTCCAGCCACTGCCTGATACGTGAATCAGTCCAATGCCGTTGGGCTGCTCCGGGTAGTGGATGTCCATCAGCAGGGCAAGGCCCGAGTACATCCCGTAGACCACGTTGCGGTCAGTGCGCTGCTCGGCGGGTAGTAGAGACGCAAGCAACGTAACAGCAAGGGCAGATCTTGCAACCGCAGTTCGCATCACTAGCAGCAGTCTACGGCATCGGATGGCAGCATGGCTGGTCTGGTGCCAGAAAAATTCAAAGACTCCGGGCAGCCCGACCCCATGCAGAGGGCACCCCGACTCAACGACGAGCCGAAGCGGAAGCGACCGTGGGCGATGGCGGGTTGGCCAAGGAGAAGAGACTAAACGAAAAAAGGGAGGTCCTCCCTGCCATCGCCCAACGGTCAAACTATAGCCCATCGCCGCGACGATTGCAGCGACCAGAGACAGCAGCGCAGGTAGCCGCTGATTTGATCGAGTCTCCTGCTCAAAGTCGCTGTATATTATTGTTGGAGCGAAACGGAGCCCGAAGCCATATGAGAACCCTGCTTGTAACCCTGATTTCCATCGTCGCGCTGCCGCTGCACGCCGCCGATCTGAAGGTGGTCGTCATCGGCCAGTCACCGGACATTGTCTCCGAACTCCGCGCTGCCAGCCCGTCCAACGTGACCATCGCACACGTCAGAGAGCGGGGCAGCGGAGATGCCAACCTGCTCCGAGAGGCCGCGGATGCCGACGCCATCATCGGCGGCCCGACACTCGCGGTGGTCAAGGCCGCGAAGCAACTGAAGTGGGTCCAGATTACGAGCGCGGGCGTCAAGCCCTACCTGTATCCGGAACTCGTCGAGAGCGATGCGGTCATGACGAACGCGCAAACCCTCTCCTCCGCAGCCATCGCTGACCACGGCTTTGCCATGCTACTGGCGCTGACGCGCAAACTGAACCATTTCATCCCCGAGAGGACCAACGAAACTTGGAAGGGCGGCAACTACGGCCTACTCGAGTTGGAGGGCCAGACCGCACTTGTGATCGGCACCGGAGGGATCGGATCGAACGTGGCCCGCCGCGCCAAGGCGTTCGGAATGACAGTGATCGGCGTCGACCCGGAGGAGTTTCCGCCACGGCTCAGCTTCGACCGGATGGTCTACCCCGACCGCTTGGACAGCGTCATCCCCGAGGCGGACGCCATCTTCGTGTGCGCTCCTCACACCAAGGACAGCGAGGGCATGCTGGGTCCGGCGCAGTTCGAACTCATGAAGCGCGGCAGCTACTTCATCGCCGTATCGCGCGGCAAGCTCTACGACATGGATGCCTTGGTGAAGGCACTTGACAGCCAGCATCTGGCCGGCGCGGGCGTCGACGTCACGGACCCGGAGCCGCTGCCGTCGGGACATCCGCTATGGCAGTTCGACAATGCGATCATCACGCCTCATGTGGCTACGCAGGGCCTGCTCGGGTCCGAGCTGCGCCTCGAACTCTACAAAGACAACATTGCCCGCTTTGCCTCTGGCGAGCGCCTCCGCAACGTCGTTGACATGCGCAAGGAATACTAGGACGCCACGCATCGCGTGACGTACCTGCGCCCGCAGGCGCAATCCGGGATCCCTGTGCGCTTCAGGGCTGGTGCGCCTCGGCCGAGACCTGCACTGTCAGCCCGTTGAGGTCCTTGAAGTACGTGCGATCCGCGCGCCGCACCGAGTCAATGCCGTGCTTGGCGAGCTTCTCCTTCACGACATCTGGGTCATAGTCCTCGACCGAAAAGCAGAAATGATCGGCACCGCCGCCTTGGCGGCGCTGGAACAAGGCGAGGAAATTCGCGCCTAGCCCGAGGAATGCGCTGGTCGCGGTCCTGCTGATGACATTGAGCCCCATCAACGCTTGGTACCACTCGACCGAGCGACCGATGTCGCTCACCCTGAGGGCAAGGTGATTGACATCGATACCGTGCAGGATTGAGTCCGGCCGGGGATCCTTGCGATATGCCTCGGCCACTTGATCCTCGCGGCGCATCGTCTCGGAGAGATGGTTCTGCGTGCCGTCGGGATCGAGGCAAGCCCAAATATTCCGCGCACGCTCGAACGGCTCGTAGCCGTGTTGCTTGAGGATCGCGCCCGCGCCTGCTTCGTCTAAGGCGTCCACGCCGGGCGAGAAGTGGTTCAGGCCGGGTTCGTCACCCTTGAACAGCGCAAGGTAGTTGCGCTTGAGCCCGCGCATCTGGCCGCGGTCACCCATGTCCTGAATCACGCGGGTACCCAGCACTCGCGCGTAGAATTCCGCCGCGCTCTTCACATCGGGCACCGTCAGCGAGATGTGATTCAGCGAGGTCGCGTGGAACAGCCCCGAAGCTGCCTTGAGCTTGGCGGCATACGCCAAGCCCCCGGTCGCGGCCAGCCATTCCCTGCGTGTCGTCTGCATGTTGCGCCTCCTGCCGCACATAGTCTAGCGCCAAGACCCCGGCACCGTCGAAGTGTCGGTCCCTTGGCGCTCGGCTAAGATTGACGACATCGTGTTGAGCAAATTCAATCTGCTGGTGCTGCTCGCCATTCTCGGGGCGACCCTTCCGGCGCAAGACCGTCCGAACTTCGTCGTTATCTTGAGCGACGACCAGAGCTGGGTCGGTTCGTCCGTTGCAATGGATCCCGCCGATGCTAGGTCCCGCAGTGATTACTTCCGGACTCCGGGCTTGGAGCGCTTGGCCCGTCGAGGCATGACGTTTACGGATGGCTACGCCCCTGCCCCGTTCTGCTGCCCGACTCGGCGGAGCCTGCAAGTGGGCCAAACGCCGGCCCGGCACCTGTACCAACAAGACCAGCAGAACTGGCCCGCGACCTATCGTCAGCAGCTCAACATCCCCAAGCTCCTCAAGGCCGCCGACCCCCGGTACAAGCTGGCCCACTTTGGCAAGTGGGACCATCGCTTCGACAGGCCGCTGCCCGCAGAAATGGGCTACGACGTCAGCGACGGGGACACGGGCAACGGTACCGGTGGCGGTAAGGGCTCCGGCGGACCGGCAGCGTCCGCCGATCCGAAGCTGATCGATCACATCACTGGCCGCGCTTGCAGCTTCCTCGAGGAGCAGGCGGCGACTGGTGCGCCGTTCTACCTCCAGATTTCACACTATGCCGTGCATCTGGACATCCTCTACCGCCGGGCGACCCTCGACCTCGTGCAGCCTTGGAAGGCCAGCAAGAAGCATTATTTTCCGCCGTTCGCCGCCATGACGGCAGACATGGACGCCTCGATTGGGCGGGTGCTTGACAAGATCGACGAGCTGGGATTGGACCGCAACACGTACATCATCTTTCTATCTGACAACGGAGGTCGCGCGACGCTGCCCGGCGCGGGCGATCCGCCAATGCCGAGAAACCACCCCCTGCGAGGTGCCAAGGGATCGATGTATGAGGGCGGCTTACGAGTGCCCTTCCTCGTAGCAGGTCCCGGGGTCAAACCCGGCAGCCTAAGCCGCACGCCGGTGTCGGGGTTGGACATCTTGCCGACGCTGGCGGACCTAGCCGACTATCCCGAAGACCTACCGACGACGGTGGACGGAGGCAGCCTCCGAGCCGTTCTTAAGGGCGGGGATGCGGTTGCGCGCCAGCGCGAATTCCTAGTCTTCCACCAGTCGGTCAGCCGACGCGCGCAAAGCGCGATCCGCCACGGACCGTGGAAGCTGGTCAAGACATGGGCACAGAACGAAACCGAGCTGTTCGACCTGAGCGCGGACATTGGCGAATCCAACAATCTCGCCCTTGACAGACCGGCGAAGGCCAAGGAGTTGCACCAAGCGCTGGTGGGATTCCTCTCCGAGGTCGGAGCGGAGACCCGTAAAACCCAAGACTAACCGGCAGTCCTGAGACTCGCGCCACTTATGCCACGGCTACTGCGGTACTGGGTGCCAGTACCGTTGCAGGCCTTCGGGCCCCACCACCAAGTCAGTCGCCTGGCATCGCCGGTTCGGCGGCATCCGGCGGGCACCAGGTGCTCTGGTTCGTGAGTTCGCTAGCGTATGGCCCGTCGGGTGGCCAATTGGAAGCGAGGCTGGCCCGGGCGTCTTCATACCCGCGGCGCTAGATAACCACTCGCGAGTGGTTCAGCCCGAGTTCTCCGTAGGGACGTGCGGACGCACGCGTTCAACCACGAGCCGCGCCGCATCGCGTGCCTCATCGGCGTCGCGCTGCCGGTAGAATTCGGAGGGCGTCAAGTCCTCAGCACCATAGAATGCAAGTTCGCGGTCTCGGCGCAGAGCCCGGGAAATCGCGGCGAGCCGGTCGATGTCGTCAGCAAGGCTTGTCGGCAATCGACTTCGCTCGGCCTCTAGCACCTCGGCGACGTCATGCACGCGCGGCGGGTCGACACCAGCAGCGCGCAACAAGCCCTTCAATGTGAGCTCCACAGCTTCCTGTGATTCCCGGACGACATCGGCCCAACTCGCGGCGTCGTACAGGGCATCTATCGCCCGCAAGCGTGCCGCAGCGCGCTGAACGTAGTCGACGGCAAGGGTACGATTTCGCATTAGGCGGTCTCCGTCCAGTAGGGCTGTCCATGCGTGACCCGCCGAACCAGCTGTCCTGCAGCAATCCTACGGCGGATCCGCGCTAGATGCGGCGTCAGCTCCCAGTCGCGCTCAAACAGCACGGTCCCATCGACCGCCACCTCTGCCCACAGGCCGCTGGTCTCCCCGTCCGCGGGAAGATGGACGAACTGCGGGTCAACTCGGTGACCCCGCCACGTGATCGGCTGCGCATCCCAAGCTCGGTACAAGTCACGACTTAGCGGGAGGCGAGAATCCACGACGATGAGTGCGTCGACGTCCGAAGCGGGACAAGCCTCACCGCGCGCCCAAGAACCATGTAGGACAACCGCTGAGAGCGCTTCACCTGCCACTGCGCGGGCGTACGCAACAAGTGATGTTGCTTCCGTGTCGTTGGCAACGCCGAGGCCTAGACCCTCAAGCTGCCGAACACAGTACGCGTTAAGAGAGAGTCCGTTCGCGTGCGCAGCGCTGTGGAGCGCGGCGTGCAGTGCTGGGGGCATCCGGAGGACAAAACGGCCGGACTTGGGCGATTCATCAAGATACATCACTCTCGCCTCATTATAGTACTATGCGTTCTTAGTTATGATATCACACGTCCCAAATTACTGGGGACGCTTCAGGCCTGCCTCTAGTTCCGGAAGGGGAGTTCTGAGCAGTTCCGTGGCTTTGCAAGCGAGATCAGGCCCTCTGCGAGTGCGCGGTAACACAGACGCTCGAATCGGGCCGGGCGTTCGAGTTGTCCCCGCTCGTCGACACGGTCAATCTCCTCGGGTTCGGTAGTACGCCAGCCGCGAGCAATCGTCTGGTAAGCATGGGTCCGCGTTAACTTGCTGATGGCGTTCAATGCTGTTCAGCTCTCATGCAATCGATCGAGCGGACGAATCGAAGATGTCGCCGGTTCTCGGCGCTCCGGGCACTCTAGCGAACAGACTATGTCCTCGGCGCGAGGCCCCGTCCGAATAGGAACTACCGCCAGTTGATGGTGATCGGCTCGACATTGACAGTAGGCAGCTGGGATCGCAAGCGGGCCTTAAGGTCGACGTGCTCGGGCGAGGAAGCCAGATTGCGCCACTCGTGCGGGTCGTCCCGGTGGTCGTAGAGTTCCTCGTCACCGTTCTCGTAGCGGATGTAGCGGTAGTGACGAGTCCGCACTGAGTGGTTGCCGAACCGGTAGGTCGTAATCGCTTGGTGTGGCCAATCCGCTCGTGGGCTCTCCAGCAGAGGTCGCAGGCTATGACCCTGCAAGTGACCGGGAGGGTCTAGGCCTGCGAGGTCCGCGATCGTCGGGTAAAGGTCCAACGTCGATACCGGCGCCGCCGACCGGCTTCCCGGTTTCGTGATGCCCGGCGCTACCACGATCAGCGGAACGTGAGTCGAGTCCTCCCAAAGCGTGTACTTGCGCCACTGGCCCTTCTCGCCCAGATGATATCCGTGGTCGGAGAACAGGACGATGATCGTGTCCTCGGCGCGGTGGCTTGCGTCCAGCGCGTCGAGCAGACGACCCAGCATCGCGTCGGCAAAACTGATGCTTGCTAGATACGCCTGAACGCCTCTCTCCCAGTTGCCGCTGTCGAGGATCCATTGATGAACCCTCTGGTTCGAGGCATAACGCTCCGACCCCGGCACATCGTCCAGATCATCGGGCACCGTTGCAGGCAGCTCGACGCGATCTAGCGGATGCATGTCGAAATAGGCCTGCGGCACGTACCACGGTATGTGCGGCCTGTAAATTCCTACTCCAAGGAACAAAGGTCTCTCGTGCTTCACCTGAAGTTGCCGACTCGCCCAGGAAACGACTTGTCCGTCACCCATCGCAGAATCCTCTGCACTCACCGGCGCCCAATCGAAGAACCCGCTGATGAAGCCGGGGTTCTTGTTGACCGGGCGCCCCAGCGGCCGAATCTCGTCCGGAAGCTGACGGTTCAGCGCCGGATAGTAGTTGTCAAAGCCTTCCTTCGGCAACAGGCCAAAGAACTGCACCGGATTGACCGTCGCCGCGTGAAAAAGCTTGCCCCCACCTAACGTCCGATAGCCGTTCCTCTGCAAGTACAGTGGCAGCACGGGCTTGCCCTGTAAGGCCGGGGCCTCCCTCCAGTCTTGGCGATTGAGGTAAACCCCGAACGAGGACGTCAGCATCCCGCTCATCAGCGACGCGCGCGACGGATTGCACAGCGGCGCCGTAACGTGCGCGTTGGTAAACGTCATTCCTCGACTAGCGAGACGGTCGATGTTGGGCGTCTTCGCTTGAGGATGCCCCCGGAGCGGACCCACCCAGTCGTTGAGATCATCGACAGCCACCAAGAGGATGTCCGGCCTGTCGGCAACAGCCGAAATCGGAAACAGCAGGCACGCGGCCAGAACAAGGGACAGCTTGGAAATGGTCATAGTCGGGCCTAGAGTTCGCGGAATTGCAGATCGTCGGTCATTTCCGCGCGTTCACACTTGGCAGTCTAGCGGTTCCTGCCCAAATGCACGTTGAGGGATGAGATCATGTCGCAGCCTCAAGGGGGAGGCACGGCTGATCCAGGTGTGTTTGGGGTCAACAGCGCTGGAGGCGCGGGACAGGACGCTCGACTACTCGGGAATGGGTGACGGCACGCAGGACTTAGTGCCGCCAAGGAGCGAGCCAGCAGTTTGCGAGGGCATGCTCGCGCATGCAGTCGGTTCTTTCTGTTACCTATGTGTCCGGTCCGGACCCAAAGGCGGGCGGTTCATGAATACGGAGGCGCTCCTCCGCCAAGTGTGGGGGCGGCGGGGTGCCGACGACACGGATCGAGTGCGCACCGTCGTAAAGAAGCTCCGGCGAAGTTCGGCGACGACGCGGCCAACCCGACCTACATCTTCAACGAGCACGGCCTTGGTTACCGCATGGCAAGGCCGGCCAAGGCATGGAGTGCCCGGTAGGGCCCGCCGCTCCAACCGAGAAAACGGGCTGCGGGGGGATAGATCATGCGCTAGCGCAGCGTTCCCGCGCCGGGACCGCATCCCCTGTATGCACAGTCCCTCTTTGGTTGCTATCAGCGCGGTCCGTTTCGCTCCATGTGGATAGAAGTCTTTGGCTAGCGATCCACCAGAATCCTCGGCAGACTTGACTGAGATTCTTGGACCTTCTCCGAACTATGATTTCGCATCCAGGCTGTCGCGCATAGGGCCCTGCTCTCGACCGGAGTCCGACACAGCTCGTTTGGCTGCCCCTTGAAAACCACAGCGCCCGGACGGGCGATAGCGGCGGCACATCGCGTCTTCGCCCCAAGACCAATCCAGCGCAACGTACAGGCACCGCGGCTAGCGCTTGGGGAGAATGTCGTCGGCGAAGTCCGTTGTGTCCGCCATCGCCTTGACGCACCGCTCAAAGATCGCAGCCGCATCCTGGCAACTCTCAGTGCCCTTCATTGCCCCCCGCACGATGGTTAAGGCATTGGTCAGCCGTTCCATCGCATCCAACACCTGCAAGGCATGCATTCTCCTGTTCTCAAGAGCCGCGTCGATCTTTGCCATCAGTGGGCTGTTGGGCGGAACAGGGCGATCCCATTGCATTGCGCGTTCCATTTCCTCATCCATATCCGCCTTTGCGATCCTAGCGGCCAAGTCCGCCGACTGCCGCGATGCAATGAACACCCGCTCGGCTATCTCCACGCGCCGCATGGCAATCTGCAATGCCCGATCGTCCGACAATGCTCCCTGAAGCCCTGGAATCCAATCGTTGTCCGTCACGATGCGCCTTCTTGCGGTGAGCTATCTACAGCGCGCAGCACTTCGTCGCGGTGGGCTGCATTCGCTGAAGTGATTCCGCAGCCCTCTCGCATCCAACATTGTAGGTCGATGGCCCCAACTCTCGCCTAACGGCGTGTTCGAAATGGCCAGTGGTCGTGGCGGCGGAACCGGGAGGGGCGCGGTGCGGTTGGAATTGAGCGTCGGGGACGGTGTTGATACCGATCGCAGCAGGCTGGCGGGCCGGCAGATGAGGGGCAGGCGTAGGTTGCCCCTCATCTGCCGACCCACAGTTCCCCGACTCTGTTGGCCGCCCTGTCAAACCTCGCCTGTACCAGGTGGTGCTACCTACCCTGCAGCAGACCGCGATCGCCGTCAGGACCAAGCCCACCAAGCTCCAGAGCAAGGCTTTCGAGCTGCTTGGGGGCGACCCCAACCAGATTGTTCCTATAACCGTGACAGGTTGAGAACCGTGCCGAAAATGGCCAAAGCCTAATCAATGCAACAGGTTGTGCAATGAAAATGGGCTTGAAACTGGCGTGAAGGGCCGTCTAGGTCCAGATGGCTGGTGGCTCCACCAATGAGGGAGCGATTCAAATATCCGAAACAAATGGTAACCAAACTCGTCCCTACACAGAGGATTTCGCCCTCAGGGACATCCTTGAGTGGTCGAGCAAAAGGCACGACTGGTTGAGGACGCGCTACGCATTACCATGGCGGTGAGGGTGACCGCCTACCCGCAATCTTCGATTGGCCTTGGATGTCTTGTAAAGCACTGATATAGAACTAGTTATAGTCCATGTCGGCCTTCAATGGTCTTGCGCGGAACGCCAGATTCTCGCTTGGACTGTGGGATAGTTTGGTGTACAGTTAGATATAGCAAATGCGCCCCTTGACTTCGGCATTCGTGAAGAACGTCCGGCACAGCGGCAGCGGCGGCCCGGACAAGTACGGGGACCAGCACGGCCTCATGCTCCGCGTGATGCCTACCGGGGGCAGGCAGTGGATATGGCGCGGCACGGTGCGTGGCAAGCGCGTTGACCTCGGTCTCGGCGGCTGGCCCTACGTCTCTCTTTCCGTTGCGCGCCAGACGGCCTTCGAGTACCGCAAGCTGGCACGGGATGGCGGGGACCCCCGTTCGCTTCAGTCCGGGCAGCGAACTCCGACCTTCGCGGAGGCTGTCGATACGGTAATTGGAATTCACGAGGCGGGATGGAAGGACGGGGGGAAGAATGCCAGCCAGTGGCGAGCGAGCCTCCGGGACTACGCCATCCCAAAGCTCGGGAAGCTGAGCGTAAGCGATATCTCCACGGCCGACGTCATGGCCGCGCTGCTGCCGGTCTGGAACGAGAAGCCCGAGACTGCGCGACGGGTGCGCCAGCGGATCGGCGCCATCATGAAATGGGCCGTGGCGCAGGGACACCGTCAGGACAATCCTGCCGGAGACGCCCTCGGCGCGGCGCTGCCGAAGAACAGCGTTGCCAGGAAGCACCATCCCGCCCTGCCGCATGCCGAGGTTGCGGCCGCCATCACCACGGTCCGGGCGTCACGCGCGCACTGGGCAACGGTCGCCGCCCTAGAGTATCTGATCCTGACCGCATCGCGTTCGGGCGAGGTCAGGAAGGCCCGCTGGGATGAAGTCGACCTCGAGGGGGCAGCGTGGACAGTTCCTGCGGACAGAATGAAGACAAAGCGCGAGCACCGCGTTCCGCTCAGCGAGCGGGCATTGCAAATCCTGGCCGAAGCCCGCGAGTGGGCCGACGGCTCCGGCTTGATTTTTCCGAGCGTCACGGGACGGCCACTTTCCGACAACACACTCTCGAAGCTGCTCCGCGAGCAGGGTATTCCAGCGGTCGTGCATGGATTCCGCAGCAGCTTTCGTGATTGGTGCGCCGAGTGCTCGAACGCGCCGCGAGAGGTCAGCGAACTGGCGCTCGCCCATGTCAACTCGGACCGGGTCGAAGCGGCCTATATGCGAACCGATCTGTTCGAGCGGCGGCGAGCATTGATGCAGTCGTGGGCGGACTACATCTCGGAGCTTGGTTTCAACGGATGAGGACTGGCGGTGATCGCCGATGCGCCCTGGCGAAGGGCCGCCTGCCCACATGCCCACACTGTCGTCACTCGAAGCGTCATACAGGGTGCATGCCTGGAGGGGTCTGGAACGCGGTCGCCCTTGTGATCGGGCACTGAATTGCTGATAGAGGGTGGGAAGCCATTGCTCCAAGGTCCGATGGTGGCACGGAACTGGTCCGGGATTGAATCCATCCGGGGTGAACTCGCCGTGTGAGTGCCGGAGATCCTAGAGATGTCCGCACCGCAAGGCCATTGCCAGCCGAAGAGAGGAGTTCTATACAGCTACTGCGATCGGACAGTGTCCGAACCTGACAGGGGCTTCCGGGGTCCTGGGAACTGGAGTCGTTAGCTCCTGGGGCTGAGGCCGGACCCATGGGGCCGGTTCGCAGAGTAGATTCGCGGTCATAGACCTGGTTTGATTCTGCCCGTGGCGTTTAGCAGATTCGCTTGTTGGACACGAACAAGCTCCAGCTCGGTTTGACCCTCTTCTATGAACCCCACGAGTTCAATTCGTTCCTCCTCCGGAATGATCAAGAAACACGGTCCGCCGCTGAGACCGCCCAAGTTCGGTCGCGGCGGGAGCACCTCGCCCTTCGGCCAGTGCCAATTGGACGAGTCCAGGTGGAACATGAAGTGGTCATCGGACGAGGAATCAACCCTCCCGATGAAATATACGAAGTCGTTGAACATCATTGTCGGACGTTCACCTTCAGACTGCGAACGCCGGCTCTTGGGGTAACCGCCAAGGATGACTGGGTCACCGGTCTTTACAGTTGCCGGCGGCCAGACCCTTGTCCCGTAGATCCCTGGAGTGGATACCCATTGGTTCAGCCTGAAGTCGGGAATTCTGAACGTGGCCAGATCCCAACACTTGCTTCGATCGATAACGTTGAACGCGGGGCCGAAGGGAACGTTCCCAAGTTGGCAGAATATGTTGGCCTGTTCGGCCTTGTCGCGCTCATACGTCTCAAGGACGTGATTGGCCGTCACACCGAAGACAGCTTGAGGCGTGGCTATGACGCACGCCGTGCCATTGCCGAGGATCTGGCTCCGGTTGACTTCCCACCAGAGTGGAACGCAGAACGACTGTACCGTCTGGCTAAGCCTGTCTAGCACCCCCTGCCTCGCGGCTTCGTCGAACGTCTCGCGCTCGAGCTTGTCCATCTAAAGACCTCCCAACCTCTACACGGAAAGATATACTCCCCACGTCTGCCGCTCCCCCGCCATCCCGGGACATTGCTCTATCAGGACACTGCCCGCGATCGTGGTCTTGCCTTTGCCAACGTCGTCGGCTTGCTTGGATTCTCGAGCACGGAATCGATCAAGTGAGGTCGCGGCTGGCCGACAAATCCGCCCAGAGTCAGCCACGGTAAGAGAAGCGTTCAGCGTCACCAGAGAAGTCAATGAACAGCCCGCGGCTCGTCCGGATGCCAGCCGGTTGGGTCGTCACTGCGAGCGGGTTGAAGGCAAATGGCGAAAAATCTCCCTATACATTCTGTTGGATCGCTGGCATCATGCGGTTTCGCAGTTGCGAGAGGAGTTGCAAATGGAAGCCAGAATTCTCCGCCGCCGAGATGTCGAGCGGCTCACCCTATTGAGCAAGGCGGGCATTTACCGCCTGATGCGGTTGGGAATGTTCCCTATACCGTTGAAGCTAGGGCAGCGGGCAGTCGCCTGGCGCGCCGACGAGATTCATGCTTGGATCGCAAGTCGCCCGCGCGCAACGGGCGACTTGCCCCGAAGCGGACACGCGAGTTGATTTTTCTGCTCCGAATATCGACATCTCTCAAATGACATCGGGTCGCTGGAGATTCGGATGGAGCAGTAACTCGAACGGCAGAATCCCCTCCATTGACGCGGCCGGCCTCTGATGTGGCACGCTCGAAAACTGAATACTATGACCAGAGTCTGGCGAATTCGGATGGGATTCCCGAGGGTGCGAGGCTTCGACTGGACGGCATCCACTTCGTCTGGAATGAACGGCCGCGACGAGGGATCGTTTGGGTCCTCTGCCGCGAGTGTGGCGAAGTCACGACAGCACAGCATGACCAGTCCTAGCCCTAGTTCGCCATTTTGTGACTTAGAAATTTCGTAAGTCATTGAAAAGAAACGTGTCGACCGGCGACTTTCGGCCCACTTGGCACTACATTTTGTGAGAATTCGTCAGTCCGCCTTGCGGATCTGCTGGCGATGCGCCTGCGGCTCCAATCCGGCCGCTTGGGCGATCTCGTAGGCGGCCGCTCCCGGGCGCACATCTTGGCGGCTGCACAACGGCTGGCCGTCCGCAGACTGCACCGTCGTCGTTACCCGCACCCAGTTCGCCAGCCGGTCCCGGATCGATTGCCAGCTCAGATGCACGCCGCGTGCCTTCAGCCGCGTGCGCACCAAATGCACCGCGTGGTAGGCCAGCACCGCCACGAACAGATGCGTCGACACGCGCCGGTCGAGATGGTGCCAGATCGGGCGCAACCCCAGTTCCGACTTCAGCGAGCGGAAGCTTGCCTCCACCTCGGTCAGCTCCCAGTACGCGCGCAGGATGCGTTCCGTGTCCCAGTCCACATGACTGGTCCTCAACAGGTAGGCCCCGGCCGCCTCGTCGGCTGCCTGGTGCTGCGGCGCGCGACTGAAACGTACGGCGCAAGCCTTGCCCGACTCCCCCGCAACGACCTCCACGCTGTACTGCGCCGAGACCTGCTTGTGCTGCTCGACCAGCCGCCCGACCTTGCGCTGCACCTGCTCCAAGCGCTTCATGCAGCGGGGTTTCGACAGCCCCTCGTGCAGCTGTTGCAGAGCCCCCTCGAAACGCTCCCGGTGCCGCCGCAGAATCGACTCCGCCGTCAGCAAGCGCCCCTCGCTCAGCGCGTACACCCGCAATTCCGGCTCCGGCGGCTCTGTGGCGCTGGCCCCCGCCTCCGGCTGTAGCGGCCAAGCTCGCACGCTGTAGCCGCTGCTGGTCTGCACCTCGGCGCTCGGTGCGCCCTCCGGGCGCTCCGGCTTGGCTTCCCGGCTGACGCAGATCCATGCCCAACCTTGCTGGCGCAGCCAGCGCACATTCTCGGCGCTGGCAATCCCTGCGTCCATCACCACGGTCGGTCGCTGCGCCCCGCTGGCCCGGCCCTCATCGAGCCGCTCCAAGACGGGCTGCAGCGTGCCCGGCTCGGACACGTTGCCGGCTAGGATCTCGCAGCGGCGCGGAAACCCGGACCCGTCCAAAGCCATCGCCAACGACACCAGCGGGCAGTCGTTACGCTTTTGCTTTGAACGCCCGAACAGGCGCAGGGTGCGGTTCTCGCGCCCGGTGTAATGCGTGTTCGACAGGTCGTAGAAGACGATCGTCTCGGGCAGGTCGAGCAGCTCCCGCTCGCGAGCGAAGAGGCCGCTCTGGAGGGCTTCGCGATGCTTCCAGGGCAGGTCGCAGGTGCGGTACAGCTTGTTGAGCGAGACGCCTGCGGAGTGCTCCAAGCCGAGCAGTTCGAGGGTCGCGCTGTTGTTGCGCAGCCAGCGCTGCGCTTCGCGCTCGGAGGAGGGATGCAGCATGCGGGCGACGACCAAGGCGGTGGCGATGGCGGCATCGCGCGGGGAGGCCCCCGCCTGGCGCAGCAAGGCCGCCAAGCGCAGTTCGTCGAGAGCCTGCAGGCAGAGGCGTTCGGCGCCGACCGAGCGGGGGTTGTCCAGGTTAAGGGTGGCGAGGCGTACCGCGACGGGCTCGTGATCGGCCTGCTGGTCGGCGGTGAAGCCCCGCGCGCGCAGGCGGCGGACGAGGTCCTCGGCGGCTGCCAGGACCTCGGGGGAGCAGGCAAACAGCGGGGCTTGGCCGCGCAGGATGTCGTCGGCGAGGCGGGTGACGTCAGGCCACAGCGAGCGCGGGACGGGATAGTCGGTGCCGAGGTTGAGGAGGGTTTTCTGTTGGACCGAGGAGCCCGAGCGTTGGGAATGGACGAGGCGGAAGCTGAAGCCAGGCTGGCCGCCGACGGAGTGGGTCTTGGTAGCGCGGATGAACACAGGGGCGCCTAGTCCGAGGGTGTCAGAGGCGCGAGGGGGGCGTCAAGGGCCAGATGCCATTTCTTGGCACTACAACGAGCTTCAAAACGATATCACCATACATTAGCGAACATATTAAGAACACTCCAAGTCTATCAAACGAATCGGGGTGTGTTTTTCGCTATAATCAACCCGCCGAAGAGCCCCGAGAGCCGAAATCTTCCGAATTCTTGGCGAACTAGGGCTAGTCGAAGGGCAAGACCGAACCACTTTCCAATGGGCGGAGCAGCGTCCCAAGCGCATTCGATCGCCTCGCGTTTGCGTCCATTGGATTTCCACAAGAGCCTGATGACGACGCGGGCACGGGTCGAGGGGTCTAGGCGTGGTACCTGGTCATCGAAGCGTACGATTGATGGATCATCTCAGATCCTAAGCACGCATTGGTCAAGAGCCGGATCGAGCGCCACGACGTGAAGATGTGCAAGCCGGAAACAATTTGCGCCGGTTTGGTCGCGCTTTCCTCCGAGCGTGAGTGCGGAGCGAAGTAGCCCAAATCTCGGATTCCCAGAACATCGTGCACAAAGAAAGGGAGACCTAGGCCCACGACTGAACCCCACGCCTCGACAACTCCAGCCAACGAGTACCTGGAATACTCGTGCAACTCTGCAGGGGTTGACGTCGGGGCAATTACGGACCAGGAGATCGGCAAATCAGTCCTTGAGCCGGACTTCGAGTCCCAGTTGGCAGCGATCCGCAGTGTTCTGGAACGCAATGACGATGTCGAAGGGAAAGCAGCAGCACTGCCCGACGTCAAGATCCGCATTAGGTCTAAGTCCCTCGTGGCGCATTGCCAGTGGCAAGAGTCAGGGATGGCTGGGCGCTCGTCCGGCGTCCTCGGCCCGCGGCGCATTGCCATCTCGAAGTGCATGGCGGAACTGCCACTCCGCCCTTCACTTCTCCCGAGTGCAGGTGGCTATGGTAAATTTTCCATAGTGCAGCCGGTGGCGGGTGTTCGTTTAGGATGGGACCAAATCCACAGACGCCCAGAGGTTCTAGCGACACTGTAGTGTTCTACATGGAGCAAGCGACTGGTGGGCGTGATGCGCAGGCTCATGTGCGCTCGGAACTCGTCGCCGCAATCGCGCAGACCATAACCGATCGTGAGCTCAGTCAAGTTCAGGCCGCCCGGATTTGCGGAACTGACCAGCCAACCCTGTCGAAGGTTGTGCGGGGTCGGACAGACAGCGTCACGCTCGACAGGCTATTGGGGTGGCTCGTCGCGTTGGGAAGGCCGGTCGAGCTTCGGATTGGCCTCTGCGGTCCGAAAAATTCGGCAACTCTGACGGTGGTGCTTGATGGACCAGATCTGGCCGACTGACGAGGAATCCAAGCGAAGCCTTTCGCCCGTTGGCGACGGTTCGCAACCAATCTATCTCGATCATCATGCAACAACCCCTGTTGATCCTCGTGTTGCCGATGTAGTGCTGTACGCGATGACCGGCGCATTCGGAAACGCTAACAGCATCGATCATGGGTTTGGTGAAACTGCCGGTGCCCTCATCGCCACGGCGAGCGCGGCTGTGGCCGATCTCGTCGGCTCCGCGCCCGGAGACATCTACTTCACTTCCGGTTCCACTGAGGCAATCCGGCTTGCCCTAGCGCACGCGATTTCCCGAGGCCGGCGCCCTCCGCTTCGTGTTGCCCTGACCAGCGTTGAGCACAAGGCGGTCATCGACGCGGTGTCGATTGCTGCTCGAGTGGGGCACGTGAAGCCGCGCTGGATAGAGGTCGACGCGCAAGGGCGCCTTCTAGCCGACAGCCTGCAATGTGCTCTTCAAGCGGGCGTCGACCTCGTCTGCTTGATGGCTGCAAACAATGAGGTCGGGACTATCTATCCCCTTCCCGAGGTGGCGCTCCAAGTCCGAGAGTCCGGCGCGGCGATCCTCGTCGATGCCACGCAAGCGGCGGGCCGCATCCCGCTGCATGCGCGCGACTGGGGAGTCGACTACCTGGTTGTCAGCGCCCACAAGCTTTACGGCCCCAAGGGTGTTGGTGCCTTGATATGCCCTGTCGGAGACGTTCGGGGCCAGCTCTGCGATCTCATCTGGGCTTCTGAAGGGACCCCGAACGTCCCTGGAATTGCGGGCCTAGGCGAAGCCTGCAGGCTTCGCCGCCTCGAGATGGCCGATGACGAGCCGCGAATCGCGGCACTACGGGATCACCTTCAATCTGAACTCACCGCCTCGATCCCGGACTTGGCCGTTAACGGCCATCTATCCTGTCGGCTGAGCGGCAACCTGCATGTATCCATTCCGGGAATCCCAAATGACGCCGTCGTGGCCCGACTCCGGAAAAGCGTTGCGATTTCGACCGGGTCTGCTTGCGCTTCGGGGGCGCACGGGCCTTCTCATGTTCTCCAAGCCATGGCTCTGCCTGAAGAGCTTCAGGAAGGTGCGTTGCGGATCGGCATCGGCAAGTTCAACACGAAAGGCGAAATTGATCGCGCCGCCAAGGAGATCACAGCTGCTGTCGCTGCAGTGAAGGCGAGCCTTCAGGGGGCACTGCGGTGATCGATTACTCGGTGGCAGCCGCGCCCAACAGCGCGTCGTTTCGGTTTTCCGGCCACGAGACCTTTGCGTTCCGGCATGCCTGGCTGCCCAAGGCTTACCGGCTCTTGCAGCAAGATTCGCTCGCGTTTACCAATGTGGATGGTGCCATGATCGAGCTGGGTCTCGGCAAGAACATGGTGCGCGCGCTCCGGTTCTGGGTCGAGGCAGCTGGTGTGGCTCGTCCGGACAACGGGCGGGGCCTCAAGCTGACCAATTTTGCAAGAAAGGTGCTCGCTCCGGAGGGTCACGACTCCTACCTCGAAGATGTTCGCACGCTCTGGTTGCTTCACTGGAAATTGTCAGCTCGCTCGGAGGGCGCTCTTTTTGCCTGGCGCTATCTCCTCAGCCACTGGGCTTTTCCGGAACTGACCCGCTCCGAAGCGCTGGCGGCGTTCGCGCGCGAATCCGTCAGGCTCGGGCACTCTCATTCGGCGATTACTCTCTCGCAACATCTGGATGCGTTTCTTCATACCTATCTCTCCAGTCGGTCGAGAAGAGTCGGCATCGAGGACTCTCTCGATGGGCCGCTGGTTGACCTGACCCTGCTTGAGCCGGTCGGTGAGAGGAGAGTGGATGGCGGTCGGTGGGAGACGGTTTTCGCTTTTCGGTACGAACCCAAGCCCGAGATCACTCCAGCCCTATTCGACTACTGCCTTGACGACTTCTGGAGGAAGTTTCGGGCAAGTGACGAGACACTGACCCTGCGCGAGGTCACCTTTGGGCCCTGCTCGCCAGGGCAGGTCTTCAAACTGCCGGAAGATGCCGTTCGGTCCCACGTGGAGGCCTACACCGCATCGGGCACTGACAGGCCGTTCCTGTACCAGCCTTCCGCTGTTCAAGGTCTGATTTCCCGCAGAGGGGGCGCCAAACCCGTTACTTTCGCGGACATTTACGAGGGCGAGCTGGTCGATGCCTAAGCAGTCCCCGGCAATCTCCGACTTCTTCCGGGTACCGGCCCGATTCCTGCGGTCTGTCCAGTTGGAGCGCGACTTTCACGACCTAGCCGCACTGGACCACTATGTCGTGACGCCCCATATGGTCGAAGCCTTTCGACGGGTCGCCGATGGCCTGCGCACCAATTCGGGACGTCGAGCCTGGCGCATCACCGGTGACTACGGGGTGGGCAAGTCTTCTTTCGCTCTTGTCTTGGCGCACCTGTTTCAGGATCGGTCGCCGGCCGCTGTATGCCGTATTGCGAACGCGGTCGGTTGGCCCGACGATGGCGTCGATCCGCCGCCGCTAATCCCCTTTCTGATCACCGGCTCGCGAGAGGGCATCATCCCAGCGTTAGCCCGCGGAATTGCGGAGAGCCTGCGCCGGCGAAAGCCGGCCCGCGGACGCATGCCGAAGGCGCTCGCCACATCGCTCGAGCAAGCTGCACAGGTGGAGGCCGAGGGGAACGTTGTCGCCGTGGAGCGGCTTCTCGATGCGGTCCGCACCTATGCCGGTCGATCGGGCGTGCTGCTGATCATTGATGAACTCGGCAAGCTTCTCGAACACGCATCACAACGCCACGAACGCGAGGACGTGTTCGTACTCCAACGTTTGGCCGAAATGGCTGCCAGAAGCGGCGACCAGCCCTTCATCGTGCTTGGAATGTTGCACCAGGGCTTCCTCGCCTACGCTGAACGCCTGCCGTCAGCAGTGAGGCACGAGTGGGACAAGGTCGCGGGCCGCTTCGACGAAATCGTCTTCGACCAGCCATTGGCCCACACAGCAGCGCTTGTTGCGGGAGCGCTCAACGTCGATCCAGGCCAGCTACCCAAGACGGTTCAGGACGGTGCCCGAGAGGTGGCGTCCGCAACCGTAGAGACCGGCTGGGTGAGCGAGACTGCTGCCGTCGCTCCCGACGCTGCGAAGCTCTATCCGCTGCACCCTATGCTACTGCCTGTCGCCGTTCGCTTCTTCGCGCGGTTCGGCCAGCACGAGCGGTCACTATTCGGCTTTCTGCTCTCATCCGAACCGTTCGCGGTGCAAGCGTTTGCTGCGCGCCGTGTCGCTCCCGATGCCTGGTACGGCCTTGCCGAGTTCTACGACTACCTCCGAGCCGTTTTTGGCCATCGCCTGGCCGGCGCCAGCTACCGCAATCAATGGCTGCGAATTGTCACCACGATCGATGCAGCCGCCGATCTCGGATTCATTGAGGAGCGTGTGATCAAGGTAGTCGCGATCCTCAATCTTCTCGATGCCGAGGACCTCCTCGCCACGGACCGCACAATCGCAGCCGCTCTTGCTCCAGCCACGAGTCGAGATATCGACGCTGCCATCCAGGACGTCGTCGATCGCGGCCTTTTGTTCCGACGAGGTCGAGCGAACGCGTATCGCCTGTGGCCAAGTTCCAGTGTCAGTCTGGAGTCTGCTTTTGAGACGGCTCTTCGCACGGTCGGCCCCGTCGAGCACGTAGCCAGTGCTGTGAAGCCATTTCTGGATGTGGACCCCGTCTTGGCTCGCCGACACTATGTCGAGCGCGGCACACTCCGGTACTTCGAGGTGCGCTACGCCGAGAGTGGAGAGCTCGCAAAGACCGTCCAGAAAGTGACGGAGGCAGATGGCCTGATCGTTGTTGCGCTATCCGATACCGACACGGAGCGTGAGAATGCTCTGCTCGCCGCCGGGGACACGCCCTTCAGCAAGCGCGACGACGCATTGGTCGCTGTAGTTCGCCCATTGGTGGGCCTAGCTCCCGACCTTCAGGACGTGATGTGCTGGCAATGGGTGGCGGAAAACACGCCAGAACTAGCGCACGATTCCTACGCATTCGCAGAAGTCGCCCGCCAACTGGCCATTTCCCGCCGTGCGCTGAGCAGCCGCTTGGGAAGGATCGTCGGTCTGCGAAGGGGCGCGGCGAGAGACGTTCAATGGTTACGCGCAGGACAGCCGGAGCAGGTGCCGTCGCGCGGCGGTCTCTCGGCCTTGGTTTCCAAGATTTGTAATCAGCTCTATCCGGACGCCCCCCGGGTCACGAACGAGTTGCTCAATCGGAACTCGCTCAGCAGCGCTGCCGCTGCCGCCCGCATGCGGCTGATCGAAGGCCTGTTCGAGGCCGGCAATCAGCACTTGCTTGGGATCGACCCCAAGAAGTCGCCTCCCGAGAAATCGATGTATCTGTCCGTCATTGAAAAAGGTGGAGTGCATGTACGAAACAGCAACGGTTTCAAGGTCATCGAGCCCGACCCGAATCACGATCCGCTTCGGCTCCGCCCGGCTCTGGACTATCTCGTCCAGCAGATTGCCGGAGCGCGCGGCGCACGGGTTCCGGTCACGAAGTTGCTTGCTTCGCTGAAGAGTCGCCCCTACGGCGTTCGCGATGGCTTGGGTCCGCTGCTCCTCGCCATCATCCTCCGGACCAGAAACCACGAGCTGGCAATCTATGAGAATGGAACCTTCCTTTACGAATTCGGTCCGTCGGGCTTTCTGCGGCTGACCAAGGCACCTGCGACCTTCGAGATTCAGCACTGCAAGGTGGACGGTGTCAGGCTTGAGGCCTTCAGTCAGTTGGCGGTCTCGCTCTCGCGAGTGGTCGACGCGCGCCAACCCGATCTCCTGGAAGTGGTCCAACCACTTTGCCGGTGTGCGGCAGAGCTCCCGTACTACACCCGCAGAGCAACCACCCTCAGCAAGATCGCAATCGATGTGCGAGACACGCTCCTATCGGCACGCGAACCGGTAACCATGCTGTTCTGCGATCTGCCAGAAGCATGCGGTTTGGCGCCTTTCTCGCCCGAACAGCAAAGCGACGAAGGCCGAGTCGACGAATTCGTTTCCGTGTTCCGCGAAGCTCTGGGGGAACTCGGTAAAGCCTATCACGCACTCTTGTCCCGCATTGTCGAGCGGGTCGGACAAGCGGCGGGAGAACAGAATGGCGCGTTTGATAGGGCGCACCTGGCGACCCGCGCCGCGCGCGTTTCGCTCGCCGCCCGTGAGCCGCGCCTCCGAACCTTTGCTTTGCGCCTCCGTGATCCGAATCTTTCTGACGATGCTTGGGCGGAAGCTTTAGCAAGCTTCGTCGTGTCCAAGCCGCCCAACCGATGGGTATCGGGCGACGAAGCACGATTCTGTGAGGAGATTGGCGCTCTTGCAGAACTCTTCCAGAAGGTTGAAGCGGCCGCATTCGTAGCTGGCGGTGAAGCGCCGGACCGCTCCGCAGTTCGCCTGAGCCTGACGCGAGGCGATGGTACAGACCTAGTTCGGATTATTGAGCCGCGGTCTGCGGACGATTCGGGCGTTCAGGCCTCTCTCAGCAGCGTCAAAGAGATGCTACCCCAAGATCGGCACACAAGGCTGGATGTCTTGACAAGATTGGTCTGGAACGAGTTGAGCGCACCCGACCCGCTCGATACCGAAGAGGAAGAAGTCCCCCCAGAGCGAGAATGGAGACTGCACGATGACTGACCCGCCGGATCCCAACCAGGCAATCTCTCGGCCTCATGAAGCAGAGATGCGCCATGTGCTGAGCTTGTCCGGCGGAAAGGACAGCGCCGCACTTGCGATCTACATGCGCGATAGAGTCCCGGAGATGGAGTACGTCTTCCACGATACGGACAAGGAGCTTCCAGAGACGTATGACTATCTGGATCGGCTGGCGGCCATTCTCGGTAAACCCGTAGCAAGAACATCTCCGGTGGACACGTTCGATCACTGGCTGGTGGTCTACGGCGGCATGTTGCCGTCCAATCACCGCCGATGGTGCACGAAAATGTTGAAGCTCAAGCCTTTCGAGAAGTTCGTCGGTGAGGGTCCGGTCATCAACTACGTCGGCCTTCGCGCCGACGAAAACCGGGTCGGTTACATCAGCACGAAGCCCAACATCACAGCGGTCTACCCCTTTCAGGACGACGGACTTGTTCGCGCCGACATCATGCGCATTCTTGAGGACTCCGGGCTGGGAATGCCGCCATACATGGAATGGGGACGGTCCCGCTCTGGGTGTTATTTTTGCTTCTATCAGCAGAAGATCGAGTGGGTGCGGCTGAAAGAGAAGCACCCTGAACTCTACGAGCGCGCGAAAGAATACGAGGAACGGAGCGAACTCTACGGTGAGAAATTCTACTGGTGTCAGAACGAATCTCTCGCCGAGTTGGAGCAGCCGGAACGTATGGAGGAAATCAGGATCAACTGGGTTGCGACGCAAGAGCGCAATCGTACAAAGCGCAAGAACGTTCCTCTTGTCGAGGTCCTAGGGGGATTGGAACCCGAGGACGACCTGCATCTTCGAGACGGTTGTTTGATTTGTTCTCTTTAACGGCCCCTTCCTGATCAGCCCTCCGCTGATTGCGGATACCACCATGGCAAGCGGCACTTTCACACTCACTCCAAATCTGACCCAGGTTAGAGAACCATGACAAAAGCTTCCGAACGATGGATCAGGTTTCTGCGTCAATACGGGCCGATTCCCCGCAACGACAACATGTTCGATGAGCATATTCGCAAGTCCGCGAATCGCTCGCGGGTCACGCAAATCTCCTTCAAGCACCCGCTTGAGGATCGGCTACTCGCAACCTTCAGCACAGAGGAGTTGCCTCGGAGTGCTGTCCTAACCGGCACCGCCGGGGACGGAAAGAGCCACCTGTGCGGCCGCATTTGGCAGGCTCTCGGCGGTAATGCCGAAGAATGGGAAACCGATGAAGTCTATCATCGACTCCAATTCACTGCGGGTGGACGGCCGACCCTCATGCATGTCATCCGGGACCTCACGGCCCTGCCTGACAGGGACCCGAAGGGGCGCTACACGACCAAGGCCGAGCTTCTGGATCATCTCAGCACGATCCTCTTCGATCCGACTGCGGACGAGGTCTTTCTTCTGGCCGCGAACGATGGGCAACTGATTGAAACGTGGCGGAAGATTGCCTCGGGATCCTCGGGAAGCCGAGCCCTCGCCGTTTTCGAAGCCCGCCTTATGGACGACACCGATGCGGATGGGAGTGCCCGGCTGGAGTTCTGCAACCTCAGCCGTGTACGAAGCACCGCAGTCTTCGACCTCTCGCTGGACGCTTTTCTGAATCATGAAGGTTGGCAGGCTTGCTACGCCGATGCTGAGGACGACGGATTCTTCGGCCCGGATTGTCCAATTCGCAAGAACTACGAACTGCTAAAGACGCCGCTTGTCCGGTACCGCTTGCGATCTTTGTTCGAACTGTGCGACTTCAACGACTTGCACGCTCCAATCCGCCGTGTGCTCATGCTGCTTGCGAACGCGGTGCTGGGCCACCCGGAGGCGCGGGACCGGCTGCTCCGGCCGCGCGATATTCGCGGAGTGCTGAGCAAGGGGACGAGACACCGATCAAGCCTCTACAGCAACCTTTTCGGTGCGAACTTGAGCCGCACCAAACGCGAGTCGCTCGAGATCTTCGATTACCTTGGCCGATTTGGCATCGGGCACGAGACGACGAACAGGATCGACAGCATCCTAATCTTCGGTTCGCAGGACGAAACCTTGCGGGAACACTTCGACCTGCTGATGGGATCCGATACCTTTTATGGCAACACCGACCATTTCCGTGCGGCACAGCAAGAATATGTCCAGATGCCCGAAGCGGCGACCGATGATCGCCACGCTTTCGTAAGAATGCTAATCGAGCAGCGCCGGGGCCTGTTCTTCAAGATTCCGGACGATCGGGCAGCGGAATTGAGGTTATGGGATCTATCGGTCTTCACGGGCGCCGGCGAATACCTCGCGAAGGTGGCCAAGCCGCTCAGGAACGGGCAACGCGTTTCCCGCCTGATCATCGGACGTCTAGTCCCAACTTACCCCTCCAGTAACTAGACGGTCATTTTCGGGCCCGCGCGGAACTTAGCCCCTAACTTCTTTGTCTTCAAGGGCATTGCGCGATTGCCAAGGCCCCGAGCCAGCCGCCCGCGGTCCAATTTCACGCTTGAAGACCTTGAATCCTAGTCATACATTTGTGCTCGATTCCCTTGACAAGCTAGAATTAGTATGCTTTCATCAAAATCAGTTAGCACCATCAACGGTCTCGCTATCCTAGTCATACAATGCACATCACCTCCACCTTCGCCCGCAAGTCCCCCTGCCATCTCCTGCGCGAATCCTACTGGGAACACGGCAAGGTCAAGAAACGCACTCTCGCCAATCTCTCCGCTCTCCCCCAGAACCTCATCGACCTCCTCCGCCTTGCCCTCGCCAACCGCCTCCCCCTCGGCAAAGACGGCTCCGGAATGCTCCCCGGCCCGGCCCGCCAGCACGGCGCCGTCAGCGCCATCCTCGGCGTCATCCGCCACCTCCGCCTCGACCGCCGCCTGTGCCGCCAGCCCTGCCGCTCCCGTTCCCTCGTGCTGGCCATGATTGCTGCCCGCCTGTTGCGCCCCGGCTCCAAGCTGCGCGTCGAACGCGAACTTGGCCCCACCGGCCAGTCCACCCTCGCGGCCTTGCTCGATGTCCGCAACGCCTCCGCTGACGACCTCTACGCCGCCATGGACTGGCTTGCCCCACGCCAGCACGACATCGAGCGCCAGCTCGCCGCGGCGCACCTCAAGGGCGCACCTCTCGCCCTCTACGACGTGAGCTCGTCGTACTTGGAAGGCGCGCGCTGCGAACTTGCCGCCCGCGGCTACTCCCGCGACCACCGCGGCGACCGGCCCCAGATCGTCTACGGCCTGCTGTGCAGCCCCGACGGCTGCCCGATCGCCGTGCAGGCCTTCGCCGGCAACACCGCCGATCCGGCCACCCTCGCCGACCAAGTGCACGCCCTGCGCAAGCGTTTCGGCCTGCGCCGCATCGCCTTGGTCGGAGACCGTGGCATGATCGCCCAGACGCGCATCGACGCAGACCTCAAGCCAGCCGGCTTGGACTGGATCTCTGCCCTGCGCAACGACACCATCCGGCGGCTGGCGGATGCAGATGTGATCCAGCCCGGCCTGTTCGACAGCTGGGGTCTGGCCAGCGTGACGGGCGACGATTTTCCCGGCGAGCGCCTGCTGGTGTGCTTCAACCCGCTGGTGGCGGCCGAGCGGCGGCGCAAGCGCGAGGAGCTGCTGCGGGCGACCGAGCAGGAGGCGGCTCAGCTGGCGGTGCGCTACACGGCTGGCAAGTACGACCGGGACGAGTTCAACCGGCGCCTGGGCGGGCTGCGGCGGCGCAAGATGGGCAAGCACTTCGAGTGGACGTTTGAGGAGGACACGGGGGCGTTTTCGTCGCGGCGCAAGGACGCGTCGATCCAGAACGAGGCGCGTCTGGACGGGATTTACGTGATCCGCACGAGCCTCGAGCAGGAGGCGCTGGGGGACCGCGAGACGGTGGCGGCGTACAAGAGCCTGGCGCGGGTCGAGCGTGCGTTCCGCTCGATGAAGTCGCTGCTGGCGGTGCGCCCGGTGTTCCACTGGAAGGAGCGGCGGGTGCGGGCGCACCTGCTGCTGTGCATGCTGGCTTACTACGTGGAGTGGCACATGCGGCAGCGGCTGGCACCGCTGCTGTTCGCGGATGAGCGGGAGAAGCTGCCCGGGGGGCCGGTCAGCCCGCGGGAGCGGTCGGAGGCAGCGAAGGCCAAGGACCGCACGCGGCGGTCCACGCAGGAGGGCCTGCCGCTGCAGAGCTTCCCGGACTTGCTGGGGAGCCTGTCGTCGCTGACGGCGATGGAACTGCGGCTGGAGGCGGCGCCGGAGCACCGGGTGCCGGTGCTGAGCGCGCTCGAGCCGCTCCAGAAGCGGGCGTTTGAATTGCTGGGAATCCAGCCGCACGCGGCCCCGGCCTTGGAAACGGACTGGGGCGAGGAGCCGGAACCTAGTCACCAAGAGTAGGTTTGAAACCCCGCGGAAAGCCGTCGGAAAAGCGGGGAACCTTCAGCGCTTCGGAGATCTAACCCATTCCATGACAATGACTTCTAGTCAACGACAATCCCTCGGGACTCATTACACGGCACATTCTTGCACCGTGGAAGTTGGGTCTAGTCAAGGGGCTCAACCGTATCTTCACCGGAATGCTGGTGGAGACCGAACGCGAACTCCTCTTGGCGACCGGACTTTCCTTGTCCGGTGCACGGATCAGTGACCTTCTCGCCGACAGGATCTCGGTCGCACCGCGCGGGGGCCGAGCCGAGAAGGTCGAAATCGTGCAAAGAAACGACTTCCCGTATCTCAATGTGCAGTTGCCCTGCGGGTCGGTTCGTTCTCTGCGCCTCAACCTCACGCGCTACGAGTTCCTGACGCGCGTCGGCGACGGTGCGCTGCCCGGCAATTTCTCTCGCGAATGCTATGAAGACATTCTCGCCTTCAAGAGCGCGCTGTTGGCGGCTGTCAATCTGTCAGTCCAGGAACAAAGGGTATTCGACGTTGACAGCCAATCAGGGCTGGCATTCCGGCTGTTGAGCCTCGATGAATCCGGAAACCCGGCTGATGACGAAATCGAGGTGAGCCGTGCCTGACGACATGATCCCGCTTCCTCCCCCCAATCGGAACGACCACGCCGACAACCACATGTGGGTGGACGAACAGATCTGGGGTCACAGACTGTGGGACTCTCAGAGTCCGTGGCTCATTTTCCTTGAGTTTCTGACAGTCGCCGAAGCGCGCCACCGCAAGGGCCAGCTCTTTGTCGACCAAACCCACCCCCACAAGCTCGAATATTGGCCCAACCAGCACCTCTACCTCCGGAACATCCTCTTTAACAACGAGAGGATCTTCCAGGTCGCCGAGCAACACTCAGAAAATGAAGCCGCCTGGAGAAGCTGGCTGGATTGGATGGAGGACAACGCCCAGGGCGTAACCGACAGGGATTTCTCATACTTGAGGGACCGCTTTGATTCGTTCCATCAGTTCAAGGAGCTTGTCGCCATGGTCCGCAAGTCCACGATCGAGAGCGAATCGAACAAGCGATGGAGTTCGCGATTTATTTTCCCGTTTGGAGGCCACTCGATCTACGAGGACCTCAATATCCGGCGAAATTCCGCAAGCCGTGAATACATCTACTTCGGGCGTCCCGGCGAACTGCTCTATCTGATGCTCACGCGGTCGCCGCACGCTCCATCCCTGAGGCATCATCTTGGAGCTGCGCTCCAACGAAGGGACCAGTGCGATGCACTCGTCGCGCTCATGCAGCCTGACATTCGGGACGACCGCCGCCGCAGGGGAGACAGCTACCTGCCCTACAAGGCACATCCCGCTTTCGAAGCCTTGGGCCGCGATTGGCTGAAGATCTTCGAACTCAACCTGCCGAGGTTCGACGCCTACCCGTACCTTGTCACACTGGGAACATTGCACCTGACCCTTTATCAGTTGGTGACGGCTGCGGCCCTGTGCAGGGACGAGCGTCCCTCGTTCGTCTGCGAGGTCGTGGCGCCTCGGAAGACCCTAGTCCGCGAACTCTCGGTGATGAGCTATCAGCGAAACAACGAACTCCCAGCACGCGCCGTCGATGAGTATGTCCGCAAACTTGGGCGCACGGAAGAGTGGAAGGCGGCTGCTGCGAGCTCTTCCTCCTTTCCCACCTGCCTCAAGCTCGTACGTGACTACGCCCGCTGGCCTCAGGACGAGGACGATTATGGCGGCCCCGCCGAACCGGAGAGGCTTATTGCAGAGTTCCGACGAGCGGCGTTGCAGCGCCACCGGCAACATGTCGGATGCGTCCACCGAAGTTATGGCGGCGGCGTAGGCTTGGTATCGCGCCGCGGCACCAACCGCCTGCGCTACGCCCCGACCGACGAACTCCTAAAGGCGCTGATCCTGGCGAACGTGCCCAACCGGATGGAGTATGGGCAGTTTCTATCGCTCCTTTTCGACCGCTATGGCTTCGTCTTCGGAGAACGCGAGGCGCAACGGGTTCTGGGTGCCGAGGAAATCGACAAGCGCGCCTTTCAGGCCAACTCTGAGAGGCTCGAAATCCGGCTGCGCACCCTAGGTATGCTGCGGCGGCTCTCCGATGCGTGCGCATACGTGGAAAACCCGCTCCGGAGAGACGTCTCATGAATGTGAGCGAACTGGTCGGCGCCATAGCCACGGCCATTCTCCGCGAAGAACTCTCCGGAGATGCCGACGACGCGGCGCAAGGGACAAGCCGTTTTCTGCTCGATTTCAACGCTGACCATACGGCAGCAATTGCCCGGGCGGTCCTCGCCGATTCCTACCTGCACCCGAAGATCGAGATCAAGCTCCCCGCGAGCCATGTCGGCTCCCACGGCTTGCCTAGCGAAGTGCTTACCGACCATCCCGCAACCTACTTTCGGAATGCGACCTGCCCGAAAGACGCGTTCCTTCTCGCGGGGGGCGAGCACTATGAAGACGCTTCATTCCATGAGATCGCCCGACTGAGTCCGGTCGAATTGCTCGACCGGATCGATCTCTGGATTCGGATAGTGTCGGACGGGTTGCACCTCCAAGACCATGGCAGATGGTGGGAAAAGGCCCTGACCGGTCTCCGCGATCTGCGGGTGGTCTCGCTTGACCAGTTCGCGACCTATGTCCTGCGGACGCAACAGGCAATCAAGGCCGATGGACATCCCGTACTGTTTGCCCTAGGGAACGCACTTCCCGCGCTGCGCTTGCCGCGAGACACCTGCTACTTCAACATCGTCAAGGAACGACAGCGAACATGGCCGTCGGTCTGGCGTGCCCACTTCTCCGCCGCCCGGCGTCGTCGGGCATGCCTCTTGCTCAAACACAGGCCCAATCAGCTGCTCCTCACAGAGGACGATCTGATTGACGCGTTCGACCGGGTTCACGACACCATTCCCGAAATTCATCATCAGGTCATTGAAGAGTTTATTACTGTTTCCAGTGGCTGGAATCTCCAAGCCGCCAACCTCGCAGAGTGCGAGTGGGAAGCAGTCAAGCCGCTGTTTGACGGACTTCAGCGGGTGAAGTTCAACCTGGGCCAGGAAACGATCGATTTCTATGAGGAGGGCGAACCCGATCTTCTCTCAGATGACGACGATGAGTACTTGAAACTCCTCGTCAAGCGAAAGACTACGGCGGCCGATGAAGACGATGTCAACTTTTTCGAAGCTCACCGAAATGAGCTGAAGGAGGACCGCAAGCTCAAAGCGGCCTGGGATCGCTTCATCTTCGGCCGACCGATCGAAACGGTAGATCTTGTAGCCGGCCTTGGGGACGCGATTGAGCCCCTTCTCAATCGTGTGCCCGAGGGCGGGAACCGAAAGCTCCATATCCGCCTCGAGCGGGCGACAAGGCGCGACCTTCGAGAACTCAACGTCCAGGCCGGACTCTATCTTGCGCACCGATACGCAGGCCTGAAGCGGCTGTTCGGTCATCGAGTGGCCTGGCAGGTCGGCGACCTTTTCGAATTCCCGAAGCTCGTGAAGGGTTGGCGCAAGCAGAAGAATCGGAGGAAACTCAATCGCTCGGTCGCCAAGGCAGCGTTGCAGCTCAAGTTCACGTTGGAACTGGAAACGAAAACCGACACCGGAGATCTTCAGACCTGCTCCGCGCAGCTGGTGTGGCGATATGAACCGTCATCCTCAGCCTGCCAGCTTGCCGATGACTGGAGCCGTTTGACCGAGCACCCGTTCCTTGAGTGCAGCGCCACACGTGAGTTCGCCGGAACCAAGGCGAAGGGCAGAACCGTCGATCTCTCTGATGTCAAGACGTTCGTTCCAGCGTTTGATCGGGATCGAGGCTCCTTCATACCCGTCTATAAGCCACGACTGGATATTGCCAAGCAGTGGCGCAAGAACCTCTCGGCCTGCTTGGACGGAGGCTTCCTCGAGCAAGGGGTATTCGATCAGCTCGGCTCCCGATTCGAGGCTTTCGAGGACACGTATAGCCGAGCCATCAAGGAGTTCTCCAAGAAGGGCGCCGGGAACCCCGCTAACCTGGAGCAACTCCAGGCCTACTCCGCGCTTCTCGAAGCGATTGTCTCGCTTGCGAAAGGCGACCGAAACCGTGACCTCCTGCTGAAACCGATTCTGCGGATCGGTACCGCGCCGGTGGGAGGGGGCGCCCCTGCCGCGATTGTGACTCCTTGGCATCCCCTCCGCCTCGCCGCAATGTGGCGGAAAGCGGAACTGGTTTCGGAACTCATCCGCCGCCTGCTGAGCGCAAGGGAACTGGCCGGAGACACGCGCCTCTTCTTCAAGGACCTGCAGCGAGACCTGAATCATCCGCTCTACCCCGAAATCGCCGTGATCTGGACCGAGGCCAGCCCAGAGCTGCTGGCCCTTAGCGATGTCGTTCAGGACTACACCCTGCATGAACCACCCGTGCTCGCTCCCGACGGCAGCGACGAGACCAACGAGAGTCCAGCGGAAGGCAGCGCCTGTGTTCTTGACCTAGTCCGGCGCTACCTTACGCTCCACCCCCACGAACGCGCCAACATGTCGGTGGTGTTGTTCAATTGCGATTCGGCACGTCTTCCCCAGGCCGTGGTCGAAAAGGTCGGGACAATTCATGAGGATGATGAAGAAACGCGTTGTCAGGTGCTTCTCCGCCATACCGATGCCCAGCGCCTGCGTGACGTCTATCGATCGATCTTGAGTTCGGATACGACCGCTGATGCCTATAGCGCCAGCGAAGCCACGCAAGACTTCATGGCGAAGCTCCGAATCTCCGTGATTGCGGACCAAGCCCCGCCTCCCGGTTTGCAGGACGGCTGTCCGTACGACATCGTTTTCTCGCAGGACGTCATTTCACGGCACGCGGACATTTGGTGGTACCCGGAGTCCGCCGATCCGGCAGATTTTCGGACACACCTGCCCTCCCGTTGGTCCCGCCGGCGCCCGGCGGCAGCCGATGATCTCAAGTCTGCGGTCTTCCTGTGTTGCCCGGTCCAAAGCGCGGAGGGTTGGTCCTTTCTCACCGCCATCGCAACGTTGTTCCACGGCGACTGGGACGGAAACGAACAGCAGCGGCTGCTGCCAGTTCGGCAACTCGACTTCAGAAACCCGAAGACCGCGCGGATTTTCAGGGAGACCCACGATCTGGGGGACTGGGTCGTCAACTATGACGAGTTGCTGGACAGGCGACAGCTTCTGAACCAGGGCGTACGTGTCGTTCGGTATAAACAGTCCGCGACGCAGGGACGCAATCTCGTAATCTCGTCACGGGCACCGCTCGAACTGTTGCAATCCATGGTGCTTCACCGGCTCCGCATAGTTGGACTCGATCTCTCCGACAGCGATCTGCGAGATCTGGCCAAACGCCTGATCGACGATGCGAGTGATGTATCCGGGGACATCGTGCTGCGCGCCGCCAAGCGCGGCCACAGTGCGAGCGAACTGATTGGGGTCGTTCTGAGCAGGCACCTTGTCAGGGAGGAACTGGGCAGCGACCGGCACTGCGGCTGGTACTTCTTCGACGATTACGCCGCCTGGATGGGGCAACGGGAAGAGCAACTCGCCGATATTCTCGCGATCAGTCCTCAAGAAACAGCCACGGGCAGTCTTCGAGTGAACCTGGTTGTGACGGAGGCCAAATATATCGAGATCGAAAGCCTCGCCACAAAGCGGAAAGAGTCGCAGAAGCAGCTGCGCGATACAGTCCGGAGGCTGAACGACGCCATATTTGGGGGGCCTGAGCGCTTCGAGAGGGAATCCTGGCTGGCGCGCCTGTCGGACCTTGTTCTCGATGGCATCCGGCTGCCCGCGGCAAGCAGCATTGATCTCGGCAAGTGGCGCCGGGCCATAAGAGACGGGCGTTGCGAGTTCGACATTCGGGGCTACTCTCACATATTCGTTCCAACGGCCGGCGACGTCGCGGATTGCACAGATATAAGCCAGGTTCCCGAGGCTCCGAACTCGTTCCAGGAAACCTATGGCCGACCGGCGCTGAAGAACCTCCTCCAAGCCTACTGGCAGAACCGGGACACCCGCAGCCAGCGACGCGAAGCAGGCGCCGACTATCTGACGCAGGATCCGGACTGGAGACGGCCCGGCAGCGATGAGCCGGGTGTACCGTCCACCACGGAGCCGGAAGGCCCGCCGGTTCCTGACTCGGAAACCGACCCTGCCGAGGCCCCAACAGGCGCGGGGTCGGATCCCGAAACAGCGAGCAGCTCTCCGCACAGTGTGCAGCCGGATCCGCCAACCGATGTGAACGGCTGGGCTTATCCAGCGATCGGGCAGCTGCTGTCCACCTCATCCGAGGCGGGCGATGATGCTGACCAGCGTGATTGGCTCACGCGACGAGCAAGGGCAACAAGAAGCGCACTGCAGCAGATGCATTTTCAGGCCAGGCTTCTCGATTCGGCGCTAACTCCGAACAGCGCACTCTTGAAGTTCGCTGGAAGTGCCAACATGACGGTCGACCAAGTGCTCCGCAGGCGCTCAGAGCTCCTAACCACATTTGGGCTGAACGTGATTTCGGTCCGCCCCGAGCCCGGTGCCGTTGTGGTGGCAGTCGAGAGGCCGCATAGGGAACTGGTCAATGTTCAGGAACTCTGGAGTCGTTGGCGGCCTGGGACGGCCATGTGGGGAAACCAAGACATCCTGATCGGCGTCCACGAAAGCGACGGCAGTCAGCTCTTGCTCTCTCCCGGTGGCAAACATGCGCCGCACACCTTGATTGCCGGCAGCACCGGAAGCGGCAAATCGGTGCTGATTCAGAACATCATTCTCGGGATCGCTGCGACCAATACGCCCGAGCAAGCCAGGATACTCCTAATCGATCCGAAGCAAGGCGTTGACTACTTTGCCTACGAGGATCTCCCGCACTTGGACGGTGGCATCATTGACGATCAGGAAATGGCTTCACGCCGGCTGTCGGAACTCGTGGAGGAGATGGACCGGCGCTACGTGCGCTTCAGGGCGGTTCGTGTTCCAAACCTCGCCGCATACAACGCCAAGGTCGCACCCGATCAGCGGATTCCCGCGATCTGGCTAATTCACGACGAGTTCGCGGAATGGATGTTGGTGGAGGACTACAAGGAATCGGTCGCGTCGGTCGTCCAGAGGCTGGGCGTCAAGGCCCGGGCTGCGGGCATCTACCTCGTGTTTGCCGCGCAAAGACCTGACGCATTGGTCATGCCAATGCAGCTTCGAGCAAACTTGGGGAACCGTCTCATCCTTCGTGTCGACTCCGAAGGAACGTCCGAAATCGCGCTGGGCGACAAGGGTGCCGAACGCCTGCTCGGGAATGGCCACCTACTGGCCAAATTGGAGGGAGAACGCGAACTCTGCTTCGCACAGGTGCCGTACGTCGATCCCGGTTTTGCCGATGCCCTCGTCGAAGTTGTCCGCGGGACTCGCAGCCCTGACGGACCGTAACAGTCCGTGCCGCATCTTCGAGCGGGATCAAGGACTAACACCGTGAGGCCGAGGGGCTGAAGGAGATCATCGCCGATCTCACCGTTGAGAATCGGCTGATCACAGGCAGCGTGGTCGGGAGTCGGTCAAGTTCACAGTTTGTAGGTGCGAAATCGAAACATGTACATTTGCGCCACGCCCGTCCCCGGGCTTAACCCGATGGGGCTCACTTTCGCCTGTTTGATTCCTGAGTTTCGGTAAAGTCAGCTGCACCAATGACTTAGGATCGGCGGCCCTCGGCCCGCACCTTCGCGAGGTTGCAATGATGTAGAAAGTGCGACATCCGTCTTCGATTCACGCGGCGCCGACTGCAATCTCCGTGATCACATTGAGCGTCTCCGTCGAAACCTCACACCCGTTCGCCAAGTGCTCGATCGCCTCCCGTGAGAGCCCCGCGGAAGCCTTTTCCGGCCAACACGTAGCCAAGCTCACCAAGAAGCAACTCGGTATTGTGACGTCACAGTCCCCGTCCCAATCTAGGAACGGGACATCACGCAACTGGACTTCATGCCCGCGACGCAAGTCTGCATACGTCAGGATCTGAATCAACTGAAGCGTCAACCTGGTGAAGGTCATCACCCTATAGGCCTTCAGGGAGACGACTCCCTCACCATCCACGGGAGCCCGAAACGGGTCATCAGATTCATCTGGAATTGGGGGAGCCTCGTCGCCATGAAAGATGTAGTTCCTAAACTGGGCCGCCAACCGGCCCGCCTTACCGACCACTAAACGCTCGTCCTTAATCTTGGACGGTTCAAGAATCCCGTTATCCATTTGCGCCAAACGTAGACTATTACGGTAGGCCCAGTCCAGTAAATCCAATTGCGCAGTTGGTACTCGCTCGGACAGCTCCACCCGTCCGCTAGGGTCCACTGCGGTGAGCAGGCCTCCAGCGTTGCTCATTGAGCGGACAGTCTCATACGCAGTCCAAATGAAGTGGAACCGTGCCAAGACGAACATGTACTCATCCAGCAGGTCGCTTTGTCGGTCATGGTATTCGGCAGCTGAGGAGCACCACATTCCTGCGTCATAAAGATCGGCAACCGACGCATTTGCCTCAACACGAGACAAGCAGGCGGCCGGTAGGAGCAAGTTGGAAGCGCCTACCCAGCAATCTCCCCGAAGGGCCCATTCACGCTCGAACCAATAGAGAAGAAACCGCATCCTGGCACAAAGCACCCCCACGGAAACCAACTGATATTCCTCAACCTCCACAGGGTCTCCTTTTGCTCCAACACCAATAGCTGTCAACACCCAACGCAGTCTAGCAAGGGTGTCCTCCTTGTGTCAGTCTTGCAGGTCAGTTTGCAGTAGCTCAGCGCCTGCGAAACCTTATCTTGGGTGGCGGGCTGCCACGGCGCGCCGAGTGTCTTTGCCTAGTTTGCGAGCGGGTCCGTTTCTTGGACTTGAATCAGAGCCTCATCGGACACGTTTATCACGATTTCGAGCCAGCATTTTCCCTTCTTACGACCAACAAACACCCCCATATTGAAGAGATTGTCCGCACGCAGTTCGAGACCGTCTTTCAGCATCGCATTCCGGACCGTTGCCAATTCCCCGATCCAATTGCGTCGGTGCTCACGGTGATGGTCTAGCAGTTCACCCTCGTCCATTTCCTCCACCCTTGCAATTAGCTCTCGCACGAACTGTGGTGTGAATAGGACACGTTTATATTCATCATCGCCCCCTCTAGGCATGAAGACCTGCACACGAGGCTCTCCGACCCCTTCCAATTCAACCATCGATGCTTGGTTGCCCAATTTCTTCTTCACGAACACCTCCACCGGAGCGCCCACATCCACAGTTGGTGGAACAGCCAAGCCTACACGCGAGAGGTCCGCCAGTACGGTCTTCTGAATCGTCTGCGCTGACAGCGCCCGCAACGAGCCAAAATAGGTGTACGGTACCCTGTCCAGCTGGAACTTCGAAATGCCACCGAATTTGTGGGCCATCAAATCCTTGTAGTCCCATTTGATCGCCTTGGGCGTATCGCGGAAGATGAGCTCGCCCGCCACGGCCTGATTCTCTCCCAATCCCCATATCCTCCCACCGATCGTCAGAACACGGCTTGCGCGACGACCGTGCTCTCGCGGTACCAGATCGCAATCTGGAGTTATCACCACCCGGACGTTCCTGTTATTCGACGCGACAAACAAGTCACCAAGGGCGAGTCGCTTCCTCGTCCGGTTTTCCCTAGAGTTGAATCGCATCCTATGGTAGAACTTGGCTATCCGGTCAGACGGTATCGGGTGCGCCCCTTCGATCGCTTCCGTCAACCTCTCTTCATTTAGCTGCGAGAATTCGTCGGCGTGCCACTCAACTTCATCATCTACAATCGCTCGCAACGAATCACCCAAGAACCACTCAAGATAGTCGGCGAAAGGCTCCCGCTCTTGGTAGAGTCGGAACCGTAGCAGATAGGCGAAGTCCTTGGCGTCGAAGTGGCTCAGTTCCTCGTACAGCTTCGCTAGCCCAGCTTCTGCTCCGGTCTTCCATCGCCGTAGCGCCGACTCAAGCGCCCTCCCGAATTCGAAGCTACCTGACGTCTCCACCAGTACGTCCGCTGCCTCGCCCGATGCACTCAATTGATCGCCCTCACCGTGAACCCACTTCTTGTTCAAGAAACCGAAGCGTAACGCGGTCACTCGTCCCTCGAGCCGCCTGCGATACGCCTCGGTGCGCTCACCCACGTTTGCCGAAGACATCAGGATGACAGCCGGAGTCGCGTTTGGGTCGTCGCTTAGGATGGCGTTCAGCAGGCTGATAGATCTTTCCCTGTCCCCATCTGACTCTCCCTTCGTTGCAGCCCTAGCCGTTCTTTTCGCAGGACTCAAAAAGAAGTCCATCAGAATCAACTCGGATCGCTGCTTTCTGTACACGCGAAGGGCCTCGCCTCTTCCGATCCTCCGGACCTCCACCGCATCGTTACAGCGTCCGAGCAACTCCACTAGCGGGTCTAGTGCTACAAGAGCCGATCCCTTCTGGGCCGCGAACTCGCCCCCCGGGTCCACTGCCGCGACGCGTGTGTTGATGTAGGTTGAGTAGAGCGTCGATATCGCCCTAGACACTGCTTCATCGTCGAAATCGTTCCCTTCCAACGCCTCGATCGCCGCTTGGCGGGCGTCCTCGCAGAAGACCTCATGACTGAGATGGTCCCTCAGAGCCGAGCCCTCCAACACATCGACCAGATCACCCGCCCACTCCTCCTGAAACTCTGGCGGGTCATAGGCATCGTCGATCACCAAGATCCGTTTGAGGACGCTCTCCGTGAGACTGTCTAGAACTTGCGGTACGTAGTTCACTGCTACCCCATCTGCAAGACAAAGCCGTTTATTCGACCAGGGCGAATCCGCCCCGATGCGGGTTCGGTCTCCAATGTCCATCCGTGGTACTCGGCCATGTCTCGTGCAATGAAGAGGCCGAGGCCCTTGCCCATGCCCGAAGGTTTGGTGGTAACGAAGGGTTGGAATATCCGTTCCTTGCGAGAGACCGGGACACCCGGCCCATTGTCTTGGACCGTCATGCGCCGCGCGCCTCCATCCACGGTGACAACCAACTGCGGAACGAAGCTATCCTCGTACTCTGCCTGTCTCTTAAGCCAATACGCGGCGTTTACGACGAGATTCTCGAGTATTTGGATGACCATGCCGCGTACCGCCCGAACCATGAACTCGTCGTCGGGAAGCTCGGGCACCAAGTCTATGCTGTGCCGAGAGAATTCGCGCTCGTGATTGCCAAGCACCTCCCGGACCAGTTCGCACAGATCAAAGCGCGACTTAGTCTGGCGTTTCTCCCCCGTCAGTTCGTCGAACGCTGAGACACGCTTATGGAGCGTCTGAAGCTGATCCTTCAGCGCGGAGACGCTGTCCGGTGTCGCGCCGACTTCTGAGATCACGCGCATCGTGTGCGATACGGCGCGCTCCAGTTCATGAAAGATGAACTCAGTCATCAGTCCGACGCCAGCCAGATAGACAAACTGTTCACGATCTTCCGTCGACTGCTTTTGAACCTCGTCCAGGCGATTCAGCACATCAAGCGCCTCCTTCCGGAGATTCCTGGCCGTCGCGTCGACATCTTCGAGTTCTGCTTCACACTGGCCATCCAACACGATTCTCAGGTGGTCAACTGCCTTCGCCAGAGTTCGCTCGGCCCGGAAAATCTGATTGTTCTCCAACTGCTCTTTCCGGAACTGCAGCTTTTCCTCCTTGTCCACTTGGTTGATGAAGTTGCGGAACTCGACGTCAATAGCCCATGCCACAAGGCGCTTCAGTGCATCCGAGACGTCCGACTGGACCAACCCTTCGCGATTTGTCTGCTCGCTGAGGAACCGGTGCGGCGTCTCGATCTTGACCCGGCCGAGCACCTGCTGCCGGTTCAGCTTGAAACCGGAAGAGCCGAAGGCCCTCTTGTCTAGCGAGATCCAGTCATCGTCGGGATCACCGAAAGGCAGCACCCGATAGTCGTATCGATAGAGCATCGGCCCGCCCGACCACCGCGCGATTTCTCTGCGTGAAGCAGTCTTGTTCTCGGTCAAGCCCTCAATGCTCTCAACGATCAGCCGGTTATACCAGTAGATTTCCAGTTCGAATCCCCCGAGCTTCAGCAATGCCTCCCGACTGATTGGTGTCTCTTCGAATGCTGCGTGACCGCGCTTGGCTCGGCGTTTCCGTGTAATACGACTGATCGTCATGACTTCAGAGCCACGGGCCTCGATCTTCATGGCACGCTGCTTTTCCCGGTAGTCCACCTTCCCGACGATTACGGGTTCACCGTCCTCGAAGCGAAACGTCGCCCGGCAACTCGCATGCGCATGCCTCATGAGCGCCTTCGGAATCGAAGGAATCATCGCTCGCCGACCATTGTGCCTAGCAACGATCAGTCGATTTGCCAGACCTGCCTTGAAGGGATCGATGAACCGCGCGATCTTCCCCTCCAACAATTCGTTAAAGCGAACCCAAGTCCAGTCGGAGTTTAGACTGCGGATTTGAATCGTGGTCCCATGATCGCCCTGTTGCCCCTTTTCACTCCCTCGCTGGGGAGCCACCGCGATGTCCTCAACCAGCATGTCCTCCGAATGCGAGAACATCCCCCAGTCCACATGCAGGACATTCCAGTGTCGCTCTCCCGCCCTAGACGTTTTTACGGTCAGCAGGTCTCCTAGGCGCATCGCGGACAGCCTTCCAATACCCTTGTCGCCCAGTTTGTTCGCTCCAGCCTCATTCTGTTGGCGCCGATGCCGCGTACCGATCCGTAGATAGACATCCCTCAGATCCCGGAGGGACATGCCCTCGCCCGTGTCCCTGATAACAATGGAGTTCAGACGCGAATAATGGGCATCGAGGGCTTTGGCATAGGTGTCCCGATCTGTAGTCCGATCCAGTTGTCTCAGGCACTCGTCACACTTGGGACTACCGTCGATTACCATCTTGCTGCGCAGGAATGCCGTCACCTCAGAAAGCGCCCTTCTGGTTTCGCGAATCTGCCTGACAGCCTCCCGGTAGTCGGTTCGTGCCAGCCTAGACCGAACGTCGATTTGGACCCTAGGGGACCCTGCGTCGACCGCATTCTTGATTAGTTCATAAAGCGCCACTTCATCGGTGCTGATCAATTCCTTGCCCAGCTCGAGCAGCGTCCTTGCCTCGAACGAAAAACTCATCTGAAGCACCCTACAGTGAACAACTCAAAGAGCCCTCACCATCCTTAGTTCGTGCTTCCTCTGGCTGGCTTCGATCCATTCATGCCGTTCAAGTCCCCCGAGACTCTCCCCTTCGCTCCACATGACGGTCCTCCCGCTCGTCTCGCACGGCCTCTTCACGGGTCTTGACCTTGTCATAGAGACTAGCGTGTCCCTTCTTTAAGCGTACTCACTCGATTATCCGCGGGAGATACAGCAGGAATCCCTCGACCTCGTTCGGCGCCACTCCGTAATCCCGCTCTGCGCTTACGAGCTCGCTTCGCAGTGACCCGGCCGCGGCCGTGCTGCCAGGGGGATACGTCATTTCCATTCAAAGTGCAATGTCACGTCCGCCTCGTCGTTGGTGTCGACGAGTTGCGAGTAATCGAAGGTGTGATTGCCCACGATGTCCAGGACCGCAGCGAGAGTCTGCGTCGCATCGCACGTGCTGATGTAGCGATTGATCGCGCCCTCCAAGAGTCGACGACTGGCGTCGCGCTCCGTGCATTGACCATCCCGGGTAAGCGGCGTGGCGCTGCTGGGTTGCAGTTGATCCAGCACGTCGGCGAGAACGCTCGTGCCACCGTCGCTCGATAGGCCCGACGGCTCGAAGAGCGCCTTGATGAGTTGGGCGCGAACGCAGTCGCGAGCGGTAGCGCGTAGCCGGGAGTGGCCCGGTTTCCGGAGCCGGTCCGTTTCGTCTCTTGCGGCGGCCACCTCAAGTCGCTCCAGGACATCCGGGGTGAGCACCGATGATTCATTCGCTGCCTGCTTGCAGATTCGGACGACATGCTTCGTTTCGGCCTGGATAGCAGAACGGATAGTCGGCACTCGGCGAACACAGAGCACACGCACGAGCACCCCGAGGGTTATCGCCAGGGAGGCACTCAGAACGATATGGGCGGAAGTCGGGTCAATCATGACAATCTCCAATCTCACCTGGGTGCCCGGTCGAATCCGATCAACGAGGGAGCCGGTGCCGCTCTCGGGACGAACTGGACGATGGTTTCCTTGTGGACGCGGAGCCTGAGCGCGGTCTGCTGCTCGTCGGCAGTGACGGCGCGATAGGCAATCTGGCGGCACATGGCCTGGACGCGCCGCGCCAGGTTCCTCACGCCCCCCTCGTGCGGGTATTCGGTGACGAGCGTGCTCAGTGCATCGGCGGCGATTTCGATCTGACCGCTCTCGAGGTGCGCGGTCAGTCCTGCACGTTCGATTTCCCTTGGCAGGATGTGCTCGCGAGCGATCCGGATCTTCTCCTGTTCGGTGTACGGTTCGATCTGGATCACCTCCATGCGGTCCCGCAACGGCGGCGAGATTCCATCGATGCAATTCGCCGTACAGATGAACAGCACGCCGCTGAGGTCAAAGGGGACATTGAGGTAGTGATCCCGAAACGCATGATTGAGTTCGGGGTCGAGGACTGCCAGCAGTGCGGCGGATGGATCAGAGTCGGCGGTCGCGCCGATCTTGTCGACTTCGTCGAGCAGCAGCACCGGGTTGCTCACCTGGAGCCGCTTGAGCGTCTCGATGATCTCGCCGTGCCGGGAGTTGCGGTAGTCGCGCTTGGAGCCGAGAAACTGGAGCTCGTCCCGCATGCCGCCCACGGAAAGCCGGCCGTACTCTCGATTGGTCGCGCTGGCGATCGCGCGGCCGAGCGACGTTTTCCCGCAGCCTGGGGGGCCGACAAGGCAGAGGACCTGCGGGGGCGGCCGATCGGAAAGGGCCTGGACCGCAAGGTACTCGATAATGCAGCGCTTGGCCTTGGCCAGGCCGTAGTGGTCGGCGTCGAGCCGGCGCTGGGCGTCCGCGAGGTTGACGCGGACTTCGCTGCGCTTGCCCCAAGGCAGGGAAAGCAGCAGCTCGACATATTCGGTTTCGCCTCGTTCCAGTTCGTGCCGCGCTACCTGCTTGGCTTCCTCTGGCATCAACGAATCATCGATGTTCCGGCCACGCGACTCCTTCGCGGAGTCGTCCCCCAGGCTCCGCCATGCACCGCCATCCGGGGGCCACTCCTCTCCGTCAGCCTCGGGTGCGGCAGGCGGGCCTCCCCGAAACGCTGCAAAACGAGACGTGTTCGTCGAAACGATCGAGTGCAGCTTTTCCAGCATCCGAGGGTCGTTTCCGAACGGGTAGGAGTCCTCGGAGACCGGATAGGCGTTCTCGGGGAAACTGGCGAGCACGAGGTCGATGAAAGCTCCGACATGTCGCAGGCGCGCCGCGCTGGCCACAGCGGCCAGGCGGCGGGTGTCAATACGGGGGTACAGGGTCAGCGCGTCGATATCGCGGGGATTGCCTCGCAGATGAGCCTCGCGCGCCTGGACGTAGCTGCTCAGTTCCATGAGGATGACCTGCGCCTGTTGCCAGTCGAACTTGGCTCGCATGGCGGGCGGAGGCTGGATCCGACGGGCTCGCGAGTAGTAGGACAGCTGGGTCTCCGGATCAACGGTGCGTTGCGTGCCCGCGGCGTAGAAGAGACCCGTGTACTCGACCGTGTCCGGCACCCCGTCAGGGCGCGCGGGTCGCAGCTTCGCGACGACCCCTAGCCCGGACCCTGCGCCGGCGAGCTCGACAAAGACGTGCGACGCCTCGCCAAGCGCTCGCAGCCGTTCGCCGGAGGGGCACCAGATGGCGCAGGTCTGGTAGGGCCGGATGGTGGCATCCGGGATTTCAACAACCGGAAGCGGCCGCTCTAGAGCGCCAGCCGGCTCGCGGCCTGCTTGCAGCGCCAAGGGCGAATCCCCGGCAGTGCCGCCCGGGGATGCCGGGGATAGGCCCAACTCCAGAATGCCGTGCATGGCGTAGCTCCCGGGTCGCGGGAGATCGGTGCCCCGGCGGCAGCGGCCTCGAGGGGGGATTGGTCGTGACCTAGCTGCCGGCCTCCGCTTGCACGCCCCTGTTGCCCGTGGGTTCAGTGGATCAGAATTGGCAGTCATGCCAATATCGTAGTGGCAAATATTCCATTTGTCAAGGGAGAGAGTCGAAAATCTTGGGATCATTGGTATACTTTCCAATATGACGGCGAAGGATCTGCTCGAATTGATCGAGCAGCACATGGCGGCAGCGGGCCTCAACGCGGCGGAAGTCTCCCGGGGCGCGGCCGGGCATCCGTACCTGATCTACAAGCTCAGGAAGGGTGTGACGCCCAGCTTCGACACCATGGCGCGCCTGTGTGAGAGCCTGGGCTTCGAGTTTTCCGTCGGCCTGCCGAAGGGCAAGGACCTGCCTGCAGCCGGGTCGCTCGGGGCACCCCCTCCGATGACCATCGGCCAGGGGCTGTACGAGCCCACCAGGGGAATCGAGGCCGCGGACGGCAGCGAGGGCCCGGAGGCGAGCGGGCGTGCCTGGGCCGAGGTGTACGAGGACGTCAAGCTCCTGCAGGAGAGTCTTGAGGGGACGCTGGCCGGGATTACCGACCCCCGAGCCGTGAGGATGCCGGGAGACCAGGGCCGGGCGGTGGCGATCCGGAAGCTCAGGGCCACGGCCGGCGGCGGCAGCCGGAACTGGGACGAGACGGTCGATGGCTACCTGTATTTCGGCGAGGAGTGGCTGAGGAAGCATGCACTCGAGCCGCGGCATTGCCGCGTGGCGCGCGCCGTGGGGGCGTCCATGGAGCCGACGCTGCCGGACGGCAGCTCGATTCTGGTTGACCTGCAGAGGAAAGAGTTTCGCGACGGTGCGGTCTTCGTGGCCAGCACCAGTGACGGGGTAGTTGCCAGGCGAGCCGCCAGGTTCACCGATGGCCGGCAGCTGGTCAGCGACGACGGTCAGTCAGCGCCGGTCCGGTGGCAGGGATCGGACGTCATCGGCGAGGTCCGCTGGATGGGGAAGACCCTGTAGCGCGGGGAGGGCCGGTTTCCGGAGTGGCTTCGGCCAGAACCGGTTCGTTCCTTGGTGGCCTGGGACAACGCCCTCCAGAAGCTCTCGCGTATGGTGATTCGGCATTGCCCGCCCCAGCTAAGCGGACGGTGCCATGAACCCATTTACTGGTCGAAGACTTCTGACGCAGAACACTAGTCCCACCGTTTCCTCAAATAGCTGAAGAGGTCGGGGCCTTGCAATTCGCGCGTCGAGTTGCTGGTCCGGACATAGAACACCTCTCGTTTGCCCGACTTCTCTGCCTTCAACAGCCACACAGGATCGGGCGATGGATCTACCTCGACGACGCAGATTTCCACGCCCTTGACCATCTCGATGCTGATGTGAGTGCAGGTCGCCGCGGCCGAGCCAAACTCCCCGCCGATCCGGTCCGTTAGGTGCCTCACGTATCGCTCTGTGTTCCACCGTCTCATTTCGAGGTCTGGCTGAATTCCGAGCGGGTTGGCGTTGTCGTCCACTCCGATGAACAAGAAGCCTCCTCTCGCGTTCAGAAACCCGGCGACCGGCTTGAGGACGGATGCTTCGAAGATAGCCTCTTGCGGGACGTTGGGATTCTCGTAGCTGTAGAAGGCCGAGGACTTGAACTCTTGCCGCTCAGTCTCCTCACCGGCGAGAAGCGCTTCACGGGCCTTCTTTGCTGCGAGCACCTCTGACGTGATTACGCCGACGGGGATCGCAACGACCGCATAGCCCAGAATCACGAGAACGGACGTCAGAAGCTGGCCAAGCACTGTCGCTGGCATTAGGCTTCCATGCCCGACGGTTGTCATCGTGATGATTGCCCAGTAGATACTTGCTGGAATGCTGGTGAATCCGTTCTCCGGTCCCTCTATGAGAAACATGAGCAATCCCGCGACTACCGAAATCAGAACCACCCCGAGCACAAAGGCGCCGATCTTGTACCGAGTAGCCTCCAGCGCATTGCCTATCGTCATGGCCGCTCGCGAGAAACGCCCCAATGACAAGATGCGGAAGATTCGCAACATCCGCAGCGCACGCAGTACCGCGAAGCTGCCCGCGCCCGGGAATACGAACGCAAGCCAGGTGGGCGCGATCGAGACGAGGTCCACCAAGCCGAAGAGTCCAAATGCGTAGCGTGCCGGCTGCGGATGGCAGAAGAGCCGCAGCAGGTACTCGACGCTGAAGATCACCGTGAAGCCAATCTCCACCACCCGCAGTGGACCGAACCACGCGGACCCGATGTCGGCCACAGAGTCCAGCATGACGACACTGACGCTCACCAAGATGGCGGCAAGCAGCCACAGGTCAACGTTTCTCGCAGCGCGACCGCCGCCGAAGAGGACATCGAACAGTCGTTTCCGGATGCGCTTCAATTCAACTCCTCCACAGCGGGCGCCATGGCGCTGGCCGGTGATATTCGCCAGCACCCGCTAGCTGTGCTGTCTCGGTAGGTTGTTCATGCGGGCCCGATGCCCGAAGCCAAAGAGTATAGGCAATCCATCAGCGTTGGACGAAGCTGCATGAAGCTCTACTGGTATGGCCGACTCACCCTCACGGGCGAGGGTCCTGGTCCGCCGCGTCGAAGAGCAAGGTCTTCGGGTTGCGGAGGCGGCCCACGCCTCGGGGCGCGTCTCGCCGGATGTCACCGCGGCGGTTGGATTCCGTTCACGGCCCCTCACGCTGATCTTGATTCTTGATTCGGCGTTGAATCGGTGCGTCGGTTCTGTTCGCGATCGCTCGTCCGGGAGACGCCATGGGAGCCGCGGTGACCGCGACCGCCTTGAGGGTGAGGTCCGCCTTCCGGACGGCGGAGATACCGCTCTGCGACATCGCGACCGCCGAGTTGAAGACGGGGTGGTGGTGGGGCACCGTGCGCGTCCGTCATGCTTCCGGGAAGGCAGTCGTATCCGGGCTCTCGCGGGCTGACGCGACGGAGCTTGCGACGGCGCTGGAAGCCGCGCTGGTCCATTGGTGCGGAAAGCGGTCGCGGCGCGAATCGAGACGCTGCGTTCGGTCCACGAGCGCGTGGCGCTGCTCGCCAAGCCCCGACGGTACATTGCTCGTAGCGTCTTTCGCGAACTAAAGCGCGATCGAAATCGCAGGCGTGAGTGGGGCCATCCTGAGAGGGACCGCTTTCGGTTCGCAGTTCCCGAACGCGCTTGCCGAAGGCGAGATGAATCGGTTGGTCTCGTCTGTCAGCCAAACATCAGCCGTTGCGAGCATCGACTTTCTAAGTCACGTCGCTATGGTCTGGCGAAAGGTCAAGCCTTAGGCTTGCAAGCTGAGCCCCATGTTCACTCTGAAATGCTGGTCGACTTCGCTGATTTCAAGCGACGGCTGGCAGACTTGAGGTTCGCGCGGTCTCCCTAGTGGGCGCCTTCGTGGAGGGCGCTGAAGCTTGCTGGGGATGGCGGCTGTTTGAGGGGCCGTCCGCAAAACGGTGTTCAGGTTCGGGCACACCTCGAACTATTCAACCAACAAACCTGACCATGTGCCGCTAAACAGTCCGCCACGCCGTAGGTCCGTAGAGCGACCTGTCAAGGACTGTGACGACATCGTAGTGGTAGGTTTCGCCCTCGAGGCACTGATTGAGGACTCGAACTAGGTCTTCGGACTCAAGGCAAGTGCAAAGGAGCTTCGCAGTTCTTAGTCGCACATCGGTGTTGTCGACGGACAGATATGGCATAAGCTCCGGCCACCGTGACGGGAGTTCAGCGTGTGTGGTCAGCGCGTCTATACCAATCCGCAAGAATGGTTTCGCTTGTCGTTCGACGTATTGCTTTGCGCGAATCCAGCGATCTCCCGATAGGGCAAGGGCAGTCTCGGCAGCCCGCTCCGCGACTTTTCCATACGCTCTCTCTGCTAGAACCAGAAGAGCTTCAACGTCAGAGCTATTTCCAAACCTCGATACCAACTCTATTGCGGCCTCCGCGGTTGCGGCGTCTTCTGAGTTCAGGTGTTGCCTAGCGATCGGGAGATCACTAGGAGACCCGTTCTTTGCGAGCGCCGTTAGGGCGGCCCTCACAAACTCAGATGTGATGAAGTCGTCTAGATCCGACCATTTCGCAACCGCTTCCTCGGCTAGCTGCTCTATGGTGGCGAAAATCTCTTCGTCTGAGGCGGGACGTTCTCCAAGGACGGCCCTATAGCGCTCTCGCAGAGAGTGGATTTCCGTCTCACGGAATGTCTTGAAGCGATCGGGCAAGTCCTCTCGGACTCTGACCCCAAAACGCTCGAAGTGCTTGAGACCGAGAACCTTGTACGCAGATCGACCATCACTATCAAACCAATTCACCAGTCGAATTAGTTCGTCGTACGAGAGTGTCGAGAATAGTTCTTCGACGAGTTCGTCTGGGCCTGGCACATTCTGTGCTCTGCGAAACAACGCTGACAGTATCCCCGGATTCGCCGTCGAGTCATCGGCTAAGAGATCTCTGATATAGCGAGCTGTGAGTGGTTTGCCAAGGAAGAGTAGTCTTCGGATTCCAATGGCCCTCACCCCTAACTCGGAATCCCCCAGCAGAGCCTTCGCTTCTTCCGCAGTCAGAAGATCGAGGCGAGCCAAGATGTCAGCTGCCATCAAGCGCAGGGCTGAGGACTTGTGCTCCAGAAGTGAACGCAACTTTGTGGCGTCGAGTGTGTGAATTGTTTCATCGCGTATCGTGACTGAACCATCGTAGGATGCGCTTTCATTACCGAGCAGTCGGTCAAGAAGTTGGTTTGGATCATGCCTCGCGAGGATTTGTGCAATGACACCGCGTGCCGTGACCTGGAGTTTCTCCGGCATGTCAGTCACTCGCCCTTCAATGACGTCTGCTGTACTGCTATCTCCATACAGTGCGCCGTATTCCAACGCGGCGAGGCGCATGGGCGGATGGCCGAGGCCGGCCTCTACCAACTCGTTCGTTCGAGTCATGCCCGGAAGGACTGGTCGCGAGGCGAGAAGGTTCAGGGTTGACGTTCTCACTTCTGGTTCAGAGTGGTCGATTACGACACTCTCAAGATTTTGAGCAACCTTTTCATCTGGTATAGCCTTGATCCAGTACCACCCGGGTACATAGCTGTTCCCCTCACAAAGCATGGACTCGATTGCAAGCCGCAGTTCAGGCCGTGTAAGAGTGCCGAGTTTATCTCGATGTCGATAGACAAGGTTGGCGGCATGGTTCGAAAGGGGGTCTTGGCTGACCCTCTCGTACAGCAGTGACGCCCCAAGAAGGTGAAGCCTGACAAGATCGAAATCTTCGCGGGCCAACAACTTGGCATTGAATCGTGCTGCGCTTGGCTCTCTAGCCGCGTGTCCAAGTTCTTCAGACACTCGGAGCAGTTGCTCGGGCAACTGCCCCTTAGAGCGAGGAAGGCCAGCTTGAATTGTGGCCCCAAGTCGAGACGGCGCTGTTGGGCTAGCTGTCGATTGTATTTCCGGAACTTCCGGATTTGCTCGCTTGAGCACGTACGTTAGGAGAGCGTCATGGCAGGTGTCCCTCCACTCGCGTATGGTGCAAAACCGACCGAAGAGCAGTTCACGCCGCCGCTCAACCTCCTCTCGGAATGCGAGCACCCGGCGCAGTTGCTCGCCGGGATCCGAAGCGTCCTCGACACACTTGAAGTAGATCCATACCTCTGGAGATTCCGACTGCCGCCTCCTGCTGACGGCTCGGTCGAACTCTTCCTCGAATCCAGAGGCGAAACTGCCACTTGGCGATCCCCAGCGGCGCCAGAGAATTCCCAAGAAAAGATCGCAAGCATCGACATCCTCGTTGATTTGCTCTTGTGGCCGGCCGAATCCGGGTGTCCGATCTTCCCATGCCAAGAGCTCGACAACCCAGCCAATGTGACGGATTGTCGAATTGAGCCGGTCTACTATTTCCTTCGTTGCTCTCCGCTCGTCTACGAGATCGTTAGGAGAAGCCAAGAAGACGCGGAGGACGTTCAGCTGATGAGTCGGTGGCATTCGTATCGGAGGTGCAGACCCACATCCGGTGCTCAATCCATGTGGTTCAGCCCATCAATCGAGCAGCAAGGCGCTTGTAGAATTCAACTCTACAACTACAGCAGACGGGACGACGCGAAGATCGACTTCAAGTTGGTGTGCAGAGCTGCGTTGAACGTGTCCGACGATCAGTATGCCGAGATGTCGTCAGTCCAACCATTCAGAGGATACCTCTGGCGCATAGGTTTCGCGACAATTGGAACGACTACCTGTTCTCATATGCGTTGACGACGCTGTGTCTGCGGCGTGCTGCGCCGGGTGCTGAAGGGGAAGCAGCGTTGTTCCGGGCCTGCGATGGTGCCTTGCCAGCGCCCCCGCTCCGGAACCGTGCGTCGCAGTCGCATCCGGTAGCGGTTCTTCTCCCGCAGGGCATCGCCGCGAAGGCCCCGGTAACGCTTGTTCTGGCACGCCTTGCAAACCGACTTGCGCGGCCCGCGGTGTGCCATCTCCAAACGCGGCCTGCTGCAATCCTCGCAGCGCCACCCGTATCGCCCGTCCCGGTAGGTCTGAATCACCGCCATGGCTCAAGACTCCGTCATACCGCACTCGCACAGCCGGGCAAGCGGGCAGTGGATCGGCCGGTTGACGGCCGTGCACAGCTCAACCGCGGAGCGGCTGCAGAGGTGCTCCGACCAGTACGCCGCCGCGAGCGACGCGCTCCGGATTCCGGGGGTATCCTAGGCCCTTCCCGCCCCTCGCGGAGACCGTCAGTGGCTTCCTGGGGCCGGTTTTTTCGCCAGTCCCGGGCGAAATCGCCAATCTTGGCGTTTAGTGCCGGATTCAGCAGAAATCATCGAGACCCGCGCCCTCCCGGCAGGGAGCCGCACGTAATCCTGTCGGACCGGTAGCGTTCTCTCGCCGCTAGCGCGCACTTGCGCTTGGTCTCACCCGCGCTGGTACATTCATCCACGTACTTGCTCATGGCCGTTGCCACGCGCGCCAGGCAATCCGCGTGCTCGCGGCCGGGGTGCGCCCCGACGCTATCTCCTGCGCCACCGGTCGCGTCCGGCAGGGAAGGTATCCCGCCCGGCGGGGGCGGAAGGGGTGCCGACACCGGGCGGGATAGATTGCAGCCGGCCAGAATGCCTAGGAGTGCGCTAGCACTCGCAGCAATCTTCAATCGCTTGATCGTAAGCATCCTGCGGTGCGTCCAATGTTAGCGCTTGCGGCCGGATTCGGGGGTGCCCTAGGGTGGCGGGCGGACGAATCGCTCCCGGCCGGGCTGCAGATCGCGCGGCAGCAGGCCGAGGAGGAGCATGAAGAGAAGCTGAGGGTCGCCCTTCCGAGGATTGTCGAGCGCTGTCGGCTGGACAGGGAGCAGCTCGGCAGGATCGAGGCGGCGGCAACGCGATTGGTGGATGCCGAATTGGGCGGGCGTTAGTCGATGGCGCGGGAGGCGGTCCCGCCGGCGCACCAGCAACACCGACTGGGACCTGGAGCGCCGAGGTCGGGCAGCTCCTCAACGTGATCGCCCGGGCCCGGCGCGAGCGCGCTGCGTTCGATCTCGAAGCGCTGGAGCAGGCCACCCGCGCGGCCTTGCAGCGGGCAGAGACTTCTCCTGTACACGTCGCTCGAATGCCGGCAGCAATCCGTCGTCTTCCCGTCGCTTGCGCGTCCAGTCCCTGCCCTGGTCGATGCCCTTGTTCACGACCGAGAAGCATTCGAAGAGTGCCAACATGTCACACACTGCAGCCCGTTCGAGCTTGCCGCGTCCGGCCAAGATGTACGAGGGCGGAATGTGTGCACCCTCTCCGCCGTCTGATTGCGACCCAGCCAAAGAGAGGCTCCGAACGGCACCCGATTCCTCGGTGGATTCCGGGGCTTCTTTAGCTTCGCCAGACCCGGCAGAGAGTTCATCAAGTGGGCGGACACGACGCGATCTCTCTTTACTCCTCGCATCCCTAGTCTGCCTCGTGGGTTCGACCCTCTCGGAGGAGTGGGTTGATCGGGGGCCAGACCCGTCTGGTAGAGTGTCGCTGTCCGCGTTCATCTGTTTGGCAGGTCCTGGCAAGGTCCCCGGAGGATCCATGCAATTACCAATGTATCGAGCCCAGTACCTCGCTCTCGGGATCGGAACGACGATGGTGAGGTGGGCGTTGGCGACGGCGCTGGCTTCGGAGATGCTATGGGCCTATAACTCGGGAGGTCACGTTGTTCAGTAGCTTGACTGTTCCGGCGTCACTGCATTGGACACGAGCCTCGTTGAGCCTGACCAAGATAAGTGACTTCCCTCCTCGTTCACTAAGCGGGGCGAGTGCAGCTTCCCCGCGAGCTGCCTTGCAACAGCCACAGGTTTGGGCTTACTTTTGTCCAGTATGAGCTGGTCTGAACCGGAGGCTCCCATGGTGTCGTGGCGACCGCCCGACTTGGTGTTGGTTGGGTGCGTGAAAGGCAAGCATGCAGCGAGGAGCGCGGCGAAAGATCTGTATAGTTCACCCCTCTGGAGGTGCCGGCGCGCCTATGCCGAGAGCTTAGGCCGTCCGTGGTACATCCTCAGCGCGCAACACGGATTGCTGGACCCTGACCAACACATCGATCCCTACGACCTCGCGTTGAGAGATCTTGCGGCTGAGGCTCGGTGGGCTTGGTCGGCTCGTGTACTCGAGGAATTGAAGAGTCGCATCCCGTCATTGCGAGACAAGCTGATCGAGATCCACGCCGGTGCAACCTACGTCAAGTATGGCCTCGAGGGAGGCCTGCGCGCTGCGAGGGCCAGCGTTCGTCGACCACTTGCACGGATATCGGGGGTCGGCCGCCAGCAGGCGTGGTATCGAGAACAACTAGGGAGAAGTGGCGCGTGAAGTTGAAGGAAGGTGCCCACCTTGCAACTGACCGATCGCGCGCCGGTCGCATCGCCAAGCTGATCGCGGACGACTCCTACGGAGACGGCCTCGACCTAGCTTCACGCTGCATGACTTCAGATGCCCCGGGACCGGCCCAGTCCACGTGTTCGGCGGCGAGGATGCCCCAGGACGAGGGCGATCCTTGGCGTAACCTGCCCGAGGTCAAGGCCGTTCAGCAACTGCTCACGCCTTGTGCGGAACGCGAAGCCGGGCAGAATTCGGCGCTGCTGGATAGCGTCAAGAGCGCGACGTGCGTACGTTCCCTTGGCGGGAACGACCGTGCGGTCCGCCTCTTCCTCACGTTCATTTCAGCGATGAATCGGGCACGGGATGCCACCCAACTCTGGAAAGCCGGGATGCGCCTTTATAGGGATCGCCCAGAGACCTTCGACCCACAGCATGTGGCCGGGCTTGAGTTAGACGTGCTACGCGAGGTGCTGAAGGTCGCACGGGTTAGCCGGAGGCACGGTCCCGACTCAAGAGCATGGCTCCAGATCTCCAAGAGCTTGTCTGCCGGGCCCCAGTCCCCTGTGAGGCAGGTGATCGACGCTGGCCAAGGTGACGCTCAGGAAGTGCTACGGGATCTCGAGAAATCGCGCGACAATAGCGGCCGCAATCGTTTTCCGATGCTACGCGGCCCGAAGGTCGGGCCAATGTGGATCCGGATGATGGTCAATCCGGGTCGAGCGCTGATTTCTCGCATCGAAACCGTCACTGTCGCGGTGGATGTTCAAGTGCGGCTGGTTACCGAGAATCTTGGAGTTGCCGCGACGCACGACCTGCCGCTTCGGGAGGCCAAACCGGTTATCCACGAAGTTTGGATGAATGCCGTGTCGGAGGTGGATATCGCAGGACCAACCGGGATCGCAGGCACATGCGCGGCCCTTGACCCCGTGCTGTGGTTCTTTGGTAAGCACGGCTGCGGGCATTGTTGGAAAGCGGACAAGAAAGTGCGATTCGGACGCGCTTGCGATTTCTGCATACGCTTCAAGTAACTCGATTCGACAAGCTAGGACAGTTCTGTCAACGACCGAGCAGAGCATGGAAGGCCTCCAAGGATCCCAGCGTGCGTTTTCCGTCCACATATGTTCACTTGGCCCTTGAGTCTCGACTAACTCTTAGCTTCACGAAGCCCGAGGAGGCACCGGTTGTGTCGCATCACTGGTGATCTGGATTCTCCAGGCTTGCACGGCCCTCTTTCCGGTGTATTGGACGGGAGTGCCATGAACCGCCCCTTGCTGCACCAGCGATTGCCTTGGCTATGCTCGTTGGGAAGCGCAGGTCACGCAGGAGCGACCCATGGGCAGGCTGTTCCCCGCACTGAATCCGGAAGAGATCCAGAACCCCGGCGAGCGGGCGGTGGCCCGCGTGCTGGTTGAGCAACTGCCGCGCCGCGTCGAAGTCTTTCACAGTTTCAACTGGCTCGCGCGGGATCGACGCGGCACGATCCAAGAAGGCGAGTGTGACTTCGTGCTGCTGGACCGCCAGCGGGGCGTGCTGTTCGTCGAGGTCAAGGGCGGCTCGCTGGTGTTCGACGGCCGGGAATGGGTCCGCGAGGTGCGAGGCGAGATGCGGTTGCTGAACAAGGACCCGTTCGCCCAGGCAACCCGATGCATGCACGACATCATCGAGCTGGTGAAGCGCCGATTCAGGACGCCCGGCGGTGAGTTGCCGTTCACATACGGTGCGGCGGTGGCATTTCCGGACTGTCAGGTTTCTGGGACGCTGCCGCCGAGCATCCAGCCCGAGTTGGTCTTGGATGCCGACAGGCTGAGGAACGGGGATGTCTCGGTGCGGCGGGTCTTCGAGAGCTTCCGGCGAGCGCACCACCGGGAACTGCGTGACCGGGAAATCGAGTCGGTTCGCGAGGCGCTGTACCCGCGCTACGAGCTTGTGCCCGTTGTCTGGCGCAAGGTCGAGGACCAGGAAGAACGGCTGCGCCGGCTAACGGAGCAGCAGCACCGCTTGCTCGACTACCTCGCCCACCAGCCCAAGGCGGCGATCCGCGGAGTGGCAGGGTCCGGGAAGACGATGCTTGCCCTGGCCAAGGCGCAGAGGGAGGCCCGGGCGGGGCGCAGGACCTTGCTGCTGTGCTACAACCAGCCGCTGCAGGACTGGCTCAAGGCCGCCGTTCCCGAGTCGTTCGCGAACGAGCTGGTGGTCCTGAACTACCACAGCCTCGCCAGCCGGCTCTGCCAGGAGGCCGGCGTGCCCTTGTGGGAGCGGCGGGAGCGGAACGATCAGGACTTCTGGGACGTGCAGGCCGCCGAGGCGCTGATCGAGGCCTGCGACGTACTGGGCCCGGAGCACAAGTTCGACACGGTGGTGGTCGACGAGGGGCAGGACTTCCACGAGTTGTGGTGGACCAGCCTCGAGGCGGTCTTCCGGAGCCCGGGCGGCGACGCCTGCTACTACGTGTTCTACGATCCGCAGCAAAACCTTTACGTGGACGATCTGGCCCTGCCGGAGGAACTCGGCAGTCCGTACGAGTTGCCGGTCAACTGCCGGAATACGGTCCGCATCGCGGAGCACTGCGCCTCGCTTGCCGGATACGAGAACCGGGTCATAGACGGCGCCCCGCTGGGAGACCAGCCCGCCGTTGTCCGTGCCCGGACCATGGAGGATGCCTTCCGCAAGGCAAAACAGTGCGTCCTGCAACTCTGCCACTCCGGCTAGGGCGGTCTGGCAAGATCCCAAGTCGCGGTCCTTGTGCCCTCGGTGTCGGGCGTTACCTTGCCGACCCGTTTCGGCACCGTTCCGCTGACCCAAGAGCTACGGGAGTGGAACGAGGGGAGAGGCGTGCTGATCACGTCCTGGAAGCGTTTCAAGGGGTTGGAGGCGGACTCGGTGGTGATCGTCGAGAAGCCCGCGCGCAACGGCGACAGCGCCCGGGCCAATGCTAACCGCTACGTCGCGAGATCCCGGGCCAAACACCTGTTGACAGTGATCGAGGCCCAAGAGGAGTGAGGAATCGACGAAGGAGCGTCATCAGAGCCGGACACGACTCGCCGTGGGTGCGGTCTGACGTTTCGCTAATTGAGCCTTCGCTAATTGAGCCTTTCTCTTTGCACAATTACATGTACCGCATTCCTGCCTCGATCTGCACGTTGCGCCAGCATGTAGACCGCAACAGGCAATGCCACAGCAGCGCCCAGTGCAAATCCGGTCTTGCCTACATCAGGACTCTCCGGGATTCCACCCCACGGTAGGAATGAGAGTAGGTAGGCGCCAAGGCCGATGGGGACTGCAACGAGTGCAGCTGGTGTACGCCACTTGGCCTTGTTCTTGATGGGAGTGAATCGGATGGAATACACGTCTGACCTTGGGAGAGGGACACTCCCCTTGCTCGGCAGGATGCTGATAGAGATGCCTTCCTCCGATTCAGGAACGTGCTTGATTGAGGGGCTCTCAAGCCTTGCCTTGCTCCTTTGCTTGCCGTCAGGGCCAGTCCGAACAATAGCGACAGGACGGTAGCTCCCGGAACGGATCATTGTCTGTATCTGTGACCACGTTGCGTGAATCACTCGTCCTTCTCTTGCTGCTCGCTCTGGCGGATAGGCATAGGCGCAGACGGTAGTTGCAAGGTGGCCGACGAGCAAGGTGGCAAGGCTTTGGCTGTACATGTCTCTGCCTCAATTGTAGGTCGGGTCTTCTAGCGGATCGCAGCAGTTCTCGTTCTTGAGCTGAGTCTGGAACCATTTGCCCGCGCCGTCTCGATCCAGCAGGTGCACGCCTTCGTGCGAAGCGACAAGCAACTCGTCGGACTCGTCGTCATCGAAATTCAGCACCCAGAAGTTGTGAACGATGTGGAATGAATCGTCGATGACCTCCTGGTGCCAAGGCTGCGCAGCAGGTCGCTCGGACGGCGTCATGGCGAGTAGCCTTACGCCGTTTCCGACCCAGTGCTCCGGGCCGCTCGTGCCTCGACCGTGTAGCGGAGCAACGATCAATTCCGAACGACTGTCGCCATCTGTGTCGGCCCAACGCATCCGGTGCGTGGTCGGCTCGTTGGCGAGAGGATGCAGAGCCCATTCCGCGCTCGGTTCCTCTCGGCGGGCGATCCATTGCAGCGTGCCTCCGCCCCGCGTGTCGCTCGGTCGCCAAGCCGCGCCTATGGCGAAATCAACCTTTCCGTCGCCCGTGATATCGTGCGCGGCGATCGCCACGTTATCTGCCTCCGTTGCGCCATCCAGAACAACATGCTTTTCCCAGTTCGGGTTGCTCCACCAAGCGACCTGCGTCTCGTTCAGGGCCACGATATCCGTGTCTCCGTCGCCATCCACGTCCTCGCACAACACGGCCTACCCGATGCCTAGCTGGTCTTCGATTTGCTGATGCCGGAACTGGACCGCGCCGGTCGCAGGGCTCGTCACGAGCGTTGCTAGAGTGGCGCTGAGAACTAGGGCCTTCATGGCGATAGGTTAGCAGCGGCGGCGAGCGTTGGCCGATCCCCGCCAGGCACGTCCGAAGACTGGATCATCAGAGCTGCCGCCGTGCTTGTCGGAGCCTTGTCCTAGCGCTTTCCGGTACTAGCGAGGACGCCGGCGCGGAATGGAACCGCGCGTGGCCGGTGGCTGGCCCGAGGTGATGTCCTGTTGCACGGGTGCACCCCAGACCCGACTTCGGCCGAGTCACCCGTTACGCACTGCTGGATCAGCCGGGCGCTCGCCTCGGCGAGCGCACCCAACTACCGTGAGATTACGCTCTTGAAGCGGACGAGCAGGATTGCGACTAGGAGTGACTGGTAGGCCAGGCCGACTATGAAGTAGAGCCAAACGCGGGGCTCGTCCGCCTCCAACATCCAAAACAGCTTGAGCGGCCAATACAGCGGGTCGATTCCGAACGCCACTTGCCACGGCGACGACACGAACCAGGCGAGAACCGGTGGCCAGGTCAACACGCCGACGCCCTTCATCAAGGCAAACCCTTGCACCTTGTTCGTCGCGAACGCGGCTACGAATAGAGCGTAAAGTGGTGCCGCGGGGGCCGCCTGCACGGCCGCAGCAAGCATGCGGCCGGCTCCAATCGAAACCAGATCTGCGATCGCAACGCTCGCCATCATCACGGGCACGCTCACGAGCATCGGGACGGCGGTGCGGTACGCGAGATACCCGGCCACCGTGAGCGGGGTGACCTGGAGCGCGGTGAGGGTTCGATCGTCCCGTTGATCCAGAAGCAGAAATCCAACGACCGAGCCTAGAAGCGTCGGAACCATCATTACGAGGAAGCTTGTCAGGAGTGGATAGTAGGGACCGAGGTCGAAACCGTAGCGCTCTCCGAGCCAAACCCTGAGAGCCGGGGCACCCCACCGGAAAGCGAGGGCGAAGACAATCGGCACACCGACCAGCCAGCGCAACATGCTGTCGCGGACTACGCTCTTGACGTCGATCAGCCCCAGCGCGCGGATCACGGCGATGGCAGTCGGCATCAGTGGCTCCCCTTGCGCGCCACGATGAAACGGTCGAAAGCCCGCTGGGAGGCAATCAGGAGCAATCCGGCCCAGATGGAGGAATAGAGCACGCCGTAAACCCACTGCCACGGGGGAATCGGTCTGAATGCGCCGGCTAGCAGTGCGAGCGGCGCCCTGAGGGGATGAAGATAGAGCAGCCAGGTATCCCAGAGGCCGAAGTAGTGGAATACCGGGAGCGAGAGAACGGCCGTGAAGAGGACCGACGGAATCAGGTACTCGTTGATCGACCGATAGCGGGCGACGAGGACAAACCCCGTCAGCGAATAAAGAATCGCCGCCAGCACGGTTCCGCAGACCAGCGGACCTCCCGCAAAGCCCCCTCCGAATGCCGACCAGACGATGACGACCTGCTCGACCAGCGAGAGCGCCGCCAGCGTCACCGTTTTCGAAACGAGGTACTCCCACGCTGCGAGTGGAGTGACCACCTGTGCCTCCAGCGTCCCCTCGCGCTTCTCGAGAAGTACGAGTCCGGCAACGAAGTAGAAGTTGACCATGACCAGGTTCCCGGCAACGAAGGCTGGCAGAATGTAGCCCCAGTCGACGGAGGGGAGGAAGGCGAGCAGGGCGAACCAGCAGACCAGCACGAAGGCGACCGCGTAGTAGAAGCCGTTCCGCATTTGCAGGCGAAGATCTAGGCGAACGGTCGCGGCCAGCCTAAGCATCGGCTTACTTCAGGCTGTGCCCGGTGACGTGAAGGAAGACGTCCTCAAGGGTCGCTTCCTGAGAGTGGAGCGTGTGGACGGCGGCCTCGCGCAGCAGGGCCAGGAAGTCGGCATTGGCGCCGAGGCCGTCGATCGGAAACTCGCGTCTCCACGGACTGCCCTCAAGGCTGTATTCCACTGTGATCTTCCGCGAGCCGTGAGCCAGCTTGAGATCGTACGGCGATTCGGCGGGCCCGATCTCTCCGTTGACGATGAACGCCACCCGGTCGCACAATTCATCAGCCACTGTCATGTCGTGCGTCGTCAGGAAGACGGTGCGCCCAGCGTCCTTCATCTCCCGGATCAGGTTCCTGATGCGCCTCCCGCTAGCCGGGTCCAGGCCCACGGTCGGCTCGTCCAGGAAGATCAGCTGCGGATTGTTGAGCAAGGCGCGCGCTACGCCCAGCCGGGTCTTCATCCCCTTCGAATACTGGGAGACTGGGCGCTCCCCGTCCTCTGCCAGCCCTACCATCTCGAGCAGCGCCTCCGGCCGTCGGGTTTCGCCCCGATACAGTGCCCTGAAGTAGTCCAGATTCTCGATCCCGGTCAGCCGCAGATAGTGGTTGGGCAGTTCGAAGGAGACGCCGATTTGCTCGTAGTAGTCGGCTCCCCAGTCAGCGACGTCGCGCCCCAACACCGAGACGGTGTCCTCGTAGCCCCGCAGCAAGCCGATCAGCAGTTTCTGGGTTGTGGACTTGCCGGCGCCGCTGGGCCCTAGAAACCCAAAGATCTCACCGTGTTCGATGCGGAAGCACAGACCCCGAACGGCCGGATTCTTCCCGGACGCGTAAGTGAAGGTCAGTCCGTCGACGTCGACCGCCCGCATTCGTGCGTCACCGCGCCGCTCCGCCGTCCAGATAGGTCGTAAATCGGGCAGACGCGGAGCCTGACCGGCGATTCCGACCTGCCTGCGCATAGCCTAGCACGGCGAATTCGTGCCGTCGCCCTGGACTCGACTTGGCCCGCCGTCGACTCATTCTCGATCGGTCGACTACCAGGCGGGCTTCGGGCATGCGCCAAGTTCCAGCCCATTGCAGAGGCGCGGCGTCAGCCGTAGCGCACTGGACGAGGAATTCAGGTGTATCTGCCACGGCCCAGAATAGGCGCAGTCGCAGTTTCCGCGAACCCTCGCACGGTCGCGCACCGGCGTCCCGACCAGCCAGCGGTTGCTGCGGCAGGGTCGACTTGGCGTCCCGGTGCGACCTCCAGCGCCCTATCGGTTCCCTCGGGAGATGCAGAAGAGACGAAGGGCTGCGAGCTCCATTCCTTGCGGTTACTAGCGGCTGGGGCGAGTGCGGGGCCTCCGATTCCAACCGCACGCCCGAGGGTTCAACGTCGCAGGTGCGTGCGCTAGCTATCCTGTTTTCGATTGGGCCCGTTAGCTATGCCGAACGTGAGGGTCGAGTCGACAAGTGAGTCAAGAGCTGGGAGCACACAGGCTGTCAGTGATTCAGCTACAGGACAGTACATCTACCTTCGGTCAGACAGGGTAGTGCATGCGCAGGGCACCTCACGAATCGCAGGTTGCAAGCTTGAGGACAATCTATTATGCCGTCGGGGTCTCAAAAGCCGATGGCGATCTCTCCGAGGACTGTGCATCGCAGCAAGTGATCCGCAACTGATCTGTAGGCTTATGGGGCGGCTGCTAGTCCGTCAATGAGGGCTTCTATCGCAGCCTCAAACCCCCGCTTGCCCTCCAAGTACGGCTTCCACTCTCTCCCGAGGACACCGAGATGGTCGGGCCAAACCCGGTCCCAAAGACCATGCTTGAGGGCGTATGGTGTGTAGCCAGGAATGCGCTCCCGAACAATCTCCCCGGTCGAATAGAAGAGGACGGCGTGCCACAGGGACTTCTTGGGAAGCAGCCTCCCAAGCGACCGAACTTGCAGGCTGATGGATGCCTGGACCTTGCCAATCAGGGCATGGGAAGCCTCGTGGAACAAGATTTCCAAGGTCTCCGGCGGCGGCTCTCCGGCGTCCTCGCTGGAAACCGTAATCCGAGTAGGATACAACGTCGTGTAAGCGCCAGCCCAGTTTGCATGGAACACGACATCGGCTTGGATATTGGGGCCCGGCCATTCGGTCCTGTAGATTTCTGAGAGGCGGATTCTCAGCCCGCCCTCGTGTCGAGCTATGAGGGGAATCAGCCGCTCAATCCGCGAGCGGTTGCTCCGATCATGCGCTGTCCACCAGACGGCTCGGTAGACTGGAGCCGCCATTTCCAGTGCATCAACGAGCCCTCTATCCAGACCAGTCGCATTAAGGGAACGGGCGTTACCCACATCCCCTAGCGCGTTCTTGATTACCGCCATGTCTCGATCGAGCAGGTTCTTGCCATCGAACTGCTCGTGGTAATAGCTGAGCGCCTTGCTCCAGTCTTGGGACTGCTCGGGAGCGAGACCGGATGGGGCGGCGATGTTGTCTGCTGGTTGTTCGACAGCACGCTGGAAGAGGAAATGGTGGAGGTTAATCCAGAATCCGCTCTGGAACCGGAAGGTCTTCTGTCCTTCCCACTCCGCCAGAACCGAGCAAGGGAACAGAAGGAGCGCTGTGAGCGCGACATAACGGGGCTTCACAAGACCATTGTGTCAGCCAGAATCGGACTCGGCGAAGGTAGTCCTCCTCGCCGACCTTAAGGTCAATACCGGTCGCGCAGTCAGTCGCGCGGCGGACAAAGACCTCGGGGTCGCCATAGTCCAGTCTCTGGTCGACTATATGACGGCCGAGGAAGAGAGGGCCTTCATGCGTGCCGTGGTCGCTGGACTCAAGCGGAGTTGGAGTCTCGCAGGGAGATGACGCTGGTTGCCACCAAGGCGCGGCTCGGCCTCAATCAGTTGAAGGTACGAGGCCGCCGGTCGTTTCACCGAGTCTCCAAGAACAGACCTCCAAGGCATCAAAAGATTGTGTGCCGTCCAATCTTAGCTACTGGACTTGCGTCGCAGGCAGTCTGGAGTCAGCAGTCCACGATCGACGACCATCATGCGATCCTCCTCAGCAGGGTCTGGCTGAGGATGGCGCAGCGCCGTTGCGATCAGTTCCACCGAGTACGGCAGCACGGCTTGACGCACCTCCAGCACGAGTCGGATCGGGGGTACAGGGTCGAAGAGGCTCGCCTGTCGGCTCACCTGCCTGAGCTACTTCTTCGGATGCTCGTTACGGCGCAGATGAATGCTCGCCTAGGAAGGTCGCCACCTCGTCGCCCATATTCGCCAGCGCAGCTAGGAAAAGCGCGGGATTGCCTGAACAGCATACGGCACTGATTCTGGAGCACTCATCCGCTGCAGTATCTGATACCGCTCGATTGCGTTCCGTATCGGCAAGCACCAGCATCGGATGGCTGCGCCAGTGATAGCATGGTGGCCTAATGGATGGAACCGGCCTGCTAGCGACTGTGCATGTGGCACCTTCCGCCGCCTCGCCACTACTCAATGGCGCTTTCGGACTTTGTGGTGGATTGTGGGCGGCCAACTCAGTGCGTCATGCAGATCGGTCCTTCCTTTCCGTGGCCGCAATCGCGCTGGGATTCGGCTTGGCGGGGTTTCTTGCTCTATTGATCGGAGCGGCATATCTCTTGGCGGTACTCCACGTGCCGTATCCTGACTCGGTCCTGCGTTGTCTCGGTATCTTGCTGCTCGGCACGCAAGCGTGCCTAGCCATGAAGTGGATAACTTCGCCACTCAAGCGCTGGCGCCCTGAAATCAGGTCGGCAAATCGCCTAAGGCCGGCGGGTTATCCAAGAGGGTTTCTTAGAGGTTCTGCGGGATGTCGCGCATTCAGTCGTGAGGGCCGGCCAGACCGGTACGACAATGCGAGAGTCCCCGACTGACACCAGGTAGGCCGTCAACGCCGCCAGTAAGGGCGCAACGGTCGATACCGCCACTTCCGTCTTCCGTACCACGCCCTTCACGGAAGAGCCGGTCTCGAATGCCCTGTTCAGGAACTGGCCGAGGGCATTCCCGACAGCGATCGCAGCGCCAGTGCGTGCGGCCCGTACACCGCGACCAGCGTCAATGTGAAGACCGCGCCCCAGAACGCGCTTAGGGGCAGCGCATTAATAACTTAGTGGATCTGACGGCTAATCTGCCGTGAAATGCCTGTCCGGCAAGTGACAAGCATGGCTCTTCTTCCCTATTGGCCGATTCTTGGTACCCCTGGCTTGGGCGAGCGCAGAAATAACTTATCATTTGGGACGGGGAGAGATGGTGTAGTTCCACTTGGGGAGGAGCTCGTTGCGGGTGATGTCGAGTGCTTCCATCTGCTCGTCGCTAATCTGGATGCCAGTGGGGTAATCGTTCGTGTTGAGCCGGGAGGTCACCACCAAGCCGGTACGGGTGGTGGTGGCGGCAATGTAGTTGAGGATCAGATCGAAGGACTCCAGCGGGCAGCCCGCCCAATTGCGGCTGATCTCGCTGAAGAGGCGATGCTCGATCGGATTCCACTTGGAGCATCCAGCAGGATAGTGGGCCACGGTGACGGGGAGTTGGTGGACATTGCAGAAACGGTGCTGGAGGGCGTACTTCCAGGCGCGGGTACGGTAGGAATTGCTGCCGCCGCAATCGGCGAGGAGGATGAGTTGGGAGGCATCGGGATAGCGGGAACTGCCATCGCAGCGCCACCAGGCATCGAGGTTGTCGACGGCGAAGAAGGCGGTGTCGGAGGAAACGCCGACCGAGACGAAGCCGCGGTTGGCGAGCGTGTCGTAGATGCCGTGGGGGGCGGCGAGTCCGGAGGCATGCGAACGGAAGTCGTGGTCGTTGACGGTGACGGGGGCCGGTTCCCAGGTGAGGCCGTCGTTGCGGAAGCGTCCGACCAACTCTTTTTTCTTCCTGATTACCCAGCAGTTCCAGCCAGAGTTAGGAGCCGGTCGGGCAGGGGCGGGGTGCGCACCGCAACATAGACCAGACGCGGCACGAGATCGGCCAACACATAGCGCCGATTAAAGCGGTACGCAAACTCGGCCAGGTAGCGTCCCGCATAGCGCGAGTCGCAGGCATGATAGGTTCCGTCGATCGCGCGCTTGACGTTGCCCAGCAGGGTGTTCACCCAGCTCAGCCCGGGCGTCTCGCAGCTGCCCTTGCCGCCTCCGGTGACCTGCGCTTGGTGCTCACAGCCAGCCGCCTGCACGCCCCGGAAACAAGCCAGCCCGTCCGAGCGCACCAGCGTGCCCGCTTGCAGATGCTGCGCGGCCCAAGCTTGCAGGGCACGTTTGCGGAAGCCCGGCAGCGGGGTCAGCCGTAGCCGTTCCGGGTGTCCGTCCGCACTCACCTGTGCCGCCGCCACAAAGGGCGTCTTGCGCTCAGCACCACGCCCGCGCTTGCCCCCGCTGGCCTCTCCGCCCAAATAGGCGTCATCGACTTCCACGATGCCGCGCAGCGGCTGGCTGTCGTCCCGCTCGCGCATCGTCTGCATGAGCTTGTGCTTGAGCATCCATGCCGTGTTGTAGCTCACCCCCAGCTGGCGCTTGAGATCCATCGCCGAGATGCCGTTCTTGGCCTGGCTGAGCAAGTAAATGGCCAGGAACCAAGTCGTCAGGGGCAGTTTGGTGTTGTCGAACAGCGTGCCGGCGGTGAGCGAGGCTTGATGCTTGCAGCGGATGCACTGGAAGACCTTGCGCTGGCGCAGCTGGCAGCTCTTGTGGTAGCCGCAATTGGGGCAGCGGAAGCCCTTGGGCCAGCGCGCCTCAAACACGGCTTGCTCGCATTTTGGAACGGTGCCGTAGAGTTCGAGAAACTCCGGCAGGCTCTGGCCCTTCTGGAACTGGACCTTGTTCTTTGGCATAGATAACTCCTTTCTGATCAGATACTTAGTATACATCCAGCTGAATCTTGTGTCAACTGATTCCGGCATTCAATCGACAAATATTCGCCCCCTAAGTTTGGCTGTGACTTCGGGGTAATCAGTTTTCTTTGTGTCGATGCTGAGAATTGGGGTGTTGCGGGCGGCGTAGTCGCGGCGCAGCTGGTCGATGAACTCGAACTGCTCGTTGCGTTCGGCGGGAGAGCTGGACGGGATGCACTTGTGGTTCACGCGCAGGGAGTAGCCCAAGGTGCGCAGGAGGCGGGCAACGGTGCGCGGGGAAACCGGCAGTTGGAGGACATCGGTGAGGTAGTCGGCGAGGTTGCGGGTGGTGCGCCGGGTCCAGCGCAGGTCGGAACAGGGGTCGCCAGCGGTGTCGTGACGGAGTAGATGGACGAGCTGGACGGTCAGTGCAGGCTTTTTTTTTCGAGCGCCTTGCGCCCGCCCCCGGGCTTGCGGATCCGCTCCGCCTCGTAGTCTCCGGACAGCAACTGCTGGCGGCCCTTGGCCACGGTGGCCGGGGCCATGCCGAGCTGGGCGGCGACCCGGCTGTCGCCACCTCGTCCGTGGCGCAGCGATTCCAGCCCGGCATACAGCCGACGCTGGCGCTCGTCGAGCACGCTGACGAGCCTGCCGGTGGCCTGCCGGAGCTGCTCGTCGCCGCTGTCGGGCGAGGCTGCTCCCAGCCCTCCCGTCAGCATCACCCGGCGGGTCCGCAACTGCTTCTCGCGCCGTTGCGGCAAGGGGGAGCAGTACAGGAACTGGCCGGCGAGCTTGTCGCGGGTCAAGCGGCGGGTGCGGACCAGCTTGCCCAGCGCGTTCTGGACTTCGAGCTGGACGATTTGACCCAACTCATCGGCGAAGCGCCCTGCGGGCGCTTGCTCGACCAAACCAGCAGCCGTGGCAAGCAGAGTTCCCGCACGCGAGAAACGGATCCCTTGGTAGGACCACAAACCGTGCTGGTCGTAGGCGGCCAGTTCGTCGAGAGTGTAGAAGCGGCCGCAGTGGGAATAGCTGGAGCGGCAGCCTGCCGCCACCAGTTTGCGGCATACGGTGCGTCGGCTGGCGCTGCCGAACGCCTGCAGGATGTCGTCCAGTTGCACGACGGTATTCTCGCGCAGCAGAGAGATGACGGTTTGGGAAGCAAAAGTTTCGGTTCTCATGCACACCTCCAAAATGTCATAATGGGTATTTTATGATATCCAATATGCCAGATAAGTGCTCGCTGAGGGCTGCAATTGCACCAACGACGCCGAATCGCACCCTCAAAATCCCAAGGGGCAGCGAATTAATAACTTAGTTAGCCTGACGGCGATTTTGCCATGTGATGACCGGACCACGGCGGAAGTGATTCGGGGCGTACAGCGCGACGGGACCTGCTGGTGCGGCGGCACTCGGTGGGGAGGCCGAACTGCAATGCGTATCAGCGTCTCGTCCAGGGCGACAACCGGCGATGATGTCGAGCGGAGTCTCGTCGTGATTCTCAAAGTTGCCCACGACGTCAAGCGAAAGCGTGACTGACCGGCTGCGGCTCCCCTATCCTAGGCCGGTAGGAACCGTGTCCTGGGAAAGAAAGCGGCTGTCGTGACAAGCGCGCCTCTTCAGCAAGCGGAAACCACATTCGGGACCATCTCCTACGGAACTCGATGGCATCGGCCGTTGAGCGTGGTCGTTGCCTTCGAAGAGTTCGAACGTGCTAGCATTCGATCCTCTCAGCCGGCCTTGCCGCGCAAGGGTCCGACCGGAGCACCAGTCCGGAGCCCCCATGAATATCCAGCGCTCTTTTCTCATTTTCGCTCTCTTCGCCTTGGCCGCCTGCGACGAGGCCACTCCTGACGCACCCGCCACCCAGGTCGAGTCGGCGCTGCTCCCGACCTTCGTCATTTCTGGTGAGCCAACGCCTCGCAGTTCTCTCGCCGAGCGAATGGTAGAGCTCGGCGTGCCCGGTGTCAGCATTGCCGTGCTCGTTGACGGCGAGATCGGGTGGGCGCGCGGGTACGGATTCGCCGATCTCGAAGCGAGACGGCCGGTCACCACGAACACGCTCTTCCAAGCCGGGTCGATCTCCAAGCCCGTGGCCGCGCTCGCGGCGCTGCAACTTGTGCAGGAAAACCTCGTCGCGCTGGACGCCAACGTCAATGACTACCTGACGAGTTGGCGCGTGCCCGCGCACGAGTTCACCGCCGGGGCGCCCGTGACTCTGGGCGGTCTCCTCACGCATCGCGCCGGTCTCAGCGTGTCGGGGTTTCCCGGCTACGGGCCGGACGAAATGGTCCCGGATGCGCTGGGAGTCCTAGACGGTCGCGGTAACACCGGACCCGTGCGCGTAGTGCGACGGCCGGGTGAGCGCTGGCAGTACTCCGGCGGCGGCTACACCGTGATGCAGCAATTGATCGCGGACGTTCGCGGCGCACCGTTTCCCGACGTCATGCGCAGCCACGTGCTGGATCCGATCGGCATGGTTCGCTCGACGTTCGAGCAGCCGATTCCACCGGACCGGCAAGGCGATATCGCGATTGGCTATCGCCCCGACGGGACCCCCGTTCCCGGTGGCTGGCACACCCTCCCGGAGCAGGCCGCGGCAGGCCTGTGGACGACACCCAGTGAGCTGGCCCTTTTCGCCTGCGAAGTGCAGCGGGCGCGGGGGGGCGAGTCGACACGTGTGCTTAACGAAGCACTCGCGCGCGCGATGCTGACCCCGGACGAAGACAACTGGGGCTTGGGCCCAGGGATCTCCGAGGACGGCGAACGCTTTCGGCACGGGGGTTCGAACCCGGGATTCCGTTCCACCTTCGCGGCGTACATCAATGGAGACGACGGCGTCTTTGTGATGACGAACTCGGATGCCGGGTCCGGGCTGGCGCATGAGATCGCAATCACCGTGGCGGAGGCGTACAGGTGGTCCGGTCCGCGTCCCGCGGAGAGAGTGCCGGTAGATCTGCCGGCTGACGTGCGGCAGCGGTATGCTGGGACTTATGTATTCGCCGAGCTGGGAATTGAGATTGAAGTCGAGCTGGAGGGGCGGGGATTGGCGCTAACGTGGCCGGGGGCCCATGCGGTGCTGTGGCCACTGAGCCACTCGATATTTTTTGACGTGGAGGATGGGCAGGAAGTGCGGTTCTTAGGAGAGGGGGACGGGGTTGAGTTGGTGCTGAGGGGTCTCAGGGCGCCGCGGGCTCGGAGATGATCCGACATCAGAGGGCGCATTCCATGACCGCCGTCGAAAGAGCCACCTCCGCAATGTCCGTGCAACCTACAAGCCGCTGGCCATATCGATGCACGAGCCGTCGCATCCTGTTCTTGCGCCGGTCCTTCCGGCAAGCTTTCAACATGGAATGGTCTCGCTTTCTGGCCAAGATTGCGCCTTGGAAACGGAAAGACTGAACGCACAGAGCACAGAGAATCGAGGACGGTCATAGAGTCCGTACTTGGACGAACCGCGTGCTCTTGACCCGTGCAGCCATCTTCGTCGTGGCGTTGTTCTGGTCGGCCGTGCTTGACCTGACTATCCGACTATTGCACGTGCTCCAATCGCTAATCTACGTCGCCGTGGTCGTGCTCGCGCGTCGAAACAGCCCTTGGGGCTCTCCACGGCCACCTCGCGAACTACCCCCTCTACGCGGTGTGGGCCCCCGCTTCCACCTGCGGCGTGTTCGCTTTCTTGGCATTCGATGCCGCCACACTCTCCGGCCGCAGATGGACCTATGCGGCTGGCGCCGCCTCGTTCGCCGCGTTCGTCGTCTCCTGCGCTGCCATCGCCGACAGCGCCGTGCTCGCCATCGACTAACGCCCGCCCAATTCGCCACCCACCAATCGCGTTGCCGCCGCCTCGATCCTGCCGAGCTGCTCCCTGGCCAGCCAGCGCTCGACAATCCTCGGAAGGGCGACCCCCAGCTTCTCTTCATGCTCCTCCTCGGCCTGCTGCCGCGCGATCCGCAGCCCGGGCGGGAGCGATCCGTCCGCCCGCCCCCCCTTAGGGCACACCGAATCCGGCCGCAAGCGCTAGAATTGGACGCACCGCAGAATGCTTGCGATCAAGCGATTGAAGATTGCTGCGAGTGCTAGCGCATTCCTAGGCATTCTGGCCGGCTGCAATCTATCCCGCCCGGTGTCTGCGCCCCTTCCGCCCCCGCCGGGCGGGATAGCTTCCCTGCCGGACGCGACCGGTGGCGCAGGAGATAGCGTCGGGGCGCACCCCGGCCGCGAGCACGCGGATTGCCTTGCGCGCGTGGCAACGGCCATCGGCAAGTACGTGGATGAATGCACCAGCGCGGGTGAGACCAAGCGCAAGTGCGCGCTAGCGGCGAGAGAACGCTACCGGTCCGACAGGATTACGTGCGGCTCCCTGCCGGGAGGGCGCGGGTCTCGATGATTTCGGGCGAATCCGGCACTATACGCCAAGAACGGCGATTTCGGCCGTGACCGGCGAAAAGACCGGCCCTAAGAAGCCGCTGACGGCCTCCGCGAGAGGCGGGGATGGCCTAGGGGGCACCCCGGAATCCGGAGCGCGTCGCTCGCGGCGGCGTACTGGTCGGAGCACCCCTGCCGGATCTTCCGGCGGGCCATCGCCGAGAACTACCGGACAGACGATCGCGCCGGAGCCACCCTCGATGCGGCTCTACCTAGGAACGGAAGATCGACCCAGCACTCCGCAGCGCTGCCGCACGGCGAGGTCGCAGCCGCGATCGCAACGGTGCGGAACAGCGAGGATTGGCCGGGAACCAAAGCCGCCTTCGAGTTCCTGGTCCTGACGGCGTGCCGGTCCGGCGAGGTCCGGCTGGCCAAGTGGCGGGAAGTCGACCTGGGGTCCGGTATCTGGACGATCCCGGCGGGTCGAACCAAGACACGGGGCGTCCATGGAGCCGACGCTGCCGGACGGCAGCTCGATTCTGGTTGACCTGCAGAGGAAGGAGTTTCGCGACGGTGCGGTCTACGTGGCCAGCACCAGTGACGGGGTGGTTGCCAGGCGAGCCGCCAGGTTCAGCGATGGCCGCCAGCTGGTCAGCGACGACGGTCAGTCAGCACCGGTCCGGTGGCAGGGGTCGGACGTTATCGGCGAGGTTCGCTGGATGGGGAAGACCCTGTAGCGAGGGGAGGGCCGAGTCCCGGAGTTGCTTCGGACAGGGCCCGTCCGCTGTCGGTCGGCGACGATGAGCTCTTTCGCCATTCGTGAATCGCGTCCGTGTCCTCCCGTACGCTGGCTGCCGTCCCCTGGATCACGGGAATTCCAAGCTGTGAAACGTACTGGATGAACTCGGCGAGGGGTAGTCCGGAAAACCGGGCCGCCCTGCCAAGGGAGATATTCTGCTCACGATACAAGGCGGTCGCGAGCGCCAGCCGGATGCCCGGCTCGCCGAGGATCGAATCCCCTTCCAAATGCACGAGTACCGCTTCCGGCCGTTGGCGCTTCAGCACGATCACGGGGTTCTCGCGCGCTGCCCTTAGTGCTGCCGAAGGGTTATTCTTCAGCTCGCACACGCTCACGGCCTTCATCACGTTCCCATTGTGCAGGAAGCAGCGCGCACCCGCTTACGAACCCTAGAAGTCCGCCATGTCGTAGTGCATCCTCATGGCCGCGAACTGCATCGGCCCAAGTGACGCGGTAATGCCGCCTACCGATTTGCCAGTACCTCCATGGCTTTCCGGCGCTTCACCGAGGTCTCCTTGATAATGCGCTCGGAGGTCGGGGTCACCGTGCGCCCGGCAATGGACGGAGAATCGGCGTGCGCTCCCGAACCGCGGCGGCTTGCCTTCGCGTCCTGGTTGGAATGCGTGGTTGCGGATGGCTGCGGATTCAGATTCCTTGACATCTTATGATTACAATCGCTCCCCGAGCTAGGTTTCTGCACGGTGATGACATAGTGGAGTACCAGGCGGGCCATTGGGGCTGGGTATCGTGCCGTCGTGGCGGCTCCGATAATAGCCTTGAGCCGCGAACCCTCACGCAGCATCGGGGGATATTGAAGCGCCTCACAGAACGATGACCGAGCAATTCCCTGTAGTTACTGTCAAGCCAGAGTGGGTCTCAAGCCCCGAAGAAATGGGGAGCAAATCCAAGTTTTGGTTTCAACGAATGGATCAAGGTGATTCTGAGTGGCTCTTCAAGTTCCCTCAGGCGAACACCGGACAGCACTGGTCTGAGAAAATCGCCGCCGAAGTGGCAGACTCGCTGCAAGTTCGACATGCGCATGTCGAACTTGCAGAATTCGAACAGGCACAGGGTTCGATTACGAAGTCGTTCGTCTTGGAGGATATGTCACTGCACCATGGAAACCAACTGCTTGAGATGCATCTGAGTGGGTATCATGACGCGGAGGGGTTTCGTCAATCAAGCCATACCCTAGGTCGTATCTGGGAAGTCCTCGGAGAGATCTTTCAGGAAGCAGGCGCGATACACAAGGCCAAGGTTGAATTTGCAGCCTATCTCGTCCTTGATGCGGTAATTGGTAACACGGATCGCCATCATGAGAACTGGGGGGTGCTGCGCCGCCTTGACGAGGATGGCCCGCAACTTGAACTGGCCCCATCATTCGATCATGCGTCCTCGCTGGGACGAGAGTTGTTGGACGACCGGCGGTGTCGACATCTGACCGATTCGACGGTGGGGCACTACTCCCGCCGCGGACGAGGTGCAGTCTACTGGTCAGAGCGCGATTCACGAGGACCGAGCCCGGTGGAGCTGGTGAAGAGAGGCGCAGAAGCATACCCAGACCTGTTTCTCCCCGGTCTTCTGGAGCTAGACGCGCTGCCGGCGGACAGGCTCCGAACAATCGTGAATCGGATTCCGGGCCCTTGGATGAGTGCTCCCGCCAGGTCGTTCGCAATTGAGTTGATGGGCTACAATATCAGGCAGTTAGAGGAGTTGGTTCGATGAGTGCTAGCACGCTATTCCTAGCATGGCAGGACAAGCGGCAGCGCGGGTGGTTTCCAGTTGGACGACTCGACACAGAAGCCCAACCTCGCTCGTATCGCTTTCGCTATATCGGCGGTGCCAAACGAGCATGTGAGACCGCAGGATTTCCCTTGTTCTATGAGTTTCCGAAGCTAACCGGAGACTATAGGTCGCCCGAGCTCTTTCCGTTGTTCACAAACAGAGTGATCGCTCCAGGGCGACCTGATCGCGCTGGCTACTTGGAGAACCTTGGCCTTGGCGAGCAAGCAGATCCGTTCGAAATCTTGTCGGTGAGTGGTGGTCGCAGGGCTACCGACGTCTATGAAGTTTTCCCAAGAATCGACAAGCGAGAGAACGGCGAGTTTACTTGCCGATTCTTCCTCCACGGTTGGAGGCATGTGCCACATTCCGCCCGAGAGAGAATTGATCGTCTGCAGGTCGGAGAGACGTTGTTCGTCACACTAGAATTGACGAATCCCGCAACCCGATTCGCAGTGCAGATCCAAACCGAGGACTACCATGTGATCGGATGGTCACCACGATACTTGGTGACGGACCTAGTCGAAGCCATGAACGACTCGCCAGAGTATTCCGCAAGAGTAGTTCGGGTTAACCGGCAACCGGCCCCCTCGAAGCAACGCGTTCTAGTTGAGATGGACGGTCGCTGGAAGAGCCACACACCTATGAAGCATGACGACTTCAAGCCGTTAGCGTAGCGGGCTGAAGCCATTGCGAGGCCGGTTTGCGTTCTAGGCTTGGATCGTGCTGGTTCCGGCATCAGTGATCCAACTGACCCTGCATTCGCGCCAACACAGGGGCGATCTACAGAATATTCTTCGCGCAATTGACCAGTTCTTTTCTGCGCGTCAGAGCGGAGGCAGGTCTGCTGACTCGCGTATTCGGGCGATGGAGGGCGGACATTTACGGCGTGCATAGGCCGACCAACACGACCTCACGCCCGTCAGAAGCGGCTGATCCTGACGATCGCGCACAGTGCGGCGGGCGGCTTGCGGGCGGCGTTCGTGGCGCTGACGAGGTTCCTGCGGGAATTGCAAGACGCGCGTCAGTTGACGGCGATCGAGCGCTGGTGCCGGATCCTGGGGTACGCGCTGCGGAAATACCTTCAGGTCAAGGTGCGGGATCCGCCGCCCGGGCTGCTGCCGGCCTGAGCCGGAGCCAGCCAGGCATGGTCAAGCGACCAATTCAAGCCAGTCTGAAGGGCTCCGAGCAAGACTCAACTGCGGAGTCTAGGTTCACCTGCAGTTATTCCATATTGGGCACGCACGCTCACGGCCTTCATCACGTTCCCATGGTGCAGCAAGAACCGTGCACCCGGTTTGTGCCGGCCTCTGCGATGCCTCGGTGAGCGCGAGAGCGCCGTGCATTGACGGCGGGGATCCCACGCGGATGGCATCGAGGCCACTGGTGTAGTCCGCCACTCCGGAGGAGGTTGGCCGCATCCACCAGTGCGACGGCATCTTCGACTGCTCTCCCACGCCCGGCCGTTCGAATTCCGCGTGACCTTTTCCGCAGGCTGCACGGGACTCCCCGATGGACCGCCCAACGGGTCGCGGACGGGGAGCGCGGTGGAAGTACTTGGACTCCTCGGGCTCGATATCCTGACGTAACACCTGGGTGACAGATTCGTGAAAGTGCGTCCGCGACTGAAGCCGGTCCTCGCGCCGCTCCAGGTCGCGTCGCTGGCGCTCGGCTGCGTCATCGGCTTCGGCTGTTTCATTCTCTCGGGTGACTTCCTTGAGACCGCCGGGCCGCTCGGAGCGGCACTGGGCATCACGCTCGGCGGGCTGGCAATGCTCGTGATCGCGCGGAGTTACGGACTGATGGTCCGTACGTTTCCGGTGGCGGGGGCCGAGTTCGCCTATGCCTACCGGGCAGCCGGTCGGCAGCACGCGATGATCTGTGGGTGGTTCCTCACCCTCGGCTACCTGAGCATCGTGCCGCTCAACTCGACTGCGCTCGCCATCCTCGGCAAGTTCCTCGCGCCGGAGCTGTTTGCTCGGGGTTACCTCTACACGGTCGCCGGATTCGAGGTGTTTGCCGGGGAGGTCGGCCTCGCGGCGTTCGCGGTGGTTGTGGTCGGGTTCCTTCAGTCCCGGGGCGTGCGAGGGGTCGGGAGGGCGCAGGTTGTCATGACCGGCCTGATGGTGGGCGTCGGCGCCTTCGGCGGGTCCGGCGCCAGTCTGGCGAACTGGGAGCCCTGGTTCGCTCCCGGCCGGAGCGCCTGGAGCGGCGTGCTGGCGATGCTGCCGGACGGTAGCTCGATCCTGGTTGACCTGCAGAGGAAAGAGTTTCGCGACGGTGCGGTCTTCGTGGCCAGCACCAGTGACGGGGTGGTTGCCAGGCGAGCCGCCAGGTCCAGCGATGGCCGCCAACTGGTCAGCGATGACGGTCAGTCAGCACCGGTCCGGTGGCAGGGATCGGACGTTATCGGCGAAGTCCGCTGGATGGGGAAGACGCTGTAGCGCGGGGAGGGCCGGTTCCCGGAGTGGCTGCGGCCAGGGCTCGTTCGTTGCTGGTCCGGGACCCGGACTGTCAGATGCCGCGACCCATGACTCATCAGGGCTCCCCCGCCCGTTTCGAAACGGGACTTTGACGCGATCGATTGACCAAGCTATTCGACCGCTAGAATTCCATGGATCCAACGACTGTGCCGTGAGCAGGCCCTCCACGCTTGGGATTTGGCGACGTGCGGTAGCTGAAGAACAGTACACGCATCGATTGTCGGATCAGAACCGCTTCTGTCCCCGTCAACCTGACAACGCCCTTGAAGGGCCCTTCAGGGCGGACAATTGTCACGAATCAGGCGTCTGCCGCCATTCCCATCGAGTTGTTCCCATACGAAAGACTCGCAAGTGATAGCCATCGGGCTCCGAGTATCCCAGCTTTCGGAGTCGGCCCGCAATTTCCTTGAACGCGGCGGCTCCGGAGTCTTCGTAGACTGCGACTTCGTCGAGGAATCTCCCCCCCTCCGTGGCCGTTGCGACCCACCTTAACGACTGGCTCTCTTGGTCCAGCCGAACCTCAACTCGGATGCTCACGCATTCCCCCTCATTCGCCTTGACTCCTCGAACGAAGGCTATCGTCCATCATGGCATGACCCAAGCCACCCACGCTTGGAACCAGCCGGCGCAATGCTCGCCTGACCGCGCCAACTCCCTCCAAGTTGCGTCCACCTCGATCCTCAGGCAGTCTGTGTTCCGGTAAAGAAAGTCATGAACAACGCCGGCGATAGCCACCTTGGACCACCTCACGAACCCTCGCAGATTCGTTGGTATCGAACTGTAGTCCGTCACGAATCCGGCGTTGACGAAGTCCGGTCACCCTGAGAGGGGCCATCAGCTTGCGGTCGCCACCTGGCAGGCGCTCTACCCTGAGCGGATATTCTGGGTCAACTTCGCTGTTCACGATGTTCTCGTTGGCGCCTTACGACATCCAGTCAGCTCGGACGGTCCGAGTCAGAACCGCGCTTCAGCGGCATCCGACTCGCGCTTTCCATTTGCAGAGACGGCTGACAGCGGAGAACCGGACAGACCGTGTGCCGAATCTCGGCTGCGTGGTCTCGGAGACCTCGGCTGGTACCGCCCCCTCGGCCGTGAGCGTTCTGCCACTCGTCCCGCTAGCACAGCTCGCGGGCTAGGACAGCGCGCGAGAACCCGCCCTGCCGCAGCCAGCGCACCGTCTCCGGTTTCGGCAGGCGGAGCCGGGTCCGCACTCGCCCGTCATGCCGGAACCAGGCCCGCTGTGTGTCGGCTGTGTGCAGCCGGTAGGTCTTGGACCGTCGCTACTAGGGGCGCTGTCACTCTTTACCAGGCGCTCTCGTTAGCGGGCTTCCCGAAACTGGCCCCGATGCAGTGCCATCGCAAGCCACGTCATCCGGGGAGCTATGTGGAGGCGTGCGACCGGCACATTGCCCCGACTATGGGGCTGCTGTCGTCGCAAGCCGGATGGACCACCACGGTGCGAAAAGACACGGGCGGTAAACAGCTTGCGCCGATTTGGTCGCGCTTTGCATGGAGCCGCTCTTGCACGGGTCACCGCCTTCGCTCTGACATCCACCGCGATGTCAAATGCCTATCCGATTTCCGGACCGTAATACGGCTGAACCGCTGATTAGAGGAGCCTCCCTGCGCTCTAGCGATCGCCAAGGAAGATCTGGAGGATGCCCACGTCGTGGTGGGTGTGGGCCAGCAGCTTCGACTTCTTCGCGCACAAGACAGGCAACCACCTCCTCGAGGAGGGTTGGAAGCGTTCCGGTGCAGGGTTCTCGTATTCTGGCGATGGAAGGAGGGTAGCCAAGTAGCTGCTGCTACCTGCCCGGCAAACGGGGTCCCACGCCTGAACCTTCCACTGGCGCCCGACGCGCGGGGGATGCGGTTGGGGAGTAGCGATCGCCAGCGTATTTCTGGATCGTGCCGACATGGCTCGTCGGCAGCATTCCGAATGGGCAGGAACAGGAGACCGTTTCGTGCCGGCCTACGGTTGTCATGTCCGCCCCAAAATGGCCACTTGAGGAACTCATCCCACTCCAAGAGCTGGCTTGTGCGTATCGACCATTCGCCACTTTCGGCACGATCTTGCAGTACCATACAGCCACCTCCCGCCATTGGAGGTTGGCGCTTCAGCTACCGAAGCTACATCGTCCATTCGCATTCGGTCTCGTAATCAGCTCGCCCGTGCCCATCCACGGGCTAGCCGGAGAATTGGCCTCAGGTTGGGCCAGAGGGACTACACTTCATTTCGAGCATCCCACTCATCTTCTTCACGACGGATCCCCTCACTCCGTGAATCAATCTCGCGGAGGGTTGCCTTGGCCCAACGCCGTACTCTTGGAGACGGATGCTCCTCACGCAGCCTTAACAGAGGTGCATTGTAGAGCGCGTAATATCCCGTCGGAGATCCCCAGCCAAAGTACGAGCAAATGTTGCCTCTAATGGCTCTTAGCACGTCTTCGCGGTCTCCAAACTCATCGAGGAGTCGAGCCATGCGGGGGTGGAGGGCGTGTCCCTCAACCTCACGGTCATAGGATGTAAGGACTGGCACCACCGCTGCAGTGAATGCGGGCGCGTCGTCGGGATGTGCTCGACACCACTCGAACAGGACATCTTCCGGAAGACTCAGTATGGGAGGATCGTGCCGGTCACCGGACGACAGGGGACCCCCGAGGAGGTCCCCAATATGCCAGGCTCGACGGGGATCGGAGAGGATTCCTTGGCCCACTATCGGCCATGCAATCTCGGGAAAGCCTCCGAGGAGCAGCCGGATAACTGGCTCGATCATGCCTTCCTCCATCGTGCGCGTCCCTAGCGTTTCCTCCGTGGTGTTGTCCTCAAGGCCAAAGAGTGACCGCGCCAAAACCAGAGCGGTCGCGCGGGCGTCGCGATCCTCCCGTCCCTGTGCCAACATCCACCCCATCAATTCTTCGAAGTGGAGGGCGGCCATGTGGTGGTGGCGTGGTAAGGGGTATCTCGAGTAATTCTCTGCGGCTCTACGGAGCTGCGGGCGAAAATCGTTCAAGATGTCGAGCCTTTGGTGCACATACATCCCCAGAAGATCGAGCGCGACGGCATATCCCTCCACACTGTGGTCAACCAGTGCATCAAGGAGAGGTGCAACCGCGTTCGCCTCTACCTCGTTCAGGACGCCACCGCCGCCCCACTGCATCATTCCCCATGGAGAAAGCAGGCCCTTTTCGAGGGCTGCGAGCACTAGTTCAATGTCCGAGGCACTGATCTGAAGGCGCCAGCATACGAGTGGAAGCGCAGGAGCAAGCACGGCCGACTCCGCAGCCTTTCGTTTGAACAGCTCGACTTCCTCCGGGTAAGCCGTGTTGATGCCAACGAGGTATCCAGACAGCAGATCAAAGTCACGATTTTCTTCGGGAACCTCAGCAAGAGCTTCGGTGATGGGTCCTAGCCAGTCCAAAGGCGAATCGGCAAAGTCGGCCATTGCTTGACCGAAGGGGCAGATCATACGCTGCGGATGCCTACCGTCCCTAGGCTCAAGCCGGTTGCTCAGGCGAACCAAGAGGCCTCTGAGGGTACCAGGTTCTAGCATCAGCTCGGAAGCCAATTCGCGCACGGCGCCAATTTGGCGAAGATACAACTGCTGGTGGTCTTGGTTTTCTTCAGCAAGGTAGCCCCACGGCATTTCGGTCACGAGAAGGTGTACACGCGCGTCCACGCTCTGGGGTACAAGTTCGTCCACCAAGGCACGCACTCGACCGACGATTTCTGGTCCCGCCTCTAAGGCCTCATTTCTCGAGAACCGGCCCAGCGCCTCGAGGGCCGTTGGCCAAGAATCGCGTTTTGGAGCAACTTGGTGGACCACGCCTTCGACCAAGTCGATGAAGCCGTGCGCAATGAGACCGGGAAAGCTCCTCCCAAGGCCAGCGCATGCGGCATCAGCGATATCATCGTTTCCGGTCGCGAACTCAACGAGAAGATCCATACAGCCCTGGATGTAGGCTAGGACCTCACTCTTCGTTGCGGGATACCACGACGAAAGGGTGGGGCGGGAGCCATGCGTCTCCGAACCCACAAGACGCGAAAAGTGATGTGTCGCCGATGCATTGACTAAGGCATCGACGACGATCTTTCGCAGCGCCTGATCGTCAGATCGCCCGACCTCCTTCAATAGCAAGAGCCTCGCCGCTCCGTCAGCGGCAGTGTTGCCAAGAATCATTGGGAAGAGTTTCACGAACTGGCCAGTGGCGTTGTTGCCGCACACCTCGTTCTCCGCTAGAGCCAAGCGCAAGAGAAGGCGAGCACCTTCATCGAAGCTTTCAGGATGGAAGGCAATCTTTTCGAGAGCCAAGACAAGATGCCGACGAACGTCGCCCCGGACCATGGCCAGATCAGGAAAGTGCCGGAGAGAACGCCCAAGCTGGACCGCTACGAGGGAAGTATCAATCTCGGCCAAGGCCGAAAGGACTGCCGTGTGGCTTGGCATAACGATGCCTTCGATGCCATCGAACGGACCCCCGCCGTGGCAAACGTGCTCGACGACCTGCTGCGCGACTTCAGTCGTATTGAGGAAGGCAAGCTGCTTCGCAGCACCCACCTTCAGATCAGGACTTCCATCCCCACCCAGAATCGATACCCATTCATCCGGGCTCCAGTCCCGCCACTTCCTTTCGGCTAAGTGCAAGGCAATCGGACGCGGTTGCAATGCCACATACCTACCGCGGCGCCGCACGACCGCGCGGTCGATTAACTGGTTGAAACCTTCCCGGAGGTCGGAGGCGGAGAGGTTTCGCCCTCGTGCACTCACCTCGGCAAGCTGATCGCCGTCAGGATGATCAACCCTCACCAGACGGAATGCCGCGAGAAGCCGCGCCGATCCGATCAGTAATTCTCGGTCATGCGAGCGTCGACCGACTACGAACGACTCGACGAGATGTTCTTCTGTGGCGTGTGCGAGAGGCCTCGAACGGGTCCAGGTCTGCGCGACAAGATGCGCAATCTGGGGGAATCCTCTGGAGAAATGCGCGAGACGCCGAAAATCCTCCGAGGGCAGCCCGGGGCACACTGAGCTGATGATGGCTTCGGTTACCGACGACGGTGCTTCCGGGACATTGATCACGGTCTCCCGGTCCGTCATTTCGACGATGGTCCGACTCCGCGCATCAGCAGGGATTTCCTCGTCGATAGTGATGAGTGAGACCAGTCCCTCCTGCCGCTGCACCATTCCGACAAGGGTTGCATGCGTCTCGGGTGGGCACCGATCGACGACCACGACAGCCCGCTGCCGACTTGATACGAGCGTTTCTACAGCACCGATAACGACAAGGTGGCCCACGTCCGATTCGTCAGCGTAGAGCACGAGATCCGCTAGGGAGTATCCAAGGCGCTCGTCTCCATCGGACGGTCCCATGGCCTCGAGAACGAGACGAGACTTGCCAATTCCTGAGGGCCCGACCACGCGAGCGGTCCGGCCAGCCTCGGAGGCCAGATCCCGAATGGGCTCACGCAATCTAGCGAGGCGCTCGTCTTGAACCCAAGGTGAAGAGTCGTGTTTCGCACGGCTCGCCCAGTGGGTCCAAGAACGGTATGGTCCAGCCATTCCTGCCTGTGTTCGCTGCTTCACCCAGACGGCGACAGAGGGATACCGATTGACCCAAGCAGCAATCTGATCAGCATCACGGAAGTCCACTTGGCCTTCATCAAACTCTATTCCGGCTTTGCGAAGCGCCGAATGAATGCTCATCTCCCTACGGTCGATGAGTTGTTGAGTGTAAGGGTGAGCACAGAGCATGATGTAGTTGCCACCGGCCTCTAGCGCGGAGCGCACCATGGGCTTGACCCGACCGTGTCGGCTCACGAGTTCGCGCGCTGCTCTAGCGGGGGCGACCTGCCCTGCCTTCACTTGGAACTGGCAAAACCGGGACGGAAGGAACGAGGTGCGACGAGGGCCTTCGGTCCACGTGATGCGCCCGTCCTCGCCACCGTCCGGAGTCATGATGCTCCCCGCAACGTGAATTCCGTACTCTGGCAGGCCGTGCGCTTGGGCCTCGGCACTGAGGAGCCTGCGCAAGAGCACGGGGAAGGTTCGTTCTGTCAAGAGCGCAATGTGATCACCCGTCACCTCAAGGGGGAGGCTTTCACGAGCGCCAGCGGGCCGGCGTTTGCGGCCCGTCAAGGACGTAATAGCATCCGGGTTCCCATCGAGCACACGCAGCAACCTCACAACAGAGGCACTAGGCCTTATGGTGCCCGCCTCGTACTTTGTGAACGCGCGCGGGCCGCCACCGAGCAGTTCCCCGGCTTCTACTTGGGAGAGGCCGAGCACCTCTCGAATTGCGCGGATTTCATCGGGCTCGATCGTCGGCTCAGTCTGCTTCATCTGGCGTCTCCAATGGTGGTGTTTCTATAAGTATGACCATTATGGTATATATTATAACAACTCAAGGTCAAGGAGCAAGTCAACTCGTGTGTTCGACTTGCTTGGTCCGCGGCACCGGTAGGAGAGAGATCATGATGACATGGCAATGAGGTATAGTCCCCTCGGTCGGTATTTCAGAGGAGTAGTGGAGTCCGCCAACACGCCTTGAATTCACCGATCGGTTGTCTAGACGACCCAAACCAGTTCACCGCGCTGTTCGGCGACGGTGCTTGCACCGTCAGGCCAAACCAACCAGCATCCTATCGGCGCCCCAACTGCATCCGCTTGGGTTGCGCACTCTCACAGGATCGCCAACCCAGCGACAGTAGCGTATGTTCTGGCACGCCTTGCCAACGGACTTGCAGGCCCCCGCTGCGGTCATTCTAGGCACGGCATGGAGGCGGACGGTTGCCCGCCCTCGGAGGTCGCTGATCTGCTGAGAGGGATGGCTACCTGCAGCCAGCGAGGTGGTGGCTGGCGGACCAAGTCGCGGACGCCACACTTTCGGCCTATTGCGGTGGCCTGTTTTGGCCGTCCGGATCCCCATACAGCGACTGGCTCGGAGCGCCTGATCCCCAAGCAGCGTCCGAATAGCCTGAGAGACGGGTAAGACGGTGCCGCAATTTCGGACAGCGCGATCAGGCGGACTTCGCTAGGGTTGAGACAAGTTTACGGTGGCGAGGAGACGGAAACTTACGGCGAGATTCAAAGCGCGGACGCAGGAGGAACCGTTGCGCGGGGACACCGCGATCCAGCAGGTTGCGGCCCGGCACAACATGCATCTGAACTAGGCGAGGCTCGCGTCCGCCTAATTCCCAAAGGTCGTTGTCTGACCTCTAGAGTTCATCAATGAACCAATCAAGTATCAGTACGGCACAGTCTGGCCTTGCAAGGAATCCCCACGTCTCAACCATATGTGGCGGCCACAAGATGTTGAAGCCACAGATCAATCGGCGTTGGATGCGAGCAACTTGACACCGCCGTGGGTCGAATGAGTAGGCTAGCCGTATGAAGGGTGAAGTCCTCTTGGTAGTGATCGGGTGGGTCGTCGGGTTCCTGTCAACAATTGGGGTTCAGCGGATCAAGGCAGGGTGGGACGAGAACCTCCGTGAGGCCGAGCGGATTGCAAGACGCAACCAGACCCGGTTTGCAGTCCTTACCGAACTGAAGACAATTGAGAGTTTAATGGAACGACCTAGCGCTAAGCTTCCTGAGCAACTCTACGTGCTCCTGGCGGATTGTATCAAAGAACTACCGGAGAGCGAAACGGAGCCAGTGCTTATCGTACGTGCACAAATCGAGAGCTGGAATGCATCTTTTCCGGAATCACTGAGGGAACGTATGATTGCCGGTGCTCCAAGGTTTCCGGAAGACCTGAAGCAGGCGCTGAATCATGCGATCGAGGCCTTGGAGGCGGATTCGGACGAGTCTCAGCCATCCCCTTGACCGTGAGCCCGTGCGATTGGGCAGGTCCAGGACGTTCTTTCGTCCTACAGCGAAGAGCGCCCATAGCGCCGCCGACCAACTCGCGAAATAGCGCCATGCCCGGCGTTGAAGGCGATTCGGACGGCGAAGTCTCGATAGCGCGCACGAGAAGGCCCCAACGCGACCCACAAGGTGAGACATCCGATCACCCACTTGCGCCACCTCCAGGCAGCCGCACTACGTCGAAATCGGCCGCCACCAGGGCGATCGATTGCTGCCTCCACCGCAGCGCTCTCAAAAGGTACCCGACCCGGAGACATAGTGCTGGCACCGTGTGTACGGCGATCAGCATCGTTTTCTGTGCGCCCACTCCGAAGCCCCGGCTCGCGCTCTGGAGCGTCCGCGAGCGCCAGTTGAGGGGCCGTCGCGACGGCCGCCGCGCAGTACAGGATGGCATAGAGACGGCAAGATCTCTTCAGCCCTTGGGGGTTCCTCTGCGTTCTGTGTGAATTCAAGAGCAGGAATCATGAGCATGCCTATCGACGCCCGTAATGTGCCGTCATTTCCCATCTATTCCACTCTAGGCTGTGTGAGTTTGCTTCCAGCGTTGCCGTCCATTGGGCGGCGACGTTTACTTTGGCCACCGTGTAACGACAGTTAGAATTTCCGGTGCGGCCTGATGGTTGGCGGCTAGACTGCATTCCTTTGAGAAGGGGGTGCAGGCTGTGATCCAAGACCAACAAGTGAGGTTGCTGATGCAGGAGATCAGAGAGAATGTGCCGCTGGCCACGGCCGCGGCGAAAGCGGGCATGAGCGAGCACACGGCTCGCAAGTGGCGCGACCGTGGGCAGTTGCCGAGCGCGAGCCGAGCCGAACGCCACTGGCAGACGCGCGAGGATCCGGTCGCGGAGCTGTGGCCGGTCTGTTGACTCGTGTATTCGGGCGATGGAGGGCGGACATTTACGGCGTGCATAGGCCGACCAACACGACCTCACCCCCGTCAGAAGCGGCTGATCCTGGCGATCACGCACAGTGTGGCGGGCGGCTTGCGGGCGGCGTTCGTGGCGCTGACGAGGTTCCCGCGGGAATTGCAAGACGCGCCTCACTTGACGGCGATCGAGCGCTGGTGCCGGATCCTGGGGTACGCGCTGCGGAAATACCTCCGGAGCAAGGTGCCGGATCCGCCGCCCGGCCTGCTGCCGGCCTGAGCCAGAGCCAGCCAAGCATGGTCAAGCGACCAATTCAAGCCAGTCTGAAGGGCTCCGAGCAAGACTCAACTGCGGAATCTAGGTTCACCTGCAGTTATTCCATATTGGGCACGCACGCTCACGGCCTTCATCACGTTCCCATGGTGCAGCAAGAACCGTGCATCCGGTTTGTGCCGGCCTCTGCGATGCCTTGGTGAGCGCGTGAGCGCCGTGCATTGACGGCGGGGATCCCAAGCGGATGGCGTCGAGGCCACTGGTGTAGTCCGCCACTCCGGAGGAGGTTGGCCGCATCCACCAGTGCGACGGCATCTTCGACCGCTCTCCCACGCCCGGCCGTTCGAATGCCGCGTGACCTTTTCCGCAGGCTGCAAGGGACTCCCGGATGGACCGCCCAACGGGTCGCGGACGGGGAGCGCGGTGGAAGTAGTTGGACTCCTCGGGCTCGATATCCTGACGTAACACTTGGGTGACAGATTCGTGAACATGCGTCCGCGGCTCAAGCCGGTCCTCGCGCCGCTCCAGGTCGCGTCGCTGGCGCTTGGCTGCGTCATCGGCTTCGGCTGTTTCATCCTCGCGGGCGACTTCCTCGAGACCGCCGGGCCGCTCGGAGCGGCACTCGGCATCACGCTCGGCGGGCTGGCGATGCTCGTGATCGCCCGGAGTTACGGACTGATGGTCCGCACGTTTCCGGTGGCCGGGGCCGAGTTCGCCTATGCCTACCGGGCCGCCTGTCGGCACGACGCGGTGACCTGCGGGTGGTTCCTCACCCTCGGCTACCTGAGCATCGTGCCGCTCAACGCGACTGCGCTCGCCATCCTCGGCAAGTTTCTCGCGCCGGAGCTGTTTGCTCGGGGTTACCTCTACACGGTCGCCGGATTCGAGGTGTTTGCCGGGGAGGTCGGCCTCGCGGCGTTCGAGGTGGTTCTGGTCGGGTTGCTTCACTCGCGGGGGGTGCGAGGGGTCGGGAGGGCGCAGATGGTCATGACCGGCCTGATGGTGGCGGCGGTGGCGGTGGTGGGCATCGGCGCCTTCGGCGGGTCCGGTGCCAGCCTGGCGAACCGGGAGCCCTGGTTCACTCCCGGCCGGAGAGCCTGGAGCGGCGTCCTGGCGATGCTCGCGATCTCGCCCTGGCTCTACGTCGGCTTCGACACCCTGCCGCAAGCGGCCGAGGAGTTCGCGTTCCCGGTCGGCAGGGCGTTCCGGTTGATGGCCGCGGCGATCCTGGCCGGCGCCGAAACGTACGTGGTGGTGCTGCGCTCCACCGGGGTGGTCCTGCCTTGGCGCGAGCTGCTGGACGGCGAGCCCGCCTGGGCGACCGGCGTCACGGTACGGGCGAGTCTGGGAACGGCAGGAGTGACCGTCCTGAGCGTCGCCGTCGCCATGGCGATCTTCACCGGGATCAACGGCTTCTTCATGGCGAGTAGCCGCCTCCTGTTCAGCATGGGGCGGGCCCGGCTGCTGCCGGCGTAGTTCGGGGCCATCGACCCCGCCCGCGGCACTCCGCGGAACGCTCTCCTGTTCACCGGGGCGGTCTCGCTGCTCGCCCCCTGGTTCGGCCGGGAGGCGATCGTTTGGGTCGTGGACATGGCGGCCGTTGGCACGGCCTGCGGCTACCTGTACACCTGCCTCGCGGCTTACTCGGTGGCCCGAAGCCGGTGGCCGTGGATGGTGGCGCTGCTCGGCGCGGTCCTGTGGGCCGGGTTCTTGACCCTCTTGTGCGTTCCCGGGATGCCCGGCTTCATGGCGTCCGCTTCCTGGATCGCCCTGGCGGGCTGGATCGTGCTCGGCGCGCTGTTCTACTTCGGGCGCGTCCGGGAGTACGCGGCGATTCCCGGCACCGAGCTGGACCGGCTGGTCCTTGGAAGCTCCGGGAGTTCGCCCCGGCAATGATGGGGCACCGCCGCCGCGGTTGCCATGCGGGCGATTGGAATTCCGCCCTCGCGTTGCCGAAGAAGGCCTCCGGGCATGACGATGCCGTTGTTGCGATGTGCGCTTGTGACGCATGGGTGCCCTTTGTGTCTTCGCCAAGCGCGACGGTCGTGGACCTCGAGTGCAGCACAGGAAGGAGCTCTCCTTGCCTAGAATGTGCCTATACGGATTCTGGCGGGGTTCGCATTCCTCTCCAAGATCATCTCCAAGGTGCGCTCAGCGGAGCGCTCACTCGTGGCTCCTGCAGGTGTCCCTTACATTGTCATCGCGAACACGATTGTGACATAATGTCAGATAATGAAATCTAAACACCGACGTGATGTCACATGACTGGAATAGTCCGGAAATCGCAAGGCGATCTGGCGATCGAGCTGCTCAAGCAGCAAGGCGCCATGCGTCGTAGTGAACTGAGCGACGCAAGCGTGCATCCGCAAACGCTCGCGCGGCTGGTCGAGGGCGGGGTCCTTATCCGCGTTGCCCGTGGACTCTATCAGCTCGCCGATGCCGACATCTCTGCGCCCCATACTATGGCCGAGGTGGCAAAGCTGGTGCCGAAAGGGGTCGTCTGCCTTATCTCGGCCCTCCAGTTTCACGAGCTCACGCTGCAGATGCCGAGCCGGGTCTGGGTCGCCATCGGCTCGAAGATGCGAAAACCGAAATTCGAGTACCCGGCGATCCGGGTCGTGCGATTCGGAAGCCGGGCGCTTTCGCTCGGTGTAGAGGTGCACCGCATCGACGGCGTGGCCGTGCCGATCTTCAATCCGGCCAAGACCGTCGTCGATTGCTTTCGGTTCAGAAGGCACGTCGGTTTCGACGTGGCGCTCGAGGGTCTGCACAACGTCATGAGGTCGGGGAAGGCCGAACCGGCGGAGATCATTCAATACGCTCGGGAGACGCGCATCTGGTCCGTTCTGAGGCCCTACCTTGAAACGGTGGTCGCCGATGGCGCGTGACGTGCGGAATGTTGCGGCCTCGGTGCGTGCGAGGCTGCGAAACCTGGCGCGGGCGAACCGGGCGAGTTTCGAGCGGGTGCTCACGAGATATGCGCTGGAAAGGCTTCTGTTCAGGTTGAGCGAATCGCCACACAAGGAGCGCTTCGTCCTGAAGGGGGCGATGCTCTATGCCGCATGGCTCGAGGATCCCTTTCGAATGACGCGTGACCTGGATCTGCTTGCGTTTGGGCAGCGCGAAACGGAGCGGATCGTGAAAATCTTCGGGGAGATCTGCGCTCACGAGGTTGAAGACGATGGACTGACCTTCGATGCGGAGCGGATCGTTGCGGAACCGATTCGCAACGACCTGGCAAATGGAGGTCTTCGGTTGCGGACAGCGGCCCGTCTCGCGGCCGCCGTCATCCCGCTCCAGATCGATGTCGGATTCGGCGACGTCGTCACACCCGTGCCAGTGGAGCTGGAGTATCCGGTCCTCTTGGATCAGCCGATGCCCACGCTGAATGCCTATCCCCGAGAGACCGTAGCGGCCGAGAAGTTCGAAGCGATCGTGGTGTTGGACCTCGCGAACAGCCGCATGAAGGACTTCTACGACCTGCTGGCGATGTCACGGCTGTTCGCGTTCGAAGGCGCAACGCTGGCCGCGGCGATTCGCGCGACATTCGCGACGCGCTTGACGGAGGTGCCATGGGAACATCCGCCCTCGCTGACGGAGGCCTTTTCCGGGGATCCCCGCAAGGTGGAGCAGTGGCGATCGTTTCTCGCCCGCGAGCCGCTGCTGGTCGACGAACCGGACTTGCCGACGGTGGTTCGCGAGGTTGGCGATTTCATCATGCCGGCGGCGCATGCGGCCATTGACGATCGGCGAGTGCCGGGACGCTGGAGTCCGGACGGCGGCTGGGGACCGGCGACATGACGGAGGCCCGTCGGGACGCTATCTTCATCAGCCATGCCAATCCGGAGGACAACGCCTTTACGGTGTGGCTTGGCGCGCGACTGACCGCGGCTGGCTACCAGGTGTGGGCCGACGTGCTCAGATTGCGCGGCGGGCAGGATTGGCAACGTCGGCTGGAGCTTGCGCAACAAGGCATTCAAGGTCTTGCTCGTTGGCACGGCGGAAGGAATCAAGAAGCAAGGCGTGCGGAATGAGATTCAGATAGCCCACAGCGTCGGACGGAGGATCGGCGATCCGGACTTCGTCATACCGCTACGGCTGACGGATTTCGATGCTCCGTTTCTCATCGCGCACGCTCAGTACATTGACTTCAAGAGGAGTTGGGCGGATGGGCTGGCGGAGCTGCTGGAAACGCTCGAGCACAGCTACGGGGTCCCACGCAGGCGCGACTGCGCCAGCGAGACGATGGACTACTGGAAGCAGGTTCACACGCGCCAGGGTCAGTCGCTGAGGGCGAAATCCGAATCGCTTGTCAGCAACTGGCTTCGTATCGAAGAATTGCCGGAAGCGGTATCGCTCTACGATTTTCGTGGACCAGTCTCGATCGAGGATGCCTTAAGACAGAAGAGCAGCGCTAAGTGGCCCGTCGCGCCATTCCGAAGAGGATTTCTGGCGTTTTGCCAGGCGCAGGATCTTCAGGACCATTTTGGCCCGAGCCTCCCGCTGAAGGTAGTGGACGAGATTGGCCCCTGGGAGTTTCTCGATGACGGCTGGCCCGATCAGAACATCGAGAAATGGGACGCGCACAACCAGTTCGGCAATCTGGTGCGTCAAGCGCAGCGCTGGAATTGACGCTGCGGGGAAAGTATACTGGCGGTGAGGGTGGGATTCGAACCCACGGAGCCCATGAAGGCTCAACGGTTTTCGAGACCGCCCGATTCAACCACTCTCGCACCTCACCGCATTACTAGCTCAGTATAGCCGAGCGACTTCAGTACGATTCCGCCGATCCCAGCGCTCCGAGAGGACGCCAATGTGGGGCAATGATCCGCGCCGTTGTGCTACCACTGCTCCGGCTGCCCACCGCCGTTGAACGGGTGTGCAGCTGTGCGCCGGGCGTCGGTAGCGCGCAGGTCGCGAAATGACAAGAATCGCCGACCGCAATCTCGCTGTCAGAATGGTTCTTTGATGCCTCTGCCCGAGCAACCGCGATTCCTGCTAACCAACGACGATGGCATTGACGCTCCGGGCCTCGCAGCGCTAGAAGCCGCTCTGCCCGCATGGGCCGAATCATTGATCGTCGCCCCGCTTGAAGAGCGATCCGCCTGCAGCCACCAAGTCGTCACAGCCCGGCCGTTCCGCGCGTCCCGCCTTGACCAGCGGCGCATCGCCGTCGATTCGCAACCGGCGGACTGCGTCCGCCTTGCATGGCATGAGCTTCGCGATAGCTTCGATTGTGTGCTTGCTGGTATCAATCACGGGGCCAACCTCGGTGCCGACATCTACTACTCGGGCACTGTCGCCGCCGTGCGGGAGGCTGCCCTGCTAGACTTGCCAGCTATTGCGTTCTCGCATTACCGCGATAGGGTGTTGAGTGCTGCGGACTGGCAACGGGCAACGCGGTGGGTACGTCAACTGCTGCCCGTCCTGCTCGCCAAGCCGATGTACGAGGGAGAGTATTGGAACGTCAACCTGCCGTGCCCGGTTCCCGGACCTGCCGACCCGCCTGTAGTCGAATGCGCGGTCGATACGAATCCGGTGGATCTGGCCTATGCCGTGGACGGTGACCATTACTTCTATCGCGGCGTGTACGGCCAGCGTCCACGCAGTCCGGGCCGGGATGTCGACGTATGCTTTAGCGGAAGCATCGCCATCTCGCTGCTGCGATTACCGTGAGACAATGCAACTTACCTCCGATTTGCGGCGCATAAGGGTAGATCAGTTGATCGTCGAACGGGGTTTGGTTGCATCCCGCCAGCAGGCGCAGGCCATGGTGATGGCGGGCGAGGTCTTGGTTGACGAACAGAAGGCCGACAAGCCTAGCCGCTTGATCGCGCCCGACGTTTCGATCCGTCTGCTGCGGCAGCGGCCCCGCTTCGTGAGCCGCGGCGGCGAGAAGCTTGCCGCGGCCCTGTCCCACTTCGGAGTCGATGTCACAGGTGCAGTTTGCCTAGACATCGGGGCTTCGACCGGAGGCTTCACCGACTGTTTGTTGCAACACGGCGCCGCCCAAGTTCACGCAGTCGATGTGGGCACCAACCAGTTGCACTGGGACCTGCGCAACGACCAGCGCGTGCATGCGCTCGAACGGTGCAATGCGCGGTACCTGACACATGCCGCTCTCGGCGAGCGGGTGTCTTTCGCATGTTGCGACGTCAGCTTCATATCTGTCACCAAGATCTTGCCCCGATTCGAAGATCTGCTGGCTCCCGGCAGCGCCGCCATCGTGCTGGCAAAGCCGCAGTTCGAAGTCGGCAAGGGAGAGGTCGGCAAGGGCGGAATAGTGCGCGACCATGAAAAGCAAATGGCAGTGGTCGAGGTTGTTCGCGGTGCCATGCTGGAGTGTGGCTTCGAAAGCGCGGACTGGGTGGAGAGCCCGCTGCTCGGAGCTTCGGGCAACCGCGAGTTCTTGATCCACGGCACGCAATGGCGATCGCGCACGCGCAAGGGGGCCGCGTGATCCGCAAGATCGCAATCGTCAGCAAGCCGGGCCGGGAGGACATTCCGGAACTGCTGCGCTACATCTTGGAATGGGCCGCCAAGCACAGCATCGATGTCAAGATCGATACGTCCACTGCGAACTACTTGCAGCGCACTTCTGGCGAAGGTCGCGATGCACTGGCGGAAGGGTGCGATCTGGTCATAGTCCTAGGCGGCGACGGGACGCTGCTGTCGGCAGCGCGGGCCGTCGGGCCGCGGCAGACACCGCTGCTTGCTGTCAACCTCGGCGGGCTGGGGTTCATGATGACGATCGGCCCTGACGAGCTTCCTGCCGCCTTGGACAGCGTGGCGCGCTCGGCCTTCAAACTCGACTCCCGGATGGTGCTGGAAGCTGGCCTAGAGCGGCACGGAGAGGTTGTCGACCGCTTTTTCGCGCTCAACGACATCGTCGTTGCAAACGGTGCCGTCGCCCGCCTGCTGCACTTGGAGGCCTACGCAAACGGCGAATTCGTGTGCGGCTACCGGTCCGACGGCTTGGTCGTTTCAACTCCGACAGGGTCAACCGCATACTCGCTGTCAGCCGGGGGGCCGGTGATGGCACCGGATGTGGCCGCCCTGACGCTCACCCCTATCTGTCCGCACACTCTTTCGAATCGAGCGGTCGTTTTGCCGGCGTCAGCCGAGGTCGAGGTGCGCATCTTGGACGGAGCCGAAGAGAATTTCCTGAGCATTGATGGCCAGGTGGGCCGCCACTTGGAAGAGCAGGACCGGTTGCGCCTGTGGCGTGCCAGCCACACAGTCGATATCGTGCAAACCGAGGACGTGCCCTTCTTCGATGTCTTGCGCAGCAAGATGCGCTGGGGCGAACGATAGGGCACCGCGCCAGGGGGTAGCCGGCCAAGATGCCGCCCCAAACGGTTCGCATGGCTGGAATCCGGTCCCGCCGACCGATTCCCTCCCGGCTCCAACAAGGCTGCTCAGGACGCGTGCAAGCGTAGAATCCCGACGTGTGTCTGGCGTGGTGAGGGACCAGGCAGCTACCAAAACTCGCGGGCGTGTCGACGTACGCGCTCGCCGTGCGCGCGCACGCGGTCCATCCAAGCCTCGTCAAACTCTGCGCACTCGTCGAGCGCCCGCAACGCCTCGACAAGTTCCGCGCGGCCATTCGGCGCGGCCAGCGCGACACTCACCGCTGGATGCTGCATGCAGAAGCGATAACACTCCGCCGCGTTCGGGGGCGGAAGATTCGGCGGATCGTCTGGCGTGGAGCGCAACAGGTCGCGCCAGCGCAGCCCGGTGAACGTCACGACGGGCATTCCAAGTCTTGACGTGACCGGGAACACCTCCCGTTCCGCTCCGGTGTGGGCGGCGTTGTAGCGGATCATCAGCATGTCGAGACGCCGTCTTCCGTCTGGAGCGATTTCCCCAGCCCAGCCGGCGGCGAGCGAGCGCTGGTGGCTGGTCAGGCCAAGCAGGCCCAAGCGACCGTCGCGCCGGTAGCGATCGAGTACTCCCCAGGCCCCTCCATCGGCCGTGATCGCCTCCCATTCGTCGACCGATTCCACGTAGTACAGGGTTGCGACCTCCAATCGCTCGCTGCGCGTGTGCTCAAGAATCCACTCCATTTCCCGCTTCGCCTGTTCGGCCGTGCGCGCCTTGACCTGAGCGGCGAACACGACCTCGTCGCGTCGCGATCCCAGTTCAGAGACGGCTTGTGACAAGCCGTCCGGCTTGCCGCACCAATTGAAGTAGCGCACCCCTCGTGAAAACGCATAGTCGAAATCGTCGCCAGACAGGCTTGTATTGCCCCGCGTTGCAATGCCCAGCCGAGGCACTTCCGGCAGGCTCTGCGAAAACCGGGCAAGTTCGCTCATCCGGAAGGCTGCGCTACTCTGGCCGTCAGAACGTGAAGCGCAAGGTGAACCGGAAAGTCCGGCCGTCGTTGAGCGTGTTCGTGATCTTGCCAAAATTGCCTTGCGCGAGGCTCGAACCGGGATCTTGGAACTGCGGGTGGTTGGTGAAATTGAGCGATTCGACCCGGAACAGCAGCCTGTCTTCACCGATCGGCCAAGACTTGGACAGCGCAAGATTCACGTTGGCGATGCCGTCCCGGCGGAAGGTGTTGCGGCCCAAGTTGCCCCGTTGGTCGGTCGGCTGGATGAAGGAAAAGGCGCTGGCGGGCAATCGCTGGGAGGAAGTGTCGGGATCGTCAATCGAGCGTCCTAGCACCGACGGGTCTTCAACGATGGGTGTGTCGCTGTGGGATCCGTCCACGTTGCCGAAGCCGGGCGCGTCCGAGCCGGCCTGCACTGAAAACGGCGTCCCCGACTTGAGCAGCACGACCGAGCTGAGTTGCCAAGCGCCGAACAGGCTCCGAAACAGCCCTGCGCTGGTACGCAGGGCCGGTGTTTGGTAGCTGAAATTGAACAGCGCGGCATGCGGTTGGTCGAAGTTGCTGACGCCGCGCAGTTCGCCATGGACATCGAATTCCGAGGGGCTCTCGGTCTGCATCCGGTTGGCGTTGGAGGCCGTGTTGAGGTAGCTGCCGCCCAAGTCGATCGCCTTGCTCCACCAATACGAGGCCTCTAGGCCGACGCCAGCCCAACGCGGTATGCGTAACGTCGCCCGGCCCGCGTCGAAGAAGCCGCGGGAGCCGTTGGTCACATGGAAGACGTTGAAATGGCGCTGGTCGGGACGCCGAGCGTTCACGGTTCGCGTCGTCTGCGCGAGGCCTTCCACCGGTCGTGCCCGGTTGAGGAAGAACATCGACAGCAGTTTGTGCGACCGACTGCCGATGTAGGCCAGATCCAGCTGCCAATCGCGGGCGATCTCAAACTCCCACGAGTAGCTGTAGTTGTGGGTGTAGGGGATTGAAAGATCGGGAGCAATGTCGAACACGACCGAGCGGGCATCGGGGTCGAGCTTGATGGGGCGCAGATCCTTGAGCGGATCAACCAAGTCGGGTGTCTGCACCACGACCGTCACGTTCTGCGGCGGGTTGATGCGCGCCTGGATGTAAGTAGCCGTGAAGATCTCGCCATAGTGCAGACCGTAAGATCCGCGCATCACCCCGGCCTTGCCCGGCAGGCGGTAGGCAAAGCCGAGGCGCGGCGCAAGATTGTTCAAGTCCGACGAGTACGGAACGTGTGTCAGGTTGTTGACTTCTGTTGGGCGGGCGACCGGCTCCCAGCGCAGGCCGAGGCTCAAGGTCAGATTGCTGCTCGCCTTCCACTCGTCGCCAAGGTAGAGTTGGGACATCCAGCGCCGGAAGCCCCGATGCACGTCACCGATGGCGACCGAGTAATTGCTGGCCAAGCCCATGCGCAGGTTGGTAATGCCGTCGCGGCCGAAGTTCTGCCTGAAGATGAACCGCCCTCGATGGTCCTGCAACTCCCGGCCATTGATCTGACTGCGGTGCAGCTCGCCGCCGAAGGTGAGGTTGTGGTCTCCGCGGCGGTAGCGCAAGCGCGCGCCATAGCGGAAGTTGTTGCCGGCCCGGTCCACCGGGAACCGTCCCGGCGGGCCGATCGAGTCCAATTCGCGTCCGATGCGAATCCACGGCCCGATCGAGCTCTCGTCGGGGATCAGCTGCGAGCCGACCCGATCAAAGCCGACCGTGAAGTCGCCCGTCAGGCGCGGCGTCCAGCTGCGATTCCAAGTGATGCGCGACTGGTGATTGCGCGTGGTCGTGTTCGGGTTCTGACCGCCGACCAGCTGGAATGCGTCCACGTTTTGCAGCACCAAACCGTAGCGCATGGTGATGCGGCCACTGTCGCCGGTCTGCTGGTCCAGCGTCGCCGAGAGCCGGTCGTTGGCGATGTCTTGGGGCGCGTTCGTGTTCAGGGCGCGCGGATTGATGTCCGGGCGATTCGGAGCCGCAACCGGGTAGGCATCCATGATGCGCTGCACGAATGCTCGTCTGGCGGGATCGTTGGTGAGCGGCGTCCGCTCTTCGAGCGTCGGCACCAGCACGTTGCCGTTCACTTGGCCCTTGTTCCTTGTCTGGCTGCCGTTGAGCGTGAGCGCAGCCCCCTTCCATGCCGGCATCCCCAGCGTGACGCCGTAGTTGTTGCTCCGCGCCGGCTGCACAGCGCCCACCTGGAAGAACGACCGCGCGCTGACAGCACTGTTGGTATGGGTCAGGAACAGATTGCCGTTGACCCGCGAAACCGGCGAATGAGCCGCGTGGACAGGGCGCCCGGGCGGGCCGCCGAACTCGGTGGCCCAGTACGAACGATCGATCTGAAGGTTCTTCACCGCAGTCGCCGAAATGCCGAGCCGCTCGTTGAGTTCCTTGAGCACGTTGTTGTCGATCAAGGCTAGGCTCACGTTTTCGTTGCGCCGCCCCTCCCCCTGCTCCGAGTTCACCTCGCCGAGCAGATTGAGTCGTGTTCGATCCGCGGCGTCAGACGCGGAAACCTCGCCGGTCTCGCTATCGGTTGCCGCATCATCGGGCGTTTCGGAGAGCTCTCCCGCCGGCTCGGATCCGTTCGCAGCGGAATCGCTTGCGGCTGACTGGGCGAACACAGGCACGGCGAGTACAACCAAGGCTGCGAAGGTGGCGACGAGTCTCGTCCCATCCGTCTTTGTGTCAATGTCCGGCAGTCCAGTCAACACCCCCGTACCTCCACACAGCAATAGGCGAGAGTCAGCTGGCCATTGTTACGAATCGTGCGAGCTGACCAGCCGTCAACGTTCGCTAGAATTGGGATTTCCGCCGCCCAGCCAGCCGTGCGGGCAGGAAACGAGAGACGCCAAGATCCAATGCGCACCAGAGCAGCAGTTGTAAGAGAGCCCGGTCAGCTGACCATCGAAGAAGTCCAACTCGCACCGCCCAAGGCGAGCGAGGTCTTGGTGCGCATGCATGCAGCAGGAGTGTGCCACTCGGACCTGCACACCCTGCGCGGCGAGTTGCGCGCCGAGCCGCCCTTGGTGCTCGGGCACGAGGGCGCGGGCGTGGTAGAGGCGGTCGGATCATCCGTCACGCGCTGCAAGCCGGGCGATCGGGTTGTCATCAACTGGCTGCCTGCCTGCGAATGCTGCCCGACCTGCCTCAACGGTCGCCACAACCTATGCGAACGGCTGGCCTCAACGACGTTCAAGGCACTGCTGATCGACGGGACCACCCGGCTCTCCACCGCGGAGGGCATGCCTCTGAAGCACATGCTCAGCGCGGCGACGATGTCCGAGCATGCCGTCGTCGACGAAGCCGGCATCGTAACGATTGCAGACGGGATCCCGTTCGAAATCGCCGCCGTGATCGGCTGTGCGGTCGCGACCGGCGTGGGCGCGGTGATCAACACGGCCAAGGCGTTGCCGGGGGTCCCGGCGGCGGTGATCGGGTGCGGGGGTGTGGGCCTGAGCGCCCTGCTGGGCTGCAAGCTGGCGGGTTGCAACCCGATCATCGCCGTCGACGTGCTGGACTCCAAGCTGGAATTTGCCAAAGCACTGGGAGCCGACGAGACGTTGAATTCGAGCACTGTCGACAAACCGGCCAAAGAACTGCGCACCCTGACCGGAGGCGGCCCAGAGTACATCTTCGACAGCGTGGGGTCCGGGCCGACGATCGGCCTGGCCGTCAGCGCGGTGCGCCCCGGAGGCACAGCCACCATCGTGGGCCTGCACGCCGCCAAGCAGCAGGTGGAGATCCCGGCCGGCGTGTTGGTGCTGCAGAACAAGCGCCTGCTGGGCTCCTTCGCGGGCTCGATCCGCCCGCGCTTGGACCTGCCCAAGCTGCTTGGCCTCTACCAAGGCGGGCGTCTGCCGCTGGACGATCTGATCACCAAGCGCTACCCATTGGACGGGCTCGGCCATGCCTTCGACGACATGGAAGCGGGGAACATCGCTCGCGGCGTGCTGGCGCTTGCCCCGCAGGCTTAGGTCGCAACGGTTCGGCTCAATCGGCAATCGCTTGGTAGGCGAGTCGCTTGAACTGCCCGCGGCCATCGCCGAAGCGTGGCGGCAGCAGTTGGATCATATACAGGCCGATCATCTCCTCGGTCGGGTCGATCCAGAAGATCGTGCCTGCCAGCCCGCCCCAGTTATATTCGCCCAGCGAACCGTTGAGCCCGCTCTCGGCTTTGTCCACATGGACCGCGAAATCCAGCCCGAAGCCGTAGCCATCGGAGAGCGTGCGCGAAGCGCGCCGAACTCCCTCGACATGATCGCGGGTCATTAGCTCGATCGTCTTGCGGCTCAGGATTCGCTGGTCGCCCAGCATGCCGCCGTTGAGCATCATCTGGCAGAACCGCAGATAGTCGCGCGTGGTGGACACGAGCCCGCCGCCACCGGAGAACCACTTGCTTTCGTAGTCGTAGTAGCCCGTCGACCGATCTGCCGAGGCAGGTTCGATTCCCTCGCCGTCCTCGGTCTTGGCGTACATTTGCACGAACCGATCCTTCTTCTCGTCAGGCACCGTGAAGCCCGTGTCGCGCATGTCCAGCGGTCCGAAGACCCGCTCGTTCAGGAACGTGTCCAAGTCTTGGCCGGACAGGACTTCGATGAGGCGGCCCTGCACGTCGACCGAGACGCTGTACTCCCAAGCCGATCCGGGGTGATGCTTGAGCGGCACCTGCGCCAGCTTCTGAATGAAGTCGTCAATCGAGCGGTTGCCTCCGAGCGCGTCAAGCTCGCGAAATTTCTTGTCGGCCGCGGTGTCGCCACCCCCGTAGCCCATGCCCGCAGTGTGACGCATCAGATCCTGGACCGTCATCTCGCGGCGCGCCTTGGTCGTGCTGTCACCATCGAGCACCTCGAGTCCGCCGAGTTCGGGGATGTAGTTCCTGACCCGATCCCGCAGATTGAACCGGCCCTCTTCGTAGAGCGTCATCAAGCCCACGCCGACGATGGGCTTGGTCATGGAATAGATGCGAAAGATCGTGTCGTCGGACATGGCGCGGCCGTTCTCGCGATCCGCCATGCCGACAGTCTGCCAATAGCCGATCTTGCCCCGGCGCGCTACTACACCGATGGCGCCAGCAAGATGGCCTCGCTCTACATCTGCCTGGAGGGCAGCCGTGATCCGGTCGAGACGTTCTTGGGAGAGTCCGACCTGAGCCGGGTCGACCTTGGGGATTTCGCCGACTGTCTGGACGGCGGAATCGGGCCCGGAACTGCAGCTGAGCGCTAGCAGCAAGCAAGAAAGGAGTAGAGTTGTGAGCCGTTGCATGCAAGGGAGAGATTAGCAGAATGCAGAGGTGTCTCCGCGATCGAGTGCAAGAGTCCTGACGTCAGACGCATGGCCCCTCAGGGTGTCGTGAAACCCGGCCTAAGGCTCGCTCAGACGGAAGACGTAGAGCGCGTTGTGCCCTTTAGGGCTCACCAGTTCGGGCGTGAGGAAGGTGGGAATTCGCCATGGGCTCCCACCACCCCTGGCGGTCGCCACGGCCACATACTGGACGCCGTCCACCTCGTACGAGATCGGGTAGCCCATAACCGAAGTGCCGAGCCGGGTCTTCCAGAGCACTTCGCCCGTCTCGACGTCGTAGGCGCGAATCCAGCGGTCAAAGTCACCGGCAAAGACGAGTCCACCGGCTGTGGTGAGAGCGCCGGTCAGGAAGGGTGCGCGTTGCTCCACGCTCCAGACCTCCTCCAGCGTCGCAACATTGAACGCGGCCAGCTTGCCGAAGCGCCCGCCGGTCCCGGGCATTTCCATCCACGCGCGGTCAGCCTGTGTGCCGCCCGACCCCACCTCAAGCACGGTCTTCCTGCCGGCGATCTCCATGCAACTTTGGCTGAGCGGAATGACTAGTAGGCGCGTCTCCGGGTGGTAGCCCGCCGCGGGCCAGTTGTGTCCTCCGGCGGTCGACGGGCAAACCGAGACCCATTCTCCGACCTTCGCGTCCGCGATGTCCGCACGGTAGCTCACCGCGCCCGTCTCGGTGTCCACCTCCAAGATGTTCTGAAACACCGTCTCGGTAAGTCCCAAGAAGGTTCCATCGCGACGGTCGAGTTTCCAAACGATGCCGTGCTTTCCCACCGAAAGCACGATCGGCTGGCCGTCGATGTCGATCAGTACCCGCTCAAAGGCCTCGTCCATGTCAAGCGACTCGCCGGGCACGTGCGCGAAGTACCACGCGATACGCCCAGTCTCGACATCGAGTGCCAGGGTAGAGTTTGTGTACGCTGCCGAGGCGGATGTGCTCAGGCCCCGGCTCGCGGCGACCCACGGCTTGGCCTGTGCCGTGCCAAAGTAGACAAGGCCCAACTCCGGGTCCCAACTTCCGGTCATCCACACATCCCCGCCACCGCGGAGTTCCAGCGGCAAGTCGCCCCAAGTGTCGCCGCCCGGTTCCCCCGGGCGGGCGATCGTGAACGTGCGCCAAAGCTCGCGACCCGTGCGAGCGTCATGGGCGGTTATGAAGCAGCTGTCCTCGTAGAAGCGCTGGCAGCCGTTGATTCCGTTGATCACTGTTCCATTCGCGACGATTGGGCCGGTGGAATTCGTATAGCCCTTCTCGCGGTCTGCGATCCGAGTCTCCCAACGGACGGCACCGGTGGGAGCGTCGAGGGCGACCATGTACGCATCGGAGGTAGCGACGAAGATCAAGTCCTCCCAGATTGCCAGCGTCCTGAGCTGGTTTTCGCCTCCGCCGTTGGGAAACCGCCGGCGGTATTCCCACAGGGGTGTCCCGTCCCTAGCATCAAGCGCTTGCACGACGTTTCCCGGGTTGCTGAGGAAGAGAACGCCGTCCCGCACCAAGGGTGCCTGCTGACTGCGTCCATCCTCCATCCCCCAACTCCAAGCCAGCTGGAGCCGGTGGACATTGGCAGTGCTGACCTGGGCGAGAGGGCTGTAGCCCCACGAGCCTGGATTCCCGCGCCAGTGAAGCCAGTCGCCGCTAGGAGGATCGGCGAGATCCGCGTCTGAGGGCGGATTGAACTTCTCAAGCGGACGATACCTCCGGGTGATGCCCGTCGGGGTTTCCCGAACCTCTCCGACCCCCTCCGGCGCCCGGTCAACCGCGTGCGGTGACGGCCCCGTTCCGGGGCGACCGGGGACCGGGGGGATGGCGGCGGCTCTGGGAAGCTGCCTCCGTGTCGTCGGCTCGATGCCAGCGGGGGTGCGCTCCGGGACGGTCCGATTCCCTGTCCGGCTGCCCGCCCGCCGCAAAGGGGCCATGGCCGGGTTGTCGACCGCCGCGGTCTGATTCGACCCAAGACTAAGCCGCATGGTGCCGGGCTGGAGGCCGTTCTCCCGGAGCATATATGCCACGACCGCGGCGTACTCATCGTCACTCAGCGAGGCTGGCGCCGCTACCGGCATCGTCTCGCGGATGTAGTCGAGCAGTTCCGCGACAGCAACATCCCCCCACTGCGCCAGAAAGTTCGGGCCTGCCAGCTCCGGGGCCTCGAAACGGCCCCTGAGGTTCTCGAGGTGGCACGCCGCGCAGGCCGCCCGATAAACCGCAAAGCCGGCTTGGGCCTGCTCGGCCGTAAAGGCGGCTTGACGCGCGGACTCAGCGCCCTGGGCTCCCGCCTTCGGCACCAACACCGCAGCGAGCGCGATGGCGACGAAAAGCCTCCAGGGGTGGCCGAATCTAGTCATCGTTGCGTCTCAGCTATCTCGCGGGATTATAGCGTTGCCGACTTCGCCGGATAGGCCACAGCGGTGGTCTGCGTTGACAAGTAGTCCGTCAGCTGAGGGAGCCTCTTGCTTGACCACACCTCCTCGAAACGACGTTCGCTCGCTCAATCACTTGGCGTGAGGGACTAGCGCCTGGCAACAAGGTCGCAGCGGCTGAAGCCGTCTCAGCCGCAGTGTGCCTTCCACGCCGCGCTCGAAGGAGCGGCGGCGCCGACACACTGGCTGACCTCCGTGTTGGCAGTGCCCTCCGGGTGGGGCCAATTGGCGTACGCAAGCGGGCGAGTCGCGAGGTGGTTTGGAAATATGGCGTGAGCAGAGCGCAGACTAGACTCAGTCCGCAATCGACTGATAAACCAGCCGCTTGAACTGGCCGGCTCCGTTCGCATAGCGCGGCGGCATCATTTGGATCATATAGATCCCGATCAGCTCTTCGGCGGGATCGATCCAGAAGCTCGTCCCGGCCAAGCCGCCCCAGTTGTACTCGCCTACCGACCCGTTGAGACCGCTCTTGGCTGGATCGACATGGACCGCGAAATTGAGCCCGAAACCGTATCCCGCTGCCAAGATGGACGAAGCACTCGATATCGAGCCAGTGTGATCGATGGTCATCAGCTCTACCGTCTTCCGGCTCAGGATGCGCGTCCCGTCAAGAATCCCACCGTTAAGCAGCATCTGGCAGAACCGCAGGTAGTCCCGTGTCGTGGACACAAGGCCGCCACCGCCGGAGTACCACTGCGTCTCCTCGTAGTACCGGTTCGTGCGACCGTCATTGGCAGGCTCAATCCCTTGCTCGTCCTTGGTCTTCTTGTAGACCTGCGCGAATCGATCGCTCTTCTCCTCTGTCATCCTAAACGCGGTGTCGCGCATATCTAGCGGCTTGAACACGCGCTCGCTCATGTAGGTGGCCAGATCCATTCCGGAGAGCACTTCAATCAGGCGTCCCTGAACATCCACTGAGACGCTGTAGTCCCATCGCGTGCCGGGCTGGTGCTTGAGCGGGAGCTTCGACAGCTTTTCCACGAACTCCGCTACCGTCTTATTCCCCGACAAGACTTCCGCGTCGTTGTACATCTCGTCCACGCGGCTGTCGCCGAATAGGCCGTAGGTCATGCCCGCTGTGTGCCGCATCAAGTCCTGCACCGTCATCTCGCGGTCGGGCGTGACCTCCTTCCCGGCCACCCAAACCTTGAGGCCACCGAGTTCGGGTATGTGCTGCTTCACCTCGTCCTTCAGCGAGAACTTGCCCTCCTCGTACAGGATCATCAGGGCCACGCTGACGATGGGCTTGGTCATCGAGAAGATGCGGAAAATGGCGTCGTCTGCCATAACCCTTTCGCCCTCGCGGTCGGCCATGCCAACGTTCTGCCAATACGCGATCTTCCCCTTGCGCGCGACGACGCCAATCGCCCCTGCGATGTGACCTTGATCAACACTGCTCTCGAGCGCTTGCGTGATCCGATCTAGGCGCTCCTGCGAGAGGCCCACCTCGGCAGGTGCAGTGCGGGGCAGTTCGGCACCCACAGCGCTGGCCAGCAGGCTGATTGCAAGAAGGAGAACTCTAAGGACCATCGAATAACCTCGGCACCCGCTGCCACGGCGGGCGCATTGGGGAATTATAGACGATAGAGGAGGGTGCCCCTCCCAGCCGTATCCCTAAGGAGTACCTCACGGTTCCGCGATTCCTATCGGTTGATTTCCCCGAATCTCGGGTGGCCTCTGGCGCTTCCCGCTCGGCCAGTTGACCCCGCAATCCGCCGTTGCCAAGCTCGTGCGATGCTTGTCGAGTGTCGCAGCCATCGGCAAGGCCAGGCCTTGAATCCCTATGCTGGGATTGAAAAGGGAGTGCAGCATCCGCCGCAACTCCGCCCGCGCACTGCATTGCCCCGCAGAACCAAGACTACCCTCGCGCGGAGATCATCGAACCCAAGGAATTGAACTCATGAACCGAACCCTAGCTTTCCTCGCGGCCAGCACTGCCTTTCTGTCTTCACATTGCAGCCAAGTGGCCACAGAAGCGCCACCCGTGGCTGGCTGGTCCACTGTGCAAGTCACGGAGACTCCGACTGCCCGCCATGAGACCGCGATGGTGGCAATCGGAAACAAGGCCTACCTGATGGGCGGGCGTGGAGTGAAGCCGGTCGAAGAATTCGACCCGGTGGCAAGGACGTGGCGCAAGCTCGGGCCGACACCGATGGAGATGCACCACTTCCAGCCAGTCGCCTACGAGGGGCGGATCTTTGTCATGACAGCGATGACCGGCAAGTACCCCAAGGAGACTCCGCTAGAGACGATCTATATCTACGACCCCGAGACAGATGCTTGGGAGCAAGGGCCTGAGATTCCTCCGAGCCGAAGGCGGGGCGGTGCCGGCACGGTCGTGTACGGCGGAAAGGTCTACCTGGCCTGCGGAATCATCGATGGGCATACGAGCGGGACTGTGGCTTGGTTCGACGAATTCGACCCGCAGACCGCACAGTGGCGGCAGCTGCCAGACGCGCCGCATGCTCGCGACCACTTTTCTGCCGTCGTCAGCCATGACCGCCTCTATCTGATTGGCGGCCGCGACACGAGCTACCACGAGCCCGACAACTTCACCGCATTCTTCGACCGGGTGGTGCCCGAAGTAGATGTCTACGACTTCGCGACGCAGCAATGGGCGACGCTGCCGGCCAAGCTGCCCGTAGGGACTGCCGCGGGCGGCCTGATTGCGATGGATCGCTCGATCTACTACTTCGGCGGCGAGACGGCTCAAGATCTGGCCCATGCAGAGACACAGCGATTGGACCTCGACACTGGCGAGTGGTCTATGGTTGCTCCGTTGGTGCGCGGCCGCCACGGCGGCGGTGCCGCCGCAATGAACGGCGAGGTTTACTTTGCCACCGGGAGCGGAGGTCGCGGTGGCGGACCAGAACTCTCGACCACGGAAGTCTTCAGACCCTGACGCAGCAAGCCGGATCCCTCTTCGACCAAGCTCTCTGCCGAGAGTGGTGCGACACACCGGATAGAGCCGTTCGTCCCAGCGGACACCGGATTGTGTCAAGCCTCGCGCATCACTCGGCAAGGAAGGCGCAACTCATCTAGTAGCCGGACCCCCGTGCGGTCGAACCCTTGCTTGACAACCAAGCCATCTCCGGCACCATCCCTGACCGGACGAGTCCACCATTCCAGGAATCTCTATGGAGGGCAGTCAAGAAAACCGGAAAACCTTGACTCGTCCCCGTTCTCATGACAAGCCCCTTGACAGGTCCGCCACGACCTGTCAAGGATTCCCCGAAACCTTGACACGAGTCCGCCGACTTGGCAAGCCCCTTGACACTTCGCGCTCAACCTATCAAGAAAACCGGAAAACCTTGACACTAATTCTCTATTTCGATAAAATAAACCCCTTCTCTTGTCTTCTGGCATGTTGCAACCAACCTACAGAATGCCTTCACTGCCCCCACGGGCCGAATTCGAAACCCCTTCGATCCTCAAGGCTGCCGCTCTCGCCCACCGACATCTTGCGGAACTGAAGGGTAGGGCGATTTCCGTACCGAACCCGGAGATCCTCATTGACACGCTGACACTCCAAGAGGCACGAGCGAGCTGCGAGATCGAGAATATCGTCACCACTCAAGACGACTTGTACCGCGCCGCGGTATTCCCAGATTCGCCGTGGAATCCAGCTGTTAAGGAAGTCACTAGCTATCGGAGCGCGGTCAAGCTAGGCTTCCATCAGCTTCAGGAGAATGACCATCGGCTAACGAACGACCTCCTGATCGATATCTACCGAATTGTGAAATCTCGAACCGATGGCTACCGTGTCAGGCCGGGAACAGTGATCTCGAACACGTTCACCGGAGAGATCGTTCACGTACCGCCCCAAGATCCGGCCGAGGTGTTGGAAAAGATGGACGAACTCACGAGCTTCGCCAACGACGACTCTCTGTCTGGGCTCGATCCGTTGGTGAAGATGGCGGTCATCCACCACCAATTCGAGAGCATCCATCCATTCGAAGACGGGAATGGACGGGTAGGACGAATCCTCAACGTGCTGTACTTAGTGCGCTGCGGGCTGCTCGAGATACCCATTCTTTACCTAAGCGGGGCCATCACTCGTTCAAAGCCGCAGTACTACCGGCTGCTGAGGGCCGTGCAACACGAGGACGCCTGGGAAGACTGGGTGACGTACATTCTCAAGGCGGTCGCGGAAACATCCCGTGACACTCTTCAACTCGTCGAGAATATTCGTTCCTTGATGGCGGAGTACAAAGACGCCATTCGCAACAAGCTGCCTCGCCTTTATTCTCACGAACTCCTGAATGCCCTATTCCGCCATCCATACACACGGATCGCGGCCATGCAGCGCGACGTGCAAGTGTCTCGTCCAACAGCAGCTAGATACTTGAGGCTGCTGACGGCGGAGGGCCTTCTAAGCAAGCGTCGCGCGGGCCGAGCAGACTACTACGTCAACACGCGCTTGGTCGAGCTATTCCGAGAAGAGGACGATCCGCTCGGGACACGACCGGCCTAGGCATGTCCCGCACCGGGCGAGTTGGCGAGCCTACGGTGCCAAGATCGCAGCCTGCGATCACACGGCGACGGCGCGGAGGAAGATGACTAGCCGCTCGCGGCGAGCACACGGATCAGGAGTGCGAGTCGCTGATCTGTGGAGATGGCGCGAATCAATCGAGTTCCCTGACCTGTAGATTCCGATAGAACACCGGCCAGCCCTCCGACTGGAGGCAGATGTTGCCTTCGGTGGGTTCAAAGTCGTGCCCCTCGTTCATCTTCTTGCCATTGAGCTTCACGGTAACGATTCCTTCGAGGGACTGAATCTCGATGCTTTCCCATTCTCCGAAGGGCTTGCGGTTGTCGTGAACGGGGCCCCGGTGGGCACCGCTGACCTTGCCCCCTCGGACACCGAACAGACTGCCCGCCTCGCCGTAGTGGCCCTGCACCTCCAAGGATCTCGGCCAGTCGCGTTCTACCTCGGCCGCATGGATGAAATAACCGGCGTTGGGATACCTTGGCGGTGGCTCTTCCCAGCCTTCCTCCTGGAAACGCCACTCGCCGCGAAAAATGAAATCGCGGTACACCTTCTTGCTCCGCAGAAAGCCGTTGGGCTTCCCTGTGCAAACGATGACGCGGTCCTTGACAGACCAGGTGCCCGGGGCGGAGCGTTCCACGCTCCAGTGCTCGCTCAGGCGTGCGACAGGCGAAAGCGACACAAATCCATCAGACTGCGCAGACAGGGGCACAGCGACACCAACCAGCACACCTGCAGCCAAAGCGACGCGCATCTCCATTGCGAAACGCACCGACGGGAACTTCTGGCCCCAGGCTGCTAGGCGCGCGCGGAACTCCGTAGGGGTAAGAACATACACTCTGGCTCTACCGAGGGCCATCGTAAGTTGGACAGCGCCCGCATGCAAGACGCGAGTTTCTTTGCCTGCAGCTATACCAATCCCAACAATCGACGGCTGTAGGACAGATCGGCCGCGACCTCTTGGCGTTCGAGTGCCACCGGCTCCCCCTCCGGCGCGACATACGGCTGGCCGTTCCGCGCCAGCTTCATGAAGCCCTCGTACACCCACGCCGGCACGTCGCGGTAGTCTTCCCAGAATTTTGCGTCGCGCACGGCGAACTTGCGGGCGGAGCGCAAGTTGATCATCTCCAACGAAAACGCAAGATCCGGACGCAGTTCGCGAAATCGAGCGGTCCAGCGATCAATGCCGATATTGCCCTGGCCCAGAGGCACCCACATCACATGGGCTTGATCGTCTTCGATCCAAATCCGCGAGTCGCGGATGCCGGTCGTTAGCGCCAGCGGGGCCAGGACCTCCAGCGTGTGCAAGGGATCCTCGAGCGTCCAAGTTGCGTTGCCTGCATCGAGCAGGGTCCCGACATAGTCGGTCCCGGCCTCTTCGACCAAGGCGCGCAACTGGAGCGCCTGCAGATCGCCCGCATGGTTTTCAACCGCGATCTTGATGCCGTGGCGGCCTTCTTCGTCCCGCACCGACTTGCAGGCGGCGATAGTGTTTTCGATGTGAGCCTCTAGCGGAAGCTTGCCCTTGCGCTCGTCAGCACTCCCGAGATAGCACCGAACAAATGGCGAGCCAAGGATCTTTGCGATCCCGAACATCTTCAGCAGTTGCTCGCGAGCCGTGCCGTCCTCCTTAATGAAGCGCGTTGACGTGGGACAGATCGAGCCAAACCCCACCTCGACCCCGATGCCGAGCGAATCGGCGTGCTCGCGCACTCGCTTCAGGTGATCAGGCTCTGTGCTGCCCAAGAAGCGCGGCTCCGAGAAGTTCACCAAGGTTGCGCCGTGCGCGTGCGCAAAGTCCAGCAGCTGGAATGCGGTCCAGCCTTGGGATCGCAGGCTGAAAAGGTCTAGGCCGAGTCGAGAGGTAGGCATCTGGGCTCCGAGAGATTGCGCGGCGGCTAGGCCGGCTAGGAGTTCGCGACGAGTCACTTGCACTGCACCATCGAGTCTTGAGCTGGCATCGCCGGATACTACGATATCGAAGACCGGGCCATCGCGTGCAACCCTGAAGTCCGCAACGGCTCACGCACGGAACGCGGACCGAACCGCAACGCCCGATTCGGGGTCGAGATCGTCGACCGCCGTCTCCAAGCGATCCAGTTCGCGATAGGCCTCCTCGAGATCGACATGCAGCTGCCTGCGCATCTCCAAGATGAAGTTGCGCCCGACCGAGCGGGCGTGCTCGTGTTCCTGCATCATGCGGGCACCCGGCGAAGCATGCAACTGGCCCGAGGCGTACTGCAGCTCGCGGATGCGATAGCGCGCCCAGGCAATCTGACGATTCGTCTTGGCCCACGACGCCCCGATCCCGCAACCAGAGATCGGTTCGCTCTCCGCTTGCCAATGCTCGAGCAGCCATTGCAAGCGGCGCTCGTCGTTGTCGCGGTAGGCGAGCGTCGCTTCGGCCATGAGCTCGTGGCGCCGGCGCCGCTCCTCTTCGTCCGCGGCAAGGTCGGGGTGAATCTGCCTAGCCAGCGCCAGAAAGATCTGGCGTGCCCCTTCTTCCGGGCGCGGCGAACTCGCGGCCTCTCCGCGATCCTCGTCGGGATCAGGCGCGGACGCGACCGTCTGGCCCTCCTGTGCTTCGCCCAATGCCTGCCAGCCTCGATTGATCCGCGCGCGGAGCCGTTCCAGCTCGTCGTAGCGGTCGCCAACGGCCGGGCGAAAGCGCCGTTCGAACTGCCGCAATTTGTCCACGTCCGAGGCGTACTCGCGTTCGAGGCCCCGTACGGTCCTTTCGAGCTCCAGCAGCATTCCGCGCAAGCGGAACAGGGCACCGTTCGTCGCAGGGTGATATCTCACCAACGCCAGGCTCATGTGTCACCCCCTGCGTAGGCGGCAGCCACCTGGTCTTGGACCTCCACGGGCACCAAGTGGCGCCAATCCGCGCCGCGAGCGATTGCGGACCGCACCATCAGCGAGGATGTCGCATCGTGTGCCGGGGCAATCTCGAACGGCAGGATTCGACCCGTGTGCTCGGGTGCAACTCGATAGGCCCCGCCACGGGAACCCACCAGTAGCGTGAACCGCTCGAGCTGGTCGCCGAACGGTTCGCGGTCGCCATAGTCCCAACTCGCGTAGCGCTCGGCGGCGTCACGTCCCGCGATCACGAACAGCTCGCATGTATCGCCAACCTCCTGCCGCCACGCGTCGACGATGTCTACGACCAAGCCGCCCTGGCACATGCAGGCCGCCCAGCCTCTCCGCGTACGCGCCAGCTCTGCAATCCATTCCAAGCGGTCTTCCACGGTCGGCCTCGCAATTTGCTTGTGTGGCAGAGAGTGCGGCACGACCTGCACGATCTGGTCCAGGTTGAAGCGACACTGCGCCGTCTCGGCAAGCGCCAAGTGGGCCCTTGTCGGGGGATTGTACGTACCCGGCAGTAAGCCCACGCGGCCATGGCGGAGCAACTGGCCTGCGACCGTCCGGATCACTACTCCAAGAACGGCGCGAGGACTCGATCCAATTCTGCGTCGTCCCAGCGCTCGACCGCGACCGGGCGGTGCAGGGACCACTCTTCCAGGTGTTCGATCGACTCGCCGGGCTGCAGCGTGCGCAGCGGGCCAAGCGTCTCGATCTCCAAGAAGCGCTCGTTGGTGAACGTCTCGTAGGAGGATCCCATGTCGGGATACTCTTCCTCAGCAGAGGCCGCGAACTTCTTGACGAACAACTCCCCGTTGAGTAAGTACGCGCCGCGCGTGGCGGGATTGAACAGCCCGATCTTCTCGGGGTCGGCATTCTGCGGATCCTGCCGCAGGACGATGTACTTTTCCAACCAGCTCCAGCGCGGATCAGCCATGTTGGTGAAGGCGAACACGACCAGCGGGTTGGTCGGGGCCAAGACTTCGGGATGGGTGCCGCGCGGCGGCAAGGTTGTGATCCCCGCCCCGCCCGGGGCCATCATCGTCAACACCCAAGTGGCTACCCGCAGGGGCCAGATCGTACGATTGGCGAGGGTGTAGACTACCCGGACCGCACTGCCCTCGTCGGACAGCTCGACCTTGATTCCCTTCTGAACCCCGGTATGCTCCACCGGCGCTTGGGCCGTTAGCGAACTGCCCGCGATCTCGATCTGCACGGGATCGTTGTCCGCGCCGTAGCTGTAGACGGGATCTTCCGGGCCTACCCACAGTCGGCTGCCGCCATACAGCCGCCAGTTGTCGCCACCGGTCTTGCCCAGATCCTCTTCGAGTTCGACGAAGAAGTTCTGTCCGCCCACAAAGCCGTACCGGATGATCCGGGGCCCAACATCGGAAGTGACGATAAGTTCGACTTCTCCATTGGACAGCCGATAGCAGTTCGGCCAGCCTGCATACGGGATCTTTTCGACAGTCACGGCGGCGTTCACGACAGCCGAGCCCATCACGAGCAAGGCGGCAAGGGTGCTCCAGAGGCGCAAGGACACTCCTAGCAGGCTGCGGCGGACGACAGGGGCGACTAGTAGGTCGCCCGCCCGCCACTCACATCGTAGCACTGGCCGGTCACGAACGAGCAGTCCGGGCTGGCTAGGAAATGGGCCACCGCGGCGACCTCCTCGACCGTCCCGGTGCGGGCGCGGGGGATCTTGGAAGTCATGTAATTGACCTGCTCCTCGGTCAACTGGTCGAGAATGGGCGTTCGGATCACGGTTGGGCTGATCGCGTTGACGCAGATGTCGTTCAGCGCGGTTTCCTTCGCCATCGACTTGCTGGCAGCGATCACGCCGGCCTTCGATGCCGAATAGGCCACCATGTTCGGATTTCCCTCCTTGCCCGCCAAGGAGGCGATATTGACGATCCGCCCGTAGTCGTGCTCGACCATCGCGGGCAGCACGGCCCGGCAGCAGTTGAATACGCCGCTGAGGTTGATATCGATGACCTGTTGCCAGTCGGCGTCGGACTGCTCCCACGTGGGCAGAGCCCTGCCCGCGATCCCGGCGCAGCAAACCAGCGCGTGGATGCGACCTTGGCGGGCCAACACCAGGTCCACAGCCACTTGAACCGAAGCCGGATCCGCCACGTCGAGCGCAACGGAAAAGGCCTCCAGCCCCTCCGCGCGGAGTTGATCCGCCTGAGCGGCGGCAGCTCTGGAATTCAGATCCGCGACGACGACGACGGCACCTGCACGCGCCAAGCGGGCAGCAATGCCCGCGCCAATCCCGCGTGCTGCACCGGTGACCAGGGCGGTCTGCCCGCTCAGGTCGAAGTAGCTATGCGCCATCCGAACCCATCGCCTCGGCAGCCTCTTGGTCGGCGTCTTCAGCCGGCGACGCCGCACTATCCTCGGCCGCTGGCGCGGCAGCTTCCGCAGCAGGCGGCTCGGCAGCGTCGGTGGCGGACTCCTCGCTGAGCGCTTGGTCAGACGCGTCGGTTTCCGCTGCGCTTGCTTCACCTGGGGCCGCTTCGTGCTCGCCCCCCTCGCCTTCCGTTCCTTCCTCGGAAGCCTCGGGCTCGGTGGGCGGAGCAAACTCAAACTCCGCCGATGGCTGCATGGTGCGAGTCAGCGGCTCGTCCTCGCGCCCCTCGGCACGGATTTCCACCCTGATCGTGGTCGACAGCTCCTTGTAGATGTGGACCGGGATCTCGTAGTCTCCCAGTGTCCGGAGCGGGGTAGTGAGCTGGACGCGCTGGCGGTCGATGCCAAAGCCTTGCTCGTTCAGCTTGGCTGCAATGTCGCGCGCTGAGACCGAACCGTAGAGCTGGTTGTTCAGGCTGGCGCGCACGACCATCCGCACCACCACTCCTTCGAGGGCTTCCAACTGCTTGGTCGCGTCGCCGTGCAGCCGCACGGCCTCCTTGGCCGCGGCCGCCCGCATCTGCTCGAGCTGCTTCAGGCTGCCCTTGTCGGCAGGAATCGCCAGCTGTTGCGGAAACAAGTAGTTGCGGGCGTAGCCGTCCTTGACTTTGACGACGTCGCCGCGCTCGCCCAACTTGTAGATGTCCTTCTTGAGAATGACCTCATGCATCGGAGCCACCCCTCTCTCTGTCTCTGAAGCGATCCCTTTCACGCTGCGGCTTTTCGATCACGCCGACGAACGGGAGCAGGGCCAAGTTGCGGGCGCGTTTGATCGCCCGCCGCAGGTCGCGCTGGTGCTTGGCGCTCAATCCTGTGTGGCGGCGAGGGTTGATCTTGCCGCGGTCGCCGACGAATTGCTTCAGCGTGTCCACGTCCTTGTAGTCGATGTGGTCAATCCGGTTGACGCTGAAGTAGTCCACCTTGCGTCGCCGGAAGAAGCGCTTGCCGCCAGGCCGGCCGCGGCCTTCCGATCCGCCCCGGTCACGGCGCGGGCCGCCGCTACCCTCGCGTGCGGGCGCCGGTCTCGTTTCTTCGTTCTCAGCCATTGGTCAATTCCTCTCGATAGCTTGCCCTACTCCTCGGCAGGCGGGGCTTTCTCTTCCTCGGCCGGCGCTTCGGCGCTGACCGCCGCAGGTGTCTCAGCGGCAGCTTCCTTAACCACCTCGGGCTCGGCGGGTACCGGGGACGCCGGGGTCGCCGGCAGTTCGGGCTCGGGCTTGCCCGGCGCCTTGGCCTTGGCCTTCTCGCCCTCGGCGGCGCGCGCGGCGGCCTTGGCGTCCAACAGCGGCTGCCGCTTCGCGCGGCGCGCCTGTGCCTTGGCCAACCGCTTGAGATCCTCGTCGATGCGGATCACCATGTACTTGATGACGTGATCGGAGACGCGCAAGCGGCGCTCCAGCTCGCGGTTCAGCGAGCGGTCACCGTTGGTCGAGTACTGGATGAAGATGTAGTGGCCGCTCCAGAACCCGTGCACGCGGTAGGCAAGCGGCCGCTTGCCCCAGTCATCGACCTTGTCCACGTTGGCCCCGCCGGAGGCCAGCACGCGCTTGACGCTCTCAAGGGATTCCTGCGCTTCCTGCTCGGGCAGGTCCGGCTTGAGGATGAACCCCAACTCGTAAACTCTCATGATTCTCTATTCCTGTGACTCCGGCACGCGGCGGTTGCTCCGCGCCATGGCCTTCTCTGTGCCCTCGGCAAGCGTGTGTCGCACGACATCCGCCGCGCGTCCGACGATTTCCTCGACTTCCTTGATCTCGTCGCGGGCGAACGGACGCAGGACATACTTCGCTCCGTTGGAGACGGGATGTCCCGGGTGAATCCCGATGCGCAGCCGCGGGAACTCGGACGTCCCCAGCGAGTCAACGATGGACTGCATACCATTATGACCCGCAGCCGACCCTTTGTGCTTGAGCCGCAGCCGACCCCAAGGCAGATCCAGCTCGTCGTAGACGACGAGCAACTGCTGCGGCCCCAGATCGTAGCGCCGCAGCAGCCGCTTGACGGACCCCCCGCTGCGGTTCATGAACGACAGCGGCTTGGCCAGCAATGCCCGCCTGCCGCCCAGCTCTCCGAGTCCCAGCAGCGCGTCCTCTTCCGGCCGCGTGACGCGGATCCCGGCATCCTCCGAGAGGCGATCCACCGTCAGGAAGCCGAAATTGTGCGGCGTATGGCGATACTCCTCGCCTGGATTGCCCAAGCCGACGACCAGCCACTCGGCCTTCTCGGGCAGCGCGCGCCTCCAGAACATGGTTTCCACCGCGCCTCGAGCGGATCAACCGGCAGCCTGCGGGCACGCGGCTACTCCGCCGGCTCCGCGGCCGCTTCATCCTCGGTCTCGGCCTCCTCATCCTCAGGCAGTTCGGCGGTGGCGCGCGAAGCCATGATATGCACGAGCACTCTCTGCTCGAGATCCGCCAACGCCCACGTGCCGCTGCCAGGCAGGTCCTTGGCCCGGACGGCCTGGCCGACGCGCAGGTCGGAAACGTCCACGTCAATGCTCTCGGGAATTTCCAGCGGCAAGCACTCGATGCGAACCTCGCGACTGACCATCTCCTCGAAGCCGCCCTCGGTCTTGACACCGTAGGCCGTGCCGACGGCCTTGATCGGGACCGATACAGTGACCGGCTTGTTGACGTCCACGCGCAGCAGGTCGACATGCAGCAGCGAGTGCTTCACGGGATCGATCTGGTAGTCGACCGCCATGGCGTGCTCTTGCGTGCCGTCGCACTTGATGTTGAAGACGCGGTTGTGGCCCGCCGGATCCTTCAGCACCGTCGTCATCTCCTTGGTGTTGACCGAGATCGCCCGGGGATCCTTGCCCAGCCCGTAGACCGTCGCAGGCACGTTGCCCGTCAAGCGCAGGCGACGCGCTGCGTTCTTGCCGCGCTGCTCGCGCACCGCCACTTCCATTTCAATCTGCCGCTGCATTGCGTTTGCTCCCTAGCCGCCGAGCTGGCGGCCAAATCCTGAGCGAGCCTCGCGCGAGACCCGCACTCATCCCCTACCCGAACAACATGCTGATCGAAGACTCGCTGTGGATCGAGTTGATGCCGGCCGCGAGCAGGGGCGCTACGCTCAACTGCTGGATTCGGCCGCTCGCCTTCGCTTCCTCTGACAGGGGGATCGAGTTGGTGACCGCCAGCTCCTTCAGCTTCGACCCTTTAATTCTATCGACTGCGGGCCCCGATAGCACGGCATGCGTCGTGATGGCATAAACTTGGGCCGCGCCTTGAGCAAGCAAGGCATCGACGCCTTTGACCAGCGTGCCCGCGGTGTCGACGAGGTCGTCAGTGATCACGCACGTGCGGCCCCGCACGTCTCCGATCACGTGCATGACCTCGGAGACGCCCGGCTTGTCCCGCCGCTTGTCAATGATCGCCAAGGGCGCGGTCAGGCGCTTGGCCAGTGCCCGGGCGCGCTCCACACCGCCTGCGTCCGGAGACACCACGGTGAGCTGGGGCAGGTGCTGCTGCCGCAAGTACTCCACGAGCACCGGCCGGCCGTAGAGATGATCGACCGGCACGTCGAAGAACCCCTGGATCTGGGCCGCGTGTAAGTCCAGTGTCAACAGGCGGTCCGCGCCGGCGGCGACCAGCAGGTTCGCCACGACCTTGGCCGAGATAGGCACCCTGGGCCGGTCTTTGCGGTCTTGGCGCGAGTAGCCGTAGTACGGCAGCACGGCCGTGATTCGCTTTGCAGAAGCGCGCCGCAAGGCATCCAACAAGAGCAGGAGTTCCATCAAGTGCTGGTCCACCGGAGTGCAGGTGGGCTGCACGACGAAGACGTCCATGCCCCGCACGTTTTCGTCGATCTGGACATGGATCTCGCCATCGGAGAAACGCGACAGCGACAGCCGTCCCGGCTGGATGTGCAGGCAGGCGCAGATGTCCCCCGCCAACTCCTTGTTGGCTGACCCGGCGAAGACCCTCAACCTCGATTCGGTCGGCACTGTGCGAATTCCCAAGCGATGCGTCTTCTTGCGGCGTGTGGTACGCGCTGGCTAGCCCGCGGCGGGGTCGCTGACGGTCGCGCTGGACATGCCGCTCGCTGACCGGCCGACATACTTCGCCGACCACGCCGCAAGCCCTTCGGCCCGCAACGTGTCCGCCACTAGTCTCGCAGACTGATAAGACTCAAAGACCCCGAAAACGGCGGATCCGCTGCCAGACATCAATGCCGACTGCGCGCCCAATGCCTGCAGCCGACTCTTGAGAGCGGCAATCGGCGGGTACCGCCGGAAGACTACCGACTCGAAATCATTCACCATGCCCTCTCTGCTGCCCGGCAGCGAGCCGACTGGGGGCGCGTTGGAACTCAAGTCGAACCCCTCAAGCTTACCGCAATCCGCATCCGCTGTCAATCCTGCGCGGTGCTCGGAAAGCGCACCGTAGGCCCATGCCGTGGAGACTTCCAGCGCCGGCCGAGCGATCACCAGGGCGGCCTGCGGCAAGTCGGCCAGCGGTTCCAGCTCGGTCCCGCGGCCAGAGCCAATCGCGGAGCCCCCAACCAAGAAGAACGGAACATCGCTGCCAAGCTCGGCTGCCACGTCGAAGAGCAGCCGCACGGCCGGTCGCGCGGGAAGCATGGAGGCGACCGCGCGAATCACCGCCGCGGCATCGCTGGAGCCGCCCCCCAAGCCAGCACCGGACGGGATGGCCTTGTGCAAGGCGACCTCCAACTGCGCCACGGTGCCGGTCCGCTTGAGCATCAGGTCGGCGGCGCGCCAAGCCAAGTTGTGCTCGCCCTGGAGATCGTCCCGGCTGCAAGTGAACCTGACCGTCGGCCGACCGCCCGGACTCAGCCGGACGCTCAGCACGTCGCTCAAGCTCACGGTCTGAAACAGCGTCCGGATGTCGTGGAAACCGTCGGGACGCTTCCCGAGCACGCGCAAGAACAGATTGACCTTGGCGTAGGCGCGCAGTTGGCGTGCTTGCGACCGGAGACCCGCGGGATCCGCCATGCGTCCGGCCAAGGCCCGCTAGCTGGCGTAGTGCAGCAGGGAGGAGACCTCGTATCCCCGCAGCTTGTCACGCCCGTTGAGGAAGTCCAGCTCGATCACGAACGACAAGCCGGCCACTGTCCCGCCGAGCTGCTCCACGAGTCGGACGGCGGCCTCGGCAGTCCCCCCCGTGGCGAGCAGGTCGTCTACGATCAGCACGCGCTGGCCGGGCTGAATGGCGTCCGTATGGATTTCGAGCGTGTTTGTCCCGTACTCGAGCGCATAGCTCACCTTGGCCGTGGCGGCAGGCAGCTTGCCCGGCTTGCGCATCAGGGCGAAACCTGTTCCGAGGCGGTGGGCCAGCACCGGGCCGAACAGGAATCCGCGGGACTCCATGCCAGCCACCAGATCTATGTTGAGACCGTCCACAGATCGGCCAAGCTGGTCGACCACCATGGCCAAGCCAACGGGATCTTTCAACGCTGTGGTGATGTCGTAGAAGAGGATGCCCGGCTTGGGGAAATCCGGCACCTCGCGAATGAGTGAGCGCAGTTCTTCCATGCGTAGTTCCATGGTAGCGAGCGGGGGTGACACCCGGCCGTGATGCATGCAGCGGGCGCCGGACGCCGAACGCGAGGCAGCGAAATGCCGCTGGGGCTAGGGGGGAACTGTTGCTTGCAGCGCGAGCGCCTAAGTCTCGGAATCCTCGGCCGCACCGCCGGGCTCGGCGGAATCGTCTTCGGCGTCCGGCGGCGCCAAGACGTCCTCCAAAGCACGCTCGATGTCCAGCGCGGCGGATTGCTCGACCCTGTAGGTGGAGGGCTCGCCAACCCGCGCGGCATAGACCAAGGCCTGGTCCGTTCTCGAGACGATCACAGTCTCGGCCGCGCCATCCGCGCCCGTCGGCGTAACCGCTGCCGTGATCGCGGGCGAGCCTAGCCCGAAGTCCTTCTGGCGGCCCTCATCGTCGGAAGGGAACTCGGTCGCGGTCAGGTTGCGCAGGCGGTCCAAGAGTGTCTGCGCTTTTTCCCCGTCCAGTTCCCGATTCCCGTCCGATTCCAGCAACCACCCGTCGTCGCCGCGCACGATGGCCGCGCCAGTCTCGCCAGCCTGCAGCTCCACACGCGCCGGGTCGGCGAATCCAAAATCAAACAGCTTCTTGTTCCGGAAGTCGGAAACCGGCTTGTCGAAGCTCTCGGCCAGCGTCTCGCTGACGCCGAATACGCCGCTGTGCGCGCTGCTGCGGGCGTAGTATGTCTCTCCGTCCTTGGCGAGCACCAGCTCGTGGCCGCCGCCCTCGTCACTGACGGACACCGTTGCGAGAGGCGCTCGAAACGAATAGTCGGGACTGTCGGCGGAGTCGCTCAATACCTCGGTCATCTCGGCCGTCCTCACCGCTCGCACTAGATCGGAGACGGTGAAGTCGTCGGCTCGCAGCTTGGCGGGCAGGACGATCGACCAATTCCCGTCCGCCCGTTCGAACTGCAGCTTGCGGCCGCCCGCGGAGACCGTGACGCTGGAAATCGAGGCATCGTCTAGCGCCAGCAGGCGCTTGTCGCGCAGATCGAATTGGGACTTCTCGAACGACGTCTTGTTGTAGCTGTAGAGGGTGAACAGCCGCGGGTCGCCCTCCAGCCGGGCGAAGACGCCCGAGCCGGTGGGCGTGTCTCGCCCGAAATGCACGGCTCCGCCGCCCTCGGCGAGTTTGAAGCTCACGGCCAGTGCAGGCTCGTCAAGTTCGTAAGGCCCCCACTCCACCACGTTTTCGGAGACCACGCGCTCGGCGTTCAGAGACGCCAAACTGGAGACGAGCTGGCCCACCGCAGATTGGTCGGCAGGGATCTCGGAGCCGCCCCCGAATTCCCATTCGTCGTCAGCCCCGCGCACGAGGGTGATGGCATCCTCGCCCTTGCGCAGCAGGCTCACCTCACGAATCTCGGCCTGCTCCACATCGACGACGCTCGGCTGGGCGTCGTCATCTTCGGGCGGATTTTCCCGCGTGTACCAGACCGCTCCGCCGAGCAGGGCAAGCAATACTGCGGCTACGAGAAGGGGATTCGCTCTCATGGCTTTATGGCACGTGGCGCTAGCAATCCTGCAAGCGGTCGAAGTTCTCCTCTAGCGGCGACCCCACCATGTCCACACACCCGTCACGATAATGATGAGGGGTAGCAGCAGCAAGCTCGCGTAGAAGATGCGGCTCATTTCCGCAGCCGTCATCTCGATCACGGTCGATTCCGGATCCTTCGGCCTGACCGAGATCAGATCCTCGTCAGAGCTCAGCCAGTTCAGCATGTTGAGCAGCAGATCGTCGTTGCCGCCCAGCGCCAGCCCGTAGTTGCTGGCAAACCCGGCCGAGCCAACCACCACGACGCGGCCCTCCGGCTCGGCCTCGTCCTCAGCCGGCTCGATTTCGTCGCTGCCGGTCTCGGCCGGCCCGGAATCCTCCTCGTCGGCTTGGGGCACGTCGTAGACCGCCGCCACGGCTAGCGAGACGGGACCGTCGGTTTGGCTGGATTCCGGCCCCAAGGTGAATCCGGCAGCTTCGGCCTTCAATGTTGCGGTCGCGAAGCTCGACTCCGAACTCTCGAACAACACATCCACGCTCCAGCCATCGGGCACCTCGGACGCCCGGCCCACGCTGCGGGCGCGCGGAAACAGGGTCGCCACGTTCTCCAAGGGCTCGACGATCGGATGGAAGCGATACTCGCTGACCAGCGGCGTGAAGGGCCCGCCGCCGAACAACTGGCCGATCGCTGACTGGTCGATGACCACGTCGTTCTTGGCCTCGATTCCCCAACTCGCCACCAGTTCCACGAGCTTCGGACTGCGCTCGTCACGGCGGCCTCGCTCGTCCGGCAGCACCGGCGCAAGCAGCAGCAGCACCCGGCCGCCGCCCTCGACGAAGTCCCGGATCGCAGCGACTTCCGGATCGAAATAGGCGGTGCCGGGACCGGGCACGACCAAGATGGTGCAGTCCTGAGGGACCGCGCCTTCCGCAAGACTGACCTGCCGCTGGTCGTAGTTGGCGTCTTCCATGCGCGCCACGGCATTGGCGAATCCGTTACGCTCCATGTCCTCGCTGGCCGACTCGCCGTGCCCGGTCACGACACAGGCGGTCTTGTTCTGGCCCTTGATGGCTGTGATGATGGCGTTGGTGATGTCCTGCTCGCTCAGCGACGAGGCCTCGTGCCGCACGCCGTCAATGTTGAGAATCAGAGTGCCGTACGAGCGCACGTTCATGGCCTCGGTCTTGATCGGATCCTCGTCGGGGTCGACGTATTCGACCGAGACGCGGTTCGACGCGTTCTCGTAGCGCCGCAGCATGTCCTGGGCCATAGCGAATTGCGACGTCCGGTCGAAATAGGAAATGGTCACATCGCGCTCGAGGCTGTCAAGGATCTTGTGCGTCTGGTCCGACAGGCTGTAGAGCTTGCGCTCCGTCGCGTCGTAGGTGTCGTTGTACTGGACGCCGAGCCAGTTCGCGGTCGCCAAGATGGCCACGAACACCAAGCTGTAGACGGCGGCATAGCCGCCGGATTTGAACTGTCTGGAACGCAACCAGTCCATTGCGAGCACTCCTTACGCCTTCCAGCGCAGCGCTTCCAGCGAGCGCTTGCTGAGGAAGAGTCCGAGGGAAATCGCGCTGAGGTAGTAGAGCAGGTCCTTCAATTCGACAACGCCCTTCGAGAACTGCTCGAAGTGCGGCGAGATGGCGAGATACTCGCAGAGCCGGCTCAGCGTGGAAGTCTCGTACGAACTGATCCAGTTCAGGACCCAGAGCAGCAGCAGGACGCCAAACGTCAGCGCGCCGGCTACGATCTGGTTGCGCGTCAGTGTCGAGAGGAAGGTGCCGATCGAGATCATCGAACCGCCCATCAGCAACAGCCCGAGCAGCGAGACCAGCAGAGGCTTCCAGTCCGGCGTCGTATATAGGAACAGCACCGAGATGTTCAGCACTGCTACCAGCAACAGGCAGCCGTACAGCAGCACCGCCCCCAGCCACTTGCCGCAGATGATGTGGTAGTCCTGCAGCGGGGAGGTCAGCAGCAACTCGATGGTGCCGCTGCGCTGTTCCTCGGCGAACAGGCGCATCGTGATCATCGGCACCAAGAACAGCAGCACGATGCTCATGTTTCCCAGCGACGGCTCGATGACGAACTGGTTCACATTCAGCGGCGGAGCGCCGGCGCCGCCCTGGGCCTGGACGCTGGCGCTGTAGTCCATGAAAAACGCCAGGCCCGAGGTGAAGAAGTAGCCGAACACCACGGCGAACATCGCTAGCACGATGTACGCGATCGGCGAAGTGAAATAGACCTTGAACTCGCGCATCGCGATGGTCCAGACGTTTCTCATTCGTCCTCGCCCTCCCCGCTCTGAGAATCCTCGGCATCGGACGCATCCGGCTCGACAACGTCAGGCTCGGGCGGCTCGTCCGTGGCCTGCTCAGCCGCTGCCTCGTCGCTGGTCAGCTTGAGGAAGATGTCCTCAAGGCTCAGGCCGAGCGGCTGCATCCCGTACAGGCCCCAGCCGGACGTCACCACCACTTCGGCCAGCCGGCGCGAGACGTTGTCGTCCTTGTCGGCTTCGACGCGCCACACCGTGCGGCCGTCGCGGGGCTCGTGCTCGACGACCTTGCGCACGGCCAGGTCGAGTTCGAGCCGCTCCTTGACCTGTTCGGGCGGGCCGTCCACATCCAGCAACAGGGCATTGGCGCCCTGCAGTTGCGAGGTGAGGTTCTCCGGCGTGTCGCTGGCCTCGATCCGCCCTTCGTTGATGATGATCACCCGCCCGCAGGTGCCGGCGACTTCCGGCAGGATGTGAGTGCTAAGCAGAATCGTGTGCTCGCCCGCCAGCGATCGAATCAGACCCCGCACGTCGATGATCTGCTTCGGGTCCAGCCCAGATGTCGGCTCATCGAGCACCAGGACTTCCGGACAGTGAATCAGTGCCTGTGCCAGACCGACTCGCTGCCGATAGCCCTTTGATAGCTTGCCCACCAGCAGGTCGCGGACAGCGCCGGTGGCGGTCCGCTCCAAGACCGCGTCTACGCGCCGCGGAATCTCTCGCTTGGGGATGCCCTTAATGGCAGCCACAAAGCGCAGGTAGTCGCCGACCTCCATCTCGGGGTACAGCGGCGGCGTCTCGGGCAGGTACCCGGTGCGCCGCTTTACCTCGATCGGGTCCTTGCCCACATCGAAGCCCGCCACGCTCGCCGTACCGAAAGTCGGCGGCAGGAAGCCCGTCAAGATGCGCATGGTCGTGGTCTTGCCGGCCCCGTTCGGGCCGAGAAAACCGACGATCTCGCCTCGCTGGACTTCGAAGCTGATGTTCGAGACAGCAGTCTTGGGTCCGTAGCGTTTGGTGACGCCTTCAACCTGGATCATGGACGAAAACTCAAGAGGGGAACAATTAGGAAAGGCTCAGACGGTCAAGCCAAGAAGGGTGGCCTAGCCGACCACCAATCAAGTGGCACTCTCTATTTTGAAGGGATCGACGCACGGGTGTCAATCGGACGGAGTCGGCAGTAGGCGTTGGACGACAGCGTGAGCTCAATCGCGCCCCGGCAGGAGTCGCCACGCCGCCGAATAACACGTTCCGCCTGTGGCCGACGTCCGCTCCCGGACTGATCGTCGCTATAATGTGCCCGGCGGCTGCGGAGACAACCTTGGCTCCGACCGCCCCTAAGGAGACATTCCATGCGCCGTGCCGCTTGCTTCCGCGCTGCCGCCCTAACCCTTGGCCTAGGGCTCGCCGCTATTGCCTACCACGCAACCACCGAGGACCTGATGGTGTCCACCGCCAAGGCCTGGCTCGCCTCGCTGAACAGCAACCAGCTGCCAGCGGCGCAGTTCAAGCTCGACAATCCCGACTACGAGCGCTGGCACTATGTCCCGGACAACGGCTTCACCGCCGCGCGCGGCTACGCGCGCAACGGGCTGACCTATAACCACATGAGTCCGGAACAACGGTCGTTGGCTGACGCACTGCTGGCAGCGTCGCTGTCGCGGGCGGGGTTTGTTTCTGTCAAAACGATCATGAGCCTCGAAGAGGTCCTGCGGATCAAAGAGAAGGACACGACAGGACGCCGCGACGTGAACGTGTACCACTTCAGCATTTTCGGCGAGCCATCGATGGAGGGGGACTGGGCGTTGCGCGTGGAAGGCCACCATGTCTCGCTGCACTTTCTCATGCGTGACGGCAAGTTGGCCTCGACTGCGCCGACGTTCCTGGGCGCGAACCCGCACATGGTGCTGGATGGCCCGCGCAAGGGGGTTCGCCCGCTGGGCGGACTCGAGGACACCGCTCGCAAGCTGATGATGTCGTTGGACGACGCACTCCAGAAGAAGGCCCTAGTAGCGGAGAAGGCCTATCGGGACATCCTGACAACGGCCGACACGCGGGCCAAGTTGGAGAACGAGCCGCAGGGCTTGGCTGCTTCCGAATTTAGCCAGGAGCAGTACGAAATGTTGCTGGCGACAGCCGATCAGTACGCGATGTCGCTACCTGCGGAACAGGCCGACACGCGGATGAAGAGAGTGCGGGCAACGCCAAGGGAAAAGCTGTTCTTCGCGTGGGCCGGTTCGATAGAGCCGGGCGGCGGGGACTACTACCGCATCCAGTCGCCCGAATTCTTGATCGAGTACGACAACGTTCAGAATGGCAACAACCACAGCCACTCGGTCTGGCGCGAATTTGACGGCGACTTCGGACGTGACCTGATAGCGGCGCACTACTTGATGGACGATCACGGGCTGGGTCTAGATCGGAGGGTGGCTGCAGACTAATGCTTGGGCGACGGTAAGCCGCAATGCAGCCAAATCGCCATGCCCAGCCAAGCGGGATGTGCAGATACCATGGCTTCCGGCCCAAGAACCGCAGGCTTCAAAGCGCTGGCGGTACTTCACGGGTGTTAGTGCCTTTGCAGAGCATGCTCGAGGGGCATATCGGCCGGCCCTCGGTGCTCAGAATCCGCCAAGCCAAGCCGCTTTGCCGCCGCCTGGCGCCAGTCAGCTAGCCTGCAGTTGCAGTCCACCTGCTCTCAGGCCGCAGATCCACGGATTGTGCTGCCGCTAGAAGTCTGTGGGCATCTATAGGCGCGACCTGCCCGCCCTGCTAGACTCGCCCGTTCCAGCCACTTGTCGGCGTCCGCTTGTCAGCAGTGCGCCTGGCTTTCCCCCAACCTGCGTCTCCGGTTCCCAGAACCGGGGCCATTGCAGCAGCGGACTCTTCGCCAAACTTGTGACGCACCATGTTCAAGAGGATCTGAGCAGGCCCCTCGGTGCGTCCCTTGGCCGCCGCCGACAGCTCCAATCGCAACTCTGGCAGTGGCAGAAGCTATCAGGATGTTTATTCGTAATTTGCTTATATGATCTGCGTCCGATGATTGTTTGAGATATACTTTGAGAACGAAATGCAAAGCGAGTCAAGCGGAGAGAGGTGGCGGGTCGTGGCACATGACGGTAGCTCTGATCTGAAATCAAGGCAATCCACCGCGGAAGAAGAGATGGCCCGCCCGCAACAGAACCTCGCCTCCAAGCGAATCTCGAAGCACACCAGGGCTCAAGTACTGGAGCGCGACAGATACACCTGTCAGATGTGCGGTGCTGCGTTAGGAGACGATGACGACCAGAATCCAGGCAGGCCCGTTCGACTCCAAATCGGGCACATTGTTGACAGGCTCCATGGTGGTACCGACGAGCCACGTAACTTGCGAACCCTCTGTAGCACTTGCAAGCAGGGAGCCCGCGGAATTGTGCAAGAGGCCCCGAGTTGGAGTTGGCTGCTAGGGCAGATCAGAAAAGCGCCGGATGCAGACCAACGCAAAGCACTTGATTGGCTCAATAAGAAATTCAAGGGGTAAGCGTTCCGGCAACCGAAGTTCGGCCGCATCAAGCCAAGACTTCGTCGACCACGCGCCCATACACGTCCGTCAGGCGGAACTCGCGGCCGCTGAACCGATACGTGAGCCGCTCGTGGTCCAAGCCGAGCAGGTGCAGGATCGTCGCATGCAGGTCGTGGATGTGAACCTTGTCCGCGACGGCCCGGAATCCGAAATCGTCGAGTTCGCCGAACGTCATCCCCCCGCGCACGCCTCCGCCAGCCAGCCAAGCGCAGAAGCCGTATGGGTTGTGGCCGCGCCCGTACGAGTCCCGATTGCCGGCGCCGTCCTGAAGGTCTTGGTAGTGCGGCGTGCGCCCGAACTCGCCAGACCACACCAACAGCGTGTCTTCAAACAACCCCCGCTGCTTGAGGTCTTGGATCAGGCCGGAGATGGGCCGGTCGACAGACAGACACTTGTCGGGGTGGGCTTTGAGAATGTTGGCGTGGCTGTCCCACCCGTTGGAAGTGATCTGGATGAACCGCACGCCCGCCTCCGCGAAGCGCCGCGCCAACAAGCACTGCCGACCAAAATCATCGGTGGGCTTGGTTCCGATTCCGTAAAGTTCCCGCGTCGACTGGGACTCGCCAGCCAAGTCCAGCAGCGCGGGCACCTCCGCCTGCATCCGGAACGCGAGTTCGAACGATTCGATAGCACCCTCCAGCCGCTGGTCAGCGTGGTACCGCTCCAAATGCGAGCGGTTCATCTCTTGAATCAGGTCCAATTGACGCCGCTGGCTCTCGGCCCGGATCGAGGGATCGTCCAGATAGCCGATCGTCGCCCCTCGGGCACCCGTCGCGGAGTTCCCGAGGGCAGTCCCCTGGTAGACGGCTGGCAGGAAGGCATTCCCGTAGAGCTGGACGCTGCCGCCATCGCCGGCGATGTTCGGCGCAATGGTGACGAAGGCTGGCAGGTTGCGGTTTTCGGTGCCCAGCCCGTACGCCACCCACGAACCGATGGAAGGCCGCACAAGCTGCGTCGCCCCGGTGTGCAATTGGCGCACCGCCGGCGCATGCGCCTCGCTGTCGGCTTCCATCGCCTTCAGCAAGCAGATGTCGTCGACGTGCTTGCTGAGATGCGGCAGCAAGTCTGAAACCTGCATCCCGCATTTCCCGGCAGGCGCAAATTCGGCAATTGGACCCATCAGCTTCGAGTAGGCTACGCCCGGCATCGACCGGTTCGATGGCATCGAATAGGGCAGAGCCTCGCCGTCGAGCTTGGCCAATTGCGGCTTGTAGTCGAACAGGTCGACCTGGGACGGCCCTCCCTGCATCCACAGGAAGATCACCCGCTTGGCGCGCGGCGGGTGGTGCGGCGGCTTAGGTGCCAGCGGGTCGGGCTTAGCGGCGGCCTGCTCCGCCAACATCGCCTGCAATGCCAGCATGCCGAACCCGCATCCCCATGTCTTGAGCCATTCGCGCCGATCCATCTCTGCCACCCTCGAGGCCTAGCCCCGGAACAAGAACTCATTCGACGCGAACACCGCATGGCAGTACCGCGCCCACGCCTCGTCGCGCCCGAGGTCGGCTTCAGTATCGCGCAGAAAACCCACCGCGCGGGCGATGTCATCGCTCGAAGCCGGCCTCCCGAGCGCGCGCAGGACAAATTTTCGGACCCGCGCCTCGTCGCTGGCCCCTTCCTCCGCGAGCAGTTCCCGAGCCGCCGCTCTGGACTGCTTGAGCAAGAACGGGGAATTCATCAGGTACAGCGCTTGCGTAGGCACCGTTGTCACGTCCCGGCTGCCCCTCACGGTATTAGGATCGGGGAAATCGAAGAGGTTCAACACGTCGACCTCGCCAAGCTGCGACTTCCTCAGCGTGGGCAGGTACACGGTTCGCCTGTAACGGATCGAGTCGGACAGTTCCATGGTGCTTGCCAGCAAGGGAGGCTGTCCCATGACTAGACTCCCGCGAGAACCCAGCGGCAGGCTCGGACCGCCGCTGCGGTAGTCGAGCGAGCCGCTCACCGCGAGCACCGCATCGCGAATCGTCTCCGCTTCCAAGCGCCGCCTGTTGGACCGCCACAGCAGCAAGTTCTCCGGATCCTTGGCCGCAGCCAGCTGGTCATGTCCAGCCGCCAGGCCGTACGTGCTTGACAGAACGATTTCGCGAATCAGCGACTTGAGCGACCAATCCAGCTTCTGCAGGCGCAATGCCAGCCAGTCCAGCAACTCCGGGTGGCTGGGACGTTCGCCGAGCAGCCCGAAGTTGTCGACGCTGCTAACGATTCCTCTGCCGAACAGATGGTGCCAGATGCGATTGGCGATGACCCGCGCCGTGAGCGGGTTGCCGGGGTCTGTGAGCCACCGCGCCAGTTCAAGCCGGCCGCTGCTCTTCTGGAAGCCGATTCCGATCAGGCGCCGATTGGCAATCTTCGGGTTGGCAGACAAGGGAACCAAGCTGAGGAACCCACGCGGTACCTCCGAGCCAAGGCTGTGGGGATTTCCGCCGAGACAGATGCGGGCGTTATGCGGCTCGGGCTCGTCGGCCAGAGCCAACGCCATCGGCGGTGTCGGCTTGCCATAGTGCAGGATTCGGAGAGCCTCGGTCTTGGCCGTGTTGGCGGCCCTGCGGGCTTCCGCAAGGCGTTTCTCCAACTCATCAATATCGACTGCGGCATCCCCGTCGCCCGTTCCGGCCTTGACTGAGGCATCCAACTCGGCTACCAAGTTCTCGGCGGCACGCTGTTCGGCTGTCGCCGCTTCGTACTGCTCCTTCCAGCGCTCCAAGGCTTTCGCCCGGTCACGCAGTTCCCGCGCGCTCTCTGGCAGGCTGACGCGATGGACGTCGCTGAAAACCCCCGACATGCGGGCATCCAAAGTGCGCGTGCTGCGGAAAATCCCGGCCAGAGCGTAGTAGTCGCGCTGCGGCAGCGGGTCGAACTTGTGGTCATGGCAGCGAGCGCAGCCCACGGTGACGCCCAGAATCGCCCGCCCAAGCGTGTCGAGTTGGTTGTCGACGATGTCCATCTGCAATTGCAGCTTGTCTTGGTCCACCAATGCCCAGGGCCCGATCGCCAAAAAGCCGGTGGCCACGATCTGCTCTCGGCGCTGGGCATCGCCGTCGAATTCCAAGACGTCGCCCGCCACCTGCTCGCTGACGAAACGGTCGTAAGGCTTGTCGCGGTTGAACGCGTCGATCACGTAGTCGCGGTAGCGCCAGGCATTGGGCGCCGGAATTCGGCGGCCAAGCCCCAACGTGTCGGCATAACCTGCCAAGTCGAGCCAGTGCCGACCCCATCTCTCCCCGAAAGCGGGCGACGCCAAGTAGCCATCCACGGCGGATTCAAGGAACCGCGGCCACGACTCCGCGCCGAGCGCCTCCAACTCGCTAACGTGTGCTGGCGAGGGGGGAAGGCCCGTAAGGTCCAGCGCCAGTCTCCGCAGCAGGGTGTGCCGGTCCGCTGCGCCGATCGGTGCCAGCCCACCCGCCTCCAGCTTGGCCAGCACGAACCGGTCGATGTCCCCTGTCGGCCATTCCGCGCCGCGCACCGAAGGAGGACTAGTCGCTCTCAGCGGCTGCCAAGCCCAATGCGTGGCAGCTGTCTCCGCACCTTGCGGGGCCGTTGCCAGCTCGTCTCGCTCCCGTTGCGGCCAGGGTGCGCCCAAGCGCACCCATTCGGCCAGGTCATTGATCTGGGAGTCCGACAGCTTTCCAGCAGGCGGCATTGCGATCAGGCCCGGTTCGTGGCGCACCGCCAACATCAAGCGGCTGGATTCCGGCTCGCCTGGAACCACGACGGGGCCGGACCGGCCGCCCCTCTCGACGGCCGCCGCACTGTCGAGGCGGAGTTCGCCAAACACGGTGGCAGCCCGGGCGCTATGGCACTGGTAGCAGTGCTGCGCCAGCAACGGCCGGACCTTCTTCTCAAAATGATCCAAGCCTGGACCAGACGAGTCGGCCGCTTGAGCAGCTGCGGCCAAGCCCAGCAGCGATGCAACAAAAAGCCGTGTCACGCCCCTTTCGCCATCCCGTGCCGGTACTAGTGTAGCCTTGGCTCGCCCACCAGAGGCACATCATTGCGTCCATTCGCTCGGCTGCCAAGAAATTGTCCGCGGCTGTCGCTGCACTCCCCTTTATTTCACGCGCGCTTAGACCTCGTGGCGCCAAAGGCCTGTCGACAACAGCCGTCCGGCCAATCGCGCTTGGCGTCGACAAACGGAAGCGCACGATCGCAGGAAGCTTGCAGCCAGCAGGCGCAGATTTGTACGATAGGCAGTCTATGGCAGACCAACCCGAACGTGAATTCGGATTCCAAACCCGTTCACTCCACGCCGGCCAGCGGCCCGACCCAGCTACCAATGCCCGTGCTGTGCCGATCTACCAGACGACCTCGTACGTCTTCAACGATACCGACCACGCCGCCTCGCTGTTCGCCCTGCAAGAGTTCGGCAACATCTACACCCGCATCATGAACCCCACGACCGGGGTCTTCGAAGAGCGGATGGCATCGCTTGAGGGCGGCATCGGAGCGCTAGCAACCGCCAGCGGGCAGGCCGCGCAACTGCTGGCCATCTCGAGCCTGTGCCAGAGCGGCGACGAAATCGTCTCTTCCGCGACCCTGTACGGCGGCACCTACACCCAGTTCGACACCACATTCCGGCGGTTCGGATACAACACGATCTTCGTCGATCCCGACAACCTCGACAATTTCCGCGCGGCGATCACCGACAAGACCAAGTTGATCTATGTCGAGACCGTTGCCAATCCGCGCATGAACGTGATCGACATCGAAGGCGTCGCCGAGATCGCGCACGAAGCGGGCATCCCGCTGATGATCGACAACACCTTTGCCACGCCGTACCTGTGCCGTCCCATCGAGTTCGGCGCCGACATCGTCGTCCACTCCGCCACCAAGTTCATCGGCGGACACGGCACTTCGATCGGTGGCGTGATCGTTGACTCGGGCAAGTTCGACTGGACCAACGGCAAGTTCCCGATGCTGGCCGAACCGAGTCCCGGCTATCACGGCATGGTATTCACCGAGACATTCGGGCCGCTCGCCTACATCCTCAAGTGCCGGGTCGAAGGGCTGCGCGATCTCGGGCCGTGCTTGTCGCCGCAGAACGCCTTCCTGTTCTTGCAGGGCTTGGAAACCTTGGCCTTGCGCATGGACACGCACTGCGCCAACTCGCTGGCCATCGCCAAGCATCTCCAAGGTCACGATCTCGTCACGTGGGTAAACCACGCCGATCTCCCGTCCAGCCCGTACCACCCGATGGCGCAAAAGTACTTGCCCAAGGGCCAAGGGGCGGTCTTCACTTTCGGGATCAAGGGCGGACTCGAAGCCGGCCGGAAGTTCATCAACGCCCTCGAGCTGTTCTCGCACCTCGCCAACGTGGGCGACGCCAAGAGCTTGGTGATCCATCCCGCCACCACGACCCACCAGCAATTGAGCGCCGAAGACCATGCCGCCGCGGGTATCACGGCCGACATGGTGCGCCTGTCGGTTGGCATCGAGGATGTCGACGATCTGATCTGGGACCTCGACCAAGCGCTGGCCGCCTCGCAGTCCTAAGCCGCCCCGACCAGCAAGTTTCTCGCGCCTGGGCAGTCAGCTCCGGCGCAGCCCGGCAAACGCGCCCGGCACCTCAATATACGCAATCCCGAAATCGGTATCCGGATTTATGGATTTCGTTGCCCGGTGCGTCTGCGCAACTCATTCACAGCAAAAGGCTTAGCTGGCGGTTTCCGCTTGAAATCTCAAGCCGGCTCGCCTATAGTGTGGACATGCGTGGCGGGCTTCGCGTCTCTGCGAAATCTGCCGCCGATCCACATGGTTCGGTCACGTGAATTGTCGAGGCGGTTGTCGCTCGGCGTCATCCTTGCGGTGGCGCTAGGCACGCTCTCGCTCCTGAATTGGGTGGAGCGCGGCCGTTTCGGGGTGCCGGAGGACGGGGTCATGTGGGCGGACGCGGAGGCCGGAGTGTCGGCCCTTCGCGTGACGCCAACCAGCCCGGCCGCACTGGTGGGAGTGCGGCCGGGCGACATACTGGAGTCAATCGACGGAAAGCCGGTCCGCGAGGCGTTGGACGCCACCCGCATCTTGGCCGATGTCGGGGCTTGGTCTCGCGCCGAATACGTCATCGACCGCAAGGGAGAGCAGATCGGCCTCTCGCTGGTAACCGGCGAGAGCGCGGGCCGGGGACTGCTGAGCGGATTCCTGATGGTCCTGGGCTGGGGCTACGCCCTGATCGGCTTGCTGGTCTGGGTGTTCAGCCGGAACCATCCGCTGGCCGGCCGATTCTACGCCTTCTGCCTCGTCTCGTGCGCCGTCTACGCGCTCAGCTCCACCGGGGAGCTTTCTGGATTCGACCGGCTCGTTTACTGGATCGATGTGTGGGCGTTGTTATGGATGCCGGCACTTCTGTTGGACTTCTGCCTGCGCTTCCCGGATGGCGAGAAGCGCCATGGCTGGCTGTCGAGCTGCTCGTACGGACTCGCCGTGGCGGTCGGGGCGGCGCACCATGCCGCCGCCGGGGGCTGGGTGTCCGGCGGCATCACAGATGAGTCGCTGTTCCAGTTCTTCGAATCGGCCCCGCTCGTCCTGCTGGTGTGCAACGGGCTCGCAGCCGCTGCTGTAGTGTGGTCGGGACAGCGCCGTTGCGCCGATCCGGTGCAACGGCTGCAGCGCCGCTGGCTCGGCCTGGGCGGGGCGGTCGCGATGCTTCCGTTCGGGATCTTTTACGTAGTGCCGTTCTTGGCCGGAACCGCACCCGGCCCGAATCAGGCGTTCTCGGTGTTCTCGCTAGCCGCGCTGCCGCTGGCCATCGCTGTCGCGCTATTCCGCTACCGCCTGCTGGACTTCAGCTTGGTCTGGCGGCGGACCATCGCCTCAGCCATCGCGACGGGCGTGCTCTTGGCGCTGGCCGCTGCGCTGCTGTTCAGCGGGGCCGTGCCGGGAGCATGGCTCGACACCTACGGACCTGTGGTCTGGCTGTTGTCGCTGTCTGTGGCCGCGGCTGCGTATCATCCCGTGCGCGACTGGCTGACCCGCACCTTGGAACGCCGGGCCTATCGCGAGCGCTACCGGGAGCGGCGCACGCTGGCGGACTTTGCGTCCGAACTCGCCGCCGAAACTGATCTCGACCGCATGGTCGCCTCTGCGGGCAACCGGCTGGCGCGGGCTCTTCACCTTGAACGCGCAGCGATCCTTGCGCCAACCGTTGCGGACGATGGCGCTGGCACGCGCTTCAACCTGCTCTGGAGCCACGGATTGGAAGGGATCTCCTGGGATCGCCCCCGCCGCATTAGGTCCCTCGAATTCGCGAATGGCGGGCCAGCCCAGTCCTTCTCGGTGACAGAGCGTTCCAGCGAGGAGCAGGATGGCTCGCCAGATTTCTTGGACCTGTGGCATTTCGTGCCCTGCCTGCTGCGAGGCGAAACACTTGCGTGGATCGGGTTGGGACGCACGAAGCGCGGAGACCTGCTGACCAGCGAAGACGTGGCCCTGGCCAAGACGGTCGCCGGCCCGCTGGCAATCGCCTTGGAAAACGCCCGCCTGTACGCCTCGCTGCAGGCCGAGGTCGCCCAACACCAGCGGCTCAAGGATTTCAACGAGAACATTGTGGAGTCCCTGTCGGTGGGCATCGTGGTCCTGGACATGGACGGCCGGGTGCAAAGCTGGAATACCCAACTGGAACTGGCGTTGCACATTTCGCGCGAAAACGCCGTGGGCCGGCCGGTCGGCGAACTGCTTCCCGCGACGCTGATCGAGCGGATCAACGGCTGCGTGGACGAGACCGGCTCGGGTACTGTCCACAAGTTCGTGCTGCGCTCCCGCGAATTTCCCGCAGAGTTCCGCCCGCAAGAGCCCGCCGACAACGCTGACCGGGTTGTCAACCTAGCCGTCGCACCGCTCGTCGCAAAGGGCTTCCGACCGGTCGGGAGGCTGCTCATCATCGACGACATCAGCGAGCGGGTGGAACTCGAAGAGGCCGTGCTGCAAGCCGACAAGCTCTCGTCTGTCGGCCTGCTGGCGGCTGGAGTGGCACACGAAGTGAACACGCCGCTGGCGGTGATTTCCAGCTACTCCCAGATGCTGGCAGACCGGTTCGGCCGGGGCAGCGAGGAAGCCAAGCTGCTCGGCAAGATGACCGAGCAGACATTCCGGGCCAGCGAGATCGTCAATTCACTGCTGGACTTTTCGCGCACTTCCGGAGCGGAAATGACCCCGTGCGACTTGAATCGGGCCATTTCCGACACTCTGGAACTGATCGCACCCCAACTGCGTACAGCCCGCGTGCAGCTTGAACTGCGCCTCGGCGCACCAGCGACCATGATGGCCAACCGGGGCAAGCTCCAGCAAGTGCTGCTGAACTTGTTCCTCAACGCCCGCGACGCGATGCCCGATGGGGGAGTGTTGCAAGTTACGAGTCGGGAGGGCCTCGACCATGGCGGCGCGGCGCGTGCACAAGTCCTGATCTCGGACACGGGCATAGGCATCAAGCCCGAGGTGCAGCGGCGGATCTTCGATCCCTTCTTCACCACCAAGGACTCCCGGCGCGGCACCGGACTAGGATTGGCGGTGAGCTACGGGATTGTGCAAGAGCACTCCGGCACGATATCCGTCGAGAGCGCGCCCGGCGCGGGAACGACCTTTACACTGGAGTTCCCGCTAGCCGAGCAACCGGTGCATGCCTGAAGAAACCACCTCCCCTGGCGGCAAGCATCCGGCTCGCATTCTGATCGTCGACGACGAGCCGGCTATCGTAGAATCCCTGCGGGCCGTGCTCGAGTCGTCGGGTTACGTCACCCTGTCCGCCGGGACGGCCAAGGCATGCACCGAGATCTTCGCCCGCCAGCCTTGCGATCTCGTGCTGCTGGACCTGATGCTGCCCGACCGGCCTGGGCTAGAAGTGCTGACCGACCTGGTCGCCGTCAGTCCGGGCACGCCGGTCCTCATGCTGACCGCCTACGGCTCGGTCGAGACGGCTGTGGAAGCCACGCGCCGCGGCGCAGCCAACTTTCTGACAAAGCCTTGGAACAACCGCCAGCTGCTGCTCGAGATCGAGCAGCAGCTGGCACGCAGGCAACTGGAAACCGAGAACGCCCGCCTGCGCGACGAACTGCGACAGACGGGCTCGGTCAACAACTTGATCGGCCAGTCGGAAGCGATGACCGAGGTCTTGGTGATGATCCGCCAAGTGGCCCGCACGACCTCGACGATTCTTGTGACGGGCGAGAGCGGCACCGGCAAGGAACTGGTGGCACGCGCTATCCACAAGCTCTCGGCCCGCGCCGATCGGAACTTCGTGACAGTGAACTCCGGAACGATTCCAAGCGAGATGCTTGAGTCGTCGCTGTTCGGGCATGTGAGAGGTGCCTTTCCCGGCGCCGAGGAGGCCCGCCAAGGCTGTTTCGAGACCGCCGCCGGGGGCACGATCTTCCTTGACGAGGTTGGGGCCCTCTCGCTCGAAACCCAAGCCAAGCTGCTGCACGTGATCCAAGAGCGTGAGTTCGTGCCGGTCGGGTCGAACGAACGCATTCAAGTGGACGTGCGCATCATTGCCGCCTCTAACGAAGACCTGCAGACCGCCGTCGCCGAGGGCCGCTTCCGTGCGGACCTCTACTACCGCTTGAACGTGATCGGGCTCGAATTGCCACCCCTGCGCAAGCGAGCCGAGGACATCCCACTGCTGGTCGATGAATTCCTGACGCAGGTCTGCCGCAGGGAGAGCAACCACTTCCTCGGCCCGGACCGCAGATCGACGCTGCGGTTTGCTCCCGAAGCGCAACAGATTCTCATGTCCCACGCTTGGCCGGGCAACGTCAGGGAATTGCGCAACGTGGTCGAGCGCGCAGTCGTGTTGGCGACCCGTGAAGAACTCGGCACGGACGTGTTGCCGGCCGCCGTCCGGGCGGCTCAAGAGTCCGACACGCCACAGGCGTCCGGTCGAGACGCCCGGTCGCAGCGTCAGGGCGAGAGCTTGCCCGAGATCGTAGAACGCTTCGAACGCGAAGTCGTCGTGGATGAGCTTGAGCGGCACGGATTCAATCAAACCGAGACGGCCAAGGCGCTCGGTGTCGCGCTTTCCACGCTCAACCAAAAGATCCAGCGTCTTGGCATAGACACAAAGCGCGGACGGGAAAGCTCCCGGCGATGACCGAGCCTTGGTGACCGCCAGGCGGTCTTCCCTTGGCCGCGAATGGGGCATCTTCGCCGGGCGCCGCGCAATCTTGCGGTCGTGGATCGAGAGTGCTGACACGCCACGACTCGACACGCCTAACGGCCTAGGAGGGTCGAGTCGCCCGAGGGAGTCTCACCCTCGGGCGCTCTCAGAACCGTGCGTGAAAGTCTCCTCTCACACGGCTCTTCTTAACCAGCCCGCCCATACATCAGACGCCAGTGCGCAAACAGGTCCGGGTCGCGACGCGCGGTGCGCCGCACCCAGCGTGCTGCTCTGCGCTTGTGGCCGCGCAAGCGCTTATGCTTGCTGTGCGCCCACCAAGCCAGCCTCCGGTCGATTTGTCGCAGCGTGGGCCACAGCGCCGACTTGTGGAAGGCACCGTAATAGTTCACCCAACCGCGGATCGCCGGATCGTACGCTCGCGCCAACTCGTGCAGGCTCTGGTTCGTGCGCCGTTGCAGCGCCCAGCCCCGCACCGTTTGGCGGATCGCCTTGGCCGACTTGTTGCTGATTGCCGGACTGAAGCCCACAAAGAACTTCCCATCCCCTCTCCGCACCAACCGGGATCGAAAGGTGTATCCCAGAAAGTCGAATTTGGTTTGCGGGAACTCCCCGGCCCGATTGTCGTCTTTGCAGTACACAATCTTCGTTTTCTCCGGGTGTAGCTCCAGCCTGCATTCCGCAAAGCGTCGTTCCAACCTTGCTTTCAGGTACCTCGCTTGTGCTTCCGTCCGGCAGTGGCACACGGCATCATCCGCGTATCGCTCGAATGCAATGCTCGGGAACTCCCGCTGCATCCACATGTCGAAGGTGTAGTGAAGAAACAGGTTCGCGAGCTGCGGCGAGACCACACCACCCTGGGGGGTCCCCCGCTCCCGCGCTTCCCGCCTGCCGTCCGGCAGTTCCACCTCGGCCTTCAGCCAGCGCTCGACATACAGCAGCACCCAGTTCTCCTGAGTGTGCCGCCGCAGCGCCCGCAGCATCAGAGTGTGATCGATATTGTCGAAAAATCCCTTGATGTCCAAGTCGACTGCCCACGCATTGCGCCAGCAGCGCTGCCGCGCCTGCGCCAGTGCTTGATGCGCCGACTTGCCCGGCCGGTACCCATACGAATCGGGATGGAACACCCGTTCCAACTCCGGTTCCAGCACCTGCTTGACCACCATCTGGGCGATGCGGTCGGCAACCGTCGGGATCCCCAGCGGACGGACTCGTCCGTCCCCTTTGGGGATCTCGACCCGCTTGACCGCCGGCGGCATGTAACTGCCCGACGCCATCCGATTCCACAGCTTGTAGAGGTTGTCCCCCAACTTCTGCTCGAACTCTTCCAGCGTCTGGCCGTCCACGCCCGCCCCGCCTTGGTTGGCTTTCACTCGCCTGTAGGCTTCCCACACCTGCCGCTTGGAGATGGGGAAGGGCTTTGCTTGTCTCATGGAAGTCCTCCCGCTTCCGGTTGCTCCCGCGAGCCAAGCCGGTTAAGGCAGCCCCTTCGCTCCAGCCCCATTACAGGACCTTCCCCGCTACTACGGACTGCTCCGCCCCTGTACGCCGCTTCGGTACTCTGCCGCTCGCGGGACTTCCGCTTGCGGGTCTCCCTTGGCATCGGCGTGACAGGTTCCCACGTTCCGCACAAGAGCCTGGACCGCGTTCTCGCCGCCTCCATGCCGGACGCCGCCCGAGCAGTAAGCAGGTACCCCTCGGACTTGTCCCGGAGTCGCACACCACCTCCGGTTTTGACGCCACCAGTAATTGTTTCGACACGTCTACAGCGGTTCACTTGCGTTCGACTCCACGACCCTTACCTGACAGGGTTCGTGCCCTGCCTTTTCCCAACTCGCTCCCCACCACGCCTCTTGAGCGCAGCAGCAGTTGGGTGGTTTGAAGCCTCCGCCTGCACGGCGGCTTCGGGGGGCCTGCCCCCATCTCTTGTGCAGCATGGCTGCGTGGGGAGCCTGCGCTCCCCTCTGCGCCTTCGTGGCACACGTGCGCGACATCATTTTGATTTCTCGGATTTTTGGGGGTTTGAAGTGGGCCAGTTTGCGCGTGGGGATGTGCGGAGGCACTGAGGGTGCCGATGAAATCGGGCATCGGGATGAGCGTTCCGGTCTCGATCAGGGGAGCTGGCTCGACTTGGAGGGGGAGGGCCGACTCAGCGCTGGCAAGCAGGCAGTTTGCCGTCACGCGGCCGCCTGCAACCGTGCCTCGGTTCGCCAGGCCCAGAAATCCTCGTAGCGTCCGCCCAAGATGCAGGCGCGCAGGGCGAGGATGCCCTCGGCTCCGTCCACGGTCCAGTACATGCCGGACTGCTTGAGGCGCCCCACAACCGTCTTGCAGCCTGCCTCGACCACGCCGGAGCCGATTTGCAAGCCTTGGGCGCGGAACTCGGCGTAGCGCATGCGCTGGCGGTTGGTGGCGATGTATTGCACGGCCTTGGCGGCCGGCTCGCAGTGGTCGGCATGCGCGCGCAGGGTTGCCAGCGCCGCGTCCAAGGCTCCGCACTTGAGCTCTTCGCAGCGTGCCTCGGCCCACGTTTCGGCGCTGTCGCGGTCGGCGGGGAAGAGCGCCCGGGCGACCTCCCACATCCTCTCCGAGACGTGGAAGAAGTCCACGATCTGAATCGCGCCGGGGAACATTTCCGTGGCCGCCCCCCAAATCCATTTCGCGCCGTCGCCGAGGATCACGCGGCGCTCTGCGTCCGGGAAGCCACGCCGCTCGGCCTCCCGTCGCAAGCGTTGCGTGAAGGCGGCCGGGGTTGCAGCGGTGTCGCGCGCGGCGGCGCTGTCGATGGCTGCCGAATAGGTGACTGAGCCCTCGTCGCAGACCGGCCGACCGTCTTGGTCGAACTGTTCGGCGGTCCAGATCACGACCAACTTCGCCTCGCGCGTGGAGGCCGAGCCGTCGCTCTGCTTGCCGGGCCGCCCGGCCACCTCTGCCGGGCGCATGGGCACACCCGTGCCGTCCACCCCCAGATACATGGTGCTTGCGGCTGGGGGTTGGGGGTCGAACACCGCCGCCTGCTCGGCGGCCGCCACCTCGCGCCCGAGGGCCTCGGCGACGCGTTCGACGCGCTTGGCATTCACGCGCACGGCGGCCAACTCGTGCAGCAAGTCGCTGGCGGTCGCGAAGCTGGTCTCGGCGGCGGCCGAGCCGGTCATGCGGGTGACGCCCGGAGACAGGCTGGTGCCAGCCATGCCCAGCGCCTGGTCGCGCGGAAACCAGCCCTTGCCGCAGGGCTGGCAATGGTAGTAGGCGCGCTCGAGGGTGACGGGCCCCAAGACGGTCTCGAAGGTCTTCGGATGGCGACCCGCCAAGCGCGCCGCACGACCGCAGGAGCAGGGCAGGCTGCTGGCCTGAGCGTCGGAGCGGTCGGCGTTCAGACGCCGCTCGACCGCTTTCGCCGCCAACTGCAGAGCCTGCCTGCGCACACAGGTCTCGACCGCCTCGAAGTCGAGTTGGTCGGTCGCCTCGGGAGCTACGAGGCGGGCGATTTCGGCTTCCAGGGCCGGGGCGAAGGCTTGCTGGCAGACTTTTTTTTAACGGCGCTGGTGCCGGGCTTGAGGCGGGCTTGGCACAAGTCGTCGCTGACTGCGATCAGGTCCGCGACAAGCCGTCGCAGACGCTGGCACTCGGCGATCTGGGCCTTGGTCGCCGCGACCTGCGCAGCTGGGATCGAGCGGCTGCGGGTCTTGCCGTCAACCGACCAAGTGAGCAGCCAGTAGGGGCCGTGGCCGGGCTGCTGCTTGTCGGCGCAGAAGCACTCGGGTCGGCCACAGCGGCGGAAGTTCTGCACGAGGGAGCCGGGGCGCAAATCGCCGATGGCGGCCAGTTGCCGACGGAGTTCTTGGCGGCGGGCGGAGAGCTCGGCGGGATCCGGGGGAGTGGGCATGGAGGGCACCTCTGTTGTTAGTGTACATAACTAACAAGAAGATTGTCAAGGCTTCCCGGAACACAAGGCCATGTTCGCTTCCAAGGGTGCTTGGCAGTCGTTTCGACCCCTCAAACTCCCCGCGCTTGGCTCGAACGCGCAATCTCAGTCTGCTTCATGCCACCAACTCTCAGTATCTTGCCGGGTGTGCAAGACTATGTCGTACACCCGGCCTAGGAAATGGCCTTGACGTCCGGCCGACGAATTCATTACCATCGTGCGCGGGGGTTGAATCCGCAGTTTCGTGCGGTTCGCATTGGCATCAGTTGCAGTCGATGCGCCGGGCGGCAGAGTTGGTAATGTTGCGTGGTGCCGATCATTCGACGCACGAGGCATACCGAAGGAAACGAGGTAAACCATGAGAGCTAAACAACGATCGGGAGTTCACCTGTTCGCAGCGTGGACCCTAGCACTGCTGCTGCCAGCCTTGGCTTGGGGCCAAGGCGCCGGCGGCACCATCAACGGCACCGTAAGCGATGCCACGGGCGCGGTTATTCCGGGTGCCCAGATTTCAATCGTCAACGCCGAGACCGGCGTGGAGACCGCCTCCGAGACGGGCATCAACGGCGTCTACGCCGTGCCCAACATGCCCCCGGGCGAGTACAACATCTCGGCCTCAGCCGATGGCTTCAAGTCGGTCGAGGTGCAGGGCCTGCGCCTCAACGTGGCATCTGAGATCTCGCAGTCGTTCGCCCTAGAGATCGGCGCGGTCACGGAGACGGTCGAGGTCAGCGCGGAGCAACTCCAAATCCAGACTACTTCCGGGTCGGTTGGCGGTACTGTTGCGACGGAACAGATTCAAGAGCTTCCACTACCCAACCGCGACATTTTTAACCTCGTGAACTTGGTGCCCGGCGCATCCCGGTCCGAGTCGAACGGGTACGTTTCCATCGGAGGGGGCCGCTCCCGCTCGACGGGATCCTATATTGACGGCGTGAACAACACGCGAGGCGGCCTCGGCGTACAGAATATCGAGATGGCTCCGCCGGTCGACTCGATGCAAGAGTTCAAGGTGGAAGTTAACTCGATGGGTGCCGAATACGGCCGCAGCTCAGCGGGCGTGGTGCAGGCACTCACTCGCAGCGGCACGAACAGTTGGCGCGGCAGCATCTACCACTTCGTTCGCAACGACGCCCTCGACGCAGCGGGATGGAACCAGGACGCCAAGCCCAAGCTCCGGCGCAACAATGGCGGCATTGCGATCGGCGGCCCGATTGCCGAGAACAAGACGTTCTTCTTCTACAACATCGATGTCTATCGACAGAAGCTCGGCTTGATTCGCACGCGAAATGTCGGCCTGCCGGAATTCCGTGTAGGGAACTTCTCGCAAGCCACTCGCAATGCCGGCGGGAACGCGGTGTTCGTACCAATCTATGACCCCATGACGCGCCAAGGCGGATCGTTCACCAGACCCCGGGGAGCATCCCCATTCCCAGACAACAGGATCCCCATGGATCGCTTGGACCCGGTCGCCGTCAAGGCAGCCAGCTACATTCCGGATCCCAACCGCGTGCCGAACAACCTCAACAACCTCGCAGGCAACTGGCGCGAGGCCGCCGATCAGGCGCGCAATCGCGACTACCACACGTTTCGGTTGGACCACAACTACTCGGACAAATGGCGCACCTTCGTGCGCATGATCCTGACCGAGCCGGATGACACGGTGACCGACTACACCCAGGGATACGGGATCGCGGATCCGCAGGGCATTGCAATCCTGAACCGGCGCCAGAACTGGGGCCTCAACAATACCTACACCTTTAACCCGACATTCTTCGTCACATCGATCATCGGGTTCAATCGAGTCTCGGTAGACAGGAAATCGGGAGATTGCTGCGATACAAATTACGCCGAACATTTTGGCCTTCCTGGCCTCGAAAAAGGCGGCGAGGTCTTCCCGCGCTTTAACTTCGCGGGTGGCCGCGGCGTGCCGATGACCGGGATCGGCGCCTTGGGCAACGCCCACCGGTTCGCGGTCTTCACCAACTTCGACTACGAAGCCAACTTCACGAAGATCCGAGGCGACCACACCTTCAAGTTCGGCGGGAAGTACACCGCCTACCAAGGCAACGAGGTCAGCCGTCCCCAGCCCTCCGGACACTGGCGGTCGACGGGCGCCCTAACCGGCGAGTGGCAACTGTCGGGAGGAGGACGCAACAACAACACAGGGGTTGCCTTTGCCGACTTCATGCTGGGGCGTGTATGGAACCTCGACACGCGCGTCGCACCCGGGATTGGCAAGCGGATCAAGTATTGGTCGGGCTACTTTCAGGACGACTGGCGAGCTACTCAGCGCCTGACGCTGAACATTGGCCTGCGCTACGAGACAGAGACCCCAATCTACGAGGTGGGCGGCCGCATGAACGGCTTCTGCCAGTACTGCCCGCATCCCCTGGCCGGCCAGAACGGAATTCCGGAGGGCGCGATTGGGAGAGTGCTGTTTCCTGACCGCGACGGCACGGGCAAGTACCTCTGGCAGTGGGACAAGAACAACTTTGCGCCGCGCTTCGGCTTCGCCTACCGACTCAAAGCCGACAGTTCGATGGTTCTGCGTGGTGGATTCGGCATCTTCTTCGGAAATCCCTACGACCGCAACACGATCCAGCCGGGACGCGCCGGCTTCGACAACATCTTCCGTGTGAGGGGGGGAATGAACAGCTATTTGCGCGATGGCGTCCCGGCCGGTGCCTTGGACGACATACCCGAATCCGAGCTGAACGGTGGCTTCGGCTCGATAGGCACGCGCTTTCCTACCTCAACCATCCAGTTCTGGGACCAGGATCGCGTCCTGCCCTATTCGCAGAACTTCAACATGACTCTGCAAACCCGCTGGAAGGGCGTGGTCTGGGACTTCGGATTTATTGGCGCGCTGGCTCGCCACCAATCGATCAATAACCTCAACATCAACCATATCCGCCCTGAAGATCTCGCAGCGGCCAATGCGCCGGGAGCGAATATCGAGTCCTTCCGGCCATGGGTAGCTTGGCAGGGGAATCAAGACCAGATCCAGCTTATGTCACCGAACTGGGGCATCTCGAACTACTTCGCGCTCACCTTCAAGTCGGAGAAACGCTACCAGAACGGACTGGGCTGGACCGTTGCCTACACACACATTCAGTGGATTGACAACATCCGCTTCATCGGCGACGCCGACACGTTCGGGGACAACGACAACCCCCAGAACATCTACGACCTCAGCGACGAGCGTTCCAGCTCCGTAAACCGCTTGCCGCATCGTGTGGTCATGGCACCGATCGTCGAACTGCCGTTCGGACGGAACCGCCGCTGGGGCCGGAGCTGGAGCAAGGCGCTGGACTGGGTGGCCGGCGGTTGGCAGGTGTCGACCGTAGGTACGATTCGCAGCGGCGGCTACATGGGAGTGAATATAGAGGGCGGTGGCAACTTGCGCGGAGATCTTGCCGCAGGGGTCGCCCTGAGGCCCAATCTCACCGGTGCTCCCTTCAAGTCTTCGACCCAAAAGCAAGCCGCGGATGGAGTGATCGGACACAACTGGCTCAACGAGGCCGCTTTCGAGAACCCGGCACCGTTCACGCTCGGTGACGCGGCCAGAACGCTGCCCGGCATCCGCGGCCCGGGCCGGGTCGGCTTTGATGTCATGCTTGCCAAGAATTTCCGCTGGGGCGAGAATTGGCGCGCCCGCTTCAGCTGGGAGGCGTACGACTTCAGCAACACTCCGGCCTTCAACATCCCCAACACGGCGCTCGGCAGCGGCACCTTCGGCTTGGTGACCAACACCCTGCCCAACAGCCGCCGCATCATGCAGATCGGATTGCGGATCACGTTCTAGGTCGCACACGGCGGTTTCGACGTTAGCCACGGCTCCCGGTTACAGCCGGGAGCCGTTTCTTTTGGGAGAGCGCAATCATTGCGCGAGCCGCCGAAGTGACGCCGACTCAAACATTCGGCGGGTCACCAGCGAGCAGATACTCACAGCTACACATCGCCAAGTGCAATCCAGCCTGAGCTGTCTCTCGAGCTTGGGCATACGTTCCTTATTCCAGTGCTGACTTGATGGCCGGCCACCCGCTGCGACTCGACCGCTGGCGCAAGGAGCCCGAACAGCCCCGCTCACAGCGTAGCATCCGCAGCCAGCGCCGCCAGTGCTCAGAACACGTCTGTGACATGCTCATGCCAGTGTACAGTGCCACATTATTCTGGACGCTGATTCCCAGATTCTTCCGGCAGCAGTTGGGTCGGTATTCTCGCTTTGATTCGCTCCTGCCGGAAGAGAGGTAGGCTTGCGGCTGCCTGAAAGCACCTGTAGGCTTTGGACTTACATGCTTGCCGAAGAAGCGACCGTTCTCGGAATAAATTGATTTCCAGCCTCTTTGGCGTCAATTTAATTCGAGGAAAAATGGCCGTTTTCTGCCAAGATAATCTGAATTTCTACACCAGACAGCTTCGCAACCGAGGTCGAGCCTGCACAACCGCTGCAAGATCGCAGCCGGTTGCTCTACTGCTCCGGGGATTTGCGTTCGTGAAAGCGTTACATCACAACTGGTTGTGGCTATTGATTGGGGGACTATATCGAATAGTTACATTTGCCGCTTGGCCCGAGCGGCTGGTGCTCGGCCTACTTGCCGGGCTTCTCGCGTCTCACGACTACCGGGCTGAAGAACGCCCGCCGAACCCTCTCGGGGCTGGCCCCCGGCATGTCGTGCGCTTGCCGCTGCTCCGCTACGCTCGGCTGGTAGCTGTTGGGCGGTAGCGCGATCGCCACTGGGCGATTCAGAAGTTATTTCACGCGTTCTCGTCATCAACGATCTTGATTGGCCTTAGGACGTTCTCCCGCAGTTGGACGGGCGACCATCCGGGCATGTCGAACTCCTCTTCCAGTTCCGCCTTGGACGGCTGGTAGGTAGCGGGCTTGACCCGCACCTCGCGCGGTTGCGGCTTCTTAGGATTCTACGTCACTGTGTGTCGTCCCTGTCCAAATGCCCCTCGAACAGGCCCTCTAGGCGGGCCATTCTCTCACGCAGATCGGCGATATTGGCACGAACTTCGGCAAAGTCTTGATTCACCTGAGAACGCAAGTTCTCAATCGCCCTGTTGGTGGTGTGCTGTCCGTTCAGGATGAGACCGCCTAGACCGACGCCCACGGTGATAATCGCGATGACTGTGCCCTTGCCGTTCATGCCGCCCCCTCATGCGAAAATGGTTCGGCAACCGCGGGGATGGCTTGGTGCGAGGCCCGGTTTCCACCCACGGTCTTGAGAGTTCGATTCTCTCCATCTCCACGGTTGCCTTCGAGTTACATAGTAGCATGTCTATGCAAATCTTGTACTACGCTCCTCACAACACTATGCTACCAAGAAAATACGAACAACTATGAATCATTGAATGGAACGCAATTCTGGTTGGCAGGTAACACAGGCGGTGGTAGGCTGAAGCCGTCAACGTCAGCAGGAACCCGCGTGTCGGGTCGCTTGTTGAATAATAGTGCAGGCTGTGGGCCGACTCACCCAAACCGGCAGCCGCGACGGAGTGCTCACCACCGGGCTGGAGTTCCCGGCTGGGCGAAGATCATGTCCGCATAGCACACGTCGGCTGCTTGGCCGAAGACACTCTCCTCCAGCCAAGCAGCAACATCGCCGCAACCGCGCTTGTGAACATCGTTGGCTGAGCGTAGCCCAGTGCGCCTCCCGGTCCGCTTGAATCCATGGCAGCCGCAATCACAGGCTGCGGACCGCGCCGAGCGCGGCTGCCGGATTCCAGCCCCCTGCCAGCGCAGGCGGGGCCGCTCGGTCAGAGCTCGGTCTGGACCTTGCGGCGGTGAGTTGTCCCGTGACGCGGTGCTGCTTGAGTTCGGCGGTCTTCCCGAGAGGCTCGATGTCGTCGCCGACCGATCTCCTTGCCATCGCGGCACGCAACATCTCCATGTCGCGCTCTTTCGCCATCTTGGCCCTTTCCAGAGCCTCTCCGGCCCGCCTCTTCAGCCACGAATCTGTCTGTGCGGCGTGGTCTTCCGCCAGCTGGCCGATCAACTCATCGTGCAGCGCTCCCAGATCGTTGATCTTCTCGGCTACCTCTTGGCGCTTCCGGAGCGGATCAAGGTCGGGCCTCGATTCAGCCCGAGAGTTTCCGCCCGGGCGGCCCGAGCCCCAACCGTAGTTGAGCCGCACGTAGAAGTTGGCACCATTGAACCCGAACGGCGAGAACTGGCCGTACAAGTTGCCGACCGTCATGGCGCCAAACTGGTTCACGTCGGGGTAGACATTGAAAATGTTCTCCCCGCCGACGGCCACCTGCGCGTTCGAGCCCAGCGGTATGCCGAGCTCGAGGTCCACAAGCGCCTTCCCCCCGTAATGGGGATACATCCATGACATGCTCGGCCCGCCCGGAAGACCGGCGGCGTTCCGGCCGTCCTCGCTGTCCCAGAACTGGCCGAAGTAGTTGACTCGTCCCATCAGATTCCAACGCCGGGCATCATGTGCGACAGTGAAATTCCACCGTGTGCGCGGCAACCCCTGTTCCAGAGTGGTGATACGGAACTGGTCGATTACGGACGTGTCAAGGTTGTGCACTTCCGTGTCCGTGAAGTTGAAGACTGCGCTGATTGTGGTGCGCCCTGCCACATAACTCGAGACTAGGTCGACGCCCTGTGTCAGGGTCGAGAAGTCGTTGAGGAAGAATCGGAATACCGGGAAGTTCCGCGCCTCTGGAATCCCTTCCGCCACCAATGTCTCAATCTCGGATTCTTGCAGGCGGACTTCCTGCGACAGAGCGAGTCGATCATCGATGTTGACGCGGAAGAAATCAGCCGTGAGGGTAAAGTTCCCCTTCTCCACCACAGCGCCGCCGCTCATGTTGAACGATTTCTCCGGCTGGAGCTGGCCGCCTCCGCGGGCCAGGGCGACGGCCGATGTCGCGGGGACAGTGCCGCTGTTGGTCAACTGTCCGCCGATGAACGCCGTTGTCACGTTGAACGCGTTCTGCTGCCCGGGCGTCGGCGCGCGGAACCCGGTGCTGAGCGCACCGCGCACCGCCAGCGGACCGGCCACCTTGACGCGTCCCGAGACCTTGCCGTTCAACGTGCTCCCAAAGTCGTCGAAATTCTCGAAGCGGAGAGCTGTGCCGAACGTCCAACGCCCCGCCTGGGAGAATTCGACATCCCCGTAGGCGGCAATGTTGTTGCGGCCCCAAGACCCCGCCGTGGTGTCGGCGCGATACCCGTTGAACCCGTTCGAACCGGAACTGAAGCCCTGTGCTGCATAGGGACCGATCGTCCACGATGCATCGTCGCCAGCCCCGATCGTGAACTCCTCCCTGCGCCACTCTGCGCCGGCGGCGACGTGGACTATGTCGCTAACGGGATACGAAACATCAAAGTTGAGGTTGGTCTCGTCTTGCCGGTAGGTTCCCGGCCGGAACTGTGTGGGCGTATCGAAGCCAAGCGAGGCATTGACCGTGTCGTTGATGAATTGGTCGATTTCACTGGTGCCCCTGCTCAGGCTGGCGTCCCAAGTGAAGCCGTTCTTGGCGAAGCCACGGAAGCCGCCGACGATCGAGTAGTCGATCAGGTCCCCGCCGAACTGCGGCGTGAACCCGCCAGGGAACCGGCTGTAGAGGGTGAAACAGTTCGGGTTGGACTCGACTGCGCTTAACGCTGCCGCGTCAGGGACATGATTGTAGATCGGGATCGGCGGGCAGCCACCGGCGCCGACTTCGCCGGTTTGCGCCTGAAGCCGGTCTCCAACGAGCAACGATGGCGTTCCGTCCTCGAGTTTCGGGCCGCGGAAGACGCCGCTCCTCGTGTGAGGGTTCCTGAAATAAAAGCCGCCCGTCACCTTGCGAGTGAGGTAGTTGGTGTGACCGTAGAACTGCAAGCTGTCGGAGAACTGGTATCCGAAGTTTCCGAAGAGCTTGAGATCGCGATTGACGCGCGGGGAGCCCCAAACTTGAGCGGTGTTGCGGATATTGCCGTTGCCCGCGTCGATGATGGCCTGCGCGTCCAAGCGCTGGATCGAGCGGCTGGTAGGCTCTGCAGTGCCGTATTCCATGCTGAAGTTGCCGAACCCGTTGGAGCCCAGCGGCACGCCGATATTCCCGGCCACGGAGAACGTCCGGCCGTGGCCGCCGATTCCGTTACAGGAATGCTTGATGTCGCCGATGTTGTTGCCGCAGGTCGACGGGTCCCCTGGATTGGCATCGCGGAAGCCTCCCGTCTGGATCTCGAAACTCCCCCCCGAGGGATCGTTCTTGAGCTGGAAGTTCATGACTCCAGCGATCGCGTCCGATCCATACTGGGCCGCTGCGCCGTCGCGCAGCACCTCGGCCTGCCGAATGGCGATCGAGGGTATCACCGAAATGTCGGGCCCTTGCGATCCGTCCGCAATGCCATTGCCCAGCCAAGTGATGACCGCCGCCCGGTGGCGGCGTTTTCCGTTGACCAAGATGAGCGTATGGTCGGGAGCCAAGTTGCGCAGGTTTGCCGGGCGGACCACGGTCGCCGCATCGCTGATTGGCTGAGTGTTAATGTTGAACGACGGAACTACCGTCCGGAGCTGGCTAACCAAGTCCCGGCTGCCCTGCCGCGCAAGGTCCGAGATGCCAATGACGTCAACCGGCACGGTGGACTCGGTCACCGAACGCGGTTCCGCGCGGCTGCCAACGACCACGACGGTCTCGGTCACCGTTGAGACGGTCAGCCGAAAGTTTCGCTCCACCGATTCGGCGGCCGTCACCTCAACTCCGTCGGCGATCGCAATCTCGAAACCCGAGGTTGCGGCCGTGACGGTGTAGACGCCAGCCCCGAGCGTCAGCTCGTAGCGGCCATCCGCGCCGGTCGAACCGGTCACCTCGCCTCCCGTGGCGTTGTTGCTCGCAACCACCTCGGCGCCGGCAATGACCAAGCCTGAGTCATCCGTCACGACGCCGCTCAATGTGGCGCTATCCTGAGCTTGAGCCAGCCCAACTCCACTTCCAGACAACAAGCCGAGAAGCGATATTCCCATCAATGACCGTATATGCATTCTGACCTCCTTGTTGCGTTGTCAACACATAGCTCGCTTGAGCTAAGTTGGCTGAGATTAGCACAATCGCCCAGGCGCGGGGAAGGGGGAGTCTTTTCCAACGACAGATGATCATGAACTGAAGAGTTGTTTCCAACGAGAAATGAGCATGAACGTGGCCTTGGAGGGGTTGTGGGAATCATTGGGAGATGATTTTGCAACTCGACTTGGAGACCCACACGAGCTTGGACGATGTGCGGAGGTTCTTGGCAGGCAACCCTGAAGGAACGGCGCTGGTGCCGCAGCGCAAGCAGGCCTACGCCCACCTGGAGCGGGTGCTGCGGCGATTCGCGTACTGGCGCCTGAACAAGCCGGACAAGGGCCTGCTGCGGCGCTATCTCGAGCGCACCACGGGCCTGTCCTCGGCCCAGCTCACGCGGCTGATCCGACGCTACCTGCAGCAGGGTGAGCTGAGTGACCGACGGCGCGGCCCGGCCCAGCCGTTTGCGACCAAGTACACGCGCCAGGACGTGCTGCTGCTGGCCGAGACGGACGAACTGCACGGGAGCCTGTCCGGGCCTGCCACGGTGGCCATCTGCAAGCGCCAGTGGGAGCTGTTCCAGGACCGCCGCTTCGAGCGGCTGGCGGGGCTGTCCAACGGCCATCTGTACAACTTGCGGCGCTCGCGGACCTACCAGCGCAGGCTGACGGCGCAACACGGGACGCGGCCCAGCCAGGTGAGCATTGGCGAGCGCAAGCGGCCCCGGCCGGAAGGCCGGGTGTTGTTTCTCAAATTGTTCCGCTAGGCGATTCTCAGATTATTTCTGCAGCAGAAGCGGGGGTTTCGCAAATAGATCCGCCTCTGCAGGAAGGAATGGAGAGGAATCTGGGTGGAGGCCGGCGCGGGATCGACGGCGAGTTTTGAAGTCGTAGCACAAGGCTGCGTTGCGAGGGGGAGGTAGCAGCAGTGGGGGTGGACTGGAGGAGTTTTCGAGTAGCAGTACAGGGCTGCAGTTGGGCAACCGGCGGGGAGCGCAGCTAGGCAGCTGTGGTCGGGCGGCGCAGGAGTTCGTTCCAGTCCTTGGCGCCGGTCGGGCGGAGGCGCTGGCAGTTGGGGAGCTGGCGTTGGAGGGCGGCCGCGGCTTGGTCGCCGGGCGGGTCGGCGTCGTAGGCGCACAGGATCAGGGGCGGCTGGAAGGCGTGCAGCCAAGGGGGCAGCGAGAGGGCCACGCCGGCGCTGGAGGCGACCAGCGTGTCGGGCGGCAGGGAGGGTCCCAGCAGGCGGGCCGCGGAAAGTGCGTCGAGAGCGCTCTCGACGAGCAGCAGGGCGTCGACGGGGAGATCGGGGGTCGGCAGCCAGAAGCCGCCGCGGGCCTTGCGGGAGCCGGGGGCGAGGCCCTTGAAGGTGCGCCCGTCGGGCGCGGGGCGGGTGCCGACGAGTTCGGCGCCGACGGGTTGGCCGCCGGCATCGCGACACAGGAAGACGGCGTTTTGGCGGGCGTCGGCGTACAGCAGGCCCTGGCGATGGCAGAGCTCGAGCGAGTCGTCGGCGAGGCCGCGCTGGGTGCGCAGGAAATCGCGCACGGGCGGCCAGAGGCGCTCGTGGGGTGGCGGCAGGCGGAGCTTGGCAGGCGGCGCGGGCGAGGGGCAGGGGGCGGCTGCGGCGTGCGGGCCGACGCTGCTCTGTTCTAGGAATTCGACGGCCTCGCGGAAGCGGCAGCCACGCACGTGCATGACCAAGTCGATGGCCCCGCCGCCGCCGCGCCCGCGGCGGTGGTCGAAGAAGCGTGCGCCCTGGATGCTGAGCACCGAGCCGGGCAGTTTCCAGCGGGCGCGGTTGCGCGGGTCAGGGCGGTAGCCGAGCTGCTCCGCGAGCGGCAGTAGCGGGGCTTGGCGGACGGCGTCGGCGCGGGCGCTCCAAGGCTGGCGGGCGTGTTTGCGGATCACGGTGCGAGTTCCTGGCAAGCGCTCTGGAGATGCTCGGCCGAGACGGTGCGGGCTTGGTCGAGGGCGGCCGCGATGAGCGCGTAGTGGGCGTAGCGGTTGACCTGCCGGGGCAGGCCGCGGGAGGCTTGGAAGAGGGCTTCGAGGGCGGGGGCCTCGAACAGCGGCAGCTGGCAGCCGGCCAGCTTGAGGCGGTGCGCGAGGTAGGCCTCGAGTTCGTCGCGCTCGAGGCCGGCCAGGTGCTGGCGCACGACCAGGCGCTGGGCCAGCGAGGCGTGCACGGCCATCGACAGGCGGCGGCGCAGTTCGGTCAGCCCGACCAGCAGCAGGCACAGGCGGTGTTCGGCGTCCATCTGGAAATTCGTCAGCAGGCGCAAGTCCTCGAGCACGTCGTTGCGCAGGTGGTGGGCCTCGTCGATGACCAGCACGGGGAGTTGCTTGGCCTCGCCGGCCAGGCGCGAGATTTCGGTGCGGATGGCGCGGTAGGCGGCGGCCCTGGTGCGCACGGTGGCCAGGCCGAGTTCCCAGGCGATGGCTTGGTAGGTGTCGAGCACCGAGCCGGTCGACAGGGCTACGTAATGCACGCGGTGGGTGCCGGGGTGCAAGGCTTTGGTGACGCGCCGGCAGAGCGAGGTCTTGCCGCAGCCGGCCTCGCCGGTGAGCAGGCCGATGCCGCGCAGCTCGACCAAGTGCTGGAGGCGCGACTCGGTCTCGCCGGCGGCCCGGGAGGCGAACAGCTGGTCGTGGTGCAGGGAGGCTTCGAAGGGGAACTGGGTGAGGGCGAAGTGGGACAGGTACATCAGTCGTTCTCCGGCGGCTTGCGGGCGCGCAGGTTGCGCAGTTGCAGGGGGGATTTGGGCGGCTCCGGCGCGGGCTGCTCGGGCTGGGCCGGGCGCTCGCTGGCGCGCGTGCGCCGCACGCGCGTGTTGGCGTAAGCGTCGAGCAGCGTGGCCTGACCGGCCGGGCGGCCGTCGTGCAGCACGGGGATCGGCCGCAGGCGGGGCAGGCTGGGGTCGTGCAGCAGGACGATGGTCTCGCCGACCAGGGCGGCCTCGACCTCGTAGAGGGTGGCGTTGAGGCTGACGGTGCGGTCCTTGTTGACGCGCCGCTTGAGACGGAAGCGGAAGAGGCTGTCGAGATCGGTTTGCGGGTTGAGCTGGCGGATGTTGGCGGCATCCTTGGCCCAGCGCTGCAGGGGCGTGTCGCCGTCCAGGCTGCGGTGCGGGCTGAGATGGTACTCGCTCTCGACCCAGACGGCGAGGCGCGCGTTGAGCGCGTCCAGCGAGAGCGTGTCGGCGTCGTTGAGGGCGGGCAGCAACTGTGCCCGGCAGGTCCTGAAAAATCTCTCGATTTTTCCCTTTCCTTGAGGCTGGTAAGGCCTGGCGTGGATCAATTGGATGCCGAGCGTGGCGCAGATCACGGCCAGGTGCTGGCAGCGGTAATTGCTGCCGTTGTCGACGTACAGGCGCGTGGGCAGGCCGCGCTTGCGCAGGGCCTGCTTGAAGACCGGCAGGAACGTGGCGGCATTCTCCGAGAGCGTGAAGGCGGCGTGCGGCACCAGGCGCGTGGCGTCGTCCAGGAAGGCGATCAAGTAGGACTTGGCGCGCCGCCGCCGGTCGCTGCCCTGGCAGCCGACCTTGGGGCCGTGCAGGACATCGCTCATCCAGAGCTCCCCGCCCGCCTGGTAGGCGAAGCGGCGGCGGTCCTTGGAGCCGCCCGGCTCGGCGGCGCTGTGCCCAATGAGCCCCTCGCGCTGCAACAGGCGGTGGATGCTGGACGGCACCAGGCGCACCTCCGGCGGGACCTGCGAGCGGGCCTGGCGGATGACCTCGCGCACCGCCAGATGGGGTGACCGCTCTTTGATCTGCACCAGCAGCTCGGCCACCTCCGGCGGCAGCCGCCGGGCGCGCCCGCGGTCGGTGCGCAGTTTGGGGTACAGCGCGTCAAAGCCGCCGCGTTCGTAGTGCGCCAGCCAGTCGCGCAGGGTCTCGAAGGCCACCCGCGTGCGGCGGCTGCCGGGGATCTCGTACTCGCGCTGGGCCTTGGCCCGCAGCAGCTGCCTGCGCTCGGGCGAGCCGGGCGGCAGGGACACCGCCTCCGCAATCACGCTGTAGCGGAACAGGGCCACTGCGCGGCGGCGGTCTTCGGGGTTGTCGGTCATGCCAATTCCTCCTGGGGCGGGCGCTCGGGCGGCCCTTTTGCCCCAAGCTAGGCGCTGGCCGGCGGCGGGTCTAGCCCCTGCGCGTGTGGGGCGTGGGCCGGAGCGTGGTTGCCCGCCGGATTCCACCGCCGCTGGAAGCCGACCGGGGCCGGCAGCGAGCTCAGCGACGGCCCCGCCAGCACCCGCAGCTGCGCCAGCACCGGCTGCCCGCCGAGGCGCTCCGAGAACGCCTCCAAGTCCGGCTCCAGCTGCCCGCAGCGCTGCGGGCAGACCGTCCCCACGGCCCGCAAGAACGCCCGCACCGCCCGCACCCGCCGCCGCAGCCAGCGCAACGCCCCGGCCGGGCCGATGTACTCCGCGCTCAACTGCTCGGCCGCCGCTTGCTGGCTGGCGGCCTGAGCGGCCGCGCGCGCCACCCGCTCGATTTCGGCCAGCGTCCCGCTCCAGTGCGCCGCCAGGCATTTCGGCAGCAGGCTGACCGTCTGCCCCGATTGCTGGCACAGGAAGCGCCGCACGCGCACGCCATGCGGGAACTTGCGCCCGTAGGTGCCATGCCCCACCAAGCCACAGCCGCCCTGCGGGTGGTAGGGACACGCAGGCGGACTTGCATCCCACCACGCTTTGCGCTTAACGTAGTCTGCGGCGGTGAGATCGGTGTCGTATAGGAGCTGGATACGCCGTCCGGGCCCGGCGACCTCGAATCGCGCGGGCCATCTTATTTCACCCGACCAGCCCGCCGAGCGCAATCCGCTGTGCAGTGCTGCTTGCACAGACCGCTCGGCGGCCCGCATCCAACCTCAGCGCCGACCTCGCAGGCACCTAGCGGCTTGCTGCCCAAGCGCGTTGGCCGCGCTACCGCAAATGGCACCCTGAGGCGCGCCTCCGCGGCTACTGCAGGAAGCAATAGGGAGTCAACATCCGTCCCACATTCCTTCGCTTTCTCATCCAATCCGTCCCGAGATAATGTGACACAAAAAAGCGACGATCTATCGAATTAGTTTGGGAAACAACAACTGGCAGGGCAGGAGTTCGGCAACGCGGTCAGAGAGCCAGGCGGCGCGGGCCGCCCACTGGCACTTGGGGCAGTGGCGGTTGCGGCAGGAGCGGTAGAAGAAGCGGCGGTGGCCGCAGCGGTCGCACTGCTCGACTTGGCCGCCGAGGGTGGCGGTGCGGCACAGCAGGATGGCGGTCATGACCCGGCGCTGGATGGTGGTCAGGGCTAGCTCGCGCTCGGCGAGGAAGTCGCGCCCGTAGCGGCGGAAGATGTCGGCGACCTCGCAGGCGGGGCGCTTCATGCCGACTCGGCGGCCAGGCGGTCGAACGGGCTGGTCACCGAGGCGACGTCGCAGGCGGCGACATGCAGGTAGCGGCTGGTGCTGGCGATGCTGCGATGGCCGAGCAGGAGTTGGATAGCGCGGACATGGGTGCCGGACTCGAGCAGATGGGCTGCGAACGCATGCCGCAGTGAGTGCGGCGTGACCCGCTTGGCCAGGCCGCTGCGCCGCAGGCCGTCGCGGCAGGCGGCCCGGACGGCTTCCGGGCTGATGTGGCGGCTGGAGTCGGAGCCGGGAAAGAGCCACTCGCCGACCGGTCGGGTGCGCAGCCAGTAGTCGCGCAACTGCTCCAGCAGATGCGGTGACAGCATGACGTAGCGGTCCTTGCCACCCTTGCCGTGCGCGATCCGGATCAGCATGCGCTGGCTGTCGATGTGGGCCGGGCGCAGGCTGACGGCTTCGGAAATGCGCAGGCCGGCTGCGTAGCAGACGGTGAGGACGCTGCGGTGGAGCAAGTTCGGGACAGAGGCGAGCAGTTGCCCGACTTCCTCGGGGCTCGGCACGACGGGCAGGCTGGCCGGCAGCTTGGGATGCGGCAGGACGCGGTCGAGGTTCCAGTCGCGCTGCAGGGTGGTGCCGTAGAGGAAGCGCAGGGCGCAGACCTCGACGTTGATCGAGCTCGGGTGCAGGCGCTTGTCGGTGGCGAGGAACACTTGGTAGCTGCGGACCTCGTCGGGCCCGAGCAATTCCGGCGAGCGGTTGAAGTGGCGCGCGAAGCGCTGGACGGCGCGGATGTAGTTGTCGCGGGTGCAGGCGGACAGGTTGCGGACACACATGTCCTCCGACATGCGACGGCGAAGGGATGTCATGGGAAGCCTCCTAAGCGGGATGAATGGGATGCGCTGCACTGGGCAGCAGTTCCATGCTTCCTCACCCGGAGCTGCCGTGCAAGTCGACGACCTTGAGGCGGTGTCCGTTCAGAACGGACCTATTGAAGAAGGGCGACGCGCTATCGATCCGCCACCGCTACCGCGTAGCGGTTTAGTTCAATTAGAAATGCCGGGTAACGACAATTAGAATTTCCGGCGCATTGCCTCGTAATTCCTGCTACTGGGACACCCCCGTTGCCTCACAATTCGTGTTACCGAAGGAGGCAAGATGTCATCGATCAGTGCGGAAACGCGGAAGGAGTTGGTTGCCGCTGTGGCCACCCGGTACCAAGAAGGCACGGCGGCAGAGAAGGCGTGCATCCTCGACGAGTTCGTTGCACTTACGGGGTACCACCGCAAGCATGCCATTCGCGTCTTGAACGGGAAGGCACCCAAGTTCCTTGGACGCAGGGGACGCCGCTGCCTGTACGACCAGGCCGTGACCGAAGCGCTGATCGTCCTGTGGGAAGCGTCCGACCGGGTCTGCGGGAAGCGTCTCAAGGCGCTGCTGCCGATCTTGGTGCCGGCCTTGGAGCGCCACGGCCATCTGAGGCTGGACCCCAAGGCGCGCGAGCAGTTGATGGCCGTGAGCGCGGCCACGATCGACCGTCGCCTAGCTGAACCACGGTCCGTGACACGCGCTCAGCGTCGCCGGTCCTCGCAGAAGCGATTGCGCAGCAGCATTCCAGTACGTACGTTTGCCGACTGGCAAGACCCGGAGCCGGGCTTTGTCGAGGCGGACCTAGTGGCGCACTGCGGCGGCGCGATGTCCGGCAGCTTCGTCTGGACGCTGGTGCTGACTGATGTCGCTAGTGGCTGGACGGACTGCGCGCCACTGCTAGTGCGCGAAGCGCGCCTGGTGGTGGACGCCCTTGGGCAGCTCCGCGGCGCGCTGCCGTTCCCATTGCGGGGAATCGACACGGACAATGGCAGCGAGTTCCTCAATGAAACGCTGGTCAGCTATTGCAGCCAGGAGGGCATTGAACTGACGCGTTCGCGTCCGTATCGCAAGAACGACCAGGCCTGGGTGGAGCAGAAGAACGGGGCGGTGGTCCGCCGCTTGGTCGGATACGGTCGTCTGGCGGGCGTGGCGGCGGCCGAGACGCTGGCGCGCCTGTATTCGGCATCCCGCCTGTTCGTGAACGTGTTCCAGCCCTCGTTCAAGCTGGCGGAGAAGACGCGGGAGGGTGCCCGGGTGCGCAAGCGGTATCACCCACCGCAGACCCCGTGTGCACGGCTGCTGGCCTCGGATTCGATTCCCGACGCTATGAAGGACCGTCTTGGTGCCCTGCTGGGCACGCTGGACCCTCTCGGGCTGCTGGACGAGATTCGGACCGTGCAACACCACTTGGCAGCGTTGGCTGCAGGCGCGACGGTGCATCCGATGCCGCAGCGAGATGCCGAGCTTGACCGGTTCCTGCGCAGCCTGGCCGTCGCCTGGCGAGCCGGAGAAGTGCGGCCGACTCATCGGCCCGCGGCGAAAGCGCCACGCTGCTGGCGCACCCGTCGGGATCCGTTCGAGACGACGTGGCCACGGGTGGTGCAGTCAATGGCATTGACTTAGTGGCAGAAGCGCATTGACTTAAGGAAATCGGGTTCGGGCCCGATTTTCGGCGGCGTTAGCCCGCGGTTGCACTGGCGTTCCCGACTGCCTTGCGGTTCCTCCACTTCGTCTCGGGCTTGCGCGAACGGCGCGGGTAGGAGCGGCCCGGACGACGGCGCTGGCGGCTGGCCCCGATGCCGTCCAAGATCTTCTGCAGAGTGTCGCCAACCGCCTTGGCGCTGTGCAGGAACAGCCCTTCCAGCTGGTGCCCGACCGTGTGCAGCGTATGGCGGAAGTTCGCCAGCACAGCCGGTCGCCCGTGCCCGTCGGGGCCCTGTCGGAAGGCCTCCTCGCTGTGGTTGGCGAACAGCCGCGACAGGGCCGCCAGCGTGAAGTGGGCGTACAACTCTTGGCGTACCAGCCGCTCGGAGCGGCCCCGAAACTGCTCCAAAACCAGCATTTGCTTGCTGATCTTGTAGTATTCTTCAAGGCTCCAGCGGCCATGATAGAGCCGGGCCAGGTCCTGCTGGCGGTAGCGCTGGGCGTCGAGCAGGGTGGTCGCGAGCGAGAAGACAGTCGGGCCGGCGGTGTACTTGACCAGCCGCACGCGCAAGGCCGGCCGGTTGGCCGCGGGCTGCGGGCTGTTGGCGTCGGCGGGTGCTGCGAGGGTCACCAGCGCCTCGGTGTGGGCGGATTGGATGAAGGCTTGGAACTCGCTGTTGGCGTTGGCCTGCAAGCGGAACACGGCGTGCAGGCCGCGCTCGAGGTGGGCCTGCAGCAGGGCGCGAGAGTAATAACCGCGGTCATAGACGACGACATCGGAGGGGGCGAGGGCGGCGAGATGCAGGCGGGCGGCGCGGCGCTCGTCGGCGTGCGCATGCAGGCCGAAGTCGATCGGCAGGCGGGATTGCAGCCGGTACAGGCAACTCAGCAGGCCTTGCGGGTAGTAGGCCGTCGGGCCGGGGGTGCGGTAGCCGGACTCCAGCAGCGGGCGGGGCAGGTTGAGCTTGGAGCCGTCCACGGCGAAGGTGCGGTGGCCGCGCCACAAGCTGTGGGGCGTGTCCGGGGGGAATTCGGCGAGCACGGCGCGGTGGATGCGCAGGAAGAGCTGCTCGTCGACCTTGGCGCGGGCCCGGCAGATCGCGGCCGGGGTGACCGGTCGCTGCGGCAGTTGTAGGCCCAAGGCGCGGCACTGCTCCCACAACTGCTCCAGCACCGTGGCGTAGCCCTGGCTGTCGGGCGTGAACACGATGCGGTACACGAACAGCACCACCAGCAGTGTGTTCAGAGTCCGCTGGCGGCGCACCCAGGTGCGGTCGTGGTCCGACGCCAGCTGCGTGAGTGTTCCGATCAGGCCCTGCCACAGTTGCACGAAGGCGTCGTCGGCCTGGGCCGGCGAACGCTTCTGGCGGGCCCGCTTGGGCGGGCCGTTGAGCAGGATCGAGCGGAAGTGCTTGTGCAGCGGGCGGACCCAGACCTGCTTGGGCGTGCGGGCTGGCTGCGAGGCGCTCGCGCGCGCCCCAGTGGTGAGCCCCAGGCACTGCCAGCCAGCCGCCAAGTAGCAGGTCCCGCGGTGCTTTTGCGGGTCGACATAGGTCTCGCACAGAACCGGTCGCGCACCGTGCGCCCGCTGCCAGTCGTGCGGCAGCTGGCGGACCGCCAAGCCCAGCGCGTGGCTCGCCAAATGCGGCACCGAGACCCACGGAAACAGCAGATAGCGGGCATTGCGCACCACCAGATGCAGATACTTGCGGTGGGCCTGAGGCTGCCAGCCAAGCCACTGGTCGCGGCACGCGAGGCGGACCGCCGCAAAGTCGAACAGCAGGCAGCCCAGCGTACGCTGGTCGCGGTCCAGCAGGAAGTAGCGCAAGTTCTGGCCGAGCGGGTGGCGGTAGCCGAGCGGGTGGTAGCGTTCGACGAATTCGTTCCACAGTGCGACCGCCTCGGGGGCGCTCACGACCTCCAGCCGCAGCGGGGTCAGCGCGGCCAAGGGCCCCGCAATGGCGGGCTGCGGAGCGGAGCGCGGGCCCGGGCGCAGCGGCGCTTGGGGCCCCCGTCCGGCATGCTGCTTGGGCGGCAGAGTCAGGATCGAGAGCCGCTCGAGTTCCTCCAGCAGGCGCAGCGCCAGCTGAATCCGGTTGCGACCGGAGTGGGTCTGCCAGCGCAGGTGCTCGCAGATGGTTTGGCCCAGTTCGTTGCGGCTGAGCTTGGGGAACGTGCCGACGACCTCCTGGATGTCGGCGATCTGGCGCCGGGTGAGGCGTCTACCGAAGAAGGTGGTCGACTTGAGGTTCTGGATCAACGGGTCCAAGGCGGGACCCCTCCCCATTCAACCTGCCAGAATTAGCATCGAAAGTCAAGCGCCTACGCGAAAAAATCTTTTCTGAGTCACAAGCTACTGATTCCACAGATCTTACGCCTCGAGTCCACCAGATCAAACGCCCCACACCCTCAGTAAATGCCATTGGTGGTGCAGTGGCTCGAGGCCGAGCCGGATCGAACAGCGAAGGAACTTTTCGAGCGCCTGCGGAGGGAGCATCCTGGCATGTTTGTGCCCGGCCAGCTGCGGACGCTGCAGCGTCGGGTCAAGGACTGGCGCCGGCTGGAGGCCCGTCGGCTGATGCTCACCGAACCGCTCGAACGCGATGCCAATCCGAATGCAGCGAGAGACGATCCCGATCAGGCCGAGAGCAGGCTCTTGATCGCCAGCCTTGGCCAAGAAGGCAGGCGCGAACCTGCCCATGCCCGATAGCCGATGATGTCGTGCGACGTTGTTGCAGTGGCGGACGCGGTACCGCGTCCGCCACTGCTCCGTCCCTTGCGGAGGGCTGGCCCAGAACTATCAGCAGAGCTTCCAGTGGCTGAAATCCTCGCCAGGGAGGCGGTAACATCATTGTGAGGACGGCGGGTAACATCCGGAAATGAGGCAACACGCCGGAAATTCTAATTGTCGTTGGACAGGCCTTCCCGTTCCGCATCCTGGGCCTGCATTCCGATAACGGCTCGGAGTACATCAACCACCAAGTGGCGCGCCTGTTGGAGAAACTGCGGGTGGAGCATTTCACCAAGTCGCGCCCGCGCCACAGCAATGACAACGCGCTGGTGGAGTCGAAGAACGGCACGGTGATCCGCAAGCAGCTCGGTTACGGCCACATCCCGGGACGCTACGCCGCGCAGTTGCACGCCTTCAACCGTGAGGTGCTCTCGCCGTACCTGAACTACCACCGGCCCTGCTACTTCCCCAGTGAGCAGGTCGATGCCAAGGGCAAGCTGCGCCGGCGCTATCGACGGCAGGACATCCACACGCCTTACGAGCGCCTCAAATCGCTGCCCGGGGCGGCGGGCTGGCTGCGCGCGGGGGTCGACTTCGAGCAGTTGGATGCGCAGGCCTATGCGCTCAGCGACAACGAGGCGGCCCAGCGGCTGAACCAAGCCCGCGACGAGCTCTTCCAGCAGTTGCGCGGGGAAGTCGCCAGCGCGGCCTGAGCTGCGCTGAGTTCAGGCTCATGTCTGGTTGGAAACAGCTACAGGATAGAAAATGGATCGGTCCAGAAACTGCGCTGGGGGCTAGCCCCCAGCGCTCCCGGCCCCCCTCCAGCTCACTGCCTTTAGCACGGGGGGAGGTTTCCTCCCCCTGCGACCCCATAAGCGTTAAATTGTTTACGGCCGTTGGTGTATCATTGGAGGTATGGGCAATACCGAGAACGGCAGCGGAATGCAGGAGGACTGGGAGTTGCTGGTGTCCTTCCTGCCGGCGAACTGGGAGAGGCTTGCGGCCGAGACGGGTGCCTTGAAAGGGCTCCGCAAGAACAAGTCGGCGGCGAACCTGCTGCGCGTTCTGCTGTTGCATCTGGGCTGTGGGCACTCGTTGATCGAAACGGCAGTTCGGGCCCGCCAGGAGGGGCTGGCCGAACTGTCCTCGGTGGCGCTGTGGCACCGTCTGCGGAAGTCGCAGATGTGGTTGCGGGCGCTGTGCATGGAACTGTTCCGGGAGCGCGGCGTGGAGTTGTCGGAGGCCGGAGGCCTGCAGATGCGGGCCTTGGATGGGACCGCGGTCAAGGAGCCCGGCAAGACGGGTTCGTTGTGGCGCGTGCACTACAGCGTGCGGCTACCGTCGCTGTCGTGTGACTTCTTTCGGCTGACCGAGACGGAGGGGGTGGGCACGGGCGAGAGTTTCCGGCAGTTTCCGATTGCGGCCGGGGATCACTTGCTGGCGGACCGGGGCTACTCGACGGCGGCGGGTCTGCGGTATGTCGTGCAGGCGGGCGGTCTGGTCACCGTGCGGGTAAACACGGGAGCGCTGGTGCTGGAGACGGCCGAGGGGGAGCCCTTGGACCTGCTGGCCGCTGTTGCAACCCTGCGACGCGCTGGTCAGATTGGCTGCTGGCAGGTGCGCGTTGTGGATTCGCAGGGGCTTGCGGCGAGCGGCCGGGTGTGCGCTTTGCGCAAGACCCGCGAGGCCATCCGCATGGCCCACAAGAGTCTGCGCCAGCAAGCCTCCAAGAAAGGCAAGCAGTTGCGCCCGGAAACCCTCCAGTACGCCAAGTACGTGATCGTGTTCACGACCTTCCCGGAGACCGACTTCAGCGCCCGAGACGTGCTGGAGTGGTATCGCACGCGGTGGCAGGTCGAGTTGGTCTTCAAGCGCTTCAAGTCGCTGGCCGAGTTGGGCCACCTGCCCAAGCACGACGAGCGGAGCGCCAAGTCTTGGCTGTACGGAAAGCTGTTCGTGGCGCTGCTGGTGGAGAAACTCATCGGCCACGCCCGATCAATTTCCCCCTGGGGATACGACTTGGGGGCGGAAACGGCCTCCGAGCGCCTGGCGGGACTTCCAGTTCATGCTCAACCAAGTCAAGCGGGCCATTGAACCATCGCTCTCCTTGTCGGAGACCCTGCGCCAGTGGAATTCAATCTCTGAGGAACTTGCTGACTCGCCGAGGAAACGCAAGCCGCAGTTGGCAGCCTATTTTGATTAGAGCAAATTAATTTAACGCTTATGCCCTGCGACCCCCTCCACCTAACCAGCTATAATCGCCCTCTTCCCACTTCCTCTCCCCATCCCCACTTCATGCTCATCTTTGGATTGGAAAGGACTGGGGGGTAGATTTTCCAAGGTCAAGCCCGTGACGCAAGGATTCTCGGTCGCGGGTGCCGGGATGACAAGCCCCGCAACGTCGCAGCTTGATCACAGGCTGGTGCCGCGCGACTGCAGCCAGATCGGGTCCGAGCGGTTGAGCGGCCTTCGGCGGATCGCACAGGTCTGGCACCTCCGGGGTCGTTCGGCCTTGTGGCAGCCCATCGGGCGGCTAGCCGCTCTGCGCAAGTTGGTTCTGCGGTACCAGCGCATGGACCGCGGCCGCACGTCCCGCAAGCCCATGGTCGAGCCGACTTCCCGCTGGGCGAGCGAAGCAGGGCGAACCTGCCCGAGCCGGGCGGAGAAGGTCAGACCTGCTCACATCCGTACGCCCGTGCGCAGCAGCATCGCCGCATAAAATCCCAGTTCGCCCTCTAGGGCTTGGCGAATATGTGCCGCCTCTCTGAACCCGTGCGACTCCCCTTCAAACAGGTAGTAGGCCACGGGAACTCCACAAATCCGCAGCGCGCTCACCATTGCCTCTGTTTGGGCCTTCGGCACAACGGGGTCTTCCGAACCCTGGAAGAAGATCGTGGGTGCCTTGACTTGGTCCGCCTTGCCCAGCGGGGACCGCTCGCGAAACAGAGCCTCTTGGGCGGGCCATTCGCCGATCAGCGTGTCGTGGTACCTCGACTCGAACTTGTGTGTCTCGGTCGCCAGGCCTGCCAGTTCGCTGATTCCGTAGTAGGAGGCCCCGGCCGCAAAGGTATCGCGGAAAGCTAGGCAACACAGCGCGGTATAGCCGCCGGCGCTGCCGCCCTTGATGATCAGCCGGCTTTCATCCGCCTGGCCCTGGGCGACAAGATGCTGGGCAGCCGCGACGGCATCGTCTACGTCAACCACCCCCCACTGGCCGTTCAAGCGCTCCCGGTAGGCGCGCCCAAACCCGGTGCTGCCGCCATAGTTGAGGTCGGCAACGGCGAATCCCCGGCTGGTCCAGAACTGAACGGTGAGTGAGAGGCCATCGCTGGCAGCAGAAGTCGGGCCGCCATGGACGCGGATGATGAGTGGCGGCTTTTCGCCTGGCGGGGCCTCGAAATCCGGGTTGTGCGGCTTGTACAGGAAGGCGTGTACCATTGCACCGTCGCCGGATTGGAAATACTCGGAGCTCGGAACGGAGAAGAAGCTACGCACGCTCTTGGGAATTTCCGCCGACTCCCTGAGCCTCTCCATCCGGCGCGAGCTCAGATCCATGCGAACCAAGGCCGGGGCATCGCTCGGCGACGCCGCGCGAAAAACCGCCTCGCTGCCACGCACCGTGACAGCGTCGATCTGGCTGTAGGGCGTTGGAACCGGTTCAAGTCCGCCATGGCCGTCCAGCAGTCCCAAGCTCCAGCGACCATGCTCGCAGAATGTGGCGAGGATCCGGCCGTCATCCGCAAAACCGTAGGTCGACATGCAGAAGACCCACTGCGGCAGCCCGAACTCCGCCTTGCGTTCGTGCAGCGGGCTGGCGGTGCCATCGAAGCGGTACAGGTTCCAATACCCAGTCCGGTCGGACACAAAGTGAAGCTCGCCCGCCGGGGACCATTCCGGCTGGAAGATCGATTCGTTCTGACCGCCCGCGACCTTTTCCGGCTCGCCAATCCCGCCATTCGCGCCCAAGCTCCCAACCCAAAGCTCCGTGCCGTCCCACGGCATGTTCGGGTGCTGCCATTGCAGCCAGCACAGACGCTTGCCGTCCGGGCTCACACGGGGGTTGGAGTAGAAATCGAAACCGCTGAGCAAGCAGCTTACGGGCTGGATACCAGGCTCGCACCGAATCGCTACGAGCGACTGCTGCGCTTCGCGATCCGATCCGGAGTGGTCTTCACAGACAGCAATGACCCGCCCGCGCGCCGTGTCGACCTCTAGGTCGGCGTACCGCTGAGGGCCGTCGGTCGTCAGTGCCTGCGCGTGGCCGCCAAGGCTCAGGCTATACAGCAGGTGATCGCGGGCCTCGGAAAAATACACCGTGCCGTCTAGGACGGTATAGGCTCCGCCTCCGTACTCGTGGACACCGCTGCGCACGGATGAAGGGGCTTGGCGCAAATCCTGGATTTCCCCGTCGCGGCCGCGACGCACCAAGGCGGTGCGACCGCCCTCGGCGGGCCGCCCCTCAAGCCAATAAACTTCGCCGCCGTCCAACCTAGGCTCGCTCAGCCGGATCGACTTGCCGGCCACTAGGTCCGCCGTGATCGGCGACCTCCAAAAGCCGTACTCCGCGACAGTGCGTTGGCCCACGCTTAGCGCGCCTCCGCTGCCAAGATCGACTCGGCATAGAGCAGGTCGCCGGTCAGGCCGTCGTAGTATTGGAAAATCGCTTGCGGCCGGGGGTATGCGACCCAGCGCGAGCGGCCCGCCGGTCCTGGGTTTTCGAAGACATTGTTGATGCGCACCACGCAGAAAACAGGCCTGCGGCGTTCGCTTGAGTCATCGAGAAAGAACGTCGACCAGCGGATTTGCGCCTCGCGCCCACGCGACTCAAAGGCCCCGTTAGGCGGGCGGCCCGCCTCGGACACGAGCGCATGGTTGCCAGAGCTGTGCGGTCCCGCCGCGAACTCACGGACGCGATCCGTGATCTGGATGGCGAAGCTGTTATGCAGGTCGCCGGTGAGCACGAAGACCGGCCTGCCGAGACCGTCCCAGAATGCGACCAGCTCTTCCCGCTCGGCTGCCAGCGCAGTCCAAGCCTCGTCCTTGTTGGACCCGCCCATTCCCGGCCCGACATGCGGGATCATCAGGTTCACTGACGAGACCACGAACAGGAAATCGGCTTCGCTGGCCTGCATCGCTCGTTTGAGCCAGCGCTTCTGGCGCACTCCCAGCATCGAGACTCCGGCCTTGAACGGATCCGCCTTGTCATGCACTTGGCGGTGGCTGCGCGTGTCCAAGAAGAAGAACTCGGCATTGGCGACGGCGCGCTGCCAGTAGTTCAGCTGCCCGATCGAGTAGGAAGCGATTCCATCGACATCGGCGGCCGGCTGAATCCTCAAGTTGGAGTCGTCGAGCACTTGCTCGATCCGGTAGACCCCCGCGTTGGGGTCGCCCCGCACCGTGTCAAGTTCCTTGACGTTCACTCCCGCGTCAGGCTCGCCCCAATGCACGGTCAACGTGGCTGCTTGGGCTAGGTCCAAGCCGCCGAAGCCACCCTTGTCGTCGTGCAGCGTCGAACTGCCCGCCTCAAGCCTGGCCTGGCCGAAGTGGATCGGCTGAGCATGGGCAACCGGGTTGGCCCAGCCGAGGTAGTCGTACCAGCCCTGCACCCCGATGTCGCGGAACACGGCCCGGCGACTGCGCAGTCCGATCGTGCCGGCGCCGTTTACGTCGCCCAAGATTTCGTGGTCGTCGAAGACGAAGAACGACGGCATCTCCCGATGCCAGGCCGCCATGTCGAGGCCGCGCTCGAGATAGAGCTTGTAGTTCTGCCACACACCCGCGATCGTGGGTGCCAGCGCGACCACCCTAGGCGTGTCCACGGCGCCGCTCTGCCGGAGCCACTCCGCGGCCGGATAGTCGCGCTGCTCTTCGTACAGCCAGTCGCCGTTCTGGATCGCGAAGTGGGCCCGGTCGTCGAGCTTGGCCAGCATGGTGCGAAAGGCTGGCTGGTCCGGGCCGAATTGCTTGTTGCCGCAGGCGAACTCGAACGAGAAGTTGAACAGCCCCCGCGGGTTGAGCGCGGAATCCGCCACTTGGGACGCAGCCGGCAGGGTGCGGAACGTGGCAACCGGCGGCACCGCCCCAGACGCCTCCAAGCGGTAGGCGTACAGCGTGTCAGGCTCCAGCCCTGCCAATTGCGCCCAGCCGGTGTTGTCGCTGTCCGAGGCCGTGGTGACGGGAGCGGAGACCCGCTCCGCCGAGCCACCGACCGGCCAGTAGCGCACTCGGAAAGCGGCGGGTCTATGCGTGCGCGCCCAGACCCCGATGCCGTCAGAGCTGAGTCGGCCCAAGATCGGGCCATGCGTGATCCGCCCCAGCGAGGGGTCATCGACAGCACAGGCGCCGAGAAACGCCGCGAGGCAAATGCCCGCCCAAGCTTGCGACTGCGGAAGCCGGGCTCGGGCGCGTTTCATCAGTGGACCGGAGGCTTGGGCAATTGGTCCAAGAACTCCTGCACCAATTGGCGGTTCTCCTGCTCGCCGAGATTCTTCTTCAGCAACTGCTCCGCCGCGCGGATGGCCAGGCCCGCGGCCTCTTGCCGGACATCGGCAATCGCGGCGCGCCGTTCGACCTCGAGCTGGCGGCGGCCCTCATCCATGATCTTGCGCGCTTCTTCGCGGGCCTCTTCCCGGGCCTGCGACCGCACGCGCTCGGCCTGCTGCTTGGCCTCCGCCACCAGTTCCTGGGAGCGGCGTAGCGAGGCCTCCATGTTGGCCTGGTTTTCCGCAATGGCCCGCTCGGCCTCGGCCTGGGCCTGTTCGGCTTTCGCCAGCGACTCGCGGATCCGGCCCTCGCGCTCGTCCAGCACGCCGAGTATCGGCTTCCACGCGATCAGCCGCAGCGCGACGAAGGTGACCAAGAACGTCACCACGGTCCAGATCATCAGACCTGGCTCGAACTGCAGCAGTGCGTTTCCGTTATCACCTGCCATGGGAATTCCTCCGGCAGTGGCTGGCGGGCGCTAGAACAGCAGCGCGACGAACAGCACGCCGAGTCCGATGACAGCCACGCCTTCGAGCAGGAACAGCGGGAGTTGGAAAGCGCCGCGGATGTCTTTGGCCGCCTGCGGCTGGCGCGCGATGCTCTCGACCGCGGCTGCCGTGAACTTGCCGATGCCGAGCCCGGCGCCGACCACTATGATTCCCGCGCCGATGGCGCTGCCGGCACCTTTGTCGAGCAATTGGGCCGAGGCCATCGCCGGCATGGCCAGCAAGATGGCGAGGGCGAACAGGATGTTGAATGTGCGTTTCATTGCTTGGTTTCCTCCGTTGGGTGGGATGTGACTGGGTGAACTGTGGGTCAATGTTCGTCTGCCACCAGCATGCCGACATATAGCGCCGTCAGCAGTGTGAAGACATAGGCCTGGATAAAGGCCACGATGATTTCCAGCAGCATGATGGCGGCCGCCAGCGGCACCGAGACCGCCGACAGGGCCACGCTCTGGAACAGGAAGATGAAGCCGAGGATGATCAAGATGACGATGTGCCCGGCAGTCATGTTCGCGCCCAGGCGGATCATCAGCGCGACAGGCCGCACCAGCATCGAGATGATCTCGAGCAGGATCACGACCGGCGCGATGGCCAGCGGCGTGCCCTCCGGCACCATGTGCTTGAAGTAGCCGATCGGGCCGAGCGCGATAACGCCCGTGACGACGAACGTCAGAAACGATACGATGGCGAGGGCGCCGGTGACGTTCAGGTTGCTGGTCGCCGTGAAGCCCCCCGGCACCATGCCCAGCAAGTTGCAGGTCAGGATGAAGAAGAACAGCGTCAGCAGGAACGGCGTGAACCGGCGCCCCCACTTCTCGCCCATGTTGTCGATGGCGATTTCGTCGCGCACGAATAGCACCAGCATTTCGAGCGCGTTGGTCATCCCCTCGGGCGCTTCCTGGCCGCCCCGCGGGCGGCGCAAGAACACCCCCAGCAGCACGATCAGGATGGCCGAGGCGATCAGCATCATCAGGACCGCCTTGGTGATCCCCAAGGTCTCGAACGCCGGGTGGAGATAGGGCTCCAGCCAGGCCGGCAGGTGGACTTCGCTGTTGGCGATGTGATGCATGATCACATCGGCGATGGTCTCCTCCTCGCGGGAAACCGCCAAGAAGGCGAATGGCAGTGGCACGCTCAGCACTGCTCGAAATACCTCGTGTAACGGACGCCCTCGAACACTTGGGACGCGAAGTAGCCCGCCAGCAAAGCCAGCACGAAAGCGCGCGCGTCCAGCGCGGCGCTGGTCAGCGACCAAGCGACCAGAGCCAGCACCCACAGGGCGCGCAGCCCGGCCCCGATGGCCAGCGCTGAGAACAGGCTGCGCTTGAGCGTGGGCGCGCCGAGGCGCAGCACCGCCTCGGATACCACGGCGGTCGCAAGCCCGCAAGCCAGCCCGAATGGGATCTCTGCGCTCATGACCGTGTCCACATTGCCTTGGCTAAGTTGTAGAAGCCTGCCAAGATTCCGACAAAGAGTCCGGCAACCGCCGCTGCTGGGTTGCAGTCCCAGCGCTGCCCGATCCAAGCACCTGCCAGCAACCCGCCCAGCACCATTCCGCTCAACGACAATGCCGCTGCGACGGCAGCATTGCGGGATTGGAACGGCACCGGCGTATCCTAGTCCTGAATGGGCTGTGGTGCGGGAACCTAGAGGTGCGCTGGGCCGCGATCCACGGCCTACTCTGAACATAGCAGAATGGCAGGCCGGGATACAACACTCATTAGTTGCTCGCTCGGCCCGGGCTACGGCGGCTTCTGCGGTGACTGTCGACCCGGGCGGCGACCAGCAGAGAGACCGCCCATTGCTGAGCGCTATCCAAGAGCGGTGCTGGAAATTGAATCCTGATTCCCTATCTGCCCCATCCTTAGTGGCGGCCCGAAGAAGCGATGGATTCGCCCGAGCAGCTTGGGGCAAGAGTCGCTGGTCACGAATTCTTGTATGTGGCAGGCATTGTGTGCCCGCGGGGAGGCCTGCGGTGAAGCCCAATCGGTCATCTCCTGAGGTTGGAATGGCCGTTCGCGGCTTGGGGAAGCTTGGTATTGAACCGGCCTGCCCGCTGAGGACTCTTGGCCCTGGCTGCTAAGGCTTGCGTTCCGACGAACGGCTCTCAGTAGCGAGTGTCCGGAGTTGCTTCTCCAATGCCCGCGCTCGCTCCTCTGCTGCCCGTCTACGCTCGGCCTCCGCACTCGCGCGTTTGGACTCCGCACTAGCGAGTTCCTCCGCGGACTGTCTGAGTTCCACCTCGGCACTGGCGCGCTCTTCCGCTGCCCGCCGCAGTCGCTCCGATTCTGCCAGATCGCCGTCGAACTCTTCCCCCGTGCGCGGATCCCTGCACACCAGCACTGTCGCCCCGTCCTGCCGTTGGCTGCGCAACTCCAGCCCCAAGACCCGGCTCCGCAGCCAACCACCCCGTGCCCCGCTCGCCACCGGTTGCACCGGGTGATAGCTCTCCCCGTTCGCCTCCCAGCCCTGTAAGGGTGTCGCCAGCAGCGACCCGGTCGGGTCCAGCCGCCAATATTCGCGGACTCCGATCCGGGCGTACTCCTGCGCCTTGTGCCGGGCATCCTTGTCCGCCGTTGAGGGCGAGGTCACCTCCAGCACGAAATCCGCTACCTTGCCCTCTTCCCAGACCTTGTACGAACTGCGGTTCCCGCGCTGCACGCCGAACACCACCTGCACATCCGGCTGCAGACAGACCTTGTTATTGCCGCGCTCGTAGTACACCAGCAGTTCCATCGCCACGAGCACGTTCTCGCGATTGCTGAAGTGCTTCTTCAAGGCCACCGTGGCCTGACTGACAGCATCGCCGTGCCAGACGCTCTGCGCGATCCAGTTCCCTTCTGGGTACTCGACATCCTCTGGCTCGCGCGCCGCCGCGGCAGCTGCTGACGGGGTGAGGGTGGGAACTTCCGTTTCTGTGGCGGGAGTGAGTGCCATGGCGAACTCGAACGCGCACGAACACGCTTCCCTCGTAGCATACATGCTCCGGCGCAGGCGGCCCGGCGGCGGGCTACGCGGCTGGCGCAGCGGGCCCGCTCAGACTGGCCTGCAGTGGCGTAGTCGCCGACCAACCGAGGCAGGCTGCGGCCTTGCCGGCACGACACCTCGCTCTGGGGCACGGAGGTGGACGGGTGTAGCCATCGCCTGGTTGTGACGATGACGGACGCATCGATTTCGCATTCAAGCACGTAGCAGCGACACTTCAGGCGCAACCCCTCGCAGCTCCAGGCCAGCGCAACGCTGTGTGCCGAGAGCCGCCGCCAGGCCGATCCAACAGGCAGGCCGATCTGACCCGCAATCTGTCGGCTGGACTTGGATGCGGATAAAAGGGAATCAGGAACCTGATTGCCCAGCGGTTCCAGTCACAGTTAGGAGCCGGTCGGGCAGGGGCGGGGTGCGCACAGCAACGTAGGACGAGACGGGGCACGAGATCGGCCAACTGGTAACGCCGATTGAAATGGTATGCGAATGCGGCAAGATGGCGCCCCGCATAGCACGCCTCACCGGCATGGTAGGTTCCGTCAATCGCACGCTTGACGTTGCCCAGCAGGGTGTTCACCCAGCTCAACCGTGGTGTCTCGCAGCTGCTCGTGCCGCCTCCGGTAACCTGCGCTTGGTGTGCGCAGCCAGCAGCCTGCCCGCCCCAGAAACAAGCCAGTCCATCCGAGCGCACCGTTGTTTGTCCTCGTCCGGGTCCGGGAGTCCGGCCCGCGGCAGACCTTGGTGTCCGCACGTCCTGTGCCTGTTGCCGCAGATGTTGAAGATGTGGCAAATGGTGCGGCAGCCGGTCGACGAGCGCGGTCGCCATCGCCGTATCGCCGCTCCGGAAACGCGTACCGAAGCTTACCCGGACGCCGCAGCGGAATCAATGGCTGCGACGTAGAACCTTCAAAGATGTCGGCCACATCGCAGACTCCCGGAAAGCGCAATCTTCAGTTGCAATCGACACTTCAATCCGCAACTTGAATTGTCCAACTGTTGCTGCCGCTGTTCCTAGTGGCATAGAAGTTCCACCGCACCCCATTAAACGTAGACCCCCGTGCATCGATCTGACTGCTCGAGGCAAGCAATATGCCGCCGGCTAGGATCGTGCCTCGTCCCGAGTTGTTGACGCCGAAATCTGCCCCGTTGTAGGTGCAGCTTTCGCCCGGATTCACGACCAGCGTGGCCCGGCAGCCTGCCGTGGAGCCGCCACCCCCGCCAGAGCCGCCACTCCCGCCAGAGCCGCCAGACTCCGCAACTTGAATTGTCCAACTGTTGCTGCCGCTGTTCCTGGTGGCGTAAAAGTTCCATCGCACCCCATTAAACGTGGACTCCCGTGCATCGATCTGACTGCTCGAGGCAAGCAATATGCCGCCGGCTAGGATCGTGCCTCGTCCCGAGTTGTTGACACTGAAATCTGCCCCGTTGTAGGTGCAGCTTTCGCCCGGATTCACGACCAGCCCGGCCCGGCAGGCGTCCGTTGAGCCGCCACCCCCGCCAGAGTCGCCGCCCCCGCCAGGGTCGCCTACCGTGACGCGCACCCCGCTGGAGCAGTTGTTATGAATATCTAATTCGCCCGCCACACGGACCACGCAGGCACCGTAATAGTATGTGCCAGCGCTCGAGGGAGCGGTCAGCGAAATGGACTCCGTGCTCGTGCGCGACGCCGCCAGGCCGCTCACGCTGCCCGTGCCAACCGGGTAGTACCTGTCGGATATGTTCGTGCTGGACGAGCGGCGGTAATCTAGCCTCGTGGCGGGGGAGCTTTCAGTGCCGACGTTTCGAACGGTCACGCGAAGAGTGAACGTCTGTCCGGCGTCCAGGCTGCTGTCGCTGACCGAGACGGACTCCACCACCAAGTCCGCGTCGGAGGTTACTACGATGGGAAAGGTCAGCGAATCGCTCTCGCCGCCGGCATCGGTCACCGTGTAGGTCATTTCGAACCTGCCGGGCGCTGTGGGCGTCCCGGACAGGCGCCGCGTCGCGGCGTTGAAGCTAAGCCCGGGGACGGCTGGCGAGAGGCTGTAGGTTAGCGTGCCGCCGTGCGGCGACGGCCGCGCGGCCGGCAGGGCCGACTCGGAAATCGCCGTTCCGAGTCGGTATATTTGAGTGCCCGGCTCGATGTTAGCGGGGAAGCACGCATGCAAGTCTGGGTTTGCGTCGGTGCCGGAATAGGTATAGACTCCCGACCCGTCTGTTCCGGCGAAGTCCAGCACACGGAAGCGGCCTTTGGCGTATGCGAAACCTATGGGTCGGCCATTGCCACATGCCAACTCGAAGTCGGCGTCGGCGTCGCGGGCACCCGAGCCCGTGTATGCAAAGACCTTGAGGGCTCGCGAATCGACGACGTAAATCCGGCCGGCGGCATAGACGCTAGCGCTGGGACTACGATTGTTGTCGTCAAGGTCAAGGTCAAAATCTGCCGCCGCCTCACGAGTGCCCGCGGCTGTGTACGCAAGGATCGTCCTGCCAATGCGGACGTAGTACCGACCATCGGCGTAGGCGACCCCTCCCGGATGCGCACCGTCGCGCAAACCGAAGTCGAAGTCCTTTGGGGCGTCGCGTTGCCCCGTGACGGTATAGGCGAAGAGCTTGCCGCCCCCTAGACTCAGGTAGAACCGACCGTTGGCATAGAAAAGTCTGTCAGAGAGGCTCACGTCTTGGGCAAGATCAAAATCGTTGTCCGGATCGCGCTGACCCGTGTCGGTATAGGCGTAGACCTTGTCGTTCAACCAACTCAAGAAATAGTATCGGTCGCCAGCATATGCGAATCCTCGGAAATTGCGGCCCGTAAGAAAACTGCCTGCCGTGCCGGTGGCCTCTCCGCCACCGACCGCAATGGTGAAATTGATCGTGTGCCGATCGCCATCGGCATCCATCACCGTGTAGCTCATCGCGTACGAGCCCGCCTCGGTCGGCGTGCCGCTGAGTCTGCGCGCGGCGGAGGCGAAGCGCAGCCCCGGCACGTCGGGCGAGAGGCTGTAGTTCAGCGGAGGGTCGCCGCCCGTGGCCACCGGCAGCGTCAGGGCGTCGATCGGCTTGTCCACGGTGTACGTCCGGTCCCCCGGCCGGCCCTGCGCGGGAAAGACCGGAGACCGGTCGATCCCGCCGCCGCCCGAACCCGGCACGCGCCCGGTCACGCTGCCGCGCGTGACCGTTCCGTCCACGATCTGGCAGCCGCCCGCCGATGCGCAGGCGTAGCGCGTGCCGTCGTTGAGTTCGACTTGACCTCCGTCGTTCAGGTTGATCGTCGTGCTGCCGCCGGAAGCTGAAACGCTTCCACCGGACAGCCGCGCGGGAACGAACGAGCCGGATGTGGGCACGCCGGGCAGCGCCTCATGCACGCCATATGTTGTCTCGACGGGATCAGCGTCGCCGCCGTCCTCCTCACCCTTCAAGAACCAGTTCCCGCCCGACCGGGTTTCCCCCGGGTCCACGCCGCCGACGCAGTGCGAAGCGAACCAGCCCGTCGTGCGGGAGGTGAAATACATATTCGCGCGGCATTGACCGCCATCGTCGTACTCGAGCGTCAAACGGCCCGCGTCCGGCCCAAGGCCGACATAGTCGTAGCCGCCCTCGGAAATCGCGATCACGCCGCCGGTCTGCACGGTGTCGGCGAACCGGCCGTTCTCCATAAACATCAGGCCGAAGGGCCCGCCTTCCACTTCGCGGACCACGCTTTCGCCGACGAAGCGATCGTTGAAGTTGGCCAGATCAGCAGCAGCTGCACCCCGCACGGCGGTCGTGGAAAGGTTGTTCCAGTGGCCAGTCAAGGACGCGACGATGTTCACCACCTGAAGGGGCCGATCCGAGGACACGCTAAGGCGCCACCCGCCGATGGCCGCCCCCAGCCGGCCCGTCAAGCCCGCCCCGCCGGCTTCCAGTTGCTGCGCAGTCAGGGTCCGCGCCCCGTCGGACGGCAGCGTCAGCGTCACATCGCCGCCACTGGCCACCGCGCCGCTGTCGTCGCGCCCGGCAATCGTCACAGCCGCCGGCGAGTCGCCCGGATTGATCAGCCGCAGCCGGCTCGCCTGGGTGACGACGGTGGAAGGATTGAACACGGAAATCTCGTAGCGGTACGCTTCCCCTGCCGCCCCCGCGGTCGGGCGCACCGTGTCGTGCATCGCGCTTAACGTGCCGTCGGACGCCCGCACGAAGGCCATGGGCACGACCGGCACGTCCGAGCCGATCGACAGGCGCATTTCGCCGGAAAGAGGCCCGAACCCACCGCTCAACCCCCTAGCCGCATTCGCGGACTGAAGCTCCGTGGCGTCGAACTCCGCTGCCGTAGTCGCGCCCAGCGCGATGGTCGCGGGACCGGAGCGGGACCCGTCGTCGGCAATGGCGAAGACCCGCACGGTGGCGGCTTCCCCGGTGTCGTTGACGATCCGGAGCACGCCTTGCGGATCGCCCGACATGCCCGGTGCCGGAAACACCGGAATGGTGTATTGCTCCGCGTGCGCAGTGGCCCATCCCAGGGAAAGGATCACCAATGCAACGGCGAAAGTTCTCTGCACGTCCATGATTGTAGAATCGGCGCTGCGGTGACCGTTCGACGGGCGCAATGGACGATTGCGCTCTCCCGCGACGGCTATTCTTGGAGATGGCTGGGATTGTCCGGTCATCGTTGGGAAGCGGGATAGTGCCGATCAGTTGGTCGGGCGTTATCGCCCGAGGGCGATTTCAGGCGGCAAGAATAGGGCGTTCCGACGCGGCAAGATTGTGGCGAACGCTTCAGCCGCGTTTGTCAACTCCCGCATCGCATGATATCGCAAGCGCCGGCCATGCTTCGCTTGCGCTCATCGTCGCCGCCTTCGAATTCGTCACGCCTACCCTCGCCAGATATTGCCCGGACCGGACCCTAGACCCCCACGGGAAATTCCCTAACAGGAGCTAGGCTTGGGATCGGGTGGAGGGCTTGGGGCCACGAACTTCCGCAGTTGCTGCTCCAAAGCCCGCACTCTCTCCTCGGCCGCCCGCCTGCGCTGAGCCTCGGCATTGGCGCGCTCCTCGGCTTTTGCTAGCGCACCGTCGAACTCGTGCCCCGTGGCCGGGTCCCGGAACACCAGCACCGTCGCCCCAGACTGTCGCGCACTGCGCAACTCCAACCCCAGCACCGCGCTCCACAAGGCCCGCCGCCGGCCACCGCGCAGCTCTGTCGCCGGCCGACCACAGACGCCCCCGCTCGCCTCATAGCGCTCCAACGGGCTGCTCATCAAGCTCCCCTGAGGGTCCAGCCGCCAGTATTCGCGCACGCCGATCCGAGCGTACTCGTGCGCCTTCAGCAGCGCATCGCGGCGCTCCGTCGACGGCGACGCCACCTCCAGCACGAAATCCGGGGCCTTGCCTTCCTCCCACACCCTGTACGAACTGCGCGGCAGGTCGCCGGGCACTCCCAGCACCACCTGCACATCCGGCTGCAGCTTGGCCTGGTTGTTGCCGCGCTCGAAGTACACCATCAGTTCCATCGCTACCAGCACGTCGGCGCGCTGTCGGAAGTGCAGGCCCAAGGCCGCCGTGGCCTGCAGCACCGCCACGCCGTGCGCCGTGCTCTGTGCGATCCAACGGCCTTCCGGGTACTCGACCTCGATGGGCTCTGCTGACGGCTCGGCCGGGGTTGCAGTCAGCGCGGCGGTTTCTGTTGCGGTGTCGGGAGGCAAGGCCATGGCGGACGGGCAGGCGCAGGCACACGCTGCCCTTATAGGGTACAGGAATCCGGCCTCTCTCTCGTGGCGTGGCCCAGCGGCCGCCGTTGCGGTTGTGAGGGCGGGCCGGGTTTGGGGCCCGCGCCCGTCGCAGGGGGCTTGCTGGCAGCCGGCTTGGCGTAGGGTGAGCAGCGGCGCGGATTGGAGGTCGGCTGGCGTCGCCCTGCAGCGCAGCATGTGCTGGCGTTCTGCGGCCTGGAAGGGGCCACCAGAACGCATCGCGGCTGCACGCTAGAGTTCGCAGTCGGCTACCGAGGCTATAGGTCACGGCGCCACGGCTCGAGCCCCAACGCAGGAGCGCCCTAGCGCGCCGAGACCCGTCTCCCCACTGACGAAACGGTCAGATCCCATGTCGCCCGGCCTTGGCTGCGGGTAATCGGGAATCAGGAATTGAATTGCGTACGGTCTCGACAAGTATGAACATCCTCGACGGTAGCGACGGAAACGACCGGAAGCCCATGGCGGCATAGAACGCCCGGCGGCACCTTACGACCTCGGGTCCACCGTCGTCGATAACGTCAAGAACCAGGGCCTTTACGCCGACTTGGACCGCCGCGGCCACCGAGCGCTTTAGGGCGTCAGCAAGGAGCAACCGTCCTATGCCCGGGCCCTGGTCGCGGCGGTCAACCGCAATCATCGACAGGTAAACAGCCGGTATTCCGCCGAAACGAGGCGCCTTCCGCACCAAGGCCTGTGGCAGGTCGACTGCTTCGAGCGAATGTGCGTTTAGGGCGTAGTAGCCGAGGACTCTTCGTTCACGGCCATCGGTGGCGACCCAGACTCGCGTGAAGCCTCCCGTTTGGTGCTTTTTCGCCGCGCGCTTGAGGAACTTATCAAGGCGATTGGTCGCGCAGCTGAAAGTTGATCGGTCATGCCTCTTCGGGTCGAACGCTGCGATACATACCGGCATCCTCGTGGGCGACTAAGAGCGACCTCAGACGGAGTTCTCTACATGGGTGCTGTGCAGAGCCATGACCTCGCGCAGGTCATCGGTTGGAGCGGGCGGAGAGTCGAGCACTGCAAGAATCGATTCGCGATCCTCGGCAGAGAGAACAGTGCGCTCATGATCGGCGATGGTGGCGCGGGCCCGCTCCAGCGCGACACTGGTAATGAACGTGGTGTCATCCACGCCTAGCAAAGCTGCCGCCTGCTGAATCTGAGCCTTAACGTGCGGCTTCGTGCGCTGTTCCATCCGCGCCGTCCTCGGCTCGTCAATGTTAGCTGTGATGTCATTGAAGTTCAGCATGGTCCAGTCCTCCGAATCACCCGTCAGTGTACGGTAATTTGCCGTATGGTTCAAGCTGCCCTTTTCGAATCGCGATGAAGTGAAGTTAAGAAACGTGGCTACACTTGCTAAGCTGAACATGCTTCGGGATGAGCGAGCTATGCCAATGAGCGTGGAACTGGTCGGCATCTTGAGCGTCGGCGCGGCGCTGGCAGGGCTGATACTGTCTGGACGGCGAGATACATCTCGGCGGCTGGATGACATGGATCGGCGACTAGCGCGGGTTGAAGGCCTGCTAGAGGGGCTTGGCCTATCGGGTCGATCTGTTGCAGTATCGGGAGACTAAACGACTTTCGGGGCTGCTAAGAAAGATCCGCGTGACTCGATTAGGGCAAGAGAGTGGCTGACGCATCATTGCCTCGATTGTAATCTGCGGTCATACGAAGGCTGGGTAGCCAAAGTCCAACAGATTGCTAGATTATCCTGTGACTACGTTCAGGGGCGCTCCCGCCATGCTATGCGCGGCATTCGGACTGGCGTTTCCGCGTCCGCCGGCGCGGCAGGATTCGAACCTCGGACGGGCCCGAACCGCTAGCGCAGCGCCGCCAGCACCGACTCGCCGGCCAGATCGATGAACCGCTGCGGCAGAACGCCGATCACCACCGTCAGAACGCCGCTGGCCACCAGCGCCGTACGCGTGCCCAAGTTCATGTCCAGCGAGGCGGGCCGCTCGGTGGCCTGGCCGAGCCAGCAGGCGCGGATCACGCGGAAGTAATAGTAGGCGGAAACCGCCACGTACAGCGCCGCGAACACTGCCAGTATGTAGTAGCCCTCGCCCAGCAGTGCGAGGAAGATGTAGTACTTGCCGTAAAAGCCCGCCAGCGGCGGGATGCCTGCCAGCGAGAGCATGAAGATCGCCATCAAGATGGTGTATCCGGGCGCGCGCCCGAACAGTCCGTTGAGGTCGTCCAGCTCTTCGGCAGCCTCGCCATCGCGGCGCAGGGCCGCGACTAGGGCGAAGGCGCCGAAATTCATGAACACATAGGCCAGCAGGTAGATCGCAATGCCGCGCAGCCCCGTCTCGCTGAACGCCACCAAGCCCAGCAAGATGTAGCCGCCGTGCGCCACCGAGCTGTAGGCCAGCAAGCGCTTGAGATTGGACTGCGTCACGGCTGCCAGGTTGCCGATGGTCATCGTGGCGATGGCAACGATCGCCAGCAATGGGACCCAAGCCTCGGCCACGCTGCCGTAGGCCGTGACGAAGAGGCGGATCATCAGCGCGAACGAGGCCGCTTTCGAAGCCACAGACACGTAGGCCGTAATCGGCGTCGGGGCACCCTCGTAAACATCCGGAGCCCACATGTGGAAGGGAGCGGCCGCGATCTTGAAGAACAGGCCGACCGACGTCGTGATCAACGCCAAGGCCATGATCCAGTCCAAGCCCGCGCGGTCACCGATGGCCGCGCCGATCGCCGCCAGGCTGGTCGAGCCGGAGATCCCGTACAACACCGAGAAACCGTACGCCAGCAGCCCGCTCGAAAACGCGCCCAAGATGAGGTACTTCATCGCGGCTTCGTTGGAGCGCTTGGAGTTTCGCAGGAAGCCGACCATGACGTAGAAGCTCAGCGCCATGGTCTCCAAGGCGACGAACAGCACGACCAAGTCCTGGCCGGTAGCCATGATCGACATGCCGGCCTGGGCGAACAGGATCAGCGCGTAGTATTCCCCGCGCTGCTCGCCCTCGGCCTCCATGTAGCGTGCCGAGAGGATCACCGCCAGCGCTGCGGCCAGCATGAAGATGACGTTGAAGAAGACCCCGAATCCGTCGACCAGGATGGATCCGCCCAAGCCGCTCAGCGAGCCCCCCGAGCGCACGTCGGGCAGGTATTGCAGCAAGACCACGGCGACGATCGCCTCGCCGACCAGCGCCGTGACGGAGTTCAGCCAGCGCTGCCCGATGCGCCGGACGAAGAAGGCGTCCGTGAGCAGGATCCCGCAGCCGAACAGGCACAGGACGATCGCTGGCTTCAGGACATGGAAGTCGCTGAGAGTGAAGGTGATCGCGTCCATCATTCGCTCGCTGGGGTGTCGACCGACAGCAGCCGCGAGAGTCGGACCGCCTCGTCCGCCGGCTCCGCCGCAGTGCGGCTGAAGTAGTCCGGATCAAGCCGCTCGACCAGCTTGATCGTGGGCGGCTCGAGGATCTCGAAGCACGGCTTGGGATACAGGCCGATCCACAAGCACCCGGCCACGAGCGGCGCCATCACGATGATCTCGCGCAGGTTCATGTCCTTGACGCCCTCGTTCTTGGGGTTGGTGATCGGTCCCAGCATCACGCGCTGGAAGAGCCACAGCAGGTAAGCCGCGCCCAGCACGATGCCCAGCACGGCGAAGCCGGCCCACCAGATGCTGACCTCGTAGGCGCCGCGCAATATCGTGAACTCGCCGATGAAGCCGTTCAGGCCCGGCATGCCCATCGACGCGAACAGCGAGATCGCGAACAGCACTGTGTACACTGGCATGCGGTTGGCCAATCCGCCGTAATCGGCGATCTCGCGGGTGTGGCGCTGATCGTAGACGACCCCCACCGCAAGGAAGAGCAGGGGCGTGGACAGGCCGTGGTTGACGCCTTGCAGCATGCCGCCGGCGATGCCGTTGGGATTGAGCGCGATCAGGCCCAGCGTGCAAAAGCCGAGGTGGCTGACCGACGAATACGCAACCAGCCGCTTCCAATCGGACTGCATCAGCGAGACCAAGGCCCCGTAGATGATGCCCACGATCGAAAGCAGCGCTACCAATTGCACCGTCAAGTCGTCGGTGGCCCCCTTGGGGAACAGCGGCATGGCGAAGCGCACCAAGCCGTACAGGCCCATCTTCAGCAGGATGCCGGCCAGGATCACCGAGCCCGCCGTCGGCGCCTCGGTGTGCGCGTCCGGCAGCCACGTGTGGAACGGGAACATCGGCACCTTGACGGCGAAGGCGATGAAGAAGGCCCAGAACAGCCAGAACTGCGTGTCCGGGCCGGTGTAGGCGGCCACCCGCAGCAGGTCCTCGAGCGCGAAGCTGTAGTGGCCGAATTGCTCGAAGTGATCGAAGTAGACCTTTAGCATCCCCAGCAGCATCAGCACCGAGCCGGCCAGTGTGTAGAGGAAGAACTTGATCGCCGCGTACAGGCGCCGCCCGCCGCCCCAGATGCCGATGATGAAGTACATCGGCACCAGCATGATCTCCCAGAAGACGTAGAACAGGAACACGTCCAGCACCATGAAGACGCCGAGCATGCCCGCCTGCAGGAACAGGAAGAAGGCGTAATATTCTTTGACCCGCTCTTGGATCGAAGACCATGAGCACAGGATCGACAGCCAACCGACCACCACCGTCAGCAGGATCATCAGGTAGCTGAACCCGTCGATGCCCAGGTAATACTGCGCGCCCAGTGCCGGGATCCAGTCAAACCGCTCGACGAGTTGGAAGTCGCCGTTGGAACTGTCGAAGGCGCGGATCATGGGGATCGTGACCAGCAGCCCCAGCACGGCGAAGCCGTTGGCCACATAGCGGATCAGGTCCTTGCTCTCTTTCGGCAGGCACATGACCGCGATCATGCCGATCAGCGGCGTCAGCCAGATGATGCTCAGAATGTGTTCGCTCATTGTGTCCCGCGACCGGTCAGGTCCAAGCCGCTCTCCCTCAAGTCACCGTGAAAAAGAAGTACGCTGCGACCATCCCCAGGCCGAGCAGCAGCCACAGCGCGTAGTTCTGGACCAAGCCGGTCTGGAACATGCGCACAGGGTACGAGGCGAACTTCACGCCGTACCCGACGAAGTTAACGAGGCCGTCCACCACCCACTTATCCAAGAACTTGGTCAGGTTCGACGACATGCGGGTCAGTCGGCCGCACCAGTTCACCGCCGCGTCGATGACCCGCAGGTCGAACCTTGCGAGCCCGCGCCCGCCGCCCTTGGCGGCACCGTCGACGAAGGCTAAGCCGTAGATCTCGTCTACGAAGTACTTGCGCAGGAACAGGCGGTGGAGAAAGGGCCCCAGCAACCCCAGCATCGGCTCGCCCTCATAGCGCGCGGTGCGAAACTTGCGGGTCGCCAAGAAGATAGCCCCCAGCGCGAGGGCCACAGACAGGGCCATCAGGCCCCATTCCAGCAGCGCGCTGTGATGTGCCGCGTCCTCGACCACCACGGACTCGGCCAGCCAGTGCTCCAAGCTCGGCAAAGCATCGTGCACCGGGCCGAACACCGGCGGGGTGCCGATCCAGCCGGCCAGGATGCTACCCGCCGCCAGCACGACCAGCGGCAGCGTCATCGAACGCGGCGACTCGTGCACGTGCGTGGCCGGATCGACCCGGTTGTCGCCGTGGAAGGTCATGTAGATCAGCCGGAACATGTAAAAGGCGGTCAGCATCGCCGTCAGCAGTCCCAGCGCGTACAGCAGGGTGTGGTGCGACGAAAAGGTCTTCCACAGGATCTCGTCCTTGGAGAAGAAGCCCGCCAAGCCGGGAATGCCCGCGATGGCCAAGGCTCCCACCAGCATGGTCTTGTAGGTGATCGGGATCTTGTCCTTCAGGGCGCCCATCTTGCGCATGTCCTGCTCGCCGCCGACGGCGTGGATCACCGAACCGGAGCCAAGGAACAGCAGCGCCTTGAAGAAGGCGTGCGTGTAGAGGTGGAACACTCCGACCCAGAACGCCCCCACGCCGCAGGCCAGGAACATGTAGCCCAGCTGCGACACCGTCGAGTAGGCCAGCACCTTCTTGATGTCGTGCTGCACCAGCCCGATCGAGGCGGCGAAGATCGCGGTGACGCCGCCCACCACCGCCACCAGCAGCATCGCGTCGGGCGCCAGCGTGTAGATCTCGCTCGAGCGCGCCACGAGGTACACGCCCGCCGTGACCATGGTCGCGGCGTGGATCAGGGCCGAGACCGGGGTGGGGCCCTCCATCGCGTCCGGCAGCCAGACGTGCAGCGGAAGCTGGGCCGACTTGCCCATCGCGCCGATGAAGAAAAGCACGCCGATCAGCGTCAACGGTCCCGCGACCTCTTCCATCTGGAAGCCGCCCGCCGCCAGCGCCCCGCCGACCTCGCTGAACTTGAGCGTGCCCAGGGTCGAGAAGGTCGCCAGCATGCCGAGCACGAAGCCGGCATCGCCGACCCGGTTGACGATGAACGCCTTGTTGGCCGCATCGGAAGCGGACTTCTTGCGGAAGTAGAACCCGATCAGGCCGAAGCTGCAGAAGCCGACGCCCTCCCAGCCGACGAACAGCAGCGCGTAGTTGTTCGCCAGCACCAGCACCAGCATGAAGAACAGGAACAGGTTCAGGAAGCCGAAGAAGCGGTAGTAGCCGCCGTCGTGGGCCATGTAGCCGGTGGAGTAGACGTGGATCAGGAAGCCGATGCCCGAGACCACCAGCACCATCACCGAACTCAGCGAGTCGAGCAAGAAGCCCCAATCGGCGGTGAAGGCGCGGATCCCGGCCGCTGTGCCGGAGTCGAGGCCCGCCAGCCAAGTCCACTTGACGACTTCGTAGCTGTGCCCCTCAACGCCCTGGAGTTGCCAAATGGCGCCCGCCGAGAACAGGAAGGACAGCAGCACCATGCCCGGGCAGAGGATGTCGATCAGCCTGCGCCCGGGCGACGGGGCGTGATGGGCGGCGTGGGAGTCGTCCTCGGGCGGCCCGAGCGGGTGCTGGGTGTCCAGCCTGCGCCCGAACAGCAGCATCAGCGCCGCCCCGAAGAGCGGGAACATCGGGATCAGCCAGATACTGTCTAGGAAGAACACCTGCCCTACTCCACTACCAGCGCAACAGATCGATCTCGTCCGCGTGGACGGTCTGCTTGTTGCGGAACAGGGCGATCAATATGCCCAGGCCGACGGCCGCCTCGGCCGCGGCGACGGTGATGACGAAAATCGAGAAGACTTGGCCATGCACCTGCTGAAGGGCCGCCGAGAAAGCCACCAAGTTGATGTTGACGGCATTGAGGATCAGCTCGATCGACATCAGCAAGACCAAAATGTTGCGCCGGATCAGAATGCCGATCACGCCGATCAGCAGCAGCAGCGTGCTCAGCACGACATAGTGCGAAGTGGTGACTTCCAGCATGGTGTGTAGACCGCCCGGCTAGCTCTCCGTCTCCCGGTTGCGCGCCTTGGACATCACGATCGCGCCAATAATCGCCACCAGTAGCAGGATCGAAGCCAGCTCGAACGGCAGCAGGTACTGCGAGAACAGCACCAGGCCCACCGCTTCGGAGTTCTCGGTCAGCGAGCCCGGCCCCGACGGCTCCGCCATGCCTGGATGATCCAGCATCCCCACTCCGTTCGCGGCGATGATCGCCAACAGCGCGAACAGGGACACGGCTGCCAGCAGGGCGAGCCACTTCTGGTTGGAGAAGCGTCGCTGAGCGGCCTCGTCCTGGACCGGCACAAGCATGATCACGAACAGGAAAAGCACCATGATCCCGCCGATGTAGACGATGATCTGCACGCCTGCCAAGAACTCGGCGCCGCGCAACAGGAACAGGCCCGCGACGCCGATCAGAGCACTGATCAGCCAGACGGCCGCATGCACCACGTTGCGGCGCGTGATCGTCATGATCGCGCTGCCGAGGATGAGCGCCGCCAAGACGTAAAACAGGACTGTATCGAGCAACATGAGTCGGTCAGCGCGCGCTGGCGGGTATATGAACCCTACAGCATACCACCTGCCGGAGTCGGTTCCCGCGCCGTGCCGGAAACGCCCGCTGGCTATGCGTCAGTGCGTGTAGCGCACCGGCAGCGGCCCCTCTTCGAGCATCTGGCGATCCCAGATCTGGCCCTCGCGCGTGTACGTGGCGAGTTCGAAGTCCTGCGTCAGCTCCAATGCGTCGACCGGACAGGCGTCCTCGCACAGGCCGCAGAACATGCAGCGCGAAACGTCGTAGGTGAAGTCGGTCAGATCCTTGCGCTTGGTCTCGGGGTTGCGCTCCGACGTCACCACGATCAGCTGCTCGGGGCAGGCCAGCGCGCACAGGTTGCAGGAAATGCACAGCGTCTGCGAGGTCTCGGGGTGCGTGTTCAGACGGGGAGCCCCGCGATAGCGCTCCGCGACTGGCGGCCGATTGAGGGGGTACTGCTCGGTGACGACCTTCGATGGCTTCTGGTTCTTGAAGGTCGTCCACAGGCCCTTGAGCAAGTCGGTCAACAGGAAAGTCTTGATGAGATTGGCCATCGGTCGCCTCCGCTAATTATCGCACCCGGGCGACTCGCTAGCCTCTCGCAAGAAGCTGCACCACTCCGTTGAGGATCAGGCCCGCCATGCTGATCGGGATCAGCCACTTCCAGCCCACGTCCATGAGTTGGTCGTAGCGGAAGCGCGGGAAGGTGCCGCGGTACCAGATGAATAGGTAGACCATCGCCCCAAGCTTGAAGGCGAACCAGAACAGGCCGATCAGCAGCTCGTTGGCGGCCGGCACGGCGAAGGCGGCGGCCACCAGCAGGAACAGTCCCGCCAAGGCGGCCATCACGATGCGGAAGCCGGCCAGCGTCTGGCGAAAGACCCCCTTGAGGCAGCCCAGCGCGATCAGGGCGAACAAAGCCGCCGGAAAGATCGTGTTGAACGGCACTTCCAGGGCGGCGATGTTCGGGAACGGGCGCAGCCAGCCGCCGAAGAAAAGCGTCACGCAGAGCGAGCTGATGACCACGATCGCCGCGTACTCGGCCAAGAAGAACAGCGCCCAGCGGAAGCCGGAGTACTCGGTGTGAAAGCCGGCCACGAGCTCGGACTCGGCTTCGGGAAGGTCAAAAGGCGCCCGGTTCGTCTCGGCGGTGCCGGCGATGATGAACAGCACCGTGGGGAGCAGCATCAGGCCGTAGTTGTCGAACGCGCCCCACACTCCGCGCTCGAGCTGCGACGCGATCACGCCCTGCATCGACAGCGTGCCGGCACACATGATGCCGGTCACGGTCGCAAAGCCCAGCGGCACCTCATAGCTGACCATCTGTGCCGCGGCGCGCAGCGAGCCCATCAGCGAATACTTCGAGTTAGCCGACCAGCCGCCCAGGATCAGCCCCAAAGCCCCGATCGAGGACATGGCCAAGACAAACAGAATGCCGATGTTGACATCCGCCACGAAGAACCTGTCGCTGAGCGGCAGTACGGCAAAGGCGGACAGAGCAGTGAAGGTCGACAGAACCGGTGCCAGCCAGAAGATCCACTTGTCGGCCTGCGCCGGGATGATGTCTTCCTTCAACATCAGCTTGAGGGCGTCAGCCAGTGGCTGGAGGACGCCGTACGGGCCAACCCGCATCGGCCCCAGTCGGACCTGCAGGTCGGCCAGCACCTTGCGCTCCGCAAGTACGATGTAGCCCGCGATCAGCGGGAACACGAGGATGATCACCGCCGTCAGGATCAGCGGCGGCACGTAGGGGTTCGCAAGCAGTTCTTCCATGGCCAGTCCTAGCGGTCCACTTCGCCCAGCACGATGTCGATGGTGCCGATGATGGCGACCACGTCAGCGACCAGGGTGCCCCGGCACATCTTGTCCAACGCACCCAAGTTGACGAATGAAGGCGGCCGGACCCGCACGCGGTATGGATTGAGCGAGCCGTCGCTGACGATGTAATAGCCGAGCTCGCCCTTGGGCGCCTCGATCGACACGTAGGCCTCGCCTGGCGGGGGCTTGATGACCTTGCCTACCTTGCCCTTGATCGGACCCTGTGGAAGGGCATCGACTGCCTGTCGAATGATGCGGCAGGATTGAACCATCTCCTCCATCCGCACCATGTACCGGTCGAAGGTATCGCCGTTCTCGGCCGTGGGGATGTCGAAATCATAGTTCTCGTAGCCGCAGTACGGCTGCGCCTTGCGCAAGTCCCACTCCACGCCGGCCGCGCGAATCAGAGGCCCGGTCACGCCGTAGTCCTTGCAGTCGGCAGCGTTGAGGATGCCCACGCCCTTCGTGCGCTTGACCCAGATGCGGTTTCCGGTCAGCAGGGCGTGGTACTCCTTGAGCTTCTCTTCCATTAGGTCGCAGAAGTCCAGGCACTGCTGTTCGAATGTGTCGTAAGTCTCGTACTGCAGCCCGCCGATGCGAAAGGCGTGGGTGGTGAGGCGGGCACCGCAGTAGTTCTCGAAGATCTTGAGAACCTCCTCCCTCTCGCGGAAGCAGAGGAACACTGGCGTGATGGCGCCTATGTCGAGAGCATGCGTGCCGAGCCAGAGCAGGTGCGAGGCGACGCGGTTGAGTTCCGTCAGGATCACGCGCACGGCCTGGGCTCGCGGCGGAACCTCCACGTCGAGCAGTTTTTCGACCGCCATGCAGTAGCCGAGCCCGTTGGATACCGCCGCCACGTAGTCCATGCGGTCCACATAGGGAGCGAACTGCTGGAATGTGCGGTTCTCGGCGATCTTCTCCACGCCGCGGTGCAAATAGCCGATCACGCAATCGGTGCCCAGCACCGTCTCGCCGTCGAGCTTCAGGATCACGCGCAGCACGCCGTGCGTCGAGGGATGCTGCGGCCCCATGTTGAGGACGATCTCGTTGCTGTCCAGCAGGGTTTCTGCTTGGACCTCGGGCGGGGCAAGTGTCGTCTCAGCCATCACTGTGCGCTCTCGATCTTGAGGTTCTCGCGAACCCAGTCGGAATCCTGCTGCACGATGCCGTACTCCTTGCGCAGGGGGAAGCCTTCCCATTCGTCGGGCATCAAGATGCGGCGGAGGTCGGGATGGTCCTGGAATTCGATTCCGAACATGTCGTAGACCTCGCGCTCGAGCCAGTTGGCGGAGCTGTAAAGCGCACTGGCGCTGGGAGCCGCGGCGCCCTCGGCCAATGCCGCCTTGAGCCGGACCCGCTGGTTGGACGCGAACGAGTAGAGCACCCAGACGATCTCGAACTGCTCTTGCTTGTCCGGCCAGTGGACGGCAGTCACGTCAACGAGGTAGTCGAAGTGATGCTCCTGCTTGAGGCAGGTAAGGATCTCAAGCGCCGCTGCGATGTCCGCGACCAAGAGTTTCTGGCCGCCCAGCACCTGTGTCTCGCTAAGGCGGTCGCCGAAGCGTTCCTGCAGGGCGGCGGGCAGCTCACCCGCCCATGGCTCGGAGGGCATCTCCGCAGGTTTGCGGGGGGGCCGTGCAGGGCGAGCGGCCGCCGGGGGGCGAGCCGGTCGCTCCGGGCGCGGCTTGTCGTCCGAGTTGGGGGTGTCAGGCATAGTTGCGGCGGGCCTCGCTGTTCAAGCGTGGAGGGGCGCAAGACTTTAGTGGAGCATAGCACTCCGCATGCTTGCAACCGCGCGCGGGGGACCGTGCCAACGACGACTGGTGGCCAGACACTTTCGCCACAAGGTGATCCGAGGCGGGCCTTGCTTGGGCCAGGCGCGGCGCAGGCCCGTTCCGCGCGCCTGCAACGGCAATCAAGAGCTGTTTGAGATCTGTGTGAGAGGCTGAACGTTGCGCAATTCCGGAGGAAGGGGGAAGTGAACGTTCTCATCGATCGCCTCGACTTCCAATACTGTCTTGAATCCGAGGGACCGCAAACGGCCGACCACGCTTCCTACCAGAGATTCCGGTGCCGAAGCGCCGGCACTGACTGCGACAGTCCGCACGTTCTGGAGCCACTCCGGGACGATTTCGTGCTCGTCGTCGATCAGGTGACCGGGCAGGCCACGCTGTTGCCCGACTTCCACCATGCGGCGTGAATTGGAACTGTTCTGCGAGCCCACCACCAAGAGCAGGTCCGCCTTCGGAGCGACTTGCTTAACCGCGAGCTGGCGGTTCTCGGTGGCATAGCAAATGTCCTTGGCCGGAGGCGCTTGGATGTGGGGAAAGCGCCGTTTCAGCACGGCGATGATGGAGTCAGCCTCGTCAAGGCTGAGGGTGGTCTGGGTCAAGTAGGCAACACTGCCGGGTGGCACTTGCACTGACTCGGCCTCGTGCGGATTGGACACGACAATCGTCTGGCCGGGCGCCTCCCCGACCGTCCCGATTACTTCGTCGTGATCGCGGTGCCCAACCAACAAGATTGTGCAATGCGCCTTGGCGAACTTGACAGCTTCAAGGTGGACCTTGGTGACGAGCGGGCACGTCGCGTCAATGACCCTCAGGCCGCGCCTAGTCGCGGCGGACCGCACGGACGGCGCCACCCCGTGGGCGCTGTAGATCAAGTGCGCTCCGCTAGGCACATCGTCCACCGAATCCACGAAGACAGCGCCGCGCGCGGCGAGGTCGTTGACGACGCTGAGGTTGTGGACGATTTCCTTTCGGACATAGATGGGCGGCCCGAAGGCCTGCAGGGCCAGCTCGACGATATCGATCGCCCGAACAACTCCGGCACAAAAGCCCCGTGGCTTGAGCAACAGGACAGACCGGTCATTGCTGGAAGACATGCCTCGGCTCCTATCGATCCCTATCATAGCCGCCCTCAGTCAAGTTCTGTGCTGCGCGCACTTGCGACCGCAAGGACTGACAACCCGTCCGACGCCGCAACTCTGGGATCAAGGGCGGGTCTCGGACCGATCATGGTCGCTGGCAGCAACCTTGGCTAGCCTCGACGCAGTCTCATGACCGGCCAGCGAACTTGGGACCAACTCACAGAAGCGGCTGCGCGCCCCTGGGCAAAGCGACGCTGCGGGCGCGCCCAGCTACCAGCTCATGCGCACATCGACCTCGAGCGGCTCAGGCAAGTACCCAGCCTCCGTGTTTTTCCAGCGGGCAGTCGGGGAAGAGCGGTCGGCACACAGAACAGATCCAACTTCATCCGACGGTCCGAAGCTAGTAATGACAGCGGCGTTCCGAGCTGCCTGGTCGAGAATCCGGCGAAGCTCGATCCCGGGTGGCTGAGGGGTGCGAAATGCAGGCGCGCTGCCGGCTGCACTTCAATGCCCGACGCCCATTTGCCGGCCGCAAACGACAAGCTGCGGGAGTGCGCGAACCTGCAGATCTCGCCAATGGAGGCTATCATCGATAATGTGCGCTTGGGCCTGCCCTCGGAGTTGGATGAGGTCGTTGCCGCCCGCTAGCCGTTACGGCGGGACGCCAATTGCCGCGCCGGCCGCGCTGCTAGCGCTAGCAGCGATCGCGCTGCTGGCGCTTCTCGGAATTGCTGCTCGTTATTGCCTGAATGGCGACTTCAACCGCCTTCACGGTCTGATGAGCCTGTTTTTCTCGACCAACCTGCTGATTTGCTATTGGGAGGTGTGTCTATTCATTCGGCGTGACTATATCGAGCAGCGCAGCCTGGAGTGGCGCAGGCGCGAACGTGAAACAGGCCGAAACCCTGTCGGCGAGTTTCTTTCCACTGGCGTGCCGTTGCGAAAGATGTTGTCCCCGACGGTCTGGGCGGATGTCTGGGCCACCTACTCCCAGTTCGATGGGTCCTATTCGGATCGCAGAACGTTTGGTTTCAACGCTGACATCGCCAACGGTTTCGTAACCCCGGCGCCGACGCTGATCCTCTACGCGGCCTATACCGTCCGCTTCTTGCCAGCGGTTGTTGCGGGCATTCTTGGCGTACTGCTGTTCTGGCAGTGGACTTACGTGACATCGGTCTATCTGATGAGCTTCTTCGTCGCCAACAGGCACACTCACATCACGCAGGGGCAGCTGTACGGATACATCCTCGCGATGAATTCCCCTTGGGTGCTGTGCGCGGTGTTGGGGCTGTATGTCTCTGTGCGCCTGATCCTGGACGGCAACTATGGAGTCCTGGGCTATTGAGGCACGAGAGCCCTGCCAGGGCTGGACGACGCTACGCCCTGTCCCCCGGGCGCAGCGGTTTGCGGACGAGGAAGTAGAACATCGGAGTGAAGATCCCGTGCCTGCCGCCATCGACCAGCGCGTCCGCCCCCCGGTTCAACAGGGTGCTGACCTCGGACACACCCGCCGGGACAATCCGCAACCGCTCACCAACCGTTAGCACGAGATTGGTCAGGGCGCGGCCAACCGGCGTGCGCGGAATGCTCTTGAGGCTGAGGTCGCGACCTTGCAAGGCGCGGTACCACGGCTTCGCATGCGACTCAGCGGCGAGGTCGCGGGCTTCCAATAGTTCGAATCCTGCAGCCCTCAGTGCGCGGCACACCTGAGGCATGGAAGCAATGTCCGGCAGCGCGTCCCCGTTCATGATGTCCTTCTTGATTCGCACGTGTTCAGCATTCGCCGGATCAAAACCCCCGGTGAGACACCAGTCGTAGCCGCCGAAAGCAGCCCCCGGACGCAGGACGCGGAAGATCTCCCGGAACGCTGCGGTCTTGTCCGGCGCGTGCGGCATGGACTCGATGGCGATGGCGGCATCGTAGTGGTCGTCAGCTACAGGAACTTGCATATAGTCACCCTGGATGAAGCGGCACAACGACCGCACATCCCGGGTATGCGCCACCGCTCGTTCGAGCTGGTAGGCGTTCGTGTTAAGGCCGACAAAGCTGGCCCCGGAATAGCGGGCGAGATTGCCCATCGGCCCCCCGACTCCGCAGCCGGCGTCCAACACCTGCATCCCCGACTTCAAGGACAGCCGATCGGCCAGAAAACGCTCGTATCTGAGCAGGGACGCCTTGAAGCTCTCGCCCTTGCGTCTAGGGGCGAAGTGAAAGGACGGCCCCCACCCGAACTCGTAGAAATCCGTGACCAAGGTGTAGTAGTCATGACTGAGCGACCGATAGAGTTCCCTTCTGCGCTCAGGGTCGGAATTGTCAAGCCCGGTGTAGTCGTCGACGACGGACTTCACTTCATGCGGGGCGAGATTCGCAAGGGAACGAGAACTGTGTCGCTTGGCGGGGGTACTGGTCATGGAATCCTCAGCCGGGTGCCCGGCAATCACGATCAGCGGGCGCTAGGTCTAGCCGCGCCCGCCGCTGCTCGTACAGAGCGAGCGCCTGCAGCGGAAAGTATTGCCGATACATATCGTAGTCCAGTAGCGCCGTGCGGAAGAAGACTCCGGCACTGTCTTGCTTGGGCCATGACCCATCCGCATCCTGTGTGGCGAGCAGGAACCGGGCGCCCCGCGCAATCGCCGCCCAGTCCGAATCGGCCATCAGGAGCGCAATCATCGCCCACGCGGTCTGAATCACCTGGCTCTCCTCGTGCGCGACGTAGCGTCCGGTCAGACAGCCGCTGTGATGCTCGCCCCAACCACCGTCCGGCTGCTGCCGCTCCAGCAGCCACTCGCAGGCCATGCGGGGCGCCGGATCATCCGGACGGGCCCCGGCCGCGAGCAACCCCCTGACCCCGAAGAACGTGCCGTAGATGAACTGAACGCCCCACACCCCACGCCACGACCCGTCGCCAGCCTGGACCCGGCGAAGCCAAGCGTCGCCCCGCGAGATGGCACGCGTCACCGCCGGGCCCGTCACCTGCGGATACTGCTGCCTGCAAGCGGCGAGCGCCGCAAGGCACGACGCCGTGCACTCGACATGGGAATGCTCGGTCATCGAATCGCCGAACATCTCAGCCGGATTCAGCCACTCGAGACCGACCGCGGAACGCGCCGCTTCATAGGTCCCGAAACCGCCGTCGCGGTTCTGGCCGCGCAACATGAACCGAACCGCATCAGCGATCATGCTCGCGTCCGCGGCCTGCCGGTCGGCGGCAATGATCCCGAGCACGGCTTCCGCTGTGCAGTCAGTTACCGGCCAGCCGTGCCACGCCCCGGCGAAACACCAGCCTCCCTTGGGGTCGGTCCGATATGCGTCGCGGAATCCTTCGAAGCTGGCCTCGATCTGTTGCCGGCGTAGAAAGTCGGCTCCATGGCGGAGGGCGTTTCGGGCCCCGTCGAGTTCGGGGGCGGCCGCCAACGCCTGCAGGGCGAACCCGCTATCCCAAGAGGCGCTTCTCGCCCCGGTCACTCGCGTTCCACGCTCCTCGTCCTCCCAGATCCAGCCATCCAGTCGCGCCAGCGCTTGGTGCAAATCGGTGTCGTTTGGATCGCGCAGCCACACGGCGAGGATGTTGAGGAGGCCGCTGACCGGAGAGATACTCGTATGGTCGGTAATCTGCAGCTCCCACTTGATGTGCCGGATCAGCGTTGCCGTGCATCGGGTGCGCAGCCGCTTGCTGTGGACCCTCCCGTACAACCCCGCCAACCGGAATCCAGCCCTGAGCCACACGCTGGGTCGCGCATAGAGGTCGGTGCTTCGCAAACGATTGCGGGCCGCAGAAAAATCGAGGTTGGCGAAGCCTTGGGGGAAGAGTTCATCGCGCAGCGACGTGATCGTGCTCGTGACGGGAACCTGGAACCGCTGCGCGTAGATGACCGCCATTGCCATGTATATAAGCCGCGTGTGGCAGTACCAGTTTGAGGGATGAAACGGAATCCGGCGCGGCAGGCTCCACAGTTCCGGCAGGATGGCGTTGACACCGCGCCAGTCGTAGAGATTTAGGATCGCCAGCCAGAACTTGCCCCAACTCGGAATGCTCAGGACGCCCTCTGCCTGCAGGAAGCGCCGCGCTTGGTCGACCAGCGGATCGTCCCGCCCGACACCTAGCAATCTCGCCGCGACATACACCAAGGTGGTGACGAACAGGTGCGGCGGTGAGTGCTCGTGCAAACCCCACGAGCCTCCCTCGAGGCGCGTCCGTGCGAACGAACGCAGCACGAGCCGACTCCGGTCCGCATCGAGCGGCCTCCCGATGATGTAGTGCAGCAGTGCATACTGCGCTGTGAGCATCGGACACCAGACCATCTCGCCTTCCCAAGCGCCGTCCTCTCCCTGCAACTCCAACAAGCATGCGCTTGCGCTCTCCAAGGCCGGACCTGCGCTGGGTGGCTCAACTTCCTCGGGGCGGGAGGCTCCGGCCCTCGATTGCATGGACGCGAGGAACGCGCGAGCCAGGGTGGCCCGCGCCCGCACGCCATCTGCACCGCCCGCGCTTCTCGCTCTGTGCAGCTGCCGGGCGCCTCGCAGGAGCCACCTTAGACGAATCGCGAGAGAACCAAGGCTCTCACGCGTCCCGCGCCAGAGAACTTGGTCGTACGAGCGCGGAATCTCGTCGGCAACCGCCCGGAAAACCGTCGCGCAAAACGAGCGACTCAGACTGGTTACAGACGTGTCCTCGCAGGCCAGCAACTCTACCGTGTGCTCGCGGACCGCGGGAGTCTCCCGCCAGCGCCGGTAAATTGCCTGCCTGAGCACCGTCGCCTCGGGCCGATGATCGACGAAGACTTCGTAGAGACCCAAGGCGAGGAGTTCGGGCGTGCGGGTCGCGATGAAGCGCTTCGCCGTGAAATTTCGAAAGTCCTCGCCCGCAGCCAGCTCCATGGCGTCGCCGAAGCCGAGAGTCATTCCCACGGCCGTCAGCGGATGGTAATGCCCGGCCGCATCGCCAATGAGGACTCGGCGCGGGCTGCCGTATGAGACGCGCAGATTCAACGCATTGGCCGCGGCTTGGAATCTCCGTTCTCGCAACGCTTCCAAGAAAGCGGGCCTCAGTGCCTCGGGCAGCCGCCCGGCATACGAGTCCGAAAGCAGGCCCACCCAATGCTGGGGTGGGTATTCCAGCGGAACATCGATGACTACCCGGACTCTATCCTCTGACACGCGGAAGATGAGGATTGGGCCATGGCCGCCACACAGCACATGCCCATAGCCCTCCAGTGGCAAGCTCACGTCTCGCAGGATTGTGCCCAGCATGCGCGAGCAGGTGGGCACCTTCGTCGATAGCCCCAGCGATCGACGTACGACCGACGCTCGACCGTCAGCGCCGACGATCCGCGCAACGTTCAGGGAGCGCTGAGCACCGTTGCACGTGAAGGTGATTCGCTCGTCTTCAAGCGCGCGCGCCCGCGCGCCGAGGATGAGGTCGATGAGCGGCTCGTTGCCGACCGCTTCCCGCAGTCGCGAGACAAGCGGCGCATGCTCGCATGCCAAACCGTGCGCTCCGTCCCTATACGGAAGCTCTATCGGGTCCGAACCGTCGTCCGGGAACACGACAAACCCCCTGCCCTGACTGCTGCGGGACTGCATGTCGATTCCCAAATCGGCCAGCATCCGAACGGCGGGAGGATGCAGCCATTCACCGGCCAAGCGTCCGGAAGCGTTGGGATTCGCCTCTAGCAGCACCACGCGGGCACCCTGCCGCGCGTGAGCGAGCGCACAGAGGCTGCCCACCGGACCCGCGCCGACGATTGCTACGTCATAGCGTCTGGCCGGGGCACCGCTCATCGGAACACGCTCGCCTCCGAGCGGCGGCGGTAACGGACCCGACAGGGCGTCTCAGGGCCCGTCACCCAGCTACCGTAGTCCGGGGAGGGAAACGGCCCGTCGAGATGAAAATCGAAGCGGTCAAGGAGCACGGTCCAGATCGCCTTCAGCTGGAGGTAGGCGAAGTGCTTCCCCATGCAGCGGTGTTTGCCGCCGCCAAAGCCGATCAAGGCGTAGTGGTGCTGTCTGTCCTCGCAAGCGGGAGGAGCAAAGCGATCCGGGTCGAATCGCTCCGGGTCGCTGAACACGTGAGGCAACCGGTGCGAGGCCGCCGGCGACACCATCGCCATAGCGCCGGCGGGCAAGACATAGTCCTTGTAGCGCAAGGGCTTGAGCACCTTGCGGATCAGCATTATCAACGGCGGGTGCAGCCGCTCGCACTCGCGTACCGCGTGTTCGAGTGTCACCTGCCGCTTGAGGCTCTCGAAACTCATGGCCCCGGTTTCGCGGCAGGTGTCGCGCGCCTCCTCTCTCACTCGCGCCAGGTACGAAGGCGCCCTCTGAAGCTCCAGTCCAGTCCAGGTCCCGAGCACGGCGCTCGTGTGTTGGCCCGCAAACAAGACGGTCAGCAGGATCCCGGTGATCTCGTCATCGCTCAAGGCGCGCCCGTCCTGGTAACGGGCCTGCATGAGCGTCTGCATGAAATCGTCGGGCTGACTCCCGGACAGCCGGCGCGCGGTCATGATCCGGCCCAAGAGCTCGGCAATTCTTCGCCGGGCCCGATCGCGGCTTCGATGCGCAGCGGTAGGAAGTCTGGGGAAGAAGAAGCCCAAGGTGTTGATGCCCTTTTGCAAATCGTGATAGGCCTGCGCAAACCCCGCGTCCAATTGCGCCCGGACTTCCTCGCCAATGAGGCAACGGCAGGCGATCTTGACGGTGACCTCGTTCAGCGCCACAGCCAAGTCGACTTCTCCCGTGTCCCCGAGGGCGTCGGCGAACTGCCTGGTCTCCTCGAACATGATGCGCGCGAACCTGTGCAGCGCGGCCCCGTTGAGCGCTGGGTACAGAAAACCGAGCTGCTCGTCCATGATCTCGGGAGCGGCGTCGTAGGCCACGCCGCGGCCGAAGATAGGTACCGTGAACTGGTAGACAGCTTTGGCGTTCAACTGATCATCGGGCGCTGCGAAATAACAGTCGTGGGCTTCGGGTCCGGCGAAAAGAACAAACTCGCGGGGGCCGAGCCGGAACCGGACGAGTTCGCCCTGCTCCCGCCAGCCGCGACCCAACATCGAGACCGGATCCTTCTGGAACTCGAGGAGATGACCGACTAACGGCCACCCGCCGGTGAGGGCGGGAACGGCTCCTCCCGCCAGAGGGCATTGCGCCGACCCCAGCGTTCTCGCATCCTGATTCCCGTCTGTCATCCCTGCCCTCAGTAGACAAACGGCAGCATCGAGTAACGCACCTGTTGCGTATAGCGTACCCAGAGCTGGCCATACTTGGCAAGACAGCGGCGTTCGTCACGTCGCGATCGATGCCACAGGAGGCCCGCCAGCCACGCGGGCAGCACGTACGGCACCCAGGACGCCAGTCCCGCCGTCAGGACGAATGCGAAGTAAACGCAGATCTCGCCCGTATAGTTGAGATGTCGTCCGATACCCCAGAATCCCGAGACGAGCAGGCGCCCGTCCAGCGACCGGGCGGGCTGTCCCCAGATCGGCGCGTGCGGGTCAACCTTGAAGCGGTGCTTCTGCTCGTTGGCGCCGCGGAAGAGCCAGAAGCCGAACCCGAACAACAGGGCGATCGCAACGGCGGCGACGGCAGGGAGAGGCTCCGTCGCGTGGATCAGCCACCAGCCGGCAAGGCTGTAAAAGAACGGCACCAAGACATAGTCTCCCCAAATCAACATCCATCCGAACCGCTCACTGATCATGTCCCAGGTGTGAATCATTCCGTATTCGAACTGGAAATAGTTGAGCACGTACACGAAGCTGAAGACTTGGTATAGCGCCATCGCCAGAGTGAGCTCGCCGTAGGTCTGGTACTGCACTGCCGCGAACGAGGCGTTGAACAGCCACAGGCCAATGAGGGAAGGCCGGTAACTGAACAATTTCAGGTCCACCCCGAGCCAAGTCGGGTTGAACTCCCGTCCAAAGAAGAAAGATCGCAGGGTTCCCCGCGGTGCGGCCGGCGCGCGGCCGCCACGCCACCACAGCCAGCCGGAAGCAGCGCATGCGAACAGATTTGCCGCCACGCACAAGGCCGCGAATTGCGTGTGCAGGACCGCAAGGGAGAACCATCCGGAAATCTGGGCCAGACCCGCCGCCAGCGCGACGGTCAGGAACAAGCCGAGGCCGTTGAGCTTGTACGCGGGCGATCTTCCGTCGATCTCCGGTCCTGCGACCCGACGGCCAGGCAGGAGGATGGACCCCACCAACAGGATCCCGATGAACACCAGCAGCATTCCCGCCGCGGCGAGCACGCTGTCGACCGACAGCGCCGACACCCGGATCTGCAGCTCAGACGCCGCCATCGCCGTTCTGACCCGCGCGCGCCAGAGACTCCCGCCATTTACGCACGGTCACCTCCTGAAATGCCCGCACCACCGGATTCAGCTCGATGGGAGGGGCGTCCCAGTGTTTCTCGTATGCCTGCTGCTCCGCTTCGATCGCAAATCGATCCTCAGCGAGCAGAGGGCCGATGAGCACGCGGTTCGCGATCTTCAGGACTGCGGACATCGCGAAACGGGGAATCCGCACGGGCAGCAAAGGAATCTTCAACGATTTGAAGTAGAACAGAAAGAAGGCGCGGGTGGTGCGCTCATCGATCGGCAGCACGAAGAGCCAGTGCTTGATCTCGCCATCGGTGTTCGACCATTGGTAGGGGTACTCGTAGCACAGCTCCATGTGATTGGTGTCGACCCGCCCGTGATCGACAAACAGGCCGGAGATACGCCCGCGTCCAACCCGCGTATCGTACTCGAGATGCACATTGTCACCGACGGTCTCGCAACTGGTGAGGTCGGCACCCGTGAAGGGGCGATACCGGCGGTGCAGATAGGCGTGGGAGAAGTCGCTGACGTTGTCGATCACCATCGAGTGGTGGGCCGAGCACGTGAAACCGAGCGGAACACAGGCCCACCGACCGGGCCCTTCAAGCTCGGGAATCTCCGGGATCCGGCACCCCTCCGCCAGCTCGGGATTTCCGGGGAACAACCACACGAGCCCGTAACGGACCTGTACGGGATAGGTTCTCAGCGAGAGCCTCGGGGGATGTGCTCGCCCGAACAGGTCGGGAATCTTGGCAACGTGTCCGTTCTCATCGTATTCCCAGCCATGGTAGGCGCAGACGAGCCGACAGCCGTCCACTTGGCCCAAGGAAAGCTTGAGCTGGCGATGCAAACAGCAATTCTCGACCGCGTGAAACGAGCCGTCCGTTCCACGGTAGAGGGCAATGGAACGCTTCCAGAAAACAACATCGATGGCCGTGCCCGGCTTGACTTGGTCCGCTTCTTCAACCGCGTACCAGTAGTCTGGGTCCATACCCGCTGCGCGGGCCTGCTGGCGCAAGTTGCCGGCATCCTCGAAGACCGGCGGCGCAGCCGTTGCGCGGCTCATGCCGTGGCCCCCCGGAAACCATCCGCCTGCTTGGCCCGGTTGAGAGCTTCCGCTTGTTCCGCGGTGCTCGCCGATGGACGTCTCGCAAGCGGATTCTTGATTGCGTTGCGGCCGTAGTGAAATGCGTAGGCCTCCCGAACCGCGGCCCGGATGCTGGTCGGCTTATATCCGAGTTCCCGCCTCGCCTTGCCGTTGTCGGCGCGCCGGCGCTTTTGTAACAGCCGGATGGCACCGGGCGTGAAACGCTGCGGAAAGCCCGGGTGTGACCGGCTCAGATAAAAGCTCGCAACTTCGGAGAAAACAAGCATCAGGGGGGTCGGTATCCGGCGCCGGGGACGCGGAAGGCCCGATACCTCCGCGAACAGATCGAGGATGTCCGAAATGGTCTTGTACTCGCTGCTGAAGATGTACTTTTCGCCGGACCGCCCCCGCTGCATGCACAACAGATGCCCCTGCACGATGTCGCGGGCCGCTACAAACTCGAAGCCGCCGTCGACATAAGCATGGAGCTTGCGGTTGGCGTAATCGCACAAGGTCCTGCCCAGCCGTGATGGAAAGAAATCGCTGCCGCCGACAACCGCACAACACGTGGCGACCACGACATCCTGCCCCGCGGCGACGGCGCGCCAGCACTCGTGCTCAACGAGCGCCTTGCTGCGCTCGTACGGCATCGTGCGATCCATGGGATAGAATTGCATCGTCTCGTCGCTGGGAGCGGACGGATGATCCAAGTCGTAGCCGACCGCACTGAACGAGCCTGTCACCACCACCCGGCCGGCCTTGGCTTCGCGCGCGGCCTGCAGCACGTTGCGGGTGCCGAGCACGTTGCACTCGTACACGTCTCGCCGATGGGCGCGGTCGCCCTCGATGGTCGAGACCTTGGCCGCGCAGTGATAGACGCCCTGACAGCCCGAGAGTGCGCTCTTGGTGGCGTTCAAGTCCCGAATGTCACCGAACGACCGCTCGACATCGAGGCCTTCCAGCCCTTCGTTGTTGTCCTCGTGCCTGAGCAACACCCGAACTCGAACACCGTCGTGGAGCAGTCGCCGCACGAGATTGGCACCCACATGTCCGGCCGCGCCGGTGACGAAAACGGGCGGCATGGACTGGTCAGCGTGCGAACTTGGTCTTGTGTCCATCCGATCCTCCATCTCGCACCGTACTCCAACTAGGCACTGCTACGGCACCAACATTCTCGAAACACTCAACGCCCACCGGCTCAAGGGCAATCCTGGCAAAGGCTGGGCTCGCAATCCTAGCATTGACCTCGGTAAGCGTTTCGATCAGCTGAAGCATCACATCAGGACGTACAGTTCTTCAATCAGGCCCCTACAATATATCGAATCCATCATCTAGATGCCTCTGTTCCAATCCTCGAGCCCGTCTCCCTCATCCTCGGTTAAAGCCCGGACCCTCATGAGCGGCGCACGGCTCACCCCGACGGCATGAAACAGGCAGACGAGGCAAGCACTCTTCCGCAGTTGCACGCGGACCTAGCCGCGCTTGGGCGGCAAGCGCCGAAGCGGTGACGGCAAGCCGTTGCCGGGCAAGTGGCGGGTCGGTTGCTTGCACAGAGGATCCAAGCACTATAGGCCGGGCTGGCGCGCCAGCCCGAAAAGCATGGTTGGGGATCAGAAGCGGCGGCCCGAGGCCCTAGAAAATGCGCTGCCCACGACCGCGCGCAAGCTTTGGTGGGAGAATAGCAGGACAAAGCTGAGCCCCGCATCGCGAGCTTCGCCCCACAGGTGTCGAACTCGAAAATATTGTGCGTACGGAACAGCGCATGCAGCCCCATGAATTCCTTTGCCACAAGAGACTCCCTCAGCTTGGACGGCCGGACCTATGCGTTCCACAACCTACAGGCGTTGCCCGGAGCCGCCGCTGTGCGGCTGCCGTACTCGTTGAAGATCCTGCTGGAGAACCTCCTGCGCCACGAGGATGGCAGCAGCGTCACGCGGGATGACATCCAAGCCCTGCTGGACTGGCAGCCCGAGGCCGCTCCCGCCAAGGAGATCGCGTATCGCCCCGCCCGCGTGCTGATGCAGGACTTCACAGGCGTGCCTGCGGTCGTCGACCTCGCGGCCATGCGCGAAGCGATGCTCAACATGGGGGGCGACCCGTCAGAGATCAACCCGTTGCAGCCCGCCGATCTGGTGATCGACCACTCGGTTCAGGTCGACAACTTCGCCTCTTCCGGCGCGCTGGCGCTGAACAGCGTCCTGGAGTACGAGCGCAACCGGGAGCGTTACCAGTTCCTCAAGTGGGGCCAGAATGCCTTCCAGAATTTCCGCGTAGTGCCGCCCGAGACCGGCATCGTGCACCAAGTGAACTTGGAATTCCTTGCCAAGGTCGCCTTCACCTATGAGCGAGACGGCGCGACTTGGGTCTGCCCGGACACGCTGGTTGGCACCGATTCCCACACGACAATGATCAATGGTTTGGGCGTGCTGGGATGGGGCGTTGGCGGCATCGAAGCCGAAGCAGGCATGCTCGGCCAGCCGGTCTCGATGCTGCTTCCGCAGGTAGTGGGCTTTGAACTGACCGGACGTCTGGCCGAAGGCGCCACCGCCACGGACCTGGTGCTCGTCATCGTGGAGATGCTGCGCGCCCACGGCGTGGTCGGCAAGTTCGTCGAGTTTTTCGGGGATGGCTTGGAAGAGTTGCCCTTGGCGGATCGCGCCACCATCGCCAATATGGCACCGGAGTACGGGGCTACCTGCGGTCTGTTTCCGGTCGACTCTGAGACACTGGCTTATCTGGCCCTGACCGGTCGTCCCGAACAAGAGGTGCGATTGGTCGAAACGTACGCGAGGGCCCAGGGCTTCTTCCGCCTGCCTGGAGACGCACCCGCGGCGTACTCCGAGACGCTGCGGCTGGACATGGCACATGTCGTACCGTCCATTGCCGGGCCCAAACGCCCGCAAGATCGAATCGCCTTGACGGACGCCGCGAACTCTTTCGAGACCATGCTTGGCGAAACGATGGACCAGCGCAGGGCTGAGCACGGCGAGTCCGGCGTTGCCGTCCGCGAGGCCTTGGCGGGCGTCAAGACCGCTGTCCGCGGCTCTCAGTGCGTGCTGGAGCACGGCGCGGTGGTCATCGCGGCAATTACGAGTTGCACTAACACCTCGAATCCCGCGGTCATGATCGGAGCGGGACTGGTCGCGAAGAAGGCCGTGGAAAAGGGCCTGCAAGTCAAGCCGTGGGTCAAGACCAGCTTGGCTCCCGGCTCAAAGGTGGTCACGGACTACCTTGCCAAGTCCGGGCTGGACACCTACTTGGACATGATCGGCTTCAACCTCGTGGGATACGGCTGCACGACCTGCATCGGAAATTCCGGACCGCTGCCCGAAGAGATCTCGGCCGCGATCCGCGAAGGCGATCTGATCGTTGCGGCGGTGCTTTCCGGCAATCGCAATTTCGAGGGCCGGGTGCATTCGGAGGTGCGCGCCAACTACTTGGCGTCCCCACCGCTGGTAGTGGCCTACGCCATCGCCGGAAACATGCAGTTCGATCTAGCCGCCGACGCTCTGGGCAAGGATCTGGAAGGAAACAACGTCTATCTCAAAGACCTCTGGCCGACCCAGCAGGAGATCCTGCAGACGATGGCATCGGTCGTGGACTCGACCATGTTCCGAGCCAGCTACGCGAATGTCTATGAGGGTAGCGAGCGCTGGAGGGAGCTAAACGCCACCGGCTCCGATCTCTTCGCTTGGGACGAAGAGTCCACCTATGTGCGGCGCCCCCCGTACTTCGACTCGATGCAGGACGAGCCCAGCCCGGTGTCCGAGATCCGCGACGCTAGGGTGCTGGCCCTGCTCGGCGACAGCGTCACCACGGATCATATTTCTCCGGCGGGTGCGATCAAGGCCGACAGCCCGGCTGGCTGCCACCTGCGCGAACGCGGGATTGCGCCCAAGGACTTCAACTCCTACGGCGCGCGGCGCGGCAACCACGAGGTCATGATGCGGGGCACGTTCGCGAACGTGCGCCTGCGCAACCTGCTCGCTCCTGGCACCGAAGGCGGCTGGACGCTGTACCTGCCTGACGGCGAGCTCATGTCGATCTACGACGCCGCCATGCGTTACAGGGACGAGGGCACGCCTTTGGTGGTTATCGCCGGCCGAGAGTACGGCACCGGCTCATCCCGCGACTGGGCCGCTAAAGGCCCGTCTCTGATGGGGGTGAGGGCGGTAATCGCGGCCAGCTACGAACGAATCCACCGTTCGAACCTGGTCGGCATGGGGATCCTCCCTCTGCAGTTTCTTGAAGGAGACGACAGCGATTCGCTGGGGCTTACCGGACGCGAGCGGATCAGCATCTCCGGCCTGGGAAACGGGTCCGCGCCTGAGGTCCGTGTCGAGGCCGTGCCTGAGGGCGGCGGAGCGGCAATCTCATTCCAAGCGCGCGTCCGCATCGACACGCCCAAAGAAGTCGAGTACTACCGGCACGGCGGCATCTTGCAGTACGTCTTGCGACAAATGCTGAAGTCGTAGGCAGCCTGCGCATGGAGGGCCGGTCGAACAGACCGTGGGCCGAACACAGCAAGCACATGGATGGCTGGAAGGACAACCTCAGGGTCGTACTGGTAGAGTCGCGCAACTCGCTCAATATCGGCGCGGCGGCGCGGGCCATCTACAATTTCGGGTTTGCGGACATGTGGTGCGTGCGCCCGTACGAGCCGTCATTCCGCTCGGCGCGATCCTCGGCTGGCGCAGCGTCGGTACTACAGCGGGCGCGCGTGACCAACGACCTAGCCGAAGCAGTCTCCGATGCCGAACTGGTGGTGGCCTGCACCGGATTGGAATCTCGCAAGCAGCGCCACGTGCAGCGTCAGCTGCCAGCTGGCGGCAATGCCATCCGGACACACATCGAAGATCGCAGGGCGGCGCTGGTCTTCGGCTCGGAAAAGTTCGGGCTCTCCAATGACGACCTGAGCCACTGCGACTGGGTGTTGTCGGTCCCCACCGACGAAGCATGTCCGTCGATGAACCTGGGTCAAGCGGTCGCGGTCTGCTGCTACGAGATCGCCCGCAATGCCGTGCCGCAGGAAAGCCTGAAGACTCCGTCCAGTGTCTCGGCAGGAGTGCGCGAGCGAATCCTCTCTTTGCTCCTGCCCATCCTGCGGGTATCCGGGTTTCTCCACAACGAAGGCATTGAGGAACGGACGCGCAAACTCCGGCGCTTCGTAGGTCGCCTGCGCCTAGCACCGGAAGACGGGCGCATGCTGCTGGCTATCCTGCGTCAGATCGATTGGAAGCTGGCCCACCCGGAGCCGCCAACCAAGCAGGCAGATGCAGATGCCGACGGTGTATCGGCAACAGGAAGGCTCGCTTCATAGGAGGTGGTCCGAGAAGGGCGGTGAACGCCGTCGTTTGGGCGTGGGAGTGGGTCGCTCTGGACTCCTTCGCCGCGGCATGGCGCGAGCGCGGCGGCGCGGCAGCTTGGAAGTCGGACGCGGCTTGGGTGGCTCGGGAGCCTCTGTCGGGTCGGGATCGAAGATGCGCACATAGGGGCCATATTGGAACCGCCGATTGCGGCGGTAGCCGGTGATCTCCTCCAAGATGCCCATTTGCACGAACCGGGCTACGAGCTGGTTCGCCGCCACATACGAGGTCCCGGTGATGGCCCTGACGCCGCTTACCGTAGCGACCGGCTCAGCCGTCAAGCGCCCGAACACTTGCAAACCTCGTCCGACGGCGTGTCCTAATCCGGCGCAGATAGCCTCGCGATGCTCTCTGGCGAGAATGGCACTGCGGCGGACCATCTGGGCCGCTTGTGTCGCCGATTCGGCCACACCCTTGACGAAGAAGACCAGCCATGGCGCCCAAGGACCTCGGAGATGCGTCTGATACCCGCGCCTATGGGATTGGAAGTATGGAGACAAGGCTAGTGCACTGGCACCCGGAACGCCGAGCCTTCGGAACATCGCCAGCACCGCGACACGCTCCAAGCGCCCATCCCCCAAATCCGCAGGGATCAATCGCCTGAACTGCGCCTGAGCCATGCCGATCCGCACTATGTCGGGCAGTTCGCCCCGTGCCGTCAGGAATTCGTCCAAGTCGGCCAGCCCTGTCCCTAATTCGGCCCCTCCTTCAACCAGAGTGCGTCCAGCAAGGTCCCCCGTCCCTTGGCTGTCCCCCGTTAACGCTGCCTGAATGGCGGCCACGGAATCCAGATTCAAGGGCTCTCGACTGGCTTCCGCAAGGCCCCGCTCAAGAGCCTGGCAACAGCGCACAGGCGCTCCTGCTGCGGCACTGAATTCGTCGTCATCTTGGCCGACAGCAGCATCTAGGACAGCGGCGAGAGTGCTGGACTCGTTCTCGATGCGGCACGACATCACAGCTTCGCGACGCAATTGCATCGTCACAAAGGCTGAGGCTTCCGCATGTGCGCCAAGAGCACCATCGAGCCGGCACAGAGCCAGATTGGCCTTGTCGAGCAGGGCGCTCAGATCGGCCGTCACGGGTGGATCGGGGACTGGTGGGAAAACCATTAGATTGGCGGACTTGCGCCCAGCCCAGACATGCCGCCGACCGAGATCAACGCTCGCTGGCAAAACCAGAAAGGACCATCTGTCGGAGACGGCGTCGATTCGCCGCCGCATGTCAGCAGCGCGGCAGTGGACCCGACATATAGCACAGCCAAACTTTAGCATGTTGAGCTAACCGATCACGGGCCGCCAGGGAGAGCTGCCCGGCCTTACGTAGGCCTTGATCTGGCAGTGCAAGGGAAAGCGGCGCTACGCTACCTTCGGAACTTCTAGGTTTAGCTCCAACTGATTGGATACGGCCGGCCCGCAACGGGCTGCGCACGCGGGGCAGCGCGTCCCCTCGAGCGCGAGGGGGCGCAGGGGCTGTGCGAGCGCTGCCAGTGTTCGGAGAAGGGGCTGGCGGCGCCCCTAGCGGACCTGCAATCTGCGGCTCTGCCAGCGCGCCGGCAGAGGTGAAGGAACAGGCCGAGCAGGACGGGCTGAGTCCAGGTGAGACACAAGACGCACGGCCCCTCTTGCATCATGTCCGGAAACAACTCCGCTACCCATTGGCAACCAGCCCTCGAGGCTTCGTGGAATCCAGTCCATTGCTAGAGTTCTCCGGCGCTGCCTCGGGACGTCTCAGCACAGAAACGCGAAATGTGTGTTAACGGTATGGGTGTACATCGCGCCGATACCTGTCTCCGGCCAGAGGGTCAGCGCACGTGTACAATTACCTTGTTTGTAATGACTAGACTTCAAGACACGCCGGCCGAAGCTGCGTTTCGGGAACGCCTTCGCGTATGGCTTGAGGCGAATACGCCCAGCATCGGCAAGCACGACATTGACGCGCTCAAGGCTTGGCAGCGGAAGCTGCACGCAGCCGGCTGGCTCGGCTTGACCTGGCCGGCCGAATACGGCGGCCAAGGGCTTGGCTTCCGCGAGCAGGCGATCTTCAACGAAGAGGCCGCCCGCGCCCGGATCCCGCCAAGCATCAATAACATTGGCCTGATGATCGCGGGGCCCGCCTTGATCGCCGTCGGCAGCGAGGCCCACAAGAAACGCTACCTATCCAAAATCCTGAGCGCCGAAGAGATCTGGTGCCAGGGGTTTTCCGAGCCTAACGCAGGCTCCGATCTGGCGGCATTGCAGACCCGCGCCGTGGACGATGGCGATGACTATGTCATCACGGGCCAGAAGATCTGGACTTCCAACTCACTGATCGCCGACTACATCTGGCTCCTCGTGCGCACGGATCCCGATGCATCTCGGCACAAGGGCATCACCGCCTTGGTCGTCGACATGAAGAGCCCGGGCGTGACCGTCAAACCGCTGCGCCAAATCACTGGCGAAGCCGAGTTCGGCGAGATTTTCTTCGACGAAGTGCGCGTGCCAAAGGCCAATCGCGTGGGTGCGGAAAACGATGGTTGGATCATCGGCATGAAGACGTTCACCCGAGAACGGGCCAACATTTCGGTGGCCCTGAGCGTGCGCCTGCAACAGCAGTTCGACCGCTTGCTGGATACCGTCCGCAAACGCGACGTGCCGCTGGACCCCCAGCAGGCGCGCGATGTGGCGCAAGCCTACGTGGACAGCCAGTGCCTGACCCTGACCTGCGAGCGCATGGCGGACAGGCTGTTCGGCTTTGAATCTTCGGTCGTCAAGGTCGCTTGGGCAGAAATGAACCAACGCCTGCAAGAGATCGGGCTGTCGACGCTAGGCCCTGACGCCCCGCTGCTGTCGGCAGGGGGCTTCGATCAAGTCGGCGACAGCACTGCCACGTTCGGCACGGAAGCTTTGGCAGAAGACGACGAATCGTATGCCAAGAGCTGGCAGTTCGGATACTTGCGCGCCCGCGCCAATTCGATCGAGGGCGGAACGTCCGAAATCTTGCGCAGCGTCATTGCCGAGCGGGTACTCGGCCTGCCACGCAAGTAAGGAGCGCACCAGTGGACTTTAGTCTCAACGAAGAACAGATTCTCCTCCGCGATTCGGCGCGCGATTTTCTCGGCGCAGAGTGGCCCAGCGCCGAATTGCGCCGCATGCTTGACGCGGCCGATGGTTCCGCCGCGGCCGCAGCGCTCTGGTCGAAGATGTCTGATCTGGGCTGGCCCGGCCTGCTGGTCGGCGAGGACTACGATGGCCTCGGGTTGGGGATGTTCGATCTGGCCGTGCTGATGGAAGAGACCGGCGCGGCTCTTGTCCCGGGCACGCTGCACGCCAGCGGCCTGCTGGCGGCCAGTGCGCTCGAGGCGCTAGCCGACGAGGGCGCTTGCCAGAAGTACCTGCCCGACATCGCAGAGGGCAAGCTGAAGGCTACGGTCGGGATCTACGAGCCGGGCTCGGGCTGGACGCCGATGATGCTGGCGCACGAGGCTGGCCAGGTGGTGACGAAGCGCTACGTGCCGGACGCGGCCAGCGCCGATCTGATTCTGTTCGTCAATCACACGGGCGGAAACGGAGCCCAGATCGCCATCGCGCACGAGACCGAGATCGAAGACATGTATTCGATGGACGTCACTCGCAGCTTGAGTCAGGTGACCTGCCCGACAGATAAGCTCGAAGTGCTGGGCGAGGGCACGATCGCCGACGTCCAAGCGGTCATCGACCGGGCCACGATCGGACTGTCAGCGGAGTTGATCGGCGGCTCGGCACGGGTGTTGGACATGACGGTCGAATACGCCAAGAACCGCAAGCAGTTCGGGCGGGCGATCGGCACCTTCCAAGCGGTGCAGCACAAGGCGGCCGACATGCTCATCGGAATCGAAAAGGGCCGCACGGGGGTATACTACGCCGCCGCAGTGGCAGACGAGCGTCCCGACGATCTGGCCCGCGCAGCCTCGGTGGCAAAGGCAACTGCCAACCAGACAGCGGTCAGCGTCGGCGAGCTGGGCATCCAGTTGCACGGCGGTCTCGGGTTTACTTGGGAACAGGACCTACACCTGTATCTCAAGCGCGCGAAAGCTGCCGAGTTCACGTACGGAGACACTCGGTGGCACCTTGATCGGATCGCCCACGGGCTGGGGCTGTCCTAACAGCAAGGCTTGCGGGCCAGCAAACACCGCGAGCACAGCGGTGTTACGCTCAGGTCGCCGCCATGTCAAGACTGCTAGCCGCTTGCACCGCGATCCTCGCATTGCTAGGTGCCTGTGCGGAAACGCGCGAGGCGCCGCCCGAGACGCCCAACATTCTGTTCGCTATCGCGGACGATGCCTCCTTTCCCCACATGGGTGCCTATGGCATCGACTGGGTCGACACCCCACACTTCGACCGCGTCGCCCGCGATGGCGTCCTGTTCTGGAACGCATATACGCCCAACGCAAAGTGCGCTCCTTCCCGCGCGGCTATTCTCACAGGCCGCAACTCATGGCAGCTCAAGGCCGGCGCGAACCACATGGCATTCTTCCCGCCGGAGTTTAAGAGCTACCCCGAAGCGCTGGGCGAGAACGGCTATTTCGTGGGCATGACCGCCAAAGGCTGGAGCCCCGGCATCGCCAACGACGCCGATGGCAAGCCGCGCAACCTCGCAGGCACGCCGTTCAATGCTCGCGAAACTGACCCGCCGACCTCCAAGATGAGCGGGACCGACTACGCGGCCAACTTCGCCGATTTTCTCGCCGCCGCTCCCCAGGCCCAGCCCTGGGCCTTCTGGTACGGCTCCAGAGAACCTCACCGCGCGTACGAATTCCGCTCGGGTGCGGAACTGGGCGGCAAGAATCCCGCAGACATCGAAGACGTCTTCGACTTTTGGCCAGATACCGAAACGGTGCGCCACGACATCCTGGACTACGCCTACGAGATCGAGTACTTCGACGCTCATCTGGGCCGGATTCTCGAGATGCTCGAGGAGAGCGGGCAACTCGCCAACACGCTTGTCATCGTCACCTCTGACAACGGCATGCCGTTTCCCCGCGTGAAGGCTCAAGAATATGAACTCTCCAACCACCTCCCCTTGGCGATGATGTGGATCGACGGCATCCCGCATCCGGGGCGCTCGATCAAGGACTTCGTCAGTTTCGTCGATCTGGCACCTACCATTCTTGATGCGGCAGGGATCGATTGGGACGCGACTGGAATGCAGCCGCCGGCAGGACGCAGCCTGCTGGGAGTGCTGCGGTCAGATAAGGACGGCCAAGTGGAACCCGAGCGAGATCATGTGCTGATCGGCAAGGAAAGGCACGATATCGGCCGCCCGAACGATGCTGGCTACCCGATCCGCGGCATCGTCCAGGGCGATCTGCTGTACCTGCGCAACTTCGCACCGGACCGCTGGCCGGCGGGCAACCCGGAAACGGGCTACCTGGCGGTAGACGCGAGCCCGACCAAAACGGAGATTCTCGAACTCCGCCGCTCCGGCGGTGAAGGGGTCGAGTCGCCCGAGGGAGTCTCACCCTCGGGCGCTCTCAGAACCGTGCGTGAAAGTCTCCTCTCACACGGCTCTTCTTAACCAGCCCGCCCATACATCAGACGCCAGTGCGCAAACAGGTCCGGGTCGCGACGCGCGGTGCGCCGCACCCAGCGTGCTGCTCTGCGCTTGTGGCCGCGCAAGCGCTTATGCTTGCTGTGCGCCCACCAAGCCAGCCTCCGGTCGATTTGTCGCAGCGTGGGCCACAGCGCCGACTTGTGGAAGGCACCGTAATAGTTCACCCAACCGCGGATCGCCGGATCGTACGCTCGCGCCAACTCGTGCAGGCTCTGGTTCGTGCGCCGTTGCAGCGCCCAGCCCCGCACCGTTTGGCGGATCGCCTTGGCCGACTTGTTGCTGATTGCCGGACTGAAGCCCACAAAGAACTTCCCATCCCCTCTCCGCACCAACCGGGATCGAAAGGTGTATCCCAGGAAGTCGAATTTGGTTTGCGGGAAATCCCCGGCCCGATTGTCGTCTTTGCAGTACACAATCTTCGTTTTCTCCGGGTGTAGCTCCAGCCTGCATTCCGCAAAGCGTCGTTCCAACCTTGCTTTCAGGTACCTCGCTTGTGCTTCCGTCCGACAGTGGCACACGGCATCATCCGCGTATCGCTCGAATGCAATGCTCGGGAACTCCCGCTGCATCCACATGTCGAAGGTGTAGTGAAGAAACAGGTTCGCGAGCTGCGGCGAGACCACACCACCCTGGGGGGTCCCCCGCTCCCAATGGCATTTACTGAGGGTGTGGGGCGTTTGATCTGGTGGACGCGAGGCGTAAGATCTGTGGAATCAGTAGCTTGTGACTCAGAAAAGATTTTTTCGCGTAGGCGCTTGACTTTCGATGCTAATTCTGGCAGGTTGAATGGGGAGGGGTCCCGCCTTGGACCCGTTGATCCAGAACCTCAAGTCGACCACCTTCTTCGGTAGACGCCTCACCCGGCGCCAGATCGCCGACATCCAGGAGGTCGTCGGCACGTTCCCCAAGCTCAGCCGCAACGAACTGGGCCAAACCATCTGCGAGCACCTGCGCTGGCAGACCCACTCCGGTCGCAACCGGATTCAGCTGGCGCTGCGCCTGCTGGAGGAACTCGAGCGGCTCTCGATCCTGACTCTGCCGCCCAAGCAGCATGCCGGACGGGGGCCCCAAGCGCCGCTGCGCCCGGGCCCGCGCTCCGCTCCGCAGCCCGCCATTGCGGGGCCCTTGGCCGCGCTGACCCCGCTGCGGCTGGAGGTCGTGAGCGCCCCCGAGGCGGTCGCACTGTGGAACGAATTCGTCGAACGCTACCACCCGCTCGGCTACCGCCACCCGCTCGGCCAGAACTTGCGCTACTTCCTGCTGGACCGCGACCAGCGTACGCTGGGCTGCCTGCTGTTCGACTTTGCGGCGGTCCGCCTCGCGTGCCGCGACCAGTGGCTTGGCTGGCAGCCTCAGGCCCACCGCAAGTATCTGCATCTGGTGGTGCGCAATGCCCGCTATCTGCTGTTTCCGTGGGTCTCGGTGCCGCATTTGGCGAGCCACGCGCTGGGCTTGGCGGTCCGCCAGCTGCCGCACGACTGGCAGCGGGCGCACGGTGCGCGACCGGTTCTGTGCGAGACCTATGTCGACCCGCAAAAGCACCGCGGGACCTGCTACTTGGCGGCTGGCTGGCAGTGCCTGGGGCTCACCACTGGGGCGCGCGCGAGCGCCTCGCAGCCAGCCCGCACGCCCAAGCAGGTCTGGGTCCGCCCGCTGCACAAGCACTTCCGCTCGATCCTGCTCAACGGCCCGCCCAAGCGGGCCCGCCAGAAGCGTTCGCCGGCCCAGGCCGACGACGCCTTCGTGCAACTGTGGCAGGGCCTGATCGGAACACTCACGCAGCTGGCGTCGGACCACGACCGCACCTGGGTGCGCCGCCAGCGGACTCTGAACACACTGCTGGTGGTGCTGTTCGTGTACCGCATCGTGTTCACGCCCGACAGCCAGGGCTACGCCACGGTGCTGGAGCAGTTGTGGGAGCAGTGCCGCGCCTTGGGCCTACAACTGCCGCAGCGACCGGTCACCCCGGCCGCGATCTGCCGGGCCCGCGCCAAGGTCGACGAGCAGCTCTTCCTGCGCATCCACCGCGCCGTGCTCGCCGAATTCCCCCCGGACACGCCCCACAGCTTGTGGCGCGGCCACCGCACCTTCGCCGTGGACGGCTCCAAGCTCAACCTGCCCCGCCCGCTGCTGGAGTCCGGCTACCGCACCCCCGGCCCGACGGCCTACTACCCGCAAGGCCTGCTGAGTTGCCTGTACCGGCTGCAATCCCGCCTGCCGATCGACTTCGGCCTGCATGCGCACGCCGACGAGCGCCGCGCCGCCCGCCTGCATCTCGACGCCCTCGCCCCCTCCGATGTCGTCGTCTATGACCGCGGTTATTACTCTCGCGCCCTGCTGCAGGCCCACCTCGAGCGCGGCCTGCACGCCGTGTTCCGCTTGCAGGCCAACGCCAACAGCGAGTTCCAAGCCTTCATCCAATCCGCCCACACCGAGGCGCTGGTGACCCTCGCAGCACCCGCCGACGCCAACAGCCCGCAGCCCGCGGCCAACCGGCCGGCCTTGCGCGTGCGGCTGGTCAAGTACACCGCCGGCCCGACTGTCTTCTCGCTCGCGACCACCCTGCTCGACGCCCAGCGCTACCGCCAGCAGGACCTGGCCCGGCTCTATCATGGCCGCTGGAGCCTTGAAGAATACTACAAGATCAGCAAGCAAATGCTGGTTTTGGAGCAGTTTCGGGGCCGCTCCGAGCGGCTGGTACGCCAAGAGTTGTACGCCCACTTCACGCTGGCGGCCCTGTCGCGGCTGTTCGCCAACCACAGCGAGGAGGCCTTCCGACAGGGCCCCGACGGGCACGGGCGACCGGCTGTGCTGGCGAACTTCCGCCATACGCTGCACACGGTCGGGCACCAGCTGGAAGGGCTGTTCCTGCACAGCGCCAAGGCGGTTGGCGACACTCTGCAGAAGATCTTGGACGGCATCGGGGCCAGCCGCCAGCGCCGTCGTCCGGGCCGCTCCTACCCGCGCCGTTCGCGCAAGCCCGAGACGAAGTGGAGGAACCGCAAGGCAGTCGGGAACGCCAGTGCAACCGCGGGCTAACGCCGCCGAAAATCGGGCCCGAACCCGATTTCCTTAAGTCAATGCGCTTCTGCCACTAAGTCAATGCCATTGCCCCCGCTCCCGCGCTTCCCGCCTGCCGTCCGGCAGTTCCACCTCGGCCTTCAGCCAGCGCTCGACATACAGCAGCACCCAGTTCTCCTGAGTGTGCCGCCGCAGCGCCCGCAGCATCAGAGAGTGATCGATATTGTCGAAAAATCCCTTGATGTCCAAGTCGACTGCCCACGCATTGCGCCAGCAGCGCTGCCGCGCCTGCGCCAGTGCTTGATGCGCCGACTTGCCCGGCCGGTACCCATACGAATCGGGATGGAACACCCGTTCCAACTCCGGTTCCAGCACCTGCTTGACCACCATCTGGGCGATGCGGTCGGCAACCGTCGGGATCCCCAGCGGACGGACTCGTCCGTCCCCTTTGGGGATCTCGACCCGCTTGACCGCCGGCGGCATGTAACTGCCCGACGCCATCCGATTCCACAGCTTGTAGAGGTTGTCCCCCAACCGCTGCTCGAACTCTTCCAGCGTCTGGCCGTCCACGCCCGCCCCGCCTTGGTTGGCTTTCACTCGCCTGTAGGCTTCCCACACCTGCCGCTTGGAGATGGGGAAGGGCTTTGCTTGTCTCATGGAAGTCCTCCCGCTTCCGGTTGCTCCCGCGAGCCAAGCCGGTTAAGGCAGCCCCTTCGCTCCAGCCCCATTACAGGACCTTCCCCGCTACTACGGACTGCTCCGCCCCTGTACGCCGCTTCGGTACTCTGCCGCTCGCGGGACTTCCGCTTGCGGGTCTCCCTTGGCATCGGCGTGACAGGTTCCCACGTTCCGCACAAGAGCCTGGACCGCGTTCTCGCCGCCTCCATGCCGGACGCCGCCCGAGCAGTAAGCAGGTACCCCTCGGACTTGTCCCGGAGTCGCACACCACCTCCGGTTTTGACGCCACCAGTAATTGTTTCGACACGTCTACAGCGGTTCACTTGCGTTCGACTCCACGACCCTTACCTGACAGGGTTCGTGCCCTGCCTTTTCCCAACTCGCTCCCCACCACGCCTCTTGAGCGCAGCAGCAGTTGGGTGGTTTGAAGCCTCCGCCTACACGGCGGCTTCGGGGGGCCTGCCCCCATAAGCGTTAAATTGTTTTCGGTCGTTGGTGTATCATTGAAGGTATGGGCAACACCGAGAACGGCAGCGGAATGCAGGAGGACTGGGAGTTGCTGGTGTCCTTCCTGCCGCCGAACTGGGAGAGGCTTGCGGCCGAGACCGGTGCCTTGAAAGGGCTCCGCAAGAACAAGTCGGCGGCGAACCTGCTGCGCGTTCTGCTGTTGCATCTGGGCTGTGGGCACTCGTTGATCGAAACGGCAGTTCGGGCCCGCCAAGAGGGGCTTGCCGAACTGTCCTCGGTGGCGCTGTGGCACCGTCTGCGGAAGTCGCAGATGTGGTTGCGGGCGCTGTGCATGGAACTGTTCCGGGAGCGCGGCGTGGAGTTGTCGGAGGCCGGAGGCCTGCAGATGCGGGCCTTGGATGGGACCGCGGTCAAGGAGCCCGGCAAGACGGGTTCGTTGTGGCGCGTGCACTACAGCGTGCGGCTGCCGTCGCTGTCGTGTGACTTCTTTCGGCTGACCGAGACGGAAGGGGTTGGCACAGGCGAGAGTTTCCGGCAGTTCCCGATCACGGTCGGGGATCACTTGCTGGCGGACCGGGGCTACTCGACGGCGGCGGGTCTGCGGTATGTCGAGCAGGCGGGCGGTCTGGTCACAGTGCGGGTGAACACGGGAGCGCTGGTGCTGGAGACGGCCGAGGGGGAGCCCTTGGACCTGCTGGCCGCTGTTGCAACCCTGCGACGCGCTGGTCAGATTGGCTGCTGGCAGGTGCGCGTTGTGGATTCGCAGGGGATTGCGGCGAGCGGTCGGGTGTGCGCTTTGCGCAAGACCCGCGAGGCCATCCGCATGGCCCACAAGAGTCTGCGCCAGCAAGCCTCCAAGAAAGGCAAGCAGTTGCGCCCGGAAACCCTCCAGTACGCCAAGTACGTGATCGTGTTCACGACCTTCCCGGAGACCGACTTCAGCGCCCGAGACGTGCTGGAGTGGTATCGCACGCGGTGGCAGGTCGAGTTGGTGTTCAAGCGCTTCAAGTCGCTGGCCGAGTTGGGCCACCTGCCCAAGCACGACGAGCGGAGCGCCAAGTCCTGGCTGTACGGAAAGCTGTTCGTGGCACTGCTGGTGGAGAAACTCATCGGCCACGCCCGATCAATTTCCCCCTGGGGATACGAATTGGGGCCGGAAACGGCCACCGAGCGCCTGGCGGGACTTCCATTTCATGCTCAACCAAGTCAAGCGGGCCATTGAACCATCGCTGTCCTTGTCGGAGACACTACGCCAGTGGAATTCAATTTCTGAGGAGCTTGCTGACTCGCCGAGGAAACGCAAGCCGCAGCTGGCAGCTTATTTTGATTAGAGCAGATTAATTTAACGCTTATGGGGCCTGCCCCCATCTCTTGTGCAGCATGGCTGCGTGGGGAGCCTGCGCTCCCCTCTGCGCCTTCGTGGCACACGTGCACGACACTATGTTTGGATCGCCGGTTGGACGCAGGGGTTCTCGTCCCGGTCAGCCCAGAAGTCCTCGTAGTTGCCGCTGAGCACGCAGCAGCGCAGGGCGAGGATGGCGTTGGCACCGTCGACGGTCCAGTACATGCCCGAGCGCTTGAGGCGACCGACCACGGTGCGGCAGCCTGCCTCGACTGGAGTGGCGTGGATTTGGTGGACAGCTGAGATAGCTTGATAGGCAGTGGATGCTCGCCTGAGAGGGCGGGGGCAAGGAGGCCCCAGACAATGAGCAAGAATGCCTATGTGAAAGCCTACCCGCAGGAGTTTCGGGACAAGGTCGTGCAGTTGATGCAGGTCGGCGAGCGCAGCCCGCGCGAGGTGGCCGAGGAATTCGGGATTTCGGAGGATTCGGTGCGGCGCTGGGTGCAGCAGAGCGAGCGCGAGCAGGGCCAGCGCCCGGACGGGCTGCGCAATTCCGAGCGGGAGGAGTTGATCCGCCTGCGGCGGGAGAACAAGCGGCTGCAGCAGGAGCGCGAGATCCTGTCAAAAGCAGCGGCCTGGTTCGCTCGGGAGACCGATTCGATCCCGTAAGGGTGTTCGAATTCGTAAGAGCGCACCAGGGCAGGTATCCGATCGCGCGCATGTGCCGGGTGCTGGGGGTCTCCACCAGCGGGTACTATGCGTGGCGCAAGCGGCCGCCGAGTCGGCAGGCGGCCGAGAACTTGGCGTTGAGCAAACGGATCCGGGCGATCCACGAGCGGTCGCGGCAGACCTACGGGGCGCGCCGGATCCATGCGGAGTTAGAGGCGGAGGGCGTGGCAGTATCGCGGCAGCGGGTGGGGCGTCTGATGCGGGCCTTGGGGCTGGCGGGTGTGACGCGCAGGAAGCGGCGTTGCACGACGCGCAGGGATCCCCAAGCGGCGGTGGCCGCGGACCGCGTCCAGCGGCGCTTTGAGGCCTCGGAGCCGAACCGCTTGTGGGTGGCAGACATCACGTATGTGCCGACCCAGGAAGGGTTTGTGTACCTGGCGACGGTGCTGGACGTGTTCAGCCGCAAGATCGTGGGCTGGGCGATGAGCGAGCGGCAGACCGTCGAGCTGGTGCGAGCGGCGCTGGATATGGCGATCACGACGCGAGCGGCGCGAGGGGTGGTGTTCCATTCCGACCGCGGCAGCCAGTACACGGCGCTGGCGTTCACGCGGCGCTGCGCCGAGGCTGGCATCGAGCGTTCGATGGGAGCGGCGGGTAACTGCTACGACAACGCCATGGCGGAGAGCTTCTTCGCGACCTTGGAATGCGAGCTGCTGCAGCGGGTGCCGTTCGCCAGCCGCGCACAGGCCGAACAGGAGCTGTTCGTGTTCGTAGAAGCCTTTTACAACCGACTGCGGCGTCATTCCGCACTGGGCTATCTCTCGCCGGTGCAGTTCGAGCGGGCTTGGCACGCCCGCCAGAACGCGGCCTGAGGCAGTTCCGCTTCCGGGCGCGGCGGCCAGCACGCCGGGCTCGTGCACCCTCGGTGTGCCACGCACCCCGCCAAGACCCACTCGAACCGCCGTGCCTGTTCAAATTTGGCACAAGCAAGCCCATCCGGCCGAGCTAGCGCAGCCTCCTTCGGGATCGGGTCGGGGAAAGCGAGCAGAGGGGATGATGATGATCTTGACTTCCGCGCCCTCCTCGGCCACTATAGAGCAGCCCTCCGCAGAGTAACCGCCCCTCCAGCACCTCTAACCGTCCACCAGTCCGTAGCCACCCCACTCGGAGAGCGGGTACAGGTGCGTCCGTCCCGGCTTCGGACGGCGCACTCGCAGCGTCTCTGCCTGCCAGTCGACATCCTCCAGCCGCAGGCTGCAGACCTCGCCGGCACGCAGCCCGTACACCGCCAGCAACAGGAACGCCGCACGGTCACGTCGGTCCGCGGGCGCCGTCCCCTGCGTCGCAGCCAGCAACCGCTGCACGTCGTCCCAAGCCAGTCCGGCCGGGAGTGTCTCCCCTGCGTACAGGCGGGGCGGTACAACCGCCTCGGCCAGACTCGCCGCGCACCAGTTCTGCGCAGCGGCAAAGCGGAAGAACGCCCGCAGACACTTCAGGTGCCCATGCATGGCGATGCGACCGCAACGGCCTTGCTCGCTCTTGGCTTCCACGGCCCGATCGACGTCGGGGATCGTGAGCGAGCCCAAGGGCAGCTGGCCAGCGTGGCACCAGTCCAGAAACTCCGCAGCCGCAAGGCAGCGGCCCCGGATCGTCGCCTCGGCCAGTCCGCGCTCGCGCATCCAGTCCGCGAACGCGGCGACCTGCGGGGCCGATGGTCGCGGCGGGCTCTCAGCGACCTCCAAGCGGCCGACAAAGCGCAGCCAGCCGGTCACCGCCCCCCGGAAGTCCGCCACGGCGGCGGCACTGGCCGGGCTGCGACGCCGTGGCCGCGGTTGTGCCCAGCGCTCGATGGCGGCGTCAAGTTGTTCGCCAAGAACGGGCTGGTCCTCGCGCACCTCCAGCAACTGCGCGAGAGCCAACTGGCGGTTCGCCGTTACCAGCAACGTCTGCGTGCTGGCACCTGTGTCGGCTAGATGGGTGAGATAGCGCAGACGGTCGTCTGCAAGCGGGCCGGCGCGATAGCGCTCGATCACGCCAGGGCATCGGAAGAGTTGTTCGAACATGTTCAGACCTCCTTTCTGAATGGAGATCCAGCATGACCGATCGGAACCGTTATGTTGCGGAGAGCCGAACAGGCCCCCTGAAGTCACAAGGATTTGCAGCCTCTACGCAACATATCGGCGAACGCAACATATCAGATCCAGTTAGCTCCGTCGCCCAAAATGACGCGGCGGCGGGCGAGCGGGAAGCCGCGCCGCTGCGCCTCGCGGCGCATGCGCTGGGCGAACTCGGAGGGATCCGGATCGGTGTCGCGGCTGGCCGCGCTTTCCACGGCGGCGGTGTAGCTGACCGAACCCGGGTCGCGCACGGCACGGCCCTCGTCGTCGCGCGATTCGGCGGTCCAGACGACGACCAGCTTGACCTCGCGGGTGCGGGCCGAGCCGTCGGGCTGCTTGCCAGCGCGCCCGACCGTCTCGCTGGCGCGGACCGGCACGCCGGTGCCGTCGACACCCAGATACACCGTCGGGGCAGGCGCTGCCGCCGCTGAGCCTGGAGACTGCCGCTCCAAGGCGGCAATCTCACGCCCCAAGGCCTGGGCAGTGCGCTGCACGTGCTTGCTGCCCACCTGCACGCCGGCCAACTCGTCGAGCAGTGAGCTGGCCTGGGCGAAGCTGACTAGGGCGGCGGCTGTCCCGGTCATGCGGGTGACCCCCGGCGAAAGGTCCGTGCGGGCCATGCCCAAGGCCCGGTCGCGCGGGAAGAAGCCGTGGCGGCAGGCGGGGCAGTGGTAGTAGGCACGCTGCAGCGTCAGCGCACCCAAAACCGTTGCGAAGGTCTTAGCGCGCCTGCCGGCGTAGTGTGCCGTCTGCCCGCAGGGGCAGGGCCGGTGCGGGCCGCAGTGATCGCTGCGGTCCTCGTCGAAGCGGCGTTCGACGGCCCGGGCGGCCAGTTCCAGAGCGCGGGACCGGAGACGGGTCTCGAGCGCCTCGAAATCGACCGCGTCGGAGGCCCCGGGAGCTACGAAGCGGGCGAGCTCGTCTTCGATGGCGGGGACGAACTCCTGTGCGCAGGCTTTTTTTTGGGAATTACATACGTGAGTGCCGAAAACGAATAATTAGCGAAAGTGAATCTTATTTCTTGACTATATAAGGCGCATTTCGTGGTATTATTAAAGAGTGATGACAGCCTCGAATCCTAAACAGAAGGGCCCCGGGAAATGGTTCCGCAAAGGCATCTCTTTGGCCGAAGTCGTCCGCATGTTCCCGGATGACCTCAGCGCCGAACAGTGGTTCGTCTCCGTGCGTTGGCCCGAAGGGCCCGCGTGCCCGGATTGTGGCTCCCACAACGTGCTCGTGGGCTGCGCCCACCCCTCCATGCCCTACCGCTGCCGCCCCTGCGACAAGCGCTTCTCCGTGCGCAGCGGCACCGTCATGGCCGACTCCAAGCTCGGCTACCAAACCTGGGCCCTAGCGATCTACCTGCTCAGCACCTGCATCAAGGGCATCTCCTCGCTGAAGCTGCGCCGCGAACTGGGCATCTCGCAGAAGTCCGCCTGGCATCTCGGCCATCGCCTGCGGGCCGGCTTCGCCCGCCCGGGCGGCTTGTTTGGCGGCCCGGTCGAGGTCGACGAGGTCTACATCGGGGGCAAGGAACGCAACAAGCACGCCTCGCAGAAGTTGCGCGCGGGCCGCGGCACGGTGGGCAAGCAGCCCGTGGCCGGAGCGCGTGACCGGGCCAGCGGAGCGGTCGTCGCCGAGCCGCTGGCAGGCACCAGCAAGGCCGAGTTGCAGGGCTTCGTACGCACGCAGGCCGCGCCCGGGGCCACCGTGCATAGCGACGAGGCGGCTGCCTATGAGGGGCTACCGGAGTACGTGCATGAGGCGGTCAAGCACTCGCACGGCGAGTATGTGCGGGGCAGCGTACACACGAACGGGATCGAGTCCTTCTGGGCGCTGTTCAAGCGCGGCTACTACGGCACCTACCATCACATGAGCGTGCAGCACTTGGGGCGCTATCTGCGGGAATTCGGCGGGCGGCACAACGTGCGCAACGCGGACACGGAAGCGCAGATGGAGTGGCTGGCGGGGGGCTTGGTCGGTGGAGCGTTGACGTGGAAGATGCTGGCGGCGGGCGGGGCCGCGGCCTGAGCTGAGGACTGCGAGCGATTGGCGCGGGCCGGCCGCGAGCGGGCTCCGCGGGAGGCTTGCGCGGGAACTGCCAACCGCAGCTGCTTGAGCGGGGCTGCGTGGCGCAAAAGCAGCGCTCCGGCGCGGATCTCAGCTGGGCCAATTACGTTTCCAGAAAACGCCGCGAACGGCGGGAAATACCGGGCTAGATCGTGGCATCCCGTACCGCTACATGTTGTGCCCTGAAGGCCTGCAGCACAAAATCTGCGAATTCGGCACTCACGTTAGTAATTCCCTTTTTTTTTGGCACGCCTTGGGTGTCCCCGCCGCAGTGCTGTGAACGGGCGTCGGCGAGTTGCTCGCTGACCTCGACCAGCGCGGCGGTCAGGCGTCGGAAGCGCTGGTACTCGTCGAGTTGGGGCCGGACGGCATCCGCGGCAGCCTTGGACAGGGATCGCGAGGTGCGCTTGCCGCCGACATCGCGCACGAGCACGAAATAGGGGCCGTGGCCGGGGTCGCCCTCCTGGCGGCAACGGCAGGAGGGAGTGCTGCACTTCATATAGCGATGCACGAGGGAACCAGGACGCATGTCGCCGAGCGCGGCGATGTCGGCGAGGATGTGCTCGCGCTGCAGTTCGAGGGAGGTGATGTTGGGAGAGTCTGGCACGTGGGCCTCCTTGCCTTTAACAATATAAGTTAAAGGCAAGGATTGCGCGATACAAACAGAATGGGAGAGATCGCAACGCGCAGTCCCTAAATATCATCTATCCCAAATTGATGTCGTGCACCCGCGGTGAAGCCAGCTTCTGGGAGCTAGCATTCGGAAAGCGCGGCGCAGAGGAGCTCTACAACATCGCCGAAGACCCCGGCTGCCTGAACAACCTGGCGGGCGATCTCGAACACGCTCCGGCAAAGGCGGAACTGGCAGCTCGGCTCGCCTCCGCACTCGAGAATCAGGGCGATCCGCGGATGGCCGGACAAGGAGACGTGTTCGAAGCGTATCCGGTCGCCACTCGCTGGGCCGGCTATTACGAGAAGTTCATGGCTGGAGAGATCGACGTGGCCACTTGGATCCTGCCCAGCGACATTGACCCGGCCATGGACTGACCGGGCGCACAGATTCAGGCCGGTTTTTCTTCCCGCATTGGGGAAGCGTTGGCTTCCCTCGTATCCCGCAACTCGGGAATCTGGACGCGCACCCGCACGCCGCCTCCGGCTCGCGGCTCGAGCGAGAACTGAAAATTGGTGCCGAACAGGACTCCCAGCCTCTCGCGCACATTTCCGAGCCCGATCCCCTTGTTGAACACCGTTGGCAGATCGTCGATGGGAATGCCGACGCCGTCGTCCTCGATTTCGATCTGCAAGCGCCCGCCTCCCAGCGCACCGGCGAGGCGGATCGTGCCGTTGCCCAGCTTGGGCCCGATGCCGTGCTTGATGGAATTCTCCACGATGGGCTGCAAGATCATGCTTGGCACCAAGGCGTCTGCGATGCCGTCGTCTACGTCGCGCTTGATGCGCAACCTCGAGCCGAAGCGCACCTGCTCGATCTGCAGGTAATCGTCAATGAAGGACAGCTCTTCCCTCAGCGGCACGAAGGCTTCCTGCTTGCGAAGCAGCCGCCGGAGGATCGTCGAGAGGCGATAGACCATCTGGCGCGCCTGCTCTTGGTCGCTACGGATCAGCGACGCCACCGAGTTGAGCGTGTTGAACAGGAAATGCGGGTTCATCTGGCGCGTCAGGTTCAGCAGGCGCGCCTCGGTCAGCAAGCGCTGCTGGTTTTCGATCTTCCACTCGTTGCGCGTGTTGTTCCAGACCTTGAGGGTCAGCCCTACCCCCATGACGGTGGCCACATACGCCAGCAGCATCGCTAGAGGGCTGGGTCCGTCCGTGCCCTCGTGCAAGTCAAACACCAAGCCGCGCGCGGCGACCTCCGTGCGCACGAACTCCACCAGTGCGCAGGAGAGCAGCATCACCACTTGGAAGATGCCCTCGGAATTCGGGATCCGGCGGCGGGTCCAAGCCACCAGCGAGAACAGGAAGAACGGCGTGAACCGCCAGACATCCTCGGGATCGCGGGCCCCGGAGCGCAACAGCCCGCCCAAAGCGCCGAAGCCGACCAGCAACGGCAGCATGGCCCACTCGAAGTCGGGACCGAGGACGGCCGGGATCGAAATCAGGGCACCGGCAATGGCACCGGGGACGTACCCCCCGACCAGCCCCGATACGAACGCCCCTTCCACGCCGACTTCAGCGGCCCGATATCCCAGCACCACCCTCACCAGCGAGCCGCTGGCGAACACCACGCCGAACAGGACCGCCAGTTCCAAGCGCTGCCTGAAGGAGCGCTGTTCGCGCAGAAAGAGGCGCTTGGCAAAGTTTGGCCGCAATGCAATGCTGGCCATCGAAGCCAGCACCGCAACTTTGACTAAGAGCGTGACTAGCAGGTCGGCGTCAGCCATTTCACAAGGGGCGCGCGACACCCTTCGCATTACGAATGGTCACGCCCGCCTATAATAAATCTCTCGGGAGCTTGGGCGTTCTTGGCCTGTTCCCGGCCCCGGTGACAGCCTGTCTCCGGCAGCCTTCCCGATGCGCCACAGCCACGAAGCGGTGCTTGAACATTCGGTCGAGTTGGTGGCCGAAGCGGATTTTCCGTCACGCCACGGAAATTTCCGAATTTGCGGTTTTCGCGGCTTCGGGCCCGGCGGCGAGCAGGAGCTGGTCGTGCTCAAGCAGGGCAACTTGCGAGCGGCTGGCGATGCCCCGCTGCTGCGCATTCACTCGCAGTGCATCACCGGCGAGGTGTTCCGCAGTTTGCGCTGCGACTGCGGGCCCCAACTGGCGCTCGCGCTGGAAATGATCTCGGAAGCCGGCTGCGGGCTGCTGATCTACGATCCGCAAGAGGGGCGGGGCATCGGCCTGCTCAACAAGCTCATGGCCTACCAGCTGCAGGACGAAGGCGCGGACACGGTCGAGGCCAATCAGAAGCTAGGGTTCGGCCCTGACGAGCGCGAGTACGGCTACGCGGTTGCCGTCTTGCGCCATTTCGGCCTTGAAAGCGTGCGCATGCTCTCCAACAATCCGGCCAAGGTGGAAGCGTTGGAACGGGAGGGGATTCGAGTCGTCGAGCGGGTGCCTTGCGCACCGGAGGATGCCGGGGACTTGGCGCAGTCCTACCTGCGCACCAAGCGGGACAAGCTAGGGCACTTGGTCGATGGGGTCTGAACCGTGGCTCGTTCGCGGGAGAGCAGGCACGGCAGCTGCATCCGCCGCCAAGTCTGCGTACGACAGCAATTCGATCCCGTGCTTGGCAACCGCCTGACGGACGTCGGAAGAGCACAGGGCGTTCATTTCTTTTTCGCGGCTTCGCTTGAGCTTGGTGTGCGCCCGTAGCAGCTCGGGGCCGCAAATGCCAGGGTGGCACATCAGCTCTCCGATTCCGCCGGGCAAGCCGGCCAGCAGTGCCGCCAGCCGGCGGGCATCCATGGCACCGGTGGCGACGAAACCGGCGAAGTAGTCGGACGTGCGACATCGCGCCCGACGCAGGCGCTCCTCGAACGGAATCCGCCACGGTCGGATGGCCAAGGACAGACCCATCCGCAGCATGGGCGCCATGCCAAAGGGCGTGTCGAACGGCTTGCGGATCCATGGAATCCGAAAGTGGTCGGCCACGGTCGCGACGGCGTCGAGCACCACCGGTAACAGGTGGACGTGCTGGTGCGTGTCAAGATGGCTCGGCCGGATCCCGTGATCGAGCAGGAATTCGATCTGAGCCCGGAATTCGCGCAGAGCCCCGTCCCGCGCGGGCGGGTTGGCCAGCAGCCTAGCTGCCGACAGCGGCAGTTGAGTTCCCGGCGACGCGAGGGATTCGCCCTGGACGAGCGTTAGGTGGCAGCCCACCCCCAAGGTCGGGTGCCGACGGGCGATCTGCACAGCGTGCTCGAAGGCCGGGCCATTGGCCATCAGGGAAGCCGAGCGGACGATCCCGTCAAGGTGGCTACGCAGGATGCCTTCGTTAACGTCAGAGGTGAAGCCGAAGTCGTCGGCGTTCACGACGAGGCGCTTCACGGCCACCCGCTAGTACAAAATGAAAGCGGCGGGACCGTCGCCCCGCCGCTTTGGTCAACCACAGGTTCACAAGGAGAAGGAATTCGAACCGTAGTTTTTGTCAGCACTCCCTAAGACGATTGAGGGCTGGATTCTTACGGCAAGAATTTCGAATCTGCACAAATTTCCCCAATCTGGGCCTCGCAAACCTCGGCAAATCGCCGCGAATGCCGGATTGACAAGGTGCGGATCTTGCCGGCGAGCCAATTATCTAACGGACCCTTCGTCTTTTCAACACGCCGGCACGTCTAGCCTAGTGAAGGGACCGAACGTTGCTCTCTTCCGAATCCGCAGACCGCGAACTCGTCGCAGCCGCCAAGGTCGGCGACCTGCACGCTTTCAACATCTTGGCTGCGCGCTGGGAGCGCAAGCTCTACAACTACCTGCTGCGCTCGACCGGCAACCGCGAAGACGCGATGGACCTGTGCCAGGAAGCCCTGCTGAAGGCCTGCCGGGGTCTGCCCGGCCTCGCTTCCGCCGAGCGATTTCCGGCCTGGCTGTTCCGGATCGCTCACAACGAGCTGGTCTCGGCGCGCCGCAAGGCACGACCAGCCGGCAGCTCGGACCATCTCGACCAAGTCCCCGACATGGCCAGCCTGCCACGCTCGCGCCTGGGGGATTTCGGATACGGAGGGCCGGAATTGTCGTTCTTGGTCGAGCAGGCCCTGGGGGCCCTGCCGCCTGCCCAGCGCGAAGTGGTGGTGCTCAAGGTGCAATACGGCTTCAAGTTCTACGAGATCGCCGAAATTGTCGGCTGTCCCGTATCGACGGCGAAGTCGAGGTTGTACGCGGCGCTGACGGCGCTGCGCGAGTGGCTGGAACCTGTGTCGGCTTGAGGGGTCCGGAACAGAGTCGAGGTTGTACAGATGTCATACACGCCAGAAGAACTCAGCGATTACCTGCTGAACGAGCTACCGCCAAAGCGGCGCTCTGAGATCGAAACATTGCTCCAATCCGATGGCGCAGCCAGGGAGGAACTGGAGCGGCAGCGGGGATTGCTGCAAGCGCTCGGAAACCTTGCCGAAGAAGCCCCCCCCCGTCGCCTGTCGTTTGTCCCGGTCGAAATCGCGCCGCCCGCATTGGCGGGATCGCGCCGCTCCGTCCCGCGGCTGCTGGCGCTGGCAGCCGCCATTGGGCTAGCGGTGGCCGCGGGCATATGGGCCAGCGGCCCGACGCTTGATCGCCACGCCTCCGGCTGGACGCTGGCGTTCAGCGCCGGGATCCCGCCAGTGCCGGACGTGACCCACGCTCAACTGCGCGAGGTGTTGCGCGAAGAACTTGCCTTCAGCGAGAACCGCTGGAGGGAGGCGCTGCTGGAGACAGCCACGGCCGCGGCCGGGGCGGACTGGACGCGCTCGCAGCTCGAGGCGCTGCGGCAGGACTTGGCTGAGACGCACGAGGATTCTGTTGCGGCGTACGAGTTTCTCAACGCCAAGCACGAGCTGCTGAAGCGACAGCTGCTCGAGGTTGAATTGGCTTCGTTCGAGGAGGTGCTCCCTTGAGGGCGGCTCTGCTTGCCCTGCTCGCCTGCGCCCCGCTGGGGGGCCAAGGCTTGGAACTGCTGGAACCCGGCCTGATGCAGCAGCTAGATGCCATGAAAAGGCAGGTGGATCAGGAATTTCGGTCCGCCGAGGGCAGCCGACCTGTGGCAACAAGCGCGACTCGCAGCATCTACCTGCCCGGCTACGGGGCTGTCTTCTCCATCGAGGTGAACCTAGCTCCGACAGGCAGCCTGAGCCCGTTCCGCAGATCCTATGCTGCTGAAGAGATCCAAGCCATCAACCAGCGCAAACGCGGCGGCTTGGAGCCGCTGCGACGCAAGATGCGCCAGATCTTGGTCGAGCACGGCGCTGCGTTGACGGGCCTGGCGCCGGATCTCCAAGTCGCGCTCGCCGTGACACTGTTCCACTTCCCCTGGGAGGATCGCACGCAGCTGCCCAGCCAGATCGTCATCGCTGCACGGCGCGGGGCGCTCGCTCAAGAACCGATCCTCACCACACGCCACTACTAGGCAGGTTCGCGGAGACACGCCTCGATGCCAGAATCCAGCGAAATCCAGAATCCAGCGGCAAGCCCCTCGCTGGGGGAGGCCCTCGTTGCCAAGGGCCTGCTGGAGCGAAGCGATCTTGAACGAGCCCTGGAGCTGGAAAAGGAACGGGGCGGCGGCTTGGCCCGGATCCTCGCCGACTTGGGCTTCGTGAATCCCGCCGAGCTGCTCAAGGTGCAATCCGAACGGCTTGGATTGCCCGTAGCGCGAGCCGGGGAATTTCCCGTCGAGCCGCTGCACGAGCACCAGATCCCAGCTAGCTACATGCGTCACTATCGGTTCTTGCCGCTGGGCGGCTCTCCGGTGCTGCGAGTGGCCGTGGCGGACCCGCTGGATCTCGCCACCCTGGCCAGCATTCAGAGCCTGACCGGCATGCCGGTCGAGGTGGCGCTCGCTTCCGAAACCGAGATCCTGCGCGGCATCGATGCCATCTACGGCCAGACAATGCCCGCGGACCCGGCGCCCTCCGCCCGAGCGGACATGGACCGGCTTCGCGACATGGCGTCGGAGGCGCCGGTAATCCGCTATGTCAATGCCCTGATCGCGCAAGCGCTGGATGAATCCGCCAGTGATATCCATCTCGAACCCTTCGAGAGTGCATTTCGGGTCCGCTTTCGCATTGACGGCGTGTTGGAAGAGCGTAGCGCGCCGGCGAGCAATTTCGAAGCGGCGGTGGTCTCGCGCCTGAAGCTGATGGCGAAGCTAGACATCGCCGAGCGCCGCTTGCCGCAGGACGGCCGCATCCAGCTCAAGGCACTGGGTCGCGAAATCGATGTGAGAGTCGCGACGCTGCCAACCCTGTACGGCGAGTCCTTGGCCCTGCGTCTGCTCGATCCGGCTGTCGCAGACGAGTTGGACCTAGCCTCGCTAGGGTTCGACGGGGATCTCTTGGCCCGCATCGAGAGGATTGCGGCCCTGCCGCACGGCCTGCTATTGGTCACCGGGCCGACGGGCAGCGGCAAATCGACCACACTGCACGCCGCGCTCAAACGGGTCAATTCCGCACAGCGCAAGATCATCACGATTGAAGATCCCGTGGAATACAGGCTTGCGGGTGTCAATCAGATCCATGTCGCGCCCGCTATTGGCCTGACGTTTGCGACCGGCCTGCGCCACATTGTGAGGCAGGATCCCGACGTGATCATGGTCGGTGAGATTCGTGACCGCGAAACGGCCGAGATCGCGGTCCGCGCGGCCCTGACTGGGCATTGCGTGTATTCGACGCTGCACACCAACGATGCCGCCAGCGCTATCGCGCGGCTCAGCGACATGGGCGTGGAGCGCTACCTGCTGGCCTCGTCTGTCACCGCTGTTCTTGCACAACGCCTGGTGCGGGTATTGTGCCAACAGTGCAAGCGGCCCTCGGCAGTGGCTGAGTCGCCCGGCGGCGACCAAGTCCAAAGCTGGGAACCGGTCGGTTGCGAGGCCTGCCGCGGCCAAGGCTACAGGGGCAGGCTCGGAATTTTCGAACTGCTCGAGGTGAACGAGGCGGTGCGACGGGCCATCGCGACCAACGTGGACATGTCCGAAGCCTCTTGCCACGGCAATTTGCGCAGCTTGCAGCAGGACGCCTGGGCGAAGGTCCGCCAGGGCCTCACCAGCGTGGCAGAGGTCGTGCGGGCGACCCAGGATGCCTGACTTGGCCGCAGTGAAGTCGGACAGATCGATGCACTCGTACCGGTACAAGGCGGTCGCGGCGGACGGATCCGTGCTGGTCGGATCCGTTGCGGCCGCCGACAGCCACGACGCAGCCCGCGAACTCCGCAACAAAGGGCTGGTACCGACGTTTGTGGGTGGCCCTGGGACGACTTCTCGCAATTGGAATGCGCTGCGCTCCGTTTGGAAACGGCCGCGCACACTGCGCTTCACCGAGGACCTTTCCAGGCTGCTAAGCGCCGGCGTCCCGCTGGAAAAGGCGCTGTCCATCTGCTCCGGCAGCGGGGAGTCGGCCGAGGGGGCAGCAGTGGCAGGTCAGGTCCTGGCCGACTTGCGCGAGGGCAAGACGTTCGCCTCATCGCTGGCTGGTTCGGGGGGCCAGTTCTCGCGTCTGCACATCGCCATGGTCCGGGCGGGCGAAGCTGCCGGAGCGCTGCCGCTAGTCATGGAGCAACTGGCCGCTTTCGAACGCAGCCGCGAACAACTCAAGACCGAGATCTTGACGGCCCTAGCCTATCCGGTACTGGTGCTCGTAGCCGGATTGGGGGCCGTCGGGGTCATTCTCGGGTATGTCGTGCCGAGATTCTCGGAGTCTTTCCTGGCGGCTGGATTCGTCCCCCCCCTACCGATGCAATTGCTGCTCGCAGTCAGCACCGGCCTGCGGGACTGGTGGGGCGTGATCGTTCTGGCGGGCGTGATCCTTCCGGCAGCCCTGATCACGTGGGCGCGCAGCACGGCGGGCCGCCTCCGGCTGGATGGCATCGTGCTGCGAATCCCCTGGATCGGCCCTGCCACCCAAGAGGCGGACACGGCTCGCTTCGCGCGGGCCTTGGCCACCTTGCTGGGAGCCTCCGTGCCGCTGCTGGACGCCCTTGGGATCGCTCGCAGCGTGCTGGCAAACCGGAGCATCGAGAACGCCCTCGAGCCGGTGGCTCAGGGGGTGCGCCAAGGCAAGGGCTTGGCCCAGCCGATCGCACGCAGCGGAGCCCTGCCGGGGCTTGCCGCGACCTTGCTCGCCATCGGCGAAGAGACAGGCGAGCTGGCCCGCATGGCTGAACGGCTGGCCGAAATCTACGAACGCAAGACCCGGGAGTCGTTGAGACGCTTCGCAGCACTCTTCGAACCGCTGGTGATCCTGCTTTTGGGCGTCATCGTGGGATCAATGATTCTAAGCATTCTGGCCGCACTGACGAGCCTGCAAAGGATGGGACTGTAGATGCACCGAAACCCAAAGATCGCACGCTCTAGCGCGGGCGTGACGCTGATCGAAATGCTCGTGACCGTCACGATCATGGCGCTGTTCGCCGCGATCGCATGGCAGCAACTGGCTCCAATCGGCGACCAAGGGCGGCAGGCTGCGGCGCGCGCGCAGATCGAATCCTTCATGACGGCGCTGCAGCGCTTCAACCTAGACGAGGCCCGCTACCCGTCAACCTCCGAGGGTCTGGAAGCGATCCGCCCGTATCTGGACAAGGAAATACCCTTGGACCCGTGGGGCAACCCCTACTCGTACAGCTACCCGGGGGCGCACGGAGCGGCCCCGGACATCGTCTGTTTCGGCAACGATGGCAAGCCCGGCGGAGAGGATGCGGCAGCGGATATTGTCAGCTGGCGCTGAGGCATCGCAAGCCATGCGGGGCGCAAGGGGTGTCACTCTGCTGGAGGCGCTGGTCGCGATCACCTTGGTCGGACTGGCCGCGGCCCTGAGCTTTCCGGCGGCGAGCGCCGGAGTTGATGCGGTGAGGGTGCGCACAGCCGCCGATGAGGCCAAGACATTCCTGCTTACCGCGCAACAATTCGCAGATCGACACCGCCAAGCGGTGCTGGTGGGAATCGACCCGCCCCTGGGCCGCATGACAGCTCATAGCGCGGACGGCACGTGGACGCGCTCGCTCGCCTTCGACACCCGTCTGCGCATCGATGTGCCGGACACGACCTACGAGACCGTGGTGCAGCCGGGAGCGGCCCTGCCGCCGCTAAGCCTAGCTCTGGTCGCGGAAGGCGGGCAGCGCTCCGGCTTTCGCGTGGGCGGACTGCTCGGCGATCTCGCAGACTGGGAGAGCGGGCCGTGAGCGGGCAACGCGGGACCACGCTGTTGGAAGTGGTTCTGGCCACGCTGTTGCTGGGCGTTGCTGCCACCGGCCTGCTAGGGACTGTCCATCGCGCGCTGGCCGGCGTGCAAGCCGCGCGCGAACACTCGCGCGCCGTAACACACGCCAATAGCGTGTTGGACGAGCTGTTGGCACTGCCGCGCTTGCGAGCCGGGCAAGCCCTGCAGGGCTCGGCCGATGCAACTTCTGGCTGGAAAGCGGTGGCCGAGCCCTTGCAGCTGCAGAATGATCGCCCTGGACCAGCCGGGCTGGTCGAGATCCAAGTGGAAGTCTGGTGGCTGTCCGGCGGCCAGCGCAAGACGCTGGCCCTGGAGGGCTACCGGCGCGAGGAGACCCGGTGAAGCGGCGCAAGCGCGAACCTCCGGCCACGGCCGGCCTCACCCTTCTGGAGGTGGTCCTAGCGCTTGGCCTGCTCGGGTTGATCCTCACGGCCCTGCTGACCGTGAGCAGTTCCGGGTTGAGTGCCTGGCTGGATTCCCGCGAAGTGCTATCGGACATCCGTCGCGAAGCCAATTGGACCGACCAGCTGCAATCGAGCTTGGTCGCGATGCTGCCGATGGTCGTGCCCACCGCCGCCGGCGGCGCGTCAGTGTACTTCCAAGGCGAGCCGCGAGCGATGCGCTTCGTGTCGGCTCACTCGCCCGCATTGAGGGGGAGAGGCGGCGTTCGTTTGGTGTCGTTGCTCGCATCCGGCCAAGGCCGAGACTTCTCCCTAGAACTGACCGACGCACCCTGTGCTGAGTTGCGACGCTTGGGGCAGATCCTCGCCGAGCCAATTCGCAACTGGCGTCCGACCGAGTCGGTTCCCATCCACCGTCGCCGCCAGGCACAGACCGTAGCGGCGGTGGTGGCAGAAGGCGTGACGGGGTGCAATTTCCGGTACTTGTACCATCCGGCACGCGGCAGAGAAGAACCCCGCTGGGTATCGCGCTGGAGCGATCCCGGCGCACTTCCGCAGGCCGTTCGAATCGAATGGACCGCCGGCCGCGATGCCGATTCCTCGACGAGCGTGTCGGAGCGTGCGATGGTCATCACGGCCAGCGTCCTCGCGGCTGCCGCGCCCGCTGCATTGGCGGCTGCGCCGCGCCAGTCGGACAGGGAGCCGTATGCCTTCGACTAGCAGCGGCGAGCGTGGCGCGGCCCTGCTGGCCGTACTTGCGACGGTGGCGGTTCTCACAGCAGTGGCGTTCGCAATGTCGGGCGCGGCCCTCGCTGCGCTAGACCGCGCATCCCTGCGCCGGGACGCGGCGCAAGCCTACTTCTTGGCTCGCGGGGGAATCGAGGCCGCCCTGCACGATCTGGAAGCCAAGCTCCGGCGAGGGGGTGCGGTATCCGCACGGCCGCATGTATTGCTGTTCGAGTTCGGCAGCGGCGCGGTCGAGGTGTCGCTGGTCCCAGACGGCGCCAAGCTCAACGTCAACCGAACTGGTCCGGACCTGCTCGCTGCTCTGCTCGCGAGCGCGGGCGCTCGGCCGGCCAATGCCCGCGAGTTGGCCGAGGGTATCGTGGCGTATCGCGACCGGCTGCGGCAGGGTGGCATTCGCACGTTTTCGCCAACGCCCGCCCAATCGGCAAGTTCCGGATTGCGCTCGTCTTTCGAGCGGCCGGCCGCGTCTATACAAATGGTTGAGGAACTGCTGTCTGTGCCGGGAATGCACCCAGATCTGATCTATGGCAGCTACCAGCCTGCAGAAGGGCGTCCACTGCGGCACGTAGCCGGCCTCTTGCGCTATTTGCGGACGGATGGCCCCGCTGCGCTGAACATCAACGCTGCGTCTAGAGAGGCGTTGCTCGCAAGCGGGCTGAACGCCTCCACAGCAGATCAAGTCCTTGAAGAGCGCGAGATCCGCCCGATCCGGACGGGGGACACAGTCCTGATCCAGGCAAGCCGGCAAGGCTCGCGTGTGCCGCTGAGTGTATCCAGCCCAGGCGCGGGCTGGACGCTGACCGCTACGGGCCGCCTGGATGAAGAGCGCGCCACCCGCCGTGTGACAGCGGTGGTGAAATCCGAGGGCAGCATGGGAAGGCTGCGCGTCGATCGTTGGTACGAGCTGGGGCTGTGAGGAGCACCTGAGGTGTCCGGCGACGTGCCGCGCAAATTCCTGCCGCGCCGGACCGGTTGCGGGATTGCTATTCGCGGCGATGACTTGGTCGTGGCCGTCGTGCGCATTGGCGGGACTGGCGTCGAAGTCCTTGGTCGCACTGAATTGCGGTCCTTTCGCGAGCGCCCGCCTGCGGAATGGGGTGCCGAATACGCGAGTCTGTTGAGCCACATCGGCCAGAGCCATTTAAGAGCTACCCTCGCCGTACCGCGCTCAGAAGTCATCTTCAGAGTGCTTTCGCTGCCGCCGATGGGCCGGTCAGATCTGGCCCGGGCAATCGAGATCCAACTGCAGGACCTGCACCCGTATGGAGACACGCCGGTCTACAAGAGCTTCACTCCCGTCGGCGGCGCGACCGGCAGTTCGTCCCGGCACGTCGCAGTCGCGATCTCTGAAGCCCCCCGCATTGACGGCTATGCCGGGCGGCTCTCCGAGGCGGGCATTAACGTGGCCGGGTGCACTGTCTCGGCAGATGCGTTACGAGCTGCAACCGAGCACGCTGTGGATGCTGGACATGCGCCGTTCTTGCTGGCGGATCGGCACGGATCGACCTTGGAGGTGTGCGGAGCTTCCGTAGATGTCCCCTTCTTGAGCTCATCCCTACATCTCGATGGAGTTGCGCTGGATGGTGCTCTCAGGTTGGCCCGAGAAGGACTCGCAGTGCCGTCCGACCGCAGCGTGCCACTAGCCTTCCTCGGCGCTGGAAAGGCGGATTTCGCACTGCCGGGCATTGAAGCGGTGCCCGTGGAAGCGCTCGTCACTGCTCCAACGCGACAGGTGGAGGGATTTGACCTCAAACAAGACGCAGTCGCGATGGGCGCGGCGATGCTCGCCGCCGACAGCAGGTCAGGACTCGGCCTGAACCTGCTGCCACGCAGCGCCCGCAAGCGCACGTCGGTCGCGCCGCTCTTGCCAAGACTGGCGCTGGGCGGAGCCCTAGCTGTGTTGGCGCTGTCGCTGGCAATCCTGCCGACGATCCAGGATTGGCGCTACGCGGAGCGGCTCAGGCAAGAAGCGGCCCGGCTCGAGCAGTCCGCAGCTGCGCGTGCCGGAGATGCCAGCGACTTGACTGCCTTGCAAGAGCGCTACCGCTGGCTGCTGGAGCGCCGCGGACGGATCCGATCCGACCTGGATGCGATTCGCGAGATCTCCGAGATCCTGCCAGAGTCGGCCTGGCTGACTGCTCTCCGACTCGAACCAGACAAGGCCGTCCTCACCGGCATGGCAGCGGAGGCCGACCCGCTGGTGTCGCTGCTGTCCAATTCGCCCCTGCTGGAGCAAGCGCGGTTTGCGCGCTCGCCGACCCGCGGCGATAGCGGCGAGCAATTCCAAATCGAGGCGCAACGGCGATGACGAAATCCGATCTGGCGCAGCGAGACAGGCGAGCGCTCAAGGCGCTGGGCATCGCTCTGGCAATCGCCGGGCTGTGGCTCGGCCAAGGGACGCTGCGAGGACTAGGCAGTCCCGGCACGTCTCTGGAATCGCTCGAGCAACGCTACTTGCTGGCCAAGCAGGCGGCGGCGCTGCGTCCGGCCGAGGCAGACTACGCCGCCGAACTCCGGCGGGCGATCGGCACTGTGGAGAGCCGGATGCTGCGCTCAGCGACGCCAGCGCTGGCCCAAGCCGAGATCAGATCCTTGGCGACAGGCCTGCTAGCGGCCGAGGGTATCGATTCACCGCGATCCGAATTCGGCGCCGCTCCGCGCGACGACGGGCACTACGAGAGGGTTGTCTTGGACTTGGAGTTCACTTGCCGCATCGAGCAACTCGTGGATTTCATGGCCGCCATGGCGAATGCCCGGCCCATCCTCGCGACGCGGACGGTCGAGATCACGTCGCTAGGGTCCGCGGCCGGACAGGTCCAGGTCAGGCTCGGTTTGGAGGGTTACCTGCGCGCCCGACCCCGCCCTTCGACAGCGGAGGCGGTGTCTCCGTGAAGCCGCGCGTGGGCCTACTCGAGTTCGGGCTAGCCCTGCTGGTGGGCTGGGGCGGATGGGCGGTTTGGACTGGCGCCAGGCAAGCCGCCTCGCGTCATGAAATCTTCAGCACCCCGGCAACCCCGCCAAGCGCGGTCCAAGACCCGGCCGAGCCTCTGCCACGGGCTGTCCGCCCCACAGCCTACTCCGCGATCTCCAGCAAGAACCTATTCAGCGCCAAGCGCGGCTCCCTGCCTCGATCGACATCGAGGCAGGCCGGACGGGTCCCAGCGGATCCATTGCCAGTGCTGTCCGGAATCGCGAACCTGGGCGATGGCCCGGCGGCATTGCTTGCAGCGCAGGCCGGAGCAAGAGCTCGCTGGGTTGCGGCCGGGGAGCAGGTGGGCGGCTACCGCTTGGAAGCGATTCAAGGGGACCGCCTGACGTTCTCATTCCGAGGCCAGCGAGTCATCGCAAGTGCCAAGGATTTGCAGGACGAGAGCCGGTGGAGGGCGGGGCGGCCGCGAGCGGCCGGCCCGCGGCCGGTGGGCCGGATCCCCACCAGCGCTAGTGCGCTAGGGGGCGCTCGGCCAAGCCGGGCCAGATATCGCATCGGCGCGGAGTTTCGGCCCGGACGGTTCGCCGCAGATGCAACTGACGGAGCGCCCGACGGCACCGTCTACGAGGGCTATGTTCGGCGGGTCCGACAGTCGCCCTTCGGAGCGCAGCACTGGTGGGAGAAGCAGGAGTGATAGGTATGACCGTGTCGGCCAGCGCCAAGAAAGGAATCGAACGGTTCGCTGCGGGCTCGGCCGCGCGAGCTGCGATGAAGCGTCACCTTGGCCATTTCTTGCGCTGCGGAGCCCTTGCGCTCGCAGCGGCCTTTGCGGCATATCCCCAAGCAGGCCAGCCCGGGGCAGGTATGTCCCTAAGCAGTTTCCGAGATGCCAGCGTGTTTGACGTGTTGGAGATCCTAGCTCAGCGGCTCGCGATCAACTATGTCGTGGACCCGGCTGTGCAAGACGGCACGGTGACGGTCAACACCTACGGCACGCTCGCTGAAGAGGACCTTTTCCCTTTGCTTGAGACCATCCTGCGCATGAACGGAGCTACCGCCGTGCAGGTCGGGAACGTGTACCGCATCGTGCCGCTCGACCAGTTGCCGAGAATGCCCGTCGCGCCTGTAGCCGAAGGCTCCGATTTGCCCGAAGACGAGCGCCCGGTGCTCAACGCAATTCGACTCCAGCACGCCGCCGCAGTCGATCTCGGCGCGATATTGGAGCCTTTCCTAGGGCCGGGCGGCCGCTACTCGGTAGTAGAACGGGCAAATACCCTGCTGCTGCTGGACAACAGCCAGAACATGCGCCGCCTGATGGGGCTGGTCGAAATGTTCGACACTTCTGAACTGTCCACCGCTCGGATGCGGCTGCTGGATGTGGAAAACGGCCTCGCTTCAACGCTGGCGGCTGAAATCCGCGAAGTCTTCGACACGGCCTCCCCGACCGGCGAACAGCGCGACGTGCGCTTTCTGGCCCTGCCGCGGATCGGCGCGGTGCTGGCGGTGAGCGCGAGCGAAGAATCGCTCGACGATGCAGAAGCGTGGGTCCGCCAGCTGGACCGCGCCAAGGCCAGCGGCGGCCGCCACAACTATGTTTACCGGGCGCAATACGGCGAAGCCACGAACCTTGCCGCTACGATTTCCCAGCTCTACGCTCCGGCCTACGAGCCAGGCGCAGCCATGGCGGGCCAACAGGTCGCCGCAGCGACAGGTTCCGGGCCGGTGCAGGCAGCGATGCGAGGCGCTCAGCCGGTCGAGCCGCAGATTCGCGTCGTCCCCGACTCGGTCAACAATTTGGTCTTGGTCCAAGCGACCCCGCAGGAATGGCAGGCCATTAGCGGCACGCTCTTGGAGCTAGACGGCCCGCCCAGGCAAGTCCTGATCAACGCCAAGATCTACGAAGTCACGCTGAGCGATGGCCTGAGCAGCGGAGTAACGGCATTTTTGCGCAACCGGTCCGGGAGTGGCTTCACCGGAAAGCTCACTGGCAGGATTGACTCCGGCGGCCTTGCCAATTTGAGCATCGGCACGATAGTCGGCAGCACGCGGGAGCTAGCAGTCTTCTTGGAGGGCAGCGCCATGGAGGGCCGCACGCGGGTAATCTCAGCGCCGACCCTGATCGCCACCGACAACGTTCCTGCGGACATCGTGGTTGGCCAGACGATCCCGACACTGTCTTCCCAAGCGGTCGCAGGCGGGGCGTTCGCCGAGGGCTCTTCGCTGTTCACCAATACCATCAGCAACGTGCAGACCGGCGTGAGTCTCTCGGTGACGGCCCGCGTGAACGAGTCCGGCATCGTGACGCTGCAAATTTCGCAGGAGGTCTCCACCCCGACCGGCATTACCGGCCCGATTCAGTCGCCGACGATCGACCGGCGCAACGTCAGCACGCAGGTCACCGTCAAGGACGGCGACACGGTCGCCATCGGCGGCATCATCCAACAGACCAATCGATTCGAATCGACCCGCGTGCCGGTGCTGGGCAAGATCCCGGTCCTCGGGCGAGCCTTCGGCGCCACAAGCGAGTCATCGGTGAAGACCGAACTCATCGTGCTGCTGGAGCCGCATGTAATCTACGACCAAAACCAAGTCGCCAGCGCTACGGAGGAACTGCGCAGCCGCATGCACTTGCTGCGTCGGCTCGCACGCGACCTGCCGGGCAACGATCAGAAGCGGTCAGAGAAGAGCCCGTAGCTGAACAACAGCCCAAGCAGACCGGCAGCGACGACGTAGTACAGCATCGGGTAGATCGTCCGGCGGATCAGCAGGCCCTCCCGGCCAACCAAGCCGACGGTCGCGCTGGCTGCCACGACGTTGTGGACGGTGATCATGTTGCCAGCGGCGCCACCCAGCGCCTGCAGGCCCAACACGACGAGGTGCGAGACGCCGATGCGGTCGGCGACACCGTACTGGAAGTGACTGAACATCAAGTCGCTGACCGTGTTTGACCCGGCCACGAATGCACCCAATGCTCCGATCATCGCCGCGAAGAAGGGCCATGCCTGGCCGGCGACGGCAGCTGCGAACTCGGCCAGTTCGAGCGGCATGCTCTGTAGCCCGGAGGCATTGACGTTGGAGTCGATGAAGACCCTCACCAGTGCCACCGCGAAGACCAGCGCAAAGGCCGGCCCCGCCAACATGCGGGCGGACGCCGCCCAAGCGCTCTTGACTTGGTTCCCGGACATGCGGTGGATCACTGCCGTGATCAAGCAGACGACGAGAAAGATCGAACCCGGCAAGTAGAGCGGCTGGATACCTTGGCTCAGGTTCGTGCCTAGGATGTCAGTCCAGGTCAACTGCACGCCCGCCAGCCATGCCTTGAAGGGCAGCCCGGGCAATCGGGTGATGACCAGCAACGCAGCGACTAGCACGTACGGCATCCAAGCCCGAACTAGCGACATGTGCTTCTCGTCGGGCTTCGGATCGCCGCTGAAGGTGCCCATCCACTCCTCCTCCCAGTCCTCGCGCGGAGGAAAGTCCCAAGGCTTGACATCGGAGAGCAGGAAGCCCTTGCGGGCGGCCGTCACTACGATGCCCAGCCCGATCAGAGCGCCAAGCAGGGAGGGAAACTCCGGCCCGAGGAAGATCGCTACCAAGATGTAGGGCACCGTGAAGGACAGCCCGGAGAAGATCGCGAACTTCCAAATGCTCAGCCCGTCCTTGAAGGAGCGGCTGCTGCCGAAGAAGCGCGTCAGCATGCCGCAAATGATGAGCGGGATCAGGGTGCCCACGATGGCATGCGGGATCGCGGCGAAGACGCCGATCTGATAGATGAACTCGGTGTAGGGGATAGAAGCCTGCGCCAATGCGGCTTCGACATCGGGGACGTTGAGGGACTCGGCCATGCCGACGAGGATCGGCGTGCCCACGGCTCCGAACGTCACTGGCGTGCTCTGGATGATGAGGGTGCACATCACTGCGGCCAGCGCCGGGAAGCCCAGTGCTAGCAGCAGGGGGCCTGCCACGGCGGCCGGCGTGCCAAAGCCAGACGCCCCTTCGATGAACGCACCGAACATCCAAGCCACGATGATGAGTTGGACGCGGCGGTCGCGGGAGACATTCATGAATCCTTGGCGGATCGATGCCGCCGCGCCACTTTCCGACAGCGTTTGCAGGAGAAGAATCGCTCCGAAGATGATCCACAGCAGCGAAACCGCAATGATGACGCCGCGCAACGAAGCGGCCGCCACATGGACAGGCGCGACATCCCAAAGGAAGAGCGCAAACGCCGCCGTCATCACATATGCCACCGGCATCGCTCGCGTAGCGGGCCAGCGGAGGGCGACGAGGAAGAACATCACCGCGATGATGGGGAGCAGCGCGACGAGGGCGTAAAATCCAGATGTTTCCGGCATGAGCGAATCAAGCCTACTCAGCCGGTGGCTCGGGTGTCAAGGAGCCGGGCTGTGAACCGAAAATTCTGAAGTGATTCTCCAAGCCCGTGTGCGCCGGAATTATTGCGGGCCAAGTCGACCAAGGGCGGAGATGCAAGGGTGAGGTTCCGGCGCATCCACAGCATGCTTCGCGCCGGCAGCAGAGTGGAATCGCCTGTGGGGCCAAGCCGGCTTGAGCTCATGATCCTCCGAAAGTCGCATTTCAGCGCTTCGCGGGTGGACTTGCCGCGGGCAGCCGTGTTGCGATGGTACGCAAATCGAGCCGGCCATCCCCGCTTCGAGGCGGAATCACTCGGAGTCTGCCGAGACTGACATGTTGTGGTCAGCGAGATCCAAGCGGCTCTCGTGTTACGCAAGGGGTTGCGTCGGCCGAGCCGGGATCGAGGCGCGAGGAGGATCCTCCGGTCGACGGGGCCGCTAACGAAACGCGCCCCTAGAACGAATACAGCAGTGTCTCGGCAGCGACCGCTACACCACCATCGCCCTCATCGAGCCCGTCTTCCCCTTCGGGAAGGTCCAGCCGCCGATAGTACAGACCATCCATGCCGCGGAAAATCTCGATCTCTGCCGGTCGGGGGAGTTGATTCTGGATCAGCGCCTCGGAGAGTGGATCCTCGACACAGCGCTGCAGCGCCCTGCGCAGCGGACGGGCGCCGTAGCTGCGATCCCCCAGCGTCTCGTCCAAGATGTATTGCGCAGCGTCCACGCTAAACCGAATCTGCAGCCCCTTGCTGAGCAGATTGGCATTGATCTGGCCCACCAGCATCTGTACGATCTCGCGCAGGTCCTCGTCGCTCAGCGAGCGGAAGATGATCGTCTCGTCGAGGCGGTTGAGGAACTCTGGATTGAACGTCCGCTTGACCTCGTTCAAGACCTCCTGCTCGGCCTTGGTGTCGCTGTACGCCTGCGACGCATCCTGAAAGCCCATCGCCTTCTTGAGCTGCAGGTGGCGTGCACCGATGTTCGAGGTCATCACGATGATCGTGTTCTTGAAGTCAACCGTGCTGCCCAAGCCGTCGGTCAGCTGGCCGTCCTCGAAGACCTGCAGCAAGATGCTGAACAGGTCGGGATGCGCCTTTTCGATTTCGTCCAGCAAGATGATGGAGTACGGCGCGCGCTTGACGCGCTCGGTCAGCTGGCCGCCCTCTTCGTAGCCCACGTAGCCCGGCGGGGAGCCGATCAGCTTCGACACCGAGTGCTTTTCCATGAATTCCGACATATCGAAGCGGATCAGCGACTTCTCGCTGCCGAACAGGCAATCGGCAAGCGCCCGCGCCACCTCGGTCTTGCCGACACCGGTGGGGCCCAGGAAGAGGAACGACCCTGCCGGCCGATTGACCGGTTTCAAGCCAGCCCGCGAGCGGCGGATCGCCCGAGCGAGGGCCGAAATGGCGCTGTCTTGGCTTACGATGCGCCGGTGCAGGTCCTCTTCGAGGCGCAGCAGCTTGGCCATCTCTTCTTCTTTGATGGCGGTCATGGGCACGCCGGTCCAGCGGGCGACCACATCTTCGATGTCATCCTTGCCCACCGTCGCCGTCACGGCCTGATCCTGCTCTTGCTCGCTCTGCAACCGACGCAGGTTTTCGCGCTCCTTGCGCTCTTCGTCGGAATAGAATCGCGCCTTCTCGAACTCATGGTTCGCGATCGCATGCTCCATGCGATGGACGATGTACTTGATCCGCTTGTGGATCTCGGCCGACTCGTCCGACATCTTGGTCTGTTCGAGTTTCACACGCGCACCGGCCTCGTCGAGCAGGTCGATCGCCTTGTCCGGCAGGAAGCGGTCCGGGATGTATCGAATCGAGCTGTACACCGCGGACTCTATGGCGCTGTCGGTATAGACCACGGCATGGAATTTCTCGTAGCGCTCCTTGATCCCCAGCAGCACTTGTACCGCTTCGTCCTCCGACGGCGGGCTTACCTTGACAGCCTGGAAGCGGCGCTCCAGCGAACGGTCCTTCTCAATCGACTTGCGGAACTCGTTGGGCGTCGTCGCCCCGATGCATTGGATCTCGCCGCGCGACAGCGCCGGCTTGAGGATATTGGCGGCATCCAATGAACCCTCGGCTGAGCCAGCCCCGACCAAGGTGTGCAGTTCGTCGATGAAGATGATGGAATTCTGGTTCTCCATCAACTCCTTCATGATCGTCTTGAGGCGCTCTTCGAACTGCCCGCGGTACTTGGTCCCGGCGACGATCAGAGACAGATCCAGCGACAGGATGCGCTTGTCCGAAAGAAACGGCAGCACCACGCCGCTGGCGATGCGCTGCGCCAGACCCTCGACGATGGCGGTCTTGCCCACGCCCGGCTCGCCGATGAGCACGGGGTTGTTCTTGGTCCGGCGGCACAGGATCTGCACCACGCGCTCGAGTTCGTGCTCGCGCCCCACGAGCGGATCGAGCTTTCCGTCGCCCGCTTCCTGGGTCAGGTCGCGACTGAACTCCGCCAGCATGGAGCTTTCCTTGGGCCGATTCGACAACAGCTTCTCTGACTGGACGCGCGCCAGCTCCTCGCGGATCGTGGACAGGCGCAGGCCGCGCTCGTGCAGTATCTCGGCCGCAAAGCACTTTTCCTCCCGCAGCAGGCCGAGCAGCAGGTGTTCGGTGCCGATGTGCTTGTGCGAGAGCCGCTCCGCTTCTTCGGCAGCGTAGGCCAGCACGCGCTTGCACTCGTGGCTCAACGGCAGGTCAACCGAGGTCGAAACCTTTTCGCGGATTGTCGTGTGGGCCTCGATCTGCTTGCGGATCGAGTCCACCGCGGCGTGCGAGCGGAGGAACCTGTTGGCCAGCGCCTTGTCCTCGCGGATCAAGCCCAGCAGCAAGTGCTCGGTCTCGATGTACGGGCTGCCAAACTGGCTGGCCTCGTAGCGGGCAAAGAAGATGACCCGCCTTGCCTTCTCGGTGTAACGCTCGAACATGCGGTTTGCCTCGGCTACCCGCAAAGTGACGGCTGCAGCGCGGCTGGCATCCGTCCTTCGTCGATAATGATACCAGCACGGCGCACTGCTGAGAGCGCATGCGGTGCCGAGGCCCGCAAGTTTATATCGTTGGCATTGTGCGAGACGGTCGAAAGAGTCGAGCACTTCTTGGGTCGGATGGGGCGCTGCCGGTTGCGCTCCGAGGACCGGGACACGGACGCACAGCGGCCAAAGCCAGCAAACGCCCGCAGGCACGTTTCGCAGCGCGCTGAGATAGATCAAGCGAATCGGCGATCCGCGTCCAGCCGTTCCTAGGCGCGGTCGTAGCGTCAATCCTCCAGCAATTCGTTCAGCGTGAAGAGCGCCTCGAAACTGCAGCCCAATTCGGAGAACCTAGCAGCCGCCCCTTGCTCGCGATCCACAAGGCAGCACACACCCAGCACTTCCATGCCGGCCTGTCTGGCCCGCTCGATGGCCTGAACGCTCGAACTCCCCGTCGTGCAAACGTCTTCGAGCACGACACAGCGGACACCTCGCGTGCTCCCAAGGCCTTCGACATAGCGCTTTCGCCCGTGGCCTTTCTCGGCCTTGCGCACGACAAACGCATCGACAGGAAAATCGCCGGCTTGGGACTCGTGCGCGACGGCGCAAGCGACCGGGTCAGCACCCATCGTGAGGCCGCCGACAGCCTGCGGCCGCCAGCCGCGCGCACGGATCCGGTCCAGCAGCAGCCGGCCGATCAGCGGCATGGCCTCGCCGCACAGCGTGGTGAGCCGACAATCCACGTAGACATTGCTCGTGGCACCGGATGCGAGCACGAAGGAGCCGCGCAGGACGGAGTGCTTCAGCAGCAATGCCTTGAGACGCTCGCGATCCTCAGCAATCGCTGCCATATGCCCAAGATCCTAGTAGGAGCGCACCTGGCGCGAGAAACCGTCGTAGTTGCGGCGCACTTCGCCCAGGGAATCGCCGCCGAACTTCTCCAGAAAGGCGGCAGCAACGGTTAAGGCCACCATGGCCTCGCCGATCACGCCCGCAGCCGGGATGACCGCGACATCAGAGCGCTCGTAGGCAGCGCTGGCAGACTCCCGGGTGGACAGGTCGACCGACTCGAGGGGACGGCGCAAGGTCGAAATCGGCTTCAGGAAGCCACGCACGACAACATCTTGCCCGTTGGTAATGCCGCCTTCCAGACCGCCGGCGTTATTAGATCCCCGTGTGAATTCCCGGGCTTCCCTGTCGTAGTGGATCGTGTCCTGCACCTTCGAGCCGGGCGAAGCCGCCGCCAAGGCTGCAGAGCCGATTTCAACGCCCTTGACAGCCTGCATCGAGACAATCGCCTGCGCCAGGCGACCGTCCAGCTTGGCATCCCAGCTCACGTGCGAGCCTAGGCCCACAGGCGCGCCGCGCACGATGACCTCGAACACGCCCCCGCACGTGTCCTTCGTGCGAATGGCAGTGTCGACCACTGCTTTCATGCGCTGCTCGACATCGGGATCGACGCAGTTCAGCAACACATCGTCCTTAGCCGCTAGCGCCAGCAACTCATCCCAAGCTACCGAGCGGCCAAGTTCTACGTCGCCGACGGCCACGACATGGCTGAGCACCTCAATGCCGAATTCGGACAGCAGCAGCTTGGCCAATGCACCTGCCGCAACCCGGGCGGCCGTCTCGCGGGCGCTGGCGCGTTCCAAGATATAGCGCGCCTCGGGGTAGTTGTACTTGATCGCGCCGGCCAAGTCGGCATGCCCCGGACGGGGACGGCTCACCGGTCTAGCGTGCTCGCTGGAACCTTCGTAGTCTTCAACGGGCAGCGTCTCGGTCCAGTTCTTCCAGTCTCGGTTTTGGAGCAGGATCGCGATGGGAGAGCCGATCGTGTGGCCGTGGCGCACGCCGGAGACGATGTGCGCCTTGTCGGTCTCGATCTTCATCCGGCCGCCGCGGCCGAAGCCCTGCTGGCGCCGCCAGAGTTCGCGGTTGATGCGACCTAGGTCGACCGGCACCCCTGCGGGCATGCCAGAGAGGGTCGCGACGAGCATCTCGCCATGAGACTCGCCTGCTGTGACGAAACGCAGCATCCGGGGAGGCGGAAGGGGCGGACAGGGAAGTTCCTATTATAGGCAGCAGGCGATGCGACGACTGATCGGCATCCACGCAGTGGCAGCGGCTGTGCGCTCGGCGCAAGGCTCAGACTCCGGCTTGGAGCGCGTGATCGTAACCCAAGGCAGGCGCAACAACCGCCTGCAGGCAGTGCTCGACGATTGCCGGAAGGCTGGCATCCCAGTTCGGTTCGAGTCCAAGGCGGCACTCCAAAGAGCCGCTGGCGGGGGCGCCCACCAGAACATCATCGCGATCTTGTCCGCCGAGCGATACCAGACACTTGAAGATGTCTTGGAGAACGCCAGCGCCCAGTCCACGCTCGTGGTGCTGGACTCCGTCCAAGATCCACACAACCTAGGAGCGATCATCCGCTCGGCCGATGGCGCGGGAGCGGCGGCGGTGGTGCTACCCGAGCGGCGCTCGGCCAGTCTTACCGAGGCGGCCGCTAAAGCAGCTTCGGGAGCTCTGGAATCGGTTCCTGTCGTGCGCGTCAAGAACTTAGGGCGGGCGCTCGAGCAGCTCAAGGAGGCCGATTTTTGGATCTACGGTCTTGACTCGGAAGCCGCTGTTGACTACGACGCCATCGAATACTCAGACCGCTGTGCCCTAGTGCTGGGGGGAGAGAGCCGAGGGATGCGTGAAAAAGTCGCGGAACGCTGCGATTTCCTCGTTCGTATCCCGCTGGCTGGTGCCGTCACCTCGCTCAACGTCTCTGTTGCGACCGGGATCGCATTGTTCGAGGTCGGCCGGCAGCGGCGCTCGCAGGCCCGTATCAAGAGCAAACGCCATTCCTGAGTTCCACGCACCGTAGAGAGCCGCACTCCAAGGGTCGGATTTCTAGGCAAGTTCCCCGCCAAATCGGGAGTCCACCGCCGCTCAGCCCATTCGGCGAACAGCGACACATGACCCCGACAAACAGGCGGGCTCTCACCGTCTAGGTAGCCGTCAACCAACGCCCGCTCCAGACACCCACTGCACCGCATGCGATGACGGGATCTGACAGCCTGCCTTGCTGTTTTCTGTTTTGCAAGGCTCTATCCTATAATGCAAGGCAGTTGGACATCTGGCAATGGTTGAATCTGGAATTACATCGAAAGGACAGACTACGCTTCCCAAGCCCGTCCGGGAGGCGCTTGGTGTCGGTGCCGGTGACCGGGTGCGCTACGTCATTGATGATGGCGAGGTGCGGATCTTGGCCGTGCGACCTATCGGGCGACTGTTCGGAGCCCTTCGGCGCGATGGGCCTACTGTCACCTTGGAACAAATGGAGGATGCTGTAGCCGACGGTGCCGCGCAAGAATGATCGCAGTCGACACCAACATCCTCGTCAGGTATCTGGTCTGCGACGACCAGCAGCAGGCGGAAGCTGCGCGGACCTTCTTGGAGTCCCTCACGGCCGAACAACCCGGTTTCATCTGCCGGGAGGTAGCGGTGGAACTCGTGTGGGTGCTCGAACGGGCCTATGGCTTCAGTCGACATCGAATCGCGAATATCGTGCAAGAACTTGTGGCAACCGAGGGTCTCGTGTTCGAGGCCCAAGACGACGTGGCGCGATCCGCGATCCGCTATCGGACGGTGAGCGCGGGATTTTCCGACCTGATGATCTCTTCTGCCGCAAAGCGAGCAGGAGCCCATCTCCTTTACACCTTCGACAAGAAGGCCGCGCGGCTCGAGCGTGTGATGCTACTTCCGACGAGCAGGATTTGATGTCACTCTCATGTTGATCTGCTAGAACGGCTAGCACGATCAGCACTGCAAGGCGTGCATCACGATTCAGATCTGATGAGTCTTTGAGCCCTGACTCGGCAACACCTTGATCGCGCACGGCGCGCTGAACGGTCAAATAGGGGCCCAGGCCGCGATTGCAGGCATTCGCGAGTACGGCATGTCTTACTGGCACTTAGTACTGGTTAGAGTTTACATAACTGCTTACGGCATATGCTAATGTGCGAAGGTACGTATGGAAGCACGACAGAAGATTACCGTTCACGTGCCAGTCGACCTCTTGGCAAAAGCCCAGCAGGCATCGGGTCAGGGCGTCACCGCGACAGTGCGCGAAGGGCTACGCATGGTCGCCTCGCGAAGTGTGTACCAACGGCTTAGGAAGCTCCGGGGCAAGGTCGCGTTTTCGATCGATCTGGACCGGCTCCGCGAGGACCGCGGGTGACCGCGGCCGACTCGAGCACGTTGATCGCCTTCTTCCACGGCGATGTCGGGCGTGACGTGGAGCTGCTTGACAACGCACTGTTGTCGGCCCAGCTCGTATTGCCCCCAGTGGTGCTCACCGAATTACTCGGCGACCCGGGGCTTGGTTCAGACTTTGCAGATCTGGTCCGAGCGATACCTGTCTTGGAGATACGACTTGGTTTCTGGGAGCGTGTCGCCGAGACACGCGCCCGAGTGCTCTCCAAGGGACTGCGGGCTCGGCTGGCTGACAGCCTGATCGCCCAATCCTGCGTGGATTATGAGACACCCCTGATCACTAGGGACAGGGACTTCCGGCACTTCGCCACGTTTGCCGGCCTGCAGCTCGCGTAGGACACTCGCGCATCGCATTGGCCGAAGCTTGCCAGCGGTAGACGTTAGAACCCAGATTCCCTAAAGCCACCACACACGAGCAACGTGCCGTGATCGACGCTCGAAGAGCCCCTATCGAGGACAAATTATAATCCGGACATGCGAATCGCCGAAGGCTACATCCTCGAATTCGATCCGGAAACCGCCAACACGCGCCGGATGCTCGAACGTGTGTCGGAGGACGTGCTGGACTACCAGCCTCATCCGAAGTCGATGACCCTGGCACGGCTGGCAGGCCATATAGCCGAAACGGGGGGGTGGGGCACCTCTACAGCGAGACTCGACAGCCTCGATGTCAATCCAGCCGACGGCCCCCCTTTCGAGCCGTACGTCGCAACGAGCACCGCCAAACTGCTCGACTTTTTTGACAACGGTGTCGCTGGTGCTAGGGAGGCGATTCTGGAACTCAGCGACGAGGCGATGGTCAAGCCATGGACGCTCTACAGCGGCGGCAAGAAACTGTTCAAGATGCCGCGCATCGCCGTATTGCGGACGATGATCCTGAGTCACATGATCCATCACAGGGCGCAGCTCGGCGTCTACCTGCGCATCAACGACATTCCGATCCCCGGGATGTACGGGCCTTCGGCCGACGACGCGCCGCAAGCGTAGTGCCAGTGATCGCTCCCTTGCTTCAGGGCCTTGCCCTCGATCGCTGTAGTCAGCCAAGGTCGCGCTGACGGTGCCGCCGGGCTGCTGGCGGAGGCGGCATTGGTACGCTGATCGATGCCGGATCTGATTCGTGGCCCGCTTGCCCAAGCTATCTTTGACCTCATGGATGCTTCTGGCCATGGCGTCAGGAGCCGGCTTGGGCTTGCTGGCTCCACAATGGGGCGAACGGCTCGAATTCCTCAGCACGATGTTCCTGCGGCTAATCCGCTCGATCATTGCGCCCGTGCTGGTTGGTGTCCTGCTACGCGCGATTGCCGGTGCCGGCAGCCTTGGCTCGCTCGGACGCCTAGGCTGGAAGTCCGTCGTCTGCTTCGAGACCGCGACGACGATCGCTCTGCTGCTGGGCTGGTTCGCCGTGGAATTGACGCAACCCGGCGCTGGCTTCGCTATAGAATCTGCAGCGGCCGTCGGCTCGGCACCGGCGACGACCTTGGCCGAAGCCTTGGAATCGGCCGTCCCCACGAGCATCGTGGACGCACTGGCTCGCGGTGACGTGGTCCAGATCGTAGTCTTCTGCTTCCTGTTCGGCATTGCCTGCCTGTCAGTCGGCAAGAAGGCTCGTCCGGTGGTGGAGTTTGCCGATGCGCTCGCCGAGGTGGCGTTCCGCTACACCGACTACGTCATGTACCTCGCGCCGCTGGCCGTGTTTGCGGCCGCAGCCAACGCCTTCGCAGGCGGCGGAGAAAGCGTATTGGAGGGGTTGGTCGCGTTCTCGGCCGTTGCGTGGGCCACGCAGGCCCTGTTTCTGGCTGTGATCTTGCTGGGCTCCTTGCTGCTGTTCGGCGTGCCAGTCGGACGCTTTGCCCGCTTCACCCGCGAGCCCTTTGTGATCGGATTCGCGACGACTTCCAGCGCGGCGGCGCTGCCGCAGACTTTGGAGAACTTGGAACGCTTCGGCGTGCCGCGCCGGATTCTCGGCGTGGTTGCGCCGCTGAGCCTGAGCTTGAACCTGAACGGAAGCACCATCCATCTCGGCATGGCAACGCTGTTCATCGCGCAGGCATCCGGTGTCCAACTCTCACTGGAGCAGCAGGTGGTGATCCTATTGACGTTGAAACTGACCAGCAAGGGAGTGGCGGGCGTGCCGCGAGCGAACTTCGTAGTCTTGGCGGCCGTGTTCGAAGGGCACGGCCTGCCTATGGAGGGCCTGGCAGTGTTGCTGGGAATCGATGCGCTGATCGACCCTATCCGCACCAGTGTCAACGTCGCGAGCCACTGCGTCGCGCCGGCGGTTGTGGCGCGGTGGGAGGGTTGCTCACTCGACGGGCATGGCGACAGCCCTGAAGCGAGCGGCCCACCGTCTTAGCCGATTCGCGATCAGAGAACACAGGCTGGATTCGCCTGGCGGCGCAGCTACCGCCGGAACCTGTCCACAGCACCTATTGTTTCATCCACTGCTGTCGCCGAGGCCACTTCGGACCCTCCTCGAAAAACCGCACGCCCGTCCCGATTCGGTCATAGTCGCCGAGTTCCTCGCGCGCAGCGTCGGCGAGAGCCGTCAAGCGTTCGACCACGTCAGGATGGTCGGCGGCAACGTTGGCAGTCTCGCCGATGTCGGAGTCGAGGTTATACAGCGCCAGCTCGGTGACCGGCTCGAGGATCTCGCCCAAGAAGGCGCCACCCCGCGACAGCAGCCACTCGGATTCGTTGCGGCCCGGCCGGGGGAATACCAACTTCCACGGGCCGCTGCGTACCGCGTCTAGATGCGTCTCGCGGTAGTAGTAAAACGCCTCGTGCGGGCTCTCCGCTCCCGGCTCTGCCCGCATCAGCGGGCCGATATCCCGCCCGTCCAAGGTCCGGTCGGCGGGTAACTCGGCTCCGGCCATCCGAATGAACGTCGGCAGCAGGTCCATGGTCGTGGCCACCTCCCCCGTTTCCGCTCCGGCGGGGATGTAGCCGGGTGCCCACATCACGGTCGGAACGCGAATGCCGCCTTCCCAGGTCGTGCCCTTGGCACTCCGCAGCGGCCCGGCAGATCCGGCATGTTCAGTGATGGCAGCCGTGTACTGGGGTAAGGAGTGGTTGCTCCACGGCCCGTTGTCGGAGGTGTAGACCACAATCGTGTTCTGATCCAGCCCCAATTCGGCCAGCAGGTCGACGATCTCGCCGGTGCTGGCGTCAAGCTCCTCGATCACGTCTCCGTACAATCCGCGCTCTGAGCGGCTCTTGAAGGGCTCTGTAACGCCCAGCACCACATGCGCCATCGTATGGGCGATGTAAAGGAAGAACGGGCGGTCCTGGTTCTGCCTGATAAAACCGAGCGCTTCATCGGTGTAGCGTCGGGTCAGGTCATCGACTCCAGCAGACTCTTGGATCCGCTCCTCGTTGCGGTAGATCCAGTGAACCTCGCCGCTGTCATTCGCGCCCACCACGCCAAACCAGTAGTCGAACCCGCGCCGCACGGGGTTGAGGACCGGCTTGAAGCCCCGGCGGCGCTGAGTGATGTCTACCTTGCCGACCATGCCCGTGGCATAGCCTGCTTCTTGCAGCACCTTGGGCAGTAAGATCTCTTTCTCGTGGACGTACGGAAAGCTGTTCTTTTCGTTGCCGTACTCTGCCACGCGGATCGGATAGCTGCCCGTCAGCAGCGCGGTGCGCGATGGACCGCAGACAGCCTGGGCATAGAAATCCGTAAAGCGCATGCCCTCGCGGGCCATCTGATCGATGCGAGGTGTCTTGAAATCGGTGGCGCCGAAGCAACCGAGATCACCGTAGCCTTGGTCGTCCGCGAAGACGATGATGAAATTAGGACGCTGGTCCGTCTCAGCCGGCGGCGAGCCGCAGCCGAACATGCCAAATGCCACCGGCAGGGCGGACAGGATCGTTCTCAAACGCATCGTAAGCACTCCTTGACTCGGCTGGCACCGGCTCGCCCGGCTCCTATTTGCCCTTGAGGCCGAAACAGTAGACCACCGAGTCGTAGTCCACTGTATAGATTTGTCCCTCGGCGATGGCAATGCCGCTGAAATGCACCCATGTGCCCATGGCGTCGCCGCTGTTGTAGAGTTCGTCGCCTGTCCGCGCATCCAATGCATGCAAGACCGCAGGCTGGGTATTCGTGGTCTGCCGCTCTTCCACCGAGGTGCGCTGCTCGGTATTCTCGCCGTTGGCGAGCACGAACGCCACTCCGTTTGCCAAGGCGACCGGCTCCGGCACCTTCAGATTGCCTGAAATCCACGCCGGCGTCAGCTCCGGCCTGCCCGTGTCTGGGTTTGCCGTGACTTCAAACGCCATCACGCTGCCATCGGCCGTCGGGCCATGCGAGCGCGGAAATGCGGGAGCCTGCTTCGAAGGCGGGCCGTACATGGGCACGTAAACCCAGCGCCGGCCTTGCTCGTCGGCCCATGTCGAAAGGCCGCCCCAGATGCCGTAGGAACCGATGTCCTTGGGATCATTGCCGAGCCTGATGCCCTCCAGCAGTGGCGTTTGGTGGTCGCGCCCGCCCAGCCGGTCGGCATCCAACAGGTAGACCACGCCCTCCTTGGCTCCGGCCGCGAGGAGGTTGTAGCCCTTCCACCCAAACCAGACCGGGCTGGCCGCGCCGAAGTCTAGGTCGAGCTTGAAGAGTTCCCAGTGATTGCGGGGCAGGAAGTAGTCCACCAGCTCGAGCTCGTCCAGCGACGCCGCGACCACCGCGTTGGAATAGTCCCCACCCCTTGCGTCGAACGGCCCGTCGGCGGTCGAGCCGTAGACCCGGCCGTTCTCTCCGACGACCGGGCCGCCCCTGCCCCAGATTCCGCCAGTGGAGGTGTTGGAGAGCAGGCGCTGGCGCACCACCGGTCGCTGCCGGTCGCTGATATCGATGGAGTAAAACCCCGACAGGCTGCCGCCGCAGCCCTGCGCCAGTGTCGTGTAGATCGTGTCGCGGACAAGGTTGAGGCTCCAGTTCTTGGAAAACGGCGGCACGAACTGGACGGGCCAATAGCGAACCGTGCCGCTGCCCATGTCCAAGCCCCATAGCGCACCCGATTCGGCGATGGTGTACAGGATGCCGCTGCGGACATCGAGGGTCGGCGTGGCGTTGACACCATTAGGACAGTAGACGCTGCCTTGGAGCCCGTTGTTCGTGGGCAACTGGTACAGCGTCGGCTTCCAGTCCCAGAGCTGCTCTCCCGTGGCGGAATCGAGTGCGAACACCCCGCCCTGCTTGCCGGCGACATAGACCACGTCGCGCACGCCCAGCCGGGTGGAGACGCCAGTGCCGACTACCGGCGCAGTCAGCGAAACCAAGTACTCAGCTTGGTTGTCGACCTCGGCCTTCCACTTCAACTCTAAGTCCCCGACATTGTCGGGCCCAAGCGTTCTTTCGGTGCGCGCCCAGCCGGTTCGGGCCGGGTCATGCCCAAACGTCGGCCAGTCGCCGGCTGCCGCCTGATCAGCGAAGCTCAATCCTGCGCAGATCGCAACAAGCAGAGCAGCCCACTTCTCCATCGCCTCTCACCGCTGCATAGACTAGGAGAATTCAGCGGCCGCGCTCCAGTCCCCGCCGCTTACGAGAAACTCCGAGGCGACCCATGTCGGCGTCAATCCGACGACCGGACAGCTGGCCTCGCCTCGCCTCCGATGTGAAAGATCAATTGCTTGGGTCGGCCATCCGCGGCAAGTTCGAACTCGACTGTTCCGGCCGTCCAGCGCAGCGAGAATTCCGTTTCCGAGTGCGGTAGCAGCTCCAGCGGCGGCAGCATGCCAAACGTCGCGTACAACGTCGTGCCGTCGCGCTCGATCACGGTCGGCAGGCCCCGCCCCTGGCTGTAGGTGCCGACGTAACGGTCCAGCATCACCGGCGTCATCGTCATCAGCGGCTTTGTTTGGTGACGCCCCGGGCCGGGCCTCGGCTCCTCTTCAAGCTCGCGGACCCAAATGTTGCGGTACAGGACAGGATTGCCGTGATCTTGCAGCTGCAGCGGCAAGCGGTCGGGGTGGGACTCGTAAGGGAGGTGCTGCAACCAAGAAGTGGGACCCCACGCTTTGGAGTTGTCCTGCACCAACACGCCATTGTGGAATACTGTCAGCCTCGCAGGCTGAGCGACCGACCCGTCGGGCTGGAAACGCGGTCGCCGGAACACGATGTCGTAGGCCTGCCATTCCCCCGCCGGCCGGCTGGCGTTCACCAACGGCGGATACTGCCCGTACAGCGCCCCGGCCTGACCATCGGTGTAGGTGACGTTCTCGAACGAGTCGAGCACTTGGATCTCGTACTTGCCCATCAGGAACACCCCGCTATTGCCGCGGCCTTGGCCCTTGCCGCGGCCCGGCGTGGGCGCGGCCCACTCGACGTGGAGCTGGATGTCCCCGAAGCCATCGCGCGTAAAGACCGGGCCGCCGCCAGGCACGGCCGCGAGATTGCCGTCCTTAATGATCCATTTGGCCGGGCTGCCGTCCGCAGCCCTCCATTTCGATAGGTCCGTGCCGTCGAAGAGCACGACCGCGTCGGATGGCGGTTTCACTGGGAGCTGCATTTGCGAGACGACCTTGCGCGGCACGGGCCGCGTCATGTCGTGGATCTTCCAGCGAACGGTCGATTGGGCAGCCAAGGATGCCGTCAGCAAGCCTGTGGCCGCGATGAGGGGGAGAACTGGGATTCTTGTAAGCATTGGAACTTGCGAACCTCGTTAGAGTAGATTCTAGCCGTTCACACGGCACACTGCGGACGATTGACCGATCAAGACGCGCTGATATGGCAGCCGAGGCTTGCGACCAAGGATCGGCCCGGTTTCCCGCCGCCTGCCTGCGCTAATCGACAAACAAGAACTCGTTGCTGGCGAGCATGGCCCGCAGATAGCCGGCGCGCTTTTGCTCTTCAGCGCCGCTAGCGGTGGCAAAGTAGCTCGTAGCTTGCTCGGTCTCTTGCGGGCTTGGCGGGCGAGCGAAGATGGTTGCGGTGGCCCTCTCCAAGAACTCGTCGCGCCCCGGCGAATCGGCACTCCAGCGCTCCGCCATGGCCTGGGCCTGTTTATGCATGAACTCCGAGTTCATCAGGTACAGAGCCTGCAGGGTGGTGGTGGTCGCCTTGCGCTCGCTCAGCGGCAGGTTGCCATCCGGCCCGTCGAACAAGTCCAAGTACGGATTCTTCTGAATCCGCCCCTGCATGATGTACACCGAGCGCTGGTTGGTCGGGAAATACTCCGCGAAGGGTTCGTGCTGGCGGTAGAAATACGTCCGGCGGTGGGGGAATGGATGCCGCCCGCCCCTAGAGGCATCTAGCTCGCCGCTGAATGCCAAGATCGAATCGCGGATCTGCTCGGCATCGAGGCGTCTGCGGTTGAAGCGCCAAACGAGTTGGTTCTGGGGATCCCTCTCGAAATTGCGTTCGCTGTCGAAGCTGACCTGCCGATACGCCTTCGAATGGACGATCAAGCGGTGCATTGCCTTGACCGACCAACGGCTATCGATGAAATAGCGGGCCAGGTAGTCGAGCAGCTCCGGGTGCGTGGGAGGCGTGCCGCGCACGCCGAAGTCGCTGGTCGTGCTGACCAATCCCATGCCGAAATGGTGATGCCAGATGCGGTTGACCATCACGCGAGCGGTGAGCGGATTATCCTCGTCGGCAATCCAATCAGCCAGCAACTTGCGCCCGCTGCCCTCGTAGGCCGGCGGCAACTTGGCACCGCCAAGGATTTGCAAGAAGCCTCGGCGGACTTCGGGCCCCTTGGAACGCGGATCGCCGGCCTGGTGAATGTGCGAGTCCTTGCCGACGCCCTCGGTAATGGCGTAGGCCGTCTCCAGCGGCGGCTCGGTGCGGGCGAAGACTGCGCGCTCGGCGCGGAGTTGCTGCAGCTCCTCCCAGACAACGATGCGGTTGCGTCCGGGGGTGGTGATCAGCATGTTTTGGAACGACTGGTACTCGCGAAACTTCTCTCGTTCACGGTCGTTCCAGCGAGTGATGCCCCGCTCGTATTCGGCCATGACCTCGCGGGCCTTGTCCGCGCCGACCCGGTAGACGAAGTTGCTGCGGTAGGGCAGGTGCTCCGCGCCGGGGCTCGGAAAGACCGAGCTGTCAAGAATTCCGTAGAGCGCGTAGTAGTCGGCAGTGGGGATCGGATCGAACTTGTGGTCGTGGCAGCGGGCGCACTGGACGCTGAGGCCGAGGAAGGTCTTGCCGAGGTTATCGATCGTGTCCTCGAGCGTGATGTGGCGCAGCCGATGCGGGCTCACGCCAATCCGGCGCGAGATGGCTAGGTAGCCGGTGGCCACAAGCTTGTTCCAGCGCTCACCCTCGCCATCCGATGGCAGCAGGTCGCCCGCGATCTGCTCGCGGATGAAGTCGTTATAGGGCTTGTCGAGCTGGAATGCGTCGATGACGTAGTTGCGGTACTTGTACGCTTCTGGGACTGGAAAATCCCCCGAATCGCCTGCCGTGTCGGCATAGCGCACCAAGTCCAGCCAATGGCGGCCCCAGCGCTCGCCGTAGCGCGGCGACTGAAGCAGGCGCTCAACCAAGTCGAAGTACGCCGTTTCGGAATCATCGGCCAAGAATTCGCTGATCTCGTGCATTGTCGGCGGCAGCCCGGTCAAGTCGTAGGTCACACGCCGGATCAGAGTGCGCTTGCTGGCGAGCGAAGATGGCTCTAGGCCCTCGCTTTCCAATCGCGCCAGCAGGAATCGGTCGATCGCGTTGGCAGATTCGTCGGCGCTTGCCGGCGATGGAACTGCGCCGTGCCAGAGTGGCTGGAAGGCCCAGTGTCGGCGGTGCTCTTCGCTGATTTCGTATGGTCCTACTGCTTCCCCGGCGCTCTCCCCCCAGACCGCCCCGTCGGCGATCCACCGCTCGATGTCACCCACTTCATTGGCCGGCAGCGCTTCCGTCGGCGGCATCTTTAGCTCGTGCCGGTAACGCACGGTCTTGACCAGCAGGCTGGCGTCCGGATCGCCCTTGACTAATGCCGGGCCCGACTTGCCGCCCCTGAGCAGAGCCTCTAGCGAGTCCATGCGCAGCTCGCCCTGCGGCTCTGTGAGGTGGCAGCCGAGGCACTTTGCCTCAAACACGGGCCTGACACGCGCTTGGAAGAACTCGCGCGGAGACAGCGGCCAAGGAGCGCCCATCGCGATCCACCGTTCGAGCGCCTCGACCTGGTGGGGTTCGAGCCGCTGGCCGGCCGGCGGCATGCCCATGCGGCCCTTAATGCCGTGGACTGCATGCAGCAGGATGCTGCCTTCCGGATCCCCGGGATGGACTGCGGGGCCGGACCGCCCACCCTTGAGCAAACCGGCGCGCGAATCGAGTCGCAGCCCCGCCGTCGCGTTCTCGGCGTGGCAGCCATAGCAGCGACCGGCAAGCACCGGGCGCACCTTGGACTCGAAGAACTCGGCTTCGGGCGTCGCCGCTGCCAGCGGCACAATCCCTAGGATTGCGATCCACCAAAGACGCATCGCATTTACATTCTACAAATGTGGATTCGTTCTTCAACCGAGCCTGTGCTGGCCAGATCGAGCCGTACCTTCCGGGAACAGCCGACGTGAGGCTCTTTTTTCCGGTTGACTATAGTAGTTCCACATCCATTCTCAGGTTTCGCGATGCCAATCGACTCGACCCGCCGCCAATTCGCCAAGAGTTCCGCAGCCGCCCTGCTGGCTTCCTCTCCCGCTCTGTGGGGTTGCAAGGACAACGCCGCAGGACCGACCGGTCCCGTGCCGGTCAGCGGCTTCGACCACACGGCATACACGCTGCCAGGGCGGGAACGTGTGTTCAGCCCACCTACATGGGGCCCGGTGAGCCGCCGCCGCTTCGATGGCAAGAACGTCATCGTCCTGATGCTGGACAGCTTCCGCTGGGACCATCTCGGGGCCTTCGGCAATTCCAAGGCGCCCACCCCGAACTTGGACAAGTTCGCAGCGGAGTCGACGTTCTTCACGCACTCCTACCCGGAAGGCTTGCCGACCGTGCCGGTTCGCACCAGCTTGCTCACCGGGCGCTTCACCTATCCATTCCGTCGCTGGCAAGTGCTCTATCCCGAAGACCACCCTCTGCTGCCGGAGATCCTCTGGAGCGAGGGTTTCCGCACGGGCTTGATCAGCGACACGTACCACTTGCACAAGCCCTCCTATGGCTTCTCGCGGGGATTCGACGACGTCAAGTGGCTGCGCGGCCAAGAGCAGGATCCGTACGTGCGCGATCCGGCAATCATCGACTCGATCGATGTCGCTCCCTGGTTCAAGCCGCGCGGGATGCGCGAGAACGAAGAGCAGGAGACCCGGGCTTACCTCGCTAACCGCCACGACTGGAAGACCGACGAGGACCACTTCACGCCGCGCATCATGCGCTCGGCCGTGGAATGGCTGGAGAAGCAGCCGCGCAAGGAGAATCTCTTCCTGTGGATCGACAACTTCTGCCCGCACGAGCCGTGGGATCCGCCGGAGAGCTATCTCAAACAGGTCGACCCGGGCTTCGCGGACTGGGCGGTGCGCAACATCTGCCCGGTACCGGGAGACAGCGAAGGCTATCTCGACGCCGAAGAGTTGCGCCAGCTCATGTCACTGTACGGAGCGGTGATCCGCTTCGTCGATGCGTGGGTCGGCTATTTGTTGGATGAAGTCAAGCGCATGGGCATGTACGACAACACGATGATCCTGGTCATGACGGATCATGGCGAGCCATTCGGCGACCACGGCATCGTGCGCAAGGTCCGGCCATGGGGATACGAAGAACTCGCCCGGACCTTCCTGATGATCCGCGACCCAGCGGGCAACCCAGTAGGCCGGGTTGACTCCTATACCCAACAGACCGACATGACAGCGACCATCCTCGACTGGCTAGGGATCGACAGGCCCGCCCACATGACTTCCGAGAGCCTGATGCCGCTGATACGGGGCCAGCAGGAGAAGATCCGCGACGAAGCCGTGTGCTGCCACTACAACGAGAGCATCTCGATCCGCCATGACGAGTGGAGCTACCACTGGTTCGTCGAGAACTCACGCGCCAGAGCCTCCGAACGGAGTTTGATAGTCAAAGCAGGGCCGGAGCTCTACAACTTGCGCGAAGACCCCTCCGAGCAGCGCAGCCTTGCCGCCGAGGAACCCGACCGGATTGCCGACATGGAGCGCAGGATGCGGGCGTTCACGCAGAAACTGCTGGACCGCGAGCGGGTATAGACAGGGCGCGTTCGAGCATCGTGCCAGCGAGCAGGACCGGTTTGGTGACAGTACCGCTAGCGGATTCAGGTCGATCGCAGCCATTCCTTGCCATGCCGAGTCGAAGGGCGCGAATTTGAAGGCGGCTAGTGTCAATCCGGCTTTGCCAGACTGTCCTTGGCGAGGCGATCCTTGATCTCGCGATGGCGCGGTACGGGTTGGGAAGCACCCGTCTCAACATTGCGGTACCAGTCAGGCTTAGCACCGTGTCGAACCGGCACGCACCCGGCCTCTTTGAGTCTGTTGAGGAGCGCGGCTCGCTTCACGCGACAGCAATGTCGGCTACCCTGCGGATTCCCAGCAGATCGCCGCTGGTGAGATCCGTGTAGAGATCCCGGAGGTGGGACTCAAGATCTTCCAATGTTTCTCCCTGTGTCCAATAGTCGGGAAACTGTTGAAGGTAGCCAATCCACGAGCCATCCTCCTCCCAATAGACAATCTTGGTTGTGCGCATCCTGCTTGGCTCCAAGCGACGTATCAGTGTGCCACTATACACGGATTCTTGGCGAATCTAAGTTACCCAAGGGGTGCGCGACATTTCGGTGACCGAGAAGCAGAATCGCTGGTTGAGCCTTGCGGGTCTGCGGGTACTGGCGACACTCAGATGAAGCCCCCTCTCAGACTGCCTGCCGGGCCTCGAAGGGTGCCACGCCCAGATCATCTCTGAGATTGACCTGTTGGGTGGCTTCCGGCCCGGCACAATCCACGCCCGATCCCGCCGCGGCAAGCCCAACTGTCCAGGTGCCCGCGATGAGAACGCCCGCTGCGGCCCGCTCATGCGGCGTTCGGGGAAGATTGTGAGGCCACGACTCGTGCCCGGTAGCAACGTCTGCCAAGCAATGCGCCGTCGGATTTGGTTCTCGCTAGGCTGCTCGCTTCCGGCGCGGGGCCCTTCTGGCTCGAATCGCGGCGATGCGCTTGGCCCGAGGCACCTCCAGTGGCCCCTCGGCGCTGGAGGTCGCATAGGAGAAGCCCTCCAAGCGCTCCCTTGGGATCTTGGATCCGACGGCGCGCTCGATCTGGCCGACGTTGGACTCCTCCTCCGGGGCCACGAGTGTGATGGCGTTTCCGGTCAACTCCGCACGGCCGGTGCGCCCCACTCTGTGGATGTAGTCCTCCGGTACGTTAGGGACGTCGAAGTTCACCACATGTCCCAAGGCTTCGACGTCGATCCCCCGCGCAGCGATGTCCGTGGCCACGAGCACCCGGTACTTCCCTGCCTTGAATCCAGCGAGCGCCTTGGTGCGCTGCGGCTGTGACCGGTTTCCATGGATGCGCTCGGCGGCGATACCGTTTCGGACCAGCAGCTTGCACACCCGGTCCGCCCGGTGCTTGGTCCGGGTGAAGACCAGCGCGTCGTCGATGCGGCCGTCCTTCAGGCACTCCACAAGGAGTGCCCCTTTGCGCTTGCTGGGCACCGGATAGAGTGCCTGGGACACGCCTGCGGCCGGAGCAGCTCGGCGCTGAAGCGAGATCTTCACCGGATTCCGGAGGATCTCACGGGTGAGAACCTCGATCGGCCGCGGCATGGTGGCGCTGAAGAAGAACGTCTGCTTGGGTTTGGGCACGTGCCGAAGCACGCGCCGGATGTCAGGCAGGAAGCCCATGTCCAGCATGCGATCCGCCTCGTCTAGAACTAGGTACTGCAGTCCAGACAGGGGCGAGTGCCCTTGCTGGAAGTGATCGAGCAGGCGCCCCGGCGTGGCGATGATTACGTCGACGCCTCGCCGAAACGCCGTCACCTGCGGACCCATTCCCACGCCGCCGTAGACGGCCGCGGCCTTGATTCCTGTATAGCGCGCCAACGCCCGCAGATCCTCTAGGAGTTGCAGGGCCAACTCTCGGGTGGGTGCCAGGACTAGGGCCCGTGTGGTGCCCCGGGGCAGATCCACGAGCCGGTGCAAGATGGGGAGCAGGAAAGCGGCGGTCTTGCCGCTTCCCGTGACGGCGCTGGCGAGAAGATCCCGCCCTTCGAGGGCCGGAGGGATCGCGTGCGATTGAATGGGCGTTGGGGTGGTGAACCCCAGCTCGTCGACGCCCTTCAAGAGAGTCGGATGCAATTCGATGGTAGAGAAAGACACAGGTGTTCCTATTTCGGAGTGCTTCAGCAGGCCAGCCGGTGAGGCCGCCCACTAGGGGACGAACGGTAGCGGGTGTGCGCTGCAAGAGCGAGGACAGGGGGGGCCATTGATCAATTGGGTGGCGGGCATACTGCCCCGACCCCCACTAGATTCCCTCCACGGTGGAGGAGCTGCCGGAAGGCTGCTCAGATCACCCTGACGGTGTGGACAGTGATAAGACGGGCCGCTTCCTTCGTCAGCTTGGCGACCATGCGGGTCGCCGGTTTCCAAGTGCATGTCGACGCAAAGCGGAAGCGCCTACCTGTCATTGTCGCACACATTCTCCTGAGATGATTTACTGGCGTGTCAATCGGCGCACAGAAGGGGGAACCGAGTCCAACCTGCGCGGCTTGAGCTTGGCGTGCCGAGTTCGGCTGGCAGACTTGGCTGCGGCCTGATCGCACATGAGGCGGGCTGGCCCGATCCGAGGCCGCTTTGTGTCGCCGATTGCATGCTCCGCAGGGAAGCCCGCATCAGGCGGGTCTCGCTCGCCCAGCGCATCGCTTCGGAGAACTTGGCCGTTGTGAATACTTGGTTGGTTGAACTCCGGTTTGGCAGCCGTCGCAGGCTCGGTAGCAGTTTTCGGGCGCACGGGCCTATCCGCCCCAGCTCAAGCGCTCCAGCTCCTCCACCTGCGAGATTGCCGCTTCGGGCGGCTGGAAGGCTGTCGGCGCGGTGAGCCCGTGCACACGGAGGGGGACGGCGAAGCGGCGAGCGGTTGCCTGGCACCCCGAGGCCCGGCAGGAGCAGGCCGGCTAATCCGGTCCTGCAACAAGTCTAGCCGTCATTCCGCCAGCCCGGTCCTGTTCTGGCATGCTAGGCACGTGCATACGAGTGCAGCTGCTCCACCTCGGAGCATGCGGACTCAGGGGCTGTCGAGCGGCCTATCGTACGTGTTGAGTTCCCTGTCTTGGGTGCCGAGGGCTTCCAAGCCCTTGGCGACAGGCGGAGGAATCTGTCGAGGCTTTGAGCGCTGAGCCAGCGTAGCGAATCAGCGCTTACCCCTCCAGTCTTCTCATCTTTCTCCTCTCGAGTTCGCGGACGGCGAGGTCCTTCCTCCAAGGACTGGCTGTGGCGGTTTCTCGCGCGTTTCGGATGTCTGCAGGAACACAGGTGTGGCACTCCGCGTTGAGCACTCCCCAACTACCCGTTGCGAGCTGTAGGACCACGGCGAATCCTTCGCAGAACGCGACTCGTCGGTCGAGCCGGTCCGGGCCGTCATTCCAGCCGAAGAACTGCTTGGATTTCGGGCTGACTAGCGCCGATCAGCCTCATCGAAGAACGCGTGCCGAGAGCGTCCCGGGGCGAAAGGCAAGCCTGGAGCCGATTGCCGGCAGCGCGTTGCGCGCACGCACCTGTCAGCAAGTGCGGTGGCGGGGAAGTCCGGTATTGCGCTTTGCAAGACTCGCCTGCCGAACCAGACCCCTTGCCTCGTCGCAAGCTTGCCGATTGAGTCAAGTTTGAGAGTGGGGCCAAGCTCCCGTCGGCCGGGCGGCCATCCTCGGCGGCTGTGCTGACGAGAGCCCGCGAGCAGGCGGGCGCAGGCCCGAGCCAGGCCGATTCTGGCCTGCTATGCTTCAGCCATGGCCGCTCCCGCCACGCTCCTAGATCCCGTCACCGGCCGCGCCGCAGAACAGCCGCTGGAGTACCCCTATTCCGACGGCAAGATCCTGATGGAGACCGACCCGCATGCCAATTCCATCGTCGACATGCGCTACCAACTGAAAACGCATTTCGAGGCCCGGCAGGATGTCTACGTGGCAGGCAGCATGGCGCTCTACTACCGCCACGGCGACCCCTCGGCGATGCTGGCACCGGACCTGTTCGTGGTGCTGGGCGTGGAGAAGAAGGAGCGCCGCTCATACATGATCTGGGAGGAAGGCGGGGTGGTGCCGGCCTTGGTGGTGGAGGTGGCGTCGGACTCGACGAGCCGCTTGGACGCGACCAGCAAGCGCGCCACGTACGAGCAGATGGGGGTGCGCGAATATTGGCGCTTCGACCCGCTGGGCGTCCTGATCCGGGAGGGCTTGGTGGGTTGGCGGCTGGTCGGCGGGCGGTACGAGCAGGTGCGGCCCGGGCGAGCGGAAAACTGGCACCGGAGCGAGGAGTTGGGGCTGGAGCTGCGGGCGGAAGGCAGGCTGCTGCGCTTCTGGGATCCGCTACGGGGGCAGGCATTGGCGACCTATTCGGAGACCCTCCGGGCGTTGCAGGCAGCGGAGCACGAGAAGCAAGCGTTGCAGCAGCGAGTCAGCGCGGCAGAGCAGCGAGTGAGTGAGGCGGACGAGAAAGCGCGGGCGCTGGAGGAGCAACTCCGGGCTCTGGCGACTCATGCCCCTCCGCCGGAAGGCAGTCCCTAGGGCCGAGGCACCGTTCCCCAAAGCCGTTCCTCGATCGTGAAGATGAAGGGCGGTGGCTCAATCTGCCTCGGCGCTTGCCGTTAAGATCCGATCTGGATCCTCAACCCACAAGCCTCGCGATGATTGCGTTGATGATTGACGTCGCTTCCCGAGATTCCGTGTCTTCCCTTGTCGGTCAGAGGCGCAGTCTCGATAGGGCTCGGCTCCCTCTATAGTTCCCTCTTGAACGGGTCGTGTTGCAGCGGCGAACCGCGACATCACGGCTTCAGCGCCTTGCCTGCACTAATCAAGTTGGCGAAGATCCGAAACGCGCCGGGCACGCCCGACGGCAATTGCCGAAACCACGAATAGCCCGTAAACACATAAACGCCCTGGCCGTAGCGAGCGTAAAGCAATCCGCCCGCCAAGGGATCCTCGCCTTCGTCGGCACACTCCAGCACCGCATCGTAGCGTTCGTCCCAGTCCGACATGAAGTACAAGCCGCGTTCCTGCACCCAGCCTTCAAAGTCATCGTTGGTGATGCGATTCGGAACGCTGAGCAAAGGGTGGTCCGCCCCTGCGGGGAACCCCACCCGGGCGTGTTCGTCGGTCACGCGCAGCCTCGAAGCCGTCATCGGAAATGGTCCCAGCGTGGTGGGCGGCCCACCGCCCGGCCCTCCTCGCCTGAACGATGCGGTGTTGTACTGCACGACCATGGTGCCGCCGTTCTCCACGTATGCCAGTACCCGCTCGCGCGCCGCCAGCAGGTCGGGCCTTGTGTTGAGCGCTCGGACACCGGTCACCAAGGCATCGAATCGGCCCAGATCGCCGGCCGCCAGGTCTTCTGCGGTCAAGAGCGTGACGTTCGCTCCGAGTTCCCTCAATGCATCAGGGATCTTGTCGCCTGCTCCCATCACGTAGCCGATCTCACGAGCTAGCAATTCAACGTCTAGCCGCTCTACCCGCATGGCGGCCCGGGGGAATACGGGCGTTGCAGGGATATGCGCGTATTCTATGGTGCGCATGCCCGAACGGATCCTCCGGCCGTCGGCAGTTAGAACGGCGGCCAACTCGCCGCCCGAGGCACCCTCAGGCGGCGTCAACTCGAACTCGGCAGTGAGCTCTTGCCCCCGGCGCTGGAATCGGACTTCTGATTGCGCCGGAGATACCATCCATCCCTCTGGTGCTGTCAGGCTTACCGTGGCATCCACAGGGCCTTGGTTCGATGCCAGTCGCACCGCGACTGTTGTGGGTTCCGAATCCGTGAAGATGCGGTTCTCGCGAGCGAATGCAACCGTCAGGGGCGGCACCACGGCCAGCGGCCGCGTACGCTCGCCTAGCGAGGGGTCTACCCAGCGGTACGCAACCGGCCTTTCCACTTCGATCTCAAGTCCCGTCGGCGTCTCGAAATGGAACACGGCCCGCAGAACGGGCGCCGGTCCCGGCGTATCCCCTAGGACCGCGCACCTGGCATCGCGCGCCGGAAGCCAGTGCGGCTGCGAATAGCAAGCATCGGCCGGAATCTCCACGTCCCCGGCCTGCTCGGCGACTCGATTGGGTTCTAGGGCTACCGCACTGCCGAGGCTTGAAGCCACCACGCCCTCGAGCCTCGTGGCGGTCCACTTCCACGCAGGCCCGGTGCGCCACAGCACCCGCGCAGTGACCTCGATTTCGCCACCTGCCGCTGCGTCCCAGCGATCTGCGGTAGCGTCAACCCAGATGCCCGCAGCCAGTTCGATCGCCCGCACGAGTTCGGCTCGCTTGTAATCCACATCCGGGCCCGACAGTGGCTTGAGTGCCTCGTAGGCCTCCAGTAGGTGCGCGAGCGTCTCGCCGGGCTGGCCGGGACGGTAGCGTTCGCGCGCCAGGGCCAAGTGCTCGGCGACCTCGGCTGCACCGGGGACGCGACCCCAGCTCGTGTCAATGCCCTCGAACAGATCTTCAGTCACTCTTGCCCCGGCTACGTACTCGAAGAATGCAGGCACGCTGCCCTTGCGCTGGGACGCGCCCATGGCCTGGCTTCTGTGCATGCTGCGACTCTCGCCGGCGATCTCGGCGTAGGACTTGCCCAGCACGGGGTCGTACCCGCCCAGATCTACGCGAAGTCGGCCAGGTTGCTGGGCTGCTTGCTGCTCCATGCGGCGACCAAAGGCAAAGACGTTGAAGTAGTAACGCTTGGCCTGCCATGGCGGCAGTCCGAGTTCAGGGAATCGCTGCGCGTCTGCCGCAGCCTCGAAGGCGACCGGGCCGGTCCAGCCGACCGCCGTGTGCTGGCCATGCCCGCCCGACCCCGGATGCGGAGGGAACCGTGACACGATGACGTCGGGACGAATCGTCCGAATGGAGCGCACCATGTCTCGCAGCAGCGTCTCCTCGCCCCACACGCTCAGGGCCTCTTCCGGCGTCTTGGTGTAGCCGAAGTCCACGACTGTGGCGAAGTCCTGCTCTCCCCCGTCGATCCGGCGCGCTTCCAGCAGCTCGTGAGTGCGGATGACGCCCATGAGATGCCCCTGCTCGGTGCCGATCCGGTTTTGGCCTCCTTCGCCGCGAGTCGCTGAGAAATACACGGTCCTCAGGTGCAGGCCGCGGGCGAAATAGGCCATCACGGCGGTGTTCTCATCGTCAGGGTGTGCCCCCAGCATGAGCACGGTGCCGACCGTGTTCAGCCGGTCGAGAAGTTCGTGCAGTTCGGCGGACCCACTCAAGGGCGTGGTCTGCGCCTTCAGCAGGCTGGCCAACAGCAGGACGAAGACAGGCAAGCGACGGACCATGGATGTTTCTGAGTGTAACGCTTGCCGCTGGCTATTCTGAAAGGCCGGGAGATGGCCGATAGTGACGCGCAAACCCTGTTCCAGCAGGGCATCGACCTATTCAATAGCGAGGACTTCTTCGAGTGCCACGAGGTGCTCGAGGAGCTATGGACATTCTCGCAGCAGCCCGATCGCTGGTTCCTGCAGGCATTGATCCATTTCGCAGTCGGCTTCTACCACGCTGGGCGGGGCAACCGCAACGGCACGACACGCCAGCTGCGCAAGGGCTTGCGCAAGATCCAAGGCTACCTGCCGGATTGGGATGGCGTGGAGACCGGCAGGATCGCGCGCGATGTTGAGCAAAGACTCCATGACATCGAGTCTGGCGGCACGGTGACCAGCTATCCGCGCATCGTCCTGTCGCGCGCTTGGCCCGGTTTGCGCTCGCCGCTGCGGAAGTGCCAAGGTAACGAATGATGCCCACTACAGCAGAATTTCTCCAACGGCTCTTCGGTCTCGATTCCGAGGTTGCGATCGTAATTGGCGGCACCGGCGTGCTCGGCGGAGCGCTCTGCGACGGGCTCGCCGGGGCTGGTGCGCATGTCGTCGTGGCGGGACGCTCGCGAGAGCGGGGCGAGGCACGCGCCGCGGCGATCCGAGACGGCGGCGGATCAGCCGAGTTTGCCGCGGTCGACGTGACATCGCGAGAGTCGTTCGAACAACTGCGGGACGGCGCACGGGCCGGACATGGCCGGATTGACATCTTGGTGAATTGCGCGGGTGTCAATTCGGCGGTGCCGTACGAAGAGATCGTCGACGACGACTGGCAGACGGTGCTCGACACCAATCTGAAGGCCACTCATCTGGGTTGCCAGATCTTCGCGCCGGTCATGGCGGCTCAGGACAATGGCGGCTCGATCCTAAACATCGGCAGCGTCAGCGCACACCTTCCGCTGTCCCGGGTCTTCGCCTATTCGGCTTCCAAGGCCGCGGTGAACAACCTGACCAAGAACGTTGCCCGCGAGTATGCCACCCGCGGCGTGCGCGTAAACTCGCTCAACCCGGGCTTCTTCCCCGCCGAGCAGAACCGCAAGATCCTGCAGCCGGAGCGTGTGCAGAAGATCATGGATCAGACCCCGATGGCTCGCTTCGGCGAGCCGCCCGAACTGGTGGGTGCGGCTTTGTTGCTGGTGGCTCGCAATGCCGGAAGCTTCGTCACCGGGGCCGAGGTCTTTGTGGACGGCGGCTTCACTGGCATGCGCTTTTAGGAGCTTCCCGGCTCCGCAAGTGGCGCGTCGTCAAACCCACGGCGTGGCTCAGGCCACGAGTGCCGAGCCGACCCGCCTGGTAGGTTCTCGGCTCGTTAGCTCTTCCTCAAGCCGGTGGACATAGGCTTTGACCTCGAATCCTGGCTTGCGACACTCCTCGCTGAAGTCTGCCAGCCAGATGCCGGCCGACCTCTGCAGCCCGTGCTGCTCCCTGCGGATAAACGGGCCCTTGGGGGGCCTGGTGGCGACATCGGTGATGACGTTCATCAGGGCGTATCCGTTCAGGCCCATCTCCCAAGCGTATTTCTCCGATACCGACTGTAGGTGGGCAGCGAGCTTCTCCCAAGGCTCCTGTTGCCGCTTGCCCAGCGGATCGGGCTGGCTGATCCGCAAGACAGCGCGCGTGGCCGGAGCGAACAAGTTGAGCGGAACATGGCATTCCCACAGAGGCGCGAGAAATGCCTGGAACTTCTCCGTGAGCCGCTTGAACCTGTCCTCTTGCACCTCGAACGCTACGTGCTCAGAGATCTTGCGCGTGTTGTGATTGATGGAAAACCTGACGCTGGCCTCAGGCAGGATCATGCCGTTCGAGCAGACCTTTCGAAAGAATCCGATCTCGAACCCCAAGGCGCGACTTCTGTTGTAACTGTTGGTTACTCGCACGAACGGGCCAAAGCTGTCCGCCTTCCCGCGGAACTTTGGCCCGCCAAAGTCAAGCGCGGAGGCGGGATGCACCAAGTCGATCCGGCAGCTGCCCCTCGTCGAGGGAGCACGGGCCTCGAGAATGCGCCATTGCTGTTGTGCCGATTCGGGAAATGCTGCTTGGCAACAGAGCTGGGCGTAGTGGAGCGCCTCGCGGTTCGTCACGACTTGGTAGTTTTCGCTCACCACCGAAATCACTCGGTTCGTCTCGCAATTCACGATGGCGCGCTGGCTTGGAATTCGGAGCAGCCCCTCGCCGGCCCGCTTGTGCGGGTCTCGTTGCAGCCCCTCATCGGCCCCACCGCGCAGGTCAGCGTAGACGGGCACGTTGCGCACAGGGAATAAGAGATCGTCCGGTTGATCTACTTTTTGATGCATGGTCAGTCTCCTTCATCGACTAGTCTGTTCAGCTCGAAGGTCGGTGTTGGCTGTCCGCTTGCAGTCCTTCGCTGAGCAAAGGGCTCGTGACGCTGCGAATTGCGCCATAAGAGAGTCACAGGCTTCTCTCATTGCCATAATCTTGTCGCAGAGCAGAATTGTTTCTGATCTATTAAATGACTATAACAGGAATCTGAGAGTAGTGGAACAATTTCTTCTAGTCAAGAGGGTGTCTGCTCAAAGCAAGATCGGAGCATTGCCGTCAGCAGTCGCTATTCGGCAGCCTCACAGGTAGCTGCGAACAGGTCTCGACCGGGGTGTCTCGGTCCCTAGCACTACTGCCGAACGCTCCAACCGTGCGGTAGTTCCCATCCAGGCGCAGGATCCGGTCGGAAGTGCGTTGGGCCAATGCTCCGAGCCTAGCTTGGATGGGGCAAATGCCAGACCACGGCAATCGGTGCTTTATGCTCCTCACCGTACGCACGACCTTGGGTGCCCATTGATCGTGGGCACAGCTCAGACTTGAATCGAAGGGCGCTCGCACCCAAAGTAAGCAACTCCTAGGGGCAGCTGTCATGATCCAGATTCTTTGCGGCAAGCAACATCACCACCATGTCGGACCGGGACTCTCAAGTCTCGTGCTAAGCCGAGCTGGGCGCGATCAACTCGGCCCAGTCCGTAACGCCGCAGCCGCTCGCGGCCACCTCAACTGGTTTCGAATACCCTTCGGAACCAGTCGACGAACGAGAGTGCGGCGGCACTGTCGTGCTGGAAATAGTGCGCCGTAATCGCAAGGCCGTATGGCAGACCAGGGCATCGTTGCCAAGCAAGCCAAGCGTGCAACACGGCCTTGCGCCGCTTGGCATCGGGGAATCTTGCGCCTAGCCGCAGGGCCTCCGCCGTCGATGATTCGGCGTGTTGAAGCAGCCCATCTTTGTCATGAACGAGGTTCCCTAGAAACTCTTCAAGAGCAGCCGACCGTCGATTGTCCGGCATCAACCAAACGCCGACGCGGGCTTTCACCTTCAGTGCATCGCCAACGAAGCGGCTTTCAGGTATCTTGTCTGGGAGCGCTAGCCCAAGGTCCCCAAGCCGGTCTCGAACCGCTCTCCACCGGTCAGAGGCGACACCATTGGCATCCGGCACAAACCCGACTGACTTGCCGGTATCCCGTCCAATAGTAGATTCTTGCCTCCTGAGTCTTCATCTCCGTCGTTGGAGTACTTGATCTCAACAATCTGCCAGTCGATTCCGTGTCGTGAGAGCAGGTGCTCGATCACGTACCGGTCGTCCTTGCCTTCGACACGAAGAATGGGCAGTTCGTCCCGGGGCATCCCGTCAGCGAACCTCAATATCTTGTTCGACCGCAATTGAAATGTCCTCACCGGCAACGCGGACCGACTGGTTCAATGATTGATGTACCTTCTGAACGGCTACGAGCTTAGCTAGGTCGGGTCGGGATCGAATCAGCGTTCCAAGTCCTTTGACACAATCAAGACTGTGCGTGGTCGCGAAGAGTTGGACGTTGGAGCGTTGTGCGGCCTCGATGACGAGCCGCCACATGTCTTCCATGACCGTCCAGTGAAGGCCCGTGTCGATTTCGTCAATCAGGAGGCACCCGTCTTTCGTGCTCGCGAGAGCGAGGCTAATCGCCAACAATCGGCGCATGCCATCCCCGTAGCAGACTAGTGGCAAACGTGGCGCGACATTCCGCTGCCCAACCAAGATTCCGTTGCGCCGACCGCCAGCCAAGAAATGGACCGAATCGATCTCAGGCATCAGAATGCGCATAGCCTCGACGACCTCCGCCTCACGCCCCTCGGTCACCACATCGTTCCACGCGTTGAGCATGGATGACGGTTGGAAATCCAAGAAGCGGGCTACTCTGCCGGGGATTTGAGTGCTAGGTGTACGCCCTCCGAAGCGATCCAAGAGGGAACCGTTCTCGGTGATCCGAAGCACAATCGGCTGCTGCCCATCGGGGATCAGGCTCAACCCGAATGCAGTCGGCGGCTCTTCGTCCGAATCGAACCGCCGACGTCGTTTCGCCATCACCAGCCACCGGTCTGCAGTGGCATCTCCAATATCGTCCAGGGCTAGTATTTTGCCTTCGAGGCGCCGCAGGGTTCCGAGACTGGACAACTCGAAAGCAGCGCCTGGCGTGCAGTGGCGGCCGTGGAACACGTGGGAGATATCGACTCCGTGGCTCACGTGTTCGTCGAGTTCACCACGGCGCACCGCTGATTCACGCAAAGCGGAGACGCGCCCTCCGGACACGAGCAGTTCGATCGCCTCAAGAATCGATGTCTTACCGCAGTTGTTCTTGCCAACCACGAGGTTGACCCGTGCCAGATCGGCCAGCTGGTACGACTCGAATCCTCGGTACCGGCGGAAGTTGAGCGCCTCTAGCATCGCTTTCCCGACAGCGACGGCACAAGAAGCACAATCATAGCCAAATGGCCGCCGAGCCGCCGATCAGGGAAGAGAGGCGAGCCTGCAGGCTGATCAGCCTGCTCGGTTCCTAGGGCCTCCACCAAAGATGCCCTTGGAATCCGATTCACGTGTAGGCCGAAATAGGTGAGAAACTTGCTCCGTTGCTACGCTGACCGTTTCTAATCTGAAGTTCCGGGGCAAGATTCGCGATAAGTCCTTGTTCTATCTTCGCTTAGCTGGATTTGGAGTTGTAGTCCACTGGGAACGTTCTGACCAGTTCAAGTGCCCGCTGCTGGAGGGCGCTTGGCTCGGTCAACCGCTCTAGCGTGGGCCCGTCCGCATCGCCGTGCAAGCGGCATTGATGGCGGCAGCGCGTCGCCATGGCCTGGAGTAGCGTTGAGAAGCTGTGCAGTTGCAAACCGTCCGACGTTGTGCGCCCGTTCTTCTTCGTTTGCAGGCTCTTGCGCGGCTTGGCGGGCGCGACCGGGTCCCGCCGCGCCTGCCAGCCCGCCAAGTCCTCGTCTGCGAACAGCAGCGGCGCCAAGGCCTGCCGCAGGTGCCATTCCACGTAGTACGCCAGCAGGCACAGCAACAGGTGTGCCCGCACGCGGTCCGGCTTGCGATGGCGGATCGGGCGCACCAGCAGGTCGACCGTCTTGAGACACCGGAAGGCTCTCTCGACCCGCGTCAGCTGCTTGTAGCTGCGCACCACATCGGCGGCCTGCAGACGGCTCTCAGCCTCACTGGTGCGGATCACGTACAGGCCGTCTAGGCTCGCCTCGCGCTCGATCGAGTGCGGGTCCCGGCGGAACTCGAAGAGGCCGTCGGCGATCTCCGTCTGGAAGTGTTTGCCGACTTTGCAGCGCTGCTTGGCACGCCCGAGCTTCTCGGCGATCTCAGTCGCTAGCAGCGGTTTCTTGGTGCGCCGCCGCACCTCGCGCTGGATGCGCTCGAGAGCCTCCTCGGTGGCCGCCAGCAGCGCCTCGCGCTTGTTCTGGCGGCGCTCGGCCAAGGCCGGGTTGCGACACACGATGAGACGCTCGCCGGGATACAGCGGGGAGTGAATCTCGGCCAGGTTGCGGGTGTCGAACAGCGACATTGGCACGCTGTTGTCGTCCGCCAGCTTGCGGATGTCGGGATGCCGCAGGGCCGAGACCCAGCCCAAGCCGGGGTATTGCCGCAGGGTCTCGATCTGGGTGTCGGTGAGCATGCCGCGGTCGCCTACCAGCACTACGCGTTGCAGGCCGAAGCGCTCGCGCAGGATCTGGACTTGGTCCGGCACGGTGGTCGGGTCGGCCGTGTTGCCGGGATAGGCCTGCACGGCCAGCGGGCGGCCTTGGGCGTCGGCCAGCAGGCCGTAGACGACGATCGGACGACCGCGCTTGCCGTCGCGGCTGTAGCCGTAGCGCATCAGCGGGCAGGTGCGGCCTTCGTAGTAGCTGCTCGAGACGTCGTACAGGACTTGGGAATCGTCATCGAGGTGGCGTTGGGCCAAGCGTCGCTGGATGCGGTCTTGACGCTTCAGCAGCCAGTCCATAGCGGCGTAGAGGTGCTCTTCGTCAGCGTCCCCAAGGGCCAGTTCGGCCGCCAGGGTGGTGCTGTGCCAGAGGCGCGTGGTGGCGAGCTTGGAGGCGGGCTGCAGCAGGCGCTGGGCGAGCATGGCGAGCACGGCCGAGCGCTGGGGCGAGGGGGAGCGGTCGAGCAAGGCGGGCAAGCCCAGCCGGCGAAAGGCCTCCAGCACGAGTTCGACATGGCCGTGGGGGCGGGAGCTGACGATGGAGAAGGCTTGCTCGGGGCTGACGAGGGGCTGGTTTTTGAGCAGCTTGCGGAGTGTGTCGAGCTTGGCGGGGGGCCAGGCCGAGAGATTGGCGAGGGTGCGCTTGCGGACCTTGGAGCCTTCGCGCTTGCCTTCGCGCAGGAGGATGGCAGGGGGCGAGCCGCGGTTGGGGACGACTTCCACATACATGGGAACATTATAGCATGAGAAAACTCTATATAGCAAGTAATAACCTAATGAAACGATCAACTCAATCTGCAATTACATGGGAATACCAAAACAGGCATCAGAGTGCCAATAAGAGCGATAAACCCAATTTATTCAATGAGTTAGCACCGGATTGCAGGAGCGCACCCTCCGGGAACTTCAGTCTAATGTCGCCGGGGCTGCGCAGCCGTCGGACTAGAGCTGCTGCGGCCGAAGCGATCCCCGCGCCAAGCTAGCTAGCCTCCGGGGAAGTGCCCACCACAGCACCGGGCAAACGCACGGCACGCAGGCCACGGCCCTAGGTCGGCGGCGGTACGATCACGCTGCGATTCGCTCGGATGTTGCCGTTACCGGCGCTCCTTGCACGGGCGGGCCGGGGCGGCCCCGGCGGTGACGCCGGTGCGCTTGATAGGCTTCCTTGAGGATCCGCAAGAAACTGACCCGATTCTGCCACAGCAGAGCGAACCAGTGGCGCTTCGTCATCTGCGGGAAGTAAATCCCGCGAAACGCGAGGCGTGTGAAGAACAGCACCGCCCGCTCGGAGAACGGCCGGTCCTTGATCTGGTCGAGTGCCCGCTGCGTGGACTCTGGCGAATAGGACTCCGACCACGCCCGGTGCACCTCTTGCTCGGCCGCGTCAATGCTGATGTGCTGCGGCGTGTAGGCCATGCGGAAGGGCCGGAAGTCCAGCCAGTGCTTGGGGCGCGTCAACCGTCCTTGTTCCATCAGCCGGTCGTACAGCGGTGTCGCCGGATAGGGAGTCATCAGGCCGTACACCGGAAGCCCCGGGGGCCAGCTCGCGATCGCATCGAGGGTCTCCTGCGCTACGCCGGGACGGTCGCCGTCCATCCCGAAGATGAACGACGTGATGGAATAGATGCCCCGGCTTGCCAGCCTGTCCAGGACTTGCCCGTACAGGGCGGGCTTGTTGAACCCCTTGTTGACTTCCTTGAGGCTGGCCGGGTCGATGGACTCCAAGCCCATGAAGATCCAGCGGCCGCCGCTCTCCTTGATCAGGTCCACCAACTCCTCGTCCTTGAGCAAGTTCATGCTGATCTGGGCGACCCACGGGACATGGGCGTCCTGCGCGATCATGTCCCGCAACAACGACTTGGTGCGCTTGACGTTGATCGCGAAGTTGTCGTCGATGAAGAACACCGCGACCCGACCGCCCTCGGCTTTCGCTCGCGCCTTCAACCGCAAGATCTCGTCGATCACGCTCTGGTTGCTGCGAAAGCGGATCGAATCGCCGAAGAACCCCGTGACCGTGCAAAAGTCGCAGCCGTAGGGACAGCCCCGCCCGGACTCGATCGGCACCACGTACAGGCTCTTCCAGGTGTTGCCAGCCTTCTCCAGCAAATAGCGGCCCCACTTGGGCACCTTGGCAACCAAATCGAACTGCCGCAAGTCCATCGTCTCCCAAGGGATCTTGGGGTAGTCTTCCAGCGACGGCTTGACTTCTGCGCCGGACTCGTCCACCGGCATGTAGACTTCCTGCAACTGCCCGGCCGCGGCATCAGTGACGATCTTTGGCCACAACTCGTCCGCCTCGCCAAGCGCAACCGCGTCGGCATGGCGCGGCTCGCCGTCCTTGCCGATCGGCTCGTTGGGCACTTCAGTGACGTGCGGGCCACCCATGACGACCTTCGCGCCCGCGGCCCGAATCGCGTCGGCCATAAGATAGGCCCTGGCGGCCATGCGGGTCATCGCGCCGATCCCGGCCAGTTCGATGTCGTTGTCGCGGACGAACTGCGCGATGCTCTCCTCGGTCATGTTCTGGGCATTGCCATCGATGAGGAAGACCTTGTGGCCGGGAGGCGTCACGGCCTGCAGAACGAACATCCACAGGTGTGGCATGTAGTTCTTCGTGACCTGGTTGTCGGGATTGTATAGAAGTATGTTCACGGTGCACCCGGCCGCCTGGATTTCGACGACGCTTGCAGCCGAACGCCAATAAACCCGAGGGGCGAGACATTGTCTCGCTGTACAGCAAAGAGAGTAGCACGGACTGGCGATGGCGTGGTTGCGGAGAAATCTTGGAACGCAGCCTTACCCGCAACAGGGCCGCCCTGCGCCACTGTTGTACTGCTGGCAACAAGTGGGATGCGACCCATCCTCGCCGGAGCCTTGCCCGCCGGCTGTGCAAGCTTCAGATGGACCGGTCAATCGCGGCTGAGAAAGCGCGATCATCGCGCAAGAGAGTTACTAGGCGATCTGTGTGGGCTGCCACGCCGGGTGCGCTCCAAGTACTCCGTCGCTTGCGCTTCCACAAGATATAACGGCAGTGGGCTCAAGACTCTTCCCGCGCTGGAAGCGGTCAAGTGCTGGCGGCGCAAGGATGGGCTCCATCGTTCGCTCCCCAAGTGGCTCTTCATCCTAGTTCTCGGAAACCACAAGACCGGCCAAACTACGGAAGTACCAGCGGAACCAGAGTGTCGGCCGTGACCGCTCCACCTACTACTCAAGACAGCACCCGCGAGTGGGCCAACGTTCGGCTCAAAGCATATACAGGCTCTCCTGTGCTTGCACAGTGGGTGCTAGTTACTCACCGACCAACCTTCCCACCTTGGTAGGGTGAGCATCTAGGGTCGTGGCAGCCCGTGATGTCGTTATCGCTTCTGTTTCTAACATTCGCCTTGTGAACGCTATAAGCGGTTTACCCAAGCGGCTCTTGTGGACGACGTAGTCACTGGGCCCTGAATGCTGTGTGGATTGCGCCCGTCGGTCTTGCGACGATTTCCATAGATTGAAGAACTCCTGCCTTAAGTGTTCGAAGTTAGGTGCTGTGATCCTGCCTGACAGCAGGAGGCGGTACGCAACCATTGTGCTGCTCAAGTTCCTCTCGTAAGCGAATTGGCTGATTGACTGGAGTTGCTGCTGCGATCCGGATTTGCCGCGAAGCTGCATTCGGTCCAGCATCTCCCCGGGAAGCAAACAATGCGAAGCTACGCTGTTGCAGAATGCTTCGACTCGTGTGTCGCCGAACTCTCCGCGGCTGACCGTGCTCTTTCCGAGAAGGAGATGCACCATCTCGTGCATGAGGGTAAACGCCCTCGCAGGAGCGGAGTCGTTTGAGTTGATCACGATGAACGGTGCCGTAGCATCTGAAATTGCTAACCCGCGGAACAGCCCGACCGGAATCCGGGAATGGTAATTTCCTAAGTCGCCCTTGAGGATCACGAATACACCCGCACGTTCGACTCTCTCACGAAGTGCGTTGAAGGCACTAGTTGCATTCTTGCCACTGCGGTATTCTTCCATCACGCTTCGGCCTCCGGCGGCTTCAGTCAGCTTCTCGGCAGCCCTTCCCACTGCTGTTTCAACTGAAAGCGTTCCCACGAATGGCAGTGCGCGGGATTCGTCTTCTAAGTCCATGGTCGATTTCACCATGCTCTGCCGTACCCACGCGTTGCGGACAAGAGCTTCAATGTCAAGGGTGTCCTCGCCAGAAACCGATTCGTAGATTTTGCGAAAGCTTGCCTCAAACTCTTCGTGGGCGGGCGGGTGCGAGAGGTAGAAGACAAGAGGGGGTTGCCGGTAGACGCGGGAGATCTTGTCGAACAAGGTTCTGGAGACTCCTGCACCTTCCTCGCCGTTCTCGATTTGCTCCAGCCTTGCCGGGTCGATGCCAATCCTCCTAGCAGCATCTTTCAAGTCGATGCCGACCCTCGTGCGTGCCCAAGCGATGATTGCCGGGTTGAGGTCCAAATGGTGTACCGTCATGCCGCCTGCCAGTATTGTAGGTGCCGGGGGTCCAAGGGTTTCCCTGCAGAGTTGCTATGAGGCCCCTGCCGGCCCGGGCGGAATCTGCCGAATGCGAGTCGAGCGTAAGAACGCCTGCCTGACTTCCTTCTCACAGGCTGCAGGCATGTCACAGTCCTCCCTCAAGTCGGTAACCCACCGTTGGTCAAGGCAACGCGGGACAGTGATCGCTGCTTGAAACCGCGCTTCCTTACATTGGGGCTGCTTCTTCGCCATGGGACTCTGCGTAGGAGAGTCCGAATGCTCGGCAGCCCAGTTGGTCGAGACAAATCTACGGCAGGGATTCATCGCGGGTTCGAATCCCGCCGAAGCCTTCAAGCAACACTGTACTACTGAATCTCTCCCAATGACGAGGGCAGACGGCCCATACGATGACTCATGCCTCTCTGTTCAGGTCGAGGGAGGGTGCCCTTAGGCCCTCACCTATTGACGGAGTTCATCTATAGGTGGTTCAACCGCTCCCGAACCCTCTACTGGAGGAGGGGGTAGATGTCGGCTGTCTCCCGATCCGAAGCCGCTCAGCGCGGGCCTGTCAAGGAGTGGGTCGACATCTCCGTGCCCTTGGTGCTTGCCGAGTAGTGGACAGCGGTCGAATTCAGACTCGGATTCTCGGATAGTCAAGCCGTCATGGAGAGCGAACCGCTGCAGTGCGAATTGGTTGTCGTAGCGAAAGGGATGAATCCGAGCAAGGAATTCTAGGACAGCAACCGACGATGCGAATGTGTTGAGGGGCATCACAGCAGGCCGCCCCTCTTGTGCGCCGCGGATGTACCGTTGGCCAGCCAGCCTTGCGTACTCATCAGGCTTGTTTCGCCTCATTGCATCCGCTCGCACCTCCTCACCAGTGAAGATGCCCCGCGAACGCAAGCTCGATAGCGAAGGTTGCAGATAGTTTACGCTTGCCCACACCTCGTCGACCCCGCCATTGGGACTGGCATCCAGTGACACACCCACATCGATGTACGGCAAGGTGTAGAAGGTCGCTATCCGATTGAGTATGTCCCGTCCCGAGAGCGAGTCCATGCAACCAAACAAGATGTCGCACTCGGCCACAGTCTGAACTGTCCCGGGATCAGCAATGTCACTTTGCACTTCGACGCCTTCGGCGCCAAGGCCCAGCGCCCTCACCGCGTCGCCAACAACCTCAACTTTAGGGCGTCCGATGTCAGCGAGTCGGGAGAAGGCGATTCGGTTCAAGTTGACCTCCTCGAGAGGCTCGGGATCTACAAGGACCAACCGGCCGATGCCCGACCTCGCAAGCTGGGCCACAACCCAATGCCGCCCAAGGGCACCCGATGCCTTCCACCGGCTAAGACCGCGCGACCAGCGACTCGTGCCCCAACTGCCAGCGGCGCATCCGTCGCGCTTTCGGGCCGCAGCTCAGAATGACGCAGATAGGTAATCAGGTAGTTCAATGGAGGGATTGCCAAAATGAGAATTGCTGCCAAGTACTGACAACGGTTGCAGCAAGCAAGGCCATCTACTACGCTTACGATGTGTGCCTAGCACAACTCCGAACCGCCGTCTGGGCAGTGATGTCGGGCCTGGTCGCGCCTGCCGCCGTCCTGATCCAGCCTTCCGATATCCGGCTCCAGAGCCCCGGCGAGTCGCAGCGCTTCGTGCTTTCTGGCGGCTCGGGCTGCAAGGTTTCCAGCGCTAACCCCAATGTGGTCGGTGTCGACGGAGACCGCTTTGTGGCGCACGCGTCGGGGCAAGCTCGCATCGATGTGCGCTGCGCCGAGGGATCGGCCACGACGACCGTGCAGGTCGGGGGACAGCGCTCGACCGTGGGAGTCGGCTTCGAGCGAGACCTGCTCTCCATCCTCACCACCAAGGGCTGCAATTCGTCAGCCTGCCACGGCTCGCCGGCCGGTCAAAACGGCTTCAGGCTCTCCCTGTACGGCTCGGACCCTCGCTTCGACTACGACATGATCGTGAACCAGCAAGGCGGCCGGAGAATCTCGCCCCAATCTCCAGAAGAGTCGCTGCTGCTGAGCAAGCCGAGCTTCGCCGTCGCTCACGGCGGCGGCCAGCTCATGACCAGCGCGTCGGACGAGTACGCCACCATCCTCGCCTGGTTGCGGCAGGGCACGCCGTACGGTGCGGAAGGCACGCTCTTGGAGCGGCTCGAAATCTATCCGGGCGAGCGAGTGCTCGCCGCCGCGGGTCAGCGCCAGCCCATCGCAGTCGTCGGACGGCTGTCGGACGGCTCCACGCGCGATCTGACCGCTGAAGTCCGCTATGCCGTAAATGACGAGGCCGTAGTCACGCTTGAGCAGGACTGGACAGTCAGCGCAAAGGGCCCCGGGCTCACGACGGTGATGGCCCGCGCGATGGGCAAGGCGGCCGCGGCGCAGTTCGTTGTCGTCGAGGAATCGGCAGGCCGCGACTTGCGGTTTCCCGAGCCCGCCAATCTCATCGACGGGCATGTCTTTGGCAAGCTCCGCAGTGTCGGGTTGGAGCCGTATCCACTAAGCGACGACCGCACTTTCTTGCGCCGCGTGTACTTGGACGCCATCGGCGTCCTGCCTACGGTGGCAGAGGCCGAGGCCTTCCTGTCAAGCGACCGTGCCGACAAACGCTCCGCGCTGGTGGACCGCCTGTTGGAGCGTGACGAATATTCCACCCACTGGCTGGTGAAATTCGAGGACTGGTTCCGCAATTCCCAGTACTACTCCCAAGGCCGCACCAACGGCTCGTTCAAGCGCTGGCTGCACGACTCGATCCGCGAGGACTGGGCTTACGACGAGACCGTGCGGGCCATGCTGACGGCCGAGGGCGACACGACCGTACTCCCAGCCGGCAATTTCTGGCATCCGGCGATTGATTTCATGCTCAAGACGTTTGAAGTCGAAAAGGCGGTGCCGACGATCACCCGCCTGTTCTTGGGGCAACGGTTGGAGTGCGCTCAATGCCATAACCACCCGCTGGAGAACCTCACGCAGGACGACTTCTACGGGCTGGCAGCATTCTTGGCCCGCACACGGGTCAAACACGGCTATGGCCAATACCGCCGGGTCTGGTACGAAGACCGGCGGGGAGAAATCGAGCATCCGGTCACCAAGCAATCCGTGGCACCACGCTTCCTAGGCGGCGCACGAGCCGTGATCCCTGCCGGCACGAGCCGTCGCCAAGTCTTGGCAGACTGGATCACACGCACGGAGCAGATGCAGTTCGCTCGCGCCACTGTCAATCGCGTCTGGTACGAGTACTTCCAGCGCGGTATCGTCGAACCCTTCGACGATTTCCGCTCCACTAACAGGCCCACCCATCCCGAACTGCTGGACGGGCTGGCGCGTTACTTCATTGATTCAGGATTCCGCTTCAAGGCCCTCCACCGTCTGATCCTCAACTCCAAGACGTACCAGCTCTCGGCCCACGTTCCGGGACGTCCCGGCGGCGAACGGCCACTTGAGGACGCGCTGTTCGCCCGCTACCTACCACGCAAGCTGCCCGCGGAAGTGCTGCTGGACGCCATCTCGCAGGTCACCGATGTCGCAGAAGAATTCAACAACTATCCGCCCGGCACGTCCCCCAAGGAACTGATCGCGAGCATCGGTGCCACACACTTCTTGACCACATTCGGCCATCCCCGCCGGGATATCATGGAAGCGCGATCCAACGCGCCCTCGCTGGCCCAGGCGCTGCAGATGATGAACGGCGACGTGCTCGCAGGGCGCATGGACGCGGAGACCTTCGTGCTGGACACTTTGTTGCGGCAGGGGCTGAGCGATGGCGAAATCGTCGACACGCTGTACGGACGGGCGTTCTCGCGCATGCCGGAGGCTCGGGAGCGCCGGGCTTTCGAGGCCTACCTCGCGGCCGAGGCGGCGGCCGGGCGAGACCGGCGACAAGGCCTGGCGAACATGCTCTGGGCGATCCTCAACACCAAGGAATTCCAGATGAACCTCTGAGGAGGTCCGCAATGCAGTTCTCCGAAATGCGCACCCGCTACTCCCGCAGGGACTTCCTGCGCATGGGCGGGGTCTCGATCGGCGGCATCTCGCTGCCGCAGTTGCTGGCTGCCTCGCCGGGCCGCAGCGAAATGTCGTGCCTGATCTACTTCCACACCGGCGGACTGTGCCAACACGACTCGTTTGATCCCAAGCCCGACGCTCCCCGCGAGGTGCGAGGCGGATTCGGCACGATTCCGACGACCGTTCCCGGAGTGCGCTTCAGCGAGCTGCTGCCGCGCAGCGCGGCTAACTTCCAGCGCTTCTCGGTGATCCGGTCGATGTTCTCGCTCGAGGCCATCCACGAGAAGGCCAAGCAGTACGCCTTTTCCGGTCAGCGGCCCAACAATGCTTTCAAGCACCCGGTCTACGGCTCGGTAGTCGCTCGCGAGCTCGGCAACCGCAACGGCTTGCCGCCATTCGTGGTCATCCCGCGGAAGGACATCTGCGCCGATGCCGGCTTTCTCGGTTCTGCCTACGACCCGTTCATAGCAGGAGATCCTTCGAAGGAGAAGTACTCCGTGCAGGACATGACCCTGCCAACGGGACTGGGCCTTGAAGAAGCCCAAGGCCGCGCCCGCCTGCTCGCCGCGCTGGACGCCCGGCTAGAGTCCATTGAAAAATCCGACGTAGTCGGCAGCATGGACCACTTCTACCAAAAGGCCCTAGACCTAGTCAGCTCGCCGGAAGCGAAGCGGGCTTTCGACATCGGTTCGGAGCCAGACAGGGTGCGCGACGCATACGGGCGCACGACCGGCGGGCAAGGCGCGTTGCTGGCGCGGCGGCTGATCGAAGCTGGCGTGCGCTTGGTGACGCTGTTCCACGGCGGCTACGACACCCATTCCGACAACGACAAGACCAACAGGAAGCTGTACCCGGAATTCGACCAGTCCTTCAACGCGCTCTTGGAAGACTTGGATGATCGGGGCTTGCTCGATTCGACACTGGTCTTGGCGATCGGCGAGTTCGGGCGCACTCCGGAGATCAACCATTCCGCCGGGCGCGACCACTGGCCGGGTGTGTTCTCCATCGCGGTCGCGGGCGCTGGGGTGCCCGGCGGGCAAGTAATCGGCAGCTCGGACGCGATGGGCGCCGAGCCGACGGATCGACCGATCTCGATCGAAGATCTGGGCGCCACGATCTACCGCAAGCTGGGCATCGACACGTACAAGGAGTACCACGCACTCGGACGGCCGATAAGGATCAACGATGGCGGGGAACCAATCCGCGAACTGTTCGTCTAGGCGCTGCGGAAGCGCAGCGCTGCTCGCTATGGTGCTGGCGGTGGCGCTTGTAAGCGCCACCGCCGCCGAAGATCCAGCCGACCCTTGGATCGACCGCATCGAACCGCTGGGCGGCCAACTAGCGACCACCGTCGATGTGACCTTGGTGGGCAGCAACCTCGAGCTTCCTGCGACCTTGGAGTTCGACTCGCCGCACTTGGCTTGGCAACCGGGCGGCGTCGACAGTCGCGGTAACGTCAGGGGCCGGATCCAGATCGGTGCAAGAGCCCCGCTCGGGCCTCACATCGCGACGTTGATGACCCCGCGAGGGCGCTCGAACTCGCGCATGTTCTATGTCGACGAATTCGCCTCCTCATTCGAGGCAGAACCCAACGACACCATCGGGAACGCACAGCCGATCCGCCTCCGGCCACAAACGATCCAAGGCGGGATGCATCAGCTGTCCGACATCGACACCTATCGCTTCGAGGCCAGAGCGGGGCAGCGCTGGACGTTTGACCTGCGCTCGCTTGAGTACGGCGGGTTTCTCGAAAATGACATGTCGCTGCTCGACAGCGACGGCAACCGGATCGCTTTCAACGATGACCGGGACGATTACTTGGAAACCCCGTTCATCGAGCACACCTTCGACAGCTCCGGCACGCATTACCTCAAGCTCGACCAGTACCGCGGCCCGCAGCGCGTCAACTGCAACAAGAACTGCGGGTATATGCTGCGCATCGGCAACCTTCCCGTGGTCCAAGCCGCGGTCCCGCTGGGGGCCAGGGCGGGCGAGCAGATCGAACTCTCGCTGCGAGGACGCTGGCTCCAAGACGTCGAGAGGATCTGGCTAGCACCGGTGCGCCGCGCCGAGTACTACAGACTGACGTTTCCGCACACGATTCCCGTGCGGGTCGCTGACACGGCGTTCCGGCGCCTGGACGCGGAAATCCAAGAGCGGACTGCGGACCGCGTCACCGCTAAGCTGACCATACCCCGCAATGCACCGCGCGGGCTGTGGCGCATCTGGACGGAGTCTCCGGGCGGCAGCTCTGATTCCGTCAGCGTCGTGATCTCGGACATGGCCGAGCCCGATTGCACCGCGCCGATTGCGCCATCATCGCAAGGCGTCGCCTGCAACGGCGTTCTCCAAGGCCAACATGCGGAGCACGAATACTGGCTCGACCTCCGAGCCAACCGCCCGGTCGTCGTCACCACGCTGGCAGCGCAGCTAGGGCTCCCCTATATCGACACCGTGCTCGAATTGTTCGATGGCGAGGGAGCTTTGGTCGCCGAGCACGATGACTTGATGTCCGGCCAAGGCACGGTGATCGGCAACCCGGACTCGATGCTGTATTTCAAGGCCGCCAAGGGCGGGCGCTACCGCCTGCTCGTGCGCGACCGGATTGACCGCGGCGGGCCTGACATGGTCTACCGCCTGCTCGTTGAGGAGCGCGAGCCTCGCTTTGTTCTACTAGCGGCACCGGAGAACCTGAACGTACAGGCTGGCGCAACCAAGCGCATCGATGTGCTCATGATGCCGGAACCGGGCTTTCGCAATGCGGTTGATGTCTGGATCGAAGGACCGCCACCGGGAATATCGGACGCGCTGGGGCAATTCCGGGCCGACCAATACTTCGGCCCGTCCGGCGATGGCGACAACGTGGTCATCCCGACTGCTTTCTTGGATGTGGCGGTTGCTGCGGACCTACCTGTAGGTGACTATCCGCTGCGGATCCTCGGGAGGGCGAACGGCAGGGAAAATACAGTCAGAGCGTTCTCAACGCTTTGGATCGGACCTCCGCGCAAGCGCAATGACGTGCGGCGCCCATTGGAGTCGATCCGTCTGACTGTGATCGATCCACCACGCGTGGGCAAGGAAGACCCTGCCAGCGGAGTCTTGTCCGGTGGATCTGAGTGATCAGGCGTCGAGCGTCGGGTTGGATCGTTCAACTGCGGCTTCGGATTTTCGCTGCAAATAAGATTTAACATCGCCGTGTCGCTGTAAGTGGTTGAAAACAAACGGAAACTCTTGCTCGCGAGAATGCGGCCGGTTCCATCAGAACATCATTTCGGACTTTGCCTGCAAATAAGATTCCTGCCTGCTCCCGCGAGTTTGCGATATGCGCTAGCTGAGTCAAAGAGACCTTTCGTCGGTCCGAATCGGGGGAGCCCTCACTCGGCCCCAGCGAACTGCGAGCCGAAGATGCGTCAGTTGCGCGAATCGATTCAACTTGCCGTCTGTCTCCGTCCGAAGTCTTGCCGCGGACCGATACAACGCTTCGCCACGGCGCTTTGTGCGCCGTTTCGGATTTTCGCTGCAAATAAGATTTAACATCGCCGCATCACTGTAAGTGATTGAAAACAAATGGAATTCCGTTCTCGCAAGAACGCGACCGGCAACGTTAGAGCGTCATTTCGGATCTTGCCTGCAAATAAGATTCCTGCCCGCTCCCGCGAATTTGCGACAAGCGCAGACTCTGTCCAAGAGACCTAGCGGCCGGTCATAGTTGACGCTGGAAGTTTCGAGGCAATGTTGGGTCGATGCTCAGAGTTGGTCTTGAGGTGTCAGGAAGGGCCTACCGGCGGCGGGGGAGACCGGCGCACCACCTCAGACACACGCAGCTGGTCGTGGAAGGGGGTTGGGGCTGTGCGGCCGGCATGGCGATCCCGCTCAGTGCGTTGCGCAGTGGCCCCTGCCAGCCTCGCGCATGGATTTCCCACACGGCACGCGTTCTCCCGCCTCACGCTCCCCTGCCGAGAGCCGACCGCTGCGCTTCCAGAAGACACGCCCGGCCAGCCCAGTCTACAGATTCACATTATTCCGACAGAAAACGGCCATTTTTCTCGAATTAGATTGACGTCAGAAGGGTTGGAAATCAGAACAATCTGAGCAAGACCTCGGGCTCCCAGCAGGGGCAAGCCCGCCCCTCCAGGCTCGCTCGGGCCACTGCGGCTCCAAATTCCTTCCGGCCGCAGCGGAACAATGTGAGAAAAAGCCTCTTCGTGTCGGCGGAGGAATTTGAGAATCTACTGCCGGAATAATGTAACTCTGCACACCCGGCGGGCACGGCTACGGCGGTTCGCACTGCGCCTGCCGGTAGCGCACCATCGTTTGCAGTTGCTGGTAGGCCTTCCACAGCACCTCGTTGCCCGGCAGTTCCCGGCGCTTCTTCGGCCGCCAGCCGCGCAGCCGCGCCAGCAGCACGACCCAAGTGCGAATGTCCGCGCCCGGCGGCTGGCCGCGCTCGCCCGGCGGGCGCAAGCCTTCCGCCTCCGCGACGGCCTCGATCACGGCCAGCTCGTCCCCTGTGAGCACCTCCGCAGCCGGCGTCTGCGGCGCGTCCCGGGCGTAGCGCTCCAAGCTGAACACGCGCCAGGCCGTGATCGCGTCGAACACCAGGCACTTGCCCAGCGCCTGCGCATCGTGCAGCCGCCGGTCCTCAATCCGCGTGCCACTTTTGAGCAGCCGGAAATACTCCTCGATCGCCCAGCGCCGCTCGTACCAACACACGATCCGCTCGGCCCACTGCGCTGTGCGCTCGCCCTCGCTCGACAGCAGCAGCCACTCCAACCCCGCTTCGCCCTCCGGCGGCTCCCGCTCCAGCACCCGCACCAGCCACACCGGCAACGCCGCCGCCGCTCCCCGCCGGCCCGCCGGCGGCTGCAACTCCACGCGCCCGATGCTGATCTCCGTCAGCGCCGTGCGCTTCTGCCTCGCCCGCTGCCCGCCCTGCGACTCGATCTCCACCTTGCGGCCTGTCACCAGCGCCTGCTCGAAGTCCGGCTGCGCCTCGATCGCCCGCAGCATCTGCTTGCCGAAGCCCGCGTCCCACGCCCGCACCTTGCGCTGCCGTCCCAAGTTCACCCGCACCAGCAACCCGGCCTGCTCGCGGCGCTCGGCCTGCCGCTCGAACAATCCGAAGATGTCGCTCTCGCGGTCCCCCACCACCACGACCCGCGTCTGCGGGCTGCAGCGTCCCAACTCCTGCCCCTGCCGCAGCCCCCGGAACCAGCGCTGGCTCTCCTTCTCGCGCTCCGCAGCCGGGTCTGGCTCCTGCTCCGGGCGCGCCCAGCGTTCCAGCCCGCTGACCCCCAGCGGGCGCCCGCCCTCGGTGAAGCCCAGCGTCGCATGCACGAACAGCCCGCGCGCACTGCTCGCGCGCTCCTTTAACGGCCCCAACCCGCTCGTGCAAGCCTTCAGGTTCGTGAAGTTGAGCGTGGTCGTGTCCTGCACCAGCAAGACCGTCGACTCCACCTGCGCCCGCTCCAGCAGCGCCTCCCGGTGCGGCTGTAAGATGTCCACGTCTTGCACCTTGTCATTGTGCAAGAGGCGCGTGGCCGCCCGCAGCTCCGCCGGCTGCGGGAAGATCGCCGGCAGATCCTGTCCCGGGTGGCGTTCCCAGCTCTGGCCCATGCGCTCGAGCCGCTCCCGCAGGCGCCCGTCCGGCAGGTCCGAGCGCAGGAACTCGCGGCGCGCCCAGTTGGCATCCTCGTCCAGTTCCAGGGCCGGGTACTGGCCCAGCTGGCGCTCCGCCGGGCGGCACAGCTGCGCCTGCCAGTCCGGCTCCAAACCCAGCAGCCAGACCGCCTTCGCCTCGCCTGCCTCGGCGGCTCCCGGCGGACGCCCCCGGGTGTCTCCCACGCACTGCCAGCCGGCCGCCTTGTAGCTCGTGCCCGGGCGCCAACTTTGCACGCAGGTCTCTGCCAGCCACGGCCGCACGCCGTGCGCCCGCTGCCAGTCCCCGGCCAGTCTGCGCAGCGCCTGGCCCAACACGTGCGAGCCTAGATTGGGCACCTGTACGCCCTCCAGCAGCAAGAACCGGTCGTTGTTCACGATGCGCTCAAGATGCGCTCCGCGCGTGCGCTCATCCCATTGCAGGTAGGCATCGCGCGGCCCCAGCCGGAACGCCGCCGCCACGAACGAGAGCACGCCCAGCGGCCCGCATTCCGCTTCCAGCAGATAGCTCAGCCGACAGCCGGGGGCCCGGCCCGGGCCGAGCGGATGCTGCGCTTGGAGCAGTTCGGCACACAGCCGCCGGTCGGCCTCGCTGGCGGCCAGCCGCACGCGCACCTCGCCGAGTTCCTGCAGCGAGCCGCTGAAGACGGTCGCCGCCACGGGCGCGGCCGCAATGGCATTGACTTAGTGGCAGAAGCGCATTGACTTAAGGAAATCGGGTTCGGGCCCGATTTCCGGCGGCGTCAGCCCGCGGTTGCACTGGCGTTTCCGACTGCCTTGCGGTTCCTCCACTTCGTCTCGGGCTTGCGCGAACGGCGCGGGTAGGAGCGGCCCGGACGACGGCGCTGGCGGCTGGCCCCGATGCCGTCCAAGATCTTCTGCAGAGTGTCGCCAACCGCCTTGGCGCTGTGCAGGAACAGCCCTTCCAGATGGTGCCCTACCGTGTGCAGCGTATGGCGGAAGTTCGCCAGCACAGCCGGTCGCCCGTGCCCGTCGGGGCCCTGTCGGAAGGCCTCCTCGCTGTGGTTGGCGAACAGCCGCGAGAGGGCCGCCAGCGTGAAGTGGGCGTACAACTCTTGGCGTACCAGCCGCTCGGAGCGGCCCCGAAACTGCTCCAAAACCAGCATTTGCTTGGCGGTCTTGTAGTATTCTTCAAGGCTCCAGCGGCCATGGTAGAGCCGGGCCAGGTCCTGCTGGCGGTAGCGCTGGGCGTCGAGCAGGGTGGTCGCGAGCGAGAAGACAGTCGGGCCGGCGGTGTACTTGACCAGCCGCACGCGCAAGGCCGGCCGGTTGGCTGCGGGCTGCGGGCTGTTGGCGTCGGCGGGTGCTGCGAGGGACACCAGCGCCTCGGTTTGGGCGGATTGGATGAAGGCTTGGAACTCGCTGTTGGCGTTGGCCTGCAAGCGGAACACGGCATGCAGGCCGCGCTCGAGGTGGGCCTGCAGCAGGGCGCGAGAGTAATACCCGCGGTCATAGACGACGACATCGCCGGGGGCGAGGGCGTCGAGATGCAGGCGGGCGGCGCGGCGCTCGTCGGCGTGCGCATGCAGGCCGAAGTCGATCGGCAGGCGGGATTGCAGCCGGTACAGGCAACTCAGCAGGCCTTGCGGGTAGTAGGCCGTCGGGCCGGGGGTGCGGTAGCCGGACTCCAGCAGCGGGCGGGGCAGGTTGAGCTTGGAGCCGTCCACGGCGAAGGTGCGGTGGCCGCGCCACAAGCTGTGGGGCGTGTCCGGGGGGAATTCGGCGAGCACGGCGCGGTGGATGCGCAGGAAGAGCTGCTCGTCGACCTTGGCGCGGGCCCGGCAGATCGCGGCCGGGGTGACCGGTCGCTGCGGCAGTTGCAGGTCCAAGGCGCGGCACTGCTCCCACAACTGCTCCAGCACCGTGGCGTAGCCCTGGCTGTCGGGCGTGAACACGATGCGGTACACGAACAGCACCACCAGCAGTGTGTTCAGAGTCCGCTGGCGGCGCACCCAGGTGCGGTCGTGGTCCGACGCCAGCTGTGTGAGTGTTCCGATCAGGCCCTGCCACAGTTGCACGAAGGCGTCGTCGGCCTGGGCCGGCGAGCGCTTCTGGCGGGTGCGCTTGGGCGGGCCGTCGAGCAGGATCGAGCGAAACTGCTTGTGCAGCGGGCGGACCCAGACCTGCTTGGGCGTGCGGGCTGGCTGCGAGGCGCTCGCCCGGGCCCCAGTGGTGAGCCCCAGGCACTGCCAGCCGGCCGCCAAGTAGCAGGTCCCGCGGTGCTTTTGCGGGTCGACATAGGTCTCGCACAGAACCGGTCGCGAACCGTGCGCCCGCTGCCAGTCGTGCGGCAGCTGGCGGACCGCCAAGCCCAGCGCGTGGCTCGCCAGATGCGGCACCGAGACCCACGGAAACAGCAGATAGCGGGCATTGCGCACCACCAGATGCAGATACTTGCGGTGGGCCTGTGGCTGCCAGCCAAGCCACTGGTCGCGGCACGCGAGGCGGACCGCCGCGAAGTCAAACAGCAGGCAGCCCAGCGTACGCTGGTCGCGGTCCAGCAGGAAGTAGCGCAAGTTCTGGCCGACCGGGTGGCGATAGCCCAGCGGGTGGTAGCGTTCGACGAATTCGTTCCACTTGGCGACCTCCTCGGGAGCGCTCACGACCTCCAGCCGCAGCGGGGTCAGCGCGGCCAAGGGCCCCGCAATGGCGGGCTGCGGAGCGGAGCGCGGGCCCGGGCGCAGCGGCGCTTGGGGCCCGCGTCCGGCATGCTGCTTGGGCGGCAGGGTCAGGATCGAGAGCCGCTCGAGTTCCTCCAGCAGGCGCAGCGCCAGCTGAATCCGGTTGCGACCGGAGTGGGTCTGCCAGCGCAGGTGCTCGCAGATGGTTTGGCCCAGTTCGTTGCGGCTGAGCTTGGGGAACGTGCCGACGACCTCCTGGATGTCGGCGATCTGGCGCCGGGTGAGGCGTCTACCGAAGAAGGTGGTCGACTTGAGGTTCTGGATCAACGGGTCCAAGGCGGGGGCCCTCCCCATTCAACCTGCCAGAATTAGCAACGAAAGTCAAGCGCCTACTCGAAAAAATCTTTTCTGAGTCACAAGCTACTGATTCCACAGATCTTACGCCTCTCGTCCACCAGATCAAACGCCCCACACCCTCAGTAAATGCCATTGGGCGCGGCCGGGCTGCAGCGCACGCGCCCGGCGGGCGGGCCCGGCCGGGCTGCCGGCAGCGGCAATTTCAAATCGGCGGCCAGCTCGGGCAGCGCCTTGCGCGCCGAGGCCGTGCAATACTCGCCCTTGCGATTGCGCCAATCCTCCTGCTCGCAGACCCCGCGACCTAAGGCCGCCCGCGACAACACACCCGCCTGCAATGCTTCTCGCAGCCAAGCCATCGTCTGCGGACGGAAAATGCGCAGCCCTACCCGCACTACCCCCGTTGTACACAGAACCGAGGGCCTGTGTCAAGTATGACCGGCCGCTAGCCAAGAGACCCATCTTCGGTTCGAATCGCGGAAGGCCTCACCAGCCCCTAGCGAACTGCGGACCGGGGATGCGTTGGCTGTGCGAATCTGTTCAACTTGCCGCCTGTCCCCGCCCGAAGTCTTGTCGCGGACCGGTACGACGCCTCGCTGCGGCACTTCGTGCGCCTTTGCGGATTTTCGCTGCAAATAAGATATTGCACAGTTGAATGACCGTAAATGATTGAAAACAAAGATCATCGCTTGCTCGCAAGACGGTGGCTGGATTCTGCAAAGCACCTGTTCGGACTTTGCCTGCAAATAAGATTCCTGCCTGCCCTTGTGGCCATGCGTCGTGCCTGCATCCCCGCGCGGTGGGCTCGGTCAGCGGCAACCAACGGCTCGCTCGCCGCCCGCAATCCATGCGCAGTCGACACGACGGTCCACCCGAAGCCTTGTATCAGATGTGCCACATACTTCGCCCTAGCGCTCTACGAGCCATTGCGGATTCTCGCTGCAAATAAGATCTCGCATTGCAGGAGTACGGCAAGTGCAGCAAGAAAGAGACTCGTAGGCCCCCGAGCCAGCAACTACAGCGGCCAGAGCCACGTTTCGAACTTTGCCTGCAAGTGGGCAGCTTGGGCCCGCTGCAAGCAAGCCTCATCACAACCATACGACTATATGCGGCAAGGGTAAGTTGGGCTTAAGCGAGCAAGTGCGTCAGGCCCAGAACGGCAAGTACTTTGCGAACTTTCGTCCTTGCAACCAGTCGTACGGCTTGATGCGACCGGCATCCTGCGCACTGCTGATGATGCGAGACACGGTGGCACTGCTGGCCTTATCGATTCCAAACCGCTTCCGTAGACTCGAGTTAGTCATCGGTGAGCCGTTGACATACCGCAAGCATGCGTGCAGGTAGCATGCCAGGATCCGGTCCGTCCGATCCATGTCGCCAAAGGCTCTTGGTCCGAACAGAGTCGCACGCGTAGCATGCTCCATAGCTTTGAATACCGGGGCCGGAAGCTGATGCAGTTCCGTTAGCGATACAACCTTGTCCACGCCACTGCCACGCTCTTCGCAGATTCCCATCCGGCGCAAGAGCGACGCCATGCGCTCGTTCCGAGACTTTGGTACTTCGTCAAGAAAGCGATCAGCGCTGACCAGTGGTGCGCCGGGATTGGTGATTTCGATCCGATGATCGAAGATCTCGATCATCGGCCCTGTGCCAGAAACCGAGAAGTCTTGGTGGATCAGCGCGTTCGTGATCAATTCGCGGATTGCCACTTCTGGATAGACATGGACGTCTATGCGAAAGACCCCGTTGGCAATCTCCTCTCTCTGCGGCAGCACTGCCCGCACATGGTCAACTACTCTCTCAATCCCTGTTGCGTAACCCTCCGGCTGAATCTTTTCTCGCACTGCAGAAAGCCGTCCGCCCCCCTCATAGACGACGATGCGCACCGCTTTGCGCCGCAATCCACTGAACTGGTTCAGGTCCCTCGCAAATAGGAGCGCCCCCAAGTTGGTGATATTCCAACTGCCGTATTGGTTTTTCTCCACGATGTCATCTTTGGCCAGCCGAGCAAGCGTCGTCGCGCGACTGGCGGGTCTTGGCAATTTGAGCAAAGCAAAGTAGCTTGCGTAATCGAGCAGTTCCTCTACATCTGCCCCCTTGATGCGTTCAAGAGCAACGCGGGCCTCAAACGGTGTTGAGTCAAGCGCATTCCACAGTTCACGCTCGATCTGGGGATGATCCTTCAGTTTCCGCTTTGACGAACCGATGCGCACATACCGCTCACCAGAGAACTGCACTGGCTGGCTAGTCGGGCACGGTACCTCCAGTACCACAACCCCGTGGCCTTGGTAGGTTACTTCGTGAAAGCGGAAGTCCAACTTTGGATGCAGCAAGCGCAATAGCCAGGTTGTCAGGTCCTCGTTGCCTTTCTTCGCATCCCTCGGCCGAAATGTGGTGCCAACGACGTTATGCGTCTTGTCCTGAATGCCCCAAACGAGGTAAGCCCGCGGCCTGCTGTCGAGAACTGCTGCGTTCGATAGTGCGGATATGTACTCCCCGATTGCTTGGGGGTTGCTGTTGTTCACCTTGAACTCAACCCATGTGGATTCTGCGGAACTCATCCGCAGTTCATCGAGAAGACCGCGAATATCCCCAGATGTAGGATGATCAGCCATCGTCAAGCCTGCTGCCGACCCTCGCTAACTCTAGCAAGTCGCGCAACAGGTCTTCCCGATCGAGGGCGAGGCGCGCGAGGACTACCAAGAGTTTGACCGGAGGCAGCGGCGCTCAATGCGCAACGCGGCTCGCAACCCGTCGTAACCGATCGTTGCCCCGTCGGTTTCGGGCATGCTGCTGGCCGGCTGGCCAGATCAAGAGCAACGGGCCTGGAAATGTTCCCGCCCAAAATGCAGGCTATTGGATCGGCAGCGTCGGAGGCGCGGCCTCGTCCTCGACCACTTCGTCGATCTCGTCGGTGCGCGGCACCACCACCGCGGCGGCCACGACATCACCGTCCTCAAGGTTGACCAACCTTACGCCTTGGGCTGAGCGCCCGGTGGCGCGGATCTTGTCCGAACTGGTGCGAAGAATCTTCCCGTTGCGGGTCACGATCATGACCTCGTCGTCAGGCAGCACGCGCATGACCGCGACCACAGCGCCTTTGGCCTTCGTGATCGTGGTATTGATCACTCCCCTGCCGCCCCGTTTCTTCAGGGGGTACTTGCCCAGATTGGTGCGCTTGCCGTAGCCGAACTCTGTGACCGCGAGCACCAAGTGTTCGTCGGTGGCGCAAAGCATGCCGATGACGTAGTCCTCTTCGAGCAGGCGGATGCCCCGCACGCCCCGGGCTGTGCGGCCCATCGCCCGAACCTCATCGTTCTCGAAGTGAATTGCCTGGCCTTGATTTGTGGCGATGAGGATCTTGTCGTCTTTGTCGGACAGCCTCGCCGAGACCAGCTCGTCCCCCTCCACCAAGGACAGGGCGATAATTCCCCGCGACATCGGCCGCGAGAACACATCTAGCGAGCACTTCTTGACCGTGCCGTTGCGCGTCACCATCACGACGTACTTGTCCGAGTCAAAGCTCGTCACGGGCAGGAACGCCTGCACGGTCCTTTCGTCGGGCTGCAACGACAGCACGTTGACGATGTTGCGCCCCTTCCCAGAAGCGGGCACCTCGGGGATGTTGTAGACCTTGAGCCAGTAAACGCGCCCGAGATTGGTGAAGACCAAGATGTAGGAATGGGTGGTGCCGAAGATCAGGCTCTCGACGATGTCCCCGTCGCGAGTGCTCATGCCAATGCGGCCACGGCCGCCCCGAGATTGCTTGCGGTAGGTATCCAGGGCGGTGCGCTTGAGGTAACCGTTCTTGGTCACCGTCACCACCATGCCCTCGTCCGCTATCAGGTCCTCGATCGAGATCTCGCGCACTTCCTCGCCAATCTCGGTGCGGCGAGGGCTCCCGAACTTCTTCTTTAAGTCGCGCAGCTCGTCAATGATGAGTTGGTTGAGGATCGCTTCCGAGCCGAGGATTTCTTCATACCCGGCGATCTTCTTCTGCAATTCGCCGAGCTCGTCGAGGATCTTCTGGCGCTCCATGCCCGTCAGGCGCTGGAGCTGCAGTTCGATGATGGCTTGCGCCTGGCGCGGCGTGAAGTCGAACGGGCGGAATGTCGCCTCGGCGTCTTGGCGCAGGAATCGACGGTAGTCAACTTCGATCTCGCCCGTCAGTCCAAGCTTGGCATCCTTGGGTGTGGAAGATGCCCGGATCAGGGCGATGACCTCGTCGATGCGCAGCAGCGCCTTGGCGAATCCGAGCAAGAGGTGCTCTCGCTCGCGAGCCTTGCGCAACAAGAAGTTCGTGCGCCGCCGGACCACGTCCTGGCGATGGGCGATGAAGGCCTTGAGGTATTCGATGAGGCCGATTTCCTTGGGCCTGCCATCGACGATGGCGAGCATCCCCACGCCCGCGCCGTGTTGCAGATCGGTGTGCTTGTAGAGGTTGTTGAGCACAACGTCCGGATTCTCACCGCGCTTGACTTCAAAAACGATGCGCATGCCGGTGCGGTCGCTCTCGTCCCGGATGTCGCTGATGCCCTCGATCTTCTTCTGGTTGACCAGGTCCGCAGCCTTCTTGATCAGCCGCGCCTTGTTGACCTGATACGGCACCTCGCTGACCACGATCGCGCTGCGATCCTTGCGCAGCTGCTCAATCTCGACCCTGGCGCGCACCAAGACGTGCCCGCGCCCGGTGGCGTAGGCCTGCCGGATACCCGCCGTGCCGCACAGGATGCCGCCCGTCGGGAAGTCCGGTCCCTGCACCATCGTGATGATGCGCTCAAACTTCGTGTTGGGGTGCTTGATCAACTGGATCGTGGCATCCACCAGCTCGCCGAGGTTGTGCGGAGGGATGTTGGTCGCCATCCCCACCGCAATTCCGTTAGAGCCGTTGACCAGCAAGTTTGGTGCCGAAGCTGCCAAGTACTCCGGCTCTTGGGCCGAGTCGTCGTAATTGGGCCGAAAATCGACCGTGTCCATGTCGATGTGCTCGAGCAACGCCTCGGCATACGGCGCAAGGCGCGCCTCGGTGTAGCGCATGGCCGCGGGCGGGTCGCCATCGATGGATCCAAAATTCCCCTGCCCGGTCACCAGCAGCTCGCGCATGCTGAACGGCTGGGCCATGCGCACCAGCGTCTCGTAGATCGACGAGTCGCCATGGGGGTGGTACTTGCCCATCACCTGGCCGACGATCCGGGCGCACTTGCGCGGGGGGCGATTCGAGCGCAGCCCTTCCTCGCGCATGGCGTAGAGGATGCGCCGCTGCACTGGCTTGAGGCCGTCCCTGACGTCAGGCAGGGCCCGCCCGATAATGACCGACATTGCGTAGTCGAGATACGACTTGCGCATCTCGTTCTCGATGTTGATCGGGCTGATGTTCGGGTCTAAGCCGCTGGGGTCATTCAAGACCCCTTCGGTATCTTTCGGATGGTCTTCCGGCATAGCACCTGTTGTGGAGGGGCATTCCGATTATACTATGGATTCCACACCGGGCGGTCTTTTGAGGGTCGAGTCGCAGGGCCCTTCAACGCTCGGAGTGGTCGTCGGTACGGCTCCTTTCACACCTGCTGAATTGACGGTCGCTCCCGAGTCATGCCTGTTCTGCTCCGGCAATCCGTTCGAAATCTGGCAAGGATCGCTTGCCGCCGCGTGCGTTGCATTGAGTCGGTCGGTCGACAGGGCCGGGCCGGCGTGGCGAGGCGAACGCGGGCAGGGACCGGGACTGACTTTCCAGACTGCTGTGAATCTTCTTGCGAACGCTCCTGCGAGCGCTCGCTTGATCCACGAAGAGCAGGATTCGACTCCGTCCGCGTGAGCCTTGCGGCAGAGGTACTCGCTCACAAATTGGTCTGCCGGCTGGCGCTGGACCGGAAGGGAGTCTCAGGCCGCCGCTTCGTCCGTGTACACAGTCGCACCAATGTCGGTGGGACGCTTGACGAGACCTTGTAGGGTTTCGCAATCAGTGGGCCAGACCGGTATGTCGCTTCCCAGCAGCAGCGTCTCGACCGCTGATCTGGCAGCTGCATTCCGCGCGCTCCATACGAGCACGGAGAATCCCGTCTTTGTCGATCCACTCGCACGCGTCCTGTGCGGGTGGCCCTTTCGGCTGGCGCTAGCGTGCCCTCCCTTGGAGCATGCGCTGAAGCGGCTCGCCCATGAGGCGCTTGCGCCGATCACAATGTCTATTGTCTTGCGAGCCCGTTACGCCGAAGGAGCTCTTGAGAGGGCCGTGGCGTCAGGTTGCGGACAGTACGTCATCATCGGCGCTGGCATGGACTCATTCGCGTTTCGGCGTTCGGAGTTGCTGGAACGCATTGAGGTCTTCGAGGTCGATCATCCCGTCACCCAGCGCAAGAAACTGCTCCGCTCCCGCAAGGCCCGGCTCACAATTCCCCAGCGGCACCATTTCATCGCGGCGGACCTGACCCGCGCGTCGGTCGCCGAGGCACTCGCCGGGTCGCCGTTTGCCATCTCCCGGCCAGCGTTCTTGTCCCTTCTGGGCGTGGCGCACTATCTGCCCCGGGAGGCGTTGGTCGGCACCGTGAGGTCGATCGCGCGGGACTTGGCGCCCGGCACACGTCTCGTGCTCGAGTACCTCTTGGACGAGCCTTCTTGCGGCAAGGCGGGCAAAGCGCTCCGGGCTAGGATGCTGGATTTCGTTCAGGGGCGTGGCGAGCCCATGCGCGCATCGTACGGGATCGACGAGATGGACGCGTTGATGGCCTCCGCAGGGTTTGAGGTGATGGAAAACCTCAGCAGCGGGCAACTCGAGGGCGCTTGCCGAGTGCCGTCCGGCACTGTCCCGTCCGAGACGCTCGGCATCTTTGCCGTTGGCCAGTTTCGGGTCGGCGGGCAAAGTGCCTGAGATCTCAGCGGCGCCGACCTCAACCTAATCGCCGCCGCCGACAGTCCGCCGCTTGGAGCAGGAGCGATGCTCGCGGTCCAAGTTGGCTGATCCGCCCTGGTCTTGCGGCGCCGGTCGAAGCGCTCCGCGGGCGACCTTGCGGACGTGCCGCCAACCTGCGATCTTGCTCGGCTGCCCGGTCCGGCCTAGCTCGCGCTACGATGCCCTCCACCGTGCCCACGAAGCGGAACATGGACCCGCGCTTCGCAGTCCCGCTGGCGCGGTTGCCCGGGACCCCGGAGGCTGCCTGTAGCGGACTGCAGTTGCAAACCACTGATTCATGCGCCCTTGCCGTGGGACAGGCACTAACGTTCAGATTGCCAGGGCCGCACCTCCGAGATTCTCCGCTAGAATTGGCAGGTGGCCGAGTCGAGGGTCAGCAGGCGGCGGATCCTAGGGGCTGGCGGGGCGTTCGTCGCCATGCCGGCCGCCAGCCAGGACCAGGACAGCACCGGCGGCCCTGTCAAGACCGCCATCCGCGGCCTGCGTCGAGTCCGGCAGGAACTGGTCGATCCGCCGTCCGTTCCCCGGCACGAGCAAGTCGCGCCGGACGCTCCGGTAATCGTCGAAGTGGAGCTTGTGGTCCGCGAAGTGACCAAGGCAATCGACGGAATCGGCACCGAGATCCAAGCCCTAACGTTCAATGGCTCGATTCCGGGGCCCCTGATCATCTGCCACGAAGGCGACTTCGTCGAATTAACGCTGAAGAACCCTGCCGACAACTCCTTGACGCACAACATCGACTTCCATGCGTCGACGGGCGGGCTCGGCGGCGGGGAATTCACACAGGTGAATCCAGGCGAGCAGGTAGTTCTTCGCTGGCGTGCCGTCAAGCCAGGCACGTTCATCTATCATTGCGCTCCGGGCGGTTCGATGACTCCCTACCACGTCGTTTCCGGCATGAACGGAGCCGTGATGGTCTTGCCGAGGGGAGGTCTCAGCGACCGTGACGGCAGCCCCATACGCTACGACCGGGCTTACTACGTGGGCGAGCAGGACTTTTACATTCCCCGAGACTCCAACGGGAACTTCAGGCAATACAAGGCGCCGGCCGAGGGAATCGCCGACATGCTCGGGGTGATGCGCACGCTGACGCCGTCGCACGTCGTCTTCAATGGCAGGGTCGGCGCCCTCACGGGCGACCAGTCCCTCAAGGCGAGGGTCGGCGAGACGGTGCTGTTCATCCACTCCCAAGCCAACCGGGACTCCAGGCCACACCTGATCGGCGGGCATGGGGACTACGTTTGGGAGCAGGGCTCCTTTGCGGATCCGCCCGCCCACGGACTCGAGACGTGGTTCATCCGGGGCGGCTCGGCGGGCGCGGCCATCTACACCTTTCGGCAGCCCGGGGTCTACAACTACCTGAACCACAACCTGATCGAGGCGGTCGAGCTGGGTGCCCTAGCGCAAGTCGTTGTCGAAGGCGAGTGGGACGACTCGTTGATGACGCAGGTCCGGCCGCCCGCACCGATTCCCGGCTGACGCCTGCGGGCACCGCGAGCCGTTTTCGGAGACCCAAGTAGCGTTCCGGCGCGCCCGCCGGATCGAGCGGCCCTGCCGGGCGTCAGCGTCCGCAGCAGACACCCCCGGGCCTTTCAGAACGCTCACCGATGCCGAACCGATTTGCGGCCTCGGATCGCTACAGTACTGTCCGCGGCAGGAACTGCGCACGCATCAAGGACTGCTCCGCCTTCGCGTGCCGCTGACCTGGATCACTCATCCACGCGGTCGATGACGTGAGCCCCCCGATCCTGCGGGAAGGCTTCCAGCGGCCCGACCCGGGCGAACGTGCCGCCATCGCGCAGTTGGAATCCACGCGACATCATCGGCACATCGGCTCCGATGGCGCGGGCGGCAGCTGCGAGTTCTCTCAAGAGCTGGGGATGCCCCGGAGCCAGATTGCTCGATTCGGCGGGGTCTGCATCGACATCGAAGAGCGCCTGCTGGCTTCGTTGCGCCGACCCGGCCGGCCGGCCTCCAGGGCGACGCCGCGGGCGGCCCCCGGACGCCCCGAGGCCGAGCCATCCCGGCACGGTCTCGACATACTTCCACTTTCCCCGGAAAAGGGCGCGGCCGAAGCGGGATCCAAGGACCAAGTCGCCCCGCTCGACTGATTCGCCGCCGGCGATCGCGGGCCACATGTCGAAGCCGTCCAACGGCTTCGCAACCGTCGCGGAGACTCCCGTCGCGGAGAGCAACGTCGGAAGCCAGTCCAAGGCGCTCATCTGCTGCGAGAGTACTCCCGGCTCGATCCTGCCGGGCCAGTTCACGAGAGCCGGAACGCGCGTGCCGCCTTCGTAGGGGCTGCCCTTGCCGCCCAAGAGCGGGCTGTTGTCGCCGCCGCCACCGGGCGTGCCGCCGTTGTCGCTCATCCAGACTACGAGCGTGTTCTCGCGCAGCCCCTTCTGTTCGAGCGCAGCGATCACGGACGCGACCGAGTCATCGATGTGGGTCACCATCGCAGCGTAGGTACGCCGAACTTCGTCGTCGATGTGCGCGTACTGCTCCAGGTAATTCCCTTCCGCCTGCAACGGCGTATGGGGCGCGTTCCAAGAAAGGTACAGCAAGAACGGCCTGTCCTTGTCGCGGCTCTCGAGCAGCTGGAGTGCCTCCTGGGTATACAGGTCAGTCGTGTGGCCCTGTTGCTCGAGCGGCTTGCCGTTCCGATGCCAGTCAGGAGCGCCCATCAGCACGTCGCTATTGTGCGAGTAGTGGTCAAGGCCGCCGGTCAGCGAGCCATAGGTGTGATTCCAGCCCCGCTCGCTTGGGAAGTAGGCGCGCTTTCCGTGGCCGAGATGCCACTTGCCCAAGTACCAGGTCTGGTAACCGGCGCCTTGGAAGACCTCTCCCAGCGTGGTTTCGTCGAGCGGAAGGCCGCCATGGTCGATGATGGGGCCGAGTATCCCGAATCGCAGCGGCGAGCGCCCTGTCATGATCGCGACCCGCGTCGGCGTGCAGAGCGAAGAAGCGTAGTAGCGGTCCAGCCGCAAGCCCCCGGCCGCCAGGCTGTCGACGGTGGGAGTCTTGATCGCGCTTCCGTTAAAGCCGACGTCGTTCCAGCCGAGGTCATCTGCCATCATCAGCAAGATGTTCGGCCCGGCGCCTGATGCCGCCAGGGCGAAGCCCAAGAGGAGTGGCGCGAGGCCTGCGGCTCGTTTCGCTGCTTTCATGACAGCCCTCCTGTCCTTCATGCTCGCTTGACTCCGACTGTGAGAGTTCCGACCTGCGTCATTCCATCCGTCGTCATAGTGGGCTGGACACCGGTCGGCTCATCCCCTCCGGTCGTCCAGAATTTGACTCGATCCTTGGCGTTCGGAAAGGGCGTGGGGTAGCGCGACGCGTAGGCTTCCGTCTGATGGATCGAGTCCGTCAGATCGTCCGGGAAATAGAGCTGTGTCGTGAGCAGTTCCGTCCCGCCGAGGTGCACCTTCACATGCACGTGAACGGCGCGCGGGTTATACCAGCCGGGGTAGATCGTAAGGAATTCGACCGCGCCCTGATCGTTGGCCATCTGCGAGCCGCGCAGGAATCGCTGCGGGCCGGTTGGCTCGCGATGGCCGCCGCGGGGGAAGCCAGCGGGCGGCCCGCCGGGGCGACCTGATCCACCTGCCGGCCTACCTGGTCCACCCGTCGGCCGACCTGATCCGCCTCCGGAAGGGCGCCCGCCGCCGCCGCGACCGGGGGGGACGTTTGGATCGACATCTGGATGGCCGCTGTAGTTGCCGAGAGCGTCGCACGACCAGATCTCTGTCCTGACCCCAGAAATCCCCTCGCACCCCTCGGCGTCGACGATTCTCATGCGCAGCACGAGGTCGACGCCCGGCTTGCCGGAGCGCACGTCACGCCTATCTTCGGCGTCCGGGATGTGGTAGGGGCCGTCGATTTGCGTCGAAGTCAAGATGCACTCGGCGCCCCGCGAGAAGTCCGGTCCGACGACAAGCGAACCGAGCGCGGCACTGGCCCCGATGATCGCCTCCCGGCGGGTGGGTTTGATGATTCTCGAATGATGGTCTGGCATGTTGTTGTCTCCTGTTGAGTTGGTTTCTTCAGTGTCTCTGTCGATTGCGATGACGTGCATCACTGCTTCTGTTGCTCCGGCGCGGCTGGACTCGCGGAGGAGGGGACCCTTCGAACGCATCCTGCAGTAGAGCCCGAATCCGATCGACGGTCACCCGCTCGGGATTGTGAAACGACGCTTGCGTGGTCATTTCGGCCACCTTGTCGAGATCGCTCTCAGCCACGCCAAGCTGCCCGAGGGCGGTTGGCGCGCCCAGCCGCTTGGCAAACTCGTAGATCCCGAGTGGGGCATCCACCACCCCGAGCGCTTCAGCAACCTTCTGGGTCCCGGCGGCTGCGGCCGCCGCATTGTAGGCAACGCTGTGGGGCAGCAGCGCCGCATGCGTCTCGGCGTGCGGGGTCTTGAATGTTCCCCCCAGGATGTGGCACAGGCGGTGGTGCAACCCGGTAGAGCCGACGCCCAGTGCACCCGCGGCGATGCAGGCCCCGTACAGCGCCTCCGCGCGCGCCTCTAGATTGTCGGGCTCGACGACGACGCGGGGCAGCGAGTGCGCCAAGGCACGGATCCCTTCCGCGGCCAGCGCCGAGGGGATCGGGCTGGGCTTGTCGGTGGCAACGTTGACCACTGCTTGAGCGAGCGCGTTGAGGCCGCTCGCGGCCGACATTCTCGCGGGCAGGCTGACGGTCAGCCTCGGATCATAAACCGTGAGGTTCGGAACGACCCGCGGGTCGCGGGCCGTGACCTTGCGACCGGACTCCGTCACGGCCCAGATGTCCGTCATTTCAGAGCCCGAGTAGGTCGTGGGTATCGCGATATTGTCAAGACCGTCTCGCGCTGCGAGCGCCTTGCCCAAGCCGGTGGTCGAACCTCCGCCGATGGAGACCGTGCACTTCGCTCGCAGGTCTCGGGCAAGCCGGGAGGCCTCGGCGAGGGTCGCCGCCGGCACATGCATCCGCGCACTGGCGAACAGCCCCGCGGCCCTGCCACTGAGCAGTTCGGCGGTCGATCGCCCCTTCGCTCGGTGGCCGGGCGTACACAGCACCAGTGCCCGGTCAAGGCCCAGGGCATCCATTTCCCGCGGCAGTCGTTCGAATGCCCCGACTCCGAACACGATGTTCCACGGAAGCGCTTTGAAGGCGAATTCAGTCAAGTCGGCACCCCGCTCGAGCGCAACGCTTCGCCGTTCTCCGACGAGCGCTCTACGTGTCCTGAGTCGTGTTCCGGGAAGACCTTGCCCAGCAAGACCTCCAAGGCTGCCCGGGCGTTGCTCCGCAGCGTCTCGTCATCGCTGTCCACGTCCGCGAGAAAACCGTGGCCGGAGGATTCGTACAAGTGGAGATCCATGGCTGGATTCCGCCCACAAATCTGGCGAAGCCGATCCGTGTTTCCCGGGCCGGCGAGGGGGTCTTGGCCGCCCATCAGAATCGTCACTTCCTGCTCGAGTCGTTCCATGTACTCGAACGGTGGCTGGAGCCCGTCCTCGTTGGGCATCCCCCACGGCAGGGGGTAGAAGGCGCAGCACGTGCCGCCATAGCCGCGGCGAACCAACTCGAAGAGGAAGTTCCCCCCGATGCAGAATCCAACGACGGTGTCGATCCGCTCGCGTTCGACGAATGCAGCCAAGTCATCGCAAAATGCACCGTCGCGAATGCGGTGGCGTCGCGCCCAGGCCGCTTCCCGTGTCATCTCGGACAGCTCGCCGAACGGCTGCCACGAATTGACCAAGTACACGCTCGCCCCTCGATCCGCGAGAAACGCTGCCAAGCCCTGATAGAAGGGCGTCACGCCATAGATGTCGGGCAGCACAGCGATCCTCCTGCAAGTGCCGCTGTTCGTGTAACAGCGGGCCGACACGATGCCGGCGTGCTCGGACGCCTGCTTGGCGGCCGGGCAGAGCGAAAGCTGACTGATGTGACACATGGCACTGCTCGGATGGACTCTGGAGTTGGACGCTTCGCTGGGACAGCCTGCTAGTTGACTTCGATCGCTCCCACATCCCCCTCGATGCGCACGCGCGTGCCGAACGGCTCGGAAGCATCCCGGATCGTCTGCAAGACACGCTCGGCAACCTCGCCACTGGCTAGATGGGGCGTGCCGATATCGACAAACGGGCCGTCGAACTTGAGATCCACTGGGTGCAGGCGAATCCGCTTCAGCGTCCCCTCGTCGTAGTGGCTGACCGCCACCACGCTTTCGAAGTAGTCCCGACCGTGATTGGGAGGGTAGATTATCCCCTGCACCTCGGCCCTCGTGAGATTCTCGCGCCTACCCGCGGGCCGTCGCTTCGCCATTTCGCGAAACTCCGCATTGAAGATCTCGTGGAAGAATGGCTGGCGCGTGAAATTGCCCAGCTGGTAGAAGATGGGCTTCCCCTTGTAGATTTCGATTCCGCGCAGCTCGCCCTCTCCGTGCGAATAGAAGGCGTCCGCGCCGTTGTCGATGGCCGTGTGCGCCAGCTCGACGAGGAAATCGGGCGGCTCGCGAGTCTCGATTCCGGCCGAGGTAGCGTTGTCCGGCACCTGCCAGTGGTGCGAGTGAATGTTGGCGACCACAAAATCGGACAGGTACTTCGCGTTCTTCACCTCCGTGGCGTAGCTCGTCAATTCGCTCGCAGGAATCGAGTACGAGTAATGCGCGTGATCGCCAGCCACGTAGTACTCGTCGTAGAGCCGGATCCTGTCTCCTTCGTCGCTGTAGGTGCGCGTGCTCGAGATCGGGTACAGCCCCGGGAAGAGCTGGGGGGACAGCTCCTTGGCTCTGCGGATCGCGTCCAGCGCCTCTTGGGAGATCGTCACTGTCCTCTGCACGTGGAGGGCGTTCGCTCCTGCATAGCCGGGCGAGTCCTCGCCCGCATGGCGCGCATCACGGAACGAATTGGTCGTGATGCCGAGGAAGCCGATGCGCCCCTTCGGCGTGTCCAGGAACTTGGCCCGCTGCGCCTCGGCCAAGTTCCTCCCCCATCCGGCCGTGACGATGCCCACGCGTTTCATGTGGTTCATGGTTTCCGCAAGGCCGGCCAGCCCAAAGTGCGTTGTATGGTTGTTCGCAAAGTTCATCAAGTCGAAGCCGATCGAGCGTAGGTCGTCGGCGATCTTGGGCCGAGCGAGAGCTTGGAACATGCGTGCGTCGTTCTCGGCCAGGACCTTCTCCGGCTCGGCGATGTTCTGTTCGAGGTTGCCGAACGACACATCGGCTTCCCGGAGGAGCGAGTAGACCCCTTGGACCGCCGGGACCTGCAAGTTGGCAGTGGGACGCACGGCTACGACATCCCCTACCGCCGCGATTGTGAACTCGCCGTCGAGCGTGGTCTGGATATCGCGGTCGGGATCCACCATGACGCGTCGATAGCGCTGGCTTTGCGCCCAGCTCGACAAGGGCTCCCAAGTGATCAGGACCAGCATCACTGCGAGAAAGGAAAGGCGAATGGTTAGTGCTCGCATCTTGATTTCTCCAAGGCAATCTCAGGCGGCGGCGCTGTTCGCCGCCGTTCTCCGTTCGGCTGTGAACGCACTCGTCAACAGCACGGTTGCCGCTCCGGCAACCAAGGGTGCGGCGAGTACGAGGTAGTATGTGGAACGCTCCCAGCCCCAGCCGATCATCAGCCCGGCGGCGTAGGGCCCCACGATCGAGCCGATCCGTCCAACACCAATGGCCCAGCCTACCCCCGTCGAGCGTGCGCTCACCGGGTACTGCTGCGCCGCCAAGGCGTACAGGCCTATCAGCGAGCCATAGGTGAAGAATCCAATGATGGCGGTGATGGCGATCAGTCGCGGCAAGGACTCGCCGGACAGCGCGAACACAACCATGAAGACCCCTCCCAGGGAAAAGTAGGCCGCGATCAGTCGATGCAGCGGGTACCGGGCCGACAACAGGCCCAAGGCCAGCATCCCCGCGCCGCCGCCCATGTTGAGGAGCATCCCGCCGAGGATGCTCCGCTCAAGTGGAAGGCCCGCGGTGGAAAGGATCTGAGGTGTCCAGCTGATCAGGAAATAGATCACGAGCAGGGATGCGAAAAAGCTCACCCAAAGCGAGGCGGTTTGCCTGCGATAAGCCGCCGAGAAGAGTAGGCCGACCGCCTGCTTGCCAGCCGCTGGCGGCTTTGGGGGCAGCACGTCGATTGGCGCGCAACCCAGCTTGCGAATCAGCTTGTTGGCCGCGCCCAGCGCATGCTTCGGCTGCCGCGACAGCAGGTAGTCCAGTGACTCCGGCAGCCGCAGCAAGGCGACCGGAATCAGCGCCCCTGTAATCACTCCGCCATACAGGAAGAAGGCCTGCCACCCGGTTCGCTCGATGTTGTGCTGGGCAATCACGCCGCCGAGGATCGCACCGATCGGGTATCCGAGGTAGAGTAAGCTGACCGACAGGGTGCGGCGCTTGTCGGACGAGTATTCAACAACGAGCGTGGTCAGGCTTGCGAACAGCGCCCCGACCCCCAGTCCCGTCAGGATCCTTGTCGCCACAATTTGCGGGACCGTCTCGACCCAATACGTCAGCAGCATCCCTGCGGTGACCATGGCCAGGCCGACGATGATCGTCCGGCGCCTGCCGACATAGTCGGCGAGCGGGGCGAGCACAAACGCTCCGATCGTCATGCCAACCAGACCGGCGCTGAAGACGACACCCAGGCTAGTCGCCGGCAGTCCCCATTCCCGCGCCAGCAGGGGGCCGGCGTAGGAAATCAGCACGACGTCGAAGCCATCGAGAACGTTGATCGACTGGCAGATCAGGACGGTGACGACCTGATAGCCCGTCATCGGGCGGCGAGCGAGCAGCTCTCGAACGTCCTGCTGCATGATGATCCCAAGAAGTCGGCTAGCGCTAGCGCCGTTCAGGCTCTGACATCGCCTGCCAGCCTGCCCGGTGCCAGGTTACGGAATGTTATTGTACACTTGTTCAATACTTTGTCAAGCAGGATTTCAAAAAATTTCGCGCAGCGGGCAGGAGATTCCATCGGCGCTGCCTTCACGGGACGCAGGGCTCACGGAAACGCCGGATCCCCTCACGTCCAGCACCTGCGGATTCACCCATGGCATGCCCGGCTCAAATCGCGTTCCATGCTTGATCCGGGCACCGCTTCTGCAGTCCAGGCCCGAGCGGCACTAGCTCAAGACGGCTTGAGCCGTGAAGATCTGTTAGCATCTAGGGCAGATTGCGGCATCCCGCCGCGTTGCCGCGAGTTGATTCCCGTACAGAAACAGAGAAGGCTGCATGCGAAAGGTATCGATCAAATGAACAGTACTGTTTTGGCACATCGGCGGATGGAACGGGAATCGGATCGAGGAAAACAATCCGATCGGATTCGCCAAGCCCTCTCCAAGGTTGGAGAGCGGGTCTCGAGCGGGATGAGCGTCCCGGAAGCCTGCCGCGAGGTGGGCATCACGAAGCCGACCTATTACCGATGGCGGCGCAATGCGCTAGCTGCGCCAGCGTCGCTGACTTCGGAGACGGCGCGACACGTGCTCAACGTGGCTGAATCCTTGTGCGCCGAGCACGGACTCGAAGTCTCGTTGCGGGAAATAGCGAGGGTCGCCGAGGTGAGCAACGCCACGCTCTCGTACCACTTCAAGTCCCGCAACGATCTCCTGTACCAGATCTGTGCGCGCAGGGTGGACCAGCTCGACGGCGAACGCTACCGCTTGCTTGACGAGGCAGAAGAGCGCAGCAACCCGCCCCGCCTAGAAGACGTGATCGAGGCTTTCTTCCTGCCAGGCTTGAGAGCGACCGCGAGCTCCGATCCAGCGTTCGCAAGTTACATGCGTTTTCTTGGCAGGATCGCCCAAGATCCCGCCAAGGACATGCAGTCCATCATGGCGCGTTGCTACGGCAACCTCCATAAGCGCTTCATGTTCGCGTTCAGCCGCGCTCTGCCTCACCAATCTTTGGGCGAAGTGTACTGGCGATACACGGCCTTCACCGGCGTTTTCGTGACGATGGCGCAAAACCCGAATCGAATCAATCGGATCTCTACCGGGCTCGTGAACATGACCGACCCGGAGACTGCCATGGAAAGGCTCATGCCGATCCTGGAGCCCATGATGCGGGGCCTGCCCGCGGATGGCCGTGCGAGCTAGCCGGAGACAGCCCTTGAAAGCGATTCCGCAGATTACGGCTGGCGAGGCGGCCACATTGGTCCGTTCGCGCGACGTGCTCATCGGCGGCGGCGGCATGACCGGCCATCCCGGCCATCTGCTGCATGCGCTTGCCGAGACGGGGACTGGCGAACTCACCTATGTGTGCAACAACGCGGGTAAGCCGGGCTTGGGCGGCGGGCGCTTGCTTCGCAACGGTCAGGCCCGCAAGGCGGGCGGCAACTCCAGGCTCGCCAGCGCCGACTCGCCCCCAGTCCGGCAGCCCCGCTCGAACCGCAATTGTTCATCGCCGTGCTGCTGGTGCTGGTGCGCCAGCCCGGAGCGCTGCCGACCGCGGTGGCCCGGTGCCTGCAAGGCCACTCCCCGCCCATCCCGCTGACCCAAGGCGCAGGCCGTGTTTGATTGCTATCAGCTCTCCGAGGGGAGCAACAAACGGGGCTCTGCTCGCTGTGGAAGCTGGCGCGGGAACAGGCCCCGGCGGCGGGCTCGGCAACCCTGTCGAGATCGCCCGCGCCGGCGCCAAGCTATTGGAGGGCGATCGGCACGGCACCCGACGCCCATGTCGCCGTCGTACTCGGCAAGCTTCCGCTTGGCCCCGCCTTGCGGTCGCACCGAATCGCGAACCCGACCGGCCCAACCAGGGAAGGAGCTGGGCTAGTCGCCGGACGCTGTCCGGTGGCTGGCTGCGGCCGGAATCGGCTGGTACTGCCGCGGCCTCTCACCCCGAACCAACCACCGGAATGCCATGCGGACATCGTCCAAGACCAAGTAGAGCGCGGGAACCAAGACAAGGGTCACCATCGTCGCGAACAGGACTCCGGACGACAGCGCGACCGCCATGGGGATCAGGAACTGCGCCTGCAGGCTCTTCTCAAGCATCAACGGCGTGACCCCCGCTGCCGTGGTCAGCGACGTCAGCAGGATGGCCCGGAAGCGCGCCTCTCCGGCCAATTGCACGGCTTCCTTGAGCGAGCCCGCAGTCCGGATGTGGTTGTTAATGAAGGCAACCAGGACCAAGCCGTCATTGACCACGACTCCTGCGAGCGCGACCATCCCGCACATCGAGAGGAAGCTGACTTCCAGCCCGAGAAGAGCGTGGCTCCAGATCGCCCCCACCATGCCGAAGGGCACGGCACTGAGGATGATGGCCGGCTTCCAGTAGCTCTTCAGGGGGATCGCGAGCATGCCGAAGATGACGAACATGATGATCCCGAACCCCTTTGCGAGGCCTTCCAGCGCTTCGGCAAAATCTGCCTCTTCGCCCTTGAACGAGTAGTTGACCCCCGGATACTGCGCCATCAACTCCGGCAGGAACTGCGATTCCAGCGCAGCGGCCACTTGCGCGCCAGTCGTTACCGACTCGTCGACCTCGGCCTGGACGTTGATGGATCGGCGGCGGTCGGTCCGCGAGATCGTCGACGAGCCGCGGCCCATCGCCCCCGTGGCAACCGTCGAGAATGGAACTTCGTCCCCGTCCGGTGTGCGGACGCGCATCCGCTCGAGGTCACCGAGCGAGCGGCGGTCACCTTGGGGGTAGCGCACCATCACGCGCACGTCGTCCCGGTTTCGCAGGACCCGTTGCGCTTCCTCGCCGAAGAATCCTTGCCGGACTTGTCGGCCCAAGCTCTGGAGGGTCATCCCGAGCGCCTCGCCTTCGGAAGTCAGCGAAAGCTGAATTTCCGGCTTGCCGGCCCGGTAGGTGTCAGTGACATCGATCACCCCGGGATATTCGGCCAGTCTGGCGGTGACGACCTCGGCAACCTCGCGAATGGTGTCAAGATCCGCCCCGGCGAGCTGCAGGTCGACCGCCTTGCTTTGGCCGATCATGTCGTCTTCGATGGACAGTTCAACCGCTCCCGGGACTTGGCCGACCCTCTCCCGCCAGCGGTTGGCGAATTCAGCCGACGATGTGTTGCGGGACTCGGCCGGTATCAGCTCAACGCTGACCTCGCCGAGGTAGTCGCCCCCGACACCAGCCCCGAATGCCGCGGGCCCGCTCTGAAGTTCTCGGTAAGGGTGCTGGCCGATCGAGGTCATCACATGCAGGACCGGATCCTCGCCCCCCGCGGCGAATTCGCGGCGCACCTCGCCCAAGGCCCGTTCCAAACGGGCCAGTCCAGCGCTGGTCGAATCGACCGACGCATCCCGCGGCATGGTTAGGTAGGCGACGACAGCGTCGGACTCGACCGTAGGGAAGACCACGAACCTCACGACCCCGGCACGGACCATCCCGATCGTGACAAGCACGGCAAACAGCGCGATCGAAACAGTCAGGTAGCGCCATTCCAGGGCCCTGCGCAGCAGAGGCCGGTAAGCGCCGCGGATGAACCATGCCAGCCCATCCGAGAAGATGTCGAAGAAACCGTTCCACAGGCGCATGGCGGCGTGCCGTCCGGCGGTGTCGGGCTGCCGCTTGTAGTGAGCGAGGTGGCAGGGCAGGATCAGGTTGGATTCGATCAGCGAAAAGAACAGTGTCGGCAGGATGATCAGGGGGAACACCCACATGATCTTGCCCGTCACTCCCGGCACAAACAGCATCGGCGTGAAGGCGGCCATCGTCGTCAGTACGCCGAAGGTTACGGGCACCATGACCTCGTACGTCCCGCGAATCGCGGCCCTCGTTCCCTTGCCGGTTCGTGTCTGCGTGCTGTGGATGTTCTCGCCCACTACGATCGCGTCGTCGACCACGATGCCAAGCACGAGGATGAACGCGAACAGCGACATCATGTTGATCGAGACGTCGAACACCGGCATCAGCGCGATCGAACCGAGAAACGACACCGGAATGCCGAGCGTGACCCAGAGCGCAAGCCGCAGCCGTAGGAACAGCGCCAGCACGACGAACACCATTGCCAAGCCCGTTATCGCGTTGCTCGCGAGCAGGTCGATCCGGCTCTTGAGCACCCTGACGGAGTCGAGCCACGTGGCAATGCTGATCCCTGGCGGCGCTGTTGCGGAGAACCGCTCGACATAGTCGTAGACTGCTTCGGCGATCTCGACGGCACCCTGCTCCCCGACGCGGTACACCTTGATTGTCACGGCGGGCTCGCCGTCGAACGTGGCACCAACCGTGACGTCTTCAAAGCCGTCGATCACGGTCGCGACATCCTTGAGGAGGATTCTCGTCCCGTCAGGACGTGTCAGCAGCAGCAGATTCTCGTATTCCTCGCCGGAGTAAGCTTGGCCCTTGGTACGGAACAGGATTTCCCCCGTGCTCGTCTTGACGGAGCCGCCCGGCAGGTCGACCGAGAATTCCCGGACCGCCCTGGCGAGTCGGTCGAATGTCAGCCCCCACCGGCGCAGCGCTTCCTCGGGAACCTCGATCGAGATCTCGTAGGGAGGGACATTCAGCAGTTCGACTTGCGAGATCTCCGGCAGGGCCGTCAAGTCGTCCCGGACCCGCTCGCCTAGCCGCTTGAGCGTTGCCAGGTCGGTTTGGCCAGCAAGGACCACGTTGATGACTTGAGACCGGGACGCGACCCGTTGGATGATCGGCGTTTCGACATCCTCGGGAAAGGTCTCGATCGCGTCCACGTTCATCTTCACGTCCTCGATGACTTGCTGCAGGTCGTAGCCAGCGAGCACCTCGACCCGCACGGACCCACGCCCCTCGCTGGCCGTAGCAGTCACCCTCTTGATCCCGTCGACGCCCTGCAGTGCTTCCTCGACGCGCAGGCAGATCGCCTCCTCCACGCCCTCCGGTGATGCCCCCCGATACTCGGCCGCGATCGTGATGATGTCGAGCGAAATCTCGGGGAACACCTCCTCCTTGAGGTCGGTGAGGGTGATTGCGCCGCTGACGACAATCACCGCCAGCAGGAGATTCGCCGCCACCGAGTTGCGTGCGAACCAGCCGATCATCGCCTTCATGAGTTGTCCCCGTTCCCGGTTCTGACCCCGTGCGGGTCGCCGCTGTCAGCGGTCCGCAGCGACCTCCTGTTCAGCACCGCTTCGAGCGGCGGCGGGCAGATCAGATCGCCTTCCCCCAGTCCTTCTTCTCCTTCTTGCCTCGAGCCCAAGTCCCACCGGGCTGCCAACCGTGCTACCTCGCGGAACCGGAGCCAACCCAGGTTGTCCACCGAGTAGACCGAGTTTGCCCCGCAGCGAGAAGTGCGAGGCCCGCGGATCACGTCTCGCACCCGGATTCCCTCGATATCGGCTTGCACGAACCTGCCCAGCGCCAAGGGCGGGCAACCGGCATTTCCGCCGGGCGCAGGGGCCTGAACCTAGGCGACGGCATTGGCCATGCGGGTGCGCGGGTCGATCTCGCCATCCTCCCAGACGATCCGCCCCAGCCAAGGGCGCCCCTCCCCAGCGATCTGCGCAGTCAGCTTCACTGTTGGGCCTTCGGCCGGACCGGGCGCGTCCCGGTGGGCCACCGGCAAGGTGCAAGACTCCTGTTCCGGTTTTGGAATCGGCAGCTTGACCCTCGCTACATCCACAGTGTACAGCGTTGTTGGTGGAGCCCCGCGCTGGGACGAACAGGCCCGTGCGAACCGGGCCGGACCGGATGCGGGCTGCCGTTTTCACTCACAGTGAACGCATCTTCTGATAGAGCTTCCCGCTCTCGTTGAGCCGACGAGTCCGTCCCACCCACTGCGCGATCGTTGCCAGGCGTATGTGGCCTTCCCGCATCACTTTGTGGCCCGGATGGGCATACCGCTTGCGTTGGAAGTCGAGATGCCCACCCAGCATCGCCGACGTCCGAGTCCGTAGCGCCCATCTGATATACTCGGCGCAGCTTTCGTTGTGGCGTGTGCTAGCATGTCTCTTCGTTGCCCGAGTTCATCGGTCGATTCAATTCGACTTCAAGGAGACCACCGAAAATGAGTACCAAAGACCGCCTTGTCAAGCTCCTCTTAGACCAGAGGAAGCCCGATGCGGAAGTAGACGAGGAGAGGCTCACAGGACTCCTCGACCAAGGAAATCCCGATGCCGAGGTCGATTGGGAGGAAGTCATGGAAGCCTTGGGGTTTTCTTCACTGCAGGCCCTTGCGTTCCTGAAGAGCATCAACGAGGAGTTCGGCAAGGAACTCTCGGTCGATGATATTACGAATGCCAAGGGCACCGGGGGGCTCCTAGCAATACTCTCCTAGCCTTGGCGAATGTTGTTCGGCCATGGCTGGGATGTTGGAGAGTGGCGCGGTTCGTTCCGTGCGATCGACCCCGGGGTTGTTGACGGGACCGGAGCGGGCTGTGCAACCTTGGGAGCGGTGCCGTCGTTAGGATCCCTCGCTCTCTGGCCGTGATCAGGCGTGAAGCAATTGACAAACGAGCCGCCCTGTGCGCCCTTTGAGGTGCCCAAGCCGGATCGAGTTGAGGAGCTGCGGTTCCCCGACGGGAATGTCGTCCTGCTCAGGCGCCATGGGAACCGCCACGGGCCGCGGCTCTTAGTGAGCCACGGAAACGGGTTTGCAGTCGATATGTATTACCCCTTGTGGGGCCGCTTTCTCGACGCGTTCGAGGTTATCGTATTCGACATTCGAAACCACGGCTGGAATCCGGTAGGAGATGTTGCGGGGCACAATATCCCCCGGTTGATCGAAGACTTCGAGATCATACCTCGCGAGGTAGCGCGGCGGTTCGGAACGAAGCCGACGGTCGGACTGTACCACTCCGTTTCGGCATTGGCGGCCTGCCTCTCGGCGTCCCGGGGCGAGGAGTACGCGGGCCTTTTTCTGCTCGATCCGCCGATCTGCAGACCCGGAATCACCTATGAGCAATTCGAGTCCGCCGTTGATTTGATCGTCCGTCGGACGCGCCGACGCGAGGTTCGCTTCGACAGCCTCGAGCAGTGCGCGGAACTGTTCCGCTGGTCGCCGGCCTACCGAGGCACCGTAGACGGCGCGTGTCAGCTGATTGCCCGTGCCACCCTGCGTTGGGATTCGGAGGCCCGTGGCTTTGTGCTTCGGTGCCCGCGCACGTACGAGGCGCTCATCCTAAACTACTTCTCCGTCTACACGGTTCTCGTCAACTTCGAGGAAATGCGCTGTCCGGTAACCGTGCTGGGGGCGGATCCCACACTCCACCATGCCTTCCTGCCCAGCTATCGCTTGGATGAAATGATGGCCTGTTCGTACGACTTCCTCCCCGACGCCACGCATATGCTTTTTCTTGAGAAGCCGGACGCATGCGCGACCAGGTTAGTGGAGTTCCTCAAGGATAGCGGCACGGTCCGATAGGCACCAAGGCTCTCTCCGACTTCCCGCCATCGGCGGATCGACGGCTGAGAAAGGGGAATCATCCCTAACAGCCTGTGGCAGAAGTCGATCGTTGCCAGAGGCTCACAAGCAGTAAAGGGAGCAAGTGCCCTGCTAGAGGCTCTGCCAGGTGTTGAATCCGCGGGTTGCAGGCATTTGAACACCCGTTTTCGCCCGAAATCACCAAGATTTGAACCGATCTGCTCGGCTAGGACTTCTGCCAAAGGCTCCTCCGGCACGGCATGGCGGGGAGTGCCCATCGCCAGGAATTCGCGGCGATTCTCAAGCGGGGAATCACAAGGCGCGGTGTGTCAGCATCCGCACGGTCCGCCGCTCAATCGTCCCTACACGGGCAATCCGACACTGCCTCTGCCGAGAAGCGTTCCTCGAGTCTCAGGCACCGGCTGTCTGGCAGAATGAGCGCCCCGGCGCTATCTCCCGCCATTCCAAGCCCTCGCCGTAGCGGTTCAGGCGTCCAGCGGCGCTAGGTCAGCGACCCGGAACTCGGGAGACTAAACTATCTAGGTCATGGGGCATTCTGAGGTCCGCTCGCCCGGTGCGCCGGTCGCGATCGTGGGTATCGCGTGCCGGTTCCCCGGAGGCGAGGGGCTGGAAGGATTTCGGGAACTTCTGCGATCTGGCGGCGACGCGGTCGAGGAGGGGGAGCCGGGGTCGGGCCGAGGCCGGATCGGGGATCTCTTCCGTGACGTTCGGTCCCAGCCGGACCCGCGTCGATACGGGGCGTTTGTCGCGGATCCGTACCGGTTTGACGCGGCGTTCTTCGGCATCTCGGACAACGAGGCACGCCTCATGGATCCGCAGCACCGGCTGCTTCTCGAGGTGAGTTGGCACGCGCTTGAGAATGCCGCTATTCCGCCCGGTGACCTAGCCGGCAGTAGGACGGGCGTGTTCGCCGGGGTCGGCGACAGCGGCTACCGGGAGCGCGTTCCCGAGGACGAGGCCGCGACGATCTACGCGGCGCTCGGCAACAGCCTGAGTACCGCGATCGGCCGGATCGCCTACGCCTTGGGGCTCGAAGGCCCGGCCCTGGCGGTCGATACGGCGAGTTCGTCGTCGCTCGTGGCGGTGCATCAGGCGATTCTCGCTCTCGAGCGGGGCGAGGCGGATCTGGCGCTCGCCGGCGGGGTGAACCTGATCCTTTCCCCGACGCGCACGGAGGTGTTCGCAAACGGCGGCATGCTCGCAGGGGACGGCCGGTGCCGCTCCTTCGCGGCAGCCGCGCAAGGCTACGTGCGGGGCGAGGGATGCGGGATCGTGGTGCTCGAGCCGCTCGCTCGGGCGGAGGCGGCTGGACGCCGGATCTTGGGCGTGATCCGAGGTTCGGCGGTGAACCAGGACGGGGCGAGCGCAGGTTTGACTGCACCGCGCGGTCAGGCACAGGAGCGCCTGATTGAAGAGGCGCTCGAGCGCGCAGGCTGGGCCCCGTCGGATGTGGACTATCTCGAGGGTCACGGATCCGGGACACCGCTCGGCGACCCCGTCGAGGTGCAGGCGGCCCTCGAAGTGTACGGGCGTGGACGATCGCGGAAGAATCCGCTGCTGCTCGGTTCAGTGAAGACAAATGTGGGCCACTTGGAGGAGGCGGCGGGCATCGCGGGGCTGATCAAGCTGGTGCTCGCGCTGGACGAGGGCGTGATCGCACGCCAGCTCCACTTCGACGAACCGAATCCACGAGTCGCCTGGGGGGAGTTGCCGGTCCGGGTCGTGACCGAACCCACGCGCTGGCCCCGGCGGAAGAAGCGGCGGATGCGCGGGGCGGTGAGTTCGTTCGGGCTATCGGGGACGAATGCACATGTGCTGGTGGAGGAGTACCCGTGGCGGGAAGATGCCGGGGAGGCGCAGGGGCGCGCGCGGATCTTACCGCTTTCCGCCAAGACTCCGGAGGCGCTCTCTCGGCTGGCGGGCCGATACCGGTCGTGGCTATCGGATGAGGGGGCGGGGCGGCTCAGCGGCCTTGCGTGGACGGCGACGATGGGACGAACCCACTTCGGTGTCCGGGCCGGGCTCGTGTTTCGCAACACGGCGGAGCTTCGTTCGGCCCTCGCGGAGGTGGAGGCAGGCGAGCGAGCCAGCCATTCGGAACCCTCTCCGAAGGTGGCATTCGTGTTCCCGGGGCATGGCGGCCCGTGGGTCGGGATGGGCAGCGTGCTCTACAGCAGCGAGGCGGCGGCCCAGCGGGTGCTGGACCGCTGCGACGCAATCTTCGAGCAGGAGTGTGGCGCGCGCCTGCTGCCGGTGATGGTCGGGGAGGGCGAGGCGGCGGGGGAGCTGGACCCGGCAATCTGGACACAGCCAGCGATCTATGCGCTCGGTTGTGCGCTGGCGGCGCTCTGGCGCGAGGCAGGGATCCGTCCGTCGGCGGTGCTCGGCCTGGGTGTCGGCGAGGTGGCGGCCGCACACGCGGCAGGAATGGTCGGCCTCGAGCAGGGGATGCGATTCGCGATCGAGCGGGGCCGACTGATGGCATCGCTGCGGCCGGGGCAAGCAATGGGTGCGGTCTTCCTGACCGCAGAGGAGGCTGCTGATCGGATCCCGGAGCTGGAGGGCGGGACGGTCGCTGGGGGGCTTTCGGTCGCTTCCGAAAACGGTCTGCACCAGGTGCTGGGCGGTTCGCGGGAGCTCTTGGCCAAGGTGCTGGGGCGGCTCGAAGCGGAGGGGGTGCGGACGGCACCGCTCCCGATCAGCGTGGCAGCGGACGCTGACCTGACAGATCCGATTCTCGACGCCATCGAGCGGGCGGGCGGCGCGATGGATCCGGGGCCCGGATCGGTGCCCTTTGTGAGCAGCAAGACCGGGAGGGTGGTGCCGGGGCCGGAGGATCTGGACGGAGAGTATTGGCGTCTCCAAGTCCGCCCAATGCACTTCGCCACGGCGGCCGGGACGCTCGCGGAGCTCGGGATCCGCATTGTTCTGGATCTAGGGCCGCGGGGCCAGGCGTCGTGGTCGCCACACGGGGCGTGGCCTGTGGGCGCACCGGCCCCTGTCGTGGTCCCAACGCTCTCCGGACCGTCAGAGGCAGATCAGGGGGCATGCCCGGCAATTGCGCGGGCCTGGGAAGCAGGCGCCCCCGTATCGCTATCAGAGGGTTTCGGCGGGGACCGCCCCCCACACGTCTCCGCGCCAAGATATCCGTTCGAGGGACGCCGGTACCGGATCGACAGGCCGGAACACGGCACCCAGGACACGGGACGCGTGGACTCCGGATTCCTGGGTGGGGACGCATTGCCGCCGTTGCAACGACGTAGCCTACAGGCCCTGCTGGTCCGGGAAGCACAGGGCCTCGCGCGGTTGGACACGCCTCCGCGGGCAGAAGCGAGCTTCTTCGATCTAGGCCTTGAATCGCTCCAGATTATGGAGCTTCGGAACCGGCTGAACCGGGCACTCGGGGGTCGCTTCACGGTGTCGCACGCGGAGATGTTCGCGCATCCGAATGCTGCGCTGCTGGCGGCCCATGTGGCGGATCGGCTGGGTGGCCCAGCCCGGCGCAAGGAGCCGGCGCGGGCGCGGAGAAGGTCGGCGAAACAGGTATCGAGACGGGATCCAATCGCGGTCGTGGGGATCGGCTGTCGCTTCCCCGGGGGCGGCGGAGCCGACGAGTTTTGGCGGAATCTGGCCGAGGGCCGCGACCTAGTCACGCACGGCCGCCCCGACGGAGCGCTCCCGGGGGCGGGCGGTGGCCGGGAAGCAGAGGCTTGGGGGGCATACCTGCCAGACCTCGACCGATTCGACGCCGAGTTCTTCCGGATCGCGCCGAGAGAGGCGGAACTGATGGACCCGCAGCAGCGGCTGCTCTTGGAAGTGAGCTGGGAGACGCTCGAGGATGCGGGGATCTCGCCTGAGAGCCTCAAGGGGAGCCGGACCGGCGTGTATGCCGCGATGTTCACGAACGATTACCAGAGCCTAGTAGCGGAGACCGCGCCGGGCCTCTATCGCTCAACGGGCTCGAGTTTCTCTGTGGCGATCGGCCGGGTCGCCTACACGCTGGGCTTGGAGGGCCCGGCGATTGCGGTGGACACGGCGTGTTCGGGATCTCTGGTGGCGATCCATCAAGCGATCGCCAGTCTGGAGCGTGGTGAGGTCGACCTAGCCCTGGCGGGGGGCGTGAACACGATCCTCACATCGCAGCTGACGGACGCGTTCGCCGCGGCGGGGATGCTGGCGCCGGACGGCCGGTGCAAGACTTTCGACGCAGCGGCGGACGGGTATGTGCGAGGGGAGGGGTGCGGGATCCTAGCGCTCGAGCGATTGTCCGACGCGAGGGCCGGGGGTCGGCAGGTGCTAGGCCTGATTCTGGGCAGCGCCGTCAACCAGGACGGGGCCAGCGCGGGGCTGACGGCACCTAACGGTCAAGCTCAGGAGCGCGTGATTCGCGAGGCGCTGGAGCGAGCGGGGGTCGGGCCCGCTTCGGTGGACTACCTGGAGGCGCACGGGACGGGAACTCCACTCGGGGATCCGATCGAGATCGAGGCCGCGGCTTCGGCGTACGGCGAGGCTCGGGAGGCCGAGCGTCCGCTGCTGGTCGGTTCGGTAAAGACGAACATGGGGCATCTCGAGGCCGCCGCAGGGGTCGCTGGGGTGATCAAGGTGCTGCTCTCGATGCGTGAGGGCCTGATCCCGGGCAACCTGCACTTCGAGAAGCCCAACCCGCGGCTGGACTGGAAGAGTCTTCCGCTGGCGGTGGTCCGCGAGGCGACAGCATGGACGCAAACGGGGCGCCCACGTCGGGCGGCGGTCAGCTCATTCGGGTATTCAGGGACGAACGCGCACATCGTCTTGGAGGCTCCTAGCGCACCGATCGAAGAGCAGGATGGCCCTGTACGGGCGGAGCGGGTGCTGCCGCTTTCGGGCGCCACCCCCGGGGCGGTGCGAGAGCTCGCCCGGCGCTACCTGCGCCACTTGCGACGGACCGGACCGGGGGCCTCTTGGCTGGCTGATGCGGCGTGGACGGCCGGGACCGGACGCAGCCACCTCGGCCACCGCGCGGCGGTTGTCTTTCGTGATGCCACCTCCCTCGGCTCAGGCCTTCGAGGGATTGCGGAAGCGGAGGACACAGTCCGTGCCGCAGCGGGAGGACCGGTCGCCTTTCTCTACACCGGACAGGGCAGCCAGTGGGCCGGGATGGGCCGCGAGCTCTACGAGACCGAGCCGGTCTTTCGGACGGCTATGGACCGGTGCGAGGAAGTGTTCCGCGCCGAGCGCGGTGCGTCGCTGCTCGAGGTGATCTATGAGGATTCCGAGAGTCTGGACCGCACCGAATGGACGCAGCCTGCGCTATACGCGCTGGAGAGCGGGCTCACCGCTCTCTGGGCAAGCGTGGGAATACGGCCCGATGTCGTCTTCGGACACAGCGTGGGAGAGATCGCGGCGGCCGCGGCTGCTGGCGCCTTCGACCTCGAGACCGGCATGCGGTTCGCCATGCGCCGAGGCGCGCTCATGGGTTCGCTTCCAGCGGACGGCGCGATGGCAGCCGTGTTCGCTTCGGCGGACCGTGTGCGGAGTGCGCTCCGGGAGGGCGTCGAGCTGGCCGCCGACAACGGCGCGCATCAGGTAGTGAGCGGCCCGCGGGATGCGGTCGCCGCGCTAGGCAGGGAACTCGTCGAGGCCGGTATCCGGGTGGACCCCCTCCGGGCCAGCCACGCCTTCCACAGCGCGCTGATGGACCCGGTGCTCGCGGAACTGGAAGCAGCGGCACCCGGGGCCTCCGAACCTTCGGTGGGGTTGGTGAGCGACGTTAGCGGACACCTGCTGGAGGGTGCCCTCGACGGAGCGTACTGGCGGCGCCAGGCGCGCGAGCCGGTGCAGTTCGCCACGGCGATGCGGACGCTGGCGGACCTAGAGGCGGGGATTGTGCTGGAAGTCGGGCCCCACGGCGTGCTGGGCCCGATGGCCGCGCTGGACTGGCCGCACGCCGAGGCGCCTACCGTGATCCCGAGTCAGCGGCGCGGCGGGAGAGGGGACTTCATCGGCGCGGTAGCGAGTGCGTACGAGGCGGGGCTCGATATTTCCTTTGAGGGTTTGTTTGCCGGTGAACGACGCCGCCGGATCTCGCTGCCGGCCTATCCCTTCCAGCGGGAGCGCTACTGGGTCTCTCCAGCCCCCCGCTTGCAGGCGGAGCTGGGACATGCGCTGCTGGGGGTGCAGCGGGATTCCCCGGATGGCGAGCACTCCTTCGAGAGACATCTGAGCAGTCAAGATCCGGCCTGGCTCGCCGACCACCGGGTGCTAGGCAAAGTCGTCGCGCCGGGCGCACTCTATGCGGCGCAAGTGAGCGAGGCGCTCCGGGAAACGCAGCACGAACTTCCCGTCATGCTGGAGGGAACCGCGATCACGCGTCCGCTCGTGCTGTCGGGCGACGAGGGGCGGCTGGTCCAAGTGGCACTCGGCGAGGAGGGTGCCTGGAAGGTTGTCAGCAGGGATGCGCAAGGGCGCTGGGAGACCCACGCCGAAGGCCGCTGGGCACCGCTCGGCGGAGCCGCCTCCGAGCCGACAGACCTCGGCGCGTTGCAGGCCCGCCTCGCGCCGCTGGGCGCGGACCTCAAGGCGGGCCTCGTCGGTCTCGAGTACGGGCCAGCCTTCAGCGGCCTGACCCGGCTGTGGTCGGGGGACGGCGAAGCACTGGGCGAGGTGCTTCTGCCGACGGGATTGGAACGCCACAACCTTCTCGCGCATCCGGCCCTGCTGGACGCTTGCTTCCAAGTGCTGCTGGGGGGCATCCCGGAACCGGACGGAGCAGGGGGCACGTGGCTGCCGATCGGCTGGGACCGCCTCGTCCTGCGCGACGCGCTGCCGGATCGCGTTTTCTGCCGGGCGCTCGACCGCAGCCAAGGCGGGGGGACGCGCAGGGCCGACTTCTGGCTTTACAGCGAGACAGGCGAGGAGTTGACACACATCGAGGGATTCGCGCTCAGACGTGCGAGTCGGGCCGCCCTGGAGGGTTACCGGGTCGGGGAGACGCTGCACGAGGTGGTGTGGCGCGAGGGGGCGGCGGCGGGACTCCGGGAGGCGGATTTCCTTGCCGGGCCGGACGAGATCGAATCCGGCCTGGGAGGGTTGGACGTCTACCTCGCGGCGGAGGGCCGCGACGGGGAGTCGCTCGCCGAGCTGGGGCGCCAGCTGGAGCGTGAGTCCCGTCGGCTGCTGCTCCGCGGACTTTGGGAGCTGGGCTGGGAGCCCAGTCCGGGAGACCGTTTCGAGGCGGACGAGTTGCGCCGCCGGCTGAGGGTGACGGAGGATCACGGGCGGCTGTTCGGCCGGTTGCTGTCGGTACTGGAGGAGATGGGGATCCTCGACCGGGAAGCGGCCGGTGGCTGGCAGGTGTTAGCCGCGCCAGAAGCGTCTGCGGAGCCCGCGGCGGGGCCGGCCGATTCCGAAGCTGAATCCATCGAGCTGGGCGTGCTGCGTCGCTGCGGGGAATCGCTCGCCGAGGTGCTCCGCGGCCGGGCCGATGCGCTGGACCTGCTATTCGGCGGCGAGCCGGGAGCGGAGAGCCTGTACCGGGAGTCGGCTGCCATGCGGGCAGTGAACCGCATGGCAGCCGACGGCGTGCGCGCGGCGGTCGCCGGGTTGCCGGAAGGCCTTCCGCTACGGGTGATCGAGATCGGCGCCGGCACGGGCGCGACCACGTCCGCCCTCTTGGAGGTCCTGCCAGCCGGCCAGACCGAGTTCACGTTCACCGACATCTCGACCGCCTTCTTCCCGGATGCGGAGCGGCGGTTCGGAGAACGAGGCGCGGAGCTTCGCTGCCAAGCGCTCGACATCGAACGGGATCCCGCGGATCAGGGGTTCGTGACCCACGGTTTCGACCTCGTGATCGCCGCCAATGTCCTGCACGCGACCCGCGACCTAGGCGAGACGCTCGCCCACTGCCGACGCCTGCTGGCCCCGTCGGGCTTGCTGGTCGCCGTCGAGGAAACCGCCCGCAAGGAATGGCTGGACCTGACCTTCGGACTGCTGCCCGGCTGGTGGCGCTACCGGGACGCGTATCGCTCCGACCACGCGCTGGTTGCCCCCCCCATCTGGCGACAAGCCCTCGCGGACGCCGGTTTCGACGGCATGTCCCTGCTCGACGATCCGTCAGGCGCCCTCCTGATCCTGGCGAGGGGGCCGTCGGAGGTGCAGGCCAGGCCGGGCCGTTTTGTGCTGGCGGGAACTGGAGAGTTCTCCGAAGCGCTCGCAACAGAACTCCGCAACCGGGGACAAGATGTGGTGCCGGGCCCGGCGGGCGGGATGCGGACGGCGTGGCGCTCGTTCTTCAAGACGCTGGACGGGGAGCCTCCGCTGTTGGGCGTGGTGCATCTGGAAGCCGTGCGGCGCGATGCGGCAAGGCTTACGACCGCGGAGCTGGCAGCGGACGTGAAAGAGATCGGAGCGAGTGCGCTGGCTCTGGTCCAAGGAATGTCCGACGCCGGCGTGTCGCCGGTGAGCGGCACCTGGTTCGTGACCCGGGGTGGCCAAGTGATTGACAGGGAGCTCGCTGGCGCCCTGCCCGGAGCCCTGCTGTGGGGCTTTTCGAGCGTGTTGGATTTCGAGCATGGGGATCTGGCCCCCCGCCTTCTGGACCTAGATCCCGACGCACCGCCGTCTGCGGGCACGCTGGCCGACGAGCTGCTCTTCCCAGACCGGGAAACGCGCACCGCCCGGCGGCACGGAGCCCGTCTCGTTGCTCGGCTCACCCGGTTCAGCGGACGGGTCGAACTCCCTCAGGGCGGCGCGTGGCGCTGGGCGGCCGATCCCAGCGGAGCACTCGACGGGTTGCGCATCGAAGATGCCTCTGCGGAGCCGGGGCCCGGCGAGGTTCGGGTACGCCTCGAGGCGGCCGGGGTGAACTACCGCGACGTGTTGGCGGGGACACAGGTCGAAGACGCCGACCAGCCGCTGGGCAGCGAACTCTGCGGGCGAGTCGTGGAGGTGGGCGACGGCGTTCGCGGGCTGCACGCGGGGGACCGCGTGGTGGGACTCGCCCACGGAGCATTCGGTCCCGAGGTGATCACGCGCGCCGAGCATGCCGTGCCGGCACCGGCGGGGCATGCGGCGCCCGAACTGGCAACCATCCCGGTGGCATACGTGACCGCAGCACTTGCCTTCGAGCATGCGGGGCTCGCAGCGGGGGCGCGGGTCTTGGTCCATGCGGGAACGGGGGGCGTGGGTCGGGCGGCGATCCGGCTGGCGCAAGCCGCGGGGCTCGAGGTGTACGCGACTGCCAGCGCACCGCAGCAGGAATACCTGCGCTCGCCGGGAATCCGGGCGGTGTTCGACAGCCACTCCCCCGCCTTCGCGAAGGAGGTTCTGGAAGCGACCGGCGGCACCGGAGTGGCGATGGTGCTGAACAGCCTCTCCGGGGAGGGCTTAACCGAGGCAAGCTTGTCGTGTCTTGCGCCGGGCGGGTCGTTCGTCGAACTCGGGGAGCGCGACATCCGAAGTGCCGGCGAGATGGCTGCCGCCCGTCCGGATGTTCGCTATTACAAGCTGGCGCTGGGCCGGCTCATGCGGGAGGAGCCGGAGCGGGTCGGGACGCTACTGCGGAGTGTGATGGAGCGCTTCGCGTCGGGCGAGCTCGAACCCCTGCCCTTCACCCGCTGGCCACTCGCGGAGGCCGGTGCCGCGCTGGCCGAGTTGCAGTCGGCCCGCCATATCGGGAAGGTCGTGCTCGTGCCCTCGGCGCTGGCCGCGGGCCGGCTGCGCGGAGACCGGAGCTACCTGATCACGGGAGGCCTCGGGGGGGTCGGGCTCGAGGTGGCCCGCTGGCTCGCCGCGGCCGGAGCCGGAAGCATCGTGCTGAACGGACGTCGCCCGCCCGACACGGCAGCCGCGGCGGCGGTCGCGGAGCTCCGGGGGAGCGGCGCCGAGGTGCGCATCGAGATCGCCGATGTGACGGACGAGGAAGCGGTGGCGGGAATGCTCCAGCGCATCGACGCCGAACTCCCGCCGCTGGCGGGCGTGATCCACTGCGTGTTAGTGCTCGCCGACGCAACCGTGGCGAACCAGGACTGGGAGCGGTTCGAGCAGGTGCTCGGGCCCAAGGCGCTGGGGGCTTGGCGACTGCACAGGGCGACGCTCGACCGGGATCTCGACCTGTTCGTCCTCTTCTCCAGTGTGGCCGGTGTTCTTTGGAATTCAGGCCAAGCCAACTACGCGGCAGCCAACGCATTCCTCGACCAGTTGGCACGGCACCGGAGGGCACTTGGCCTGGCCGGTCAGGCCATTGCGTGGGGCCCATGGTCGGAGACCGGCAAAGCCGCGGAGCGACGCGAACGCAGTGCGCAGCAGCTTGCCCCCTGGGGCGGGGAATGGATCGCTCCCGAACAAGGCATCCGGGCCTTGGAGCGGCTCGTCCGCGAGGATGTCGGCACCAGCGTGGTGGCGTCTGTCGACTGGTCAGCGCTTCCGCTGCAGGGACCTTGGCTCGCAGAAGTGATAGCGCGGGGGAAGGTGCATTCTTCCGCGGGCCGGGACGGCAAGCCTGTCGGCCAAGCTGCTGACCAACTGCTCTGGCGGCTCCGCGGACTGGCCTCCGAGAAACGCCGGGATGAGCTGATCCGGTTCCTCGAGGAACAGGTGATCGAGATTCTGCGGCTGCGCGCCGCCCCGCCGCCCTCGGCAGGGTTCTTCGAGCTGGGCATGGACTCGCTGATGGCGGTCGAGCTTCGCAACCGCCTCAACCGGGCCTTCCGGGAAGCGTTCGTTGTCTCGAACACCGCGGTGTTCGATCATCCCGACATCGCCCGCCTGGCGGAACACCTTGCAGGCAAGCTTGGCGGCGCGTCACCGGAGGCGTCGAAGGTGCGCGCCCTGCCGTCGGTCCGGCACCGCGGAGACGAACGCATCGCGATCGTCGGCATGGCCTGCCGCTTCCCCGGGGCACCGGACACCGAGGCGTTCTGGGCGCGGCTGCGCACCGGGGCCCATTTGGTGACGAGGGGGCGTCCGGACGGGCTCTTCGTGGACGTCGAGACGAAGGCGGCGCGCCACTTCGGCGCCTACGTGGAGGGCCTCGACCGCTTCGACGCGGGCTTCTTCCGGATCGCCCCCGTCGAAGCGGAACTGCTGGACCCCCAGCAGCGCATGCTGCTCGAGACAAGCTGGGCGGCGCTCGAGGACGCGGGGATCGCCCCGGATCGGCTGCGCGGGAGCCGATCCGGAGTGTACGGAGGAGTGTCCAGCCACGACTACGAGGCTCTGGTCGCGACACTCGGCGACCCCGCAACCAATCTCTACAGATCCACCGGGATCGCCCCCTCGGCCGCGATCGGCCGGGTCGCCTTCGCGCTCGGCCTCGAGGGTCCCGCCATCACTGTGGACACCGCGTGTTCCTCGTCGCTGGTCGCGCTACACCAGGCCGCAGCGGCGCTCCGCGCGGGAGAGGCGGATCTGGCGCTGGCGGGAGGGGTGAATGCGGTCTTGCGGTCGGAGCCGACCCGAATCTTCACAGACGCCGGCATGCTCTCGGCGCATGGACGCTGCAAGACCTTCGACGCCGAGGCGGACGGATTCGTACGGGGCGAGGGATGCGGGATGGTTGTGCTCAAGCGCCTTGCGGACGCGGAGGCGGCGGGAGACCGGATCCTTGCGGTTGTGCTCGGATCGGCAGTGAACCAAGACGGCGCTAGCGCCGGCCTGACCGTGCCGAACGGCCCGGCCCAAGAGCGGGTCATCGAGGAGGCGCTTGCGCGGGCGGGCGTGGAGGCCTCCTCGGTGGACTACCTGGAGGCACACGGTACGGGGACCGAGCTGGGCGATCCGGTCGAGGTGGAGGCTGCTGCTGCTGTGTACGGCCGCGGCCGGAGTCCGGACCGCCCGCTGCTGATCGGATCCGTGAAGACGAATGTGGGCCACCTCGAGGCGGCGGCAGGCGTGGCCGGGCTGATCAAGGCCGTGCTAGCGATCCGCTCCGGGGAGATTCCGCGGCACTTGCACTTCGAGCGGCCGAACCCGCGCATGGACTGGGAGACGCTCCCGGTCCGGGTGACCTCGGAGGCGACCCCTTGGCCGGAAGCGGAGCGGCCGCGGCGGGCCGCCGTCAGCTCCTTCGGATACTCGGGCACGAACGCGCATGTCGTGATCGAGGGATATGCAGAGGGGCGCGAACGGCCGCGAATCGGAGTCACTGCGCCGTCGGCGCATGACTCTCCTCCGCAGGCCGATGCGCCCCGCCAGCACCGCCTGCTCCCCGTCTCGGCGAAGTCCGAGGAGGCGCTCCGGCAGTTGGCCGACCGGTACCGGGCTGCCCTCTCGGAAGATACACCGCTCGCCGACATGGCTTGGACCGCAGGTGCGGGCCGGAACCACTTCCCGCACCGCTCGGGCATCGTCTTCACCGATCGTGCCTCGCTGGAGGAGCAGCTGGAAATGGTGCAGCAGGGCACTGCGACATCGCCCGTTGAAGGACCAGTCGCCTTTCTTTACACCGGGCAGGGGAGCCAGTGGGCGGGGATGGGCCGCGAGCTCTACGAGACCGAACCGGTCTTCCGGGCGGTGCTGGAGCGATGCGAGGAAGTGTTCCATGCAGAGCGGAGTGCGTCCCTGCTCCAGGTGATGTTCGAAGATCCCGGCGGGCGGCTGGAGCGGACCGAATGGACGCAGCCGGCACTGTACGCGCTGGAGAGCGGTCTGACGGCCCTGTGGGCAAGCGTGGGGGTGCGGCCCGACATCGTATTCGGACACAGCGTGGGAGAGATCGCGGCGGCGGCGGCCGCGGGAGCCTTTGACCTCGAGACCGGGATGCGCTTCGCCACGCGCCGGGGCGCACTCATGGGCTCGCTTCCCGAGGACGGCGCGATGGCGGCTGTGTTCGCTTCGGCGGACCGTGTGCGCGATGCGCTCCGGGAGGGCGTCGAGTTGGCCGCCGACAACGGCGCACACCAGGTGGTGAGCGGCCCGCGGCATGCGATCGCCGCTCTAAGCGAGGAACTCTCCGCGGCGGGCATTCGCGTGGACCCCCTGCGGACCAGCCACGCCTTCCACAGCGCGCTGATGGACCCGTCGCTGGCGGGCCTGGAAGCGGCGGCCCCCGAGGCCTCCGAACCTTCGGTGCCGCTGGTGAGCGATGTGAGCGGGCGCATGCTGGAGGGCGCCCCTGACGGAGCGTACTGGCGGCGCCAGGCGCGCGAACCGGTCGAGTTCGCCACAGCGGTGGCAACGCTGGCGGACTTTGGGGCGCGGCTCCTGCTGGAAATCGGGCCCCACGGCGTGCTGGGTCCGATGGCCGCGCTCGGCTGGCCGCACGCCGAGGCGCCTACCGTGATCCCGAGTCAGCGGCGCGGCGGAAGCGGGAACTTCGTCCGCGCGGTGTCGCGCGCGTACGAGACAGGGCTCGATATTTCCTTTGAGGGTTTGTTTGTCGGTGAACGGCGCCGCCGGATCTCGCTGCCCGCCTATCCCTTCCAGCGGGAACGCTATTGGATCTCTACCTCCCCACGCTCGCAGACCGGGACAGGACACGCGCTGCTCGGCGTGCAGCGAGATTCCCCGGACGGCGAGCACTCCTTCGAGAGACAGCTGAGCAGTCGGGATCCGCCTTGGCTCGCTGAATACCTAGTGTTTGGCGAAGTCGTTGCCCCGGGCGCACTCTACGCGGCGCAAGTGAGCGAGGCGCTTCGGGAAACGCAGCACCAAGTACCGGTAGTCCTCGAAGAGACCGCGATCACGCGTCCGCTCGTGCTGTCGGGCGACGAGGGCCGACTGGTCCAAGTGGCGCTCGGCGAGGACGGCGCCTGGAAGGTTGTCAGCAGGGATGCGGGAGGGCGCTGGGAAACCCACGCCGAAGGCCGCTGGGCACCACTGGCCGAAGACGCGTCCGAGCCGACCGACCTAGGCGCGTTGCAGGCCAGTCTCGCTCAGGTGGGCGCGGACCTCGAGTCGGGCCTCGTCGGCCTCGAGTACGGGCCAGCCCCCAGCGGCCTGGCCCGGCTCTGGTCGGGGCATGGCGAAGCACTGGGCGAGGTCCTGCTGCCGAAGGGAATGGATCGCCAGAACCTTCTCGCGCATCCGGCCCTGTTGGACGCCTGTCTCCAAGTGCTGGGAAGCGTCCCGGATCCAGACCGAGCAGGCGGCCCATGGCTGGCGATCGGCTGGGACCGCTTCGTCCTCCTCGACGCGCTGCCGGATCGCGTCTTCTGCCGGGCACTCGCCCGCGACGCAGGCGGGGAGACTCGACGGGCCGACTTCTGGCTCTACAAGGAGACGGGCGAGGAGTTGGCGCGCATCGAGGGCTTCGCGCTCGAACGCGCGAGCAGGGCCGCCGTGTTGGGTCACCGGGTGGAGGAGACGCTGCACAAGGTGGTGTGGCGCGAGGTGGCGGCGGTGGGACTCCGGGAGGCGGACTTTCTCGCCGGGCCGCAGGAGATCGAGTCCGGACTCGGAGCGTTGGACGGATACCTTGAGGCAGAGGGCCGCGAAGGGGCGTCGCTCGCCGAACTGGAGCGCGAGCTGGAGCGTGAGTCACGCCGTCTGCTGCTCCGCGGATTCCGGGAACTGGGATGGGAACCCTGTCCGGGCGATCGGTTCGAGACGGATGAGTTGCGCCGTCGTCTGAGGGTAACGGAGGATCACGGGCGGCTCTTCGGCCGCTTGCTGTCGGTGCTGGAGGAGATGGGGATCCTCGGGCGGGAAGCTGCCGATGGCTGGCAGGTGTTGGCCGCGCCTGCGGAGCCCGCCGCGGGGCCGTCCGAATTCGAAGCCGATTCGATCGAGATGGGCCTGCTCTGCCGCTGCGGGGAGTCACTCGCCGAGGTGCTCCGCGGCCGCGCCGATGCTCTGGACCTGCTCATTGGCGGCGAGCCGGGAGCGGCGAGCCTTTACCGCGAGTCGCGTGCCGCGCGGGCGCTGAACCGCATGGTTGCCGACAGCGTGCGTACGGCGGTCACCGGGTTGCCCGAAGACCGCCCGCTGCGGGTGATCGGGATCGGCGCAGGCACGGGCGCGTCCGCCCTCTTGGAGATCCTGCCGGCCGGCCAGACCGAATACACGTTCACCGACATCTCGACGGACTCGTTCGCGGACGCGGAGCGGCGGTTCGGCGAACACGGTGAGGGGCTTCGCTTGCAGGCGCTCGACGTCGAACGGGATCCCGCGGATCAGGGGTTCGTGACCCACGGTTACGACCTCGTGATCGCCGCGAACGTCCTCCATGCGACCCGCGACTTGGGTGAGACGCTCGCCCACTGCCGACGCCTGCTGGCCCCGTCGGGGCTGCTGGTGGCCGTCGAGGAAACCGCCCGCAAAGAATGGCTGGACCTGACATTCGGCCTGCTGCCTAGCTGGTGGCGTTTCCGGGACGCGTATCGCTCCGACCACGCGCTGGTCCCGCCCCCCGTCTGGCGCCAAGCCCTCGCGGACACCGGATTCGGCGGCATGTCGCTCGTCGAGGGCCCGTCAGGCGCACTCCTGATCCTGGCACGGGGGCCGTTGGATGTGCAAGCCAGGCCGGGCCGTTTTGTGCTGGCGGGAACGGGAACATTCTCCGAAGCCATCGAAACAGAACTCCGCAACCGGGGGCAGGATGTGGTGCCGGGCCCGGCGGACGGGCAACGCGCGTCGTGGCGATCATTCTTCACGACGCTGGACGGGGAGGCTCCGCTCTTGGGCGTGGTGCATCTGGAAGCCGTGCGGCGCGATGCGGCAAGGCTTACGACCGCGGAGCTGGCAGCGGACGCGAAAGAGATCGGAGCGAGCGCGCTGGCGCTGGTCCAAGGAATGTCCGACGCCGGCGTGTCGCCGGTGAACGGCACCTGGTTCGTGACCCGGGGCGGCCAGGTGATCAACCGGGAGTGCGCTGGCACGCTGGCCGGAGCCCTGCTCTGGGGCTTTTCGAACGTGGTGGATTTCGAGCACGGGCATCTGACTCCTCGCCTTCTGGACCTGGACCCCGACGCTCCGCCCTCTGCGGCCACGCTGGCCGACGAGCTGCTCTTCCCCGGCCGGGAGACGCGCATCGCCCGGCGGCACGGAGCCCGGCTCGTCGCTCGGCTGACCCGTTTCAGCGGACGGGTCGAACTCCCCGAGGGCGGCGCGTGGCGCTGGGCGGCCGACCCCAGCGGAGCACTCGACGCGGTGCGCATGGAAGATGCCTCGGCGGATCCGGGGCCCGGCGAGGTTCGGGTATGCCTCGAGGCGGCCGGGGTGAACTATCACGACGTGTTGGTGGGGACGCAGGTCGAGGACGCCGACAGGCCGCTCGGCAGCGAGCTGTGCGGACGAGTCGTAGAGGTGGGCAACGGTGTGAGCGGACTCCAGGAGGGGGACCGCGTGGTGGGATTCGCCCAGGGAGCGTTGGGGCCCGAAGTCGTCGTACGCGCCGAGCATGTCGTGCCGGCACCGGAAGGGCTTTCGGCGCCCGAACTGGCGACCATCCCGGTGGCATACGTGACCGCATCACTGGCCTTCGAGCATGCGGGTCTCGAAAAGGGGGCGCGGGTCCTCATCCACACGGGAACGGGGGGCGTGGGTCAGGCGGCGATCCGGCTGGCGCAAGCTGCGGGGCTCGAGGTCTACGCGACTGCCAGCGTGCCGGAGCAGGAGTGCCTGCGCTCGCTGGGAGTCCGGGCGGTGTTCGACGGCCGCGCCCCCGCCTTCGCGCAGGAGATCTTGGAAGCGACCGGGAGCGCCGGAGTGGCGCTGGTGCTGAACAGCCTCTCCGAGGAGGGCTTCACCGAGGCAAGTCTGTCGTGTCTTGAGCCGGGCGGGTCCTTCGTCGAATTCGAGAAGCGCAACATCCAGAGTGCCGAGGAGGTAGCTACCGCCCGTCCGGATGTTCGCTACCACCTGCTGGCGCTGGACCGGCTCATGCGGGAGGAGCCGGAGCGAGTTCGGACGGTGCTGCGGGGTGTGATGGAGCGCGTCGCGTCGGGGGAACTCGAGCCCCTGCCCTTCACCCGCTGGCCGCTCGCGGAGGCCGGTGCCGCGCTGGCCCAGTTGCAGTCGGCCCGCCATATCGGGAAGGTCGTGCTCGTGCCGTCGGCGCTGGCCGCGGGCCGGCTGCGCGGGGACCGGAGCTACCTGATCACCGGCGGACTCGGGGGAATCGGGCTCGAGGTGGCGGGCTGGCTGGCGAAGGCCGGAGCCGGAGCCATCGTGCTGAGCGGACGCCGCCCGCCCGACACACACACGGAGACGCTGATCTCGGAACTCCGGAAGGGCACTGCGCAGGTACGCATCGAGATCGCCGATGTGACCGACGAAAAGGCGGTGGCGGGGATGTTCGGGCGGATCGACGCCGAACTCCCGCCCCTCGCCGGAGTGATCCACAGCGTGGGAGAACTGGCAGACGCAGCCTTGACGAACCAAGACTGGGAGCGGTTCGAGCAAGTGCTCGGGCCCAAAGCGCTAGGGGCTTGGCGATTGCACCGGGCGACGCTCGACCGGGAGCTCGATCTGTTCGTGCTCTTCTCCAGCCACGTTGGCGTTCTTGGAAATTCGGGCCAAGCCAATCACGCGGCTGCCAACGCCTTCCTCGACCAGTTGGCACGGCACAGGAGAGCGCTTGGCCTGCCCGGTCAGGCCATTGCGTGGGGCCCGTGGTCGGAGGCCGGCGAGGCCGAAGAGCAGCGCGACCGCATCGCGACCCAGCTTGCCCGCTACGGCGTGGAATGGATCGCCCCCGAACAAGGCATCCGGGCCTTGGAGCGGCTCGTGCGCGAGGATGTCGGCACCAGTATGGTGGCGTCGGTCGACTGGTCAGCGCTTCCCGTGCAGGTACCTTGGCTCGCGGAGGTGATGGGGCGGGCAGAGGCGCGCTCTTCCGCCGACCGCGACGACCAGTTCGCCGGCCAGGCTCCTGACCGGCTACTTTGGCGGCTCCGCGGGCTTGCCTCCGAGGAGCGTCGCGATGAGCTGATCCGGTTCCTCGGGGAACAGCTGGTCCAAATTCTGCGCGTGCGCTCCGCCCCGTCGCCCTCGGTGGGTTTCTTCGAGCTGGGCATGGACTCGCTGATGGCGGTCGAGCTTCGCAACCGCCTGAACCGGGCCTTCCGGGGAGCGTTCGTTGTCTCGAACACCGCAGTGTTCGATCATCCCGACATCGCCCGACTGGCGGATCACCTTGCAGGCAGGCTTGCCGGCGTGTCACCTGAGGCATCGCGGGTGCGCGCTTTGCCCGCGGTCCGGCACCGCGTTGACGAACGCATCGCGATCGTCGGCATGGCCTGCCGCTTCCCCGGGGCACCGGATGCTCAGGCGTTCTGGGCGCAGCTGCGTTCCGGGGCCGATCTGGTGACGAGGGGGCGTCCGGACGGGCTCTTCGTGGATGCCGAGACAGAGGCGGCGCGCCCCTTTGGCGCCTACGTGGAGGGCCTCGACCGCTTCGATGCTGACTTTTTCCGGATCGCCCCGGTCGAGGCGGAACTGTTGGACCCCCAGCAGCGGATGCTGCTCGAGACAAGCTGGGCAGCGCTCGAAAACGCCGGGATCGCCCCGGACGGGCTACGCGGCAGCCGCACGGGGGTCTTCGGGGGCATCTCAACGAACGATTATCAAGCGCTCGTCAACGAGACCGTCGATGATCCGGCAACGAACCTCTACAAGTCGACCGGCGTCGCTTTCTCGACCGCGATCGGACGGATCGCCTTCGCCCTCGGTCTCGAGGGGCCGGCCATCACGGTGGACACCGCGTGTTCCTCGTCGCTGGTCGCGCTGCACCAAGCGGCGGCGGCACTCCGCGCAGGGGAGGCGGATCTGGCTCTGGCCGGAGGGGTTAACGCGATCTTGAGGGCAGAGCTCACCAGTCTTGCGACGGATGCGGGCATGCTCGCCGCGGATGGGCGCTGCAAGACCTTCGACGCGGCGGCCGACGGCTACGTGCGGGGCGAGGGCTGCGGGATGGTTGTGCTCAAGCGCCTTGCGGACGCGGAGGCGGCCGGAGACCGGATCCTCGCGGTTGTGCTCGGATCGGCGGTGAACCAGGATGGCGCGAGCGCCGGCCTGACCGTGCCGAACGGCCCGGCCCAAGAGCGCGTGATCGAGCAGGCCTTGACGCGGGCGGGCGTGGAGCCCTCCTCGGTGGACTATCTAGAGGCGCACGGCACGGGAACCGAGCTGGGCGATCCGGTCGAGGTGCAGGCCGCGGCTGCGGTGTACGGTCGCGGCCGGAGTCCGGACTGTCCGCTGCTGATCGGATCGGTGAAGACGAATGTGGGCCACCTCGAGTCGGCGGCAGGCGTGGCCGGGCTGATCAAGGCGCTCTTCGCTATCCGCTCCGGGGAGATTCCGCCGCACTTGCACTTCGAGCGGCCCAACCCGCGCATGGACTGGGAGAACCTTCCCGTCCGGGTGACGTCCGAGGCGACGCCTTGGCCGGAGGCGGAGCGCCCGCCGCGGGCCGCCGTCAGTTCCTTCGGCTACTCGGGCACCAACGCCCATCTGGTGATCGAGGGATATGCGGAGGAGCGCGAACCGCCGCGCATCGAGGTCGCCGCATGGCCGGAGTCCGGTGCGGATGGCCGCCTCCCGCAGGCCGAGGCACGCCGCCAGCACCGCCTGCTCCCGCTGTCCGGGAAGACCCAGGGCGCGCTCCGCCAGCTGGCCGACCGGTACCGGGCCGCCCTCTCGGGAGACTTGCCGCTCGCCGACATGGCGTGGACGGCGGGGGTGGGTCGGAGCCATTTCCGCTACCGCGCCGGCCTCGTGTTCCAAGATCGCGCTTCGCTGGAGGACCAGCTGGAGTTGGTCGGGCAGGGCGCCGAGGCACCGCACCTCGATGGAAAGATCGCTTTTCTTTACACCGGGCAGGGGAGTCAGTGGGCGGGCATGGGCCGGGAGCTCTACGAGGCCGAGCCGGTCTTCCGGGCGGTCCTAGACCGGTGCGAGGACGTGTTCCGCGCGGAGCGGGGCGTGTCGCTGCTCCAAGTGATGTTCGAGGATCCCGGTGAGCGGCTGGACCGGACCGAGTGGACGCAACCGGCACTCTACGCGCTGGAATGCGGGCTGACTGCGTTGTGGGCGAGCGTGGGGGTGCGGCCCGACATCGTCTTCGGGCACAGCGTGGGAGAGATCGCGGCGGCCGCCGCCGCGGGAGCCTTTGACCTCGAGACCGGGATGCGGTTCGCCACGCGCCGGGGCGTGCTGATGGGTTCGCTCTCGGCGGGAGGCGCGATGGCGGCGGTGTTTGCTTCGTCGGACCGCGTCACATCCGCGCTCGGAGGTGCGGTGTCACTGGCGGCGGACAACGCTGCACACCAAGTCGTGAGCGGTCCAGACGCTGAGATCGAGGCAATCCTGAGGACCTTTGAAGACGACGGTTTGCGAGTGGACCGTCTGCGGACTAGCCACGCCTTCCACAGTGCCCTGATGGATCCGGTGCTGGCGGAGCTGGAAGCGGCGGCACCCGAGGCCTCGGCACCCTCGGTGCGCCTGGTGAGCGATGTGAGCGGGCAGGTGCTGGAAGGGGTCCCCGACGGAGCGTACTGGCGGCACCAGGCGCGCGAGCCGGTCCAGTTCGCCGCCGCCGTGCGGACGCTGGCGGCCTTGGAGGCGGGGCTCCTGCTCGAGATCGGGCCCCATGGCGTGCTGGGTCCGATGGCGGCGCTCGCCTGGCCGCGCACTGAGGCACCTACCGTGATCCCGAGCCAGCGGCGCGGCGCGAGTGGGGACTTCGCCGGCGCGGTGGCGGGTGCCTACGAGGCGGGTCTCGAGATTGCCTTCGAGGGTCTGTTTGTCGGGGAGCGGCGGCGGCGGGTCGCGCTGCCTGCCTATCCGTTCCAGCGAGAGCGCTACTGGACCTCCGCCGCTCCGCGCCTGACGTCAGAGCAGGGGCACGCGCTGCTCGGAGTGCGGCGGGATTCCCCGGATGGCGAGCACTCCTTCGAGAGGCGGTTGCAGAGTGGGGATCCGGCCTGGCTCGCAGACCACCTAGTGTTCGGCGAAGTCGTCGCGCCGGGCGCACTCTACGCGGCGCAGGTGAGTGAAGCACTTCAGGAAACGCACCACGAACTTCCCGTCGTGCTCGAGCAGACCGCGATCACGCGCCCGCTGGTGTTGTCGGGCGGGGAGGGCCGGGTGGTCCAGGTGGTGTTGGGCGAGGACGGTGTTTGGAAGGTCGTCAGCCGGGATGGCGGGGGGCGCTGGGAGACGCACGCTGAAGGCCAATGGGCGCCCCTTAAGGCTGCTGCTTCCGGGTCGGTAGATCTCGGCGCGCTGAAAGCCGGCCTTGCCCAGGTGGACGCCGAGCAGGGAAATCTTGAGTTGGCCCTGGGCACCACCGGAATCGCGTACGGGCCGGCGTTCCGCGGTCTGGGCCAGCTCTGGTCGGGCTCCGGCGAGGCGGTGGGCGAGGTGCTGCTTCCGGAGGGAATGGAGGATCGGAAGCTGCTCGTGCATCCGGCGCTGCTCGACGCCTGCTTCCAAGTGCTGGGGGGCATCCCGGAACTGCAGGGAGCCGGGGCCACGTGGCTGCCGATGGGCTGGGAGCGCTTCGTCCTGTACGACGCGCTGCCGGATCGCGTCGTCTGCCGGGCACTCGACCGTGGCGAGGGCGGGGAGACGCGCAAGGCCGATTTCTGGCTCTACACGGAGACAGGCGAGGAGCTGGCGCAGATCGAGGGCTTCGCGCTCAGAAAGGCGAGTCGGATGGCCCTGTCGGGTGACCGGGTGGAGGAGGCTTTCCACAAGGTGTTGTGGCGCGAGGGGGCGACGGTAGGACTCCGGGAAGCGGATTTCCTCGCCGGACCGCAGGAAATCGAGTCCGGCCTGGGTGCGCTGGACGGCTACCTCGAGGCGGAGGGCCGCGACGGGGCCGCGCTCGCCGTGCTGGGGCGCGCGCTAGAGCGTGAGTCACACCGTCTGCTGCTCCGCGGATTCGAGGAACTGGGCTGGGAGCCCAGTCCGGGAGATCGTTTCGAGACGGATGAGTTGCGCCGCCGGCTGAGGGTGACGGAGGATCACGGGCAGCTGTTCGGCCGCTTGCTGTCGGTGCTGGAGGAGATGGGGATCCTCGGCCGGGAAGCGGCCGGTGGCTGGCAGGTGGCAGCCGCGCCGGAAGCGCCTGCCGAGCCCGCGGCGGCGCCGACCGACTTCGAAGCCGAGTCGATTGAGCTGGGCTTGCTCCGCCGTTGCGGGGAATCGCTCGCCGAGGTGCTCCGCGGCCGCGCCGATGCGCTGGACCTGCTCTTCGGCGGCGAGCCGGGCGCGGCGAGCCTGTACCGCGAGTCGTCCGCCGCGTGGGCTGTGAACCGCATGGTCGCCGACGCGGTGCGCACGGCGGTAGCCGGGTTGCCGGAAGGCCGGCCGTTGCGGGTGATCGAAATCGGCGCAGGGACGGGCGCGACCACCTCCGCCCTCTTGGAGGTCCTGCAGGCCGGCCGTACCGAATACACCTTCACCGATATCTCTACCGGCTTCTTCCCGGACGCGGAGCGGGAGTTCGGAGAACCTGGCGTGGAGCTTGCCTTCCTGGCGCTCGACATCGAGCGGGATCCGGCGGATCAGGGGTTCGCGCTTTACGGCTACGACCTCGTGATCGCCGTCAACGTCCTGCACGCGACCCGCGACCTGTGTGAGACGCTTGCCCACTGTCGGCGCCTGCTGGCGCCGTCGGGCGTGCTGGTCGCCGTCGAGGAAACCGTCCGCAAGGAGTGGCTGGACCTGACCTTCGGACTGCTGCCCGGCTGGTGGCGCTTCCGGGACTCGTATCGCTCCGACTACGCGCTGGTCGGGCCCACCGTCTGGCGGCGGGCCCTCGCGGACGCCGGATTTGCGGGGGAGTCCTTGGTCGAGGATCCGTCAGGGGCACTGCTAATCCTGGCACGGGGGCCGTCGGAGGTGGGGGCGGAAGGCGGGCTGTTCGTGCTGGCCGGAGAAAGCGAGCTGGGCGCCGAACTGGCGGAAGAGCTGAAGCGCCGGGGGAGCCGAGCGGTCGAGGGGCCGACGGAGGGCGACCGTCAGGCATGGCGCGGGTTCTTCGAGTCATTGCCCGGTGCCCTTCCGCTGCACGGCGTGGTGTATCTCGGCGGGGTCCGGCGGGATGGCGCGGAGCTTTCGACCCGGGAGCTCGCGGTAGAGCTTGAGGCGGTGGATGCGGCCGCGCTGGCGCTGGTCCAAGGGATGTCGGACGCGGGCGTGTCGCCCGTGAGTGGCACCTGGTTCGTGACCCGGGGCGGCCAAGTAGTCGACCGGGAGCGCTCCGGCGCACTCGCAGGTGCCTCGCTGTGGGGCTTCGCGAGCGTGGTGGATCTGGAGCATGGAGATCTGACCCCGCGCCTGCTGGACTTGGATCCCGATTCTCCCCTGTCCGCAGGCATGCTCGCCGACGAGCTGCTCTTTCCCGACCGGGAGACGCGCATCGCCCGCCGGGGCGGAACCCGGCTGGTCGCTCGGCTGACGCGCTTCGGCGGGCGGGAGGGGGGGCCGGCGGATCCCGGTCCCGGCGAGATCCAGCTGCGCGCGGACCGGAGCTATCTGATCACAGGGGGGCTCGGGGGGCTCGGGCTGGAGGTGGCGCGCTGGCTCGCAGAGGCGGGAGCCGGGGCCATCGTCCTGAACGGACGGCGCCCGCCCGACACGGAAGCTAAGGCGCTGATCTCGCAAGTCCGAAAGAGCGGTGCCGACGTGCGGGTCGAAATTGCCGACGTAACGGACGGGGGCGCTGTAGCGGCAATGCTCGGGCGGATCGACGCCGAACTACCGCCGCTCGCCGGTGTGATTCACAGCGTCGGAACACTCGCCGACGGGGCGTTGACGAACCAAGACTGGGAGCGCTTCGAGCGGGTGCTCTGGCCCAAAGCGCTGGGAGCCTGGCGACTGCACCGGGCGACGCTCGACCGGGATCTCGACCTGTTCGTCCTCTTCTCCAGCCTGGCGGGTGTCGTCGGCAGCTCAGGCCAGGCCAATCATGCGGCGGCCAACGCCTTCCTCGACCAGCTAGCGCGGCATCGGAGGGCACTGGGCCTCCCCGGTCAGGCCATTGCGTGGGGGGCGTGGTCGGGTATCGGCGAGGCCGAGGAGCAGCGCGAACGCATTGCGACGCGACTCGCCCGCTACGGCGAGGAGTGGATTGCTCCCGAGGCGGGCATTCGTGCCTTGGAGCGGCTCGTGCGCGAGGACGTCGAAACCAGCGTGGTAGCGTCCGTCGACTGGTCGGCCCTTCCGTTGCAAGCACCCTGGCTGGCAGAGGTGGTCAGGCGCGAAGGGGAGCGCCCTTCCGCAGATCGGGACGCTCTCCTCAAGCGGCTCGGGGGCCTCGCCTACGGCGAGCGCCGCGATGAACTGATCCGCTTCCTCGCGGCACAGGTGATCGAGATTCTGCGCCTGCGCAGCGCCCCGTCGCCCTCGGCGGGATTCTTCGAGCTGGGCATGGACTCGCTGATGGCGGTCGAGCTTCGCAACCGCCTCAACCGGGCCTTCCGCGGAGCGTTCGTCGTCTCGAACACCGCGGTGTTCGACCATCCCGACATCGCCCGACTGGCGGAACACCTCGCAGGCAAGCTTGCCGGCGTGTCGCCAGAAGTGCCGCGGATGCGTGCCTTGCCCGCCGTCCGGCACCGAGCTGAGGACCGCATCGCGATCGTCGGCATGGCCTGCCGCTTCCCCGGGGCGCCGGACGCCGAGGCGTTCTGGGCGCAGCTGCGTTCCGGGGCCGATCTGGTGACGAGGGGGCGTCCGGACGGGCTCTTCGTGGATGCCCAGACGGAGGCGGCGCGCAACTTCGGCGGCTACGTGGAGGGCCTCGACCGCTTCGACGCGGGCTTTTTCCGGATCGCCCCGGTCGAGGCGGAGCTGCTAGATCCCCAGCAGCGGATGCTGCTCGAGACAAGCTGGGCAGCGCTTGAGGACGCCGGGATCTCCCCGGACGGGCTACGAGGTAGCCGTACCGGCGTATTTGGGGGAGTGTGCGGCCACGATTACGAGGCATTGGTCGCGACACCCGGCGACGATCCGTCAACCAATCTCTACAGGTCCACCGGAATCGCCGCCTCGACCGCGGTTGGCCGCGTCGCCTTTGCGCTCGGCCTCGAGGGCCCGGCCATGACGGTGGACACCGCGTGTTCCTCCTCGCTGGTCGCGCTGCACCAAGCCGCGGCGGCGCTCCGCGCAGGCGAGGCGGATCTGGCGCTGGCCGGAGGGGTGAACGCGATCCTGACCTCGAGCGGCACCCGGATCTTCACCGACGCCGGCATGCTCGCCCCGGACGGGCGTTGCAAGACATTCGACGCCGGGGCCGACGGTTACGTACGGGGCGAGGGATGCGGGATCGTCGTACTCAAGCGCCTTGCGGACGCGGAGGCGGCCGGAGACCGGATCCTTGCGGTTGTGCTCGGATCGGCTGTGAACCAAGACGGCGCGAGCGCCGGCCTGACCGTGCCGAACGGCCCGGCCCAAGAGCGGGTCATCGAGGAGGCACTTGCACGGACGGGCGTGGAGGCCTCCTCGGTGGACTACTTGGAGGCGCACGGCACTGGAACCGAGCTGGGCGATCCGGTCGAGGTGGAGGCCGCGGCGGCGGTCTACGGTCGCGGCCGGAGCCCGGACCACCCGCTGCTGATCGGCTCCGTGAAGACGAATGTGGGCCACCTCGAAGCGGCGGCAGGGGTTGCCGGGCTGATCAAGGCGGTGCTCGCGATCCGCTCCGGGGAGATTCCGCGGCACCTGCACTTCGAGCGGCCCAACCCGCGCATGGACTGGGAGAACCTTCCCGTCCGGGTGACGGCGGAGGCGACTCCCTGGCCGGAGGCGGATCGGCCGCGGCGGGCCGCCGTCAGTTCCTTCGGATACTCGGGCACCAACGCCCACGTGGTGATCGAGGGATATGCCGAGGAGCGCGAACCGCCGCGCGTCGAGGTCTCCGCTCGGCCGGAGTCCGGTGCGGATGGCCGCGTCCCGCAGGCCGAGGCACCCCGCCAGCACCGCCTGCTCCCGCTGTCCGGGAAGTCCGAGGACGCGCTCCGCCAGCTGGCCGACCGGTACCGGACCGCCCTCTCGGCGGATTTGCCGCTCGCCGACATGGCGTGGACGGCGGGGGTGGGCCGGAGCCATTTCCGCTACCGTGCCGGCCTCGTGTTCCAAGATCGGGCTTCGCTGGGGGCGCAGCTCGAGGTTGTCGGGCAGGCTGTCGTGGCATCGCCCACCCAAGAAACCGTGGCCTTCCTGTACACCGGGCAGGGGAGCCAGTGGGCGGGCATGGGCCGGGAGCTCTACGAGGCCGAGCCGGTCTTCCGCGCGGTCTTGGAGCGGTGCGAGGAAGTGTTCCGTGCAGAGCGCGGCAGGTCACTTCTCAAGGTGATCTTCGAGGTTGCCGGACGGCTGGACCGGACTGAGTGGACACAACCGGCACTATACGCGCTGGAAAGCGGGCTGACCGCGTTGTGGGCGAGCGTGGGGGTGCGGCCCGACATCGTCTTCGGGCACAGCGTGGGAGAGCTCGCGGCGGCAGCGGCCGCAGGAGCCTTTGACGTCGAGACCGGGATGCGGTTCGCCACGCGCCGGGGCGCGTTGATGGGTTCGCTCTCGGCGGGAGGCGCGATGGCGGCGGTGTTCGCTTCGCCGGACCGGGTCGCTTCCAGACTGGACGGTGCGGTGTCGCTGGCAGCCGATAACGGCACGCACCAAGTCGTGAGCGGGCCAGCGGCCGCAATCGAGGCGCTCCTGAAGACGTTTGAAGAGGACGGTCTGCGAGTGGACCGCCTGCGGACCAGCGACGCCTTCCACAGCGCGCTAATGGACCCGGTGCTGGCGGACCTAGAAGCGGTGGCACCGGAGGCCGCGGCACCTTCTGTGCGGATGGTGAGCGACGTGAGCGGGCGCGTGCTGGAAGGGGCTCCCGACGGAGCGTACTGGCGGCGCCAGGCGCGCGAGCCGGTCCAGTTCGCCAAGGCGCTGCGGACGCTGGCGGACTTGGAGGCGGGGCTGCTGCTGGAGATCGGGCCCCACGGCGTGCTGGGGCCGATGGCGGCGCTCGCCTGGCCCCATGCCGAGGCGCCTACCGTGATCCCGAGCCAGCGGCGCGGCGGGCACGGGGACTTCGCCGGCGCAGTGGCGGGTGCCTACGAGGCGGGTCTCGACATTGCCTTCGAGGGTCTGTTTGTCGGGGAGCGGCGGCGGCGGGTCGCGCTGCCCGCCTATCCGTTCCAGCGGGAGCGCTACTGGACGTCCGCATCCCCGCGACGGCATCAAGGGGACGCGCATGCGCTGCTCGGAGTGCAGCGGGATTCCCCGGATGGCGAGCACTCCTTCGAGCGGCAGCTGCACAGTCTGGATCCTGCCTGGCTGTCCGACCACCGGGTGTTCGGGAACGTCGTAGCGCCGGGTGCGCTTTATGCGGCGCAGGTGGTTGAAGCGCTTCGCGAGACGCACCAAGAATTTCCCGTCGTCCTCGAAGAGACATCGATCGCGCGCCCCCTCGTGCTGTCAGGCGAGGAGGGCCGGTTGGTCCAAGTGGTGCTCAGCGCGAGCGGCGGCTGGAAGGTCGTCAGCAGGGACGCCGAGGGTCGGTGGCAGACCCACGCCGCAGGCCGCTGGGGACCGTTTGCCGCGGCCGCGAGCGAGCCGACCGACCTTGGTGCGCTGCAAGGGGGCCTTGCCCGGGCAGACGTGGACTTGGAGTCGAGCCTCGCTGGCCTCGAGTGCGGGCCGGCCTTCCGCGGGCTGGGCCGGCTCTGGTCGGGCTCCGGCGAGGCGTTGGGCGAGGTGCTGCTGCCGGCGGGAACGGAAAATCGGAGCCTGCTCGTGCACCCGGCCCTGCTCGACGCCTGTTTCCAAGTGCTAGGTGGGATCCGGGAGTTGGACGGAGCCGGAGGCAGATGGCTGCCGAGCAGCTGGGACCGCTTCGTCCTGTACGACGCACTGCCGGAGCGCGTCTTCTGCCGGGTCCTCGACCGCGGCGAAGACGGGGAGACTTGCCGGGCCGATTTCTGGCTCTACGCGGAGACGGGCGAGGAGCTGGCACACATCGAGGGTTTCGCCCTGAGACGCGCGAGCCGGACCGCCCTGGCGGGCGACCGGGTGGAGGATGCGCTGCACGAGCTGGTATGGCGCGAGGGGGCGGCGGTGGGACTCCGGGAGGCGGGCTTCCTCGCCGAGCCGCAGGAGATCGAGTCCGGCCTGGGAACATTGGGCGGATACCTCGAGGCGGAGGGCGGGGACGGTGCGGCGCTCGACGCGCTGGGGCGCGAGTTGGAGAGTGAGTCCCGCCGACAGCTGCTCCGCGGGTTCCGAGAACTGGGCTGGGAGCCGAGTCCGGGAGACCGTTTCGAGACGGAAGAGCTGCGCCGCCGGCTGAGGGTGACGGAGGATCACGGGCGGCTGTTCGGCCGGTTGCTGTCGGTGCTGCAGGAGATGGAGCTGCTCGGCCGGGAAGCGGCCGGTGGCTGGCACGTGCTAGCCGCGCCGGAAGCGCCTGCGGAGCCGGAGGCGGGGCTGACCGACTCTGGAGCCGATTCGATCGAGCTGAGCCTGCTGCGCCGCTGCGGGGAGTCGCTCGCCGAGGTGCTCCGCGGCCGCGCCGATGCGCTGGACCTGCTCTTCGGCGGCGAGCCGGGAGCGGCCAGCCTGTACCGCGATTCTCCTGCCGCGCAGGCGCTGAACCGCATGGTTGCCGACGGCGTGCGCACGGCGGTTGCCGGATTGCCGGAAGGCCGCCCCCTGCGAGTGATCGAGATCGGCGCAGGGACGGGCGCGACCACGTCCGCCCTCTTGGGGGTGCTGCCGGACGGCCAGACCGAATACACGTTTACCGACATCTCGGCCGGCTTCTTCCCGGACGCGGAGCGGGAGTTCGGGGAACGGCGCCCGAACCTTAGCTTCCTAGCGCTCGACATCGAACGGGATCCGGCGGATCAGGGGTTCGCGCTCCACGGCTACGACCTCGTGATCGCCGCGAACGTGCTGCACGCGACCCGCGACCTAGGCGAGACGCTCGCGCACTGCCGGCGCCTGCTGGCCCCGTCGGGTTTGCTGGTGGCCGTCGAGGAAACTGCCCGCAAGGAATGGCTCGATCTGACCTTCGGACTGCTGCCGGGCTGGTGGCGGTTTCAGGACGCGTATCGCTCCGACTACGCGCTGGTCGGGCCCCCCGTCTGGCGGCAGGCCCTCACGGACGCCGGATTCGGCGGGACGTCGCTGGTCAACGATCCGTCAGGGGCGCTCGTGGTTCTGGCACGGGGGCCGTCGGAGGCGGGTGCGGAAGGCGGGCTGTTCGTGCTGGCCGGGGAAAGCGAGCTGGGCGCCGCGCTAGCGGAGGAGCTCGAGCGCCGGGGGAGCCGCGCGGTCGAGGGGCCTGCGGAGGGCGATCGCCAAGCATGGCGCGGGTTCTTCGAATCCTTGCCCGGTGCAATTCCGCTGCGGGGCGTGGCCTATCTGGGCGGGGTCCGGCGGGATGGTGCGAAGCTTTCGACCCAGGAGCTCGCGGCAGAGTTGGAAGCGGTGGATTGCGGTGCGCTCGCGCTGGTCCAGGGTATGTCCGACGCGGGCGTGTCGCCGGTGAGCGGTACTTGGTTCGTGAGCCGGGGCGGCCAGGTGGTCGGCCGGGAGCGCTCCGGCGCGCTGGCGGGCGCCTCGCTGTGGGGCTTCGCGAGCGTGGTGGACTTGGAGCACGGGGATCTGACACCGCGTCTGCTTGACCTGGATCCGGAGTCTCCCCCGCCGGTCGGCACGCTTGCCGACGAGTTGCTCTTGCCCGACCGGGAGACGCGCATCGCCCGCCGGGGTGAAGCCCGACTGGTCGCGCGACTGACGCGCTTTGCCGGGCGGGAGGGCGGGTCGGCGGATCCCGGTCCAGGCGAGGTCCAGCTGCGCGCGGACCGGAGCTATCTGGTCACCGGGGGCCTCGGGGGGGTCGGGCTGGAGGTGGCGCGCTGGCTCGCGCAGGCCGGCGCCGGAAGCATCGTCCTGAATGGGCGCCGCCCGCCCGACACGGACACGGAAGCGCTGATCTCGGAACTCCGCGAGGGCGGCGCCGAGGTGCGCATCGAGATCGCCGACGTGACGGACGAGGAGGCGGTGGCTGGGATGCTCGGGCGGATCGACGCCGAGCTCCCGCCGCTGGCGGGCGTGATCCACAGCGTCGGGGCGCTCGCCGACGCGGCGCTGACGAACCAAGACTGGGAGCGCTTCGAGCGGGTGCTCGGGCCCAAGGCGCTGGGGGCCTGGCGACTGCACCGGGCGACGCTCGACCGGGAGCTCGACCTGTTCGTACTCTTCTCCAGCCTGGCGGGTCTCGTCGGGAGTCCGGGGCAGGCCAATCACGCGGCGGCCAACACCTTCCTCGACCAGCTGGCGCGGCACCGGAGGGCGCTCGGCCTGCCCGGTCAGGCCATTGCGTGGGGGGCGTGGTCGGGCATCGGTGAGGCCGAGGAGCAGCGCGAGCGCATCGCGACGCGGCTCGCGCGCTACGGCGAGGAGTGGATGGCTCCCGAGCAGGGCATCCGGATGTTGGCGCGGCTCGTGCGCGAGGATGTCGGGACCAGCGTGGCGGCGTTCATCGACTGGTCGGCGCTCCCGTTGCGGGCACCCTGGCTCGCAGAAGTGGCGGCGCGCGAAGAGGACCAGCCTTCCGCCGCTCCGGACGATCTCCTCAAGCGGCTAGGGGCACTCGCCCCCACCGAGCGCCGGGATGAACTGGTCCGGTTCCTCGAGGAACAGGTGATCGAGATTCTGCGCTTGCGCTCCGCGCCGTCGCCCTCGGCGGGATTCTTCGAGCTGGGCATGGACTCGCTGATGGCGGTCGAGCTTCGCAACCGCCTCAACCGGGCCTTCCGCGGAGCGTTCGTCGTCTCGAACACCGCGGTGTTCGATCATCCCGACATCGCCCGCCTGGCGGAACACCTTGCCGGCAAGCTTGCCGGCTTGTCACAGGAGGCGCCGTCGGTGCGAGCATTGCCCGCGGTCCGGAGCCGCGGTGACGACCGCATTGCGATCGTCGGGATGGCCTGCCGCTTCCCCGGGGCGCCAGACGCCGAGGCGTTCTGGGCGCAGCTTCGTTCCGGGGCCGACTTGGTGACGAAGGGACGTCCGGACGGGCTATGCGTGGATACCGAGACGGAGGCGGCGCGCCCCTTCGGCGGCTACGTGGAGGGCCTCGACCACTTCGACGCGGGTTTTTTCCGGATCGCCCCGGTCGAGGCGGAGCTCCTAGACCCCCAGCAGCGGATGCTGCTCGAGACCAGCTGGGCGGCGCTTGAGGACGCCGGGATCGCCCCGGACGGGCTGCACGGCAGCCGAACCGGGGTGTACGGCGGAATCTCGACGAGCGACTACGAGAAGCTCGTCGGCGGGTCGGGTGACGATCCATCGACCAATATCTACAGGTCCACTGGCATCGCCCCTTCGACCGCGGTTGGCCGGGTCGCCTACGCCCTCGGTCTCGAGGGTCCGGCCATCACGGTGGACACCGCGTGTTCCTCGTCGCTGGTCGCGCTGCATCAGGCGGCGTGGGCGCTGCGCCAGGACGAGGCGGATCTGGCACTGGCCGGAGGCGTGAACGCGATCCTGACCTCGACCGTTACCAAGATCTTCAGTGACGCCGGCATGCTCGCGGTGGATGGACGCTGCAAGACCTTCGATGCAGCAGCCGACGGCTATGTACGGGGCGAGGGATGCGGGATGGTCGTACTCAAGCGCCTTGCGGACGCAGAGGCGGCCGGAGACCGGATCTTCGCGGTCCTGCTCGGATCAGCGGTGAACCAGGACGGCGCGAGTGCCGGGCTGACCGTGCCGAACGGCCCGGCCCAGGAGCGCGTGATCGAGGAGGCGCTGGCGCGGGCGGGCGTGGAGGCATCCTCGGTGGACTACCTAGAGGCGCACGGTACGGGGACCGAACTGGGGGATCCGGTCGAAGTGGGGGCCGCGGCTGCGGTCTACGGTCGCGGCCGGAGCCCGGACCGCCCGCTGCTGATCGGATCCGTGAAGACGAACGTGGGCCACCTCGAGGCGGCGGCGGGCATGGCCGGGCTGATCAAGGCGGTGCTCGCGATCCGCTCCGGGGAGATTCCGCAGCACCTGCACTTCCAGCGGCCCAACCCGCGCATGGACTGGGAGAACCTTCCCGTCCGGGTGACGGCGGAGGCGACCCCCTGGCCGCAGGCGGAGCGGGCGCGGCGCGCCGCTGTGAGTTCCTTCGGCTACTCGGGCACCAACGCCCATGTCGTGATCGAAGGATATGCGCAGGAGCGCGAAGCGCCGCGCATCGAGGTTCCCGCGCTGCCAGAGTCGGGCGTGGATGACCGCGTCCCGCTGCCCAACGCGCCCCGCCAGCACCGCCTGCTCCCGCTCTCCGGCAAGTCCGAGGACGCGCTCCGTCAACTGGCCGACCGCTACCGGGCCGCCCTCTCGGACGATATCTCGCTCGCTGACATGGCGTGGACGGCGGGCGCGGGACGGAGCCATTTCCGCTACCGCGCGGGCCTCGTATTCCAGGATCGCGCCTCGCTGGAGGAGCAGCTGGAGGTGGTCAGGCAGAGTGCAGGGGCATCGCCCACCGCAGGGAAGATCGCTTTCCTCTACACCGGCCAGGGAAGCCAGTGGGCGGGGATGGGCCGGGAGCTCTATGAGAGCGAGCCGGTCTTCCGGGCGGTCCTGCAGCGGTGCGAGGAGGTGTTCCGCGCAGAGCGCGGCAGAGCGCTCCTGCCGGTGATGTTCGACGATGCCCGGTCCTTGGAGGGGACCGAATGGACGCAGCCGGCACTCTACGCACTGGAGAGCGGGCTGACCGCGTTGTGGGCAAGCTTGGGCGTGCGGCCCGACGTGGTCTTCGGGCACAGCGTGGGAGAGATCGCCGCGGCCGCTGCTGCCGGCACCTTCGACCTTGAGACCGGGATGCGGTTCGCCACGCGCCGGGGCGCGCTGATGGGTTCGCTGCCGGCAGGGGGAGCGATGGCGGCGGTGTTCGCTTCGGCGGACCGTGTGCGCGAAGCGCTCCGAGAGGGTGTCGAGCTGGCTGCCGATAACGGGGCGCACCAAGTCGTGAGCGGGCCAGAGGCCGAAATCGAGGCGCTCCTGAAGACCTTCGAAGAGGACGGTCTGCGGGTGGACCGTCTCCGGACCAGCCACGCCTTTCACAGCGCTCTGATGGAGCCGCTGCTCGGGGAACTGGAAGCAGCGGCTCCTTGGGCCTCGGCACCCTCGGTGCGGTTGGTGAGCGACGTGAGCGGGCGCGTGCTGGAAAGCGCCCCCGACGGAGCGTACTGGCGGCGGCAGGCGCGCGAGCCGGTCCAATTCGCGACGGCGATCCAGACGCTGGCGGCCTTGGAGGCGGGGCTTCTGGTGGAGATCGGGCCCCACGGCGTGCTAGGGCCGATGGCGGCGCTCGCCTGGCCCCGCAGCGAGGCACCTACCGTGATCCCGAGCCAGCGGCGCGGCGGGAGCGGGGACTTCGTCGGCGCAGTGGCGGGCGCCTACGAGGCGGGGCTCCAGATTGCCTTCGAGAGCCTGTTCGTCGGGGAGCGGCGGCGGCGGGTCGCGCTGCCCGGCTATCCGTTCCAACGGGAGCGCTACTGGATCTCCCGCTCCGCGCGGCCGCATGCGGAAACGGGGCACGCACTGCTCGGGGTACAGCGCGATTCCCCCGATGGCGAGCACTCCTTCGAGAGACAGCTGCAGAGCCGGGATCCGGCCTGGCTGGCAGACCACCGGGTGTTCGGCGAAGTCGTCGCGCCGGGAGCACTCTACGCGGCGCAGGTGAGTGAAGCAATTCAGCAAACGCACCGCGAACTTCCCGTCGTGCTCGAGCAGACCGCGATCACGCGCCCGTTGGTGTTGTCCGGCGACGAGGGCCGGGTGGTTCAGGTGGTGCTCGGCAAGGACCGCGCATGGAAGGTCGTCAGCAGGGATGCGGGTGGTCGCTGGGAAACACATGCCGAAGGCGGCTGGATATCCCTCGACGCAGCCGCTTCCGGGTCCGCAGATCTCGACGCACTGATGAGGGGTCTCGCTCAGGTGGACATGGAGGAATGGTACTTCGAACTGGATCTGGGCACCGCCGGAATCGCATACGGGCCGGCCTTCCGCGGTCTCAGCCGACTCTGGTTGGGCTCGGGCGAGGCGCTAGGTGAGGTGCTGCTTCCAGCGGGGGTGGATCAGCGGAGACTTCTCGCACATCCGGCCCTGCTCGACGCTTGTTTCCAAGTGCTGGGGGGCATCCAGGATCCGGACGGAACCGGGCAGCCCTGGCTGCCGATCGGCTGGGACCGCTTCGTCCTGCTCGACGCCCTGCCGGATCGCGTCTTCTGCCGGGCCCTCGACCGCGGCGACGGAGGGGGGACGCGCAGGGTCGATCTCTGGCTTTACACGGAGATGGGAGAGGAGCTGGCGCGCATCGAGGGCTTCGCGCTCAGACAGGCGAGCCGGGCCGCCGTGTCGGGTCACCGGGTGGAGGAGACGCTGCACGAGGTGGTCTGGCGCGAGGCGGCGGCGGTGGGACTCCGGGAGGCGGACTTCCTCGCCGGGCCGCAGGAGATCGAGTCCGGCCTGGGAGCGTTGGACGGCTACCTCGCGGCGGAGGGCCGCGACGGGGCGTCGATCGCCGAGCTGGGGCGCGCGCTGGAGCGCGAGTCGCGGCGGCTGCTGCTTGGCGGGTTCCGGGAGCTGGGCTGGGAGCCGAGGCCGGGAGACCGTTTCGAGACGGACGAGCTGCGCCGCCGGCTCAGGGTGACGGAGGATCACGGGCGGCTGTTCGAGCGGTTGCTGTCGGTGCTGGAGGAGATGGGGCTGCTTGGCCGGGAAGCGGTCGGTGGCTGGCACGTGGCAGCCGCGCCGGAAGCGCCCGCGGAGACCGTGGCGGGGCCGGCCGACGCTGAAGCCGAATCCATCGAGCTGGGCGTGCTGCGCCGCTGCGGGGAGTCGCTCGCCGAGGTGCTCCGCGGCCGGGTCGATGCTCTGGACCTGCTCTTCGGCGGCGAGCCGGGAGCGGCGAGCCTGTACCGCGACTCGCCCGCCATGCGGGCGTTGAACCGCAGGGTTGCCGACGGCGTGCGCAGGGCGGTCGCCGGGTTGCCGGAAGGCCGTCCGCTGCGGGTGATCGAGATCGGCGCAGGGACGGGCGCGACCACGTCCGCCCTCTTGGAGGTCCTGCCGGCCGGCCGGACCGAATACACGTTCACCGACATCTCGACGGACTCATTCCCGGACGCGGAGCGGGGTTTGGGCGAACGGGGCGTGGAACTCCGCTGCCTGACGCTCGACATCGAACGTGATCCGGCGGATCAGGGGTTCGTGCCCCACGCTTACGACCTCGTGCTCGCCGCGAACGTCCTGCACGCGACCCGCGACCTAGGTGAGACGCTCGCCCACTGCCGACGCCTCCTGGCGCCGTCGGGGTTGCTGGTGGCCGTCGAGGAAACCACCCGCAAGGAATGGCTGGACCTTACCTTGGGACTGCTGCCCGGCTGGTGGCGTTTCCAAGACGCCTATCGCTCCACCTACCCGCTGGCTGGGCCCCCCGTCTGGCGGCAGGCCCTGGCGGACGCCGGACTTGAAGGGACCTCCTTGGTCGAGGATCCGTCCGGGGCACTCCTAATCTTGGCACGGGGGCCGTCGGAGGCGGGTGCGGAAGGCGGGCTGTTCGTGCTGGCCGGAGCAAGCGAGCTGGGTGCCGAGCTGGCGCAGGGGCTGGAGCGCCGGGGGAGCCGCGCGGTCGAGGGGCCCGCCGATGGCGACCGCCACGCATGGCGCGAGTTCTTCGAGTCATTGCCGGGGGCGCTGCCGCTGCGGGGCGTGGCGTATCTCGGCGGGGTCCGGCGGGATGGCGCGGAGCTTTCGACCCGGGAGCTCGCGGCAGAGCTGGAGGCGGTGGATGCGGGTGCGCTGGCGCTGATCCAAGGGATGTCGGACGCGGGCGTGTCGCCGGTGAGCGGTACTTGGTTTGTGACCCGGGGCGGCCAGGTGATCGAGCGGGAGCGCTCCGGCGCACTGGCGGGCGCCTCGCTGTGGGGCATCGCGAGCGTGGTGGACTTGGAGCACGGGGATCTCAGGGCGCGCATTCTGGACCTAGACCCCGATTCTCCGTTGCCCGCCGACATGCTCGCCGACGAGTTGCTGTTTCCCGACCGGGAGACGCGCATCGCCCGCCGGGGCGATGCGCGTCTTGTCGCACGGCTGACACGCTTCACCGGGCGGAGGGTGGGGGCGGCGGACCCCGATCCCGGCGACGTGCGGCTGCGCGGGGACCGGAGCTATCTGATCACGGGGGGCCTCGGGGGCCTCGGACTGGAGGTGGCGCGCTGGCTCGCAGAAGCGGGTGCCGGAAGCATTGTTCTGAACGGCCGCCGACCGGCCGACGCGGCGGCCACGGCGGCGGTTGCGGAGCTCAGGGAGGGCGGTGCCAACGTGCGCATCGAAATCGCCGACGTGACGGACGAGGCGGCGGTGGAGGGGATGCTCGGGCGGATCGACGCCGAACTCCCGCCGCTCGCCGGCGTGATCCACAGCGTCGGAGCGCTCGCCGACGCAGCGTTGACAAACCAAGACTGGGCCCGCTTCGAGCAGGTGCTGGGGCCCAAGGCGCTGGGGGCCTGGCGGCTGCACCTGGCAACGCTCGACCGCGAGCTCGACCTGTTTGTCCTGTTCTCCAGCCTGGCGGGAGTCGTAGGCAACCGGGGGCAGGCCAATTACGCAGCGGCCAACGCCTTCCTCGACCAGCTGGCACGGCACCGCCGGGCGCTTGGCCTACCCGCTCAGGCCATTGCGTGGGGGGCGTGGTCGGGCATCGGCGAGGCCGAGGAGCTGCGCGAGCGCATCGCGACACAGTCCGCCGACTCCGGCGAGGAGTGGATCGCTCCCGAGCAGGGCATCCGGACGTTGGCGCAGCTCGTGCGCGAGGATGTCGGGACCAGCGTGGTGGCGTCCGTCGACTGGTCGGCGCTTCCAGTGCGGGCGCCCTGGCTCGTGGAGGTTGTGGGGCGGGAGGATGACCGCGCCTTCTCGGAACCGGAGCATCTGCTGCGACGGCTCCGGGGCCTCGCCCCCGCAGAGCGCCGGGATGAACTGATCCAGTTCCTCGGGCAACATCTGGTCCAGATTCTGCGCCTGCGCTCCGCCCCGTCGCCCGCGGCGGGATTCTTCGAGCTGGGCATGGACTCGCTGATGGCGGTCGAGCTTCGCAACCGCCTCAACCGGGCCTTCCGCGGAGCGTTCATCGTCTCGAACACCGCAGTGTTCGATCATCCCGACATCGCCCGCCTGGCGGAACACCTTGCAGGCAAGCTTGCGGGCGTCTCACCGGAGGTGCCGCAGGTGCGAGCTTTGCCCGCCGTCCCGCGCCGGGACGACGAACGCATCGCAATCGTCGGCATGGCCTGCCGCTTCCCCGGGGCGCCGGACGCCGAGGCGTTCTGGGCGCAGCTTCGTTCCGGGGCCGATCTGGTGACGAGGGGGCGTCCGGACGGGCTCTTCGTGGATGCCGAGACGGAGGCGGCGGGCCACTTCGGCGCCTACGTGGAGGGCCTCGACCGCTTCGATGCGAGCTTCTTCCGGATCGCCCCGGTCGAGGCGGAACTGCTGGACCCCCAGCAGCGGATGCTGCTCGAAACAAGCTGGGCGGCGCTCGAGGACGCAGGGATCGCCCCGAGCGGGTTGCGAGGAAGCCGCACCGGTGTCTTCGGCGGGATCTCAACGAACGACTATCACGCGCTCGTCAACGAGACCGTCGATGATCCGACATCGACACTCTACAGGTCGACCGGCGTCGCCCTCTCGGCCGCGATCGGACGGATCGCCTTCGCCCTCGGCCTCGAAGGTCCTGCCATGGCGGTGGACACCGCCTGTTCTTCGTCGCTGGTCGCGCTGCACCAGGCGGCTGCGGCGCTCCGCGCTGGGGAGGCGGATCTGGCTCTGGCGGGAGGGGTCAACGCGATCCTGACATCGACCGTTACCAGGATCTTCACCGACGCGGGCATGCTCGCCGCGGACGGACACTGCAAGACCTTCGACTCGGCAGCCGACGGCTACGTACGGGGCGAGGGATGCGGGATGGTTGTGCTGAAGCGCCTTGCGGACGCGGAGGCGGCGGGAGACCGGATCCTTGCGGTTGTGCGCGGATCGGCGGTGAACCAGGACGGCGCTAGCGCCGGGCTGACCGTGCCGAACGGCCCGGCCCAGGAGCGCGTGATCGAGGAGGCGCTGGCGCGGGCGGGCGTGGAGGCCTCCTCGGTGGACTACCTAGAGGCGCACGGCACGGGAACCGAGCTGGGCGATCCGGTCGAGCTGGAGGCCGCGGCTGCGGTATACGGTCGCGGTCGGAGCCCGGACCGCCCGCTGCTGATCGGATCGGTGAAGACGAATATGGGCCACCTCGAGGCGGCGGCGGGCGTGGCCGGGCTGATCAAGGCGCTGCTCGCGATCCGCTCCGGGGAGATTCCGCGGCACTTGCACTTCGAGCGGCCGAACCCGCGCATGGACTGGGAGTCGCTCCCGGTCCGGGTGGCATCGGAAGCGATCCCCTGGCCGGAGGCGGAGCGGCCGCGGCGGGCCGGCGTCAGTTCGTTCGGATACTCGGGTACCAACGCCCACGTGGTGATCGAGGGATACGCGGAGGAGCGCGAACCGCCGCGCGTCGAGATGCCCGCACGGCCAGAGTCCGGTGTGGATGACCGCGCCCTACAGGCCACAGCACCCCGCCAACACCGCCTGCTCCCGCTGTCAGCGAAGTCCGAGGACGCGCTCCGTCAGCTGGCCGACCGGTACCGGGCCGCCCTCTCGCGGGATATGCCGCTCGCCGACATGGCGTGGACGGCAGGGGTGGGCCGTAGCCACTTCCCGCACCGCTCTGGCCTTGTGTTCAGCGATTGCGCCACGCTGCAGGAGCAGTTGGAAGCGGTGAGGCAGGGCGCACAGGCCTCGCACCCCGATGGAAAGATCGCTTTTCTTTACACCGGGCAAGGGAGCCAGTGGGCGGGGATGGGCCGGGAGCTCTATGAGGCCGAGCCGGTCTTCCGGGCGGTCTTGGACCGGTGCGAGGAAGTGTTCCGCGATGAGAGCGGGAGATCGCTTCTCAAGGTGATCTTCGACGATCCCGGGCGGCTGGACCGGACCGAGTGGACGCAGCCGGCACTCTACGCGCTGGAGAGCGGGCTGACCGCGTTGTGGGCGAGCGTGGGAGTGCATCCCGACATCGTCTTCGGGCACAGCGTGGGAGAGATCGCGGCGGCGGCCGCCGCGGGAGCCTTCGACCTCGAGACCGGGATGCGGTTCGCCACGCGCCGGGGCGCGCTCATGGGTGCGCTTTCCGGTGGAGGTGCGATGGCGGCGGTGTTTGCCTCGCGCGACCGTGTCACATCAGCGCTCGGAGATCAGCTATCCCTGGCCGCCGACAACGGGGCGCACCAAGTCGCGAGCGGCTCGGAGGCCGAGATCGATGCGCTCATCAAGGCCTTCAGAGAGGACGGAATCCGGGTGGACACCCTCCAGACCAGCCACGCCTTCCACAGCGCGCTGATGGACCCGGTGCTGGCGGATCTGGAAGCGGTGGCACCCGAGGCCTCGGAACCCTCGGTACGGCTGGTGAGCGATGTCAGCGGGCGTGTGCTGGAAGCTGCCCCCGATGGAGCGTACTGGCGACGCCAAGCGCGCGAGCCGGTCCAGTTTGCCACGGCGGTGCGGACGCTCGCGGACTTGGAAGCGAGGCTTCTGCTGGAGATCGGGCCCCATGGCGTTTTGGGTCCGATGGCGGCGCTCGCCTGGCCCCACACCGAGGCACCTACCGTGATCCCGAGCCAGAGGCGCGGGGGGAACGGAGACTTCGTCGGCGCGGTGGCGGGTGCCTACGAGGCGGGGCTCGACATTGCTTTCGAGGGTCTGTTTATCGGGGAGCGGCGGCGGCGGGTTTCACTGCCCGCCTATCCCTTCCAGCGGGAGCGCTACTGGATCTCCCCCTCCCAGCGTCGTCAGCCAGAGCCGGCGCACGCGCTGCTTGGGGTGCAGCGGGCTTTTCGGGATGGCGAATTCTTCTTCGAAAGACAGTTGCGCAGTCGCGATCCGGCCTGGCTCGCAGACCACCGGGTGTTCGGCGAAGTGGTCGCACCGGGCGCACTCTACGCGGCGCAGGTGGCTGAAGCGCTCCGAGAAACGCATCAGGAGCTTCCCGTTGTCCTTGAAGAGACCGCCATCACGCGCCCGCTGGTATTGTCCGGCGACGAGGGTCGGTTGGTCCGGGTGGTGCTCGGCGACGGCCGCACATGGAAGGTGGTCAGCAAGGATGCGGGTGGACGATGGGAGACTCATGCGGAAGGCCGCTGGGCCCCCCTCGCCGCAGCCGTGTCCGAGCGGGCAGATCTCGGTGGTCTGAAAGCCGGTCTCGCCCAAGGGGATGTGCAGGAGGCGTACCTCAAATTGGAGGGGAACACCACCGGACTCGACTACGGGCCGGCCTTCCGGGGGCTGGACGGGCTCTGGTCGGGGCCTAGCGAGGCGCTGGGAGAGGTGCTGCTGCCGACAGGGACGGATCACGCGAGCCTTCTCGCGCATCCGGCACTGCTCGACGCCTGTTTCCAAGTGCAGGCTGGCATCGCGGAGCTGGCCGAAGCAGGGGGGACATGGCTGCCGATCGGCTGGGACCGCCTCGTCCTACGCGACGCGTTACCGGATCGCGTCTTGTGCCGGGTACTCCACCGCGGCGACAGTGCGGGGATGCGCAGGGCCGATCTCTGGCTCTACAGGGACACGGGCGAGGAGCTGGCGCGCATCGAGGGCTTCGTGCTCAGACGCGCGAGCCGGATCGCCCTGCCGGGTTACCGGGTGGAAGATGTGCTGCACGAGGTGGTGTGGCGCGAAGGGGCGGCGGCGGGACTCCGGGAGGCGGACTTCCTCGCTGGGCTACAGGAGATTGAGTCCGTCTTGGGAGCGTTGGACGGATACCTCGAGAGTGAGGGCCTCGACGGAGCATCGCTCGCAGCGCTGGGGCGCGAGCTGGAGCGTGAGTCACGTCGGCAGCTGCTCCGCGGATTCCGGGATCTGGGCTGGGAGCCCAGTCCGGGAGACCGTTTCGAGACGGACGAGCTCCGCCGCCGCCTCAGGGTTACAGAGGATCACGGGCGGCTGTTCCGCCGGTTGCTGTCAGTGCTGGAGGAGATGGGGATCCTCAGCCGGGAACCGGCCGGTGGCTGGCGCGTGGCAGCCGTGCCGACCTCGCCTGCGGTGCCCGACGCGGGGACAACCGACTCCGAAGCCGATTCGATCGAGCTAGGCGTGCTGCGCCGGTGCGGGGAGTCACTTGCCGATGTGCTCCGCGGCCGCGCCGATGCGCTGGATCTGCTCTTCGGCGGCGAGCCGGGAGCAGCGAGCCTGTACCGCGCCTCGCCCGCCGTGCGGGCGGTGAATCGCATGGTCGCCGACGGCGTCCGCGCGGCTGTCGCCGGGTTGCCGGACGGCCGGCCGCTGCGAGTGATCGAGATTGGCGCGGGAACGGGCGCGACCACGTCCGCACTCTTGGACGTCTTGCCGGACGGCCGTACCGAATACACGTTCACCGACATCTCGAACGGCTTCTTCCCGGACGCTGAGCGGGAGTTCGGGGAACAGGGCGCGGACCTTCGCTGCTTGGCGCTCGACATCGAACGGGCACCGGAGCATCAGGGGGGCGCACTCCACGGTTATGACCTCGTGGTCGCGGCGAACGTCCTGCACGCGACCCGCGATCTAGGCGAGGCGCTCGCCCACTGTCGGCGTCTGTTGGCTCCGTCGGGCGTGCTGGTAGCCATCGAGGAAACCACCCGGAAGGAATGGCTCGACCTGACCTTTGGACTGCTGCCTGGCTGGTGGCGATTTCAGGACGCGTATCGCTCCGACTACGCGCTAGTTGGGCCGCCCATCTGGCGGGAGGCCCTCACTGACGCCGAATTTGCCGAGATGTCCCTCGTCGAGGTGCCGTCAGGGACAGTCGTGATCTTCGCGCGGGGACCATCGGAGGTGGAGCCGAACGCAGGCTGCTTCGTGCTGGCCGGAGAAAGCGACCTGAGCGCCGAGCTGGCACAGGAGCTGGAGCGCCGGGGGAGCCGGACGGTCGAGGGGCCCGAGGAGGGCAACCGTCAAGCGTGGCGCGGGTTCTTCGAGTCATTGCCCGATGCGCTTCCGCTGCGGGGCGTGGCGTATCTCGGCGGGCTCCGGCGGGATGGCGCGGAACTGTCGACCCGCGAGCTCAAGGCAGATCTCGCGGCCGTGGGTGCGGGCGCACTGGCTCTGGTCCAGGGGATGTCGGACGCGGGCGTGTCGCCCATGAGCGGCACTTGGTTTGTGACCCGGGGCGGCCAAGTGATCGGCCGCGAGCGCTCCGGCGCACTCGCGGGTGCCGTGCTGTGGGGCTTTGCGGGGGTGGTGGATCTGGAGTACGGGGATCTGGCCCCGCGCGTCTTGGACCTAGATCCCGAGTCTGTCCCGTCCCCCGAAACACTCGCGGACGAGCTCCTCCTGCCCGATCCGGAGACCCGCGTCGCCCTGCGAGACGGGGCTCGTCTCGTGGCCCGGCTCACGCGCTTCGCCCGGCGGGAGGGGGGTTCGGCGGATTCCGGTTCGGGCGAGGTCCGGCTGCGCGAGGACCGGACCTACCTGATCACCGGCGGACTCGGGGGAATCGGGCTGGAGGTGGCGCGCTGGCTCGCGAAGGCAGGAGCCGGAACCATCGTCCTGAACGGACGACGCCCGCCCGGCACGAACGCCGAGGCGCTGATCTCGGAGCTCCGGGAGGGCACTGCGGAGGTGCGCGTCGAACTCGCCGACGTGACAGATCCGGAGGCGGTGGAGGGGATGCTCGGTCGGATCGACGCCGAACTCCCGCCACTCGGCGGCGTGATCCACAGCGTGGGCTCGCTCACAGATGCAGCCTTGACGAACCAAGACTGGGAGCGGTTCGAGCAGGTGCTCGGACCCAAGGTGCTGGGGGCTTGGCGACTGCACCGGGCGACGCTCGACCGGGATCTCGATCTGTTCGTCCTCTTCTCCAGCCTGGCGGGCGTCGTCGGGAGCCCGGGCCAAGCCAATCACGCGGCGGCCAACGCCTTCCTCGACCAGCTGGCGCGGCACCGCCGAGCGCTGGGCCTGCCGGGGCAGGCCATTGCGTGGGGTGCGTGGTCGGGCATTGGCGAGGCCGAGGAGCAGCGCGAGCGGATCGCGGGGCGGCTCGCCCGCCACAGCGAAGAGTGGATTGCCCCCGACATGGGCATCCGGGCCTTGGCGTGGCTCGTGCGCGAGGATGTCGGAACCAGTGTGGTGGGGTCCGTCGACTGGTCGGCGCTGCCGGTGAGAGCACCTTGGCTGTCTGAGGTGCTGGGCCGCGAACAAGACCCCGCCGGCGGCGATCCGGAGGGCCAACTGGCGGTCCAGGTGTCGGACGAACTCTTGGTGCGGCTCCGGGGAGTCGGCGCCGAGGGACGCCGGGAAGAACTGATCCGGTTCCTGCAGGAACAGCTGGTCCAGATCCTGCGGCTCCGTTCCAAACCATCGCCCTCGGCGGGATTCTTCGAGCTGGGCATGGACTCGCTGATGGCGGTCGAACTTCGCAATCGCCTGAACCGGGCCTTCCGGGAAGCGTTCGTCGTCTCGAACACCGCGGTGTTCGATTATCCTGACATCGCCCGACTGGCGGAACACCTTGCAGGCAAGCTTGCCGGCGTGTCGCCAGAGGTGCCGCGGGTGCGTGCCTTGCCCGCCGTTCGGCATCGCAGTGACGAACGCATCGCGATCATCGGCATGGCCTGCCGTTTCCCCGGGGCGCCGGACGTCGAGGCGTTCTGGGCGCAGCTTCGTTCGGGGGCCGATGCGGTTACGAGGGGACGTCCCGACGGGCTCTTCGTGGATGTCGAGACAGAGGCGGCGCGCCACTTCGGCGCCTACGTGGAGGGCCTCGACCGCTTCGACGCGGCCTTCTTCCGGATAGCCCCGGTCGAGGCGGAATTGCTGGACCCTCAGCAGCGGATGTTCCTCGAGACAAGCTGGGCGGCGCTTGAGGACGCCGGGATCGCCCCGGTCGGGCTGCGCGGCAGCCGAACCGGAGTGTACGGCGGAATCTCGACGAGCGATTACCAGATGCTCGTCGCGGGTCCGGGCGACGATCCATCGTCGAATATCTACAGGTCTACCGGCATTTCCGCCGCGACCGCGGTTGGCCGGATCGCCTTCGCTCTCGGGCTCGAGGGTCCGGCCATTACGGTGGACACCGCATGTTCCTCGTCGCTGGTCGCGCTGCACCAAGCCGCGGCGGCGCTCCGCGCAGGCGAGGCGGATCTCGCGCTGGCCGGAGGCGTGAACGCGATCCTGACGTCCGCAGTCACCCGGATATTCACCGACGCCGGCATGCTCGCCGCTGATGGCCGCTGCAAGACCTTCGACACAGCGGCCGACGGCTTCGTCCGCGGCGAGGGGTGCGGGATGGTTGTGCTAAAGCGTCTGGCGGACGCGGAGGCAGCGGGAGACCGGATCCTCGCGGTCGTGCTCGGATCGGCGGTGAATCAGGACGGCGCTAGCGCCGGCCTGACCGTGCCGAACGGCCCGGCCCAGGAGCGGGTCATCGAGGAGGCGCTAGCGAGGGCGGGCGTGGAGGCCTCCTCGGTGGACTACCTAGAGGCGCACGGCACGGGAACCGAGCTGGGCGATCCGGTCGAGGTGGAGGCCGCGGCAGCGGTCTACGGTCGCGCCCGGAGCCCGGACCGCCCGCTGCTGATCGGATCCGTGAAGACGAATGTGGGCCACCTCGAGGCGGCGGCAGGCGTGGCCGGGCTGATCAAGGCAGTTCTCGCGATCCGCTCCGGGGAGATTCCGCGGCACCTGCACTTCGAGCGGCCCAACCCGCGCATGGACTGGGAGACGCTGCCCGTCCGGGTCACGTCGGAAGCGACACCTTGGCCCGAGGCCGAGCGGCCGTTCCGAGCGGCCGTCAGTTCCTTCGGGGTTTCGGGGACGAACGCCCATGTCGTGATCGAGGGATATGAAGACGAGCGCGAAGCGCCGCGCATCGGAGTTCCTGCTCTGTCGCCGTTCGTCCCGGGTGACCGCGTCCCGCAGACCGCCGCGCCCCGCCAGCACCGCCTGCTCCCGCTCTCGGCGAAGTCCGACAGCGCGCTCCGGCAACTGGCCGACCGGTACCGGGCCATTCTCTCGGACGATACCTCACTCGCCGACATGGCTTGGACGGCGAGCGTGGGCCGGAGCCACTTCCCGCACCGCTCTGGCATCGTGTTCAGCGATCGCGCCTCGCTGCAGGAACAGTTGGAAGTGGTGACGCAGGGTGCCGTGGTGTCACCGGCGGAAGGCAGGGTCGCTTTCCTTTACACCGGGCAGGGGAGCCAATGGGCCGGGATGGGCCGGGATCTTTATGAGACCGAGCCAGTCTTCCGGGCGGTCCTGGATCGGTGCGAGGAAGTCTTCCGCGCAGAACGCGGCAAATCGCTTCTCGCGGTGATCTTCGAGGATGCCGGGCGGCTGAACCGGACCGAGTGGACGCAGCCGGCACTCTACGCGCTGGAAAGCGGGCTGACCGCGTTGTGGGCGAGCGTGGGAGTGCGACCCGACGTCGTCTTCGGGCACAGCGCGGGAGAGATCGCGGCAGCCGCCGCAGCGGGAGCCTTCGACCTCGAGACCGGGATGCGGTTCGCCACGCGCCGGGGTGCGCTGATGGGTTCGCTTTCGGCGGGAGGCGCGATGGCGGCGGTGTTCGCTTCGCCGGACCGGGTCGCTTCCCGACTGCACGGTGCAGTGTCCCTGGCCGCCGACAACGGCACGCACCAAGTCGTGAGCGGGCCAGAGGCCGAAATCGGGGCGCTGCTGAAGACCTTTGAGGAGGACGGTCTGCGAGTGGACCGTCTCCGGACCAGCGACGGCTTCCACAGCGCGCTGATGGACCCGGTGCTGGCGGAACTGGAAGCGGCGGCACCCGAGGCCTCGGCCCCCTCGGTGCGACTGGTGAGCGATGTGAGCGGCAACGTGCTGGAAGGGGCCCTTGACGGGGCGTACTGGCGACGCCAAGCGCGCGAACCGGTGCAGTTCGCTGCGGCGGTGCGGACACTGGCTGACTTGGAAGCGAGGCTCTTGGTGGAAATCGGGCCCCATGGCGTGCTGGGCCCGATGGCGGCGCTCGCCTGGCCACGCACCGAGGCGCCTGCTGTGATCCCGAGCCAGCGGCGCGGCGGGAGCGGGGACTTCGTCGACGCGGTGGCGGGCGCCTACGAGGCGGGGCTCGACATTGCCTTCGAGGGTCTGTTTGTCGGGGAGCAGCGGTGGCGGGTCTCGCTGCCCGCCTATCCGTTCCAGCGAGAGCGCTACTGGACCTCCGCCTCGCCGCGACGGAAGTCAGAGGAGGGGCACGCGCTGCTCGGAGTCCAGCGGGATTCCCCGGATGGCGAGCACTCCTTCGAGAGCCGGTTGCAAAGCCGGGATCCGGCGTGGCTCGCAGACCACCGGGTCTTCGGTGAAGTCGTCGCTCCTGGTGCACTCTACGCGGCGCAGGTGAGTGAAGCCCTTCAAGAAACACACCACGAACTTCCCGTCGTCCTCGAGGAGACCGCGATCACGCGCCCGCTGGTGCTGTCGGGCGAGGAAGGCCGATTGGTTCAGGTGGTGCTTGGCGAGGACGGCGCGTGGAAGGTCGTCAGCAAGGATCGCGGGGGGCGCTGGGAGACGCACGCCAAAGGCCAATGGGCGACGCTTGCCGCGGCTGCTTCCGGGTCGGCAGATCTCGGCGCGCTGAGAGCCGACCTTGATCAGGTGGACATTGAGGAGGAGGGGAATCTTGACCTGGCCCTGGGCACCGCCGGAATCGCGTACGGGCCGGCGTTCCGCGGCCTAGGCCAGCTCTGGGCCGGCTCCGGCGAGGCGGTGGGGAAGGTGCTACTTCCGGAGGGAATCGAGAATCGGAAGCTTCTCGTGCACCCGGCGCTGCTCGACGCCTGTTTTCAGGTGCTGGGGGGCATCCCCGATCTGGACGGAGGCGGGGGCACGTGGCTGCCGATGGGCTGGGACCGCTTTGTGCTGTACGGCGCGCTGCCGGATCGCGTCTTCTGCCGGGCACTCGACCGCGGCGAGGGGGGGGAGACGCGCAAGGCCGATTTCTGGCTCTACGCGGAGGCCGGCGAGGAGTTGGCGCGCATCGAGGGCTTCACGCTCAGACGCGCGAGCCGGACGGCCCTGTCGGGTGACCGCGTGGAGGATGTGCTGTACGAGCTGGAGTGGCGCGAGGGGACGGCAGTGGGACTCCGGGAGGCTGCCTTCCTCGCCGGGCCGCAGGAGATTGAGTCCGGCTTGGGAGCACTGGACCGCTACCTCGCTGCAGAGGGCCGCGACGGGGCGTCGCTCAGCGCCCTGGGGCGCGAGCTGGAACGTGAGTCACGCCGACTGCTGCTCCACGGATTCCGGGATCTGGGCTGGGAGCCCAGTCCGGGAGACCGTTTCGAGACGGACGAGTTGCGCCGGCGGCTGAGGGTGACAGAGGATCACGGGCAGCTGTTCGGCCGGTTGCTGGCGGTGTTGGAGGAGATGGGGCTGCTTAGCCGCGAAGCGGCCGGTGGCTGGCACGTGGCAGCCGCGCCGAAGGCGCCTGCGGCAGATCCGACCGACTCCGAAGCCGAATCCATCGAACTGGGCGTGCTCCGCCGCTGCGGGGAGTCCCTCGCCGAGGTGCTCCGCGGCCGCGTCGATGCGGTGGACCTGCTCTTCGGCGGCGAGCCGGGGGCGACGAGACTGAACCGCGAGTCGGCCGCCGCAAGGGCGGTGAATCGCATGGTTGCCGACGCCGTGCGCACGGCGGTCGCCGGGTTGCCGGAAGGCCGTCCGCTGCGGGTGATCGAGATCGGCGCAGGGACGGGCGCGACCACGTCCGCCCTCTTGGACGAGCTGCCTGCTGGCCGGACCGAATACACGTTCACCGACATCTCGACCGGCTTCTTCCCGGACGCGGAGCGGGAGTTCGGGGAACGGGGCGTGGACCTTCGCTTCCTCGCGCTCGACATCGAGCGGGACCCGGCGGATCAGGGCTTCGCGCTCCACGGCTACGACCTAGTGATCGCCGCGAACGTCCTGCACGCGACCCGCCACCTCGGTGAGGCGCTCGCCCACTGCCGGCGCCTGCTGGCCCCGTCGGGCTTGCTGGTGGCCGTCGAGGAAGCCGCCCGCAAGGAGTGGCTGGACCTGATCTTCGGACTGCTGCCCGGCTGGTGGCGCTTTCAGGACGCCTATCGCTCCGATTACGCGCTGGTTGGCCCTCCCGTGTGGCGGCAGGCACTCACAGACGCCGGATTTGCGGGGCCGTCCCTCGTCGAGATTCCGACGGGGGCACTCCTGATTCTGGCGCGCGGGCCGACGGAGGCGGGGGCGCAAGGCGGGCTGTTCGCGCTAGCCGGAGAGAGCGAGGTGAGCACCGAGCTGGCGGAGGAGCTAGATCGCCGGGGCAGCCGGGCAATCGAAGGGCCCGCGGAGAGCGACCGCCAGGCTTGGCGCGAATTCTTCGAGTCATTGCCCGGTGCGCTTCCGCTGCGAGGCGTGGCATATCTGGGCGGGATCCGGCGGGATGGCGCGGAACTCCCGACCCGGGAGCTCGGGGCAGAGCTGGAGGCCGTGGATTCCGGCGCGCTGGCGCTGGTCCAAGGGATGTCGGACGCGGGCGTGTCGCCAGTCAGCGGCACTTGGTTCGTGACCCGGGGCGGCCAGGTGGTCGACCGGGAGCGTTCCGGCGCACTCGCGGGCGCCTCGCTGTGGGGCTTGGCGAGCGTGGTGGATCTGGAGCTCGGGGATCTGAAAGCACGCCTGCTGGACTTGGATCCCGAATCTCCCCCGTCCGCCGGTATGCTCGCGGACGAGCTGCTCTTCCCCGACCGGGAGACGCGCATCGCCCGCCGGGGCGAAGCCCGTCTCGTCTCGCGGCTGACGCGCTTCGCTAGGCGGGAGGCTGGTTTGGCGGATCCCGATCCCGGCGAGGTCCGGCTACACGGGGACCGGAGCTATCTGATCACGGGGGGCCTCGGGGGGATCGGGCTGGAGGTGGCGCGCTGGCTCGCCGAGCAGGGAGCCGGAAGCATAGTCCTAAACGGCCGCCGCCCGCCCGACGCGATAGCCGCGGCTGCAGTTGAGGAGCTCCGGCAGCGTGGCGTTGAGGTGCTCGTCGAGATCGCCGACGTGACGGACGAGGAGGCGGTGGCGGGGATGCTCGGGCGGATCGATGCCGAGCTACCGCCGCTAACCGGCGTGATCCACAGCGTCGGGACGCTTGCCGACGCGGCGTTGACGAACCAGGACTGGGAGCGCTTCGAGCGGGTGCTCGGGCCCAAGGTTCTGGGTGCTTGGCGGCTCCACCGGGCGACGCTCGATCGGGAACTCGATCTATTCGTTCTCTTTTCTAGCCTGGCGGGTGTCGTCGGGAGTATGGGCCAGGCGAATCATGCGGCGGCCAACGCCTTTCTCGACCAGCTGGCACGGCACCGCCGGGCACTGGGCCTGCCTGGCCAGGCTGTTGCCTGGGGGCCGTGGTCGGGCATCGGCGAGGTCGAGGAGCAGCGAGAACGGATGGCGATGCGGCTCGCCCGCCACGGCGAGCGGTTGATCGCTCCCGAGCAGGGCATCCGTGCCTTGGCGCGGCTCGTGCGCGAGGACATCGGAACCAGTGTGGTGGCGTCTGTCGATTGGTCGTCGCTTCCGTTGCGGGCGCCTTGGATCGCGGAGGTGATGGGAAGCGCGGAGGAGGATTTCTCTGCGGGTCCGGAACAGCGCCCGGCCGGTCAGGTTGCGGACCAACTCCTGCGTCGGCTCCGGCGGCTCGCGCCCGAGGAGCGCCGGAATGAACTGATCCGGTTCCTCACAGAACAGCTGGTCGAGATTCTGCGCCTGCGCTCCGCCCCGTCGCCCTCAGCGGGATTCTTCGAGTTGGGCATGGACTCGCTGATGGCGGTCGAGCTCCGCAACCGCCTGAACCGAGCCTTCCGGGAAGCGTTCGTTGTCTCGAATACCGTGGTGTTCGATCATCCTGACATCGCCCGACTGGCGGAACACCTTGCAGGCAAGCTTGCCGGGGTGTCGCCGGAGGTGCCGCGAGTGCGAGCAGTGCCCGGCGCCCGGCGCCGCGCCGACGAACGCATCGCGATCGTCGGCGTGGCTTGTCGCTTCCCCGGAGCCCCGGACGCCGAGGCGTACTGGGCGCTGCTGCGTTCCGGGGCCGATCTGGTGACAAGGGGGCGTCCGGACGGGCTCTTCGTGGATGCCCAGACGGAGGCGGCGCGCCCCTTCGGCGCCTATGTGGAGGGCCTCGACCGCTTCGACGCGGGCTTCTTCCGGATCGCTCCGGTCGAGGCGGAACTGCTGGATCCGCAGCAGCGGATGCTGCTCGAGACAAGCTGGGCGGCGCTTGAGGACGCCGGGATCAACCCGGAAGGGCTGCGCGGGAGCCGAACCGGAGTATATGGCGGAGTGTGCGGCCACGACTACGAGGCTCTGGTCGCGACACTTGGCGACGATCCGTCAACCAATCTCTACAGGACCACCGGAAGCGCCGCCTCGACTGCGGTTGGCCGGATTGCCTTCGCACTTGGACTTGAAGGTCCGGCCATCACGGTAGACACCGCGTGCTCGTCGTCGCTGGTCGCGCTGCACCAGGCGGCAGCGGCACTCCGCGCTGGCGAGGCGGATCTGGCGCTGGCGGGAGGGGTCAACGCGATCCTCACGTCAGAGCCCACCAAGTTCATGACCGACGCCGGCATGCTCGCGGCGGATGGGCGCTGCAAGACCTTCGACGCGGCGGCCGACGGCTACGTGCGGGGCGAGGGGTGCGGGATGGTTGTGCTCAAGCGCCTTGCGGACGCGGAGGCGGCCGGAGACCGGATCCTCGCGGTCGTGCTCGGATCGGCGGTGAACCAGGACGGCGCGAGCGCCGGGCTGACCGTGCCGAACGGCCCGGCCCAGGAGCGCGTGATCGAGCAGGCGCTAGCGCGGGCGGGCGTGGAGCCCGCCTCGGTGGACTACTTGGAGGCGCACGGCACGGGGACCGAGCTAGGCGATCCGGTCGAGGTGGAGGCGGCCGCAGCGGTGTACGGTCGCGGCCGCAGTCCGGACCGCCCGCTGCTGATCGGATCGGTGAAGACGAATATGGGCCACCTCGAGGCGGCGGCAGGCGTGGCCGGGTTGATCAAGACAGTGCTCGCGATCCGTTCCGGAGTGATTCCCCAGCACCTGCACTTTGAGCGCCCGAACCCCCGGATGGACTGGGAGGCGCTTCCCGTTCAGGTGACCTCCGAGGAGACCCCTTGGCCGGAGCTGGAACGGCCGCGGCGGGCCGCCGTCAGTTCCTTCGGAGCTTCGGGTACGAACGCCCATGTCGTGATTGCGGGATATACGGAGGAGCGCACGCCGCCGCGCGTCGAGATCGCTGCACAGCCGTCTCCCGCTCCGGATGACCTCGGGTTCGAGACCGGCGCCCCTCGCCGTCACCGCCTGCTCCCGCTCTCGGCGAAATCCGAGGACGCACTCCGGCAGCTTGCCGGCCGGTACCAAGCCGCCCTCTCGGAGGACACGCCGCTTGCCGACATGGCGTGGACGGCGAGCGCTGGACGGAGCCACTTCCTGCACCGGGCGGGTCTCACGTTCCATGATCGCGCCTCGCTGGAGGAGCAGCTGGAGGTGGTGGGGAAGGGTGCCGTGTCGTTGCCCGCCGGAGGACAGGTCGCCTTCCTATTCACCGGCCAGGGGAGCCAATGGGCCGGGATGGGCCGGGAGCTCTATGAGACCGAGCCGGTCTTCCGGGCGGTTCTGGACCGGTGCGAGGAGGTGTTCCGCACAGAGCGCGGGAGATCGCTGCTCCAGATTATGTTCGAGGATCCCGGCGGGCAGCATCTGGATCGGACCGAATGGACGCAACCGGCACTGTACGCGCTGGAGAGCGGTCTGACGGCACTCTGGGCAAGCGTGGGAGTGCGGCCCGACATCGTTTTCGGGCACAGTGTCGGCGAGGTCGCGGCGGCGGCCGCCGCCGGCGCCTTCGACGTTGAGACCGGGATGGAGTTCGCGACGCGCCGGGGGGCGCTCATGGGTTCGCTTTCCGAGGACGGCGCGATGGCGGCGGTGTTCGCTTCTGCGGACCGGGTGCGGGATGCGCTCGGGGCGGACGTCGAGCTGGCCGCCGATAACGGTGCGCACCAAGTGGCGAGCGGCCCGCGGGATGCGCTCGCCGCTCTAGGCGAGGATCTCGCCGAGGCAGGCATCCGGGTGGATCCCCTGCGGGCCAGCCACGCCTTCCACAGCGCGCTGATGGACCCGGTGCTGGCGGAGCTGGAGGCGGCGGCCCCCTGGGCCTCGCCCCCCTCGGTGCGGTTGGTTAGCGACGTGAGCGGGCGCGTGCTGGAAGGCACCCCCGACGGAGCGTACTGGCGGCGCCAGGCGCGCGAACCGGTCCAGTTTGCCACGGCGGTGCAGACCTTGGCAGAGCTGGATGCGGGGCTCGTGCTGGAAGTCGGTCCGCACGGCGTGCTGGGACCGATGGCGGCGCTCGCCTGGCCGCACACTCAGGCACCCATAGTGATACCGAGCCAGCGGCGCGGCGGGAGCGGGGACTTCATCGGCGCGGTGGCTGCTGCGTACGAGGCGGGACTCGATATTTCCCTTCAGGGTTTGTTCGTCGGCGAACGACGCCGCCCGATCTCACTGCCTGCCTATCCGTTCCAGCGGGAGCGCTACTGGATCTCTCCTTCCCGACGTTTGCAGATGGAGGCGGGACATGCGCTGCTCGGAGTGCAGCGGGATTCCCCGAACGGTGAACACTCGTTCGAGCGACAGTTGCGCAGTCGGGATCCGGGCTGGCTCGCCGACCACCGGGTGCTCGGCGAAGTCGTCGCACCCGGCGCGCTTTACGCGGCACAGGTGGCTGAAGCGCTTCGCGAAACGCAGCACGGAGTCCCGGTCGTGCTCGAAGAGAGCGCTATCACGCGCCCGCTCGTTTTGTCGGACGAGGAGGGTCGGTTGGTCCAAGTGGTGCTCGGCGAAGACGGCGCTTGGAAGGTGGTTAGCAGGGGCTCGGGAGGGCGATGGGAGACGCACGCCGAAGGCCGCTGGACACCGCTTGCCGCACCCGCATCCGAGTTGGCAGACCTCGGTGCGCTGCAGGGCAGCCTCGCCCAGGTGGATGTGGAATGGGGATACCTTGAGTGGGGTGCTGCCGGTCTCGACTACGGTCCGGCCTTCCGAGGCCTGGCCCGGCTCTGGTCGGGCTCCGGCGAGGCGTTGGGCGAGGCGCTGCTGCCGACGGGAACCGAAAATCGGGACCTGCTCGTGCATCCGGCGCTGCTTGACGCCTGCTTCCAGGTGCTGGGTGGCATCCGGGCGCTGGACGGAGCCGGGGGCACATGGCTGCCGGTCGGCTGGGAGCGCTTCATCCTGTGCGACCCGCTGCCGGAGCGCGTCTTCTGCCGGGCACTCGACCGCGGCGAAGGCGGGGAGACGCGGCGGGTCGATCTCTGGATTTACACCGAGACGGGTGCGGAGTTGGCGCGCATCGAGGGCTTCGCGCTCAGGCGTACGAGCCGGACGGCGCTGTCGCGGCACCGGGTGGAGGATGCGCTGCACGAGGTGGTTTGGCGCGAGGGGGCGGCGGTAGGACTCCGGGAGGCGGACTTCCTCGCCGGCCCGCAAGAGATCGAGTCCGGCCTAGAAGCGTTGGGCTGGTACCTCGAGGCGGAGGGCCGCGACGGGACCTCGCTCGCGGATCTGGGGCGCGCGCTGGAGAGCGAGGCACGTCGACAGCTGCTCCGCGGATTCCGGGAGTTGGGCTGGGATCCCAGTCCGGGAGACCGTTTCGAGACAGACGAGTTGCGCCGTCGGCTGAGGGTGACGGAGGATCACGCGCGCCTGTTCGTCCGATTGCTGTCGGTGCTGGAGGGGATGGGGATCCTCGGGCGGGAAGCGGCCGGCGGCTGGCTCGTGGCAGCCGCGCCGGAACCGCCCGCGGGGCTCGACGCGGGGCCGGCCGACTCCGAAGCCGATTCGGTCGAGCTGGGCGTGCTTCGCCGGTGCGGGGAGTCACTCGCCGAGGTGCTCCGCGGCCGCGCCGATGCGGTGGACCTGCTATTCGCCGGCGAGCCAGGAGCGGCGACCCTGTACCGCGACTCGCCCGCCATGCGGGCAGTGAACCGCATGGTTGCGGACGCCGTGCGCAGGGCGGTAGCGGAATTGCCGGAAGGCCGGTCGCTGCGCGTGATCGAGATCGGCGCAGAGACGGGCGCGACCACGTCCGCCCTCCTAGATGTCCTGCCAGCTGGCCGGACAGAGTTCACCTTCAGCGACATCACGACCGGCTTCTTCCGGGACGCTGAGCGGAAGTTCGCGGAACGGTGCGCGGGCCTCAGCTTCCTAGCGCTCGACATCGAGCGGGATCCGGCGGATCAGGGGTTCGCGCTCCACAGCTATGACCTCGTAATCGCCGCGAACGTCCTGCACGCTACTCGCGATCTGGGTGAGACGCTCGCCCATTGCCGGAGCCTGTTGGCCCCGTCGGGCGTGCTGGTGGCCGTCGAGGAAACCACCCCTAAGGAATGGCTGGACCTGACCTTCGGGCTGCTGCCGGGCTGGTGGCGGTTTCAGGACCCGTATCGCTCCGACTATGCGCTGGTTGGCCCCCCCGTCTGGCGGCAGGCTTTCACAGAGGCCGGATTTGCGGAGACTTCCCTAGTCGAGGATCCGTCAGGGACACTCCTGATCCTGGCACGGGGCCCTTCCGAAGCGGGGGCGGAAGGCGGGCTGTTCGTGCTGGCCGGAGAGAGCGCGCTGGGCACCGAGCTAGCGGAGGAGCTGGAGCGCCGGGGGAGCCGGGCGGTCGAGGGACCCGCGGAGGGCGATCGCCAGGCATGGCGCGGGTTCTTCGAGTCATTGCCGGGTGCGCTTCCGCTGCGGGGCGTGGCGTATCTGGGGGATCCGGCGGGATGGCGCGGAGCTTTCAACCCAGGAGCTCGATGCAGAGCTGCGGGCGGTGGATGCAGGTGCGCTGGCGCTGGTCCAAGGGATGTCGGACGCGGGCGTGTCGCCCGTGAGCGGCACTTGGTTAATGAGCCGGGGCGGCCAAGTGGTCCACCGGGAGCGTTCCGGCGCACTGGCGGGCGCCTCGCTGTGGGGCTTCGCGAGCGTGGTGGATCTGGAACTCGGAGATCTGAGACCGCGGCTGCTGGACCTAGATCCAGAATCTCCCCCGACTGTCGGCACGCTGCCGACGAGTTGCGCTGGCGCTGGTCCAAGGGATGTCGGACGCGGGCGTGTCGCCCGTGAGCGGCACTTGGTTAATGAGCCGGGGCGGCCAAGTGGTCCACCGGGAGCGTTCCGGCGCACTGGCGGGCGCCTCGCTGTGGGGCTTCGCGAGCGTGGTGGATCTGGAACTCGGAGATCTGAGACCGCGGCTGCTGGACCTAGATCCAGAATCTCCCCCGACTGTCGGCACGCTTGCCGACGAGTTGCTCTTCCCTGACCGGGAGACGCGCGTCGCCCGCCGGGGCGAAGCCCGTCTCGTCGCCCGGCTCACGCGCGTCGCCCGGCGGGGGGGGGGGGGGGGAGAACCCCGCTCCCGGCGAGGTCCGGCTGCGCGGGGACCGGAGCTATCTGATCACCGGGGGCCTCGGGGGGATCGGGCTGGAGGTGGCGCGCTGGCTCGCCGAGACGGGAGCCGGATGTATTGTTCTGAACGGCCGCCGCCCGCCCGACACGGCCGCCGAGGAGTTGATCTCGGGACTCCGCGAGAGCGGCGCCGAGGTACGCATCGAGATCGCCGACGTGACGGACGAGCAGGCGGTGGCGGGGATGCTCGGGCGGATCGACGCCGAACTCCCGCCGCTGGCGGGCGTGATCCACAGTGTCGGAGCGCTCGCAGACGCAGCGTTGACAAACCAGGACTGGGAGCGTTTCGAGCGCGTGCTCGGGCCCAAGGTGCTGGGAGCCTGGCGACTCCACCGGGCAACGCTCGGCCGAGAACTTGACCTGTTCGTCCTATTCTCCAGCTTGGCGGGCGTCCTCGGCAATCCGGGGCAGATCAACTACGCGGCGGCCAACTCCTTCCTCGATCAGCTGGCGCGGCACCGTCGAGCCCTCGGCCTGCCCGGTCAGGCCATCGCTTGGGGGGCGTGGTCGGGCATCGGCGAGGCCGAGGAGCAGCGCGAACGCATCGCGCCGCGGCTGGCCGACTCGGGCGAGGAGTGGATGGCTCCCGAGCAGGGCATCCGAATGTTGGCGAGGCTCGTGCGCGAGGATGTCGGGACGAGCGTGGCAGCGTTCGTCGACTGGTCGGCGCTTCCGTTGCGGGCACCTTGGCTCGCAGAAGTGGCGGGGCGCGAAGAAGACCAGTCTTCCGCCGATCCGGACGATCTCCTCAGGCGGCTCGGAGGACTCGTCGCCGAGGAGCGCAGGGATGAACTGATCCGGTTCCTCGAGGAACAGGTTGTCGAGATTCTGCGCCTGCGCTCCGCGCCGTCGCCCTCGGCGGGATTCTTCGAGCTGGGCATGGACTCGCTGATGGCGGTCGAGCTTCGAAACCGCCTCAACCGGGCCTTCCGGGGGGCGTTCGTCGTCTCGAACACTGCGGTGTTCGACTATCCCGACATCGCCCGACTGGCGGACCACCTTGCGGGCGAACTTGTCGGCGTAGCACCGGAGGTGCCGCCGGTGCCAGCGTTGCCCGCCGTCCGGGCCCGCAGCGAGGAACGCATCGCGATCGTCGGCATGGCCTGCCGCTTCCCCGGGGCACCGGACGCCGAGACGTTCTGGGCACAGCTGCGTTCGGGGGCTGATTTGGTGACACGGGGGCGTCCGGACGGGCTCTTCGTGGATGCCGAGACGGAGGCGGCACGCCCCTTCGGCGCCTACGTGGAGGGCCTCGATCGCTTTGACGCAGACTTCTTCCGGATCGCCCCGGTCGAGGCGGAGCTGCTGGACCCCCAGCAGCGGATGCTGCTCGAGACAAGCTGGGGGGCGCTTGAGGACGCCGGGATCGCCCCGGACGGGCTGCGCGGCAGCCGAACCGGGGTGTACGGCGGATTCATGGCGAGTGACTACCAAGCAGTCATGGCAGCGGCCGCGGACGATCCGTCGACCAACATCTACAGGTCCACCGGGATCGCCGCCTCCACCGCGATCGGCCGGATTGCCTTCGCCCTCGGTCTCGAGGGTCCGGCCATCGCGGTGGATACCGCGTGTTCCTCGTCGCTGGTCGCGCTGCACCAAGCGGCGGCGGCGCTCCGTGCTGGGGAGGCGGATCTGGCGCTGGCGGGAGGCGTGAACGCAATCTTGAGGTGGCAGCCGACCCAAATCTTCACTGACGCCGGCATGCTCGCGGCGGATGGACGCTGCAAGACGTTCGACGAGGCGGCCGACGGCTATGTGCGGGGCGAGGGATGCGGGATGGTTGTGCTGAAGCGTCTCGCGGACGCGGAGAAGGCGGGAGACAGGATTCTCGCGGTTGTGCTCGGATCGGCGGTGAACCAAGACGGCGCGAGCGCCGGCCTGTCCGTGCCGAACGGCCCAGCCCAGGAGCGCGTAATCGAGGAGGCGCTAGCGCGGGCGGGTGTCGAGGCTTCCTCGGTGGACTACCTAGAGGCGCACGGCACAGGGACCGAACTGGGCGATCCGGTCGAGGTGCAGGCGGCGGCTGCGGTGTACGGTCGCGGCCGGAGCCCGGACCGCCCGCTGCTGATCGGATCCGTGAAGACGAATGTGGGCCACCTTGAGGCGGCGGCGGGCGTGGCCGGGCTGATCAAGGCAGTTCTCGCGATTCGTTCCGGAGAGATTCCGCGTAACTACTCGGGCCCCTTCTTGATTGCTTGTCTTTTCGCCTGACACCACGCAGATCAATGCTTGCGCTGGGATCCGGCCAGGTTTCGAACTGTGGTTTGTGTCGGGACCCGTCCTAGCCGGCAATCAGCGGCATTTCCGATCCAGCAAACAGGTCGCTTGACAACCGTGCTGGGAGCGCCTATGCTGCGTTTTAGGGGCTCCTGCGGGAAGCGACTCGGCGATGGGTGCATGGTACGGATCGAAGGCGACCTCGGGTCTGTGCCAGGCCTTGATCGCGGCCATGCCGCCGCATGCCACCTATATTGAGACGCATCTCGGCGGCGGCGCGATCATGCAGCGCAAGCCGCCCGCCCTGCGCAACATCGGCATCGATCGCAACGCCCGCTCGATCCGTGCCTTTCGCTGCCCGCACGAGGTGGAACTGGTGCATGGCTGCTGCCACCGCTTCCTGTCCGAATTCCCGTTTGTCGGCGACGAGCTGGTCTATTCCGACCCGCCCTATCTGCAGCGCACGCGCAAGTCGCAGCGCCGCTACCGCTACGACTACACGCAGGCCGATCACGAACAGCTGCTGGCCTTGCTCAAGAGCCTGCCCTGCGCGGTGATGCTGTCCGGCTACCCCTGCCAGCTCTACGAGCGGGCCCTGCCCGACTGGCACAGCCTGTCGCTGCAGGTGATGAACCAGGCCGGGGTGGTGACCGAGAAGGTCTGGTGCAACTTCGCGCCGGGGCGCGCCGTGCACTGGCACCGCTACGCGGGCCAGAACTTCACCCAGCGCCAGTGCATCAAGCGCAAGGCCGCCAGCTGGGCCAAGCGCTATGCGGACATGCCGCCGGGCGAGCGGCTGGCGGTGCTGGCCGCCCTGCTGGCGGTCGAGGCCGAGTGATGCCGAGCGTCAGCGAGAAGTCCCTGCGCGCGGAGCTGGAGACCGTCAAGGGGCAGGTCGCGGTTCTGCGCAAGGGCGGCCAAGTCTCGCCCGAAGTCGACGCCGTGCTGCGGACCCTGCTGAGCTTGCTGGCGCTGCTGGTGGCGGTGCTGCTGGAAAAGACCACCCGCAAGACCAGCCGCAACTCCAGCATCCCGCCCTCGCAGATGGACGAGCCGGACGCCACCCGGCGCGCTAGGCCGAACCGCAAGCCAGCCCAGCCCAACGATCTGACCAGCCCCAATCTGCAGCACGTCACGATCGAGGAAACGCTGACCGTCGAGGACTGCGACAAGTGTGGCTTCGATCTGGCGGATGTCGCTGCGCTGGACCGGGAAGTCCGCGTCGAGCACGACATCGTATTCAAGGTGATCGAGCGGCGTGTCGCGGCCGAGCTCAAGCAGTGCCCCAACTGCGAGGCCCTCAGCAAGGCCGCCTTCCCCGCCAGTCTGCCCGGGCCGCTGCAGTATGGCAGCGGCCTGCAGGCTTTCATCATCCACCTGCTGGTGGCCCATATGCTCTCCCTGCGGCGCACCGTCGGGCTCGTCAAGGCGATCTCCGGCCTGCGCTTGTCCGAGGCTACCTGCCTGGGCTACATCCGCCGCCTGCAGCAGGCCCTGCAAGCTTGGGAAACCGCCGCCGGCGCCCACCTGCTGGCCGCGCCAGCCTTGCATGCCGACGAAACCGGCCTGCGCGTGGAGCGCAAGAACCATTGGCTGCATATCCTCACCGATGGCACGCTGACGCTGAAGTTCCTGCATCGCCAGCGCGGCAAGGCAGCCATCGAGGCGGCCGGCCTGATCCCCCGCTTTCGCGGCACCTTGGTGCACGACTGCTTGGCCGCCTACCTCAGCTATGAGAAATGCCGGCACCAATTATGCGGCGCGCATTTGCTCCGCGAACTGACCTTCGTTATCGATTCCAACAACTACCGCTGGGCGCGCCTGCTGAAAGCCCTGCTGCAAGAGGCCTGCCGGCAAGTCAATCGCAGCCAGGACAAGGTCTTGAGCGCAGCCGCCTGCGAGGCCTTGCGCGAGCGCTACCGCACCATCCTGACCCAGGCTGCCGAGGAATTGCCCGCCATCCCAGCCCGCCGCAAGGGCCAACGCGGACGGATCGCCAAGTCCGACGCCCACAACCTGCACGAGCGGCTCGTCCAGCACGAAGCCTCCGTGCTGCGCTTCCTGCACGATCCCGACGTGAGTTTCACCAACAATGCCGGCGAGCGCGGACTGCGCATGGCCAAGGTCAAAGTTAAGGTCTCGGGCTGCTTTCGGACCAAAACCTACGGCGAGGCCTATGCCCGCATCTCCTCCTACCTGCAGTCCATGTCCGCGCTCGGCTACAACCCTCTCATCGCCATTCAAATCGCGCTCGACGGGCGCGCTGTCGACACGCTCACGCGACACTATGGCGCGACCCCCACTCCAGACCAAGACGCCTGAGGCGTTGCTCTGAGTGGCAACTCGACACCCAGCTGTGCCCGCTCGGCCCGCCGCTTGCCAGTCAGCACGCTTCCCGGCCCGCGACAGGCTTGCCACACCCTCAACCATGCGCAAGCTGGCCGCAGACCAGCGCAAGCCTTGAGCCGCGCCACGCTAGGCGAGAAAACAACCCCTCGCAGGGGCGTGAGTAGTTACGATTCCGCAGCACCTGCACTTCGAACGCCCCAACCCGCTGATGGATTGGGGAAGGCTTCCCATCCGGGTGACAGCGGAGTCGACTCCGTGGCCGGAGGCGGAGCGGCCGCGGCGGGCCGCCGTCAGCGCCTTCGGATACTCGGGCACGAACGCCCACGTGGTGATCGAGGGATATGCGGAGGAGCGCGAACCGCCGAGCGTCGAGGTCGCTGCACTGCCAGAGTCGGGTGCGGCTGACCGCCTGCCGCGGGCCGATGCGCCCCGCCAGCATCGCCTGCTCCCGCTGTCCGGGAAATCCGAGGGCGCCCTCCGTCAACTCGCCGACCGGTACCGGGCCGCTCTCTCGGAAGCCATGCCGCTGGCCGACATGGCTTGGACTGCCGGGGTGGGGCGGAGCCACTTCGGCTACCGCGCCGGCCTCGTATTCCAAGATCGCGCCTCGCTGGAGAAGCAGCTGGAGGTGGTGAGGGAGGGCGTCGTGGCGCCGCCCGCCGAAGGCAGGGTCGCCTTCCTCTACACCGGGCAGGGGAGCCAGTGGGCGGGGATGGGCCGGGAACTCTATGAAAGCGAGCCGGTCTTCCGGGCGGTTCTGGACCGCTGCGAGGAGGTGTTCCGCGCTGAGCGGGGTGCGTCCCTGCTCCAGGTGATGTTCGAGGAGCCCGGGGGGCGGCTGGAGCGGACCGAATGGACGCAGCCGGCGCTGTACGCGCTGGAGAGCGGGCTGACGGCACTGTGGGCAAGCGCGGGTGTCCGGCCCGACATCGTCTTCGGGCACAGCGTGGGAGAGATCGCGGCGGCGGCGGCCGCGGGAGCCTTTGACCTCGAGACCGGGATGCGGTTCGCAACTCGCCGGGGCGGGCTGATGGGCGCGCTTCCCGAGGGGGGAGCGATGGCAGCGGTGTTCGCTTCGGCGGACCGTGTGCGGGATGCGCTCCGGGAGGGAGTCGAGCTGGCTGCCGCTAACGCGTCGCACCAAGTCGTGAGCGGGCCAGAGGCAGAAATCGGGGCACTTCTGAAGACGTTTGAAGAGGACGGCCTCCGAGTGGAGCATCTCGGGACCAGCCACGCCTTTCACAGTGCGCTGATGGAGCCGGTGCTCGGGGATCTGGAAGCGGCCGCTCCCCGGGCCTCGGCACCCTCGGTAAGGCTGGTTAGCGATGTCACCGGGAGCGTGCTGGAAGGGGCCCCCGACGGAGAGTACTGGCGACGCCAGGCGCGCGAGCCGGTGCAGTTCGCGACGGCGTTGCGGACGCTGGCGGCCCTTGAGGCTGGGCTTCTGCTGGAGATCGGGCCCCACGCAGTGCTGGGGCCGATGGCGGCGCTCGGCTGGCCGCACAGCGAGGCGCCCGCCGTGATCCCGAGCCAGCGGCGCGGCGGTAGCGGGGACTTCGCCGGCGCGGTGGCGGGTGCCTACGAGGCGGGTCTCGACATTGCCTTCGAGGGCCTGTTTGCCGGGGAGCGGCGGCGGCGGGTCGCGCTGCCCGCCTATCCGTTCCAGCGAGAGCGCTACTGGACCTCCGGCTTCCCGCGACGGCAGTCAGGGCAGGGGCACGCGCTGCTCGGGGTGCAGCGGGATTCCCCGGATGGCGAACACTCCTTCGAGCGGCAGCTGCACAGTCGGGATCCTGCCTGGCTGTCCGACCACCGTGTGTTCGGGAACGTTGTGGCACCGGGTGCACTCTACGCGGCGCAGGTGGCTGAAGCGCTTCGCGAAACGCACCGTGTAGTCCCGATCGCGCTCGAAGAGAGCGCGATTATCCGCCCGCTCGTGTTGTCGGGCGAAGAGGGCCGCCTAGTCCAAGTGGTGCTCGGCAAGGACGGTGCCTGGAAGGTTGTCAGCAGGGATGCGGGAGGGCGCTGGGAAACACACGCCGAAGGCCGCTGGGCACCGCTCGCCCAAGCCGCGTCCGAGCCGGAAGACCTCGGCGCGCTGCAGGCGGGCCTCGCCCAAGCGGACGTGGAAGGGGCGTATGTTGCGCTGGGTGCTGCCGGGCTCGACTACGGTCCGGCCTTCCGCGGCCTGGCCCGACTCTGGTCGGGCTCCGGGGAGGCGTTGGGCGAGGTGTTGCTGCCGGCAGGAATGGAAAGTCGGAACCTGCTCGTGCATCCGGCCCTGCTGGACGCCTGTTTCCGAGTGCTGGGAGCCGTGCCGGAGCTGAACGGGGCCGGGGGTACATGGCTGCCGATCGGCTGGGACCGCTTCGTCCTGCGCGAGGCATTGGGGGATCGCGTCTTCTGCCGGGTCCTCGACCGCGGCGAAAGCGGAGAGACTCGCAAAGCTGACCTCTTGCTTTACACGGAGGCAGGCGAGGAACTGGCGCGCATCGAGGGCTTCGCGCTCAAACGCACGGGCCGGGCCGCCCTGTCGGCTGACCGGGTGGAAGATGCGCTGCACGAGGTGGTGTGGCGCGAGGGGACGGCGGTGGGACTCCGGGAGGCGGATTTCATCGCCGCGCCGGAGGAGATCAAGTCCGGCCTGGGAGCGTTGGACGGATACCTCGCGGCTGAGGGCCGGGACCGTGCGTCGCTCGCTGCGCTAGGCCACCAGCTGGAGCGTGAGTCCCGCCGGCAGCTGCTCCGCGGATTCCGGGATCTGGGCTGGGAGCCCAGTCCGGGAGACCGTTTCGAGACGGACGAGCTGCGCCGCCGGCTCAGGGTGACGGAGGATCACGGGCGGCTGTTCGGCCGCTTGCTGTCGGTGCTGGAGGAGATGGGGATCCTCGTCCGGGAAACGTCCGGTGGCTGGCACGTGGCAGCCGCTCCGGTACCGCCCGCGGAGCCCGCGGCGGGGCCGACTGACTCCGAGGCCGAATCCGTCGAGCTGGGCTTGCTCCGCCGTTGCGGAAAGGCACTCGCCGAGGTGCTCCGCGGTCGCGCCGATGCACTGGACCTGCTCTTCGGCGGCGAGCCAGGAGCGGAAAGCCTATACCGCGAGTCGCCCGTCGTGCGGGCGGTGAACCGGATGGTCGCCGACGCCGTGCGCACGGCGGTAGCCGGGTTGCCGGAAGGCCGTCCGCTGCGGGTGATCGAGATCGGTGCGGGGACGGGCGCAACCACGTCGGCCGTCTTGGACGTCCTGCCGGCGGGCCGGGCCGAATACACCTTCACGGACATCTCGACGGACTCGTTCCCGAACGTGGAGCGCAGGCTCGCCGCACGGGACGCGGACCTTCGCTTCCTGTGGCTGGACATCGAGCGGGATCCGGCGGATCAGGAGTTCGCGCCCCACGGCTACGACGTCGTGATCGCCGCGAACGTACTGCACGCGACCAGCGACCTAGCTGAAACGCTCGCCCACTGCCGGCGTCTCCTCGCCCCGTCGGGCTTGCTGGTGGCCGTCGAGGAAAGCGCCCGGAAGGAATGGCTGGACCTGACCTTCGGACTGCTGCCCGGCTGGTGGCGCTTCCGGGACGCGTATCGCTCCGACCACGCGCTTGTTGGGCCCGACACCTGGCGGCAGGCCCTCGTGGACGCCGGATTCGCGGGGGCGTCGCTAGTCGAGGATTCGTCAGGGGCACTTTTGATCCTGGCACGGGGACCGTCGGAGGCGGGTGCGGAAGGCGGGCTGTTCGTGCTGGCCGGAGAAAGCGAGCTGGGCGCCGAGCTGGCGGAAGAGCTGGAGCGCCGGGGGAGCCGGGCAGTCGAGGGGCCCGCGGAGGGGGATCGCCAGGCATGGCGCGGGTTCTTCGAATCATTGCCGGGTGTTCTGCCGCTGCGGGGCGTGGCGTATCTGGGCGGGATCCGGCGGGATGGCGCAGAGCTCTCGACCCGGGAGTTCCGGGCAGAGTTGGAAGCGGTGGATGCCGGCGCGCTGGCGCTGGTCCAAGGGATGTCGGACGCGGGCGTGTCGCCCGTGAGCGGCACCTGGTTCGTGACCCGGGGCGGCCAAGTGGTCGACCGGGAGCGCTCCGGCGCACTGGCGGGTGCCTCCCTGTGGGGCTTCGCGAGCGTGGTGGGACTGGAGCACGGGGATCTGACACCGCGGCTGCTTGATCTGGATCCGGAGTGCTCCCCGACTGCCGTCACGCTTGCCGACGAGTTACTCTTGCCCGACCGGGAGACGCGCATCGCCCGCCGGGGCGCGACTCGACTGGTCGCTCGGCTGACGCGCTTGGCCCGCCGGGGAGGGGATTCGGCGGATCCCGGCCCCGGCGAGGTCCAGCTGCGCGCGGACCGGAGCTATCTGATCACCGGGGGACTCGGGGGGCTCGGGCTGGAGGTGGCGCGCTGGCTCGCGGAGGCGGGAGCCGGATGCATCGTCCTGAATGGGCGCCGCCCGCCCGACACGGACACGGAGGCGCTGATCTCGGAACTCCGCGAGGGCGGTGCCGAGGTGCGCGTCGAGATCGCCGACGTGACGGACGAGGAGGCGGTGGCTGGGATGCTCGGGCGGATCGACGCCGAGCTCCCGCCGCTGGCGGGCGTGATCCACAGCGTCGGGGCGCTCGCCGACGCGGCGTTGACGAACCAAGACTGGGAGCGCTTCGAGCGGGTGCTCGGGCCCAAGGCGCTGGGGGCCTGGCGATTGCACCGGGCGACGCTCGACCGGGAGCTCGACCTGTTCGTCCTCTTCTCCAGCCTAGCGGGCGTTGTCGGGAACCAGGGGCAGGCCAACTACGCGGCGGCCAACGCCTTCCTCGACCAGCTGGCGCGGCACCGGAGGGCGCTCGGCCTGCCGGGCCAAGCCGTTGCGTGGGGACCGTGGTCGGGCATCGGCGAGGCCGAGGAGCAGCGCGAGCGCATCGCGACGCGGCTCGCCGTCTCGGGCGAGGAGTGGATCGCTCCCGAGCAGGGCATCCGGATGTTGGCGCAGCTCGTGCGCGAGGATGTCGGCACCAGCGTGGCAGCGTTTGTCGACTGGTCGGCGCTCCCGTTGCGGGCACCCTGGCTCGCAGAAGTAGTGGGGCGCGAAGAGGGCCGCTCTTCGGGCACCCCGGACGATCTCCTCACGCGGCTAGCGGAACTCGCCCCCGAGGAGCGCCGGGGTGAACTGATCCGGTTCCTCAAGGAACAGCTTGTCGAAATTCTGCGCCTGCGCTCGGCACCGTCGCCCTCGGCGGGATTCTTCGAGCTGGGCATGGACTCGCTGATGGCGGTCGAGCTTCGCAACCGCCTGAACCGGGCCTTCCGGGGAGCGTTCGTCGTCTCGAACACCGCAGTGTTCGATCATCCCGACATCGCCCGCCTAGCGGAACACCTTGCAGGCAAGCTTGCCGACGTGTCACCGGAAGTGCCGCGAGTGCCGGCCTTGCCCGCCCTCCGGCCCCGCGGCGACGAACGCATCGCGATCGTCGGCATGGCCTGCCGCTTCCCCGGGGCACCGGACGCCGAGGCGTTCTGGGCGCAGCTTCGTTCCGGGGCCGACCTCGTGACGAAGGGGCGTCCGGACGGGCTCTTCGTCGATGCCGAGACGGAGGCGGCGCGACCGTTCGGCGGCTACGTGGAGGGCCTCGACCGCTTCGATGCGGGCTTTTTCCGGATCGCCCCGGTCGAGGCGGAGCTCCTAGACTGAAGTTCCGGGGCAAGATTCGCGATAAGTCCTTGTTCTATCTTCGCTTAGCTGGATTTGGAGTTGTAGTCCACTGGGAACGTTCTGACCAGTTCAAGTGCCCGCTGCTGGAGGGCGCTTGGCTCGGTCAACCGCTCTAGCGTGGGCCCGTCCGCATCGCCGTGCAAGCGGCATTGATGGCGGCAGCGCGTCGCCATGGCCTGGAGTAGCGTTGAGAAGCTGTGCAGTTGCAAACCGTCCGACGTTGTGCGCCCGTTCTTCTTCGTTTGCAGGCTCTTGCGCGGCTTGGCGGGCGCGACCGGGTCCCGCCGCGCCTGCCAGCCCGCCAAGTCCTCGTCTGCGAACAGCAGCGGCGCCAAGGCCTGCCGCAGGTGCCATTCCACGTAGTACGCCAGCAGGCACAGCAACAGGTGTGCCCGCACGCGGTCCGGCTTGCGATGGCGGATCGGGCGCACCAGCAGGTCGACCGTCTTGAGACACCGGAAGGCTCTCTCGACCCGCGTCAGCTGCTTGTAGCTGCGCACCACATCGGCGGCCTGCAGACGGCTCTCAGCCTCACTGGTGCGGATCACGTACAGGCCGTCTAGGCTCGCCTCGCGCTCGATCGAGTGCGGGTCCCGGCGGAACTCGAAGAGGCCGTCGGCGATCTCCGTCTGGAAGTGTTTGCCGACTTTGCAGCGCTGCTTGGCACGCCCGAGCTTCTCGGCGATCTCAGTCGCTAGCAGCGGTTTCTTGGTGCGCCGCCGCACCTCGCGCTGGATGCGCTCGAGAGCCTCCTCGGTGGCCGCCAGCAGCGCCTCGCGCTTGTTCTGGCGGCGCTCGGCCAAGGCCGGGTTGCGACACACGATGAGACGCTCGCCGGGATACAGCGGGGAGTGGATCTCGGCCAGGTTGCGGGTGTCGAACAGCGACATTGGCACGCTGTTGTCGTCCGCCAGCTTGCGGATGTCGGGATGCCGCAGGGCCGAGACCCAGCCCAAGCCGGGGTATTGCCGCAGGGTCTCGATCTGGGTGTCGGTGAGCATGCCGCGGTCGCCTACCAGCACTACGCGTTGCAGGCCGAAGCGCTCGCGCAGGATCTGGACTTGGTCCGGCACGGTGGTCGGGTCGGCCGTGTTGCCGGGATAGGCCTGCACGGCCAGCGGGCGGCCTTGGGCGTCGGCCAGCAGGCCGTAGACGACGATCGGACGACCGCGCTTGCCGTCGCGGCTGTAGCCGTAGCGCATCAGCGGGCAGGTGCGGCCTTCGTAGTAGCTGCTCGAGACGTCGTACAGGACTTGGGAATCGTCATCGAGGTGGCGTTGGGCCAAGCGTCGCTGGATGCGGTCTTGACGCTTCAGCAGCCAGTCCATAGCGGCGTAGAGGTGCTCTTCGTCAGCGTCCCCAAGGGCCAGTTCGGCCGCCAGGGTGGTGCTGTGCCAGAGGCGCGTGGTGGCGAGCTTGGAGGCGGGCTGCAGCAGGCGCTGGGCGAGCATGGCGAGCACGGCCGAGCGCTGGGGCGAGGGGGAGCGGTCGAGCAAGGCGGGCAAGCCCAGCCGGCGAAAGGCCTCCAGCACGAGTTCGACATGGCCGTGGGGGCGGGAGCTGACGATGGAGAAGGCTTGCTCGGGGCTGACGAGGGGCTGGTTTTTGAGCAGCTTGCGGAGTGTGTCGAGCTTGGCGGGGGGCCAGGCCGAGAGATTGGCGAGGGTGCGCTTGCGGACCTTGGAGCCTTCGCGCTTGCCTTCGCGCAGGAGGATGGCAGGGGGCGAGCCGCGGTTGGGGACGACTTCCACATACATGGGAACATTATAGCATGAGAACACTCTATATAGCAAGTAATAACCTAATGAACCGATCAACTCAATCTGCAATTACATGGGAACACAAAAACAGGCATCAGAGTGCCAATAAGAGCGATAAACCCAATTTATTCAATGAGTTAGCACCGGATTGCAGGAGCGCACCCTCCGGGAACTTCAGCCTAGACCCCCAGCAGCGGATGCTGCTCGAGACAAGCTGGGCGGCGCTTGAGGACGCCGGGATCGCCCCGGACGGGCTACGTGGCAGCCGAACCGGCGTGTTCGGCGGGGTTTCGATGAGTGATTACCAAGCGCTTATCGCCGGGGCTGCGGACGATCCGTCGTCCAACCTATACAGGTCCACTGGGGCTACCCCCTCGATCGCGGTCGGCCGGGTTGCCTTCGCGCTTGGATTCGAGGGTCCGGCCATCACGGTGGACACCGCGTGTTCCTCGTCGCTGGTCGCGCTGCACCAAGCGGCGTCCGCGCTTCGAGCAGGGGAGGCGGATCTGGCGCTGGCGGGAGGGGTGAACGCGATCTTGAGATCGGAGCCCACCAGTCTCTTGACCGACGCCGGCATGCTCGCCCCGGACGGGCGTTGCAAGACCTTCGACGCGGCGGCCGACGGATACGTGCGGGGCGAGGGATGCGGGATGGTTGTGCTGAAGCGTCTTGCGGACGCGGAGGCGGCGGGAGACCGGATCCTCGCAGTTGTGCTCGGATCGGCAGTGAACCAGGACGGCGCGAGCGCCGGCCTGACCGTGCCGAACGGCCCGGCCCAAGAGCGCGTGATCGAGCAGGCGCTTGCGCGCACGGGCGTGGAGGCCGCCTCGGTGGACTACTTGGAAGCGCACGGCACGGGGACCGAGTTGGGCGATCCGGTCGAGGTGGCGGCCGCGGCGGCGGTCTACGGTCGCGGCCGGAGCCCGGACCGCCCGCTGCTGATCGGATCCGTGAAGACCAACGTGGGCCACCTCGAGGCGGCGGCAGGCGTGGCCGGGTTGATCAAGGCGGTGCTCGCGATCCGTTCCGGGATGATTCCGCGGCACCTCCATTTTGAGCGGCCGAACCCGCGCGTGGACTGGGAGGGCCTTTCTGTCCAAGTGGCGTCTGAGGCCACCCCCTGGCCGGAGGCGGAACGCCCGCGGCGGGCCGCCATCAGCTCCTTCGGATACTCGGGCACGAACGCCCATGTCGTGATCGAGGGCTACGCGGAGGATCGTGAACCGCCGCGTATCGGGCCTCCAGCACTGCCGGAATCGGGCGCGGACGATCACCTCCCGCAGGCCGACGCACACCGCCGGCATCGCCTGCTCCCGCTGTCCGGGAGGTCCGAGGACGCGCTCCGTCAGCTGGCCGACCGGTACCGGGCCGCTCTCTGGGAAGACACGCCGCTCGCCGACATGGCTTGGACCGCCGGGGCGGGGCGGAGCCATTTCGGCTACCGCGCCGGCCTCGTGTTCCAGGATCGCGCCTCGCTGGAGCAGCAACTGGAGGTGGTGAAGCAGGGCATCGTGGCGTCGCCCACCGAAAGAACGGTCGCCTTCCTGTACACCGGGCAGGGCAGCCAGTGGGCGGGGATGGGCCGGGAGCTCTATGAAAGCGAGCCGGTCTTCCGGGCGGTTCTGGACCGCTGCGAGGAGGTGTTCCGCGCAGAGCGGGGTGCGTCGCTGCTCCAGGTGATGTTCGAGGATCCCGGCGAGCGGCTGGACCGGACCGAATGGACGCAGCCGGCGCTGTACGCGCTTGAGAGCGGGCTGACCGCCTTGTGGGCGAGCGTGGGGGTGCGGCCCGACATCGTCTTCGGGCACAGCGCGGGAGAGATCGCGGCAGCGGCCGCCGCAGGGGCCTTCGACCTTGAGACCGGGATGCGGTTCGCAACCCGCCGGGGCGCACTGATGGGTTCGCTTCCAATGCGGGGAGCGATGGCGGCGGTGTTCGCTTCAGCGGATCGTGTGCGAGATGCGCTCCGGGAGGGTGTCGAGCTGGCTGCCGATAACGGCATGCACCAGGTGGTGAGCGGGCCAGAGGCCGAAATCGAGGCACTCCTGAAGACCTTTGTGGAGGACGGTCTCCGAGTTGAGCATCTTGGGACCAGCCATGCCTTCCACAGTGCGCTGATGGAACCGGTGCTCGGGGAACTGGAAGCGGCCGCTCCCCGGGCCTCCCCGCCCTCGGTACGTCTGGTGAGCGATGTGAGCGGGAGCGTGCTGGAGAGCGCCCCCGACGGAGCGTACTGGCGGCGCCAGGCGCGCGAGCCGGTGCGGTTCGCGACGGCGCTGCGGACGCTTGCGGCGTTGGAGACTGGGCTTGTGCTGGAGATCGGGCCCCGCGGCGTGCTGGGACCGATGGCAGCGCTCGCCTGGCCGGACACCGAGCCGCCTATCGTGATCCCGAGCCAGCGACGCGGCGGGAGCGGAGATTTCGCCGGCGCGGTGGCGGGTGCCTACGAGGCGGGTCTCGACATTGCCTTCGAGGGTCTGTTTGTCGGCGAGCGGCGGCGGCGGGTCTCGCTGCCCGCCTATCCGTTCCAACGGGAGCGCTACTGGATCTCCCGCTATGCGCGTCCGCATGTCGAAGAGGGGCACCCACTGGTCGGGGTACAGCGGGATTCCCCGGATGGCGAGCACTCCTTCGAGCGGCTGATCCACGGCCGGGATCCGGCCTGGCTGTCGGACCACCGGGTGTTCGGGAATGTTGTAGCACCGGGCGCGCTTTACGTGGCGCAGGTGGCTGAAGCGCTTCGCGAGACGCACCGCGGAGTCCCGGTCGTGATTGAAGAGAGCGCGATCATCCGACCGCTCGTGTTTTCGGACGAGGAGGGCCGGTTGGTCCAAGTGGTGCTCGACGAGAGCGACGCTTGGAAGATTGTCAGCCGTGATGCGGGAGGGCGGTGGGAGACACACGCCGAAGGCCGCTGGGCACCGCTCACCGCAGCCGCGTCCGAGCCGGCAGACCTCGGCGCGCTGCAGGCGGGCCTCGCCCAAGTGGACGTGGAAGGGGCGTACGTTGAGTTGGGTGCTGCCGGGCTCGGCTACGGTCCGGCTTTCCGCGGTCTGGCCCGACTTTGGTCGGGCTCCGGGGAGGCGTTGGGCGAGGTGCTGCTGCCGGCGGGAGTGGAAGACCGGAACCTGCTTGTGCATCCGGCACTGCTGGACGCCTGTTTCCGCGTGCTGGGAGGAGTGCCGGAGATGGCGATCGCCGGGGGCACATGGCTGCCGATCGGCTGGGACCGCTTCGTCCTGCGGGAGGCATTGGGAGATCGCGTCTTCTGCCGGGTAATCGACCGCGGCGAGGGCGAGGAGACGCGCAAAGCAGACCTCTTGCTTTACACGGGTACGGGCGATGAGGTGGCGCGCATTGAGGGCTTTGCGCTCAGACAGGCGAGCCGAGCGGCTCTGTCGGGTAACCGCGTGGAGGATGCGCTGCACGAGGTGGTGTGGCGCGAGGGGGCGGCAGCGGGACGCCAAGAGGCGGACTTCCTCGCCGGGCCGGAGCAGATCGAGTCCGCGCTGGGAGCGTTGGACGGATACCTCGAGGCGGAGGGCCGGGACGGAGCGTCGCTCGCCGCGCTGGGGCACGAGCTGGAGCGTGAGTCCCGCCGGCAGCTGCTTCGCGGATTCCGGCAGCTGGGCTGGGAGCCCCGTCCGGGCGACCGTTTCGAGACGGACGAGTTGCGTCGCCGACTCAGGGTTACGGAGGATCACGGGCGGCTGTTCGGCCGGTTGCTGTCGGTGCTGGAGGAGATGGATCTCCTCGGCCGGGAAGCGGCCGGTGGCTGGCGCGTATTAGCCGCGCCGGAAGCGCCTGCGGAGCCGGAGGCGGGGCTTGCCGACTCCGGGGCCGATTCGATCGAGCTCAGCCTGCTGCGCCGCTGCGGGGAGTCGCTCGCCGAGGTGCTTCGCGGCCGCGCCGATGCGCTGGACCTGCTCTTCGGCGGCGAGCCGGGAGCGGCGAGCCTGTACCGCGAGTCACCGGCCATGCGGGCGATGAATCTCATGGTTGCCGATGGCGTGCGCGCGGCGGTAGCCGGGTTGCCTGAGGGTCGGCCGCTGCGGGTAATCGAGATCGGCGCAGGGACGGGCGCCACCACCTCCGCCCTCTTGGACGTCCTGCCGACCGGCCGGACCGAGCTCGCCTTCACGGACATCTCGACCGGCTTCTTCCCGGACGCGGAGCGGACATTCGAAGAACGCGGCGTGGAGCTTGCCTGCCTAGCTCTCGACATCGAACGGGATCCGGCGGATCAGGGGTTCGCGCTTCACGGCTATGACCTCGTGATCGCCGCGAATGTCCTGCACGCGACCCGCGACTTGGGTGAGACGCTCGCCCACTGTCGGCGCCTGCTGGCCCCGTCAGGCGTGCTGGTGGCCATCGAGGAAACCGCTCGGAAAGAATGGCTGGACCTGACCTTCGGACTGCTGCCGGGCTGGTGGCGGTTTCAGGACGCGTATCGCTCCGACTACGCGCTGGTTGGGCCCCCCGTCTGGCGCCAGGCCATCACAGACGCCGGATTTGCGGGTACGTCCCTCGTCGAGGATCCGTCAGGCTCACTCCTGATCTTGGCACGGGGGCCGTCGGAGGTGGGGGCGGAAGGCGGGCTGTTCGTGCTGGCCGGAGAAAGCGGGCTGGGCGCCGAGCTGGCGGAGGAGCTGGAGCGCCGGGGGAGCCGGGCGGTCGAAGGGCCCGTGCAGGGCGACCGCCAGTCGTGGCGTGGGTTCTTCGAGTCATTGCCCGGTGCGCTTCCGTTGCGGGGCGTCGCATATCTGGGCGGGGTCCGGCGGGATGGTGCGGAGCTTTCGACCCGGGAGCTCGCGGCAGAGTTGGAAGCGGTGGATTGCGGTGCGCTCGCGCTGGTCCAGGGGATGTCGGACGCGGGCGTGTCGCCCGTGAGCGGCACTTGGTTCGTGACCCGAGGCGGCCAGGTGGTCGACCGGGAGCGCTCCGGCGCACTGGCGGGTGCCTCGCTGTGGGGCTTCGCGAGCGTGGTGGACTTGGAGCACGGGGATCTGACACCGCGGCTGCTTGACTTGGACCCGGAGGCTCCCGTGCCTGTCGGCACGCTTGCCGACGAGTTGCTCTTGCCCGACCGGGAGACGCGCATCGCCCGCCGGGGCGGAACCCGACTGGTCGCTCGACTGACGCGCTTTGCCGGGCGGGAGGGGGGTTCGGCGGACCCCGATCCCGGCGAGGTGCGGCTACGCGGGGATCGGAGCTATCTGATCACCGGGGGACTCGGGGGGGTCGGGCTGGCGGTGGCGCGCTGGCTCGCGGAGGCGGGAGCCGGAAGCATCGTCCTGAATGGACGCCGCCCGCCCGACACGGACACGGAACCGCTGATCTCGGAACTCCGCGAGGGCGGCGCCGACGTGCGCATCGAGATCGCCGACGTGACGGACGAGGAGGCGGTGGCGGGGATGCTCGGGCGGATCGACGCCGAGCTCCCGCCGCTGGCGGGCGTGATCCACAGCGTCGGGGCGCTCGCCGACGCGGCGTTGACGAACCAGGACTGGGAGCGCTTCGAGCGGGTGCTCGGACCCAAGGCGCTGGGGGCTTGGCGACTGCACCGGGCGACGCTCGACCGGGAACTCGACATGTTCGTCCTCTTCTCCAGCCTGGCGGGCGTGGTCGGGAACCGCGGGCAGGCCAATCACGCGGCGGCCAACGCCTTCCTCGACCAGCTGGCGCGACACCGCCGGGCGCTGGGCCTGCCCGGTCAGGCCATTGCGTGGGGGGCGTGGTCAGGCATCGGCGAGGCCGAGGAGCAGCGCGAGCGCATCGCGACGCAGCTCGCCGACTCGGCCGAGGAGTGGATCACTCCCCAGCAGGGCATCCGTGCCTTGGCGCGGCTTGTGCGCGAGGATGTCGGAACCAGCGTGGCAGCGTTCATCGACTGGTCGGCGCTCCCGTTGCGGGCATCCTGGCTCGCGGAAGTGGTGGGGCGCGACAAGGACCAGTCTTCCGCCACTGAGGACGATCTGCTCAGACGGCTCGGAGGACTCGTCCCCGAGCAGCGCCGAGATGAACTGATCCGGTTCCTCGAGGAACAGGTGGTCGAGATACTGCGCCTGCGCAGCGCCCCTGCGCCCTCGGCGGGATTCTTCGAGCTGGGCATGGACTCGCTGATGGCGGTCGAGCTTCGCAACCGCCTGAACCGGGCCTTCCGCGGAGCGTTCGTCGTCTCGAACACCGCGGTGTTCGACCATCCCGACATCAGCCGCCTGGCGGAACACCTTGCTGGCAAGCTTGCCGATGTATCGCCGGAGGCGCCGTCGGTGCGAGCCTTGCCCGCCGTCCGGCACCGCGGCGACGAACGCATCGCGATCATCGGCGTGGCCTGCCGCTTCCCCGGGGCGCCGGACACCAAGGCGTTCTGGGCGCAGCTTCGTTCCGGGGCCGATCTGGTGACGAGGGGGCGTCCGGACGGGCTCTTCGTGGATGCCGAGACGGAGGCGGCGCACTACTTCGGCGCCTATGTCGAGGACCTCGATCGCTTCGACGCGGGCTTTTTCCGGATCGCCCCGGTTGAGGCGGAGCTCCTAGACCCCCAGCAGCGGATGCTGCTCGAGAGCAGCTGGGCGGCGCTTGAGGACGCCGGGATCGCCCCGGACGGGCTGCGCGGCAGCCGAACCGGGGTGTATGGCGGGGTCTCGATGATCGATTACCAAGCCCTCGTCGCCGGGAGCGAGGACGATCCGGGCACGGAAATTTACAAGGCCACTGGCGCGACCCCGTCGGCTGCGGTCGGTCGGGTCGCCTTCACGCTCGGATTCGAGGGCCCCGCCATCACGGTGGACACCGCGTGTTCCTCGTCGCTGGTCGCGCTGCACCAGGCGGCGGCGGCCCTCCGCGCCGGGGAGGCGGATCTGGCGTTGGCGGGAGGGGTGAACGCGATCTTGCGGGCAGGGCCCACCAAGCTCATGACCGACGCCGGCATGCTCTCGGCGGATGGGCGCTGCAAGACCTTCGACGCCGAGGCGAACGGATTCGTGCGGGGCGAGGGATGCGGGATGGTTGTGCTCAAGCGCCTTGCGGACGCGGAGGCGGCCGGAGACCGGATCCTCGCGGTGGTGCTCGGCTCGGCGGTAAACCAAGACGGCGCGAGCGCTGGCTTCACAGTGCCGAACGGCCCGGCCCAAGAGCGCGTGATCGAGGAGGCGCTGGCGCGGACGGGCGTGGAGGCCTCCTCGGTGGACTACCTGGAGGCGCACGGCACGGGGACCGAGCTGGGCGATCCGGTCGAGGTAGAAGCCGCGGCTGCGGTGTACGGTCGCGGCCGGAGCCCGGACCGCCCGCTGCTGATCGGATCCGTGAAGACGAATGTGGGCCACCTCGAGGCGGCGGCAGGCGTGGCCGGGCTGATCAAGGCGCTGCTCGCGATCCGTTCCGGGATGATTCCTCCGCACTTGCACTTCGAGCGGCCCAACCCGCGCATGGACTGGGAGAACCTTCCCGTCCAAGTGACGTCGGAGGCGACCCCGTGGCCGGAGGCGGCGCGGCCGCGGCGGGCGGCCGTCAGCTCCTTCGGATACTCGGGCACGAACGCCCATGTGGTGATCGAGGGCTACGCAGAGGATCGCGAACCGCCGCGCATCGGACTTCCCGCCGTGCCGGAGTCGGGTTTGGATGACCGCCTCCCGCAGGCCGAGGCACCCCGCCAGCACCGCCTGCTCCCGCTGTCCGGTAAGTCAAAGGACGCGCTCCGCCAGCTGGCCGACCGCTACCGGACTGCCCTCTCGGAGGACATGCCGCTCGCCGAGATGGCGTGGACGGCGGGCGTGGGCCGGAGCCATTTCCGCTACCGCGCCGGCCTCGTGTTCCAGGATCGCGCCTCGCTGGAGCAGCAGCTGGAGGTGGTGAGGCAGAGCGTCGCGGCGTCGCCCGCCCGAGGAACGGTCGCTTTCCTGTACACCGGGCAGGGGAGCCAGTGGGCGGGGATGGGCCGGGAGCTTTATGAAAGCGAGCCGGTCTTCCGGGCGGTTCTGGACCGCTGCGAGGAGGTGTTCCGCGCAGAGCGGGGTGCGTCCCTGCTTCAGGTGATGTTCAAGGATCCCGGCGAGCGGCTGGACCGCACCGAATGGGCGCAGCCGGCACTGTACGCGCTGGAGAGCGGGCAGACCGCCTTGTGGGCGAGCGTGGGGGTTCGGCCCGAGATCGTCTTCGGGCACAGCGTCGGAGAGATCGCGGCAGCGGCTGCCGCAGGGGCCTTCGACCTTGACACCGGGATGCGGTTCGCCACGCGCCGAGGCGCGCTGATGGGCGCACTGCCCGAGGGAGGTGCGATGGCGGCTGTGTTCGCTTCGGCAGATCGTGTGCGGGATGCGCTCCGGGGGGCTGTCGAGCTGGCTGCCGATAACGGCCTGCACCAAGTGCTGAGCGGGCCAGAGGCCGAAATCGAGGCACTCCTGAAGACCTTCGAAGAGGACGGCCTCCGAGTGGACCGGCTCGGGACCAGCCACGCCTTCCACAGCGCGCTGATGGAGCCGGTGCTCGGGGGGCTGGAAGCGGCCGCTCCCCGGGCCTCCCTGCCCTCGGTGCGGCTGGTGAGCGATGTGAGCGGGAGCCTGCTGGAGAACGCCCCCGACGGAGCGTACTGGCGGCGCCAAGCGCGCGAGCCGGTGCAGTTCGCCAGGGCCGTGCGGACGCTGGCCGCCCTGGAGGCTGGCCTTCTGCTGGAGATCGGACCCCGCGGCGTGCTAGGACCGATGGCGGCGCTCGACTGGCCGGACGCAGAGGCACCTACCGTGATCCAGAGCCAGCGACGCGGCGGGAGCGGGGATTTCGCCGATGCGGTGGCGGGTGCCTACGAGGCGGGTCTCGACATTGCCTTCGAGGGTCTGTTTGTCGGCGAGCGGAGGCGGCGGGTCTCGCTGCCCGCCTATCCGTTCCAACGGGAGCGCTACTGGATCTCCCGCTCCGCGCGTCCGCATGTCGAAGAGGGACACCCGCTGCTCGGGGTGCAGCGGGATTCCCCGGATGGCGAGCACTCCTTCGAGAGACACCTGCACAGTCGGGATCCGGTCTGGCTCGCGGACTGCAGGGTGTTCGGCGAAGTCGTTGCGCCGGGCGCACTCTACGCGGCGCAGGTAAGTGAAGCGCTTCGGGAAACGCACCACGAATTCCCCGTCGTCCTCGAAGAGACCTCGATCACGCGCCCCCTCGTGCTGTCGGGCGAGGACGGCCGGCTGGTCCAAGTGGTACTGGGCGAGGACGGCGGCTGGAAGGTCGTCAGCAGGGATGCCGAGGGTCGCTGGGAGGCGCACGCCGAAGGCCGCTGGGCGCCATTCGCCGCAACCGCATCCGAGCCGGAAGACCTCGGCGCGCTGCAGGGGGGCCTTGCCCAGATGGATGTGGACTTCGATTCGGGCCTTGCTGGCCTCGAGTACGGGCCAGCCTTCCGCGGTCTAAGCCGGCTCTGGTCGGGCTCCGGCGAGGCGTTGGGCGAGGTGCTGCTGCCGGCGGGAATGGAAAAGCGGAAGCTGGTCGCGCATCCGGTACTGCTCGACGCCTGTTTCCAAGCACTGCGGGGGATCCCGGAGCTGCACGGTGCCGCGGGCACATGGCTGCCGATCGGCTGGGACCGCTTGGTCCTGTACGACGCATTGCCGGACCGTGTCTTCTGCCGGGCACTCGACCGCGGCGAAGACGGCGAGACGCGCCGGGCCGATTTCAGGCTTTACACGGAGACGGGCGAGGAGTTGGCGCACATCGAGGGCTTCGCGCTCAGACGCTCGAGCCGGAGAGCGCTGTCGGATAACCGGGTGGAGGATGCGCTGCACGAGGTGGTTTGGCGCAAGGGGGCGGCAGTGGGACACCGGGAGGCGGACTTCCTCGCCGGGCCTCGGGAGATAGGGTTCGGACTGGGACCGTTGGACGGCTACCTCGAGGCGGAAGGTGGGGACAGGGCGTCGCTCGACGCGTTGGGACGCGAGCTGGAGCGTGAATCCCGCCGACTGCTGCTCCGCGGATTCCGGGAGCTGGGCTGGAAGCCCAGTCCGGGAGATCGTTTCGAGACGGACCAGTTGCGGCGCCGGCTGCGGGTGACGGAGGATCACGGGCGGCTGTTCGGCCGGTTGCTGTCCGTGCTGGAGGAGATGGGTGTCCTCGGACGGGAAGCGGCCGGTGGCTGGCACGTGGCAGCCGCGCCGGAAGCGCCTGCGGAGACCGCAGCGGGGCGGACCGACTCCGAAGCCGATTCGATCGAGCTGAGCTTGCTGCGCCGCTGCGGGGAGTCACTCGCCGAAGTGCTTCGCGGCCGGGCCGATGCGCTGGACCTGCTCTTCGGCGGCGAGCCGGGAGCGGCGAGCCTGTACCGCGAGTCGGCCGCCATGCAGGCGGTGAATCGCATGGTTGCCGACGGCGTGCGCGCGGCGGTCGCTGACCTGCCGGAAGGCCGTCCGCTGCGCGTGATCGAAATCGGCGCAGGGACGGGCGGGACCACGTCCGCCCTCTTGGACGTTTTGCCAGCTGCTCGGACCGAATACACGTTTACCGACATCTCGACCGGCTTCTTCCCGGACGCGGAGCGTAGGTTCGGCGAACGGGGCATGGACCTACGCTTGCGGCCGCTCGACATCGAACGGGATCCGGCAGATCAGGGGTTGGCGCTCCACGGCTACGACCTCGTGATCGCCGCGAACGTCCTGCACGCGACTCGGGACCTAGGCGAGACGCTCGCCCACTGCCGGCGGCTCCTAGCCCCTTCGGGATTGCTGGTCGCCGTCGAGGAAACCGTCCGGACGGTGGCGCTGGACCTGACGTTCGGACTGCTGCCCGGCTGGTGGCGCTTTCAGGACGCGTATCGCTCCGACTACGCTCTGGCCGGGTGCCCCGTCTGGCGGCAGGCCCTCACGGACACCGGATTTGCGGGGATGTCCCTGGTCGAGGATCCGTCAGGGCCGCTCCTGATCCTGGCACGGGGCCCGTCCGAGGCAGGAGCGGAAAGCGGGTTTTTCGTGCTGGCCGGAGAAAGCGGGCTGAACACCGAGCTGGCGGAGGGGCTGGAGCGCCGGGGGAGCCGGGTGGTCGAAGGGCCCGTGGAGGGTGACCGCCAGTCGTGGCGTGGGTTCTTCGAGTCATTGCCCGGTGCGCTACCGCTGCGGGGCGTGGCGTATCTGGGCGGGGTCCGGGGGAATGGCGCGGAGCTTTCGACCCGGGAGCTCGCAGCAGAGTTGGAGGCGGTGGATTCCGGCGCGCTAGCGCTGGTCCAGGGAATGTCAGACGCGGGCGTGTCGCCCGTGAGCGGCACCTGGTTTGTGAGCCGGGGCGGCCAGGTAATCGATCGGGAGCGCTCCGGCGCACTGGCGGGGGCCTCGCTGTGGGGCCTTGCGAGCGTGGTGGATCTGGAGCACGGGGATCTGACACCGCGGCTGCTGGACCTAGATCCCGAATCTCCCCTGTCCGCCGACATGCTCGTCGACGAGCTGCTCTTTCCCGACCGGGAGACGCGCATCGCCCGCCGGGGCGAAGCCCGTCTCGTCGCCCGGCTCACGCGCCGCGCCGGGCGGGAGGGGGATTCGGCGGATCCCGATCCCGGCGAGGCCCAGCTGCGCGGGGACCGGAGCTATCTGATCACAGGGGGACTAGGAGGGGTCGGGCTGGAGGTGGCGCGCTGGCTCGCGCAGGCGGGAGCCGGATGCATAGTTCTGAACGGCCGCCGCCCGCCAGACACGGCGACCGAGGGGCTGATCTCGGACCTTCGCGAGGTCGGTGCCGAGGTGCGCATCGAGATCGCCGACGTGACGGACGACGAGGCCGTGGCGGGGATGCTCGGGCGGATCGACGCCGAACTCCCGCCGCTGGCGGGCGTGATCCACAGCGTCGGAGCGCTCGCCGACGCGGCCATGACGAACCAAGATTGGGAACGCTTCGAGCGGGTGCTCGGGCCCAAGGCGCTGGGGGCCTGGCGGCTACACCGAGCGACGCTCGACCGGGAGCTCGACCTGTTCGTCCTCTTCTCCAGCCTGGCGGGTGTCGTGGGCAGTCCGGGCCAAGCCAATCACGCGGCAGCCAACGCTTTTCTCGACCAGCTGGCACGGCACCGCCGGGCACTGGGCCTGCCCGGGCAGGCCATTGCGTGGGGGGCGTGGTCGGGCATCGGCGAGGCCGAGGAGCAGCGCGAACGCATCGCGACGCGGCTCGCCGACTCCGGCGAGGAGTGGATGGCCCCCGAGCAGGGTATCCGGATGTTGGCCCTGCTCCTGCGCGAGGACGTCGGGACCTGCGTGGCGGCGTCTGTCGACTGGTCGGCGCTTCCGTTGCGGGCGCCTTGGCTCGCAGAAGTGGCGGGGGCTGGAGAGGACCAATCTTCCGCCGCCCCGGACGATCTCCTGAGGCGGCTCGCAGGACTCGCCCCGGAGGAGCGCCGGGATGAACTGATCCGGTTCCTCGACGAGCAGCTGGTCCAGATTCTGCACCTACGCTCCGCCCCGTCGCCCTCGGCGGGATTCTTCGAGCTGGGCATGGACTCGCTGATGGCTGTCGAGCTTCGCAACCGCTTGAACCGGGCCTTCCGGGGAGCGTTCGTCGTCTCCAACACTGCGGTGTTCGATTATCCCGACATCGCCCGACTGGCGGAACACCTTGCAGGCAAGCTTGTCGGCGTGTCACCAGAGGTGTCGCGGGTGCGTGCCCTGCCCGCGGTCCGGCACCGCGGCGACGAACGCATCGCGATCGTCGGCATGGCCTGCCGCTTTCCCGGGGCACCGGACGCCGAGACGTTCTGGGAGCAGCTTCGTTCCGGTGCCGATCTGGTGACGAGGGGGCGGCCGGACGGGCTATTTGTGGACGCCGAGACGGAGGCGGCACGCCCCTTCGGCGGCTACGTGGAAGGCCTCGACCGCTTCGATGCGGGCTTCTTCCGGATCGCTCCGGTCGAAGCGGAGCTCATGGATCCCCAGCAGCGGATGCTGCTCGAGACAAGCTGGGCGGCGCTCGAGGACGCCGGGATCGCCCCGGACGGGCTGCGCGGTAGCCGAACCGGGGTGTACGGCGGGGTCTCGACGCTCGATTACCAGAGTCTCGTCGCCGGGAGGATGGCCGATCCGGGCACGGACATTTACAGGGCGACTGGCGCTACCACGTCGGCCGCGGTCGGCCGGGTCGCCTTCACGCTCGGATTCGAGGGTCCTGCCATCACGGTGGACACCGCATGTTCCTCGTCGCTGGTCGCGCTGCACCAAGCGGCGGCGGCGCTCCGCGCAGGGGATGCGGATCTGGCCCTGGCGGGAGGGGTGAACGCGATCTTGCGGGCAGGGCCCACCGAGCTCATGGCTAACGCCGGCATGCTCTCGACGGATGGACGCTGCAAGACCTTCGACGCCGAGGCAGACGGATTCGTGCGGGGCGAGGGATGCGGGATGGTGGTGCTGAAGCGCCTTGCGGACGCGGAGGCGGCCGGAGACCGGATCCTCGCGGTCGTGCTCGGATCGGCGGTGAACCAAGACGGCGCTAGCGCTGGATTCACAGTCCCGAACGGCCCGGCCCAGGAGCGGGTCATCGAGGAGGCGCTCGCGCGGACGGGCGTGCAGGCCTCCTCGGTGGACTACCTGGAGGCGCACGGCACCGGGACCGAGTTGGGCGATCCGATCGAGGTGGAGGCGGCGGCTGCGGTGTACGGTCGCGGACGGAGCCCGGATCGCCCGCTGCTGATCGGATCTGTGAAGACGAACGTGGGCCACCTCGAGGCGGCGGCGGGCATGGCCGGGCTGATCAAGGCGCTGCTCGCGATCCGTTCCGGGGTGATCCCGCGGCACCTGAACTTCAAGCGGCCCAACCCGCGGATCGACTGGGACGCCCTCCCCGTCTGGGTGACGTCGCAGGAGACCCCCTGGCCGGAGGCAGCGCGGCCGCGGCGCGCCGCCGTCAGTTCCTTCGGATACTCGGGCACCAACGCCCATGTCGTGATCGAAGGCTACGCGGAGGATCGCGAACCGCCGCGCATCGCGGTTCCCGCACTGCCGGAGTCCGGTGCCGGTGACCGCGTCCCGCAGGTCGACGCGAACCGCCGACACCGCCTGCTCCCGCTGTCCGGAAAGTCCGGGGACGCGCTCCGTCAACTGGCCGACCGTTACCGGGCCGTCCTATCGGAAGACACACCGCTCGCCGACCTGGCTTGGACCGCTGGGGCGGGCCGGAGCCATTTCCGCTACCGCGCCGGCCTCGTGTTCCAAGATCGCGCCTCACTGGAGGAGCAGCTGGAGGTGGTCAGGCAGGGTGTCGCCGTGGCATCGCCCCCGGCTGGGAAGATCGCTTTCCTCTACACCGGCCAGGGAAGCCAGTGGGCGGGGATGGGCCGGGAGCTCTATGAAGGCGAGCCTGTCTTCCGGGCAGTCCTGGACCGGTGCGAGGAGGTGTTCCGCGCAGAGCGCGGCAGATCGCTCCTCACGGTGATCTTCGACGATCCCGGGCGGCTGGACCGGACCGAATGGACACAGCCGGCACTCTACGCCATAGAGAGCGGGCTGACCGCGTTGTGGGCGAGCTTGGGCGTGCGGCCCGATGTGGTCTTCGGGCACAGCGTGGGAGAGATCGCCGCGGCAGCGGCCGCCGGGGCCTTCGACCTTGAGAGCGGGATGCGGTTCGCCACGCGCCGGGGCGCGCTGATGGGTTCGCTGCCGGCAGGGGGAGCGATGGCGGCGGTGTTCGCTTCGGCGGACCGTGTACGCGCTGCGCTCCTAGAGGGCATCGAGCTGGCTGCCGATAACGGGGCGCACCAAATCGTGAGCGGGCCAGAGGCCCAGGTCGAGGCGCTCCTGAAGACACTTGAAGGGGACGGCCTGCGGGTGGACCGACTGCGGACCAGCCACGCCTTCCACAGCGCGCTGATGGAGCCGGTGCTCGGAGAACTGGAAGCGGCGGCTCCTTGGGCTTCGGCACCCTCGGTACGGTTAGTGAGCGATGTCAGCGGGCGCGTGCTGGAAAGTGCCCCGGACGGAGCGTACTGGCGGCGGCAGGCGCGCGAGCCGGTCCAGTTCGCGACGGCGGTCCAGACTCTGGCAGCCTTGGAGGCAGGGCTTCTGCTGGAGATCGGGCCCCACGGAGTGCTGGGCCCGATGGCGGCGCTCGGCTGGCCGCTCAGCGAGGCGCCTATCGTGATCCCGAGCCAGCGGCGCGGCGGGACCGGGGACTTCGCCGACGCAGTGGCGGGTGCCTATGAGGCGGGTCTCGACATTGCCTTCGAGGGTCTGTTTGCTGGGGAGCGGCGGCGGCGGGTCGCGCTGCCCTCCTATCCGTTCCAGCGAGAGCGCTACTGGACCTCCGCCTCCCCGCGGCGGCAGTCAGCGGACGGCCACGCACTGCTCGGGGTACAGCGGGATTCCCCGGATGGCGAGCACTCCTTCGAGAGACAGCTGTTGAGTCGGGATCCGGCATGGCTCGCGGACTGCCGGATGTTTGGCGAAGTCGTAGCGCCGGGCGCTCTCTACGTCGCGCAGGTGAGTGAAGCGCTTTGCGAAACCGGCCACGAGTTCCCCGTCGTCCTCGAGGAGGCCTCGATCACGCGCCCGCTTCTGCTGTCGGGCGAGGAAGGCCGCTTGGTCCAGGTCGTGCTTGGCAAGGACGGCGGCTGGAATGTGGTCAGCAGGGATCCCGAGGGTCGATGGGAGACGCACGCCGCTGGCCGCTGGGCACCGCTCGCCGAAGCCGCGTCCGAGTCGGCAGACCTCGATGCGCTGCTGGGGGGGCTTAGCCGGACGGCCGTGGACTTCGAGTCGGGCCTCGCTGGCCGCGAGTACGGTCCGGCGTTCCGTGGTCTGGCCCGGCTCTGGTCGGGCCCCGGCGAGGCGTTGGGCGAGGTGCTGCTGCCGGCGGGAATAGAAAGCCGGAAGCTGCTCGTGCATCCGGCACTGCTCGATGGCTGTTTCGAGGCGCTGCGGGGGATTCCGGAGCTGAACGGATCCGCGCGCCCATGGCTGCCGGTCGGCTGGGACCGCTTCGTCCTGTACGACGCGTTTCCGGATCGCGTCTTCTGCCGGGCACTCGACCGTGGCGAGGGCGGGCAGACGCGCAAAGCAGACCTCTTGCTTTACACGGAGACGGGCGAGGAGCTGGCGCGCATCGAGGGCTTAACGCTCAGACGCACGAGCCGGGCCGCCCTGTCGGGTGACCAGGTGGACGATGCGCTGCACGAGGTGGTGTGGCGCGAGGGGCCGGCTGCGGGACTCCGGGAGGCGGACTTCCTCGCCGGGCCGCAGGAGATCGAGTCCGCACTGGGAGCGTTCGACGGATACCTCGAGGCGGAGGGCGGGGACGGTGCGGCGCTCGACGCGCTGGGGCGCGAGCTGCAGCGCGAGTCCCGCTGGCTGATCCTCCGCGGATTCCGGGATCTGGGCTGGAAGCCCAGTCCGGGAGACCGCTTCGAGACGGACGAGTTGCGCCGCCGGCTGCGGGTGACGGAGGATCACGGGCGGCTGTTCGGCCGGTTCCTGTCGGTGCTGGAGGAGATGGGGATCCTCGGCCGGGAACCGGCCGGTGGCTGGCAGTTGACAGCCGCGCCGGAACTGCCTGCGGAGTCCGAGTCGGGGCCGACCGGCTCCGCGGCCGAATCGATCGAGCTAGGCGTGCTCCGGCGCTGCGGGGAGTCACTCGCCGAAGTGCTCCGCGGCCGGGCCGCTGCGCCGGACCTGCTCTTCGGCGGCGAGCGCGGCGCGGCGACCTTGTACCGAGAGTCAGCCGCCGTGCGGGCGCTGAACCGCATGGTCGCCGACGCCGTGCGCGCGGCAGTCGCCGGGTTGCCGGAAGGCCGGCCGCTGCGGGTGATCGAGATCGGCGCAGGGACGGGTGCGACCACGTCGGCCCTCTTGGAGGTCCTGCCAGCTGGTCAGACCGAGTTCACTTTCACCGACGTCTCGACGGACTCGTTCCCGGACGCGGAGCGGAAGTTCGGGGAACGGGGCGCGGACCTTCGCTTCTTGGCGCTCGACATCGAACGCGATCCGGAGAACCAAGGGTTCGCGCCCCACGGCTACGACCTCGTGATCGCCGCGAACGTCCTGCACGAGACCCGCGACTTATGTGAGGCGCTCGCCCACTGCCGAAGCCTCCTAGCCCCGTCGGGCTTGCTGGTGGCCGTCGAGGAAACCGCCCGCAAGGAGTGGCTGGACGTGACCTTAGGACTGCTGCCCGGCTGGTGGCGCTTCAGGGACGCGTATCGCTCCGACTACGCGCTGGTTGGGCCCCCCGTCTGGCGGCAAGCCCTCACGGATGCCGGATTCGGGGGGGGCTCCCTAGTCGACGATCCGTCTGGGGCGCTGCTGATGCTGGCCCGAGGGCCGTCGGAGGCGGGGGTGGAAGGCGGGCTGTTCGTGCTGGCCGGAGAGAGTGAGCTGGGCGCCGAGCTGGCCCAGGAGTTGGAGCGCCGGGGGAGCCGGGCGGTCGAGGGACCCGCGAAGGGCGACCGTCAGGCATGGCGCGGGTTCTTCGAATCATTGCCGGGTGTGCTTCCGCTGCGAGGCGTGGCGTATCTGGGCGGGATTCGGCGGGATGGCGCGGAGCTTTCGACCGGGGAACTCCAGGCAGAGCTGGTGGCCGTGGATGCCGGTGCGCTGGCGCTGGTCCAGGGGATGTCGGACGCAGGCGTGTCGCCCGTCAGCGGCACTTGGTTTGTGACCCGGGGAGGCCAGGTGGTCGACCGGGAACGCTCCGGCGCACTGGTGGGCTCCTCGCTGTGGGGCTTCGCGAGCGTGGTGGATCTGGAGCACGGAGATCTGGCGCCGCGTTTGCTGGACCTGGATCCGGAGACTCTACCAACCATCGGCACGCTGGCCGACGAGCTGCTCTTTCCTGACCGGGAGACACGCGTCGCACGACGGGGCGGAGCCCGACTGGTCGCTCGGCTGACGCGCCTCGCCGGGCGGGAGGGGGATTCGGCGGATCCCGATCCCGGCGAAATCCGGCTGCGCGGGGATCGGAGCTATCTGATCACGGGAGGCCTCGGGGGGGTCGGGCTGGAGGTGGCGCGCTGGGTTGCCGCAGCGGGAGCCGGAAGCATTGTCCTGAACGGACGCCGGCCGGCCGACGCGGCAGCCACGGCGGCGGTTGCGGAGCTCCGAGAGGCCGGCGCCGAGGTGCGCATCCATATCGCCGACGTGACCGACGAGGGGGCGGTGGCGGGGATGCTCGGGCGGATCGACGCCGAACTCCCGCCGCTGGCGGGCGTGATCCACAGCGTCGGAGCGCTCGCCGACGGGGCGTTGACGAACCAAGACTGGGAGCGATTCGAGCGAGTGCTCGGGCCCAAGGTGCTGGGTGCTTGGCGACTGCATCGGGCGACGCTCGACCGGGATCTCGACCTGTTCGTGCTCTTCTCCAGCTTGGCGGGCGTTCTCGGGAACCGGGGGCAGGCCAACTACGCTGCGGCCAACGCCTTCCTCGACCAGCTGGCGCGGCATCGGAGGGCGCTCGGCCTGCCCGGTCAGGCCGTTGCGTGGGGGCCGTGGTCGGGCATTGGGAAGGCTGAGGAGCAGCGCGAGCGTGTTGCGACGCAGCTGGCCGACTCGGGCGAGGAGTGGATGGCCCCCGAACAGGGCATCCGAATGTTGGCGCGGCTCGTAAGCGAGGATGTCGGGGCGAGCGTGGCAGCGTTCGTCGACTGGTCGGCGCTGCCGTTGCGCGCACCTTGGCTTGCAGAAGTGGCGGGACGCGAAGAAGGCCGCTCTTCCGCTGCTCCGGACGATCTCCTCAGCCGGCTCGGGGGACTGGGCACCGGGGAGCGCCGGGATGAACTGATCCGGCACCTCGAGGAACAGGTGGTCGAGATTCTGCACCTGCGCACCGTGCCGTCACCCTCGGCGGGATTCTTCGAGCTGGGCATGGACTCGCTGATGGCGGTCGAGCTTCGCAACCGCCTGAACCGGGCCTTCCGGGGAGCGTTCGTCGTCTCGAACACCGCTGTGTTCGATCATCCCGACATCACCCGACTGGCGGAACACCTTGCAGGCAAGCTTGCCGGAGTGTCACCGGAGATGCCGCCGGTGCAGGCCTCGCCTGCCTCCCGAGGCGCCAGTGACGACCGCATTGCGATCGTCGGGATGGCCTGCCGCTTCCCCGGGGCACCGGACGCCGAGGCGTTCTGGGCACAGCTTCGTTCCGGGGCCGATCTGGTGACACGGGGCCGTCCAGACGGGCTCTTCGTTGATGCCGAGACGGAAGCGGCGCGATCCTTCGGCGCCTATGTGGAGGGCCTCGACCGCTTCGACGCAGGGTTCTTTCGGATCGCCCCGGTCGAGGCTGAGTTTCTGGATCCCCAGCAGCGGATGCTGCTCGAGACAAGCTGGGCGGCGCTTGAGGACGCGGGGATCGCCCCGGTCGGGCTGCGCGGAAGCCGAACCGGAGTGTTCGGCGGGGTCTCGATGAGCGATTATCAGGCGCTTATCACCGAGGCCACGGATGACCCGTCGAGCAACATTTACAAGTCCACTGGCGCTACGCCCTCGATCGCAATCGGCCGGGTTGCCTTCGCGCTTGGATTCGAAGGTCCGGCCATCACGGTGGACACAGCGTGCTCCTCGTCGCTAGTTGCGCTGCATCAGGCAGCGGCGGCGCTGCGGGCAGGGGACGCGGATCTGGCGCTGGCGGGAGGGGTGAACGCGATCCTAAGGTCCGAGCCCACCAAGCTCTTGACCGATGCCGGCATAATCGCCGCAGATGGGCGTTGCAAGACCTTCGACGCGGCGGCCGACGGTTACGTGCGGGGCGAGGGATGCGGGATGGTTGTGCTGAAGCGCCTTGCGGACGCGGAGGCGGACGGAGACCGCATCCTCGCGGTTGTGCTCGGATCGGCGGTAAACCAGGACGGCGCGAGCATCAGCCTGACCGCGCCGAACGGACCGGCCCAGAAGCGCGTGATCGAGGAGGCTCTGGCGCGGGCGGCCGTGGAGGCCTCCTCGGTGGACTACCTGGAGGCGCACGGCACGGGGACCGAGCTGGGCGATCCGGTCGAAGTGGAGGCCGCGGCTGCGGTCTACGGTCGCGGCCGACGCCCGGACCGCCCGCTGCTGATCGGATCCGTGAAGACAAATATGGGCCACCTCGAGGCGGCGGCGGGCGTGGCCGGGCTGATCAAGGCGTTGCTCGCGATCCGTTCCGGGGTGATTCCGCAGCACTTGCACTTCCAGCGGCCCAACCCGCGCATGGACTGGGAGAACCTTCCTGTCCGGGTAACGGCGGAGGCGACCCCCTGGCCGCAGGCGGAGCGGGCGCGGCGCGCCGCTGTCAGTTCCTTCGGCTACTCGGGCACCAACGCCCATGTCGTGATCGAAGGATATGCGCAGGAGCGCGAAGCGCCGCGCATCGAGGTACCCGCGTTGCCAGAGTCGGGCGTGGATGACCGCGTCCCGCTGCCCAACGCGTCCCGCCAGCACCGCCTGCTCCCGCTCTCCGGCAAGTCCGAGGACGCGCTCCGTCAACTGGCCGACCGCTACCGGGCCGCCCTCTCGGACGATATCTCGCTCGCTGACATGGCGTGGACGGCGGGGGCGGGACGGAGCCATTTCCGCTACCGCGCGGGCCTCGTGTTCCAGGATCGCGCCTCGCTGGAGGAGCAGCTGGAGGTGGTCAGGCAGAGTGCAGGGGCATCGCCCACCGCAGGGAAGATCGCTTTCCTCTACACCGGCCAAGGAAGCCAGTGGGCGGGGATGGGCCGTGAGCTCTATGAGAGCGAGCCGGTCTTCAGGGCGGTCCTGCAGCGGTGCGAGGAAGTGTTCCGCGCGGAGCGCGGCAGATCGCTTCTGGCCGTGATGTTCGACGATCCCCGGTCCTTGGAGTGTGCCGAATGGACGCAGCCGGCACTGTACGCCATAGAGAGTGGGCTGACCGCTTTGTGGGCGAGCTTGGGCGTGCGGCCCGACGTGGTCTTCGGGCACGGCGTGGGAGAGATCGCCGCGGCCGCTGCTGCCGGCACCTTCGACCTTGAAACCGGGATGCAGTTCGCCACGCGCCGGGGCGCGCTGATGGGTTCGCTGCCGACTGGGGGAGCGATGGCGGCGGTGTTCGCTTCAGCGGACCGTGTGCGCGAAGCGCTCCGAGAGGGTGTCGAGCTGGCTGCCGATAACGGGGCGCACCAAGTCGTGAGCGGGTCAGAAACCGAAATCGAGGCGCTCCTGAAGACCTTCGAACAGGACGGTCTGCAGGTGGACCGTCTGCGGACCAGCCACGCCTTCCACAGTGCTCTGATGGAGCCGGTGCTCGGCGAACTGGAAGCAGCGGCTCCTCGGGCCTCAACACCCTCGGTGCGGTTGGTGAGCGGCTTGAGCGGGCGCGTGCTGGAAAGCGCCCCCGACGGAGCGTACTGGCGGCGCCAGGCACGCGAGCCGGTCGCGTACGCCGCCTCGACCGCAACTATGGGGGAGCTCGGGGCCCGTGTCTTGGTCGAGGTCGGGCCCGACGCCGTACTTGGGCCGATGGCGGCCACGACGTGGCTCGCAGGCAAAGCGCCGACGGTGGTGCCGAGCTTGAGACGGGATGGCAGCGGGGACTTCACTGCCGCGGCAGGCGCGATGTTCGAGGCCGGAGTCAACCTCCGCTTCGAGGGACTGTTCGCCGGGGAACGCCGCCGCCGTGTGCCAGTACCGACCTATCCCTTCCAGCGCAAGCGCTACTGGTTGACGACGAGGCCCCGTCGCCGGGTCGAGAACGGTCACCCGCTGTTGGGCGTGCGCCGGGACTCGCGAAGCGGCGAGGTCTCCTTCGAGGTCGAGCTGTCCGCAGCGGACCCCGCCTGGCTGGCCGACTACGCTGTCTCGGGCGATGTGGTCGCGCCGGCAGCCCTCTTCGCCGGGCAGGCGATCGAGGCGCTCGCGGAGACCGGGAACGACTCGACGGTTTCGTTGGATCAGGTTCAGATCCATCATCCCCTGATTCTGGAGCCAGCCGCAAGGCGCGGCGTCCAAGTCGTCATGGGACCGGAAGGCAGCTGGGAAGTGGCCAGCCGGGAGCCTCAAGGCGGGAACTGGCAGCTTCACGCTGAAGGGCGCTTGGGGAGGCGCACGGTTGATGAGGACCGCTTAGACCTCCAAGCCGTGGAGCAGCGGCTAGCCAACTCCGGCGTGGCCGACTTCCGCGACCGGATGGCAAAGCAGGGAATCGTCCTAGGGCCGGCCTTCGGGGGACTTTCCGCCTTCGTGGCGGACGATGAAGGCGCATGGGGCAGGGTTACGCGTCCCGCGCAGCTGGCCGGAGACCGCCTGTTGGCCCATCCGGCCCAGCTGGACGCCTGTTATCAGGTCGCGGCGGGACTCTTGGCCGGGCGGCGTGGCGGCGAACGCAGCTATCGTCCAATTGGGTGGCGCCACCTCTGGCTAGCCGCTCCGCTTCCCGAGCAGATCTTCTGCCATGCAAGCCTCCAAGAGATGGGAGACGAGACGGCTACAGCGGATCTCGCCCTTTACGCGCCCGACGGCGTGCGCTGCGGTTACGTGGCCGGATTCAAGCTCAAGCTGGCCAGCCGACCAGCAATGCCGGGCGTGGGTTGATCAACTGCTGCACGGGGTCGTGTGGCGGCGAAGCTCGTGTCTCGCAGGCCTTCTGGACGCAGCCATCGCGGCCGATCCAGAGGCAGTCGCGATAGGGCTGGGCCCGATGGAGCCGACGGATGCGGAACTGGAGGGTGGGGTTCTTGTCGTGTCCAAGGAGGCTCGTGAACGCGGCAACGGCCGAGATGGTGGAAGGGAGTATCCCGGGGGCCAACTACTGGAGCCAAGCAGCTCGCGATCAGGCGTCTGGCCCCGCCTGCTATCGGCCTCACCGCTCACGGGGTGGATGTGCTCGCCGAGGCCGGTCCTCCGGTGAACACGGATTTTCATTGCCGTAACTGACACCTAATAGATTGCGATTTCTCGCTCAACTCTGCGGTGATCGGGATCTAGGTCGTGGTGGCCCCTTCAATGACGAGTTCGCGGTTGCCGAGCCACGGCACGCGGCAGGGACCAACGGTCTGCAAGGCTTCTAGCAGCGCGGGCAGGTCGCGTTTCTTCTTCAGCGACACGCGGCAGCGGTCGGGCTGCAAGTCGATCTCAGCGGCGTTGCAGAGGAACTTCTCATACAGGCTGCGAGCGGTGAGGCGGCGGTATCCGGGCGGCAGGTCGAGGGCCAGCAGGCGCAGCAAGTTGTAGGCCAGCACGGTCATGGTCAGGTCGAAATCAACCTTGATGACCATCGAGGAGGAGAGCCGGTTGAGATGGAAGAAGGCCAGCTGCTCGGCAATCGACTGCTCGACGAGCCAGCGGCGGGCATAGCGGCGCAGGATGGCACTCAGCGCGGAGTCGAAGTCATTGGTGATCAGAAAGCAGGGTCGGCGGTGTGCGCCGCGCAGGATGGTGATCTGGCGCAGGTCGCCGCCGTAGGGACGCAGCGAGACGGTGTCGTCGTGGGCCGTGACGAGGCGCGTGCCGTTGGCCGTCGGGACCCGCACGCTCTTGAGGGCGGATTTGTCGAGAGCTTGGGCACGTTCGACCAAGGAGCGCCCGCGACGGCGGACAGTGACAAAGCGGATGCCTTGCTTGTCGAGCCGGGCCAGGTGGGCGTAGGTGGTGAAGCGGGAGTCGAAGACGAGGTAGCGCAGGGGCAGTTGGTTGTGGCGGGAGAAGTCGAGGAACTCGAGGGCGGCATCGGAGTCGGGCTGCTCGCGGCCGCCGGCGTCGGCGTGTAGCAGCAATCCGGAATGGGGGTCCTGAGCGAGGGCGGCGGAGATGGCGGGCAGGGCGCGCCCGCGGGTGCCGGACCAGTGTTTCTGGAGAGTTTCGTCATCGCCCCAGTGCGGCAGGGTGGTGAAGTCGAGATTGGCGGAATCACCCAGCAGGCCCTTGTCGTTCCAGATGCCGGCCAAGGAGGAGAGCAGGCTCTGGTGCATGGGCAGGGTGGCGCGGTCGGAGTAGGACGACAGGCAGGCCGTCTTGGGCAGCACGTTGAGGCCGGCGAAGAGTCCGAGGCCGCGATCCATGCACCACAGGTCGTCGGCGCTGTAGCGGCGGAAGTCGGACAGTTTCAGGGCCAGGAAGGCGAGCACGGAGGGCAAGGCAGGCAGGCTGCTGGAGGCGGGATAGCCGGCCTTGAGGACGGCCTCGTCGAGGCCGTAGGCGCGGATCCAAGGCAGCAGGCAGAGCACACCGGCGGCGCGTTCGGAGTGCAAATGCTCGCAGGAGTCGGCGGCGAGCAGGGTGCTGGCAGGAGCGCTCAGCGGCGGGCTGGCAGCGGCGGCGCGTTCGGGGCGGCTGCGGCGGGGCAGGCGCGCGAAGCCTTCGTCCTGCAGGATGCGCCAGATGTTGCGTTGGCTGGGAGCGTCGTCGAATTCGGCATCGAGGCGCGCCTTGATGTCGGGCAGGGAAAGGTTGAGCTTGCGCAGGGCGATGATGCGCTGCTGCACGCTGGGAGGTGGCTCAGCAGGCGGTCGCCCGGCTGGTGGGGGGGTGCGGAAGAAGAACTCAGCGGGGTCGTCGAGACTGCGGAAGTCGCGCGTGATGGAGTAGACGGAACCGACCGAGTAGCCGAAGCGCTCGGCGATTTGCTGGGCGGTGAGGCGCTCGAGGAAGAACGCGCGCAGGACCTCGTAACGGCGGTGGCGCGCGTGGATGGGGTTGGCGAAGAAGGCAGCGGGAGAGGACGGCACGGCCATTAATTAGGTATAATATCAGAACTGAAACAAATTTGTCCACATGTAAAACAAAAAAGCCGATTGCCCGGGATCATGATCTAACTCTTTTCAGATCAGTGACTTCCGTGGGCTCTGGACAACAGCGCCATCAACAGGGGAGCGTGTTTAAGGGCGGGCACCCTTGCGCAGCGGACAAGCAGATTGCTAGGTGGAGAGATACGCTCCATCTGCTAGGAAATCACATAACCTATTGATTATAAAGGTGATATAGTGACTCCTGATTGATGCGCATATCAGCCAAGAATGGCAAATTTAGGGTGAGTAAGGAAATGAAAATCCGTGGTGAACGCCGATGTCGACGGCGCATCCCCACATATCCCTTCCGGGGGGCGCCACTGGATCAGTTGACGGGAGAGCCTGAACACGCCAAACACCGGGGACTCGGGCACTTCACGCACGCACGGCCAGATCTTTGGTCGCTTTGTCCCTGCCAACGCCGCCACCATCAGCGAGAACACCAGCGAGGGCCGGCTCGGCTACCGAGCCCCCAATCTCGACCTCCGCGCCGCCGGGTTCGGCCGCACGAAGTCCCGCTTACCTTGGCTCGGAACTCGCGAACTCGGCTTGGCCATCGGGGACCGGGCCCGCCAGCAGCTTGCCCCTGACTACGCCTGTCGCCTCCCCCATTCCCCCGGCGCTAGAATGTCACTTTACGAATTCACCGTGCGTGTCCAAGTCAGACTACACAGGCTCCATTCGGCACGAGTGGACGCCATGTCGGCGGAGCGCACCGCTTTCAGGTCAGGCTCCTGCGCGGCAGATGTCGCGTCGAGGTCACGGTGGGGACAATCGACGAAGGTCCTTGCCGCTGCACCCTCCAAGGTCCGAGGACAAGCCCGATGATCAGCTCCAAGCACGCCGGTAGACCGGCTGCCCCGAGGCCCGAGGCGGCGTCTGGCGAGCGCAGGACGGAATCCGCAAGTGTGGGGCTGAATATCGACGCGTACGGGCACCGGCTCCCGGTCCCGGACATCCCTCGACCCTCATCCGTCGTCAGTGCCACGCTGGGCGACGGCGTGTCCGCGACAGTTCGACGTTACGGCAATCCAGAGGGTCCGCGCCTCCTGATAAGCCACGGAAACGGGCTCGCCATCGACCTCTACTACCCTTACTGGTCACTCCTGCTCGAGGGGTTCGACATCATGCTCTTCGATCTGCGCGGTCACGGCCACAATCCGCAAGGACGCATTGCCGAGCACACCATACCGGCATTCTCGAGAGACTTGGAGACGATCGGCCAGACGGTGGACCGCTGCTTCGGTGTCAGGCCGAGGGCCGGCGTGTTCCATTCCGTGTCGTGCTTGGCGGCCGCCCTGTCACCGTCCCTCGGCGCCTCCTATTCGGCCCTCGTGCTGTTCGATCCGCCACTCTGCCCATCGGGAATGGGGATCGCTCACCGGGTTCTCGAATCCAGCTGCAGCCGGGCGGCGGCCAGTACCCGGATCCGAGTCCAACAGTTTCGGAGCGAGCAGGACTTTGTCGATTTGATGAAGAGCCACCCGGCGACGACGCTGCTCGTTCCTGGCGTGCATGAACTCATGGCCCGCACGACGCTTCGCGCGGATGGGCGAGGGGGCTATGTGTTGCGGTGCCAGCCCGAATTCGAAGCGAGGATTCTCGATTCGATACCCAGGTTCTCGCGCTTGGTGGATCCCGACTTGCTTCCGCTGCCGATCAAGGTGATCGGAGCGGACCCGCATGTCCGGCACCATTTGTTCCCGCCGTGCAACTTGGGCAGCGCCAAACTCGTCGACTTCGAGTCGCTTTCGGGCACGACACATCTGGCGCAACTCGAGAAGCCGGAGGAGTGTGCGCGGCTCACGATCGAATTCCTCGGGCGAATTGGGCACTCCAAACCCGCCTGAGACTCTACGACATTGCATGGCGTAATCTGGTGCGCCGGATGGTTCCATCCCGGCCGTTCCCCGGCGTGGGAGGCTCCATGGTTCTCGCGTCTCGGTCCGGGGCTGATCATCACGATGGCGCATAGCGACAAGCGCTGCGCCTCGAAGGCCGTTCGGCAATGCGACCTGCCCCTGGCGACAACCGGAGTCGTCGACATGCTGATCACCGAGTTGGCGGCGTTTCGCTTCGTCAATCGGCAGACGAAGCTGCTCAAGCTCAGGGCCGGGTATCGGAGTCCCAAATCGCGGCGGTAAGAGAAGCTGAGTTCGACACGGATCTGGCTTAGCGGCTCGCGCACGGGGCACATCCAGGCTTCCATCAAGGCCTGATCGCAACGCCGACCATGACGTCTGCTCAAGATGCCGACTTCGGAGACTCAATCGTTGCTGTGGGCACGCGACCGGCACCGATTGAGTTAGGTGCGGCTTCGGAGGGGCGAGGTGGTCGCGATATAGCACCGGCGGTCCTCGTATGTTGAGGAGTGTGCGTCTCAACCCTGCATAGGGCGGGCTCGTCCCCTGTGGTCAGCAGGAAGCTGCGGCTTGGCAGCGGGGGATCAGATCCCTCCCGCCATCAGGAGGTAGGCCCATGCGCTCGCGACTCTGCGGGGAGTCTTTGAGGGCTTGAGAGCGGCGGTCCCTGATCGACAGGACACGATCAACTGACCGCTCCGGATCTTGAGGAACCTCCTGTCCCGGAAGGCCCCCCTAGGACGCACGCATAACAACGGCCGCTCGAGGATCGTCCGAAGCGCGGTACGCATAGAAGACGTGCTCGCGCCCTGCGGTCGGATTGGAAACCGTCTCTGTCAACATCTCGTTCGTCCGCAGATCAAAGCTGTAGGCCACGACTAAACGATCGACCTCGCGACGGGTTAGCTCACCGACCACGGCGAGGTTTCGGTCGGCCGCATGGTCTTCCGGCAGGATGAGGATGCGATGGTGCGCGGCACCGTCAGCAAGTGCGAACGGAGTGGGCGCAACGTACATCTTGCGGTCACGAACAAGGATTTCACCGTAGCTGCCGAGGCCCCGAAAGCTCTTGTTCTTGTGGACATAGGAGTTGTCGGCATTGAGAAAGCTGCCATGACAAAGGACAAGGTCAACCACGGGATACCGATTGCCGTCAGGCCTGGAGGGGTACCTCCCGAACACGTAATAGACCTGCCTCACGTTGTGCTCGCCGCGGGGCACCTGGCTATTGCAGTCATAGCTGGCGGCCCGGCCCGGATAGGCAAGACCCTTGATCTCGAATCCCTCCGCAGAATTCACAAGACGGAAATCCGGATATGTGTTGCGCCCGGGGGAGTCGAAATTGAGGCCCATGGTTTCGAGCCGTCTCTTGAACCAGTTTTGGAAATGGAACTCCTTGTCACTGCGACCCTCGCGTTCGATGAGCTCGCTTTTCCGGATCGCCCGCACGCAGGCTCCGAATATCGCTGATGCACTCGACACGGATTACTCCGCCCCATGCCGGTTGCGTCGATTCTGCTGCAACGAGTGCAGGTGATCGATCAGGACATCCGTCTGCTCGGTCAATTCGTCCAGCAGGCTCAGGGCAGGCCCTGCGTCCGGAGAAACCGATAGCTGGCGCAGCAGCTGGGCCATAACGATAACACGCACGTCGTTGCGGCTCAGCCGCCGTCCGGAGTCCATCAGGCGTCGGGTCTGCTCGGTGGCAGCCGTGGCGATCGTGGTTCCGAGGTCACCATCCCAAGGTTTCGTCTCCAGTTGCGACCGCTTGCGGCAAACGACAATGATGTCGAGATTGATCGGCTCCTTAGCCTGAAGCTTGGGCATCGCGACCGACATCTCGGCCTTGATCGGGTGAGCGGCCGTGATCCCGAAACCTGCGTTCATGAGCGCGCGCAGGACGCAACGCCACCCTTCCGGCCTGGAATGGTGGTACGTGAAAGTCAACAGGCCATGATCCTTCAGGACACGGCACGCCTCTTTCCAGACGCTCGACAGTCGGTTGGCAAAATCGTCCGCCGCTGCGTTCTGCACCTCCCGGTCCGAGCGTGTCGTGTCCATTCGCCGATAGCCGCCCGGCCCGAGGATATGTCGCTGCCAGACATGGAAGAAATCGGCCAGTTGCGAGTAGTGGACATTGTCGAAGAATGGCGGATCCGTCACGATGGCATCGACGGAAGCATCGGGCAGGTCGGTGGCACTTGAATCGCCGCACGAGAGGTAAACGCGACGCCCTTCTGCGAAGTCGCCATAGGATCCTGCGATGGGAAACCCGATCTTCTCGGACAAGCCGTAGACCTTCTCGGACGTCTTCCTAGTCCCTGTCGCGCCCAGCCGGAGCTCGAAGGGATTGTCGGCGTAGTCGAGCGCACGGCGAATCCTACCTTCGAACATGGTGGAAAACGATCCCGAACTCTTCGGTGTGCCCCACAGGTTGGCTTCCAGCGGCACTCGCTCGGGCTTGATGATGTGGTGCGCGAACATGTGGCGCACGGCCCCCGTGCCCTCGCCTTTGAAGGAAGCAAACATGTTGTTAAACTCCAACGCGCCGGTGAAGAGACAGGTGAAGAGCTCGCGCAAGACCGGATCGGCGATGGACCGGATCCGGTCGGCCAACATCGACAGACAGAGCAGTTGGCGCTCGTTGAACATCTCGTGCCAGTACTTGTACTGGTACCCCAATGCTTGGTTGGTGTTGTAGCCAGGGCTGATCGCTACGACAGGGTAGGGGTTCTCTCTAGCGCGGAGTTCTTCTCGGGCCTTTATATAAAGATCGCGGTCTAGGTCGGTCGCGGGAAGATAGGTTTTCGTCCCGTCAGGCCGGAGGACAAGCTTGGCGTACAGGCGGTGATCCGGCGGCCCGTCTCCTGTCCGGATGGTTCGGGCGATGGGGAAGCTCTCGGAGCACTTTGGACATGTGGCTGTGCGGCCGTTCGCGGAACCTAGCCTGGGATCAAAGAGTTCCGCACACGAGGAGCAGCGCGTTTCCCTGTCTTGGACATGGATCTCGTTGATGCCGCCGCAGTAAGGGCAAACGGCCTGCGCCCTTGGAGACTTTCGCGGGTCGGCGTTGCGCGCGAATATCCGCGATGAGAACAAGTCAACCGATGTAGCGCAGGACGGGCACCGCACGGTCTTGACCCAGAAGTAGTAGAGGACATCCACGGCCGTCCCGTCGGGAAGTGTCGTTCGGTAATGGCGGCGTATCCCTTCAGCGACATCGCGCTCGATCGCATTGAAAGTGTCGAGAACGGCTCGGCGGTCGTGAACGGAAAGCGCGCACTTGACTAGGAAGTGGGCGACCGGGTTGATGTCTCGGCCGATGCCTCGCGCACCCAGCTTGACCGTCTCGGCCATGGTCGTCCCGCTCCCCATGAACGGGTCGAAGACCGTGCGGCCCGGAATGCGCACTGGCCTGTGGAACAGATCGAACAGGTCTGTGCCGCTCGGAGCGAATGCGCCAATGACGATTGTCCGGAAGACGGTTCCTAGGCGCTGCGCCCACTACTTGTGGATATGGGTGGTCGGACGGCTTATCTCCTTGCGCCAGCTTTCCTTCTCCGCGATGTCGCTCAGCGTCTCGAATGGAAAACTCTCGTCCTCTATGGCGCGCGGACCGGAACTCGGCGCGAGATGAATCTCCGTCTCCCGCAAATCGTCAAACGGAAGCTCCGGCGTGGCAGTCTCTTCTACGAGCGCCTGCCAACGGGAACCTGCTCGCTTTGTTCTGGTCACCGGCATGGAAAATCGCCCCGCATGGCTGCTTCGGCAAGGTGCCGAGCTGTGCGGCCATCGCTGGGAGAGTCGCCAAGTGCTACGAGATCACTCAAGTCAGGCCTCTCGTCTGGATCTAGGGTGCGTAAGTTTCCGTTGTGCTGAGCGGGCAGGCCCTCCGCGGCTGCACGAATCGCAGGTTTCGATAGCAGCGCCGGCCACTGCGGTTGTGCGAGCGCTCGCAACGCTCGATGGTGTTCGGCATCCGGGAAACCAACCGAACTCACAATACGAACTAGGTTACAAGAGTTGCACCCAGACGCTCCGACGAGCATCCCGGAGCCGGTTTGTCAACTCGTTGAGGGTGCAGGTGCAGCTGGACGCCTCCGTCAAGGCCGCCCTTGCTGGGAATTCGGGACGATCAGCGAGACTCCGGTTCGAGCGTCTGAATGACAACCCCTCTACGGCCGAGAACCCTCCTCTCTCGTGAGAGAGGTGCTTGCGTCACCGACATTCCATCGCTTGCATGGGGCGAGTGAGCTCTGGACCGAACAGGTCGGCGGGCTGGGAACGCTCCCGCGGTCGCCGCGATCCTTGGTGGCTCGCGCGTTCGCGCTGTCGAATTCTGTTTGGCCGTCCAGTCGAGGGCTCTGATCGTCGCAGCGGACCTGCCTTCGATCCGTTCAAGGCCGACCGGCCCTTCGGCGCCGCGGTAGGCGCAGCAGGGCCGCTGGGAGCGCCTCGACGCTTGCTGACAGCCTGAAGAACAGTCTGGCGGCGGCGTTTGGAGCGAGCACCGCGGCGGCGGCCAGAACTGCCGCTCAGGCCAGCAACTGGGGAATCGTCCCCGTGCTGTCAGCGAAGCGGTCGCGCTTGACCCCCATCGCCTGTGCCTGCGAGAGCCACAGATTGGCCAGCGGAGTGCCGTCGGCGCAGTGCAGGTGCTGGCCGAGCTTGAAACTGCCGGATCCAGAGCCGGCGACGATGATCGGCAGATCGTTGTACTGATGCGTGGCGCCATCGCCCAAGCCCGATCCGTAGGTGAAGACCGTGTTGTCCAGCAAGGTCGAACCGTCTGCCTCTGGGATGCTGTCCAGCCTCTCCAAGAGATACGCGAACTGGGCCACGTGGAAGCGGTCGATCTGTAGCAGCTCTTCCCCATACTCCTGCTGCTCGTGGGAGATCAGGTGGTGGCTGATGGGCTTGTCGAAGAGCCCCTCGAACATGAAGGGAGTGTTCCACCGCTCGGGGCCGACCATCAGCGAGGCGACGCGCGTGAGCCCCGTCTGGAACGCCACCACCATCAGGTCGCACATCAGGCGGATGTGCACTCCCCGCGGCAAGTAGGCCTCTGGCGGCTCCGGAATCGACACGTCCAGCAGCTCGCCCTTGAGGCGCTCGAGCTTGTCCATCTGATTCTCGATGGTGCGAATGGACTCGAAGTATTCCGCGAACTTGTCGCGATCGGCATAGCCGAGTTCGCGCTGCAGCGACCGGGCATCCTCGAGCACAAGATCGGTGATGTTGCGAACCTGCTCTACCTCTTGCGTGCCAAACAATCTGCGGTAGGCCTTGCGCGGGTCGCGAATCGACGGCGCGACATGGCCGGTGCCGTACCACGAGATGTTGTCGAAGTAGATCGACTCTTGGTTGTCCCGGTGGCTGTTGCAGCTGAATTCCAGCGTGCTGAACGGTGTCGCCTGTCCGATCTCGTCGGCCACGATGTGATCGAGCGTGCGTTCCATGGGCCACGCGGAGGTGGTAATCGTGAACGGCGCGGCACTGCTCAAGAAGCACGAAGCACACTGGGCGTGAACGTCGGTGCCGATCTGGAAGGTGCGGTCCAGCCCTGTGACCAGAGCCACCTTGTGCTTGACCGTCTCGAGCGGCTCGAGCGTGGGCGTGAGCTTGATCGGGTGAGATCCGACCGGCGTCGTGGTGTCGATGATCGCGCTGAAGTCACCGTTGAAGGCAGGCAGGCCGGCGTGCCCCTCGCCGGGGAAGAAGCCGCGGCGCACGACGCCGATCGGCACGTAGAAGAAGCCCAGGCGTTTGGGCGGCTTGGACTCGGATCGCGACGTGCGCGGCGCTGCCGGCGCGAGGCTCTCCAGCCAAGGCAGCGCGAGCGCGGCACCGCCCGCGCCACGCAGAAATGACCGTCTCGACGTGCTGCGCATGAAACTGACCGGATTACAGGGCCGCCCTCTCTAGCTTAGCCGGACTGTACTTGCGCTGAAAGGGCTCGCTGAGCACGATCTGCAGGATCATGTGCTGCATCCGGTACCCCTCTGCCGCCGATTCGCGTACGATCCGATCAATCGCCGGCCCGTCCGACGCGTCCACGGCGCGGCCTAGGGCGAACGCCAGCAGGTGGCCGGCGAAGGCGCGCGCAAAGCGGTCCTTCTCGGCGAGGATCGCGTCCTTGAACTCCACAATGCTGCCGAACTCGTGTCGCCCGAACAGCACGCCGGCCGAGTCCACCTCGCGGCCGTTGTCGTACGCGTCCCGCCACACTCCGGTCGGGCCGTAGTTCTCCAAGGCAAACCCCAAGGGATCGAGCTTGGCATGGCAGGCGGAGCACTCCGGGTTCGTCCGGTGCTGCTCAAAGCGCTCCCGGATGGTCAAGTTCGCCGTCTGACCGATTCCTTCCTCCTCCGGCAGGGGCGGCACCCCTGCCGGCGTGGGGTCTGGCGGATCGTTGAAGATCACGCCCGCGAGCCAAGCCCCCCGCGTGATGGGCTGCGTTCGCAGCGGGTTCGACGTCATCGTCATCACCGCCGCAGTCGTAATCACGCCGCCTTCGCGGCGGTCGGTGATCGAAACCCGGCGGAAGGGCACGGCTGTCGGCGGGACTCTCGCCGGACGGGTGCCGTCGCGATACCACGACTCCAGCAACTCGCTGCGATAGCTGAAGTCCGAGTCGACCAATTCCAGAATCGAACGGTTCTCGATCAGGATCGTCTCGAACAGCAGCAGCGGCTCCAGCATCATGTGCATGCTGGCGCGGAACTTGGCGAAGTAGAAATCCGGATGCCGTTCAGGGTCGGGAACGGAGGCCACGATGCGCTCGAGCTGCAGCCACTGGGTGGGGAAGCTGTCGCAAAAACGCTTCAGGCGGGCGTCCTTCAGCATGCGTCCCGCCTGTTCGCGCAGCACAGCAGGGTCGCGCAGCCTGCCCTGGGCGGCCAAGTCGAGCAGGGCTTGGTCGGGAACGCTGCCCCACAGTAAAAACGATAGGCGCGACGCCAGTTCGAAATCGTCAAGCTGCCGGGCCGCCTCGCCGCTGCCAGCCCGCTCGTAGAGATAGAGGAAGCGCGGCGAGGCCAGGGCGGCCGAGATGGCTGCCTTCATGCTGTCGGCATAAGACTGCCCCGACTCCATCTGCGCAGCGACGTGGCCGGCATAGCGTTCCAGCAGGGCATCGTCGACGGGCCGCCGAAACGCCCGCGTGAGGAAATCGCGCAAGGTTGCCTTGACTAACGCAGCACCGGCTTCCGATTCCGGCAGCGGCGCGAAGAGCCGCGCCCATGCGCCGCTGGTGTCCCTGTTGAAGTCCGCGCTGTCAAGGATGGACCTGCCGAGATTGAGGAACGACTCCAGCAGAAGGGGCGACAAAGTGAGATGGTCGCCGCGGTTGTCGAAGCCATGCTCTGCGCGCAAATCCTGCGGAAACGGGGCGACGCCCGCCAACCGCTTGCCGATCAGCTGCGACTTGCCCAGCGGGCGGCTGCCCGCCTTGAGTTCGTCGGGCATGCGGCCCGACGCGGGACGGAAGTGGCCATAGTCCCGCAGCATGCGCTCCGGCAGGGCGAACACGTCAACGCGCAGATCGAGCAGATCTTGGACTGCATTGCCGTATTGAAACCGGTTCATGCGCCGAATCGGCGTGTGAGGCGGCGAGGCCTGCGAACGCACGGCGCCGTGCAGTAGCTTGCGCAGCTCTGCAACCAGCCGCTGGCGCTGCTCCACCGCAAGCGGGGCCTCGCCCGGAGGCGGCATGATCCCCGAATCGAGAGCCCCGACCAAACTTGTCAACAGCTCTGGATCCGCTGTGAGATCGGCGGCGCTCCGAAGTTCGAACAGGTTGACCTTTCCGATCAGATTGCCGCGCTCGCCGTGGCACTTGACGCAACTCTGGCGAAAGACCGGCTGCAGAACGTTCGTCAGCACGTCGCCAGTGGCAGCCGCAGGCGCGGGTGCCAGGGAAATCGCCGCTACGGCGAGACAGATCCAGCGACAACCCTGGGCGAACGGCCGAAGCACGAGTTGCATCATGTATGCGCCTTCGAAAGCGCTCCGGTGGCGGCCAGCCGAACTGGTCAGCCAAGCACTCCGGCGAGGGGCCGCAACAAGTGCCACTCCCCGCTCAGGCTAGTGTGATTGTAGCGAAGCTTGCCATTTACCGGGGCTCGAGATGGCCAAGTGCGGCCCTAAGCCTCGGCTATGTCGGCCAATTGGGCCGCGCGGCAGTCCCTTCGAACCTGTGGCAGCAGAGACTTGGGGAACTCCGCGCCGCCCGTTGCTTGCGATGAGCATCCGGCCGGACCACCGGCCTCTCCCACCAGCCTGAACGGCGCGGAAAACGATCCCAGCATGACCCGGTATGATCTGGCTGCCGGTCAAGTCCCCGCACGCGCCGGCCAGCGAATGGGATGCCCGCGGCCAGATGCGAGCTACCCCTCTTCTTCCTCTACCCTGAGGTTGTTGACCACCGAGAATACTCCGGCGACACCGTTCGCCTGGACATCCGCGACGTTCCTCTCCATCGAAGTTCCCACCACGCCTCCCAGCGTCACGTCTCCGTTCCGCACGACGATGTGGATTGGGGGCACCGCCTGCAGGGCATAGCGGCTGAGCACGGGGTTGTAGTAGATCGCGCGGAAGACCGCCCGGCGAATCCGGTCGTCGTTGGACGAAACTGGCAGCACCTCGATCTTGTTGACGATTTCGGTCACGCCGTCAATCCGCTCTACAACGCGCTCTGCGGCAGACTTCAGGGTCGGTCTGGTCACTTGGCCTTCCAGCACGACGGTTGACCCGTCGACTCGATATGTGAAGTTGTCGAATACGCTGTAGTACGGCAGCATGACCAACTCGTGGCGGACTTGCCGGGCCACTGAGTCGATGTCTGCCGCCACGCCACTCGCGACGAACAGCGCCATCGGAATCAAGAACTTTGCGATTGTGGATTTCATGATCATCTCCTTCTGGATTGGGGTTACTGGCTGAGACGGGCAGCCCCGCGTCTCGGTTTCAGTGAAAGCTCTCGGAACATTTCCCGAATTGGGGGCGTGTCCGCCGCACACTGCCGTACCGTCGTTGGGACGCCAAGCCTGCGCGCGCTAGTCGCGGTCGTTGGGGCGTTCAAAGAGTTGGGAAGCGGCTCGGCACGTAGAGTTGCGCGTGCCCGAGAGGGCGCGTCGACCGTCGCGCCACGCAAGAGCTGGCAGGCCCTTCCGCCACGCAATCCCGCACAGTGCCTGGGAGCGCGTACCGGCATCCATCTTTGCGTGGGCGAGCGGAGGCCCAGCCACGAGTGCAGACAATTTGGATCCCGAGTGTAAGCCGCAGTGCCCGCGGACGTGTCGCGCAAGAGCGACTAAGGCAGACACCTCTCACGCTCGTGCAACTTGAATCGCCCCACCTCTCGCAACCAGCGGCACAAGAGACCGGACCGCCGACTCGAGTTTGCAGACAGCCATCTCTTGGCGCTGCTTACGCCAGCGGCAGAATCAGGGCGGCGATCTGCGTCACGATGTATCCGATCACGCCCATGACCGCCAGCAGCGGCGTCCACGTCTGGAGCGCTTCGGTCTCGGTCAGGCCCGACATTTGCTTGTAGACCCAGAAGCCCGAGTCGTTCATCCACGAACCGACCAGCGATCCCGAGCCGATCGCGCACGCCACGTAGACGGTGTGGAAGCCCGGAGGCGTGTCGATCACCAGCGGGGCCATGATAGCCGACACGGTGATCATGGCCACCGTCCCCGAGCCCTGGGCCACCTTCAGCAGCGTTCCGAGCAGGAAGCTCAGCAGCAGCAACGGCACGCCGAACTCCTGCGACATGTCGCCGATGACCTTGCCGACGTCGGCCCTGACCAGCATCTTGCCAAACGAGCCGCCCGCCGCCGTGATCAGGATGATCAGACCCCCGCTCGCCAGCGAAGTCTCCACCGGCCCGGCCAGCTGCGCGAGCGTATACCCCTTCTGCTTGGCCAATAGCATCAGCGAAATCGCGGCCGATGCGAGCAGGGCAAGGTTCGGATTCCCCAAGAACGAAGTGACGTCGCCGAGCGCGCCCCCCACGCCCAGCGCGCCGACCAGCGTGTTGGAGGCGATCAGGATCACCGGCAGCACGATGGGCAGCATGGCCATGAAGAAGCTAGGCAGCCGCTCCTCGCCTTTCTTGGCGAGGTCCTCGAGTTCGTCCAGGGTCAATCCCTGCGTCTCGCGCAGCGGCACGTCCAGCTGGCGGTCGCGCAACATGCCGAACAGCCAGCCCCCCACCGACATCGGCACCGCGATCATCGCGCCGACCAATATCATCACGCCTAAGTCGATCCCCAGCGTCGCTGCCATCGCCAGCGGGCCCGGCGTTGGCGGCACCATCGAGTGCGTCACCGCCCCGCCCGCCGAGATCGCCATCAGGAACAGGAGGTAGTGCTTGCCCATGCGCACGCGCATGGCGCGCGCCAGCGGCACCAGCAAGTAGAAGACCGTGTCGAAGAACACAGGCACCGAGAGCACGTAACCGCTGGACAGCAGCGAAAGCGAAGCGTGTTTCTCGCCAAGCGCCCGCACGAAGACCCTGACGATCTTGTCCGCCGCGCCGCTTTCCATCAGGCACTGGCCGATCAGCGCCGCCAGCGCGATTACGATCGCGATGCTGGCGCACACGCCGCCGAACTCGCCCGCCACCGATGGCATCACCTCCCCCAGCCCGACATTGGGCGACAGGATGCCCACCGTGGTGGCAGCCGTGATCAACGCGATGAAGGCGTTGATCCGCAGGCGCAGGATCAATACGAACACGACCGCGATGGCGATCGAAAGGATGACGAGGGGATGAAGTGCCATTGCGGCCAACGAGGGTACCAAAACTCGGGCCGCGAATTCCGCCTAGTCCAGCGTTGCGCTGCGCACCTTCTCCGCCTGGGCGCGGCGGAAGTCCTTCAGGCCATCCCGCAAGGACTCGTCGCTAGTGGCTAGGATCGCGATCGCCAGCAGCGCTGCATTCTTGGCCCCGGCCTTGCCGATCGCCAAGGTCCCGACGGGAATTCCGCCGGGCATCTGCACTGTCGAGAGCAGCGAGTCCACTCCGTCCAGGACACTGGGCATGGGCACGCCCAGCACAGGCAGCACTGTGTGCGCCGCGCACACCCCAGCAAGGTGCGCCGCACCGCCGGCCGCCGCGATGATCACCCGGATTCCGCGTTCTTCGGCGGAGCCGATGTACTCGGCCGTCATGGCAGGCGTGCGATGCGCCGAGCTGACCTTGCACTCGTGCGGCACGCCGAACTGCTCGAGCGTTTCCGAGCAGGCCTTCATCGTGCCCCAGTCCGAGGTGCTGCCCATAATCACTGCGACAAGCGGAGAAGATTCAGCCATACGAACTCCTATCCTGGCGCACTATATCGCGCCGGCAAGATTGACCATGGTAGCACTCCGCATGTGATAATGTTCCGAAGTGGCGCTCCCGTTCATGGACACTTCCTTCCGGGTATGTTTTGCTCGGCTCCGCACCAATTTCCTTGCCTTGCAAGCTAACGGCGTTGGCCGGAATTGGCGGCCGTGCCTGCTGGCGGGCCTTGCCTGCGCGTTGTGCCTCGTTGCGTGTTCCCGCAGGCCGCTGACCCTAGGACGTCCAGACCCGGTCCCACCAGCCGACCAGCCCCAGTCCACGGCCCCGGCGCAACCGGCAGCGGCGGAAACAGCAGCCGCCGAGCCAGCCCCGCAGGAGCTAGAACCACCGGCCAGTGCGGCCGTCGAGGACAGCTATGAGGCGGCCCGAGCGGCGGCAGAAGCAGAGGCTGCACGAAGCCTGCTTGACAGCCCCCCCTCCCTGGATCCCGAAGAGCTGGCCGCCAGCGAGGACGAGATCGCGCTGCTCGACGAGCTGCTCGAACTCACGCTTCCCGACGAAGCCCCCAGGGAACTGTCCCACGAGGAGGCCCTGCTGCACACCCGGTCGGAGTTGCCGCTTGCGCTGACCGCGGACGTCAAGCGCCTGCTCAACTACTTCACCAAGAGCCAGCGTGGCATGGCGACGATTCGCGTTTCGCTAGCGCGAGGCTCCGCATACCGGCCAATGATCGAGCGCATTCTCGAGGAGGAGGGCGTGCCTCGCGAGATCTACTACCTCGCCATGGCCGAGTCGGGATTCCGCCCCAAGGCGCACTCGCGCGTCCGCGCTACGGGCATGTGGCAGTTCATGTCCTCGCGCGGCAAACAGTACGGGCTGCGCCAAGACCGCTATGTCGACCTGCGCTACGACGCCGAGACCGCCACGCGGGCGGCGGCCAAACACCTCAAGGACCTGCACATCGAGTTCGGCGACTGGTACTTGGCGATGGCTGCCTACAACTCCGGTCCGAACCGGGTCAAGAGGGCCATCCAGCGAACGGGCAGCCGCGACTACTGGACCTTGATCAAGCGGCGAGCGCTGCCCAGCGAGACCCGCAACTACGTCCCGATCATCTTGGCGATGACCTTGGTCGGCCAGAATCTTGAGCTGTTCGATCTAGGAGAGATCGACTACGCACCACCGCTGGAGTACGACACAGTGCGCACTTTGGGCGAAACCAGCTTCGCGCTGATCGCCGACGCAACGGGCGTTTCAACCGACACGATCAAGGACCTCAACCAAGCCCTGCTGCGCTCCGCCACGCCGCCCTACGCCTATGACCTCAGATTGCCGCAAGGAGCGGCCGAGCGATTCGAACGCGAGATCGCCTTGGTGCCCGCCGACAAGCGCTTGAACTGGCGGCGTTACGAAGTGCGGTCGGGAGAGACGCTGGCCGCCGTGGCCCATCGCCACAACGTCAATCCCGAAACGCTGCTGGAGCTGAACTCGCTGGCACCGGACGCGCCGCTCCAAGGCGGGCAGAGGCTGACCGTCCCGACCACGACAAAGCTGGCGATTTACCGCTACTACGGCGGGGGCCGAGCCGGAGGATTGCTCGAGCCGGGCACGGGACGCTACCGCATCGCTTCCGGCGACACCTTGGGGGGCATCGCCCGGCGCTTCAGAACCACCGTCGCGAACCTGCAGCAGTGGAACGGGCTCAGCAGCACGCGGATCCGGGCCGGGCGCTATCTCATCGTTGACCCCAACGCGGCCAGCGGCTCCACCACGGCCACGGCAGCATCAGGCGCGGCCCCCACAGGCCGCTACACCGTGCGCCGCGGGGACTCGCTGTCCAGAATCGGCGCAAGGGTAGGCGCGTCGGTCGCGCAGCTGAAGGCCTGGAACGGGATCCGGGGCACCACGATCCATGTCGGCCAGACCCTAAGAGTGCCCGGCCCCGCGCCGAAAGCGCCCGCGCCGCAGCGGGCCTCCGCTTCGGCGGGCCTCCCTGCGCGCCAGACCCCCGCTCCCAGCCCCAACCACTACCGCATTCGCTCCGGCGACTCCCTGTCGACCATCGCCTCGCAGTTTGGCGTGTCAGTCGGCGAGCTGCGCAAGTGGAACAATCTGCGCAGCAGCCGCATCCGTGCAGGCAACTTCCTGCTCGTGCGCCCGCCGTCAGGCACGCAGGCAAGCGCGAGTCCGCGGCCCTCTACATCAGTCTCTCGACCGTCAAGCAGCCCGAGCGGCTCCGGACGCTACACCGTGCGGCGCGGCGATACCCTCGGCGGCATCGCCGAACGGCACAGCACTAGCGCTGCCAATCTGAGGGCTTGGAACGGCATTCGGGGCAGCACAATCCAGGCTGGCCAGGAACTGATCGTCAGCCAGTCCGCCACGGGTAGCAGGTCGGTTTCGCCGTCCGGCCGGCCGGCGCCGAGCGGATCGGGCACCTACAGCGTCGTGCGCGGAGATTCGTTGGACAGGATCGCCAAGCGGCACGGAACGACGGTAGCCAACCTGCGCCGCTGGAACAGCCTCAGCACTTCGCGGATCTATCCAGGCCAGAAGCTGGTGGTGGGTGCGCAAGCCTCCACCGCCCAGACGAACTACCGCATCCGAAGTGGCGACTCGCTGGCGGTTATCGCCAAACGCTTCGGGGTCAGCGTCAATGACCTGATGCGCTGGAACGGGCTGCGCTCCTCGCGCATCAATTCAGGCGACACCCTCGTGATCCGCCAGACCGGTTCCTGACCCTGCGGCACCGGCTGGCTGCTAGCGTTTCAGCGAAGCGATGATCTTGCGAAACTCGGCTTCCGCCGCAGCCACGGTCTTGGCGGGCGCCGTCAGCTTGAAGAAGATCGGCGCGTCCGGCCCTTGTACGATGGCCGCCAGCATGCGGTAGCCCGGCATTGGGGTGGCTTTCGGAGCCATCGGAAATGGCTTGAAAAGATAGGTTCCGGACACGTCGAGCAGCGTGACCGCCATGCCATTGACCTGCTGGTCTTCACGCTCGGCATCGCCCGCGCTCATGGGACTGCCGTCCGCCTTGACGAATTGGCCAAGCCAGCGCCGCAGGTTGGCTTCTACTCCGCCACCCTGGCCGGGGCCGAAGTAGAACACCGCCATCTCCCCGTCCTGCCGGTCGCCGGCGGCAGCCGGAATCGCGTAGTTGGCAGCGCGCATCGGCTTGGGAGCCGACGTCCACCCGGACGGATCAGCGAACTGCACGCCACCGGCTTCCGCACCGACGAGAAGGGTCGGCATGGCCGCGAACAGCGCCCAGGTTCGGAGTCGAGGGCTGTGTGGAAGACGCATCATAACGAAAGTGCCTCTGTAAACCCCAGTCTATCGCAGGGACCGACTGCGACACGGCCGCGCGCGCCAACCGCGCACTCGCCTCGCAACTGGCCATCCTGGCCAGCGGTCGGCTGTGCCCAGAACCTATGCCGCCTGCATTGGCCCGAGCCCCAAATTGCAAGAAGTGCCACCATCGGAAGGCACCGTACGGGTTGGCCTCTCTTCCGCCAGACGGGATCGGTCCGCTTTCAACCCGTCGTGCTCAATCGTTGAAGCGACAAAGCGTAGCATGAACTGAAAACCGTCCCCGAACCCGGCCATCAACGCAGTAACCAGTGCTGCTGTCACGGTTGCAAGCTAGATCGGGCGGCCCACCGCGAGTAGCGTCCAGCAGCCGGCCAGCGGAGACACGCGACAACACGCCAAGCGTTGGTCGGCTGGACAAGTTAGCAGGCGACACATAGGCTGATTGCATGGCATTCCGTTCCCACAACATGCGTTGGCCGACGTTCGGCCCTTTGGCCCTTGTCGCTGGCATTGCCTTCGCCGCGGTTGCGCAAGCGAACCCGATCGAACCGGCTTTCAGGATCGGTGGCCATCGGAGCGAGATCTTGAGCGTGCAGTTCCTGCCGCTCGCCAGCGACCTGATGCTTACCAGCTCCTACGACTCGCTGGCCACTTGGACAACTACTCCGTGGTCCGCTCGGGCCCGGCGACTCGTCGATCGCGACCGCCTGCTTGGGTTCTCTGTTTCCCCCGATGGCTCTCGAGTCGTCGTTGCGACGCTTTCCGGAGCTCGCATCATCGAGCTGCGGACCGGCAAGACCGAAGTTGAGTTCGATGGCGAACTACTGCCACAGCTGCTGTGGCCGGACTGGTCGCCCGCCGGGGACCAAATCGCAACGCGGACGCGCGCGGCGATTCATCTCTGGAGCCCGGCAACCGGGGAGCTGCTGCAAGACCTCGATCTCGGGGCGTTGGGCACTCGCGGCCTAGTGCAGATTGCATGGTCGCCGGACGGCCGGCGAGTCGCCGCACTGGGAGGAGTCGGGGCGCTCAAGGTCTACCGGGTAGAGGATGGAGCAGTCGAATTCGAAACCCAAGCGCACGAGCAACTCGCGATCCATATCGCGTGGTCGCTGGACGGGTCCCTAGTCGCAACTGGAGGGAACGACGGCTTCGTCAAGCTCTGGAACACGTCCGATTGGACCCTTTCGCACGCCTTGCTCAACGAAGGGAACCTTCTGCTCAACGGGCGCTCGCCGGTTGACTCCATCGCGTTTTCGCCGGACAGCGGGCGCATTGCCGTCGCCGTCGCGGGCGCGTCACTGCGAGTGTGGTCGAGCGACTCCGGCGACGAGCTGATCCATTGGTCCAATTCCGGGGATCTGTCCTACGAACCTCACCGGGGACAGGTGACGGATCTCGCCTTTTCGCCCGACGGCCGGCGACTCGCGAGCGCAGGCAACGACAGGACGGTCAAGATCTGGAGCGTCGAAGATGGAACGCAACTCGCGGCGCACGACCGTTTTCTGAACCGCGTGGCATCGGTGGCATGGTCCACAGACGGCACCCGGTATGCTGCCGCCAGCTGGGACGGCACAGCGCTCGTCTGGGATGGGGCCGCTCGGAAACTGGGCCACTTCGAAGGGCACCTCGCGGGCCGGGTGCTTTCGCTGTCCTTCGCTACAGGCTTGCCGCGCCTCGTAACCTCGGGCACAGACGGGACTGTTCGTGTCTGGTACACCCGTAACGGGGGGCAGTTGTTCGAGCTGCCTGCCCGCGAAGAGGGTGCCCCGCGGTGGACCCGGTCGGCGCGGCCGGCGGCTTGGGTGGCGTACTCACCGGCTTCGAATAGAGTCGCCATGCTCTCTGCCTTTGTGTCCGGAAGAAAGGATCTGGAAACGCGGGTCGTGGCGGCATCAGTAGGTCCCCCTCAAGGTGTCTCGTACGGGGCTGAGTCCGCTGCGTGGTCCCCTGACGGGAGGCGGATCGCCGCTGCGTCCACGGACGTGAGCATCACGGACTTCGCCGATCCCGGAGGGTACCCGACCATTCTAGAAGGGCCCGGCATCGAGGACTCCCCTGAATTCGAACATGTCGATTGGTCCCTAGACGGGGAGCGTGTCCTCGCAGCCTCCAGATCAGCAGGAGCCACGGCATGGGACTGGCGTACGGGCCGCGCAGTCGCCGAGGTTAGACCGGAGAACGGTGCCGTCTACGTGGAAGAATCGCCAGACGGATCCCTGCTGCTCACTGTCAGCGGAGCCTTTCGCAGTCCGGTAGCGCAGGTATGGGAGAAGAACTCGCAGACCGAGTTGGCGGCAATCCTGAAAGAACGGGCAAGGCTAGCAGAGGCTCGCTTCATCTCAAACGGAGAGAGAGTACTCGCGAGGTACTCGCGCAATTCCACACCATCGGTATGGGACGCACGAACAGGCGCGGAGCTCTTCGCGCTCGAAGGGCACGAACGATCGGTGCTCGGAATGGCGGTGTCGGGTGACGGACAACGCATCGCTACCGGAAGCGCGGATGGTACAGTAAGGCTCTGGGGCGCATTGACAGGCCGTGAAGAGGCCTTGCTGGAAGGGCACCCAGCCGCAGTGCAAGGAGTCGAGTTCTCCCCGGGCGGCCGCTTCGTTGCCGCCTATGGAAGGGGCGGGGCGACGGTCTGGCAAGTGGGCGCGGAACCGGCCTCAGCCGGTTCGAAGTAGCGCGGCTGGACTCGTGCGGCGTGATCGCCTCTCCTTCAATCATACCCTTGACTCTACCGACATGCGCTTCGATCGCCCAGGATAGCGCCACCTCTGGTTCTGGTAGCGGTACGCGACGCAGAGTAATCTCGGGCCGGGCCGACCCGCACTGTCTGCGATAGGGAACGCCATATGCGTGCAAGTGCCTGCTCCATGCTCAACCGTCCTCCGCGAGGTCGGCTTCGGAGTGGCTCCAACCCTCCGCATTTGCTTCAAACGCACGTGAAGTTGCGCCTAGCTGTGGAATTCTCGCACTGCTGGACATAGTGCGGCCACTACCGAGGCCATGGCTGCGATGAACCGCAGTTGAACCCGGCTAGGGAGGCGGTATCGTCCACTCAGCTTGCTTAGCAAACCATCGCCGGTTGCTGGCTGTCTTCGGCCCGCAGACCTTACTGTGGCTGGACTCTGCTGGCAAGGGATCCGAGAATATTGTCTGCTGTCTGGATCTGAACTGACCCGCTGCAAGAGCAACGAGGCCAAAACCATCGTGGCCTACCATTACGCGTTCGACGGTGCCCTCCTCCGAGGCAATTATGTCATCTCGGTAGACAGACATTGGGCCACCATCGCTGTCATCCTCAAAGGCAGCAGAACTTGGGCGAGCTCGCCCAAGCCCGTGATCGAAGTAGAAGTGCATGGGCGGAATTCGCAGTAGCAGGGCGGTCTCATCCCTAATGGTTTGGTCGTCAGGAAAGTTCTTGGCACAGTCTTCCGGGCTACTCAATTTACAGCCTCAGTCCGACGATAGGCGCTTCAGCCAGTTCTTGAGCTCGTGTTCGCGACCCGACAGACTGCCTTCGGCGGCTTGCTCTTTCGTGACATCCTCAGCGAAGAAGCGCACAGTACTCGGAGTGTCGATATAGACTTCGATATCTACCTGTTCCGTATGCCACTCCAGTTGGATATTGCCCTTGACTCTGGGTACGACTATCGGCGGCGGCACATCGGAATCCATGATGATTCCCAGCAACACAATCGCAGCCATCACATTCCTTGGTTCGATTTTCTTCGCAGAATGCGAGTTCCAGCCCGGAGGAAGGCTAAGCAAATCGACCAATGCGATGACACTTGGAGCAAACCAAGCCGGCATCGGGCGCGGCGGGTTCCTAACGTGAACCCTCCGCTCGGCAAGACGAAGCAGCACTTGCACGTGAGTCGGAAAAGGCGCTCGAGGTCTCGAGAAAACCGTGCCGGTCCCGACCCAAGGATCCGAATTCGAGGCGGACGAAATCCGTTCTCTGGAAAGAAGCGCCGTTTGAGGCGATCCATACTCGTGGTCATGCGAGATCAAGGGCTCAGGCATCAGTTCTCCCCCAGACTCGGTGCATGTCTGTAGTCGTCAGGTCCGCAAAGCCCTTCACTATCCATGATCTACCTAGGTCAAGGAAGTCGAAGGCCCCATCAATCCCCTCACCGACCGGATTCCCACGTGCGGTGAGGCTCAGAACGAGGATCGGAGAGTCCTCTCCATCCGTCCACGCAGGTGTGAGGGAAGTGTGAAGCCGTCCTACTCGGTCGCCCGAATCACTCAGAATGACGAATCTCTGGTGAAACCTACCGTCTTCGGGCTCAGGCAGAAAAGAGTCTTCCAATGAAGTCCAGTTCCGAAGGACCCGTTGGATCTCCCCGTGCCTCTGCCACACGTCACAACGCTCGATGTGGTTGACGTACGTGACTTCACATTGGTCGATCACGATCTGGCCAAGCTTCTCATCACTCAAGAATTGCTGAAAATCCTCAACCTCGTCGCGAAACTTCGAGCGGACGTGCTCATAGCGGGGATAGTGTATAGCTGCATTCCCCGCTTTGCGCCAGTTATGAATGAATCTGTCTGCCTGAATCTGAATTAGTTCAGTTTCTGATTCGTTCAAGAACCAAACTCGAGGCACAGGTGGCCTTTCCTCAATGCTGACCTCAATTTGCCCGTGGGAGGCTGCTTCGAATGATTCGCGAGCGACCGGGAGAGGGGAGTGCTCTTCGATCAGTGGGAACTTGCTACGGAACTGATGCCAGAGCAGACCGACATGTACCAAGCTAGACCGTTCCAACGGCTTGAACTGCAACGATAAGACCGTTTCCACCAATGGTGGATACTGGAAGTCTGGCAGATCCTCCGGCCTATGCACGCGAGTCGTCATTGAACCGCTTTCGGGGTGATTTGTTTTAGTGCATTACGGCTGCGTACGATCTTGAAACGCATCAAGCATACATAATATCACCCGAATCTCCGAAAGAAAGGACGCTCAGATCGCTAGGTCAGTCGGTTCGCCGTGGGGATAAGAGATGTGTATCCCTCTCTGGGGCCTAGACAGATGCGCCATCTGCCTCTTCCGCGACCGTCGGCGTAGCCGTTTTTTGAGAAGCCCGGGATCGCTAGAAACGATCCGCAACGATGTTTAGCGAAATGCCGTGCTCAAGGTATGCCTTTGCCGCCGCAAGCACCAGCGCGAAACCGCCTGTCGCATCGAGTGCTTGATACACGATTTCATCGCCGTTACCCGCGAATCCTGTATTCGTAACGCTCACATAGGTTGTGTCCGCTGTTCGACGCGTAAAAGTCCATTCCACGCACGTGGGGTTCTCAGTGCCCCATTCGATGAGGATTCGCTCGTTCTCTTCGATCGCCTTCACTCGAACTTCAGCACAAACGTTGCACGATTCCCAGTGCCATCGAACCGTCTTGCCGCGTTCCAGCCGACCGGTGCTTTTTTCAAACCAGAATTTCGTGATGACATCGGGATCAACGAATGCGTTGAACACCTCTGCAACAGGCCTCCGAATCAGCAACTCTGCCTTTGCAATCGGCTGCTTCTTGACTTCCATCGCCCGCTCTATGTGAAGTCGCCCTCGGCTACACGAAGGGTTGAGCCATGGCTGTCGGCTTGGCCCATCTGAGTTGTAAGTGTATCAAAACCGCGGCCTTAACGCCCCTAGGGCTGGGCCCGGTCGCATCCAGAGTCGATCCTGCCAGCCTTGCTCTCTCCGCGAGTCGGGTGCGCTCCAGTTCATCGAATGGCGCCGGCCGCCTGGCCACGGGGCGGCGTTGAGTCCAATCGCCTCGGAATCTCCCGCGGTCACCTGTCGCGCAGATGGAAGTGTTGCTCAGGCGCCGAAGAACGAAGAACCGTCCGTCAAATGCCGCCGGCACACCTCCTCGTTCAGCTCGATGCCAAGCCCCGGCTTGTCCGACAGCACGTAGTAGCCATCTTGGTAGAACGGCGCGTCGCGCTCGATCAGATCGTCCCAGTGCTCCAGTTCGACCGAGTCCGACTCCAGTGCGACGAATGAGCGAATGGCCGCGCAGGCATGCGCGTTGGCCACGGTGCCGACAGGCGTGCACATGTTGTGGCAGGCAAAGGTGATGTAGTACTGGTCCGCCCAGTCGGCAATCCGCTTGGTCTCGAGCAAGCCCCCGGCCTTCTGCGGATCCGGCTGCAGGATATCCGCGGCCTGCTTCTCGATGAAGGGCCGAAACGTCTGGCGCGTGTAGAGGTTCTCGCCCGTACAGGTCGGAACGCGGCACTCGCTCGTGAACCTTGCCATCGCATCCGCGTTCTGCGGCGGGATCGGATCCTCGATGAACCACAAGTTGAGGTCTTCGACCATCCTGCTGAACGAGAGGGCGTCCGCGTAGTTGTAGTTGAAGTGCAGGTCGATACCCAAGGGGTAGTGTTCGCCCAAGCGCTCCCGCACCGCGACCAAGATGGCGCGCCACTGTTTCATCTCCAGCGATGCGATGCCGCGATTCCAGATCTCGCCCCGGTATTGGAACGGCTCGCCGCGGATCGCCCGGCCCCGGCTTTCCCAGTCCATGTCGAACTTGGTCGCACGAAAGCCGTACGCCAGAGACTTCTCGGCTTCCTCCACCCAAGCGGCAGGATCCGGCGTCTGGGGCGAGCCGGTGTCGTGGTAGATCAGGATCTTGTCGCGAAAGCGCCCTCCAAGGAGCACATACACCGGGACGCCGAGGATTTTTCCCGCCAAGTCCCAGAGCGCTGTCTCGATGCCGCTGATGGCACTGGGAAGCGAACCGGTCCAACTCCCGTGGCCGAGCTGCGCCTCCGCCATCTTGGTCGCAAGGTAGTCGACCTGCAGAGGATCTTCCCCGCGCAAGATCTCCTCGAAGGACCGGACATGGCTCAGAATGCCGTCACGGTTGTACGACTCCCCGATCCCGTACAGGCCGGAATCAGTCTCTACCCGCACCAAGTGCGCGGGATACTTGATGTGTACCGAGGCTGTCTTGATGGCAGTGATCTTGACCTTGCCAAGTTGGCTCTCCGCCGCTGGCAGGGCTAGCAGGACCTGCGGGATGTCAGGTAGTAGGGAAGTGGCGGCAGTCGCTAAGCCCGCCTTGATGATGTGGCGCCGTCCGAGCATGCCAGCATGATACTCGAATAGTCTGCAAACCTGACCCGTAGTTGGCAGACTGTAGTTCCCAGAATTGCTGTACCCGCCAGATTGCGAGACGCTACTGACCCGGCTCTGGTGTACAACAGTAGATCGACTGCGGCACAGGTCAACGCGATCGACAAGCCGCCTTCGAACGGAGGGACACCGATGAGAATCCGAACCCCAGCTATCGTCGGCCTGCTGGCGGCGGCCTTTCTGCCAATCAGTCCAGCTCAGAATCCCAACCGGGCAGCCCAGCCCGTCCAGCTGCCAGCGGGTGTGCAGCCTGAACTGGACATCGCCTACGCCGACGAGAGTCCCGCTCAGAAGCTGGACCTCTATCTACCGCCCGGAAAGGCCAACGCGCCGAGGCCAGCAATCGTGGTGGTCCACGGGGGCGGCTGGCGCGGCGGAGACAAGCAGCGAGGGCAGTGGGTCGGCGTGCCTGCGCAGTACGCCAGCGACGGATACGTGGCGATGTCGGTCAACTACCGCTTGACGGGCGAGGCGCCGTGGCCGGCGCAGATCGAAGACGTGAAGGCTGCGGTCCGCTGGCTGCGGGCGCACGCGGAGAAGTACGGCGTCGATGCGGACCGGATCGGGGCCTATGGCAATTCCGCGGGCGCTCACTTGGTGTCCTTGCTCGGGTTGGCCAAGCAATCAGACGGCTTGGAGGGCAGCGGACCCCACCAAGCGCACTCGAGCATGGTGCAGGCGGTGTGCGCATCGGCAACGCCGACTGATTTCCTCAATTGGCGGGAACCGGGAGTCGTGCCGGAGCGCCTAGGGCGCACGTTTCTTGCCGGTCCGAGCGACTCTCTGCGCGACCGCGCCCGGCAGGCCTCGCCGATCACCTACGCGCGAGGCGACGCGCCTCCGTTTCTTTTGATCCACGGAACGGCGGACCGAACAGTGCCCCTCAGCCAGTCCGATCGCTTCGCCAAGGCGCTGCGCGAAGCCGGGGCCAAGCAAGTGCGCTACATGATCTTCGACAACGAGACTCACGGCGTTTTCCAGCGGCAGCGGCTGCTGACCTACCCGGCCATGAAGGCGTTCTTTGCCGACGCGCTGGCGCAGTAGCTCGCAACCCAACCGAGGGCATTGCCGCCAGCGTAGAGTTCTCTCACTCGCGCGACCGGAGCGCCGCTAGGCCGAGGGTCCGCTCGACCCCGGGCCGGACTCTGCGGCGTAGATTTCGCGGAGTGGTATATCGTGACCGGCGAGGGGCTCTCGTTCGGTCAGCGATTACGCGGGTCGATCCTGACCTGCTGTCGCGCTAGGCGGGCCTTCTCGTAAGTTCCGATATGCCGGGGGCGCGGGCCCTCTGTCGAGATCCCTTCCGCAACCATGAGCTGCTCCAACGTCGCGATCACCAGCGGTGCCGGCTTGAAATTGCCCGGCCGGTAGCCCTCAGCGATGAACAAAGGCGTCCAGCCGTGCTTGTTGGGCTGCTTCCAAAGTTCGGGGTCCGCGCCGTTCTCGGCCAGCAACTGAATCACCGTCGGGAAACTCCCGTAGGCGGCGCCGTGCATCACGGTCTCGCCATTGCTGTCGACCGCGTGAATGTCGGCGCCGAGCGATAGCAGCAGCTTGGTCGACTGGTAGGCTTCCTGCTCCGTGCCCGCCTCCTCCAACGGCGCGGTCGTGCCGAGCCCTGCGGCCGCCATCAGGGGCGTCGTACCCTCCACGTTCGGCAGCAGCGGATCGGCCCCCAGATCTAGCAGGGTCTTCATCAGCGGCACGTCCGCCTTGTCTGCCGCGAACAGGAACGGCGTCGCGCCTTGCGCATTGATCTTCGGGGCTATCGAATGACCGTTCGCCAGCCTGCGGTTGACGTCAGCTCCCATCGCGACCAATGTCTGCACGAACTGCAGGCTTGACAGATTTCCGGAGCCCTCAGGCGCCGGATCGCTGCCGTAGTCGCTGTTCTTGGGCTTGCGCACCCAAGTGATGGTGTGCAAGGGGGTGTAGCCGGTGCGCTCGTCATTCGGATCCGCGCCAGCCTCGAGCAATGCCACCGCCAGTTCATAGTGGCCGTTCTCGATAGCCAGGATCAGCGGGCTCATGCCACTGGCGGCGTGCTGGTATTGCGGCCGCGTCCTGCGCTGCAGAGCCTCGTTGACGTCATAGCCGGCCGCCAATAGCGTCCGCACCACGTCGGCGCGGCCCTCTCGCACCGCAAAAAAGAGCGGGTTGAATCCAGAATCCAGCGTGGCCCTCAGGTCTGCGCCTGCAGCAATGAGGGCCCTCACAACCGGATCGTGCCCCTCGGCCGACGCCCACATCAGGGCCGTCTGAGCGTTGCGCTCGGTTGCGTTTGGATCCGCGCCGTGGGCCAGCAGCGCCTCCACCGCCTCCAGGTTGCCGGTCCGCGCCGCTGTCATCAGGGCGGTCTCTCCTCCGCTGCGGACGGCCTCGGCCTCGGCACCAGCCTCAAGCAGCAGCTTCACCAGCTTTCCGCTGCCGCTGCTGCAGGCAAGGGATATGGGCCGGACACCGTAGGCGTTGCGCGCGTTGACGTCTGCGCCCGCAGTCACGAGCGCCTCGGCCATGCTGACATCCCCCAGGTGCGCCGCCCAATGCAACGCCGTCGTGCCGCCCGAATCTGCCGCGTTGACGTTCGCGCCGCTGTCGAGCTGCGCCCGCACGGCTGCGCCGTCGCCAGCTTCCGCCGCGCCGACCAGATCCGCGCCAGTCGCGGCAGCGGCGGCGAGCGCCAGCAACGCGGCTAACGCTCCGAATTCTTTCCAGCGCATGGTCATGCCTCCAATCGATGGGTCCGGTCCATCGCCCTAGACCGGCGCGGCCTCGAACAGGCCGGCGACCTTCCCGCTGCTGTCGCCGAAAGAATCCATGTAGACCCCCACGCGATCCAGCAGCGTCAGGTGCAAATTGGCTAACGGCGTGCTCTTGTCAAACTTCACGTGCCGCCCGCCGCGCACGCCGCAAGCAGATCCTCCCGCGACCAGAATCGGCAGGTTGTCGTGATCGTGCGTGCTCGGATTGCCCATCCCGCTGCCGTAAAGCAGGATCGAGTGATCCAGCAGCGATCCGTCGCCATCGGGGGTGTCCCGCAGCTTCTGCAGGTGTTCGGCGAACAGCGACACGTGGAATTTGTTGATCCGCGAGATCTTCTCGACCTTCTCGGGATCGTTGCCGTGATGGCTCAGCGGGTGGTGCGGGTCTGGCACGCCGACTTCGGGGTAGGTGCGACCGCTCAGCTCGCGGGCGAGCTGGAAGGTGATCACTCGCGTGATATCCCCCTGCAGCGCCAGCCGCTGCAGGTCGAACATCACCCGTGCGTGATCGGCATAGGCCGCTGGCACGCCCTGCGGGCGGTCCAGATCCGGCAGCGGATTGTCGGCCGCCGTCGCCTCGGCCCGCTGGATTTCGCGCTCCACCTCGCGAATGCTGTCGAGATAGCCGTCCACCCTAGCCCGGTCGCCCTGCCCGAGCTTGGCCTTGAGGCGCACCACGTCCTCGCGCACCCAGTCCAGCAAGCTTGCTCGCTCGCGCAGCGCGGCCTGTCGCTCTTGCACGCTCCCGCCACTGCCGAAGAGCCGCTCGAAGACCGTGCGCGGGTGGGCCTCCGAAGGCAGCGGATCGGTTGGCGAGGACCAAGACAGATTGTTCTGGTATACACACGCATAGCCGTTGTTGCACTGTCCGACTGTCTGCAGCAGGTCCATCGACAACTCCAGCGAGGGCAGCTGCGTGTCCTTGCCCAGCCGCCGCGCGGCATACTGGTCGACCGTCGTGCCGAGATAGTAGTCCGAACTCTCGGTGTGCTTCGCGAAGGCAGCGCTGAGAAATGCCGCGTTCGAAGTCGAATGCGTGCCCGGATAGGCATTCTTGAGGTCGAAGTTCGTGAAGACGATCAGGCGATCCTTGAGCGGTTCGAGCGGGCTGAGAATCGGCGACAACTCGTCGAGCTCGGGCGAGCCGGGCGGCGTCCAGCGGGAGTGGTCGCAGCCCATGGGGATGAACACGAAGTTCAGCCGGGGAACCGGCTTGGCGGGAGTCTTGTCCCAAGCCGTGGCGGCCGGCACCATGGCATCGAGCAGCGGCAGGGCCAGCGACGCTTGCATGCCGCGCAGGAACGTGCGCCGCGGGAGGGCCTTTTTCGTAATGATCACGTGGAACTCCTCATACCAAAAGGTACGCTCTTGACGATTCCCAGCACAAGGTCCGAGAAGCGGTATCCCTGCGGTTTCGCGTCGCGCAAGATCTTGCGCACCGCCGGGGCGTCGTAGTGGTCCACTCCGCGGCCGAGCGCGAATGTGAGCAACTTGCGCGTCAGCGTCCCGACAAACAGCTCCGGCTTGGCCAGCAGGGTTCGCTCCAAGCCGGACACGCCGCGCGCGGATTCGCCCGCGCCGGGCAGCCCTCCGGCCGCATCCACCTCGACGCCCTCTTCGTAGTCCCGCCAGCGGCCCAAGGCATCGAAGTTCTCCAGCGCGAACCCAACCGGGTCGATGGTGCGGTGGCAACTCGCACAGGCCGGATTGTCGCGATGGGCGCTGAGCCGCTCGCGCATCGGCAGCGAGGCCGAGACGGCATTGTCCAAAGCCGGCACGTTGGGCGGCGGCGGCGGCGGCGGCGCGCCGAAGATGTTCTCCAGCACCCAGGTGCCGCGCAGGACCGGGGAAGTTCGCGTGGGATAGGAAGTCACGGTCAGCACGCTGCCGTGGCGCAGCAAGCCGCCGCGCTTGCTCGCGGGATCGAGGGCCACGCGCCGGAAGCGCGTGCCGTACACGCCGCCGATGCGGTAGTGCTTGGCCAGCCGCTCGTTGAGGTACGTGTAGTCGGCCCGGATCAGGTCTAGCACGCTGCGGTCTTCGGACACGATGCTCTGCACGAACAACTCGGTCTCGGTGCGCAGCGCTTGGCGCAGGTTGTCGTCAAAATCCGGGAACAGCCGGGCGTTGGGCGAGAAGGACTCCAAACTGCGCAACTGCAGCCACTGCCCGGCGAAGTTGGTGGCGAAATTCGCAGCGCGCGGGTCGGCCAGCATCCTGCGCACCTGTCGCTCCAAGCCCTCTGCTCGCCCCAGATCGCCGCTGGACGCAGCCGCGAGCAACGGATCGTCAGGGATGCTGCTCCACAGGAAGAAGGAAATGCGCGAGGCCAGCTCGAACGGGCTGAGCGGGATCACGCCTGTTCCGGAAGAAGCAGGCTCGGCCGCTTCGGTCCGGAACAGGAATTCGGGGCTCACCAGCACCGCCGTCAGCGCGCGCTCGATGCCCGCGTCGAAGCCGCCGTGCTGCCGCCCCTTGCGGAAGAACTCCAGCGGCCCGCGCAAGTCTTCGTCGCTGACCGGCCGGCGATACGCCCGGCGGACCAGCTTGGAAAGGATCTGCTTGGCGCAGTCCGCCTCCTCCGCCGGTCCGGCCGGCGTACACGTGAACAGCCCGCGCCGGCTGGGAGTATCGGACGGGCTGCGGCCCGAGTACGGACCAGTCACCGAGATCTGGAACACCGCGGGCGCGGTCCGCGGGTGGCGGTGCATGTTGAAGCGCGACTGCGTCGGCTGCCGCATGGTCTCCAGCAGCGAGGACTCGGTCTTGGGAAATGTCACCACGAGCTGGTGCGGCCCCGCCGCCACCGCGACGCGAGTCTTGAGGTGCTTGTCTACCTGCGAATAGTCGAAGCGGTCGGCAGGCGGGCGCACCGTGAATGTCTCGATGCGCTCCCGGTCGAGCAGCAGATGGACCTCATGCTCGCGCCGCAAGCCCTCGATCTCCTCGTTGCGGTTGCGCGAGAGCCAGATCTGGATCTCGTATTCGCCGTCTTGCGCGAACGTGTACGGCACCGAAACGCCGCCACGCGAGCCAAGCGGCAGGCCGGGCACGTATTGCTCTTGGGTGAAATCGGGCTTGACCCGGATCAGGTCGCTCTGCGGTGATACCTGGCCGCTGCCGACCGCCAATCGACTGATCTTCTGCGCGGCCGAAATGTAGCGGCCGAGCAGCATGGGAGACAGATCGGAGACGTTGACATTGTCGAAGCCGTGCCCGCTCTCGTCGTGCGGCAGCAGGGCTCCGACATCGACTTCCACGGCCAGCAGGTCGCGGATGGCGTTCTGGTACTCGGTCCGATTCAGGCGTCGCAGCGCCTCGGTGCGGCCGGGGTTGGGCGAGTGCAGAGCCGCCGCGTCGAGCGACGCTTCCAGCCAGTCCAGCAGGGCGGCCCGATCCGCCACGGGCGGCCGCGGCATGTTCGGCGGGGGCATCGTTCCGGTGCGCAGCTTGTGCACCACCCGCTCCCACAGGTCGGCAGCATCGGGCACGCCCGCCAGATCCGCGCGATCTAGGCGCAAGCCGCCGGAGGCGGAATTCCCGCTATGGCAGGCGACGCAGAAGCGATCCAGCGTGGCCCTGTGCTCGGACGCCGCCCCGGAAGCCGGCGCGGCCGGGGCCAGTGTCAGCCCGGCCCCAAGGCACAGTACCGCTCCGCAGCGGCCAGTCGATGTGGCGAGGCCCCGCATGGGAAATTCGTCCCGGCTCCGTACGTTACTGTACCCGGTTCTGAGCGGCTCGGCAATAGCCTGCCTGCATTTAGGCGCTTCGGGGCCGTCTCAATCTCGAGGCCAGTGGCTGTCCGCGAAATCCATGTAGCGCTCCCAGTCGTAGGCCGTGATGTCGTGCTTGCCCGTGCGAATGTGATAGCCCACGTCGTGCATCACGGGCTGGTCCACCGGCGGTCGCTGCTGCACTCTCAACGAACGCCGGCCAAGCAGCTCGTATACCTCGCCGGCATGCAGGGCGGCGAGGAATTCACCTTGCGGGTCTGCCCACAGGTCATCCTCGGCGCTGGCCACGTAGAGCGGGCGGGGCGCCACCAGTGCCAGCAGCATGTGCTGGTCGACCGGGAGCTCGTCTTCCTTGCCGTTATAGGCGGCGAAGTTGTCGGCGAACCAGTGCGGGAAACGCGTGTTGATGCGCTCCACGGTCTCTCCAAACCGCCGACGGCTCAGGGCGGCCCCTCCACAGCCTGAATCGTTCGAAATCACCATGGCGAAGCGTTCGTCGCGGGCACCGGCCCACAGCGCGGTCTTTCCCAGTCGCGAGTGGCCGATGACGGCCACCCGAGAGCCCGCCACCTGCTCGTCGGTCTGCAGATAGTCCAACGCCCGGCTCAGGCCCCACGCCCAGGCCGAGATGCTGCCCCAGGCGGCCGGACTCTCGGGCGGTGCCAAGGGATGGACGCCATTGCGGAATCCGTCGTCGAAATCCGGATCGAGATCGCCGCAATAGACCGTCGCTACGCCGTATCCGCGCTTGAGCAGCATATCGACCTGCCAGCGGCTGGCGCTGCGGCCGCGATCCGCGTCGCTCGCCTCTTCCAAGCCTTCCGCAGTCATGCGGTCCGCCAGTCGGATCGCGGGGTCTTGGTGGGCGGTGTGGTTGCCGCCGAAGTTCAGGCCCACAAACACCGGAACCGGGCCGCCCGCGCTGGCCGGCGTATAGAGCAGGATCTCCATGCTCGACACCTTCGGGTTGCCGCCGAACGCGACGCGCACCTGTTTGCGATGCGCCAGCCCGCCGAGGGCCGCGCGGTCTTCTTCCAAGACGCTGAAGGCCATCCCGGTCGGTGCCGCCGGCGCGGCGCCGTAGACCTGCTGTCCAAACAGTTGCAGGATCTCGGCGCGGCGGGCGGGCCAGTCCGCCGCCGTCTCCACGCTGCCGCCGTCCGCGCTGCGCAGAATCTGCGGGAGTTCGTAGGCTGGCACGGCCGCCTCGTCGTAGTTGAAGCCCGCAGGCTGGCCGAAAGCGCCGCTGGCGGCGAAGGCACACGCGGCGAGCCCGCGCAGGACGGGCCGGGGCAGGAACGGGCGGGCACGGCCCGTCCCTTCCGATACTCTGGCAATAGTGTCCACGGTAGGGCTTCTCTCCATCGGCGTGGTCGTGGCCGTCGTCGCGGCGCTTGCCACCAATCGCGTCGCCGTGGAAACGGCAATGCTGACCGGGCTGCTGGCCCAGATCTTGATCGGGGCGGTCGATCCGGAATCCGCCCTGGCAGGCTTCGCCCATCCGGCAGTGGTCGCCATCGGGGCCCTCTTCGTGGTGGCCGCGGGCTTGTCCGAAACCGGCACTGCCACGGCCGCGGCGAACCTGTTGCTGGGCCGCCCGCGCACGGTGCGCGGCGCCCAGTTGCGCTTGATCGTTCCGGTCACGCTGCTCTCCGCCTTCATCAACAATACCCCAGTCGTCGCGATGTACCTGCCGGTCGTGCGAGATTGGGCCAAGCGGATCCGCGTAAGCCCTTCCAAGTTGCTGATGCCGCTGAGCTTCTCATCAATTCTCGGCGGGCAGCTGACGCTGGTCGGCAGCGCCTCGAACCTCATCGTGATGGGCCTGTACGTCAAGTACCTGGCCGAGATTGGCCTGGACGCGCCCTCGTCGCAGCTGCAGTTCTGGGGGCCCGCGCTGATGGGCTTGCCCCTGGCAGGGGTCGGGCTGGTTTATCTCATCGCGGCCTCGCCCAGGTTGTTGCCGGAGCGCCAACAGCTGGCGGACGAATGGGACAGCGCTCGCCGGTACACCGTGCAGATGGACGTGCTGCCCGGCTCTGCCGCCGTGGGAGCGACCATCGAGTCGGCCGGATTGCGCAGCCTGCCCGGCCTGTTCCTGTTCGAGATCGAACGCGGCGGCCTGGTCATCCCGGCCCCCGGCCCGGCCACGACGCTGCGAGCCGGGGACCGGCTGGGGTTCACGGGCGTGCTGGACTCGGTCGTCGACCTGCAGCGCATCCGCGGTCTGGCCCCGACGCAGCACCATCAGGACGACGAGCAGGCCTCTGAAGCCGCCCGCGAACTCGTCGAAGCGGTGATTCCGGCCAGCTCGCCCTTGGCCGGCCAGACGGTGCGCCAAGCCCGCTTCCGCACCGTCTTCAACGCTGCCGTGATTGCCGTGCACCGAAGCGGCGCCTTGATCCGCCGCAAGGTCGGCGACATCGAGTTGCAGCACGGAGACACGCTGCTGCTGGAAACGACGCCCGGCTTCGCCGAGCGATATCGCAACTCCGGCGACTTCTGCCTGGTCTCGCCGGTGGCGGGCTTCGCGCAGCCCCGGCATGACCGGATGTGGCGCGCCTTGGCCGTGACCGGAGTGCTGGTGGCGGGCGTGGCATTCACGGCTTGGCCGCCGGTGGTCGTCTGTCTGTGCGCGGCCCTGTTGATGATCCTCAGCGGCTGCGTCGGCGTGAGCCGGGCATTCGAGGCGGTTCCGCTCCAAGTTCTGGTCGCCGTTGCCGCCGCGCTGGGCATGGGCGCCGCCCTCGCACAGTCGGGTGCCGCGACGGCCGTCGCCGCCACCCTGCTGGACCTCGGGCAGGCCTTCGGCTGGGGCCATCGCGGCATGCTGTTGGCGCTGGTGCTGTCCGCATCGGCCTTCGCCCAAGTCATTTCCAAGAACGGCGCCGCCGCCTTGGCCTTTCCGATCGCCATGGCGACCGCCCGCGAACTCGGCCTGCACCCGGAGCCATTCGCCTTCAGCTTGATCGTCGGCTGCGGCCTGAGCTTCCTCTCGCCCATCTCGTACCAGACCAACCTGATGGTGTACGGCCCGGGCGGCTACCGTTTCATGGACTTTCCCAAGGTCGGCCTTCCGCTGACGATCCTGCTGGCCGTCCTGTGCGTCCTGCTGTGCCCTTGGATCTTCCCGTTTCGGCCATTGTGATAAACTGCGGCCAGCGATGGAAGCCTACATGCTCGCGGCGGCTCTGGCAGCGCTGATTCTGACCATCGGCGGCTTGGCGCTGACGGCGCTGCGCGGGCTGTCGGAGCGCATGGACGGCATGGAATCGCGGCTGGCCGACATGGACAGGGGTCTGGCCCGCTTAGAGGGCCTGCTGGAGGGACTGGGGATCTCTGGAAGGGCCGCGCCTGCCCCCGCATCCGGCGATTGAGCTCAGGTCGAGGGGCGGCAGCCTTCTTGCGAGCGGGGACTGGCCCTGCCGCGGCTTGAGGCGGCGCAGGGCAACCTGCCCCATGCCAGAACTGCCAGACATCGCAGCGTACATCGTGGCTCTCGAGGCTCGCGTGAAGGGTCGTCGGCTGCGCGGGATCCGGATCGCCAGCCCGCTGTTGCTGCGCACGGTCGAGCCCGCGCCGGAGGCCTGCGCCGACAAGCGGGTGCGGCAGTTCCGCCGCTTGGGCAAGCGCATCGCGCTCGGCCTAGAAGACGACCACTGGCTGGTTCTGCACCTGATGGTTGCGGGCAGGCTCCACTGGCGCGACCAGCCAGCGGCCAAGCTGCCAGCCAAGCGAGGGCTGGCGGCCCTTGACTTTTCGAACGGCACCCTGCTGCTGACCGAAGCGGGCTCCAAGCGCCGGGCATCGCTGCACATCACCCGCGGGAGCACGACGCTGGACGCACTCCACCGCGGAGGCCTGGAGGTCCTCGAGGCCTCCCTGGCGGAGTTCGGCGAGGCCATGCGCAGGGGCAATCGCACGCTCAAGCGGGCACTGACCGATCCAAGCATTTGCAGCGGCATCGGCAATGCCTATTCCGACGAGATCTTGCACCGGGCGCGGCTTTCGCCGGTTGCGCTCACGGCCCGCCTGGCCGAGGCGGAAATCCAGCGCCTCTTCGCGGCAGCCCAGGCCGTGCTCAGCGAATGGACCGAGCGACTCTGCGAGGACGCGCGGGGGCGCTTTCCCGAGAAGGTGACCGCCTTTCGGGACGGCATGGCAGTGCACGGCAGGTATCGCCAGCCGTGCCCGGACTGCGGCGCACCCGTGCAGCGTATCCGCTACGCAGCCAACGAGACCAACTACTGCGCCCGCTGCCAGACGGGTGGCAAGCTGCTCAAGGATCGCGCGCTGTCGCGCTTGCTGCGCGGCGATTGGCCGCGTTCCCTCGACGAGCTGTCGGACTCGTGACGCCCGGTTCGCGCGGCATCGCGATAAAATGCGGACAGTGGTGGTCCCGCAACGGTTGAGCTTCGGCGCCCTAGTGGTCGAACCCGCCATCGTGCTGGCGCCGATGGCGGGCGTGACCGACACAGTCTTCCGGCGCTTGATCCGGGACTTGTCAGGCTGCGGTCTGATCATGACGGAGTTCACCAGCTCGCACGGCATCGTCGCGAACCATTCCAAGCCCAACGCCAAGCCGCGCCGCTCGCCTTTCAACTACCTCCACTTCGAGCCCGACGAGCACCCGATCGTGGCCCAGCTGTTCGGCTCGGACCCCGCAGTGCTGGCCGATGCCGCGCGGGTCGTCGAGGATTTGGGCTTCGACGGGGTCGACATGAACTTCGGCTGCCCGGTCAAGAAGGTCGTCAAGTGCAACGGCGGGTCCGGCCTGCTGCGCGACCTGCCGCTGGTCGAGAGCATCCTTAAGGCGATCCGCTCTGCGGTCTCGATCCCGTTCACGTGCAAGTTCCGCACCGGCTGGGACGAGCGCAGCATCGTAGTTGCGCAGATGGGACGGCTCGCGGAAGACTGCGGGCTGCAGGGCGTGTCCCTGCACGGCCGAACCCGCCAGCAGGGCTACGCCGGCAAGTCCGACTGGGATCGCATCGCCGAGCTCAAGCAGGCCGTGCGCATCCCGGTAGTGGGCAACGGGGACGTGTTCTCGCCCGAGGACTGCGTGCGGATGTTCGAGCACACCGGCTGCGACGGTGTGATGATCGGCCGGGCGGCCTCGACCAACCCGTGGATCTTCCGCCAGATTCAGCAGTACGTGCGGACCGGCTCGTACCAGCTGGCCAGCGAGCGGCAGCGCTACGAACTGTTGATGCGGTACTACCGCATGTTGCGCGATGATGCAGGCAAGATTTCCGGCAGCCCCCTGGGCAAGATGAAGCAGTTCGCGACCTACTTTACCCGCGGCATGCGCAACGGCTCCCAACTGCGCAAGCAGGTGCACCGGGCAGCTTCATCTGCCGAGGTCCTCGCGTGCGTGGATGCCTGCTTCGAAGAGCACCTCGAGCGAGCTGCCTGAGGGCGGCGCGCTTACGCAGCCGAATCCGGATAGGCGACCCCGAGTTCGCGCAGCCTCCCGGCCACGGCAATTCCGAGCGAGACGGCCTCGCCAACCGCGGCGCTCTGTTCCAGCCTAGCCAAGCCGCCTCCTAGGTTCAGCGCGGCCGCCGCCCGCAACGTGAGTCCGCCTTCGTGGCAGGTCGCGTGCCCGCCCAGCGGCACGTCGCAACCCCCGCCCAAGGCTCGCAGCAGCGATCGCTCCGCTTCCACTTCGGACGCTGTGGGCACGTCATGGATCGCGGTCAGAGCGTCCAAGACCCGCGTCTCGCCCGCGCGAACCTCGATCCCGAGAGCGCCCTGGCCGATCGCCGGCACCATCTGGGCTGGCCCGAGCAGGTCGGCGGCCTCGTCCAGCAACCCGAGTCGCTCGAGACCGGCAGCCGCCAAGATGATCGCATCGTATTGCCCGCTGCGCAGCTTGCGGATGCGCGTGTCGACATTGCCACGCACATCGACGACTTCGACTCCGGGCACAAGCGCCCGCAGTTGCTCCGCGCGCCGCAGCGAGCCGGTACCGACGCGGTCTCCTGGCCGCAACTGCTCGAGTCGGCGACCCAGCAGTGCATCGCGGGGGTCGGCTCGTGCCGGGACGCACCCGAGCGCCAAACGCTCGTCAATTTCCGTCGGCAGGTCCTTCAAGCTGTGCACCGCTAGGTCGATCTCGCCAGCGATGAGGGCATCCTCGATTTCCTTGGTGAACACGCCCTTCACGCCACGCTGCGCGCCAAGCGCCGCCAGCGAGACCCCGGTTGCCCGGTCGCCGGTGGTCTTGATCACGCGGATGCTTGTAGCGGTGCCCTGCGCGGCGAGTTGTGCAGCCACCCAGCGCGCCTGGCACAGCGCGAGCCGCGAGCCGCGCGTGCCGATGGTAAGGCTGCCCACGCCGCCGCCTAGTCCAGGCCGAAGATGCGGCGGATGTCTTCCACCGTGATCCGGGAGCGGGGATCCGATGCGCTGCGCTTGGCCTCGCGGATCGGGTGGTGGGCCACCTTGTTGATGATGGAGCGCGTCAGCTGGTCGACGGCCGCGCGCTGCTCGCCGGTCAGTCCGCGCAGCTTCGCTTGGTGGCGCTCCAGTTCGCCCTGGCGGATCGCCTCCAAGCGCTGGTTCAAGGACACGATGGCCGGGCCCGCGTGGCTGGCCTGCATGCGCTGGAAAGTCCTCTCGACTTCGCTATCAATGATCTTCTCGGCCAGCTCGGCCTCGCGGCGGCGGCTTTCCAGATTGGCCGTCGCGACCTGCTGGAGGTCGTCGATATCGTACACGAACACATTCTCGACCTCGTTGATCGCAGGGTCTATGTCACGCGGAACCGCGATGTCAACCAAGAAGATGGGCTTGTTGCGCCGGGCGGCGATAACGCCCTCGGCCGCGCGCCGGGACAAGATAAACCCCGGCGCGCCGGTCGACGAGATCACGATGTCGACGTTCTGCAGAGCTTCCAAGAAGCGCTCGAACGGCACCGTCTCGCCGCCAAACTGGGACGCGAGCCGTTCAGCTCCTGACGCTGTGCGATTGGTCACCCACAGCCGCGACGCCCCTGCGCCCTGCAGGTGCCGGGCCGCGCCCTCGGCCATTTCTCCGGCGCCTATGAGCAAGACCGCCAGCCCTTCGAGGTCGCCGAATATCTTGTGCGCCAGTTCCACGGCAACATGGCTGACCGAGACTGCCAGCTTGCCGATCTCGGTCTCGTTGCGGACGCGCCGCGCAACGTGGAAGGCATGCGACATCAAGCGCTCCAGCGGGCCGCCCAGGGCGCCGGCTTCCTTCGCGCGCTGGTAAGCCTCTCGCACCTGGCCCAAGATCTGCGGCTCTCCCACCACCATCGAGTCCAGGCTCGACGCCACGCGAAAAACGTGGCGCACGGCCTGCCGCTCGGCCAAGTTGTACAAGGTGCCCTGCGGCGGGCCGGAGCCATTGACCGAGTCGCTGAAGCGCCGCAGGAACTCCCCGTGCAAGGCGTCCGGCTCGCCGCTGGCGATGAACTCCACGCGGTTGCAGGTGGACAGGACCACGGCTTCGTCGATCAAGTCACCGTGCGTCAATTCCCGCGCCAACTCGCCCGCACCCTCTTCCGAGAGGGCGAGGCGCTCGCGCACCGCCAGCGGCGCGGTCTTGTGGTTCATCCCGACGAGTTGGATCTTCATCGGCCCATGAAGGTGTGGGCGCCGCTGTTGACAATCCAAGTCAGCGCAGCGCAAATGAATCCGGCGATGGCTAGATAGGCGCCCTTGTGGCCGCGCCAGCCGGCCGCCAGCCGGCCCATGACGATCCCGAACGCAATCCCCCAGGTGAGGAACGCCAGTGCGATCGTCGGGTCTACGACCCAGTTCGAACCCCACTTGGCGAAGGCCCAGACCGAGGCAGCGATCAGTCCCAGCGTAATCAGCACAAATGCCGCCGCGAGCGCCTTGTAGCCGATCTCGTCCAGCTTGCCGAGCGGCGGCAGGCGGTCGGAAAACGGCCTCTGGCGCTTGGCTTTCAGGTCACGCTCTTGGATGAGGTACATCAGTCCCGCCACGCAGGCCAGAAACAGCGCAGCGTAGCCCAGCAGGAACAATGCGGCATGCGCGGAAATCCACCACTGGAGCATGGGTCGCGATGTCGCCGGGGCGGTGCCGCCCAAAGCCCCCGCCAACGCCAGCAGGAACACGGGCGGGAATGCGAAGACCGCCAAGCTCGAGTACTTGAATCGCGCATAGACGGCCAAGAAGGCGGCCGCCATGAACAACGCCGCCATCGAAGACATCTGCTGCAGCGTCTGGACAGCAAGCCGGCCCAGCTCCCAACTCTCCAGCGCCAACGAGACGAAGTGCGCGCCAGCAGCCGCCACGAAGGCGCAAACGGCCAGCCGCGACAACTGGTGCCGGGGCCTCACCACTGCGTACAGCGAGTCGAGCAGGCTCACCGCGTACAGCGCCACGGCCGCATTCAGCAGTGATGCACTGTTTGCTCCCATGGTTGTGATTATAGGAAGCGCTGCGCCGTCGCGGGCCGTGACACGGCCCACTCAAGACCGCTCGAACTCGGCCCGGGCCCGCTCCCAAGTCACTTCCAGAGCCTCCGGCAGCACGCGAGTCTCTCCGATGACCGTCGCGAAATTCGAATCCGCCGCCCAACGCGGCAAGGCGTGCATGTGGATGTGACCGGCCACGCCAGCGCCGGCGGCGCGTCCGATGTTCATCCCGATATTGACTCCGTCGGGTTGGTAGAGCTTGTCCAGGACGCGCTCAATGCGACGCGTCAAGTCCATCATTTCCGCCCCGGTCTCTTCCGAGGCAGCGGCCAGCTTCGCGACATGCCGGTACGGCACGACCAGCATGTGGCCGCTAGTGTACGGATAACGATTCAGGACAATGAAGTTGTGCTTCGCCCGATGCAGCAGCAGCGACTGACGGTCGGCTGCGCCTGCGTTCGCGATGCGGCAGAAGACGCACCCCCGCGGGTCGCCGCCCTCGGGCGCTCCGGTGACGTAGCTGTAGCGCCACGGGGTCCAAAGGAAATCCATCGGTCACCCGCAAAAAGTACGGGCTGGGGGCTATTCTGTCGGCTCGGAATCGCCGACGGCGTCGCGCAACTGCTTGCTGGCCTTGAAAAACGGAATTGTCTTGGACGGGACCTCGACCATCTCTCCAGAACGCGGATTGCGTCCCTGGCGGGCCGGGCGCTGACGAGTGCGGAAGCTTCCAAAGCCTCTCAATTCGACCTTCTCTCCCTTAGTGAGCGAACTGACGATGCTATCTAAGACCGTGTCCACGATCACGTCCGCCTCTTGGCGGGTGGTGCTGGTGGAATTTACGACCTCGGAGACGAGTTCTGCTTTTGTCATGTGATCTGGGTTAACCCTCCCTTGTAGCGCCATTGTACCGCAATCTGGGGGGCGTCCCATTGCGCCTGGCTAACGGTAGCGAAGCCCGATGCGCCGCGTGCGCTCGTTGAGTTCGAGGATCTCGAACTGATGTTGCTGCCCGGGCTTGATCGCGCTGCGATCTCTCGGGAGTTGGGAACTGTGGCACAGGCCTTCCACCCCGGCCGCGAGTTCGACGAACGCTCCGAATTTCGCGATTCGCCGCACCGTGCCGGGCAAGATATCGCCGACAGAGTTCTCGATCAAGAAGGCATCCCAAGCATCCGGCTGGAGTTGCTTGACGCCGAGCGAGAGCTTGCGGTTCGCCAGATCGGCCTGGAGGATCACAGTCGAAATCTCCTGCCCCTTTTGTGCAACCTCCCGGGGATGGGTCGGGCGCGAATCCCAAGACAGGTCCGAGACATGCACCAAGCCCTCGATGCCCGGCGCGATCTCGACGAAGAGCCCATAGTTCTCGATCTTGCGCACAACACCCTTGACCACTTGGCCGACTTCCAGGCTGGCGGCATGGGTGTCCCAGGGATCGGGCGTGAGGCGCTTGGAACTCAGAGAAATGCGGCGCTGGTCCGGGTCAACCGCTAGCACGACCGCTTCCGCTTCGGTATGCGGCGTGAATGTCTTGGTGGGATGCTTGGCGCGGCGCGACCAGTCGATCTCGGAGAAATGGATCAATCCCTCCACGCCCGGCTCGAGCTCGACGAAAGCACCGTAGTCCTTCACGCTGGCAACCCGTCCGCGCACTCGTTGCCCGGGGGCGTAGCGCTCCGCAACCGTGAGCCACGGGTCAGGCTGCATCGCCTTCAAGCTCAAGACGATCTTTCCCCTTGCTTCGTCAATGCGCATGACCCTCGAGGTCAGTTCCATGCCCGCCTGCACGTGGTCTTCGGCCTTGCCGACACGACCGTAGGAGAGGTCGGCGAACTTGATCATGCCTTCGATGCCACCGAGGTCGACGAAGACACCGAACGAGGTGATGGTCGTGACCACCCCCGTGGCGGGCTCGCCCACTGCGAGCTTGCTCAGCGTCTCGGTCCGCAGTTGGCGCTGCCGCGCGCTGAGGAGGCTGCTACGGGAGACGACAACGTTGCCGCGCCGCCGGTCGCACTCGATGACCGCTACGTCGACTTCCTTGCCGATCCATGCATCCACGTTGCGGACCGGTCGGATGTCGATCTGTGACCCGGGCATGAAGGCCGACACGCCGACGTCCACTTTCAGGCCGCCCTTGACAGCCCCGACGATCGTGCCCCGCAAAGGCAGGCTCTTCGCGTGCGCCTCTTGGATGCCGGCCCAAGCGTCAAGTTCGCGGATGCGCTTGAACGACAGGGCGGCGTACTCGCCGGGAGCCCCCATCCGCTCGACCAAGACTTCGATCTCTTGGCCGGGCTCGACGGAGACCGTGCCATCGGCGTCGCGAAACTCGACTAACGGCACGCTGCCTTCGACTTTGGTCCCGAATGCCACGATCACGCCCGAGTCGCGCACCGCGACAACCTTGCCCTTGCAACGTGCTCCGGCGCGGACGACCGATCCCGCGTCGGACGGAATGTCCGGCAGCATTTCGGGATCTTCGAATTCCGGGATGTCGTCCAGCAGATCCTCTTCCGGGCCGGCCAAGTCGGGCAATCCCGGTATGGCCGCCGACCCACCGGGCGATGAGGGCGCAGCGACGGGGACGGCGGGCGCTGGCGGCGGCGCGGATGCGGCGGCCGGAGCCAGTTCGGCAGCGGCCCCGGCGGCCTCCGGCCCGGCTTCCGCAGTAATTGCCGCTGGATCGCCCGATTCTCCTTCAGACGGCGATGCTTGAGCCAGCTCCGCCATGGCTGGAGGCCCTTGCGGCGGCGGGACCGCGGTGCCGAGGGCAGCAGCTTCCCCTATGGCGGCGGGCGGCTCAGGGGCGGGAATCTCGGCGCGAGCCGCAGCCGGCGGCTGTGTCCCGGCCGCCGTAGGGTTCTCGCTAGCAGGCGGGGCAGCGGTCGCTTCGGCAGGCGCGGCTTCCCCGGCGGCCGGATCGGCGGGTGCACCGCTACCGTCCTGCGCTTCGCCAGCGGTTTCCGCTGGCTGCGGAGTCGGAAGGTCCGGGGCAGGGGGCACTGCCGCGAGGGATGGCTCCGCCGCTGCAGTGACGCTGGAAGTGGTCTCGTCTGCAACCGGCTTGGTTTCTTCTGCTTCCGCCTGCATGTATGCACCGGTCTTGTGGGACGAGCCCCATCAAGCAACAGCGTTGGCCGTGGCGAACGCTGGCCGACCCCTCAGCGAGCAAAGCGCCCGAGTTTCCACGCGGCATTTCCGTCTACGCGGAGGCCGTGCGGTTCGTTAACTATAGCCGAGCCCGGGGAGGATGTCAATGCTGGCTGGCCCCGCCGAGCCGTACGGCCAGTCCAAGGGCTGCTCCGGTGGGCAGAGCGCCCGCAAGCTTTGGATCGGACTTGGGACGGCACGAGTCCGTCTACTATGCTGGAGGGTAGGATTGGGGTCTGAGCATGGCTGTGAGCGCGGAACTGCTGGAAATCTTGTGCTGCCCGGTGACCAAGGAACCGGTGGTGGAGTTGGGGGAAGAGCTGCTGGCCGCGCTGAACGAGGCCATCGCGAGCGGGGCGGTCAAGCATGCCGACGGCACGCCGGTGGAGCGGCCGCTGGCGGCGGGGCTGGTGACCGGCGACGGCGCCACGGTCTACCGCGTCGACGACGGCATCCCGGTGATGCTGCCGGGCCTGGGCATCGGAACGCACCAGCTGGGCCTTGGCTAGCGCGCCGGCCGGCCGCGGGCTGGAGAGCTTGAGGAGCGGGGCGGGCGCCGGTTGGCGCCCGCCGGGGGGGTCCGGGCGGCGTCCTACTCTCCCACGCCGTTGCCGGCGCAGTACCATCGGGGCTGGGGAGCTTAACTGCCGTGTTCGGGACGGGAACGGGTGTGGCCTCCCCGCTGGGGCCACCCGGGAGGGGCCCGGGCCGCACGGGCCCGGGTCGCGGGCGAAGGTCGCGCAATCGCGTCAGCGCCGCCGGGCCTCGCGGCCCGGGGCAAGTTTTGCGGGCAAGCCGGTGGGGCGATTAGTAACGGTCAGCTGCGCGCGTCGCCGCGCTTGCACACCCGTCCTATCCAACTCGTCGTCTGCGAGTGCCCTCGTGGGGAAACCTGGTCTCGGGCGGGGTTTCGCGCTTAGATGCTTTCAGCGCTTCTCCCCTCTGGACTTCGCTACCCAGCGGTGCCACTGGCGTGACAGCTGGCTCACAAGCGGTCCAGCCGCCTCGGTCCTCTCGTACTGGAGGCAGCTTCCCTCAAGTTTCCTGCGCCCGCCAAGGATAAGGACCGAACTGTCTCGCGACGTTCTGAACCCAGCTCGCGTACCGCTTTAATGGGCGAACAGCCCAACCCTTGGGAGCGGCTCCACCCCCAGGATGCGATGAGCCGACATCGAGGTGCCAAACCCGGGCGTCGATATGAACTCTTGGCCCGGATCAGCCTGTTATCCCCGGCGTACCTTTTATCCGTTGAGCGACGGCCCTTCCATGCGGAACCGCCGGATCACTATGGCCTGCTTTCGCACCTGCTCGACCTGTCAGTCTCGCAGTCAGCCCGGCTTGTACCATTGCGCTCTAGGGCTGGTTTCCAAACAGCCTGAGCCGAGCTTCGCGCGCCTCCGTTGCGCTTTGGGAGGCGACCGCCCCAGTCAAACTACCCGCCAGGCAGGGTCCCTGGGCCGGCTTCACGGCCCCAGGTTAGATCCACGACATTGCGAGGGTGGTATCTCAACGGCGGCTCCGCCGCGCCCGCGAGCGCGGTCTCCAAGCCTCCCACCTATGCTGCGCGCGCCATGTCGTGCATCACTGCCAAGCTGCAGTCAAGGTGCACGGGGTCTTTCCGTCCTTTGGCGGGTAACCGGCGTCTTCACCGGTACCACAACTTCGCCGGGCTGGTTGTCAAGACAGCGCTCAGATCGTTACGCCATTCGTGCAGGTCGGAACTTACCCGACAAGGAATTTCGCTACCTTAGGACCGTTATAGTTACGGCCGCCGTTCACCGGGGCTTCGATTCGCGGCCTCGCCGAAGCTCACCGCTCCTGTTAACCTTCCGGCACCGGGCAGGCGTCAGCCCCTATACGTCGTGTTCGACTTTGCAGAGACCTGTGTTTTTGCTAAACAGTCGCCTGAGCCGTTTCCCTGCGGCCCCCTCGCGGGGGCGCCCCTTCTCCCGAAGTTACGGGGCCAGTTTGCCGAGTTCCTGGACAACCAATCACCCGAGCGCCTGAGAATGCTCTTCCCGTCTACGTGTGTCCGTTTGCGGTACGGGCGCCGTGCCCTCTCCTTAGAGGTTTTTCCCGGCAGTGTAGCTACGCGGCTTTGCGGCCTCGCGGCCTCGCGTCCGCCCTCGGCCTTCGCGCCGGGCGGATTTGCCTGCCCGGCGGCCTCGGTGCGGCCAAAGGGGGCTTCCATCGCCCCTCCCGCTTCGCTTCCTGCGTCACCCCGTCGTTCAATCGATGGCATGGCGGTCGCGGAATATTCACCGCGCGCCCATCGGCTACGCCTCGCGGCCTCGCCTTAGGACCCGACTAACCCCGGGCGGATCGACCTTGCCCGGGAAACCTGAGACTTGCGGCGGCCAGGGTTCTCGCCTGGCTTCTCGCTACTAATGCTGGCAGAGTCGCTTCGCGCCCCTCCAACGGGCCTCCCGGCCCGCCTTCGGCGGCGACGCGAACGCTCTCCTACCGCCCCGGCGCGCCCCCCGGAGGGGGGGCCGGAACCCGCGGCTTCGGCGCAGTGCTTGAGCCCCGTTACATTTTCGGCGCCCAGACGCTCGACCAGTGAGCTGTTACGCTTTCTTTAAAGGATGGCTGCTTCTAAGCCAACCTCCTGGCTGTCGTCGCGACTGGACTTCCTTACCCACTGAGCACTGCTTGGGGGCCTTAGCCGGCGGTCTGGACTGTTTTCCTCTCGACCGCGGAGCTTAGCCCCCGCGGTCTGACTCCCGCGCCCTGCGTCGGCGGCCTTCGCGCTTTGGTTGGATGCGGCAGGCAGTGACGCCCCCTAGTCCAGCCAGTGGCCT
>OZ242276.1:0-3000000 GCA_965207255.1 Bryobacterales bacterium | reverse complement strand
ATCTCGTCGAGAATGAACGGGAATTTCTGCACCGTAGAAATGATGAGCTTCTTTCCGGATTCAAGGAACCGGCGTAAGTCGCCCGAACGCTCGGCGTGCCCCACAGTGGCCTTGACTTGGGCGTACTTCTGGATCGTGTACCGAATCTGCCGATCGAGAAGTACGCGATCCGTAACCACGATCACGGAGTCAAAACCCGGCTTCCGCCCTTGGTGAGCCCGATCAGCTGGTGCGCCAGCCAGGCGATGGAGTGGCTCTTGCCGCTACCTGCCGAGTGCTGGATCAAGTAACGGCGGCCGGCCCCGTGCGCGCCTGCGTCAGCCAGCAGCCTGCGCACGACGTCGAGCTGGTGGAAACGCGGCCAAGCTTGGACCTTCCGCCGTCGGCCCGTCTTGTCGTCCTTCGTCCCCACAACCTGCGCGTAATTCTCCAGAATGTTGGCTAGGCTCTCGCGGGCCAGCACGTCTCGCCATAGGTATTCGGTCTTGATGCCATCGGGATTGGGCGGGTTGCCCGCGCCGTCGTTCCAGCCCCGGTTGAAGGGCAGGAACCAAGATCCCTTGTCCTTCAAATGCGTGCAGAGGAGCACTTGGCTCTCGTCCGTGGCGAAGTGGGCCACGCAGCGCCCGAACTCGAACAGCTTCTCGCGGGGATCGCGATCGCGCTTGTACTGCTCGACGGCGTCCGCAACCGTCTGCTTGGTGAGGCTGTTCTTCAGCTCGAACGTGAGGGTCGGCAGGCCATTGATGAAGAGCGCAATGTCCAAGGCTCGCTGGGTTTCGGCGAGGCTGTTGTGATTCGCACGTGGGAGCCTCGCTGTCTTACGGTTTCGTAGCCCACCCGCCTCAGCGCCGCCTGGAGCTCTGCGCCACTGAGATCTCGAGGCAACTTCATGCCACGAGCAGCTCGTCGCGCACGAAGTGCAGACGGATCAAGCTCGGCCGCGGCATTTTGTCGTCAAAGTAGCAATCGACAGCCTCCTTGATATTCCGGCGGATCTCGTCCAGAGAGTCACCTTGGGTATGGATGCCATAGCCAACCGCGCTGGCCGAGTATCCTCCGTCCACTTCGTCTTCAGTAACTTCAAAGATGATTTCGCTCATTGCGGCCTCCTAGCATTCACTGGCGCAGTATATCCGCCAGCAACCCCTCCGTCTCGCTCTCCAATGCCAAGATCCCAGCGCGGATCTCCTCCAGCGGGCGCAGTTGCTTCGGCTTGTAGAAGTAGCGCGTGAAGCTGATCTCGTAGCCTACCTTCACGCTGCCCGGCACGTACCACGCGTCGGGAGCGGAGGGCACCACCTCCCGCCGCAGAAACCCCTCGATCCCCCATTCCTCCAGCAGTGGCACCTGCTCCGTGTCGCGCAGTTGCGGGTCCGGCTCGTACTCGACAAAGCAGGGCTTGCCCGCAAGGCTCGCCTCATAGAGCCCGCAAAGCGGATAGGGATCAGTCTTCGCCAGCTTATGTCTCTTCTTGACTACCCGCTCGGCCTCCTCGCTGCGCTCCGCCAGCGAGTCCCGCAGCAGCTTCTTGCGCTTCGCCATCAGCTTTGACATCTAGCTCGCTTGCTTCTCTCGCGACAGTATCCATGATTGCGTTATAGTCGCGATGCGGCCCCGGGCCGAGCTTTTCCCCCAGCCGGTCGGCGAGGTCGGCCACCGAATTCAGGATCGCCCGCGTGCTCGACCACGAAGCGCGGGTGGTGCATCCCCTCCTTGCCGCCCATGCGCTCTAGGTCGGTCTTCCAGCTCTTCCCATAAGGAGGATTGGAGACCATGAAGTCGAACTCGCGGGAAGGGAACGCGTCGCTGGACAGCGGGGACCGCTCCGGCCCGCCCTCGATGTTATCGGCAGCCGCGCCCTCCCCTCTCAATAGCAGGTCCGCCTTGCAGATGGCGTACGTTTCGGCGTTGATCTCCTGCCCGTACAGGTGCGTGGAAACCTCCTTGCCATGCTCGGCCGCGATTCGCCGCAGCGTTTCCTCGGCGACGGTCAGCATTCCGCTGGTACCGCAGGCACCGTCGTAGAGCAGGTATGTGCCGGACTGGATCTCGCTCGCAATCGGGAGGAAGACCAGCTTGGCCATCATCCGCACAGCATCCCGCGGCGTCCAGTGCTCGCCCGCCTTCTCGTTGTTCTCCTCGTTGAAGCGCCGCACCAATTCCTCGAAGATCGTGCCCATGCCGTGGTTGTCGAGGCCCGGGTGACGGATAGACCCATCGCCATTCCGGACCGGATTGGGGCCCAGGTTGATCTCCGCCGAGGTGAGTCTCTCGATCAGCGTGCCCAAGGAGTCGGAGCGGGACAGGCGGGGTATCTGGTTGCGGAACTCAATACTCTCCAGAATGTCCTGCACGTTGGGCGAGAAGCCGTCCAAGTAGGCCCGGAAGTCGGCCTCCAGCTGCTGGCGGCTGGCGCGTGCTCGCAGGTCGTGCAGAGTGAACTGCGAGCAATTGTAGAAGGCCTGGCCCGCTGCCTGCCGCAGTGCCTGGGCCTGTTCGACCACTCCGGGGCCGTCCAGCGTCGCCTTCATATCAAGCACGGCCTCCTTCGTGCCTTCCAACACCGCATCCAAGCGGCGCAGCACGGTCATCGGCAGGATCACATCGCGATACTTGCCGCGCACCTACAGGTCTCGGAGAACGTCGTCGGCGATACCCCAGATATAGCTGGCGATCCAGTGCAGGTCTTGATTGCTCATCGCCTAACCGTCAAGTGTACGACGCACGTTTCGGCATCATCGCTGCTACACTCTTTGGCGTTATGCACCGAATGCTTCCCGCCCTTCTGGCCTGCAGCCTGGCGCTAGCGCTGGCCGCCCCGGTATCGGCCCAGCTGCTGGCAGCCCGCGATAACCCGTTCGCAGTCGGCCACCACCATCTCAACGTCACAGATGTCGAGGCCCACAAGCAATTCTGGGCAGAGCTGCTGGGCGGGCAGGCAGCAAAGTTCGGCAAGACCGACGTGATCAAGCTACCCAATACACTGCTCTTCCTGCGAGCGCAGGAACCCACGGGCGAGAGCAATGGCAGCACCGTCAACCATCTCGGCTTCAAGGTGCCGGACCTGCACGGCCTTGTGCCGAGACTCAAGGCCGCCGGAATCGATATCGTCACCACGGACGTCGTGGCCGGCGCCACCTCGGACGTGCATCACAACACCGACCAAGATGTCTACATGGCCTTCGCCAAGGGCCCGGACGGCGTGCGCGTCGAGTTGATGGAAGACAAGGCGCTGGAGGGCATTGACAGCCACCACATTCACATCTTCACCGATGATGACGAGGCTACCCAAGCCTGGTACGTCAAGCACTTCGGCGGCAAGCCCGGCACGCGAGGCCCGTTCCGGAAGGCCGATGTGCCCGGCATCGAACTGACATTCGCCAAAGCCAGCGATCCGGTCGCGCCGACCAAGGGCCGCGTGGTCGACCATATTGGATTCGAAGTCGACGACTTGGAGAGCTTTTGTCGAAAGCTCGAGGCCGATGGCGTGAAGTTCGACATCGCATTCCGCAGGATCGAAAACATCGGCCTGTCAGTGGCGTTCCTGACCGATCCGTGGGGCACCTACATCGAGCTGACCGAGGGCCTCGACAAGTTCTAGCAGCCTGCAGCGGAGAGTCCTAGACTGTCAAGTTCGGGTCGAGTCGGGCCCACAAGCCTCGAGTGGGGCGCTCAAGCGCCTAGGAACTGCCGATTTGCGATACTACGGCGGCTTCGGCCATGCCCCTGGCCATGTCGAGGAGCAAGGATCTCTCGACCATCGCCATACGCTACAGGCCGTTAGCTGTGGTTTGAAGAGATTCGCTGACTTCCGGGCGTCCGTCGCGCCACTGGCCGGGCCTTAGACAAGCACGAGGCCGCGCTCGATATGCCACGAGCAACCGAACCCAAGAGCCGACAACAAGGCAAGCCCTCAAATGTGAAATCGAATGGAATTCTATTTTTGTTCTTGTATATTTTGCAATAAATGTGCTACTGTATGGATTAATGAGCAGGAGGGACAACAAATATAATGGCACACCCTGAATTTGACGGTATCAACCGGGGGCTCTTCGCTGAATTGAGAATCGCCAAGGATCTAATCTTGGGATTCGCATCCACGGCCGTGGGCGAGCGGCTCGAAATGTCTACACTCAAGCTTGTCGCGGCCCGCCACGTCAGCGAAGGAATGAAACAGAGCGAGAACGACCTGATCTGGGAGGTCGGCACCCGCGACGGCGGGCTCCTCTATGTCTACGTCATGCTCGAGTTCCAGTCCCGGCGCGACTGGACCATGCCGCTGCGCATGGCCAACTATGTCGGCCAGTTCTACCGAGGCTTGCTGGCACGTCAGGAAGTCCGGGAGCTGCAGCGCCTGCCGCAAGTGCTGCCAATGGTGATCTACGGCGGGAAGGCTCCCTGGTCGGTGCCCGAGGACATTAATGACATGATCGACCGGACCCTGCCGGGGCTCGTGCCGTACGGCATGCAGATGAGGTACCTGCTGGTGGACACATGGCGCAGCCCGGGACTGGACAGGTCGCTGCGCAACGTCGCTGATTCGGTGTTGCGTATACAGCGAGCGGAGTCACCGGCAGCAGCAGGAGCCGAGCTGCGCCTGCTGGACGAATGGCTGGCTGGCGAGGAATGGGCGAACTTGCGGCGTGTGTTGGTGCGGTGGATAATGAAAGTGCTCCCACTGGCGGGTCGGCAATCAGGATCGACGCTAAGCGAGGGCGCAGGGCTGAGGGAATTGAGGGATGCTCTGGAGGGTGACATGAGGACAGTGATGGACAACATCCGGGAGGCGGGAGCGGCCGAGGGACTCGCCGAGGGACTCGCCAAGGGACTCGCCAAGGGACGCGCCGAGGGACGCGCCGAGGGACGCGCCGAGGGACGCGCCGTGAGCACTAAGGCCTTCCTCAACATGGTGCGTCACAAGTTCGGCGAGGGGACCGCCGACCAGATAGCACCGGTGCTGGAAACGCCGCGGGCGCAGGAGGTATTGGATGGGGTTGGCGTGCTGCTGCTGACCTGCAACAGCGGAGAAGAGTTGCTTGCGAAGGTCGGCGACCTCTAGCTAGGCTTGATCGTCAGCACTCTTGCGCACGACTGCGCGCTCCGTGGCGCAGGATCCCGGGCCGGTATGATTGCTGCTGACAACACGACACCGGGAGGCAGGTGCCGACTGGCAAATCCAGCTCCGGAGTTCATTGGTGGCCCCTGCCGGAAGGCCACGCCCCAAGACCAGTGGCAGTGGCTCCGGCCGCGCATCGGGAACCCGAAGTATCGTCCTACGAGGCCGCCGCTCAGTGCAACAGCGTCAAGAGCTGCCATCCGCGCAGGAACAGGCAGGCTGAGATCGCCACGGGCGAGCGGAATGCCCGGAACAATGCCTGCTGCCGCGCCGCTCGCCGAAAAGCGCTCCCATTCGTCGATACCCGAAAGCTCTAATTGTCGCTAGACACGGAGCAGTCTGTGGCCGCGGCCCTGCCCGGGCAAGTCAGTCTCGATGCGAGACCAGACAAGGCTCGTGATGTGTGCTCGGACGCCCGGTATCGGCCGATCTGGGATGCGCCTGCGCCTCTGGACGGGCCCGCGACGGCGTTGGTGAGCAAGGGTCTCGCGACCATCGACATGCGTCCCGGGCTCCTAGGCGGTGACAGCTTCACTCGCGCCGCCGATCCGTGGGGCACCTACATCGAGCTGACCGAGGGCCTCGACAAGTTCTAGCAGCCTGCAGCGGAGAGTCCTAAACTGTCAAGTTCGGGTCGAGTCGGGCCCACAAGCCTCGAGCGGGGCGCTCAAGCGCCTAGGAACTGCCGATTTGCGATACTCCGGCGGCTTCGGCTAGGCCCCTGGCCATGTCGAGGAGCAAGGATCTCTCGACCATCGCCATACGCTACAGGCCGTTAGCTGTGGTTTGAAGAGATTCGCTGACTTCCGGGCGTCCGTCGCGCCACTGGCCGGGCCTTAGACAAGCACGAGGCCGCGCTCGATATGCCACGAGCAACCGAACCCAAGAGCCGACAACGAGGCAAGCCTTCAAATGTGAAATCGAATGGAATTCTATTTTTGTTCTTGTATATTTTGCAATAAGTGTGCTACTGTATGGATTAATGAGCAGGAGGGACAACAAATATAATGGCACACCCTGAACTTGACGGCATCAACCGGGGGCTCTTCGCTGAACTGAGAGTCGCCAAGGATCTAATCTTGGGATTCGCATCCACGGCCGTGGGCGAGCGGCTCGAAATGTCTACACTCAAGCTTGTCGCGGCCCGCCACGTCAGCGAAGGAATGAAACAGAGCGAGAACGACCTGATCTGGGAAGTCGGCACCCGCGACGGCGGGCTCCTCTATGTCTACGTCATGCTCGAGTTCCAGTCCCGGCGCGACTGGACCATGCCGCTGCGCATGGCCAACTATGTCGGCCAGTTCTACCGAGGCTTGCTGGCACGTCAGGAAGTCCGGGAGCTGCAGCGCCTGCCGCAAGTGCTGCCAATGGTGATCTACAGCGGGAAGGCTCCCTGGTCGGTGCCCGAGGACATTAATGACATGATCGACCGGACACTGCCGGGGCTCGTGCCGTACGGCATGCAGATGAGGTACCTGCTGGTGGACACATGGCGCAGCCCGGGACTGGACAGGTCGCTGCGCAACGTCGCTGATTCGGTGTTGCGTATACAGCGAGCGGAGTCACCGGCAGCAGCAGGAGCCGAGCTCCGCCTGCTGGACGAATGGCTGGCTGGCGAGGAATGGGCGAACTTGCGGCGTGTGTTGGTGCGGTGGATAATGAAGGTGCTCCCACTGGCGGGTCGGCAATCAGGATCGACGCTAAGCGAGGGCGCAGGGCTGAGGGAATTGAGGGATGCTCTGGAGGGTGACATGAGGACAGTGATGGACAACATCCGGGAGGCGGGAGCGGCCGAGGGACTCGCCAAGGGACGCGCCGAGAGCACTAAGGCCTTCCTCAACATGGTGCGTCACAAGTTCGGCGAGGGGACCGCCGACCAGGTAGCACCGGTGCTGGAAACGCCGCGGGCGCAGCAGGCATTGGATAGGGTTGGCGTGCTGCTGCTGACCTGCAACAGCGGCGAAGAGTTGCTTGCGAAGGTCCGCGGCCTCTAGCCAAGCTTGATTGTCAGCACTGCTGTGTATGGCTGCGCTCTCTCCGGTGCCAGGTTCCGTGGCGACACGAGTGCTAATGACAACACGACGCCGGGACGCAGTTACCGCCAAGCGTATCCAGCATCAGCACCTATTGGTAGCTCCTGCCAAGTGGCCGAGCCCCAAAGCTAGGCGGCCGCACGGTCCGCGCAGCGAGAATCCGGAGTCTCACCGTCCTTGATCGCCGCTCGGCGGAACAGCGTATATTCGTGGTACCGGAGCGAGGATCGGCAGATCGAGATCGCCGCGGGCAGATCGAACTGCCCGGATAACGCACCCAGGCAAGCCCCGCGCCTCGGCAAGGCACCCACGCTGGACCCGCGAGGCCGAACCGCCGATGCGCGACATCGCGGGATGCGAACGAGATGATCGACCGACCGCTGCCGCCGCTGGTGCCCTTCGGCCTGCAGTGAGCTAACTGCTGGTGAACAAGTGGCGTAACCCCGTTTGCGGGGCGGGTGCAGTGTCTCCGATTCGGTTCTTTGGCCACAGCGCGCGGAATCACTGGCTGAAGGAGAGACCGGACTCCGGTTGCTGGACCAATGGCTGGCTGGCGAGGAGTGATTGAACCTGCGGCGCGTGTTGGTGCGGTGGATAATGAAGGTGCTCCCGCTGGCGGATCGGCAATCAGGATCGACGCTGAGCGAGGGCGCAGGGCTGAGGGAATTGAGGGATGCTCTGGAGGGTGACATGAGGACTGTGATGGACAACATCCGGGAGGCGGGAGCGGCCGAGGGACTCGCCAAGGGACTCGCCGAGGGACGCGCCGAGGGACTCGCCGAGGGACGCGCCGAGGGACTCGCCGAGGGACGCGCCTTGAGCACTAAGGCCTTCCTCAACATGGTGCGTCACAAGTTCGGCGAGGGGACCGCCGACCAAATAGCACCGGTGCTGGAAACGCCGCGGGCGCAGCAGGCATTGGATAGGGTTGGCGTGCTGCTGCTGACCTGCAACAGCGGCGAAGAGTTGCTTGCGAAGGTCGGCGACCTCTAGCTAGGCTTGATCGTCAGCACTCTTGCGCACGACTGCGCGCTCCGTGGCGCAGGATCCCGGGCCGGAATGATTGCTGCTGACAACACGACACCGGGAGGCAGGTGCCGACTGGCGAATCCAGCTCCGGAGTTCATTGGTGGCCCCTGCCGGAAGGCCACGCCCCAAGACCAGTGGCAGTGGCTCCGGCCGCGCATCGGGAACCCGAAGTATCGTCCTACGAGGCCGCCGCTCAGTGCAACAGCGTCAAGAGCTGCCATCCGCGCAGGAACAGGCAGGCTGAGATCGCCACGGGCGAGCGGAATGCCCGGAACAATGCCTGCTGCCGCGCCGCTCGCCGAAAAGCGCTCCCATTCGTCGATACCCGAAAGCTCTAATTGTCGCTAGACACGGAGCAGTCTGTGGCCGCGGCCCTGCCCGGGCAAGTCAGTCTCGATGCGAGACCAGACAAGGCTCGTGATGTGTGCTCGGACGCCCGGTATCGGCCGATCTGGGATGCGCCTGCGCCTCTGGACGGGCCCGCGACGGCGTTGGTGAGCAAGCGCCTCGCAACCATCGACATGCGTCCCGGGCTCCTAGGCGGTGACAGCTTCACTCGCGCTGGACAGCCTGAGAACGGTTTCTCCGATGGCTGCTAACATAGGTTTCTACTTTCCAGTCAAACCAAGGAGCATCCAAGCATGGCTTTTTCAGTTCCCGACCTTCCTTACGATTTCGGCGCGCTCGAGCCGCACATCGACGCACGCACGATGGAAATCCACCATGGCAAGCACCACGCCGCCTACGTGGCCAAGCTCAACGCCGCCGTCGCCGGCACGGCCTTAGCCGACATGGAAATCAATGACCTAGTCGCTGACGCTGATGCAGTGTCCAACCCGGCGGTCCGCAACAATGGCGGCGGCCACGCCAACCACTCGCTGTTCTGGACGATCATGAGCGGCTCAGGCGGAGGCGAGCCCTCGGGAGACCTGGCCGCGGCCATCAACGCGGCCTTCGGCAGCTTCGGCGGATTCCAAGAGCAGTTCTCCGCGGCGGCCGCCAACCGTTTCGGCAGCGGATGGGCTTGGCTGAGCGTCGACGGCGGCAGCTTGGCCGTCGAATCGACGCCCAACCAGGACACTCCCCTGATGGCAGGCCGCACGCCAATCCTCGGTATCGACGTATGGGAGCACGCCTACTACCTGAACTACCAGAACCGCAGGCCCGACTACATCGCCGCGTTCTACAACGTCATCGACTGGAACGCCGTCGCAGAGCGGTTCGCCGCCGCAAGCTAGACCGGCATCGCGCTTGACCGGCGCGGCGGCGCTACGCCCGTTAACCATCTGGATCGCCGGGAGAAAACCGATCCGGACGAAACGCCCGGGCCCAGTCCGGGGTCGTGCCGCCCAGCATTTGCCCGGCAAGCAGCTCCCCGCTCAGCGGTGCCAGCAGGATGCCCTTGCGGAAGTGGCCTGCCGAGACGAACATGCCAGCTTGGCCGGGAACCCGCCCCACGGCAGGATGCATGTCAGCGCAGTGCGGCCGAAAACCTGTCCAGCCGCTTGTGAACGCCACCTCGCGCAACGCGGGGAACAGTTCGCTGCATTCCTGCCGGATAGCACCGACGACTGAACCGTCCAGATCTTCGAAAAACCCCACGTCCTCCTCAGAACCACCCCCGGCTACCGGCCCGCTGGCCAGCTGCCAATAGTAGTAGCGACGCCCGAGGACGACGTTTCTGAGGGTTTCCGGCGGTTGCCCGTCCGTGGCCAGCAGGGTTCCGCGCAATGGGCGAATCGGCGGATTCCACCCCAGCATCCGCGTCAGCAGCGGCGTCCACGCCCCGGCTGCGAACACCACCTTGTCGACGCTAATGCGACTCGTGCCAGTCGTTATGACGGGCCCTTCGGGCGAGACCTTCCGGACTTCCTCCCGCAGGCACACCGAAACGCCGTGGCGCCGCAACCATGCGGAGATTCCGGACGCGAGTTTCAGCGGGTGGATCGACCCGTCGCCGGGGAAGTGCAACGCCGGGCCATGGTGCCGCAGGCCCGGCTCTCGCTTCGCGAGCTCGGCACCCGCCACCAGCTCGGCCTCAAACCCCGCTTCCCTAGTGTGGTCCGCCCGATCCGCGGCCGAATCCGCATCGCCGTCGGCCAGCAGTTCCAGCAAGCCGCTGGGAACGTAATCGCAGGGGAATTGCTGGTGCAACTCGGCGTGCCTGGCCGCCGCTTGCCGGATGATCTCGGGATTGGCGAGGCTCAGGCACTCGTGGCCAGGCCACAACCCGCCAGCGCTAGAACCGGTCGACTCACCACACACCGAGGTGCGGTCGAGCACTACGACACGGCGCACGCCGCGACGCCTCAGCGAAAGCGCGGCACACAGGCCGACGAGCCCCGCACCCACGACGGCAACGTCGGCCGTCTGCGGCAGAGGGTCCGACGCTAGCAACGCAACTCGGGACTCCGCCGGAAGGGTCCGGTTCCAGATCGAATCCCGCAACCCGCCATAGTATCAGCGATCACGCCGGCACATGACGGGCGGGCTCCGCAAGCACCGGTCCGCCCCAGCTCCCTGCCTGCGCCGTCAGGCGATCCGAGCTTCCGCGCTCGGCACTGACGCGAAGCGCATTGAGTCGCCGTCCCGTTCCACCCTCACGGTGTCACCTTCGCCGAAGCGCCCCTCTAGCATTGCCAGAGCCAGCGGATCCTGAATGAGCCTCTGGATAGCCCGCTTCATCGGCCTGGCGCCGAACTGCTGGTCGTAGCCCTGCGCGACGAGCAGCTGCTTGGCCTCCGAGCTGACGATCAGAGCCAAGCGCTTGTTGGCCAGCAGTTTTTCCACCCTTGCGAGCTGCAGGTCCACGATCGTTCGGAGATGCTCCTTGCGCAAGTTGTTGAAGACGATGATGTCTTCGACTCTGTTGAGGAACTCAGGCCGGAAGGTGCGCCCCAATTCATCGAGGAGCTTGCGGCGAATTGCGGATTGACCCACGCCGGCCTGCTCGGTCAGCGAGAAGCCGATGCTGCCGCTGCCAAGGATGTCTTGGGAGCCGACGTTGGAAGTCATGACGATGACCGTGTTGGCAAAGCTCACGGTACGTCCCTTGCCGTCGGTGAGCCTCCCGTCCTCCAACACCTGCAGCAGGACGTTGAACACGTCGGGGTGGGCCTTTTCGATCTCGTCGAGCAGGACCACCGAGTACGGGCAGCGACGCACGTGCTCGGTCAGCTGGCCGCCTTCGTCGTGGCCCACATAGCCGGGTGGGGCACCGATCATGCGGGCGACGGAGTGCTTCTCCATGTATTCCGACATGTCCACGCGGACCATCGCCTTGCGCGAATCGAACAGGAACTCCGCGAGCACCCGCGCCAACTCGGTCTTGCCCACGCCGGTCGGCCCCAGGAAGATGAACGTCCCGATCGGGCGGTCCGGGTCGCTCAGCCCGGCGCGACTGCGGCGAACGGCGTTCGAGACCAAGCTGACGGCGCCGTCCTGGCCGATCACTTTGGCTCGCAGAGCCTCGTCCATGTGGACGAGCTTTTCCACCTCTCCTTGCAGCATCTTGGCCACCGGGATGCCGGTCCATTTGGCCACGATGCGGGCGATATCCTCCTCGACCACTTCCCCCTGCGACAGCGCACTGTCGCCGCCTTGCGACTCGAGCTGAGCAGTCGCCTTAACCAAGTCGTTCTCTGCCTTGACCAGCCGACCGTAGCGGATCTCCGACGCCGCTGCGAGGTTGCCGTCGCGGGCAGCAGCTTCCTGCTCGTTGCGAAGCCGCTCGATCTCCTCCTTGAGCCGCTTGACCTCGTTGATCTGCTGCTTCTCTTGCTGCCAGCGCTGGCGCAGCAGCGAGGACTCGGCGCGGAGCTCTTCGAGCTGGCTCTCCACGGCCGCCAGCCGCTCGGCCGATGCCGAGTCGCCCTCCTTTTGGAGCGCCTGACGCTCGATCTCAAGCTGGACCGCTTTGCGCTCCATGCGGTCGACATCGACCGGTACCGAGTCGACCTGCATCCGTAGCGTCGCGCCTGCTTCGTCGACCAGATCGATCGCCTTGTCGGGCAGGAACCGGTCGCTGATGTACCGGTCCGACAACGTCGCGGCAGCCACCAGCGCAGCGTCGCGGTACCGCACCGAGTGGTGGATTTCGTAAGTCTCCTTGAGCCCCCGCAGAATGGCGATGGTGTCTTCGACCGAGGGCTGGTCCACCAGGACGGTCTGGAAGCGGCGCTCGAGCGCTGCGTCCTTTTCGACGTGCTGGCGGTACTCGTTCAGAGTGGTTGCCCCAATGCAGCGGAGCTGGCCGCGTGCCAGCGCGGGCTTGAGCATGTTGGCCGCATCCAGCGAACCCTCGCCCGCGCCAGCCCCGACGAGCGTGTGCAATTCGTCGATGAAGCAGACCATCGCGCCGTCCGAGTCCTCGATCTCGCGCAAGACGGCCTTGAGCCGTTCCTCGAACTCACCGCGAAACTTTGTCCCGGCCACCATGGCCGACAGGTCCAGGGCCACCAGGCGCTTGTTCTTGAGCGATTCTGGCACGTCGCCTTTGATGATTCTCTGGGCCAGGCCCTCTGCAATGGCCGTCTTGCCCACCCCGGGTTCGCCTATCAGGACGGGGTTGTTCTTCGTGCGGCGCGAGAGCACCTGGACCACCCGCCGGATTTCTTCGTCGCGCCCGATGACCGGATCGAGCTTGCCCTCGCGGGCTTGCGCGGTCAGGTCGAGGGCGTAGCGCTCGAGAGCCTGGTACTTGTCTTCCGGGTTTTGGTCGCTGACGCGCTGGGTTCCCCGTATGGAGGCCAGCGCCTGCAGGATGGCCTCGTGCGTCGCCCCCAGTTCCTGCAGGAGCTTGGCTGCGGGATCCTTCTTCTGGGCGCTAATGGCCAGCAGCAGGTGCTCCGTGGAGACGTAGTCGTCCTTGAAGCGGCGCGACTCTCGTTCCGCTTGCGCCAAGACGGCTTGCAGGGACTCGCCCAGGTGTGTGCCGCCGGCAACGCCGCGCACCTCCGGTATCGCGTCGAGGAGCGGCTGCACTCGGCGGCCGGTGTCGGACACGGAGATGCCGAGCTTGGACAGGACGGCTGGAACGATGCCGTTGTCTTCGGCGGCTAGGGCCGCGAGCAGGTGCGCCGGCTGCAAGGTCTGATGATTGGCCTCGGCCGCGAGCAGCTGTGTCTGGCGGACCGCCTCTTGGGCCTTCTGGGTGAACCTTTCGAACGGGATCATGGCTCGCTCCTTCTGCGAATCTGGCTCGAAAGCCGTGGTTCGCTCTGCGGGGCGGAGGCCGGAGAGAACCGGCCCGCGCCCCGCTTCGTGGGCCCTGGGATCAGTTGATCAGAACCAAGCGGCTGGTGTCCGCGGGCTCGCGCTTGGGCAGGGTCAGCTCGAGCACGCCGTTGGCGTAGGACGCCTTGACGCCGTCGGCATCAACGCTGTCCCCCAAGCGGAATGCGCGCTCGAACTTTCCGTACAGGCGCTCGCTGCGGGCGAAGCCGTCGCCCTTCTCGATCCGCTTGCGCTCTCCGCGCACGGTCAAGACGTCGTCCTCAATGCGGACCTCGATGTCCTCCTGAGGGACGCCGGGGACGTCGCCGCGCAGTACGACGGCGTCGTCCGTCTCCGTGATGTCGAACGCCGGCAGCCAGCTGGCCGGGTCCGCGTGCGCACCCAATAGCCGGAAGGCGGGCCTCCATGGGTTGAACGGTGTGTGTTGAAGCATGTGCATGTTGTCTCCTTTGTTGGCGAAAGCATCGCTTTCAAACTCAGTATACACCGCCTAGAGCGTATGTCAAGTAGTGTGCTAATAAAATCTGAGTTGTCTGCTATCAACTTATATTCGTGAAGTCGGATAGGCCCGTCGATGTCCACCGGGCGCGAGATGTCCCGGCACGGGTTCGTCCGCGATCAGGGCTCTCTGCCCAGCCTGCAGCCGGAATTGCTGCCAACCAAGTGCCAGTCACCCCGACGGTGCGGCTGCCGCAGCGCCGCCTTCGGCTGATCGTCAGGCTGGTCTGCGGCTGATCGTCAGTTGCGCCCTCGGCTGGTTGTCAGTTGCGCCCTCGGCTGGTTGTGAGTTTGGCTTGCGTCCGATCTACCCGGGAAGGGCTGCTGGCAGCGCAGCTTGAGCGCCGCCGCCCTGCGCCGGGCGGGATGTTGGCACGGAGATCGGCCGCGGTTCGCCAAGCCTAGCCCAGCGCGGGTTGGATGTCATCTGGCGCGCCCATCGCGGGCCGGGTGATTGCAGGTAGACCTCGACCCTATGCCAAGATGTCCCGCACAATCTTGCCGTGGACATCGGTGAGCCGGAAGTCGCGACCTTGGAAGCGGTAGTTGAGCTTGGTGTGGTCAATGCCGAACAGATGCAGCATCGTGGCATGCAGGTCATGCACATGCACGACGTTCTCCACCGCGTTGTACCCCAACTCGTCAGTCGCGCCGTAGCTGTGGCCACCCTTGATGCCGCCGCCGGCCATCCACATCGAGAAGCCCTTGATGTGATGGTCGCGCCCGATCAGGTCCGGATTTGATCCCTGCGACATCGGCGTGCGGCCGAATTCGCCGCACCACACGATGAGCGTGTCGTCGAACATCCCGCGCTGCTTCAGGTCCTTCACCAAGGCAGCCGTGCCCTGGTCCACGTAGCCGCAGCTCTTCGGCAGCAGCGTCTTGATCTCGTTGTGGTGGTCCCAGCCGCGGTGGTAAAGGTGGATGAAGCGCACGCCGCGCTCGGCCATGCGCCGCGCCAGCAGGCAGTTCGCATTGAACGTGCCGTCTCCGCCTTGCGTCCCGTACATGTCTAGAACGTGCTGGGGCTCGTTTGAAAAATCCACCAAGTCGGGCACGCTCATCTGCATTCGGAAAGCCAGCTCGTACTGCGAGATCCGCGTCGCGATCTCCGGGTCCTTGGTCCAGCCCTGCTGCACTGTGTTCAATTCGCCGACCGCATTGATCAGGTCGCCCTGCATCTCGCGACTGACACCCGCCGGATTGCGCACGTAGTTGACCGGATCGCCCGTCGAGTTGAACTTCACGCCTTGGTAGATGCTGGGCAGAAAGCCGCTATTCCATTGCCGGGCCGCGATGGGCTGGCTCTGCGATCCGCCCTCAGATGTCAGCACGACAAAGCCGGGCAGGTCCTCCGATTCGCTGCCCAGCCCGTACAGCAGCCAAGACCCCATGCTGGGACGGCCTGGCAGACGGAAGCCTGTGTTCATGAAGGTGTGCGCAGTGTCGTGGTTGATCTGCTCGGTCTGCATCGAGCGGACGATGCAGATGTCATCGGCGATGCCGCCGATGTGGGGCAGCAGCGAAGTCATGTGCTGGCCGCTCCGGCCGTAGTGCTTGAACGGATGCTGCGGCCCGAGGATGCGCAACTCCTTGCCCTGCAATTGGGCGATCTGCTGGCCCTTCGTGAACGACTCGGGCATGGGCTCGCCGCTGCGCTTGGCCAGCTCCGGCTTGTAGTCGAGCAACTCCAGATGGGCGGGCCCGCCAGCCATGCACAGGAAGATCACGCGCTTGACCTTGGCCGGGGCGTTCGGAAACCCGCCCACGCCGGGCTGGATCCCGAGCAAGTCGGGCTTGAGCAGCGAGGCGAGGGCTACCGAGCCGAGCCCCATCGAGGCACGCCCGAGAAACGCGCGGCGCGACAGGTGCGGGTCGAGGGCAGGTTTCAGCATGGTCATCGGTCAGTACCGCATCAGGAACTCGTGCTTGTTGTACAGCGCTCGCGCCACGCTAGTCCACGCCGCCAGCTCGGGGACGGAGGCTCCGGCGGAATGCCGCGAAATGCCGGTGCCGAGCAGTTTCTCGGCACGATCGGAGTCCGCTCGGAACTGCTTGCGGTGCCGCTCCAGCAAGTCCAGCAGCACAGCGCGCTCGGCCTCTAGGGGCCGCCGCGAGAAGGCTTCGCGGAAGGCGAAATCGATCCGCTTCGCAGCACTCTTGCCGCCCTCGCGCACGATTCTCGCCGCAAACGCCCGGGCGGCTTCGACATAGCTGGGATCGTTCAGCAGCACCAGTGACTGCAAGGGTGTGTTGGACACGCCGCGCTCGGCGGCGCACTCCTCGCGCGCTGGGGCGTCAAACGCCATCAGCGCCGGATGCACGTACTGCCGCTGCCAGTGAGTGTACAGGCCGCGCCGGAATTGGTTTGCGTTCAAGTCGGCTTCATACACGCGCTTGGGGAAATTGAGTTCCTTGTAGTAACCCGGTGGCTGGTAGGGCTTGACGCCGGGCCCGCCGGTAGCGCGGTTGAGCAGACCGCTAACGGCCAGGGCGTTGTCCCGCAAGAACTCCGCATCGAGCCGCGCCATGGCCTGGCGTCCGTGCAGACGGTTATACGGATCGTTCGCGAGCAGTTCGTCCGAGGGCTCGCTCGAGCGCCGATAGGTCTCGGATAGCAGCATTGTCTTTACGATGTGGCGCACGTCCCATCCGCTCTCCACGAATTCAACGGCCAGCCAGTCCAGCAGCTGTCGGTTTATCGGGGGCTCGCCCTGCGAACCAACGTCGTCCAAGACCTTCGACAGGCCGGTGCCGAAGAACATCTTCCAAAGGCGATTGACGAACACGCGGGCGGTGAGTGGGTTGTCAGGATCGGTCACCCAGTTCGCCAAGTCCAAGCGCGTCAGGCGTCGGCCATCGGAGTCCAGCGGCCCCAGGAATTGTGGCACCTGCGGCTGGACAGACTCGCCCGATTCGTCCATCCAATTTCCGCGCGGGAGGACGCGCATATGGCGCGGCTCTTCGACTGCCTTGGCCACGAGAGACTCGTGAGCGCCATCGAGCAGCTCCTTCTGGCGACGCTCCAAGGCCCGGATTCGCCGCCAGTTCGGCCGGAATGCCCCGAGGCTGTCGTAGGCTGCGCGCAGGGCCGTCCGCTGCACCTCGCTGCGTTCGCCCTCGGCAAGCACGGCCGCGCGCAAGTTCCCTTGAGCTGGCAATTCTGGAAACGCCGAATCGGTCCCCAGCAGGCGGAACCGAGAGGGCAAGCCGAGTCCGTCGCGGGAATACCCGATCAGCGTGATTTGCAACCGTTCGCCGGCCCGCGTCTTCAGCGGTGCTTCGAACGTGAACAGAGCGGTCCGGGAAGCGTGCTCGGCCCACTTGCCGCTCCAGCCGGTGTGATAGTTGTCGTCGAGTGCGTCGCGCAACATCGAACCCGATTCCTCGTGATCCGGGACCAAGCCTTGGAGCGATATCCGCACGGGCCAGCGCTCGCGCCCAAGCAGCCTCACCTCGAACTCGGCCAACGCAAAGCTGCTGTAGTCTCCGGTCGGATACAGTTCCAGAGCCACGGCGGTCAACGTCCCCGCCTGCAAAGGGATCTCGGCGCGGTGGATCGATTTGGTCGGCTTCTTGTCGTCCGAGGTGGTGACGCGCACAACTCCATCCGCCTCTTCCTCCAGCACGAACCGGCCGCATTGGTCGAATTCGGGGTGATTGCAGTCCGCCCAGACTCGGTCGGGGTCGAGAACATTCCAGCGCAGGAGGTCCGCTCTCAGGTAAGCGGCGACTTCGTCCAGGCCTTGATTCGAGCCCGCCGTCGGAGGTTCGGCGGCAAGTTTCAACTCTGCCAGCTGCCGCTCGATCTGGTCCGTTTCGCTGCGGGCCTCGGGTGCGAGCACGCGCACGCTCGACCCCCAGTTGCCGGTGCCCGCAAACACGCCCTCTTCCTCGATATCGGCGAAGAAGGCAGCCATCGAGTAGAAATCCTTGGCCAGGAAGGGATCGAACTTGTGGTCGTGGCACTCGGCGCAGCCCAGCGTCGAGCCCAGCCAAACCGTGGAGATGTTGCGCACCCTGTCCGCGGCGTACTTGGCCAGATACTCCTTGGCCTGGGAGCCGCCCTCGTTCGTCATGCGGCTCAGGCGGTTGTACCCGCTGGCCACGAGCTGCCAGCGCGTGGGCTCGTCCAAGAGGTCGCCCGCGAGCTGCTCGCGGGACATCGCATCGAACGGCTTGTTCTCGTTGAACGAGCGCACGATGTAGTCGCGGAACGGGTACACGTTCACCGCCACGTCACCGTGATAGCCGACCGTATCGGCGTAGCGCACCAGATCCAGCCAGTGGACTGCCATCCGCTCGCCGTAGTGCGGCGAGTCGAGCAAGGTGTCCAGCAGCCGCTCGTAGGCATCGGGCCGCTTGTCGCGCAGGAAGGACTCGAGCAACGAGTGACCGGGCGGCAGGCCGGTGAGGTCGAAACTGAGCCGCCTGGCCAGAGTCCGCCGGTCGGCCTCCGGCACCGGTTGCAAGCCGCGCTCCGCAAGCAGGCGGTTGACCAAGTGATCGATTCCGGGCGGGCCTTCCGGCGCGGCGGGCCGCTGCGGCTTCAAGTACGCCCAGTGCTGTTGGTACTCTGCGCCTTGCGCGATCCAGTTCGCCAAGATCTGCTTTTGGTTCTCGGTCAGCTTCTTGTCCGTCGAGACCGGAGGCATTACCAAGGCAGGGTTATCCTGGCGGACTCGCTGGACCAGGCGACTGCCCGCAGCGTCTCCCGGCTGGATCACGCCCCGCCCCAAGGCTTCCTCGCGCCGGTCTAGGCGCAGATCGGCCTGCCGGGCATTGCCGTCGGGACCGTGGCATGCGAAGCAGTTCTCTGACAGGATCGGCCGGACATCGCGGTTGAACTCGACACGTTCGGCGGCCGGGCCGACTGCGCAAACAAAAAGCGCGGCTGCGACGATTCGGACTCTCATTTGCCCCCGCTCACGATCACATATAGTATCCGGTGTGCTAGCTCGAAGCTTGCGCGGCAGAGCTCAACGCCGCGGCGCGGCGCCGGCTCCCGCAAGTTTAGCGCTTCTGGCCGCGATTGTGCGGTGGCGCGAACAGTTGGACGATCGCCGCTGCTCGCCCCTGATCGCTCGCGCCGAATCCGGCTGCAGGCAGGGGCCGCCTGCGATACCATGGCTCAGCCATGTCCGCGAAACACAAGGCAGCAACGACCAACGCGGCGGGACTGAGTGCGGTAGCCGTGCTAGCGGCACTCTCGCTGTGGGGCTGCGCAACTCCCGAACCGGCCGCACCGACCCCGCCACCCAACATCGTCGTGCTGTTGGCCGATGACCTCGGCTACGGCAGCGTGTCGTGGTACGGCGGCGACATCCCGACTCCGAACATCGACTCCATCGCGGCCAACGGCGTTGGTTTCACCTCGGGCTACGTCACCGCGCCGGTGTGCAACCCTTCGCGCCCGGGGCTGATCACCGGCCGCTACCAGCAGCGCTGGGGCAAGGAACTCAACTCCCAGACCGTGCCGCCCATCAACGCGGCACCCAAATCGCTGCCACAGAGCGAAACGAGCTTGGCAACTGCTCTCAAGCGCGCCGGATACACCACCGGGGCGGTGGGCAAGTGGCAGCTTGGCATGGCCGACGGGTATCACCCGCTCGACCGCGGCTTCGACTACTTCCTCGGAATGCCGTCCGGATCGCGCTTCGTCGACCCCGCGTGGCCAAATGCCAAGATCGCTCCCGGACATGCCGACGATGGTCAAGCGGATGGAACCGGGCGGGCGCGCGCTCTCTTCCTGGGCCGGGATCCCCTGCCAATGGAGGAATACTTGACGGATCGGCTCGGACGGGCCGGCGTGGAATTCATCGAGGCTCGCGCGGACGAACCGTTCTTTCTGTACCTCGCTTTCCACGCGCCGCACAGCCCGATCCAAACGATCGACAAGTACTACGAGCGGTTCCCCGCGATCGAGAACGAAACGGCGCGGATCTACGCCGCCATGATCAGCGCCGTGGACGACTGGGTCGGGGCCGTGCTGGCCAAGTTGCGCGAGCGAGGCCTCGAGGAAAACACGCTGGTCGTCTTCACCAGTGACAACGGCGCGGCCGAGCCGAGCGACGTGGACGGAAGGCGCAACCACCCCCTTACCGGGCACAAGCGCAACCTGTACGAAGGCGGCATTCGGGTGCCGTATGTGCTGCAATGGCCGGGGCGGTTGGGTGGCGGCATGCGGTTCGCGCATCCGGTCAGCTCGCTGGACATCGTGCCGACCGCGCTGGCAGCCGCAGGCGCGGACACCTCTGAGCTGGCGCCGCTCGATGGCGTGGATCTGCTGCCATTCTTGGAAGGCACGGCGGAGGGACGGCCGCATGAACACTTAGTCTGGCGTTCGGGCCCGAATGCCGCCGTGCGGCGGGGCTCTTGGAAGCTATTGCTGGCGGAAGGGCTCAGGCGCCTCTACGACGTGGACGCAGACCCCGCCGAATCGCAGGATCTCTCGTCCGACAACGAAGCGGTCGTGGAGGAACTCGAAGAAGCGTTCAAGGACTGGGCACGGGACAAGGCCGCGTCGCGCGAAGGGGCGCGCAAGGTGCGCACCCGCTTCAACGGCGATCGCATCCAGTGGCACATCTAGCCGGGATTCGTGTTCGCTCCTAGCTCAGCGTTTCGAACGCCGGCGGGTGCCAGTCGCACAGGCCCGCTCGCTGTGGCCGGCGGCTAGAAGTCGGGCGGCGGCCGCGGGACGAGGTTCTTCACCGGCAGCGTGATCACGTTGCTGATGAACAGCTGCTGCGCGATCCACAGCGGCGTCGCCGGGTTGTCGGCCAAATCCGTGTTCGTGAGCAGGTTGACCTGATAGACGCCGACGGTGCCCTCCATCAGTCCGACGAACTCGACCTGGGCCGTGCGTCCGCCGAACTGCGAAGAAACGAAATCGTCGGCCACCAGCGGCACGTTGGCAACAGTTCCGGCGGGGGTCGGCTGGCCGCTCGCAATCGCTTTTTGGTTGTCGGTCAGGCCCAGTCCGGTGGCGAAGACGATGATCTCCTCGCCGGGCACGAGCGGGTTGTCCTCGGTGATCAGCGACAACGGCTCGTTGCCGCAGCACAGGTGCGAGCCGCGCGCCGAAAGCGTCAAGAATACCTCGGCCTCGGTGCGCTCGTTCGTGTCGGGGGTGGTCGGATCGTCGTCCGGCACCTCGGTCCCCTGGGCGGCGTAGGTGATCCTGTTGCCCTGCTTGCCCGCCTCGCGGGCCTTGACGACGACCACCGGCGGTGTGTTGCCGTCTTCCAAGAACCCGTTCTCGCGATTCGTGCTGACCTCGATGCCGCCGTCGGAAATCACGTCGAAGCTGTAGGGGATCTCGTTGCCGTCCACGCCCAGCGAGCGCGCCACGATCTGCAATTTCACCGATCCCACTTCCTGCAACACGCGCGAGGTCACTTCCGGATCCCCGACCCCGGCGTTGATCGAGCGCACCAAGATGTTGCGCATGATCAAGAGCGCTCTTGCCGGATCCTCGGCGTCCTGCTCGGTCAGCGTGTAGCTGTAAGTGCGGTCGCGCACGGTGACCGACACCGTGTCGCCCGCCTTGGGCTCGCCCCCGAATTCCAAATCGGCGCGGGCAGAAAAGAAACTTCTCGTGCCGGCTTCGGCGATCACGTCCGGATCGCCATCGCCTGCATTGATGAGCTCGATGAACTTGTCGCGCACGGTTTCGGGGCTTTCGTCCCCGGGCGAGCGGTAGTAATACTCGCGGCCATTGACCACGATCCGCCCCTCAGCACCCTCTTGGGTGAGCTGGCGGTTCTCGGTGGCGTCGTTGTTGGGGTCGTCGTCACGGGGCCGGTCGGGCACCGTCACCGCCACCGAGCCCTGGGCGACGCCAGTTGCGTGGACGGCGATGCCGTGGCGCGGCTCGACACCCTCTAGCGCGAACAGTCCCGGTCCGGCCCGCACGGCCTGCGTGGCTTTCGCGGCCGACACACGCACGCTGCCGTCCGGCATCGTGCGCCGCACGTAGAAGCTGTGGCCCGTGCCTTCGAGCTCCCATGGGATCTGGAAGTTGATCTGAGTCGGCGACACCATGAGCAGCGGCGCCAAGCGGCCGTTGGCCAGCACTTGAACGCCGGCCAGCTCGGTCGGAAGGCCTTGCCCGGGCTGGGCGGGCAGCGACGTGCGCTCCCAAACGCTCGTGGTCTCGCTGGCCATGTCCTGCCCAAAGATGGACGCAAGCGTCCCGGGCGGCATGTCCCGCGCGTCCGAGCCGCCGGTAAGCCGGGATCCCGATGTCTCGGTTTGCAGCTCGCTCCCGCTGTTGCGCAGCTCCACGGTGATCCAGTTGCCGGTCGGACCCTCGCGTTTGGCCCGCAGGTTCGCGCGGTAGCTGACCGTGCCCCGCGCAAGCGTGGGACCGCTGGCCTCGGCCGTGGTGGGCGATCCGGGCGTGATGCTGATCGAGAACGGCAGACTGTTACCGATCGGCCCGACCTCCCTGTGCACGATTTCCAAGGTCTCGATTTGGTCGACCCGGCGCTCGACGATTACCTCCGGATCTTCCGCGCTATCGACGAGGTAGTTGAGCCGGTCGACGAAACGCTCCGGAATGTCGCCTTCGGGCACGACATAGGAGTACTTTCGGCCGTTGATGTCCAGCGTCACCTCGTCGCCGGGGCGCGCCTCGCCGCCGAAGCGGATCTCGCCCGTGGCATGGCGCCCGACGCCCAGCGCGGGTGAGGCCGTCACCGACACTGTCGGATCGTTGTTGATCATGGCCACCACGTTGTCGCGCACGTTCGCGGCCGTCTCGCCCTCGACAGTCGTGTAGAAGAGTTCCGAGCCGTCCAAGGTGATCTTGATTTCCTCGCCGCCGGGCAGCACGGGCGCCTGCTGGGACTCGTCTTCGGGCGTGTCGGAAATGTCGACCGGCAGGTTCTGGTCGAACTCCAAGTGCCCGCGGCTGTGGATGCTGATGGCCGCGGAATTGCGAATGCCGTTGAGGTCGATCATGTCCGCGCCCGGCGTGAAGACCAGGATGCGGCGCGTGAAGGGATCGGCGACGTACAGGTTCTGGCCGTCATACGCCATCGCCGCCGGCGAGCGGATGCTGCCGGGCCCTTCGGACTCGGTGAGCTGCGAGAAGTTCGGCTGGCCGATGACCAAGTCGGCCGCCGCGCCGTGCGACATCGGGATTTGGTTGTAGACCAGGATGCGGTCATTGCCCGCATCGGCCACGAATAGACGCTCGTCGACCGCCAGCGCGAAGCGCGGGAAGTTCAGCGTCGCCTCGCAGCGGCGCGGATAACGCACTTCATCGGGGTCAATCTCCGCCCGCTGCGGCGGCAAGGGGATCACCAGCGGGACGTTGGTTGGGGGCGTCTCATTCTCACTGCGGCTGCCGTCGTCGTCGAGCGGCCCGATCGGCTCGCAGAGCGCCTCTGCGTTGTTCGGCTCGCTCGAGTTGAAGTCGGGCTGTCCGATCACCACGTCGGCGCTGGCGAAACTCTGCGTCGGGAGCGCGTTAAAGACCATGATCCGGTTAAAGCCCAGGTCGGCGACGAACAGGCGCCCGCCGGAGACCGTCACGCCCACCGGATCGAGCATGTGCTTGTCGTCCGGCTCGTAGACGCCTTGGGTCAAGTCGGCCTCGTGCCGCGTGTCGAAGTCAGGCTGGCCCAGCACGATGTCCGGCGTCTGCCCGTTCGAGGTCGGGATCGTGTTCCAGATCAGGATGCGGCTGTTTTGGGTGTCGGCCACGAACAGGCGCCCGGCATCGATCCAAACGCCCTGCGGCCCGCGCATGCCACTGGCCGACGTGGCAGGCGAGAAACCGGTGAAGTCCGCCTGGCCGAGCACGACGTCAGGCGGCGCGCCGTTGACAGCGGGCACGGGGTTCCACAGCAGCACGCGATTGTTATTGGTGTCGGCGACGGCCAAGACGACCCCGTCGCTATGCACGGCCGAGGGATTGTTGAGGCCGGGCGTCTCGGGAAGGTCCGAGGACGCCGTGGTGTCGAAATCGGGCTGTCCCAACACGAGATCCGGCAATCCGACACATGCCGGGCAGAGAGAATCTTGCGGCAGCAGCCGGTCGGGTTCCGGCACGAAGCCGGCGACATTGTTGTAGATCAGGATCCGGTTGTTGACCGGACGCGCGCCGAGACGGTTGCCGTCGGCGACAAAGAGTCGGTTCCCGGCGAAAGCCACGCCTTGGGCCGCGCCGAGCGCCTCGCGGCTGGAGATCGGATCTTGACGCGTGAAGCTGGACTGGCCGATGACCAGCCGCGCGCCATGGTTGTTCACCCACTGCGGTCCTGCGGCGCTGATTGGCACCGGGGACGGCGGCGCTTGCCCCAACGCCGGCAACAGTGCCAGCGCCAAGGCGCACGCCGGTGCCGCCAGAACCGGCATCTTGAATCTCTGCGTACCCATTTAAGCCCCGTTCAAACGGCCTTCACCAGCCCGCCGTCGATCATCAAGGAAGAACCCGTAACGTAGCTTGCCTGCGCGGAGCAGAGGAAAGCAACCACGGCCGCGAATTCCTCGGGTTGGCCGACCCTCCGCAGCGCCGTCTGGCTGGCGAGGCGATCGATCATCTCGTCTCGGCCGATCCCGGCCGCATCGGCGCGGCGCTGCGCGATGCTGAGCAGGCGGTCGGTAGCGATCAATCCCGGACCCGCATTGTTGAACAGGATATTTTCCGATCCGTACTCGGCGGCCAGTGTCTTGAGCATGCCGACCACGCTCGCGCGCACCCCGTTGGACAGGATCAAGCCCTCGATCGGCTGCCGCACCGACGTCGATGTCAGCGAGACCACCCGTCCCCAGCGCTGGGAGCGCATGTCGGGCAGAACTGCTTGGATCAGCGCCCAAGTGCTGAGAAAATTGAGGCGGAAGGCGGACTGCCAGTCCTCGGCGCCGAAATCCTCGAAGCGCCCGCCAGGCGGCCCGCCGGCATTGGCGACGGCGATGCTTATCGGGCCCAAGGCCTGGCGCGCCTCGGCCACGAATGCCTGCAGCGACTCGGCCTCGCTCACGTCCACGGCCATGTGGAACACCTCCACCCCGTGTGTCTGGCGGATCGCCGCGGCGGCGGCCGAGATCGCCTCCGGGTCGCGCGAGCAAATTGCTACCTTGCACCCCTCGGCCGCCAGTGCCCCCGCGATCGCCCTGCCCATGCCGCGGCTGGCGGCCGTCACGACCGCCACCCGGTCCTGAATTCCCAAGTCCATAGTCTTGTTGCTGCAATCTACGCGAAGCATCAGGCCGCGGCTGGCGCGGCGGGGGCGTGGAGTCTCCGTAGTCTCTACTGAAATACGCACTCAAGAACCGCGGCGGTTCCTGAGGTAGCCATCGTCGCCTTGGATCCAGTCCTGCCGCGCGGGCTGGAAGACATCGATCGCGAGCGAGTCCTGCAGGGCCTCCACTCGGTGAGGCTCATGGGAAGCGATCTCCACCAGATCACCAGCCTTGGCAGTGATCTCGCGGTCATCGAACTGAAACAGCAGCGACCCCTCGAGGACGTGGCTGATCTGCTCGTTCTCGTGGCTGTGACGCGGCACAACGGCACCCTTCTTGAGATGGATCCGCGCGGTGGTCATGCGCTCGCTGTGGATGACGCGGCGCGCTACGGCCTCGCTGAGATCCTCCAATTCAACCTGATCCCAAGAATGCAGTTTCATGGCATACGGGCAAGCGGAAACGACGGTTCCGCTGCGCTGGCCCTTTCATTATACGAAAGCCGCCCTGCGCGTAGATTCCAGCAATCCGCCGGGGCGCGCTGCGGCCCGGGGCGCGCCGCGGCTGAGCCGATGCCCGGGAACCTGCGATAGAATGGCCTAGCGGACGCGGATGGAGCAGGCCAAGAGCATCCTTCCCCGATTGTTTCAGGGCACACCCGATACCGTCCGCTGGCAATTGGACTTGATCAGGGCATACTGGCCCGAGGCTGTCGGTCCGCTACTTGCGAGTCACTCCGAGCCCGTTCGGGTCGAGCCCCCCACCCTGTTCGTGCAGGTCTCGGACTTGGCTTGGCTGGAAGAATTCAGGCCCATGCAACGCCAAATCGTCTCGCTGCTCCAGCAGGAGATGGGATCTCGGGCAGTGACGCAAGTCCAATTCCAACCCCCCGCGCCCGAACGGCCGGAACGTCCGCGCAAGCCAGTTTCCCGGCGCCCGCCACGCCGTTCCGCAAGGGGCCGCCGCAAGCCATGAAGATCACACCCGAAGAAGTCCAGCACATCGCCGCACTGGCCAACCTGCGCCTCAGCGAGGCGGATATTGAACGCTACACGAAAGATTTGGAAGAAATCCTCTCGTACGTCGACCAGCTCAACGAACTGGACACCAGCGGGGTCGAACCAATGGCCCAAGTCCTGCATGAAGGCAACGTCGCCCGGCTGCGCGCCGACGAACAGGGCCAGAGCTTTGACCAACAGACAGCCATGCGGTGTGCGCCGCTGCCCGGAGCGGGCCACTTCAAGGTGCCGCGGGTGATTGAGCGCTGAGGACCAACATGGAGGACTTCAGGCAACTCACGGTCGATTCGATCCGGGCCGGCCTGCAGGCGAAGCGCTTCAGCGCGCTCGAGCTGGCCCGGCAAGCCCTGCGTCTGGCCGAAGCCGAAAACCGCGAGTCGGGGGTGTACCTCAGCCTGACGCCAGAGCGCGCGCTGGCAGCGGCCGGCCGCGTGGATGCCGAGCTTGCGGCGGGCGCCCAGGTCGGCCCCTTGGCGGGCGTGCCGCTGGCGGTCAAGGACGTGATCATGACGCAGGGTGAAAAGACCACCTGTGCGTCGCGCGCCTTGGAGGACTTCGTCGCACCATACGACGCCACGGCGGTGCGAAGCGTCGAACAGGCCGGAGCCGTGATCGTCGGCAAGACGAACTGCGACGAGTTCGCGATGGGCTCCTCGAACGAGAACTCGGCGTTTTTTCCCGTGCGCAACCCGGCTGCGTCGGATCGCGTTCCCGGCGGCTCGAGCGGCGGGTCGGCAGCGGCCGTGGCGGGCGGCTACACGCCCATCTCGCTCGGCTCTGACACCGGCGGTTCGATCCGCCAGCCGGCCTCGTTCTGCGGGGCGGTGGGCATCATGCCCACCTATGGCCGAGTGTCGCGCTACGGCCTAGTGGCGTTCGCAAGCTCGCTGGATCACATCGGGCCGTTTTCTCGCACGGTCAAGGACGCGGCCGTGCTGCTGGGGACCATCGCCGGGCCGGACCCATCGGACTCGACCGCCGCGAACACACCGGTGCCGGACTATGCCGGAGATCTGAATGCACAGGTGCACGGGCTCAAGATCGGAATTCCGAAGGAGTATTACGGCGAGGGCCTTGAGGCCGCGGTCGGGGCCAAGGTGCAGGCCGGCCTGGACCGGCTGCGGAGCCTGGGCTGCGAGCCCGTAGAGATCAGCCTGCCCCACACCCGCTACGCAATCGCCAGCTACTACCTGATCTGCACGGCGGAAGCGAGCTCCAACCTCGCACGGTACGACGGCGTGCGGTACTCGCGGCGCGCTGAGAGTTCCGGCACCCTGCGCGACATGTACCTCAACTCTAGGGCCGAGGGCTTCGGGCCGGAGGTGACGCGGCGGATCATTCTCGGCACTTACGTGCTCAGTTCCGGATACTACGACGCCTACTATCGCAAGGCCCAGGAAGTTCGCTCGCTGATTGCGCGGGATTTCGCCGAAGCGTTTAATACGGTGGACGCGATCGTCACGCCCGTCTCGCCGTTTCCCGCATTCAAGCTCGGCGAGAAGACCAGCGACCCGCTGCAGATGTACCTGTCGGACATTTACACGATCACGGGCAGCTTGGCGGGCATCGCCGGGATGAGCGTGCCTTGTGGCAAGACGCGCGAAGGGCTGCCCATCGGCATGCAGATCTTGACCAACCACTTCCAAGAGCAGACCATGCTGAACCTCGGCCATGCGTTTGAACTGGCAGGCGGGTTTGAAGGGTGAGTCTGGCCCTGGCGGCCAAGCCGGGGCCGTTAACCGCTCGAGACCTTCGCTGGAAGACCCGTGTCAGTTCCGGAAGTATCGGCACGCCTGTGCGACCGCTGGGCGGATCGCGCTGCCGCCCGCGGCGGGTCCGGGCATAGCATGCCTAGACCCTCCCTGTGCACTCGGAAGCAGTGTCAAACGCCGCCTCACTGCGTATGATTGGTCCAGAGGTCCACATGCACAATCCGTCACTGATCCGAGTTCGCCGGGCTAGGCTAGTCATCTTGCTCGCGGCGAGCCTCTCGATCGCCACCGCACAGGTGAACCAGGACGCCGGCTCAGAGAACTGGATTCGCCACTACGAGCCTCACGCCGACGCGGAAATGCCGTACCGCCTCATGGGGCCAATCGCGATTGACGAAGGCAAGCTCTATCCAGTCATCGTGTCGTTGCACGGCGGTGGCGGCAGAGGCGCGGACAACCGCAAACAGCTGCGGGCCTGGAACAGACTCTTGGCCGACGAGGCGCTGCGCAAGCAATACCCGAGCTATGTGCTTGCCCCGCAGACAACGCGACTGTGGGATGCCGCGCACCTGGAGAAGATCAAGTCGATCGTCGCCGCGCTGCCTGCCGCTGATCAAGACAGGGTCTACGTACTCGGGCATTCGATGGGCGGACACGGATCGTTCATCCTGTTGCAGATCGATCCCGGATATTTCGCCGCGGCGGCCCCGTCAGCGGGGACGGGCCGCGGCCAAGACGAGCCGTTCATAGACGCGTCCCTGATCAAGGACGTACCGATCTGGGCATTTCACGGCGATCGCGACACGGTTGCCCCTTACGAGCGTGCGGAGGAGTTGTTCGCCGAGATGAAGCAACTTGGCGGCAACATGAAGCTGACGACTTGGGTTGGCGATGCCCACGGCGTCGCGGCCAAGATGATTTCGGGCGGCGCCAACGGCAGCACCAAGTGCAGCAGCGATCGCTGCGACACCGAACCCGAGATGCTGCGCTGGCTGTTCTCCCATTCGCTGTCTTCCAAGCACTGAGCACTCCGCTCGAGCCACGCGGTTGAGATCCTGCGATTCCGTCAAAGCTGTCATGCCGGCATGAATCCTACCTGCCCGATGCCGGCAAGGCATGCGCGCGAAGGGGCGAAGACGACGTCCGACGCATTTCCGGCGCGACAGATGACACATCCATGAGGTTCCTCCCTTCTTGCGGGTCCAAGGGCAGCAGCAGGCGTTCAGGCTGCAGGCCCAGCCAACCCCGCCAAAGGGGCGGCCATGCGGCCTTCCAGTTGTCAAGCGAGAGACGATCGCGTCCGGTAAGTTGCTATACTAACTTCGCTGAACTCGCTGATTTCAAATGTACTTAAGTCCATTCTCGAAATTCAGCGGCGTGGGGGGGCCGTGACAGCAGGCGTGATTTACTTGGTGGCCACGCCGCTCGGCAACCTAGAAGACATCACCTTGCGTGCGTTGCGGATCCTGAGGGAAGTCGACCTCGTCGCCTGCGAGGACACACGTCGCACCGGCCGCCTGTTGCAGCACTTCGAGATCAGCAAGCCGCTGGTCAGCTGCCACGACCACAACGAGGCCCGGCGTGCAGTCGAATTGGCCGAACGTGCCGCGGCCGGCGAATCCATCGCGCTGGTTAGCGATGCGGGCACACCGCTGATCGCCGATCCAGGATTTCGCGTTGTCCAAGCCGCTATCGATCTCGGGATTCAAGTTGTTCCGATTCCCGGCCCCAGCGCTGCCATCGCGGCGCTATCCGTCTCAGGGCTGCCTTCTCATGATTTCGTGTTCAAGGGCTTCCTGCCGCCGAAAGGCGCAAAGCGCCGAGCGGCGATCCGCTCGTTGGCGCAATCCGAGAGCACGACCGTATTCTATGAAGCACCGCATCGTATCCTGGCGGCCGTCACTGAGACGCGTGACCTGCTGGGCGGTTCGCGCCAAATCGCTGTAGCTCGGGAGCTGACCAAACTGCACGAGGAAGTCCTGCGAGGCCCCGCTACGACCGTTGTTGAGGAGTTGCGCACCCGCCCGTCACAAAAGGGCGAGTTTGTATTGATGATCGGGCCTTCAGACGGGGACGATGGATCTCCCGGTAGCGTTAGTCGGGGTGCCAAGGAATTCGGCCCGGAGCTAGACCCCTTGTCTCGGCGCAAGCTTGTCGATTGAGTCAAGTTCGAGCGTCGGGCCAAGCCCCCGTCGGCTTGACGGCCAGCCGCGGTGGCTGTGCGGACGAGGGCCCGCGACCAGGCTGGCCATCCCGAGCCCGGCAGGTTCTGGCCGCACACTGGGCTGCTATGCTACAGCCATGGCCGCGCCCGCCACGCTCCTAGAACCCGTCACCCGCCCCGCCGCAGGGCAGCCGCAGGAGTACCCCTATTCCGACGGCAAGATCCTGATGGAGACCGACCCGCATGCCGATTCCATCGTCGACATGCGCTACCAACTGAAAACGCATTTCGAGGCCCGCCAGGATGTCTACGTGGCAGGCAGCATGGCGCTGTACTACCGCGAGGGCGACTCTTCGGCGATGCTGGCGCCGGACCTGTTCGTGGTGCTGGGCGTGGAGAAGAAGGAGCGCCGCTCGTTCATGATCTGGGAGGAAGGCGGGGTGGCGCCGGCCTTTGTGGTGGAGGTGGCGTCGCAGTCGACGAGCCGCTTGGACGCGACCAGCAAGCGCGCCACGTACGAGCGGATGGGAGTGCGCGAATACTGGCGCTTCGACCCGCTGGGCGTACTGATTCGGGAGGGCTTGGTGGGTTGGCGGCTGGCCGGCGGGCGCTACGAGCAAGTGCGGCCCGGGCGGGCGGGAACCTGGCACCGGAGCGAGGAGTTGGGGCTGGAGTTGCGGGCCGAAGGGAGGCTGCTGCGCTTCTGGGATCCGCTGCAGGGGCGGGTCTTGGCGACGTATTCGGAGACCCTCCGGGCGTTGCAGGCAGCGGAGCAGCGGGCCAGCGCAGCGGAGCAGCGAGCCAGCGCAGCGGAGCGTGTCAGGCGGGCCGCAGAACAGCGAGCGAGTGAGGCGGACGAGAAAGCGCGGGCGCTTGAGGAGCAACTCCGGGCTCTGACGGCTCATGCCCCGCCGCCGGAAGGTTATCCCTAGGCCCTAGGCGCCGTTTCGCAAAGCCGTTCTTCGATCGTGAGGATGAAGGGCGGTGGCTCAATCTGCCGCGGCGCTTACCGTTAATCGACTCAACTAGACCTCAACCCACAAGCCTCGTGATGATGGCGTTGATGATTGCAACCGGTTCCCGAGCATTCCATGTCTTCCCTTGTCGGTCAGAGGCGCAGTCTCGCTAGAGCTGGGCGGGAGTTGCAGAGGCCTTGGCCCACCAACTGCGAGGGTTGCCCAATGTGCTAGCTCCTCGCCGCACCGGACTGTCGGCTCGCAGCCTCGACACAAAGGCGGGCCGCAGGGTCTCGGCACTCCCCTCCTGGCGGTGACCGCGAGAACGCTCGAAGCGGAGCCGCCCACCTAGCTCCGACCGATCACAATAAGAGCGCAGCTATCATGCAAGACCTTCCAGGCCCGTTTTCAGGCCATGAGGCTCGGCGAAGCAAGACGGGATCGCAAGCGATATGGCGAATCAGCGCCGTGGCAGTCTGCGCAGGGCTGCTCTGCGCTGCCTGCACGGGGACGGGTGACCCGAATCCCGCCCGCCCAAACATCGTCGTGATCCTGGCGGATGACATGGGATACGGCGATGTTGGTGTCTATAACGCGGAATCTCGCATCCCGACACCGCATATGGACCAGCTCGCTGCAGAGGGAGTTCGGTTCACCGACATGCATTCGGCGGATTCGGTATGCACGCCCTCGCGTTACGGATTGCTGACCGGACGGTACTGCTGGCGGACGCAATTGCAGCGCACGGTGCTGTTCAACTACGAGCCGCCTCTGATCGAGCCAGACCGGCTGACCCTGGCATCGCTGCTGCAGCGCAAGGGCTATCGAACCGGCATGTTCGGTAAGTGGCATCTCGGGCTTGGCTTCGCTGTCAAGGAAGGCCGGAGCGTGGATTTCGAGCAGCCGCTGCCATGGTATGCGGGACCGGATCCCGACCCCGAGGTCGGCGCGAGCATCGATTTCTCGCGGCCCGCGACGGGCGGCCCGACGGCGCTGGGTTTTGACGAGGCTTTCTACACGGCCGGGTGCTCGACGGACCAAGAGCCGTTCTGCTTTATCCACAACGGAAAGTTCCTGGGGATGGGAAATGCCTCATACCGCCATCCGGCAGGTAGCTGGCGCTCGGGCATGACAGCTGAAGCCTGGGTGAACGAGACCGTTGACGTGCGCTTCGCGGAGGAGGCCACGGCCTTTATCGAGCGGGCGCAGCGGGCAAGTCCCGATAGACCCTTCTTCGTCTACTTGGCACTGTCGGCTCCGCATTCGCCGCACTTGGTGCCGGATTTCGCGGCAGGACAGAGCGCGGCCGGAGTGCGGGGTGACATGGTCTGGCTGGTGGATTGGACGGTCGGTCGGCTCGTGTCGGCTCTCGACCGACACGGCCTGGCACAGAACACGCTGCTGATAGTGACCAGCGACAACGGTCCGCTGCGGGGGTCGCTCGCTCCGGGGGCGCGCGAGAGCACTGCGACTGTCTCCAACGGCCATCGCTCCGCGGGAGATCTGCGCGGATTCAAGGCTAGTATTTACGAGGGCGGTCACCGCGTACCGTTCATTGCCCGCTGGCCCGATAAGATTCCGGCAGGCAGCGTGAACACTCAGCCGGCGTCTCTGGTAGACCTGCTGGCTACCGTGGCTGCGATTGTCGGGGAGGAGCTGTCCAAGGACGACGCCGCGGACAGCTTCGACATGCTGGCCGCGCTGGAGGGAACTGCAGGCACCGACGCAATGCGGACCGCCATCGTGCATCACTCGGGAATGGGTGCGTTCGCGCTCCGCGATGGCCGCTGGAAGATCGTATTCGGCCAAGGCGAGGACCGCGTGCAGCCGACGGAAGGCGCCGGATACTTGTTCGACATTCACGCTGACCCGCGCGAGACGCAGAACGTGTGGGAAGAACATCCGGAAATAGTGGCGCGGCTCACCGCGCTGATGGAAGCGTATCGGGCGACGGGCCGCAGCGTCGACAACCGTTGAACGAGCCGTCTCTGCGCCTCGGCCCTCTCCGCGGCCTGTTCGAAGTGTGCTTGTCGGCGCAAGCCAACCCGGGCGTCTCGCAGCTGCCCTTGCAGCCTCCGGCGGCCTGCGCTTGGTGCTCGCAGCCAGCCGCCTGCAGGCCTCGGAAACAAGACAGCCCGAGCGCACCAGTATGCCCGCTTGCGCGCAGCTCGCCGTCTGGCGCAGGTCGACCTGCTGCCGGACTAGCTCGCAGGGCACTGAGCGGGGTGCCCTTCTACGGCCAGATGGCGATCGGTTCACTTTCCCGTCGCAATCTGAAGGTTTCGTCCGAGATGCCTCTCCGGGGGTCAGCTCGCCGCCTGTCCGGGGGATATCCAGACTTGGGAATCGTTCCCGCGCGACCGGCGGCTGGCGCGAGGACCCGAGTTCGGTACGCAGGCGTTCGACCTGTCGCGCCGGGAAGTCGTGACCGAGGGGTGCAAGCTCGGGGCGCCTCTTTAGCGCTGGCTGTGGGCGCGCTCCGCGATCCGAGCCAGCGATCTCATGTTCTGGACGCGCACGCCAGACGATCGAGCTCCCGGTGCGCGGGTCGCATTGCCGCAGGGCGCGGGCGAGGAGGCCGACAACGAGGGAATGCTGGTCGCCTATCGCTGCCGATCGTGCGGTGCGCGGCTCGAGGTCAAGGTGCCCTTCAAGGGGCGCCTCGCTTGGGTGATCGATCCGTCGGGCCCGGACTTCAGCTCGGCGTTCCCGGAGCAGCGGGGCAGGTACGACACCTCGACGGTTGCATGCTCGGCCGCCCCATTGCACAACACAGGATTCCATCTGATTGACAGATCGATCGTGCGTAACCTCGCCGCGAAAGCCTGGGACTGAGCGAAGGGATTGGGTCGCAGCCTCTTCATTCCGGGGTCGCCCCAGCGATCCAGTTGCTCTTCGGAGTCACTGCCCACAATTCCGATTCATGAATGGCGGCATCAATTCCTGGGTCGGTCCTCTCCGTCCGTCTGACATGTATAGGGATCGGCGCAAAGCCGCCCTCGTTTGTCGAAGTACAGGAATTCATGAGTATCGGGGCCGCCCGCGCGAATGGCATCGCCGGCGCGGTACAGTCGGCCCCGCTTAAGACAATGGACAAGGCCGCCGACCAACCTCTTCTCTGTGCCTGCGAGACACTCGGCTTCGGTGGGCGGATCTGGGCACAACCCATCGAAGCAGGCGGGAAACATGACCTCAAAGTAACCCCCCTCGGCAAATCTGAAGTCGGGACAATAGTCGCCGATGCAGAAATCGAACGAGTCGACATGCCAGTCTTGAACCGGCACGAATGAATCCGGATAGCCTACATGGCTATCGAGGATCCAGCCCACATGCCGTGGGCCCGCGGTAACCACATAGGCCCAATGAACTTCCGCTTCTTCTTCGCCCCTCGTGCTGACCTTCTCTTGGACGTACACCCAAGTGAGGATGGGAAGTCGGGCGACGACTCGGCACTCCGGCGCAGGACAGGAATGCAGTTCGACTCCGTGACGGACGATCGGCAGTCGCTCCTGTGCGGACAATTCGGCCGTCCCGGGAACTGACCACAGAAAAACGACAGCGGGAGCGCCAATGGAATACCGCAGAGTCCTCAACACCAGCCTGACCCGCGTCGGACCCTGTGCACGACGGGTTGGACGTCGCACGGTCACAGCGAAACGATCCCCAGGATCAGAGACTGTGCATTCGGCGTCGCGAAGTTTGCGCAGGCGCGCCCCAGGAGTTCCGCTAGAAGCCAGATACCCGCGAACAAAGCCGCGGTGCCGAGCGCAACCAGGAGCGCGTATGACACGGCTACTGCGACGAGCACCACCAGCACGGCCCGGCCGAGCGACACCTGCGCGAGCTCGCGCACCGTCGCGACCACGATCATGACCGTGTATCCGAACGCAACGAAGCGGCCGATCACTGGCCCGAATGCGACAGCCATCGGCGTGGACGCGAACAGGAGAGTCCGGAACCAAGCTCTGGGTCCCGGCGTTGCGCTTGAGAAGAGCTTCGAGACGACCCTCAGCAGGATCGACGCGACACCAATTGCCAGCAGGCCGGCTGCCCACAAGGCCGGAATCATTGAGTCGAGCCAGATGCTGCCGATCGCCGCGGCGATCACGAACACCGCCAAGCCCTGCATGGTCGCCGCGGGGTCCGCAGCGATGCTCGCGTACACCCCCTGCTTGAGCCTCAGCACGGCCTTCAGCCGCTCCCACGCGGACGCGGGAACCTCCTCCGGGTCGGCCGCTTCAGTCGCTTGAGGAAGGTCTGTCAGGTGCCTTGGTATATTGCGTTATGGGACAGCTTGCGCGGCCCGAGGCGCCGCAGGCCCCCGCCCCCGCCGGGCTGGCCGCCGGCGACGCGGAGCGCGTCCGGAAGGCGTTCGCGGCCGCCCTGGCGGAGAACACCCGGCGCGCCTACCTGGGCCACTGGGCCGCCTTCGGGGAGTGGTGCGCGGAGAACGGCTACCCCCCCCCGCCCCGGCCGCCCCGGAAACCGTCGCCGCCCACCTGGCCGCGATCGCGGGGACCGCCTCCGCCTCGACCCTGAAAGCGTGGCGGGTCGCGATCGGGGCGGTCCGCCGGCATGGTGATCCGCTACACCCGCCGGGAAACGGCCAGGCGCGGGGCCGTCGCCAAGTACCTGGAGAATCTCGCCTGATCCGCGACCGCTAGCAGCTGCGCTTAGAACGACCGGTGCTCAGCCTGCAGGCCGGAGATTACGTAGCGCGAACACCTCATTCCTTCTCTTCCCCTTGGCCCAGCTCAGCGATAGGGGCCAGCCCGCGCTGAGCAAGCAAGAGGTCCAGCCCTTCCAGCACACAGCTGTGGATGGAGCGCTCTTCCTCGTAGGCGACCTTGCGTACCTGCCGCCACTTGGACCGGCAACTGCCGCACGAATACCCCTACACACAGGACGACGAGGATTCCGACGGGTGAGCGGAGGGCCCCTCGGGAGGGAGCACTGTTCACAGGGCGATCATTTTCACCTAGCTAGGCAATAGTCGGTTCATTGGGTGATCGTGCGAACACACTTTCGAGGTTCCCACTGGGGTCACCAGCGGGATAATAACGCAGGCGGCGGTCACTCCTAAGCCCTCGGAAACACAAGGACGGGACGTTTCCACTCGATTCGCTTTCTCGCAACGGGCCTGCCCTGGCCAGTTCACAGGAACGCCCATGCGGGCCCGTCACGGCGAATCCGCTCTGGAAAGCTCAATCCGCCCCTGTCCAGATGAAGGACCAGTCTCGCATCGAGAGCAGTACCAGATCCTCCCCTTCCGACCCCACTATGTGCCCGGAACCTTCTCGAGCAAAGACCTCGGACGTATCGACTCTGCTCTGTGTGGACCTGCCCGCCTCAATTATCGAGATAGTTCTATCGTCTCCCCATTCTCCACTGAGAAATATTCGTCCTGAATCTGTGACAGCTCCGGAAGCGATTTCAAATTGTTCGGAACCATTGATGTCCCCGTGACCGACAACTACTCCAGCAGTCGATAGCAGCGTCCAAGTTCGTTCTCCCCTTGAGACAAAAGCAATGTAATTCCTAGATGTTGCCAGAAAGGAATCGTGCGCCGGATGCCAAGAAGCTCCTGCGAAAGCCGACCGGGGGAGAAGTGATCGAACTCGCTCCCCATCGGAATTGTACTGCCGGATTATGTGGTGAGACGGGTGCGCTTGAGACCGGTTGATCTTTTCGATTCCGGCAGCCCACAGGGATCCGTCCGCCGTGAACCCTATATCTGTCGCGGCAAACGGCGACGTGCGGATCACGAGGAAAGGGCTTCCGTTCTCGTCCAACCATGCAATGGCCGATATCAACCGCCCGTCTTTGTCCATCGCATCAACTATCACGGCAATGTCCCCGTCATACGAAACCGCTATGCCTGCAACGGACACCTGGAAGGCATCTGGAAGCGTGATTGAATGGTCAACCGGGCCTCTGCCGAGAGAGCTGACAGCATCGACTCGGACAGAGCTGTGCGATCCATTAACGGAGAACACGTGCCCGGCTTGGTAGCGAGGGAATGGTTGGTTGCCGAATACCCGGTGGGCGAGACTCTCGGTTCGACCGCGAGCTACAAGCTCGTCAGACCTTAGCGGGAGCCCCACTGTGCAGATCGCAACACTCAGAATCGTCAACAGACGCAGCATGATTCCCTCCATTACCAGTTCGTGCAACTAAACTCGGCGCAAGGCCCGCAGGTGTTGCAAGCGTAATCGCCAGCGTACCTCCTCCCCTGCTGCCATGGAGATCTGTGCGGGTTAATGCAGAGGATTTTTTGCCTAGCGGTGCGGCAGAAGGACGTGTCGAGGGGTGAGATGGAAGCCCCTAGGCCCAACTTACCCCTCCAGTAACTAGACGGTCAATTTCGGACCTGCGCGGAACTTAGCCCCTAACTTCTTTGTCTTCAAGGGCATTGCGCGATTGCCAAGGCCCGAGCCAGCCGCCCGCGGTCCAATTTCACGCTTGAAGACCTTGAATCCTAGTCATACATTTGTGCTCGATTCGCTTGACAATCTAGAATTAGTGTGCTTTAATCAAAATCAGTTAGCACCATCAACGGTCTCGCTATCCTAGTCATACAATGCACATCACCTCCACCTTCGCCCGCAAGTCCCCCTGCCATCTCCTGCGCGAATCCTACTGGGAACACGGCAAGGTCAAGAAACGCACTCTCGCCAATCTCTCCGCTCTCCCCCAGAACCTCATCGACCTCCTCCGCCTTGCCCTTGCCAACCGCCTCCCCCTCGGCAAAGACGGCTCCGGCCTGCTCCCCGGCCCGGCCCGCCAGCACGGCGCCGTCAGCGCCATCCTCGGCGTCATCCGCCACCTCCGCCTCGACCGCCGCCTGTGCCGCCAGCCCTGCCGCTCCCGTTCCCTCGTGCTGGCCATGATTGCTGCCCGCCTGCTGCGCCCCGGCTCCAAGCTGCGCGTCGAACGCGAACTTGGCCCCGCCGGCCAGTCCACCCTCGCGGCCTTGCTCGATGTCCGCAACGCCTCCGCTGACGACCTCTACGCCGCCATGGACTGGCTTGCCCCACGCCAGCACGACATCGAGCGCCAGCTCGCCGCGGCGCACCTCAAGGGCGCACCTCTCGCCCTCTACGACGTGAGCTCGTCGTACTTGGAAGGCGCGCGCTGCGAACTTGCCGCCCGCGGCTATTCCCGCGACCACCGCGGCGACCGGCCCCAGATCGTCTACGGCCTGCTGTGCAGCCCCGACGGCTGCCCGATCGCCGTGCAGGCCTTCGCCGGCAACACCGCCGATCCGGCCACCCTCGCCGACCAAGTGCATGCCCTGCGCAAGCGTTTCGGCCTGCGCCGCATCGCCTTGGTCGGGGACCGTGGCATGATCGCCCAGACGCGCATCGACGCAGACCTCAAGCCGGCCGGCTTGGACTGGATCTCTGCCCTGCGCAACGACACCATCCGGCGGCTGGCGGACGCAGATGTCATCCAGCCCGGCCTGTTCGACAGCTGGGGGCTGGCCAGCGTGACGGGCGACGATTTTCCCGGCGAGCGCCTGCTGGTGTGCTGCAACCCGCTAGTGGCGGCCGAGCGGCGGCGCAAGCGCGAGGAGCTGCTGCGGGCGACCGAGCAGGAGGCGGCTCAGCTGGCGGCGCGCTACACGGCTGGCAAGTACGACCGGGACGAGTTCAACCGGCGCCTGGGCGGGCTGCGGCGGCGCAAGATGGGCAAGCACTTCGAGTGGACGTTTGAGGAGGACACGGGGGCGTTTTCGTCGCGGCGCAAGGACGCGTCGATCCAGAACGAGGCGCGTCTGGACGGGATTTACGTGATCCGCACGAGCCTGGAGCAGGAGGCGCTGGGGGACCGCGAGACGGTGGCGGCGTACAAGAGCCTGGCGCGGGTCGAGCGTGCGTTCCGCTCGATGAAGTCGCTGCTGGCGGTGCGCCCGGTGTTCCACTGGAAGGAGCGGCGGGTGCGGGCGCACCTGCTGCTGTGCATGCTGGCTTACTACGTGGAGTGGCACATGCGGCAGCGGCTGGCACCGCTGCTGTTCGCGGATGAGCGGGAGAAGCTGCCCGGGGGGCCGGTCAGCCCGCGGGAGCGGTCGGAGGCAGCGAAGGCCAAGGACCGCACGCGGCGGTCCACGCAGGAGGGCCTTCCGCTGCAGAGCTTCCCGGACTTGCTGGGGAGCCTGTCGTCGCTGACGGCGATGGAACTGCGGCTGGAGGCGGCGCCGGAGCACCGGGTGCCGGTGCTGAGCGCGCTCGAGCCGCTCCAGAAGCGGGCGTTTGAATTGCTGGGAATCCAGCCGCACGCGGCCCCGGCCTTGGAAGTGGACTGGGGCGAGGAGCCGGAACCTAGTCACCAAGAGTAGGTTTGAAACCCCGCGGAAAGCCGTCGGAAAAGCGGGGAACCTTCAGCGCTTCGGAGATCTAACCCATTCCATGACAATGACTTCTAGTCAACAACAATCCCTCGGGACTCATTACACGGCACATTCTTGCACCGTGGAAGTTGGGCCTAGGCCGCAGCGCTGGGCAAAAGATCGGTTGAACTGAACCGCCGCTTCGGAAATCTGCGTTACCCGGCAGTTCCGACCAGAGGCAGGATTGGCTGACGTTCCAGCGCGGTCTGTTCCCGTGGCTGGCCGAGGAACTCGGCCCGCTGAGCGCGCGCCACAAACGCTTGGTGCAGGTGTTGGAAATCGTGCGCGTGGAGGACTGGCTGCCGGGTCCGCGGGCGGGCGGGCGGGGGCGGCCACAGCAGCGGCGGGCCGCGCTGGCGCGGGCCTTTCTGGCCAAGGCGGTGTTCGACGTGCCGACCACGCGGGCGCTGGTGGAGCGGCTGGGGCACGACCCGCAACTGCGGCGGCTGTGCGGCTGGGAGCGGGCCGGGGCGCTGCCCAGCGAGGCGACCTTCTCGCGAGCCTTCGCCGAATTCGCGGCCAGCGAGTTGCCCGGGCGGTTACACGAGGCGTTGATCGAGCGCAGCTTGCAGGGGCACTTGGCGGGGCACGTCTCGCGGGACTCGACGGCCATCCCAGTGCGCGAGCAGACGGCCCGTAAGCCCAAACAAATCAAGGCGAAACGCAAGCGCGGGCGGCCGCGCAAGGGTGAGCAACGGCCACCGCCTGAGGCGCGTCGGCTGGAGCGCCAGGGGACGATGACGCTGGAGCAAATGCTGGCCGATCTGCCGACGGGCTGCGACACAGGGGTGAAGCGCAACGCCAAGGGGCATCAGGAGAGCTGGCAGGGCTACAAGTTGCACATTGACGCGATTGACGGGGGCCTGCCGGTGAGTTGCCTGCTGACCTCGGCCTCGCTGCATGACAGCCAAGCGGCGATCCCGCTGGCCAAGTTGACAGCGGGGCGCGTGCAGAACCTGTACGACCTGATGGACAGTGCCTACGATGCGGAGGAGATCCGGGCCTGCAGCCGGCAGCTGGGGCACGTGCCTTTGATCGATAGCAACCCGCGGCGGGATGCCCGCAAAAAGGCGCAGTTGCAGCGCGAGGCGCTGGCCCAGCGCAACATCGGGCAGCTGACGCCACAGGCGCGCCGCTACCACGAGCGCTCGACAGTGGAGCGCGTCAATGGGCGGCTCAAAGACGAGTTCGGAGGGCGGCACGTACGCGTGCGCGGACATGCCAAGGTGCTCTGCCACCTGATGTTCGGCGTCGTGGCGCTGACGGTTGACCAGCTCATGCGCTTGACGCTCTGAGCAAAGCGTCGGCCAGCAGCCAGCAGCCCAGGATCACGTCGCCCGGAACAGCCGGGACAGGGGAACTGCGCCTGGCTCCGGCCTTGGTCCAGCCGAACTCCCCCACTTATCACTATTTCGTATCGACCTTGATATATCTATTGAATCGACTAATCAACTGAGGCATGCAACTTCACGTTCCGAGCTCGGTTGTGGCATGCCAGTTGGAATTTTGCAAAAGGCTCTCGGAACAATGAAGAGGATCTAATGAAGAGGTTTCTTGGCTCGGTGGTGCGGCCATCGGGTGCGAGAAGCTAGACAATCCTGCTGCCGGAAGATTCTGGGTTCCAGCCGTCAAGATAGACCGGGCGTCAACACGCAGGCTGTCCGGATCCAGCCGCTGCGGATGGCCGGTCCAGTGGCCCAGCTTGTGGAGGGCCATGCGCAGGTAGGCTTCCGAATGCCCGAAGGCCCGCTCCGGAATGCCGCAAGGCTCTTTTGGGAAACCGGAGTAGCGATCGTCGCGGCAACCGCTGCATTGATCAGGGTCATGATGTGCTAGCCGCTTCCGCGCAAGAATCTATACGGCACGAGGTAGTACTGTGATTAGGTCCCTCCTGTTTCCTAGACGCCCTTGCGAACTGGCACACGTTGGTGCGACACTCTGCTTGCAATCAGGCGGGATCGAAATGAGGAATCCACTATTCTCCACGCCCCGCGCACTCGCGCTGCATGTCCTCGTGAGCTGGCTGGCGGCAGCGCCTCTCAGCGCTCAATCCGCTGTCCACGGCCCAGTGTCTGGAGCTGGAGAAGAGCAGACCGTAGAGGCCTGGACGTTGCCTCGCACGGCTTGGGGGGATCCAGACCTGCGGGGCACTTGGTCCTACGCCTCGCTCACTCCGCTCCAGCGGCCCGCTAACTTTCGCGACAGCGAGTTCTTCACCGACGACGAGGCCAGCGCCCGCAATGAGGCGGCCCATGCGGAACGCCCGCATGTTCCCGGAGTCATCGGTTCCTACAACGCACACTGGTTTGACAAGGGGCGAGTGGACCCGAGTTCACGGACGTCGCTAATCGTCGATCCGCCAAACGGACGCCTGCCTCCCTTGACGCCGGCTGGGAAAGCGCGGGTCCTTGCCAGGTCGCATCGCATCAGCGGGCGACCGGACTCGTGGCTGAACTTCACCGCGTGGACTCGTTGCATCACGTACCACGGCGTGCCTCCGGTATCCACCGGGTACAACAACACCTACCTGATCGTCCAGACACCGGACCACGTCGCGATTCTTGTGGAGAACATCCACGATGTGCGCATCATCCCGCTCGACGGTCGACCGCGTCTAGACGAGCGCATTCGCCAGTGGAACGGAGATTCGCGCGGTCATTGGGAGGGCGACACGCTGGTGGTAGAGACGGGCAACTTCAGCGAAAAGACCGAACATCGGTTCCCGTCATCCAAGGGGCTGCGAGCGATGGAGCGCTTCACAAGGGTGGCTGAGAACACCATCCTCAACGAGTTCACCATCGATGATCCCGCAACCTATACGCGGCCTTGGACCGCTGTGCGCTCCATGCCGCTCCTGATCGACTACCAAGTTTACGAATACGCATGTCACGAGGGGAACTACGCAATGACGAACGCCCTCAGCGGAGCCCGAGCGCAGGACAGGGCCGATGCGGGCAGGGCAGCGAAAGGAGAATGATTGGGCTTACATACGAGAGTGCCGAGTCAGGCAGCTTCCGCATACGGTTCTGGAACGACGCACGGCCCAACGGCCCACGTTTGCGCTCCGGCGGCGATAACCCCGGCCGCCAAGATGTTGAGCGCGGCATGGACATCCCGATCCGCGACCAAGCCGCAGTGCCGGCAGCGGTAGGTCTCCGACTTGCCCGGATGGTTCCGGGCGCCGCAGCGACTGCGCTGCTGCGACGGGTAGCGCGGGTTCGCTCCTACGAACTCTCGACCGTCCCACTCTGCGTCACGCCTTCGTGGCGCACGGTCGGTGCGTACTCTCGAAACGGTGGTCGGCTTTCGCTTGACAGCGGTGGGAAACGTGCTGAACCATTAAGGAGGACATCCCCGTCACGAGCTATCCGGTACAGAGCGCCATGCTGCGCAGCCTTTCATTTGGATCCAGCGTCAGGATCATCATCGTCATCGCGGTAGCTACGTCGGTCGGTGTGATCACGCGTGTGTCGGCCCCGTTCAGCTCAGGTGCCCCGGCGAGCGGATCCAGTGAGGCCGGCGCCCGGATACCGCTGCTGGTCGGCCAGTTCGTGGACGTAGCAACCGACGGCGTTTCACTGGAGGACTACTTCCGGATACCGCGCGCGGCGCTGCAAACAGGCAACGAGGTCTGAGCGGTGAGCGTGGGCGGCGTCATGCGCATCGTTCCAGTCCAGGTGCTGCAGCGCGCGAAGGATGAGGTATTCGTGACCGGTCCGCTCGAGAGTGGCCAGCGAGTGGTCACGCGTGGAATTCAGTTCGCCACCGAGGGCATCTGCGTCCAGACCGGAACCGACCTAGTGCGATGAGTCCCGACGCAGGTCCCGGGTCGGACAACGACCGCGAACGGTCCGGCCCGATCGCCTACATGGCGAGCAACGGCATTGCGGCCAATCTCCTGATGATGGGCATCATCGCGGCCGGCCTCGTGTCGCTGACGGGCCTCGATCGCGAAGCTTGGCCTATTACGCCCTTCTACCATATCGAAGTCTCGGTGGCCTATCCCGGCGCCACGCCGGAGGAGATCGAGGAGTCGATTGTCGTAAAGATCGAGGACCAGGTCAGCGGGCTGGACGACGTGAAAGCGGTCAAGTCCGTAGCGGCTCAGGGCATGGCCTCCGTGCGGGTCCAAATGGATTTCCGTACGGACATGGATCGAGCCCTGGACGACATCGAATCTGCCGTCAATCGCATACAGTCTTTCCCGGCCGGCGCCGAACGCCCCCGGTTCCGGGAGATGGACAACCGCATGAGCGTGATGCGGCTCATCGTCCACGGCGACATCTCCGAGCGCTCGCTGAAGGAACTTGCGTACCAGATCGAAGACGGGCTCACCGCGCTGCCCTCCGTTTCCCAGGTCGAAGTTAGCGGGGTCCGGAACTACGAGGTCTCTATCGAGCTGCCGCTTCACCGGCTGAGGGCCCTCGGACTCACGCTCACCGATGTCGCCAATGCGATCCGACGCAGTTCGCTGGACCTGTCGGCCGGCAGCATAAATACCCGGGAATCCCAAGTTCGGGTGCGGACCCTCGGGCAGAGCTACGACCAGCAGGACTTCGAGGAGATCCCCCTCCTCAGCGGCCGCGACGGCACGGTCGTGCGCCTCGGAGATATCGCCAAGGTCCGCGACGGCTTCCAGGAAGCAGACCTGATTGTCCGCCATCAGAACCACCCCGCCCTTTTCGTCGAGGTCTACCGGGCCGGTGGCGAACAGGTGATGGATGTCGCCACCGCCGTTCGCGAGCACATGGCAAACGAGGTGATCCCGGCTTTGCCGGACGGCGTGGGCATCACCATGTGGAACGACGAATCCCAAGTCTACGAGGAACGCGCCAATCTTCTCCTGAAGAACGGTCTGCTGGGCCTGGTGCTGGTGGTGCTCGCACTCAGCCTGTTTCTCCAAGTCCGGCTCGCCCTGTGGGTTGCCTTGGGCCTCGCCGTTGCGGCCGCCGGAGCCCTCGCCGTCATGATGGCATTCGACGTGGCGATCAACACCATCAGCCTGTTCTCCTTCGTCCTCGCCATAGGGATCATCGTCGACGACGCCATCGTTGTGGCCGAGCACATTCAATACGAACGCAATCGGGGGACACCCGGGGTCGCCGCCGCGATCCGCGGCGTCAGGCGGATCAAGGTGCCCTTGACGTTCGCGGTCCTCACGTCGGTGGTGGCCTTCGTCCCGTTGCTGTTTATCCCGGGTGGCGTCGGCGACGTCTGGCGGGCCCTACCGATCATCATGATCGCCATGCTGCTGGTTTCCTTGGTGGAATCGCTGCTGGTGCTGCCCAACCACCTGTCACACCTGCCCGGCCCGGAATGGGTCCCGACCAATGCCTTCGACCGGTTCTTCTCGCGGCTCCAGGGTCGTGTTGACGCCCAGCTGAACCGGTTCGTGCGGGGGCCCCTGGACCGGGCCCTGCGGTTCGCCACGGACTGGCCCGCAGTGACGCTGGCGGGTGCCGTCGCAATGCTCGTGCTGAGCATCTCCCTGCTGCCCGCGGGGGTCGTTCCCATGACGCTGGCCGACGACGTGGAAGGCGATATCGCGACGGTCGTTTTGGAAATGCCCGATGGGGCCACCGCTGCGAGAACGTACGAGGTGGCGCGGGAGCTGGAGGCTGCGGGCCGCCGGGTCATCGAACGACTGTCTCGCGACCGGCCCGCGGATGCGCCACCGCTGCTGAGCGGCGTCACGGTGACCGTCGGACTGGGATCTAGACTCGAGGGCGGACTCAACCCGGAGCCCACCCTCAATCCGCAGGCCAATATCGCCACCATAGAGTTCAAGCTCCTCGGCGCGCAGCAGAGACGGATCTCCACCGGAGAGGTCGTGCAGGCGTGGCGGGAGGAGGTGGGCGTTCTGCCCTACGTGCGCGGCATCACCTTCAGCGGCGAGATCTTCACACTCGGGAATCCGGTCGAGGCCGTACTGTCCCATCCCGACCCGGAGCGCCTCGCCCGGATCGCGGACTCGGTGGTAGCCGGACTCCACGGCGTGGAAGGCGTCTACGACATACGGTCGGATCACGCCCCCGGCATCCCGGAGGTTCAGTTGGAAATGCGCCCCGAAGCGCGGACCCTCGGTCTCACCCTGCAGGAGTTGGCGGGGCAGGTGAGGGCCGCTTTCTTCGGCGCGGAAGCTGTCCGAGTGCAGCGCGGCCGGGAAGAGGTACGAGTCTACGTGCGCCTGCCCGAGGAAGAGCGGAGCTCCATTACCGATATCGAAGGCTACCTGATCCGCACGCCGGGCGGGGGCGAGGTGCCGATCATCAGTGCGGCCGCGCTGAGCCAGGGCGTGTCGCCGTCGGCCCTCCGGCGCAGGGATGGCCAGCGCGTCGTCACTGTCACAGCGGATGTGGACGCCTCCGTGATCTCCAGCGACGAAGCCAACGATATCCTGGCCGGTTCGATCCTCGCGGACCTGGCCGCGACGTTTCCGGACCTGACCTACACGTTCGGAGGCGAACAGCAGCAGCAACTGGAGTCCCTCGACGCGCTGTACCGTGGGTTCGCGGTCGCCTTGATCATGATCTTTATGCTCCTCGCCATCCCGCTCCGTTCATATGCCAAGCCGTTCATCATCATGGCCGTGATCCCCTTCGGTTTCATCGGCGTGATCTTGGGCCACTGGATCCTGGGCGTGGCCCTGAGCGCCGTATCATTCATGGGGATCTTCGGTCTCAGCGGGGTGGTGGTGAACGATTCCCTGGTCATGATCGACTTCATCGACCAGAAACTCAGCGACGGGACCGCGCCGAAAACGGCGATCGTGGAGGGTGCCAAGGGACGCTTCCGTCCGATCATGCTCACTTCCGTGACGACGTTCCTCGGCTTCATGCCCCTGATCTTGGAGCGCGCAATCCAGGCCCAGTTCCTAATACCCTTCGCCGCGTCGCTCGGTTGCGGCATTCTCTTCACCACGGCTATTCTCATGGTGGTTGTTCCGGCGCTATACACCATGCACCTGAGTCTGAGGCACTCGTGGCGCCGTTCCGGTGCGGGTGCCGCGTAGCGGATCTCGTCTGCGGCGAGACGGGAACCGATGACTGACATGGCGAAAACGGCAGAGACGGCGCAGAGTTCGACGGCCGACCCCCTGAGCTTGGTCGACGAACTCATCCTGATTCTTCTCGAAGAGAAGGGAGGCTACTTCCAGCAGGTGCCAGGCTGGCAACTTCGCAAGTTCCTGTCGCCGGCCTATCCCCGGGCAAGGCCGGGCGAGCAGATGGATCAGCTCTATGACAGGGGCCGCGCGTACATGACGAGCTTGACGGTCGGGGACTCCTACCGCGCCACATCCATCTGCCGGGTGCTGGTCAGCACCCAGCTCTCACCGCTGGTCATCGGCTTCGATACGCAAGATCTCATGGACGACCTGATGGCGTACAAGGAACGGGCCCTCAGCGTGCATATCGTCCGACTCCTGCCCAAGTTCACGCTGAATACCCCGGGCATGAAACGCCGGGCGAGAGTCCGGGACACACTGATGGAACGGGTGTTGCACGGCCATGCGTCCGCCCAACGGGCGGACAACCCGCGGAACCTACGGGACGATTCCCTCAGCCTGCACGCGAGCGACCCGCGGTTTCTCCCGGAGTCCGACCTGCTCTTCCCTTTTTCCGCAGCCTTGATTGCCGGCGTGTACCTCGGCGATGCGTTCAGCCTCATGGTCTGCGCGATGGCGTCGCGGCTGGGCCTGTACGCCAAGATCCAAGCCGAAGCGGATGCCCTGTTCGCCAACGGCGACCCCGAGAAGGAGGACTTCAGCCCCGCCAACATCGACGTGACGCGCCGCGTCCTGCCGTCGCGCAAGAAGCGTGACAGCCTCGGGTACGCCCCGTACGAGCTGGGCACGCACAGGTGTCTCGGCACAGGGTGGATGGAGCTGCACCTAGCGGTCAACCTGCTGCTGCCGGCGCACCACTTCTTGGTTGAGGTGTCGCCGGCGAAGTACGCGCGGAAACTCCGATTCAATCGGCTTCCGCTGATGATGCCGAGTATGAAGCTGAAGTTCCGGATCTCGGAGCAGCGGCGCGAGTTGCCCGCGTGAGCCGCCACCAAATGCGGCTGGGCGAATTGTCGAAATCGCTGAGGGATGCGTGCCACGGATCGGACGTCGCGCGGCGCGTCCGTCACTTCAACGGCTGGGTCGCCCGGGCGTTGCCGGAGGCCGGAGGCGCGGGTGGCTACGCCCACGCGGAGACGGTCAGGGACTACTACGAGCTTTGCAACGCCTTCATGGTGTGGGGTTGGGGTGAATCCCTGCACTTCGCGCCCCTTACGCCCCATGAAAGTCTGGAGGAGTCCAAGGTCCGGCACCAGCGCGCGATGATCGCCAAGCTGGAGTTGGAGCAGGGCATGACGGTGGTCGACGTTGGTTGCGGGGTTGGCGGCCCCATGCGCCGCGTCGTCCGCGAGACCGGCGTCAGGGTCGTGGGTATCAATATCAACGAGGTCCAGCTGGCGCAAGCCAAGAAGTTGAACGCTGAGGCGGGGCTCGATCACCTGGTGGAGTTAAAGAGGTGCAGCTTCACGGACATGAACGCCATCGAGGACGACACCTTCGACCGCGGTTACGCCATAGAGTCAACGTGCCACGCGCAGGACAAGCAACGCGCCTTCGCGGAGATATTCCGCGTGCTGAAACCGGGTGCCCTGCTCTGGGGTCAGGAAATGTGTCTGACGGACCGGTTCGATCCGAACGACGGTCGGCACCGGGCCGTCAAGCAGAGTCTCATGCGCGGTATCGCGCTGTACGACATCGCCACGTTCGGGGAAGTGAATCACGCGCTCGAAGCCGCGGGATTTCAAGTCATTGAAGGAAGGGACTGGGACGTTCAGGAGGGACCATCCACGCCTTGGTATCAACCCATGAAGAGTCGCCACGGGACGTTGGGGCACGCCTTCCGAAGGCTTCCGTGGGGCCGCAAGGCGGTCATCGCGGGATCGAAGCTGGCCGAGCTTCTGCGGCTCTTTCCGAATGGCTCGGCGGAAGTCGTTCGGCTCCTCGATCAAACCGCGGAGGCGTATGTTGCGGGCGGCGAGACGGGTATCTTCACGCCGCTTTACTGTTTCCTGGCCCGCAAACCTTCTCAGGCCTGAAACAACGCAATCCTAACAGAATTGCTTTATTGCGCCCAAGATTGGCGGGCCGGGGATCTCTGCGGGGGCCGGCGGTGCGGCTGGCGGTGCGGTCCACAAAACGATCCTCTTGTGGAGGGGCGCGCGGTTGGGCGCGTGCCATGATGAGGGGGCGGTGACCAGCGAATGGCAGGCTGAGGACGTCTGGGGGAGCATGCTCCACTACGAGAGCCTGCAGCGCTACTACACGTTCGTTTCGATGCGCCTCGCCGGGCGGCGGCGGCGGCTCGCGCAAACCGTTCTCACGGCTTCGTCCGGGGCCGCGGCCGCGTTGCTTGCAGGGGTTCCGTTGGTGGTTGCCTAGGTGCTGGCGTTAGCGGTCGCAGCGTTGACGGTCTGGATGGAGCTGTCGGACTACTCGGGCAAGTCGGCGCGGAGTCGCGACCTAGCTGCCGAGTTGGGGCACCTGTCTCGGGAAATGCGGGCGCTGTGGTACCGGCTCGACGAGCTGGACGGCGCCGAGGCCGAGCGGGCGTGGCGCGAACTGGACAGTCGCGCGACGGAAGTCACTCGGCATGTCCCGTCCGACCTGTTCGGGTACCGGACGCTGCAGCAGCGGGCGGAAGACGAGACCTATGAGTACTGGGCAGGATCGGCGCGCGTCGCCGGCGCAGACGCCTGAGCCGCGACAGAGCGGGCCGCTTCCTCTGCCGCTCATGCCGCCTCCGCCACGGGAGCGACCTCCGTCTCCCGGGCCTCCGCGATCGCCGCGTGATGCGACCTCCGGGGGCGCGGCCCAAGTCGGAGGGTAGGGCCGTCGGCCCCCCCCGCGCACCCAATGGCATTTACTGAGGGTGTGGGGCGTTTGATCTGGTGAACGAGAGGCGTAAGATCTGTGGAATCAGTAGCTTGTGACTTAGAAAAGATTTTTTTGCGTAGGCGCTTGACTTTCGTTGCTAATTCTGGCAGGTTGAATGGGGAGGGCCCCCGCCTTGGACCCGTTGATCCAGAACCTCAAGTCGACCACCTTCTTCGGTAGACGCCTCACCCGGCGCCAGATCGCCGACATCCAGGAGGTCGTCGGCACGTTCCCCAAGCTCAGCCGCAACGAACTGGGCCAAACCATCTGCGAGCACCTGCGCTGGCAGACCCACTCCGGTCGCAACCGGATTCAGCTGGCGCTGCGCCTGCTGGAGGAACTCGAGCGGCTCTCGATCCTGACCCTGCCGCCCAAGCAGCATGCCGGACGCGGGCCCCATGCGCCGCTGCGCCCGGGCCCGCGCTCCGCTCCGCAGCCCGCCATTGCGGGGCCCTTGGCCGCGCTGACCCCGCTGCGGCTGGAGGTCGTGAGCGCTCCCGAGGCGGTCGCCAAGTGGAACGAATTCGTCGAACGCTACCACCCGCTCGGCTACCGCCACCCGGTCGGCCAGAACTTGCGCTACTTCCTGCTGGACCGCGACCAGCGTACGCTGGGCTGCCTGCTGTTCGACTTCGCGGCGGTCCGCCTCGCGTGCCGCGACCAGTGGCTTGGCTGGCAGCCACAGGCCCACCGCAAGTATCTGCATCTGGTGGTGCGCAATGCCCGCTATCTGCTGTTTCCGTGGGTCTCGGTGCCGCATCTGGCGAGCCACGCGCTGGGCTTGGCGGTCCGCCAGCTGCCGCACGACTGGCAGCGGGCGCACGGTTCGCGACCGGTTCTGTGCGAGACCTATGTCGACCCGCAAAAGCACCGCGGGACCTGGTACTTGGCGGCCGGCTGGCAGTGCCTGGGGCTCACCACTGGGGCCCGGGCGAGCGCCTCGCAGCCAGCCCGCACGCCCAAGCAGGTCTGGGTCCGCCCGCTGCACAAGGACTTCCGCTCGATCCTGCTCGACGGCCCGCCCAAGCGGGCCCGCCAGAAGCGCTCGCCGGCCCAGGCCGACGACGCCTTCGTGCAACTGTGGCAGGGCCTGATCGGAACACTCACACAGCTGGCGTCGGACCACGACCGCACCTGGGTGCGCCGCCAGCGCACGCTGAACACACTGCTGGTGGTGCTGTTCGTGTACCGCATCGTGTTCACGCCCGACAGCCAGGGCTACGCCACGGTGCTGGAGCAGTTGTGGGAGCAGTGCCGCGCCTTGGACCTGCAACTGCCGCAGCGACCGGTCACCCCGGCCGCGATCTGCCGGGCCCGCGCCAAGGTCGACGAGCAGCTCTTCCTGCGCATCCACCGCGCCGTGCTCGCCGAATTCCCCCCGGACACGCCCCACAGCTTGTGGCGCGGCCACCGCACCTTCGCCGTGGACGGCTCCAAGCTCAACCTGCCCCGCCCGCTGCTGGAGTCCGGCTACCGCACCCCCGGCCCGACGGCCTACTACCCGCAAGGCCTGCTGAGTTGCCTGTACCGGCTGCAATCCCGCCTGCCGATCGACTTCGGCCTGCATGCGCACGCCGACGAGCGCCGCGCCGCCCGCCTGCATCTCGACGCCCTCGCCCCCGGCGATGTCGTCGTCTATGACCGCGGGTATTACTCTCGCGCCCTGCTGCAGGCCCACCTCGAGCGCGGCCTGCATGCCGTGTTCCGCTTGCAGGCCAACGCCAACAGCGAGTTCCAAGCCTTCATCCAATCCGCCCAAACCGAGGCGCTGGTGTCCCTCGCAGCACCCGCCGACGCCAACAGCCCGCAGCCCGCAGCCAACCGGCCGGCCTTGCGCGTGCGGCTGGTCAAGTACACCGCCGGCCCGACGGTCTTCTCGCTCGCGACCACCCTGCTCGACGCCCAGCGCTACCGCCAGCAGGACCTGGCCCGGCTCTACCATGGCCGCTGGAGCCTTGAAGAATACTACAAGACCGCCAAGCAAATGCTGGTTTTGGAGCAGTTTCGGGGCCGCTCCGAGCGGCTGGTACGCCAAGAGTTGTACGCCCACTTCACGCTGGCGGCCCTCTCGCGGCTGTTCGCCAACCACAGCGAGGAGGCCTTCCGACAGGGCCCCGACGGGCACGGGCGACCGGCTGTGCTGGCGAACTTCCGCCATACGCTGCACACGGTAGGGCACCATCTGGAAGGGCTGTTCCTGCACAGCGCCAAGGCGGTTGGCGACACTCTGCAGAAGATCTTGGACGGCATCGGGGCCAGCCGCCAGCGCCGTCGTCCGGGCCGCTCCTACCCGCGCCGTTCGCGCAAGCCCGAGACGAAGTGGAGGAACCGCAAGGCAGTCGGAAACGCCAGTGCAACCGCGGGCTGACGCCGCCGAAAATCGGGCCCGAACCCGATTTCCTTAAGTCAATGCGCTTCTGCCACTAAGTCAATGCCATTGCCCGCGCACCGATCCTTTTGTGGAGGGGCGCGCGACGGCGGGCGGGCGGCCCGTGGGGTACAATGCGGGCGGGTGGAACATGTCCTCGCTGATCTCTGAGCTGCCGAAGCCGGGCACTGAATCGTCCAGCCTCTACCGGCGGGACGGCTACACCTGGGCCAAGCAGCAGGCCGCCGCCCTGCGCGACCGGGATCTGGATGCGGTCGACTGGGACAATGTGATCGAGGAGATCGAAGGATTGGCGCGGGCCGAGCGCAACGTTTGGGTGGCGCACTGCGCGCAGGCGATCGTGCACATGCTGGCGGTCGAGCACTGCAAGACCGCGGGGGTCGGAACCCTGCGGAAATGGGAGACGGAGATCGGGGCGTTTCGGATCGGGATGGCGTCTGCTATCGATTCCAACCTTGGCCTGCAGGGAGAGTATGCCGAGATGCTATCCATGGCCTGGAGGAGCGGGCGGGCCTATGCGGTGGAGCGGCTGGCCGGATATGCGGCGGAGGCGGCGGGGGCCGGGGACTCGCGGCCGTTCCGGCGGGCCATTCGTGCGCAGCTGCCCGAGGACTGCCCCTATCTGGTCGAGCATGTCGCGGCCTATGACCCCAAGCTCGACAAGGAGCCCCGGGACGATGTCTGGCCTCCCGGGGTCGCGGTGCGCCTCAATGCCGCTCTCGAAGCGGACTACGAGATCCGCAGGGGCCCGGACCGCGGCCGGGGCCCGGGTTGGTCGCGCTGAGAGAGCGTCCGCGAAGCGATCGTTTTCGCCGCAATGCACGATTCAGGCGCGGCACGAACATCAGACATGCCACGAACATCAAACCCCCTGCGGGACGCCGAGCTGGTGCCAGGGCAGCGGCAGGCTCGGCGCTTTCCCGCTCAGCGGTCGCGGCGGTGGCCGGCGTCGAGTGCGGGCGCTCTGGGTTCCGGCCCGAGCCGTCCGCGCAGCTTGTCGACCAGGAAGCTTCTCTTCCTGGGGGCCAGCTCCTCGTGGGGAAAGACCTCCCCGTGCACGGCCAGCACTTGGCCGGGGTCGCGCAACCCCAGGCGCCGCGACAGCATCACGATGTCGTCGACGTCCTTCTCGCGCGCCGCGTGCAGCTTCAACCCCAGCGGGTAGCGGGTCGGCACGCCGCTCACGACGAGGTGCGGGGAGTTGTACAGCACCGGCAGGCGGCCCGCCGATTCGGGCTGCGCGACGTCGTAGTCCCGCAAGAAGCGCCGGACCTCGTCGGTGAGCCAGCCGGGGCGCAGGCCGAGACGGCGGCCCGCCACCGCGGCCGCCTCGTGCAGGACTTGGTCGTTGTCCAGGCGCAGCGCGTCGACGTCCTCCGTGACCCGCAGGTCGGGATAGGCCAGCGCGATGGCCGCGCCGCCGGCGAGGCACATCCGCGCTTGCGTGTTGCGCCGCTCCAGCTCCTCCGCCAGCGCGGCGAGGGCCTGTAGTATCCGCTCGCGGTCCAAGCCTTGATCGCCCGCCATGTCCGCCTCCCATTGTCGCCACATGTGCGCCAGCGCCGCGGGGGGCACCGCCGAGCGGTAGCGCCGCGGGCCGGCGCGCAGCCCGTACGGCCCGTCGCGGTGGCGGGCGGGAATCCAGATGCGCGTCTCGCCCATGCGGCGGTCGAAGGTGTCCGGCGAGGCGAATGCGCCATGCCGGGCGAACTCGGCCGGGGAGCGCAGCAGCGCGTCCTGCGCCGCGAGCCGTCCCGATGCGAACACCCACGGGCGGTCGAGGAAGCGCCGCGGCTCTTCGCTCCAAGCCGGGGCCGGCTGGCCGTGCATGTGCGCGAGGTACTCGGCCAGGCCGGCCAGCATGGCGTCCCACGGCGTCCCCGTCAGTTCCGGCGGCTCGCGCAGGGCGCGCGGGCGGCGCTCGGACGGCAGCGAATAAAGCTTGCGCGGCAAGTCCGTGAATAGCGCCCGGAGCCGCCAGTTGTCGCTGCACCCGTCCGCCGCTACGCAGGCGTAACCGGCGATCCGAACGTTTCGAAGCATTGCTCGCGGGCGCGCCTGCGGCGCCGACGGTTCCACGATACCAGCGGCAAGCGAGGCGGCCGGAAAGCAGGCGGCGCCTTTCTTTGCGGGCTGGCGTTTGACGAGCACAGCGGGGGCGCGTGCGGCGCGAGAGAGTAGGCGTATGCTGCCATATAGGCGATCGGCCCGCCGGGTTCGGACGGTTGTCGGTCGTTCTGGCTCATTGCGCCGAGCCGGCCCCTGTCTGTACCACCATGCCTTCCGTCACGAACTGAATTCCGCCGGTGATCACCAACTGCCCATCTTGAAGATCACCGATCACCAGTGCTTCGTCGTTTGAACGCTGTAGCACGCGCACCGGCACGATGCTCACCTTCTCGTCGCTTACCACCCAAGCCTCGTCGCCGGTCCGCAATGCTGCCCGGGGCAAGCGGAAATAGCTCTGCGGCACCAATCCCCGAATCTCCACATCGACAAACCTCCCGACCAAGAGCGGCGGGCCGCCGCGAGGCTGCCGGGTTCCGTCCACAAGCGCACCCGGCTTGAACGGGCTGGGCACACGCACGATGGCGTCAATCGTCCGAGTCTGCTTGTCTACCGATGCCTCTGCCCGGTCCACATAGCCATTCCAGGCGTAGCGCGCGTCTCCGTACGCGGCAATCACGCGGGCTGGCACCCGCCGTCCGGCGTCTCCCGCCCGCAGCTCCCACAATCCTGGGATCAAGGCCGCGTTCGAGTCGGACAAAGGCACAGCCACGTCGACGGCATCAGCGGAGTAGAGCCTTCCAAAGACCTGGCCGGCACTGATGAACTGACCCGCTTCCACGGACTCGGAAAGCACATACCCATCAAACGGTGCCAGCACCTCGGTGCGGGAAAGCGCCAGCTGGGCCTCTTCAATCCGGACTTCGGCGAGCCGCAACCCGGCTTGAGCCGCCTTCAGTTGTGGTTCCTTCAGGGCCAGCGGGCCCAACTGGCCAGCCGCCGATCCCGACTCGCGTTGCAACTGGGAGAACTGTTCGAATTCGGTCCGGGCGATTTCCGCTACTTCCTGGGTTTCTAGCAGCACTGCCTGGCGGGCTTCCAAGTCGGCCTCCGCTTCGCGCAGCCGGAACGCGTAGTCCGCATCATCAATGCGCAAGATCGCTTCGCCCGCCTTGATCTGCCCACCGCTCTGAAACGCGGGATTCAGCCAAGCAACGCTGCCGCTCACCAGCGGAGCTACGTCGATTTCAGCGCTTGGCCGCACCGTTCCGGCACCGTAAACGGGGATCGCGCCCGAGGCGGCCACGGCCCGTCCGGTCTGGACAAACGGGATTTGCGGAGGCGGCGCGCGACGCTCCGGTTCGGGCGCCAAGGAAACCAAGTAGGACGCCAGCCATATCGATCCGGCGACGATGGCGACCGCGACCAAGTATCCAAGTAACCTGCGCATGCCGATCTACCGAAGGCGGTCCAGTGCAATTCGCCGGCTCGCTCCGCGCATGGAAAGCGCCCATACGGCAGTGGGCTCGGCGAACGCACGCGACCCTGCAGGCTGACCGCTCCGTTGGAGACTCACCAAGCCCCAGTCACGTTCCGCAGCAGGGAATGCGAAAAACCTGGACACGAGCCGTCCAAGCCTCACGCCTAGCGGAGGAACAGTCCATTTGCGGCCCTCAGTGCTCAAGTTAGACCCAGATCTGAGACCTGAAACCACCACGCATCCGCACGCAGTGTACCACCGCGGCTCAAACCTGCCGAACTTGAGGGTTGTTCAACAACCGCGCCGTTCAGCGCTGCGCGCCCAAGGGCTCGGACTCCAAGCCAAGAGCGGGCGCATTCCTGCAATTTGGGAGCTGGGTGGAAGGGGTCATTTCCGAAGCGCTCACGGCGGGGAACTCATCAACGAGCTTGACATTCGTGGCGCGCTCGACCTAGACTTAATCAAACGTTTGATTGAATCCATGCCAAGCGCTAGGGAGACGAAGGACTTGATCCTCGACACCGCCGAGCAACTGTTCAGCGAACGCGGTGTGGACGGGGTGTCCCTGCGCTCGCTGACGGCCGCCGCCGGCGTGAACATCGCCGCGGCGCACTATCATTTCGGCTCCAAGGAAGAGGTCACCAAGGCGGTGTTCGCCCGGCGCATCCGGCCGGTCAATGTCGAGCGCATCCGACTGCTGGATTGCTGCGAAGCGCGCGGGCAGCCATCCGTGGAAGAGCTGCTCACCGCCCTGTTCGGGCCCGCCCTGAGTCTGGCGCGGGAACCCGAGCGCGGCAACGACTTCATGCGCCTCTGCGCGCGGTTTTACTCCGAACCAGCGGAATATCTGGAGTCAACCTTTCGCGAAGAATTCTCGGAGGTGCTCTCGCGGTTTCACGAGGCGTTCCAGCGGGCCTTGCCCGAACTCCCCGCGGAGGAGGTGGGCCGCCGGTTGCACTTCGCGATTGGCGTGCTGGTGCATACCCTGCTCAACCCGGCTAGAACCTGCACGTGGAAGCTTGGGCCGATAGCGTGCGACAACGCCACGCTGGAGGCAATGGTGGGGTTCGTGGCAGCCGGCATGCGAAGCGCACACGCCGGGAGCTTCCGCCCGGATGCGATGGAGCCGTTGCGCGCGCAGCCAGAGGTAAGCCAATGATCCGCCACTTTGCTTGGATCGCAGCCGCCGCGGCAGCCATGGGCGCGTGCTCCAAGCCCGTGCCGATCCCGGTGCATGATCTGCGGGTGCCGGTTCCGCAGCAATGGCACGCGGCCGAGACAACCGCCACGACAGACTCCGCGGACTGGTGGGAGTACTTCGGCGACCCGGGCTTGAACGCAGCCATCGAGCGGGCCCTGGAATGCAGCGACGACCTACGAGCGGCGGCCGCGCGGATTCGGGTAGCGACCCAAGAGCGAGTCGTCGCGGGAGCCGCCGACCGGCCCGACCTTAGCCTCGGCATCAACCGCATACGTCAGCGCCAGAATTTCGTTGGACTGCCCTTTCCCGGCTTTGCCGACCGCGTGTTAAGCAACACCTTCAGCAACGCCGGACTGTCTTTCAACGTCGCTTGGGAGGCCGACATTTGGAACCGCATCGCAGCCGACAAGCTTGCGGCCGAGGCGAACATGCGCATGCGCGAGGCGGAACTGGCCGGCGCGCGCCTGTCCCTGAGCGCACAGGTGGCGAAGGCTTGGTTCGCCGCGGTCGAGGCCCAGCGCCAGATCGCTCTTGCCGAACAGGTGCTGGCCAATTTCGAGACTATCGCCGCGTGGCGTCAGGCTCGCTTCAGGGCCGGCAGTGGCTCGCCCATGGATGTGCGGCTTGCTGAAGCCGATGTCGCCCGGGCTCAGGCAACGCTGAGCCAACGACGCCAGGCACGCGATGCCTTCGTGCGCCAGACCGAAACGTTGACTTGCCAATACCCGGCTGGCGAGCGCTCGGTCGCTGCCGAACTGGCAGCCTTGCCGGAACAAGTCCCAGCCGGACTGCCCTCGGAACTAGTCAGCCGACGGCCGGACCTGATCGCCGCCGAACAGGCCCTGCTGGCAGCTGACGCCCGGATCGTGCAGGCCCGGGCGACCCTGCGCCCCAGCTTCGTGCTGACTTCGGCCCTTGGCACCTCGAGCAATACCTTGGCCGACTTGGTCAATCCCAGCCTGCAAGTTTGGAACTACGCCCTCGGACTAGCCCAGCCGATCTTCAACCGCGGCCGGCTCAAGGCTAACGTGCGGGTTACCCAAGAGCGCGCAGCCGAGCAAGAAGCGCTCTACCAAGCGCGCATCTGGACCGCCTACAAGGAGATCGAGACCGCCCTTGCGGCGGAGCAGGCACTGCGCGACCAAGCAACGTCGCTGCGCGTCTCGCAGGCCAAGACCGGCATGGCGATCAAGCTCGCCGAGCAGCGCTACCGCGCGGCCTTGGGGGATATCTTCGCGGTGCTCAATCTGCGCCGCGCGGCCTTGGAGAACGAGAGCGTGATGCTCGGCCTGCGGCGAACACAAATCGACAACCGCGTGGACCTGCACATGGCCCTGGGGGGCGGTTTTGAAGCCAGCCCCGCCCAGCCTAGCCCGGCGACCGCGCAACAAACACCCTGAAGGACAACCTGATGATCAACTCGCGAACAATCCTGATGGCCGTCCTGCCCGTCGTCATTCTCGTACTGGGAGGGCTGGTAGCCAAGGCTCTGATCGATTCGTACGAAGAGCCCACGCCCGAGCCCCTGGTCGTGGAGGCGCCGCTGGTGCATGTGATCCCGGCCGAGCTGGAGTCGATGACGCTGATCGTGGCCACCGAGGGAACCGTCTCGCCGCGGTCTGAAGCGCAGCTGATTCCCGAGGTCTCCGGCAAAGTCGTCGAGATATCGCCGGCCCTCGTGCCCGGAGGTTTCTTTGCCAAGGACCAAGTGCTGATGCGGGTAGACCCCCGGGAGTACGAACTGGCGATCACGCAGGCCCGCGCAGCCGTTGAGCAAAACAAGTTGCGGCTCGCGTTGGAGCGGCAGCAAGCCGAAATCGCCAAGCAGGAGTGGGCGGAGGTCGGTGAGGGCGAGCCGTCCCCGCTATTGTTCCGCGAGCCTCAAATCACCGAAGTCAAGGCGAGCCTCGCCGCTGCCGAGGCGGTATTGGAGCAAGCCCAAGACAATTTGGAGCGCACCGCCCTGCGGGCGCCGTTCGACGGACGGGTGCGGTCCAAGCAGGTCGATTTCGGCCAGTTCGTGCAGCGCGGCATGAACCTGGGCCTGGTCTACCCGGTGGACGTGGCCGAAGTGCGGCTGCCGATCCCAAACGCGGAGTTGCAGTATTGCAACCTTCCGCTGGGCTTCCGGGGCGCGGACTCGGCCGCTGCCGGGCCGCGGGTGCGGCTGACGGCCCGATTCGGCGGCCAGGACTATGCGTGGGACGGCCGCATCGTGCGCACCGAGGGCGAGATCGACGCACGCACCCGCATGATCAATGCCATCGCGCAGGTCCAGGATCCTTACGGACGGCGGGGCGCCGGGCGCCCGCCGTTGGCTGTGGGCATGTTCGTGCGCGCGGAGATCCAAGGCAAGCGCGTCCGGGACATGGTGCGACTGCCTCGCTCGGTGCTGCGCGGGGAGGACACGGTGTACGTGGTTGAGCGGGGCGGAATGTTGCGCTTCCGTACGATTGAGGTCTTCCGCAGGGAACGCGACTCGGTATTGATCCGCAGCGGGATCGAATCCGGCGAACAGGTCTGCGTCTCCCCTTTAGAGGCGGCCGTGGACGGGATGACGGTTCGCGTCGCCGCTGAGAGCCCGCAAAGCAGCTCATGAGGGGCCTCATCTACTGGTTCGCCCGCAACGGCGTCGTCGCCAACCTGCTCTTGGTGGTCATCGCGGCGGCGGGCCTGCTCACGGTCGGAAGCCTCAAGCAAGAGGTCTTCCCCGAAGTCTCGCTCGATGCCATCTCGGTGGCCGTCGATTACCGGGGCGCCGCTCCGGAGGAAGTGGAGGAAGCCATCTGCGTTCGCGTGGAAGAGGCGGTACAGGATATCGAGGGGATCAAGAAGGTCAGCTCGCGGGCAACGGAAGGGCGCGGATCCATCACGATCGAACTTCACACCGGCTACGACGTGCGCGAGATTCTAGCCGACGTCAAGACCAGGGTCGACGCCATCGACACGTTTCCCGAGGACATCGAAAAGCCGGTCATCAGCGAAATCACGTCAGCCTTCCAAGTCGTCAACGTGGCCATCGCGGGCGACGCCAGCCTGGCGATGCTGAAACGTCTCGGCGAGCGGGCTAGGGACGATCTCACCGCGCTCCCCGAAATCTCGCAGGCCGAGCTTCTCAACGCGCCGCCATACGAGATCTCGATCGAGGTGTCCGAAGAGGCATTGCGACGCTGGGGCATGACCTTCGACGACATCGCCAATGCGGTGCGGCGGCACTCGGTCGACCTCCCCGGCGGATCGGTCAAGACCGAGCTCGGCGAGGTATTGCTGCGCACAGAGGGCCAAGCCTATTCCGGCGCCGAGTACGAACGATTGCCTCTGTTGACGCGCCCGGACGGCACCAACATCGTGCTCAGCGATGTCGCCACCGTGATCGACGGGTTCGAGGACGTGGCCATCGCGGGAATGCTCGATGGCCGGCCGAAGGTGGAGGTGCAAGTCTATCGGATCGGCGACCAAAGCGCGATTTCCGTGGCTAAAGCCGTCAATGACTATGTCGCGCGAGCAGCGCCGACGATGCCCGAGGGCATCACGATGGATACGTGGCAGGACAACTCGGTGCTGTTGGAGAGCCGCATCAACCTTCTGGTCAGGAACGGCATTACGGGGCTTGTTCTGGTGTTCGTCGTCTTGGCCCTGTTCCTCCGCCTGCGATTGGCGTTCTGGGTCACGCTGGGCATCCCGATTTCATTCCTCGGCGCGATCGCCGTCATGGGGGCGATGGGCCAATCGATCAACATGCTCTCGCTGTTCTCCTTCATCTTGGTGCTGGGCATCGTGGTGGATGACGCCATCGTGGTGGGCGAGAACATTCACACGACGCAGGTCCGCACGGGCAAACGCACCAGCGCCGCCGTGCGCGGCACGCTGCAAGTCCTCGTGCCCGTCACGTTCGGAGTGCTGACCACCATGGCAGCGTTCGCCCCGATGCTGTTCGTGCCCGGCGTGATGGGCAAGGTGATGGTGCAGTTCCCGCTGATCATCCTGCCTACTCTGTTCTTCTCGCTGGTGGAGTCCAATCTCATCCTGCCGCGGCACCTCTCACGCTACAAGCCCCCCGCGCCGGATGGGGCCAAGAACGTGTTCCAGCGTGGTGGCGATGCCTTTTTCGGGGTCTTCTCCGGAGCCATGGACTGGTTCATTCGGTCGATCTACCGGCCCGTGATCCGCAAGGCGGTGCAGTGGCGCTATGCAACTGTCTCGATTGGAATTTTCAGTGTCTTGCTGACACTGGGCATGATCGGCTCCGGACAGGTTCGATTGGTTCTTTTTCCGGTTGTGGACTCGGACAATGTGGTGGCCTTTCTGACCATGCCGCAAGACGCCCCGGCGGAGGTCACGGCCGCGGCCTTGGACCGCGTCATGGATAGCGCCGGCATTGTTCGCAGCGAGCTAGCCGCCGACCTCGGCCAAGACCAAGTAAGGCACATCGTCAGCTCGGTGGGCGAGCAGCCTTTCCGCAGGGTGATGGGCGGTCCGCTGGGCGGTGCCGGGAACTTTCAAGGCGAACACTTGGGCGAGATCAACCTAGAGTTGGTGCAGTCGGAGGATCGGATGGTCTCTGCCGAGGAGGTGGCAAACCGCTGGCGCAGCAAGGTCGGGCAGGTGCCGGGCGCGGTCGAGCTGACGATCACCCACGACCTTTTTGGCGCCGGAAAGGCTATTGATCTGCAGTACAGCTACCCCGACACTGACCGGCTGGTGGAAATCGTCGAATTGACGCGAGCCCAGCTGGCGGGCTATCCGGGTGTCTTCGGCGTCACCGATACCCACCGCGGCGGCAAGCCCGAGATCAAGCTGGCCCTGACCAAGGAGGGAGAGGGCCTCGGGTTCACCCTGCAGAGCTTGGGCAGACAAGTGCGCCAGGCGTTCTTGGGGGAGGAGTCGCAGAGAATCCAGCGCGGCAGGGACGATGTCCGCGTGATGGTGCGCTACCCATCCCAGGACCGCCGCTCGCTGGCGAGCCTCGAGAGCATGCGCGTGCGCACGCCGGCCGGGGACGAAGTGCCCTTCTCGACGGTGGCCAGCGCGACGATGGGGCGCGGGGCAGCCGCGATCACACGCGTCGACCGCCGCCGCGCCATCAATGTCCAAGCCGACATCGACGAGACCGTCACCACCAGCGACATCGTAGTTGAGGCCATGGAGGCCGACTTCCTGCCCGCGCTGGTGGAGCGCTATCCGGGCCTCATCTATTCCTTCGAAGGCGAAGAAGTCCAGCTCGCAGAATCCATGGACGGGCTGTTCCTGGGCTTTGGGGTCGCGCTATTCGTGATGTATGCAATGCTGGCGATTCCGCTCAAGAGCTACATTCGCCCGTTCATCATCCTCAGCTCGGTCCCCTTTGGCATGGTCGGCGCGATCTGGGGGCACTGGCTGCTAGGGCTTCCTGTCAGCTTCCTGTCGATGTGCGGCATGGTGGCGCTGGCGGGAGTCGTCGTCAACGACGGGCTAGTGCTGGCATCGTTCATCAAATCGTACTCTCGCAAGTCTGGAACGCTCGCCCGCGCAGTGCAACTGGCGGGCGAGGCACGCTTCCGCCCGATCATCCTGACCTCGCTGACGACCGCGGCCGGCGTCACGCCGCTGATGCTCGAATCGAGCTTGCAGGCGCAGTTCCTGATTCCGATGGCGGTCGCCCTGGCCGCCGGCGTGCTCTTCGCAACGGCAGTGACGTTGGTGCTGATGCCTTCGCTGTACATGATCGTGGAGGACATCCGCCACGCATTCCGCTGGCTCTTGCGCGGGGAGAGCTTTCCGACGGCACCGGCCGGTGTCGCGGCGAGCGGCGACTAGCGGGACAAGCTCGCGCGGGCCAGCCTGCGAGCTGCGCCGACAAGGGCAATCCCGGGCGCCATAGATCCTTCGGCCGCGATCGGATCGCCCGGCCCGAGTCCCGGCCCACGGCCCACTCGCCTCTTGAGTGGCGTCGTCGGGACCGCCGCGCGCGACCACAACGAGCTCGTTTGCGCCGGAATCATCCGGAGATCGGTCCTGCTCAACCCTGCAGGCGCAAGATTCCCTTCAGAAGGCGCTTCAGGCCGGGTGTGAGCCTGCTGCGCTGATAGGCATCGGCGGCCTTACGGACAGCTTCAGCCTGGGTCGGGTAGGGATGAATCGTGCCCGCGATCGCCTTCAGGCCCAACCCGGCCGACATCGCAAGCGTCACTTCCGAGAGCATGTCCCCGGCGTGCCGACCCACAATCGTTGCTCCCAAGATCGAATCCGTGCCGCGCTTGCAATGGATCTTGACGAATCCCTCTGCCTCGCCGTCCAGCACCGCTCGGTCGACGCTTGCCATGTCTGTCTTGTACGTGTCGATCCGGATGCCCTCCTGCTCGGCCTGTGTCTCGTGCAGTCCGACGTGAGCCAGCTCCGGGTCCGAATAGGTACACCAGGGAACCTTCAGCGCGCTGGCCCGGGATCGCCCGAAGAAGAGCGCGTTGCCGATCACGATGCGCGCCATGGCGTCCGCCATGTGGGTGAACTTATACGGCGAGCAGACGTCGCCAGCAGCGTAAACATGCCTGTTTGAGGTGCGCAGGCGGTCGTTAACGACCACCCCTGTTCGGCTGTCGTACTCGACGCCCGCCTCTTCGAGACCAAGATTGTCGACATTGGGCATGCGGCCCGCCGCGACCAAGACGCGGTCCGCGACGATGTCGTGAACTCCGCTCTCTGCTTCCTGCTCCGCCCGAATCACCGCATCGCCGCCTGCCTCGGTTACGGCGACTGCCCGGGTGCGGAATCGCAGCGTCACCCCGTCCCGCCGCAGCGCCTGCTCCACAACGGCCGCAGCGTCGCGGTCTTCCCTCGCCAGCAGGCCGCCGAATCGCTCGAGCAATGTGACTTCGGATCCAAACCGAGCGAACGATTGGGCAAGCTCGACGCCGATCGGACCCCCTCCGATCACGGCCAGCCGCCGAGGCAGCTCTTCGAGCGTAAAGACTGTCTCATTGGTCAGCGGCTTCGCTTGCTCGAGTCCCGGAATCGGCGGCACCGCAGCCTTGGTGCCAGTTGCGATGCACGCCTTGGAAAACTTCAGTTCCGTTTCGCCGACCCTCACGGCGCGCCTGCCCGTGAACGAGGCCTCTCCCAGGAAAACGTCGACTCCCAAGCTGCTGAATCGCTTGGCCGAGTCGTGGGCGCTGATGCCCGCGCGCAAGCGCCGCATGCGCCCCATCAACTCGGCGAAATCTACCGCCACTTCACCATCAGCGAGGCGCACGCCGAATTGCCCGGCGTCGCGCACGGCCGCCGCCGCGTGCGCCGCCCGAATCAGCGCCTTGGACGGAACGCAGCCCGAGTTCAGGCAGTCCCCGCCCATGAGGTTGCGTTCGATCAGAGCGACGCGCGCTCCGAGGCCTGCAGCGCCGATGGCCGTCACTAGCCCTGCGGTGCCGGCCCCGATCACCACCATGTGGTAGCGTCCGCGCGGGTCGGGGTTCTTCCAGTCCTGCGGATGCACGTTGGCGACCAACTCTCGGTTGTACGCGTCCAAGGGCTGGGCCTCAGGGATGGATTCGATGGGCTTGGGCATGTGCTCTCAGATTCGGGCCGACGCCGACAGTTGCGGGGCGCTCCCGGCCCGGCCTGGGGCTCATGGGCCCAATCGCAGGGTAAACGGCGCGCTTGCCGCCCCCTGCCATCCGCTAGGGCCGAGATCGATTTCAACGAATGGCGCAGCGCCGACTCGCGAGGCTGCCGGAAGTCCTCGGAAGGCCCGGGACTAGAACTCGTACCGCAATCCGAACTGCAGGACCCTGGGTGGAATCAGCACCCTGGAATAGTTCCCGAAGCTTCCCGTGAATGTATACGAGAGCGTCTCCCAAGCGTCCGCATTGAACCGCACGCTGTTCGTCAGATTGAACGCCTCCGCCCGGAATTGCAGGCTGTGCCCCTCGAAGGGCAGCTGGAAGCGCTTTCCAACAGCCATGTCAACAGAGAAGATCCCGTGGCCGCGCAGATTGTTGCGCTGCCCCACGCCGCCGACCACGACCTGCCGGAACGAGGAAAGCGCGGCCGCCGGGTTGCTGAACACGTTCGGTCCCGTGCCGCCTCCGATCAGCGATGCGCTGGCCGTGTTGGTCTGTGCCGGTATCGGTCCGATGGGTTCGGCGAAGTGCTGGTAGCAGTAGCAGGTCGGCCACGCGAGACCGTTCAGAATGCTGAGCGGCATGCCCGAGGTGAAGCGTCCCAAGCCGCTGATCTGCCAGCCGCCAAGCACTGCCTGCCCGGCCGGTCCCATGTCTGCCAGGTACGGCTTGCCCCGCCCGACGGGTAGTTCCACCACCCAGTTCGCGTTGAACTGGTGGCGCATGTCGAAATCGGAGAGCGCTCGCTGCGACTCCCTGTCCCAAGCGTTGATGACACCAAAGGTGGACCAGTAGGTGTCGCCCGGAATCTGGCCGAACCGCTCTCCCTGGCTGCGCCGCGTGCCGACGGACGAGAGGTCCGTGGATTCGGACAGGGTGTAGTTCAGGTCGAACTGGTACCCCTTGCTGAATCCCTTGCGCAGCGAAACCTGCATCGAGTGATAGGTCGCTGTCCCGTAGGAGCGCAACGCGTCGAAGCCCCAGAACTGCGGATTCATCGACAGGCCCGGACCCGCATCGCTGCAGATAGGGGCACAGGCGTAGTCCAGGTAGTACATCGCAGTACCCGTGTCGGGGCTGTTCGACCTAATGACGTCGTACACACGCTGGGTCGCGGTAAGGTCCCGCGTAGCCGAACCGGAAAACTGGTTTTCGAAGAACGCGACCGTTGGCACGGACCGGGTCGACCAGCCCCCGCGAGTAAAGAGCTCGAGTTCTTGGAGCGCGTCAAGCAGGTACTGGCCGGATGCCTGGTCCTTGAAATTGGTGTACTGGGCGACGGCCGTGTCGTTGATCAGCTGCCTGCGGCTGAGCCTTCCGATATAGCCGGCCTCCAGCACGAAGCCGCTGCCCAGCTCGCGGGAAACGGTGACGGTGGGGTTGATGCTGTACGGCGGGAGGACGCTCGAATCAACCCCCTGGCTCCAAGCCAGTCCCGCTGGGTTGGGCGTGCCGGGGCCGCCGGGCGGCGGCGGCGCAATCCCGAGGGCGGGAACGTTCATCTGGCCTTCGAAGCGCGGCGAGTTCGAGACCGTAAAGTTCTGGGTGGTCACCCTGCTCGTCAGGCCGAACGCGTTACGGTCGATCATCTGGATCATGCCCATGCCGAAAATGTCGTAGAACAGCCCCGCGCCGGCTCGAATCGATGTCTTGCCGGGACCACCGAACAGCTTGCCCAGAAAACCGTCGCGGGCCTGCGGCGAGAACGCGACGGCGAGTCGCGGCGAGAAGTTCCTCGAATGTGTTGCCCACAGCGGACCGCCGTTGGGGTCGTCAACCCCGACGAAGCCGATGGGCCCCGCTTCGCGGGTAGGCCGGCCGCTCTCGGCCAGGTCGATGCGTGTCGCGATGTAGTTGTCCAGCCTCGGGGTGATGCGGACCTGCACACCGTTGACCTCTCGCACGGGAGGCATGAACGACCAGCGCAGTCCCGCCGTGATGGTCAGGCCCGGCTTGGCGCGCCAAGTGTCCTGGAAGTACAACTCCAACTCTTCCATGCCGAACGTGCGGCTGACCGGGTCACCCACGGAGAGCGGGTTGCCCTGGATGTCGTAGTTGTAGTTCGCGTCGTAGAAGTTGACGAGGCCCAGGACCGTCGCCATGGTCTCTCGGTAGCTCCCGGGATTCGCGGGGGCCACGGCGAGCGGCGTGTCGAACAAGGCGGGGCCGTCGGTCAAAGCCCAGGCGGCTTGCTTCGCGAAATGAAAGCTGTTGGCAGAGTTCATCCGACGGTTTCGGATGGATCGGAACACACCGCCGAATTGCCAGGAGTGCTGGCCCCGCACGACCGAGATGTCTTCCGCCACGGTATGCGTCGGAAGGTAGTTCGACTCAGGCGTCGTCGTCCCGGACGCATCATGGAAGAGGCTGTCGCCCAAGCTCACCCTAGACGCGGTCTGGACGCCGGAAAGAGTGATATCTTGGCCGGTGAAGCCGTAGCGGAAGTTGCTGACCACGCCGGGCCCGATCAATCCCGTGTATCCGACCGCCAAGCCGCGGCTTCTGTCATCGGTTTCCCTGTTCGCATCCTGGCCCGGAAACTGGGGCAAGCCGCCGATGTGGTCGTGCTGGAAATTGCCGCGCACGAAGATGCGGTGGGCGCCGTTCTCGTCGGCGTTCCAATCCACCTTCGAAATGATCGTGTTCCAGACCAGCGGGGTCGATGCAGTGAACCTGTAGCCGGCAGTGTTCAGGCCGTCGCCGACCGTGGAGTCGTTGGGAGCCGGGAAGGAATTGAAGTACTGCAGCGCGGCTTGGCTGGGGCCGATCTTCAGAGGATCGATCTGGGAGCGGATAAATTCCGGGTCGAGTTCCTGCACCGCCCGCCCGTCTCCCCTGTACTTCACGAAGCCTTGGCGCAGGGAGTCGCTGGGCACGGTGCGCACCGCGCCGCCCTCGCTGGCGTCCCTGCGTCCTTCGTAGTTTGCGAAGTAGAACAAGCGGCTCTGCTTGATCGGACCGCCAACGGAGGCCCCGAAGACATTGCGGATCAGCTTCGCTCGGTCGACGCCGGCCCTGTTGTTGAAGAAGTCGTTGGCCGCCGTCGCGGTGTTGCGGTGGAATTCGTAGAGCGAGCCGTGGATCTCATTGGTTCCGCTGCGGGTTACCAAGGCAACCTGCGCTCCCGCTGACCGCCCTTGATCTGCGTTGGCGGTGGTTGTGACGACACGGAATTCCTGGATCGAGTCCAAGGTGTTGCGCAGCACGCTTGTGAACGGCAGGCGTCCGTTCTGGTCGTTCACATCGACGCCGTCAAGCGTCACGTTCGACTGGTCGCTCCGAGCGCCGTTCACCGTTCCGTTTCGGATGTCGCCCGCCTTTTTCGAATCCAGCGGATCGGCGCTCAGGAACGTCACGCCTGCTTGCAGCGAGAGCAATCCGGCTGGGTTGCGGGCGTTCAGCGGGAGCTGCCGGATCGGCTTTGCGCCGAAGGCGTTCCCGACCGAAGCGTCAGTCGTGTTCAACTGCGCCGCGGAGGCGGAAACCGTGACCGTTTCCTCGACCGCCTCGACCGTGCCGAAGACGACCGGGAGCGTCACGTTGGTGTTGACGAGCAATGAGACGCCTTCGACAATCACCGGCGCGAAGCCCTCTCGGACCGCCGACAGCGTATACGCCCCGGGCGGCAACTGGGCGAACGTGTAGCTTCCCTCTGCGTTGGATTCCACCGAGCGCTGGTAGCCGTTGGCTTCGTTCATGACATCGATTGCCGCCCCGGGGACAACGCCGCCGGTTTCGTCGGTGACCACCCCGCTCAGACCGCTCGATTGCCCCGACAAGACCGGAGCAAGAAGGAATATTGACAGCACAAGCAACGCTCCACTACGAGCCCAAGTTGCGAAATTACAAGGCCTATGCAAGATTGTCATGATTCTAGGATTATATACGAGGCTTTACTGCTTCAATGGATTTTTTGATTGGCGAATGGTTAACGCGTGCAGGAAACGCACATCATCGCCTGTGCCGAGACCGCTAACAGGCCCACTGCCGGGCGGGCCGCACCTCGGTGTTCCCGTGGCGGAACGAGGACCGCGGACCGCTGGGCGAGCGGCACAAGCGGTTCGAGCAGGTGCTGGAGTTCGGGCGGGCTGCCGTTTACGCACAAATCAAGGCGAACTCATCTTCTGATCAAGCTGGCTCCTTCCGTTGAGCCGCCGAGCCCGTTCCACCAATCGCTTGATCGTCACCAGAGGCGTGTAGCCCTCCCACACGACGTTGTGGCCCGGATGGGCATCCCGCTCGCGTCTGAAGTTGAGATGCGCCCCCGCCATCGCCAGCGTCAGGACCGCCCGCCCGAGGTTGGCCGGCTGGCCCAGCCCCCGGTCCTGCGCAAATCCCCCAAGGCCGCGATCTCGATTTCCGCAAAGAAGAAATTCGGCGGCAGTTCCGGCGTGTCCCGGCCAAGCAGAATCATGGCCGCCGGCCGCCACGCGATCACCGGGTTGATCGTTCCCGCTCGCTTAGTTCGCTCTCCGCGCCGACGCCCCAACTACTCCGCCTCGCAGCCCGACTTCCGCACGCGGTGGCAGTCCTCGATCCGCCAGCGCAGCAGGGACCACTCCAGCATCCGCTCCGCGTCCTGCCGCGTCTGCACAGCCAGTCTCGTCGGCAGAAACCACTCCAGCAGTTCCGCCCTGTAGGGCACCGCTTGATTCTGACATCAGATTCTCGGATGCTTCCGGCGGTGGGACGCGGCCTTCGTTCACACTGTTCCGCCACTGCCGAATGGAACTTGGAGTCGCGGTCGCCTAAACCCAACTTACCCCAACTAGTCAATGGCTGCCCTGCATCGTGAGCTTCAGCCTTGAACTGATGTAACGCATGGTTGGACAGTCACTTAGGTGAATTTCGTCAAGTCCCTGATACATGCTCCAGGATACGGAATGGCCGCATTTCGAACAGGCCGTTGGTGACTAGGTTGGCCCCTCGGGCGGCGCACTCGCTGCGCTGGCGGACGGCTTGCTCAGCTCCGGTGCCGGGTGGGGCTGGAATCCGAGCAGCTCGAACACGCGCTCGTGCAACGGCTCCAACGCGCTCAGCGTGGGCACCGCATAGCCGGGCACCTGCTCGTATTTCAACTCCACCGCGCTGAGCGTGCCCAGCCCCGCCAACAGGTCCGCCAGACTCTGCACCGGCAGGCTCCCATCGGCCGTCTTGCGCGTGCGATCCTTGCGCTTGGCGGACTCGCTCCGCTGAAACGGGCCCACCGGCCCGCCCGCATGCTGCGGCGCGCCTTCCTCGCTGAACAACAGCGGTGCTAGCTGGCGCCGCAGGTGCCATTCCAAGTAGTACACCACCCCACCAGCACCAGCAGCAGTGCCCCTCCTCCGCGCGCACATGTACCACCCACGAAGTCTCGTCCCCGTGCACCACTCGGGCTTGCTGCCGGTGCGCTCCGATGGCGGCCTCCAGCGGCTCGAACCAGGTCAGGAAATCGCGCAGCTGCCCCAGCAAGCTGCCCGCCGGCCGGCGCACGCCGCGCTCGAAAGCCCGCGCCGGCCGCCGCTGCCAATCCACTTGGAGCAAGCACTGCACCCACACGCTCAGGCCGTAGCTCGTGCCCCGGAACAGCGTCAAGTGGTGGCGAAAGTGAACCAGGCGAGTTTGCAGGCTGCGCTGGAGCCGCTGCTGGCCAGCGACGCGATTCTGCTAAGTGACGGCGGGCGAGCTTATCCGCGCTGTGCGCGGCGGCTGGGGGTCCAGCACGAGGTGGTGAATGTCGGCGGGCCGGCGGGTGCGCGGGAGCTATCACATCCAAACGGTGAACAATCGGCACCAACAGTTCAAAGCGTTCCTGCAACCGTTCCGGGGGCAGCAATTCTCAAAATAGGTAGGCTGACTCGTGTGGGGTGGAATCTGGGAGCGTTTGCGTGCGCCGTTGGAACCGGTTGCGGGGTGAGCGGACGGCTGTGGACTCGGCATCCGAGGCTGTGAGTCGTGTGGCAGCGGCCCTGAGGCGGTCCTGGACTGGCCGCGACGCACCCCGGCTGAGGGCCTCTGCAAGAGAAGCCTGGCGCTGGCAGGATGGCGGGCAGGTTGCCTCGTCAGGGGGCGCCCGCGGGCACCCCGGCCGCGGGCGGTGGCGGGCGCTTGCGCACGACGGTCTCCAACAGGGCGGTCCAACTGGGGAAGCAGAACCACTCCGTGAGGAACTTCAGGGTCGCGAAGAAATTGCGCCGGGTACCGAGGCGCTTCCGGCCTTGCCGCCACAGCTCGCAGACGCAGTCCAGCACCGCATGCAGCGCGAAGGCGAACAGGTTCAGCGTGGCGAGCAGATTGGCCAGACCCTGGCGGCCGTGCCCGAAATTGTGCTTGAGGTTGTAGCCCTGGCGCGACAAGCAATTGAACTGCTCGTTCTCGATCTTCCATCTGGCGCGCGCTACCCGCGCGATCTCGGCCACGTTGTCGGCGGTGACCTTGAGGCTGGTGAAGAACGAATTGTGGTAGGTGCGCTCGCCTTTGCGCCAAATTTCGAAGTCAATCCAGGTGCCCTTGAGGGCGTCAGCACCAGCGCGCACGGGCACGTTGTTTCTCCACTGGTAGCGATGCTGCTCGACCTGCTTGCGCTGGTTGCGGGTCTGCAGCCAGCCGCTGGACCAGATGCGGCGCTTGGGGAGCTGTTCGTATAACGTCTTGTGGCTGCTGGGCTTACAGATGAACAGGAAGTCCGCTTCGAGCTCGGCGACGAGGCTGCAGATGGGCTGGCAGCAGTACAGATCGTCGCCCAGCAGGACCGGTCGGTAGGGCCGCAGAGCGGGCAGGTAGGCGGGCAGCCAGCGCTTGGCAGCGTTGCGCTCGCAATCCTGCTTGCGCTGCTCTTCGGTCAACTCCGGGCACTGCGCGGCGGGCTCATGCTGGGGCTGGACGAACAGCGGCATGAGCGGCAGGACGCGGTTGTGGCCATCGGCCACCACGCTGGCTGAGAGCATGGTGTGGAAGAACTGCTTGGTTTTGTGCTTGCCGACATGGCGGGTGGAGCACTGCTCGCAATGGATCGTGTCCGAGCACTGGAACTGGATGCCGTCGAGGGCGATGCACACGCGCCCGCCGAGACGCAGGAAGGGGTCGAGGCCGCCTTGCTCGCGGAGGGTGTCGAGACACAGGGGGAAGAGGTCGGCGAACAGCGCGGGGTCGAGATCATCGAGCAGATTCCGAATGTGATTGTCACTGGGAATCTTGCTCACGCCGAACAGCGCGTGGCAGTTGGAGCGGGCGGACTGCTCGAACAAGCGCCGCTGGAAGTCGAGGAAGGAGGGGCACTGGAAGAAAAACGTGGCGAGGGCGCAGGCCGCGGCATCGGCGACGGCATAGCGCTTGTTGGAACCTTTGCGAGGGTCGGGCAGGGTGCCGGCGGTTTGTTGGAAGCGGTCCAGAAGGGACTCGAGCACTCGGGAATTGGAAACGGGGGCCACACTTTATGTTTGAAAGTGCTGCCGGCAAAGTCAAGGCCCAAAAACTGGTCTCTTGCTGCCGGCCTCTCAGCGGCTCGCGAGATAGAAAAAGGCCAAATTTAGAATTCCTGTTCCGGGGGGTAGCGACCAAGTACTTGGACAGCTACCTACGCTGGTTTCAGCAAGTCGGATTGGTGCCCGAGGCGTCCCCGCGTAGCTGCTTGGTGGCCTCCATGGCACCCAAATGCATACATTTCGCGAATTGACCCTACAAAATCATCAAGATTACCGTCTTGCGTGGACGAGAGCTGTAGCATAATGGGTGTCTTGAACGCTGGGAAAGGAGATCAACGATGAAAGGCATGCGCTTCCTACTGGTCCATTCGCTCTACTTGCTGGTCTTGGCCGGTCTCGCACTGGGGGACCAACTGATTCTCCACAACGGAACCGTTATGGAGGGAACTTACCTCGGTGGTGACGCCCGGTCGGTTCGCTTTATCGGGCCGGACGGCAACGTCCAAACGTATTCCGTGGGGGACGTATCTGGGATTGGTTTCGGAACACCCCCGACGACCGCAGCCTCCCCCCCCCCCCCGGCTCCCGGGCTTGTCCAGAGACAAGTGGCGCACTCGCCGACCGGCGTCACGGTACCGGCGGGGACGTTGATTACTGTCCGGCTGATTGACTCGATCGACGCCGACCTTACGGGAGTCGGCGAACGCTTCCGGGCGAGCATCGACGATCCCATTGTCGTGGGCAGCCAAGTTGTGGTCCCACGCTATGCCGATGCCACCGTGCAGGTGATGCGCGTCGAGCAAAGCGGCGCACTGAAAGGCAGCGATGAGGTTGCCTTGAAGATTTACGACATCACCTTGAACGGGCGGAGCTATCACCTAGCCACGGACTACGCTGAACTCCAAGGCAAAGGCAAAGGCCGCAAGACGATCCGGAACACTGCAATCGGCGGCGTCGGCGGGGCGGTCATCGGAGGAATCTTGGGTGGCAAGAAAGGTGCCGCGATTGGTGCTGGTGCCGGTGCCGGAACGGGCATCGCCGTGGCAGCGGCGAGGGGAACCAAGCTCAAGATTCCGTCAGAGACCCGGCTCGAATTTGTGCTCCGTGCTCCCTTGGGGCTCGCGTATTCCGTGGAGGACGTACCTAGGACTGGTTTCGGAACACCGCCGCCGACCGCAGCTCCCCCAGTTTACGCAGCTTCCCCAGCCCCCGGGCTTGTCCAAAGACAAGTGGCGCACTCGCCGACCGGCGTCACGGTACCGGCGGGGACATTGATTACGGTTCGGCTGATTGACTCGATCGACGCCGACCTTACGGGAGTCGGCGAACGCTTCCGGGCGAGCATCGACGATCCCATTGTCGTGGGCAGCCAAGTTGTGGTCCCACGCTATGCCGATGCCACCGTGCAGGTGATGCGCGTCGAGCAAAGCGGCGCACTGAAAGGCAGCGATGAGGTTGCCTTGAAGATTTACGACATTACCTTGAACGGGCGGAGCTATCACCTGGCCACGGACTACGCTGAACTCCAAGGCAAAGGCAAAGGCCGCAAGACGATTCGGAACACTGCAATCGGCGGCGTCGGCGGGGCGGTCATCGGAGGGATCTTCGGTGGCAAGAAAGGTGCCGCGATTGGCGCTGGTGCCGGTGCCGGAACGGGCATCGCCGTGGCAGCGGCGAGGGGAACCAAGCTCAAGATTCCGTCAGAGACCCGGCTCGAGTTCGTGCTCCGTGCTCCCTTTGGGATCTGAGAGCGCATTGTCGCCCTGATTCTGTTTGGACGCTCGCAACTCACATTTCCAGTGAGATGACGAGTATATTTGGGCCGAGCGTTCCGCTCGGGAGGAGATTGCTGCCAGTGAGCACGATTTCCGTCAAGGAGAACGGCAGGGGGTGAAGACTCTCTGCCTCAATCGCGGCAACATGGCTCATGATGTTTCATCCGGGTCGAACACGTCCCAAGGTGAAGTGTGGCGAGATTGGACGGGCGTCAGGGGTAAAGCCCCAAGAGCGGTGATTTGTTGGGCCTGACTCGAAGTACGATCTCAGCTGAGGTTTGCGCTCTCTGGGTGGGTCGGCGAGCTGTTCGGAGATCCCGTTCCACTCTCTGAGGGAACGGGACAGAGCCAACGGCGGCTCAATGGCGCTCTTGACCTGGTTCAGCATGAATTGAAAGGTACGCCAGGCGCTCAGTAGCCTGCACCCGTTCCAACTCGTACTCCCAGAGGGAGAGTGTGCGGGTGTGGCCGATGACCTCTTCCACCAGCAGGGCCACGAACAGTTTCCCGTACAGCCAGGCCTCGGTGCTTCGCTCGTCGTGGTTGGGCAGATGCCTCAGCTCGGCCAACGCCTTGAAGCGCTTGTGCACCAACTCGACTTGCCGCCGAGTGCGGGATCACCCGAGCACCTCCGCGGCGCTGAACGCGGCCGCCGGGAAGGTCGTGAACACGACACGAATTTGGCGGACTCGAGCGTTTGCGGCCGCAGCTGCGTGCCTTTCTTGGAGGCTTGCCGCCGCAGGCTCTGGTGGGCCATCCTAATCGTCGCGCAGGTCTTGCCCATGGCGCAGGCCCGGACCAAGGGCACCAGTGGAAAGCCCGCGGCCGCCAGCCCTACGCCCGTAACGGAGGGCAGCACGATTCAAGCGGCCGAGATCACCGGACGTGGCGTAGTCCGCGCCGTTTCCAGCCGGGACGGAGGCTGTTTCGTCGACTGCCGATTGTCCGTCGGTCAACCGCTTCCCGCATCACGGCGACAGGCGACTTGCCTGACATTACAGTGAAGTGTCGTAACTGCTCAGGCGTCTGTTCGTGTCGGGCCATTGTGTTGATTGACTGCGTCGGCAGCGTGGCCGGGGAGCGCGATTTGGATGGCGACGAGAGGATTGTGGCCGAGCGCGGCCATGGACTGCAGGTAGCCGGAGATGCGTGCATAGGCCTCGGCGTAGGCTTGCGTTCGAAAGCAGCCCGACACCTTCATTTTCACTCGGCGCTGGGTGCGCTGCGGCGTCCGGTCTTGCCGATTGTTCGGACGGTCAGGCCGGGCTGGATCGTGAGCGCCTCGGCCGCTGTCGGCAGGCGCGCGGGCGCGATTCTCGAGCCTTGGAACGGTCTTGGAAGCCTTAGCAGCGCGATGTCGGTTCCGACGTCCTCCCAGCTATCGGGGGGCGCGGGTTCGTAGGCCGGGTGCACGTGGATCGTGATGTGCCGCGTTTCGTCGGCCCGGTCCGGCGGGCGGGCGAATTTTCGGTCTTCGTAGTCGCTGATGTGCCGCACGGTGACTTGGCGGCCGCCGGTTGCGTCTATGCAGTGCGCGGCGGTCACGATCCAGCCGTTTGAGATCAGGGTTCCCAGGCATCCGCCGTAGTAGCGCCCGTAGTTGGTTTCGAGGAACACCAAGAATGGCGCTGTGCTGGCGGTGACTCTGGCTCCGCCACTGAGATCCCTGCGGTTGAGCGGGTCTCCGGTTGTTGCGGCTTGGACCTGCGCCAGCGTGACTACGCTGGCCAGCGCGAGTGTCGGAATTGCTGATGTTTTCATTCGAGCCTATTGCAAAGTCCCGGAATTTCGCGATCATACTGTGGCTCTTGCGAGTGCGGAGGGCTGCCGGACTGTCTGCCCGGCGCGTCGCAGCTACTTGCCTCGTTGCCTCCCTCAAATGCCATAATCTTGGGCGCTATGGCTTCCGCAATCACCAGGCGGGGCTTCCTTGGCGCTGGCGGGGCCGCCTTGGCCAGCACTGAGGCTCGGCCCGCAGACACGCGTCCCAACATCCTATGGATGTGTACCGACCAACAGCGCTGGGACACGATCCACTCCCTAGGGAACCGGCACGTCCGCACGCCGAATATCGACCGCCTAGCCGCGAGCGGCGTCGCGTTCGAGAACGCCTACTGTCAATCCCCGATCTGCACCCCCAGCCGGGCGGGCTTCCTGACCGGCATGTACCCGTCCGCCGTGCATGGCTGCATGAACGGGAACGAGACCTGGGACGCCGCAGCGCCCTTGGTCACCAAGACCCTCGCCGATGCCGGCTACGATTGTGGGCTGGCCGGCAAGTTTCACCTCTCTGCCGCCCAAGGACGAATCGAGCCGCGGATCAATGACGGGTACCGGGTGTTTGACTGGAGCCACCATCCCAGCGACGACTGGCCCGAGGGGCACGCCTATATCGAGTGGCTGCGCTCGCTGGACAAGGACTACGATTCGATCTACAAGCGGCTCGGCTACATTCCGAGCGAGCTCCACCAAACCACTTGGTGCGCCGATCGGGCCATCGATTTCATGCGTGAAGAGCACTCGGGGCCTTGGCTGTTCAGCCTGAACTGCTTCGACCCCCACTCGCCATTCGACCCGCCGCAGGAGTGGCTGGAACACTACCCTGAAGCGGACATGCCCGGCCCGCTGTTCCGCGAGTCGGATCTGGAGGCCCAGCAACTGCTGGAGGCTGTCAACTTCCAAACACCGGTGCGGCGGCCGGAAGACTTCAACGCAAGATCCTACCAAGCGAAATACTTCGCCATGATCGAGCTGATCGATCACAACGTGGGCAGAATGCTCGACGCCTTGGAGGAGAGCGGCCAACTCTCCAACACCGTGGTGATCTTCACCAGCGACCATGGTGAGACGCTGGGCGATCACGGTCTCTTGCTGAAGGGCTGCCGTTTCTACGAGAGCTTGGTGCACGTGCCGCTGGTGATCTCGTGGCCGGGGCGTTTCCAGCAAGGGCTGCGCAGCCAAGCACTGGTGGAACTCACAGATCTCGCTCCCACGCTTCTCGAACTGGCCGGCCTCAATGTGCCGAGCGCTATGCATGGCAAGCCGCTGACTCCCTTGCTGGAAGGCAAGTCAGCGCCCGGACATCACCGGGAGTTCGTGCGCAGCGAGTACTACCGGGCGCTGGCCGGCGTGCAAAGCTTCGCCACCATGGTGCGCAGCGAGCGCTTCAAGCAGGTCGTCTATCACGGCCACGGCTTGGGCGAGCTGTTCGACTTGGAAGCCGATCCGGGCGAGTTTGACAACCTCTGGGACGACCGGCGCCTGGCGCAGGCGCGCCACGACCATATGGTGATGAATTTCGACGCGCTCGCCATGGCAACCGATGTCGGCCCAGCGAGAATCTCGCGGTACTAGCACGCCGGGCGGACTGTTGTGGCGGACCGTCTGGAGCGCTCCGGCGACGCTGCGTGCGCACTAGCCAGCGACCTGCATGCGGTCGCTGAGCCTGAAGCCCTCGTGCCAAGTCGAGTCCGCTCCCGGTCCGATCCGGCGGATCATGGCCTCCACCATATAGGGCTCGCCGGCCCCGCAGACCTGCATGCCGCGCTTGAGTGCCGCTGCTAGCTCGGCAGGGGTGGTAGCCCGCTCGCCCTTGACCCCTTGGCTGGCTGCAAGCTGCACGAAGTCAATGTCCGGATCGCCCAAGTACATTCCGGCGTACTTGCCGGTCGCAGCCATCGTGCCACCGTAGCGGTGAAATCCCCCTCGCACCGTTTGGTAGTTGAGGTTGTTCCAAACCACGGTCAGGACCGGCACTCCATAGCGCGCCTGCGACCAGAAAGCGCTGGACTGGTACATGACCGCTCCGTCGCCGATCGAGCACACAACTTGCCGGTCTGGCAGGGCCAGCTTGGCACCCGTGGCCGCGCCGAGACCCCAGCCGAGCGAATTGCCCGTGTACCCGATCCAGATCTGCTCGTCGTCGCCGTAGCCCCAGTGGAAGTTGTTGTGCTGGTTGTAGCCAGAATGCACCTCGCCAACGACTACGGCGTTGCGATCCAGCGTCTTGGCCATGACGTATGTCATCTCATCGGGATGCATTGGGCTCAGGCCGAAGTTGCCGCGCACCCGGCCGTCGAAGTCGTCCCACATCTTCGCCGCGAGGCCACGGGCTTGATCCCCGCGATCCCGCCCGAACGAGCTGAGGCGCTGCTCTGGAATCCGCCCTTCCAGCGCCGCGTCCAGATCCGCAAGGGACGCCTTCACATCTGCCAGCATCGCCAGATCCGTCGGATAGTTGCGCCCCATGTTGCCCGTGTTCAGGCCGATCCGCACGATGCGAGCATCCATAGGGGCTTCCGCTCCGGTTGGCAAGCGCCAAATGCCGAAGTCACGGGCGCCGACCATCAGGGCAAGATCGACGCCAGCCTGGGCGTACTCCGAACGCATGCTGAAGCGACCGAGATGGAGCGGGTGACGCGCCGGGAAGTTGAAATAGCCCCCTGTGCCGGATGTGACGGGTACGTTGTACTTGTCCGCAAACTCGACCAAATCCGCCTGGGCGCCCGATTTCCAGACCTCGTCGCCGACTACGATCAGCGGCCGCTTGGCCTGTACCAGCCAGTCGGCTGTCTTCTCGACCGCCGCGGCTTCGGGGCGCGGCCGTGCCGCCATCAGGAAGCGCTCGGCCGGGACGATCTCCGAGGTGACGTCCTTCGTTTCCAGCGCGCCGTTGGTCATTGCCAGATACACCGGCCCGCCAGGCGGGGTTGTGGCGACTTTGTAGGCGCGTCGGAGCATCATCGTCAGGCTCTGCGCGTTGCGGGCCTCCCAGCAGAACTTGGTGAACTGTCTCGGGACATCCTTTTGGTCATAGCCGGGACGGGGCGCGAGGATGCCCTCGTCGCTCCACAGCTCGTTGTCCAGCATGCCCGCCGTGACCACCAGCGCAGCCCCGTCTCTGCTCGCGTTGTAGAGCTGTCCGCCCATCTGCGCCGTGCCTGCGATGACATGCACATTGACGAAGGCCGGCTTGAGGCTGGCACGGTGGTAGCCGTCCGCCATGGCGACGACAATGCCCTCGTGCAAGCCCATGATCAGAGGCACGCCGGAATCGATCTGCGCGTCGAACAGGCCAACCTCGAAAGATCCGGGATTGGTGAACAGGTACTCCGAGCCTGCGGCCTTGGCCTGCTCCATGACCAAGCTTCCGCCGCTCCCCGTCGACTGCTTGGACGGCGGCAATGCGAGGCTTGCGCTCTCGGTGGCATCGAGACTTTCGATGAGCGATTGCGCGGCAGCGGCCGAAAGCCCGAGTCCTGCCAGCTTTCGAGACAGGCCTCGCCGCGTAAGCTCCTTGTTGAGGAATCGCTGGATCAACTGCTGCACTGGCACACCTCCATGCCCTGAGGGCAGGGCCATCATAGCGACTCATGCACACGCAGGCAGGGCAATTTCGCTGTGGCAGCGACCGAATGCGCCTACTGCAGCTCCTGCGATCCGCTACGATAGGCAGGCGATGGTTCGCAGGCTTCTCGTTTTCGCCCTCACGCTCTCCCTGGCCGGAGTCGCAGCAGCCCAAGACCGGCCGAGGCCCCGCTCGCTCGCGCCGGAATGGGTGTCGCTCTTCAACGGCGAGGACCTATCCGGCTGGAGGAAGGTCGGCCAAGAACGCTGGGAGGTCGTCGATGGCGCAATCTTCGGCCAAGGCATCACCGACGCTTACGGATACTTGGCGACCGAGCGCGCGTATCGCGACTTCCACCTGTCCCTGCGCTTCAAGTGCGAGGCCGACGGCAACAGCGGCGTCTACATCCACACCGCTTTCGAGGGTGACACGCCCCGCATCGTGGCGGGCCGCCAGATCGAAATCGACCGGACCTTGGGACATCACACCGGCGGGATCTACGGGGACGGGAAGGGCTGGCTTGCCTGGCCCGCGCCGCAATTCGAAACCGTCATCAGGCCCTATGACTGGAATGACATGCTCATCGAAGTGGAGGGCAACCACTACGTCGTACATCTCAACGGTATTCGCGTCTTGGACTTTACCTATCCGTCACCCGGAGCGGAAGAGGGGCTGATCGCCCTGCAACTGCATTCCGGCGGCGAGGGCAGGATGCGCTTCAAGGACATCTTCGTCCGCGATCTCAGCGGCAAGTAGCCCGGCTGCGCCAAAGCGGTCGATCCGCCGGAGGTGCGGCAAGGTAGTCGGCTGCGGTTCGAGCGCTCCCATCCCCACATGCTCCGCAGCGGATGACCGGGGCCGGTGCTATGGTCGCGCGCAGAACTCCCGGGCCTCGTGGACAGGCGGCCCTCGCGGTCTCAGAGCAATCAGTAACCTGATTCCCGCATCCAAGGCTGGGCGACATGGGATCTGAGCGTGTCGTCAGTGGGGCGACGGATCTCGGCGCGCTAGGGCGCTCCCGCTGTTGGGGCGCGAGCCGTGGCGCCGTGACCTATTACCCGCGGTAAACGACTGCGCACTCTAGCATCCAGCCGCGACCCGCTTCGGCGATGCGCGCTGGTGGCCCCTCCAGGCTCCAGAACGCCAGTACATGCTGCGCTCCGGGCAGACGCCAAGCCTCCAAGCCGACTGCCAGCAAGCCCCCTGCGACGGGCGCGGGGCCCAAGCCGGGCCGGCCCTCACAACCGCAATCGCGGCCGCCGGGCCACGCCCACAGAGAGAGAGTGCGCCTGCGGCACCGGATGCTGTACGCTACAAGGGCAGCGCGAGCCTGCGCCTGCCAGTCGGCCATGGCCTTGCCTCCCACCACCGCAACAGAAACCGCCGCGCTGACCGCAACCCTTGCCGAGCCGTCCGCAGAGCCCGCCGAGGTCAACTACCCGGAAGGCAATTGGATCGCACAGAGCACGGCGCACGGCGCAGCGGTGCTGCAGGCAACGGCGGCCTTGGGCCTGCACTTCCGACAGCGCGCCGACGTGCTGGTGGCGATGGAACTGATGGTGTACTTCGAGCAAGGCAACAATCAGGCCAAGCTGCAGCCGGATGTGCAGGTGGTGTTGGGCGTGCCCGGCGGCGTGCTGCGCAGTTCGTACAGGGTGTGGGAGGAAGGCAAGGCGCCGGATTTCGTGCTGGAGGTGGCGTCGCCGTCGACCGAGCGCCGCGATGCGCTGCTGAAGGCGCGGCAGTACGCTCGGATCGGGGTCCGCGAGTACTGGCGGCTGGACCCGCAGGGGAGCTTGATGAGCAGCCCGTTGGAGCGCTATGAGGTGAGCGGGGGCATCTGTGGCCGGCCGGCGACAGAGCTGCGCGGTGGCCGGCGGCGGGCCTTGCGGAGCGCTGTGCTGGGGTTGGAGTTGCGCAGTGCGCGGCAGTCTGGGGCGACGGTGCTGGTGTTCCGGGACCCGGCCACGGGGCACGAGTTCGACGGTGCGCTAGCACAAGCCGAGGAGCGCGCCAATGCCGAGGCGCAGCGTGCCAATGCCGAGGCGCAGCGTGCCGATGCCCAAGCGCAGCGTGCCGATGCCGAGGCGCAGCGCAGGCGGGAGGCCGAAGAGAGAGTGCGGGCTTTGGAACAGCAACTGGGGAAGTTCGCGGCCCCAAGCCCTCCACCCGGCCCCAAGCCCTAGCAGTTGGCGGCCAGTATCTTGGGCGCATAGCTGATGTCACAACCACACTAGCCTCGGTGCCCGGTGGCTGTGCAGGCCTGCGTAGACCGGTGGCTGGCAACCCTGCCGGAAGGGTCAGCCTCGCAGCACAACTCTCCGCATCCAGCGACCCGCACGGCACCGGTACACTCCGGCTACGCTCCCGCGCACACTGCTCAGGGGCCTGCGGTGGCATTGACAGTGCAGGCTGGTGATGGCTCCGCTGCCGGCAGGCTTGCTGCTGCAGCGGCGCTGAAGCAGGGCCCTCATGTGGCTCAACCCAATGCCGCCCGCGGGCACCCGATGCCTTCCACCGACGAAAGACCGCGCAACCAGCCACTCGTGCCCCTAGCCGCCAGCGGCGCATCCGTCGCGCTTTCGGGCCGCAGCTCAGGATGACGCAGATAGAGGATCAGGATCAGTAATGCCGCACGACACTCAATCCTCCAGCAATTCCCTCTCCGCCCGCAGGGCGCTCGCGCGCAAGACCCTTGAGTCGACCAGTTGGGGGGTAGTGTGCGGAAACCTGCGCCAAGCTCTACAATGAGTGCGGAGGAGCCGAATCCAATGTGGCAACAGCCGTGCAATGCCCTCCCTGCATGGACGCTGGCACTCCTCCTTGCCGGACCGGCAATGGCCCAAGGACCCGCCCCAATCAACGGGGAAGGGTCGGTTCCGGACCATGGCGGCTGTACCTTCTTCAGTCCTGGGCAGGCGGGCCGTGTCGCTTGGAGCCACTCCCAAGACCTGCGGGCCATGACCGCGCGCGCGAAGGCCACGCGCGACGCGATGGCAATGATCCCGGAGCCCCGCAGCGCGCCCGCGCCATTCCGGTTCCAGAGATCGGCAACGCCCGTCACGGCCGGCCCGACGGCGTGCGCGGGGATCGACGACTGCGTGCAGCAGACCGCCAAGGCGGCCGGAGTCCCGCTGGCAAACCTGGCCACCGACGCCGAATTCCTGCGGCGTGCTCGCTTGGACCTGACAGGACGCATACCTACCCGGCACGAGGTGGTCCGCTTCCTCGCCGACCCATCCGAGAACAGGCGGGAAAATCTTGTCGACTCGCTGCTTGGAATGCCCGAATGGGCGGACCGCTGGGCGCTGTTCTTCGGCGACCTGTTCCGGAACACGGTCCGCACCGACGGCGTGAACCGGCGCGCGCACGGGCGCGACTCGCTGCATCTCTACCTGCTCGAGTCGCTTCGGGCAAACAAGCCATACGACCGGATGGCGCGGGAAATGCTGGCGGCCGAAGGCACCAGTGACGGCAGGGAGTATCCGGACAGCTTCGCCAGTTTTGAGGACTACGAACGGGTATTCAAGGATCTCCAGGCCAACCCCGTACGGCCCTCGCCGGTCGGGTACGTGCTCGGCGCGCGCACGCCGGGCGGTCCGCCTCAGGACACGTACGACGCGCTGGCTTACCGGGCGGCGCGGGACTTCCTCGGGATGTCGACGATGGATTGCGTGCTGTGCCACGACGGGGAAGGGCGGCTTGAAGGCGTCAGCGCCTGGGGGGCGCGGGCGACACGTCTGGAGGCATGGGGCTTGGCCGCGTTCTTCTCGGACCTGCCGGCCATCCGGAGGTGGACCCCGCGGGTAGACAGGGACGGACGCCGGGTGCCTGTCAGATACTTCCTGATCCAGGATCGGCCGTCCGCGCCGGGGGACATCGACGCCGAAGGCGGGGCGCCGGGCCGCTATCTGGCTTGGACGCAGGGCGGCAACCGGCCAGACAGGATCCACGCGGAGCGCCGTGTGGCACCTGCGTACCCCTTCGCGGAGTCACCTGTCGATCCTCAACTGCGGCTCAGGGAGCAAGTCGGGCTCTACTTGACCGGCGATCCGCAGTTCGCCCGTGCGGCTGTCAATTACATCTGGCGGGAATTCTTCGCTCGGGGATTGGTCGAACCCGCCGACCAGTTCGATCCGGACCGACTCGACCCCGCTTCCCCGCCAGCAGCAGAGTGGGACGTTCAGCCTTCGCATCCCAAGCTGCTCGAATGGCTGGCGAACGGCTTTCGCGCAAGCGGATTCGACCTCAAGTGGCTCATGCGTGAGATCGTGACATCGCAGACGTACCAACTGTCCTCGCGGTACGACGGTGTCTTCAATCCGCAGTACGAGCGCTTGTTCGTCCGCCACAACGCTCGGCGCCTGGGCGCCGAGCAGATTCACGACGCGATCGTGATCGCGGGCGGCAGAGGAGCGAGTTACGACGTTTCGCCGACCCTTCAGGACGTGCGCCTCGCTATGCAGTTTCCCGACGTGAATGAAGTGATTCCGGGCCGGGGCAGGAATGCGGCCGCGGCCCGCGACTTGCTGCATGCGTTCCTTCCCGGCGACCGGCGGCAGACCCCGAGGAGTGACGCCGAAAGCCCGCTACAGGCGCTCAACCTGATGAACAGCTTATTCGTGCTCCGCCACGCTGCCTACAACGCCAGCGAAGGCACCCTTGCCGAACTGATTTCCGCGCCGGATGATGGACTGGTGACTGGGATGTATCTGAGTGTTCTCGGCCGACCTCCCAGCGCGGAGGAGCTGGCGAAGGCGGTCGCGTACTTGGGCGAGGGGCGGAACAGGAGGCGTCCTGACCGGGCCGGAGACTTGATGTGGGCGCTGTTCAATCGGACAGAGTTTTACACGAACTACTGAGCGGTCTGGGGTACGGGGAGAGGCATGACGGAGAGGGAACGCTTCGAGCGAGTCGTCGGAAGGCGCCAGCGGTCGCATCCAACATTTTTTGAACGCCCGCACTTGACGAGGAGGTGCTTCTTCCGGGATTCCGCGACGGGCCTGGCAGGCAGCTTCCTGATGGGCGTCCCGGCTGTCGCTGAGACGTTGTCAGCCGGGTCGGTTGTGCCCCGTAACACGGCGCGGAACGTCATCTTCGTGTTTCTCCGAGGCGCTCCCAGCCACGTCGACACCTTTGATTTCAAGTATCTCCAAGGCGTCACTCCGCCCGAGTTGGAACCCGAGACTTTCGGGGAAGTGACGGTGCCGATGGCATTGCTCGGGAACACGTCGCGGGTCCTCGGCAAGCTCGCCATCATCCGCTCGGGGGTGGCGTGGGCCCGGGCGCACCCCCTGGCACAGTCGTGGGTGCAGGTCGGCCGCGATCCGACCTCGGTGACGGGGGGCATCGCCCCGAATATCGGCAGCGTCGTGGCCTTGGAGAAGGAGCGGGAACGGAGACAGGACCAGACCCTTCCGGGCTTCGTTGCGCTGCGGGCTGGAAACATCGTGGGGTCCGGGTATTTCCCGTCGCGGTTCGGGCCGTTGCGGGTCGAGCCGTCCAGCGAGGGAATGCGGATCTTGGACCACCCCGGAGGCCAGGATGTGTTTCAGCGCCGATGGGCGCTTCTAGACGAGATGGAGGCGGGTTTCCGATCAGGGAATGCGCCGTTCGGCAAGCGGGCAGCCGGGCTCTCGGGCATGTACGCCGACGCTCGCCGGATGATGTTCAACCCGGCGGTCAGCGCGGCTTTCGGCTACACGGAAGAGGAACATGCACGCTACGGTGCGACGAGTTTCGGGGATGCCATGCTCACAGCGAGGAAGATTATCGAGCAGGACCAAGGCACCCGCTTTATTCAGGTGGAGTTGAGCGGCTGGGACCACCACACCGACATCTACGGGACACAGGAGGACGATACGGAGGGCACGATCTATTCGAGGACGGCGGTTTTCGATCCGGCCTTCGCGGCGCTCATCGAGGACTTGGACGCTTCGGGCCGCCTCGCCGAGACACTTGTGCTGGCCTGCGGAGAGTTCGGGCGCACGCCCGGACCGCTATCATCCGCGCGGCACGGGCGCGATCATTACTTGCAGATGTTCTACGTGCTTGCCGGCGGGGGCATCCAAGGGGGAACCGTAATCGGGTCCACCAATGATGTCGGCGGGAGGGGGCCGGGATCCTTCACGACCGAGTTTGGCTGGTCGCGGGAGCGAGAGATCCGACCTGAAGACATCGAGGCAACGGTTTACTCGGCCTTGGGAATCGACTGGACGAAGGTCCGCCTCGACGACCCGCTCGGACGGGGCTTCCGATACGTGCCCCTGTCCGATGAAGACGCCTACTCACCAATAGACGAGTTATGGGTCTGAGCGACAAGGGCCGGCGATCGCGGAAATTCCCAGCTTCACTCGCTGTCATTGCGGCAGCATTGCTTGCCAACTTGGCTTTCACGGCCTGTGGTGCGCGCGTGGAGCCAACCCCATCCGTCCCCGTGTTCCGGCCGCAGGCTATCGTTGTCCCGCTGGGTGCCAGCGGAGAGAGCGTGACCTTGATGACTGCTCCTGCTGGCGTCACTCTGGACGGGGAATTGATTGCGAGCGGGCACGTGTACGCGGCGATCAACGGCAATATCTATAGAGCCTTTTGCAAAATTCCAACTGGCGTGCCACAAGCGAGTGCAGAACGTGAGGCTCATGCCGTGATTGATTAGAAGCTGCAATAGAGCGGGCAGAAACAATAAGAAATTCTCATAATTGAGCCGACTCGGCTGGGCCGGTGCCGGAGCTAGGCACAGTTCTCTCGTCCCGGCTGTTAATTTCCACTTTATTCCGACGAAAATCGGGCATTTTGTCCCAAATTAAATTGTCGGCAGAATGCTTGGAAATCAATTTATTGTGAACACAACCGATCCGCCCAGGCATGCGTAACTCCTTTGGTTGCAAGCCGCTATCGCGGTCGCTAGGCACCCTCCCTTCCGGCAGTAGAGTATTAGTGCGAGAAGCTAGACAATCCTGCTGCCGGAATAATTTGGGTTTCTGCCGTCAAGATAAACCGAACGTCAACACCGGCCGTTCCGGGTGCCGCGATCCTTGCCTGCTGGCTGTTTGCCGACGCTCTGCTCAGAGCGTCAGGCGCATGAACTGGTCCACCGTCAGCGCCACGATGCCGAACATCAGGTGGCAGAGCACCTTGGCGTGTCCGCGCACGCGCACGTGCCGCCCTCCGAACTCGTCTTTGAGCCGCCCGTTGACCCGCTCCACCGTCGAGCGCTCGTGGTAGCGCAGCGCCTGCGGCGTCACCTGCCCGATGTTGCGCTGGGCCAGCGCCTCGCGCTTCAGCTCCGCCTTCTTGTGCGCATCCCTCCGCGGGTTGCTGTCGATCAGCGGCACGTGCCCCAGCTTCCGGCTGCAGGCCCGGATCTCCTCCGCATCGTAGGCACTGTCCATCAGGTCGTACAGGTTGTCTACGCGCCCCGCCGTCATCTGCGCCAGCGGCAGCGCCGCCTGGCTGTCATGCAGCGAGGCCGAGGTCAACAGGCAACTCACCGGCAGGCCCCCGTCAATCGCGTCAATGTGCAGCTTGTAGCCCGTCCAACTCTCCTGATGCCCCTTCGCATTGCGCTTCACCCCCACGTCACAGACCGTCGGCAGATCGGCTAGCATCTCTTCCAGCGTCATCGACCCCTGCCGCTCCAGCCGGCGCGGCTCCGCCGCCCGTGCTTCTCCCTTGCGCGGTCGCCCGCGCTTGCCTTTCGCCTTGCTTTGCTTGGGCTTACGAGCCGGCTCCTCACGCCCCGGGATGGCCGTCGAGTCGCGCGAGACGTGCCCCGCCAAGTGGCCCTCCAAGTTCCGCTCGACCAAGGCCGCGTGCAATTGCCCAGGCAATTCGCTGGCCGCGAATTCGGCGAACGCCCGCGAGAAGGTCGCCTCGCTGGGCAGCGCTCCGGCCCGCTCCCAGCCGCATAGCCGCCGCAGTTGCGGGTCGTGCCTCAGCCGCTCGACCAAGGCCCGCGTAGTCGGCACGTCGAACACCGCCTTGGCCAAGAAGGCCCGCGCCAGCGCGGCCCGGCTCTGCTGCGGCCGCCCTCGCCCGCCAACACACTGGCCGGGCAGCCAATCCTCCACGCGCACCAGTTCCAGCACCTGCACGAAGCGCTTGTTCCGCTCGCTGAGCGGGCCGAGTTCCTCGGCCAGCCACGGGAACAGCCCGTGCTGGAAGGTCTGCCAATACTGTGATACTGTTTCTCTCAGGGACAAGTTCGCTCTCCGTTGCCTAGATCTTCTATTATCCAACAGATGGTGGGCTTGTTTCCACCCGGGCCAGCGCCCCTTGCCCCGCAACCCAAGAAACCGCTATCTCGCTAATTTTGCAAAAGGCTCTATATCCTCACGCTGGAAGATGCTGGCCGCTGGCGGGGGATCTACCGCGCCATGGAGCAGGACGTGAGGCTCGGCAGCCTTGACGAATCCGTGCTGCTGGTGCAAGCCGAAAACGGCGACTGGCTCCGCGGCGAGGACATCGTCGCCAGCGGCGAGTCGACTGTCGCGGCGACGAACGGCAGCATCTATGTGCTGGCCCTTGCCGATGGCCGCTGGCGGGGGGTCTACCGCGCCATGGAGCAGGACGTGAGGCTTGGCAGCCTTGACGAATCCGTGCTGCTGGTGCAAGCCGAAAACGGCGACTGGCTCCGCGGCGAGGACATCGTCGCCAGCGGCGAGTCGACTGTCGCGGCAACGAACGGCAGCACCTATGTGCTGGCCCTTGCCGACGGCCGCTGGCAGGGGATCTACCGTGCCGTGCGGCAGAGCGTGCCCTTGGGCAGCCTTGGCGAGAGCGTGGTCTTGGATCGCTTGGAAGGCGGCGACTGGCTGCTGGGCGAGGATGTCGTCGCCAGTGGCGAGACGAGCGTCGTGGCCGCTAACGGCAGCGTCTTCACTCTGAGACGATCCGGCGACGACCGCTGGCGGGCCCAGTACCGCGTAGTGACCGTCAATGTGCCACTCGGCGAGACCGGAAGGGTCGCGAAGTTAGAGCGCAGCGAGCATGCGACGTGGTGGATCGGAGCCGAGGAGGTCATCAGCGGGACGACGCAGGTCACAGCCGGGGAGCTGTTGCGAGAGCGCCCGGTTTTCTACAGGCTGGTCATGGTCGACGAGCGCTGGATCGCCGTTCCTGCCGCTTTGGAGATCTTCAACGCAGCCACGGGAGAGGGGCTGGCGGCGGCGTTCGAGCGGGTCGACCAAGGCGGCTACGACTTGGACGGCGCCTCAGGAGTCCTAGACCAGGACGGCAGCGGGGAGATCCAGGTGAAACTCGAGGACGGAACAGAGATCGACTATCGCGTCTGGAGGGATGAGGACAAACTGCGCGGATTTCGCCACGACACAATGGCGGTGGCAGTGCATGACGGCAACGCGCCCCGCCTCGCCGAGGACGATCCGGCAACCCCGTACAACGAGGCAGATACCAATTTGGAGGTTGGCGGGCTCAAGGCCTTGGTTGGGGAACTGTTCGAGCTTGGCGGGGCGACGGGCGCGTCAGCTTCCTTTGTCGAGCCGGTCCGGGCGGCTCTGGCAAACATCTTGGAGAGCATGGAACTGTTCGCGCGCGCGGTCCCCCAGACGGAGGCTGCGGCCGAGTCGATACGGCGGCTGAAGGTCGGGCAATGGAAGGCCGCGAACGACATCCTCCGGCCCTTGAGTTTACGGGCGGGAGCGCTCGGAGCGCTTGCTTTCGCGAGCGGGGCCGACGACCGCTCGGCCATCGCCCGGCTGGAGGCGGCGGTGGCGGCCCTGGCCGACAGCGAGTCGTTCGCTGATGCGGTTGCCTCGGGACTTTTCGGACAGGCCGCCGCGGACGGCGCCTACGATTCGGCAAGAGCGTTCGCTGCGACAAGGCAGAGTTGGAGCCAGCGGTTCGGCACGACTGAGCGCACGCGGTTCGGCTCGTGGGCGCGCGCGAAGCGCGGTTTAGCCCTTGGCGCGGCGCAGCTCGACTCCGGAGCGTTTGCGTACACGCCTGCCCCCAACGACATCGTTCCGGCAACGCAGCTGCGGGGATCCGCGCTGTACCTAGGGCGGACGAGCGCTGTCACGCCGGATGCGGAGCACTTCAGCGGCGACATCAAGCTGAGGGCTCACTTCGGCCAGAAAACGATCCTCGGCCAAGTATCGGACCTCCGGGGTGAGGAGGGCCAGCCATGGACTGACAACGCTAGGGGCGTGCGCGCGATTGTCCTGCCCGCCGCGCGTCTAGGGGACGGGGGGGACTTTGCGGCGCCCGGAGGCCGGACCGCCACACTACGCTATCGCAGCGAGGATGGTAACCGGTCAGGAACGAACTTCCGGGGCGCGAATTGGCATGGGCAGTTCGTAGGCGAAGAGGATCGGTCACAACCTGCCGCCGCCATCGGGACGTGGGCAATTGCGGCGACGGAGAGCGAGTCCGGCCTGCGCGGAGGTTTCGGGGCGGAATGGGAAGAGCGGATCCGCGCGCGCCCAAGCGGCGGGGGAGGGGGGAGTTCGGGTACAAGTCCCCCCGTAGTGCCTGATCCGTGCGCCGTCGATTGCGGTCAGATCGCGGCGATGTTCAAGGTCAGTCACGAAGTGAACGTGGACGGCATTATTCCCAGCTTGGATGCCGAGACCAGGCAACTGACGCTGCGCGCCATTCGAGGGCCGACTCCGTCAAGCTCGAAGATCGCGCTAAACGCTAGGGACTGGATGGTGGTTGATCTGTCCGAGGCGTGGTCGACCGGGAAATACAGCCAGTCCTCCGACATCAGCCTAGTCGAGGAAGTCAAGCACCGCCTCGGTGCTTACAGGGCCAGAATCGATGCCGCCGCGCACCACATCATCATCAAGGACAACTGGCATCCGGCGATCGCGGAGTTGAACCGACTGGGGGTCAAGAACATCTCCCCAGAGACCGGCTATGAGTACGGCGGCGGCTTGCCAAGGGTTCCACTGACGGATCCGCAGGATGTGACTTCGGTCGACAAGGCGGCAGCGCTGGCAAAGCTCGACGAAGCGATCGCAGCCTTGCAAGACCTGAGCGCGTTCCAAGCTACTCTGACGGACACGGCATTGTTCGAGTTCGAGGCCGGCACCGACAGCGATGATCTCAAGGATGCCTTCGAGGCGACACAGCAGAACCGCTACCAAGCCCACTACCGTCACACCGACTACACCCGGTTCGGAATCTGGTCGCACCGGGTGCGGGACAGCACCTCCGACGGAGAATTCTCCAGCGCCACGTTTAACCGGCGCCTCGGGTTCGAGGGCTTCGGCTATAGCCCGCTCGAGCGGACGCCCTACGACATTGGCCACGGCGGCTCGGACGCCGAAGCGCCTGCATTCCCGCGAAGCGGGACTGCGGTCTACAACGGCCGCACGCTTGCCGGCAATCAGAATGCCGGCGCGGTCAGCCCGCCCTACCGGGGCGATATCGAGCTGCGGGTGCAATGGGGTGCGCCCGACGGCACCGAACGCGCCATCGGCGATATCGACAGTATCCGCGTCGGTGCGACCATCACCAACCTAGTCGACGGCTCCGGGCAACCCTGGCACGATGGCTGGGGTGAGGTGGCAGAAATCAGGTTCCACGGGGACTCCGGGCCGGGCATCGCGACGGCGGACGGAATAGCAATCGTGTACCCCCAGATCCAGTCTTTCGGTCAAGGAGTTGCACCAGACCCCATCCTGCCGGGCGGCAAGATGAATGGTCTCTGGTTCAGCAAATCCGATAATTCAGGGATCTATAGACTGCCAGCGAACGCCTTGACGGCAGGCCTGCTGGCCGATTCCGGCACGACTCGGCAGGACATCGCCGTCGCTCTCGGGTTGGAAGACCCCGAGCTCGGGAGTCAGACCGTGCTGATCAACGTCTCATACTCGGACGGCAGTTACGACGCTACATCGGTACCATCCGGCAGGTCCATTGCCACGGGCACCCTTGGAGGCGAGTTTCTGGGAGCCCTCCGAGAGGGCTCAGGGGCCTTGATCGGGCATTGGTCGGTAGAGCCGAACCGCTGGCTGCCCAATGACATCCTGAATACCGCCGAAGTCTCGATCACCTACGATCCGGGGCTAGACCTCCTCTTGAGCTGGTCGCAGGAATACAACGACCCGACCACAGCTCCGAACCGCAAAGAGCGTCTGGGGGTAAACTTTGCGATTCTCGAGAGCTGGAACGCAGGGCAACTCAGCAACTTCCTGTCCCGCGCAGGCTATAGCAGCCGGTTCGCGACGGACGGTGCGATACACGGCTTGTATGGAGCAGACCTGACGGAATTCCTGTCGAGCTCCCCCCCAGATCCTTGAGTCAGCGAACGAGGGGCTCTTCAGTTTCCGAATTCAGTGTCAAGCGGGATTTCGGCGCAGGGTCTCGTCGGAACTTCACTATGCGGCAGTGCTTCCACGGTATCGCCCATGTGGCAATCGACTGCCCATGCGGGCGGTGATAGGATTCGTCGAGCGGACCATCGGTGTCAATCCCGGATAGGTCGGTATCGCGCTCTTCGAGAAAGGGTGGCATCGTTCGCTCGAACTGTGCTCGTGGGCCCGCTCATGATATCGACCCGCAACGGAGCGGGCGGCCAATCCGACACCGACCTAGCGAACAGATGTTTGGCTTGCACGGGCTGGACCGTAGCGCCGAACGCTGGCGAAGATACCGACGACCGCGCAGGCCGGGCGGGAAGCCCAAGTGCCCGCACTGTGGAGCGGACAACCTCCAGTCGAACATCAAGCACACGACTATGGTGCATCGCTGTCGCCAGTGCGAGGGCAAGCCCATGTTCTGACTCAAGACCGGAACGGTCATGGAAATGTCGGATCTCAAGGGCCGCGTTTGGGCAATCGGCACGTACCTGTTCGTGACCAACATCAAGGGCGTATCCGGCTGCGGCTGCATCGCGAGCCTGGCATGAGCCAGAAGTCAGCCTGATTCATGCTGCACCGTCCCCGCCTGACGTTCGATGCGGGCGCGGACGTGTTCGAAGGGCCGGTCGAAGTCGATGAGCCGTATATCGGCGGCAAGCGCAAGAACATGCCCATGCACAAGCCCGCGCGGCTCACCGGGCGCGGACCCGCTGGCAACACAGCCGTAGCGGGAGCCAAGGCCCGGGCTGCCAGCAGAGTCTCGGCCAAGACTGTTGAGTCAACCGACAATGAGACCCTGCGGGGCTCGGCACGGCAGCGCCGAAGCTCCCTGTCACGATCGCGCTACCACCGAACGGCTGCCAGCCGAGCGTGGCGGGGCCGCGGCAAGAGCAAGACCTGCCGGGGCCAGCCCTGAGAGGGTCAGGCTGGCATTCGTCAGCTCGGCAGTCGTGCGGCGCAAGAATCCCGCGAATAGGGTGCCAGCCGCTCCGGTCAAGCGGCAAGCGTGACTATTCGATATAGGCCCCGGGCAAATGACCCCACCCGAGGCCTTTCAGCCTGTCGGGCGGGGAGCAAGTCTGACTCGGGACATTTCGCCACGCTGCGGGCGTCGAGTGTATCGAGAACCCGGCCGGGGGCAGCGGATAGTGGCTACAGGGTGTTGCGAGCCGGGCCTTGGGGTGGTGCGCCCAGTTTCGCGCATCCCGAAGAACGGGTCCGGATTTCGAGTTCGCTGCATGCGCGCCGCCAACTTGCCGCGTCGAGGCACTGTTCGCCGAGCCACGACGGGTGCCCGCGGCGATGCTGAGCTGGTAGCAGCGAGCGCACGAGGTGCAGCTAATGGAGGCGATCTCGTAGAGCTAGTCGGACCCGTCGAAGACAACCGATTTCAACTCGGAGGCCTCGATTGAAAGGAGGCGCCACGGCAGGGCTTACGCGAAGCCGTTCCTCCCGTCTCCGCTCGTCCGCCGCAAGGTCGTCAAGTCAGATGCGAGCGATGTTGGTGCCGCTTCGCTCAGAGTGGAATCACGATTGCTCCGCCATGTCGATTCGAATTCCCGGACTGCGGGCCGGGCGCGCGGTGGCGTGCTGACCCGGAACTGCAGTCCGGCTCGAATCACGAATTCCGTGGACATCCGGAGTCATGATCTCAACGCCTGCGTCGTGCAGGACATCTAGCACGGCCCGCCGCAAAGCGGCACACGTCGCACCCATCGCATCTGCACGATCCGTGTAGGCGTGCAGTTCATAGACGACTGCGAAGTCGCCGAGGGCCTTTGGCCACACGAACGGAGGCGGGTCCGGAAGGATCCCCTGCGTTTGATTCGCCGCCAACTTCAGCAATTCTTCGATCTTGCTCCAATGCACGTCGTATCCTAGGCCGACTTCGGTTCTCAGGACTAGGGCACCGCGCTTGGCGGCGCTGCTGTAATTGACCACTTGGCCGCCAAGGACCACGCCATTGGGCAGGGTAATGTCCTCGTTGTAGATGGTCCGCAACTGCGTCACGAATAGCGACTTGACCTGGACGTCCCCTACCGCCTCGCCGATGCGTACTCGGTCACCAATGCGGAACGCGCGCGTGTAGGTCAGGATGACTCCTGCCACCATGTTGCCAACAGCCGCGCTAGAGCCGAGGGTAACCAACGCACCGACAAACAGCGAGAATCCCTGGAAAAACTTGGAGTCGGCACCCGGCAGGTAGGGAAATCCGATCATGAGGGCAAACACGATCGCCAAGACTCGCAAGAGCTTGTAGGTTGGGTCGGCCCATTCAGGATCGAAGGTCCCGACCACTAAGTCACCTTTGCCCACTGCATTGAGAAGGAATCGCAGCAGCTTGAGTGCGTAGCGGGCGACCACGACGATCAAAGCCAGGTAGGCAACGTTGGGCAGATAGCCTAAGACCGCCAATCCGATTTCGGTCGCGGGTTGCCAGACGTACTGGAACAGTTGACCGGCGTAGGGAGCCGTGACCGGAAAGAAACTCAAGACAAGGGAGACATAGATGTAGAGGATGAGAAATACCGCGATGTAGGTTGATATCTTCAGTGCGGCCACGACCGAGTCGTGGACTCGCTTGCGACTCATCAAGTCCAAGCCACGAAGGCGGATTCGCTCGCGGGCCCTTGCCCAGCGGCCAACGCGGCGGTCGACGGCGTCCGCCAGCTTCCGACGGAGACGAAGGAGCACGACCACGGCCGCAGTGGCGAGAATCGCGTACATGACACCGTTGATATAGACCGTGATCAGTTCGACTCGCCCAGGGTCGTTACGACCGAACAGTTGCGCGGCCCAGCGACCGATCGCTAGCCAGCCGACAACGAACAGCGCGGCAACCAGCGTGCCTGCGAGGTAAGGCGCCACAATCCGTAGGCGCGCCTTGTGCGACGGTGCCTTGACCCTCACGTATAGGAATGCAATGACCAGTGCCGCTGTCACGCAAACTAGGATTGGAGTCATATGGCTATCCTCGATGACTTGGCCGACAGCAGCTAGTTCACGGACGCATTCCGTGCCCGATAGTAGCACTGGGCGCGTTCCAAGAACGATCCCGGGCCCGGCACCTGCCACTCCGTGTTCGCACACCGCATAGCCGCGGTAAAGCGGCGGTCTCGGACCGCTGGATTGCGCGGTCGTGCCTGAGTCTATTCGTGCTCGGCCTTGAGATTCGGCCACAGCCGACACGGGAGTCTGACGCCGATTCCTCGCGCAGGCTCAGCACGCTTGTGGTCCGGCCTCGGCGGCAAGCCAAGAGCCCGGTCCGTGTCATTGGCAGCACCGCGACTTGACGGGGGAATGGCCCGCAGGCCTCGCAGCCGGTGCTGCTCCGAATCCGGTTGGCGCAGGGCGGGCGTGGCGGACCGAACAGACCATCGATGTCAATACCCGAATCGGACGGTTCGGGCCCTTCGGGCAGGTGTGGCATAGTCGTGCTCCATTTCTCCTCGTGGGTCCGATTTCAACCCGAAACCTACCAGCTCGATCCGACACCAACCTTACGAATCGATCGGGCTCAGATGCAAACCTGATCCTGATTCCCGATCCGCCCCGTCCTTAGTGGCGGCCCGAAGAAGCGATGGATTCGTTCCAGCAGCTTGGGGCAAGAGTCGCTGGTCACGAATTCTTGTATGTGGCAGGCATTGTGTGCCCGCGGGCAGGCCTGCGGTGAAGCCCAATCGGCCATCTCCTGAGGTTGGAACGGCCGTGCGCGGCTTGGGGAAGCTTGGTATTGAACCGGCCTGCCCGCTGAGCACTCTTGGCCCTGGCTGCTAAGGCTTGCGTTCCGACGAACGGCTTTCCGTAGCGAGTGTCCGGAGTTGCTTCTCCAATGCCCGCGCTCGCTCCTCTGCTGCCCGTCTACGCTCGGCCTCCGCACTCGCGCGTTTCGACTCCGCACTCGCACGTTCCTCCGCGGACTGTCTGAGTTTCGACTCCGCACTGGCGCGCTCTTCCGCTGCCCACCGCAGCCGCTCCGCTTCTGCCAGATCCCCGTCGAACTCTTCCCCCGTGCGCGGATCCCTGAACTCCAGCACTGTCGCTCCGCCCTGCCGTTGGCTGCGCAACTCCAGCCCCAAGACCCGGCTCCGCAGCCAACCACTCCGCGCCCCGCTCGCCACCGGTTGCACCGGGTGATAGCTCTCCCCGCTAGCGGCCGGTCATACTTGACACAGGCCCTCGGTTCTGTGTACAACGGGGGTAGTGCGGGTAGGGCTGCGCATTTTCCGTCCGCAGACGATGGCTTGGCTGCGAGCAGCATTGCAGGCGGGTGTGTTGTCGCGGGCGGCCTTGGGTCGCGGGGTCTGCGAGCAGGAGGATTGGCGCAATCGCAAGGGCGAGTATTGCACGGCCTCGGCGCGCAAGGCGCTGCCCGAGCTGGCCGCCGATTTGAAATTGCCGCTGCCGGCAGCCCGGCCGGGCCCGCCCGCCGGGCGCGTGCGCTGCAGCCCGGCCGCGCCCGTGGCGGCGACCGTCTTCAGCGGCTCGCTGCAGGAACTCGGCGAGGTGCGCGTGCGGCTGGCCGCCAGCGAGGCCGACCGGCGGCTGTGTGCCGAACTGCTCCAAGCGCAGCATCCGCTCGGCCCGGGCCGGGCCCCCGGCTGTCGGCTGAGCTATCTGCTGGAAGCGGAATGCGGGCCGCTGGGCGTGCTCTCGTTCGTGGCGGCGGCGTTCCGGCTGGGGCCGCGCGATGCCTACCTGCAATGGGATGAGCGCACGCGCGGAGCGCATCTTGAGCGCATCGTGAACAACGACCGGTTCTTGCTGCTGGAGGGCGTACAGGTGCCCAATCTAGGCTCGCACGTGTTGGGCCAGGCGCTGCGCAGACTGGCCGGGGACTGGCAGCGGGCGCACGGCGTGCGCCCGTGGCTGGCAGAGACCTGCGTGCAAAGTTGGCGCCCGGGCACGAGCTACAAGGCGGCCGGCTGGCAGTGCGTGGGAGACACCCGGGGGCGTCCGCCGGGAGCCGCCGAGGCAGGCGAGGCGAAGGCGGTCTGGCTGCTGGGTTTGGAGCCGGACTGGCAGGCGCAGCTGTGCCGCCCGGCGGAGCGCCAGCTGGGCCAGTACCCGGCCCTGGAACTGGACGAGGATGCCAACTGGGCGCGCCGCGAGTTCCTGCGCTCGGACCTGCCGGACGGGCGCCTGCGGGAGCGGCTCGAGCGCATGGGCCAGAGCTGGGAACGCCACCCGGGACAGGATCTGCCGGCGATCTTCCCGCAGCCGGCGGAGCTGCGGGCGGCCACGCGCCTCTTGCACAATGACAAGGTGCAAGACGTGGACATCTTACAGCCGCACCGGGAGGCGCTGCTGGAGCGGGCGCAGGTGGAGTCGACGGTCTTGCTGGTGCAGGACACGACCACGCTCAACTTCACGAACCTGAAGGCTTGCACGAGCGGGTTGGGGCCGTTAAAGGAGCGCGCGAGCAGTGCGCGCGGGCTGTTCGTGCATGCGACGCTGGGCTTCACCGAGGGCGGGCGCCCGCTGGGGGTCAGCGGGCTGGAACGCTGGGCGCGCCCGGAGCAGGAGCCAGACCCGGCTGCGGAGCGCGAGAAGGAGAGCCAGCGCTGGTTCCGGGGGCTGCGGCAGGGGCAGGAGTTGGGACGCTGCAGCCCGCAGACGCGGGTCGTGGTGGTGGGGGACCGCGAGAGCGACATCTTCGGATTGTTCGAGCGGCAGGCCGAGCGCCGCGAGCAGGCCGGGTTGCTGGTGCGGGTGAACTTGGGACGGCAGCGCAAGGTGCGGGCGTGGGACGCGGGCTTCGGCAAGCAGATGCTGCGGGCGATCGAGGCGCAGCCGGACTTCGAGCAGGCGCTGGTGACAGGCCGCAAGGTGGAGATCGAGTCGCAGGGCGGGCAGCGGGCGAGGCAGAAGCGCACGGCGCTGACGGAGATCAGCATCGGGCGCGTGGAGTTGCAGCCGCCGGCGGGCCGGCGGGGAGCGGCGGCGGCGTTGCCGGTGTGGCTGGTGCGGGTGCTGGAGCGGGAGCCGCCGGAGGGCGAAGCGGGGTTGGAGTGGCTGCTGCTGTCGAGCGAGGGCGAGCGCACAGCGCAGTGGGCCGAGCGGATCGTGAGTTGGTACGAGCGGCGCTGGGCGATCGAGGAGTATTTCCGGCTGCTCAAAAGTGGCACGCGGATTGAGGACCGGCGGCTGCACGATGCGCAGGCGCTGGGCAAGTGCCTGGTGTTCGACGCGATCACGGCCTGGCGCGTGTTCAGCTTGGAGCGCTACGCCCGGGACGCGCCGCAGACGCCGGCTGCGGAGGTGCTCACAGGGGACGAGATGGCCGTGATCGAGGCCGTCGCGGAGGCGGAAGGCTTGCGCCCGCCGGGCGAGCGCGGCCAGCCGCCGGGCGCGGACATTCGCACTTGGGTCGTGCTGCTGGCGCGGCTGCGCGGCTGGCGGCCGAAGAAGCGCCGGGAACTGCCGGGCAACGAGGTGCTGTGGAAGGCCTACCAGCAACTGCAAACGATGGTGCGCTACCGGCAGGCGCAGTGCGAACCGCCGTAGCCGTGCCCGCCGGGTGTGCAGAGTTACATTATTCCGGCAGTAGATTCTCAAATTCCTCCGCCGACACGAAGAGGCTTTTTCTCACATTGTTCCGCTGCGGCCGGAAGGAATTTGGAGCCGCAGTGGCCCGAGCGAGCCTGGAGGGGCGGGCTTGCCCCTGCTGGGAGCCCGAGGTCTTGCTCAGATTGTTCTGATTTCCAACCCTTCTGACGTCAATCTAATTCGAGAAAAATGGCCGTTTTCTGTCGGAATAATGTGAATCTGTAGACTGGGCTGGCCGGGCGTGTCTTCTGGAACCGCAGCGGTCGGCTCTCGGCAGGGGAGCGTGAGGCGGGAGAACGCGTGCCGTGTGGGAAATCCATGCGCGAGGCTGGCAGGGGCCACTGCGCAACGCACTGAGCGGGATCGCCATGCCGGCCGCACAGCCCCAACCCCCTTCCACGACCAGCTGCGTGTGTCTGAGGTGGTGCGCCGGTCTCCCCCGCCGCCGGTAGGCCCTTCCTGACACCTCAAGACCAACTCTGAGCATCGACCCAACATTGCCTCGAAACTTCCAGCGTCAACTATGACCGGCCGCTAGCTCTCCCCGTTCGCCTCCCAGCCCTGTAAGGGTGTCGCCAGCAGCGACCCGGTCGGGTCCAGCCGCCAATACTCGCGCACGCCAATCCGGGCGTACTCCTGCGCCTTGTGCCGGGCATCCTTGTCCGCCGTTGAGGGTGACGCGACCTCCAGCACGAAATCCGCTGCTGTGCCCTCTTCCCAGACCTTATACGAACTGCGGTTCCCGCGCTGCACGCCGAACACCACCTGTAGGTCCGGCTGCAGGCAGACCTTGTTATTGCCAGGCTCGTAGTACACCAGCAGCTCCATGGCCACAAGCACGTTGTCGCGATTGCGGAAGTGGTTGTCCAAGGCCACCGTGGCCTGGCTGACGGCCTTGCCGTGCCAGATGCTCTGCGCGATCCAGTTCCCTTCCGGGTACTCGACATCCTCGGGCTCGCGCGCCGCCGCGGCCGTTGCTGGTGGGGTGAGGGTGGGAACTTCCGTTTCTGTGGCGGGAGTGAATGCCATGGCGACCTCTGAACGCGCACGAGCACGCTTCCCACGTAGCATACATGCTCCGGCGCAGGTGGCTCGGCGCGTGGCCCGGGGGCAGGCTATGCGGCGCAGCGGCCCGCTCAGACTGGCCTGCAGTGGCGTAGTCGGCGACCAACCGAGGCAGGCTGCGGCCTTGCCGGCACGACACTTCGCTCTTGGGCACGGAGGTGGACGGGTGTAGCCATCGCTTGGTTGTGACGATGACGGACGCATCGATTTCGCATTCCAGCACGTAGCAGCAACACTTCAGGCGCAACCCCTCGCAGCTCAAGGCCAGCGCAACGCTGTGTGCCGAGAGCCGCCGCCAGGCCGATCCAACAGGCAGGCCGATCTGACCCGCAACCTGTCGGCTGGCCCTGGATGCGGATAGTAGGGAATCAGGAACCTGATTGCCCAGCGGTTCCAGTAGGAGCCGGTCGGGCAGGGGCGGGGTGCGCACAGCAACGTAGGACGAGACGGGGCACGAGATCGGCCAACTGGTAAGGCCGATTGAAATGGTAAGGCAATTCGGCAAGATGGCGCCCCGCATAGCACGCCTCACCGGGATGGTAGGTTCCGTCAATCGCACGCTTGACGTTGCCCAGCAGGGTGTTCACCCAGCTCAACCCTGGTGTCTCGCAGCTGCTCGTGCCGCCTCCGGTAACCTGCGCTTGGTGTGCGCAGCCAGCAGCCTGCCCGCCCCGGAAACAAGCCAGCCCATCCGAGCGCACCGTTGTTTGTCCTCGTCCGGGTCCGGGAGTCCGGCCCGCGGCAGACCTTGGTGTCCGCACGTCCTGTGCCTGTTGCCGCAGATGTTGAAGATGTGGCAATGGTCCGGCAGCCGGTCGACGAGCGCGGTCGCCATCTCCGTATCGCCGCTCCGGAAACGCGTGCCGAAGCGTCCCCGGACGCCGCAGCGGAATCAATGGCTGCGACGTAGAACCTTCAAAGATGTCGGCCACATCGCAGACTCCCGGAAAGCGCAATCTTCAGTTGCAATCGACACTTCAATCCGCAACTTGAATTGTCCAACTGTTGCTGCCGCTGTTCCTAGTGGCATAGAAGTTCCACCGCACCCCATTAAACGTGGACCCCCGTGCATCGATCTGACTGCTCGAGGTAAGCAATATGCCGCCGGCTAGGATCGTGCCTCGTCCCGAGTTGCTGACACTGAAATCTGCCCCGTTGTACGTGCAGCTTTCGCCCGGATTCACGACCAGCGTGGCCCGGCAGCCTGCCGTGGAGCCGCCACTCCCGCCAGAGCCGCCAGACTCCGCAACTTGAATTGTCCAACTGTTGCTGCCGCTGTTCCTAGTGGCGTAAAAGTTCCATCGCACCCCGTTAAACGTGGACCCCCGTGCATCGATCTGACTGCTCGAGGCAAGCAATATGCCGCCGGCTAGGATCGTGCCTCGTCCCGAGTTGCTGACACTGAAATCTGCCCCGTTGTACGTGCAGCTTTCGCCCGGATTCACGACCAGCCCAGCCCGGCAGGCGTCCGTTGAGCCGCCACCCCCGCCGGAGCCGCTTACCGTGACGCGCACCCCGCTGGAGCAGTTGTTCCCACGATCGCGTTCGTCGGGCACCATGTCCACGCAGGCACCGTAATAGTATGTGCCAGCGCTCGAGGGAGCGGTCAGCGAAATGGACTGCGTGCTCGCGCTCGACGCGAACAGGCCACCCATTCTGACCGTGCCGACCTGCGTGTCGCTGTCGGATATTGTCGTGGTGGACGAGCGGTAGTAACGCAGCGTCGTGGGGGAGGAGCTTGTAGTGCCGTCGTTTCGAACGGTCGCGCGAAGCGTGAACCTCTGTCCGGCGTCCAGGCTGCTGTCGCTGACCGAGACGGACTCCACCACCAAGTCCGGGTCGGGTGTTTCTACTACGATGCTAAAGGTCAGCGAATCGCTCTCGCCGCCGACATCCGAGACCGTGTAGGTCATTCGGTAGCGGCCGCCCGCTGTGGGCGTCCCGGACAAGCGCCGCGTCGCGGCGTTGAAGCTAAGCCCGGGGATGGCTGGCGAGAGGCTGTAGGTCAGCGGGCCGCCGCCCGGCGCCGGCCGCGCGGCCGGCAGGGCCAACTCGGAAATCGCCGTTCCGAGCCTGTAAATTTGGGTGCCCGGATTGAGGTTGCCGTGGAAGCACACAGACGAGCTTGTGAGTTCGCCAGTGCCGGAATACGTATAGACCCTCCAGTCTGTGGCGTCCAGCACATAGAAGCTCCCGTCAGCGTATGTGATGCCTCTGCCAGCGCGATTGTCACATTCCAACTCGAAGTCGGCACCAGCGTCGCGAGCACCCGAGCCCGTGTACGCAAAGACCTTGGCGGCCCGCGTGTCGAGCACGTAGAACCGGCTGGCGGCATATACGATCCCGCTGGGACTAAGATGGTCGTCGTCAAGGTCAAAATCTGCTGGCAATTCGCGAGTGCCCGAGGCTGTGTACGCATAGACCTTCCCGGCGCGAACATTGACGACATAAGTCAGACCATCGGCGGAGGCAATCCCTCGCGGCCACTCATCGTATTGCAAAACGAAGTCATTTGCGGCGTCGCGTTGCCCGGCAGCGGTATAGGCAAAGAGCTTCCCGCCAGCTCCTTGCGCATGAAATACGTAGAAGCGACCGTTGGCATAGGCAAGTCTGTCAAGAGGGCCAACATCTTGGACCAGATCAAAATCGTTGTCCCGGTCGCGCTGACCCGTACCGGTATAGGCGTAGACTTTGGCGTCTCGCCAACTCAAGAAGTAAAACCGGCCGCTAGCATATGCGATTCCCGTAGACCTGAAGCCGGGCAGGTCAGCTATGCCTACCGTGCCGGTGGCCGCCCCGACCCCGACCGCAATGGTGAAATAGATCGTGTAGCTATCGCCATCGGCATCCGTCACGGTGTAGCTCATCGCGTACGAGCCCACCTCGGTCGGCGTACCGGTGAGCCTGCGCGCGGCGGCGGCGAAGCGCAGCCCCGGCACGTCGGGCGAGAGGCTGTAGGTCAGCGGAGGGTTGCCGCCCGTGGCCTCCGGCAGCGTCAGGGCGTCGATCGCCTCGCCCACGGTGTAGGTCCGGTCGCCCGGCCGGCCCTGCGCGGGAAAGCCCGGAGACCGGTCGATCCCGCCGCCCGGACCCAGCGCACGCCCGGTCACGCTGCCGCGCGTGACCGTTCCGTCCACGATCTCGCAGCCGCCCGCCGATGCGCAGGCGTAGCGCGTGCCGTCGTTGAGTTCGATCTGGCCGCCGTTGTTCAGGTCGATCGTCGTGCTGCCGCCGGAAACCGAAACGCTTCCACCGGACAGCCTTGCGGGAATGAACGAGCCGGATGTGGGCAGGCCGGGCAGCGCCTCATTCACGCCATATGTTGTCTCGACGGGATCTGCGCCGCCGCCGTCCTGCTCACCCTCCACAAACCAGTTCCCGCCCGACCGGGTTTCGTCCGGGTCCACATCGCCGGCGCAATGCGAAGCGAACCAGCCCCTCGTGCGGGAGGTGAAATACACATTCACTCGGCATCGACCGCCGCCGTCGTATTCGAGGGTCAAACGGCCCGCGTCCGGCCCAAGGCCGGCATAGTCGTAGCCGCCCTCGGAAGTCGCGACCGTCCCGCCGACCTGCACGGTCTCGGCGAATCGGCCGTTCTCCATGAACATCAGGGCGGAGCGCCCGCCTTCCACTTCGAGGACCGCGCTTTCGCCGACGAAGCGATCGTTGAAGTTGGCCAGATCAGCCGACGCCGCACCCCGCACGGCCGTCGTGGAAAGGTTGTTCCAGCGGCCGGTCGAGGACGCGACGATGTTCACCGCCTGAACGGGCCGATCCGAGGACACGGTCAGGCGCCACCCGCCGGTGGCCGCCCCCAGCCGGCCCGTCAAGCCCGTCCCGCCGACTTCCAGTTGCTGCGCAGTCAGGGTCCGCGCACCGCCGGCCGCCAGCGTCAGCGTCACGTCGCCGCCACGGGCCACCGCGCCGCTGTCGTCGCGCCCGGCGATCGTTACAGTCGCCGGCGTGTCGCCCGGATTGATCAGCCGCAGCCGGCTCGCCTGGGTGACGACGGTGGAAGGATTGAACACGGAAATCTCGTAGCGGTACGCTTCCCCTGCCGCCCCCGCGGTGGGCCGCACCGTGTCGTGCATCGCGCTCAACGTGCCGTCGGGCGCCCGCACGAAGGCCATAGGCACGACCGGCACGTCCGAGCTGATCGACAGGCGCACGTCGCCGGACAGACGCCCCAGCCCTCCGCTCAACCCCTTGGCCGGATTTGCGGACCGAAGCTCCGTGGCGTCGAACTCCGCTGCCGCAGTCGCGCCCAGCGCGATGGTCGCGGGACCGGAGCGGGATCCGTCGTCGGCAATGGCGACGACCCGCACGGTGGCGGCTTCCCCGGTGTCGTTGACGATCCGGAGCACGCCTTGCGGATCGCCCGACGTGCCCGGTGCCGGAAACAGCGGAATGGTGTATTGCTCCGCGTGCGCAGTGGACCATCCCAGGGAAAGGATCACCAATGCAACGGCGAAAGTTCTCCGCACGTCCATGATTGTAGGCTCGGCGCTGCGGTGACCGTTCGACGGGCGCAATGGACGATTGCGCTCTCCTGCGACGGCTGTTCTTGGAGAAGGCTGGGATTGTCCGGTCATCGCCCGGCAGCGGGATAGTGCCGATCAGTTGGTTGGGCGTGATCGCCAGGAGGCGATTTCAGGGCGGAAGAATAGGGCGCACCGCCGCGAAATGCAGGCATTTTCAAAGTTCGCTTCGGACCGTCAACGTGCTTCTCGAACACCACGAAATTACGATCAAGCACCCGTCGAAAAGCAGTCTCCGCCCGACTTGAACCAGGTTTCTGTGGCAGGGCAGCCATGATTCGGGAGAAGACGGTCACGAACCAGGAGCTGGCGGACCTACACAGGGGTTGCGCTGTGAACATTGAAAAGTCCTACAGTGCCACCTATATCGATCCTACCGAACGAGTCCTAGTTGTCTTCCGATCCCCGTCGACCTCCATCCCGGAGAAAGCTCGGCCTCAACCGGCCGAGGCACCAGCAGGGACAGCGGTTCGCCAGTCGGTATCCATATGGCCATCACTACTACCAGCGCTTTCCTGCTCCGACACGACAGCGCGAACCACAAGTGGGAGAAGCGAGCCATGAGCGGAGCCGACGACCGCTGCTTGAGAGGCAAGCGATGCCGACAAATCCCTCCTGATGCCAGAATTGAGTCAGTATCTGCAGAAACCTCATGACAGAACTCGCCGATGAAGTCCCATGTCCTTGGTCGGCAGCCGATGGGGCCATCCGGCCTAGCATGCTCTAGCAGCAGTCTTGATGCACCGAACTTGATGCACCATCTCGGGCAAAGTTGGGCTGAGCGCAACATATAGCCCGTATACTGTGGGGCGAGCAAGGGTGGTGCGGTGCGAAACTCGTTTATCGTTTGCTACGACATCTGCGATCCGAAGCGACTCCGCCAAGTGTTCAAGATCATGAGGGGCTGGGGTGATCATCTCCAGTACTCGGTGTTCGAGTGCCAGCTCACCAAGATGGATGCGGCACGGCTTAGGGCCCAATTGTCCAACGTAATTCACCACACCGAGGACCAAGTGCTGTTCGTGAACCTTGGCCCTGCCGAAGGACGCGGAGACCGGGTGATCAGCGCCATTGGGAAGCCTTATGTCAACATCGACGCCCCACTGATTGTCGTGTAGTGATCGACCATGGAGCCTTCATACCAAACGGAGTGGTGACGCGAAGGGCGTAGAAGCACAACCCACATCTCGTGTGCGGGAGGTCGAGAATGAGTCAAGGAAGCGTTGCGCAGATAGAACCAAGAACTTCCCGAGGGTTGCCGGACTACCTGCCCGCGCGGATGATCAACGAGTTTGTCTACTGCCCTCGCCTGTACCATTTTGAGCAAGTGCTCGGCGTGTTTGCGGAGAACGAACATACCGTCGAGGGATCAGCGCAGCACAAGCGTGTGGACCAAGAAGGCAAGCCCACACCCGACCCAAACGATGAGAGCGCAGAGCCCTTGATCGTAACGTCGGTCACCCTCTCGTCTGAAGAATATCGAGTGATCGCGAAACTGGATCTTGCAGAGTTTGACCGTGGGCGCGCAACACCGGTGGACTACAAGCATGGTCGTCCGAAATCGGGAGAGGACGGCCTTGAGGCCTGGCCGGCAGACAGGGTGCAACTAGCCGTGCAAGCCATTGTCTTGCGCGCGAACGGTTACGCGTGTGACGAAGGCTTCATCTTCTACCAGAAGACACGTCAAAGAGTACGCATTGAATTTGATCAAGAGGCCATCGACGAGGCGCACCAAGCGATTCGAGGAGCTTGGGATGCCGCGATGGCGACGGCGATGCCCCCGCCTCTTGTGGACTCGCCAAAATGCCCGGGCTGCTCTCTGGTAGGGGTCTGCCTGCCAGACGAAACGTATCACTACCAAGATCAAGCACGGAACCGGTCGCAGCAGCAGTACGGACTGTTCGACAGTATTTCCGAGTCCACTCGGAAGCCGATGGGGCGTGAGACGCGACTGCTTGTCGCGCCTCGAAGCGATTTGCGCCCACTGTACCTGAACACGCAAGGGCTCAGAGTAGGAAAGTCGGGAGACGTGCTGAAGATCAAGGAGCGCGACAAGGTGGTACAGGAGGTGCGGATCAAAGAGACGTGCCAAGTGAATCTGCTAGGCAACATCCAGATCACGACTCAGGCCATCCAGGAGCTATGCAGGGCCGAGAAGCCCGTGTGCTACTTCTCGCAGGGCGGTTGGTTCTACGGCATCACAACCGGCCTGAACACGAAGAACGTCGTGTTGCGAAAATCCCAAGTCCTGCTGTCCGATCAAGAGTGGTTTTGCTTGCGCATAGCTCGCGCCCTAATCGCGGGCAAGATCCGGAATCAGCGCACCATGCTGATGCGGAACCACATCGAGCCACCAAAGGTGAACCTACGGGAGATGAAGCGTCTAGCAGCTGACGCCGAGGTTGCGAGATCGCCGGAGGAGCTGCTGGGAATCGAGGGCTACGCGGCGCGACTCTACTTCAGCCAGTTCGGCGGAATGCTCAAGAGGGAAGGCTCTCACAATCCCAATGACGATTTCCGGTTTGACTTCAAGTCCAGGAATCGGCGACCGCCGCTAGACCCAATCAACGCGCTCCTCTCGTACGGCTACAGCCTGCTGGCGAAGGATCTGACCGTTGCATCGTATGCAGTGGGCCTAGATCCGATGATCGCGTATTTCCACGAGCCACGCCATGGACGGCCAGCTCTCGCTTTGGATCTAATGGAGCCGCTGCGGCCCTTGGTCACCGACTCGGCAGTGCTCAGCGCCGTCAACACCGGGATGATCACGGGAGGAGACTTCGTGAGAGCGGGCAAAGCGGTGGCGATGACAGCAAGAGGCAGGAAAGCGTTCCTGCGAGCTTACGAGGCGCGAATGGACTCGCTGGTAACTCACCCTCAACTTGAGTATCGTGTCAGCTACCGGCGCTTGCTGGAGATTCAAGCTCGTCTTCTCGCGAAGACGATCGAGGGCGAGCTGTCTGAGTATCCTGTCTTCGTAACGCGTTGAGGCTGCGAGCGGTGAGGCGGCACGAAATTTCCCTTGACCGCTCGCACAGCTGTATGTATAGTGGTATCCGACACTTAAGGACGGGCTGGAGAGGTCACCGCTTTGGTCGTCCTTCGATTCTTCGGCACCGCTCGGAAAGGTGTCGCTTGCTCCTTGACAGCAAATGACTTATGACGGGATCTACTTTCCCGGACAACTCGTCCGGGCCTCATTGAAGCGAGACGAGCGTGGGGAGTCGCTGCCGAAGCGGCAGCACTTTCCCGGACAACTCGTCCGGGCCTCATTGAAGCGAGGAGGAGATGTCCCTGCTCAAGGGGCGCTTCGAACTTTCCCGGACAACTCGTCCGGGCCTCATTGAAGCGGCATTGAAATTGAAACCGTAGGCCGCAGCCGCGCTACACTTTCCCGGACAACTCGTCCGGGCCTCATTGAAGCGAACAGTGGCTGGACGAGACCATGCTGGACGCGGAGACACTTTCCCGGACAACTCGTCCGGGCCTCATTGAAGCAGGCCAAAATCGCGAAATCCGCCACTATGCACAGACACACTTTCCCGGACAACTCGTCCGGGCCTCATTGAAGCGAGGCCGCGAGCGCCACCGGGAGGCTGGCAGTGAAGCGACTTTCCCGGACAACTCGTCCGGGCCTCATTGAAGCGCAAATGCCGCCCGAATCCATCCGATCGGCGCGCTACTTTCCCGGACAACTCGTCCGGGCCTCATTGAAGCGGGGATGGGCGCTACGAGTGGACGTGCGATAGTTGCGACTTTCCCGGACAACTCGTCCGGGCCTCATTGAAGCGTTGCCACAAAGTATCACATGACCGCCATCGGCCCTGCGACTTTCCCGGACAACTCGTCCGGGCCTCATTGAAGCTGGCAGGAGCGGCACACGCTCTTGCGCCGCCCGCGACTTTCCCGGACAACTCGTCCGGGCCTCATTGAAGCAGGGGTCCGAACAGCGTAGACGTGGGCCTCTTGAAACTTTCCCGGACAACTCGTCCGGGCCTCATTGAAGCGTGGCAGAGGGCGCTATCGGATTCGGCTTGGCCGTCACTTTCCCGGACAACTCGTCCGGGCCTCATTGAAGCGGCGTGGGAACCCTCGGGCAGGTTAAGGGCGGATGTGACACTTTCCCGGACAACTCGTCCGGGCCTCATTGAAGCGCATTGTTGGCGTCGCGGCGCGCCTGCCAGTCGGCCAGACTTTCCCGGACAACTCGTCCGGGCCTCATTGAAGCCAGCGTGTGCTACGGTGTAACACATGAGCAAACTTACACTTTCCCGGACAACTCGTCCGGGCCTCATTGAAGCATGTTGTTAGACGCCGTGCGAGCCTGCGCGCAAATGAACTTTCCCGGACAACTCGTCCGGGCCTCATTGAAGCGAGGACGATTTGGATGACGCCGCCGACCGGGCCGCCAGACTTTCCCGGACAACTCGTCCGGGCCTCATTGAAGCGTAACCCGCGTCCAGGTTTTTGCGCGCCTTCGCGAACTTTCCCGGACAACTCGTCCGGGCCTCATTGAAGCATCCCGCCTACTGAGCACTCTACTCTACCGGAAACCCACACTTTCCCGGACAACTCGTCCGGGCCTCATTGAAGCCGCACGGCGGGAGTGGGCGGCAAGGCGCCGGAGTTTATACTTTCCCGGACAACTCGTCCGGGCCTCATTGAAGCGAGAAAAAGAAGCTGGCCGGCCAGAAGGCGCATCGCGTCACTTTCCCGGACAACTCGTCCGGGCCTCATTGAAGCATCGCTCGGTGCGAAGCCGACGGGATGCACCTGTCCGCGACTTTCCCGGACAACTCGTCCGGGCCTCATTGAAGCAAGACGTGTTCGCTAGCGGACTCATTGGAGGTAGCACGACTTTCCCGGACAACTCGTCCGGGCCTCATTGAAGCTGCGGTCTTGACTGGTATTGGTCAGCCTTCGCCGGATTACTTTCCCGGACAACTCGTCCGGGCCTCATTGAAGCCGGTCGTCGTAGTAGTAGCGCGGCTCGGCTTGGCCCGACTTTCCCGGACAACTCGTCCGGGCCTCATTGAAGCAAGACGTGTTCGCTAGCGGACTCATTGGAGGTAGCACGACTTTCCCGGACAACTCGTCCGGGCCTCATTGAAGCCGACTCTAGGGAACGCAGCGCGGTAGGCGTTGTCGACACTATCCGGGGCTCTGATCCTTGGCCTCATTTACCCGAAATGAGCCTAGGCCGAAATGACAGGCGTATCCAAGAGCCAGTGGTCCCTCAACTTCATCAGGGAATGTGAGTTGCAGCATTGCGCCGACCGGATCAAACTGCCGCTCACCGCCTCTAGACCGGGATCGAGTAAAGTGCCCGGCGCGTACAATCGCCCCACCTACAGACAAATATCTCTCTTCCTTAACTTTGACGTACTCAGCCATTTCAGCAAGCCGCCCACCTCGCAACTTCAGCAGCCGGTGAACCTCAGACTGATAACGACCCCGCTTGAGATGTCCCGAGGCGAGGAACGGAGTTACACTACACCAAGTAGTCCCCTGCCTCAACATCGGAGATGTGCGTGCGAAGTCATCGGACTGTCCAAATCCCTCCAATGCCAATCGCCATTCCTCGCGTCCCCGGATACCGTCACTGTCATCATCGGGGGAGCTTGAGCGTCGATGCCGGTCCGGAATCCAAAGACGTGTCAAACGATCAAGGGCTTGTCGAACACGCTCGTCCATGCCATCTCGGGCATACACGATGAGGTGGTCGATGTCGCCATCGAGATCTGCATCTTCAGGAAGCCAGAATGCGTGTGAGTGTGCGGCATCTTTCAGCGGACGGTTGAACTCGTCTCGGCCCGTCACTAGCTTGGGGGCTCGTGGGATTCTTCGACCAGTACCGGGATCGTGATCCCATCCAAACTGAGCAAGTGCAGCAAGGCGCAAGGTCTCGCCGACCCGGATTGCATTCTCAATTCGAGGTCTTGGGCGGCCAGCTATCAGAAACCGGGCTATCGTCGGGTCCGGGCCATTAGGTGAAGTTGAAGATTCGGTCCGGGAGGGGCGCGTGGCGACCGGGCCGAGGTTGATCTTGGGGTACAGCACCATTCTGCTCGCAGGAGGCACACTCCATCCAAATCGCTTGTAGTCAGCGTTGTCTAGGGACAGGGCACCTGATAGCCGTTCCGGCAAAGCTGGTCCGAACCGCTTTTGCTTTGCCTTCTCAAGAGCGGCACGATGCCCCTTCGACTGCTTCCCGCGGGAATCATTACTGACTTCCGCTTCGAGTTCTCCGATTAGTCGTTTGCGCTCGGCCGCATAGTCTTCGGCAGGAAGGGGCGTAATGACCCGGACAACGTCATTCTCTGCGGCAACATTGTCAAGAATCGGTTCACAATTCGCTTCGGCAACATCCCAGTCAGTTATCGCCTCGCACTCGGCCCAACTCTCCGCACGTCCGAGATACCCAACTCCTTCGGCAAGGGCGGACACAAAGGCAAGCAAGTCGTCATCCAAGGTCAATTTAGGCCAAGCCACTACCATACGCTCGCCCTTGGGCAAGTGCGCGAACGCGTCGAAGACGAGCGTAGTCTTTCGTGGCGGAATCGGCATATAGTGCCTTGTGTGCGCATGAATCGGCCCTTCGGGAAGGCGGTATACCGGCGGATCCGAGGCCAATCGATACACAAGGCGCTCTAGGTCGTCTTCATTCCAGCGATCGCGGTCAGCCTTTCGCCAATAGCTGGCAATCAGAGCCCGTAAGATCCTCCAAGGTTCTGGAGGCCACGCGACGTCCGCCTCATTGACGTGCCGTCCCCACGGTGTCGCGTGGTAGCGACCAGCAGGAAATCGAAAGACCAGTGCAAACATTCGAGTCTAGCCACTGTAGGTGATGGTGAACGCAGGTGGATCGTTGAAGAGCCCTTGGCTAGCGACGGATTCGATTAGCTGTGGGATTCTCTCCGCGACGGTCTCGACGGTCGGCAACACGTACCCTGCGGGCCTCGTGACCTTCGTGCCCGAAACTTGTAGATCGCAAGCTGTTCGCATTCGAAGGCCATGTTCAAGAAAGCTTGTAATCTTGAATAGAGCAATTGCGATTAGGAGCTCCTCTACATCTCTGCCCAGTCGGAAAGCCCGGATCTGGCGCAGATCGACATTAAAGTAAGCCACGATTGGCTTCGCCGTCCACTCGTCTCGCGGGAACGGGACATTTCCAAACCCCTTAGACGTGTCGCCAGAGGGGTTCACGCTGTCATTCTTGACTCCCCCGCTTGCCGCTACCTTTGCGTTCGTCGCCTCCACGAAGGCGGAAATCACTCGGGGGAGCCTGAGCCTTCCGCCAGCAAGATCCTTCTTGGCCAGGAAAACACCATGCAGGAGTGCATTGACGTCAAACTGCAGGAGGACCTTGGCAAGTTCATGAAGGTCGACACGCCGTTCCTTCATTGGAGCCAGCCGATTTTTTAGTTCATCGAGGACCGCTTTATCCTTGCCCTCAAGAATGTAGGGTGAGTTCAACCGATGGGCCTCCAAGACGGAATTGGTCAGCGGGCGCTTCTCTGCATCGACGACTTTAACCAAGGGTAAACCGCGTAGCGGATCCACCCAGTCGTCCACCGTCTCGTCCCAGCAAACAGTTTCAAGACGGTTTGCCATGCTTTGTGCGCTTTCCACGAGCACCACCTGCCCACCGTCGTCGGGGGAATCGTAGACGGCGTGACCGAGATTAGGAAACCCGGTTGGCTGGAACCGGCTTCCTTGGATAGGCTCAAGTTCGGCTTCAATCAATAGCCGCGATGAGTCTGCCAGCGAACTGAAGTCAAGTGACATTTTCATTCTCCTCGTCGGGCGGATAGGCCCGGGTAACCAATCGACCCAACCCGTAGGTGTCGAGAGGGATCAACAATGCGGCGGCAAGGCGCTCAGAGTCGAGGCCAGCACCAAAGTACGTTACCGAACTACCATAGCGGCTCGTGTCAAACGCAGAAGCAAATCCAGACGAGCGTGCCCTACGAAACGCTCGTCGAACGGCGTCATCCACCCGACCACTTCGGAGCAATTGGAGCAGTCCCGGTGGTAGGGGCACAGACCAATCGCCAGGACTGTCGATTGGTCTGACGCTGCTTGGAAGGTCGCGAACTGGACACGCTATGGGCTTCAGGGCCGAGTACGCAAAGGGAACGACACCGGGCGACCTGTGCCGGTCCAAGAACTTCAGCTTAGGCGGTTTCGCCCAAGCCAAGCCTGCCAACAGCCCAGCGCAGTGCCTGTCATTGAATTGGTTTGACAGGAACTGGATCACATCTACCAATCGAGCTGGTGTGTCAGATCCGAATGGTTTGTCGCTGAAGCCTCGCCGAGAGTGCTCCACAAGCCTACGCTCCATCACCACAATCAGATTGGCTACCAACCGACCAGGGGTCCAAACTGCCAGCGATCCGGGCTGCTCACTAGCCCAAGTTCGGTACTTCCTGTAGATTGAGACCGGGGTCACAGGGGCTAGATGCACAGCCATCGGAAGATCGCCCGGACTTGCGTGCGGCGACTTGTTGTCGGCCGCTTCCGACCCAGCCGAAACCCAACCAAGGCTTGCTAGCGCAGCGGCAACTCGAAACTCAGATGTTCCATCATCTGCGCTCCGGACCCATGCGGCAGATAGCCGAGGGGGAGGATCGATTCTCGCTTGTGCTGAGGGACTCGAACTCAGCCACCCGACAATGCCTCCTATTGCACCGATGCTCTTCTGGACTGACCGCGCGTCCGCATTGGAGGCAGTCATCGAGAACAACGAATCCTCGAACTGTTGCAGCAAGTTTCGTGCGCGAGCCGCCGTCTCTTTACCTCGAAGCTCGCGACGCAAGCGGCCCAACCACCCGCCCGCATCAAGGTCGGCGATTAACCTAGTTGAGGTGCACTCGCTGGCCGCAACATGCCGACGCCCCACAGGAGTCGCCAAATAGGCCTTTCCCGCCCTCATGACAAAGGCATAACGCTCGAAAGCAACGATCCCTCGGCTGGTACCTAGGCTCGTCGCAGCCCTCGCAAACTCCAAGCCATCACGCGCTGTCTTTCCATTGAGGATTGCCCGCCCTTCCCTGAGAAGGCCTCGCAACTCTTCGCAGGTTGCGGGTTGTTCCCAGATCGGTGCCCAGAATTCAGCTCGGGCATTCTCCTCGTCGGTACCCTTCAAGCTACCCGTGCCCGCCCCCGTCGGCCGGACGGTAAACGGAAAACTGGCACCCGACTCTTGGATCCCTTGATGCCGCCGCGCCGCTGTGCCTCCAAACATGAGAGATCCTTCAATCGTCAGAATAAAGTCCCATGGATTGCTCACGGGGTCACCAGAAAAACCCGTTGCCCCATTGGGGCCTGCCGTGCCCGGCGAGAATTGCCCCATAACTTCCGACTTCAGGCCAGGCACGGCCTCTCCGAACAGCGCCGCGCGAAGAAACCTACGCGATTCCGGAGCAGGGCTACCTGTCTTCGCATCGAACAAGCCCAGAGGTTTTCTTGAAACAAGACGCTGCAGATAGTTATTGGTGAAGTCTAGGCGCCCATCGTTTCCACCAGTCCCCAATAGTTGCGGAAATGAGACTTTCTCGTGCGAAAGCGCGAGAGCCGCATCCAGCCACTCAATTGCGGGTTCACTAAGCCTGCTCCGCAGCAAGGATACAAGTGCTACCTTGTCGTGACCATCGGGCCGCCTCATCAGGCCCATGCTCTCAATCAAGTCTGACGCCTGACTGATGCTGTTGCTAAGTAAGCAAAAGCGGGCCGCTACTTCAACGCCTGTGAGTGGCCCAATCCCACTCTTGTTGTCCTGAGGGTAGAAGCCACTGCCACCGTTCCATGGCGCGATGATGGGACTTGGACAGTAGTCATATAGGAGGAATTGCTCAAGCGACTCTCGATCAAGAGTTGTATGTAGGACGAAACAGCCGTGTTCCCAACACCCTCGAACATTGGCATCCGCAGCGTGGCCGCTCACATTGCTGGATGGACTCTGGATCAGCCGCAAGACGCCGAGCGCCTTGAGGTACGCTGCGAGAGGTCGCGACTCGCATCCTCGCATCGGAAACGGGCTGGCCGCTCTCGGCGAGCTATCCCTCATCTGCCGAAGCCCTCCAATCTGCAACCCGCACCAAGGCCTCTAGCCACGCAAGCCTGAATGGACCTAAATCTGCGAGGAGCTGGCGCGTGCGGTCAGCCCAGCTGGCACCAGTTGCCGCTTGTAGGCCAAGTTCCATCAGTGACAGCGTAAGAGGACCACCGCACCAGACCGTACCAGCCCCAGAGACCACTTCGGGCAGGACGTCCCCCTCCCAAACGCCACGGGCAAACCGACGCCCGTCGGGTCGGCCATCTGGGCCCGCAGGAACCTGCTCATTCGGAAAGGCGCGGAGGTTCATTCTAACTTTTCCGTGGTGGGCGGCAATCATGTAACCGACGAGATCAGAGTCTCGAGACCATTCACTGTGGGCCATGAATGCCAACGCTGAGGCAAGCTCATGCCGCAGGTAGGGGCGACCTTGCTTCTGATCGTACTTGGGCGCCTTGGCGAACAAGTCCTGAGATGGCAGGCTGCTTCCATCGTTAAGCCGCAACCGGGCCTGAAACGCCTCGTGGGCCTTGCCCACATCGTGCCAGCGGGCAGCCAGCACGAGTGCTCGCTTCCAGTCACCTTCGATTCCTATCCGCGTACAGAGCCGCTCGGCTTCGTCCTCGACATGATCCAAGTGGTCCCTGAGCATGACCGGACTAGTCTTCTCAGTCTCCACATCGGAATCGTTTGAGTCAGCATTCATAGACTGCGTGTTCGCGGCTTGGTTCAATTCGATCGCTGCCACGCTCTGCTTCGAGCTAGGATCAAACCCCTGCTTCGGTAGGTAACCACCGGCCGACTGATGAACGAGCAAGACTAACCCTGGCCACGGGTCGCCATCCAGTGGAATCCACGGACGACTCTCACGGCTGCCGATTGTCTTAGCTAGCGGGTCCAAGCGATAGGCTCGGAATTTCTTGGATCGCAATCGGGTCACCCACGGTCGGACTCGTGAGATCGGAGCCGCGCACAATTCGTCTCTCTGTGGGGCCAGTTCGGCTTCCGGCCCTTTCTCGCTATCGAAGTCGCGCCAAAGCACACGAACGTCGGTGTCGTTGGATTGGCGAATGTACTGCGACACATCAACATCAAATCCAGTTAGATCGGGATCTGTGTCGAACAGATCTTCCAAATCCTTGTTGCGAATTACCGCCCCGTGGGAAAACTCGCCCGCACCTGCCGCAGGCAGGTCCGGCGGGGATCCACTGGTCAAGCCCGTAAGAATTCGACCCGCCGCGGTCAATTCTGCCGCACTATACGGGGCCGCGGCAGAATCCGCATCCCCATCTGACGAAGCCCTCCTGAGGAGATCGATCCAATGTATGGAGCCTCCTCCGGAGTGATTCAACTCACCGTAGCGGTTCACTCGGCCAAAACGCTGGACCAAAGACGGTAGTGGAGCAAGTTCCGTGATCAGCCTCGCTGCCGAGAGGTCGATTCCAGCTTCAATTGCCTGAGTCGCTACAATCACCAAGTTCTTTTGTTCACGAGGCTTCGGGAGCTTGTCCATCTGTAATTGTCGATCGGACGAGCGAAATCTAGAATGGATGAGTGTGCACTGGGATGGCGCGAGCGACTGACTCACGTTCTTGTAGACTGCCTGCGCTCGAGCTACAGTATTGACGACTAGGAGGGTGGTCGTTCCTTGCGTGTGCAGATTTAGGACCTCCTTCGCCAAACGGGCTGCGTACGCCTGAAGGTCGGCGGCGGTCTTGCCAGTGAGCCAAACGGACGACCGGCTGATCGCTTTCGGTGCGTGCAAGAGCGTACGGATTCTCTCAGAATTTGCATCCGCCGGAAAATCGGCAACGGCATCCATGACGGACGGCCTGTCTCGGAGGTCCACCGTGCGCAGCCAGTCAGGATGAAGCGTGGCCGAGACCCAAAGACTTCGGCTAGTAGCCGCCGTGCCACGACGACGTCGAAACCCTTCCAGCTGCGTGGAGGTCGCAAGACCCGCATCCATCAGCTGAACTTCGTCGAAGACCCATTGAGAATCGTTGTGCAGCAGTGCGAAATCGACCGGCCACCGGTAACGACTCATTGCGTATCCACGCATCAAGGCACGAGATAGCAACAGGTCCTGCGTACCAACCAAGATCAACGGTGCTTCTGGCATTCCATACCAAGGTGATTCATCGAATCCACCCATCAACATGTGAATGTCTGCATCTCTAATGGGTGCATTGGCTCCCAATTCTCCAATCCAGCTTCGAATGCTATCGACTGTTTGATCAACAAGTGTTCGCATTGGCAAGCAGTATATGAGTCGACGCGGAGTGTGATCCGGCATCTGCAGCCGACGCCAGCACCAGCCCAGCACAACTGCAGCGGTCTTGCCAAGACCAGTAGGAGCTGTTAGTGCATCGGGCCACTCTTTGGCTTCAGCCAATTCTCGTTGATATCCATAGCACTCGTGACCCGTGGCACATCGGAAGAACTCGTCGAACGTCATCATTGCGTCAAATCACCGTATCAAACCCGTGTAGAGTTACGCCGAAAACTTGCTTCAAGACAACTGCTGCAATGAGCAGGACTGGGTCCTTGGTTATCTCTCCAGGAAGAGTATCCCATGAATGCAGTCTGTGGCCGGAAATGACCCTGAACACACGCTCTGCCCTTTCTCTTGCAGAGCCATTGAGCCCACGGACTGACACGCTGGCTATGCACCCCTGCCTCAGATCCCAATCGCGGCGTCCGGCAGAACTCTTGAGGTCTGCCAATGTGGCCGGGGCGAGGACGTCCCGGAGGACGGAGGAATGCGGCAGTCCTCGGCTGCTCCTCCGGGAGACTATGCTTCAAAGCGGCCGGAGACCGTTCGCCAACAGCTTGACGTCCGCTCTTCGGGTACGGATTCCGGCGAAAATCATCACTCGTTCGGAAGGAAAACGAACGCTCGATGCGATTCAGGTCGCAGCACATCAATGCACGCGGCTCACCTTCGGGAAGCTGCGCCGCTCGGCGCTCCTCTACCTCGGCGAGTCGGACTCTTCCTTCACGAAGACTTCGTAGGCGACATCCATCGCCTCCTGCGCGCACCGCCGCAACAAGTCGATCTCGCATGGCGTCAGCATCCGGGGAGCGGGCGAGACACCGAGCCTCCGATTGAGCAAGGCAATCGAAGGCGTGGCGGAAGTGCTCGCGCCACCACCCTTCGAAGCTAAGGCCGTGTCCTTCTCCGAACTCATGGGTCTGTTCCTCCGCAGGACTCAACTTGGCCGAGCATGGATTCCCGGTGGGTGCGACTGCGCCGATTACCGGGCTTGCCCGCTTCTCAATTAGCCTCGCAGATTCGCAAGCGCCCCGCTTTGGCCGGCGTCGTCGTCCACCATCGAACGCTATCGACCAAGCTCAGCCTTGCCCTCGAACGCGACCTGTCTGGCAAGGCGTCCGCGACCGTAGTCGGCGCCGGTATGGCCGACGATGGGCGACCGGGCGAATTCGGAATCATGCCGAGCGCTACCGAGCGGGGCCAATCGCCCGGTCCCGCTCCCTTGCCCTGTCCGGCCAAGCCGGGCTCGACGGCAGATGCCGGGGGACTTCAACTCTGGGCTGCTCGCGGTTGATGCTCAGGTCGGGCCCCAGCTTCGCCTGTCGCTCGTTCGGTTCGCGACTCTGATGATCCTGCACGCTCTCCCCCCTGTCCTGCTCAAGCATTCTGCCGCGCTCCATCAGGTAGTCACTGATCCCTTGCGCGTCGCGGCTCGCCAGGTAGATCTCTTGGGGATGGTCCTTCAGCGTCTCCACCCAGTAACCGACGTACGCAGCCGACCGTGATCCATCGTGCCCGACACCCAATCGGTCGCCGGTGATCACCGAACTGATCTCGGCGCGCAACTCCTCACGGGAGTATTCCAACGACTTCGGACCCTGCCGTATGCCATCCACGAGCGACTCACGGTTCATCCGGTCCGGATGGCCCGTCCAATGCCCCATCTCATGCAGCGCCGACTGATAGTACCCGGCTGGGTTGGGAAACTGCTCGCGGTGCGGCATCACGATCAAGTCCCGCCCCAAGTCGTAGAACACGCGGTCTTGGTTGGTGTGCTCGACCTCTGCCCCGCAATTCTTGATCAACCGCTCGACCCGCTCGTTTTGCTCCCATTGGTGTCCCGCCGTAGGCAGAGGCCGCGGCGGCAAGCCGCTGGCCTGTTCCGCGTTGAACACCGTATACATATAGGACCGCGGTCGCTCAAGCGGTGTGACTTGGTAGACCGGCTGCGACTTGTCATCGAGCAACGGTTTCCCATTGCCGTCTCGCGCCAGCCGCCTCGCGTCCCACTGCCAGTAGATGATGGACGCCCCCTTCTGTCCTCGCCGCACCTGCCCGCCAGCTTCTTGGATTTGCCGGTAGGTGCCCCACCTTTCGTCCTGGTATCCGCGCATCTGCGAAACGGTTTCCAGCCAAGTCGAGTTGCCACCTCGGTAGCTCTTGCCTGTCTTGAGGTTGTACGGCTGTCCGCGTTCGCCTGGTTGCCAGGATTGCACCCATTTCGCAGTCCCGGCCTCGATCTGGGCGATCAGGACATCGGCGACCCGGCGGAAGTAGTCGTCCCTGCCCTTCGCATCAAGCGGCTTCATTGCCGCCCCCCTCGTCGCCGAACTCGAACGGGTCCTCGGACGCTTCGAAGGCTTCTTCCCAGTCGGTGCAATCGTCCTGGCACGCACCGCAGGCCGCAGCGGTGTCGGGATCCATCTCGACGACTACGCCCGGCTCCAGCAGCAGGCCGACTTGCTCCGCTGTTTCGGCACGGCGCAAAGGCACCGCCTTGCCGCCGATGCGTTCGCTTCGCTTCATTGCTTTGTCCCCCCTCTCCCCTCGGAGCCGGCTGAGGCTCCGTTGATCCCGACCGGTCGGCACTCCCATTGGCGCGTTGACCAGTTGAAACCGTCCACCCGCAGCGCCTCGGCCACTTTGCGGCGACCATCGCGGCGCTCAAGGTGCAACACCAGATCGACGACGTCGCCCACCAAGTCCTGCACAGCCTCCCAAGGCAGTCCAATGCCCGCCTGCAGGACGCAGGACGTGCAGCGCTTCAGCGCATTGCCCGCGGAGCTCGCGTGCAATGTCGACAGCGAACCGTCATGCCCGGTGTTGAGCGCCTGCAGTAGGTCCCAGGCCTCGCCGCCGCGAACCTCTCCTAGGACGATCCGGTCCGGGCGGTGCCGCAGCGCCGCCCGGACCAAGTCCCGCACTGTCACCTCCGGTGCACCGTCCGTCTGCCGTCGCGCCTCGAACCGAATCAGGTTTGGATGCTCCAGTTGCAGCTCCACCGTGTCTTCGATCGTCAGGATTCGCTCTTCAGCGGGTATCAGGCCGGAGATCGCCGCAAGCAGCGTCGTCTTGCCGGTGCCCGTCCCTCCGCTGACGAGGATGTTGTGCCGCCGCTCCACGGCTTGGCGCACTTCTTTGGCGACCGCTTCGGAAACGCTGCCGGAAACGGCCAGATCATCCAAAGTCAGCTTCTGGCGCGCAAACTTGCGGATCGTCAATACCGGTCCGCCGAAGCTGCACGGCGGCAGCGCCGCGGCGATGCGCGATCCGTCCGGCAGCCGGGCATCCAACAGGGGCCGCTCGGCGCTGATGTCATCGCCTTGGCTGCGCGCGATCGACAGGGCAGCCTGCCGCACGTGCTTGGGATCCAGCACGACCCCTGCCAGGCGCTCAAGCTTGCCGCCGCGCTCGACAAAGACGGCACCCGGATTGACCATGACCTCGCTGACGGACTCGTCATCGAGCAGGCCCATCACCGGTCGCAGAAACGGCGCGATCAAGCGAAAGCTCGGTTCGTTGCTCAGACTCATCTCCAGCCCACCGGCTCAAGGTGCGGCGACACCGAACAGTGCGGACCCGCCACAGCCCTCAACCCCCGACTTCCGCTACACGAAGCGAATCGCATGCAGCCGGGCGTTCAAATGCGCGACACTGCGCAGATTATATCTAGTAATAGATCATTTGTCAAGCAATCTTGAAAAGTTCGCCAAGCGGACTAGCCAGTCATATCGATCTGGCGCGAAACCCCGGCACGCGTGAATCGCCGTTTGTCAACGGTCAGACCGAAGGGCCGCGGTGGATGCATCTTCGAGAGTCTTGGAATCGCCGTAGGGGTCCGTCACCGCTGGAATTGGGGGCGAGAGCCGCGGCAACCTGACCTGTAGGTCTGGAATCCTGGCCTAGTGACGCAGGATCGGCCTTTCTGCCATGGTTCTGAAGCACTAGCCCGCTGCCAAGGAAAGGATTCGCTTCAGAGAGACCTGCCTCTGGTGCTGGCTGCTATACTGCGCGAGGCGAAACTGCCGACGACTGCAGCATGTCCAGAACCAGAGCACGTCCCTCGGCGCCACCCCCGGCCGCTGACGAGTACCCGTACTCGGACGGAAAGATCATGGCCGAGACACCTCGGCATGTTGACGCGATCGTCTATGCCCTGGCGACTCTGCGGACCTGGTTCGCAGACTACACTGCGGTGCAGGTAGGGGCGAACATGTTTGTCTACTACCAAGAGGGTGACACTAGCAAGCGGCTAACGCCGGATCTTTTCGTGGTGCGGGGTCTAGAGGCGCTGCCAGAACGTTCCTATAAGCTCTGGGAGCAGGGTCGGCCGCCAACATTCGTACTGGAGGTGGCCTCGCCATCGACCGAGGGCCGGGACCGAGGAGAGAAGCAAGCCTTGTATGCGTCGATGGGGGTTGCGGAGTACTGGCGGTTCGCCCCGACCGGGTATCTGAAGGATCCCGAGAAAACGCGGGTGCGGCTCGTGGGAGGGGTGTTACAGGGGCTAGGGTACGACCCTCTAGTAAGCAGGCCTGACGGATCGATCAGGAGCGAGGTGCTGGGCTTGGACGTACGAGTGGACGAGCGGTCAAGGATGGGCCATCTGCTCCGCTTCCGGGATCCAGCGACGCGTCAAGACCTGCTGACATTTCAGGAGTCCGAGGAGGGTCGGCGCGAGGCGCTCGAGATACTGAGTCGGGAAAGGGCAACCCGACGTGCGGCGGAACGGAACCAAGACGAGGCGGAACGGGCACGGCATGAGGCGAAGCGGGCACAACGCGAGGCGGAGCGGGCACGGCGCGAGGTCGAAGGGGAAGTCGCCCTGCTTCGGGCGCAAGTTGCCAGGCTCGAAAGGCGGCAAGGCGGCGGATCGGGTAGCCAGTCCTAACGCACTCGTTCGTTTGCTTGCAACTACTCTTCCCCACGCTGCCTGCGTGTGCTAGTCCAACCGCCCCAACGGTCCTTCCAAGCGAAGGGTGCTTGAATGTCTCGCTCCAGAACCCCCGGTCAGAAACACTGCTGCGTCAATTGAGGTCCGCAGACTTTATCTTGCTCTAGCGGTAATGGATTGAGAACGCAGTCGGAACGTTTGCACGGAATTGATTCCGCGGCATCTGGGCTGCGCCGTCACGCTTTGCCCATGCAGCTTTCTGAGTCTTCCGATGAACTCCTGCGAATCCAGCGCTCGCAGCGAGGCTTGCTGCGCCAAGTTCCGGTTCGATGCAAGGCTCATTTGCTGCGGCGGCCGCTTCTGGCCCTGCGCTTGTCCGGAGTCGCGCTCGAAGGGCAAGGGGGGCGGCTGGAAGTCCGCCGACATGGTGATCCGCTACACCCGCCGCGAGGCGGGCAGCCGAAGCGAAGTATCTGGAACAGCCTGTCTTACCCGAGTTGCCGGACGAGCGCCCACGCTGGTGCCGCGCGGCACCGGGCGCATTTCCGAGGCAGCCCGATGCGGGGCGCGACTACTGGACCACACTGGCCGGCCAGCCGTTCCGGCCCGTCGGGGAGCAGTCGGCCATCAGGCTGTCGCTGCCGTGAGGAGGGCCCATTGCCGAATTGGAAAGGCTCTTAAGCGAGGCCTTGCAGTCGCTGCCGGCGCAGTTTGAGCGGAAGCAGCAGAGTTCCGCCGAACGTATCGCTGGCTTGTGCGCGCAGGTGACGTGCTTGCTGCAACATGTCGAGCAGATGCAGCAGCGCGTAGACGAGTTGGCGAGCGACAATGCGGTCCCCGCTGCGGGCTACGGCTAGCGGCCGCACATTGCTAATGCCGGAAGTTTCGAGGCATGGTGGGCTCATGCTCATATTCGGTCTTGATGGTGTCGGCGAGAATGCCGCCCCCGGAGATGGCGGTGCAGGATCCAGCAGACTGAAAAAACTTGTGGCCGGAGGAGCTCTGCGAGCGTTAGGTCATTAGGAGGGGGCGGACCGCGAGAGTCCCTTCCCGCTAGGAGGGAAACATGCTCATCCGCGTTACTGTGCTGGCTGCTCTGGCCTTGGGGCTGGCGGGCCAAGCCTCCGCCTCAGGCGTCATTTACGACAGCTCAACCGGGAAGTGGGGCTCCGTGTTCGTCAGCTTGCGCCCGCATCCGCAGGGTTTAGAGAGATGCTTGCTGCCAAGGGGCCCTTGGGCCGGGTGGCGGCCGATTGCTTGGATTCACCGAGCGGAAGTATCCGTCCCGTTCGGACCTCCGCACTGCAACATCTGCTGGGTTGGTTTCGTGTCCCCACCGTGCATGCTCAGGGATGTGGGCAGAGTTCGTGCAGAGGACACTACATGTTTGCTCAATACCGTCCATGTCTGGGGAACTGCAACGGGTACTGCAACTTCTACTACTCCAACCCGCAGCGTGCTTCGTACGACAGGGGCTACCAAGACGCCGGCAGCACCACGTGCTGCGGCCAGCGGTGCGCCGAATCCGGTTGTCAGAACTGGTAATGATCGGCAGTGCAACAACAAGGAGGTTTCTCATGACTCACTGGTCTTCGCTTCTCGTTCTGACGGTCAGCCTCGTATCGCTGCCGTCAACCGCTGCCGAACTGCTCATTCCGAGCCGGGTCGAGGCGTTCAGCCAGCGCGACCTAGGCGGCCAGCCATTGCCCAGCTATCAGTCTGGACATGTGTGCTCGGCGAACTCGTCAATGTCCGCCTTCTGGATTGACCACGTGACGGACGGCACCCAAGTCGAGCAATCCATTCACCTGCCGGACAGCTTCCAACATCGGGTTGACGCGGTGGCGGTGTCGTTCGACAATCGCATCGCTGTCAGCGCGGGAGCCGTTGACCGCGACGGGCGGGTCTCGTCCGTCCTGGCGTGGTTTGGCATGGACGGGTCCCTGACTCGCGTCGTGCGCACATGGCCGTTCACAGCCGCCGAGATTGGCTTCACAGCCGACGGGAGCTTGTGGGCGATCGGGATCGAGAAGCTGGAGGACCTGACGGAGAAACCTGTCCACGACGTGCTGCGGCAGTATAGCCCGGACGGTAATCTGGTTCGCTCGCTCTTGCCGCGAGTGGGCCTTTCGACCGCGAGCCGGCATCCCATCGAACGCGCCCTGTTGCTGACTTCACGGCACTATGCCGCCGTGGTCTCTCCCAACGCGAGCAGCTGGACGCTGGTTTCGGCGCAAGGCAGCGTTGTATCGGAAGGCTTGCTGAAGCCGCCGCGGGGCTTCGAGATCGTGCTCGGAGCGGTGACTGACTCCGGGCGGCTGTTTGTGGAAGGGCAGTGGGAAAACGCTACCGTCCGCGCATCTTACCCACCCATCTCTGTGTTCGCGGTTCAGTCGGACAGCGGAGACTTGGAACTGTTGGACACACGGGCTGCGCTGCCAGCAGGGGCGTTCGGAAAACTGCTTGGATCGGAAGGTGAGGATCTGGTGTTTCACGTCTCGGAGAAAGGCCAAGACTCTCGTCTGGTCTGGGCAAGAGTTCGCTGACCTCGGCTCAAGCGCATTATTCCGAGATCGGAATAACCGATACCGCTTCAGTCGGCGCTATGACTTAGCGGCACTGCCGCAACGGCTGTTGCAGGCGGCCGCCTCAGCCCTGCCGCTGCCGCGTCCGCTGGTGATGTGCGCCGCTGCTGCCTAGCAGGCAGCAGCGCGCAGAGGGTCGCTCCTCAACCCCTGGCTGCTAGCCGCCGCAGAGGCGCACAAGCGGCTCTGGACAGGGCCTGCAGCGTCGGGTAGCACCCCAGAACAGCCCGCCTCGCGACCTGCCAGCCGTCCTCGCGAGCCAGGTCTGCGGCCCGTCTTCCTGCAACGCTCTGATGAGCCCTCAATGGCCACGAGCAACCGACGATTCCAGCCCGCTGCTGCTCGCACGGGATGCAGGAAGTAGGGAATTAGGTTGCGGACTGCACCGCGGCGATTTGCCTCCACCCGGGTCTATGTCGAGCGCGGCGACGCTTTGTCCAGCCTGGGACGCCACGAGGAAGCCATCGCCGACTACGACCGGGCCCTTGGCCTCGACGCGGACAATGCGGCAGCCAACTTCAAGCGCTGCCTGGCAAGATCGGAACTCGGCCTGCACGTAGAGGCCATTGAGGACTACGACGATCTGATGCGCCTCGGTCCGGACGCGGATCTACACATACGGAGAGCGCTGAGCGCACAGGATCGCGCTTGTTCGCTCGCGAACGGAGCGCATGCATCCGGAGGCGGCCACTCGGTGGAAGCTTGCGGCGAGGGCTGTCCGGAGACGCCGGGCCGCCTCCAACCGGTTCCTTCTAGAAGCAACCGAAAGCTATCGGGCGAGGGTCGGGGTTCCCTGAGCCTGTCGCTTGTCCTTCACCGAGATATAATGGCAGTGATCTCAAGACTCTTCCCGTGCTGGAAGTGGTCGAGTACTGGTGGCCCCTAAGTGGCTCTAGATCCTAGTTCTCGGGAACCACAAGACCGGCGGAACTACGACGGAATCAGCGGAACCAAAGTGCCTGCCGTGACCGCTCCACCTACTACTCAAGACAGCACCCGCGAGTGGGCCAACGGTCGGCTCACAGCGATTGAAGACCTGCTCGATGCCGACTGTCTGACCATCATTTCGCCGATCCAAGTTGGTCTGGAACACCGGGTCAAAGTGGCAATCGAGGCTGGTGAAAGGCGCCGGACGACCTTGGTCGTGATTCTCGACACACCGGGCGGCGTAGTGGAAATCGTCGAGAGGATCGTTCCTGTGCTGCGGCGGCACTATGTTGAGGTCAGGTTCATCATTCCCGATCGAGCGATGTCAGCAGGGACTGTCTTGGCGATGTCCGGGGATGAAATCTTGATGGACTATCACTCCTGCCTTGGGCCGATCGACCCGCAACTCGAGAAAGACGGCCGCCTCGTCCCGCACTGTCGTACCTTTCGCAGTTCGAAACACTCATCAAGAAGAGTCAGAACGAGACGCTCTCAACCGCCGAGGTTGTGCTGTTGCAGAAACTCGACCTTGCAGAACTCCATCAATTCCAGCTCGCACGTGATCTTTCGATCAGTCTGCTGAAGACGTGGCTGACTAGCTACAAGTTCAAGGACTGGGTAAAGACCGAAACTCGAGGGGTTGAGGTTACACTTGAGATGAAGGAGGAGCGTGCAGGCTGGATCGCTCATCAGTTGAACGACCACGAGCGCTGGCTGACGCACGGACGGGGAATTGACATGCGGACACTGCAAGACGAGCTCAAGCTGAAGATTGAGGATTTTGGAGCCCGTCACGAGCTGAAGAAGGCCGTCTGGGACTACTTCTGGTTCTTGCGCGATCACATGCGTCTGAACAGCATGGTATCGTTTGTCCACACACCTTATTTCTTCTGACATGACAGAACAGGACAAGAATTTCGACCGGGACGCGCTAGCCGCCATCCTAGACAGGAATCCCAATATCGATCGAGCCACTCTCGATCGGTGCCGAGAAGTGGAGCACCAGCTGTCGGCCGTTGGAATCAAGCTGGGCGGCTACCGCTTGGAGCCAGCCTTGGGTGGCACGGCCTTCCCGCCTTGCGAACAGCCACTTACGAGCCGAGCGAACAGCTAGGTTCCAAGGCCTGTCGTACGGCTGGCCCACACGCGCGAGTCCGTGCGACGTCGTTGCATATGGTGCAGCAGTGTCAGCGACCGCTATCGAAGTGGCGCTGGCAAAGGTGAAGTTTAACCGGCGGGTAGGCCATCACGAAGCGACCCAGGGCGGATCGCTTGTTCACTGAGAGTCCTTGTAGAACGATTGGCAGCGGGAAAACGGGACTCGGCCTCAAGCTCTCCGATGCGGGTTGCGACTAAGGGACGCCTCCCGGATGGGCCCTTGTTCACTTGAAGCGGCAAGTCGATCCTGATGGGTTCATTGCCGATCTTGGCCTGAAGCCACCGCGAACGTCGCTGAACAGGCGCGCCCCGACCCAACCGTTGGCCGTGTACGCTGGTGCGGACGTGTTGCGTGGGCCGTTCTGAGAAAGACGATGTCGACCGATGAGCCCGAGACTTGGGGATCCTCCCCTCGTGAACAAACGCCAGACTCGTCGGTTGTGTGGATCTGGTTGAACATAAAGCGCATGTTCTTTTTTCGGCCCTGTCGCCGGTCGCGGGCGTTGGCTTGACCTAGCTCCCCGGGTTTGTGCTTGGTCTCGTGCGCTGGCTATTCGGCCAATACCGACCAGCATCCGAGGATGGGCGGGTAGTGCGTCGAGACCGTTGCGGCGCGGCGCAACGGCGCAACTCGTCAGGCCCCAGCACGGCAGATGTCGAGATCTAGGAAGAGATCTTCCGCGGAGTCGAAGCGCTGCCCCTTGCCCCTCGCTAATTCCTCCATGGCCGTGACTGTCACCGCATTGGGGACTTGCACGGCAAAGGGTAGTCTCTGTTCGTCGGCCACCCGAATCAGCAGCAGGCGGATCGCGTCAGAGACCGACAAGCCCATGGCCCTTAGAGCCTCTGTAGCTCGTTCCTTGGTATCGCTGTCGATCCGGGCGCGCACGATCGTGTCGCGCTTCATCTTGCCCTCACTTGTAGCACTATTGTGGCTACGTTACCTCTTCTTCTCAAGCGCCTTGCCCAGATATGGCAAGAGGTGCCTGGGATCACATCGCCGTCGGCCAATCGATGGCGCAGGCACAACTCCCGGGCGGCTACCCGTAGCGCGCGGCGAGCGCGCCGCGCGAATATCCGATCCTCCGGCGGCCCGCCCAAGCGCGCTTTGCCGCGTCGCCTACAACTTCCCCTCATCCGTCGCCTGAAAGTAACTCAGATCGGTCGGCAAGTACCATGGCTTGAGATAGCAATACGTCGGCGGCAGCGGGTTGCGCCCGTCATACGCCGTTACGATCGCTTGTGCGTTGCGCAGCTCCGCGAATGCCGATGGCTGGAACACAGGCTCGCGTCGCAGCGAATACGACTTGGTCACTCCGAACGTGCCCTTGCCGCCTCCGGCACGGCCGCTGAGCAGGCCGACACCGGACTGCGATGACTCCGAAATCGAGTACTGCTCCTTGAGCCGCTCGACACTTCCGCAGGCTTCCGAGGCGACCTTGCACGACGACTCGTCTGCCAAGGTGAGGAAGATCCGCGTCCGAAACGTTTGCAGCAACGTGCGCCACGACTCTCCGGGCAGCGCCGAGCGCAGCGAGCTGATCGACTGCGTGGCAACCAGCGCCACAAGCCGCGCCTGCCGCGACAGGCTGAAGAACTTCTCATCCCCGCCCGGGTCGCTCTCTCCGACCGTGGCGAAATGCTGGTACTCGTCGCAAATGAAGGCAACGTCGCGCCACGGCCGCTCCGGCTCGCTCGCCATGCGCGGGATGCGGCCCAGCACTGAGCGCTGGAAATCCTGCTTGAGCATGACGCCAATCGCCCTTCCCAAGGCCGGATTGGCCCCGACCGGCAGGTTCAGCGCCAGCACCTTGCCATCCTCCAGCGCGTCCGCCACAGGCGGAAGCGCCCAGCGCCCGCGGTGCGGGCCAAGCTCGCTGTAGACGGACTTCGGAGGGCAGAACACGTCGGCCACATCTGGCTGGTCGAACAGCGACAAGAACACGCTCAGGCCCTCGGTGATCGAGCTGCGCAAGCGCGCGTCGAGCTGGCTCCAATCGTGCCGGTGCCACGTGATCACGGTTTGCAGCTGCCGCTGCTCGGAATCGGCCGGTTCCGGGTCTTTCTGCTCAAACTTGATCTTGCGCTCCTGCAGGACTTTCACCAATTCCGGATCGCCGCCCACAAACCATTCGCCAGTGCTCTCGTCGTATTCCCACTCACGGTCGGGAAGCGTTGGCTCGTGCCGCTTGTATTGCTCCAAGTCGAGCCGTACTTCCGAGAAGAAGTCGAGCTGTGCGCGCGCCTCGTCGAGCTTGCGCTGCAGCGATTCGTCGTCCAGAGCGGTTCGATACACATCCTGCAGCGTCACGTAGCCATCGCAAACGCGGAAGAGCAGGATCACGAACTTGACCAGATTGGTGTACGCCTGCTGCCAGAAAGGTTCCTTGCCCTTGCCGAACAGCTGGTTGAGCAGGGACGCGATCTGATAGGCCAGCGAGTAGGGGTCCAAGTCGCATTCCAGCGGGTTGTAGCACCAGTCCCCGTCTAGGCTCAGCTCGAGATAGTCGTCGGCCCGTCCGTGCTCGTGCAACATCTGCCGCACCTGATGGCAGAAGTCCCCCTTCACCTCCAGCACCAACCCGCCCGGCCACAGTTCGGGCTTGTCCGCGTGCCAGCCCAGCACTTGCCGCGCAAACGGGTACATGCAACACGACGTCTTGCCAGAGCCAACCGCTCCGAACACCGCCGTCCCGGCGTAGAGTCCCCGCCGCTGTACGGCCAGCCAGCCCGGCTGCTGGCTGGGCCCCGGCTGGGTGCGGCGGTGCGTTTCCCCAATCACGATTTGTGGATCCTCGCTCTGAGGCCAAGCCGGAAGCGATTCCGCCGCGGCCTTGCGGCCGCGTCTCTCTACCAGCAGTCCTCCGACTGTCGCGCCGAGCAGTGCGAGAAAATACGGCGTCAGGATCCAAGCGGCCGCATAGCCCCAGCGCAGCAGCTCGGAGGCCACGGGCGATTGGAGTGAGACCAGCGCTAGCACGGGATCGTGTGCCGGCCACGGCCAGAACCGCCCCCATGCCAGTGCGCCGAGCAGCGCGCCAGCTATCGCCAACACCAGAGTCACAGCCATCGCTGCCAAGCACTCCAGCGACCGCTCGGAGCAATCTGCGCGGTGAACGTCATTTCCTAGCGGCATGCGGCATCAGCCGCTGAGTAGTCGAATTCCATCAACACTTCGCAGTACCGGCTGGCCTCCGGGAAGTTGCCGCCCGGCTTGCGCCCAGGCGCGCCGTTGCAGGCCCAGTCCAGATATCGCCGCTCTACGGCGGCACCGCCGTGCCGCGCGCCCAGAAACGCGTAGCGCTCGACAGACTCCCGCGAGAGATCCTTCCAGCGCCGCTTGTCGACCAGCCGCCGCAGTTCAAAGTACTCCCCCTCAGACCAGTCCCTCTCCGCACGCGACAGCCAGCGCTCCCAAGCGTGCCGCAGGCGCGCGAACTGCGGCTGGCTGTCCGCCAGTACCACCCATTCGCAAGCGATGCCGCGCTCGGCCAATGCCATGGCCAGGCGCTCATGGCTCTCCAAGTGGCGATTCATGCCACGCTCGCTCGAACCGGCATGTGCGTATGTGAATCGCACCCGCGGATCGCGCTCGTCCGCCACGCGAATCGGAAATCTGTCCGGGAAGAACGTTCGGATGCTCCGGCGTGTCCTGACCGCCGCTGGAAAGCACTCCTGGCCGATCCCCAGCGATGCGAAATACGCCTCCTTGTCCGCAGCGGAGAGCAACAGCCGCTCCTTGCAGGTATTGGAGATCCAATAGTCCAGCACCAACAGCCTTTGTTTCACCGCGCGCCGCGCTCGTCCACCCCCAGATCCAGGATCCTCGCACCCTGCCGCTTGGAAGAGAGACGCTCCGCACAGGCGGTACAACAGGGGTTTACCTCCGTCGACCTTGACATGCCCGTTGGCCGCTGCCCGGCGCGCCAGCCGGACCTCAGGCCCGCCTTTGACCGTGCCGGAGAAGGCCCGGAACTGCCTCCGCGCGAAGAAACCGCCCAGCAGTGCCACCGCGGTCAAGAACTCCGCCTCGACAGGGCGGTAGCCAAGGGCCTCCACCCGCTGCGCCCGATCTAGGAAATCGGCACCTGTCGCCACGCTTGGCCCCGCGGATCGGGCGGTATTGGCCGACACTTCCGCTGCCCCGGCCTTCGCCACTACTGCTGCCCCTGGCGGCTCACGCGGCCGTCATTCGCCATCTCGTAGATTTGGTACCCTGCCGCCGACTTCGCAGACAGGCTCCTCTCTCGGTAGTCCGGGGTGGTCACCTCGATATCCACAAAGCCTAGATCGCTCCCGCGGACAGAGGGACGCTCCCATTCGATGCGCACGTCCGGAAACGACAGCTTCCCATCGGCGACCGTGAGCTGGAGCTCGCTGGCAGCCGTCGCGCGGGCCTTGTCGCAATCTGTTCCACCACGCCTGGCCGCGTCGATTTGGCGCATTGCGATGCGCCGCAATTGGCGCTCGGTTCTCACGCGCCGTACCCTCCCGCCGTCAGCGGCGAGCAGCCGCATCTCACAACGCGCCGCGCGGTAGACCGCAGTGTCGTGCAAGACTTGCGCCGAACGCGCACAGCCGGACAAGTACGCCTGGGCCTCTTCGTTCCCGGTCTCGCGGGGATCGATGCAGCGCTCTAGCAAGCGTCGGCCGCGGCTGGTCAGCGTGACGGCCTCGATGCGGCGGCTCCCGCGCTGGAATTGCTCCACGCGCAGCAGGTTGTCTCGCTCCAGGTCCCGCACCGAGCGCTTGGCGCGACCGGCCGACTCGAACAGGTCCGTCAGGTCCGAGACTTCGACCGTGCCGAAGATTCCGGCCACCCGCAACGCCTCCACGCTATCGTCGGCCAGCCTAAACCGGCCCCACTGCGCCAAGCTGCGACCGCTTCGCCCGGGGCGCTTGCCGACCGTGCCGCGCAAGACCTCCCTGTGGATTTCTCTCGGCATCGGATCCCGCAGCGCCCGGGCTGGCGTGACTGGCGGGCGCTCGCTGCGCTCGCGCTGGATGTCAAGGGCTGCGGGCTCGCGTCCCAGGTCGCGCTCGTCAAACCGTATTCTCATGCTCCTCCCTCCTCTTGCTGCCGCAGCCTCCGCGCTAGCTCGGCGTCAAATGTCTTGCCCTGCCGCACCTCGCCGTCCAAACGGCGCAGCTTGCGCCCCGCGTCCCCCAGGCCGAGCCGCCGGCAGGCCAGATACAGCACGGCGAAGAGGTCGAAAGCCAGCGCCCAGACGTAGGCCGCTATGACCCAGCCGTAGCCGCGCAGCAACTCGTCCCGGTATGGCGCCAAGTAACGAAACTCGTCCAGCGCCAGCCACGCGGCCACCCCTCCGATCGACAGCGTCAGCCCGAATGCGATCCGCGCCACGGCTCAGTCCTCGATCCGGTCGCTGCGGAAGTACGTGATCGACAGGCCCAGAGGATTCACCGCCAGCAGCTCGTGCGGCGGCCTCTCTAGGAACCGGAATTCAAACTCCGAAGTCCAGCGCCGCACACCGCTGGTGCGGCCGCTCAAGTCGCGCAGGGTCTCGGTGAAGTCGACCCGCGCTAAGTAGGGCTGTTCTCGGGAGGGTTGCACTTGCACCGCATCGATGGCGATCTCGATCTCTGGCCCCTCGCCGCCAAGGAAGCGTACAAGCTCCCCGCTTGACTCCTGCTCTTGCATCAGCCGCCGCGCAAGCGGGCCGTCGAGGAACAGCAGCGAGCGCTGCCACGAATCGAGCACGGCGTCGCGGCGCCGTTCGCGGTGCAATACGACAAAGCGTCGCAGGAAGTACTTCACCTCGGGCTTGGCGACATCGGGCACATAGGCCGCGGCCTCGTAGCGGACCGCTTCGGCGCGCCCGACCTCGTCGATGCGCACTACCAGCGGCGATAGGTTCTCGAAGCGATCAAAGGTGCGCCAGCACAGCAGCAACAGGCCAACGCACAGCAGCGCCAGCGCCCCCAGGGCGACCTTGAGATAGCGATTGGTGGACAACACCTCCGCCCAGATCTCTGCATAAGCTTCGTGTGTCTTCACAGTAATTCCCCCTTACAGCCCAACTCGGCGCGCTGCCGAAGAAACCACAGAGCCGGTGCCGCTGGTGAAGCCGCCGCCGCCATGGAAGATGGCATTGGTCAGGGCATGCACCTTGAACATCGACATCACGGCCACCAGCAGCACCGCCGCCGAGTAGAAGAACCAAGTGACCTTGGCGCTGAGGCCCGGCGGTACCGCCTGCCACATGCCGTCGAGCATGAACGTGCACAGAGCCAGGAAGGTCCAGCCCACCGCCGTGTAGAACGAGAACTGCAGGTACGAGCGCAACCAGCCCCAGAACAGGAAGTCCATCTTCGGCACGAACAGCCACGGGATGAACAGCGGCCCCAGCACCACGCAAGCGCCGGCGGCCACCCGGCCGGCGGCGATCGAGGCGATCAGCAGGGCCGTGCAGGCGGTGTTGAAGAGCAGGATCACGAAAGTCCAGATCAGCGATCCAGCCCCCATGAAGAAGTCGAAAAAGCTCCACGAGGTCAGCTCCGTCCAGCCTTCGTGAAAGGACCGGGCAAAATTCCAGCTGATGAAGCCATCAATGCGCTGCGAGTAGAAATCCGCCGCCCGGATCGGCAGCGTTGAGATCGGCATGCCGAGGCCCGGGGCGTCGACGGTGTAGAAGCGCAGCATGGTGAGGCTGAAGGCCATCGCCAGGACCAGGGGCAGCAGGCGGTTCCACTGCACGCCCTGGCCCGAGAGCGCGGTTTGGATGCCAAACCACGCGATGGACAAAGCGGCCAGGGCGCGGAACAGCAGCAGGCCCTCTCCGACAAACAGCGGAGCGAGGTCCGCGATAGCAGCGTCGATCGCCGCAAACGCCCACAACAGCGGGAATTCGCTTGGATCGGTCGGCGGGATCGGCGGCGGTGTAGGCAGCAGTTGCACGATCAGACTCCGCTATGGCCAGATCAGGGCATGCGCCACTGCGGCGCGGGCTGGGCAGCGGCCGATTCGCTGTATTCGGCGGCCGCCTGCATCGAGCGTGCCAGCTGGTCCCGCTGGCGCTTGGAAGTGGCGAGCTCGGCTTCCAGCAGCGCGTCGAGGAGTTGGTTGGTCTGCTCCCCGCTGCGGAGTTGGCGCACCTGCCCGACTGTCAGCTTGCCGAGCAGGGCGGGCATGGATTGGGAGCCGTTGCTCGGATCGAGCGCGGCCCGCTCGAGGTTCGCGTGGGCGGTGCTCCGCTCGGCCGCCAAGCGGCGCGCTTCGCCCAAGACCGCCAGTGAGCGGACGGCGGCCGCATCGGCGATTTCCAGCGAAGCGTGGTCCCGGCGAACCGCGGCCTGCAACTGCGGATCGAGCCCGGGCATGGCAGCGCTCCAGTCCGGCACCGGAGCGGAAGCGCGACCGTAGGCGTCGACGACGCTGCCGGACGGGCTGTCGCCGTTGATGGCGTCGGTCCACCCGCCGGAGGTCCCGTAGCGGTTCGCAGTGGAACTGCGCAGCCAGCGCGTGGCGGTGGCTTGGAAGGCGCTCAGGTCGCCTAGCTCGCGCAATGTCCCGACCATTCCCGAGAAGTGCTCGAGCGTGCCGCTGGCCATGCTGCGAATGTTCTGCAGTTCGCCCAGCCGCTGGTTGGCAGCGTCGATCACCGGTTTGGCGGCCTTGACGGTGACCGGCATCAGGCCGGACAGGCCGCCGCCAAGTTGGGGGATGCCGATCGCCTTGCCGACGGCTTTGCCGATGCCGGAGAAGAACGCTCCCCAGAATGGCGTGGCCGGCGCGGCCAGCACTGCCAGCAGGACGGAAACGATGGCGAACTTGCGAGTCATTGTGATTCTCCTTGCGATGCAGGCCCGGCCTCAGGGACGGGCGGGTCGTGGTACGGGCGCAGGGCCAGATCCGCAGTGAGGTAGATGCGCATGCGGTGCCCTTCGCGGATGGTGAGCTTGGGCAGGCGGTTGAGGTAGCGGTCGAGCATGCGCTCGGCCGCTTGGGACAGGCCTGCACCTGCCGATTGCCGCGCCGCCCCGAGCCTGGACACGAGCGCTTGCTCAGGACTGACAGCGCTCGTCAGTCCGGCCAGCGTGCCGATCGCGCCGGCCGCCAAGAATGCCGACGGGTAGCGGCGGTCGACCAAGTCCAACAGCCCGCTCTCGCCGGCTTGGTTGAGCGCGGCGCTATGGTCCAGCCGGACCGCCCGCCCATCCGGCAGGACCAAGCGGTGAAACGTCACGGCCAAGCGCGACTGGCCCCAAGCCTCGACCCCAAGGGCCTCGCCCAGCGCTCGCGTGCCGCGCGGAATTAACAGCCGCTGGCCAGAGCGGTCGTAGACATCGGCCGAGACCATGGCGTTCACAGGGCCGGAGAAATCGCCGCTGAGTCGGTTGGTTAGGACGGCTTCGAGGAACTCGCCCTCGCGCAGGATCTCGGTACGATCCGCTTCCTCCGAAACTGGCGTTTCCGATTCCGGTACCGCCGCAACCACTGTCCGGGCCGGTTTCCCGGCAGGTTCATTAACCGGACTTGTCCCAGCAGCGGCGGCCACGACTCCCGCGCGATGGCTCAGGACCAGCGGCGCAGCGCTCAGGGAGCGGTATCGTCGCAACTGCTCCTCGCGCTTGATCTGCTCTTCGGGCGTGGGACCCTGCGCGTGGCCCTGGCCGTCAGCGTAGATCGGGCCGGACTGCACCAGCGGGGCCGGAGGATGCGGCAGGCCGTCCGGTCGATCGGCGGGAATGCCCAGTTCATTGCGCATACGCTTCTCCGCCGCGCGAGCGGCCTCTTCCCGCATGCGACGGGCGGCACTCTCGGTCGATCGGACACCGACAGGGCTCCCAGTCCGCGCCGAGGCGGGCACGCCGATCTCGGCAGACTCTTGGGCCGGGCGGGCTTCGGGCTCTCCGGGAAACAGCAGCAACGCCAACACCAGTACCCCGGTCAGCCCCAGCAGCACCCACGTCTGCGCACGGGCCGGCAAAGCGCCCGGCGGGCGCGGGATCTTGTCCAGAATTCGCTTCATGGCCGTGCTCCCTTTCAGCGCTTGACGCGACGGAAGCGCACCTTGCGCTTGCCGATCTGCAGCCAGCCGTCGGCGAGCGGCCGGCGCGTCACATACAGGCCGTCCGAAAAGTCGTACGGCACCATCGACGGCTTCCCGTCGCGCGATTCGTAGAGCGCCGGAGCTTCCTCGGGATCCGCTCGGATGTACGTAAAGCGGTCGTCGAGCCACATCGCAGCCACCCGGAAGGGTGCCTCGTGTGCGTTTCCGTCTAGCTCGTAGTCGAAGCGCAGGCTGCGCGGGTATGCCGCGCGGTAGGCCTCGATCCGCTGCTCCGCATCGCGCCAGGCCTGTTCTTGGGCCTGGCGTGATTCCTCGCGAGCCTGTTGGGCCTGGCGCTGGAACTCGGCCGCGGCGCCCCGCGGCTCGAAACGCAACGGGTCCAATACCGCCGCTCCCTCCGCGGGAGCCTCCTTCGGCCGCACGAACAGCTTCAGGTCCGGCTCTCCTTCGGAATCGCCGAGTTCGCGGAAGCGCAGCGTGTAGACGTTGCCCTTGTCCGTCACCAGCGTGACGTTGGTTTGGATGCCTTCGGCGCTAGGCTTGACGAAGGCGAGATTGGCCGCGCCCTGCACGCTCCAGTACTCGGCATCGCCGCAGACCCAGTCGAGGATGCGCTCGGCGGGGTCTAGCACGATGGCCGTGGCGAAGCGGACCCGCGCCCGGGCCTCGATCACCTCGTCCGGTCCGGCCGCGACCTCGCGTGCGAGGCCGCGCTGCGGGGCACCTGCAATCGCCGCAAGGGCTGCGCAGAGCAAGAATTGGGTCAGTCGGTAGTGCATTGTTGTGTCTCCTCCATGAGAGAGTCGAGGCCGCGCTCGAACCCGAGCTCGCGGATCGCTTCCCGGCGGCGGGCGGCCTCGACCGGGTTGGTCGTATACAGCCAGTAGCTGCGACGATCGACGCTGAGCTCGAGCACTTGCGCGAAACCCGGTCTGTGCAGCAGCAACTGGCGCTTGGGAACCAGCGCCCGGATGGCTTCCGCCTCGGCGGTCCGCAGTCCGAACGCTTCGGCGTAGCCGGAGGGGTCAAGTTCCGGATTCGCCAGAAAGATCTTGGTCAGGCAGCTCTCGGCCACCGTGCGGCAAAGGCTGGCATTGCCGGTGGCGTCGCCCGGCGACTGGGTGGCCAATACCACCCCGGCATTGGACTTGCGCCATGTCTTGAGCCCCTCGCCCAGGTAGCCGCCGATCTGCGGGTCGGCGAGGAATCGCCAAGCCTCGTCCACCACCAGAAGCTTCCAGCGCCCGAGTTCCTCGGGCGCGGTGATGACTGTCCCCAGGCGGTGCAGCAGGTAGTACAGCAGGGCGCGGGCCAGCTCGGGCTTGCCCGCCGCCCCCGCCATGTCGATGGCCTGCCAGTCCGCCAGCGTGAGCGAGTCCTCGGTGTTGTCGAAGATCGAGCCCCAAACGCCGCCTTGGACCCAGGCGCCCAGCGGCCCTCGCAAATTGGCGGGCAGCAGCCCGTGTAAGGACGACAGCGTGCGCACGTCGGGCTCGAGTTCGTACAGCGCTTGGATTTGCGCGCGCAGCTCGGCGCGCTGGGTGGCGTCGCACTGGACGCCCTCGATATCCAGCAGCAGGCGCACGAACGAGACAAGGAACTGCAGGTTTTCGGCGGTTGGTTCGAGGGCGCGGAACGGATTCAGCTTGCAAGGCAGCCCGCCGGAGTCAAGCTGGAGGTGCAGGTACGCCCCGCCAACCAATTCGGTCAGCTGGCGGTAGGATCCGCCGAGGTCCAAGATGCACACGCGCGGGTCATACTTGCGCCCTTGGGCCAGCAGGAAGTTGAGCAGAAAGCTCTTGCCCGAGCCAGTCGCTCCGACCACGAGGGTGTGGGCGATGTCGCCGGCGTGAGCCGCGTAGTAGAACGGCGTGCGGCGGCTTGTCTCAAAGATCGCCAGGTGCTCGTCGCCAAGGTGCTCGTCGCGAGGCTCGCCCTCCGACACCGCCCACAGTGGCGCCAGATCGGCCGCGACAGCGGCGCTGAGGTAGTTGTGGCGCAACTGCCGCCCGTGGTTGCCGGGAGCCATTGCGAACCACGCGTTGAGGCCGTTGTAGGTCTCGCGGTGGAGCCGGGCATCCGCAGCCGACGCGATGCGCAGCAGTTCCGGGCGTACCGCTTCGATCTGGGCTTGCTCGCAGCTCCGCAGCGCGATGCCGAGGCTGTGCTCGCCGAACGGCATGCCCTCGACCTCGAGCTCGCGCAACGCCTCGCCGAGCTGGGTGGCCTCGGCTTCGGCCGCCCGGTCCTCCAGCGCTCCCTGCGCCTGGGGAGGCGCGTCTCCCGCCGAGGCGTGCGCCAGCATGCTGTAACGCTGCTGGTGGTAGTGCCTGCGGGCCGAGCGTATGCGGCGGCGGGACTTGGCCGTGTCTTCCCGGTGCCATTCGCAGGCCAGGTCGAGTTCGGCGTCCAACTCGAGGATCTCGCCGAAGAGATGGGCTCGCGATGCGGCGGGAGGGTCGAGCAGCGCGTAGGTTTCCACACGCTCGGCATCCAGCCGGAGGTGGTCCCGGTAGCTCTCGATGTCGCTGAGCGCAAGTTGCCGGTCAAGGCCGTGAGGCGACAGGGACCGCGCAGTCGAGGCGGCAGAACGGGAGTTGGCTGACAGGGCCAGGGCGCGAAACAGTCCCTCGCCGTGCAGCGGTTCCAAGTGGGTGACATCGTTCACCAAGCCGCGGAACGACGCTACTGCGCTCTCGAAGCGGACACAGGCGGCCTCCACGTGCGAGGCCAGCACCTGCTTGGTGCGCTCCGGCGACAGCCACAGCGCCGCCCGCGAAAGCAGCGAGACAGCGGAGCCGCTACCAGCCCCCGACGCGGGAGCCGGTGCCAGCTTGGGATCCCACGTCCAGAACACATAGGCCTCGATCGAATACAGCCCCTTGCCCAGCAGGTGGGAGCGGCGCACGCGCCGCGCGCGCTCTGCCAGCGGATCGGAAGGGATCCGCTGCGGCAGCGAGTCGAGCCGCCGCTTGCAGACCTGCCAGCGAACGCGCCAACCCGGCGCCAAGCTCTTCAGGGCCCGCGTCCAGCGCAAGCTCACGTACTCGAGATCGACGGCCGCACGGCACTCGAAGGGCGCTCCGCTGAGACGCGCCCCGGAGAGCAGCTCGCCGCGTTTGGTCATCACGACGCTGTCGTCTGCAAAGCCCAGCCACGGAAGCTGGCTGTGCAACGGGGCTGCGGTGCGCTTGGTCATACGTCCTCTCTCGCAACGATCTGGAGCGGCTCCGGGCCGCGAGCCCGCAGGGCGGGATCGTAGCGCTGGCTGCAATTGGCCGACCGCAACAGCACCGTAGGCAAGCAGGGGTCGAGCTTGGTGACAGCCAGTCCGGCCCCGTAGCCGGCGCTGAACAGCAGCAAGCCGGCGATGGGGGCGTTGAACGAGCTGAAGGCCGCCGCACCCACGCAGACGACGCCCATGAACAGGCGCCGCTCGCAGCCGAGCACCGTCAGCGGGCGGCTGAGAGCGAGGTAAGTCCCGTGCAGGGCGGGCATCTCCGGCGACTGGCTCACGGGAACAGCCACTGCATGAAGTTGACAGCGCCGATGGCCATGCCGACGCCGAAGATGAGTCCGGCCAGGGCGCGCTTGCTGCCGCCCTCGCCAAAGGCGAACATCAGCCCGCCGATGACGATCGCGACCAGACTCAAGCCGCGGGCGATGGGGCCGGTGAAGGCCGTCTGCAGCACGGTCACGGCTTGCAGCCACGGGCTGACGCCCTGCGCCAGCACGGCTTGCGGCAGCGCCAGGGCCAACAGCAGGAGCGAACCGAGCCTGCGCCCGGCATGGGAGTGGAAACGTTGGAGCATAGGTATGCCTCCTTGGGGTCAAGTGGAAGGGAGAGTTCCGCAGCGTCAGCGCCGGGGGCCTGTCAGGTCCGGTCTCACTGTGTTTGATGCCTCGTACCCGCGGCCTTGAACACTGCGGAACTCATTGAATGCAATAATACTCTATGTATAGATCGTATGTCAAGCAGTTTTGAAGGATTTTTTCTGCTTGCTGTGAATTCGTTGCAGATGTCGCTCTAACGTACTGAATTCTAATGAGATATGCGCAAGGGACTGAACGGTGATGCTTGGCGCGGCCGGTCTTGGAGTATCTAACAATAGATAGAACGTCTCCCAAATAGCGCACAGAGGAAGGCCGCACGAGTACGTTGAGGCTCGTGGCGGTGTCCGGCGCCAGGTCGCAATCGTTGTGGGTTTGCACTGAGCGCAGCGCCATCTTTGGGCAGCCATGGCCCGGCCAGCGAACCTCGATTCCGTGGGCCAGCTGAACCCTGGCACCCCACGTGGCCGCACTTTGCCGGGGGTGTCTGGCGACGCGACCGTCGAGATCTCTTCAGGCACACTTGCAGGCGTCCGTACCCCGCGATGGGTTCGGTCGCGACATAGCAGCACCACTCATCCACATAGCACCCAGTCCTGCCCGCCTGGCGTCCTTCCACAGAGGGCAGACATCGAAGACCTGCAACGAGTCTTGGTCCGGCACATCCGCACGGCTAGACTGCTGCCTTGGACCCGAGCATGTCCAACGAATCAGATCAGGGAGGCGCCAGCTAGCCTTCGCGCGGGCGGCCCGGCCCCATCCCGAGGTCTCGCAGCGCCTGTCCGGCCCGGTTTGGACCTCCGCCTGCGTCGCGAGCGGAGCGCAGAACGGGGATTTCTTGGATCGCGCACAGCAAGGCGCAACCGCCGACGGCCCCTAGGCTCGTAGCTGCCATAAATCTGGCTCGTATGATACAGATATACATATGAAGACCACGCTCAACTTGGATGACAGGATCCTGCGGGCTGCGAAAATCAGGTCCGCTGAGACCGGGGAAACGCTCACGCGATTTGTCGAGAATGCCTTGCGGGGCCATCTCGAATCCACTTCCGACGTGAAAGCAGACTTCAGATTCCACGCTTTGGTCAAACGCGGGCAGCCCATTCCTGGCGTCACCATCGACGACCGCGATACGCTCTACGAAAAGATGGAGAATCGAGATTGATCGCAGTTGACACGAACGTGCTTGTCTATGCTCACCGAGCTGAACTCCCCCGGCACCGAGCTGCTCTTGACCGCCTGGCAGCACTCGCCGAATCACCAACTCGCTGGGCGATCCCAGTATTTTGCTTGGGAGAGTTCATCCGCGTCATCACCCATCCCAAGCTCTTCAATCCTCCGCACTCTGCGGAGGAAGCGTGCCAGGCTATGGCGCGGCTGCTTGCGTCGCCAAGTGCAACAGTGCTATCTCCGGGCCGCGGCTATTCCCAACTACTCGCGGAGGCCATCCGCGAGGGGAATGCTGTCGGAAACTTGGCGTTCGATGCGCAGATCGTCGCGCTGTGCCGCGAACATGGCGTGTCCGCGCTATTGACGGAGGACCGTGACTTCGATCGCTTCCGCGGATTGCGCACTGAGCGGCTAGGTGTCGCATAGCCGCGAATGATCGTCGCTCGTGGACAGTTCTTGCCCGAGGCGCAACTCCACCACCGCGCGATACGGCTCCGGCAGGCGCTCGGCCAGTTCGCGCAGCACGGCCAGCAAATCGCAGGCAATGGCCCGCCCCCCGGGGCGCGGTCCTTGCCGCCCTGTTCGCGGGTGTTCCGGGAGAGCGATCCCGCCGAAGCGAGCCCGGCGAATGTCCTTGGCTTTGTTGGTGACGATGGCCCGGATCTAGTGGCAAGCTGTTGGGCCGCCTAAGGCGCCGTGGATGCCTTGAAGGAACATGCGCCAAGAGTCTCGCAGCGCGTCCTCGGCCAAGCTGTCCTCGCCGACCATGCATCGAACTCATGACTGCTGCGCGGAGCCATCCATCACATTTTCTTGACAAGCACTGCAGCCTAGCGGTCCCCGGCGAACTTGGCGTAGCCGCTCGCCAAGTCCCTCGTCCGCAGCTGCCCGCGCGCGGCAATTGGCGGACTCGGCAGAGATGCCAGCGGGCGCTTCGCAAGCGCGAAGGCGGTTCAGTTGGCCTCGATTTGATTTTACAGATATTTTACTTATTATGAGATCTCGGTTCTCAGGCGCAGCACCTCCATGCCAGCAGAACGATTCCCGCCATCCTGCCCGTTGCTCCAAGATCCCCGGGCGGCAGGCACATGGACCGCCTGCTGTGCTAGGTACTTCCGGCCCCTTGCGACGCGCATTGCCGGCAATGCCGGGCTGGCCGAAGACGCGCTGCAAGAGTCTTGGTGCAAGGTCTTGGGCGGCATTTCTGCCTTCCGGGGCGGGCCGACAGCCTGTCTCTGGGTTCGCCGTATTGTCGCCAACAGCGCCTTCGACATTCGCGGCCGGACCCTGCGCCGCCGCGAGGTCGGACTCGAGGAGGCCCGGGAGCAAGCGCACCCCGGCGCGGACCCCGAGACCCGTGCAAGCGACCGGGAGATGCTGTGTGCGCTTCGCGAAACGGTTGCGCTGCTGCCCGCACCCTACCGCCAAGTAATTGAACTGCGCTTCGAGCGGGAGTTATCCACGGGCGAGACGGCCGAGCGGCTGGCGGTCTCCCGCTCTAACGTAACGACTCGCCTAAACCGGGCCCTGCGCCTGCTCAGGAGGCGTTTCCTGGCTCGGACAAGATAGGGGCTTCGGCCACTCCGGGCAAGCAGGGTTCGACGGCTCACCTGTCGGCATCCCGGTCGGTTCGGGCGTAGGGATATTCCTTCGGAAGGGCGCGATCCAGACGACGGCGCGCGGCGCGGTAGCGGATCTGGCAATCCCCGGCCTCTTCCCTGGCGAGGCTCTCGATCGCGGCTTGGCGGGCCTGCGGCCAGCGCTCTGCGAGGAGCGTGTCGAGATCCTCATCCAGCCGACCGTCCAGTCGGTTGCTGCGCAGCCGCTCGATCTCGCGGCGGGCGTCGGCTACGACCCGCAGCCACAGCGAACGCAGGTTCTCAGGCATGAGGTCAGGCGAACAGGACAGCCGGGCGCTTCCCTGTCGAATGCCCTCCATTAGACCAGACCACTAGAAGGAAAACCCACGCGGGAGATGACGGTGCAGGACCCGGCAATAAAATCTGTGACCGGAAGAGCTCTGGGAGCGTTAGGTCTTAGGAGGGCAGCTGGCGCACAGCCCCGCCCTAAGGGAGGAACTTGGCATGAAGCACAATCTTGCTTTCGCGGTACTGGCTGGACTCTTCGTTGTCCTGCCGCTCGGCATGGCGGCAGGGGACGGAACTGCGAGCTTTGAGAAACTGCTCGTTCACTGCGCTGTCGAGGCGCTGAGCGAAGCCTTGGAACAGGGCGCCAGCGCGAACTGGGCACACCCGGAGAGCGGCGAGTCGGCGCTGCATTACGCGGTGGGGTGCGAATCCGGCATGGAAGGGACCCAATACGGCTTGGTGCAACTGCTCGTTGCCGCCGGCGCGGTTGCATCGGCGGCTACAGTCAACGGTGAATCGGTGCTGGAAAGGGCCCTGCTGCTTGGGTCCGAGCCAACCATTGAGATGTTGCTGGAATCGGGCGCTGACCCCCAGGCCCTCACGACGATGGGCGTGTCCATGCCAGCGCTAGCGCGAATAGTCGGCAATGCCAGCGCCGAGCGGGCACTGGGACACTACGGCGCCGAGCTTTCAGATTCCGACTTGGAGGCTGTTGAGCGATGGGCCTGGATTGCTGACTTTGACCGAGACATCGACCGCTGGCTGGACAGGCATGCTGGCCTTGACGGCGCAGAGTATGCCGAGGCGCTCACTGGTTTCCTGCGCGGCTACTTCGCAGACCAGCCCGAGATTGTCGCTGAGTTGGAGCTTGACCCGCTCGTGCAGAACCCGAGGGCTTACCGGCAACATGCCCAGTGCTGCGGCTCCGGCCTTGCCCCGCCTGCCAGTTGCTCTGCGAACCAGGCCGAGGGCCAGCAGGATCGTGTAGATCTATCGGTGTCAGATTGCAGGCAGAACTGCCATGACGGTTACGAGAGCTGCGTGCAAGGTTGCGGCGGCGGCGCGTTCGGTGTTGTCTGCAGGGCACTGAACGGAAAGCAGCGCGAAGGATGCCTTAACCCTAGTTCGCCATTTTGTGACTTAGAAATTTCGTAAGTCATTGAAAACACACATATCGACCGGCGACTTTCGGCCCACTTGGCACTACATTTTGTGAGCATTCGTCAGTCCGCCTTGCGGATCTGCCGGCGATGCGCCTTCGGCTCCAATCCGGCCGCGCGGGCGATCTCGTAGGCGGCCGCTCCCGGGCGCACATCTTGGCGGCTGCACAACGGCTGGCCGTCCGCAGACTGCACCGTCGTCGTTACCCGCACCCAGTTTGCCAGCCGGTCCCGGATGGATTGCCAGCTCAGATGCACGCCGCGTGCCTTCAGCCGCGTCCGCACCAGATGCACCGCGTGGTAGGCCAGCACCGCCACGAACAGATGTGTCGACACGCGCCGGTCGAGGTGGTGCCAGATCGGGCGCAACCCCAGTTCCGACTTCAGCGAACGGAAGGTTGCCTCCACCTCGGTCAGCTCCCAGTACGCACGCAGGATGCGTTCCGTGTCCCAGTCCACATGGCTGGTCCTCAACAGGTACGCCCCGGCTGCCTCGTCGGCTGCCCCGTGCTGCGGCTTGCGACTGAAACGCACGGCGCCAGCCTTGCCCGACTCCCCCGCAACGACCTCCACGCTGTACTGCGCCGAGACCTGCTTGTGCTGCTCGACCAGCCGCCCGACCTTGCGCTGCACCTGTTCCAAGCGCTTCATGCAGCGGGGTTTCGACAGCCCCTCGTGCAGCTGTTGCAGAGCCCCCTCGAAACGCTCCCGGTGCCGCCGCAGAATCGACTCCGCCGTCAGCAAGCGCCCCTCGCTCAGCGCGTATACCCGCAATTCCGGCTCCGGCTCTGGGTCTGTCTCAGCCGCCTCTGGCTGTAGCGGCCAAGCCCGCACGCAGTAGCCGCTGCTGGTCTGCACCTCGGCGCTCGGTGCGCCCTCCGGGCGCTCCGGCTTGGCTTCCCGGCTGACACAGAGCCATTCCCAACCTTGCTGGCGCAGCCAGCGCACATTCTCGGCGCTGGCAATCCCTGCGTCCATCACCACGGTCGGTCGCTGTGCCCCGCTGGCCCGGCCCTCATCGAGCCGCTCCAAGACGGGCTGCAGCGTGCCTGGCTCGGACACGTTGCCAGCTAGGATCTCGCAGCGGCGCGGAAACCCCGACCCGTCCAAGGCCATCGCCAACGACACCAGCGGGCAGTCGTTACGCTTTTGCTTTGACCGTCCGAACAGGCGCAGGGTGCGGTTCTCGCGCCCGGTGTAATGCGTGTTCGACAGGTCGTAGAAGACGATCGTCTCGGGCAGATTGAGCAGTTCCCGCTCGCGCGCAAAAAGCCCGCTCTGGAGGGCTTCGCGATGCTTCCAGAGCAGGTCGCAGGTGCGGTACAGCTTGTTCAGCGAAACGCCTGCGGAGTGCTCCAAGCCGAGCAGTTCGAGGGTCGCGCTGCTGTCGCGCAGCCAGCGCTGCGCTTCGCGCTCGGAGGAGGGATGCAGCATGCGGGCGACGACCAAGGCGGTGGCGATGGCGGCATCGCGTGGGGAGGCCCCCGCCTGGCGCAGCAACACCGGCAAGCGCAGTTCGTCGAGAGCCTGCAGGCAGAGGCGTTCGGCGCCGACCGAGCGGGAGTCGTCCAGATCCAGGGTGGCGAGGCGTACCGCGACGGGCTCGTCATCGGCCTGCTGGTCGGCGCTGAAGCCCCGCGCGCGCAGGCGGCGGACGAGGTCCTCGGCGGCTGCCAGGACCTCGGGGGAGGAGGCAAGCAGCGGGGCTTGGCCGCGCAGGATGTCGTCGGTAAGGCGGGTGACGTCAGACCACAGCGAGCGCGGGAGGGGATAGTCGGTGCCGAGGTTGAGAAGGGTTTTCTGTTGGACCGAGGAGCCCGAGCGGCGGGACTGGACGAGACGGAAGCTGAAGCCAGGCTGGCCGCCGACGGAGTGGGTCTTGGTAGCGCGGATGAACACAGGGGCGCCGAGTCCGAGGGTGTCAGAGGCGCAAGGCGGGCGTCAAGGGCCAGAGGCAATTTCTTGGCACTACAGCGAGCTTCAGAACGATATCACCATATATTAGCGAATATATTAAGAATACCCCAAGTCTATTCAGCGAATCAGGGCGTGCTTTTGGCCACAATCAACCCACCGAAGAGCCCCGAGAGCCGAAATCTCCCGAATCCCTGGCGAACCAGGGTTAAGAATTGCGACAAGCTGCAGCCGAAAGATCCACCACAAAGCTAGCGAGGCACGCCTCTGACCGACAAGGGAAGGCCTGGGATGCTCGGGAACCGACGTCAATCATCAACGCCATCAGCACGAGGCTTGTGGGTAGAGGTTCTGGATGGAAGGTTAACGGTAAGCACCGAGGCAGATTGAGGCACCTCCCTTCATTCTCACGATGGAAGAACGGCTCTGCGGAACGGCGCCTCGGCACTAGGGATGGCCTTTCGGCGGTGGGGCATGAGCCGTCAGAGCCCGGAGTTGCTCCTCCAGTACCCGCGCGCGCTCGTCCGCCTCACTCGCTCGCTGCTCTGCTGCGCTGACTCGCTGCTGCAAGGCCTGCTCCTCGCACTCCGCTGCCCGCCGCAGCTGCTCGGCTTCTGCCAGCGCTCCGTCGAACTCCTCCCCCGTAGCCGGTTCGCGAAACACCAGCACCGTCGCCGCGGCCGGCCTCGCGCTGCGCAACTCCAATCCCAGCACCACGCTCCGCGGTGTCTCGGTCGAGGATGTAGACTTGGGCAGTGTCGACCGAGCAACGGCCGCAGGGCCTCTCAAGAAGGCTTGGCAATCTTCGCGCTGACCTCCAGCGGGCTGTCAGCGGAGAGGTCGTTGACGGTCAGGCTTCCCGCATTCGGATGCGCTGGAGGATCATCTGCAAGGTCCGCGCGCACCGGCAGGCGTGCGGCCCGCCCGAGAGTGGCGGATTCGCTGCGGGCGGTGCAGTGTCCAGCGCCCCCCCCCCGTGCGTCCGCCCGCGCCCGCCAGACATGCAAGCTGGCACCTGCAATCTTGCAGGGCGGGGGCGCGCCACCCCGCAGCGCGACCCCGTCCGATACCCGCCCAGCTACCCGAGCTAACCGAAGGGAACCATGCGCCCCGGCGGCGCATGCGGCCGCTTCTGCGCCCCGCTTACGGGTTGTATCCCGAGCCGACCAAGATCGGGCCCTCGCTCGTCCGCACGAGCCGGACGAAAGACACCTTGCTCTGCTCCATGCCCGTGACCGGATTCAAGAACCTGTAGTACCAGAAGGTCTCTCCAAAAAAACCGCCCGCCTCGTTCAGATCCCGACCGCCAAATAGCACTTCGGGCTGCCTGCCGGACACGGCGAAGCTGGCGGGATTGCCGCTGAACTTGACCTCGCCGGTGTTCGGGTTTATGCCGAATACGTATACTGATCCGTATTTCCAGCGCGGATGGCCAGTGAGGAGCGGGACGGAGAAGTATCCGCCCGATTCCAACAGGTCTGCCGCGCACCGCACGAACTCCTGCAGCCTGGCGTCGCTTGGATCAACCTCCAACAGCAGGGCGTTGACCTCGCTGGGGTCGCAGGTTCCCGGCAGGTCCGGCGAGTAGATTCCGGCGCCGATAGCTGCCCGGTCCCCGTTCCAGTCCATCTCGATCACGTAGGAACTCTTCGGCTGGTTCAGCCCGGTATCCGGGTTGCGGAACGCATAGTGGACCCAGCCCTCGTCCACCAACGACAGCACCCGGTGCAGCTCGTAGTAGTAGTCGTTCCCGAAGGCGTCGACCGATGTCCCCCAGACCGAGCCCTCCCTGGCCGGTTCCGGCGGAAACACGTGTACCAAGGCATCCTCGCCGGATGGCTGGACCCCGTCCACGAACACGTATGTCGGCCCCGACTTCCAACGCGGGTCCTCGTTGAACGCCCGCCGCGCCTCATCCTCCCCGTGCTGAAGGGCGTACTCTGCCGCGCACTGCACGAACGCTCGCACGTCTGCCCTCGTGCGCACGGCCGACGCCTCCGCGTAGTTGTCCGAGCAATCCGGCCCCGGCGCCGCCCGGCCCGGCTCGGCTGTGTAGCCAGCTCCAACCAACAGCGGTATTCCCTGCGCCACCACGCGCTTGAAGAACCCCACCTTCGGTAGCACAGTGCCGGCAAAGGGGCTCGCGTGGCGGTAGTAGATGAAGCTCTCGCCGAACGTCAAGCCGGCATCAACCACGTTGCGCCCGCCGAACTGATCCGCGTACGGGTCCCGGCTCAACCACTCGTGCAACGAGTTTCCGTTCACCCTCAGCCCGTTGCCCGTCATGACTTGGTTGCCCATCATGTCCAGCACGAAAGCGTAGCTTGTGCCATCCCTCCAGCGCGGGCCCTGCTCTAGGTCGTGCCTGGCGGAATAGCCATTCGAGTCCACGACCATGGACGCACATCGTACGAACGCCCGCAGCGTGTCGTCGCTCGGATTTTCCGTGAGCGCCGCGGCGCTCACCTCGTCGTCATGGCAGCTGCCGGGCACGTCGGGCAGATACAAGCCAGCGCCGATCCTTGCCGGGCTGCCCTTCCAATCCACCTTGATCAGGTAGGACGCCTTGGGCGATCTCTTGCCGGTGACTGGATGGGGATTCGAGTAGTACGTCCAGCCGGAGTCCCTATCGCGCATGATGCGGTAAATCTCGGCGTAGAGATCGGTTCCGAAGTCGTCGAGCGATGCCCCCCGAGGCTTGCCTTGCGCCGCCGGGTCTGGCGGAAATACAAACCTTCTCGCGGTCTCGCCAGATGGCAATAGCTCTGAGACGAAAACGTAGATCGCGCCGTGTTTCCAGCGCCCCTCTTCGTTGAAGGCCCGCAGGGCCTCGTCCGGGCCGTTCTCATCCAAGTACTGCTTGGCACATTCGACGAAGACCCTAACGTCGTCCAACGTGCGAACCGCATTGGCCGAGATTCGCCGATCAGAGCAGCCTTCATCGCTATGAGCGGCGGCGGGCATCCAAGAGAAAGTCAGGGCGGCAAGCATTGCGACCAGAGTAGAATTCGGAAGTCGTTGCATCTGTTGCAGTTTATCAGGTGGATCTACGATCTGTGGATGGCTGGAACGACATGTTCGTCGACGTGGAGGGCAGCCACTGCTTCGCACATCTCAGAGGCATTCGTGTCTTGGACTCTTTCCATCCGACACCCGGAGCAGAACAGGGGCTGATCGCGCTGCGGCTGCCTTTCTGCGACGAGGGCCGGATGCGCTTCACGGCGCACCGTCGGGGCACGCGCCGCACGCGATGGAGAGGCGGAGAGCCACCGTGGTGGCGGGGCCTGTGAATGTGTCGAGAAGATATCGCGGCCGGGGTTCTATCGCCAGCGCCGACAAGACCGATGGCCAGCCCGATTCGCCAACCGTCAGGCGCGGCAACCAAGTGCTGCCCAGACTCGACCGACCCGGCACTTGGCCGAGCCAGTTTCCGAGGCAACTGCTATAGTTCCTCTCGTAACCTCCTGCCCGGCCGCGGCGCGACATTCGCGGATGAGCTGGCCGGCCCGTCTCGGAGGAATCGGCCATGCCGCAAGACACCCCATCTGCCAGCGACGCTGCTTCCACCATCAGCGAGCTCGAACGCCAGGTTTTCGAGTTGACCGAACGGCTCAATGCGCTGCGGCGCGCCGCCATCGGCAGTCCGATTCCGGACTATGACTTCCAGGCATTGGAGGGGGCGACGCGCCTGAGCAAACTCTTCGGAGGCCGCGACAAGCTGCTGGCTATCCACAACATGGGCCAAGCCTGCCGCTACTGCACTCTTTGGGCAGACGGGATCAACGGCTTCCTGCCTCATTTGGAATCCGAGCTGGCGGTCGTGTTGCTATCCAAGGATCCGCCAGCGACGCAGCGACGCTTCGCCAACGCTCGCGGCTGGCGCTTCCGCCTCGCCTCGCACGGCGGCGGCGACTACATCCGCGAGCAGACGACCGCGCCCGGCGTCGACAACCAGCCTGGCGCCGTGCTCTACGAACTAGACAACGGCACGATCCTGCGCAAGAACGCGGTCGTGTTCGGCCCCGGCGACATGTTCTGCCCGGCGTGGAGCCTGCTAGCGCTGGCCGGCATCGGCGCCGACGAATGGACGCCCCAGTTCACCTATTGGCGACGGCCGGGCGCCCTCGAAGACGGCGGCCTGAACGTGCTCGAGTAGCCTTCGGGCCGTAGCCGCGAAACGCAGCGGCGCGCCTCAATCTGTGACCGGACCGCCCAGGGCAGGCCTCGGCCCGTGCGATCTGGCCGGGGCCGCGGGCTGCAAGGGCCCGCTCAGGCCAAGATCCCATGGATGATCTCGCCGTGGACATCCGTGAGGCGCATGTCGCGGCCGCTGTACCGGTAGGTCAGGCGCTCGTGGTCCAGGCCTAGCAGGTGCAGCATCGTCGCGTGCAGGTCGTGCAAGTGGACCTTGTCCTCGATAGCGAAATAGCCGTATTCGTCCGTGGCCCCGTAGCGCATGCCCCCCTTGACGCCGCCCCCGGCCAGCCACATGGTGTAGCCGAACGGGTTGTGGTCACGCCCGGTCCGGTCGCTAAACTCGCTGCCGTTGGTCTGCGCGGTCGGTGTCCGTCCGAACTCCCCGCCCCACATCACGAGCGTCGAATCCAGCAGGCCGCGCCCCTTGAGATCCTTCAACAAAGCGGCGATGGGCTTGTCCGTACCGCGGGCGTTGATGCGGTGCCCGGACTTTAGGTTCTGGTGCTGGTCCCAGCGATCCTGTCCCTTGTGGGCAGGGGTTAGCAATTCGATGAAGCGCACGCCGCGCTCGACCATGCGCCGGGCCAACAGGCACTGGCGGCCGAACTCGCTCGTCTCGTCCTCCTCCAAGCCGTACATGCTCCGCGTGAGCTCCGATTCGCCGGAGAGATCCAACAGTTCGGGCACCGCTGCTTGCATCCGGAATGCGAGCTCGTAGTTGGAGATGGTCGCATCGATCTCACTGACGCTGCCCAGCCGCTGCACCACTCCCCGGTTCAGTTTGCGAATCAAGTCGAGCTTGCCCGTTTGCAGCGCCGGGTCCTGCTCTAGCGGCACGATGTCGGCAATCGGATGCTCGCCGCGACGGAACAGCGTGCCTTGATACGAAGCTGGCAGGAAGCCGCTGCCGAAACAGTCCATTCCACCGGGCGGGATCAGGCCGCTATCGAGCACCACGAAGCCGGGCAGGTCGTCACATTCGCTGCCCAGCCCGTAAGTCACCCAGGCGCCCATCGAGGGCCGCCCTTGAAATCCCGAGCCGGTGTGGACGAAGTAGTTACCAGCCGTGTGCTCGGAATGGTCGGCCACCATCGAGTTGATCACGCACAGATCGTCGGCGCATTCCGCCACGTGCGGGAACAGGTCGCTGACCCACAAGCCGGACTGGCCGTGCTGGGCAAATTCAAACGGCGAGCCGAAGACCTTGTCGGTGATGTTGAACACCGTCGTGGGCAATTCCGGCAGCTGGATCGACTGGCCGTGCTCGGCCCGCAGCCGCGGCTTGGGATCGAACGTGTCCATCTGGCCCGGGCCGCCGTCCATGTAGAGAAAGATGACACTCTTAGCCTTGGCCGGGAAATGAGGAGGCCGAACCGCCATTGGGTCAGCCGCGCGAGCGGTGTCCGCGCCGCCGCGCTGCTGCGCGAGCTGCGCGGCGAGCGCCAGACCTCCGAATCCGGCTGCGCTGTTCGCCAGCCATTCCCTGCGCGTCATACCACTTCATGGTAGGCCAAGGCGGTGCCCGGTCAAGCCGTACAATGGGAATTCGCATGAACTGGAAAGTGCTCGTCCTGCCGGGCGACGGAATCGGCCCTGAAGTCACGCGCGAGGCCGTTCGCGTGCTCGAGCACGTCGCGGCGAAGTGGGGCCATGCGCTGGAGCTTCGCGAGGGCCTGCTCGGCGGCGCCGCAATTCACGCCACCGGAGGGCCGTTCCCGGAAGAGACGCGCAGGCTGGCTCTGGATTCCGACGCCACGCTGCTGGGCGCCGTGGGCCTGCCCGAGTTCGACAACCTGCCGCCCTCCGAGCGGCCGGAGAAAGGCCTGCTCGGCATCCGCAAGGCGCTGGATGTGTATGCCAACCTGCGACCGGTCTACTGCTACGAGAGCCTGATCGAGTCCTCGCCGTTGAAGAACGACATCGTGCGCGGCACCGATATATTGATCGTGCGGGAACTCACCGGCGGCCTGTATTTCGGCCAGCCGCGGGGCATCGAGGGCGCGGGCGGCGCCGAAACAGCCCTGAACTCGATGGTCTACTCGCGGGCGGAGATCGAGCGCGTCTGCCGCATGGCCTTCGAACTGGCGCGCAACCGGCGCGGCAAGCTCACCTCGGTGGACAAAGCCAACGTGCTCGAGAACTCCCAGCTCTGGCGGCGCGTCGTTAGCGAACTGGCCGCGGAATATCCCGGCATCGAACTCGAGCACATGCTGGTCGACAACTGCGCGATGCAACTGCTCTTGCGTCCGACGGCCTTCGACGTAGTGGTAACGGAGAACCTCTTCGGGGACATCCTCAGCGACGAGGGCTCGGTACTGGCCGGTTCGATCGGCATGCTTCCGTCGGCCTCGATCGGCGACCAACTGCCGAGCGGGGCTTGGCGCGGCCTATACGAGCCCGTGCATGGATCCGCCCCTGATATCGCGGGACAGGGCAAGGCCAACCCGCTGGCCGCCATCGGCTCGGCCGCAGCCATGCTCAAGTACAGCTTCGGCCTGACCGCAGAGGCCGCCGCAATCAACGAGGCCGTCAGCGCGGTGCTCGCCAGCGGCTGTGTCACCGCCGACCTCAAACCCAGCGGCCCTCCTGCTTCCACAGAGCAGGTCGGCCAAGCGGTCTGCGCGTCTATCGGCTGAGCGACCGGCCCGCCGGTCGCGGGCGAGCGTTGCGCAGTCCGGGCGCAATCGCAATCCTGATTCGCCACGATTCCCGCTCAAGTCGAGCCGACGCGCGGCTGGTCAGATCGGCCTGCCCGCGCTGCGGCAGCGCAGGTGCTGCAGCCGGGCTACACGTCGCGCCACCCTCGGCAGGCACGGCCTCTTACGAGGGAAGCGTGTGCGTGTGCGTTCGCCATGTCCTTCACCCCCACCACAGAAACCGAAGCCCCGCCCTGACCCCGCCTGCAACTGCGGCGGCGGCGCGAGAGCCCGCAGAGGTCAAGTACCCGGAAGGGCAGTGGGCCGCGCAGAGCGTCTGGCACGGTGACGCCGCACGGCAGGCCGCTACAGCGTTGCAGCACCACTCTCGAGAGCGCGAGGATGTGCTCGTGGGCATGGAACTGGTGGTGTACTACCAGCGCGGCAATGACAAGCTTTGGTTGCGGCCGGACGTGCAGGTGGTGTTCGGAGTGGGGCGCGGGAACCGCAGTACGTTCAAGGTCTGGGAAGAAGGCACGGCGCCAGACTTCGTGCTGGAAGTGGCGTCGCCGTCGACGGCCGAGAACGACGCACTGCACAAGGCTCGAAAATACGCCCGGATCGGGGTGCGCGAGTACCGGCGGCTCGATCCAGAAGGCACTTCGATGAGCAGCTCTCTGGAAGGCTATGCCGTCAGCGGGGGCCGCTATGGCCGGTCGGAACCGGTCGCGAGCGCGGGCGAGCGGCTCTGCCTGCAGAGCGAGGTGCTGCGGTTGGAATTGCGCAGCCAGAGGCAGGCCGGAGCGACGCTGCTGGTGTTCCGCGACCCGGCTACGGGGGAGGAGTTCGACGGTGCCCTGGCAGCAGCCGAGCGGCGACGGCGGGAAGCAGAGGACCGCGCCAGTTCCGAGGCAAGACGTGCGAGTGCAGCGGAAGAGAGGGTGCGGGCATTGGAGGAGCAACTCCGGCACCTCGCTGCCCATAGCCCCTCCGCCGGAAAGGCAGCCCTAGCAGCCTGACGCAAGAGTCCTGAACGGACAGATCGGTTCAGAGCCAGTCCACCCCGAACCGAGAACGGCTGTTCGGAAGCCCAGTAAATCTCCATCCCCCGACGACCATCCTGTCGTCTGCATCCGCCGATGCGCGGAGCGTGTCCTGATGCGCTCGGGCCAAGCCTGGGGCCAAAGGCCGCCTTCGCGGGCCGGCGCACGATCAGGGTACGCTATGTCCGATGAAGATCCATTGGCTCCGCCTGATTGCTCCCGGTCTGCTGATGGCTGCGACGGGAGTGGGCGCAGGAGACCTGATGACCGGCACGCTCGCGGGCGCCGAACTCGGCACCGCAGTGTTGTGGGCCGCCCTGGCCGGGGCGTGTCTCAAGTTCGTCCTCAGCGAGGGCGTTGCGCGCTGGCAGCTCGCCACCGGAACAACGCTGCTGGAAGGCTGGAACGACAAGCTCGGAGCGTGGATCCGATGGCCGTTCTTGATCTACCTATCGCTGTTCACGGTAATCGTTGGACGCGCCCTCGCCAATGCGTGCGGAGTCGCCGGGACAGCCCTGTTGCCGATCGGATCTCCCGAGACCTCGGTGATGGCCTGGGCGGCGCTGCATTCCATCGCGGGCATCGCGATCGTGCTGCGCGGCAGCTTCCGGGCGTTCGAGTCCGTCATGTCCCTCTTGATCGGGCTCATGTTCGTGACGGTGATCGGCACCACCGCCATGATCGCCCCGCCACTCGGCGAGATCGCGGCAGGCCTGGTCCCATCCATTCCCGCCGGCGGCAGCTCGTGGGTCCTGGCCGTACTGGGCGGAGTGGGCGGCACCGTGACATTGCTCTCGTACGGCTATTGGATCGAGGAGGACGGCCGCCGCGGGCCCGGCATGCTCGGCTCGTGCAGGATCGACCTGGCGGTCGGCAACGGCGTGACGGCGGTCTTCGGGCTCTGCGTCATCATCATCGGTTCCCAGATCGAAGTCCAGGGCAGCGGCGCCGCGCTCGCCACGCAAATGGCCGAGCGCCTCGGAGAAGCAGTCGGCCCGGCCGGCAAGTGGGTGTTTCTCGTTGGTTTCTGGGGTGCCGTCTTCTCGAGCCTGCTAGGCGTCTGGCAGAGTATCCCGTACATGTTCGCCGACTTCGTGCGACTGCAAACCGGGGCGACCGGAGACTTGCGGTCGTCGAAGGCTTACCGCTTTTGCGTCGTGCTCGTCGCGATCGTCCCCCTATTCCTGCTGAATGCTCCGGTGCGCCAGATTCAGCTCACCTACGGAATCGTGGGCGCCTGTTTCCTGCCCTTGCTCGCATTGACGCTGCTGCTGCTCAACGGCCGCGGCCGCTGGGTCGGGCAGCAATGCCGCAATCCGCTCTGGATCAGCATCGCCCTCGCGGCCTGCCTGGCATTCTTCGCCGCGCTGCCCCTGCTCGACGGTTGAGGACGGGCCGGCGGCGCATTGCAGGTCCGCGTCCGGACCTAAGCCGACTGGCGGTCCGACCGCCCTTCGACCCAAGCGTAGATCGCTGGCAATACGAGCAGCGTCAGCAGCGTGGACGTGACCAGCCCCCCGATCACGACCGTGGCCAGCGGTCGCTGGACCTCGGCTCCCGCGCTGGTTGCGAGGGCCATGGGGACGAATCCCAGACTCGCGACGAGCGCCGTCATCAAGACCGGGCGGAGCCGCACCTGGGCGCCGCGCAGCGCCGCCTCCCTGGCCGAGAAGCCTTCCTCGCGCATCTGGGCCAGGTAGCTCATCAGCACCACGCCGTTCAGCACCGCCACGCCGAACAAAGCGATGAAACCGACCCCCGCGGAAATGCTGAACGGCAGATCCCGGATGTAGAGCGCAACGATGCCGCCGGTCGCGGCCAGCGGGACGTTCAAGAACACCATCGCGGCGAGCTTGACCGAGCCGAAGGCCGTGTACAGCAGCGTGAAGATCATGAACAATGCCAACGGAACGATGATGGCCAGCCGCTGCGAAGCCGCCTCAAGGTTCTCGAACGTCCCGCCGTACTCGATGTAGTAGCCGGACGGCAGGGCCAGGTTCTCGTCGATGGCGCGCTGCACGTCGGCGACGAAGTTCGCCAGGTCGCGCCCGCGCACGTTTGCCTCGACCGTGATCCGCCGCTGGATGTTCTCCCTGCTGATCTGCGACGGGCCCTCTTCGATCGAGAACTCGGCCAGCTCTCCCAGAGGGATCAGCCTGCCTCTGGGATCGGATACCGGCAAGTGCTCGATTTCCTCGATCCCGCCCCGGTCGGAGGGCTGAAAGCGCACTTGCAGCGGGAACCGGCGCTGGCCCTCCATGATTAACCCCGCCGTGCGGCCGCCCACGGTTTCGACCGCTTCCAGCACGCTGGAGGCATTGATGCCGTAGCGCGCGATCTGCTGCCGCAACACCTTGATGCGCAGGAACGGCAGCCCGGCCGTCTGCTCGACCTTGACATCCGCGGCCCCGGGAACCTGGCCCGTCACCCTCGCGATCTCCTGCGCCGTCGACTTGAGTTGGTCCAGATCCTCGCCGTACAGGGTGATGGCCAGCTCCGACCGGATTCCCGCGATCAGCTCCTGCACGCGCAGTTCGATCGGCTGCGAATAGCTGAAAATGTTGCCCGGCACGCGCCCGGCGAGGGCCTCGTCGAAGTGGTCCACCAGTTCCGCCTGGCTGCCCGCCGTCTCCCACTCGTCCACGGGCTTGAGCAAGACATAGATATCGCTGGTCTCCACCCCCATCGGATCCGTCGGGATCTCGGCCTGGCCGGTGCGCGAGATCACGCTCTCGACTTCCGGAAACTCCAGCAAGATCTTCTCGATCATCGTCGTGCTCTTGACCGATTCGGAGAGACTGACGCTGGGCAGGCGCCAGGCTTGGACGGCGATCGTGCCCTCGCCGAGCCGGGGCACGAATTCCGCACCCAGCCACGGAATCAACGTCAAGGACAGGGCAAACACCAACAGCGCTGCCAGCACGACCGGGTACGGGCGGTCAACGGCCCTTTCCAGCAGCGGTCGGTAGATTCGCTTCGCCCAGCGCAGCAGTATCGTCTCCCTTTCCTTCAAGCCCTTGCGGAAAACCCCCGAAGCCAACACCGGCATCAGCGTCAAGGACAGGATCAGCGAGCCGACGAGCGCGAAGATGACGGTGAGCGCCATAGGCCGGAACATCTTCCCTTCGACTCCCTGCAGCGTCAGGATCGGCAGGTAGACGATGATGATGATCCCGACCGCGAATACGATCGGCTTCGCCACCTCGCGGCCGGCTTCCAAGATCGCCCGGTCCGTCGACTCTCCGGAGCTCTTGCGTTCCGAGACCTTGCGCACGATGTTTTCGATCATCACGACCGAGCCGTCCACGACGAGACCGAAGTCGATCGCGCCCAGGCTCATCAGGTTGCCCGTCAGGCCGGCCCTGACCATCCCGGTGAATGCGAACAACATCGACAGCGGAATGGCGGTCGCGACGACCAAGCCGCCCCGCACGCTCCCCAACAACAGCAGCAGGACCGCCACGACCAACAGTCCGCCCTCCACGAGATTGGTCCTCACGGTCGCGATGGTGCGGCGGATCAGATCGGTCCTGTCGTAGAACACGTCGATCTCCACGCCCGGCGGCAGCGCCGTTCGCGCGACCTCGAGCTGCTGCTTCGCCCGCGCCACCACGACCCGCGAGTTCTCGCCCATCAGCATCAGCACCACGCCCGTAACCGCTTCGCCCCGCCCGTCGCGGGTCACCGCGCCCTGACGGACCAGCGCTTCGAGCGACACCGTGCCGACGTCCTTGATGTAGATCGGAGTCCCGTCGATGGTGGCGCCCACCACGATGTTGCCGATGTCTTCGACCGTTTCTATGAGGCCCTCTCCCCGGACGACGTACTGCTCCTGATTCTTCTCGATATAGGCGCCGCCGGCATTGGCGTTGTTGTTCTCGATCGCCTCGTAGACCTGGCCCAGCGAAATCTCCACGCCGGCCAGCTTGGCCGCGTCCAACTGGATCTGATAGGTCTTGGCCTCGCCCCCGTACGCGTTCACCTCCACGACTCCGGGCACCGAGCGCAGCCTGAAGGCGATCTCCCAATCCAAGATGCTGCGCAGCTCCATCAGCGAATGGGTCTCGCTGCGCACTTCGAACTGCAGGATCTCGCCGAGCCCGGTCGAGATCGGGCCCAGTTCGGGACTGCCGTAGCCCTCCGGAATCGCGTCGCGCGCTTCTTCCAGCCGCTCCAACACCAGCTGCCGCGCGAAGAAGAGGTCGACGTCCTCCTCGAAGTAGACATACACCGCCGAGATGCCGAACCTGGACACCGAGCGGATCGTCTGGATTCCCGGCACCCCGCTCAGCGACGTCTCGACCGGAAACGTGATGAACCTCTCGACCTCTAGCGGGCTCAGCCCGTTCGCGCGGGTCAACACCTGCACCTGATTGGGAGTCACGTCAGGCACCGCATCGATCGGCAGCCTGTACATGGAATTCACGCCCACCGCCACCAGCATCCCGGTCATGACCAAGATGAGGAACTTGAAGCGCAGAGAGAATTCGATGACGCGATGCATGCCCGCCCCTAGTGGTGGTCGCCGATCAGCCCGCGCAACGCAGCCGTCTTGGCGTAGAAGCTGCCGTCCTTGATGACTGCCTCGCCAGCCGAGAGGCCGCTCTGGATCGCGATCCAACCGGCCGTCTCGACGCCCACCTCCACCTCGCGCACGGCGAAGGTCGATTCTGACGCTTGGACGAACACGACCCTGCGCCCCTCGACCGTCTGGATGGCGCTGGCCGGGACGGTGAGCGAGCCGGCGAAGTGTTCCCCGGAAACCTCGATCGTGGCCGACATCCCAAGCTTGAGGCGAAAGCCCGGGTTCTCGACCACGCAGCGCACTTCGGTGGACCTCGTCTGCAAGTCCAAGACATCCGCGATATAGGTCACCCGCCCCCGGAACGGCCTGTCCGGGTAGGCCGGAACACGGACTTCCACATCCTTGCCAATCTCGATGGCCTCAAGGTGATGCTCGAATACACTGGCGAGAACCCAGACCCTGGACAGATCGGTGACGGTCAGCACATGGTTCGATTCGTCGATAGTCTCGCCCAAGCTCAGGTCATACGCGGTGATCAAGCCCGAAAACGGCGCGCGCAATGTGGCGATCGATGTCTCTCGATGCGCTAGCGCCGAGTCGCTGAGCGCCAGCTCCTCCATCTCCTGCTCGGCCACGCCGAACCGATGCAGCTGTTCCTCGTACTGCGCGGCCAGGGCCTGCTGCACCCGAACCTGCGCCTCGGCTGCCCGGTGCCGGGCCGCGCGGATCTCGTGCTCGGTCCGGGCGATCGCGCCGACGTCCAACATCTGGCCGCTGCGCGCAAGGATCGCTTCCTGCGCCGCTAGGGCGGCCCGCGCACCGCGCAGGTCGGCACTCGCCGAGATGAACCCGGCCACTGCCACGCCGAGTTCGACATTGTCAAAGCTGACCAGCGGATCTCCCGCCTCGACATAGTCGCCGAGCTGGACGAAGACCTCCGTGACCACGCCGTGGGCCAGTGGAGCGATGCGGGCGACGCTCGTCCGGTCAGCCCCGACCACGCCTGTGAGGTGAACGGAAGTCTCGATTTCGCGCACTTCCGCCCGTGCCGTCGTCACCTTGCCGGTCCGCTGCGCCTCGACCGGAATGGTGACAATTCCGGCGCTCTCGCCGGAGTGCTCGGATTCTTCCGCATGGGAGCCGCTCGGCTCAATCCGGGCCGGTGACGGCGGCACCCATCTGTGCAGCAGCACCCCGCCGACAATGCCGACCAGCAGCAACGCGGCCGGCATGACAACCGCCGCTCCGAAGAGCCTTCGCTTGCGTGGACCCGTCAGCATGGCTTCGAGGGGGCGAATCGATGCGAGTGATGGCCCGCGCCATGATCCGTTCCGAGTTCGGCGAACGCCTCTGGGCGGTCCGCCTGCAACGGCCATCCCCCGTTCGAAAGCGGCCAGTCACATCCGCGCCTCCAAGTCGGCCGCCGAGGCAAGTTGGCCGTGCAGGCCAGCATGCGCGGGTGCCCGCTGCTCCGCACCGGGGCCGTCCGCGCCGGGCCTATGGAGAGGCCCGGCTGTTGTCGCGAAGAACGGTCTGGCCGAGGCATCTCTTCTCCGCGCCGCGCCGTCAGTGCAGCTGGCTGACCTCTCCGCCGAATGCGATAGCCTTCGCAAAGGAGCTGCCCGCCGCAATCACCTCTTCGGCAACCCGCAGGCCGTCCCGGATCTCGACCCAGCCATCGGATTCGATCCCGGCTGTGACCGAGCGCCGCTCAAACTCGGCACCCTCGGTCCTCACGAACACGACGGTGCGGTCGCCGATCTCCTGAATCGCCTCAGCCGGGACAGCGACCGTCTCGTGGGTGCTTCCAGTGGGGATGTCTACCGACGCGAACATGCCTGGCTTGATCCGGAGGCCGCGGTTCTGGACCTCGCAACGCACATGAGCCGTGCGGGTTCTCGTGTCCACAAGATCGCCGCCGTAGGTGATGCGCCCGCGGAAACTCTCGCCATGATAGGCGGCTAGCCTGATCGACACCTCGTCGCCGACACGGACCCCGCCAAGGTCGCGTTCGCTGACGTTGGCAAGAACCCACACGATGGCAATGTCGGCGATCGTGAGCAGCCTGCTAGACATGCCGATAGTCTCGCCGGACGTTACGTCCAGCTCGATCACGATGCCTGCACCGGGAGCCCGCAGGACGGTATGCGAGGCCGTGCGGTGATAGCTGTCGGCCCCGTCGTCGTCCAGCCGTTCAAGGTCTTGCTCGGAGAGGCCGAGGCGGTGGAGCCGCTCTTCAAGCTCCAACACGTGAGCACGTGCGCGATCAACGCGAGCGAGCGAATCCTTGTGGGCCGCTTCAACAACGTCGTATTCGGTCCGCGCGATTGCTTGGATCTGCAGCATTTCTCCGCTGCGGGAAAGGATCGTGGCGTCCACCTCGAGCGTCGTCAGGGCGCTCTGCAGGTCTGCATGCGCCGCGCGATACTCGCCGATCACGACGCCGAGATTTTCATTGTCGTAGCTAACCAGCGGGTCGCCTGGGCTCACATGGTCGCCCAGCCGGACGAAGACCTGGTCGACGATTCCGCGAGACAGGGGCCGGATGTGGGCTATGCGTGTCTGGTCGGCTGCGACAGTTCCAGGAACTGTCAGCGGTGTCTGGAATACGCGCGTCTCGGCCGGGCGGACCACGACTCCATTCGCTGCTCGCACAGGCGAGGGAATGCTCACCGTGGCAGCGCTGTTCTCCTCATGCTCGCCTTCGCCCCCGCCATGAGCATCTGCCCCGCCGGCCGGCCCCGCAGCCCAGAAATAGCCGCTATATCCGAGCGCGATCCCGCACACCACCAGAGCGGCGGCGCCAAACCACCCCAGTCCCGCGCCGGGCGTGCGGCTAGGCGTCATGGCCGCTGCCCTCCGCCAATCGCCGCAGCCAGTTCGAACACGCTGAGGCGCTCGTCATACAGGGCTTGGTTCAAAACCCGCATCGTATCGCGATAGCGGCGCTGAGCGTCAAGATAGTTCATCAGCGGCACGCCGCCAAGCCGGTACGCGGCAAACGTCACCTGGCTGGCCTCCTGCGCCTGCCTCACCTGCTGGGTCCGGATGTACTCGACCCGCTCGCGATTCACCTCCACGGCGTTGAGGGCTTGGCGAACCTCCAGCGCTACGCGCAATCGGGCCGCCGCGAGCAGGCTCTCGGCTTGGCGGGCCTCTGCGTTCGAGCGCAGGATCTGGCCTTGGTTGCGATCAAAGATCGTGAGCGGTATCGCGATTTCCGCTACAAGGCTGTGATCGTCCTCTGCCCTCTGGTAGCCGCCCCGAACCGAGACGTTGGGGTGAGCAATTGCGCGCTCCACCCGCTGCTGCGCCGTGGCGCGCTCGACCTGCGCATGCGCCGCCCGCAGATCCGGGCGGATCTCGAACGCCCTTGCAACAAGGTCCTCGCCGGTGGCGTCGGACGCGAGGCCCACAGCGGGCATCTCGTTCAAATCGCCCCGCACTTGCACGTCCATGCCGATGTCGGGGGAATTGACCAGCGCCAGCAGGGCTGCCTTGGCATTGCGCAATTCCAAGCGCGCCTGGAACAGGTCGTCGGCGAAGCTGAGGCGCTCAACTTCGATGCGGGTCAGCTCCAGCCCGGAGATCTCGCCCTGCTCGAAGCGCGCCCGGTTCAATTCGATCACCTGATCGGTCTGGTTCAGGATTGTCTCGGCCAATTGGCGGTTGGATGCGGCCAGCAGGACGCGGTAGAACGCTGTGCGCACATCGAGCCGTAACAGCCGCGCGGCATCTTCAACATTCGCGCCCTCGCGCCGGACCACCGCCTCGGCCGCTCCGGTCCGCAGCCTGCGGCGGCGCTTCGTCTGGATTTCGTACTCGACGCCAGCTGTGATCGTCTGGCCGCTGAAGAATGGCGGCCGGGTAGCTCGAAAGTACGGATACTCTTCCGATTCGACGCTCAGCTCGGGGTTTGGGCGGAGCCCGGCGGTGACGACATCTGCCTGGGCGATTTCCACCTCGCTGCGAAACGCTTGCAGTGTGGGATTGCGCTCCAGCGCCAGATCGACGGCCAGTTCAAGCGTCAACTCGTCCGGGAAGGGCGCAGCGCTTGATGCTTGGGCGGGGGCCAGGGAGGGCAACGCCAGCGCTCCGAAGACGGCAAGCATTGACTTCGCGCCCGGTGACATGCGGTTTCCTTGTACATAGGATAGGCGTATCGCGTGTGCAATCAGCGCGCGACGATTGCCCGGACCTGCCACGCTCAGCCGCGCGGGGTACCCGGTCCGCGCTTGCAGCGGTATGGGCGAACCGGTCGGCGAATGCGGACAGTTGGTTGCATCGGTCACGGATTTTCATTTCCTTACTCACCCTAGATTTGCCATTCTTGGCTGATATGCGCATCAATCAGGAGTCACTATATCACCTTTATAATCAATAGGTTATGTGATTTCCTAGCAGATGGAGCGTATCTCTCCACCTAGCAATCTGCTTGTCCGCTGCGCAAGGGTGCCCGCCCTTAAACACGCTCCCCTGTTGATGGCGCTGTTGTCCAGAGCCCACGGAAGTCACTGATCTGAAAGGAGTTAGATCATGATCCCGGGCAATCGGCTTTTTTGTTTTACATGTGTTGACAGATTTGTTTCAGTTCTGATATTATACCTAATTAATGGCCGTGCCGTCCTCTCCCGCTGCCTTCTTCGCCAACCCCATCCACGCGCGCCACCGCCGTTACGAGGTCCTGCGCGCGTTCTTCCTCGAGCGCCTCACCGCCCAGCAAATCGCCGAGCGCTTCGGCTACTCGGTCGGTTCCGTCTACTCCATCACGCGCGACTTCCGCAGTCTCGACGACCCCGCTGAGTTCTTCTTCCGCACCCCCCCACCAGCCGGGCGACCGCCTGCTGAGCCACCTCCCAGCGTGCAGCAGCGCATCATCGCCCTGCGCAAGCTCAACCTTTCCCTGCCCGACATCAAGGCGCGCCTCGATGCCGAATTCGACGACGCTCCCAGCCAACGCAACATCTGGCGCATCCTGCAGGACGAAGGCTTCGCGCGCCTGCCCCGCCGCAGCCGCCCCGAACGCGCCGCCGCTGCCAGCCCGCCGCTGAGCGCTCCTGCCAGCACCCTGCTCGCCGCCGACTCCTGCGAGCATTTGCACTCCGAACGCGCCGCCGGTGTGCTCTGCCTGCTGCCTTGGATCCGCGCCTACGGCCTCGACGAGGCCGTCCTCAAGGCCGGCTATCCCGCCTCCAGCAGCCTGCCTGCCTTGCCCTCCGTGCTCGCCTTCCTGGCCCTGAAACTGTCCGACTTCCGCCGCTACAGCGCCGACGACCTGTGGTGCATGGATCGCGGCCTCGGACTCTTCGCCGGCCTCAACGTGCTGCCCAAGACGGCCTGCCTGTCGTCCTACTCCGACCGCGCCACCCTGCCCATGCACCAGAGCCTGCTCTCCTCCTTGGCCGGCATCTGGCACGACAAGGGCCTGCTGGGTGATTCCGCCAATCTCGACTTCACCACCCTGCCGCACTGGGGCGATGACGAAACTCTCCAGAAACACTGGTCCGGCACCCGCGGGCGCGCCCTGCCCGCCATCTCCGCCGCCCTCGCTCAGGACCCCCATTCCGGATTGCTGCTACACGCCGACGCCGGCGGCCGCGAGCAGCCCGACTCCGATGCCGCCCTCGAGTTCCTCGACTTCTCCCGCCACAACCAACTGCCCCTGCGCTACCTCGTCTTCGACTCCCGCTTCACCACCTACGCCCACCTGGCCCGGCTCGACAAGCAAGGCATCCGCTTTGTCACCGTCCGCCGTCGCGGGCGCTCCTTGGTCGAACGTGCCCAAGCTCTCGACAAATCCGCCCTCAAGAGCGTGCGGGTCCCGACGGCCAACGGCACGCGCCTCGTCACGGCCCACGACGACACCGTCTCGCTGCGTCCCTACGGCGGCGACCTGCGCCAGATCACCATCCTGCGCGGCGCACACCGCCGACCCTGCTTTCTGATCACCAATGACTTCGACTCCTCGCTGAGTGCCATCCTGCGCCGCTATGCCCGCCGCTGGCTCGTCGAGCAGTCGATTGCCGAGCAGCTGGCCTTCTTCCATCTCAACCGGCTCTCCTCCTCGATGGTCATCAAGGTTGATTTCGACCTGACCATGACCGTGCTGGCCTACAACTTGCTGCGCCTGCTGGCCCTCGACCTGCCGCCCGGATACCGCCGCCTCACCGCTCGCAGCCTGTATGAGAAGTTCCTCTGCAACGCCGCTGAGATCGACTTGCAGCCCGACCGCTGCCGCGTGTCGCTGAAGAAGAAACGCGACCTGCCCGCGCTGCTAGAAGCCTTGCAGACCGTTGGTCCCTGCCGCGTGCCGTGGCTCGGCAACCGCGAACTCGTCATTGAAGGGGCCACCACGACCTAGATCCCGATCACCGCAGAGTTGAGCGAGAAATCGCAATCTATTAGGTGTCAGTTACGGCAATGAAAATCCGTGTCGGTTGGAACGCAAGGCGAGGCAGCGGGCGGTGCCGTGCACGGGTCTCGGCCGGCAGCGGGCCGCCTTGCGCCCGTACCTGGTCCGCAACGGCTCGACAGCCCGCGTTCGAGAACCAGCACCGTTGGACTCTTGCCGCCTGCGAGAAATCTCGGGATGCGCTCCATGGTCGCGCCAGCCTTCGAGTCGAGATGCAAGCTCGTCCTCCGGTGATTTCCACGCCCCCCGTAGAGCCCCCGTTGGGCCCTCCCTGGTTGGAAGAGTGTTTGGGGCGCGCGACACTATGTTTGGATTTCGGCTTGGATGGGAGGGTTCTCGGCCCGCTCCGCCCAGAAGTCCTTGTAGTTGCCGCTGAGCACGGAGCGGCGCAGGGCGAGAATCGCGTTGGCACCTCTGACGGTCCAGTACATCCCTGACCGCTTGAGGCGACCGACCACCGTGCCGCACCAACCCGATCGGGCTGCTGATCACCTATCTCGAGACGGCCGCGCCACAGTAGCGTCGACAGCGCCGCACCTCAGCGCAACAGGTCTTCGGGACGCACGTTGCGCTGCTTGCGCACTCCGCGAGCCGCCAAAAAACATGCCCGCCATACACAACCCGAGGACGGATTCCAACAACCCGAGCGGCTCGTCGGAGGAGAACACGAGCCACAGAGCCCACACGCCGATCCCCCGCAACAGCCAGATCGCGGCCAACCCGCGCCAGCTAGATGCCACCATGCGCGGCCCCCGGCCGTTTGCCACCACTTGGGGCCCAAGATGAACGCCGCAAAGGGAATCATGGATCTTACTCGACAAAGCCTGCTTGGTCCGCGATCAGCGTTCGCTTTCAGAAATAACCAAGGTGTCTCGCTTAACGTATTCCTGCATGTTCTTCAACTGTGCGAGTGATCGCTCGCTGAACTCAACAGGAATCCACCAGTTCGTGCAGTGCTTAAGTAGTGCCCGTGTCAAGACCATCAGAATCCGACCACTACCATATCCTGTAGTTAATGGAGGCTAGAGGCACGATACATAGGCATAACTCGTGATATTTTCGCCTTATTTGATTGCTCATCCAGTAATAGAGTCCCGAGTTTTGGGGATTCCGAGTGTTCTCGCCCGAATCCGAAAAATCTTCGCTACTAGAAATTTCCCGTAGTGCGTTGAAATATCTGGAGATAGCCTCTCTTGACACGGGCACAAGTATGGAAGCCTGAAGGTGATACCCTGTAGTAACCAGGTGTCATTGCGATAGGAGGGAATCACATTGACAAAGGCCAAAATCAGGAGCTTCGTCAAAAAGCTGGATCATGCGGAAAAGCACGCTGCTCAGATAGAGTCTCAAGTGGACGACCTGAAGCAATCCGTGTTGAACCTCAAAATGGAAATTCATGAGATGCGGTCAGATCTCATGGATGAGATCGAGGACCCACGGAATCGGCCTAGGCCAAAGGTGGCGCGTCGTGAAGCCCATGCTTGACCCCAAGCGCGACCTCGCGGGAGCCACGCCCGAGAAGTTGGCTCGCGCCTTACTGCGGCCGTTAGGGCCTCGCCCCGGAGCTAAGGCCGTTGTCTGCGACAAGATCCCTGTAGAGAAGATTGCGACCCATGAGCCTAGCGATCGTGTGTCGCATCTGCTCAAGCGGTCCTGACTCGCGCATATTGTGGCGACCCGCGAACTCTCGCACATAGCGGTCCAAGTGCTTCGGGCTGAGCTTGTGGAACGTTCCCTTGTGGGCGCGTTTCAACATCGACCAGAACGACTCGATACCGTTGGTTGACGCCTGACCATTGACATACTCGCCAACTGAGTGCCGCACGGCTTCCCGCTTGCGGGGCACGCCCTCGTCAGCCCTAGCGTCGTACGTGTAGACTGTCGCATCCGGCAGGGTGCATTCCGTGACGAAGCCATGCAGCGTATCCGCATCCGTGGACTGGATCACTCGTGCCGCCACTTGGTTCGATGCGCGGTCCTTCGCACCTACCACGGCGGTCTTGCCCACAGCCCCGCGTCCCGTCAGAGTTCTCCGCTTGGAGTTGCTCATGTTCTTGCGCTGGCCGCCGAAGTACGCCTCGTCAAACTCCACCGGACCGCTGTACGGCCCGCACGGATCGGCCGCCCACGCTTCCCGCATTCGCATGAGCATGAACCAAGCGGTCTTCTGCGACACGCCGAATCGATTCGCAGCCAGCCCGAAATGCGCGGGCATGGCCCGAAACGCCCGATTCTGGCCGATTCCGGCCAAATCCGGCGCACTCAGAGTCGCTGTGAGCGATTCTCCGGCTCGCCGCCGTGCCTTTGGTCGACCCAACGCCTCCTGCGGCGCGAAGGTTGTCCCGCGGCCCTGCGGCGCGGCTCAGGCCTCGAACAGGCGGAACAGGGCGATCAGGATGCCCAGCACGGCGAAGCCGCCCCCGACCGTCCAGCGCAGCGCGGCCAACTGGGCGTTTGTCTCGGCCCTGTAGGCATCGATCGCAGCCTTGTGGCCCTCGATCGCGGCCTTGTGGCCCTCGATCGCGGCGATGATGTTCTGGCCGGCCATGTTGCGCAAGCCCTGCACCGCATTGTACACGTCCTCGGGATCGCGATCCGGTCCCGACAGGACGTGCAGGACGGCGAGGCCGTCTGGATCGGTCGGTGTCGTCGCGGGCATCAGGCTTCCATGCTAGCAAGCCTTGCGTCGGCCAGGCCTCCCCCGGCAGACTGGACGCATGCCGCTCCGGACCGCCACCCTCCTGCTGCTGGCGCTGCTGGCGGCCAGCTCTCTCCGCCCCCTGTGCGCCGCCAGCGTCAGCAACCGCGACATCAAGAACTTCCGCAAGGGCCTCGAGGACCACTTCGGCGGCAACCTGCCGCGGCTGATCGACTACCTGAAGACGGTCGACGGCGCGACGGCGCTGGCGGACGGCTCCCCGCCCGCCGCCGACAGCCTGCCGCAGTGGACGGCCGAGCCGGTGACCGAGACCGTGTGTTACGACAGCTTCGACGCGGACGTCGAGTGCGGCTCGCCCGGGGCGGCGCGGGTGGAGCAGCGCGAATACGAGCGGACCTCCACGGTCTACAGCGCCGGCGAGCTGCGCCAGATCCAGCGCAAGCTGGACGAGCGCGAGCTGTGGCGGATCCTGGAGGAAGCGGAGGGCGCCCCCGCCGCCGATCCGAACATGACGCTCGCCGAGCTGGTCTCGGCCACCGAGATCGACGACGGCATCGGGAGCGCCCTCGACGCCCGGACCCAAGCTGAGCGCGCGACCCCGAGCTAGGCCGAGGACCCGGGCACGCTGGACGAGTACGGCGAATTCGAAGGCGGCCCTGAGGACCTCGACGGCTATCTGGACGCGCTGTCGGAGTGGGTCGGCGAGCAGGCCGCCCAGAACCCGGACACGGGCGGCGCACAGGTCGGCGAGGGGCAGGTCGACGACTACCGGCGGCGCACCGGGCGCTGACCCGCCGCGACCGGAATCCCGGCCCGTTTCGACCACAATAGCGACATGAACACCCGCAACGAAGTCCGCCTGCTCGGCCACATCGGCCAGGACGCTAAGGCCCACCAAGCCGGCGAGGCGCGCTACTCCACCTTCTCGCTGGCGACCACCAGGAGCTCGCGCGAGGCCGACGGCGAGTAACGCGAGCACACCGACTGGCACTGGATCAAGGCTACGCGCACTCCCAAAATCTCATCCATCCCAAGTTGATGTCCTGCACCCCGAGGGTTTGGTTTGGCTTGACAGGCGACGTGTCTCTGGGCTAAGGTTCACTAACCGGCCCGAACGGGTACCGAACCTGTTTCCGAAATCGCGATGTCCGATCCAACTCTGGGATTGCTGGACTTTCTTTGGTCATCGTTCCTATTGCTGGCCCCGATGCTGCTCTTGGGGCTGTTCCTAGCGGGTCTCATTCACGTCCTTATCTCGCGCGAAGCGATCCTCAAATGGCTCAGCGGGGACAGCCTCAAGTCCGTGTGCGCTAGCGCGGCGATTGGCGTGCCAGTGCCGCTGTGCAGCTGCTCGGTCGTTCCGGTAGTGGCCGAAATGCGCAAGAAGGGGGCATCGCGCTCGTCGTGTATGTCGTTCTTGATCACGGCCCCGGAAACCGGCGCGGATTCGATTCTTGTAACGCACGCGTTTTTCGGGTTCGTCGCGGCAGTGGTGCGCCCCGTGGTCAGCTTCCTGACCGCGGTGGTTGCCGGCATCTTCTGCATCGGCATCATCCGCGATGACAGCGACGCGCGACAGTCGCGCGAGGACCACGCTCACGACCATGCAGAGCACGGGCACGACCACGGGCATGGCGACTGCGGCCATGACCACGGCGAGCACGAGTCCTTGTATGGCAACAAGGACGATTGCTACGTGAGCCCGGCGCAGCTCAAGGCAATGCTGTTCGCTTGGCTGGCCAACGCCGCGCGCGGCACGGCCGCGGCCGTAGGCGGGAAACGGGCGTCCACGTGGGTCAAGCCGGACTTTTATCGAGAAGCGGTGGCGCGGCAGCGGCCCGCGGATCCCGCGCCGCCCTCTGGCGAAGCTGGCGACGGACCGACCTTGCGAGAGGTCATCAAGCATATCTTCCGCTACGGATTCGTCGAAGTGGCCGACGACATTCTGTTCGCGCTACTGGTCGGCGTCGCGCTCGGCGGAGTGCTCTTCTTGGCAATTCCTGACGACTTGATGGCGAGCGAGTACGCGCGCTGGATTTCCTACCCGATCATGATCATCGTCGGCATTCCGCTGTATATCTGCGCTTCGGCCAGCACGCCGATCGCCGCGGCCCTGGTCGCCAAGGGGCTCAGTCCGGGAGCGGCCCTGATCTTCCTGATGACGGGCCCCGCCACGAACTCTGGCACGATCGCGATTATCATCAGCCAATTCGGCGCGCGCTTCGGAACGATCTACGTGGGAGTCGTCATAGCCGTGACAACCGTCCTCGGCATCCTGATCGACATGATCGTGATCGCCGCCGGACTGACACTGCCGGTCAATCTGTCCGGCTCGCAGGCACCAGCGATCCAACTCCTGCAGTGGGGGGGGGCCCTGGCCCTGATCGCGCTGATCGTCTGGCGCTTCCGGGCCGGCGCGCTCAAGAGCGGATATGAGGAACTCTTGTCAAATATCCGGCCGGTCGGCAAACGCATTCGAGTAGTCTGCGAGGGGCTGGCGGCCTATGTGGCGCAATTCCCGGTCATGCGGTCGGCCCCCCCCCGGACCGTGATCCAGTGGGCGGCCGGCGCATTGGTCCTGCTGGCATTTCTTTCGTCCGGCCTGACCGTGGTCGACCCCAGTTCGGTGGCCTACGGCCGCGTGTTCGGCAAGGTCCTGTGGAGGGACCTGCCGCCGGGTCTGCACTACCTGGGGCCGTGGCCGATCGTGAAGATCGACAAGTGGCCCGTGCGCCAAGTGAAGACCCTCGAGAACGCGACACCGTATGAGTTCCTTTCCGGCGACCTGAACCTGCTGGCGATCAGAACCGGCATCCAGTACCTCGTCAGCGATGCGTATACCTACCACTACCGCATGGAGGATCCGGAGGGAGTCATCCTGAACGACCTGCGGGACGAGTTGCGCTCGTTCGTCGGAGTACGCGACCTGGACCGCCTCCTCAATGCGGAGCGCGCACATCTGGAGGAGGACGTGCAGGCTCTGTTCCAGAGCGCTCAGGAAGCCGATCCGGCGCTTGCTTCGGTCAAGCTGATCAAGATCAACCTGCTCGAGATCCAGCCTGTTGCCGAAACCATGAACGCCTTTCGGGAGATCTCGAGCTCGCAGGACGACCGCGAGCGCATCATCGTCAACGCGCAGAGGCAACTGGTGAGCTTGATCCCCAAGGCGCACGGCAATGCCGCTTACGAGGTCGAGCGGGCCAGCGGCGAGGCGTTTCGCAACGTCACCGTGGCCGAGGCCCAGACCGAAGCCATCCAAGCCGTGTCCGACGCGGCGCGAAGGGCCCCGGACGTACTCTACGACATGCTTTGGCGCGAGAGGCTTGAAACGGCATTGGCAGGCAAGCGGAAGATTATCGTTCCCAGCCAGCGCAGCGTGGGCAGGGTCGCGCTCTGGAAGCGGTCGGCGGAAGGCCTCGTCACTCCCCCGCCGATACAGGAGGCTACGCGATGAGCACCATACAACGAGCGCTCTCCAAGGGCGACCAAGCGATTTCAAGCTTGCGGGGCTCGATCGCCAAGCTGTTCGGGGCGTGCCGGCGCTTGGGCGGCGGCGGCATGGTCTTGGTGCTGGCGATTGCGGCGATGGTCTACGACGGCCTCTATGTGATCGACGAATCCCAAACGGGCGTGCTGACGCACTTCGGCAAGATTGCTCCGCCGGCCCGCCAGCCCGGCCTGCACGTCAAGTTCCCGAGGCCGATTTCTAGGATCTACAAGGTCGACCGGCGAGTTCACACCTACGTGGCGCCGTCCCAAGAGCTGATCACGGAAGATCAGAAGAACGTGCTTGTGCATGGCTACATGCTGTGGCGCGTGACGGATCCGATGCGCTACGTGGAGGCTATCCGCACCGAGGTCAGCGCCGTCGAGCGCTTGGAGGACCTGTATCTCTCCAGCGCCGGCATCGTGATCAGCAACAAGTCGCGCGATGCGTTCGTGAGCTTGGGGCTGGCCCACGAGGACTTGCGCGAGGCCTCCCAAGCGATCATCGACAGGATCAAACCGATCGCCGCGGAAGAGTATGGCGTAGACGTCATCAAGGTCGGCATTGCCGAGTACACCCTGCCCGCGGAGAACCGACCGAGCATGGTCGCTCGGATGATCTCCGAGCGCGCGCGCATCGCCGCCCGCTACCGGAGCGAAGGCGAGGAGCAGGCTATCCGCGTGGAGGCACTGGCCATCAGCGAGCACGAGAAAATCATGGCGACAGCGCACGCGGAGGCGACGGAGATTCTCGGCAGGGCCGAGGCAGAGGCGATGAGAGTGCTAGGCGACGCGTACCGCAGGCACCCGGACTTTTACAGGTTCGTGCGCGCGCTGGACAGCTACGACGCGATCATCGACCAGAACACGACGCTGATGCTCCCCGCCGACAACGAGCTGTTCAAGTACTTGGACAGCAAGGAGATTCCGACGCGGTGAGCGCAGCCGACGGCCAGCAGTTCGCACCGAGCACGCGTGCAATCTACGCGGCGTTCGACTACGCGGGAATGCACAAGGAACGCTTGCTCAACGCCTTGATCGTGGCCTTGATCGCAGGCGCGCTCGCCAGCGGTTTCCACATCGTGAAGAAAGAACAGGCCGGCGTGGTCGTGCGCTTCGGCAAGGTCGTCGAGACCCACACCGAGCCCGGCATCCACTATCACCTTCCGCTGATCGACCGGGTCTACGTGCATCCGGTCAAGCGCATCGTCAGCCATCGGGTGGCAAGCAACGACGAGGGGACCGTCAACTTCACGATCCTTTCCGGCGATCCCAGCCTGTTCGAGGTCGACGTCGTGTTGCAGTACACGATCAGCAACCTGCGAGATTTCCTCTACGCCGCGCACGCTCCGCTGGACCTGATGACCTACATCACCCGCGAGCAACTGGTCAACATCATGGGCCAGAACTTCATCGACCTGATCTTTACGACGAATCGCGAGATCATCGAGCGGCACCTGCTCGAGGAGACCGCCGCGCAGATCGAAACTGTCGGCATAGGGATCGAACTCGTCGCGCTCCGCATTGTGGACGTGCGCCCCATTGACGAGACGGTAGACGCGTTCCGGGACGTCAGCGATGCGATCGCCGAGAGCATTCAGGCGGTGAGCAACGCGAATCGCAGGAGAGAGAAGCTGATCCTGCGAAGCCAGGGGCAAGCCGAAGCCCTGATCCTCGCGGCACAAGCAAGGGCGCGCGAACGCGAACTCCAAGCACAGAGCAGCGCCGACGCGTTCAGCGAACTGCTCGCCGCATACCGGCAAGAGCCGGCACAGGTGGCGATCACCCGCTATTGGCAGCGCATGCAGACGATTTTCGCGGATGCAACGCTGCAGGCGGTCAATCCCGCAGGCGTGTCGACGATCGACATCAACCTGCTCGAAGCCGCGGCGCCGAGCCGGCACGCGCCGCCCGCCGCGGACGCGACCCCAGCTCCTGCGGACAAGCAGCTCGTCTCGACCGCTCCGGCGCGGGCCCACGGCCTTGAGAACGTGGACCAAGACCGCGGCCTGCTAGACGGCCAGTTCCACAACCCGCAGAGCGAGCGCGATCATCCGCCCACGGCCAACCCGCGTTCCTTGATCTTCGACGCACTGGCGATCTTCCGGCACGGCGATGTCACCGAGCGCGGAGAAGCCATCTTGCGGCAAGCGGAGACCACGCCGATGGTCGAGGGCGGCCCAGCAGACGAAGACACGCTGCCGACAGCCGCCCACGGCGCCGCGGCGGAACCGCCAGCGCCGCCCGCTGGCCAAGAAGACGCCGCCCCGCAGCCGCCAACAAGCGAGCAGGCGGGGGAGGAGAAAGGTGGTTCGAATGAGGCGCCGCAACAATAGCCGGAGTTCGGGTCAGGCCCGTCCGCACCTTGCGCTGGCCTGGCTGGGGGTGCTGGCGCTGCCAGCGGCGCTAGCCGCCGCGCCCGGCGTCACCGAGGACGCGATCATCTTCGGGCAGACAGCCTGCTTCAGCGGGCCCAGCAGTCAACTCGGGATCCGCATCAATGCCGGAATTCAAGCAGCCTTCTGGGCGCAGAACCGGAAGGGTGGCGTCGACGGCCGGCGGTTGGAACTCATAGCCGAGGACGATGGCTACGAACCAGAGGCCGCGGCCAAGAACGCCGCGGCGTTTGCCGAGCAGGACAACGTCCTCGCGGTGATCGGCGGCGTCGGCACGCCGACGGCCAGACGTAGCGCCCCCATCCTGCGGGAAGCGAAGATTCCGTTTATCGGACTGTTTACGGGCGCAGATTTCCTGCAGGACCCGCAAAAATTCCCCAACGTGGTGAACCTGCGTACCAGCTACCTCCACGAGGTCAAGACGCTGGTAGACCACATGATCAACAAGATGGGGAAGAAGCGCTTCGGAGTCATCTACCAAGACGATGCGTTCGGCCGCTCGGTGCTCGCAAATTACGTGACCGTCCTCAACAGCTACGACCTCCCCGTTCTTGCGAAGTCTGCCTTTACACGGAACACTCACGCCGTCCATTCGAGTCTGTTCACGCTCGACAAGGCGGACTTGGACGCGGTTCTGCTCGTCGGCAGCTACACCGCCAACGCCGACGTCATCAACTTGGCGTTCTTGCTCGGGCGCGAGTACGTGCTGGCAAACCTCTCCTTTGTAGCGCCTTACGATCTGCTGGCCTTGGTCAGCGAAAAGAGCCCGGAGTCCCTGGCGAATATCTTGGTCTCGCAAGTCGTGCCCGATGTCAACGAGACGAGCCTAGCCTTGGTGCGGAACTTCCGCCGCGACATCATCAACTTCGACTCGAGTTCCTCGAGTGTCACAGACGCCCGCGGGCCGGAAGGGGTGGATTTAATCGACGCGGTTTCCCTGGAGGGGTATATCATCGGGCGGTTTGTGATCAATCTGGTCGACCGCTTGGACGGAGACCTCGAGCGAGACAGGCTCCTTGAGACGGCGCTGCAGGCCGAACCCGTGCAGATCGACGACTGGACGATCCAGGTCGCGCCCGGCACCAACTCCGGGTCAAGCTACGTCCGGCTGATCGACTGGACCGAAGAAGGCGGACACGACCATTGAAGAAGCTGTTGGAATTCTCCCGCGAAGAGACCGCCGAAGAGTGGCTGCGCGAACTCTACAAAGTCGTCGCCATGCGGCGCTCGTCGATGTTCAGGCTGATCACCGAATCGGTGCGCTTGGTACTGTTCGGAAACGGCGGCGGCGCGGCGCTGGTGATCGGCTTCATGAGCACTTCGACCGTGGACGCCAATCCTTCCTACCACTGGCTGTCCTTGCTGACCCTTCTCGTTTTCGGCATTGGGACCCTCGGTGCCGCTTTGGCGATGATCCTAGTGACGATCGTGGCGATCAAGGAGGCCCACAGCGCCGAGACAGCCCTGAAGAAATTCGTCGACGGGGAGATTCACCGCGATCAGGTCATGTTCACCATCGAGGAGCAGACGTTCCGCATTGCCGATGCGGCGACCTTCGCCGGAGTTTTTGCCGCCATCGCTTTCGGCTTGGGCGGCGTAGGCGCGATCACGCTTCTGGTGCTGTTCTTCTAGGGGACAGTGCTTGATCGCCCGCGGCGCGAGGCTAACGGGCTAGTACGGCGAACTCTCAAACAGGTGGAGGGCGTATGCGAGCACAAGTCCGACGATGAACGAAACCGTCAGCTTCAGGCGATCATGCCGGTGGAAGTGAATCTCGGGCAGCAGGTCGCTGAGCGAGATACACACAAGCGCACCGGCACCGAACGCAAGAGCGCGGCCTATGGTCTCGTCGGCCGGGGCGGCGAGCAGGCCGATTCCCCAAAATGCGACGAACGCGCCCAGCGGGCAGATGAGCGCCGTGGCCACGCTGAGCACATAGGCGTAGCGCTTGCCAAGACCAGCGACGCGCATCATTCCGAGTAGGAAGAATGCGTCTAGCGGCTTGTGCAGCACGATCGACAGGAACATCCCGAAGCTGACCAAGTCGACTCCGGCAACGCCCCCCTCTCGGCTCAGCACGGCTGCGCCGAGGGCCGTGCCCTCGGTCAACCCGTGCAAGCCCATCCCGAAGGCAATCCCCAGCCAATTCAAAGACGGCGAATCAACACCGCCGGCTCGGGCGTTTGGCTCGCATTCCTCTTCAGCCTCATCGTGCTGGTGCAGGGGAAACACCCTCAACAGCAACACCATCAGCACCATGCCGACGAGCATCCACCATACGGCGACCTCGATCGCGTGCTCGCCGGAGATCCGCTCGAACCCATGCGGCAGCAGGTGGTACATCGCCACCCCGATCACGAGACCTGCGACAAAGCTCATCGCCATTTGCACGCGAGTGTGCGTCAGGCGGATTACGGATTGGACCCAAATTCCGATTACGGAGGCGGCTACGATTCCGACGGAGTACACGCCCAACAGTGCGAGCGAATTCACGTCACGGCTCCCGTCGCGAGACTGGCCATGAAGCTCGGCGCTTGCCCAGTGCATTCGGCAAGCCCTAGCCAAGAACTTGAATGCCCTCGGCGGGGCACCCAAACTCCCCGCCCGAGGAAGGTTATCCCCGGCCTGCGGCAGAACGAGAAACGAGGCCTGCCATCCCCCGCAGAGCGGTCCGGGTCCGCTCGCCTGATGACTAACGCCATCGGGTGGACGCCTCGATTTGCATCACGGGAATACCACACGATCAGTCAAGAGACTAGCCCGGGACCCGATTATAGGCTAAGCGCTGGCGGTCGGCCTGCGAGTTGCCAAGTTCGCCGCAGCGGTCCCCGGCAGGCGAACACGCCAGGCATTGGGAACGATCCCCTGCGACTGCTAACGCTCCAGCCCTAGTCTTCAGGCAACAGCCGAGTTCCCGAACTGTTCCGGTCCTGTGTCCCCCGCGTGCCTCCTTCGACAGATGGTGGATCGAAGTCAGGTCCTCGCGAAATCCTTGCTGCATTTCTGCCGATAAGTGGTTCACGGGCCGATCGCTCGGCGACAGCGGGAGGGTCCCGAGCGATCCAAGCTGCGAGCTGCCCATCCATCGGGGCCATGCCATGATGGGACCATGACGAACTCAGCCAACAGCGGTCCCAAGCAACTCAACATGCCTGGCCTATCCGCCGGATTCGGCGTTTCGCTGCTCGCCCTAGGTGTCGGCGTTTACCTGGCAAGCGGCCGCTCAAGCCTGACTGCCCTGATTCCAGCCGCCTTCGGTCTCGCGCTATTCGCGCTCGGCTTGCTCGCCAAGCGGCCGTCTGCTACCAAGCATGCGATGCATGCGGCGGCGGCGATCGCCCTAGTCGGATTCTTGGGATCCGCAGACGGCATCGTCGGCCTTGGGCGGATGGTCGCGGGAGGATCCGTAGAGCTGCCGCTGGCCGTGGCGGCAAAGGGCGTCATGGCGGCGGGTCTAGCGGCCTTTCTCTGGCTGTGCGTCAAGTCGTTCCGGCAGGCGCGACTGGCGCGCAGGCAGCCCTAGCACCCGACCCTGCACGCACCGAGGGCGAGCCCGCCGCAAAAGGCTCGCGCGCCTTGGCGCTGTCCGTGAGACGCGGCCCTCGCGGCGGCAGGCAGGGCCCCGGGGGCGAGGCCTGGCCTGCGCCCTAGATGTCCAGGTTCTTCACGTCGAGGGCGTGACTGCGGATGAACTCGCGCCTGTCCTCCACGCTTTCGCCCATCAGCGTGGTAAAGATCGTGTCGCTCTCGACGGCATCGTCGATGCGCACCTGCAGCAGGCTGCGCGTGTCGGCGGTCATCGTCGTTTCCCAGAGCTGGTCGGCGTTCATTTCCCCGAGGCCCTTGTAGCGCTGCACCGATGCATCCTTCATCGCCGATTCCTTCAAGTGCGCGAGCACCTCGAGCGGATCGCGCAGCGTGCTGGTCGATCGCTTGCCCACCACGACGAAGGGCGGCTTGTTGTTCTGGTCCAAGTCCGCGGCGAGCCGACGCAACCGCCTGTATTCGGGCCGAGCGGCCAGCTCTAGGTTGATCGCTCCTTCGGCCTCCGTCCCCTCGCGGAACGAAATGCAGAATGCGGAATGCTCCTCGTCTTCGGCCAACTCTGCGGCGATGTCCGCCGCGCGCAGCGCAGCGATCACGTCCTGCATCGAAGCCCGGTTCTGGAAATCGTCCTTGGTGTCGAGAGCCAAGCCCGGATCCGCCAGCACGTCAACCACGCGCTCGCTGCGGACCCGCCTCAGCAGCTTGTGGTGCATGCGGGAGAAATTCTCCAGCGCGGACACATATTGCCTGAGGCCCTCTTTCTCCAAGATCTGGCCCGGCGCGCCATTGCTGCCAAACTCCAGCGTGACGCCTTCGGTTGCCAGCTCGATGACCTGCTGCGCCAGCTCGGAGTCGTCCTTGATGTAGGTCTCCTTGCTGCCCCGCTTGATGCGGTACAAGGGCGGCTGGGCGATGTACACGCGCCCGGTCGTGATCAGCGCCGGCATCTGGCGGTAGAAGAAGGTCAGCAGCAGCGTGCGAATGTGCGAGCCGTCCACGTCGGCATCGGTCATCAGGATGATCTTGTGGTAGCGCAGCTTGGAGTCGTCGAACTCTTCGCCAATGCCGGTTCCGAGCGCTGTGATCATCGCCCGGATCTCCTCGTGCGAGAGCATCTTGTCGGCGCGCGCCTTCTCCACGTTCAGGATCTTGCCCTTCAGGGGCAGGATGGCCTGGTAGCGCCGGTCCCGGCCCTGCTTGGCGGTGCCTCCCGCCGATTCTCCCTCGACAATGAACAATTCCGCGCGCCGCGGGTCGCGCTCTTGGCAGTCCGCAAGCTTGCCCGGCAGCCCGGCGCCGTCCAAGGCTCCCTTGCGCCGCGTCAAGTCACGCGCCTTGCGTGCGGCCTCGCGAGCCCGCGAGGCTTCGATGGCCTTGCCGACAATGCTCTTGGCAACGACCGGGTTGCGCTCGAAGTATTCGCCGAGCTGGTCGTTCACCGCGGCCACGATTTGGCCCTGGATGTCGCTGTTGAGCTTGCCCTTGGTCTGGCCCTCGAACTGCGGCTGGGGCAGCTTTACGCTGATGACGGCCGTGAGGCCCTCCCGCACGTCTTCCCCCGAAAGCCCGGTCTTGAGGCTCTTGAACAAGTTGGCGCTCTTGCCGTAGGCGTTGATCGTGCGCGTCAGGGCCGAGCGGAAGCCCGACAGGTGCGTGCCGCCGTCAATCGTATTGATCGTGTTGGCGAACGAAAACAGGTTCTCTTGGTAGCCGTCGTTGTACTGCAAGGCGATGTCGCTGGCCACGATCCCGCCCGAGAACTCGCGCTCGTCATGGAACGCGATCGGTTCCGGGTGCAGCGTTGCCTTGCCGCGATTGAGGTATGAGACGAACTCCGCTATGCCGCCCTCGAAGTGGAACACATGCGGCTCGCGCTCGTCGCGCTCGTCATCCAGAACGATCTTCAGCCCGGCGTTGAGAAACGCCATCTCGCGCAGTCGCTTCGACAGGATCTCGTGCTTGAAATCCGTCGTGGTGAAGATCTCGGGGTCGGGGTGGAAGGTGATCCTCGTGCCGTTCTTCCGGGAGCGGCCGCTCCTCTGCAGCGGCGTGCCGGGAATCCCGCGCGAGTACTCCTGTTCCCAGGCGTGGCCATCCCGCCAGATTTCCATCTTCAGGAAGTCCGACAGGGCATTGACGCAGCTCACGCCGACGCCGTGCAGGCCTCCCGACACCTTGTAGCTGTTCGCATCGAACTTGCCGCCCGCGTGCAGCTTGGTCATCACGACCTCGGCGGCGGAAACGCCCTCGGTCGAGTGCATGTCCACCGGGATCCCCCGCCCGTTGTCGGCTATGGTGACCGAATCGTCTATGTGGATCGTGACGTCGACGGTATCGCAATATCCCGCCAAGGCCTCGTCAACCGCGTTGTCGACGACCTCGTACACCAAATGATGCAGTCCCAATTCCCCGGTCGAGCCGATGTACATCGCCGGGCGCTTGCGGACACCCTCAAGTCCTTCCAAGACTCGGATGTTGTCAGCTGTGTAGCCTTCTGCTCGGGTGCTTGCTGTTGTCGCCATAGCTGCCAGCTGGACGGTCTCCTTCCTCGCCCTATACCCTGATCGGCATCAGCACATAGCGGTAATCCGTGCCCGGCTCCGTGCTGGGGATCTCCATCAGGGCTGCGCTTCTCGGATCGCCGATGTGCAGGCGGACTGTGTTGCTGGTGCAAATCTGCAGGAAATCGAGGATGTAGCGGACGTTGAAGCCGACTCGAATCGGATCGCCCGCATACTCGACCGAAACCGACTCCTCGCTGTGGAGCATGTCTGCGTCATCGCCGAACACTTGCGCTTGCATCTTCATCTCGCCGTTCTCGATGTCGAAGCGGACGCCGTGAGAGCGCCGTTCCGAAAACAGGGAGACGCGCCGCAACACCGGTGCCAACACCTCTTTGTCCAGCTCCAATGTGGCGTTGAACTCTTTGGGCATGACACGGTTGTAGTCCGGGAAGCGCCCGGCCAGCCTTTGGCTGACCAAGAATCTGCGCGGGGTCCGGAAGTAGATCTGGCTTTCGTCCAGCGCGAACTCGACCTTCGCCGACTCGTCGTCGGAGCCCTCGCATTGCTCAAGGATCCGTCTCAGTTCGATCATCGCCTTGCGTCCGAGCAAGCACTGGACATCCTCGTGCCCGGCTCCTGCGCTCGCCTCTTGCATGTACAGCGACAGGCGGTGCCCATCGGTGGAAACCATTCCCATCTTGTCGCGCTGGACGATGAGCTGGGCACCTTCGATGGTGTAGTGCGACTGCTCGTCAGCCACCGAGATGATCGTGCGATTCAGCGCCTCCAGCAGCAGGTCCGCGGGAAGTTCCAAGCTTGGCTCGGGAAGCGATTCCGAGCTCGACTCCCCATTGCCGGAGCTCGATTCGAGCTTGATGTCGAACGATTCTCCGGACAGCCCGGGAACCCGCGTCTTCGCCCTGACCAGCGACACTTGGGCCATCTCTGTCTCGGTCGTCGCGATCCTCAGCTCGGCATCTGCGGGCAACAGTTGAAGATAGGCCAGCAGCCGACGCATCGGCACGGCGATCGCGCCGCCGGAGATCACCTCGACAGGGCAGGAAGTCCGCAACCACAGGGAGTTCCCCCGCGAGGTGAACTGCAGCGAATCGCCGACCACTTCGAGGTGCACCAAGTCGCTGCGGGCCTTGTCCCTGTCAAGGATCCCGTCCGCTAGCTGAAGCTCCGTCACTAGAGCCTGTACTCTTACGGTCAGTTCCATTTCGCGACCTTCCCTTCACCGCCTGCGGCAGCCCCGCAAGTCTGCGCCGCACGGTGAATCGCATTCCCAGCCTCGTGGAATGCGCACTGCCTGGGCCTGAGCTTGACCGGCGGCTCGCGACGGTCGCCAACAGCCAGCCTTGCCGCCCACAGCAGCACTCTGAGCCTCGCCTCGGCGAGCTACCGGACAGACACAGGCAATACCGCTCAAACCACTATCTTAGCAAAGAATGGCGCAGCAACGCAGAGCGAGCGGCACGTCGCAATGTCGCGGCGGCTCACGTCCGGATCGGCATGATCACGTAGCGATGCTGCCGACCCTCCGCTAATCCGGGAACGCTCAACTGGGCGACGCTGCTCTCGTCCTTCAAAGCCACCGTCACGTTCTCGCTATCGCAGACGCCGAGAAAGTCGAGCACGCTACGCGCGCTAAAGCCGACTTGGAACCGTTCGCCCTCATATTCCATCGGCATTGACGCTTCGCTCTCGCCGGACAGGGCCGTCTTCGCCGTCACTCGCAACTCGCCGTCCTCGAGCACGAATTGCACGGCATGGCTGTCCTGGGGTGCGAACTGGTCCACGCGGCGCAGAGTCGACTTGAGATCCTCGGTCGCGAACTCACGCGAGATCGCCATCTCGCTCTCGTTCGGCAGAACGCGCGTGTATTCCGGGAAAGTGGCGGTCATTTTCTGGCATGTGACCAAGCGGCGACCAGAGCGGAAAAACAGGTGATTCCCGTCCTGGCTGAAGTCCACAATCCCATCCTCTCCCTCCGGAACCTCGGCAACTCCGAGAACCTTCTCCAGATTCGCCATGGCCTTCCGCGGAATCAGACAGCGGCACTCTTCTGGCAAGCCCGCCAGATTGGCCTGCTCGCTGTACAACGAAAGCCGGTGGCCATCGGTAGAGACCATGCCCAGGGAGTTCTGGGCCAGCAGCAGCAGGCAGCCCCCTTGGTAGCTGTAGGAACCGCTGTCGGCCGAAACCGAGATCAGCGTCTTGCGGATGGAGCTGGCCAGAACTCCGAGCGGCAGGCTGACGGCAGCCTCCGGCAAGCCCGGCAAGTCGGGAAACTTCTTCGCATCCCCGCCGCGGAGACGAGACCGCGCGGTACCGCGCGCAACCTCCACAATATCGTCGGCCGATGTGCTGATGGAAACCTCGCAGTCTGGCGGCAGCAAGCGCAAATAGTCATGCAGCCACTGCAACGGCACGGTGGCCGCACCCTCGGCCACTACGGTTGCTCGACACGCGGCACGCAGGCTCATCTCCAAATCGCTGACGGCCAGCTTGAGTTCTCCTCCGGCGGCTTCCATCCGCACGTGTCCCAGCACGGGGATTGTCGTCTTCTTGTCGACGATGCCTTGGGCTAGCGCCAACTCGGCGGAGATGTCGTGCGCTGTGAGTTTGACTTCCATGCGATGGTCTCCTGATTGTGGCTGAGGTTTGCAACCGGGTTTACGATTTCAACATCAGCATGCGGTCTGTTCGCTCCGTCTCTCGTAGTCGTAGGCTGCGTGGAATTGTGGAAAAGTTGCCTAAGCTATGGCTGGGCGCACTCGCCGGTCGGCGCAGTGCTGTGGAAAGATTCGCGCTGCTTCCACGGCCGCTTGGCCACTGACAAGTTTCCACAGTCTTCCACACAGTTTCCAGAGGCCCAACAGTGGAAACATGATTATAGCCGAGCAAAGACAGCTACTAGCCGTGCAGTGGGCCGGTATTGTGCACCCCCGCGCAAACATCAGGCATGGACCAGCTAACGTTCGCATCCCGAGCACCATCATCTGCTGACGCAGCAAGCACGCCCGATCACCTCGATGCTGGGAAATTGCGGCAGCATTCCCCGGATCTGGCACCCGAAGTGTCTCCCGCGTCAGGCTGAACAGCTTCCCCGCTGCCAGCGCATCGACTGCCAAGCACCTCGGCAGCGCCTCAATGCGCGGCCCACTCTTGAGCAGCCGGAAATTCGGCGCCTCTCGTGCCAGCCCAAGATCCGCTCGGCCCATTCCGCCACGCGATACCAGCAGCCACTCCAGAGGCGAGTCGCACGGCGTAAATCGTCGCCGGCCGCTGCGGGCTAGGAATAGGCTCCGCCAGCCCTGTGCGTATGCCCTGCTGTAGACACGCAAGTCTTCGAACCCGGCCGCTGATCGAGACCACTGCCCGGAACTTGGCGTGGAGCCTGTGTGGTAGGATCGCCGGCTGCGGTCCGGTCTTGGTACCGCTGCGGTCCAAGCGCTACTGGTAACGCTGGTTGTCTCGCAGCGGTCCAACCAAGAGCAAGGACGCTCCGCGTTGAGCGTTCTCAAAGAACAAGGAGAATCATCATGACCAAAGTGCCGATCGCATTCGCAGCGATCCTTTCAACTTGTGTAGCAGTCGGCCAGACCTTGGGCGGATTCGCGCCCGGGCCGCCGTCGGTCGGAGGTCTGGACTCGCAAGTTCCCATCATCAGCAGCCATGGGACGCTTGTGAACGTCCTGCAACTGGACGAGGGCCAGCTCGAGAGCCTGCGGCGCCTCAATTTCGAAGCCGAGGACCAGCTCTTCCCGCTGGTGCGGGATTCTTGGGAGAAGCAGTGGCAGCTGCGGCGCCTGAGCCGTTCCAAGAGCCCGGACGAATCCAAGGTCGAAATCATCCTGAGCCTTTTGCAAAATTAGCGAGATAGCGGTTTTTTGGGTTGCGGGGCAAGGGGCGCTGGCCCGGGTGGAAACAAGCCCACCATCTGTTGGATAATAGAAGATCTAGGCAACGGAGAGCGAACTTGTCCCTGAGAGAAACAGTATCACAGTATTGGCAGACCTTCCAGCACGGGCTGTTCCCGTGGCTGGCCGAGGAACTCGGCCCGCTCAGCGAGCGGAACAAGCGCTTCGTGCAGGTGCTGGAACTGGTGCGCGTGGAGGATTGGCTGCCCGGCCAGTGTGTTGGCGGGCGAGGGCGGCCGCAGCAGAGCCGGGCCGCGCTGGCGCGGGCCTTCTTGGCCAAGGCGGTGTTCGACGTGCCGACTACGCGGGCCTTGGTCGAGCGGCTGAGGCACGACCCGCAACTGCGGCGGCTATGCGGCTGGGAGCGGGCCGGAGCGCTGCCCAGCGAGGCGACCTTCTCGCGGGCGTTCGCCGAATTCGCGGCCAGCGAATTGCCCGTGCAATTGCACGCGGCCTTGGTCGAGCGGAACTTGGAGGGCCACTTGGCGGGGCACGTCTCGCGCGACTCGACGGCCATCCCGGGGCGTGAGGAGCCGGCTCGTAAGCCCAAGCAAAGCAAGGCGAAAGGCAAGCGCGGGCGACCGCGCAAGGGAGAAGCACGGGCGGCGGAGCCGCGCCGGCTGGAGCGGCAGGGGTCGATGACGCTGGAAGAGATGCTAGCCGATCTGCCGACGGTCTGTGACGTGGGGGTGAAGCGCAATGCGAAGGGCTATCAGGAGAGTTGGACAGGCTACAAGCTGCACATTGACGCGATTGACGGGGGGCTGCCGGTGAGTTGCCTGCTGACCTCGGCCTCGCTGCATGACAGCCAGGCGGCACTGCCGCTGGCGCAGCTGACGGCGGGGCGCGTAGACAACCTGTACGACCTGATGGACAGTGCCTACGATGCGGAGGAGATCCGGGCCTGCAGCCGGAAGCTGGGGCACGTGCCGCTGATCGACAGCAACCCGCGGAGGGATGCGCACAAGAAGGCGGAGCTGAAGCGCGAGGCGCTGGCCCAGCGCAGCATCGGGCAGGTGACGCCGCAGGCGCTGCGCTACCACGAGCGCTCGACGGTGGAGCGGGTCAACGGGCGGCTCAAAGACGAGTTCGGAGGGCGGCATGTGCGCGTGCGCGGACACGCCAAGGTGCTCTGCCACCTGATGTTCGGCATCGTGGCGCTGACGGTGGACCAGTTAATGCGCCTGACGCTCTGAGCACAGCGTCGGTAAACAGCCAGCAGGCAAGGATCGCGGTACCCGGAACGGCCGGGACGAGAGAACTGTGCCTAGCTCCGGCACCGGCCCAGTCGAGTCGGCTCAATTATGAGAATTTCTTATTGTCTCTGCCCGCTCTATTGCAGATTCTAATCAATCACGGCATGAGCCTCACGTTCTGCACTCGCTTGTGGCACGCCAGTTGGAATTTTGCAAAAGGCTCATCCTGAAAGAGTTCCAAGCGCTGAACGAGCAGATGCAGGTTGTCGGAGCCAGCCACAGGGAGCGCGCTCGGGCCTTGCTGAAATACCGCCAGCTCACCGAGCTCGGAAGGCTCGAGACGGCACTCGAACTCTCCCAAGCGGCGCAGGAAGCGCTCTGCGCCAATCTGATAGCGCCTCCCGGGCCCTACGCGCTCACCGTCGGACTCGGCGCCTTGTTCGGGCTTCAATTCGGCCTCCCCTGCGGGCTGATCGGCTTGCAACCAGAGGTCCCAAGCTCGTCCGGTGCGGTTCCGGGCTCCGACGAGCCCCTGGATGCCCTGCCCTCCGACCGGTCAGACCCATGAGATCGACCCCGCGCAATTGCGGGCAAGGCACGCCGGGCAGCGGCTTGCCAATCTCAGGCCTCGCCTTGCCCGAGGACGCTTGCTCGTCGGCACGCGCGCAAGTTGCACAACGACAGATAAGGACACTGAATGGGACTTGGCATGGGCAAGTCCCGGGAACGGATAGGGCTTCCAGTCCCACGCTGGGCGGCTACGGCGGCCACTTGCCATGAGCGCATGCGTGGTCTGGCGGAATTCCGGACCTCTCGCTCCGGTCGCTTGCACCGGCTTCCTCGCCCCCCGCGGCGCTCGTTTTCAAGCCAACCTACGGTGGCTGCGCGAGGCGTTTGAGACAAGCTTCTTTCGCCGATCTCACCCTCCTGCTCCTGTAGTCACGCATCGCTGCAAAGCTTACTGAATTCGTCTGATTTACAGCCGACTTGGCACCGGCGCAAGTCAACGAATCCACTCTCCTGGCAGAACAGTTCCGCTTCAATTTCGAAGACGCGGTCGCGTCTGGGAGCGGCGTCGCGGTGCGCCTTGGATCTGGCAGCGCGGGCACGCGCTACGGGCTGGCGGCTCTGTGCCGCAAACAATCTAGCGGCGATCCTCGCGAGCCGCCGAGCAGTCAACCGCTGTGTGACGGTCAGTGTCCCTGCCGGTGGCGTCGCTCAGGCACGCACGGATCGAATCAGACGACCGCTGGCCGCCGAACACTCCGTATCCGCGTTTAGCAACCGGAGGATTCGGACAGATCACCTTGACAAATATGCCGCTATTTCAGACTTGATATTAGTGAGTTTAGAGTTGATTCTAGTGCTTTATCCTTCTGAATTCTCTTCGCAGTTATCCTAACAGAATACAGTACGGTTGAGTGGTCTTTGTCGAACGAATTTGCAATCTCTTTGAGCGACGCCTCCGTAAGCTCCCTGCACAGGTACATGGCCAGTTGCCGCGGTTGAGCGATCCTGCGGGCGTTGCTCTTCCTGCTCAGCGCTTCAACCTCGATGCCGAAGCTGGCCGCGACCTCCCGCTTGATCCTGGCGATGCTGGGCCGGCCTGCTGCTCGGTAGTCGCAGTTGCGCAGCACGCTTTCGGCTATCCCCATGGTGATGTCGCCGTTGACGAACTGGGCTCTAGCGATGATTCGGTTGAGCACGCCCTCCAGCTCGCGGATGCTGGAGTGGAGGTGGGCTGCGAGGTGGAAGCGCACCTCGTCCGGCAAGCAGACATTTGCCTCGCTAGACTTGCTTTCTAAGATGGCCATCTTCGTTTCTAGGTCAGGTGCTTGGATGTCAGCGACTTCGCCCCATAAGAACCGGGATTTGAGACGATTGACTAGGCCCGGGACTGCCTCGGGCTTGGAATCGCTGGTCAGCACGATCTGCTTGCCGCTCTGATACAAGGCCTCGAATGTATGGAAGAACTCGTCTTGCATGGCTTGCTTGTTGCCTAGAATCTGGATGTCGTCCACCAGCAGCATGTCCGGGCTTCGGAAGCGCTCGTGAAATCTTGTGAAATCATTGATACGTAATGAGTTAACCATCTCATTGAGAAATCCTTCGGCAGACGTGTAGACGATTTTCAGGCGCGAGTCTGCGGACCGCGCGCGATTTCCGATCGCGTGCAGGAGGTGTGTCTTGCCCATGCCCACTTGAGCGTGCAGGTACAACGGGTTGAGTGTTCCGGATGGGTTCACCGCTACACCTTCGCAAGCAGAGCGCGCGAACTCGTTGCACGATCCCGTCACGAACCTGTCAAACGTGTAGCTGGCATTGAACTGCCGCTCGTCGGCATCGAGCGGCAGCGTGGCCTGCACGGGCAGGCGCTCGTGCGGCCTGATGCCGATCGAGACCGATCGCAGGTCGTGGCCTTGTTTGTGGGAGATCGCTAGGATCCGCCCGGCACATTCGGCCTTCAGCCAGCGCTGCACGTCAGGGTTGGGCGCTTCGATGTGTAGCACGCGATCCTTGCCCACATGGCTGAAGGTCACCGGCTCGATCCAGTTGCGATAGCTCTCCGCGGTCATAGATTCGCGGATCGTTGCTTGGATGAGGTTCCATGGATTCATTGCGCGGCTGCAGCACTAAGGCCGGAATGTTCAGTCGGAGTGTCGAAAGCGGTTCGTCGCTATGAGCGGAGCAACTTGCCGAAGTGGACACGTCAGCGATGTCTTGAACCTCGCGAACTCACTGAGTCTAACACGCCGAATACGCCGATTGTGAAGAATTTTTTGGTGAAAACGTAGAGTCAAACAATTGTTAAATCCAAGGCCATTCCAATTGTTGACGGCCCAACATCAGGCATCGATTTGTACTACTATCTGCTGTGCCAGGCCTGTTACGGGAGCGTGACGAACTGGCCGCGACGTCGAAGCGACGGCTGTCGCGCCGCGGCGTTGGGGCTCGGCGAAGCCCTTGTGCGCATTGACCGAAGCGTCTAGTTCAGGACGCGGAACGCCCCGCCAGAGTCGCTGTCGAGTACCTCGTTGAGCGAGCCTTGGCGGTAGCCGGCCAGGTCCAGCGCGACGTACTGGTAGCCGATGTCGCGAAAGGTCTCGACGAGCGTCGCGGCCATATCGAGGCTCAGAGCGCTGGCTAGTTCGTCGCGGCCGATCTCAATCCGCGCCAGCGCGCCGTGGTGGCGCACGCGGTAAACGCGGAAGCCGAGCCGCGCCAGGGCCTCTTCGCCGCGTTCGACCTGGCGCAGGTTTTCCGGAGTCACCTGCGTTCCGTAAGGGATGCGCGAACTCAGACAGGCCGCGGCAGGACGGTCCCATGTCGGAAGCCCTGCCACCCGCGACAGTTCCCGGATCTCCGACTTAGCGAGCTCGGCCTCTAGCAGCGGCGCTCGCACGGAGTGTTTGTGAGCCGCCCGGTGCCCGGGCCGGAAATCGCCCGTGTCGTCGACGTTGACCCCGTAGGCGACCGTGCCTACCCCGAGTTCTGCGCCGATCTCGTTCATGCGCTTGAACAGCTCGTCCTTGCAGTGGAAGCAGCGATTGGCGTCGTTGCGGGTGTACTCCGGATTTTCGAACTCGCCGGTCTTGACCATGCGGTGGCGGATGCCGTACTCCGCTGCGAACGCAACCGCGTCACGCTTGTGCGATTCCGGGATCGAAGCCGAGTCTGCGGTCACTGCCAGCGCCTTGGCTCCCAGGACGCGGTTCGCGGCCCACGCCAAGTACGCCGAGTCCGTGCCGCCGGAGTAGGCGACGAGCACGTCGCCCATGTTCGCCAGCAGTTCGAACAGTCTCTGCTGCTTGCGTTCCAGCGCAGGGTCCACGGGAGTCCATTATAGGGAACTGCGCCCGGCCTGTCCGCGCCGCGCCGCAGATCGTCACAGGTTGGCGAGGACCTCGCCAATGTGCCCGGCGACTTTGACTTGGTCGTAGGCGGCTTCGATCCTGCCATCGGCGCCGATCACGAACGTCGAGCGTACAATGCCCATGTATTTCCTGCCGAAGAGCGTTTTCTGGCGCCATGCGCCGTATGCTTCCGAGATCGTGTGGTCACGATCGCTGACTAGCCGAAATGGCAGGCGATGCCGGGCCCTGAATCGCTCGTGGGACTTGATGCTGTCCGCGCTCACGCCGACGATCACGCAGTTCTTGGCACAAAACTCCTCGTGCGCGTCGCGAAAGGCGCAGGCCTCGAACGTGCATCCCGGCGTGCTGTCCCGCGGATAGAAATAGAGCACCACGCGCTGTCCGCGCAGATCAGAAAGTTGGATTTGGGCCCCGCCATCGGTCTCTGCGGAGAAGTCGGGTGCCGGGTCTCCAGCTGCCAGCATTGCCAGTCCCAGTATATCTGCGAGCTGCCGAGTCGCTATAATTTGTGGGCCGTTCCGAGGCGTCCGTTGCCCTTGATCACCGCCATCATCGCTGCTTTGTGGCTCATCGGGTGCGCGGCGCAGCCACCAGCTCCCACTGCTGCCTCTATCGCTGTCAGCCGGCAGGATGGGGGCTTCATGGTGCAAGATGCTGGCCGCCCTGTGTTGTTCTACCAGCTCGCCCCCAAGTCGCTCGATGGCATGTACGAGCGTTCCAACTACATCCATCCCCTCTACGGCTTGGACGGCGAGATCCTTACCGAGGACTTTCCCGAGGATCACTACCACCATCGCGGCGTCTATTGGACTTGGCACCAAGTGCTGATCGGCGACGTCCGGGCTGGCGACCCTTGGCTGGCGCGGCGTTTCTCCTGGCAGGTTCAGGATGCCGCGGTGCTGCCGGACGCCAACGGCGTGCGCGCCGTGCATCACTGGTTCTCGCCCGATTTCGCAGAAGGCGCCGAACCGATCTTGGAGGAGACCGCCGAGATCTCTGTGCATCCCGAGGAGTCGGGCGTGCGGCTGGTTGACTTCGATATCCGCCTTGCGGCGCTGCAGGAGGGCGTGCGGCTGGGGGGCTCGGAGGATGCGAAGGGCTATGGTGGCTTCTCTGTGCGGGTCAAGCTGCTGGACGATTTGCGCTTTACCTCCGTCGGCGGCGAGGTCGAGCCGACGCGGTTGGCTCTTGATGCCGGTGACTGGGTCGACTTTTCGGGCGGCTTCGGCACGCAGCCCGGGTCGGCCAGCGGTGTCGCCATTCTCGTCCACCCCGCGTCAGCAGGCTACCCGCAGAAATGGGTGCTGCGGGGGTCGGCCACTCCCAGCATGCAGAATCCGGTCTGGCCCGGCCCCGCGGCTGTGCCCGTGCCGTTGGGGCGGGTGGTTCGGCTCAGGTACCGGCTGGTAATTCATCGCGGCGACGCCTCCCGGATCGATCTCGACGGGCTGGCGAGAGCCTACGCCGCGAGTCCTTGAAGTGCCGTTCGGCGAACGTTGGGCGCAGCGCGCCCTGCATTCCTAGCGCAGGCCGTCTTCGGCCGTCCAGACGAAGCGCCCCGCTACGATGGTGGCCACAGGGCCGCCGCGGAAGACAGTCCCGGCGAAGGGCGAGTTCTTGCTCTTTGACAGCGTTGTTCCGACATCGTAGGCCCATTCTCGCTCGGTGGAGAACACCGTGATGTCGGCCGGGCCCCCCATGCGGAGCGCACCCCTGCCCAAGTTGAGGCAGGCGCTGGCGCCATTCGTGTACAGCCGAACCAAATGGGCCAAATCGACCTTGCCGGTGTGAAACAGGGCCTGTAGCCCCAGGCCAAGCGATGTCTCCAATCCGGTCACGCCGAATGGGCAGCGCTCGAACTCCTGCATTTTTGTATGGCCGGTGTGCGGCGCGTGGTCGGTCGCGATGCAGTCGATCGTGCCGTCGACGAGCCCCTCAATGGCGGCTGCGATGTCGTTGTCCGTTCGCAGCGGGGGCCTCATCTTGTAGTTGGAGTCGTATCCCGGGATCTGCTCGTCGGCCAGGGCGAAATGGTGCGGGGTCACTTCCGCAGTGACCGGCAGCCCGAGTTTCTTGGCATGGCGCACCATGGCGATCGAATTGGCTGTGGAGATGTGCGCGATGTGGATCCGAGCGCCGGTCTCGGCGGCCAAGATGATGTCGCGCGCCACCATGACGTCTTCGGCGCTGGCCGGGATGCCTCCGAGGCCCAGGCGCATGCTCTGGATCCCTTCGTGGATGTCTCCTCCGGCGCTGAGATCGAGATCCTCGCAGTGATCGATCACCGTCATGCCGAAGGATGCGGCGTATTTCATGGCCCGGCGCATCAGGCCGGAGTTCATCACTGGCAGGCCGTCGTCGCTGATCGCGACGGCTCCCTCGCTGCGCATGGCTCCGACATCTGCCAGCCGCTCTCCCTTGCTGCCCTTCGAGATCGCGCCAATTGGGTGCACGTGGACAGCCGCGGTGCGGCGCGCTCGCTCGACGATGAAGCTGGTCACCTGCGCCGAATCGTTCACCGGAAGCGTGTTGGGCATGCAGCACACTGCCGTGAATCCCCCCGCCGCGGCTGCGCGAGTGCCGCTCTCGATGGTTTCGGCGTGTTCGATGCCGGGCTCGCGCAGATGCACGTGGATGTCCACGAATCCCGGCGCGACGATCAGTCCCGTGGCGTCGTAGACCTGCGCGCCCGTGCTTTCGATTGCAGGCTCGATCGCGGCGATCCGCTCGTCATGGACCAACACGTCCCGCTCGTCATCGAGACCGCTGGCTGGGTCCACGACGCGACCGTTCTTGATCAGCAGGCGCATGCGCTCTTCCGTCCTATTCCGGGCAGACCCATTCCAAGACCGCCATCCGGATAGCGACGCCGTTCTCGACCTGGCTCAGGATCATCGAGCGCTGCGAGTCGGCGACCTCGCTGGAAATCTCGCGCCCCCGATTGATCGGCCCCGGATGCAGCACGATCGCGTCCGGCTGGGCTAGGGCCATGTGCTCGAGCGACAAGCCGTAATAGCGGAAGTATTCGCTCTTGGGGAAGACCTCTACGTTCTGGCGTTCGAGCTGCACGCGCAGCATCATGATCACGTCGGCGCCGCGGACAGCTTCGCGCATGTCAAAGGTCAGCCGCACCCCTGGGGCCAGGTGCGGCAGGTTCTTCGAAACGGTCGTTGCAGGTCCGCAGGCGATGATGTCAGCGCCGAATTTGGAGAGCAAGTGTAGGTTCGAGCGCGCTACCCGCGAGTGCGAGATATCGCCGATGATGGCCACGCGCAGGCCTTCCAGCGTTCCCTTGACTTCGAGGATGGTCAGCGCGTCCAGCAGGGCCTGGGTCGGGTGCTCGTGGCGCCCGTCGCCCGCGTTGATCATCGGAATCGACAGAAACCGCGCCAGGAAGTGCGGCGCTCCCGAGGCGGCGTGCCGCATCACGATGATGTCGGGGTTCATTGCCGCAAGGGTGTTGAGCGTATCGACCAGCGATTCTCCTTTGGAGAGGCTGGTCCCTTGTGCTTGGATACCGATCGTGTCGGCGCCGAGGCGCTTGGCAGCGATCTCAAAGCTCGTGCGCGTGCGGGTCGACGGTTCGAAGAACAGGTTGACGATCGAGCGGCCGGCCAGAATGGCGAGTTTCTGGTGGGGCTGGACCCCCTTGTAGTGGCGTCCGCGATCGAGCAGGCGCTCGATCTCGGCGCGAGGCACGCCTTCGATACCCAGCAGGTTGCGGGGATTCGGCCCTTTGGAATGCAATCGACCCCCAGACCCCGGCACCCCCATGATAGCGAGATCAGTGAGCAGGCCCCGGCGTGGTGCGTCCAGGCAGCGGATCGGGATAGACGAGTTCTGCGGCGATGGAATCCACCAGATAGCGGGTGGAGGTCTCGACAAGGCCGAAGTTGTTGGCGAATATCGAGAATGCGAGTGTCCGTCCGTCGTGGCTCGACACGTAACCGGACAGGGCTAGCACATGGGACATCGAGCCCGTCTTGGCCCGAATGCGCCCCCTGGCAGGTGTGCGCTTGAATCTCCAGTTGAGCGTGCCGTCATGGCCCGCGATGGGTAAGCTTTGCAGGTAGGTCTCCCGGTCCGCGGAGTTCCACATGTACTCCAGCAGGCGTACGGTGCCCCTGGGGGAGAGCAGATCGTGGCGCGAGAGGCCAGAGCCATCGCGCAGGACGAATTCGTTGGTGCGCAGCCCGGCTTCGGCCAAGAACCTCCGCAGGCTCTGCACTGCCGCCTCTTGCGTGGCGATGCCGGCTTCGTGCAGGGCCACCTCGCGCAGCAGCATTTCTGCGTGCAGGTTCTCGCTGTCCTTGTTGACGACCCGGATAGTCTCGCTCAGCGGAACGGACGTGACCTCGGCCAGCGTCTTGCCGAGCTTGGACGCCGGCAGGCCCGGCCCCGAGCGCAGGCTCGCCAGCCGGTCCGGCAGCCGGTGGTGTGCCGCGGCGCGGCCTTGCACGGCGACTCCGAGATCGGCCAAGGCCCGTTTCAGGGCCGTTGCCGCGTACAGGGCCGGGTCGTCGGCCGCAAGTTCGAAGGTTCTCCCGCCCGAGCGGCTCGGGATCTGGCCCGCGAGCACGATCTGATCTGGGATCTGCCCCCTGCGGGCCTGCAAACCGCGGGCAACGGTTCGTCCGCTCATGGTCAGCGTTCGGTTGCTGATCGCGTAGTAGGCTAGGTTCGGGACGATCGCTACGCGGGCCGGGGCCCCCACGGTGCCGGGGGTCACGCGCAGTTCGATCAGATTGTCGTTGAACACCAGCGCACTGGTCGGACTGCCGTAGCCTTGCAGGGTGTCCGCGTACGACCAGCCGCGGGGATAGGGCTGCCAAACGTAGCGCGAATCGTCGCCCACCACATCGCCCGAGATGCTCTTGACGCCCGCGTTCTTGGTGCCCTGTGCCAGTTGCCGCAGAGGGTCCAGCCGGTCTCCTGCGAAATCCTCTCGGCTGCGATAGGGCAGTTCGCGCGAAGAAAGGTTTGTGTCACCGCCTCCGATCAGGCGTAGGTCGCCGTCTAGGCGGCCATTTTCCTCGATCTCGCCCTGGCTCACGACGCTGGTCGTGAAGGCGTAGTCCGGCCCCAGCCGTCGCAGGGCCAGAGCGGTGGAAAACAGCTTGACGTTGGAAGCGGGCACGAAGAGCCGGTCCTCTCCGTGCGCGTAGAGCGTCGCCCCGCCCTCGAGATCGATAACGCAGACGCCCCAATGGGTTCGCTGGGCAGCCGGCCGTCCCAGCAGCTCGCCGATTCTCTCGGCGAGCGGCAGCCTGTCGTCCGGCTGGGCAGAGCCGAGGCTGGCTGCGATCAGCAGTAGCGAGGCTCGTAGCCGGGCCATGTGCGAGTGTCAGCCGAGCAGGCGCGCGGCCTGCAAGGCATAGTACGTCAGGATGAAATCTGCCCCAGCGCGCTTGATGCACGTCAGGCTCTCGAGCACGGCGCGCTCGGCGTCCAACCAGCCGTTTGCCGTGGCGGCTTGTAGCATCGCGTACTCGCCGCTGACTTGGTACGCGGCAGTCGGCAGGCCGAACTCCTGCTTTGCTTTCCAGAGCACGTCCAAGTAGGGCAGGGCCGGCTTGACCATGATCATGTCGGCTCCCTCGTCGATGTCCGCTCGGATCTCGCGCATGGCCTCGCGGTGGTTGGCGGGGTCCATCTGGTAGGTCCTGCGGTCGCCGAATTGCGGCGTGGATTGCGCCGCCTCGCGAAACGGCCCGTAGAAAGCAGACGAGTACTTGGCAGCGTAGGACAGGATCGGGACGCGCTCCAAGCCAGCCTGGTCTAGAGCCGCTCGAATCGCGCCAACCCGGCCGTCCATCATGTCCGAGGGAGCGATGATGTCGGCCCCGGCCTGGGCTTGGGAGACAGCCGCCCGGCTTAGCAGTGCAAGGCTCTTGTCGTTGTGCACGTCTCCATCTTCGACCAGTCCGCAATGGCCGTGGTCGGTGTACTCGCACAGGCAGGTGTCCGCGATCACGAGCAGTTGCGGGAGTTCGCGCTTCAGCGCGCGGATCGCCACTTGGACGATGCCCTGCTCGTCATATCCCCCGGTGCCCGTGGGATCCTTGCGCGGCGGGATCCCGAACAGGATGACCCCCGGCACGCCCAGCGCTACAGCCTCGCGGCACTCTTTCACCAGCAGGTCCACCGAAAGATTGCAGACCCCCGGCATCGAATCGATCGGCACGCGCACGCCTTCGCCCGGGCACACGAACATCGGATAGACGAAATCCTCGGGAGCCAGGCGGGTCTCGCGCACCAGTGCGCGCAGCGGGGCGCTGCCGCGGAGTCGTCGGTAGCGGTGGACTGGGAAGGCCAAGGTCCCATTCTATCGCCCTGCCAAGGCTCGAATTGGGCCTCATCTGCTATCCTCTACGAGGGGTTTTCACTCCTTTGGCGCGGCGCGGGGGCGCGGCGGCGGAGACTTGTAAACGTATGTCTGGGCATTCCAAGTGGTCGACGATCAAGCACAAGAAGGCGGCGACAGACGCGAAGCGCGGGAAGATCTTCACGCGACTGATCCGGGAAATCCAAGTGGCTGCGCGGGAGGGCGGAGCTGACGAGGACTCCAATCCGCGCCTGCGCACTGCGATCGCCGCCGCCAAGGCACAATCGATGCCAGGCGAGAACATCAAGCGCGCGGTCTTGCGCGGCAGCGGGCAGCTCGAGGGCGAAACGTATTCCGAAGTGACGTTCGAAGGCTACGCCCCCGCGGGCGTGGCTGTGATGGTGGAGACCGTCACCGACAACCGCAACCGCACGGTCGCCGAACTGCGGCACATCTTTTCGAAGAACGGCGGAAACCTTGGCGAGAACGGCTGTGTGTCTTGGATCTTCCACAAGCGCAGCCTCGTCTTGGTCTCCAAGGGGGATGCCAGCGAGGAAGACTTGATGGACGTGGTGTTGATGGCCGGCGCCGAGGACTTGCGGGACGAGGGCGACCACTGGGCCGTGGAGTCGGCGCCGGAGGACCACGACGCGGTGCTGGGCGCAATCCGTGCCGCCGGCATCGCCACGGTCTCGGCGGAGGTCTCGCGCGTGCCCGAGAACACGGTCAGGGTCGAGGGCAAGCAGGCGGGCACCGTGATCCGGATGATCGAGAAGTTGGAAGACCAGGACGATGTCCAGAATGTGTTCTCGAACTTCGACATCGACGAGCGGGAGCTTGAGGCTCTTTCCGCGTGAGCCGCGCGCCGCGCTTGCCGTGCTGATACTTGGCGTCGACTGCGGCTCGCGAGTGACGGGTTACGGCCTGATCGACAGTATTGGCCGAGAGGCCCGCGCCGTCGATTACGGCACCATCCGGGTGCCGGCCGGCCTTGACCTAGCCGAGCGCCTGCGTGTAGTGGCGGGCGGGTTGCGCCAGCTCTTGGATCGCTTTTCGCCCGACGAGGCCGCTTTGGAAGACGTGTTCACGCAGAAGAACGTCCGCAGCGCACTGGTCTTGGCCCATGTTCGGGGGGCTGCCATGCTAAGTCTTGCCGACGCGGGCGTGCCGGTCGCCAGCTACTCGCCGGCCAGCGTCAAGAGCAGTGTCGTAGGGTATGGCAACGCGAACAAGGAGCAGGTCAGGCAGATGGTAAGCGTCTTGTTGGGCGTGCGCGAAACGATCGAGCCCCTGGACGTCTCGGATGCCCTTGCCGTAGCGTATTGCCACGCCAATCTGCGCGACGCGGCCGAGCGAGGAGCGTGAGCCTGTGCTAGCCCGAACCGTAGTGGTTGGCTTGCTGGCGTTCGCTGCCGTCTGCGCTCAAGATGCGATTTACTTTGAACGAGTGTTCCCGGGGTCCAGCCCGGAGCGTTTCGAGGTCAGGCTGACCATCGACGGTATCGCGACCTATACCGAGAATGGCGAAGAGAGCGTTGCCTACGAGGTCGGTCCGCAGGTGGCGGCACCACTGTTCGAGTGGGCCGCCACCTTGGCGCACTTTTCGAAAGCGCTGGCCAGCAAGCGCAAAGTCGCATCGACCGGCCGCAAGCTGCTGCGGTACGAATCTGGCGACCAAGTGCGCGGGGAGGCAGTCTTCGACTACACCGAAGATCCCGTTGCACGGCAGCTCGCCTCCTGGTTTGTCCGGCTGGCGGAGACACAGCAGCACTTGGCAACGCTGGAGCGGCTCTACCGCTTCGACCGCTTGGGGGTCAACCAAGCCCTGGTCAGCCTGGAGGCGGCGTTCGAGCGTGACCGGATCGCGGCACCCGAGCTGCTGGAGCCAATCTTGACCAAGATTGCTGACCAAGAGCGGATCGTGCACGTCGCGCGGGCGCGGGCTAGGGGAATGCTGGAACGAATCCAAGCCCAGTCGCAGCCTCGTTAATATCTTCTATAGTACTGATAACAAACCACTTATGATCACTCTAAGCAGTTTCTCCCACAATCCTATCGTAGATCGCCTCCAGCTCGTCGGCAGACGAATACGCGATCTCGATCCGGCCCTTCCGTCCGTGGCCCCGGAGCCGCACCGGAGCTTGAAGCACGCGCTCTAGGTCCTCGACGGCTGCGGCGACGTTCGGGTCGAGCGCTTGTGGGCTCCGCCTCTTGGTCCCGCCGCGCATACGGCGGATATACTCCTCGATCGAGCGAACCGACATCTCGCTCTCTACAGCGCGGTTTGCCAATTTCTCGATCTCCGCGTCGCTGTCCAAAGCGAGCAGCGCGCGCGCATGACCCATCTGGAGCTTGCCGGCGCGCACTAGGGCGATGACGGACAGCGGGAGCTTGAGCAGGCGCAAATGGTTCGTGACGGACGTGCGGCTCATGCCGGTGCGCTCGGCGAGCTGGTCTTGGACGATGTCCAATTCCTTGAGCATCTGCTCCAATGCGAGCGCGATTTCAATCGGGTTGAGATCCTCGCGTTGGATGTTCTCGACCAACGTAACTTCAAGCAAGCGCTCCGGTTCGATCTCGCGGACGATGGCAGGAACGGTCGGCAGGTCGGCAAGCCTGGCCGCCTTCAGGCGGCGCTCGCCGACAATCAGCGTGTAGCGACTGCCGGAGGGCCGCACCAGCAGTGGCTGTAAAACGCCGTCGGCGCGGATCGATTCGGCCAGTCCCCGCAGGGTTTCCTCGCTGAAGTCCGTGCGCGGCTGGACCGGGTTTGGGTCGATCAGATTGACCGGGACTTGCGCCACGGCCTGGCCTGACGGCGCGGCCGCGACGGTTGGGGTTGGCAGCAGAGCGGACAGGCCCCGGCCGAGAGCGGGTCTGCGCTTTGGGCTGGCGGGTTGGTTGGTCATGAGTGTGTTTCGAGCCTCCTTAGCTGGCGGTGCGCTTGCTTCTAGCGCGGGCAAGGATTTCGCGCGCTAGGTCCAGGTAGGCTGCCGCGCCCTTGGAGCGCACGTCGTACTGCAGCGCCGGCATGCCGTGGCTCGGGGCTTCGGCGAGCCGCACGTTGCGGGGAATGACGGTTTCGAGGAGTTGCGCTCCGAAGTGTGAGCGCAGCTCTGCCGCGACTTGACGCGTCAGCGAAGTGCGGCTGTCATACATGGTCAGCAGGACTCCTTCGATCGCTAGCTCCGGATTGAGTTCGGCGCGCACCGAGTCCATGGTCCGCAGCAGCGAGGAAATGCCTTCCAACGCGAAATACTCGCAGTGCATCGGGATCAAGACAGAGTCGGCCGCCGCCAGCGCGTTGAGGGTGAGCAGGTCTAGCGCGGGCGGACAGTCCAGCAGGACGAAGTCGAACTTGGCGTCAAAGTGGCCGCGCAGCTGCTGAAGGCGCGTAGCACGATCCGGGAAACTGGCCAATTCGACATTGGCCCCGGCAAGGTGTGGGCTGCCCGGGAGCACCGCCAGCCCCGCGAAGGCGGAATCGCAGATCGCGGCCTGCGGCTCGCTCTCGCCCAGGACCACGTCGTAGAGCGTCGGTTGTCCGGGGGCCGGCGCAAGCCCAAGTCCGCTCGAGGAGTTGCCCTGCGGATCGCAGTCGATTAGCAACAGCCGACAGTCAGCCGCAGCAAGCGAAGCCGCCAGATTAATGGCTGTCGTGGTCTTGCCCACGCCACCCTTCTGGTTGGCTATTGCAATCCAAGCGGGCACACGCCGTCCAGAGAGTCTAGCCTAGCAGATGGTCCGCGCCGGAGTGGGGCGATGTTTCACGTGAAACATTCTAGCGGGGACGCCAGTTGTTTCACGTGAAACATTCGCGCGAAAGGCTCAGGCTCCGGGGGCTCTGCATGGTTTATTCCACACTTTGCGAGCAGCTCGCGACACCGGCCCACGCCAGCAGGTCCGCGGCCTAATCAAGGTGGCTCCCGAGGGCCCTCGACGTAGACTGGGCGCAATGACAAGTGGTTTATATTCAGTGAGATAGATAGATCCGCAAGTGGGTTTGAGCCTCTCGAAACGGGGTTCCGCTCACGCTTGGACGGTGAGGGTTCACGCCATGCTGCCAGCCCCTAGCGAACGTGCCGGAGAGCGCATCACTTCATAGCCCGAGATCGGCCTTCAGCGGCAACTAGCTGTGCGCCGTCCACAGCCGCCGCCTGTCGCTCCAAGGCATGCGGCTGTCGTGCCACGGCCCGAACGGCCCGCCCGCGGGGCGGTCCGTCCCCAGCACCGCGACGGCGGCGGTGCGCCCGGCCAGCGCCGGCAGGACGGTCGCCGGCGCGACGGCCCGGATCAGGGCCCACTCCGCCTGCCCGCCCCAATCCTCGATTCGACAGCCGCAGACCCTGACGTTGGGGTGGGCGCGGGCCGTCATGCGCAGGAAGCTGGCTTTCTTGCGCTTGGAGTCGACCAAGGTGACGGCCGTGCCGGGCCGCAACACCGCGAATGGCAGGCCGGGAAACCCGCCGCCTGAACCCACGTCGACGGCCGAATCCATCGCTGGCAGCTCCCGGTGCAGGAACGCCGCTTCGCCGAAGTGCCGCCGGGCTGCCTCCCGCGGATCCGAGACCGCCGTGAGGTTGATCTGCCGGTTCCAGCGTTGCAGCAGTTCGAAGTGCTCGCAAAGGCTTGCCAACTGCGCCGCGTCCGCCGCGACGCCCAGTTCCCCGAGCACCTCTTCGAGGGATTCGTCGAACGTCATGCCCCTAGGTGCATGTCGAGGATCGATATCGCGGCAGGCGTCACGCCCGGAATGCGGCCGGCCTGTCCCAGCGTTCTCGGCCGCACGCGCTCCATCTTCTCGACCACCTCGTTCGACAAGCCCGGCAGGCCGCGATATTGGAACTGTTCCGGAATGCCGCGCGCCTCGGCCCTCTCGAGACGGGCGATTTGTCGCCGCTGCTGCTCTAGATAGCCCACGTACTTGAACTCGGTCTCAATCGCCTTCCAGTCGGCCCGTCGCAGCGTCGATCCCAACTCGCTCGGCAGCGCGGGCCGCAGGTCGTCGATGCCGATCTGGGGCCGACGCAGCAACTGCCCGAGGCTGACGCGCGTGCCCGGTTGGCCGATCGTGTCGTACAGCGAACTCGACAGGCGCGGCTTGTGCTCGCTCAGGAAGCGCGCGACGGCATCGCGCGACGCGCAGTTCGCTTCGTACTCCGTCCAGTGCCCGTCGCTGATGGTACCGGCCGCGCGGCCCGCGGGCGTCAACCTCCGATCGGCGTTGTCAATGCGCAGGTGAAGCCGGAATTCGGCCCGCGAAGTGAACATCCGATACGGCTCGTCGGTGCCCTTGGTTACCAAGTCGTCAATCAGGATGCCGATGTAGGCGTCCGTGCGGCCGAGCACCACCGGCTCCCGCCCGCGCAACGCGCATGTGGCGTTGATGCCGGCCAGCAAACCCTGGCAGGCAGCTTCCTCATAACCTGTCGTGCCGTTGATCTGGCCGGCCAAGTACAGGCCCCGGATTCGCTTGGTCTCGAGGCTGGGGCGCAGCTCGGTTGCATCTACCGAGTCGTACTCGATGGCGTAGCCGGGCCGTATCATCTCTGCCTGCTCCAAGCCCGGCACCGACGCCACCATCTGTTCCTGGACGTCGATAGGCATGCTGGTGGACATGCCGTTGACGTAGACCTCGTTCGTGTCGAGGCCTTCCGGCTCGAGGAATATCTGGTGTCGCCGCCGGTCGGGGAACTTGACGATCTTGTCTTCGATCGACGGGCAGTAACGCGGCCCGACGCCCTCGATCTGGCCGCTGTAGAGCGGCGACCGGCGCAAGCTGTCTTGCAGGAGCTGATGTGTCCGGTCGTTGGTATAGGCAATGTGGCACTCGACCTGCTTGCGCTCGATCGCCGCGGTGCGGAACGAGAACGGGGTTGGCACGGCATCGCCCCGCTGGGGCTCGAAGGCATCCCAGTTGATCGTCCGGCCATCTAGCCGAGGCGGGGTGCCGGTCTTCAACCGACAGCACCGAAACCCTTGATTACGCAGGACTTCCCCTAGCATTACAGATGCCGGCTCGCCACTTCGTCCGGCTGGAAATGTGCGTTCGCCGATATGGACCAAGCCATTGAGGAACGTCCCCGTCGTAACGATTACGGCGTCGGCCGCGATAGACCGGCCGTCCAAGAGTTCAACCCCTCGAATCCTTCCGTCCTCGGCCAGCAGGTCGACCACCTCGGCCTGCTTGATATCCAGGTTGGGCTCGTTCTCCAGCAACTGCCGCATGCGGATGCGATAGAGTTTCTTGTCGCACTGTGCCCGTGGGGACCACACCGCGGGGCCGCGGCTGGTGTTGAGCAGGCGGAACTGGATGCCGACCTCGTCGGTGATCTGCCCCATCACGCCGCCCAGCGCGTCGATTTCGCGCACTAGGTGGCCCTTGGCAATCCCGCCCACCGCGGGGTTGCAGGACATCTGCGCGATCAGGTCCAGATTCAGGGTGACCAGCGCGACCCGCGCACCGATCCGGGCGGCTGCCACCGACGCCTCGCAACCGGCGTGGCCGGCCCCGATCACGATCACGTCGTAGCGCTCCGAAGCTGCTGCGCCAAGTGGCACGGCACCACCCCCCACCCTGTTATTCTAGGCTCTTGCGCCCGGCCAGTAGGCCGGTTGGCGCGGAATTCCCGATGAAGATCCTTGTTGTTGGTGGCGGTGGCCGCGAGCACGCCATGGCGTGGCGGGCCTCCCAAGATCCCGGCGTAGAGCGCGTTTTTGGTGTTCCCGGCAACGCCGGAATGGCCGCCGATGTCGCTTGCGTTTCCGGTAACATACTGAGCCCAAAGGAGATAGCCGACCTAGCCGAGTTTCTAGGAGCCGATTGCACGGTCATCGGCCCGGAAGCGCCGTTGGTGGCCGGCGTGGTGGACGAGTTTGACCGTCGGGGTCTCGGCATCGTCGGCCCGACGCGGGCCGCCGCCCAGCTGGAGGGCAGCAAGGCGTTTGCCAAAGACTTCCTAGTGGAATGCGGCCTGCCCACCGCCAGGTCCGCATTGCTCGATGACGCGCGCGACGTGGATGCGACCGTCGGTCGGTTCGGCTACCCGGTCGCGTTGAAAGCCGACGGGCTGGCCGCCGGCAAGGGCGTCATCATCGTCGAAGACGAGGCGCGGGCGCGTGCCTCGGCACGAGAAATGCTAGCGGGCAACATCGTCGGCGAAGCAGGCAGGCGCATCTTGGTCGAGCAGTTCCTCACCGGCGAGGAGGTCAGCTTCATGGTGCTGAGCGACGGCCAGCGGTTTTGTGCGCTGCCAGCCACGCAGGACCACAAGCGGGCGCTGGAAGGGGACCGAGGCCCCAACACCGGCGGCATGGGCGCGTACTGCGACGACTCGATCATCACCGCCGCCATGCGGGATCGCATTGTTGACACGATCGTCGAGCCCGCTTTGGCGGGGATGCGCCGGCGCGGGACGCCGTTCAAGGGATTTCTCTATTGCGGCTTGATGCTCACCGAAGAAGGTCCGCAAGTGCTGGAGTTCAACGTCCGCTTGGGTGATCCGGAGACGCAACCGCTGCTGTACCGCTTGGAGGGCAGCTTTGCGGAGCTGCTGGCGAGCGCCGCGAAAGGCGCTTTGGATCCGTCTTTGGTGCGCGCGGGCGCGAATCCGACAGCTTGCGTTGTGATGGCTTCGGAGGGGTATCCGGGCAGTTATCCGAAGGGCCGCCCCATCACGGGCTTGGCCGCCGCCGGCAAGTTGGGCGCGAAAGTGTTTCACGCCGGCACGGCCCTGGTCGGCGGCGCGCCGGCAACCTCTGGCGGCCGGGTGCTCGGCGTTACCGCCCAAGGGGGGAGCCTTGCGGCGGCGCTGAAGCTGGCATACCAAGCCGTGGAGACAATCCACTTCGACGGAGCCCAATATCGCCGCGATATCGGGCGCCGGGGACTGGAGCGGGCCGCGCCCGCGAACTAGCAGCGAGGGACAGCATGCGGATCGGACTCGTCGGCACGGGAGCTATCTCCCACAAGCACGCGGAGAGCTACAGTGCGATCGGCTACGACATGGTGGCCTGCTCGAACCGCGGCAGGCAGAAGGGCGAGCAGTTCGCGGCGCAGTACGGCTGCGATTTCATGCCGGACTACCGCGACCTGTGCGCCCGCGACGACATCGACACCGTCGATGTCTGCACGTTCCCGGATTCGCACGTTGAGATCTGCCGCAGCGCAGCGGCCCGCGGCAAGCATGTCCTGCTGCAGAAGCCCATGGCGCTGACGCTGGACGACTGCCGCACGATGATCGGGCTGTGCTCCGAAGCCGGCGTGCGGCTCGGCGTGGTGAGCCAGCACCGCTTCGACGAGAGCTCGATGTTCCTCAAGCGCGCCATCGAAGCGGGGCGCCTCGGGAGGATCCTTCAAGTCGACGGCTACGTCAAGTGGCATCGGCCGCAGAGCTACTACGACCGGCCGGGCAAGGGCACGTGGGCGGTTGAAGGCGGCGGCGCATTGATCAACCAGGGCATTCACACAGCCGACGTGATGCAGTACTTGGGCGGTCCGGTCAGGCAAGCCTTCGCGCAGTGGCAGCTCGGCGCGACGCATGCGATGGAAGCCGAGGATCTAGTCAACGCCGTTCTGGTCTACGAATGCGGTGCCACCGGCGTGCTGCAAGCGGCAACCGCGACTTGGCCGGGCTATCCGGAGCGAATCGAGATTCACGGCTCGAAGGGGACGGCGATTATCACGGGCGACCAGCTCACGGCGTGGGACGTCGACGGCGATGCCGGCGACGACGCGCCGGTCGCCGCCGGGGTCGACTCCGGGGCTGCCGATCCGATGGCCATCTCAATCGAGAACCTGCAGCGGCAATTCCAAGACTTCGGCCGGGCGGTGCGGGAGGGCGGCGACCCGCTCGTCGATGGCGCCGAAGGCCTCGCCGCGCTGCGTTTCGTGCTCGGCGTGTACGAATCCGCCCGCCAAGGGGCGCCGGTGGACCTGATCTAGCACAGGCGGCGTGGCAAGCCCTATACTTGTGGGATAGGTGGCGAGTCGGTCGGCTTGCCAAACAGGCTGTCCGGCGCACGCGTGCGCGCTGCCCGGCGCCTTGCCGGGTACTGATGCGCCTCACCGTCATTGGAAAGATCGAAGACGAGATCCGCACTATCGAAGCGGAACTCCTCGACAAGCTGCCCAAGGAAATCCAGAAAGCGCGCGAGCTGGGCGACCTCAGCGAGAATGCCGAGTACTCCTCGGCCAAGGAGCGCCAGCGGTTGCTCAATGCCCGGCTGGCGCAACTCGCCCAGCGCTTGGCCAAACTGCGACTGATCGACATGTCGAAGATCCCAAGGGACGTGGTGGGCCTGGGCTCGACCGTGGTGCTATACGATGTCGATGAAGACAGGGAGATCACGTACGAATTGGTGACCTCGGAAGAGTCCGACGTCGCGGCAGGCAAGATCTCGACCAGTTCGCCCATCGGCCGGTCCCTGATTGGCAAGCGGGAGGGCGATTGCGCCATGGCGCAAACGCCCAGGGGCAGCAAGGAATTCGAGGTGGTCAGCATGCAGACGATCTACGCCAAGGGGGGCAGCGACTAGCGCCGGCCATGTCGTTCACCGGATCCATCGGCAGCGGTTTCGGCAGGGTGCTTGCCGCCTTGGTGCGCTTGCTGACTCTCAGCGGTGTCCACCCCAACGCGCTGACCCTGATCGGCTTGCTGGTCAACGGCGTCGCCGCTTGGATTCTCGCCCGGGGGGAGTTCCTCTACGCCGGCCTGATTATCCTGTCCGCCGCGGTATTCGATCTGACGGACGGGGCGGTCGCTCGCAGCGCGAACAAGGTGACGCGCTTCGGCGCGTTCTTGGATTCAGTGATGGACCGCTATTCCGACCTGATTCTGCTCACAGGACTGCTGGTTCACTATGCCCGCATCGAACGATTCAGCTACATGGTGCTGACGGCGGTCGTGATGACCGGGACGGTGCTGGTGAGCTACAGCCGCGCCCGGGCCGAGAATCTGATTCCCAAGTGCAAGGTTGGATTCATGGAGCGCCCCGAGCGGATCGTGCTGCTGATCATCGGCGCCCTCTTCGACCGCATGGCGCCGGTGCTGTGGGTGATGGCGGTGCTTTCCAACCTGACCGTGGTCCACCGCATCGTGCACACTTGGAAGGAGAGTCGCAAGCTGGCGGAAGTCGAGGATTCGGGCTCGGTCGCCGCCGCCGAGAGCGGTGCCACAGGCCAGGCAGAGCTGCAGGAAGGCTACCGCTCGGTCTAGCCGGCTTTCAGCTGCCGGTCTAGGCAGAACGCCGCGCTGATCAAGCCCAGGTGCGTGAATGCCTGCGGAAAGTTGCCCAGCGCCTGGCCGCTGGAACCGATCTGCTCGGCGAACAGGCCGAGCGGGTTGGCGTAAGTCAGCATCTTTTCGAAGATCAGGCGCGCCTCGTCCACGCGGCCGGCCCGCGCGAGCGACTCCACGAGCCAGAAGGTACACACGCTGAAGGTGCCCTCGGTGCCGGACAGGCCGTCTCCGGCGCCCTCGCCGATCTCGTAGCGATAGACCAGCGAGTCGGAGACCAGCTCGTCCATCGTGCGGTCCAAGGTCGCCAGCATCCGGGGATCGGTGGGCGAGACGAACCGCACCAGCGGCATCAGCAAGTTGCTGGCGTCGAGGGCATTCGCGCCGTAGTACTGCACGAAGGACTGCCGCTCGCGGCTCCAGCCGTAGCGCATGATGGACTCGTAGATGCGATCCCGGGCGCTGCGCAGCCATTCCCGGTTGTTGGGCAGGCCGCGCTTGAGCGCCAGCCGCAGCCCTCTGTCCAGCGCTACCCAGCACTGCATCTTCGAGTAGACGAATTGCCGTTGCCCGCCGCGCACCTCCCAGATGCCCTCGTCCGGCGTTTCCCAGTGGCGCGCAACCCAGCGGAGCATCAAGCGGATCTTGACCCAGAGGTCATAGGAGACCTGGGTGACGTACTTGTCGTAGAGGTAGACCGAGTCGAGCAGCTCGCCATAGATGTCTAGCTGCAGTTGCTCGACCGCGCCGTTGCCGATACGGACGGGCCGCGAACCGCGATAGCCGTCCAAGTGGGGCAGCTCGATCTCGGGAATTTCCGGGCTGCCGTCAATCCGGTACATGATCTGCAACGGCCCGGTGGGCGCGTCGTGCTCCCGCACGCGCGCCTCGAGCCAGCCCATGAAGCTCGTCGCCTCTTCGGTATAGCCGAGACGCAGGAACGCGTAGATTGTGAAGGCCGCGTCTCGGATCCAGGTGTAGCGGTAGTCCCAATTGCGTTCGCCGCCGAGCTCCTCGGGCAGGCTGCAGGTTGCCGCCGCCACGATCGCGCCTGTCGGCTCGAACGTCAGCAGCTTGAGGGCGAGCGCGCTGCGCTCCACCATCTCTCGCCAGCGCCCTTGGTAGCGGCCTTTGTTGAGCCATGTCCGCCAATACTGGGTGGTGCGCTCGAGGGCCGCTTGCCCGTCTGCCGGCGCTTCGATCAGCCGCCGGCCCTCCCCGGACGCGCCCTGCCGGAACACGAACACGACCTGCTCGCCCGGCTCGAGGACGAACCTGGCATGGACCCCTGTGGAAGTCTCTTGCAGCGGAACCGGGCTCAACAGCGCGAAGTCCGCCCCCGTCGCGCTGAAGACCGCGCCTTCCGGCACGATCTCGGTGCGGTGCTCAGCCCGCGCGTAGTCGTAGGCGGGATCGCAGTCGATCCGACACGGCAGCGTGCCCCGCACGGAGTGGACGATCCGCACGATCTCGTGGTGTTTCTTGCTCCCGTGGGGGCTGATCGGCATGAAGTCGATCACTTCGCCCACGCCCTGCTCGCTGAGGAAGCGCGTGATGAGAATATTGGTCTCGGGCAGGTATAGCTGGCGGTGGGAGCTGTCGTGCTCCACGGCGATCTTGAAGGAGCCGCCCTTCTTGTCGTCGAGAATGGCCCCGAACACGCTCGGGGAATCGAAATGCGGCAGGCAGCACCAATCGATCGCACCGTCGTTGGCTACCAAGGCAACGGAACGCAGGTCGCCAATGACTCCATAGGATTCGATGGGTTTGTATGGCATTCGCTCCCCGGCCCCGATGCAGGGTACCGCAGTCTACCCGCCGCTCGCGCCAGCTGTCAATCCGGGCGGGTCGCGCACCGCGGCGAAACGCCCGCGACGCGCGCAACGGCCCAGCGAGCCTTGTGCTAGACTCCGAATTTCGGGGGCGCGCAGGTCCTGCCCGCTCCGCTGCACCGGGGTCTCGGACCAATGTTGCTGACGCTTGAGAAGCGCCTCCAGGCCGCGCTGTCGGCGCATATCTCCGATCGCTACGGCGCACAGGTGGCAGTGGTGACCGAGCTGCCGCGGCAGCCGGAACACGGCGATCTCGCCACCCCGGTTTGCTTCAGCCTCGCCAAGATTCTGCGCAGAGCGCCGCGCCAGATCGCTGCCGAGCTGGCCGCCGAGCTCCCGCCGGTGGCAGGCATCCGCTCGCTTGAGGCGGCCGGCGCCGGCTATGTCAACGCCCGGTTCGACCGCGCGGCCTATGCCGGCGCCGCGTTATCTGGGCGCGAGGCCGTGTCTGCCGCACCGCCGAAGGTGATCGTCGAGCACACGAACATCAATCCCAACAAGGCGGCGCACATCGGCCATCTCCGCAACGCCGTGCTCGGCGACACGCTGGTGCGCTTGCTGCGCTCGCTGGGCCGAAACGTCGAGGTGCAAAACTACATCGACAACACCGGCGTGCAAGTGGCTGACGTGGTGGCCGCCTTTCACTTCCTGCGCAACCTAGACGCTGGCTCCGTGCGAGCCCTGGCGGCCGATCCCGGGGTCCGCTTCGACTATTTCTGCTGGGACTTGTACGCCGAGATCTCACAACTGTTCGCGGCCGGGGATCCGCAGGCGATCGCTTGGCGCGCCGACACGCTGCGCGCCTTGGAATCCGGCGAGGGCGAGATCGCGGAACTGGGAGCGGTGGTCGCCGATGCTATCGTGGCCTGCCACTTGGCCACGATGCGGCGCATCGGCGTCGCCTACGACGTCCTGCCCCGCGAGAGCGAGATCCTCAAGCTGCGCTTTTGGTCAGCGGCGTTCGAATTGCTCAAGCGGCGGAGCGCGATCCACTTGGAAAGCTCGGGCAAGAATGCTGGCTGCTGGGTGATGCCCGCCGCAGCGTTCCGCCGGCCCGGCGCTGGGCAGGCCAAGCCCGCCGCAGCGGACGAGGCAGCGCCCGACGCGGACAAGGTGATCGTGCGCTCGGACGGCACAGTCACCTACGTCGGCAAGGACATTGCCTACCAGTTGTGGAAGTTCGGCCTGCTGGCAGGCAAGGATTTCCGGTACCGGCCCGCGCAGATTCCGTCGGCGCTAGGCGTCTGGGTGACAGCCGCCGACGGCGGATCGCCCGACGCGCCGGAGTTTGGCTGCGGTGACGAGGTGTACAACGTCATCGACGTGAGGCAGTCGTACCTCCAAGATGTGGTGCGGGCAGCCTTGGAGGCGCTAGGGTTCGAGCGGCAGGCGCAGGCCAGCGTCCATTTCGCGTACGAAATGGTGGCACTCTCCCCGCGCTGTTGCGCCGAGCTCGGCATCGAGCTCAGCGTGGCGGACCGGGCCAAGCCGTATGTCGAGGTGTCCGGCCGCAAGGGGCTTGGCGTGAAGGCGGACGACTTGCTGGACCTGCTGATCGACACCGCGTTTGACGAGGTGCGCAGTCGCCATTCCGAGCTGGCCAAGGCGGAATGCCGCGAGATTGCCGAGCAAATCGCGGTCGGGGCGCTGCGCTACTTCATGCTGCGCGTGACCCGCAACACCGTCATCGCGTTCGACTTTCAAGAAGCGCTGGCGTTTGAGGGCGAGACCGGGCCGTATGTGCAGTACGCGGCCGTGCGGGCCGGGAATATCCTGCGCAAGCACGCCGCCGCGGCCAGCAGCGCAAACGAGGGCAACGAATTGCCGTCGCGCGAGGCGCTGCAGCGGCATTTGGCGGACGAAAGCCTGTGGCAGCTCGTGCTGGCAATGTCCATGTCGCGCTGGACGGCCGCACGCGCGGCCGAGTCCGGCGAGCCGGCGCAGCTGGCCCGCAACGCCTTTCAGGCAGCCCAGGCGTTCAACAACTTCTATCACCAGACGCACATCCTCAACGAGAGCGATCCGGAGCGCAAGGCGGTCCTGCTGGCGATCGTGCGCCTGGCGCTGCGGGAATTGGCGGATCTGATGTCGGTCATGGGCATGCCCGTGCCAACGAGGATGTAGCGCTGGCGCGCGAAGCTGCCCGCCTCGTGCTAGATTCAGCCCCATGCGGACCCGTGCGATCGTCGATCTCGGCGCGATCTGCAAGAACTACGAACAACTGAACCGAATCGTTGGAAAGCCGACCCTGCTGATGTGCGTGGTGAAGGCTGACGCTTACGGCCATGGGGCGGTCGCTGTAAGCCGCGCATTGGCCGGCGCGGGCGCGCGTCACTTCGCGGTCGCCACGCTTGAAGAAGCGATAGGGCTGCGGGCGGCCGGGCTGGGCGGGACGCTGGGAGTGCTGGGCGGCTTCGAGCCGGGCGAGGAGCGCGAAGCGGCTGCGCGCGGGGTCTACCCCATGATCATCTCCCAGGAGCAGTTGGAGCGCTGGAACGAGACTGCCAACCAACTGGGGCGCAGGCTGCCGTGTCAGCTGATGCTCAACACGGGCCTGAATCGCCTCGGACTAGACTTGCATCCCGGCAACGGCTCCGGGACGCCGTCCCTGCTCAGGAAACTGGGCGAGTGCGGAGCGCTGGAAGTGCAAGGCGTTGGCACGCATTACGCTTCCCCCGAGAATCTCGATTCCGACCAGACCGAGCGTCAGGCCGAGCTGTTCCAGCGGCAGTTGTCCGCCCTGCGCGAGGCGGGTGTCGAGCCGCGCTACGTGCATTCGTCTTCCAGCGCCGCGATCATACATCGCGCCGCCGACGCCCGAGTCCGGAAGAATTGCACCATGGCGCGACCGGGACTGTCGCTGTACGGATACGTGCTGAAGGCGGTGGGGCGCGGGGCCGTCGAGGTGCGCGGCTTGTTGCCCGCCTTGGAATGGCGGGCGCGGCTTGCCGCCGTGCACGACCTGCCCCAAGGAGCCGCGGTGGGTTACGCGGCGTCGTTTGTCACGCCTCGTCCGATGCGCGTCGGCATCCTCTCGGTTGGCTTCGCAGACGGGCTGGACCGGCGCCTGTCGAATCGAGGGGAGGTCCTGCTGGGCGGTTCGCGCTGTCCGATCGTAGGCGCGATCAGCATGGACCTGACCATCATCGATCTGAGCTCGGCGGCGGCGGCGCGGGTGGGCGACGAGGCCGTGCTGCTGGGTGCCGCGCCGTTTGACGCCGGAACCGTCGCGGAGCAGATCGGCGGCGTGCCCTACGAGGTGTTGTGCCGCATCACCCGACGGGTGCCGCGCGAGTATAGCGGCGCTGCTAGCGACCGATAACCACGCCGACAGCGTTGCTGGGCCGACCGTCCGCCTCGATGACCAGCCGCGCCTCGCCGGGCGCGACAGTCGCCGGGATCGCCAGCTCCACGAGGTACATCCCGATATAGCCGGGAGCGAGTTGCATCGAGGCAACCGCTGTCGGCACGCCTGCCAGCAAGGCCCTCACGTTGGCCACCGGCCGGGAGGCTGCGCTGCTGGGGGAGGGCATGCCGGCAGGCCACGGCGGATCAACCGCGCCCAGTCCGGCCATCATGACCAGCACATTGCCGCCTGCCTTGGCCGGGCGGTTCCAGCCGATCAGCGCACCCGTGCCGGCGTCCAGGATCAGCGGCTCGCCGTCGACGACAAACACAGCGGGAGAGACCTGAGCGAGCGGGAGGTCGAGCACATGGCTCGCATCCCTCGCGTCGAGCTGCAGGCGCAACGAGTCGCCCTCCACGGAGAACGGCACCTGCAACTGGGTCCGCCCTTGGGTCGCGTCGATGATCGGCGCGGGCCTGCCATCGGCCCGCGCGCTCAGGGCCTCGGCCCCAATGATGGTGAGCAGGCTGCCCGGAGCGGCCGGGCGGCCTGCCAGATCCGCCGAGCTGAGCGCCCGTAGCGCCTGATCCACCTGCGGGGCGCGGGTCCAATAGACGCCAAAGCCGGGTACCGCAGCGTAGAGGCGGCCGCGGCTCGCTTCCAAGGCCAGGTCATCCACCGAGCTGCCAGGCAAGTCTCCCGTAATCGCGGACCACGTGCCGGCGGGCCCGGGCTGCTTCAGGTCGATCGTGGCGAAGTAGATCCCGAGCGGTCCGCCCACATAGACAGCGGAGGCCTCGGGATGCCCCTGCACGACCGACCAGTTCGAAGTCGGCAGGTCGGACGTGATGTCGAACCAGGATGTGCCGCCGTTGGTCGAGCGCAGCACCCGGTCTCCGGCCACGGCCAGCGCGGCCGCCCGCGGTCCCGCGCCCGCCCACAGGCTCGTCACGGCGGTGCGCCATGGGTCGGACCATGCCCGCTCCCAGCTCGCGCCGCCGTCGGGCGACACCCATATATGTCCGTTGGAAGTGCCCGCCCAGAGCTTGTCGCCGATGGCGAAAGCGCTAATCGCGTGACCGTCGCAGCCCGCCTCGGAAGCGCAACCGGTCAGGCTCGGGGAGATCGGCTTGCCATCGCGCCACACGCGGTGCGACACAGCGTAGCCCGCGGGCAGGAAGCTTGCGGTCAGGGTCGGATCGGTCCTTTCGGACGTGGGGATGCTGTTCGCTCCGAACTGTGCGCCGGGCCTAGCGCGCCAGGTGCGGCCCGCGCCCGTGCGGATCAACTCCAGTCGTCCGAGCCGCTGCGCCTCGAGCGAGGGCGCGGTGGCCGCAGTGGTGCCCAGGAAGCGGGCGTCCGGGAAATTGGGCAGCCTGCCGTTGAGGCTGCTCCATGTCTCGCCGGCGTCGTGGGATTTCCACAAGCCCATCGAATTGCCGACGACGATCACGTCCGCATCTGTCGGCGAGATGGCAAGCACCGATTGCCAGCGTCCAATCAGCGAGCCGCCGTCGATGGCGGTGAGGTTGGTCCACTCAGCGCCGCCGTCGTCGGAGCGGTACAGGTGCTCTCCCAGAGCGTAGGTCACTCCCGCCCTGTAGGGGTTGCGCACCTCGATGGCCGCCCCGTCAGCCAGGCGGGCGCGCTCCAAGGCGGCGGGGAAGTCCCCTGCGGAGTCTGCGGCGCGCTCCCAGCTCAGGCCCAGATCGGCGCTAGACCACACTGCGCCGCCCGGCAGCGAGGCGTACAGGGTGCGCCCGTTGGCCGAGAACCAAGCGTCCTGTACGGGGCCTCCGGCTGGACCGGCCAGCCCGGCCGCAACACCGGAGCCGCCCAAGCGGCGCCAGCTCAGATCTTCTGCCGCCCCCGTGCTGGCGAGCGCGAGCGCGGCCAGCGCACAAGGCATGCGCAACCGGATTCTACAGCGGCCTAGCATTACGCGGGCATTCGCGACGGTCGCGAATCTATCTCTAAGCCTAGACCCATTCGACTTCGTTTTGCTAGCCTATAATGCTGCAAATGCTGCGTGTAGTGTTTCTTGCGGTTGCCGGTGCCGTGCTCTGGTGCAGCGCGTGCCGCTCGGGACCGCCCCCCGATACCGCCGGAATGGTGCTGCTGGACGGGGGAGAATTCACGATGGGCACCGACGATGGCGAGCCCTTTGAAGGGCCGGCACACCGGGTCCGCGTGGGCCCGTTCTACTTGGACGAGCACGAGGTCACCAACCGCCAGTACGCTGCCTTTGCCGCCGATACAGGCTACGTCACCGAGTCCGAGAAGCTGGGCTGGTCCGGCGTCTTCGACCCGCGCCGCAACGGCTGGACCAAGGGCGACGGGGCGGACTGGCGCCGTCCGCACGGTCCCGGATCGTCTCATGAGCAGATGCCCGACTATCCCGTGGTCCACCTGTCTTGGGCCGATGCCGCCGAGTACTGTGGCTGGCGCGGTGCCCGGCTGCCGACGGAGGCGGAGTTCGAGTTCGCTGCCCGAGGCGGCTTGGAGGGTGCCAAGTACGCTTGGGGGAACGAGCTAACGCCGGGCGGGGTCCATCACGCCAACCTTTGGCAGGGCATTTTCCCGAACCAGGACCGCACCTTGGATGGTTACGGCAGCCACGGCCCGGTCAAGAAGTTCCCGCCCAACGGCTACGGCTTGTACGACATGACGGGGAATGTCTGGGAATGGGTGCAGGACTGGTACGCGCCGGACTATTTCCGCTACTCTCCGGTGGATGATCCAAAAGGTCCGCGCACTGGTGACCAGAAGGTCCAGCGCGGCGGCAGCTGGCTCTGCAGCGAAAACTATTGCCAAGGCTACCGCGTCGCGGCCAGACAGATGACCGCGCCCGACTCGGGCCTGAACAACCTGGGCTTCCGCTGCGCCGGCGATGCGCCGTAACTGCGCTCGCTAGGGTCAGGTCTGGGCAGCCTGCGGGCGAGTAATGCTGTGCGAGCCGCGCTCGAAGGCCTTCTTTATCAGCGGCGGCGCGAGCAATGTCGTCACCATCACCATGGCAACCATGGCCGAGAACGTCTCGGCCGAAAACAGCGGCTCGCCTGAGACCATTGCCGACGAGCCAACGCCGGCGAAGATCAGGCCCACTTCGCCTCGGGGTATCATGCTCACCCCCACCGCGAGTCGGTTGAGGCCCTTGTCCAGCACGCATAGCGAGCACACCAGCTTGCTGACAACCGCCGTTACGCTGAGCAGGCCAGCGAAGACCAGCACGGCTGGGAACGCGAACAGCGAAAGCTCCACTCGCATGCCCATGTAGACGAAGAACACGGGTACGAAGATCGCGCCGATCGGTGCCACGTCGTGCTCGATCCTGCGTAACGGATCCTTGCCCCCGAAATATTTGGTGACGGCTCGATCAATCACAAGGCCAGCTGCAAAGGCACCCACGATGTTGGCTAGACCAACCAATTCGGCGAGTCCCGACATCACAAAGCAGTAAGCCACCGAGAGCACGATGCCGCCGGACTTCGACTTGAAGTGCTCCACCAGTGTGATGATCGGCATGACGATCGTGCGGCTCATCAGGATCGAGCCGGCTAGGAAGCCGACCGCCTTGACCCCGATGAGCACGATTGGCATCAGGCTGAAGCTCGCACCTGCGCCCTGATCCGCCGAATGCACCAAGGCGAGCATGAAGGCTAGGATGACCAGCCCGAGGATGTCGTCAACCACTGCGGCACCCAGAACAAGCTTCGACTCCGCCTTTTCCATCAAGCCAAGATCCTTCAAGACCCTTGCTGTGATGCCGACGCTCGTCGCAGCCAGAGTGGCGCCGACAAAGACATGCACGTACCACGCGACATCTTCGGGCATGAAGGTGTACGACACAGCGAAGCCCAGCAACAGCGGCACCGCGACGCCGACTACAGCCACCGCGACCGCTGACGGGCCAACCGCCAGCAGGTCGTCTAGGTCGCACTCGAGACCGACTTGGAACAGCAGCAGGATCACGCCGATCTCCGCCGCCACGGCAAGGAACGGAGCGTCCGCCAATACTCCGACTCCCAGCCCGAGCAGCCCGAGATTGCCTAGCAGGATGCCGAACACCAATTCGCCCAAGACAGCGGGCTGCTTGAGCCGCTCGAAGACCTCGCCGCCGACTTTGGCAGCCAGCAAGATTACGGAAAAGGCCAGCAGGAAGCGCGTGATGTCGCCACCGTGCTCGCTGATGTCTTCCGGCCCCGAGGCCAGCCAGATGATTACCCCGACCAACGCCAGGCAGACTAGGCGGAGGGAGTAGGACGTTGGGAATCGGTGGGCATCGCCGTTCGTCGGTCGCCCTAGGTGTCGCACCAATCTCCCTCACCTTGGCGAACGCGATGCGCCCGGTCGCGGCGGCTGACGGGACCGCGATCGGCCGATCCGGGCGCCGGGACCATCTTAGCGCGGGTTCGCGGGTTGGCCCCGCTGCGCCAGCTGGGCCTTGGGTCTGGTTGATCGAGGGCTCCAGAGAGGCAGCAATCAGGGCAAGTGCATTACGACCATCTTGGTTTCGGTCATCTCTTCGACCGCGTGCGCGGGCCCTCCTTGCCGAAGCCGCTCTCCTTGAGGCCGCCGTGGGGCATCAGGTCGGCCCGCCACTGAGCGCCCTAGTTGATATGGATGTTGCCCGACTCGACTTCCTTGGCGACGCGCATCGCATTGTCGAGGCTCTCGGTGAAGATCGCCGCCGACAGGCCGTAGTTGGCACCGTTGGCGCTTGCTTTAGCCGCATCCTCCGATTCGAACGGCGTCAGACCGACTGCCGGCCCGAACAGCTGGTCGCGCGAAATGCGCATGTCGGGATTGACATCGACGACGATCGCCCTGTCGCGCCCTCCGCGGTTGCGTCGCGGGTCCACTCCTGCACGCGGGTCGCGTCGCTTTCGCGGACCATGGGGCCGACGCGGACGTTGTCATCGAGGGGATTGCCCGTCTGCAGGCCGCGCACGCGCGGCCCTGGTATCGAGCAGATCCGAATCGACCGCTTCGCGGGCAGGGATACGCTGGGCGCTGATGCAAACGTGGCCGGTATTGGCGAGACAGGCGGCCGCGATTGCGTTTGCGGCCTTGTCGAGGCCGGCTTCCGGCAGCACGATGACGGGAGAGCTGCTGTCGAGTTCCATCGTCACCTGCTTGAGTCCGGCCACTCCGTGGATTGCCTCGCCTGCGTCTCGACTGCCCGTGAGCTGGTCTTCCGGATGCGAGGATCCGAGCGCAGCTGGCGGCTGGTTTCGCTGCCGGATCCGGTCACGAACTGGCTGGCCTCCGGAGGCAGGCCGCGGCCTGCAGGCTTGGAGCGAGTTGGACGCGCGGTCGGCGGAGGTGAAGCGACACGTCGCGGCCGAGTTGCTGAAGCATCGCTCGTTCCAAGATCGGGCCGAGGGTGAAACCTGTGGCTGCTCGTCGGCGGGACCCCGCCGCCGGAACCGCTCTGCCTGCGGCCGCACGCCCGGCTGCCGCCGCTCGCCAGCCGACTTCATGACGCCACGCAGGGCTTGGCACTAGCGCGCCAACGGGCTACCGTAGAAGCTGAGCTATGGACAAGCGCACCCTGCCAGTCGGCATCCAAAGCTTTCGCAAGATTCGCGAGCGAAACTGCTACTACGTCGACAAGACCGGCTATGCCCTGCGCTTGTTGCGGGAAGGGTCGCATTTCTTCCTGTCGCGGCCGCGCCGCTTCGGCAAGAGTCTCTTCGTCGATACGCTCAAGCATCTCTTCGAGGGTGACCGAGACCTGTTCGCGGGACTCGAAGCCTACATTCACTGGGACTGGTCGGTGCGTAGTCCGGTCGTACGGCTCGACTTCGCAGGGCTCAACGCGACAACACTCAGCGCACTAGACGAGGACGTCCAAGAGCAGTTGGCCGAAATGGAGCGCGACGCAAGCATCCAGCCGCACCGCTCCTCGGCTTCGCGACGATTCCGAAATCTGATCCGCACACTGCATCATCAAACGGGACAACGAGTCGTCGTGCTGGTCGACGAGTATGACAAGCCGATCCTCGATGTCCTGCAAGAGCCTGACATTGCTCGGGCCAACCGTGACTATCTGCGCGGGCTGTACGGGATGATCAAGTCTTGCGACGCCCATGTTCGCTTCTGCTTCTTCACCGGTGTTAGCAAGTTCTCAAACGTCAGCCTTTTCTCCGGACTCAACAATCTGCGCGATATCACCTTGAACCCGTCCTATTCGGCCATTTGCGGCTACACGGACGCTGATCTGGACAAGGTGTTCGCAGCCGAGTTGACAAGCTTGGACCGCGAGCGAATCCGCGAGTGGTACAACGGCTATAGCTGGGGCGGGGAGCGGAAGGTCTATAACCCCTTCGATGTTCTGCTCCTGTTTGCCGAACACGAATTCAACGCGTGGTGGTTTGAGACTGGCACGCCGACTTTTCTGGCGCAGTCGCTGACGGAGCACTGCGTGGGCGCTGACCGGCTGGACGGTTTGCGCGCGAGCACGGCATTGCTCGGCAGCTTCGACGTGGGTAGCATTGCTCCGGCGGCCCTGCTGTTCCAGACCGGCTATCTGACCGTCGGCGGGCGTGAGCGGGATGTCGACGGTATCGAGTACTTTCGCTTGGTATATCCCAACCGCGAGGTGCGCCAAAGCCTGAATCTAAGCCTCTTGAACTACATCGTCGGAGACCCGAGTCGCCGCGAAGCGCAGAGCCAGGCCTTGCAGCGGTTGCTGCGCGCGGCCGATCTGGATGGATTGGAGCCTTGGTTCCGGGCCTTGTTCGCCGGCATTCCGTACCATTGGCACAGTCGCAACACGATCGCGGACTACGAGGGCTACTACGCCAGTGTGTTCTACAGCTTCTTCGTCGGGTCGGGGGCAACGGTGACGGCGGAGGACAGCAGCAGCACGGGCCGCGCGGACTTGGTGGTGAAAGCCGCTGACAGAATGTATGTGTTCGAGTTCAAGGTATTCGCCGCGAGGGAGGCCGGCGCGGCGTTGCGGCAACTCCAGAAACGGGACTATGCGGCCAAGTACCGCCGCCTCGGGCTGCCGATCCATTTGGTGGGCGTGGAATTCAACGCCAAGACACGCAACATGGAAGTGTTCGAGAGCGCATTCGCTTAAGCGGCCACCGCCCGCACCAGCTCGCAGCCAAGCCATCGTCTCGAGGCTGCAAATGCGGAGCCTGTCCTCACTACCCCCGTTCTACACAGGACACCGGCCCAGTGTTAAGTGTGTCCGGTCGCTAGAGTAATGACCCATGGCGAGTGGTGGCGGGTGGCGCGCCATCGTTTTCACTGCAATGCAGCCAGCCGTAAGCTTCCGGCAACCGGACACACGCGCTCCTTCTCGACATGCGACGCCAAACCATGCAGGATTCAAGCTGCAGGGCCTCGTGCAGCCACGCCGGCGTCTTCGATGCGTTCGCGTCGCGACATCTTAGCCTCAGCCGCCTCAAGCAATTCGAAACCTCCCGATGGACGAATTGATCGCAACGATCATTAGATTGCTCCTTTGACCGATCCTCTGGGCGACGAGTCCAAGTTGAAGTCTCGGAACCGGAGGCAATCAGGGCAAGTGCATTACAACCATCTTGGTTTCGGTCATCTCTTCGACCGCGTAGCGCGGGCCCTCCTTGCCGAAGCCGCTCTCCTTGAGGCCGCCGTAGGGCATCAGGTCGGCCCGCCACTGAGTGCCCCAGTTGATATGGATGTTGCCCGAATCGACTTCCCTGGCGAAGCGCATCGCATTGTCAAGACTCTCGGTGAAGATCGCCGCGGACAGGCCGTAGTTGGTGTCGTTGGCGCTTGCTATCGCCGCATCCACCGATTCGAAGGGCGTCAGACCGACTGCCGGTCCGAACAGCTCATCGCAGGAAATGCGCATGTCGGGGCTGACATCGGCGACGATGGCCGGCTCGACGATCGCCCTGTCGCGCTCGCCGCCAGCCATCAGTCGGCCGCCCGTTGCGGCCGCGTCGCGGATCCACTCCTGCACGCGGATCGCGTCGTTCTCGCGGACCATCGGGCCGACGCGGACGTCATCATCGAGCGGATTGCCCGTCTGCAGGCCGCGCACGCGAGGCCCGAGGCTGTCCAGCAGATCCGAATAGACCTCTTCGTGGGCCAGGATGCGCTGGGCGCTGATGCAAACTTGGCCGGCATTGGCGAAGCCGGTGGCCACGATGGCGTTTGCGGCCTTGTCGAGATCGGCGTCCGGCAGCACGATGACGGGAGAGTTGCTGCCCAGCTCCATCGTGACCTTCTTGAGCCCGGCCATGCCGCAGATGGCCTCGCCGACGTCGCGACTGCCCGTGAAGCTGATCTTACGGATGCGGGGATCCGAGCACAACTGGCGGCCAACTTCGCTGCCGGAGCCGGTCACGACTTGGATGGCCTCCGGTGGCAGGCCCGCGTCCAGCAGCAGCTTGGCGAACTTCAGCGCTACTAGGGGCGTGTCGGTGGCGGGTTTGAGAATCGCGCTGTTGCCGGCAGCGAAGGCGGGTCCGATCTTGTGGCAGACGAGGTTGAGCGGAAAGTTGAAAGGCGTCACGGCCAGCACCACGCCGCAAGGCACGCGGAGCGTGAAGCCGAAACGATTGCCGGTGCCCGGCGCCCCATCGAGCGGCACGACCTCCGATCCGATCCGCTTAGCCTCTTCGGCCGAGCCGATGATGGTCTCCTTGGCGCGATCCACTTCGAGGCGGGCCTCGGCGATGATCTTGCCCTCTTCGAGCGTGATGGTGCGTGCCAGATCCTCGAGACGCTCCTCCATCAGGGCGGCAGCCTTCATCAGCAGTTTCGAGCGTTCGTAGCCCGACAGCGCCTTGACCCTCTTGGCGCCCTCGACCGCAAACGCGATCGCACGGTCGATGTCGGCGCTGGAGGCGCGCGGCACGGTGTCGACCTCAGTGCCATCGTATGGATTCAGGACGGGGATCGAGCCGACGCCGCCGGTCCAGTCTCCGGCAATCAGCATTTCCATGGTGCAGGTCTCCTTGCTCGCCAAGTGCTGCAAGCGATGCGCGGCGGGCGGCGAAAAGAGAATCTTGACCGTTTTCGCGGCCTTGTGTCAACCCAGCCCAAGCGGCCCGGCGGGGTTAGCGAGTCGCGAGGCTTGTACAATCGCAGGTTCCCGCAACTCCTCGCGCCCGGAGGCTTCGCGGGGGCCGCCACACGCTTATGTCGCACGACGCCGAGTCCGCCCAACGCCGCGTCGTGGTCGTCGCGCCGATGCCGCCGGAGAAGAGCGCCTACGCGCTCGCTCGGTACAGCCGCTCCCCCGACTCGATCACCGACAGCTTGGCTTGGGTCAAGGGCCACAGCGCCGCGAAGTTCCTAGACAGCTTCTACTTCCAGTACGGCCACGCCTCGATCGCGGACCTGGGCCACTGCATCTTTTGTTTCGAGGGGATCTCCGAGCTGGCCGCCATCGAGATCGAAGACGAGCAGCTGTGGGACGGACAGGCCAAGTCCAGCCGCTACCAGGACTTTTCCAAGGGCAGGGTGATCGTCCCGGACGAGTTGCGCGGCACCGCGCTGGAAAGCGTCTATGCCGGGGCGGCCGCGGCCCAGCTGCGCGCCTATCTGGAGTTGCACGCCGCGCTGATCGAGCCGCTGCGCGAGGCCAATCCGAAGCCCGACGCCATGAAGGCCGGCGCGTACCGGCGCACGATCGAGGCGCGCGCCTTTGATGTGGCCAGGTATCTGCTGTTTGCCGGCATTTCCACGAACATCGGGCAGGTGACCAGCATTCGCACGCTTGAGAAGCAGATGCGCAAGCTAGGCGTGTCCGAGTACGGGGAGGTCCGTTCGCTGGCCGAAGAGATGCACGAGGCCTGCGCGGCTCCTCCGGCCTGCGGGCTCGAGCCCGACGAGGCGCGCGAGCCACTCGCCCCCACCTTGGCCAAGTACGCCGATCCGGACCTCGCACAGCTGCGCGCCAAGCGGCGGGTCGCGGCTTGGGCCAGCCAGAACTTCGACCCCGGCAGCTATGCCGCGCCGCGCGCCGTGGAGCTCGTCCAGCCGGGCAACGCCCTGGACGAATCCGTTGCAAGCTGGCTGTATGCCGTGACCGAGCACCCCTTCCGCGTCATATTGGACGCGGTCGGCGGCTGGAGCACGGCGCGCAAGCTGGAGGTGTTGGACACGGCGCTGGAAGGCCGCCACTTGCGCGACGAGCTCATGCAGCCGTTCCGCAGCGGGTATCGCTACGTGTTCGACATCGTGTGCGACATCGGCGCGTACCGCGACATGCACCGCCACCGCCGTTGCCAGCAGATCCGCCAGTCGTTCTCGGACCGCTTGGGCTGCGAGCGGCCGGAACTGTTGGACCAGGCCGGGGTGGGCGAGATCTTCGACCGCGCCCTGGCGGCCACGGCCGCGGCACGCGCCGCGATTCGCGCGGCGTCGGAGCCCGCCAGCCACTACCTGCTGCCATTCGCCGCCCGCTGCCGCTCGCTGTTCAAGATGGACTTTGCCGAAGCCGAGTACATCATCCGCGTCCGTTCAGGCGTCAAGGGCCATATTTCCTACCGAAAGGTCGCTTGGGAGATGCGCGAGCGCATCCTAGAGGCCGAACCTGACCTAGGTCGGCTGCTGCACGCCACGCCTCCGTGGGAGCAAGACGCGCTGACGCGCTGAGGCATATCTTGCGCGGCGTCATCTTCGACCTCGACGGAACCTTGGGGGACACGCTCGCGGTCTGCTATCGCGCTTTCGCGCGCGTCTTCGCCCGGCGGCTCGGCCGCGAGTACGGCGATGCCGAGATCCATGCCATGTTCGGGCCGAGCGAGGAAGGCATCCTAGCGCGGCTCTGCCCGGACGATCCCGCCGCGGCGCTCGACGAGTACCTCGCCGAATACCGCTTGGCCCATGCGCGTTGCCCGCAGCCGTTTGACGGCATTCCGGACTTGCTGCAGATGTTGCGCGACGACGGCGTGGAGTTGGCGATCGTCACGGGCAAGGGACCGCGCAGCGCCCGGATCTCCCTGGAAGCGTTCGGGCTCGCCAGTCGTTTCCCAGTGGTCGAGGCCGGCTCTGCCGCCGGCGGGGTCAAACCCGCCGCGATGCGGCGCGTGCTGGCCGGCTGGGGCCTCGCTCCCGGCGAGGTGGCGGGGGTGGGGGACTCGCCCTCGGACGTGCGCGCCGCCAAGGAGGTCGGCATTACCAGTGTCGCGGCTGCGTGGGCGCAGGGCGCGTCCCGCGACCGCTTGGCGGCCAGTGGGCCCGACCACCTGTTCGACGCCGTGCCGGCCCTGCGCGCTTGGCTGGCGGAGCGCACGCCGGGCGCTAGGTGATCAGCATGCAATCGCCGTAGGAATAGAAGCGGTACTCCTGCCGGACAGCGTGGGCATAGGCAGCGCGGGTCAGATCCGTGCCAGCGAAGGCTGCCACGAGCATCAGCAGGGTCGAGCGAGGCAGGTGAAAGTTGGTCAACAGGGCGCCGACCGCTTGGAAGCGGAAGCCCGGCGTGATGAAGAGGTCGGTCTTGCGCCGCTGCGGGGCGATTGCGCCCGCTCCCGTGACCGCTGCGGTTTCCAGCGCGCGCACTGCGGTAGTGCCGACCGCGACGATCCGTCGCGCCTCCCGAATGCTCGCGGCGGCCCCGGGCGAGATTTCAAAGGACTCGGCGTGCATGGTGTGGTCTTCGATCCGTTCCGACGACAGCGGGCGAAACGTGCCGAGCCCGACATGCAGCGTAATCTCGGCGAGCGTTGCGCCCCGCGCTCGCAAGCTTTCCAGCAAGGGACCGTCAAAGTGCAGTCCGGCCGTGGGAGCCGCCACCGATCCGGCTGCTCGGGCGAACATGGTCTGGTAGCGCTCGCGATCGTCGCCTTCGTCTCCCCGTTGAATGTACGGCGGCAGCGGCATGTGGCCGTGTTCGCGCATGAGCAGTTCGACGGCGGCGACATCCATGGCCGGAAATTCGACCAGGCGGACGCCGTCGGGCAAGCGGTCCCGGATCCGGACCGAGACGCCGCCGACCTCGACCTCGGTGCCGGGCGGAAGCTTCCGCCCGGGCTTGACGAGCGCGCGCCACAGCCCCGGCCTGGTCGGATCTGACTCCACCAGAAGGATCTCGGCGGCCCCGCCTTGGGACTGTGCGGTTGCCTTGCGGCGCGTGCCGAGCAGCCTCGCCGGCAGCACGCGGCTGTTGTTGACGACCAGGCAATCGCCCGGACCTACGAACCGGGGCAGATCAGCGACCGCGGTGTCGGCCCACGTGCCCGCCCGGCGGTCGATTGCCAGCATGCGGCTGTCGCTGCGCCGGGGCAGCGGTCGCTGCGCTATCAGTCGCCCGGGCAGCTCGTAATCGAAATCCGAAGCGAGCAAGCCCCATCTTAGTGGGAATTAGAGTGCGCTAGGGAAAGCCTTGGCAAGGAGGAAGTATGGCGCGTGGCAACGTACGTGAAGCGCACACAGCGAGTAATGAAGCGATGCTATTGAGCCACGAAATCCTCAATGTCAAGGCCTTCGTTCTTGTAATCGAGGAGGCTGCGCCGGAACCGCCACCAATAGCGAGTCTATGGCCGATTGAGAGTTCGGCTCGCGAGTCGCACTGTCCGTGTCAGCGAGGCGACTCGGAGGCGGTCATCGCGTCTCGAGTGGGCTCGGATTTGGCCTGCGAATCCCAAGCCCTGTCACTCGTCGGAGGCGTCTTCCCGGGAGTTGACGGGAAGTCTGTTGTTGCAAAGAGCAATTTCTCCGTATACTCACGGAATGGCTTGGGCAGGGTTTGGTGATCCAGAGCAGGGTAGTGTCCCAGGCTTCGATCCGAGCGCAGAAAAGTACGAGCGCCTCGATCTGGAACGATGGCTCAAAGGGCATGACGTGTTCAAGAAAGCCAGGGATCAGGGAGCGGCGAACCAGCCTCCATCCGAGGCATCCAGTCTTGATGCAATCGAACTGCAGATCGTGGACTGGATCAACCATCGCGGCCGCAAGTGCCGCGAAGATGTCGCACGCCTCCTGTCCGATTTCGAACGCGAGTTGGCTCAGTTGGAGAACGTTCAGGAATTGGCCTTTCTGGAACAGGAAGTGCATCAGATCGAGAAGAACGCAGAAATCGCGTTGGAGCGAAAGGTCAAGGAGGGCCGCAACCGCTTGGCCAGGTTAGCGAGGGAAGTTTCTGTTGCTCGCCAGGACCTCAAGACGTTTCAAGAGGAATCGGGATTGACGCGTTTACCTGATTACTCGCACCGATCCACCGTCTGGATGTTCATTCTGGGTTGCGCTGGTGTCGAGATCATCTTGAACGCATCGCTCCTGATGGACGTAATTCCACTCGGCCTGCTGGGCGCCGTCTTGCAGATGGCATTGATCAGCGGTGTCAATGTCGCTGTCTTGGGATCTCCGATGGGCGCGCTGTTGCGCCAGCGGAATCACGTGCAGCGATCGAGAGCGGCGTTTTCCTGGGCGGTAATCATTTTGATCACGCTCGTCGCTTTCTTGTTCAATCTGGCGGTCGGTCACTTCCGGGACAGCACACAGGTTGTCTTGACAGATCGAAGCGCTGATGTATTCCGGATCGGGGAGGACGCTTTGAATCGGTTGATCGGTCAGCCATTCGGCCTCGATTCCTTCCACTCGGTCTTGCTCGTTCTGCTCGGAATGGCCTGTTTCGGCTTTTCTTCTTGGAAGTGGCTGCAGCGGGATGACGCCTACCCGGATTACGGTCGCCGGGATCGGCAGTTGAAGCAAACGGAGGAAGCTTACTTGGGCATTTACGCCCAAGTTCAGGCTGACCTGGACAAGCTTTACAGTGGTTTCGAGTCCAAGCTGGAGGACATCCGCCACACGCTTAGGACAAAGCAAAGCAGGTGGCGCGAGATATGCAGACGTGGCACGCGGTTGGTACACGAGTACCCAGTCAACTTGGGACAGTATCAACACGACCTGAACTATCTGCTGAAGGCCTACCGCACCGCAAACGAAACCGCTCGAACTAGCCAAGTGCCGTCGCATTTCGGGAGGCTGGAGCCGGTGGACTCGGCCATTCTGGAGCCTCCATCTTTCACGCCTTCCGCGGAGGTCGGCATTCAAGGCGTAATGGAACGGGTTCATGCCACGGTTGGACAGCTTCAAGTGTGGTTTCGCGAATCCTGCCGCAGAATCAGTCCCCTCGACGAGATTTGAGCAGGGGATAGCGAGAGGTTCACGGAACCCGATGACAGACACTTTCCGACTGTCGGACTCGTTCCCCCTACGCACGCTGGCCCTCACGCTCACCGCCGCACTCATCTACTTAGGCTGCGGGTCGGAACGGCTGGACGATCACCTATGTCCAGTGGGCAAGGAACCGTCACGGACGACTGTGCTCTTGCTGGACACCTCCGATCCATTAACGCTCAAGCTCCGCGAGGAGTTGGAGCGCCTCGTAGGGGAACTGACTGGTGCCAGAGGCAGCGGAGAGCCCGGATTCTTGGTGGCGCCCGGCGAAGCTCTGGTCGTCTACGAACTCCCCCGTACTCTGTCCGAGATCAAGCCCGTGATCCGAGTGTGCAACCCTGGTGGTGACCCCGACGACTGGGATGTGGCGGACAGCTTAACCCAAGGGAAAGTTATCGCGCTACGCCAATGGCAGAATTTTCTCGATGCAGTGGAACCGTTGTTTGATCAGGCCGAGTCCCCTCCACATGCTCAGTCGCCAATACTGGAAGCGCTCGGGGTCATCGTCCCGCGTCACGTGACGAGCCAACGGAATTCGACCGCTGAAGCCAAACCCGTGCATCTGATCTTGTATTCGGACTTGCTGCAACATTCCGAGTATCTGTCGCACTACGGTTCTTACCCGGCGCCTGAAGAGGTGAAGACCAACCTGCGCCACTTGCGGACAGATCTTTCTGGTGTCGAAGTCAGCCTGTACCGATTGGAACGCAGCGGCGACGCGGATTGGCAAACGACAGACCACTACTACTGGTGGACGAAGCTAGTCCAAGAATTCGGCGGCAACGTTGTCTTCCAGAGGTCCATCTAGTGGTTCGCCCACTACTCTCAGCGTTCCTAGGCGGAGTGATTTCGTTCGTCATTGTCCGCATAGTGTTTTCGAGCAAGGAGAGCACATTTGCGGCCGGCTTCGCCGCCATCATCGCTCTGCTGATCATTGCATGGCTCGGTCGCCACTACTACAGTCGCTACAGTCGTCGTGCGACAGATTTGCGTTTGGCTGGCGACAATCTCTATTACCTTGGTCTGCTGTTCACACTGTCGTCTCTCATCATCGCGCTGCTCCAACTCTTCGTGCTCCAACCGGAAGGTGATGATGTAAGGCAGCGCACCCACGACTTAATCGGCAACTTCGGCATTGCGTTGATCTCGACGATAGCGGGGATTCTCGGACGGATCCTACTCCAGAGTCTTAGCGATGAAAAGGCCCTTGACCGACAACCAGATGACGTTCAATTCGAGGCGTTGCCACCCAGTGTTTCCGACTCCGTAATGGCGCTGCGGCGCACGCTTCGAGAAGCGACCGATGCCTTCAGCCATTTCACGCGCGTGACGCAGAATCAGGCGGAACAGGCCAAGGCACATTCCGAGACTCTGATTGGTCAGTTCAACGACAGGATGTCGGATGAGTCGAAACGCGGACTCTCCGAGGTCATGGCGATGTGGCGACAGTCTACGGAAGCCATCGCCGCCGCCAGCAATGATCTTGGGAAGCATCTCGATCAGGAAGTCGCTTCGGCCACTGCGCGGACCGAGACCGCTTGGCGCGGTCTTGCCGAAGAATTGACGACAGTTTCAGAGTCGGCCCGCCTCCAACTGGCATCTGATGCGACCGAGATATCGACAATTCTGAATCGAGTGGCCGCTGCAAGTGAAGCCCTGAATTCGCTCGCCGCTGGCCTTGCAGCCGCTGAGCGGGGCACCCGGTCCCTCGGAGCGACCGCCACCGAGGCGGCGGCGAGCGTGGATAGTCGCTCGGTGGAGATTGCCGATGCTTACAAAGCACTTGCGCAGGGCGCAAGAGACATCCATGAAACGGGTCTGGCGGAATACCGAGACGCCACAGCGAGCTTCATGAAAGTTGCTAGAGATCAGCTGGACCAAGAAGGTGCGAAGTGGTTGAACTCCGTCACGGCGATCACGGAAGCAGCCGAGGAACGGTTGAAGAAAGCAACGAACGATGTGGAAGCGGCGAGGCTGGCGGCGGAAGGGATTTCGGAAGTGACAGACAGATCACTGGCCGTTGTCGAGGGAATCAGGGACTCGTTGGAGCAAGCTCTCCGCGTTGCCGAGGCCCTGCGCAGCCCCGGCGCTCCGCGCCGAAGCAGGAGCCGACGGATGGAGACGACGTGGAAATGGGTGAAGGGCTTGGTGCGAAAAGACTGAGGCGTGCCGAGAGAGCGTGCAACATCTGTCCGGGAAAACCCGGATTCCGCCTATCGGCGCGGCACCGTATTGGGCCTAACGGTGGCGGAGGTCTTTATCCTCCTGCTGTTCCTGTTGATGCTGGTTTTTCTTGCTCTGGCACAGGAATGGGAAACCGCGACGGGCGGGAAGCCGACGAACGCCGAAAAGGAGCTAAAGGAGGCGAAATCAATCATTGAAGGCGTCCGGGAGGTTGTGGAGGAGTACAAGGGATCGATACCCGTCCCGGACGAACCGGTCACCTTGGAGCGAGGACACGAAAACGAGATTCGGGCCCCGGATGACTCGTCGGACGAGAGCGAGAACCGCTTGCCCGAAGACATTCGCGAGTTGCTAGATCGTGCGTCCGACGCAATCCAAGAAGAAAAGATCAAGGTGGAACAGGCCGAGCAACGAGTGGAGGAAGCCGAAACCGCTAGGGACGAGGCACAAGAAATAGCTGCTCGCGCCGGGAGGGCGCTCGACGTTCTACGAGAGAAAGGCCACAATCCGCCCTGCTGGTACGAGAGAGTTTCCGATGCAAAGGGCAGTGACCGCGAAAAGCCCTACTACACATTCGAAGTGGCAGTATTCGACGACAGCATGGTCTTGCGTCCAGTCTCAGCTCCGCCCGGTGGGGCCACAGATGACGAACACTCAAGCTACTCTAGCTATGCCGAAGAGGCCCGAGCCCTTCAGCTCCACCGGCTGCCCTACAACGTACCCCTCAGCGACGCTGCTGTGGTTGCTGCGATCGGCCCCGTCCACAATGCTGGCAAGGAAGAGAAGGTGCGAACCTACGCTTGCATCTTCTGGGCGCGTGTTTGGGACCAGACCTCACCTGATGCCAAGGAACGGTGGAAGTCTGCACACGACGGGACCTTGGAGAGCCTGTTGGGCACATATACGGTCGGCGAAGATCCTTGGGAGGATTGATTCCGTGGACATGCTGAAGACCGGTGTCCTTGGACATGATCAAATTGAGGTGCGGACCATCGTAGTTGTCCGCCTTGTGCATGAATCCTCCCTTGGCGAGCCCAAGGTGTGATTCGCTTCCCTCGAGAGCATCGCAAAGGTGCCTTCTGAACGCAGTCTGGACCTTCTTGCATCGATCGCTGCCGGTCGGGGCAAGCTAGCACGGAGAATTTGCAAGGCAAGGGGCTTCCTTATGGGACTGCCGAAGTGGCACACCTGCATACCGTAACCGCTCGACTCCTGGCGCTCCTCCTAGGCGATCCTGTGCTGTCGGAACACTTGGTTGCACAGCCGCTTCAACTTCCTGCGCAACTCGTCGATCAGGACATACCCACCGGACTCAAAGGAGGACGACCGCGTCCGGGGTGGGTAGGCAGCGGCATCCCGGCCCGAGGTTCCTTCACCAACCTTTAACGGTCTCGAAACCCGGCTTTAACGACGTGCTGGCTATTGTGCGAGCAGGGGACCAAGTGTCGCTCAAGATTGCTGTCATCGAAGATGATCGAGACTTGGCGGGCCTGCTGCAGTACGCCTTGGAACAGGAGGGATTCGAATTCGCCTGCATCCACGATGGCTCGTCCGCCACGGACTTCTGTCAACGCGTCCAGCCCGACGCCATCGTGCTAGACGTGATGCTGCCCGGCTTGGATGGGTTCACCGTCTGCAAGGAGTTGCGGCGAGATCCCTCCCTGCGGGACGTTCCGGTGGTCTTCCTGACCGCGCGCACCGAGGAGGCGGACCGGTTGCGGGGATTGGAGATCGGTGGCGACGACTATGTCGTCAAGCCGTTTTCCGTGCGCGAACTGGTGGCTCGGCTCAAGCTGCGGCTGCGCTCGAGCCGGGCTATGGATTCGATCTCCCGCGTTGGCGATCTTGAACTGGACAAAGACCGGCGGGAGGTGCGCCTGAATGGGCGCCCGATCACGGTGACCGCCACCGAATTCCAGATCTTGGAGCGGATGCTGCGCCAGCCGGGCCGTGTGTGGAGCCGCGAGGCCCTGCTGCAAGCCGTCTGGGGCTTGGCCTGCCACGTCACGGACCGCACCGTGGACGTGCATATCCGTCGCTTGCGGCGCAAGGTCGAGGACGATCCCTCCAATCCCCAGTACATCCGCTCGGTGCGCGGATTTGGCTACACCGTGCGTGATCCAAGCGAGGGTTCATCAAACCTTAACGGCAATGCCGCATAGGGGTAACGCAACGGCAATACGGTGAGAGTCAGCGCGGCTGCGCCGGAGGCCGTTCTTGGGGACGCTTCCGGGCCCGCGCTGCGCCGGAGCCGTTGCGGTGGAATCGAGGTACCAATCAATGCGCTTTCATCTACGCAAGATCCTTCTTGCGACCATGGCCGCCTTGCTGGCCGCTAGCGGTGCCACCCTGCAGGCGCAGGATAGCGGCGGAAGCGTGCTGGGATTCGTCTATGACGCCAGCACCGGAAACCCGATCCCGCAAGTCGAAGTCGAGATGACAGGCGAGTTGACCGTGACGGCGACCACGACGATCGAGGGCAGCTTCATGCTCGACAATGTCCCGGCGGGCACCTACACGGTCAGCTACACGTCCGCCAATCACCAAGCGGTCAACGTCGAAGGCTTGCAAGTGCTCGCGGGCGAGATCGCCGACGCCAGCACGGTCATGTCCTCCAAGGGCGAGACGACCGTCGTGGACGTGGTCGCCGCCGTGGCCTCGTCGGTGGCCACACAGGAGGCGATGCTGGTCGAGCGCAGGCTGGCAGCCACCGTGTCTGACACGATCAGCGCCGAGGAGATTCGCGGCGGCACGTCCTCCGATGCGTCCGAGGCTATCGAGAAGGTCACGGGCGTGACGACCATGAATGATTTCGTGTTCGTGCGCGGCCTGGATCCGCGCTACAGCGGTACGACGCTGAACAACGCGCTGCTGGCCAGCACGGAGCCCGAGCGCCGGGTCGTGCCTCTCGACCTGTTCCCGGCCAGCCTGATTGACAACATCAAGGTCCAGAAAACATACTCGCCGCACCTGCCGGGCGAGTTCTCCGCCGGCCTGGTGCAGGTTGAGACGACCGAGTTCCCGACTCGGCCGACGCTCAACGTGAGCTACTCGATCGGCTATAACGACCAGACGCAGGGTCATACGTTCCTCGGCTATCCGGGCGGCGGCCGCGACTTCTTCGGCTTCGACGATGGCACGCGCGCCCTGCCTAGCGCCATCCCGGCGGACCAGCGCGTGGACCGCTTCACGTTCAGCCGTGACGAACTGCAGGAGTTCGGGCGCGCCTTCTCCAACAACTGGGAGCGGGCGCCGCGCGACTTGAGCCGGCCTTCGATGAGCTGGAACATCGTGGCGGGCAGCACCTTCGGAAAGCTCGGCATCGTAGGCGCGCTGACCTTTTCGAACTCGCTGAGGTCGATCTTCGACCAAGAGCGCAACTACTATTTTCCAAACCCGATGGCCTCCAGCGATCCGACCAACGCCGGCCCGCCGGTGCTGCAGAGCGCGTTCGATTATGACGAGTCGACCGAATCCGCGCGCTTGGGCGGCGTGCTGAACGTGTCCTACCAGTTCACGCCGGCGCACAAGCTCTCGCTGAAGAATTTCTTCTCGCGCGACACCGACGACAGCGCGCGCTACTACGAGGGCTACTACCAAGACTTCAACACCGACATCCGCAACCAGCGCCTGCGCTTTATCGAGCGCACCGTTCAAAACACCCAGGTGAACGGCGAGCACCTGTTCAGCGGACTGAACAACAGTGTCCTGACGTGGAGCATGTCGTACTCGAAGGCCACACGCGACGAGCCGGATCTGCGCGAGAGTTTGCAGATCTTCCAGCCGCGCACCGAATCGTTCATCTTCTTCGATGACAGCCAGAGCGCCTTTCGCATGTTCAACGACCTCAACGAGACCATCCTCAACCCGAGCGTCGACATGTTGGTGCCGTTCTACCGGGGCGGCTTCAGCGGTGCAGTGCGCTTCGGCGCGAACTACTCATCGCGCGGGCGCAATTTCAATTCGCGGCGCTTCCGCTACAACTTGCGCAGAACGCGCGGGATCGATCTGACGCTGGCGCCCAACGAGCTGTTCTCCTCCGACAACATCCGCCCGCGCGGTTTCGAACTGAGCGAGACAACCCGCGTCACCGATGCCTACCGGGGCACCCGTGACGTGTTCGGCTACTACGGCATGATCGAACTGAACTTCGCGGCCAAGTGGCGCCTCATCGGCGGCCTGCGCGTGGAAGACATGCAGCAGGACGTGACGACTTTCAACCAGTTCCAGCCAACCACGGGCCGCGAGCCCGCGCCGTTCGACGCGCTGAACTACCTGCCCGCCATTAACGTGATCTACTCGCTGTCGCCGAAGCAGAACCTGCGCGTCGGCTACAGCCAGACCGTCTCGCGCCCGGACTTCCGCGAACTGGCGCGCTTCGGCTTCCTCAACGTGGTGGGCGGCCTGCAGACCATCGGCAATCCGGACCTGGTGCAGACCGACATCAGCAACTACGACTTCCGCTGGGAGTACTTCCCCGGCGGCAACCAACTGCTGGCGGCGAGCTTCTTCTTCAAGAACTTCGACAGCCCGATCGAACAGACCATGATCGCGGCGGTAGCGCTTCTGCGCACATTCTCGAACGCGACGGCAGCGCGCAACTACGGCGTGGAGCTCGAGTTCCGGCGCGGCTTGGATTTTGTGTCGCCGCGGCTGCGCGAATTCGCCGTGTCATCGAATCTCACGATGGTGGATTCCAACATCGACCTCAGCAACGTCTCGGAGACCGTTGTGCTGACTTCGCTGGCGCGCCCGATGCAGGGCCAGTCGCGCTACGTGGCGAACGTGATCGCGGAGTGGGCGCGGCCCAAAGCGCGGAGCACGGCGCGCTTCTACCTGAACTACTTCTCGAGCCGCATCACCGATGTGGGCGCGTTCGGGCTGCCCGACGTGGTCCAGGACGGCTTGGCGACCGCAGACTTGGTGTACGAGCTCACGCTCAAGGGCGATGATCGCTGGAAGCTGCGTATCGCGGCCGAGAACCTGAACAACGCTCGCTGGTTCTGGACGCAGGGCGGCGAGACGTTTCTCGGGTACAGGGAAGGCCGCACCTTCACGGTCGGGACGAGTTTCCGGGTCTTTTAGGCGCAGCGCCTTGTAGCAACGCGCCCATCACTTGAAGTCAGATTACTTCGTGTCCTCCGTCCGCAAGGGGCCGATGGCCGCCGCGGTCGAGATCGGGATCATGTCGTGCCCGGCGGGCTAGCGAATCCGCTTCAGGAACGTCACGCGGCCGATCTCGACCCATTCCACCACGAAGATATTGCCCGCGGAGTCGAAGCATGCGCCGTGCGGGCAGATGAACTGGCCGGCGGGGAAGTGGCTGCGATCGAGCAAGCGCCGCTCTCGGTAGTCGCCCGGCCCGGTGCCGAGATGGCCGATCAGCTTGTTCTCTGAATCGAGCAAAGTGACCCGCGCTGCGAGATCGGGGACCAGCAGCGTGCCGTCGGGGTGCATGTCGAAGTGGCACGGCAGATCGACGCCTCCCGCAAAGCGCAGGTGATGGCCGTCAAGGTCGAAGTACTGCAGGCGATGATTGGACCGGTCCGCCACGAGGATTTCCTCGGCTCCGCCGCGGCTGTCGACCTCGATTCCGTGCGGACAGTTCAGATCGCCGGCGGCCTCGCTGCGCCCGCCGCCAAACGTCTGGATATAGTGGCCGTGACGGTCGTAGCGAACCACGTAGCTCGAGCCGTAACCATCCGCGACATAGATGTCGCCATTTTGCGCCACGGCGAGATTCGTGGGCTTCCAAGACGGGGCGAGCCGGCCCTCGCGGACGGCATAGGCCGGCGATTCTGACGGGTAGCCCAAGGTCAGCAGGACGTTACCGTCCAGGTCGGTCTTCTGCACGATGCCGCGCCGGATGTCGCAAAAGTAGAGAAACTCGTCTGCGCCCTCGCGAGCGAGGCGGAAGCCGTGCGCCCCGCCCGCGAACGCCCCGCCCCCCGCCCGCACGAACGCGCCCTGCGGATCGAACACCACCAGCGAGTGATCGCTGGGAGAATCTTCGTGCACGGTGTGGTGGACGTAGACCAGCCCTTGGGAATCGATTTGGACCCCGTGGCAGTTGCCGTAGCGGATGCTGGCCGGAAGCGCACCCCAGTCGTGATGTACTTCGTAGGCCAGCTCCCCGGCTTGGACAATCGGCAATGGCGGCATGTGCATTGATTGTACGGAGCCGCCGGTCGCGCCCACGGCCGGGCGGAACGCTTGGGGCGCGAAGCTTCAATGTCCCGTGGATGGTTCCCGGCCCAACTCGTAGATCTTCATCTTCAGCCGCCTGTAGGCTTCCCGGTCCAAGGGGCGCTTGAGGGCGAACCGGTATACGCTCGGCTGGCGCAGGTAGCCGTCCCGGCCATCGAAGGCATGCACCTCCAAGCGGAACGGATCGGACGACCAGACCGCATCCACGTCCCGGCCAAGAAGCCACGCTCGCGACCTCCTCGGCGAAGGGCTCGCATACACGATGCGCTCTGCGTCGACGAAGAGAACCCCCTGCGAGCTGCCCCAGCGCCTGAGGTGCTTGGCCGGCAGTTCCAGCTCGGCCCCGGGGACGGTCGCCGCGACGCGATCGGTGGCCGGTTTGCCGATGCGCGAGACGACTTGCTCCAGCAGGGCGTCGCCGAACTCCCCTGCGAGCACCGCGAACCGGTATCTGCGATCCCTTCCCATGCGCCACGGTGAGTCTTCATAGCTCCGGATCTCGACCTCCGCCTTGTCAATCCGGTCGAAGTGCTGGATGTCCACGTAGGCCCACCTGCGTTCGGGCGCGTTCTTCCCGCCCGGCCGAAACTCCAAGCCGTCTGCGGTGATGCGCAGGGTCCCGGCTTGGTCCGCCCTGAACGCCTTCTTCCACTTGACTTCGAGCGAGGTCTCGGCCGCTCCGAGGCTGGCCGTCAGTACGAGCAGCACTGCGAGTCTCATTTCACTGCCTCCCCCTGCAGCGCAGGCTGCGCCCCGGCGGGCAAGGACCGCGCCGCGCGCAAGTAGTACAGGACCGGGAACACGATCAGCACCAAGAATGCCGACGTGGCCACGCCGCCGAAGAGGGGCGTCGCTATGCGCTTCATCAGGTCCGCCCCGGTTCCCGTGCTCACCATGATCGGAACTAGCCCCAAGATGTCGGTGGCGACCGTCATGGCGATCGGGCGCACCCTCGACGTCGCCCCGTCCCGGATCGCCTCGATGAGGTCTCCGCGAGTGGTCAGCCTTCCGCGCCTGCTGTACTCGGCGCAGGAGTTGTCCAGATAGAACCAGAACACAATGGCGGTTTCCGCGTACAGGCCCGCCAAAGCGATGCAGCCAACCCAAGTCGCGACGCTGAGGTTGTAACCCAGCATGGCGAGGAGGGCCGCCGAGCCGCTCGCGGCGCACGGGAGCCCTGCCAGCACGATCAGGGCCGTCAGCCACGAGCGGCTGTTGATCAGCAACACCATGAACACGATCACGAGCGTGAGCGGCACGAGCACGCGCAGCCGCTCGTCGACGCGCTGCATCGACTCGAACTGCCCGCTCCACGTGAGGGAGTAGCCGGCCGGGATCTCGACCTCCCGCTCCACGGCTTGGCGCGCGGCTTGCAAGTAGGCGGCGAGATCCAGACCGCTGTCGATGTCCACGTAGACCCACGCGTTCGGGCGGGCGTTCTCGCTCTTGATGCTGGGCGGCCCCGAGGTGTACGTCAGGCTCGCCAGTTGCTGCAGCGGGATCTGGTGCCCCATTGGCGTGCTGACTAAGATGTCGCGCAGCGCCGGCATGTCGTCGCGCAAGTCGCGCCGGTATCGAAGCTGCATCGGGAACCGCCGCAGGCCTTCGACACTCGTCCCCACATGCACTCCGCCGAGCGATACCTCGATTGCCTCCTGCACGTGGTCGATGACCAAGCCGTGGCGAGCGATCGCCTCACGGTCGATGGCGATGTTTAGGTAGTTGGCTCCCATGACACGCTCGGCAAGGACGCTCTGCGTGCCCGGAACCTGCCGCACGACGTGCTCGATCCTTTGCCCGAGTTCCTCCAGCACCTTCAGATCCTCTCCGGCGACCTTGATGCCCAGCGGTGTCTTGATCCCGGTGGAGAGCATGTCGAGGCGCGTCTTGATCGGCATGGTCCATGCGTTCGTCAGGCCGGGCACCTGCACCGCGCCCTGCATCTCGCGGAGCAGCGATTCGGGGGTCACGCCGGGTCGCCACTCGTCTCTGGGGCGCAGGCGGACCACGGTCTCGATCATCGCCAGCGGCGCGGGATCGGTTGCGGTGTCCGCGCGTCCGGCCTTGCCGAAGACGTGCTCCACTTCGGGAAACGTCATGATCATCTTGTTGGTCTGTTGCAGGAGCTCCCGCGCCTTGCCGACCGAGATGCCGGGCAGCGTGGTCGGCATGTACAGCAAATCCCCTTCCCACAAGGGCGGCATGAACTCCGACCCGAGCTTGCGAAACGAGACCAGAGAGACAGCCAGCAGCCCAAGTGCCAGCAGCAGCGGCAGCGCTCGGAATCGCAAGGCAAGGCCCAGCGCGGGCCGGTAGGCTGCTACGAGCGCCCTGTGGACCGGGTTGCGCTCGCCGGCCACCGCCCCGCGCGAGACGGCGAGGCCGACCAGCACGGGCACGAGCGTTACCGACAGCAGCGCGGCCGAAGCCATCACCAAGGTCTTGGTCCAAGCCAGCGGATGGAACAGCCGGCCTTCCTCTTCTTCCAGCGCGAAGACGGGCAGGAATGACACCGTGATCACGACCAGGGAGAAGAACAGCGATGGAGCGACCTCCCTGCACGACGCCCGGACGAGCTCCCAACGCGGCGTCCGCCCGTCAGAACGAGCGATGTGCTGGTGGGCGTTCTCCACCATCACGATGGCGGCGTCCACCATCGTGCCGACGGCGACGGCGACGCCGCCGAGGGACATGATATTGAGTTGGATGCCGAGCAGGTCCGCTCCGATACTGGCGACCAGCACGCCGACGGCAATCGTGGCGATAGCGACCAGAGCGCTCCGAAAATGAAACAGGAAGCACAGGAAGACCAAGCCGACGATCGCGAACTGCCGCGCCAGGCTGGACTGCAAGCTGGCGATGGCGCGGTCGATGAGCGTCGTGCGGTCGTACGCCGTCTCTAGCACGACGCCGTCCGGGAGCTGCGGCTCCAATTCCGCGAGCCGCGCCTTCACGCGCTCGATGACGTCCTTCGTGTCGGCACCGTGGCGCACAACGACGATGCCCCCGACGGCCTCGCCTTCGCCGTCCCATTCCGCCAGCCCGCGCCGGATTTCGGGGCCGACCCCGACCCGTGCGACATCTCGGAGCAGGCGCGGGGTGCCGTTGCGATCGGTGCCGAGCGAGATCGTGCGGATGTCCTCGATCGACTCGATGTAACCCTCGCCACGGATCATGAACTCCTTTTCGGCAATCTCGAGCAGGCGGCCGCCGGCGTCGCGGTTGCTGCCTTGGATGGCGTCTCGGATGCGGGAGATCGAAATGCCGTAGCCCCGCAATTTCACCGGGTCGATGGAGATCTGGTACTGGCGGACGAACCCGCCCACGCTGGCAACCTCTGCGACCCCGGGCACCCCGGTCAGCTCGTACTTGAGAAACCAGTCTTGCAGGGAGCGCAATTCGCTGAGGTCGTGCCGGTCTGACTTCAGCGCGTACATGTAGGCCCAGCCGACCCCGGTGGCGTCCGGGCCGAGCGTGGGAGACACTCCTGCCGGGAAATCCGCCCTTGCCCGACCGAGCGTTTCGAACACCCGTGAGCGCGCCCAGTACAGGTCGGTGCCGTCCGCGAACAGCACGTACACCAGCGAATAGCCGAAGAACGAATAGCCGCGCACGACCTCCGCGAACGGAACGGACAAGAGCTGCGTCGTGAGGGGGTAGGTGATCTGGTCCTCGACGACTCTCGGCGACTGCCCCGGAAACTCCGTGTAGACCACTACTTGGACATCGGACAGGTCGGGCAGGGCGTCGGTCGGCATGTTGCGGAGCGAGGAAACGCCCAGCAGCGCGAGCGCCGTCGCGCCGACCAGCACGAGCAGTTTGTTCGACAGAGCCCAGTCGACGATGTAGCCAAACATTTTCGAAACCTCGTGACGCTAGCTGCGGGATCGCTCTCAATGCCCGTGGTGCGCATGCGGGTCCATGCCCTTCGAGTCCATCTCCAGCAGCTGCGCGATCGCCGTGCGCAAGTTGCTCTCCGAATCGAACAGGAATTGGGAAGACGTCACCACGCGTTCTCCCGGCGCGAGGCCTCGCAGCACTTGCACCTGTCCGTCACTCTCGATGCCCGTCTCGACTTCCCGGGGCACGAAGAGACCTTCGCCCGCGGCGATGATGACGACAGACCTGTCGCCAGTATGCAGCACGGCTTGGGCGGGCGCGATGACCGCGTTGCTGACGCCGGGCAAGCGGACGTTGACGGTGGCGTACATCTTGGGCCGGAGCAGTCCGTCAGGATTGGGGACTTTGACGAGACCGGTCAAAGTTTGGGTCTGGGGGTTCATGCTCGGCTGGAAGAACAGCACTTCTCCGTTCCAAGTCCGCCTCGGATAGGCGTCCAAGGTGATCTCGGCGCGCAGGCCGGGGCGCAGATCCTTGACGGACCGTTCGTGGAATTCGACCTTGACCCAGAGCGTGGAATGGTCAGCGATCTTGAGCACGGCAGTGCCCGGCGCGACTTGCATGCCCACCAGCGAACTTCCCGCCTTCTCGACCAGCAATCCGGAGGCCGGGGAATACACCTCCAAGGCGCGCGCAGGCTCGCCGCCCGCGCGCAGCCTCGCGACCTGCTCGGCGGTCAGGCCCCAATGCAGCAAGCGCTGCCCGGCCGCTTGCTGCAGGGCCTCGGCCCGCTCGATGGCCTCGTCGCCAGCCTCTGCCGCCCGCAGCCTTGCGACATACGCCATGGCGGACCGGTACTCTTGCTGCGCGGCTACGATCTCGGGGCTGTAGACCTCGAACAAGAGGTCGCCCTCGGCGACCCGTTCCCCGACAGTGTTGACGAAGGCTCGCTCGATCCAGCCCGAAAACTTGACGTGAACAGTGGCCACCTTGCCTTCGTCGTGGTCGAGGTACCCAACCGTGCGCACTCCCGCAGCGAGGTGGCCGCGCACCACTTCGCTCGTGCGCACGGCGAAGTTCTGGGTGAAGTTGGAACTAATTCGGATGCCAGCCTCGGGATTCGCAGCGCTTGGCGGTTCCGGGCTCGCCTGCACCGGGGCGAGATCCATGCCGCAGATGGGGCACTGGCCGGGGCCCTCCTGCAGGATTTGCGGGTGCATGGAGCACGTATAGAGCTGCTTTGTGTCGGAAGCGCCGCCGTCCGCCACCGGTCCTGCCTCTTCGGCAGGGCGCTCCCACAGCGCGACCGCGCCGATCACAAGCGCCATGACCAGCCCGGCGGTGCCAAGAAGGTAGTAGTGTTTCATGCCGGATCCTTTGCCGGGACCTCTGTCCCGATGGCTAGCTCTAGGTCTGCCAAAGCGTTCAGGTAGTCGGTTCGCAGACGCACCAAACCCAGGCGCACGTCTAGCAGCATGCGTTGGACGTCGAGCAGGCTGACCACTTCCAGCCCGCCGTTGGAATAGGCTTCTCGCGTCGCATTGAAGGCTTGCTCGGCCTGGGGCAGCAGCGTGTCCTCAAAGAGTCGAATCTGCCGCTGAATCGTTTGGAGCCGAAACGAGAGGGACCGGATCTGCGATTCCATGACATTGGCGCTCGCCCGGTAGGCCTGGCGGGCCGCCACAACTGACTCCGCCGCGGCGCGGACTCCTGCGTCATACTTGCCGCGACGCAGCGGCAGGCTCATGCCGACCGTCACACCGTAGGCGTCCTTGCCGTTGCTCGGCAGGACAACGCCCCCGGGCAGGGCGCCGCGGGCCCGCACATTGCCCCACGTCACGCCCGCTGTGAAATCCGGCCGGAATTGCTTTCGCGCCAGCTGCACGCCCATTTCGCGGCCCTCCAGGCGTCGAAAGGCGGCCCGCAATTCGGGCTTGTGCCGCCTGCCGACCTCCGCGAGGCTCCCCAGGTCCAGCTGCACCTGCCGAAACTCGCCGAGTCGGACCTCTGCGACGGGCGTATCCGGCGGTCTAGCGCGGATCGAATTCAGCCAAGCCTCTAGATCGACCCGCTGGCGGGCTAGAGACTCCCGGTCGTTGAGGGTTTGGGTGATTCGCACTTGGAGTCGCACCACGTCGGCCTGCTGCCCGAACCCCTGCGCGTAGCGGCGGCGGGCGAGTTCTTCGAAGTGATCGAGCAGTTGTCCGTCCTCGCGGCTCAAGTCAAGCGCCGCGTCGACGTAGCCCAGCTCGAAATAGGCCCGTTTGACCTGGTTCGAAACCTCGGAGCGCTGCGCCTGGTAACGCTCGTCCAGTTCCGCCGCGGCCTTCGCAGCAATCTGCCCCTTCGCCGAGCGCTTGCCGAATCCGGGAAAGACCTGCGAAACCGTCAGCGTGCGCTGCTGCGGCCCGGCACGCGTTTCAATCGACCGCGCGTATTGCGTCACCGACAGGCTCGGGTCCGGCAGCGCAGTGACCTGCGGGACGCGATGCAAGGCGGCTTGATACTCGGCGAAGGCTTGGCGCACCGATGGATTGTTCGCAAGCGCCTCTTCGACCAACCGCGCCAAGCGCTCGTCACTGGCATGGCCCTGGACCGCGCCGCTCTGAGGCGCGGCGATCAGTGCGGCCACAAGCGTGGTAGCTACGCAAATCCGCATATATCCTTCCTCCTTCGCCGTTGCCTGCGCCTCCGTGAACGGGAGTTCGGCGAAACCCGCTTTGCCTGGCCTCACGCAGGGCAGCTGCCGCACGCAAAGGTCGAAATCCCGGAGGCAACGAATCGTTGGCTGAGCCCGCAGGGGCACTGCCTGCCGGGGCGGGGCTTATGCGATAAGGGCGGAGTAGAGGATAGGAATTGACCGCTTGGTGCCGGGCGGCCTGTATTGAGGCGGGCGGCCCGCATCAGAATCGGCCGCCAATCTGAAAATGGAATGTTGAGGCAGCGTGGCGAGCGTCCCATCCGTGGCTACCGGCCGGTGCGCCATCGTGTGGGCCGCAACACCTGTGTCACGCGCACAGGCGGTCTTACACTCGTCTGGCGGCGCCTCGCGGTCAGGGCTGGGTTCGGAACCGCAATCGTGCGCGGCCGGCCTAGGTGCATCCGCAGCGGCCACCAAGCACGGGCAGATGGCAGAGAGAAGCAATACAGACGCGGCGATCGCGCAAGCTGCAGCTGGTACTCTCACTGGCCTGATGATATGCCTACACTGGATCGTTGTCAAATTCCGAGGCCAACGGACCCGGTCTCGGAGGCGTTGGCTGCAACGCCGCACTGGATACGGCCGCGGCCGTTGGGATCTGAGCGGGCAACGCTCTGCGGCGGGCCAGCGAGCGAGAGCGCCGGCCGTGCCGGCTCGGAGAGGACGTGGGGGCCGGAGGCAAGGATGAGGACGATTGCGGAGCCGGACTTGCGCAAGCCCAACTCGTGTGCATGAAATGTACGAGGGATTGAGCATCGGCGCGGTGATCCCCGCGTACAACGAAGAGGACAACATCGGGGCCGTCGTGGCCTCCTTGCTTGCGCTGCTTGCGCCCCACGGCCAGCCGCTGATCGACCAGGTGATTGTCTGCAATAACGCCTCCTCGGATGCGACTGCCGACAGGGCGGGCGCTGCCGGGGCGCGGGTTGTTGACCAACCCCAGCCCGGGTATGGCATCGCCTGCCTGACGGCCATTGCTGCCCTGCCGCCCGTGGATGTGGTCTTGTTCGTCGATGGCGACCAAGCGTTCGATGTAAGGCAGTCCCTCGACCTGCTGGCAGCGATCGCAGCCGGCGCCGAGGTTGCGATCGGATCGCGCGTGATGGGAACGGCGGAGCCCGGTGCGATGTCGCTGCCCCAAGTGCTAGGCAACCGCGTTGCCGGCGTTCTGATCCGGCTGCTGTGGGGACGGCGCATCACAGATCTGGGCCCCTTCCGGGCGATCCGCGCGGACGCGCTGCGCCGCTTGGACATGCGAGACGAGGCCTATGGCTGGACCGTGGAGATGCAAGTCAAGGCGATTCAGCACGGGATGCGCATGGTCGAGTGTCCAGTGGACACGCGCCGCCGCCGTTTCGGAACTTCCAAGGTGGGCGGGACGTTCCGCGGCGTTGTCGGCGCCAGTGCAGGAATCCTGGCTACCATCCTGCGGCTGCGCTGCCGCCGAGGTGTCGGCGGGATGTCACGGGCATGACAGAGGGGATTCGTCCCGGCCAGCCGGAAAGCTCCAGCCGGCGGCCGGCGAAGTCCGGCAGTGCCCTTTGTTAGACTGCAATTTAGCGATGGATTACGATGTACTGGTCATCGGCAGCGGGCCCGGTGGCTATGTAGCAGCCATCCGCGCTGCCCAATATGGCCTCAAGGTCGGAGTGATCGAGAAGGATCCTCACCTCGGCGGCACCTGCCTGCATGTAGGCTGTATCCCGACCAAGGCCTTGCTTCACTTTGCCGAAGTGTACGAAGCGGCTCTCAATGGGAAGCAGATCGGTGTGCTTGCCGAAAGTGTCTCGATCGACTTCAAGACCATGGGCAAGCGCAAGTCCGAGATCGTCGACAAGCACGCGGTCGGCATCGGGCAGCTGTTCAAGCGGCACAGGATCAGCACCATCACGGGCTTTGCAACGTTGCAAGGCGGCGGCGCGGTCCGAGTCGCGGGCCCGGACGAAGAACGCACGCTGAAGGCCGCGCACATCATCTTGGCGACAGGCTCGGAAGCGCGCATGCTGCCCGGCTTGGACGTGAAGTCGGGCCGCGTGCTGACGAATGTCGAAGTTCTAGACCTAGACCAAGTGCCTGACTCGCTGGCAATCATAGGCGCGGGCGCCGTGGGGGTCGAATTCGCCTCGATGTACCGCAGTTTCGGCGCGGACGTGGCGGTCTTTGAGATGCTGCCCCGCGTCGTGCCCCTGGAGGACGAAGAAGTCTCGGCCGGGCTGTTGCGGGCGTTCAAGTCCAAGGGCATCGAGGTGTTCGCAGGCACGCCTGTGGACGCGGTCCGGGAAACCTCTGACGGCATCGCCCTGACTTTCCGGGATTCCGCTGGTAAAGAGCAGGTCCGCGAGTTCGAGAAACTGCTCGTGGCGGTCGGTCGCAAGCCCAACACAGACCGGATCGGACTGGAAAGCACGGCCATCGAGACCGAGCGGGGCTTCGTTCCCGTCAACGGGTACATGGAAACGGCCGAGATGGGCGTTTACGCTATCGGCGATATCGTGGCGGGCACGCCGCAACTGGCGCACGTGGCGTCGGCGGAGGGCTTGGTGGCCGCCGCCCGCATTGCCGGCCGTCCGGTCGAACCGATCGACTACAACCTGAATCCGAACTGCACCTACTGCGAGCCGCAAGTCGCCAGCGTCGGGCTGACGGAAGCCAAGGCCCGCGAGGCCGGCTGGAAGGTCAAGGTCTCGAAGTTTCCGTTCGCGGCCAACAGCAAGGCCTCGATCCTCGACAGCCATGCAGGCTTTGTCAAGGTCGTGGCCGACGAGGAGTTCGGCGAGATCCTCGGCGTCCATATCCTTGGGCCGCAGGCGACAGAGCTGATTCACGAGGCGATCGTGGCGATGAAGAGCGAGGCCACTGCCGAGTCCATGCGCTCCACCATTCACGCGCACCCCACGCTGTCGGAAGCGGTTCTCGACGCCTTCCATGGGATCTACGGGCAGGCCATCAATGCCTGAAGCGGTTCTCGGCCCGGCAGAGCCCGAGCCGGGCACTGCGCCACAGCCGACCCGGCCTTGCGAGGTTCGCGACCTGGGCCGTTGCGGGTACCGCGAGGCTTGGGACGTCCAGTTGGAGCTGGTGCGTCGCCGCAAGCAGGGCGCTGTCTGCGATCAGCTGCTGTTTGTCGAACACCCGCCGACCATCACCATGGGCCGCAACGCCGACGCCGCGCACATCCTGGCTGCGCCCGACCGGCTGCGCCAGCTCGGCTTCTCCGTCGAAGAGACGGATCGCGGCGGAGACGTCACCTATCACGGTCCCGGCCAGGTGGTGGCCTACCCGATCTTGGACCTGAAACAGTGGCGCCGCGATGTCGGCGCGTACCTGCGTGCGCTCGAAGATGTCATCATGGCCGTGCTGCTGGACTTTGGCGTCCGTTCACGCCGCGTGGAAGGGCTGACCGGCGTGTGGGTTGCAGACGCGAAGATCGCGGCCCTCGGCGTCCACTTGAGCCGCTGGGTCACCTCGCACGGCCTGGCGCTGAACGTGAGCACCGATCTGGATCATTTCCGATGGATCGTGCCGTGCGGGCTCACGAAGCCGGTCACCTCGCTGGAGCGCGTCTTGGGCCAGGCACCAGAGCGCCAAGCAGTGATCGAGTCGATGAGCGCGCGGTTCGGCGAGGTCTTCGGACGCACGATTACCGGCACGCTGTGCAACAACTAAGATTTGCGCAAGAGCCAAGGAGCAAGGAAGGGCGGAAATGGCCGATGTAGTCATGCCCCAGATGGGGGAGAGCATTGTCGAAGGCACTATCACGAAGTGGCTGAAGGGCCCCGGTGAGAAGGTGGAGCGCGACGAGGTGCTGTTCGAGATCTCCACCGACAAGGTCGACTCGGAGGTTCCCTCGCCGCATGCGGGCGTGCTGGAAGCGATCTTCTTTCCGGAAGGCGAGACGGTTGAGATCAACACGGTAGTGGCTGTGATCGGCGATGGTTCCAAGCTCGGCCAGCACGCCGCGCCAGCGGCCGGCGCCGCAGCGCCTGCGGCGACCACACCTGCGGTGGAGACGCCGCCCCGAAAAGCCGAGCCTGCTCCAGCACCGGCGCCCGAGCCCGAAGCGCAGGGTCCCGGCAAGCGTATCCACAGCTCGCCGCTGGTGCGTCGGATCGCCAAGGAAAAGGGAATCGACCTAGCCAAGCTGGGCAAGGGCACCGGCGCGGGCGGCCGCATCACCAAGCAGGACATCGTGGCCTACATCGAGAGCCAGGAGCGCACCGCCGGCGCGGGCCTGCCGGCGACGGCCTTCCCGCCCGCGCCCGAGTCGCGCTTCGGCGATTTCGACATCGAGCCGCTCGGCGCGATGCGCCTGAGCATCGCCGAGCACATGGTGCGGACCAAGCGGACCTCCCCCCACGTGTCGACCGTGCATGCGGTTGATTGCACCAACATCGCCAAGCTGCGCAGTGCCGCCAAGGACGAGTTCTTGGAGAAGAACGCCACCAAGCTGACGTTCATGCCGTTCTTCCTGCAGGCCGCGGCGTCCGCTTTGAAGGCGTACCCGGCGGTGAATGCTTCGCTGGACGGAAAGCAGCTGATCAAGCACAACGATGTCAACATCGGCATGGCCGTGGCCTTGGACTGGGGGCTGATCGTGCCCGTCATCCGGAAAGCCGACGAGCTGAGCCTGCTGGGCCTGCAGCGCGCCGTGAACGACCTCGCCGCACGCGCCCGCTCGAAGGCGCTGAAGCCGGACGAGATCTCGCAGGGCACGTTCTCGATTTCCAACTACGGCAGCTACAATTCGCTGCTGGCCACCCCGGCCATCAACCAGCCGCAGGTGGCGATTCTGGGAATCGGCTCGGTCAACAAGACGCCGGTGGTGATCAACGACGCGATCGCCATCCGGTCGATGGCCTATCTGACGCTGAGCTTCGACCACCGCGTGATCGATGGCGCGATCGCGGACCTGTTCTTGGAACACATCCGCGAGGTCGTGGAGAACTGGAGCGCGCCCGTCCTGTAGGACGGCAGGTTCCCGGGCGGCGGAGGTCTGGCGGCGATGCGGGTGTTGGTTCCCAACCTGGGCTCCACATCGTTGAAATACAAGCTGCTGGAATTCCCGTCCGAGCGCGGAGTGGCCGCGGGCCGGCTAGAGCGCATCGGCCGTCCCGGCGGCGACGCGCCCAGCTATCGCGCAGCCATCAACCAAGTCTTGCGCGATGCCGGCGAGGTCGATGCGGTCGGCTTCAAGGCGGTGCATGCCGGCCCGGATTTCTGCGGCAGCTTCCGGATCGATCAGGGCCTGATCGCGGCGCTGTCCGACTACGAGGCCGCAGCGCCGTTGCACAACGGCATCTACATCGAAGGGATCGAAGAGTTTCGGCGGCAGCACCCCGGCTTGCCGCTCGTGGCCGTGATGGAGACGGGCTTTCACAGCACGATGCCCGCCCACGCCAGCACCTACGGGCTGCCCGAGGAGTGGCGCGAGGGTTTCGGCATCCGGCGCTACGGCTTCCACGGCGCTTCGCACCGCTCCCTGGCGGAGCGGCTGCCGGGCTTGCTTGGCGTCGATGGCGCCGGCCTGCGCGCGGTGTCCTGCCACTTGGGCGGCAGTTCCTCGATGTGCGCCATCCGCGGCGGGCGCTCGGTGGACACGACGATGGGCTTCTCGCCGCAATCGGGCTTGGAGAACGCCACGCGCCACGGGGAGCTGGATGCCTTCGCGGCGCTGTATCTCATGGAGCGGCTCGATCTGTCCCCCGCCGAGATGCGCGAGCGGCTGGTCAAATTCGGCGGACTGGCCGGACTGTCGGGGATTCCCGGAGGCGACGTCCGCGACATCGAGGCCGCCGCAGCCAAGGGCGATGCCCATGCCGAGCTAGCCCTTGACGTGTTCGCCTACCAAGTGCGCAAGACGATTGGCGCGTACGCGGCCGCGATGGGCGGCTTGGACGCGCTGTCCTTCACGGGCGGGATTGGCGAGAATTCCGCCACACTGCGGCGGCGGATCTGCAAGGGATTGGAATTCTTGTCCATCGCGCTCGATCCCGACAAGAACGCGAGTCCGGTCCCGGACTGCCGGATCGAGAGGCACGATGCAAGGGTGGCGTGTCTGGTACTCGCGGCGCAGGAAGAACTTGTGGTGGGCCGCGAAGTCTACCGCCTGCTGAGTTAATGTAAGCGTTCGAGCGGGCCGTGTGGAATGGGGCCGTAGAGCTAGCGATTGAGGATTGCTTTCCAGTCCGGGCAGAGGGGTTTGATGAAGACGTTCTTGATCGGCTGGTTGTACTCGTGACGCGTATCGAGCTTGCCGCGGCCCTGCGTCTGGCCGAGATGGATCCAGTTGGCGGCGCGATAGCAGGTGCCGGCGAAGCGCGGAGTTTCGCAGAAGGTTTCGACTATTGCCACGCAATGCTATACCGGCGGGCGCACAGTCGCCAGACCCGCCGGAGGCGGGGTAGGGTAACTTCGCCCGGACGCGGCGTCTTGACCAGACTAGCACTCGTAAAGGAAGGGGCCGCTGTGCGAATCTCGCCGCATCCGGGATCAGGCACTCGCGGGCGCAGCTTGACGCGGCCCAAAGCGAGCCTCCCGACTGCCGGAGTGATACGGGGCAGTGCGGAAGGAGCCTCCATGCGCAGCCCACCCATCGACGACCGACTGCGTTGATCGCCCACCTCAGGGGATGCGAGGAGGCTCTGGCGGCCTTCGGCTGGACCGGACGCCGGGCCGAGTGGATCGCCCTGGCCTGCCTACACGGCGGCGTATTCACCCGCTTGCAGTGGCCGAGTTTCCTGGGTTGCCACCCGGAGATGGTGCGACGCGCGGTACGCAAGCTCGTCGCGCAGGGCTTGGCCGTCGAGGAGGCCCGGTCGGCATCCGGAGAATTGGCCGGGTGTGCCGGATCAAGGCCCGCCAAGTCTACCGGGCGCTCGGAGCCGAGGAGTTCCATCGGCACAGTCGGATCACCTCCCGGGACGTGCTGGCGCGTCGGCTGCTGTCACTCGACTATGTCCTCGAGCATCCCTGCCTGCCGTGGCTGCCGACCGAGGCCGAGAACGTCGCCGCATTCGAGGTGCTCGGGATCGAGCGGCGAATTCTTCCTCAGAGGACCCACCGTGCGCGACCGGATACGTCCGACGCCGATTTCACTTCGGCCTGCCGCTCGCGCTGTACACCGAGCGTGCGGTCTACGTCGCTCCCGGCCACGAAACCGAGAAGGCGTTGCGTTCGTGGGGAGCGGCGCACCGGGAGCTGTGGTGGATGCTCCGGGAGCGCGGATTCAAGATCGAAGTCGTGGCCATTGCGCTGAACTGGGAGGGGGCGAGCCGCGCGGACACAATGCTCGGCAACCCGGCGAGGGATCCGCGCCCATCGGAGTACGACGCGGGGAACCGCCGGGAGATCGAGTCGATCGAGGAGGTCATCCGCAGCGGGGACACCCGCCTCGTCCGAGAGGTGTGCGGTGACACCCGGAGCGGGCTTGAGCGGTTCGTGGAACTCCAGAATCGGGCTCGCCGGGAGTCCGGCCGGGGACTGTTGCAACGTGTGAACACGTGGCGGTCGGAGCGGCTCGGTTGGACCTGGCTCTGAGGAGACATGGGGCCACCTTGTGGCCGTACGGGAGATGTGTACTTGACTTCGAGGTCGACCGGACACGGAATCCACCCTCGGGCCGGACACGCCGTTGATGCCGCAAGTCGCTGGCAATCTTCCGTTTGCGCCATTGCGGATGGCGCGGCGGTTCAGCAATCCCTGCGGGAAGGCGTTTGGGCCGGCGTCGTCCGCGCTTGCCTCCGATTTCTCGACGCCGCCTAGGCGGCGACTGGTCGATCAGCGCCACGCGGCGCTCTTCGCCCGTGTCGTCGAGTTCAGCCCGTGCCGCCTCCATGATCTTGGCAACATAGTCGTCGAGCCGGGCCACGATGCTTCGCGGCTCGGACGATGGTGCAGACACGCGGGGTGTGGCCCCAAGCGTACGGGGTCGCATAAGGCTCAGGAGAAGAACCCGCGCACCGACCGCAGCACCTCCTCCATCTTCTCGATCCTGAGAACGCATATCGGCTTCACGATCAGCGAGGAGTGCACCGTGAACAGCTTGGTCGTCTTAATCATCGATGCCTTGGGAAGCCCACCCTCGGCGAAGTCGCCGCGCCAGAGATGCACGGCGTTCGGGTCATCCGTGATGTGCGAAGTGATGGCCGCCAAGACGAGATCACGCCCGGTGGCGTTGAAGGCATCCGGGGAAAGGACCAGAGCGGGGCGTCTCTTGGCTGAAGTGAGATCGGTGAAGGGGAACGAAACGAGAACGATATCGCCCTGCCTATAGGCGATCGTAGACCGCATCTTCCTCGTTTTCCCAGAACTCGAAGCTGCGCTCCGAACCCTTCAACCACTGAACGTCCGCAGCGAGCCGCTTCAACTCGCTCTCCGAGAAAACTTGGTAGACCTCGCCGGTCGCGGCGCTGTCCACCTCCTCCAAGGGTGTGAACACCCCATCCCTGTATTCGGCCTTGATGCTCATGGTTCATTGACTTTACCGGATAACCGGTGTCCGCGCTACTTGTGCGGGTGTACGACAGCAGAATGATTTTTCAGATGGACGGCCATTCTGGGCATAACCCCTTTGGCTGGCTGACGATATCACTGCCACTGTGCAGACTCCCTTCCGGCAGTAGCGGATTAGTGCGAGAAGCGAGGAAATCCTGCTGCCAGAATAATTCGGGTCCCAGCCGTCAAGATAAACCGGGCGTCAACACGGGACGCAGCAGGCGCTGGGCGATCATGGCGAGCACGGCCGAGCGCTGGGGCGAGGCGGAGCGGTGGAGCAAGGCGGGGGGCCAGGCAGAGAGATTGGCGAGGGTGCGCTTGCGCACCTTAGAGCCCTCGCGCTTGCCTTCGCGCAGGAGGATGGCAGGGGGCGAGCCGCGGTTGAGGACGACTTCCACATACATGGAACAAGAAACGCCTCAGAACTCCAACAAGCGCGGTAACTGCAACTTGTTCAATGAGTTAGCGCCGGACCGCAGGAGCGCACCCTCCGGGAACTTCGGTTTAGAGTTACGTGATCTCCTGTCGTGATGTTGGCCGTTTCCGATCCGCCGTCAAGGCAGGAACAAGATGCCCTTGGCCAGTGCGATCAGGGCGACCACCACCAGCGCGGCTACCAGCAGGCCGTTGATATCCACGCGGAAGCGCTGGTAGAAGCCTCGCAGCCCGCGGCTGAGGCCGAGGTCAAACAGATGCACGAAGAGCAGATCATTGCCCGGCTGGCTGTCTTCAATTTCGGTGCCGCTGCTCGCATCCCAGCGGGAGCTGCGGTTGAGCCGCTCGTAGAAGGGGTCGAGCCGCTGTTTCGACTCTGGCGGTGTCAGCAGGCTGATGACCGCCAGCGCCAGGAAGCCGAGCACCAACGATATGCCGAAGTTGAGCGCTTCCCATTGCAGCAGCACGCCGTATTGCCGGTATGTCAGCCAGAAGAACACGCCTGCGGACACCAGCAGGCTGGCTATGGCCCCCCAGCGGTTGGAACGACGCCAAGAGATCGCTCCGAACATGCTGATCCCCATGAAGGCTGCCAAGGTCTCGGTGAACAGGAAGGCCTGTAGCACGTTGCCGACGAACAACCCGAAGCACACGCCGAGCAGTGTGATCGCCACGCCGGCGAAGCGCCCGGACCACAAGTAGTGCCGATCGCTCTCCTGCTTGCGCAGGTAGCGCCGGTAGAGATTCTGGGTGAACAGGGCTGCGCTGTCGACCATGAAAGCCGAGCCGGTCGACATGTTCGCGGCGAGCACGCAGGCGATCATCAACCCCAGCCCGCCGGGAAACAGCAGTTCGCGAGTGGCGTAACCGAATGCGTCTTCAGGGTCGGCAAACGCCATTTCGCCGCGCTGGATCAGCAGCGTGGCCACCACGATCCCGACCAAGGCCCAGCCGATGGTGCAGAAGCGCTTGATGAAGTTGCCGTATGCCATGCCGATACGGCAAGAGCGCTCGTCCTTGCCCGTGCCGACGCTGGCTAGGATGTGCGGCTGGGCGACGATGCCGATCAACCCGTTCAAGGTCAGCATCACGATCGTGAAGACCCCGACATCGCCGGGCGTGACCATCGAGAGCATGCTCGGATCGAGCGTCTCGCGGATGCCCGTGAATCCCCCGGTCTCCCGCAGGCCCATGGGGATCAGCAAGAAGCTGAGCGCGATGATGAACAGGCTCTGGACAAAGTCCGTATAGGCAGCCGAGACCAGCCCGCCGACGAAGCTGTAGAGCAGGAAGGTGGCGGTCATGGCGAGCACGACCGTGTTGGCCGAGACGGCTTCGCCGGAAGCCACGCTGACCAGCTTGCCCGCGCCCTTGAGCATGGCGCCCATGTTGAACGTGAAATAGGCCAGCGCGAACGCCGTATACACCGCGCCCATCCAGTCGCCGTAGCGATCCTCGTAGACTTCGCCGGTCGTCGTGCGGCGGAAACGGCGGAAGAGCGGCGCCAAGATCCAATAGAAGGGCGTGATGAAGAGATTCTTCCACTGGTACCAAATGCCGGCGTAGCCCGATTGGTAGACCTTGCCGGCCAGCGACACCGGCATTTCTGCGTGCGTGCCGACGCCCAGCGCTTGGCCGATCACCAGCCAGACGTTGAAGCTGCGATTGCCGAGGAAGTAATCGGAAGTTTGATGGACCCGGCGGGCGGCATACAGCCCGACCGCGACCATCATCGCGAAATAAACGGCGATGACCGCCCAATCGATGCCTTGCAGGGAAGTTTCCATGAAGCGAGTCGTTAATTATAGGCTCAGGCAGCGCAACGCATGCGAGAGTCAGTCGAGGTAGCTTTACGGCGGGCACGCCCAGGGGGCTGACCGGAACGACCGTCCCACCCGGAACGACAGCCAGTGGCTGAGCAGTACGATGGTTGCTCGCCACACCGCGCCACCGCCACCAGCAATGGTGCCGCCAGCGACATAGCAGAGCGTCCCTCGTGTGGCCTGCTCCGATTCCCGCGTGCCTGCCGAGGTCGGCTCCGCACTGTCTCACGCGTGCTTCTCGGTAACCGGCCTCTGGCACCGCGCCCGCAGTAGCAGCTTTCGCCCGGTTCGATGTCCCGTTCTCCGGTGCGAGGCAGCGCGGCGCTTGAACTTGGTCGAGATTTCCGTCGATGGGATCACAGAGAACCCGGATCCCTTGCCAAGCCCGCACCGTTCCGAGCACGCCAGCACGGGGATTCACCCGTGCTCATAGGGGCCTCTGTCAGGTCGCTGTCTTGCATGCGAGACTGGTGCTATGAGACTGGACGAGAAGGGAATTCGCGAGCGACTTGTCGAATGTGGCAAGGAGCTACTCTGTGCGCCGCCCGAACCCCTCTTGAGCAAGAAACCACCAAAGTTGGACAAGGTCCAATATCAAGAAGCGAGGAGCCTGATCAATGACCTGGACCAACATCCACACGCCTTTTTCATCGGCTGCATCATGGATCGTCAAGTTCCCGCAGACCGAGCTTGGCTCATCCCATATCGGCTCTCTCAGAGCGTAGGTCGCCCCGGAAAGCCCAGATTCTCCTTCCCCATGCTTCTCGGCTTATCCGAAGAGGAGCTTCAGGGCCACATGGCGGGTCCACCCGCACTCCACAGATTCCACAAGGAGATGGGCAGTCACATCCACGCCGCACTGCGGCACATAGCAGAAAGATATGAAGGGCGAGCGGAAAAAATCTGGATGGGCTGCCCCTCTAGCGCACAGCTGGTCTACAGGTTTCTTGAGTTTGAAGGGGTCGGGCCCAAGATCGCGACTATGGCAGCAAACATTCTCGTTCGGCGCTTCAAGATACCCGTGAGTGACAAATACTCGATCGATATTTCACCCGACCGTCACGTGCAACGCGTTCTCCACAGGCTGGGGCTCGTTCCCGAAAAAGCATCAAGCGAGCAGATCACTTACCGCGCGCGAGATCTCAACCCGGAGTATCCGGGGCTGCTGGATTTTCCAGCGTTCGATATCGGCCGCAACTGGTGCAAACCCGAGCAGCCGAAGTGCCATGAGTGCTATATGCAAGAAATCTGTCCAACCGCTGCTACGACATTGACGGCGTGATTTCTCTTGGCCGGGCCCTCTCGTTGCGGAAGCAGCGCTCGGACCGAGACAAGGATGTGCGGCGTGCGATTAGAGGGACGAGCGCGACCTCGCCAGCCATGCCTCTTGACCGCTGGATGAGCGATTCCGAGAACGAGAGCCAGATCTTCGTCCAAGCCACTCCCCGCGTGGTCTTAGCGAGTTGAGTGCATTCAATGGGCGCTGGCCCGGCGACCAATGGTCGCACGCGCGACATACACCGCGGCTCCAGCCAAGATGCCCACCGGGACCGGTCGGAGCCAGCCATCGGCAGCGCTGCCTAAGATCACGACCATACCGGCCGCTGCAAGGGAGCAGGCAATAGCGGTCAGTGCGACGGATTGCCCGGGCTGCCTCCAGAACAAGCCCGCGAGCAGGGGCACGAACAGGGTCAGCGTGAGCAGGCTGTAGAAGAAGCTCAGCGCCGAGAGGATGGATTGGAACCAGTTGGCCAGCAGAATGCCCAGCGCCCCCGCGCCTAGCGCGGAATACCTTGCCAGCTTCAGCCGCGCTTGGTCGGTGAGCTTGCCGCGATAGAGCGGCTCCAGCACGTCGCGAGCCAGCGATGTGGCAATCATAAACAAGACCGCGTCGGCCGAGCTGACCTCGGCCGAAAGGATGGCCGCCAGCATCAGCGCTCCCAGCCATAGAGGGGCGACTTCGGTGAAGAGCTTGACCAAGGCGCTGCCCGGATCGGCGAGCTCGGGGAAATGCACGCGGGCTGCCATGCCCAGCAGCACGGGCAGGATGGCATAGGCGAGCAAAGCCGCCGCTTGCAGGCCCAGCCCGACGCGGACGGCATGTGCGTCCCTGGCGCCGAATAGCTTTTGCACGAGTCCCGGCGAAACGACGAAGGCCGGAGCCAGCATCAGCACGAGTTGTGCGGTTTCCCCGAAGCCCGCCCCGCCTATCGAGAGCGCGGTGTCGTCGGCAGTGGCGGCCGCTATCGCCGCCCACCCGCCGCTGGAGCGGATCATCCACGGCACCGCGACCAAGAATCCGATGGCCTTGACCGCTACTTGCAGCGAGTTCACCCAAGACGCCGAGCGCAGGCCTCCCATGGCGAAATACACGGTGGCGAGCGCACCGCCAATCGCCGTGCCCCAAGCCTTCGGCAAGCCGATGGCGGCTTGCAGAACCAAGCCCGCCGCGATAATCTGCCCGGCCAGGATGGCGGGTGCGCCCACCAACAGAATCGCGGCGACGACGAGCCGCGTGGTCCGGCCGTAGCGGGACTCCAAGTAGTCGCCGACGGTGTACAGGCCGCGGGCCTTGGCGATGCGGTGCAGGCGCGGTCCGACCGCGAAGGCCAGCGCCAACGATCCGATTCCGGCGGAGCCGACCCACCACCACGCCGGCAGGCCCGAAGTGTAGCCAAACTCGGCGGCTCCGACGGTACTGCCGGCCCCGAGGTTGGCTGCCAGGAAGGTGAAGAAGATCAGCGCTGGCGGCAGGCTTCGCCCAGCCACGAAGAAGTCCTCCGCCCGGCGGACGGAACGGGATGCGAGCGCTCCTACCAGCAGGAGCGCGGCACAATAAGCAACTAGGACGGGCAGCACGGCCGGGCGCGGGTCAGCGGAAGCTACAAGAGCCTAGCAAAGCGGCGGCGATTCTGGAGGCCCGGGCGCTTCGACCGCCGGAACTGGCGTGCGGAGCGGGACTCGCACGAGCTCGATCCCGTCAAGGGCCGCCCGGATCGCTCTTGCCCGCGCCTCGGCCTGCCTGGCTTCGGCCTCGGCGGCGGCCCTTGCTTCCTCGGCCCGGTTCAGCAGCCCCAGCGCGGCAAGCGCCGCGTGTCCCTGAGGGCAGGCATGCCCCGGCCAATGCTCGCGTCCTGAATCAGTGCGACAGGAGCTGGCTGAGGAATAGCTTCGCGCGATCGCTCTCGGGACTGGCGAAGAACCGATCCGGGGGAGACGCTTCGATAATCATCCCCTCGTCCATGAACAAGATATTGTCGGCCACGGTTCTGGCGAATCCCATCTCGTGCGAGACGACGACCATCGTCATGCCGCTCTGCGCGAGATCGGTCACCACGTCCAGAACCTCCTTGATCATCTCGGGGTCCAGCGCCGAAGTCGGCTCGTCGAACAGCATGACCTTCGGTTGGACGCATAGGGAACGGGCGATGGCCACCCGCTGCTGCTGGCCGCCGGAGAGCTGCCCTGGGTACTTATCGGCCTGCTCCGGGATCCTCACGCGTGCGAGGTACTCCATCGCCCGGTCCCGCGCCTCCGCCTTCGGCAACCCGCGGGCTTTGGTCGGCCCGAGCATGCAGTTCTCGAGGACCGTCAGGTGGGGAAACAGGTTGAACTGCTGAAACACCATTCCAACCTCCATACGGACGCCCGCCTTCGTATCGTCGCCCAGCACATGTCCGTCGACCACGATGCGCCCTTGCTGATGCTCCTCCAGGCCGTTGATGCAGCGGATCAAAGTGGATTTGCCAGACCCAGACGGGCCGCACAAGACGACCCGCTCGCCTTCCCGGACGCGCAGGTTGATGTCCTTGAGGACATGGAATTCGCCGAACCACGCATTGACGCCCTCGAACTCGATCATCACCTTGCCGGTCACCTGCGCGTCCTTCCGCACGTTCATCGTCTCCTGGCCGCCATATGCCTTTCGATCCGGGCAAACAGCAGCGCGCAGGCGTAGCACACGCAAAAGTACAGGCCGGCGACCGTGATCCAGACTTCGAACATGCGGGTCGTTGAAACCGCCGTTTCCACCGCCAAGAATGTCAACTCCTGGATCGAGATCAGCGACACGATGGACGAGTCCTTCACTAGCGTGATGAACTGCCCGGCCAGCGGCGGGACAACCCGTTGCACCGCTTGGGGAAGGATTATGTAGCGCATGAGTTGCGGGCGCGAGAGCCCGATGCTCAAGCCGGCCTCGGCCTGGGACTTGGGGACGGACTGCAGTCCGGCGCGGACGATCTCGGTCACATACGCTCCCTCGAGCGTGGCGAGGCAGAAAATCCCCGAGATCAGGTTCGGGATGAGAGCCGGCTCTCCGAACAGCACTTCCAGCCACGCCAGTGTCTCGGGCGAGGCCTGCCGCACAAACTCCTCGATGCCCAGAGCCGGCATGATCTGGCTACTGATGAAGAAATAGAAGATGAATACGAACACGAGCGGCGGGATGTTGCGGATCAGCTCGACGTAGGCCCGGCTCAGCATGCGGGCGAACAGGCGGCGGGAGGTGCGCATGATGCCGAACGCCACACCGATGACTGCTGACAGCACAATGCCCCAGAGCGCCAGCCGCAGCGTCGTGTAGAGCCCCCGCATCAGCAGGTTCGGCACCCAGCGCTGCTGCTCCTCGTCCCAGCGGTACAGGTAGTCCGGGATGACCGACCAATCCCAGCGGTATTCCAGAACCGAATCGACCCGGTAAGAGACATAGGCTGCCGCCGCAAGCAGTGCCGCGAAGACCGCGAAGTCGATCCAGCCCAAGCGGAGCCGCTTGCGACGCGATGCCATTGCCGCCGTCAACCTCCGCTCGGGCCCGGCGCCATCAGGCGCCGGCTGCGTCGCCTTCTAGTCGGAGAAACTCCTCCAGGTCAACTTGCCCGGCCCAGTCGGCCGTCTTGAACCAGTAGGAGTGACGCTCCTTCAGCCAACCGTTGCGTGTGTTCAGCAAGATCCAGTTGGAGAAGAAGTTCAGCGCGTCCGGATCGCCCTTGCGCAATCCGAACGCCTCGTTGCTCTGCGTCAGATTGCCCGTCGTCGGCAGGAAGAGCTTGTGCCCGTACTGACCGACCAGGAGCGCCGGCTTCGGATGCGACGAGACGAACACATGCGCGTTGCCGTTCAACACCTCCTGCGCCGCTTGCGAGTCGTCGTCGAACTTGCGAACCACCGTCTTCGGGAACAGCTCCTCCACCGCACTGCAGGACGTGGTGCCGCGCCGGCATGCGAACGTCACCTCGGGGCTGTTGTAGGCGTCTGGCCAGGTCATTCCCGCCGCGAGTTCCTTGTTGGCCGCCACTCCTAACCCGGAATGTGCGTAGGGGACCGTGAAATTTACCGTCAGGTTACGTTGCGCTGTGATGCTCAGGCCCCCGATGATGACGTCGAACTTGCCGGCGAGCAATGCCGGTATGATCCCGTCCCAGGCCGTCGAGACGAATTCGACGGCCACCCCCATGTCCGCCGCGAGCTTCGTCGCGACGTCGATCTCGAAGCCGACCAGCTCCCCTGTCTTGTCCCGCATCGCCCATGGCACGAACGTCGAGACGCCGACCTTGAGCGCCCCGCGCCGCTTGATGATCTCGACGACACTCTGGGGCGAAGTCTGCTGCCGTACCCTCTGCTCGCAGGCTCCCGTCGCAAGCGCCAAGCCGAGCACGGCAGCAATCCAGAATCTCAACCCTGCATCAGTCAGGCTCATTGCCGTCTCCTTCCCCGGTGCTTCCATGAACAACCGACCGCGACCTCAATAGCCCGTCCGGACGCGGCCCTCGACATAGCTCATGAACAGCGACAAGGTGACAGTGAGCGCTAGGTAGATGGCGGCAACCGTCATCCAGATTTCGAAGCTGAGAAACGTATCGGCGATGATGTTGCGCGCTTCGGTGGTGAGGTCGAACACGGCGATGACGCTGACGATCGCCGAATTCTTGACGAGCGAGATGAGGAGCCCCGTCAGCGGGGGGAGCATCAAGGGCACCGCCTGCGGAAGGATCACATGGATATAGCTCTGCGCGCGGTCGAGTCCGATGCTGTCGCTCGCCTCCCACTGGCCGCGCGGAACGGATTCAATGCCAGCCCTGACCACCTCGCAGGCGAACGCGCCCTCGAAGGCCGACAGGCACGCCACCCCCACCCAGAATCGGTCCAGGCCGATGATCGGGCCGACGACGAAGTAGAAGACGTAGATCTGGATCAGAATCGGTGTGTTGCGCACCGCCTCGAGATAGATCTTCGAGACCATCCTGCCGGCAAAGGAGTCCGACAGGCGCAACAGCGCCGCCACCAACCCGATCGCGAGCGCTAGGACGCCGCTGCAGGCGGTGATCTCCAGGGTGACCACCAGCCCTTGCGCGAGCGGTCCCCATATCAGCTCGCCGTCGACCAGTTCGAAGATGAAGCCGGGAATGCGGTACCACTGCCAGTTGTACCCCATGTTCGTCGCGCCGGAGACCGCCAGCCACAGCAGGGCTCCGCTGAGCGCCGAGAATTGGAGTGTGTCAAACCACGGCGCATTCCACCAGCGTCCGCGACGGACCTGCTGATGCGCGAGGCGGCCAACGGCCGTCGGGGCGTCGATCGGCGAATCCTGCGAAGCTTGGGGAGCGACAGAAACTCCTGTTCGCCAAGGGTTGCGCTCCCACGGCGGAGGGCGAAGATTCCGTAGTTTCACGCCTAAGTGCCATAGGTTACCATTCTTGGGCCGCGGTCCAGCCCGGTCCAAACGCAACTGTCGCAGTCGTTTAGAAGCGCGCCCTTGCGAGTGTCTTGGGGAGGGGGTGGCCGCAGGGTCCTGTCCTCACGCAGCTGCAGCCGAAGCCTCTCGTGCAGGAACCTCCGGAGCGCTGCCAGGGGGGCCCGCAGCCGGGGTTTGGCGGGGGCAAACACCGGGAAGTCGTCCATGCACCGGACACAGCCGGGCGTGGAGGGCTTCCGCACGCACCGGCTCAGGGACACGTTCGTCGTCGAGCTGCTGCTCGCCGACGTGTCGATCGAGGATGTCAGCGTGCGGCTGGGCCACAGCAGCGTGCAAACCACGGAGCGCTACTACGCCCCGTGGGACCGGTCCCGGCCCGACCGCCTCACGCGGATCGTGCGGGACGCTCACAAGCGGGAACCCCTGTTCACGGAGCTGTGCCGGGACCCCACGCCCGACCCGGGCGGCCAGATTCGGATCGAGCGTGCAAGCCTTGGATTTCAGGGGATATACGGCCTATCGACAGTAGCCCTCAGATCGGTCAGGGGGTGAGTCCACGCTCTTCTTTGGGGACAGATTCGAATGGGATCGGAAGGCGACAATCTGATCAGAAGCCGACGCGCATTGTCATGCCATTGGTCACGCACCTGCGGGTCCGCCATCTTGAACATCCTGAACGTGCGATTTACCCGGGCGGGCCTTGTGGCTGAGCACCTAGACTGTTTCCAACGGATTGAGGTGCCCCGTACCAAAATCCGGCTGCGTTGTTTGGCAGCGCGACAGCCTTTCGGGTCTCCCAGAGAAGGCGACAATGCAACCCAGCGAAGATTTCCAATCGCTCTTGCTTGCTGCGATTCAAACGATTGTCACCCGACCACCGCGGCAGCACCACGCCAGGAGCGTGTGGTTGAGCGTGTCATACTTAAGACACTTTTACCTTCACGGAGAGCGCATTGTATTCATCGATACGAATTCAGGGCTACCGTGGCCTCGACTCGTTCCGGATGCAAGGGCTGGGCCGCGTCAACCTGCTCGTAGGTGCGAACAACTGCGGCAAGACCTCGATTCTGGAGTGCATCGAGTTGCTGCGTTCGCCCGGCACCCCGAGAGTGCTGTCAGACATTACACGGCGTCGGGGAGAACGGCGATACTCGAGCGACGAGGATCCAACTGTTCCCCCGGGAGTTCGATCGGATGGTCTCGATGTGTCGCATCTCTTCGCGAACCGCGAACTGCGGGGCCAGATACGTATCGAAGCGGACCGTAGCGGTGATATCGCTGCAGCGGGTTGGAATAACACGGTGACGGTGTACGTCGAGGGCCCGACCGTCCGCGACTACGCCGAATGGGGTGCGGAAGTGCCAGAGGGCGCCGAAGACGAACGCCTTGTCCTTCACGTCAAGTCGTCGGACCCGGATGACCACTACAAGGTAGTTCTCACCGACGAAGGACTGCTGATCCGGCCTCGACTGTCCATGCGCGGACGAAACGGCTCGAGCCAGACAGTGCAATTCGTTAGAACCAGCGGCATGACAGCGGCGGATGTTGTTCGCACATTCAGTAAGTTCGTCCTGACACCCAAGGAAAAGGCCATTACGGAGGCGCTTCGCATCGTTGAGCCGGCCATCGAGCGAATTGCGGCGATTGCAGACGACCGTGGCCGCTTTGACAGTAACGCGCCCGGGGGCGTGGTACTCAAGCTTCACGAAGTTGTCGACCGCGTCCCGATCGGAAGCGTGGGCGACGGAATGTGGCGGATGCTGGGGCTCGCGCTGTCTCTTGCGAACGCCGAGGGAGGAGTCCTGCTAGTCGACGAGATCGACACCGGTTTCCACTTCTCGGTGATGGAAGACATGTGGCGGATGATAAGTGAACAGGCGGGTACGCTTTCGGTTCAGGTGTTCGCCACGACCCACAGTCGCGACTGCTACGAAAGTCTGGCGGCAATCGCCAAATCCGAGCCCGGTGACGTAACGATTCAGAGGATCGACCGGAGCCGGAACGAAGCGGTCAGGTTCAGCCGGGAGGCTATCCTCGCCGCCGCCGAGCGGGGCATAGAGGTTCGGTGAGTTGCCCGCAAGGAACCATCCCCGGAAGCTGCTCGTGGAGGGCGACACGGACCGGGGCGTAATTGCCGGCTTGATGGAAGCAAATGGTGTCCGGTGGCGGGACCCTCCCGATTCCCCGGTATTCATCGATTCGCGCGGGAGCGTCGACGAGATCCTCAAGCCGGGAGTCCTTGAGGCCGAATCGGGAGCCTCGGGACTCGAAGCTCTGGGGGTCGTTGTCGATGCGAACGGTGACGCTATCACTCGCTGGAATGATCTCAGAGAGTGGTGCAGTAGCGAGTTCTCGGCTCTGCCAGACCAGATTCCGGTCGAAGGTTTGGAGGTCGTGCATTCTGGTGGCCCGCGGTTCGGCATCTGGATCATGCCGGACAATCGGTTGACAGGAATGCTTGAGGACTGGCTTGTCCGGCTGATTCCTGAAGCGTCGGGTCCTCTATATGAACTGGCGCGGAATTGCGTTTCGGACTCGAAACGTCAAGGTGCTCCATTCAAAGATGTCCACCGGACGAAGGCGGAGATTCACACTTGGCTTGCGTGGCAGGATGAACCAGGTCTGCGACTCTACGATGCAGTAATGCACCGAGTGCTGGACCCCGAGCGACCCGCATCAGGGCCGTTCGTCAGATGGTTTAGGAGCCTCTTCGGCGTGTAGATCCCGTGGCACATGAAGCCGTCGCGACGGCACACGGAACCCGTAGCGCAGAATGACAACCTGACGCCCCTCATGCAATCCGGGAAGCAGCGCCTGCAGGCTCCTCTGATAGTCAGAGATGACTTGCTTGCCGCTTACGCCGACCGCATACAATCGGACCAATCGATCGATTCTACAAAGCTCAGGGTCGCCAAGGGACTGCAGTCCACTTGGACCCGAAGCTTCCAAGATTCCATCGTGCTCATACACCGCACACAACTTGAACCGCGCACGAGTCTGTCTCGCGCGACAAACCCGTCAAGAAGTCAAGAAATGATAGATCAGCGTCAATAGCGGCCCTGGCCTCCGAGCTAGATTCTATTCGATATCGAATCCGCAAGCCTTGGACTTCAGGCCATATTCCGTTCGCACAGTAGTGATCTCTAGGTGGCGCTAGGGACCGCCCCTCGGCAAAGGGTGGAGCAGTGGGGGGCACTTCCGCACAGTCCATGTTTCGCGGGAGTGGTCCAGCGTGTCCGCGAGCAATCCGCCAAGGCCCAAATTCTCCGGAGTCAGGACCCTGCGAGTTGTTGCGGTCTGTATTTCCCGTGCTTCGCGTTTGGCTCGGCGATGTTGCGGAGCGGAATTTCCCATGAAACGGGCATGCGGTGAAAATGTTGGCCTACGCACCGAAATCTTAGCAGCAGCTGGCAACCGACCATCATTGTGGGACGCCTTGAGGGGCAGATTGCCCATCTATTCCTCTAACACACTGATAATATGGCACTTAAACCACGAAAGTGGCGTCCCCAGCGGGATTCGAACCCGCGTTGCCGCCGTGAAAGGGCGGTGTCCTAGGCCGGGCTAGACGATGGGGACGCGATGGCGGGAGCGGCGTCGGCTCCTGCTTTGATGCTAGCACGCGAGGGTCGCGTTGGATGCCGCTCCGCTGGCGGCTGGGGCCCGAGCCGCCGGCCGGCCTGGCCTGCCGGCCGTGATTCGGCTAGCGCCGCGCCAGCTGGGTCGGCGTCTCGATAGGCTGGGAGGCGATCATGTCGCCTTCGGTCAGTCCTGAAAGCACCACTGCTTGCGTGTCGCTGATCGGACCGAGTTGGACCGGCCGCATTTCGAATTCCCCGCCGGTCTCCACCCACACCGTGGCTGTCTCCCCGATTCCAGCGATGGCGGCCCGCGGAATGACGAGAGCGTCCTGCTGGGTCTCGATGAGGACGTCGACGCTGGCGGACAGATCCGGCTGGATGCGCCCGTCGCTGTCGAGGATCTCGACTACGACCGGCACCTTCTTGATCCACTCGCCGCGCGTCCCGCTCGAGCCGGGAGGACCGCGTCGCCCGCCGCTCGAGCCACCCGAAGTGGCCATGGCGCCAACGCTCTTGATGCGCCCGTCGAACGCGACATCCGGGTAGGCGTCTAGCCGAACCTTGACCGGCGTGCCCAGTACAACGATCTGGCTGTCGGCTTGGTTCAACTCCGCGTAGACGGCCATGCTGGACAGGTCGACGATACGCATGAAGTACGCTCCGCCGTAGACTTGATCGCCGGCAGAGGCCTGCTGGAAGCTGCCGCGCGAGAACATCGTCTCGATCACGACCAAACCGCCTACCGGAGTTCTCAGCTTCATCCTCTCGAAGTCAAACTCGGTCCGCTCCAACCGTTTCTGATCCTGCTCGACCGTGATATCGAGGCTGCGCCGTTCAGCCTCGTCGGCCAGCTCCTGCAGGCGCACTTCCTGCTCCAACTGTGCTGTCGAAGCGGTCCCTTCTTCGGCGAGCAGCCGGAAAATCTCGGCTTGGATGGCTGAGCGGACCTCGGCTGTCTGGAGGTCGAAAGCCGCTTTCTCGGCCTCGGCCTTGGTTGTGCGGTAGTTCTGTCTAAGGGTCTCGGTGGCGATCAGCATCTCGGCCTTGCGCGCGGCGGACTGGGCCTTGGTCTGGGCCAGCATCGAGTCGTAGTTGTCCAGAACGTCTTGGGTCTGTTTGGACTCGAACTCGGCCACGACCGCGCCTGCTTCGACCACAGTGCCGGGTTCGGCAAGCGTCTGGATCGTCAGCGACGATCCGCCGCCGCGGTCTCGGCCACCGCGCATGCGCGGCGCGCGAATCATGGCGAAGTTGGTGGCACCGACCGTGCCACCGATCCGAATCGATTTCTCGAACGTGGTCTTTTCTGCGGCCACTGTGCTGGTGGCAGCTGGCTGCTCGCCGGTTGGCTGCGCCGTTCCGCTGGTCACGGCCTGATAGATGCCGAGGCCGACCAGAATTCCGCCGATGACCAACAAGGCCACACCCCAGGTCGGCACACGTGGCGGCTCGCCTTGCGGGTCGGGAACCGGCTCTGGGCCGGGTGCCCTCTGCGGAACCGGAAGCTCGTCCGGCGCCGAGCCGACGGCGAAGAGCGGCCTTGAGATCCAAGAAAGGGTGAGAGTTGAAGTCGCCATGGTTCCGGCCTCGCGCTTTGGCAGGCGTACATAGTGTATGGCGGTTTCTTGCCCTGTGCGGTTATCCAACGGCACAAAGAAGTTCCAGAGGAGCAGCGAGCGCAACCCGAACTGGCGTGGGCGCAGGGGCCTTGCCGATACAATGAAGACCGTAAGCCGCCCGGGTTCGGGCGGCGCATTCCATCCAACGCGCATTTGGCTCGCGGGCAAATTCGCTCCGGCCAACTACGCATTCAGCGGTAGCCGAAGCACCCATGCAGCCATCTCGACTTCCCCGATCTCAGCGGTTACGCCCTTTGCGCTCGCCAGTGGCCCAGCTAGTCCTTGCGGCCATCGCGCTGGCCGTCTGGCCGCTGCAAGGCGCCGCGGACGAGCAGGCCGTGGAGCGCTACATGGGCCACGTGGAATTTTTGGCATCCCCTGAGATGCGAGGCCGTGGAGCGGGCATGCCCGAATTGGACGAGGCGGCAGCGTACATTGCCCGCGAACTCGCCGAGCTGGGAGTTGCGCCGGCCGGCGATGGCGGCAGGTACTTGCAGCCGTTCGAGGTCACTACCGGCGCCAGCATGGGCGAGGACAACCGCCTGCGGGTGGAGCGCAACCGGGGCGCTAGCGAACTCGAGCCGAGAGAGGATTTCATCCCGATCAACTTCTCGGGCAGCGGCAGCGCGGAGGGCGAGGTCGTCTTCGTCGGGTACGGCGCCACGGCCGAAGAGTTCGACTACGACGACTACTTCCATCTCGACGTCAAGGACAAGATCGTGCTGGTGATGCGCTACGAGCCGCGCTTCTTCAGCCAAGAAGCCTCGTCCGAGCAAGACGACCAGGAGTCGGGTCGCAATCGCCGCATGACGCGGCATTCCCACTTGATCGCCAAGGCGATCCAAGCGCGCAAGCGCGGGGCCAATGCCGTGCTTCTGGTCAATTCCCGCGGCCGGGGCCGGCGCGGCGATCGCCTGATCCGGTTCGGCAGCGTCTCCGGGCCCACCGACGCGGGAATCCCGATGGTGCAGGTCAGCAGCGCGATCGCGGAGCAATGGCTGCGCGGTTCGGGTCGTTCGCTGCGTGTCTTGGAGCGGGACATCGAGCAATCCAAGCGGCCCCAGTCGTTCCCGCTGGCCTCTTCGCTGCGCATTCGCCTGTCGGTTGATGTCGAGCACGAGCGCGCCACGGTCAGCAACGTGGCGGGATACCTGCCCGGCAAGTCGGAGGAATACCTGGTCATTGGTGCGCACTACGACCATTTGGGACTTGGCGGGGAGGGATCCTTGGCCTCCAATCGCCGGGCGCCCCATCTAGGGGCCGACGACAACGCCTCGGGCGTGGCCGCAATGCTGGAGTTGGCTCGCAGCTATGCTCAGGCCGGAGAGTTGGAGCGGGGGATCTTGTTCCTCGCCTTTGCCGGCGAGGAGATCGGATTGCTGGGCTCGAGCTATTGGGTGGAGAACCCCACCCTGCCTCTCGAGAATGCAGTCGCGATGTTTAACTTCGACATGGTTGGACGGATCGAGAGGCGCAAGCTCTACGTCGGCGGCGTCGGGACCGCCGAGCCGCTGGAAGCCTTGGTGCAAGCAGCTGCGTCGGAACACGGCTTGCGAGTGGACAACTCCAAGAGCGGGTACAGTTCCAGCGACCACACCTCGTTCGCGGCCAAGAAGATTCCGGTGCTGTTCTTTTTCTCGGGACTGCATTCCGACTACCACAAGCCGAGCGACACCGCAGACAAGATCGATGGCGCGGCGACTGTCGAAATGCTCGCCATGGCGCGCCAGATCATTGATGGCGTGGCGGAGCGCAGCGAGCGGCTCGCCTTCTTGGAAGCCACGCCCGAATCTAGTCACGGCCCGGGTGCTGGGGATGGGGAGCAGCGCGGCTACGGCCCGTGGTTCGGCTCGATCCCGGATTTCGGCGAGGTCCCCAACGGCGTGAAGTTTGCGGATGTTCGAGCAGGGTCGCCAGCCCACCAAGCCGGACTGCAGGGTGGCGACATCCTCACGCACTGGAATGATGCGGCCATTACGAACCTGTACGACTTCACCTACGCCTTGCGGGACTCGGAGGTGGGCGATGTCGTTACGGTACGGGTACTGCGCGGCGAGCAGGAGGTCACTGCCAAGGTGACGCTGGCCCCGCGACCCTGAGCGAGTTGCGAGCGGTCTGGGCCGGCGAGCCGATGCGATCCTACGGCGTTACCGCTAGCCTGCTGTATCAGCTGACGCTGCGCGATTTCCGGCAGCGTTATGCCGGCTCGCTACTGGGCTGGCTGTGGGGCGTGATCCACCCGCTGGTCCTGCTGGCCATCTACTGGTTCTTGTTCCGGCACGCCTTCGGCGCACGCCTGCCACCTGAAGAGGCAACCGACAACTATCCGCTGTTCTTGCTGGCCGGGATGCTGCCGTGGTTGCTTTTTTCGGAGACTCTCACACGCTCGGCGCCAGCGCTCGCCGAATACTCGGCCCTTGTGAAGAGGAGCGTATTCCCATCCGAAGCCGTGCCGTTGAGCATCCTCGCATCGACCGTGGCTTCGCACTTGCTGTCGGTCGGCGTGTTGCTTGTCGCGGCCGCCGCTTGGGGGCACCCCCCAAGCCTGTCCTTGGCCCTGCTGCCGATTTGGGCCTTGCCGCTAGCGCTGTTCAGCCTGGGCTTGGCTTGGTGCGCGGCCGGTCTGCAGGTATATCTCAAGGACACCGCGCAAGTCCTGTCCGTGGCGCTGATGGCCTGGTTCTGGGCGACGCCGGTGTTCTTGCCCGAGGCCTTCTATCGAGGGCGCGTCGATTTCGTGCTGGAGTGGAACCCGTTGCGCTACGCCGTGCTCGGATATCGCGGCGCGATTCTCGGAGGGAGCGGCCCCGACTTCGGCGAGACGGCGTTCCTCGTCGGCTCGGCCAGCACTGCCGCCATTCTCGGCGCGCTGTTCTTCCGCCGTGCAAAGAGGGGCTTTCCGGATGTGATCTAGCGGCAGCGGGCTGGGTCGTTGCGATGTTGCGCGCAGCAGCCGCTTGAGACGCCCTGGAAAGGGCGCAAGTCGCGCTGTCAAAGGAAACGAACGATTCTCCAAACGACCGCAGTATCGGCTGTTCTGCGGGATAAGATGGGATTCGAGCCGCGCCCAGCGCGCCGCATTCCACCGTTGGCCAAGGTCGTATTCAACGCCGTTTCGAAGAGCTATTCGGCTTATTCCCGTCCCGCGGATCGACTGCGCGAGTTGGTTCTTCCCGGCCGTTCTAGGTCTCGAGCCGACTTCTGGGCGCTGCGGGAGGTCTCGTTCGAGGTTTCTACCGGCGAGACGCTGTGCATGATCGGCGCGAATGGTTCCGGCAAGAGCACCACGCTGCAGCTCGCTGCCGGCATCTTGAAGCCCACGGCCGGGTGTGTCGAGGTCGCGGGGCGGGTGGCCGCCTTGCTAGAGCTGGGCGCCGGCTTCCATCCCGAATTCACCGGACGCGAGAATGCTCGGCTGAGCGCGGCCTTGTTCGGGTTGTCTGGGCGGGAATTCCGCCAGCGCTGCCCTCAGATCGAGGAGTTTGCCGAGATCGGCGACTTCATCGACAAGCCGGTCAAGACCTACTCCAGCGGAATGCTGGTTCGGCTCGCGTTTGCGGTGGCGATCCATGTCGAACCGGAGGTGCTGCTGGTCGACGAGGCGCTGGCTGTCGGGGACTACTACTTCCGCCAGCGCTGCATGCGAAAGGTCCACGAGTTGCGCAGCCAGCGCGTGACGATCCTGTTCGTCTCGCACGCCATGGCAGATGTGCAGGCTCTGGGCACGCGCGTGCTGTGGCTCGACCGGGGCCGCGTGGTCGAGCAAGGCGAGCCTAGCGTCGTGGTCCGCAGGTACCTGGCCGACATGACCGCGCGGGACAAGCAGTCCGGCGCCCCGCCGATCGCCCCGGAGGCTCGCACGGCGACAGTCGAGCCGGGCGTCGGCGGGCCGCAGGCGGCGGATGCCATTCCGAACATTGACGGCCGCTTCGGAACCGGCCGCGCGGAAGTGACGGCGATCGCCGTCCTCGACAGCCGGGGCCGCCAGCTGCGAGAACTGATTCCCCGCGAGCGGGCCACCGTGCGTGTCACCGTGCGCGCCCGCGAGCGGGTCGCCATGCCCAATGTCGGCTTTATGATGCGCAACCACTTGGGGATCGATTTCGCGGGCACGAACACCGCCCGCGAGGGCGTCGCGCTGGACCCCTTGGAGCCGGGCAAGACGCGAGCGGTCGAATTTCACATCGATTTGCCCGAACTTTACGCCGGCTCCTTCGCATTCGCGCCGGCGATCGCGGACGGAGATCTTGCCGACTACGAAATCTGCGACTGGATCGACAACGCCCTGACGATTCCGATGGCCCGCGGGGCGGGCGAGGTTTACGGCTACATGCACCTGCCCTGCCGAGTTGAGGTGCGCGAATGCGCCTAGGGGCGAGCTGGTCATGACTGGAATCTGGAAGTGCCTGGCCGCCGTCGCAACGGCGGTGTTCCTGGCAGCCCTCGCTCCGCCTCTACTGGTGCTGCTGGCCCTAGTTCTGCTGGCCGCAGACGTAGCGGCGCTGGTGTCGGGCAAGCGGTCGGCGGATCTTGGCAAACCGGTCTCCAAGCGCGGCCTCAGCGTAGTCATCCCGACTTGGAATGGTCGCGACCATCTGGCGCGCAACCTGCCCTACCTGCTCAAGGCCTTGGCGACCGCCCCCGAACACGAGGTCCTGATCATGGAGAACGCCTCGGAAGATGGGACGACAGAGTTTCTCGCGCAGCAGTTTCCCAGCTTGCGTGTGGTCGAAATGGGCTCGAACCTAGGCTTCGGCCGGGCTTGCAACATCGGCTGCAGCTTGGCCCGCTACGACGTCGTGCTCATGCTCAACAACGACATGCGGGTAGAGCCCGGATTCGTGCAACCGCTGTTGGACGGTTTTCGCGACCCGCGCGTATTCTCAGTCACCTGCCAGATTTATTTCGAGTCTGCCGCCAAGCCGCGGGAGGAGACCGGCTTGACGATGGGGCGCTGGCATCAGGGCCGCATCCATCTGCAGCACCTGGCGGACTCGCAGGTGGACGAGCTCTTCCCGACTTTTTACAGCGGCGGCGGTTCGACTGCTTACGACCGGCAAAAACTGCTGGAACTCGGCGGCTTTGACGAATTGCTGGCTCCGTTCTACGTGGAAGACGTGGACTTGGCCTACATGGCCTGGAAAAGGGGCTGGGTCAACCTGTACGCACCCTCCAGCGTGGTGCACCACGAACACCGCGGCACGATCGGGCGGCACTACTCGCCGGTGCAGATCCGGCATGTGCTGCAGAAGAACCGCCTGCTGTTCGTGTGGAAGAACATGCACGAGTGGGGCCGGCTGGCGGGCCATCTCGGCTGGCTGTACGGAGACATGTGGCTGTCGCTGTTGGCAGGCGAGAGCACGGACCGGGCCTGCACGGCTGCGTTTCTGACAGCCTTGCGCCAGGGATTCCGCGCCGCGGGCCACCGGGCGGCGGCGCGGAGACTGGCTGAGGTTTCGGACAGCGAAGCGCTGTTGCGGCCCTTGGGCGGGTTTTTCCGCGATCGCTTCCACAGGCTGGAGAGCAAAGCGACCAAGGACCTCGACGTACTATTCGTATCCCCGTACCCGATTGAGCCGCCGCTGCACGGCGGTGCAGTCTTCATGAAACAGGCGGTTGAAGGCTTGGCAGCGGGTTGTCGCCTGCACTTGCTTTGCCTTCTGGAACGCGACGCCGACTTTGCGACGCACCGCGAACTTGCTCGGAGATGTGCCAGCGCGGAGTTGGTGTTGCACGACCCGCGCCGCCGACGGGGCGCGCCGCTGCTGTGGCCGCAGTCCGCCCAGTCCTTCTGGGACCCCGAAGTGCTGTGGAAGATCCATCGCACGATCTTGCTCCGCCGCATCGACATCGTCCAGCTCGAGTATGCGCAACTGGCACCCTACGGCAGCCGCTTCCGGCAGCTTGTCTCGTGCCTGTTCGAGCATGACCTGCACTTCCAGTCGGTCCAGCGCGGGATGCTGTCCGCCGGCTGGCTGGGTTTGCCGCGCCGGGCGTACGAATACCTGCGGGCCCTGCGCTTCGAGCTGATTCGATTGCGCCAGTTCGACGTGGTTCAGGTCTGCAGCGCCGCACAGCGCCAGACGCTGCGCGCACTGCTTGGGGAAGAGCCGCCGGTCAAGGACAACTTGCGCACGGCGATTGATGTGTCTGGATACCCGTGTTGCCTGGAGGGCCGAGAGGCGGGCACCGTGCTGTTCGTGGGCAACTTCCGGCACACGCCAAACTTGGAGGCTCTGACGCATTTTCGCAAGCACATCGTGCCGCTGGTGCTGAACAGGGAGCCTAGCGCTCGATTCGTGGTTGCGGGTGCCAGTGCGCCGGATTGGCTCGCTTCGGTGCTGGAGAGCGACGGGATCGACTTTCTCGGTCCGGTGGCCGACATCCGCGAGGTGCTGGGACGCTACGCCATCTTCGCCGCACCGATCCTGAGCGGCTCCGGCGTGCGCGTGAAGCTGCTCGAGGCATTTGCGAGCGGCATTCCCGTGGTGGCTACAAGCTTGGCTGCCGAGGGACTGTGCAAGCCCGGCGACGCCGAGGCATGGATCGAAGACGAGGACGAAGCTTTCGCCGAGGCCATCGTCGCGCTGTTGTCGAGCCCCGCGCAGGGCCGCGCGCTGGCCCGCACTGCGCGCGCGTCGGTGGAGCGGAACTGGGACGGGCGGGCCGCGGTGTCGCGCCTGCTTGCGCAATACCGGGCCATCCACGCGACCAAGCTGCTGACGCGCCCGGCGTATCCGCTGCCGCTGGCCTGATCCGCTGGGGGAGCTTGCGGCGGGCAGCGCGGAACTGCCACGATAGATCGTTGCCACAGGCGCAATCCGATGTCTCCGGCCGTAGATCGCACCTATTGCGTGGGGCTTTGCACCTGCCCGCCCGACCAGGCTGAGCAAATTGCTCGCGAACTTGTCCGCCGCCGCGCCTGTGCCTGCGTGAACGTCATTCCCGGCCTGACCTCTGTGTACGAGTGGAAGGGAGCGGTCGAGCAGGATGCGGAGTCACTGCTGGTCATCAAGACACGGGCCGATCGCTTCGCGGATTTGGAAGCGGCGGTCGCGGAGCTGCACCCGTACGAGGTGTTCGAGCTGATCGCGCTACCTGTCGAGCGCGGCAACGCGGCCTATCTGGGCTGGATCGACAGCTCGCTGGACGCCGACTCGAGCGGGTGAAGGATTGGCGCTCTGAGCCGGATCACCGCCTGCCTGAGCGGCGCGATGATGCGGGCCCGACCTGCAACCTCATTCTGCCGAAGATCCAGATCGCCGACGAGCCACTCTTCGCAGGCGTGACTGTGATGAGGGATCGGCCGATTCGCCCAAGGGTGGTTCCGATTCCTGCCCTACGCGCGACCCAAGCGATTGCTGGGAGAGCAAGAAAACCTCCACGCCCTGATGCAGCTACGGATCGTTGCACAGACCAGCCAAGCCAGCCAAGCGTCCAGCTACGCAGCCCACCACAGGCGTCCTTGAAGCCAGAGGGCACCCTCTATGTCTTCGCCAAGCTGGGGTGGTCCGTCACCGGTGCAAGCCCGGCCGGTGACGAAGACATCCAATTCAGCATCCTCCGAGTCCATCTGCATGACACACACTCTCACAAGCCACCCAGGCTGTCCCAGCCAGTCGTCGAATGCCTCTACAGAGCGCACCGGGCCCCGGAACCAGTAGTCGTCGCGATCCCCGTCTGCGATCGGCGCAAGAACGGCGGCGCCTTCCAGGTCGAGTTCCAACGTCTTTCCATCTGCAACCCCCAATTCGGCCCGCAACGTGTCTGCGAATCCAGCATCCGGAGCTATTTCCAGCGGTTCGACCGAGGCCGGTCCAGCCTTGTAGGCAATCCCTGCGAGGCCAAAGTCGAGGCGCTTGCCGGCCTCGTACCAAGAACGGTTGCTGAGGAAGGTGAGATCGAAGAACGATATTTGAGCATCGCCCCAGATACCTTCGATCTGGGCTTCTGCGCCATTGGACCAAACGTGGACCCTCTGAATCTCAATTCCGACCTGCACCCCGTACTCGGCTAGCGGAGATACATTCACCAGCTTGGTACGTTGCTCGGTTGCTTCCAATGTCGCTATCAGGCCGCGATTTCCGTTCGGCCAGGCTAGGTAGCCTCCTCTAGCCCAAGATCCAGGAATCCTGTGAGGCCCGGAGTAGGTGTCGCCAAACGATTCGAGAGGCATCGCTTGCGGAAGCCTTTCGGGCAGGGCCTGAAACGCTTCTTCCGGACTGTCGTAGAACGGGATCCAATGTGATCCGCAATAGCGATCATGGTTGTCGGTTTCCCAGATGAAGGTAGAGTCAGGCCAAGATTTTTCAGAGCTCATGAGCGGTCATTTCTATTTTCGGAGATTGGCGAATCCGATGACACTGGGACGTGGTCGTCTCAAGGGAGCTTGAACCGTCGACCGGCGGAAGTGCCGGGCAACTACGACGGGGGCAGTGTTCGGACGAACTGGCACATCATACAAGAACCGACCCGCCAGGTTCCGTCTGTTGCCTTGCAAGACTAGGTACATTACCGGCGCGGTGGCTTCGGGTCGACGACAGCTTGTGGACCCGCCAGCCCATCACTGACTGCGAAATCAACTCGGGCGCGACTCCTTTTCGTAGTGATCGAGCGACTAGAACGGGACGGCTGCTGGCAGGACTAGGCGCAGCTCGCTATCGCCCAGTAGGGAATATTCGGGAAGGCGTCCGGTCAGGCGTTGAGTCTCTTTGCGAATCCTGGGAACCCCGTCACCGCGCTGATCCATGAGCATTTGCCTCGGAAATTCAGGACGCGACGGGCTTCTAGCCAGGAGCGAAACGATGAGCGGATTCCGGGTTGCCTGACGCAGATGGAGCACGTCAGGAGTCAACGTGTTTGCCAATCCGCCCGGCACGGATAGCTCGATCCGGTCGGCGAACATGTGGAGCCGTATCCGGCTACCGGCAATGGAGTAGTCCCGGTGGGCGACCGCATTTACCAAGGCCTCGAAGATGGCCTTCTCGCTGTACTCAGGAACTTCTTCGCGGCCCAGTCGCTTGAAAGCGCGGATTCGCATGTTGCGGCGGACGAAGTCGAATGCCTCGCCAACCTGTGCGTCAAGCGGACCCTCGATATCCCTAGCGTCTATCTGGTAGTGCTCGTCCTCCTGGAGTCCGGCGTATTGTACTGCCTGAATGTACGCTGCGGGCATCCATCGTCGCGGCTCCGAGGTGCACATCAGGACGCCACCTACAGACAGTCGTTCTTCGCCATCGGGATCTTCGACCACCAGCCTAAGCTTGCGTACAGCAATGTCGAAGTCTGCTTCCTCGCTGACAAAGCGCTCTGCATCGGACCTATCGAGATCTTGAGGTGCGGTCCTAGTAACCGGAGACTCGTCAAACGAAATGTTGCCGGTCTGTGTCCGCTGCCTCATCAAACGCTCGAGGGCCTGGGGGGCGATCTGGCGTTTGGAGCTGCCAATCCGCCGCAGGTAGCCGCCGGGGCTGCAGTGCACAAAGAGGCTCCGTGGTATCTCAACAATCAAGACCGGGTGCGAAATGCCTGATTCCTTGAGTCCGGGTTCCTCCGGCACGTGTAGCTCACGCCGATAGATACCCGCTTCCAGTGGGGGATTGATCGAATCGTTGCAGACCTCTCGCACAAGGTCCTCCACGGCATCCAGTCTGTCCAACGGGATCCCAGTCACCGATCGGGTCTTGTCGTTAACTCCTAGGACGAGCAGGCCTCCCTCCGAGTTCGCAAATGCTGCCAATTCGTCTGCAAGCTCAGCTCGCTTCGGACCTTTGATCGTTTCGCCCTTGAAATGGACCTCCTTCAGCTCTAGCCCTCCATCCTCGCCTAGGCGAATCCGGTTCACAAGATCCTTCATCCTCATGCCGCCAACTCCAAATGAATCAGAAGACTGCTTGTCCCGACCTCTTGTGCCAAATAGCCCTCAACACAGCAGTACGCCTCTCTGATCTCACCGTGTGGCTCGCCGCTCCAGTTCCACGAACTTGGAATCTTCTGGGATTGTCGCGTCCACTTCGCGTAGCGTCTTGAGCATATCCGCGAGAGGTAGCCTCTGCCACGTATCGATTTCAACCTCTGGGACGATACGGTGCAACAAGGCGACGGCTTCCCGAGGATACGGCTTCCAAACGTTCTTGTGGTACCTGACTTCACCGATCTGCCTGTCGTTTGACTTGTTCGATGCCATCAAGTAGCCGTTCGCCCACGCCACAGCTTCCGGAAATGCGTCTCCTGTACCCATAATGACCTGCACGAGGGCTGAAGAACTCTCGACAGTATTGAGTATCTTCTCGTGCGGCCAGAACTGATCGAGCCATGGACGCACGATCTTGCACCACACGTGTTCGGCCGGTTGGTCATAATCGTCTAGGACTTGTCGAAGGGCTAATCCGACTTGCAGCGGACTATCCCGGATCGCGATGTGCGCCGTCTTTCGACACGTCGGCTCGTCGATCAGATCCGTCTGAGGAGACACGCTCACATATATGAAGAATCGAACAAGTTTCTCCCCGTTGTCGAGTTGCTTGTGGCGTTGAACCGCCGTCCAGAGATCCGAACCCAAGGCCCGCACCAGATCGTCCGTGATCGAACCACGGAAGGCGATGACGCCCCAAAGAGCGCACACCTCCTCGTACCGTTCGTCGGAGGGTTTACTCTCCCCCCAGCGCATTCGCGGAAGGATGTGTTGACTTGTCCAGCCGGGCGCATATCCGTAGAGCCAACTCAAGCCGAAAACGAGCATGACTATTCCAGCCGAGCCAGTGACATCACCGGAAATCTTGCTGAGAACGGACTCCTGCTCATTCGTGATGGGACTAGGCGTGTTGCTGCTAGCTGCCCCGATCCGCTTAATTGCAGCGGTTGCGTACTTTCCCGCGTTGGTGTTCATCGCGTTGGTAAGGGCGTCTACGCGGCTCAGAATCGCTGACTGTTGAGAGCGATGCTCCCAACCACGCGTCCACAGGTGCCAGAACGCGCTGTCGTCTGTTCCCGGCCACCGCTCTGCTAGGACTTCCACAAGGTTCGAAATCTCATGTTGGAGGCGCTCGAATAGGTCTTCGGGAATTTCCAGAAGGATCTTGGCTACTCTCGCGGTGCGGCGACTCCAAGGCTTGGTGTGATTAACCTTCGTCTCGACCACACCCAGAGTCGCTTTCCACATCTCGGTCGGCCAGTCACCGCCGTGCCCGATTTCTTGGAGTGCAAGTATCGCGGCGACCGGACGCCTCTGTGAAAACTCTCGGAATGTGGCAACATCACCAGAGTTGCTTCGGAGCCACGCAACAACTTCCCGGATTGGGCCAGTGAGCACGGCCGGTCTAGCTTTCGATTCGTCCTGACTTGAAGCACGTAGTCGTTTCTCGAAGGCGGCGAGGGTCTGGGCGGCAGCCGCGCCCAGAATGACTCCACCTTCATGTAACGCGGCCAGCCGAGGCCCGACCGAGGCCAAGATGGTCCCATCAGATTCCGACCGGGGCGTACCGGAGCCCACTCTGCCTTGCACGGCATCCAACAACTCGATTTGGAGTTCCGACGATGCACGGGTGCCTACTTGTCGAAGGACCGACCGCACTTCGCGGCCGCAATCGGGATCCCACAGCACCTCTTGCGCGTTGCGGTCGAGAATGAGACGGACCAGATCAAAATCCGCACCGCTGTCTTGTTCGATGGCTTCCAAGGCGAGTCGCCACAGCATCTTTTCGCTACTGGCGGCCCAGTAACGAAGCAGAGCGTCGCGCTCCTTCCCGTCCTTCAGGAGAGCGCGGTAGCTTTCTCGAACCCAATCCAGCAACACTGCCCACGTGCCGACATGATCGCTCAAGGCTCTTCGTCGCTTGTTCTTTGTCGGCCTTACGGCGGTGGTTGAGCCGACGATCTCTCCCTCTCCAAAGTCGTCGCTTGCAAATGCACTGGCAAGCTCGGAATGAATGAACCTCGCGACGATGTGGTCGCTGCGGTGTAGCAATAGAAATGCGGTCCTTAGGTACTCAGTGAGGGTGACGGCATGCCGCCTCAAGAATGGCCCAAATCTACTGGGCTCGAGTTCTGTCAAGACATTGAATCGGTCCTGGTCATCGCGGCACCCTAGGATGACCTCAGTGTGCCCGCATGAAAGGAGGGCGACCTGTTCCGGCGTAGACTCGTCGGTAGAGAGGATCCTATATGGCGGTGGGCCGGGGAACACGCTAAGCCGCGGGCGGAGTAACCGGAGGAGAATGTCATCTGTTGCTTCGGTGTACTCCCGCGAGAGGTTGCTTAGGATACGATCCAAGCGCAACAGGAACTGGGCATCTTCGGGCGGCTCGGCAACGAGGAGTATCCAAAGGCGTCTGAGGCGTGGAGGGATGTCGGGTAGATCCTCTTCAGTGATGGTGAGACGGTCCCAAAGTCGCCTTCGGAGTTCGAAACCGATGTTGTGCCCGTTGTTTATGACCCATCGGAACACTTCAGGCGAATGCGCGTTGATTTCGATCCAATACGCAACCGCATCGGCGACGGTATCCGTTTGCAGCATCTGCTGCTCCGCACGAACTGTGACCACCGGCCCTGCCGAGCCTCGCTCATGGCGCTTGGGCTGAACGGTTCCCGAGAGAAGGCCGCGAACAGCAAACTCTTCAAGCCACTCTGCCGCATTTGCGCCGAGAACCGAAGTCTGCCGAATTCGGTTGAATGCTGGCCAGATGGCGGCTGGGTCCTTGACCGCCCAGACCACGCGATCGGGATCGGCCTCATGGGTGTTCTTATCTGGTGCACTCTTGAGGCCGGACACCGCTAGCTGGATCCGATATTGGTGAGGATCGGCTGCGAGTTTGGCCCACTCTTCGACCGTACGAACTAACAGTTCATGTTCGTTCCTAGAGTGGTAGAAGATTGGACGGACACTCATTCCGGTCCATTCCGATTCACGCCGCTCGCGGTGCTGCTTGTCCGTATACCCCTCAAGGGCATACGTCTCACCGCCGACACGCCGCCCAGCGACGGCGTTCGTAAGATAACGAAGCACGACGTCTGCCATGCTGTAACCAACGAACACGACCGTGTATCGGTCCAGGAGTTTGGACACAAACTCGGCGGCCGAACCGTTGTCCAAGTACGCCTCTCCGAAGTCCTTGTGGGTCAGTACCAATCGCGGTACATTCGGTTCTGGTACGGAAGTTCGTATGCGACCGTGAAGGTGAACTACAGAATCCCAGTGGTCCAAGTCTGGAAGCGTAGGCCATGCGTTGAAATGGAGGTCATCCGCGACATTCGCACGGGCGAAGTTGTCGTCATAGTTCGTCGTGACCAAGTGCATGCCGGACGGGCTACGCGACACTCGAAGCAAGGCTTGATGCAGCCGCAGAGAATCTGGCTTCGGAGTAGAGGAAAGCAGCCGCGTCACTACCGATCGCATTGCATTGCCATGGACCCGGTCTTCAAGGCGGCCCAGTGCTTCGTCGAACTTCTCCTCGCAGATTAACTTCGCCTCATTGGAGTCGGGGCCGATGTTCAGAAAGTCGTATAGACGGTCAACGAGGCTTCCAAAGCTCGGCAGGCCGGTAGGAACGGAAACTCCGGCACCACAGAAGAAGACCATCTCACCGGCCTCCTGTTTCTGCAGCAGTTTGGCTGGGATGTCGGGGCCGTCCGGAATGAGTCTGGGCATCGGAGGTTTTGGCCCTGGGTCTATAGCACTTTCTGAAGCCTGAGAATCGCTGAGAGGTTCGTCAGCGGGCGTCCGAGGTGCAGACCTCGAACGTTTTGGCGGCAAGAAAACTCGTTGAGGTAGCTCCCAAGTTGCTTCCCCGTCATCTCGCGACAGGTGCCTTGGTAGCCATGCCTGAGCATCGTCCAGAATGATTCGATGCCGGTTGGGTACGCGGTGCCTTGGGCAAACTCGCTCACGCTGTGATTCACCGCCTCACGATTGGCGAGATCGTCATAAGCCGCGCTGTCGTCGGTGTCGGCCCCTCCATTGCGGTTCAGCGTCTCTTCTCCAGCGTATCATTTGCGCTTCCCACGGCCAGGCAGCTGACCGGCCGGTGAACCGTCCGATTGGCACCACGGAACTGCTCGGAAGCTGGGCCAGCCATCGCCAAACTGTCCGAGGTCTGTTACAGACTGACAAGACAGGACCGAATAGTCACACCCGACCGTGTGCCATGCGCGATCCACTGAGAGTGGGCGGTTTAGCTCACGTGAACGGCAGTATGTCAACATATCGAATCAATCCTCGACAAGCGCCCCAGCAGGATCCCGGCATATCTCAGCCGGACTCCGAATCGGGCGCTCGCAAGCCGGGGTATATTCTGCTCTGACGTGTCGAGTAGTGAAGCGATGACTGCAACTGCACCAGGAGCAAGTGTTCTGCCCGAACCGGGCCAACTGGTTCACGTAAGATCCCGGCGGTGGCTTGTTGAGACAGTGGAGCCGCGCGGCACGGGTGAATCGCCGCTGATTCGCCTGGCCTGCGCCGACGATGATGCGCAGGGCCAGATGCTCGATGTCTTCTGGGACTACGAGATCGATCGCAAGATCCTTGACGAGGAAGGCTGGGCGAATCTTGCCACTCAGGGCTTCGATCCGCCGCGGTACTTTTCGGCTTTCCTGCATACCCTCCGCTGGAACTGCGTAACATCCACCGACTCCGCTCTGGTCCAATCCCCGTTCCGGGCCGGGATCAAGCTCGAGGCCTATCAGATCGAGCCGCTTCGCAAGGCGCTTCAGCTGCCGTTGGTGAATCTATTCATCGCGGACGACACAGGTCTCGGGAAGACTATCGAAGCAGGCCTGATCGCGAGGGAGCTTCTGCTGCGCAAGAAGGTCGAGACCATCGTGGTTTCGGCACCCCCGTCAGTGCTTGACCAGTGGAAAGCTGAGCTCGAAGAGCGATTTGGCTTGGTCTTCGAAATTCTGGACCGGCAATACCTTTCTCGGATGCGACGAGATCGCGGCTTCGGGGTCAACCCTTGGCGAACTCACAGCCGGTTTCTTGTCTCGCACAATCTGCTCGCCGACCCCACCTACGCCGATCCTTTGCGAGAGCGGCTTGGCGACCGGCTCCACGGGAGCCTACTGATTCTTGACGAGGCCCACCACGCGGCGCCTTCGAGCGGCGGTCGCTATGGGATCGAGTCGAAGTTCACGCGAGCCATACGAGACATTTCCGGACGGTTCGAGCACCGGCTGTTCCTGTCAGCCACTCCGCACAACGGGCACTCCAGCAGCTTTTCCACGCTGCTGGAGCTGCTTGACCCGCACCGCTTCACGCGGGGTGTCGCTGTGAGCGAGGCGGCACTCAAGGAGGTGATGGTCCGCAGGCTGAAGGAAGATATCAGACAGATCCAGGGCGGCTTCCCTCAGCGGAGAGTCGAGCCGATCACGATCGAGAATCTCCCGCCCGACGCGCCCGAGCTGGTCCTGTCCGAGCTGCTTGACGAGTATCGATCGGCTCGTGAGCAGCGCCTCGCGAACCGCTCCGTCAAGGCCAAGGCGAGCGCAGCGTTGTTGGTGATCGGCCTGCAGCAGCGGCTGCTGTCGTCTGTCGAGGCTTTTGCGCGCAGCCTTGCCGTGCATAGAAACACTGCCGAGCGCCAGCGGCGGGAGGCGCTCGAATCTGCGGCGGAGGGCAGCGGAATTGCCCAACTCGATGAAGCGCTGATCACCGGAACACAGGGTCCGGACGAAGAGAGCAGCCGAACGGATGACGACGCCCTCCAAGCCGAAGAAGACAGCCAGTTCAGGGCCGTAACGCTCGAGAGCGAGTCGGATGCCACGCGTTCGGTAGAGGAAGCGGCCCAATGGGAGCGAGAACTCGCGCTTCTGGACAGAATGGAAGCGATCGCCAAACAGACGAGGAGCCTGCCCGATGCCAAGTTGCGCTGGCTGCTCGACTGGATCCGCGACAACATGTGTCCGATCGGCCAGTCCGCAAGCGGGTCGGGCAGCTCACCTGCCAAGTGGAACGAGCGGCGGATCTTGATCTTCACCGAGAACAGGCAGGGCACCAAGCGCTACTTGCGAGAGACGATCGAGCGAGCAATCGAAGGCACCGACCAATGCTATGACCGCATTGAGGTGATCGACGGGCTTACCAGCAGCTCGCGCCGGAGGGAAATCCAGCGCCGGTTCAACACTCCTCCGGCGGAGGATCCGTTGCGGATCTTGCTGGCCACGGATGCCGCGCGCGAGGGGCTGAACTTTCAGGCCCATTGCGCGGACCTGTTCCACTACGACCTGCCCTGGAATCCCGGCCGCATCGAGCAGCGCAACGGCCGCATCGACCGGAAGCTGCAGGCTGCTCCCGTCGTGCGCTGCCGCTACTTCGTGCTGCCGCAGCGGCAGGAGGACCGAGTGCTGGAGGTGCTGGTGCGCAAGACCGAGACGATCCGAAAGGAACTCGGCAGCCTCGCCACCGTCATCGACGATGCAGTTGAGCGCACGCTTCTGCGCGATGGCATTCGGCACTCGAAGGTGCACGAACTGGAAAGGAGAATTCAGGAGCAGAGTGTCAGGGAGGAAGGCCGGAGGCGGTCCAAGCAAGAACTCGATTCGGCTACAGAGCGCTACGACGAACTCCAACGGCAGATCGAATCGTGCCGAAAAGTGTTGCAGCGGTCGAGGAGCCATGTGAGATTCGATGCGGAGCAGTTTCGGAAGGCTCTCTCGTGCTCCCTTGAATTGCTGGGGGCCGATCCGCTGACAGAGCAGGAGGATTCCGGAAGTGCCAAGACTTGGTCCCTGCCAGCACTGGACCGGCGAGCGACAACCGATCCGAGTTGGACCACAACCCTTGATACCTTGCGGTCGCCGCGAAAGAGGAATCAGAAGATCAGCGATTGGAGACGGGAGGCTCCCATACGCCAGGTGGTGTTCGAGGACGAAGGCGTGCTCAGCGACGCGACGGTCCATCTGCACCTCGAGCAGCGCTTGGCGCAAAGGCTGCTGTCGCGGTTTCGGGCCCAGGGATTCGTGCATCACGACCTGTCGCGGGCATGCCTCGCGCAGACAGCCGACTCGGTACCGCGCGTGGTTCTGTTGGGACGGTTGCTGCTGTTCGGAAGGCGGGCTGAGAGGCTGCACGAGGAGATCGTGCCCGTGGCGGCGCGCTGGACCGAACCAGCGCGCCGCAGCCACCCTCTCGAACCGTTAGGAAAGGCTGCCGAGGCCAAGACACTCGATCTTCTGGATCAATCCCTGGGGCGTGTCGGCGGCAGGATCCCCAGCGAGACGGTCCGCTCAAGGCTGCTGGCATCCGCCCCACTGGACATCGAGGAATTGCAGGGGCGGCTGGACCAACGAGCTGAGCAAGCCGCCGAAGTGGCGGAGAGCCGTCTTGCAAAGAGAGGCCAGGTCGAAGAAGAAAAGCTGGCCGCCACTCTCAAGGAGCAGCGAAAGCGAGTGCAGGCCGAACTTGCCAGGCAGACAGACGCCGGCATGCAGCTCGGCTTGCAGTTCAGCGAGGAAGAGAAGGTACAGATCGAAGCGAACATCCGGGTTTGGCGACGCCGGATCGACGCATTCGACAGGGACATCGAAGCCGAGCCCGCCCGGGTTCGGGAACTCTACCAGGTCGCGACCCGCAGGGTGGAGCCGGTTGGCTTGGTTTACCTTTGGCCGGACACGAACTGATGCCGCACGTCGATTACAACACCCAGGCCCATTTGGACTGGATGGGCTTCGTGCAGCCGCACGGCTTGGTGGTTTCCGCGCCCGCCCTGGTCCGGGCCGGGGCGATCTTGAACCGCAACGACAGGGAGGGGCAGGATCTGCTCAAGAGTTGTGTCAAAGAGCGCGTGTTCGGGAGCGGACGGGAAGCAGAGCCGTGGATTCCGGACTTCGAGTCCTTCGCGAGAGGCGTGCTGGGCTGGAAGTTCTCGCCGAGAGTGTTCGCAAGCGCGAGCGATGGGCAGGACGCTTTCTCTGCGCTCACCATTGACCTGGCCGAGCATGAGGAGACCCTGCGGCCGGACTACGCGATTCGGCACTGGCCGATTCCCACGAATGGCGGGCCGGAGTGGCAGCTTCTGATTCGAACCGTGGGTCCGAATCAGGCCTTTGACTCAGCCGAGCGGGGGCGGGGAACACTCGAGGCTACGACCCACGGACGGATGGAGCGCCTGCTCCGGGCGACCGGCGTGTCGGCGGGGCTGATATTCAACGGCAGGGAGATCCGCCTGATCTCGGCTCCGCGCGGGGAGACTTCGGGGTGGCTCGACTTCCGCGTGCGGGACATGGTGCTGACGGCCGGCAGGCCGATCGTCGCGGCGATGCGCCTGCTGCTGAACCAGTCCCGATTGCTGACCCTGCCGCAGGACCAGCGGTTGCCAGCGCTGCTCAAGGAGAGCAGGGAATACCAGAACGTGGTCAGCGAGCGCCTGGCTGAGCAGGTGCTGCACGCCTTGTACGAGTTGTTGAGAGGGTTTCAGGCGGCTCACGACCTGTCCAAAGGGACACTGCTCCGGCGCGAGATGGAGGAGTCGCCGGACACGGTCTATCGCTCTCTCCTCACAGTCATCCTGCGACTGGTGTTCTTGCTCTATGCCGAGCAACGCGACCTGCTCCCGAGCGACGAGACGTTCTTGAGGTTCTATTCCCTGGCGGGACTTCACGACCGGCTCCGGGAGGATGCCGCGCAGTACCCCGACACGATGGACCAGCGCTACGGAGCGTGGGCGCAGTTGGTGGTGCTGTTTCGCATGATTCACGACGGGGCGAAGTCGGGAGGGATGGAACTGCCGGCCCGCCAAGGGGCGCTGTTCGATCCGGACCGCTTCGATTTTCTAGGAAGGGTTCCCGTTCCCGAGGGTGCGGAAGCCAATGGGCATGGAGGCGTGCCACTGGTTCCGGACGGAACCGTATACAGGGTTCTTGAGAAGCTGCTCGTTCTGGATGGCGAGAGGATCTCGTATCGAGCACTGGATGTAGAGCAGATCGGCTCGGTCTACGAGACGATGATGGGCTTCCGGCTCGAGACCGCGACGGGAGTCTCGATCTCGATCAAGGCAGCAAAGAAGAACGGAGCGCCCTCGACCATTGACATCGATGCGCTCCTCAAAGAGAATCCCGCGAAACGGAGGAAGTGGATCCAAGACCGGACGGATCGAAATATCACCGACAAGGTCAACCGGGCAGTGCGCGAGGCCAAGACGATAGACGGCATTTACGCGGCGCTCGAATCGGTGATCGACAAGAATGCGACGCCTGATCGAGTGCCGGGAGGGTCGATGATCCTCCAGCCCAGCGAGGAACGACGGCGATCCGGCTCGCACTATACCCCGCGAACGCTGACCGAGCCGATCGTGCGGAAGACGATTGGCCCAGTCATGGATGACTTGAGAGCGAAGTCCGACGGCCGCTTAGCGCCGGAGCAGATTCTGGAGATCAAGGTGTGTGACCCAGCAATGGGCTCGGGGGCATTCCTCGTTGAGAGCTGCCGCCAGCTTGGCGACGCGCTGGTCGAGGCGTGGCAGACCAGCGACGCGCATCGAGAGATTCTCGCGGGCGAAGACGAGGTCATTGCAGCGAGGCGAATCGTCGCGCAAAAGTGCCTGTACGGAGTGGACAGGAATCCGGTGGCGGTCGATCTGGCCAAGATGTCCCTGTGGCTGGTGACGCTTGCGAAGAACCACCCGCTCACGTTTGTCGACCATGCGTTGCGGCACGGCGATTCATTGCTGGGCTTGACGCGGGATCAGATCGAGAGTTTCCATTGGCGGGACGGCGAGAAACGCTTCGCGGCCGGATTGGAACTCATGGAAGCGCGCAAGCACTTGAAGAGGGTGGCGGAGGCGCGGAGGCAGATCCGTGACGCTGGCCCGGATGTGTCGCAGGCGGAGTTGAAAGCGTTGTGGGGCTCGGTCGAGGATCAACTTGGAAACGTGCGGCTGCTTGGCGATTGCGTACTGGCAGCATTCTTCGAGGGCCGGAATGCCAAGACGCGAGAGACGGCACGTGCCGCATATGCGAAAGCAATACTGGATCAGGGGTCGGGCGGTCAGCCCAATCCTCTCGATGCGTTGCGCGACGAGGAGAAGCCCCTGGCGTCATTTCACTGGGAAATCGAGTTTCCCGAGGTGTTCGAGCGAGAGCGGCCAGGCTTCGACGGCGTTGTCGGGAACCCGCCATTCGCAGGCAAGAATTCTGTCGCTACGGCGAACGCGGACCGATACACGGACTGGCTGCGGGCGGCGCATTCCGAAAGTCACGGCAATGCGGACCTAGCTGCTCACTTCTTTCGCAGAGCGTTTTCGTTGTTGAGGAATGGGGGTAGCCTCGGCCTTATCGCGACGAACACGATCGCGCAGGGCGACACTCGATCGACGGGCTTGCGATGGATCTGCGCGCATGGCGGCGAGATCTACGACGCTACGCGCCGCCTTCAGTGGCCCGGGTTGGCTGCTGTGATCGTGAGCGTGCTTCACATCCATAGGGGAACGTGGGTGCGCCGGAGAATATTGGATGGTGCCGATGTCTCAGCGATTTCAGCATTCCTCGCTGAAGGCTCGACGCACGAAGACCCGGCTCGACTGACCGAGAACGAGGATCAGAGCTTTCAAGGAAGCATCGTGCTTGGAATGGGGTTCACATTCGATGACACGGACAAGAAGGGTGTCGCATCGACCTTGGCAGAGATGCAGAGGATGATCGACCTGAGCCCGAAGAACAAAGTGGCGATCTTTCCTTACATCGGCGGCGAAGAACTGAATTCCAGTCCCACGCACGCCCATCATCGGTACGTCATCAATTTCTGGGACTACCCCCTGCGCCGGGATCAGGAACTGAAGGATTCATGGTTCGAGGCATCTGAGGAGCAGCAGCAGAAGTGGCGGCGAGAGGGCGTCGTGCCGTATGACTATCCCAATCCCGTGGCTGCGGATTGGCCAGAGCTACTGGAAATCGTCGGAGACAAGGTGCTTCCAGATCGACGTGGCCAAAACCGAAAAGCTATTCGTGAGCGATGGTGGCACTATGCCGAGAAGAGACCGGGCTTGTATCGAGCGATCAACGGGCTTGATCGAGTTCTAGCGATTTCTAGGGTAGGACAGCATGCCGCATTCGGCTTTCTCCCAAGTGGAATGGTGTATTCCGACTCACTGATCATTTTTCCGTTCGACGGGCATTCAGCATTCTGCGTCCTCCAGTCCCGACTCCACGAAGTGTGGGCGCGGTGCTTCGGTTCGTCAATGAAGGATGATCTCCGCTACACACCGTCGGATTGTTTCGAGACCTACCCGTTCCCCGAGGGATGGTCAGAGAACGCAATGCTGGAAAAGATCGGGCACGAGTACTATGAGGTCCGCTCTGATCTAATGGTGAAACGATCCGAAGGCATGACAAAGACCTACAACCGGTTCCATGACCGATATGAGAAGGATCCCGATATTGTCAGACTGCGCAAACTGCACGAGCAGATGGATCGGGCTGTGCTCGACGAGTACGGATGGGATGACATCCCTACGAGATGCGAATTTCTCTCGGACCACGCCGACGAGGATGGGACTTCAGCCAAGCGGCACTGGCGCTACCGCTGGCCGGACGACGTGCGTGACCAAGTCTTAGGGCGCCTGATTGAACTGAATGCTCAACGCACGAACGCCGAGCGGGCGAGCCTAGTGCCTGACCAAGCCAAGCCTGGTCGCCACCGCACTGGACTGCGTGAGTCGGGCCCCGCCGCCCGGTCGAAGAAATCTTCGGAGCCCGAGGTGCCACCACTGTTCGCAGAGTGAGACGCGTGAGTCTGCCGGGGCCAAGCGACAGCGCCTCATTCCAAATCGCGGTGAAGGCGCTCAGATGGACGGGTGTGTCCAAGGGGCCGATGACGTTGCGAGGCGAGAGGTAGTCATTCGCTACAGCACTCGCGCATCGCTGTCTCCGGTCTCGTCAAAGCCTTCGCCCCCCGGGATCTCTTGGCGAGCCAACCCCGACTTTCTATATGCCTCGCGACGGTGGAGGATCCGCTCGACCGATAGACATCCCTCTTTCGTGCCTATGTCTTCGTAGCGAAACGTCACACGCCAATCACCCACCCTGAGTCTATACAGAGGTGCCGCGAAACCCTTCAGATGCTCCGCATCTCCATATTCCGAGACGGCAAGTCGCAGTACCGCACGCCGGACGCGCTCAGAGTCCTTCTTGGAGAGTCTCTTCAGATCAGTTCTTGCTTGTCTCGACCAGCCGATGGTCCGACCCATGGAAAACTCACCCTAAACCCACTGGTCCAAATTCTCGCTCGATCTCCTCGTTAGGGATCCCCCTGCCACCGTTTTGCATCCGCCACTCGTAGGCCTCCGCCACCAAACGTGCTTCTTCCTCGGTGAGCGGCTCCTCAGCTTCCGGGGCATTGCGACAGGTAACGGCAAGAGGATTCGGATAAGAAGCTAGGAATTCCCTCAAGTGCGCGACCTGCCGGTCGGTCATCCGATCGATTTCCTTGTGAACTGCATTGCAAGTCTCGGTCATGTCTGCTCCTTCACTTGTCCCTTGGTCAAGACTCCATCGTGAGTTGTCCGCCAACCCAGAGATTGAGCCGCTCAACCGCTCGGACATTTGCATCGTATCAGCAGGCCGCCTCCCACGCCATCCTGCCTACTACTTGGGGCTCGTGGCAATCGGAAGCGCCCAATGACTGATGCTACCCCTGGGTCTCGATGAGGGTCGATGTCGCCCGAGCTGACTCAGTCGCAAAGCGCTGCCAGCCAGCAACGGCGGGTTGGACTGTGCCTAGCATGCAGATGCGAGTTGCATTCAATCGCTTTGCGAGGCCTGCGGTCTGTCGCTGGAACTTTCGCACCACCCGTCCCAGTCCCCGGACTCGTTTAAGCCAGCGGCCACTGGATGCTCTTGACGAACTAAGGCGGAGTCTCTGGGTTCGTCCCGACGGCGGAGCACCTGCACGGCCGAAATACCTAACTCGTCCATGCATGCCTCCTCGTGACAACACCACCCTCGCCAGCCGCCCACGCGGGTTTGAACTCTTGCGAACTGAGGCCTCTCAGGTACTTGATGGTGCCCTGCTTCGTGGTCACCAATCACCCTCACGGGACGCGGTCTGCGTCTCGCTGCGAGTGTCTCTTAGCGGCGGACCGTGTTGGTCTGGTCCAACCAATGTTCCGAGCCACGGCCAGCCCGCTCTAGGCTGAGTTCTCGCAATGGCTTTCTCAAGAGGTATCCGCTAATTTCGGTCTCGGCTAAGCCATTCCATGGCCTCGGTGACCAAACGCGCCGCCTTCTCTGGTTCTGGCTCATCGGATTCTGAAGTGTTGCGCAGCGCAACAGCAAGAGGACTCGTGTCCGTAGCCAGCAGCTCGCTCAACCACACGACTTGCTTCTCTGTCATCCGATCGACCTCTTCGTGAACTTCCTTGCGGATGTCAGTCATCTCTCCTACTCCGCTTGTCCATTGCTTGCTGATCCTTGCTGGGTGATCGCCCGAGCCCAGACCTGAACCGCTTGGCGCATCGAGCCCCTCGGGCACCCTAGCAGTTGCATCATATCAGCCGATCGTTTCGGACTGAGCCTTGCCCGAGCCGCTTGCTTCGCGGCGACAACAAGCGACCAATGACTGGATTCCACCCCTTTGAGTTTCTGCGAGTCTCGATGCCGACTGGGCTCTCGTAGCTGCACGATGCTGTCAATCGCTAGCGGTGGTCTGGTCTATGCGTACCATGGAGAAGCAAGCCGCCCTAGATGACTTCAACCGCTCCAGCCGCAGAACCCTCGCCGCCCCAGACATCCCTTGAAGTCCGTAGTCGACTCGTCGAGGCGCTGAGACTTGACCTCGTCGGGCCATGGTCAGGCCACCCGTTGGAAACTGAGAGCCTGCGCGCCTACCCGCAACGCGTGCGTCCGTCCAATTGGTACCTCACGGGATTCATCGTCCCTCCCGACAGCGCTGCTTCAGAAGCGCATAAGGCCGAGGTCGAGGTTGAGGCAAGCGACGACGTTGACGAGACGCCCGAAAAGCCTGGCACGGCTGAGGAATCCGCCGATGAGGGCAAGGTCGCGCGCAGAGGCTACTTTCCCTCATCGATCGGCCTCAGCTTCCTGATCGATGGCGAGACCCGCGAACTGCCTGTGACGGTTCGCTGGGGCGATTACGTGCCGGAAGAGATCGATAAGGCCGCGCTCTGGAGCCGCATTCCTCGTGAAGCATCCACGCCAATCCGAATCCCCGCCACCGTCGGCTCACAGGACTGGCAAGTCACGAATTCCAACGGATTGGTTCTGTACACGGTTGTCCGTCCAGTCGCGTCAGCCCTGCTGGAAACTGGCGATAAAGGTGCGCAGTCTGTCTCGGTGTTCTTGCTGAACCGTCGCAAACAGCCAGCTGGTGAGCTAGTCGACGAAGACACACTATACGCGTTTCAGCCCGAGATCGAGGTCCGTTGCGACCGGCCGCTCCCGTCTCGTCCGGTCGTCCGGTCGAGCAACTCAACGGATTGGGACGAAGAGGTTGCGGACCTGCATTACGCCGACGCACCAGAGTACGCAACCGGTCACGGAGTCTCGGCCGACTGGGAAGTCACGGATGGCGAGTGCCGGGTCGTCCGCACCGCTTGGATCGGCCAAGCCGAAGTGGAAGCGACCTCGACTGCTTCGGTGGATGGCGTGGAATTGTCGATGCAAGCCCTCGGTTTGCTGGATAGCAGCGCCGCCGTCAGATCAGCGCTGGATCCGCTCGTCGCGGAATATCACGACTGGATCCAGAAAAAGAAAGCAGGCTCGGCGACCCTCGACGGACGCCACAAGGAGACCGCGGAGGAACTTCTCCGGCTGGCGGGAATCGCAGCCGATCGCATCGAACACGGGATCAACGTGCTCGCGAGCGATTCCGATGCCTTGGATGCGTTCCGGGTTGCCAACCGGGCCGTCGCACGCGCCCTGACACGGCGGCTGGAGATCCAAGATCCCGCTTGGCGACCCTTCCAACTTGCATTCATCCTCCTCAATCTCCCCGGCATAGCCGATCCATCGGACAGCCATCGGGAGACCGTCGATCTACTCTTCTTCCCGACCGGCGGAGGCAAGACCGAGGCATATCTCGGCTTGGCGGCCATATCGATGGTGCTGCGGAGGTTGCGGAATCCCGGATCGCGCGGGCATGCGGCGGGCGGGGTCTGCGTCGTGATGCGCTACACACTCCGTCTTCTCACCTTGGACCAGCTCTCTCGCGCCAGCGGCCTCGTCTGCGCCCTTGAACTCGAACGGGAGCAAGACTCGAACCGATACGGTGCTTGGCCGTTTGAAATCGGGCTTTGGGTGGGCACGGCCGCGACGCCCAACCGAATGGGCGCCAAGGGTGATAGTAGGCGCGGAACTGCACGCAGCAAGGTCCACGCGTTCAAGAGCGACCCTGCGAACAACCCTTCGCCGATCCCGCTCGAAGAATGCCCGTGGTGCGGCGAGAAGTTCGAACCGGACTCGTTCGCGCTCCTGCCCGACTCGGACCGGCCGAACAACCTGCGAGTGATCTGCACGAACTTCGAATGTGACTTCTGCGGAGACCGCGCTCTCCCGGTTGTAGCGGTCGACGAGCCTCTGTACCGCCGGCTCCCAGCCTTCTTGGTGGCCACTGTGGACAAGTTCGCCGCGCTCCCATGGACAGGAGAGTCCGGAACCCTGCTGGGCGGCGCGGATCGCTATGACGAGCATGGCTTCTACGGTCCCTGCGATCCGGGCGTGGGCTCTCGATTGCAAACCCCCCTCAAGCCCCCGGATCTGATCATTCAAGACGAGCTTCACCTCATATCCGGCCCGCTGGGCACGATGGCCGGCCTCTACGAGACAGCGATCGAGGCGCTTGGCATTCAGAACTCCGCAGACCAGTCGGTTCGCCCGAAGATTATTGCTTCCACCGCAACCGTGCGACAGGCCAATAAGCAGATACAAGCCCTCTTCGCCCGTCCGCAAACCCAGATCTTCCCGCCTCCCGGCCCTGACCGGCGCGACTCATTCTTTGCCCGGACATCCCCGGTCTCCGAGAAGGCCGCCCGGTTGTATCTGGGCATTTCCGCTCAAGGACGGAGTGCCAAGGTTGTGACGCGAAGGGTCTTGGTAGCGCTCATGGGGGCTGCCATGCGTGCCTATCTGGACGCAGGAGGAGATGCCAACGAGGACAATCCCGCCGACCCGTACATGACGGTCATCGGATACTTCAACGCCCTGCGCGAGCTGGGCGGCGGACGGCGCATCCTTGAGGAGGAAGTTCAGAACACGATCAAGCGGATCGGGCTGAGGAGGAGGCACGAGGAAGTCCGCGGGTTGTTCCGGGACCGCTTCGGGTTCTCGGAGGTCGTGGAACTGACTTCGAGGGTCTCGACGGCCAAGGTTGCCGAGGCACGCCGCCTGCTCGGGAACCGGTTTCGAATCAAGGTCGACGACAAGCATGCCCGATCCGTTGACTGCGCGATTGCCACGAACATGATCTCAGTTGGTCTCGATATTCCCCGGCTCGGACTCATGACCGTCGTTGGTCAGCCCAAGACAGCCGCCGAGTATATACAGGCCACCAGCCGAGTTGGACGCGATGCCGACCGGCCCGGATTAGTCGTGACCTTGCTCAACATGCACAAGCCGAGAGATCGGTCGCACTACGAGCGATTCAAGCACTTCCACCAGACCTTCTATCGCTCCGTGGAGGTCGCTAGCGTAACCCCCTTCGCTGCGCGTGCGCTGGATCGAGGACTTGCAGGTGCGCTCGTCGCGTTGGCCCGCCAATCCATCTCGTCGATGACTCCCCCGAAAGGGGCGGCCGCAATCATGAATAGCCGGGCAGAACTCGCGCAACTGTTGCAAGACGCCTTTTCCGAACGGATCCGCAATCAGCCGAGCGAGTGGGGCGGGTCCGAGCAGCAGGAGCAACTGTCTAGCGTCCGGAACCGAATCGAAGACCTCCTCGACGCTTGGTCCAGGATTTGTTCCGATGCCACGAGCGAAGGCCTGCAGTTCCAGTACCAGAAGTACGAGCCCAGCGGATCGGGCAAGGTGCTGCTGCGGGACATGATTGACGACACGATCGAGGATGAGACCCGCAGGAAGTTCCGTGTGAACCGTTCGCTACGCGATGTCGAGCCAGATGTTTGCCTTGCCCTGATCGAGTCATGATGCAATCTCCGCACTTGGCCTGCCGCAACGGATAATCGACCATGAGCAGTCAAAGAAGCAGTCAAAGAATTGGAACGGTTCGAGCGAGCCAGATCATCACGACATATGGCCCGGGTAGCCTCGTCGACCTGCCCGAGCACTCGATCATCGTGGCAGGACTGGATACTTGGAGACCTAAGGATCTCCCGCAAATCATTGAGCCTCGTCTCACTGACAAGATCAGGCGCATGACGGGAATCTCCGCACGGCTATACCCTCCACCGCCCGACAGCGGTCCGCCGGGGCGTGGCGGCAATACAGCACCAAGTCATATCGGCGTCCGACGATTTCCTGAGTGGTTCGTCGTACAGAGCCCGGAAGCGTCCGAGGATTCCGGGTCTGGCGGTTCCCAAGGTGTCTCCCGGCGCCTCGTGCATCTGAGGGAGCTCGAAGGCGGCCGATTCGCAGAAGAGACAGATCCAGCAGCCCGTCAGGGCAGTAGGAGGGTGCCTAGGCGGAAGAAGGTCGTTGCAACTCGATTTGTGCGAGCTTGCCCGAACGGCCACGTGGACGACGTGAACTGGCGTCATTTCGTTCATTCCGGGAACACGCAGTGCAGGCAGCCTCTTTGGCTCGAGGAGCGCGGCCAGAGCGGAGACTTGGGCGACCTCACGGTGCGCTGCAACTGTGGGGCCCGCCGAGTGCTCTCCGATGCGGTTGAGTGGCGGAATAATGGGCCACTCGGAGGATGCACTGGAATGCGACCTTGGCTCGGGAAGTATGCCAAGGAGGACTGCGGCGAATCCAGCCGGCTCCTGATTCGGACCGCGACCAATGCCTATTTCTCACAGGTTGTCCGGGTCCTTTCGATCCCAGACAGTAACATTCCGGTTCGCGACGCCATCGAGAAGCACTGGGACACGCTCAAGAACGTTGACGGCCCAGAGACACTCCAGACCCTTGGCGGCATCATCGACCACATCGCTGATATGAGAGAGTCATTTGAAGACAAGATCATCCTGCAGGCCATTCACCTCAAGCGAACAGGAGCCACCGAGGAGCGACCAGCTAAGCAAGTGGAGATCGAGGCCTTCCTTGCCGCCCCTGAAGGGTACGGGGACGACGTGCCGGTGAACCCCGACTACCACGCTCGCCGTCTTCCCGACGCTCGATGGCGGCGCACGTCCGTGTCGACCGGCATCGAGGCAGTTGTCCAGTTGCACCGCCTGCGAGAGGTGTCCGCTTTGGTCGGCTTCACCCGCCTCGAAGCCGCAGTCCCGGATATCGATGGCGAGTACGAGACAGACGTCAGCCGCGCCGCCCTTGACGACAATCCCACTTGGTTCCCGGCGGTCGAAAACCGAGGCGAGGGGATCTTCCTTGCGCTGCGCCCGGGTGCGGTCGCTGCGTGGCTTGAACGAACGAGCGTTCGGAACAGGGTCAGTAGCCTACAGAGGGGCCACGAGAGGTGGCTGGAACGCCGCGGGAAGGATCACCCCCAGTTTCCAGGCGGCCCGTATGTGCTTCTCCACACGCTCGCGCATCTTCTGATGCAGGCACTGGCTCTTCGGTGCGGATATCCGGCGACATCCATACGCGAGCGGATTTATCGCGATTCCGAGCACAACCGCTACGGCCTGCTCCTCTACACGGCCAGCCCCGATGCCGACGGAACCTTGGGCGGACTGGTGCAGCAGGCGCATCACATCGAAGATCACCTGTCGATGGCGCTGCAGATGGGAGCCCTGTGCTCGAGCGATCCGATCTGTGCTCAGCATGCGCCGGGCGAAAGCTTGGACGAACGCTGGCTCCACGGTGCGGCTTGCCATAGCTGCTCGCTGATTGCAGAGACTTCCTGCGAGATGAGGAACGAGTACTTGGACCGCGCCTTGGTTGTTCCGACGGTGGATAAGGCGGACGCGGCCTTCTTCGAACTTCTGGCATGATCGACGCGCTGATAGGATTGCCCTCGGCTCTTCAGCGGAGGCTCGCCGGCGCTTTGGAGTCGGGACTGCTTGCCCCACCGTACACGGGTGCGAGCGTGCGTTCGACAGTGGGCGTCCACGACAATCGGGTTATCGATGCCTTGCACGAATGGGAGCGCCTTGGGGTGTCTGGCAAGGCCGGAGCCGTCTGGCTGAGAAGCCTGGAAGCCGCAAGTTCCGCTACAGCCCCTGCGACCTTGGTCTGGACAGGGCCCGAAGCAAAGGGCTTGCACTCCCGCAGCACCCGCCAAGTCTACGAGGAACTGGTCGCCTCGGCCAAGAGATCGCTCCTCATAAGCACATACGCGTACTTCAAGGGGCGAAAAGTCTTCAAGGGGCTTGCGGACCGCATGGACGAAACTCCCGATCTGAAGGTCACGCTCCTGCTCAATATCGAACGTGGTAAGCACTCGACCACAACGGCCGGGGACTTGGCGCGGCGTTTCGCCGAGCAGTTCTGGAAGACCGACTGGCCGGGCGAAGCCCGCCCGAGTGTTTACTATGACCCTCGGTCTCTCGACCCTAGCGGCGCCGAGGGCGTGCTTCACTCCAAGGCCGTGATCGCGGATGAACGAACGCTCTTCGTCACGTCAGCAAACCTTACCGACGCCGCACTTGACCGCAACATCGAGACCGGGGTATTGCTAACGGACAGGATGATGGCCTTGACTGCACTTGCGCATTTCCGGGGCTTGATCGAGCAGAAACTCTTGCTTTCACTTCCAGATCTGTGATTTCGTGAGAGACTCGCAAACGCCTTCGTCCTACCGAAGCTCACCTTGCGAAAGCCATCATTCTTGGCGTCGGGGTGAAATATCTGACCGCCCAACAGCTGCACATCCGACTACCAGCTGATGGAAAATCCCCAATCGAAATAGGATGAGAACGTCGGCACTCCTTTCGTAGTCGTTGGCATCAATGTCGTAACTCTTCTGGCGTCGACGCCCCGTAGCAATGTCAGTACCAATGAACACCGTAGCTAGAGTCGCTTCTCGCGGGACTTGTACAACCTATCGTTCTTGACGATGGCTAGCTCCTGTTTTGGTGGCAGAGCGTTGATGTCGTTCGTGAACAAGAGGCCAGGCAAGTGCAGCACCAACAGGCCGTCACCGCGCTCTCCGGTCGAGGTGGCGTCGAGGACTGTGTGGCCGTAGATGCAGCGCGGGTCTGGGGCCGCATGATTGTAGGAATCGGTCGTGGAGATCTCGGTGACCCATGTGAAGTGTGGAAGGTGAACATCAAGTAGTTCGTCCTTCAGGGCGTCACTAGCCGAACCTGCGGCGAGGTGGCGGCGATAGCCCGCCGCGGACGTCAAATAAGTTCGCAGCACGATGCGGTGAGCGCTATGCGCTGCCTGCAACTCGTCCAACAGCCGCACGTTGACCGGGAGTTGGGCTTCGTCTAGCAACCGACGGATTTCCGGCATATTCTTCAAGGTTTCATCGATTCGGTCCCATGCGGAACACTCGGCAGCGGCAGCAGTCGAGAAGACTCTGGTGGGCATTAGGGCTACGGCGAAGACGGCGTGGCATTGGAAATTCAGCTCGATAGGGCCGTTGAGTGTAGGGCGTTTAACTGTGTCACTTGTAAAGGAAAATGTCTTGCTGGCCTGGCGATCCGTGGGGAGCCACATGTAGGGGCCGCCCTGATCGTCGTGGACTAGGTAGGCGGGGACGTAGTCAATAGCGTCATTGGTTGGCGAGTCCTGCTTGGCGAAGACGCGGCCGACCACGGTTACGGCGTGACCGACTGTTCCGTCTATCTTTAGGCCGAGAATGACTGGAATGCCGGATTCGACGTACGGCAGAATCGCGCGGTCGATAGCTGTTCGTCCGAAACACAGAGGCTGGTAGCCGGCTTCGGCTATCGCGCGAACCATAGCGTCGGACGAGAGGAGGCGCGAAGCTGCGGGTAGTGAGAATGCCTCGGTTGGGTGTGCGGGCCGGGCGAGTCTTGTAATTTCGGCTACCGACACCCAGTTGTAGTTGTGTCGTGCATGCATGTGGCGCATGCCGGCCCAAATGGCGACCTGGGCGCAGGCACCAACACGGGAGTCCTGCTGGAGGAAGGATGTACCCCTGATTCGCAGGCAGACGCCAAGTAGGTGGACGTCGAAATCGGCGCGACACGTGACGGTTGCCTCCATGTGGGGTTCGTCGCGGACGTGCACACGGAGAACCGTTCTGCCGATCCGCGCGTTCGATAGAGGTCGAATGACGCAAAAGCCGCAATATTTCGCTTTTGCGAAGGCCTCAATCTGGTGCAGTCGCTGTGTCGATAGCGGTCGAATGAGGAGCGCCGAGATATCGTCAGAGAAGAAATGGACGCGCTTGCAGTGGCGCTCGTGTGCTCGGAAGGTCCTGGCATAGAAATGCAAGTAGTCCGCCGAGTAGTCGCGGTCGATGTACGGGTCTTCGAGAACATAGAACTTCGCGCCGAGCACCCGGAGATGTCGGACGGTGTTCTGTACAACAGCGAGATCCTCGCCCCCGAGGGCATGTGCTAGCCGCGACCAATCGCTTGGACGGTCAAGTTGTTCGACACTGTAGCCTATCTTCATCCTCAGCCCGACGGTTATAGGCTTTACAGTCGTGGAAATGGCCGAGCCCGAAGCTCATCGCCAAGAGAACCTTTGGTCCTCTTGGGCTGCCTTGACGGTCTCTTCCTGAATTCGTTCGATCTCTTTCAGCGCCTTGTCACTGATCGTGAGCGTGACGCCAACTTCACTGGCCGGAATCGTTGTCCTCTTTGAGCCTTCGGTGGCCTTGTGGGACGACGTGGCACTCTCACGCGTGTGTTGGCTTGCCATGGTTGCACCTCCAAGTTTGTCTATTGCTGACTGGGACGCGGCTTGATTCGGCCTCAGCGGACGGCCTGGCTTGAATGTTGAGGTCTTGCCACCACCCGCGGTGCCCCGCGGACCCGAGTTGGAGGGCCAATCTGGGATGCGAGTCGTTCCTCGAACGAGCGGCCAAGATCCACCTGCGAGATAGTCTACGAAGATTCCCTTCGCATAGACAGACACCGATGTCTCCCCGGAGCAAGTTCGTCTCGCTAGAATGTAGTCTATCTCCCGGTGCGGCGCTTCGTCAAGCCTAACGTTTTGGCGGGAAATGTTTTGCGGGGCTAAAGAGATTTCCTGTGCAAGAGCAGGATCACACGTGTCACTAGAAGCGAAAGATTGGATCGAATCCGAGTAACCCATCTGATTCTGTGCCATAGGCGTACAATTAAGTCGGAGCATTTGGACGTATCTTATGCCAGCAACTTTCGAACTGTATTCGCCAACTGTGTGAGATTCCGGGTCGCAATAGCTCAACATGCTGCAATCTGTCGTGTCTTCCAGATATCAGCCGATAGGCCAAGCTTGGCTCCGACAAGAGCTGCGCCTCAAAGTGCCAAGGCCTTCCGGCGAGAGTTACATGGCCGAGCGTGATAGGCGAACCGAGTCGGATGGTAGCCGAGTTCAGGAATACTTCCACCCACAGTACGTAACGGCCAGCACGGCAGTGGCCCACCTGCGCTTTACGTTACGCAACGAGGCGTTCGACCTCGGGGTTGTAGTCGCTGCCTTGCGGGCAATCGCTCAGAACGACCTTGAAGCTTGGGTCCGGAGTCAACCGACGGGCAGGTGCGGTCGCCGCGCGTGGTACCTCTACGAGACGTTCGCTGGCAAGACCCTGGATTTGGAAGTGCAGTGCCGGCAAGGCCGCAGCCTGCCTCGCTTGGTAGCCGACGACGCCACTGCAGGCCAGTCTGAGCGGGCCACCTGCGCCGGCGCATGTATGCTACGAGGCAAGCGTGTTCGTGCGCGTTCGAGTTCGCCATGGCATTCACTCCCGCCACAGAGACTGAAGTTCCCACCCTCACCCCGCCAGCAGCTGCCGGAGCCGCCGGCGAGCCCGAGGATGTCGAGTACCCGGAAGGGAACTGGATCGCGCAGAGCGTCTGGCACGGCAAGGCCGTCAGCCAGGCCACGGTGGCCTTGGACAACCACTTCCGCAATCGCGACAAGGTGCTTGTGGCCATGGAACTGCTGGTGTACTACGAGCGCGGCAATAACAAGCTCTGCCTGCAGCCGGATGTGCAGGTGGTGTTCGGCGTGCAGCGCGGGAACCGCAGTTCGTTCAAGGTCTGGGAAGAGGGCAAGGTAGCGGATTTCGTGCTGGAGGTGGCCTCGCCCTCGACGGCGGACAAGGATGCCAAACACAAGGCGCAGGAGTACGCCCGGATCGGCGTGCGCGAGTATTGGAGGCTGGACCCGACCGGGTCGCTAATGGCGACTGCCTTAGAGGGCTGGGAGACGAATGGGGGGAGCTATCACCAAGTGCAGCCGGTGGCGAGCGGGGCGCGGGGTGGTTGGCTGCGGAGCCGGGTCTTGGGGCTGGAGCTGCGCAGCCAGCGGCAGGCCGGGGCGACAGTGCTGGTGTTCAGGGATCCGCGCACGGGGGAAGAGTTCGACGGGGAGTTGGGAGAATCGGAGCGGCGGCGGCGGGCCGCGGAAGAGCGCGCCAGTGCCGAGGCGAAACGTGTGAATGCGGAGGCCGAGCGCAGACGGGCAGCAGAGGAACGAGCCAATGCCGAGGCGAAATCCAGGCGGGCAGCAGAGGAGCAAGCGCGGGCATTGGAGAGGCAACTGCGGACACTCGCTACCGAACGCCCTTCATCGGAACGCAAGCCTTAGCAGCCAGGGCCAAGAGTCCTCAGCGGGCAGGCCGGTTCAATCCCCGAGCCGGATTCGCGTGAAGGTGCATTCATCGCACCGGCAATGCTATCTCCGCCAAGCTGCTGCGGGTGCGATTCCAGCACGCCATCCCCGTCTCGGCGACATCAGGGGTGTCAGCCGAGCGAGACATGAAGGGTCTGATAGAATGCCCACAGAAGGCCATGACAGAGACAAGTTCCGCCACAGCCGAGGTGACAGCTGCTTCACCCCAGGCTGACGAAACGGCCGCACCGGAGCCTAAGAATCTGGTGGCCAAATTGGCCGACGGCAGATTCGTCAAGCAGCGGATCGAGCGCCAGCGGGCCTGTGACGAGCCCAAGGGCAAGAAGATCTGCGCCGGACATCTCAAGCGCTGGTACGGCTATGGGGACGAACTTGTCACCATGTTCGGCCGGGATCCGGAGATCTACCGCTGCGAGCGATGCCAGATACTCTACCGGCCGAATGAATCCGAGACCGCGCGTACCGGGACGCTCGCCTTCTAGGCCGTGGACCAGCGCACAGTCTCGAACCTTGTAGAAGAGAGGCTCTGCGAGCCCTGCAACGGTCCGGCCGGCGATGGCTCTCTGCCGGGCGAGCCCCCCTACACGCGCGGCATCCATCCGCGCATGTACCTGGAGCGGCTCTGGACGATGCGCCAGTTTGCCGGTTACGGCACCCCCGAGGAGACCAACCGGCGCTTCCGATTCCTGCTCGAGGAGGGCCAGACCGGGCTTTCGGTGGCCTTCGACCTGCCGACGTTGATGGGCTATGACAGCGACCACGCAATGGCCGAGGGCGAAGTCGGCAAGTGCGGCGTGGCGATCTCTTCCCTAGCCGACATGGAAGAGCTGCTTGCGGAGATTCCGCTGGAGCAGGTCACAGTCTCGATGACGATCACGTCTTCAGCGGCGATCCTGTGGGCGATGTACCTGGTGGTGGCCGAGCGGCAGGGTGCGCAGCGGAGCGGCCTGTCGGGAACGATCCAGAACGACATTCTCAAGGAGTTCATGGCGCAGAAGGAGTACATCTACCCGCCCCGCGAGTCGATGCGCTTGGTAGCGGACTCGATCGAGTACTCGGCCCGGCACACTCCGCGCTTCAACCCCATCTCCATCAGCGGCTACCACATCCGGGAAGCGGGCGCGACCGCCGCGCAAGAGCTGGCCTACACGCTGGGCGCGGGCATCGCCTACGTTGAATCGACGCTCGAACGCGGACTTGCGGTTGACGACTTCGCGCCCAGGCTCAGCTTCTTCTTCGATGCCCACAATGACTTCTTCGAAGAAATTGCCAAGTACCGCGCAGCTCGGCGAGTGTGGTGCAAGGTGATGCAAGAGCGCTTCGAGGCGAAGGATCCGCGCTCCCTCAAGCTGCGCTTCCACGCCCAGACGGCCGGCGTCACGCTGACGGCGCAGCAGCCCCAGGTCAATGTCGTCAGGACGGCCCTGCAGGCGCTTGCGGCGGTGCTGGGCGGAACGCAGTCGCTGCACACCAACGCCCTCGACGAGGCGTATGCCTTGCCGACTTCGGAGGCCGCGCTGCTGGCTCTGCGCACGCAGCAGGTGATTGCCGGGGAAACCGGCGTGACCCAGACGGTCGATCCGTTTGGGGGGAGCTACTACGTGGAGCGGTTGACGGATGAGTTGGAAGCCGCCTGCTGGCAGGAGATCGACAAGATCGATTCTCTGGGCGGCATGGTAGCCGCCGTAGAGCGGGGCTACCCGCAAGCCGAGATCGCCAAGTCCAGCTACGACTACCAGCGGCGCATCGAGAGCGGAGAGGTGAAGATCGTGGGCGTCAACGCGTATGCCGACGAGGCCAGCGAACCGATCGAGACCTTGGTGATCGACGAGCGCGTGAGCCGCCGCCAAGCAGCTCGACTGAAGGAACTGCGCGCCAACCGGGACGCGAGAGCGGTCGAAGCGGCGCTCGCAGAGGTGGGCCGGGTGGCAGCCGGCAGCGCCAATTTGATGCCTGCGATCTTGGATGCGGTGCGAGCTTATGCCACGCTCGGGGAAATTTGCGATGTGCTGCGGGCCGAGTTCGGTGTGTACGCCGAGCAGTCCGCCCTGTGACGGTGCGCGCTTGGCGGGCTAGGAACGAGCCTGGCATCTTGCCGGGAGAGCCGCGCGCGGAATCAGTCCCTTCCTTTTCTCAGCCGCCCGTCACGGGCCAGTTCGTAGGACTGGCCTCGCCACACGATGCGCTTCCCGACCAGCCCGGCTGTCCAGACCAGCAGACTGAGTACGTCTTGCAGGGGCAGCATCCAGTAGCGCGGTAGCGCTTGGGCGTCGCGGAGTATGCTGCCCCCGACCAGCAACGCTGCCAGCGACCGCAACACAAGGCACGTGCCCAGCGCTGCCCATGACCAGGCCGCACCTGACGCCGCAATCGGCAATAGCAGCGCCCACGGTACGGGATTGGCGAAGATCTCGCCCCAGTAGCCGACCGGTCGCGACCGGCGCGTAGAGCGTCGCCAGCGAAGCCGGTGGACAAGATTCTCCCGCAGCGGCTGGCTGCCAATCCTGTGCTCCACCACGTGCGTGGATAGCCGAACCTCGTAGCCGGCCAAGCGCGCTTGCCGGCCAACTTGAAAATCCTCGGCCAGGTAGTCACGGAACGCGCCCCAGCCCCCGATGGCGTGAAGGCACGACCGGCGCACGGCCATCGTCGGACCGACCGCGAAATCCATGGGGGCGAGAAATTGGGCGACGAGGACCCCGCTCCAGAACTCGGTGTTCATCCCCAGCGCTTCCAGCGTCGACCACAGACTCGGGCCGGGCACTGCCCGGTAGGGACAAGTGACCACTCCGACATTGGGATCTTCGAAGTCTCTGGCCAGATCCCGAAGCAGGCTCGGGTCGGCGCGGATATCGCTGTCGCTGACGACGAGCAACTCGCCGCCCGCCGCGGCGGTCATAGCAGCCAGGGAATGCACCTTGGCATTGGGATGGTCCGACTCTCCCGCGACCAGCACGTGCGCCTCCAACTCGGGATAAGCGGTGCGTGCCGCCCGCGCAATCGCCAAGGCCGGATCCAGCTCGTCTCGCGCTGCAAAGAGCGCCTCGTAGTGCGGATAGTCGAGCCGGAAGAAGCTATCTAGGTTTTCGGCCAGCCCCGGTTCATCGCCAGCCAGCGGCTTTAGCACGCTGATGGCGGGCACGTTCCCGACTTGGGAATCGGACCCGCGCCTGCGGCGCAGAAACTGCCGGGCCGCCAGCAGTACGAGCACGTAGTAGGCGCAGCCAACGAGCACTACGCCAGCGAGAAAAGTTGTGAGCGCGTCTCCCAGCAACGCGCTGTCAGGCCTGCTCGTCCTTCTGGGCGCCAGGGTGATCAGCCGACCCGAACGCCGCTGCCAGAGCCCAGCGGGCTTCTTCGTCCTTCTCGACCTTGCCGTCGCGCAACTGGACGATGCGGCGTGCGTACATGGCGATATCGGGCTCGTGGGTGACCAAGATGATCGTGTTGCCCTGCTTGTGCAGCACGTCGAACACTCCCATGATCTCGGTCGACGTTGCCGTGTCGAGGTTTCCGGTCGGCTCGTCAGCCAGAATGATCGCAGGGTCTCCCACCAGCGCACGCGCGATGGCCACGCGCTGTCGCTGCCCTCCCGAAAGCTCGCTAGGAGTGTGGTACATGCGCTCCGTGAGGTCGACTTGCGCCAGGGCGCGCTTCGCTCGCTCGGTGCGCTCGGCCGGTTGCACGGACGCGTACACCAACGGCAATTCCACATTCTGCAGGGCTGTCAGGCGCGGCAAGAGGTTGAATGTTTGAAAGACGAATCCAATCTCGCGGTTGCGGATATACGCCAGCTCGTCGTCGGACATCGTGCTGATGAGTTGGCCGGCGATGTAGTAGTCACCCGCTGTTGGCGTGTCCAGCGCCCCGATCAAGTTCATGAAAGTGGACTTGCCCGAACCGGAAGGCCCCATCAGCGCTACGTACTCGCCGTAGCGGATCTCCAAGTCGACGCCATCGACGGCATGGATCTGCTGATCGCCCATCACGTAGGTCTTGCGGATGCCGTACGTGCGGATCACGATCTTTTGGTCAAGCAGTTGCTTGCCAAGCACTGCCGGATCCTGCTGTCCCACCATTTGCCCTGTTGCCATCATCCCTAAGCTAGGGTAGGCGCGAAACCTGCCGCACTAGTTACTGTCTGACCGAGACAGCCAAGCGGCACTCGTCTCCCGGTCGCAGCTGCGGTGAGGGCGCCGCCAGCACGAGGGTTCGGTCGCGCCGGGTGAACGCCAGCGGCCCGGGCACGCCGCAGGCTTCCTCAACAGCTACGACTGCTGAGCCGTCCGCAAGCTGGGCCTGCAGCATTGGCACCGCAACTCGAGCTATCGTCGCCACTGCCGCCCCCCGCTCGGGCACCTCCCCGACTGCGACCAGCAGCTCCTTGACAGTCCCGTCCCAAGCGCTCTCGACACGGTAGGTCTTCGGCAGTTGCTGCAAGCGCTCCAACAGCCGTCGCGACCGTCGCAGTTCCTGCGGCTCGGACGGCTCTTGTGCTGGGCTCTCTTGGCTGGCGGCGGCTTCAGCCGCGCGCAGGCGCTCGTTGAGAGAGGCGAACTCCTGCCGCTTTTCCTCGAAGTCGAGGCGGGCCACCAAGCCTTCTTCGAACAGCTCGGTCCAGCGCTCGAATTCCTCGCTGGCGAGCCGGTGGGTCTCCTGCATGTGTTGCAATGTCGCCATCCGAAGATCCCGGCGGGCGGTTGTGGCGAGCGCGGCCACCGCCTCGGCATGCACAGCGCTCAGCTCTGCGATTTCGCGTTGCAGGTCGGCCTTGGATTCCTCCAGCGCCAAGTCTTCGAATTCGATCAAGGCGTCGCCTGCGGACACGATATCCCCGGGGCGGACGCGTAGCGCCAGCACGCGACCGCCGCGCCTTGCCTTGACCGGAGCGTCGAGCGTTGCCACCGCCACGGCCGTCAGCTCGGCTATCGCCGCAGGCGGGGGTTCGAGTTCTACAGCCCCGCTCCAAGTGCCCGGCACCCAGCCGCAGGCCGTGGCGAGGACGCCGAGAGATGCCGCAAGGGCAGCGATCGGCGCTTTGGCCAACTCGGGTGCCATGCAGCCCAGTCCTAGCCGATACCCAACTCTTCCCAGATGGGGTCGACGCGTTGCTTGACGTCGTCGCTCATTTCGATCACCTCCGGCCAAGGCCGGCTGAAACCCTCCGTCTTCCACTTGCGAGTTGCGTCGACGCCCATCTTGGAGCCATAGTCCGGCAAGCGGCTGGCATGATCTAGCGAGTCGATGGGCCCGAGCGTGAACTGGATGTCGCGCTCGGGGTCGATGTTGTTCAGCGCCCGCCAAGCCGTCTCGGAATAGTTCTGCACGTCCACGTCGTGGTCGACCACCACGATGCACTTGGTCGACGAGGCCTGGCCCAGGCCCCAGATGGTGTTCATCACCTTGCGTGCCTGGCCGGGGTAGGACTTGCGGATCGAGATCAGCATCAGGTTGTGGAAGATCCCTTCGGCGGGCATCGCCACGTCGACGATCTCGGGCGCCTGCAGCTTCATCAGGGGCAGGAAGATGCGTTCGATGGCCTTGCCCATGAAGTAGTCCTCCATCGGCGGCCTGCCGACGATGGTGGTCGCGTAGATCGGATCCTTGCGCTGCGTGATGCAGTCGACGTGAAACACGGGGTACTCGTCTTCGAGGGAGTAGTACCCGGTGTGGTCTCCGAACGGCCCCTCCGTGCGCAGCTCGCCGAGGTTGACGTGCCCTTCGAGCACGATTTCGGCGTTGGCCGGCACTTCGAGATCGACACTCTTGCAAGGCACCATCTCGACGGGCTTGCGGCGGATGAAGCCCGCGAATAGCATCTCGTCCAGATCGGGCGGGAGCGGCAGGCTGCCAGCGATCATCGTCGCAGGGTCTGAACCGATCGCAACCGCGACCTCCATGCGGGTCTGGTGTCCCTCTTGTTGCAGTCGGCGGTAGTGCTCGGCACCCTGCTTGTGCGTCTGCCAGTGCATGCCCGTGGTGCGCTCGTCGTAGACCTGCAGGCGGTACATGCCACAGTTGCGCTTGCCGGTGATGGGGTTGCGCGAGAACACCATGGGCAGCGTGATGAAGGGCCCGCCATCGCCGGGCCAGCAGGTCAGCACCGGGTAGTCATGCAGCGAGAAGCCCTCGCTGTTGACGATCTGCTGGCACGGGCCGGACCGCACCGTCTTGGGCAGGAAATTGCGCACCTCGGCCAGCTTGGCCAGCCCCTTGAGCTTGCCGGCCACTCCCTTCGGCACGCCGAGGTCCAAGTATTCCGAGATCCTGGCGGCGATGTCGTCGAGCTCGTCCACCTCGAAGGCCAGTCGCATCTTCGAGAGCGATGCCAGGGAGTTGATCAGGACCGGGACGCTGGAGCCCTTGGGACGCTCGAAGAGCAGTGCCGGTCCGCCGCGCTTGACCGCGCGGTCGGCCAGTTCGGCGATTTCCAGATTCGGGTCGACCTCCGCGCCGACGCGCTTGAGCTCCCCCCGCTTTTCAAGGGTGGAAATGAATTCACGTAAGTCGCTGTACGCCATGATGCGACCGTGCCGTGCCCGGCGCGGCTTGCCTCCCCAATGATCCCACGAGCACGCTGCGGCCTCAGCAGGCCTCGGCCGCGCGATTGAGGTACGCCAGCAGCGGTGCGATGGCGCGGAAGTGCCGATCCAGCAGCGGGCCGATCGAGGGCTGCTCGATGACCTCGGCCCCCAGCGTGGCTCCCGAGAGAAACTGCTTGTACACGAGCAGGTCTGCTGACGGGTGGTCCGGCGCGAAGCCTCGCGGGGTCCGCTTGAGCCGTTGCCCCTCTAGGCCGCTGTAGAGCGCGCGGTAGTCGGGCGCGGCAAGGATGCCGCGCAATTCGGCCGCATCGGCCGCAATCTGCGAGCGGATGCGCCGCAAGGCGTCTGGCGCAGGCGCATAGACGCCTCCTCCGACGAGCAATTCCTCGGCAGAGAAGTGGAAATAGAATCCGGCGCCCGCGTGGCGCTCCAGGCCGGTCGGCGGAAACACCGCCGCAGCGTGCGTCTTGTACGGATCCTTGTTCTTGGAGAAGCGCACGTCGCGATAGATGCGGTACACCGCCTTGCGCGGATCGATGTCATGCCCCGGCGAGTGCTCCGCGATGGCCATGCTGACTTCCAGGGCCAGCTCGCGCAGGGGATCCCGCACGAACTCCTCGTAGTCCGGCTTGCGGGCTTGGAACCAGTCCCGGTTGTTGTTGGCCTTCAGCTCGCGCAGAAACTGGCGAGCTTGCGGCGCAAAGCCGGGAAACGTGAAATCCATACCTCCATGATGAGCGATCGGGCGAGGGCGGGACGCGCCATACAATTGGATGTTGCAGGCCGTGACGGAAACCCACTCCGAGCTGGCGCGGTGTCTGGGAGCGATCGATGGGCTGAGCGTGGCCGCGCGGGTCCCGCTGAGCCAGCACACCCGCTTCGCGATCGGCGGTCCTGCAGACCTGTTCGGCCTGGCCAGCACTTCGCAAGCCTTGGGCGCGGCCTTTCAAGCGGCCCGAACGGCGGGCGTGCCGTGCTACTTGCTCGGGGATGGCAGCAACGTAGTGGCCGCCGACGACGGTTTCCGAGGCTTGGTGCTGCGCTACACGGCGGCCGACCTTGAGTATCGCGATGGTGCCGTTGAAGCCGCCTCCGGAGGCAGCCTGCAAGCCCTGGTCGACTTGACGCTAGACCGGGGATTGGAGGGAATGCATACCCTAGAGCGCATTCCCGGCTCGGTCGGAGGGGCGGTTTACGGCAACGCCGGGGCGTACGGGCACCAGATCGACGAATTCGTCGAGCGTGTCGATTTCCTCGACGGGTGCGAGGTGCGCTCCTTCGGACCCGCCGAATGCGAGTTCGATTACCGCGAATCCATATTCAAGCGTCGCAAGGAGTGGCCGATCTTGGGCACGCGCTTGGTCTTGCCGCCGGGCGATGGCGCGGCCCTGCGCGCCCGCGCCCGGGAAATCCGGGCGATTCGCGACGAGAAGTTCCCGCCCGCCATGCGCTGCGCGGGCAGCATCTTCAAGAACCTGTTTCTCGACTCGCTGCCGGCCGCGGCGGTGGAAGTGGTGCCCGAGCGGGCCGTGCGTGGCGGAAAAGTGGCTTCGGCCTTCTTTCTCGAGCAGGTGGGTGCCAAGGGCATGCGCAGCGGCGGGATTGAGATCGCCCCGTATCACGCGAACCTGATCTACAACCTAGGCGGAGGCACGGCGGCTCAGATCCACGAATTGGTCCAAGAGCTGAAACGACGCGTGCGGGACCGCTTCGGCTTCGAGGTCGAGGAGGAGGTCCAGTACATCGGATGAAGCCGGCCCGGGCCCGGCGGAGAGATACTTGATCGGAAAAGCGGTTGGTTGCGTAGGATGAGAGCTGGCAGGGAGGACCTGATGAAGAGAGCGATTTTGGCCCTGGCGTTCGCAGCGCTCGCCCCGATGGCAGTGGCCGCCGATTGGGACGACCTTCTGCGCAGCGGACTTGACGACTGGTTGGTTCTCGGGGACGGCCATTGGCGGATACGGGCCGACGGCGTGGTCACCGCGAACTTCGGGATCGACCGCCAGCGCGAGCTTGAAGGCACGACGGCCATTGGGCGCGAGGCCTTCGTCGCTTGGAGCACCCGCCAGTCGTGGCTGTATACCAAGCGCGAATTCGAGGAGTTCGACCTGCACCTGGAGTATTGGGTCAATACTCCCGGCAACAGCGGCATATCGATTCGCGACCCTTCCCAAGCTGCCTGCGGGATCGCAGAGCGGCCGGACTTTGCCTGCACGCCATCAAAGCAAGGCTATGAGATCCAGATCAATAGCGACTACTCCGACAAGTGGTCGACCGGCTCGATCTACGGGCTGGCACGGGCTCCCGAAGGACTGGAGACGGTTGGCGAGTGGAACCGCCTCAACATCGAATCTCGGGCCGATGCTATCCGGGTCTACATCAACGGCGTGCTGGCAGCCGAGCACGCCGGAGACCCGCAGCGCCCGCTCAAGGGACCGATCGGACTGCAACTGCACGATATCCACAGCTTCGTGATGTTTCGCAACGTTTGGGTCCTCGAGTACTGACTCCCGTTATACGGTGCCGCGCTGCCCACTTCGAGGGACTACGTAGGCGAGTGCGTCGAGGCTGCACTGGCCCGTGGGTCCCGTGCAAGGTCGAGGCGGCCTGTCGCTGAGCGGATCTGGCCGAGCGTCGGCGTCGGCTCATGGAAGGCTGGGTTGCCTCACTGCCGACCGGAGAACAGACTCGTAGGTACACGCGCTCTCAGCAGGGCCGAAGGCTTTCCGATTCTTGAGTCCGGAGCGATGATCGTAAGCCGTTGTGACCAATGCGCTCAAGATACTGCTTCCCCGCCTCTTCTAGGCCTTCTCCTGCATCGCTCGGATCCCGAGTTCATTGGATCGGGCAGTGCATCCCGTCCGGGCGTCCCGAGCGGAAACGGAGGTAGAGCCGTTCCTGACAGTTACTCAAATAGTTGGGCGTGAGTGCCGACCCGGGCAAAATAGACCAAACCGCTCGGCCCGTCTGTGTCGTCGATGCGATAGATCAATAGGAAGTCGCCCCCGATGTGACATTCCCGGTAGCGCGCCCATGAGCCCTTGAGCGCGTGATCCCTCCGTTCGGGTCCGAGCGGGGCGTCATTGGCAATAAGGAGGAGCATGACCGCCTTCAGCCGATTCATTTCGTACCGGCCAGAATGCGAGAGCCGCTCCCAATCCTTAAGGAATTGCCGTGCGTAGTCAGCCCGGCGAGGCAGATTTGCCCGCTTATCTGCTGCTGGCTTCTTCAAGTTCGGCAAACATCTCGTCCGCGCTCGCGAAACGCGCCTTGCGCGTCTCCACCATGTTGTCGATTTCGGCCATGGCACTGCGGGTCTGTGCGTTGGGCACTTTGAGATCGAATGGGAATGCCTGATCGACGGCAACGCGATGGAATAGCAGCCGCACCGCCTCGGAGGGCGTCAGCCCCATTGCCGCCAGCGCTACCGTGGCCTTGTGTTTCATGTCGGCGTCCATCCGGACGTGCACCATTGAAGTCTGTGTCTTCATGTCGGCCTCCTGTATCGCGTCTGCGATACATTCTATCACGTCGTCGCAACCCAGTCACTTTTCCCTCCCTTATTTGGCCAACCAACCGTCCCGCTGCCCATCGAATATGTCGGCAGCAACAGGCCACATGGCGGGAATCGCGACACTCAGGGGGGATCGTGTCGGCAAGAGCGGCGATTCATCAACAAGAAACCGGTCTGTACTAGCGGATGGGATCGAAACCGACATCCCGCATCCAGGCGCATAGCCGCCCACTCCGAAGCCGGGGGGCCCGCTCATCCCCGCTCCGCTTGGCAGTCCAGCAAGCGAATCGCGTGAAAATTAACGGTCGGCCATGGAAAGTCGCTCACAACCAGTTGGCCCGTGACGAAGCCGCGAGGTGCGGTTGCGTTGCAGGAGAGGGTGGCAGCCGTAGTGCCCAAGAGCAGGACAACTGTCACAGAAGAGGCGACAGGGATCCAGAGAACGAAATCACGCTGCCCCGAGGAATTCAAAGGGGACTGGGCGTCACGGAAAGACCGAGACTGCGTGAAAACCCACGGGTCGACGCTTGCAGCCTTGCTTGCGTTTGTTCTGACTTCAAATCGGACACATTGACCCCGACGTTTGGAAGGCTAGGCCAGCATGGGAATCAACCGGCCTGATACACCGTCCGGTAGCGCGTAGCGCGTAGCGCAATCAGTGCGACCGGGACTGCGATGGCTGCTGCAATCGCAAGAAAGATGGGGAGGTGCTCGCCGTCCCACGGATTGGCACTGCCGGGAGTCAATTGCGGAAACCCAGCCAACATGAACGTGGTGACGCCTCCGGTGGTGATCCATGCGACCGAGCGCTTACCGACCGGCTGGAAGACCTTGAGTCTTCGGATAGCTGCTTTCGGAACCGATTCCAATCCCGAATCCTTGATACGCAGGACCACGGAGTCCGCATCGGCCGAGTCGAGCGTTCCTTTCAACAACCGGGGACCTCCTCGTGCCTGCCCGTCGAGCAAGCGGATCGAGATGCGCATCCCGGCGGGAATCGTGCGAACATTCGCCCAAGAATCCACGTGGGCCTCCTGCGCGGCAAGTGGGACCGCGAGAGCAAAGGCGAGTATCCGCGAAACGGTCACGATGCTTTCATCCTAACGGCACTTGCCCCAGTATCCTGACCGTACTTCTAGGCGCAGCTCGGTGCTGAGTGCGGTGGCGCTGATGGGAGTTCGACATCGCGCCCGCTCCAGAACCGGCGCTAGATCCGCACACACACCGCAAACTCGGCCAGTCGAGTGGGAAGGAGGCGATCCGCGCAGGGCCAGGACTGTGAGGGTAGGTGGCGGCTCGCCCTCGATGTTTCGCGATGGCGTAGTTTCCTGAAGCTCGCATCTTAGCCGCGGTCGCGCTCGGGTTCGCGGTCGCAGGAATCCATTCGTTGCCGGAACGAGCTCGCCGGATTCGGAAAGGGGTGGCAGCGGTGCTCGAGACGGAGACTAAGGACTAAGCGATGTTGCCCATTGGGCCCTTTGGATCCCGACGGTGTCGGTGTGTACCAAGCACCCCGCGCCGCGTTGCACTTGAATGAGAGAGGGGCGCTAGAGTGCTCTGTTGAATGCGAGTTCTCGCGATTACCGCCGTTCTGGCGATGTTCTGCACTCAAGGTCTCGCGCAAGGCACGGATCGCCCTTCTGCTGACCTTTGGCGCGTAAAAGGAGTCACTGTATCGGACAACGGTCGCGGGATATCGCTGCGCTGGCCTGCCGCGACCTACCAGCACCAGCTACCTGGCTATCGAGTGGGAGGTGGGCGAGGATATCCGACTGAAATCAGAGATTGTGATTTCCTGCCGCGTGCCAGGTTTCACGAGCGTCGGCCAGCCGCTGAGAGCCGAACTCCGCCTTCCGCGCCATCCGGATGCTGAGAACCGGCAAGAGGCCGAGGAAGCGGTCGAAGAGATGCTTTCCGCTGGAAGAGAGCATGGGCTGGCGGGATTGCTCGCGCTGGCGCTTGCGACGGCGGGGCAGAGCGAACGGACACCCGTGAGCGTCGGCCTGGGCGGGGGAGGCGCAGAGTTCAGCTCGCTGTTGATGCAGTACCCTGCAAGCCCTTCGCGTGCGTCGGTTGTGGAGCCCTTGGAACCGGACTGGATGCTGTCGGCGCTCGTGTCCGGAATCGAGGTGGACATGACCGTTGACGGTCAGGAAGTTCGAGCGGCGTTTCGCTTCAAACCGGATGTTGGGCTGGCTCGAGCTGGACGGGTGATAGTGCAGCACTGTGCCGAGCGCCAGCGCACCCTCACGGAGCCAAGCACCCTCTGAGGCAGTTGCCGAAGCGATCCAGACCGTTTACGTGCCGGCCTACGGGGAGTGTCGAAGCGGTTCTGGCGATCGAGGCCCATACGGGCTTGCCCGACCCTGGGTTTGGAGCTTATCGGCGGCCTATCGCTGTCATCAGAGTTCTCCTGGGTTGGAAGAGTCAGGGTCGGCCGCCAAAGTTGATAGATGTTCGCGGGTGCGCTTCATTGAGTCCTGTTTGTCGCGCAGAGCAATAAGACTTCGTTGGTTCGATCAGCCCGAGCCACGCTTCGATCCAGCGGAGAACTTGGCACCGGGCGATAGGCTAGGCATTCTCCGCGTTGACCATGGCTGGCAACATGTACCAGATTTTCCGGCCGTCGGTGAGGATTCAGAAGCGCCCGGCCTGGACTCGCCTGTCTTTGTACTCGGTGTGGACGTCCTAGACCGCCGTGTGGCAACCGACTTTGTCGGCGACCTCTCCAACCGTCTGCAAGAGGAGGCGATGGAATCTGAGTGTAGCGAGCAGGTCATCGGCTCCGCTGATTCACAAGGCTTCCTGTCGGTCTCTCGATCCAGCAAACGGACTGTGTGTAGGAGGCCGGTCGCTACCGAGGTGTCTCACGTACCAGTTGGGCGGATCCGTACTGACTCTGTATCTACGGCGCTGTGCCGTCGACTTCCACAAAGCGCACCTTGCCTCCCCGCCGGATTAGCGAGTGCTTGCGGAACTCCTCCCGTGACTCTGGAAAGTCCAGTCGGTAGTGTCCGCCCCGGCTTTCTTCGCGTGCCAACGCACAGCGCGTGAGTAACCGGATCACTTGGTACATGTTGTCGGTCTCGAAGCCGTGGCGGCTGTTCCGGGCAAGCCCCTTCTCGAACATCCTTGAGAGTAGGTCTAGCTGTTCCAGGCCGGCGCGGAGGCTCTCCGCCGACCGCGCGATGCCCGCGTGACGCCATGCCAGGTGTCGCAAGTTCGCTATGGCGTTGCCGGGCAGTGCGCTGGCGCGCTTACGCCGTGGCAGGGGTGGATTCCGCAGCGCGCCACCCGCATGCTTGCGTATGACCTCTCCGGCACGCGCCCCGAACACGAGCCCCTCTAAGAGCGAGTTGCTGGCCAGCCGATTCGCGCCATGCACGCCATTGCAGGCTGCCTCTCCGGCTGCGTACAGTCCGGGCAGTGTCGTCGCACCGTCATGGTCGCTCAAGATTCCGCCCATGGCGTAGTGCGCCGCGGGATGCACCGGCACCGGTTCCACCTCAAGGTCGACCCCGTACAACAGGCAGGTGCGGTAGATGCGCGGAAAGCGCTTGGGCACGTAGCCATCGGTGAAATGAGTCAGGTCAAGGTAGACCGGCCCCCTGCGCAAGCGCGCCAATTCGCTGACGATGGCGCGCGACACCACGTCGCGGGGTGCGAGTTCCTCGTTCTCGTGGTAGCGCGACATGAAGCGTTGCATGTCGGCGTTGCGCAGGACTGCGCCCTCGCCGCGCAAGGCTTCCGACAGCAGGAAGCGCGGCGCTCCCTCTAGGAACAGCGCAGTGGGATGGAATTGGACCATCTCCATGTTTGAAATGACCGCGCCGGCGCGATAAGCCATGGCCACGCCATCGCCGGTGGCAACGTCCGGATTGGTGGTTTCGCGGTACACCTGGCCGATGCCGCCAGTCGCGAGCAGCACGGCTCGGGCGTACACCGGCACCAGTTCGCGCTCCTTCTCATTCCATGCGATTGCGCCGCAAACCGCGCCATCTTCGACGAGCAGGTCGACCACCGCAGAGAAGCTCCGGAATGTAATCCCGGGAATCGATTTCGCCTTGTGCAGCAGCGTGCGGCCGATCTCCTTGCCGGTGGAATCCCCGTCAGCGTGCAGCACGCGGTTCACGCTGTGGGCCCCTTCGATGGAGAACGACAGCTTGCCCCCGTCGGAGTCGAACTCCGCGCCCCATTCGATCAGTCTTTGGATCCGGCGGGGGCCCGCCTCGGTCAAGGCGCGCACGGCCAGTGGGTCGCACAAGCCCGCGCCGGCTTGCAGCGTGTCCTGCTCGTGCAGGCCCACTTCGTCTTCGTCGCTCAGCGCGACAGCCACCCCGCCCTGCGAATACTCGGTGGCCGATTCCCGCAAGCGGTCTTTCGTCAGCACCAGCACGCGCCCTGCCGGGGCTGCCTCGATGGCGGCGCTAAGGCCCGCTACGCCACCGCCAATCACCAGAAAGTCGGTTTCCATGGCAGTCGCAACGCTACGTCCCCGCTGCGGGGCCGCGCTCGGGCCGGACCGCTTGCGGCGAATCCACATGGTACAAAAAGGCTTATGGCTCTCGTGCCCGTCGAGACGCTCGGCACCCGATACGATGTCCGCATCGAAACCGGCCTGATCGGGCGCGCGGGGTCACTGATACGCGCGACGCTCGGGGACCGTCGGCTGTTCGTGGTCGCCGACGAGACGGTCTGGGGACACTACCAATCCCGCTTGGCAGCCGGATTGCAGGGCAGCGACTGGGTGGCGTTGCCTTGTCCTCTCGACGAGCCGCGCAAGCGCATGGCGACGGTCGAGAGGCTGTGCTCCGACATGCACGCCGAGGGCGCGGATCGCAGCAGCGCCGTGGTGGCTTTCGGGGGAGGCGTCGCCGGTGACGTGGCCGGGTTCGTGGCTGCTTCCTACATGCGCGGGATCGACTTCGTCCAGATCCCTACTACCCTGCTCGCCCAGGTCGATGCTTCGGTTGGCGGCAAGACCGGGGTCAATCTGGCCTCCGGAAAGAACTTGGTCGGAGCATTCCATCAGCCGCGCTTGGTGTTGGTCGATCCGGACACACTCGCCTCGCTGCCCGATCGCGAGTACTTCGCAGGCGTGCAAGAGGTAGTTAAACACGGCATCATCCGCAGCGCGGATTTGTTCGCTTACATGGAGAGCTGTGCGTCCGCCGTGCGAGCGCGCACGGGCGATGCTGTCGAGAAGATGATTTCGGATTCGGTCCGGATCAAGGCGGATGTGGTGCGCGCCGACGAGCGCGAAAGCGGGCTGAGACGCATTCTGAACTTCGGCCACACGCTAGGGCACGCCTTGGAGGCCGAGACCGGCTACAGCACCCTGTTGCACGGCGAAGCGGTCGGCTTCGGAATGATCGCCGCAGCGCGCCTGTCGGAGTTGCGCGGTCGCTTGGCCTCGGACGACCGAGCCCGGATCGAAGCCGTCGTGCTTTCGTACGCAACGTTTGCGGGCTTGCAAGGCTTGGATGCCGCGCACATCGCAGCTAGGATCGCTGGCGACAAGAAGTCGATCGGCGGCAAGGCGCGATTCGTGTTGGCCGATGCCATCGGGCGCGTGAGCGAAGAACTCGATCCTCCCGCCGAACATGTGATCGCTGCGACGGAGTACGCGCTCGCAACGTGCGGAGCCTTGGAATCGGCGGCGGTGTAGCGCCGTTTCAACTGTGTCGGCGAAAGTGACTCAGCGGGGTGCATTGCCAGCCGGCATCGAGGCTGACGACGAAGCCGCGGCTGCCCGCGCCGTACGCGAGATGTTCGGGCGCGTCGCGCCACGCTACGACTTGCTCAATCACCTGCTATCGGGCCAGATCGATCGCTTCTGGCGCCGCAAGCTGGTGCGTGCCGTGCGGCCCTATCTGCAACGCGACTCTGTGCGCATGGCCGATTGCTGCTGTGGCACGGGAGATCTGGCGCTGGCCTTGGCCCGCGAGCGGGAGCGCTTGCGGCCAGACCGGGCGCCCGTGTGCCTGGCCTCGGACTTTTGCCGGCCGATGTTGGTCCGCGCCGCCGAAAAGCTTGCTCGCGCCGGCTTGCCGCGCGTGCTCGCCGAGGCGGATGCCACCCGCATGCCGCTCTCTGACTCGAGCCTGGATCTGGTGACGATCGCGTTCGGCTTTCGCAACCTAGCCAACTATCGCGCCGGCGCCGAAGAGTTTTCGCGGCTGCTGGCGCCGGGCGGCTGCCTGGCGATCCTGGAGTTTTCTCAGCCGACGTCCAAGCTTTGGGGCCCGCTGTTCAACTATTATTTCAAGCAGGTGCTGCCGCGCCTCGGCAATGCCATCTCGGGAAGCGCCGGGGCCTATTCCTATCTGCAGGACTCCGTGCAGCGATTTCCACCGCCCAAGCAGGTTCGGGAACTGTTCTTGCGGGCGGGATTCCAGCGGGTTGAGATTCGGCCCCTGACGGGCGGGGTGAGCGTGCTGTATCTTGCGTATACCTAGCGGAGAGTTCTTGATGCGGTGGAAACTCAGCGGCGAGGAGTGGCTGTTCTGGTTCAGGCTCTCGCTCAAGGTGACGCTGGTCGTCGGTGCGGTCTACTTGGCCTACCACTTCTATGAGCGCCACCGGATTGCGAACATGACCATCGGCGAGCAGCCGACCAAGCGCAGCCTTCCGTCCGATGCGTTCGTGTTTGTGCCGAAGTCGTATGCGACCAACTTGACGTCTGCGCGGGAGAGGCTCACGGGCAAGCCGCTGTGGATCCGCGAGGGCTACCGCTGGGTGTACCAGCCTGGCGACGTCCTGTTCGAGCCGCTCGAGCGCATTGTGCCGTCAGCTTTCGAGGTGCGCGGAGGCGAGGTTGTCCTGCTCTTCGAAGAGGCGGGCGAGCGGCGCTCGTTCGTGATTGGCACTCAGCAGCGGGTGTTCGTCGACGAGATATTCTTCGTCAAGGATCCAAGGCAGATCTATGACCACTGGACCGATGAGATGTGGGCTGAGGCGGCGCAGGGCGTTGTCGCGACCGGCATGAGCGAGGTGCGCATCGGCTTTGCGCTCGGCGTAGGCCAAGTTGTGCGCCAATCCCCGGGCGGGATGACCCGCATCGTCGATTACAAACAGTGCGCCGCAGCCGGGCTCGATCCCGTGCGGGTGACGTACCGCGACCACGTGGCCGAGTCGATCGAGCCCTTGGGCGGCTGAGGCCGCGCGTCGCTCAGCGACGGGCCCAGGCCCACGGAAATGCCAGATCGGGCTGGTTGGCGTAGCGCTCCATGCGCAGCGTGAGCCGCTCCCCGCTGCCGGGTGCGAGCCGGACGGTGATGGCGTTCGTGTCCAGATCGACCGCGCCCGATTCGCGCTCCAGCGCGGTGAATCGGTGCTCGGCATACCCACCTGCCTGCACGACGACCTCGCGTGCCTCGCTATCGCTGAGATTGACCAGCGTGACGCTCGCGGAGTCGTCCTCCAGCGAATGCACTAGGGCGGCCACGTCTTGCGGCAAGCCGGCTCGGCGCCTCTCGGGATCGAAATAGCGCAGGCGGCTGTGCAGGACCCAGATCCGGCCGTTGGCGAAATACCCGCCGGTGGTCAGTTCGGCCAGAGTGTCAGTCGTCGCCGGCACGATGCCGAGCAAGTAGTCGGCCAGCCTCGTCTCGGCAGTCGTCTCGTCGTTGCGCTGTAGTTCGAGACGCTCGCGGATGTGCTGCAGATCGGCAGCCATGGCGCGCTCGGGATAGTCGGGGTTGTTGCCTTGCAGGAAGGCGATCCACGGTTCCTGCTCTGGCGGAACGCGCTGCAGGTCGTCCGGCTGCATGGACCACAGATAGATCTCCGCAAGCCGGTCCGAGTAGGTCACTGGCAGGTAGCGGTAGAACTCCGGCTCGCCATCGAAGGCATAGCCACGCGGGTCGCCGTACATGGTGGGCAGCAGCCGCTGGCCGTCCTCGGTCTTGGCAGCATCCAGCACTAGGTCCATCTGCGTGCGCAGCACGTCGATGTAGCTTTGGTCTCCGGTCAGCAGCAGACCGTTGGCGAAGCCCTGGAAGCTCGAGGCTGTGAAGTAGTTGCGGTGTGCGATCTGCTGCAGTTCGCCATCGAAGATGGTGAAGTTCCAGCCATAGGTGCCTTTCCACCACTGGCCGTTGTGGGCTCCGCCGAGCGTGCCGTCGAGACCGATATTGGAGGGAATCATGCCGCCGGCGGCGGCCGCGCGTTCCTTCCAAGCGTCCAAGTACTCCAAGGTCCAGTCCTTGTACTTTTCGTTCCCTGTCAGCGCGTAGGCATTGGTGCCGAGCAGGGTCGCGGCAAGATTCAGAAAGCTGTCGCCAACCGAGTCGAGGTATTCGTCACAGTGGGCCAGCATGCGCGGGTACCACTGCTCTAGGTCGAGCAGTTGCGTCGTCCGCGCGGGGTTGTGCAGCAAGTGGAACATGCCCGGCACCGGATCGCCGACCCAGTCGTAGACTGTGGCCCGGCGCAGCATCGGACCGAGGCTGCCGTTCCAGAGGCTGCGGATGATCTTGTGCTCGGGATCGTAGTTGGCCACTGAAGAATCTTCGCCGGTGTACATCTGAGCGAAACGCTCCATCCGCTCGACCAACTTGTCATCGTCCGGGGCCGAGTGGCCCATCAGGAGGAACGCCCGCATGCCCTCCCCGGTATGGAACCAGTCCGACTGCGTGATGAACTCGCGGTGATACGCCCCATTGCTGGCGAGCGTGGTCAGTTCGGTGCGCAGTTCGCCGTATTGCTGGAGATGCCCCTCGAGCCCTTTCTTGTACAGATCCAAGACCGCATCGGAGCCACCCAAGGCGTGTAGCAGGGTCCAGTTGTAATAGGTCTCGATTGCGTCGTCTGGACCGTCCAGCGTGCCCCAGCGTGGCGTGTGGAGCAGGTAGCCCCGATCGTCAATGTACTTATCCGCGAACGCCTCGACCGCGTTCGAATTGGCTTCCAGCAACTCGCGTTCCAGCGCGGCCCATCGAGGTGCCTCCATCGGCGAGTCCACGTCTACGACGGGAGCTTGGCTACAGGCGGACAGCATCACGAGAATGGCCGCGAGTAGGCGTCCTGAGTTGGTCATAGCGATACCCGAACAAGTCCCGAGTGGCGCGTTCCGTGGCAGTGACACCGGAGGAGGCGCATGGGTCGGCAACTCGGTACAGCAAGACTACCACGCTGGACAGTGAGACAGTCAGTGTCGGTGGCGTTTTGGTCGCTCCGGCAAGTTGGCAGATGGCAGTGATCCTCAGCCACATGCTGCCCGGAGATGTTGCCGCCACGGGCTCCCGCGGAGACATGTGCCGCATCCTGTCGAGCTTCGGCGCAGAATGCGATCAGCGGGCTCGGCGGTTATCATCATGCTGTAGGGATCGCCGAGGAGAGCGCAAGATGCCCAAGCTTGAAGGGATACCGTTGGCACCGACTCGCCCACGCGAGCTTCCGCCTGCCTGCCAGCGCACTAGCCGGGCCGAGGAAGAGTTGACCGAAGAGGCAATCCGCGCAATCGAAGAGGGGCGTGCGGACCACAGGGCTGGCCGCACCTTCACCCTGGCTGAGATCAAGCGCGAGTTCGGGATCGACTCTTGAGCCGCTTGGCGGTGCAGGGGTCCGAGGCAGTTACGGCCATCTGTAGGCCTCGCGCCGATGCAGGATGGCAACAATCTCCATCGTGCCATCGTCTGCCCACTTGGAGAAGACCCGCCAGTCGCCGATCCGGAGACGAAGCTGCGTTCGTGTCTGCACTCGCTTGACGTCCCCAACGCCTGTTCCGGCGAATCGATCTATGCCGGCAACGAATCGAGTTCGTGTTGGCGCATCCACCCCTTTTTAGGTCGCGGCGGGCCCGAGCCGAGAAGATGACGCGTGGATCGGTCACAGCTTCTCCCGTCTCCCAACAACGGGGCCAGAGACACCGCGAGGAAGAAGACCAGCATCGTTACCTGAGCGGCCCTGAGAACTAACGCTGTGTCAGCGAACTCGGAGATCTCGCTCATGCTTGCTAACTACGAGGTTTCTGACACGGTAGGCTCTGCCTTCACCCGAGGCTGGCGCGCACCTTGGCGATTTCGTCGCGCAGATCGCGCGCGACCTCTGCGACTTCCTTCGACACTCGCGGATTCTGGCCGAGTTCCTGTGCCAGGGCTGTGGATAGCGGCAGCAGGAGATCCGCCGAGGGGGATTGCTCGATGCTCGCCAGCACCTGATCGAGCCCAAGGCGGGCTCCAAACAGCACCAGCTGATTGATGGCAAGGTGCAATGGAGCGTCGCTCTCAGGTAGAAGTACGAGCGCTTCGTCGATGTCGGAGCGACAGCCACTGATGTCATCGCTTGCGTATCGAGCTTCGGCACGAATCCAATGAGCCCGAGCGCGGTTCCTTGCCGCATCAGACGATCCACGGTCAATTACTCGATTCGCAATCTCGATGGCCTGGCCGGGAGCTGCGGCCTTGATCGCGATTGCGGCTCGGTTGAGCATGGCGATTTCGAGATCCTTCGCCAATCTGCTTGGGGCTCCGATCTCAAACCACTGCTCTATCGGATCGTACACACGCAGAGCATCGTGGAGCCTGCCGGCCTTTGACAGAACTTGGCCCTTGTTGATGATTGCCTCGACGACTCGCTGGACTACCGCTGGATCGGTACTATCGCTATATCGATGAATGATTTCCGAGTAGGTTTCCAATGCCTCCTCATCTCGGCCGAGGCCTTCGAGCGCACTCCCCCTAATCGAAAGGGCTCCCGCCCTCAACTCCCGAATATCAGGTGCTGAAGTCTCACTCTCCAGTTTGTTGAGCGACTGTTCGCTCGTCTCCAATGCGAGCTCGAAGCGGTCGACACGGAGAAGAGTCGACGCGTTATTCATCAAGAGTCGCGCTGCATATGCGTGGTTGTTCCTGAGGTATTCGGACGACTCCAGCAGGGCTGTCGCTTGTTCATAACTACTCAGGGCATCCGCAAGCCGACCCAGTTCGCATAGCGTGACGGCCTTGTTGAGGCAAGACTTGAACGCGCTGTCTACCGTCGTGTGCGTATTGTATCTGTCGAGCAACTCAATTGCCCGGTCCCATTCCCGGAGGGCCTCGTCGGTCCGACCCAGCTCCCGATACGCGACGCCCCCGTCGAAGAATGCTCCAGCAACGAGGTCGACCAACTCGGGACTGTCTCGCTGGGAGAATCTGGCACAGATCTCGTCGAAGACCTGCACGGCCTCCTCGGGTCTTCGAATGCTGGCAAGCGCAAGCCCCTGATTGCTCAATGCCATCCCGAGCTGAAGCTCGTTGCCCGGGAACTCTGCTGCCCGCTGAAAGCACTGCAATGCCTCTTCCATCCTGCCTACGGATGCGAGGAGCGTGCCTTTATTGAGCCATGCGCCCGCTAGAGCCATGCGGACTCCGGCCCCAGCGTTTGCCTTAGCCCAGGTAATGATCTTGTCGCAGAGTTTTGCTAGTCGGCTGTCGTCAGACGCGGAGATGGACTCGTTCATCTGCTGAAGGAGTGAATCGAGTTCGGGAGTCAGGGCAGAGTCGGGCGATGCCGACTGGGCGGCCTCCAAGACAGGTCCCTTATACTTCCAGAGCGTCGCTCCCCCCACGGCCTCGGTGAAGCTCTTCGGCAACCGGCCCAAGAGTTCGGTGCGATGGCCGGGCAAGATCTCAATGAGCCGTGCGATTGCATCTGTCACAAGGGGGTTCCTGCCTGAACGGCTTTCTTCGGATTCATCGACAACACTCGCCCATCTTCCGATCAGTTCGCTAACTGAGTAAAAGGAGGCCATGAAGCGGATCAGAGCTTCTAAGATCGCTGCTGGCCCCCCTCGCTTGCGAACTAGGTAGTAGACGTTGTAGAGACGTTCTGCTAGGTAGTACTCCTTGCGACGGGGTGTTCCACCTGCTTCGACCACCACCCCACGGCTTGCGAGCCGCTTCAGATGGGCACTGCAGTGACTGCTTTGCAGCCGAGCATGCTTGGCGACCTCGCTTGCAGTTGCAGGCATCCAGATTTCGGCAAGGGCGAGATAGACGCGACGTTCTTGTGGCGGCAGAGCCTCGATGTGGCTCTTGAAGTACTCGGTATGGTCATCGACCAGTCGCATCAGGTCGTCCAGTAGCCTCTCGAACGAGAGTCCCCCGCTGAATTGGGCAATGATCGCAATCAGGCGGGGACTGCCGCCGGTGAGAATCTCGATGGAACGGATTTCCCTGCCAGCGGTCTGCTTTCCCGATACTCTCTCCCACAGCACGGCGCACTCCTCCGTGCGCAGGCCCGACAACGCCAGCGTTCCGAAGAAGTTATAGAGCGCGTGCTCGGGGTGGTCGATCTCATCGAATCTACAGGTCGCAGTTGCAAGCAGCATGATTCGGGGCTCGGTTTGCAGCACCTTGCGTAGACGCCAGCCGACATCAGGGTCGGACGTTTCTTCGAAGAGCGAATTTAGGTTTTCGACAATTACTAGGAGACGCTTGCCCGCTCGTCGTGCGAAGTCCAGAAGCGTGGCCAGACATCGATCCTCCAGTTCCCTGTCCGATGCCACCTCGCGAAGTTCCTCGTAGGTCAATCGCAGGTCGATTCCGTCGCTTTCTGGTGGGACACTTGCCGCTAGGCGGTTTACGCACTCAAGCCAGAACTCGCCGCAAGTCGAGACCTCATAGTGTTCCTCCGGGAGCACGAGCGGGACGAACATCGCGGAAAGGCCGGGGTCGCGGCGAACTTCGGCCGCGACGCGCAGCACTAGAGTCGTCTTGCCGCTGCCCCTCGGGCCTATGACAAGTCGATGGACATTCGAATCCCCCTTGGTTTCCCGTAGCGTTTCCAGCAGGGACTCATACTCGACGAGCCGGACACAGAACGAATCGATCAGAGCTCGGTCCGGAAGGAAGCCCGGGTTGTACTTCATTAGCGGCATTCGAATCTGCCCTCACTCGTCCTTAATCGCCCGATCTGCAAGGGACACGTAGTGGGCGCAATGGCGCGTTCTCCACCAGTCCTCAAGCAGGCCGGAGACGAACCCGTATCCGCCATCTTCCGGGGCTTGGAGGTAGCCGTCGTGCTCCAAGACCGTTAGCACGTCTGAGACGGTGGATCGGGGTAGCTCCAGAGAGTGTTCCGCGTAGTTGCGGAACAGCTCGAGCGCCCGGACGGTCACCGGTCTGCCGCCGCAGGCGGTTTCCGTAAGGATCTCGAGCGCCAATTCGTACCGCTCTGTGCCTAAGACTGATCTGAGTCGACCTTCGTAGTGCTCGAGGTGAACTTGGCCTTCGACGCTGAGCATCCGTTGCGAGTACACCAATTCGACATCGTTCACGGTTGCCTCAGTCCGACCCTGTAGTCGGAGATGGTGACGCAGGTGGCTAAAGAATTGCTGCACATGGTGCGGGATGCAGCAACGGAGCCGGCCGCAGATTTGTTGCGGGACGCTCGCTTCAAGCGTGAGACCGTATTGCCTTGACAGTGCCTCGAGGCAGCCGGAAGCTTCAGCGACGGTCCATGGCTGGAGAAGATATGGTTCATAGGCATTGGCGAGCGCGCTGAGGTTGGCTTGCCTGAGAATCGGCTCCAAACCCACACTGCCAGTTAGTACGAGGTTCACTTTGCCTCGGTGCGTTTGGGCGTTCTTCCTAAGCCAGCTGAGGTACTGGTCGGTTCTTGCTCTTCGCTCTGGGGTGATGGAGTAGTCGGGACCCTTCAGAAGTCTGTTCACGAGGATGGGTAGCTCGTCGATAGCCAGAACAGCCGGCCTGCCGCAGGACGCTATCCCGTCGAAGATCTCATCCGCTTGATGCTGCCAATTGCCGTCGTCGATCCGAGCCCGGAGCTTGACACCCAGGTCAAACACGCTGACTTCGTCAATTCGCTCCAAGGCCCCGCCTAGGATCTTCGATATCCGATCTCCCACGCCCACCGTGCTTGCGCAGCGGCTGCCGATCTCGGTGACTGCGTGACGATGGTCTTCGGCCGCCTCAAGATCGACATAGAAGGTCTCAAAATCACCGGTTTCGCGGAGCTGTCGAAGCAGTTCGCGAACCAAACTCGTCTTTCCCATTCGACGAGCGGCGGTCAGCAACGTGTGCGATCCGCGACGGACCCTCTCCGTAAGCACTTCCAGATCGACCTGCCGACCGAAGAACCTCTCTCCGTCGACCCACGAGGCACCGGCCATCTCGAGCTTCTTGCTCATAGCCGTATTATATAACAATTCTGTTGGCAACAAATCTGCTGCGAAACTGAGCTAATGGTGAACTAGGCTGAGCAAGACAGACCGAGGCCAATGATCACCGAGCGGCCTCACCACTCCTACCAGCCATTCACGCTGCCATTAATCGAAAGACGGCAGTGGCGGGCAGCTGAGGCTCCGCGCAAGTCAATCGCCGCCGGCGCTCGCTTGGTAGAGCGACTCCGCCATCTCGGTGTCGGGGTCGCGCCAGCCCGGTTCGTGGCGCACCGTGGCTGCCCATACGTTTCGACCGCGCATGTCGAGCACTCCCCGCTGCAGCAGATCGCGCAGCGTGACCGTTCGGCGCCCAGCCTCGAACTTTCCGTCGAATTCGACAGTGCCAACCAGTGGTTCGGTTGGCGCGATGCGGTAGAGGGCCACAATGCGGCGAGACCGCTGGGTGCTCTCACGCAGGGCACGGCCGCCGTCGAGACTCTTGGGTCGGTTGACCAAGAAACGGTTCCAAGAGGCCGTGCGGCGCACGTCCTGCTTGGTGGCCCGCTCGAGCACCGTCGTCAAGGTGGCCAATGCCGCCTCCAGCAACAGGTAGCCGCCACCGCCGCGCCGGTCGGGGCGTAACTCGTCGCTCGATTCGTGCGGCAGGATCTCCAGTGAGATCACATGCGTCGCCCCTGCGTCGATCGCGATGTGGACGGGGCTGTTGTTCATCACCCCGCCATCGACGAAGTGATGGTGTGCCACCGAACTTGAGTCGCGCTCGTAGATGCCGATCCTTTGGGTCGGGAACGCTCCCGGCACAGCCGACGAAGCCACTAGTGCCTGCAACAAGCGTTCTGGACGGGCAAACAGCGCGCCGGGCAGCTTGCGGTATTCGCCCGCCTCGCCCGAATCGGAATCGAACTGCACCGCCATCCACTCTGCCCTCAGCAGCAAGTTGTAGGTCTCGGGCCGCACCAGGGTGAACAGGCATTCCCGCCCTGCCGAGATGTCAGTGCCCGTGATGATGAACTCCGGCACATTCCCGTTGCCCTCGTACCAGCGGCGGACTAGGTTCCGGCTGAGCACCTTGGCCTGATCGATCGCTTGGCCCTTTGGTCCCTTCGGAAGGCTGCGCAAATCGCCGTTCGGGCCGGTGTTGGCGAGGAATCGCAGCAGCGGCAGGTCGAGGAACAGGCTCTGCCCGAACCTGCGCAAGAGCAGCCATACAGCCAGGCTCAGCAAAACCGTGGCGATGACGGCATAGCCGAACAGGAAGGGCAAGGCACGTGCGAGGCTGTCGGATCCGCCGGTGGCAGAGCCCAACTGAGCGATCACGGGCAGAAGCAGATTCGGCTGGAACAACAGCAATGCGCCGACGGCCGCCAAGATCAGCCCGGCCAGACTCCAGCGCCGTCCCGGGCCCCGTGACACCAGCCTGACGATCCATGAGCGGCCTCCGACGACCCAGCGCGAGGCCTTGCCGTCCCGGGCCATGTACGACCACACGGAAGCGATGTAGCTCTCGTAGGGCTGACGCACCGAGGGCTCGCTGTCGAATTGAGGATTGCCCATGCCCAGCGACTCGATGAAGACACCGTAGCCGTTGATCGCGCCCGAGGATGTGCCAACCAGCAGGTCGGGCTCGATGCCGCGCCGACGCATGCGGTAGAGCAGCACGTCCAGCAATCCCGCGCTGTAGGCCCCCGCCGCGCCCCCGCCGCTAATGGCAATCGCGACCTTGCGGCTCTCGGCGGAACACTTGCGCAGGCGCAAGCCCGGATTGCCGAACAGGCTGGAAGTGGCCTCGACCTCGAGTTCGAGCGCATCCAGCAGCCCGTCAACGTCCAAGTAACCCGGGTCGAGGTACCGCTCGACCTCGCTGCGTTGCTGTTCTGCGCCCCCCATTTTCTGGCTCCGTGACGTATCTCTGCCGTCTGAGCAAAGTATAAGGAACGCTTCCACACCCTTGAGGCGTGCCGCTGATACAATGGCGCGTCATCGCTTCGCCCGCAGGCAGCGGGGAGCGCAGGAGGTACTCAATTCATGCAAGCCAAAGCACTTGTTGCCGAGTTCATCGGAACGTTCACACTGATCTTCATTGGCGCCGGCGCGGGCCAGATCAGCGGAAGTCTCGTTGCCGTCGCCCTGGCCCACGGCTTGGTCGTGATGACCTTCGCTTTCGCCTACGGCAGTTACTCGGGATCGCACATCAACCCGGCGGTCACGATCGGCTTGCTCGCGGGCGGCCAGATCAAGATCAACGAGGCGATCGGCTACATTCTGGTGCAGTTGCTCGGCGGCATCGCAGGCGCTGGCACGCTGTTCTACGTATTGGGCGACTCAGCCGGCGGAATGGGTGCGACTGTCCCGGCAGCGGGGGTCGGCGTCGGCCAGGCATTCGTGCTGGAGTTGTTCCTGACTTTCTTGCTGGTCAATGCGATCTACCACGCCGCAGTTAGCGGCAAGGCCGGCAATCTCGCCCCGATCGCGATCGGCCTGATGCTGACGGCGTGCATCTTGGCGGGCGGACCGCTGACCGGCGCTTCCCTGAACCCGGCGCGCACGCTCGGTCCGGCGTTGTGGAGCGATGCCCCGAACGCGATCTCCTCGCTGTGGATCTACTTCGTGGCGTGCCCGCTGGGCGGAGTGCTAGCAGCGCTGGTGCATAAGTTCTTCACCAGCGAGGAATAGTCGCCAGTGACCCCCCGGCACGTCGCGGGGGGCGTTGCTAGCATGAGATCGAGGCCCGGCGGCCCTGGCGGAAGGCGCCGAGCCACCGGATCGGCGAACCAATGAGCGGCTTCATCCCGGTTGCGGACCTGCGCTCGAAGCCAATCGTACCGGCGCATGCCAAGCCGCGGGAGAACCCGGCCGGCACGCGGCCGCGCTGGCTGCTCGCCCCTGCGGCAACTGGCCAGAATTATCGTCGTTTGAAGGGCTTGGTGCGCGACTTGCGGCTCCACACCGTCTGCGAGAGCGCGGCCTGTCCGAATGTCGGGGATTGCTGGAATCGCCTCAGCGCGACCTTCATGATTCTGGGCAATGTCTGCACACGGCGCTGCGGTTTCTGCGCTGTGCAAAAGGGTCCTCCCGAGACGGTGGACTACGACGAGCCTAGGCGAGTCGCGGATGCTATCGCGCAGATGGGACTGCGCCACGCAGTGGTGACGAGCGTGAACCGTGACGACAGAGCGGATGGCGGCGCGGAGCTATTCGCCATGACGATCCGGGCGATCCGAGAGCGCCTGCCCGACTGCACCGTAGAAGTGCTGGTGCCAGACTTCCAAGGCACGCGCTCGGCACTGGACATCGTCTTGGACGCCCGCCCGGACATCCTCAACCACAACATCGAGACCGTTCCGCGCCTGTACCGCACGGTACGGGTCGGCTCGGACTACGCACGCTCCCTGGCGATGTTGCGGCACGCCGGGTCGGTGCGGCCAGCAATTCCAACCAAGTCGGGCATCATGCTGGGACTTGGCGAAACTGACGCCGAGATCTTCGCCACCCTGGCTGACCTGCGAGAGCACGGCGTGGACATCCTGACCGTGGGCCAGTACCTGCGGCCGTCTCCCGACCATCTAGCTATTCAGAAGTACTACGCCCCCGAGGAGTTTGAGCGGATTCGCGAGCACGGACGCCAGCTTGGCTTCCGGCATGTCGAGTCGGGGGCGCTGGTGCGGAGCTCATACCACGCCGACGAGGGCGTGGACGCGTTATCGGCGGGAACTTCCGCCGACTGACCCCGGGCCTTTGGTACCCGGTGAGGGACTCGAACCCACACGTCCTCGCGGACAACGGATTTTAAGTCCGTTGCGTCTACCAATTTCGCCAACCGGGCACGCGGGCGCAGTCTCCATTCTACGGCGGATCGCTCGCCAAAGCGGTGCCGGACTCGGCCGGATCATGAGATGACTCCGAGCAGCGCGTGACCGTTCCGACTCCGCTTGGCGGCCACACCGAGGCTGCGCTGGTCAGATGGCTGGTGTCCCGCTGTCGCCCACTCGGTCCGGCGTAGACATGCGCGCGCTCAATGGCTCACGCTTGTCTCCGCCGGTGTTGCTGAGCACTGATCCGACGCCTTTCCGATTACTCAGCGGCGTCCACGGTCCAGTCCTCGTTGACCTTTCTCCCGTAGTAGGGGTAAAAATCCCACGGCGCGGGCTGGCCGAGGGCGCGCGGATCGCCGGTATCGGCTAGGTGCGCCATCAAGCGCGCATCCAGCTCCTTTGTCCGGTCAGCCAGGGCAGGCTCGGTAGCAACGTTGCGCAACTGCCCGGGATCCTCTCGCAGGTCGTACAGCTCATGCCCGGGCCGCGTGCCGAACGCCAGCTCGGCCAGACGGTCCACCGACGGATCGCCCCGGTTCTCCATCATGAAGGTCTTGGTCGGCGAGGAGTCGATCTCTCCGTAGGGAATCCCGCGGGCGCAATCGGCGGCGTTTGGAGAGCCAGAAGGCCAGCGGGTGGGCTCGAAATTGCGGATATAGAGATAGTCGGCGGTGCGGATGGCACGGCACGGGTACCCTTTGCCCCCTCGACGGCAACCATCGTGTCGCTCCATCGCGAAAAACGCGGTGTCGCGCGAGGGGTCAACTTTACCGCTCTCGCTGGACCTGAGAATCGGCAGCAGGCTGCGAGCGGTCATGTCGTCGTGCGGGGCGAGGCCGGCAGCCTCTAAGAATGTCGGAGCCATGTCACTGAGGCTGACGAAATCATCTACGGTCCTGCCCGACGGGATCGCGCGCGGCCACGAAACCGCCATCGGGACTCTGCTGCCGTAATCGTAGAGGCTGGCCTTGGCCCGGGGGAAGGGCATGCCGTGATCACTCGTGACCACCACGATGGTGTTGTCGAGTTGGCCCGCTTCGTCCAGCAGGTTCAGGGCGCGCTCCACGTTGCTGTCGAAGCGTTCGACCTCGACGTAGTAGTCGAGGATGTCGTTGCGCGTGACAGAATTATCGGGCAGGTGTGGCGGGACGACGACCTGCGAAGGATCTTTCCCCGACCGCTGGCCCGAGCCGAGTTCGTACGGCCGGTGAGGATCCCGGCTGCCCAGCCAGAAGCAGAACGGCTCGTCCGCAGGACGCTGCTCCATGAACTGGTCGAAGCTCTCGAACGGGTCGCCCGCTGGATTCCTCGTGCGGCCGCCCGGCTCCAGCCGTCCCGGCGACCAGCCCTTGCTGGTGTGGCCGATTGTGTAGCCGGCACCTTCGAGCATATCGGTGTAGGTCGCAAACTTGCTTGGTAGTGTGCTGTGGATGTTGCCAGCCTCCTCGAGCCGCCAGATGGATTGGCCAGTGAGGATGGCACTGCGCGACGGGCCGCAAGTCGGGGCGTCGCAAAATGCGTGCGTAAAGAGCACGCCGTTTGCGGCGACGCGATCGAAGGCGGGTGTCTTGACGACCGGATCTCCGGCGGCCCCGGCATGGCTCCAAGATTGGTCGTCCGATATGCAGAACAAGATATTCGGCGGAGTTTCGGCCGGGCTTGATTGCCCTGACAGCTGGATTGACGCGCCCACGCCGAGTCCGGCAACGGACTGTCCCAAGAAGGAGCGACGAGAGAGCTGAGACGGGTTCGGCCGTTCGGTTTCGCAACGGTTGGTCGACTGCATAACCCGTCTATTGTCTCTCACCCCAGAGCGGAGAGATCGGGGGACTTGCGCCTATCGAGGAGCGCGGTCAGCCGATCTGCTTGGGTGATCTGCAGGCTGAACCGCTAGGCTTGGGGTCGGCTGGCTAGGGCTTTCATCAGTCGCCCGGCCGCGTGTTCGATGCTGACGCCATTCCTCGCGCAAGATCGCCTAACACTCCATAGCTGTCGATCTGTGTGCCCATGCGCAGGGTGATACGCCAGATTCGGAACTGCCTCGGCACTCAGGGGGTTCATGCTCGGGGTGCTCTTCGACGCACGGGGCCCGCTCGACGTTTACTGATCTTCGGGACACGCGTGTATTCCCGCCCCAGGATAGAAATTGGGATCACTCGACCCGTCTTGTGACCGCCTTGTCCCTGTCTACGCGCCCGAACGAATCGGGATACGAGGCCTATTAGACTGACGCGTCCCACACTACTTCCAACCCCGGATCGCCCGAGATCTAGCTCGCTTGAGATTCTGGCATCGCTCTCGCAAGGCCAAGTCAATGGCCGGGCCTCGCTTCCCTTCGCTTGCCAAACTACGACACTGTCACTGGCGTCGTATCATGAGCACGATGAACATATCGCTGCCCGAGGCCCTGAAGAACTATGTGGACGATCAGGTCAGCGAACAGGGCTACAGAACGTCGAGCGAGTACGTCCGCGAACTGATCCGCAAGGACCGGGACCGCCAGCGCCTGCGTGGCCTGCTTATCGAGGGAGCGGCATCGCCAAAGGCGGTCACGGCTGATGCGCACTACTACGACGGGCTCCGCAGCAGGGTCCGCGACGCCGACTGACGGTGAGCGGCAATCCGGTCGTCCTTCGCGGGCGGGCGCACCTCGACATCGATGAGGCGGTCGAACACTATTTGGCCGAGGCGGGACCGGCGGTTACGCTGGATTTCGTCGACGCGGTAGAAGGCACCCTCCGCCATATCAGCGAACAGCCGACGAGTGGCTCGCCCCGCTATGCACACGAGCTAGACATTCCCAGCCTGCGATTTCGGCCAACTGGGATGTTCCCTTACCTGGTCTTCTATGTCGAGAGGGCCGCGGAAGTTGAGGTCTGGCGCGTCCTGCACGGGTCGCGGGACATTCCGGCTTGCGGGAGCTGCACGAGGCCTGATCTGGAAGACGTAACGACGGCTCGGCCTAGTCGTGAAGTCTTGGCTCGGCGTGAGTCGATGTGCCCATCAATCAATCAGCTTGTTCAGCTTCTACCGTGGGGGTAGAGGGCTGGCCCTTCCCGCCTGACACCGTAGACAGCAATCAGTCATCGCGGTCGAGAGTGGAATATACCGTTGGCTTGAACTTCCAATAGCCGCAAGTGTGTTCATCAGCAATTCTAAATTTGGCCTTTTTCTATCTCGCGAGCCGCTGAGAGGCCGGCAGCAAGGGACCAGTTTTTGGGCCTTAACAGCTGCTACACTCGAAGAAGTTCGCAGGCGTAGACATCAGGGGTCCCGCCGCAAGCTGTCCCAAACCAATTCTAGAGGAGAATTAACCATGTTGTTCCCGGGCAGGCCTGCCCAAGTCTGGCAGGCTCCCTGGCTGCGTGTTATTGCAGCCCTTTCCCTTTTCGCCACGATGCTCGTCGGCCACCTTCCCAAGGCTGCCGCTCAGAACACGGCGACCATTTCCGGAATCGTGTCCGATGGCACCGGGGCGGTAGTTCCCGGCGCAGAAGTCACGATCACCCGTGAGGAGACCGGAACCGTCACAACAGTGTCGACCAACGAGGTGGGTACCTATACCGCTGCCGCCTTGGAAGTCGGCCTCTATACCGTGGGCGTCCAGTCGCCCGGCTTCAAGTCATTTCGCAGCACAGGCATCGTCCTCAACGTGCGCGACCGAGCGGTCATTGACATTGCGCTCGAACTCGGCGAAGTGACCGAGACGATCGAGGTCGTCGACAGCGCTGTGCAACTGCAGACCGAGAACGCGACCGTCGAAGAGGTCGTTTCTGGCAAGCAGGTCGAGAATATCGCCATGAACGGCCGAAACTTCATGCAGCTGGCCGCTCTCGTTCCCGGCGCTTCGTCCACGAACAACTTCGGTTTCAACACGCCCACCGGCGTTGGCTCAGGGGGCGCGGCGAGCATCTCCTTCAACGGCATGCGCAGGAATCACAACGTCTGGCGTGTGGACGGCCAAGAGAACTATGACCGCGGTTGCGGCGGCTGTGTCGAGGTGCTGCCTTCGATCGACGCGATCCAAGAGTTCAAGGTCTCGACCGCGAACGCCGAGTCCGACGCGGGCTTCGGCGCGGGTGGGCAGATCAATATCGCCATCAAGTCCGGCACGCAGGACTACCACGGCACCCTCTACGAGTTCGTTCGGAACGACGCGTTCGACGGGAATAACTTCTTCGCGAACCTGAATGGTCGTGACAAGCCGAAGCTGCGCTACAACAACTACGGCTACAACATCGGCGGTCCGATTTCATTCGGCGGATACAACCGCGACAAGACCAAGACGTTCTTCTTCTGGAACCACGAATGGCGCGCGATCCGGCAGGACCGGCTGTTCAACCGCAACGCCGCGTCGTCAGCGATGCGCCAGGGCGACTTCAGCGCCGAGGGCGTCATCACCGATCCAGACACCGGGCTGCCATTTGAAAACTCGCAGATCCCCGCGAGCCGCATCGATCCGAACGCGACGATCTTGGGCGATCCGAACTTCGTGCTGCCCCTGCCGAACACGAATGAGGGCACCTACATCGGCGTGGGTGGCTCGCCGCTGGACGTGCACCAAGAAATCCTGCGCGTGGACCATAACGTCAACGACAAGAATCGCGTGATGTTCCGCTTCATCATGGATACCAACAAGCAGGTCTTCCCCACCACGCAGTGGTCGAACCAGAGCTATCCGACGATCGGCACACAATTCTCGAACCCGCCCAAGAAGTACATGGTGCAGTGGACTTCGACGATCTCGCCGAACGTGGTCAACGAGACCATGGTGGGATTCTCGCGCCAGCCGCTCGCCTTGGATCCGACCGGCACCTACGAACGCCCCAACGGCCTGAGCGTCCCTGAGCTCTATGCGGACAACCGGGCCAACCGGATTCCGAACCTCCTGTTCCGTGGCGCGCTCAATGTCAACATCAACACCGGTTCATGGCCTTGGACCAATGTCCTCGATACGTGGCAGTTCCGCAATAACACGTTGTGGTCCCGGGGCAACCACACGATCCGCTTCGGTGCCGAGTACATGCCGTTCCTCAAGCAGCAGGACCTTTTCGGGCCGACGCAGGGCCAGTTCACGTTCCAGCGCGGCGCCGTCGGCCACGAGTTCGGGAGCTTCCTGCTCGGGCAGGCGTTCCAGTACAACGAACTGGAATTGCAGACCTCGCCGACCTACCTGACCCGCTCGGGAGGCATCTGGGTGAACGACACTTGGCGCATCAACCCGCGGGTGACCCTGAACCTCGCCGTCCGGTACGACATGCTTCCGCATTCTTACGAGAAGGACGACCAGATCGCGGCCTTCTTCCCGGCGCTCTTCGATTTCAACCAAGCGCCGGTCGTCATGAACAACGGCCAGCTTGATACGACGTCCGGGGATCTAGTGAACGGAATCGGAGTCGCCGGCATGAATGGCATCGCGCGGGGCCTGACCAACAACCACTGGGCCCTAATCACTCCGAAGGCCGGGCTCGCCGTGCGCCTGTTCGGTGACGACACGGTGCTGCGCATGGGCTACGGCATATTCCACGAGCGAATCCAGGGCAACGACATCTACAACATCGGCCCCAATCCGCCATTCTCGTATACCGCATCGATCTTCAATACGAGGCTTAGCAACCCAGGCGGCGGCGCTGCCGCCCGCTTCCCGGGCAACCTGCGGACCTATGACGAGATTTACAAGATCCCCCAGGTCCAGAACTGGAACTTCGGGATCCAGCACCGCCAGAGCGGCGGCGTCGTGTTCAATGTCGGCTACGTCGGCAGCGCGGGTTCCTACCTGCAGACCGTCCGGAACCTGAACCAGCCCGGGGAAGTTGGTTCCCAGTACGTCCGTGACGGAGAACTGATCGTGAACCAAGCCAGGCCCTATCGCGGCTGGGGCTCGATCCAGTCCTATGAGAATTCGACCAACTCGTCGTATCATTCGCTCCAGGCGAGCGTACGCACCGAGGACTGGAAGGGGCTGACCCTGCAGACGTCGTATACGCTCGCGAAGGCCTTGGACTACACGAGCGGAGACGTCGGAGGAACGAAGCACCAGGACTCGTATAACCCTCGTGCTGAGCACGGTCCGTCGGACTTTGACCGACGCCACATCCTGCTGTTCAGCTACGTTTACGACATCCCGACTCCGAATGGTTGGTCGACCGGTCTCAAGACGCTGCTAGGCAACTGGACCCTGTCGGGCATCAGCGCGTTCCAGACCGGGACGCCCCTGAACATTGGCATCGCCGGCGATCCGCACGGTATCGGCGGTTGCCCCTGCCGGCCCAACGCGAACGGTGAGCCTAACCTCAGCAGCGGCCAGAACCGCGACCGGTTCTTCAATACCGATGCCTTCTCCGCGGTCACGCCGGGCGAGTTCGGCAACCTGCAGCGGAACGCGGTCCGCCGCGCCGGGACCAACAACTTCGATATCTCGCTATTCAAGAACTTCCCGTTCGGCGAGACAGCGTTGGTGCAGTTCCGGGCGGAAGCGTTCAACGCCTTCAACCACACCCAATGGACCGGATACCGCTCTACCTTTGGCGGCGGCGGCTTCGGCACCGTGACCTCGGCCCGTGCCGCGCGGGTGTTCCAGTTCGGGCTCAAATTCAAGTGGTAATGTGAACCCGGCGGGCAGCCAGAATTCATTGGCGCGGGGGCGGCGAGCAGCCGCCCCCGCTTGGATTCTGGCTGCGCTCTTAGCACTGGGACACGGCTGGGCCACGGCACAGCAGCCCGGCCTGGCCGACCTGACGCGCGAAGGTACAGCCCTCATGGCGGAGGGCAATCTGGCCGATGCCTTGGATCGTTTCCAGCGGGCATTGGAGTTGCGTCCAGCGGACCCGGCCTTGGAGTTCAACGTTGGGCTGGTCCTGTTCCAAATGGGGCGCTTCGATGATTGCGTCGCCCCATTGCAGCGCGCGACAGCTCATCCGCCCTCAGCGCAGCAGGCGCGCTTCCTGCTTGGCCTCGTTCATTTCCAGCGCGGTGACTTCCTCAAGGCAGCGCCTGCGCTCGAGGCCGCTCGGACGCACGCCGAACTGGGCGAGCAGGCCCTGTACATGCTCGTCGAGATCTACCGGAAGGACGGGGAGGTCGAGAGTGCGCAAGAAGCGTTCCTCGAGCTTCAGCAGCGCTTTCCGGGCTCCGCCTTCTATCACAAGCTGATGGGAGCGGCCTACGATGCCGAAGGCATGCACGAGGAGGCGTTGCAGGAATTCCATGCAGCCCTGCGCAAGGATCCCGGAATGCCGGATGTGGCAGCTGCGATTGGATTCCTGCACTTCAAGCAGCGCGAGCATGGCCGGGCCGCCGAGTGGCTGGCCAAGGAACTTGTCTTCCAGCCGTGCCATGCGAAGGTGCATTTCTATCTCGGCGAGATCGAGGCAGCGGCTGGCGAGGTTGCCGCCGCGGAGCGTAGATTCCGAGAGGCGATCGCGTGCGACGGTCGCTACGCGTCCGGATATGCGGGCTTGGGAGGCTTGCTGGTCAAGCAAGGCCGCTACACGGATGCACTTGGCCCGCTAGGCGAAGCAGTGGCTCTGGATCCTGACAGCGCGGACGCCCAATACAGCCTTGGTCAGGCACTACTTCGACTTGGCCGCAACGAGGAAGCGCGGGCCGCATTCGAGCGCGTGGAAGCCATTCACGCCGCCAAGCACTCGACCGCTAGGCGCGCCCTAGGAAACCCCGAGCCAGCGCCGTGACTGTGCTGGGTTGGAGCCCGGCCAACGTTGTTGACTCTGTCTGATACAGCCCGTGGTGTAGCGCCGAAGGTTCGACGTGTTCCGGCGGAAAGCCCTCGCCCTGCATCATGACCGGGTTCTTGGGCCTCTTGATGTATACTTCCATCGCTCGGCCAGTGAGCCTTCGCCGGACGTCCGTGGCGTTAGGTCGTAGGCCTAGAACCGGAGGAACGCTTTGAAGCCGAGAGATATCGACCGGACCGGGTATCTGTCCGTGAGTCTCGCCGTATACGCGACGGCCCACCACTTACGGCCTTGGTTGGCAAGTCTAGTCTTGGCGTGCATCGCTGCACTGCCGACCTGGGCTGATGTCACAGGCGCGAAGCCGGTGACTTCGTGCGCCGCGCTGGCCGCGCGCACTGTCCACGAGTACACCATCCTGTCTGCCGATCGACTTGAAGCTGCGGGAGAAATTCCCGAGCGCTGCCGCGTGCTGGGCGTGCTGCCACCTGAGATCGTCTTCGAAGTTGTGCTGCCCGCAGAATGGAACGGCCGCATCCTGATGCGTGGCAACGGCGGCTATGCCGGTACCTCGCCGAACTCGCCGGGCCGCATCCGCGGTTCGGAGCAACCCGTCGCGGATGGGTTTGTCTCGGTCTACACCAACACCGGGCACGACCGGACGGCCGAACCACTCGGCACCTTTGCCTTCAACAACCGCCAGAAGGAGATCGACTACAGCTTCCGCGCCGTCCGCCTTACCATCCAGACCGCAAAAGAGCTGGTCGGAATCTATTACGGACAGCCGCCGAACTACACCTACTGGCGCGGATGCTCGACGGGCGGACGCCAGGGCCTGATGGCGGCTCAGCGCTTTCCGAAGGACTTCGACGGCATCTTGGTCGGCGCTCCCGTGCTTGACTTCACCGGGACTCAGATCTGGGGCGCTTGGAACGCTATGGCACTCGCCGATGCGCCGCTCACGTTGTCGCAAATGGAAGGCGTCGCCAAGGCAGTCTACGCAAAGTGCGATGGTCTGGACGGGCTGGAAGACGGCCTGCTGGAAGATCCCCGCGCATGCGACTTCGATCCTGAGAGGGACTTGCCGCGCTGTAACAGTGCCGCCACCGACCAGTGCTTCAGCGACGGCCAGGTCGAAGCCCTCGCCAAGATCTACGGCGGTGTGATCAGCCAGGGCGCGCAGGTTTTTCCCGGCCTGCCGGTCGGTTCGGAAGCCGCTCCGCCGTCCGGGCGCAGACGCACCAGCGGCTGGCAGGGCTGGATCATTGACGAGAGCGGGCCCTCCCGGCAGCACATCTTTGCCGAGACCTTCATGCGCTACTTGGCATTCGAGCCGGACGATCCCGAATTCGAGTTGAGCGAATTCGACTTCGATGAGGATCCCGGCCGGATGGGATTCATTCGCTCGATCCTAGATGCCACGGATCCAGACCTGACCCGCTTTCGAGACGCGGGCGGCAAGATGCTGATGTATTTCGGGTGGGCTGACACAGCGCTGAATCCGATGATGGGCGTGAACTATTACGAGGACGCGCTGCGCGTGACCGGTCCCGAGACACGGGACTTCTTCCGCTTGTTCATGGTGCCGGGCATGTTCCATTGCGGTGGCGGCCTCGGGGTTTCGCAAACCGATTACTTCGAATCCCTGATGCAGTGGGTCGAAGCCGGCGAGGTGCCGGAGCGCATCGAAGCTGCGCGCGTGGTCGCCGGCAAGACCGAGCTGACCCGGCCACTGTGCCCGTATCCTCAAGTCGCGATCTACGATGGCACTGGAGACCCAGCTGAGAGCGCTTCGTTCTCCTGCGCTCCGCCGGAAGGTCGCTGATCCTGAACCGGCACTTGCGCCGCGCAGCGCGCGTGCGGCCATGTGGTACGCTATCTGCCCGAACCCGCAAGGAGGGTCCACATGAATCGAAACCGACTTTTCATAGCCAGTTGCGTAGCGCTCGTCACCACCTCGATGGTGTTCTCGATTCGCGGTGACGTGCTAGACGCGCTCGGCAACGACTTTCAGCTGAACAAGGAGCAGCTGGGCCAGCTGCTCAGCCCGGCGTTCTTGGGCTTCACGCTCTCGATCTTGATCGGCGGCTCTTTGGTCGATCTGTTCGGGATGCGGCGTTTGCTAACGCTGTCCGGACTGTTCTACATCGCGGCGATCTTGGCCATCGTGCTGGCGCCTTTCCCCGATGCGCCGATCGAATCCCTGTTCGGTAATCCGATCACGCTCTTGCTGTGGTTCGCAATGCTCACCCTTGGCCTTGCCCAGGGGCTTGTGGAGGGCGTCATCAATCCGCTCTGCTCGACCTTGTTTCCCGAAGACAAGACGCACCGCATGAACGTGCTGCACGCTTGGTGGCCGGGCGGTTTGATCGTGGGCGGGTTGCTCGCCTTTCTGATCACCATGGTGATGGGTCTCGGCGACGAGGGCGTGAGCGCCGCCACGGCCACATTGGGCTGGCGCGTCAAAATGCTCACGATCTTGGTGGTAGCCGTTGGCTACCTGTTCTTGATTCGCGGACAGCAGTTTCCCGCCACCGAGCGAGTCGCCGCCGGCGTGAGCAATTCGGCCATGCTGCGTGACTTGCTGCGGCCGTCGTTCATCGCCCTGTGGGTGTGCATGTGGCTGACCTCGGCCACCGAGCTGGGCCCGGACCAGTGGGTCCCATCGCTCATCACAAACCTGACCGGCATGCAAGGCATCCTGATCTTGGTCTACACGGCGGGCATCATGTTCGTGCTGCGCTTCTTCGGCGGCCCGCTCGCGCATAAGCTCTCGCCGTTCGGGCTGATGACGATTTCGGCCGCGCTGGCGGCCGCGGGGCTCTACTCTCTTGGCTCGGTGAGCACGATGGCTGGCGCGTTTGCGGCTGCCACGCTGTTCGGCGTGGGCAAGACCTACTTCTGGCCGACCATGCTCGGCGTAACTTCCGAACTCTTCCCCAAGGGCGGACCGGTTGCCTTGGCCCTGATGGGCGGCACGGGCAATCTAGCGATTGCTTTCGTCCTGCCTTTCATGGGTGGGTGGTACGAGAACGAGGGTGCCGCCGCAGCTTTCCAGTACGTGTCGGTGATGCCGGTGTTGCTGGTGGTCTTCTTCGGCGCGTTCTTCCTGTACTTCCGGAGCAAGGGCGGCTACAAGCCTGAGAAGCTGGAATCTGGGGCGTGAAACGCCACGCAGCGTTGGTGCCGCTGTCGCGCCAGCACCACGACGGGCTCGCGCTGGGCGTAATGATCCAGCGCGGTCTGCCCGAGGGTGCGGACCCCGCCAGCACAGCCGAGGTCGAGCGCTTGCGCACACAGGCGCTCGATCTCTGGCAGCTCGAGTTCCGCGGCCACTTCGACGTGGAAGAGCAGATCGTGTTCCCGGCCGCGCGACAGGCTGTCGAGCCCGGCTTGGTCGATGCGCTGGTCGCCGAGCACGACGAGATCCGCCAGCGGTTCGCGGACTTGGAGCAAGCCTCGGTCGCTGAGTCCAGGCCGCTCTTGGGGCCCCTGCGGGCAGCGCTGGTGGGTCACATTCGAACCGAGGAGCGGGTGCTGTTCCAAGCCATGCAAGAGGCGCTGGACGAACAGCAGCTGGAAGCCCTCGGCCGCAGTGTCGAAGAGGCCTTGCCCACGCTCTGCCTGTCGCTCGGCAGCGCCGCGGACTGAGCGGCTGCTGCCGGTGATGCGGGCTGGCCTCAGATAGTCTCCAAGCCGTTGACTAGGTTCTCTTGGATCTTGCGGGTGATCCCGCCGGTCTCGAATTCGATGGCCACCCGTACTGCGTTCTTGATGGCTTGGCGGGTGGAGCGGCCGTGGCAGATGATCACTCCGCCCTTCACGCCCAGCAGCGGCGCGCCGCCGTATTCCTCGTAATCGACGCGCTTCTTGAACTCGTCGAACGCCCCCTTGGCCAGGCCGTACCCGATCTGGCGCATGACCGTCGCCTCCAGCGATTGGATCAGCATCGTTTTGATCGTCGACACCAAACCTTCGCTGACCTTCAGTGCCACGTTGCCGACAAAGCCGTCGCAGACGATCACGTCGACGTTGCCTGTGAACAGGTCCCGCCCTTCGACGTTGCCGACGAAGTTGAAGGGCCTTTTCTTGAGCAGTTGGCTCGCCTTGGTGGTCAGGTCGTTGCCTTTGTGGTCTTCCTCGCCGATCGACAGCAACCCGACCCGTGGACGGTCGCACCCGAACAGCACGCGGGTGTATACCTCTCCCATCACTGCGAACTGAGCCAGCATGGTCGGGGTGCAGTCCACGTTCGCTCCGACATCGAGCAGCAACGTGCGCCCGCCGCCATCGGTGGGGAAGATCTGCGCCACTGCCGGCCGCTTGGCTCCGGGGATGCGGCCCATGACCTTGACGGCCGTGGCCATCACGGCGCCGGTGTTGCCGGCTGACACCATCCCAGCGGCCCGGCCCGAGAGCACTTGTTCGGCGGCGACGCGGATCGAGGTGTCCTTCTTGGTGCGGATCGCGGCCGAGGTGTTGTCGTGCATCGTCACCACGTCTTCGGCGTGCACGATCTCGATCTGGCCGGTGGCGGGGAAATGCCGCGACAGCTCGCGGCGCAGGATCTCTTCCCGTCCGACCAGCAGGATCTTGGCTCCGAACTCCTCGGCGGCCAGCAGCGAGCCCTCGACTTCTGCAATGGGCGCGTCGTCGCTGCCCATCGCGTCAACTGCGACTGTGACTGCAGTGGCCACGAGGTTTCGGACTTCCGGCGAGTCGGCGTTACTCGTCGCCGACTTCGATCACTTCGCGCCCCTTGTAGTGGCCGCATTCCTTGCAGACGCGGTGGGGCAGGATGCTGACCCCGCAGTTGGGGCAGACCGACGCTGACCTGACGGACAGGCTGTCGTGCGTGCGCCGCTTGTCCCGGCGGGCTCTGGAATGCCTGCGCTTCGGATTTGGCATGATTCTATTCTCCCAGCGATTCGGGCGTCAGTGCTTGAGCGCAAGCCGGCGCAAGCCGTCCCAGCGCGGATCTTGGAACGACTGCTGGCAGTCGCATTGTCCCGAGTTGCGGTCGATACCGCAAGTCGGGCAGAGCCCCTTGCAGCCGGAACTGCACAAGCTGCGAACCGGCAGCCACAGCAGCAGCTGTTCGCGGATCACGTCAGCCAGGCCGACCCCGTCGCCCGTGTAGAAGCCGACCTCGGTCTGGTCGCGGCTGATGGCCGCTTCGCCGCCGTCTTCGATCATCGCCATGGGATAGAAAAACAGGTCAAACTTGGTGTCAAAGTCCAGCTGAAGGTCCTTCAGGCATAGGTCGCAGGCATGCTCGACCGAAGCCGTGATCCGGCCTCGCACCCGGATGCTTCGCACACCTTCCCTATCGAGTAGTTCCGCAGATCCGGATGTCTCCACTTCCTTGCCCAGCGACCAGCGGTCGGACAGGTCCAGCAAGCCGGGCCTGATCAAGGTCTCGAAGTGAAACGGCTTTTGCTCCAAGCTGGCCGTGTCGATGAAGAGAGTTCGTTCCACACGGCGACACTTCTAGTCTAGCCAGCTTGCGCCGCTCGGCGCAATCGCGGGCGGGGGACGCCGCGGGCGCGATTCCTACAATGGGCATGATCCCATGAAAATCAAAGCCTTGCGGGTGCATTCGATCGCGATCGCCGACCCGCCCCTGCGCAGTTCGTACGGCCTGCACGCGCCTTACGCGCTGCGCAACATCTTGGAATTGGAGAGCGAGGACGGCATTGTGGGCATTGCCGAGACCTACGGCGGGGAAGGCCCGGCCGACGCATTGCGCAAGATCGCGCCGGACGTCGTCGGCAGGGACGCCTACCGCCTGACGGGCGACCTGCTCGACGCCGCCGAGGGAGAGGGCTCGGGGGCCGAGCGCTCCCACGTGATGAGCACTCCGGGCGAGAACCCGCTCGATGTCGGCCCCCGCACCTACTCGGCCATCGAAACCGCCTGTCTGGACCTGATCGGGCGCAGCGTGGGCGTGCCGGTCTGCGACCTGCTGGGCGGGCGCGTCCGCGACGAGGTGCCGTTCTCGGCATACGCCTTCTACAAGCACGGCGGGGGCGGCGGCGAGGGCGCAGACGCGCGGGAGGACAAGTATGGCGAATGCCTGACCCCGGCGTCGATCGTGCGGCAGGTGCGCTCGATGGTCGATGAATACGGTTTCAAGGACGTCAAGCTCAAGGGCGGCGTGCTGGATCCCGACGAAGAGATCGAGACCGTGCGTCAATTGCGGCAGGAGTTTGGCCCTGACGTGCCGCAGCGCATCGATCCCAATTCAGCCTGGACGGTGGAGACGTCGGTGCGGGTGGGGGAGGCTCTGCGCGAGGAGTTGCTGGACGGCGGCTACCTCGAAGATCCCGCGGCCGGGATCGAGGGCATGGCGCAAGTTCGCGCGGCCCTGCTTGGCAAGGGCATCGACACGCCGCTGGCCAGCAACGTCGCGGTGACTTCCTTCGCGCACCTGCCGGAGGCCATCCGGCGCGATGCCGTCCAAGTCGTGCTCTGCGACCACCATTTCTGGGGCGGCATGCGGCAGGTGCAGCATCTGGGCAAGCTCTGCCAGACCTTCGGCGTGGCCCTGTCGATGCACTCGAACTCGCATCTGGGCATCTCTCTGATGGCCATGACGCATGTCGCCGCTGCGACCAAGAACCTGACCTATGCCTGTGACACGCACTATCCGTGGCAGACGTCCGATGAGGTGATCGTGGGCGGTCGGCTCAAGTTCGATGGCGGCAGCGTGCGTGTGCCGGAACGCGGCGGATTGGGCGTGGACATCGACCGAGACCAGCTCGCCCGACTCAAAGAGCGCTATGACAAGATCCCCTACCGGCGGCGCGATGATGCGGCCGAGATGCGCAAGCATGTCGATCCCGGCTGGGAGCGCGTGCTGCCGCGGTGGTAGGGGCAGCGCGGCCCGCGGGCATTGCTATGCGGTCGCGCAGACCGCAGTGCATCCCTCGGCATCTCGCCCCAGCCCTGACCGGCTAGAGGACCGGACGCCAACAAATCCCCGTCAGTGAACGACCACCCGCCGCCCGCCGTACAGCGTGCCGATCTTCTTGTCGGCCAGGCGCACCTCCACGCTGTGGCCCGTGAGTTCCTCGTCCACCGAACTGGGGTAGTAGCCCACCACGTACTCAGTCTCCGCCAGTGTGGCGAGCGATCCCAAGATTTGGCGCATCACGATGTTGTTGATAACGTCCAAGTCGTAACTACGGCCACCCGTCCGCGGCCCGAAGTTCGCGAAGACGGCCTGTAGCTCCTCCTGGGCACGTGCGTTCGACCTCCTGTTGAGATCTCCTTGCGGCTGCTGCCGCGGCCCAAGAATTGCCGGTTCCCCGCGCTGGTTGTTGCCCGGGGTCGGCTGCCGCCCGAGGCCGAATCCGCCGCCCAAGCCCTGACCCCTCTGGATAACCAGATCATGCCCCAAGACGACCGGATAAATCGGGATTCCAAAGGCATTCGCCGATTGAACAACCAGTTCAGGGCTTAGCTGCGTGGTGGTCTGGCCGTCCGAAAATACGATCATCATGCGCGAAACGTTCGAGCCACGGCTGGAGGCGTCCCGCGCGGTCTGCATGATCGCCTCGTAGATGCGGCTGCCCAGATCCTCCTGCTCGAAGACCCGGTCAAGTGCCCGCTGCAGCGTCGCTAGGTCGCGCGTCGGCCCCGTGTAGCGCCGAAGGTTTTGCGCAAAGCCGTACACCGAGATCATGACGTCTGCCCGGAGACCTTCGAGCATCGCGCTGCGCACGGTGGTGAAGTCGAGCAATCCGCGAACCGTCACGCTGAGGCTGTTGTCGATCAGAAGGATGATCTCGGTCGGAACAGTGCGGGCAGCTTCAGCCTGTCCCGGGCCCGCCGGACCATCGACGAATGCAATCTTCTGCGGCTTGCCGTCCTCGAACAACTCGAACGATTCGGCACCGAGCCCGACGATCGATTGCTTCTTCTGGTAGACGTGCAGGGGAACGATGACGAGGTTCGATTCGGTGGTTATGACAAAGCCTGTATCCTCGACCGCATCATCGGCTGGTTGGCCGACTGCGATCGCGGTCACTAGCAGGCTGCCACAAACGGTGATTCGCGCAAGGTGGGACATGGTTCTGCCTCCGCATTCTCACTATTACATCGAGCACGCCACAGTGACCCGCAGGTCAGCCAAGCGAATGGAGTATACCAAGGTCTCGCAAGGATACGCAGGAGCGCTACCGCCCAGCGCAAGAAACTCAGCACGAGCCAGGCACCGTCTCGAAAGGAGGGCCCCTTGCCTGGACCCGCGCCTCGGGAGTTGTCCCGCTGGCCAACCTTCGATAATGAACTGGTGCCAGCAGCCGCCACCTCGCTCAATCTCAACGTACGTGGCATCGGCTCCGCGGCCACGCTCGCCATCAACGAGGAATCCAACCGTCTCCGAGCCGAGGGACGCATTGTATACCGCCTAGGTCTCGGACAGTCGCCAGCACTTCGAGTGCATTGCCGACGATCTCCTGATCGATCCCGGGTCCAAGGAACTGATGTTCCTGCTGCAGCTCTGCTACTACGGAGATCTCGTCATTCCCACCCCAAGCTGGGTCTCCTACGCACCGCAGGCCCACATTTTGGGCCGGCATGTCCGCTGGCTGAGGACCGACGCTGCTAACCATTGGCGCCTGACCGTATCCGAGCTCGAGGCACTGTGCCGCGACGACCCGGACCGGCCGAGACTGGTGATCCTCAACTACCCGTCCAATCCTTCCGGCATCACGTACCTTCCGGACCAGCTCGAGGAGCTTGCCCAGGTCGCCGAGAGGTACGGAGTGGTTCTTTGCTCGGACGAGATCTGCGGGGAGCTTCACCATCAGGGCCGCCACGTGTCCATTGCGCGCTACTACCCGACCGGCACGATCATCTCGAGCGGCCTGAGCAAGTGGTGCGGGGCAGGCGGGTGGCGTCTGGGCACCATGACGTTCCCTCCGGGCCAGCGCCGGCTTCTGGACGCTATGGCGAGTGTCGCGAGCGAGACCTTCACATCCACAAGCTCGCCGATCCAGTACGCCGCCGTCACCGCGTTCCTGCCGCACCCTTCGATCGAGCGTTACCTTGTCCGGGCCCGCCGCATCCTTGCGGCCTTGGGCTTGGAATGCGCTCGTCGTTTGCGGGAAGCCGGTGTGCGCGTGCACGATCCCGAGGGAGGATTCTACCTCTTTCCGGATTTCGAGCCTCACCGCGAGACCCTGCGAGCGCGCGGCGTTGAGACGTCGTCCGGACTTTGCCAGCAGCTCCCGCACGAAGCTGGCGTTGCAGTGTTGCCAGGCAGTGCCTTCGGCCGCCCGCAGGATGAGCTGGGAGCGCGGCTTGCCTACGTGGATTTCGACGGTGCATCGGCGCTTGTCGCAGCCGAATCGGTTCCCCTCGACCGGCCCCTCCCCGTGCAGTTCCTCGAAGACCACTGCGGGCCAGGCCTTCGGGCGATCCGCTTGCTCAAGGAGTGGTTGTCCCCATACTCCGCCCCCGCAACCTCCATCGCGGATGTCCTCGCTGCCTGCTTCGGCCTAGGTCGGCCGGCACGGATGGAGCCAATTCCATCCCTGTCGTTGGCCTGTCGCCGCCTGTTGGTAGAATCGCTGGCGATGCGTTGGACGATGCTGCTCGGAGCGCGTGCGGACCATTTGGATTGGCCTCGCACCCGATTCTGCCCTCTTCGGCTTCGCGGGTCGGCCACGCTCTTGGCCACGGCCGTTGTTCTGGCCGGACTCGCATGCGAAACAGTTCCCGCCCGCCCGAATGTGGTCGTGATCATGACGGACGACCATGCCACGCAGATGATGTCGGCCTACGGCAGCGAGAGGGCATCCACGCCGAACCTCGACCGGATTGCGGAGGAGGGGATGATCTTCCGCAACAGCTTCTGCACGAATCCTCTTTGCGCACCTAGCCGCGCCACGCTGATCACGGGCAAGTACAGCCACAGCAACGGGCAGCGCGGTAACCGTGACATCTTCGATGGCAGCCAGCCCACGCTTCCGAAAATGCTGCAGCATGCCGGATACCGGACAGCGATCGTCGGCAAGTGGCACTTGCGGAGCGAGCCATCCGGATTCGACTACTGGAACGTACTACCCGGCCAAGGCCGGTATCGAAATCCAACTTTGGTCGAGATGGGCGAGGAACGTCGCCACAGCGGTTACGTCTCAACGATCATCACGGACCTCGCGGTGGAATGGATCCGCGACCGGGATCGCACACGCCCGTTCCTGCTGTTCCTCCACCACAAGGCACCGCATGGGCAGTGGGTGCCCGACGAGAAGCACGAGGATCTGTTCGAGGACCAGCGCGTTCCTCGTCCGGAATCGTTCGACGACGACTACGCCGGACGGGCCGCTCCCATCCGGAATGCCACGAATCGATTGGTTCCGGACCTGCTCGCCCGCTGGCGGACCTGGGGTGCGGAAGTGGCGAAAGAGGATCCCGGGGATCTTGCAGGCGAAGAGCTTGCTGAGTGGATGTACCAGCAATACGTTAAGGACTACAAGCGCGTGATGGTCTCGGTCGACGAAAACGTGGGGCGGTTTCTGGACTTTCTTGAGGATGAGGGTCTCGCAGACGACACGCTCCTGATCTATACCTCGGACAACGGGAAGTTCGTCGGCGATCATTTCATGTTCGACAAGCGCCTGATGCATGAAGAGTCACTCCGGATTCCGCTGGCCGTCCGATATCCGCGCGCGATTGCGGCGGGAAGCGAGACAGGTGCGTTCGCGCTGAATGTCGACTTCGCCCCGACCATTCTCGACTATGCCGGAGTCGCAGTGCCCGAGGATATCCAGGGCCGGAGCCTGCGGCCCGTCTTGGAGGGCCGTCAGCCTGCGGACTGGCGGGACTCGTTCTACTTTCAGTATTTCGAGCCGCCCGGTGGCCACAATGTCATTCCTCACTACGGCGTCCGCACAGAACGCTACAAGCTTGTCCGCCACGAAGTCGGGGATGGCGTCTGGGAGTTCGTCGATCTCGAGTCGGACCCGCTGGAGTATCGCAACGAATACGAGAACCCCCGCTACTCAGCTCAGGTTCTGGAGCTGCGAGAGGAACTCCAACTTCTACGAGATAGCCTTGAAGCGGCTGACGAATAGCCGCTCCCGAGCCAGACGGGACAAAATCCAGGCAAAGCTGCAGGGGCGTGCACCGATCGAAGAACCGGAACCTGCTGACGCGGGCTTCGGAGGCCGGATCGGCACTGGCGCAGAAACCTTCAGCACTCTGCCGTTCCTAGTGCCGTGAGCCTGAGTATGCGAGTCGCGAGCGGTGGCCAAGCTTAGCCGAACGGCCACGCACTCAACCGCGATCCCTCGAGCGAAGCACCTGATATTTGGGCTGGCAAGTACGATGGTGAGGCCGTGCTCTGTCGCGAGACGCTATTGGTGGCTTGGAGTCCGGAGTGAAGATTGTGACCAAACTACCACTTTGCACCGTCGTCTTAGCAGCTCTGGCGGCCGTGTCGCCTGCGCGAGCGGCAGGCCATCCGCTCGACCCGCTGAGCTACCAAGAAATCTGGCGAGTTCTTGAACTCGTCCGGGACGCCGGGCACATGGACAGAGAGACGCGCTTTGCCCAGCTGACGCTGCATGAGCCCCCCAAGAGTGAGGTGCTGGCTTGGAGCCCCGGCACCGAAATGCCGCGCAATGCCTACGCCCTGGTCCGCCAGGGAAAAGACTCGTTCGAGGCGATCATCGACCTTGCGGGGGACCAAGTTACATCTTGGTCGCCGCTGAGCGGAATTCAGCCGAACTGGTCAGGAGATGACTTCGAGGCCGTGGTCGACAAGGTGCTCGAACATCCCGACTTTCTCGCAGCGCTCAAGGCTCGGGGCATCGCCGACACCACCTTCCTCGACTGCGACACCATTCCGCCCGGCTACTTCGGAACTGAGGCCGAGCGCGGGCGGCGCATCGGCAATGTCAGCTGCGCCGAGCCCCGCGGAGTCCGCAACGTCTGGACACGCCAGGTAGAGGGGCTTTCGGCGGTGGTCGATCTCGACTCCGAGGAAGTCCTGCGGGTCGTGGACGATGGCCCGGTGCCGCTTTCCGCAACCGATGCCGACTTTGACCGAACCACCCTCGAACGCCCGCGGAAGGTTCCCGGACCGCTCGACACACGCCAGCCCCTCGGTCCCGGGTTCGAAATCGACCGGCACTGGGTGAGGTGGCAGAACTGGCGCTTCCACCTGCGGCCCGATCAGCGCGTCGGCGCGGTCCTCTCCTTGGTGAGCTACCAAGAGCAGCTCGACGGTCCAGCCCGCTCGGTCATGTACCAAGGGCACCTGTCCGAGATATTCGTTCCCTACATGGACCCCTCCTTCGGTTGGTACCGCCGCAACTTCATCGACGTTGGCGAATTCATGGCTGGTGGGCTGGCGAAGGCGCTGCTGCGCGGCCGTGACTGTCCCGCCTACGCAACATATATCGACACCGTGATCAGCAACGACAAGGGCCGCCCGCAGACGCTGCCTGACACGATTTGTGTCTTTGAGCGGGAGACCGGCGATCCGGCGTGGCGGCACTGGTCATCCGAGATGCCGGACAGCCGGAGGAGTCGTGACCTCGTCGTACGAGTCGGGGCCGTGGTCGGAAACTATGACTACTTGCTCGACTGGATCTTCCGGCAGGACGGCGCGATCGAAGTGCGGGTGGGGGCCACCGGCATTCTGGAAGTGAAGGCGACAAAGGAGAAGGACGCCTTGCAGGCGGGATCGGACGCCGACGCCTATGGGCGATTCGTGGACCGCAATATCGTGGCAGTGAATCACGACCACTACTTCAGCTACCGTCTCGACCTAGACATCGACGGCACCGCTAACCGTTTCGTCGCCGACCGGCTGGTGACCCAGCGCCTGCCCGCCGGCCACCCCCGCCGCAGCCTGTGGGTCCGGGAAGAGCACGTCCCGGCCAGCGAGCGCGAGGCCCGACTCGACATCAACCTCGAACGCCCGGCTTTGTGGCGCGTCCTCAGCAGCGACCGGCGCAACTCCTCCGGTTATCCCACGAGCTTTCAGGTGTTTCCCGGCAGGAACGCCAACACGCTGCTATCGAAAGACGATTACCCGCGGCGGCGGGCCGGCTTCATTGATCACCACCTCTGGGTGACGCCGCAGCGTGACGGGGAACGCCATGCCGCCGGCGACCATCCGACATTGAGCGAGCCCGGTCAGGGTCTGCCCGCGTGGACAGCCGCCGACCGGCCGATCCGAGACAGGGACGTTGTCGTGTGGCACACGATCGGCATGCATCATCTGCCCCGCGCCGAGGACTGGCCAGTGATGCCAACAATGTGGTACGGCTTCGAGCTTCGCCCGTTCGATTTCTTTGACCGTAACCCGGCCCTAGACCTGCCCTGATCCCCACGGCCCAGGTCGACGCCCAACGGCAGAGTGCGCCGTCGGCGCCTTGCGGGAGCGCGCAAGACCGAGCTGTCCGTGCGCTTTGCTGCCCGAATCAGTGCAGAGCAGGCGTGCTTAAGATTCCAACGGCTCGTGACACTATTGCAGTCGCTCGACGGTCACGAAGTACGCACCGTGGGTTCGGCCGCCAGGTTCGGTAAGCCATGTCTGGAGTTCTGCCGGGCCAGCCGACAGCTCGACCTCGAAGGAAGCCTCTGTGACAGCGTGCGGCTCGGAAATCACTGATTCGCGGACGACGTCGCCGACCTTCAAGCGGGCCCGCGTGGATGCGATCGGTCGGCCCAAGTGCCTAGGCCAGCGCGAAAGGATGAATTGGTACGTCCCTGCGCGACTCACGTCTACCAGCCACGGCCAGTTCTCCATCTTGCGCTGCTCCAGATGAGCCCGGCTCCAGACCACGTTGCCGCCCGGCGCTTGCCACTCTTGGCTGGTAAGGTCAGCGGGATTCTCGGCATCGTGGCCGATTACGATCCGAGTCGGGCGCATGCCCGGCTGGATCGACCGGTACCAGTCCTCGTGTTCGGCACGGAGCCGTGCGACCGTCTCGGGAAACTCCGACGCGACGTCAAGGACCTGCGACGGATCCCTTTGGATGTCGAAGAGGCGGGTGCCTTCGACCAAGCGCCAGCGGGGGGTCATGACCGCCGACCCCTCCCAGCGGTCGCCGGGCCTGGCAAAGCCGGTGCCGCCGTGAATCTGGGCAAACAGCACACGGTCCGGCAGCCGAGCATCCCCTCGCAGCACGCCCGCGAGCGAAAGCCCGTCCAGCGGCGGGCCGCCGGATCGATTCAGCCCGCATAGCTCGATCAGGGTGGGGAGGACATCGATGTGGGCAGCGAGGCCATCGACATCTCTGGGTTGGCCGAGGCTGCCCGCAGGCCAGCGGATGAACAGCGGCACGCGGTGCCCACCATCGAAGGCGGACGACTTGCGTCCCCGCATGCCTGCGTTGAAGCCTCGCTCAGGCAGCCCGTCGACGCCGCCGCTGAAGCGGGCGCCGCGTGCCGTGCCGTTGTCTGTCAGGAAGATCAGGATCGTGTTGTCGGCAATTCCGAGATCTTCAAGTCCCGCGAGGAACTTGCCCAAGTTCTCGTCAAAGTTGGCGATCATGCCCTTGAAGGCCGCGTCCTGCTTCTCGTCGCCGGCCCGTTCGAAGGGGTCGCTATAGCGCGGCGCGACCAGAAACGGGCCATGCGGAGCATTCAGGGCGATGTAGGCGAGAAACGGCTGGCTCGGCTCGCCCTCGATAAAGCGGAGCGCTTCGCGGAACCACACGTCGGTGCAGTAGCCCTCGAAGGGCGTCCAGCGGTCGTTGACGAGGTACGTGTCGTCGAAGTAGTCGTTGCCGTAGTAGTCGGAGATCTGCGTCACTCCCCCGCAGCGGTGCCAAACGGCGTGCTGGAATCCCTTGTCGATCGGACGCGACGGATAGTTGTCGCCGAGGTGCCACTTCCCGAACAAACCGGTACGGTAGCCGTTCGCGGCGAAGACCTGCGCCATCGTCACCTCGCGCGGGTGGATCGCCGTCCTGCCGTGCGAAGTCCGGTACGCGCCGGTTCTGGCCGCCCATCGTCCCGTCATCAGCGCGGCTCTGGTTGGCGTGCAGAACGGGCTGACGTGAAAGTCGGTGAAGCGGATGGACTGCGCATGCAGCCGATCTAGGTTCGGCGTCCGCAAGACAGGGTTTCCGTGGACGGAAAGGTCCCCGTAGCCTTGGTCGTCCGTCATCACGACCACGACGTTGGGCCTCGCGGCAAGCGCGCCGCCCGCAAGAGATGCAAGCAGAAACCCGAGCGCTGTGGTGCCTGCGATGGCGTGCGCGAAGGAGCTTAGCTCGCGCCAGAGTGCGCCGCGCAGAGCTGGCCGCGCTGAGTTGAGACCATTCATCGCGAGCCCCTGACTTCCACCCCCGCTTGATGTAGGCGCTGTCTGTTTGGCGGGCATGGCCGAGGGCCAACGACATCGTGAGGCGCGCCCGCCGGGTAGCGAAGCGGAGCTTTGGATCACGAGTTTCCCACTACCGGCGCCTCCGTCATTGTAATCGCGGGGGTCGCGCCGGGAATGGTGCTGGCGGGAAACCGGCGGCGAACTTCCCGGAGTCGCGAAACGCTCGCAAAGCGACGCGATGACCCCTCTGGAACGCAGTCAGGCCCTGTTCCGGCCGCACGTGTAAAGGAGCGTTGTGAGCCGATGCACTACAAGCAGGTGATGTTCAGTGCGCTGCTATTTCCTCCAAACGGAGTCAGGTGCATACCCCATTCGTCCAATCCTGCCAATGGCCTTGCTGCCAGATGGGGAGAGCATTGCTGATCAGGCACTCGACCTGCGCCCGTGCGGAGGAGATGCCTGTCCAGGCCACGGTTGCTATCGCTGCGCTGGTTCACTGCCACCCCCGGTGCGTTCGGGGCGTGCGGACTGCAAGGCGACGCTCCCTGCGCTTGCCGCAATGATGACCTCCGACACGGAGGTCCCGCAGCCGGGGATCCGCGCGGTCTCGTGATCTGGCTGTCGGCCACCGGGTGCGAGACCGCGCACCATTCGGCTGGCTCTCCCAGTCCCCGGCAAGCCGCGTCGAGGCGCTGGAAGCCGGCCGGTCAGGGGTGGCTCGTCACCGCGGACCGGAGTTGTCCCGAGGGTCCCACTCGCATGCTAGGGCGGCGGCGAACCTAGCTTCTCCGAGGTCATTGATCCGCCATGGAACCCCGGGTTCGCGGGGGAATCGAAACGTCGCAGATTGCGTACCGTGCAGCATCGGGGGCGGAACCTCGAAACCCTTGGGGTCGAGGGAAAAGCCTGTGCCGATCGCCTTGATCAGTGCCTCCTTGATCGTCCAGAGAGTGAAGAAGAGCCGGACCTTGCGGTTCCCGTCCAACTTGGCGATCGCCGCCCGCTCGCGCGGACCGAACACGCTTTCGGCGATCCCGTCAAGATCGCGCCGAGGCAGGCGTTCCTCCACATCGATGCCCAGTTGCCCTCGCGGGGCGAACGCGATCAACCCGTGCGTTCCGCTGTGGCTGACATTGAAGCTGGCCGCCGCGGGCACCCCGTCCACGATGGCAAAGGGCTTGCCGAACTCGCGTGCTCCGAAGGCGAGCCGGTCATTCGCGCAGCCGAGCCTGTCGCAGAGATTGGCTCGCAGCGCGGCACGGCACAATGCGAACTGACGCTTGGCACGGTCTACTAGGAAACGATTCCACCGGTCCCGCTCGTTCTGGTCGAGCCATGCCAAGGCTTCCTGCTCAAGGTCTGTGTTGGGCGAGAGGTCCAGGTGGATGACAGTCACGTCGCCAACCACCCTGTACCGTCGCCACCATTGCTCTGCGAGGGGAGTCACGAACCGAACCCTCCGGCGGGTGCCAGGATGACTTCCCGGATGTAGCTGCCGATCCCGCGAGACCGGTCCCATTGGGATGGGTAGCCAAGCGACACCTCTTGGAACGGAACGCCGTCGAGCCACCAGATCCCGGGGATATGCAGGTGGCCGAAGACCACCGCCCGGGCGTTGAAGCGCCTGTGCCATCCGCGCGTTCGCCGGGTGCCGCACCAAGGAGTGAAGCGCGGTATGCGGGGCAGCACGGCGTGCTTTTCCTCCAAGGGGAAATGATTGATCAGGATCTTGGGGAGATCGGGCGGATGTGCTTCAAGCCGCGCCGTTGCTTCCGCGCACAAGGAGGCGCACCACGCGGCGCGGTCGGGGAAGGGGTCCGGATGCAGCAGGTACTCGTCCGAGCAGACCGTGTCATCCTCCTCTGCCCACGCGATCACTTCGTGGTCGGCAAGGCCCTGCGGACGGAAGCTGTAGTCGTACAGCAGAAACAGTGGCGCGATCAGCAGGTTTCCGGTCGGATGGGGAAACACCGGGTATGGATCCTTCGGAGTGATGACCCCGTGGTTTCGGGCGACTTCGACCAGCCGGTCATAGAGTTCGACGCCGCGCGGTTCGCCCGGTCGCCCCGGCTGGGTCCACAGTTCGTGGTTACCGGGGACCCAGACCAGCTGCCTGAACTTCCTTGCCAGTGCGCCGAGGCACCAATCCAGCCGGTGCAGGCCGTCGACGAGGTCGCCGGCCAGAATCAGCCAGTCGTCCGGATACGCCGGCAGCGCCCCGATGGCATCCCGATTGAGAGGATGGGTCAGGTGCAGGTCCGATACCGCCCAGAGCCTCACGATGTCACCTGCGGATTTCGTTCGAGGCCGGGCAGCAGTCGTCGGCCGTCGGGGCCGGCAGCGCCGCCTGCACCAACGAGCCGGTGCGGGTTGTGCAGGCCGACAGCGGTGCGGACTGCGCCCGTTGTAGCAACGGCGTGATCCGGCCCGCACGGATCTGAGGGTTCGAAGCGAGCCAAGTCTGCAGTTCCTGTTGGAGCTTGGGTCCGGCAGGCGCGTGTGTCGGCGGCCGGGACGCGACCGAACGGCTCCCAGCGCGCCCCCAAGGGAAGCGCGATCGTTCCCGTCCTGTTGAAGGATTGTATCGAACTGTCCGCCGCTTCGCGCCGGATCGAGGGCATGGGCGGTCGCCGGTGCCGGCTCAAGACGGGGCGCCCATCCATTGCCCCGTTTCCGGCAGCCTGCGGCATCCCGCTGCTCAGCCTTGCGGCTGTCAGCCCGGCTAGGTTCGACGTGCAGTGCGGACCGTGCATTTCGGCGAGGGGGCAGGCTTGCTAACGCGGGTCCCTGCACATGGCCCGATGGGTGAATTCCGGGGTCGTGGCGTTCGCAGACAGCCCCGTCGGCACTGGAAGGTTCCTGGACCGCACGCCGTGCTGCAGGTGCCTGTCGACGGCGGCACCGCCACCGCTGTCCGGCGGCACGGCAACGGTCTTGCGCTCGATCTGTACCGTCCGTTCTGGTCGCTACTCGTCGATCGGTTCGATATAGCAGGCCGTTTGACGACAGGGCAATCATTGACCGAACCGTGAACCATGGTTTACAGTCTAGTCGATGGTCGACGTGATCGAGAGCGCCACGTTCAGACGCTGGATGCGTGGCCTGCGGGATCGTACCGCGGTAGCGCGGATCAACGCGCGACTGCGCAACGTCTCTCTAGGCAAACATGACTGAGAAGTTCACCAAGTGGGATGCCGCCGAGCACCTCCAAACTCTTGAGGATGCGCGGCTCTACGTGCAGGCGTGTGCCGACGAGGATCCGGGCGATGGCAGTCTGATCCGAGCAGCCCTGAATGACGTGGCGCGTGCCCAGAACATGGCTGCTCTGGCCCGCGAGGCGGGCATGAGCCGGGAGGGCCTCTACAAGGCGCTGGCGGCAGACGGCAACCCGACCTTCGCGACCGTCATGCGAATCACGCGGGCGATGGGATTGCAGCTCCGGGTCTCGTGACGGCGGCGCCGCCAAGGCAGGTGCGCAGCCGGAGTGGGTTGAACCGGCGCTACGAACGGGAGCGCTGTCCGGCGATTCGCGCGAGGTGAGCAAGCCTCCGTTCCGAGGGCGGTGCCCCGATGCATGCCGAATGCGAAGCGCATTCCTGCTGAGGGATTACAGAGATCTTGGCTACTATCTCGGACCGGACGGCACAACTCGTAGTTGCCGCACAGTTCAAGCTCCCGGAGCACACACCGTCCTCGCGCCACCTCCGATTCAGCCGATTTGACGGAACCGCCGCTCACTCTATCTGTGCATTGCTGTTGCGCCACGTGCGGGTGTGGTTTAATATCGTTCCACCGGAAGGAGGGATGGCCATGAAAACCACGTTCCGTCTCACGATTCTCTTGCTAACGCTGGCGTGCGGGATGGCGCTGGCCGTGCCTCGCCTGAGTGAGGTTGTGCCCGACGCCGTTGCGCCTGGCGGCACGGCGGTCGCCAAGGGGTCGGATCTAGCCAGACCCGTCGTCGACAAACTCTATCTCACCGCCGGTGGCAGCGATGTCGAGCTTGAAATCACTGAGCAGACGGCTGACGCGATCACGTTCAAGGTGCCCGATGGTACCGCGATGAAGCGCTACCGGCTGATGTTCCTTACGGGCGGCGCAAGTGCCGCCTACATGGAGCAGCCCATAGCGCTGGAGATCGTTGACGAGGCGACTGCCAAGCAACGCGCCGAAGAGGGCGAGGTCGAGCTCGAGATCATCGAAGCCGCGCCTGAAGCAGAGCCCGAGAACTAGCGACAACTAGGCGCTCACTCCGAGGCGGGCGCTTCGCCCCCGGAGTCGCTCCGCAGCTTGGCGAGCGCCCACTCGGCATGCTCGCGCACGAGCGGCTGGCCGGACGCCGCCAGCCGCTCCAATACCTCCCGGAAGGACAAGTTGCCGCTGTTTCCCATGGCCACCGCGACATTGCGCAGAAATCCAGCGTAGCGGCTGCGCTCGATGGGCGAGCCGCCGAACCGGGCGTTGAACTCGTCCTCGCTCAAGTCGGCGATTTCTGCCAGGCTCGGTGTCGCGTTCGCTGGTGCGAACGCAGGCTCCGCGCTGGTGGCCGCCCGCCGCGGGCTGTTCCATGGGCAGACATCTTGGCAGATGTCGCAGCCAAACAGGTGCGACCCGATCTCAGCCCTGTGCTCGGCCGGGATCGATCCTCGCAGTTCGATCGTCCAGTACGAGATGCACAGCCGCGAGTCCAGGGCGTGTGAGGGGCCTTCGTCAGCCCCGACTTCGACCAGCGCGTCGGTCGGGCAGGCGTCGATGCAGCGGCGGCAGGTGCCGCAGCGGTAGGGCGCGTCGTCGTCGGGCTCGAATTCCAGGGAGGTCAAGATTTCCCCGAGGAAGAACCAGGAACCGAGCTGCTCATCGATGAGGCAGCAGTTCTTGCCGATCCAGCCAAGCCCTGCGCTGCGGGCGTAAGCGCGCTCCAGCAGTGGCGAGGTGTCGACGCAGACCTTGCACTTCACGCCCGAGCCGTAGCGGTCGCGGATCCAATCCGCCAGTTCGTGCAGCCTGGACTTCATCACGCCGTGGTAGTCCTCGCCCCAGGCATAGCGGGAGACCCAGCCCTGATGTCCAGGTTCAAATTCTGTCGAGTACGGATCCGGTGTGTTGTAGACCATGCCGAGGCAGATGACCGACCGGGCCGACGGCAGCAGCGAGCGTGCGTCGGCGCGCAGCTCGCCCCTCCGGCCCGATAGGTAGGCCATTTCGCCGTGATAGCCCCGCTCCAGCCACTGCGGGTAGAACAGCGCTTCGAGCGTTGGTCCCGGTGCGGCCATGCCTGCCAGTTCAAAGCCGAGCTCGCGCGCTTTCTGCTTGATGGGGCCGGGATCTAGCACAACAGAACAGGGCTCCAAGACCCGGCCGCGGCGCGCAGGCCGCTGCTGGGCTGCCGTTCAGCCACCAATACTGCCATAGAGCCGTCGATTCTTGCGATTCGGAAAATTCAGGGGATTCTATGTTGCGCTGGCCCAAATCGGCGTAGACAATTAGCACTGGCATATCCGCGTTGCTGGATCAACCGGCAACGTGTACCCGGCCTGTGGGCGGAATCGTCCGAAACGGCTGGGCTTGCTGGCAAGAGAACCTGCGCAAGGAGTCCCCCATGCAACGACCCGTGAAGTATTTGGAGCGAGGCCTGACCGAGGTCGCGCGCGCCGGCTGGAAGGTGGCGCGCAAGTTGGACGCCAGCAAGGACCCCAACCCGGCCTTTACGCCCGATTGGTCCGAAAAGCCCATGCTCAAGTCGTGGGAGAAGAGCAAGCCGCCGCTGGGCTGGCCGCGCCAGACCGACTCGCTGTGCCCGAAGTGCGTGCGCGAGGCCCGCGAGGTGATCCTCAGCGGCGAGGTGGACTACTCCATCCTCAAGACCGAGAAGGTCGGCGAGGTCAAGGCCACGATCCTGCAGCGCGACAACGAGATCTGGATGGTCAAGGAGTGCCCCACGCACGGCAAGACCGAAGACGTGATGGCGATCGACGCCAAGTTCTTGGAGCACATCGAGGCCCAGTTCCCGGGACGCGACATTCGTTCTCACAACGACGAGGAACTGCACAACCACGGCTCTTCGAGCGTCAAGTTCGGCCGCGGGGCTGTGCTGACCGTCGATCTCACCAACCGCTGCAACATGATGTGCGACCCGTGCTTCATGGACGCCAACCAGGTCGGCTTCGTCCACGAGTTGGAGTGGGAAGAGATCAAGACGATCCTTGACAACGCCATCAAGATCAAGCCGCGCCGCCAGATGTCGGTGCAGTTCTCGGGCGGCGAGCCGACCATGTCGCCCTACTTCCTCAAGGCCGTGCAGTACTGCCGCCAGATCGGCTACAACTCGGTGCAGGCTGCCACCAACGGCATCGAGTTTGCCAAGAGCCCCGAATTCGCCAGGGCCGCTGCCGACGCGGGCATGCGCTACGCCTACCTGCAGTTCGACGGCATCGGCAACGAGCCGAACCAGCACCGCAAGATCGGTAACCTCTTCGACGTCAAGATCAAGGCGATCGAGAGCATGCACGACGCGGGCATCGAGATCGTGCTGGTGACGACGCTGGTCAACAACGTCAACAACGAAGAGGTCGGCCCGATCATCCAGTTCGCCCGCGACAACCCAGGCCGGATTGCCTTCATCTCCTTCCAGCCGGTGTCGTTCACCGGACGCGACGAGGAGATCACCGACGAGCGCCGCATGCGGCAGCGCTACACGCTGAGCCACCTCGCGCACGACGTCAAGAAGCAGGTCGGCATCACCGAGCCGACCCGCGATTGGTTCCCCATCTCAGTGATGGGCAGTTTCGTTGACGCGGCCGACTTGGCGCACGGTCCGCAGGCCCAGTGGGGCCAGGTCAGCTGCGGCTGCCACCCCAACTGCGGCGTCGGCACCGCATTGATGATCAACAAGCAGACCAAGGACATGTCGCCGGTGGCCGAATTCATCAACGTCCCGCAGTTCGTGCAGGATATCCGGCGCGTGACCGATTCTGGTCGCGGCAAGCTCGCCACCAACGTCCAGATGGCGTTGGCGCTGTTGAAGAACTACAACCCGGCGAAGGCCCCCAAGAACTTCTCGATGTTCGACTTGCTGAAGAAATTCGACAAGTCGTTCGCGCTCAGCGGCAAGAGCTACGGCAAGGGCACGGCCCGCCGGCACGATCCGTGGAACTTCCTGTTCGTGGCGGGCATGTGGTTCCAAGACCTGTTCAACTACGACTTCCGGCGCACCGAGATGTGCGTAATCCCGTACGGCACGCAGGAGGGCGAGATCTCCTTCTGCGCCTACAACACGGGCATCGGCTGGCGCAACATCATCGAGAAGATGCACATGACCTCCACGCTGTCGACGTGGTACGGCGAGCATGGCCGCCACAAGATCTACGCCGGCGGGCGCAAGGTCGAGGAGATCACTGGGCTGACCGAGGCGCTGAACATCAACGCTGATCACGCTGCGCGTGGTGCGCAAGTCTCGGATGGCCCGCAGAATGCGCGCGAGGAGAAGATCGCGGCGCGTGACAAGAAACTCCAAGAGGCGGCCGCAGGTGGCAGCCAGGTGCCCGCGAGCGGCGCTCGAGACCGCAAGCTGTCAGCCGAAGAGGAAGCGCGGCTCATGAAGATGTACCGCCAAGAAGTCCTCAAGGAGCCTGTGGCGCCGGCATTGGTGCAGATCGGCGGAGCCTCAGAGCAGCCGCGCGAGACGATTGGCGCCAGCGGAGACTAACGCAGTCCCAGACCGATTCGGCGGGCTCTTGCGAGGCACTGCCGATGCGCATGCCCAGCCGGGGCCGAATGGCTTCGGCTGGGCATTGCTTCACCTCCCTGCGGCTGGCCAAACACCCCGCTGAGGAGAGCAGGGCAGGCATCCTTTGCGCGCCCGAGGGCAGTCGCCGACCGCCTGGCGAGCCACGATCCGCGTGGCAGCCCACAATCCGCTGGCTGGCGCGCCCGAAGCAGCCTTGTCGCGGCCCGTTCGGATCAGGAACCTGGCGTAGTCTGCGGGGCCGTCACGCGCTCGAGGATCGAGCCTTCGCGAATAATCGTTTCCTCTCGTTTCGGGCCGGTGGAGACGCCGCCGATCTCGACTTCGAGGCGATCCTCTAAGAACGCGATGTAGTCCTTGGCGGCCTGGGGCAGCTGCTCAAACTCTGTGATCCCCGCTGTGGGACTGTTCCAGCCCGGCAGTTCCTCGTAGACAGGCTCGACCTGCGCATACTCTTCGGAGATGGCCGGCATCCAGTCGAGCGCTGCTCCCTTGAGCCGATAGCCGGTGCAGACCGGGATCTTTTCCAGATAGTCGAGCACGTCCAGCTTGGTGATGAACAACGAGGACAGGTGGTTGATCGCGTGGGCGTACTGCAGCAGGGGGATGTCGAACCAGCCGCATCGCCGGGGGCGACCGGTGACCGTGCCGTACTCGGCTCCGGCCCGCCTAAGCTCATCTCCCGCCGTTCCGTGCACCTCTGTTGCGAACGGGCCTTCGCCGACCCGCGTGGCGTAAGCCTTGGCCACGCCCACGATGTCATGCAGCAGTCGCGGAGAAACGCCCGACCCCGTGCATAGGCCACCGGCGGTGGCGTTGGAGGATGTCAAATACGGGTAGGTGCCAAAGTCGATGTCCAGCATCGTGGCTTGGGCACCTTCGAAGAGCAGACGCTCTCCATTCTTGATCGCGCGGTTGAGGTACTTTCCGGTATCTGTCACGAACGGACGCATCCGCTCGGCAAGTTCTTGGTATTGCGTCAGGGCGGCTTCAACGTCCCAAGGCTCGTCAACGCCCAAGGCTCCTGCCACCGCGGACTTCTCCGCCGCCATGGCGCGGAAGCGGTCCGGGAAGAGTGTCGGCGAGAGCAGTTCGGCGACGCGGATGCCGCGCCGCGCCACTTTGTCTTCATAGCAGGGGCCGATGCCCCGCGAGGTCGTGCCAATGCGCCGCTTGCCGGGCGCTGACTCGGAGGACTGCTCCAGCATCGGGTGGTAGGGGAAGACCACGTGGGCACGGCTGCTGACCAATAGGTTCGATTCGACATCCACGCCGAGCGAGCGGAGGGTGTCGATTTCGCTGAGCAGCGCTTCGGGATTGATCACCACTCCGTTGCCGACCACCCCGGTCTTGCCTGGTCGCAGGATGCCACTGGGGATCAGCGAGAGCTTGTAGACTTGGTTGCCGACCTGTACCGTATGCCCGGCATTGTTGCCGCCTTGGCAGCGAACCACCACATCGTAGTGCTCGGCGGCCAGATCGATCAGCTTTCCCTTGCCCTCGTCGCCCCACTGGAGGCCCAAGACTGCGAGGTTCGACATACGGATTCCGATAGGTGCCCGGTGATCCCGGGCGGACGGGAGGAGCGGCACAGCGTAAGGGCCCCAAGAACAGGGCACCGCAGCTAAATATAGTTTAGCCCCAGCCAACGGGTTGCAAGTGGCCTAGCGCTCAGTCCCAGTTAACGCAGGAGCACGACAGGAGCTAGCAGCGTGGCTGGTGCGCTTGAAAGAAGCTCTGCCTATAGCGACGATTCTGAGAGCACCAGCAGATCAAGGAGAGGTCTACGTCCTCCCGGTTGCTGCGGACGCTGCACAGGCGCATGAGGTCAGCCAACATGCTGGAGCGCACCAACGGAGATCTGTGGCGGACGCGGTTGACCCGCGTGTCATTGAGCGGCAGCTGGAGGAGGACCACTACCTGAACCTGAATCGCATGTGGGACCGGTGCGCCAAGACGATCCGCCGGTAAAGTCGAGCTAGCGGGGGAATCTACCGATCAAGCAGCTCGCATCTCGCTGGTGCCAGGTATTCGCCTGCTTGGAGTCGCAAGCGGCCCAGGCGCGAAAGTTGCTATTACGATTGCAATGGACGGACTTGGCAGGAACCGTCTGGCGCAACTCACGGACCGTGTTCCGTATGAAGCGAATCAATTTCGACGGGATCAGAACTATGAACCCCATGGAGCCCGAAGCTACTTAGTGCCCGTGTCAAAAGGGGCTATCTCGAGATATTTCAATGCACTACGGCAGATTCCTGACAGTGAAGATTTTCCGGATTCGGGCGGGAACACTCGGAATCCCAAAACATTCGGGACTCCGTTACTGGATGAGATATGAAATAAGACGAAAATATCACGAAATATCTCCATGTATCGTATCTCTAGCCTCAATCAACTACAAGATATGGTAGTACTCGGATCCTGACGGTTTTGACAGGGGCACTACTTAGAGAGCGGCGGAAATAAACAGCGGAACGGATCAACGGTGATCTACTTCAATCCAGATCGAACCGGCACGACGGTCTGCCAGCCATGAAGCCCGATAGATCCCTAAAACCGCTGCTGTAGCAGGGATCGCAGCAGCACCGCCGCTACCTAGATCGAAGATAGCTCCCTCATCGGGGAATCCCGGCACAAACAGGTATGTCGCCACATAGGTCAGCAGCCAGAATGGCACCGCTACGGCCACTGCCCCGATGCGGTAGCTATAGCGGTGCCCGGGAAATTTCTCTCCCTTGCGCGGAGTCAGCCGCACGGCCTTGATGCTTTCGCGGGGAAGGAAGCGGGCCTTGTCAGAGCTCTTGCCGAGCCTGATGCCTCTGTCGGTGATAGAGCGCAGACGGCGCGCGTACCGTTCCTTCCCCTTTCCAACAGGGTTCACAAGCACAACCACTCGTGGCGAAAGCTCGGCGTGGGCCGCGACAGCCCGCAGGTCGTCCCACCCGAGACGCAGCTTCAAAGGAGCAGCCCCGAGCGGAACGGCAAGCAAGACCGCCAGAACAAGAGCGCCGATCCTTGCTGTCACGGTCCGATCCCTCATTCCGGCAGCACAAAGTTAGCCGTGAATGAATCACCCTCACCTGCTTGGAATCGCTGGGGCGAGGCAGTGGTACCACGTCGGATCGCCACAACTCCGAGGTTGCCGGGAGGCAGGCCTGCGAAAGAGTAGCGTCCCTGGCTATCAGTCGCCGTAGAGGTACGGTAAGTTCGGCCATAGGGCCGTATAGTCTCGGTCGTGCCTGGGCCGGTGATCCCTCCCGGGACCGTGGCCTCATTCGTCTGAGCATGGCGAACCCGGACTCCGGCCAGCACACGGATTCCAGACAGCGGGGAACCGTCCGGAGAGCTTACCGTTCCGCTGACGCTCGCTCCCTGAAGTTCCAGAGAGACCAGCACATCTAGCGAAGAGCCCTCCCCCACACCTGTCGATCCGACAGAGCCTCCACCGCGAACACCGAGTGACTGCGGCACCCATCCATCCACTACAATGTCCAACGCAGATTGGATCGATCCACCGGGAACGCGAACGCTGAACCTCCCTTCGCTGTCAGTGACCGCCTCACGGAAGTGATCAAGATGGATGTGCCGGGCTCCTCCTGTGCGTCGGACAGTGACTGCTGACCCTGCCACAGCTCGGCCTCGTGAATCACGGACCGTCCCCCGAACCTCGCGAAGTGGTTGAAGCGTGAATGTCAGACTGCCAGACGGGATGCCTCCCGTCAGACTGACTTCCTCGCTAGCATAGCCTGCCAGCGAGGCTGCAACGGCAATCAGACCGCTAGAGGACACCTCGATGGAAAAGGAACCATCCTCTCCTGTGTCGTGGGATTCAAGGATCAGTGCGCCAGACATTCGAAGAACACTGATCCGGGCCTGAACAGATGTTCCTCCTGCCGTGCGAACGCTGCCAGCTAGCGTAGCAGCCGCAGAGGGAAGCGCCGCACAGAGTAGCACGGCTGTGAGAATCGTTGCTCGTTTCCAATTCATGATTCGATTCCCCCTAGTTCTGACAGCCCGGATCACTCAGCGGATCACAGCAGTTCCCGGCAAAATCATCGAAGAAAGCAGACTTGATCCGGATCCCAGCCCGAGCCGAAACCGAACTGATACTGGAATTAGGATACTTGTCCTTGTACGTTCCATCGCTGCCCCCGCTACAGCCATTAATGTCGCAGTGGTTTGTATTGATCGAGGCATTGAGCGTAGGGAACCGCAGCCGTCCAACAAAGTCGTCTCCCCGATTGTGGTCCAACTCCCACAGATCCATGACCTGGCCGCTCAGGCTGAACCCATTTGACACCACGTCAAGGCATCCGCCTGAGTCAGGGAAATAATCCCCGTCCGTGTCGGTCGGGCAAGACACGATGATTTGAACCGAACCACCACCATGAACTCTTGGCGTCGTGTTGTTCGCTGCCTTCTGCTGGCTGTAGTTGGAATGGTTGTAGAACTTCGAGTTGGGAGAGGCAAACTTGGGTACTCTCGACGTGCATGAGTTCCACTCGTACCAATTATCTGTACAGTAGGTCTCACAGTTCCCTCCTTCGCAAACGAGATGTCTTCTACACCAGCCGGGGAACTGGAATCCATCCTTCCGCTCGTTCCCATCTGACTCCACGCCCCAGTTTCCGAACGGAGCGGAATTGGATTCGCCGATGCCACACTCCACATCGACCGGACCATGAACATAGCGTAGCTTGTTCTTTGTCTCGTAGTGGACTTCGCAGACACCCACCGCGAGCACCGGCGTTCCCCATAGCAAGGCAATTATCCCCGCAACGAGAGCCATTTTCAAATTCTTTCGCATTGTTGTTTCTGTTTCCCTCTCTTGCTCATCAGCAAGAGCAATATTCTACCACAGTAAGAAAGTAGGTGTTGAAGCGGGCCGTGAGGTGCGGCTGTGGTGCTTGCGATTGAGGATTGCAGTCCGCGCAGATGGGTTTGACGAACACGTTCTTGACGGGCTGGTTGTGCTCGTGACGACTATCGAGCTTGACGCGGCCCAGCCTCTGACCCACATGGATCCAGTTGGAAGCGCGATAGCAGGTGCCCTCGAAGCGCGGCGTTTCGCAGAAGGTTTCGACTATCTGCACAGATCCAGATTCCAGAGCAGGGAGATCAGGCGCGTGAAAGGGGGTGGTGAAGAACACCTGGCGTCTCCGTGTGGGACTGTTCGCAGGCCCCGGTCGGGCGCGAGCGCTGGACGCTGCGCCTGGTGGCCGACAAGGTGGTCGAACTGGGCTGGGCAGAGTCGGTGTTGCTGATGACTATCCAGCGCACGCCAAGAAAACGCACTGCAGCCTCACCTGAAGCGCTACTGAACAATCCCGCCCCAGGGCCAGCGCTGCCTATGTGGCCAACATGGAAGATGTCTTGGATGTGTATGCCCGCCCGTAGGACCCGCTCAGGCCCGTCGTTTGCATAGACCAAACGAACAAGCGGCTGATCGGCGAGGTGCGCCAGCCGCTGCCGCCGGCAGCGGCCAGCCGGCGCGCGTGGAGCACGAATACCAGCGCAACGGCGTGGCACAGCTTTTCTTGGAAGTGGAGCCGCTGAGCGGCCAGCGGCATGTCGAGGCCGGCGAGCGGCGCACGTGGCGGGAATGGGCGCTGTGGATCGCAGGCATGCTGGAGACACGCTACCCGCGGGCCGAGCGGGTGGTCTTGGTCATGGATAATCTGAACACCCACGGGATCGAGTCGCTCTACGCGACGCTTGCGCCTGCCAATGCTCGGCGCTTGGCAGAACGGCTCGAAATCCACTACACCCTGAAACATGGTAGCTGGCTGAACATGGCCGAAATCGAACTCAGCGCTCTGTGCCGACAACGCCTCAAGCGCCGCATTCCTGACTTGCAACGGATGCAGACGAGATCGCGGCTTCGGAAGCGGATCGGAACAATCAGCAGCCGAAGATCAGCTGGAGCTTCTGGACCCAAGACGCTCGAATCAAGTTGGAGAGTCTGAATCCAAATCCGACAGATTAAGTGATATGGTGTACTAGGACAACGGGGGCGGCCCCGCAGCCCACTCGTTCCAAAGCCGCGCCATATCGCCGACACGCTCGGGGTGATCAGCGGCGAGATTGTGCAGCTCTGTGCCATCCCGCTCGATGTCGTACAGCTCCCAAGGGCGGTTGCGCAGCGCCACAAGTTTCCAGCGTCCCTGCCTGATCGCCTGGCCGCGACTCCATTTCCAGTACAGCTCGGTTGCCGGATCGCGAGCGGCACCCTCGAAGACCGAAAGCAGACTTCTGCCATCCGGTGAATGAACCGGTCGTCCTAGTAACTCGGAGGGCTGCTCAACGCCGGCGGCTTCAAGGAATGTCGGCATCAAGTCGATCACATGTGCCAACTGGTCGGTCAACCCGCCCGGTTCGATGACATTTGGCCAACTTGCGATCAGCGGCACCGTGATCCCGCCCTCGTGATCGTGCTGCTTGTAGAGCCGGAACGGGGTGTTGGAAGCGTTCGCCCACCCGTACCCGTAGCTTTGATAGGTGTCCTCGGGACCAGGCATGACCTCCGGGATATTGCCCGGAATGACCGGGCGACCATCGCGAGTGCGCTCGGGCAGGTACGGACCCTTGCGGTCGGTCTCATACTCGACGTGGCATCCGCCGTTGTCAATCTGGAAGACGACCAGCGTGTTGTCAGCTTCGCCGGATTCCTCGAGCATTTCCAGGAGCCTGCCAATGCCCGCGTCCATGCGCGTGATCTGCGCGGCATAGACCTCCATGCGGCGTTCCTGCCAGGCCTTGTGGGGTTCGTCCGACCACCCCGGAACCTCGGGATTGCGGGGCGAGAGCTCCCAGCTCGGGTTGACCGTGCCCAACTCCTTCATGCGTGCGTGGCGTTCGGTGCGGAGGGCGTCCCAGCCTCCCGCGAAGCGCCCTCGATAGTGCTCGATATCTTCTTCAAAGGCGTGTAGCGGCCAGTGCGCGGCGGTGTAGGCCAGGTACAGGAAGAACGGTGCGTCCTTGGCCAGGCCGTCGCGCATGAAGTCTGCGGCATAGTCGGAAATGGCGTCCGTGTAGTAGAAGTCCGGGTCTAGGTAGAGGTGTTCGGCCGGCTCGTTGTCGATCATCAGCGAGGCGGGCGTCCAGAAGCTGCAGGCTCCGAGCGTGGTGCCGAAGAACCGGTCGAAGCCGCGCTGGCAGGGCAGGCTGGCGTGCGCGCCCGGCTGCGACAGGTGCCACTTGCCGCTCATGTAGGTCGAATAGCCTCCGCTGCGCAGCGCTTCGGCGATGGTGACGACGTCTGGCGAGATGTTGTTGCCGGAGTCGACCGCCTGAAGCGACTTGGTCGTGTAGCAGCCGCTCATGAGCGAGGCCCGCGTTGGCACGCACATGTTGTTGGTGTAGTAGCGCGTGAAGCGCAAGCCCTGGGCCGCTAGCCGGTCCAGATTGGGCGTCTCGATTTCCCCTCCATAGCAGCCAAGGTCGGAATAGCCCATGTCGTCGGACATGATCATCACGATGTTGGGCTGCTTGGGCGCCGGTTCGGAAGCTTGGCGGGAGCAGGCGGCAGCAGCTAGCGGAGCGGCAATGCTGCCGAGTCGCAAGAACTGACGCCGACCAATATCCTCCGAACGAATCACCGCAACATGATAGCGCTTGGTTCGAACGTGATTTGCGGCCTCTCGCAGTCGCCAGCCATCGAGCCCCAGGCCTCTCTTGCTCTTGCGCAATAAGCCCCGCGCTCACTGCGTTTCGGCGTTGATCGCGGATGGAAGAGCCAGGCGCGTACGGTGGTGCCGGCCGCATGCGCGGAGCGAGCTCCGCTTTAACAGAGGGGATGCCATCGAATGAAAACCGGGGCGCGCAGAATCTGCGGCAGCTTGGACAGGGCGAACAGCCGCGTGGTTCGGGCACCATGGCCGTGATTTGCTCCAATCTGCGTGCAACGACTTGCACCATTCGGCTGTCTTCAGAACGCAGAACCGGAACAGTTCCGCGAAATCTACCGCATCGCGGACAAGATTCACCAAGAGCGTCGAATTAGGCTGGCTGCCGTAGAAGTGTGCAAACCCTGTCGACGGGAACACTCACAAACGCTCGGTTGGGATGCTGGCCGAGCCGTAGAGTTGGCCAGCCTTGATCGTGGCAACCGGATGCAGCATTCGGCGGCCTGTACGCGTTGATCCGACGGCGTCCACCAATTCAAACTCCCCCTCGTCGAGAGAGAAGACCGCGATGTCCGCCTCAGAGCCCTGGCGCAGCGTCCCGAGCTGGTTCAATCGCCTGAACACCTGCGAGGGATTCGACGTAACTCTCCGGATGGCCTCCTCCAAGCTCAGGCCAAGGTAAAGGAACTTGGAAACGGTCGTCGCCAGGTCGAACACAGGTCCATGCACGTTGAACTGATGCACGTCGCTGGAAATCGTACCGGGTATCAGTCCCTGCTCCAAAGCCGTTTCCGCCGTATCGAAGGAGAAGCTTCCGGCACCATGCCCGATGTCGAGGTGGACGCCCGAAGCAACGCTCTCGAGGATCTCGTCATGCACGCGGCCATCATCGTCGAGGATCCCGCCTTCCCCGCCCCGGAAGCTGTGCGTGATCACGTCACCCGGCTTCATGAGTGAGAGGATTTCCGGCACCGTGGAATGCGAGCCGCCGATATGGACCATGAGCGGCAGCGCGGCAGCATCGGCAGCTTCGCGGGCGCGCCTCAGCGCTTCGAGATCGTGCTCTCCGGCGATGTTGCGAGTCAGTCTGACCTTCATTCCCACAATCACGTCCCGGTGACGTTCGATGGTTCTTGCGGCGAGGGCAGCGTTGGCGTAGCGCAGGTCAAGCAACTCGCCCCACGGATTGTCTCGCGACAGCGTCGACTGTCCGACCACTGAGATGTTCAGCAGTGCGAGGATGCGGGTCTCGGCGGTGTTGATGACGTACTTGCGCAGCCCGGGGAACGTGTGGGCTCCCGCCGACCCGGCGTCGATCGCCGTGGTGACACCCTTGGCGATGCAGTTGGGATCGGCCGGAATCCCCAACGGAGCGACACCGTCATAGACGTGGACGTGAACGTCGATCCAACCAGGCGTCACGATTCGGCCGGAGGCATCGATTACGTTGAGCGCGTCGCTTCGCGGTATTGAATTTGCGATCTGGGCGATCTTCGTCCCTGAAACCGCGATGTCACGAGGAGCGGAGAGTCCTTGGGCCGGATCGATCACCCGGCCGCCCTTGACCAGCAACGAGTAGCGATAGGAGCGGCCCCTGGTCTGCGCGTGAACAACTGGCTCCGAGAGGGAGCCTGCGACACCGACCACCAGCGGCCCGAGGGTGCGTCGGACGAATCTTCGGCGAGTGTGCATGGCGACCAACCGTCGGGCGGTTGGATTATAGAGGGTCGCCAGAGTCGGCAGCGGACTCAGGCTCCAGGGCGCGCAACGTCTCGTGCAGCTCGTCCCGAGACTCGTCGTCTGATTGGGATACAGACTGAGGCCGGCCCCGCTTTGGGAGCGTTCGGCTTCCCCCCGCGACGAGGCAACAAGACCCCGAGGGCTTGTAACGGCGGAACTTTCTCGACTGCTGTTCCCGCCATCCCGCGTGCGGTATTGTCAGCAGATGAGTTCTCTGGCCAGGCGCGGACCAAAGAACGGAGGAAACGCAAGTGATACGGAAAGCTCTCCCAGAAGTCCTTCTTCTGAGCCTGGGGACCCTTCTTGCAGGTGTTGCCCTAGGCGCCGATCAGCCAAACTTCGTGCTGATCTTTGCCGACGATCTAGGCTACGGCGACCTCGCCTCCTATGGGCACCCTTCGTTCCAGACTCCTCATCTGGACCACATGGCCGCGGAAGGGGCGCGCTTCACTGACTTCTACGTGCCGATGCCATATTGCGGGCCATCGCGGGCCTCCATTCTCACCGGCCGCTATCCGTTCCGTCATGGCGTTGTAGGCAATCCCACTCCGGACAACGGCATCAATGACTATGGCTTGCCAGCCAGCGAGGTCACCATCGCACAAGTCCTCAAGCAGCAAGGCTACGCGACCACCTGCATTGGCAAATGGCATCTCGGGCACATCCCGGAATACCTTCCGACCAAGCGCGGGTTCGACTCTTACTTCGGCATCCTCTACTCGAACGACATGCGCCCTGTCCAGCTTGTCGAGGATGATCGAGTCGTCGAGTACCCGGTCGTTCAGGGCACCCTCACCAAGCGCTACACGGAGCGGGCGTTGCGCTTCATCGAATCCAAGCCCGACGAGCCGTTCTTTCTCTATCTGCCTCACGCGATGCCGCACAAGCCGCTCGCCGCCTCGGAGGACTTTTACACGCCCGACACTCCGCACGACTTGTACGCCGATGTCATTCGCGAACTGGATTGGTCCGTGGGTCAGATCTTGGCGAAGCTGCGGGAACTCGATCTTGACCGGAAAACGCTGGTCGTCTTCACCTCCGACAACGGCCCCTCGTGGGGCGGATCTACCGGCGGTTTGCGCGGCATGAAAGGCAGAACTTGGGACGGAGGAATCCGCGTTCCGCTCATCGCCTGGTGGCCGGGTCGCATACCCGGGGCCCTTGTCTCCAACGAGGTTGCTGCCTCGATTGACATCTTCCCGACCTTCGCCAATCTCGCCGGAGCTTCACTCCCCGCCGATCGCACCTTGGATGGCCGTGACATCTTCGCTCTGATGACGTCCGCCGACGCCCGCAGTCCGCATGAGGCCATATTTGCGATGGTCGGCGGCCGACTTCAGATAGTCCGCTCGGGCAGGTGGAAGCTCCATGTTCGTTCCCCCGGGGAGTCCCGAGGCCCCGCGAACATTCAAGGCTACATCGACTCGTCCTTCAATTTCCGCAGCCCCGACGGCACCACGATCATCGCGCCGTTCGAGCAGCCCCACCCCACACGGCACCCAGGCGTGTTGACGGGAGACGCTCGCAAGGACATGATGCTCTTCGACCTCGAGGCCGACCCTTCCGAGCAGCGTGACATTGCCGATTCGCATCCGGACGTCGTCAGGAGACTGAAGGCGCTCTTCGATGAGCACGACGGCGACGAGCGGCCCCGGCCGGCGGCAGGATTTTCCGGATTGCGTAGAGTCAAGGGCGGCAGCCTGCGCTACGACGCGATCCTGCCGTAACCGCTCCCAGGCCGGCCAAGCGAGACTCAGGGATGCGTTGGACCGTCCAAGACGCCCATGCCACTGCCGCTTCGCGCTGCCGCAATCTCAGCGGACGGTGCATGGATTCTTGGGGTGGCTACGGACTGCTGGACGGTTAGAGCTGCTGTGCGGGCGGTTACTCTGCGGAGGGCTGCTCCATGGTGGCCGAGGAGCCGCAGCCGCCGCTCAGCGGGAGATGCCTTTGCCGCCCTCCCGAGCCCGGTAGCGCACGGGGTAGGCGGTCCCGAGCGCGTCGTTCAGGTGCTTCGCAACCGGCGCGGGCCAGCAATCCGGATCCGGCTTGGCGTCCTTGTCGAAGGGGTCGTAGCCGGCGATCTCTTCGAGCCCGTACGGGCGCTCCGCAGGCAGGCGGGACTCCCAGGCGCGCCGCAGCCGCCGTTCGTGCGCAGCATCCTCCGGACTGCCGTGCTCGGCAAGCCTTCTCACCGCAATGTCCCGGCCCCGCCGCCAGGCACCCTCAAGCAGCGCGGACAGCTTGCCCTTCATGCCTGGGTTCCGCTCGAGCTTGCCGTGCATCTCGCCCCGCCAGTCCTCGACCTCCTTCCGCCAGTGGTTGAGATCCGGGCTTTTCGGCAAGTGGTGGATCTTCAGCAGGTGCGAGATGACGTTCTTGCAGTACGAAACCCATGCATCCTCATCACGCCCGGCCACGTCCCCAATCTCCTCGATGACATTGTCCCAGTCGATGGCGTCGACATCGCGTCGCCCCAAGGCTTCGACCTGCTGCTGCGACCAAGACCAGGGATCCTCGTCATAGAGCCGCCGCCGGGGAGCGGATCCCGCCCCCTCAGCGGCCAGATCCTTGATCGACGTCGCCGCCATGCCTGCATTGTAGGCGACCGGCTGTAGCGAGCCGGCAGGCCCGCGCACTGGGCGGCGTTGAACACCGTCCAAGGGTAGGCTCGCGGCCGCTCCAGCTTGCGGCGCTCGTAGGCCGGCTTGCCGTCTTGCCGCAGCCGGGGCCTGCCGGCCGCATCGCGCTTCTGGCGGCACGCTTCCCACTGCCAGTAGACGACCGTTGTGCCGCGCTCGCCCTTGCCCGTCAGCGCGTTGCGCGGCAGCGGCCTCTCGCCCGGCCGCCAGGATTGCGTCCAAGGGGCCGCGCCTTCCTCTCGTGCCTCCGAGCACTGCTCGGGGGAGCGCAGATCGAGCGCCGCGGTCCCGTCTAGGCCGCTGGGCGGGGGGAGCTGTATCCCGAAGCCCGCCCCCCCCCGATTGTGTTTCAAGCCAGGGTCTGGTCACCAGCCGGCGGCGTAGCGAAACGCGTACGGATCGGCACCCGCCTCGATGACTCCATTGCGGAGCACCTTGACCGCCGTCGGCGCCGAGCCGCTGTTGCGCGCCCGGCGCGCCTCGACTTGGTGGCCGAGCGCGTCCAAGTCTTCGAAGACGAACGACGGCATCCGCTCGTCCAGCAGCAGCACGTTGGGCTCCATGGCGTGGTCGTCGAAGCTCGCAACCAAGTGCTTGCTCTGGAAACGGGGGGCTTCGACCGCTGCTTGGGGGTTGAAATTGAAGACCAGGGCTGCCAGCAGCACCTGTAGCAGAGCCTGTTCTTGCTGGTCGCCGCCCGGTGTCGAAAGGGCCATGAACGGCTCCCCCCGGCGCGTCACCAAGGTCGGCGTCAGCGTGATCCTAGGGCGCTTGCCGGGTTCGACCACGTTGGGGTGCTCCGGGATCGTCAGGAAGCTGTGGCCGCGCTGGGTCAACGGGATACCCGTGCGGCCCGCGATAACCGAAGGCATCCAAGCCCCGGAGGGCGAGGCCGAGAAGAGCATGCCATCCGCGCTGGCGATATTGATCGAGGTCGTGTCCTTGGAAGCCAGCGCATCGGGCAGCGGCCTGCGGCGCGGGTGACGCGAGGGATGCACTGGCCTGCGCTTGCCGAACCAGCCCGGGCGAAACTCGGTTGACGCGCGTTTCGGGTTGATCAACGCCCGCCTGTCGCTGGCGTACTGCTTGCTGAGCAGTTCGACCGGTACCGAGACGAACTGCGGGTCTGCATACCAAGCGTCGCGATCCGCGAACGCCAGCTTGAGAGACTCTACGAGGTGATGGATGTACTGCGGCGTGTTCCAACCCAGCGCCTCGAGATCGTAGCCCTCGAGAATGTTGAGAGCCTGTAGCAAGACTGCACCTTGCGTCCAAAAGCCTGCCTTGTAAACCTCGTAGCCATGGAACACCGTGCGCAGCGGCTGCTCGACTTCCAGCCGGAAGGCGGCGAAGTCTTCGTAACGCAGCAGCCCGCCGTCGCTCTTGACGAAATCCGCGATTTCGCGCGCGACCGGCCCGCGGTAGAAGTAGTCGCGCACAGCCTCGATGGCGTCCTCGCGCGACTTGCCCGCCGCAAGCGCGGCTCGCTCGGCCCGCACCATGCTGCGGATCGTGGCGGCGAGGTCGTCTTGGCGGAACAGGTCCCCGGGCCGCGGCCGACGCCCGTCCGGAGCGTATACGGCCAGCGAGGTGGGGAACAGGCGCAGGAACGAGCTTGCCTCGGCGATCGAGCGCGAGCGCATGTTGTCAATGGGATGCTGCTGCGCCAGCGACGCGGCGGGCTCTGCGACCTCCCCGAACGGCAGCGTGCCGAAGCGCTGCAACGCCAGCAGGGCCGCATCGACCATGCCCGGCACGAGCGCTGGAAGCGTGCCGTAGGACGGGATATGGCCGGTCTTGTGCTCCCGTTGCACAGCCTCCAGTTCCAGCTCAGGGTCTTTCTCGCGATTGAGGAAGAACTCCAGCGTCATCAAGGCGGGAGCTGTGCCCACTCCGGCGATCGAGTGAACCCGCCCGTCGGGCGTGCGGATGAGCAGCGGCGCTTCGCCGCCGAAACCGAAATGGGAGAACTCGGTAACCGCTCCTGCCAGCAGAGCGGCCACGCCGGCGTCAACGGCGTTGCCGCCAGATTGCAGCACGCGCATCGTCACTTGCGTGACGGCGGGCGTGCCGGCCGAAACGGCGGCGTGTTGGCCGCGCACGACCGGGCGGAACAGTTCCCAGCGCAGGATCTCGCGCTGCCGGCGCTGCTTGTCCGAGAGCTGGCGCCGGCCTTGGCCGAATGCCGCGCACGTGGCGAGCAGGCCAAGGGCTGCCACCAAGGCGATATGCCGTTTACGTCCCACGTGCCGCCGCTGCCATGATAGCGATTTCCAGGGCCGCGGGCCGCCGGACGGCTCAAATGTGGCCGAAGGCGGGTTCTTCCTCCACCGTGGCCGGCGCGGCTGCCGCGAGCAAGTCTCGCACGCGCAGGATCGCTTCGCGCTTCTCGCGGTTGCGCAGGGCACGGCGGTTCGCGAGCAGGTGCGCGGTGGAGCCTTCCAGCACCTTGTGCACGATCTTGAGGCCGTTGGCCCGAATCGTACTGCCGGTCTCGGTGTTGTCCACGATTGCCTCGCCGTCCTCGGGGGGCTTGGACTCGGTGGCGCCGAACGAATGGAAGATGGCGACCGGCGACGCGCCGCTGCGTTCCACTCCCAAGCGAGTGTAGGGGCTGTACAGAGATGGCTCCAGGTCGGTGTGCTGCCGAACCAAGGCCTCGGTGAGATTGAGGTACTCGGTCCAGATCCGCAGGGGTTGCGTGCCGGTGGAATCCACGAATTTCGCGAACAGGTCCGCCGCCGAGCGCACGTCGTCCCACTGATTGGAAACGCACAGCACGATGTCGACCCGCCCGATGCCGAGATCCAGCAGATCCTCGACGTTTGCAGCCGCCTCGCTTTCGTGGTACCAGTCGATGCCGGAAATGCCGAGATCGAAAAAGCCGGCCTGCAGCATGTAGGGGATTTCCTGCGGCCGCATCATCTTCACGTCGATGCCTGCCAGCCCCAGATCGGGCCGATAGCCGCGGCTGCCGTCCGCGTAGCCCCGCGGGTCGATGCCGGCGCTTTCGAAGAAGGCGCGGGTCTTTTTTTCCAAGCTCCCCTTGGGGATCGCGAATCGGATGGGATTCATGACTGCTACCTTGGGCGGCTGAAGTGGCTAGCTGTCTGCCCCGAGCGCTTCCAGCACGGTCTCGGTCTCGGCGGCGACCACCGCGCCATCAGGCAATTTCACCGTGTCGCCGCTGACGCTCGCTGCCGGAGCGCCGGTCCTGCCGATACGAACGCCGCGAGCGCGCAACTCCTCGGCCAGCCGCACGGCGCGGGCCTCGTCTCGGGCGGAAGCGGCGCGCACGGTGATCCCTTGGGGGCAATCGCCCGCGGGCCCTTCCAAGCCCAGTTCCTGCAGCGTGTCCAGGCGCACGGCGCAGCCGGTGGCCGGGGTCGGATCGCCGCCGAAAAGTTCGACCAAGCGGTCGTAACGGCCGCCTCCGCAGAGTTTTTTCGAAGCGCTGGCGATTTCGAACACGGTCCCGGTGTAAAAGGTCAGCCCGCGAGCGATTCCGAGGGTGATTTCAAAGCTGCCGACGCTGTAGTGGCTGAGAAGCCTGCACACCGACATCAGATCGTCCAGCGCGCTGCCCGCGCTAGACCCGGCCAAGGCGGCCGAGGCTTGCTCGGAGACCTCTTCCAGCGTCCCGCGAATCGCGCTGGCGCTTAGCAGCAACTCCGCCGTGTCCTCGTCAACGTACCCTTCGACGTTCCACAAGCGGCGGTAGGTAGCCGCGGCCTCGTCGGGCAGGCGGCGCACCAACTCCTCCGGCTCCAACACCGGCGAGTCCGCGATGGCGAACTCGCCAGCGTAACCGTCCTGCGCCTGCAGTGCCGCCAGAGCCCGCCGGTCGGCCGCGAGTTGCTCTTGCAGCAACAGGCCCGGCCGTGCCACGGCGCAGCGCTCGCGGATCGCCGCCAGCCGGTCGAGGTGGCCGATCACGGCGGCCCGCTCGTCGGCGCTGAGTCGCTCCGGCAGCAGAGCGCGGAAGATCCCGGCTGTGCCGACCTTGAGTCGCAGGTTCGTCGCCCCGAGATCGCGCAAGAAGCGATGGGCGGTCGCGATCACTTCGGCATCGGCTCCCGGCGAGGGGTCGCCCAAGACTTCGATCCCGGCTTGGGTGAATTCGCGCTTGCGGCCAGAGTGTGGCCGGCAGTACCGGAAGCACGGGGCGATGTAGAACAGCCTGTGCGGCTGCGCAAGGCCGGCGAGCGCCCCGGAGGCGACCATTCGGCAAATGGGCGCGGTCATTTCCGGCCGGAGCGCGTATTCCTCGTGGTCGCAGTGGAAGGTGAGCAGCGAATTCTTGATCTCGGCGCCCGAGCGCGCCTCGAACAGGTCGGCCCGCTCGAACATCGGCGTGGACACCTCGGCGAATCCGTAGAGTTCCGCGGTGCGCGAGAAGGCTGCCTCGAAGCGTCTCCTCTGTGCGGTCTCTTCGGGCAGGCTGTCGCGGGTGGCGGGCGGTGGAGCGTAGTCAAGCATGGCAATCGGACGCGAGCAGGTGCGGAACGAGACCGCCCCAGGCGGTTCGCCTAGCCGGGGATATCGGGGAGGACAGCAGGATCTCGGCTTGGCGGCGGGGCTGCCTTAGCCTTGATTCTAGCGATGCGGCGGCACGCGTGCCAAGCTGGCAGGCGCAGCTGGAATTCGAGGGCGAATGGCGGGATTGCCGGATCGCGGAAAGCGCTGCCACAATCGCGGGGGCAGGACAGACCGGATTTGGGTATTCAGCCCGCGAATCTACTTATACTAGAAGGTAGACGGCAAGCCGTCTAAGCGAAGTCCAGCCAACGCGGACGATTCATCCGAATCCAGTTGCCGCCGCAAGGCCCCTTTTCATGCAAGCCGTGAATGCATCCCCTAGCGGGGAATACGTACCCATAGCCGCCCCCGAAGTCGTCAACGACCTCAGCATCCACGTTGCGACCGTGAACGGGTCGGGCAGCCAATCGTCGAACCTGGTCCTGTTGCGGGCGCTGTTCGAGATGGGCATCCCGGTGTCGGGCAAGAACCTGTTTCCATCCAACATCGCCGGGCTGCCAACCTGGTACACCATCCGAGCCAGCAAGTTCGGTTTCACCGGGCGCAAGAAGGAAGCCGATTTCTTGGTGGCGATGAACGCGCAGACGGCCCACGAGGATGTGCAGGAGCTGGACCCGGGCCGGGCGGTTGTCTACGACGAGGCGCTGGGCTTGGACGGCCTGCGCGACGACCTGTTCTTCTACCCGGTGCCGTTCGATCCCATCACGGCCGCCGTCTGCCCAGCGCCGAAGTTGCGCAAGCTGGTGCGCAACATGGTCTACGACGGCGTCCTGGCGGCGCTGCTGGACATCGAGATGGAGGAGATCCGCAAGGGCATCTACAAGCAGTTCTCGGCCAAGCCGAAAGCAGCCGCCCTGAACTGGGACGCCGCTAGCGCAGGCTACGATTGGGCGAAGCAGAACTGCACCAAGCGCGATCCCTACCGCCTTGAGCGGATGGACGGCAACCAAGGCAAGATCATCGTCGAGGGCAACACCGCTGCCGCCCTTGGGGCGGTCTTCGGCGGGGTCAGCGTGATCACTTGGTACCCCATCACGCCGTCTTCGTCGCTGGCCGAGGCGGCCCAAGGCTATTTGAAGCGCTTCCGCATTGACGAGTCGACCGGCAAGGCCACCTTCGCGGTGGTGCAGGCCGAGGACGAGCTGGCCTCGATCGGCATGGCCATCGGCGCCGGCTGGGCCGGTGCGCGGGCCATGACCACGACCGCCGGCCCGGGCATTTCGTTGATGTCGGAGTTCGTCGGACTGGCGCACTTCGCGGAAATCCCGGTGGTGCTGATCGATGTGCAGCGCATGGGGCCTTCGACGGGCCTGCCGACGCGCACTTCGCAGGGCGACTTCCTCTCGGCGGCAACGCTCTCGCACGGCGACACGGTTCACCCCATGCTGATCCCGGGAACCCCGGAGGAGTGCTTTGAGTTCAGCGCCAAGGCTTTCGACGTCGCCGAGCGCCTGCAGGCGCCCGTGTTCGTGATGCTCGATCTGGATTTGGGCATGAACTATTGGACGGCCAACAAGTTCGACTACCCGGACTGGGACTTGGATCGCGGCAAGGTGCTCAGCGAGGAGGACATCGAGCGGCTCCAGGGTGATTGGGGCCGCTATCGCGACGTCGATGGCGATGGCGTCGCCTATCGCACCGTACCCGGCAACCGGCACCCGCAGGCGGCGTATTTCGCGCGCGGAACGGGCCACGACGAGGACGCCAACTACAGCGAGCGCGAGGGCGACTGGATCCGCAACATGGACCGCATCAAGAAGAAGATGGCCGGGGTGCGCCAGTGGCTGCCCGAGCCGGTCATCGAGGACGGCCCCGAGGCCCGGGTGGCCTTGGTGGCTGCTGGCACTAGCCACGAAGCCGTGCGCGAGGCGCGGAGCCAGCTGCGCCTGGAGTACGGCTTCGAAACCGCCTATTGTCGCGTGCGCGGCTGGCCGTTGAGCCATGCCACGGAAGAGTTTCTCGCCAAGCACGACCATGTTTACGTCGTCGACCAGAACCGCGACGGCCAGTTGCGCACGCTGCTGCGCCGGCAGTTCCCGGCGATTCATGACCACTTGCGGAGCGTCTGCTACTACGGCGGCATGCCGCTGGACGCCCGCACCATCACTGACGCAATCGTGGAAAGGGAGGGGCTGTGAGCACCGCCACCGCTACCCGGGCGAAGGCCCCGGTTTCGAACAGAATCGGCCTCGGGCTGGAGCCCTATCGCGGCCTGAAGACCACGCTTTGCGCGGGCTGCGGGCACAATTCGATCTCGGAGCGCATCATCGAGTGCTTCTTCGAGATGGGGATCGACCCCACGCAGGTCATCAAGCTGTCGGGGATCGGCTGCTCGTCGAAGTCGCCCGCCTACTTCCTGAGCATGTCGCACGGCTTCAACAGCGTGCATGGCAGGATGCCCGCAGTGGCGACCGGCGCGGTTCTCGCAAACAAGGAACTGCTGGCGCTGGGGGTCTCCGGCGACGGCGACACGGCTTCGATTGGCCTCGGGCAGTTCGTGCACATGATGCGGCGCAACGTGCCGATCGTTTACATCATCGAGGACAACGGTTGCTACGGATTGACCAAGGGGCAGTTCTCGGCGACCGCCAACCTGGGCTCGACGGCGAAGTCTGGCATTGCCAACGACCTGCCGCCGATCGATACGTGCGGGCTGGCCGTGCAGTTGGGGGCCACCTACGTCGCGCGCTCGTTCTCCGGTGACAAGAAGCAGCTGCAGGCCGTTCTCAAGGCAGCGCTTGCCCATCGCGGCACGGCCGTATTGGACATAGTGTCGCCTTGCGTGACGTTCAACGACCATGTCGGTTCGACCAAGAGCTACAAGTACGTGCGCGAGAACAAGGTCCCGCTGCAGTCGATCGGCTTCGTGCCGCACTTTGACGAAATCCAGCTGCGAGAGGAATTCGCGCCGGGCACGGTGCATGAGGTCGAGATGCACGATGGCTCCATGCTGCGCTTGGAGAAGCTTGAGGAGGATTTCGATCCGACCAGTCGCCTCAAGGCCTTGGACCGCATCGAGCTGGCAACGGAAAAGGGCCAGATCCTGACCGGTGTGCTGTACGTGAGCACGGACCAGCCCAGCTTCACCGAAATGCTCAATCTTGACGACGTGCCGCTGGCCCAGATTGGGCAAGACCGGTTGCGACCTCCGAAGAGCGCTCTTGACACGGTGATGGAGGAACTCGCGTAGTTCCCCCGCGCCCAGCGCTTGTCTTGGCCGTCGTCGGAGGCTCGGCCTGGGAACGTCAAGCGCCTTCCCGCAGCGTCTGCCAGCGTCGTTCCGGGGCGCTGATTCGATCGGCAAGGCCGGGATCTGAGCCGGCGGGACCTTCAACCTTGGGCAGCGACTGGAACCGAACGGTTGCGCGGTCTACGGCCCTGTTAAGTCAAGACCTGATACGACGATGCGCTTGCAGGCGAGCAAGCGCTCGAAACTATCGATCTGAAGCATAAGCCGCGCCTCCGACCGCTAGTCGCATTTGACTTAGGAACGACACGAATGCATACTTGTAGCGCCTTAGCCATTGGAGTGTTCTTGACCGTGGGCAAGGGCCATGCGGGCAGTCGCCCCAACCGGCCAAGGCTGGAGCGATGAAGACTGCGCGGGAGTTCATGGTTACGAAGCTGGTCACCCTAGACCCGGAAGCGCCGGTTCTGGACAGCATCCATAAGTTAATCCATGTGAACATCAAGGGCGCTCCCGTTGTTGGCCCCGGCCGACGCTACTTGGGGATCTACACCGAGCGCTGTTGCCTCAGGGCGCTGTCGAGTCTGACCGACCACCTCAGCTCGGCCGACCTCAGGGTCCGTTCTCTCAGCAGCGGAGACCTGATGACCAAACAGCTGTGGATGCTCCAACCCGAAATGGATGCGTTTGAGGCGGTCAACTTCTTGCTCTCGCATCGCCTTTCGGGAGCGCCGGTCGTAGACCGCGAGGGACGCTTCTTGGGAGTGTTCTCGGAATCGCTGAGCATGCGGGTTCTGGTCGACGCGCTCTATGACAATCTGCCGGGAGTGCAAGTTCGCCGCTACATGGAACTGGATCCAGGCTGTCTTATCGACGAAGATCTGGGTTTTGACGAAGTAGTGGAAACGTTCCTTCGGACCGCCTACCGACGCTTGGTCGTCGTGCGCGACGAACGCGTGGTCGGCCAGATCAGCCGCCACGATGTGCTGGTCAACTCGCACGCCTTGGTGCGCTCGCTTAGCAAGCGCAAAGAGGCTTCGGGGCCGTCGTGGACGGTGGCGAAATTCATGGATACGGATGCCAGGACAATCGACGAATCGCTCAGCATATTCAGCGTCGCGACGATCTTTCGCGAAACCACTCAGCGCAGGCTGCCGGTGCTGCGCGACAATCAGCTGGTCGGTCAGATCACTCGCAAGAATCTGCTGAACGCCGCGAACGAGATCCTGAATCGGCCGGCGACCAAGACTGCCCAGCCCCTCTACCTGCCATCCGTGCCCGATGCCAATCCCCCGGGCATGTAGGCATCAGGCCTTGATTACGTGAAGCACCCGGCCGGAGCAACGACCATCGCTGGCCAGATCAGGGCTGCGTGGGATCTCCCACTTGATTCGACGTGATCACGGGCGGGTCCCCTTCGATCCGGAACGTGGCGGGAGCTTGCTCGCAATTCGGAACGAAGTGCCCGCTGTAGTGCCGAATGCCATACGCGGCGTGGCGCCGGATGTCTCCGATGCACGAGTCTGCCAGCCGCGTCTGCTCGCCGGCCACGAATTCTCGCGTGCCGGCCTGTTGGCTGATGGCCGGGAAGGCTTGAAACTTCAGCGCTGCCAGCGCCAGCGCTGCAATCGCGCAGATGGCCGGGATCGACCGCTCGGAGGGCGCTCTCAGGGCTGCGATGGCAGCCAAGCCGAACGCCGCGATACCTGCAACAGCCCCGCCCGCGATGCTGGCGGAGTCAAGTCCGGCCCATGCCCTCCGGATCCCGTCTGCCAAGGCGGGCGGCAGCAGGGCACCGGCCAGCGGCACCAAGAGCAGCGTTGCGCAGGCTGCGAGCAGGAGCGGCCTGCTGGGCGAGGCTTTCCAGCGGATGGCGAGCAAGATGGCCAGTGGCGGCAGGACGGGCAAGACGTAGGCGGGCAGCTTGTTCACCGCCAGGGAGAACAGCAGCAGCGGGCCCAGCGCCCAGCCGGCCAGAAACCGGCGGCTCGGCCCGCCGGCCAGCGTTTCCCAGCGCAAGGACAGCGCCAGCGGCGTCCATGGCAGCAGGAAGACGGCCAGCACCGGCAGGTAGAACCACCACGGTTGAACGTGCTGCAAGGAAGCGCTGACGAACCTCTCGAAGTGGTGGCGAATGATGAACTCCTCAACGAACGCCCGGCCGTTCGCCCAATAGCACGCGGCGTACCACGGCAGGCAGGCTAGGGCGAACGCCGCCAGCGGCGCGGGCCGCAACAGCTCTAGCAGCGCCCTAGGCCGCCGGACGAGCACGGGGGTTGCGGCTGCCGCTGCGACCAACAGCGGGACAAGCCCTTTGCTCAGGACTCCGAAGCCGAGCAGGGCGCCGAATGCGGCCATCTCTGCAGGCTTGCCGCGCTCGCCCGAGCGAGCCCACGGCAGCAGGCACAGCAGCGCTCCGGAGGTGAAGGCCGTGAGCGGCGCGTCGAAAACACCCGCGTCGGAGTACGCGATCCAGCCTGCCGACGTGGCCAGCAGGCAGGTGGCCGTGATAGCGACCTGCCGGTCAAAGTGCGCTCGGACCCGCCAGAAGAAAAACGCCAGGAATCCAAGGCTCAGCAGCGCGACCGGCACCCGCGTGTAGGAATCCAGCCCGGCGGAATAGCCGACGCCTCCCATCCAGAAGAGCATGGCCGGCTTTTCAAACCAGGCCTCGCCCCACAGCCTAGGCGTGATCCAGTCGCCAGACTCGGCCATCGCGCGCGAGATCGAGGCGTAGCGCGGCTCGTCAGGGCCGACCAAACCGCGCTCGGAAATGGGCAGCAGATAGAGGGCAATGGCCAGTGCGGCGACTGCCGCCAGGGCCGCAGCGCGGGCTCCCGTCACTGCGTTAGCGGCGTGACCACGATCTTGCGGAACTCCACCGCGCCGTGGTCTCCCTGCAGGGTGATCGGGCCGGGCTTGTCTTCGCGCCAATCGGTAGCCATCGCGGTAAAGCCGTCGATGACTTTGCGGTCGATGGTCTTGACGCCGTTGAGTTCCACGGTGAGTTCGCGCCCGACCAAGCGTACGTCCAGCGACTGCCATTCGCGGGCCGGCCGACTCGCGTTTTCGGTCGGCGCGATGCGGCCGTAGAGTGCCGCGTTGCCGTGGTCGCTCGCGGGTCGGCCGTAGTCGTCGAGGATTTGGATTTCGTAGCGGCCGCGCAGGCCGATGCCGCCGTTCATGCCGGGATGGACGAGGTATTCGACTTGCAGGCGGAAGTTCCAGAAGGCTTGCTCGGAAACCAACACGTCGGCTCGCCTGTGGTTCTTGAGCACGCCGTCTTCGACGTACCAGCCTTCCTCGCCTCCGGGCCGCAGGGTGCGCCACCCGCTGATTCCCGCGCCATCGAACAGCGCGACGGGCGCGGATAGTCTCCACGAGCCGTCGTCGCGGTCGGCCAAGACCGGCGCGCGCCTGCCGAGCCACAAGACGGTGCCCTGTTGCCGTGTGGCGGCACCGTGCAGCAGGTCGCCCCGCAGGGCTGCGGTCACGGGGGTCTTGATCAAGCGGCCCCCGTTCCGGCCAGTGTGGCGCTCGAGGTGGAAGGCGAGCTGCCCCCGTTCGATCGTGGCTTGGTGGATAGCGTCGAGTTGTCCCCCCGGGCCGCCGCCAACCATGAAGCCGCTGATCGATCCTGTGCCTGCGCCGCTGATCTCCAGCCACATGACCCGCCCGTTGTTGGCGCCCAGCGGCTCGATGACCCAGCGCCCGTTGAAGCCTTGGTCATCGGCCAAGCCTAGATTCGTCACGCACAACAGCAAGATGAGGCTCAAGCGATGCATCGGTACAGCCCATCATAGCCCCTCGCTGCCCGATACACTGCTGCCTTGACCGCTGGCGCGCTTGCCCGGCATCCTCCGCCGAGCGAACAGGCGCAGAGCGTTCCGCCAACCCAGCGTCGGTGCGCCGCGAGCGTGCGCAGCAGGCCTCAGCGCTGGCGAATTGAGGACTTTTCCACGCGGAAGGGGTTGACAATATATATGCGAACGCCGGATAGTGTGATTGCGTGCGGCCGTTTCGACAGCCGCCGCGCCAGGTTTCACCATGACTCGGAAGATCGGACCCATTCTCTGCTGCGCAGCCGTCTTGGCCTGTGCGGCCAATGTCTGGGGTGCGTCGGCGAGCATTGCGGGCGAGCCGCAGTTTCCGGAGCACCAGCGCTCGCACTGGGCATTCCAACCTGTCGCCGAGCCGAACCTGCCGCCTTCTGCCAGCGGTCACCCGATTGATGCGTTTGTGTCCGCCCGCCTGCGCAGCGAGGGCATCCAGCCACCCGCGCGTGCGGACCGGGCCACGCTGATCCGCCGCGCCACGTTCGACCTGCACGGCCTGCCGCCCAGCCCGGAAGAAGTGCGGGCGTTCGTCGAGGATGGCTCGCCGGATGCCTTTGCCAAGGTGGTCGACCGGCTGCTGGCCTCGCCGCGCTACGGCGAGCGCTGGGCGCGGCACTGGCTGGATCTGGCGCGCTACGCCGAGAGCGAGGGCTTCAAGTCGGACGAGACTCGCCCGAACGCGTGGCGCTACCGGGACTACGTGATCGATTCGCTCAATGCGGACAAGCCGTACGACCGCTTCGTCCAAGAGCAGATTGCCGGAGACGAGCTGTGGCCGAACGATCCCCAGGCGCGCATTGCCACGGGCTTCAACCGCCACTATGCGGACGAGTCGAATGCCGCGATATTGATGCAGCGGCGCCAAGAGGTTCTGCTGGACATCACCGACACGGTCGGCAGCGTCTTTCTGGGGCTGACCTACGGTTGCGCCAAGTGCCACGACCACAAATTTGACCCGATCCTGCAGTCGGACTACTACCGCTTGCAAGCCTTCTTCACCAACGTAGCGACCGACGACGAGATCCACCTGCTGAACGAGCAGGAGCGGGCCGAGCGGCAGCGCCAGCAAGCGAACTGGGAAGACGCCACTCGCGAAATCCGGGCGGAGATGGACGAACTGCTGGATGCCAAGCGCTCGAATGCCTTCGAGACGCAGGTCAACCGGCGCTCCCCCGAGACACAGGCGGCTTTCCGCAAGAGTGCGGGCCAGCGCTCGATGTACGAGAGGCTGCTGTTCCAGCAGCACATGTGGCAGATGCGCTACCACAACGACGCCAGGCTGGCGAACTCGCTAGAGAAGCAGGCCAAGCAGCGCTACCGCGAGCTGGAGGCGGAACTGGCCGAGTTCGACCACCTCAAGCCCGCCACGTTGCCGGTCGGCATGGGCATCCGCGAGCTGGGGCCGAACTCGCCCGCGACGCACGTGCTCTCGTTCGCCAATTACGCTGCCCCGCTGGAGGAAGTGCAACCAGGCTATCTGACGCTGCTGGCACCCGGTCCGGCAGCTTACGCACCGGCCCTGGACGGGCGGTCCTCGGGGCGGCGCACGGCGCTGGCAGGCTGGCTGACCAGCGCTGACAACCCGCTGCCGGCGCGGGTGATGGCCAATCGCCTGTGGCACTACCATTTCGGTCAAGGCATCGTGCGCACGCCCAGCGATTTCGGCCTGATGGGCGAGCGTCCGACACATCCGGAACTGCTCGATTGGCTGGCTGGCGAGTTCCGGCGCAGCGGCTGGAGCATCAAGCAGATGCACAGGCTGATCATGAACTCGCAAACCTACCAGCAGTCCTCCGAATTCAGGCCCGCTGCGTCCGCGGAGGATCCGCTGAACCGTCTGCTGTGGCGTTTCCCGCCGCAACGGCTGGAAGGCGAGGTGATCCGCGATTCCATGCTGGCGGTGTCCGGCCGGCTCAACCATCACGTGGGCGGGCCGAGCGTCTATCCCGAACTCCCCGCAGGGGCGGCCCAGCCGCGCGGTGGATGGGACGTGCCCGAGAGCCGGCACGCCCAGGATCGCCGCAGCGTATATGTCTTCGTGCGGCGCAATTCGCGCTATCCCATGTTGGAGTCGTTCGACATGCCCGACACGCACGAGTCGTGCGCGCGCCGCTCGCAGACCACGACTGCGCCCCAAGCGCTGGCGCTGCTCAACAGCGAGCACACGCTGGGCTGGGCGCAGGGGCTGGCCGGGCGCGTCTTGGATGCGGCCGGCGCCGACCGCGACCGGCAGATCCGGGAAGGTTTCCGGCTGGCGTACTCGCGCCAGCCCGATGGCTGGGAGAAAGACACGGTGCTGACCTTCTTCGAGACGCAGCGCGGCATTATCGCCGAGCGCACGGCCGCCGGCGAGCCGCTGCTGCTGCCGGATGTTGTCCCGGACGGCATGAGCGAGCAGCAGGCCGCCGCGGTGGTGGACTTCTGCCACATGCTGTTGAACTCGAACGAGTTCGTGTTCAGGAACTGACGTAGCCGGAGTCTTGGCGAGGAGGTGCCGATATGCCCCAGCGGGCGAGCAATTCGATGGCCGCGAGGTCGCGCCGCGCGTTCCTGAGCCAGGCCAGCGGCGGCTTGGGCGCGTTGGCATTGGCAGCCGTGCAGGCCGAGCACGGACATGCGGCGCGGGGTCCGCTTGCCGCTCGGGAGCCGCATCACGCGCCGACGGCCAAGTCGGTGATCTGGTGCTTCATGGAGGGCGGCCCGAGCCACATGGACACGTTCGATCCGAAGCCGGCCTTGGAAAAGTACGCCGGCCAGCCCATGCCCGAGTCCTATGGCAGGCCGCTGACGGCGATGCCGGGCACCGCGCACAACACGCTGATGCCCTCGCAGCGCAAGTGGGCCCGGCACGGCGAGAGCGGCTTGTGGGTTTCGGACTGGTATCCCCATGTCGCCCAGCATGCGGACGATCTGGCAGTGATTCGATCCTGCACGGCTGACGGTTTGAACCATGTCGGCTCGGTCTGCCAGATGAACACCGGATCGATCCTCGCCGGGCGACCTGCGATGGGTGCGTGGGTCACGTACGGGCTGGGATCGGCGAATCGCAACCTGCCGAGCTACGTGATCCTCAACGACGAGGTGCGGATCAACGGCGATTCCAAGAACTGGAGCGCCGGATTCCTGCCCGCCGCCTACCAGGGCACGCTCTTCAAGCAGGAGGGCGCCCCGATCCTCAATCTGGAGACGCCCGAAGCGGTCGGCAGCCGCCAGCAGCGCGGCAAGCTGGACCTGCTGGCGGCGCTCAATCGCCGCCACAAGGAGAAATACCCGCACGAGAGCGAGCTCGACGCGCGCCTGCAATCGTACGAGCTGGCGTTTCGCATGCAGGCGCACGCGCCGGAAGCGGTGGACTTGGCCCAGGAGACCGAGGCCACCAAGAAGCTCTACGGGATGGACGAGGAGCCGACCGCGACGTACGGTCGGAATCTCCTGCTGGCTCGCAGGCTGGTGGAGCGGGACGTGCGCTTCGTGCAGGCCTACTGCGGAGGCTGGGACGCCCATCGCAAGATCGAGGAGAACCACACCAAGTGGTGCGGCGTCTCGGACAAGCCGATCGCCGGGCTGCTCGCGGACCTGAAGTCGCGGGGCATGCTGGAGGAGACCTTGGTGATCTGGGGCGGCGAGTTCGGCCGCACGCCATTCAACGAGGAGGGCGACGGCCGCGACCACAACCCTTGGGGCTTCACCATCTGGATGGCAGGCGGGGGCGTCAAGGGCGGCCAGACCATCGGCACTACGGACGAGCTGGGCCTGCGCGCCGAGGAGTCGCCGTACCACGTGCACGACATCCACGCGACCATCCTGCATCTGCTGGGTCTTGACCACCTGAGCCTGACCTACCTGCACAACGGACGTTCAGAGCGCGCGACCGTCAATGGCGGCAAGCTCATCGAGCAGGCGCTGGCTTGATGCGGCGGGGTGCGTGATACGGTAGGGTTTGCCGGCTCGCGACAGCTCGCCCGCAGGCGCGGTTGCGCCGCCCGCTCGCAGCGAGCCTGCCGCGCCGCGACTGTCGGCAGGGGTGATTCCCTACCGCGCGGCATCCGACGGGTCTTGCGAGATCTACTGGGTGCGCCGGTCTGACGCTCTGCGCTTCATGGGGGGCTGGCATGCCTTTCCGGGCGGCCGCCTGTCCCCGGAGGATGGCGCCGTTCCAGCCGCCGGCTCGCTCGACGGCATCGATGCCTACAACGTTTCCGGCCAGGCGGCCCCCCTCCCGGCCTGCGCATTGCGCGAGTTGTTTGAAGAAACGGGCATCCTGGCGGTCTTGGGCAGGTTGCCGAGCGCGCGCGAGATCGAGCGAGCACGCAGTCAGTTGCTGCTGGAAAAGCTCGATTTCGGCGAGTGGCTGCGCAGCCACCGTTTGACCTTGGACGCCTCGCGCTTGCGCTTTGCGGGCCGCTGGGTCACGCCGCCCTTGTCGCCCATCCGCTTCGATGCGACATTCTTCCTGTTGGAGTGGGAACCCGCCGAGGCCGGCCAGCCCACGGTCATCCCGGGCGAGCTGGACAGCGGAGAATGGATTCGCGCGGACGCGGCACTCCGGCGCTGGGACGCGGGAGACGTGCTGCTGGCGCAGCCCACTCTCGAGACGATCCGAGTGCTCGCCAAGCACGGCCCGGACGGGCGCGCCCGCCTCTGGCGCTCGCAGGCCCACGAGCCCGATTCGCCCCGCGCCATCGAATTTCGGCCCGGCATTCGCGCGATCCCGCTGCAGACGCGCACGCTGCCCCCGGCCACCCACACCAACAGCATGCTGGTTGGCGGCTCGGAGTTGGTACTGGTCGATCCTGGCGCGCCGCGGCCGGAGGGCCAGCGCAGGCTGATTGAGATCGTCAACGAGGAAGCGCGGCGCTGTGGCGGGCGGCTGGGCGGCATTTGGCTGACCCATCATCACGAAGACCACGTGGCGGGGGCCGAAGCACTGCGCCGCGAGTTTGGCGTGCCGGTGTGGGCGCATGAATCCACGGTCGCCCGGCTTGTCGCGACGGGCCTGCGCATCGACCGCCGCTTTGAAGGTGGCGAACTGGTGACGCTCGCAGGCAGCCCCGCGCTGCGCATCCGGGTCCTGCACACACCCGGGCACGCTAGCGGCCACCTATGCTTCTTTGAGGAGCGGACGCGGACGCTGCTCTGCGGCGATATGCTCTCGGGTTTCGGGACAGTCGTGATCAACCCGCCGGATGGGAGCATGATCGAGTACTTGGAGTCGCTCCAAGAGTTGGCCGATCTGGGAGCCAGGGTCATCCTGCCCAGCCACGGGACAATGCTGCGGGACGCCTCCGAGGCCCTGGCAAAGGCTCGGCAGCACCGGCTGTGGCGCGAGGAGCGCGTGTTCGATGCTTGGCGTGACGGCCAGCGCCAGCCGGAAGCGATGCTGGATGCTGTCTACGACGAACTCGATCCCCGCGCCAAGCCGCTCGCTGTGCGCCAGATCGTCGCGCACTTGGAGCGGCTAGAGGCTGTCGGGCGAATCGCGCCCCTGCCCGTCGAGATCCGGGCGCGCATAGGTCGCGGTTGATTCAAGCCGAAGCCTTTGAGCGACCGCACCGGCGCTGCTACGCTGGAGCCAATGCCGGAAGCTCTCCGACCGGCGCTGCGCAAGGTTTGCGGCGTTACCCGTCCCGCCGATGCCGTTCATGCGGCGCGCGCCGGAGCGAATGCGATCGGCCTCATTTTCGTTCCGCGCAGCTTGCGGGCCGTGACGCCCGACAGCGCCCGCAAGATCGCGAAAGCGCTGCCAGAGGGGGTGTTGAAGGTCGGTGTGTTTGCATCGGAGCGCCCGGAGGTCGTGGCCGACACCGCGCGGCGGGCCGGGCTCGACATAGCGCAGCTGCACGGGGACGAGAGTCCGGAAGACTGCGCGTCGGTGCGCAAGGCGGCGGACGGCAGGTTCAAGATCTGGAAGGCGATTAGGGTCGCGTCGCAGCTCGACTCCGCAATGCTGAGCGACTTCGAAGTCGAGGCGTTCGTGTTGGACACTGCCGTGGACGGCAGCTACGGCGGTACCGGAGCCACGTTCCCGTGGCATCTGGCAGTGCCCGCCAAACGCTATGGCAAGGTCGTGCTGGCCGGGGGGCTGGACGGCGAAAACGTGGCTGCCGCCGTGCGCGCGGTCCGGCCTTGGGGCGTTGACGCCAGCTCGAGACTCGAGTCACGCCCTGGAGTGAAGGATCCGCGGAAGGTGGCGAGCTTTCTGGCCGCCGCCGGGCAGGGGTGCTAGCGTTGCTGCGCGCCATCAGCGTTCGGGGCCGCTTCTTTGCAGGAGACCTTTTGGCATCTTCCGCGTCCGGTGCGCTGATAGCCGCCATCACGGGACTAGCGATGCCGGAAGCGTGGCCGCATTGGGCTGCGATGGCAGCGGGCATGCTGGCCGGCATGGCCCTGTCGGTCCCGTGCTGGCTGGTCGCCGGATTGTGCTTGGGAATGATCGAGCCGATGCTCCAGATCATGCTGGCCGGCATGATCGCCGGCATGGCCGGAGGCATGGCCATGGCGGGCCCAGCGCCGCCTGCTGTGGTTGGGCTGTTGCTGTCGGGGCTTGCCTGCGGCGCGGCGACTTCTCTAGCGATGGCGTGCATCGACTGGGCTCTGCGCAATTGGGGCGGCGAATGCCACTGACTGACCGCAACAAGTGGAATTGCGCGGCCGGGTCTTACGACAGCTTGATCTCGCGGGCGGCCGAGCGCCGCTGGGCAGGCTTGAAGACCGAACTGTTCAGCGGCATGGACGGACGGGTGCTCTTCCTCGCCGCGGGGACGGGGATCGATTTTCAGTTCTTCCCGTCCGGACGGTCGATCGAGGCGGTCGATGTGAGCGAAAAGATGCTGGAGCGCGCCGCAGTGCGAGGCCGCGCATACGACGGAGAGATCCGGCTGCACCAGATGGATGTCCGGCGACTCGCGTTCCAAGACGCGTGCTTCGACCAGGTCTACACCTCGTGCACGTTCTGCTCGGTATCGGAGCCGTTGGAAGGCTTGGCGCAACTGCTGCGCGTTCTGCGCCCGGGCGGCACGCTGCGCATGTTCGAGCATACCGGCAGCCGCTGGTTTCCCTTCAGCCTGATGCTGCACGCATGCACGCCGTTCACGCGCCGCTATGGGCCTGAGATGGACCGGCCTACGGTCGCCAACGTCCGCACGGCCGGATTCGAGGTGCTGGCCGTGACCCGGCACTACCTCGACGTGGTGAAGAGCATCGAAGCGCGCAAGCCGGCCGGCTGAGGCTCGGCGGCAGCGCCGGGAACGCGCTACTTGCCGCGGGGCGTGCGCTCGGAGATATAGTCGACCTGGCCCCGGAAGATTGCGCCCTTTTCCACGATGAATTCGCTGGACGTGGCGAGCTTTCCGGTCATGACAGCGGTGCTGGTGAACGTAGCCCCCTTGAGCCCGGTAACGTTGCCCTTCACGTTGCCCGAAACCGAGACCTTGGCAGCAATGATGTCCGCCTCGACTTCGGCGTCCTCGGCCACAATGACTTCGTTGGTCTTGGACTCGATGCTGCCTTGGAACTTGCCGAGGATCAACAGGGGCTCGTCGGCGACAATCTCACCCTTCAGGCGGGTAGTCTTGCCCAAGCGCGAGCTCGAATTCTGGCTGGAACCTGGCTGGAACGTGTTTGCCATGCGCCAATGGTAGCAGACGGTTCGGGTCGCCTTGCGCTAGGTCTTGACAATCCGCTGCCTGCGACGATCCCACGCCAGCGATTTCTTCTTGCGGTAAGACTCAACCGTCATCTGGCAGGCCATCGAGACGTTGAACGCGAATTCGGCGTCGCACTTGAGGGCCTCCCCGGTGCGGATTGCGTTGTGCAGGTTGTGGTGGTGCAGCGCCATGTCCTCGCCGCCGCCCTTGTGGTGCAGGCGGGGTTGGACAGCGTCCTTGTGGATGGCTTCCGGTTCTAGGCTGAAGCCGTCCCTGGTGAACTCGATCGTGCCCTTGTTGCCTCGGACGACGTGGCGGATCTTGGACTGGTTGGCCAAGGAGGAGACCAGCAGGACGTTGACACCTTCGGGATACTCGAGCAGGGCGTTGAACGTGTCGGGCACCTCGGCCCCGCCATTGAAAAAGTACTGGCCGCCGGTCGCGACCACTCGCGAAGGCACCGTCAGGCCGCAGGCGCGCACGACGCGCGCGAGCCGATGCACGAAAAGATCGGTGGCGATGCCGCCCGAATAGTCCCAGTAGCGGCGCCACGAGAAGAAGCGGGCGGGGTCCCACGGCCGCTTCTTGGCCTTGCCGAGGTAGGTCTTCCAGTCTAGGTTCACGCCGGGCCTCACATCCGGATCGGGATCGCGCACCCAGAAGTCCTCGAGATGGTTGCGGGAGTAGTCGATGTGGGCCATCACCACCTTGCCGATGGCCCCTTGCTTGATCAGCTCGGCGGCGGTTTCGTAGGAGTCATCGGACATGCCCTGAATGCCGCATTGCAGCGTGATTCCGGTGCTGCGCACCTTCCTCACAACCGCGAGCCCCTCGTCGATCGAATAGGTCAGCGGCTTCTCCACATAGACGTGCAGGCCGGCATCAGCCGCGTCCAGGGTGATGGGCGCGTGCCAGTGCTCGGGCACCGAGATGGTCACATAGTCCAGGCCGGAATGCTCCAGCAGGCGGCGGTAGTCCCGGTAGGGCTTGCCGCCGGTGAATTCTGCGGCCGCTTCGCGGCGCGGATCGTAAATGTCGCAGACGGCGGCGATCTCGACGTTGTCCGGTTCGGCCAGCTTTTGCAAGGCCCGCATGTGGCCGTTGGCGTTGCCGCCGGCACCGATCATGCCGACATGCAGCCGCTCGTTGGCTCCGACGATCCGGGCGGCGCTCTTCGCTGTGAGAACCTGTTTGGCGGTCGCCGCCGTGGCGGCGCCGGCGATGAAAGTGCGGCGGTTGAGATCTGTCGAGGCGGGCATTTCTGCAACTCATGGTACGCCATAGCCGCGCCCTTGGCCACACGGCCACGAGCGCTGGTAGCCTGAGTTGATGGCGGCGCGGCTAGGCACCCTGCGGGCGTTTCAGGTCCTCGATTCTCGCGGCCACCCAACGCTCGAAGCCGAGGCTTCGCTGGAAAACGGCCTGGCGGCTTCCGCGCAAGTTCCGTCCGGGGCGTCGACAGGGCGGCACGAGGCCAAGGAATTGCGCGATGGCGATCCCGGCAGCTATGGCGGGCGGGGAGTCTTGGCGGCGGTCGAGAGCGTCAACGGCCCGATCGCCGACGCGTTGCGCGGCTGGCCGATTGACGAGCGGGAGCGCGCTGACCGCGCGCTGATCGAACTCGACGGCACCGCGGACAAGTCCCGGCTCGGCGCCAATGCGATCTTGGCTGTCTCGTGCGCCTTGGCGCGCCTGCACGCGAGGGCTGCCGGGCTGCCGTTATGGCGCTTGCTGGCCGGCGGGCGGCGGGCGAAGATCCCGCTGCCGATGGTCAACATCGTCTCGGGCGGGCTGCACGCGGGTCGCCAGATCGAATTCCAGGACTTTCTCGCCGTGCCGCACTGCGCGGGCACATTCTCGGAGGCACTGGAAGCGGCAGCCGCCATCCATCGCAGCATGGGCGAGTTGCTGGCGTCCGACGGGCGGGCCCCGGCGGGAGTGGCCGACGAGGGCGGCTGGGGGCCGCGCTTGGCTTCCAACCAGCAGGCCTTGGAATACATGGTGCGCGCCATAGAATCGGCCGGCTACGAGCCGGGGCGCCAGGTCTCGATCGCAATCGACGCCGCGGCCTCGCACTTCTGCCGCAGCGGCAAGTACCGCCTGTCCAGCGAGGGGCGCGAGCTCGACAGCGAGGGCATGGTGGAGTTGTACCGGCACTGGGTCGGGCAGTTTCCGATCGTGTCGATCGAGGACGGGCTGGCCGAGGACGATTGGGCGGGTTGGAGGCAGGCTTGCGCAAGCTTGGGGGAGCGTTGCGCCCTGATTGGCGACGACCTGCTGGCCACCAACCCCGCCAGGCTGGAGCGAGCGATCGCCCAGCGCGCGGCCAACGCGGCGCTGGTGAAGATGAACCAGATCGGCACGCTGAGCGAAACGCTTGAGTTTGTGGACCGGGCGGAGGGCGCGGGCTTCGCAGCGGTTGTCTCGGCGCGTTCGGGCGAGACGGAGGACAGTTTCTTGGCCGACCTCGCCGTGGCCACGGGGGCGGGCCACATCAAGGTGGGCTCCGTCACCCGTTCCGAGCGGCTTGCCAAGTACAACCGGCTGTTGCGGATCGAGGCTGGTCTTGACGCTGGCCGGCCCGAAGGGCTTGCGCCCATCCGCCCGCTGGGGCATGATGGGTTCTAGGGAGGAGTCCGCGTCAACGATGCTTGACGACCCTGGAAGTCGCGGAGCGAGCGCGAGGCCGCTGTGGCACGGCAGCGCTGCGGCGCTGCTGTTCCGTTCACGGCCCTGTGGCCATGGAGAATGCACGGACAGAATTCCCGCGGCTGGTCTACCTGACCGAGTTGACCGGGATGCGGCTGATCGGACCGCTCGGCGCCAGGATCGGGCGCGTGCGCGAGGCCGCAGTCTTCCCTAGGGAGCACCCCCAGCGCATATCGCGCTACTTGTTCGGAAGCGGCCGCACGAAGTTTGCCATCCGCTGGGACCAGATCCGGAAATTCGATGAGGACGGGATCTACCTCTCCGACGAGAACTTCACCCCATACTACGGCGATGACTACCACCTGCTGCTGACCAAGGATCTGTTGGACCAGCAGATTATCGACGTCAACGGCCGCAAGGTGGTGCGCGTCAACGATTTGGGCCTGCGCATCACGGAGAACGGCAACGAACAGCTGTGGGTCCACGAGGTGGGCGTGGGATTGCAGGGAGCGTTTCGGCGCCTGACCGAGGGCATCCTGCCCAACAGCACCATCCGCGCGGTTCAGGACCGCCTCACGCCCAACTCAATCCCGTGGGAGGCCTGCAACATCGTCGAGCCGGACCCGCAGCGGCGCCTGCGGCTGCTGATCTCGCACGACCGGCTGGAGGGCATCCATCCCGCCGACCTGGCCGACATCGTCGAAGAGCTCGGCTCGGAAGAGCGCGAGGCCCTGTTCGAGACCCTTGACGAGGAAGTGGCGGCCGAGACGCTGGAGGAGGTCAAGGCCACGGTCAAGACATCGATCTTGCGCTCGCTGGATTCGGGCCGCGCGGCGGACATCCTTGAAGAAATGGACCCCGCGGAGGCCGCCGACGCACTCGCCCAGCTCGACCGGACCGAGCGCGAGGAGATCGTCCGGGACATGGAGCCGGTGCCGGCCGACGAAGTCTCCGAGCTGCTCGAGTACGAGGACGACACCGCCGCCGGCATGATGGGGACGCGTCACCTGGCCCAGCCCGCGGATGCGACGGTGGGCGACATCATCGAGAACTTGCGCGGCGACGACTCCCAGCTGAAGCGGCTGACCCACGTCTTCTTGGTGCAACCGGACGGCCGCTTGGTCGCCTCGGTGCCGTTCGGGCGCTTGGCCGTGGCCTTGCCGGAGACGGCTGCCATCTCGCTGGCCTACCGCGAGACCGTCCAGGTTTCGATGGACGCCAAGGCGGACGAAGTGGTCGAACTGTTCGACAAGTACAACCTCTACTCCCTGCCCGTGGTGGATGAAGACGGCTACCTGCAGGGCGCAATCACGGCTGACGACGTTATCGGGATGCTGATCCCGGAGCCAGAACGGGGTCTCTAGGTGGCTGTGCTCAAGCGCGTGCGCGGACGGCTGCTGACGTTCTTGGCCGTCTTGGGGCCGGGTTTCATCACCGCCATGGTCGACAACGACGCGGGCGGCATCTTTACGTACTCGGAAGCAGGTGCGCGCTGGGGCTACGTGCCGCTGTGGACGCTGCTGCCGATCACGCTGCTGCTAGTGGTCAACCAAGAAATGTGCTCGCGGATGGGCGCGGTCACGGGCAAGGGCCTTTCCGACCTGATTCGCGAGGAATTCGGGCTGCGCATGACGGTGATTGTCATGGGCCTGCTGCTGGTGGTGAACTTCACCAACATTGCCGCCAACTTCGCGGGCATCGCGGGCGCGATGGAACTGCTGCCTGTCAGCCGCTATGTGTCGGTGCCGCTGGGGGCGCTGCTGGTCTGGGGCTTGGTGGTCAAGGGCACCTATCAGAGCGTCGAGAAGGTCTTCCTGGCCGCCAGCGTGTTCTATGTCGCCTACGTGATCTCGGCCATCCTTGTCGAGCCTGACTGGGGCGCCGCGCTGAGCAGCTCGGTCCGTCCGGTGCTGCTGGCTGATCGCTCGTACATGGCGGTGCTGGTCGGCCTCGTGGGCACCTCGGTGGCTCCTTGGATGCAGTTCTACCTGCAGGCCGCGATCGTCGAGAAGGGCATCGACAGCACCCAATACCGCGACACGCGCATCGAGGTCATCGCGGGCTGCGTGATGATGGCGGCCGTCGCGTTCTTCATCATCGTGGCCTGTGCGGGAGCGATCTGGGAGGACGGGCCGCGTCCCATCGCCAGCGCCGCGGAAGCCGCCGAGGCCCTCAAGCCGCTCGGTGCCTATGCCTACGCGCTGTTCGCGGGCGGCTTGCTGTGCGCCTCGCTGTTCGCGGCGAGCATCTTGCCGCTGTCCACTGCCTACACGGTGTGCGAGGGGCTGGGCTTGGAATCGGGAGTCGACCACGACTTCGACGAGGCGCCGTCCTTCTATTGGATGTACACGCTGCTGATCGTGCTTGGCGCGGGCGTGGTGCTGATCCCCGATTTTCCCATCGTGCCGATGATCCTGCTCTCGCAGGTCTTGAACGGCGTGCTGCTGCCGGTGGTGATGATCATCATCCTCAAGCTGGTCAATCGCAAGGACTTGATGCACGAATGGACCAACGGCCCCGTCTACAACCTCATCGCGTGGGTCGCCGTCGTGCTGCTGACGGGCCTGGCCGTGGCGCTGGCTGGCTTTTCGATCTTCCCCGGCTCATCTGCGGCGTCTGTGCCGACGCTGCCCTAGCGGCCGCGATTGACCCTGCTCGGCCGGGCTCGTTAACGTACTAATCTAGGTGATCACATGCAAGTTGAGGCATTCGAATTCGGGTCGCGGGTGCATTCCCTGCTGGCCGCCGGGGACGCGCCGCTCGGGCCGATGCCGCTCGTGCCCGCGGCTCCTGCGGACAGCCCGCAATTGCGGGAACTGAGGCAGCTGGAGCCCGAAGATCTCTTCGACGACGGCGCGATCGAGGATCGCGACTTTGCCAAGTGCGTCCAGTCCGGGCTCTACTTGTATTTCTCCGCGCTGGACGAGTCGCACAAGATCTCGCAAGGCATCGGGTCCGCCTCGGGGAGCTATTGGCACGGCATCATGCACCGCCAGGAAGGCGATTGGAGCAATGCGAAGTACTGGTTCCGGCGGGTCGGCGCCCATCCCGTATTTGCCGAGTTGGCGGCGGCGACCGGTGCTGGCTGGGATCCGTATGCGTTCGTCGACCGCTGCTCGGCGGCGGCGGCCGGCAACTTGGCGGCGGCGGGCTTGATCGACCTGCAAATGCAAGAGTGGCGGCTGTTGATGCGCTTCTGCTACCGCAATGCGATCGGGAGCTAGCCGATGGCCAAGCGACGCCTGTTTCTCGGCGTTGATGGCGGCCAGTCTTCGACCAAGGCCGTGATCGGGGATGTCAGTGGCAAGGTGCTGGCGCGCGGCAGCGCCGGTCCGTGCAACCACGCTTCGAAGGCCGAGGGGCGGGCCAAGTTGAGGTCAGCCATTTCCGACGTGGTCGCCGACGCGCTGGGCGCTGGCGGCTTGCCCGCCGCCGCGGAGTTCGAAGCGGCTTGCTGCGGCATGAGCGGCGGTCCCGATGACAAGCGCAGCCTGATTTCCGAAACCGTCCGCGCCGGCTCGGTCCGCGTGGTCAACGATGCCGAGATCGCGCTCGAAGCTGCTGCGCAGGGCGACGGGGCCGCGGCGGTCGTAATCGCCGGCACTGGCTGCATCGCCCTGGCCAGGGACGCTGCGGGCAGGACAGTTCGATGCGGGGGTTGGGGCTATCTCTTCGGCGATGAGGGCGGCGCGTTCGGCATCGTCCGCGCCGCCCTCCGGGAGGCGTTGGCAGCCGAGGAGGGTTGGGGGCGCCGGACCGCGCTGACCGACATCTTCGGCGACGCGACCGGGGCGGGCTCGGTCAATGAAGCCATGCACTGCCTCTACGGGCCGGACTGGCCGCGGGACAGGATCGCGAGCTTGGCCCCAGCCGTTGACGCGGCTGCCGAAGCGGGCGATGACAGCGCCGCCGAGGTGTTGCGAGGCGCCGGAGTTGCCCTGGGCAAGCTTGCCCTCGGCCTCGATGAGGCCCTGTATCCATGCGGGCTCCCGATCACGACACATTACTCTGGCGGCGTATTCCGCAGCGGCGAGGTGCTGCGGTCGTTCGAGGCCCGCTGCAAGCAGAAGGGCCGCGCTATTGCGGCCGCTCCGCACGATGGCGCGATTGGCGCATTGCTGCTGGCCTACGGCATTGCAGGGGTGCCCATCCTGGGGAGAGATCTGAGATGACCGAGTTCGAGGGAATGCTAGCCAAGGCCGACGAGCACCTCGCTCAAGGCTGCCCGCACATGGCGCGACTCGTCCTCGAGCACGGCCCATGTGCGCTGAAGCTGCACCCCGAACCGTTTCAGATGTTGGTGCGGTCGATCACTTCGCAGCAGATCTCGGGAGCCGCGGCTCGCTCGATTCTGCGGCGGCTCGAAGGCGCCATCGCGCCTGCCGGCATCGCTCCCGGCGCGATTTCTGACTGTGGCGAGGAGGGGCTCCGGCGCGCCGGGTATTCGGCGCGCAAGGCGTCGTACTTGCTCGGTTTGGCCGAGGAGGTATTGGACGGGAGGCTGGATCTCGGTGCGTTGGCTGCCCAGCCCGACGATGAGATCGTGGCGCGGCTGAGCAAGCTGCGCGGGATCGGAATCTGGACGGCACAGATGTATCTCATCTTCTCCTTGGGACGCCCTGATGTCTTTCCGTACGACGATCTCGGCGTGCGGCAAGCGCTGCGGAATTTTCACGGGTTGGAGGAACTGCCGCGCAAGCGCGAGGCCGTCGAACTGGCTGCTCCGTGGCGGCCCTACGCAAGCGTGGCGAGTTGGTATTGCTGGCGCAGCATCGACGTTAAGGTGGCTCAAGAGGCCCCATGACCACAGTTGCCGTCGCGCTGTTGTCGCAGGCGGGCAAGGTGCTGATCTGCCGCCGCCGCAAAGACCAAGCCCACCCCGGCAAGTGGGAATTCCCCGGGGGAAAGGTGGAAGCTGGAGAGGCGCCCGGCCAGGCCTTGGTGCGCGAACTCGGCGAAGAGCTGGGCATTCTCGCCGTGGCCTTCGAAGAGGTCTGCCGCTACGACTACTCGTATCCGGGCAAAGCACCCATCTGCTTGGCGTTCTTCCGCGTTGACCGCTACGCCGGATCGCTGCAGGGTGCCCAGTTTGCCGACCTGAAGTGGGAGTCTTGCGAGGCGCTGCCGAACTACGATTTCTTGGAGGGGGACGCGCGCATCGTCCGCGAACTTGCCGGGGGGCTGCACCTAGGCACGGCAGATTCGCTCCGATCGCACCGCCCGCCATCGACAGTTTGCTAATCTCTCCCTTGCATGAGACAGATCGCAGCCACAGCCATCGTTTGCTTGATTCTCGCCTGGGGGTGCGGCAGCGGCACGCAGCCTGCGGGCGAGATGGACACCGGCATCACCCACGGCCCGGTGCTGGGCCGGCTGGGCCACAACCACGTCGGCGTTTGGGCCCGCACGTCCCGGGCGGGCGAGTTCTCCGTGTTCTACGGGACGGCCGCGGATGCGCTGACGATGACCGCCACGGGCACCACCATGCTCGCCGACGACAACACCGGCTGGACGATGCTTGAGGGGCTTGAGCCCGACACCAAGTACTTCTACGAGATCGGCACGGGCAGCGCTGCCGCGGGCAGCGAGGAGCGATCCGGCTCGTTCCACACCCTGCCTGATCCGTCCGCCCTCAAGACGGAGCACAATCCCGAGGGGCGCTACAACTTCCGCTTCGAGTTCGCCTGCGGCAACAATCAGAATGCCAGCGGCAGCCCGATTGGCAGGGCGCTGCTCACGCACGGCACCATGCTGCGCGAGTTGACCAGCGACAGCGACAAGAGCGCCGTCGATTTCGCGATCCTCAACGGCGACTGGCTGTACGAGAACGACACCCGCCGCTACACCGCCGAGCAATGGCGCGAGCAGACCGGAACCGAAGCGGCCGAAGCGCCCCGCGAGGTGCAATTGATGCCGTCCATAGTCGGCGTGTGGGAGAACTACAAGAACTTCTACGACAACGGCGCCAACCTGCGCGCCTGGCACCGCAACGTGCCTTCGTACTACACCTTTGACGACCACGAGCTGCTCAACGACATCTATGGCTCGGGCGAGCCGGGGCGGCGCAACCGGCGGGCGGTGTTCCGCGATGTCGGCACCCGCGCTTGGTACGACTACCTCGGGTGGAGCAATCCCGTGCCCGACACGCCTGGCATCGTCTACGGCCGAGCGCAGCTCGAGGCTGGCAGCGATGTGCTGACGGATCCGGAAGCGGACTTCAGCGGCCTTGAAGCCGAGGCCACCCTGCAGGTGCATTGGGGCACGCCGGACTGGGGCGTGATGCTGCTGGGCCAGAACCCCGACGGAAGCGACGCCGACGACGAGGGAGGCGATCCGAACTCGAAGGTGTACGAAGTGGTAGAGGTGCTGGACGCCAACCGATTGCGCATCCGGCCGGCGGCCGTCGAGGACGGCCAGCCGGTCTATTCGATCGGGCGGCGCTCCTACTTCAGCAAGCGTGTTTCCAACGCCGAGTTCCTGTACTTGGACACCCGCTCGTACCGCATGATGCACGACACCAAGGATCGCGAGAGGGTGGGACGCACCATGCTGGGCGAGAAGCAAAAGGCTTGGGTCAAGCAGACGATGCAGGCCTCCGATGCCGATTTCTTCTTCATCGTCTCCTCGGTCAACTTCTCGATCTCGCACGTCGGCGGCACCGGGTCGGCCAACATCTCGGAGACCAACAAGGACGATGCGTGGACCGCCTTCCTGTGGGAGCGGGAGGACATGATCAACTTCTGGGACGGTTTGGGCAAGCCGGTATTCGTGCTGACCGGGGATCTGCACAACAGTTTCGCGATCAAGCTCACCGACCGCGTTTGGGAGTTCGCCTCGGGCCCGCACAACTCCACCAACCACCCGCTGCGCTCGGAAGGCAACCGTCCGAAGTCGGGCATGTACGACTCGTTCGGCCGCGAGAGCGAGATCCGCTGGTCCAGCTTCATCGTCAACGACACGCCCAACGAGTATCGGCGGCGTCCGATCTACTGCGTCGTACAGGTGAACAACGTCTTCAACAACCCCTCCGAGAGCGGCGATCGGCTGGTGGCTTACGAGAACCCCCAAGCGGTGTTCCAGTATTACGACGGGCTGACCGGGGACTTGCTCTACGCCGAGTCCGTCGTATCGCGCTGAGCGGGTCCCGGCGCTTGTCGAGGCGGCGGGGCCCGCCAAGCGGTCTGAGCTCGGGCGGCTCGCTCGCGATTGTGATAAATTGCGATTGTCGGCACCGATACGTCGGCCCACGCCTATGCGCATCGCCACTTGCATCCTCGCAGCCCTTGTTTCGGCAGCAGGGCTGGGTGCGGGGGAGGTCCCCCGCGAGGCCCCGCCGCTCCAGCTCAAGACCACCGACGGCCGGGTGGTCGAGCTGGCCGAGCTGAAGGGCAAAGTCGTCGCCGTGCTGTGGATCTCCACGGATTGTCCGCACTGCCAGCAGACCTGCGAGTCGTTGGCTCCGATCTATAGCGAGTTCTCCGGCCAGGGGTTCGAGATCATGGGCATGGCGGTGAACCCCAGAGCGCCGGCGAACATCGACTCTTTCAAGAGCAAGCACGGCGTGCAGTTTCCGATCGGCGTCTCGATGCGCTCGGATTGGGTGCGCTTCGCCGACCTGTCCGTGATGGCGCGGCCATACGTGCCATACATGATGCTGGTGGACCGTAACGGGGTGATCCGCTACGAGCATGCCGGCCGGGACCAAGCGTTTTGGGGCGATCAAGTCGAGCGCCTGCGCAAGGAACTGGCTGAGTTGCTCGCCGAGCCCTCCAGTGCCTCTCGCTGAAGCCCGCCCGGCTGCACGGCGCGCTGCCGACATCTTGAGGCGCGGGGATTGGCTGGTTCCCTACTATCCGCTGATTCGGCACGGCGACGCACAAACGATCGTGGCGCGCTACTGGCCGCGCTCGCTGGACAGCGGGCGATTTCCGACCAAGTCGCGATTTTTCGTCACCGATGCCGAGACGACCGTGCTGGCGAAGGTGAACGAGCCCGACACGGATCTTCCGGCCGAGCAACGTCCGGCTGTCTTGGCGCTACACGGCCTGACCGCTTGCGACCGGGCCCCGTACATGCTCACCTCCGCGCAGGCCGCGCTCTCGGCCGGGTTCGGTTCTTTCCGCCTGAACGTGCGCAACTGCGGCGGCACGGAGCATCTCTGCAGGACGCTGTATCACTCCGGCCTGACCCATGACCTGCGCCGGGTCGTAGAAGAGCTCGCTCCGCGGCCTGTGTACATACTGGGCTATTCGATGGGCGGCAACATTGCGCTCAAGCTCGCGGGGGAATGGGGAGCGAGCGCGCCGGGCCACGTGCGTGCCGTCTGCGCGGTCTCGCCGCCCATCGACCTGGCGCTGTGCTCGCGCGAAATTGGGAGATTGCGGAACTGGGTCTACGAGCAGCGCTTTCTGCGCCAGTTACGCGCTGCGCTGCGGCGGAAGATGGCCGTGATGCCGAACGAGTTTCCAGAGCGGAACCTGTCCTCGATCAAGACGATCTGGCAGTTTGACGAAGAGATCACGGCACCGGGCTTTGGATTTGCGGACGCCGCGGACTACTACCGGCAGAGTTCGTCCGCCGCTTTCCTAGCCGAGATCCAGATCCCGACTCTGGTGCTGCATGCGCAGGACGATCCCTTCATCCCGTTCCGGGCGTTTGATGAGGATGCGTTCGAGCAGAATCCGTGGATCGCGTTGCTGGCTCCGCCGCATGGCGGGCATGTGGCGTTCCTCGGTCGGAGCGGGTCGTGGTTCTGGGCACAGCAGCAGGCGATGAGGTATTTTGCGGCCATGTCCCGCGCTGGCGGATAGACTTCGATCCACGTCACAGATAGTCTTGCCAGTCTCGGGCGCAAGTCCAATCGGCCCAACTCCATCCTGTCGCCGATGCGGTCTGTGACGATGACGGGCGGTCGAGCGGATGGCCCACGCCGAAAGTCTCGAGTCAGTTCTCAATCGCAGTGAATGGCCAGCGGCTCATCGGATGCGCGGACAGATTCCTGGGCGATTGTGCCGCCAAACTACAGATCACGGGTTTCGGGACGAGCGAGCCAAGAAGGCCGGAGCCAATTTCTCCTGCTCGGAATAAGAAATCTGCCGACATGTGTCTTCCTTAGACGGTGATTTGTGCAAGTTAGCACGAGCTTTGGAGGCGGTATCGCTCATTTAGCCTGGATATCATGAGAAATTTCGATAATCTTATCCTTATCAAAAGGGGCTTATATACAATCCTAACCAAAGCCACCAATTTTGCTTGTAGGAAAAACCTGCGCAATCCATCTCTAAATCATTGATTGCGCTTGACTTGTGAAGCTGTAGTGGTTACCATAGTAGTGTTATGAGAACACGCCGGAAACACGACCATCCGGGCCCGGGCAAGGCCCGCCGCAAGGGCATTTCCATCGTGCAGCTGATCAGGCTTTTCCCAGACGACCAGCACGCCGAGGATTGGATTGCCGCGCTGCGCTGGCCAAACGGCCCGAGCTGCCCGCACTGCGGCTCCACGAACGTGCAGTCTGGCGCCAAGCATCCGAACATGAGCTATCGCTGCCGGAAGTGCCGCAAGTTCTTCTCGCTGCGCACCGGCACGGTCATGCAGAACTCGAACCTCGGTGCCCAGAAGTGGGTCATCGCGGCCTACATGCTGACAACCAATCTGAAGGGCGACTCCAGCATGAAGTTGCACCGCGATCTGGACATCACGCAGAAATCGGCCTGGCACCTGGCACATCGCATCCGCGAGACCTGGGACCGCAGCGAGGGGCGCTTCGAGGGGCCTGTCGAGGTCGACGAGACCTATCTGGGCGGCAAGCGCAAGAACATGCCAAAGCATGTTCGCGAGCAGCTGACGGGGCGCGGCCCGGTCGGCAAGGCGGCGGTTGTGGGCGCTCGCGACCGCGCCACGAAGCGCGTCGTGGCCAAGGCCGTGGAGGGCACCGACAAGCACACCCTGCAAGGCTTCGTCAAGAACTCTGCGGAGCGCCACGCGACGGTCTATAGCGACGAGGCCAGTGCCTACGAGACACTGCCATTCGCGCATGAGGCCGTCCAGCACTCGGTCAGCGAGTATGTGCGCGGGCAGGCCCACACCAATGGCGTGGAGTCGTTCTGGAGCATGCTTAAGCGCGGCTATGTGGGGACCTACCACAAGATGTCGCCGAAGCACCTGCAGCGCTACGTGAACGAATTCTCGGGACGCCACAATGAGCGCCCGGCGGACACCTTGGAGCAGATGGAAGGCACCATGCTGCGGATGATCGGCAAGCGCCTGCGGTACCAGGATCTGAAGCGCGCCAACGGGCGGGATTCCGGGGCGCGGGAAATGGCGCTATGAGTGCCCCGCGCCACACGCCAGCAGCAACGCTAGGGCGTGTTCTAGGATGGACACGATGAGCAAGCCAACGGAGCAGCCCAAGCGACCGCGCGGGCGTCCGGTCAAATACCCTCTGCCCGAGCCAATTGCCGACACTCCCGAGAACATCATGCGTGCGTTGCTGGCAGCACCGCCCAAAGGCGAGAATAACTGGGACTACATCCAGCGCACAGGACGGAAATCCAAGCGCCGGTAGCCGCTTGCAATGAAATGAAAATTGGTTGCTTTGGTTAGGATTGTATATAAGCCCCTATCAAAAGGGGAAATTGCTGGAATGGCCGTCTCACGGCCAAGACTGAAGCAGATATTCAGTGAACTGCTCACGGATTCTGTCGCGAGGCCGCTGCCGACCCTGACCACTCGCAACGTCTCCGGCAGAATCCACGTTCCCGGCAAGGTTAGCGCCGTCGTCGGAGTGCGTCGAGCGGGCAAGACCACGTTCCTGCATCAGTTGCGTTCCGCGGAAGTTCGAGAGGGCACACCGCTACACCTACTGCCCTTCGTTTCGTTTGAGGACGAGCGTCTCGCCGACGTAGACGCCTCCGATCTTGGCTTCCTGCTCGACGAGCACCGACGGTTGTTTACGGAGTCTGGCCGAGAGACTCGCGTGACTTGGCACTTTGACGGGGTCCAATTGGTTGGAGGGTGGGAGCGATTTGTCCGGCGGGTTCTCGAGGCCGAGGGGGATGATGTCATCGTCACGGGCTCGTCCGCAGGCCTGCTCTCACAGGAAATCGCAACCGCGCTGCGCGGCAGGGGATGGCGCATTCTCCTACATACGTTCAGCTTTGAAGAGGTACTCCGGCACGGCGGGAAGGAAGCCCACTTGGACGGCAGCAGACTGACAGCCCGGGTGAGGTCGCGGATGGAGCGAGCTTATATCGATTGGCTCGTCATGGGAGGCTTCCCGGAAGCCCAATGCCTAGACCCAACTTACCCCTCCAGTAACTAGACGGTCAATTTCGGACCTGCGCGGAACTTAGCCCCTAACTTCTTTGTCTTCAAGGGCATTGCGCGATTGCCAAGGCCCGAGCCAGCCGCCCGCGGTCCAATTTCACGCTTGAAGACCTTGAATCCTAGTCATACATTTGTGCTCGATTCGCTTGACAATCTAGAATTAGTGTGCTTTAATCAAAATCAGTTAGCACCATCAACGGTCTCGCTATCCTAGTCATACAATGCACATCACCTCCACCTTCGCCCGCAAGTCCCCCTGCCATCTCCTGCGCGAATCCTACTGGGAACACGGCAAGGTCAAGAAACGCACTCTCGCCAATCTCTCCGCTCTCCCCCAGAACCTCATCGACCTCCTCCGCCTTGCCCTTGCCAACCGCCTCCCCCTCGGCAAAGACGGCTCCGGCCTGCTCCCCGGCCCGGCCCGCCAGCACGGCGCCGTCAGCGCCATCCTCGGCGTCATCCGCCACCTCCGCCTCGACCGCCGCCTGTGCCGCCAGCCCTGCCGCTCCCGTTCCCTCGTGCTGGCCATGATTGCTGCCCGCCTGCTGCGCCCCGGCTCCAAGCTGCGCGTCGAACGCGAACTTGGCCCCGCCGGCCAGTCCACCCTCGCGGCCTTGCTCGATGTCCGCAACGCCTCCGCTGACGACCTCTACGCCGCCATGGACTGGCTTGCCCCACGCCAGCACGACATCGAGCGCCAGCTCGCCGCGGCGCACCTCAAGGGCGCACCTCTCGCCCTCTACGACGTGAGCTCGTCGTACTTGGAAGGCGCGCGCTGCGAACTTGCCGCCCGCGGCTATTCCCGCGACCACCGCGGCGACCGGCCCCAGATCGTCTACGGCCTGCTGTGCAGCCCCGACGGCTGCCCGATCGCCGTGCAGGCCTTCGCCGGCAACACCGCCGATCCGGCCACCCTCGCCGACCAAGTGCATGCCCTGCGCAAGCGTTTCGGCCTGCGCCGCATCGCCTTGGTCGGGGACCGTGGCATGATCGCCCAGACGCGCATCGACGCAGACCTCAAGCCGGCCGGCTTGGACTGGATCTCTGCCCTGCGCAACGACACCATCCGGCGGCTGGCGGACGCAGATGTCATCCAGCCCGGCCTGTTCGACAGCTGGGGGCTGGCCAGCGTGACGGGCGACGATTTTCCCGGCGAGCGCCTGCTGGTGTGCTGCAACCCGCTAGTGGCGGCCGAGCGGCGGCGCAAGCGCGAGGAGCTGCTGCGGGCGACCGAGCAGGAGGCGGCTCAGCTGGCGGCGCGCTACACGGCTGGCAAGTACGACCGGGACGAGTTCAACCGGCGCCTGGGCGGGCTGCGGCGGCGCAAGATGGGCAAGCACTTCGAGTGGACGTTTGAGGAGGACACGGGGGCGTTTTCGTCGCGGCGCAAGGACGCGTCGATCCAGAACGAGGCGCGTCTGGACGGGATTTACGTGATCCGCACGAGCCTGGAGCAGGAGGCGCTGGGGGACCGCGAGACGGTGGCGGCGTACAAGAGCCTGGCGCGGGTCGAGCGTGCGTTCCGCTCGATGAAGTCGCTGCTGGCGGTGCGCCCGGTGTTCCACTGGAAGGAGCGGCGGGTGCGGGCGCACCTGCTGCTGTGCATGCTGGCTTACTACGTGGAGTGGCACATGCGGCAGCGGCTGGCACCGCTGCTGTTCGCGGATGAGCGGGAGAAGCTGCCCGGGGGGCCGGTCAGCCCGCGGGAGCGGTCGGAGGCAGCGAAGGCCAAGGACCGCACGCGGCGGTCCACGCAGGAGGGCCTTCCGCTGCAGAGCTTCCCGGACTTGCTGGGGAGCCTGTCGTCGCTGACGGCGATGGAACTGCGGCTGGAGGCGGCGCCGGAGCACCGGGTGCCGGTGCTGAGCGCGCTCGAGCCGCTCCAGAAGCGGGCGTTTGAATTGCTGGGAATCCAGCCGCACGCGGCCCCGGCCTTGGAAGTGGACTGGGGCGAGGAGCCGGAACCTAGTCACCAAGAGTAGGTTTGAAACCCCGCGGAAAGCCGTCGGAAAAGCGGGGAACCTTCAGCGCTTCGGAGATCTAACCCATTCCATGACAATGACTTCTAGTCAACAACAATCCCTCGGGACTCATTACACGGCACATTCTTGCACCGTGGAAGTTGGGCCTAGAAGTCCCCGTGCGCAGGCAGTTGCTGCGGGACTATGTGGACGTCGCACTGTTCCGGGACGTCGTGGAGCGCCACAACGTGCGGAACGTGACCGGACTTCGCTGGCTGGCTCGGCAGCTTTTAGGCAACGCCGGATCACTCTTCAGCGTCGAGAAGTTCTACGCGTCCCTGAAGTCGCAAGGGATCGCGATTTCCAAGGACTATGTGCACCAGTTGCTCGGGTACCTTGATGACTGCTTCTTGGTACGCGTGATCTGGATGGAATCGGTGTCGGAGCGCCAGCGGATGGTGAACCCTCGCAAGGCGTACCCTGTGGACACAGGCCTGGTTCCGATATTCGACAGGACCGGCAGGGCAAACCTTGGAGACAGCCGTGTTCATCGAACTCGAGCGCAGAGGATGCGAGATTACCTATGTTCGGACCCGGGAAGGCTTTGAAGTGGATTTCCTAGCCCGAGGCCCCGGTGGCGAGGCGGATCTCATCCAAGTTTGCACCGACTTGTCAGACCCGGCCACCGCCGAGAGGGAGGTGCGAGCCTTGCAAGCGGCGGGCGCTGCGGTACCAGAGGCCGGCAAGCTTGTCCTGACGCTGACTGCGGACGGCTTTCCGCAAGAAGTGCCGGCGGGTGTGTCCGTCCAGACGGCCTGGGAATGGTCACTGCGCATGCCGCCTGCCGCTTGAGGTCGACCGCCGGGTCACTGCAATCTGGGGGTGCCAGGACCATTCAACGTCCGGCCATCTGGCGAGTGCGGTTCGCAAGCATTGCACTGTAGGTCGTAACCTGTTCGCCCAACTCCTTGAGCGAAGCGAGATGGCGAGAGGCGAGGTGCTGAGAGGGAGGTCGGGCGATCACGTGCTACGGGTAAAGAAGCCGACTCGTGCCGCTCCTAGCCCGCATTGGTGCGACGTCTCCTATGCGACCATTCGCCGCTGAACGTTGGGTGGCGATCCTAGCGATCAGGGCCCAGAATGCCCAACAGCGCCGCGAGCTTCGCTTGCACTTCAGCCATCGTTGCGTTTGATACTTGACATGCGATCCTCAGCCTCCGGCTAGCGCGATCGATCGAGCGGACTTGGTCAACCAAGATTGCGCCGGAAGTTGGCATGTCGTTAGCCAGCTTCACTTTCCACGGCCAAAGGTCATCGTTGGACGTGATGGGACACACTGCTGCCAAATGCGACCGCTCATGGTAGATCCGCGGTGAGACTACAAGCGCAGGTCGGGGATCAGCTTGTTCATGACCTGCCTGAGGGGTGCAGTCCACCCACACCAAGTCGCAGTGGTCCGGAGCGTTGCTCACAGTGTCTCGCGTCCAACAAGTGGCGTATTGACATCGTCAAAGATCTCTGGCTCGTCGCCGGGCCGCATTTCGGCGACCAGTTCTTCGATTGTGTATCTCGGCTGGCAGGAACGCATGATTACTGCTTCACCGTCGATTGTGAGATCCACCGCGCGCCCTTCTTGGACTCGCAGGCATTCGGCGACTGCCTTGGGGATTCGTATCGCTAGGCTATTACCCCACTTGGACACCTGAACTCTCATCGTTAACCACTTCAACCGTTGCAATCTACATTGTCTATCAAGATCGAGATCTTCCGAGCGGCTCCGAGTAGCGATGCACAACATGGTTCTCATATCGGCATGGCAATACGCTCCGCATGGGTTGCGGGCTATGGGCGAAGCCCCGCACGGCTACGATCATCTTACGAGGGTCATGGCAAGGACCACCCCCGATCGAAACCGTGCGTGCGGCGAACGCGCCGCGAAGTCTCCGCTCGACAATTCCAATCAGCGTCAGTTCCCGGATGCAGACAGGAAGTCGAAGCGGATTATCTTGTTAGGATCGCCCGACTGGTAGTGCTGCGCGAAAGCATTGTCAATCGCCACCTCAACGGTCCAGCCTTCAACTAGCTCAGTTAAGGGAGGCTTCGGCACGGTAGCCGGATATCCCATGACCGGAAAGTCTTCAAAGAGCCGCTCTAGGAACGGAACTACTACCCGCTTGTATCGATCCTTATAGGACGCGTGCTCTGAGAAGAGGTGATCCAAGAGTGCCATCGGGGCTGGGTACGGGTGGAAACGCCCCAGCGCGAATATGTCGACGGCCCAAATTGCATCCGTCGCAAACACGAAATTGATGCGCTCTCGATTCGCGGCCTTGAGCATGCCGTGTAGCGTCATCTGAGCGTTCCGTGGTGTACAGAACATGAAGTCGCCTCCAGTGAATACAATCCGCCCGGCATCGACCAAGATCTCGTGCTCCTGCCCTTCGCTCACGACTGCCAGATCGGGCTCCCGGTCATCGGTGTACCAATACGGATAGTCCTCACTGACGAAATAGATGACGGGATGGCCACGTGCTTTGAACTCTCGCACGAGCCGATCTATGCCGGGCTTTGCCACCGCCGTGTGGTCGAACCCATCCAGATTGGCGTGGCCGACGAAGAGCAGTTCCTCGCCAACCAGACGCTTGACCTTTGAGTGATGCGTAGCCGACATCGCGGGCTGCGCCTCCGGGCCGACATCGATCGACAACTCTCGCTCGCCGACATCGCTGTGGATGAGCACATCCGTGGTCCCAGGTGAAACTGCCTCGAGCTGCCATTTGCTGACCACGCGAAGGATTGCCGGGTCTCTGGACGTAAGGCTATAGTGTTCGACCTGCTTCGGAGGTCCCTCTTGGAATAGGAAGACCGAATAGCGGATCTGCTCACCGACGGCTAGGCGAGTGTGGTTCGGGAAGACCTCGAGTTGTGCTGGAGATGACTGGAGACTGATCGAAAACAGAAGCGTCGCCGCTATCCCAACACCTACAAGTCCGAAGGCACGAGCCGTCATTGCGGTGAACAGCGGTCTCACTGTCACGAGGACGCCGTTTCCATTCTAATCGTGAGTTCGGAAATCATCTTGCCCGGTGCCCCCTCCTCCGGGAGCCAGCCCTCGCGTAACACGGTGCGGGCAGGTCTGCGGGAGATTGAGGGCGGGCTCGAGCCGGTGCCGCGAGCGGAGGGGCAGCGCTTGCGCCGCAGCGGGGGAGAGCGCAAGGCGCTGAGCGAGCGTGACCCGGAGTTGCGGGTGGCCTTGGAGCGCAAGCTGGACCCGGTCACGCGGCGGGATCCGATGAGCGCGTTGCGCTGGACGTGCCTGAGCGCGGCGCGGCTGGCGGAGTGCTTGCAAGCGGAGGGGCACGCAGTGAGCGGGCGCAGCGTGAACCGCCTGCTACACGCGCTAGGCTACAGCCTGCAGGCCAACCGCAAGACGCTGGAAGGGCGGCAACATGCGGACCGGGACGGGCAGTTCCGGTACATCGACGAGCGAGTGCGGGAGTTTCAAGGGGCGGGGCAGCCGGTGGTGTCGGTCGAAGAAGAAGGAGAATCTGGGACTGTATCGGAACGGGGGCCGGGAATGGCGGCCGGAGGGGCAGCCGGAGGAAGTGAACCTGTATGACTTTCAGGATGCGGAGCGCGGCAAGGCGATTCCCTACGGAGTGTACTGTTGGCGGCGAATGCAGGGTGGGTCAGCGTGGGGGTGGACCATGACACGTCGGAATTCGCGGTGGAGACCCTGCGGCGCTGGTGGCGCAAGATGGGGCTGCCAGCGTATCCGCAGGCGCAGCGGCTGCTGATCACGTGCGACGGAGGGGGTTCGAACAGCAGCCGAGGACGGCTGTGGAAACTGGAGTTGCAGGGGCTGGCGGACGAGCTGGGGCTGCGGGTTTCGGTGTGCCATTTCCCGCCAGGAACGAGCACCGCATGGTCAGTCACATCACCCAGAACTGGAGGGGCCGGCCGCTGGTGTGCCGGGAGGTGGTGGTGAACCTGATCGGGGCGGTCACGACCAAGCAGGGATTGAGGATCCAATCCGAGCTGGACGAGAACAGCTACGAGTCCGGGAGGAAGGTCACGGATGAAGAGATGGAGCAGCTCTCCATCGAGCGGGCCGACTTTCACGGCGAATGGAACTACACCTTGGTTCCTCGGGAATAAATGACTAGGTTATTTTGGCGAGATCCCTTAGTGCCGGAAGCGAATTCGGAAACCGTATCCGGGTGTGGAATCACCGCAACGCCGATACCTGGTTCGATCGGGCCAAACCAGTTTTCGATCTGATCCTCGTCGGATGCATTCCGAGAGACCCAGGCATGGCACGCGGCTTCGCTGTCTGGAGTGGCCTCTGAAAACGCGAACACGACCAAGGCCCCGGTGCTTTCGGGATCTTGCAGGGCAGAGGCCAGGCCGCCCGGCTCACAGAACCTTGTCTCGTCCCGTGCTCCAGAATGGAGTTTGCCGTTAAACCAAACAGCCCGCACGCTTCGTTGATCGTCGTGGGAGTCGATATAAAGGTCGAACCGAGTATCTGGATTCAGATCTCTAGGCCTGTTCAGGGCGGGAAACAGCGCAAACAGGAACTCCTTCGGAAACCACGGGCCGGGCTCACGATCTCCATTCGCGAGCGTCTCGGTGCCAGACAAGCGCTTCAGATACCAGTGCATACCCGGGCCGGAGTGGAGTAGGAACCATTCGTTCACGTCAATTGGCATTCTGGGGATTCTCCAAACGCTAGCTGCCACGGACTCTGGACTGTAGCCATCGCCTGCTGTGGATTCAGCACCGTGCAAAGCGGACGCTTGGTACGGTCCTTGAAATCACATCTGAAGCTGACTAGGACACGCCACGAAACCGCCGCCGATCGATCTAGGTGGCCCTCGGCACACTCGAGGTTGGTGCCGATCTTCAGATTCTGGTTACCCGGTCTCGATGTCGGCCATGGAAACAAGTAGCAGTTCGGCCCATGCAACGAGCATCCGCACACCAGAAGCTCGGCACGATGCTCTGGGAAGATCAGATCCGGCATTCTCGGATTTTTCCGGCCGTACAGCCGATGGCAGGAGCCTCTGGCATGAATGCCGTGCCGGACCATCACTCTTGCCTGTGCGTTTTGCACTGTGTTGATCTGCATGGCATTAGTTTGCCGATGCAAGGCCAGCATATCATATAACCTACGAATAAAATACGGGGATTAAGCTAAAATCCTCTAGGCAGCAGTTCTGACACATTCTTGCGATGGACGGTGGGTTAACCTACTGATTTCATGGCGTTTAGGGTGGATCTTCAAGCTTTCTCATGTTGTAGGTGCTAGAGATGCCCGCCATACACATCGGCATCATCGAGTCTGTCCAAATCGGCAAGGTCTACTGTTCCAAGCTCCTCCGTCGATCCCACCGCGACGGCCAAGGGGGCCCAGCGACGCCGGCTTGATCGGGTCGCGGCGGCCCAGCCACCGGCCAGTGCCAAGCTCCAGAAAGCGACACGCGGCACGCCGCTACACGGCCTCCAAACACTGTTGCAGTCGCTGGCGAACGTCACGCGCAACGTTGGCCGGGCCGCGAGCCAGGTGGGCTCGTGCGCGTCCGAATTCGAGCTCGAGACGCGCTTGAGCGAGAAGCAGGACCGCGCCATGGAGTTACTGAAGGGAATCCAGATCTAACCCACATCGCCACCGCTTATAGGCAGTAGAGACGCATTTGATTCAAGTGCATCTCCTTGAAATATAGGAGCTTGCGCTCGAATCGGCTCAGAACCGTAGGCTAGGGCCGTGATCCAGAACGGCCACTCGCCTAGCTGTGGACGCGCAGTAGGGCACACTCGCCACAGATACGTAGACCTGAATAGCGACATGCGACTGCCAACTGCACGAAGGCGGTCCGCGAAGGGCGAGCCTCGGCCAACCGAAAGGAACAAAGTGTGATCGCTCTGACCCGGGCTTGCCAATTGTCGACACGAGGCAGACGATGAGCGATCTGTTTCAGTGGATCATCGGGGTCGGGCCTACGCTTGCCTCATCCCTCGACTGGCAGCGGCTCTCTGTGTTCGTCATGAACGCTATACAGCAGGCGATGCGGCGCAGATCTTCACCCGAACTTACGGGTGTTTCCCATTTGCGAGCGAAACTCATAGCCCTGCCATAGTCTGACCACGCATCACGACTGCTGCGATCCTGTTCGTAACAAATCGAAGCGTCCGCGTGACTCGTCGCAGCGTCAATGATCGGACCGGAACTGTTTCGACCGGGCCCGTAGCTGCTGACAGTGGAATCTGTGATAGTGTTCTGTGAGGCGAGACCCAACATGGCACAGCAAATCCTCAATCGGCGCACGTTTGTCGGCACCGCAGCGGCCGGCCTGACACTCATGGGTGCCAGGGCGGCGGACAAGCCCAGGCGGGTTGCGCTTGTCGGTTCCGGCTGGTACGGCAAGAACGACCTCTTCCGCCTTGTACAGGTTGAAGACGTCGAGATCGTCGCCCTATGCGATCCGGACAGCCAGAGCTTGGCAGCCGATGCGAAGACCGCCGCCAAACGCCACAAGTCCGGCAAGGCGCCCGCGACCTACGGCGACTATCGCGAACTGCTCAAGCAGGAGCAGCCGGACATCGTCGAGGTTGCCACGCCAGATCACTGGCATTGCCTGCCCGCCATCGAGGCCATGCAGGCCGGTGCCGACGTGTATGTCCAAAAGCCGATCTCGGTCGACGTCGTCGAAGGACAGTCGATGGTGGCGGCTGCCCGCAAATACGGCCGCGTCGTGCAGGTCGGCACGCAGCGCCGCTCGGCCCCCCATCTGATCGAAGCGCGCGACCGCATACAGAGCGGCATGCTCGGCAAGATCTCGCACGCCGAGGTCTGCTGCTATGTCTACAGGAGCCCTCGCGGCAATCCACCGGACATCGATCCCCCCGCGCACCTGGACTACGAGATGTGGACCGGCCCGGCACCGATGCGTCCGTTCTGTCAGTGGACCCACCCCCGGCGGTGGCGCTACTTCATGGAGTACGGCAATGGCGTCATCGGCGACATGTGCATCCACATGCTCGACCTTGTGCGCTGGACGCTCGATCTAGGCTGGCCCTCGGTGGTTCACTCGACCGGCGGCATCTTCGTCGACAAAGGCAGCAAGGCCAACACGCCCGACACCCAGACGGCCACCTTCTCGTTCCCCGATCTCAACGTGGTGTGGACACACCGCAACTGGGGGAATCCTGTCTATCCCGGCTATCCGTGGGCCTACTTCATCTACGGCGAGAAGGGCCTGTTCAAGGGCTCGACCACGAAGTGGGAGTTTATTCCGGTGGACAAGTCTGAAAAGCCGATTCTCAGGCAGGCTCCCTCCGAGATGGACAAGTACGAGATCGACAACGTCGACACGGTCGATTCGAGGCTGGGGGCTCACGAGTTCCCCGTCTTGCGGGCACACATGAAGGACTTTCTCAACGCGATCGATAACCGCTCCGAGCCAGTCGCCGACATCGAGCAAGGGCACATTTCGACGGCGTGCTGCCTGCTCGGCAACGTCTCTCTAGACATCGGCCGTTCCATTCGCTGGGATCCGGAGTCGCACTCGGCGGTGGGCGACGACGAGGCCAATGCCAAACTGGCGCGGCCGTACCGCAAGCCTTGGGTCCATCCGACCCCGGAAACGGTCTGACGCCACGATCGACGAGAGCGGTGGTGGGCCCTGCAGGAATGCCCTTATACCCCCGTGGAGATCGCGGGCTACGAGCCCCGCGACAAGCAGGCTGTTCCACAGCTGGACGTCGTGTCGGCACCCGTTGCGCGAGTCCTGAACGAGCGGCTGGGCACGCACGACACCGTCGGGCCGCGATCCCCAGAGCGCAGGGGCGGTCGCGGGCGTTGATCAGCTTTTCCGAAACATCCTCAATCCTGTGCGCCGGGCGTAGGCCCATCTGGTCTAGGGCGATCCGGAATCGGTGATGGTGAGGTGCTCAGCGTGGCTCCAGGCTAGTCCCGCCCCCGGGCGCTGCCCGGATCATTCAGACTGAAACACGCTGCTGTACAATCGGCGTGGGCGCCCCGGCAGTTACGCCCCCTTAGACCGGGCCGCGGCAGGCCCTGCAGGTGATCCGCCCGCACGTGGCGGGGATCGATTTGGGCAGCCGCGAGCACTGGGTGTGCGGGCCGCCACGCGAGGACCGTGTGCCGAACGTGCGCACGTTCGGGAGCACGACGCGACAACTGCACGAACAGCCGATGCTTGGCAACCCTTGGCGTAGCGATGTAGCGCGACAGACCGTCGAGTGCCCGCCACATACCTTGCCGCGGTTCAACGTGTCGCTACCAGAACCTCTTGTAGAGGTCAGGCTGGGACACATGTTCGATGGCAGACTCCGTGGACCGTCGAAGTGGGCACTGCGATTGCCGAACAGCACTTGCCTGCCTAATTTTTTTGCCGAAGCCTTGACATAAGACATTTCGTGTGCAATTATATGTGCATGAACACTTCAAGGCGACACCTTAAGCGCTGCATGGAAAGGGGCGGTTGGCACTTGGTTCGGCGTGGTTCCAACCACGACATCTACCGTCACCTCGGTATCGATGCCATCATTGCGCTACCCCGCCATCGGGCGGTATCACCGCCGGTTGCTGCCTCGATCACCAAGACGCTCGACTCGTGCGAGTGAAGGGAGAACTAAAGCCATGCACCGATACCCAGCGCTGTGGGGCGTCTGTGACGACCCTGACGATCAATTGTTCGGCCAGCACCATCTCGCGTTTCCCGATTTTCCCGACTGGGGGTTTCCCGTTGGGTCGAGCTTAGATGACGCCCTGCTTGCCGGAGAAGAGCTTCTCCGCGTAACGATCGAGGAAAACTACACGGCTATAGGGCTCGATCCACCGAGTCCGTCCGACTTCAACAATGTTGAGGTTCCACCCGGGCATGTCCTTCTCGCGATTCCGCTGATTCGACTGTCTGGCCACACTGTACGGGTCCACATGAAGCTCGACGAGGGAGTTCTCGCATTCATAGACGGCGAGGCGAGGCGACGGGATATGACGCGCACGGCATATGTCGAGTGGATGGCCCGGCGAATCGCACAAGTGGGCGGATAGAGAGCACCCATTCCGCTAGAAATAGCCGGGAGGCTGCAGCCTTCAATGGCAGTGGTCAGGCGCAGCCCGCTAGTAGCTTTGCACACTGACTGTCCCTGGACGAAGGCGGGCTCTAGGTTCGGAACTGACGCAGATCGCCACCAAGTCCGCAGAAATCGAGCGGTGCAAGCGTGGTCTACCCCGCCACCGCTGATTCGTAATGGGCTGATGGGGGATATGGTGGAAAATCTGACGTTGGGAGACGGAGACTGTAGCGGATTGCCGCGGAAAAGCGGGTTTTGTTGCGCTGCTGAGGGCGCTGAGAGAGTGTCAGCGCCGAGCAGCGAGCAGCGAACTCCGCAACGCGGCGCAGGGGGGCCATTCGCCAGGCCGTGACGGGCCTGACTACGGGGCTGCGCAGCGCCAGCGGCGCTAGCCGGGAGTCAACAGCAGTTGCAGCGCCTCGTCACGATTGCCCGCGTAGTAGGTTTGCGCGGTCGGCACCGTCTCACCGGGCCTGTGCGACAACAGCAGCGCCAGCGTCAGGTTGTTCAGCGCCGCGGCGTTGGACGGGCCGTGACCGGTGCGGATGCGGCTGTGGTCCTCTCCCAGCGAGACGTCACGGCGATAGTGGTTGGCGCTCTCCACCTGCCAGTGACGGCGTTGCAAGGTCAGCAGCTGTTGCGCCGAGGCGGCCTGCTCCGACAGCGAGGTGATGCCGTAGCTGTAGCTGATCGAGACCGGGCCGCCCAGCCGCTGGCAGCTCTCGTGCTGGATCCGATAAGCCTGCTTGGCATGCGGGTACGGCAGCAGTTTGGGATGCGGCGTGAAGACCTCGATCGAGCGCCGCTCCCAGCTCTTGTTGCGCGAGCGCTGCCAGTTCTCTTCCTGCCAGCTGCGCTCAGCGCCCAGGCCCCAGTTCAGCTCCGTCAGCGTCGCCCAGGTTTGCGGGCAGTTGCCCTTGATGCGCACCAGCACCTGCCCGCCGTGCTGCTCGACGATCGCCCGCTGGATCTCCTGACCGGCATGCCCGGCGTCCAGCGTCACTGTCCGTCCGCGCAGGTCAACCTCCTCCAGCAACGCCCGCAGCGCACCCTGCTCGCCGCCTTCCTCGCGGTAGCTGCGGCTGGCCACCGGCCGACCCGTGCTATGCGCTGCCAGCGTCACCGTCTCCCAGTGCTGCCCAGCGGCCGTCAGCTTGTTCGCCCCGCGGATGCGCTTGCCGTCCGCGGCCAACGCCGCCTGCGGGCCCGCCAAGGGCTGCATCCAGCGCTGCATGTTGCGCTCCAGCGAGGCCGGGTCGGTCCGCTCCATGACCCGCTGGAAGGTCGTGTCCGAGGGCGTCACGTATTTCCTCTCGCGCGCGTCCCAGCGGCACCCCAGAGCCTGTAACTCGTGCTGCTTCAATGTCTTCGAATACGCTTCCGCAGCCCGGCCGCCGTGCCGGCCAGCCAGCTTCGCCAGCACTAGCCTGAATTCCCACGGCGGTCTAGGATGTGACATCTTGCTGGCCATTGTCGGGAAAGGCGAGGCGGAGCACGCGGTTGCCGAGCCACGGTATGCGGCAGGCCTGTTCGCCGAAGCCCTGCTTTACGAGGAACGGATTGTGGGCCCGGCGGCCGTATTGGACGGTGATCGTTTGCTCGTCGATCGTCAGCTCGGCCATCGCGTGGACGTACTTGCGGAACAGCGTGCGGGGTGTTTGCTGCTGATGGCCTTGGCCGATCCGGTCGGCCAGCAGGCGGTACAGGCTGCCGGCCATCACGGTGAGTTGCAGGTCGACGTCGATTTTCAGCGGCACCGCGGCCGAGAGGGCATCGACGTGGAAGAGGTCGATGGCTTGGGCGATGGCGTTCTCGATTAACATGCGGCGGGCATAGCGGTCGACCAGCCGGGTGGGTGTTTCAGTGAGCTGGTTGGTGATCAGCAGGGTCGGCTTGTCATGGCCCAGGCCGGTGATGGCGAGTTGGCGGATGGTGCCGGGATAGCCCGTCAGGCGAACCTGCTGGTCAAGGACGCGGGGATGGCGGTAGGCGCGCCCGATATTGGTCAGGGTGAGCCGCTGCCAGTCGGTCGCGGGCGCGGCGGCGATGGCGGCCAGCAGTTGGGGGCCGCGGCGGCGCAGCGTGATGAAGTCGATCTTGAGTTCTTGCAGGCGTGCCAGATGGGCGTAGGTGGTGAGCTTGGAATCGAAGATCAGCTCGCCGGGCAAAGCGCCGGTGCGCTGCTTCCATTCCTCGGCAAAGCGCAGGATCTCGTCGTGCTGGTCTTGCTTGCGGAGGTTGGCGTTGGCATAGCAGAACAGGCGCGCCACGTCGTCGCGGGCGAGGAAGGCGAGGATGCCCTTCTGGCGGCGCGAGCGCCTGGGCACGTAGTGCTTCTCGACGAGTGAGTCGTCGCCGTGGTAGGGAATGGTGTGGAAGTCGAGGTGGAAGCTGTCGCCGCGCGGGACGCCGGCTTGGTGGGCGGCGGCGTCCCAGGCGCGCATCAGGTCGGGCAGGTTGCGCGGGTCGACGCGGCAGCTGTACTCGGTGAGCGAGGCGCGCTTGGGGAAGGCGTTCAGGCCGGCGAAGAGAGCCAAGCCGGGGTCAAAGACCTCGTACATGGCCTGCGCGGGGCGCCCGATGCCCCACAGCTTGAGGGCCAGCAGGGAGCGGAAGGCGCAGGCGGCGGGGAGCATCTGGGAGCCGGGCATGGCATGCTCGGCGAGCAGCCGGTCAAGGCCGATCGCTTGCAGCCAGGGCAGGAACAGGAACAGGCCTCCGAAGGCGGTGTGCAGGCGGCGGGGAGACAAGTCGAGTTGGCGGACATCGGCGACCGGGGCGCTGGCGGGCCGGAGGATGTCGGCGAGCAGGTGGGCGGGCCGGCGGGTCAGGCGCGGGCGTCCGGCCCGGCGCAGCACGTTGGCAACAGTGGCGGGGCTGACCGGGCAATCCTGCGCGGAGAGGGTGCGGGCAATGCTGTCGATGGAGAGCTGGCGCTGATCGCGCAGCTCAAGGATGCGTTGATCGCGGTCGGACTTGCTGTCCGGGGCGGGCGCAGTGGGCGCGGGCGGCGCGGGCGGTGGCTCGAAGAAGCTCCAGTCAGGATTGGCTTGGAAGGCGGAGCAGAGGTTGCGGAAGGAGCCGGGGGAGTAGCCGAAGCGGTCGGCGGCCTCGGCGAGGGAGCAGCCCTCGACGAAGCGGGCCCGCAGGGCTTCATAGCGGCGCATGGTGGGGGTGGCCGGCTGGAGAAAAACGTCGCGGGGCAGTGTCACAGGCAAATCTACAGTTATAATAGTACACACTCTATCAACTATGCGCAAGGGTAGCCATCTGGGATGCTACGTAACGGCGCTGGGGCGGCTGGGCGAGTGCGTAAGACCCCCAATAATCCGAATGAACTTAGTGACTTAGCGGAAATCGAGAGTCGCTGCTCGTGAGGGCTGCGAGATCTGGCATGGTACATATCATATAGTGGCTATATATATTAACTACAACAAACATGTGACATGAATAGACACGTAAGTTCTTCGCTGCCAATGTCTTGACCGGACAGTGGCCGTCCCATCTGTCACACGGCCGAACGCGATGGGAATTCAGGCTAGCAGCGCCAGCACCACGCCCAGCCCGTGCCGCTTGCCATGCCCGCTGCGGCTGTCCTCCACATCCTCCAGCTGCTCCCGCAGCGAGCGCAATTCCGACTCCCCGTAGCGCACCTCCACCGCCCGGCAACACCACTCCGGTCGATCTTTCGGATCCGCCAGCCGTTGCCGCGCCCCCGCCCGCAACTCATACACCAACATCACCTTCTTCTGCCCGTGCTGGTCGGTGTACTTGCCGTTCGAGCGCGCATAGCCCTTGCTCAACCCCAGCTTGATCCAGTTCGACGCCAGATACACCGTGCCCCGATACTGCTGCGGATTCACGAACGTCTCGGCCAACTCCAGCGGATGCCCCCAGCGCGCCTGCCAGTCCCCGCTCAGCCGCCGCAGGTTCAACCCCAGCACGTGCGAGGCCAGATTCTTCACGCCCTGGCCTCGCTCTAGCAGCAGAAAGCGCGTGTTGTTGGCGATCAGGTGCAGGCGCTGGAAGTGCACCGCCTTGTGCCAGCCCAGCCACTGCTCGCGCGGTCGACACTGGAACACCCCGGTTTGCCAGCCCAGCAGCGCCACCCACTTGCCGTTCCATTCCGCCACGTAGCGCAGCCCGCGCCCCGCGAACTGCTTGAACCCCAACGGGTGCTGCTGGTCCATCAGCGTATCCCAGCGCAGGCGCTCCTCGGGCCGTGCCAGGCGCACCGTCACTTCCTTGACAACCGGCACTTTTGCGGAATCACTCTGCGCGTCCATACTCCAGACATACACGAATGCGCGCAAAATAGCCAGCCCCTTGTCTAACTTATTGAGCCTGAGGTTACGCCATCGAATAAAGAATCAGCCGTGTCTACCCCGCGAGGACTGGCATTTGATCAAACCTCAAAGTGGTATTGCTAGTAGTAACGATGTTTTGAATCCTACAAGACAAGAGTGGTGGGCCCTGCAGGACTCGAACCTGCAACCAACGGATTATGAGTCCGCTGCTCTAACCATTGAGCTAAGGGCCCGCTGCCTACTTCTCAGCGTATCCGCACTGCCTGCTTCGTGTCGGCTGCTGCGAGCGCTCAGGTGCGGTAATCGGCGTTGATGCGAATGTAATTCTCCGTCAAATCGCATGTCCAGACGACCACGCTGCAACCGTCGCGCCCGGGCGACAAGAACAATTCGATCTCTATATCGTCCGCTTCCATGCTGCGCTGGACAGACGCTTCGTCGAAGTCGGCCCGCATGCCGGCCTTGCAGACCTGCACGCCGTTGACATAGATGTCCGCCAGATCCGGATGGAACTGCACGCCAGCCTTGCCTGCCGCTCCCAAGATTCGACCCCAGTTCGGGTCAGCCCCTGCCAGGGCGGTCTTGACCAGCGGGGAATTGGCGATTGCCATGGCAATCGCCTTGAGCTCGCTGGGATCCGCTGCCCCGGTCACGGTGATCTGGGCCAGCTTGGAGGAGCCCTCTCCGTCGCGTGCTATATCGATAGCGAGCTCCCTCGTCAGCTGGTGGAGCGCCTGCTTGACCGCAATGTCGCTCCCTTTATCGATCTGTACTCCCGAGGCACCGTTGGCTAGCAGGAACACGGTGTCGTTGGTGGAGGTGTCCGAGTCCACCGTAATGCAGTTGAAGCTCTGGTCTACCGCAGACACCAGCAACGACCGCAGCAGCGGGGGCGGGATGTCGGCGTCAGTAAACACGAAACTCAGCATGGTGGCCATGTTGGGCATGATCATGCCCGCCCCCTTGGCCATGCCGGCCAGACGCACGGTCCCTCGGTCCGTTTCAATCCGGCAGGATCTCACCTTGGGAACGGTGTCGGTAGTCATGATCGCCCGCGCGCACGCCTCGAACTGAGTCCGGTCCAGCGCTTGCCACAGCTTGGGCAGTTCGCGAGGAATCAAATCCTCGCCAAACGACTCGCCGATCACACCTGTCGAAGCCAGCAGGATCTGGTCCTTCGTCACTGTCGCAAGTTCCGCCGCCGCCTCCACCGTAGATTCGGCCACCGCGGCCATGTTAGGAGTGGCGCAGTTCGCATTGCCCGCGTTCGCGACGATCACCCGGGCCCTGCCCGAGCTGACGCGCAGAGCTTCCGCGCTGAAGTCGACTGGAGCAGCCCGCACGAAATTTCGGGTGAACACGCCGGCAGCGGCTGCTGGCCGGTCGGACACCATCAAGGCAAGATCGTCCGCCCGCTGCTTGCGGATCCCGGCATAGCCCGCCGCGAATCGGTAGCCCTCGGGCAGTTCTAGGGTGCGCTCTTCAGGCATTCCCCAACTCCTCGCCAGGCGCGACGCGATAGCCTCGCGCAAAATCCAACGCCGCCATGGGATTGCGACCCTCTAGTTGGACTTCCTCCAGCACAAGCCTTCCCATGCCGCAACCGACGCTGAGCTGCTTTGCGCTTAGGGCGATGCCGCCGGGTGCCAGATCGCCTTCGGATGCGACTCGCGCTGCGCGGATGCGCAACCGCTTGCCTCGGAAGAAGCTATAGATTCCCGGCCACGGATCGAAGCCGCGCAGCCTGTTTTGGATCGCCCTTGCGGACAATGACCAGTCTACAAGGCCGTCCTCCTTGCGGATCAGCGGCGCAAAAGTCGCTGCTTCGTGATCCTGTGGGACCGGCCGGAGCGTGCCGGCTTGCAAGCCGTGCAGGGTCTCAATCAACAACTCCGCGCCTTGCGGTGCCAGCCGCCGATTCAGGTCCGATGCGCGCTCTGCCGGCAGGATCTCCGTCGACTGGGATAGCAGGATGTCCCCGGCATCCATTTGCCGCGAGATCCGCATTGTGGTCACGCCGGTGTGGGTCTCGCCGTTGACAAGCGCCCAATTGACCGGGGCTGCGCCGCGGTACTTCGGCAAGAGTGACGAATGTACGTTCACGCACCCGTGGGGCGCAAGGTCGCGAATCCGCTTCGGGATCATCTGGCCGTACCCGACCACGGCGATCACGTCCGGTGCGTGGCCGGCGAGACGTTCGAAGGCTTCGCCGTCGCGAATTCTTTCAGGCTGATAGACGGGTAAGGCCAGATCCTCGGCCTTTTGCTTGACTGGCGGAGCGGTGAGTCGGCGGCCTCGACCGGCCGGGCGGTCCGGCTGGGTCACCACTTCAACTACGTCGTGATGCTTTGCCAGCAGCGCTAGCGAGGGCACTGCGAATTCCGGCGTCCCGATAAAGATGGCTCGCAACCTAGTCCCACTCGCCCTGCTTGCGCAAAGTTCGGATCTTTTTCTTGATCATGCTGCGCTTGAGTGCGCTCAGGTGGCGCAGAAACAGCACTCCGTTGAGGTGATCGTTCTCGTGGCAGATCACCCTAGCGAGCAGTTCTTCGCCCTCCAGCTCGTCCCGCTCCCCTTCGACGGTGCGATAGCGCGCGCGCACTCTCATCGGGCGGCTGACGTTGCCGGTAAAACCTGGGATCGACAGGCAGCCCTCGCGGCCGACCTGCGTGCCATCTTGGTCCACGATCTCTGGATTGATCAACACGTGCGGCTCGGCATCTCCATCTCCGCCTGAACAGTCGATCACGGTCAGGCGCTTGAGCACGCCCACCTGGGGGGCGGCCAAGCCTACGCCCCGAGCGTGGTACATGGTTTCGAACATGTCGCTGACCAGCGAGCGGAGTTCCTCGCTGCCGAACTCCTCTTCGGCGACCGGTGCCGAGACTTCCTCGAGCACCGGGTTGCCGAACTTGACGATCTTGCGGAGCATGGTCGCGACGCCATTGCGGCCCTAGATTCATTCTAGCGAGCACTTGGAGCGCCCGGAAGCGTCCCTTGGTCCGCCGAGTGCGCTATTGATTGCCACGCGCATTGTGCCCACTGGCCATGCTCGCTCCGATAGGTTTCGTGCGGCCTCGGCGCTTGGAAGGAACGCGCTGCACTCCCTCCCCTTCAGTCCATCGCGTTTGCTCGGAATCTAGCGATCATTCCTCCATTTCAGCGGAAGAACGATCAACGGAAGGCAAAGCGGCAGCGAAGCAATTGAGGTAGCGATCTTGCGCGCTGGGGCCGTGCTCGCTGCTGCCTTGGGCGACCAAGCGCCTGCGGGACACGTGGCCGACGAGTTGGGGCAGCTCGTGCAGATCTAGGTGCAGAATGTGCAGGGCAAGCTGGCCGCCTTCGCCCCATGACACCCGAGCACCTCTACGTCCGATTCCTGAACTGCTCCCGGATGCCGCCGCGGAGCGAGATGCATTTGCGGAACCGCAGGATGCTGCTGGCTGCAGGGCCTGCCTCGCCCCCGCTCGACAGCGACGAGCAGGTGGAAGCGATCGACATCACAGCAAGTGAGCACCTCCCAAAGTGGAACTACGCTATCGCTCCTTTGCCAAACTGACAACTTACTTCTGCGACCCCGTTGGGTCGGCCTGCATCTCATCAACGGCCGGACACTCGTCGTCCTGTGCCACGGCGTGGCCTTCTATTACACCTGCGTTCATGAGGCTGAGTGGTTACCGAAACCGCCGTGCTCGAAGCCGAGCTGTGCCCTGCCAGAATTCCTCCGTCCACCCGACTCCGCCCACGCCAAGGAGATTTCCCCGTTCCGCGTTCCGAAACCCGAATGAAGTGTGTATGCTTGGACTTGAATGGTCGGGAGTTCGTTCGTCGAGTCAAGGCCTACGCTAGGAGACACGGATTGCCAGTCCGGTTTGACCCCACTGTGGGTAAGGGAAGCCACGGTGCCTACACCTTGGCCAGAGACGGACGATTGCGAAGCGAACTGAGATCGGAAAGCGTCTGATGACATCCATGCTAAAGCAGCTGGGCGTAAACAAGGAGGAGTTCGGACGGTGCGCTACGTGTATCCCTATATTCTCGACGCCGAGATCGAAGGCGGCTTCTTTGTCAGATTCCCGGACTTGCCCGAGGCTCTCACTGGGGGTCGCGATCGAGAAGACGCCCTAGCTATGGCGAAGGACTGTCTTATCTCCGCACTGAGCCTCTACGTGCGCAACGGTGAAGATGTCCCGGCACCGAGCCTGATCCAGCACAGTCAAGTACCAATCACCGTTCCACCTGTGATTGCCGCCAAGCTAGACCTGTATGCTGCCATCCGCAAACAGTGCCTCAGCAAGTCTGACCTCGGTGCGCGGTTAGGTTTGAGTCCGTCTGCAATTTCCAGGCTCACGGATCTTCGGAAACCTTCCAATTTCGAGCGCATCGAGACAGCCCTGCGGGCCGTGGGCCGGGGCCTAGTGGTTGAGAGCCACGCACTTAACGCTGCCGTGTCAGGATTCGATCGCTGAACTGCGATTGCAGTCGGGTCGCGATCGGGTCGATGCGACTCAAGAGTGTGAGCGCGGAGTTTATCGGCATGACCGCTGCTGGAGCGCCGCTCGCCGACGTGCAGGCGACTGCCCCCTGATAGTCGGTGAGCAGTGAGCGCTCGACGGGCGCGTTAGCCATTTGGGGCGATGCATGGCTCGCCACGAAGGCCTCATCAAGGACTCGGGCCTGTTCCGTCCTTCGGAAGCGCTTCAGCCGACACGAGACTAGGCGTGTAGATGTGCAGGTGCCGCACGGATCGATGTTCAAGCCCATGCGAGATGGATCGGGGTGCTGAGCAGGGTCCGACTAGGTGGCATGACGTTGCGGGTCGTGCAAGAGATCCTTGAAGAGCTCGGCTAGATCTTACGTATTCCTTATACACGGACTTCAGATCATCTGGACGGACTTGCCAGTCTAGACTCCGGGAACGCGGGGTGCGGGGGAGGTGCGGCTCCACCCCAACAACGTTTGTCAGTAAAGCAGTCATCGTTTCTGGGTCTTCCGCTGCGCCTCACCGAACAAGACGCGTGAAGACGCGAGGGACATGAGCTGCCGCTTGGAGCCTCAAGGAGGATATGGCGGAAACGCCTGTTATGGTCGAGCGTTCTCTGTTCGGACGCTTGGCCGGAGTACTCGACGCGCTGCCTGAAATGCTCTGAAGCGGATTGACCTTATGTGCTCTCTTCGTGTCGGGAAATCGCCTGCGCGGCCAGCCTCGCTGACGAAGGAGGGGAGCCAGCAGCCTCCCGCAAGGCCGCTACGATCCAAGAATTGATACTCATCCCCTCCGCCAATGCTGCCAACGCCACGGCGCTGTGAAGTTCCGAGCCGAGCCGAACGTTCAACTTGCCGGAAAACGTTTTCTTCGGGCTAACGCCGTCCTCCTCGCACCATGCGAGATACTCGTCGATTGATCGCTCAAACTCTTGGCGTAGTGTCTTCGTGTCTGCCGCCTCGAACGTGGCGATTGGGTACGCCCCGCTGTTCACTACCCGACCGTGCAGGATGTCGGCGGACTCATCAAACTCCACCGAAGCCAGGTAGCCCTTGTATTCCATCATGGCTCCCCTCCCACAGCGCGAAGGAACGCAGCTATGTCGCGAACTGTCGCCCTGCCCGCCGCCGGTCTCAGATGAGGCCGGTGGATCACGATCCGCTCGCCGTCCTTGCTAAGTCCTACCATGGACCCGGAACGCTCGACCAGTTCGCCGCCGCAAGCTCTGAGTAGCGACTCCACGTCCTCCCACCGGATATCCGCTGGCGCGGGCTTCTGGTTGACACGAGCCAATGTTCTCCTGTGCCTTGCCCTCAACACACACCAATTGACAACAGCATAGTACCAAAGTAAGTACCGCATCGCCTCCGGGCCAGAGTAGGCGGGCGGGTGCTTTGCTTTCAAGCTGCCATCGAGCGAGCCGGTGAGCTGTGAGCGCTCGACGGGCGAGGCAGCCATCTGGGACGATACATGGCTCGCCTAGAAGGCCTGATCAAGGACTCGGGTCTGTGCTCTCCCTTGGAAGCGCTTCAGCCGACTCGAGACTAGTGGTGTACACGTGCAAGTGCCGCACGGATCAATGTTCGAACGCACGCGAGAGGGGTCCCGGCTACAATCCTAGGTGCGGGTCAAGATTTAGCTTCTAGGCAGCTTCCCAGCTGGATGGAGCCGAATCAAGACCTGTCGCCGCTTAGCCCTCGAGCGTGCCGCAACGTGGGCTGGCCGCATTTACCCTCGGGGCGCTTCTCGATGCCAGACCAACAAGCGTCCGCGGGGGATTCTGGGACCGGCCTGATCCGCGGCTTGGGATTGAAGGAATCTGTCTCGGCCAACGTGGTCGAGATGCTGGGCATCGGCCCCTTCATCACGATCCCGATTCTGATTGCATCCATGGGCGGTCCCCACGCGATGCTGGGGTGGCTGTTGGGGGCGGCCCTAGCCATCTGCGACGGCCTGGTGTGGGCCGAGCTGGGAGCCGCCATGCCGGGAGCGGGAGGCTCCTACATCTACTTGAGGGAAGCCTACGGCCCCAACAAGATGGGTCGCTTGATGTCCTTCCTGTTCGTCTGGATGATCTTCTTCACCGCTCCGCTCTCAGTAGCGACCGGGGCCGTGGGGTTTGCCCAGTACGCGCAGTACCTGGGGCCTGAGCTCTCCCCTCTGGCCATCCAGTTCATCGCCGTAGGTCTCTGCCTGCTCATCACCTTCGCGCTCTACCGCGGAATCCGCACGATTGGCCGACTTTCGTTCATCCTCATGCTGATCGCTATCGGGACAATTCTCTGGGTGATCGGCTCGGGCCTCGCCAATATCCGAGCCGACTTGCTGTTTGATATCCCGGAGGGATCCTTCTCGTGGTCCTGGAGCTTTGTTTCCGGGCTCGGCGGGGCCGCGCTGATCGGCATCTACGGGTACGGCGGGTACAACAATGTCTGTTTCCTGGGCGGCGAGGTCAGGAACCCAAGCCGCAACATACCGTTCGCTGTCATTGCCTCGATCGCCATCGTGGCGCTGCTCTATATCTTCTTGAACAGCACGATTCTGGGCGTGGTGCCTTGGCAAGACGCGATGGCCTCCAAGCACGTGGTGTCCGATTTCATGGAGATCATCTATGGATCTTGGGCGGCCCAGGTCCTGACCTACCTGGTCCTCGGCGCTTCGGCCGCCTCGGTCTTCGCCCTGCTGCTCGGCTATTCCCGAATCCCCTATGCCGCCGCCAAGGACGGTAGATTCTTTTCGGTCTTCGCCAAGCTGCATCCGAGCAAGCGGTTTCCGAACGTCTCGCTATTAACTCTGGGGCTGGCCTCGACGGTCTTCTGCTTCTTCGAACTGGGAAATATCATCCAGGCGTTGATCGTCATTCAGATCATCATCCAAGTGCTGGGCCAGATCGTTGCCGTCACTCTGATTCGGAGCTACCGGCCCGACATTCGCCGGCCCTTCCAGATGTGGGGGTATCCCGTGCCGAGTCTCGTCGCATTGATCCTCTGGCTCCTCGTGCTGGTTTCGACAGGGGCTACCATCGTGGGCCTGGGGCTGTTGGTGTTAGCCTGTGGAGTCGGCCTCTACCTGCTCAGAGCCCGGCTTGTGGGTGAGTGGCCATTTGGTCAGCCGGTTGGCGCGTCGTAATCTGCTGTCCTGCCGCCACGCCATCCAAGACGGGCGTCCGGCTGGCCGCCGAATCTGGAAGGAGCGACTAAGCGTTGAGGGCTCCCGAAGGCCAGAGCGCAGGGAAGCGAGTTGCGGTGCCCACGCGGTCCGCCGTAGGGCTGAAGCGAGATGACGACCTCCGCTAACACCGAGCTGCTCGTCTGCGCAGGGGAGTTCTTCACGGATTTCATCTTCTTCGACTTGGATCGGCTTCCGAGACTCGGACAGGAAACCAAGACAGACAACTTCGCAACCTCTTTGGGCGGCGGTGCCGCAATCACCGCTGTAGCAGCGTCCTTGCTGGGCCGGAGCACCGAGTTGGTGACAGTCTGGGGCGATTCCTCGCTGGACGCCGAGGCCCGCAGGCGTCTGGACAAGGCTGGCGTTTCTTGGTGCGGGTCTCCGATCAGACCGAACGAGATGTCGGGCCTGTCGGTTGCTGTCTCGACGCGGGAGGATCGGTATTTCCTAACCCACCCGGGCATCAACCATGCGGTGGAAGAGCACCTGCTAAGCGCGGCGACACTTGCGAGGGCAAGCCTTGCGGGGCATGTCCATTTCGCTCTGACCCCGAGTCGCTGGGAAGCGTTCCGCACCGCGATCAAGCGGATCAGGAAGAACGGAACCACCGTGTCCTGGGATTTGGGTTGGGATCCCGAAGCAGGCAGGGGCCAGGGCTTCCAAAACCTCTGCCTGGATCTGGATGTGCTCTTCTTCAATGAGATGGAGGCTTGCAAGTACTCCGGAACAACATCGGCTCGAGGGGCCTTGGAACACTTTCAGCGCCCGCACAACACCGTAGTCATCAAGCAGGGCGCGGCTGGCGCGATCGCGTCGAGCGGCGCAACCGCGCCGGTTCACGTCGAGGGAATTGGGGTCGAAGCGATGGAGAGCACTGGAGCCGGAGACGCCTTTGACGGGGGATTCCTGCATGCTTGGATGGCGGGGCGCGACGTGGAAGAGGCGCTCCTGTGGGGAAACGTCTGCGGAGGGTTATCGACCCGGACTCCGGGAGGGGTGCAATCCTTGCCAGATCGAGCGGAATTTGACCAGCGACTCGCCCGCCTCGCTAGCGAGCGAACCACACGGAGACGGCTCGCATGAAGCTGACGATCATTGGAGGTGCGGGGGTTCGCGTACCGCTCGTCACCAACGGCCTGTTTCGTGACGGCACCGCCGTCACCGTTGACGAGCTGTCCCTGTTCGACACCGATCCGCAGCGCGGGACGACCATCGCCCGGATCGCCGCGGCCATGGCTCGCAGGGCCGGCGGGTCGCTGCTGGTCTCGCGGCCCCGGACACTCGAAGAGGCGCTGCAAGGGGCTTCTTTCGTCCTGTCGAGCATTCGAGTGGGAGGGATCGGGGGACGGGTCCAAGACGAGCGAATCGCGCTCGAGCATGGGTTGCCCGGCCAAGAGACGGTCGGGCCCGGCGGGTTCGCCCTCGCCCTGCGCACGATCCCCGCCTTGCTGGATTACGCTCGCAGGGTGGCCGAGCTAGCCCCTCAGGCTTGGATGATCAACTTCACGAATCCCGTCGGCATCATGGCCGAGGCCTTTATCCGGGAAGGGGTCGGCGCCCGGTGCATCGGTGTCTGCGATACCCCTCGAGAGCAATTCCTGCATGTCGCCGAGGCCCTCGGCATTCCCCTTGAGACGGCCTTCTTCGACTACTGCGGCCTGAACCACCTGGGCTGGATCCGGTCCGTCCTCGTGGATGGGCGCGACGTCCTGCCCGAGCTGCTGGCGTTGGACGAGGCGCTGGACGCTGCCTATCCCGCCCCCTTGTTTTCGAAAGCGTTCCTTAGGTCACTGGGACTGCTGCCAACGGAGTACCTGTACTATTACTACTCAACTCATGAGGCCTATCGCAGGACAGCGGCCGCTGGGAGTACCCGCGGCGGCCTGATCCAAGAGCTCGAGAGCCGCCTCATGCGGTCGGTGGCCGAGGCCGGCTCTGACGAGACTGAGATCCTAGACGCCTACGATCTCTACCTCGCGAGTCGCAATGCCTCCTACATGGCGATCGAAACGGGAGAAGCGTTCGAGACGGGCGCGATCGAAGCGGCACGAGACCAGCTCTATCAAGGTGCAGCCGGCTACGAGCGGATCGCCTTGGACGTGATGAGCGCGATCCATAAAAACAAGACTACGATCATGCCGGTAGATGTTGCCAACCAAGGGGCGATCCAGGATCTCGACTCGGAAACCGCAGTGGAGGTGCCTTGCGCGATCGATTCCAATGGCGCGAGGCCGATGTCTGCGGGGCACCTGCCCGAGCAGGTTCGGGGCTTGCTTCTGCAAGTCAAGGAATTCGAGCGTCTCACGGTGGATGCCGCGCAGCAAGGCTCGCGAGCACTAGCCGTCGATGCGTTGACCGCCAACCCGCTGGTCAAGCAACGAGAGTTGGCGGAGCGGCTGGTCGACGCCTACAAGAGCGCCCACTCTCACTGGCTGGGCTATCTCACCTAGGTTCGGGCGCACGAGCGCGCGCAGGGTCCGCTGGCAACGGCGCAGACTGCTCCGCTAGCTGCCAACGATGTCCGGCCCTGGGGATGGACCGCTGACCTGCCGGACTCTACACTGAAGCAGCCAACCAGACGAGAGATGAGTCAAGCTTCAATCATCAAGGAATGCACGATGCGACTTCGGCTTCGGGTCTTATACCCAGTCTTCCCCGCCTTGCTAGCTGTTGTGGTGTCAGTTGTCTGGGTGCCTGCCGCGGTCGCCCAGTCCAGGCCCGCGCTCGACCGCGTCCTGACGCTTGCCGAGTCCAAGACCGGACCTCGCTCGCTCTCGGTCGATCGGGGTTCACCCGGGCTGTGGCAATCCTTACTCCGCCTACAGACGACCGCAAGCGTCCTCTATACCGTGGCTCATCCCGACGACGAGCAAGGGGGCGTGTTGACCTACCTCAGTCGCGGGCAGGGCGTGCGCACATCGCTGTTGGCTCTCAACCGCGGGGAGGGGGGCGCCAATGCGATCGGACCTGAACTCTTCGATGGCTTGGGTCTGATTCGAACCGAGGAACTGCTTGTCTCTGACCGTTACTACGGTGTTGACGACCAATACTTCACCAACTTGATCGACTACGGTTACTCCAAGAATCTGGAAGAGGCTCTCCGGCAGTGGGGCCGGGAGAACGTTCTGCGAGACGTTGTCAGGGTGATTCGCATCAATCGCCCCTTGGTCCTCGTCTCTCGCTTCTACGGAAGCGCAAGGGACGGTCATGGAAATCACGAAGTCTCCGGAGCCGTGACCCAGCAAGCATTCGCGATGGCCGGCGATCCCGAGAGCTTTCCCGAGCAGATCCGCGACGAGGGGCTCAGGCCTTGGCAGCCGATCAAACTCTACCGGAGCAACTTGCGGTCATCCCGACTGTCGGGTCCCAGCAGCGAGCCGCCCGATCATCGCTGGCATGTCGACGTCAACTCCGGGGAATTCAGCCCCTGGCTGGGGGAGAGTTACGAACAGTTCGCAGCGCTGGGCTTGAGCTTCCAGCGCTCCCAGAACAGCGGGCGGCGGCGCGAGCGTGCCGGAGCCTACCACCACTATTTCGAGAGAGTGGACAGCCGCGTCGAAGCTCCGGAGAGGGAATCTGGGTTCTTCGATGGCATCGACACCTCGATCCCTGGAATCTTCCGGCTGCTGGGCAGCTCCCCGCCGGAGGGCGTATCCGCGCTTCTTGAGGAAGTGCGGGGCCGGGTACAGGACTCGATGGCTGCGTACAGCGTGCGCAACCCTTCTGCCGTGGCACCCTTCCTCGTGCAGGGCTTGGGCCTGATCCGGGAAGCGATCCGGCTGTGCGAGGGCCATGACGAGGCGCTCTTCCTGCTGGCAATCAAGGAACGCCAGTTCCAGGACGCCATCAACACGGCCCTCGGACTCCAGTTCCGGGCCGTCGCGGCTCCGCCCGATTCCGGAAGTCCGGCTTCCCCCTTCTCACAACCAGCCACCATGGGGGTGGTTATTCCTGGCCAGGAATTCCAAGTGGATGTTTCTCTGATCAATCCCAGCAGCCTTCCAATCCGGACCGAGCGGATCGCGCTGGAAGGCCGGGGCGATTGGAGCGTTGACGGGGATCCGCAATCGGACAAGGTCCTGGATTCAGGCGAGTCCCTCGCGACCGCGTTCGCCGTCACCACGCCCCCAGACGCCGCTCCTGCGCGGCGCTACTTCCGACGCGAATCGATTCACGAGAGCCGGTACCGGGTCCGGGATCCGCGGTATCTGCATTTGGCGGGCCGCGAACCGGCGCTTACGGCGGCGGCGGATTACTCGATCGCAGGGCAGTTGGTCCGGGCCAGAGCAGTGGTGTATCGCCGCGAGGCGAATCTCCCCTACGGATTCGAGTTCCGCGAGCTGAAGGTCGCGCCCGCCATTGCCGTCAATGTCTCGCCGCGCAATCTGATTGTCCCGTTGGGCTCGGCCCCGAACAGGGTCTCGATTGAAGTGGAGCTGGTCAACAACCAGGTCGGAGGCATCCAAGGCGAACTCGCCTTGGAACTTCCCGAGGACTGGCGTGCCCAGCCGAGCAGCCAGGCCTTTGAGTTCTCTCAAGCCGACGCGCGCCGAAACTTCGCATTCGCGGTTTCGATACCGCAGCTCCGAGCCGGCACGTATGACTTGCAAGTGGTTGCCGAGGCGGAGGGAAGGGAGTACCGCGAGGGCTATCAGGTCATCCGGCACCGGGACTACGACATTCGCTATGTGTATCAGGACTCGGTGACGAAGATCACCGGGGTCGATGTCAAGATCGCCCGCGGATTGGAAGTGGGCTATGTCATGGGCGTAGGCGACGAGGTTCCGAGCGGAATCGAGCAGATGGGTGCCGATGTCACGCTGCTCGGCACGGACGACCTCGCCACTGGAGCCTTGGATGCCTACGACACGATTGTGATCGGCACGCGAGCCTATGCCGTGCGCCAGGACTTGATCAACTACAACCAACGGCTGCTCGACTACGCTCGCGCGGGCGGGAATCTTGTCGTTCTCTACCAAACACAGGAATTCGTGCCCGGGAGCTGGGCCGCATTCCCGGCCGATCTGCCACGCAGGGCCGAGGAGGTGTCGGAGGAAGACGCGCCGGTGAGAATCCTCGCCTCCGACCACGCGGTGTTCCAAGGCCCCAACAGGATCTCGGAGGCCGATTTCGACGGCTGGGTGGAACAGCGCGGTTCCAAGTTCTTTTCCGCTTGGGACGACGCATACGTTCCCATGGTCGAGACGCAGGACCAAGGACAAGAACCGCAAAGGGGAGGGTGGTTGACCGCCCAATACGGCAGGGGCCACTACACCTATTTCGCCTACGCCATTCACCGGCAGGTGCCCTATAGCGTGCCCGGAGCGTACCGGATCTTCGCGAACGTACTATCGCTGGGCCGCTGAGCAGAGCGACGCTGCGAGTCTGCGCGCCGCTTTCCGGTTCGCTTCCGGTCACCCGCTCTCGGCTGCCGGTCGAAGTCCCACCCCGCTCGCTCTCGCTCCGCTTGTCGGGCCGACCGGCGTGGCGAACGATTCCAAGCGCTCCGCAAGCGAGCAGCGCTCCACGCTCGCGGCAATGTCAACTACAATTTATGCTCATGACTCGTTTCCTAGCACTGTTGCTCTTGTTTGTTCCGCTGCTGGCGGGAAGCCCTTGGGCGCGACATGTCATCGACGCTTCGGACAAGGGTGCGGATGGCGTGCGCTTGGCCGATGTCAACGGTGATGGCTTGCCCGATATCGCCACCGCGTGGGAGGAATCCGGCGTTGTCAAGGCCTACCTCCACCCGGGCACGGGGAAAGCTGCCTCGGAATGGCCAGCAGTGGTCGTTGGCAAGGTGGCGAGCCCGGAGGACGCGGTCTTTGTCGACATTGACGGTGATGGCAGGTTCGAGATCATTAGCTCGACCGAGGGCGAGGAAAAGACGATTTACATCCACCAATCGACGGGTGAAGACTACTTGGACGCTACCAACTGGGAGACCCGGCCCGTGGTCAGATCGGCGGACAAGAACCAGTGGATGTACGCCGAGCCGATGGATGTGGACGGCAACGGCTCGATGGATCTCGTCGCCGGCTCGAAAAACGATTTCGCGGCGATCGGCTCGTGGCGCTTCCCTGTCACGCCCGGCGGCAAGGCCTCGTGGAGCCGCTGGTACGGCGCTGGCTGGGTCATGTCGATCGTTGCCCACGACATGAACGGCGATGGAGCTCTCGATATCGTCGCCAGCGACCGCAAGGGACCGCGCAGCGGTGCGCTGTGGTTTCAGAACATGCCCGGCAGCGCGGCGTGGCCCGACTCCCGGATCGGGCCGGAGGCCGAACATGAGGCCATGTTCCTCGACGTGGCCGATCTAGACGGAGACGGCTTGACTGATGTCGTGATGGCAGTCAAGGACGGCCCGATCCAGTTCTTCCGCGGCATGTCGAACCGTGGCAACAGATGGCGGGCGTATGGCATTGAGATTCCCGAAGGATTCGGCACCGGCAAGGCCGTGGCGGTCGGCGACATGGACAATGATGGGACCATGGATCTGGTCTTCAGCTGCGAGCATGCCAACGATGAGTTGTCTGGCGTGGGCCTGTTGCGGCACGCAGGCGATCCGACCGCTTCGCAATGGGCGGTGACGGATGTGGGCGGGCCGGAGGGCACCAAGTTTGACCGGATCGAACTCGTGGATCTTGACGGCGATGGCGACTTGGACATCCTGACGTGCGAGGAGGTCGACCTGCTGGGAATCGTTTGGTACGAGAATCCCCTGCGTTGATCGGCAGCCTAAGCCGACCCCAGTCTCGACTCGCGAAATCGAAGGGGTTGTCCCGGTCGCTTGGGCAGGCTGGCAGGAATAGCCAGCCCCGCCCGCGCTGGCGCGCTGTGGGCAAGCGCTTCCTGAAGCACTGCGATGAGTCCGCCACTTCTGGGCCTCGCACCCATCCGGCCTGAAGTACAATCGATGCGCATGGCCCGCTTGCTAGCCCTTCTGCTGGTCCTCGTTCCGCAGCTGGTGGGCGGCCCTTGGGCGCGACACGTTGTTGACGCCTCGGAGGAGGGTGCGGACGGCGTGCGCTTGGCCGATGTCAACGGCGATGGCTTGCCCGACATCGCCACGCCGTGGGAGCAAGCCGGCGTTGTCAAGGCCTATCTCCACCCGGGTGCGGAGAAAGTCAGGGCGGGATGGCCGGCCGTGATCGTCGGCAGGGTGGCGAGCCCGGAAGACGCGGTGTTCGTCGACATCGACGGCGATGGAAAGTTTGAAGTCATCAGCTCCACGGAGGGTGATGAGAGGACGATTTACGTCCACCAACTGACAGGTGACGCCTTTCTGGACGCTGCCAGCTGGGAGACCCGGCCGGTGGTCAGATCAGTGGGCAAGAACCAATGGATGTACGCCGAGCCGATCGACGTTGACGGCAACGGTTCGATGGACATCGTCGCGGGCTCGAAGAATGACTTTGCGACGATCGGTGCGTGGCGCTTCCCGGCCACTCCCGACGGCAAGGCCTCTTGGAACCGCTGGTACGGCGCGGGCTGGGTGATGTCCATCGTTGCGCACGACATGAACGGCGACGGAGCCCTCGATATCGTCGCCACCGACCGCAAGGGGCCGCGCAGAGGTGCGCTGTGGTTTCAAAACATGCCCGGCAGCGCCGCGTGGCCTGAATACCGGATCGGACCCGAGGGAGAACATGATGCCATGTTCCTCGATGTGGCGGACCTCGATGGTGATGGCCTGACCGATGTTGTGATGGCCACCCGAGGCGGTCCGATCCAGTTCTTCCGCGGGATGTCCAATCGTGGCAACAATTGGCGGGCGTACGACATCGAGATGCCCGAGGGGTTTGGTCCGGGCAAGTCCGTGGCCATCGGCGACATGGACATGGACGGGGTGATGGATCTGGTCTTCACGGCCGTAGATGCAACGGATGCGCTGTCTGGCGTGGGCCTGTTGCGGCACTCGGGAGACCCTACCGCTTCGCAATGGGCGGTGACAGATGTGGGTGGGCCGGACGGCACAAAGTTTGATCGCGCGGAACTTGTGGATCTTGACGGCGACGGAGACTTGGACATCCTCACGTGCGAGGAGAAGGAACGGCTCGGCATCGTTTGGTACGAGAATCCTACCCGGTGATCGGCGGCAGCCCGCTCGAGGCTTGTGGTTTCCTTTAGGCCACGAGCCCGAGGTGTGGGGTGCGCCGCGTTCGGAGCGGCGCAAGCGATTCAAGCCTGCGCGAGCAGAGGAACCGCGCCTCTGCGACCGGATCTGGAAGCCGGCAGCGTCAGCGCCTGTGGCCGCGATCACCGGTAGACCGCGGCGATGACCCCTGAGCAGTCTCGCCTTCCTCGCGCAGTTCGCGGAGACAGGCTTTGATCCGCTCCTCGTTCCGCCAAGGAATGCCATCGTGGGGGTACACCGCGCGATGGATTTCCCGTACTTCTTCCATGGTGGTGATGCCCAGCTGCCGCATGAGCAACGTCATATCCTCCAAATCGCTGGTCCGCGCCGCGCGAACCTTCATCGCGAGGATGTGAGGGGCGGAGGCGCCAGTGACAACGAGGTGAGGTGAATCATGCAGCACTTCCGCTCGCGGGTCCGGACGCGCCGGAAGGGTCGGAATCCAGCGTACCTGATCGTTCAGCCAGTCGTCGTACAGCCCTTGCTCTCTAGCCACGACCGCCGCGCAATCCAATACCACGTCGCGGTGGTCAATGGACAGTGCGTCCACATCCATGGTGATCCGACTGCGACGGTGCGCCATCAGGAGCACCGCGCTGCCAACGATATAGACGTGCGCCCGGACGCCCCGCGAGGCGAGTTGCTCTTCAAGACCGTTGAAGGCGCGCGTGAGCGTCTCGCGATCGAGAGGCCGGCCCGGCTCAGGGGATCCAGGCATGTTTTTCGCCGCCTCTGGCGTCGAGATCGAGCGGGTCAGGAAAAACGCTGTGCCGGATGAACGAGGCCGGCGCGTAAAGCACAGAATCCGCCGCAATCACCGGATTGGTCGAGATCACCCACGGTACGGTAAGAAAGCGATCCGGCTCGCTCACCCAGTCTGGCACCCGGTGCCGATGCAGGCGTGCGATGTGTTCCACGACCGCAGCTAGCAGCGCATCCCAGCGGGTACCCGTCAACGGGGGCGGGTCTAGGAGCGCCTCCGCTTGGTCCGCCTCCGTCAAGCTGTGGAACTGCCGAGGAAGCTGGTGCATCAGCGCACGGTAACGATCCATTTCGTCCAAGTCGGCCGCAATCGTCCGGCTGTAGGACGCCAAACTGAACCCCGCGGGCATACCATCATTATGGTCCTGCATCCGGATCCCAGCTCCGTATCAGGCCAATCCAAGCACACCAAGCGCTAGCGATGCCCACCCTTCAGAGGCGGTTTCCCGGGCGATCAGCAGCACGAGGTTCTCGATCTGAACCGCGTTGGTCAGCATTCCGAGATCATTGGCCCGGCGCGCAGGCGGCAAGCTTGCTCGCCCCACTCGATCCGTAGATCTGCGGCTCTCCCCAAGGAGATTCTCAGGGTCGCTAGTGACAATCGATTCTGAACTCGCGATATGGTGAAGGCATGTCCCAGTTGCTTGGCTCCGGACCGGATCGCCTCGGCCATTTCGGAGACTTCGGGGGTCGCTACGCGCCCGAAATCTTGGTCGCGCCGCTCGACAGCTTGGAATCCACCTATCTCGAAGTCAGGGACGACCGGGGGTTTATCGCCGAGCTGGCCGACCTGAACCGCCAGTACGCCGGTCGCCCCACTCCGCTGTTTCACGCCCGGCGGCTCAGCGCGCACCTCGGCGGCGCCGAGATCTACCTCAAGCGCGAGGACTTGCTGCATACCGGCGCGCACAAGATCAACAACTGCCTCGGGCAGGCGCTGTTGGCTCGCCGCATGGGCAAGCGCCGCATCATCGCCGAGACCGGCGCTGGCCAGCACGGCGTAGCCACGGCCACGGTATGCGCCTTGTTCGGGCTGGACTGTGTGGTGTACATGGGCTCGGAAGACATGCGGCGCCAAGAGCTGAACGTATTCCGCATGCGCCTGCTGGGGGCGGAGGTGATCAGCGTGAACACCGGCAGCCGCACCCTCAAGGACGCTATCTCCGCGGCAATGCGCGACTGGGCGGGGAATTTCGAAACAACGCACTACATGCTCGGCTCGGCGCTGGGTCCGCACCCCTACCCGATGATCGTGCGCGACTTCCAGAGGGTGATCGGCCTCGAGGCGCGACAGCAGTTTCGACAGGTCTCGGAAAAGGCTGGCCCCGACCTGCTGATTGCTTGCGTGGGGGGCGGCAGCAATGCGATCGGACTCTTCCATCCCTTCTTGGGCGATGGCTGGGTGGAAATGGTCGGCGTCGAGGCCGGCGGGCGCGGCGAGTCCCTAGGCGAGCACGCCGCCCGCTTCTCGGGTGGTGTGCCGGGTGTGTTGCAGGGAACCAAGAGCTACATCCTGCAAGACGACGACGGCCAGATTGCGCTGACGCATTCCGTCTCAGCCGGGCTCGACTACGCCTCGGTAGGCCCTGAGCACGCTTGGCTGAACGATGCCGGGAGGGTGACCTACACTTCGTGTTCCGATGATGATGCGCTCGAGGCCGTCAAGACGCTGTCCCATCTGGAAGGCATCATCCCGGCATTGGAGTCAGCCCACGCGGTTGCCGAGGCGATCAAGCGGGCGCCGTCAGCGAAGCGGCAGACGTTCATCGTCAACCTTTCCGGCCGGGGCGACAAGGACATCGGCATCCTGCGGGAGAACATGCCCGAGCTAGGTTAGCCCCGGGGCTGCGCCTCTTCACACCCGCCCCTAGGTCAGGCCAACAGAGCCAGTTGACTTCGCCGCACTCCGTCTTCGAGCCAGACAGGAGCGCCGCCGCTCGAGCGCGCCCGAATCACCTCGTCCGGCAGCATCGCCAACTCAGAGCGGCAACGTAGCCGCAGCACGTCCAACTCGTCGGCCTGAGCCACGATCTGCCCGCCGGCAACGACCGCTTGCAGCAGGTCTCGGTGTTCGCCTTCGAACGTGAGCTCGCCGCTTGGGTTGCCGCTCTCCAGATCCACGCCGCTACACGAACGCGGGGGCGGCTGTAACTCGTCATAGATCAGGTCGGCGGCGAGTCTGTCGCCGACCATGTACCGCCTCACTTGCAGCATACCCGGTAACGACGCCTTGCCCGGCTCTTCGGAGCGTTTTGCCCGAGCCTGCCACTGTCCGGAAGCATCGCGCACTAGCGTGAGCTTGTAGACTCCGCCCAACGCAGACTGCCCGCCCGAACTCGCGATGCTGGTACCCACTCCCCAGATTCCGACCTGAGCACCGCGCCGCTTGAGGGCGGCGATGGAGTCTTCGTCAAGGTCGTTCGAGGCCACTATCGCCGTGTCTTGAAGACCTGCTTCATCCAGCAGTTTCCGCGCTTGGATAGAGAGGGCGGCCAAGTCTCCCGAGTCGAGTCGGACTCCTGCGAGTTGTGCGCCATCCTCGCGCAGCTTGACGCCGATGTCGATCGCGTTCCGTACGCCCTCGAGAGTGTCGTACGTATCGACGAGCAAGACGCAATTGTGAGGCATCGCCCGCGCGAACGCTTGGAACGCCTCGCGCTCGTCTCCGAAGGCCAGCACCCAGCTGTGGCCGTGAGTGCCGCGCACGGGGATGCCGTGCAGCTTGCCGGCCAAGACGTTCGAGGTGGCGGCGCACCCGCCGATATAGGCGGCGCGGCTGGCGCTGAGGCCCCCATCGATCCCCTGCGCCCGCCGCAGGCCGAATTCCAGCACAGGATCGTCGCCCGCCGCCAGGCATACGCGGGCGGCCTTGGTGGCCACCAAGGTTTGGAAGTTGATGATGTTGAGCAGGGCCGTTTCGACGAGTTGGCATTGCACCAGCGGGCCGCGAACTCGCAGCAGCGGCTCGTGGGCGAATACCGCCGAGCCCTCGGCGATCGCATCCACATCGCAGGCAAACTCCAAACGCCCGAGATAGTCCAAGAAACCCGCTTCGAATAAAGGTGTGTCGCCAGCGCCTTTCAAACTCGCCAAGAACGCAATGTCGTCCTCGCTGAAACGCAACTCGGCCAACCAGTCCAAGGCGGTGCCAAGCCCCGCTGCGATCGCGAAGCTGCCCCCGAAGGGAGCCTCGCGGAAGTACTGGCAGAACACCGCCTCGCGGTCCGCGAGACCCTCCCGCCAATAGCCGAAGGCCATGGTGAGCTGGTACAAGTCGGTCAGCAGGGCCAGGGATCCGCCAAAGGGCGCGCGCATGCGATCGCCTCACGCCCGGTTGAGGTTCCAAACCAGGCGCAAGCCTTCTAGAGTCAGATCCGGATCCACTACTTCGATGAAGCGCGAATCGCGCGCAAGGCTCTCCGATTGCCCTCCGGTGGCGACGACTCTGGCGTCCGTCCCGAGAGCGGGCAGCATCTTTTCCAAGATGCCGTCCACCATGCCGAGCATTCCGTAGTAAAAGCCCGACTGGAGGCTTCCAACCGTGCTGCTGCCAATCACTTTGTCGGGCTGTCGCAGTTCGATTTGCGGCAGCCGCGCCGTGCGCCGGACCAAGGCCTGGGAGGACACTTGGATTCCCGGGCAGATGATGCCGCCCAAATACTCGCGATCTTCGGAGATCGCGTCGAACGTGATCGCAGTGCCGAAGTCGACCGCTATGCAGGGGAAGCCGTAGCGCTCGGCCGCAGCGACCGAATTCACGATGCGGTCCGCGCCGACCTCTTCCGGCGTGTCGACGCGCATCCCCAGGCCGGTGCGGGTCTTGGCCGTCACCTGCAGCGGCTCGAGCCTTAGGTAGCGGCTGGCCACCCCGCCGATCGACGAGTCGAGTTGGGGCACCACGGATGCGAACACGAAGCCGTCGACGTCGGCGAGTTTGAGGTTCGCCAGCGAGACCAGCGTGTGGAACAGGGCGCCCCAGCCATCGGCAGTCTGCTCAAGGTCGGTCTTGAGCCGCCAATCGGCCGCTAGCCGCTCGCCGTCGAAGAGCCCGATTGTAAGGTTTGTGTTCCCGACATCAACTGCGAGCAGCATGGATCTATATCTTGCCAGTGTCTGGCCGCACGCTTCCGGCAATGACTGGGGCGACCGCGCCGCTGGCGTCCTCTAGCATGAGCAGGCCGTGCTCGTTGAGGCCGGCCGTGATGCCGCGCACCGGCATGGAGCCGTCCTCCGGGCCGCCTTCGACGACCACCCGTCGTCCTCTGGCATAGCTGGAAGCCGCTTGGAATGCCGCCAAGACCGGCTCTGGCCCCCCTTCCAGGTACAGATCGTAGCAAGACTCCAGCGATCTCAGCACAGGATCGAGAACTTGCTCCGGTGGCCAGCTCTTGCCGGTTTCGATGCGCAGCGAGGTTGCCGTATCACGCAACTCCGCGGGGAATTCCGCGTGGTTGAGGTTGATGCCGATACCGACGATGACAAAGTCGACCCGCTGTCGTTCGGTCTCCATCTCGACTAGGATGCCGCAGCATTTGCGCTCCTTCACGAGGATGTCGTTGGGCCAGCGGATGTCACAGCTCAGGCCCGTAAGTCCTTCTAGAGCTTCTTGGACTCCGACTCCGGCGACAAGCGTGAGCATCGGCGCGGCGTGAGGCCGGACCGGCGGCCGCAATACCAGCGACAGGTACAGCCCGGATCCGGCTTGCGATACCCAGCTCCTGCCGAGGCGGCCGCGTCCCGCGGTCTGCTCGTCTGCGGTCACGATCGTGCCTTCGGGGCAGCCTTGCCGCGCCAGCTCAGCAGCGGCATGCATCGTCGTGCCGGTGCTGGGGTAGTGATATGCCGGGTGGCCGAAGTGGGACGCCATGGCGCAAGCTCGCGCAGCCGGAAACTCAGCGCAGGGTTGCCGCGTTCGGGGCGTTCTTGCGCGGTAGGGCCCGCCGTAGCTCGAGGATCGTGTCGGCATGCTCGCCCGAGTGGGCGAGGTTGGCGAACTCGTGCGGGTCGCTGGAGTGGTCGTAGAGTTCCTCGCTGCCATCGGCGTAGCGGATGTAGCGCCAGCGATTAGACCGCACCGCGTGATTGCCCCGTAGGTAGGTCATTGACACCGCCCGTCGTTGGCGCGGACTCTTCAGCAGAGGTGTCAGACTCTCTCCATCCAGTCCCGGCTTTGGTGGCAGACCCGCAAGGTCCAGCAGGGTCGGGTACAGATCCAGCAGCGATACCGGGGATTGCACGATTGTGCCAGGCGAGGTCGCGCCGGGAGCCACCAGCACCAACGGCACGCGGGTCGATTTCTCCCACAGGGCGAACTTTTCCCAGTGGTTCTTCTCGCCGAGGTGATAGCCGTGATCCGACCACAGCACGATGAGCGTGGACTCGGCGTGATCCGAGCGGGCCAGCGCGTCCAGCAGGCGGCCCAGTTGGTGGTCGGCGAACGTGCAACTGGCCTGATACGCGCGCACCGCTTCCGCCCATGTGCCGGGCTGCTGTTCGTCGGCTGCTAGGATGGCCTGCATGAAGTGCCGCTTTTGCCGCAGCAGCGCTTGGCCGCCCGCCGGAATGTCATCTAGGTCATTTGGGTTCGTGCGGGGCATGGCCACATGGCCGCGCGGGTAGGCGCCGAAGTACTTGGGTGGGACGTGGAACGGCATGTGGGGCCGGAACAGCCCGATTGCTAGGAAGAAGGGGCGATCGTGCTTGCGCTCGAGAAACCGGATCCCGAAGTTCACCGAGCGGGCGTCCGGTGTCTGGGTCTCGTCTGGCGGCCACAGGCCCCAGTCGAAATTCCGGCTGCGCACCGCATTGATGCCGTTAAACTTGCGTGGCGGCATGGGATCGAGCTGCATCTTCTCGAAGCGGTGGAAGGACTCGTCGTCGTGATACGCGCTGTTGTCGTGGTGGTGGAAGATCTTCCCCGCTCCCTCGACTCGGTACCCGTGATTCATGAAGTAGCGCGGTAGCGTAACCGCGCCCGGCAGCGCGCGGCGCCAATCGGACCGGTTGTCGTAGACCCCGGTGCTGGCCGGGTGCCGGCCGGTCAGCAGGGCGACCCGCGACGGATTGCAGGCCGGGGCGGCCGTGTAGGCCCGCTCGAACAGCGCCCCCCGTCCTGCAAGACGGCGCAGGTTGGGCATTTTCAGCGGAGAATCCGGCTCCAGCACCCAGTCGTTGAGGTCGTCCACGGCGATAAACAGGATGTTGGGCATGTCACTGCTGGCGTCAGGGCCGAGCGTGCGTCGCTCCGCTGCCCGCACCAGGGAAGTCGGTTCGTACGAAGCGAATTTCGCCCGAGCGTCGAGTTCCTCCAGCGTGAAGCGCACGCTGACGATGTAGGGCTCCTCCTCAGGCGTCCAGTGCCCGTATGTGGTCACCACGAAGGTTCCGTCCGGGAGCAGTTCCACTCCCGGATAGGCGGTGTCCGAGCGCGTGTGGTTGTCCATCAACCGCACGCGGTACTGGCCCTCGCGGCCTTCGGCGATGTCCTCGTAGGTGCCGACCCAGCCGACCCAGTCGCCCGGCGTCGGGCTCTCGTGAGTGCGGTCGCGAAAGCTGATGAACAGACGGCCATCGGGTGCGTACTTGGCGGTGTGCCGATCGCCGGTCAGGGCGCCCGGCAACTCCCGCGGCTCGCTCCACGTCTGGCCCTCGTCGTCGGAGAAGATGACGAATGAATTCAGCTTGCGGCTGTTTTCGCGCAGCAGCACCGCGATCTGCTTGCCGTCCGGAGACCGCAGCGCTCCCGGCTCGCACAGGTGCGCGACCGGATGCTTGGCGATGACCTCTGGCTGCGACCAAGTGAGGCCGCCATCGGAGGATACGACCTTGTACACCTCGAAGACCTTGCCCTGCGGATGCTCTGGGGGATTGCGCAGCCAGCGGCCGTCGTCGTGGAAGAAGGCCATGTAGGAGCCGTCCTTGAGTGCCACCATCGAGCCCATGCTGACGATGCCGCCATAGCTCGGGCCCGGTGTGTCGATGGGCCGCAGGGGGGACCAGGTTTCGCCTTCGTCCTCCGAATACGCGACGCGAATCCCGCCGGCTTTGCCCGAGAACATCACGATGCGCGGCACTCCCGCCGGGTCGACCAGCCGGAACAGCGTGGGCACCTCCATCGAAGTGGACCAGTTCGCGGGCGTCTCCAGCCGGCCGGTCCAGGTCAGCCCGCCGTCGAAGCTCTTCTTGTAGACGATGGCCCCCTTGCCGTGGCCCTTGGGGTAGGCGATCAGAATCGTCCGATTGTCGGGCAGCAGCAGCGTGGACGGATGCCCCAGATACTGGCCAGGCTCCCGATCGACCTCCACCTGGCGGTGCGTCTCGTCGGCGAGATCCACCGTGGGAATTGAGTAGCCCCGCGGCTGCTGGGCAGACGCCGAGATCGTGGCCGCGGCCAAGACGCAGGCGATCGACATCCTAGTGCGTCGGCGCGGCGTATCGAACACAGGGGTCAGGTGGTTCAGCATCGCGCCCTCAATGATAGAGCGTTGCAGTGGCGGCTGCGCTCACAGGCGGACGGCCTCGCCGGATTCGGCTGATGCGTACGCAGCTTCGACGACGGCGAGGGTCTTGAGATAGTCTTCGCCCGTGGATTCGAAGCTCGCGCCGTCCAGCATGCGGTCGGTGAAATGCCGCTGCAGGTGGTAGACGCAGTCGCCGGCGAAGTTGCGATTTTCGCGGGCGTACTCTATTCGGCGAATGTCTCCGCCCAGCGGCTTGAAGCGCAGGGACGAGTCCGCCTCCATCGCCAAGTGGCCGCGCGTTCCGTCCAACCGCAGTTCGCCGAAGGTGTATCTGGGGTTGGAAGTTTCGGCCTCGTTGTAGCGGTTCGCATCCAGGATCGCCGTGGCGCCGCTCTCGAACGAGAGCAGAATCTGTCCCGCGTCTTCGCCGCGGATCACTGGGTTCAGGCGCCGCAGGTTGGCGAAGACGAGGGTTACCTCTCCCAGCAGGAAGCGGAAGGTGTCGAAGAAATGGACGGCGGTCTCGTAGACCAACAGCCGCGGATAGTCCCTGAAGAACGGCTGGCGCGCCAGATAGGCGTCTTCGCCCCAGCCATCGCCGGTGCGCATGCGGAAGTACAGGTGTGTTGGATCCCCGATCAGGCCCCGCGCCAAGGCCCGCTTGATTTCGCGATACCACGGCTGCCAGCGGAAGTTCTCATGGACCATGAAGCGCACGCCGCCCTCTTTCGCGCGTTGGACGATGGATGCGCTCTCTTCCAGCGTCGGCGCCAGCGGCTTCTGGCAAACGATTGCAACTCCCCGGCCGGCGGCGTGGTCGCAGATCTCGGCGTGCGTCTCGGGTGGCGTGATGATGTCGACAAGGTCGGGCTGCTCCCGATCGATCATCTCCCGCCAATCGCTGTAGTAGCGGGGGATGCCGTAGGCGTCCATGAGGCGGCGGGCCTTGGACTCGGTACGGTTGTAGATTGCGCCGAGGCGGACTTCGGGGATGCGGTTCCAAGCTTCGTACTGAAATCCCGAGAAGTAGCCCGCTCCGATTGCGACCGCCTTGAACGTCTTGTCCATTGGGTCACTGTACATGGCTGGGAATGTCTGCGCCTATCCGATCCGGCTATACTCCAAGCGCTGACCTAAGCTGCGGCGTAGCGGTGGCCAACCTGGCCCGCCTCGGCCGCCCCATTGGAAAGGGATCGATGTGATTGGACTTATCGCGCTGGGACTCGCGATTGCCCTGTGGTACCGCATCCACCAGCTTTCTCGACAGGTCGACGATCTTCAGCGCAGCTTGCGCCAGTCGCCTCGAGACGAGCCTCAAGTCGGGGTGCCAAGCGTGGCTCCCACGGTCCAACCCAAGCCTCGCGAGCAGGCCGCGGCGATGCGCAAGCGACCGGGCGACCGAGCTACAGACAGGCGTTCTTGGGTGCCTACCAGGATCAATTGGATGGCTTGGCTCGGCGGTGTCTCGGTCGCACTAGCGGGAATCTTCTTGGTCAAGTACACGATCGACCAAGGGTTGCTCACGCCGGTCGCAAGGGTCTTGCTCGGAATCGTCGGCGGGCTTGCGATGCACGGCATCGTGGCGTGGCGCGTGCGCGCTGCTAGCGGATACCATCCAGCCCTATCGGCACTGGCCGCGGCCGGAAGCATTACGATCTCTGCCGCGATTCTGGCCGCGCTCCACCTGTACGACCTCATTCAGCCTCTCCCAGCGTTTGCAGTCTTGGCCGCGCTGGCCGTTGCGACGATGGTGCTCGCGTTGCGGCATGGCCCGATCCTAGCGGCCCTCGGCATGCTAGGGGGTTACCCCGTACCCCTGCTTGTAGGAGGGGACAGCGGCCGCATGGGTGCTCTGCTCGCGTACGCGACGCTCATCAGCGCTTCCGGCATGCTCATGGTCCGCTACGCCTACCGCAGGTGGCTGTGGTGGTGCATGCTCGCCGCTGCGCTGGGCTGGAATCTGGTTTCGCTTGGCGATGCTAGCGCCGATGGGCTCCGCGGCCTCTATCTGGCGGCGCTGGCTGCCTGCGTGATCTTCCTGCCTGCCCTGAATTGGTGGCCGCGTCGGAGCTTGATCGGGCCGATTGCGCCGACATGGAGGTCGGCCTGGAGCGAGGGCTCGGTCCCGGTCGCCTCCGGCGAGCCGCCCACGTGGTGGGGCATGGCTGTGCTGATCGTTGTTCAGGGAGTGTCCATTGCCAGCGAGCCCTTTTCCTCAAGCGGGGCATTGCTGTGGGTCCTGCTGCTGGCGACGGCGTACCTGTCCTGCCACAGCTTCCCGCGCTTGTGGTCGCTGCCTTGGATGATCTTGGCCGTGCAGGGCATCGCGTGGCTCTCCACGGGATTCGAAGTGGACAGCTCTGGCCTAAGCTGGCAGCCCAGCCTTGTCGGCTGGATGCCGGAGATGGTCATGTATGCGGCTTGTAGCGGGCTTGTGCATGTGTCGGGGCCAATACTGCAAGTCCGCAGCGGCGCTCCTGCCGCCAAGTGGGTGCCGCTAGCAGTAGCGGGGCCTCTGTCTTGGCTGGCGTTGGCCTTTTTCTTGGCAACGGATCATTCCTCGTCAGCCTTGTGGAGTGCGGCCGGACTGGTGATCGGATGCCTGTATGCAGCGACCGGCATGATTTTCCAACGGCGCGGCGATGATCTGGCCTACACCTGGTGCGTCTTGGGATGCTCTGGCTCGTATTCGCTCGCAGCGGCGATGTTCTTCAGCGAGGCCGGGCTGACTGTAGCGCTTGCCGCCCAAGCTGTTCCGCTGGCGTGGCTTGCCGCTCGCTCTGGCGCCAACAACCTGCTTTGGGCGACGAAGGGCGTGTTGGCAGTGACCGTGCTGCGGCTGTCTCTGAATCCGTGGCTGGAGACTTACTCGACGGGCACTCATTGGGCGGTCTGGGCCTACTGCGGTTCGACGCTTGCGTGCTTCCTTGCGAGCTTGCTCGCGCGGCCCCTTCCGCGCCTGCGGCGCTGGACTGAGGCGGCCGCCGTCCAGTTGCTGGTGTTGACGTTCTGGGCCGTGCCCCGGAGTTGGATCTACGATGGCTCGATCCTAGCTGAAGAGTATGGCCTGGGCGAAGCCGCCTTCAACACCGTAATTTGGGCAGCGCTGGGCATGGCGTACTACTGGCGTTCGCGCGCCAGCGAGCACATAGCAGCCGTCTACCTGTGGGCGTCGAGAGCGCTTCTGGCAATGTCCCTAGCGAACTATGCGGTGGTCTTGCTGGTGCTCAACCCATTGTGGAGTGATGAGACGGTCTCAGCGACGCCCGTCTGGAATCTGCTGTTGCTGGCCTATGGGGCGCCCGTACTGCTAGCGGCTTTGGCCTGTCGCTTCGCGGAAGCACGAGCCGCGCGCTGGGCGGGGCGGGCGACCGCTCTGGCGGCATTCGTATTCGTGACGATCGAGATCCGCCATCTCTGGCAGGGAGCGTTGGATATGGCGGCGCGTCCCGGCGACGGAGAGATGGCGACGTATTCGATCACTTGGACGTGTATTGCGTTCGCTGCCGTGCTGGCCGGGGGCATGCGCTTCGGTGCCGGGGTATACCGGGCGGGAATGGCGTTGCTGGTGCTGGCGGTGGCGAAGGTCTTCTTGGTCGATATGTCGGGGCTGTCCGGGCTGCTCCGCGCGGGTTCCTTCCTCGGCTTGGGGCTAAGCTTGCTGGGCTTGGCCTTCCTGCACCAGAAGTTCGGGGCTGCCCGGCTAGGGTCAGAGCTGCCTCGCGACTAGGGTTCCGCTGGGATAGGAATTGGGCTTGAGGGATCTGAGCAGTCTCGTCTGAGTGAACGGGATGCTCGCCTGCGCTATCGGCCCGGAGCCTGAAAGACAGGCCTACGGTGCCGCGCACCAAGATCTCACGCGACGGGAAAGTAGGATTTCGCACTATCAGGCAGTGGGGCTAAACCGCCGCGCCGAAAGTATGAATCCAGCTATCAGATGTAGACGACGAATACCACCCAAAGGCGGAGGGTCGACCGCTGAACGGCCCGCACTATAGCACCCAATGCACGGGCTCTGAGAGGTGACAGGAACCGAAAAGAGTCCTGAGAGGCCTGACGAGCACAATAGAGGGCAAGCGACCCGCCGTACAATCAAGGTGGACGCTGGCAGGCCCCGCTGGTGTCACGGCATCATGGCACAGCGGTGCAGGAAACTAGAGCGGGACGTCGACACCGACGCGCCCGCTGACAAGGAGCGCGTGAACAACCTGCCGGTTGGCCATGTCACGTCGGAGATCGATGGGCACTCTGGCGTCAGATCCCACGCCCATGGTCCGCACCGTGCCCTTCAGCATTACTGGTCAGGCAGGGTAGAACACACTTCGTTCGAAGTGCCGATGGTCTCACTACATGACCACGAGCGGATCGAGCAACGCACCGTCGTTGAAGCGGCACGCAAGCGGGATGGCAATAGACGTCAGACTCCCCGTCTCGATCCGAGGCTTCGAGTACTCCAGCACCGAAACGGGCAATGCCGACCGGATCGCACTCAGGATGCTCGACTCTGGCTACGATGGCCGCAACCGATTTCTGCGCCGGGTCTTTTTTCCGATGGCGGATGCCAAGGGTGGCTAGGGCGAACTGGCGCAGAGCCCCAAGGCCGCGATCGCCATGGCCGGGCCGCGGCCTGCCTCGGGACCGTCTCACTGCCGTACAGACGCGGCGAACACAGACGCGTTGCAGTTGAGGTCGTTGACGACCGGGGTGTCGAGGCCCACAAGCCTGTGGAGTCAGAGTAGTGGATGTGTCAGTGCAATCAGGAGCCCGTCTGCTCGAAGATCAGGAGTGGCTCGCTACTCGCATCGGTGTGCCGATGAATGCCATCGCGACGTTCTGCAACCGTTGGGAGGTGCAGGAACTGTCCTTGTTCGGCTCTGTGCTACGTGAAGACTTCGGGCCCAGCAGCGATATAGACGTACTGATCCGTTTCAAGGGTGAACGCACGCCGGGCCTGATCCGGATTGCCAAGATGGAGCGTGAACTGGCCGAACTGCTCGACCGCAGAGTCGATTTGGTGAACCGCGCCGCGATCGAGGAGAGCCGAAACTACATCCGCCGCAAAGCGATTCTTGAATCCGCACAGGTGGTTTATGCCTCGTGATAACTCTGCATAGCTGTTGGACATGCTGCTTGCCGCGCGTGACGCGTTGTCATTCACGGAAGGTATGTCGTATGAGGAATTCGTAAGGGACCGGCGAACCCAGCTCTCCGTACTGAAGTCTATGGAGATTGTTGGCGAAGCCGCCTCACAAGTGGGCCAAGAAACCAAGCGGATGCACCCTGCTATCCCTTGGCGGGAAATTGTAGCCATGCGAAACCGGCTCGTGCATGCTTACTTCGACATTGACTTGCCGCTCGTCTGGGATACGGTGTGCGATGACCTAGCGGTCCTGATTTCCCGCTTGCAACCGCTGATTTCACCGGAGGACGGATAGTGCCAGGTGCGACTCTCGAATGGCTGATAGTGAATTTCCCCCGCGAGTAGCCGGCGTAGCATAGGCACTAGGATCGGAATACGGGCCAGTTCGATCTTGTGGAATTCCGCTGGGAGCCAAGATTACGAATCCTGACAATCGGATCACCGCTGTTCCAAATCGCGCCAGCCCCCCAAGAGCTTCGCGCGCTTTGCGGGGCCTTTGGCGTCTGGCAGCCAGATCCTGTGGACCATAGGCAACACGCCGACCATATATTGTCGTCGGCCACCCGTCAAGCGGCTTTAATGGAAGATATGAAGCTGCTCAGTTTCAGCCGTGGTGGAGGATCCGGCTACGGCGTTGTCGTCGAACAGGGAATTGCGGACCTCGGGGCGCGCTACTCGGAGCGTTGGCCCACGCTCTCTGCCGTGATTCGCGCCGGTGCCCTCGACCAGTTGCGTGAGCTGGCAAGCGGTCTCAGCTGCGACTTCCAGGTTGACGAAGTGCGCTTCCTGCCGCCGATCCTAGATCCCGGCCGGATCATCTGCGTGGGATTGAACTACAAGTCGCACATTGAAGAGACCGGACGGCAGATGCCGTCCTATCCGACGCTGTTCACCCGTTTCCCGGACTCGCATGTCGCCCATCGCGAAGCCATCATCCGTCCGGCTGTGTCCGAGCAGCACGATTTCGAGGGCGAGCTCGCGGTCATCATTGGGCGCAGGGGGCGCTACATCCCCGCTACGCGGGCCTTGCAGCACGTGGCCGGCTACAGCTGCTACAACGACGGCTCGATTCGCGACTTTCAGGCGCATACCTCGCAGTTCACGCCCGGGAAGAACTTCTGGCGCTCGGGCGCTTTCGGCCCTTGGATGGTCACTGCCGACGAGATCCCCGATCCCGGCCAGCTCCGCTTGGAGACCAGGCTCAACGGACGGGTCATGCAGAGCGCACCGACAAGCGACCTGATGTTCGACGTGCCGACTTTGGTCGAATACATCTCCACGGTTTTCCCCTTGAACCCCGGAGATGTGATTTCGACCGGCACCACCGGCGGCGTCGGCAAAGCACGCAAGCCACCGGTATTCATGCGTGCCGGGGACCGCATCGAGGTCGAGCTTTCGCGCATTGGCACTTTGTCCAACCGCGTCGAAGACGAGGTGCCGGCACTACAGTCCTGAGCGCGGTTTGGCAGGATCGGTGCTGTTGCAGTCGGCGGCTGCAGTAACGGCCACAGGGTCCACCTCGGGGCCATGGCAAAATAGTCTGCGCCCTTCGATGTCCGCACAGGCGCGCAGAGAAGTACTCGCATCGCTCACCTCACCGGGATCTGCCTACGAGATCGTCGAGCGACAGATGCCGGACGGCAATGTCCGCCGAATCGTCCCCAGCGCTCCGGACACATTGCTGGACCTTCTGGCGAACACGGCTAAGTTCGGCGACTACGAGTACATTTGTTACCGCGACGAGGTCTATACGTTTGCGGATGTCCTGGATCAGACCGCTAGACTCGCCGGGGCGCTGTCGAGGCTTGGCGTTCAGCGTGGGGATCGAGTGGCGATCTGCATGCGCAATTTCCCGGAGTGGCCGGCTGCCTTCTTTGCTCCCATGGCGCTCGGCGCAGTCACCGTATCCTTGAACGGCTGGTGGAGCGGCGAGGAAATCGCCTATGGGCTGCGCGATGCGGGGGCGACCACGCTGATCGCAGACGGTGGGCGGCTCGAACGAATCGAGAGCCAGCTTGCAGAACTGGGCGTGCAAGCAATCGCGGTTCGATGTGACCGTTCAAGCCCGTCCGAAAATGTCCGGCATTGGGACCAAGTCTTGCGCGAATCGTCGGGCTCGCCGCTGCACCGGGTTCCGATTTCCGCCGATGACGACTGTCTGATGCTGTACACCTCCGGTTCGACCGGTGGGCCGAAGGCCGCGATTTCGACGCACAGCAACGTCGTTCACGCGCTGATGGGGTGGGAGATCGAGCACCGTGCCCAGGCCATGCTGCGTGGGGACCCGATACCCGAGGAACCGTTCGACAAGCAGTTCCGCATGCTGGTCACGATTCCGCTCTTCCATGTCACCGCGTGTCACGTCTGCATGCTGACGGCTTTGCGGTTCGGGCGTCGGCTGACGCTGATGCACAAATGGGATGCCGACGAAGCCATCGAAATCATCGACCGCGAGCGAATCACCCACTTCATCTCGGTTCCGACGATCACGGGCGACTTGGTTCGCACCGCCGAGGCCACAGGGCGGATGCTGCCTAGCCTGCTTGCCGTGGGCGGGGGCGGGTCGCACCGACCTGCCAACCAGGTGCTGGCGATTCCGGAGGTGCTGGAGAACGCCCAGCCGGGCACGGGCTGGGGCATGACCGAGACCAACGCCATAGGCACGCAGATCGGTGCGCCCGACTATCTGCGGGTGCCCGCGAGCAGTGGCCGCTGCTCGATCCTGATGGACATGAAGATTGTCAATCCCGAGGACGGACGGGAAGTCGAGCCGGGGGGCACCGGCGAACTCTGGGTGCGCGGCTCGCCCGTGGTGAGAGGCTACTGGAACAAGCCCGAAGCAACGGCGCGGGCGTTTCGGGACGGCTGGTTTCGCACCGGGGACTTGGCTTACGTCGACGACGAGGAGTTCGTCTACTTCGTTGACCGTATCAAGGACATCGTGATCCGGGGCGGCGAGAACATCAGCTGCCTCAAGGTTGAGGATGCGCTGTATCAGTGCGAGGGGGTTGCCGAGGCCGTGGCCTTCGGTATTCCTGACGAGCGCTTGGGCGAGGAATTGGCAGCCGTGGTCGTGCCGCGCAAGGGAGCACAGCTCAGCGCAGATCGGCTGTGCATCGAGCTGGAGCGGCACCTAGGGCGCTTTGAGGTGCCGACAAGCATTGTGTTCCAAGACACGCCGCTACCGCGGATTGCCACCGGAAAGTTCGCCAAGCGCCGCATTCGGGAGGCGGTTCTTTCGCGGATCAATAACGGCCGCTGAGGGTGCGGTCCAGACCCGGGGCACACAGGCCGCGGCGGGCAAGCTGCTCTCGAGACGACACATCTCTGGGAGAGTGCCTGCGCGGCTGCCGGTGGCTCTTGGCCCCTTCAGGCCAGGATCTTCTCGGCGACAGTTCCGGCTACATCTGTCAGGCGGAAGTCTCGCCCGCTGTAGCGATATGTGAGCTTCTCGTGGTCCAAGCCCATCAGGTGCAGGATGGTGGCGTGCAGGTCGTGGATATGCATCCTGTCCTCCACCGCGTGGTAGCCGAACTCGTCCGTGGCTCCATAGATCGAGCCCGGCTTGACGCCGCCGCCGGCCATGAAGATGGAAAACCCGTAGGGGTTGTGGTCGCGGCCGTCCGCGCCTTCCGAGAACGGTGTGCGGCCGAATTCGCCGCCCCATACCACCAAGGTCTCGTCCAGCAGGCCGCGGGCCTTGAGATCCTTGATCAAGCCGGCGATGGGCTTGTCGACCTCGTGCGAGCGGATCGGGTGCAGGCGCAAGATATCGGCGTGGTGGTCCCATTTTTCTTCGACCCCGGAGTGCGTGGCTTGCACGACGCGCACGCCGCGCTCGCTGAGCCGCCGAGCTAGGAGGCACTGCCAGCCGAAATCGCGCGTGGACTCGTCGTCCAAGCCGTAGAGCTTGCGGGTGGCGTCCGTTTCGCGGGCCACGTCGAACGCCTCGGGAGCCTCGGCCTGCATGCGGAACGCGAGCTCGAAGGCTTGAATCCGGGCCTCGAGGTCAGGGTCTAGCCGCCGGTCGTCCGCATGCCGGCGGTTCATCTGGCGCAGGAACTCCAACTCCAGTCGTTGCTCCTCGCTGGAACCGCCCCGGGGCAGCACGTGGTCGATGGGGTTGTCGATAATGTCATCCACCGGCATCGGCGACGAGCCGATCGGCGTCCCCTGATAGGCGCCGGGCAGGAAGCTGGTTGCGAAGAGCTTGTCGCCGCCTTGCCATTGCGTGGGCTTGATGGTGATGAAGCCGGGCAGGTTTTGGTTCTCAGTGCCCAGCCCGTACAGCGTCCACGCACCCATGCTCGGCCGCGAAAAGGAGAACGTGCCCGTAAACAGTTGGAGCATGGCCGCTCCGTGGTCCACGCCCTCGCCAACCATCGAGCGGATCACGCACAGATCGTCCGCGCAGCTGGCGACTTCCGGGAACAGCTCGCTGACTGGAATCCCGCTCTCGCCGCGCCGCTTGAATTCCCATGGCGAGCGCATCAGGCCGCCCGCCTCCTTGGCGTTGAAGGTCAGAGACCGCTTGATCGGCAGTGGCTTGCCGTTGTCGCTATCCAGCCGAGGCTTCAGATCGAAGGTGTCCACGTGGGAGACGCCTCCGTGCATGAAGAGGAAAATGATGCGCTTGGCGCGCGCCGCGAAGTGCGGCTGCTTGCTGGCCAGAGGCCCGCCAGTGGTCGGCTCGGCCAGCAGGCTGGCCTCTTGCAGGAGCGAGCAGAGGCCGAGCGAGCCGAATCCCAGGGCTGACCGGCGCAGCAGCGAGCGGCGGGACAGCGGTGTGCAAGGCGACATTCTTCCAACAGGCTAGCACCCACGGCCTGTCCGAGGGCCGCCCAGCACCAAAGGGCCGCACCTTCTGGCAGATCCACGAGCGGCTGACGACTTCGCGCTGTGCCGGAAGCAACGACGGTCGACTAGGCACGGCCGATGCAGGTCGGATTATCCAAGACTATGCTATTATTATGATACTAGTATGAATTCGATTCTCATCCGGGAAGTAGCGCCGAAAACTCTGCGTTCGCTGAAGCGCTTGGCCCGGTGCCACCATCGTTCGCTGCAGGGCGAGTTGCACGCAATCTTGGACCGAGCTGCACGAATGGCCCCACCAGAGGGCGAAGAGCGTCGGTTGCAGCTTGTGACGGTCAAGGCCGAGGGGTCAAGCCGGTGGGGCAGGGACAGCATATATGGCGGCGATGGTCGGTGAAATCCTCTTCTTGGACACGAACATTCTGCTGATCGCGACCGATCGGTCGTGCCAGTTGCACCGCTTGGCGGTCCGGCTGTTTGAAGAAGCCGACATCCGCGGAATCCATCTGGCCGCGAACGGCCAGGTCATGCGCGAGTATCTAGCCGTGTCTACGCGACCTGTCGAGGCAAACGGTCTGGGCTTGGGCGTTGCCGCTGCGGTGGCGAACCTGGGCGAGTTCCTGAAGGTTGTGAGCCTCTTTGACGAGACAGAATCTGTCGCCTTGCGATTGCGCCGGCTTGTCGAAGTCCATGGCGTTCGGGGCAAGCGGGTACATGATGCCGGCATTGTCGCCACAATGCTCGCTCACAGGATCAACTTCCTAGTCACCCAGAACGGTGACGACTTTGCACCGTTTGACGAGATCGACGTGCTCGCTCTTGAGGATGTCCTGTCGCGCACGAAACCCGAGTAGGATCACGTTTCCGAACTCTGTGCGCAGGGGCAGCGCCGAGGCTACAACTACTGCACGCTCAAGCGATTCCTGCTGAACCGGGGCCCCGGCATCAAGGCCGAAGAGATCCTGGAGGAGAAGTCCGCCGCGCGAACAACACCGAGTCCTGCTCGTGCATGGGCAAGATTTGCAAGTGCCCGCGCGTCGCCGGGCCAGGGGGGACTACTCGATGTAGTGAAACTCGTTGGAAGCCAGCAACATCTTGCAAAGGCTCGTCCAAGCGGATTCTTGGTCCGAATGCGCTTGGACGTATTGCAGCGCTCGGTCGCGCTCGGGACCTAAAGGCGGGCGGGCGAGGACGGAACGATACGCCTGCTGGACACGGTCCGTGCCGGAACCGCTCAACCGGCCCGCAACTCCGTGCGCCGCGCTCTGTGCGAAATCGCTGTTCATCAGGAATAGCGCTTGTGGCGCGACGTTGGTCACCGACCGCTGCCCGTTGGCTGTGGTGGCGTCGCCGAAATCGAACAGTCCAAGCAAGATTGGCAGTTTGTTGCGCATCAGCGGCAAGTAGAGGCTCCGGCGCGTGTAGTCGTCCGGGTCAATGCGACGGTTGTTGCGGACGAATTCGGCGAGCCTGCCGGAGCCGAGATCCGTGTCGCCGCCGACTGCGGGGTCGAGGCGACCGCTGATCTGCAAATAGCTGTCGCGCAGTTCTTCGATGGTCAGCCGCCTGCGCTCAAAACGGGACCAGAGCCGGTTCTCGGGATCTGCCCGGAACGCCGCAGCGGAGATAGCGCTGCCCATGCGGTAGGTGGCCGAGTCCATGATCAGGCGGTGCAGGCTCTTGATCGACCAGCCGCTGGCGACGAAACGCCGAGCCAGCCAGTCGAGCAACTGCGGATGGGTCGGGGCCTCGCCTCGGAGACCGTAATTGTTGGGCGTGCGCACCAAGCCTTCGCCGAAGTGCCACAGCCAGACCCGGTTCGCCATCACCCTGGCTGTCAGCGGGTTCTCCGCGGAGGCCATCCAGTTGGCGAGCTCCAAACGACCGCTACCCGCGGCCACTGCGGGCTGGTCGGTCCCTGCCAGCACGAGCGGGAAACGCTTGGAGACCAGCGCCCCGGGATTCTTGTGCTGCCCCCGCCGAAAGATGCGTTGCCGCACGGGTTCGCCTTCAGCCACGCTATTTGCCATGGGGGGCGCTTCGGGCAGTGCCTCGCTTGCTTGCTCGATTTGGGCATCGAGTGTCGCGATCCGTCGGCTGTCTGGGTCCGCAAAGCTGTTCTTGATGTCGTCTTGGTCGAGATCAAAGGGACTGCCATCGTCAAACAAGTCGCGGTAGAGGAGGGACGTAGGCAGATCGGCAAGGATTTTGACCAACTCCTGGCCAGTCTCACCGTCAGCGGCTTGCAGCACTTCCTCGATCCAAGCCTCGAGCAGCGCCAGTCGGCGCTGCAGGATCCCGACCAGCTCCGCTTGGAACGTGCTGGCAGCGGCCGATTTGTCGCCTCTGGCTTCGCGCCACAGGGCGAGATGCGGTCGCGGACTCGGCCGCGGCTCGAGATAGGCCCGGAACCATTCGACAGTTTCACCGTTCAGCCCGTCCGCGGGCAGGTTGCCGCCGGAGGCACGCATGTAGTCTGCGATGCGCGTGGCAGGACCTGTCGCGATGTAGCGCACGGTCGCGATTTGGCGAGCGACCCTGCGGATGCGCTCGAGACGCTCCACGGCGTCAGCGGCTTGTCTGTACCGCTGGTAGGCATCTTCTGCCACCAAGGGTTGCTTGTAGTAACGAGAGCCGTTCTTGCGCCAGTCTTCGAATGTCCGAGTACTGGCGAAAATACCGGCCAGCGCGTAGTAGTCACTTGTGAGGATGGGATCAAACTTGTGGTCGTGGCACCGCGCACAGGCGAGGGTGAGCCCTAGGAATGCCTTCGAAGTGGTGTCGATCTGCTCGTCCACCACGTCGTACTTTTTCTGTATAGGGTCGCGCTGCGCCAGGGCCATAGGCCCGAGCGCGAGGAAGCCCGTTGCCACCACCCCACGCGTATTGACGGGAGCGCCCTGTGGGACCGGCAGCAAGTCTCCGGCGATCTGCTCGCGCACGAACTGATCGAAAGGCAGATCGTCATTGAAGGCGCTGATCACGTAGTCGCGGTAGCGCCACGAGTCGCCGAACGGGTGATCCTCGTCGACGCCAGTCGAGTCCGCGTAGCGGGCAACGTCGAGCCAGTGCCGGCCCCAGCGCTCGCCGTAATGGGGCGACCCCAGGAAGTCGTCGACGATCCTCTGGAATGCATCGTGCGAATCGTCGGACGAGAAGCGCTGAATTTCCTCCTCCTCCGGCGGCAAGCCCTGGAGGTCGAACTTGGCGCGGCGGAGCAGTGTTAGCTGCGCGGCTTCAGGGGCTGGCTCAAGGCCCGCTTCACGCAGCCTGGCGAGGATAAACCTATCGATGTCGTTGCGCACCCACGCGGACTCGCCCACATCCGGCACCGGCGGGTCGGAGATCGGCTGGAACGCCCAGTGGCTGCTCTCGGGGGCTTCCTCGTCAACTGCTGCCACGGCAGATTCGACCGGTTCGTAGCCCGGCCATGGCGCCCCCATGCGGACCCAGTCGACGAGCGTGTCGATCGCTTCTTGCGGCAGCTTCGAGCCGGGCGGCATCTTGATCGAACTTTCGTACCGCACTGCGCGGATGAGTGGGCTGGATTCGTCCCCGCTCACTACGGCGCTGCCGATCACGGTGGCGGGCTTGCGGAAATCGATGCCCGCGGTTTGCAGCTCGTCGCCGTGACATTGGGCGCATTGCTCGAACAGCAGCGGGCGGACACGGTTCTCAAAGTACTCCTCGCCCGTTTCCGCGGGCAGCAGGCCGCATAAGAGGAGCAGGCTGAGCGCAGCAGGGACTTGCGAGGTCAATAGGCGGCGCATAGGCTAAGCACTAGTATCCCCCGCCGAGGCCGGTTCCGCGCGGTGATCGCACTGCGACGCGGCCTCTCCGCGCGCAGGCTGCGTCAAACCGGCGAGGCTCGGGACTGCAAGCTCCGCTCGCCAGTCCCCAGCGGGCTACATCTTTGGAAAGAAATCTCGCAGCGCCGGGTACAACTCGCGGAACAGCCCGTAAGAGCGGCCATAGGCCGCTGTCAAGTCAGGGTCGGGCTGATCGCGCCGCTGCTCGACGATCGCACTGGAGCAGGCCTCGGCGACGGATCCGAATGCGCCGGTGCCGACCATCGCCAGCAGTGCCGCGCCGTAGGCAGAGCCCTCTTGGGTCTGCAGGGTCGCGATCGGCTTGGAGAATACCCCGGCCAAGATGCTGCGCCACAGCGGCGACTTGGCTCCTCCGCCTGACGCTCGCACTGCCTCCACGCTTGCGCCGAGAGACTCGACAATGCCCAGGCAGTCATTCAGGCTGTAAGCGACTCCTTCGAGAATGGCCCTGACCAGATGCCCGCGAGTGTGCTTCGCGGTCAGACCGACCCAGCCGCCGCGGGCGTAGGCGTCCAGGTGCGGGGTGCGCTCGCCCATCAAGTAGGGCAGCCAATACAGCCCCTCGGCCCCCGCTGGGACAGCGGCTGCTTCGTCGGTCAGCAGGTCATAGATTTCTACGCCTTTCTGCGCCGCTTGGTCAGCCAGCCCTGTCGCAAGCTGGTTGCGGAACCACTGCAGGCTAAGGCCCGCCCCCTGCGTGACGCCCATGACGTGCCACTTGCCGGGCACTGCGTGGCAGAAGGTATGCACGCGTCCTTCCGGATCGTAGGCAGCCTCGTCCAGGTGCGAGAACACTACCCCCGAAGTGCCGACCGTGCAGGAAACCAATCCGGACTCCACGATGCCGTTTCCGACGGCGCTCGCCGCTTGGTCCCCGCCGCCCCCGACCACGGGCGTGCCGGCCCGCAGGCCGGTTTCCTGCGCGGCTGACATGGAGATCCGGCCCGTCAACTGTGGCGACTCCACGACTTCGGGCAGGATGGCAGCGTCGATCCCGAGTTTGTCGATGAGCGGCATTGCCCAGCGTCGGCCGATGACATCGAATAGGGCCGTGCCCGAAGCATCGGACACCTCGCTAGCGTATTCCCCGGTCAGGCAGAATCGGATGTAGTCCTTGGGCAGCAGCATGCGTCGAACGCGCTCGTAGCTGGCAGGATCGTGATCCCGCACCCAGAGCAGCTTCGGTGCGGTGAAGCCCGTCAGCACCGGATTGGCCGTCTGCTCCAAGACCATGTCCTTGCCGGCCTTGGCGTTGATCCAGTCCACCTGTTCTTGGCTGCGCTGGTCGCACCAGATCAGCGCAGGCCGGACGACTTGGTCCGCGGCGTCGAGCAGCGTCAGCCCGTGCATCTGTCCCGAGAGGCCGACACCCGCGATGTCCTCTCTGTGCACCTCTGTCTCGGCGAGCAACTGCCGTACGGCTTGGCTGGAAGCCTTCCACCAGTCTTGCGGGCGCTGCTCGGCCCACAGCGGCTGGTGCATGAGGATGTCCTCATGGGCCGCCGTGACACCCCTCACGACGGCGCCGTCCGCTCGTACAAGTAGCGCCCGGGAGCCTCCCGTGCCAACATCAATGCCTAGCCAGTACTTCATCTTTTTGCCTCGCTCTCCCGATTCTCGCCATCCCGCGGCAATCGTGCAGCGGCGAGTTCTTCGATTGCTGTCCGCAAGCGCTCTGTCAGGTCGCGCGCGGTCCAAGGGTGGGATCTGCCGGTTTGCAGCGGCGTGCCGAAGCGCAGCTCCACGTAGCCGGGCCGTAGATGCAGCGAGCCGGGCGGTAGCACATGCGCCGTCCCGGCGATGGCCACCGGCACGAGCGAAACTCCCGATTGAATGGCGATATGTGCCGCGCCTGTCTTGAGTCTGCGCATCGTCTTGCCCCGGCGCCGTCCGCCCTCGGGGAAGACAAGGATCGAACGCCCGCCCTTCACTTTTTCAGCCGCGAATGCAATGTTGCGCACTGCCAGGCGCGGATTCTCCCGATGGACCGGAAGATGCCCTGCGCGGTTCAGATGCCAGCCGATGAATGGAATATTCCACAGGCCCGATCTAGCCAGGATCCGGAACGGTCGCGGCATGAAGCCGAACATCAAGGGGGTGTCGATCAGGCTGAAGTGGTTCGAGGCGAACACATAGGTGTGCTCGGGGGCTAGATTCTCGGTTCCCGTCAGGCGGACCTTGACCATGAAGACGGTCATTAGCATGCGTCCCCACGTGCTGGCGATGCGGTGCTGTAGCCGGCCAGTGCTGTCGAACAACGACGACAGCAGCGAAAGGAATCCCATGACGCTGGTGATCCCTAACAGCATTGGGATCATCCAACACACTGAGCGGAGCAGGCTCAGCGCTTCCCTCACGCGGTGCAACTTTCGATTCTATCCGAGCAGTTCACGGGCCTCGCCGACCAAGAAGAGCGAACCGGCGACGACGATCCAGTCATCACTGCTCGCCGCGGCGGACGCCAACTGGAGGGCCTCGTCGATGGTGTCGGCCATTTCGATGTTTGCGTGGTGGTGCCCCGCCGCCTGCAGCAGCGCTTCGGGACTGGCGGCCCGCTGTACCCTCGAGCGCGTCAGCACCACGTGATCGGCTGCCGGAAATAGCCACGCAGCCACCTCGTCGACTGCCTTGTCTCTCGAAGAACCGTAGATCAGCGTCACCCTCCGCCCGCGGGCCTCGCGCCGCAAGAATTCCGCCAGTGCGCGCGCTCCGTCGGGATTGTGGGCCGCGTCCAGCAGCACGGGCGGGTCGCTGCTGGCGAACTCCAGCCGTCCGGGCCATTTCGCGCGGCGCAAGCCGTGCTCGATCGCGGCCCGGCGCACGTTCAATGCGCAGAGGGACGCTACGGCGGCGAGGGCGTTCTCAACTTGGTGCTTGCCGGCAATCGCGAGTTCGATCTTGGCGAGCCTGTTGCGCCCAACCGCCTCAAACCGCCAGCGCCCGGCCTCGCTGGACGCCTGCCGCGCCTTCCATTCGGACTCCACATCGATCACGGCGGCGCCGGCACGCTCGAAGCAGTCCAACAGAGCCTTGCGGGCTTCGCCGGCTTGCAGGCCCATGACCACGCGCCCACCGGGCTTGACGATCGCTCCCTTTTCGGCCGCAATACCCGCCAGGTCCAGGCCTAGGTACCGTTCGTGGTCCCGGTTCACGCGGGTGATGACCGCGAGCTCGGAGCGCACTACATTGCTGGCGTCAAGCCGACCGCCCAGTCCGGTTTCGATAATCATGTGCTCGAGGCCGGCCTCCCGAAACAGGACCAAGGCGACTGCCGTCACAGATTCGAAGAACGTGGGATGGGCCGAGCGCCCGTACTTGGCCACCACGCGCTCGTTGGCCCGGCGCACCGGTTCGATCGCCCCGGCGAGCGCTTCGTCGCTGACCTCCAGGCCGTTGACCAAGAAGCGTTCGTTGATCCGCGAGAGGTGGGGCGAGGTGTACAAGCCGACGGAGCGGCCCGCGGCCCGCAGGCCGCTCTCGATCATCGCTGCCGTGGAGCCCTTGCCGTTCGTGCCAGCGATATGGACGATGCCGGGCGATAGCTCGGGATGGTCCAGCTCGGCCACCAAGCGGCTCATGCGCTGCAACCCGAAGCTCTCCTTGCGAATCGAGCCGAGCAGGGACAGCAGGTAGCGAACGGACGGATTGGGCGGTGCCATCCGGGCTAGGTTTCCGGACGGCCCAGGAACGTCAGCGCATTGCCGATGTACTGCTTCAGTTGCGGTCGCGGCACCACCGCGTCCAGCATGCCGTGCTGGAGCAGGAATTCGGAACGCTGGAAGCCCTTAGGCAGCTTTTGGCGGATCGTCTGCTCGATCACGCGGGGGCCGGCAAAGCCGATCAAGGCGCCGGGCTCGGCGATGTTCAGGTCGCCCAGCATGGCGAAGCTGGCCGTCACGCCGCCGGTGGTCGGGTCGGTCAGCACGCTGATATAGGGCACCCTGGCCCGGTCTAGTCTCTTCAGCGCTGCCGAGACTTTCGCCATTTGGACCAGGCTCACCATGCCCTCCATCATGCGCGCCCCGCCTGAGGCCGAAACGAACACCAAGGCTCGTTTCTCACGCTCGGCTCGCTCCGCCGCCCGCGTGAGCTTTTCGCCGACCACGGCTCCCATGCTGCCGCCGATGAAGCGGTACTCCATCGCGCAGATCACGGCGCTGTGGCCTTCCAGCGTGCCCGCGCCGCAGATCACGGCGTCGCGCAAGCCAGTCTTTTCCTTGGCGTCCTGCAGGCGCTCGTCGTACGACTTGCGATCTGTGAACCGGAGGGCGTTCGTCGAGCGGAGGTTGCCGCCGAAGTCCTCCCACGCACCATCGTCGAACAGCATCGCCAGGCGCTGGCGGGCCGAGATCTTGAAGTGGAACCCGCACTTGGCGCAGACCATTCCCTGCGCTTCGAGATCCTTCCTCCAGATCGGTTCCGAGCAGGCCTCGCACTTGATCCAGAGGCCCTCGGTATGGACACGCTTGTCCTCGTTGTCCTTTTTCCGGAATAAGGGCATTCGGGGCAACGCTCGATCCAGGGAGCGCCCGCAATGTTCCGATGATAGCCATTCCACCCGTAAATGCTCAAATCACGCCGCATCTCCGGGTGTCCTTGCCGGCGGCGCCGCCAGGGCGAGGCTCGCGCCAAGCAGCGGTCGGCGCGCCGCATCGGGGAGCTATGCGGCCACGCCCTCGAAGAGGTTGCCCTGCAGCGGAAGCGGAGCCAATTCGCTCACGACGGGCTTGCGGCTGCGTGCGAGAACTTCCCCGGTCAGGCCGTGCTTTTCCCGGATCCGGCAGATCTTGGCGGACAGCCAGTCACGGTATCCGGGCGACACGTAGGCACCCTTGCGGTAGTGAGCCTCGTAGCGCGCTGTCAGGTGCGGGAATTGCTCGCCGAGGAAGGCTACCATCCTCTGCCGGGCCGCCGACTTCAGGAACAGCGGATGGGCGTGCCAATAGGATGCATCGACCCGCTTGGCGGCTTTCGCGACTTCCTCGAGCAATTCGCTGGAGTCGGTCAGCAGCGGCAGCACGGGAGCGCTGAAGACGCCGGCCTCGATTCCTCGCCAGCGCAGCTCCCGAACGGCTTCGATCCGCTTGTCGGGGCGCACCGCGCGAGGCTCCAAGGCTCTGGCGAGGGCATCGTCCATGGTTGTGATCGTGACGCTGACGTGCAGCTGGTTGCGCATGGCGATGTTGCCCAGAAGATCGATGTCGCGAAGGATCAGGTCTGACTTGGTCGTGATCCCGATCACGTTTCCGGAGAATTCGGCGAAGGCTTCCAAGATCCCGCGGGTGGTCTCGAACCTGCGCTCGGCCGGCTGGTAAGGATCGGTCCCGGTGCCGACTGCGATCGCTCCGCTCACGCCCTTGGCGAGTTCGCGGCGGAGCAGGTTCTTGGCGTTCTCTTTGCAGAAGACCAGCGAATCGAACTGGGAGGGGTCATCAATTCCCAGATACCGGTGAGTGTAGACCGCGTAGCAGTAGTGGCAGCCGATTTCGCAGCCGCGATACGGGTTCACCGTCCATTGGAACGGCATCTCAGGATTCGAGCAGCGGTTCAGGATGCTCTTCGATGGCAGGCTGCGGTACTCGGTGAGCTTCTTCGTGCCGAGAATCCTGCCGTCCGCGGCTTGAGCGGCGATTCCGGAGAGAATTTGCTGTGCCATGCTGATATATTCGCTTTTTATTTGTATTAAGTCAAGTGTATTCACCGCTATCTTGTCAAAATCTGCGAATCGGGCCCGATTCTTGCCGCCAAATCGAAGGCGGCGGCCCAAGTTGGCCGCCGCTAGTTGCGGGTCTCGCGCAGGATGCCCAGCATTCTGCGCAGCGGCTCGGCCGCGCCCCACAGGAGTTGGTCGCCCACAGTGAAGGCGCCTAGGTACTCCGGCCCCATGCTCAGCTGGCGGAGCCTGCCAACGTGGATGTCAAGCTTCCCGCTCACGGCGGCAGGGGTCAATTGCTGCAGGGTGGCGTCCTTGGAGTTGGCGACCAGCCTGACCCAGGCGTTGCCCGAGCGCAGGATGTCGTGTACGTCCGGGAGCGGCACCTCGCGCACGAGCTTGATGCACAGTGCCTGGCTATGGCAGCGAAGCGCGTCGATGCGGGAGCAGATGCCGTCGATCACCACGGGCGGATCGGCGCCGAGGATCTTGGAAGCTTCAACGCTGGCCTTCCACTCCTCGCGGGTCTGTCCGTTGTCCATGGCGCGATCGATCCAGGGCAGCACGTTGCAGGCCAGCGGTGCTCCGATTTCGGCTGCCGGAAAGGACTCGGCAGTTTGAACGCCGCTGAGGGCCTGCTCGACCTCGATGGCGGAACTCCCCTGCAAGTCCATCCCGGCCGCCCCGAGTTGGCGCACTTGGCGAGCGAGCTCTGTCAGTTTCCGAGCGCCGGCGCCCGACACCGCTTGATAGGTCATCGTGCTGACCCACTCGACCAACCCCGCGCGAAAGAGCCCGCCAATGGCCATCAGGAGCAGGCTGACCGTGCAGTTGGCCCCGATGAAGTTCCGGCAGCCGCTCTCGAGCCGCTGACGGATCCGGTCGGCATTGATCGGGTCGAGCACAAGCGCGGCATCCTCGCGGAGCCTGAGCGTGGAGGCCGCATCGATCCAGTAGCCGTCCCAGCCCGACGCTCTCAAGGCGTTGAATACTTCAGAGGTGTAACTGCCGCCTTGACAAGACAAGACGGCCTCGCAGCTTTTCAGAGCATCGATGTTTCGCGCGTCCTGCAGGACGGCGCTGGCGCCACCACGCGGTGCGCTGCCGCCGGGATTGGACGTGGAGAAAAAGAGGACTGCGAGCCCGTCCAAGTCGCCTTCTGCGCGCATTCTGTCGAGGAGCACGCTCCCGACCATGCCGCGCCAGCCGACAAATCCTACCTTCAACACAACAAGACCCTCGCGCGGGCCGCTCTCAGCACGGCACGGTGGCGGCCCAAGGCGGCAACCCGCCTACTCGGTGGCCGATTCCTGCGCCTCGGAATCGCGCCAAGCGCTGATCTTCAGGTGCTGGCAGATCCAGCACAACCGGTCGGACCGCTCGGTTGCGCCAGGCACGCCGCAGACTCGGCAAGCTACTCGCCGGACTGGCTTGGACCGAAAGACGTAGTCTTTGGCGGCGTCAATCAGTTGAGGGTTGACTATGGGGATTTCGCCCCCGCGCGCTTTGCTCGTCTTGGCCATTTTTCTGCCCAGCCCAGTCTACTCCCAGTATATAGGTTTCCCGCAATTGTCCAGCCAAAGGCAACAGGGGGAGGGGCAGCGGAATCCCGGCCCAGGGCATCGGCCTGGGCAGCTGTGGTCAAAGCGAAGTTGTGTCGCCGCCCGGGACGCTGTCCTTACAATGGTGCTGTGACGATCCTGTTGCTGATTTCGGCGCTGGCACTGTCGGCCACGGGAGGAATCGCCCAAGTGACGGAATTCAACATCCACTTCGAGGACTCCGCCCTCGCCGACCTCAAAGCGCGCCTGGAGCGGACGCGGCTGCCTGACCAGATCCCTGACTCGGGCTGGGACTACGGAGCGGACCGGGCCTACATGGAGGAATTGCTGGAATACTGGCGGACCGAGTATGACTGGCGCAAGCACGAAGCCCAACTGAACGAGTTGCCGCATTTCAAGACGTCGATCGACGGCATTGACATGCATTTCGTGCATGTTCGCTCGAAGCAGGACTCGGCAATGCCGTTGGTGATCACACACGGCTGGCCGGGGTCGGTGTATGAGTTCATGGATGTGATCGGTCCGCTGACCGATCCGGTCGGCCACGGGGGCAGAGCCGAAGATGCGTTCCACCTCGTGTTGCCGTCCATGCCCGGATATGGCTTCTCGGGCCCGGCGCACAGGCGTGGGATGAGCGTTGACAGCGTGGCCGGCGTGGTCGCCAAGCTGATGGATCGCCTCGGCTACGAGCGTTACGCCGCCCAAGGCGGGGATTGGGGCTCGGGTGTCGCGACTTGGCTGGCACGCGATTTTCCCGATCGGTTGATCGGAATCCACCTCAACATGGTCGGCGGCGGGCCGCCGCCGGGCATGGAGGACCCGGAAGCGGGCATCCCCGAGTGGGAACTCAAGCGCTACCGGGAGCGCGCGGAATGGTGGAGCGGGGAGAATGCCTACGGCAACATACAGGGCAGCAAGCCCCTGACGCTGGCGTACGGTCTCAATGACTCCCCGGCTGGGCTGGCCGCATGGGTGGTGGAGAAATTCCGCGCGTGGAGCGACTGCGGAGGCGATGTGGAAAGCCGCTTCACCAAGGATCAGCTCTTGACCAACATCATGCTGTACTGGCTGACCGAGAGCATGCCTTCCGCCGTCCGGCTCTACTACGAGTCCCGCCGCAGCGGCCGCGAGCACTCGCGGTCCGAGGTGCCGACCGCGGTCGCCGTCTTTCCCGGCGAAATCTTCTTCTCGCCGCGCAAGTGGGTCGAGACTCGCTACAACGTGGTGCAGTGGACCGAGATGCCGCGGGGAGGGCATTTCGCCGCGATGGAGGAGCCGGAACTGTACATCGAGGACGTGGTCAAGTTCTTCGCCGGGCTGCGCTAGCGGTGCGTGCCTACGGGCTCGCGGTCGCGGCCAAGTCCTCTAGCTTGGCCTGAATTTCGGCCTCCGGCAGCCATCGACCGCGGACCATGACCCCGGCTCGCTTGGCTACATTGGCGGCGTCATCCAATGGATTGGCCTCGAGCAGCACCAAGTCGGCGCGGGTCCCGACCGCGACACGCCCGAACGCGTCATTCCCGAAATGCTCGGCCGCGTTTCGCGTGGCGGAAGCCAAGATCTGGTAGGGCGTCAGGCCCGCCGAGGCCATGATGCTGATCTCGCGGTGGATCGAGAAGCCTGGCACATTGAAGATCTGCGGCGCGTCGGTGCCGAACACGATCCGCGCCCCCTCCTCCTGCAATGCCTTGAGCACCTTCTTTCGAATCTCGATCACGCGCGCACCGGCCTCCGCGTTCAGGCGCTCCCGGCGGCTTTTCTGCGATTCGACCCAAGTATCGACCGTCTCGCGAGGCAGATACTTCAGCTCGTCGAAGCCCGCATAGTGCTCCGCCGACGCATCGGCGTTGAACGTTTCCCACAGGGCCATAGTCGGTACGACCGAAGCGTCGGCGAGCTTGGTGGCCGCGACCAAGGCCGGGATTTTCCGCTCGTCGGCGTGCAGCGCCATGTCGCGACTTCGAGTGCTGGCGTCTGCGTTCTTGATCGGCGCAGCGTCGGCTTCCATCGCTTCCAAGAAGTTGTCTAGGTGGTCGATGCTGCTTTGGCCGGCCGCCAGCGCATGCAGCAGCCCGACCTCGTTCGGCACATGCCCGGCAAAGGGTATTCCCGCTTGGGTTGCTTCTTCCGCGATCGCGTCGTAGACATCCGTGCTGAGCCCCTCGAGAATCTTGAGCAAGTCGAAACCGGCTTGGTGCTGCTCCCGGACACGTTGGCGGGCCGCTTCCACGGTCAGATCCTCGCTCGCTCGAAAAGCTGGACCGGCCGCGTAGATGGTCGGCCCCAACCGCACTCCGTCCGCGATTTGCCGCCGCAGCTCCAGGTGCGACGCATTGCCGAGCATGCCCCGCACGGTTGTCACCCCGTTGGAGAGGAATAGGAACAGGATTCGGTCGACCTCTTCGGGCGGGGTGTCGGCGCCGGGCAGGTGAGCGTGCATCTCGGTCAAGCCGGGAATCAGGTATTTGCCGCTCCCGTCCACGATCGCGGACCCGCGCGGCACCTTGATTTCGGAGGCCGGTCCCAGCGCGCTGATCTGGCCGAGCGAGGTCACGACTGTCTGCGCTTCCAACACGCGTTCGTTGTCCATGGGAAGGACGCTGACGTTGACGAAGGCCACCGTGCCCTCCGGGGCGCTCTGGCAGCCCAGCCCCAACAGGAATGCGGTCAGTGCCGCAAGGTTTCTCGCTCTCATGACTCGTCCCCCGCCTGATGCTCTCGCCGCCTCGCTTGGCGGCCAGCTGTAATTCTAGGCCTCGCCATCAGTCTTGCGGCTCTTGGAAGTTCTCGACCATGTACTGGTAGTAGGGTCCGCGCAGGAATCCGAGGAAGATCTCGTTCACGAGCTTGAGCGCCTTGCCGACGGCGTAGTCCCAGTCACGGTCCAAGCTGTGCACCGACACCGACACCGATCCCTTGCGATTCCTGCTTTGCACCTTGGCGCGTCGCGAGTCGATGCGTCGGTGGCTTGGAAGCGTTTCGAGGCTGAGCCCGCTCAGGAAACCCCTGAGGTCCTTGTAGAGCGGCGCATCCGCTGCCAGATTGGGCAACAGGTCGCGAAACTCGAGCGTGTCCCGCCGCGGATCGAAGATCAACCGGATCGGCCTCTCGCGCAGCCAGACGAAAGAGCACTCCAAACGGCCTCGCTGCCGGGCAGCGGCGAACGAGCGGAAGATCCCTCGGTCTGCGCGCGAGCGCAGCAGCGCGTCAACGCTGTCCAGCGGATCGGGCGATTCGGGCATCAGTGGTAGTACGCCATGCAGCCCGGCTCGACCTTTTGCAGGAGGCCGGGGGGATAGTCCCGAGCGCTCCAGAACTCCTTGATCGCCTGGCAGTTGATGACCGTCGAGAGCCGCTCGTCCGCCGCCGCCTTGTAGCTGCGCGCCAAGGCCGGAGCGAGGTCTTCGGCCTTGGTGACGTACTCCCCGCGTGCGCCGAGAGCTTCGCCGATCTTCTCGTAGCGCAGGTTTTCCTGGAACAGGTACATGTGCTGGGCGCGGGCGGTGTCGCTGCGGCCGCCGCTCGCGCCGCTGCGCCATACACCCCAAGCGTTGTTGTTGTACACCACCACGATCGCCGGGATCCTGTACTTGCTCAGCGTCTCCATCTCCATGCCGGAGTAGGCGAATCCCGCATCGCCGGTCACCGCGAGGACGGGCGCCCCCTTGTAGGGGGCTTGCGGCCCCGTACCCTGCTGCACGGCCGCGCCGACTCCCATCGTGTAGCCGACGTCTGGCCCGATGGCTCCGTATTGGTAGGCTCCGTTGCAGATCTGGCCGGGGCGGAATGCCCGCAACCGTCTGCGCGTGTAGCGTCCGATGCCGTAGCCGCCCGACACGACGGTGGTCTGCTCCTTCGGGATATCCCCCTTGTAGAGCAGGCTCTCGATCTCCGCTGCGATCACGGCCGGGTGGACGCAGCCAGCTTGGGCGCTGTACTTGAGGCCGAGCTCGTAGTGCTCGTCGTTCTCGGCTTCCATTGCCGCGCGCGCCGCTGCCAACTCGTCGCGCCAAGCCGGACGACTCTTCTTCGGCAGCGCTTCGGCGAGAGCCTCCAACGCTGCCTTTTCGCAACTCACGATGCCGAGGTCGATGGGCAGGTTGCGCCCGATATCGGCAGCGTCCGGATCGATGCGGATGTAGGTGGCGTCCGGATCGAACGAGTACTCCCCGAGGTTGGGCATGCAGTACTGCCCGACCAAGACCACGAGGTCGGCGCTCAACAGGGCGTCCGGGGCGGCATTGGCCGAGAGCGGGTGCTCGTCGCCGAAATGGCCCCGGCTGGGGCCGGATTCCACGACCGCGATGTCGGATTGCTCGGCTACAGCCTTGAGCGCCTCCCAAGCCTTGCTGTAGAACACGCCGGCGCTGGCGACGATGATCGGGCGTTCCGCTTTGGCGATCATGTTGGCAGCTTTGGCGATCTCCTTCGGCGACGGATGCGGCCGCGACTCGGTGCGGTACTTTGACTTGTCATAGAAGAAGCGCAGGTCCTCGGCGCTGTCGAAGCGCTGCCGCGCAACTTCGCCCGGAAAGTCCAGGTGGACTGGCCGCGGCACGCCAGTCTTGAGTTCTCGGAAGGCGTAACCGGCATATTCATGCACGCGCTCGGGGTTGATTAGGCGCTTGCCGTACTTCTTCATGCCCACCGTGGTCGGCTGCTGGTAGACCCGCTGGATGCCGTGCTCGGTGTCTTCGAGCCCCAGCGTCATGTTGCTCGCCAGCACGAGCAGCGGAGAGCGCGCCGCGTTGGCAGTGGCGATGTTCATGATCATGTTCGTGAAGCCAGGGCCTTCCGTGCCGGAAGCGGCCACGACCTCGCCCGTAACGCGGGCGAAACCGTCCGCCGCCGAGCACATCATGCCCTCGGTGCGGCCGCCGTAGCTGGGGATGCCCTCCGATGCGAGGGCGTTGATCACGACGTAGTTGCCCGGGGCGCAGAACAAGGCGGCCAGTCCCTCGGCCTTGCAGGCCTTGGCGAAGATCTGTGCGCCCGTCATCGGGAAGTCTGGAGGCCTCGGCGTCTCGGAGAGGCTGCTCGGCACCTCGCTGGGAAGCTTGATGTTGCTGTCCCGTCGCTCCGTCGTGGAGGCCGCGGCGTTCGCGCCGGCCGCCACGGCGGCTGCCACAGCCCCCTTGGTCACGAATCCTCGCCGTGACACGGAGCGCTCTGCGCTGCTGCTCTTGCTCGCCATGATTTGTCTCCTTGAATTGCCGTGGGCTTGCCGCGACGCCAATACCGTTATCGCGACCCGGGACGAAGCTCCTGCGGTCCGATGCTACGAATGAAGTGGACGACCTGCCAGATCTTGACGTCTTCCAGCTGCTTGCCGAACGGCGGCATTTCGTGGCCGGCGCCGTCCCGGATCGACACGAAGATCTCGCCGTCCGTAGTTCCGTAGCGCCACTCGTCCGGATCGCGGAGGCTCGGAGCCTCGAAATCCGGATTCGCCTGTGCCCTGCCGTCCGCTCCGTGGCAGTACTGGCAGAGGCGCAAGTAGGTGTTGCGGCCGGCCTTGACGGTCTCTGGCGCGTAGGCGACCGGGTTCTGCAAAGCCTTGGCCTGGTCTGTCGGCATCCGCTCCGCCGCCGCGCCTCCGGCAACTGCCAGAATTGCCGCGCAGGCGAGCACGGCTGGCGCTTGGGTTCGCATCGGACTAGCGGTCATGCGCTTGCAGTTGGGCGGTGCCTGTGGCGTCGTGCGGGTCTCGTTGTCCCGCCACGCCCTCGCGTTCCGCTCGCCTTGCCGGCACAGACAGGATAGCCATTCGGGCCTGGCGCTGCCAAGCGCGAGCCGCAAAAAGGAAAGACGCTTCGAGGCAGCGGCCTGGAAGCGTCTTTGAAAAGGTGCCGGAGGGGTATAGTCAGGGGTCTTTGGTTGAGGATTAGCTTGCGTTGGTGGGGTTGCCCCCCCGGCAGTCATTACTCTACTGGATTCCATAGGCCGTTGCAAGCGAATTTACGTCTTTTTGTAGAAATTTTTTGTCAACCGGGATGATTTATCCGTAACCTATTGAAAATACAGACTTTATGGAATCGTCCGAAGTCATAGTCCGCAGGCGGAGGGAATTCGCGAATCGGGATTTAGGGTGTGGCGAGCGCCACGCGGCGTATCGGCGAGCCCGTGCCGGCTTGTATCCGCAGCGAGGAGGCGGCAAAGACGAACCCGGTAACGCCGGCAAATACGCCCTTGAAACTCAGCCATTCCGCGGCCTCGCGATTGACTCCCGGACGGTGCGTGGCATTGATATGGAGGCTGGCTTCATGCCACGAGCGGGCCCGGCCGGTGCGGAATTGCTGGGGTCGCACACTCCCGGCGGCCTCAGCCCTGGACCCAGCCCTGGATTCCCGGCCAGCGTCCAGGGTGGCTTCGGTCACTCTCCAGGCGACGGGAGAAAGGCTTGCAGTGGCAGACACGAGGGGTTATGCTAACGCGGGCCAAGGGAGGTTAGTAATGTTTCCGGCACGACGCGTTTTCGCCACCCTTCTAATTCTGGCTGCTGCCGAGTGGGCGGCTGCAGCCCCCACAATCGGGATCCGGAGCGTGACGAACGGCATCTCGCTCGCGGACCCGCCGGCGACCGTGCCGCGGGGCGGCATCCTCACCATTCGCGGGGAGGGCCTCGCCGAGGCACTCGTGGGCGCGGACAGCATGCCCCTTCCGGTGGCTCTCGGGGACCCGGCCGTCGAGGTCCTGATCAATGGCACGGCCGCGCCGCTCTTTTTCGTCTCCCCGATGCAGATCAATGCGCAGATTCCGTGGGAGACCCCCGCCGGCCAAGCTGAGGTCGTGGTTCGCATGGGCGAGGAATCGAGCGCACCGATATCGGTCCAGGTGGCCACGGTCAACGTGGCCTTGGTCCGACACGACGGAACCAGCTCTCCGATCGCGGAGAGCGCGACTCCTCCTACGGACGCGTCGGCCGAGCCAGCGAGCTCGGCCTCGATCGCGCTGGGTGCCCCGGGCGAGCCGCCGTCCGCCACCGGCGTCTTGCTGGAGGCCACCGCGGCCATCAGTCCAGGCAGCACGATCCGCGTGTTCGCCGCCGGGATCGGCGAAACGACGCCGGCACTCACCACGGGATCGGCCGCCGCTGCCGACACCACCTATGCCATGAACCCGCCGCAGCGCGCGTTCCTCGGGGGCCTGCCCGTCGAGAGCCTGTCCGTCGCGCCGTCAACGGACCTAGTCGGCGTCTATCAGATGACGTTCAGCGTCCCTGAAATGGCATGGCCCACGGAGGTCTACCGCTGGGTCTCCGGCAACCAGGGCGCCTCGGGCGTGATGGGGCCCACCAATGAACCCGCGGCACGCTACATGGCCGTGCCGGTGGGGGTGACCTCGGCAGACCGGATCCAAATGAGTGCCCTCAACCCGTACTTCGCCTCCCTGAGCGGGGCCTTGGACGGCGACCAAGGCTGCTATCCCGACGTGCATCTGATGGACTTCCGCCGCGACACGGTGACAGCGCTCACAGAGTGCCTCTTGCCGTCCTGGCCGGACGCTCCGAACCCCAACAATCAGCACCGACCGTTCGAGACCGCGGTCAACAGCAGCGTGCTGGCAGCTCTCGTGGCACCGGCAGCGGCTCCCGCCGCGGGCCTCTCCGAGGATCTGCTTGTGGTGGACACAGCAGCCGGGAGCAGCGAGCGGGTCGCGATCGAAGGCGGCGCAGACCGGCTGCAGATTGGAGCCGGGAACAGCAGCGCCCTGCGGCTGGAGCGCCCCGGTGGAGAGTCCGGCAGGGTGGTGGTCGACCTCTCCGGCGCCATGGTGGGCGAAGACGCGGGCAACGCCGCAGCATTGCCCAGCCCGCTGGTAGTGGGCGACCTGAGGTACACCCTCGCGCAAGGCTGGAGTTTTCCGCGCGGGCACCGTTTTCGCGTCCTAGGCCCGGATTCCCTCGCTGACGGCTCAGTGCCGCAGGCGATCCTGTTCGACGCGGACGCGAACGTCGTCGCCCAGGTCCCGTTCCCAGACGGCTGGGATCCGCTCGAGCCTCCGCGGCGGCTGAACGCGAACGGGGACCCGGTCGGCGCACTATCGCTCGCCCCGGTCAGCGGCGGATTCGCTGGCCAGACGACAGCCTACGTGGCCGTGCGCAAGTCGGATCGCACGCGGGACGGCATTGCGGCCTTCGAGATCGTCTTGCCGCCCGCTCCGGCACCCGATGCCCCGGATGCTCCGGCAGCGACCGCAACGATGACCGCGGCAGCCATCGAGTTCCCGTCGGGAGTCTTTGCGGCCAACTGCACCAACGCGGTTCGCTGGCTCAGGGTCCCGGCGACCCGCACTCTCGCGATCGTGGGCTCCGACCAGTACCTTTACGAGTTCGCCGAACCGCGCGAGGGCCAGCTCTGCTCCGGGGACCGAGTGCTGCTGTTCGACACCGAGTCGCGGGAACTCACCCAGATCACGCCCGGTGACGACGTGCGGCTCGATGCCTGGCTGAGAGGCACTGTCCACAGCTACCTGTATTTCGGGGACGGAGCGCGCGAAGTGGCCTACATGGCATCGACACGAATTCATGTCATCGACGCTGTTACGGGCGAGTACCGGGAAATCGTGTTCCCGAGTGACGCCGCGGGAACGCCCATGGGCATCCCATACAACAACCAGCAAACACAGCACCTCTTCAGCGAAAGCAAGCTGGTGGCGCTGGCGACCGTCGGCGAACCCAGGGTCAACAACCAAGGGATCCCGCTCCAGCCGTTCGCGGGCGACGCGGGCCTGCTGGTTGTCGACTTGGAAACTGCTTCAGCCACCCACCTAGCGCTTCCCGAAGGATTCGAGCGCATCGAACCAGGCACCTTCCAGCTGATCCAGCAAGGCCGCCGCGGCTTCGGAATGATGCCCTTGGTCGGACGAGCATTCGCGAACGTGAGGCGGACTGGGGGCGGCACGTTTCCGGGAACAGGCATAGTGACTTGGGACCTTGTCACAGGAGCGGCAACGGTGATTGCGCTGCCGGACGGGGCGTACTCGACGGTCCGGCCGCTGGGCGGGCCCGGCGCCGCCCAGCGGCCCTTCCTGTGGGACTTCAAGGAGAGCTCCGGAGCGTTCGCTTTCGGTGTGTACAACGAGGCGCAAAATCTGATGGGCGTCGCGGTTGTAGGCCCGTAGCCCGCCCTTGGGTGCGTTGTGCGCGGCTTCGCGCCGATACTCCACGTGGGCGGCGCGACGAGACGCCGGGCCGAGCGCGTCCCGCGTTGCTTCCCCGCGAGCCTTGTTGAGGCCGTAGAAGAACGGAGGATGGTTGGGGTAGTGCGGCATACCAGGGTAGTAAGGCTGCGCCAAGCCGATGCCGAGCGACTCGTCGAGCCTTTGCAGCAGCTCCTGAATAGCACGGCATTGCAAGCGTTTCGCCGGGGTTGTCCCATGGGGCCAGGCGGCATTGCCCGGGCCGCGGGCCTGGCGCCCCGGCTAGGGTCTGACAGTCGCTGCGACACGAACCGACAGCTGGCTTGGCCGGCGTGGCATCGATGCCGGAGCACGGGTACGTCCCGCCGCCGAACGCGCTTTAGGTGGCGTCTGGAACGGCGCTGGCAGCCCTATTCGTGATATTCTCAGGGTTGCCCGTCGGCACGCCGTCGGTTGGGCGGGCCGAAGGAACGCTTATTCTTCCCCGCAGCTTCTATGAAGTGCAGTTTTACCGGCGAATCGGTCCCGACCGACAAGCTCTTTCTCCTCTACTATCCCCCCGATGCGGCCCACGAGACTTGGGAAAAGTCGACCTTTGCCGCTGCCCGGGCGCGTGAGGCCATCGGCGAGGCGCACCAGTGCCTGGTCTCGTTCTTTCGGCGCTACGTGGCTACCCGGCGGATGCTGCCTGGCCTGCTCATGTGCCTGGCCGGGCTAGCACTGTTCGGCTTATGGATTCATTCCGCGCTGCGAGGCTGGGGCGAGATGGGGTTCGTCGCACGGTATTTGACCCCGGCGGTATTGCTGGCCGTGACCTTGACGGGCAGTAGGTGGGTGTCCGCGTTTCTGGGCCGCTGGAAGCTTTGGCGGCAAGGCTGCAAGCAGGCTGTCGCCAACGAGCTGGCCGCGGTCTCGCGGGTCATGAGCGACTTGCCGGAGGATCCGGACGCCGAACAGGCTGCTGCGATCATGCGCCGCGAGGTTCCCAACATCATGTCGGAAGTGGCCTTCTTCGGCCAGAACTTCAAGGCGTTCACCTACATGGACTTCGTGCTCGGCCCTAAATTGCGCAACCCGGTGGATCGCTCCGAGCTGCCGCAAGCGCACAGCCAGTATCGCGATGCCTACTATGTGGGGGAAGTCGTCTACGACAACGCGCGGATGTTCCAGCAGGATCGGCGCACCACACTCGATCCCCGCTTCGTTGGCAGCGGTGGCCGCCGCGGCGTGATCTAGGCCGGGCCGGGGCCGGCCGCGCGCAGGCGCTCGAGCGGATGCACGCGGTCTGGTAGCGGGAAGTCGACCACCTTGCGCTCGATTTGCGAGGCGTACATGCCTTGCGTCATCTCCACCGTCCAGCGTCCCGCACGTTCGCTGCAGGCGGGCTCGCGGCCGGTCTCGATCGCCGCCAGCAGGTCTTCCACCATCAGGGCGTTGGCAGTGAGGTGGCGCTCGTCACCGAAGCTGCGGTGCTGCGGCTCGATCAGTTCCCACCGCAGGTCGCGGCGCGGCACCCAGGCCGGCGAACGCAGGATGTAAGCCTCAGAGCCCTCCCCGTAGATCTCGTTGGGCAGGAAGATGCGGCCCTTGGCGCCGAAGACGTGCGTGCCGAAGCGCCAGGGATGGGTCTGGCTGGACTGGTTCGAGCCGAAATAGCCGTGTCTGCCTTGGCCGAAGGAGAACATCGCGGACATCTGGCGGCCGGCCACCGGCCCGATGGGCTCGTTGGGTTTGTCCAAGTGATCGAAGGCGAGTTCCTCGCCCTTGGACGTGATGTGTGCGAAGACCCATTCCGGATCCCCCAGCACGGCGCGCATCATGTCGAAGATGTGCGATCCCAGCACGACCAGATCCTCGCCACCGGCGCGATAGTCCTCCTTGCCCCGTCCGCGCACCTCGTGGATCTCGCCGATCTCGCCGGCTTGGATCAGTTCCAAGGCCTTGAGCGTGAATGGGGAGCGCCGCATCTGGTGCGCTAGCTGCACCTTCACGCCGGCCTTGCGGATCGCCTCCACCATTTGGTCGGCGTCTTGCAGGTTGGCGGCGAAGGGCTTTTCGAGGTACATGTGGCAGCCCGCTTGGGCGGCGGCGGTCACCATCGCAAGCCTTTGGTCGGTGTGGCGCGGACAGATGCTGACAATGTCGGGCTTTTCCTTGTCGAGCAGTTCCCGGTAATCAGCGTATGCCTGTGCGGCGCCGGTTCGCTCTTGCGCCTTGGCGCGGCCCTCTCCGTCCGGGTCGGCGACCGCAACCACTTGGGTCTGCGGAAATGCGGGCCAGACATCGCCGATGCCGTGGCCGAAGTTGCCGCGGCCTGTGTGGCCGATGACTCCAACCCGGTAACGAACCTGAGAGCGGAGCGGTATCGCCAGTGCGGCCGCGAGGAATTGCCTGCGCTGCATGGCCTGAATATATCAGGATGATGCGGTTGCAGGACTGAGAGACGTCCAGCTGCACTACCTCCGATCTTGTCGAACACGAACCCGGGGTGCGCTGCCTAGCGCACGTGCAGCGCGAGGTGGAATACAAGAAGGACGGTCGGAAGCGCAAGTCGGCGACCGTCTACCCCCTCACCAGCCTGCCGCCGGAAGTGGTGACACCCAAGCGGCCGTTACAGCTCAACCGGGCCTACCGGGGCATCGAGAACCGAGTGCACTGGGTGCGCGACGTGGCCCTGAGCGAGGACGCCAGCCGTCTGCGCAAGGGTGCGCTACCGCGAGGGTGGGCGGCGTTCGCCAACGTGGCGATCTCGATCCTGCTCGGCTGAAACACCCGCCACTGTGCTGTGGGCTTGGCGCTCGATCAGCGGCGGTGTGCCGGCTCGCCCGCCGGACTGAGCGGCTAGGCCTGCAGCGGCCTCCGAGAACCGCTGCCGCGCTCTCACACAGCCTCTCAGCTTGGCTGATCGTCGTCTTGCACGGGCCTCCCGCGCCTCGCACCTACCTCCCAATGCTGTGTTCGTCGCCAACATGAAATTGCCTGTGCCGACTGCGAGAGAATCACCTTGGTGTCTGATCATCTCAATACCCACCCGAAGGGTTCCTTCTACGAGACGTTCGAGCCAGAGCGGGCGCGCCACTTGGTGCGGCGCATCGAGTTCTGCAACACGGCGAAACACGGCAGTTGGCTGAACATCGCAGAATGCGAGCTGAGTGCGATGACGCGCCAGAGCGTGGCCGGTGGGCGGATCGGGGAACTCAGTGCGCTGCAGGCCGAGATCGCGGCCTAGTCAACCACGACCAACGCGCACCAGCGGGAGTGGAATGGCAGCTGAAAGTCGCCGACGCGCGCTGCAATCTCAAGACGGTCTATCCCAAAATGATTCTTTGACGGACCGCTAGCTCCACGGCCGCCTCTCACGGCCTGCTCGGACGATTACACGTATTCGGCGGATCAGGGCGCATGGTAAACCGTCTTGAACCTCGTGGCCCGAAACATGACCAGCCCAACTGGAACCGTCACGGCAGCACCGATCAGAATCAGGAAACCCTGGGCCTTGATGTCCGCGGAACCACCGCCCACTGAGTACCCCCCCGACAACATGAAGATCGCCGTCGCCGCCGAGACCCCCCACGCCACCATGCGCTTCGGCGGCGGCTGGTAGACCTTGAGTTTCACGATGGAGTCTTTTGGTATGGATTCCACAGCGGAACCCGTGATCATCACCGTAACGGACTCCCCGTCGGCCGATTCCAGCACGCCCTTGACACGCCGTACCCTAAGAGGCACCTGCGTTTCGTCGGCGGTGCTTACCAAGACACGGCTGCCCACGGGGGTGGCCCGGACAGCTGCCCAAGAGTGCCTATGGTTCTCCTGTGCGAGGAGAGGAACGGCGACGGCGAGAACCAGCGTGAGCGTCCGTGTGCGTGCCATAAGCTGTCCCAGTCTAGCGTTCAGGTGAGAAAAATGGGGTAGGCTGCTAAGCTGGTGTGCAGGTGCGGGCTGCCGTGGCCTCACAAGTCACGATCAGAGCCCATCCAGAGAGGCGATTCCAGGCGGATCGAAGTAGTCTCCGAGCTGACACACTTCGCTCATGATGGTCAATCGGATCGAGCCCTCCCACCTCTGTTGATGGCCAGGCGGTGGAGCGTTCTCGCGGTACAGGTAGCCGCCCAAGATCGCCATCGTGGATGGCGGCCTTGAGACATCCCGTCTTCGACCGGCAGTTACTCCGACGGCTGCGTGAGCTCTTGGCCGCCTGCGACCCAGCCCTCGATTCCGCCGAACTGGATCTCGCTTTCGAAACCGTTGTCCCTCAATATGGCCGCCGCACGGGAGGCCCTGCCACCGCGCCGTCAATAGGCCACGATGGGCTTGTCACGGGGCACTTCCGCCAATCGGCCCTCGAGTTCGTCGATCGGGATGTGGGTGTAGCCCGCAATGACCCCGTCTTGCACCAGTTCTTCGGGGGTGCGCACGTCGAGCAGGAAGATGTCTTCCCCGCCTGCCAGCCGTGTCGAGACATTCTCGACGTCGAGTTCGGTCGGGTCCGCGACCGCACTGGCCATCGGCTCCGCTTCCGCTTCGGGAGCGGCTTCGGGGCCGCCGCCACAGGCCGCGATCGCCATGGCGACCAAGCAAGCCCCGAACGTTAGTGTTCTTGTCATGTTGCCCTCCTGTCAGGCGTGCCAACCGAGCGTGGATGCCTCGGGAATCCGCTGGATCAGATCCGCCAGCTCGAAGCGGTCTTCCGCCCCGATCGTGAAGCAGTCGATGCAGTCCAGCGCCAGCGCGTGCTGCAGTGCTTCGCCCACGCGGTCGCGCAGGACGCCTTCGCCCAGAATCTTCATGCCGACGACGCCCTTTCCGGCCGCCTTGATCTTGCACAACTCTTCGATCACGGTGACCGGATCGGCATCCATGAGGGCACCCACCGCATTGATCCGAGCGAGGTCGACGTCGATGTACTCCTGCTTGTGGACTTGGCGCAAGGCAGGCAGCGAATGGCAGGAGATCCCGCGGGACTTCACGATGCCCTTCTGCTTGTACTCGTTGATCACGTCCATGGCGCCCTGGCGCTGGACCGGCCAGTCTTCCTCGCGCACGGCGTGCAACAGCAACAGGTCGATGTAATCGGTGTTGAGCTCCCTGCGGAACCGCTCGATGTCCTCGCGCATCCCCTTCGCGGTCTTGGTGGTCGATTTGGTCATGATGACGACCTTTTCGCGGGGGATGTCTTGGAGGGCGCGCCTGAGGTGCGGGTGGCTGCCATAGCCATCCGCCGTGTCCCAGAAGTTCAGGCCGTTGTCAAAGCCGAAGCGGTATAGGTCTGCCAGTCCCTCCACGCCCAGCTTGCGGGTCTGGTTCGACGCTCCGCGGAATCCGCTGGTGCCGGTGCCCATGGCCAAGCGCGATGGCTTCAGGCTGTCCGGCCCCAGCGACACCGTGTCGTAGGCATAGCGCCGCTGCGGGTCTTCCGAGTAGCCGACCGCGGCCCCGTACAGCTGGTGCTGGAGCGCGGCCAGCGGGGCCCCCGCTAACAAGGAGTGGCGGATAAAGTCTCGTCGCTTCATGACGTGAATTCCAACGCCAGCCTACCACAGCAACCGGTGTCTGCGGGACCGTCCGCTGTGTGCGGCGGACGCAGGTATCAGGGATTGGCGGTGATCTTCAGGTTGCGGTAGTGCGCGATGGTCGAACCCTCGAGCCACAGCGCGACCTTGCCGGTGCCGTTCGCGCCGGACTTGACGTCGTTCACCAGCAGGGTCGGCTGCTCGGCACCGTTGAGGTAGATGCGAGCCCTCTCGCCATCCACGGTGATCTTGACCTTGATCCATTCGCCCGTCCCGATATCCGCGTACGTCTCGTAGCGGCTAGGCGCCTCGCTGCGGAACCTGTACCACGGCCATTCCGGGTGGGAGATGTACTGGACGGTGTGGTTGCGACGCTCTTGGTCGTCGGCCCGCCCGTTGGTCGGCCGCAAGTAGAAGCAGTCGTAGGTCTTGTGGTCTTCCTGCAGCCGCCAGGCGATGCCGACGAATCCGCGCGCACCGCCTTGCGCCCCCGGGGCGGGCTGGCCGGAAACCTCGACCTCGATGGTGCCGTTTCCGAATTCCGAACCCCCGACGACAGCCAGATGGTTGGTGCGCAGCGCCTCGAACGTGCCCGGACCGCGCGGCCGCTCGCCGCGCGCTCGCATGGCCGCCATCATTTCTGCCCGCTTCTTCTGGGCCTCTTGCAGAACCTCAGGATCCCCGATCACCTTGAGGCCTCGCTGGCCGTCGAGCGAGTCGGGCGTCGCTACGACGTTCACCAACTCCAAGCCTTCCGTTGAATCGAGGGCGAGTTCTTGGGCCGCAAGCGGCAGACATAGGACGGCAAGGCACATCGTGCAGGCAAGCGCACGAATGCGCCTAGCCGCCACGCAAGCCAACAGCCGACCTATTCGTTCCACGGAGGCGTTACCCCATTGACGCGGGTGTACGCGATCGCTTGGCCGAGATGCTCGCTGAGGTGGTTCAATGCCATCGACACTGCACCGCGCTTGGTCGTGTCTTGGCCGAACATCTTCATGGCGCTGTCGGCCTCGTCCGCGGAGAGCTTGCTGATCGCACCGCCGAGATGGTCGAAGGACTTCATCAGCGCAGACTTGATCTCGCCCGCGTCAGTCGTCGATTTCTCCAAGCCCCTCACGTCAAGCCCTTCGGGCGGATTCGTGCCGAACGCTCGCGCTACGAAATAGTTCGCGGATGCGACGTGAAGCAAGACCTCCGACGTCGAGCGCACGCCTTCGCCGGGCCGGTAGGTCTGGTTGTCGCCAGCCATCGCGTCGCACAGCCCCGTGAACTTCTCCTCGAGCTGGCCCAAGCGGCCTTCGGCCTCCCCGACAAACCCGTCCCCTGCCATTAGCGCCGCCGGCGCCACAAGAATTGCGAACCCGCAGAACACAATCGCGGGCCAACTTCTCACACTCATCAGAACCTCCAGATTAAATGCTTGCCTGCCACCGGTGTCTCCGGGGCAGGCTGTCAAAACTGCGAGCGCCGTTCAGACAGCGCCGCCAATGAAGATAGGCCACTCCAGCGCGGGATTGGTTACGCGCACCGGGCAGGATCAGCCGAATCCCAAGTCGGTCGCGCGCTCGACGATCGAACCGCAAGCCCCGCAGACCAAGCTGCCGCAGCGGCGGCACGTGACCGTATTCACTGGGCTACGCCTGCAGTGGGGGCAGTAGCAGTCCGGATCGCCGGCGGCCGGCGTCTTGGGCTCGGGCGACTCAGGATGCAGCAGGCTGTGGCAATCGCCGCATAGGGTGGGCCGGTCTGTGCTCATGGCCGGAAGGCTACCAAGTGATCGCAGAGGGCTGCAAAGTCGCAGTTTGCCCCGCATGGATGGCAGACGCTGCGGCAATCGGGTTGTGGCGCCGAGGCCTGGGCTCGCCGGAGCGTGCTCGAACTAAACAATCCATCGCCATATGGGCGTGTAAGTATTGATTTTGCAATATCTTACGGAAATCGTTGCTATAGTAGAGCGATGCGCCAGCGATTCCTCCGCGCATGTGCCGGCGAGGCTGTGGATTGCACGCCGGTGTGGTTCATGCGCCAAGCGGGGCGCTACATGGCCGAGTACCGCGCCCTGCGGCGCGAACACTCGATCTTGGAGATTTGCAAGACGCCGCGCCTAGCTGCGGAGGTCACTCGGCAGCCGATCGATGCCCTGGATGTGGATGCGGCGATCATATTCGCCGACCTTCTTCTGCCAGTGGAGCCGATGGGGCTCGGACTGGAATTCGTCGCGGGAGACGGCCCGAAAATCAAGCGGCCGATCCGTTCCCGGGCCGACATCGACGGCGTCGATACCCGGCACGCCGCGGACCTCGGGTATGTCGGCGAGTCGATCGCGCTGGCGCGCCGCCACTTGGAGGACCGGGTTCCCGTGATCGGATTCGTGGGTGCGCCGTTCACGCTGGCGAGCTACATGATCGAAGGAGGGGGCTCACGGCACTACGCCACCACCAAGAGCCTGATGTGGAGTGACCCGGCAGGGTGGGGGGAGTTGATGGACCGCATTGTTGCCGTGCTCGCCCCGTACGCCGCCAGCCAGGTCGCCGGCGGTGCCAGCGCCATCCAGATCTTCGACAGCTGGGTCGGGGCACTGGCCCCGTCCGACTACGAGCGCTTCGTCCTGCCGCACTCGCGGGAATTGGTGCAGCGCATCCAAGCCAGCGGCGTGCCGGTCATTCATTTCGGGACCGGCAATGGGGGCTTCTTGGACGTGTTCCGCCGAGCCGGAGGCGACGTGCTGGGCTTGGATTGGCGCGTCGACCTCGCCGCGGCGTGGGCGCGTGTCGGCCACGCGAACCCAGTTCAGGGGAACCTGGACCCAATCGCCCTGCTGTCACCCCTGCCAGAACTGCGCAGCAGGGTGCGGGCCATTCTAGATGGAGCCGCTGGGCGTCCCGGGCACATTTTCAACCTCGGACACGGCATCATCCCCGAGACCCCCGTCGAGCATGTCCGCGCCGCTGTGGGCATGGTCCGCGAGTATTGCGCCCAGCAATAGGCATGCGGCGGGTAGCCATAGTTGGCGGCGGGGTTTCGGGCCTGTCCGCTGCCTACCATTTGGGGCGGCACGGCATTCCATGCACGCTGATCGAACGGAAGCAACGGCTCGGAGGCATCATCCGCACCGAGCGCTTCGGCGATTGCCTGGTCGAAGCCGGGCCGGACAGTTGGCTGGCCGAGAAGGCTTGGATGTTGGACTTGGTCCGCGAGATCGGGCTGGGCGAGCAAGTGATCGCCTCCAATGACGAAATGCGGCGCACCTACATCGTCCGTCGCGGACGCCCGGTCCCGCTGCCCGACAGCATGCGGCTGCTGGCCCCGTCGAGGCCATGGCAGGCCGCCACTAGCAGGCTCTTCGGCCTGAGGTCCAAGGCTCGCATGGCTTGCGAGTGGTTTCACCGGCCCGAGACGCGACCCGACCGATCCGTGGCCGAGTTCGTAGAGGACCATTTCGGACGCGAGGCGGTCGAGTACCTTGCGCAGCCGATGCTGGCGGGGGTGTACGGCTCTCCGCCCGAGAATCTCTCTGCGGACAGCGTGATTCCGCGTTTCGTGGAATACGAGCGCAAGCACGGCAGCCTGCTGCGCGGCGCGTGGAAGGGCCGCCACCTACGCCCCAGGGGGGCGCAGTTTCTTACGCTGCGAGACGGTATGCAGTCGCTGACAGACGCGCTGCGCCGCCGCCTGCCGAGGACTTGCGATGTGGTCACGGACGATGTGTTGGCAGTGAAGCCAGGCGCTGCGGGCTGGCTGGTCCAGTCGCGCAGTGGCGCATGGGTGGCATCGGACGTGATTATTGCGACGCCCGCTTACGAAGCCGGGCGATTGCTCGCCGCCGCTGATTCCGCGCTGGCCGAGCGGCTCAGAAACATCGTCTACACCTCCTCGGTTGTAGTCGCTCTGGTGTACCCCCAGCAGGGCTTTGGCCATCCTTTGGACGGCTTCGGCCTCTTGATTCCCCGAGCGGAGGGCGGGACCGTGGCCGCCTGTACTTGGATGAACACGAAGTTCACAGGCCGTGCGGGGGACGGCAAGGTCTTGTTGCGGGCCTTTCTGGGAGGCGAGGCCGCGCAGGCGGCGCTGGAGGCAGTCGACGAGTCAGTGCTAGTGCAGGCCGATGCGGAATTGCGGCAGTGGATGGGCATTCGAACCGCTCCTCTGGTGTCGCGGGCTTACCGTTGGCCCGCAGCGATGCCGCAGTATGCGGTGGGCCATGCGACGAGGGTGAGCCAGATCAGCGAGGGGCTGCTCCGATACCCGGGATTGCACCTGGCCGGAAACGGCTATGCCGGTCTTGGCATCCCCGATTGCGTCCGTCGCAGCGAGCGCATCGCGAGCGCGATAGCACGCGCAGAGGAGTCTCTCAGCGCGCCAGGCGCTGGACCGCCATGATGGTCATGTCGTCGGCTTGCGGCGCATCGCCGCAGAAATCAGTGACTTCTTGCAGCAGGGTGTCCAAGAGCCGGTCCGGCGGCAGTTCGGCATGCGCGTGCGCCGAGGTTCGCAGGCGCTCGTCGCCGAACTCTTCGAAGCGGTCGTTCATCGCCTCGCTGAACCCGTCGCTGTAGACCAGCAGGGTCTGTCCCGGCTTCAGTTCCGCCTCGCCGCGGTCATAAGGATAGCCTTGCAGCACGCCGAGCACCGGCCCGCCGGTCCTGAGCTGTTGGGGGCCATCGGGTCCGGGCAGCACGATCGGCGGGTTGTGGCCCGCGTTGCAGTAGTCGAGCCGATGAGTGCGCGTGTTGAGCACGCCGTAGAACATCGTTACGAACTTGTCGGAGTCCGTGCTGGCGTGCAGCATGTCGTTGGAACGAGACACGCAACTGCCCACGTCGGGCGCAGAGCGGCCCTGGCTGCGGATGGTCGCCTGTACATTGGACATCAGCAAGGCGGCTGTGATGCCCTTGCCTGACACATCCGCCAGGCACAGGCCGAGACGGTCTTCGCCGAGTTCCAAGAAGTCAAAGTAATCCCCGCCGACGCGCTTGGCGGGTTCGGAGATTCCGGCGATGACGTAGCCCGGCACTTGCGGCGGCTGCTGGGGCAGCAGGTTCTTCTGGATCTCGCGGGCCAGCCGCAGTTCCTCTTGCAGCACCACCAGAGCCTTTTCCTCTTCGGCCAGCCGGGCGTTTTCGACGACTTGAGCCGACTGCGTCGCGATGATGCTCAGCAGCCGCTGGTCGCCCTCGCCGAAGCTGCTCGTGCCCTGTTTGTTGAAGACGTTCACGACCCCGACCAGACGGCCTTTGAGCATCATCGGCACGCACAGCAGCGATTGAATGTCGCTGCCGGCAGATGCGCTACGGAACCGTGTCTCCGATTCGAAGTCATTAATCACCAATGGCTTGCGGTTCTTCAGCATCCAGCCCGTGATCTGATCGCCCAAGCGCATCGGGATGATCTGAGAGTCGTCTTGATCGATCTTGCGCACCATCGTCTTGAGGCTAGCGCCCTGCTCGAGTCGGTTGAACAGCAAGACAGCGCCTTGCTCTACCCGCAGATGCTTGACGCACTTTTGCACGATCAAGTCCACGGTGGCGTCCAGCGAGGATGTCGAGGAAACCGCGGTAGACACCTCGTTGAGGATCGATAGTTCCTCCACCGCGGCTCTGAGGCGGCGGTTCTCGTCCTCGAGGCGTGCGATCCGTCTGGCGTCGTCCATGGCTGGGTAGGCGGTTAGGGCCAAGGCTACGGCTTGATCCTAGCGGATTTCACCCGCGCTCCACGAGTTCCAGCAGCACGCCGCCGGTCTCGCTCGGATGCACGAACACGTACTTGTAGCCTTCGGCTCCAATCTGGACGCGGTCTACCACCAAGCGGCGCCCCGACTGGCGGACCGCCGCCGCTGCGGCCTCGATATCGTCGACCTGTAGCGCAAGGTGGTGCATGCCCTCGCCCCGGCGCTCGAGAAACCGGGCGACGACCGAGTCTTCGGCAGTCGGCTGCAGAAGTTCGATGCGGCTGTTGCCGGCCGGCAGCATCGCGGCCTCAACCTTTTCCTGGGCGACAACGCCGCGGTGCGCGGGCTCGACGCCCAAGGTGTCGCGGTAGAACTCCAGCGCCCGATCGATCGAGCGCACGGCGATGCCGATGTGGTCGACAGTCATTGCTTCCATTGTCGCTTGAAGCGGCCCCGGACCTCTTCGGCGTAGGTGTAGGGGTTCAGCTCGCCGGCCGCGATGGCTTTGGCGGCCCGGTCCAGATCCGCGCCGAGTGCCGCGCCGTCCAGCAGCATCGCTTGCAACTCGCCACCCAGCCGCTTGACCAGCAGCCGCTTCCAATAGGCTGGGTCGGCCGGGACGTGGCCGGTCTGTCGCAATGCCTCGACCAGTTCCGCGATACCCTCGCAGCGGGTAGCCGACGTGCGCAACACGGGCGGCTTGGGTTTTCCCGGCGGGATCAGCGAGATCATGGCTAGGATCTGGCGTTCTAGCTCGTCCGTGCCCGGCTGATCGGCCTTGTTGATGACGAACACATCGGCGATCTCCATGATGCCGGCCTTGGCGGCTTGGATATCGTCGCCGAGGGCGGGTGTCAGCACCACTGCCACTGTTCCGGCAAGTTGCACGACATCGACTTCGCTCTGGCCGACGCCGGCCGTCTCGATCAAGACCGCGTCGCGACCCGCCGCTTCCAGCACAGTGAGCGCGTCTCCCACCGCCGGGGCCAGGCCTCCCAACTCCCCCCGGGACGCCATCGAGCGGATGAAGACGCCGGAATCGCCGTGATGGCGCTGCATGCGCACTCGATCGCCGAGAATCGCGCCGCCGCTGAAGGGGCTGCTCGGGTCGACCGCCAGAATCCCGACCGAGGCGCCGTCGCTGCGCAAGTGGCGCGCGATGCAGTCGACGAGCGTGCTCTTGCCCACGCCCGGAGGGCCGGTGATCCCGACGCGCAGTGCCGAGCCGTTGGGATCGTGTAGCTCGGCCAGCAGCTCACCGGCCCCGGCGGAGCGGTTTTCGACAGCGCTCAGCGCGCGAGCCAAGGCACGCGCATCGCCTCGCCGGATGCGGTCGGCCAGCCGCTTCACCGCAGGGCGCTCCCTGCCGCCGGCCATTCCCGTGTCCAGACTTGCCGCATCATGTCGGCCGACTCCCGATTGTATCTGTATCCGGGAGTCGCACATGCCCTACGTCGGCGCCGCCGACAAGCGTCGTTGGCAGCCGGCAACACCCGCCCAGCGTCGCTTCGAGCCTGCTAGGGGGCGCTACACTGAAATCGACTCCAGTGCCGACATGGGTACCCCAGAATTGCGCAGTCGTTGCCGAAAAACCCTCGGTGGCGCGTGACATTTCGAAAGTGCTGGGAGCGACCCAGAGGCGCAATGGATTCTTCTACGGCAACGGACTGGTGGTGACCTGGGCGATCGGCCACCTGGTCCACCTCGCCGAGCCGCACCAGATCAATCCGGCATGGAAGGAGTGGCGGCGCTCGCTGCTGCCCATGCTGCCCGACGAATGGCCGCTATTGGTGGACGAAGAGCGGGCCGACCAATTCAGGGTCGTCAAGAAGGTCCTCAACAGCCCGAAGGTCGAGCGGGTCGTCTGCGCCACCGATGCCGGCCGCGAGGGGGAGCTGATCTTCCGCCAGCTCTACGAGGTGGCGGGCTCGTCCAAGCCCGTGGATCGGCTGTGGATTTCATCGCTGACGCCGGACGCGATCCGGCGCGGATTCCAGAACCTGCGGCCGGCTCACGGCTACGACGATTTGGCGGCGGCCGCACGCGCCCGAAGCCGCGCCGACTGGCTGGTCGGCATGAACCTCACGCGCGCCTACACGCTGGACCACGACCAAAGCGAGGTGCTCTCCGTCGGGCGGGTTCAGACCCCGACCCTGGCGATGCTGGTGGAGCGCGAGATTGCCATTCGGGACTTCGTGCCGGAGGACTACCTAGAGGTCCACGCCGAATTCGACGCTGGCGAGGGTCGGCGCTACCGCGGCGTCTATTTCCGGCTCGAGAAGGGCAAGCGGCAGCAGCGCCTGCCGGCTGACGGCAAGGTTGCGGCCGAGATCGTGGCGAGGGCACGGGCGGGCCGCGCTGACATTGTCTCGGTCAAGCGGGCCCAGCACCGGCAGCCGCCGCCCCATCTGTATGACCTCGCCGAACTCCAGCGCCACGCCAACCGCCTGTACGGTTTCAGCGCCGAGCGCACTCTCGGGTTGGCGCAGGCACTGTACGAGAAGCACAAGGCCATCACGTATCCACGCACCGACAGCCGTTTTCTGTCCGGCGACGTGGCCAGCCAGGCGCCCCAGATCGCTTCGCGCGTGGCGCAAGGATACGACCAGGCCTCAGTCGCGGGCGGCACGGGTACCGAGCCGCTGCCCGAGCGGTTTGTGAACGACGCCAAAGTCACCGATCACCACGCCATCATCCCTACCGGGTCGGCCAGCGGCGTGCGGGACGGGTCGGCCGAGGCGCTGGTGCTGGACTTGATCAACCGCCGCTTCCTGCAGGCCTGGCACTCCAACTACCTCTATTCCTCCACGACCTTGATCACGCGCGTCGCGCACAAGGCCGATGCGGACCAGTACCTTTCCACCGGCAAGGCCATCGACGATCCCGGCTGGAAGGTGCTCGATGTCAAGCTTAAGGCCAAGCGGGACCCTAAGGCCGAGCCGGATCTGCCGGGCGGCTTGCGCCAGGGCCAGGCAGTGGAGGTGCGAGACGCCGAGGCAGTCAAGAAGCGGACCAAGCCGCCGCCGCGATTCACGGATGCAACCTTGCTGACGGCCATGGAATCAGCGGGCAAGACGCTGGACAGCCAGGCGCTCTCGGACGCCATGAAGGAGCGCGGCATCGGCACGCCTGCGACCCGGGCTTCGATCATCGAAACGCTCCTGAAGCGTTCCTATATCGAGCGGGAGAAGAAAAACCTGCGAGCGACCGAGAAGGGAATCCGCCTGCTCGAGGTCGTTCATCCCAAGGTTCGCAGCCCCCAAATGACCGGCGAATGGGAGGCCAGGCTGCGCAGCATCGAGCGCGGTGATGGCGGCTACGACAGGTTCATACGGGGCATTGAGGAGTTCGTGCGCGACGTTGTCGGCGGTTCTGACAACGGCTCGGCCCCGGCAAGCGACCACGCGCCAGCTCAGGCGAAGCCGGCGCCCGGTCCAAAGCAGGCTCCCGACCGCCGGATTTCCCGACAGCGCTCGCAGTCCTTTCAGCCAGAAGCAGCTGCAGTCGACCAAGCCGCACGGCCGCGGGCCACGCCTCCGCCGGAGGCAGGCGAGGCCCTGCGGCACCCGCAGGAGATAGGCGACGCGGGCGTTGGGCCGCCCCCGCAACGCCGTGGGTTCAAGGTGCCGCCGCCCGCCCAGCCAGCCCGGTCAAGCCGCTCCAGTTCTCAGCCCAAGCCGGTCGATGTCTCCCCCAGTCAGCTCCGTGATCTGTTGCGATCGCGCTTCGGGCACGACTCATTCCGGCCCAACCAAGAGGCGGTTTGCCACGAGGTCGTAGCGGGTCGGGACGTGCTGCTCGTGATGCCGACAGGTGCGGGCAAATCCCTCTGCTACCAACTGCCTGGGATCGCGCGCGGCGAAACGACCATTGTCATCAGCCCGCTGATTGCTCTGATGGAGGACCAGACAGACAAGCTGCGCCAGCAGGGATTCAGGGCCGAGCGGATCCACTCGGGGCGCGACCGCCTTGAATCGCGCCGCGTGTGCAAGGAGTACATGGCGGGCGAGCTGGATTTCCTCTACATCGCCCCCGAGCGCCTCGCCGTGCCGGGCTTTCCCGAATTCTTGGCGAAGCGCACGCCCGGCTTGGTCGCCATTGACGAAGCCCATTGCATCTCCATGTGGGGCCACGATTTCCGCCCGGAGTACCGCCGCTTGCGCGAGCGCTTGCCGAGCCTGCGCCCGGCCCCGGTGGTGGCGCTGACGGCGACGGCCACCCCCATCGTCCAGCGCGACGTGATCGACCAGCTGGGCCTGCAGGATTGCAAGCGTTCGATTCATGGGTTCCGGCGCGAGAACCTGCAGATTGAGCTGGTGGAACTCGTGCCGTCGCTGCGACCGTCTGCACTGGCGAGGCTGATGCTTGACGACGCGCGGCGGCCGGCGATTGTCTACGCACCGACGCGCAAGGCCGCCGAAGCGCAGGCCGAGCTGTTGCAATCGCGCATGTCGGCAGCGGCCTACCACGCCGGCATGCCCGGCGAGGATCGCGACCGCGTGCAGGCTGCGTTCCTGCGCGGCGACCTTGAGGTGATCGTCGCCACGATCGCGTTCGGCATGGGCATCGACAAGCCGGATGTGCGCACTGTGGTCCATACCGGGCTGCCAGGTTCGATCGAGGGCTACTACCAGGAGATTGGCCGAGCCGGCCGAGATGGACTGCCCTCCAAGGCAGTCATGCTGCACTCCTGGGCGGACCGCAAGACGCACGAGTTCTTCTTGGAACGAGACTATCCCGAGCCGGCCAAGCTCGAAGCGCTGTTCAACCGCCTCGGCGCGGCCAAGGTGCCGATCAGCGATCTGGCCGCGGTCTTTTCCGGGGATGCCGAGGAGTTCGAACGGGCGCTAGAGAAGTTGTGGATGCACGGCGGCGTGAGAATCGATGGGGACGAGCGCGCGACCAAGGGCGACGGGGCTTGGCTGGCGCGCTATCAGGAGCAGCGCGACTACAAGATCCGGCAGTTAGACCAAGTGTCGGACTTCACCCGCTCGAACCATTGCCGCATGCTCGATTTGGTACGACACTTCGACGATCTGGAGGATTCGCTCAAGCCCTGCCAGCATTGCGACAACTGCGACCCCGAGACCTGCGCCGTCAAGACGTTCCGGCCGCCCACGCCGAAGGAATCGGCGGCGTTAGATGCGATCCGAACAGCCTTGGTCGAGAGAGACGGACAATCGGTCGGCAAGGTCTTCCGGGAGTGCGTCGAACCGACCAAGGTGGATCGCAAGGCATTCGAGCGGCTCGTAGACGGTCTGGTGAAGGCGGATCTGGCGCGTGTCGACCAAGACTCGTTTATCAACGCGCAAGGCGAGTCAATCGAATTCCGCCGCATCTGGCTGACGCCGGAGGGTCGCGGAGCGACCAGCCTAGGCAGCCGCGTCAGCCTGCCCGCCGAAGGGGCCGGCCTGGGACCCGCGAAGAAAGCATCCCGGTCGAAGAAGGCCGCCCCGAGGTCTGCCGCGGCAAAGCGCAATGGCAGCCGTGCCAAGAAGCAGTTTGGCTTGGGGGAGGTCCCGGCCCGCGGCGATTCGGACGAATTGATCGCTTCCGCGCTGCGGGCGTGGCGAAAGACCGAGGCGAACAAGCGCGGGATGCCCGCTTTTCGGGTGTTTCCGGATCGCACCCTGAACGGCTTGGTTGATCGCAAGCCTTCCAACGAGGCCGAACTGCTGGAAGTGCCCGGTGTCGGGCCTGCCGTCGCGAAGAAGTACGGGGTGCAGTTGCTCCGGGTGATTCGCAGCTCCGGCGCTTGAGGCGGTAGTGGTCGGCCGAGATCGTTGCTCAATCCCGCTTGGTCCCGGCCGGGCTTATGACTGAGATGGGGACTACAATCCCCACTCCTTGGATGGTGTTCCGTTAGGAACAGCCCATCCCGATCACGGTCAAATGCGAAACCTGCGGCTCTTGCCGGGCGTCCAGTACCGCTAGAGCGGAGACTTCGATCTTGTCGAATGTTCGGGATGTCTAGCCGGTCGTTACTGGTGTTGGCTGGGTGGCTGGCCTATGGCGGGCTCGGCGGCTCGGCCCCCGCCCAAGACCTGCGCTCCGAACTAACGGCGGGCAGGAGGCTCACGCACGAAGCGGCCGCCGCCTTGGAGGAGCAACTTGACGAGGCCCCGGGCAATCTAGCCGTTAGGGTCCGGCTCATCGGTTACTACCACCGCCAACGCTCGGCAAAGGGAACAGGTAGCAACTTCCAAAGACGCCTGAAGAGCGCAATGTCTCACCTCTGGACAGAGCATCTGCTGTGGGTGATATGGAATGCTCCCGAAACGGAGGTGCTCTCTCAGCTCGAATGCAGCATTGACGAGCACCGGGACCAAGACACTCATGCATCGGCGAGGGCGGCGTGGTCGCAGCACTTGGAGGCCATGCCAAGGAATCTGGATGTATTGAAGAATGCCGCAGAATTCTACAGGTACAACGACCGAACGCTAGCAATCGAAGTGTTCGAGCGCATCCAAGCGCTGGATGAGGAAAACCCGCTTTGGGCGAGAGAATTGGGAGACCTGCACCGGTGGGATATTCTCCAATTGGTCATCGGGGGCGGGCTTAAGGGACCAGATCCGGTGGCAGCTGCCCGGGCGCTCCACCAGTACGAGCGTGCCTACGAACTGTCGGGGTCGGAGCCGGGGGATCCCCTCCTGACGTATCTGGCGTGGACCGCGTGGGGCGCAGGGCAGACCTGGAAGGCGAGAGCATACGCGGAAGCCATGCTGCGCCACCGTTCCGATGACCAAGGACTGGGTGATCGAATTCACCACGGCCACCTCATTCTCGGCATGATCGCGCTCGCCAATGGCAAACTCGAGGAAGCGAAGGACCACCTCCTCGACGCCGGCCGGTCGCCTGAATCCCCGCGACTGAACGGCAGGGGCCCGAACATGGTCCTTGCCAAGGAATTGCTGGAACGCGGGGAGACGGAAGCTGTCGTTTCGTACTTGGAGTTGTGCTCGAAGTTCTGGCTCACAGGGAAGGGAAGGAGACTGATTCCGATGTGGATTGATATGGCAGAGGCGGGCGAGATACCAATCTTTGGCCCCAACCTCCTCTATTGACCAAAGCGACTCTTGAGATCTGTGAACCGGTGAGGCTTCGGGGATGAGCCTCACGGGCGTTGTGCAGGGGTGCCGGTGCTTACGGATCAGGCGGCGATTCTTAGGTCTTCACCGAGGTCGGCGATCGGATGCCCACGCGATGAGGGACGCGGGACCGCTGAGTGGCCGGTGGTGCCCTAATGCAATATGCTGCGCGGCTTCTAAGCGATGCTGGAGCTTCAGGGCCAGGGCTGCAAGCGACTCCTCGATTCCTTGGGGATCCTTGGACAGATACCGATTGGGCAGCACCGAGGCGTCGTGGATCGAGACGCCGCTGTCCCTGAGCAACGGAACGCCGCAACCCATGCAAGCTGCGCAACCACGAGTGCGGCCCGGCAGCGCAACCATCTCAACTTCAGTGCCCGAGACAGTCACCTGGGCTCCGTGCCCCAGCCCCTCGGCCCCACGGGAGTACCTCCGACGGATCGTTCCAGCAGTTGCTTCGGTGGCGTAGATCCCGGCAGTAGGGAATGACCCTATTCCGCCGATGTGGTCCGAGGGAGAGTGGGTTACGAACATAGACTGCACGTCCCGGGCACCCGCACCGCGGCACCGGAGAGCGAAGAGTATCGCTAGTCATCTTTGGTGTCCTCGCGGAAGCCATGGTACTGGGCGCCGGTGCCGGCACCCTCGAAGCGCTTCCCGCAAAGACCCCGATGAACACGCGCCTGCGGAATGGGCAGCGCACATAGGATGCCGGGAGCAATTGCTCCGGGTGATTCGCAGCTCCGGCGCTTGAGCGAGCAACTGCCAGCGGTGGCTGGGCCTACAATTGAGGTTGCGGGCAGCAAGCTCTGCCCGGCACGGTGCCGCGAGCCGAGCCGCATGGCCGAAGGCGGTAGAAGCAAGATGATCGCTAACTGCACGTGTGGCAGCCCCCTGCCTCCGGGAGCCTCGTTCTGCCCCCGTTGCGGGCGGCCCTTGGCACCGGGCGTGGGCGAGCCCGAACAGCGGTTTGAACCGACCGTGCAGCCCGAGCCGACGCCGCCCCAGCTAACGGCGAAGGACTACTTCAGGGCCGTGGGGCCGCCAGCGATTGTGGGCATTGCCCTGCGCTTTGTTGTCAGTGCGCTGGCCTTGCTGGTTGGCTTGGGCGAATTCGCAGCGATGCTCGGGTTCGGGGTCGTGTGGCTGGCAGCGCACTATGCGGTGAGACGGTTCGAGCAAAGGGTCGCACCCATCTCAGGCTTGTGGCACGGGTTCGGTGTGGGGGCGCTGACTGGCCTGCTGTGCTACCTGCCGTCGCTCGTCACGCAACTGGCAGTGCTCGGAGGCCAAGGCCAGGAGGCGTTTCTAGAGGCCCTGCGCGAGCAGGCGGAAAACTCGTCTCTGATCGCCGGAGCGGTCACGGCCCTTGAAGATCCGACCATCTTCTGGGGCGCTCTGGCCTTCACGATCTTGGTAGAAGCCATGGTGCTGACGGCCGGTGCCGGCGCGTTCGGAGCGCTCGCCGCGAAGAGCGTCCTCAATGAGCGCTAGCGCGGCAGGCTGCGCGCCGAGCGGGGATGCCGAGCAAAGCAACCGCGCTGCGTTATACTCGCAGCGTGAAGTCTGACAAGGCTTCGGAATGCTACTCGCGATCCGGCATTCGGCGGATCTTGGGGATCAACGAGAACCGTCTGCGCTCGTGGGAGCGCGCAGGGCTGACCGAGGCCAAGGAGAGCTACACGTTCTCGGACCTGATTTCGCTCCGGACGCTGCAGGGCCTGTGCGCCGAGCGCATCTCGACTAAGCGCATTCAGCAGGCGCTCGAGCAGTTGCGCCACAGGCTCGCCACAGTCGCCCATCCGTTGAGCGAGTTCAAGATCGTCTCGTACGGTCGGCGCATCGCGCTCGAGCTGCCAGGAGAGAAGATCGAGGCGTTAACCGGCCAGTTGTTGCTCAAGTTCGATGTCGAGCGCTTGCGCCAAGCCTCCGTCGTCGAGATGCAGAGCGGTGCGGGGCAGTCGCAGGAGCTCGCCCCGGACGGCGAGGCGCTGTTCCAGCGCGCGCTGGAGTTGGAGAACGATGGCGCACCTGTGCCGGAGGTGGTCGAACTCTACCGCAAGGTGCTGGAATGTGACCCCGGGGCGGCCGGGGCCTTGGTGAATCTCGGCACGCTGCAGTTCCGGCAAGGCGAAACCGACCAGGCCGAGCAACATTACCGCGATGCCCTGCGGCTCAGTCCGAACTATGCCCTGGCACACTACAACCTCGCCAATATCTGCGATTCCGCCGGCCGGCTGGAAGAGGCCGTCCAGCATTACTCCGACGCCCTGCGGTACTGCCCTGACTACGCCGACGCGCACTTCAACCTAGCGCTGGTGGAAGAGCGCCTCGAGCGCTCGACCGAAGCGGCCAAGCACTGGAAAGCCTACCTGCAGTTCGATTCGTCCAGTCCTTGGGCGAGGATCGCGCGCGTCAAGCTGCAACAACTGCGCGAGCCCGTCCATCGCGAGCCCCGTCCTGTCGGGATCACGTTCCGCAAGCCGTTCGACGGCGCGCAAGAGTAGCTGGCGCGGCCAGTTCGCTACGATCGGGTCTATGCAACGTTCGCTCGCGCACATCAGCACCTTGACGTTCGACATGTTCGGCACGGTGCTGGATCTGTCGGGCTACATCGTTCCGGCGGTGCGCGATTTCTTGGCCGCGGCCGGAGCGGAGGCCGATGCGGCCGCCGTCTGGGCCGACTGGCGGACTCGCCAGCGCCTCGAGCAGCACCAGGACACGATCCTGATGCTGGGGCACAGGGGTTACGTCGACTCCGCCCGACGGGCCCTGCAGCACACGCTCCAGCGCCACGGCGTGGCGTATACCGCCGACAGCGTCCGGGATTTGCTGGGCGTGTTCGAGCGCCTGCGTCCGTTCGAAGACGCGCAGGCGGGACTGTTGCGACTTGGCGAGCGCTATCGGCTGGTAGCGCTTTCGAACGGCGATCGCGCCCTGGTGGAGCACTTGGCGAGCAACAACGTCGAAGCGACGTTCGACCGGAGCCTGTCAGTGGACAGCGTGGGTCGTTTCAAACCACACCCCTCGGTATACCGGATGGCCGCGAGCGAGCTGGGTTGCGAGCCGGCGGAGATCATGATGGTGGCGGCGCATGCGTTTGACATCTTGGGAGCCCGGGCGTGTGGCTACCGGGGCGCCTATGTCAACCGCTATGGATTGCCCTACGAAGAGTCGGCGTTGTTGCCCGACTTCGAGGTCCGGGATTTCCATGAACTGGCCGATCGCCTGCTGGGCTGCTGAGATCCCTCAGGCGCATTGCGGCGCATCTTCACCGCGCCGATGTGACCAAGCCCCTCGACCACTCGCGTGCCGCGCGATCGGCCGATTCGCTCGATAGGTCCAATGCGCCGGTTCGTTCTGCTGCCCGCCTCCGGGGCGGCAGTCCTGCGCCTGCTGTGGGAGCGCTACCGGGCCGAGGCGGTGGCGGCGATTATTGCGCTCACTGCAGTGCCCCTGTTGTTTGGCTGGGTGCCGCCGAATCCGTACTACGGATTCCGCACGCCGCGTTCAATGAGTTCGCCGGAAGCTTGGTACCGGGCGAATGAGATCATGGCCTGCTACCTGTTGGCGTCGCAAGCCCTGGCCCTTCGAGCCAAGCGATTCTTGACCGAAGCGCTGATCGCCAGGTGGGGCAGGGACGAGGCGACGTGGGCGACGCCTTGGGTATGCGCTGCCGCGCTCTTGGGCGTGCTGGGCAGCGTGGCGCACTATTACTTGCTTGGCTGAGCGTCGCCGATGCTCCTGCCCGGGTGCGGCACAGCGGCTGGGGCCTGGCCGCTTGGCGGAATGGTCCGAGCGCTCGGCCAAGCCTGCACGGATCGTTCAACCGGAAGTCAGCCGATCGGCGAGGTTGTTGTGGCCGCCCACGTCAGTCAGCCGGAATTGCCGGCCTTGGAACGGGAAGGTCAGGTTCTCGTGCTGAAGTCCCAGTAGCGTCAGGATGGTGGCGTGCAGGTCGTGGACATGCACCGCGTCCTGCACCGCGTTCAAGCCAATCTCGTCGGTTGCGCCAATGACCCGACCGCCCTTGATGCCGCCGCCGGCCATCCACACGGTGAAACCGTAGGGGTTGTGGTCGCGACCGGCATTGTTGCGCGCGCCTCCCTCGCCGCCATCGGTGAACGGCGTGCGCCCGAAATCGCCACCCCACACGACCAGCGTCTGCTCCAACAGGCCGCGGGACTTGAGGTCGCTCAGCAGCCCGGCGATCGGCTTGTCCACTTGGGCAGCCATCGTTTCGTGGTTGTAGTCGATCTGGTTATGCCCGTCCCAACCCGGGCTGGCGCCGTTGTTTCCGCAGCCGGAATAGAGCTGGATGAAACGCACGCCCCGCTCCACCATGCGCCGTGCCAGCAGGCACTGCTTGCCGAACGGTCGGGTGACGCGGTCATCCAAGCCGTACATGGCCTGTGTTGACGCCGTCTCGGAGGAGATATCGACCGCTTCGGGCGCGGAAGTCTGCATCCGGAAGGCAAGTTCATAGGCTGTCATGCGCGCTTCCAGCTCGGAATCTTGATCGCGGGTCGCCAGATGCCGCCGGTTGAACCAGTCGAGCTTCTCCATCAGGAGCCGTCGACGTTCCGCATCGGTCTCGCCAGAACGCCGGATGTTCAGGATCGGCGGTCCCTCGCTGCGCAGCACGGTGCCTTGGTACATCGCCGGCAGGAAGCCCGAGCCGTAAGCGGGCGAGCCGGACTTGATGCCCCCGTCCAGCATGACCACGTAAGCCGGCAGATTCTCGCTTTCCGAGCCCAGCCCGTAGACCACCCAAGAGCCTAGGCTCGGCCTGCCGACCTGGGCCCAGCCTGTGTTCATCCAGTTCTGGCCGGTGATGTGGGTGAAGCCGTTGTGGTGGCACGACCGAATCACCGCTAGGTCGTCGGCGTGCCGGGCAACCTGGCGGAACAGGTCCGATACTTCGAGCCCGGACTGGCCATGCCGGGCGAATTTCCGCGGCGTGCCGAGCAGCGGCACCTTGTCCATCTTGGTGAATTGGAAGTCGCGGTTGCGAAATGATTCGGGAACCGGCTGGCCGTCGTATTGCTGGAGCAGGGGCTTTGGATCGAACGTGTCCAAGTGGCTGGGACCGCCGTGCATGAACAAAAAGATCACGCTCTTGGCCTTGGCCTGCAGAGGAGCTGGCTTGGCCGCCAGCGGATTCTGCGACACTGCTGCGCCAGCGTCTTGCCCTAACAGGCACGACGCGGCCAGCCCGCCGAAGCCGAGCCCGGCCTGTTCGAGGAATTCGCGCCGTGACGCGGCCGCTAATGCATGTGCTGCTGTCATGGGAAGGCTCAATCGATGTAGGCGAATTCGTTGAGGTTGAACAGCATGATTCCGAATTCCTGCGGGCCCGCTTGCGCGAGCATCTCTACGGCGTGTTGCTGTTCGTCTTCGGAGGGCGGCCTGGAGAAGGCCAGCTTCCAAGCCGCTTCGACCTTCTCTTCCGGTGATCCCAGGCTTTCGAGGCGAGCTGCCAGCGCTTGGGCGGAGCGCAGCATGAATTCGCTGTTGAGCAGCGTCAGGGCCTGCGGTGCCACGGTCGTGACGGCCCGCCGCCCGCAACTCGTCGAGGGGTCGGGGGCGTCGAAGGTCTTGAACATCGGATACGGGAACTGACGCTTGGCGTAGATGTACACGCTGCGACGATTGTGCTCGGCCGGATCGAGCGACTCCGGCCAGTCGTTCTCATCCCACATGCCCAGCCGCTCCTCGGCCGAGAGCGGCGGCAGCACGGCGCGTCCGCCCATTTTCAGGTTCAGCGCACCGGAGACGGATAGGACCGTGTCGCGCATGCTCTCGGCATCCAGCCGGCGCCGGTTCATGCGCCAGAGATATAGGTTGGCAGGGTCGCGCGCGGCATTCGAGGGGTCTTCGGAAGAAGACAGGCGGTACGCACTGGAGAGCATGATGATACGGTGCATGGCCTTGACGCTCCAGCCCCGCTCGATGAACTCGGCGGCCAGCCAGTCCAGCAGGTCCGCGTGGGTCGGGGGATCCCCTTGGCGGCCGAAATTGTTGGGAGTGCCGACGATCCCGCGGCCGAAGTGGCCCTGCCAAATCCGATTCACCATCACACGCGCCAAGAGCGGGTGCGCCGGGTCGGTCAGCCACTCGGCGAGTCCCTGCCGCCGCTGCTTGCCTTCCAGGTCCGCCGCTAGCCGGAGTGCTCGCGGCACGCCGGGCGCGACGATCGCGCCAGTTGACTGCCAGTCGCCACGAGCGGTCAGCCGTACGGGATAGCTCACTTCGGCACGTCCCAGCACGGTTGCCGTCGGCAGGTCGAAGCGTGCCGCCGCGGCCGCCTCTCCGAGTTCCGTGATCAGAGTCTTGCGGCGGTCGCGTTCTTCGGCGGTATAGGGCAGTTGGGTGGCGTACCCGCCCGGGTTTTCCAACAGGCCTGCTTCGGTGAGAGCGCGTTCCAAACCGGCAGCCTTGGTCTGCTGCTCGACCGTGCGCTCGGAACGCGCCACACGGTACGCGCTGACGACATCTTCGGGGAACGTGGCGGAAATCTTGTCCACCACTCGCTTGCGGACCTTTGCTTCCAGTGCTTTCAGCGCCTGCTGGTACTCAAAAACCTTCAGTTGCTTGGGGTAGCTCGAGTAATACCCGAGCTCCGACATCTTGGTGGCTACGGGGATCCGCCTGATCTCGCTGCCCTCGAAGAATGCCATCATGCGGTGGTATTCCCGCTGGCTGATCGGGTCAAACTTGTGGTCGTGACAGCGAGCGCAGCCGATGGTTAAGCCCAAGAATGCCTCGCCGGTGACATCGACGGCATCGACCAGCCACTCGTAGCGCAGTTGATGCCCGTTCAGCGCCGCTTCGTGGTAGACAGTGCCGATGGTGTAGAGCCCGGTACCGATGCGCGCCTCTAGGTTGCGCTGCTTTTGCGGGGGGACTTCGTAGGAGCTTCGCAGCTCGATGTCATCGGGCCAGATTTGGTCGGCCGCCAGCTGCTCTTGGACGAAGCGGTCAAACGGCTTGTCGTCGTTGAACGATTTGATCACGTAGTCGCGATAGCGCCAAGCATCAGGGAAGTAGATGTCCGTCTCGAAGCCGCCACTGTCGGCGTAGCGCACCACATCGAGCCAGTAGCGTCCCCAGCGCTCGCCGTAGCGTTCCGATTGCAGCAAGCGTTCGACAACTCTGGCGTGGGCGTCCGGCGCGTCATCGGCCACGAAGGCTTCGACATCCCGTGGATCCGGCGGCAGTCCGTGCAGATCAAAGGTCGCTCGTCGAATCCACGTGCGGCGGTTGGCTTCGGCCACGGGAGCGAGGCCCTCGCTGACCAATCGGCTGGCGAGGAAGCGGTCGACAGGCGTCCGCGCCCAACTGGAATCACCCGGCGGAACCCGGGGCCGGACGAGCGGGCGAAAAGACCACCACGTGGATTCAGATGCGGCGCTCGCCTGCTCGGGCCAACTGGCCCCAGAGTCGATCCACTCGCGCAGAACACGGACTTGCTCCGCTGCCAGGGGGTCGGCCTGCAGCGGCATCGCGAGGTCGCCTTGATGCCGGACTGCTTGGTACAGCAAGCTGGCGGCTGCGTTGCCCGGCACGATTCCGGGGCCCCGTGTCCCACCGGTTAGCAGTCCTTGCCGCGAGCGGACATCCAGACCGGACGTTTGAGTCTGGCCGTGGCAAGACGCACAGTTTTGCAGCAGCACTTGCACCGCTTGGTTCGGTGCATCGGCCCGCACGGCTGGGATAGCGAGCACGGCTGCAAGCGCTGCGATCAAGAGAGGCATCGAAGTTCGATATTGCCGCTTCGAGTATACAGAGGGAGTGCCAAGCGGGGAGGGGCGTCGCACGAGCTTGCTCTGCTTGGTGGGTTGCGGCCAGCGGGGCGCAGTCGCCAGGATCGAGCCGCTTTCACAAGCTGGTCCGACGCTATGGCCCACCGGCCGCGGGCAACTGCCCTACATGGCGGACGATCGCTCCGGTCAGCACGAGCTCGTCATCCCGGACTTCCAAGCCGCCTTCTGGCATGGATGCACCGTCGTGATCCCGGAAATACAGCGGCAGGCCTTCGGAAAAGTTGAGTGGGCGGCCTCGTGGATTCTGGCGCTGGTGGTGGATGTGAATGTGGGGCTCGCTGGTGTTGCCAGAGTTGCCGCAGGCTCCGATGGGCTGGCCCTCCTGCACGACATCACCCCGCTTCACCAACACGCTGCCCTGTTGCAGGTGCGCGATCAGCAGGTAGGTCCCCGTGTCGAGCTCGAGCGCCACCGAATTGCCAGCCGGGTTCTCGATGTCCATGCTTGCCTTGCCCGGGACGTGATCCGGCAATCCATCCCTCGCCATTGCCACCGCCGCCGCTATCGGCGCGACCACAGGGGTGCCGTAGCAGCCGTAGTCGGCCAGATCCTCGCCGCCGTGCATGGCGGGTTCGACCAGCAGGTCGTAGGCCCAGCGTTGGTCGGGGTAGGCTGCATGGTAGTTGGTGTCCAGTCGGTCCCCGCCCCAGCCGACGCGCAATTCTTCGTTGGAGGGCAAGCGAACTGTTGCAGATGGCGAGGATGTCTCTAAGCTGAACGGGAAGGTGATGGTGAAGATTCCGAATCCCCACAAACCCGGCCAGAAAGCCAACGCCGCCAAGCCGAAGGTCACTTGCATCGGGCGGCTGAAGCGCCGCTTGCGCAGGGCATGCACGAGCAGCACCATTAGCGAGACGGGCGCGAGGATCTGGCCCGCCGTCACCAGCACCAGCCATCCGATGACCGCCGGCATGCCCGCCGACAGGTACATAATCCACCCAGCAACCAGCACCAACGTCAGCGCCCCGGGCAGGCACCAGCGCAGGACTGGCCGGACTCGCGACACGGCGGATCCTAGCCGACGAATGATCGATGGGCCCCAGTCCCCCATTGCGGGTGGCAAGTTCCAGCCTGCCTCATTATTGCGTAGGCTCTTGGCGAGGCATCCAGAACGATTCCACCCGAGAGTTCACTCGCACGAATCCGTGTTGCGTTTGCCGCTGTTTGGATCGGCTGCTAAGAGCTAGGATTCGACTACTCGCGCCAGATATGCAAATCTCGCCCGGTCGGCAAGACGTGGCCAACCCATCGCGTTCAGCAAGTCCATTGTGGAGGTTCTCGATTCGGCACGAACGCACTCTGACTGGAATATCCTTGTCTTCGCGAAGTCTGTAGCGAGGCCGCCCACGCAGACGCAGTGGCGTGCGAACCTCGCAATCGTACCACTCAGTTTCAAGTCGAGCAATTGGGACTGGGTGACCGACCGGAACGAATCATTCGGGCTAAGTTACGTGGGTTGATCGCGGCGTCAGTTTCAGGGACAAGGCTGAGGTGTGAGGCGAGACCGGCGAGCCTCGATGGAAAGCTCCCGGTCGAGGCCTGTCGGTCTCGACTCTGAGGGGATGCTTCTGGAGCGGTGACTGGGGTCTGACCATGTCTGTGCACCTCGACCGAGATGTCTTCGGGGCCGGGCAAACCGTGCTATGTCCGAGTCTGTTCCCTCCGTTGTACCCAGGTCTCGCGGATTTTCCTGAACCGCTCAATTCTCATGCCGATCTTTGCGATTTCTTTGGGGTAGAACTCCAGCATTGTGTCACACAATTCGATCATCCACGACGCCCGCGAATACCCAGTTCGTATCGTGATGTTGTTGGAGTTTGCTATCTGGATTTGACCCCAGCCAAGTGCTCCGATGGTGAGACAGTCCCAGCCGAAGAACTCAATCGGCGCGAGGGTCACCTCCTTCACCTGAGCACGTAGATCTTGAATTTCGTAGGTCACCATAAGAACGACGAAGTAGTTGCTATCATCCTCATATAGCCGCGTTAGCCGTTCGACTGAGGTTAGGTTCGGCATGTTGAAGCTTGTACTCAAACGGTGAGTCTTCACGTCCACTAGATAGTAGGCCCCCTGCGGGTCCTCGAATGCCATGTCCGCCATTGCTCGCCGGGCAAACTGCGATGAGTACTTGACGCAGATGTCGGCTCCGATGATTGTTTGAAAGTGTTCTCCCAGGATCGCCTGAATTGCGTCACCGACTGCCCGCGGACTTCCCACCGTGCTACTGGACAGAAATCGGTCTTGGGTGTTCAGGAAATCCTGGATCCTGCGTTGCGCTGTGACAAAGCGGTCGGTGTGGAACAGGCGGCTCGTCATGACGGTCGGTCCGCAGCGAACAACGGGTGGGACACGCTGGTTTCGTCGCTCGCTGCACGTTTCTGTGGACGGAGAGAATTACGTTCCCAGAAGACACCATCGCGGTATCCTTGGATGATGCGCTCGGTATCCGCAAGCGCAAGTCGCTTTTCGGCAAGGCAACAATACGACTCATCGATCTCGATCCCAACGTAAGGGCGGCCCAGTTTTCTCGCGACAACAGATGTGGTCCCCACACCCAAGAACGGATCCAAGACTACGTCGCCGGGATTCGAGCTAGCGAGCACTAGCTTCGCGATCAGCTTTTCAGGCTTCTGCGTCGGATGCTCGGTGTTCTCCGGCATGGACCAGAACGGCACGGATATGTCAGTCCAGAGATTGGATGGGTGGGTCAATCGGAAGTCTCCAGCCGACGTTCGCTCCCAGTCCTTGGGCTGTCCGCTATCTGTCGTATACGGTGCCACGACTCGACGCTTCAGCTTCACTGAATCAACGTTGAAAGTGAAGTCGCTCGACACCGTAAAATACCAAATGTCCTCGGAGCAATTCTTCCAGTTGCGGTGTGCACCGCGACCCTTCTCGCGCTCCCAAGTGATACGGTTCTGCACATGAAAGTACCTCTCTCCGACGCGCTGGACGCATGCCGAGCAGCGCCAGTCACAGCAGATGTAGATCGAAGCCGATGGCTTGAGGACACGCCGGAGCGGACCTAGCCACGAATCGATCCAAGACTCGTACCGTTCCTCTGAGAGTTGCCTGAAGGTGCGACCGTTGAATGACTTAGCCAAATTGTAGGGTGGGTCGACGATCAGCAGATCGACAAACCCCGATGGGAGGTGAGGGAGCGCCTCGAACAGGTCTTGGCACACGGTTCGACCGATGAGCGCGGCTGGGTCGGCGGGTGAAGCCAGACGCACGAGTTGCCTCGACAGAAGTGCGCGTTCGGCAGCGTCTAGGGTCATTGTGCGGTTGCGTCCCGCGCGACGTGCTTCATGCATCACAAGCGAATCCGCCCATGGAGAATCCTTAGTCTATCGCGATCTCTCGAATGGCCGGTATCAACGTTGTCGTTCGTTGCGTCTGGCACGCCCTAGGATTCATCCGTGAAAGCGCTCGTTGCGACGTGTTGCCTGCGCGTCTGATGAGCAAGGCTCAGTCGCGACCGTGCATGCACCCGGGATTTGGTGAGAAGGTGGCCCAAGCCTTCCGACGGAAGCTCGGTACAGGCATCCGCTGCCTCGGACACGCGAGCGGCCCCGATGCCTATACTCCGCCGGCCATGTCTATGAACGCGCCGGTGACGTAGGACGCTTCGTCAGACAGAAGCCAAACTATACCCGCTGCCACTTCGCTTGGATCACCGCCGCGCATCATCGGCAGGGTATCCTGCAATTGCTCGATTCGCTTGCGATCGCCTCCGTCCGCGTGTATTTCAGTACGGACGAATCCCGGTCTCACGGCGTTTACACGAATCCCGTCCGCTGCCACCTCTCGTGCAACACCTATCGTAAAGCTGTCGATTGCACCCTTCGAGGCTGCGTAGTCAACATATTCATTGGGCGAGCCTGTTCGAGAGGCGGCCGATGACACGTTGACAATCGCCCCTCCAGACCCGCCAAGTCGTCGGCTCATTCTCTTGACAGCCTCCCGTGTGCAAAACATGGTTCCAAGCACGTTCGTCCTGAGGATGGACATCCAGCGATCGCCCTCCATGTTTTCGAACCGAGAGGCGGGTGCGACAATGCCCGCATTGTTGACGACACCCGCCAATTCGCCGGGCTGGGTGTCGATCGTCTCGAACATCCGCACTACGTCTCGCTCTTGGCCCACGTCGGCTTGAACTGCGATGCCAGCGCCCCCTAGTTCCCGAATCGCATTGACTACGGTGTCGGCCGCGGTGGCGTCCTGCCGAAAATTGACGCAAACAGAGTAGCCGCGCGCCGCCCCGCGAAGGGCCGTTTCTGCCCCTATGCCGCGGCTGCCTCCCGTGATCAGCAGGATTCGGTTAGATTCCATGACTGCCGTCGTTGTCAACCAAATGGCTGGCCAATTTACCCATTATCCCATGTTGGGATTTGCTAGAATGCAGGTGTGCGGATTGTCGCGAAGCGGACTTTGCGCACGTTTTGGGAAACCGAGCATCGAGCAGAACAACCTCTCAAGTCATGGTACGCGGTCGCGTCGAAGGCCGAGTGGCCATCACCTAGTTCGGTGAAGGCGGACTACAGAAATGCAAGCATCGTTGGCAAGGACCGAGTCGTATTCAATATGGGCGGGAACAGGTACCGGCTTGTCATACGCTTCGACTACGCGAGGCGAATCGGATTTGTCAGATTCGTGGGTACGCATGCCCAGTATGACGGAATCGATGCCTCCCGGATCTGAGGGTTCAGCATGAGGATCAAACCCATCAAGTGCGACGCGGACTACGACGCGGCTTTGACTGCTATCGATGGACTGATGGGCGCTGCCCCAAGCACGCCCGAGGGCGATGAGCTCGAGGTTCTTGTCACGCTCGTCGAAGCTTACGAGGCCGAGCGCTGGCCGATCGATGCACCGGATCCTATTTCAGCGATCGAGCATGTCATGGAAGCCCGCGGTCTGCGGCAGAGGGACCTTGCCGCCCTGATTGGATCCCAACCGCACGCCTCTGAGGTGCTAAATCGCCATCGCCCCCTTACACTGGCGATGATCCGCGCTTTGGCAGGCAAGTGGAACCTGCCGGCCGCTGTGTTGGTTCGTGAGTACGATCTCACGAAGGCTCCGCCCGTTTGATTGTGGCTGGGATCGCAACTCAGGCCAGCGGACGGAACAGGTTTTGCGTTGAATGTCGTGGTGCGACTGACCCGGAAGATAGGGTCTGGTCGCTCATCTCAATCAACCCTTCCGAACGTACGGCCCCGGGGTTCCACGGGCAGCGCTCTTGCCCCGTTCCGGCTGCCGCTCCACCAGAGATGCCAACGTTGGAACTGGTAGCCGGACAGCCAGATGCGGGACCACTTCTCTCTAGCGCAACGGTCGGCAGAGTCGATGGCGAGTGCTGGCTGAGCCGATGAGCCGATGAGCCGATGAGCCGAATCCGTTATTGACTTGAGTGTGCTAGTCTCCAACACGGGGAGGCGTAACGGCGCCGGCACGATCCGCCATTAGGCCGGCACGCTCCCCCGATAGGGGGCCGACTGGCCTCCGGGAGCCCGCGATGATCGCTTGCCTGCGTATCGGGACGCTGTCGCTTGCCTGCTCTGCCCTGTTATTGGGCGCGAGCCGCGAACAACTGGACAAGTCGTTCGCGGACGAGATCCAACCCCTGCTCGCCGCTTACTGCCTCCGTTGCCACGGACCGCAGTTGCAAACTGCCGAGATCGATTTCAGCGTCTTTGACGATCACGGATCGGTCGTTCGCTCCCGTCCTCTTTGGCTGCGTGCCCTGCGCGTGCTGCGGAAGAACGAAATGCCTCCGGACGGGGCGCAGCCCACCGTGGAAGAGCGCCGGCGGATGGTGACCTGGATAGACGATGCCGTCAATAATCTCGATTGGGGCGAGTATCGCCAGCCGGGATCGGTCACGATTCCGCGCCTGAATCGGGACGAGTACAACAACACGATTCGCGACCTGACCGGGCTTGACCTGCGCCCGGGCGACGCGTTTCCCGCAGACGGGCAAGGCGAGAGCGGGTTTCGCAATGACCGGGACGGGCTCTTCGTGGCCCCGGTCTTGGCTGAGAAGTACCTGCAGGCTGCGGGTCTCGTCGTGGAGGAGCTGATCGCCACTAGGGCCGAGAAGGACCCGCTGAGCGTTCGTCTGGAAATTGAGGATTTCTTGCGCACCGAGACGAATCACGAGTTCACTTCGTACGGTCTCGACCTGCGCAACTATCAGCAGACGGTCTACCGCTACGTCACATTTCCCCGGTTCGGTCGCTACCGCTTCCGCGTCCGGGCGTGGGGCGAGTCTCCCGTTGCAGGTCAACTGCCCGGTGTCACGCTGCGCGTGGGCGGGCGCATGGTGGGTCAGTCGCATGTCGCCGCTGAACCGCAGTCCCCCGCCATCTACGAATTCGAAGCGAACATCCCCCGCGGCAGCCACCGCGTTTCACTCCACTGGTTCAAGTCCAAGACTGCTTTGACAAACTCGCACAACCGGCGGTTGGCAGCGGAAAATCAGCTGGCGCGGCAGTTGGCCAAGGCCGAGGGCAAGAAACCACCGGCCGCTCCCGTGCTCTTGTCGTTGGACTGGGTCGAAGTGGCAGAGGCGCTGGATGCGGGACAGGACGGCTCATTGGTCTGGATCGCCGAGCCCGGCGCGGGCTTGGACGGCCGCCAGGCGGCGCGGAGCATCTTGGAGAATTTCGCAGAGCGCGCGTATCGGCGTCCGGTAGGCGCAGCCGAGGTTGAGCCGCTGCTGGCCTTCTATGACCGTGCCGCCGGGCGCGGGGAAGCGTTTGAGCATTCCGTGGGGTTGGCGCTGCGCGCTGCCCTGATCTCGCCGAGGTTCCTGTTTCGAGCCGAAAGCGGCGGCACCGCCGCGGCTGACCACCTGCTCGATGACTATGCACTGGCGTCCCGGCTCTCGTACTTCCTGTGGATGTCGATGCCTGACGCGGAGCTGCTCGAATTGGCGCGAGGCGGGTCTTTGGGAAACAAGCAGACCTTGGCCCGCCAGGTTGCGCGCATGATCGCCGATCCCAAGTCCGAGGCTTTCATCGCGACCTTCTTCGGCCAGTGGCTGGGCTTTGCCGAACTCGGTGACACGCTCAAGCCCGATGATGTCGCCTTTCCGGAATTCACGCCTGCCTTGGGACAGGCCATGGTGCAGGAGGCCGCGAACTTCTTCGGCCGCATCGTGCGCGAGGATCGCAGCCTGCTGGAGATCCTCGATTCGGACTACAGCTATCTCAACGAGGATCTAGCCGAGCACTACGGACTGACCGGAATAGTCGGTCGCGAACAGCGCTTGGTGGAGTTCGAGGATGAGCGCAGGGGCGGTGTGCTCGGCATGGGCGCTATCCTGACGGCGACCGCGCTTCCCACGCGAACGAGTCCAGTGGTTCGCGGCAAGTGGGTCCTTGAAACAATGCTTGGCGAAGAATTGCCGCCGCCTCCGCCCGATGCGGGCGAACTCGCCGAGCCGGGAGAGAGCTCCGCCGGCATGACCATGCGGCAGATGTACGAAATGCACCGCGACGAGCAGCGCTGCGCCGTTTGCCACGACGAGATCGATCCCATCGGCTTCGGACTGGAGAACTTCGATGCCATCGGCCGCTGGCGCGACACCGACAACGAGCAGCCGATCGACGCCACCGGGACGCTGCCCAGCGGCGAGAGCTTCGCAGGTCCGGTGGAGTTGAAGCGGATCCTGCTGCGCCGGAGCGAAGAGTTTGCCAAGATGATCAGCGAACAGATGCTGGGTTTCGCCTTGGGCCGGAATCTGGAATACTATGACCAGCCGACCGTCGAAGAGATCAGCCGCGCTGTGATCCGCAGCGAGTACAGTGCGCACGCGCTGATCAACGAGATAGTCGCCAGCTATCCGTTCCGCTTCCGGCGGGGCGTTGCGGATAGCCGCGAGGAGAGTGAGTGATGCCTAACCAGAAAATTTCCAGGCGCGCAGTGCTGCGAGGCGTGGGGGTGACCATGGCGCTCCCCTTCCTCGATGTGGTGGAACGGGGGCAGGGCGCGGCGCGCATTGCCGCGGGCAAGGCCCCGGTGCGACTGGCCACGCTGTTTCACCCCAACGGCGTCTACCCGCAGAATTGGGATCCGAGCGGATCCGGGCGCGATTACAAGCTGTCGCGCATCCTCGAGCCCTTGGCGCCGGTTCGGGACGACGTCAGCGTGATCTCCAACCTTGGCACCGGGGCTCAGGGCCATGTCGGCGCCACCTCCGCGTTTCTGACGGGCACGCCTCTGCACAAGAAGGCGGCGGGCCGGATCAACACGCCCAACATGGGCACCTCGCTCGACCAGTTCGTCGCCGAGCGGATCGGGAGCAAGACCAGCATGCCTTCGCTGGAGGTCGGGGCGGAACCGCCGCGGTCGGGCGGAGAGAACGGATTGGCCATCTCTTACGCCAATACCGTCTCGTGGCGCTCCGACAACACGAAGGTCGATCCCGAGATCGAGCCGCAGGCGGTCTTTGACCGGCTGTTCGGTGTCAGCAAGAAGACGCGCCAGCAGCTCTCCGACGAGGCCAGCATCATCGACCATGTCCTGGACGATGCCAAGGCCCTGCACGCCCGCGGCAGTGCCGCGGACCGGCGCAAGCTGGACGAGTTCCTCACTTCGGTGCGCGAAGTGGAGGGGCGCATCGACCGCAATCTGAACCCCGCCGAGACCGAGGCTGAGTGGAAGCCGCTGGTTGAACCGGAGCTGTACCGGCCCGAGGCGGGCATCCCGCAAACCCGCGACGAGCACTTGCGGCAGATGCTGGATCTGATGGTGCTGGCATTCCAGACCGACACCACGCGGGTGGCGACGTTCATGATGGCGCACGGCTTCAGCCGCCAGAATTTCACCTTCTTGGACGGTGTCAGCGGAGACCACCACTCGATCTCGCACCACAAGGAGAATCCCGAGCTGACCGAGCCCTACACGATCGTCAGCCAGTGGTATGTCTCGCAACTCGTCTACCTGGTCGAAAAGATGCGGGCCGTTGACGAGGGCGAGGGCCGCACGCTGCTGGACAACACCATGATCCTGTATGGTTCGGCCCTGAAGAACGGAAATGGGCACACCACGCAGAACCTGCCGGTCCTGCTGGCTGGCAGGGGCGGCGGAAGGCTCAACCCCGGGCGCAGGATCTCGCTGCCGGAAGAGACGCCGATCACGAACCTGCATTTGACGCTGGCGCAGCACATGGGGGTCGAGGTCGACCGCTTCAACACGAGCACTGGCGTGATTGCCGAGCTGTGATGTCAGGCCGCTAGCAGCGGCTGCGCGTCATTCGGCGATGAATGCTTCCAGCTTCGTCTTCGCGTCGCTGAAGTAGCCCGGCAAGTCGTCCACCGCGCCGCCAATCTCAAACACGAGCAGACCCTCGTATTCGATCTGGCGAAGTTTCGCCACCAAGCGCGGGTAGTCGACGAAGCCGTGGACCAGCGGCTTGTGCTCGGCCCAAGTGTCGGGCTCGATGTCGTGGACGTGAAAATGGAAGATCTTGGGCCCGAGCGCGTCGATGATTTCATGAGTGACGTCGTTATAGGCTTTGATCCCGGCGGGCGTGCCCTTGTCCTCTGGACGCACGCGAGCGACTAGCTCGGCGTAGTTTTTCTGGTGGCCCACATCGATCGTCGCGCCGACCTGGGCGTGATCGATTTCGCGGATCAGTCTCGTGAAGTCCGCAACCGACTCGGGATAGCCGGTCTCGACCGCCAGTCGAAAGCCGAAATCGCGCGCCATGTCCCCCCAGCGTCGGAAGTTGCTGATCAGCATCGGCCAGGTGTCTTGCAGCGACAGGTGCGCCGAACGCTGTACATGGATGTTGGCCAGTTCGGCGCCGACGAAGGCCGTGGCCTCGAGGGCGACGTCAATCCGTTCTACGCCAAATGCGTGAGAGGGACCGAACGGCGAGAAGTAGGGGGTGTCGACCCACGGCAGGTGTGTCGAGATATACCGAAACGGCTCGAGCGCCGCTTTGAGCCGAGCCCGGTCTTCGGCTCCGAGGTCTTTGAACTCAAAGCCGGGCGGCACGCCCGGGCGAGCTTCTACAGGCCCCATCGGGTGCAGTTCGATGGTCTCGAAGCCAAGGCCGTGCAAGATCCCGATGGACCGGAACAAGCCGTAGCCGGGGAAGTAGGGGTTGGCTCCGATGATGGCGGGATCCAGGCCGCGCTGCTGCGCCCTGGCTTGGAGCGCAGCTGCGCCAAGTGAGATCTGGAAAAAGCGACGGCGGTGCATGGAGTCTTCCCGTTCGGTGTGCGTGACGATGGCATCGGCTACCCTAGCACGGCCCGGATCCCAACCGCGATTGCCCAGTGCTGCCGGAGCACGACAACTTAGGGGCAATCGATGCCCGTGAGTTGGATGAGCGCTTGGAAAGGCTGCGGCTTGGACGGATGTCGCGCCCCGTGAGCGCGCTCTCCGGCCGGTGCGGGTCCATCTCGAACGAAGCGCCGGCACGACCCAGCGGACTGCCGCACTAGTCGCGGGAAGGGAGGAGCCAACGGCGTGTGACTTTGTCTGTTCCGACACCCGGTGTTATCAAACCGCCAGCCGGGAGGGCCTCCTATTCACATAATGCGGCTGGCAGAACTCTCGAGCAAGCTGCGCGGCGCGAGTGGAGTTCCAGAGCAATGTTCTGGATGGCAGCTTCCGATCCGCGAGTGACGGAAGGCGGTTGGGCCAAGCGAATGGCATCTGGACCAAGCCTAGCCGGCGCTGGAGGTCACCCCCTAAGCATGTAACTGGTGCTCCGACCGCCGGCCGTGCTTCGTACGAGGATCCCGAGTTCAAGAAGCTCGGTGACGTCGCGAAGTGCGGAATCGTCCGAGGTCTTGCAGATCTTGGCCCACTTCGACGTCGTGAGCTTGCCTTGAAAGCCGTCAAGCAGCTGATTCAGCATCTTGCGCTGGCGTGCGTTGAGCGACACATCGCGCACCGAATCCCAGAAGCGGGCTTTCTTCAGAACGGCCCCAAGTGTTTCTTGAGCTCCTTCGATCGCCCTGCCAAGACATCGCAGGAACCACTGCATCCAAATCGTCACATCTAGCGTGCCCTTCTGGGTCCGCTCTAGAACGTTGTAATAGTCGGCTCGTTCCTTCAGGATCTGGCCTGACATGCTGTAGAACCGTTGCGAAGTCCGCTCGGACCGAGCTAGCAGCATGTCGGCGACGGCCCGAGCGACCCGTCCGTTTCCGTCATCCAGCGGGTGAACCGTTACAAACCAAAGGTGGGCCAGAGCGGCCTTCAGCACCTCGTCTGTTCTTGAGGGGGCGTTAAACCAGTCCAGAAACAGTCGCATCTCAGATTCGACCCGGTCCGCCGTCGGCGCTTCGAAATGAACCCGTTCGCGGCCGATCGGTCCCGAGACGACCTGCATCGGTCCGTTAACATCGTCCCGCCACGAGCCGACCTGGATGCGCCTCATGCCGCTACGACTTGTGGGAAAGAGCGCGGCCTGCCACGAAAAGATTCTTTCCTGCGTGAGGGCCTGATCGTAGTTTCCGGTCGCGTCGATCATCATCTCGACGATTCCCTCAACCTGAATGTCGGCCTCTGTCAGGCCCGTGATTTCCATTCCAAGGCGTCGCGCAATCGACGAACGGACTGGTTCCTCATCGAGCCGCTCCCCTTCGATTTCGCTTGTCTTCACGACATCCTGTGTGAGAGTGCTCACAATCGCCTCTTGCCTGAGATCGAAGCCGAGCGACTCCATCTGGCCCATCAAATGCCCCTGATTGTGCCGGACCGCAGTCAAGAGCTGGAGGGTAGCCTCGTTGCGCCACCTGAAATGAGGCCAATCCGGGTGTTCGTAAATGTAGTTGAACGAGGCCAATCCCGAGCTCCTGCGGAGATTATAGCGCTCAATCCCCGCAAATTATGCGGCAAATGGAGTCTATTCGCAGTTCCGAGCCGCGACGGTCCACTTGGTCACACGGTTCACCCACCAACCCCAAGCTCGCAGAACCCTCGGTGGTCCCTTGGCTAGCCCACCAGAGTCGACTGTGTCCCATCGCTCGTCTCCCCGAGATAGACAGATCAAACTGGCTAGAACAGCTATATGAAACGGGCCACTGTTAGCCAAGCGAAGAAGAACCTCAGCGCACCCCTCGCCGAGGTGCGTGGCGGCGAGACCGTGTTTGTCACGCTTCGCGGCAAGGCTGTCGCCCAGATCAAGCCCATTGACGCAGACGCCCTGACTGACAGAGCGGCGACCGAATTGGTCGAAGAAGGCATCGCTAATCCCCCTAGGGCTCGCCTCGACTTACCCACGTTCCTTGCAGCACCCAGACCCCGCCTTCCTGACGGGTGCAGCGCGAGCCGCCTGATCGCCGACGAACGGAAAGAGGGACGATGAAGTACAGGGATTCTTCAGCTTTGGTGTTATCGCTGATCGCGAACGCCTCTCGCTCTCATGGCGTCAACGCTGTGCCGCCGCCGGCACAACTCCCTGTGATTAGCCGCCGGATTGTCGCAGGACAGCCCTGTCATTCGATGACTCGGCAACCAGACGCCGATGCTCGTGATCGGCATCGACCAGCCCGATACAATCGAATCCAGATTTGCAGTTGAAGGGTCAGGCCAGCGATCTGGTCCAGTCAGTCCTCGTCGCCGACGACTTCCACCTTGGTCACGCCCGCGGCTCGGAGCGATTCTTCAAGCGCCGCAGCATCTCGCACCCCCGCGACCTGCAAGACCACGCCTTCATCCGGCAGGCTTGGCACGGGAGCGCGCTTGCGCCTGCGGATCAGTCCGGACTCCCAAAGCAGGGCGGCAAAGATACCGATGACCGCCCCGGCCATGGTCGTTTCGAAGGTGACCACGCCGGTGGCCCAGCCTGAGTTGATCGGCATTCCGCCGGTGTTCAGCGGATAGTCGCGCTGGGCCCAGTACATCAGCGCGGTTGCCCCGCCTCCGACCGTAATCGCCGACAGCACGGCTGTCAGCGACATGCGGCTGCGCCTCGGCAGTGGCGGTGGGTGCATCTCGACTGGTCGCAACGAATACAGTTCCATCGCACTGCGCGACACTCCCGCCTCGGCCAGGCCGGCGATCGCCCCTGCCGCTTCTTCGGGCCGCGCGAACTCAGCGTGCAGGTACTTCATCGTCGTACTCCCAGATGGCGATGATCGGAAACGCCTTGACGAACAGCAGGTACAGCAGCACCATGGCTGCGAAGGTGCCCACGGTGATCGAGAGTTCGATCCAGCTCGGCGAGTAGCTGCCCCAAGCCGCCGCCAGCGGCGGCGTAGACAAGGTCGGAATCACGATCAGGAACCGCTCGAGCCACATCCCGATCAGCACTGCCACGCTGCTGACTGCGATGGTCGGGATGCTGCGCAGCTTCGAGACCCCGATCAGCACGAATGGGATCACGAAGTTGCAAACCACCATGGTCCAAAAGAGCATTCCATAGAGGCCGTGTTCCCGGACTTGGAACACCCGGATTTCCGAAGGCAGGTTGCCATACCAGGTGGTGAGATGTTCCGAAAAGGTGAAATAGCCCCAGATCAGGCTCATCAAGAGCAGCAGCTTGCCCAGATTCACGAAATGGACTTCGCGCAGGTACCGCTCTAGGCCCATCAGCTTGCGCAGCGACGCCATCACCAGCACCAGGGCGGCAATTCCGCTGAAGATCGCGCCCACGACAAAGTATGGCGCGAAGATGGTGTTGTGCCAGGTCGGCATGACCGACATCGAGAAGTCATAGGCGACCACCGAATGCACCGAGACCGCAATTGCGAGGATCGCGGCCGCCATCAGCTTCATGGCCCGTTCCAAGGCCTGCCACTGCCGGTCCGAGCCGGTCCATCCCAGCGACAGTGCCCGATAGATGCGACGCTTTAGGCCCGTGCTGCGGTTCGCCAGTTCGGCTACATCCGGGATCAGGGGCAGATAGAGATAGATCACGCTGCCCGACAGGTAGGTCAGTATGGCAGTCAAGTCCCAGAACAGCGGCGAGCGGAAGTTCGGCCACAGCAGGCGCTCGTTGGGATAGGGCAGCATCCAGTAGAAGAACCAAGGGCGGCTTATGTGGATCAACGGGAACAGCCCGCCGATCATCAGGCAGAAGACTGTGATGGCCTCGGCAGCGCGCGTGACCGGCTTGCGCCATTCCGCCCCTGTCAATCGCAGGATCGCGGAAATCAACGTGCCGGCGTGCGAAATGCCGATCCAAAAGACGAAGTTAACGATGTAAAAGCCCCAGTAAACCGGGCGCCGGACACCCGTGTGGCCGAAGCCGTTGACGATTTGGTAGCCCCATGCGAACAGAGCCCAAGCCACGATCGCGCCGCAAATCGCGACGGCAGCGAGATAGGGCCCGCTGGCACCCCGCATGCGCCCGTGCAGGTCGTCGCGGACGCTTGCGTGGCTCGAAACCGAGGTCGAGGCCGTGGTTTGAATGGCGTCCATCGCTGCAAATGCCGGGTCAGCCGAGCGGCGGCGCTAGTCCGCTTTCTCCAGATAGAAGACGCGCGGCTTCGTGCCGAGACTCTCCAGCAATTGCCCGGAACGTCCCCTGCCGAGTTGCTTGGCGACCTTGCTGTCGGGATCGCTCATGTCGCCGAACACCATCGCCTCGGCGGGGCAGGACTGGACGCAGGCCGGCTGCACGTCACCGTCGGCCAGTTCGCGCCCGTCGCCATCCGCATCGAGCTTGGCGCGCTTGATCTTGTGTGCGCAGAACGTGCATTTCTCCACCACCCCGGACGGGCGGACGGAAACGTCAGGGTTCAGTTGCAGATTCAAGGGAGCGGCCCATTCCGGGGCGAACCAGTTGAAGAAGCGCACCGTGTAGGGGCAGTTGTTTGCGCAGTAGCGCGTACCGATGCAGCGGTTGTAGATCTGAACGTTGAGGCCCTCCGCGTTCTGGTACGTGGCGTTGACGGGGCAGACCGGCTCGCAGGGCGCTTCGTCGCACTGCTGGCACATCACCGGCCGGTACTTGACCTTGATGTCCGGAAACTCGCCCTCGTAGTAGCGGTCGATGCGGATCCAGTGCTTCGTGCGGCCCATGGCCGCTTGGTCCTCGCCAGCGGTTGGGACATTGTTTTCGGAGGCGCATGCCACGACACACGCCTCGCAGCCGGTGCAGCGGTCCAGATCGATCGCCATGGCCCATTGGGGGGTGTGCTGGGCCCCGCCCTCGGCTTGCTGTGTGGTCTGCTCGGCCATCGAATTCCTCCGCTCTAGATCCTGTGTGGCGGCAGGTCCCGGTCCTGCCGCGAGAACTGCACAAGCCGCCCCGCCGCTTCGATCTTCTCTATGCTCACGGCCGTCGGACCCATGGCCGGGCAGCCTGTCCGCTCGTCACGCGCATCGCCTACGACTGCCATTGGGTTCGCCCCCCTGCCGGAGGCGTAGCGCCCGTAGGATTCGTGGCCTTGGCCCAGGGCCATGGACACGACCCCCGGGATGGCAGCGGGGTTGACATACACGGGGGCTTCCAACGAACCGTGTTCGGAGCTGACGCGCACGCTGTCCCCGTTGACCACGCCGAGGCTTTCGGCGGTTGCGGGATCCAACTCTACAGGCAGCCCCCACAGCGCGCTTGACGTCGGATCGGGCAATTCCTGCAGCCAAGGGCGGTTGGCGCCGCTTCCGGGGCCGAACTGCGGCGACTCGTACGCTTGAAACACCAGGCCCTCTTGCTTCGCGGCCATTTCGAGCGTGCCCAAGTCTGCGGGCTTGGCCGACTTGGCCCCGGAAGGCTGACCTTGCCAGCCGCCATCTTTGAGGATCCTTGCCTCGAAGTCCGACGGTGGCGTGTCCGAACCTGCGGATTCGACCGTGGCTTGCAGCGCGGTCAAGGCCTCTCCCAGCGTCAGTTCCTCGAACGGCCTTTCTGCCGCGGCTGCCAACTGTGTCAAGACCTTGGCGGTCGGCCGTGAATCGTACAAAGGCGCCACAAATTCTGCTGCCGCCGCGAAAGATGGCACCGGCGACACGGCAGGCAAGTCGAGCACAGCCTGCTCAAGCGGATCGTGGTCCGGCAGAATGAGGTCTGCGAATGCGGAAGTGTCGTCTAGGAAGGGCGAGAAACTGATGACGGTCTCCGCACTGGCCAAGGCGCTCCGGCTCGCAGGGGCATTGTAGGCTGGATTCACTCCATCGACCAGCAGAACAGCGGTTTGCCGCAAGCGCTCGGACCAGTCCTTGGAGAACGGGGTGGGGCGGGCGAGGCCGCCTACCGGCTCTTCCGGCGCAATGACACCGCCAGGCTTGCCCACGCGGCCGAGCAGCCAGTTCAGGGCAGATGCGGCCGTGACTGCGTCGGCGGAATCCCGGCGCACCATCGAAGCGCCAGCTACCACCACCGGCGCAGACGCTTGGGCCAAGTCGGACGCTGTCTCGCGAATTGCCTCCACTGCGACGCCGGCGGTCGCTGCCGCCTGGCTGAGATCGACCTCAGCGAAGCCGGAGACCACTTCCGGCGGCGCGTCCCTAACCGACTCGGTAAGTTGATCGCTGACGAGCACATGTCCGATGGCCAATGCCAGGGCGAGTTCCCCGCCGGGCCAGACGGGCAGCCAGCGATCCGCGTTCCAGGCTGTGAGAGAGAACCTGGATTCGGCGTGGATGAGACGCCCGCGCAACTCGCGGCGGCCCTGCCGCATGTGCCCGTAGCGCCTCGAATACAGGACCGGCGATGCCCAGCCGCCGAGGAAGTCCGCGCCGATCGACAGCACCAAGGTCGCGTCTTGGATCTCGTAAAGTGGCAGGCCGCGCCGTCCGAAGACGCGTTCGGAAGCCTCGTGCTCGGCGGTAAGGTCACCTACGCCGATGCTGGTGGCGGACGGTGCCCCCATGGCCTCGAGGAAGCGAGCGATATTCTGCGAACGCACCCCCTCGCGGGCTCTGGCCAAGAATAGGATCCCTCCGGGATCGGCGCTGGCCGCCGCGGCCAAGGCCGCGCCGGCTTCCGCGATCGCGTCGTCCCATGAAATCGCTTCGAACTGGCCCGCGGCGCGTGCGCCAACCCGCTTCAGCGGACCGCGCAGGCGATCCGGGTTGTACAGAGATTGCAAGGAGGCGTGGCCCCGAGCGCACAACCGCCCGCCACTGACGGGATCGAGGGGGTTGCCCTCGAGTTTCTTGACAGCTGCGATCTTTTGCCGGACCAGTTCCCCTCCGACCTCGATTTCGCGCTCGGAAGCCATCACGCGGGCCAATGTGCCGCAAGCCGCGGCGCACTCGCCGCAAACGCTTGCATGCCACTGCTCGACGCCCAGCGGGACGCTCTCCTCGGGTACGAGCAGCGGGATGATCTCCTCGGATTGGCGGCCGCAAGCGCCAGTGACGGCGCCGCCTGAGGCGGTCCCAACCAACTTGAAGAAATTGCGGCGGTCCATGCTAGCCAGCCTCCACCCAGGCGCTTTGGCGAAGCCCGCCTGCGGCGCAAGGTGCCGCTGGAGGGGTCGCCCCGCGGGTCCAAGATCGCATGGTCGATCGCATCGGTGGTCGGCCTAGAAGTGGCATGCCAAGCAGTCGTCGGTTGCGGAGTTGTCTCGGTGGCACTGAATGCACGAGCCCATAGTGTGCGTCACGGCCTTGACCGCAACCGTCATGGAAGCGACGTCTCCGTGGCACTGCGCGCAAGCGATCTCGGCCCTGGCGTGCGGAGCGTGGCGGAACTGTACCGCGGCAGCTTTCTTGAATCCGTAGATGCGCTCCCAGGGCACCTCGTGCTTGCGCTCCCAGTATTCGGTCAGACGCACAACCTCCGGTAGCTCGGTGGCGATGAACTGGTGGCACAGCATGCACTTGCGAATCGACGGAATGCCGGCCGAGTCACGCGATGTCGCGCCCTCGTGGCAGTCCGTGCATTGCATGCTGGCCTTCTCGATGTGCGCGGTGTGCGAGAAGCCGATCGGCTGCTCCGCTGCCGCTGCGGGCTGAGCTAGTAAGAACAGCAAGGCTGAGAAAATGGCCGGGCGCACGGGCTAATCGCTCAAAGCGAACAGGATAACCTAGCCGGCCGTACAGACCTCAAGCGGGCCGTAGAGCTGGTGCCGAGCGTCGATTGACCTTCGGCGAGGGGCTTGGTTCGACGAGGCGTCTTCACGTGCTCTCGCTCTCGGGCCGTACTCCCGCTCCGCAGTCGCGCAGTCGCATCCTGAGGGCGGCTGGTCTCCGCGTCAATCGTTCCCCAACGCCTTGTCGAGCAGTGCTTGGCACTGAGGCGAATATTCGATCTGCAGGGCCGCCGCACGGCCCGCTTTCGACATCTTCTTCCATGTCTTGCGCAGGATGTTGACCATGCTGTCTTCCGCTTGGTCGCCTGCGAAGGGTGCGAAATAGTGGTCCAAGAACACCAAGCACGCCACATCCTCGAGCAGTTGCGCCAGGCGGTCGGTCTTGAAGCGCTCCTTGCGGATGATGGCTTGGACGCGGAGCACGGTGTCGTCGTCGACACCGCAGTCACGCATGATCGCACCGGCGGTGTCTGCGTGGAAGCGCCCGAGGTTCCTGCGCCAAGCGAGGTAGGCGCTCCTGCCAGCGGGGTAGCTGTCGCGGGGGATTTCCCAGCGGCGGATGTGTTGTGCGCGCACTGCCAGCCGCACCTCGTCCGGTGCGTTGGGCTCGAGCCGGACCAGCCAAGCTGACATTTGTCTCGCATAGGCCAGTTCCTTGGGCGCTCCGCTAGCGTCGCGGTTGGGATCCTCCGCATTTGCGGCATCGAACATTTCCATGCACCGCCGGACGCGCCTTTCGCCCAGATTGCTCATCGTCTGTTCTCTGCGTCGGTGCGGCTGGCACAGATCGCCGTGAGGGCGACAGCTGCTGTCTCGGTCCTGAGCACGTTGCCGCCTAGGCCGACAGCCTTGAAGCCGTTCTCGGCCGCCAATTCCGCTTCTTCCTGTGTCCAACCCCCCTCCGGGCCCACGACGAGAGTCGTGTCGCCGCTGTAGCTCTCGGTCAAGGGCGGGCCGCCGGGTTCGGCCAGCAGCTTGGTCCCGCTGCTGGAGCCCTCAACCGCATCGGCGAAAGGGATTGGTGCCGCCACGGTTGGCGCGGCTAGCAGCCGAGACTGCTGAGCGGCCTCTACAGCAATGCGCCGCCAGCGCTCGGCGCGCTTCGACGCGGACTGCACCAGCTTGGCGTCGCTGCGAGCGGTGACCAACGGCATAATCGAACGCACACCGAGTTCGGTCAGTTTCTCGATCGCCCATTCGAAGCGGGCGAACTTGATGATGGCCAGCGCTACGCCCAGTCGCGCAGCTTCGGGCCGAGCGGGCAGAGCGTCCGCGACCCGAAAGCGCACCTCCCTCGGCGTGCAGCTCTCGGTAAGCGCCCGATAGGCGGTCACTTGGTCGGAGACTTCGACCCATTCTCCCGGCTGTAGCCGAGCCACCCGCGAAAGGTGGTGTGCTTGGGTGCCGCGAGCGACTGCCTCGCCAGCTTCGATAACGTCCACGAACACTCGGCGCAGGGCCATTTCCAACAAGCTTATCGCTTTCAGATTCCCCGGAAGCCTCAGCCACTTCTCGGAGCCGAGAGGGTGATTGCAACGCAATCAAGATCTAGCCTTGATACAGGGCGTGGAGCGATGGCAAGTGTCACTATCCGCAAGCTCGACGACGGCGTTGAGTCTAGGCTGCGCGCACGCGCGGCGAGCAACGGCCGTTCCATGGAAGAGGAGGTGCGCTCGATCTTACGGGATGCGGTCGGACGCAGGCCGAGGTCCAACAACCTTGCAGACACCATCCGTGCGCACTTCGGGCCTGCCAAGGGCGTGGGCCTAGAGCTGCCACCGCGCGATGCGGGCCGCGAGCCACCGTCCTTCGGCTGAAGGCGCGGCCATGTTTCTCCCAGATACCAACGTCGTATCGGAGTTGATGCGCGCGTCGCCGGACCCCGCGCTCTGCGACCGGTCTGAGCGTCCATAGGCGGCGCTTGAAGCCATGCGTGCCAGCATCAATCAGCACGCACTGCCACAGCGATCGCTGCGTGCCGTCGACTACATCCAGTGATCGGTAGACTGGAGCATGGGAGTGCAACTTGGAGCGCCAGTCGAAGCCGGCCAGGTGAGCTCCCACACGGCTGACGAGACAGCACGTGCAATTAGAGATCGCCTGCGCCCGCACTTTGCGGAGCTAGCGCGGTGCGAGTCGACGGCCGAACTGCTGGACCACCCCTTATATCGCCAGATCCAGCCCATCGCGGACCGCGTCTTGGCCGCGACCGAGACCGGTGCGTTCGCGACACGGGATGCACCGCCCAAGGTGTCATACCGTCTTCTGGCTTGGAACATCGAGCGCGGCATCGAGTACGAAGCCCAATTGAGAGAGCTCAAGGGGCATGACTATCTGCGATCTGCAGACGTCTTGCTGCTCACCGAGACGGACGTTGGCATGGCGCGCTCGGGCAACCGCAACGTCGCACGCGACTTGGCCAGCGAGCTGGGGCTGAACTACGCCTTTGCGCCCTGCTACTTGAACCTGTCCAAGGGTGCCGGCGTGGAAAGCGAATCGGCGGGCCAGAACGACTTGGGCTTGCACGGCAATGCGTTGCTGAGCCGGTACCCCTTGCGCAATGCGCGACGCATCACCCTGGGAAACGGTCGCGACAAGATGCGTGGTCGGGAAAAGCGTCTCGGCCAGCAGGCCGCCATCGTCGCCGAGGTTGATCTGCCGGGGCTGCCGCTCACGGCTTGCTCGGTTCACTTGGACGCGCAGTCGCGGCAGCGCCACCGGCGCGATCAAATGGAACTGGTGATCAACGGACTGCCGCCGGACGGACCGGCCGTGATCGGCGGCGACTGGAATACGACGACGTTCGATTCCTCGAGTGCCCGATCCGTGATCATCGGTTATTTCGTGCGCGTGATGCTCGGGGCCAACAACATGATCCGGCACCACTTCCTGCAGCCCTACACGTTCTTCGAGCGCGAACTCTTCCGGTTGCTGGAGCGGCGCGGGTTCGACTGGCGCACCTCGAATGTGCTTGATGAACGGACCACGTCCTACGATGTCGAAGACGCCAAGACGCACAAGAACCTGCGCGAGTGGGTGCCGGAATGGTGCTTTGACTTCGTACGCTGGGCGCTGCGCGACTTCGATGGCAAGTGTCCGTTGAAGATCGATTGGTTTGCCACGCGGGACTTGTCGCCGACGGACCCGATCGTCTTGCATGAATTCCGCGAAGGCCGCGTGCCGCCGCTGTCCGACCACGATGCTATAGGCCTCGACCTGCCGGTTCCCATCGACAAGGCAATGTAATTTCTCGCGCCCACCCGCCTCATTCATAGTTGCTGCCCGAGAACCAACAGCAGTTCCGTCGGCACGGTTGTGGAGAGGCGGTTGCGTCTATTCTTCGCGATGGCGATCAAGTGCCTCGACCGACCTTGCATCTGACGAGACGGATGTCGCTGGCCAGATTGCGGTCTCTCATCGCTCCCACGGAACTTTCTCGACTCGTTCGAGCGGCTTGTCTGTCACGGCCGGTCGCCAAGCTTGGCGAGACCCCATGTCGTAGCGGTCGCCAGGTGCTAGGAAATAGAACCTGCCGGCGGGCGGAATCTTGCGCTGGTTGTCGTAGATCACGGCGTAGCTCTGCCCAATGACCTCGAACCGGTCCCCCTCAACGACGATCGCCGTGTTTTCGTCGATTCCGATTCCCAGCAGTTCGGGGTGGGACTCGATCACTTCGAGAAGGTCGAACTGGCGGTTTCGCCGGAGCAGATGTTGGTCTATCCCGACATTCTTCAGCAGCGCAAACCCTTCGACGTGGTCTCCCATCATCACGGTATTGGTCTGCGTGTCGCCGCGGACCAGATACGAACCCATGATCGACGCCCCGGCCGAAGACCCGCTGATGACGCCGCCGCGGTCCAACAGCGCCAACAGTTCCGTGTGGGTGCGGGTGTTCAAGTACGCGTCGGCCAAGCGCCACTGGCGGCCTCCGCCGAAGAACACGCCGCGCGCGCGCCGCAGCGGAGCCACGAAGTCATCCGTATCGGCGACCTTCGGGTCGTACGTGTGCAGCACGGTGATGTCGGTTGCGCCGGCGTCCTTGAACATGCGCTGGCCCTTCCAGAAACGGTCGTAGTGGGAAGCTCCGCCGGCGGTCGGGATGACCACTAGCGGGGCGTCAGGGCCGCCTGCGAGGTCGATGATTCGTTCGACGATCTCTCGGTCTCGTACCGCGCCGCCGATAATCACGAGGGATCCACGTGCAGGCCCGACCCGTGGGCTGTCGGTTGCAGGCGGAAGCTGCGCGCCGGCATGTGCGGGCGCGAACAGCAGCGAGGCCGCAACCAAGGCGACCCCGTGCGCTACGTGCAGAACTTCTCTGTACAAGTCGCCGAGTTTACCCTCGGAACGATCCGGGGTCAACGACGCGCCGTCAGTTTCAGGCTTGGCGTGGTGCCCCAGCCACGTTTACTGCCCGCCGGCACTTCCCCAAGTGGACGTCGTCGTGCTCGCGCATGGCCTGCATCAGCATGGGAACTCGTTGCGGTAGCGATCCAAGAACGCCGGCCGGCTTCGGCTCTGCCAGAGCAGGAGTTGGTTCTTCGGCATCAATAAATTGTTTATTTGCAATAATTTATCATCTACAGTACGCTGTCCCAAGTTAAACGATCCGAGGGCTGCGTCCATCAGATTCTCGGCCGAGACGGAGGCGGAGCAGGATATAATTCGGGAGACGTGCGATGCCAGTCCTAGAGGCGTCAGAGATCGCGGCCGCGCCAGACTTGCTGGAGCGTGAGGACCACCGCATCATCGCCGACATGATCGAGGACTCCTCGACGGTCTTGGATTTGGGCTGCGGCGAAGGTGACCTGCTCGCGTGGCTGGCGCGGCACAAGGGCGTCGAGGCGCGCGGTGTCGAGATTGCGCGGGAAAAGGTCCGGCGCTGTGTCGAGCTCGGCCTGTCGGTCTATCAGGGCGACATCAACAAGGGCTTGGCGGATTACCCGCCCGCCTGTTTCGACTACGTGATCCTCAGCCAGACGCTGCAGGTCGCCCAGCAGCCTCTCCAACTGATGCGGGAGATGCGGAGAGTGGGCCGCCGGATCGTGGTGGCCTTCCCGAATTTCGGGCATTGGACCGTGCGCTTGTCGCTGCTTTGCACCGGCAAGGCTCCTCGCACGGGGCACCTGCCGTACCAGTGGTACGATTCCCCGAACATTCGCGTGCTGACGATTCTCGACTTCGAGGCACTGTTGCGCGAAGAGGGGTTCTGCGCCGAGCAGTCTTGTTTCCTGCGTCGCGGTCGGCGGGTGGCGAATCAGCCGAACCTCCTGGCCGATTCGGCGATCTACCTGCTCAGCTAGCGCGCGGGCATTCCGCGAGCAGCTCGTCCACGGCCTGCGTGACAGCGGCCGGTGTCACGGACAGGATGCAGCGGGGCTCGTCGAAGGCGTAGCAGCGGTCGCCCGGGCAGGGCTTGCAGTCCCACGCGGTTTCAACGACCCTGTGCTGCGTCTTCCACGGGTGCCAGATCTTTGAATTCGACGACCCAAAGATCGTCACGCAGGGGACGTCGAAGGCTGCTGCGATATGGGACGGTCCCGAATCGTTGCCGACGAACAGGCGTGCACCGGCCAACAGCGACATCAGGTCGGCTAGGGGCAGTCCTTGGCGCACGCCAAATCCGCTCACCTTGGCGGACAGGTCCGCCTCGCCGGGGCCGGCGACAAAGATCGGATCCAGTCCGTGACGCTTGCGGAGCTGGCTGGCTAGGCGCAGAAAGTGGGAAAGCTGCCAAGTCTTGGTAGCGTAGGCCGCGCCCGCGTGCAGGACCGCATACGGCTGTTCTGCTTGCACTGGCACCGCTGCCAGACGGGCGCCGGGGATTGCATCCACCCTGCCGCCTAGGTGCATGATGGCGGCGGCATGGTGCTCGGCCGTATGCACGTCCCCGTCGCTGTCGCGTCCGAGCACGTGTTGGGGGCGCGGGATGCGAATGTTGTAGGCCCAGCGCTGGCGGAAGTGCGCGAACCCCGCCCGCCAGCGCGCCCCCGACAGGGCCGTGAACCAAGCTGCCGTTGTCCCTCCGTGCATATCCACGCACAAGCTCGGCCGCAACGCCCGCAGGCCGCGCAACAGGCGTGCTTTGCCGAGCGTTCCGGCACCCGCCGCGAGGCGCAGGACTCCGTCAATGTCGGGCTGGTCGGCGAGCACGTCCGCGAAGCGCTCCTCCATGGCGACATGGATACTTGCGCGCGGCATTGACCGGCGCAGCAACGCGAAGGCGGGAGTCACAAGCACCGTGTCACCGAGCGAGCGCAGCCGCACGAGGACGATCGAGGCGTCGGGGTCTAGCTGAGAGAGGATCGGATCGCTCACCCAGGCAACTCAGGCCGCGCGCGATTCGGCGACGGTATCGAGGAACCCCCGCGCGGCGGTTTCGATGCGGCCGAACTCTTCGTCCATCAGCCAGCGCTTGTTGACCAGCTCGGAGCCAACGGCGACTGCGCTGGCACCGGCGCGGAGGAAGTCTCCCGCGTTGGATAGGGTCACGCCCCCGGTCGGTACCAGTAGAACTTGGGGCAGCGGGGCCTTAACGGCCTTGATGTAGCTCGCTCCGCCGACCGCGCCGACCGGAAACACTTTGACCATGGTTGCCCCGGCATCCCACGCGGTCATGATCTCAGTGGGCGTGAGAGCGCCGGGAATCACGCACTTCGAGTAGCGATTGCAGATTTCGATGGTCGGAAGATCGAGCGAGGGAGTGACGCAGAACTGGGCTCCGGCCAGCATGCAATTGCGCGCGGTGGTGGCATCCAAGACAGTCCCGGCACCGAGCACGAGAGCGTCGCCGAAGCGGTCGCATGCCTTCTCTAGAGTCTTGATGGCCCCCGGGACGGTCATGGTGACCTCCAGGATCGGAATGCCCGCCTTGTAGATCGCCTCGATTGCGTACAGCGCGTGCCCCGCGTCGTCGGTGCGCACGATCGGGATGATGCCCACGTCCAAGATCGTGTTCAGAATGTCCTGCTTGGCCATGTTTGCCAAATCCTACGCCGTTACAGTACCAAAGCGGCCGAAGCTCCGGCAATCCTGGCCTCGGCATCTCGTCCCGCTCCTCTCTCGAACCGACTGCAAGACCGCAGTGTCCGAGCAGTGGCCGATACGCCACAGAGCACAGATCGCGCCGGGGGAATTCCGCTCGGGCGAGTACTTGCCTGAGAATGGTGGCCGTGGTCTTGAGTGCGGTTCCAGATGCCAGCTGATGAAGGCGGGTAGATCCGCGAAGGCCGGGGTGAGTGACCAGGTCTCGTCTCGCCTGACGCGCTGCCCTTCTTGCGCTGCGTTTCATCGATGGGCGCGAATCGGACTCGCGCGATCTGGCTAGCGCGCGCCGCACTACACTGGTAGGGCATGGCGGTGCCGGCCTTGGCAGTGGCAGGCGGAGACGCCCTGCGCAAAGATCCGTACCCGGACTGGCCGATCGCGGGCGGCGGCGACTTGGAGCGAGTGCGCCAGGCGCTGGAAACCCCTGGCTGGGGTGGCAGCAGTCCGCCGGTCGGAGACTTTGAGAGGCTCTTCGCCCAGTATCACGACGCGGCCTTCGGGATCGCCGTCTCTAGCGGCACGATGGCCTTGGAACTGGCCATGCACGCTCTGGGCATCGGCCCTGGCGACGAAGTCATAGTGCCTGCGCACAGCTTCATCGCTACAGCCAGCGCAGTTTGTCGCGTCGGCGGAGTGCCTGTCTTCGTCGACATCGAGGCTGACACCTTCAACATCGACCCTGTGAGGGTGGCGGAAGGGCTGTCCGACGCTACCAAGGCAATGGTCCCCGTGCATTTTGGCGGAGTGATGGCTGACATGGACCGTCTCGGCAGCATTGCAACCGATTGCGGCTCCTTCGTGATCGAAGACGCGGCGCACGCCCATGGAGCGGAGTGGTTCGGCACGCGGGCGGGCGGCCTGGGAACGATCGGCACCTTCAGCTTCCAAAACTCCAAGGCGATGACGGCCGGAGAGGGCGGTATCCTGATCACCAACGACGAGGACTTGGCCGGCAGAGCCCGCTCGATCACAAATGCCGGCCGGCTGCCAGGCAAGGGCTGGTTCGAGCACTTCGAGGTAGGGACCAATCTGAGAATGACCGCCGTGCAGGCGGTCTTGCTGGGCTCGCAACTGGAGCGATTGCAGGATCAGATCCGGCTCAGGGCAAGGAACTTCGGCCGCTTCGAGCGAGAACTGGAGGGAATTGAGGGCATTGAACTCCAGCAAGCCCCGTCCGGTGCCACTGTGCAGACAAGGTATATCGTTCCCGGACGTGTCTCCGAGATCGAGTTCGGCGTGGACCGAGACGGCTTTGTCGCAGCCGTTCAGGCCGAGGGCGTGCCGGTGCGCTCGTTTTACCCACACGCCCTGTACGCGAACCCGCTGTTTGACCGGCAGCCGCACCGCGTGTTGCCGTGCCCGGTCGCAGAAGCTGCCACGCACGACGCGTTTTGGCTGCCGATGAACATTTTCATGGGCACCGCTGATGATGCGGCCGACGCCGCTAGGGCAATCGCCAAGGTCCACGATGCTTACAGGCGCAGCGGATCGGCCAAGACGAACGGCTCGGCCGCATCCTGACCGCCTGGGCTCGCCGGCGGCAGGTCTCAGTCCCGCTGGGATGGCTCGCGGATCCTGTGGACTTGACCGGCGGCCAAGCTCTCCAAGCGCTGCTCGCTGCCGCTGGGCCACCACAGTTCGATATCGGCCTCTGTGTCGGGGCCCAGCCCGAAGTGAAGCCGTAGGTCGTGTTGGGACAGATAGCTGCCGCCACCCCTGACTTCACTCCGCTGCGTCTTGGTTGCGGACTTGACACGTGCCCTCGTGCCGATCGCGCTGCGGTTCGAAACGCTGCCCTCGAGGTGCAGCACGATCCAATTGCCCGCGGCGCTGCCTTGCTGGGCGAGCAGCGCAGGGCGCTCGTTCTGGCTGTTGATCAACACCTCGACCCTGCCGTCGTTGTCAATGTCGGCCAGGGCCAGGCCGCGTGCCGCGTGCTCTTGGCGGATCCCGGGACCGGCACTGGCAGAGATGTCCTCGAAGCGTTCCCCTTGCAAGCTGCGATACAGCACGGGCGGCTCGCGGTAGCGGAGGTCGCTTTCTTCGAGCGCGGCGACTTCGGGAAAGACGTGGCCGTTGACGAGGAGTATGTCTCGCCAGCCATCGTTGTCGGCGTCCAGAAAGCCGCAGCCCCAGCCCACGAAACGCGTATTGACGCCTAGGCCGTAGTGAATCGTCGAGTCGTCGAAGTCCCCGTCGCCCCGGTTGGTGTACAGGGTCGAGCGCTCGTCAGAGAAGTTGGTGCGAAAGATGTCATCATCGCCGTCGCCGTCAACATCCCCGGCGGCCACGCCCATGCCCGAGAGGGCCTCGCCGTGCTCGTCGAAGGCAGCGCCGCGCAAGACCGCCTCGTCGGCGAACGTGCCGTCGCGCTGGTTGACGTAAAGGATGGACGGAGTGCGGTCGCAGGCCACGTAGATGTCGGTCCAGCCGTCTCCGTCGAAGTCGCCGCTGACGGCTCCTAGCGCGTAATTTCGCCTCGGAGTTGCGATCCCGCTGGCAATCGATGCATCCGCGAAGCGGCCGCTGCCGTCGTTGAGTAGGAACTCGTTGCGGGAGAACGGCAGCCCGCGGGGACCGCAGGCGACGGGGATGTTGCGATAGAAGCAGTACGGGTTCTGGCCTGGCTTCGGCGTGCTCTCGAAATCGAACTCGAGGTAGTTGGCAATGAACAGGTCGAGGTCGCCGTCTTTGTCGGCGTCTAGGAAGGCGCAGCCGGTGCTGTAGCTGCCACTGTCGGGAACGGGCAGACGCTCGAAGCCCTTGCCGGATTGGTTGCGATAGAGGCGATTCTCGCCCCAGTAGGTGACAAACAGGTCGGGAAACCCGTCGTTGTTCACATCGCCGATGCAGGCGCCCTGACCCCAGCCTTCGCTTTGCAGACCTGTGCGCTCAGTCACGTCTACGAAGCGCCGCTCCCCTTGGTTGAGGTACAAGCGGTTCGTACCGCCGTCCCCCGACACTACGAAGGCATCCGGCAGGCCGTCGGCGTTGAAGTCTAGGAAGGCAGCGCCGCTGCCGGTGGTTTCGAGAATCCAGGCCTTGGAACGGTCCCCGCCGTTGGGAAAGACGTGTTGCAGGCCCGCCGCTGCGGCGATATCGACGTAGTGGATCGATTCCGCCTCTGTGATCGAGGCACATACCGTCAGCAGCGCGAGCGCCACGCATCTGGAGCTGCGCGGCCTCACGGCGCCTCGCCGATCCGTTTGAGGAAGTCGCTGAACTCGCCCTCGGACGGGGCTTGCAGCTCTTCCAGTGCCTGCTGGATGCGACGGGCGTCCTCGCGCCGCCCCGCATTGCGATAGGCCAGCATCAGGCTGTAGTGCGCGGGTTCGCTTTGCGGATGTAGCGCCAATGCTCGCTCGAGCAGAGCGATCGCTTGGTCGTATTGCTCCAGCCGGGAGCGTTCCTTGGCGAGCGCGACCAGAGCCTCGGGAAACTCGCCGTCCAATGCTACGGCGCGCTCGAAGTGCGGCAGGGCTTCGGACGGACGGCCCAGCACTTGCAGGATCTGGCCGACTTGAAATTCCGCCACTGCGTCTCCGGGGTTGAGTGCCAGTTCGGCGCGGAACTCTTCCAAGGCCTCAGCGAGCGCTTGCGGCTCGTGGGAGCGCATCAGCAAGGCCCGGCCCAGGCGGTAGCGCAAGTTCAAGGTCGCGGGCGCTTTCTCGATGGCTTTGCGGTATTCGCGCACGGCGTCGTCGTAGCGGCCTTGGATCTCGAAGATCTCCGCCGAGAGTTGGTTCACGCGGAACGATGCGGGGGCGGAGGAGAACATGTCCTCCACCGCGTCGTTCCAGCCCTTCAGATACAGCCGGGCGGTCTCGTACAGCACGTCGGGGTCGTCGGCGAGTTCGGCGGGCAGGCCTGTCAGCGCGCCGAGAGCGGCGTCGAAGCGCTTCTCGGCGATGGCGCAGCGAGCCATCGCCAAGCCAGCCAGCTTGGCGACGGTCAAGTCTTGCCCGTACGCCGTTTCGAGACGCGCCAAAGCCGGCTGGCATCGGCCTAAGGAAGCATCGACGACCGCTTCCAGAGTCGGTGCGCGCGGATCTGAAGATTCGGCGAAGTGCTGCTTTGCGGCGGCGTATTCCCCGGAGTCGAACAGGCGCAAGCCGTCTTCAAAGTGCTGGTCCGCTTTTGCGGACAGTCCCGCGGACAACAGGCAGCCCAGGCCTGCTGCCACCCACCGTTGGCCCCTAGTGGCCGGCATCGTCCATCATCAGATCCAGCTCGCCGAAGCGGTGGCGGCGGCGGTCTTCCAAGTAGCGGAAAGCCAGCATTGGCGGATCGCCGGGCGCGAGCCGACCCATGGGCTTGAGGCGCTCGGACGAACTCACGCCGATCAGGCTCAAGCGGCCGGACCGCTCGATGTCCCGGAAGAGCTGAGCTTCCGCCTCTGCGTTCCCTGTGGTTGTCGCCACTGCGCAGAGAGCCAGAACGACAACCGGCAACCTCAACGCTGCCTCGGCAATCACTGACGGCGTTACTTTCACTGTGCGGATTATAGTGCTACGTGAGGTCATAGTTGCCGGGGTCCGGCTCGGGATCCTCCCGCAGCCGCCCAACTGTCTCGCCAGTGCCGTAGTCGGCAAGGAGCGGCTTGTCAGGCCGGGCTGACGACGTGCGTCGTGCGAGCTTGGCTTCGCGGCGTTGCAGTTCGGCCTGTCTCTGCGCCAGTCCCTGCAGCCAGTTCAGGCACCATGGGACCGGCGCTTCTGTCTGCCAGGCAACCCTTCCCCGCTCCAAGTGGTATTGCTCGACAGGTCTGGGCAGGTGGAACTCGTCATGCTCGGAATTGTCGAGGAGCCGAAGCAAGTCGAATCGCTCCGCTGAGCGGCGCAGGTTGGACAGAGAGTACCTCCAGCGTTCGGGAATCCGTTTCGGGTCGACCATGTGTCCGGTGCCAGCAAACACGCGATGTTCGATTCTGTCGATGTTGATCTGCGGGTCGTTGGTGCCGAAGTAAACCCCTTCGACGCGGTAGCCTGCCTTGATGACACGCTCCACGAGGGCCGGGCCCGGCTGGCCGGAATACGTGCTTTCCGTACCGAAATCCAGCCGCTGGTCGATCGATTCCGCAATCTGGGCATCGACGTACACTCGCGTCCGGGCGCGGGCCTCCGGGCTGTTCCAGTCCCCGATGCCGCCGGCCACAGAGTCTTGATCGAAATAGCGGCTCGGCAGCAAGTCGTAGTTCTTGCGCTTCCAAGCACTCTTGCCAACTCCGTTGCAACCCATCACGATGGTAAATACCGGGCGCGGGTCGAGCAGTTCGGACATGCCCTTATTGTCAACCCACACAGCCTAATCGGGGAATGAGGCCGAGGGCCGCAATCGAAGCTGCCGCTCAGCGCGGCATTGCCAGGCTACTCTGCCTTGTCGTTTCATACATCGCTGGGTCCCCGCGCCGCGCCTCGCACCTGACGCAGTCCCGTCTTGTTTCCTTTCCGGTGTCGCCGCTGTAGGGACCGCGGCTCGGGAGGCAGGTCGCGGACGGACGGTCTCTCCGTACGGAAAAGTCTGTGTCCGAAGATCCAAACGACTCGATTCTGGAACTGCCGGCGTCACAGCATACACCGCAATCGCCGCCCGATCGCTCAGCCGACAGCAGGCGGATCAAGGCCCAGCCAGGCGACGCAACCCAAGAACACGTCCTCGGGCCGTTGCGGCTTGTCAGAGGCGAGCAGCGGAAAGTCCGGCGGCGCGATCGCGAAGAGGGCGTCCATGCCAACACCGACGAACAGATACGCCGTGTTCCGCCTGTACTCGGCGTACTTCTCGCATTCCTGCCAGATGTACTGGTAGAACACCTCCAGATCGACGTACGAGCCGAGCATGTCGGCTTGAGTCGGGATCGGGTTGGTCTCCTCTTGGTCGGAATAGATCAGCAGGCTGCTGAAAGGCTTGACCTTGTTGCGGATGCCGAAGGAGGCGAGCAAGACCGACGGGCGCGCCCGCCGGATGGCCTGCAAGGACGCCCATTCGACGAACGTGTTGTTGATCAGCAGCGTGCCATTGCCGTTGAGCAGGACCGACTGGAGAAAGTCCTGCATGACCGGGTCTCGCCCGGCGGCGCGGCGCAGGGCGCCGGGATTCATCTTCTGCAGCCGCTCGCCCAACTGGCGCGGCCCGGGAATCTTCTCTTGGGTGACCAGTTCGTTGACATCGCTCATCAGCGCCTGGCGCAAATCGACCATGCGCTCGAAGCTCAGGCCGGTCCAGCCATCGAAGCCTTGGGCTAGGCGCAAGAGCGGGTCAGAAGACTCCACCACCCAAGCGTCAAATTGACTGTCGCCGCGTTGCTTGCCGTAGAGGTCGAAGATGCTCGGGCGACGCGCGGCCATGCCGGCACCGCTCAACAGGCGGGCCAGGTAATCGCGCAGCGGGGCATCCTCGGCCAGCGTCAGCGGCACAACGCGCCCGTAGTCGCGGATACGCTGCCACATGCGGTCGGGCCCCATGGGCAGCTCGGCCGGGGAGACGACGACCACCAAACGCGGCTTGCCGGAGCGGGCTACCTCGGCATCGAGCAGGGGGTCGATCTGGGCGAAGATCCCGGCAATGGCTTCGCGCCACTCGGCAAGGTGGCGATTGCGCTGCAGGAAGTCGACGTGCTCCAGCGTGAAATCCCGGGTCTTCCAGATACCCCCGCCGATGTCCATCTTCTGCTCGACCTCGCGCAAGGGAGCGAAGAGTTCTGCCACAGCTCCGCTGGACGATCGGTCCAGCAGGCCGAACAACCTCTCGAAGTAGTCCTGCTCAGCGGGAAAGAGACGCTTCCAGTCCTTGATTCGATCTAGGGAGTAAACCGAGAATGTCGCCGGGAGGCGCTCGAAGAGGCCGCCATCGATCAGGCGTTTGATCGCTGGACTGTAGTTCTGCATGGCGTCCGGGAGCGGTCGATGCCCAGCGTGGGTCCGTCATCTCTCATTCTGAGCCTTTTGCAAAATTCCAACTGGCGTGCCACAAGCGAGTGCAGAACGTGAGGCTCATGCCGTGATTGATTAGAATCTGCAATAGAGCGGGCAGAGACAATAAGAAATTCTCATAATTGAGCCGACTCGACTGGGCCGGTGCCGGAGCTAGGCACAGTTCTCTCGTCCCGGCCGTTCCGGGTACCGCGATCCTTGCCTGCTGGCTGTTTACCGACGCTGTGCTCAGAGCGTCAGGCGCATTAACTGGTCCACCGTCAGCGCCACGATGCCGAACATCAGGTGGCAGAGCACCTTGGCGTGTCCGCGCACGCGCACATGCCGCCCTCCGAACTCGTCTTTGAGCCGCCCGTTGACCCGCTCCACCGTCGAGCGCTCGTGGTAGCGCAGCGCCTGCGGCGTCACCTGCCCGATGCTGCGCTGGGCCAGCGCCTCGCGCTTCAGCTCCGCCTTCTTGTGCGCATCCCTCCGCGGGTTGCTGTCGATCAGCGGCACGTGCCCCAGCTTCCGGCTGCAGGCCCGGATCTCCTCCGCATCGTAGGCACTGTCCATCAGGTCGTACAGGTTGTCTACGCGCCCCGCCGTCAGCTGCGCCAGCGGCAGTGCCGCCTGGCTGTCATGCAGCGAGGCCGAGGTCAGCAGGCAACTCACCGGCAGCCCCCCGTCAATCGCGTCAATGTGCAGCTTGTAGCCTGTCCAACTCTCCTGATAGCCCTTCGCATTGCGCTTCACCCCCACGTCACAGACCGTCGGCAGATCGGCTAGCATCTCTTCCAGCGTCATCGACCCCTGCCGCTCCAGCCGGCGCGGCTCCGCCGCCCGTGCTTCTCCCTTGCGCGGTCGCCCGCGCTTGCCTTTCGCCTTGCTTTGCTTGGGCTTACGAGCCGGCTCCTCACGCCCCGGGATGGCCGTCGAGTCGCGCGAGACGTGCCCCGCCAAGTGGCCCTCCAAGTTCCGCTCGACCAAGGCCGCGTGCAATTGCACGGGCAATTCGCTGGCCGCGAATTCGGCGAACGCCCGCGAGAAGGTCGCCTCGCTGGGCAGCGCTCCGGCCCGCTCCCAGCCGCATAGCCGCCGCAGTTGCGGGTCGTGCCTCAGCCGCTCGACCAAGGCCCGCGTAGTCGGCACGTCGAACACCGCCTTGGCCAAGAAGGCCCGCGCCAGCGCGGCCCGGCTCTGCTGCGGCCGCCCTCGCCCGCCAACACACTGGCCGGGCAGCCAATCCTCCACGCGCACCAGTTCCAGCACCTGCACGAAGCGCTTGTTCCGCTCGCTGAGCGGGCCGAGTTCCTCGGCCAGCCACGGGAACAGCCCGTGCTGGAAGGTCTGCCAATACTGTGATACTGTTTCTCTCAGGGACAAGTTCGCTCTCCGTTGCCTAGATCTTCTATTATCCAACAGATGGTGGGCTTGTTTCCACCCGGGCCAGCGCCCCTTGCCCCGCAACCCAAAAAACCGCTATCTCGCTAATTTTGCAAAAGGCTCATTCTCAATGATGCTGTCGAGGGGCGGAGACTTGTAGCGCTAGGTCGCGCCGCGCCCTGCATTGACCCGCTCCGCCGGCGGCCCGCTGGGGCCTGCGAAATTCGGGCGGCTCGCATGGCGGGTTTAGGGCTTTAGGCTCGCCGCACCGGATTGCGACAATGTGGGGACCATGATTCACGTCATCGCATCCATCCGCGTCAAAGAGGGGTCCTTGGACGAGTATGTAACCCTGTTCAAGCAGAATGTGCCCAACGTCCTCGCCGAGGACGGCTGTGTCCAGTACGCACCGTGTGTTGACGCCGATACGGGTTGGAAGACGCAGGCATTGGATCCGCAGCGTATGACCGTGGTCGAGCGCTGGGAGAGCATGGCGGCCCTGCAAGCCCATGCCCGGGCGCCGCACATGGCAACCTTCCGCAAGAAAGCCGGTCACCTCGTCGAGGGTATGACCCTGCAGGTCGTGGAGGCCGCCTGAGCCGGCGCCGCATCGCGGACGCTCTAAGCGGACTCGTGGATCAGCCCGCGCTTGCGGGATTCCTCCCGGATGTCCGCGAACAGCCAAGTGCCTAGGTACATCAAGGGTGTGTCCGCTGCTGCGACCAGCAGCTTGAAGACATAGCTGGCAATGATCACCGCGGTGATCTCGGACCATGACCAGACGCCATAAAACAGGATCGTCACGACCGCTGTCGTATCGATCAATTGGCTCAGCATGGTCGAAGCGTTGTTGCGCAGCCACAGATACCGCCCGTCGGTGAGCTTGCGCCAGAAGTGGTAGAGACGAATGTCTATGAACTGCGCGATCAAGTACGCCACCATGCTGGCGAAGATGGCGCGAGCGCTCTGGCCGAACACTGCCATGAAATGGTCTTGGATGACAGGCTCCTGCAGATGGGACACCGGCAGCACCCGTCCGATCTGTAGCAGCACCAGCATGTAGATCGAGACTGCGGCTCCGGTCAGCACGATCGCATTGGCGCGCTGCTTGCCGTACAACTCGCTGATGAGGTCGGTGCAGAGGAACGTGATCGGATATGGCAACACGCCAAAACTGATCGTCGCCACGCCGATGATCGGGAGCGGAACGTCAATAAACTTGAAAACGAAAGCGTTCGCCAAGATCAGACTGGAGAGGAAAAATCCAGACAAGATAAGGAACACATAGTCAAAACGCTTCATATAAGAGCCCTTCGGCGGTACTATTAGAGTGCCATGCTACATGCTGGAGGATTGAATCGACGCCAGACGATCCGCTCGCTCGCCGGTGGTGGGCTGCTGCTGCCCGGCCTGCTGTCGGAAATGCTTGGCTCGACGACGGTAGATCCGCTTAGCCCTAAGAAACCGCACCACCCGGCCAAGGCCAAGCAAGTTATCTTCCTGTTCATGACGGGCGGCGTGTCGCATGTGGACACGTTCGACCCGAAGCCCTTCCTGCGGCAGAACCACGACCAGCAGTTCAGCAAGAATCGCGTCTACAAGGGTGCCGATTGGCAATTCCGACCATTCGGCCAGAGCGGCATCGAAGTCAGCGACCTATTCCCGCACACCGGCGAGGTCATCGACGACATCGCCGTCGTGCGTTCGATGACCAACATCAACGGCGATCATTTCGGAGCGACGCTGGGCATCCATACCGGGTCGGCCACGTTCAACCGGCCCAGCATCGGTTCGTGGGTCAGCTACGGGTTGGGCACGTTCAACCAGAACCTGCCGTCGTTCATGGTGATCGCGCCCGAGATTCCGTACGCGGGCGGGCAGGTCTGGGGCTCGGATTTCTTGCCAGTGCTGCACCAAGGCACGCGCATAGTGCCGGGCGACGAGCCGATCGCGCACATGAGCCGACGGACTTCCGGTGACCAGCAACGCTCCGAGCTGGATCTGCTGGAATACTTCAACCGGCAGCACCTGCAGGGACGCGAGCGCGACACCAACTTGTCGGCCCGCATCAAGTCGTTCGAGACGGCGTTCGGAATGCAAGTGGAAGCGCCCGAGGCGTTTGATCTCACGAAGGAGTCTGCCGCGACCTTGAACATGTATGGCCTCGAGCGCGGCAGCACCGATGGCTTCGCATGGCAGTGTCTGGTGGCACGGCGCTTGGTCGAGCGCGGCGTGCGCTTCGTCGAGCTGATCGATGGCGGCACGAGCATCGACAAGAACTGGGACACGCATGCCAAGATGGCGCACTACAACCGCATGGCCAAGAATGTCGACCAGCCCATCGGTGCGCTGATCCGGGATTTGAAGTCCCGCGGGATGTTGGACGACACCCTCGTGGTATGGACGACGGAGTTTGGCCGCACGCCGACCTGCCCGTCGCCCGGTGCCGAAGGGCGCGGGCACCATGCCAAGGTCTACAGCTCTTGGCTGGCCGGCGGCGGAGTCAAGGGCGGCATGGTGTACGGGTCCAGTGACGAGATGGGCTTTGGCATCGCCGAGAATCCGGTGACAGTGCATGATTTCCAAGCGACCATCTTGGACCGGCTGGGCATGGATCACGAGCAGCTCACCTATCGCCACGCCGGACGCGACTTCCGGTTGACCGATGTCCATGGCCGAGTGGTGAAGGACATCTTGGCCTGATCTTGCCGGCAGTGTGAGCTGCCGGGCCTGCTAGTCGACGCGCAGGGTCAACAGCAGCAAGATTCCATCGGCGATTGCTCGGACTCTCGCCTTTCCTACCGCAAGCGTACTGCGTTGTGGTGAGCGCGGTCGCGATTTACCCGTCTTCAACGCTTGGGTCTCGTCAGTCAGACCGCAGCTTGATCCGGACTAGGCTCAGGACGATTGGCCCCGTCTTCGGAGGTTCGGCGGCTTTGCCGATTACGATGCGATGGTCGTCTCAGATGCTGGATCAGAACGCATCACGCTTCGCCAACGCTCCCTAGTCTCGAAGGCCGCAAAGCCGGGTCTGGAAAACACGTTTCTGAATCTGTCGCAGGAAAGGAGAAGGCGCCGAAGGCGGGTTCAGTCAGGCCGGGCGTCTAGCTGTCGGTCGACCTGTTCGACATCACGTGAAATGTACCGCTGCTCTTCCTCAACATCGTCGCTATCGAGAGGGTAGGTTGTGGCAAAGAACCAAGTCGTGTCGCTGTCATCCCTACACAAGCCACTACTCCACGCATCCTTGATGGCAAGCTCGGTGGTTTTGTGGTAGCGGGCACGCGTCACTCCTTCGTCGTCGTAGACAAGCGCCGCCGGGCCACGGTGATTAGTGACCGTCTCGTTGGTATCTCCACTCGCGCCGCAGGCAAGCTCTCGCCCGTAGGCGTACAGCGGAGCGAAGCTCTTGGACCCTGGGACGAAGGCACGTGTAAGAGCAATCGTCACCCGTTCTAGAGTGCCGACTTCGCTTACCGAGCGAACGACGACGTCCGCGAACCCTTGAGTAGCCGGGTTTGCGGAGTCTTGAGCTCCTGCACTCGGGGCAAGGAGAACGCCGAGCAAGAGAACAGCGCCGCTAACGGCATAGTGAGTCATTGCTGACCTCCGAACCCAAATTGAATGGTAAGCACTGAACCCGAAATGAGCGACGCCGCGACGCCGGGAAATATCAGTCCTTCTAGGAATAACCGAGTCGGAGAACACCTGCGCTCTTGATAGCCGATCAGGAATGCGAACCAAGACGCAAGCACGATCTGTGTGACTACTGTGACGCCGATTCCGCTCCCGTCAAAGACCTCTATTCGTTGAACCAATCAAGCTCTAGATTGAAAAAGAGCCACGGCAATGATCCGGCGAAGGCGAACAAGCGACGACGCTTCTTCGGCAAAGGCACCTTGAGCGGTGTCCCCGGACTGGGCCGCCGCGATCAGGCCGCGGGCCGGTTTGGGGCCTCGGTCGGGACCAGAGTCGTCGCTCATCCAAGTGAGCGGACCGCCGATGGGGAGTGTTCCGGCCACGGCTCTTACATCATGAATACTGCCCGTGAGTACAATTCGTGTAAACGGAATTTCGCTTGCCAAGCGAATGCAAGCACGGGCATCGGCACTCACGCGATTCGGATCCTGTCGAGCCAATCCGGACCTTGGCTGGGAGGGTGAGCAATCTTCGGGTTCCCGCCAGTGCTTGCCGGCCGCGGGCTTGGATGCTCGCAGGCTCCTTCGGCACCGCTCGATCTTGGCGCGGTTCACCGGTACTTTGTGCGATTCTGCGATTTGTCGGTTTGCGATCGCAACGACTCATATGTTTATACTGGTTTTGGTGGGGTAGAGAGGTTCCGCAAGGGTCTCTGCGCCCAATTCAGTTGAAGTTCCGGCGTGAGGCCGGAATAAGAGGAGACAACTAATAAATGCGAAAGAACTCGTTTTCTTTGGTCCTGTTGCTCGCGCTGTTACTAGCCGTGGTGCCAGCGATGGCCCAGCGCGACATGGGTACACTGCTCGGCGGCGTTACGGACCCTTCCGGCGCTGCAATCCCAGGAGCCACAATCACGATTACCGAAGAGGCCACTGGCGTGACCGACATGGTCGAGTCGGATGTCGTCGGCAACTACATCAGGCCGCTGATCAAACCGGGCGCCTACACGATCGCCTGCGAATCGCCGGGTTTCAAGCGGTCGGTCCAGACCGGCGTGATCCTGCAGTCGGGAGGCCGCGTCCAGGCCAACTTCGTGCTTGAAATCGGCGAGGTCACGGAAACGATCGAAGTTTCCGCTGCGCCGCCCGCACTGCAAACGGAGACCACCCAGATGGGCGGCACGCTTGAGAACCGCCAGACCAGCGAGCTGCCCTTGGGCGGACAGCGCCGGTTTGCGTTCTTGGCCCGCACAGTGCCCGCGGTCGTGCCCGCCGAACCCGGCGCGCGTGACGCCGCCGGCGGCGGCTTCTCGGCCAACGGCGTCCGTTCGAACGGACAGAACAACTTCCTGCTCAATGGCGTTGACAACAACGTCAACGTCATCGACTTCATTAACCAGACCGCTTACGTGGTCGGCCCCTCGGTAGAGGCCATCGGCGAGATGCAGATCTTGACGAATGGCTACAACGCCGAGTACGGGCGCGCCGCTGGCGGCGTGGTCAACGTAACGATCAAGTCCGGGACCAACGAAGTCCACGGCACGCTGTTCGAGTTCCTGCAGAACACAAAGCTCAACGCAAACCCGTGGGAGCTGAACAGGAATCGTAACCCCCGGCAGCCTTACAAGCAAAACCAATATGGCGCGGCGGTTGGCGGACCCATCGCCAAGAACCGCACGTTCTGGTTTGCGGACTACCAGGGGACGCTGATCCGCGACGGCAGCCTGTCCCGCACGCTGACCGTTCCCGCCCCGGGCATGGCCAGCGGGGACTTCTCCTCGGTCATGGTGCCCGGCGACGTGTTGGGGCAGGACGTTTTGGGCCGCAACGTGTCTCGCGGTCAGATCTTCGACCGCGATACCCAAAGGGACATGGGCGGCACCGTCATCCGCGACCCGTTCCCCAACAACATGATTCCCCAAGCGAGGTTCGACCCGATCGCGTCGAACCTGATCGGCCAGTATCCCGCGGAAAACCAGAACCTTACGGCTGCGGGCCAGCGTCCGGGCAGCAATTACTTCACGACCCGCAGCGCAACGCGCGACGTTCATCAGTTTGACGTGCGTGTTGACCACCGGATCTCCGACAACGACAGCCTGTTCGGCAGTTTGAGCTGGATCGACGAGCAAAAGTTTCAATCACCGCCCCTGCCGGGAGACCTCGACGCCGGTGGCTTTCTGGGAGAGACGGAGGAAAACTTGAGCCGCGCTGCGATGATGAGCTACACCAAGATTTGGTCGCCCACACTCATCACCGAGTCCCGCGTAGCCTACTCCCGGCTGATCACGACCCGCGTGCAGAGCAATGCAGACGCCGACTCGTTCTCCTCCTTGGGGTTCGGTGGTCTCAACCCGTTCACCACAAACAATGGCGGCATGATGCGCTTGGGTCCTCAGGGCTACAGCACGGTCGGTGGCTCGGAATGGCTTCCGACGCAGGAGTACAACAACGTTTGGGACTTTATCCAGAACGTCTCTTGGAACAAGGGCTCCCACGCGATCAAGTTCGGCGCGGAATACCGTCCGATTGGCTTCCCGTTCTTCCAAGTGCCGTCTCCTCGCGGCCGCATGGACTTCAACAGGGCCGACTCCGATCAAGTCGGCTTCAACGATACCGGCGACGGGATGGCATCCTGGCTGCTCGGCGATGTGCATTGGGCGCGCATTACGACGGCGAACTTCATCTCGTCGTTCAAGGACGCCTATTCGTTCTTCGTGCAGGATGACTGGAAGGTCTCTTCCAAGCTGACCATCAACCTCGGCGTGCGCTACGAGGTGACAACTCCGATCGGCGAGAAGTTCGGTCGCCAAGCCCACCTTGACGTGTTTGGCGCCGATCACAGCGAGCCGACGCTGGTCATTCCCGAGGGCAAGGACCAAGATGCGCCGCTCCCGCCGAACTTTGCCACCGACTACCCGAACATCGCAGTGGAGCGTGGCGTGGCCTCGACCTACTTGACAGAGTGGGATCGGTCCAACATCGCCCCGCGCGTCGGCTTGGCCTACGAGGTGCTGCCTGGCACCGTCATTCGCGCCGGCTATGGAATCTTCTATGGCGCCGAGGAGAACGAGGGTGGAAACCCGAATCGCGGCGAGAATGTTCCGTTCAACCAAGAGACGCGCTTCCCCAAGGATCGGCCCTCGGACCAGAATCCATTCGTCCGCAACTTCTCGGACGGCTTTCCGGTCGACGCGTTCACGCTTCCCGCGCCGATTTCCTTCCGCTCGGTCTACACGCAGCGGCGCTGGCCACTGGTGAACAAGTGGAACTTCAACCTGCAGCGCGACCTAGGCTGGAATTCAGTGCTGGAATTGGCCTACATCGGCTCGAAGGGCAACCGTCTGACCGACAACTACAACGGCAACCCCACAGTTAACGACCCGCGTCCCAATATTTCGGCGTTCGACCGCAGGCCCTTCAAGAATGTTGTTGGCAACACGGGAATCTCCTTCACCAACAGCAACGCCCGCTCGGCGTATAACGCGTTCACGGCGAAGTTGGACAAACGCTACTCAGACGGTCTCGGCTTCCTCGCTTCCTACACTTGGGGCCACGCGCTGGCGGATTCGGGTACGACTCTCTCGGGCGGCCCTGGCAACCGCACGCCGCACCAGTCCTTGGAGTACGCGCATGCCAGCTTTGATGTCCGGCATCGGTTCGTGCTGAGCGGCAACTGGAACCTGCCGACGCCGAGCAACTTGAGCGGTGCTGCCAACATGATCGTTGGCGGCTGGCAGCTAAACGGAATCCTAACGCTTCAGACTGGCAACTACTTCAACGTGAGCACCAACCGTGCGATCTGCTCCTGCTCGGGAACGACGCGTCCCGATCCGGTATCGGGCAGGGACCCGAACGGGGCTCCCTCCGGTGGCCGCACCCCCGAAGAGTGGTTCGACACGTCGGCGTTCCAAGACCCGGCAGTCGGCACTTACGGGTCTCTCGGCAACTACAGCAATATCGGGCCGCCGACCAACACCGTGGATCTGTCGCTGTTCAAGGACTTCCCGATCACCGAGAGCGCCAAGGTGCAGTTCCGCATCGAGTCGTTCAACCTGATGAACACCCCGCAGTTCAACCGTCCGAACGCGACGCACGGGGGGGGCGGCTTCGGCCAGATCACCGGCACGCGCGCCGGGCTAAACAGACAGTTCCAGTTCGCCCTGCGCTTCATGTTCTAAGCGGCTCGTCCGCTTGACTCACGGCCTCCGCCCCCCGGGGCGGGGGCCTTTTTGCTGGTGTGCCAAGCTGTCAGCATTCACCCGACGGCTCGCATCTTCCCTGGGCCGAGTGGCCTCGGGGCCCGTCTTCACGACCCTCAAGCGGATGCTGGCGAGGTACTCTCCCGCCAGCCTCACTTCGCTCAGCCGTAACGCAGCATCGTACAGCAGGTCTCGGGTGTTACCTCGTGCCAACACGCTCGACCGCATCTCAATTGATTGATGCCGTGGATTCCCGGGATCGCGTAATTGGTTCGATCACGCGACGGGACGCGCTGAGGCAAGGAGCCAACTTCCGAGTCGCCCATATGTTCTTGTTCAATGACGATTCAGAGCTGCTCATGCAGCGTCTGGCTGCATCGAGGCCACGCCATCGGGGTTGCTGGGGTTCGTCTGTGGCCGCACATGTGAGGTCGGCGGAGACCTTTCGGGAAGCCATTGTTCGCCGCACCCACGAGGAGTTGGAAGTGCGCCTACAAGATCCCAAGTTCGACGGAAAGACCGCGATGGCAGATGAAGGCTCCACTAAGTTCATATGCGCCTACGCGGCCATCTGGAACGCTCAGATTACTGTTGACACAGACCATATCGCCTAAGTCAAGTCTCTGTCCATGGACGAGATGAAGCAGTTGCGAAGGGATCAGGCTCGGATGCTGACACCCACGTTCCTGCACTTGTGGGACGCGTTCCATGCCAAGCCTAGCTGACGGCGAAGATCGCGGACGGCGGCGCATTCCTCCCTCAGGAACCTACTGTCATTCGATTGCGTCGATCCGAAACGGACCACATTAGGAGCAAATTCGCGTGTTCGGCGGACCTTTCGAGGTCCACGCCAGATACCAACGGTCTCCGGTATGCGACTATACCAACCGAATAAAGCAGCTCGGCAACACGGACCAGAACGGATGTTCTGGTACTTCATGAGTCCTTGACATCCCGCTCTGGCGTTTGGCTCGCCGGCGCAAGGAGGATGTCGTGCTCAAGAATCCGAGCTTTCGCAGGATCGCCCGTAGCGCAGTTGCGCTAGTGGTGGTGGTCTGGGGTGGAATGGCCCAGACCGACACCGCTACCATCACCGGGATCGTCACTGACTCGACCGGGGCAGCCGTCCCCGGCGCTTCGATCCAAGCCATCAATCAAGTGAACGGCTTGGAGTACGACACGGAGAGCAACGAGACGGGCAACTACGTGCTGACAGCACTGCCCATCGGCAGATACGACCTGACCGCGTCGACCGAGGGCTTCCAAACGCTGTTACGGCCCAACATCGCGCTCAATGCGGGCAGTCGCGCACGCGTTGACATCGAACTTCAAGTCGGGTCCGTGACGGAGACCGTCGAGGTGACCGCCGAATTGCCCCTGCTGGAATCCGAGACATCCAGCCTCGGGCAAGCGATTGAAAACACGACCATCACTCAGATGCCCCTCAACGGCAGGAACTACCAAGAACTGGCGGTCCTCACCGCCGGAGTCCTGCCGAGTCGCCGCCAGAACTTCGTGGAGGACGCCTTCAGCGTCAACGGTGCCGGTTTCGACCAGAACGTCTTCACGCTCGATGGGGCAGACAACAACAACTACTTCAGCGGAGTCGTCGTGGCCTCGAACCAGGCAGTCAAGCCCTCGATCGACGCCATTCAGGAGTTCAAGATGGAGACGCACAACTACGGTGCGGAATTCGGTCGCGGCGGCGGGGCGATCGTGCAGGTGACCACGAAGTCGGGGACCAACGAAAATCACGGCACGGCATTTGAATTCCTGCGCAACGACAAGCTCGACGCGAATGATTTCTTCAACAGTGGGCGGCCGCAGCCTCCGTTCCGGCAAAACCAGTACGGAGCGACCTTTGGCGGGCCCATCGTCAAGGACCGGATGTTCTATTTCGGCAGCTACGAGGGTACGCGGATCCGCGAAAAACTCACGCGGCTCAGCATCATTCCGACGCCTGCTCAAGTTCGCGGCGACTCTTCGGGCATCGCCGAGATCTACGACCCGATGTCCCAGGCCGAGGACGGAACTCGTCTGCGGTTCACCAATGACACGATTCCGCAAGACCGCCTTGACCCGGTGTCTGCGCAGATGGTCGCACTCTACCCGGAACCCAACCGGAGTGGACGGCAGAACTACCTCTTTAATCCGGCACGCAATCGCGACGATGACAAGATCGATTCGAAGTTCGACTGGCGCGCGGCGACCAATCACAGTCTTTTTGTGCGCTTCAGCTACCTGAACTTCGACCGCCTAGAACCGGGAAACCTGCCGTTGCCGGCGAGCGGCGGCAACACGGCGGTCCGTTTCTCACGTGCCAAGACGGGCGTCGTGAACTGGACCGCGGTGATCGGCGGAGGCATGGTCAACGAACTCCGGATTGCGTATAACCGCCTCAGCGGTGGGATCGACACCCCTACGCAAACACAACTTTGGAAGGAGTTCGGGTTCAAAGGCCTTTTCGACCGCGAGGACATCAACGGACTGCCCGACTTCCGTCCTTCCGGCTACCGGACTGTCGGCGACCGCAACTTCGCGCCCGACCCGCGCAAGCAGGACGTGCGGCAGATCGTCGAGAGCTTCTCGATGACCAAGGGCAATCACTCGCTCAAGATGGGCGTTAACATCCGCAACTTCGTGCGCTGGTCGGGAATCACGAACTTCGCCAGAGGACGGTTCTTCTTCAACGGCCAGTTCACCCGCGCGACCGCAGGAGTGCGCGGCGCTGGTGACGGCCTTGCGGACAGCCTGTTGGGCCTGACCAGCTCGGTTCGGTTCAGCACGCCCCTCAATGTACGGCGCCACGCCTACGCCTACGAGACCTACATCCAGGACAACTGGAAGGTCACACCGAAGCTGAGCTTGAATCTGGGGCTGCGCTACGAGTACCAGTCCCCGTATGTCGAGCAGAACGACCGCGCCCAGAACTTCATCATCGACCCCGAGGACTCGCGCTTCGGCACGCTCATTCCGACCGGCAGCGGCGTTGAGGGCCGTTCATTCCGCAAGCGCGACCTCAACGATTGGGGACCTAGGATAGGGTTGGCCTATCAAGTGACCCCGAAGACGGTCATCCGGGCCGGTTACGGCATTTTCTATGTCGGGACGTTCAGGCTGCCAGTGCTTGCCGACCCGACCGCCAATCCGCCGTTCTACCTCCAGAACGATATTCCCTCCCAGGTTGCCAGCGCGACCTCGCGGGTTGTCGTTCGGGATGGCATCCCTGGCGACGCGCTGAATCCAGATGTGATTACCGGCCGCTCACTCGTGGGGGTCTGGCCTTTCGCCTTCCGGAACGGAATGACCAACCAATGGAATTTCAATTTCCAGCAGTCATTGCCAGGCAACTCGCTTGTTTCCCTGGCGTACGTGGGATCAAACACCGTCCATACGGAGAGCGGCGCCAACCTGAACCAACCCGAGCCCGCCGCAGGTCCGATCAGCGCGCGCCGATGGTTCCCTCAGTTCGCGAACATCACGACCAATCCGGCGATTGGCGGAGCGAACTACCAGGGACTGGAAGCGAAGTTCGAACGCCGCTTTAGCAAGGGCTTTTCCCTGCTGAGCGGCTACACGTGGAGCAAGACGCTGGTCAAGCAGCTCGGCCAACGAACCAGCTATTGGCACTTGGCCCCGGAAAAGACCGTCTCCAGCCAGCACTTGCCGCACCGGTTCTTCTTCGCAGGCGTATGGGACCTCCCGTTTGGAAAGGCTCGCAAGTATGTCACGCAGGGCCCACTGTCCCATATCATCGGCGGTTGGCAGTTCTCGCCGATCTTCGAAGCCCAGCGCGGTCTGCCTCTCAGCCCCTCGGTTGCTGGCAATCCCGCCAACACGACGGGAGGTCAGCGGCCCAACCGCATTCGGGATGGCAACTTGCCACGCAACGAGCGCACCCCGGAACGCTGGTTCGACATCGGAGCCTTCGAAGTTCCCGCCCGGTTCACATTCGGGGATTCGGCGGCGTGGATCATCGAAGGGCCGGGCTCGGTCAACCTCGACATGATGATCTCGCGCACGTTCGAGCTGGGTGAGCGATTCTCGCTAGACTTCCGCACCGAGTTCTTCAACGTGTTCAACGAGGCACATTTCAACTTTCCAAACGGTACGATCAACCGGCCCGCGGGGGGACGCATCTCTTCGACGATGGAATGCTGCCCGGCGCGCCAGGTGCAATTCGGCATGAAGCTGATCTTCTAGCACGGACACGGCCCGAGGGTCGCGATTCACACCGACATCGGCAGGCCGCGGTCGGCGTATAGACAAGGTCTTGCTGGTGCTGGACTCGTGCCGAGCGCCCACTGGTCGATGCAGGCCAATTCAGCGGCGGCTAGCCGCTTCGAGCCGCTGGATGTCCTCGCCAATTGCTCGGGCCAGTTCCGATTGACCGAACTCGCCTGCGAGTGCCGCAGCTTCTCTGGCGTATCGCAGTGACAATTCCACATTGCCGCTCCGAAGATACGCGTCTGACAGTCCGTAGATGTAGGTGGGCGTACGCCCGTCCACGGGCTCTCTAGTCCTGAGGAGGTGGTCGATCGCCTCGGCGAGCCGATCCTCGGCGACGAGATATCGAGCCAGGTGGAAGTTGGCCAAGCGGTGATTCGGCTCGTTTTGCAGAGCGCGGCTGAAGTGACGGCGCGCCTCGGCGTCTTGGCCGAGTTCGACTAAGACGATGCCTAGGTCCGCGTGGGTGTTAGCAGAGAGAGGGTTGATCTTGAGAGCCCGCCGGTAGCTCGCCGCCGCGTCGTCGAATCGCTCTCGAGTCGCCTGCAGCATTCCCCAATTCACGTGCAGCTCCTCCGAGTCAGGGGCAAACCGCACTGCCGCCTGGTACTGAAGCTCGGCATCCAGAAACCGGCCAAGCTTGCCATAGGCACCGATCAGGTTGACACGGGCTTGGAGGTACTCGGCGTCGAGTTCGACCGCTCTCTCGTACATGGCTGCCGCCTTGCCAATGTCTCCGTCGGCCTCTGAGCGAAGCCCCATGCTCAGGTAGCGGTGCTTGTCAATTCGCATGTTGCGCAGCCCGACCATGAGCGGGTCGTAGATGGGCGGGGCCATCCGGTTTCCGTTCTGGATGAGCGCCAGCTGTCGCTCCGACTCGTCAGCTTGCCCGAGGTTCCGATGGAGGACTGCGAGTGCGTAGCGAACCGCATCGGCAGTTGGCTCCAGTTCAAGCGAACGCTGGTATGCGCGTAGGGCCGCTTGATTCTCCTCGGCAGCCGCGAGTGCTTTGCCTAGGCCGAAATGAGCGGCGGCACTCAATGGTTCCAATTCAAGCGCCTCCTCAAAGACTTCCAAGGCGCGGTTTGTCTCGTCGATAGTGACTAGGGACTGCCCTAGGCGGATTCTCGCCGCGACCAGCTTCGGTGCCATCGCTACTACGGTTTGGAGCTGGGAAGCGGCTTCGTCGTGTCTGCCCAATTCCGCAAGAAGAGTCCCCAAGTAGTAACGCCATCGCCAGTCGTCCCGGGCGAGCGCTATCGCCCGTTGGTAGCACTTGATCGAATCCTGGCGCAGCTCGTAGGCGTGCAGCGCCATGCCAAACCGGCCGCTGGCTTCCCCATCAGTCGGGTTTGTCCGGGCGCGTGCCGCGAACTCCCCGATCAACCCGCGCGCCTCAGGTGCCATCAACTCAAGATTCGGTGCGGGTATTGGGGGGAGGTTGTCCTCCTCGATTCCTCGTTGGCAGCCCGCGAGTAGGACGGCGATGGAAATGAGCAGACCGACGTGAGGAATGGGTCCAACGAATCTTGAAACGCCAAGAGCACTTTTGCGTTCGATTCTTGGTCCAGGCTCTGACACGTAGCCCATGGGGGGTGTGAAAAGAGAGCTTGCGGACTGCTTGCGCATGCGGCGAGCGCCAGCACCGTCAACGGCTGCAACCGCTTGCGCAGTAACTCTCACCAGACCAGGCGACTTCCGGCTAGAGAATAGCAACGCAGCCTTGTGCAGAATCATTCTTTCGCAACCCATGCAGGCCTTTCCAGACGAGCCCATCGCGTGCTGTGCCCGAGGCAGGAAGGCACGATCGCACGGACATCCGCGCTGTGTGGAGCCGCAGATCGCCGCCGCAACACGGAGCGACTCGCTTCAAAGCTTGCTCAGCTTGTCTTGGAAGTGCTGTCGAGCACGGCCGATCATGTCTCCCGCCGCGTCCTGATTCTCTGCTGAACCGAAGTTGTCCCGCTCGATCAAATACGCCCAAAGCCGATCAACCCACCGCATAGCCAACTCCAAGTCCTCGCGCACCAACACTTGTTGCTGCCCCGCAGTCACGTAGACCGCGCTTGAATGCGCCATAGCTTGCGTGGTGAGTCCAGGCGCACCGGGCCCGTAAACCCGAGCGGCAAACCAGCTCGATTCACTGACTTGCACCTCCTTTTCTGCTCGCACCGTCAGGGCACTGTCCGCATCGACGCTCCCGATCACTCTCCCGTTGTGGATAAACTCCACCCTGTCAAGCGGTGTGCGGGACATGACATCGGCGGTCAGCGTCGCATGATACGTCGAACCCGGACGGATCTTGATCTCCTCGCCGACTTCGCTGCCGTTCACGTTGAATGTCAGCAGGGGCCCGGTGGTCGCAAACGACCGGCCTTCGCGATACCGCTCGATCCAGCGGTCCCAGCTCATCGCCCCCCCGACGTGGACGTACTGGCGGCTTCCGCCTGGAACCCGGTTGATGCCGCGCCAGTTCGTAAAGGCATCAGTGCCAGCACCGGCGGCGATCCGGAAGCCGCAGTTCAGCAGCGTATACCAAAGCCGATACGCGCTGTCGCCGTAAGGCAGCAGGTCGATCGTGTCCAATGCGCCCATAGCGGCTGTCACTATGCTCTCCTTGGCACCGAGATTGGTGTCGAAGACGTCGCGTGTCGCGCCGCCGATCGGATGCATGTAGGTCACCAAGCCGCCCTGCTCGCGAGCTTCGATCGCGGCCATGGTGTTCAACGGAAAGTCGAAGGGGGAGTCACTTCCGGGAACACTGGTGTAGGAAGGGGGAACTTGGCTCTTAATATTTAGGAAGCCCATGTGCCCCAGCGGGTCGCTGTTGCGATACTCCTGTCCCCAGTACAGGAATCGAAGCGGCGTGGACAGCGGGCTCACTTGGCCGGTGAAAAACTCCTTGTCGTGAACGAATGCTCCTTGCGCGTTGGCCACGATCATGTTGGCCGCGTTGAGGTCCATGGCCTTGAGCCATGCAAGCGACTGTACCGGTTGCTGGTAGTAGCTTCCGAGGTAGTTGGCGTGGAAGTGGTTCTCTCCCGAGTACCAGCCCCTTTGGTTCCAGTTCGTCCAGCGTTCCGGCTTGAGGGTGATATCGGTGGTGCTACCGGATTCGAGATCGACAGTCTTGGCAATGATCCTGTACTCGAATCCCTTGACTGCAGTGAGCCTTAGGAGCCCGGCAGGCACCTCGAACTCAGCCGTGCCAGCTGCGACGAAGAACGCATCTCGGCGCCCGCCCGGTTCGAGAGGGTAATAGAAAATCGGCTCTCCTCTAGGCGCGTAGCCCTTGCCGTCGGAGGCCTCGACGTACAGCCGGGCCGCGGTCGGGCGATCCATTTCGTCGACCGCGGTCACCCGAATCCTTCCCGAACGGCCGCGAAACTGCAATCCCTCAATTCGAACGTGCTGCGCCTCGCCGCCCGCGACCGGCATTGTGAACACGTCCATGTTGCCGAGCTTGTTGGAGGAGAAAGCGATCCTCGTCCCATCCGCAGAGACTTCCGGGGAAAGCTCGTGCCGGGGCGTGGAAGTCAGTGCAACCGGTTCACCCCCTCGGGAAGGCACTCGGTACAGCTCGAAGTTTCCACGGCCATTGATCACGTCAGCGGAGTAAATTGAGCCTCCTGAGGGAAGGGCGCTCACTCCATCGAGCACCACGATGTCTTCGGGCACGTAGCGGGTGAGAGGGAGTTGGACGGTGAATCCCTCGAGTCGAGCGGGAAGTGACCAGACTTGCGGCGCTCCGACACGCTGCGCCGCGAACAGGATGGCTTCCGCACTGGCTGAAGCCTCGACCCAACCGCCTGCCGGATTGCGCTGGGGCCTAGTGTGCAATGGCTTCGCAACTCCCGACTCCGGGTCGACCGCGTGCAACAGGGCACCTTGGCCGGGGGCGAGCAACGCACAGAAGATCTTGGTCCCGTCGTGGGACCATGCCGGAGTGCCGGCCGTGACGTGGGGCAGGTCGAGCACTCGCTCGGCACCGGTCTCGGCATCTATGATCGCCAGTGTTCCCCCGACCTTGGCGAATCGGCCGCGCGGGTTCCTTCCGACTATGAATGCGATCGACGCTCCGTCGGGCGACCAAGCGGGATGCTCGTGGAAACCCTTGGACGATGAGAGCTGGGCAGCCACGCCGCCATTTGAGTCGACAGTCCATATGCTGCCGAAAAGCGAGAACGACAGGCGCTTGCCATCGGGCGACCAAGACGGATCGCTCGCGCCCCAAGCAAGGGCATCGGAATCAGCTGCGGCGGTCGTAGGTCGCTGGCGCGGCCCGATGGCAACCCAGACGAGCAGTAGCAGAATCGATACCGCTGCAACCCTTGCACGATCCATAGTGAGTGGATTCTACCCCATGTGGCCCTTGGCTGGACTCCGCCAAGCGGTCTTCGGGCAAGCACTGCGCGTTCCGCGAATACACCGCGGTGGCGACGCCTCAAGCCCTATCGCTACGAAGGGTGAGAGTCTGCCAAACCCGCGGTGGATCTCCCCTCGGATGTGTGCCATTTTCGATGCCCATTGACAAGGGGTGACGCGACCAGCCTCGGACGCTCCGCCGATTCCAGTCTTTCGAGGCATGGGCGTGCAGCCCGGGGTGGATCTGACCGACAACGCGGCGCTTGAGAATCTGACGAATGCAAAGCCCTGATGTCAACGTCTTAGCGAACGCATGCCGGCAGGACGCGGTCCATCACGACCGGTGCCGTGCATGGCTGGATGGCGCCGTCTCGCGGCGCCTATCGGTCGGTGTTTCAGAACTCGTCTTGAGCGGTGCATTGCGCATCTTGACACACCCGCGAATCTTCTATCCTCCGACCTCTGTTGAGGACGCGGGTTCCTTCGTGGACTCAATACTCGCACAGCACGGGTTCTCTGCCCTCCGGCCCGCGTTCGGCCATTGGCGCACCTTTCGCAGCCTAGTCAGAACGTACTCCCTGACCGGCAACCGAGTTCCAAATGCATACCACGCCGCACTTGCGATTGAGCACGGATGCGAGTGGGTCACCCTCGACCGCGGCTTCTCGGTGTACCCGGGCCTCCGGTGTCGGAATCTGCTCGACAGCTGAATGCTGGAGTGCCCTGCGCCAATGCTAATCCGTAGTGGAGAACTCCCTTCACTACACCCTCACTCGGCTGGGTCGCCCGATCGCGGATCGCGCAGACCGGCGACGACCGCGCGATCTCGTCGTTGGTCTGTAGCGGCCGCGCATAGTAGAGGATCCCGCCCAGCAAAATGATGGTTGGTCTGTGTGCTCGAACTCGACCTGGTTCGTCGCGGGATTGACCGTGCGAACGACTCCGTTGTTGCGCACTAGCGCAAGTTTTCTGATTGTCTCGGTGCCTGGAGTCAGCGCCTGGATTGCCCGGAATGGACCCTGAACACGGGTGTCGTCTCCCAAAACGCATCGCCGATGCGGACCTCGGCGAGTCGGCCGCGCCATAGGTGCGGCGCCGCTTGGTTGCGGTGTGGGAGCCCTCTTTGGTGGCGTCCTCGGCATACACGATGGCGTACGACATCTGCGTCGAGAGGTGGTCGGAACTGGTGATGGATCCCAACCTGTAGCCCTATGCCCGGGCGGCGGCGACGATTCTGCCCAAAGTCCAGTGGCTGCACTGGCGCGAGTGCGGGGCCGGCTGGGCTAACGTAGGGGTCTGGACGGCGTATACGCTAGTGCTCTCCGATCTAACCCGTCAATTGGGCCGACACTCGGCAACGTGGTCTCCAATGGGCTTTTTTTCGTTGCAGCGTTGCAGCGTTGCTCTGTTGCTGGCCATCAATTCGTCCCCTGAGCTTTCGGGCGGCACGCCCGAGTATGTGGATATAGCCCCTTCAGCGGGGCTGCGCACCCCCGTCACCTTCGGGAGCGCGACAGAAAGCAATTACATCTTGGAGACCACGGGCACCGGTGCCGCTATATTCGACTTTGACCGAGACGGAGACAACGACATCTTCGTCGTGAACGGCACTACGTTTCCGTTGGCGGAAACAGGCCAGAGCCCGCCCTCAATGCTCTATGTCAACGATGGCCAAGGCCATTTTAGGGAGTCTGCGCTGGACAGGGGGCTCGCGGCCAAGGGTTGGGGGCAGGGCGCGTGCGTGGGCGATTTTGACAACGATGGCTGGGATGACCTAGCTGTCACGTACTTCGGCTCAAATGTGCTCTATCGCAATCAGGAGGGCACGTTCATAGATTCAAGTGCCGCGCTTGGCCAGGCGGCCGGGTCCCGGAGATGGGGGGCTGGCTGTGCTTTCTTGGACTACGACCAAGATGGCTTGTTGGACCTGTTCGTGAGCAACTACGTGGATTTCGATCCTGAGAACACGCCCAAGCCTGGCGCTCCTGGGGCCTGCGAGTGGAAGGGCATCCCGGTCATGTGCGGCCCTAGAGGGCTGCCTCGGGCGAGCAACCAGTTGTATCGGAATCTGGGAGATGGTCGCTTTGAGGATGTCTCTGATGCCGCGGGAATTCTTGAGCCAGGTGGGCGCTATGGTCTCGGTGTGATCGCCGCAGACTTCGACAATGACGGCGACACCGACATCTACGTCGCTTGCGACATGACGCCTAGCCTGCTGTATCGCAACAACGCCGACGGTGCCTTCACCGACATAGCATCAGAGGCCGGGGTGGCCTACAGCGCGGATGGCCAGCTCCAAGCAGGAATGGGAGTGGCTGTGACTGATTACGACGGGAACGGCTTCCTAGACATCGCGAAGACGAACTTTTCCGGGGACCTGCCGTCCCTGTACAACAACGAAGACGGGGTCTTCTTCGAGGATCTCGCGTTTGAAGCTGGGCTCGGTGCCCGCCAGCTCCTAGGCTGGGGGGCGCTCTTCATCGACGCCGACGAAGACGGCCTGCCTGATCTGATGCTGGCCAATGGCCATGTGTACCCGGAAGTGGACGATGCCGACATCGGCGAGACCTACCGGCAGCCGACCCTTCTGTTCAGGAATCATGGCGAGGGGGTGTTCAAGGATGTCTCGGACGCATCGGGACCCGCCCTGCAATTGCCCAGGTCGGCCCGCGGTATGGCATCCGGGGACTTGGACGGCGATGGCCACCCCGAAGTTGTGATCGTCAATGTCAACCAACCGCCAACTGTGCTGAAGAACGTCCCGAAGGCTACCAATGCCATCGTGGTCAAACTGCGCGGCGTCGAGTCGAATCGTAGCGCCATCGGTGCCCGAGTGGAGGTTTCAGCAGCGGGACAACGGCTGACTCAGGCCGTGGCGGGCGGCGGCAGCTACTACTCGCAGAGCGATCTCGCTCTGCATTTCGGGCTCGGTCAAGCACGGCGGGTTGATGCCCTTACCGTGACTTGGCCCCGCGGTCTGAAGCAGGAGTGGACACAACTGGATGCTAACAGGCGCTACATCCTCACCGAGGGAGCCCCTGACCTCGAGTCTACGGCCCTAACTCGCTCCGTGGAAGCGAGCCCAAGCCCAGACTTGCCGCAATAGTTACGCTCTCGGGCAGCTGGGCGGGCGGTCGACTGGTCGAATGCCAAGACGAGCGGCCGAGGCCAGCACGCCGCCAGTTTGCACGTCGTTTCACAGACTGACTTGAACCCCGCGCTTAATCGCCTGTCTTGTCTGGACCAGCGATGTCAGCGCCGATTCCTGCACGCCCAGACCGACGTGGCGGTCAAGCGCCAGGCGGAGCCCAATCTCACCGCTGGCGTCGGATTCGCGGGAGGAGCTGATTCTGCCAACCCTTGTACTCGGCAAGCAATTCTTGGACGATCTTCGGTCGACTGGGAGCGAGATTGCGGCTCTCGCCCAGATCGGTCTCTAGGTCGTAGAGTTCAATTCCGCCTTTGTCAGCCAGTAGCTTCCAGCGACCCTTCCGGACTGCCCAGCCGGTATCGGAATCCTTGTCGATCCAGTTCCAGTACAGCGCTTCGTGGAGCGCTCGATCCAACTCTCCGGTCAGGGCCGGCACTATGTTGCGACTGTCAAGCTGGGCCCCGGTCGGCGGTTCGATCCCGGCCGCCGCGAGGATGGTAGAGAACGCGTCGATCGAGATCACGGGTTCGTCGGAGACTGTTCCCGCAGGGATCCTCCCTGGCCACCGCAGGAGGAACGGCACCCTGAGACCGCCTTCGTAGACGCTGTGCTTGAATTCGCGCAGGGCTCCGTTGTTTGCGGTAGTGCCGCGCGCTCCGCCATTGTCGGAAAAGAAGATGACCAGCGTCTCGTCGGCTAGGTCGAGTCGGTCCAGCGTGTCGAGGATTGCTCCTACACCCTCGTCCATGATCGCGAGCATGGCGAGGTAGGTGTTCCGTTGCGGATCTTCGTTGGAGTAGCGCCGAATATATTCCTCCGGCGCTTGGATGGGGTTGTGGACCGCGTTGTACGGCACGTAGGCGAAAAATGGCCGATTCCGGTTCTCCTCGATGAAGGAGACGGCCTCCTTGGTGATGTTGCGCGTGAGATAGCCCGTATCGTCCACGGGAGACCCATTGCGGTAGATCGAACGGATGTCGTCCGAGATGGCCAGGTCGAAGTAGTCGTGTCCGCCATGGCCTAGGAATCCGTAGAACGTGTCGAAGCCTCTCTTCAGAGGACGGTGCGGCGGGGTATAGCCCAAGTGCCACTTGCCAAAGACGCCCGTGGCGTAACCGTGCTCGCGGAGGACTTCTGCAAGCGTGGTCTCGGACGTCGGCAGGCCCGCCCGCGAATCAGACGCAGTGTAGAAGCCGAACCGTTGCTGGTACCGGCCCGTCAGCAGGCCGGCTCGGGTTGGTGCGCAGACCGGACAGCTCGCGTAGCCGTTGGTCATGCGCGCGCCTTCCTGCGCGATCCTCTCGAGATTCGGCGTCGAAACCTCGCCGGGGTGTGGGTAGCAGCTGATGTCCGCGTAGCCTTGGTCGTCGGAGACGATCAAGACCACATTTGTGGCGGCCCCGGCCGTCGTAGCGAGCAAGAGCTGGAGCAGGAATCGGAGCAAGGGTTTCATCGCTGATGGCGGTGCCGTCTGGAACTTCTCGTCAAGTCTTCGCAAGAGCAAGAGAGTCTCTCGTGGTTGGGTAATGCAACTTCCGTCGGCACTAACTGGCGAGCAGTTTGAGCTGATCGCAACCCGGTACAACGATTATGTTGCCTCCAGCATGATCAAGCACCGTTCTTCTATGTTGCCTCCAGCATGATCAAGCACCGTTCTTCATCTTAGGAGCAGTCGTAGCTGTGACCTGCGACCGGGGAACATCGAGGCTGGCAGAGCGAGGCGGCTAGTCTTGCAATAGGCCTACGGGTGGCGAGGACAGGGTGCAAGTCTAGGCCAATGTCGATCTCCGGAGAGACCCTCGCGGTGCGAACTGCGTCTATCGTCCGGCAGGCTGCGGGACCGGCGTGATACAGTGAATACGCATAGTTATAGGTTCTTGGAAGACTGGCAACATGGCGACTTCGATTCGACTTGCTCCTGAAATCGAGCAACGGCTTGATTTCCTTGCTACCCAGACGGGGCGCACGAAGGCCTTCTACCTGCGCAAGGTGATAGAGCGTGGACTTGAGGACATGGAGGACTACTACCTTGCCGCGAACGTGCTGGAGCGCCTTCGTCAAGGCGAGGAGCAGGTGCACTCCTCCGCCGACGTGAGAAACGACCTTGATCTGGACGATTGAGTACACCACCACGGCCAAGAATCAGCTTCGCAAGCTTGACAGGCAGATCGCTCGACGCATATTGGACTACATGGACGAGCGCGTCGCCCCCACGGAGCAACCGCGGAGCTTGGGCACGGCTCTCTCCGAACCACTGGGTGCGTTTTGGAGGTATCGAGTGGGGGATTACCGCATAGTCTGCGACATTCAGGACAATCGCTTGCGGGTCTTGGTGGTCGAGGTTGGCAGCCGCGGCAGGGTATACCGGCGAGGTGGTCACATGTTCCGCGCTGCCATGTCAGGATGAACTCCAGCCAGGCGTTTCCCAGGATTCGATTTGAACTCTCAGAACGCCCCACCGCCGAGGTGAACTCGTGCGAGTACCGGGGTTAATGGTACTGGCGGGACGGGTACGCTTGCGTGCCCTACGGGATTTCCCACGCCCGGGTCAAAGCCCACGGTCAGGTGCTCCATGGGGTCTCAAGCGATTGGTCTCACGATCGGCGGGAACATCAGCTCGCAGATTGCGAATCCCCTTGTGTGGCTGGTTGCTGGCGCTGAGGCATGCGACGCCAGCTCGCACTGGGCGCCTACCAGACCGCTTGGCTGTTGCAGCTAGCTCGAGCTGATGCAGAACAGCTCGTCCTCGCTGCGCAGGTACAGCTTGCCATCAAGAATCACCGGCGAAGAGATGAAGAACTCGTCGCCCATCTCGTTGACCGCAAGAACCTCGTACTCCTTGCCCAGCTTGAGCACGACTACATCGCCCTGCTCGGTGGCGAGGTAGAGCTTGCCGCCTGCCGCCACGGGGGAGGCCTTGAACGAATAGGTTTCCGGCAGCCGTTGCTGGTGGTAGTACTTCTCACCTGTCTTCGCTTCAAATGCATTCACCATTCCGCGATCCGTGACGAAGTACAGGATGCCTTCGTGCAGTACCGGTGACGCCGAATAGGCGTTGCCCACTTGGTTGGTCCACTTCACGTAGTCGCCGTCGTCGGTAATGTCACCTTTGCCGCCCAGCCGAACGGCCAAGAGGTTGGGGTCGCGATAGCCGGTCATGGCGATGACCATTTCGTTGTCGACGTTGATCACCGCCGGGATCGCGTTTGGCCCGAGCCCGCCGGCTTCCCAGAGCAGCTCGCCGGTAGCGAGGTCGTAGGTGCGAACGCGCTCGGAACTCGTGACCAACTGCTTGCGGCCATCGTGTTCCACTACGATCGGCTGCGCCCAGCTGCTGCGCTCGTTGCGCGGCTGGCGCCAAAGCTCTTTGCCGGTGGCCTTGTCCAAGACCACGACGTAGGAATCGCCCTCGTGATCTTTCTGCAGGATGAGCTTGTCTTCATGGAGCACGGGAGCGATACCCTCTCCGAATGCATTGCGCATGTGCATCGGCCCGAAATCCTTGGACCACAGCGGGTTGCCATCCATGTCATAGGCATACACCCCGCGGGAGCCGAAGTTCGCGATCAGGATTTCTCCGTCAGTCACCGGCGAATTCGACGCGAAGCTGCCGTAGCGCCGGTGGTAGCCTTCGTGCGGCTTCTTGGAAGTCGCGGTCCGGCGCCAGAGTTCCTTGCCGCTGTCCTTGTCGATGGCCAGCACTAGGAAGTCGTACAGCGGGAAGTTCCCACTCCCATCGTCTTTCTCCGAAACCGCGGCGGTTGTGAGGTAGAGCGCTTGACCGGAGATCACCGGGGTGGAATGTCCCTTGCCCGGCACAGAAATCCGCCACTTGACGTTTTCGGTGGCGGAAAAGTTGAGCGGGGCGTCGCTTTCGGCCACGCCGTTGTTGTTGGGCCCGCGCCACTGCCGCCAGGCATCCTTGGCCTCTGGCCCGGCCGCGGCCGCTAATCCCGCGATCAATGTAATGGCGCTGGTTGCGATCAGCCCCGAGCGTCCGAGCCGCGATGCGGCATTGAGTTTTGGCATGTTCATCTTGTTCCTCGAGCCGTCGATTCTTGCGCGTGTCAATCCAAGGGCAACCGCACCGGCACTGCGCCGACGAGCCTCACCCCCGCGCGGCTCTATTGATTAGGCGTCAGGAATGCTGCCTTGGTTGCGTGTGCCCGCCCGTTGTCTCGCCCGGATGAGTGGCCACAGCAGCGACAGCGTCGTTGCAACCAGAAAGGCGAGCAAGATCGGCCGCGTCAGCATCGCCGACCAATCGCCACGGCTCAGGATGAGCGCGCGCCGCAGGTTGGACTCCATCATCGGGCCGAGGATCAGTCCGAGCACAAGCGGGCCAAGCGGGATTTGGGTCTTGCGGAACAGGAAGCCCGCCACGCCTGCGGCGTACATAGCCCAGACGTCGGTGACGGCGTTGTTGAGCGCGTAGGCCCCTACTGTCCCGAACACGATGATGCCGGTCCAGAGCCATGGAGCCGGAATGCTGAGCACCTTCGCTAGGGGCTTCGCGCCCAGCATGCCGATCAGCATGATCAGCAGCGAGGCGAAGATCAGCAGGAAGACGATGGAGAAGACGAAAGACTGGTTGTTGGCGAAGAGCAGCGGGCCGGGCTGGATGCCGTGGATCAGCAGGGCGCCGATGAGGATGGCCGAAACGGCGTCTCCGGGAATGCCCAGCGTGAGCATCGTGGTCATCGCGCCGCCGATCGCGGCGTTGCAAGCCGAGCAGCTCGCGGCCAGCCCATTCAGCGAGCCCTTGCCAAATCTGGCCTTATCGGAGGATGTCCGGCGAGCCTGTTCCCAGGCGATCACCGAGCCGATATCGCCTCCGGCCGCCGGAATCGCCCCAACCAGCGTGCCGACCGTAGCGCCGCTAAACGTCGCCCCGGCCATGCGCTTGGCATCGGCGACTCTCGGCAGGACGCGGCCGATCGCGGCCGAGGCCGCTATGCGGCCGGAGTGGCGGTCCGAGATCTGCACCAGCACCTCGCCCAATCCGAACAGCCCGATCATCACGGGCACGAACGAGATGCCGTCCAAGAACTCCGACATCCCGAACGTGAAGCGCGGATAGGCCGTCATCGGGTCGAGGCCGACGAGGGCCAGCGCCAAGCCAAGGGCGCCAGCGAGCATGCCCTTGAGCACGTGCTCTCCGGAGACACCTGCCATCAGACTGATGCCGAGCAGCGCCAGTCCGAAATACTCGGCGGGTCCGAATTGCAGGGCGAAGCTGGCGATTGGGAAAGCGAAGAAGGCGAGGAAGGCAATACTCGTAAGCTGGCCAGTGGCCGACGCGAGCGCATTGACGCCCAGGGCCAGCCCGGCTTGGCCTTTGCGAGTCAGCGCGTAGCCATCCCAGGAGGTCGCGATCGAGGCAGGCGTTCCGGGGACGTTGATCAGGATTGCGGGTATGCCGCCGGCGGGAATGGCACCGCAATAGATGCCGAGCAGCATGGCTAGGCCTTGCTCAGCCGAGACCCAGAATGTCAGCGGCGTCAGCACGGCCACGCCCATGGTGGCCGTCAAGCCCGGCAGGGCCCCGAAAACAGCTCCCAGGCATACACCTATGGCCAGGAATCCCAGCACCTGCCATGCGAGCACGGCAGACAGGCCCGCCATGATTTCGGCAATCAATCCGTAATCCTCCGGTGACCTGCAAACACCGAATGTGCCAGCTCCGTCACGCTCACTCCAATGTCACGTTCAGGCCTGTGTCAAAGGCTAGGTATGCGAACACGGACAGTGCAACCGAGTAGCCCAGCGATGGAAGCCAGCGTTGCCCAAGGAAGATCAAGGTGATCGCCAAGAACACGGTCGTACGGACTACGAACCAGCCCGTGCCCCATAGCAGGAGGTACGCCAGTAGCAAGGCTGCGGTCACCGCGACCTCGCGCACGTTCGTAATAGACACCGACTCTTTCGACCGCCGCCGCCCCTTTTGCCAGAGTGCAATCGCCAGCAGGCCCATCAACACACCGATGGCTTGTGGGAAGAAGCCCGCACCTGGAATCCCGGCGATGCCTGCGGGAAAGGCCGTGCCGCTGACAACCAAGAAGGCTCCAAGGGCTGCAAACAGCACCGCAACGATTGTGTCCGCGCGTCGCACTCAGGGGCTCTCCAAGCGGACCAGCTGGGGGATCTGGCTCTCAAAAAAGCCTTGCTGCTCGAGAGCGAATTCTGCGAAGGCGTCCTTCCCCAAGTAAAGGGCTTCCATTCCACGCTCTTGGCAGAGCTTGGCCCATTCTGCTGTGCCGAAGGCTGTCTTGAAGGCATCGGCCAGCATGGCGACGCGATCTGGTGGCATGCCGGCCGGCCCAAAGAACCCGCTCCATGCCGGTGCGCCGATGGGATAGCCGAGTTCGTGGGTAGTGGGCACGTCGCTCATGACGCCGGAGCGTCCGGCGTCGAAGACGGCGAGCGCACGGAGGCTGCCGGCTTGGACGTGCGAAACCACCTCGCCGACGCCCGCTACCGCCGCGTCGGCATGTCGGCCGATCACGGACACCAGAGCTGGGGTGGAGCCGCCGTAAGGCAGGTGGGTGAAGCGTGCGCCGGTACCTTGCTCGAGCAACAAGACGTTGAAGTGCCAGATCGATCCGATTCCCGAATTGGCCATGACGATCTTGCCCGTTTCGGTCTTGGCAGAGGCGATGAAGTCTTCGAAGCTCTGCCAAGGGGAGTCGGAGTGGACTACGAGCGCCGGAGCGGTCTTGGAGACCAGGCAGATCAGCGAGACGTCCGACGGCCCGATGTCGGCGTAGCCCAGCGAGCGGACGATGGCAATCTCGACGGGAGCGTGTCCAATCGTGTAGCCATCGGCGGGGCGGCGCGCCACGAACGAAAAAGCTAGGGCCCCGCTGGCGCCGGGCTTGTTCTCACAAACGATCGGGACATCGAGCTGGCCTTCCGCCAGCGATGCCATGACACGAGAAACCGTGTCGGAAGTGCCGCCGGGCGCAGCCTGGACGATGAGCTTGATCTCTTTGGACGGATACGATTCTTCTTGGCCCGAGCAGCCGCTGAGAAGGAGGCAGGCGGGCAAAATCCAGCGAAACGGAGAGATTGTCACCGGGACGCACGATTATACCCAAGGGGTGTATACCCTAGGGTGCGTCGCCGTAGGCGGGTTTGACGCTCACAAGAATGCGACCGATGTTTCACTTGGGGATGAGTCTGGATCGATAGATGAGGCGTACCCGTTTCCGAGCCCCCAGCTGCTTCGTTGCTAGAGTCCTCCTGAGCAGGGAGCTAGGCTCATCCGTTGTCCGGAATCCTCGGCGAGCACCTCGATACATTCTCGATATTTCGTGAAATATTCGATTTATAGGTGTAAATATCTTGTACTAGGGGATTAGTTGTGTGATAATCAGATCACTATGAGGAGATTGCCAGACATCCCTCCTCCTCCCACGTCGAAGCACAAGATCCAATTTCAGCATGTCAGCCTCGTTCAGTTCCTCGCAGGATTCGGTGCCGAGTGTCAGTTGCCTGTGGGGGGCGGCGTCATGGCAGGGGGCAATGCAGTGGTCCGGGGTTGGGTGAACACAAGCTTCCCGGAACCATCCGATAGCGGCCATCAATTCGAGGGCGAAGTCCGACCGTTCGCAAGTGCCCTGCAGACGGTGCCGGGGCGGAGATCACGAAGGTGCACTTCGCCGTCTTGCTGCGGTTGTATGCCTGCACTCTTCCAACACCGATGTGTCGAGACGCCCCCTCATTCCCAAGAACAGGTCACGCACCCGTGGCCGAGCGACCAGTGAGAAACAATGAAGCGCAGTCACTTGTGCGATTACTTCGCGGGCATTGGCGTGAAGCGCCTGAGCACGGAGGATGCCGAGCCAAGGACCTCCAACCAGCATGAGATCGACACAACGCACCAAATGCGTCAGCATTTTCTAGGATCTGGGGACAACGAACGATTCAAGACGACTTACATTTGGCTCTGTGAAGATCAGCCATCCGATGTTGATGAGGGTTGGGCAACCCATCATGACGCGCGGATGGTCCAGCCCGACAGAAGCCCAGGATGGCGACTCTGCTATCCAGCCAATCGAGTTACTGAAGTGATGCGCGAGGGGGATATCCTCTTCCTTGCCATGACAACCCAGCGAACCCTATATTTCATTGTGTCGCCGGACGGGTCCACTAGCTATCGGCAACTCTCGTGGTTGTTTGGTGTGTCGGCCGACGCTTCGTCTCCAGAGAGCGCGTCTTTCGTCTCACGAGAATTCAAGAAAGACGAACGGCGCTTGGACTTTGCAGCGCGTATCGTCCTTAGCGCACTCGGAATCGAGTTCGAGGGTCCCTGCCCAAATGGATTCGACAGAATCGCCGACTCGCTTGGGTCGAAGTTTCCCAGAACTTCGGTACTTGCCCAGCTTGTCCGCGACAATCTACCTGACGTAAAGGTCAACCATGATATGGATTGGGCGCTCGTCGAATGGCTCGACTGTGAGGAAGCCCTGTTTCGGCGTTTGGAGCGCCGTGTGGTTTCGGAGCGGCTGCATCAGCATCAGGGTTTTCTGAGCGCGGACGGGGAGGCCGACGTTGATAGCTTTCTCAGCTTCTCATTGAGTATCTGGAACAGACGAGAGTCGCGCATGGGCCACGCCCTCGAGCACCACTTGGAAGCGGTCTTTCAAGCCCACAATATCTCATACGCCCGTGGTTTCGAAGCAGAGCATCAACATCACCCGGACTTCCTGTTTCCTGATGGAGAAGCCTATCGAGCAGCTCCTCAGTCTGATGGTCCACGTCTAATGATGGTTGCTGCGAAATCAAGTTGTGGTGCGCGATGGCGACAAGTGCCTCCTGAAGTGTCCAAGATACGACGAAAGCATCTGCTTACGATTGAGCCAGGAATTTCCGAGCCCCTGACCCACGAAATGAGGGAGACGGGCCTGCAACTGGTTGTGCCACGCCCGATCCAGGACACCTATACAACGGATCAGCGCAAGTGGCTGTGGACCCTCGCAGACTTCGTTCGAGAAGTGTCGAAGCGTGCGCAGCTGTAGGGCCAGAGCGCCATCTTGTCGTGCCGATACTGACTCACGCTGCCATCGCGAGCCCGTGCCAGTAGGGGTCTGCTATGGGATGTGACGGTTTCTCGCAACTGCCCGGTAGCGAAATCACTGTAGCGGATCGCGATGCTGGAACATTCCACCTTACGCAACCAGATACGTGCCATGCGGAACGATTCTCGCGCCCTGCGAATTGGCTAGACTTGAGTTTGAGAGGCCCTGACGCACCAATCCGAGCGGTATTGTTCGACTTTGACGGCACGCTGTTCGACAGCGAGTACCTGCACCACGAAGCGTGGCTGGAAGCGGTTGAGCCGTGGGGCGTGACGGTGAATTGGGAGGATTACAAGCGGCAGCTCATCGGCATCAGTGACACGCGCGCCTGCGAGTTCTTCCTAGACATGGCCGGAAAGCCGCGGACGCCCGAGTCGATCCAAGCTGGGCGGGAGCGCAAGCACTCGGTCTACCGGCGACGCTCCTTGCAAGAACTCGTGCCCCATCCGAGCGTTGCGACGTGGATTCGCAATAACTTCGAGCATGTGCCCCTTGGCGTAGTCTCTTCAAGTGCGATTCCCGATGTCGTACCGATCCTCGAACGGCAGCGCATCGCCGATTGCATGCAGTTCATCATCTGCGGGGATCATGTGGAGCGGCTCAAGCCCGACCCTCTGCCCTACTTGCTAGCGTTCGAGAAGCTGCAGGCCGAACACGACATCAGCGATCCCGGCCAGTGCTTGGTGTTTGAAGACTCGTCTACGGGCATTCAAGCGGCCAAGGCCGCAGGCATGACGGTGCATGCCTTGGCAACGCCTGAAGATCTTCCATCGGCACTGGATCAGTGGAGCAAGCACATCTGCGAGTTGGTGGTTCGGTAGTCCTAACCCGAGGTTCGGGGGCTAGAGGGATTGCGGGACTGACCTAAGCCGCATGTATTGAGGCACGTATTGCGTAAGGCAAGTTTGACTGACGCCGAAACCCGCGCCACCGCGCTACTCGCAGCGGCTCGCCCTAGCGATTCTTGGCTGTCCGGAAGTCCAATCTCCGGATGAACTCGTATGTATGCACGCATTCAACCCCGATGTCGCGGCAGACGTCCGGAACCTTGCGGTTCCTGCCTGTCAGGCCAGGCTTCGGTCGCTCCGTAGTGACCACTGCCCTCGATGGTGAATGGCCAAGCGCGTAGGCGATCAGAGCAGGGTCGCTGCCCATTGCCTCAAGATCGGTGCTGGTCGCGTTTAGGCGGTATCTGTCGCGGATTACCCGGTCGACAGTGCTTGGCAGCGCAGATTCGGCCAGCACGATATCCGCCCGGTTCTTCTTCATCCATTCGATGAGGTCGTCGTCCTTGTGCCCCGGTGGCACAACTTCATCGTAAATCTCCTTGGGTACCAGCGCATCGCCGATGCGGCACAATTCAAGCAGCCAGTTCCAGAACTCGGGAACTCGCTCTCTTGGGTAGTAGTCGCGGTTTGCGTCAATCAGGACGTTTGCGTCAATTACGTAAACCATCGCAACTGCTTTCGACATAGCTACACGGAGTCGAGAACCTTGCCTACGTTGATAGGCCTGACGTCTAGAATTCTTGCTGCCTTCGTAGTGGATATCGCCTCTAGCTCAAGCATCCGGCTTGTGACTCTGAGCAGCGACTTACCAATGCGGCTTCTGCGGACGGTGTAGTAGGTGGGGCTCCCACCCGGTACGGGCGCAGACTTACCGGCCTGTTGGCCGCTACGGAACTGGTCGCGTAGGGCGGCAAAATGGGATTTCTTGATCCTGCCTGAGAGGAAAAGGCGGTACGCGACCATCGTCCCGCTCAGATTGCAGCCTGCCGCGAACTGACGCACAGACTTCGACTGTTCCTTGATGTCCGCTGAAGCGGAAAGGTCGAAGCGGTACAGCTCGCTTTCGGGGAGCAGGCAGTTCGAAGCTGCCTGCTTGCAGAACTTCTCCACCCCGGTGTCTCCGTAGACATCTTTGCTGATGCTGCTTCTTCCAAGGAGCAGGTGAACTATCTCGTGCAAGAGGGTGAACGTGCGCGCAGGCTGAAAGTCATGCGGATTGACCAAGATGAACGGTGCGATCGGGTCGGAAATCGCCAGGCCACGAAACTCTTCCACCGGTATGTTGGAATAATGGTTCCCTAGGTCTCCTTTGAGAACGACGAACGCGCCAGAGTTCTCAACCTCACTGCGGACGAGTTGGAAGGCTTCGTTGCGGTTCCCGCTTGATCGATACGCGTGCATAGTGGCCTTGCCGCCGAGAACCTCCGTCAACGCATCGACCGCTCCCTCCAAGCCGTCGCTGAGGGACAGAGAACCCACGAAGGGAACGATCCGGGCTTCCTCTTCAGACTCCAGCGCGGCCTTGAGGATGCCCTGCCGCGCCCACGCATTGCGGACAAGTGCCGCGATGACGCCGGAGTCTCTTCTCGGGTGCGGTCCGTAGACCTTGCGGAACGCCGTTTCGTAGCCCTCTGGCCGGGGCGGGCTTGAAAGGTAGAAAACGAGCGGAGGTTGCCGGTATAGCCTGACCATCTTGTCGAACAGGCTGGCGGAGATTTCAGCCTCCTGTTCTAGACCCTCTATGGCTCGCAGCCTGTTCACTTGGATCTTCAGGCGTTCTGCGGCCGCCTGCAAGTCAAATCCGGCCATCTCTCGAGCCCACGCCAGCATTGGCGGATTCACTAGTTTTCTGTGTGACACCAAGGATCTTGATTATTACTAAGCAATTCGCGGCGCGGGCCGCTTCTCAAGATCTCGGCCCCAATGACAGGTAGTTGTCGGCGGTCAAGTGTTTGTAGGGCAGACGCTTGCCGACCATGCCACGGGCCACGAACCACATCTAGTTGATGTCGTCCCTGGCGCACAGGTTGTGCATGCCCGCAAACTCCCGCATGTAGCGGTCGAGTTGCTTGGGGCTGACTGTCAACGCTACAGCAGGAAGGACTCAGCGCACCAACCAAGCACTTGGGAGCTTGGGATCACGTTTCGCATTGGTCTCAAGAGGGTAGTCGTCACGGCAGTAGCTAGGTATGGGATCTGGCACAGCCCGACAAGGCACAGGATTCGCAACCGAATCGCCAAGAACGCACCCGCTTGTCTCTATCGCAGCACTACCACCGGGCCCCGGCACTACTGCGGCGAATCCGGGCGGGTGCCAACTAAGCCAAGCAGTGTCCGCTCCACTCCCAGCACTACTGGCTGGTGGCTGAGCCCAAGTGCCGTCGAACGTCTGGTGTGTCTTAGCTCAGGTCAGTTTATTGTCGTGACCGAAATACCTTGATGAGTTCTCTCAGGATCAGCGCCCCACACCGAAGAATCCTATCGGCACAGCTTGCCAAGGATAGTCCAAATAAAACCCGACGCCAGCAAGTGAGATCATTCCAATTGAGACGATCGTGGCAGCACTAATTCGGAATCTGTCTGTCCTGAACCGTTCCTGCCTAGCACTGATTCGTTCCTCCTGCTCTTTATCAGACATGGAGAGAATCCTGTCAGCCGCGCCCGGAAGCGCCTCTTCGTATTTCTTGAACTCTGATGCCGGTGGTAACGGACCGGCGTATGAGAAGTGCGATTGGCGGACTACAACTTGCTGAAGTCGCCCAACAAGATCGGCTACTTCCTCCGGAGTGTCGGGTTTAGGAAGTCTTCTAGCCGAATAGCGTCTGGCTGCAATCGCTCCGTACAGGAGTACGGTCCTCGCCCGCAGGATCGTCTGCCCCCGCCGACTCACGGCTACGTTTCTTCATCGAATCCACGCTCGCCGCCCCTCTCAGCAGATGTCGAATCGAATGCCTGACGGGTGGTTGGCGGTGGAGGTGGTGTCAGCTCAGCCATCGCATTACGAATGTAGCCACCGACACGCGACCAGTCGTTCGCCAGCTCATGCCAGCCGAACGAGGGCTCGCGCACTTCGACACCCCATGGCGTACAGTGAATGTCGATCAATTCGTCAAGGATGCTGCGATCCATGAAGGCCGGAGTGACTCGCTTCGGGGCTAGGAATCCATAGCTGGTCTCCTCTCCGGCTTCAACGACTTTCCTGAGAAGCCGAATTGTCTCTTGGACTTTTTCCGGTTCTCGTCGGGCGGGGTGGCGACGGCCGCTACTCAACGAAGCACGGGTGATTCTAGGCATAAATTGGCAGCTCTGCACAGGTTTTGGCACACTCAGACACCGAAATCAATGCTAAAGAACGAACGCACAGCGCGTCAACCCGACCCAAGGACCTTGGATCTTATAAGACCCTACAGAGTAGAGGTCTCGCCAGGTTCTCGACACAGAGCTAGGCACAGCTCCTGGGGGGATACGCAGCGGAATCAACCGAGACCGGTCCAATCTGACGTAACCTGGGTCAGTTCGGTCGAGAGTTCCTGCCGGGCTGCGAAGGAAGGTCAGGAATTCGGATTCTAGACGGTATGCTCAGCGATCAATCCGCCGCGACGGCCGCATGCGTGACAAGGCCTTCCTGGGCATCGTGAACCGCCACCGCTGACATGGTGATCACTTCTTCTACATTGAAGCCCTTCTGCAGTACCGCCACCGGTTTGGCCATGCCCATCAGGATCGGACCCACCGAACGCGCACTCGCAAACTGCCGCAACAGCTTGTAGGCGATGTTTGCCGCGGCCAGGTTCGGGAAGATCAGCACGTTAGCCTCGCTTTGGAGCCTCGAGAACGGGAAGAACTCCTCCGAGATGTCTGGATCCAGTGCGGTGTCGGCCTGCATTTCGCCATCCACGATCAAGCCGGGATCCAGTTTTGAGCAGATCTCGGCTGCTCGCGTGACCCGCTCGGAGTCGGGGTTCCTCGCCGAACCGAAGTTCGAAAACGACAGCAGCGCCACTCTTGGGACGATGCCCAAGCGCTGCGCCCGCCGTGCCGCCAGCATTGCGATCTCGGCAAGATCTTCAGGGCTGGGATCGATATTGACCGTGGTGTCGGCCAGCAGGTAGATCTTCCGTTGCCGGATCATCATGTACAGTCCGGACACTTTGTGGACATCGGCCCGCTTGTCGATAATCTGCAGCACGGTGCGCAGCGTTTCCGGGTAGTGCCGTGTGATGCCCGCTACGACGCCGTCGGCGTCGCCGCAGCGCACCATCATGCAGGCGAAAGCGATCCGGTCGCGCAGCATTTCGTGGGCACTCTCGTAGGTGCAGCCCTTGCGTTGCCTGAGCCGGAACAGATCTTGGGCGTATTGCTCCAAATGGGGCGAGTGCTGCGGCTCGATGATCTCCCAGCCGTCCGTCGGCAGCATCAATTCCTCCGCCTTGCGCAGGATCTGCTCCCGGTCGCCCAATAGCACAGGTCTGGCGATGCGCTCTTGGCGTAGGACGAAGGCCGCGCGCAGGATCTTTTCGTGATCGCCCTCGGGCATTACGATCCGGCGTGGATCCTCCTTGGCGCGGTCCAAGATCATCTGGAATACCTCTTGGCTGCTGTCGAGCCGGACCATCAGGGCCTGGCGGTAGTCTTCCAGTTCGATCCTCTTGGTGGCGGCTCCGCTGCTGATGGCCACTTCGGCGACTTTGCCGGCAACTTCAGGTGTCACGCGCGGGTCAAACGGCTTCGGGATGATGTATTCCGGACCAAACCCAAGCTGCTCGCTGGTGTATATGCGGCGCACCGAGTCGGGCACCTGGTGCTTGGCCAAGTCTGCCAGAGCCCGCACGGCGGCCAGTTCCATTTCGGCATTGATGCTAGTGGCCTCCACGTCCAAGGCTCCGCGGAACACGGAGGGAAAGCAGAGGACGTTGTTGACCTGGTTGGGATGATCCGAGCGGCCCGTGGCGATAATGGCATCCGCGCGAGTCGCTTTGGCCAGGCCGTACTCGATTTCGGGATCGGGGTTAGCGAGCGCGAATACGATGGGGCTGTCCGCCATCGATAGCAGCATCTCGGGAGTGAGCACGTTTGCCTTCGACAGCCCGACAAACACGTCGGCTCCCTTGATCGCATCTGCAAGCGTCCGCAGTTTGGTGTTGGCGGCGAAGCGCTCCTTGAAGCGATTCATGCCGTCCACGCGATCGGCATGGATCACGCCGCGCGAGTCCAGCAGAAGTAGATTGGACGGATCGATTCCCAGCCGCAGGTAGAGATCGGCGCACGCTACGCCGCTCGCTCCGGCACCGTTGACGACAACCTGCAGTGAGCCGAGGGCCTTGCCTGCGATCTCGGCGGCGTTGAGCAGCGCGGCGCCGCTGATGATGGCTGTGCCGTGTTGGTCGTCGTGAAAGACGGGAATGTTGACGCGCTTGCGCAGTTCCTCCTCCACGTAGAAGCATTCGGGGGCTTTGATGTCCTCGAGATTGATGCCGCCGAAGGTTGGCTCCAGCAATTCGACCACCCGGACGATTTCGGCGGGATCCTCGGTCTGCAACTCGAGGTCGAACACGTCGATGTCGGCGAATCGCTTAAAGAGCACCGCCTTGCCTTCCATGACGGGCTTGCCCGCCAGCGGCCCGATATTGCCAAGGCCCAGCACGGCCGAACCGTTGGAGACGACCGCGACCAAGTTAGAACGTGAGGTGTAGCGCCCCACCAGTTGCGGGTCGCGCACGATCTCCAAGCAGGCTTCGGCGACGCCGGGAGAGTAAGCCAGGCTCAGGTCGATCTGCGTGTCGGAGGGCTTCGTCGGAGCGATCGAGATTTTTCCCGGCCGCGGATGGCTGTGGTAGTGGAGTGCTGACCTCTGGCGGATCTTCATGCGGGACGGTCCCAGTCTCGGTCCAATGGCGATGCAGCAGGCGGGCAGCCGCTTAGCCATCGCCATCGAGCCCCGAACTTTAGACTACTCTTATAGCGATTGTCGCAAGTTCGACCCGCGGGCGGGACAGTTCTCGCGGGAAAGAGAGGTTTGGCTTGAAGCAGCGTGCTGTAGTCCGAAGGTGTCTTGGAGTCGTCGTCGCGCTGTGGTTGGCCGGCGCCGTGATGCCTCAACAGAAGGAGCCTGCGCCGGAGGCTACGATCACTGAACTGATGCAGGCAATGGTGATACCGGCGTCCAACACATTGTTCAACGTGCCGCGCAACGTACCCCAAGATGACGCCGGCTGGGACGTGGTGCGCAACAGCGCCGTGCTCTTGGCCGAGTCCGGCACCTTGCTCATGCGCGACGGGCGCGCCGAGGATTCGGAGGTCTGGGCCGTGACATCGCGCGCGTTGGCCGAGGCAGGCGAGGTCGCCCTGAAGGCGGCGCGGGCGCGTGACGTTGAAGCGATCGGAGATTCCGGCAACTTACTCATCGACGCGTGCGAGCGCTGTCACGAGAAACACTGGATTCGCTAATCGTGTCGCGAGGGCGGGACGGGGATCTGACGTCCAGCCGCTGTCCATCACAGAAGCAGAAACCGGCCCTTCGGGGCTGTACTTGTTGTTCCTAGGTCACCTTATCTCGCGCACGCCCACCAATGGCTGCTAGCCTTGCCTCTGTGATCACCTCAAGACTTACATTCCTTGCCGGCGTTCTGCTGATTGGCGGCGCGGGGCTAGCCGAGATCCCTGCCAGCGATCTGCGCAACGTCGATATACGCCACACAGACATGGTGTACTCTCTGCCCGACTACACGGCGGACGCGTGGAAGCTACGGTCGGCCTTCCTGCGCAAGCAGGTGCTGTTTTCCGCCGGGTTGCTGCCCATGCCGGCGAAGACGCCGCTTGGCCCAAGGGTCGGGGCGGTGATCGAACACGAGGACTATTCCGTGGTGAGCGTCCTGCTGGAGACGTACCCCGGCTACTACCTCGGCGGCAACCTCTATCGCCCGGTCGGCAAGAGCGGGCCGTTCCCGGCCGTGGTTTCGCCCCACGGCCACTGGCGCTACGGGCGCTTTGAGAACTCGGAACTCAACTCGGTGCCGGGGCGTGCGATCAGCTTGGCCCGGCAAGGCTATGTCGTGTTCGCTTACGACATGGTGGGATGGAATGACACGATGCAGACGCCGCACGGGTTTGCCGGCCCGCGGGAGGAGCTGTGGCTGTTCGGTTCGCTCGGCCTGCAGTTGTGGAACAGCATCCGCGTGGTGGACTACTTGGTATCGCTGCCTGACGTGGATGGCAACCGCGTCGGGGTTACCGGGGCGTCCGGAGGCGCCACGCAGGCATTCCTGCTGGCGGCGGTCGATGACCGCATCAGGTATTCCGCGCCGGTGAACATGGTGTCGTTCCAGATGCAGGGCGGCTCGCGCTGCGAGAACGCGCCGCTGTTGCGGGTCGACACCAACAATGTCGAGATCTCGGCAGCATTCGCGCCCAAGCCGCAATTGCTGGTGTCCGCCACCGGGGATTGGACCGTAAACGTTCCCAAGCGCGAATTTCCGGCGGTGCAGCGCATCTACCGGCTGTTGGATGCGGAGTCCAATGTCGAATGGCGACAATTCGACTCGCCGCACAACTATCACCAAGATAGCCGTGAAGCGGTCTACGAGTTTTTCGGCAAGCACATCTTGGGGGACGCGGACAGCTCGCATTTTTCCGAGCGGTCATCGCGCCCGGATCAGCTCAGCGAATTGCTGTATCTCTGGGGCCGACCATTGCCGGAAGGCGCGGTCAGCCACGCGGAGCTGGTGCGCCAGCGGATCGCAGCTGCCGAGGCTGACACCTTGGCGCTCGCGATCGACGATGCGGAGTCACTGCAGAATGCGCGTTCGGCATTCAGCGAGCGGCTCGCCTTAGCGCTGCTCGCTGACGTACCTGCGGCCGGTGCGATAGAGGCTCAGACGGTTTCGGGAGGCGATCTCGTGCTTGGCCGGGAGGCCATTCGCGACCGCATCCCGGCCCGATTGCTGAATGCTGACTCACGCACGGGCCGTCCAGTGCTGTTCGTCCACGCTGATGGCATCGAAGCCGCCGCACAGTCGGCGGTCGCCAAGGAATTGGCCCGTAGGGGCACCTCCGTGCTGTTGATCGATGCGTTCCAGACGGGCTCGGCAGTGATTGAGAGGGACATTGCCGCGGCTGGCAGGAATGCCGAGCGCTACTACCACGTATTTAACCGCAGCGACGATGCCAATCGAGTGCAGGACATCCTGACCGCGGCTGCCTACCTGCGTGGCCACTCAGGCTCCGATTCGATCGATCTGGTCGCATCTGGTCGCGCGGGTCTTTGGGCACTCTTGGCGGCGTCGCTGGATAGCGGGATGGGCGCGGTTGTGGCGGACTTGGACGAATTCGATGCGACGAATGACGCGGCCTATGTAGAGGGGTTGTACATTCCGGGATTGCGCCGGGCCGGCGATTTCCGAGCGGTGGCCGCGCTGGCATCGGCGCATGCCCGCGTCATGCTGCACAACGCGCATGGGGCATTCCCCGTGGCTTGGTTCAATGCTGCGTTCGAGGCGAGTGGAAGAGCTGACAGCCTATCGGTCTCGGCAGATGCGCCACCCGAGTCGGACATCCTTGGATGGATCGCGCAATGAATTTCGAGGCCGATGATTCTTGCGACGATGAGCTTGGTCACCCGAGATTGAACGGCGTACTGGCTGACGGCGACAATTGAAGAGATGCTGGACACAGGCAAGCAGAACCAGCAGCCGCGTTCGAAGGCCCTGATCCTCTTGATCGGTCTCGGGCTCGTGCTTGGGATCGCGGGATTCGGCTTCTTGGAGTGGAAGGGGCGCTCAGGCCTTCCGGTGGAGCAGGTCGTGCTCACAGATGAGGCGCGCGAGTATCTCACTGGCCTTGACCTCGCCGATGTAGAGATGGCGGCGATGGACAATTCCCTTGGACAGACGCTGGTCGAGATCACCGGGACCATTCGCAACATCGGGGACAGGCCGGTGCGGAGCATCCGCCTGAACTGTGTCTTTTTTGACGTCTACGGTGTCGAGCTCCACCGTGTGCTATCGACTATCGTGCGGTCTTCTCAGGGCCTCGAACCGGGCGCGGAATTGCCGTTCAGGCTGCCGTTCGACGACATTCCCGATGGATGGAATCAGGTCCTTCCCAGCCTGTACATCGCTGAAATCATATTTGACTGATAGGCCGCCCGGTTCGCGCAGCTCTGCGCGCCCACGCGGTTTCGCTTCGTCGGAGGCGGCGACAGTGCCCGTTCCGGACGGAAAGGGCGGGATGTGTCGGGTTGGGGATCAAGCGGTGTGGACGTACTTCAAGTTCCCGTTGGCAAAGCCATTCGCATTGCCTCGAAAGCCCAGAGATTGCCCGTAACGACCTCTCCAAGAGATCTATCTCGGCGCCATCGGCTTTCTCGAAGGATCGGCGAGCGGGTCGCAAGACGCTGACTCGAGACGGTCAGGGCTTCTTCGCCTCGTCCGCTAACCCTAGCTTTTGCCGGTTGCGCTCGCGCCATTCTGCGTCATAGGCATCGCTCAGTTCCTTGGACATCGCCTCAGGGTGACTCATCCTGCGAGCGTATTTCCATTCCCATTCTTCTGTCTCGGGGATATCGCTGAAATCGATCTCCTCATCGGGGATCTGCTTCGACTCGTCCCACGGCGGCTCGGGTTCTAGTGTGCCCATCTGAATCTCTCTCCTAGTCGCATTGTAGGCCCGTCTTTCGCTGCGGGCTGAAGGTCGGGCCGAAATGATCCGCGTTCGGCCCGCACGCTCGGTGAAAATGACTGTGATCAACTTGCCTTCCAGCAATTCGATTGCCTTCCACCGAACTTCCTCGCCAGCTCCAGCCCGTACAAACAGCACGTCTGAATCAAAGATCTGCGTTGCATCCTCGAATCGTATTCCGTGCTTTCTGATGTTGGCCAAGTTCTTTTCTTCGTGCCACTCGAACTTCGACTCAAAACCTGGCACGCTGCAAGACCCTGTTCCGACGCCTGTCGTGGCGTCCTGAGTGGGGAACTCTAACACATGGCTCTCCTGCTGAACCCACGCTGGCCCTTGACCACCGGTTCCGGATTGTGAGTTGACCGCCTACAGCAAGCCTTGGTCAAGATCGGCTGTTCTCATGCCCCACATAGGTGTGCCCGGTGGCCACTCCGGTGTTGCGCTACCCCCCCGCAACGAGGCGTCTCGTCGGCGAGCCGCCCGCAGGGTTGATGGTCCGGGCTGGCCAGCGTCCGAGATCAACATCTGAGTCCAAGTTGTCGCCCCAATCCGATGATCCGCATGATCAAGGGTCTAGGAGAATCGAGGACCGACGGGTAGACCGACCACTCTGGCGCAGACCGGTTGCTTGCGGTAGGTGCCCGACAGCAAGGGACCCGGGGCATGCGACGACACCGGGAGCTGCGCTGGGCACGTGTGCATCCCCAGCCCAAGCTCACTCGCGCGGGCGGTTTCGCATGCCCAGTTCAGCGCGGTCGGTCGGGCCTCCCGGCGCGAGCTGCACGTAGTCTCTGTAGCTCACTGCCGAGCGCGATGGCTGATCCGGGGGTTCGGTTCGATTCTCTCGGACCCAGCTTTCGAATCTCTCGATCAGGTCCGGTCGTGCAGATGCCAAATCGGTAGTCTCAGCTTCGTCACTCTCAAGGTCGTAAAGCTCCACGGGGCTATCTATGGGACTGCGGATGAACTTCCACTGCCCATTGCGGGCAGCCTGCGTCTGCAGCACGTTACCTCCCGAGACGACTTCCCAGTAGAGCCATTCGTGCTCGCGTTGCGTTGCGCTCCCGACCAACGTGGGGACGATTGAGATTCCATCGGTCGGGGGTGATTCGACCCCGGCGAGTTCCGCGAAAGTCGGCATCATGTCCGGGAAGTAGGTCACGTGGTCGCTGACAGACCCCGCCTGCACGCGGCCCGGCCATCTCACGATTTGAGGGACCCTCAGCCCGCCTTCGTACATCGACCCCTTGTACCCACGCAAGCCCCCGGAGGCTTCGAAGAAATCCTCGCTCACGTCGAAGCGGGACTGTGCGCCGTTGTCTGAATTGAAGATCACGACGGTCTCTTCGTCGATACCTAGGCTCTTGAGCAACTCCAGCATTCGGCCAACATCGCGGTCGAGGCGGGATACCATCGCTGCGTATGTCGCCCTGGGATTTGGCGAAACGATATAGCCGATCCGGCGTTCCTGCCCTCCGCCTACTTCGGGGAACTTGCCAAGGTACTTCGAGAGCGAATCGGCGGGGACCGCCAACTCCACATGAGGGATCGTTACCGGCAGGTAGCAAAAGAACGGTCCATCGCGGTTCTTGCGGACGAATTCGAGAGCGCGCTCGAACAGGACATCGTGCGAGTATTGCCCGCGGCCGCCGTTCTCGTTCTGGCGCAGGTTCATTCGACCGTGGTTGAGTGTCAGCCAGAACGGGTAGAAGAAGTGTGCATGCACCTGGTGCAGGTAGCCCAGAAAGTCGTCAAAGCCCTGTCGCAAGGGATGCCCCGGGCTGTCCGAGAGGCCGAGACCCCACTTGCCATAGCCTCCTGTCGCGTACCCCGCCGACTTCAAGACCTCGGCTAGGGTGATGTCGGAGTCCTGCAGGTGGGCATCGCCGAGATTACCCCTTACTGGGGTGTGGCCTCCGTGCAGCCCGGTCATCAGCACGCTCCGCGATGGAGCGCACACGGTCGAACCCGCGTAGGCTTGGGTGAACCGCATTCCTTCCGCGGCCAGCCGGTCGATGTTCGGCGTCTTGATCTTGGTTTGGCCGTAGGAGCCCAAGTGCCCGTAGCCTAGGTCATCAGCCATGACGTAGACGATGTTCGGCGGTTTGGCGGCAGCGGGCGCCGCTACGAGGAATCCGAGGAGAACTGCGACCAGCTTCATGCTCCGCAAGGTATCACGCGTTGGGGCTCGAGTCGGAACCCGTATCTGGAAGGGAGCATTCCAGCCGCCATGGATTGGGTCCAGCAGCTCTTGGATTTCTCGATTGCCAAAGCGAGCCGTTGATGCGGCCCCGCCATCATCTGGCGCTTCCCGGCTTTTGGTTCGCCGCGCCCCTCTCCCGAATCGCAGCGCAACTTCAATGCCACTCTTATACTGAGCTCAAGGCCATGGCGAAGCAGTGGCGGATCTCAACCAAGCAGCCAAGATTGGAGGATGGTCGTTGTCAGTCGAAGCTCCGAATCGATTAGCGCGGCAAGTTTCGAAAGGCAATGCTGGGAACGCGGTTGCCGAAGCCCGACTGGACCGGATCCGGAATTCTGGCGAGCCCCCTTCGATCGCGCGCCGAACGTTCTCGCAGAAAAGGCGCGCGCAACTGCTCAGCAGGTGCGTGATCTGCGTGGTGGTCGCGGGTACCTTGGGGGGCCTCTTCTTCACGCCGACCAGCGGCTGGGCTTACGCGGTCGATGTGCTGGTGCGCTCCTACCTGGCGTTTGTCGGCACCGTAATGGCCCACGAGGGATCTCACGGGCTGCTGGGGCGGTCCCGTGCGGCGAACTGCTGGTGGGGGCGCCTCGCCTTGGTTCCCGCGATGGTGCCGTTCACGAATTTCCGCAGGACACACCTGCTGCACCACCGGCACACGAACGTGAGAGGACACGATCCCGATCATTTCATCAAGCCTTCGGCGCACCGCGAATGGGAACTCCCGCTGCGGGCGGTCGCGATGCCGCACCACTGGTTCTTCTGGTTGCGAGACCGGAAGGCCATCGACACCAGCCACGTCCGCGAGCTGACCTTAAACTACGTCGGCATCGCACTGGTGTACTTGCCGATCCTGCTATCCGTCGGCACCTTCAGGCTGGTTACCGGCATGGTTCCGCTGCTGGTGCTGGTGTCCCTGCTGCTGTGGTACCCGTTCGCATTCAAGACGCACGAGGGTTTTTCCACGGGAAGCGCCGAATCGCGCTCTCACAACTACTATGGTCTGTTCATGTACTGGTTCTCGTTCGGCCTTTCCATGCACCGGACGCACCACACGCGTCCCCACTTGACTTGGATCGAACTGCTGCCGTTCGTCGAGCGAGACCCGGAGCGTGCTGTCGCGCTGGTCCCCCGGCGCGACATCCGCATCGACGATGAGCGGCCAGTCCCGAATGCCCAGTCCGCCTCTCAGCACGCTTGATCTAGTCTGCCTGTGGATGGACTGCCCGGAACGTCCGCTCGACTTCGCGCTATTTCTTGATTTCGACGGCAGTCTGGGCGCGGACGCGTTGCGCCTCGGCGCGCGTAGCGCGCGCAACCTTTACGCTCAAACCCGCTGCCGCGTCGTGGACGGCTGTTGGTCTGCCCTAGAGCCAGCCGAATGCGAGCCGGCATTCCGCGCCATCAGGAGCACGGACTGCGCGGCGGACATCGAGCGTTTCCTCAAGACTCCTTTTCGTCCCGAGACCGAACCACCGCTGCGCCAGCTATGGGTCAGCGACCCGGACACGGGCGGAGGAATCCTTGTCACGAGAATCCATCACTGCGCCGCCGACCTGATCAGCGGGCTGGCGTGGATTCGACACCAGTTGCGGGCGGCTTCCGGACTGGGCGAGGTATGCGCAGAGCCAACGCGAATTTCGGTGCCGTCACTCGCGGACCCACCGCCTGGGGCCAAGCGCAATCCGGGCTGGGCGCGGTGCGATCCGTTGTGGACGCGCTCGGGCGAGTTGTCCGGGGAGAGGTCCTGGACTACGTTTTCGTTGGAGCCCGGCCCGCTGCTCGGTCTCTCAAGGAAAGATGCGGGATTCACATTCAACGACGTCTTGGTTGTGGCTGCATTGGAAACCCTGCACGAGTCGAATCGCATCCACGGGGAAGGCCAGCGCAGGGTCGGCATCTGGCTTCCCGTGAACATCCGTCGCGATCCCTTGGTCGGATTCGGGAACGCCTCGAGCCGCATTCGCGTGCGCAGGGACTATCCCGACAGTGCGGGCTTGGCGGACAAGTGCAGGGCCATCCGATCCCAGGTTGACCTGGCGCGCGAGCGCGGCGAATGGGTCGTGCCTCGGCGAACTGTCCTGTCCCGACTTCCCGCGCGGTTCGGCGCTCCGCTCGCACGCAGCTACCTGCACCGGCCGTGGGCCGACATGGGCACTGCGGCCTTCAGCCACGTGCAGCGCTGGCCGGGCCAAAGCGACCCCGTGTTCGATGGATTGAGCGGTCTCGGAGTCTTGGGGGCCATGCACAAGCGTCACGCCCTCATGCTCGTGGCGGTGACGTGCTCCGAACGAACGTGGCTCACGATCACTTATGATCCGGCCTTGCTATACCCGGAGGACGTCGATCGCATCCGGGATCAATACTTGGGAGTGGTTGCAACTGCGGTGCGCGAGCTGTGATGGGAACCGCTCTCAACGATGGCTTGCGCTGCTTGATCGGAGTCTGCTTGCGAACGGCTGGAGTTGTTGCGGAGGTCGTCCATCGGTTGCGGGCAAGCAACTATGCCCGGTCCCGTGCCAAGCTTGGACGAAGGCTGGGTATCGGCCCCGAGACCCGGCTTGCGACCGAGCTGCCCGAGGCTGCACCACCACAGCCTCGCTCGCCGAGAGGGGCGGCCAAAGTGGCCTACACATCTGGCACCGGTGCGGTCCCCAAACGTCTCGAGTATTCCAGCCATCGGCTCGCTTGGGTTCGCTGGGTGTTCATCGAGTCGTTCTTGCGGGTGTTTTGGATGCTGGGCGTGCGCCGCACCAGCCTGTACGTGTTCGGTCCGTTGGAAGGGGAAGAATCGCTGACGGGTCTGCTCTTGAGCGAAGAGCGGGTTCCCGGCTATCTGACCACGCTGCAGGCGCCCTACAGAGTTCACGCGTTCCCGGCGCTGCGTCGCTTGGCCGAGACATACGGCGCTGCCGCCGTCCGGCTGTGGATCTTGGCGCTCTCGAACCCCGGGGTGCTGTACAGCACCAATCCGTCCACCATGTCTTCGTTTCTTGACCGGCTCGATACCGATTGGCAGCGCTGCAGCGCTTTGGTCCGGGATTGCGTCCGGAATCCGGAGCGGGTGGGCGAGGTCGCGCCGTGGGTGATGCGGCGCTTGGCGTCCCGCGGGCATCTGGAGCGTTTGGAGCGCATCGCCGACAGCCCGACCAGCGTGCCGATCAGCGAGTGGGCCCCGGCCGCACGCGTCTACATCTGCTGGACCGGCGGGTATGTCGCGCCGTTCCTCGATCGATTGGCCAAACACTTGCCACCTGGGCGCTTTCGCTTGGTTCCGATGTACTCCATGTCTACGGAGACAATCGCGACGATCCCGGACCTGCGAGCCGCTGACTTGGCGTTCCTGCCCATGGCCCGTGGCGTCTACTACGAATTTCTGGAGGTGGAATCGCCGAGGGAGCCCGGTCGGCTCCTGGCTCCGGACCAGCTCTCGCTCGGCGCGAGCTACGAGCTCGTTGTCAGTCATCGTTACGGCTTGCGGCGGTATTGCACCGAGGATGTGTTCAGGGTGGGACGATTTGTCGGGAACTTGCCCGATCTGCGATTCGTGCGTCGCCGTGGCCTTGCGTACTCGTTCACCGGGGAGAAGCTGACCGGCGTGCAGGTGTCGTCGGCGTTCGAGCGGCTCCGTTCGTCATTTCCAGAACTTTCTGGCGAGCACGCGCTGACCTGCTTCCCGTCCCGGATACCTGCTGCCGACCTGCCGCACTACCGGCTGGTTGTCGTGCATGCGGGACACGACGATCCGGGCCCGCTGCCCGGGCTGGCGGAGCGCTTCGATGCAGTGTTGAGCGAATTGAACCTCGAGTACCGCTCCAAGCGGGAGAGCGGAAGACTGGGCGAAGTTCGGCTCGAGCGGCTGGACTTGCCCGGGCTTCGCGAGCGGCTTCCCGACGGGGTTGCGACGGGACTGGATTCCCAGTTCAAGTTCCTGCCGCTCTACCCCCGGCCGTGGGAATCGGCCCAGCGCGACTGATCGGCTTGGGAAAGGCTGGTGCGCTCTGACGGGCGCGGACCGTTCGCGGATTCGCTTGCTTACGGGCTGGTCGGCGGTGCGGTGTCGGGGTGCGGCCCGGCCGTAAGAATCGCCCGCAGTTGGGTGAATGTGCGGAAGTCGCGGCCCAGCAACAGGACGCTGCAACCCGCGGCTGCCGCACCCGCGCCGTCTGTGTCAGCTCGGTCTCCGATGTGCAGCAGGGCTTGCGGGGGAAGCTCGAGATCACGCAGTGCACGCAGGAACAGCTGGGGGCTTGGCTTGAGATGTCCGAGACGCTCGCCCGCGTAGGTCGCATGGAAGGCATCCGACAGGCCGAGGCTGGCGAGCTTGTGACCGCACTCGAAATCGGAAAGAGCGATCTGGGCTTCGAAGCGTCTTGCGAAGAAATGGACCGCATCGGCGACTCCGGGGCGGGCCCCGGCGGCTGCGATCGCAGGACACAGCCACCGGCGTTCGAACTGGATGCGGCGTTCAATGCTCGCATCGTCAACCGCTAGGCTCCAGCTTGTCGAACGGAGCAGTTCCATTCGCTCGCGGAAGCGACGCATCTCTGCCAAAGCCGCCCAAGATTGCTTCGGGGCTCCGCGCAGGCAAGCCGACAGGATCGCGAACCAGAGTCTCGAGGCGACGTTTCGCGTCGAGTACAGCGTGCCGTCGACGTCCCAGCTGATCGCCCGGACCGCTGCGATGTCGAATCTCCTCAAGCGCACCGGTACGGCCTCGGTGCTACTGTACCGCTATGCGGCTCACGTTCCCGCCGTCGCGCCACTTCGACCCGGGGAACGTCAAGGACGCCGAGCAGACCGGAGATGTGGATTGGTCCAGCTTCAATTCTAGCTTTGAGGGCCTGCTCGCAAAGAGTTGGAAGGATGTTAATGAAGCGACTGACTGCACTCTTGGCCGCCGTCTGTTGCGGGTTTGCATGGCGTTCCAGCAGCAGAGGCGCAACGCGATTCTCGACTTCGAAGGCAAGCTCCGCGTCTTTTCCAAGCTGAGGATTCCATCGAACCCCGATATCGTGCATTTCGGGGCAGAAGTCGGCTGGGAAGCGGCGATCTTGCAGGCGCTATTCGGCGACCGCGGGAGGGTGCTGCTGATTGACAGCGATCCAAAGGCCTACGAGCGGTTCTTGCGCGCGCCTGAGTCGGTCCGCGTGAGAATGCCGTTGCGGAGCAAGCGGCGCTGGATCGATATCAACCGCAATCCGGCACGCATCGAGTACGTCCGAGAAGATTTCTATCGGGTGCAATCGCTCGGGGCATTCGATGTTGGCATCGACTGGGGCCTGATCGAGCACTACGACGATGCGGGCAAGCAATCGCTGATCTCGCTGTGCCGGAGTTTCTTAAGGCCAGGCGGTGTGCAGATTTGCGCCTGTCCGAGGGATCGGCTCGCGGTTCGCCTCTTCTACCGCGCATTCGCGGACGAGTTGAACTTTGGGTACCGGGAGCTGATGTCATTGAAGGAGTTGTGTGCCCATGTGGAGCGAGGCGGATGCCGTATAAGGGCCAGGCATCGGCTGCCTGCCCACAACATCGTCGTCTATCGCAGCCCGGAATCTCCGGAGTCTGCTGATTGAGCCGCAATCAAGCCTCGTCGGCCGTCACTGCCGGGCTGTGGATGGAGCAGGGCTCGCAGCGCTCTGGCGCGCCCCTGTGTCGGTTGGTCCAGCAAGTTGCAGGATGCCAAACCGACGGGTCCCCCGGGCACCGTATGAGCGCACAGCGGCAGGGGGCGCGCTACGGTGCTCCACGTTCGCGGACATCGCGCATGGCCTCAGTGGCCTTCGTCCCCGTTGTCCTCGTCCGCGTGCTCCTCGTCCGATTCTTCGGAGTGCTCTTCGCCGTGGTCGGAAGCGGCGGATTGCTGTTGATCACGCATGGTCTGGAGCTGCTCGAGCTTGGCATCGTTCTGCTTCTCGTTGCTCAAAGAGCGTAACTGCATCGCGATGCCGAGCCCCGCCATAGCGAAGCTCATCAGGGCTTGGACGAGGATCAGCGCGAGGACGATCTTGACCAGAGTCACAAGTTTTGGGGCTTATAGACGAGAGTGCCGAGTCAGGCAGCTTCCGCATACGGTTCTGGAGCGACGCACGGCCCAACGGCCCACGTTTGCGCTCCGGCGGCGATAACCCCGGCCGCCAAGATGTTGAGCGCGGCATTGACATCCCGATCCGCGACCAAGCCGCAGCACACGCAGCGGTAGGTCTCCGACTTGCCCGGATGGTTCCGGGCACCGCACCGACTGCACTGCTGGGACGTGTACTGCGGGTTCACTTCTACGAACTCTCGACCGGCCCACTCTGCCTTTTCCCTGAGTTGCGACCGTAGAAGTGACCAATTCTGCGCCAAGACCTCCCGGTTGAGCCCGGCCTTGGCTTTCACCTGCGAGCCCGGCTCCGCCGCCGTCCCCTTGGCCGAGCGGGTCATGTTCTTGGTGCGCAGCTTCTCGACCGCGATCAGCCCGTGCTGGCGGATGATCTCCGTCGTGGCCCGGTGACAGGCGTTGCGCTCCCGCACGTGCTCCTTGCGCGCCTTCCGCGCCACGGCTGCCCGGCGTTTGCCACGGTTGCGGCTGCCCTGCTGGCAGCGGGCCATCGCCCGCTGCAACTTGCGCTGCCGCTTGCGATTGCGCCGAGCGCGCGCGTAGCGCGTGCCGTCCGAGCAGGTCATGCGCTTGCGGACGCCTAGGTCGATCCCCACCGCCGTGACCGACGCTGGCAGCGCTTGCCGTTCGACCTCGTACACCAGCGACGCTTCCCACTTGCGGCCGCGCTTGGTCAGCCGCACCGCTTTCAGCGGTGCGTTCAGCGGCAGGCACCGCCCGCTATAGGCCCGCAGGCGCGGAAACCCCTTCATGTGAATCAGGTAGTGCCCGTTCTGGCAGCGCACCATGCCGTTGTGCGGGTCAGCCACGTCGATCGTCACACAGCGGCGGATGGAGCGAAATCTGGGGAAGCCGGGAGCCTCGCCCGCCCGTAGGCGCCGAAAGAACGCCTGGAAGGCGTGGTCCAGCCGCCGCAGCATGCCGCGGCTGGCCCCGAGAGCAATCTCGCCCAAGCCGTGCTCGTTGGCTGCACGCAGCTGCGTCAGCCATTTGCACTGGTCGTAGAAACTGAGCAACTGCTTGCGTTCCTGGTAGGCCGTCTTGCGGCGCTCCAGCGACTGATTGTAGAGCCAGTTCAAACGCCCTAGGAGCGACTCCATCATGGCGTACCCTCCCGGGCTTAGCTTCAGCCGAACCAAGAATGTAGCAGGGGCTGTCATCTACGATTGTTCTATTTTGATCCTAACATATTCGCCCTGCACTCACAAACAGGACATAGAATCCCTCACATGGGTTCGGCACTCACATCTGTAATTCCCCAAGTTTTCCGATGTTCGTCGAGATCGACTGCATGTGGGAGTCGATGGCCTGCAAGTTATGTTGCGCCTGCTGATCGGGCGAAGGGATGGGTGGGTTGGGCATGGATATGGATCCTCGGACTGGCCGGAAGGGCCAGAAAGCGTTCCACGTAGTGTACGGGGTGGCGAATCGAGTACCGCCTTGACCACAACGTACCCGTCAGCGCACCGTATTGGACTACACCGAAGAATCGCATGGACTCCCTCATGAGGAGCTTGGCACGAGTGCGGCAACCCGGCAGGGAGCGCCGGACCCGTTCCCGATCTTCATCGGGAACGCCAGCAGGAACGCTCCGGTTTCCGGCAGTTCTTCAAGCCGGGCGACATTTTCGAGAATCGACACCGAATCAGCGGCTAGGACTTGATGAGCGGGAAAGCTCGTTGACGAGCCTGGATCGATGCTGGCAGTGTCGATACCGACTGCGGACACTCCCTTGTCGGCGAGCCACCGCGCCGCGCCGGTTGCGATCCCGGGGAATCGAAGAGCGTCCGCATTGCCCGGCGTATCGTCGCCGAGATAGCGCAAGGTATCCGGCCAGCGCTTGCTCCAGCCGGTTCGAAATAGCACGATCGAGCCCCGCGTCACCGCGCCGTGCTCGGCCTCGAAGCCATCCAAGTCAGCGGCTGTTGCTGCATAGTCGCGATTAGCGTCGCACTGTTCCGAGACATCGACGACCGCAACCGGTCCTGCAAGATCGTCGAGGGATATCTCGCCCACTGGCTCTCCGCCTTCGGCGAAGTGGATCGGTGCGTCCAGATGCGTGCCGCAGTGCTCGCTCATCGCGAGGTCGTAGGAACTGTAGAAGTACCCATCGGGCTGGTGCCCCCAAGCCGTCCGAGCGTGGCGGAACGGTTGGCCGGTTGGCCAGAACACGGTTTCCTCGTCAAACGGATGAGTCAGATCGACGAGTCTGTAGCCTGCGAACGGATCGGCAGGTCGCGGGGGTTGGCTGTTACAGCCCCATAGCGCGACCAGCATGCTCGCCAACAGGCACAACGTCCAATGCTTCACACGTAGAGTCTACAGTGCGCTCTCGACGGGCAGGTGGCTCGGCCCTCTCACCGCTGCGACATCTCGCGGCGCGGGCGGCGAGTGGCAATCTGGCAGAGCGATACCTAGTTCAGTCCCCTGCACCTGGACTGTCGGCCCGCTCGTTTGGCGCTTGGCTTAGCGGTAGGTGATCCACATCGGGCTCACCCAGACGATCTCGCCATCGACCTGCTCACCGCGCACGTAGTAGAACGACGTGTTGCCACGTTGCGCGGTGCTGTCGGTCCAGGTCAGCTTGACTTGCCGTGACTGCGGGTCGGCCGAGTGGACATAGCGCCCGTCCTTGATGATCGCGACCCGCTTGAAGTCGGCGGTTCCGTTGAGCGAGATTTCGATTCTCGGCACCTCACTGGTTTCGAATTCCTCCCCCATGAAGTGGCCGTAGCTGCGCACGTCCGCGAGGATGTTGTCTGTCGCTCCGTAGACCCTGCGTTTCCGGATCCCGTCGAGCATGGCTTCACGGGTCGGCTCGGTTACCCAGACGTTGGCATATGACATATGCGTGGAGAGGTGGTCGCTGGAGGCTTGAAAGCCCAGCCGGTATCCCTTGGCCAGCGCGTTGGAGACAAATCCCAGCGGCCGCCAGCCGCCGATGGAATCGTCGGCGGTGTTCGTGCGCGGTCCGTCGGGGATTTCGTAGTTCTGCCGATCACCTTGGTAGATCTCGACCCACGGCTCGAGGTCCGGGTCGTTATCCCGCCAGTCCGTGCCCATGCGCGTACCGGATGTATGGACCGCTGCGAGGCCGTCGTAGCGGCGCAGGTAACGGTAGAGCATCTGGGTGTCGTGCGCGGGTTCAGAGGGCGAATCTTCCGCTGTCTTGGGCAATCGCGGCAAGGGGCGAACGCCACGCTGAGCGAACAGCAAGTTGCGGTGGCCCTCGGGGTAGCGCACACTGCGCTCGTAGCTGAAGAGCGTGACGAACCTATGAGCAAGGTGAAAGGCGTCGGACAGCTTTTGGGTGCGCCACCACGGGTATTCGCGATAGCCGTTATCGTGGTCGCAGCAGCCTGCCCAATCTAGGTAAGACGCGTCGATGAAGTAGCGCCACGCGTCAAGCATGCTGCCATCGCGACCTCCGTCGCCGCTGATCTCCGTGTGGCGGTGGAACTCGCCCCGCATCAGCTGCAGCGACTCGCCCCCGATCTGTGCCCGATAGCCCCGCATCAGAGTCACTTGCGTGAGCTCGGCTTCGATTTCGCCGCTTGCGGCAGAAGGGCTCTGGTCTCGCATTGCCTCCAACTCGTAGTCTCCGATCCCAGCCTTGGTCTCGTACGCATGAGAGACCAAGTCAAAGTCGAAATCGCTGCGGTTCGTGTTTCGGAGATCAGCCTCGGTGAAGCGATGGTCCGTTGTGCCGACTATCAGCAGTTTCCCCGAGCCCATGGCCGTCAAGGCGGGCCGCTGGTCGAGCAACCCGTCCGAGCGCCCCAAATAAGTCGGCCCTTCCCAGGCCTTGCCGTCGAAGCGCGCCACGTGCTCGAACCAACAGGTCCCCAGCGGCCCCCAGATATCGCCGCCCGAAGTGCGAAATGCGAGGAAGACATTCCCAGATTCGTCGGCTGCCAACCGCGGAAATCCTTCGCGGGCGATCTTGCTACGCGGGTACGGCGTCGTATTTGCCGGTCGTCCCGCCGCCAGGCTTGGGTCTGGTTGCGGTCGGTGTACTATCTCTTGCCTTCCGCGGCGTCTGCGGTTGTTCGGGCTAGAGGCGGGCAGAGCGTCGAAGACGCCCGTGACAGGCGCTTCCGGCGCGTACAGGCGCTTGCCCTGCAGCACCCTCACCTGCACGGTAGTGTCTTGGTAGAGTCCCGCCCCGGTGGTCTCGTACGCGCCGAAGTCCTTGCCCCAGCCCGGAAATGAGTCTTCGTAGGCGACCCAGAGCCTGTCTTGGCTGTCGAAGGCAACGCTGGACCGCGCCTCGAAACGAGGGCTGGCGGCGACTGCTACCGCGGCCTGCATCTCGATTCCGTCCCCGTAGGACATTTGCCGAGCGTAGACGTCGTAGTTGCCGTTGTCGTAAGTGTCCCAAGAGATCGCCACGCCCTCAGAGCGCGCTGCCGCGATCTGGGGAGCCCAATCGCTCTCGCCGGAAGCCGAGACCGTTTGTTCCTCGGAAAATCCGTCCCCTGCTTGGCGCGCGACTAGTACCTCGAGGTTCTCGCGATACCCCTGCCACGTGATCCAGACCGCCCCGTCCGCGTCTGTCACAGCTGCCGGGCCGATGTCCGGGCCGGGATGGCTCGTGACCCGCACTTCGGCCGACCAGCGACCTTGGTCGCGAAAGCTGGCATAGATGTCGAAGTCTCCGTCTACCTGCTTGGAGCGTACGACCCACACGCGCCCCTGTCCGTCCACGGCCACTGCCGCGGAGTAGATGTCTTGGCCTCCCGCTCCGACCGCTTGCGGCTCACCCCATTGCCCGTCGGCGATCGAGTATTCGCGCAGCCAGATGCGGTCGCCTCCTGCCGGTCTCGATAGGGGATCGAAGGACTCGGGCTCGGTCCGCAACTGGCGGCGCCACTTCAGCTCTCGAGCCCCGTGCGTGAACTCGACATAGGTCATGTACACGGTGTCGCCAAACTTGGCAGTGGCAGGTAGATCCTGCTCTTCCACCGAGTTGGTGAGGACCGTCATGACCGGAATTCTCTCGATGGTCACTCGTCCGTCCAGAACATGGGCAGGATTCCCGAATCCGACCTCAGAAGCGCGGAAAGTTGCCGTGCCCTGGGCCGTGCGAATTCGGAACGAAGGGTCAGCTTGGATGGTGTCCGCCAGCACGTACACACCGGATTCAAGTGCCGGATACAGGTCGAGGTTAGTCATGCCCCGTGTCAGGGCAACGCGGCGAGTCTCGAGCTGCCAGCTTGATCCAGACACCGAGTCGTCGCGGCTGAGCCGCCAACCCGACACGTCGACAATCTGTGCGCCTGAGGCTTCCAGCGAACCGTCCCAGCGCGCCGGTTCCTGGTCGCCGACTCCGAACAGGATGCAATACTGCACCCTCTCCGCTTGGAGCACGGCTGGCAGAAGAAGCGCCAAGGGCAAGAGCTTTGGGAAGGTCATTGTTTGCGGATCTCCGGCTGCAACATTCTAAGTCGAACACGAGTTCGCCCACTCCTGCTTGCAGCAGAACTCCGATGTTTGATGCATGACGCGCCGGAACCTGCCCGGAATTCCCCAGCCTGCAGGACGTTGAGTCGCTCGTCTGCGAAAGATGCTGGCGCGTTCAATGGTGTCATGCTTTCGACCCGCGCGCTGATTGCGGCGCACGCTGCCGGAGCTTGGCGCGCATTGCAGCGGTCTCGCTCCAGTAACTTTGAGCAGGTGCATCGCGCCCGCCGTCAACCGCTTGCCCCAGTAAGCAAGAGTCAGGGGCGTTCCGCTGCCGTCGCCACCGTTACGATTGAGCATCCGCGCACGAGGGCACGCTGTATAATCTGCGTAGGGTATCTGGGGCCTTTATTTTCGATGCAACAATTCATGCTGTTTCTAGCCATCGTCGCGATGGCCCTGGCCGCTGCATGCGGAATTGGCCCCATGCCAGACGAGGACGGCAATCCCGCCGCGGCTGCCGCAGACTCCGGAAACCCCTCGATCCCCGCGTTCAACCTGCAGGACTTGGACGGCAAGGCGTTCACCAATGCCGACATCGAAGGCAAGGTTGTTCTGCTCAACTTCTGGGCCACGTGGTGCGGGCCTTGCAAGATCGAGATGCCGTGGTTCGTCGACTTCCAGCGCAAGTACAAGGACCGCGGCTTTACCGTCATGGCTGTCTCGCTCGACGAGGATGGCTGGGATCCCGTGCGCGAGTTTGCCGAGGCGATGGAATTCAACTTCCCGGTCTTGCTCGGCGACGAAGCGGTCTCTGACGCGTTCGGCGGAATCATGGTGCTCCCCACCACGCTGATCGTGAACCAAGCGGGCAAGATCGTCTTCACCCACCAAGGCTTGGTGGCGAAGGCGAAGTACGAAGAAGAGATCGAAGTCCTGCTGGACCTGAATGCCACGGCATCGCTCTAGCGCAGCCCGTCTCAAAGCCCTTGCGGCGCTCTTCGCGCTGCTTGGCGCTTCGCTCCCCGCCCAGCAGTTCGGGTTTTCTGCCGCTTCGATCGAGCCCAGCGCGGGTGTCCGTATCACCGGCCCGGGAATGTTGCAAGTCCCGGTCGCGGTGCGCATCCGGCGGGGCTACCACATCAATTCGAACAAGCCAAACGACCCGTACCTGATTCCAACCTCCCTCGCCTGGCCCGGCGTTCCGTTGCGCGTCTCCTCCGTCATGTACCCGCCCGCCGAGGAAGTCAAGTACGATTTTTCGGACAAGCCCCTTTCTGTGTACTCCTCGCGTGTCGAAATCGTGACGACATTTCAAGTCGAGTCCGTGCCCGAGGGAGTCGACGAGCTGCGCGGCTCGTTCCGCTTCCAAGCGTGCAACGACAAAGCCTGCCTGCCGCCCAAGACGCTGCCCGTAAGTGTTCCGGTTCGCCCGTGAGCTGACTGGATTTCGCTATCATTTCTGGCAGTGCCGACTCCACGAGTGCGCCTTGAGCGGAGCGCCTGCGTAGCCACGCTCGTGCTCGACCGTCCCCAAGTCCGCAACGCGCTCGACAATGACACCGTCGAAGAGCTGTCCGAAAGGCTGCGGTCGCTCGCGGCAGATGCTGGCGTGCGCGTGGTCCAGCTAGCGGGGGAAGGGAGCTGCTTTAGCGCCGGTGCCGATCTGCGGGCCATGCGCCGCATGGGCGCCGCCGACCCGGCCGACAACCTAGCCGACACCCGCCGCTTCGTCGAAATGCTCCGCTTGCTGCATTCGATGCCCAAGCCGACCGTTGCCCGCGTTCAGGGCGCTGCGGTGGGCGGCGGCGTGGGGTTGGTCGCTTGCTGTGACGTCGCCGTGGCTTCCGAAGATGCCTTCTTCCGCCTGAGCGAGGTGCAGCTGGGCCTGATACCTGCGATGGTCGGCCCCTATTTGGTGGAAGTGCTCGGCGTCAACGTGGCGCGTCGCCTGATGCTAACCGCCGAACGGGTGAGCGCGTCCCGCGCGCAAGCTTGGGGCCTAGTCGACGAGGTGGTTCCGGCGGTGGCCTTGGATGCGGCCACCGAAGCGATGGTCGACCGCCTGCTCAGGGGCGCTCCCGGCGCTGTGGCGGCCTGCAAGGAGCTTGTCCGCGAAATCGCGGACAATCCGCTGGACGACGAGATTCGCGAGCGCACTGCACAAGTCTTGGCGATCCAGCGGTCCACTGATGAGGGGCGCGCTGGCGTGCGTGCGTTCTTGGACAAGCGACGCGCACCCTGGCTCGCCGCCAAGGGTGGAGGTACGGAAACATGCAAGACCTAAATGCCCGATCGGCCTTGACTCGCAGGCGAGCCTTGCAGTCTCTGGCGGGCGGCGCGACGGCGTTTCTGACGAGCTGCGGGGGTTCTTCCGCGCCGCGCCCGAACATCTTGCTGGTGATGACCGACGACCAGCAGCACTCGCAAATGAGCTGTGCGGGCCATCCGCTGCTGCAAACGCCGAACATGGACCGCTTGGCCGCCGAGGGCGCGCGCTTCGCGAACGCCTGCTGCACCAATTCGCTGTGCGCCCCGGGCCGGGCGACCGTGCTGACCGGCTGCTATTCCCACGTTCATGGCATCCGCGGCAATTCCGAGAAGGCCGATGCCGTCGAAGAACTGGACCCCAGCCTGCCGACGTTCCCGCAGTTGCTCCAGCAAGCCGGCTATCGCACGGGATTGATGGGCAAGTGGCACTTGCGCCAGCAGCCACGCGGATTCGACGAATGGAAGGTCCTGCCCGGCCAGGGGGTTTATTTCGATCCTGACTTTGTCGTGAACGGCGAACAGGGCACGGAGTCTGGCTACGCCACTGACATCACGACCGACTTCGCCTTGGACTTCCTGCGCCGAGGCGGCCCGGAGCCTTTCTGCCTGTTGTACCAGCACAAGGCGCCGCACCGGCCGTTCACGCCTGCCCCGCGCCATGCGCAGATGTTTGCCGGAATTGACTGGCCCAAGCCGCCATCCTATGACGACGACTATGCCACTCGAAAAGTGGCGGCTGAAGCGCGTGACATGCGCTTTGAGGTCAGCTTGGAGGGCGACTACCCCGACTTGCCGCCGGACTTGAGCCCGGCGCAGAAGCGCGAGTGGATCTACCAGCGCTTTGCCAAGGACCACCATCGGGCGGTCTTCGGCGTGGACGAGGGCCTTGGCCGCGTCCTCGACTACCTTGACAGCTCGGGCTTGGCCGAGGACACTCTCGTGCTGTACACGACCGACAACGGCTACTTCATCGGCGAACACGGCTGGTACGACAAGCGTTTCATGTATGAGCCCGCATTGCGCATCCCGTTGCTAGTGCGCTACCCGCGCTTGGTGGGGGCCGCGCACGTGGAAAACCGTCCGGTCTTGAACATCGACATCGCGCCGACACTGCTCGACTTCGCCGGCCTTGAGGTGCCGGGCCAGATGCAGGGACGCAGCTTGCGGCCCCTGCTCGAAGGCAGCCCGCCGGACGATTGGCGCGACTCGATCCTGTACAGCTATTACGAGAACTCGTGGGCGTTTCGCGAAATGGCCCGCGAGCAAATGACCGACCCCAGCTTCCAGTACTGGACAGCGCACCGGGTTGGCCCGCACCGTGGAGTTCGCACTGACCGCTACAAGTTGATCGAGTACTACGGGGAGGGGGACTATTGGGAACTCTTCGACTTGCGGGAGGATCCTGACGAGCTGCGCAACCTCTATGCTGAGCCCGGTCACGCCGCGTTGGTCCGAGAGTTGCGAGCCGAACTCGTGCGTCTGAGGGAGCACTACGGAGAGCGCGGCTGAGGCGCCCGGCTGGTGTCCGCCGCCTTGTGTATCGTCGCGGGCTGAGGTTTGATGGCTGAGGGCGCCACACAGCAGCGGCCTTCCTTGTTGGCGGAGCTGCGGGCGCTTCCCAAGGCGGAGTTGCACCTGCACCTTCGGGGTGCCATCCCGCGCGCATATCTGACTGACCGGTTTCGCAAATACCCGCCTGCTCAGGCTCTCGCCTCGGCACCGCCGGGCCAGCTCGATTGGATCTCGCGCCATCCAGCCGTTGGCCGCATTCTCGTCGCGAGCGATCCAGCCGCCGAATTGGACGATCTGTTCCGCTACGACAGCTTCGAGGAATTCCTCGCGGCTTACCTTTTCACAGCCTTTTTCGTGCGCGAGGTCGAAGATTTCTGCGACTTGGTTGCGGGTGTGAGAGAGGGTCTGCGCGCTCAGAACATCACCTATGCGGAAATCACCGTTTCGATCCCCGAGTACTTGCAGCAGGGACTGCCCTTGGAGGGCATCTTGGACGTGCTGCGGGAGGATCCCCCAGCACCTCCCAAGCTGCGCTGGATCGTGGACCTGGTGCGGAACTACGGACCAGATGCGGCCGAGAGCATGCTGGAGCGGGTGTTGCCGCTGCGGCCGCCGACCCTGGTCGGAGTGACGCTCGGCGGAGCCGAGCACCTGTATCCGCCCCAGCAGTTCGAGCGGGCCTACGCGCTTGCCCGCGAGGGCGGGCTCAGGACTACGGTTCACGCCGGCGAGGCCTTGGGGCCCGAGAGCGTCTGGCGCGCGCTGCAGTCACTCGATGTGGAGCGAATCGGGCACGGCGTGCGTGCGATCGAAGATCCGGCCCTAGTGAGCTATCTGGCTGAGCGGAAGATCCCACTAGAGGTTTGCCCGACGAGCAACATCCAGACGGGCGTGTTCCCCACGATGAGCGCACACCCGGTACGTGAGCTTTACGAGGCTGGCGTGCCCCTGTCGATCAACACCGACGATCCGACGTTCTTCGGCATCTCGCTGGCCGACGAGTTGGCCGGGCTCCAAAGCCTCGGGTTCTCGCGGGACGAGATCATTGGGCTGGCGAGCGGCGCCTTCGCTTTCGGCTTTGATGCGGACGCGGCTTCCTAGCTTGTTCCCGCCGGCGGTTGCAGCGCCCCCGTGAGTTCGGCCGCCCTGGCGGTCCCTTCCGCGTCGAGGTAGGAATCGAGTTCTGCGGGCAGCTTCGCGACCCGTGCCGGATCCCAGAAACTGGCAGTGCCCACCTGTACGGCCGTTGCGCCGCACAATAGGAACTCGACGACGTCCTCGGCCGTGGCGATCCCGCCGATTCCGACGATCGGTGCGTCGACCGCCCGTGCAACTTCATGCACCATGTGCAGCGCAACGGGCTTGATAGCCGGTCCTGACAGGCCCCCGGAACCGGTGCTGAGCACCGGTCTGCGCGTGCGGGCATCCACCGCCAACCCGCGCAGGGTGTTGATCAAGCTCAAGCCATCGGCACCGGCATCGACGGCAGCCCGCGCCATCTCGCCGATATCGGAAACGTTCGGTGAGAGCTTGACGAGCAGTGGGCGTCGGCTGGCAACCGCGCGCGCCGCTCCGACGGCCCGAGCCAGCTCGCCAGCGTTTGCACCGAACTCCAGCCCGCCGCGCTTGGTGTTGGGACAGGATACGTTCAGTTCGTAAGCCGCTAGGCCCTCGGCGTCCTCGAGCACGGACAGGACTTCGACATAGTCGGCGAGTTCGTATCCGAAGACGTTGGCAAACACCGGGACTCCGAACTGCGCGAGGCGCGGGAGTTTTTCGGCGACGAAAGCCTTGACACCGACGTTTTGCAGGCCGATTGCGTTGAGCATCCCCGCAGCGGTTTCGGTCACGCGCGGCGCGGCGTTGCCGCGGATCGCTTCCCGTGACAGGCCCTTGACCACGATCGCTCCGATGCGGTCCAGCGCGGCCTGGCCAGAGAACTCGCCACCGTACGCGAAGGTTCCGCTTGCGGCGATGACCGGGTTCTTCAGCGCGATACCGCAGAGAGTTGTGGTCAGGTCCGCCACGAGTCAGCTCACTACATTCTCTGCGCTGGCGCCCGCTCGCAGATGCCGCGCTGGAAGCTGATAGATTGATCCTTGGGCACTAGCAGCCATTATGACTTGGTCATTGTCGGTGGCGGGATTAACGGCTGTGCGTTGGCCCGCGAGGCCGCCCGGGCGGGCTTGCGGGTGGCCTTGCTGGAAGCCCGCGACTTCGGGGCTGGCGTCACCAGCCGTTCGACGCGTCTAATCCACGGCGGGCTGCGTTACCTGGAGAGCTTTCAGTTCTCGCTGGTGCGCGAGTCGTTGAAGGATCGCAAGACATTGTTGCGGGAGTTTCCCGGCATCGTCCGGCCCCAGCCGTTTCTTCTCCCGGTCTACCGCAGCGACTCCCGCGCGCCTTGGTATCTCGCCTGCGGATTGGCCCTCTACCGCTTGCTCTCGGCAGGCAGCACTCTGCCAGCACCAAGACGGGTCGGCGCGAGCGAGCTGTTGACCCTGCTGCCCGAACTCGACCCGGACGGGCTGCTGGGCGGCTTTGAATACTTTGACTGCCAAGCCGTTTTCCCGGAGCGGCTCGCGCTCGAGATGGCCTTGCAGGCTGAGTCGGCGGGGGCCGACATCCGCAATCATGCGCGGGTCACCGACCTGCTCGTGCGCGATTCCCGGGTGGCAGGTGTTCGGTTCGAGGGGCTGGCTGGCTCGGGGGAGCTTGGCAGCCGCGTAGTTGTGAACGCCGCTGGCGCATGGGTGGACCAAGTGTTGGGCCTCGCCCGGGGAGACGTTGCCGAGCCGCTGCTGTCGTTGGTGAATGGCGCACACATCGTGGTCCGCGAATTGCCCGGAGCTACCCGGCACGCGCTGTACCGCGAGGCTCGCGCTGACCGGCGCCCGTTCTTCATCATTCCGTGGCGGGGCCTCCACTTGATCGGCACTACCGAGACGCTGTTCAGCGGGGATCCGGCCGTGACGCTGCCGGAGGAACGCGAGATTCTCTACTTGCTCGATGAGGCCAATGCGCTATTTCCGTCGGCAAACTTGGCTCGCGACGATGTCCTGTATGCCTATTCCGGTCCTCGTCCAATCCTCAAGGCTTCGCCGGATGACCTCAACAGGGCGTCGAGAGGCCACGCGATTGTGGACCACGAGAAGGCTGACGGCATTTCTGGCCTGCTCACGATGGCCGGTGGCAAGCTGACCACTGCACCGTCATTTGCCAGGGCCGCGCTGCGCGGCGTGGCGCGCATGTTGGGAATCAACACCCCCGCCGTCGCGCGGGCGCAGCGCTGCTCGCTGAACGCGGCGCCCGCCGAGCTTGCGGCACTGTACGGCCAGCGCTGGCACGAAGCGATCGATTCCATCGAGGCGGATCCTGCCATGATGCGTCCCCTAGCCGATGGTTGTCCCACCAAGCGCGGGCAAGTGCTGTATGCCATCGAACGCGAGCGTGCCTTAACGTTGGGCGACATCTTGTTGCGGAGGACTGGTGCGGCCTTCGATCCGGGCTACAAGCCCTCATGGGCCGACGCAGCCGCTGATCTGGCCGCTGGGCAACTTGGCTGGGATCAAGCAGGCAGGGACAGGGCCTTGGCAGAGTACGAGAGCGAACTTGCCCAAACGCTCGTGCGGGGATAGCCGCTAGCGCTCCAGAACCGGACCATCATCCATCGCAGCGTTGCGGCAGGGATCCTGCCAGCCGATCCGTTCCAAGGGCCGGTCAAGCGGTGGGAGGGCTGTCTGCCCGGTCTACTCCCCGCACCTGTCGAACGCTCGCTGAAGCTTGCAGTCCGTAGTCTTGTCCAGGTGGTTGGCGCCAACGATTGCCAGTCCCAGTGCAGCGTTCCGCTACGATGGCGTTGATGCGCGACGCGGCCAATAGCAGCGAGACACCGGACCAGCGAAAGCGGCGAGCACGGAAGATTCTTCGGCGTTTGGACCGCGACTACCCGGTCGCCGAATGTGCTCTCCGCCACAGGAATGCTTGGGAACTGCTGGTTGCCACGATTCTCTCGGCACAATGCACCGATGCCAGGGTCAACAAGGTCACCCCGGAATTGTTCGCCGCCTATCCCAGCGTGCAGGAGATGGCGCTGGCGCCTCTGGAGAGCATCGAAGAGCTGGTCCGCACCACAGGGTTCTTCCGCAACAAATCCAAGTCCATCAAGGGCGCGGCCCAGCGCATCGTCAGCGAGTATGACGGCGAAGTGCCGTCGCGCATGGAACAGTTGCTAACCCTGCCCGGCGTTGCCCGCAAGACCGCCAACGTCGTGACTGGCACATGGTTCGGCAAGGCCACCGGCGTGGTCGTCGATACGCACGTCCAGCGCATCTCGGAGCGCTTGGGCCTGACCGCGGGCAAGGATCCCAAGAAAATCGAGAGGGTCTTGATGGACCTGCTGCCGAAGACAAGGTGGGTCAAGTACTCGCACCAGATCATCCACCACGGTCGTGGCGTGTGCAAGGCGCGCCAGCCTCGCTGTCAGGACTGCGGGTTGGCACGGCTGTGCCCGTCCGCCGAGACCTAGCGAGGCTTTGCCTCAGACCGACGAGAGTTCGCAATCAGGCAGCGCGCCCACATTCCAGATCTAGTCTTTCGTCGCCCGTGCGTGGCGAGAGGCACTCTCGCCAGCGGCTGCCTGCATTGTCACGGGCTGAACGCACGCTGCGAAGCGTCGGTGGCAACCTCGTTCGTCTGAATCCGAACGGCATGCACACCTGTGATCAGCAAATCCCGCGCCATCCTGTCTTGGCCCTTGGTCGGTAGCCGTACCGGCCGGTAGAAAGCTAGCCAGACATGTCCGACGACCGCAGTCGGGCCTCCAATTCGCGGATCCTCTGCCGCGCCTCGTCGCGCTCGCGGGCTGCCTGATCACGCTCGCGGGCTGCCTGATCACGCTCCTGCGCTGCCTGGTCGCGCTCCTGCGCTGCTTGGTCGCGATCCTGCGCGACTTGGTCGCGATCCTGCGCTACCTGATCGCGCTCCAGCGCGACTTGGTCACGCTCGCGCTCCGCTGCCTGCAACGCCCGCAGGGACTCCGAATGGGTCGCCAAGGCCCGCCCCTGCTGCGGATCCCAGAAGCGCAGCAGCCTGCCTTCCGCCCGCAACTCCAGCCCCAGCGCCTCGCTCCCGTGCCAGCTGCCCGCTCGCCCTGCCCGCACTTGCTCGTAGCTGCCGCCAGCCAGCCGCCAGCCCACCAAGCCCTCCCGAATCAGTTCCCCCAGCGGGTCGAAGCGCCAGTATTCGCGGACCCCCATCCGCTCGTAGGTGGCGCGCTTGCTGGTCGCGTCCAAGCGGCTCGTCGACCGCGACGCCACCTCCACAACAAAGGCCGGCACCACCCCGCCTTCCTCCCAGAGCATGTACGAGCGGCGCTCCTTCTTCTCCACGCCCAGCACCACGAACAGGTCCGGCGCCAGCATCGCCGAGGGGTCGCCCTCGCGGTAGTACAGCGCCATGCTGCCAGCCACGTAGACATCCTGCCGGGCCTCGAAATGCGTTTTCAGTTGGTAGCGCATGTCGACGATGGAATTGGCATGCGGGTCGGTCTCCATCAGGATCTTGCCGTCGGAATAGGGGTACTCCAGCGGCTGTTCTGCGGCGCGGCCGGTGACGGGTTCTAGGAGCGTGGCAGGAGCGGCCATGGCCGTAGCATAGCAGGCCGGAGTGCGGCCAGAATCGGCCTGGCTCAGGCCTGCGCCCGCCTGCTCGCGGGCTCTCGTCAGCACCGCCGCCGAGGTCGGACGTCAACCCGACGGGGGCTGGGCCCCACGCTCGAACTTGACTCAATCGTCGAGCTTGCGCAGAGACAAGGGGTCTAGGGTCGATTCAGCGTCGCAGGGTCGGTTGCGCACGTCGCGGATCGGTGGGCTTGAGGGTGGGGCGGAGTTCGAGCCTGACCCTTCGCCTGAAGTCGATGCGGTCGCGTTTGTTCGCGTTCGGATCGCTTTGCAAGACGATGATGCCCCCTGCGCCCGCTTGGACCAGGCGAGCCTCGCGCCCGCCAAGCCTCAAGCCGTAGGTTTCGCCTGCTGCCAAGCCGATCAGGTAGATCTTGGCGTATTCCGGGGCCTGTTCGCGCGACGGTTCCCAAGACAGCGTGATCTTGGCTGGCGGCGCGATCGGCACGACGACCGATTCTGGGAAGTAGATCGGTGCCAGTCTGCCAAAGCTAGTGGTCGCGGACAGTTCGCCGTCGGCCATCAACTCCAAGCGCCCTTCGGCGTACCCCAGCCAGGTCGTGGGCCGATCCCAGTCCAAGCGGCCGAAAATCCGGCCGCGCACTTGGTCATGGGCCAGAAGCGGAGACGACTGCGAGGTTAGCCCGGGCAGGTAGGGATTGACCCAAAGGAATTCGTAGGGCGCCACCAGCTGCGATGCAAGCAGGTAGCTCTCATCGCGGATCCAGCCCTGCAAGAATTGAAATTCAGGGAGGTTGGCCTCGTAGGCCACCAGCAGCATCTCTGCGATCCGGTAGAGGGGCGCTTGCAGCCGCGCTTGTTGCTCGTCCGCGCCGTACCGCGAGGGCCAGCGCAATGTTCCGCTGTCGGCCTCGATGTCCACCGGGAAGTAGCTCAGCGGCCGACAGCGTACCAGTGCCCGCACGGAATCGATTCCGGGTTGCAGCGGATCGATCTCCAGATTGTGCCGTACCGCGAGTCCCGTCTCCAGTGCCGCGATCAAGCTCGCCCCGTCGTCACCGATCAGGCCGTCCCTCAGCTTGTGCTGCACTTCGGACTTCCAGTGGGTGCCGAGCAGGGTCGCGAGGGCGGCCTCGGATCCATCCCAGTCGCCCGCTGCAGCGATCGACGCCAAGATTCCGGCCCGTATCAGCCCGACGCCAAGGGACGCCTGCGGCAGCAAGGTCGAAACCGCATCTGCCAGAGCATCTCGCAATCCATCCCGGTCGGATGCGTCAAACAGGTCGTAGCACCAGTCGTAGACGAGTGCAGCTTGGCGCAAGTCGGCTGCGCTGCGGATGCCGTCTTGCGCTAATCGCATGCTCCATGCGACCGCAGTCTGTCCGTGCGCCTCGGCGCCTTCGACCTGAAAGCGCAGCGCGTCGACCAAGGGCTGCTCGTCGAACGCCGTCTCGGCCGCGATGAGATTGCTCAGCGATTGCCAGCGCAGCGACTGGCGGTCGACGTCCTTGCGCAGCCGCTGTAGCCGGCTCGGCTCCAAGAATAGGCGCGGGTGATCTTCGTAGACGCGGAATTCTGCCTGTCCGAATGCCGCCCCGCCGACGCACAGCAGCGCACATCCGACAGTTGCGGCACGCAAGGCGCTCATCGAGTCCCCATTGTACGGATGCGAGCGTTCGCCGGGACGCAGCCGGGAAACCGCGTGGCCTAGACATTCGTCCAAGGAGTTCGACTCGGGAGAGTTACGATGCGGCCAGCGAGTTCCATGCTGCGAGCGGCGCTTGCGCTGGCGGTCTGCCTGCTCGCCTGCTGGCCCGCCCTGGCGGCGGAAGCCAACCGTGTCGCTCAGTACACGGTGGTCTTGGACGCGCCCGCGACCGGGCGGCGCCTGTCCATGGCCCGCGGGAAGGTTGCCGGGCGCGCGCCTGGACGGGTATCGTCGGCCAGCTTGGCAACCGTGGCGCGCGCGGTGGCCGCAACGCAAGAACCGGTCGTCGCGGCGCTGGAAGTCGAGGGTGCCACCATCCTTGGCTCGGTCCAAAACGTGCTCAACGCGGTCTTTGTTCGCGCCACGGCCGAGCAAGCCCGGGCGTTTGAGTCCATTCCCGGCGTCAGGAGCGTGACGCCGAGCCTCGATTTGGAGCTGAATCTCGACGGCGTGGCGGAGGTGGTCGGCTTGAACAGCGCCAATCTTCGGCCAGCAGGCCTTGCAGCGACCGGCGAGGGTGTCAAGATCGCGATCATCGATTCCGGTCTCGATTTCCTCCATCCGGCCTTTCAAGACGACTCGCTGCCGGCGCTTAGCGGATATCCCAAGGGGCGCCGCGAGCACTTGGCATTCGCCAGCAGCAAGATCGTGGCGGTTCGCAGCTACATGCAGTTGCAGAATTCAGGGGACCCGGTGGACTCGGCACCCGACGACAACTCGCCGGTAGACTTCAGCGGTCACGGCACGGCTGTCGCCATGGTGGCCGCGGGCAAGCGCGTCGAGTCTCCCGCCGGAGCTCTTGAAGGGATCGCTCCGCGGGCGTATCTCGGCGTGTACAAGGTAACCGGCACGCCCGGGATCAAGCCCACGGCTAGCTCGCAAGCTCTGATTGCGGCCATCGACGATGCCGTCGTGGACGGAATGGACATTCTCAATCTGAGCATCGGCCAGGTCGCGACCCATCCTTGGAACTCGTACGGATCCGATTGCGGCAATTTCCCGGGGAACAATTGCGATCCGCTAGCAGTCGCGGCCCAGAGCGCCGTGGTCGATTTTGGCCGCGTTGTCGTGGCTGCCGCCGGCAATTCGGGCCAGCTCGGAGGCCAATCATCTCCGACGCGCAATACGATTTCCTCCCCCGCTGTCGCGCCAGATGTGATTGCCGTTGCCGCGACCGCCAACTCGAGGCGTCTCGAGCAGAGCGTGCAGTTGGGAGGATCCTCCTTCGCCGCGTTGACGGGCTCGGGTCCCGGCTTGGCCGCATCGCTAACGGCGCCGGCAGTGCTAGCAGAGCGGTTCCAGAACCCGCACGCCTGTGATCCGTTTCCTGTCGATGGACTCAGTGGCAGCATTGTTGTCGCCGAGCGCGGTGGCGACTGCTGGTTTGTGGACAAGATCGAGCACGCCACCAGCGCGGGGGCGGTTGGCGTCGTGGTCTTCGACAATGGACCGCGCGGTGCGCTGCTCGAGATGGGAGCCCTGCAAGACACGGATATTCCTGCCTACTTCATCTCGGCCTCCGCCGGTGCAGCGCTTTCCCTGCGCCTGAGCGGGATCCCAGCTGGGACGACGGCGCGATTGACGCTCGATCCCACCCCGACGCCACACTTGACGGATTCGACGCAGGTAGCGGGATTCAGCTCTCGCGGGCCCACTCCGGGATTGAATCTCAAACCTGACGTGGCTGCTCCCGGAGTCAGCGTCTATACCGCTGACACGTGGCTCGATGCGCGCCCAAACGGCTTCAATCCCAGCGGGTACCGTCAGGTGCAGGGTACCAGCTTGGCCGCGCCCGTGGTCGCAGGCGCCGCCGCGCTGGTGTGGCAGCGCAATTCGGCCTGGACGGCTCGCGAGGTGGCGTCCGCGCTCATCAATACCGCGGCCCAGTCCGTGATCGAAGACGGCGAGACAGCACGGGTAGGTTCGGTCGGTGCCGGCTTGCTGGATCTTGAAGCCGCCCTTGACCCGATCGCAACGGTGGAGCCTCCGATGATCGGTTTCGGAAGGTTCACCGCTACGTCACTGCCCGTGTGGCAAGAGATCTACATCACCAACCGCACGCGCCAACCCCAGACCTACCGGGTCGCAGTGACGCCCAGAGACTACGATCCTAGGGCGGCTGTCAACCTTGACGGATTCAGCGACATCTCGTTTCGCCTGCTCCCGGATGAGTACGCCGCGGTGAGGGCCTCACTAGAGGGCCTCATGCCGCAGCCCGGATCCTACGAGGGACATCTGCGAATCACGCGCCAAGGCCGCGCCGCAGTGTTGCGCGTGCCCTACCTCTACGTGGTAGGGGACAACGTGCCGGAACACGCCTACGCAGTCTCTCCAATCGCGCGGAGGGGTTTCGTCGGCGAGACCAAGACAGACCGCTTGCTCGGCAAGTTCGTGGATCGCTACGGCGCTCCGGTGGTTGGTCAGCCAGTCGAATTCGCGGTGCTGGCGGGCGATGCCCAGATCCTATCCGCGCAACCTGTCACTGACGCATACGGCTTGGCCGTTGCCGCAGTCGAATTCGGTCCTTCCTCGACGCCGCAGGCGGTGGAGGCCTATGTAGGCGGCGAGAGGGTGCGATTCGATTTCACCGCGGACCTGGCGCGCCCGCGCATTGACGAGGTTGTCAACGATGCCAGCCTTGCGGCCGACCAACCGGTGGCCCCCGGCTCGCTGGCCACCATCTTTGGCAGCGGGCTAGCCGGATTCGCAGGCGAAGCCCTGCTCTCTCCTCTTCCGGTGGCCCTGAAGTCCGTTAGCGTCAGCTTCGACTTTCCAGAACTGGGTGTCAGCGAGCCCGCGCGCGTATTTAGCACCGGCGCGGATCGCTTGGGAGTCCAAGTGCCGTGGGAGTTGGCGGGGCTCAACTTTGCCTATGCCAAGGTCCGCGTCCGCACCCGCGATGGCTTGGTGCGGATCTCGGATCCCTTCGTGGTCAATCTGGCCGATGTGGCTCCCGGCGTCTACGGGTTTGACATCGGCGGCGGACGCGTCTCGTCTGCCTTTCACCTTGATGAGCGCCCGGTGACCCCTCAAACTCCCGCCGCCGCAGGCAGCCAAGTGGTGATTTACCTCAGCGGCGCTGGACCCTACGGGCAAGAGTTGCAATCGGGAACAGCTGCCGCCGAGCGAGTCGACACGATGCACGCTCCAATCGTCACGGTCGGCGGAGCCGAAGCAGCGGTTACCTATTCAGGCTCCTTTCCCGGCGTGGCGGGCATGTCTCAGATTCACTTCATGGTGCCGCCCGGCCTGCCCAGCGGCAAGGCGGACTTGACCGTGTCAATCCACGGCACACACAGCAACACAGTGTCTCTGGCGGTGCAATGACCGGTTGGCCGGATCACTTTTTCTCGCCCAGCTTCTCCCCAGGGCGAAGCAGTGTCGGGCGCTTGCGCTGCCTCTCGGCTTGTTCGGCTTCTTCTTGCTGGCTGGCCCGCTCGACTTCTTCCCGCCGTTCCGGTGCCATGCGCTCCTTCTGGCGTCGCTTCTCGGTCTCTTCTTGCAGCACCACCGTGCGCTTCCTTGTGCCCAAGTCTTCAGCGAGCAGCTCCATGCTGTCCTCGGTGATGCCGATGGCGTCCTCGAGCACGAATTCGTAGCGCCAAGCGTCAGCTTCGTCCGTGCCGGCGATGGCGGCCAAGCGCGAAGCAAACTTTTGCTCCGCCTCGAGCAGGACCGCCAACGCTCCGTCGAGGTTCTTGTTGCGAAGCAACGCGTCGTCAATGACATCGTCGACGGCTTGGATGATCGACGCGTACTCCCTCAGGGAGCGATGCACGTTCGCGCCGCGCCCGGCTTCTTCTTTGGCAAGGGTCTGTTCGATCAGCTCGAGGCGCAGAGCCGCGAATTTGGTGTATGCGCTGATGCGCTTGTCGAGCGCTTGGTTCCCGCGCAAGACTTCGATCTCATAGTCGGTCAGGAACTCGCGAGTTCCCGGCAGCTCCTGTCCCAAAGTCGGGATCAACAGGCAGAGGATCGTCAGTGCGAGTCGGGCAGGCATTGAGCATCCCTAACTTTAAAGGTTCCCGCCGCCGATGCCAACTCTCTCCGGCGGTCGAGTCGCAGGGCTCGTCAAATGGGAGTTACGTCGAGTAGTGACGAAATCGCCCCGAAACCGATTGACAACCTCCGTCACCGGCGTCGGTTCCGGGGCTTGTCGATCCAGCGGATATTGACCGTCTCCGTAAGAGCGCGGCCCAGAAAGTCCATCCGCTCCCCCATCGTCTCTCCCGGAACATCAAGGTCGAATTCTTCCTCCAACTCAGCCTTGGTCGGCTGGTAGTCTGACTTGACCAGCTCGACGATCTTGGGTTTTCTCGGTTTGCTCATGCGCTTAGCCCCATATTGTTCAGCTTGGCCGTGAACGCGGCCTGATCCAGCGTACCCTTAACGGAGTTGCAGTGGTTGCACAGCAACTGGAGATTCTCGAGATGGTCCGTCCCGCCCTTGGATTTCGGAACGATGTGATCCACGGTGAAATCTTGAAACGGGAAGCGATGGCCGCAGCCGTTGCAGCGACCCTCCTGCTGTCCGTATAGAGTGTGCTTGCGGGTCTTGTAGGACGGGAGCTTGCCCACGTCCGTCCGCTTTGGGGTATCCGTGCGGGGAATGACATGCTCGGCGTGCGTCATCCACTCCACCTGCTGTCCCTTTCGGTCCTGCCGCAGTCGGTACACCATCAGTTCGGCGGCCTTGGGGTTGATATCGATCCCGGCCCACAACCGGCCCAATGCGTGCGCCGAAACACATGCCGTCGCGCAGCCGCAGAATGGGTCCAGCACTACGTCTCCCGCGTTGTTAGACGCCTCGACGATCCGGTCCAAGAGTGCCAGCGGCTTCTGCGTAGGGTACCCGATACGTTCCTTCGCCCCGCCTTGCAAGTTACCTATGTCGCTCCAAGCCTACTGGATTGGCACTCCGCGCCCTTCCTCAAGCAAGTACTTCCGGCGCGGGACAGCGCCAGGTCGTGTCTGCACGACCAATCCCTGATCGATGAGTTCCCGCATCCACTCTTCCGAGTAGCGCCAGAAGCGGGTTACACCCATGACCTCGTATTGAGGATCGCCCTTCGCTGACCCTCCGGGACCAGTCATGCTCACGAGTTGGTATCGCCGATTTGTGCCCGGTTCTACATGCCGATAGAACTGTTCGACCTAGTCATTCGAGTACGGCCCGAATTGCTGCCGGAACACCCATCGCTCAGTCTTGGAGTAGAACAGCAGGCTGTCCGACACTCGAGGCCAAGCCTTTGTGCCCTGCCCAAAGTTGCCCTTGACTGTGGAAGTGCGTTTCCAGACGATCTCATTTCGAAAGTCCTCGCTCCCGAATACGCAGTCCATGACCAGCTTCAGGTAGTGGCTGGCGGTCGGGTCACAGTGCAGGTAGATCGAGCCCGTGGGCTTGAGCAGCCGTCGCATCTCCAGCAGCCGGACAGCCATCATGACGAGGTATGCCTTAATGCTCTTGCCGTGCGAGATTCCGGCAGCGTCGATCACATGCGGCAGGCACGGCTCCTTCTAGGCGATCAGGCTGGTCCAAGCGATATCCGCGTCATCAAGTGTCCATGAGTCCTTGAAGGCTGCTCCTGCCGCTTCCGATCCGATAGGGGCGCTGTACGACCTATTGGAATTGAACGGCGGGTCGAGATAGATAAGGTCCACGGACGCCGAATTCATGCCACGCATGATGTCGAGGTTGCCGCCCGTCCAGATGGTCTGGTTCTTCCAGCTAGCTATCGCCATCAGATGGCCGTCAGAATAGCGCAGCGGCGCAGACGGCTCCGTCGGGATGTCCAACGCTTGCTGAACGAATCCGAAGCTCATGCAACCAAGTCCCCGTACCGAAGCTGCGACGCTTCCATGCCTGCGGCAATGAAGGCCATCTGCTCCAGCGAGCCTTTTGCAAAATTCCAACTGGCGTGCCACAAGCGAGTGCAGAACGTGAGGCTCATGCCGTGATTGATTAGAATCTGCAATAGAGCGGGCAGAGACAATAAGAAATTCTCATAATTGAGCCGACTCGACTGGGCCGGTGCCGGAGCTAGGCACAGTTCTCTCGTCCCGGCCGTTCCGGGTACCGCGATCCTTGCCTGCTGGCTGTTTACCGACGCTGTGCTCAGAGCGTCAGGCGCATTAACTGGTCCACCGTCAGCGCCACGATGCCGAACATCAGGTGGCAGAGCACCTTGGCGTGTCCGCGCACGCGCACATGCCGCCCTCCGAACTCGTCTTTGAGCCGCCCGTTGACCCGCTCCACCGTCGAGCGCTCGTGGTAGCGCAGCGCCTGCGGCGTCACCTGCCCGATGCTGCGCTGGGCCAGCGCCTCGCGCTTCAGCTCCGCCTTCTTGTGCGCATCCCTCCGCGGGTTGCTGTCGATCAGCGGCACGTGCCCCAGCTTCCGGCTGCAGGCCCGGATCTCCTCCGCATCGTAGGCACTGTCCATCAGGTCGTACAGGTTGTCTACGCGCCCCGCCGTCAGCTGCGCCAGCGGCAGTGCCGCCTGGCTGTCATGCAGCGAGGCCGAGGTCAGCAGGCAACTCACCGGCAGCCCCCCGTCAATCGCGTCAATGTGCAGCTTGTAGCCTGTCCAACTCTCCTGATAGCCCTTCGCATTGCGCTTCACCCCCACGTCACAGACCGTCGGCAGATCGGCTAGCATCTCTTCCAGCGTCATCGACCCCTGCCGCTCCAGCCGGCGCGGCTCCGCCGCCCGTGCTTCTCCCTTGCGCGGTCGCCCGCGCTTGCCTTTCGCCTTGCTTTGCTTGGGCTTACGAGCCGGCTCCTCACGCCCCGGGATGGCCGTCGAGTCGCGCGAGACGTGCCCCGCCAAGTGGCCCTCCAAGTTCCGCTCGACCAAGGCCGCGTGCAATTGCACGGGCAATTCGCTGGCCGCGAATTCGGCGAACGCCCGCGAGAAGGTCGCCTCGCTGGGCAGCGCTCCGGCCCGCTCCCAGCCGCATAGCCGCCGCAGTTGCGGGTCGTGCCTCAGCCGCTCGACCAAGGCCCGCGTAGTCGGCACGTCGAACACCGCCTTGGCCAAGAAGGCCCGCGCCAGCGCGGCCCGGCTCTGCTGCGGCCGCCCTCGCCCGCCAACACACTGGCCGGGCAGCCAATCCTCCACGCGCACCAGTTCCAGCACCTGCACGAAGCGCTTGTTCCGCTCGCTGAGCGGGCCGAGTTCCTCGGCCAGCCACGGGAACAGCCCGTGCTGGAAGGTCTGCCAATACTGTGATACTGTTTCTCTCAGGGACAAGTTCGCTCTCCGTTGCCTAGATCTTCTATTATCCAACAGATGGTGGGCTTGTTTCCACCCGGGCCAGCGCCCCTTGCCCCGCAACCCAAAAAACCGCTATCTCGCTAATTTTGCAAAAGGCTCCAGCGTGTCGAGATTGCGAATGTTGTGACGCAGCGCGAATTCGTCCACGTACCAATGCCGGTGCTTTGGAGGGAGCCTGTGGAACGTTCCCTTGTGCGCCCGCTTCTACGTTGCCCAGAAACTCTCAATCCCGTTGGCATGGACACGCCGCAGGACCTACTCGGAGACGCTGCGTTTCACTACTTCGTGATTGGGGAGGCTGCCGTAGGCCGTTGACTTGGCCGTGTAGACCGTGGTGGTAGGAACGACCTGCCGCTTAACGAAACCTTGCAGAGTATCGCTCGTGGTATCGTCCACGACCCGTGCAGCGACCTTGTTGGAGCTGCGGTCGCGCAGGCCCAAGACGGCCGCCCTGCCGACCGGACCCCGGACGGTCAGATCCTCGCAATTGGAGTGCGACATATTGCGCCGCTTGCCTCCCATGTACGTCTCGTCCACCTCCACCGGTCCCTCGAACAGGTTGCCGTCGCCCGACGACAGGGCCTTGCAGATGCGATTGGCCATGTGCCACGCCGTCCGTTGCGTCACCGAGATGTCCCCGTGCAACTTCATGCTGGAGACGCTCATGAGATTCGTCGCCACGAGGGACAGTGCGAACAGCCCGTCTTGGCAACCGAGGTTCGACGCTTCCATGAACATCCCGGTCTTGACCGAGAAGAACCGTCCGCAACCCTGCAGCTGACTCTTGCGGCAGCGGTAGGACATCGTGTTGTAGGTTGTTGTGTTCTGGACTGCGGTTTCGGGTCGATTTCGTCACTATTCGATGTAGTTCCCCCAAGAAACCTGTGATCAGAGACCCTTGGAGAGCGTTAGGTCATGTAGGGGACCAAGAGGCGATCAGTCCTGCCCCCAAGGAGGTAAACATGCTCATCCGCTTTACTGCGCCGAGTTGCAGCCGATCCGGCAGGCAAAGAAGTTCGGTGTATCGACCAATCACCGCCCTAGTTCTGGTCGGGCCAATCTCATGTCCGGGAGCCAGCGGAAGATGCTCATGAGAACCGCAGCTCCAACACCTCACACTTTGCCCCTGCTATCGCAACAGTTTGCTCGCATTCGGAAGCTGATGACAATCCTGATTCTTGCAATAGTGGCTTCCATCAGTTGTCCTACGCTTGCAGGGCAAGCCTCTCACGAGACGTGCGACGTGACTATCGTTGGACAAAACCGCAATCGTTACGTTTCCGGAAGCATCTCGGCTGAGTGCTCATCGGGGTTGACTCCTCACGGATTCGGCGGGCCATGGGGAAACTGGGGAGTGCGCTCCAACTACGGAGACATCAAGAACGCAGACCAATTCAAGGGCTGGCATCGAACGCAGGGGAAGTACCAATGGAATTCATGCACAACCGACCAAACAAGATTTCCATTCGGCGACTCCGACTACTACAACTACCAGGACCACACCGCTCAACGATCCACATCAGTTGTGAACCATGGAATCAAGAAGATCCGCATCCATGTTCAAGAATGCCCCTCGGTCGATTGACCGGGCTCACTTGACACGGAACTTCAAGGATGTTCGCAGCAGACTGGATACTCAGTCACAGAGTCGAACTATATGGAAGTCAAGGAACTCGACTGGCCAGATGGTGACTCGGCCGTGGACAGATTGGTGTTTCCGAACACTTCGATCACCTTGAGCGACTGCCTGCTAGGCGGCTGCACGGGCGGCACCACTAGCTGGGTGCAAGAGACGTCAAGCGAAGTTGCAGCCGCCGATGTTCGGGCTCAACTCAGAATGAAAGTCACCGTCACCCAAGAGCATTTCTGTGACCTGCCCGACTAATGAACGGAGTGAAACTCATGAATTCAGGAAGATCAATGACAAAGTGGCTCCTATCGTTTCTCGGAATTGCGTCGACAGTGAGCGCAGCACCGATCGTGATTGTGGGAACACTCGGGGACGTTCATGGAAACACGATCCGGGGCACAATCTCGGTCTATGAAACAGTTGGAGGACTTTCTTCTAGCCATCACATTACTGACGAAATGGGCGGATTCAGAATCGACGCCGATTCGTCCAGGAACCTAATCATTCACGCCCAGACCCCCAACCATTCGCCGAGGGAGGTTCTGGTTTCAGAAAGCTCCGAGGGAGTAGTCCTTGTAGCCATTGCACTGCCGGTCGGTCAGACAGTTCGGGGACAGATCGTCGACTCGTTTGGCAACGAATTCCCCGGGGCAACTGTTATGGCTCGGTATCACGAGCCCGATAAGCCAATCCGGCGCGTGTTGCTTGACGAAGGTTCGGTAACCGACGAATCGGGTGAGTTCGTGCTTGGCAATGTGGGAGTGGACGTCCCCTTTTACATAGATGTTCTTGCTCCGGGCTATCCCCCTTCGCACTCCAAGCTGCTTGAGCTAGGAGCGGGCGAGACGGAGGTCGATAGCATCGTCCTGCAAGAACTTGGTGCCACTGTCGTTGTGAGGGTTCTTGACAAGTCTGGCCATCCAGTGGCAGGCGTCCCCATCTTCCTATTCGCCGACACCTCGCACTTCATCCCGTCGGCTCGCGGTTCGTGGCTGTTCCCGATGGGAATCAAGAAGAGTCTGGAAGCTTCTCGATTCGGGAGTGCTCGATTCACTGGCGTCCCGCCAGGAGTGGTCACGGTCCGAGCGAAGACCAGCAACGCCAGCTTGGAAGGAACCGTGGTTGCGGTTGCGAATCAAGAAGTGTCCCTAACACTGGTCGATCCACAATGACTGTTCAGCCGGCTGCACCGAAAATCTCTTTGCTGGTGCGGGGAGCCTTCGCCACAGGGCTTCTGGCGCTATCTGGCCTGTCCGGTCCCGCCGTGGCTCGAGGAGACGACTGGACACAAGTCGAGCGGCTTACGCTCGGTGTTCCGACTAGAGTCTGCCTGTCCACCGCAGAGCTGGCCTCTGGACGAAAGTGCTTCAGGGGTCAGTTTGAGTCAAGCGATAGCGGTTCGATCACCTTGAGGCTGCGGGACCGGCACGCCCGGACATTCGGGCGAAGCCTGATCCGTAAAGTGGGGATCCGGAGGCCCCTCGCGAGGCGCTATATCGGCTGGATCACCATAAGCGTGACCATCGCCGTGACCTGGATGTTCTCGGCGGGGAACAGTGATCCCCCCTACCCCGGATTTTATGGCCCCGGGGCGGGCCTTGCCGCCCTTGGATTCTGGCGACAAAGGTGGCGCGACATCTACCGGGCACAGACTATCTCCCCACGCACAGACAGTTCGGCTCGCTGAACTTACAGAGCGCAAGAGCGGACAGCTGCGATTATCGGACATCGAAGGCGAGGGCGTGAAACAGGAGCCTTGACCGCAGGACGTTTCAATGTTCGGCACCGACGGCTTGGCCCACCCCTCTTATCTGTTCGATGTCCTCAATTGCAGCTCTCTTGCCATCCGTAGCGAGCCAGAGAGCCGAGCTGGCTGTTCAGGCGATCGCCGGTCGTGGGCCGGGCTCAAGCGTCTCTATTCCCTCGGTCCCATCAGACCGCGCAGCAATCTGGCATTCGCCGCCTCGATCTGTTCGATAAGCCCGTCGAAGTCGCCCTGGTCGCCCAAGTACAGCTTCCTGCGTAGCTGCCTCAGTTGCAGAAGCAGCTTGCGTGTCCGGATTTCGGCATGTTTGAAGTGCCGTGGGTGCCGCCGGGCGTACTTTCCGGTGGCTTCCAGTGACGTCACCGCCAAGGCCGCCGCTTCTCCGATGCTCTCAAGAGCTTGGCGCCCGGCGGTCGGATCGTCGTTCTGGTATGCCTTGCCGGCGATGTCCAGCTGATCCCATGCGAAAGCGAGTGCCCGGCGCGAGCGAGTCTCTCGATCCGCGATAGCCTCGATTTCCTCCAAGCTGCCGCGCTGCGCCCCGAGGCAGCACAGCGCTGCGGCCCCGAAGAGCAGCGCGCGGCGGATGCCGAACCTCACCGCTTCTCCAAGACCTTGGCGATCGTCTTAAGGCGCTGCGTCGCCTTCCAAGTCTCGTCTTGCATGTCCGGATTCAATGCCAGAAAGGCGCGATACGAGCCCTGCGCTTCCTCGTAGAGCTGCAAGTTGTCCTGGCAGAGTGCTCTCAAGTACACGCTTGCGGCTGGCGGCGGACCGAGCTTCCCCGACTCCGTTAGGGCGCGGAGTGCCGCCGGGAAGTTACCGAGCTGGTACATGGCGAAGGCCAGTCCGTTCCAAGCGTCCGCCGTGCCCGGGTCGGATTCAAGAGACTGTAGGTATTCCTGCGCGGCGAGCTGGAATTCTTGCTGTTGCAGCAGCGAATTCGCGTAGCGCAAGCGGGCCTGTGCATCGCCCGGTGCGGCTTTCGCCGCCAGGCTGAGCTGTTCCCGAGCAGCCTCTACCTCACCCGCGCGGCGATAGGCTTCCGCCAGAACCCCGTGCCTTTGGGCCTGGGGCTCCAGTTCCACGGCTCGCTCGAGCGCCTCGATGGCGGCTCGCAGGTTGCCGCTGTCCAGCAGCAAGATCCCGATCTCCTCTTGCATGGCGGCGTTGTCGGGCCGATTTCGCGCGTACCGCCGGTAGAGTTCGAGCGCGTCTTGCTCGGAGCCGGATTCCTCGAGCCGTTTTGCGACCCCCAGCAGGACGTCTTCGACGCTTGGATCCAATTGCATCGCACGCAAGTAGTGCGGCACGGCTTCGTGGAGCTTGCCAAGTTCTTCGAGCGACTTCGCCAGCCCCAGGATTGCTTCCAGAGACGAGCCGTCAAGCTCCAGCACGCGCCGGAAGGCGGCTGCCGCGGCCTCTGCGTCACCGGCTTGGCTATGGGCCGAGGCGGCCAGCTGCAAGGCCTGCAGGTTCTCCGGCTGTGCCGCTGAAATGGCTTCGTAGTGCTGTGCTGCCTCGGCGAATCTGGCGGCTTGCATCAGCAGCGTGGCCAGATTCTGGCGGGCCGGAATCAGGTCCGGCTGTCGCTCGGCGATCACTTGGTAGTGGTGGATCGCAGCAGCGCTCTCGCCCGTCGCTTGGCGGGCATAGGCTAGGTTGAAGCGGGCGTTGACGTTGGCGGGGTCGTCCTCCAGCGCCGCTTCTAGGTGGGGTATGGCGCCGGCGAAATCGTTGCTTTCCAGCGCCTGTGCCGCCTCGCGCAGGGCATCGGCCCATAACAGGGCCGTAACGCACAGGGCCAAGCCGAATCCGAATCCTCTGGCCACGCCTGAATCGAAGTTTACCAGCGCGGGCCGCCGTTTAGGCGGCCCGGGGTCAGTGCGGGGAGCGGAATTCAGGCCCGGATGCTATTGAGCAGGTCGATAGCCCGCCGAATGTCGGCGCGCTGCTGCTCGCCGACAATCTCGCGCTCGATCACCAGCGGGCCGGTGTAGCCGATCTCGCGCAGCGTGCGGACATACCGCCGCATGCCCACGTCTCCGTCGCCAAGCGGCGTCTCCCGCCCCCACGCACCTGCTGCCTCCGGCCACGTGCCGTCCTTGCAATGTACCGTCAGAACGTGCTCCCCGAGTGTCCTCAGGGCCTCCATCGGGTCGCCGGATCCGTACAGGATCATATTTGCGGGATCGAAGTTGACCCCCAGATTCGGCCGGTCGACTGCCCGCAGGAATTCCAGCAGTGCCGCTGCCGGCTCCTGTCCGGTCTCGAGCGCGAAGGTTTGGCCGTTGTGGGCACAGTGGTCGCACACGCGCCGCACTAGTTCAAGGACAGCCTTGTGCTCGGGATCGCTCGGATCTTCCGGCAGGCAGCCGATGTGTGCCGCGACGCCGGGAATGCCGAGCGAACGCGCGAAATCCGAGACCGCGTAGGTCCGCAACTCCCGTTCCCGGCGCGTGCCGGGCGGCACGTAGCCCACGGTTTGCGCGCAGATTGGGATGCTAGCGTAGCTCTCCCCCTCGAAGCTGAGGAAGGCCGTCACCACCTCAAGTCCACGATGATCCAGGGCGGTTCGCCACCGCTCGGCTGCAGCAGGGGTCAGTTCCGCCGCGCCGTGCACGCCCAGCTGGCCGCATGTCGCTCCCAGCGAGGCGACCGATTCCGCGATCTCGCCGGGCGTAGCGTCGCTTCCGAGCACTCCGCCGGTCCAGAACATCAGCCCGACTTGCAATGGTTCCATAGCTGCCACCTCCGGTAGTCTACAGCAGCATGCCTTCGACTCGCCTCGCAGAGCGGCTACTCTTCGACATCCGCCCAGCCGCCTTCGCGGTGGCTGCGCAAGACCGCTTCGACCAGTCGCAACTGCCGCAGGCCGGCATCGAATCCCGGCACGTCCCCGGCCTTCGACCTGTCCCGACAGGCCGCGTAGAAGCGTCGGAAGAATTGCTTGAACGTATCCGCGTAGCCTTCGGCATGGCCGCCCGGCAGGTCGGCGAACGGGCGCGCCTGCTCTTCCAGCAGGGACGGGTCCTTGACTAGCAGCTCGTTGTTTCCATCGCGCCGGCCGATCCACAGCTCGTTCGGCCGTTCCCCGTCCCACGCCAGGCCGCACTTGGTGCCGTAGATCTCGACCAGCAGCCGGTTCTTGCGCCCCGCGGCCACTTGGTTGATCGTCAGCGCCCCACGCGCCCGGTCGTCGAAGCGCAGCAGGATCGCGCCGAAGTCTTCGGTCGTGATCGGGCGGTCTTCGTAGTCTTCCGGCTCCAGCATCTTGCCTGCGTAGGTTTCGATCGGCTTCTTGGGTTTCTTGCGCACCGGGTGAAACGTAGCCAGTTCCGCGCACACCGCTCGGATGCGCTTGTCGGTGACGTGCTCCAGCAGATCGCACCAGTGCGATCCGATGTCGGCCATGGCGCGCGAGTTGCCGCCCACTTCCGGCTCGAGCCGCCAGTTGTAGTCGGTGTCGAAGAACAACCAGTCCTGCGAGTAGGTGCCTTGCACTGCTAGCACGTCGCCCACCTGCCCGGTAGCCACCATGCGGCGCATTTGCGCCACGTTCGGGTAGAAGCGCAAGTTGTAGCTGGTGGCATGCACGATGCCTTTCGAGCGGGCCAGCTCGACCAGGCCTTGTGCTTCCGCGGCCGTCATCGCCAAGGGTTTCTCGCAGATCACGTGCTTGCCGGCGGTGATGGCGTCATGGGCGATCGCGAAGTGGGTGTGATTTGGCGTGCAGATGTGGACCGCGTCGATCGAGGGATCGGCCAGCAGCTCGCGATAATCCCCGGAGGTGCGGGAGATTCCCAGCGCTCTGCCAAACTGGGCCGCGAGCTCCTCGGTCTGGTCGGCGATCGCAACAATCTCGGCGTCGGCCTGCCGACGGATGTTTTCGACGTGAACCCGGCCCACGAATCCGGTTCCGATAACCGCCACGCGCAATTTATTCATGACTGTTAAGACCTCCGCCGAGCTTCGGGCACGGTGCAGCCCGCTGTCGGCCAGTAAACGAGTGTAGGCACCTGGCCCGAGCGAATTCAAGTTGCCCGCAGTGCCCGTTCTTGGGATGCCCTAGGATCGCCACTTCGTGCGGATGCCCCAGGCCCCACCTGGGAGCAAGCCGGCCAAGCGTCCGTAAGCAGCATAGTGCCCGGCCCGACCGCCTCGCGCACGGACCCCAGCAGGCTCTGCGCCGACCCGTCAGCCACGACTCGCATGCGGACTCGGCCGAATCCCGCCCCCTCGGGCGCCTAGACCGCGATGGCGACCAGAGCCTTGGCCAAAGCTTGGCACCGCCGCTCGGCTGCTACCGCTCCCCCGGGGTGGGTCCCGTCGACCTCCGCGTGACCTTGCAGCCGCGCCCGGCCTGATGGCACCATGGCCCAGCGGCAGCTTGTGTAGGCTGAGCCAGGCCGTCCGTCACCTCTTGTGTTGGACAGAGAGCGACCGGGCAGCGGTACGGTGCTCGGAGACGGGTGCCCCAGGGCTGAAAGGCCTTGGCCTGGCCCTGCTGGCAGGCCGCCCGCGACACGGAAGCTTCTACTGGTCGCCCTCGCCGGCGGCTCGCTGAGCGAGGATCTCCCCACCCAGCGGCGGGTCGGATCGTGTCTATGGCCCGGTGCTTGGCGAAGTTGGACAGCTTGTAACTGGGGCCAGCTGCGTTGGCCGGGTGCGCCTCCTAGAATGGTTCCCCGGGTCTCGGAGTTGGCGGCGGCAGAAGGTAGCGGCCGATTCTGGCCGCCCGTCCAAGCATTTTCCAACAGAGACCAGATAAATTGTGTCGTTCGTGCCAAAATATACAATCTGTAGTTGCCACGTTGCCCATGCGTCCGTTAGGCTAGGCGTACAGTGATTGCCCCCACACTGGATCCGACATCTGCAAGCGGCCCTTTTTTTCTGCCCGAGTCTCAGGAATGTGATACCCTGACGGTGGCCCGAGGTGTTGGGATGGTTCACGTTTGCTGCGAGGCTGGTTCGGCGTCTCCCGGCATTCCGTTCTGGAAGGGCAGCGCGGTGCTCTGTCTGCGTTCAGGCTATCCGGTTAGGCGGCAAGGGTTGGATTCGTCGGAGGAACTTGCATGAAGCTGCGCTCTCTGCTATCGCTTTTCTCCCACGACCTAGCGATTGACCTCGGTACCGCGAACACATTGGTCTACATCGCTGACACGGGCGTCGTGGTTGACGAACCTTCGATCGTTGGCGTCAATAACTCCACCGGCGAAATCGAGGCGATCGGGGTCGAGGCCAAGCGGATGCTCGGCCGCACGCCGGGTACGGTCACAGCCGTCCTCCCAATGCGAGATGGCGTGATTGCCGACTTCAAGATTGCCGAGCGCATGCTCACCTACTTCATCAGCAAGGCGCACAACCGCAAGATCTTCGTCCATCCGCGGATCGTAATCGGCGTGCCCGGAAACATTACCCATGTCGAGCGGCGCGCCGTCGTGGACTCGGCCATGCGCGCCCGTGCCAGCGAGGTGCATTTGGTCGAGCAGTCGATGATGGCGGCCATCGGTGCCGGCCTGCCCGTCTCAGAGCCGGCCGGCAGCATGGTCGTGGATGTTGGCGGGGGCACTACGGACGTTGCTGTGATCTCCATGTCCGGCGTCGTGTACTCCAACTCAGTCAGCGTGGCTGGCAACGCGTTCGACGACGCGATCATCCAATATCTCAAGCGCAAGCACAACTTCCTGATTGGCGAGCGCACTGCCGAGAGAGTGAAGGTTGCGCTAGCCGCGGCCAAGCCGCTCGAAACGCCCGCCACGGTGGAGATCAAGGGGCGGAATCTTGTCAAGGGCGTTCCGGAAGCTCGGCAAGTGAGCGATAGCGAGATTCGCGAGGCTATCGCTGAGTGCGTGGACAAGATCATGTTCGCGGTCCGGGAGGCATTGGAACACGCGCCGCCCGAGATCAGCAGCGACATCTGCGACCGGGGCATCGTCCTCACCGGCGGCGGCGCCTATCTCAAGAATCTTGACCAGCGCATCCGCGACGAAGTCGGGGTGCCTGTCTCGGTGGCCGAGAACCCCCTCCATTGCGTGGTCAACGGGACTGGGAGGGTCCTGAACGATTTTGACCTGCTCGGTAGGGTCGCCATCCATTAGCGCAACTGGAGCGGAACGAGGGGAGGGCAGACATGCAAGAATCGCTGGTCCGGCGTAGGAATAGCATCCTGCTAGCGGTGCTGCTCTTTCTGCAGCTGCTGCTGGTGGGCCAGCAGATCCAGGATCGTACGCTAGATTCTCGCTTGAGCTATTGGAGCAGCACCGTGTTCAGGCCGTTCCAGTTGACAGGCCAGTGGGTGCTCCGGGGGGTATCGGAGGTGTGGTCAGGCTATGTCGGGCTGGTTGGCACCGCCGCCGAGAACCGTCGGCTTGACGCAGAAGCTTCCCGCTTGCGACTCGAGAACCACTACTTGCAGCAGCAGTTGGTCCGCGCGCGCGGCCGCGACGAGTTGGATGAATACCGTGCGAGCCTTGCGTCCCTCACGTTGGCTGCCCAGGTGATCGCTCGCGGGCCTAGTCGCAGCGCGCGGGAGGTCTTTCTCGACCGGGGTCGGGATCACGGCATCCGGCAAGGCATGGCCGTGGTCGTGCCGACCGGCATTGTGGGCAAGGTCGTGGCGGCCTACGGGGAGTCCAGCATGGTGGTCTTGGTCGACGACCCCGAGTCTGGCGCCGGAGTCGTGCTTGGACAAAGCGGTGCGCCGGGCGTCCTATGCGGGACGAACAGTTTGCTGTGCCGGCTCGACTACGTGCCGCCCCATGTGGCGGTCAGGGTAGGCGAACAGGTCTATACCTCTGGCTTGGATGGCATCTTTCCGCCCGGCATGCCGGTCGGCTCTGTTGCCAGTGTTAAGACCACTGCCGAACGGCATTCCATCGAAGTCAGCTTGCACGCAGACTTGGCTCGCCTGCGGGAAGTAGCCGTCGTGTTGCGAGCCGAGCACGAATTGCTTCCAGATTCGGTCCGGCGGGTCGTGGCTCGGCTACCAGCGCCTCCCGAGCCAAGTGCCGAAGGCGGGCAGCGCGCCGGACTGCTCGCTGGCCCGGCGGATCGCGTCAAGCTGACCTATCGGAGAACGCTCGAATCGCAGGAGAAGAAGATCGGCCTCCTCGGCGGGCGTCCGCCTGACTTCAGCACTGCGACCGACTCGCTACGTGCCGCGCGTATCGATATCTCGGGTGCTTCGGGAGAGGCTGAGTGAGCGGCTGGTCTCGGCCGATCCCCACACTCGAATCCAGCCGCCGGGCGCGTGTCCCTTGGCAATGGCTTGCAGGCATCTCGATCGTCACATTGGGCCTGCAAACCCTGCTGCCGACTCTCCACCCCGGACTCGGCCTGCTCAACCTGCCATTCGTCACAACCGTCAATCTGATGCTGTGGTGTCGGTCCGCAGTGTCGGCGATGCTGTTGGGCACATTGATCGGCTGCGCGTATGACGGCCTGACCCACGGGCCGGTCGGACTGCACGGGATCGTCTACACGATCTGCGGCTACTTGGTCGCGCAGGTGGGGCCGCACTTGCGGCGCGATCATGCCGTCGTGATCGGTTCCTTCTTTGTTGTGGCGTATCTGGCGTACGAATCACTGTTCAGCGTGATTTCCAATTTGCTGCTGGGAGCAGGCGAGGGGACGGATCTAGCGCTCAGGCTCGTTCTGGCGGCTGTCCACGCTGGCCTAGGACTGTCCGTCTTCGCTATGCTGACCAAGGTAGCTGACAGGCCATGAGTCCCGGCGGCACCTCAAGATATCTCGTGGCGCGTCGCCGCCTGCGCTTGTTTCAGGTGATCGCAACCGCTATCTTTCTCGGCTTGCTGGTTTCGTTCTGGGAAATCCAAGTTGTCAGCAACCAGGAATACCGGGAGCAGGCGGAACAGAATCGCATTAAGACGCTTCCGGCCGCGGCGGCCCGAGGCGACATCCTGGACCGCCATGGCCGCGTCATGGCAGACAGCGAGATCGCCCATTCGGCAATGATTGATGCAGCCCACACTTCCATAGCGAACTTAGAGCAGATCGCGTTCGGGCTTGATCTGGACATGGACGAAATCTGGCAGACGTTGCAAGGTGCCTCTGAATATGGACGTTTCGAGCACATTGTTCTCAAAGAGGATCTATCGCCCCGCGAGCTCGCCTTCGTGCAGGCCCGCCGCCACACGTTCCGCGAGTTGGATCTCGTCGAGGGCATGCGCCGCAAATACCCCGCCCAACAAATCGCCGTTCATGCGACCGGATACATAGGCAAGGCCAGCCGGACGGAACTCGCGATGCGCGAATTCCTGCTCTTCGACTTCGGCTCCGAGATTGGAAAGAGTGGCATCGAGCGGCAGTACAACCACTGGTTGACCGGCACGACTGGCAGCTTGCGGTTCTTGGTCGACAGCGCCGGGCGGTTGATCGAGCCAGTGGGCGACGTGCCCGCGCTTCCAGGCAAGAATCTCAGGCTGACCATTGATCTCGACCTGCAGGCCGTTTCCGAACTTGGCTTGGAGGGCCGCAAGGGTGCGATTGTCGCCTTGGATCCCCGCAACGGCGAAATCTTGGCCATGGCCAGTGCGCCGACCTTTGATCCGAACCAGTTCGCGGCGGGATTTCGGGACGCTGATTGGCGTGCCCTGAACACCGATCCGGCCGCTCCGCTGCTAAACCGCGCCACCCAGGGCACATGGGCGCTGGGATCCGTGTTCAAGCCGATCATCGCCTTAGCGGGCTTGCAGACCGGCGTGGCCGGCCCGGAATTTACGGCTCACTGTACGGGCGGCCTGAACCATGGCGGGCACTACTTCCGCTGCCACAAGCGTAACGGCCACGGCACGGTGGAACTGGTCAAGGCGATCGCGCAATCGTGCGACGTATATTTCTATCAACTAGGAGTCAAGCTTGGGATTGATGTGCTCGAGCGCTACGCCCGCTTGGCCGGCTTGGGCGACCGAACCAACGTGGACCTGCCGGGCGAGGTGCGCGGGCTGGTCCCGTCCGTGCGCTGGAAGGTGCGCACTGCCTTGCAGCCATGGCATCCCGGCGAAACGGTCGTGGTTTCTATCGGGCAGGGTGCGATGTCGGTGACGCCCATCCAAGCCGCCCACGCCATTGGCGGCTTGGCAATGGGCGGAGTCTGGCACCAACCCCACCTTGTCTCTTACGGTCAGATGCGCGAGATCAATCCGGAACACGACACGCCTAGGCCGCGCACAGTGGCAATTGACCAAGAGCATTTGGCAACGTTGCGCGAGTCCATGTGGCAGGTCGTCAACGGATACGGCACTGGCCGCCAGGGGCGCCTGTCCGGGATCGATGTCTGCGGCAAGACGGGTACCGCCCAGCGTGTTTCGAATGAACTGCGGATCATGTCCGGACGCGCAGACTTTGAGGACGACGCGTGGTTCGTCGGATTCGCGCCGTGCTCCAAGCCGGAGATCGTCGTAGCAGCGCTGCTGGAGAACGCCGCGCACAGCTATTATGCGGCTGCCGTTGTGCGGGATGTGCTGCAGGTCTGGCTGCTCAACCGTCGCCCCCCCACCTTGAACGACGACAGTAAGGCACTGGCGCAGGCGTTGGAGGGGCAAGGATGAACGCCTCTTCCAAGCTTGGCCGCGCTCGCGTGCTCGGCGATTCTGACTGGGCCATGGCTGGCTTGGCGCTGGTGATCGCCATGTTGGGCTTGGCGCAGATCTATAGCGCGACGCTCAACACGAAATTTCAGCCGGCCTACACTCAGCACATCATCTGGCTGGCGCTTGCGATCGCTGTCTTCTGGACTGTGTCGTGCATCAGGTACCACCATTTGGTCGAGCTCTCGCCGACGCTGTGGGTGATCGGCGTACTGCTCTTGGTGGCGATCCTTCTGCTGGCCAACCCCGTGAACGGATCGCGACGCTGGCTGCCTTTGCCGTTCGGCTTAAGTATCCAAGTATCCGAGTTCATGAAGGTGGTGCTACTCTTGGTAGTGGCAAAGTACTGTAGCGGGTACGCAACCAAGATGTTGCGCTTGCGGGACTTCCTGCTGGCCGCGCTGTTTTTCCTAGCGGTGTTCCTGCTGGTTGTGTTGCAACCTGACCTCAGCACTGCGCTGAGCATGGTCCCGATCGCCTTAACCGTGTTGTTCCTGTCAAGAATTGCCAAGAAGTACTGGTTGCTCGGAGCGCTTGTCGTCGCCTTGCTGGTACCTCTGTTGTGGTCTTCTCTCAAGCCGTACCAGCGGGACAGGATCATCGGCTTCATGAGTCCGGAGGATGCCCCGCTGGGCATCGGCTACCAGATTCGGCAGTCCAATATCGCTGTGGGCACGGGCGGCCTGTGGGGGCAGGGATTCACCCGAGGATCGCAGACGCAACTGCGCTTCTTGCCGACCCCTCACACCGACTTCATCTTGGCGGCCTTTGCCGAGGAGAGGGGTTTTGCAGGTATTGCAATCGTGCTGGGGCTGTATTACGTGCTGCTGATGCGGATCGTGGGCACAGCCAGATCGGCGCGGGATCCGGAGGGGACATTGCTCGCGATGGGTGTCGCGAGCGTGCTGCTCTTCCACATCATGGTGAATGGCGGAATGGTGGCCAACAAGCTGCCGGTAACCGGCCTGCCGTTGCCTTTGATGAGTTACGGTGGCTCTAACCTGCTGACGGTCGCGGCCATGCTCGGCATCGTCAACAGCGTGCGGATCCACCGATTCGTGAATTGAACCTCGCCGGCCGACGCGAGCAGCGGTGTCGGCACGGCGGAAGAAGGGTAGCAGGGAAGGATTCAAGCTGCGGACGGACAGTCGGCCGGATCCGGCCGAGCACAGCCTGCGAGCCCCGCTATGGCGCGGCGCTCCGCTTGCCGCAGCGCGTTCCGATTCTGGGCAAGTGTATGAGCTGGGAGGTTCTGACAGTTGCCGAGACGGCTTGCAGCCGCGGAGCGGTCCTTTCCCGGAGGATTTTTCCATGTCTCAAGAATTGGTCATCTCATCGAATCCGATCGAGACGACAGTCGCGATCTGCGAGAATGATCGCCTAGCCGAGATCCACGTCGAGCGCCACGAGAACAAGTCGATAGTCGGCAACATTTACAAGGGGCGCGTCACCCGGGTGCTGCCGGGCATGCAATCGGCCTTTGTCGACATCGGTTTGGAGCGCGATGCGTTCCTGTATGTCACAGACGTCGCTCCCGCTGCCACGCCTGAGGTTGAGATTGAGGGCGGCGGCGCGGCCCAGCCCGAGCCGCCCGAGCCGGGAATGCCCGCGGACGAATCGGGCAGCGCCGATTCCGAAGCGCCGGTCGCCGCCGCGCAGGCATCCGACGAGCAGGTCTCGGACGATTCGCGCAGTCGCTCCCGGCGTCGCGGCCGGCGGCGGGTCAGGAGTGCCGAAGCGGACGGGTCGCCGCCATCGTCCCAGGAGGCGAGCCCGGAGGGCGCCTCCGCCGAGAGCGTCGATGCCGAAGCCCGCAAGGAACAGCCGCGTCGCAGAAGGACCGTGCTGCCCGGCGAGTCACTGGCCAAGTACCAGGACGACTCCGAGATCGCAGCGTCTGGGGAAGTCTCTGGCGAGGCAGGGGGCGCCGAGCCCGCAATCGATGCCGCTCCCGCCCGGGACAGCGAGCCTGGCAGTGAACCGGGTGCCGGCGGACCGGCCCAGCCCGCGGCGGCCGGCCCCGCCGCCGATCGCGAGGCTTCCGCCGACGGAGGGGGCACGGAAGGGTCCGGCGAGCAACCGGACGATGGTGCTGTCGAGCCCCCGGAGCGCAGTGCCAAAGTGGACCCGCCCGCCCTCCTTGCCGAGTTCTGGAATCCGCTGAAATGGTTTCAGAAGGGTCCGGCCGATGCGCCCAAGCCCGCCGCCGCCGAGCCTAGGGAGGGGGGCCGGCCTGCGAGGTCCAGGCGCAGGAAGCCCGCCAGGCCCTCGGGCGATCGCCGCGGCGCAGGAACCCGCAGGGCGCAGGGCGGGCAGAGAGCAGATGCCCAAGCATCCGGGCCGGGCCGGGGCGAATCCGCTCGCCGTCGTTCCGGGCGGCGCCAGCCAGCTGCCAAGCGGCCGCAGGCCAGGCAGGGCTCGCGGCCTGACCGTTCCAAGGCCAGAGAGAGCAAGCCCGCCGAGCCGCCGCCGGCCAACATCGCGGGTCTGCTCGAGGCCGGCCAGGAAGTGATCGTTCAGGTGAGCAAGGAACCGGTGGGGGCGAAAGGCGCCCGCATCACGTGCCATGTCTCCCTTCCCGGCCACTACATGGTCTACATGACGACGGCCGCGCACAACGGCGTGACCAAGCAGATACAGTCCGAGTCCGAACGCCGTCGGTTGCGCAAGCTGGTGGACAAGCACTCCGAGGGCAAAGAGGGTGGATTCGTTGTGCGGACCTCGTGCAGCGGCGTCGGTGACGAGGAGCTGGTGGCCGACATGGGGCAACTGCACGCCCTGTGGGACGAGATTTGCGAGAAGGCGAACCAGGCCAAGGCGCCCGCCGAGATCCACAGCGACCTCGACATCGGCGAGCGGATCTTGCGAGAACACCTCAGCGAGGACTACAAGGTCGTGTGGGTGGACTCGAAGCACGAGCACAAGCGGATCGTGAAGTTCGTGGAACGCTTCCAGCCGAACTTGGCCGAGCGCGTCAAGCTCTACACCAAGAAGCAGCCCATCCATGATGCGTTCGGCATCACGAAGGATCTGAAGAAGGCCCTCCGGCCAAAAGTGTGGCTCAAGTCCGGGGGCTACTTGGTGATCAACCAAACGGAAGCCCTGGTGGCGATCGACGTCAATACCGGGCGCTATGTCGGACAGTCGGACCGGCTCGAGGACACGGTGCTCAAGACGAATCTGGAAGCCGCGGACGAGATCGTCCGACAGCTGCGCCTGCGCGACCTCGGGGGCATCATCGTGGTCGACTTCATCGACATGGAGGATCGCAAGAACCGTCAGCAGGTCCACCAAGTGATGCAAGAGGCATTGCGCAAGATGCGCTCGCCGACACGCGTGCTGCCGTTCAATGACTTCGGATTGGTCGTCATCACGCGCAAGTCGGTGCGACAGTCCTTGGAGCGGTCCCTGTGCATGCCTTGCCCCGCCTGTTCCGGGGCCGGGACCGTCAAGTCGTCGGAGACGGTGTTGTCGGAGATCTTCTCGGCCGCCAGCCGGCAAGCGAAGAACGGCGGTTCCGAGGATGGCGCGTCGGAAAAGGGACTGACGTTGCGGGTCCATCCCGAGATTGCGAAATCGCTCAAGAAGAAAGGCACCCACATGGACAACCTGCAATCGGTTGCCGGGGCAAGCGTCACCGTTCGCGGCGATGCCTCGATGCATCCGGAAAACTTCAGCCTGCGCTAGCTCCGCAGCTCTGAGCACAAGTCCGCTTCCATTGCGGGCCGTGCGCCGTTTGCCGTCGCAGTCAGCCATACTGTTGGGCATCGAGAGGACGCGAGCGATGCCGGAGCGGGACGGACCACAGAGTGCCGACGCACGGCGGCTTGGGGGCCGTTCCCGGGCGTCGGCTCGGGGGCTGGGCGCCGGGTTTGCCAGCCAACCGGGTCGTATAGGGCGGACGGTCGCAACTCGCACGATCTGCGGGACACTGGCCGCCAGGGCCGGTCGCGGCGCGTGCTCGCGCAAGATCGCCCGCGTGGCGGCGGGCTTGGCAGTGTTGGGACTCGCGGGACTGGCAGTGCCGAGGCCCGCTATCGCGCAAGCCGCAGTCCGATCCGAGCCCGAGGGCTCTGCTGCGATCGAGCAATTGATCGACGGCGGCAGGCTCTCCGAGGCTGCTGCGGCTCTCGAGAAGCATGTTGCGAGTGCGGGGCTGACGGCTCGGAACCTGCTGCTGCGGGGGCTGATTGCCTACCGTGAGGGTCGGTTCGAGGCAGCGCTGCCCGATTTGAAGCAGAGCTTTGCGTTGGACGAACAAGACCCCGATACCAGCAAGGCCCTCGGCCTGTGCTTGGTCAGGCTGGGCCACGAGGATCTGGCCGAGACCTTCTTCCGGATTGCGGTCGAACTCGCGCCGAGAGATGCGATGGCCCACTACTATCTCGGCTTGAACGCTTACACCACGAAGCGCTTCGACGAGGCTGGGCGGGCGTTCCGCGAGGCCGTTCGCCTGAGTCCTGCAGCGCCGGAAAACCATAGCTATCTCGGCAGGAGTTACGAAGCTCTGGGCGACGTTGATCTCGCCCGCCAGCATTACTTGATAGCGAATGAGTTGAACCAGCGGCGCGCTTCGCGATCTGCGGACCCGCCGCTGCTGATGGGGTCCTTGCTGTTTCGCCAGGGCCAGCTGGAAGAGGCCGAGCGATACCTGAGACAAGCGCTCGAATACGACGGCACGCAAGCGCTGCCCCACTACTGGCTCGGACTGCTGTTGGAGCGGGAGTCAGAACTCCCGGCGGCGATTGATGCCCTCACCCGTGCGGCAACTTTGGACACTTCCGACCATCGCCCGCACTACGCCTTGGCCCGGATCCACCGGCGGCTTGGCGACCGCCGCAGCGCGGCGGCAGCGCTACGAAAGTTCCGCGAGCTGAGAAAGCGGTCGGAATCGGAGACCTTTTGAAGGCAACCCGGGCTCGGACTGGCGCCCCACGGCCAGTTCCGGCCTGGGGCAGCAGGCTGGATCTGCTCGCTTGCCGCCGCGAACCTGCAATTCAGTCGGTCAGGTGCTAACAGTGCTATGCCGTCCGGGCGGAAGCTGGGCTACTCTGCGTCCTTGAGGCCAAAGCAGTACAGGGTGGATGAGTAATCCACTGCGTAGACTTGCCCGTCTGCGACCGCAATTCCGGTGAAGTGGCTCCAAGTGTCGATGGCGTCGGGGCCGGAATCGAACAAGACTGCACCGGTCTGGGCGTCCAGAGCTTGCAAGCGGGCGTTTTCTTCGTGCTCGATCCGCTGGGTGTCTTTCAGCAGCTCCTCGGAATTGAACTCGCCGAACGGCATGATGCCCGCGTTGATCGATTGCCGCGCATTCTCGCCGTTGGACAGCACGAACACGACGTCGTTTGCAATCGCCACTGGTTCGGGCACGGCCGAGTCGCCGCTGACCCACTCGGGCTTGAGGTACGGTTTGCCGGTGTCGGGGTGGTCCGCCACGGTAAATGCCATCACGGAACCGTTCGGGTTCGGTCCGTTCGTGATTGGGAACTTGGGTGCCTGCACCGAGACCGGTCCCCACGTGGGAGCGTAGACCCAGACCCGCCCTTGGGCGTCCACATAGCTCGAGAAGCCGCCCCACAGGCCCTTGGCTTCGAACCACTCGTCGTCGTTGGAGAGCAGCGGCGTGGTGTAGAGGTTGTCGTGGTGGGTCAGGCCGCCCATGTTCTCGGCGTCCATGAGGTAGAGCACGCCCTCCTTGCCGCCGATGACGACAAGTTCGCGACCCTCGTAATCGAGGACCAGGGCCGAGGCTGTGATGTCGAAGTCCCGCTTCCAGACATATTCCCAGTTGGGAGGCGTGTAGTAGTCGACCAATGCGAGCGTATCGGGGTCCAAGCGGAACATGGTGTTGCCGAAAATGCGCAAGCCCGGATTGTACGGCGCGTCTCCAGTCCCGGCATAGATCCCCCCATCCTTGCCGATGGCGACGCCCGCCCGGCCCCATACGCCCGCGCCGTACTCGGGCGTGGAGCGCCACACGCGGATCACGAAGTTCTCCGGGTTCGACACGTCAATGGATGTCACGCCCGACACAGCGTCACCGCAGTTCTGCGAGATGGGCGTGTAGAGCACGTCGCCGATACGGTTCAAGCTCCATGTCTTGGCGAATGCGGGCACCCACTGCTGGGCACGGTACTTCTCTTTCCCCGTGGCAAGGTCCAGCGCGTACAGGCGGCCGTCCGTCGAGATCGCGTAGATCGTGTTCTTGGACACATCGACGGTGGGAGTCGCGTTCAGCCCCTTCGGGCAGAGCCACATGCCGGGAACCTTGTTCACCACGTCCGTCCGGAATTTCTTCTCCCAGACAATCTCGCCGTTGAGCGCATCGATGGCGTAGAAGACATCGCCCGTGCCGGCGATGTAGACAAGATCCTTGCGGGCGCGCCGTCCCTCCCCCACTCGCACGTCCGTTACCACGATCGGCGCTGTCAACGCCGCCAGGGACTTTTCCTCGTTCTCGACCGTGGTCTTCCACTTCAGAACCATCTCGCCCACGTTGTCCTTGTTGAGAGTGACCTCGGAACGAGCCCAGCCGCTGCGCCGGGCGTCGTACCCAAAAGTCAGCCAGTCTCCGGCCCAGACGGGCGTGGCGACGGCCAGCAAGGCGATCAGTAGGGTTTGGTGGTGTCTCATGGTTGACTCCTATTGTGAACTGTCGGGGAGTTCGTTTTCAGCGTACGGACTATTCGCCTGGGGAGAGCCGAGCAGGATGCGCTGGTCAAGCTGCCTGCGCTCATCTTGCAGGCGTCGATACTCGGCCAGTTGGGCCTTTTGAGCGGGCATGTTTCCCGCCTTGCGGTACGCTCGTGCGAGTTGGTAGCGCGAGCTGGCATCCGTTGGATTCAGCTCGATCGCCCGTTCCAATTGGCGGACCGCGTCTGCGACCTGGTCTGTGTCCAGCAGCACTGCGCCCAGCGCCAGGCGTGCTTCGCCGAAGTCCGGTCGCAGGTTCACCGCCCGCTGGAAGTAGCCTAGCGCTTTGTCCAGCTCGGACTTGGCGTGGTGGATTTCGCCGGCCCGTACAGCGGAGGCTGCATGGCTGGGATTGGCGGAGAGTTCTAGCTCGAACTGTTCGAGGGCGTCGTCCGCTTGGCTCGCATCGCTAGCCCGCGCCAGCATGGCCTCGCCCAGGCGAAAGCGCAGGCCGGGCCTGTCCGGCTCTCGTTCCAGCGCCTTGCCGTATTCCATGATGGCCAAGTCGTAGAACTGGCGGCTTTCGTAGGCCTCGCCCATGGCTTGGTGTGCCCACACGGATTCCGGCGCCACGCGGGCGATCTCGAAAGCGGCCTGTACGGCCACCTCGCGATAGGTCCGGTTCGCGTGGAAGAGGATCTCCGGGTCGTCAGGATGGGCGATTTGCAGTTCGGCCGTCACCCTGGCGGCCTGCGCCGGTTGCCGCAAGCCCAGATAGCTGCGCACGAGTTCCAGGCCCGCCAGGCGCTTGACGCCGGGATAGTCGGGCGGGTTCGCGTAGCCCTGCTCCAATCCGGGCAGCGCCTCTCGGTAGCGGCCCAGCTCGGACAGGCAGATTGCCAACAGCACCTTGGCCGCCGGCAGGTCCGGGTGCAGTTCTAGCGCGCGCTGGAATGCCGGTGCAGAGCGATCGCACCTCCGGTTGAAGAATTGGCTCAGGCCCAGCTTGGCGTGCAATTCGGCCGCGTCGGGCACAGCTGTTGCAAGATCCTCGTAGCCCTTGGCGGCCTCGCCGTAGCGCTGTGCCGCGAAATGCTCCTCGGCCGTTCGGAACTGGCGCAGCTGGGATTCATCCAGCACCGCCTGCCCGAATGCAACGCAGGCCGCAGCGAGCATGGATAAGCCCCGGACTCCCTGAGAGAGTCCGGGGCGCTTGTGCCAATGCTTGCAACGGCTGCCGCAGGTCAAAACTCGAACCGCAGCGAAGCCTGCATCACGCGCGGACCGCGTGCTGAAGTAATGCGTCCGAAATTGCCGTTGATCTGCGCGCCCGAAGCGTCGAAGCGCGCGGACGAATCGACCCCGTCGTACTGGGTGTGGTTGAACATGTTGTATGCCTCCATCGCGAAGCGGAAGCGTACCGTCTCGGAGACCGGGAAGTACTTGTAGACCGTGATGTCCCAGCTATTGAGGCCGGGTCCCCGGAATACATCGCGCGGCGCATTGCCAAAATCTCCGAAACCCGGGCCCGCTACCGACTCGGTATTGAACCAACGATCGAAATTCTTGTTGGAGATGATCGGGTTCGCTACCATATTAGCCCTCGGCGAGTCGCCGCCGCCCCAGCGGTCCACGCCATCGGTGTAGCTCATGCCGATTCCGCGCGGGAATCCGCTGGCCATCGTGATGATGCCTGCGATCTCCCAATTGTGGAAAACAGCCTTGGCTGCGACGTTGTCCGCGAACATCGTGGCGTTGGGGAGGCTCCACAGATAGTTCACCACCATCATGTGGGTTTGGTCGAATTCCAACTTCCCGTAGAGGTATTCCCTCGCCGGACGGAATTGGGGCAGGCTGTCTCGGTCGTGATCCCCGAGGCCCATCGACTTCGACCACGTATAGGCGACGCCGTACTGGAAGTTGCTCGTGTAGCGCCGGTTCAGGCTGACCTGCAGGGCGTTGTAGTTGGAGTAGCTGGTGTTCTCTTGGTGGTTGATGCTTTGGTAGCCGCGGTAGGGTCGCAAGAAGGCGATCGGCAGTACGCCGCCCGTGGTCGGGTCTGTGCTCGAATCGAGGAAGCGCGTGCCTGGCGCCAGTTCGTTGAGCTCTCTCACCGCATAGAGCCGATGACCGCTGTTGCCGACATAGCTGACGTCGAGCACGGTGCCGCCACCGATATCCTGCTGGACACCGAGGCTGTATTGGTAGATCCGCGGTGGCTTGAACTCCGCTTGGAATGACTTCACGCCCGGCGGGAAGAGAGCCTGTCCGGTGTTGAGGAACGTGTTCATGTTGCCGAAGTAGACGTTGGGCGATTCCAAGATCGGCGGCGAGGTCGTCACCGTCCACATGGATCCTTGGGCGCCCATGATCGCCTGTGACTGCACGGCGAACGAGCCCCGGATCGCGGTCTTGCCCTTGCCGAACGGATCGTAGGCAAAGCCCAAGCGCGGTTGCGGCTGGATGGCGGGACGTTCGCGGTAGCCGTGTAGATAGTCAGTGGAGCCGTCTCCGACGATCAGCCCATTGAGCCGTTCCCCTTGGTTAGGGATGGTCGCCCCAATGTACGGTGCGGGGAAGATCGAGTTCGTGAAGGGATCAATTGCGACCCGACCGCCATCCACGAGGCGGTAGGGAGCGTATAGGTGTGGTGCGGTCTGGGAGTTGTAGCGACTGATCGCAAACGCGGAACCCTCGTTCTCGCGCAGCCGCCAAGGCGTAAACGTCGAGAATCGGACGCCTATGTCGAGTGTGAGCTTGGGCGTGATCTTCCATGTGTCTTGCAAGAACCACTCGACCGTGTACGACGCCGCGAGCCCTTCGGTCTGGCCGCTCGACTCGGAGTACGAGTAGAAATCGCCCAAGAGGGCGGTTGCGAACGGATGGTTCGAGTCGAACGGGTTCAGGTTGCTGCGCCGGAAGTCGAAGGTGCCCATGTGGCCCGGATCGCTGGATCGCGGCCCCTCGCTGGCGTTGTTCAGCTCCCAGTAGATGCCGGCCTTGATCGTATGGTCCCCTTTGAACCAGCTCATGTTGTTCGACAGGACGATGCGCTCGTCATGCGCAGCGATTGGTGTCCGCCGGTCGTAGTCCACCCTTGGTCCGTTAGGGATGCCGCCAAACGTCATCCGCGGCACAAGGTTCAGCGGATTCGCGGACGGGAAGAGCTGACCGAGGTCGGCGAGGCCCGGGTAGGCGTCCTTGCGCAGATTCTCAAGTTGGAAGTCGTCGTTGAGGGCGCCCGATTCCCGGCTCAGGCCGAGCCCGAGGCGGAATTCGTTGACCAGAGTCGGAGACAGCGTCTTGTTGTAGATCCCCTGCAAGTTCTTGTTGATGTACTCGTAGTGGTGCGCTTGCTTGAAGATGCTGTCGTTGAAGGCATTGAAGGCCACGGACTCGCGCTGGGCCTGGATGTCTGCGTTCCAGAAGCGCGGCCTGAACGTGATGCGGTCGTTCGGCGTCGGCACCCAGTCGACCTTGAATTGCCACTGGCCCTTGGGATGTGCAGACGGAGACAGCTCGGTGTAGTTGATGCCCTGCGAAGCGAACAGGCCCTGGTCCGTTGCATCGGGCATGAAGTTCAAGATGCCCTGTCCGGCGGGATGGACACGCGTGGCGGGGATCATGTTGTTTTGGAACTGCTCTCCTGTCATGTGGTCGATGATGGGAATCAACGCGCCGTTCTGCTCGACGCTGTTGGAGAAATCGCCCCGGCGCTCCATCGCAGTGGGCACCGTGGCACGGTGCCTCCGGCTGGGCTTCTTGATCCGCCAGTCCTCGCGGCTGAGAAAGAAGAACATCTTGTCCTTCTTGATGGGGCCGCCGAGTACGCCGCCGATCGTGTCGAAACGATACGGCGGTTTTGCGGACCCGAAGCGGTTGTTGTCGAACGAGTTTGCGTTGAGCACCTCGTTACGCTTGAACCAATATCCCGAACCGTGGAACTCGTTCGTTCCCGACTTGGAAATGATATTGACCTGGGCGCCGGGCACCCGCCCGTATTCGGCTTGGTAGGCGGTCGATTTGACGCTCACCTCTTGGATCGCGTCCATGCTGACGGACACGTGGAAGGTCGTGGTGTCGTCGATGTCGTTGCCTGGCATGCCATCCAGCATGAAGTTGTTCCAGCCGTTCTTGGCTCCCGAGAAGTTCGGTGTGCGCGAGCCCCAGTTCCCGCCGAGCGCATCGCTGTTAGCGACCTGCGCGACGCCCGGCAGCACCGTGAGCAGGGCCACGATGTCCCGTCCGCGCTGCATCAGACCGTCCATCTGGTTGCTGGTCAGCAGGGCGTTGACGCCTGCGGTGTCGGTTTCGACGGCCGCGCCCTCCGCCTGGACGGTGACCGTTTCGGTTACGGCGCCGATGGACAGCGGAATGCTGCCAAGAGCCAAGGCTTGGTCCGCGCTGATGATGATGCCCGTTTGTTCATAGGACTGGAATCCTTCGGATTGCACGTTCAGCGAGTACGTGCCAGGGGGTAGTGCCGCGACGACGAAATTGCCCGCTTCGTTGGATTGGACCAACCGTTGTTCGGATGTGCCTGCGTTGGTGACCGTAATCTCGGCCGCTACGATGACCTGACCCGTCGGATCCGTGACGGTGCCCGACAGCCGGCCCGATACCTGGGCCCAGCAAGTGCTAGCGCCGATCAGTAGGCAGAGCAGCGTGAGGGCCGAATTGCGATAGTTCATGATCCCCCCTTGGCAGGGCGACCTGCCGATGGATCGAACTGATGGCTCGCTCACGCCTGCCGCGGATTACGGCGGACTGAGCCCGATCAACAGTGGGAACCGCCCTTCGGTTGGCATCCGCCATCGAGAATGTGTCAAAGGTCGGCTCACCGGTGTGGCCTCCGATCGAACGTGCTGCCGACAGGAAGCTGCTTGCACGGTAGACCCGCCAGCCAAGCCTGTCAAGGGGGGGGGGGGATTTTTTGAAACCTGATTTCCGCGTTTCTCACAGCTTCAGATGTCAGGTCGCATGAGCTGTCGCGGTGATTCGGCACCGCCTTTGCGCCCGGCGGAAGTCGCCGCGAGAACAGCGCGTGCTCGTCCCACGCACGCAGTTCTGCCTGCAATGGCGGTGAGCGCTCGCATCAGGCTGTGCCGTAGGCGGAGTCGCAGACGGACTTCAGGTAGGCGAAGTCGGCTTCGATGGCGTGCATCTCCTTTTCGAGGCGTTGCGCCTCCGTGGGGGCTTCGATCTGGTACTCGACGTGGAGCGAGATCGGCCCGCTGAAGCCGCTGGCTGCCAGCAGTTGGAAAAACTTCGGGTAGTCGACCATCCCCTGGCCCAAGGGACACATGCGGGAGCGCCACTTGCCATCGCTCTTTTCCCAATAGAAATCTTTGCAAGCGACCATCTTGAGTCGGTCCCGCAAGCGGTGGAAGCCGATTTCCCAGCCGGCCGAGCCGCCTTCGATCGTGGCGTGGCACGGGTCGAAGTAAAAGCCGATCTGCCGGGAGTCCGTATCGCGCAAGAGCCACCAGTGGTCCCACAGCGCGCTGCCGACATAGGTCCCCGAGTGATTGTGGAAGCCCCCTGTGATGCCGGCATGGCCCGCGATAGCGGCCAGACTCTCCATGTCTGCCTTGACCTTGGCCAGGTGGGGCTCGAAGTCGGCGTACTGATAGCGGTAGTATCCGAGCTTGAAGAAGGGGATGCCGAGCTTGGCGGCGGTGTAAAGCGTCGGGCGCGCCGCAGGGTCCCGGTTGGACAACAGCCCGGTCGTGACCATCGGCAGCGCGATCCCTTCGGAGGCCAGCGCTGCGTGGGCCATCGGCAGGTCGCGTTCCACGTTTTCCGGCAACACGTGGCCCCGAGGGCGCGTTGTCAGATCCGCGCCGGCGAAGCCCAGCGAGCGCAGGGTCGCGGCCAGTTCTTTGTAGCCGAGATGGGGCAGGTGCTTGGTGAACAGGCACAGTGTCGGCTTGTGCGCGGCCGCAGTGCCGGTTGCCGCAGCGCTCGCGGCGGAGGCCGCGAGCAGTTCGCGGCGGGTCAGAGCAGGCATTGCCATTCCCTCCCAGTGAGCCTCTCGGCCGGGTCATCGGTCGCGGTACTGGTCTCTCCAGCCCACGACCTCGTCGAGCAGTTCGCCCGGAGCATAGCGATCGCGCAGTCGCGGATACACGGCCTCCATTCGACAAGCGTGGGCTCGTCGAGCTCGTTCACGCTCAGACCGTACTCTTGCATCGAGCGGATCACGGACGCTTCATGCGCTCGCGCTGCCTTCTCGATTCTAACCGTCAGGCCGGCAGCGACCGCTCTCATGTGCCGCCGCTGGCCGGCCGGTATCGCGTTGCAAGAGCGGGACGAAGTGGAGGTTGAGCATGTTCGGTGCCGAGCCGAGCCACTGGTAGCCGGCTGCAATCAGCGGGGGCACGGCGAAGACATCCACCAATCCGGTCTCGAGGTTGGTTTGCAGTTCGGCCAGATCCAAGGGGATCGCGCGGAAGGCGAACTCGCCGAACAACCGGATCATGTCATCGTCGCCCTTGGACGTGTAGAGCTTCATCTCGCGCGGTTGCTTCGGCGTGCGGAATTCCCTGACGGCGAGCAAGCACGCCCAGCCGGTGTCACCCCAGCCCAAGACCGTGAAGCCCTCGTCGTGCAGGCGCTTCTCAAGGTCGGCACCACCTTGTCGAGCACGAAGTCGAATTCGTCGAGGGAATCGAACATCAGGGGCACCTGCAGGGCGCTGACGCCTTCGTCAAGGAATCCCATGCCGCTCCCCGACAGCAGCGCTGCCTGCGTTTGCTCGGTGCGCATCTTGCGCAACATGGTGACTTCGGGTGCCGGCAGGCACCCTCTTTTCGGATTCGGGCCATTAAGGCCGGGGCTCCTGCCGCCGCTGCTGTGCACTGGCGTCGGGGTCTCGTGGCTGGAGACTTCGGTGCCGAGTCGCGAGTCTCCGGAGCGGAACCCGCTTCCCTTCGGGCGAGGGCCCTCTAGGCCTTGGCGTTCCGGCGGCGCACGGCTTCCTCGACAGACGCGACGTCGGCGAATCCTCGACGGGTTGCGGCACCGCACTGCCGACGATTCGGTCGCCAGGCGTGGAAGCCCCAGCCCTACGACGGTTCAGCTGCCACGTTGATGGAGAAGTACGGACGCCGGCAGAGGACCGGGTCCACTGGTTCGTTTGCCTATTCTCGGTTCCGAAAGAATACCGTGGTCCGCTCCGAGACAGTGTCTTCACTGATCGTCACGATCGCGTAGTATTCGCTCTCCCAGCCCAATCGGCGCACGAGCAAGTCAATTCCGGTTTCGTGCGCCCAGTAGAGCACCGGAGTGTTGGACGTGGATGCTTTTCCGTCGCAATCACTGATGAGGAATTCGCCATCGACCGCAGCCAGCTCCGGTCCGCTGCCGGCGCGAACCCAAATCTTCAGTAACGAGAATCCCGGACAGAATCCCGGGTCCTCTCTTTCGACATGGTCGTATGATCGCTGGATTTCCAGGTAGTAGATTGTGGGACTGGCTTCGTGCACGCGGAACGCTCGCCGGACTCGGAGAGGAATCGCCTGTCTTCGCCGCGCATCCCGCCACTGCCCGGTGTGCCGGAGCTGTCCGTCGACGATCCCCTGCCGTTCGGACTCTCGCTCGATCGCCCGGCTCTCGAGCAGGTCGAATGTCTGGGCAAGACGCATGACGATCATCCGGGTCAGGGCGGCTTCGGGTTCCAATCGCTCCACCAGTTCTGGCGGGACTGGTCCGGTCGTGGCGATCCCCCTCTTGGGCTCCGGACAGCAAGAGTCACATTCGATGAGCGATGATCGCAGGTCTTCGAGGTCGGTGGAAAGTGCGAGATTCGAAGAGCACCCCATTGCGGAAGTGACAAGTCCATCGGCCACAACCGGCGTGCCCGAGGCCGAGAGTCCGGCAGTCCATTCCGCCGAACGTCGCCTGTTTGATGCCTGCGGCCCGGGGTTCTCGAACCAGAGGGTCCAGTCCCGCAGCGACCCGATTCCCCCGAGCCACTCCGCCGGAAGTTCCAGTCCCTTTGCCAGGTTCTCATCGAGACGACGATCCAGCGGCCACGGGCTCGACCAGCCCGAGCCATCGAACGTTGCCACCGGCACCAAGTTTCCGTTCGCTTGGGCAATTCCCACTGCAAGACCTGAACGTGGTTCCGCGGCGACTGGCGCTGAACCAGCCAGAAGGATGACTGCCGCCAGCCGGGCCCGGACCGGAAACATCATGCTCTCCGAATCGGTCGAAGCGCATGCGCGGGAGGACCGTTGCAGATCGCGACCGCCTGCCTAGCGCGGAGAAGAATCGCCATCCCCGGGAGGGTCACGATGGCATGGAGTCCGGCCATGAAAGGCGCGGAGAGCCCGTCGATTGCGTGAACCGGGAGCAGGACGGCTTGTCGCACCCCGCTGCCAATTCCCGTACCGGCCCACCCCGCGTGCCGATCCTTGATTGGCTTGACGGCCCGTTCCTGCGGCACGGCCTCCGTCGGCGGCGTTCTTGCTCGTCCTCCTGGAAGCAGCGACGTGACGCGTACGGCCGCGGCCAAAGCCAACCGCCCCACCATCCTCCGGGCCCCTCGCGGGGCTTCGTCATCCTTGACTAGGTGGCGCTCGAAGTCTGCGTATCGATAGCGGTAGTATCCAGGCTTGAAGAAGGGGATACCGAGCTTGGCGGCGGTGTAAAGCGTCGGGCGGGGCGCAGGGTCCCGGTTGGACAACAGCCCGGTCGTGATCACCGGCAGCGCGATCCCTTCGGACGCTAGCGCTGCCTGGATCCGCGGCAGGTCGCGGCGGGTCAGGGCAGGCATTGCCATTCCCTCCCCGTCAGGCCTCCCGGCCGGGTCATCGGGCGCGGTACTGGTCTCTCCAGCCCACGACCTCGTCGAGCAGTTCGCCCGGAGCATAGCGGTCGCGCAGTCGCGGATACACTGCTTCCATCTCGCGCTTCCATTCGACAAGCGTGGGCTCGTCAAGCTCGATCACGCGCAGGCCGTACTCTTGCATCGAGCGGATCGCGGAGGCTTCCTGCGCTCGCGCCACCTTCTCGATTTCAACCGTCAGCTCCGCGGCGACTGCTCTCATGCGCCGCCGCTGGTCGGCCGGTATCGCGTCCCAAACGTCATTGTTGACCAGCAGCGATCCCAAGATCGGGACGAAGCGCATGTTGAGCATGTTCGGCGCCGAGCCGAACCACTGGTAGCCGGCTGCAATCAGCGGCGGCACGGCAAAGACATCTACCAATCCGGTCTCGAGGTTCGTTTGCAGTTCGGTCAGATCCAAGGGGATCGCGCGGAAGCCGAACTCGCCGAACAACCGGATCATGTCATCGTCGCCCTTGGACGTGTACAGCTTCATCTCGCGCAGTTGCTTCGGCGTACGGAATTCCCTGACGGCGAAGAAGTATGCCCAGCCGGCGTCACCCCAGCCCAAGGCCGTGAAGCCCTCGTCGTGCAGGCGCTTCTCTAAGGTTGGTGCCATCTTGTCAAGCACGAAGTCGAATTCGTCGAGGGAATCGAACATCAGCGGCACCTGCAGGGCGCTGACGCCTTCGTCGAGGAACCCCATGCCGCTCCCCGACAGCAGCGCCGCCTGCATTTGCCCAGCGCGCATCTTGCGCAGCATGGTGACCTCGTCGCCGGCGACACCCCCTGGATAGATCGCTAGATCGACCGCTCCGTTAGTGATTTCGCGCCACTCTTCCCGCATTTTCAGCAGCATCTCGTGAAAGACGCTGTTCTTCGGGGCGACTGTTCCGAGCCGCAACTTGCCGGCGCGGCGTCTCTGGCCTAGCGCAGACTCCAGCCCTGCGGTAGGCACCAAGCTGGTCAGCGCGGCGATTGCCAGCAAGAAGCCGAGTCTTCTCATCGCGCCAATCAAATCCGCCCCAAATACCTGTGTGGCAAGCCTGCGAAGGGGACGTATTTAGTATAGGTGCGGTCCCTAGGCTGCCTCAAAGCGCAGCTCTGGATCAGAGGAACAGGTCATCGATCTTGGCGCGCAGCCAGAGTGCTCGCCGGTGCGCGAGGTGGTTCAGCAAGCGGTATTGCTCGTGCGCGTCGGGGTCAACCGCCAGCGCCTTGTTCAGCAGTTCTTCGAAGAGTTCGCGATCTTGGCTGGGTATCGCGCGTACCTCGGCATACGCCACAAACAGGCCGGCGCGCTGTCCCGCGGAAAGCTGCAGGGCTCGCAAGTAGCTGGCTTCCATGACGCTCTCGGCGCCGCCGCCCGGTTTGGCCGACTCCAAGCTCAGCCGGAACTCGTGGAAAGCGCCGCGATCCCAAGTCTCGTCCAATTCCAGCGCTCGGTCCAGCATCGCTTCGACTTCGCGCAAGCGCACGACCATGGACGCGTCGGTCGGATCGGCCGAGACTGACAGGCCGAGCGCCGCCCCGGCCCAGTACAACAGGTCGATGTGTTTCTTCGACACGCGGCGGGCAGCCGAGCCGGGGCTGTTGCGGAAGTCTTCGGAAATTCCCGGATAGGCCGCCTCGAGCGCTCGCATGCTGAATGCCAGAGAGCGCAGGTAGAGCCTCTTGGCGCGTTCTCGGAGCCGCTTTCCCTCTTGGTAGTCTTGGTCGGCGAGCATCTCGCCGGGGGTGTCGACATAAGCCAAGGCGTACAGGGCGAACCCCTTGGCGGCCGTGACGAGCAGGCCGCGATGGCGGGGCGTGATTTCCAGCAGGCTCTCGACGAATTTGAGGCTGAATGGCAGGGCGTCGCCCACCAGATCGACATCCGGGTCGGTCTCGAAGGTGGATGGCCCCGACGACAGCGCGTCGCCGACTTGGCGGACAGCGAACTTCTTCACCGAGCAAGCAGATGCCAGGCAGATGCAGGCGGCTAGGGCCAAGCTCAAGCCGCGCGCATGCCAGCCCCGTGCCCTTGCCACAGACACTTCGCTGGCTGCGGGTTGTGGCGGATTCCGGTCCACGCGCTTACAACTCCAGCAGTCCCTGCACGAACCGTACCGGCGGCGAGCCGAACGAGAGCACCTTGTCGTGGTATGCCTGCCAGTCCTCGATCGTGCCGTGACGCTCGATCCAAGCATCGCGCATGTCGTTGTGTTCGGTGACCCCGACGAAATAGGTCGAGAGCTGCGCGGACGTGAGTTGGGCCCGCACCCACTTGCCCGCCGCCTCGCCGTCTTCTTGGAAGCCTTGGCCCATCATCATGTCCATCGCTTCCTGTTCGGTCATCGAGCCCGCATGGATCTTCTGGTCTAGCACGGCGTTGATCACGGCACGGGTGAGCATCTTGAGCTGCTGCATCTTGAAGCGCGCCCCGCCGAAGCCCTGCTCGACCATGACCTGCTCTGAGTACACAGCCCAGCCTTCGATGAAGGTGCCTGACGAGAAGATCGACCGAATCTTGGTGGGCGCTTGCAGGCGGTTGGAGTGGGCGAGTTGCAAGTAGTGTCCCGGCGTCGCCTCGTGGACGGTCAGGTCTTGCAGCATGAAATCGTTGTACTCACGGTAGAAGGACAGCTTGCGCTCCGGCGTCCAGTCTTGGGGGGTTGGCGAGATTGCGTAGAACGTCTCGCCGCTCTCTTCCAGCGGGCCGGGCGAGTCGCAGTAGGCCGTGGAGACCCCCCGGCGGAATTCCGGCATCACGATGATCTGCAGCGGTTCGTCCGGGACGGAGACAATCCTGTTCGCTCGAGTGAATTCGGTGACCTCGGCCAAATCCTGCCGGGCGTCTTCAACGATCGACGAATCGGTGGGATGGGAATCCGCCAGCATGTCGAGTACCGCCCGAATTACGGCTGGCCGGTCCGCAAGCGCATCTTCGTCGGCGTCGCGGTTGTGTTCTCGGTACAGCGGCAGGGCGGTGCTGTAGAGTTCGTCCTGCAACTCGGCCAGCCTGCGCTCGGCGCGTTGCAAGATTTCCTCCATCGATAGGTCGGAATGCAGCGTATAGGCGAGCTTGGCGCGGAACTTCTCCTCGCCGATCCGGAACGAGCGCGTCGACCGAGGCAGCAGTTCGTCGCGCATCCAGCGGCCGTGCTCTTCCAGTGCTTGGACCGCCTCTTCCCTCGCGGCGGCTAGTTGCGCTTCCATGGCCGGGGCCGCCGCGACGAAATCGTCGAGGGTCTTGGAAACCAGGGTGATGACCCCGTCGTTCTGGCGGATCGCCGTCTCGGTGTGGATTCTCGGCGGATCGGCCAGACTTGCGCGGGCCGCGGCCAGCGCCGCGGGAATTCCCTTCAGCCTCTCGTTGAGGCTGGCCAGACGCTCCTCCAGCGGCCCGAACTCCCGCGCCAGCAGCGAATACAGCGCGTCACCCACGCCGTAGCGCATCGGATTCCACTCGTGTTCCCGCAGGACTTCGGAGGACCAGATGCTGAATTCGACGTAATTGCGCAAGATTTCGTAGTCGATGGCGTTGGCGGAGCCTAGGCGCGCAGGGTCAATCGCTGCCAGTTCCGCCAAGTAGCGCTTGTTCCACTCCACGCCCGCAGCCACGCCGGCGGCTGTGTAGTCGTTGAGCCTGCCATCGTAGCGGTGGTCGCCCAAGGACGTGGCGTACTCGGGGTAGCGCTCGAGAAACTCCTCGATGTAGTCCTGCGCCAGGGTCGCGAACTGCTCATCTTGGGGCTGCGGCCCAGCGCAAGACAGGGTTGCAGACAAGGCCGCGACGAGCCAGCAGGCGCGCGTCTTCATGCGCCCATTGTACGTTCGTCCCGCCGTCAGAGGTCCAGGTCTGCAACGTGGCGCTCGACCTGCTCAGCGGTCAGCCGCCACTCGTCGTCGCGCCGGACATGCTCGGACTCGTCGAAGATTGCGAAGAGCTGCATCTTTACGATCGCGTAGCGTTCGACCTCGTTCAGGTCGCGGCCGGCGAGTTGCTCCCATGCGGCGAAGCTCTGGTCGGGAGCGAAGACGGTGAGCTTGAAGCGGGCGGCCCTATCAGACGTGCATCGGAAGACGAACTCGACGCCGGCACAGTCGGAACGCGTGGCCGGTCGGTAGCCTTCGTAGGTGTACTGGTAGACGTATCCGCTGTCCGCGGCGTATGCCTTCTCGCGCCGGATCGGCGGACGCCCCAGCAGTTCCGGCCGGGGTTGTCGGCTGCCGCCGCGGATTCGCTCGAGAAGCTTGGTCAGCATCGCGGGCCGTTAGCCAAAGCGCTGCTCGCGGACGGGATCGCCATACATGTGGTAGCCCCGCTCTTCCCAATACCCGGCTTGGTCTTCCGCCGTGAACTCCAAGCCGCGAATCCACTTCGAACTCTTCCAAGCGTACAGGTGCGGAACGATCATACGCAGCGGTGCGCCATGCTCTGGGGTCAACGGCTCCGGGCTGTGGGTGTCGGCCAGCAGCACGTTCTCGCCCAGCAGGTCGGCGAGTGGAGTATTCGTCGTGTAGCCGCCCTCACAGTGCTGGATGACGAAACGCGCCTCCGGCTTGGGCTTGGCACGCTCGGCAATCGTGCTCAACGAGACGCCCTCCCAGACGTTGTCGAACTTGCTCCAAGTGGTCACGCAGTGAAAGTCCGCTTGCACGCGCTTGCGCGGCAGGGCTTGGAATTGCTGCCAACTCAGCTCGAACGGTTGGTCGACCAGGCCGAAGACGGCGAACCGCCACGTGTCGGGATCAAACGGCGGGATGGCACCCACATGCAAGACGGGCCATTTGAGCGTCAGCGCCTGGCCGGGGGGCAGCCTGCCATCGTTGCGGCGCTCTTGCTCCAAGCGCTTGCGTTCGCTGTTGCGGAACATTGCCGAATCCCAGAGTACACCAGCGGAACTGACCCGGCTTGGAGCGGCGCGGCCGGCTAGGGCACGATGCCCGCTCCCTCGCGGACGGCATGGTATTTGCCCGGCGTGACGCCCTCAAGGCGGTCGACGGTGCCGCTGGGCCAGCGGACCTCGATCCATTCAGCGTCCGAAGCGGGACCCAGCCCGAGGATTTCGCGCCGGTCGTGCGAGGACAGGTAGCTGCCGCCGCTGGTGCGCAAACGGCTCCGTTCGAGGCCGCCCGCCTTCCACGCAATCACGGCCCCGACTCCCTCGGGGTTGCTGTCCGTCGCCATCAGGTGCAAGCCGACCCACTGGTTGCGGCGTTCGGTGTCGTTGCGCAGCAGCAGCGGGGCCGCGCCGTTGTTGGACACCAGCACGTCGCCATCGCCATCGTTGTCGTAGTCTCCCACTGCCAGGCCGCGAGCGGGGTACTCCCCCTCGAACACGCTCCCGGCGGTGGCGCTGACGTTCGCAAAGTCCGCGCCCCGGTTTTCGAAAAGCAGCAGTTCCTGCTTGTAGCTGACCTCTGGTTTGAACAGCCCGATCATGTCGTCCGGATGGCCGTTGGCGAGGATCAAGTCCGCATCGCCGTCGTTGTCGAAGTCAAAAAAGCGCAAGCCCCAGCCGCTGTAGAGCCGGGTCTCCCGGCGCACCTCGAGCGAGGCGTCGACAAAATCGGCGCCATCGAGGTTCTTGTACAGGCTGAACATCTCTTGGTCGATGTTCGCCACGAACAGGTCCTGCCAGCCGTCCCCGTCGTAATCTGTCGCGTCCACGCCCATGCCGGATCGCGCCGTGCCCGCGTCACTATAAGCCACCCCGAGCAGCAGGCCCTCTTCATAGAACGTCCCGTCGCCTTGGTTCACGAATAAGAAGTTCTGAATCGTGTCGTTGGCGACGAATAGGTCCAGCGCGCCGTCCCGGTTGATGTCGGTCGCCACGGCGCCGAAAGACTTGCTGCCCACGCTCGCGATGCCCGAATCCTCGCTCACGTCGCTAAACGTGCCGTCGCCGTTGTTGCGGTACAGCCGGCACTTGGTTGGCCGGAACGAGCGCGGTATGCAGTAGTGGCGCCGCCCGGCCTCGTTGTCGCCGCAGTACTTGGCCTCCTCCAAGCTGTAGGAAATGAATCCCGAGACGAACAAGTCGAGGCGCGAGTCGTTGTCATAGTCGAACCAGACCGCATCGGTGTACCAGCCGCTGGCGTCGACACCGGCCTCTTCGCCGACCTCTAGGAAGGTTCCGTCCCGCTGGTTTTGAAATAGCTGGTTGCGGCCGTAGGCCGTCACGTACAGGTCGGTATCGCCATCGGCGTCGAAATCCGCCGCCGCCGCGCCCATCCCGAACTGCCCGCCTTGCACGCCGGCGGCGGCCGTCACGTCGGTAAAGGTGCCGTCGCCGTTGTTGCGGTACAGCGCGTTGGACAGTTCGCGGCCGGGTTCGAAGAAGTCAGACCGTCCGCTGTTGACAAGGTAGATGTCCATCCAGCCGTCGTCGTCGAAGTCGAAGAACGCGCTTCCCGCGCCTACGGTCTCCGGCAGGTGGCGCTCGTCTGACATGCCATTGACATGCGCCCAGTGGATTCCACTGCTTGCGGGCGGTACGGACTCGAACCGGATGGTTGCGCCGCTGGCTCCGCGACCGGTCTGCGCAGACGCGGGCACGCCTGCCAGGGCCGCCCAGGCCAGCAGTGCCGCGCCCGCCGCCACGCGAGTACTTGGGCAATCCAGGTTCATGGCCTCGGCCCCGGCTGGTCGGCAGACGCTGGCGTGCCCCGTTGGGGCATCGACAGCAAGGTCCCATCGTAGAGCTGGTCGACGCCTTGCAGGTCGCGTTCCTGCTGGCGCGCGTTCAATTGCTTGATGATCTCCTGCTGGCGGCGGAACTGGTCATTGCGCTTTAGCTTGGCATAGGCCCTCGCCAGCATCACGTGCGCCGGCGTGAAGTCCGGCTGCGCTTCCACGACGCGGCGCAACAGCGCCTCGGCATCGCTCCAGCTCCCCTGGGCGCTGTGCACCTGTGCCAACAAGTACTGCACGCCCGCATCGGACTCGTTCAGGGTGTAGGCACGCTCCAGCAATTCCAGCGCCCGTGCGGACTCGCCGTCCTGCTGGAGCAGCCACCCGAGGAAGGCGTTTGCGTTGAAATCGGCCGGATTGATGGCGAGTTCGGCTCGGAACTCCGCTGCCGCCCGCTCCCTGCGTGCGGCATACAGCAGCGCGACTCCCATCTGCGAATGTAGGGTCGGAAGGCGGGCGTTGCCCGAGCGAGCCTGCTGCAAGAGCGCAAGCGCTTCTTGGAAGTGCTTCTTGGCGAGCTGTAGCGATCCTTTGATCAGGAGGGCTTCGGGCGTCTCGTCGTCGCTCAGGCGCTCGTTGACGAGTGCTTGGGTGAGTTCGGCTCGGCCGGCCTTGATATAGGCCGAGCCGAGGGTGTAGGCTGCCTGCCGGTTGTTCGGCTCGGAAGCCACTACCCGCTCTAGCGCTCGGATCCCGTCCTCGAGATCGCCCAGCTTGAGCAGGCACAGGCCGTACAGGTGCAATGCCTGGTAGTTGGCTGGCTGACGGTTCAACACCCAGGCCAGCAGCTCCCGCGCTTGGGCGTGGCGCTCGACCTGAAAATACGCCAAGCCAAGGAAGTAGGCGATGCCCGCGTGCTCTGGAACCGCCTCTCTCGCCCGTCGCAAGCCCGGCAGCGCTTGCGACGGCTGGCCGCTCTGCAGGTAGGCCACGGACAGGTTGGACAGCGCGTCAATGCGGTCGGGAGCTAAGTCCAGAGCTTGGCGAAATGCCGCGATGGCTCCCTCCAGATCACCCTGCTGCTGGAGCCGAACACCGTTTGCGAGCGCTTCGTCCGCGGTTTGCGCCGTGGAACTGCCACAAAGCGCGGCTGCGCACAGGATCGGCAGGAAACGACGCAGACAGGCGGTCACGGGTGAGGCGTCCTACAGGCGGCCGATGGCAGAACCGCCGGGCGGCTCAGGTCTGTCCCACCGCCCCGCCGCAGCCGCATCGTGTCAACACTGTACTCCCGTCTGGCGCAGGTGGCGTCTCTGCGAGCCTGTCCGGCAGGCTGGGGCACGGCAGCAGCACTCGAGTTCGTTTGGCCCGCCATTGCTACATTGTGGCCATGACGGGACGCATGTCTCGGCGACAATTGCTGGCGCTGGCGCCGTTTGCGACCCGCCCTTTGCGAGCGCAGGGGGTGGCATCCCGAGGGGTGCGAGCGCAGCCCCGCGCCGAGGCTTCCGGCCTGCCGTTTCACGCACGGTTCACAGATGTGGCCGAGGCCGCGGGCCTGACGCAGCCGACGATCTATGGTTCGGCCGACAACCCCCGCTACATCCTCGAGACGATCGGCTGCGGCGCCGCGTTCATTGACTATGACAACGATGGCTGGCTCGACATTCTTGTCCTGAACGGGCGGACCTTGGACGCAGTCCCGGCGGGGGCAACCAACCGGCTGTACCGCAACAACCGCGACGGCACCTTCACCGATGTCACCGAGGAGGCCGGATTGGTCAGGCATGGGTGGGCCTGCGGCGTGTGCGTGGGCGACTACAACAACAGCGGGTCCGACGACCTGTTCATCACGTACTGGGGGCACAACGTGCTGTACCGCAACAACGGCGACGGTACGTTTAGCGACGTGACCGAGGCAGCCGGACTGGCCCGCCCGGAGGTCCGCTGGGGCTCGGGCTGCACGTTTCTCGACTACAACCGCAACGGGCACTTGGACCTGTTTGTGGCCAATTACTTGGAGTTCGACTTCGAGACGGTGCCCTTGCCCGGCGAGTCGTCGGTCTGCGTCTGGAAGGGAGTGCCCGTGGTCTGCGGCCCGCGCGGCTTGCGGCGCGGGCACAACCTGCTGTACCGCAACAACGGCGATGGCACGTTCACGGACGTCAGCGTCGCTTCTGGCATCGCGTCCGCCTCGGAGAGCTATGCGCTGAGCGCCGTGGCTGCCGATTTCGACAACGATGGCTGGCAGGACATTTTCGTCGCGTGCGATTCCAGCCCGAGCCTGCTGTACCGCAACAACGGCGACGGCACGTTTAGCGAGGAGGCTCTCGAGCGCGGCTGCGCTGTCAGCGAGGACGGCGCCGAGCAGGCCGGCATGGGCGTCGCGGTTGGTGACTATGACTGCAGCGGCAGCTTGGATTTGTTCAAGACGCACTTCTCGGACGACACGCACGTGCTGTACCGCAACGACGGGGAGGGATACTTCGACGACATGACCCTGCGCTCGGGGATCGGCGTGGAGACCCGCTATGTGGGCTGGGGAGCTGGCTTGGCGGATCTGGACAACAGCGGTCTGCCGGACATCTTCTTCGTGACAGGCAGCGTCTACCCCCAAGTCGCTCTGCAGTTCGAGCGGTATCCGGCGGCGACTCCGAGAGTTCTGTTCCGCAATCTCGGCGGCGGCCGATTCGAGCAGTTGCTCGAAGGGGCGGGCAGTGCTCTCGCTGCGCCGCACTCTAGCCGAGGCTGCGCCTTCGGCGATTTTGACAATGACGGCGATGTGGACATCCTGATTGTCAACCTCAACCAGCCGCCCAGCTTGCTGCGCAACGACCTGGGCGGGCAGGCGAATTGGCTCAAGGTCAAGCTAGTCGGGGTCGATTCCAATCGCAGCGCCATTGGCGCGACGGTGATCGCCAGCTATGGCGACCGGCGCCAGGCCCAGGCAGTGCTGAGCCAGTCGAGCTTTCACTCGGCCAACGACAGCCGGCTCCATTTCGGACTGGGAGACGCCGCCAGCGCTGACCTCGAGGTTCGATGGCCGACCGGCAAGAGCGAGGCGTACCCGGCCGTGAGGGCCAACGCTCTAGTACGAATCGAGGAGGGAACCGGCATCGTCGGGCGCGAACAGTGGTGACTGCGATCGGCGAATCGCAGTTGACGTTCTCGCGCGGCTGGGATCAGGTACCTGCTGGTAAGCTGTTGGCGTGATGAAGAAGATCCTGATTGCCACCATCGTGCTCTCGCTGGCCTGCGCCTACGGCCAGCCGACCGTGACCAAGGCCGACGTGGACGGCTGGATGGAATCGCTCTCCAACTGGGGCCGCTGGGGTGACGATGACCAGCTCGGCGCCGTCAATCTGATCACTCCCGAGACGCGCTTGGCCGCCGCCAAGCTGGTGACTCAGGGCGTCTCGGTGTCTCTGGCGCGCGATGTCGAGAAGGACAAAGCGGTCGACAACCCGCGGCCCTTCTTGCACAAGATGCTGAACGTCGGCCTGAACAACCCGGGCCAGTTCGTTTCGGATGACTACCAAGTCAGTTATCACGGCTACGCCCACACGCACATGGATTCGCTCTGCCACATGGCCTTCAACGGCGAGATGTACAACGGCTTCCCGCAAGCGGAGGTGGTGGCTGAGGGCGCCCCGAAGCTGGCCGTGACGAACTTCAAGCAGGGCATCTTTGCCCGGGCCGTGCTGATGGACATCCCGCGCCTGAAGGGCGTGGATTGGCTAGAGCCCGGCACGCCGATCTACCCGGCCGACTTGGATGCGTGGGAGCAGGAATCGGGAGCGAAGGTCCAGAGCGGGGACATCGTGCTAATTCGGACCGGCCGCTGGGCGAAACGTGACGCGGAAGGACCTTGGGATGTCTCTGCGAAATCGGCCGGGTTGCACGCCTCGAGTGCGCAGTGGCTCAAGGAGAGAGACGCCGCAATTCTCGGCAGCGATGCTGCTAGCGACGTGTCGCCTTCGCTGGTGGATGGCGTCAACCAGCCGATCCATCAACTGGTCATCATCGCGATGGGCATGCCAATCTTCGACAACCTCGACCTCGAGGCCGTCGCCGCCGAGGCAGCCCGGCAGAACCGCTGGGAATTCCTCGTGACTGCTGCGCCCATGGCGGTGGGCGGCGGCACGGGCAGTCCGTTCAATCCCATCGCGACGTTCTGAGCCCTACGCCACCGAGCGCAGGGCGGCCATGCCGGCATTGCCTAAGCTAAAGGAGTGCTGAAGCGATTTCTGGCAGCCCGCGGCGGGGCTTGGACGGCGGGGCTTGCGGCTGCTGCGCTTGCCGCGCCGTTGTCACTGGCGTCTGACTGGCCGCTATTTCTCGGCAATAGCGCGCGCAATGCAATTGCGGAGTCAGCCTTCGACCCGCCGCTCGAGGTCGAATGGGTCTACGAGGCTCCCGGCGGAGTCGACTCCACCGCAATCATAGTCGACGGCACGGTCTATTTCGGCGAGATGGACGGGCGCTTCCACTCGGTGGACTTGGAGAGTGGCGAAGCCAACTGGGTCTACCAAGCGAACCTGGGCGTGCCCGCTTCCGGCTGCGTGGCCGGGGGCATGGTCTTCTTCGGCGACGAAGAAGGGTACTTCCACGCCGTCAGCGTGGAGAGCGGGGAATCAGCGTGGGTCTACCAAACGTTCGCCGAGATCCTGTCCTCGCCCCACTGTAGCGACGAAGCCGTGCTGGTGACGTCCTACGACACACACCTGTATGCATTCCAGCCGCAGACAGGCGAACTGCTTTGGAAATACCAGACCGAAGACCGGGTCAATTCGAGCCCGGCCGTGGTGGACGGCAAGACATTCATCACCGGTTGCGACGGCAAGTTCCGCATCATTGACATCCAGACCGGCGAAGAGGACGCCTGGGTCGACATGCAAGACTACGTCGCGGCCTCTCCTGCGCTTGTGGGCGGATCGGCCTATGTGGGCACGTTCGGATACCAAGTGCTGAAGATCGACTGGCGCGGAAAGCGGATCGCGTGGCGTTACGACCACCCCGACACCGATTACGAGTTCTTCGCCTCGCCTGTCGTCAGCGACGGCCTGGTAGTGATCGGCGGCCGGGACAAGCGAGTCCATGCGATTGACGAGGCTACGGGCGAGTTGCGCTGGGACTTCGAAACGCGCTCGCGGGTGGATTCCTCTCCAGTGCTCGCCGGCGATGTCATCTGGGTGGGTTCGATGGACGGCCACTTGTATGCGCTCGGGCACCAGGACGGATCCTTGAAGTGGAAGTTCGCGATCGGAGGTCGGATCGTCGCCTCTCCGGCGATTGCAGACGGCCGCTTGGTGATCGGCTCGCGCAGCGGCGAGGTGTATTGCTTCAAGCGACCCGGCTAGCCTAGGCGCTGCTATAGTGGCAGCCGTGGACAGGCGAATTGCCATTCGTACCCTAGCTGCGGCGTCAGCCGGACCGTTCTTCGCATTCCCCCAGACGCGCCGCGCGAATCTGCTGTTCCTGTGCTCGGACCAGCACCAGGCAGCCGCCTCGGGTTGCTATGGCCACGCGCAGGCCCAGACACCGCACATCGATGAGATTGCGACCCAGGGCGTCCGCTTCGAGAGCGCCTATTGCCAGTCTCCGGTGTGCGTGCCATCTCGCGGCTCCATCATCACGGGAAACTACCCCAGCCGCCATGGCGCCAAGATCTTGCAGGACGCGCTTTCGTCAGACGCTCGCACCGTGGCACACCTCTTCGGCGACCACGGCTACTCCACGGCGGCCATTGGTAAGATGCACTTCGTCGACGAGAGCCGCCGGCACGGGTTTGCGCACCGGGTCAACTCCGCTACGCATCTGGCGAGGCTGACCAAGCGGGAAGCCCAAGCTTTTCGCGCCGACCAAGGTGCAGGGGGAGGCACGAGCGGGCGGCCGTCTGCAATGCCCGAACGGTTGTTCCGGGATACGTTCTATGCCGAGGAGGCCGTGCGGTTCCTGCGCGAGCACAGGGACCGGCCCTTCTGCCTGTGGGCTTCGTTCTTCATGCCGCACACGCCGCTCGTGCCTCAGCGCAAGTACTGGGATCTCTACGAAGGCACCGATATTGAGCTGCCAGAGCGGGTTCCCAACGCGCTGGAGACGGGCTTCCACGGACATTTGGTGCGGGCCAAGGAGCGCGGTTGGTACCAGCAGACCGATGAGGAGTTGCGCGATGCCATTCGCGGTTACTACGGCAATGTCTCGCAGATGGATGCCAATGTGGGACGGGTCTTTGACACGCTGCGCGAACTCGGCCTAGACAAGAACACGGTGGTGGTCTACACCTCCGACCATGGCGAAATGGCGGGCGCTCACCGCATGTGGACCAAGCACAACATGTACGAGCAGTCGGTGCGTGTGCCGCTAATCGTACGTACGCCCGATCACACCGGTGCCGGAACGGCTAGGGAGCACATCGTCGAGCAGGTCGACCTGCTGCCGACCTTGGCGGAGTTGTGCGGATTGGACGCCCCCGGCGGACTTGACGGCCGCTCGTTCGCGGCTTCGGTCCGGGGCGAGCGGCATGCGGCGCGCGAATTCGCCTATTCGGAGTATTACTTCTGTCGCAGGGTATTCACGGCGGACGACCGCTTCGTGGGCAGGCCGCCGATCATCATGGTCCGGACCGACCGCTGGAAGTTCAATTACCTCAGCTGGGAGCGCAGCGAGCTGTTCGATCTGGAAAATGACCCAGGGGAGTTTCGCAACGCGATAGACGATGCCGGCAACGCGGGAGTTGTCAAGGAGCTGACCAAGATCGCTGAATCGACGAGTCGGCCGGTGTGAGACGGCCGCAACCCGCGGCTAACTCATGCGACTTGGCCACGAAAGAAGCGCGGCGAGTCACTGGCGACGGATCCAGTCCGCGTCGAAACTTGCCACGGTCAAGTACTTCACGTGAGTTCCGCGATCGGTGGGCGTGCCGTCCTCGTAGACCAAGTAGATCGTTCCATCGGGACCGGCAGCCAAGTCGCTGTAGCCGCTGACCCCGGGCTCGATGACTCGCTCGTACGGCCAGGTGGTACCCTCGTCCTCGCTCAATCGCACGGTCATGTTGTGACGTTTCCAATTGCCGTCGGGATTCTGAGGATCGCGCGGCTCTTTGCTGTCTGGATTCGCAAACACCAGCGAGTCGCCGACCCGCAACAGGCTTGCCATGCAGACCGGCTCGAAGAGCGCCTCGTCAAACCGCAGCGCAGACCATCCCGTCGCGCCGTCCGGGCTTACGGTCACCGCCCGACGGTGATTCGGCGATTCGTGGCGGATGTTGAGCATGACGCTGCCGTCAGAGAGTTCAACAGCCAACGTCTCGGATGGGTTCTTGAGATCGGGGTGCCTCACTACCACATCGCCGCGCTCCCACGTTACGCCGCCATCGTCGCTGTAGATCGTCGACACGATTGACGGTCGATGTGCATGCCCAGCTGTGCCGTCAGACAGCCACACCGGCACGACCAGCCTCCCGTTGCTGTGGCGGATCCCGTGCCCAGGACCGGTCGCGATGACCTTCCAGTCATACTCGTCCCTGAAGCGCTCAAATGTGTCCGTAATGTCCACTGGCTGCGAAAACGTCTCGCCGTCGTCTGCGCTGCGCATGTAATAGGCACGCTTGTACGCGCTGCAGAACAGGAAGTGGACGACATTCTCTTGCGCATCGACAATGGGCACGATGTTGTTGTACGTAGTGACCCCCGGCTCGGCCAAGCCCTGCGCGAGGGCCGCTTCGTTCTGTTCCGGTGCGCCCCCTAGGTCCACGATCTTGCGCGGCTCGTCCCATGTTCGCCCGCCATCCTTGCTCCGGACCATCAGAATGTCTTGCAGCCCCCAGTCGCCTCGCTCCTTGGCACGGGCCTCCGTCACGACCATGACCGTTCCAAACGGGGAGACTACGATGGCGGGCACACGGTAGTGCGCATAGCCGCCTTTCTCGGCTTCAAAGATGTGTACCGAAGTCGTCATCGGCGTCGGTTCCGCCGATTCCGACCCAGCCGAACAGGCTGAGAACAAGGCCAAGATCAAGGTGCCGAGGAGAGCGTTTCGCACGTCGCCAGTCTACCAACCTGCGTCCACTCAGCCGTGGCGATACAATCCAACGGATGCGTCGGCGCGCCTTCATTGCGGCCGCAACCGGGCTCGTTGGCTGTTCCACGCCACCACGGCCGGAGTCTTCGGCACCGCGCTACTTGGAGAGCCTGCAGTCTCTCTATGCGGACAGCCCGAGGCGCGCTGCCGTGGAGTGGTTCCGGTCCTGCGACTTGGGACTGAGTCTCGAGTACGGCGTATTCAGCCAGTTGGGTCGCGGGCCGTCGGTGCAGTTCGACGAGCGAATCCCCCTTGCCCAGTATGCGCAGCTCCGATCGACGTTCGATCCTAGCGGATTTGACGCCGAACGACTCGTGGATCTAGCGATCGCATGCGGCATGGACTATATAGGGCTGACTGCCCGGGGGGCGGACGGGTTCTGCCTGTTTCGGACGGTCGAGACAGACTTCAACAGTCTGGAGGCCTCCGGACGCGATCTCTTGGACGAACTCTGCCAGGCTTGCCGCAGCAGGGGCCTCGGCCTCCTCATCTCGTTTTCCTACGCTGCGGATTGGAGGCATCCGTACTTTTTTCCGGCCGAGACTGCCCAAACGGCTTGGACGGGCGCCCGCCCTGGATACGAACCGGCTCCGGCGGCGTACCGCTTCGAGAAAGACGAGGACTTCTTGCGGTACATTCGGCACGTCCACAATCAACTGCAGGAGATCGCCTATCGCTATTTCCCGCTGGCTGGGATCCGACTGGAGCCGGAAGATGGCTACCACGCCCGCCCGGACCTATTCCCGGTCGAGCAGACCTACTCCATCCTCAGGGAGGCTCAAGCTGGACTACTCATCGCCTTTGGCTTGGGCGTCAGCGGGGCCGAGGATTTTGCCACTGTGAGAGGGCTGACACCTCCGCCTCCCGCGACGCAGATTGCCGCGCAAGCGTGGGCCCGCAACCGGAACAAGCCGCTCGAATTGGGGTGTCAGCCCGCACTGGACGAACCGCCCGACCGCACCTTGCTGGACGGCTGCCGCGCGGCTGCCAAGCTAGGTGCGCGGCTGCTCGTGCGCTTGCCGCTGCGGGCGGACGGATCCATCGATCCGTCGGCGGAAGCGGCCTTGCTGGAACTTGCGGAAATCCGAACGGCGCCGGCAGAGCCGAGCCTGCCGGCCTAGGCACACAGAGCGTCCGCGCTGTCTACGCCGTAGAACGAGTACCAAGGCGCGGCGGCTGCCAAGCGGTCATTGATGTGGCCGATGTTTTCCACGCCTCGCGTGCCCAGCCAGTCGTCCAGAGCCGCGACTCCCTGCTGGCAGTAGATCGGGATCGCTTCCTGCCAGGTGGCCCGGCCGCAGAGCACCCCCGAGAACTGCGTGCCCGACTCGGCCGCCCACTCTAGGGACTCAGTGAACACCTCGTTGCTCACGCCTGCGCTGAGGTAGATGAACGGGCGCGCGGCCGCTTCGGCAGCGGAGCGGAAGTGCTCCATCACTTCGGACTTCGAATACGCGCTGGCACCGTTGCAGGCGCGCGAGCCCGCCGCGAACTTCATGTTGACCGGGACCTCGACCTTGAGCACGTCCACGCCGTACTTGTCTTTGGAGAACTCGCGCATGCTCTCGCGAACCACTTCCGGTTTGCGCCGGGCGTACGCGAGGCCCTTCTCGTCGCCGCCTGTCGGGTCATACCCGACGAACTCGAGGAAGAACGGAAGGTCATTCGCGGCACACTCGTCGCCGATGCGCTCAATGAACGCATGCTTGATGTCGTTGACACGGGCATCCTCGAACGGCGAGTAGTAGAGCAGGATCTTGACCGCATTGGCGCCAAGCCCGCCGATGCGTCGCACGGACAGGTCGTTCACCAGGGTGGCCAGCCGCCCAGGCTGAGTGTTGTCGTAGCCGCTCTCTTCGTACGACAGCAGCAGGCCGGCGTCGGCGGCCCTTGCCTTCGCGCCGGGCATGCCCCAGATGGGATCTAGCAGGATGGCGCTTGCGTGCGGAGTCAGCGCCTTCGAGACACTGAGCTTGAACTCGCTCATCATGTCGTCGGTGACATCTCCCGGTTCGATGCCCTTGCCCTTGGCGATCGCCTTCTTCAGCGATCCGCGCTGGTCCATCGCTGCGGCACCGATGATTCCTCGTTCGGTGGCCAAGGCCTGAAGGTGTGCGCATTTCGCGGCAGAGAGTTTGATGCTCATGGGTCTTCTCGTTTCTTGGGAGCGGGTGCGCCCCAGCTCTGTTCAGGGGTTCGCGGAAGATCGTCCTGGCAGTGACCGCAGCCTGCGAAAGAAGCGCTCGGCTATCTCGATATCGACACCAATCTGATCCCGCAGCGACTCGGCGGACGGGAACGGGCGCTCGTCCCGTATCTTCTTGACGAACCCCAATTCTAGCGCGTTCGGGGCCTCCGCTTCCAGCTCGTCCAAGACGTAGGTCTCGACGGTACGATTGCGCCCCGCGAAAGTGGGCCGCATGCCGATATTGGTGATCGACTCGCGCCAGCGTCGCTCGCCGGCGAGGCGCGTCAGCGTCACGTAGACGCCGTCGGCGGGCAGGACCTCGCTCGCCGGCGCGATGTTGAGCGTTGGCACCGTTTGCTTCGATCCGATGCCTTCGCCTCTCACGATCGGGCCGCTCAGGCAGAACAACCGCCCCAGCAAGCGGCGAGCCTTGCCCATCTGCCCGCGTCCGACCAACTCGCGCACCCGGGTGCTGCTGACCGTTACGCCGCCGACCGACACGATGCCGGCGTTGCCCACGGCGAATCCGAATTCGGTTCCAAGCGCCCTGAGCGTTTCCGTAGTGCCGGATTGGCCCTGGCCAAACCGAAAATTGGCCCCGACCGTGACGCGCCTCGCCCGCAGGTCGCCGATCAATACTCTCTCGACAAAGCCTCGCGGCGATAAGCGGGCTAGATCCGGTGTGAAGCGCATGACCACCACCTTGTCAATGCCCTGTTCCCGAATCAGCGCCGATCTTTGCCCGATGCTGGTCAGGCTCTTAGGAGCTTTTGCGGGAGCCACGATCGCCAGCGGGTGGGGGTGGAATGTCAGCGCAACGGACGTTAGACCATCCCTGCGGGCCAACTCTGCCACCGTACGCAAGATCTTGCAGTGTCCTCGGTGGACGCCATCGAAATTGCCGATCGTCACCGAGGTCGGACCGAAGCCCCGCCCTAGGTCGTCGAGACCTTCCCATAGGCGGTCCACGCGCTAGCCCTCGACCTCGATGCGGAGCCCGTCATAGGCAAGCGAGACACCGCTGGGAAGCTGGCGAATGGTCTCCTTGTGCGACAGTTCGTGGCACACGTGCGTAAAGAACGCTCGATTCGGGCGCAGCATCTCCACCAACTCCAGCGCCTGCTCGACGGTCGAATGCATGGGGTGCGGGAGGTGGCGCAAGGCACCGAGGAACAGCACGTCCAGGTCTTGCAGCTGCACCAGTGATTCCGGAGGGAATCCAGTCTGGTCGGTGACATACGCGGCCCTGCCGAAGCGGTAGCCGAGGATCTTCTTCGGTCCGTGGTCCACTTCCACCGGCTGGAATTCTATTCCGAACAGGTTGATCGGAGTCGTGCTGGCGGGTCTGGCGTCCAAGCGCGGCACGCCGCCGGGGTGCGTGCCCTCACCGGCGAACGCGTACGGGAACACGCGGCGCAGCGACCGCAGCGTGCCGGGAGAAGCGTATACCGGGATGCGGTCCGGCCTGCCGTAGTTGAATGGCCGGATGTCATCCAGTCCCATGATGTGGTCGGCGTGATCGTGTGTGTAAATCACGGCGTCGACGCGCTCGAGTTTGGCGCGCAGCGCTTGCTGCCGGAAGTCGGGCGTCGTGTCGATGACCACGCTCCTGTGAATGTCTTCGTCGTAGAACCGCACCACCACGGAAGGACGGAGGCGCCGATCCCGCGGGTCGTCGGACGTGCAGACCTTGCAGTGGCAGCCGATCGTGGGCACGCCCACGCTCGTTCCTGAGCCGAGCACCTCGATATCGCAGCCCGAACCCTCGGGATCTGAGGTGACCGGCGGGCGTCTTCGTCGCGACGGCCGCATTGCACCTCCAATCTTAGCGAGCGCAGGCCTCGACCCGCCGCGGCTGGGGCGAGGCGAGCCGTTGGCGTCCGCGTCTCGACCGGCACTGGGGAGAATCGCATGCGAGCGGGGCGGGCGAAGGAGCGTTTCGTGTTCCACGGAACAGCGGACGGATCGAAGTACGTGTGGTGTGCGGGGGACGCCGGGCTGGAATCAGGAACACACTTGGTGGGTGGAATCCCTGAACCGGTACACGCGTCTTGGGGAAGACTGGTGTGCCCCCGAGATACCAGGATCGCTATGCACAACCGAGCCTGATTCGACCCGCTGGTGATGATGATCAGTCGATTTTCCCTCCGCGCAAATCCGTCGGCGTGGCCTTCGCCTAGCGCAGGCTGCCGATGGAACGAGCCTGTGGTGAGCCGTACACGCAGACTGGAGCTGAGATCTGCTTGGCTGTCATAACTCAACTCCGAGGCACGCGGCACTTTGTACGGAAAGCCTCCGCATCGGGCGTAAGACCGTTTCGCGAACGAAGGAGTTGGCCTGTCAACTGGTTCACACTCTGAGAAAACCCTTGGACTCTCGCATCCATGGGCGAGTTGCAAGAGACACAAGGCCCCCTTATCATGTGCTTAGCGGAGAGATGGCACCGAGAGTCCCCCTGTTTCACTTCGGAGCTTAATCGGGACTAAATTGGGTGAAGACGACGCGTTACTTCGATGAGCAAGTTCGGCGGAAGCGTCCTTACATCGAGCCAGCTTGGTGTGCTGAGGTCATCGCGGCTCCGCTACGACGCTCCGAGCAATCGGACGGTCGCGTCTGGTAGTGGGGAGCGATTACTGTCCCCGGCGAGAGTGCGCCACGTATTCTTCGCGTCGTGACGCTAGAGGACGGCAAAACAGTCCACAATGCGTTCTTTGATCGCGGATTTCGAAGAGGAATGAAATGAAACTCCACTACTACGCGGATACAGACAGCCTGTATGTCGAGTTCAAACTAAGCCCTGGCACAGAAACGCGCGAAGTGTCCAACGGACTCAACGTCGATCTAGATGCCGCAGGCGATGTCGTGGGCTTCGACATAGATAATGCGTCGACACGTCTCGATCTCTCGACACTTGAAGTCAAGGCGCTTCCCGTTCGGTCATACACCGTAGCGTAATGGTCGTTTTCGAAGAGCGACGATACAGCCTGTTGGGAATGGATGCAGTCACCGGTCAGACTGCCCGGGCCAGCAGGCATGGCCATTCAACCGTAGCGCAGCAAGTCAAGGCGGTCGCAGCTCCAAGCTATGCTGTTGAGAGCGCATGTACCTCAAGATTCTCAGCCACCCGGTTTTCATGAACCTGAATTTCCACATGCCCATGGTGGTGGACCTGTCGCATCCCCTGATCATGCTCGAGGGCGAGAACGGGTCCGGCAAGTCCACCCTGTTGCATTCGATCTACTACGCCTTGCAGGGGGAGGATGTGGAGAACTACGCCTACCGCTTGGACAAGCGCGATCTGGAAATCCCAAAGGCGCTCCTGTTCGATGCCGAGCAGCACAATCCCCGCAACACGCCATCGCTGTACGACGACCAACCAGCGATGAAGGAATTCTTGCTCACTGCGAGCCACGGGCAGGTCATGCTCTCGCTGTTCAAGGACCTGTTCCCGCAGCTGCCCGATGGCTCGGTGCTACTGCTGGACGAACCCGAGATGGCGCTCTCGCAGTCGAACCAGATGCGCATCCTAAAGATGCTCAAAGAGTTGGTGGACACCAAGAACTTTCGCATCGTTGCGGCGACGCATTCTCCCCACCTGCTGAATTCGCCGGAAACCTACATCATCAACTTGGACCGGCATGTCAACCGCAATGTCACCACCGGCCCGCTCGGTGTTCAGGGCGAGTCCACCATCCATTGAGCGGTTGGCGTCGGCTCGCGGGCCGGTTCACTGGCCCATTGCCAGCGCCAGTTGGACGAGGGTGGGCACTCCCGCACCGCTCGGTCCGACAGGGGCATGAGGCAGTTTCTTCTCGTACCACGCCGTGCCGGCGATATCGAGGTGTGCCCACGGCGTGTCGCCGGCGAAGTGCTCCAGAAAGGCCGCCGCCGTGCAGGCCCCGCCCCAGCGCGGTCCGATATTGGCCATGTCCGCGATCGGGCTCTCCAGCAGCTTGGTGTACTCTTCGCCAATCGGCATGGGCCACATTCGTTCGCCCGCCTTGCTGGCCGCCGAGAGCACTTGCTCGCGCCACGAGTCGTTGTTGCTGAACACGCCTGTATGATCCGTCCCTAAGGCGACGACAATCGCCCCGGTCAGGGTGGCGGCGTCGACCAAGTGCGTGCAGCCCTGCTCGTTGGCGTAAGTCAACGCGTCGGCAAGGATCAGGCGGCCCTCCGCATCCGTGTTAAGCACTTCGACGGTCTTGCCGCAGCGCGTGGTCACGACGTCGCCGGGTCGCTGGGCCGCGCCCCCGGGCATGTTCTCCACTGATGGGATGACGGCGGTGACGGGCAGGCTGGGCCGAATTGAGGCTAGCGCCAGCATCGTGCCGATCATGGCCGCGCCGCCCGCCATGTCGTGCTTCATCAGGTGCATGTCGGCCGCGGGTTTGAGCGAGATTCCGCCGGTGTCGAACGTGACCGCCTTGCCGACCAGTCCCAGGTGTGCGGCGGTATCGCACGTACCGGCCTCAGGCTTGTACCGCAGCACGATCATCACGGGCGGTTCGACGCTGGCGCGGGCGACACCTAGCAGGGCCCCCATACGGAGTTCCTCGAGCTGGGATTTGTCGAGCACCTCGCACTCCAAGCCGGCCTCGGCCGCTAGTGCCGCGGTCTTGGCGGCCAACTCCTGCGGTGGCAGCAAGTTGCCCGGTTCGTTGACCAACTCGCGAGCGCGTCTTTGCCCGTGGGCGACAGCAACTGCCCGATCCAGTGCGGCTTGTGCGTCACTTGGGCACGCGATGACGACGCGCTCGAGCGCGGAGGCCTGCTTGTCCTCGGTCTTGTGCACATCCGGTTCGTAGTCGGCCGCCGAGATGCCCTCAACGATAGCCGCGAGGGCATCGTCGCGGTCCATCCCGTTGGGCAGCGCGGTAGCCAGGCTGCGCACGCCCGCGGTGCGCAGGCGCCGCCAGCCAGCGCTGGCCGCTTCGCGCAGGCGCACGGTGCTGGCTTTGGCGTGAGTGCCGCAACCGACTAGCAGGAGGCGTCCGCTACGCATGCCCGCCGGGCGGTGGATCAGCGCTGTGGACTGGTGCTTTGCTCGGAATTCGCCGCTCTCCGCGAGTTCCCTGGCCAATCCTTCCGTGAGCCCATCCCAGTCCGTGGGGGCTGTGCAGTCGTCGCCTACGTCGTGGACGAACCCAATCACGGCATCCGCCTCGATTTCAGGGAGGTTGGTGTCGGTCAGAGTGAATTGCATGGGGCCTTTCGTCAATCATGGCATAGGCGCGAAGCGCTCCCGAGACAGATTCAATCTGTATTGAGGTCGGACGGAATCTCGGCAAGTCCACGGTAGGCTATGGCAGTGACCGCAAGGAACGCTCCGAGCACCTCGCTATCTCCCAGGGTCACGTCGAAACAACTTAGGACGGCCATGGCCAGTGTGCCGACTGCCCCCGCATGGAGCAGGAAACGGCGGTCGTCGTCCGTGCGCGGCAGCCTGCGCAAGCCGCGCCGCACGTCGAACAGAATCTGCCCGAACAGCCAAAGGACGATCAGCGCGGCCGGGATTCCGCGCTCGGCCGCGTAGTGGATGTAGACGCTGTGCAGGTGCCCGTAGAATCCGGGCGGCAGCTCTTCGACATCTTCCGGCTGGAACTCGGCGAAGCGCGGCCCTACCTGTTCCGGCCCCACTCCCAACAGCGGGTGGGCGGCGATCATGTTCAGACCGGTGCGCCACATGACGACGCGGGATTGGTTTGCGCTTGGACGGATCGACTGGATGCGCTCTTGCAGGCCGGCGGGTCCCCAGCTGTACAGCGCAAGGCCGATGATGGGCACGAGCGCGAGGGCCTTCGGCTTGGTGCTGGCCAGCATGTATATCCCGGCGACAACTAGTGCAAGCCACGCGCTGCGCGTGAAGCTGAGCGCGAGCGCGACAGCAATCGCAGCACCGGTCGCGACCCAAACTCCCGTCCCCGAACGCCGCCGCCCATACAGCAAGTAGCAGGCCAGGGTCAGCGCGCCGAGCGTGGCCGCTTGGCTGAACGTCATCCAGTGGCTGTAGAAACCCCGGATGCGGTCAGCAATCAAGAGGCCGTGGAAATCTCCGCCTTGCGTGAGCGTCCGGGCTGCCGAGCCGCCGAATTCGGCAATCGCTAGCCCACAGGCTGCCAAGACCACGACGAACCAAGCCTCCGCTGCCCTTCTGCACATGTCGGCCGTCCGAAATGCCGTGTAGGCCAAAGGCAGGATTGCGAAGACAAAGAACTTCTTGATTTGAGGCAACGCCCCCGCCGGATCATCGGAAGCTGCGGCGGAAACGAGGGTCCAGACCAGCAGGGCAATGATCGGCCAGGCGATGCGCGGGAGGCGCACCGAGCGCGGCCGCAACAGCAGCAATCCCAGCCCCCCACCCAGAATGCTGTGAGCCACAGCAATCGAGGCGAAGTTGGCGGCAGTGGCACCGAGGGCGGCCCAAGCGATCCATTCCCGCCATTCGCGCTCCGCCAGCATCAGCGCCTCAGAGATCCCGCTGCGAGCTGGAAGCGGCTATTGCAGGGCTTGCCAGGCCACTTCGAAGGGTGCTAGATCGGGCCATGCGCCATTGAGGGTATCGAGGAATGCCTTGATGTCGGAGTGGTCCTGCTCGCTGAGGCCGAGCGGGTCGAGTTCGGTCATGCCGATGGCACCAGTCTTGGGTTCGTTGTAAAACGCCAGCACGTCGTCCAGCGTCTCGAAGCGGCCGTCGTGCATGAACGGCTCGCGACCCTTCCAATTGCGCAGCGCCGGGGTCTTGAATGCGCCGATGTCGTAGTCATCGTTGCTAATCTTCGACCGACCGGGATCGTCCGCAGTGCCGGTTCCGATGTTGTGGAACATGCCGTCAGTGAGGTTCGGGCCGAAATGGCAGGTGGCGCACTGGCCGCGCGTGAAGAAGATCATACGCCCTCGCTCCTGCTCGTCGTTGAACACCGAGCGGTCTCCCGCGAGCCACTTGTCGAATGGCGCCGGACCGGTCACGAGCGCCCGCTCGAACGCTGCGATCGCCTGCGCGACCGAGTCTATCGTGATGTCGCTGATGCCTGCCCGCTGAAAGGCCCTTGCGTACGAGGCTTCGGCGCGCACGCGGCGGGCCGCTTCGTCGTGCGCCAGATCCATCTCGATGGGGTTCTCAATCGGACCCTTGGCTTGCTCCTCCAACGACCCGGCCCGGCCGTCCCAAAAGAAGTACTCGGCAGCCGCGAGGTTGACCACGGTCGGAGCGTTGCGCGGCAGGGTGTCGCCGTAGGCGCCTTCGCCGAGAGCGACCCCGGACTCGAAACCCTCTTCGGGAATGTGGCAGCTCGCGCAAGACGTGTTGCGGGGCTTGGACAGCAGCGGGTCGAAGAAGAGCTTCCAGCCGATCGCTTCCAGCACGCTGACTTCGCGCCCGAAGGACTGCGCCGGCTGCATGCAAACAGCTACGGCCAGAGCGAGCCGTGCCCAACGGCGGCGATTAGTCATCGAGTGCAACGCCCCACGGCATTTCGCCGGTCGGGATCGTCTGGGTCTCGGACATCGTGGCGGTGTCGACCACGGAAATCGTGGCATCGGGGCCGTTGGCCGCGTAAAGGCGCTTGCCATCCTTGGACAGCGCGATGCCCCAGGTCCGGATGCCGGTCTCGACGCTGTCGAGCACCTCGAGAGTCTCCGGGTCTAGCGCGGCGATGGAATTGCCGCGTCCCATCGACACGTACAGCCGCTTGCCGTCAGGGCTGAGCAGGATGCCCTTGGGCTTGACCCGCGGGCTGATCTGGCGGCGTAGCTGCTTGTTGGCGACCACGATACGGTTGGTCGCGCGGTCGACCTTGGAGACGTGGCCGGCCACCTCCGATGTGACCCAGAAGTACTTGCCGTCGGGGCTGAACTCGACCTCGCGTGGCCGGGCACCGACCAAGATGTTGGCGACCAGGCGCTTTTCGGCCACGGAGATAACGTGGACCATGTTGGAAGATTCGCTGGTCACCAGCACTTGCTTGCCATCCGGGCTCACGCCCACGCCTTCCGGTTCTAGTCCAACCTTGATCTCGGCGAGGATCTCGCCCGATTCCGGGTTTAAGGCGGTGGCCAGGCCGTCATCCTCGTTCGAGAGGTAGATCGTCCCGTCGGGATGCACGGCGAACGCTTCAGGGTCCGACCCTGCCGGGATGGTGCGCTCCAGCTTCAGGCTGGCGGTGTTGATGACGCCGATGGCGTTATCGTTGCCGAGGGCAACGTAGACCAGCTTGCGGTCGGGGCTGAACCCGATCCCGCGCGGGCGCCCGCCAACCGGGATTGTCGCCTCGACCGCGCCGCTGCGCGTGTCGATCACGGTGACCGAGTCGCCGGCTTCGTTGGTGACGAAAAGCCTGTGCGTGGGTTCCGCCAGCGCTTGCGCTAGCGGCAAGAGTAAGAGAGCAGTGAAGATTCGGAGCATGGCGTTACTGGCAGGGCGAGGCTCCTAGGCTGTCCAGCCCGCCCTCGGCCCCGCGCACGGGCGCCTCGCCCAGTAGATCTCCCGCGGGGCCGACAAGGACCAACGGCTGGCGCAGCTGGCCGCTGGCTCGAAAGCTGTGAGGGTCGCCCTTTTGGCCGTCCAGGCCGTCAGCTTGCTTGAGAGCTTCCAGCAGCGCCGCGCCGTCGGAGGTTGGTTCGCGCATCAGCGTGTCGCCTACAGCGCGCGCGGCGAACCAACCAGCCCAGGCGAATTCGTCCATCGGGCTGCCATAGAGGTCCCGGTAGCGCCGGTTGAGGTCGCGCGCGGCGAATTTGACCGCTTGGCTGTGCCAAGCGGCGGCGGAGACCTTGCTGTCTGGATTGCGGGCTTGCCACTGCGCCACGGCGTCTGCCTTCATCTTTGCGCTGGGGATGATGTGCAGGGCGTTGGCCAAGCAGGCCGCACGCAACTCGTCGGATTCGTCGCTGAGGTTGAAGACTGCCCTGCCGCCAGCGCCGGCAGCGATGTCGGCGATCGATCCCGGCCTGTCCGCAAACACGGCGACAGCGCCGTCTGGCAGTGTTTCACTCGTCAGTTCGGTCAAGGTCAACTTGATGTTGAGGAACTCACCTTGGACGTTGGACTCGTCGATGCCGAGCTTCAGGCCTCGCAACGATGCGCTGTCGCCAGAGCCGACATAGGCCAGCTCGAATTCCGCCGCCGGAGCCGCTGCTGTCAGGACGGTGGCGACTAAGACCGTATAGAGATGGCTCCGCATTGCACGCAGGCCTACAGACGCTTTCGACCGCGCCCGCGAGCCTAGAACGATTTTATAGCAGTCGGGTCTCTTCCTGCGCCGACTAAGGCCGTATGACCGTCAGAGCGAAGGCGTTCCGAATTGCGGGCTGTTGCCATCCAGCCAAGTGCCGAGTTCGGCCACCGCTAGACGGATGGAGATGTAGAACGGGCCGAAGTCCGCATACACGGCGCTCACCTCGTCGAAGCGCATCTCGTAGATCAGTTCCTTGAACACCAGCGGGTCGTCGGCGAACAAGTCCACGCCCCATTCCCAGTCGTCGTATCCGATTGAGCCGGAGATGATCTGCTTGACCCGGCCGGCGTAGCGGCGACCGATCATGCCGTGCTCGCGCATCATCTGCAGGCGTTCGGCGATGGGGCGCGTGTACCAATTGATCTGCTCGCCCCGCTTCTTGTCCATCGGGTAGAAGCACAGGTACTTGTGCGCGGGCATGACCGGGTCGAGCCGCGGCGCCATGGCCGCAGCCTGCTCTCGCATGCGGGTGCGCACGCGCTCCGCCCATTCGTCGCTGTCCGGTGAGAGCTCAAGCTCTTCTAAGTCTTGGTAGAGCTTGTAGGACGAGTCGTACAGGCCAAGCTCGACGACCGATACGTACGATGTCGTCGGCTCTAGAAAGTCCGCCAAGCCCAAGTTCGCAAGGTCCAGCTCGGCCTGGTGGACCTGCTCGAGATCCGGGCGGAAATGCACCACGAGCAGGTCGCCCTTGTGGCCCAGCATCGAGAACAGAGCCGAGCCCCCGGTTTCGTTGCCTTCCATGCTGGATAGGGCCGCGGAAGCTTCGCTCGCGATCTTGAAGCGCGTGTCACTGTCCAGCGTGCGCCATGTCGACCGGTCGAACCGGAACATTTGGTGCAGGACTGCCGCCCCGTCCAGCGTCTGTGGATGGGGCGGAATGCCCGGAGGTCTCGCCGCTGCGCTTGGAGGCCCGCCACCGGGGTGCTGAGGTCTACCCGCCATCGATCTCCCACTCTATCAGAGGGTGCGGGCGCCGAATCGGCGCGGACGCGCCCCGCTACAGAGCGATCAAGGGTGCGATGACCAGAGCCACGATGGACATCAGCTTGATCAGGATATTCATCGACGGGCCGGAGGTGTCCTTGAACGGGTCGCCGATGGTGTCGCCGACCACCGAGGCCTTGTGCCCTTCCGAGCCCTTGCCTTCACCGGAGACGCTGCCTTGCTCGATCTCCTTCTTGGCGTTGTCCCACGCTCCGCCGGAATTGGCCATGAACAGGGCCAGCAGCACGCCGGTAACGGTTGCGCCGGCGAGGGTGCCGCCCAGCGCTTCCGGGCCGAGCGTGAATCCCACCAGCACCGGCGCCAAGACTGCGATCACGCCGGGCAGGACCATTTCCTTCAGCGCCGCCGAAGTGGCGATGTCGACGCAACGCCGCGCATCCGGCTGGACTCCGGGCGCGCCCTCCAGCAACCCCTTGATCTCACGGAACTGCCGACGGATCTCGTCGATGATCTTGCCTGCGGCCCGGCCGACCGCCTTGATCGTCAGGGCCGCAATGAGGAATGGCAGGATGCCCCCGAGGAGCAGGCCGATGACCACATTTGCAGAGTTGAGCGGTATGGAAATCGGGCCCAAGCCAGCCGCGGCGCGGGTGCTGTCGAGCGCTTGCGTGTAGGCAGAGAAGAGGGCCAGCGCCGCAAGCGCGGCCGAGCCGATGGCAAAGCCCTTGCCCATTGCGGCGGTGGTGTTGCCGATCGAGTCCAGCTTGTCCGTAATCACGCGCACTTCCTTCGGCAGCCCGCACATTTCTGAAATGCCGCCGGCGTTGTCTGCGATCGGCCCATAAGCGTCCACGCTCATGGTGATGCCTACGGTTGCCAGCATGCCTACCGCGGCGATGCCGATGCCGTACAGGCCGGCGGTTTCGTGCGCCACGAAGATCGCCGCGCAGATTACCAGCACGGGCAGCGCGCAGCTGCGGAAACCCACTGCCAAGCCCTCGATGATGTTGGTCGCAGTGCCCATCCGCGAAGCTTCGGCAATCTCCATGACGGGCTTCATGGACGTGTAGTACTCGGTGATGTAGCCGATCGCCACGCCTGCGAGGCAGCCTGCGACGACCGCGCCGAAGACCCCGCTGGCGACGCCCATCGATTGACCGGCGAAGTATCCGCCAATCAGGAACAACAAGGCGCTCAGCCAAGCCGCGTAGCGCAGAGCGGCAGCCGGCCCCAAGGACTTCAATGCCCGGATTGCTCCGATGCCAACCAGCGAAGCGGCCAATCCAACTGCGGAGAGCACAAGCGGCAAAGCCATCAGCGCCGACCTAGCGGCCTCTTCGCCCCCCGTCGCCAACTGGCCGAGGATCGCGACCGGGAGTGTTGCGGCGATCGCGATGGTCGCGATCATCGAGCCGGCAAAAGACTCGAAGATATCAGCCCCCATGCCGGCCACGTCGCCGACGTTGTCGCCGACATTGTCGGCGATCACGCCTGGGTTGCGCGGGTCGTCTTCCGGAATGCCCGCTTCCACCTTGCCCACCAAGTCCGCGCCTACGTCCGCCGCCTTGGTATAGATGCCACCGCCCACGCGGGCGAACAGCGCGATCGAGCTGGCACCCATGGCGAAGCCGTTGAGGTAGACCGCATTTGCAGCACCTTGGAAATAGACCGCCAGCAGGCCCACGCCCAGCAGGCCTAATCCGGCTACGGCTAGGCCCATGACCGTGCCGCCGCTGAAGGCTACGGTCAGCGCCGCGCCCAAACTTCCGGTGCGGGCTGCCTCGCTGGTGCGGGAATTCGCCAGCGTCGCCGCTTGCATCCCTACCAACCCGGCAATGACCGAGCAGGCTGCGCCGACTGCGAAGCTCAGGGCCATGGGTGCGCCCAACTGCCAGCCGATCAGACCCGCGACGACGACTACGAAAATCGCCAGGATGCGGTACTCGCGGTACAGAAAGGCCATCGCCCCGACGCGGATCAGCCCGGCGACTTGCTGCATTTGGTCCGTGCCGGGCGAACGTCTCCCGAGGGACAGGAAGGTCAGGAAGGAAGCCAGCAATCCGATGGCTCCGAGGGCGAGGGAAAGCGCTAGGTAGTTGTCCATTGCGATGGCGAGCAGAGTGCGGGTGTAGTAGTTCCTCTGTGCTGCGAGCGACGGTGTGCAGAAGCCGCAGAGTGGGAAGTCTGGGCGTGCGCAGGACTGGTTCCGCCAACCCTCATGTCGTGAGGGACTGGCTGGTTTTGGCGCGGTTTGTCGTGCAAGTCGGCCCTAGCGCTCAGCTTGCTCCTTAGGCTAGCACGCACGGGCAGTGAAATTCGATCCAGTCGCCCGTAGTGGACCAGGTTTGGCCCCGTTGCGGCTTCTACCGGTAGCGCTGCGCTAAAGTGCAATATTCGTAGCGGCAGGTGGCGTCCATGGCACGTACTACCCACCATTCGGGCAATGCGCAAGCCGAACAGGTCCGTCGAAGGGCAGAAGAGGGCAGCGCGGAGGCGCAGTACAACTACGGCCGCTTCTGCTACGAGGGCAGCCTCGTCGACCAAGACTATGACGAAGCCGCTGTGTGGTGGCTTGAAGCCGCCAAGCAGGGCCATGTCAAGGCTCGCACGCAACTCGGCCACCTACTGCGAGGTGGTCTCGGCTTCGAGCTAGAGGACGAACAAATCGCTCGCTGGTGGGTTGAATACGAGCGTCCGTTCGCGGAAGCCGGCGATGCGGAGGCGCAATTGAATCTGGGCCGTATGTACGAGGAAGGCCGTGGGGTGGATCGCGATGAAGCCGAGGCCGAGTGCTGGCTGCGGCGGGCTGCCGCCCAGGGGGATGCCGAAGCTAAGCTGCTACTTAAGCGCAAGGAAGGGGAGAGAGGCGACTTGCAGGCGCAATGGGAACTCGTCCTCATCTATCTGGATGGCCAAGGAGTTTCCAAGGACGAGGCCGAAGCGGCGCACTGGCTGAGATTGGTGGCACAGCAGGGGCATGTCGAGGCGCAGTTCCGGCTGGGGCAGCTGCTCATTCACGGCTCCAGCGCCGTTCGAGACAGCGTGAAGGGTGCCCAGTGGTTGCTCAGTGCAGCTCGGCTGGGCAGCCAGCCAGCGGCCCGCGAGTTGGGGGACCTGTATCGAGAAGGCATCGGTGTCGAGGCAGACGACAGCGATGCCGCGCACTGGTGGCGAAAGGCAGCCGAGGACGGGGATAGAACTGCCCAGTACAACATTGGAATGATGTTTCTAGAAGGCCGGGGTGTCGCGGCCGATGTTGCCGATGCCGTGGAGTGGCTGGTGAAGGCAGCTGAGCAGGGGCACAGTGACGCCCAGTTCCAAGTCGGGAGGATCTACAGGGACGGGCCGGCTGAATTGCGAAGTGCCGCCAAAGCGGAACGGTGGTTGGAGAGTGCCGCCGAACAGGGGAATTGCGATGCGCAGCGACTGCTCGGGTGGTGGTCGATGCAGTGACAGCTCGAGACGGGCGAGCACGGGACCTCTTTGATCACGCTCGCCGATTGGCGGGCCATTGAGCGCTAGGGCGAGCCCGTATCTCGCATCTACGCGGGAGTTGAGGGGCGTGCTGGCGGAGAGATCAGCTTGACTGACGGGAAATACGCGCGATAGCGCTGAGCGTCCCTAGTGAGAAGCCTCAGCTTCTCACAGCCGGCGTGTGCTCCGACGTAGGGGTCAGGCATAGGTGACGAGCGCGCACCACCAGCCCGGCGGTACTTCAGGAGTGCCTGCCCGGTGCTGAATACGGCCTCAAACGGGAGTTGCGTGCACGCAAGCAGCAGGGAGTCCAACTCACGGTCCAAGTCCGGAGCACTATTGAATGCGAAAGAGGTTTCCGAGTAGATCAACGGATCTTGGCGAGACCGGCCGTTCGCACGCCCCCAAGTGCCGTCTTTGACCAAGAGTTCCAAGTCGGGTCGTCAGTGAAGAGTTCAGGCAGGACAGTCGAGTCCACGAGGGGCGAATTCTATGTGTCCTCACCGCGAGTCAGGCGCATGATTTCGTCGGTTGATGGTCCGTCGGCCGCGACGCCACATGCATCCCGAAGCCGCTGTTCCATCAAGTCTCGGAGTCTTACTGCCGGGCGGATCAGCGCCCCGCCGCGCACTTCCTCGAACACTACCTCCGAGTTGGGGAGCAGCCCTAGTCGACGCCGCAGGTGCGCTGGAATCGTAACCTGACCCTTCGACGTGATTCTCATTTCCGAATTCATACTATCCAATATCTTTGGCACGGCTCCAAGCAACTTCTTTCGTGCGTCGACCTTGCACGCGCAGGGAATCGCCGGGCCGTCGGTCGAGTCGACCTTGGTATGCAACTAGGGCAACCAGCTGGTCGCCGTCATGGGATTCGCTGACTCGGAGTGAAACACAAGATCATCGGCGTTGAGCCGGGAGAGCAGGTGCCAGCTCTCGTCCAAGGGTTGCAATTGGATGTCGTGAGCGCCCTAGTTGCGGACGAAACCGACAAGCCGCTGGCCGCCCGACAGGTTGGCCTCGCCTTGCGGGTAACCCGCGGTGATCTCCGGTCCGTGTGCCGCCAAATCGCTCTTGAGCTCGGCAAGCGTCTGCCGCGCCCCGACCATGTCCCCGGTGCCGTGGACATGGCACGAGACGCAGTCTGCCTCCCCAAGGAAGAGTCTTTCGTCGGCTGCAGGCGCTCCTTGCGCGGGCATCTCGCCGATCGAGGCGGTAAAGGGTGAGCACCGCAGCCATCTCGGCGTCGGACAGCGAGAGATCCGGGCATTCCGAGGTCGGGCAGGCCCTCGCGAAGCAACTCGCGCACTTGATCGTCGGTGTGGCTTCGGGCAGACGGGGTTCGGATCACGCCGTGGCCACGCTCGCCTCCCTGGCATCCGCCGCGAAGGCGAGGAGCAGCGGCACGAACAGAGGGACTCTCTACATGGTCGTGCGTGTCGGGCCTCGAACGGCACCGGATTGAGGTCAACGGACCGACCGCAGATCATCTAGGCGGCGGGAGTGCATGACCGGAAGCCCTGTGGGCCGGTCAGTGGCCACCGAGAGGGGCACATGGCAGCCGTCGAGAACGCCGCGCTCATTCCTGCGGTGCCCCGGCGTTGCCCCTCAGATAGGATCAGGCACCACGGCCGCCCTCGAATCCGCTCCCGATTGCATCACAGGACAGAGGGACACCCGCGGAGGGCAACCGGGCCTGATTCGCACGATACAGGTGGAGCTCATGCCCTTTGGAACAAGGGGCCGCCTGCCGGGCTACGCAACGACCGGCTCCAATGTCCGATTAGGACACGCCATTCGGTCGGCAGGTCTGTCAGAGGTCGCCGTCCGACCGGCCCCGCAGTCCCGTCGCGGGACTCTTCTGGAGCTGCATTCGATCACGCGGAACCGAGTCGGACCGTTCCTGCCATGAGCGCCTTGGCGCACTGGTAGTGCCAATTCGTGAATGGCTTACCGAAACTTCGGAGCGTGCAACCGGGTGCAGCAGGCCTGCGCCCCGCATAGAAGACCGTTCGTTCGCCACCGGCGTTCGCGGTCAGGCCGCAGAACAGGCGGATGTAGTCCCTCCCGCCTAGGAACACGACGGGATCGTCGACGGCGGCCGGCAGCATGTTCAGGTCCCGGTAGCGATCCTGCTGCCGCCTGCGTTTGAACGGGTCCACGTTCTTGGCCTTGCTGAACGTGATGTCGTACTTGGGAGTGAGGAAGTTCGCCGCGATCAATCCCCATCCTGCGGACAGGATGTACAGGCGGTCCAAGCCAAGATGCTCGGCAAGAAGCCCGTAGGTCGGATTCCGGTAGAGCTGCCATGCCGGGAGAAGCCCAGCCCGGTTCTTGACCGGGTGCTCGTTGTATTCCCGCAGCACAGTTCGCCAGGACTTGCCCCCGTACTCGGAAGGGTCGTCGGGCCGCGCGTATTCGAAACTATCACCGCCGGGTGCTTCGTCCGGATCGGCAACAAACATCACACTCTGGCCTGCGGGCGTCCGGAGATGGCCGGCATCGGGCCGCTTGTTGGCTGCGCATTGGATGACAACTATCAGGGCTTCACCGACGTCTCGTGCACCAACTCGTCGAGCACGTCGAGGAACCCAGATTCGTAGGGTTCACCGACATGGTTGGAGTTCCAAAGCCCGGAGGACCGCACCTTCTCGCGGTTGCAGTGGCAGCCGAGCCACCTGGGCGACGGCGCATCGATAGAGTCTGTGCCGTGGTTGCTCAGGAGGGCGATCGCGTTGCGCTCGATGAAGCCTCGCTGGCTCTCGGGTCCGGGGCAATCGTCGACACGTAACCAAAGAAACGGCATGGTTCCGATCTGTGTGCTGACATGGTACTCCACCGGCTGTTCCGCCTCGCGAATCTCACGCGGTGCCGCGCCTCCGTGTTCGTCCCATGTCTCACAGGCAAGGGAGTGACGCTCGACCAGGGCTGCCCCCACGATCCGCCTGAAGATCGATCCCCGGTGGTTTCCGCCCCCGCCCGTTGCCGTCCCCCGGTGTTGGCGGAGACGCTTCCAGAGAGTGCTCTTGGCTCCCGGCTTGAGAGCATGAGTGCCAACACGGACCACTCGCGCGCCCTTGCCGGAGCCGGTTCGGGTTTCACCGGGTTCCATGAAGAAATAGACCCCTCGCATGGGCCACGGCATGCGGCCGGTGCATTCCGACAGTACTCGCGTTCCCTCTAGGCGAGATTCAAGGGCCGCCAGCGAGGCGTAGAACCGCTTCAGGTGGTCAAGGCGCGACATCATGCTGTGACGGGTTCCTTGGGAAACCAGTATGGCACCGGGCATCTCTGCATGGTTGAGCGTGCTCTGACGAGCTGGAGCAGAGCGGAATGCCGTCTGTCATCGACCTTCGCGGATGCAACCAGAGACGACCTACTCGCAACCGGTCTTCCAGACAACGAGATATGCGCGCTCGGGACGGGGACGCGTACCCAGGCGTTCACCCCTTTCCTGCACGGTTGCTCAGAGGCCGGCCGGCAGGTATCCGATCACGTCCGCGATTGCCTGGTAGGTGAGAGCATCCTCAAGGCCCTCCGGCTGAGGCGATAGGGGTTCACCCGCAAGCGCCAAGTCGCGCCGACCCGGGCACCCCGGTTGCATTACGATGGATTGCTACTAGCGATGATCATCGGATTAACCGGTACGAACGGCTCGGGCAAGACGGTTGCCTGTGAGCTGCTGCAGCGGAAGGGGTTCCAGGCCTACTCGCTTTCGGACGTCATACGGGAAGAGCTGGCGGCCAAGGGTCTAGCGCCCAATCGCGAGAACCTCATCGCCGAGGGCAACCGGCTCCGGAGCGAGCTGGGTTCGGCAATCCTTGCGCACCGCGTCGGGCGCAGACTCCGCCCTGACCAGAACTATGTGATCGACTCGATTCGCAACCCGCGCGAGGTGCAGGCCCTGCGGGAGTGGGGCGAGTTCCGCCTGCTGCACCTTGATGCGCCGCGCGAGCTGCGCTATGAGCGCGTCGTGCGCCGGGGCGGGGAGCGTACGCCGAAGTCCTTTGAGGAGTTCGCCGAGCAGGAAGATCGCGAGATCGAGAGCGCCGACGAATCGCACCAGCGACTGCGCGCCACTTGGGCCGAAGCCGATGAGACGCTGGACAACAGCGGCACCTTGGAGGGGTTCAAGGAGGCGGTCACCGAAATCGCCAAGCGCTGGATGATGGGAGCCGGGCGGCCGGGCTGGGATGAGTATTTTATGCAGATAGCCCGCATCGTGGCCTTGCGGTCCAATTGCATGAAGCGCAAGGTCGCCGCGGTTGTCGTGCGTGACCTCCGGATCATCTCGACCGGTTACAACGGAACGCCACGCGGAGTGAAGAACTGCAACGAGGGAGGTTGCCCTAGGTGCAACTCGCTCGCGGACAGCGGCACGATGCTGGGCGAATGCCTGTGCAGCCACGCCGAAGAAAACTCGATCGTACAAGCCGCCTACCACGGCATCAGCGTTAAGGGCGCGACCATCTACTCGACCTGTTCGCCCTGCTTGATCTGTACCAAGATGATCATCAACGCCGGTATCTCGCGTGTGGTCTATAACTTGGAGTACTCGCTGAACCAAACAGCCCAAGCGCTGCTGACCGAGTCGGGCGTCGAACTGCACCACGTACCGCTTCCCTAGGCGGCATCCGACCTGCACTCCCTCTAGCGTATGATCCTCTGTAATGGCTGACAACGAATTCAGCGAGCCGAACATCGCGCTGACGCGCATCTATACCCGCAGCGGGGATGCCGGCACCACGTTGTTGGTCAACGGCCGTCGGGTGAGGAAGGACGATCCTCGGGTGGAGTCCTACGGAACTGTGGACGAGTTGAATGCCTGCATCGGTCGGGCGCGGGAGTGTGTTCGGGCTGCTACCAGCAACTGCGCCGACATCGGACGCTTGGACGAGATTCTGCTGCGCGTGCAGCACGAGTTGTTCAATCTTGGATCCGAGGTCGCGACCGATCCCGGTGCCATTGGCGAGCGCCAGCCGAGGATCCTCGCGACCCAAGTGCAGCGCCTAGAGTCTGAAATCGATGCCATGAACAGGGAACTGCAGCCGCTCGAGTCGTTCGTGTTGCCGGGCGGCTCGGCGGTGAATGCCGAACTGCACGTCTGCCGGACGGTCTGTCGAAGAGCCGAGCGGCGAGTTGTGGCCCTGATGGACTCTGGTCATGAATTGAAGCTTGTACTGCGCTACTTGAACCGCCTCTCCGATGCCCTGTTTGTGTGGAGCCGATGGGTGTGTCAGGTCATGGGCGACGCAGAGGTGCAATGGCAGCCCAATGCAACCTTGTGATTTATAGCTCGGGTGGGTAGAGTCGCCTAGAGTTGCCTGCAGGGGCGTGGATTGAACGTACGCCCGGATCGTACGGCGCTGCGCCATAATGGCAGCATGCTTACGCGCAGGGAACTACTGGCAGCGACTGCCGGACTGGGCAGTGTCGCCGGTTGTGCGGACAAGACGGGAATGCCCGTCATTGGAGTCATCCCCAAGGGCACAAACCACACCTTCTGGCAATCTGTCCATGCCGGCGCGATCAAGGCTGGCCAGGAGTTCGGGCTCGACATCGAGTGGAACGCGCCCCAGATGGAGATCGATGCGGCGCGTCAGATTGCCATCGTCGAGAACTTCATCACGCGTCAGGCAGATGGCATTGTGCTGGCCCCGGTGGATTCCGAGGCGCTGGTCACGGTGGTCGAGCGCGCAGCGGATCGCGGCATACCGGTTGCGATCTTCGATTCGGCCATCAACACGGACAAGATCATCACGTTCGTAGTGACCGATAACTACCTTGGAGGGGTCATGGCGGCTGACCGTATGGCCCAGATTCTGGATGGCCAGGGCAAGGTCGGGGTGATCGGCTTCATGCCCGGCAGCGCTTCCACGATGAAGCGGGAAGCCGGCTTCGTCGAGACAGTGGAACAGAAGTACCCGGGAATCGAGATCGTGGGTGTCAAGTTCAACATGGCGGATCGGGCCAAGGCTCTGGCGGAGGCCGAAAACTTGATGACCGCCCATCCCGACCTCGCCGGATTCTTCGCGGACAACGAATCAAGCGTCGATGGCACTGTGCAGGCAGTTAAGCAGCGCGGTCTCGCGGGCCAGGTCAAGATCGTGGGCTTCGATGCCTCCGAGACCCTGATCGAGGACATGCGGGCCGGCGTGATCGACTCGATCGTGGTCCAAGATCCTTTCAAGATGGGCTACGAGAGCACGCGCCAGATGTCCATGCATCTGAACGGCGAGCCGACGGAGGCCCACATCGATTCCGGAGCGTACTTGCTCGAGCCGAGTAACGTCGACACGCCGGAGATGCAGGCAGTGGTGTTGCCAGACCTTGAGTACTGGCTCGGAGTAGGCGCCGGCGGGCACTGACTTGCCGGGCGACAGCGAGCGGTACATGCGCGAGGCCCTTGCGCTCGCGTGGGAGGCTGACGAGGCCGAGGAGGTTCCGGTGGGTGCCGTCGTTGTGCACGACGGCAGAGTCGTCGGCCGCGGTGCGAACCGGCAGATCCGCGACGGGGATCCCACGGCCCATGCCGAGATCGTCGCCCTGCGGCAAGCGGCACGCGAACTCGGTGACCACCGCCTGCGCGACGCGACGCTGTATTCGACGCTGGAGCCGTGCGCCATGTGCGCCGGAGCCTTGGTGACTGCCCGAGTTGCCAGACTCGTTTTTGGATCGCGGGATCTGAGATTCGGGGCGGTGCGCAGCAAGTTTCGGCTGGCGGACTCCGAGTTGCTGAATCACAGGCTTGAGATCGAGGAAGGCGTGTTGGCCGGCGAGTGCTTGGAACTATTGCGATCCTTCTTCCAAGGGCGGCGAAGTGGCGAGGCTGCGCCAGGCGGTTCCAGTTCGTGAATCTGTACCTAAAGCACCAATCGCTACGGCGCCCTTGCCGCCCTATTCGGTTGAGACCTGCTGCGGGACTCCGCGCTTCTACGGCACCCGCTAAGGTGCCGGTTCTTGGACCCATTTCTGCCAGATCTGGGGTCGCTGGAAGCCTGTCAATCGCTACGAATAGGGCGAACCCGTCTCAATCGTCTTCGTCAAACCACATTGCCCCGACTCATGTGCTGTCGTGGACTACCAGTCCCGAGATGGGATGCGCTCGGGTGACAACCTGATTCTCCAACACCGACCCTGATTGATGATCGATGAACCACCTAGGGTAGAACTGCTAGAATAGTTCTACCTAAGGTGCGATGAGCCTCAATATTAAGAACCACGAGACTTGTCGGCTTGCTCGCGAACTGGCGCGACTGACTGGCGAAACCATGTCGGGTGCGATCACTGTCGCGTTGCGCGACCGGCTGGCGCGCGAACAGCGCACGCGCAGTGTTCAGGCTCGTGCGCGAAAACTGCGCGCCATTGCTGAGCGGTGCTCGAAGCTCATGGGACCGGGGCCATCTGCCGTGGAGCACGGAGACATGCTCTATGACGAGCGAGGTCTGCCAAAATGATCGTCGATAGTTCAGCGCTGCTTGCTGTACTGAACCGAGAACTTGATGCCGAGCGATACGAGGCGGCGATTCTTACCGCGCCGCGATGCCGCATGTCGGTGGCGAACCTGCTGGAGACTTCGATCGTGGTCGAGAGCCGCGGCGGTGCCGAGGCCGGCCATGAACTTGAGAAATTCCTCGACTCTGCGGAAATCGAGCCCACGCCGGTGACCACCGAACACCTTGCGGCGGCCCGACAGGCTTGGCGGCAGTTCGGAAAGGGCAGGCATCCGGCGGCTCTGAACTTCGGCGACTGTTTCGCCTACGCGCTCGCTCATGTCAGCGGCGAGCCGCTGTTGTACAAGGGCGACGACTTCACCCGCACAGACGTCGCAGCAGCGGGCTTGCCTGTCGATGGTATTAGCGGTGTATGAGGAGCGTCAGGCGGTTTCCGAGAAACCCTTCCGCCGCGGTTCTCCGGCGCGAATCGATCTTCGGGCTTGCCCATCGGATGGGCGTACCACGTGATGCAGAGGGCACTGTCGAGAGAGCAATTGCGCGAGCCCAGCGGCGTATAGGAGGTGCAGACGACGTTACAGGAACATGGGATGCCGTTGGGTGAACAGCAACTGGCCGGGGGCCAGCGAGAACTCGTCTTGAAGATGGTACGGTCGCGGTTTGGCGACGGCGGAGCCCAATCGCTGCCGGCTCGAGTTGCACGCGAGTCGTCAGTCGAGCATCTCGCGCAAGTCTTGGAGTTGCTCTACTCCCGTGCCAGCGGGGATACGCTTCTTGACTAGCTTCAACAGCAGGAAGCGTAGGGGAAACCGTTACCTCCGCGCTTGGATCGTATTGGCCGGCTCGATTCGCGGTCCTCGCGAAAACGGAGGCGTTCCAAGGGTGTCGCCAACCGAATCCAGAGCGGCCACATTCAAGCCCCGCCTAGGCGTACATCTTCTCTTGCCTGCTGGCCTAATTTGTGGAGCGGCACCTGCGCGAGGCTTGGCGACGGCTGCTGTTCGCCGCCGACCAGCTGGCGGAAGCGGCGCACGCGCGATCCCGACACAGCAGCCCAGGCATCGGCCAGCGCCAAGCTGCAGAGAGCGACGCGTCAGGCGACGGACGGCACGCCGCTGCACAACTTCCAAACGCTGTTGCTGTCTCTAGCGTAAAGCTGCGGATTCAGGACTTGAAATGCCACCGTCGCCTTGCGCTACGCCCAACTCTCGAATCGATTCGACGACTACTGGGATGACCGGGCTGCTGCATGAGCTGCATAGAATTGCCGCGCACCCTCTGGGCGGCGCGACGTATGATGGGCTGCTGCGGGATGACCAGCCATGACATCGAAGCGAACCGCACCAAGAGCGGCACGATCGGCATGGGCTCGTACGGGGCCGACTGCCACGTGGTGCAGCGCATCGTCCACAACGGGATTGTCAGAAACGAGGGCAACCCGAACGACTTCACACACTGCCACAGCGTATATAGAAGTGCAATACCGCGCGATCACGCCGAAATAGGCCGAGTGCGACAACCTGCTGGCGGCCTTCTGCGTCTCGGACTCGCACATGGCGTTTGTCTCGATCCGGATGGAGCCCGACCTTCATGATTCTCTGCGACGGTGCCCGCATCGCCGCCGCGTACTTCGCCGAAGCGGACCTTGAGGTGCACGAGGTGCCCTACGCCAAGCTCTTGCCCGTGCTGAGGGAACGCAAGCAGTTGCTTAAGATCGCAGAGGTCGACCCGACCTAGACGGGCCGCGTCGTCATGGCCGGATCGCCGTGGCAGTTCGGGTCGCCGGCGATGATCGGTGCCACGTTTGGCGGAACCCGGCCGCCGCACGCGGGATCTTGGCAGATGCAACCATCGCGTTCATCGTGGCCGCACCGAAGTCCCAACGTCGGGACGCCCGAACCACCGATCCAAGGCTGGCCGGGCGTAGCGTTCGACGCCCGAAGCGAGGTTGAGTGTGCTCGGATGGCCATTCCCGACGGGCGGGCGGAGACAGCATGAACAGGGCGCTTTGAGCGCCACCGGTCTTGATGTGCCTGCAAGTGACCGCGGCTCTTGGAGGGCCGTCCCTCGCTCAACGCATCGGGTGCCGGTATGAACTCAGCCGCAGCGACCCGCCGACCAACAGGATTCTGGGGTATGCTCAGGCGGCGCGGGTCGCACGGCCTGGACCGGGAATGCCAACACGACGGTCGTTCATTGCAAGCGGAGCCCTGCTGGCAGGGGCGGGCGGAGTCGTTGACGGACAAGTTCGCGGCCAGCGCGAGCAGGACCCCGATCGTCGCTCGAATCCCCCGGGTCGCGGCGATGGGCGCGATCCCCGTCGCGACGCCGACACTGATGGTACTCAAGGGCCGGTGCTCGACGAATCGATTGGCTCGCAGATCGAGCTCTTCGTCGATCGCCACCGGATCGATTCCATGGACGGGGTGGAGTTGCGCCTGCATCCGCCGAGGATGGCGGGCCCGGCGATTCGCTTCGGCCGCCCGTGGGAAGGGCCGACATCGGCCTATGTGACCGTCTTCGAGGACCAGGGACGGTACCGGATGTACTACCGCGGCTCGCCCGGGGGGATCCAGTCGGAGCAAACCTGCTATGCCGAAAGCGAGGACGGCATCCAGTGGCGAAGAACGGATCTCGGCCTCCACGACTGGGGCGGGTCGCAACGGAACAACATCGTGTTGCGCGGTCTGGGCACGCACAACTTCACGCCATTCAAGGACCCTCGTCCGGGTGTGCCCGATCGTGAGCGCTACAAGGCTGTCGGTCGCGGCATCGATCCCAAGAGAGCGCTGCATGCGTTTGCCTCGCCCGACGGCATCCACTGGAGCCCCGTCTCGCCCGAACCGGTCTTCACGGAGGGCATGTTCGATTCGCAAAACCTTGCATTCTGGGATCCGGTGCGCGCTAGGTACCGTTGCTATTTCCGTACGCCCTACCGGGGCGTACGCGGCGTCGGCCTGGTGGAGTCGGACGACTTCAGGCAATGGGAGGGTCCGCAGATGATCACCTTGGACCCACCGCATCCCGAGCACTTCTACACCAACGCCACGATCCCCTATTTCCGCAATCCGCGATACCGCTTTGCGTTCCCGAGTCGATTCGTGCCTGACCGGCGGCGCCTGCCCGAGCACGGCAACGACGGCGTATCGGAAGCGGTGTTCCTCAGCAGTCGCGACGGCGTGCATTTCGACCGGACGTTCATGCGGGCTTGGGTGCGTCCGGGCCGCGACCGGCGCAACTGGGGAGACCGCAGTTCAATGCCCGCGTGGGGGTTGCTCAGGACGGCCGAGGACGAGCTGTCGGTCTACATTAGCCAGCACTACCGGTTCGACAGCGCGCACTTGGTCCGCGCGACCCTGCGCCTAGACGGGTTTGCCTCGGCGCATGCGGGTTATTCGGGCGGTCAGCTGGAAACCGCGCCGATCCGATTCCAGGGGCGGCGGCTGGTCCTGAACTATGCGACCGGCGCGGGCGGCTCGGTTCGCGTCGAGCTGCAAAGCGAGTCCGGGGAGCTGTTGCCGGGCTTCACGTTGCAAGACGCGCCGGACCGCTATGGCGACGCAATCAAGGAGACCTACGGCTGGAAACGCGGCACGGACGTGTCGTCGCTCGCCGGTAAGCGCGTACGCATTCGATTCGTACTCAAGGACTGCGACCTGTACTCGTACCGGTTCACCGGATAGTGCCCAAAGAGGAAGCGGACGGAAGTCCGTGTCCAACCCAACCCAGCCGGTCTCTCGTGGCCGGTCGCACCCTCTTGGGTTCGCGGGAACCACGATGATCATGTGCGTGCCCGGGGGAAATGGGGCGAGGTGGTGGACTACATCGAGTCTGCGAAGGGAGAGGTGCTGTGCCTGCACTACCCGATGGTGCGGCGGTGTGGGGATCCGCCAAGGGCCGATCCATCTCTACGAACATAGCCGCGCGCGGGTCAAGGATGAGCGGCGCGGAAGGGGAGCCAGGATCGATGTGGGAGTGGACTGAGGGCTACCGCGTCGGCCGCGAATTCGGTAATCGCACTTCCACTGGCCCGAGCTAGCATCCTCAACAGATCTCGGGCCTTTCCGGAGACGCAGTCCTTCTTGCCACCGGTCTGCTCCGCGCCATCTCCGCGGGCTGCAATTCCCCTTGCTTCAGCCTCCGGGACACGGCCAGAGCTCACGTTGCACTGCTCCATCGGCCTTGGCGCGCAGCTTCTCGAGCGCTTGGTCGAACACGGCAAGCGCTTCCTCGCGGTTGCTGGCGGTAGCATAGCGCCCGCTCCGCTCGTAATCATTCCGCTGCTGTCGCAGGGTCGAGACGAGGGCTTCACCGTCTTCCGCTGACCAGATCGGCTCTCCAGCGACCAGAACTCGCACCGCGCTCGTGTGCGCAACTTCGTTACCTCCGGGGAGCAAGGAGGGTGCGCCTTGCCCGCGCACCGCGATCCATCCGCTGCGATCGAACTGCGCTTCAGTCTCAAGCCGCAGTGAACGCACTGCCCCATTGCGAACCTGCTCGGATGCCGTCGCTGCCACCGCGCCGTTTCGGACGAGCTCGAGCCGCTGCAGGTCTCGCGGACTCCGCATGACTGCGCTCACGCGGACAGTCCCCCCGTCGGATGGCAGGCAGAGCGTTCCGCCGGGTCCCACGCCATTCGCCGCGAATTCGATCGCGGGGCCGCTAGTGACGAACGTCTCGCCGCGTCTGACGGCTTCATTCCAAGTTGGGGAGCCGGTCGAGCCCCCGGTCTTTGCGTACATCCGGAGCCCGCCGAGGAACGGCTGCCAAGGCTCCCGGCGCGGATTGTTCGGCAAGTCGGTGCCGGCAGTTGCGGGCAGTGCGTAGCCGCAATTCAAGAGACGGTACCAGTTGTCGAGCGGCCACAGCTCCCAGCTCCAGTTTCCGATTTCAAGGAATTCGGCTGCGCCACCCACCGCGTCCGCGAGAGCGGTGGGACTGGCTCCCATGGTGCCGCCATGGGCGATTCCGGCCAAGGCTCCAGTGGCGCGGGCCTGCCGCATCACGCTTGCGAGTGGCGGGAAGTTGTACGGGGCCACGGGCACGCCAGCCATGATGGGTGCAATCAGATCGCCGAGGCCGAACAGGAGAATATGGCCCTGCATTCTGTCCCGATACTCTTCTCCCGCCACGATCGTTCTCGTGGCATCCGCGGCTTCCCCCCGCTCTCCAAATGCGAACTGCCGTGCCCAAGTGCCGGGCACCATGCCTCCCCTGAGAGTCATGAACTGGCTGTGCGCGATGTCGTCGCCAGCCATCATTGCGAACCAGTCACGATCCCCGTCCGGCCCGATCCGGTCGTAGTGAACGTGGGCGTCGGCTGCGCGCCAGCCCTCCTCACGAAGGCGATTCCAGCGCCGGAGGCCAGCCGTGATCCGGACTGGATCCTCGGTGACGTCCGCTTCCAAGGACACCGGCAAATAGTCGAGTCCCTTAACGACATCGACCTGCACCCGCTTCGCTCCAGGCGTAAGGGGCACCCACACCGGGCCAGTGCCCCGAGCGTAGGTGACGACTGCCGTTTGGCGTTTGGACACGTGCACGGAGACGAAGCGCAACCCGTGGGGCCCGATCCAACGAGGCTCGTGCGGATTGCCGTCGACGGACACGGAAAAGCGCGCGGCGCTCCATTCGCCCGTGGCTGCCTCAACGACGTTGAGCGCGAGAATCGGGCTCCACGAGTCGTCGCTTTCGATTTGTGCGTCACTGACCAGTGCCAGCCAGATAGCGGAGAATCCTGCGAAGACGATGGCGGAAACCAGCCGAAAGCGTCTAGCCCGGTGATGGCGCTCCATATCGAAACCTCCCTTGACTCTATCTTGGTCCCCTTGATGCACGGTGTCGACCCGCAGCCAGCCCGGCTGCCCGTTCGAGAGGCCCGGCCAGGCGCCGGAAGCGCTCGTCGCCGAAGACCTCCCAAGCGCGCTGGAACAGGGCCAGCGTCGAGTGCAACTCGTCGGTCTCGGTCAGCAGCGGGATGTCGGCGCGTTCGTACTTGCGCCGCAAGGGCTTCGCCCCGCCCCGCCAACGGTCCTTGAGCTCGCCCTCCGCCAAGTACCGCGCGATCAGCCGCTTCAACTGCGGCCGTGACAAGCCCGTCGTGAGTGCCAGGTAGCGCTGCAGCAGGCCCTTGTCCGCACGGCCCAGCCGCCAGTACGAGAACCGCCGCCGGATCTTTCCGATATGCACGCAGGCCTGCTCGCGGTCCGGCAACTGGACGGTGTCGTCCGGGCTGCCTGCCAAGAATCCGAGCAGATCATTAGGGCACGTGTGGTTCTCCTAGCCGAGATCACCCTCCGATGATCCGCACACCCCCGCAAAGCCCCTCTTCAGGCTCATTCCTCGGTGGAAACCGCCCCCTCCTTCAGGCTCATCTCTCATTGGAGGAGGCGGAAACTGGCCGAGGGCTACGCTGAGGCCCGCGCCGAGGGCCAGCGAGAATTCGTCGTGAGGGTGGCGCGAGCGAGTTTCAGCAGTGGCGTAGCCCAAGTGCTGTCGGCTCGACTTGCATGCGAGGAGTCAGTTGAGCGCTTCGTGCAAGTCTTGGAGCTGATCCACTCCTGCGCCAGCGGGGATACGCTTCTCGACCAGCTTCAACAGCAGGAAGTGTAGGAGAAGCCCATGCTTCCGCGCTGGGATAGAGATAGACAGCTCGATCCGCGGCGTTTAGTATCACATCCGAACAAGTCCTCCAGTTCTGTCGAAGAACTGCCGATTCGGGCTCGTCCACGATATGCTTCGCCAGAGCCGGAGAGTCGCAGAACACCCCTCTCATATTCGGTCTTCCCTTGCCAGCTGAAGGTACTTCGACACCGTCCGGTTCCAATCAGTCTCCCCACTGGGCGGATTGATTTCCGACCATGCCCCGGCTGCCGGAGCTACCACACCGTCATCGACTAGTCGCTGCCACGTGTCGTCTTCCTTGGCGAGCGGCCCGAGCACAGCAACGGGCCTGCCGCGGTCGGTCACGGCGAAGGTCGAGCCACCCTTCACTTTGGCCAGGTAGGCGTTGAGGTTCTGGCGTAATTGCCGAATACCGACTCGCTCCATATGGCGCTAGGTACTACAAAGCCGCGTAGGAGCGGGCGCTACGCGTTGGAGGCGACCGAGGGCGAGGTGTGTCTAGCCCGGCATCGAGCGACCGGTTTCGCTCCTGAGGGTTGCTACAGGTTTCGGACGCCAAGCAGTGCAGCCATTCGCTTGTCGAGCGTCAGAACGGAAAGATCGGCTCGCGAGTACTCATTCGCAATCAGCCGGTCAAGTAGCCCGGCGCCGCCGGATGCCTCGAGAGCGGCGATGACAGATCCACCGTTGAGCGGTGCGACGAGCCCGCTCTGCAACACATCAAGCAGTCCGGCGCGCGTTTCGACCTTGGATATCCCGTAGTGATGCTGAATGGCAATGTAGGCCTCTCCGATGACCTGATTTGACACGAAGATCTCGGCCCCTTCTTCCTCGAGCAACGTTCTCAATGCCGTCAAGGAATACGCGAAACTAGGTTCAGGGTGGCCCGTAACCAATCGAACGAGCACGGACGTGTCAATCCCGTAGCGCGGGGTCATGTGATTGTTCGCGGAACGATTCCAGATCAAACGGAATCCGATCTGGGGGAAGCTTGGAGCGCAAAGGTGCGAGACGGGTCAGGTCGATTCGACGAGGCCTCAGCATGAACCCATCGGAGCACTCTATCAACTCAATTTGGTCACCGGCTCCCACCCCAAGTGAATCCAAGACTCGTGCGGGAAAGGTGACCTGGCGTTTTGACGTGACCTTGACCACCATGCCTTACTCCTTACTTTATAGTGTAGTCGGGTAAGGCAAGGATAGCAAGATTGTCGGCCATCGGTTTGCTTCGGCGCACTCGAGGGCAAATCTGCGGATTTAGGACTTCCGCCCGGATTGACAAAGACCGGCCAGAAACGAAAGAATGAAGGCTTGAAGGCGGCACGCACCTAGGTCTCTTAGGCCGGTCGCCACCAAGGAATCTGCCGCCCCTCTGGCTGTACCCGTAGCCGGAGAGCGTTGCTGGCTCCCCCATCGGAGGATCGCTTTGCCGCATAGCGCTACGCAATTGTTCACATCAGAGTCTGTCAGTGAGGGGCATCCTGACAAGCTGTCCGACAAGATCTCCGATGCTGTCCTTGATGGCGTTCTAGCCCAAGACCCGAAGGGCAGGGTGGCTTGCGAGACTCTAGTAACGACGGACCTCTGCGTGATGGCCGGCGAGATCCGGACCACGGCCGTGCTGGATTTTGAGGAAATCGCCCGGGAGACGATTCGCGAGACTGGCTACAACAACCCGGACTACGGATTCGACGCTGGCACTTGCACGGTCAAGACGCACCTCCATACGCAGTCGGCCGATATCGCGCTGGGTGTCGACACGGGCGGGGCCGGCGACCAAGGGCTTATGTTCGGTTTTGCCTGCCGCGAGACTGACGAGTTGATGCCGCTGCCCATCATGCTCTCCCACAGGCTTGTGCAGCGTCTCACCCAAGTTCGCAAGGAAGGCATGTTGAACTTCCTGCGCCCCGACGGAAAGTCCCAGGTCACGGTGCAGTACGACGGCAACCGACCGGTCCGCATTGATGCCGTGGTCGTCTCGACTCAGCATGATCCCGTGAACGGGCCTACTCTGGAGAGCCAAGCCCAACTGCGTGAGCAGGTGCGCGAAGCCGTGATCGACCACATCGTGCCGCAGCGCTTGGTGGATGGCGACACCAAGTATCACATCAACCCGACTGGGCAGTTTGAGATCGGCGGCCCGCACGGAGATTGCGGCCTGACCGGGCGCAAGATCATCGTCGACACATACGGCGGCATGGGCCGTCATGGCGGCGGAGCGTTCTCCGGCAAGGATCCCACGAAGGTGGACCGGTCGGCTTGCTACATGGCGCGCCACATCGCCAAGAACATTGTCTGGGCGGGCTTGGCCGACCGATGCGAGGTCCAACTCGCCTATGCTATCGGCGTCGCCGATCCGGTGTCTGTCCGGGTTGACACCTACGGGACCGGACAGCTTGGCGACGAGCGTCTGGCGGAAGTCGTCAAGGAACTGTTCCCTCTGACGCCTGCGGGGCTGATCGAGTACCTCGATCTGCGGCGGCCGATCTACAAGTCCACCGCAGCCTACGGGCATTTCGGCCGGACTGAAGAGACCTTTACATGGGAACAGCCGACCCGTGTCGAGGCCCTGAAGCGACAGGTGTGAGAGGCATCGCTGGCCGCACAGTCGGTCGGCGGGCTTAAAGTGAGCTAAGGAGGCTTGCAATGGCGCTAGCTGACGTCCTGCCGGAAACACGCGACACCGACTCCGCGCTCGGCGATGACTTCAAGGTCAAGGATCTCGGCCTGGCCGGGTTCGGCCGCGACGAGATCCGCCTAGCCGAGCATGAAATGCCCGGCTTGATGGCCCTGCGCGAGGAATATGCCGGAGCGCACCCCCTCGCGGGGGCGCGCATCACCGGTTCGCTGCACATGACAGTGCAGACGGCGGTGTTGATCGAGACTCTCCGCCAGCTCGGCGCATCGCTGCGCTGGGCATCGTGCAACATCTTTTCGACTCAGGACCACGCGGCCGCCGCAGTCGCGGTCGGGCCGGGCGGCTCTGCAATAGATCCCGCCGGAGTGCCCGTATTCGCGTGGAAGGGCGAGACTCTCGAGGAGTACTGGTGGGCCACGGCCCAGGCATTGCTTTGGGCTGACGGCGGCGGTCCGAGTCTGATTCTCGACGATGGCGGCGATGCCACGCTGATGGTGCACTTGGGCCTGGAGTACGAGCGGTCGGGAGCGGTGCCGGACCCTTCGACCGCAGCGTCTGAGGAAGAGGGCGTGATCCTAGCCCGCCTTGCGACCTTGCGTCGCCAGCGCGGCCACTTCTGGGCGGAGCTAGCCGCAGGAATTCGCGGCGTGTCCGAAGAGACCACAACAGGCGTGCATCGGCTCTACCAGCGGCAGCAGGAGGGGTCGCTGCTGTTTCCGGCCATCAATGTCAATGATTCGGTCACCAAGTCGAAGTTCGACAACCTGTACGGTTGTCGCCACTCCCTCTTGGATGGCATCAACCGTGGCCTGGACCTAATGATTGGCGGCAAGGTGGTCGTCATTTGCGGCTATGGCGACGTAGGCAAGGGCTGCGCCCAGTCCGTGCGAGGCCAAGGGGCGCGGGTGATCATCACCGAGATCGATCCGATCTGCGCCTTGCAGGCGGCGATGGAGGGCTTCGAGGTTCGCCGGCTGGAGGACGTGCTGGAGGTTGGCGACATCTTCGTCACGGCGACAGGCAACAAGCACATCATCACCGCCCAGCACATGACCCGCATGAAGCATCAAGCTGTGGTCGGCAACATCGGCCACTTTGACAACGAGATCGACATGGCGGGCCTGACCAACTTGGGCGGGGTCACGCGCAAGAAGATCAAGCCCCAAGTAGACGAGTACCGCTTCCCCGATGGCCACTCAGTGATCGTGCTCTCGGAGGGCCGCCTGCTCAACCTCGGCAATGCCACCGGCCATCCCAGCTTTGTGATGTCCTGTAGCTTCACCAACCAAGTCTTGGCTCAGATCGAGCTGCACCGCAATGCCGAGTCCTACGGCCGCTCGGTTGCGACCTTGCCCAAGACGCTTGACGAGCAGGTCGCTCGGCTGCATCTTCCCGCGCTGGGAGCCGACCTGACCAAGCTCTCGGCGGAACAGGCCGAGTATCTCGGCATCCCCGTGGACGGCCCCTACAAGTCCGACCACTATCGCTATTGATCGCACGGAGGCGGGCGAACGATGTCCCGAGCGGGGATGCGGAGAGTGCTGCTACGCACCAGTACCGCATGCGCGCTGCTCTGTTGTGCCGGCTGGCTCGTAGCGCAACGCGGCTATCGTGACGTCTTGTTGCCACCGGAGTCGCCGTGGAGCGCTCTCGATCCGCCGGGGAGCGGGCGCCCGTCCGAATTCGTTCTGGCACGCATGGCCTACACGGACCGCTATGCCGACCAAATCCTAGACATGCGGCCGTGGCAGATCGACACGCCAGCCGCCGAGCGACACTTCTTGCAAGGCTTGCAGCGGCTGTCGGTGATCGACGCGCGCCCGAACGAGGCCTACGTCCATCCCGACGAGCCGCAGCTGTTCGACTACCCGTTCCTCTACGTGGTCGAGGCCGGGCACTGGGACTTGACCGAATCTGAGGTCGAGAATATCCGGGAGTACTTGCTACGCGGCGGCTTCATCATGTTTGACGATTTCCACGGCAGCGAGGAGTGGGAATACTTCATGAGCGGCATCCGGCGGATCTTCCCCGATCTCCCAGTAGAGGATCTTGATGCCGACAACGAGGTCTTCCACGTGCTGTTCGACATGGAGCACCGCGAGCAGATCCCCGGCGCGCAGATGCTTTTCAGCCAGCGGCCCTATGAACGCGATGGTGTCGTTCCGCACTGGCGCGGCATCCACGACGCGGATGGCCGGTTGATGGTCTTGATCAACCACAACATGGACCTAGGCGACGCATGGGAACACGCCGATTGGCCCGAATACCCCGAGCGTTTCACGGCCATGTCGTACCGTCTAGCGATCAACTACATCATTTACGCGATGACACACTGAAGTCTGTCCTCAGCCCCCTGCGCCTGTCGAAGAGCGCCGTCACTTCCGATGCGAACAGCCACAGATTGACCAGCCCTATCCCGGAAATGGCACCGCGCAGGTGATTGCCTAGCCAAAAGGCGCTGTATTGCGGCTGCAGGCTAAAGAAGTAGTTGTTGTCCCAGAGCAGGGTCCAAGGCAGCAACAGCAAGACCACGCCGACCTCCATGCAGACTACAACGAGGAAGACTTGGCGAAGCAGGATGTGCGGACGGCCGCGGGCAACTCGCTTGGCCTCCTGCACGGTTGGCATCCTTGGACTGATGCTCACAAGTCCTCAGTTTAGCCGCTAGGCGGTGCGTCGGGTTCGAACCTCGCCAACCGCTTGACCGGGCCGTAGCTGAAGCGGTGCTGGGGAGTGCAGCCATACTTGCGAAGCGCGGCCATGTGCTTTGGCGACGGGTAGCCCTTGTGCTTGCGCAGCCCGTATTCGGGGTAGAGCGAGTCCCACACCAGCATGCACTGGTCTCGGGCGACTTTTGCGAGGATCGATGCGGCCGCGATCGAGTTGCTCTTGCTGTCGCCCTTGACAATGCCTTCTTGCGGGATCGGCAGATCGATCGCTGTTGCGTCAACGAGCAAGAAGTCGGGGGCCGGATCGAGGCTCTCCACGGCCAGTTTCATAGCCCGGCGCGATGCCTGCAGGATATTGAGCAAGTCAATGGTGGCGGCGTCCACCGCCCGCACCGCGAACGTTAAGGCGACTTGGCGGATGTGGCGGTCCAATGCCTCTCTTTGGCTGGGGTTCAGGCGTTTGCTGTCGTCGAGGCCCGGAATCTCGGCACCGGTGCGGAGTACCACCGCGGCCGCGAACACCGGTCCGAACAAGCATCCGCGACCCGCTTCATCGACACCGGCGATGCACCGGAATCCCGCGCCTGCGGCTGCGGATTCGAATGACCAGTCGGGGCCGCTGCGACTCCGGCCGCCGACCGCCATGCTAGACCTTCGTGCGGTACTTGTCCGTCAGCATGTTGAGCTTTTCGTCAAGGCTCAGGCTCGCATCGACGCGCTCTCGCTTGCCGCGCCGTTCGTTCGCTGGCCCGAAGACTTGGCGGAATGGTTTGTCGCGCTCGTAGCGGCCGGAATTGCGCGAACCTTGGCGCCGTCTGCCGTCGGCCCGCCGGTCGGTTCCGCGCCGTCGCGTGTCGGCGCCGTCGCGTGCCGGCGCGGAATGCGCAGAGTGCATCGACAATCCGATGCGTCGATTGCCTGGCAACTGGGGGCGGATATAGACCTCCACGGGATCGCCGGCTTGCAGTGCAGGCTTGGAATCGACCACCAGTTCGCGTTGGATCTGCGAAATGTGCAGGAACCCGTCTTGGTCCGCGCCGATATCGACAAAAGCCCCGAAGTCTGCGGTGTTTGAGACGACCCCGGCGATTCGCGTGCCGGCCTGCAACTCGTCATCGGTGCGCAACGGCACGGGCCGCTCCGGGAGTTTGAAGCTGCCCCTGACTTGGCGGCGCTCGGGCTTGAGTTCGCTGATGGCAGACTTGACCAGCAGCACCGACCTGTCCGCGCCGGCAAACTGCTCCGGATCGACGGCGTCTAGGCGGTCCGGCTCGTGGAGCAGCGCGGCGAGGTCGCAGCCAGCGGCTTCAGCGATGCGCTCGTGCAACTCCCTGTATTGGGGATGGGCCCCGGTATTGTCGAGCGGGTCGTCTCCGTGCACTCGCAGGAAGCCGACTGCCTGGGCAAAGATGCGGTCGTTCAGTCCATCGACTCGGCGCAGGGCCTCTCGCGATTCGAACGGCCCGCGCTTGTTGCGGTCCTCCACAACGCGCTTTGCGAGCCTCTCCGTGAAACCCGGCACTAGCGACAGCATCGACACCGAGGCTTGGTTGGCGTCAATGCCGACTTCGTGGGCGGCGCACTCCAGAGTGCGCCGAAACGCCTCGCGCAGCAGGTCGGAGTTCAGTTCGAGGAAGCTCTGGCCGACTCCGGTCGACCTGAAGTCCGCCTTGGCAAGTTCCGCCAGAGGGTCTTGAATCCTGCGGGCCATGCTCGCCGCGGTCACGAACGTCCAGGGAAGACGCCGGTACTCCTTCTTCGCCATCGGCGTTTGGGCGTACATCCGCGCGCCGGAATCGCGCACCGAGCGCCATGGGATGTTCAGCTTGCCAGACTTGCGGATCTGGGAACGCAAGTACTCGTCGATAGTGTGGGGCTTGGGGCCGGAGCCGCAGACGATCAGGTCCACGTCATGGTTGGCCAGGAACTCGCTCAGTTCGACGTGGGGAGTGCGCCTCTTGCGACTCTCCTTGGGCGTTGGCTCGACCGGTGTTGCCGGCTCTGGCGGGCTTGCTGCGGCTGCATCTGCGGTGCTGCGGCTAGCTTGGGTCTCGTTGCTTGTGCCTTCGGCAGTCGCCCCCTCCTGAGTCGCGGCCGGAACATCGGCCGCAATTGCAGCAGCAGCTGCGACCTCTGGCTGCGCTGCGGATTCGGCTGTCGGTTCTGGGGCGGGAGCCGCGCCTCGGGCTGCGGTGCCTTCCTTGTGGCTTGCGCTCTTGCCGTCGCTGCGCACGACCGCGCATTCGACCAGGCGGCCCTGCGCGTCGATCAGCGCAGCGTGCCAGCTGCCGGAGCGTGTGATCTCGATTCCAAGGATATTGAGGTTGGACGCCGGCGGCGCCAGCAGGGCGGTCCGCAGAGCCTTGCAGTAGGCTTCGATCCCTTGCTCATCGGCCTGCTCGTCTAGCTGGGTCTGGACATTGTGCTTGATGCGGTCGGCCAGTCCGTTGCCGAGGGCCACCTCGACCACCCGTTTCAGGTGCGGCGCGTACGAGGATTCCGCATCTTGGATGAGGCGGCGTTCGAGAAATCGTGCCGCGGCGCTGGTGGGCGGCACGACGTCCATCTGGACCAGACCGCTGCGCATGGCGCGCCGAATCGAGAGGCGCTTCTTCCAGTCGACCGAACTCAGCTTGGCCCGAAATCCGTCGAGTTCTTGGACGCGCGGAACCTTGGCCGCTTCAGGGCGGGCAGTCAGAGCTATCTCGGAGTCCCGCAGGTAGATCTTGCGCAGAGCCTGCAGGATTTCGGGCTTGTCGCTCAACCACTGCGCGGCGATGGCATATGCGCCCGCCAGCACGTCGGAATCGCTTTCCAAGTCGTTATCCGCCGCGACATGCTTGGCAACTTCGGCATCGATATCCGCGCCCTCTTGTTGCATCCACAGCAGCCGCGCCAGCGGGTCAAGACCCTTCGCAATCGCCTCTTCCGCCGCTCCCGGCTTCCGCTCTCGGTACGGCATGAACAGGTCGTTGAGTTCGCGGCGGCTCTCGGCCTGCTCGAGCTGCTCGCGCAACTCGTCCGACATGACGCCGCGCTGGCCCAGCGAGGCCATCATCGAAATGCGGCGATCGATCAGGTCCCTCGCGTCCGCGAGCTTCTGCAAGACGCGTTGGACGCCGTCTTCGTCGACACCCGCGCACAAGTCCGCCCGATAGCGGGCTAGGAAGGCCGCTGACGCGCCGTTTTCGACCTGCTGCACCAACTCCAGCAGATCCTTTAGTGGGATGCCGACTTCCTTGGAGACCCGCACGAGGGAATCCACAGGTAGCCCAGTGAGTGGTTTCATTAGTTGACCAAGAACCCTGTAATACTTTCTGTATCATAAGTCAAACCATGTGGCTGTGCGCATGTCGGTCGTGGCAGGCATGCGCGGTGGCGCTGTTGGCGGCCGCCGCGCCGCTGCTGGGGCAGGTCATCGAATTCCGCTCGAGCGGCATGGACTACCAAGTCCTCACCCGCCGCGGGCTCACGGTGATGTGCGCCGAAATGCCCCTCAAGACGGCACGGTACGCGCTGGTGCATGTGGCCGTTAGCAACGGCAGCGAGGAGACTTGGCAGGTCGATACGGCTGACTTCGCCATTGAATACGACGGCGGCCAGCAGGTGCGGGCCGTCTCCGAGCAGCGGGTCATCGACGAATTCTTCCGCACCGCGCGGCGCTCGGAACTGGTCAAGCTGCAGGCAGCCTACGAGGCCGCGGTCTACACCAACCAGTACATCCGCCCGAACAACAGCTACGAGAAGCGCCGCCTGTCGGCGCTGGCGATCGGCCCCAAGGGCTTGAAAGCTTCCGCTGCGGCCGCGGCAATCACCTTCGTCAGCGGCAAGGTGCATCCGGGAGACTCCACCGACGGCGCGATCTTCTTTCCGGTCGCGGGTCGGAACTTGGGCCAGGGCCGGATCGTCGCGCAACTCGGCGGGGAGAGCTTCGAGTTCCTCGCCCGCTAGTGCTAGGGCCGCGCTCGCGAACCGCTTGACGCGCGGGGCAGCCGCCGTGCAAGTCTTGAGGCCGCCAGGGCCGGATTCGATTGGCTTGGCTGACTGAGCGGGAGCTGGAGGCTCGTCGCCCTCGCGACAGCATTTGCCACCGAATGCTCGCGGCGTTAAACGGCGGCTAGATGAATGCCACCGAGCCATCGGCCCGGAATCCAGTCGTTCGCTTCCAAGGCCTGGGCGGATAGTACTGGAACGCCTCTTCGTTCAACTCGACTCCCCAGCCGGCCTTGTTCGGGATGTCGGCATAACCGTCGTTCACCATAGGCGGCGCGTCGAGCACGTCGCGTCGCGCGTCGTCCACGGGAGCCCTGTACTCGAGGATCAGGAAGTTGGGTGTGGACGCGGCGAAATGGATGTTCACCATGGTTGCCAGCGGGCTCATCGGGTTGTGCGGGGCGACCATCATGTACTGGGCTTCAGCCATCGCTGCGATCTTCTTCATTTCCATGATCCCGCCGCAGACGCAGACGTCGGGCTGGACGACATCGAGCGCTTGGATGTTGATCAGGTCGCGGAACTCGAACTTTGTGTAGTTGCATTCGCCGGATGCCAGCGGGATGCTCACATGGTCGGCCAGCTTCTTCATCGCATCGGGGTTCTCGGGCCGAATCGGCTCCTCAAGCCAGAACGGGTAGTAGGGCTCGATCTGCTTGGCGACCCGGATCGCGCGCTGGACCTCGAAGTAGCGCGCGTGGATGTCCACTGCGATGTCGTGGTCGGGGCCTACGGCTTCGCGCACCGCTCCGACGCGCTCGCCGGCGGTACGCGTGACTTCGTTGTAGGGCATCTGGTTGTCGCCCGGATTGTGCGGCGACATCTTGCAGGCGTTGAAGCCGAAGCGCTCGCGAAGCTCGACGGCGCTCTCCGCCGCTTCCTGCGGGCTGGAGCCACCGATCGACTGGTAGAGACGTACCTTGTCGCGCACACGACCGCCCAGCAGGGCCCAGACGGGCAGTCCGGCCGCCTTGCCAGCGATGTCCCAAAGCGCGTGCTCGATGCCGCTGATCGCCGAGTTGACAACCGATCCGCCGGGAAACCGGGTGGTGTTGTACATGTAATCCCAGAGGTGCTGGATGTTACGCGGATCTTGACCGACCAGCCAGCGCGCGTAGTCCTCGATGACCTTCACCGTCGCCTCGTCGGGACCGCACGAGTAGGCCTCGCCAATCCCGTGAATCCCCTGGTCCGTCAGGATTTTCACGTAGACCCAGTTACGGCCGCTGATGTTGCCGGTGCCTCCTTGCTCGCCCGGCGTGCTGCCTACGAGGAAAGTCTTGATCTCGGTGATCTTCATGGAGGGCTGGTTCCCGATCTGCGCGGGAGCCTGGAATGGGACTGCCGCTGTTGCTGCGGCCAGCCCGCCGTGACGCAGGAAGGAGCGGCGTTGCATGGTCTAGAAGTTTGTCGCAAGCCAAGCGCCTTGTCAACTTGGAACCCGTGTCTCGAGCGCTGTCGAAAATGCATGAATCGATCTCAGAACACGGCCGGGAGATCGTGATCGACTCGCTAGGGCGAGCGGCCGCGGTCAATGCGGGGGTGGAGCGGTCAGGGGGGCGAGGATTGCGGCTACAATCGGCGGGCGATGATGTGCGCTCGGCTGTTGCTCCTGCCTCTCGGACTCGGTGCTGTCCTGTGCGGACAGTTCTACCAGCCGCCTTCGGAGCCTCCGCGCGAATGGCTGCCACTCCCGATGACGTTTCCGAGCAAGATCACAGCCGATCGGCTTGAGAACGCAGAACGGCCTGCAATCGCCCGGGATGCTGGCGGCTCCATTTGGATCGCTTGGTCGTCCTGCCGTCCTCAGACGGATTCCTGGCCAATTGACGATCCCAGCATCGACGCGTGGAACTGGCCGGACGACGGGCAGGATTCCATCTTCGTTCGGCAATTCGATGGCCAGGACTGGAGTGACGAGCAGACTGTCAGCGAAGTTTCGGGCGTGAACCACCGGCCATCCGTGATCGCCCGGGGAAGCGAGGTAAGGGTGCTTTGGACGTCGAGGCGGGACGGCGTCTGGGCAGCCTACGAGAGGCTGTACGACGGGCAATCTTGGTCACGCGAGCGCAAGATCCCGCAAAGCGATGGCGCACTCGAGGTTCGTTCTGCGCGCCTGGCCGGCGGGGGTGCGGTAGCCGTCATTCGCAAGCTCCAACCTCCTCGAATCGAATTGCAAGCGTTCGTGCTGGAGGGTGATTCGTGGGACGCTCCCGTGCGCTTGGATGAGGGCATAGGGCGTTGCTTCCGCCCCAATATACTTGCGCTGCCGGGAGACACCTGGCGCGTGGCTTGGGACGAGGAGCGGGACGGGAACTACGACGTCTACACGCGCCTGGCCGGCGGTCCAGTCGAGCGGTTGACGACATCGCCGCTATGGGATACAGCGCCGTCCCAAGCCGTGGATGCGGGAGGCCGCGCTTGGGTCGCTTGGGAACGCCGCGAGACGGTTGGTGGGCGGTTCGCGTACAAGGGCCGGAGCATCTTCGCGAAAGTCTCGGACGGTTCCGGATGGGCCTGGGCGCCGTCGCCGTTCGACAAGTCCGAGGATCCGGGGCGGCTCACCAGGCATTCGTCCTATTGGGCGGCGCACGCGATGAGCGAGGAGCGCTACCCGCAGCTACTGCCCCGAGAGAACGGCGACATGTGGCTGTTTTGGCTTGGCGGGGGGCGGATGTCGAGCGTGTCCTTCACCGGCCGGGTGCTGCGCGACGGGAATTGGTCCGCCCCGAAACTCCTGTTTCACGATCCGAACCCGTACACGGCCTTCCAGTTGCCATCCGTTCGGCGCGGCGTTGATCTGGCTGCGAGCGGCAGGGGCCCGTACCAGGTTCCATTGGCGAACCAACTCGTGACTGCACTGGACGACGAGGGCGGCTGGCTCTGGATGGCCTACGAAGTCCCGAGGCGCCGGCACATCGCCGACCGGCTCTGGGCATTCGGCGTCGTTCAGCGGCCGGGCGGCTATGGGGCAGATATCTATTCGCACCGCATCGATCTTGACGAGCGTCGGTCGAAGTTCCAAGAGGTCGTCGATGACCAGGAGCCCATCCCGGCTTTAGATGCGCGGACTTACCGCCGGGACCCCCCACAGAGCCTTATGGTCGGCGACGAACGCTACCGGCTTGTGTGGGGAGATCTCCACGGACACACCGAGAACGACGGAATCGGGACGTTTGACATGTATTACGCACACGGGCTCTTCGTGACGGGGATGGACTTCGTCGCATCGACGAACCACGACTTCACTCCCGACTTCTTGACGCAGTCGGAATGGGCCGAAGTGCAGGCCTTGGCAGGCGTCTATGAGGAAGCGCCGGACCGCGTGGCGTTCAGCGGCTGGGAGTGGACGACCGAGGGCCAGGACGAGCGAGGCGGACATCGTGCGATGTATTTCCGAACCGACGACGCCCCGATTTTCCGATCCACGACGATGACCTCGAACAGCGTCTACAAGCTGTTCTCCCTCATCCGTCCGTGGGACGTCATCCTGCAGCCGCATCACAACGACTGGACAGGCTACGATTCGGACCTGCAGCCCGTGTTCGAGATCACGTCTGCATGGCGCCAGGCTCGCGAGGAAGCCGTCACGTTCAAGAAGCAGGGACCGGTGTCGGCCGTCTGGGAGGCGCTGGACCGGGGCTACCGCATCGGCTTCGTCGGCTCGGGGGACTCGCACTGGATGGGCACCGGCGAGGACAACGGCATCACTGGGGCCTACGTGAAGGAAGCTACCCGCGACGGCGTCTTCGAAGCGATCCGCGCCCGGCGCGTGTTCGCATCGACTGGCGGTCGATTCCTGATCGACTTCCAAGTCAACGGAGCATTCATGGGCGAGTCGATCAAGGCAGACCGGGCGGAACCATTGCGCATGCATGTGCGGGTCGATGGCGAGCGCCCCGCTGAACTAGTCGAAATCGTGAAGGACCATAAGGTCATCCATGCGACCAAGGGCAATGGCGGTTCGATGGAATTCGAGTTCGTGGACCGCTCGGGCCCGCGATCCGGCCGCAGGGCCAGCTATTGTTACTTGCGGGTGCGGCAAGGCGGTGACCAATACGCATGGGCGAGTCCTGTTTGGGTCGATTGGGAATAGGGTTGCGGCATCGAGGGCTTTCCTGAGCCGGGCTTGCTCGGCGAGCCTGGCGGTCTTTTTCGTGTGAGCGGATGAAGAGATGGGAAGGACGCAAGATTGGGGGACTGAAACAGTCAGCGAAGGAGTTCGGGGCCGGTCGAGGGGGCAAGGGCTGATTGAGCGAGCGGTTGAAGGGATGCTCACAGCAGAGCGGCTCGGGTTGATCTAGCCAATGAGATCGCCCCAGTGCGGGCATTCGAGCCCGCGCCGACCATCGGCCCTTGAAGAAGGTGGCCACGGGAATCCGGGCCGCGGGCTCACAGCAAGACCAGTGTGATGGTCTTTCTCGACTGCCGCAAAGCGGAATCCTCAGTTCTCGGGATGAGCTCCGAATTGCGCGATCCGTGCCCCGCCGTAGATCCCCCAGCGGACCTGGTTCTCGCTGGAATCGTAGATGTCGATGTCCCAAACGACCTCCGATGGGTCCGTGCCAGTGAACTCACGGATGCGAGTGCCTCGGTCCGTGCCACCGCCCGGTGCGAGAACGTCCTCCCAGTCCAAGGACATGTCCGTTACAACCGCAGCGCTGCCGTAGAAGAGCAATACGTTGCCGGTTGTCGGCATCGAGTCGGCCTCTCCCATTGCGAATGTCATGAGACGGTCCATTGCCGGCCCTTCGGAGGTCCAAAGCTGCTTCACTGAGCGGGTCTCCTCGTTGATCGCATACTCGACCGCGCGCGTCCACGTTTGGGCGGGACGCAGGGGAGGCGCGAACGGCCGGGCCGAGAATGTCCGGTTGTCGAAGAGAAGCAATGTTCCGTTCGAGGTGATCTGGGGCATGTGCTGGTGATAGAACCAGGACATCTCGCCTTCGGGAGTCAGCAGCTTCGGCTGCAAGTGAAGCGGCCAGCCGCTGTGGTCGCCCAGGATCCAGACGATCTGGCTGGTCTTGCGGTCCACCTTGACGACCGCATCCTGCATTCGGAAAGAGACCAGAAGCGAGTCGTCTCTCTCGTCGTGAACGAATCCATTGCCGTGGGACCAGTCCCAAGCGCCCGGGAAGCCCCTATTGATCCAGTAGTTGGTAAAGGTCTCGTACCCGATCCGATAGGGGTCGAGATGATCGAACGCCTTCCAGACCCATACGACCTCGCCGTCCCGCGTGAACTCGACGATCACGTCGCCCATGACGCGTTGGCGCTTCCGAGGGGCCTCAAGATCAGTCTCGCTGCTGTACCAGTTGTCAAATTCACGGATCTCAGTGCCCATCACGAGCAGGTTCCCATTCGAGAGCTCGTCGATCTCGTGATGCATCGTCAGCGTCGGAATCGGAATTCCGTCCGCTTCTCCCTGTGGGCGATCGGCCGCGTACCAGTGTCCGACACGATTGCCAAGCACGTCGATTTCTGTCGCCCGGTTGTCTGTCGTTACGAATACGAAATTGCCGTTTCGGAGGGGCTCGACATCGCTGATCCTTGCGTCTGACTGGTAGCTCCAGACGATCTCGCCGTCGTGGTCGATCGCCGCCAGCAGCCCGAAAGTCGCTCCCATGCGCCGCCGTCGCTCGCCCTCCAGGCGCGGTAGCACGCGCCGCAGACTCAGCAACGTATAGCCCGGTTCCATCTTGTCCGGCTTGCTGACCATGACCCGCACCGGCGGGATCCGCGTTCGGTCGTCCGGCTTTTCTGGCGTAGCGAACTCCAACTGCGCCGGTGCTACCGCCGTTTCCCCTGACGCGCTGGCGATTCTGACGCCGATCCGGTGTGACTTGCCGTACTTCATGCCCACCACGGGTAGGCCCTCGGCAGGATTCCGATCTGCCGGGTACTGCAGGGTCCACTCGCGCTCGCCGTCAGAAACGGTGAGAGTTGTATGCACGGGTTCCGTCGTTTCGAATGAGACGATCGCTGCGAGCGGAACCGCCGGATTCGGATTCGGCTGGATTGTGGGCTGGGTTCGAAATGTCGTCTCGCCAGTCAGCGGCGGACAGAAGGCGGTGGCGACAGCAATAGCAGCCCACATGCGTAGTGGTTGTCGATGGCGCATTTTTCCCCTTGGTTGCAGTGTAGCGACCCTCAGACGGCATTCGCGCCGCGTAGCCGGAATGGCGAATAGGGGAGCGATTGGCCCTCGCGAGTGCGACACTGCGGCCCGTGCGACAATTACCGGACGATGGTCGGGATCCTGCGGTACGGTTCCTACATTCCGTACTGCCGCCTGCAACGAGCCCGTCTCGCGGGCGGCGGGCGAGGCGAGAGAGCCATCGCAAGCTTCGACGAGGATGCGACCTCGCTGGCAGTCGAGGCAGGCCGCGAGGCTGTGCGGGGTAGTGTCCCCGCTCCGGGCACCGTGCTGTTCGCGTCGACCTCGCACGCCTATGCGGAAAAGCTCAACGCGGCGGGGGTGCATGCAGCGCTCGATTTGCCGCCGGAGACCCGGCTCGTCGATCTGTCGTCTTCGAGCGGTTCCGGCTTGGCCGCGCTGGGACTTGCCTCAGGGATCGGCCCTGGGCGACCGTCCCTGGTTTGTTGTGCCGATGTCGTTGTTGGAGCGCCGATGGGCGCACGCGAAGCGATGGGCGGAGATGCGGCCTGCGCCTTCTTGGTTGGCGACGGGGAAGGGGCGGCGGCGCGCATTCTTGGCAGCGCTTCCCACGCCGAGGAACTGCTGGACGTTTGGCGCGGTCCGGAGCAGCAGTTTGCGCGGCAGTGGGAGGAGCGCTTCGCGCAGCAGCGCTTGGTGCCGGCGCTCGCGAGTGCCTTCGAGCGCTGCTTGGCGGAGTCCGGGGTTGTGCCGTCCGATCTGAAACGCGTCGCGGTGGACGCTGGACATCGCAAGGTCGGCAGCCTACTGGCCAGGGCCGCCCGATTGAGGCCGGATCAGCTCGCTGATGACCTGTCTGACAGCGTGGGGCGTGCGGGAGCGGCGCATGCCGGGCTGTTGCTGGCAAACCTGCTGGACTCGGCCGAACCCGGAGACACCTACGCGGTGCTTAGTGCTTCCGACGGGGCGAGCGCACTGATTGTGCAAGCCACCGAGTGCATCGCCGACCATCGTCCGGCTCGCTCTGTCGCCGACTGGATCCAGTCCAAGCGGGCCGACGTTGCTTACGAGACCTATCTCAAATGGCGGGAGATCCTGCCGTTCGAGCCGCCTCGACGCCCCGATCCGCCCCGGCCTGCCGCGCCCCCCATGCGGCGCTCGGAACGCTGGAAGTACGCGTTCGTCGGTTCGCGCTGCCGCTCGTGCGGAACTGTCAACTTGCCGCCGCAGGTCGTTTGCGTCCAATGCGGGGTGGTCGACGCGATGGACGCCGTGCCGTACGCCGACGCGACGGCTCGGATCGCCACTTACACGATCGATCATCTGGCCTACTCGCTGCAGCCGCCGGTCGTCGCGGCGGTGATTGACTACGAGCAGGGCGGTCGGTTTGCCTGCGAACTTGCCGATGTCGACCCTGCCAAGGTGGCCATTGGGCAGGATCTGGAGATGACGTTCCGCCGCCTCTACACCGCCGACGGAGTGCGGAATTATTTCTGGAAGGCGCGCCCGCGGCGGTAGAATCAAGTCCGAAGGAGATCTGACACGCATGGCTAGCAATGGAATCCGGGATCGCGTTGCCATCGTAGGGATGGGCTGCACGCGCTTTGGGGAGCATTGGGACCGCGGGGCAAACGAGTTGCTCGTGGAGGCGGCGCTCGAGGCCTGCCGATCCGCTAGGATCGAACGCGAGGCCATTGATGCCTACTGGATGGGCACGCTGACGAGCGGGCGCTCAGGCCTGCTGCTCTCCGAACCGCTCAAGACCGGCTACCGGCCGATCACCCGCGTGGAGAACTTCTGCGCTACTGGCAGCGAGGCGATCCGCAATGCCGCCTACGCGGTAGCTTGCGGCGCCTATGACTTGGTCATGGCGATCGGTGTAGAGAAGCTCAAGGACTCGGGCTATTCGGGGCTCGCCTCCGCGGGCGGCACGCCAACCGATGGCACGCAGTCTTCGATGACGGCCCCGGCCACCTTTTCGCTGCTGGCCCCTGCATATTCCAAGAAGTACGGCTTGGCCCCTGATACCTTGCGGAAGGTCCTCACCCGGATCGCCTACAAGAATCACGCCAACGGCGCTCGCAATCCCAAGGCGCAGTACCAGCGGGAGGTTCCCGAGGCGACCATCGAGAATGCACCGAAGGTGGCGGGCATGCTCGGTGTGTTTGATTGCTCGGGCGTCAGCGATGGCGCTTCGGCGGCAATTCTCTGCCGCACTGAGGACGCTCACAAGTACACCGACAACCCGTTGCTGATCAAGGCGCTGTCGTTCATCGCCGGTCCGGCCGACGGGGCCAAGCGCCAAGACTACGACTACACGACGTTCCCCGAGGTCGTGGCCAGCGCGGCAGACGCCTACGCGCAAGCCGGCGTGCGCAACGCGCGCGAGGAGATTTCGCTGGCGGAGGTCCATGACTGCTTCACTCCGACCGAACTGGTGCTGATGGAGGACCTGGGCTTCTCCCAGCGCGGCAGGGCATGGCGGGACACCTTGGACGGTCGGTTCGAGATCGGCGGAGCCCAGCCGGTGAATCCAGATGGCGGCTTGAAGAGCTTCGGGCATCCGATCGGAGCCAGCGGTCTCCGCATGATGTACGAAATGTGGCTTCAGTTCCGCGGCGAGGCCGCATCGCGGCAGGTCGAGGCGCCCAAGCTGGGCTTGACGCACAATCTGGGCGGCGCCCCGGGGCGCTGCGTTAGCTTCGTTTCGGTCGTGGGCGGGAACTAGCTGGCTGGCTTGGCCGCAGAACTCGGCGCGCGTTTGTCGGCAACGGGCTTTGTCAGGCATGCGAAAGGACCCGCGGATGAGGCAGCCGGGCGCTAGATTGGTAGACCTGAGTCAACTGCGGGGCTCGGATCTGGAAATGGTGCTGAAGGCCCAGCGGGCGCATTGGTGCCGACGTCTGGCGTGGGACAATCGGGACGCCACCGACGCGATCCGGCGCCTGCTCGATCAGCGCTGCCTACCCGGCTTGGCCGTGCTAGTCGACGGCCGTCCGGTCGGCTACAGCTATTTCAGGCAGCAGGGCAGCAAGGCGGTCGTAGGGGAAGTGTTCCTGCTGCCGGCCGAGGCGGCGCCGCACTTAGAGCGGATGCTGCTCGAGATGACGATCATCATGGCGTCGAGCAACTCCGAAGTGAAGCGCGTGGAGGGCCAGTTGGCGAGCTTGGCAGACTTTCCCGATGTGCAGATCGTAGTGCCGGGCGAGCTGCGGGTATACCCCCGGCGGCTCATGATCAGGGAATCGCATGTCGCATTGCCCGAGCCGAGCCGGGTCAATCCAGGCATACGGTTCTTGCCGTGGACGGACTCGCAGTTGCAGGCCGCGTCAGAACTCATCGCGCTGGCCTATGTCGGGCACGTGGATGCCAGCATCAACGAGGAATATCGCAGCGTTCCCGGCGCACGAAGATTCTTGGAGCAAACGATCAATCGGGGCAGCAGCGGGCGGTTCTTGAACTCGGCTGGCTTCGTCGCCCGGCAAGCGTCATCATCAAGTCTGTGGGGAATCTGCTTGGGAAGCAAGGTGGGCGCTCACGTCGGGCACATCGCCCAGCTTTGCGTGTCTCCCGAGCGGAGCGGATTCGGCATTGGCACTGAGTTGCTGCGGCGGGCCTTGGATGGCTTCAGCCGGGCGGGCTGCGATGCTGTGAGTCTAACCGTGACTGCATCGAACGAGCGTGCCATTCAACTTTACGAGCGCACCGGCTTCAGAACCATGGCGTCTTTTCCGGCGTTCGTATGGCGCCCGGCTTGATGGACTGCGGAGCGTTACAAGGGGTTATCGAGAGCGGAGGGAATGCGTTATGCGAGTCGGTGTAATTGGCCTGGGGTTCATGGGCAGCACTCACTTGGAGGCCTACCGAGAGGTGGAGCGCTGCGAGATTGCAGCTGTCGCGAGTTCAAGCCAGCGGAAGCTCTCGGGCGACCTCGGTGATGTCGGAGGGAACTTGGATCGCGGTGGCGGGCGCGTTGACTTCGGCACGGCCGCACGCTACAAGCGGGCCGAAGATCTGATCGATGATCCCAATGTTGAAGCGGTGGACATCTGCACTCCCACGGACCTGCACAAGCCACTGGCCTTGCGAGCCCTCGCCGCTGGCAAGCACGTGCTGGTCGAGAAGCCCATGGCGCTGACCGAGGCCGACTGCGCCGAGATGATCGAGGCCGCCACTGCTGCTGGGAGAGTGCTTATGGTGGCCCAGGTCCTGCGGTTCTTCCCAGAGTACGTGGCGGCTAGGTCGAAGATTCTCTCTGGAGACCTTGGCAGCGTGTGTGCCGCTTGGTTGCGGCGGCGCTGTGCTGCACCCGCATGGGGTGCGTGGCTGAAGGATCCTGCGCGGAGCGGGGGAGGGGTTTTCGACCTGTTGATCCACGACTTCGACTACTGCCGGCACCTGTTCGGCAAGCCAGACGCAGTGTGCGCCATCGGCGTGGAGGACTTGGATGGGGGAATCGATGTCGTCGAGGCACGCTTGGATTACGGCGATGGCGTGCCAGTCATCATCGCGGGTGGTTGGCATCACCCGGCAAGTTTCCCGTTCTCTATGGAGTTCACCATCGTGTGCGAAGGCGGGACGCTCGACTACAGTTCCGGCAAGCAGGGGCTATCGCTGTACAACGCAGATGGGAAGATGGTGGAAGTCGAACTGTCAGAGAGGGATGGTTTTGTAGGCGAGCTCCAAGGCTTCGTGGATAGCTGCGAGAGTGGTGTCGCGCCAGCGGACTGTCCGCCCGAACAGTCGGCGGAGTCAGTTGCCATGACTTTGGCGATGCGGCGCTCGCGGGCAAGCGGGGGCGCTAGGGTCACCCTTGCCTGACCAGTGCCACCGATCAGCGCTCGCTCTCCCAGTGAGCCCGCTCGGTCGAGAACAGCAGAGCCATCGCGCCGCCCCGGTCATCGCGTCCCAAGATGGCCTCGCGTTCAAAGTAGGCCCGCAGCGAGCTCTGCCGGCCGGTGCTGCGACAGACATCTACCAGGGTCGCGTCGGCCTTGATCCGAGCCAGCACGGCCGTCCAAGCGCGGTTCGCCACCGGCTCGAATTCTTGACGATCGAGCCAGCCCTTGCGTAGGCCTCTGGTGAGTGCGAAGCCGGTCATGGCAGTCGATGTGAACTCGCGGTAGCTCTCGGGCCGGTCCACGACTTGGTGCCACATGCCGGTGAGACCCTGATGCTGTGACATGGCGCGCATGTGTGCTTGGTATGAACCCAGAACCTCGCCGTAGCCGGGATGGCCGGTCGGCCAATCAGACAACGCCAGTGCTAGCCCCAGCGCCGGAAATCCGTTGCCTCTGCCCCAAGCCGCTTCGTCCAAGGGCGAATGGCGGTAAAGCCCGTCGGATCGCAGGTCGAGATCCTGCATGAAGCGCAAGTGTCGCAGCGCCATGTCGAAATAGCGCACCGCTCCCGTGAGACGCCCCACGCGTGCGAGTATGGCGCAGCCCATGAACACCGAGTCGCTCATCTCGTTGTGAGACGGCATCGAGCGCTTCAGCGTGCGATCCGCTTCGAAACCTAGGTCCGCTGCTGCCCGCGCCAACGTTAGGTATGCACGGTTATCGGTCCGCTCGTAGAGATCTGCAAAGACCAAGTGGCCAGAGATATGGCTCCCGCTCGGCCGGTCTCCCAATGAAGGCTTGCCCTCCAAGAACGGTCTCACGATCTGCTCGACGTCCTCCAGCGGACTCTCGCCAGTGAGATCGCCCAGGCGCAGGCGACCGATCAACGCCAGGGCAGGGATATATGTGGCGCTATCGAGTGCGTGGCCATAGGCTAGAGCAAGTTGGCTGGCGACTTCGACCGGCGAGCGCGAAACCCTTCCCTGCAACTCCCTGCGTGCCGCGGACGGCGGGTGCGACCGGGCGAACCCTGCGAGCACTTCCGTTGCGCCGCGCAGCAGATCTTCCAACGTCCTGCCATCGCCGACAAGCCGAAGCGTTACGCCCGGCACATGGCCGACATCTGCAGGAGAAGCACCCTCCTGCAGCGCGTTCGCGAGCGCACTTGTGCCTCCGTCGAAACGCAAGTCAACGACCAAGTCAGGTGCCAGTGTGCCGATGAAGCGCCACAGATACTGTGCTTCAACCGCATCGCTCAGGTAGGCCGGACCCGCGGGCGGGAAGCGTTCGGCCGGTTCGCGATCGGGAAATGCATTCAACACAACCGAAAGCGCGAACGAACCGTCCCCGCTGTCCCTCAGCAGTGCAGCTGCCAGATCAACTGACTCCTGGGTTCCGTCAAGCCCGGCCACAAGCAAGATGCGAGGTTTCTGGCCATGCACGTCGAGCGGATTCCAGCCGATTCCCGCGCGGATCGGACTGCCCGCCGCGGAGACTCCGATCGCGGTGCGGAAAGTCTCCGCTGCCGTCGGCGACGGTGCGGCGAGGCATAGCGCCCCGATCAGTGCGGGAAGTGTTCTGCGTGATCGCCAAGCTGTCCGTTGGCGCTGCGCGGAAGAGAGCATCTCACTTCGCCGCCAGCGTCGCTGCCTGTCCGTAGAGGCGGACTTTGGGGTGGTCGACCAAGGCACGGTATTCCCACGAGCGCTGAGGATCGACGCGAGCCAGCCTGGCCGAGAACTCTCCCGGAGCGGACATCGGCGTGAGCTTCTTGCCGACAACCCTCCACGGATCATCCTCTTCGTACATCTCAGCGGTGCTCTTCTTACGCCGATATTCGAAGCCAACCCGCACGGTCTGCGCATCCCCTAGGGCTTTCAGATCGGCTCGCAGCACGGCGCCGCTACCGTTCCATGAAGTCTCGCTTAGCGTTTGCACTTCCGGCGGCTGGAGGCCTGGCATTACATTTGTGATCTTGAGCACGACTGGGTTGGGCCAGCGCCGGTCGTTGTACAGGCGCTGGGCGCGGTAAGCCGTGATGCGCAAGCCTGCGGCGGTCTGCTCCCACTCGGTCTTCGGCGTTACGTCAGGCCGGTACTCCAAGACTTTCTCGTTCTGGCCCAGCACGCGCACGGTTGTTTGCTCGGATGCCTTGACCGATTGCAGGGTCACAGTCTTGCGGGTGCCCCAGATCCAATCGGTACCGGGCACGAAGGCGTACACGGTGCTTGCGTCCTTGGCCTTGGTGAACCACACATCGCCCTCGTTGGTGATCACCCAAGGACGGACCGCGCCGACTGCCTCGGCGTTGACGATGTTCCACAGCGCCATCTCGCGCATGCGCGCCTCTTGTTCAACCGGCAGCGCACCATTGGGCATCGGGCCGATGTTGAGCAGGAAATTACCACCCTTGGCGCGGGTCTCGATCCAAGCTCCGATCAACACTCCGCCCGACTTGTAGTGCTCGTTGGTGCCGCGGTACTGCCACTGCGTGCCCATCGTCATGTTGCCCTCCCAAGCCCCCTCCAAGGGAACTCCGGGCGTGTACTGCTCGGGCGTCTCGATCTCCCCCCGCGTGACAACGGTATCTGGCGAGATATCCCAGATCAGTTGCTTCATCTCCTTGACAATGTCGTCTCTCAGCACTGGCGAGCCGGTCGGCGGATCGAAGAACACAACGTCGATCGGGCCGTAGTTGGTCATCAGCTCCCGCTCTTGGGCGAGGTTGAGTTCCAGCAGGCCGGGATTGTTCGGAGGAAGCACTTCTGCCCGCAGGCGGCTGATGAGGGTGCCCTGGCGGTATAGGAAGTGGAAGTCGTCGGGCGAGAAGTACCACCCAATAGCGATCCCCTCCGCACGGAACGCATCAGCAATCTCTCTTGCTGTGTCGCGCCCGAACGGGGTGTTGACGATATTGAAGTCAGTCGTGGCCGTGTCGAACATGCAGAAGCCCGAGTGGTGCTTGGCTGTGAAGACGACATAGCGGAAACCCGCCAGCCTAGCGACTCGCGCCCATTCGCGCGGGTCGAATTCCTTGGGATTGAAACTGCGCGGCAGTTCCGTCACATAGCGCTCGAGGAAGTCGTCGTCTGCCCCCACCATGGCGTGGCTGATGACGGAGGTGAGCTGGCTGTCAAGGCTCCAATGGATGAACAGGCCGAGCCCCAGATCTCGGAACCACTCGACGCGTTCGGGCTTGTTGGCGCAAGGAGCGGCAACTGTTGCGAGGAATAGGAAACAGATCAGGGCCAAGCGTTGCATTGAGAAGTGCAGGTATTGTGCCACATGCAGCTGAGCGGCTTGCGGGCCACCTAGCTGCATTGACACAGGAATCACTTCCGAGTCTGGAACCGGATTGGTGGCGTAGTCTCGCTTGGAGGAGTCTTGGTCATATTGAGGGCAGCTATCTGCGCGGAGCGCCGGTGGCGACTCCTGCCGCGCGGGAGCCCAACCAGCCGTTTAGCCCTCATCTGTCAACCCCTTCGTAGCCCTGAGGGTGTCTTCAGCTACTCTGAGCCCCTTCCTCCGCTGCGAAATCGTCCACTTCCAGTGCATCGTTGAGCTGGTTGAGCCTCAGCGGATCGGTGTCCGGTACAAGCCCGCGGCGATTGGCAACAATCCGGAAAGTGGGCAGTTCAGGACCATCTGAATTGGGTGCCATTCCTCGCCGCAGGACATCGTTCACTACTTGGTTGAACGGCTTGCCCTGCAGTTGAGATTGCATCGTCACAAAGCCCGCCACATCTTCGTCTAGAGTCAGTGTCGTCCTCATAAAGACATCATGAGGCACAGAACTTGCGAGATCAAGATGATCGCTCGACCCAGCTGCGCAATCCAAATCTCTTCCAGCGTGGCGACATCGCGTACGCCCTCGCCGAGTAGGCCTTGTAACGACGGATACTGATGGGTTGCCACCAAGCGGCTCATCCGCGGTGCTCCGGTGTCCCGTGGCTGGGGCGTACGCGCACTAAGCGCAAATCCAAGACGGGGCGTTGGCCGGACGACACTGCCACGCCTCAACGATCACAGACTGACAACGGAATGTTCAGACTCCGCGGCAAGGACTGGCGCCAAGCGCCCATCGCGCTAACCGCCAGAGAGGCCGGCCCACTCTATCGCCCAACGTTTTGAGAGCCGACCAATAGTTCAGCGGACTCAAGCATCTATAGGCTTTTTTGCAATCAAATACCCAGACATGCATCACTTGTTCGAAAACGGCGTTGAAAATGCAAGTTCTGCGCTAGATTGACTTCATGCTGCTGCGACTTCAGGTTTCCAACCACCGCTCGATACTCGAGCCGCTGGAACTGTCGATGAAAGCCGTGGACAAGGACAGGGCGGCGACGCGACGGTTCTCTGGCCTTTCTGAGCACGTGCTGCCGGTCGCCGGAATCTACGGACCCAACGCGTCGGGAAAGTCCAATGTGCTAGACGCCATCGCATGGCTGTCGATGGCGGTTGCCAACTCGCTTCGAGGCTGGGCGGACTCCATTCCGCGCGATGCTCACAGGTTCGGCAAGGGACCCGGCTCTCCAACTGAGTTCGATCTGGACCTGGAAGTAGACGGTGTCCGATACACGTATCGGCTCGAATTGGACGACTCGGCTGTGTTGTTCGAGTGCTTGGACAGTTATCCGGAAGGACGACGGCGAAACCTGTTCACGCGCCGCGAGGGTGAAATCGACTTTCGCCGGGGCCTTTCCGGAACCCGCGGAATACAGGCCTTGCTGACGCCGACGACATTGGCGCTCTCCGCTGGCTGGCGAGTGGGCGCTTCCGACTTCCGAAGCGTGGCGCAAGCACTCTCGAGCATGCGCATCCTTAGGCCCCGGAACAGGCGGATTCCCTGGGCGGGTGGCGTTACTCGGTTCGATACTACGATTGACTTGCTTGCCGATGACGATGCTGATCGGCTACGACTGTCTGAAACCGGACAAGCTCGCTCAGCGGTCACAGATCGCAGCTCTGCGATGGAATTACTTCGCTTCGCGGATCCGGGAATCGACGACTTCGGGATGACCGAAGAGGAGTCCGAACACCCCGGAGGACTCCGTCCTCAACTTGGTCTCATTCATCGAGGCGAAGGTGAACCGGTCACCTTCGCTCTGGAGGATGAATCAGACGGTACCCAGAATTGGTTCCGTCTCATTGGTCCGGCGTTCACGGCGCTTAGGCTCGGTCGGGTCCTTCTGCTCGATGAAATTGACGCGAGCTTGCATCCTCGTCTTTCCGCCCGATTGATCGAGATCTTCCAGGATTCCCAGACTAATTCGCACGGAGCTCAACTTGTTTTCACTTCCCACGACACCTCCCTGCTGAACAGCTTGAACCGCGACGAGGTCTGGCTCACCGAGAGAGCCCCTAACGCGACCACTCGCCTCGTTGGCTTGGCCGAATTCCGGGGTGAACGCGTGAGGAAGTCTCTGAACCTGGAGAGAGCCTACCGGGAAGGTCGGTTTGGTGCCGTGCCGGAGGTCGACCAACTGGCAGTCCGCACGGCTCTGGGGCTCGTTTGAAGGCCTGCCGATGGCGTCAGGCCGCACGTGCAAGAGCTGTTCTAACTCCAGCACTTGCCGGTAGAACCTCCAGGTTCGCTGCTACGCATTCGTCCGCGAAGCTCGAGCGAGCCGTAGCGCGCGAGTTGACGTTCTCGGCGATTCAATCGAGCAGGGCCATCACCAAGCCGCTGCGGATCTTCGGCGAGAACCAAGTTGATTTGGGTGGCATCATCCGCCGTTGGCGGCAGACCTCTATAAACTGCCCCATCGTCACAGGTGGGAGGGTCACGGCAAAGGCATACTCGCCTGCGTCGACTCGCTGGCGCAGATAGGTGGCATCTCGGTTGCCGCCCACGAATGTCAACCGTTCGTCTCGCGGATCGGAAATCCCGCAATGCTGTTGAAACACGCGCGTCTGAATTATGGCGGCATCAATGCTCTCGGCGGCATTGCTTGGGTCGAAAGCGCCATTTCGGGGCGTGAGTCTCAGCCACTCTTGCCCCGTGTAGAGTCCGATGGCATGCGACTCGCTGGGTTGGTAGTCCGGGTTGGCCGGAGCTTGGTCCACTTGGAAGTGTTGCGATAAGGCTTCCCGCCATGAGGCTGTGGACCTCTGGTTGGTCTTGACGAGTCGGTTATACGGTGCCAGTCCCATGCTGTTGGCCGGGAACACTACGGCCAGGAACCCATCGAGACCAAGCATTGACGCAGCTGCGCTGCGGTGGTTTCCGTCGGCGACGTATGCAAACGGCTCCGCCGCGAGTGCCGCGAGCAATTCCGTGCGCTGAGTGCCATTCTCTAACAGCCAGATCTTGTGCGCGCACCCATCGTCGGCAGTCGCTGCATAGTCCGGCAGTCGGCTGTCCGCGGCACTGGCGAGCAGCAGTGACAAGCTGCCGTCGGTGTCCTCGACGGCGTTGTTGACCCCGCCGATGATGGCATGGGTTGCCTCGACTAGGTCGGCGCGGCCGCGAGCCTTCTTTGGACGAACACCCTCATTGCGGACTATCGTCCCTTGCGGTGTCTGTTCGGTCAGGATGTCATCGGTCGGCGCGAGGCCCCCGAGCCCAATCTGGCGAGTGGTCGGCCGGGAGGGGTCTGCGATCTCATATACGAAGACCGCGTCGTCAATCTCGCGAGTCAGCGGGCCCTGACGAAGCTCGGCCATGCGGGTCCTCGCTGCCAGCAGAGCCTCCCGCGATCCCTCAACCAGCATCTCATCCGGCGAATCTGCGCATGCATGGGGCATAGTGATGCGCAGCACGCTGTCGGGCTGGCGCTGGAGCAATTCGAAGATCTCGAGATCGCCCTGGAATTCGTCGTAGTTGGGACTGCACAGCCGCTGGGCGGCCAAGGAATCCACCGGAACAAGGGCGCAGGGGATGGGGTTGAGTGTGACCATGGTGGGTGGTGCTAGTGCGGGCTCCAAGCTTGCCGCACATAGAGAAGTTGCCGACCAATGCCGGTCGGGTGACCTCTCTCAGCTTGCCCGTTTCTACGGACAGTCGCAACTGCGGACCCTCTGGGAGTCGAGCCAGCAAATCCGCCGTCTATTCGAACCGACTGGCGAAACCGAGACAGCCGCTCACAGGTCTTATGATTGAGGGCAGGAGGAGCCACAAGCATGAGTGTCACCGTGCGAGCGATATTGATCACGATCTTGTTGGCCAGTTTGGGCTTCGCTCAGGGCGGCAAGAAGAAGCACCCAGTCAACGGGAAGTGGGATGCCAAAGTGGGTAGCCAGTCCTATCACTTGGTGATCGTCGAGGACGAGGGCGACGTCAGCGGCACAGTGACGCCCGCTGGAAGCGAGCCGGTCGAAATCGAGTACGGACTGATTCTTGGCGACGAACTCGAGTTCACCACCGTCGAGGGGGGAGTTGAGTTCGAGTGGACGGCTAAAGCAGGCAAGAATTCCATCAAGGGCACACGAATGAATCTCGACGACGAGTCCGAGGTGCGGTTTAGCGCCAAACGAGCCCGCTGAAGCCGCGGGGTTTCCACCTCTTGCTGCGCTGCGGCCGCTCCAGCGGAGGCACGAGCACCTTAGCTTGCTGTGCAGTATGGTGCCAAGTTCGCCTGTCCATGCACACAAGGCCGGAACGGTTCAGCGCAGCGGAGCCGCCTTGCCACGTCGCGGCCAGAAGGTGCCGAGCGGCTCTCGGTGGTCTGATCAGGACGATCTGGTCTTGGTACGGACGTCTGCCAGCATCCGCGTGCGGCGGCGATTCTACATGCTGCCGTCCTCGCACGTCCGCAATCGAGCCCACCGCAAGGTGTCGTCGGGCTGAATCATGCCTCGCTAGTTTCCGCATCGGAAGCCTTGGAACTGTGGAAACGTCCCCTGCGCTTGCCATCGGCCACAATTGCACCGATTCTTGAAAATCGCCCTCCTCATGAGCGGTATTCGCTCACGGCATTGATGATTCGCAATCGCTCCATAGGATCGCTTCGGGCTTGCTCAAGGGTGCCCTTGCCGCTTGGCCAGTTCCTTGGATTCTTCCCTGTGGCCCTTGAACAGGCGGAGGAGGCGGTGAGAGAGCACGCTGTGGTCTAGGTTGACGGACCTCCGCCCAAATCGCCCCTTTCGAACGATCTGCGATGAGTGCCAGTCAATTCAGGAAGTATGTCCGGTACAGGGTGTCGCGCTGCTTGGGAATGAAACCGGCCTCGCGGATCATACGTCGCAAGTCTTCTTCCGTGGCCGAGTGGCTCGCGCCCGCTTGGCGGACGACATTCTCCTCCAGCATCACGCTGCCCACGTCGTTGCCCCCGAAGCGCAGCCCGAGCTGGCACACCTTTAGCCCTTGGGTGACCCACGAGGTCTGCACGTTGAGGATGTTGTGCAGGTACAGGCGCGAGATCGCCAGCGTCTGCAGGAATTCGCAGGCAGTTGCCTCTTCGGGAACCTTCTTGCCCAAGGCCGTGTTGTCGGGCTGAAAGGGCCACGGAATGAACGCCGTGAAGCCACCCGTTTCATCCTGCAACTGCCGCAGGGTCTCGAGGTGAGCGACTCGATGCTCGATCGTCTCGCCGCAGCCGAACATCATGGTTGCGGTCGTGTTCATGCCGATCTGGTGCGCGGTGCGATGGACCGTGATCCAGTCTACGGTGGTGCATTTGAGCCTGGCTATGCGTCGGCGCACCTCATCGTCTAGGATTTCCGCGCCGGCCCCGGGCATGGAGTCCATGCCGGAGTCTCGCAGGCGCATCAGTGTGTCCCTGATGGTGAGGCCGCTCACTTCGGCGATGCATAGGATTTCCGGCGCTGACAGGCAGTGCAGTTGGACCTCTGGAAAGCGCTGCTTGAGGCGGCTGAACAGATCCTCGAAGTAGTCGATCGCGAGGTTTGGATTGACGCCGCCCTGCATCAGCACTCCGGTTCCGCCGCAATCCACCGTCTCTTCGATCTTGGTGGCAATCGTTTCGAACGGCAGCACGTAACCCTCGGAGTGGCCCATCGGCCGGTAAAAGGCGCAGAAGCTGCAGTATTCGGTGCATTCGTTGGTGTGATTGATGTTGCGGTCGATGATATAGCTGGCGATGCCGTACGGGTGGAGCTTCTCGCGGAAGGCATCGGCCTCCATGCCCAGCCCGATGAGGTCGTCGCTCCTGAAGGACTCGAGTGCTTGCTCGTTAGTCATCATCGTCTCTGATCCCAGCCCATGCAGTGGGTTGCGGTGCCGCTAGAGCTTCGACTGGTACCCGAGGCGTACCGCACTGGCAGTGCCGAAGCACTCGCGAGGCACCGGCTACGTCATGTCCATCATACTTCGTTGCCGGACATGGCTTTCCTACATTCGACCCGCGCCTGAGCTGCAAGGCCAACCCGTCTCGTCAGCGCGGGTCGGGCAGGTAGCGGATACCCGCCGCGGGCTCCGCCAAGCCTTGACTCGCCGCTAGGCGTAGATATGCGTCAATCGCCTCGCGTTCGGCAGTACCGAGTTCGTAGCGAATGTAGCGCGTGAGGTATTCCCGGACGAGGTCTGCTTCGAATCCTAGGCGGGTACTCTCGGCTGCGACGATGTCCTCGATACGGTTGCGGCCGTAAGCAGCAGACCCTGCCAACGCCGCGACCACGGCAGCCGAATCATCGATGGGCTTGACAGCCCAAACAGCAAACACCATCGGCAGCCCGGTCAATGCTCGCCATTCGGCGCCGAGATCGTAGACACGGACTGGCTGCCGCTGCCAGTCGGACATGCTCGGGTCTAGCCGCAGGGCTGGGTCTCCGATGATGAGGGCCGCATCCGCGACTTCCAGCATCTTGTCGAGTTGCGGGGTATGAGGGCGGACTGCCGGCTTAGTTCCATAGAGCTGGAGGGCTAGGATCTGCGCCAAAACCACCGACGTCCGCGATCCGCGATCCACCGCGATCGATTCGATTTCGGCGAACGGCTTCTTGCAGACCAGCAAGATACTGCGCACGTGTCCATGGCAAGCGATGCAGCCTCGCGGTGCAACCGCTAGGTCGGGTTGCCGCGCCAGTTCGATGATTGGGACCAACCCTACGTCGGCCTCGCCGGAACGCAACTTCTCGGCACACTCGGCAGGAGCCGCAGACTCTAGTTCGATCAGTGGCCGCTGCGGTCCGTGAGCCAGGCCCCAGACCAGTGGTGCAGTGTTGAGATAGCTGACCGCGCAGATTCGTGGCGTAACTGGCATACGGGCCGGTTCTGGGAAGCGATAGGCCTATGGTCCGCCGACTCAGTGGAGCTGTCGGTCGCTGCCGCGAGCACTTCGGTAACCTACAAGAGTCCCAAGCGCCATTGTAGGTAAGGTTAATTTTGCCATGAAATCCAGTTTCGGCCCGCTCTTGCTCGCTGCTCTGATCCTACTCGTCCCTGCCCATTCCGCGGCGAGCACTTTTTCGCTCGATGCCCCGGTGTTGGGCTATGTGTTCGACCAAGATACCGGCGAACTTCGCCGCATGGACGGTTTCCTCGGAGCTTCCAGCTTGGGCGCTCCCATCGATCTTGGCTTCCCGATCATGCAGGCTGTCGTGGCCCCGGACCAGAAGTCGGCGATCGTGCAAGACGACCAAGGGCGCATGCTGCTGGTCAATCTCGCCGTCACACCGCCGTCAGCCGTAGCATTGGAAGGGGCGATGGCCGCGGATCGCGCGATGTTCAGCCCGAGCGGCCGTCGCGCCGCGCTGTATTCGAGCGCCACCGGCCGCCTGCAGTTGCTCGAAGTCTTGAACGGCTCAGCTCGCTTGGGTGACGAGGTTGATAGCCTCGAGAGCATCGGCGGTTGGGCGGGTTTCGCGCTGAGCGATTCCGGCACCGTACTGGCCGCTTCGATGAGCGAGGTCGGCGGAGCGCTGTATATGCTGAAACCGGATGCGCTGCCGCTGCGCGTAAGCAGCATCGAGAGCTTGGGCGGCTTGGCATTCTTTTCCCGCAGCGATGACGCCGTGGCCGCCGATGCGGGCGCGAACGAAGTCTTGCTGCTGCGGTCTGGCGCTGGATCGTGGCATGCTTCGCCAGTGGCGACGGTCAACGACTTCGTGGAAAACCCGTTCGCAGTTCAAGTAACAGCCGATGGGCGCTTCGTCGCCTTGGCAATTGCCGGCGGGGTGACCTCGATCCCCTTGGCTGGCGGTGTCGCGCAGTTCACCGACTGCGCCTGTGCGCCGCGGGCGTTGGCCCCGCTAGCAGGGGGCAACACATTCTTGCTGACCGACGATACCTCGTCGCCGCTGCAGGTCGTCGAAGTGGGCGACAGCTCACGCGTGCTGTTCGTGCCGGCCATCCCGCAGGAGATCGAGGAGATTTCCCAATAACGCGGCACTTTTCGGCTGCGAGTCTTGGATTTCGGCCGGGACCGGCCGGTGGGACGAGGCACCTGTGAGAGCCTATGGGCCCTTACACCAATCTGCTGGTAGATTGCGCCGATGGCGTGGCGGTGCTCACCGTCAATCGCCCCGATAAGCTCAACGCGCTCAATGGAGAGACGCTTGACGCGCTCGCCAGCTTCTTCGCCGATGCCGCACCGGCGGGCGACGTCTCGGCCGTGATCGTCACCGGCAGTGGCGAAAAGAGCTTCATCGCCGGAGCGGACATCGAGGAGGTCGCGGGATTTTCCGCGCTCGAAGGGCGAGGGTGGGGGCTGCGCGGACAGGCGCTGCTGCACCAGATCGAATTGCTGGAGAAACCGGTCATCGCGGCCATCAACGGCTTTGCCTTGGGCGGCGGGCTGGAACTGGCGATGGCTTGCCACCTCCGCGTCGCGTCGTCGAACGCACGGCTGGGCCAGCCGGAGCTCAAGCTGGGCATCGTGCCCGGCTTCGGTGGCACGCAGAGGCTGCCCCGAATAGTGGGCAAGGGGCTGGCGTTGGAAATGCTGCTGACCGGCGATTGGGTCGATGCGCAGCGTGCGCTTGCGATCGGTCTGGTCAATCGCGTCGTAGAGCCCGAGAGGCTCATGGCAGAGGCCAAGGGCCTTGCCGCAAGAATTCTGCGCAATGGGCCGCTGGCCATCGGCCTGACGCTGCAAGCAGTGAACCGGGGCATGGAAATGCCCCTTGCCGAAGCGTTGGAGTGGGAAGTCGCCCAGTATGCGCTGAGCTGCGCCACAGAAGACGTCAAAGAAGGCACGCGGGCTTTTCTGGAAAAGCGGCCGCCGCGTTTTCGTGGTCGCTAGCTGCGCCGCTTGAAGCGGTCACCAATTGGCAAGCTCGTTTCTCAGCCACGCGTCTGACTTCTCCGCGTGGCATGCGAGACAGGCGTTCGGACTGTCCGAACGACCGAATTTCTCTGTCATGTCAGCGCTGGGGATATCGTCAATGCGATGGGTGCCGGCCATGAACATCATGCTGTTCATGATCGCTGGCATGTGGCAGGCCGCGCAGCGGCTGGCCTCCGAGTCCGCAGCATGGCGGGTGTGGGACTCGACATCGGAGGACAGCGATTCGTGGCACTGCAGGCACATCTGGTCTTGGCGGGCGCGGAACTTCAGCGAGGTCGGATTGGCCAGGCTGTCGGCGGGATGGGGATCGTGGCAGTGCCCGCATTGCGCTTGGCCCTGGCGGAAGCACTTCGTGCGCATGAATGCCTCCACGATGAACGTGGTTTCGCGAAAGCGGCCGTCCTTGTAAAACGCGTTGCGCGAGTACTCCTCGTAGGGGCGCTGTAAGCGCTCGTTCAAGAATGCCACCTGTCGGCCCGAGTAGTTGATCTCGCCCCGAGCGCCGGGCTGCACGACGGCCGACTGCATGTGACACTGCGCACACACGGAGACGTACGCGCGGTGGTCCAGGTCTTGGAAGCGCAGCGGCGGCTCGTGAGCGCCAGCCGACGCCTTGAGGCCCTGCCGCATCGTGTCGACGTGCGTTTGCGACGGTCCGTGGCACATCTCGCAGTTCACGCCGGTTTCTCGAAAGGTCATGCGCTCGGGAGCGACGACCCCTCCTTCGGCCTGCACTTGGCTGGTGTGGCACGCCGAGCAGTGAACTTGGTAGCTGGTCGAGGAGTCCATCTGATGGAAGTTCCGCACCTTCGAGCGTTCTGACGAGCCATCGTCCAAGATTTCCCAAAAGTTCACCCACTCCCCGTGCAGGCGGTTGTACTGGATCGGAACGACGTGAATGCGGCCGTTCGGCAGCCGCGTCGCGTAGGCCTGCTGCCATTTGGAGCCGATCGTGTAGTCGACGCTGAATCGTTTCCGGCCAGTGCCAGCGGGCAGCTCGAAGAAGTGGCGGCCGTCTTCAATCAACATGCGCCCGAGGACCCGTCCGGCGCCATCACGAAATTCGTTGTTGTCGGAAAAGTCTCCGATGACGTTCTCGGGGGCATAGCTGCGGAACATCTTGGCCATGCCAGTATCGGCCCAAGCCTCCGCCACCTCTTGGTGGCAGACGGCGCAGGACTCGCTGCCGGCATACGTCCCAGCGCCGTCGAGGAGTGCCGCCTGGGAACTGTCTTGGTTCCAGCGCGGGTCGATCCGAAGCGGGCCAATGCCGGCCTGAAACGCTTGGAACGATTCAGCCGGCGGACCGTCGGAACGGTATATCTGGCCCAACTTCGCCAGCGCTCTGGATTGGGCCGGCCCCGGCGCTTGTGCGGCTTTGGCAAGGGCCGAAAGGGCGGTGTCGCGATTGCCCAGCTCGTACTCGACGATGCCTAGCAACAGTGTGGCGATGCTGTCAGAGCGGTTGGAGGCAACCGAGGAGCGCAGCGATCGCTGTGCCAAAGACAGTTGCTCCGCCCGGCGCTGCCCGGTCGAGCGCAACCCCCGGGTCGCCGCCACGCGGCCTAGCACGTAGTGTGCCGAGCCCTGCAATTCCCGCCGAATGCGGGCCCATTCCTCCATCGAGTAGATGGATGCATGCTGGAAGCGTCCCAAGTGTTCCAGGGCATCGGTCGCGCTGATTTCTGCCTCTTCGAGGAGTCCCTCGTGGACTTGCACATTGGCCAGCGTGACGAGCAGAGTGCCATTCTCGGGCAAGATTTCGAGGGACCGCTTGCCGTGCTCGAGTCCGGCCTGCAGGTCGTTTAACGCGACAGACGCCATGGCTGCCATCGAGTGCGCGAAGCTCGTCAGCCACGATTGCGGAAACTCTCGCAAGAACTCCTCTGCGAGTTCCCGTTTTTCGATCGGATCTTGAATTGCCTTCAGCGCTAGGAATGCCTCGCGCTCCTCGGCATCGTCGATCTTGTCGATCATGGCCGGCTTGGCGGGGTCTCCCGCGTACAGGACTAGGTCGAGGTCCTGTCCGTGAGCCCAGTCCGTCGAACTGCTCAACATCCAAGAGGCCGTCGCGAGGAGTGCGAATCGGCACAGGCACAGCCGGCACCCATCGACTCGCGGCCTTGTGGATTGACCCGTCACTTGCTGTGTTGTGCCATCGGCGCGTCGACCGCCGCAAGGTAGTGCTCGAGCCGTGCCGCAAGCCTTCGTGACCTCTCGGGCTGATCAGCGCTGCGATCCTTGCTCTCACCGATGTCAGCGCTGAGGTCGTAAAGGAAGGTCTCGCCGGATTCGTATAGCTTGACGAGCTTCCAGTCTCCCACGCGAATCGACGACATCGGCGTGGTGCCCTTCTGCACTTGGTAGTGCGGGAAATGCCAGACCAAGCTGTCGAACCGGCGCGACAGCGTGCCATTGCCTTCGTTCTCCAGCAGGGTTTGCAGGCCGGCGCCCTCGATCAGTGCCGGCAGCTCAGCTTGGACCTGCAGCAATTCCGCGATCGTTGGGAAGAAGTCGGTGCCGCTGACCGGCACTTGGCTCACGCTGCCGGCCGCGACCCCCGGCCCCCTCACCAATAGCGGCACACGGATTCCGCCTTCCCACGTGGACGCCTTTTGGCCGCGCAGCGGCGCGTTGCTAGAAACCCTCGTCTCGCCTGCCTCGTGATACGAGCCGTTGTCGGAGGTGAAGATCACGTACGTGTTGTCCGCGAGTTCGAGCTGGTCCAGGGCGTCGAGAATCCGTCCGACGCCGACGTCCAATTCGTGGGTCATCGCCGCATGGCCGGCGTGGTTGTGCCGCTGGCCCTTTGGCTTGGCCTCGAATTCCGCGATCGTCTCGTCAAAGGCGAAGATGCCCAGATGCACGGCGTAGTAGGACACTTGCAGGAAGAACGGTTCCCCGGCATTCGTGCGATGACGCAGGAAGTCTACGGCGCGAGTCGTGACGCTGACAGAGCGCTTGGGGTCAGGGGCGGGCGAGCCGCCCTCGCGGTTGGATGTCGTACCGCTGTGCTCGTCGTAGCCGTGCTCGCCCGGGCCGCCTCCTCCTAGGTGCCACTTGCCGAAATGTCCGGTGACGTAGCCGGGCCGGTGCCGCTTGATGAGTTCGGCGATCGTGATCTCCTCGTGCGGGATATGGTTGATGTGCTGCGGAGGGATCATCGGCAGGCCCTCATAGAACGGACCGCTGTTGCGGTTGATAATGTCGGTCATCCCGAGTTGGGTCGGCGTCTTGCCTGTCTGGATCGCGAGCCGCGTCGGCGAACAGTTGGGATGGGGCGCGTAAGCGTCGGTGAAGCGCATCCCTTCCGCGGCGAGGCGCTCAAGCGCGGGCGTGCTGTGGTAGTCGGACCTTGAGTTCGCCCTAGCTGGGTCCATTGGCACCGAGGTGCCCACCCAGCTCATGTCGTCGGCGAGGATCAGCACGATATTTGGCTGGGCGCGGACTTGGAGGGCGCATGCCACGAGGGCGATGGCGGGGATCACGAGACGGAGTGACATCGGATACGATTCTGGCGCAGTAGCACGGTGCGTGGCAAGGTCGCGAGGCGGGGCGTGCTGGCCGGCACCAGTCCAGCACGGACCTGGTGGGACCGGATGGCCGTTGATGAACGATATTCCGCCGAATGCGTGTCCTGTGCGCTGATACGATGGGATTTGGCTGCCATGGCCCCGTACCTAGCGTGCCACTCCCCCACTTGCGGCAGGCGCTATGAGTTGAGCGAGGTCGCATATTCCTGCGGGAATTGCGGGAGCCTGCTAGAGGTCGTCAACTCCTTCGAAGACGCGAGTGCCGACCGCCTGAAGTCGCTCTGGCAGCAGCGCCGGACCAGCCTTGCCAAACTGGACGTGAGCGGAGTCTGGCGCTTCCGGGAAATGCTGCCGTTCGTTACCGACACGGCCCGGATTGTCACGTTGCCGGAAGGCAACACGCCACTGTTCGACGCGCCGCGCGCCGCGCCCTACGCAGGGCTCGCAAGCTTGCAGTTCAAGCACCAAGGCTACAACCCGACCGCGTCCTTCAAGGACAACGGCATGACCGCGGGGGTGACACAGGCCGCGATCTTGGGCATGCGTCGAGTGGCCTGCGTCTCGACCGGCAACACCTCCGCTTCGCTGGCCGCGTACGCCGCGGCCAGCGGCATGCAGGCCGCGATCTTCCTGCCTGCGGGCAACATCGCCTACGGCAAGCTGGCCCAGGCGCTGGAGTACGGCGCTCTCACGATTCAAGTGCAAGCCAACTTCGACCAAATCCTCGCCCTGGTCCGGGAAATGGCGGATGAACTCGGCATCTATCTGCTCAATTCGGTGAACCCGTTCCGCATCGAGGGCCAGAAGTCGATCGTCATCGAAATGCTCGAACAGCGTGGCTGGCGCGTGCCGGACTGGATCGTCCTGCCCGGCGGCAATCTGGGTAACATCAGCGCCCTTGGGAAGGGCTTGCGCGAGCTGTACGCTGCGGGCCTGATCGATGCCCTGCCGCGCGTCGTCGTGGTCCAAGCCGCCGGCTCGGCCCCCTTCGAACGACTCTTTCGCGAGGGCGGCGTCCTACGAGCCGTGCGCAAGCCCGAAACGCTGGCGACGGCCATCCGCATCGGCGATCCGGTGTCTTGGCGCAAGGCGGATTCGGAAGTCAAGGCGCTGTCGGGCCTGGTGGAATCTGTCACGGAACACGAAATCGCCGATGCCAAGGCAGTGATCGGCCGCTGCGGGATTGGCTCCGAGCCGGCCTCGGCGGCGACTCTAGCCGGCATCAGGAAGCTGGTCGCAGCGGGGACTATCGAGCCGGACGCAGATGTCGCCGCTATCTTGACGGGCCACCTGCTGAAAGATCCAGACTACGTGTACCGCTATCACTCGGGGCAGTTGCAGACTCCCTCGGGCGAGCGGATCCAGGCCACGTTTGGGAATGCGCCCGTGACGGTACCTCACGATCGGGCTGCGATCAAGGATCTGCTACTGCGGTCGGCGGACTAGTGATTTGCCGCCCCTGCGACTTGGCGGCGTGAACACCGTAGCTGGACCGCGAGGCTCACCGGTCTCGCTTACATCGGATGCGTGACTGCGCCTTGGGACGACGACGAGACCAGCTTTGCGTACTTGGCGAATACGCCGGAGGGGTAGCGCGTAGGCCGCGTCTCGAGAGCCGCCAGCCTAGCCGCCAGCTCTGCATCGGACACCTCGACGTTCAAGCCGCGCTGGGCGCAGTCGATCACGACAATATCGCCATCTTCGACTGCTGCGATCGGTCCCTTGCGAGCCGCTTCCGGCGCGACGTGGCCGACCATCAGCCCACGGGTCGCCCCGCTAAACCTGCCATCGGTGAGCAGCGCCACGGTCTCTCCGAGCCCCGCGCCGACGATCGCGGCCGTCACGCCGAGCATCTCGCGCATCCCGGGCCCGCCCGCCGGGCCCTCGTAGCGGATGACCAGCACATCGCCGTCCTTGATCGATCCGCTGGTAACGGCCTGCATGGCTGACTCTTCGTTCTCGAACACCCTGGCCGGACCGCGGTGCTTGAGATGGTCGCTGCCCGCGACTTTCACAACCCCGCCATCGGGTGCGAGGTTGCCCTTGAGGATTACCAATCCACCGGTCGGCTTGATCGGATGCCCGACCGCCCGAATCACATCCTGTCCGGGGGTCTCTATCGCGCTGGCGCTGGCATCGGCGAGCGACTTGCCCGTGACCGTGAGCTGCGAGCCATCGGCGTAGCCGCCCTCGACCAAGCGCTGCGCGATGAGCTGGATTCCGCCTGCCTTGTCCACATCCGCGGCCACGTACCGCCCGCCCGGCTTGAGGTCCACCAGCAGCGGTGTTCGCTCGCTGATGGCGTCGAAATCGTCGATGCTGAGGTCCACTTCGCAGTCCTTTGCGAGGGCCAGCAGATGCAGCACTGCGTTGGTGGAGCCGCCGGTCGCGGCCACGCTGGCGATTGCGCTCTCAAACGCCTCGCGGCTCATGATGTCGCGCGGCCGCCGGTCTGCCTTAAGCGCTTCCATCAGGACAAATCCGGCTTGGTAGCCTGCGTCATCCTTGCGCGCGTCGACGGCGGGGATGCTCGCGCTGCCCATGGGCGAGATACCGATGATCTCCATCGCCGTGGCCATCGTATTGGCCGTGTACTGCCCGCCACATGCCCCGGCGCCGGGGCAGGCATGATCCTCGATATCCAGCAACTCTTCATCGCTGATCTTGCCCGCGGCATGTGCCCCGACCGCCTCGAACACGTCTTGGATTGTGATATCGACTCCGTTGACCTGCCCCGGCAGGATGGAACCGCCGTAGAGCAGAACCGACGGCACGTTGACCCGGGCCAGCCCCATCGCGCCGCCGGGGATCGTCTTGTCGCACGCCACCAGTGCGATGATGCCGTCGAACATGTAGCTGCGGCCTGTCAGCTCGATCGAGTCCGCGATGATCTCGCGGCTCACCAGCGACCCCTTCATGCCCTCGGTGCCCATGGTGATGCCATCGCTCACGGCGATGGTGTTGAACTCCATCGGCGTGCCACCCGCGGCCCGGACGCCCTCTTTGACCTTGACCGCCAAGTCCCGCAGGTTGAAGTTGCACGGCATCGTCTCGATCCACGTGTTGGCGATGCCGATGATCGGTTTGGCCAAATCTTCGTCGTTGAAGCCGATCGCCTTGAACATCGAGCGAGCCGGTGCCCGGTCCCGTCCGTCGGTGATGGTGGCGCTGGCGTGTTTGAGTGGGTTCGACATGGAGTGACTCGCGGGTCTGCGAAACGACCAGTTTAGCAACGGTCTGGAATGCCCATATTTCGCCATCGCCCCGGCCCCTGCGCTAGCCTGTAGCCGATGATTCGCGGCGTGCTGTTTGATCTCGATGGCGTGCTCTACAACGGTGAGGACCCTATACCCGGCGCCGCCGAGGCTGTCGAACAGGTGCGGCGCAGCGGCATTGCCTCGCAGTTCGTCACCAACACAACGTCGCGACCTCGCAGCGCGATCGTCGCGAAGCTGGCCAAGTTCGGCGTCCGGGCCGTGCCCGGGGACATTCTGACGCCCCCGGTCGCCGCGGCCGCTTGGATCCGCAGCCGCGCGGACGGCTCGGCCGCGCTGTTCTTGCCCGCGGCCACTCGCGCCGAGTTCGCCGGCTTGGAGGCGACGGCCGACGAGTCGGAGGTGCGTTATGTCGTCGTCGGCGACCTCGGCCGGGCATGGGACTACGAGCGGCTCAACGCGGCTTTCCGCCTTCTGCACGGCCGGCCGCAGCGCCGCTTGGTGGCGCTGGGCCTGACCCGTTTCTGGCAGTCTTCGGACGGGGCCAACCTAGACGTTGCGCCGTTCGTGGCCGCCTTGGAATGCGCGACCGGCTGCAGGGCTACCGTGATGGGCAAGCCCAGCAAGGAATTCTTCTTGCAGGCTGCCTCCCGGATGGGGCTTGCGCCGGAGGAACTGTTGATGATCGGCGACGACCTGCGAGTGGACGCGCTGGGTGCCAAGCGCGCCGGCCTGCGCTCGGCCTTGGTGCGAACCGGCAAGTTCCGTCCCAGCGACTTGGACGGCGACGATCTCCCGGACTGGGTGCTCGACTCCGCCCGCGAGCTACCGGCGCTGCTGGCGAACGGCGATCAGTGATTTGGTCAACCCTAGGAAGCGCTCCCGCTCGATCGCTGCATCGGGGAAGAGCCTTCGCAGATCTCGCGCAGAGAGCAGCCGAATGTTCTCGACGAAGCCTCGCGCTTCGGCCAGCGACGGCCGTTGCAGCCGGCCCCAGATCGTGAAGTTGCGCGCCAGCCGGGCCTGCCAGCGCTTGGGTAGGAAATGGAACGCGGGCGTGAGGGTGTGGGCTTCGACAGGAAACCAGCGGTTCGGCGTCTGCACGCTGTAGCCGACGCCGACGCGCTCTATTTCCCGCGCCATGGCTTCGCGGCTGGCCTCGTCGGGCAGGTGCTCCAGCACCGAATTGCAGTACACCACGTCGAACGCGCCGTCCCGGAACGGCAAGTTGCGGCCATCGGCGCGGACCCAGTCGAGAGTCACCCTTTTCAGATCGCGCGCTGCGTAGTTCGCCACGGTCACGCGAGGCCGGACCTCCAGCCAAGGCCAATAGTATTCGGCCCCGCCCAGGTCTAGCACCTTGGTCTGCTCGTCCACGTTGAAGCTGCGGGCAAAGCGGCGCAGCCGTCGGCTGCGAAAGTAGCGGGCCAGCGGCCGGTGGATGTCTGCAAAGCTAGGTGCCATCGAAGCTAGGCCCGCAGGTGGTGCTGGAACAGGCCCCGCTCAGCGGCCCACCGAGCCCGGTGTCAGCAGCCATGAGAGTTCGGCCCTCGGGTGCGGTCCTGCCCTGCCGATGTTGAGTGCCGCGAGACCGGACTTCTTCAGCCACAAGGCGTCCGCCCTTGCGCCGAGCAGCCACATGACCAGCATGCTCAATTGCGGATTGTGTCCCACGATCATCACGTCGCCGCCAACGGCGTAGTCGCGGATAACGTTCCACAGGTCCTGCACGCCCACGAACGGGATCAGAGCGTCCGTGGTGATGAGTTCGCGGTCGAAGCCCAGCTCTGCCCGCGCGATCTCTGCAGTTTGGGCGGCGCGGTCATACGGACTGGTCAGGACGTAGCTCGGTTCCACCTTCACGCGCTTGGCATGGGCAAGCACCCGCCGGCACCTGTTGCGACCGGTCTCGGTGAGCTGCCTGCTGGAATCCGACTGTCCCGGCCGGGGATCTTCCGCGATGGCGTGACGGAGCACGTACAGGGTCATCGGCTACAGCCTAGCGCGGATTGATTCCGCAAGCGCCCTGCCAATGTATTCGGGCGTAGCTGCCGGCCCGCTTAGCTGCGGTAGCGGTAGACGATCCTGCCGCGGGTCAGGTCGTAGGGCGAGAGCTCGACATTGACCCGGTCTCCGGTGAGGATGCGGATGCGGTGCTTGCGCAACTTGCCTGCGATTTGGGCCAGCACTTTGTGCTTGTCGTCGAGTTCGACGCTGAAGATGCCCCCGGGGTGACGTTCGATGATCGTGCCGGTGACCTCGATGCCCTCTTCCTTAGCCATGCGATTCCTGTTTTTTGGCGCCGAAGCGACCGTCCCTAGTATTGCAAAGACCGCGAAATCGATCAAACCCCTGTGATCCGGCTCGGCCCGCGGACTGCGGTCAGTCCCCGAACACCATCATAGGGGTTTGCCAAAGGATCCTGCGCTTGTCGGCATCGGGAATCGGCAGGCCTTCGATCTTGCTGATCTCGGTCTCCAAGCTCTCGGGCAGGTCCGAGCCTGCCATCAGGCGATCCGATCCGACATGCTGGAGCACTTCCAGAACCGCGTGCGGCGTGAGGGTGGAGAGTTCGATGTAGATGTTGGGGCACACCTGCGCCGCAACGACCGACTCCAGCGCGTAGATGCCCCCGCCCGCGTGTCCGATCACGATCGTGAGGCTCGGATAGCGCCGAGCGGCGTGGATGTATAGCGATGGCAGGGCGAACGGGGCTCCAGTGCCTGTGTGGCAGACCAGCACCAAGCCGTTGTCGAGCGCGGTCTCGAACAAGAATGCGCTGCGCTCGGACAACGGATTCAGACCTTGGTACTGGGGCTGGAACTTCAGGGCCCGAAACCCGTATTCCTCCCGGCAGCGTCGCACCTCGCCGCGGAACTCATGCTCCGGGATGTACGGATTCAGACAAGCCGCCCCTGCGAACCGGCCGGGGTGCGAGCGCAGGGCGTCCCCGATCTGGTCGTGCTCGCGCCGGAAATCCTCCACGACCGGAAAGGGGATGAGCAGCGTCCGGTCGATCCCTGCGGCGTCCATGGCCCGTAGCATGGCGTCCTTGGTCGCGACCCGACCGGAGTGCAGCGCCCGCCCGAGGTGGGCGTGCGTGTCGAAGACCTGGAATCCTCCCCGCATGATGCCAGCCTAGATGTCTCGCGGAAATCAAGCCGCTCCGGCAGGGGCCTTCAGCGAGCGCGCCAAGCGAGCGTAGAGGCCGATCGCCTCTTCGATCTGGCGTTTCGGAATGCGCTCTTCTGCCGTATGTGCGAAGTGAATCGAACCGGGCCCGATCAGCAGCGGTCGGCCCCAGTCCGACAGCTTCGGGATGTCGGTCGTGTACTTGACGATCGAGGTTTCGAAGCCCTCGATCGCGTGCATCCGCAGGGCGGGCGTGCGGGAGAATACCTCGACCTCCACCTCGTCCAGAACCGACATCGCTAGTCTCTCGGTCTCGGCCAGGTCGCCCACGATCCGGATCACCACTGAGGCCGAGGCGTAGTCCGCGATGATGTTGGCCGCCGGGCCGGCGTCCAGCGTGCCGATGTTGACGGTTGTTTCGCCCAGCACGGTATCCTTCGGCCACTCGAGCTGGAGCAGCCGGTTGAGCCGATCTAGCAGCAGCTCGGTGGCCGACTCGCCCAGTTCCGGGTACGCCGAGTGGCAGGCGCGCCCGGCGGCCTTGATCTTGAAGCCCAAAGTGCCCTTTGACGCCAGCGCGAGTAGGTTCTCGGTGGGTTCGCCGTTGATCAGGAACTTTACGGCCGGGGGGTTGCGGTTGGCGTGGCGGGCCCCCGTGCCATCGACTTCCTCGCCCACGACCAACAAGATTCCCAAGCCCCGGGTGCCTTCCTCCAGCAGGCGCTCGAGAGCCTTGAGCATGGCCGCGGCGATCCCGTGCGTGTCGCAGGCCCCGCGCCCCCAGATGAACTCGTTGTCCTCGCTCGACGCGATGAACGGGGGCACGGTGTCCATATGGGTCGAGAACACCACCTCCGGCTCTCCCCACCAAGCCCACACGTTGTTGCGCCCGGGCTCGACTTCCTGTTTTTCGATCGAGCCGCCGAAACGCCGGGCCAGCGGCTCGAGGTAGTCGAACAGGAAATCCCCAATCTCGCCTTCGTTGGGGGTCACGGAATTGATGTCGATCAGGGACCGAGTGAGTTTGAATGCATCCATGAGGGCTTTAGGGGTGCCGGATTTTCGAGCGTATCCCATACTGGCCGCAGGGTCAAATCCGGCTCTGCCCAATACGTGCGCGAGGGTGCGGCGCAAGCCCCGCGGCGTGCTAGCCGGCATGGGTTCGGGCGGGTGGAGCAAGCATTCAGCGAAGCCGCCGCCGCTTGCGGCTATACTAGAGTCTCCGAATCTTGCGGAGCGGAGATCGAACAATCGCGAGAAACAATATGTGGGGACGCAAAGAAGATCAATCCAACGGTCCGGACATGCAACTTGGATCGGCCCAGCAGAAGGCTCCACCAAGGGAAGCTCCGCCGCGGCCAGTGGCTGCGCCACCCCAGCCCGCTGAGCCCAAGCGATCGGCGAATTCGTCGCGCATGGGCCAGTCGATCAAGTTCAAGGGTGAGATCCACAGTGACGAGGACTTCTTGGTGGATGGTTGGGTAGAGGGCTCTATCTCCGTGCCGAAGCACTCCGTCGTGTTTGGCCCGAAGAGCAACGTGCATGTCACCGTTGAAGCTAAGTCGATCTTGATCTACGGCCAAGTGAAGGGCAAGATCAATGCCAGCGAGAGCGTGGAACTCGCCAAGACTGCGCGCTTCGAGGGGGATTTGATCACGCGCCTTCTCGAGATTCACGATGGCGCAGTTTTCATTGGTACCAGTGCGGTCCACGAGCAGGGGACGCCGCCGGCCGCGCAGGCCCCCCCGCGGCCGAGGAAGAAAGCGGAGGCGGGGCCCAAGGTTCCCGTGATCAACCCTCCCCCGTCGGACCGGGCACCTGCGCCTAGGATCCCCCAGCGGCCGATTGTCAAGCCATGAGAGGGTTTGACCGGCTAAGACCGGAGGTTTATTGCGAGTGTGTCTTGGTGGTCCCGGAGCAAAGCAGGTCGCTCGGTAGCTGATGCTTATTCAGTGGCGTCTAGCGCAGCGTCCGCAGAGCGCCTTGAGGACGGCTCGGGCTCGCGCAGCAGCCACGGCGTCGAGTTCTTCTTTCAACACCTGCGCGACGCCCGAGACTTGAACATTCTGGACTTGGGCGTGCTCTCGCCCGAGACGACCGCGCAGCTGGGGGAGTTGGGGCACCATTTGCACTACGTCAGCCTGGCGCTGTGCTACGACGAGGCGCGACCCACGCTGGCGGGGCAGGACGGCGAAATATCGCGGCGAGCAGCGGATCGTTTCGTGCGGCAGAATCTGGACTTTGCACCTCGCAGTTTCCACGCCGTGCTGGCGTGGGACGTGCTGCAGCAGTTGGACCGGTCCGCGATGCAAAGCACGATCGCTCATCTGGCTAGGATCGTGCGCCCGAATTCGGTCATGTTCTGCTTGTTCCAAGAGCCCCACGACGACGGCACGATCTCGATCCTCGATGGCGCGGTGAACTCCCCGACCTCGGTGAGGCTGCACGAGATCGGACGTCGTCGGCCTCGCCAAATCCTGACTCCGCGCGATTTGGAATTCGAGTTCCCGCAATTCCGTTCCGTCCATTTCTTCCTCAAGCGGGACTCGTTGCTTGAAATGCTCGTGCTGAGTTGAGCGTTCGTGCTTGGCTTACGGATGTGGCAACTCTGCTGCGCCCTCGGACTGTCCATGCTAGGCAACGGCCTGGCGCTGGCCGCTGGTGACCGAGATGCAGGCATGGACCACTACCTCAACCGCGAGTTCGGGCTCGCGGTAGCGACATTCGAACGACACTTGGAGAGCGAGCCGGACAGCCCCGAGGCGCATCTGCTGCTGACCAAGGCGCTGCTCTACCAAGAACTCCATCGCCTCGGCCACGTCGGCACCAGGGCATTTCGAGGCGACCGGCAGTATCGCTCTGGGAAGAAAGCCAAGCCGGACCCTGAAGTCAGCAGGCAGATCTTGGCCGCGCTGGAGCGAGGGCGGCAGGCCTGCGAGCGAGTCCTGGCGGAGTCCGTAGACGACAGGGAAGCCCTGCACTCGCTCGCGCAGCTCCACCTCGTGCAGGCTACCCATGAATACTTCGTAGCTAAGGCGTATTTCAAGGCGTTGGCGAGCGGTCGGCAGGCGCGGGAGCTCAGCTACCGCATGGGCGAACTTTATCCAGACTTCCCGGACGGGCTCTTGGTGGCAGGCTTCCAAGAGTACATAGTGGGCAAGTTGCCTTGGGCCCTGCGGGTGATGATCGCTATGCGCGGATTTGGAGGCAGCAAGAAGAAGGGAATCCAGCTGGTCGAGCGAGTTGCCCAGGAAGGAGTCGAGAATCGGGACGAGGCGCGCATCTTGATGGCAGTGATCCAGCGCTCGGAACGCACTCCCAAGGCGGCAGCGGAGGCGTTCGCCAGATTGGCCGAGGACTTCCCGCGATCCTACATGTTCCCGCTGGAAGCGGCCGACCTGTACGAGTCGGCGCGCCAGCGGGCCACGGCGCTCGAGCTGTTCAGAGAGGTCAGCCGCAAGCAGAAGTCCGGCGAGGATCGCTTTGACCGCATGCCGGAGCGCATGGCGTCCGCGTTGGACCGCCGCATAAGGGCGCTAGAGCGAGTCCTTGGGCGCGAGGGGCGCGAATAGGTTCCCGACCCAGGCTGCGAGGCCTAGCCTGTCCGAGCTAGCCGGGATGACAATTCGGCGAGCTTCGCGAGTGTTGCGGCGGCTGCGCCCGAGTCGATCGTCGCCCGGGCGAGTTCAGCGGAAGCGCTCCAACTGCTAGCCCGGTCGGCCATGTGAATGGCGGCCGCGGCGTTCACCACCACGATGTCTCGCGCCGGGCCGCGCTCGCCTGCCAGCACGGATCGGATGATCGCGGCGTTGCAAGCGGCATCGCCGCCGGAGAGCGAGTCCGCGCTGGCCGGCGCCACGTCAAACGCGGCAGGCTCGAGCGACCCCACTCTGGCAATCTTGCCGCGAACCACTTCGTTGAAGCGAGTCGGCCCGGTGGTCGTGATTTCGTCCATGCCATCGCTGCCATGCACCACCAACGCGCGCCGAGCGCCCAAGCGCGCAAGAGCGGCGGCCGCAAGCGGCACGATCCGCTCGTCGTAAACGCCGACGACTTGCACCGCCGCATCGGCCGGGTTGGTCAGCGGGCCGAGCATGTTGAACACGGTGCGCATGCCCAGCTCGCGGCGGACCGGACCGGCGTGGCGCATGGCGGGATGCATCGCTTGCGCGAACAGGAATCCGATTCCGACCTCATCGATACAGCGGGCCACCCGCTCGGCGTCCAGACTGACGCTGACGCCGAGCGCTTCCAGCACGTCTGCCGAACCGCACTTGCTGGAAATCGCTCGGTTGCCGTGCTTGGCGATCGCGACGCCTGCTCCGGCGGCCACCAGCGCCGCAGCCGTGGAGACATTGAAAGTCGCCCCCCCGTCTCCCCCGGTGCCACAGGTGTCGACGAGCTGCTCGCGCGGCGTCTGCGCCGGCCGGACGCTAGTGGCGCTTGACCGCATGGCACGCGCAAAGCCCGTGACCTCGTCGGCGGTTTCTCCCTTCATGCACAGGGCGACGAGCAGAGCCGCGATCAGCGCCGGAGACGACCGGCCGTCGAGGATCTCCTGCAATGCCGCAGCGGCCTGCCGCTCGGAGAGGTCTTGGCGCGCCGCTGCGAGGCGCAATGCTTCTTGGACTGCTGGCATGGAATTTGCGCTGCGCCCGGCATCCCGGATATATTGGAGTTTCGGGCGGCCCGAGCGATTTTCTGATCGTACCCCACGGCCGCGTTCCCATGAAGCTCCACGAGTATCAGGCCAAGGAAGTTCTGCATGCATACGGCGTGCCCGTACCGCGCGGCATCGTGGCCAAGACGGTTGCGGAGGCGCGGGCGGCGGCGGCCGACCTGGGCGGCAAGGTGGTGGTCAAGGCCCAAATCCATGCCGGCGGGCGCGGCAAGGGCGGCGGCGTGAAGCTGGCGCACGGCGTCGACGAGGCCGAGCGCCACGCCGGCGCCATCTTGGGAATGACCTTGGTAACTCATCAGACCGGCCCGCAGGGACGGTTGGTGCAGCGATTGCTGATCGAGGAGCAACTGCCAATCGAGCGCGAGCTTTACCTGGGCATCACCTTGGACAGGGCGCTCAGCAAGCCAGTCTTCATGGCATCGGCCCAAGGCGGGATGGAGATCGAGGAGGTGGCCGCGAAGGATCCCTCCGCCATTCTCCGGGAAGTGATCTCCGGTGCCCGACTCGAGGCGTACCAAGCGCGTCGCCTCGCTTTCGCGCTTGGCATCGAGGCAGGCGCGCTGGCAGCCGCCGTGGAAGCTATGCAGGCGCTGGCGAAGGCTTACGACGAATCCGACGCCTCGCTGGTCGAGATCAATCCGTTCGTGCTGACAACGGACGGCCGGGCGGTCGCGCTCGACGCGAAGATAGACATTGACGACAACGCTATGTTCCGTCACGCCGATCTGGCGGAATTGAGGGATCTCGACGAGGAAGAGCCGCTCGAGACCGATGCCATCAACCACGGCCTGAACTACATCAAGCTCGATGGCAACGTGGGCTGCATGGTCAACGGCGCTGGCTTGGCGATGGCCACCATGGACATCATCCAGTACGCGGGAGGGATGCCCGCGAACTTCTTGGACGTGGGCGGCGGCGCCAACAAGGACCAGATCAAGAACGGCTTCCGGATCATCCTGTCCGACCCCAATGTCAAGTCGATCTTGATCAACATCTTCGGCGGCATCCTCAAAGTTGACGTGCTTGCCGAGGGTATCGTCGCAGCGGCGCAGGAACTCAAGATCGGCGTGCCGATGGTGCTGCGCTTGGAAGGCACAAACGTGGAACAGGGGCGCGAGATCCTCGCCAGTTCAGGCCTGGATTTCATCGTCGCGGCAGACATGAAGGAGGCCGCCCGGCAGGCTGTCGCCCGGGCTGTCTAGGGGGTACCGGACATGAGCATCCTGGTCGACGAGACAACCCGTGTCATGGTGCAGGGCCTAGGCCGTGCGGGCCGCTTCCATGCGGAGCAGTGCGTCAAGTTTGGTGCCAACATCGTGGCCGGCGTGCATCCCGGTCGGGGCGGCAGCGAGGTGCTTGGCTTCCCGGTCTTCGACACGGTGCGCGATGCTGTCGCCCACGCCCGCCCCACCGCGTCGCTGGCTTTCGTGCCCGCCGCCGGGGCGGCGGACGCGGTGTTGGAAGCCATCGAAGCGGAGATTGCCCTCGTGGCCTGCATCACGGAGGGGATACCGGCGCGGGAAATGGTGCGGGTAGCGGACGCTTTGCGGGGCAGCGCGACGCGCCTGATCGGGCCCAATTGTCCGGGCGTGATCTCGCCCGGGAAGTGCAAGCTGGGGATCATGCCCGGCCACATCCACCAGCAAGGATCGATCGGAGTCGTATCGCGCTCAGGCACGCTGACCTACGAGGCCGTCGGGCAATTGTCGAGTCTCGGCATTGGCCAATCGACCTGTATCGGGATCGGCGGCGATCCGGTCATCGGAACCAATTTCATTGATGTGCTGGAAATGTTCAACAACGATCCTGACACCACCGGGATCATCATGATCGGCGAGATCGGCGGCACGGCCGAGGAGCAGGCAGCCGAGTTCGTCAAGGGCCGCATCAAGAAGCCGATCGTCGGATTCATTGCCGGGGCCACGGCCCCGCCGGGCCGCCGCATGGGTCACGCCGGGGCGATCATTTCAGGGGGCAAGGGCACCGCGGCCGAAAAGCAGGCCGCGATGGAAGCCGCCGGCATCGCAGTCGCGCCCACGCCCGCCGAACTTGGCTCAACCCTGGCCGCGCTGATCTAACGCCCGCCGCTGACCCACCGTCGCCGAAAGCATCGTGGAGGAATTGAACCCATGGCAATAGAACGCACGCTTACCATCATCAAGCCGGACGCCGTCGCGGCTGGCAACGCGGGGAACATCATCGCCCATCTGGAGCGCGAAGGCTTCGAGATCGTCTCCATGAAGAAGATTTCACTGACACCGGCCCAGGCGCGCGAGTTCTATGCGGTACATCGCGAGCGACCCTTCTACGGCAGCTTGGTCGATTTCATGACATCGGGCCCGACCATTCCGATGGTCTTGGAGCGCGACGACGCCATCGCCGGGCTGCGCGAGGTCATGGGCGCCACCAATCCCCGCGACGCCGCAGAGGGCACGGTGCGCAAGCTGTACGCATCCAACATCGAGCAGAATGCGATCCACGGCTCCGACTCGCCCGAAACGGCGGCTGTCGAAAGGGCCTTCTTCTTCAGCGCCCTCGAGCAGGGCTAGCGCGTTCTCGGCACTGCCTTCAGAGGGGTATGTTGCCGTGCTTCTTGCGCGGTGACTGCTCCGACTTGTTGTCTAGCATCTCCAGTGCGCGGCAGAGTTTGGCGCGCGTCTGGCGCGGTGCGATCACCTCATCGATCCAGCCCTTCTCCGCGGCTCGGTAGGGGTTCGCAAAGCTTGCCGTGAATTCCTCGATGCGATCGCGGCGGAAGCGGGCTGGGTCGTCCGCCTTGGCGAGTTCGCGCCGGTAGAGGATATTCACGGCGCCCTCAGGGCCCATCACGGCGATCTCGGCAGTCGGGTAGGCGAAGTTCATGTCCGTGCGGATATGCTTCGAGCCCATCACGCAATACGCTCCGCCATAAGCCTTGCGCGTTATCACCGTGATCTTGGGCACGGTTGCTTCGCAGTAGGCGTAGAGCAGCTTCGCCCCGTGCTTGATAATGCCGCCGTACTCTTGATCGGTGCCGGGCAGGAATCCCGGCACGTCCTCGAACGTCACGATGGGAATGTTGAAGGCGTCGCAGAAGCGCACGAAGCGGGCGCCCTTGAGCGAGGCATTGATGTCGAGGCAGCCCGCCAGCACGGCGGGCTGGTTGGCGACGATGCCCACCGGCCGCCCGGCGAGGCGGGCGAAACCGATCACGATGTTCTGGGCGAAGTGAGCCTGCACTTCGAAGAAATAGCCCTCATCGACCACTCGCTGGACGATGTCGCGGATATCGTAGGGACGGTCGGGTTCGGCCGGCACGACTTCGTCTAGCTCGGCATCGGCCCTGTCCGGCGGGTCGTCCGTGGCCCGCCAGGGTGGGTCGTCCAGGTTGTTCGAGGGCAGGAACGAGAGCAACTCCCGGATCAGTTGCAGGCAGTGCGTGTCGTCGGCCGCCAAGAAGTGCGCCACGCCACTGGTCTCGTTGTGGGTGCGCGCGCCTCCGAGCTGCTCCTTGCCGACCTGCTCGTGCGTCACGGAACGGATCACATCCGGGCCGGTGACGAACATATGGCTGGTACGGTCCACCATGACCACGAAATCTGTGATTGCGGGCGAATACACCGCGCCGCCGGCGCAAGGGCCCATCACGGCCGAGATCTGCGGAACCACGCCGCTGGCCAGGGTGTTGCGCAGGAAAATGTCGGCATAGCCGGCCAGCGAGGCCACGCCCTCGTGAATCCGCGCCCCGCCAGAATCGTTCAGCCCGATCACGGGTGCGCCGGTTTTCATGGCCAGGTCCATGATCTTGCAGATTTTCTTGGCGTTTTGGAGCGACAGCGAGCCGCCGAAGACGGTGAAGTCGTGCGCAAACGCATAGGCGGGCCGGCCATCGATCTTGCCGTAACCCGTCACGAAGCCATCGCCGGGGATCCGCTGCTGGGCCATCCCGAAGTCGGTGCAGTCGTGAGCGACCAAGCGGTCCAATTCTTGGAAGGTGCCTTCGTCCAGCAACAGTTCGAGCCGCTCGCGGGCTGCCAGCTTGCCGGATTCTTTGTGCCTCTTGACCCGTTCGGGGCCGCCGCCTGCGAGCGCTTCTGCGTTGCGCCGCTCGAGTTCGGCGCGTTTCTTGGCCAGGTCCATGAGTTTCCACAAGTTATCACGCCGCCCGCCGAAAGATGCCGCGGCGCCGTGATATGCTCCCAGTTGGTTGATTTCCTCTTCTGGCTTTTCGCCGTCCCCGCCGTGCTGGCAACGCTGGCGTCCGTCAAGCGCGGGCGACGGTTCATGGAGTATGTCGAGTCGCGGACGAGGGAGCCGCCGGCCGAGCCGCCCGGAGGCTGGCCGGCAGTCGCGTTGATCGTGCCCGTCAAGGGGGCCGAGCCTGGCTTGGCCGAGAATCTGCGCTCGTTGCGGTGCCAGGATTATCCCGACTTCGAACTGATGGTGTGCTTCGCCGATGCGAGCGATCCGGCTGTTGCGGTGGCCCGGGCCACCTTGGGACCGGAGTGCCGCTTCGTGGCGGCCGGCGAACCGCCGCCCGACATCGGAGAGAAGATCCACAACTTGCGGGCTGCCGTGCAGGCGGTCGCCGCGGATCGGGAGGTGCTGATCTTCGCCGATTCGGACGGCCAGACACGGCCCGATTGGATCCGCAAGCTCGTCGCGCCGCTGGCTGACGAGGGGATCGGGGCTGCTACAGCATTCCGCTGGCATTTCCCGGAGGACGGCGGGTTCTGGCCGCTGTTGCGCAGCGTGTGGGATTCCGTGATCCCGACCGTCATGGACAGCCGCGACCGCAGTTTCGCGTGGGGCGGGGGGACCGCGGTGTTGCGCGAGGCTTTTCAGACTGCTCGCGTGCTCGAGTACTGGCAGGGGTCTGTCAGCGACGACCTGCGGCTCACCCGGGCATTGGACACTGCCGGTTTGGGCATCCGCTTCGTGCCCGAGGCGATGGTGGCGACAACCGGCCAGTGCCGGGGCGTGGACTTTCTGGCATGGGCCGTGCGGCAGGCCACGATCACGCGGGTCTACCGGTTCAATACATGGCTGGGCGGCTGCGTGAGCCACATCGCTTACTGCGCGGCACAATTGCTCTGCATCCTCCAAGTGCTGCAGGGCAATCTGGTCGGGTTGTTTCCGCTCGTGCTGATCGTTCTGCCCGGCATGGCCAAGGGCGGCACGCGAGCCTACGTGTGCTCTCTGGTGTTCCCCGAGCGAGAGGCATGGCTGGAGCGGTACGGCTGGGCCTACTTCTGGCTAACCCCGCTGGCGACCTGGGTGTGGCTCTACGCCTTCCTGCGATCCGGGCTCACACGCCGCATCCACTGGCGGGGCCGCACCTACGACTTGATCAGCGAGACGCGAGTTCGCGAGGTCGGCCGGAGCCGGTGAAGCTCGACCGCGCGCCGCTATTGGCGCTCGATCGTGCGGATCACGGGCGCGAGCAGGTTGTCGACCGGCGCGTAGTCATCGGTCAGCACCAATCCCCGCGAGCGTTGGCGCAGCAGCGCCGTGTCCCGCGGCGCGAGCAGGTCCGCCGCGTACTTGAGGTAGTCCAGGTCTTGGATCGGCAGCAGGCGCGTCGATCCGACCACCACGAACGTGTCCCGCTCGTCTTCGTCGGATGGCCCCCCCGGCGAAGTGCCGAAGGTATACACATAGGGGAAGGCCTCCTCGACGGTGTTGATCATGGCGCCCAAGAAGCGGCCCGAGCGGAAGACATCGATCGTGTTGGCCATGAACACGGACTCGTCGCTCATCACGGCGCGAAGCTTGCGGACGTATTCCAGAGTTGTGAGGTGGAATGGTGGCGAGTAGTGGTTGAACGCATCGTTGTAGACAAGATCGAACTTGTCTTCCAGTTCGCCGCGCTGCGCCATGGCAAAGAGTTCGTCGACCCGGTTGCGAGCGTCGAGATGCACGATCTGGAGCGGAGTGTCGGGCTCGAGGTCGAATGAATCAAAGGCGGCCCGCGTCACTTGCGGATCGATCTCGACGACTTCGCCGACGCCTTGCGGATATTGCCGCAAGAACCAGCGAGGAAAGACGTAGCCGCCGCCGCCGAGGAACAGCGCGCGCAGCGGTTTGTCGGCATGATATGCCTGCACCGCCTCGTTGGTGACTCCCGCGTAGATGCGCTCGTAGTCGTAGTGCAAATTGTCGGGGTCGTTGAGGTCGACGTAGGCGTGGACGAGGTGGTCCAGCGTCATCGAGCGCAAGCCCGCCGTTTCGATGACTTCTTCCACGCGGATCACCGAATACTGCGACTCGTCGTGGTACAGCACGGCCTGCGTGCGCGGCTCCCGGTAGCCGAGCCTCTCGCCGACCACGCGCGCCGACGGCAGCGGTGCCCAGGCGGCAAACATGACCGCGATCAGAACGCCGGTCCACAGGTAGGGCAGGAGGCTGGCCCCGCCGTACAAGAGGGCGATCAGCAGCAGCACCGCCGCGACCGACAGCAGCACCGCCGTGGTGCCCATTTGGGCGATCAGCACGTAGCCGGTCAGAAACGTGCCGAGAATGCTGCCGATGGCCCCCCAGGAGTAGACACTGCCGATCGTGCGGCCGAGTTGCTGTCCCAGCACGATGGCCATCTTGGCGGCTGACGGGCTGATCATGCCCAGCAGGCAGGATGGCGCGAAGAAGACGAAGAACACGTGCAGCGCGATGCGCACCGGCCAGTCCAGCTCGCGCAGGACTTCCATGCTGCCGATACGGTTGTTGAGCACCGGGATCAGCAGGCAGTTGGCCGAGGCAACCAAGAAGATCAGGCTGAGCGTCTCCTTGGGCGGGAACCGGTCCGCCAGCCGTCCGCCGATGTAGTTGCCGGCGGCGATGCCAGCCAGGACAATGCCAATGACCGAGGTCCAGGTGTACAGCGAGCTTCCGACGTGGCGGGCGATGAGTCGGCCGGCCACGAGTTCGAGCACCATGATGCAGAGGCTGGACAGGAAAACCGTACCGATCGGTACGATCCACGCCCAGCGCGAAGCGCTTGGTGTGGCTGTTTGCTCGGAATCCATCGCACTGCTTCCGGGAGTCAAGGCTGTCGCTCCGGCAAGTCGTGGCGGGCTGCGCTTCAAGCGTAACCGATCAGCCGCTCCCTAGCTCGGGATGCCGGGGGCGGGAAATCTCGCGCACAGCGCCTGCACGTCGGCCTTCAGCTTCGCGAGCCTGGCCTCGTCGTCGGGATTGCGCAATGCCTCCAGCATGAAGCCGCCCAAGGCCTCCATCTCCGATTCCAGCATTCCCCGGCTCGTCGCGGCGGGCGTGCCGAGGCGGATTCCGCTGGGCCGCAGCGGCGGGTTGGGGTCGTCGGGAATGACCTGCTTGTTGCAGGTGATGGCGATCTCGTCTAGTGCGTGCTCGGCCGCTCGGCCGTCAATGCCGAAGCTGCGCACGCAGTCCACGACCATCATGTGGTTCGCCGTGCCGCCGGTGACTAGTTCGGCTCCGCCGCCGAGCAGCGCGCGGGCCAGCGCTTGTGCGTTCGCGAGCACCTGCCGGCAGTACTGCTTGAATTCAGGCTGTTGGGCCTTGGCGAGTGCGACCGCCGTGGCGGCCACTTGGTTCATGTGCGGTCCGCCCTGCAGGCCGGGAAAGACGGACTGGTCGATGGCCTTGCGGAACTCTGCGCGGCACATGATCATCCCCCCGCGCGGCCCGCGCATCGACTTGTGCGTGGTCGTGGTGACGATGTCGAAGTCCGCGTCGAACGGATTGGCGAGCGCTCCGCCAGCGATCAGCCCGCCGATGTGGGACACGTCGGCCAGGGTCAGAGCGCCGACTTCGTCGGCGATGTCCTTGAATGGCCTGTAGTCGTAGTCCCGCGGGTACGAGGAGTAGCCGCAGACGATCATCTTGGGCCGGTGCTCGAGTGCCACCCGGCGCAGTTCGTCGAAATCGATGCGGCCCTCGGCGCCGGGGTCGGTCTTGTAGCGGATCCAGTTGAAGATACGCCCCATGTGAGAAACCGGGGCGCCGTGAGTTAGGTGGCCGCCGTGAGACAGGTCCATGCCCATCACGGTGTCGCTCGGTTGCAGCAGGGCTAGGTAGGCGGCGGCGTTCATGGGAGCGCCGGAAAGCGGCTGCACGTTGACGTGGTCGCAGCGGAACAGTTGCTTGGCGCGCTCGCGAGCCAGGCGCTCGATGGCGTCGGTGAACCCCTGTCCGCCGTAGTATCGTCGGCCGGGGTAGCCCTCGGAGTACTTGTTGGTGAAGACCGAGCCGAGTGTGGCCAGCACCTCCGGGTAGGTGTAGTTCTCCGACGGGATCATCTCCACGCCCGATGCCTGGCGGGCCTCCTCGCCGGTCAGCGCCGCGAAGATATCGGGGTCGTTGCGTTGTAGCAGGTCGCGCGGTGAGAGCATGCGAGGGTCCGAATCTCCTATTGTCACGCACCGCGCTTGACCGGCTGGATGGCCCTCCGCAGAGCGTCTGCCTTCACGAACTTTTAATCGACTCGTTGCATGCGGGTAACACGGCCCGGATAGCCTTGAATTCTTGGCTGAGTGGCCGGAACACCGGCGCGAGGCCTCGCGTCGCAGCTCATGATTTCGCGCGATTTCTCGAATGTGAATCTCGGCGAGAGTGTGCGCTGCAGTCTTTCGATGGATCGGCGGTTCTTGCTCTGACAGGGTTGGGGTCGGCGAGCTGAACACAATGCACCGTAAGGAGAACACTGAATGAAACGCAATTGGATTGGGCGCCTGCTGGCCATCGCACTGTGTGCCATGCCGTTCGTCGCGGCAGCCCAAACCTCGGACGATGCTGCAATGACGGACGCTTCCGCCATGAGCGGACCGCTATCGCCGACGGCCATGAAGGCGATGATCTGGACCGACAAGCTCGGCTATTCGACGGGCGAGCAGATGAGCGTGTATCTGACCCTGGATCCGATGGGTGACGCAAACGACTACACGTACTTTGTCTACCGCGAGAACATCGACACCGGCGAGCGCAAGTACCTGCCGCTGACGACTGGTGCAGTGCTGACCGACGACGTGGTGGATTCGGCGGGAATGACGGTCGAAAATGCCATGGCCGCTCCAGTGACCGCCAGGGATCAGACTCAAATCTGGAATGGCAGCGTGCCGACGCCCGGCCTGTGGCAGTGGGTTGGCGAGCTGCGCAATGCCGACGCCACGCAGGTGGTGAAAAAGATCTACGGCAAGTTCTTGGTCTCGCAGCAGACCCCCGTACAACTTGGCTTTGATGGCACGGACACCGAGATCTCGACCGACACTACATGGACCAATGACACCATCTACCGGATCCGGCACCAAGTGTTTGTCAACTCTGGTGCCACGTTGACCATCGAGGCTGGCACGCTCATCCAAGCGAGCGGCCAGAACGCTGTCATCGTCGTGGAAAAGGGTGGCAAGATCATGGCCGAGGGTCGTCGCGAGGCTCCCATCGTGATGACCTGCGACCAACCGGTCGGGCAGCGCCAGTCGGGCTGTTGGGCGGGCCTGATCATCTTGGGCAATGCCCCGATGACTCGCGGCACGGGCCTTGCCGAGGGCGTGATCCCGGAGACGCGGCCGACCTATGGCGGCGACGATCCGATGGACTCCAGCGGCGTGCTGCGCTACGTGCGCGTTGAGTTCGCCGGCGTTGACTTCAACCCCGAGACGCAGCCGAACGCTTTCGGTTTCCACGGCGTGGGCGCCGGCACGGTGATTGACCACATCCAAGCGCACGAAGGCGAGGATGATGGCATCGAGTTCTTCGGCGGCAACGCCAATTGCATGTACTGCGTGTCTAGCGGCTGCAAGGACGACTCGCTCGACTGGGCGTTCGGCTGGCAGGGCACTGCACAGTATGTGTTCATCCACCAGGATCCGCAGGGTGACAACGGTATTGAGGCCGACAACGACAGCCAAGGCTTTGACCGCACGCCGCGCTCCCACCCTAAGCTGTACAACGTCACGCTCGTGGGCGGGTTGGAACAAGACACGAACTCGAGTTCGGGTGACGGCATGCGGATTCGCGTCGGCACGGCGATCACGGCGCGCAACGTGCTGCTAACCGGCTTCGGCGGTGACGCGCTTGATGTGCGCGACAACTCGCCATCGCTGTTCAGCGACGGCACGAGCAGCATCGAGAACGCGATCATCCACGCAAATGGCGGCAACGCGGGCGATGCGCAGATCGTAGGTGGCGTCGCGTCCTCGGTCGGGTACCAGGACATCGCTCCGATGCTGGTCAACGTGCGCTACGAGGCAAATCCCGATCCGCGCCCGATGCTCGGCTCGCCGGCTCTTCAGATCGGCAACGCTGCCACGCCTCCCGCTACAGACGCGCTCGACACGAGCGCGCAGTTCATCGGTGCCTTCGGCGACGAGAACTGGCTCGAAGAGTGGACTTTCTTCGGCGACGAATTCGACTACGACGTCGAATAGATCGTCAACGTGATCGAAGCCACCGGCTGACTGCTTCGACCGGTGGCTTCCCCTTTCTGAGGCCCTTCCCTGCGGCCGGGGACAGCGCCTCTTGCGGGAGTTCGGCACCGGAGCGCATCGCAACGCTGCAAGGCAGCGTTCACGCTGGGTGCGCAGGCGTGTCGTGGCACTGCGGTGCCGCATTCTCGCTTTGGGCAGCGCCCACGACGCAGTCCGGGAGATCCAGCGCGCGGTGTGGCAGTCAAGGGGTTTGACCCGCCACAGAGACGGCCCCATCGCAGTTGAGGGCCAGAGCTGCTGGACCTTGCTGTTCAGGACTTGCGCGGTCGCACGCTCCGGTAGGCAATCCAAGGGTGCCGGGCAACGCCCCGGCGCTGGTTCGTGCGATTCGCGCGACGGCTGAATCGAGCGCACCGCCTAGATCAGGCGGAAGGCGATCTCCAGCCGCAGGCGGGACGGCACCTTGCGCCCACCGCTGCGAGCTGGGCGGAAGCGCCACTGCTGAACGGCCTCGACAGCCTTGCCATCGAGGCCGAGACCGAGATGGCGCAACACGAGGATATTGACTGGCGTTCCGTCCACGTCGACATCGACCTGCAGCAGCACGCTGCCTTCGTGATTTGCGATCCGCGCTTCGTCTGTGTAGTCAGGCTCTGTGCGCTCGATCAGTACGGCCGGTTGCACGCCGTCGCCCGCTGCCAATTGGCCTAGGTCGCCTGGGTTCACCGGAGTCGACTGCTCCCGGCGATGGCCGCGTGCGCGCTCTTCGAACTCTGCCGCATCGGCTGGCCGCGACAGCTTGTGCAGCAGCCGGGCTAGGTGATCCAGCGTCATGATTGTGTCCGGATGGCCTCGGCCAAGGCTCTCCTGGCGGATCTCCAGCGCCGTGCGGTAGTAAGCTTCGGCCCTTGCGTAGAGAACTTGGTTCTCGTACAGCACTGCGAGATTGTTCACCACTGCCGCTACGTCGGGGTGATCCCGGCCCAGCAGGCGCGTGCGGGTCGCGAACGCCAGCTTGTAGAAGCTCTCCGCCTCCCTGTGCTTGACGCGCAAGTGATAATAGCGCCCGATTTCATTGAGCAAGGTCGCGTACTCGCGGCTCTCGGAGCCCCAGGCTCGGCGTCCGATCTCGTCGGCCTCCCGATACAGCTGTTCGGGCACGGCGTAGTCTCCCCGGCTCAAGTGCAGCTTGGCCAGTTCCATCAACGGCACGACGCGCCGGGGGTCGTCTTGCGGGAAGCCGCGCGACTCTCTGCGGGCCTGCCGCAAGAGGCGGGCCGCCTGGTCAAACTGCTTGGTCGCAAGGGCTTGCCGGGCCGAGCTGATGGACTCGTCCCAAGACCTGTCCTGCGCCTGTACCCCACCGGCACACAACGCTACCGAGGCCGCAACAACTACCGTGAGAAAATTGCGTCCCACCGTTAGAATTCACTATTCTTGACGGCTACGGCGCGCAGCACGCCACCATACCCGCGACACCCTGAACTCCCAGTTTATCAGCACCTTGGCCTTGGACTGTTCACCGCTCTCGATGCGCTGGCGTCGCCCAGCCGGGCGTCGAGACGCGATCTTGCGCCGATCATCGGGTCTCTCCCGGCTCTCGCATCGCCCGTCGAGAGCTGTTCAAGGCAGCACGAGCTTGCGGGCCCAAGCGCGATTGTCCTCGTACCAGCGAACCATCTCTTCGATACCGGCGCGCAGCGATATCTCGGGCTGCCAAGCGAGCAGCCGCCGAGCCTTGCCGATGTCTGCCCACGTGGCTGGCACGTCCACGCGGGGTACTTCCGCCTGCTGGATGAGGGCCTCGCGGCCCAGGCACTCCTCAATCATGCGCACTGCATCGAGCAAGGCTACGGGGGCGTCCGAACCCAGGTTGATGACTTCAAAACCCGTTGCGGCGGCGGCTGCCGCAGTGCCGCGTGCGATATCCGAGACATACGTGAAATCGCGCGACTGGCTGCCAGTGCCGTGCAGGGTGATCGGCTGGCCCTCGCGAATCCAGCGAACGAACCGGAACAGGCTCATGTCAGGTCGCCCAGCTGGGCCGTAGACCGTGAAATAGCGCAACACAGCCACGTCGAGGCCGTGGAGATGGTGGTGCGCATGCGCAAGCGCTTCGGCTGCTTTCTTCGATGCCGCATAGGGCGAGCGAGGACGCCCGGTATCGGCGCCTTCGTGCAGCGGCAGGCGCTCGCCGACCCCGTAGACGCTTGACGTGGATGCCAGCACGAGCTTTTCCACGCCGTGGGCGCTGCATGCGTCCAGCACGCACTGCGTGCCGATGGCGTTCGCCTGGATGTAGTCGTCGGGCCGCTTCACGCTCTGGGGCGCCCCGGCGCGGGCGGCCAAGTGGAATACCGCGGCAAAGCCTGTGCGCTTGAACTCGTCCTTGAGGGAATCGCGGTCGGTGACGTCCGAATGAGCGAAGCGAAACCCGGCGCGGCCCGTGAGCTGAGACAGACGCCAATGCTTGATGAGCGGGTCGTAGGCGTCGTTCAAGATGTCCAAGCCCACGACTTGGGCACCGTCGTCGAGCAGGCGTGCGGCGAGCCAGTGGCCGATAAAGCCAGCGACGCCGGTCACAAGGTATGTCGGCAAGTCCGAGTCCCCCACCCTCAGAGGCGCATCAGATGCGGAGCTGATGTGCCGCTCAGTGCGTTGCGGGTATCTAGCACCAACGCCGCTGCCGCCAGCAGCCGATGGTAGTCCACGCCGTCGTGATCGGTGAGAATCACCGCAATGTCAGCCTCGCTGGCCGCTCGGATCAAGTCGCTGTGGCCGAGAGTCAAGGAACCAACGTGTATCTCGGCGACGTGAGGGTCACTGAAGGTGATTGAGGCTCCTTTGCTTGCAAGCAAGGCTGCAATGTCGATCGCGGGCGATTCGCGGGTGTCGCCTACATTGCGCTTGTAGGCCACTCCGACCAAGTGAACTCGACTGCCCTTGACAGCCTTGCCCGCATCGTTGAGAGCCGACTGGACCCTGTCCACGATGTGGCGCGGCATTTCGCCGTTGATCTCGGATGCCAAGCGGATCAGCCTTGGCTCGTATCCTGCCTGTCTCGATTTCCAGGACAGGAAGTGCGGGTCGACCGGGACGCAGTGTCCGCCGAGGCCGGGGCCGGGATAGAACGGCATGAAGCCGAATGGCTTCGTCGCCGCCGCCTCGATAACTTCCCACACGTCGATGCCCATTCGGCTGCACAGGACGGCTGTCTCGTTGGCCAGGCCGATGTTCACCATGCGGAACGTGTTCTCGAGCAGCTTGGCCGTCTCGGCGGCCAATGTGGACGAGACCGGCACGACTTCGTCCATGACCTTGCCATAGAACGCCCGCCCCATCCGCAGGCATTCCGGCGTCACGCCTCCGATAATCTTGGGGATGTTTCTTGTGTGGTAGTCAGGATTGGCGGGGTCCACACGCTCGGGGGAGTAGCACAGGAAAAAATCGGTCCCGACCCGCAAACCCCGCCCCTCAAGGATAGGAAGCACCGCCTCTTCCGTGGTCCCGGGGTAGGTCGTCGACTCCAGGACCACGAGCATGCCGGGGCGTAAGTGCGCCGCTAGCGCGCGACACGCCTCTAGCACGTGGGTGAGATCGGGGTCCTTGGTCTTGCGCAAGGGAGTCGGCACGCAGATCGAGACTGCATCGCAGTCGGCGAGATCCGAGTATTCAGAACTGGCCCGCAGGCGGGAGGAACGCACGAGCTCGGCGAGCACGCGCGCGTCGACATCGGGCACGCGGCAGCAACCGGAATTGATCTCTGTGACGGAACCGGAAGCAGTGTCTACACCGATGACGGAGAATCCGGCCGAGGCCACTTCCACGGCTAGGGGCAGGCCGGCATAGCCCAGACCCACAACGCCGGCGCGGGCGCTGCGGTCTGCGAGCCGCACCTCCAGTTTGCTTGCTATCGCCATGCGTCTCGGTAACCGGGGCACAGCTCGATCGCCGGCCGCTGTTGGCGGCCGACAGCACGGCGCACCGTCACTCGATGGGGGGATCGCTCTCGGCGGCCGGTTCCATGCCGAAGCGGTAGCGGACGGTGGTGCTGTGATCGGTGTAGAAGGTGCGGCTGCCCGAGTCCGGCGACTGAGGGTCGGCGTTGAGCGAATAACCGGCGGGCGTTCCGATCATCGAGAAGGCGTACCCCAGGTGGATGCCATCCACTAGGTTCTCGTCCATCAGGCTCGCCGCATCCGGGGTTGGCTGCCCCCCGCCCGGCGCGGGGCCGAGTTCGGTCAGCGTTGCGGCATAGCGGCCGTACTGCGCAAAGTACTGGATCTGTGCTGTGTTGATGGTCTGGCACGAGCGGATTGCAGCGAGTTCGTTCGCCATTCGCTTGGTGCTGGTGATGCGGGGGATCGCAATGGCGCTGATGATCAGGATGATCGAGATAACGATCAGAAGTTCGATCAGAGAAAATCCGCGATTTCGGCGATGCCGCTTCATGCTTGGCTCTCCAGCTTTCATTCTAGGGACTTGGCCGCACATCTCTATCTATTCAGACGCATGGAACCACCGTCCCGTTCAGTCATTGCTATCCCTATGGCCGCTTTCAGCCGTCTCATTCGCGATTCCCTATCCGCACTGCCTACCCCGTGGCGGTATCATACTCTGAGCCTCTTCAGGCAATAAGGGATCCCATGCAACCTGCACTTGCGGCCATTTGCTGCTTCATTGTCTATGCGGTGGTCTACCGCTTCTACGCTCGCCATCTGGGCTCGCGGATCTTCCAACTCGACCCGAGCGTCCCGACCCCGGCGCACGCCATGAATGACGGCGTGGACTACGTGCCCTGTCGCCGCATGGTGTTGTTCGGCCACCACTATGCTTCGATCGCCGGCTTGGCCCCGATGCTGGGCCCAGCTATCGCGGTGATTTGGGGCTGGCTGCCGGGCATGCTTTGGGTTGTCCTGGGCACGCTCTTCATCGGTGCTGTGCATGACTTCGGAGCGCTGGTCATTTCGATGCGCCACCGGGGAATGAGTATTGGCAAGGTGGCCGAGGACCTAATCGGACGCCGTGCCAAGGGAATTTTCTTGTTGATCATCCTGTTCTTGATTTGCTTGGTCATGGGCGTGTTCGTGCGCACCGTTTCGGGCCTGTTCACGGCGGAGTTCTATCCCGAGTCGGTCTTTCCAAGCTTTGCTTTGATCGCCATCGCCATGGTGATCGGCTGGCTGGTGTACAAGCGCGGTGTGTCCGTCGTGCGCCTGACCGTGGTCGGCTTCGTGCTGATGCTGGTCTCGATCGGGGTAGGCTTGGCAATCGGGCGGCCGGACCTGAGCAGCGAGATCTGGGTCCTGATCCTGCTGGTGTACGCGTTTGCGGCCTCCACCCTGCCTGTGTGGTCGCTGCTGCAGCCGCGCGACTACCTCAACTCGTGGCTGCTGTATCTTGGCCTGGGCGCTTCGTATGTCGGACTGTTCGTGCTGCGGCCGGAATTTGCGGCACCCGTGCTCGACACGCAGCCGGCCGACGCGCCGCCCATCTTTCCGTTCGTGTTCATCGTGATCGCGTGCGGCGCAATATCCGGCTTCCACGGCTTGGTTTCGTCCGGGACGACTTCCAAGCAGATCGACAAGGAGACCGATGCGCTGCCAATCGGATACGGCGGAATGGTCGGCGAATCGCTGCTCGGCCTGCTGGCGGTACTTGCCTGCACGGCCGGGTTCCGCTCGGCGGAGAGCTGGGCCGAGCATTACTCGAGTTGGAGCACGGCCAGCGGATTGGCCGAAAAAATGCAGGCTTTCATCGACGGAACGGCCATGTTCTTGAGCTCCCTCGGCCTTCCGGTCGAACTCGCCCAGGCCTTCGTCGCCTTGGTAGCGGTTTCGTTCGCGCTGACATCGCTGGATTCCGGCACCCGCCTGCTGCGCTACAACATCGAGGAAATCTCGCACTCGATCAAGGTGCCCGCCTTGGGGCAGCGCTACGTTGCGTCCACCCTCGCCGTGGTCTTGATCGGATTTTTCGCCTTCTACGAAGTGGAGGGCCAACCTGTCGGGCTGGCGCTGTGGAGCTTGTTCGGCAGCACCAACCAAGTGCTGGGAGCGCTGACCCTGCTGGCGATCACGATCTACTTGCGGCAGAAGGGGCGCAACTACGTTTACACGCTCGCCCCGATGGCGTTCATGCTGGCGGTGACCATCGTTGCCATGGTGATCGACATTCGCAAGTACTGGGCCAACCAGCAACTGCTCTTGTGGGGCGTGGCGGTCTCGATATTCCTGCTGAGCGCGTGGCTGCTGGTAGAGGCGGTCCTGCGCTTCCGAAAGGACTCGGCCGTCATCGGCAGCATGGCTGCGGGTGACTGACCGGGCGATCTCAGTCCCACGCCTTGGACGAGAGGTTCCGCTCTACGCTGCCATCGACGAGCTGAAACCCGGTGTCGTGCAAGGGGTCGGCCGAGCACACCAGCTTGGCTGGCCCGTATTCGCCGCGTGGCTCGGGAAACGAAGAGCTGAAGTCGGGGTCACTCACGGAGATCGTCCAGACAAGGCGGCCCTTGAACGGGACGCGGACCAAGAGCTGCGCCCCGCAGGCTCGGCAGCGGTATTCAAGCATCGGCGATGGTACCTCCATGGCTAGGCTGGAACGGGTCCGCGAGGGTTGCGTCGCACGGGTGCAGCCGGGCTGAAAGTGCAGGGCGGCGTCATTGAGGGGCCTCAATCCTTGTTCGCGATCGCCGCGAGTTGCTTGCTATTTCCTCCAACTCCGAATTGGTGACGTACCACCCTTCGTCCCTCGCGCATAGCAGCCAGATCGCATTGTCGACGAACCCCACGGGCTGGTCCGCCGCTGCCGCGATTTCTTCGGCGACGGTCATGACTTCCAGCTTCTCCTTCGATGTCGACCCCGGAGACTCTCTGCCCCCTGACCTCCGCTTCCAGCGGTTGAACCGGACAAGCCCGAACGAGCCCAGCGCCCGCGTAAGGTGCCTTTCGGGCTTCGCCACGTCGAAGCCTAGATTCTTCAATGCTTCCGCGGCGATAGGAATGCCGAACGAGGGAAGCTTGTGTTCGCCTTGATCGCCGAGCAGCAATGCGACTTGCTTCGGGTCGCCGTCACACTGCGCCAAGAGAGAGGTGAAGTATTGGTCCGCCCCGCCATCGCGCTTGCTGTATTGTGAGAGCTGTCGGGCAGCGTGAGTCGCTGTATTTCCGTAAGCTATTCAACCATAATAGCTTAATACCGCGCAGGGAACCGTCCTTCCCCCGTCGATTACCACTTTCCGACCCGGAATCCAAGAGACCCTCCGAACCGTCCGCGAACGGCTCTGCATAGCGCCTTGCTCACCGCCCGCCGCCGTTCAGTACCACCACCGCCTTGCCGAGCCACGGCCGCTAGGGTTCGCCGACAGGCGCAACCACTCTCGGGCTTAAGGCTCGACGCTCCAAGGGTCGCTCCAGCGCGGGTCGCGCAGCAACGGCTCGTCGGTGAGGCTCTGAAGGAACGCTATCAGATCGCGCCGCTCGTTCTCGCGCAGCGTCAACGGCCGGATCGACTCACTCTGCCGCGCATTCGGGGCGCGCCCGCCGGCTACGTAGTGGTCGAGTACTTCGCCGAGCGCCGCGATGCTTCCGTCATGCATGTAGGGAGCGGTCACGGCCACGTTACGCAACGTCGGAATGCGAAACCGGCCCGCGTCCTCAAGCTTCCCCGTATGCGCGTACTTCCCGGTGTTGTCGGCCGGATAGGGCACCGGGCCGGGCCGGTTGTAGAGGCCGGTGTTATGGAAACGGAACACCGGCGGTTCGCTGAGCGGACTGGTTGAGGTCTTCGAACCTCCGTCCAGATTTAGTCCGAGATCGGTCGACACGGTGTGCCCCAGGTGGCAACCCCCGCACCGCGCCCGGCGCGAGAAGAAGACCGCCATTCCGCGCCGGGCCGCCGATGTGAGCGCCACCTCGTCTCCGTGGAACCGGTAGCGGTCGTACGGCGACCGGAACGAAACGATGGACCGCTGGAAGGCAGCCAGTGCGAGCGCGACGTTGCGGGTCGTGACGAGCGCCTCGACCCCGGCCTCCCGGGCATCTCCCGACGGGCGAGGAAACGCGGCCGCGAATAGCCGCCGGTAGACCGGCGAAGCCGCCAGCGCCGCGTAGACGCGGGGCTCGTGCCCCGCCAGCCCCAGCTCGACCGGGTCCGTCCCGAACATGGGGACGAGCGCCTGCTCCTCCAGCGACCGCAACGTAGGATTTGCCCAGGTCAGTACGTCGCGATACGCCACGTTGACCAGCGACATCGCGCTGCGGGGGTGGCGCTCGCCCGTCGATCCGATCGCCTGCGTTCGCCCGTCCGTGAAGGCGAGGGCCTGAATGTGGCACGTCGCGCACGACTGCGTCCCGTTCCCCGACAGGCGCGTGTCGTAGAAGAGGTGCCGGCCCAACTCCACCCGCTCGGGCACCATCGGAGCATCCAGGGGCAGACGGGGTGGTGACACGCCAGGGGGAAGATCCCAACGCTGGCCGACGGCGGGTGCCTGAAGCGCGGTCATCGCCAGCGCCAAAGCCACCGGCGCGATCATCGCTCTCCGTCGCATGCCCGCCTTACTACTTGGTTCTCCACCGGCTGTGCCGGACCCGCGTATTCATGGAACAGGATATCGCGTAGGTCTGCTGCAACCAGGCCGGGTGGCGACGACGACCTCCGGAGACCCGGCGGTCTCGCTGGAGCGCGCTGGGAGGCCGGCGCCGTCCACACCGAGATACATCGTCGGGCCGGGCGCCGGCTCGCGGAGCGCTTTCCGCTCCACGGCGGCCAGTTCGCGGCAGAGGGCCTCGGCGCTGCGCTACACATGCTTGGTGCCCACGCGCACGCAGCCAAGCTCGTCGAGCAGGCCCCTGGCCTGCGCGAAGCTGACCTGCGCTGCGGCCGCACCGGCGAGTCCGCTCTTGGCGTAGATCGCGGTCGCATCCGGGTGCCGGTGTCCCAGGCAATCCCCGACCTGCTTCATTGAGAAGCCTTCATCCAGCAGGCGCTGAGCACAGGTATGCCGCAAGGCGTGGGGCCCGCTGCGCTGCGAGTCGATGCCCAGCCGTCGCAGGCGGGGCCCGACGACTCGCCAGAGGCCATCCGTGCTCAGCGGGCGGGCCGGCGGTTGCAGCGACAGGAAGAGCTCGCGGTGCCGGGAGGCTGGACGCACGCCCCGCACATAGCGCAGGGTGGCATCGCCGACCGTCCGCGACAACGGATACTGACAGGTGCGCCCCGGCTTGGGGCAGCGCACGCGCATGGTCTCCGCCGCCCAGTCGAGGTCGTCTAGGCGCAGTCCGCGGACCTCCCCCGAACGCAGGCCGTAGACAGCGAGCAGCAGCGGGATGGCGCGGGCCCGGACATCCACTGACCGGTCCCCTTCGGTGGAGGCCAGCAGCCGCTGCACATCCTCCTAGGCCGGGCCCGCCGGCAGTCTGTCCAGCGAGTACAGGCCTCCTTTCGAAACGAAAGACGATCCGACAATCCTGCCACCGCCATATCTTATGTAAACCAGCAGCGCCCCCTTGCCTCGGCCTAACAAGGGCTTACAGAGCTGAATTCTCATAATCCTGAAATTCAGATTTGTCGAAAACGAGCAGTTCAACTGCTTGGCGCGCCAGGGCTACAACCTCGAGCACAACTTCGGGCACGGTCGCCAAGGTCTAGCCAATCTGCTCGCCACGCTGAACCTGTTCGCCTTCGCGCTGCATGAGGTCCTGGACTGCGTCTCCGACCTGTGGTGGCAATGCCGGGAGCGCGTCGGCACCCGGCGCAACTTCTTCGCGACCTTGGGCTTCCTCACGGAGTGGTTCTGCTTCCGCAGTTGGACCGCCCTGTTCGAGACCATGTTGCGCAAGCGCCCGCCACCGACCGCTCCCGAGGTGCCCGCGGGTGCCCCCTCATGACGCAACCTGCCCGCCATCCTGCCAGCAACAGGCCTCTCCTCCAGGGGCCCTCAGCCGGGGTGCGTTGCGGCCAGTCCCTGACCGCGTCATGGCCGCTGCCAGACGGCTCGCCGCCTCGGATACCGAGTCAACAGCCGTCCGATCACGCCGCAGCCGGTTCCAACGGCGCACACAAACGCTCGCAGATTCCGCCCCACACGAGTCAGACCCCCTATCTTGAGAATCGTTGCCCATTACCGAAACCCTCAGACTCGCTGCACGCCGCAGCCGCATGGAGAAATCGCCCAGATTCGCCTCAGCGAGGCTAGGTTCTGTGAGACCGGCCACGTTTGTGGTCCGGCCTAGCCGTACCTGTAGGTGGTCTGAGTGGCGGAAGCTGGAATCCGCAGTTCGGCGACTGGCAGACGCCCGACACGTGGCGGGTTAGTGGAAATCACTCTCAGCGATTGCAGGCGACAGCCAACTGACGAGTGGAGAGTCATCGAGAAATCGACCGGTCGAGATCCGCGTCCCTGGCACGGGCGCGCTCGCGGTCTGCATTCTGCAGCGACCCAGGCAGCTCGTGATCGACACCTTGGCTGGGACTCTGGCGGTCGGCTTCGGTTCCTGATGCCATACGCAGTCGACTCCGGATCGCATAGACCCTGTTGAGGACTTCCCTCGGAATCGGGAGACTTTGCTCCTGTACTTGAGGCCATCTGAGATCCCGCTGGCCAGCTGTTGCGTAGCGATACCGGAGCACGGTATCTTCAACGTCCGCGATATCCCTCAAGACTTCATCCCGCTCGAACACCTCTTTGTGTCGCCGTTCTAGCTGGTCCAAATCCGCAGTGAAGGCGTCTGCCCTCCGGATCTGATCATCCCGCAGGTTGTCGCCTTACTGTTGCACTATGAACGCCAGATCGAATACATCGCGAGCTTCGATCCTGCTTGCAGTGGCGGCCAGCTTTTGATCGAAGAGGGCGGGAACCTTATATGATCGGATCCCGCCGATGACTTCGATGTCTTCGGCTCTCAGGTGGTCCGCGTGTCGAACGTTGACCTTGAAGAATCTGTCCTTGTCTCCCGCGAGTCTTGGATATGGAGCACGAAATCGCTGGCGCTTTGGGCGATCCTTGCGTTCTATCTGTCCGAGGTTCACTCCCAAAGCTCGTGCGGCACTATCGATGCGGTCCCTGAGTTCAACAGGTCGCTCCGAATCGAAGTCCAGATCGGTCGAATGGCGATTGAGACCGCGTGTGAAGGCGAGAGCGGTACCTCCCTTCAGAACCATCTCTAGGTCCCGGACTCGTTCGAGAACCGCCCACATCAATCGCTCGTGAAGCTCTTGGTGCGAGGTCAGGCGTAGTCCGCGTCGTACACGACTGTCGGCAGCCATTCGTCGTATGCCCCCCTGCCGCGTCCCCGGATCTGTTGGCGCATCGGCTTCAAATAGTCTTCGACCAGAATGTCGAAGTCCTCTTCCGACCACAGCCATTCGTCGATCTGGTGGGCTGGGAACGTCGCAGCCTCCCAGTGCGAGTTGCAAATCCTGTCCATCGCCATGTCAGCAATTGCCCGGTAGTGATTGGCCACCCAAACCGGGCCGTCGTACGGCTTGATGCCGTAGTCGTCGATCAAACGGCCCATTCTCGTACCCCGCGCGAGCCCAGAGTGGGTGTGGTGTCTGCCAAGCCGTTCGGGCCTGCCAGCGGAGCGTACGAGCGCTCGGGATAGCCGAAGAAGCTCACGTCAAGATGCCAGTCCCCAGTCAATTCGCCCGGGAGATGGAGGTTGAGGGCACGCTTGAAGGAGATATAGGAAGTCGGGCTTGTTTCGGGAATCGGGATCGGGTACCGCCGGTCGGGCTGCCTAGGCGCGCTTCGGTCCTCGAGCCACTGGAGAAGCTCCTTCCAGCGCTCGTCGGAAAGGCCTAGGGTCTTAGGGAGCTTGACAAGATTTCCTTTGTTGCGAGCAAACTCCCATGCGATCTTCTTCAGATCCTCGTTCGAAACGGATTCGGGCACCGCCAGATCGTATTGGTTTTCTTAGTTTGTTCGTCAGTAGTCCTGAGAGTATAGCATAAGCATGCGAATAACTGGTCCCATAATTCCATGTTGGGCAATTCATAGACAACGCGGAAGCCGCGAAAACTTGGGAATCATGACGCCTGCTTGACAGTCCAGGCGTCGCGGGATGGAGAGCGTCCCCGCCGGGCTGGCGTACCAATGCCTGGGCTGGTACGACCCTCGATCACGAGGCTCCGCCCGACCGCCCGGAGCGCCCTGGCGACATGGTCGATCCGGGAACGGCGGTCCGGATCGGTCAGGCGGCCCACGGTGGTATCGGACAACCCGAGTCGTTGCGCGAGCGCGCGCTTGGTGATCCCTTGGTCCCGCATGGCGGAATACAGCTCCAGCTTGGCCGCCGTCACCGGGTCGACCGCCACGACTTCCTGCCCGTCCAGCACCGGACTCGGGACCGGGATGGCCGCGCGGCGCTCCACGTACCCGGCTAGAGCCCCCGCCAGGGCGTCCCCGGCCAGCTCCAGCGCCTCGTCGCGGTCGCTCGAGCCGGTCAGCGCCCCCACCACGTCCGGGAAGGACACCACGAACTCGTTCCCCCCGTGGAGGGTGATTTGACACGGGTATGCGTACCTCATGGCTAGAAGTCCTCCTTTTCTATCCCCAACTCCTTCAGCATCGCGTGCAGCAGCGCCTTGCTGAGTTCCGTCCGCTTCACCATTGTTGTCCTACCCCCGAGGTACAGCCTGCCGTGGCTGCCCTTACCCTCGCGGGCTACGAACCGAAAGTCCAGCCCGGCCTTCCTCGCGTACCGCTTGGCGCGTCTGACGAACTCCCTTCCGTCCACGTTTATGGTATACCGCACCTAGCTCCAGAAATAAGTATTTAAGAGTAAAATATAGAAACTAATCGCTATAAACCATTATTTTCTCGCGGAAATCCGTTAGATTGATCGAGTCGCCCCGCCGATTAGGTAGGGCGAAACCGGGCGGGGAAGTCCGCCGGTACAACAAGGACGGTGAGGATGGAGGTGCGGGCCGGAATCAAACCGGCGTTTCTCCTCATCCACCGAGGGGAGCGTGTAGCCGTCCGGCAGCTTCTCTAAGCCGGGTCTGGAAGATCCAATGCCTCCAGACGCAGTCTGGCATGGACCGGACCGGCCGGTTCTTGTTCTCACATTGGACGGCCGAATTCCATCCGTGCCGTCGCGGGGGCTGTTGTGGGCAAACCCTTGTCGATTCTGGTTTCCTTCTATCGCGGCGTTGGTTCGGACGGCATCCTGACCGAGTATGCCGGCGGCCTGCGTCTGAAGAGCCTGCCGCTGGAGCGTGAGCAACGGCATTCGCCCGGGTCAGCCGCGAGAGCAGCCTTCCCAGGTCACTTGGGCAGCTCTCCGCCAGCTTGCAGCTCGATCACTTGGCCGGAGCGGCTGTCGCGAACATGCAGCGTTCCATCGCGCCAGTCGATACTGTCAACGCCCAGAAAGCCCTCTGGCGTGCGCGTCAAGAACATCAGGTATGCGGCTGAGACGGTCGTTCGGGCCGGCAGCCAGCGATAGAGGCTCGTGCCGAAGATCTGACCCTGGGATACCACCTGACGTCGGGGCAGGTCGAATGCTTGGGTGGCAAATTCCAAGCCGCGTGCCATCATGCGGTCTCGCGGGTACGACTCCCAGGTCTGGAGCCACGCGAACTCGCTCGGACGAAACACATAGCCCAGCAGCAGCCGCTTGACCGGATGCAGGGCCGTTACGAATGCCCACTCTGCGTTGGGGTCCATCCGATGCGCCGTGTGGTCCAGCGAATGGGACTCCGGTGGCGCTGCGCGGAGATTGACCAGCCCGCCGGCCCGGGTCGGGGCCATCGGCCACGTAAACTCGGCATTGCTGGCCAAGCGATGGGTCAGCCCCGCCCTGACCGCCTCTTGCCGAGGCCGTGTGATCGCGCGATTGGGCGAAATGTCGACTACAGTCACGCCCCGCTCCAAGAATGGCGATCCGATCGTCGCGTGTTCCGCCCAATTCACGGGTCGGTCGAAATCCAGCAAGCTTTCCAGCTCAGAGCGCACATACACGACGCTCTCGCCGGGCCGCAGGCGCAGCTCTCGGCGGAGCACCTCGCTCACCCGCGGCAGGGTGACGGATTGTCGCAGCACCATCGCGCCATCTTGCACCTCGGCGAATTCTGTTGACCACTCCAAGCGGTGGGCCTCGCCGTGGCCTTCCATTCCAGCGGCCCGTTCGTGTTCGGACGGCTGGCCGAATCCATCCACGCACACAAAGTGCCCCACAGCGCCGCTAGCTCGTTCTGCGCGACCTTGCTCGCGGTCTGCCCGCAGGGAGTCCCACATTGGGTTGAGACGGTCCGGATCGGCGGTCAGCGTTAACGAGGCGAACGCTCCGCCGCGCTTGAGCACGACCAGTTCGATGCTCTCGCTGGCGAGCACTACGGCTGCGCGCTGGCGATAGCGGCCGTCCGCATCGATCTCGGCCCGTGCGGTCACAGCCGCGCAGGCCAGAGCCAATAGAAGAGTTGCGCCAAATATCCGCATGCGTGCATCCTAGCAAGGGCCGTCGCCGTGAGAGAATAATGAAGCTGGTGGTTAGGAGGGCACGATGTTCAAAGGTTGCGGCACTGCTCTGATCACGCCCTTCGCGGCGGACCGCTCGCTCGACGAGGCCACGCTCCGTACGCTGGTGCGTCGCCAGGTGGCCGCGGGCGTGCATTTCTTGGTGCCGGGTGGGACGACCGGCGAGAGCCCGACGCTGACGAAGGCCGAGCACCTCAGGCTCGTCGAGATCACCTTGGAGGAGGCCGGCGATGTTCCCGTCGTAGCCGGCTGCGGCGGATACAACACCGCTTCGATCTGCGACCTTGCGAAGGAGTTGGACGCCCTTGGCGTGCAAGGCCTGCTCTCCGTCACGCCGTACTACAACAAGCCGACTCCGGAGGGCCTCTTCCAGCACTATTCCGCGCTGGCTGCGGCCAGCGGCCTGCCGATCATCGTCTACAACGTGCCCGGGCGGACTTGCTGCAACATCAAGCCCGATCTGTTGTGCCGCTTGGCGGCCATCGACACAATCGTCGCCGTTAAGGAGGCGTCGGGGGACATCGGGCAGATGGCACAGGTCTGCCAGCAGCTGCCCCGCGAGTTCACGGTGCTATCCGGCGACGATTCCGTGACGTTGCCGCTGATGTCCTTGGGCGGCTCGGGCGTGATCTCGGTCGTGTCGAATGAAATTCCCGGCCAGATGGCGGCCCTGTGCGACAACGCGATCAACGGCGATTTCGCGGAAGCCCTCGCCATTCACCGGCGCTACCTGCCGCTGATGGATGCCAACTTCTGCGAGACCAGTCCGGGGCCGGTCAAGGTCGCCTTGGAGCTGATGGGCGTGCTGGACGAGGCGCGTTACCGGCTGCCGATGACCCGCCCGACGCCGGCGAGCTGCCAGTACATCTCGCAAGTGCTAGCGAACGTGGACTTGCAAATGGCGGTCCACCAGTTCGCGGATTTAGAAGCGTAGGCGCAGGGCCACTTGGGCCGTGCGGCCCAATCCGGACATGCGGGCGACTCCGAAGTATACGTGGTCGATGTTGCTGAACGGCTCGGCCCAATTGCGGTTGCCGAAGGCGTTGAGCAGGTCGAAGCCGAGCTCGGTGGAGACTTCCTCGGCGGTTTGGAACAGTCGGGCGATGCGCAGGTCCCATTGCTGGAAGCCCGACATGCGGTACTCGTTGCGCCCGGAGCTGCCCTGCCGGACCTGTTCGAAACTGGTCGGGCGGACAGCCCGGAATGCCGTGGGATCAAACGCGAAGTGCCCGGTGACTTGGCGGTCTCCGACCAACGCGTAGCTGCGGGTCTTGTTCGCGTCCAATCTGGTGAAGGCGCCGATACGGTCGGGCCTGCCCACTTGCTCGAATGTGTAGCTAGGATCCTGGGTCTGGCGAATATCCAGCGGCAGCCCCGAACGCCAGCGCCAGATACCGCTTACCGTCCAGCGGTCGGCCCAGCGCGCGCGGTCGACCCAACGCTGCGGCAGGCGCACTTCGTAGAGCCAGATCGCAGTCAGCGAGTGTCTCCGGTCGAAGTCGGAATAGGTCCAAGCTTCCCCGACAAGCTCGTCGCCGAAGACCGTGCTGCCATCGTCGAACGACTGGCTCCAGTTGTATCCGATGTCCAGAGCAAGCCCGCGGTGCAGGTAGCGGTTGGCGCGCAGTTGGATGCCGCGATAGCGCGCCGTCCCGGAGCTTTCGAAGGAGCGGATGTTGCCGAACCGGGAAAAGCGCCTCATGTAGCGCACGAATCCGAAGCCGTGCAGCGGATTGCGGACGAATCCGTTCAGCTCGCGCTGCTGCTGCAGGCGCGAGGAGCGAGTGCCGAGATAGGTTCCGCTCAAGTAGATCCGCCCCGGCAGCAGGCGCTGCCAGCTGAGGTTCCAGTGCTCGGCCCGGGCGTTCTCGAACCGCGGATCGAAGACGAGGATCGGATAGCGCACCACGGGCGAGCGGATGGTGGTCAAGGCGAGGTCCCCGATGGCCGAGCCGGGGGCTTGGAACATGCCCTCCGGATTGCGCAGGGTGTAGCGGTTGTCCACGCTGAAGGGCGGGTAGGTGGCTTGGAACAGCGCCGCCGCGCTCGAGCCCGCGAATGTGCCGTGATCGAAGAAGACGCCGTATGCGCCCCGAAACACGGAGCGGCCCGATTCTCCCAAGATCCAGCGCGCTGCCCGTCCCTCCCACGATGGCGAAAAAGCGACGCCGACGCGCGGCGAAAAGTTCCGGCCTAGGGTGTCGATCGTCGATCTGGAAAGCACTTGGCCATCGGGAGTGGTGTCCCCGGGAAACAGCAGGTTCGGGGGGGAGTCGGGGAATCGGGCGCTCTGGGTTCCTTCGCGGAATGTCATCAGCCGGTCGCGCTTGTCGATTCCGGGCGGCTGCTGCTCGAAGCGCAGGCCGATGGTGATTTTCAAGTCACGCCAAGGGCGGATCTCGCCCTCCGCGAAGGCTGCGAATTCGTGCCAGCGCAGATCCAGGCTGCGCGGTGTTTGCAAGCGGAATTCGCCTGGGCGGCCGAGCAGCAGGTCGCGCAAGCCTTGGCCGCGGAAGCGCACCGGAGGGTCGGGGGGCAACGGGAAGCTGAAACTGCCCGCGGCATTCTCCCGATTCGTGAACGGCCAGCTGCCGCGCTGCATCAGCAGTCCGGCGCGAATTGCTTGGCGACGATAGCGATACTCCATCCGGTGCGAGAGTTGCAGAGTGGTCTGCACCGAATCCTCGGCATCGATGAAGGGTGCGACATGCAGTTGGAGCTGTCCGAAATCGTTCCAGAGACGCACGTTGGGGAGGGACCTGGGGTTGAGGTCCCCGTAGTCGAAACCCAAGTCCTCGGCCGGCGTCTCGCGGTAGCGTGGGTTTCCGCTGCGCTGGTCGCTGGACAGTCGCTGCATGCCAAGGCGCAGCGTTTGCACGAAATTGGGAGCCGCTGTGTGCGTTATGGCGTATTGGGTGTGGTTGGAGAACTGGCGCCGGTCCGCAACCGTTCCCGGTGACACGGTGAACGCCTCCTGGGTGGGCTCCCTGACCCTGTTGGAGTACAGGTAGTGGCTGAAGTAGTGCGACAGAGTCTTCGAGCGGCGGTCGATGCGGGCCATGCCGACTTGGCCGTGGCTCGGCAGTTTCTCGGTGAACTGCATCCAACCGCCTTCCAGGTTCGCTGGCGGGACGAACGTCTCGAGATAGTGCTGCATCAGCGGGTCCAAGCGGTACGCGGGGATCTTGCCGTTGGGGAACGGCAGGCCGCCCAGCGGATCGATGGGCTGGTTCTCAAAGCCGAAGAAGTTCCCGCTGCGCTCGTTGTCGCTCAGCCCGCGGCGCAAGGCGTTGTGCTGCCGATCGGTCAGCCACGCTTCGCCGTCGAAGAATCCGTAGAGCTCCTGCCGCTGCCAGATCGGCCCGCCCGCCTGTGCTCCGCCGGCCCATCCGCCGACCCGGTCGCGAGCGCCGTCGAACGAGCCGGACGACTCGCTCCACGGGGGGCGCACGAAGCCGCGCACTTGACCGTGCCATTGATCGCCGCCCGAGCGGAACAGCGGGTCTACGACGGCGCCCGCGTTCCGGCCGTCGCTGGCGGAATAGGTGTGAGTAATGACGCGCAGGGACTCGAGCGCTTCCGGGGTCGGGCCTAGGGTAGCGGCTTGGGCTCCCGTGATGCGGTTTTGAGCGTTGTTCGAGGCACCGTCGAGCTTGTAGTTGATGAACGAGCTGCGCGACCCATTGGCCGAGACCAACGCCGCCCGGCCGGTGAAGGGATCGATATCGATAGCGTTGGCCGGGGTGATTCCGGGCACCAAGTGCAGCAGCTTGTCCACCGTGGTCCGCCCTTCGGCGCCGACCACGATCGGCAGCGCCTCGACCTGTTCGCGCACCAGGCCGTGCTCCAGGCCCATCTCTTCGAAGCCGGAGCGCGGCAGCGTCGACGAGGCGGACAGCCGCCGCATGACGATTGGCGGGAAGGCAACGGGGATTCCGGGCAGGACCTCGAACGGCCCGCTCCGCCAGGCTTGATAGCGCTCGCGCACGAGCATCAGCGAGTAGCGGCCCGAAAGCACGCCGGTAAACTCAAAGGCCCCGTCGGAGCCAGTTTCGCGGCGTAGCACTTGCGCGCTGCTCAGGTTGATGAGTTGGGCCTCGACTCCGTCCAGCGGCTCTTGGTCTGCTGCGAGAACGTGACCTGACACCAACCCGGAGCCGGACTGTCCGCACAGGGGCAGCGCCAGCGTCAGGGCTAGCAGGCAACCGCGTTTGAAGCGGTGTGGCACCGTAGCTTTAGGCTACCGGATGGCAGAGCGTAGCTGTCGGGTGCGTTGGCGGAGCCTCGCTAGCAGGCTCGCGCTGGAGGGGCTGCTCTCGCGCACGTCGAGCATGTCGCTGGCGCCGAAGAACAGCGAGCTCAGCGCTTGGTCGAGCCCTAGGGCGTCTTCCAGCAACGCCGCGCTAGCTGCTTGCAGGCCATCGCTATTGCCGTCTATGGCGCGGGGCCCGCGATATGCCCAGTATCGCCTGGGCAGGGCTTCCGAGAGCTGGCCGTAGATGTCTGCCTCGTGCCGCGCGATGCCGTCCAAGTGGTAGCGGACCACGCGCCGGAAGCTGTCCGCTGCCCGAGCTTGGTCGATGTCAGAGCGGCTGAGCAGACTGTGCAGCGCGTGGACATGTGCCAGCAGGTCCGCGTCATGGCGCATCACGTCGCTGACGTACAGGTCCAACTCGTTTTCCAGCATGCTCCGGTCCAAGGGTTGGAACGAACGCCGGGCCGCATCCTTGTAATGTTGCAGCAGCGAATTGCGGACCGTGGTGCCGAGGCTTCGTGTGCGGGTAGCGCGAATGGCCGCTGGCGCGGCGCTAGCCGCGACGTGCGAACTACGAACCGCGATATCGAACTCGACGGGGCGACCATCGGCGACTGCGAACAGCGCCTCTTCGGCCCGGGTGCGCTCCTGCTCGCTTGCCACGGCACCGGTGAAGCGTATGGACTGGGCTGTCCCGCGGACCCGCATGTTCGCTTTCCACAGGCCTGCCTTGATGAGCATCCACCTGCCCTCGGCCAAGACATCGGGGGGCGTTTGGGCTGCGGGCGGAGCGGGGCTCTCAGCGTCCGGCGCAGCCTGTGCCAGCACGGTCGGCGAGTGCGCTTGCGGCACTGGCAGGCTGTCCAAAGCCGGAAGCGCCACCGGCACGAGCTGTCTTGGAGCCGGCCCGGCGATCACATCCGGGGTGGCGCCGGCCGTCAAGACCGTCGGGCTGGGGCGAGTGACGTGTCGCGGCTCGGTGCCGGACCAGTCGAAGCGCTCCGGCGGCGCGGTGCGAGCCGCAACATCGGGCTCCACAGTCTGCGGCACATCCACGGCCAAGGTAGCGGGTGCCGAATCCATTTCGGTCAGTTGGGCTACTGCAACAGGCTCGGGCGCGTCCGGCGTGCCGATTGCGTTCCAGCCCAGCCAAACCGCCAGGCAAATGCCTGCGAACGCGGCGGCATAGGGAGTGAACGCCGGGATCTGGTACGCAGGAATCTGAGGCACCCAGCCCCAAGGTCGCGTGCTGGCCCTGCGCTGGGATTCGATCTCTTCCTCGAGACTGCCGCGGAGCGCTGCCAAGGCCGCGGCCCGGTGCTCCAAGGGCAGTTCGAACGCGGCCTCGCGTTGCAGCTCATACTCGATCGAGGCCAGCTGTACCTGCACGTTCGCCGCGCGATCTTGGCACTCGGCGCAAGTTGCCAAGTGCGCATCAAGCTCCGGGCTCAGGCTGTCCTCGATCGAGAGCAGCAGATCCTCGGTTGACAAGTGCAGGCAGAGCAACTGGGCCTCGGCCGCCAAGCGCGCGCGCAGCTTGGCGAGTTGCTCGTAGCCCGGAGCCGGTGCGGGAAGCTCCTCGCGGATGGCGGTCGCGGCCAGGACATAGCTCTCCTGCATGTCGACCAAGTCGGACTTGCAGTCGACGCACTCCGCCACGTGGCGGCAAAGCCCGCGGTCTTCCAATTCGCCGTTAGCGTAGAGGAGAAGCTCTTCTGTGCTCAGATGTCTCACTAGGCTTTGCAACCGATTTGCGGAGCTTCTTGATCCCGCGCGCGACGTAGCTCGCCACCGTCGAAATCGAAACCTCCAAGACCTCCGCGACCTCGCGGAAAGCCAACCCTTGCGCCCGCAGCAGCAGGCATTCCTTTTCCATGGCTGTCAGCGTGTGCCAAGGCAGCCTCGAGAAGCGCAGCGACCGATCCTGTGCTTCCCATTCCGGCGAGTGCGAGTGCGCCGCCTCGAGATCCTCCCACTGGTCTTCGTCCAGCAGCAGCGGGCGCGCCTTCTTGAGGTTGTCGAGCATCAGGTGCCGACCGACGCGATAGATCCAGCCCTTGGGGTTGGCAATCTCCTCGCCATTGCTGCGTGCGTGAAAGAAGCGGATGAAGGTCTCTTGCGCGATGTCCTCGATGTCGTTGGTATTGCTGACGCCCGCGCGCAGATAGCGCACCAAGTTCGAGAAATGCTCCTCGAAGAGCCTCTCGGTCTCCCATGCGGCCTGCGTCGTTGCGTCGGGTTGACCGAATGCAGGCACAGGAAACCTCGCTCGCTCCGATCACCACTAAACGATCCCGCACTTCCAAGACGATTGAGAGGGCCGTTCTTGTGGCAATCGAGGCTGCAATTCGATTGTGGACTCGCAGCGCTGCCATGTCAAGGGTTGATTCGCCGCCCCGCCGCCGGGCCTCTGTAATTCGACGGGCACGGGGCATTCCTATAATGGTTAACCGGTTCGATGCTTGGCGCCGGCTTGGATTGGCGGCGCGGCGCGAGACCGCAGGAGGCTGCTGCTTTTGCACTGGATTGACTACTTACGCCCTGGCACATTGGATGCTTGCTTGGGGGCATTCGCGGAGCATGGCGCGAACGCCCGAGCTCTGGCAGGCGGCACGGACCTGTTGGTGCAGATGCGCGCCGGGCGCGTGTCCAACAGGGTCGTGATTGACCTCAAGGCGGTTCCCGAGTTCAACGAGATCCGCTACGACCCCGGCGCCGGGCTGACGCTTGGCGCGGCCGTGCCGTGCTACCGGATCTATGCTGACGAGACCGTGCAGCGCGAGTATCCAGGGCTGATCGACAGTGTGTCGATGATTGGCGGCACGCAGATCCAGGGCCGCGCCTCGGTGGGCGGCAACCTCTGCAACGCCTCTCCGAGCGCCGATGCGGTGCCCTCGCTGATCGCCCTCGGCGCCACCTGTCGCGTGGCATCGGTAGCGGGCGAGCGGGAAGTCCCTGTCGAAGAATTCTGCTCTGCCCCCGGCAGGAACGTGCTGAGCGAGCAAGAAGTCTTGGTCTCCCTGAACCTGCCCGCGCCTTCCCCCGCTTCCGGGGCCTGCTATTTGCGCTTCATCCCGCGCAACGAGATGGACATCGCCGTGGCAGGCGCCGGCGTGTCGGTCAGGCTGGCAGATGGCTGTTTCGCCACTGGGCGCGTGGCGCTGGCCGCGGTCGCTCCCACGCCTCTGCTCGTCCCGGCCGCGGGCGCTGCGTTGCGCGGGCAGCCGGTTGGCCGCGCGGCCATCGCAGCGGCTGCGGCGGCAGCCAAGGCAGCCGCGAGCCCGATCAGCGACATGCGCGGCACGGCCGAGTACCGCAGCAACTTGTGCGAAGTGCTGACCCGGCGGGCCTTGGAAAAGGCTGTGGAACGCGCCGGCGGCATGCTCGGCTAGGCAGGGACACATCGATATGCAATCCATTCACGTACGGACCAAGATCAACGGGCAGCCGGCAGAATTCCTGTGCGAGCCGCGTCAGTCGCTGTTAGAGGTGCTGCGCGACGTGCTGCGCCTCACGGGCACCAAAGAGGGCTGCAACGACGGCAATTGCGGCGCCTGCACCGTGGAAATGGACGGGCGCATCGTGCCGGCCTGCCTCGTGCTCGGCGCCGAGGCCGAGGGTGCGGAGATCCTCACCGTCGAGGGGATCGCCAAAGGCAGCGCGCTGCACGAGTTGCAAAGCGCCTTCCTCCAGGGAGCGGCCCTGCAGTGCGGTGTTTGCACGCCGGGCTTCATCGTCGCGTCCAAGGCGCTTCTGAACAGCAACCCCGACCCGAGCGAGGCAGAGATCCGGCTCTGGTTGGCCAACAATCTGTGTCGCTGCACCGGTTACGACAAGATCGTGCGCTCGGTGCAGGCGGCAGCCGCGAAAATGCAGCAGGAGAGCGCATCATGAGCACACCCACTCTGGAACCCATCAACGCCGCGGATGTCCCGGCCGGGGCGTCCGGCAACGGAGCGCCGGGCGGCGACGGCTACGAGCCCAACATGGTGCTGGCCACCCAAACGTTCGATGTGGTCGGCACGCGGCCGGTGCGCCACGACGGCGCCGACAAGGTGACCGGGCGGGCGCTCTACGGCGCCGATCTCACGCTGTCCGACACGCTGCACGGCGCCATCCTGCGCAGCCCGCACGCGCATGCGCGAATTCGCTCCATCGACACGTCCAAAGCGGAGCAGATGGACGGCGTGCATGCGGTCGTTACCGCCGACGACCTGCCGGAGGCGGAAGACAAGCTGGTCGACGTGGGAGAAGGCGACACGCGGCTGGCCTACGTGCACGGCAACGTCCTCGCCAACGGCAAGGTGCTGTACCAAGGGCATGCCGTGGCCGCAGTTGCGGCGCGCAACCAGCATGTCGCCTTGGAGGCGGCCAACGCCATCGCGGTGGACTACGAGCCGCTGCCGAGTTCGATGACCGCGCCGGAGGCGATGTCTCCGGAGGCCGCACTGCTGCATTCCGATCTGTGCACGAAGGAGTTCGGACAGCAGACGGACAAGCCTTCCAACGTGGCCGAGCACTTCCAGTGGTCGTTCGGCGATGTCGCAGAGGGGTTTGCGGGTTCGGATGTGGTGGTTGAACGCACGTTCGACACGGCCACGGTCCATCAGGGTTACATCGAGCCGCACAACGTGACCGCGCTGTGGAACCACGACGGCCGCTTGCACATCTGGTGCTCCACGCAGGGCGCCTTCGTAGTGCGCGACGTGACCTCGAAGATCTTGGAGATCCCGGTCTCGAACATCAAGGTCACGCCGATGGAGATCGGCGGCGGCTTTGGCGGCAAGATCCCGGTCTACATGGAGCCGGTGGCGGCCCTGCTGTCGCAAAAGACCGGCCGGCCGGTAAAGCTCGTGATGTCGCGCGAGGACGTCTTCGTCGGGACGGGACCGACGCCCGGATCGCATGCCCGGGTCAAGGTCGGGGCCACGGCGGACGGCAAGATCCAAGCCTTGGAAGCCACGCTGGCCTACGAGGCCGGCGCCTACCCGGGCTCGTTCGTAGCGCCGGGCGGCATGTGCGTCTTTGCCGCCTACGACTGCCCGAACATCTCCGTGGACTGCTACGACGTGGTCGTCAACAAGCCCAGTTCGGCGGCCTACCGGGCGCCTGGTGCGACGCAGGCCGCGTTCGCTGCAGAGCAGGTGATCGACGAGGTCGCTTCCAAGCTCGGCCTGGATCCTGTCGACTTCCGGCTGCGCAATGCCGCCAAGGAGGGCACGCGGCGAGCCGATGGCCCGAAGTACCGGCGCATCGGCTGCGAGGAAGTGCTGCGGGCCGTCAGAGACCACCCGCACTACGCGACGCCCCTCGCCGGCCCCAACCAAGGGCGTGGCGTGGCCGTGGGCTTCTGGTTCAACGTCGGGCTGGAGTCCAGCTGCACCCTGAACGTCAACACCGATGGCACGGTCCACTTGGTGGAGGGTTCCACTGACATCGGCGGCACGCGCACCTCGATCGCGATGCAGGCGGCTGAAGTGCTGGGCATTTCGGCCGAGGAGATCCTGCCGGAGGTCGTTGACACTGACTCGGTCGGCTTCACCTCGGTGACCGGGGGCAGTCGCACCACGTTCGCGACCGGCTGGGCGGCGCACGACGCTGCCCAGAAGATCGTCGAGGAAATGAAGGCGCGGGCGGCCAAGCTGTGGTCCGTGGAGGCTGGCCAGGTGCGTCATGACAAGGGCGTGTATTCGTCGAACGGCAACAGCATCGCCTTTCGCGACCTGGCAGCCAAGTCGAGCAAGACCGGCGGTCCGGTGAGCGCGACCGCTACGGTCAAGCCGCGCGGCGTCGGCGGCTCGTTCTCCGCCAACATCGTCGATGTGGAGGTGGACCCGGAAACCGGCAAGGTGCAGATCTTGAGGTTCACCGCGGTGCAGGACGTCGGCAAGGCCGTGCATCCGAGCTATGTCGAAGGCCAGATGCAGGGCGGATCGGTGCAGGGTATCGGCTGGGCGCTCAACGAGGAATATTTCATGGGGGCCGACGGCACCATGAAGAACAGCAGCCTGCTGGACTACCGGATGCCCACGTCCCTGGACCTGCCGATGATCGACACGTGCATCGTCGAGGTTGCCAATCCCGGCCATCCGTTCGGCGTCAGGGGCGTAGGCGAAGCCAACATCGTGCCGCCTCCGGCGGCGGTCGCCAATGCGATCCACAACGCCGTGCGGGTGCGCATGCAGCGGCTTCCGATGAGCCCGCCGGCTGTGTGGGCCGAGGTGGCCGGGAAGTAGGGTGCGCTCTGCGAGAGTCTGAGCGCTGGAACGATCGGAAGCGCCAGCCGGCGCGTTGAAAGGAGAGCTGTTTACACATGTCCACTGTCTTGATGGAATCGAACATCCCGGAGCTGCCGCTGTTGTCTCGCGGCAAGGTGCGCGACCTGTACGCGGTTGGCGACGACCGCTTGCTGATGGTCGCGTCGGATCGAATTTCCGCGTTCGATGTCGTCCTGCCGACGCCAATTCCGCGCAAGGGCGAGGTGCTCACCAAGTTGTCTATCTTCTGGTTCGAGTTTCTCAAAGACGTCATCGGCACCCACTTCATCACGGCGGATGTCTCCGAGTACCCGTCGGAACTGTTCCAACACCGGGATCAGCTCGAAGGCCGCTCGATGTTGGTGAAGCGCTTGGAAATGTTTCCGATCGAGTGCGTTACCCGAGGCTATATCGTGGGCTCGGGCTGGAAGGACTACCAGCGCACGGGATCCGTCTGTGGCATCGCTCTGCCCGAGGGCCTGCGGGAGTGCGCCAAGCTGCCGGAGGCGATCTTCACGCCGGCCACCAAGGCGGTCGAGGGCCACGACGAGAATATCGGGTTCGACGAGGCGTCCGAACTAGTGGGCAGCGAGAAGGCGGCCCGACTCCGGGAGTTGACACTCAACATTTACGAGCGAGCGGCGCAGCACGGACTGGCGCGCGGCTTGATCCTAGCCGACACCAAGCTTGAGTTCGGCATGCTCGACGGCGAGATCGTGCTGGGCGACGAGGTCCTCACGCCGGACTCGTCGCGCTATTGGCCACTGGACCTGTACCAGCCGGGCCGAGGCCAGGAGTCATTCGACAAGCAATACGTGCGCGACTACCTCGAAGAGGTGCGGTTCAACAAGCAGCCCCCCGGGCCGGAACTGCCTGACGACGTGGTCGCCAACACTTCGCTGAAGTACGTGGAAGCGTACGAGACGATCACCGGCGATTCGCTGTAGGGCGCCGGCGCCCGGAATATCCCCGCACGCGGCGCGCCAGGCAAGCCTCGCGAGTGCTAGAATCCATTGCGATGACCAATCCCCAGAACTCGACAACCCGTCGCACGGCCATCAAGGCGGCGGCGTCTTTCGGCATTCTCTCGAGTGCCACCAAGGCTGGCTTGGCCGCTGAGAACAAGCGGGCGGATGGCCGTCTCAACCAGTCCGTCTGCAAGTGGTGCTACCGGGACATGAGCTTGGAGGAGCTTTGCGAGCACGCGGCCAAGATGGGCATTGTCTCGGTTGAGCTGCTGACCAAGGAGCAGTGGCCGACGCTCGAGAAGTACGGGCTCACCTGCGCGGTTGGCAACGGCATCTGCAGGATTCCTGACGGGACCAACCGCATCGAGAACCATGCCAGCATCGAGAAGAACGCTCGCGATCTCATCTCAGCGGCCAAGAAGGCGGGCGTGCCGAGCCTGATCTTGTTTTCCGGCAACCGCCGCGGCATGTCGGACGAGGAAGCTTGGGACAATTCGGCCAAGATCCTCAATCGCATCAAGGCACAGGCCGAGGACGACGGCGTGACCGTGATGATGGAGCTGCTCAACTCCAAGGTCAACCATCCCGACTACCACTGCGACACGACGCCGTGGGGAGTGGAGTTGATGAAGCGGGTGGAGTCGCCGCGGATCAAGCTGCTGTACGACATCTATCACATGCAGATCATGGAAGGCGATGTGATTCGCATGATTCGTGACAACATCGACCACATCGCCCATTTCCACACGGGCGGGAATCCCGGTCGCCACGAGATCGACGACAGCCAAGAGCTCAATTACAAGGCAATCTCGAAGGCCATTGCGGACTTGAACTTCGAGGGTTACTTTGCTCATGAGTTCATCCCGCAGCGGGATCCTATGACATCGCTGCGCGAAGCCGTCGAACTCTGCATCGTGTAGCGTCTGCTGCTGGAAGCAACTCGGCACGATCCCGCCGCTAGCGGTTCGGGGCCGGCCGCGGCGCAATGGGGGGAGGAGGGCGCCGCCGTGGGACCGTCCTCGGCTGGGCAGATTCCTTCGGATTCTCGGATCCTCAGGTTGCTGCATCAGGCGGTGCCGGGTTCATTCCGTATCATGTAGGCATGTCTACGGTTCGAGCTGTCAATCGGCGGGAGTTCTTTTACAGCGGGAGCGCTGCCGCGCTCGCGCTTGCGGTGCAGGCCAAGGCTGACGCCAGCAAGGCAGGGGATGCCGGTGAATGGCGCAACCGCAATCCGGACATGGCCTACCGGCGCCTGGGCCGCACCAACTTCATGGTTTCGGAGATGATCTGCGGTGGCAACACGATCGCTCCGGACAACTTCCGCCACGTAGAGGAAGCGATCGAGCGCGGGCTGAACTACCTTGACACGGCACCGGCCTACGGGCGCGGCCGCAGCGAATTGGGCTACGCCAAGGTACTTGCCGGGGCCAAGCGCGATCGGGTCTTCCTCAACACCAAGGTCAGCATCTGGACGAGCAACCGGAACGTGATCTTCAAAGCCATCTACGACAGCTTGGCCGGATCCGAGCAAGCCAAGATCCAGTCCAAGATCAGCGAGGAGCTGGAACGGCGGCGCCTCCTCGATCCGGACCACATCTGTCACTACTTCGGCGGCCAAGAAGACGCCATGCGAGCGTCTCTGCTGAGCAACGCGATGGAGCGGAAATACGGGGACAGGGTGGATCGGCCCGCCGAATACCGCGACCGGCTGCTGGATTCCGTTGACGACAGCCTGAAAGCGCTAGGCACCGACTATCTCGACCTGTTGATGGTGCCGCACGGGGCCAACAGCGCCTACGAAGTGACCGCATTCCCCGAGATCTTCGAAGCCTTCGAAACGTTGCGCACGGCGGGCAAGGTGAGGCACTTCGCTGTGTCCGCGCACAGCGATCCCGGCGGAGTGTTGGAGGGGGTTGTGGAGTCGGGACAGTACTCGGCGGCCATGGTCGCTTACAACATCGTCAATCACAGCTATGTCGATGCTGCGCTTGACAAGGCGCATGCGGCCGACTTGGGCGTGATTGCCATGAAGGTGGCACGTCCCTGCCATCACGGCCGGGACAACGGCCTGCCCAACGACCCACGGCGCGTGGCAATGATCGAGCAGGCCGTGCCGGGCGATCTCTCAGTCCCCCAGAAATGCTACCTATGGGCCCTGCGGGATAGGCGCATTGCGGCCGTGAACTCCGATCTGAAGAACTCCGCAATGGTGGCCGACAACCTGCCTTTGGCGGCTGCCAAGCGCGCCTAGCGGACGAAGTCGCCCTCGGCGCCGAGCAGGATGTTGGCGCACAGGTCGTTGCCGAACGTCTCCCAATCCAAGAAGCCCCAGACAAGCTCCTTATCTCGATTGACCTCGAAGATCTGAGGCGTCTCGCCCTCGGCATGGGTATTGGTCACCACGATGTTGCCGTTGGCGAGCGCATGCAGCTGCGTGACCCAGAACAGCTGGATGCCGGGGATCTCGTGGCTGTCGAGGCTCCACACGATCTCGCCGCCGGGATTGACCTCCAGCACGCGGTTGTTGTTGCCGCCGCCAATCAGCGTGTTGCCGCTCGGCAGGCGATAGGCCGAGTAGACGGACGTGCCGTGGCCGCGGTGGGTCGGAGTGGGTTCGCCGTTCAATGCGAGCTTGTACTCCCACACGACCGTCCCGTCGGCGGCGTATTCTCGAACCGCGCCGTCCTTCTCGTGGGCAACCAAGTAGGTTCCGTCCGGCGTGGAACGCACGAGCCGGGTGTCGCGGTGCGAGTCCGGCTTGTCGACCCGCAGCTTGATTTCGTGCTGCACCTGGCCGTCGCGGTCCACCTCGATGATGCGTTTGTTGCCGGTCTCGGCAATCATGGTCAGGCCGCTGTCGAGGCGCTCGAACCCGTGGATCTCGATCTTGTCCACCTCGTCCGATGTCGGCCTTGACTTCCACTCCCAGACCGTTTCCTTTTCAGGCGTTACCTCGGCTAGGGCGTCGTGCGCGGTGGGTACGAGCACATTGCCGTTGGCGAGCAAGTGTAGGTCGTGGGCGGTTGTGCCGTTCGGCCAGGACCAATCGACCGATCCGTCGGGGTTGACAATAGCGACCTGCTGCTTGTCCTGCGCCATCAGGCGCGGCGCCCTGGCCGCTTGGGTCTCGGGCGCTGGCTTCGAGCAGGCCCAGTTCAGCAGTGGCGCGGCCGCACCGACCTGCAAGAATCTGCGTCGATCCATGTTGGGCACTCCTTGCGGCGGACGCGCGCTCGCAACGAGCGCGCGCCTTGCCCGGCGCTAGATGAACTCGTACTCGCCGGGGCGCGGCAGTTCCGGCACTCCGTGCTTGCCGTTGAGCGACGGGTTGTCCGGGATCAGGTTCTGCTTGGAATTCATCGCCATGTCCCAGGTGACCTCTACGCCGGCATAGGCAGACTCGCGCCCCATGATCGCTGTCATGGTCGAGTAGGCAACTGCCAGGGCTTGGTTCCGGTAGGGCCCCGAGCCGTTGATGGACTTGACCATGTCGATGTGCTCCTGCACGTAGGGGCTGGTCTCCGACGGGGTGCCCAAGTCCCTGACGGTGGAGCGGCCGCGCGTGCCGACTACCAGCTCGTTCACACGGCGCACCTTGCGTTCGGGGTACTGCCGGCAATGACTCGACATGCGCACGCCGTTGGCGTACTCGAAATCGGCGTGGATGTGGTCGTAGATATTGCCATAGAGCTTCTCGCGCGGGCGCCAGACCGCGCCGCCCGAAGCCACCACGCTGACCGGATGGGTGTCGCCCATCACCCAGTTGATGACGTCGATGTTGTGCAGGTGCTGCTCGACGATTTGGTCGCCGCAAATCCACACGTGCGAGTACCAGGCGCGCTGCTGCCATGCGAGCGAATCTTGGTCGAGCTTCTCTTGAAAGTCGGCGCCCTTGATGACCGGGCCGGAAATCCAGTTGGCGTAGGTGGCCACCACGTCGCCGATCTCTCCGTCTTGGATGCGCTGCACTGACTGGACGTACTCCCTTTGGGAACGGCGCTGGGCGCCGATCATGACCGTGAGCTTTTTCTGCTCGGACTCTTTCGCCAGGCGGATCACCTTCTGCGCTCCCATCATGTCGGTGGCCAGCGGCTTCTCGGCGAACACGTGCTTGTTGGCATTGATGGCGTACTCGAGGTGCAACGGCCGCCAGCCCGGAGGCGTGTGCAGGAACACCACGTCCACGCCGGAATCGACGACCTTCTTGTAGGCGTCGTAGCCCAGGTAGCGGTTTTCTGGCGCGACCTTGATCTGCTGCTTGATCTCGGGCGTGAATTCGTCCGAGTCGCGTAGTCGGCGCAGGGAGCGCTCGAGCTGGTCTTCGAACAGGTCTCCCATCACGTGGAGTTCGTAGTTGGGGTTGCCTCGGATGGCTTCTGCGACGCCGCGGGTGCCGCGTCCACCACAGCCCACGATCCCGATCGACAGCTTTTCGTTTTCATCGCCCCGCAAAGCTTGGGGCCTCACGATTTGCAGGCCGGCCGCTGTCGCAGCCGCCGTTCCGGCGGATCCCTGCATGAAGTTGCGGCGGGTGAAGTTCTCGGTTGGGTGCGGCGTCGCCGCAGTCGTTTCTGGCATTGGTTTCTTTCCCTTTGGATCCAAGGTTGCGCTGTGGGACACTGGCCCCGCAGCGAGGCTTACAGGGGCCATTGTAGCTTTCTTTGACTAGAGGGGCGGTGAACTCTGCCCGCATGCCGTCGACGGACCGCTCAGACCTCGCGGATCTGGTCCGCCATCACAAAGAACTGGAAGCGCTCCGGGGGCAGCGATGCGACGTCGCGGTTTTCCTTGCCGGCCCAGTTCGTATAGGCCGTCCTGCCAAGGGAAGAGTTGAGGAAAAACAGGAACTTCTCGGAAAAGAACTCGATGGGCGGGGGTTGCCGGAAGGTCAGCCGGTAGCCCATGGCGTTTTCGAGCACGATGTGCTCGTCGGCGGCGCCCTTGTCTTCGAGCAGGGTGACAAAGCTGGCGCGTCCGGCGTGGGGCCAGACATCCGGCCGCAGCAGCCGGCGCAGGTTGGGTTGCACTTCGAAGCTGGTCTCGCATTGGCGGATCCACTCCAGCACGGACTGGCCCCATGTCCAGTGTTGTACGAAGGTGCGGTATTGGTCGACGAGATTCGCCGCCAGTCCGAAGCGGACCGTAGCGAGCATGTTCTCGGCGTCCAAGGCGTCTTGGGTCGTGCCGGGGATCAGCGATTCGGAATCGATGATGTCCCCGGCACTATCGACGAGGACATCCAATTGCTTCACATCCGGCCCTGAGTGCAGCACCAGCGGCGGCAACTCGAATGACGAGTCGCCGGGGATTTCGACATATCGCCGGCTGCCGATAATCTTGGCCATGTTGACTGATCCCGCCGCAGCCTCGCCGCCCTGGGAGAATTGCTGGCCATATTGTAGACGCACCACAAACGCGCGGACGTTTCAGGTGTCTGGCTCCACGCAGGTTCAGTTCCAGCCGCGGCGGCCTTTCCCGGTTACCCGCGAGGGCGTCGCGGATCGCATCGCAGTCGGGAGTCGCGTTTCGGCACCGACAGTCCGTTCGCTAGGGTGTGCCGGGGATCCCGCAGTTGGCGACAGATGCACTCCCGCCCAAGCTGCTGCCCGCAACTTGCGGTAGCGAAACGCTCTGGGCCGAGGTGCGGAGCAGGCCGCATCGTCCCGCCTGCGTTCCCTCGCGGGAATTCCATCTGGTCCCGGATTTGCTTCGTGCCCGCCACTCGCAGGATTGAGTTCGCCAGCTTGGCGAAGGCGGCCAATCTGCTCAGCGGACGGTGCCGACGCTCGGTGGCGTAGCGATGAATCTTGAATCGCGCATCCGTAGCAGCTTGTCGGCCGATCAGAGCCGTGTGCTGCCCACGCTCATAGCTGCGCGGAGGGCCCGGGCCTTGCAAGATCCATGGCGTCGGCCAGATGGGGCGTGTCGCACACTGTCACGGAGAGGCCCCGTTCGCGGCTGTCATAGCTCCGCCTAGCGGCGGGCGAGACGATGTAATTGCGCCCTTCCGGGTAGAGGGCGCGGAACGCACTCAACCCGGACAGGTTCGGTTGATCCGGGTTGATCTTGCATTCCAGTGCGTCCACGCGGTTTCCCGTCCTGCGGATCACGAAGTCCACTTCGCGCCCACTCTTGTCGCGCCAATAGAAGACCCTTCCGTCACCGAATAGCCCTAGCACGGCGTCTAGAACCAGATGCTCCCAGAGCACTCCTCGGTCTTCGGGCCGGAGGCCTGTCCAACCCCTCTCGAAGCACACGAATCCGGTGTCGAATCCGTAGCACTTGGGCCGCGCGACGATTTCGCGCTTGCCTCCGCCATGGTACGGCAGGACCAGATGCATCGCGTGCGCGATCGTCATGGCTTCGATGTACGACCTGATTGTGAGTCGACTGAGCTGGCAGAGTGATGCCAACCGCGTGTTGTCAACCTGGCCACCGCTCTGCCGCAACAGGAGGCGGAACAGCGCTTGGAACCCCGAGCGGCTGCGGACCTGAAACAGCTCTTGTATGTCGCGCGCGTAGAAGCTGTCGATCCATTCATTGAAGAAGTCGGCCGACGGACTGTCGGCCAGCAAGGCCTGTGGAAGTCCACCGTGGTACAGGCGGCGGTCAAGCTGGGACGCACCCAGCCAATTGCTGCACTCCTCCCATAGCACCGGTGGCAGGTGGACCGATCGCTTGCGACCGGTTAGGGCGTCCCGGAACTTGCGAGTGGCGGCCAATGTCGACGAGCCGGTGGCTAGGACGGCTAAGCCCGGATACTCGTCTGCGACGATCTTGAGCAGGCGGCTGGGATCCTCAAGGCGATGCACCTCATCGAACACCAATACGGTGCTGGGATCGTGTCCATCGAGGAACGGCTCCGGGTCGCGGAGCAACCGGCCCGTCGAGGGCAGGTCGCAGTTCAGATAAACCGCGTCGGGCAGCATGCGGGCGAGGGTTGTCTTACCAACCCTGCGGACTCCGGAAAGCCACACGATCGGACAGTCTGTCCATGCTCGATTGATTCGTTCAAGCCATAAATCCCGACGAATTGGAACCATACTTACCAATTAGACGACCAGATGGTAGTTAAGGTTTCGGATGAGCACGCCAGCCACGGAGCTATCCCCTCGTGCGGACCCGCCTCCTGCACGGGCCGACCGGGTGGTGGCCGTAGCGTTGCGCCGGCAATCAACGGGAAGCATGTGGACGGGATAGTGCAGGCGGCGCAGTCCCCAGCGGCACCCTTCGATGATGACTGCCAACGGCGTCAGGAGTCGATCGACCGGAGCTCTTCAGAGTCAGTTTGCGCCGGCCCAGCCCGCGCTGCGGCGATGGCCCGGTCGACAAAGGCTTCGGCCGAGCCCAACCATTGGCCGGGTTCCTGCAGTGCGGCCCAGTCGACATCTGCAGGCCCGTCGTGCTGCAGGATCTCAATCAGATCCGTCCCGGTCAGGCGCGCTTGCCGGCTAGCGTTCTTGACGCGCCGGTCCGCTTCTTCGAGCGGGATGGCGGCGCCCAGCACCATCTTTGCGGCTTCGGCCAAGATCGTGCCCGACGAGGAGGCCACGTTGCGGGCCATTCGGTCTGGGTCGATCTCGAGCCCATTGAGGACATCGAGGGCAGTACGCAGTGCGCCTCCGGCGAACATAGCCATTTGTGGCAGAGTGAGCCACTCAAGCGTCCAAGCGCTGCCACCGCGCTCGTGCTCGTGAATCGCGGCCTGATGCATGGAAGCCAGCAGGGTAGCGTTGGCGCGCCCGATGGTCACTAGGACCTCCGACTTGATCGGGTTGCTCTTGTGGGGCATCGCGCTGGAGGAGCCGGCGCTGCCATCGCTGGCCTCCGCAATTTCCGTCTGGGCCAGTAGCGCCAAGTCCTGGCCCATCTTGCCGAGGGACCCCGTGAGCAGTGACAGCCATCCGGCCAATTCCGCGAAGCCATCTCGTTGGGAATGCCACGGCGTGGCGGGTGCATGGAGGCCCAATTCTCGGGCAAGCTCTTCCATGACCACCAAGCCCTTGCCGCGCAGCGTGCCCAACGTGCCGGCCGCGCCACCAAACTGCACCGTGATGACTCGAGGCCAGAGTTCGGCAAGTCGATGGCGGTGGCGCACCAGTGGCAGCAACCAGCCAGCCGCCTTGAGCCCAAATGTGATGGGCACAGCCTGTTGGGTCCGCGTCCGGCCTGCCATGACCGTCTTGCGATGGCGGTCAGCTTGGTCGGCAAGTGCGTCGATCAAGAGCTCCAGCCGGTAATCGAGCATCCTCAGCACGCGGGACAGGCGCGTGACCAGCGCCGTGTCCATGACGTCTTGTGCCGTCGCTCCGCAATGAACATACTGTCCGGCCGGTCCGGCGGCTTCGCGTAACTCGCGGACCAATTCTGCTACCGGATGCCCGGACAGGGGCATGCTGGTGATGAGCCCCGCCCAGTCCGGCTCGAACGCTTCTGCAGCTGACCCGATCTGGGCGGCCGATCCGGCTGGAATCACCCCGAGGCGCTCTTGAACGGTGGCTAGCGCGACCTCGAACTCGAGCATCGCCCGCACGGCCGCGTCGTCGGAGAAGTACTCCGCGGTTTCCGGGTCCGCTACGAGATTGCCCAGCAGGAACGAGTCGAGTGGCGACGAGGTCACCTTGCCAGCCCTGCCCGAGCGATTCCCGCTAGGCATTTACGCGTCAAAGAACACGGTCTCATGCTCGCCCTGCAGGTGAATCGTGAAATCGTAGGCTGGCGGGCCTGGGCGGTCGCGCAGCGACGCGACCAAACTGGTGCGCCGGGCGGGATCTACGCTGGCCAGCACAGCGTCCGCGGAGTTCTCCGCTCGCTCGTCAGAGAAGTAGATGCGCGTGAAGGCATGGTTGAGCATGCCTCGCGCGAACACGGTGACATTGATGTGCGGCGCGCCGTTCCCCTGCGGCCTGCCCGGCTTGACAGTCTGAAACCAGAATCCGCCATCGGCACTGGTGCTCGCCCTTCCGAATCCGCGAAACGCATCGGAACCGCCGGGATAGGCGCCATCATGGCCAGCCTGCCAGATTTCGACCATGGCGTCCGGCACGGGGTCGCCCGCCCCGTCGATGACCCGCCCCTCGATGCGGATCAGCGTGCCGGGTGTGCTCCGGTCAGCCAATTGACTGCCCACGATTGGAGCATAGCCAGACCCGTCCGGGGTCAAGGCATGGGAGAAGAATGGGCCGACAGTCTGCGATGGTGTCTGGGACGGCATGGCCTCAGGGCTCCAGCGGGGTTGCTTGCGGCCCGCGCAAGACGATGTCGAACGCAAAGCCCAGTGCCCATTCGGGCTTGGTCAAGTCTGTCGAGAACTGGGCTACGAGCCGCTGGCGAGCGGCCGCGGCGGCGGTGGCGTTGAAGATCGGATCCAGCGGCAGCAATGGATCTCCGGGAAAGTACATCTGAGTGACAAGCCGTTGGACGAATGCCGTGCCGAAGACCGAGAAATGGATATGTGCCGGTCTCCACGCATTCGGATGGTTGCGCCACGGATACGCCCCGGGGCGGATGGTGGTGAAGCAGTAGCGGCCTGCGCTATCAGTCAGCGCCCTGCCAGCACCGAGGAAGTTGGGATCCAGGGGGGCATCGTGCTGGTCCTGGGAATGCACGTAACGACCCGCCGCATTCGCTTGCCAGACTTCGACCAGGGCGTTCGGGACTGCCCTGCCACTCTCGTCTATGAGTCGCCCTGCCACGATGATACGCTCGCCGATGGCCTCCCCGTCCCGGATCGCATTGCGGGTCAGGTCGGCATCTTGAGCGGTCACCTCCCCGTTCCCGAATACCGGGGCGGTCAACTCAGACAGCGATTGTGCCAGCGGAACGAGGGGGCGCTGCTGCGAGCGAAGCAGCGTCGACTTGTAGCCTGCATGCGATTGGCGCGGCTGCGAAGACCAATCGCGGGGGTTGAGGATCCGCTCGGGGGTCATTCCGCACCTGCTTGCGCGTCGAATTCTGCCAATGCGCGTCGGGCTGCCGCAAACGCCCTGTTTGCCGCAGGCACGCCGGCGTATACGGCTACGTGCAATAGCGCTTCTGCGATTTCGCTGCTCTGCGCCCCTGTGCGTCGGGCGGCTTTCACGTGCATTTCTAATTCGCCGTAGTGGCCCAGAGCCCCCAAAAGGGCGATGGTCACGAGGGACCGCGTTCTGTGGTCGAGCTGCGGCCGCGACCAGACCGAACCCCAGGCGGCTTCGGTAATGAAGCGCTGGAATGCTTCGTCGAAGTCCGTCTTGCTCGCTTCCGCGCGCTCGACATGGGCGTCGCCCAAGACTTGCCGCCGGATGCGCATACCCTGCGCGTGCAGATCGTCAGTGTTCAATGCGGCTCTCCAAGATCTTTCCCTGCACCTAGGCCGGACATCTTTCCGGAGGAGCGGGCATGCGGCGTCCACTCGCTGTAAGCTCTTTAGAAACAATTACTTAAGAGCCTATGAAAGCAACGCTACACGCTTGCACAGTGTACCACAGGGCATGTGTCGGCCAAAGGCCATCGCAAGGTGTCTGATTCCGGCTTCGAGCAATCCAAGCGACAGAGTCGAGGAACAACGCACTGCCCCTCAGATCCGCCTGCCCGTCCTTGGCAGCGCAGCGGCGAACGGGCGGACGGTTGCGAGAGGCAGTGCTGCGACTTAGAACTCGAGGCGCAGCCCCATTTGCATGATTCTCGGTCCCGTCAGTGTATTGATCTCGCCGGCGGTCCCGCTGATGATTCGCCCGACCGGATTGGTGAGGTTGGCGTGGTTCATCGCGTTGAACATCTCCCACCTGTATTGCAGCTTCACCGTTTCCGAGACTTCGAAATTCTTGAACAATCCGAGATCCAAGTTCCAATCGCCCGGGCTGATCATTGTGTTGCGGCCCAAGTCTCCGAAATACCCACCGTCCGGCAGGGCGTACGCACCCACGTCGTACCAGCTCCCGCCATTGACGATGTTGTCCCTGCTGCGATTGACTCCCGACAGCGGATCCCCGACGAGGTTGGGTCGCTGCCCGCCTCCGATTGTCGTGCCGGCGATGTCGCGTCCGTGGAAGATATTGACCGGGTCGCCGGTCTGGGCCGAGTAGATCCCGTTCACCTGCCAGCCTCCCAGCACCCACTTGCCGGGACCTCTGCTCACCGGGGACGGGACGTCCCAGACGAACGATGCCACCATCCTGTGGGCATGGTGGAAGTTCGCAAGCGCCTTTTCGGCATCGATGTTCTCAAGGTTCTGGGGATTGAACTGGTCGTTCGTGGCGTAAAGGTCCATGGTCTTCGACCAAGTGTAGTGAGCGAGGACTGAGAACCCGCCGCTCATGCGCTTGTTGAGAGTGAACTGGAACGCGTTGTAGTTGCTGTACGCGATGGACTGGTACTCCCGGATCGCCGTAAAGTCCGAATGCGGTCGCACGTTGGGACGCCCGCTGCTGCGTGCCGGCCTGACGTTGATATCGAGCACCATCGGGAGGTTGGAAGCCTTCGAGCCGATGTACGCGACGGTCGCCAGGATCCTGTAGGGCAGTTCCTGCTGGATATTCACGTTCCATTGCTGGTTGTAGCCAGCGACCAGGTTCGGGTTGACGCTCCTTCCGAACAGGATCGGCGTCACGAAGTTGAATGCGCTTCGCTCGTCAGCCGTTCGCGGTGGACTGAACGGGAACGGATTGACGCGTCCGCGGAACGGCTCGTCGAACGTGGCCCCGGTCGAGTTGAGGTCCGCCTGCCGCCTGTCGAACTGCATGGAGAATGGGGGGTTGTTGACGAACTGGCTGAGCGAGTGGAATGGCGGCATGTCGTAGAACAGGCCGTATCCCACGCGGACCGCCGTCTTGGCGTCGGCTGTGGGCTGCCAGGCAATGCCGATGCGGGGGGCGAAGTTGTTCCAGTCTTTCGGCGCGCCGCCCCGCGGAATGTCCGGATCGGACGCGTACAGGAGCCCAGGCGGGGCTTGCGGATAGGAAGGCGATTGCTTGCCCGGAATGAACACGGACAGCTCGTCGTCGGTCGAGTAAAACTGGTGATAGGGCTCCCAGCGAAGCCCCATGCTGATCGTGAGGTTCGGCAGTGCCTTCCAGTCGTCCTGGAAATACAGGTTCGATCCGATGTTGCGGATGCGGTTGATGCGCAGGGAACCCATGACGAAACGGGACGGGAACCCGAGGAAGAAATCCCCCAGCGCGTTGCCGCTGCGGTTCCCGTTGAAAGTGAATTGTGGGTCAACCCGGTTGTTGGTCAGCCGGTCGCTCTTGGACCGGCGGTAGTCCCCGCCGAACTTGATCATGTGGGCACCGCGGGTCCACGACCAGTCATAGACGGCATGGTAGGTCTGGCGATCGGTGTCGAGCACGTTGACTTGACCGAGATTCCAAAAACCTTGGACCCTGCCGCGCCACGTGACAGCCTGCTCGTCCGGACTGAACGGCGCGGCTCGCACCGCATTGACACCGAGGGTTTCATAGGTCGCGACTTGGCCGTCGAACATGACCGGGTTCCCGCCGCGCAGCTGGTCGACCTCGTTCCACGTGAACCTGCCGACGCCCAGCAGCGTTGGCGAGATCGTCCATGTATGGGAGCCCTGCAGGTTCCAATTCTTGAAACCCTCGTTCTGGGTCAGGGTCGGCACGTTGGCCGCCCGGAATCTGTCATCGACATTCCGGAACAACCGGAACGTTCCTCGCTGCTTTTCCGTGACTTGGTGGTCGACCCTCGCGATGTGCTGGTCACGGTCCGGGTTGTCAGGCCGATTGAAGCCGATTCGTCCCAGCAATGTGCCGTCGCCTCGGGTGTTCACAACGTTCGCATTGGGGATCAGGGCTTGGAGGTAGTTCGGGGCGACATGGTTCCAGCGGGGCATGGGAATGACGGAATTGGGGAAAGCTCCCCCGGTGTCGGGGTCATTCGGAGCGTTGCGGGACTTGGAGAAATCGGCTCCGCGCTCGAGATCCGTCGCCACATTGTGAAGGAACGCCTGAGCTTGCCGTGTCCGTGTCCCCTCGAAGGCATAGAAGAAGAAGGCCCGATTCTTGGCGATGGGGCCTCCTAGCGTCGCGCCGAACTGGTTTCGGCGCAGTTTGCCCTTCTTCACGCCCGTCCGGTTGGCGTCGAAGCTGGTCGCGTCTAGCACGTCGTTTCGCAGAAAGTTGAAGGCACTGCCGTGAAACTCGTTCGTTCCGGACTTGGTGACCGCGTTGATCACCCCGCCCATCGCTCCGCCGTGCTCGGCCGAGAAATTCTGCGTCTGGATGCTGAACTCTTCCAGCGAATCGGGATTGGGCACGATCATCGGTGCGCCGCCCTGATGATCGTTGTTGTCGCCGCCGTCGAGCATGTAGTTGTTGGACTGCGCCCGAGCGCCGTTGACGCTGAACGCTCCGAACTGCGAAATGACACCGCCGGGCCCAGTGTTGACACCCGGAACGAGCATGATGAGCTGGATCGGGTTCCGTCCGTTCAAGGGCAGCTCTGTAATGCGGCGTTCGTCAATGATCTCCGTCAGGGTGGCGTTCGAGGTCTCGACCTGAGCAACCGCACCCTCGACGGTTACAACTTCGGTCACCTGGCCGATCTCCAACGTTGCGGTCACTTGGCGGCTCTGGTCGGCGGCAAGGCGGAACGTACCGGACGAGAACGTGCGGAATCCCTCGCTCCGCACTTCTACGCGATACGTTCCGACTGGTGTCCGGGGAAAGTTGAATCGTCCCTGGGCATCCGATTGACCAGGCTGTTCGATGCCTGTCAGTTCGTTGATAGCCAATACGTCCGCTCCAGGAATGACGGCGCCGGACCCGTCCTGGGCTACTCCGTGGATTAGGCCTGTGGCCTGCCCGAACGCACCGACGTTGATGAGAAGCCCCGCGAAAAGGACTGAGGCTGTGGTTCTGAACGACATAGGTACCTCCCTCGGTCTCCAGTTGCCTTCACAGGCCCGTGGCAACGACGGATCCGCCAAGGCGAACGACCGTCGGGATCAGCACGCTCGAGCGCCCCTCGGTCCAGCAATCTTCGTCAGATTCCAACAGGCCCCAAGGCAACTGGCACCACAGCCACGAGCATTTGGCGTCTGCAGGGTATCACTCGCCGGGCGAAAAGTGGTCGGCGGGAAGCAACTTGTTGACATCTTGAACCGCGACGAGCCCTCCGTAGCGATGCAAGAGGAGTAACGCATTGTTGTTCGGGACAAACGCCCTCATGTGCGCCGCCAACAAGAGTGGTCTGAAGAGGTGTGTCGGGATCACTTCCGAAGTTCCTTGCTTGGAGTGTGCGCTACGAGTTCCGGCGAGTGACCGCGCATGCGGGCACACTCCAATCACCATGGACTTCGCAGTCGGCCCTTCGCTATCTTTCCGAAGCAGGCATCATCAGGGCCTCTTGGTTGCAACCCCGCTTCACTGAGAAATTCTGGAGCAGACCTTGACCGAATTGCCCAACCTTCGAGGAAGCAGGATGCATGATCGTCACAGGGCCGTGCTGATGCGCGAGCACTGTGTGACCGGATTTGCACCCACCGCAGTGATTTTCGTCAACTCCCGGTCTTTACGGTCATTGATCCATTGCAACGGCTGAGAGGCCGACAATAGCCAATCCAGGTGCTCCAAAAGAAATGACCGACGCCGCGCTGCGTTTCGACCCGATCACCGAGGCAGCGAGATGAGAAAACTCGATCCACCACGATCATCTATCGACGCTGAATCCGTTGGAAGACGCGGCCGGTATGCAACTTTAAGAACTTCAGCCTAAGCATGCGATTGAGAGCGTCTACCCTGACGGGCCGGTGATCGTACTGTCTGTCCAATGGTACGTTTCGGAGGCACCGGAACTCAGCTATAAGACACCTTTGGGTGCCACTGCGAGCGACTTGCTCTACCGGGATGACGACGACTGCTTGAGAATCCTCTCAGACGGGAGACCTTGGAGCTTCGATGGTGATGGGCATCGTTCGGCCCCGCCTCCGAATCAGGAGGTATCCGTCTCGCATAACTATTCGTTCTGCGATGGGCTGGCGGGGGCGGGGAGGGCCTAGCGCATTTCTGGAGACTGGCCTTAGCCGCGGAACAGTTGGGCGATTGCGGCGGCCACCAAGGCCGCAAAACCCAAGCCCATCAGCCAGCGCAGAATATTCATTTCCGAGCGCATCTCGGAGCGCATGGCGTCCAGCTTGGACTCGAAGCGGGCAATTGGGTTAGGCGAGGCCATCTCGCGGATGCTTCCCAATAGCGTAGACGTTTCCAAGGGGCTTGAGTGCGGTCTTGCAAAGGAGTGCGAAGATGCGGTCCTCGCCTGGCGGAAGTATGTCGGTACGCCTGATGTTCTATTTGGCGGCTCGAAAACGACCAATGAGGCCAGTGAGCCTAACATCTGGCCAAGTATCGACCAATTGCCGACCCCCACTCCGAAGAGTCAAAAAGGCTCGGGTATGTCAATCTAGTGTGTGGTCGGCCTCATGCAGAGGCTGCTTTTCGTGCCAACCTCTTGCTGTTCGGAACGGCGACAGTCCGTGCAGCATGCTGTGCAAGCATCGTCGGAGCACGAGGCCAGCTATGCAACTTGAAGAACTTCAGCCCCAGTGTGCCGTCGAGGGCGTCTACCCTGATGGTCCGGTGACTGTACTGTCTGTTCAGTGGTACGGTTCGGAAGCACTGGAGCTCACCTATAAGACTCCTTTCGGTGTCACCGCCAGCGACTTGCTCTACCGCGAGGACGAAGACCGCTTGAGGATCCACGCTGAGGGTCGTCCTTGGAGCTTTGATGGTGATGGGGCGTTGTTCCGGCTCGCCTCCGAAGCGAGACGGATCCGCCTCGCGTACCTGTTCGATCCGGTCTTGGCGGTACACACTTCGCAGGTCGAACCGCTGCCCCATCAGATCACGGCCGTCTACCAAGAGATGTTGCCGCGGCAGCCGTTGCGCTTTCTTCTTGCGGATGACCCCGGAGCTGGAAAGACCATCATGGCGGGGCTCCTAATCAAGGAGCTCATCGCTCGGGGCGATCTGGAGCGGTGCTTGATCGTTTGTCCCGGCAGCTTGGCCGAACAATGGCGAGACGAACTCTACAATCGATTCCAGCTCCCATTCGAAATCCTGACCAACGACAAGCTTCGCGCGGCTCACACAGGGAATTGGTTCCTAGAGGCAAGGCTAGTGATCGCCCGGCTCGACAAGCTCTCTCGCGACGAAGACGTCCAGCTCAAACTCCAAGCCCCCGATGCGGCTTGGGATCTTGTGGTTTGCGACGAAGCCCACAAGATGTCAGCGACCTACTTCGGCGGCGAGATCAAGTACACCAAGCGTTATCGACTGGGGCAGCTTCTCTCGAAGCGTACACGGAATTTCCTATTGATGACGGCGACGCCCCACAACGGAAAGGAAGAGGACTTCCAGCTATTTATGGGGCTGCTCGACCCGGACAGGTTCGAAGGTCGATTTCGCGATGGCGTCCACATCGCTGACGCTTCTGACCTGATGCGGCGGATGGTCAAGGAGCGTCTTCTGAAGTTCGACGGGAAGCCGCTGTTTCCGGAGCGGATCGCGCACACAATCCCTTACAAGCTCTCGGACCGAGAGGCAGACCTATACGAATCTGTCACAACTTATGTCCGCGAAGAGTTCGACCGAGCCGAGGCTCTCCAGAACGCCAAGGGCTCGAGCGCAGTCGGGTTCGCACTCACGATTCTTCAGCGAAGGCTAGCGTCGTCGCCAGCGGCAATCTATCGGTCGTTGAGCCGAAGGCGCGAGCGCCTCAAGAGCCGCTTAGAGGATTTCGAGTCGCTGAGGCGGGGAGAATCCGCACGGTCAGGACTAGGCATACGAATCTTGGACTTCGATGTCGATGAGATTGATGATCTGGAGGATGCTCCGGCAGAGGAAGTCGAGGAAATCCAAGATCAACTTATTGACGCGGCCACAGCAGCGAAGTCCATTGTTGAACTGAAGGCCGAACTCGAGACACTCAAGCGCCTGGAAGCCCTTGCACTCGGAGTGTTGCGCAGCGGCGGTGATGCCAAGTGGCAGCAGTTGGCGAGTCTTGTTGCGCAAATCTTGGTGGGGCACGATCGCGCAGACAGCACCGAAGCGTCCCCTAGTGGCGGGCTAAATGTGCCAATCCCCGACCTAAAAACCGCTGGCACTCGGAAACTCGTCATCTTCACGGAGCATCGGGACACGCTCGGATACCTGAGCGAGCGCATAAGGACATTGATCGGACGCGAGTCCGCGGTAGTTGTAATCGACGGTAGCGTTGGGCGTGACCAGCGCTTGGCAGCTCAGGAAGCCTTTCGACACGATCCGAATGTCCAGGTCTTGCTCGCCACGGACGCGGCAGGCGAGGGCATCAATTTGCAACGCGCCCACCTGATGGTGAATTACGACCTGCCGTGGAATCCCAATCGTCTCGAGCAGCGCTTCGGTCGAATCCACCGGATCGGTCAGACAGAGGTATGCCATCTCTGGAACCTAGTAGCGGACGAGACCCGAGAAGGCGACGTCTACGCACGGCTTCTCGAGAAGCTCGACCTCGCTCGGGAGGCGTTGGGAGGGCAGGTATTCGATGTTCTCGGCAAGCTGGAGTTCCAGGGGAAGCCGCTCCGGGAATTGCTGCTCGAAGCGATTCGTTACGGCGAGCGTCCAGAAGTCCGAGATTGGCTCAACACTGCGCTCGAAAACGCGCTCGACGTTGACCAGATCACGGACCTGCTGGAAGAAGGGCAAATAGCAGTCCAAGCGATGGACGCGACTCGCCTGCGGCGAGTGAGAGAGGACATGGAAAGAGCCGAGGCGCGCAGGCTGCAACCACACTACATCGAATCGTTCTTCTTGGAAGCGTACAAGCGCCTAGGCGGTACCGCTAGGCAGCGGGAGGCGCGCCGATACCAAGTTACGCACGTTCCGGCACACATCCGTAACCGCCATCTAGCGACCGCTACTGGCGAGCCGATCCTATCCCGCTACGAGCGAATTGCGTTCGATAAGAATCTCGTGGCCGCTCCCGGGCGACCACCTGCAAGCTTCGTGTGTCCGGGACATCCGTTGCTGGAAAGTGTCGTCGACCTGACTCTCGACCAGCATCGAGACTTGCTCAAGTGCGGGGCAACGCTCGTCGACGACCGGGACCATGGCACCAGCCCGAGGGTGCTCTTCTTCGTTGAGCATGCGCTTCGAGACGGGAGCATCACAGATTCGGGGGAACGGCGGATTATCTCCAAGCGCGTACTCTACATTGAGATCCAAGCCGACGGGGTAGTGAATCACCTACATTACGCGCCATACCTCGACTACCGCCCTCTGAGGGACGACGAGCCTTCAGCCGACAAGATCCTTGAGCGTTCCGAATGCGCTTGGATTAGCAAGAAACTGGAACAGCAGGCCCAGGCTCATGCCGTCTCGCACGCAGTGCCCGCGCACTTGAGTGAAGTACGGAGAGCACGGCTGGAACTGATTGACAAGACCGAGGCAGCGGTCAAGAGCCGACTGACCAAAGAGATCAACTATTGGGACCGTCGCGCCGACGAACTCAGGGAGGCCGAGTTAGCGGACAAGACCAATGCCCGACTGAATTCAGACGAGGCTCGCAAGCGGGCAGATGCCATGCAGGTGCGTCTGGAACAGAGGCTGCAGGCGCTCCAACGTGACCGCCAGATTTCTCCGATGCCGCCGGTGGTGATCGGAGGCCTATTGGTCGTCCCCAAAGGCCTTGTCGATTTAGTTGCGGGACGAGACGAGGTGTCACCGGTGCCTACACCTGACACTCAGGCGTCCGCTGCCAGGGCACGCGAGGCCGTGATGGAGACTGAGCGACGCCTCGGTTTTGAGCCGACCGACCGGGAGCTTGAGAAGCTCGGCTATGATATCGAGAGCCGAGTCCCCGAAACGGGATCATTGCGATTCATTGAGGTCAAGGGTCGGGTCAGCGATGCCGATGACATCACAGTCACCCGAAACGAGATCCTGACTGCCCTGAACAAGCCCGAGGAGTTCATCCTTGCCATCGTCCTATTCCGGGACACTCAGAGTTCGAGCGTTCACTACGTTCGGCGCCCGTTCGGGGCGGAACCGGACTTTGGGGTCACCAGCGTAAAATACAATCTCGGTGAGTTGCTGGCAAAGGCTGAGGAGCCTCGATAACAGAGACTAGTCTCGGTGTTCTCCCGAACGCCCGGTACGGCATATGCCAGACGCGGTCGTATCCCCGACAGATATCCAGAAACGGTGATCACGAAATGGCATTGACGAATCATGAGAGGGTCGGCAAGGCGCTTGACCTGTTGAGAGCGGGCTTAGGGCCCTATGCGGAACGGGAAATACAGAGCGCAGCTGAATCTCGCCGGGTCGGGCCAGAGGCTCTTCGGGTATTCACAGATGATCCGAACCTTGGCAACCGAAATATCTCCGAATGGGATGCTGCGGGGGTTCTCAAGCTGATGTGGGAAACATGGAATCAAGTCTTCCGCGAGTCGCTTGGGCCCGCCGAGCGCAGTTTTGTTGGCGAATTACGAGGTCTTCGAAATCGGTGGGCGCATCAAGAATCGTTTTCGAGTGACGACGCATATCGTGCCTTGGACACTGTAGGTCGGCTGCTGACATCCGTGTCGGCGAGCGAAGCTGCCGATGTCGAAAAAATCAAGATGGAACTCCTGCGCGTTCGCTTCGACGAGCAGGCACGGACCGAACGGCGGCGTCAGTCCAGCCTTGCAATCGGCGGAGCGATCGGGAGACTCAAGCCGTGGCGGGAGGTCGCCGTACCACACCGAGATGTCTCCAGCGGTCAATACCATCAAGCCGAGTTCGCCGCTGATTTGTGGCAGGTGCATATCGGCGAGGCCTCCTCCGAATACCGCGATCCCGCCGAGTTCTTCCATCGCACGTACCTGACGGAGAGCCTCAAGAAGATGCTCATAGGAGCGATTCAGCGGCTCAGCGGTAGCGGCGGTGATCCCGTGGTGCATTTGCAGACGAACTTCGGAGGCGGCAAGACTCACTCGATGCTTGCGCTCTACCACTTGTTCTCCGGAACAGCACCGAGTGAGCTGGCAGGCATTGAGGCGCTGATGGAAGAAGTCGGCGCACAGTCTCTTCCGAGCGCACGGCGGGTCGTCTTGGTCGGAACCAAGATTTCGCCCGGGAATCCCGACACCAAGCACGACGGCACGGTGGTTCGGACAATGTGGGGGGAATTAGCATGGCAGCTGGGCGGACGAGCAGGATTCGAGCGGATCGCCGATGACGATAAGCGCGCCACTAGTCCAGGAGATGCCATCAGGCACCTCCTGATTGAGCACGGTCCTGCCGTGATTCTAATTGACGAGTGGGTTGCTTACGCTCGCCAACTTCACGATCACAGCGATCTTCCCGGAGGTAGCTTCGAGACGCAGTTTACGTTTGCACAGGCCCTGACCGAGGCCGCGAAAGCTGCGGGCAATTGCCTCTTGGTCATAAGTCTTCCCGTCTCGGACACCAACACAGACTCATCCCGGACGAGAGCAGATGACGTGGAAGTCGGTGGTCGGCGCGGTCGCGAGGCCCTGGAACGACTCAGAAACGTAGTCGGGCGCATCGAGTCGTCGTGGCGTCCGGCGAGCGCCGAAGAAGGGTTCGAGATCGTCCGTAGGAGGCTATTTGAGCCGTTCACCGACCCGCACCAATTCAAGAGCCGCGACGTCGTGGCTCGCGAGTTCGCAAACCTTTATCGCACCCAACATCAAGAGTTCCCCCTTGAGGTCCGAGACGGAGACTATGAGAAACGGATCGTCGCCGCCTATCCGATCCATCCAGAAGTATTTGATCGGCTATACACCGACTGGTCGGCTCTCGCGAGTTTCCAGCGGACTCGCGGAGTCTTGCGACTCATGGCAGCGGTGATTCACAGCCTCTGGGAACGGGGCGATACGAATCCGCTGATCCTTCCGGCCCATCTTGCTATCGACGATCAGCGCGTTCAGTGGGAATTGACCCGGTACTTGCCGGACACTTGGACGCCCGTCATCGAGAAGGATGTCGATGGTCCGCAATCTCTTCCGTTGCGGATCGATGGGGAAGTTCCAAATCTCGGAAAACTAAGCGCCTGTAGGCGAGTAGCGCGGGCGATCTACCTCGGATCGGCTCCGTCGGCAGGCAGTTCTCATCGGGGAGTCGAAGACCGCCGGATCAAGCTGGGTTCTGTCTTGCCTGGGGAATCGCCGTCAGTGTTCGGCGACGCACTGCGCCGCATGGCGGCGAGGGCCACGTATCTCTACCAAGACGGGCGACGCTATTGGTATGACACGCGCGCCACCGTAACAAAGCTAGCGGAGGACAAGGCTGCGCAACTCGAACAGGATCCTGATCGCGTCCGCCAAGCGATCAAGGGAGTGCTTGACCAGGACTTGCGTCAGAAGGGCGGATTCGAACGGATACACACCGCTCCTGCCACTGGGCATGACGTCCCAGACCGGAGAGATACACGATTGGTGGTCCTAGGCGCTGACCATCCACATCAAAAGGGAGCGGCTTCGTCAGCTGTGAAGGCCGCGACTGAGCTTCTAGAGTCGCGAGGGAATGCCCCTCGCATATTCCGCAACACACTGGTCTTTCTTGCGCCGGACCAGACTAGGCTTCAAGACTTGAACGATGCTATTCGCCGACATCTCGCATGGGAGGAGATTGTCGCGGACAAGGAGTCTCTTGACCTCTCGCCACATCAAGTCAAGCAGGCCGAGACCCAACGGAAAGCGGCGGCCGATACTGTCAAGGCCCGGCTGCCAGAAACTTATCGCTGGCTGCTGGTGCCTGCACAAACGAATCCGGATGATCCGGTCTCTTGGACATCCACGCAGCTCAGGGGACAGGATCCGCTTGCGGTTCAGGCCGCGGAGCGGCTCGCTAGGGATGAGTGGCTCGTGAAGAGCTTGGCCGGTTCGAGCCTTCAAAGGGAACTAAACAAGATTCCCCTATGGCGCGGCGACCACGTGAGCATTCGGCAGCTGGTCGATGATTTTGCGAGTTATCTGTACCTGCCCCGGCTCACGGGTCCGAATGTACTGCTCGAGGCCGTTTCGGACGGTATCGCACTTCTGACTTGGGCAGATGATTCATTTGGTTACGCGGACAGTTACGACGAATCATCCAATCGGTATCGCGGACTGTTGGGCGGACGGGGCGTGTCCTTGACGGATGAGAACTCGGCTAGCTTGGTGGTTAAGGGCGACATAGCGCAGCAACAAATTCGTGAGGAATCGCAGCCGCTGCCCATATCAACCGAAGGTGGTCGTGACGACGTTCCTTCGGGAGGGGCGACCACTGGGACTGGTGAGGGTCCTCACCCTTCGCCGCCGCCCTCAACAAAGCCAATTCGGTATCACGGATCTGTAACCCTTGACGCAACCCGTCCGAGTCGCGCAGCAAGCACGATAGCCGACGAGGTCATTAGTCACCTTTCCGGGATTGTGGGGGCGGAGGTTACGGTGACATTGGAGATTGAAGCCATTGTTCCTGATGGTGTGCCGGAAAACGTTGTGCGGACAGTGACGGAGAACAGTCGAACACTCAAGTTCGAGAGCCATGGGTTCGAACGAGATTGAGTTGTTGGTGATCCTCTTGGAAGACGTTCGGTGTTGGCAGCAGGGATAGGTTAGCTCTCTGAGGGCTAGCAGATTCTTATTTCCGGTACCACACTGGAAATTGGAGTGCGGGAGTGCCACGAGCAGCATTCTATCGAGGGAGGTCGGCTCGGGCTAGGCGAGTAGCTTGACTCGCGCAAAAGAGCACCGTGCTTCCTTTGGAATCTCTCAGACGCCGCAGATTCAGGATCTGCTGGCGGCCGGTGAGGCCCCGAGTGCCACGGGTTGCTCAATGAGGACCATTCGTAGCGGGTGTATGCCGCCATGCCGGGTCCGATGGCCGCCTGGGCGAGGTCGACCGGTGCGATATTGCCTGTCTGGAGCAGGCGCACTGCATGGGGCATTTCTGACCGGAGAGCGGCTAGAAATTCTCGTCGTGTGGCCGGTGGCGCGTCGGCGGGACGTCGGCGACAGACGAGGACGATGCTGGAGGCGAGAGCGTTGGTGCCGATACCAATCGACCTGGCGCCTCGCTCCGTGCGCATTGGCCAGGTGCCGTTGACGGCAAAGCCTGATCGGATCACTGCGTCGAGGAACGTCTCCCATCCGGTGCTTGCTATTCCCGTATCCCCCTTCCGCTCAGATTGCTTGAAGGCGTAATAGATAGTGACGGGAAACCCGGGATGCGGCTGTTCAGAGAGTCGGCGCATCGCCTCGGTCATGCCGAGGAGGAAGAAGGTCTCAGCCGCGTCCTTACCGCCGTGACGATACGGTGTGGCTACAAGCTCTTCGGCTTTTGGTACGGCCAGCGTCGCAAACAAGTCAGGGAACACCGCCTTCATAGACCGACGCAGCCAGACATAAAAGAAGTCCGACAGATCAGCGTAACCAATGTTGTCGTAATAAGGAGGATCAGTGGAGACCACCTTGTTATGGCTGCGCGTTTGGGTCTGTGCGTCTGCTTGGATCGCGAATCCCATCTCTGGAGCGCCTAATGTCCTTGCGACCTCCTCGACCCACGATAGACAGGTTCCAGCCCAATTGCCACTTGCCCCAGAAAACGGGTTTCCTTCCGCATAGTCCCAAACCATAGGAATGGCTTGACGCGTGAAGGCGTGTGCAATGAATCCACCAGCTCCCTCCCATGTGGCATTCGTATTCCAATAATCTGCCGCACGGCCTATTGCGCATCCAAGAAACACCCCGACCGCCTCGGCATAGGCCCGGGCTCCCGTGCCACCATCAGCGAGCCGCCGTTCGTCATCGGGCAGTCCACAAGCCAAGGCATCCTGCCTTGCCTTCTCCATTGCCTCCCCTACCAAGTCCGAGAAAGTTGTCAGAGCAACACTCTGGCGGGACGTGAAGATGTCGCCGTATTTGGGAAGTCCATATAGTGGCGGCGAGAACCAGCGTCGGTCACGTGGCATGTGCAACTCCGGTCGCCACTGCGAATCTGCCGCCCGGGCAGTCTCTTCCTGATCCGTTGTTGGTGCCAAATATACTCGCCCACGGACTCCCTCGGCGACAACTGCCATTAATCGGGCAGCCATCCGCTTGGCTTGGCCCTCGGCCTTGATGTGCTTCCCTTCTATTGGCGACCCCGACATTAGGCAGCGGAAGTTCGCCCCACGCGACAGTTTTGTCCCTTGCTTAGCTATCAAAGCATTGTCTGGCGTCCCCATCTTCACTGTGAATCGGTAGCCACTATCCTCGATCACAGGTTCGATAAAGGCCTCTTTGCCCTTTTTCGTCGACAGCATGAAGGTGGAGACGAGGGGTACATCGAGATGGGCGAACGCTGGGTTAGGACTCTTCACAGTCCGCGCCCACAGCCAAGCGATTACCTTCAGCTTCCGCCCTTCGTAAGGCCTCAAGTCTGGGCGTTCCCGAACCAGTTCCGGCGTGACTTCAACCTGCGGATAAAGGTGCCCAATCCGTTTCTCGGCTTCGTCACGCATCCACCGTCCGTAGTAGCGCACGTCCTCGGCCAGCCCCTGTGCACCAATCCAAGTTCGAGCCAACACGGCTTGATCGTCCTGCGATGCCGGCCTCACGGGCGATCTATCGGCGAATTTCGGTGGAATCTCGATCATCGCCTTGTTGATTAGCACGGCGACCGGATTCAAGTCGCTGGCGTGAGCCTCGAGGCCCAGACGCTGCGCCTCTAGCGGTAGCGCCCCCCCACCGGCGAACGGATCATGGAACGCGGGTAGCATGTGCCGGTCGAATAGCTCGGTGGCACGCGGGTGACCGGCGTGCTGAGCACAGGAGCGGCGCCAACTCTGCCAGATCTCTGTACGCGCTCGACTCAGTACCTGCTCATTAGTGGTGTTCTCCCACTGGACTAGCTCCTCAACAATTGAGAAAAGGCGCTGACGCTCAATTTGCGCGGCTATGTCGCGGAGTGCCTGCCGATCAGATGGGCGTTCTCCTTCTACGGCAAATCGGCCGCCACCGTCCGAAATCGTGCTCCCTACCACTCGGCGAGTTTGCCCACGCTTCTTTAGCTCCCGCTTTGCGGCGCGCAGCTTTCTGGGGTCGGAAAGCAGGTCGTCGGCATATTCGGAAGGGTCGTCCACCATCTGCGCGAAAATGACCGCCCTAGCCGCGGCGAGCGGACGTCGTGCCCACCAGAGGTGGAGCGTCGAAGGATGCCCATGCCGGATAGATTTTCCCCGAGCCGCCGCCTTGTTGATGGCTTCGAGCGGCAGTGCCACTTCAATAAGTTTCTTTCCGGCTCTTGGCGTGTTCACTGGTGGCCTCACGAGGCGTCCAGTGGATCAATAACCGTTAGGAATGAGAAGCGACGAAAATCGCTGTCGCGTGTGCAAATCCGGCTTATGCCGTTCTCGCGCATCAGCACAGCAGTGTGTAAGTCATGCATCACGTTACCCCTAAGGTCTGGCAACTCGGAGAGTGTTTGGCTGAGCACGGTCGAATGGCGAGGAGTGTCCGCTAGGATCTGGAATCCGCTCGAGGATAATAGACCCGCAATGAAGTCATAGCTAGTTGCGGCGTCCCAAGGGGATCGAAACACGCGGGGATGAGTGCTGACCCGCAGAAACTCGTAGCAAACGCTCCAAGTCAGAAACGCTGGCTCAGGCGCGTTTCTCGCTTGATCAACTCGTTGTCGGCACCGGGGACCGAATTCCGAATGCCTGTCCGCCGCGTGAACAAGCACATTGGTATCGAAGACCACCGACTACTTCCCCTCCATGACTCGGTAGAGCTCTTCACGATTGTCGATGTCAACTAGGTGCCCACCACTGTCCCACGATGGCAATGGAGGCGGGTTTCCTGCCGGGGCACTGGCTGACACATCTTCTGCGAAGGCCAAGCGCAGTCCGGCCTCAACCAAAGCCGATACCGTTGTGCCGCGTCGCGGAGCTTCTTCTCGCAAACGCTCCACCATGGAATTATCGATCTCAACCTCAAGCCTTGTCGTCATGTTCATAACCATATCATTTGGACAAGCCACGTGTCGGCAACTGTTTGCGGAACCCAATCCCATGATTGTCGCCACTCGTTGGCTGGCGTTGGCGGTTTCCGTCTGGACGCCAGCCAAAGCTGCCGCCATAGCCGTGCCGACCCGTTCAGCTGCAGTTTGAGTGTCCCAATCGCCGACATGAGCGTAGCGCAAGGTCATAGCCGTATTAGCGTGGCCTAGCAGGCGCGCCACGACTGGCACCGGAACGCCGTTCATTACTGCGTGACTCGCATAATTGTGCCTCAGATCGTGCAATCGTACGTCCTCAATATCGGCTCTCACGCGAACCTTGCGCCAAAGAGACAGTTCGGTCGACCGGGGCTGCGACGAATCTCGCAACGAGGGGAACACAAACGCACTCTCTTTCCGAGTCTGACGCTTTATGATGGCTCGGGCTTGCGTATTCAGCAGGACCGTCCTTGGTCCTGTCTTGCTGTCCGCTAGGTGAAGTGCATCCTCACCAACTTCGGACCAACGCAGGCGAACGATTTCGCCTTTCCTGCAACCGGTTAGAAGCAGGAGTCGGATGATCTCGGCCTGTTGCCGACCCGACCCTCGGCCTTGGTGGGAATCGAGGGCAGCATTGAGACGGTCGATTTCGTCGTGCGACAGAAACCTCGTTAGCTGTGGTCGTCGATTACGCGAGACTCCATGCGTCGGGTTCTCCCCTAGGTGACCGCACGCGACTGCATGGTTCATGATCTGCCGCAGGATGTCGAGAGTTCGATTTGCGCCCCCAGGTGCAGTTTGGCTGTACTTGTCGAACCACTGATGCACGTCACCTGGACAGATCTTGTCGAGCGACTGGCGCCCAAACTCGGGGAGCAGTTGCCTGCTCAGGGCACTGTCTACACATCGGCGTGTCGATTCCTTGCATCGAAAGTAGCAGGCTGTTCTCCACTGGCCGTCAACGAAGTCTTGAAACGTCGGTATCGACATTATTCAACGCTCCAGCGCGACCCCGACAACTTCAACCGCGTCACGTGCCATCGAGTCCGCCGTGTGGATGTACTTGAGTGTGGTGGAAGGGTCGCGGTGTCCCAGCAGGCGTCCGATGGTCAGCACAGTTTCGCCTTGGCGCAAGGCGAACGTCGCATAGCTGTGCCTGAGGTCATGCAGCCGAAGGTCTGGCATCGCCGCCGCTTCTCGCACCTTTCTCCAGAAGCCATACAGCGATTCCGTTGACATCGGCCGGCCCCCTTTAGCCGCAGGAAAGATCCAGCGCTCGGACCGGGGCAATTTTTCAAGCACCAAGCGGGCCGACGACGAGAGCCAGACTGTGCGAGGCCCGGTCTTGCTATCGCGAAGAAACAAGTTTCCCTCGCGGAAATCTTGCCAGAGCAACGTTCGGATTTCGCTCTGCCGGCAGCCGGTAAGGAGCAACAAGCGGACTACCGCTTCGGCCAACTGTCCAACCGCCTCCTTCGCGACCAACGCTTCGCCCAGCCGACCGAGCTCGTTTTGGCTCAAGAACCGTTCACGCCCTCGCCTTCGATAGCGCCGCAGCCCGGTACATGGATTGCTGTTCTTCTCTCGATAGCCATACGTCTCTGCTTGACGTAGAACTACAGACAGCACGGGTAGAGATCGGTCCGCCGCCGCAGGTGTTTCATTCAACCCGGCGAACCACGCCCGCACTTCGGATCGAGTGATGTCGCCTATGGGCCGGTCGCGGAACCAAGGCATGATCTGATTCCTCAAATAGACCCGATTGACGTTGAGTGTTTGAGGCTTCCAGCGCCGCCCATAACGGCCGAAAACTTCCTCTGCGACTTCCTTGAAGAGTCTTGCGGATGCATCTTGTGGGAGATCGTGTGAATCTCCTGTCATTCCAATTCCTCCCTTGTTGGTGGCCCGTTGTGGTAGAATTCTGCCCTTTCGAGCCGCCTACTCTGTTGTGATCGAGTTTGATTGCGGCCCGTTTGAGTTGGTACTTCCCGGAGGTTGGCGGTCTGCTCGTTCGGAGCGACGGCACCGCTCGCGCACTACAACCGTCAAGAGGGACCAAACGATGACCACCCATCCGAAGAAACTGATTGAGGTCGCATTACCACTTGAGGCGATCAATCAAGCGGCAGCTAGGGAAAAGTCGATCCGGCACGGGCATCCGTCGACGCTCCACCTCTGGTGGGCACGGCGTCCTCTGGCGGCGGCGCGAGCGGTCATTTTTGCGCAGATGGTCGACGACCCTTCTGAGTATGCGGATGTTCTGCTGTCCGACCCCAGCAAGAAGCGTGAGGCAGAGCGGGAGTTAAGGAAGCGAGGGTCGGCTCAGCGGGAATCGCTTAGCAGGAATGTGGACGGTGGCAGCCGGTCTGCTGTAGGTTCAGACGAGCGGTCTGATCTGCGGGCCCTCCGCGAAGTGGCGGCCCAGATTGAACGCGAACGCCTATTCTCCATCATCAAGGAGCTAGTCCGGTGGGAGAACACCACTAATGAGCCGGTCCTGAATCGAGCGCGGACAGAGATCTGGCAGAGCTGGCGCCGCTCGTGCGCCCAGCACGCCGGTCACCCTCGTGCGGACGAGCTATTCGACCGACACACACTACCGGCATTCCATGATCCGTTCGCAGGTGGCGGTGCCCTGCCATTGGAAGCACAGCGCCTTGGCCTCGAAGCCCACGCTAGTGATTTGAATCCCGTGGCGGTTCTGATTAACAAGGCGATGATCGAAATACCACCGAGGTTTGCAGGTAGGCCACCGGTGAATCCGGAGAGTCGTGATGAACGGACAGTCGTGGCCAGGACTTGGAGCGGGGCGCAAGGCCTGGCCGAAGACGTGCGCTACTACGGCCGGTGGATGCGGGACGAGGCCGAGAAACGGATCGGGAACTTGTACCCACATGTTGAAGTCACATCGGACTTGGTTCGGAGCCGCCCAGACCTGAAACCATACGAGGGGCGGAAGCTGAAGGTGATTGCCTGGCTGTGGGCACGAACCGTGAAAAGCCCAAACCCGGCATTCGCTCAGGTGGATGTACCACTCGCGTCCAGTTTTATTCTGTCGACGAAGAAGGGTAAGGAGGCATATGTCCAGCCACTAGTCGGAGAACAGGGATATCGGTTTGAAGTGAGGGTCGGACAGCCGCCGGATCAAGATGTGGCTCGGCGCGGCACAACAGCCGGAAAGCGGCGGTCGTTTCGTTGCCTCATGTCGGGCGTTCCTATGACATACGACCACATCCGAGCTGAAGGGAAAGCAGGATCAATGGGTGAACGGCTTATGGCGATCGTTGCAGAGGGTGACCGCAGCCGGATTTACCTAAGTCCGACAGCAGAGCATGAAGCTATCGCTAACGACCGGGTTCCAACTTGGAAGCCAGAGGTTCTGCTCCCTAAGAACCCACGCGATTTCAAGACTCCGAACTACGGCCTTTCAACGTATAGTGACCTCTTCACCTTCCGCCAGCTCTCTGCACTGACAACCTTGTCCGCCTTGGTGGACGAGGCGATGGAACGCGTCAAGCGCGACGCTACGACAGCCGGGTTGCCCGACGAGGGAAGCCCGTTGCGGAACGGCGGCACAGGTCCGATTGCCTATGCCGAGGCTGTCGGGGTGTATCTGGCGCTTGCGGTGGACCGGCTCGCTGATCGAGGAAGTTCTATCTGCACTTGGGATTCGGGGTTCACAAAGGTGAGAAACACCTTCGGACGCCAAGCAATCCCCATGACTTGGGACTACGCGGAAGCCAATCCCTTCTCGTCGTCAACCGGTAATTGGACGGCGATGGTGGAATGGGTATGCAAGTGTATTGCAGCTTTTCCGGCCTGCGCTAGCGGTCTTGCCATCCAAACGGACGCTTCGTCACAGGCTTGGTCGTTCGCCAAGGTGGTCTCGACCGATCCCCCCTACTACGACAACATCGGCTACGCCGACCTCTCCGACTTCTTCTATGTGTGGCTGCGCAGGACTCTGAAGCCAGTATTCCCAGACCTATTCGCCACATTGGCCGTGCCGAAGGACGATGAACTGGTCGCCACTCCCTACCGCCACGGAGGCAGGGAAGCGGCGGAGTCTTTCTTTCTGGGCGGCATGACCGGGGCGCTGCGCCAGCTCTGCGAGCAGGCCCATCCCGGATTTCCGGTCACGATCTATTACGCGTTCAAGCAGGCGGAGCAAAAGGGAGACACCGGGGTCTCCAGCACGGGATGGGAGACGTTTCTCGATGCAGCCATCCGGTCCGGCTTCTCGATCTCCGGCACCTGGCCGATGCGAACCGAACTCGGCAATCGGATGGTCGGCATGGGGACCAACGCCCTCGCCTCGAGCATCGTGCTCGTCTGCCGTCGGCGTGCCTCCGACGCCCCGGTCGGAACGAGGCGCGAATTCCTGGCCGATCTCCGGGCCGACCTCCCTCAGGCCCTCCGCCTGCTGCAGACCGGAAATATCGCGCCCGTCGACCTCGCCCAGGCGGCCATCGGACCCGGCATGGCCGCATACACCCGCTACGCCAAGGTGTTAAATGCCGAGGGCAACCCAATCACCGTGCGAGAAGCACTGGCGATGATCAACCAGATTCTGGACGAAGTACTTGCCGAGCAAGAAGGGGATTTCGATCCAGACAGCCGCTGGGCGCTCGCTTGGTTTGATCAATTCGGTTTTTCCGAAGGCGAGTTCGGAATCGCCGAGACTTTGTCCAAGGCAAAGAACACAAGCGTCCAAGGCATGGTGGAGGCCGGCGTGATCGTCTCGCGAGGGGGCACCGTCAAACTCCTCAAGCCGAGCGAACTGCCGACGGACTGGGATCCCGAAACAGACACGCGCTTGACGGCGTGGGAGGCCGTTCACCATCTAGTGCGCGTCCTCGAAGGCGACGGAGAGGAAGCTGCTGGTGCGCTCGCTGCCAAGCTCGGCGCATTGGCAGAAATATCGCGCGAACTCTGCTATAGGCTCTACATCGTATGCGAGCGGAAGAAGCGTAATGAGGAGGCGCGTGCGTATAACGGCCTTGTACAGAGCTGGCCCGAGATCATGCGGCTTTCACGCGTTGAAAAGGCTCCGGTGCAGCAAACATTCGACGAACTGGAGTAATCGACGCTCGCAACCTTGGGCTCTCCTGCTCCCAACCTGGTATTCAGGAGAAGGCGCTTGGATGGTGGGTCCTGTGACCTCAGACTGCCGTCAGCTCCTCCGAATGGGGGGTGGCCAAATACGCTATCCACCCAGCACACAGCGTTGGACCTGGGTGTCGGCAGCAATACTGATCGCTGCCGAGCTGGCCGCCAGTCAGTGGACTCAGTCGCCCGAACCCTCCTGGGCATCTTCGTCCGGCAATCCGGGATTCTGATCAGATTCGAGGGGCGGGTAGTATCGATCGCCTACGGTGCGCCCTCCATTGCCGTTCGGGCGGCTCAGGTAGCCCTCCAGCGCATCCTGTCCGATACTTATGCCGGCTAGCAGCGTGGACAGCGCAAAGTCGCCCAGAACCTCGCTGAATCTTCGCAAGTTCCCACGGTCCGCGGCTTCCAGCGCACGGATGTACTCATCCCTTCGTTTGTTAGTAATGACTGGCGGAGGCAATCCTCGCCGAATGTAGGCGTACGCCATCAGCATTCGCGACACCCTGCCGTTGCCATCCCGGAACGGATGCGTCCGGACGAAGCGGTGGTGCATCCAAGCAGCTTCGACCTCGATGGGATACTGTTCGCCTTCGACCTGGGCATGCAGCTCAATGAAGCGATCCATTTCGGCCTGAACATGCTCAGGCGGGCAATACTGGTGAATGACGCCGTCAGGGCGTCGCGGATTGTTCGACCACTTCTTCCACTGCCCTTTTTCCTTGAACTCGACCTGCACACGACGCCCATCCGGCGTCAAGCCGGTCACAGTTGCTTGGTAGCGGGTCAGCAACTGGTGCCAAACCTTAATCTTGTGCTGCGTCAGCCCCGCACCTCCGGCCACATCGCTGAACAGCATGTTATAGGCCGCTTCTTGGTCCTCCAACAAACCTTTGACCGTTCGGTCCTCCACGCCCTCCAGCGTGTGCGAACCGACAACACCGGCCAAGCCCTCGGCGATCAGCTGCTCAGTGATGCCACTCCGCAGCGTGTACAGGCCTTCGATCTGTCCGGTCTCGATCGCAAACTCGCGGCTTCGTTCAGCCAGCCAACCATCGAGAAATCGCCGGGGTGTCTCTCGGTCCTTCAGCGCCGCCTGAACACCGTTCCATTTGGATGCAAAGTCGGCATACCCGGGAAAGCCCCACTCATGTGCCCCATCCGGCATTCCCGTAAGCGGCTGCCAGATCTCAGGATGCGCCCGCTGGTCCATTTCCTAACCGTATATTACGGCACCGTCCTGCACGCTGGCATCGGATGCGCCCGACTTGCGGCTTGGTCGACGCTCTACTCTCAATCCCTCTCCACGCTGGCACGCCAGCGGGACTACCGCGTTCCCGTCAGCCAGTCAGGCGGCCTCGTTCGGCACTTGCTTGCGGTACGGGCTCTCGGAGCCTAGATCAAAAACATGGCCGTCGCTGCCTGGCAGGGCCTTGTCTAATGCCCGAGGTGCGGGTCTAGTCACGATCAGGGTCCAAGAATCGCAACACGATCCGTCCGAACTCGGACGGACGCTCGACCGGGGTGAGGTGCCCAGCCCCGGAAATCTCGACATAGGTAGCATCCGGCAACCGCTGCGCCAGGCTCCTGACGACAGCAGGGGGCGTCGAAAGGTCTTCCGAGCCGCAAATGCACACCGCCGGGATCTCGATATCGCCAAGGAGACCGCTCAAATCCGCATCGCGCAAGGCGGCGCACGATCCCAAGTAACCCGCGACCGGTGCCTGAGCCAGCAGGGTAGTCCAGCCCCGCACGGCACTTGGTTGGTCGCGCAAGTATGACCCGCCAAACCACCGCCCCATGACCGTCGCGGCGATGGGCTCCAGGCCGCCGGTGCGAACTAGGCGCGTGCGGTCGTCCCAGAATTCGCGCGGACCGATCACATCGGCCGTGTCGGCAAGCACCAGGCCTTGCACCAAGTCTGGCTTGCGCGCGGCGGCTTCCATCGCGATCATGCCTCCGATCGACAAACCGCACAGAATCGTGGATCCCCAGCTGAGCTCGTCGAGCAGGGCTACCAAGTCTCCGGCGTGCTCCGCGATCGTGTACGGACCGTCTGGGCTGTCTGTCAGCCCCTGGCCGCGCTCGTCGTAGCACAGCGAACGGATTCGCCCGTCTAGCTCGAATATGAGATCATCCCAAATACGGCAGTCAGTACCTAGTGAATTCAGGAAGACCACGCGGGGGGCATCCTTGGGGCCTGCCGTGCGATAGTAAATCGTTAGGTCCGCTGATCTTGTGAACGCCATCCTTGCAGCTTGATGCATTGACAGGATATTGCGTACACGCAACACTAGTCAAGCCCAGGGGCCATGACCACGGGATTCGCAGAATCGTTCGGCATTCGCTTGCGACGGGCGTATCAATCGCTGCATAGGCGCGCCAATGCCGAGTTGCGCCGCCAGTTCGACGTTACGGCGGACCAGTTCGTGGTTCTCAGCCTGCTGGCGGAGCGCGACGGGGTCAGCCAGCAGGAGATCTGCAGCCGCTGCTATTCCGATCCCAGCACGGTCGGCGCATTGGTGCGCCTGCTGGAAGAGCGCGGCTGGGTGCGGCGCGAGACCGATCCGTGTGACGGGCGGGCTCGCCAGGTTCATTTGACCGCGGCCGGCCGGAAGCTACAACAGCAAATGTGGGTGGCTGCCGACGCAAGCTTTCACAAAGCCCTGTGGGCCGTGCCGCGCAATGCAGAGGAGGAGCGGATGCTCTTCGACGCGCTGGATCGCGTGGTGGAAGCGATGGAAAACGGGTGACCCGGATGGTCGCGGCAATCGCTCCATACCGCCTCGACATAGTCTCGGACGAAGACCCGTACCCGTTCTATCGGGAACTGCGGGATCATGACCCGGCGCACTTCTCTCCGAACGAGCAACTGTGGGTGCTGACGCGCTTCGAGGACGTATCGAGCGCCTTCCGGGATTGGAAGATGTGGTCCTCGAAGCGTCGGGGCAACCTAGTCAACGATATGCCGCAACGCATCGGCCGGACCTTGGGCACGACCGATCCGCCGGACCACCGTTTCGCTCGCAGCTTGGTCGAGAAGGCGTTTACGCGCAAGACGGTAGAGCGACTTGCGCCGCGCATCTCCTCGCTCTCAAACGAACTTGCTTTGTCAGCATCGGACAGCGGCGAGTGCGACATGGTTGCGGCGGTGTCGGCACCGCTCAACGCTTCGATCCTCGGAGCAATGTTCGGAGTGCCCGACGCGGATTTCCTAGCCCTACGCCGCTGGCTCGACGATTTCTTCGTGCGCGAAGAGCCAGCGCCAGGCCGAGAATCGCGGCAGTCGGTCGCGATGGGCAAGCTGAGCAATTACTTGGACGATCTCGCGGGCCAGCGTCTCGCGAGGCCTTCGGACGATCTAATCAGCGCGATGCTGCAGGCCGAGCAGGATGGCCGTCGGCTGAGTCGCGAGCAGGTGGTGGTTACGACCATGACGTTCCTCACGGCTGGTTTCGAGTCCACCAACAACCTGTTCACCAACCTCGCGTATGCGCTGGCCCTACATCCCGCGTTGCATTCCCGGCTCCGGCAGCGCCCGCAAGCGGTGCCCAGCTTTGTCGAAGAGGGCATGCGCTGGGACGCCGCCGCTCAGGGCTTCGTGCGGACCCCTACGAGAGACGTGGAACTGCACGGAAAGACGATCGCGGAAGGGGCGCAAGTGCTGTTGCACATCGGCTCGGCCAATCGCGATGACCGCGCATTTGAAAGGCCGGACGAGTTCGACATCGAGCGTCCCGCCAATCGCCACCTCGGGTTGGGCAAGGGAATCCACTTTTGCGTAGGCGCTCCCTTGGCCCGCGAAATGTCGGGCGCCCTGTTCCGCGCCTTGATCCGGGCCAGCCGCGTCTGGGAGGTTGATCTCGACCGGGCCCGGCGCGTGACGACTCCGAACTTTCGCGGGTTCTCGGAATTGCCGCTACTAATCTGAAGACTGCATCGATGCCTGGATCGCACCGCCGCTGGCCCCTGCTGCTGCTGCTGCTGCTTGCGGCCGGCTTCGAGAACTTCTGGCTGTGGGGCGACGACAGGCTGCTATTCGGCGTTCCCATCAACCTCGCCTATCACGTGGGCTTATGCCTCGTCGGAGCGCTTCTGCTCGCTGTAGTGGTGCGCTGGGGCTGGCCGCACGACCTAGACGGCTAGCTACGCCATGGTCCTGCTCGTTCTGTCTGCATACCTGCTGCTGGTCTTGGGCGTTGGGCTGTTCGGCCACCGTCTGTTCCGGGGCACTGGCGAGGACTACTTCTTGGCGAGCCGCTCGATCGGGCCGTTCGTCTTGCTGATGACGCTGTTCGGGACCAATATGACGGCGTTCACCATGCTCGGCGCTTCGGGCGAGGCTTACCGGCGCGGAGTGATCGTGTTCGCCCTGATGGGGTCAAGCACCGCCATCGTCGTGCCCTTCCTGTTCTACTACCTCGGCATCCAGTCTTGGAGACTTGGCAAACAGCACGGTTACGTCACACAGGTGCAGCTGGTGCGAGACCGCTACGGCTCGGATGCACTCGGCGCCCTGCTGTTCGTGGTGGCTGTGGCGCTGATGCTCCCGTACCTGCTGATCGGCGTCAAGGGCGGGGGCGATGCCCTCAACGTCTTGACGGGCGGCCCGGGCGTTGGCCTGCCGCCGTGGGTCGGTAGCTTGGCTGTCTGCGCGGTGACTTATGTCTATGTCAGCTATGGCGGCATGCGCAGCACCGCATGGGTCAATGCGCTTCAAACAACGGTGTTCTTGCTCTTCGGTGTCGCCGCCTACGCAGCCGTGGTATCGCAGTTTGGAGGAATCGGGGCGGCGATGGCCCAGCTCCGCGCCGCGCAGGCCGGCATGGCGAGTTTCGGCACCGACCGCTTCGCGTTCTTTCAGATGGGCTCGTTCCTGCTGCTGCCGCTATGTACCGGGGCATTCCCCCACCTTTACAGCCACTGGCTCTCGGCGCGAAGCGCCCGATCCTTCCGGCTTGCGATTGTTGCCTATCCCGTGCTGGTAGCCGCGATTTGGTTCCCAAGCGTGACGCTGGGCGCCGTTGGCCGCCTGCAGTTTCCACCGCCGCTCGACGGACCGATATTGGTCAAGCTCATCGTCGCAAACACCGGCGAGGTTTTGGCCGGCTGTCTCGCCGCGGGTGTGTTTGCTGCCATCATGTCCTCGCTGGACTCGCAGATTCTCGCCCTGGGCGCGATGTTCACGCAGGATATCGTGCGCCACTACGGCTTCCAAGGCAAGCTGCGGGAAGAGCGCCAGGTCTGGTTCGGGCGGGTCTTTGTGCTGGCATTCCTAGGCCTCGCGTTTCTATGCTCGCTGGTGGCGTCGCAGTCAATTTTCGCCTTGGGAACTTGGGCGCTGACCGGTTTCGCCGGGCTGCTGCCCATGCTGGCGGCGACCTTGTTCTGGCCCCGGGCCACGGCTGGCGGTGCGGCTGCGTCGATTCTTACGGTGGTCGTGCTGTGGGTGGGGTTCTTCTGGGATTCGTTGTCGGTCGAGGGGGCGTACAGCATTGCGGGCACGGGCCTGATGCCGGTCGCCGTAATCGTGCCGGCGGCTGCACTCGTGCTAGTGCTCGGGTCTCTGGGACAGCGGTCTGGCTCTGTGCGCTAGGGCGACCTGTGACGGGTGGTGCGGCGCGCACGACCGGAGCCCTTTTGTTTGAAGGCTAGGGCTCTGGTCGTTTTACAAATTCATAACTTCCCGCCGATGCAAATTGCACCTCAGCGTGCTATGTTTCGCGTAGGATTAGTTGCGAAAAGTGGGCAAGCTGCGCTCGGTTCGGGCCGCTGTTTGATTCACGGTCCTGCAGGTGGGGTGAACTGATGACTCGAAATTTCCGCAGTGCGGTTTGGCTTGGGCTGCTTGCGCTCGCCTTGTCCGTGCCCGCGCAGGCCCAGGTGAGCCTGGCTGGCGTGACCGGCGTCGTGACCGACTCGGCAGACGCTGTGATTCCCGGCGCGAACGTTGCCATCAAGAACGTCGAAACCGGGATCGAGACGGAGGTGGGGACGAACGAAGCGGGCTACTATACCTTGGTCAGCTTGGTTCCGGGTTCGTATGAACTCACCGTGGAGTCCGATGGGTTCACGCGCTTCATTCGCACCAACCTTGAGTTGGAGACGGGCCAGCAGCTGCGCATCGATGTAGCGCTCGAGATCGGCGCTGTCACGGAGTCTGTAACGGTCAGTTCGGCCGCTCCGGCGATCAATCTCGAGCGCGGCGCGGTCAAGGGCGATGTGATCGTCCACGAAGAGATCCAGGACCTGCCGCTGCAGGGCCGCGATTTCAGAAACCTTGCGTTCTTGGTGCCCGGTGTGATGCCGAGCGGGCGTGGGCAGGGCTCCTTCGCGTCTGTCAACGGCGCCCGCGGTGACCAGACCAATTTCTACGTTGATGGCGTCAGCAACCGCAATCCGGTCGGCGGCGGGGCGCAGGTGCGGCCGCCTCTGGACGCAGTCGAGGAGTTCCGCGTCGTTACATCTGGCTTCTCGGCCGAATACGGCGGCTTTTCGGGCGGCATTATTGGCATCACGATGCGCTCCGGGACGAATCAGTTCCATGGCTCTGCGTTTGAGTACCTGCGCAACGAGGCGCTGGACGCGCGCGGCTTCTTCGATGAAGAGCGGCTGCGGCTGCGGCGCAACCAGTTCGGCGGCACGCTGGGCGGCCCGATCCTGCGCAACAAGAGCTTCTTCTTGGTCAGCCTCGAAGGGAGGCTGCAGTCGATCGCCAGGACGCGCTTGGGCAACGTGCCGACCGCGCTGGAGCGGGCGGGAGATTTTTCGCAGACACTGGATATCGCCAGAGGCACTGCCGGGGGAGACCTCGAACCGGTTACCTGAATGATCCGGACCGCAACGGTGCCTGCAACCGTCGCGTGCAGCGCGGCTGCTTTCCCAACAATCAAATCCCGTCTGCGAGCATGGATTCGACCGCTCTGGGCTTGATTGATTTCTACCCGTTGCCCAATCGGGACAACCTGCGACTGAACAACATCTCGACCGCGGTGGACGACGACGACTGGTACCAGGTGGTCTTCAAGGTCGATCAGAACTTCTCGCCCAACGACAACTTCTCGATCAGTTACCAGAAGCGCTTCAACAACTTGGAGAACCCCTTCGCAGGCAGTGCCTTGGCCATCTGGGGCGACGAGACGCGCGACCGCCGGGACTTGATCTCGCTACGCCACACGCACACGTTCTCGCCGACCTTGGTACTGGAGCTTTCGGGTGGTTTCAGCCACCGCGATAACTATGGCTATTCGCTGGCTGCGAACGAAGATCCGGCCACCATCGGCCTGCCCGTGCCGGATGATCTAGCCCCCGAACTGAAGGGACTGCCGCGCGTCACGCTGCAGGGCTATTGGCCTCTGGGCCAGAGCGCCGGCACGCCACGCGAACAGCAGGTCTGGGACTGGCAGGCCTCCGGCCGGTTGTCCTGGATCCGCCAGACGCACAACATCAGGGTGGGCTTCGATACCTCCCGCACCCTGTACGACCAGCCGCAGTACAACAACGTGCGCGGCTCGTTCAGTTTTGGGCGCCGCTTCACCCGGCATACCGTTGGCGACCTATTGCTGGGCCGCTTGCAAAGCGTCAACCGGCGCGTCCAGACCACGTTCAATGAACTGCGCAGTTCCGGTTTCGGGCTGTTCATCAATGACGATTGGAAAATGACGCGCGACCTCACGCTGAATCTCGGCCTGCGGTACGAGGTCGAGATGCCGCCCTACGACAAGAACGACCGTCTTTCGACCTATCACCCGGACCTGAACAAAGTGGTGATAGCCGGCGACCAAGCGTTGCCAGACTTGGACCAGATCTTGGCTGACCAAGGGCTGGAGGATCGCACCGTTCTCGCGCAGGATGTCGGCATGACCCGTCGGCTGATTGATGCCGATTTCAACAATTTCGCACCGCGGCTCGGGTTTGCGTGGCGACCGTTTGGCAACAACCGCAATGTGGTGCGAGGCGGCTACGGAATCTTTTACCAAGGCTACTTGCTGGGCCCGGTGCGGGGCCAGCTGGCGGGCGTCTTCCCGTTCACCTTCAACGAGACCTACAACTCGGGGGGCAACCAGAACATCCCCCCGCCGACGCTGCAGAACCCGTATCCGACGGGACGCGAGCGTATCGGCGGAGCCGGCATCCAGGCCGTCAACGGCTTCGATCCGGACCCGCCCACCGCCTACCTGCAATCGTGGAACCTCACGATCGAGCGGGATCTTGGCGGGGGCCAGGCCCTGGAAATCGGCTACGTCGCTTCGAAGGGGACTCACCTGCAGCGCCGCTATGATTACAACCAACCGATCCGCGACCTGTCGCTCGCGGTCGAAGGCGCCAACGGCAATCTAACGTTTCCCCGCCCAATCGAAGGTATCAACCGCCTCAACTACACCTCGTTCGGCGCGAACTCCACGTATCAGGCCCTGCAGGCTTCGCTGAGGCGACGCAGTCGCAGCGGGCTCTTCTATCGCTTCAACTACACCTTCAGCAAGTCGATTGACGACTCGTCTGCGGCCAACGACCGCAGCGGCGGCGGCGGTGCTGGAGCCATCGATACGCAAAACCTGCGGCTCGACCGCGGCCGCTCCAACTTCGACCAGCGCCACGCCTTCACCATGGCCGGGCGCTACGAGCTGCCGGTTGGCCAGGGCCGCCGGTTCCTGCGCAACATGCGCGGCCCGGCTCAGGCTGTCCTCGGAGGCTGGCAGCTCTCTGCCACCACTACCGCCTACTCGGGCCAGCCCTTCACCGTGACGGCGGCCAACGTAGACCTCAATGCCGGCGAGTCGCCGCGACCGAACCGGATCACGCACGGCTACCAAGAGCCGGATGCGTTTCCTGGGTTGAAAGGCGTGGATTTCCCGTGGTACGACCTTTCGGCCTTCGAGCGGGTTCCCTGCATCGGAACCGAGAACCGCAACGGGATTGAGTGCTTCGAGAGCGAGCACGGCTTCCAACCCTTCCAGGTCGGCAACTCGGGCCGGAACATCTTGGACATGCCGGGAGCTGTCAACATGAACCTCAGCCTGCAGAAGAACTTCCGGTTCGAGGGCCGCCGCAACCTACAGGTGCGCATGGACGCATTCAATGCGCTGAACATGACCCGGCTGGGCCGGCCCAGCGCGCAGTTCGATGCGCTGCAGGGTGGGCTGATCATTCAAGCCCGACAGCCGCGCATCCTGCAGGCGTCGCTGACCTATAGGTTCTAGCGGCATCGGTGAAACGCCGAGCGAGGATTCAGAGTCAGACCGAGAGGTTAAGTATGCGTTCCCTAAGAATCTCCCTAGCCTGTGCAGTGGGTCTGTGCATGGCTCTCGCGGAGGAGCCCATAACAACTCCTCGCGGGGCGGTCAACGCAGTTTCCCTGCAGTCTGCGCCCGCAGTGGTCGCCCGAGGCGGCATCTTGGCTGTCTTCGGCGAGCAGTTGGCTGCGGCTCACACCAAGCCGGAGGGAGCGCCGCTGCCGGTGGCCTTGGAAGATCCTGCCGTGGAAGTCTTGATCAATGGGATTGCGGCGCCGATCTTCTTTGTCTCCCCGACACAGGTCAACGCGCTGATTCCGTGGGAGGTCGAGCCGGGTTGGGCCGATGTGGTCGTGCGCCGGGGCGGCTCGGACAGTTCCACGATGGCTGTCTTGGTTTCCGGGGCCAACCCGAATCTGTTCACATACGAAGGCTCGAGTGTATTGATCACACAGGCCGGCGGCGACAACCCGGACGCGCCGCAGCTGGGGGTGGACGGTCCCGCCCCGGCCAGCAGCGGTTCCGCCAGCAGCGTGGATCAAGGACAGACCCTTACAATTTTCGCGGCCGGGCTGGGCCTGACCGATCCGCCGGTCGCCAGCGGGGCACTCAGCGCTGGTGCTGGGCCCGTGGCGGAGCAGCGAGCCTACCTGGGCGGCCTGCCGGTCAGTGTCTCTTCGGCTGCGCTATCGGCGGATATGGTGGGCGTGTACAAGCTCGAATTCGAGGTGCCGCCGCTGGCCAGTCCCGGCGAAGTCTTCCGGTGGTATTCCGGGAACAGCGGCAGCGCCGCAGTGTTGGGCTCTGGCGGTCCTCCGACGCCGCGCTACATGGCGCTGTCCGCTGAACTGGAGTCCCCCAGTCGCATTGACCTGTCGGACTTGAACCCGTACTTTGTCGCGGTCAGCGGTCCGGTGGATGAACTCGACTTTTGCTTCCGCAACGTGCAATTGCTCGATTTCCGCCGCGACTCGGCGGCGACCTTGGAGCACTGCGTCCTGCCTTCCTTTCCGAACGCGCCGAATCAGACCGCCTACCGGCCGTTCGAGCGGTCGACCAACAGCCCCGTGATGGCCGCGCTCGCTGAGCCATCTGGAGAGATCAGCGAGGGCATCACCGACCAGCTGCTGCTGATCGATACGGCTGAGGGCAGCACCGCGCAGCTCGTGCAGCTGGCGCAGCCAGTGGACCGGTTGCAATCGGGGCCTGGCAACAGCCGCAACATGCGCCTGCTGCGGCCCGGCGAGGGCACGGTCTATTCGCTGGTCGACACGGAAGGTGCGGCGGCTGGCGAATCCGACGGCGTTGCCGACTTGCCGGATCCGCTTGAAGTGGACGGTTTGACCGTGGAAGTCGCCCAGAACGCGCGTCTTGGAACCGGGTACCGCATGCACTTCCTTGGCCCCGATTCCGAGGCTGCAGGGGGGCGGCCCACCGCGGTGCTGTTCGACCGCGATTCCAACGTGATTGCCACGGCGGCGTTCCCCGACGGCTGGGATCCGATCGCACCTCCGCGTCGCGTCAACAACCAGGGGATCGCTCAGGGAAACTCTGTCGCCGCGACCCAAAATGGATTCCGCGGCGCTTCCGAGGCGTTCGTGCTGGCGCGGGCGTCGGACGGCAGCGGCGATGGAGTGGTGACCTTCCATGCGGGACTGCCCGAGGATCGCACAGGGCCGGTCCCGGAAAGCGTGACTCTTGAGGCGTCCGTGACCGGATTCCCGGCGGGGGTCTATGCTGCTACCTGCCACAACCAGGTGCGCTGGCAGCAAATTGGCCTGACCCGCACGCTAGCGGTCGTCGCGAGTTCGCAGCAGATGAACGAATTCGCGGTTCCACAGCAAAACCAGATTTGCGCCGGAGATCAACTGGTACTGTTCGACACCGCGACTTCCGGCATGCGGGCCGTGGCAGCTCCGGAGCCGCTGGACAATGCGGGCAAGGGCGCATTGGGCAGCTACCTTTACTTCGCCTCCGGAGCTCGCGAGGTTGCGCTGCAGGCATCGGAGAAGATTCACATCTTCGACGGAGTGAGCGAGACGTTCAGCACTGTCGAGTTTGACGACGACGTCGGTATCTTGTTCAACAGCTTCAATACGATGCAAAGGTTTCCCGGGCAAGCCCGACTGGTCGCCTTGGCGACCGGAGGGCCCACGCGCACCAATCCCAGGGGAATCACGCAGCCTCCGCTGGCAGGCAATCGCGGCCTGCTCGTCGTAGACCTGCCCACTGCCACGGCGGCCCACCTAGCGCTGCCCGATGAATTTGCGAGGGTGGTTGCGCTGCCAAATCAATTGATCATGCAGCAGGGCCTGCGCACCTTCGGCATGTTCCCGTTGATAGGACGTGCGTTCGCCTATGCCCAGAAGCCCACTGCCGGGCCCGGCAACCCCGGTGGGACCGGCATCCTCACATGGGATGTTGCATCGGGAGAAGCCACGGCAATGGTGCTGCCAGAGGACGGCTTTGCCGTCGTCCGGCGGGCAGGCGGTGGTGGCGGGGGGAGAGGCGGTGGTGGCGCCGCTGCGGCGTTCCCATATATCTGGGCCTGGCAGCCCAAGAGCGCTTCTTTTGCTTACGCACGGATTTTCATTGCCGTAACTGACACCTAATAGATTGCGATTTCTCGCTCAACTCTGCGGTGATCGGGATCTAGGTCGTGGTGGCCCCTTCAATGACGAGTTCGCGGTTGCCGAGCCACGGCACGCGGCAGGGACCAACGGTCTGCAAGGCTTCTAGCAGCGCGGGCAGGTCGCGTTTCTTCTTCAGCGACACGCGGCAGCGGTCGGGCTGCAAGTCGATCTCAGCGGCGTTGCAGAGGAACTTCTCATACAGGCTGCGAGCGGTGAGGCGGCGGTATCCGGGCGGCAGGTCGAGGGCCAGCAGGCGCAGCAAGTTGTAGGCCAGCACGGTCATGGTCAGGTCGAAATCAACCTTGATGACCATCGAGGAGGAGAGCCGGTTGAGATGGAAGAAGGCCAGCTGCTCGGCAATCGACTGCTCGACGAGCCAGCGGCGGGCATAGCGGCGCAGGATGGCACTCAGCGAGGAGTCGAAGTCATTGGTGATCAGAAAGCAGGGTCGGCGGTGTGCGCCGCGCAGGATGGTGATCTGGCGCAGGTCGCCGCCGTAGGGACGCAGCGAGACGGTGTCGTCGTGGGCCGTGACGAGGCGCGTGCCGTTGGCCGTCGGGACCCGCACGCTCTTGAGGGCGGATTTGTCGAGAGCTTGGGCACGTTCGACCAAGGAGCGCCCGCGACGGCGGACGGTGACAAAGCGGATGCCTTGCTTGTCGAGCCGGGTGTTGTTTCTCAAATTGTTCCGCTAGGCGATTCTCAGATTATTTCTGCAGCAGAAGCGGGGGTTTCGCAAATAGATCCGCCTCTGCAGGAAGGAATGGAGAGGAATCTGGGTGGAGGCCGGCGCGGGATCGACGGCGAGTTTTGAAGTCGTAGCACAAGGCTGCGTTGCGAGGGGGAGGTAGCAGCAGTGGGGGTGGACTGGAGGAGTTTTCGAGTAGCAGTACAGGGCTGCAGTTGGGCAACCGGCGGGGAGCGCAGCTAGGCAGCTGTGGTCGGGCGGCGCAGGAGTTCGTTCCAGTCCTTGGCGCCGGTCGGGCGGAGGCGCTGGCAGTTGGGGAGCTGGCGTTGGAGGGCGGCCGCGGCTTGGTCGCCGGGCGGGTCGGCGTCGTAGGCGCACAGGATCAGGGGCGGCTGGAAGGCGTGCAGCCAAGGGGGCAGCGAGAGGGCCACGCCGGCGCTGGAGGCGACCAGCGTGTCGGGCGGCAGGGAGGGTCCCAGCAGGCGGGCCGCGGAAAGTGCGTCGAGAGCGCTCTCGACGAGCAGCAGGGCGTCGACGGGGAGATCGGGGGTCGGCAGCCAGAAGCCGCCGCGGGCCTTGCGGGAGCCGGGGGCGAGGCCCTTGAAGGTGCGCCCGTCGGGCGCGGGGCGGGTGCCGACGAGTTCGGCGCCGACGGGTTGGCCGCCGGCATCGCGACACAGGAAGACGGCGTTTTGGCGGGCGTCGGCGTACAGCAGGCCCTGGCGATGGCAGAGCTCGAGCGAGTCGTCGGCGAGGCCGCGCTGGGTGCGCAGGAAATCGCGCACGGGCGGCCAGAGGCGCTCGTGGGGTGGCGGCAGGCGGAGCTTGGCAGGCGGCGCGGGCGAGGGGCAGGGGGCGGCTGCGGCGTGCGGGCCGACGCTGCTCTGTTCTAGGAATTCGACGGCCTCGCGGAAGCGGCAGCCACGCACGTGCATGACCAAGTCGATGGCCCCGCCGCCGCCGCGCCCGCGGCGGTGGTCGAAGAAGCGTGCGCCCTGGATGCTGAGCACCGAGCCGGGCAGTTTCCAGCGGGCGCGGTTGCGCGGGTCAGGGCGGTAGCCGAGCTGCTCCGCGAGCGGCAGTAGCGGGGCTTGGCGGACGGCGTCGGCGCGGGCGCTCCAAGGCTGGCGGGCGTGTTTGCGGATCACGGTGCGAGTTCCTGGCAAGCGCTCTGGAGATGCTCGGCCGAGACGGTGCGGGCTTGGTCGAGGGCGGCCGCGATGAGCGCGTAGTGGGCGTAGCGGTTGACCTGCCGGGGCAGGCCGCGGGAGGCTTGGAAGAGGGCTTCGAGGGCGGGGGCCTCGAACAGCGGCAGCTGGCAGCCGGCCAGCTTGAGGCGGTGCGCGAGGTAGGCCTCGAGTTCGTCGCGCTCGAGGCCGGCCAGGTGCTGGCGCACGACCAGGCGCTGGGCCAGCGAGGCGTGCACGGCCATCGACAGGCGGCGGCGCAGTTCGGTCAGCCCGACCAGCAGCAGGCACAGGCGGTGTTCGGCGTCCATCTGGAAATTCGTCAGCAGGCGCAAGTCCTCGAGCACGTCGTTGCGCAGGTGGTGGGCCTCGTCGATGACCAGCACGGGGAGTTGCTTGGCCTCGCCGGCCAGGCGCGAGATTTCGGTGCGGATGGCGCGGTAGGCGGCGGCCCTGGTGCGCACGGTGGCCAGGCCGAGTTCCCAGGCGATGGCTTGGTAGGTGTCGAGCACCGAGCCGGTCGACAGGGCTACGTAATGCACGCGGTGGGTGCCGGGGTGCAAGGCTTTGGTGACGCGCCGGCAGAGCGAGGTCTTGCCGCAGCCGGCCTCGCCGGTGAGCAGGCCGATGCCGCGCAGCTCGACCAAGTGCTGGAGGCGCGACTCGGTCTCGCCGGCGGCCCGGGAGGCGAACAGCTGGTCGTGGTGCAGGGAGGCTTCGAAGGGGAACTGGGTGAGGGCGAAGTGGGACAGGTACATCAGTCGTTCTCCGGCGGCTTGCGGGCGCGCAGGTTGCGCAGTTGCAGGGGGGATTTGGGCGGCTCCGGCGCGGGCTGCTCGGGCTGGGCCGGGCGCTCGCTGGCGCGCGTGCGCCGCACGCGCGTGTTGGCGTAAGCGTCGAGCAGCGTGGCCTGACCGGCCGGGCGGCCGTCGTGCAGCACGGGGATCGGCCGCAGGCGGGGCAGGCTGGGGTCGTGCAGCAGGACGATGGTCTCGCCGACCAGGGCGGCCTCGACCTCGTAGAGGGTGGCGTTGAGGCTGACGGTGCGGTCCTTGTTGACGCGCCGCTTGAGACGGAAGCGGAAGAGGCTGTCGAGATCGGTTTGCGGGTTGAGCTGGCGGATGTTGGCGGCATCCTTGGCCCAGCGCTGCAGGGGCGTGTCGCCGTCCAGGCTGCGGTGCGGGCTGAGATGGTACTCGCTCTCGACCCAGACGGCGAGGCGCGCGTTGAGCGCGTCCAGCGAGAGCGTGTCGGCGTCGTTGAGGGCGGGCAGCAACTGTGCCCGGCAGGTCCTGAAAAATCTCTCGATTTTTCCCTTTCCTTGAGGCTGGTAAGGCCTGGCGTGGATCAATTGGATGCCGAGCGTGGCGCAGATCACGGCCAGGTGCTGGCAGCGGTAATTGCTGCCGTTGTCGACGTACAGGCGCGTGGGCAGGCCGCGCTTGCGCAGGGCCTGCTTGAAGACCGGCAGGAACGTGGCGGCATTCTCCGAGAGCGTGAAGGCGGCGTGCGGCACCAGGCGCGTGGCGTCGTCCAGGAAGGCGATCAAGTAGGACTTGGCGCGCCGCCGCCGGTCGCTGCCCTGGCAGCCGACCTTGGGGCCGTGCAGGACATCGCTCATCCAGAGCTCCCCGCCCGCCTGGTAGGCGAAGCGGCGGCGGTCCTTGGAGCCGCCCGGCTCGGCGGCGCTGTGCCCAATGAGCCCCTCGCGCTGCAACAGGCGGTGGATGCTGGACGGCACCAGGCGCACCTCCGGCGGGACCTGCGAGCGGGCCTGGCGGATGACCTCGCGCACCGCCAGATGGGGTGACCGCTCTTTGATCTGCACCAGCAGCTCGGCCACCTCCGGCGGCAGCCGCCGGGCGCGCCCGCGGTCGGTGCGCAGTTTGGGGTACAGCGCGTCAAAGCCGCCGCGTTCGTAGTGCGCCAGCCAGTCGCGCAGGGTCTCGAAGGCCACCCGCGTGCGGCGGCTGCCGGGGATCTCGTACTCGCGCTGGGCCTTGGCCCGCAGCAGCTGCCTGCGCTCGGGCGAGCCGGGCGGCAGGGACACCGCCTCCGCAATCACGCTGTAGCGGAACAGGGCCACTGCGCGGCGGCGGTCTTCGGGGTTGTCGGTCATGCCAATTCCTCCTGGGGCGGGCGCTCGGGCGGCCCTTTTGCCCCAAGCTAGGCGCTGGCCGGCGGCGGGTCTAGCCCCTGCGCGTGTGGGGCGTGGGCCGGAGCGTGGTTGCCCGCCGGATTCCACCGCCGCTGGAAGCCGACCGGGGCCGGCAGCGAGCTCAGCGACGGCCCCGCCAGCACCCGCAGCTGCGCCAGCACCGGCTGCCCGCCGAGGCGCTCCGAGAACGCCTCCAAGTCCGGCTCCAGCTGCCCGCAGCGCTGCGGGCAGACCGTCCCCACGGCCCGCAAGAACGCCCGCACCGCCCGCACCCGCCGCCGCAGCCAGCGCAACGCCCCGGCCGGGCCGATGTACTCCGCGCTCAACTGCTCGGCCGCCGCTTGCTGGCTGGCGGCCTGAGCGGCCGCGCGCGCCACCCGCTCGATTTCGGCCAGCGTCCCGCTCCAGTGCGCCGCCAGGCATTTCGGCAGCAGGCTGACCGTCTGCCCCGATTGCTGGCACAGGAAGCGCCGCACGCGCACGCCATGCGGGAACTTGCGCCCGTAGGTGCCATGCCCCACCAAGCCACAGCCGCCCTGCGGGTGGTAGGGACACGCAGGCGGACTTGCATCCCACCACGCTTTGCGCTTAACGTAGTCTGCGGCGGTGAGATCGGTGTCGTATAGGAGCTGGATACGCCGTCCGGGCCCGGCGACCTCGAATCGCGCGGGCCATCTTATTTCACCCGACCAGCCCGCCGAGCGCAATCCGCTGTGCAGTGCTGCTTGCACAGACCGCTCGGCGGCCCGCATCCAACCTCAGCGCCGACCTCGCAGGCACCTAGCGGCTTGCTGCCCAAGCGCGTTGGCCGCGCTACCGCAAATGGCACCCTGAGGCGCGCCTCCGCGGCTACTGCAGGAAGCAATAGGGAGTCAACATCCGTCCCACATTCCTTCGCTTTCTCATCCAATCCGTCCCGAGATAATGTGACACAAAAAAGCGACGATCTATCGAATTAGTTTGGGAAACAACAGCCGGGCCAGGTGGGCGTAGGTGGTGAAGCGGGAGTCGAACACGAGGTAGCGCAGGGGCAGTTGGTTGTGGCGGGAGAAGTCGAGGAACTCGAGGGCGGCATCGGAGTCGGGCTGCTCGCGGCCGCCGGCGTCGGCGTGTAGCAGCAATCCGGAATGGGGGTCCTGAGCGAGGGCGGCGGAGATGGCGGGCAGGGCGCGCCCGCGGGTGCCGGACCAGTGTTTCTGGAGAGTTTCGTCATCGCCCCAGTGCGGCAGGGTGGTGAAGTCGAGATTGGCGGAATCACCCAGCAGGCCCTTGTCGTTCCAGATGCCGGCCAAGGAGCCGAGCAGGCTCTGGTGCATGGGCAGGGTGGCGCGGTCGGAGTAGGACGACAGGCAGGCCGTCTTGGGCAGCACGTTGAGGCCGGCGAAGAGTCCGAGGCCGCGATCCATGCACCACAGGTCGTCGGCGCTGTAGCGGCGGAAGTCGGACAGTTTCAGGGCCAGGAAGGCGAGCACGGAGGGCAAGGCAGGCAGGCTGCTGGAGGCGGGATAGCCGGCCTTGAGGACGGCCTCGTCGAGGCCGTAGGCGCGGATCCAAGGCAGCAGGCAGAGCACACCGGCGGCGCGTTCGGAGTGCAAATGCTCGCAGGAGTCGGCGGCGAGCAGGGTGCAGGCAGGGGCGCTCAGCGGCGGGCTGGCAGCGGCGGCGCGTTCGGGGCGGCTGCGGCGGGGCAGGCGCGCGAAGCCTTCGTCCTGCAGGATGCGCCAGATGTTGCGTTGGCTGGGAGCGTCGTCGAATTCGGCATCGAGGCGCGCCTTGATGTCGGGCAGGGAAAGGTTGAGCTTGCGCAGGGCGATGATGCGCTGCTGCACGCTGGGAGGTGGCTCAGCAGGCGGTCGCCCGGCAGGTCGGGGGGCGCGGAAGAAGAACTCAGCGGGGTCGTCGAGACTGCGGAAGTCGCGCGTGATGGAGTAGACGGAACCGACCGAGTAGCCGAAGCGCTCGGCGATTTGCTGGGCGCTGAGGCGCTCGAGGAAGAACGCGCGCAGGACCTCGTAACGGCGGTGGCGCGCGTGGATGGGGTTGGCGAAGAAGGCAGCGGGAGAGGACGGCACGGCCATTAATTAGGTATAATATCAGAACTGAAACAAATCTGTCAACACATGTAAAACAAAAAAGCCGATTGCCCGGGATCATGATCTAACTCCTTTCAGATCAGTGACTTCCGTGGGCTCTGGACAACAGCGCCATCAACAGGGGAGCGTGTTTAAGGGCGGGCACCCTTGCGCAGCGGACAAGCAGATTGCTAGGTGGAGAGATACGCTCCATCTGCTAGGAAATCACATAACCTATTGATTATAAAGGTGATATAGTGACTCCTGATTGATGCGCATATCAGCCAAGAATGGCAAATTTAGGGTGAGTAAGGAAATGAAAATCCGTGTTACGGCGTCTACAACCGCGGCGGCGATCTGATCGCCATCGGAGTTGTCGGCCCCAACTAAACCCGGAACGGGCGCTGCTGGTGGCAGGTGCAGGGCTGGGCTACTGCCGCAGAAGACGGGTCAGTTCATTCCGCACATGCCGCCCATGCAGGCGGGCCCGCCACAACGCTGCTCGGCTGGAGTAGAGCAGACTTCCGCGGCACTGCTCCCTGAACTTGGGGCGAACGTCGAATAGACTCGCTCGATCGAGTGACTGCCGCACTCGCAACTGTCGGGCTCCGGGGCCGAACCCATCACGAGAGCCTCAAAGCGCGAGTCGCATTCCCCGCACTGGTATTCGAAGATCGGCATGGGTACTATCTTACCCGCCCGCCGCTAGGGATGCTTGTGCGAAGACATCTCTCACTCGCGCGCGAACGCTGCCAAGATCTTCGCCGGAGGCGCCGATATGGATCGGCGCGCCTTGACTCGCCGTGACGGCTCCGGCTGCGGCTCTGCCCAGATACACCGGAAGCAGTGGCGTGCCGGTGGCGGCTGCAACTGCGAACCCTTCGGCCCGGAAGCGAGTTCGGGCAGGGGATGCTCCCGCTGCGCTGTCGGCGAAGCTTACGACGGACTGACCGCTGGTGATAGCTGTCTGCATCCGCAGCTGAAGATTGGCCGCGAACGGCGCCGACACCGCGGGCACAGGTGCCGAGACGAGCGGATCAAGCAGGAAGGCTTCGGCCGAGGAAAGGTCGCTGAATCCGGTGCGGTCGGCGAACACGAAGCCGTCGCGGCACGCTGCTGCCACGACCAGCGGGTCACAGCCGTCCAGTCGGTTTACTAGCATGACCCCGGTCGTGCCCGTGGCTTCCAAACGCCTCTTGCAGCGGGCGCCGCGCAATGCGCCCAGGATGCCAGCGGCCGGCGCTATGGCGCGACGAGCCAGACCGGGCGTGGGGGCCAGCCGTACGAGCATGCCGACGAGCACCGCCACCACCCAGCCCAGCAGGCGCGGAACGATGCCCAACAGCGCGCGGCAGGCGCGGACGCTTGCCTTGGCCGCCGAGAGCACGCTGGCTCGGACCCCAACCTTAGCCAACTGGACCCAGGTCGGCTTGGCCGTGCGGCCCGCGAGGTTACCCGACTCGTAGGTGCTGCGGATCGCCGAACGCTGGATCTTGCCGCTGGATGTCTTTGGCACGACGCCTGCCGGGACTAGTACCACATCGTCGGGCGGAATCCCGACGTTAGCCGCGACTGCTTCGGTGACCGCCGTCCGAATGTGCTTCCGAGCGGCGGAGCCGCTGACACGCGTTTCGGCAACCACGACCAGTTTTTCGGTGCCACTGCCGGGATCGATGCAGCCGAATGCGGCGACGCAGCCCTTGCGCACGCCCTCGACCTCCCAAGACGCCATCTCTACGTCTTGCGGGATGATATTGCGGCCGCCCTTGATGATGCAGTCCTTGAGTCGGCCGGTCACGTACAGTTCGTCGTCGACCACATAGCCCAAATCTCCGGAATCGATCCAGCCATCGGGGTCGAGCACCGCCGCTGTTGCGTCCGGGTTGCGGAAATAGCCGTTGGTCCTCGACGGGCCGCGAAACACGATCCGCCCCCGCGTGCGATCCGGCAAGATGGCGCCGTCGTCGGCCACAACCTTCACCTCGTGGCCTGGAAGCGGCTTGCCGTTGCCCACGAATTCTAGGATGGACTCTGCCCCGTCGGCAGTGGACGGCAGGGCCCTGCCGGTGCTTTCGTAGGCGATTCGATCGATCGTGTCTACGACCGGCCCCCGCCAGAACGGTGGGTAGGTCAGCGCTACCGACGACTCGGCCAGACCGTAGAATGGCATCAGGCTCCGCTCGTCAAACCCCCAGGGCCGGAAGCGCTCGGTGAACCGTCTCAACGTGGCCGGCAGAACTGGCTCGCCGGCATTGATCGCCACCCTCCACGGGGATAGGTCAACCCCTTCCATGGCTTGCTCGGTCACCTTGCGCACGCACAGCTCGAAGGCAAAGTTCGGCGCGGGGCACAGGCTGCCCTTGGAATCGCTCAAGGCCCACAGCCAGCGTTCCGGCCGCACTAGGAAGTCGAGCGGCGACAGGACGGTGATCGGCAGGCCGTAGTAGAGGCTGAACAGCCACGATCCGATCAGCCCCATGTCGTGGTACAGCGGCAGCCAGGTGACTACGGTATCGGTCGGCTGCACCTCCACTGCGAATCCGATGCCGCGAATGTTGGAGAGCACGTTCGCATGGGTGAGCGTCACTCCTTTCGGATCCCCCGTGCTGCCGGAGGTGTACTGGATGAAGCAGATCTCGGCCGGTTCGACGTCAGGTGCCGGAGCGTGCCGACCGCGGTCGGCAAGGGCGCCGGCGCCGAGGGATTCCTGCAGCGACGGCAAGTGTCCGCCCAAGACGTTCGCGACAGCACGCACCCTCTCGAAGGAGATCAGGAAGCGCACTTGCGCGTTCTTCAGAATGCGCGCCTGCCGCTCGATGTAGGTCTCCAGCTGATTCGGCCGGGCGGGCGGGTAGACCGGCACTGCGATTCCACCGGCCAGCATGACGCCAAGGAAACTGCTGAAGAAGTCCTCGCAGGTGGGGAGCATAATTGCGACGGTCTCGCCGCGGCGCAGCCCTGACGCTGCCAGTCCCGCCGCGATTCGAGATGCGCTCGCATAGAGCTGGCCGTACGAGATGTCTTGGCCGCGGTCTTGATCGAGCAGGTGGATGTGGAGCCTTGCCGGATCGCGCTCCGTCTGGCGGCGCAGCACTTCGGAGACAGTCTTCGCGCCGGCCGGAGCCGGGTATGCCTCCCGGGTCGGTTGAATGATCGGCCACCGGGCGCTGGAGGTGCCGTCGCCGTTGGCTTCCAGCGCAATGCGCACCCAGTCCGCAGGGCTCTCGGCCAACTGTGCGCCGGTTTCGGGCAGTCGTAGGCCAAGCGCGCTCTCGAGGCGCACCAGCAATTCCACGCGCTCGAGGCTCCCAAGCCCGAGGTCTCGGTCTAGGGATGATCGCAGGGCCGCGCGCTGGGCGGCTTCGGAAGAGCCCAACTCCCTGAGCAGCGCCCGCACCGCTTCCATGATGGCCGCTTCCACGTCGGAGCGCCGCTGGCTGTTGACACCCATTTAACCTTCTAGCCTATATCGCGTAGGGGGCTATCTTCACGGCGATCTCGCAGCGCAACTGCGGATGTGCGACCGTGGGAGTTCAGGACGTGTATGCTCGGCGTGAAACCGCACTTGGCGCGCATCCGGATCTATCCGATCAAATCGCTTGACCCGCTTGAGCTCGAACAGGTGGGGCTTGCCGCTGGATTGCGCCTGGCTGGCGACAGGGATCATGCGCTTTTCGACGCGCAGGGCCGCTTCCTCAATGCCAAACGCTTAGGCGAGACGATTCTCTCCATCAGGGCCTCTTACTCCGACCAGGGCCGGGTGGTCGAGCTCGCGGCTGACTCCGACTCCGGGCGGTTCGAGTTGCCTGCTGATCACAGTGCCCTAGAGGGCTGGTTTGGCCGCGTGCTGGGGCAGCCGGTGTCACTGGGGCAGAACTCGGTGGCCGGATTTCCCGACGATGAAGATGCGTCCGGACCTACCGTGATCGGATCGGCGTCAATCCATGCCGTGGCCGAATGGTTCGGGCTATCCGCCGAAGAGGTGCGACGGCGCTTTCGCGCCAACTTGGAGATTGCAGGCCTCGGGCCGTTTGAAGAGGACACACTGTTTGGACCGCCCGACAGGCCCAAGATGTTCCGCATCGGCGACGTGAGCTTCTTGGGAGTGAACCCATGTCGGCGGTGCGCAGTCCCGACCCTCGATTCCCGCGGCGACAAGACGGTCCGTCCGTTCTCGGCCAAGCAGTTCGGCGCATTGCGCGAGCGCCACAGGCGCGACGATGCCAGCCTTGCTCTCTATCCCGGCTACTATCGGCTCGCGGTCAACACCCGGATCGAGCCGCTTCAAGCGGGCAAGCGGCTCTGCGTCGGCGACGAGCTAGCCGTCATCGGCTAGCGTTTGCCACGCACAGCGGTCCAGTCCTAGGAGGCGTCCGCGATAAACTGTACAGTTCCCAGCCATGAAGATCTTGTTCATCGGCGACATCGTCGGCCGTCCCGGCCGCCGGGCAGTGTTCGCCAGCTTGCAGCGGCTGCTGGTCGACGAACAGGTCGACCTTGCCATCGCCAACTGCGAGAACGCTGCAGCCGGTTTCGGCGTGACCGGCAAGATCGCCGATCAATTGCTCGATGCCGGCTTGCACGTCCTGACGTCCGGCAATCACATTTGGGACAAGCGCGAGGTTTTCCCCTACCTGGAGCGCGAGCCTAGGCTGCTGCGTCCGCACAACTATCCCGACGCACCCGGAAGCGGGCTGTACGTAGGGCACACCGACACCGGCGTGCCCTACGCCGTCATCAACCTGCAGGGCCGGGTTTACCTGCCACCGATCGATTGCCCGTTCCGGCAGGCCGACCAGCTCTTGGCCGAACTCCCTGCCGACGTGCGCGTGTGCTTTGTCGACTTCCATGCGGAGGTCACCAGCGAGAAGAACGCCCTCGGACGGTATCTGGACGGACGTGTGAGCGCGGTGGTGGGAACCCACACGCATGTCCCGACCGCAGACGAGCGCGTCCTGCCGCGCGGCAGCGCATTCATCACCGATGTCGGCATGACGGGGCCGCTTGCGTCGGTGATCGGCATGAAAGAGGACGAGTCGCTGAAGCGCTTCCTAACTGCTCTGCCGGTGCGGTTCGAGCCGGCGTCCGGCACAGTCCGGCTCAACGCGGTCTTGGTCGACGTAGACGAAGGTACGGGGCGCGCACGCTCGATCCGGCGCTGCGCCCAGGACTACGACAGTAGCGGACACCATATAATGGACTAGTCGCCTCTTGGCTCGCCGTGAACGCTCGCAAGACACTGCTGCGCAAGACCGGCAAGGCCATTGCCGATTTCGGCATGATCCGCGAGGGCGACCGGATCGCGGTCGGAGTGTCAGGCGGCAAGGATTCTCTGGCTCTGGCAGACGCGTTGCTGTTGCTTCGCCGGCGTTCCCCGGTGGACTTTTCGCTGCGGGCGTTTACGATTGAGCAGGGCAAGTTTGTCCGGCCCGTGGAGCCGCTGGGAGACCTGCTCTCGGCCCGCGGGATGGAGTGGACGTACTACGTCGACGAGCCATCATTCAAATTGCTTGAAGAGCAGCCCACCCACGGCTGCGACACTTGCAGCCGCTTCCGGCGCCGAGCCGTTTATGACGTCGCGGCGAAGCTCGGCTGCAATGTGGTCGCACTGGGCCATACCGCCGACGACCTCTGCGAAGCCCTGCTGCGCAACGCACTTTTCACCGGTCGCTTGAGCGCTTTGCCACCCGTGACGACCTCGCGCTCGGGGGATTTCCGCCTGATCCGGCCCTTGGTGTATGTCACCGAAGACGTGACCCGGGCTTACGTCGAGGCGTCTGGTATGCCCATCACTCCGTGCGTGTGCTCCTACAAGACGGGCACTGTCCGCGAAAAGCTGCGCGGATTCCTTGCTGGCCTGCGCCAGGACAATCCCCACGTGCTAGAGAACCTGTTGTCCTCCATGGGGCGGATTGACACAGAGCGCCTTCTCGACAAGCGCTTCTTGGGCCGTCCGCCTGTAGCCGGCGCACAGGGCAATGGCGCTACAATGTTGCTCTCGCCGGAGAAGCTCGCGCACGCTTCCGTAGCCATCGATTCTGATTCGTGCCAAGACGTGGACTACGCATGGTGAGCGCGGGGATAGAGCAGAGTTCAAGCGGACTGACCTTCGCCGAACCGGCTCACAAGACTGAGTGTCTAGGCCCTGCAGAGGAATTCTAGCTGGGTGATAGATCGGCGATGACTACGGAACCGGCACCTCCAGCCGAAAGCCCTTCGAGCCGGGCTGCCGCGCTCGCAGGGCTGGCGGTAGTTCTGCTGCTGTTCGTCTTCTTGGCCGGCATTCGCGGCCTGGGGGATGGGTTCAAGCTGCTCGGCGGCGATCTGCTGGAGGCCTTCTTCAGTGCTACGTCGAATCCGTTCATCGCTCTGATGGTCGGAATCCTCACGACCACGCTCGTGCAAAGCTCCTCCGTCACGACCTCGATGGTCGTGGGTTTGGTCGCCGCTCCGGAGAACCCCCTGCCGCTGGCGAACGCCGTGCCCATGATCATGGGGGCCAACATCGGGACGACCGCCACCAACACCATCGTGTCGATCGCTCACATGGGCCGGCGTGACGAGTTCCGGCGCGCCTTTGCGGTGGCGACGTGCCATGACTTCTTCAACTTCCTGGCCGTGCTGTCGCTGTTGCCGTTGGAGATCGCGACCGGATTCCTGTCCAGGTCTGCCGCAGCGTTAGCAGAGCGACTGCCGTTCGTTGGCGGTGGCGACTTCGACAGCCCGATTGCGGTGATGCTCAAGGCTGCGATCGCGCCGCTGCGCTTGGCGGCCGAAGCGGTCTTCGAAACGTCGCAGGCGCAGGGCGTGCTGCTGGTGCTGTGCAGTGGGGTGCTGATCTTCGCATCGTTGATGCTGATTGTGCGGGCGCTGCATTCTACTTTGCTGTCGAGGGCCGAACACATGGTGCAAGCGGCGCTGGGCCGCTCGGGCGTGCTGGCGATCATCATCGGATGCGTTGTCACCGCGATGGTGCAATCGAGTTCCATCACGACCTCGCTGCTCGTGCCGATGGCGGGCGTGGGCCTGATCACGCTGCGGCAAGCCTTCCCCGTCACGATCGGGGCGAACTTGGGTACGACGGTGACGGCACTGATGGCGTCACTGGCGGTGTCCGGGCCGAACGCGCAGGCCGGAATCGAAATCGCACTCACCCACTTGGGCTTCAATCTTGCCGCTACCCTGCTGATCTATCCATGGCCGCCCGTGCGCGGAGCCATCCTTAGCGGCGTAACTCGCTTCGCGGAGTTGGCGAATCGCTCCAAATTGCTCGCGATAGGGTACTTGCTGGTCCTGTTCTACGGATTGCCCGCGCTGGCTGCGTTCCTGTTCGGGTAGCCCGTCTCAGCGCCTAGGCGCACTACGGCCCGTCGCCTTGAAGTCTTCCAGTTCTTGCTTCATGCGGCTCGCGGTCTCGGCTTCTTCGTAGTACAGATTGCGCGTCTCGCCGGGATCGCTGGCGAGGTTGAAGAGTTGGGCAGGAGCGTCTGGGGCGCCGTCGTCGAGCGCGAAATCGGCCAGGAACGGGCGGGTGTAGTCGTTTCCACCCGATCCGGAGTGGTCGAGATACTTCCAAGCGCCTCGGCGCAGCGCTAGGTCGAGGGAGATAGTCTGGTGTAGCGCGAACTCCCGGATGGGCGAGCCATCGTGCGTGCCGGTCAGCAGGGCCGAGAAATCGAAGCTGTCCTCGGCGACGGCGGCGGGCAGCGGGTAGCCGGTCAGCGCCGCTGCCGTCGCCATGATGTCCGTCAGGTTGAAGAGTTGGTCGCTAACCAAGCCGGGCTGGATCTTGCCCGGCCAGCGGGCGATTGTGGGCACGCGATGTCCGCCTTCCCACTGGTCGCGCTTCACCCCGCGCCACGGGCGGGCGCCGTCGTGGTCGTGGTCTCGGCGCATGTGGTAGGTCGTGGGAACCTCGGGCCCGTTGTCGCTCGTGAAGAGCACTAGGGTGTCTTCGCCCAGGCCCAAGCGGTCCAAGGCGGCCATGAGTTCGCCGACGATGAAGTCCATTTCGAACAGGAAGTCGCCGTGCGGCCCCGCCGCGGTCTTGCCTTGGAACTCGGGCGCGGCGAACGATGGCAGGTGGACGGCCTGCATGGAGTGAAAGAGGAAGAACGGCCGATCCGGCTCGCGAGCGGCGTGCTCTTCGAGGAAGCGGACGCTGCGCTCGAGAAACACTAAGTCGACGCGTTCGAGGTCGTAGTCCGGCGCGATCAGCCCGCGCCGGTTGTCGTTCGCATAGGGATGTTTTGGAAGCGGGGTTCGATCCAGGAGCGACTCCGGCGGTACCGGAACACGGTCGCCATCGACCCAGGCGTAGAGCCAATCGGTCGTCGGGCAGGCGACCGTGCCGAAGAACTGATCAAAGCCCCGGTTCAGCGGTCCGTCCGGGATGGCGCGGCTGAAGTCCACTAGCCGAACGCGTTCGACGCCGGCGGCGGCGCGCTCTTCGCGAGTTCGTGCCGGCAAGTCGATCTCATGCACCGGCTGGCCTTGCCTATCGAAGAAAGTCATGCCCAAGTGCCACTTGCCGACCATGGCAGTGGCGTACCCGGCCTCGCGGAGCATTTGAGCGAGCGTGAGTCGGCCTGGTTCGATCAAGCAGGGGCCTTCCACCCCGGTGAACACCCCGCGCATGCCGGTGCGGAACGGCATGCGCCCGGTCAGAATGCCGTAGCGGGTCGGCGTGCAGACCGTGGACGGGCTGTGAGCGTCTGTGAAGCGCAGGCCTTGCCGCGCAAGGCTGTCGAGGTGTTCGGTCTCGACTTTGGCCTGGTCGTTGTAGGCGCTTACGTCGCCGTATCCGAGGTCGTCGGCCAAAATCAGCAGGATGCTGGGCGGGCGATTCGCGCCGCCGTCCCCCGAGCAGCTCCAGCCGCCGGCCAATGCAGCCAAGGCGAGCGCGAGGACCCGCGTTCGGGCCTTGGCGCTGGCAGCCAGCATGCTCAGCCGACCTTGGGCGCCGTTTCGGTGACTTCCTCGATGTCGGGGTCGAAGTACAGCACCTTGCCTTGGCGCAGCGCCATCACACCCATGGAGATCGTCGTCTGGGCGCGGTAAGCCGTGTCGGCATCCAAGTTCGGCTTGGCGCGGGTGCGCATGCACTCCAGGAAGTTCTTCATGTGTGCGTCGGGGCCGCGATCCTCGACCTTGATCTGGACCTTCTCGGTGCCGTACTTCTTGACAAAGGCATCTTGGTAGATCCTCTCGGACTCTACGGTGATGTGGTCCGTCTTGCCTTCGAAACGGCCGTGCTCGACCATCAGGATCGTGCCTTCATGGCCGCGAATGAGGCCCGGGATGTGCCGCGAATTCGCCATCGATGCGCTCAGCACGAGGGAATGGCCCTTGGCGAAATCGGCCAGCAGGTTCATGGTGTCGGGCACCTCGCGATCGCCGGGAGCGTTGAACACATACTTGCCTCCGGACGCCGTGACCCGGTAGGGGAATTGGGGCTCGCCCCAGCAGATGTTCAGCGGCGCGACCACGTGATAGAACAGGTCGGTGGCGATCCCGCCGGAGTAGTCCCAATACTTGCGGAAGCGGAAGAAGCGGTGGGGGTCCCATTCGCGCTTTTGTGCCGGACCCAGCCACATATTCCAGTCGACGTAGTTCACGCCCTGGCCGTGCGGGCCGGCATCCGGCTCGATCACCCAGCCCCGGCCGCGCTCGGGCGTCCAGTTCCACTCCCCGCGCAGGGAATTGCGGTGGTACGAGCCTTGGCTGGAGATCAGTTTGCCGATCATGCCGTCCTGCAGCGCCTTGCGGGCCTTCCACCACTGGTCGGCCGAGGTGGTCTGGGAGCCCACCTGCAGCACGGCGCCGGTCTCCCTGACCTTGCGCGCCACCGCCTTGGCTTCTTCGATGGTGTGCGTCATCGGTTTCTCGAGGTACACGTCTAGGCCCGCATCAATGGCCGCCATGGCCATCGTGCCGTGCCAGTGATCGGGCGTGGCGATCACGACGGCGTCCACATCGGGCCGCGCCAGCACCTCGCGGTAGTCGAGCGTGGAAAACTCGGCTTTGGAGTTCTCCTGGGCCAGCCGGCGCCGCTTCTCGTAGACATCGCACACGGCCGTGATCTTGAAGTTCTGGCCGCCTTCGATCATGCGCAGCATCAGCCGCTGGAGGCTGCTCCCCCGTCCGCCGACGCCAATCTGGGCGACATTGATGCGGTTGTTGGCGCCGATCACCCTGCGGGCCGAAGCCGCGTCTTGCGACTTGGCGGGCACAGTGGCGGCGACTGCCGCCGTAGCACCTTGCAGGAAGCGGCGACGATTGACAGATGCTGTAACTGACATGACTTGTGTCCGCAAGAAATTGTATCAAAGCGAACGGCCAGCGCCGCTTCCGAAGCGCCGCCTCCAAGGGATTCGAGAGCGGGTTGGGTTGGAGCGCGCAGGGTGCCTGAGATCTGCGTCTATAGGTCTTGCGCTGCCGGCAATCCGAAACCGCTCTCCGCCGTGCGGACGGCAGCGACGACTGCCTGTGCGAGCGCATCGGCTGCGAGTGCGCCAATTTCTCCGAGCATGCGCGCATCGACAGTGCGACCGCCCGTGCCCAGTGCGAACACGGTGTCCCCGTCAAACGGCATGTGGGCCGGGCGGATCGCCATGGCCAACCCGTCGTGCGCCATCTGCGCGGCCTTGGCAGCTTGTGTCTTGGTCCAGGTCACGTTGGCCGCAACAACCGCTATGGTCGTGTTTTGGGCCGTTCCCGACGGCCTAGCGCGGCGTCCGGAGCGCAGTTGCGCGATGCTGTCGGCGAATCCGGATCCATCGGCAGTCCTCGCCCCCGCCACGATTTCGCCGGTGGCGGGGTCGACGACATCGCCCAGGGCGTTGACAGCCGCGAGGGCACCGACGACCAGGCCATCTGGACGCGTGATCGCCGCCGAACCCAACCCGCCGCGCATGGCGCGACCGGGACCGAACAGCTTGCCCACGGTCGCGCCGGCACCCGCGCCCGCGCTTCCCATTGGCACGGGCTGCCGCGAGGCGCCTCTTGCCGCTGCGAGCCCGGATCTTGCTGTTGGCCTCACCTTCGGATCGCCGATGCCTAGGTCGAACAATATGGCTGCGGGCACGATTGGCACCACGGAGCCGCCCACCGGGAAGCCGACGCCCTCGCTTTCCAGATACTGCATCACCCCGTCGGCCGCGGCCAGTCCGTAAGCGCTCCCTCCAGACAGGACCACCGCATGCACGGAATCGACGCTCATTTCCGGCCGCAGCAGGTCGGTTTCCCGGGTGCCGGGGGCGCCTCCCCGGACATCCACGCCCGCCACCGCACCGCCATCGGCCAAGATTACGGTGCAGCCGGTAGAGCCGGACGGGTGTGTCCAATGTCCGACCCGAATGCCGGGGACCGCTGTCAGGCTGGAGTTCACTGCGCCTTCCACTATCGCTGCCAGCGGGCCGATCGCCGCGCCGCTGCCCAACCACAGTGCGTGACGCCTCGAAAGGCGCGCGCTGCCGACGCCTCGCATGTGCCCACCATTATCGCCGGGCAGTGTCGCTATAATTTTTTCCCATGGCTCTGCCGCGACTGATTCCGATCCGCCAGCGTTTCCCAGATCGTGCGCTGCCGGATGTCTATCGCTCCGTTCGCGAGGAGATGGCTGGAGCGCCGTGGGTCGCCGCTGTTCCGACCGGCAGTCGCATTGCGGTGGGAGTCGGCAGTCGCGGGATCGCCAACATCGACACGATCGTCAAAGCTGTTGTGGACTCGTGGCTCGATCAAGGGGTCAAGCCCTTCATCATTCCGGTCATGGGCAGCCACGGCGGCGGGACGGCGGAAGGGCAGCGCGAAGTGCTCGCACACTACGGCATCACCGAGCGTTCGATGGGAGTGCCCGTTGTGAGCTCGCTGGATGTGGTGCCGATCGGCGAGACGCCCCAAGGCATCGCCGTTTCGATGGATCGGGAAGCTTGGGACGCGGACGGTGTCATGCTGTGCAGCCGCGTCAAGTGGCACACGGGATTCGATGGGCGCATCGAGAGCGGTGTTCACAAGATGATGGCCATCGGGCTCGGAAAGTGGGAGGGGGCCAAGCGCTACCACATGTGGGCCGTGCGCCTCGGCCTTGAGCAGGTCATCCGGGAGGTTGGCTCCGTGATGCTAGCCACCGGCCGCATGCTGGGCGGATTGGCAATTCTCGAGGACGCCAACCATCAAACCGCGGAAGTTCACGCCTTGGGTGCCAGCAACATGGTCGCGGACGAGGAAGAACTGCTGGCGCGGGTCAAGCGCTGGAAGGCCGATCTGCCGGTCGAGGCCTTCGATCTGTTGATCGTGGACGAGATTGGCAAGAACATCTCCGGTTCGGGGATGGACACCAAGGTGATCAACCGCTCGTGGATGGGACGGAATTGTTGGCCGGACCTGCCGCGCATCGAGCGCATCTACGCCCGCAGTCTCACACCCCACGGGGGAGGCAACGCTGTCGGCATCGGTATGTGCGATGTGATCCACGACCGCCTGTTCCATGCAGTCGACTTCGAAAAGACGTGGATCAACTCCTTCACCGCGTCGAGCACCATCGGTTGCATGTGCCCGCCGCACTTCCCGACGGACCGCGAGTGCATCGAGCGAATCTTGGCGACCTGCGGACGCGCGGCCAGCGCCGAATGCAGCGTCGTGTGGATCCGCAATACCATGGAACTCGGCGGCATGCGCGTCAGCGAGGGCATTTTCGAGTCGATACGGGAAAACCCGCTGATTGAAGCAACCGGGGAGCCGTCCGAAATCTGTTTCGACCCGACCGGCCAAATCGCGGAAGAGGTGCCCCTTGCGGGAGCGGCATAGTAGCTCACGACGGCCCTTGGCACCGAAAGCGAGCGCGGTCTTCGATAGACTGTAGGTGCTAGGGCAGGGCGGCGGATGACTCAGTTGAAGCAGGCGCCGATGTCCAAGTTGGCACTATTTTCACTGGTGGCGTCCGACCTGAAGCGGGTCGACAAGGTGATAGCCTTGGACACCGTCTGCTGCCAGGATGTGGTCACCGCGATCAGCCGGCACTTGAGCGCCAGCGGCGGAAAGCGACTCCGGCCGACTCTGCTGCTGCTGTCGGCCCGCGCTTGCGGCGAACATGGCGACGGGCCGATCCGCATGGCTGCTGTGATGGAGATCATCCATGCCGCAACCTTGGTGCATGACGATGTCATCGATGGCGCGGAGGTGCGCCGCGGCAACCCGTCGACGAACCAATTGTGGGGCAACCAAGTCAGCGTGCTGGCCGGTGACTGGCTCTACATGCAAGCCTTCTCCATCGCATTGCGCGAGCGCAGTTTCCGCATCCTCGACATTCTCACCGACCTGACCAAGATGATGGTTGAGGGCGAGTTGCTACAGGCCGAGTTGATAGGCCGTATTGACGTCACTGAACAGCAGAATCACGAGCTCATCCATCGCAAGACCGCCTGCCTGCTGTCGGCCTGCAGCCTTGTGGGAGCGTTGATGGCCAACGCGCCCGAACAGACCGAGGAGCGCCTCCGAACCTACGGCTGGAACGTGGGCATGGCCTTCCAACTCATCGACGATGTGCTCGACTTCGAGGCCAGCGAGTCCGTCCTGGGCAAGCCGGTGGGCAACGACCTCAAGGAGGGCAAGGTGACGCTGCCCATGATTCTGGCGTTGCAGTCCTGCACCCGCGCGGAACGGGCACAGGTCGAAACGGTTGTGCGCGAAGGCGGTTACGATTCCGTGCCGGCTGTCCGGATGCTAGAGATCCTCGATCGCTACGATGCCATCGCAGAAGTCCGCCGCAGGGCAGTACAATTCTGCGATGTAGCGCTGGAGAGCCTCGCAGACCTGCAAGACTCCCCGTATCGGCGCGCTTTGCAGGACGCCGCTGGCCACTGGGCTATCGTGCGGCCGAGTTAGCACCCGCTGCTCAAGCCCACAGTTCGTGGACGGGAGCGTACGCGTCGTCGTCGGACACCGGCACGTAGTAGAAGCCCCTGTCCAGCGGGTCGTCGTAGCGGACTGTGGTCCAGTCTATGCCAAGTGCGGAGTAGATCGTTGCCTCGATGTCCTCGGGGCGGATGTCCCTCTGCCGCGACCAGCCATACTCGGTCGTGAAGGATCCGGGGCCGCGCCCGCCTTGGTCGCTGGTAGCTCCGATCACCTTGCCGCCCGTGACGCCCCCGCCTGCCAAGACATAGAACATCTGCAGGTAGTGGTCGCGCCCGTTGCGCGCGTTCGATAGCTGACCCGGCGTTCTTCCGAACTCGCCACCGGCCAAGACCAGCGTCTCGTCGAGCTTGCCCGAACTGTCGAGGTCCTCGATCAGGGCCGCGAAGGCAGGATCAAACTGCGCGGTCTGACGGTAGATGTTGTTGCCGTTCGGATTGTTGTCAAGGTTATAGATGTCACCATGATGGTCCCAGCCAAACGAGTCGATCTGAATGAAGCGGGTCCCTTGATCCTGCTCCACAATCTTGCGGGCTGTCAGCACTGCATCGCCGAAGCCGGTGCTTCCGTAGCGGACGCGCTCCTGGTTGGTGAAGCTGAAGGCGGCATTCACGCTCGGGTTGAACATGAGCCGCCGGGCGCCATGGTAGAGGCTGCCCATGCCGGACGCCTGCGGGCCGAACGGCGAGTTCTCACCGCGCAGCTCGCTGTCGATCTCGTGCAGCAGCTCCCAGCGATCCTGGAAGACCGCTTCGCCTCCGGGGTGGCTGGCAGTGGCCAGTCCGCTCGCGTTGGCGTAGGTTTGGAAAGGTCCGTACTCCACCGGAAAGTAGCCCGCGCCGGAAATATTCCGCGCCTGCAGTGAGATGAAGGTTGGGAAAGCCTGATTGGCTCGGCGTTCTGGCTCTTTCTCGATGGCCACCACGCTGCCAATATGCGGGGCAATCCGGCCGGTCGGGGAGGTCGGGTTGCGCCCGATCTGAAGCCACGTCTGCGCCAGCGGGTGCGCCCGCGCCCAAGCCAGCCCCGAGCGGATGATGGCGATCTTGTCTACCACGCGCGAGGTGTTGCCCAGCAAGGCCATCGGCAGAGTGATCTCCCCGTTCAGGAAGCTTTCCGGCTGGAAGCTGCGCGGGGTTACCCCCGGCAGGTTCTTGAAATCGAAGGTGTCGACATGGCTCGGCGCCCCCCGCAAGAACAGGAAGATCACGTTCCTAGCGGTGTTCATGGGCTGTACCGACCCGGTGGTCTCGGTTTGCCCGCGGCCCAGCCGGTCGGCCAGGAAGAAGCCCCCCACGCCCGTCAGCGTGTCGCGGAAGAAGTGCCGCCGTGTGCTGTGAGGGCGTTCGAAGAAGCTGTGGTGCGTCGGCTGGCGCCGCTGCACGATCTTGTCGAATCGTTCTCGCTCGTTCATGGCAATCCTCGCCTTCGCCTAGTAGTTGAAGTAGAAGTCCGTCTTGTTGAACAGCGCCCACATGAGGTTGGTGGCGCGGTTCCCCCGATTTCCTCCCTGCAGGTAATTGACTCCGAACGCGGTCTCCTCGGCGGTGGGCGGGCGGCTGAGCACGCTCAGGTACAGGTTTGTCACAAGGGCGTCGTCAGCCAACTCGATGGACTGCCCCAGAGTCGAAGCCTGATTGTTGCGGTTCATGCGGTTCAGCACGAACCGGTTGTTCATCAAGCCCAAAGCTTGCAGCGGGCTGCCCTCGCCGCTGCGCCGCGTCTCCTCGCGGTCTCCTCGCGTGAATGCATCCAACAAGGCCCGGACGCTGCGGGCAAAGGTGTTGTTGCCTAGCGGCACCCCGTTGACGTCGGAGAGCTGCATTGCGAAGTCAACGTTCCGCAGGGAATCCGATCCCCGGAATGAGGTGTACTGGTTGCTGGCCACCATCACCGCGTCAACGACCTGCTCGGCTGTCAAGCGCTTGACCTGATGCCGCACGAAATACTTCTCGTGCAGCGGATTGAACACGCCCTCGTAACGCGAGGACAGTTGGTACGTTTGCGAGGTGGTGATTTCCCTCATCAGCCACTTCAGATCGAAGCCGCTGTCTTGGAAGCCCTTCGCAAGCCACTCGAGCAGCTGCGGGTGCGAGGGCTGGATGTCCCAGCCGGCAGGCGGCGGTGATCCGGGATCGAGCCGCGCTAGGTCGAACTGGTCCGCCGGCTCGACAATGCCCCGCGAGAAGAACTCACGCCAGATGTAGTTCACTGCCGCCCGGGCGAATTGTGGGTCGGAGGTTAGGTGCCAGCCCACCTGTTCGCGCAGCCGCATGCTTGAATTCACTGACGCCCGGCTCTCGAACGGATACTCGGGCGTGACGAAGCGCTGTGGGAAATACCGATCCGGGCGATTGCCGCCCGAGGTCTGGCCCAAGTATTCTCCGGCGGTGTCACCGTACCGGGCCCGCTGGTGCTGCCCCTGCGCCAAGTCGTTGACGATGTAGTAGTTGACTTGTACGCGGCGACCGTTGCTGGGGTTGTTCGGGAGCTCGCGCGGATAGCGGTACCGCCAAGTCTGGAAGCGCGGCACGTCCGAGAAGAAGGCCGCCAGCCCCCACCCTTCGGAGCGCTTGGCCGCCGCGCCCCAAACCGTGAGCGGCTCTAGGTGTCCGGCGCCATCGTGGCACAGCACGCAGTCCATGACCGAGATTCCGAGGAAGTCCCTCGCCGTGAAGAAAGCGAGCGTGTCGTACGTGTCCTGGATCGGCCCGCCTATGGTGCGCCCGCCGACCACGTACCCCACCGCCGAAGCCCGGACGGGATTGTCGTTGAGGTTGCGGTAGGTCCGCTGCCAGTGCTGGAAGCTCGTGTAGCGTTCGGGGTAGGCGCGCCCGTCGCTGACACCTTCGGCAGCCAGCATCTCTCGCGCCATTTGGTCGTACGGTTTGTTCTGCAGCAGTGAATTCCGCAAGTAGAGATGAAAGGAATCGCGCCCCCAGTTGTAGCGGTTGACCTGCGCAGTTAAGCGGGTGTTGCGGAAGTGGTCGCCGAAGAACATCGTCCAGCGATCAGCCCACTCCGGCGTTTGCAGTAGCCGGCCGACCAGTGTTTCGCGCTTGGTAGGGGAGGTGTCGGCCGAGAACGCGAGCACCTCGGCCTTGGTCGGAATGCGCCCGGTCAGGTCGAGCCGCACGCGGCGCAGGAATTCGGCGTCGGTCGTTAGGTACGTTAGCGGTATACCAGCCGCGTCAGCGGTTTTCTGGATGCAGTCGTCGATGCCCGCGCAGGCGCCGGGGTTCGCCGTGGCTGCCGCACCAGCCGAGGCGCTGCCCGGAATGATCCCTCCGTTGCGGCGTTGTGGCATCATCGCCAAGACGCTCTCGGTGTTGCGCGTGCGCAACTTCATCGCCGCGAAATCGCTGGCTGCCGTGCTGACGGGCGAGAGGCCACCTCCAGGGCCGAAGTACGTGCAGCCTCCGTGATCCGGGAAGCTGCCGTCCGGCGACTGCCAATCGAGATCCTCCTGAGCAGCGCCGACCCCGGCGACGAGCAAGCCTGCCAGCAGAAGCAAGGGAATGCGCTCTAGCGCATCAGGTCGAAATCGTCTCCCCATCGTTTCAACACCCTTTCAAATGTTAGCACCAAGCGATGCGGACTGCTGGGTCGCAGCCCACAATGCGCGGCCCGTTCTAGGCGTCTGCCAAGGTGCTCTCCCCGCCTCAAGCGCCCGTCGCGCCTGTGATCTTGGTGTGTGCTTCACCGGCATGCGTTCTGTGGGACGACCGAGAGCGCCTCTAGGATTCACGCCCGCAAGAATTTTTTCGACGCTGCGGGGCGATCCGACCCAATGTCTGCCGATTGGTTGGCGGAATTGCGCGGGGATTTGCCGGACCGGCGCTATAGTAACTGATAGAAACGTTCGCAAGCGGCAAAGCCCGCTGGTTTCGCGATGGGTCTCGCACACCGAGCATTGCTCTCCGCCGCCGCGCCATTGGCCGCGGCCGGCATGCTGCTGCCGGGGAGTGCCAGCCTTTCCGCGCAACCCCGCGCCCAAGTGCCGCTATTGGACCAGCGCAGCGTCGCGCCGTATGTGCCCATGCCTTGGCACGTGGTGGATCGCATCATCGAAGTGGCAGAGGTCTCCGAAGAAGACGTCGTTTACGACCTAGGAGCCGGCGACGGGCGGATCCTGCTGCGGGCCGCCAAGAATCGGGGCGCCCGCGCCGTTGGCTACGAGATCAACCCTGCGCTGGTGGAAGAGGCGCGTTCGGCGATCAGCGCGGCCGGGGTCCAAGACAGGGTCGAGGTGCGCGAGGGCGACTTCTTCGAGGCCGACCTGCGGCCGGCGACCGTCGTGACGCTCTTCTTGATCACGTCGGCCCACAGGCAGTTGCGCCCCAAACTCCTCGAGGAGTTGCGTCCCGGCACGCGAGTCGCTTGCTACATGTGGGAAATTCCCGGCTGGAATCCTTCCAAGACCGTCACCGTGCCGGTCAGCGGCGCAGCCCATCCGATCTATGTCTACCAAGTGGGTAGCCACCAGTGATCGGTAGGTAGTTCGCTCCGCCTGTCCCCTGCCGCGTTTCGCCCGTTGCCCTGATTGGTGCTATAGAGAATAGGAGCAATATGCCTGCCTCCTCCAACACGGGCGAAACGAGCGTCCTCGTCATTGTCGAGTCGCCCACCAAGGCCCGCACGATCGCGAAGTTCCTGCCTAAGGGCTTCGTGGTGAAGGCATCGGTCGGGCATGTCCGCGACCTGCCCAACAGCGCGACCGAAGTTCCGGCCAAGTACAAGAAGAAGCCTTGGGGCCGACTTGGCGTCAATGTCGAGGGGGAGTTCGAGCCGGTCTACGTGATTCCGAGGAGCAAGAAGGACTTGGTGAAGGAGATGAGGGCCGCTGTCAAGAGGGCGGACCGCATTTACTTCGCCACTGACGAAGATCGCGAGGGAGAGTCCATTAGCTGGCACTTGAAAGACCTCCTCGGCCCGCAGGTGCCGTACCAGCGGCTGGTGTTCCACGAGATCACCAAGACAGCCATACGCAAGTCGCTAGAGTCCCCGCGGGACATCAACCAAGACTTGGTCCGGGCCCAAGAGACGCGCCGGATCGTCGACCGCCTGTTCGGCTACGGCGTCAGCCCGCTGCTGTGGAAGAAGATGATCCCGAAGCTGAGCGCCGGGCGCGTGCAAAGCGTAGCGGTGCGGCTCATGGTGGTGCGCGAGCGCGCCCGCCAACGCTTCACCAAGGCCAGCTATTGGGGGCTGAAGGCGCGCTTCGCCAAGGAAGGTGTCACGTTCGAGGCAGACCTCGTGGAGCTGGCGGGAGTGCGCGTGGCCACTGGCAAGGACTTCGATCCGGACACCGGCGCGCTCAAGGCGGGCACCGAAGGCTCCGCGCGCCGTCCGTTGCAGATTGGAGACGAACGCGCCCGAGAGGTGGAAGACGCCGTCCGGGCTGCGTCTGCCACGATCGCGTCGGTCGAGGAAAAGCCCTTCTCGGCCTCGCCCCAGCCGCCATACGTCACCAGCACGCTCCAACAGGAGGCCAACAGCAAGCTGCGCTTCCAGGCGCGGCACACAATGCGGCTTGCGCAGCAACTGTACGAGAACGGCTTCATCACGTACATGCGCACGGATTCGACCGTGCTCTCGGACGAGGCCAAAACGGCCGCTCGCAACCTGATCGTGGAGCGGTTCGGCCGCGACTTCCTTTCGGACAACGTGCGCTACTACCGCAACAAGGTGAAGAACGCGCAGGAGGCCCACGAGGCGATCCGCCCGGCGGGCGGCCAGTTCCGGGCAATCGACGAAGTGCGCAGCCGGCTCGGCACCGAGGCGGCCAAGCTCTACGAGATGATCTGGCGCCGCACGCTAGCGAGCCAGATGCCCAACGCCCGCGGCACGAATTCGACGGTGTTGCTGGACGCGGGCGCCGCGCGGTTTCGCGCGGCTGGGAAAACGATCGAGTTTGCCGGGTTTCTCAAGGCGTACTCGGCCGAGGCCGTGCCCGGGGATTCTCCCGTCGACGCCAAGGAGCGCCTGCTGCCAAAGCTTTCTGAGGGCGACGGCGTGGCGCTGGAGTCGGTCGAGGCATCCGAGCGCCAGACGCAGCCGCCGCCGCGCTTCACGGAGGGCAGCCTGATCCGCGAGCTGGAGCGGCTCGGAATCGGGCGCCCCAGCACTTGGGCCACGATCGTGGATCTGGTGCAGTCCCGCGCTTATGCGTCCCGGCGGGGCACCGCGCTGGTGCCGACATTCACTGCGATGGCGGTGGTGGGCTTGCTTGAAAAGCACTTCACGAGCCTCACCGACTACGAGTTCACGGCCAAGCTCGAGGACCAGCTGGACGCAATCGCCAGAGGCGAGCTGGGGCGCTTGGAATACCTCAAGAGCTTCTATTTTGGCAACGGGTTCAAGGGCCTCCACACGCTGATCGAAGATGGCGAGGCCAAGATCGACCCGCGCCAGGTCTGCACTTTGCCGGTCGGCAAGCACGAAGACGGGAGGTGCGTGGAGGTCCGGATCGGTCGCTACGGCCCGTTCCTTTCCGACGGCACTGCGCGCTGCAGCGTGCCCGAGCAGCTCTCGCCAGACGAGTTGGATCTGGCAAAGGCGACGGAATTGCTCGAACTTGCCGGAAAGGGTCCGGCGACGCTGGGGGTCGATCCCGAGTCGAACCAGCCCGTCTACCTCAAGCAGGGCCGTTACGGCCCCTTCGTTCAACTTGGGGACGACGAGGGCAAGACCAGCGCTAGGCGGGCTTCTCTGCTGCGCGGCATGGAGCCGGAATCCGTCGATTTCGAACTGGCCATGAAACTGCTCGCACTGCCGCGAGAGCTGGGCAATCACCCCACCAACGGCCACGCGGTGGTGGCAGCGAATGGCCGCTACGGCCCCTTCGTGCGCTGCGACGGGGAGATTCGTTCCATCCCGCCGGGCAGCAGTCCGCTGGACATCAGCTTGGAGCAAGCTGTGGAACTGTTGAGCAAGGAGAAGCCCAGTGGTCGGCGGACCGCTCGGGCCGAGCCTCTCAAGGTGCTCGGCAAGCACCCCGAGACGGACGTCGAGTTGAAGGTGCTTTCGGGGCGTTACGGCCCTTACGTGACCGATGGCGAGGTCAACGCGTCGCTGCCGAAGGGCACCGGACCGGAGAGCCTGACGGTTGACCAAGCCGTCAACCTGCTGCGCGCTCGAGCGGTTCGAATCGCAGAGGGCGGGACGGCCAAGCGGCGCACGCGGGCGAAGCGCTCGTGATCGCCCGATGCAGCTGCTCGCTATCGACACGGCTCGCCGCGAGGGCAGCATCGCCTTGCTCCGCGACGGCGGGGTAGTCGCCGAGGTTCTATTGGGCGAGGGGCCAGGATTCGGCGAGACGCTGTTCCAGGCGATCGAGGGATTGCTGGCCGAGCACTCGCTGGCGCTGTCCGATCTCGACTGCTACGCCGCCGCGACAGGTCCGGGATCCTTCACCGGCATCCGGGTCGGCTTGGTGGCTGCCAAGGCGCTTGCCGAAACGAACCGCAAGCCGATCGTCGGCGTATCCAACTTGCGGGCGCTGGCATCCACGGCGCACGGCGACAGCGTGCGCGCGTCGGTGCTTGATGCCCGGCGCGGGGGGCTCTTCGCCGGTTTCTACGGCGCCGATTCCGAGCCAGTGCGGCCGGATGTGTATTGTCAGTGGACCGACTTGGAGCCGGAATTGCACTCGCTGGGGGCCACGTTGGTCAGCAACGAGAGCGAGCTGTTCGAGGCGGGCGCCGGGCTAGCAGCAGTTGGCGAGACGGCGCGGCAGATGGCTCCGGCGGCGCTCGGCGCTGCGGTGGCTCGCCTGGCGGCCAAGGATGTCGCTGCCGGCCGGGCCTGCAAGCCGGAGCAGGTGGAGGCAAATTACATCCGCAGGCCCAATGCGCGGCTGCCACGCCAACCTCAATCCGCCAAGCGCTGAAAGGTGTTCTCAAGGAACCCCTTGATCAGCGGAGTTTGGCCGTCGGCTTCCAGCAGGAAGGCGTCGTGGCCATAGTTGGACTGGAGTTCGACGTAGGCCACATCACGGTTCCGCGAGCGCAGGGCCCGGGCGATCTCTTGGGATTGGTAGCTCGGGTAGAGCCAGTCGGAGGTGAAGCTGAGCACCAGGAAGCGCGTGTCTCCCTGGGTGAAGCAGTCTTCCAGCGAATTGCGGTCCGCGGTGATGTCAAAGGTGTCCATCGCCCGCGTGATCACGATGTACGAATTGGCATCGAACCGGCTGACGAACTGGCCGCCGCGGTAGCGGAGATAGCTCTCCACTTCGAACAAATCGCTCATATCGCTCTCATCGGAGGCCGACCGCCGCCGCCGGCCGAATTTCTCGTGCATCGAGTCGTCGCTCATGTAGGTGATGTGCCCGACCATGCGCGCCACCGCTAGGCCGCGTTCCGGATAGGCTCTGCCGTAGTAGTCGCCTTGGCTGAAATCGGGATCGGCCAAGATCGCTTGGCGGCCCACCTCGTTGAAGGCGATCTGCTGGGCGGAGTGCCGGTGCGTGCTGGCGATCGGGATCACCGATGCGACTCCTTGGGGGTAGGACGCGGCCCACTGGAGGGCCTGCATGCCCCCCATCGAGCCGCCGGAGACGCACAAGAGCCTCCGAATGCCGAGCGAGTCGGTCAGCTGCTTCTGCAGCCGAACCATGTCGGCGATCGATACCTGCGGGAACTGCGAGCCGTAGGGCTGGCCTGTGGCGGGGTTGGTCGAACTCGGCCCGGTCGTGCCCGCGCATCCACCAAGCACGTTCGAGGAGATGACGAAGTAGCGATTCGTGTCGAAGGCCTTCTCCGGCCCGATCATGTTGTCCCACCAGCCGCGCTGCCCGCCGTTGGCATCGCTGCCAGCGGCGTGGGCATCGCCGGAAAAGGCGTGGAGAATCAGGATCGCGTTCGAGCGCGGTTCGTTCAACTCGCCGTACGTCTCGTAGGCGACCGTAACGGGCGCTAGGGTCTGGCCGCAGTCGAGGTCGATAGCGTCGAAGAGCGCTTTGTGCTTGGAGACCTTCATTCCGCCTGTTCTAATCACTATATTGCGTGAGGCAAGCCGATCTCGCTTCTGGCGCGGCAGTTGGCCGACTGGGCTTGGGCGGCATTCGGCGGCCTGCGAGCTATGATGGAAGCACGGCTACCAAGGCCGCTCGGATGCGGTCATAGACTAGGCCAGCCCTATTGATTTCCGAGCAGCGGAGCGCTATCCGTCGGCCAGTTGAGCTGTTGCCAAGCTGCGCTGCCCGCGCCCTTTGAGAGGTTCCAGCCAATCCCATGTCAACCGCACTTGCAACGAACACACTCGATGGCCTCAGAGACAAGGCCACGATGATGAGGATCCACTCGGTCCGCTCGACCACCGAGGCCGGCAGCGGACATCCGACTACCTGTGCCTCGGCGGCCGAGATCATGACAGCGCTGTTCTTCGACGCGATGCGCTATGACCCGCAAGACCCGGCCAGCGAGGCCAATGACGTTTTCATCCTCTCCAAGGGCCACGCCGCCCCGATACTGTACGCGGCGTGGTCGGAAGTCGGGTACATCCCGGAAAACGAGCTGCTCAACCTACGCCGCATCGACTCCGACCTAGAGGGTCATCCGCCCACGACTCTGCCATTTGTCGACGTGGCCACCGGTTCGCTCGGACAGGGCCTCAGCGTGGGGGTGGGCATGGCCCACGCCTGCCGGCTGGATGGCAACGAGCGGCGCATCTGGGTCCTGCTGGGAGACGGTGAAGTCGCCGAAGGATCGGTGTGGGAAGCCGCTTCGATGGCTGCCAACGATCGTCTTGGCAATCTGATTGCGACAGTGGACGTGAACCGGCTGGGGCAGAGCGCGCCGACTATGCTGCAACACGACATGGACGCTTACCGGGTTCGCTGGGAAGCGTTCGGCTGGGAGACTCTGGTTGTGGACGGCCACGATCTTGAGGCGCTGATCGAGGCCTACGCCAAGGCGCGCGAATCTGTTGGCCAGCCGACCGTCATATTGGCCAAGACCTACAAGGGCCGGGGCATCCCCTGCGCCGAGGACAAGGATGGCTGGCACGGCAAGCCGATCCCCAAAGGCGAGCTTGCAGACGAGACGCTGGAGGCGCTCCAAGCCCAGCTTACGGGCGCCAGCTTCGAGTGGACGCCGAACCTGCCGCGCGCGGGCAACGGGCAGCCTGCGGAGCCGAGGCAGGCCGCGCCGCCCCCGTACCAGCCCGGCGGCCCGGTGGTTGCGACGCGCCAGGCATACGGAGCGGCCCTGGAGGCGCTGGCCCGCGCCGATTCGCGCATCGTCGGCGTCGATGGCGATGTGGGCAATTCCACCTTCACCACAGACATTGGCAAAGCCGATCCGGGGCGGCTCCTGCAGTGCTACATCGCCGAGCAGAACTTGGTCGGAGTGGCGATGGGCTTGGCGTGTCGAGGCAAGATCCCGTTCGCCTCGAGCTTTGCGTGCTTCTTGGCGCGCGGGTACGACTTCATGCGGCTGGCGGCCATCAGTTCGACCAACATCAAGCTGGTGGGGACGCACGCCGGAATCTCGATCGGCGAGGACGGTGCCTCGCAGATGGGCTTGGAGGACTTGGCGATGGCCTGCGCCGAGCCAAACTACACGGTCTTCTATCCCAGCGACGCGACCAGCGCTTGGCGGGCGATCGAGCTGGCGGCCGGCATTGACGGGCCGGTCTACGTCCGCACAAGCCGCCCCAAGACGGAGATCCTGTATGGATCCGGCGAGGTGTTCGAAGTCGGACGATCCAAGGTGCTCAGGTCGAGTGCCGATGACAGCGTTGCGATCATCGGCGCTGGCGTGACCCTTTACGAGGCGTTGAAGGCGGCGGACGAACTGGCGACGGAGGGAATCGAGGCTCGGGTGATCGACCTGTTCAGCGTGCAGCCGATTGACCGCGAGACTCTGGTGGCGGCGGCCCAAGAATGTGGCGGCAAGGTCATCACGGTGGAAGACCACTATGCCCACGGAGGCATCGGCTCGGCGGTGTTGGCCGCGCTGGCCGAGGAGCATGCGCAGGTGCGCCAGCTTGCTGTCAGGGGCATCGCCCGGAGCGGAAAGCCCGACGAACTTCTGGACCGGTTCGGTATTTCGGCGCGCTGCATCGCCTCAGCGGCACGAGACATGCTTGCCTAGCGCGCGAGCCTCAGATTCGCGTTCCGAGACGTGCAATCAGGCCGAAGCCGAGGCAAACGGATCAGTGCGGCGAGGCCGTTGGGTGCCTTCAAGTGAAGGAGCGCACCCGCAATCCGGAGGCCAGCTAGTTCGGCCGCGTTGCGGCGTACGGCTTGCTTTTCGCCCGGTACGCGACGAGGCGGGTCTGCGAGCGCTCATTCGGCGATCTCCCGATCTGCAGCTTGGTTGCGACACGCCGATTCTGAAGGGTTCCCGTTCTCGCCATCGCTGCGGGTCACTCCCCGTGTCGTTTCGCAGACTCCGCATCGCCGGCCTGAACGCGCGCCAACGTGAGCGGACCAGCACACCGGTCTGACAGTGCCGAGACTCCCGCAGGTGCAACCCTTGCGCCCGCCGCCGCTACCAGCAGTTCAAGGCCGAACCCGGGCCGCCAGCGCTCAGCGTGCTGCTGTTATCGAGTCCGGCTGCGCCGGGCAGGCACGCCTGAAGTGCGGGCACTGTAGGCAGTGGGCACCCTCGCGCAGCGGATACGCTTGCGAGCGCTGGGCCGCAAAGAATTCTTCGACGAGGCGCGTTGCGCCGTCGAGCGCGCGACTGCTGACGTCAATGTCAATCGGTGTGCCGTTGCGGAGATAGAACACGATGGCGCGATCTACACGCCGTTGCGCCTTGGCCAGCCCGGCGGCGTATAGCTGGAGTTGGGGAGCATATTGCTTCGCCGAGACTTCCAGCCCGGCAGCCGGTCGATTGTCGGTCTTGTAGTCGACCAAGATCCGCTCACCGCCCTCTTCGAACAACAGGTCGACCGTGCCGCGCAGCAAGGAGTTGCCGACCGTGAACACGAATGCCATCTCGCGGTCGATCCGATCTGCACTGTCGGCGCGATGACCAAGATCGTGATTCGTGAATCGCTCTGCAAGTGCCCTGACCGGAGGGCTTGGGTCCTCCAGCTGGCCTGCGAGATGCTCGTGGACCTGCTGGCCGAACAACGAGGGGTCGATGTCGTCACGACCCCGCCGCTGCCTGCCATGGTCGTCTTGATCGACGGCCTGCCACGAGCCTTGGGCATCGGACTCGAGCCCGAGGTAGCGCGAGAGAAAGTACTTTCGGGGGCAATCGGCAAACAGCGACACCGATGTGACGGCGGTCGAATAGTCGGCCTGCGCTGCTGGGGCCAGCGGTAGTAGCACCTCCGGTTCGGCCGGCACCTCGGCGGCTTGCGCCTGGCTGCGGGGAACTTGCTCAGATGTCTTGCAATAGAGGAACTTGACGTTCCCCGCAGTGCGCTGCTCGGTTGCTTCGCTCGGAGCTTCCTTTGGTGCAATGCCGAGCCTTTCGAAGACTGTCTTGAACCAGCCGGCTTTTTGCGCAGCACCCGGGAACGTCGCGCTGAGGATTAGATGCTCTTCGGCCCGGGTCATGGCCACGTACAGCAGTCGCTCCGCCTCTGTGCGCTCGCGCGCGGCGATGTCCGCGCTGGTTCGCGCAAACGCATCGTCCGGTACCGGGCTGCCTTCAAACGGATGGCGCCAGCGGGCTCCGATGCCATGATCCTCCGAGAACAACAGGCCCGGCTGGTGCGCGTTCGGGCGGCTTTGCAGCGCGGCCAGTACCACGACAGGAAACTCCAAGCCCTTGGCTGCGTGCATAGTTAGCACTTGCACTGCCTCGGAGCCCTCGGCCCCGTCCGGCGCGGCGTCCTCGGACTGCTTCGTTTCAAGCGCCCGGTCGAGGGCGGCGGAAATCGCATCCAAGGAATTGAGCCCCTGCTGTTCTTTTCGGGCGATCCACTCGAACAATTGGTCGACGTGAGCGAGCGCCAGGTCGGAATCGTCCTGCCGGGCCAGGAAGGATCGGTATCCGCACTCGGCGACAGACCGCGCCAGCAAGAACCTGGGCGGCACCGTCGCCCGATCTGCGCGCCACCGAGCGAGCAGCTCGCCGAAGCGCGCCAGCCGCCTCGCACCATGGGCGTCCAGCCCAGCCGCAGCCGGCGGGTCGACCGCCAGTGCTTCGGACAGGTTCTCGAAGCGGAGTCTGATTTGCAGCAGTGCCGCGTCCGTGATGCCGCAAAATGGAGACTTCAGCACGGCCGCAAGGCTGATCTCGTCCCGAGGGTTGCGCACCACCCGCAGGAAGGCGGCGAGTTCTGCGGTCTCGGGGGCTTGGAACAGCCCTCGGTCACTGATAGTCAGGCACGGAATTCCCTGCTGTCTGAGCACTTGTGCCAGCACTGCGCCCGCAGCGTGCGTGCGCACAAGGATGGCGACGTCTCCCCAGCGCAGGCTGCGGGCGCCGCTGCCTGCCCTTCGATCGGCAATGCTCAGCTCCGACTTCAACGCGCGCAGCCTCTGCGCCAGGCGAAGCGCTTCCTGCGTGCGCGACTCTGTACCGGCGTCGCACACGATCTGTACTTCTAGGCAGGGGCGCTCTTTGGCGGGGAATTGGTTCGCGGCGTTGAGGCGGTGTTGCTCCACCCCGCTGGATCCGCCGCCTGGCAGCAGGCGATGCACCGCTGCCAGCAATTCCGGGCGGCTACGAAAATTGTCCAGCAGGCGGATCACGTCCCCTCCGCTCTCCTCGACGCGCTCTCGATATTCCCGGAAAACGTTCTGATCCGCGTGTCGAAAGCCGTAGATCGATTGGTTGATGTCGCCGACTACGAACCGAACTGGCCGATGGCCTCCGTGCGCGTCCAGCAAGCGGTCGACCAAGCGCACCTGCAGCGGGTTCGTGTCTTGGAACTCGTCGATCAAGATGTGCTCGAAGGCCAGGGTCGGACAGTCCCGCGATCCAAGCAGATCCGCTGCCAGCGCCAGCGCATCGTCGAAGTCGAGCCGACCGGATGCTTGTTTGGCCGCCCCGAAATCGTCCAGCGTGCGTCGCGCCAGCCTGCGTAGCCACTTGCGGCCCGGCTCGTTAGCCGCCGAAGCCGCCGCCGAGCGGCAGGCCGGCAACAGCTCGTCCTTGATTTCGCCCACTAGTTGCTTCAACGCACCGCGCTTTTGGACTGGCTTCACCAACGCTGCGATCGACTCCAGCTTTGCGGCGAGCGTGGCAACGTCCTTGGTGGAGGAAGCCGTGAGCTCGTGGGCAGCATGCGCGAACTCTGCGGCGCGCTTGATCTGGGATAGGCTGCGCAGGGCTTCAGACAATGCTTGCAGGGGCGGCGTGGGGCGCTGAATGAACGGCCTGCAACCGTAGCTCCGGATGCGATAGACCAGGTTCGCCAGATCTCTCTGAATCGATGTGGCGTCCTCGCCTGCCGATCGTGCCGCGCCCGGCGCATATCCCGCGAGAAATGCATCCAGATCCGGTCCGCCCTTGCCGAACGCCTCGTCGAGCGCGTCTTCGATGGCTCCGGCGAGCAATTCGTCCGCCTCGCCGGCATCCAGCATCTCGAACCCTGGGTCTACGCCTGCCTCGAGCGCGTGCTCGCGCAGCAGGCGGCTGCAAAACGCGTCAATGGTGGAGATCTGGGCGGACTCGAAGAGGCTTCGATGTTCGCTGGCTGGGCCGCTTTCTCCCACCAAGCGCGAGTGCATTTCAAGCGCAGCCTTCTCGGTGAACGTGATGGCGAGAATGCGCTCGGGCCGCACTCGCCGTTCGACGATCAGCCAGCGCAGCCGCTCGACCAAGACGCGGGTCTTGCCCGATCCAGGACCTGCGACGACGCAAATGTCGCCACGCTGCCAGCTCTGCACGGCGCGCAGCTGCTCCGGCGTCAGTTGCATCAGGCCGCGCCGCCCTTGGATTCGCCGCATTCGCTGGGTTGCGGCCATGCGACGCGGCAGATGCTGCCGAACTCGCAGAACCTGGTGCAGAACTCGCGGTCCCGCGGGCGCACGGCGATTCCTCCCTCCAGCACTTCCCCGATTGCTTCAGCAGCCTCGCTGCGAGCGGTTTCCAGCAGCGAGCGCATGGCGTCTTGGGAGATCGGCAGGAGGCCGCCTTCGCCGCCGACCGCCGCGCCCGCAACGCTGGTCTCGCCGCGTAGGCCGCACAGCACCATGCCGGTCGGCTCGAAGTCCATCTGCTGCTCCAGCGCGGCCAGATAGAGCAGCATCTGGAGCTCTTCGCCCTCCAGATGCTGCTTGAGCAGCTCTTTGACCCGATTCGGCCGGGCGTATTTGTAGTCGGTGACCAGGCAGCGTAGGTCTTGGTCAACGTCGTAACGGTCGATCCGGCACTTGACGACAGGCTGGGAGCCAAGGCTTCGGATGCAGAATTCCGCGGCTTCTTCGAAGCGCGATTGCATTCCGTCGGGCACCGCCATTTGAATGGTCTGCTTGCTGTCGGCGAAGCGCTCCAGGTCGGCGCGGAGCGCCAAGCGATAGCGCTCGGTGCGGAACGTCTCCTCAAGGTGGAGCTCTTTCAACTTCTCCTTGAAGGCATCATCCAAGATCTCGCCGATCTGGCCGCCGTTGCGATTCCACCGATCCACCGCGGCATGCACGACTGTGCCGAGCGCTAGCGCGTCAAGCCTTTGCCCCGGCAGGGGTGGCCTGCCGCGCAGCCGCAGCGTGGTGCCCGAGAAGAAGCGGTAGGGACATTGCCGGAAGTCGCCGATGCCGGAGACGCTGAATTGCGGGTTGCGCTCCGCCACGGCCCTGAGCAGGCTGCCAGGAAGACTGTCGGCCGACCCGGTCGGCCATGCCGGTGCGTGGGGACCCATGCGCAGCCGAGGGCTGCGCCAGACTTCGGCCGACCGGTCTTCGATCAGGCTCGATCTCACCAGCGGCTCGCCTCGGCTATCGCGCAGGGGATAGCTCAAGACGAGCTGCCGCGTGGCTCGCGTAGAGGCAATCTCGAACAGCCGGCGCTCCGCTTGTGCGCGGTCCGCCGAGGTGCGCAGGTCGAGACCCCGTTCGCGCAATTCGACGCGCTCCTGGTCGTCAAAGAAGATGTCTTGGGCAAAGGTGCGCGGAAACCAACCCTCGGCCAGCCCGCACACATACGCGACCGGGATCGACCACTGCCGAGATTCTGCGATGGGCAGGACATGCACGACATCGAAGCGCTGGTCCGGCACCGCCAAGGCGGTGTTGCGCAGGACGTCTTCCAGTGCGTCAGTGAAAGTCTTCAGCGACGGCCGCTTCTTCCCGGCGAACTCGGGCAACTCGGCCGTTTCCTCCACAGCGCGCGCCAGCGCTTGCCGCGCCCGAAGGGCCACGCGCCAGTCGCACGTGCGCTGGAACGAATCAGGCTCGACCGGCGGCCTCAGCCGCTGGACCTTGTCCAGCAATTCCAGGCACTCGCGGTGCCAGCGCTTCGCGCCCACGCGCCGCCGGTGCCAGTCTCGGCATGGAGCGAGGCCTTGCAAGAACAGCTTGATCCCAGGGCTCTGGCGCGCCTCGTTGACGAGGAATTCCAACCCCTGCCCGGGCAGCACCTCACGCACGGCGAAGTCAAACTTGTCGATCGCGGGATCGGCACCGGCCGGCGATAGCGGGGAGCCTATCGCCTCTAGCGCCCGCTCTGCGCAGAATTGCGATTCGATGACGCGCAGCCAGTCCACGAAGTGTCGCGTCACGCCGTGGTCGGCCAGGGAGTCCCTGCTCCAAAACCTGTGCGGGATGCGCAGGGCTTCGAGCACTTCGCGGACGAGCCCGGCATAGTGCTCGAGCGAGCGCACGATAACGGCATGCTGGTGCAGGGGGCGGTCGCTGGCGAGGATCCGCCGAGCGATCTCCAAGACCTCCGCCCGCGGAGACGCCGCTTCCACCAGCTCCGTCTGGACGGCGCCATCCCCGACTCGCGGCGGCAGCGGCTCGGGCTTGCCGGCAGGGTAGCGGGGCAGGCCCTCGGGCATCGCCACGATGAATTCCTCGGATTGCTCGTCCAGAGCGGAGAGCAGCTCTTCCTGCTGCTTGGTGAAGATGTCGAAGCCATCGACGTAGACTGTCCGGACCGCATCCAAGCCCTGCTCGCGGATCCGCGCGGCCGCCTTTGCGATCCGCTGGTTGTTGTGGGCGAGGCCTTCTCGGGCCAGGCTGCTCTCGAATTCGCGGAAGACCTTCACAAAGCTGCGCTGTTGGCGTGAGCGGGCGGCCGGCTCCACGTGGTAGCTGTCCGCGCCCGCCGCCCAGAACTCCCGCATCATGTTGGCAATGCGGCTGCGCAGCCGGGGCGAGCCGGAGCGCGACTGCAAGGCCTTCTCGCCGCAGGCTTCGATGGCTCGCCGCAGCAGGCGATCCTCGATGACGCCGCCCGCCTCTCGCACCTCCGCGGTCAAGTCCCGGACGTACTCCGACATCGTCGACACCACCCGCGCCGGCACCATCAGGCCCCGCCGGGCCAGTTGGTTGAGCATGTGGTTCCGCATGCTCGCGGTCGGAACAAGCAGCTGGACTTCGCGACTGCGCCCGGCGCGGATGGCAGTCTCGAGGGACTGCAGGATGCGTGCGGTCTTGCCGCTGCCGGGAGGTCCGATCAGTAGCACGGGCGGTCTGTTCCTCTACCTGGTTGGGCCGTCAGCGCTGCCCGAGCGGCGCAGACGGGAACTCGGCCCGTCTGGCGGCGCCTCGGTCGCAAGATTCTACCACCAGCGGCGCGTTATGGAACAATGGGATTGGAGGCGCGCGGCCGCGTCGGCGGTCCCCAGACAATGCCCCCTGATCTCTCCGTTCGCTCCTTGCGCAAGGAGTATCCGCACCCGTCGGGTGCGCTGGTGGTCTTGAACGAACTCTGCTTGGAGATGTCGCTGGGCGAGGCCTTGGCCATCATGGGGCCTTCCGGCTCGGGGAAGAGCACTCTGCTGTACATCTTGGGATCCTTGGAGACACCCAGTGACGGCACGGTCGAGGTGTGCGGCCGGAATCCATTCGCGCTGCAGCCGGCCGGCTTGGCCGCTTTCCGCAACAAGACCATCGGGTTCGTGCTGCAGGATCACCACTTGCTGCCACAATGCACCAGCTTGGAAAACGTCCTGCTGCCGACGCTTCCGGCAGGGGGCGCCACGCCGGAGCTGGTCGGCCGCGGCGAGCAGCTGCTCGCGCGGGTCGGCCTGGCCGAGCGCATGGACCGCCTGCCTTCCGAATTGTCCGGCGGGGAGCGCCAGCGCGTGGCCATCGCCCGCGCCCTGATCAACGCGCCGCCCGTCGTGCTGGCGGACGAGCCCACGGGGAATCTCGACCGCGCCAGCGCGGAAACCGTCGGGAGCCTGCTGCTGGAGCTGCAGCGCGAGCAGAACATCCTGCTGATCGCAGTCACGCACAGCGCGCGCCTGGCTGCCCGCTTTCCCGCCCGCGCGGAGTTAGTTGACGGCCGCCTAGAGCGGCAATGAGCGGGTCGGCTGGGCAGCCGACCGGGTTCGAGGAGAACCAATCCGATGGAGAACGTAAAGGTACTTGGACTGATCTTGGCAGGCGGCAAGGGCACCCGCCTGTTTCCGCTAACCAAAGAGCGCAGCAAGCCCGCCGTGCCGTTCGGGGGCAAGTATCGCATCGTGGACTTCGTCCTGAGCAACTTCGTCAACTCCGGGATCTACTCGATCTATGTCCTGACCCAGTTCAAGAGCCAGTCCCTGCTGCAGCACATGCGCAATGCCTGGCAGTTTTCGGATCTGCTCACCAACCAGTACATCCTGCCGGTCCCAGCTCAGATGCGCAAGGGCCCGCAGTGGTATCGCGGCACCTCCGACGCGATCCACCAGAACATCCACCTGATCGAGTTGTCACAGCCCGAACTGGTGGCCGTCTTCGGCGCGGATCACATCTATTTCATGGACATCCGCCAGATGATCGAGTACCACCGCGACAAGGGCGCGGCGGGCACGGTCGCGGCGCTGCCGATTCCGGCGTCGCAATCGGAGCGTTTCGGAACGATGGAGGTTGATGAGAACTGGCGAATCCTGCGCTTCTACGAAAAGGTGCCCAACCCGCCCGAGATCCCCGGCCGTCCCGGCTGGTGCTTGGCCTCGATGGGGAACTATCTGTTCGACCCCACGACGCTGGTGAGCGCGTTGCGGCGCGACGCGGCTCGCCCGGACAGCTCGCACGACTTCGGCCACAACATCCTGCCGGAGATTGTTGACGAGATGCCGATTTACGCTTACGACTTCCTCAGCAACGAAGTCCCCGGCGAGAAGCCCGAGAACCACGGCTACTGGCGTGACGTGGGGACGATCGAATCGTTCTACGACGCCAACATGGACCTGCGCTCCATCAATCCCAGATTAAGCCTGTACAACCCGGAATGGCCGCTGCGCACGGCCGAGTACCCGACCGGTCCGTCGCGCTACTGCGCGGATGCCGAGGGCAAGCGCTGCGAGGTGGTCGACTCGGTGATTTCCGAGGGATGCGTGCTGTACGGCTCGGCGGTGCGCCAGTCCATCCTGGGGCGCAACGTCCACATGGAGTCCGGCGTGTGCGTGGAGGACTCCATCGTGATGGCGCGCTGCCACATCGGCAAGGGCGCGCAGATCCGCCGGGCCATCATCGACAAGAATGCCAGAATTCCGGCCGGTGCCAGGATCGGCTTCGACCGGCAGGACGACAGCCGCAACTATGGCATCTCCGAAAGCGGGATCGTACTCGTGGAAGGGTCGCGCACCGCGATTCCCGTCAGTCCCGCTTCCATCTGACCCCGGCGTCGCTGGGCCAGCGCTACAGGGACGCCAGCAGGTCGGGCAGGCCAGCCGCCAGGCCGCCCCTCGTCAGCACGTCGTCGTAGCCCGCCTCGCGGGCTCGTTGCAGCGCTGTCTCGCGGACATGGCTCGCGAACGCGATCAAGCGCGGGCCGCCCGGCGGTGCGAGCGAGCGAAGCTCGCCCACCACCCCGAAGGGATCGACCGCTTCCGCCTCAAGGTCGACGATGATCAAGTCTGGCAGGGACATCGCACCGTCTAGCAGCGCTTGGCGCGAGCCTGCGAATTGGACGGAGATATCGAGTTGCCCGGCCGCAGCCGAGACCTTCGAGCCGAAAAACAGGTCGGGGATCGCGGCCAGCACGCGTTTGCAGGTCTTGTCTTGCACCGGAATTGAATTCCTAGCCTTTTGGTAACCTGAGTCTAACAACCGCATGGCCGACAAACGCGAATTTACGATCGCCCACAGCCCCGACGCCGACGACGCGTTCATGTTCTACGCCCTGGCCACCCATAAGATCGAGTCCGACCTGCTCGACTTCAAGCATGTCCTGAAGGACATCCAGTCGCTCAATCAGGACGCGCACGTGGGCCGCTATGACATGACGGCGATCTCCTATCATGCGTATCCTTACGTGGCCGACCGCTACGTGTTGACCGCGGCCGGATCCAGCGTGGGCGACGGCTACGGCCCGATCATCGTGGCATCGCAAGCGTTGGAGCCGGGCGCCCTGGCGGGCAAGAAGGTGGCCGTTCCCGGCCTGCTGACGACGGCTTACCTGGCACTCAAGCTCTACGAACCGGACATCGAGCCGGTCGTCTGTGACTTCGACAAGATCATCGACGCCGTGGAGAGCGGCGCAGTCGACGCGGGCGTGGTGATCCACGAGGGACAGCTGACCTTTGCTGATTCGGGCCTGCACGGCGTGCTCGATCTCGGCGAGTGGTGGAAACGCACCGAGGGCTTGCCGCTGCCCCTGGGCTGCAACTGCATCCTGCGCGACCTGCCGCTGGAGATCCAGCAGGAGGCCCGCCGCAAGTTGGCCGCGACGATCCAGTACTCGCTGGACCATCGGGCCGAAGCGCTGGACTACGCGCTGCAGTTCTCGCGCGGCTTGGAGAAGGACCTGGCGGACAGCTTTGTGGGCATGTACGTCAACGATCACACCACGGACATGGATCCACAGGTGCTCAGGTCGGGGCAACTGCTGCTCGACAGGGGTTTCTCTGCCGGGTTGATTCCCCGCCAAGTTCGTCTAGAGTATGTTTAGGCCGACCGGCCAGCGGACTGGTGTCAACATGCGGGCGATAGCTTCTAGCCGGATGATCCTGCTCTGTGGACTGCTGGCGGTGTGCGCCCTGCCCGCGCAAGATTCGGTCGCGGGCTTGGAGTCGGCTGACGAAACAGAGCGGGTCAACGCCATCCGGGCGCTGGCCAAGTCACCCGACGGCTTCCGGCACTTGGACAAGCTCGCGCATCTGTTGAGCGACGATTCGGAGGAAGTCCGCGTCGAGTTGGTGACTGCGCTGATCAAGATGCGCACCATCGAGGCCCAGCCATTGTTGATCAAGGCGGCCGCGGACCATTCGCCCAACGTGCAGGCTATGGCAGTGGACGGCTTGGTCACTTTGTACGTGCCGGATTATGTCAAGCTCGGGCGTCTCGCCAAGCTCAAGTCGATCGCGTCTTCGCTCAAGTCGCGCTTCTCGAAGCCCAGCCCGTTGGTGGTTTCCGAGTACGTCAACGTCAATCCAGCAGCGTTTGAGGCCATCGCGGATGTTCTCAGGCGCGGCGGCAGCAACGCGGCGAAGGCCAATGCCGCTCGAGCGTTAGGTGTCCTGCGCGGAACCGGTCACGCCGACGCGCTGGTGGAGGGCGCGCGTTCCCGCGATTCCACCACCATTGTCGAAAGCGTCCTTGCGATCAAGAAGATTCAAGCCAGCCGCGTCGGCCCCGACATTGTCTTCCTGCTCCGTGATCCGGCGCCCAAGGTCCAGGAAGCCGCCATCTTGACGGTTGGCCAGTTGCAGACTCCCGAGGCCGTTCCCCAGTTGGTGCAGATCTGCCAGGGCAGCGGCAAGGCCCGCATTCGAGCGCACGCTCTGACGGCCTTGGCCAAGATTCCCGACAATGGGCAGCGCCGCCTGTTCACGGGCTTTCTCAGCAACAAGGACAAGCTCCTGCGAGCCGCGGCTGCGGAAGGCTTGGGGCGCCTCGGCAATACAGCCGACGCGCGGGTGGTCGACCACCAGTTCTCGATCGAGAGGGCCGAGGGGGTGAGGCTGTCTTTGGCGTTTGCCGGGGTGCTGCTCGGCAATCCCCTGCGACTCGCCTACCTGATCGAGGGTCTCAATTCCACGGCGCGCCGGCTTGAGGCGCGACCCTTCTTGGTCGAACTCGCGCGTGACCCGCAAATCCTGTCCAAGCTCTACATTCCCCTGACCACGGGCAGCGTGTCGCAGCGGCGCCACTTGGCGTACGTGCTGTCGCAGAGCGGCACCCGGGAGAGCATCCCGCATTTGGAAAACCTGACCCGGGATGGCATTCCCGAGGTGTCCAGTGCCGCCGTGGAGGCCTTGCGGGTCTTGCGCGCCCGGCTGTGAGCGGGCCGGCTACTGCTCCTGCGCCTGCTTGCGGTAGCGATTGGAAGTCGAGAGCGTGTAGTTTCGCACCGGGCCGTTGAAGGTTCGCTCGCCGACGATTGCCAGCGCATCCGCCATCAAGAGCTTGGCGTCGCGATCCTCGGGACGGAGACGGATCGCGTGACGCAGCAGTTGCGCCGCGCCCAGCGGGTCGTCGGAATCCATCAATTCCCGGGCCTTGGCGACGAGCGCTTCCACACCGCCGGCCAGCTCGGCCATGCGCTCGGACTGCTTGCGGGGTGTTTCGCGGTGCAGGGACAGCGCATCTCCGTCGAACCAGCCTAGATCTTGGGCGTACAGGTCGCGGATCGTGCCCTCGACCGTGCCGTAGTAGTCCCCGAGGTAGTCGAGCTTGGCGAAACGCTCGGGGAGCCGGCCGTAAGCGACCAACTCGTCCGGGGTCATTTGCTTGGACAGGCCGTCGAGGGTGCGATCCAAGACCCACTGCATCGCGTCGCGGTAGTTCGTGAGCACTTCCTTGGCGTCGTTGAGGATTGGCGCCGTGTGCCCGCCGACCACGTGCAGCGGGTCCTGCTGGACCATCTTGTCGATGCTGGCGATCCAGTCTCGGAATGACCTGCGGGCGGTACCGCGCAGGGGGTAGACATTGGGCCAGGACTGGTAGAAGTTATCTCCTGCGAAGACCACGCGTTGGTCGGGCAGCCAGACGTAGAGCTGGTCCTGTGTCTCGCCGGGAGCAGCCACCAACTCGAGCCGGACGCCTGCGATTTCCAGCGTCTTGCGCTCTTCGGAGAATTGGTGGGTAGGACGCACCTGAGCGGGGGCGGGGCGGGCGGCGGGCGCTCCCGGCCGGCGCAGACCGTCCTGCATCATGTTGCCCTGCGGGCGGCGCGCGGGCGGGATGGCGATGCCAATGCCCATCCGCTGCTCTAGTGGCAGATCGAAGCCTTGGCTGTTCGAGGCCCGCAAGCCCGGGCCGAGCCCCTTGCGGCGCACAAGGGCTGGTTCCGAGCCGTAGTTGTCCCGCGCCCAGACTTCGATCCCCGTGCCGGGCTCGAAGAAGGCCGGAGCCCCGTTCGTATGGTCTCCATGGCCGTGGGTGTAGACGATGGCGCGGACCGGCAGCGCGCTGATCTCCTCGAACGCCGCACGAACTTTCTGGGCGGCCGAGGGCATCTGTCCCGGATCGACGATGATTACGCCACCGTCGCCGACAATCATCGAGTTCGCGGAGACTTGGTAGCCGATCGCGGTGTAGACATTCTCGGCGACTTGGACCACCGCCGGCTCGAACATCTTGTTGCGCTCTTGCAAGCGCTTGGTCGCCTCGCTGGGCTGCGCTGAGAGCGTCAGCGCGGCCACCGACAGGCACGCCAAGAATCGGGGGAGGGTGTAAAGGGGACGGAAGGCCATATTCACCTAGGCGTATTGGCGGCGACTGTGGTTGCAGGGCCGCCGCTGGCGCGTTCCAGTGCCGGCCTAGCGCTTGCGCTGCTTCTGCTGACCGACGCGGATCTTGCTCATGGAGGCTTTCTGGTCTTCCCACGCCTTCCAATCGAAGCGCTTGGCGGCTCCTTCGAGATACGCCTTGACGTCGCTGCCCTTGGGCAGCACGGCCACCACGGTCGCCCGCTCGCCGGAATCCGGCTTGTAGATCGAGTATTTCCTCGCGTTCGGTATTGCCATGGTTGCCTCGCTTTGATGATAGCAACTTGGCCCGGTCGCGGAAGGGTGCGCGCCGGGCGGCTTGGCGGGCGCTACTCCTCAGCGCCCGCGCTGCTTTCCACGGGCTCTCCGTCGGGCATGGCCGTGGGCCCGTGAAAGTAGCCCACGCGGTGCCGCAAGCGCAGCTTCTCGTAGGGGACCGTGACCTCGATGCGGTGGTAGATGCCGCGCTCGTTGAGATTGTTGGGCCGATAGCTGAGCCTGTACTGGCTGCGGATATCTTCGCCGATCCCGATGATGGACTCTTGGACGCCGCTAGTGGTGCGCGGGCTGTAGGCGCGCCCGCCAGTCCCCCTCGACAAGATCTCCAGCGGGTTGTCGAAGATCAGATTCTTCACGCCTCGGACCAAGTCGATGATGATCGGGATCATGTTCGGGGTCACCGAGTAGCTGGCTTGCTGCTGCGCGGTGGGCGTAGCCGGCGTGCCCGGCATGGTGGGCCGCACCACGATGCCGGCGGGGATGGTCGGCGCCCGGACTTCGGGCTTGCGGCGCAGGCGCGCCGACAGCGTTGAGAGGCGCACTGGGTAGATGGCGATGTTGTAGAGTTGCGCCGTGCGCAGGCTTTCGCCCAATCCGATGCGGCTGCCGTTGTTTTGCGACTCCGAGATCACGACGATGATCTTGCGATGGCTGTCGGGGCGCTTGAGGAGCATGCGGATCGCGCTGTACATCGCGTCGGCGAGGGCAACCGCCGACGTGCCGATGCGCATCCCCTTCAACCCGGTGTCGAGCTTCTTGGTGTCGTTGGTGAAGTCCACCAGCAGCTTGACACGGCTGTCGAACGTCATCAGAGCCGCTTGCCCGTGCTCGCCGAGCACGAGTTCGGTGAACAGGTAGGCGGTCTTGCGGATGTCGCCTAGGATGCCCTCGACGCGGTCGCTGGTTTGCACGCAAATCACCATCGAGATGGGCAGGAAGCTCACGTCGAAGCCCACCACTTCTTGCACCACGTCGTTGTCGAGGACGGTGAAATCCTCCTTGATCATGTCGTGGATATACTCGCCCTTGGGGCTGCGCACGGTGATCGGAACCGTGACTTCGTCGATTTCTTCGAGAAAGATCGCGGGCTGGTCTGACTCAAACAAAGTCTCGGGATCGAACAAGTCTGCGCCGTCCTGGGCCGGGAGGGCTGCGGCGGCCAGCATGGCGGCCGTGGCGAGTGGGCATAGTCGGGACATGGCGTGGTACATGGAGGGCAGCGACGAACTGGCCGTTCTCATTTAGCTTCGCTCATGGACGGTCGGTGCGATGTTTGGCCGGGTTTCACTCACGGCGGTACGTGCCGCTCTTGCCGCCGGTTTTCTCAAGCAGCAGGATGTCGCGGATCTCGATGCTCTTGTCAAGCGCCTTGCACATGTCGTAGACCGTCAAGGCGGCGACGGCGGCTGCCGACATGGCCTCCATCTCGACGCCTGTGGGAGCGACGGTCGTCGCGGTGGCGGTGATCGCGACGCCGTCGTCCTGCACCTCGGCGGTGACATCGGCATGGGTCAAGGGCAGGGGATGGCAGAGCGGGATCAACTCGGCGGTCTTCTTGGCCGCTTGGATTCCGGCGATGCGGGCAATCTCCAAGGGGTTGCCCTTGGGATTGCGGGGCAACTTCTCCAACACGTCAGGCGCGATGCGGACGAAAGCGCTTGCGGTGGCGGAGCGGCGCGTCGCCGGCTTGGCACCGACGTCTACCATCGAGGCCGAGCCTGCGTCATCGAAATGGGTCAGTTTGCTCATAGGCGCATCACGCTGATCAAATCGCCTGCTTCCCACGTGGCGCGTTGGTCCGACGCGACCATCAGGCAGTCCGCGCGGGCGAAGGCTGTGACGTCGCCGGATCCTTGGCCGCGGTCGACGCGTACTTTGGTGTTGCCGAATTTCCCTTCGAGCCGCGCTCCCAGAAAGCGGGTCAGGACCGGCTTGTGCCGAAAGCCCTCCGCCAGCGGCACCTGCTGAAATCGTAGGGGCGAGTCGCTCGCTCCGCCCGCTAGATCGACGGCGATGGAAGCGAACACCTCGAATGTCACCATGGTCGAGAGCGGGTTGCCGGGCAAGCCGAACACGAGGGTCTTGCCGCAGCGTCCGAACACTAGCGGCTTGCCGGGCTGGATCCGCACGGAGGTGAAGAATAGCTCGGTGCCAAGATCGGCAAGCACTTCCTCCACCAAGTCGTGCTTGCCCATCGAAACGCCGCCCGACAGCAGGAGGACGTCGCTGGCCAAGCCATCTTCGATGCGTTGACGGGTGTCTTCTAGGGTGTCCCTCGCGATCGGCAAGATGCGCGGCAAACCACCTCTGCGGCGCACTTGGGCCGCCAATGAGTGGGCGTTGGAATTGCGGATCTGGTATTTTTGCGGCCGGGCGCTGACCGGGAGCACCTCATCGCCGGTGGACAAGATCGCCACGTCAGGCCGGCGGTACACCGGCACGTCCGAGCAACCAACTGTTCCAAGCAGTGCCACGCTCGGATACCCAATCCTGGTGTCGGCTTGCAGCACGCACTGGCCCTGCTTGGCTTCCGAGCCGGCCACGATCAGATTGCGCCCCGCCCGGACTGAGTCGGTGAGCGTCACCGACGTCCCCTCCCGTTCGGAGTACTCGACCATGACAACGGCGTCCGCGTTTTCTGGACCTGGAGCTCCGGTCATGATCTCGACCGTCTGGCCGGGCTCGAGCGCGAAGTGCGAGGGCTCGCCGGCGCGGGTCTCGCCGATCAGTTCAAGTGTCGCCGGCACCCTCGCCACATCAGACGCAATGACGGCGAATCCGTCTCGCGCCGAGCGATTGAACGGCGGGTAGTCGCGATCAGCGCGGATCTCGCGGGCCAAAACTCGGCCCGGGGCGGCATCCAGCGGCACCGATTCGACGGGCAGTTGGCCTACGGTCTCCCGTGTGCGCTGAGAGACTATCGCACGGGCTTCCTCGAAGCTGAGCGGGGGCATTGGGGAGCGGTACGTCCCTCCGGCGGCTGGGACGTCCATTGAGAGTTTCGCACAAACCCCAAGGGAGGGTTTCAGGTGTGGGGTCGAACTTAACTTCCGCGTGCATGGCAGCATCGAACCATGCCTTGTACGGAAACGCAGCGGGTTCTAACGATGGGGCGAGGAAAACCTCGCCCCCAACATGAGGGGGTGCGTCAGTTTCTTGAGGCGGACGGAACTTGGTCAGAGCGATACGCCCAGAAATCATCGAATCGACCGCTGGGAATGCAGGATGGCCGAGCGGCACTGAAGTTGGCACCGTCGGCAGCGCAGTTCATGCCGCCTGTACAATTCACACGAGAGGCTTGTGCCGGTGCGATCACGGCACGCAAGTAGATTCGATGGCTGAGTGGATCAATACGCCCGTGATCATCATTGCAGTGCTGACCTTGCTCGGAATCCTCTGGAAGGCTGCATCTTGGCAGGGTTCGGTGAATGCGGACCTTACCGAGTGGAAGGCAAGCACCGATCGGGACCGAGCCGAATGGAAGCAGCAAGCGGAGCGTGACCGAGCCGAGTGGAAGGAGCAAGCGGAGCGGGATCGCTCGCTAACCCAGGAGTTCATGAGAGAGATTCGGGACGACATCGAGAACATTTTCTCGCGTCTCGGGCCTGCCCCTGTAGTGGGCAAGAGCCCCCTCCAACTGACCGACTTTGGAGAAACCATCGCGGCGCATGTTGCAGCGTACGAATGGGCGAAGCGATTGGTACCCACTCTGATTGATCGCGTTGAGGGGAAGCAACCATTTCAAATCGACGAGTTCTGCGATTCTTATGTGAGCAACGAACTGGACGAGGCTATGGAGACGTTGGTCTCGTCAGCGGCTTATCAACACGCGCTAGGCAAAGACGGCGTGCGGTCGGTTCTAAGGGTCGTTCTCCGCGAAGAACTGTTGCGCATGACTCCGGGAGGCACTGTGTCAAAGCAAGGCTATCCCGCCGTGCAAATCGATGGTTCGGCGGCGAGTTTAGCCTGACAGTGGCCGAGTATCGTCTCGATGGGCTGTTCGAGGGCCTTGCCACCCAGCAAGAGGAAGAAACCGAGACCCGGCCGTGCGCTGACATTTCTGCCGAGCGGCTACCTGTCGGCAATGGCTGAATCGCACGGTTCCGCGACGTTTCTCCAGCAATGTCCGAGACGGCCTGACCATACCCGCCGAGAGCTTCTCTCATCTGAGACGACGAGACTGTCCTCTCTCCGGAATCAGGGATACGTGTAGGTCGACTGCAGTCCTAGCGGGATGCCCAGCGCCCAGTACAGCCCCAAGGCTAGGGTCCACGTAATCAGCAAGGTGATCGAGTACGGCAACATCAACGAAGTGACCGTGCCGATACCCGTGTTCTTCACCCAGCGCTGGCAAAAGGCCACCACGAGCGGAAAATACGGCATCAGGGGCGTGACGATATTCGTGGTGGAATCGCCAACGCGGTAGGCGGCTTGGGTGAGTTCCGGGGACAGCCCCACCTGCATCAGGACCGGGACGAACACCGGGGCCAGCAGGGCCCACTTCCCGGACGCCGAGCCGACGAGCAGGTTCACCACAGCGCTCAGCACGATAATGCCGCCGATCGTCATCATGCCGGGCAGGCCCAATGCCTTGAGCAGTTCGGCGCCTTCCACCGCCAGCAGCGCTCCCAGGTTGGACTGTCCGAAAGCCGCGGTGAACTGCGCGCAAAAGAAAATCATCGTCAGGTAGTAGCCCATCGTCGACATGGCCTTGCTCATGCCCGCGATAATGTCGCGATGGCTCTTGACGGTGCCCGCCACGTATCCGTAGACGGTGCCCGGTACCAGGAACAAGAGGAAGATCAGCGGGATCATCGACTGCATCAACGGAGCAGCGAAGGAACTGAGCTGCCCGTTCGGCGCGCGCAGGGGGGAGTCCGCCGGCAGCACCGCAAGAAACAGCGCCAATATCCCCAGCACCATGGTTGCAAGACCGGCCCACACCCCAACTCGTTCCTTCCGGGAGAGCACTTGCGACTCGACGCTGTCGGAGCCCTCGCCATCGAGGCGAGTCCCTTGGAGCCGCGGTTCTATCACCCGGTCGGTCAAGATCCACCCGACCACGATCACGAGCACGCTAGACACGCTCGTGAATAGCCAATTACAGAGCGGGTTGACCTCGCGGCTCGAATCCAGGATTTGCGCGGCCGACTGGGTGAAGCCTTGGAGCAGCGGATCGATCGCCGACGGGATGAAGTTTGCGCCGAAGCCGCCCGAGACACCCGCGAAAGCGCACGCGATACCCGCCAGGGGATGGCGCCCGGCAGCGTGAAATATGACGCCTCCCAGTGGAATCACCAGCACGTAGCCAACATCCGCCGCCGTGTGGCTGATGATCGCAACCAGCAGCAGCATCGGGGACAACAGGCTCCGGGGAGTGATTGCAACGAGGCCTTTCAGGCTTGCGCGGATGAATCCGGTATGCTCGGCAACGCCGACTCCTAGAAGCGCTACCAACACCACGCCCAGCGGCGCAAATCCAGTGAATACTTTCACCATGTTCGCCAGGAAAGAGGCGAGGCTCGTCCCAGACAGCTGGTTCTGGACCGAGAGCGTCCGCGCCCCGTCCTTGGCTGGAACCGTAAATTCGTGGCCGGCCAGCAGCCACGATGCGATCCACACCGCGACGAGGGCTATTACGAAGAGCGCGGCCGGATCCGGCAAGCGGTTGCCTGCCCGCTCGACCCAGTGGAGTGCCTTCTCCACTGCGGTACGGCGTGCCTGCTGGGAATCGTCCGAAGTAGCCATGGCAAGATCAGTGCTCCAGTATATTCGTAGCGACCGGCAGTGCGAACGAATTGCCGAGATGCGAAATTCCGGCCAAAGCTAGCCCGGAGGGTAAGAGTGCGGCCGGTTTGGATGGACTGCTGCGTTCGCAGGCCCGGCAAGCGTCCCTCCCGCAAGCCGAGCGGGGCTGCTGCAGCCTGCAGCAGGGGACACTTGCCCAGCGCAGGTTGGCCTGCGCGCGGCACATGTTCTGCAGGTGACTTATTGCCGGTGTTGAATCGCCACGCAGGCGTCCTTTACCGCATTGCCAAGTGAACGGGTAGAACTGCTCGCAACCATGTCGCCGTCGCGGTTGAACAACGCCATCTTGTTGTCCTTAGAGATGAGGTCCCTGCCACCCACTCGTTCGAGAAGCAGGATGTAGTCCGCTCTCTCTCGATTGATCGTGACGATAACCCCCTGGCATTCGCGCCGCTTGCTGATCGTCTTCATGATCTCAGCGGTCTGCGGCTTGGCGCCGCCCTGTAGGGTGCCGATTCCCTCACCGCCGTGAACCGTATCGGAGCCCTCCACGGACCAGCTGGTGCTCTCCGTCACGAAAATGCGGACCTGGCCGCTGGTGCCGCCCGCCTGTGGCCACAGAACCGGCAGCGCTACCACAACGACTGGCAACATCAGTCGATGAAGCACCTTTCGGGCTTTCGGGTGATGGCCAGGGCCATAGCGGCCCCGAGCGGCGTTGAGAAATTCAAACTCCATCGTCGGTCTGAGACGAGTCCTGTTGCCGAATGGTTGCGTGGCACGGCGGTTCGGTTCAGTCGCGAGGATCGTCTCGCATGCCGAGGATAGACTGTCCTGATTGCCCGCCAGCACCAGCCGCCGTTCGGAGGCCTGTGCTCTGCAACATAAGGGCGGCCGACCGGTTGGTAGTGCCAGTTGGAGCGGATCCAAGGGCTCATTGGCCTCCCGAACGTGAGATATCGATCACGACGATCGAGATCTTTAGCTTCTCCTCAATCGACAAGCTGTCCTTCAGCCTCTGGTGAAGTTCGGCAGCAGTCCGAGGACGGGGCCCGCTCCCCTTGCCGACCAGTTAGCGCAGGCAGCGTCCCAAGCTCGCCCGGCTCTTGCCCAACTCCTGCGCCAAGTCGCTGCTATCGAACTCCAGCCGCCCGCTGGCTCGCTCGGCCCGCAGGCAGAAGTACGCGAACACCTTGAACGTCGGATCGCTCAAGACCCGCAGCGCCCGCTCGAACCCCTCCTCGGCCGCAAACCACCCGCCCGGCTCCGCCTTCAACCGCGCCGCTGTAGAGTGTCCACGTGCAACTTTCCGAGGCGACACGTCTCGAATTCGACCCGTTTCAGCACTACGCAAGCGGGACTGCTTCAAGAGCCAGCTACCGCATCCATTCGCATAGTGCCACGGAAGCTACAACAAGTGGCCCGAAAGCCATCATGAAGCTTAGTGCTAGAAGTGCGACTCCATCTGTTCAATTTGCTGCAAGAATGTTTTACGACCACTGTAAATCGTCAGTGCTTACTGCATATTGCCTACTAAGGATAGTGTGGTCGCTCGCTTGCGGTGCATCAGCGTCGCCTGGACTGACCATGCTACGATCCGGGTAGGTTCTGGCAGTTTGTGATTTGGAACTAGCTGGGGTCCGGGAACAACGGGAAATGAGAGCAATGCGCGGTGTTGTCAGAGCCTTTCAGCAGGCGTTTCGTCCGACCGTCAGCGACAGCCGAACTCGCAGTAGCGAAGCTGTCGGCAAGAAGGTCGCTAGGGGTGTAGTGAGACGCACTGCGACCGGCAGCGTTCGACTCCAACGCGGTCAGTACGTCACTAGGGAAGACACTGATCGGAGGTGGGAACAGGTGAAGGACTACAGATTCGATGAGCAGGGTTAACTATGATCCCGAAGACTTCACAAGAGTTCGAGAACTTTTCAACAAGGCGGAGTGCTTTGTCAAGACTGTCGAGATCCACCAATCGGAGATCTCGATTCCAGCGATTAATGAACTAAGGTATGCCGGTCACCACTTGCTGAATTCGCTTGGAAGCGACGACAGGGAGGGGTTCGACCGGGAACTTCGCAAGGCAGAGAGTCACTGCCAGCGTGCAATGTACGAGGCTTCAGAATCGGGAATCCTCTATTTTCTCGATCTAGTGCACGAATTCGGCGTCGACTTCAAGGACGTTCCGATCACTCCGGTCGTGCCGGACTACGCCAGTACCCTCGCTCTTGCAAAGAAGGCGCGAGACCAACTTGGTGCGGGAAGACTGGATCGAGCCTCTGCTGAGCAGCAGGCAGCCGAGTATATGGAATTGTTCGAAAAGCTCGAGGGCAAGATCGAAACGCTGACAGCGAGTCGGAGCGAACTCAACAAGGTTAAGGCAAGCCAAGTGACAGACCGTCGACGATTCGTGGTTGGCGTGATGATCGGAGCGGTCGGCATAGCTATTGCGATCATTACATTGGTGGCACGCCTGTTGAGGTGAGGCGTAAGACCCGAGCACCGCTGACTTCATTGAGTAACACGGCAGATGACCAGCGGGGCGTTCCCGCACCCTCCCTTCACGGCCCTGAGCGTGCTCTTCGATCCGCTTTGGTCCCTCACGTGGCCACTTCGCTCAAGAGAAGATTCGAGCGGCTGTGCTAGGCCAGACGCGAGGCCGTGGCAAAGGGTAAATTCGAAGGATTTCCTGCATCCTGCCCGGGTCAGGCGCGATTTTCGACTGCAGCGCGATGACCAGACGTTGTTCAGCTCTGGGCCGTAGCAGTTCCTTACCCTTGGAGCACTCTTACGATGCGTGCTCACTGCCGGAGGTTCGAGTTGGCTGCCGCCGCAAGTTGGCTCGGCTTCAATCGGCGGCTACCGCCTCAAGCTCGTGGCCGTCGCCCAGATAGTGCGCGGTGAGCACGTCATAGCCAAAGTCCCCATCGAATTCGCGCCAGACCGCGTGGCTGTGGTTGCTCTGGTTCTGGGTGTTGGCGAATTCGATTAGGAAGGTTGGCGACTGGATGCGGTAGTAGTTGCCGGCGAGATGCCGGTTTTCGGTGGTCTTGCTCCCAATGTCGATCGGCATTGCAGCCGGTCGGTCGATGTCCCCCGCCCAGCCAAAGTAAAGCTGATCCTTGGGCGTCTGACTCGCTGCCTTCATGCGATCGGCGGCGACCTCGGGTGGCATCGTGCCGGCGTATTCCCCGATGAGATCGAGCAAGGCTCTGTACTGGCTCTCGCTTAGTTCGGCTGCAGCGATGCCTTGTGGCTGGCCGTCCAGCTCAGCCCGCTTGTCGGCCATCGTCACAATGTCGTACGGGGCTTGCTGGTCGAAGATCGCCTGCTTGCGACGATCGGCATCGAGCGATACCAGCAGGGCCCGCGCCATGTCCTCTTCTTGTTCGAGGGCCCGCATGCCCTTGTGCAGTCCCTGCGGAACCTCGTGAGGATTCGCCCCGAGGAATGTCGGGCTGGAGGCCACCAGCTTCCCGTCTCGGATCACGTAGTGGAGCGAAACGTGGTGTCCTTCGACCCGCCAGCCCCAATCGCCCGTCATGCCCGGCTTGCCGAAGAACGTGAAGTGGAAGCGCTCGGTATCGCGGTAGCCGGTGTGGTCGTCCTCGATCACCCGCACGATCTCTTCCAGCGCCATGACATTCATGGTCTTGAGGAATCCGGCGCGCCCGAGTCCGGTGCTGAGCAGGCCGTAGGCGAGATGGCGCTGCTTGGCGTCCATATCCTTGAACGTGATCCCGTTGCGCACGTAGCCGTACTCGTCCGCGAAGCCGGTTTCGGGGAAGTAGTGCCAGTTTGTGCGCTCCTCGGCGTCCATGGCGAACACTGTCGCCATGCGCTGCATGCGGTCGAGCGATTCGAGGAAGCGATTGGCCGCCTGCGCCATCATCGTCTCGGTCGTAGCCGACTCATAGGCGGTCACAGCACAAAGCGCAAACAGCGCAACGAACACAGTGCGCACGACACGTTGTCGGATCATTGGTCTTCTCCAAAGGCCCGCTTGGCCCGCTTGGAATTATACGACGCGAGCCTCGCGGCGATGGCCCGTCAGGCGTTGATCGTCTCGTGCCAGGTGGCCTCGGCCCGCTGCGCGATCGCCAACTCGCCCAACAGAGCGGTGAGCGTGCTCTCCGCGCCCCGGACAGCGGTGTTTGCGGGCTTGGCTGCGAGGATACGCCCGAAGAACTGCTCCAACGCGTCAATGGTGATGTCGTGGGGAGACGTCTCCTCGAGCGCCGCTCTCGAATTTCTGTTGCGGTGCCGGTCAGGCCGCCACCGGAGGCTGCCGACGGCGGTTTGTTATTCTGGATGTTGCTGCGCCCGCAGGGTGGCGGCTCCGGAGGGCGTCTTGGACGAGGGCAAGCTCAGGATCACGGACTCTCGCACCGCCTGCGAGTACGAGCTCCCCATTTCCGATGCATCCGTGAGGGCAATCGAGCTGCGTCAGATCCGCCAAGACCCGGGCGAGTTCGGCATGCTGAGCTACGACCCAGGTTTCACCAACACCGCCGCCTGCACGAGTCGGATCGCCTACATTGACGGGGACAAGGGGATTCTGCGCTATCGCGGCTACCCGATCGAAAAGCTCGCTGAGAATTGCACCTACACCGAGGTGGCCTACCTCCTGCTCAACGGCGAGTTGCCCACGCGCCACGAATTGGAAGCGTGGGACATGGAGTTGATGGAGCATACCCGCGTCCATGAGAACGTCAAGAAGTTCATGGACGGGTTCTTGTACGACGCGCACCCCATGGGCGTGCTAGTCAGCACCGTGGCGGCTCTGTCGACGTTCTATCCGGATGCCAAGCAAATCGAGAGTCGTAGCAACAGATACCGCCAGCAGCTGCGCTTGGTGGCCAAGATGCCCACGGTGGCCGCTTATGTCTACCGGAAGAGCCAAGGCTACGCCTATCCAGATCCCGACCTAGGGCTGAGCTATACCGAGAACTTCATCCACATGCTTTGGAGCGGCACCCGCCGCGAGACCAACGAGCATGATTTGAAGGTCTTCGCGCGGGCGCTCGACACCTTGTTCATCCTGCACGCCGAACACGAGCAGAACTGCTCCACATCGACGATGCGGCAAGTGGCCAGCGCCGATTCGGATCCCTTCGTGGGAGTGGCGGCGGCGGCTTCGGCGCTTTACGGCCCGTTGCACGGCGGTGCCAACGAGGCTGTCCTGGAGATGCTGGACGAGATCGGCAGCGCCGCCGCGATCCCGGAGTTCATGCGCCAGGTCAAGGCCGGCGAGCGGCGCTTGATGGGATTCGGCCACCGCGTATATAAGAACTACGACCCGCGCGCCCGCATATTGCAGAAGATTGCCGGAGAGGTGTTTGAGATCACCGGCAAGAACCCCAAGATCGACCTTGCGACGGAGCTCGAGCGGATCGCATTGGAGGACGACTACTTTGTCAAGCGGCGGCTCTACCCGAACGTCGACTTCTACTCGGGCATCATTTACGAAGCCATGGGCTTTCCGATCGAGATGTTCACGGTTCTGTTCGCGCTGGGCCGGGTGGCCGGCTGGCTGGCCCATTGGGAAGAGCTGATGACGGATCCCGAGAAGCGCATCGCGCGACCGCGGCAGATCTACGCCGGCCCGGGCGAGCAGGAGTTCCTGCCGATCGACGAGCGCCTCGGCAAGGCGCGCGCCGAAGTCACCTAATCCGACGTGCCGTCCCGGGCCGTGGCGGTCGCGGGCTCCCAAGGCAGCCGTCCGTCGCAACGGTCGCGGTAGTAAGGTCCGATGTCCGGCACCTCGCCTGCCAGCGTTGCCGGCATGCGCTGCAGGTCGGCGTCGTCGTAGATGTCAGCCCAGTAGGCATCGACCGGCCCCATCTGATTCCAAGCGTTGGCGTCGGTGTTGTCGGCCGGTGCCGGGAACGACGCCTGCAGGCTTGCGCGCTGGAATGGCTTGCGCAAGCCTTGGTAGTACCACGGCTGCAGCAGGAGTTCTCCCGCGGGCGGTTCCGAACCTGTGCCGATCTTCGGCCGCAGAGTTACCACCAACATCTCGTTCAGCGAGGTGCCAGTCGAGAATCCACCATAGGCGCCGTCGGCCCGGTAGAGGCTTTGGTTGCCGCGCATCACCGATGACGTGAAACGATTGGCGCCGAGCAGTGCGTTGGCCGCGCCTCCCTTGGTCGGGTAGCCCCACACCTCGCGCCCGAATTCGCTGCCGGCCAAGGAGTTCTTGACGTGGGAGAGCGCGTACCAGGCCCGCTGGCTGTCGATCCCGCAGCGCGCCAGCAGCCATGCCTCGTCGAGTGCCGGGTTGTTCAGGCCGCGCACAGTTATCACCCGCACAAGGGCGTTGGGGTCAGCGACGCAGGGCGGCGGGACCAGGCGTTCGACCAGCTGCGGATTCGCCACGCAGTCGACGGACACGATGAGGACTCCCGCCAAGCGGGCGCGGCTTTGGTTCCGGTATGCCTCTAGGGCGGCGCGGCCGCAGAATTGCGTATCGATCTCCGGCACGCCCAGCGATCCTCCGGAATAGTTCCGCAATGCGAAAGGCTCAAAGGCCGACGCGCCGACATCCCGCCCGAACTCTTGCGTTCTGCCGCTGTTCGCCGGCACAGAGACGGAGGAGAGCGGGCCAGATGCCCCTAATCGCGCCAGCCAGCCGCCAAGCTCTCCAGAAGTCTCGGGCAGGCTGGTATGCGTTCCAGCAGCCGCGCTCGCTGCCGGCAAGCGCCACAGTTCGACCGGACCGCCGCCAAGCGGACCATCGGCCCAACTCGGTGCCAGTTGGTGCCGGTACGAGATCCAGGGCAGCTGTCTTGCGGCTGGCTCCGCCTCGGCCGCTGGCGGCGTGGCTCGGGCCGCGAATGCCTCCTGTCCAGCAATGGAGAGCGACCATGCATCGCCGACCCTCTTGACCACCCCCCGCAATGCGGGCAAGTGGAGCGCTTCGCGCATGCGCCAATACGCCTGCGGATCCGCCGTCCAGATCGCGAGCGGCAGCAAGTGCGGATTGCTGTCCAAGAAGACCCGCAGGCCCAGACTGCATTGCGCGGTCGTGCCGTCGCCGTGGAATTCGACCTCGAGCCTCGCCTCCGGCCCGAGTTCTAGCGGGGGCGGCAGCTCCGGAGGGGTCGCAGCCGAATACGCGAGTCGGAGTCCAGCCGCTGGCGTCTCGTCCTGAGCAAGGCTGCGAGCGGCGAACGGGAGCGTCGCGGCAGCTGCGAGAAAGCGGCGTCGGCCGATCACGAGACCATTGTGCAGCATCGGGCGTCGCGGCGGGATGATGGTTGGGGCGGTGGGACTTCAGTGTGATCCGAGCCCGATAGATCAATGGCTAGCTTAGAATCGGTTTGTTCGCTAGGTTCGCTGGGCCCTCGGTCTTTACGCTACGAGCGTTTCGAGCGCTTCGTAGGTCCGGATTGCGCCGACCAGCCCGACTGCGAAGCCTTCGAATCCTGCCTGCTGCATACCCCATTGGAGAGCTGCGTACAGCGTGCTCCCGCGCCCCTCGTCGTCGACCGCCACCACTGCCTAACATTCATCGCTCTGGACCGAAACCCTCGTGATCTTCAACCGCGACATCCGCCACCGCCTCGAATCGTGACACTGCCCGGCACACACTGGCGCTAGGCTCGAAGTTTACAAAAACCATATAAATGTGTCATTATGTAAACCAGTCAACACGAAGAGGAGGAACCAATATGATCGGTACGCGACTGAAGCTCGCGCGAACGGCCGCTGGGCTTTCGCTACGCGGCCTTGCCGCAGCGATAGATAACCGCGTCACGGCTCAGGCCATTGGCAAGTACGAGCGCAACGAGGCGATGCCCGGCAGCGGCGTGCTCATGGCCCTTGCAGACGGCCTGCAAACCACCGTCGAATACCTGCTTGGCGATCCCGAACTCGTCCTCGACGGCCTTGAGTTCAGGAAGAACGCGTTCACCAGCAAGCGCGCCGAAGCCCAGGCTGAGGCCACCGTGCTCGCCCACCTCGAGCGGTATCTGGCCATCGAGGACATTCTACGGCTGCCGAGCACCCGCTGGGACGCCCCGCGGGATGCGCCCTATCCCATCCTCCACGATCCCATCGAGGCCGATCGCGCCGCTGACGCACTCCGCCGCCACTGGGGCCTCGGCCACGAGCCCATTCCCATCCTCGTCGAGCTGCTTGAGGAACGCGGCATCAAGATATTCGCCTTCCCGCTTGGCAGCCTCGGCGGTTTAGCCGCGCGCGCACGTCGGGCCGGCCTGCCGTCGGTCCCATTTATCGTCGTCAACGCCGGAGACTGGGGCGAGCGCCAGCGGTTTACGATCGCCCACGAGCTCGGTCACATCGTGCTCAGCGTACCCCCCCATCTCGATGCAGAACGCGTTGCCCACCGTTTTGCCGGCGCATTGCTCATGCCTGCCGAGGCGCTGTGGCTAGAAGTCGGCAAGCACCGCAGCGCCATCCCGCTGGGCGAACTGCTCGCCTTGAAGCACGTCTTCGGCGTCAGCATCCAAGCCCTCACCCACCGTTGCCGTGACCTCGACATCATCAACCAGGCGACCTACCGCGCCCTGTTCAGCGAGTTCGACCGACTCGGCTGGCGCACCCACCCCTACAAGGAGTACGGTGCCATGGCCGGGGAGCGGCCGAACCGCTTCAACCGGCTCTGTCTGCGCGCCCTCGCCGAAGGCGCCATCAGCGATTCCAAAGCGGCTGAACTCTTAGACATCGGCATCGTCGAAGTCGACCACTACATGCGCGGTACGAGGCCGCCGTCATCGTCGGTTGCGGACTGATGAATGGCCCGCCGCGTGGTCGTTTCGGACTCGTCCGTGCTCATCGATCTCGAGCGGGGTGCCTTCTTCGCTGCCGCCTTCGCCTTGCCTCTGGAGTTCTACGTGCCGGACCTGCTCTACCGGCGCGAACTTGAACCTTATGGCGGCGACCGGCTCCTCCACATGGGCCTCCGCGTCCTCGAACTCGACGACGCCGGGGTTGCCCGGGCCGCCCGGTACACCCAGGCTATCTCCGCGCTGTCGCTGCCCGACGCGTTTGCCCTAGCCCTCGCACATACCACCCGTGGCACGCTGTTGACCGGCGATGCCCGCCTCCGGCAGCTTGCCAGAGACGAGAACATCGCCTGCCACGGACTCCTCTGGCTCTTGGAGCGGATGTTCCGGGACCGCACCGCGACTCCAAGACAGCTGCACGACGGCTTGGTGACCATCCGTGATCACCCGCGTTGCAGGCTGCCCAAGGCGGAGGTCACCAAACGCCTGCGAGCCTTTGCGCGTGCCTTCGACAACGACCATCGCCGCACGAGTAGGCATTAGACGCGCGGCAATAGTGGTGGAGTCGACTTCGTCAGGATCTCGGTCTTGCCCGCGATTGGGGCGGCGGACGGGGCGCGCACATCCGCGCCGCGAGCGCAGAAGCAGCGGTGCACATGGAGCGGGCGCTGGACCATTCAGTAAACGGCCGACAGAGTTCGTGAGCCTGCCTGTGGAACACGACTCGATCGCGCTCTACGGCGAGCTAGGCGTTGATTCCTACCGGGTGGTCCTGTCGAGTTGGCGCCGGACCTGTTTGCGCACTGGCACTTGATGCATGGGCGGGCTGGTTAAGAGGAGCCCTGTGAGAGGTGACTTTCACGAGCGGTTGTGAGAGCGCCCGAGAGTGAGACTCCCTTGGGCGACTCGACCCCAGCTGTGGCTGCTTTCGGCAGCGTGCCGGCAGCGGTGGAGACCCTTGCAGTTGCTGCTCGCCACGAAGGAATCTGGTCAGGTGTTCGGGTCTGCAGGATCGCTGGGCGATGCCCACGGCGAGGCAAGCCAAGCGGTCAGATGGTGTATTCTGGACCTTGAGGGGAACGGGCCGCCCGTGACCGCGCAGCGATGACTGCGGCACCACGGCGATGCCGACGTAGCTCAGCAGGTTAGAGCGCCTGATTGTGGATCAGGAGGTCGATGGTTCGAACCCATCCGTCGGTACCACCTCTTGCCAAGCTGCCTGCCCTCGGGCGGAATCGACGCGCTGCAGCGCGTGCGTCTGCCCCTACCGGCTTGGTGTGCCTTTCAGCGATTCCTCATACTCGCGCTTGGTGTCGTCGTCTGGCGGGTAGACACCGTAGATCGAGCGCCCTTCCAGCAGCAGCTTGCGCTGGAAGCTCTCAAGGTCTTGTTTGGCGAGCGCCGCATCCACGACTTCCTCCGCCAGGGCCGCCGGGATCACCAAGATCCCGTGCCTCTCGCCAAGCAGGAGATCTCCCGGACGGATGGTGACGTTGCCGATGCGCACGGGCACTTGGTAGTCCACGCTCATCAGATTGGGCCGCACCGAGGAGGCTTGGCCGCGCCGTTGGTACACCTGCAGCGGCATGCCCGCGATCTCGGGCACGTCGCGCAGCGCCCCGTCCACGATCAGCCCTGTCCCGCCGCGGGCCAGGAATCGTACCGTGGTGATCTCGCCCGACACGGCGGAGCGAGTGTCGCCGCCGGCGTCGAATACCAGCACGTCCCCCGGCTGCGCTTCCTCGGCGGACACGTAGTTGAGCTGCTTGCGCTTGGCATAGATTTCCTCGCGCAGGTCCGGCCGCGTCGGCAGGTAGCGCATCGTGCGCGCCCGGCCCACGAGCCGCCGGTCCGGGTGCAAGGCGTCCAGCTCGTTAATGAAGCAATGCGCGTAGCCCCTGCTTTCCAACTGGGACCAGACGGCCTCCAGCGGAGCCCGCGCCAGCTTGTCGAACAAGATGCGGTCAGCTTCCCCGAGCCGTTCCAAGACGTATGGGCTTACTTTGCGATCAGGGGTTTCGATCTCCAAGCCCGACTGCGCCTGCAGTCCGGCACAGGCGATCACGGCGATGAATAGGCGGTACGTCACGGCGAGCCCTCCAATCTCATTTGCTCGTCAGCAGTGTAGCGCGGAGGTCTGCCCGAGCCGGCGGTCGCCAGCGCCGAGCCGTGCCCTGATTGGGAGCGCCGAGGGCGAATCAGCTGGCGGCCTCCCCGTTCTGCCGCGCCCGCGATCCGCACGCCGACGGACACCCGGCGGCGCTACAGCGTTGGCACGTCCAGCAGGGTCATCGCGGCCTTGAAGATACCGAATAGCCCCTCGCCCGCAATCATGCCGGATGCAACCGCGAAGCTGAGCCTCTTGGCGCGGCCCGGGCTGACTTGCTGCCAGATCACAAGCACGACCGAGCCGAAGAAGATCACCAGCGAGAAGAATGCTTGCACGATGAAGGCGATGCCGATCGCTAGGCCGCTGGGCAGGTACGGCGCCAAGATCGGCACTGTCCGCAGGCAGGCCAGCAGTGCGCCGAAGACCGCTCCGACGGCCACGGCTGGCAGCGCGTTGGGCGGCAGCGCTTCAATGCCTTGGGTCAGGAGTTCGGCCATCGCTTTCCAAGCGAAGGCTGCCGGCGCTGGCAGCTGATCCCCGCCGAGGGGGTATGCGCTCGTAACCAGAAGGTAGGCCGGGATGCAGAACAGCACGCCCGCAGCCAGGCCCCACAATTGTGCGAGGAACTGTCGTCGGGGCGATGCGCCGAGCAGCTTGCCGGTCTTGAGATCCTGCATCATGTCCGCCGCTTGCGACGCACCCGCTCCCGTGATGGCTGCCGCCATCAGGTTCGTAGACGTGCTGCCGGGTGCGATCCCGCCGTAGACCAGCTGGGTGACCTTGCCCATGCCACCGACCGGGTTGATATCTGTCTCGCCCGCGGAGCGAACCGCCACCGCTGCGAGTGCGAACGACAGGATCAGCGCGATCAGGGTGAGGTGAGGCGGAATCTCGAACAAGTACCAGGCCGCGACGATCGTGCCGACCGCCGCGACAGCTAGGCCGTTACGCCACCACGCGGTCGGAATCCGGTCCGCCCCGCCCTCGCTCGACCCGATCAAGGGTCCGCTCTGGAACGTGCGCAGGAACGTCCGCCAGCTCAGCGCCAGCGACATCAGGGCTTCCGAGACCATGATGGCGACGCCGGGCCACAGCAGCCAGCCACGTGGGCCATCTGTGTAGCTCATCACGTCGCCCGGCGCCCAGCCGTTGGCTTGCACCCAAGGCCCCAGAACGCCCCAGGCCACAACGGCTCCCAGAGCCAGGCTGGCACCGACCCGAGGTCCGATCAGGATGCCCGCCCCGAACAGCATCGGTCCTAGGTAGAGCCGGAAGCCCCAAGTGGCTGCGACCGCCAACGCACCGATCCCGAACAGATCCGCGGGTGGCATTTCAAGGGCCGGAACGAAGTAGGTTACCAGCGTGAAGGCACCGGCCGCGGCGCCTGTCCAGAGCAATGCTCTAGCCTTGTCGACCGCTTCCTCGGCTTTGGCAAACATCGCCAGGATGGTTTCCGCTGTTGCCGTTCCGGTGGGGAAGCGCAGCTTGTCCACGTCGATCATCTGCCGTCGCAGGGGAACAGCGAAGAAGACACCCAGATAGGCGATCGACAGACCCCACAAGAACAGTCCGGGTATGGGGATCTCGTAACCCAGCAGGCCCATCGCGGGAATGGCCGCCAGCAGCCCGGCGGCCGAGGCCATCGTGCCCGCGGCCGAACCCGATGTCTGCGTGATATTGCACTCCAGCACCGACAGGGAGCGCCCCATGGCCATGAACAGCGCGAACCCGAGAATCGCGGCGATCAGCGACCCTCCGAATGACCAGCCGATCTTCAAGCCCATGTAGATGTTCATGCACGAGATGAAGCCGCCCAGCAGGCAGCCCGCGATGACTGCCCGGGCGGTCGTCTGCCGCTCTCCCGGCTGCGGTGTGTAGATTTGCTCGGCCGAAGTCGACAGAGCTTCTTTGGTAGGTTTGCCCTCGGTCATCTCGCTAAACAACGGTACTACTTTCTGACTTGCAGGCATTGCTTTCGGTTGCCGCGCCGGCGGGGGCTCTGGCTCCCGTGCTGCGACCCGCTCCTGCGTGTGATTCGGGGCCAGAACGGCCCGCGAGAGGGCCAATTGCTCTGATAAGATCAAGGAAAGGTGTCGGACGTACAGGCCCTATCCACCGCTCAGCTTGACGACGCACGAGGGATTCCCACGAAGGAATTCGTCGCCACGTGCCATACGGTGCTGATTCCCGTAAACGAGCACGTTTCGTACTTTTCTGTAGAGCCGCTGGACGACAAAGAGCGCCAGCGCTTGGTCTTCGACCCGATCAGCGCACTGCCGCCCGCGGTCCTGACCTTGGTCCCCAACTTGCGCTTGGTGCTGGTGCCATACCTCGCCAGCGGGGAAGACACGGAGGGCGCCGAGGGCAATGACGGTGTTGTGCGGATTCGCTTTTCTCAACCGCCTGCCGACAGACGCTGGTATTCCGACTATCAAAAGACCGAAACGGAGCACTACATCTTCTTGGCCATCCGCAGCGACGATTACTTCGACGCCCACGTGCTGTTCTATCAATCACTTGCCGCGCGCATCATGGAGTGTTCTGACGAGCAGCTTCAAGCCGTGTTCAATATGTTGGTTGACATTGAGCTGAAGACCAACGCGCGCGGCGAGGTCAACGAATTTGCGTGGCAGCGCAAGAAGGATCTGCTCTCCCTTGCGGCGGACGCGGAAGACAAGCAGAAGTACTTGGACGAATACCGCAATGCGGCATTGACGGACACTTTGACGCTGTACTTGCACGGCCTGTGCTGCGATATCGACCTTGACAGCGGCCCGAAGCAACTCGCCAGCAAGCACATTCGCACCAGATTGCAGCTGTTGAAGGAATTGCTGCCGCCGCCGGACGGCGTGGCCCTGTTCCCGGACGAACTGGGAACCACCGGCTAAGTGCCTGTCTCCGGGGCCGACTGCGACAGGCTGGAACGAGATCTGTCGCTTCCGAGCGATGCAGACGCCGCGCTGATGCGCCGTCTCGATGGCGACATTCTCGTACTGGGAGTGGGCGGCAAGATGGGACCGACGCTGGCGCGTCTGGCGCGCCGGGCGTGTGACACGGCTGCAAGGCCGAGGCGCGTCATCGGCGTGGCCCGCTTCAGCGATCCCGACGTGCGCAGCCGTCTCGACAGCTGGGGTGTCGAGACGATTCGGGCCGACTTGTTGTCACGTCGGGAGGTCGAAGCTCTGCCGCGCGCTCCGAACGTGATCTTCATGGCGGGCCACAAGTTCGGCACCAGTGGCAACCCCAGCCGGACTTGGGCCGCGAATGCCTACCTGCCGACTGTGGTGGCCGAGAGTTTCCCCGAAGCGCGGATCGTGGTTTTCTCCAGCGGAAACGTATACCCCCTCAGCCCTGCGCCTGGCACGGGCCCCTCGGAGCGCGATCTGACCGGACCCGTCGGAGAGTATGCCCAGTCGGTGCTGGCGCGCGAGCGGCTGTTCGAGTATTTCAGCGACCTGCACCGCACGCCCATCGCGATCCTGCGCCTGAACTACGCCGTCGAGCCGCGCTACGGCGTGCTGAGGGACATTGCCGAAAAGGTACGGAACCGCAGCCCGATTGACTTGGCGATGGGCTATGTCAACGTCATCTGGCAGCGGGACGCCAATTCGATCGCGCTGCGGCTGCTCGAGCACTGCGCGGTGCCGCCGCTAACGCTAAACGTGACAGGTGCCGAGGCACTGAGCGTGCGCAGCATCGCCGAGCGCTTTGGCCGTGCCTTGGGGGAGGCGCCGGTCTTCCGCGGGTCCGAGGAGCCCACCGCCTTGCTCAGTGACGCTCGTCGGTGCGCTGCGCTGTGCGGCCCGCCGCCGACTGGCATGGACGAGATGATGGATCGCGTCCTGCGATGGATGCTCGCAGGCGGCGCCGGCTTGGGCAAGCCGACCCACTTTGAAGAACGCGGCGGCTCGTTCTGAGCGTTCTGCGAACCGCGATTCCCACGGATCGGGTCGAGCCTCGCGAGGCTGCACTTGTCAGCGCAGGTCCGCGCTGTGCGCGAGCGCCTATTGCGGGGCGGGCGGTTGCGAGACGATGGCTTGCCGGCAGCGCTGGGCCTCGCGGTGCGCGACTTGCATCGCCCCCTCTACGTGCTCGGCCAACTGGCGCATGTACTGCTTGACAGCGGCGATGCCGTCTGAATTGCGATTGCGCGCCGAGTCCAGCAGCTCGGCGACGGCACTGTTGTAGTATTGGCGCACCCCGGCAGCCATCGAGCCCATGAGCGAGTCGACACGATCCAGCCACAGGAACGTGTCGACCGCGTAGGTGAGGCGCTCGGGATCGCGCCCCAAGGCCAGCGCCGCCAGCCTGACTTGCTCCATTTCACGCAGCAGGGCTTGGTGCTGCTCGATGTAGGCCTCCGGTGCGCCGTCTTGGACCCATTCTTGTGGCCGTAGCTGCACTATGACCTTGCTGGCGGTCTCCATGTTCTGGACGACGCCCTGGGAGAGTTCTTCGACTTGCCAGCGCGGAATCATGCCCTCCTGCTGCGCGACGGCGGAAGCAGTCAGGGCGAACGCAAGGGTAGGGACATGGTACAGCCGCACTGAACCACTATAGAACCTCGCTGCCTTGCGCTGGCAGGAGTTGGTGTCGAGTCCGGCCCTCGGGCGACTTCCGGACCCGCCTGCCGATTTGCGTGGGCCGCATGGTCGGGTCCAAGCTTGCCCAAGAGCCGCTCCAAAGCGGCTGCCTACGTGCCGGAGCGGCCGGCCAGCCACTATGATTGAGGTTGGGTTCCAGATGTTGAGACAGCTATTCTTTTGCGCGGGGACGCTGACACTGCTCCCGGTCCTGTCCGCCCAAGGGTCGGCTGAGCTCGAACACTTCGAGCGCTACATCCGGCCGCTGCTTGCAGAGAAGTGCTACGCCTGCCACAGCAGCGACACCATGGCCATGGGGGAACTCAGGCTCGACTCCAGGGAAGCGCTGCTGCAAGGCGGCAGCCGCGGACCTGCGATCGCACCCGGCGACCCATCCTCCAGCCTGCTGGTCAAGGCGGTCTCGTACACCTCGATCGACTTGAAGATGCCGCCGACTGGGAAGCTGTCAGACGACGAGGTCGATCACCTCGAGGCTTGGATTCAGATGGGTGCGCCGGATCCGCGCTCCGCCACTTCTTCGGAGGTTGAGGAAGACGGCATCGATCTTGCGGAAGGTCGCCAGTTCTGGAGCTTTCGGCCCGTCGGGCAGCCAGCGCTGCCGACGGTTCGCAACACGGATTGGGTACGCACCGATGTTGATCGGTTTGTCCTCGCCCGGCTGGAAGCCGAGGGATTGCAAGCGCCGGCCGGCGTGGATCGGCGGACGCTGCTGCGACGAGTGACCTTCGATTTGACTGGCTTGCCGCCGACACCTGCCCAGATCGACGCGTTCCTGTCCGATACCGCCCAGGGAGCCTACGTGCGGGCCGTCGAACGGCTGCTCGGCTCGCCTCACTACGGGGAGCGCTGGGGACGACACTGGCTCGACTTGGTGCGCTGGGCCGAAACGAACGGTCATGAATTCGACAACAACAAGCTCGACGCTTGGAGGTTTCGTGACTACGTCATCGAATCTTTCAATACCGACCTGCCCTACAACCGCTTCCTGCAGGAGCAGATCGCGGGCGACCTGATGCCGCCGCGGCTGTCGGCAGACGGCACGCATTACGTCAACCCAATCGCTGCCGGTGGGTACTGGCTGTGGGAGGTATTGAATTCCCCGACCGACTCGGTCAAGGCGAGGGCTGACCAGATCGACAACCAGATCGACGTCTTGACGAAGGCTGCCCAGGGATTGACCGTGGCCTGTGCCCGTTGCCACGACCATAAGTTCGATCCAATCCCGACGGCCGACTACTACTCGCTGTTCGGAATCTTGAGTTCGACCCATATGAGCGAGACATGTATCGACTCCCCGGCGAGGGCGAGTGAGATTCGGGCGGCTGACAGGGAGATCGGCGAGGTCAACGACCAGATTGTAGCCCTGCTGGTCGACGCCCCCGCCCGTGCCTCGGAGGGGTTGGCGGAGCGGCTCGTTGCTGCTTCAAAGGACGAGGGCTCAGAGGATCGGGACGGTCTGGCGTCCGAATTGGCTTACGCGGTCGGCGAGCCAGCGCATCCGCTGTATCCATTCGCCAAGCTGGCGCAGTCTTTGGCCGCCGGGAGCGCTCCGGGGTTTGCGGAACTCATGGCCGGCATGCGCCGGGAGATGGCCGAGTGGGCGTCTAAGGCGGATCGCAACCACCCGCTATGGAGCGAGCGCGAAGACGAGGTCTTTGAAGACTTCGAGAACGGTTTCGGCAAGTGGACCGTGAACGGTGCCGGTTTCGGCAACGGCCCGGTCCGGGCGGTCCCACCCGCGCAGCGATTGGGCGGTCATTGGGGCCAGGCGCTGGCGGCATCATCGGGCAGCGGTGCCGATGCTCTGGTGGGCACGCTCACCACTGAGAAATTCCGGATGCCGGCCAAATACGTCCACGTGCGGCTGGCGGGCCCGGAATACGAACGTCGGCTCAAGGAGGACGCCCCGGTCCGTTTCACTGTGATCGCGGACGAGCACAAGTCCGGACATGCCATGCCCGATGGCAGCGGCCGCCTGAGCTGGCACACCATCGCGATGACCAAGGAGCGCGGGCGCATTTGCTCGATTGAGATCGTGGACCGAGATCGCACGGGCTCGATTGCGGTGGACCAAGTCGTGTTCTCGTCCGCGCCCAAGCCGCCGCCGATCGCGGGGCCAGTCAATGCGCGAGTCCTGGAGCTGCTCGCCGACGAGACGATTCGTTCCTTGTCCGATCTGGCGCTGGCCTACGAGGCATTGGCGCGGGAGTTGTCCGCGGGGTCGCGCAGCACGGCGGACGACGCGCTGTTGGCGGGACTCCTGGGCCACACCAAACGCGAGCAAGCGGCAGACTTCCTCGACGAGGCGGATCATCGGCGCTATTCCGAACTCGCTTCTCGCCGTGACCGGCTCGACCAAGCTTTGCCGTCTTCGACATTTGCGATGTCGAGCCAAGACTGGCAACCCTCCGATTCGCCGATCCACATCCGCGGCAACCACAAGAACCTTGGCGAGATCGCCCCGCGCCAGTTCCTGCAGGCCATCGCGGGCAGCGAGCAAGCTCCGTTCCGCAACGGCTCGGGCCGCTTGGAACTGGCGCAATGGGTGGCCAGCGAGAGGAACCCGCTCACCGCCCGGGTGATGGCAAATCGTGTTTGGCACCATCACTTCGGGCGCGGCATCGTCGCGAGCCCGGACAATTTCGGGCGCATGGGCGAAGAGCCCACACATCCCGCCCTGCTGGATTTCCTAGCCAGAACGTTCATGGAATCTGGCTGGTCGGTCAAGGATCTGCATCGCGAGATCGTCCTCTCCAGCACGTACCGGGCCTCCAGCGTTCCGTCCGAGAAAGCGAGGCTCGCAGACCCGTCGAACCGCTTGCTGTCACACTTCCCGGTGCGTCGCTTGGAGGCCGAGGCCATCCGCGATTCGCTGCTGGCGGTCTCCGGAGCATTGGACCTATCCGTCGGCGGGCCCGGAGTGCCGCCGCACATCAGCAAGTATCAGGATGGCCGGGGCAAGCCTGCGTCGGGGCCGCTCGACGGCCTTGGCCGCCGCAGCGTCTACTTGCAGGTGCGGCGCAACTTCCTGCCACCGCTCTTCCTGGCCTTCGACTATCCTCTGCCAATCTCGACCGAGGGCCGCAGGGGCATCTCGGCCGTGGCTTCCCAGGCGCTGCTGATGCTCAACAACGAATTCGTCAACGAGCAGGCCGAGCTATGGGCCGAGCGCACATTGCAGGCGCACCAAGGCACGCAAGAGCGCATCGAGGAAATGTACCTGCGGGCGTACGGCAGACCGCCGGTAGAGTCAGAGATTTCCGAAATCGAGGGCTTCTTGGCCTCTCAGGCGCGCTTGCGGGAAGCTTCGGGGCACGACGATCCGGCCATCTGGGCCGATCTCGCTCATGCCGTCCTGAACACCGCGGAGTTTCTGTTCGTGCGCTAGGCCCGCGCGTCCTTGATCGGGTATGCTTGAACCTCGGGATTGACCATGCTGCGCACCATCCTTCTCGCCACACTCGCTGCCAGCCTCGGGCTTGCAGAACCAGCGCACAACCGCTTGACCGATGCGGAAAAGCTGGAAGGCTGGCAATTGCTCTTTGACGGCTCGACCGCCACGGGATGGGAGGGATTCCAAGACACCCCGTTCCCGACCAGCTCCTGGGCCATCGAAGACGGCACGATCCGGACCTTGGCCGACAACAGCGGCGGCGACCTCGTCACCGTAAGTCAATTCGAAAACTTCGAGGTGACCTTCGATTGGAAGCTCGTCAAGGGTGGCAATAGCGGAGTCAAGTACCTCGTGCAGAAGGCCTGGGCCGGGCCCGGCTACCGGCCTCACCTGAGTCCCGACGCCAAGCGGCGCTCGATGCTGAGGGCGACCGGCCCGGAGTACCAATTGTTGGACGATGCCAATTTGAACCGGCGCAAGCCCGGGTGGGAATACTCCAGCTGTGGCTCGCTATATTTGCTCTACAAGCCCGTTGCTGACAAGCCTGTCCGGCCGGCTGGGGAATGGAACACCTCGCGTATCGTTGTTCGCGGCACGCACGGCGAGCACTGGCTCAATGGCAAGAAGATCCTCGAATACGAATTCAACTCCCCGGACATGTTCACACGCGTCGAACAGACCAAGTTCAAACGCGTGCCAGGATTCGGGTTCAAGGGTCCGGGGCACATCGCGTTGACGCACCACAACCATCCGGTGTGGTACCGCAACATCAAGGTACGTGCCCTGCAGGGCCCGCGTGTCTCTGACTTCCTGCCTGGCAGGCTGTTCGATCCGAACGGGCTCGTCCCGCCTCCGCCGCGCCTGCCCCAGCCGGGCGATCCTACCGTCTCGGCGGCACGTCCTAAACCTTAGCCGCCGACCGGAGCGGACGCGACTATAGGATCGCAATGCCGCTGGCTGAACCGCGCGGTGCTACCGGCTCGAGGTGAGCGACCGGGCACATAGCGACCGGGCGTCTGTCTTAGAGTGAGAGAGGGCGGACCCGCCGCCCGTTCCAGCGACCGCCGAACCTCTCGGCTCTCTCCCAATGTGTTTCCCTCGCACCGTACTCGGCCTTTTCCTAATGCTTGCGGGCCAAGCCGTCTTGCCCGCCGACATCGTGACACTGGTCAACGGCGATCGTTTGACCGGGGTGGTCCGCCGAGTTGCGGATGGCGCGCTGACGTTGCAGTCGAAGCTCGCCGGCACGGTGCAGATTCCGTGGCGCAATATCCGGTCGATGCAGACGGACGGGAACTTTTCGGTCTTGACTGATAGCGGGCACCGTCTCGACGGGCAACTAACCCTGGAAGATGCCCGCATTGTGATCACAGGCCAGGGCCGAGATCCGCTAACTGTCCCGTCGGGTGAAATCGCCCGGGTTGTGCGCGGGGAGAGGCAGCGCGGGGCGCGCAAGGTGCTTTCCGCGCTAGAGGGCTCTGGGGACATCGGGTACAGCGTTGCCAGGGGCAACCAAAACCAGATGCGGTCCTCAGTCGGTGCGGCCGCGGGCTACACCTCCGCGCAGTACAAGTTCTCTGGTCGGCTCAGTTCGCTTTTCGCGAGGCAGGATGCTGCGCGCTCGCAGAGTCGCCACGCGCTCAACGCTCGCCTTGACCGCTTCGTTAACGATCGGAGCTTCGCCTATGCGCTGACGGGCCTCGAACGCAACGAGCGCCGGTTGCTGAACCTGCGCAGCAGGCTCGGCGGCGGAATGGGCTGGCGGCTGCGGACTTCGGGCAACACTAACCTGTCGCTGCTCGGCGGCATGGCCTACGTCCACGAGCGGCTTCGCGAGCAACCGAACCGATCGACGGTGGAGTCGTTCGGCGGGATGGAGTGGTCCACCTCACTGTTTCGTGTCGTCCGCCTCAACACGCAGCTGACGATCCATCCCAACCTGCTCGACACCTCGCGCGTGCGCGTCGAATACGACGGGACATTTCGCGTGCCGATTGCGGGCCGCTTTACCTACTCGCTGCGCCTGTTCGACCGTTACGACACGCGGCCGGCCGCCATGGTCGCACGCAACGACTATGGCGTCGTGACTGGTCTCGGGGTCGTATTCTAGCCTGTCTAGGGCCTGTCTTGGCCGGACTCGTCGCTGGGGTGGACTGTTAGCTTGACCCGCACAGCACGCCCGCCCTGTTCTTCGATGACTTCGGCAGTGGCGCCCTCTAGCGGCACGGTATCGCCGGCCTGCAACAGCCGGCTGATGCGGCTGACCAAGAGCCCCGAGAGCGTGTCGACGTCTGTCGACTCGAGATTGAGGTTGACCTCGCGGTTGAGGTGCTGCAAGGGCACGAGGCCGTTGACTAGGTACACCCCCGGACTCTCTTGTTCCACTTCCGGAGCTTCCGAATCGAACTCGTCCTGTACAGCCCCGACAATCTGCTCGACCACGTTTTCCATTGTGATGATGCCGACTATCGACCCGTACTCGTCATCGACGAGCGCCATGTGCTGGTGTGTGGTCTGCATCTCGCGCATCAGCCGGCTAATGGGCATGGTCTCGGGTACATGGCACAGTTCCCGAGCGACCGCTCTCAGGTCGAGGTCCCCGTCGGCGGCCAAGCCCAGCAGGTCCTTGATGTGGACGAGTCCGACGACTTCGTCCAAAGATCCCTCGCAGAGCGGAAAGCGAGTGTGGCGCGATTCGCGAGCAAGCTCGAAACACTCGGAAGCGGTCTTGTGAATGTCCAAGAACACCACGTCGCGGCGCGGCACCATGACTTGCCGCGTGAGCATGTCGTCGAAGCGAAACACGGCGCTAAGGAGCTGGAATTCGGAAGGTGTCAGCTCTCCGGACTGCCCGCCCAGCTCGATGCTTGCCTGGATCTCGTCTTCGGTGATCGCTGGAGAGCCGCGAGCGCCGGAAAAGAGGCTGGCGAATCCCTGCGTGATTTTGATGACAGGCGCGAGGGCCTTTTGCAGCACGGTCAGCGGCCAGACGATCAGGTGCCAGATCGAGTGCCAGTGCGTTGCGCCATAGGTCTTTGGCAGGATCTCTCCGATGAACAGGATCGCCAATACCAGCCCGGCCGAGAACGCCGGAACCCAACCCGCTCCCAGAAGGTTCGCGGCCAGCATGCCGCAAATTGCGGCGCCGGCGGTGTTGGCGATCGTGTTCAACACTAAGATGGCGGATGTCGGCCTCGCGATGTCAGCCTTCATCGCGAGGAGGCGCTCGGCCAGGGCGGCTCGCTCGCCATCGGACTTCTCCGCTTCCAGGGCCCCCATGCGGGTGGAGTAAAGGGTGGCTTCGAGCAGCGAGCAGATCGCCGAGATCAAGACTGTCAAGCCGCCGCAGATGAGTAGGTATGTCATCGCGGTCTAGCTCGCATCGCTCTCGACCGAGCCGTACCGCCGCTTGCGGACACTTGCTATCGGGCTAGGATGGGGCCAGGAGTTCGGAGGCTGGCCCGGGCGCCGGCGGAACACAGGACCAATGGGCTTGCTTCGTGGAGGTTGATGATCGGGGTCCGATTCGGGCTGCATGTCTCGTTCGAAGGTTTCCGCTAGGCGCCCTTGGGAGTGCTCCAATGCGTGCGGTACGCACGTCTCACGTACAGGTTTGCGTGGGCGTCGCCCACGATGGTCTCGGTCTCTTGGTCGAACGCAAGAGTGCGGCCTGTGCGGGACACGATATTCGCTAGGTGGCAGTGGATCGCGGAAAGGTGACCTGTCGCAATGTCGGCCGCGGGCAACTCGCGAGTGCGCACGCACTGGATGAAGTTGCGCATGTGATCGTCCGACTCGTCATCTGCATCGTTGTGCTCGACCAACTCGCCCTTATTGTCGTACAGCTTGTAGCCCCAGCGTCGATTCCACCTGCCAATCTGGATCGACGCATCCGTTCCGTAGACCGCGACGCCGTTGTCTTGGCCCTCCAGGCCGTAGGGGTTCCAGATGCGCATTTCCCAGATCAGTGCCTTGCCGCCGTACTGGAAAGTCACGTTCATCGTGTCGGGGGTTTGCTGGTCGTCGTCGAAGAAGATCTTCGCGCCCATACCGCTGGCGCTCTCGGGGAAGTCCACGCCCAGCGCCCAGCGAGCGATATCGATTTGGTGGGCTCCGTCGTTGCCCGCATCGCCGGTACCGAAGTGCCAGTGCCAGTGCCAGTTGTAATGGAAGCGGTTCTCATTGAAGGGAATCCAGGGAGCGGGGCCTAGCCAAGTGTCGTAATCGACGCCCTCGGGCACGGGAGAATTCGGCTTGTGGCCGATGTTATTGCGCAGTTGGACATTCCAAGCCTTCGCCATCAGGACTTCGCCCAGCGTTCCCGATTGCGCGATTTCGATTCCCTTGCGAGTGGAGGGTCGGCTGCGCGCCTGCGTGCCGACTTGCACGATGCGCGCGTTGCGGCGGGCCGCGTCGAGCATGAGCCGGCCTTCGCGGATGTTGTGCGAGGCGGGCTTTTCGACATAGACATCCTTGCCGGCATCGCATGCAAGAATCGTGGCCGGCGCATGCCAATGGTCCGGGGTAGCCACAACCACGGCGTCGACCTGCCGGTCATCGAAAAGATGACGCATGTCGTAGGTGGCTTTCGGCATCGGCTTGCCCTCGCCTGCCAGGACTTGGCGAGCGCGCTCAAGAGATGCTTGGTCGGCATCGCAGATGTAGGCGACATCCACGTCGGGAAGGCGGCTGAAGTCGCGCAGCAGGCCCCGACCGCGCCCGCCGACTCCGATCACGCCGAGCCTCACCTTGTCGCTGGGCGCGGCCGAGCCTGACGAACTCACGGCTAGGGCCGATGTTGCGCCCGCTCCAATGAAGGATCGCCGACTCAATGGATTCGCTGCAGCATCTGCCAAGCGGGAGGGCCGTTTTTCGTTCTTCGGGACGGTCATTCGCTGCCCAACGTAAAGGTATCACACCATCTGGAAGCGCACGGCCAAGGCGGGCTGGTATGATGAATCTAGGCTTGGGCGATTAGCTCAATTGGGAGAGCGCCGCGTTCGCAATGCGGAGGTTGTGGGTTCAAGTCCCATATCGTCCACCATTCTCCTCGGGTCCGGCAAGGATAGACTTCGATAGGAATAGAAGGCCACCATGCCAACAGTGGTAGGCAAACCAAGCCGGTCAATAGCAGGTATGCCAATGTGAGCAGACCTCTGAAGAATTCCACACCTGTTGAAGGAAGCACCGCTCGAAGGAGAACCAGATCGGGGGTTACCATCAATCTTCGTCCAAGAATGTTCATGGTGCTGGTGCCTCACCTAATCTTGCGGTCGCGCAATCTGAGTTCGGCTTGATCTTCAGCTTCTCCACCATCAGCAGCAGCTCCCACCGCTCCCTTGCCGACATCACGTCATCGCTTAGCAAACCCTCCTCCAATAATCCCGAGACCGGTGTCAAATACCGCCCCTTAAACCGTTGCTCCTCGTCACCGTGCTGGAGCTTAAGTACCGGGCCGCTCTGCATACTGGCCCGGTCGCGATCCTCTTTGGCGACACAGAAGCCATATGGATTCTGCCACAGGAGTTCGCCGGCCGCGACATTCGTCTGCCCGATACGACTTCGAAGTTTGGCGATGCCGATCCTTGCGATCGCGGACTCCAAACGGTGGAGGGCACGGCCTCTTCGAACAAGCGTCAACCACCTCCGCTCGACATTTGTCCAGTCGGGACAACTGCCTCGCACGGTGTGCCTCAAGAGTTCACTGATCTCATGGGAGATCTGCTCGTTGCCACCGTCCTGCCAAAGCCACGGAAACCGGGCGACGCCGAGAGCGGACGCTAGTTCAAACCTTACGTGCTCCAGAGCGGTGGCCTTTTCCGGAGTCGATAGAGCCAAGCAACCGAGGGCCGCGGCGAGTTCCGCCGAGCGAATTGTGTCAACGAATGCTCTCTGGTCGGGTGCGGTCCGAAATCGGCATTCCAGCCACCCTGCGTCTTGACTACCGGCATCGTTGAAGAATAATGCTAGCCATACGCCCGATACCGACTTGAAATACTCCTGATCTGTAAACCATTTCTCCGCAAGACCGGCTCGAAGCATTATCGCAAGGACTTTCAAATCCCCGGTAAGAGCATCGAGTGGACGCTTGCTCAAGAAATCGGGCTCGGCAAGTTTGGATACCACTTGAGTCACTACACTTCTAGCTCTCCTGCGTTCCCTCTCGGTCACAGTCGACGGATCAGATCGAGGAAAGACCTTGGGCAAGGGCTTGACCGTGTCAACAGGGCTGCCGTCATCATCGTCAGGCGGAACTATGTCTGGTAGATCTATGTCATCAGATCCTCTTTCAGTGTCCTCCCTAGGCTCTGTCTGCTTGAATCCAAAGTAACGGAGCAGCATCGCCCGAAGGCTGTCAACCCGGTCCTCTATGTGCTCCCATAGTCTCGTGGCCGCTCTAGATCTTGTTGGTAGGCCGTAACCATCAGAAAATACGTCGCTCCACTCGAACTCCACCGGTCCCGCTTGAGCTTCGCGTCCTTCTGGGATGTGAGGGCTACGACTAGTGGTTACGGAGGGTATGTACTGCAGGTGCCTATAGAGTTCTGACAATACGTCCGTCCAAGCGCCAACCCCCCAAACGCTTGGACGCACCTTATCTTGAATTGAGCCTACGAGCGATCGGGCTCGGGCCGAATCTCGCAAGGCAGGTTCGTCATCGATCCAGTGTGGTAGGGAACGCACCTCAGTGTCGTCGTGCCTTCCAACCAGCATCAAGATGCTCGGATGTTGGTTGGTCTTGAACTGGGCCCAACTCTGGCCGACTTCAACCGGATCGATGGCTACCCCGTCGAGAAGGGCGCGAAGTATTGCCGTTCCCGTGCTGGCCTGAAACGTAACGCGTATGTTGCCTAGCTCCATCCGAGCAGCAAGGATCCGGATGAACGCGGTCTCATCGTTGGCGGAAGGTAGATTAGGAACCTCGCTTGGAAGTTCCGGCCCTTCGTCTTGGATCGCGATTTCGTCCAAGAGCTCGCTTTGGAACTCGTCAGCTGTCATGGTGATACGAGCCATCAACTCGGAATTACCGAAGCGACCGGGGATCGTTAGAGCAGATCGGGAGCAGTTCGCGCTGCCGAGAAAAACCGTCACGCGCCCGCTATGTTGAATCCCGTAGAACTTGGCATGCAGGGGTGCATTGCGGGGCCGGGGCTGATCGTCAGAGTCAGTAGATTGCTTGTACTTGTAGGTAGCCGCCCTGATCCTGAACCGTGGTCCAAGACCCGCTGCGGCCTCGGAAGGGAGGTTCGTGTACTTGCTTTGAAGTAGCAGTGTCGTAGAATCCGCGTTCAATTCTTCTGAGATCGTATGCACAGCCTCTGCATCTTCATCAAAGTACGGCGCACAGATGTAGAGGTGCTCGACCTCATCCGTGCCAATGGATGCCTTCATTTGCCGGAGCAATGACGGACCCTGGCCGGCGCGCCCAAGTAGCCGCCCGGTGCTAGGTAGGTTCGTCGCCCAGGACCTCGTATTGGAATCGAATGCTTCCTCTACTTCAGCGACGATGGCGTCACGTGGTTTTGCGCAGAGGTCAAGTATTTGGTGCAGATACGAGTAGAAGTCCCCGAAGATGTCGATGTCCTCCGCCTGTGAACCAAACTTGCACCACACTTCTCCGTTTTCTCGCCATCCGCCGAACGTGAGGTTGCCACTTCCTACAAGGAGCGTGGCGGCGTTTGGGCCGGAGAGCATTAGGGCCTTGGGATGGAACCTGAACCCCGTTTGCATCTGGACTGGCACGACGCGGTAACGCTTGCCAAGGCTACTCAGCACCTGAGACTGATACTGGTAGGTTTGAGCTGCGCATTCCGCATCGGCAAAGATGGTGAGCTTCGGCGAACCGCACTTCGCGAGGGCGGGGACGACGATAGACTGGACAAAGACGAAATCTATGTTGTGCGTGAGGATGACAGCGTTGGTAACGTCGCGAGCATCCTTAACCGTCTTCAGAATGTCATGGCGCATTAGGCGAGATTCCTCAACAACTTGTCGTGGCCAGCCTCGGTCAATTTGAATCGCCTCCCGGGTAATCGTTCAAACAAGCCTACGTCTGCCAGCACGCCGAGCACGTTGCCTAGCCGGCTGCCACTGAAGCCAGGAGTCACGCCAGTTCCAGTTGGTTGAAGGACAGAACCTTCGGGAAAGAACCGCAATGAGCACTTCTGCCCTTGGCCCATCTTCCTTAGCGTCGCTACGAGGTGAGGTTCGACGGCCAAGTAAAGGGCAAGTTCGCGCATTGCGTGAGAAAGGGGTCTTGAGCGATTCCTGCCGATCAGATCAAAGGCCTTCTCCATGTAATGTTTACGATTCTTCAGTAGTCCAGCGTCGCGAAGCTGTGCTGAACAACGCCAGCAGGCGATTAGCAGCCCAAGGCCGTACAGGGCACGGTTGCCTCCCACCTCTTGATTTCGGCCCTCCCGTATGTTGAGGCTTCCAGCACCGAATGCTGATTCGGGCATCCGGCCCACCAAGTCGGCCAGAGTATTGGCCATCATTGGGTGTTCGACGCCTAGTGCTCTACGAACGGCGGGTGAGATTCCCTCAACAGACGTCCAGCGGTTTACGACATCATCAACCGTTCCCGACGCGAGGTCCTCGAGGGTCCCAGCCACATCGGCGAGCAGCAGCTCACAGGCGAAGTGGACCCTTCTGCGGAGGTCGTATTCCATCCACGCCAGCTCGACAGGCAGTACCGATTCAGGATCAGATCCGGCTACACGGTGAAAGTTCGCCGCAATCAGATCTTCTGGAGACATTTCGTTGTCTCTTACGAATCCCGCAGCCCACCTAGTTGTGTCATGGAACTGACTGTACACCCTGGTTACATCCGTACGGCGTTCGTAGGGCTCAAACATCCATTGAATGAGCCGCTCTCGTTCCTTGTTCCCGTCTCGGAGGCCATTCACGGAGAAGTGGCGTCCGGCGTCTCTCAAGTGGTCAACTGATAGCGTCCCTCCGTTGTGCACCAGAGACCGGATCGTCTCACACCCCTCTAACGGTGTCCGAGTCTTGTGTAGATCTCGTCCCCTTGGAGTAATGACCACGGGCACTCCATCGCTACTGCGCTGCGAGCCAGCCAGCAGGCCGAATCCTCTGCATGGCATCACGTAGGTGCCGTAAACGTCATTGCCACGACTGGATGGCAATTGGAGTTTTCCACTCCTCGTAAACTCGTCCAATTGCTCGGACCAGAGTTGAGAGCCCAAGACGCCGAAGGTGTCGCCGGACTCGCCCCGCTCTCTACCCGTTGCAGTTGCGGCCAGAATAACGAACTTGAGACGTGCAAGAACTTCACTTAGCCGGCTATCGTCAAAGACGCCCGTTCCGTCTCCTTGCCTGAGCTCATGCTCGAAGAATTCCACCAGGGCCCAGGGCAAGAGTGTCAAGTACCGCGCGCGAAACGAGATTGTCGTTATTCCGGATACCCATTGACTTTCGAGCCCTTGATCGAGCTGTCTTAAGCCGAGGATGTCGAGACCTCCTATCTTTTCGCGGTCGCCAGAATTCCAGAATGTGTTCATGGTCCACTGTTTAAGCTGACAGTCTAGACGCTTGACAGCTCAGAACGCGAGTCGGGACGCGGGCTCTTGTTCGCGACGTAGCCATTGGGCCCAATTGACGAATGCCCCTCTGACGTAGAATTGGACCAGTTGAGAATCTCCGTAACAGTGGGAAGTGCCATTTCTAATAGAGATGTCGAGAAAAACATCAAGGAGAAGTGTAGGCTTTGAAGAATCGACTCTGCCTTGAAGTATAGGCCTCAGGGGCCGCCGTAGCCGTCTTTCTCCGTAGTTCTGAGTCTCAGAAACTGATCGCCCCTGAGCGCGCTCGAAATGTTGGCCCTGTCACCGTGAGTTGAATCCGCCTATTGAACTTGGGTGGTGCAAAACACTCGCATCAAGATATATAACACAAAGAACATGAGGTATAATGAATCTCTGAGTTAATAAGCTCTCGAAGGAAGAGTGACTGTGAAGCGTATTGCTCATCGAGCCGAGGCCGCAGTTACGGCGGTGCTCCCGCGTTCTGTCCGAATCTTGCGCGGACGAGCAGAAGAGCATACGGTGGATTTCGAACTCAACGGACAGACTCTCCAAGTCAGATGGCTTGGAGAGGGAGGGCTGAGACAGACTCGGGAGCTGATCGCGAGCCAGAAGACCCGACCGGATGTTGTGGCGGCCCGTCGAATTTCCCCAGGTGCGCGGGAAGCCCTTTCGTCCGCTGGTCTGGGCTGGGTTGACGAAACCGGTGCTGCGGAGATCGTGTTGGGCACTCTGATTGTCTCGAGGAGTGGACGTCCCTCGCCAGCCACACAGAAACCGCCCCATTGGACACCAGCAGTCCTTGCCGTCGCCGAAGCTTTGCTCTGCGGTGGCGGGGCAACGGTCAGTGCCATGCAGGACATGTCCGGGCTTTCCGCCGGAGCTTGTACGAATGCACTGCGCACTCTAACCGATCTCCGTCTGTTGAGTGCAACTGCGCGTCGTGGGCGCAACTCTGCTCGCCGCATCGCCGATCTGGACCAGCTCTTGGACAATTACGCAACCGCAGCGGCAGCGATGAGGTCGTCTATCGCTTTAACCGTCGGCGTAACTTGGCGTGACTTCGTGGTCGGGATGCGAGAGATCGGTCGGCACTGGGATATCGAGAGAATTCCTTGGGCTGCTACCGGAGCAGTAGCTGCGTCAGTGATGGCGCCTTATCTGACGAGCGTCGCAACGGGCGAGGTTTACGTCGATAGGATGACGATTGCTGGGCTTGAATGGGTGGCTTCGATTGCCGACTTGCGGCCAATTGAGGGCGGGCGGCTGACTTTGCGTCCGTTTCCCACCGTCACGTCGAAGTCGCTGGCTCTTGTGAGAGATGACCTACGAGTTGCACCTTGGCCGCGAGTTTATTCCGATTTGCGCGTAGTCGGTGTGCGAGGCGAGGAGGCCGCCGAGCATCTGCGGGAATTGATCTGATATCGACGAGACCGTGTCCATGTATCGGCGTTCGTGGCAGGGTTGAAAGTAGGTGCCCCCCAAAGCTATGACACTCCTGCCCAGAGAATCCGCTCCGACATGTGCGATTTGACGAGGGCCTTCGCAAATAGCAGAGATCCGTTACCAACGACTGCGATCTTATGACACCGTTGATCCCTCCATCCAAGCCGACCTCCTCAAACGACGAGTCGATTTGTGCGCGGCGGGGAAGTCAGTGGCTCACGCCAGAGGGACTCGCGGCGCACTTGGCAGCGGTGCTCCGTCTCGAGAACGTGGGAGTTCTTCTCGGTGCTGGGGCGTCAATAGGGCCACTAGGGGGCCGGACTATGGCCGAGGTCTGGAGTCATTTCCAGTCAGAATTCGGATCGAGCGCCGACTGGCTTCGAAATGAGGGCTTTGCGGCTGGGAATGCGGATGGCGATGTCGAAAAGCTCATTGATGATCTGGAGATCACGAGGCTTGAGTGGGAGCGAGTAGAGCGACCCCGGAAGCTCCAGCAACTGACTCGAACGCGAGCTGACGTGCTGCGATCGGTCATCCTCGCTTCCCTTCTCCAACGGTCATGGTGGGAGCTACCCTCGATGGTCGACATGAGTTGTGAGCAGTTGACGAGCCACCGCCAGCTCTTGCGTAAGCTCACGGCTGCGCGGCAACCGGGTCAACCGGGTCCGTGGGTATTCACGACGAACTACGATGTCGCGGTTGAATGGGCAGCGGAAACGATAGGGGCTTATATACAATCCTAACCAAAGCAACCAATTTTCATTTCATTGCAAGCGGCTACCGGCGCTTGGATTTCCGTCCTGTGCGCTGGATGTAGTCCCAGTTATTCTCGCCTTTGGGCGGTGCTGCCAGCAACGCACGCATGATGTTCTCGGGAGTGTCGGCAATTGGCTCGGGCAGAGGGTATTTGACCGGACGCCCGCGCGGTCGCTTGGGCTGCTCCGTTGGCTTGCTCATCGTGTCCATCCTAGAACACGCCCTAGCGTTGCTGCTGGCGTGTGGCGCGGGGCACTCATAGCGCCATTTCCCGCGCCCCGGAATCCCGCCCGTTGGCGCGCTTCAGATCCTGGTACCGCAGGCGCTTGCCGATCATCCGCAGCATGGTGCCTTCCATCTGCTCCAAGGTGTCCGCCGGGCGCTCATTGTGGCGTCCCGAGAATTCGTTCACGTAGCGCTGCAGGTGCTTCGGCGACATCTTGTGGTAGGTCCCCACATAGCCGCGCTTAAGCATGCTCCAGAACGACTCCACGCCATTGGTGTGGGCCTGCCCGCGCACATACTCGCTGACCGAGTGCTGGACGGCCTCATGCGCGAATGGCAGTGTCTCGTAGGCACTGGCCTCGTCGCTATAGACCGTCGCGTGGCGCTCCGCAGAGTTCTTGACGAAGCCTTGCAGGGTGTGCTTGTCGGTGCCCTCCACGGCCTTGGCCACGACGCGCTTCGTGGCGCGGTCGCGAGCGCCCACAACCGCCGCCTTGCCGACCGGGCCGCGCCCCGTCAGCTGCTCGCGAACATGCTTTGGCATGTTCTTGCGCTTGCCGCCCAGATAGGTCTCGTCGACCTCGACAGGCCCCTCGAAGCGCCCCTCGCTGCGGTCCCAGGTCTCGCGGATGCGATGTGCCAGGTGCCAGGCCGATTTCTGCGTGATGTCCAGATCGCGGTGCAACTTCATGCTGGAGTCGCCCTTCAGATTGGTTGTCAGCATGTAGGCCGCGATGACCCACTTCTGGGCACCGAGGTTCGAGTTCTGCATGACCGTGCCGGTCCGCACCGAGAAGAACTTGCGGCACTTCCGGCAGCGATAGCTCATGTTCGGATGCTTGGCGCCAGACTGCACGTTCGTGGAGCCGCAGTGCGGGCAGCTCGGGCCGTTTGGCCAGCGCAGCGCGGCAATCCAATCCTCGGCGTGCTGGTCGTCTGGGAAAAGCCTGATCAGCTGCACGATGGAAATGCCCTTGCGGCGGGCCTTGCCCGGGCCCGGATGGTCGTGTTTCCGGCGTGTTCTCATAACACTACTATGGTAACCACTACAGCTTCACAAGTCAAGCGCAATCAATGATTTAGAGATGGATTGCGCAGGTTTTTCCTACAAGCAAAATTGGTGGCTTTGGTTAGGATTGTATATAAGCCCCAAACGATAGGCCTCAAGGTCACAAGCGGCTTCGCTGGACTTCATCGTCGAGTTTTCTCGCCTCACAATTTTGACCTTGGCTATCGAAACGTGCTTGCGCGTGGGGAGGCGCGCTTCGGCTCGTATAACGTCTACCTGGCTAAGCTCCATGGCTCTCTCACATGGCGTATCGCTAAGGACGCAACGGTCGAGGAATTCTCAACCGCGTACCTCTGGCCTCACATTCGCAGCTTCATCACCGGGGGAGTTGAAGACTTGGCCGGAAACCTCGTCTACCCCAGCGCTGCGAAGTATATGCAGACTGTCGGGTTCGTATTCGGCGAACTCTTTCGTAGGTTTACCGAGTTCCTGGCTCGACCACAAAGCTGCCTCATCACAAATGGCTACTCGTTCGCGGACGAGCATTTGAACAGAATCCTTGCGAGTGCACTTCAGAACCCGACCTTGCAACTTGTGCTCTATCTTCCGGAGGCGCGCCGCGATGAAGATTCGCTTGTTCTCGATGATTGCAACCATTGGGCACAACGCTTAATCGGGCTCGAACTCCCCCAGGTAACCATCGTCGGAGGCCATACGGATGCGTACTTTAGCGCGTTTGTGAATCACTTGCCGGACCCGGTCATCTACGACGAGCAGACCGCACAGATCCATGACATGTTCAAGAAGAATCGGGAGCTATTCGACTCGTCAACACCCCGTTCCGGAGGTATTACGTGAACGGGCGCGAGCCGTTTGCCTATGTCGTCTCTATCGACGGGTCGAGGGTCACACTCAATTTGCGAGACACTCACAAAGGCCACATTGCTTCGCACCGAGAGGGCGTGACCGGAGTAACGGACGTTGGGGGTCTCTTTGGGGTGGATGGTGGAACCAGGCTCCTAGTGATGAGGGTTCGCTCCTTGTCGTTCGCTGAGCCGCGTGAAGCACATCGAGCCGGGGTCGGCTCGACATCGGCAAGTGGAGAGCCGTTGCGGCACATCGAAGCCGTGGTGGTGGGATCGCTCACGCGAAACGCTAAGGGGCCACAGTTCTTGGCGGACTCACTTCTGGCACCTGCCCTTGGAGCCGAAGCCCTTCCGTTGTCGCTCGACGAGCTGGGCGCAATTCTCAAGCAAGCCTCAGAAGGAAGGGACACAATTCGGTTAGGAGAGGATGTTCGAGGTGGCGGCGCGTTAGAAGTTTCACTCGCGGGGCTACTGAGCCGACATGTGGCAGTTCTCGGTGGGACTGGCCAAGGGAAGAGTTGCTTTACTGCGGCGGCCGTGCAGCAGATGCTCAGCCGGCAGCGTGCGCGAGTGGTGGTGTTTGACATCAATGGCGAGTACCAGCAAGCGTTCTCGCCCCATGCTAGTGGCCCCGGTGAGACCAAGATCTCAGTCCTTGGCGGTCGAAACGCGAACCTCCGGATTCCGTATGTGGCTCTCGGGAGGCATGGCCTGGGACGACTATTGCTTCCGAGCGAGAGAACCCAGCGACCGGCACTTAATTTTGCATTACAGAGCCTGCGCTATGTGAAGTGGTTCCCGGACACCAAGGGAGTCGGGCTTGCTGGTGCTAACGCGGCCGTGCTATTCGACGATTGCCGACCCGGGGCTAGCGTTGAGGCTCAGCAGGCGATTGATAATCTCAGGACCAATCCAGCCAATCAAGCCCAAGTACGGCCCCACATGCGAGCCTTGGCGTGTCTAGCTGCAGACAGCCACTGTCTACAGCCAGGGAGGAATGGCCCCGAGAGAAGCGCTTTTCAATACGGAAACGTCGCTCCCCTAATAACGCGCATTCACCGTCATTCGGAGGACCCGTTGTTCACGGCGGTAGTCGATGTCAATGGTGGTCCGCCAGTTAGTCGCGGCTCACTGGATTGGCAGACTGAGTCCTCGGATCTGGTCACACAGATCTTCGGCGGGGCTCAGGATCAGTGGAAACTCCATATAGTGAATCTCCGCAACGTCGCCCATGATCTTCTTCCAGTAATCCTTGGCGCCCTACTGGAGCTGCTTGCGTTCGAGCGATTTCGACAGGGCCAAGGAGCAACGCACCCGACCTTATTGGTATTGGAGGAGGCTCATCACTATCTGAGACAAATCGTTTCGGGGGATGATGCTCCCCAGTCAATGTTGGCCTACGAGAGACTGGCTAAGGAGGGTCGCAAGTTCGGTATCTCCATGTGGGTTAGCACTCAGCGTCCCGCCGAGATATCCCCCACTGTGCTTGCACAATGTGGGACTTGGGCCGTATTCCGATTGACGTCCGAACAAGATCTCCGAGTAGTGAGCGCGGCTGGGGAGTGGGTTGATCGACAGGAACTTGACCGAATTGCCGGTCTTCCAAGGCAGCAGGCGGTTATTTTTGGCAGCAGCGTTGCGATGCCGGTCCGAGTAGTTGCGCCAGTTGCGGAACCGGTGCCGGAATCGACCGATCCCGATTTCTCGGTATGGGCCAGCCCCGCCCCGACCAACACAGGGGGTGCAGTCCCGACACAGCCTGCAACAGTTCCGAATGCTGCCAGACCCGCGCTGCTCGACAACGACGATGATATTCCATTCTGACCGCGGTGATTCGAGACCGGGAAGCGACCCTCTTCGGTCGCGGGTTGCTCGCGACGCGGCGGAAGCGGCGCTCGTCCGCATCGTCCATCACTATGGCGAGCGGCCGGAGTTCGTAGTCCTTGGAGGGTTGGTTCCTGAGCTGCTATGCGCAGAAAGTGAGTTCAAGCATGCAGGCACGACCGACGTTGACGTCCAAGTTGATCTTGAGATCGCATGCGGCACCGTGAACACAGCCCGACTTGAACGAGCGCTTCGTAACGCTGAGTTCGTCCCGGGGAAAGGGCAGATCTGGTCTTGGCGAGCCGAAGGGCCAATTGTTCCGACTGTAGTGAAATTCGAGCTGCTTGCCGATCTAAGCAGCACCCGCTCAGGGGTGACGATCGCGTTTGACGAGTGCGACAATCTTGGGGCCCTTAACCTACGAGGCACAAGATTCGCGTCTCGCGACGCCGAAGCCCGTCAGCTAAGTGCTCGAATCGGGGGAGTTACCCACCGGGTCGAAGTGAACATCGCGGGTGTCGCAGGATTCCTCCTAGCCAAGGCAGCAGCAGCGTTCTCGCGACGCAAGCCAAAGGACTGGTACGACATCGCATTTGTTCTCCTGCACAACGACGCAGGCGGCGCTTCAGTCGCAGCCACTCTTGTGCTGGATCGCTTTGGTGACGAGATTGATGCGATCAAGACTGCGTTCGATGATCTCTGGGCGAACTTCGCGGTCATCAGTGCGCAAGGCCCTCGGGCTTATGCCGAGCAGATGCGGATCGAGCATCCAGAGATCGATCCAACAACACTTGCCGCGGATGCCGTCCTCGCAATGGAGGAATTCCATCAGTGCCTGCAGCATCGAGTTGACTGATCGGGACCGATCGGCTACAACAGGGCGCCGTGAGATGGCTCTTGCGAGGCATAGGTCAATGAGAGTCGATTCCTTCCAGTTCTTGGTTGCATTGCTGATCCCGGCGGCCCTGCTCGCTGCTGCGGGGGATTTCGCCGAAGAGCAGCGACTGGTGCTCGGGCTCGGCAACCTTACGGAAGCACCTGCCCGGTTCCCTGCGGAAGGCTTCGCCAACGACGGCGGTGTAGAGGCGATCTACTTCGAGGGACTGCCCTGGAAGGACAGACCCACCCGGGTCTTTGCCTGGCTCGGCCTGCCGCAGAATCGCAGCGGCAAGGTTCCCGCCATCTTGCTCGTGCATGGAGGGGGCGGCACGGCCTTTCGGGAATGGGTCGAGAAATGGACCGAACGCGGCTACGCCGCAATCTCGATTGCGGTCGAGGGCCAGACCGATGAGGCCGAGCAGGTCCCGGACAGTGCCAGGCGGTCATGGAAACGACATGCCTGGCCCGGTCCAAAGCGTGACGGGATCTACGCTGACTCCTCCGAACCCTTGCGCGACCAGTGGATGTACCACGCCGTGGCGGACACGGTGCTTGCGAATTCGCTGCTGCGGTCTTTGCCGCAAGTCGATGTCGAGAACGTAGGTTTGATGGGAATCTCCTGGGGCGGTGTCATCACCAGCACCGTCATCGGCATCGACTCGCGTTTCGCGTTTGCGATCGCCACCTATGGATGCGGGCACTTGTTCGACTCTGCCAACCATTGGGGCGAGGCTCTCGGCAGCAATCGACTCTATCGCGAGGTCTGGGATCCCATGGTGCGCATGGATCGCGTGCGAACTCCCGTGTTGTGGCTCTCATGGCCCGGCGACGCGGCCTTCCCCCTCGATTGCCAAGCCGCTTGCTATCGCTCCGCTCCGGGCCCGCGCATGGTTTCTCTGATTCCGAACATGCGACACAGCCACAGAGCTGGCTGGAATCCGCCTGACAGTTACGCTTTCGCTGACAGCGTCGTCAGCTCGGGCGAGCCTTGGCTCGCCAAGACGGAGTCCGACCTCACCGACGGCACCGTGCGCGTCCGGTTCACAGCCGCCAAGCCGCTCGATGGCGCCTCGTTCGTCTGGACAAGCGACGCGGGCTTCACGGGCTCCCGAGAGTGGAACGAATCGGCCGCGCAGCTTTCCCGCGACGGCGAAATCTGGCTAGTGACCGCCGACTTGCCTGATATCGCGACCGCGTGGTTCGTGAACGTCCGCAGTGGCGGTCTGACCGCTAGTTCCGACTATCACGAGGTTCGGTAGAGCGCCACAGCGGGGGGCCGAGCAGGGTCCCCTTCCACGAATTGACGCTCGACAACGATTCCAGCCATTCGATGAGGCAGAACAGGAAGTATCCCTGGATTCTTTGGCTCCGACGACTCCGACGACCCACACTTCGACACCGGTGGGAGGAGTAGCCTTGTTTGCCGTCAGCTAGTGCTTCCGGCGCGCAAAGAGCCACTCCCAGACATCGCCGGTGGGATCGGATTTCTGGTTTCCAAGCCGTGTCAGGTATCCCTTCGACTCGTCGTCGCCGACATAGGTGAAGGCTTGGACCCATGACGGATGCTTGATTCCCCGCAACTCTGTGTATTTGATATTGCCCCCCGCCTCACTCAGGGCGGCAAACGCGCTGCGCGAATACTCGACCGAGACGAGCGGGTCGGCATCGCCATGAAACACCCAGATGGGTAGATGGGCCAATCTGGACGCGTAGGCGGGATTGAATCGTCCGCAAACGGGAATCGCCGCCGCAAACATGTCTGGTCGAGCGAAAACGATGTTCCACGTGCCCGCGCCGCCCCCCGACGAGCCCAGCGCGTAGATGCGATCCGTGTCAATCGGAAACTCCTCGCGCAGCAACTCGATAATCTCGAAGGCTTGGGTCAAGTCGTCGCGGACAAATAGATCCTGAGTTCCGGGCACATCGGGCTTCGGCCCCCAGATTCCTCCTGGCCTTCGTTGCGGGACTAACACGAAGCAGGGGTACTTCTGCCGCCACTCCTGCTGCGCCATGACGCCATTCCAGAACCGGAGATTGCTCAAGTTGTCGTCGCCGACGCCGCCGGAACCGTGAAGACTGACTATCAACGGGTAGCGTTCCCGCGGTTCGATGCGAATCGGCTTCATGAGGCGGTATGGCATCGACTCATGCGAACGCGCTTCGTAAGCATCGATCAAAGTGCGGTTTCGAATGCCTGGCCCGCGATTCATTCGGCCGCGCTGTCTCGTGTTGAAGATGTAGTTGGCGGCTTCTTCCTCGGTGAGAGCGCCGTCCGCGTTGGCATCGGCGTCCGGATGACTGACGAGCATCCTCTGGAGTTCGCTCCCAACATCCGAGTCGGCGCCGGAGGCGCATGCTAGGGACATGAGACCGACGATCAACAGTCGCATTGGAGAGTGGATCACGGCAGGAGTATAGCGCCGTAGAGTTGGGAGCGGCCGATTGACGGGGGAGGGTAGCGAGTGTGAAAGCCAGCAAGTTATGGGAGGACTTGAAGATGGACAGCCCAGCCGTCATCTTGCAGATCGCGGGACGCTGCCGCTTCACAAATATCTTCCGGGCCTTGCCAGCGAGTCCCGTAAGTTACCCGCATGTAGCGACTTAACGTCGATACAGTGTCGCGGTGCCGTCAGGCTCGGATCCGACGCAGCCTGCAGCGTTTGGTCATCCCTCTGCAAACTCCCGGTTGACGACATCCCTCAACGCTCGCATGTAGCCCACCGTGTAGGCTGTGTTGCTGTCGCCCATCGGGTTCATCCCGGGAACATGGTCGGGAACGATCACGCCGTTGAAGTTTGCTTTTCTCAGCTCCCTCAGCGCTTGGATCATGTCGATGTAGCCGTCGTCGACGAAGGTCTCGGTGAACCGCGGCATCGGCTGTTCCACGTTGCGGAAGTGCACCTTGAAGATCTTTCCTTGGGGTGCGAACTCGCGGATCATCTCGATCACCGACTTGCCCGTTCTCTCGCCTCCTTCCGCCCACGTGCCTATGCAGAAGCAGTACCCGAAATTTGGGCTGTCGGTGATCTCGAGCGCGCGCCTGTAGCCCTCGCAGTTGCGAAACACTCGCGCCACGCCGCCAAGCGAGGGCAAGGGCGGATCATCAGGGTGCAGACCGATGCGCACTCCGGCGTCTTCAGCGACCGGAACGACGGCGTTCGCAAACCGCGTGAATGAATTCCAGATCTCGTCCTCGGAATATCTGCGGTCGTGCGAGAGCGGAAAACTTGTCGCCACATTCGCATCAAACTGGCGCGCTCGTTGCCCGCGGGTCGGAACACGCGCCGTCACCCCGTAGCGCAGCCGCAGATTTGCCATGTGCCCGTAAGTGGTGTACGGTATCCCCGCTTTACCTGCGTCGCGCAGGAACTGCCGGTACAATTCCAGCTTCTCCTCGACTCCGCCGAGCCCTAGGACGATGACCGGGTCGCAATGCAGTCCGACGACGTTGACGTTCAGCAAACGGACGCCGCGTTCCTCCATCCGCTCCTTCATGCGAGCCATCCAGTCGTAGTTGACTTCTCCCAAGCGCGCCAGCACACTGCCGTACTCGATGCCCGCCGCGCGATAGAAATCGAAAACCTCCCGCTCAGGCTGCGGGGGGAAGCGATGACCGATTCCGATCCCGGCGTCCGGCGCAAAAGGGTCTGCCGGTGCCAACTGCAAGGGCTTCGTATCGGGTCGGTCCATCCACTCCTTTGGCTCCGGCGCTTCTGTGCCTGGAACCAAGGGATCCCAGCGGGACAGCTGCTGTGCTGCGGCGGGCGCCAGTCGAATGGCGGCTCCACCTAGCGCCGCATTCCCCAGACCTCTCCTTGTCACCTTCATGGCACTCTCCTCTCGCATCGATCCTATCGTCGCTGCGGTCGATTATTTGACCGATATCGCTGCGATCATCTAGAAAATTGTATCAACTAGATTTTCGTATTTAGCGGTAGAATGATGGGAACTTAATGAGGGGACACATGGCCTTGAGGCGTCGGGTCACGCTGGCAGGCCGATTGAAGAGGCAACCATGAGAAGCAAATGCACAGTTCCATTGTTGTTGGCGTTGATGGGCGCCAGCGCTCACGCTGCTGATAACGAATCCGCCAACACGGGTTTCGTGAACTTCGCATTCACGGTGGAGGCCGAGGAGCGTACGGCAGCGTTATATGTGCCGCCGGACTACGACGACTCGAAGAGATGGCCGCTGATCGTCTTCCTTCATGGCGGAGGAGGGAACGGCGACAACAAGGGGAATGCTCTCACCGAGCGCTTCAACAGGCAGCCCCTAGTGCAGCACGTCCGCAAGCACCCTGAGCGGTTTCCGGCACTCGTAGCCTTTCCCCGGTGCCCGCAGGGCAAGATCTGGTCTCCCATGCCAGCGAACCCCGTGCAGTCCAGCTGGCGTCTTGAGCGTCACGGGCGCGATCCGGTCCCCGATGCAGAGGATCACATTAGCTCGTTGATTGATGCCCTCATCGCGGAACTTGCGGTCGACCAGGACAGAGTGGTGATCACGGGCTCTTCGATGGGTGGAGAGGGGTCTATCCGATATGCCGCGCTCCATCCTGAGCGGATTGCCGCCGTCGCGTCGGTGTCCGGCTCTGCCACGGTCGTGCCCGGAGACGCCCCTGTGCTGGCCAAGATGGGTGTATGGCTGTTTCAGGGCGAAACGGACCACATCAGCACGGCGCCTCTTGCCAAACGAATGGTCGCCGCGATCCAAGGCAGCGCTGGCAATCCGCGCTATACGGAATACGCGGGCGTAGGACACGCCATCGCCAGACGTGTGTACGAAGACCCCGAAGTCATCGCTTGGATGCTTGATCAGGAGCGACGTCGCAAGTAGTCCGGATCGGGTCTGGCACGCCCTGGCGATTGCGAGACTTGCCACTCTGTTGTCTGGCTCAGGACCGCTCAGCGCCTGTGTGATCGCAAGGACATCTGCCCGACGCTCTACGGTCGGGCGTAGATGGACGGCACGTCCTCCATGCAGGCCACGAATGCCGCGCTGCTGCGCGGCGGGATCCGCCAGTACTTCTTCAAGTCAGGCCTGAGTTCGATTTTCTCAAGATCCGCTGGACGGTCATCGGCGAAACGCTAGGTGCCAGGCCCAGTTCCACGGCCTTTTCCGCCAACAGGCGGACCGTCCAGCGGCGCCGCCCGGAGGGTGCCTCCGAGCAAGCCAGCGCGATCAGGCGGGCCTCGAACGCGCCGTCGAACGTCACGGCCCGCGGCTTGCGCTGCCGCGGCTCGCGCCGCAGCGCTGCCTCCAGACCCCCTTCGACGAGGCGCCGCTTGATGTGCTCGATCGTGCGCGCCGTCACCCCCAACGCCTCCGCCGTCGTGGCGACCGTCCACGCCGGCCCGTGCGGCCCTTGATCGCACAACAGCAGGGCCCGAGCGCTGACAAACACTTTGCTCGACGTCTTGCCGTTGCGCGTCAGTGCCAGCAGTTCCTCCCGCTCGGCGGCCTCCAGCGTGACCCGGTATCTTGGTGCCATGGAAACCCCTCCCTAGGTTCACATCACCTTACCACTAAACACGAAACTTTATATGATACATGGTACTGGTGGCTACCGCGTGATTGCGTTTCCGCACTGGAAGATCGCGCTTCTCGGTGACTAGGCGCAGGCGACTAACCACGCCAACACCGGAGGCGCCGTTCGCGCGTCACCGAAGGAATACGCCTGTCAGGGCCGGCAATGCCTTGCCATCGTGTCTAAGAACGGCATTATCACGTCCGCGCTCCGTCGGTAGAACGGACGAATCCGAGGGCGGATTCCCTCTGCCGTCTTGGCCGCCCGGTCAGGCTCGGACCCGGTACTCCTCGATCGCCTCCTCGTCGATGTCAAGGCCCAGTCCGGGCAGATCCGGGAGTATCACGGAGCCGTCCTCGATCTCGAAGACATGTGACGTGCGCAGGATCCGCAGCGCCGGCGACCACTGCTCTTCTGGCAAGTTCGGCTGGCCGATCATCTCTTGGTAGTCGCAGTTCGGCATTGCGCATCCAGCTTGGATGTAGCCAGCCAGTGCGAGGCCGTTCGTGCCGTGCTGGATGCAAGGGACATGGAATGCCTCGGCCAGGATACTGATCTTCCGGGCGTTCAGGATGCCGCCACAGATGCGCGTGTCCGGCTGCAGCACGTCGTACGTCTTATGGGTCAAGAATGCTAGGAACTGGTGAATGCTCCTGCCGAGTTCTCCGCCAGTAATCGGGATGTCGACCTCGGCGGCCAGGCGCGCGGGCCCCTCAAGGTCGTCGCCGTCGAACGGCTCTTCCAGCCAGCGGGCGTTGTAGCGCTCCATGCCGCGGGCCACCTGCAGGGCTGTGTCGTAGTCCCAGACCCATCCCGGGCGCACCGCCGTCCGGTCGAACATGATCTCGAAGTCCTCGCCGACAGCTTGGCGCGCAACAGCCAGCATTTCTACGTCGTCCATCGGACGGGGCCGCCAGGCGCGCACCTTCATGGCTCCGTAGCCGGCTTCCTTGAGCCGGACGGCATATTCGGCCTGGGTTTCGTACGCTACGTCGGACTGGTCCGGCTTGCCCGGGAACACGCACGTCCGGTAGACCTTCAGTCGGTCGCGGGATCCACCCAGCAGTCGCGCCACGGGCAGTCCAGCCGCCCGCCCAATGGCGTCCCACATGGCATGCTCGACGCCCGACCAGCCCTGCGCTCCAGATTCGCCGCGCTGCCTCTGGAGCCGCTGCAGGTGGCGGTCGACGGCGAAGAGATCCTCGCCCTCGAGCATGGGCTTTGCCCAGCGCTCGATGAGCTCGGTGTCGCCCCGAACGAATGAGGTGCCGACGATCCCGGAATCGGTGTGGACCCGGTTGACTTGGTACGCGTAAATGCGGAACGGGTCGGGCGGCTGGCCGTCCTCCGGTGGAATGCGGATCCGGAAGGTCTCGATCTTGGTGATCCGGACGCGGGACTGCTGATTCCGCCGTTGCGCCGCCAGGAATGCTGGCAGGCAGGATCCGAGCGCTACGGCCGACGTTCGGCCGAGGAGGTGCCGACGAGTGAACTCCGTCATGGCAATCAATCCGCTGGCTCGCGATCCCAGCCGAAGCCCGGACCGTCGGAGGGACGCGTATAGATCCCCTCGGGCCCGCGTGTCAGGTTGTTGTCCTCTTCGTAGCGCTCGTACACCACATCGGGTCCGCCCGGCGCCGGCATGAACATCTCGGCCCAGGGCGAGTTCGGCGTGGCGTAGATGAAGTGGACCGAGTCGCGCGAGCCCCCGCCGTGCGGAATCACAGGAATGTCATGTGCGGCCGCCATATGCGCGATCTTGATCAGCTCGCTCATGCCGCCGCACCAGTGGATGTCCGGCTGCCAAATCTCCGCCCCGTTGACACGCAGCAACTGACGGAATCCGTAGCGCGTATAGACATGCTCGCCGGTGACGATCCGGGTCGAGGTGATTTGCTCGCGCAGCCGGCCGAAGCCCTCGAAGTCGTCCGGCGGCAGCGCCTCTTCGATCCAGTAGACGTTGTACGGTTCGAAAGCCTCGGCCAGTTGTAGGGTGTACCGCTCCGTAAGCGCCATCCAGCAGTCCATCATCACGTCGCCGTCCCGGCCCACTGCCTCGCGGGCGCGCTTGACCAGTTCGACGTTCTTGCGGATTCCCTCCCTGCCATCGGCAGGCCCGTACGGAAGTGCCAGCTTCAGACGCTTGTAGCCGAATTCCACGTGCTGCTCGATGTCGTTGCCCGTGCAATAGCAGGGGATCCGTTCGTGGATCCGACCCCCCAGCAGTCGCCAAACCGGCGCGTTCAATACCTTGCCGGCGATATCCCACAGAGCGATATCGACGCCGGAGATCGCGTTGACCGTGACGCCCTTGCGTCCGTACGACATCGTCGAACGCCACATGATGTCCCACAGCCGCTGGATGTCGAGAGGATTCTCACCCACCAAGAGCTTGGTCAAGTGGTCTTCGACGATCACACCGCCGCCTGGTCCGCCCAGACCGTAGCCCTTGATGCCCTTGTTGGTATCGATCTCCACCCCGAAGCTGCGAGCTCTCGGCCCGTCAGCGCCGAACAGGCTGCGCATCGGCTTGTACTTCGGGTAGATCGAGACCGGGTTTGCGACTTCCACGCCGCCGGTCGACCACGATCCTGGGGTTGGCTCGTACGTGGGCACGGGGCGTCTAGGCCGCATGGTCACTAGGCGAACTCCGGTGATCCTCAGGTCGTCCTCGACCACCGGTGCCGCGCTGAGCGCATGCGGCGCTGCCGCCGCCAGCGGTGCGAGCTTGAGAAAGCTACGTCGGTGCATTGCGAATTCCTCCTTGGAACGGCCCAGGGCCGTGCCCGTCCCGTTTCAGTCTGCTACCTCGAAGTTCCAGCCGAATCCGGGCTCCTCGGACGGCTGGATGTACACGCCCTCCGGCCCGCGGCTCATGAGTCGCTGTTCGGCGAACATCTCGTAGACCTCTTGCGGGCCGCCCGGAGCGGGAATCGTGGTCTCGGCCCACGTCATCTGGGGCAGGGTGGCGAGGTAGTGAATGCACTCGGTAGCGCCGCCGGCGTGCGGAATCATCTGGATCCCTTGCTCCAGAGCCATTGCGCCGATCTTCTTAATCTCGCTCATCCCGCCGCACCAGCTGATGTCCGGCTGCCAGATGTCGACCGCCCCGTAGTGGGCCAGCCGACCGAATCCGTAGCGTGTGTACTCGTGTTCGCCCGTCGCTAGGAATGTGGAGGTGATCTGGGAGTTGAGCCGTCCGAACCCTTCGTACTCGTCCGGCATCAACACCTCTTCCAGCCAGTAAACCCGGTACGGTTCCAGCTCCTGCGCCAACTGGATTGTGTACGCCTCCGAGAGAGCCATCCAGCAATCGATCATGATTTCTCCGTCTGGGCCCACCAGCTCGCGTGTCCGCTTGACGTGCTCGACGTTCTTTCTCAGGCCCTCGCGACCGTCCGGAGGGCCGTGCTGGAGAGCCAGCTTAACTTTCGTATAGCCGAATTCCAAGCTTTGCTCGACGTCGTTTCCGGTGGCGTAGCAAGGAATGCGCTCCCAGGTCCTGCCCCCAGCAAGCTTGTATACCGGGACGACGAATGCCTTGCCGACGAGATCCCAGAGAGCAAGGTCCGCACCACTGATCGCATGCACTACCGCCCCGGCGCGGCCGTAGTACAGCGTCGCTCGCCACATCACGTCCCAGAGGCGCTCCACATCCAGCGGGTTCTTGCCGACCAGTAGCTTTTTCAGGGCAGGATCGACGAAGGGACCCGCCGCCGAGCCGGCTCGGCCGTAGCCTTTCAGTCCCTTGTTCGTGCTGACCTCGATGGTGACGCCGCCGAGGGACCGGTCAGGCATCCACTTGGACCCCGGGCCCCGCTTGCCGGTGTACTCGGGGTGGATCTCGATCGGCCGGGCCGCCTCGCGGGTGCTCCAGTACGAGCCCGGGGTCGGCTCGTAGGACGGCAGCGGGTTCTTCGCGCGGGTTCTCACGACGCGTACATCCGTGATCTCAAGGCCGGATTCTAGCGGCCATGGCTGCTGTCCCGAAGCCGCTTTCCCGGAGCCTGCGAGAATCGCGGCGAAGCCGAAGAGATCGCGTCGGCTCATCGGCCTCGAAGCTGTGTCGCCGGTTTGTGCACGTTGTCTCATGCCGCGGTTCCTTCCAATCATTGGCGGGTGGATCGAGCCCTGAGCGACCGCTTCGGCGTCCACGTCGACACGCGGGATCCGTGATCAAGTAGCGGCGGAAACCGCACGCTTGGCAGGAGGGCATGCCATGGACCCGCCTCGTTTGCCCAAGTTTTCCTAGCTTGCATAGTATCCGCAGCGGAGGCCGCTCGGGCGGCGCATCCCTGCATTGGTCGCCCTCGCCCCTCCGGGATCACAGGTTACGGACCAATTCTGCTGGTGTCAATCGCGGAGCGGACATTCGTGTCTATCCCAGCGTTCGCCTGCGAGGCTTGGTGCGGCTGACGCAGAGCGGGCGCAGGCCCGCTCCTAGCTTGTAGTGGCGTATTCCTCGCACATATGCGAGCCCGCGCCGCGGTTCCGGGCTTGTTCGCGAGGCAATCGCGGCTATGCCAGCGGTGCTTGGTGATCGCCCAACTGCGAAAAGACGTACGGGCCTTCGGGGATCACAACGACCCGGGCCCCTTCCTGCAGTCTTCCCATCATGCCGTCCACTGCTGCCTGCGCATCCGTGTGGCTGGGACCCCACAAGTTGGACCGGTCGGAGGCCGAGAGCCCCGGCACGCAGAATGAGAGCTTGGCCCGCTGCGCGACCATCGCGAGTTTTTCGGCTTGCCACTGGTCCACGCGCACGGACCGCCGGGAGAGTGCGTCCAGCAGCGCCGACGAGTCATCGGACTCGCGCACCAGCTGGCTGAACTCAGGCCCACCCAAGCCCTCGTTGCAAGCAGCGGCGAGGAGGATCTCGCCACCGTCTCGCACGATGTGCGCTGCTGCGGTCAGGCCCTTGACGGCTTGGTAAAAGGTCAGGTCCAGTGGATAGCCGCCCGATGTCGTGATCACGGCATCGGCCGGTTGATCGATGCTGGCCAGCGTGGACTGCCGGACGAACTCCACCCCCTGTGCGTGAGCGGAAACCGGTTCGCCCGCGAACACGGCCGCAATCGCCCGCGTATCCGTCAACGCGACATCAACCATGAAGTGGTGGCCCGCCATGGCCGCGATCTCGAGGAGTTCGCGGTGAAGGGGGTTGTCGGGGAACGATCCCTCCGTCGCCTTCGGATCGCGCATGTAGAGCGGGCTGTGCAGGCGCTTGATGGTTCGCTCGCCGGCCAGTCCGATCGAGATCAGCTTGCGTCCGCCCGAAAACCCGGCCATCAAATGGGGCTCGATGAAGCCTAGCGTGATACGCAAGTCCGCCTCGACGAAACGAGCGTCAACAAATGCTTGTGTTCCGGTGGAAGTCTCTCCTATGAACACCTGCTCGTCGATTTCTTTCGCGCGGTGCGAATGCACGGGATGCTGCTTGAGGATGTCCGCCCCGACGATCTCTTCCAGTTCCTCAGCGGTCGCCTCGCGATGGAGCCCGGTTGCGATCAGGATCGTAATCTCGCTGGTCGAGATACCGCCTGCTTGCAGAGCGCGGATCACGTGCGGCAGCACGGTCTTGTTGGGCGCTGGCCGAGTGATGTCGCAAACGGAGATCGCCGCACTCCGTTTGCCGCGAGCGAGCTCCCTAAGGCCCGGGCCGCCGATCGGGCTCGCGATGGCCGCAGCCAATGCCCCATCCTCGTCTGCCAAGCCGCTTGCAAACCGCGGCCGCAAGACTTGCGCGTCCAGCTCGTCGGGGATATTGACCGTGGTGCCTTCGCGGTCGAACGCCAGTTGTACTTTCATCGAGTGCGCTCCAGTGCCGTCGCGAGCAAAGTCTGAGCATGCCGGCATGCTCCTATAATTGTCTGAGTCACCATCTCATGAACTGGCTTCTAGATCTCAATAGTAGCGTGAATTCCATCGTCTGGGGGCCGCCCATGATGATCGTCCTGATCGGTACGGGCATCATCCTCACCATCGCCACGAAGGGGGTCCAGTTTCGCCGGTTCGGATTCGCTGCCAAGCAAGTGCTCGGGCGCCATGGGCGGGCCGCGGGCGAGGGCACTGTCAAGCCGTTTCAAGCGCTGGCGACATCACTGTCGGCTACTGTTGGGGTCGGCAACATCGCGGGCGTATCGATCGCCTTGGCCAGCGGAGGCCCGGGCGCCGTTTTGTGGATGTTCTTCACCGGATTGGTTGGCATGGCGACCAAGTTCGCCGAAATCGCCGTTGCGCTCGAGTATCGGCAGAAGGACGATGCGGGGATCATGCGCGGTGGCGCGATGTACGTGCTGGCAAAGCGCTTCAACATGGCCTGGCTGGGGGCGATCTTCGCGGGCTTTTGTGCCTTGGCTTCGTTTGGTATCGGCAATATGACCCAAGCCAACACGGTTGCCACAGCCATGCGAGCGACCTATGGCGTGCCGGACTGGATGTCTGGATTGGTGCTGGCGGCACTTACCGGATTGGTGGTCTTGGGCGGAATCCGGCGCATCGCAGAAGTTGCCTCGGTGCTTGTGCCGGTGATGTGCGGACTCTATGTGGCCGCTGCCTTGTTTGTTCTGGTATCGAACTGGAGCGCCCTGCCGGGAGTCTTCAAACTCGTGATCAGTTCCGCCTTCACCGGACAGGCCGCCGTAGGAGGGTTCGCGGGGGCAACGGTGCGCAGTGCCATGCAGTCGGGGATCGCAAGGGGACTGTTTTCCAACGAAGCCGGCCTGGGGAGCGCGCCAATGGTGCACGCAACCGCCGTCACGGACCATCCCGTCCGGCAGGCGACCTACGGAATCTTCGGAACGTTTGTAGACACGCTGCTGGTCTGCACGCTAACGGCCGGGACAGTCTTATCCACCGGCGTGTGGTCTTCGGGGTTGACCGGCGCCGAGCTGACAGGCCAGGCATTCAACGTTGGCCTGCCCGGTGAGTGGGGCGGCCAGCTGATTACGCTGGCGCTCGCACCTTTTGCTTTCTCGACGATCATCGGCTGGTCCTACTACGGCGAGACGGGATTCACTTACCTGTTCGGTGTTCGCACGAACCTGCCGTACCGCATCGCATGGATCGTAGCGGTTTACGTCGGGGCGACCGGCGGACTTCAAGTCATCTGGCAGATCTCCGACACACTGAACGCCCTGATGGCAATCCCCAACCTGATTGCGGTGCTGGGGTCGGTAGGATTCCTGCAGCAGAGAATGCGCGAGTTTTTCGCTGAGCACGGCTAGGGCTGCCGGCTCTGGAGTGCGGAGCCCGGTCCCTTGCATCGCCGGCGCTAGATTCTATTGGGTGGTTTAGAACAGTAGCGAATGTCATAAGAGTCTTGATCCGTGCCGCGCTACCGGTACTCGGTCAGCAAGGCCGAGGTTTGACTGGTACTGGCTCGACGACAAACGACAGACCCGCTGCACGCTGTCAATGCCATGGTCGCCCCGTGGCGGCCTCGTTGCACATGATCGAAAGCAATCTCGGCGTTTAGCCCGATAGTTCGGCGAGCTAGATTTTCGTATTTGGGGGCTAGATCGCCCCCTGATGCCTGCGCATTCCCTCAGGCGAGTTCGGTCTCAAAGTCAGACACCGTGCGCGTCTTGGCACTGAATTGCAACCCGATCTGGTGGATGGGCTCGCCCAAGTAACGGTACTTGTCTGCGTAGCCGCGCGCCTTCAACTGGGCCAGCGCGGCCCCGCGCTCGGACCGGTCCGCCAGCTTGAATTCGAACAGGTAGACCCGGCCCCCCGCACGAACCGCCATGTCCAGACGGCCGCCGCTGGAACTGTCCTCGACCGATACGTCGAGACCCAGGCCTGCAAAATAGGCATGCAGTACGCTCGCGTAGTAGCCTTCGTACTCCGCAATCCGATTGCGCCGGTGCCAATCTCCTGGGATGCTGGCAAACAAGGCTCGCAGCCGCCCCTCCAACCCCTCCAAGTCGCCTGTCTGCAGCAGTTGGCTCAGGGCGCGACTGTGCGCTTCGCGCTGTCGGTCGTAGCCGGTCAGGAAGTCTCGCAGGCTCAAGTTCAGGCTTTGGCGCACTTCCAAGTTGGGATAGACCAAGCGATAGTGCGGCAGGTTGTCGCGCCACTCTTTGCCCCCAAGCGTGAGGTAGCCGGTCTGGAACAGCAGCGCCTCCGGTGCGATGCGGCCCACGTCGAAGGTACTCAGCAGTGGCTCGCTGGCCAGCATGCCATCCAAATCCGCACTGGAGACCCCGCTCTCAGCTAGCAGCTGTAATAGAAACGTTGGCGTGCCGGTCTCAAACCACCAAGCATTGAAGGTGCGCTTGCGGAACAGCAGCAATAGGTCATACGGGTTGTAGACTTTCTCCGCACCCCAACTGTAGCCGTTGTACCAGTCGCGGATTTGCTTGCGGTCCAAGCCGGGCAATTCCGGGGCGAACACGTCGTCAAGGTCGTCCTCGGTGTAGCCGCAGATAGCGGAGTAGGCCGGCTCCAATGTGATGTCGATGAGGTTGTTGAGGCCGGAGAACAGGTTGACCTTAGAGAACTTGCTGACGCCGGTGAGGAAGACGAAGCGAATGTCTTCGTCGCACGACTTGATCATCCCGTAGAGCCCGCGGAGGTAGTCGCGGTTGGCCCGGGCTTGCTCGGGATCTTCCAAGCAGTCGAGTATGGGTTTGTCATACTCGTCCACCAGCACGCAAACTTGCCGGCCGCTCTGCCGGTGGAGGCTGCGGACAAGGCTGCGGAATCGCAGCGGCGTCGATCCACGGTGGGGCTCCACATTGGCGTCGGCCTCCAAGTCGGCCAACTGGTCTTGTACGTGTTCGTCTAGGTCGCCGTGCATTGTGGCCACGAGGCCGGCAAAATCGAGCCGGACCACCGGATATCGCACCGACCAGTCCCACTGATCGTAGGCTGCGAGCCCTTCAAACAAGGCCTGATGCCCCTCGAAGAGATGTCTTAGCGTATCCACGAACAGGCTCTTGCCGAAGCGGCGCGGGCGCGACAGGAAGTAACATGTGCCTTCCTGAAACAATCGCAAGGCGTAGCCGGTCTTGTCCACGTAGTAGCAGTCGCGATCGCGCAGCTTGCGGAAGCTTTGGATGCCGGTGGGTAGGCTGCGCTTGGCCATGGCTCAGCTTCTACGATACTCGGTCCCAAGCAGGACCCGAAGAGGAACTGTTCCCATTGGCCCGGCATGCGGGCATACGGACCTGAGGCGGCGACCAAGCTCGCCGCTCCAATGGGCGCTGGCTCCGAGGCATGAGATTGCCGAGCTGTTCCCCAGGAGCTTGGCGAGCGTCCAAGCCCCAATCCGTAACTAGCTACAACAACCGTAAGCGCCGGAGCGGGCCGTGAGAGGCGGCTATGGAGCTAGCGATTCAGGATTGCTTGCCAGTCCGGGCAGCGGGGTTTGACGAAGACGTGCCTGACGGGCTGGTTGTACTCGTGACGCGAATTGAGCTTGCCGCGGCATTGGGACTGGCCGAGATGGATCCAGTTGGCGGCGCGATAGCAGGTGCGAGGCCAGCGAGCGCAGACGGATCCAAGGCGGGATCAGAAGAGCGCGTGGTTGACGACCATGGGCAGGTTGCGCTGGCGGGTGGCCGCATCCCAGCCCACGAAACGGTCCCGCAGGGCGGTTTTCCAAGCGGCGGCGCCGAAGCCAAGCAGGGCCAGAAGTAGCGCAGTTGGGCCCCGGGCAGGGGCTTGAAGCCGAGGTAGTGGTAGCGCCCGACAAACTCGTTCCAGAGGCGCGAGCGGGGATCGCCGGGCGCAGCAGGGAGAAGCGCATGGGGCGCGCTTGGGCCAGCGAGCGTTGAGTAGGAGGGTACGCGTCCGCAACCACGCAATAAGTGGAGACTTTCTCTGACGACTCATTACGGCCCATCTTGATCGGAGATCATCTTGAACAATGGGGTTGCAGCCTGCACTACTCTCCCGGATCGTACGGTCTGGTGACGCGAGTTACATCGAAGTCAAACTTCATTCTCATTCGCGTTCCGATGGGTTCTCCGGCCTTCTTGGCGGGCTCGAAAATCGACTCCTTGAGGGCCTCGACTACACGCTCGTCGAGTCCATCGCCCAACTCGCGGACGACCCTGATGTCACGGGCTGAACCGTCTGCCTCGACCCAGAATTCCACCTCCACAGATCCGTTGATGCCGATATCCCGCAACTCTCTCGTGAATCGATGAATGTCCAACATCTTCGGACGGGAGAATTCATCAATGTCCCGCGTTCCGATCTCGTCTGCTGGTTCTGGCAATCCCGCGTCTTGACCCGACTTGCCGCCCTTCACGGATGCGCTACTGTCCGCAGCATTCGCTCCTCTTCCAGGCTCGCCGTCCAGCAGGGATTCGATGTGCCTCACAATGTGGGACTCGGAGAGCCCACCCACGTGCTGTGTGTCAATTGTGCCGTCGCGACGCACAAAGTAAGTGGTTGGAAGCGAGGTGATCTTCCCAAATTCGCGCTCGACACTCTCGTCTGCCACGAATATTGGATACGACCACTCTCGTTCTGCGATGTAGGGCCGCACCACGTCCCAACCCTCTCGATCCAACGACACCGCCAAGACCGTGAATCCTCTGGACGCATACTTCTCTTGCATCTCGTCGAAGATTGGCATTTCACGCCGGCACGGGGCGCACCAAGTGGCCCAGAAATTGAGTAACACGGCCTTGCCGTCCAAGTCGCGGTTACTCCAGAGCCTGCCGTCCGCATCGGGAAGGTTGATCGGCGGGAGAGGGTCATTTTCTGAGGGTCCGGCAGATTCCGGCTCGTCATCTGCTGCGCCCAACTCCGGCAACGCGGATTCATGGGCATATTCGTCCGGCAGCGAAACAGCCGAGGCATAATACACGCTCCATCCGATACTGATCAGGCTTGCAATAACGTAGATCAGTACCAAGATCTTGATCTGCCTGACTTGACCGGCCATCTGTGTCGCCGCAGTAACAAGCTTGGCAACCTCTCCCCTCTGGATTTCGAGTTCATCGCCTTCGGGATTCATGAATTTCTTCCGCCAGCCCAGATTTCACAGTATGGGGCATCAGGTTCATCGGCAAGTTGGGGGGTGGGATCGTCTGCCTTCGGCGGCGGGCTTGAGACTGTCAGGCAGGGGGAGAGACGTTAGCCGCGAAATGCGTTGAACGTCAATGGCATCGGACGCAGCCGCGGCCGATGAGGTGGGGTCGTTAGGGACCTTTTCGCTGTGCATCTGCGACGCCCGGCTGCCGAGGACAGCGAAGGCTAGACGACGCTCGTTATGAGGATCGGGCGCAGCAGCAGCGCCGCCGCGCGCTATAGTCTCCGTGGCAGTACAGCTACGTCGAATTAGCGATTGGAGCGCTACCGGAACTCTGCCAGATTGCGCGCCGCGGAGTGGGGCCACAATTCGCTGGTACGGATGTCCATTACAATCAAGAGCTTGTGCGGGGCGTAGTCTTGGCTGGGGGCTTGGGAAGCCGCCTCGATCCAATCACCCGGATCATCAACAAGCACCTGCTGCCGGTCTATGACAAGCCGATGATCTACTACCCGATCCGGACGCTTGTCAACGCCGGCATCGAGGACATCATGATCGTCACTGGCGGACGCAACGCCGGAGACTTCTTGCGCCTGCTTGGGAACGGGCGCGAATTCGGGCTCAAGCACCTCGACTACACCTATCAGGAAGGCGAGGGTGGGATTGCCGAGGCACTGGATCTGGCCCGTCACTTCTCCGAAGGTGAGAAGCTCTGCGTGATGCTCGGCGACAACATCATCGAACGCAGTGTGGTCGCCGCCGTCAACGCATTCCGCGCACAGGAGCAAGGCGCCAGGATTCTGCTCAAGCAGGTTCCCGATCCCGGGCGCTACGGAGTGCCACGCTTTGACGGCGAACGCATCGTTGCTATCGAGGAGAAGCCCGCGCACCCACCGTCCAGCTTTGCCGTGACTGGGATCTATATGTTTGACGGGACAGTGTTCGATCGGATCTCAAAACTCGAGCGATCAGCGCGCGGCGAGCTTGAGATTACCGATGTCAACAACAGCTACATCGCCGATGGCTCGCTGCAATGGGACGAACTGTCTGGCTGGTGGACCGATGCCGGCACCGTGAACGGGCTGCTGCGCGCTTCGCAGCTCGTTGCCGAAACGGGTGCCAACAACCTGTAAGGCGTTCCTCGCTGCATCAGATCAGAAGTTGATCTGCACCATCTCCTCGTTTGCGGCCTTCAAGTTGTGCATCGCCACTTGGGCCGCGAGTTGCTCCGCCACGCTCACGAAGGCTTGCGCCGCCGGCGCGCCTGGATCGGCCAGCACGATCGGGATGCCGTGATCGGAGGTCTCGCGCACGGTCGTCGCGAGCGGCACCTTGCCTAGCACGGGGATACTCCAGCGTTCGGCGATTTTCTCGGCACCGCCCGAACCGAAGATGTACTCGCGCTCGCCCGTCGAGCGCGACTCGTAGTAGCTCATGTTCTCTACGACGCCCAGCAGCGGAGTCTTCAGCTGCTGGAACATGATGATCGCCTTCTCCGCAACGTTGACCGCCATCGGCTGTGGTGTCGTGACGACCAGCGCGCCGGTAAGCGCCAAGCGCTGGCACAGGCTCAGTTGCACGTCGCCCGTGCCCGGCGGAAGGTCAATGATCAAGTAGTCCAACTCGCCCCATTCCACTTGGTTCGAGAGTTGCTCGACCATCTTGGCCAGCATTGGGCCGCGCCACACAACCGCCTGATCCTTGCGGATGAAGAAGCCGGTGGAGATGATTGGGATGCCTTGCGCTTGCACCGGGATGATGCCCCGGCCGCCCTGCTGCGGCCCGCTCGTGGCACCCATGATGTGCGGGATGCTCGGACCATAGACGTCTGCGTCCATCAGGCCGACCTTTGCCCCGGTTGCCGCTAATGCCAGCGCAATATTGGCTGACACCGTCGACTTCCCAACGCCTCCCTTGCCCGAAGCCACGGGGATGACGTTTCGCACGCCCGCAATGGATCCCTTTCCGCTGCTGCCCGCGGGATTCGCCCTAGCTCGATTGGTGATCGACGCATCTACCTGGACTTGCGGGTCTACCACCTGCACGGCGGCGATGGCCTCCTCTAGGAGCGAGTTTGCCCGCTCGGTGTTCGCCACCGTGTTTTGCAGCTGGAATGCCACTGACCCGTTCGCTACTGCGAGGTCCGTGATCAGTCCCAGCTCGACGATGTTCTTGCCATAGTCCGGGTGTACGACGCGGCTCAATGCGTCCTCGAATTGCTTTTGGTCAGCCATGGTTCGCTCTTGCGGCTGTCGGGGCAGTGCCGCCGGTCAGCACGACTAGGTCTCCCACAAATCGGTCCATTTCCTGCTCTGCGCACATCAGGTCGCGAATGCTCGTGCGGCTGAGGAGTTGGTCGACCACCGACTGGACCGCCCGCCACAGCGACCGGATCGAGCAGTCGATCGAATTCGTGCAGTGGTCCTCGTGCCCCGAGAACCGCCCGCAGAAATCTCCTCCGTACAGTGCCCCGCCCAGCACGTGGATGGCCTGCTTTGCGGTGATGTCTTCCGGCGGCCGCGCCAGTTGGTAGCCGCCGGCTTGGCCGCGCTCGCTCGCTACCAAGCCGCCTTCGCGCAGGACGCGCATCAGCTTGGCCGCATGCGGCATCGAGATCCCTTCTGCGCGCGAGATCTCTTGGATGTTCATCATCGCGTCCGGCCCGGCTTGGGCCAGTCGCAACAGGCAGCGCAGGCCGTATTCTTCTTGGGCGTTCAGTTGCATGTTCAGACCTCAGACAAGGTTCAGGACGAGCTTCGCCTCCTCGCTCATCTTTTCGGGCGTCCACGGCGGATCAAACGTGATCTCGATCTCCGCGTCGGCGACCTCGGACAGGCGCTCGATCTTGTACTTGGCCTCCGCGGGGAGCGTCTGGGCGGCCGGACAGTTGGGCGCAGTAAGGGTCATCAGGACCTTTACCTTGTCCGGCTCGTCCTCCGCCCGCGGTGCGAAGACCTTGTAGATCAGCCCGAGTTGGTAAATATCGATTGGGATCTCCGGGTCGTAGCATGTCTTGAGCACAGCCACGACCTTTTCCTCCAGCGAAGCGTCCGGGGCGTACTCCGGCTCCTTCGGCGGAAGGGGCGACGTCATCGTCATGTTCGAGTGCATGCTCGGGACGAACTCGCCGTATTTCGGAGCGGCTGACAGCGCCCCCGTGTTGAGACCGCCGCTTGCGGGCTGCTCGCCCCCCTCCCGCTTCTCCTCGGTTTCGGGCTGCGGCTGGTTCAGGCCTAGGTTCAGCATGGACATCAGGCGAAGATCTCCTTGGCGGTCTCGATCGCATCCGCCAGCGCGTCAAAATCCGCGCGGGTGTTGTAGAAGGCGATCGAGGCCCGCGTGGTCGCGGCCACGCCATAGAACTGCATGACCGGTTCGGCGCAGTGGTGCCCTACGCGAAGCGCGATTCCCTGGCGGTCGAGGATGGTGCCCAGGTCGGCGGGATGGATGCCCTCGACCTCGAAGGAAAGCACGCCGGCTTTGTCTCTTGCCGTTCCGATCGGGCGCAGGCCTTGGATCGCATCGAGCTTCTCGGCACCGTAGGCCAGCAAATCGGATTCGTACGCGGCGATCTGGTCCATGCCAATCATGCTCAGGTAGTCCACTGCGGCGCCCATACCGATCGCCCCCGCGATCATGGGCGTGCCCGCTTCGAAGCGGTACGGCAAATCGTTGTACACGGTTTTTTCGAAGCTCACCGACGAGATCATGTCTCCGCCGCTCTGGTAGGGCGGCATCTCCTCCAGCAAAGCGCGCCGGGCGTAGAGTGCGCCGATGCCGGTAGGGCCGCACATCTTGTGCCCCGACAGTGCAAAGAAGTCACAGTCCAGCGCTTGGACATCCACGGGCATGTGGGGTGCCGCCTGGGCGCCGTCGACGAGGCACACGGCCCCGGCGGAGTGCGCCTTGGCCGCGATTTCCCGCACCGGGTTGACCGTTCCCAGCGCGTTCGACACTTGCGTCACCGCCACGATCTTGGTGCGCGGCGAGAGCAGCTTGTCGAACTCGGACATGACCAACTCGCCAGCCTGGTTCATCGGAATGACGCGCAGGTTGGCACCCTGCTCTTGGCACAGGATCTGCCACGGCACGATGTTGGAGTGATGCTCCATGGCCGAGATCATCACGTCATCGCCGCGGCCAACGTGGATCCTTCCCCAGCTCGAGGCGACAAGGTTGATGCTCTCGGTGGCGCCTCGCGTCCAGACGATCTCCTCCTGCTCTGACGCGTTGAGGAACCGCTGCACGCGCAGGCGGGCGGACTCGTACTTGTCCGTGGCCCGCTGGCTGAGCTCGTGCACCCCTCGATGTACGTTGGACCGGTCCCTTTCGTAGTACTCCACCAGCGCGTCAATGACGGGGCGCGGCGTTTGCGACGAGGCAGCGTTGTCGAGGTAAACCAGCGGACGGCCATGCACCGATTGGTGCAGGGCGGGGAAGTCTGCCCGCAACGCCTCGCTGTCGAGGCGGACCGGCGCTGCCGTCGCGGTCGTCACGTTCGCGCTCCTTCCGGTTCTCGCATCAGGGCTCCTGCGACGCAAAGCGGTCCAGCAGCGAGGACTCGAAGTGCTCCTTGAGCGGAGTGACCTTGATGCGTTCCAAGGCGTCGGCCGCGAAGGCGTAGGTCAGCAGGTTGCGCGCCCGGGCCGCTCCGATGCCCCGCGACTGCAGGTAGAAGGCCGCTAGCGAATCTAGCTGCCCGATGGTTGCTCCGTGCGTGCAGCGCACGTCGTTGGCGTCGATCTCAAGCTGCGGCTTGGTGTTGACCTCGGACTGGTCCGAGAGCAGCAGGTTCTTGTTGCTCTGCACCGCATCGGTCTTCTGCGCGTCAGGACGGACGAAGATCTTGCCGTTGAATACGCCCCTAGCGCGGTCGTCGAGCACGCCCTTGTAGAGCTGGTGCGAGTTGCAGTGCGGCATGGCATGGTCGATGCTGGTGTGGTGGTCAACCAATTGTTCGCCGCGCACGGCGTATAGCCCGTCCAGCGAGCACTCACACCCAGTACCGTTGAGCCGCGTGCCGATGTCGTTCCTCGCTACGGCCGCCCCGAAGCTGATGGAGAACGAGCTGACGTAGCTGTCACGCTGTTGGGACGCCTGCAGCCGGCCTGTGTGGAAGGCGTCCGGCGATTCCACCTGAGCGCGGTAGTGGTCGACGCGGGCGTTCTCCTCGGCATAGATCTCTGTCACCGCGTTGCGCCAATAGGCGCCGGAACCGGCATAGGTCTCTACCACTTGGACCGAGGCATTGCGCTCGGCCACGATCAGCACCCTTGGCAGCCTGGCCCGGGCCGGGTCTCCGAACACGAGGTGAAGCGGCCCGTCGAACACGGCGCCGCGTTCGGCCTTGATGACTACGGCGTTGCTGAAAAATGCCGTGTTGACAGCGCAGATGGCGTGATCCTCGCAATCGGCGATTGCGGCAAGGTGCCGTTGCAGGAGCTCGGGCTCGGAGCGCAGCGCCTCGGCCAGCGTCAGCACGCGGGCACCCTGCGGGAGGCTGCCGAACACCTGCGGGCCGTCACCGGCCTCTAGGCCGGCGCTACCGGCGGCCGCATAGGCGGGCAGGGCGGTCTCGGAGCAGCCGGGCTGCGCCGCCAACAGCAGCTGGCCGTCGGCGAGTGGCGATAGATCGGTGTACTTGTACTCCTCGTGCCTTAGCGTGGGGACGCCGAGTTGCAAGAAGCGCTCCATGGCGCGCTTGCGCCGCTCCAGCAGCCAGGTCGGCTCGTCCGCCGAGAGGGCGAGCACATCGCTGAAGCGCTCCAAGTACAGGTCCGCCCTGTTGGAAACAGCGGGCACTTCAGACTCCTGCGGCCTGCGGCGCGACTTCGTCGTTGATCCAGCCGTAACCGCGCGATTCAAGTTCCAGCGCTAGGTGCTTGTCGCCCGATAGCTCGATCCTGCCGTCGGCCAGCACGTGGACGTAGTCCGGGACGATGTAGTCGAGCAAGCGCTGGTAGTGGGTGATCACCACGAACGACCGATCGGGGCTGCGCAGGGAATTCACGCCATCGGCGACGATCTTGAGAGCGTCGATATCCAAGCCCGAATCGGTCTCGTCGAGGACTCCCAGCTTGGGGTCCAGCATTGCCATCTGAAAGATCTCGCTGCGCTTCTTTTCGCCACCCGAAAAGCCCTCGTTGATGGCGCGCTTGAGCATGTCTGCTTCCATGCCCAGCGGCTTGATCTTCGCGCGGGCCAGCTTGAGGAACTCCCCGGCGGAGAGTTCTTCCTGCCCGCGATGCTTGCGTACCGCGTTGACTGCCTCGCGCATGAAGTACATGGTGGTCACGCCCGGCACTTCCACCGGGTACTGAAAGGCTAGAAACACGCCTTCGCGCGCGCGGATCTCCGGATCCATCTCCAATAGGTCTTGGCCGTTGAACGTGACCGAGCCCTGTTCGATCTCGTAGCCGTCGCGCCCGGCCAGCACGGCCGCCAGCGTGCTCTTGCCCGATCCGTTGGGCCCCATCACGGCGTGTACCGTGCCGGGCTGGACTTCGAGGTCGATCCCGCGCAGGATTTTCTGCCCGTCTATGCTGACGTGCAGGTTCTGTATTCGCAGCATTGGCTTGCTTGCTCTCCCCTGCGTCGGCGGCCTAGCCGACGCTCCCCTCCAAACTCACGCTCAGCAGTTTCTGCGCCTCCACCGCGAATTCCATGGGCAGTTCGCGGAAGACCTCCTTGCAGAACCCGTTAACGATCATCGACACCGCGTCCTCGGTTTCGATGCCGCGCTGGTTGAGGTAGAAAATCTGGTCCTCGCCAATCTTGGAGGTCGTTGCCTCGTGCTCGACCTGGGCCGACTTGTTGCGCACCTCCAAGTAGGGGAAGGTGTGGGCGCCGCAGCGGTCGCCCATCAACATCGAGTCGCATTGCGAGAAGTTCCTGGCACCCTCCGCCTTGGGCATGATCTTGACCAGCCCGCGGTAGGAGTTGTTCGACACTCCGGCGGAGATGCCCTTCGACACGATGGTCGAGGTCGTGTCCCTGCCGATGTGGATCATCTTGGTGCCGGTGTCGGCTTGCTGGTGGTTGTTGGTGACCGCAACCGAGTAGAATTCGCCCACCGAGCCATCGCCGATCAGAATGCAGCTCGGATACTTCCATGTGATAGCCGAGCCGGTCTCCACTTGGGTCCAAGAGATCTTCGAGCGCTTGCCACGGCAGGCACCGCGCTTGGTCACGAAGTTGTAGATGCCGCCGTTGCCGTCCTTGTCGCCCGGGTACCAGTTCTGGACCGTGGAATACTTGATGCGCGCGTTGTCCAGGGCGACCAACTCGACCACGGCGGCGTGCAACTGGTTCTCGTCCCGCATCGGCGCGGTGCAGCCCTCTAGGTAGCTGACGTAGCTGTCGTCCTCGGCCACGATCAGAGTGCGCTCGAACTGCCCCGTATTCATCGCGTTGATTCGGAAGTAGGTCGACAGTTCCATCGGGCACGTCACACCCTTGGGGATGAAGACGAAGGAGCCGTCGGAGTAGACGGCGGAATTGAGCGCCGCGAAGAAGTTGTCCGATGGCGGCACGACCGACCCGAGGTACTTGCGCACGAGTTCGGGATGCTCGCGGACCGCCTCGGAGATCGACATGAAGATGACCCCCGCCTCGGCCAGCTTCTCGCGGAAGGTGGTGGCGACGGAGACGCTGTCGAAGACGGCATCCACGGCTACGCCTGCTAGGACCGCCCGCTCTTCCAGCGGGATGCCGAGCTTTTCGTAGGTGGCGAGCAGCTCGGGATCCACCTCGTCCAAGCTCTTGGGCTTGTCGTCGGCGCTCTTGGGGGCGGCGTAGTACGAAATGGATTGATAGTCGATCTTGGGGTAGCTGACGTTGGGCCAGGTGGGCTCCGTCATCTCCTGCCAGTGGCGGAAGGCCTTCAAGCGCCATTCGAGAAGCCAGTCGGGCTCTTCCTTCTTCGCCGAGATGAAGCGCACGGTGTCTTCAGTCAGGCCCGGCGGCAGGGTCTCCTGGTCGATGTCGGTGACAAACCCGTACTTGTACTCTTGGGTGGCCAGCCCTTCAAGGTGTTCGACTGCGCTGCTCATGGATCGCTCGACGACTAGCACCACTCGACAGTGGCAGCTAATCTATACACATCAGTATACATTAAATCTGGTATTGAGGATGTCGCGATTCGGGCCGAGGCGTTCTGTGCAGGCGTTTCGTTCAGGAACGCCGGTCCGCACAACGGCCGCCCCACCTGTGCCGACCGTTCCGGCTAGGCGCACCGCCAAGCCATCGTCCAGCACGTGAATTGTCCAGTGCCGTCCACGAGCGTCGTGGGCGGCCTCAATCACACCGAACGGTTCGTCCACTCATCACTCTCGACGACGCAACGGGCGGGTATGCCAAAGTCGGTCGCAATCTCGGAGTCGGCGGTCACCGAAAGCCGGTGCTTGGAGCGGATTCACAGGAAGCCCCTCTTGGTGGTGAGGTGCGGTGTTTCTAATGGCCGTAGACGGGTCACTGTAAGCTAGCCACCGCTCCTGAATCATCGCTTAGGCATATTGTTCGTCGGTTCCGAATTGCCCCGAGACACGGCCGTGTCGAAGGCTTCGTCCGCGCCCAGCGCCGCCGGGCCTAGGGCGCGGTGCCGCGAGACATTCGCGCCTTACGGCGCAGCCGAGGCCGCAATTCCGCCTCTCGAACAATCCGGTGCTATAGTGTTTGCACCCCAGCAGCAACGGTAGAGTCAGTTGATCTGACTTGATTAGCGGTGCTTTGTAGTTGAGCAGCATCGTGTGCTGCCACAGGGTGCGCCAGCAGTAGCGTCCAGCAAGCGACGGCTAGTGCCCCAATCGGGCTGAAGAGTTAGGTGCGCGTCCTACAGCAAGTCAAGCCTACCCCCGAACAACTTCCGATCTTGACGGATGCAGGGCTGGGATTCCGTCTCATTCGAGGGGCCGCTGGCAGCGGCAAGACCACTGCAGCCCTGTTACGGCTTCGCCAACTCTGTGCTTCGCGCCTGAGCCGGAGGCAACGCCTACGTTCCGACCAGCCCGTCAAGGTTCTAGTGCTAACGTTCAATCGGACATTGCGGGGATATGTCAAGCAGCTTGCGCAGGAACAGGTCGGTTCCAATTCAGGACTCGACTTGACAGTAGAGACCTTCGCTCAATGGGCCTTGTCACTTCTAGGCAGCAGAGATCTCATCAATGATCGAAATGAGATCCTTACTGAGCTGTTGGGGCAGGTCGGTGTGCGTGCGAAGGATATGAATTACTTCATCGACGAGATTGAATACGTTTTAGGGCGTTTCCCGGCCGATGCTCGGGAACTGTACATCGACGCGTTACGCACCGGACGGGGCAGGGCACCTGCCGTCAACAAGCAGACTAGGACAAGGCTGCTCACCCAAGTGATCGAACCGTACAAGAAACGAAAACGAGCCGATGGACAAGTTGATTGGAACGATATTGCCGTTGAAGTCGCCCACGCAAAGAGTCAACGATACGACGTTGTAGTTGTGGACGAGACGCAGGACCTTTCTGCGAATCAGCTCCGTGCCGTACTTTCACACCTAGAACAAGATCACGTAACTACATTCATTATTGATGCCGCACAGAGAATCTATCCGCAGGGGTTCCAATGGAGAGAACTCGGCATTGAGTTGAGGCCAGAAATGGTCTTCACGCTCTCACGTAACCATCGCAATACGAAGGAGATCGCCCGGTTTGCCCGGTCCCTGCTTGCCGGGCTGCCTCAAGAGGAGGACGGTGTAGCGCCCGATGAGAACGCGTGTCAGGAGGAGGGGCAAACCCCTGAGGTAGTGGCGGGTCGCTATGGCGCGCAGTTAGACCAGATGTTGCGACGGGTTCAACCCAATCTGAACGCTGGCGAGACCGTCGCGATCCTGCACCCTCTCGGCGGTGGCTGGTTCTCATTTGCCCGTCAGGCCCTCAACCAAAGGGATATTCCGTTTTGCGAACTGACTCGACAGCGTGAATGGCCAAGCGGTCCCGAACTCGTGGCGCTGTCCACCATCCATTCTGCAAAGGGCCTTGAATTCGACCATGTGCTCTTGCCCGGGATCAATCAAGAGGTCACTCCACACGGCGGAGAGGATGGCGATGGTACTCTTCAATCCTTGCGTCGACTCGTTGCGATGGCTGTTGGACGGGCCCGCAAGACCGTCTCGGTTGGCTACAAGCCCGGAGAGCAGTCGACGGTGATCGACCTGCTAGACCCGGACACCTATACATTGGTGGAGGTTTAGTTTCATGTCCGCGGAATCATTGCATCAGGCGATTCCTCGAGCACCTCACGAGATCGCCTCCCTGCCGAGATGCCCAGAGGTCCTAGCGGCTGCGAAGCGAGTCGGGATAACTAGCGTAGTTCACTTCACCACGTTCAGTGGTTGTGTGGGTGTGCTGGCCTCTGGTGCCCTGAAGAGTCGAAGCCGACTGCCGCATGACAGCTATCTGGAACATGTATACAGACCCAACACTGACTTCCGGAAGGATCAACAATGGTTGGACTATGTTAGTCTCTCGATAGAACGCATAAACGACTGGATGTTCGATAGCTCGAGGAAATGGCATGCAGCTGACAAGAACCCATGGGTTGTTCTGTCATTCTTACCTCGGATTCTGGCTCATCCAGGAGTGGTCTTCACGACCACAAATAACATTTATCCCTCCTGCCTTCGATTCGAGGGCCTGGCCGGCTTCCAACGCATGTTCGCGGACAGCGTGGTTGGTCGCTACGGGCAAGCCCACAGCCGATCCGATAAACAGCTGGGATGGCCCACGGATAGGCAGGCCGAGGTTCTATACCCGGGCGAGTTGTCGTGCAAGCATCTCCAGCGAATTTACGTCCAGAGCGAGGATGCCGTGGACCAAATTCGAGGATCTCTCGCCGGTCTTCAGTTGGATGTCGGGGTGAGCTATGCCCCGGAGGTGTTCCAATGACGAGCCGTGGCTTATTCTCCAATAACGCCCCGACTGGCTGTGCCGGACCGTTGAATGTTGCTACGAAGGCGTCAGAGGTTGGCGACCATCGAATCAAGGTGGAGCGGTCGGGGCTTTGGGCAGCGTACGGCGATGCACTCGGATGGATCAGCGAACTGACCGATGCCCGTGGCCTTGCGCGGCGAACTTCCGGCGAACCGCTTCGCACGCCCATTGAATGGGGCCGGCGGATCGGTGGGCGCACGGGCGTCACGGCTACCCTGCCCAGAGGTTGCTATTCGGACGATTCGCAATTGCGCCTCGCGACTGGGCGGGCGATAGGGCCCGATGGCTTCGACGTGGAGGTCTTCGCTAAGGTTGAACTCCCGGTTTGGCTTAGTTACGGGCTTGGAGGAGGCCGTGCGACAAGTACCGCAGCAGAGCACTTGGCCAAGCCCAACGTTTCGTGGTTTGCCAATACGTTCAAGGGATGGGCCAATTCGGGAGGGAATGGTGCGGCTATGCGCGTGCAGCCGCACATCTGGGCAGCGGCTTCTCCAGGCGATGCCGATAGTTTCCTACTCGATGTAATCCGAAATACCGTTTGCACCCACTCGCACCCGACTGGGCTCATGGGTTCGGTCCTCCACTCCTTGGCGCTAGCTTGGACCTTGAATTCCGGCCGCAGCCCTTCCCCAGCCGACCTCTCGCAATGCGTTGAAATTGCTGCAAGCCTTCCGAAGATTATTAAATCTGACCGGGAGGTCGGAACGTACTGGCTTGGTGTATTTGAGCGGGAGTCGGGATCATTCAACGCGGGATGGTCCCAAGCGGTTGCCGATGCGCGGGATGCAATCGACTGCGCTCGAGAGATTCCGACCGATGGTTCAGGGGCTGAGCGATACGGCGCAATCGTGGAGCGTCTTGGGCTTCAAGATCCGGCTCGGCGAGGTAGCGGAATACTCACAGCGGTGGCCGCCACCGCCTTGACTTGGTGCGAACCGCGGCCCAAAGAGTCATTGCAGGTCGCGGCGAACGCTATTGGTACTGACACCGACTCGATAGCGACGATGGCGGGTGCAATTCTTGGGATAACTGCCGAATCCGAGCCCCCGATTGACGTCTTGGATGCCCAACTCTTTCGCGCCGAAGCGGCTCGCCTATCGGAAATTGCCTCAGGCGGGCAGCCTCCGAGCCATGACTATCCGGATCTGTTGCATTGGTCACCGCCGAGGACTCGGGCGGACTCGCTTGCGATCTTGGAGGACGGCGGATTGTATGTTCGTGGATTGGGGCGTGCCGAGGCCATGAGTGAACCGATTCAATCTCCGTTGAAGCAGTTCAACTGGCAATGGCTCAAGCTGGCGATTGGCCAGACCTTGCTGATCAAGCGCCGCAGGGAACTTGAGACTGCTTCAGAGAGTATTGCAGAGCCCTCCGGAACCTCACCCCGAGGGCGAGAGCTACTAGAAGCCCACGGAGACCTTCAGGTATCTCGCGGAAGTCTCAAAGCAGAGGACGGAACTCCACCAACTCGCAAAGAGAGTACTTCAATCGAACCACACAGGTCAGGCACGTTGGACGGTCTTGACTTAGGGCGCGCTCTACGCTATGTGGCAGACCGCAGGGATGACGACAGAATTGTTGGGAAGGCACTGCGGAAAGTTGTAAGGGAGGGGTCACCGGGCGAGATCGCGGGATTTACGGCTGGTCTGATCGACCTCATGCGTCAGACTGGAGACCCTCTGCGCACAGAGAATCTCGCTCGACAGAGCATTCCTGACAGCAGCAAGAGTGAATAAAACAATATCCCTCGGGCGGTCAGGGTGTCACAACGAGAAAGTGATCAATGCGGCCCTTCTACGAATAGGGCGTAAGTTTCGAGTTCGGCTAGCAGCATTAACGCGTACCGGCAACATCTCAGGGGAGGGGGGGTCTGCAAGCGGTCTTCGACGCCGAATTCACGGCCTCTTAGTGTTCGCTCACCAGCCGTAGTATCCCGGCCGCGTGCGGACTCTGGCATTGTGACCCTTGAGATTGACCCGGATCCGCCGCCATTCTCCGTCGAACTCTTGATTGGATGGGTAGTAGCCCAGCGTGTAAATGCTGCGCAACTCCTCGGCAACTTGCTCGTATACCGCGTCAAGGTCGCCAATAGAGCTTGCTCGGAAGAGCCGTCCCCCCGTTCGGTCAGCCAACTGCTGCATCCGGTCGCGAGCCTTGTCGGTCGACTGACGCTGCCGTTCGCGCCAACTGCGCTCGACCCTCACCCCCGGCTCGTCAGGTTCGAGGAAGATCGGATAGATTGCGCTGTTGATCTCGGACGCTGCCCGCAACAGATCCTCGAACGCGACAGCGGACGGGACCGAACGCCCCCTTCTAGTCAGCAGGTCATTGTCCATGCCATCGCTGATGACAACCAAGGCATTCCGTTCCCACCGCCGTCGCGCCAGCTCTTGGGCATACGCGAGGGTGATCGCGTCGTAGAGCGGCGTACCGCCTGACAGCCTCGGGATCTGTTCAATCGTGCGCAATAGCGCCTCTCGATCTTCCGTGAGCGGGCTGACCACCTGCAGGTAGGCATCCGAGAGTACGTAAATCCCGACTTGGTCGGTTGGCCGCGCGGCCATTACAAATTGCCTTGCAGCTTCCAGCACTGCCGTGCGGTCCACGAGGGTGCTGGTGCTGCAGTCCAACAACAGGATCAGATTGAACTCCGCTTCGTTGTCCTGCACGATCCCGATTTCCTGTGCCACTCCGTCCTCGAGCACTTCGAAGCTCTCCCGCGCCAAACCTGGAACGGGCCTGCCCTCTGCGTCCACCACGGAGGCCGACAGCTGGACCAAGCGGACATCGGAATTGAATCGAACTGTCTGATCTTGCTCTTCGGACGGCATCTCGTCAGTCGGCTGCTGGCCGCCATCGCGGCGGGTCATGCGCATGCGAAATGGTCGCTTCAACATCGTGCTGAGCGTCTGGGTGGCTTGCCAATGCATCCTGATCGGAGAGTCCTCTGGGATGGCGGATTCCCGCAGGACGAGCGCGTCCGGCCGCACCCCTTCCAAACGGATCTTTCCATACAGACTCTGGCGCTGGTCGCGGAGGTCATCAACGTGCCAAGCGGATTCCACAACAGGCTCCTCGGGTGAGCTCAACGAGGCGCGCAGGTGCGGTGGGATGCCAACATGGGCGGGTTTGCGGCTCAGGGCCGCGGCAAACCTAACTGCCTTCCACGGGACGGCCAGCTCGACCCGTCCGAAGCTGGTCTTGAGGTCCGCCTGTCGGATCAGCCCAGTGACCGAGATCGGGCCGTCCACGGTCTCGACCTCCAAGCGGTGTCCATAGGGCAGGTCGATCTCCAAATCGATCTGCGCACCGTCAGCTGGACTGGCGCTGATCCTCGTCTTGCGTGCCAGTCGCGTCGTCGTCGTGTCTCCTGCTCGGATCGGCCGCGAGCGGCTGGTTCTGCGCAGGCGCACGCGCTCGGTATTGACTACCCTCACGCGAATCGCGCCAGCCGGGTTCTCGACCCGCACAACCGACTCCGCGACGGAGCCGGAGTCTCTCCACCAGGGGTCCTTCTCGAAGTCGATAGGTTCTAGTTCCTCAGTGTCGGTACCTGTAACGACGATATTGTTGGTCACCGAGCTGACGCCCAGGACGGCGTAGGCCTGCTCTTCCACCACCCACTTTTCGCGCTGTTGCTCCAATTCGCCCTCAAGCGTCAAGTGACGGTCTTCGACTAGGATGTGGATCGGTTCGAGCAACACCCGTTGGATGTCAGTGGGCGAGCGTCGGAGGCGCTGCCTGAACTCCGACTGCTGGGATGCATACCGCCGGATTTCGGGATGCCCGTAGATGCGCCAGTACGCATTGATCCGGATTCCGATGTCGTCGCCCGACGATGACAGCAGCTCCAGCTCGTTCGCTACCGAATCGACCGCTTCAAGCGCAAGTATCGACCGTGCGATCCCACGCTTGAGCGTTCGGTTTGTGACCGCGCCTGTCAGGGTGACGTGGCCGTCTTTGATCGCGAAATTGACCCAGTCGTAGATCCTGATTCCGCGCTGGGAGGAGACGAGCTGCGTGATCTGGTCGACTAGGCGCGCGTTCTGATCCTGCGCGGGGGCCGCAAGAGACCCGCCCAAGAGCGACAGCGCAAGGCTAGCGACGACGGCCCGGACGGACACGGGTTGATCTTAGCCCATCGCGAGCGACTCTGGGTACCTCAGCGCAAGCCCTCAGCGGAAGCCATCGCGCAGCTTGTCGAAGAAACTCTCTTCGTCTGCGTCCTGGCCGGCAACCAGTGCGGCTCCGAGCTGCTCGAACAGCTCTCGCTGCGTGCCGCTGAGCTTTTTCGGAATCTGGACGTGCACATGTGCGTAGAGGTCTCCGCGCCGGCCGCTGCGCACGCGCTGGATGCCCTTGCCCCGCAACATCAGCCTCGCACCCGATTGGGTGCCCGGCTTGACGGTGTGGATCTCTTCGCCCTCAAGCGTCGGTATCGAAATCTTGGCGCCCAGGGCGGCTTGGGCGACGTTGATGCTGACGTTGCAGTGAATATCAGCATCTTCTCGCTTGAAAATCTCGTGCTCGCGCACTTGGATCAGAACGTAAAGGTCGCCACGCGGGCCGCCCTGGCTGCCGACGCCGCCTTCGCCCGACAGGCGCAGCCTCATGCCGTCGTCGACCCCGGCGGGGATGTCGACCTTGCGCTTGCGCTGGACGCGCTGCACGCCGCGGCCTCTGCAAGTGGAGCAGGGCTGCTGGATGACCTGGCCCGTTCCGCGGCAGGACGAGCAGGTACGACTCATCATGAAGAAGCCCTGTTGGGTGTGCACCTGCCCGCGACCGTTGCAGCGATTGCACTGCAGTGGACGGGTTCCGGGCTCGGCACCGGAGCCGTCACAGCGCTCGCACGTTTCGTTGCGAGGAATCTGGATTTCCTTGGAGCAGCCGAACGCGGCATCCTCGAAATCAATCTCCAGCTCGTACAGCAGATCGTCGCCGCTCTTGGCGCGCGAGCGGCCCCGCTGGGAGCTGGTGCCGAAAAAATCGCCGAGGATGTCGCCGAAGATGTCGGGAAAGTCGCTGGCATTGAAGCCACCCATGCCGCCGCCTGCGAGGCCCTCGTGGCCGTACTGGTCGTACACTTGGCGCTTTTCCGGGTCACTGAGGACGCTGTAGGCTTCGGAAGCCTCCTTGAATTTTTCCTCGGCCTCGCTGGAGCCCGGATTACGGTCCGGGTGGTGCTTCATGGCGAGTTTGCGGTAGGCGCGCTTGCACTGGGCCTCGTCCGCCCCTCGGGGAACCCCGAGCACCTCGTAGTAGTCGCGTTTTTGCACCATGCCGGTCCCCGGCCCCGGAACGTTCGGGTCCTATTCCTTGACAGCGACCTTGACCATTGAGGCCCGCATGAGGCGATCCTTGAAGCGGTAGCCCTTCTGGTAGACCTCGAGAATCTGCTGGTCGGACTGCTCTTCGGTGGCCGGTGCTCGGTCGACGGCGAAGTGCAGGTTCGGGTCAAAGCTCTCGTGCTGGTCCACTTCCACGAGGCCGGCTCGGGAGAAGACCTCGAAAATGCGGCGGTGAATCAACTCCAAGCCCTTCTTGATCTCCGGCGGGACGCCTTCGGCGTTGATGGCGCGTTCGAAATCATCGATGATCGGCAGCAGCGACTGGATCGTGTCGGAGGCGGCGTAGCGCACCACGCCATCCTTCTCCTTCTGCAGGCGCTTGCGGATATTCTCGAATTCCGCCTGCGAACGCTGGAGCTTGGCCAGCATCTCGTCGCGTTCTTGACGCGCCGCTTCCAGCTCTTTTCGCAACTGGTCGGCGTCGGCCTCGGACTCACCTTCCTCCGAAGGGGAGGGGGCATCCCCATTCATGCTCTCCGGCGGTTCCGCCTGAAGCTCGGCCTCGCTGGGCGTGGCGTCAGTTCCGATCTCGATTCCCTCTTGTTCCGGCATGCTTCAACAGGAAAAGGCTGCTAATTCTCATCGTAGCAAAGGGCCTTCTTCGGCGATGACGGCAAGCGAGTTGTCAAGTCATAGAGAAGACCGACCCAACGGGACCGTACTCCATCCCAAGAAACGTTGCTTCCGCGAGGGCTCGCTATGATCGACGCAATTGCAAGAACAAACGGTCCCCGCCCAGCCTGAGCCAAGCTCTGCCTAACTTCGCGCTTAGTTGCGAGGACGGGAAAGGTAGCAGATGACGCGACCGTACGCCGGGCAAGCGACGTCCTCCACACTGGAGTGCGTGATGTCTTCGAGTGCGCCGAGCTTGCTAGTCCACTCACCAGACTCCAGCTGCCGTGCGGCGTGCGTTGGTACTTCACGTCCACGGGGTCCCATCCCGAAAAGGGCAACTTTCTCCGTCCCGGGCTCAGAATCTCCGTTGGCGCAAGGGGAGAACCCCAACGTGCCAAGAGCGCTTATAAAGGCCGCCTTGGTCTCAGAACGAACTACACCGCGGGGCCAATAGCCAATGCCCCCGGGTCCGGCCACCAGTTGCGATCCGCCACTCCTACCGCCCAAGCGATGCAGTTGTACAGGTTTGTGGATGGGCTCGTGACCGTAGCGTTATCGGAATTCAAGCCGGGTAGAGCTTCTAGAGTCCAGCTACCAATCATTGTCCTCGCTTATACCCCAGTCCAACCATGCCTGCGCCATCTTCACGTAGTTTCCTCGATCCTCGTCCTTTACGGGCTGGTCTCCGGTGATCACTTGCAACGCCCAAAACCACTGGTCTGGATCGTTTCTTTCGGACTTCAACTGCCGGAGAATCAACGGCACAGCCCGCCGTCCCATTCCGATGATGCTCTGGTATGCCGGGCACAGGGCGCTCTGCGTAATCGACGACAACACGCCTCGTTCAGTCTTCCATTGGCCCACGAGGCGCCGGAATTCCATCCAATCTTCTTGGGGCCCGGAAATCAACGAGTGGGGCTTGACGTGATCGACTGCCCCCCTTGGGCAATCAATCCAAAGGTCTTGCGGTTCCGATACGACGGCGACTTGACGGAGGCGGTTTGCCAGTGGGCCCGAATATATTTCGACCGAGTCGGCACGATGCGGTTCCGAGCTGAACACCACCCCTAGGCCTATTTCGGCGGCGCGGCCAAGATCGAGTCCTTCCTGATACCCCCCGCTAAGGAGATCCTGATACGCGGATTGAGCCACGCAGAATTCGGAACTGTCCGAGATGGAGTTAGTAGTAGCTAGCGCCTCTGACATGGCTGCACCTCATTGCACCTGATCGGATGGGGTGAGGGAATCCTTGCGGAGATGGTCTGCCGCATCCACTGTCAAGATGTTGCTTGACCGGACCACATAGACAGGGGAACCGTCAGCGTCGAACTCGTCCACCAATCGGGCCACATTTGTGATGACAGCCTTCAGGCGCAACGACGAACCGTCTTCCAGGCTAATCTCAGTCCATCTTTCTGTTGATTCGTTGATTTGCACCTTAACGGCTTCACGGGGACGGTCCCTGTAAGTAACCGTGATCTTCTTCTGTGACATTCCCTTGCATCCCTTTGAAGGCGAAGCGCTAGAACCCAAGAAGTCCCGCGAGCCTCGCAAATCGAATATATTGTTGTAGCGTACTATACCAAAGCCTCAGGTTTCTGGAGCGCTAGCAGAGGTGCTAGTGGGGGCTTTATGACGATGCGACTGAACACTACGGTTCCTCTCCATCTTCTTCATCCATGCCCGTGAACGGTTCTGCCAGGCCTTGCTCGCCGAACTGCTGGATGATGGGCGAGGTGTCCCCTGAATCCAAGGCGCTCTGGTAGTGGCCTACGGCGAGGTCGCGATTTCCCAGGATGTCTTGGATCCGGCCCATGTAGATGTGCGCCATGGCGCGAATGCGGGTGTCGCTGTCACTTTCTGCCGCGATGGCGAAGTGCTCTAGGGCTAGATCCGGGTCTGCTTCGTCCAAAGCAATGCGCCCGAGACCGTAGCTGGCCTGGCCCCGACCCTTGCCGTTGCCCTGCAATACCTGCTCGTAGAGCTTGCGCGCTTGCCCTAGTTCGTTGAGCTGTAGCAGGCCCTCAGCTTGCGAGAGCAGTTTGTCCTCCTCGGAGACCTTGGGCTGGGCCACTCGTCGTGGTGCGGGTGCCTTGCGCGTGGGGCGTTCGGCGAACTTCACCTGTTGGATGCGCTCGGCCTCCTGCCGGACCCTGATGTCGTCGATCAGGGTTTCGTAGTAACGGCGAAACGGTTGGGGCTGCTTCTCGTACTCCGCCAGTTTTTCGTAGAAGTACGGTGCGAGGATGAAGCCATTGCGCGTGTGGTCCATGATGCGCTCGAGCTTTTTCTGTTCCGGTTCATAGCGCATGCGGGTCTGGACAGCGTGGGCTAGCGACTTGGTCAGCAGCAACTGGAAGTTGGACTTGTAGGCATCGTCCAGAGCTGGTGCGTACAGTGCCATGCGTGAGAGCGCCTCTTTCTTGGCGACGACTTCCGCGTACCGGATGGAAAGCCTGTCCAGTAGGTGCAGCAGATAGGCTGCGCGGATCTCTTCGGTCCGAACGTCCGACGACGAGTGGATCACGATTTTCACGTCGCCGCCGTAAGCCCGCATATTGATGCTGCCCGGCGCGGCCAGCAGGTCAAAGTAGACCTTGAAGCCACGGGCCTCCCGGCTAGCCGGCGGAACGCGCAGGTAGCCGTTGATCTCGAAGACCGATTCGATCAATGGATCTTGGTAGTGCAACATCGCCTCGTCGTAGGCGCCTTGGTAGCGCTGCCAGAGGCTTTCGATGTCGGCAACTTCATAGAATTCGCGCAGCAGGGCGGACAGGCCGCGGATCGGCCGGACGTCGAGCGGCAGATCTGTGGGGACTTCGGCTCTGAGGTCGAAGAAGGGCGGCTCGCCACACATCAGGGCAAACGAAATGTACTGCGACAGGTCGAGTTCGGAGTCGTTCAGCTTGTGCTGCTCGTAGTAGGTGCGCAGGCGGTTGCGCATGCTCGAATCGATGGATTCGAGGTCTTGGCGCAGGGCCTTGCGGGCTGGGTGGTCTGCCTCTGACGAGAGGCCGTCGTCATAGCCGGCCGCGTTGATCGCGGCCATGACCGTGAACATGCGGATGTCGGCGATAAGTTGCTCGTCCGCTTGGGCGGACAGCGGCGCCGACAGGCACAAAACGGCAACGACGGTGCAGAGTGCCCGGAAGACCACGCCTTCAGTGTATGCAACGCAACGAGTTGCGGTTGGCTTGCGGGCCGCTCGGGGCCAAGGGCGAATCCCGCCCGCCGTACAATGGAAAGCGTATCGGGGGCAGGCCCGCACATGGCGAACCACGTCAAAAAGCAGGATGAGGATTCAGCGGCTGCCGCTGACGGCAACCTCGCAACGGCGACGGAGCGCTCCGCATGGGACCACGTGTTGCTGGCCAGACACCCGCAGCGGCCGCATTCGCTGGACTACATCTCACGCTTGGTCGACGGTTTTTCCGAGATCCACGGCGATCGCCTTTTTGGCGACGATCCGGCGATCGTATGCGGTTTCGGGTCCTTTCGCGGCCAGCAGGTGATGGCTATTGGCCAGCAAAAGGGGCGCAAGACCGAGGAGCGCGTGCATCGTAACTTCGGCATGCCACGCCCCGAGGGGTACCGCAAGGCATTGCGGTGCATGAAGCTAGCGGAGAAGTTCGGCCGCCCGATCGTGACCTTGCTGGACACGCCGGGAGCCTATCCAGGCAAGGACGCCGAAGAGCGCGGCCAGGCGGAAGCCATCGCTCGGAACCTGTATGAGATGGCCAACCTGAGAGTGCCTCTAATCGCAGCATGTATTGGCGAGGGCGGCAGCGGCGGCGCCCTAGCGTTGGGCGTAGGCAACCGGGTTCTGATGATGGAGAACGCCGTGTACAGCGTGATCTCGCCCGAGAGTTGCGCGGCTATTGTCTGGCGGGATTCGGGCAAGGCTGAGCTGGCGGCCAATGCATTGAAGATGACGGCCGTGGATCTGAAGGATCTGGGGTTGGTGGACGAAATCGTCCCGGAGCCGCGGGGCGGCGCACATGAAGACCTGGACCAGGCCGCCACTCTGCTAGGGGATGCGCTGGAGCGCAACTTGGAGTTGCTTGCCGCTCACTCAGCAGACGAGCTAGTCGAAGGGCGCTACGCGAAGTTCCGCAGCATGGGCTCGTTCTTTGAGGATGTTCAGTAGCGACGGGTCGAGCCGCCGGGAACGAGTCATCGCTGCGCCGCCCAGAAGCTGGATCTCGCCTTTGCTGTATCCCCAGCTTTCGGCTCGTTACGGAGCGGCGTGGTTGGCGCTACTATGAGCGCGCAGGGCCTCGGCCTCATGCCACACGCCCACAAGAGGACGCTATGCCCATGACAGCCTGCGCAAGATTCCTATCCGTTTGCACTTTGACTCTTGCCCTGGCAGCTGGCCTTGCGGCGCAGGTCGGCGGTAAGGCTCTTGCGAACCCCTATCGCATGATCGAAGGCTGGGGCGAGTTGCCCGAAGGGGTGCTGTGGGGCTCGTCCATCGGGATCATTCCGGACGGTACGGGAGGGGTGTGGCTGCACCATCGCTCGGACCCGCCGATCATCAAGCTGGATTCCTCCGGCAAGGCGGTCAAGGCCTTCGGGGAGGGAATGTTCGTGCAGGCGCATGGCTTCTGCATGGACCAAGATGGCAACCTGTGGGCCGGCGACAGCGGCCCGTTCGGAGACGATCCCTCGAAGGCTGGCAGGGGCTACCAGTTCTTCAAGTTCAGCCCGGAGGGCGAACTGCTTCTGACGTTGGGTAAGGCGGGCGTCTCGAAGGCCGGCCGGGACACGTTCATCGCGCCGACCGCGTGCGCAGTGGCGCCGAACGGCGACATCATCATCGCCGATGGCCATTTCCCGCGCCCCTCCACCAGCCAGCAGGACGGCGACCGGCTAGTGCGCTTCACCAGCGACGGCGAGTATGTCAACGAGTGGGGCAAGAAGGGCTCAGGCCCCGGGGAGTTCGATGGTCCGCACGCACTGGCGTTTGATTCGCGAGGCCGGTTATTCGTGGCTGATCGCTCCAATGATCGCGTCCAGGTCTTTGATCAGGACATGAACTTCGTGGATGACTGGCGCCAATTCGGCCGCCCCAGCGGGATAGCGATCATAGCCGGCGACTTTCTGTTGGTTTCCGATTCCGAGTCCGGGAAGACCATTGCCGGCGCCGTCCGCAACCCGGGTGGCGAGAACGGAATCCGTATCGGCAGAGCTGGCGACGGGTCGGTGCTGGCGTTCATTGATGGGACAGACCCTGAAGGGTTGGGAGCGGATGATCTAGGAAACGTCTTCGCCGGGCTGACAAGACCATCCCGCATGAGCCCACCGCTGCTGCAGAAGTGGGTGAAGCAGTAGCCGGTCGCGCGAGCGAGGTGGGTTGATGTCGTCGAGACCGTTCTTCCTGCCCATTGCTCGTCGGTTTGGCCGCGCCCGACGGCAAGGTATGGGGATACTATGCTCTGCGGCCTTGCTGACCCTGACTCCGTTACTGGGGCAGACCGAGGTCGATGGACTGGAACTGGATCTAGCATCGCTTGACGCACTTCCATTCGTCTGCCCGATGGATCCGGATATCAGGTCCGAGACAGCAGGGGTCTGCTCGCGTTGCGGGATGCAACTCGTCTTGGGCTTGCCGGTGCCTGTCGAGTACCAAGTTCAGTTGACCACTACGCCAGCGGCGGTTCGGGTGGGCGAACCCGTACAGTTGAGCTTCGAGGTCATCCAGCCCGATAGCCGAGCGCGCCAATCCGAATTCGAGATCGTTCACGAGAAGCTGTTCCACCTGTTCTGGGTCAGCCACGACCTTGAGGTGTTCCGGCACGAGCACCCCGTGCTTGGGGACGATGGCATCTTCCGAATCGAAACAGTCTTTGACCGGCCCGGCGTGTATCGGTTGATGGGCGACTTCTACCCGTCTGGCGGAACGCCGCAGATGGTACCGATGACGCTAACCACAGCTGGATTCGAGGAGCCATTGGAAACGCTCGCTCCGAGTCTGGCTGCGGACCAACAGCCCAAGCGGGGTCGCAACATCAAGGTATCGTTGCGGACCGATCCGCCCAAGCCGCTAGCGGGCCTGCTGACGCTGCTGTTTTTCGAACTCAACACAGCCCGGGGACTGCAGAAGTACCTCGGCGCATGGGCGCATATGCTCGCAGTCAAGGACGATCTGGTCACCATGATGCACGGCCACCCGAGCATCGCTGATGGCGGCAAGCTCATTCAGATGAACGTGATTTTCCCCGAGCCAGGCATGTACCGCGTGTGGGTGCAGGTGCAGCGCAAGGGGAAGGTGAGCACGCTCCCATTCACGGTTGATGTGAGCGGGCTGCCATCGCTGTGATCGGCGGTGGTGTCTTGCCCGCCTGTCGGCGGCTGAACTTGGCCGCCTGTGAGGCTAGCCAGGGATCGGGGCTGCGCAACCCGTCGTGGCCGCACCGATGGCCTATCGGAGGGGCGCGATGAGGCGGGCGTCGATGCAAACGGTCGAGTCGTCGAATAGGGACGGACAAGTCTGTGGAGGAAGTTGACCCCATCGCGGAGTCGATCTTGAAAATTCTTACAACTCGGAGTATACTCCGAATTAGTTGACCTATTTCGGAGCGTGTTCCGATCTGTGCTGTACAAGCGAACTCTCAGCCTAGATCTCCCGCAAGGGCAGTCGGCCTTTCTCTGGGGGCCGCGCAAGACGGGCAAGTCCACGCTGCTTCGGCAGCGGTTCCCGGACGCGGCGCGTTTCGACCTGCTGGACACCCGGCTGCTGCTGGACCTCACGCGCAGCCCTTGGGTGCTCGCCGAGCGCTTGAGTGCTTTGGGCGAGAAGAAACTCGCCAACCCCGTCATCATCGATGAAGTACAGAAGGTGCCGGCGATCTTGGACGAAGTCCACCGGCTAATCGAGGATAAGGGTGTCGGATTCGTGCTTTGCGGGTCTAGCGCACGTAAGCTCAAGCGGAGTCACTCCAATATGCTCGGCGGGCGAGCTTGGCGCTTCAGCCTCCATCCACTGACGTATCAAGAGATTCCGGATTTCGATCTGCTGCAAGCGCTGAATCGCGGACTGATTCCGCAGCACTACGACACGAATCGGTACCGACGCGCACTCGCAGGCTATGTCGACGACTATTTGAAGGAGGAAGTCTTCGACGAGGGGTTGGTAAGGAATACTCCCGCGTTCTCCCGGTTCTTCGACGCGCTGTCCTTCAGCCACGGCGAACTCCTCAATTTCAGCAACATCGCTAGGGACTGTGGGGTGGATTCGAAGACCGTTCGGGAGTACTTCCAGATTCTCGTCGACACGCTCGTCGGCACGTTGCTCGAGCCGTTTAGCCGCAGACGGTCGCGAGAGGTCATCACTCGGGCACCCAAGTTCTATCTGTTCGATGTCGGCGTTGCAGGCCACTTGATGGGCCGCCGGGTCGAACGACCCACAGGACCGGAGTTCGGGCGTGCCATCGAGCACTTAGTGCTAATGGAGCTACTCGCCTACCGCAGCTATCGAGAACTGGACCTTCCTCTGCGATTCTGGCGAACCAAGGCTGGACTAGAGTGCGACTTCGTTCTCGGGCGTGACGGCGAGGTCGCGATCGAGGTCAAGGCGAGCGCACGCCTGCGCCCGTCCGATTTGAGGAGCATCCGCGCATATGTGGAAGAGCATGGCCCGCGACGCGCCATCGTAGTGTGCAACGAACGCGACGCACGGCGGACGAGCGACGGGATTTGGATTCTGCCGTGGAAGCGCTTCCTCGAACAGCTTTGGTCCGGTGTGATCGTCGAATGATGTCGTTCTTGGCTGCTGGCCACTTAGAGTCTCTCAGTGGGGAGTCACGCAAGGGTAGCTGGGAAGTCTGATTCTGTCATCATGTGTCCTTGAACAGATAACATGACCAGGATGCAGATCTCCTTAGACCAAGACCTTTATAGCCGAGCCAAGTCGATGGCGAGACGACAGGGGATTTCGCTGGCTGAGTTGTGTCGGAGAAGCTTGCGGGAAACAGTTTCCCGAGAACCGGTAGACAGGCCCTGGATGGCATATGCGGGAGTACTTGACGGAGCGCCGGACGACAGCGAAACCGTCGATGAAAACGTTTACGGTCGCGGCATGCCGTGACGCCCGGAAAGGTGTTCCTCGATACGGGAATCTACATCGCAGTGCTGAACAAGCGAGATCGATGCCATCCCTGGGCTGAGGCTCCCTTTGGGCCTAAGCCGGATTGCTACACCTCTCTGCCAGTGTGGTCAGAGGCACACTCTTGGTCTCTTCAGCGGCAGGGAGAGAACGCGGCTCGAATGTTCAAGACGCTGGCATCTAGTCTCGAAGGGCGCGAGATTCTGGGCGCGGACCTTTCGCTTTGCGACGAGACTCTGTAAATGGCGAGGGACAGGGAGCGAATGAAGCAGGTGTAAACATGGCGAAATTGAAGGATCTGAAAGAGCGGTTCATGAAGGATCCGGCGTTCCGTGACGAGTACTCGCGGACAGACGAAGAGTATGCATTGGTGGAGGCGATGGTCCGTGCCCGTGCGGCCGCGAAGCCGACACATGCCGAGCTGGCAGCGCGCATCGGCACTACAGAGTAGGCGATTGCACGGCTGGAGGGAGGCACGTTCTCACCATCGGTCAGGACCCTGCGCCGTTATGCCGAAGCAACAGGTATGCGGCTGAGATTCGGATTCGAGCGCACCGACGGTTGAGTCCTCGTTCGCACGCGTGCTCTCCGCCGAGAGCCTGCTGCCCAGCAACGGATTCGATCTGATCGGCCATTGCTGCAGCTGGATTCTGTTGCGCGGCCACCGGCACAAGGATTCGCCCGCCGGGCTGCTAGCCGACGTGTTGATAGTGCCTGTAGGGGCACCTACGATACGTATCTCTCTCCCGACCATTCCGGCACCTGCTGGTCGTAGCGCAGTTTGGTGCGTTGTGCGAGGGCTCCTTCGAAACACAAGTCGAGATCCGTGGCCGATGGCAGGACGCCGGGCAAGCTGGACGCAGCCTCGAACCCGAACCTCTCTTGAATCAGGGGACTTGACGAGCCGTACGCTGACTCCCACCAAGACATGACGCGATCGCGCGCTGCCAACATCAGCCTCGCGCTTGGCAAGTTGGCTCGCTTCTCGTTCTGGTCTACCGAGTGGTTGGCGGGCATAAGCTTCCGGAGGTCCGAGCAGGGTCAGCCGACCATTGAAAGGAGAGTGTTCAGGAATTCGGACAGACAAGATTCCAGAACCCGCACCGGCTATCCGCTCGTGCAGGCTGAGGGGGGGCGGGACCTCCAACAGCGCATCAGGGATTACGCCAATAACCGGATGGCAACAATTCCGTCGTACCCCAAAGGGTCAGATTGCGGGATGTACATCATCGGGACCGACAAGTCTTGCGAGCTCAGTGGCAATGGCCAGATCGTCTTCACCAATCCCACGAATTCCTGCGTGGGAGTCATCGACTGGAAGCGGTAAGTGTTCGAAGTGTATTTGACGTTGGATTTCAGCGGCCACCATCCTCGCGCGACCAACACCCAAGACTACAAATCTACCGTTCGGCCGAAGACGGTAGCTGCGAGCTTGAAATCTGATGCGGACTTTCTCAAGTGCAGTGTCCAAGTCCTTGGAACCGAGATACTCAAGCCAGTTCACAGACACAAATTCCTCCGTTGGCCGTGGGAGAAAGGCACCGACAAGGGGCAAGCCATCCTCCACGACCGATGGCTTGCAGTAGCGCGATACGTGATCTGTCTCGGGAATAGATTGACCGTTCACCGCCACCTCACCAAGTGTCCAGCAAAGTCACGAATGGCACTCACGGCTCTATGCCTTTCCAACGTTCCGCTAATTCTTCGCCGCTGGTCAGCAGGTCGACCTTTACGGCCAATCCCCGCGAATCGAATCCAATCATGAGCGAGGAATTCCATGGCAAGGATGCCATCTGGGGGCAATCTCCACTGGCCGGACGCGAGCCCGCGAGGTGTAAGGCCGATTTCAGGGTCTGGCAATCGTCCTTCGCTCAAGACTAGGCCAGCAAGCGTTCGAAGCGACTCGAACTCTAGCAACGGTTCTTCGGGATCGTCATGATGCAACGCTCGAAGATAGTCAAGTCGATCTGCAATGGTATTCCGTCCAAAGCCCCGCAACAGGTCGGTGACCTCTCGATGGGTTGTCGCAGTGCCAAGAAAGCGGCGCCAAGAGACCTTTGCCACTAGGCTTGAGGACTCGTGATCAGTACGTTCGGATGTGCCGCTCGCGGTTGGCAACTGATCGTCCAATACAGCTGCTTGCGTTGGATCGCCAATCCACCATCTCGCCATCTCAAGATTGCCTGCTGTCTTGGCCGCTCGGAGCTCTAGCGCAGCTACCATGTCGTGTAGTTGCTCTCTCCCACCGGCCCACTCAAACACCTCACCTCCATCAGGGGGCGTCAAATTGGCATCCTCAGTGGCCGGAACCCGAAACGTGACGACTGAGTGACTGCTAGTCGGGAGAGAGCGAATCAATCCGGACTTGACCGGTGTGGCCAGAATGCTTCCCTCCGTCGTGCTGCTCAACATCGCGCCAACTCTCACGTCTGCTTACTCGCTAGGAGGCGATCAAGCGCGGCGATTACGAATTCTTGACGTTGGGGCCAACGACTGATCGCATCACTAAGGGCGCCTGCATCAAGCGGCCCCTCGTGATGCAAGTTACAGTTCGCAATGACGGAGGGCACCGGTTGGTGATCACGCAGTTTCGAGAGCCCCGCATCCAAGGACAGAATACACAGTACTCCTTCATCCGCCTCAAAGGTGAATTTGGGAACCATGCTGCGTACCGCCGGCTCACCATGCAACCAGACCCCGTCCTTCAGGTACTGCTCGGTTAGCCACTGCTGTGGCTCGTCCGTCGTAGTGGCCACGACGAAATTCAGGCCAAGACTCCGATACGGAACATGCGGAAGTCGCCTTATGTACGAGACAACCAAGTCGTAGGCAAGATAACTATCTTGGAACTGAGACTCGCAGGTCTCAACGACTGTGAGTTTGGATTGGTCAACTGTCCACTCAATCCCATTGTGAAACCGAACATTGGAAAACTGGGGAGTGGTGATCGCTAGCGTAGGCTCCCAGTCCGCAGGCACGATCCCTTGGAACTTCAAGAAGTCAGGATTGAGAATCGACGGGTTATGGAACTCCGCCGTAACAACAACACTTACCGAGTGCAAGCAGTATCGTTCTTCCTGAGGCATGGCGGACTTCTGGCCTAAGTGCGAAATATGTCCGCTGATGGATCCCTGCGAGCCGTCATCGTTTCGTTTGCACAGCGGCTTGGAGCCAATGATTGGTCGGACAAGCGCTGGCAACTGGCGCGAAAGCCGAAGCAGTTGACCTCTCTGGTTGCGAGAGGACGCGCAGTTGGTGCATACAAGCTTAGTCTAGAGGTTTTCGAATCCGCTTCGCGACCCACCGCCCTTCGCGACCAGTTCTTCCGACAAATGTGTGAGAGGCCTGCGATTCAAGCCGGGGACTTTCTGAACTGTTCGAATTTCCAGCAAGAATGTAGGAATGCCTATCGTTCTACCAACAGCTTGGTAATGGGACTGAACATCAAGAACGACGAGACGTGCCTGCTCTCGCTCGACTTGGCTCGATTGACCGCCGAAACCGTGGCTGGCACGATCACGGTTGCACTGCGCGAGCGCTTTGAGCGGGAGGTCGAGCGATTCGGCTTGGAGAAGTCCTGTTTGGGCCCAGACCCACCATGCACACGCCCCTGGCCGGATGGAAAGCAGAGCAGAGCCTCGCCGCAAGGTAAGGGCACTTACCGGACGTGTGTCTCTCCTGACCATTCCGGCACCTGTTGGTCATAGCGCAGCTTGGTTCGCTGTGCGAAGGCTCCTTCGAAGTATGAGTCGAGATCTGCGACCAATGGCAGGACACCGGGCAAGCTGGACGCAGCCTCGAGCGCGAACCTCTCTTGAATCAGGGGACTTGACGAGCAGTACGCTGACTCCCACCAAGCCATGATGCGATCTCGCGCCGCCAACATCAGCCTCGCGCTTGGCAAGTTGGCTCGCTTCTCGTTCTGGTTTACCGAGCGGTTGGCGGGCATGAGATTCCAGAGGTCCGAGCACGGCCAAGCCGACCATGGAAAGCAGTGGTCGAGGTTGAGTGACCTTGCTGAGAGCTTTTTTCCGCTCCACACGCAGTAAAGCTTGCCTGACTCGATTAACTCTCGTGCCTGCTGCTTGGCGATCCGGACGTCGCGCGTCGGGTCAGACCATGTCATCGCTGCCGCGACACGATCTCTCGGCAGGTCCCGACCCTGCGTCTCCGCGTACCGCTGCATGAGCCGGATCCACTCCTCCACTAGCGCTGGCTCGATCCAGACGGCAAAGCGTTGTACGGCCTGCCAGATCCCCCACGGAACGAGCATCTCGCCGAAACTTCGTAGGTATGGTTCGTCGATGACTTCGGGCGTCAGCCCCCGAGGGAGCCTCGAGGTGCGCTTCACAGGAAGGATCGGAGTCCCGTCGGGAAACGTCATGTAGTGGGCGGGCATGCGCCGGATCGTGTCGGCCGCATCGCGGAGAGCCCAGTGGAGCGCCCCTGCGTCGGTCGCGCCGAGGCGAATTCCCACTCTCATGTCTAGGTGGGAGAATGCGCCGAGCCTGCGAAAACCTTCCCGGGCGAATCCGATGTGAATTCCTCCGCGGACGTTCTGCGGATTCTGCGGAAAGTCCGCTGCAAGCAGTGGCTTGTAGAGCCTAAGCCAGGTCAGCGCGACCAATCCGAGCGGTATGGAGACCTTGTCGTCGTCAACTAGCTGGACAAGCCCGGCGGAGCCATCAGCGATGCGGCAGATTGAGCGCAGCAGGCCGAGCTTGTAGGTTGAACTCTTGTCGTCATTCAAGATCACGTGCCGGAGCAGGGGCAGCGCACCCGTTCCGTCATCGGGAAATCTCAGAGCGTAGTTCTTCCATCGGACCCCGTCGCGACCCAACAGGTCCGCGCACTCCTGTGCTCGCTCGACAATCGTCCCGTGGTTCTTCGCTCGCGACTCGATTTCCGCACTGTCCACGCGGTACATTCCGCGCTCGGGCTCCTCGGGGCCGATCCGCAGAGAGATAGCGATGATGCCACCGGGCCTGAGAAGGTTAACGAGCTTGCGAAAGGCTCTAGGCCGCTGCGCCGGAGGGATGTGGATCCATACTCCGCTGAGCAGGATCACGTCGAACGAGAGCCCCAATCGCACCGTGTAGTCCAGCTTGGGAAGCGAGTCGTGGACCCAGCGCACCGAGGGAGCGGGATGCAGCTTCGCAGCGAGCTGCCGCATCGACTTGGAAGGTTCGACGGCGAACACCTCGTAGCCCTTGTCGGCGAGCCAGGCGGCGTCACGCCCGGATCCGGCGCCGACATCGAGGACGAGAGCTGGCGGTTCGGGCAGCAGGTCGGTCAGCCAGCCGTGCACGGACTCCGGCTTCACGGACTCGTATCGCGGGGCGACCGTGCCCGCATTCTTGTCGTACCAAGCGACAGGATCCTTCATGGCGCTGCACCCGGAGGTGCGGTGTTGGCTGACTATGGCTCCCGAGGTACGTACGCTCGAGGTCGCTCCAGAAGCCAGCCGTCACGTAAGCGATTTTCGCGCAAAGGGACCCCCCACTGCATGGCACCATCCGATACAAGATGAGCACACGGGGGATCTGCACAGACGGGAAACAGCCAATCAGCTGCGGTTCCCGGGTGCGGTCGATTCAGAAGCGCGGACTTCTCGAAGGAATCGCTGCACGTAGCGGCTGGCCACGACCAGTTCATCCCGAATTCGCCGTCTGTGTTCCGGGGCGTCATGACACGCGATAGCGGCGATGATCGGACTCGGACGGGGCTCCACCAAGGTCTCCCGATTCGATACAAGGATGAGGAATCTCACGTGGATTTCGCACACCAAAGCGGAAACGAATCGTCGCTACGCTTCCGGCACTCGCGCTGGGGCCGCTGCTCCCCATCACCATCCAAACACCAGCAATTCTGCGGGTCTTGTTCAACATGCAGCTGTGCGGTGCCATACTCGTAGAGCGATTTCGATTCTGACCAGCGGCGCTTGGAGAGCAGCAGCATGCACACAGCCGAGATTGTCTATTGGGAGGAAGATGGCGTTTGGATCGGCTATCTCTAGGAGTTCCCCGACTACTGGACCCAAGGAGACACACTGGAAGACCTCGAATCCCGCCTCCGTGATCTCTACACGGACCTCACAAGCGATGAGCTGCCAAGAATCCGCAGGGTGGCCGATATCGCTATCGCGTGAAACGAACAACGCTGATCACGAGAATCAAAGAGGCTGGCTGCGTGTTGGTTCGTCATGGTGCCAAGCATGACTGGTACCGGTAGGTTCCAACCCGTACCGCGCCATCGCGAGATCAAGGATCGTCTCGCCAAGCACATCCTGTCGAAGCTGGAGTGCCGCTAGTGCTCCGTCAAGTTAAGATACTGCGGTAGGCGGATGGGATTCTTGCATAAGGCTCTACTGACTAGGTGCTCTGCGAAGTGGAAGCTGCTGGCCTGTTTGATCATTTTCGGCATACCGCTTGCAGGTGACCCGGACGCCAAGGCTGCGGCTAGGACGGCCGCACTTGAATGGTTGGCTCTCGTTGATTCCGAGCAATATTCCGAGAGCTGGAACGAAGCTGCAACGATGTTCAAGGTCAAAGTCGCCCGCATGCACTGGATAAGCGCAATGCGATCCGTGCGGCGACCGCTCGGCGCGGTGCAGTCGAGGTCATTCCTCAACGCGGTACACGAAACCGCACTCCCTGGTCTGCCCGACGGGAAATACGTCGTCATTCGGTATCAAGCATCCTTTGAGAACAAGGCCGACGCCGTGGAGACGATCACGCCCATGCTGGACAGGGACGGGCTCTGGCGCGTATCAGGCTACTTCGTTCGATAGGTGACGCTCTCGGCCTCTGGTATTGGACCCAGCAGTCTGGCCGGGCCCGTCGCTCGCACCCGCCAGGGCACAACCTGCTTGGTCACGCCAGCGACGGCTCCATTCGGGCACTTCTTGAGAACACGTAGAGCCACCTAATTGGGTCTGGCTGGGTTCCGGCTTTGAGCCGCGGGAGCATTGATACGAGATCGGCAGGTTCGGGCCAGCACGCAAAGACCCCGCCGGCCGACACCAGCTCGGCGGCGTGCTCTACCACCCAGTCGGGCTCAGACGCACCAACGTCGAATCAATTCAGCGTAGAACCGAGACCCTTTCTCAAGCTGGTCGAGTAGGATCCATTCATCCTGTGTGTGCGCCTGAGCAATGTCGCCAGGGCCCAACACGAGAAGATTCTTCAGCTCGGTCAGGACGGCCCCATCGGTTCCGTAGCAAACGGTCTGGCTGCGTTCGGTGCCAGCCAGTGCCAAGACCTCGCGGACATAGTCCGACTCGGGATCGACGTACAGGGGCTGCCCAGCCTTGAGCACCTCGAAATTGATCCCGCACTTGGCGGCAGTATCCCTAGCCCGTCCGAGCAAAGCTTCCGGATCGTGACCCGGTGCGGGCCGGAAGTACACCGTGCAGATGCTCTGGGCGGCGGTCATGTTCACGGCCCTCGTGTGGTCGTTTATCCCGATGTTCCAGCTTATTCCGGGCGGATCGAAGGCCGGATCCTGCCAAGCGGGATCCTCCTCGGTCTCATCATGTATCCGCTTCATCTCATTTAGAAATGGGATCATCGCAAGGTTCGCGTTGATCCCCTCATTGGTGCTGGAGTGAGCGGCCCTGCCTTGGGAGGTCGCCTTGAATCCGTATGTCCCCTTGTGGGCATGAACGACATTGAGCAGCGTAGGCTCCCCGACGATTCCATTCGCGTTCCCCAGCACCATTTCTCGAAACAGTTCGGATCGCTGGGCTACCTGCTCCGCTCCGCAGTACCCGATCTCCTCGTCGGCGGTGAACGTCACGTAGAGCGGATTCCTGAGGTCGACCTCACCGACATCCTCAACGGCGGCCAGCATGGCACCAATCGAACCCTTCATGTCGCAACTGCCGCGGCCGTACAGCTTGTCCCCCTTGACAGTGGGTTCGAAGGGGCCATGCTCGCTGGAGAACCAAGAGTCGGCGGGTACGACGTCGGTGTGACCGAAATAGGCCATGCCTCCGGTCCCAACGCCCTTCTTGCCGACAACGTTGACCTTGTCAACGCCGCTCGAATCGACGTACTCGATTCGTTCGGTCGCGAATCCAAGCTTCTTCAGGACCTGTTCCAGGTACACGCAGATGGTGGCGTTGGAGGAGGAGCTGACTGTCGGGAACGCAACGAGCTCTTTTGTGTATTGAAGTGCATGCATAGTGTGAAACTGTCCGCTCGCTTCCGATTCGGCGACTTGAGATTACGCGAGGCTGTCCATGAGCTCCGCTGCGTGAACCGTTTCTGCCCGCGACTTGCCAGATCTCGCTGCGAGCCCATGGCGAGTTTGCTCGCGATCCGCACTGGTGCGGCATCCGACCGAACCTGCATTCTACCGTCCGCTTCCGGTGCCGGGCCCAGGCAGCAAAGCGTAGACGCGCAGTCCGGCGTCCATCAATCATTCCCACGCGTCCAGTTCAGCTATGAAGCACATGCACGTGTCAGGCCTATGGGACTGACAATCCGAAGCTGGAAAACCATAACTCTGGTAGGGGGAGACGCACCTGACTCAGGTAGCCACTGCGTCGCCGCGGTAGCGGTGAGCAACCGGTAGCGGCTGCTCATGGCCAGTCCGCCCTGACGACTTGGCAGGCGCCGCGTCAGTCCCGCTCCAGGCGCTCCTCCAGCCGCTCGAGTGCCTTCCGCGTCCGGGACACCTCCGCCACCAGTTCGGCGTGGGACGGGGGCACAGCGATCTCCTGAGGACGGTCGTGCTTGGCCTCTTCCAAGCTGTTGATCACCACGGCGACAAACAGGTTGAGGACCACAAAGGTTTCCACGACCACGAAGCTCACAAAGTACGCCCAGGCCCACCAGTGGTGTTCGAGCGCGGCGTACATGATGTCGGTCCAGTCTTCCAGAGTGGCGATTCGGAACAGCGACAGCAGCGAGACGCCGAGAGTGCGCCAGTGGGTGGGGTCGAACTCGCGGAACAGGTGGAAGCCGGCCACCCCGTAGACGTAGAAGATGATCGACATCAACGCAAGCACGTTGAACATCCCGGGCACAGAGCGAATCAGCGTGGCGACGATGAGTTGCAGCTCCGGAAGGGCCGACATGAGCCGCAGCACCCGGAACAGACGGAAGAGCCGGGCGAGGGTCGCCAGCCCACCCGTGCTCGGGATCAGGCTGACGGCGATGACTATGAAGTCGAACAGGTTCCAGCCGTCCGCGAAGTAGTCCCGGAGCCGGGGCCACACCGCCACCATTTTGATCACGGCCTCGACGATGAAGATGAAGAGGAACGCCTGGCTGGCGAACTCGAAGAAACCGCCGAACCGCGCGGCCAACACTTCCGAGGTATCGAGGCCGATTACGATGGCGTTGACGATGATGACGATGGTAACGCCGTAGCTGAACCAGACGGCGTCTACCGTCTGGCGCGCCCACGCGACAAGTCGACCATGAGACCCTGACGGCGGCCCAGTGGCCCTCATGGGAGGGCTGGCTTGAGAGTCCATCAGTTCCAGTATGGCGACATTGGAAGTGGTGGCACGAGAGCTGAACCGAGCCGTGCTCGGCTGTGCCAACTACTTGTAACCCGGCCACGTCAGCCCGGCCTGCCAAGAATGGCTCGCGCGCATCGACATGCTTTGCGTGGTCTGCTTTCGCCGGGCAACGCAGCAATCAATCCTAAGCTTGGTAACGACAGCAGTCGCGATGGGCCGCTACGACACGCCTCCGCTCACGAGTCGAGAAGCATGGAGGCTATACCGGCAGATCCTTGGGGACGACCCAATCGTCATGTGGGCAGAGGAGCCGTCTCGGCTCGAAGCCCTCTGGGGCGCATCTGCCGCATCTGAAATCTTGACGAGATCCCAGGGATCTAAGCTCACGTCCAAATCGGCCGAAGCGACGCAATGCCCCGCGCGGCCCTCTCGATATGGTCACGAGTGTTGTAGACGTGCGGACATAGGCGAAAGCCGCCGGAGGTCGATCCGGCAATGCCAAACTTGTCGTACATGGCGTCGAAGACTGCCTGCCGCTTCTCGGGTGCCACCTGCATGATGCACACACCGGCGCTGAGCTTGTCGTCGAGGGGTGTGACGAGTGTGGCTCCGACCTCAGCCAGCGACTGCTTGAGCAGGGAAGAGAGTTCACGGACTCGCTGTTCTATACGAGCGGTCCCGATGGAAGAATGAAATCCCGCAGCCTCTCTGATCGCACTGATGGCAGCGTCATCGCGTTGTCCCATAGACTCGAACTTCCGGGCTCCGGCGAGTACGGTCCCCGCCCCCTCACCCCATCCGGGAGCCACAGTGCTGGGCCAGATCTCTGGGATCCTCTCACGGCGGACATAAAGTAGCCCGACTTCCTTCGGGCCGCAGTACCACTTGTGCGCGCTGGCTGCGAATGAGTCGCAGCCCAGCCCATGCAGATCCACTTCTAGTGCGCCCCAGGTCTGTGCCCCATCCACATGGACATAGATTCCAGAGCGCTTGGCGAATTCGCACAGTTCCCGCACTGGCAGCAAGACCCCGCTTACGTTCGACGCGTGAGTGAGCGCTAGCACGCGCGTCTTCGCAGTCAGTGCGTCCTTAAACGGCCGGATCAACTCGTCAGGGTCGGAAGGATTCGACGGAATTTCGACTTCGCGCAGCGAGAATCCTCGCCGTTGTGCCCGAACCTTCCAAGCGACGTTGTTGGTCGGATGGTTCTGGCGCCAAATCACAACCTCGTCGCCCGCCTTGAGGTCGAGGCCATTGTTGATGATGTTGTTGGCCTCGCTGGTATTGCGAACCAGAGCCACTTCGTCCGCTTCTGCTCCAATCTGGTCCGCAACTAGGGCCCGCGCTGTCTCCCTGTCGAGAGCGTAGCGCTCCCGGTTCTGGAAAGAGCAGTCCTCATCGATCGACCTAGTCAGCTCCGTCACGGTCGCGGCAACACTGGTCGGAGACGGGCACAGGTTCGCGGCATTCATGGGCACGCGATCTTCTCGAAATGGAAACTTCTTCCGGGTCTGTTCCCAATACGCCTCGCCTTGTTCGGCAGCTGCTATGCCGCGCGGGCGGGCAGCCAAGGCCGAGGCCGTTGCGATGCCAGTCAGAAACCGGCGTCTCGTTCCCTCTGTAGTCATGCTGTGAAGAGCCTAACAGAGAGACCGGCTTGTCGCCTGCGACTGACGCGAGCGAAGGATCCACAGTGAGCCTCAAGTATTCTGGGAGTTTTCAGTCGGCTTGGGCTCTAAAGCCCCAGTGGGTGCCGGCTTTCTGTTGTCCAATGGACCCCCTCGCCCATACACTTGCCGGTGCCACTCTGGCGGAGACGCGCCTCAAGGACTTGACCCCGTTTTCGGCTCCGGCTCTGATTCTTGGTGCCAACGCTCCTGATGTTGACGCGGTCACGATGTTCATTGACCGCGACCTGTCCCTTTGGTTCCGGCGCGGGTGGACGCACGGAGTGCTTGCGATGGTCGTCCTGCCCATCGTTCTGACTCTGCTGCTGTTGCTTGCCGATCGAGTCATCGCGCGCTTGCGCGGACGCGAGCCAGTGGCGCGGGCAGGCCCGCTGCTTGGACTAAGCACCCTGGCTATAATCTCGCACCCGTTGCTTGACTGGCTGAACATCTATGGCGTCCGTCTCCTGATGCCCTTCGACGGCAAATGGTTCTACGGGGACGCCCTATTCATCGTTGACCCGTGGCTCTGGCTGCTGCTCGGCAGTTCCGTCGTGCTTGCGCATAGCGCTTCGAGAGTCGGCGTCTCGGCGTGGGTGGCGCTCGGTGCCGCGACATCGTTGCTCATTACCAGCTTTGATGGCGCGGCTTTGTTCGTCCGACTGTTGTGGTGCGTCGGTGTGGCTGCGATCATCTGGTTGCGCATCGATGGGCGATTTCAGGGCCGCATTCGACGACTTGCCAATATTTCCTCGCTCGCCGTCCTGTTGTACATCGTGACCATGGTGGCTACGTCACGGCTGGCCGTGCGGCAGGTTTCTGCGTGGTTAGCAGAGCGCGACAGCGTCCCGATGGAAATCATGGCGGGGCCCGCGCCAGGCAATCCCTTTCGTCGCGACATTGTCGTCGCCGACGCCGAGCAATATCACTTCTTGGAGGTCAACTGGTTATCGGCTGAACCCGTCCGATTCACTCACCCATCCATCGACCGTGGTCGCGAAAGCGCTGTCACCCAGGCCGCGCTTGCCGCGCCTCAGGTGAGGGGTCTGAATAGCTGGAAACGGTTACCAGCCTATCGGGTTCGGCAAACAGCCGATGGCTATCAGGTATCGATCTCTGACGTCCGCTTTGCGAGGCGCGCCGGTAGCGGACTTGGAGCGGCGGTCGTGGAACTGGATCGGGACCTGCGCGTGATCTCCCGCTGATTCAGTCGTGAGCGGGCTCATAGTGATGTATGGTCCGCCCCGTAGAGGTGGCCCACCACCTACCACTTCACTTACTTGGGATTTATTTCCTGATTCCCTACTACGTGCATCCACGGCAAGTCGGCACGCGGCCGGTTAGAGCGGACCAGCCGCTTTGTTGGTCCCCCTTGGCTCATTGCGGTTCCATGCCTTCTGTTGCGATGTTTTTTCGTCTTAATAACTGATTTTGCTTGACTTAGCGCCTTTTTTGTGCGATCATAATGCGTACAGACAAGTGCTTTCCGCGCTGCCCCCTGCCATGTCCAAAAACAAGGTTCAGTTCCAGAAAGGCCTCTCCCTCCCGCTCTTCCTCGCCGACTTCGGCACCGAAGCCCAGTGCGAGCGGGCGCTCTACGAGGCCCGCTGGCCCCACGGCTTGGCTTGCCCGCGCTGCTCCGGCACCAGCTTCTGCCGCCTGACCCAGCGCCGGGCCTGCTTCCAGTGCAACCACTGCAAGCGCCAAGTCTCGCTGCTAGCCGGCACCATCTTCCAAGCCACCAAATTGCCTCTGACCATTTGGTTCCTCGCCATGTACTGCCTCTCGCAGGCCAAGAACGGCCTCTCGGCGCTGGCCTTGGGACGCCAGCTGGGGGTCAACAACAACTCCGCTTGGCTGCTCAAGCACAAACTCATGCAGGCCATGCTGGAACGCGACCACAGCTACCGCTTGGAGGGCAACGTGCAGGTCGATGACGCGTATTTGGGCGGCGAGTTGCCGGGCGGCAAGCGCGGTCGCGGCTCCCAGAACAAGACACCCTTCTTGGCGGCCGTGCAAGTCACCGCCGAGGGCCAGCCGGAGTTCATGAAGCTGAACGTGCTGGAGGGCTTCAGCAAGGCCGAGGTGGAGCGCTGGGCACACCAGCACCTCACGCCCGGCAGCACGGTGCTGTCGGACGGACTGGCCTGTTTCGGCGGCGTGGAGGCCGCCGACTGCCAGCACCGCCCGCTGGTGACCGGCGGTGGCAAGGCGGCTTGCGAGACGCCCGAGCTGCTGTGGGTCAACACGATTCTGGGCAACGTCAAGCGCTCCTTGGATGGCACCTACCATGCCTTCCGTCCCAAGTACGCCGCGCGCTACCTGGCCGAGTTCCAATACCGCTTCAATCGGCGCTATGACTTGGCGGCGCTGCCGCAACGGCTGTTGCAGGCGGCTGCCGTGGCCCTGCCGCTGCCGCGTCCGCTGGCGATGTGCGCCGCGGCTGCCTAGCAGCCAGCAGCTCGCAGCGGGTCACTCCTCAAGCACAGTCTGCAGCCGCACTGGCTGGCTGCCACGGAGGCGCACAAGCGGCTCCGTACAGGGCCCAAGCAGCGTCGGGCGACACTCCAAAACAGCCCGCCTTGTGGGCTGCCAGCCGTCCTCGCGAGGCGGGTGTTCGGCCCGTCTCTGCTACGCTCTCATGCGCCCTCAATGACCACGTGCGAGCAATCGACGATTCCAGCCCGCTGCTGCTCGCATGGGATGCACGTAGTAGGGAATCAGGATTTATTTAGCAAGATCAGCAGGGCCGCTTGCAATGCGCTACCCGCGCCGGACAAGCCGGTAGCGCTGGTTTAGCTCTTGGTGCTCGGAGGAGTGGACGCAAGACGGGAGAACATGTCGTCCAGATCGGCGTTCGTGACGGGCCGCCTTCCTTGGAGTCCAAGCTCGGAGCGCTCGCCTGCCGGATCTCGGCCTGCTCGGGATTCGCCTTCTTGCCCATGTGTTTATTTGAAACCGGCATGCGGCCGCACGGTCTCCGTGATTTGATCATGCGCAAGACCGCACTATACCTATTGTTTGTCTGCAAGATTCGCAGACAGCGCGCAGCGCCCTGCTGTCTGCTCGTATTGCCGGGACGGCCCCATGTCGGTTCTCCTAGCGTCCTCGTCTAGCGGGTGAGATCAGCCCCGAGCCGTACCAACTAGCGAAATCCGAGAAAATCCCTAGTTTATGCGATATATTTTCAATTTTCCCCTAAATAAGCTCGCTAACGTACGACAAATCGGGCATCCTATAGACATCAACGGAAGGGAGTTCACGAGGCGCGCCAAGCGGTACGCGAAGAAGGCCGGGCTGGAGTTCCGGTTCGACCGGTCCGAGGGCAACGGCAGCCATGGCAGGCTGTACCTCGGGGGCCGATGCACAACGGTGAAGCGGGCGGAGATCAACAGGTCCTTGATGCACGCGATGCTGAAGGAGCTGAGGATAGAGAAGGGGGAATTCTGATCATGAGGTACGCATATCCATGTCAAATCACCCTCCACGAGGGTCACGAGTTCGTGGTGTCCTTCCCGGACGTCCCGGGGGCGCTGACTGGCGCGAACGACCGCGCCGAGGCGCTGGAACTGGCAGCGGACGCGCTGTCGGTCATGCTGGCGGGATACGTCAAGGACCGCAAGGCCATCCCGGTCCCGAGCCCGGTGCTGGACGGGCAGGAGATCGTGGCTGTCGACCCGGTGATGGCGGCCAAGCTCGAGCTGTATTCCGCCATGCGGGAGCAGGGCGTCACCAAGAACGCCCTAGCGGAACGGCTCGGGCTGTCCGACACCACCGTGGGCCGCCTGACCGATCCGGGCCGGCGCTCCCATATCGGCTCGGTCGCCCGGGCCTTGCAGGCGGTCGGGCGGGGCCTCGTGATCGAGGGCCGCGCGAATCCGGTGCCCTAGCGCGATTAGGGCGCACCCCTCTGGGCGGCAAACTCCTAACAGGGGCCTTAAGCTCGAAGCTGGAACTGCTCCACAGCCACGGCACAGATTTGAGTGAGGCCGATCAGCCCCTCGAACGGAGCAAACATCAAGCCATCGCCAGAATTACCTAGGTAGCATTGGGCTCCCGCGGTTGGCCCCGCCCGGGAAACTCTTCGTCGAATCCCTTGAGATGATTCGCAAGCACCTAGGCGGCCCGACACAGGCGATACGAGAGAGTTGATAAGTACGGTAGGCGTTGGCTATGCTGCCAATGCGTCTGAGATGGGTCGCCGAGCGTCTCACCTCGGGCTTGAAGCCCCAAGAGTTCAGTCGCTTTCCTTAGTCGCGCTTGTGCATCCGAATGGATGAGTTGTGCCAAGAAGATCCTTGCATCTCTGCTGTATCGTCGAATCCGGAACTCCCGACATTCCTAGAAACACTTCCCATCACGTCGTGGCGGGAATCTCGCTGCCGATTTGGCAATGGCGCTCCGCGGACAGGCAGATCGCGAGCATTCTAGACCAATACGATCTCTCTGGTGCAGAGTTACACACGGCGTGAATCCTCCGCTCATACATAGAACAGGCGCGCATTCCGTGATTCTCTCAACTGACCAGCGACCATCGCAGAGCAGAGGTCCAGTGTGAACGTAATCGGGAGCTCTTGAGACTGCAGAAGACTCAGAACAGGAGGGCATACAGGCAGCAGAAGAAGACCTTCTCGCACACGAAGCCATACATCCACCGCCCTCACGCTCAGGTCGACACGATCCAGCGCACGCTGAGGACTGGCTGCTGCGAGGCTCCAAGGAACTTGCTGACCTCGCTCTTCGGGAGGGTGCTGCCTTCGGTACAGCACTCGCGCTGGACGGCAGCCCATTTGGCCGAAGCGCGCCGGGCGACAAGGTCGATTCCGATCTCACTGCCATCCCGTCCCGCGAACTCCTCCCATCAGGGCCATCGCAGGACCGCGGCTATCTCAGCTTCCCGCTACTGGAGCGCGACCGACGCGAATAGCTGCTCGAGCCAGAGTCCCCTTTTCGGCCTCGGCGTGACTCTCCCGGCGGGTTCTGTCGAGAATCGCACCGACCGCCGAACTGCATCCGAGTTCCACCGTGGTCTGCTGCCGTTCACGCGGCGTTGTTCGCCACCTTGATCGCTTGGACCTTGAGATGCACGCCCTCGCGATGCTGAAGACAGCCGATGATCTCGAATAGGTTGCGCGCCTGTGGATTACCTTTCTGACTGAGCATGCGCATCAGGCTCTTGGGTGACCTGTCCGTCAACCCCCCGAGTTCGCCGAATCCAATGGTGGCATTGACGTAATCGCGCAGCAGCGACTTGCCCGTTTCAACGTTGCTGGAGAGCAGGCAATCGACCGCCTCCTCCAGAAGGGCCTTACGAAAGGACGGGTCGCGCTGGAGCCGTTCCCGCACAGTCACCTTGAAGTCTCGCGTCAATGCCATCCTCTCATCCCTGCTGCAGCCTACGACTATAGACCCGCCAAAGCGCCTGGCGGTCTCGACATGCCCCGATTGGCGTCCTTTTGTGCTGCCCTCGAGCAGGAGACCGACGTTTCGCTGTCCCCCCCGAAGCAGCTCTGATGATCGGGCAAGAGTCGACGCGATGCGCCAAAATCCCCGCCCGACGCCTTTCGTGTTGGACAGAATGCCCCGTCCATGCGGTTCAGAGTAGCCGTGACCTAAATAGCCGCCTAGCCATCGAGGTAATCGAACGGACGGCGACCTTGTGCATCGACATATTTCGTGACTTGGGTCACAGGCGGATGGCAGCCATCACGTCACCCAATTGGTAGCAGATCGCTCTTGGGCTGGGTAGCCAGTACAACTTGTGGCGGCTAGGACTGTGCAGGACCTCCGGTGCGTATGCCCGGATAGCATGCCCAAGAAAGGCCGGAACATCTTCACCAGCTTTGATGCTGCGGCCTCGCTCGTCCAACTGGCTGATCGATCTTGAAGTGGTGGACGAACGGTCACGGCTCCTTTGGCCGCTACAACCCCGGATGCGGGTAGCGTCTACGGTCCAAAACGTCATCGTTCGACTAGACTTGAGTGAACGGAGGTGCCCTCGGGTTGTTGCTGGAGGCTAGTTGGGACTTCGGATCCAAAGGCAACCCAATGGAAGCAGCGACCGCAGATGACAACCAGCCTGGCTGCAGCGTCTATCTTGTTTGTCGCGATGCAGATAGCATGCGGGACACTGTCCCCCTACGACTACGCGGCGGAAATCGAAGCATGGCGCACCGAACGCGAGACACGGCTCAAGGCTGACGACGGTTGGCTGACGCTCGCCGGACTCTTCTTTCTCAACGAGGGCGACAATAGCTTCGGTTCGTCGCCGAAGAACGACATCGTATTGCGGAGCGGGCCCGACCGTGCAGGGCTCATCACGCTGCGGGACGGTAGGGTCGGTGTGCGAGCAGTCGAAGGACAGACCCTCTTGGTCGATGGGCGCTGGGTCGAGGCGGCACAACTATGGCCATCCGAGGAGCCCAATCCACCGACGATCGCCATTGGCCCCCTCGCGCTGTTCTGCCATGCGAGCGGGGGACGCTTGGCCATGCGTTTGAGAGATTCGGAGAGTGAAATCAGGCGCGAATTCACGAAGCTGCGTTGGTACCCAGTGGACGAGTCGTTCCGAATTCGCGGACGCTTTGTCCCACACGACAAACCGCGCACGATGGAACTGGCCAACACCCTCGGCGATGTCGTGACCCTGCGTACCAGCGGTTCTGTTGCGCTGACAGTCAAGGGCGAGGCGCTCCGCCTGACCGCAATCGACTACGACGGCCGGCTATGGTTTGTCTTCAGCGACCTGACCAGCGGAAACGAGACCTATCCCGCTGCGAGGTTTCTTTACGCTGACCTGCCCGACTTGGATGGAAGGACTACCGTCGACTTCAACCAAGCCTACAATCCACCTTGCGCGTTCAATCCATACACGACTTGCCCGCTGCCGCCGCCGGAGAACCAGCTGCAAGTCCGAATCGAGGCCGGGGAACTCGACTACCGAGGCCGACGCTAGCCACCCGACGGCCGACTGCGCACGGTACTGGAGGTGGCTATTCACTCTGCACAGGACTCTCACATAAGTTCCGATTTTCTACAGCCACACGACTATGATTCGCTTTTGCATTGCGTGATTATGCACTTGACACAAGATCCCGTTAGCGTGGAAGGATGCCTGCGTCCTCAATGCTCCGCACCGTCTGCCTCCACACCTGGAAGGACTTAGGCTCAACTAAGCACAAACTACTCGTCGCCACCTTCGTGCTGGTCAGCGGTGTAGGAATCGGTGTTTGGGTCCATGGGTGAAAAGAGGCACTGAGCGAATTAGAAGTGATCGCGACATGCGGGCTGGCACTTGGAGGTGCGCTTGTAATCGCTGTGCTTTTCTGGAACCTCTGGCTTGCCGCCTTCCGTATATTGGAGGCCAAGATTGCTTGAAATGTTGCGTTTGATACACTTTTCGTACCATATTCTATGTACCGCGCAGGCCTGTGCATAGAATTTAGTACAATTCACTTTCTGCGATGAGTCGGAGTTCCGAGTTGGAACTCCTGCTCTCGGTCGCCAAGGTAGCCGAGCCGATGGAAGTGTCAGAATGGGCGGTTCGCCAAGCGATCAAAAGCAGATGAGAACCGAGGCAGCCTCGATAGACAACGAGATGCGTGTGGCAATTCCGCTCTCCGCAATCGCTGAATGTTGGTGTCTACCGCCTGCCACTGTCAAGCGAATCGTGTCCGACGCAAGGAAGCACTCTCTCAATGCCCCGGTGTCCGTATTGACGCCGTCCGTACGAACAGGTCCCGGCGTGGATTCCTGAAGTCAGAAACAGTTGCAACCTGCCAGAGGCTGCACACCATGCAGATTAGCCGTGTCGTCATAAGAAACTTCCGATCGTTCTCACACCTTGACGTAGCTATCGTTGACAGCACGACCTGCGTCATCGGGGAGAACAATTCTGGCAAAACCAATTTTCTACACGCGATTCGACTCTGCATCGATGCAGGCCTGTCATCAACGTATCGGACGCTTGCGCCCAACGACATTCATTCCACAATCGATATCGCGCATCCGAACCAGGTGTTGGTCGGCCTCGAGATTAAGGATTTTGGGGGCAACACAAATGAGGAAGCGCTTGTCGGCGCGTGGCGGTATAAGCCTGGCATAGCGCGACTCATATATCGATACAGACCAAAGCTCAGTGTCCGCGAAGACCTAGAGGCCGAAGAAATTGAGGCAGGGAACCTAACGCACGACGACTATCACTGGGAACTCACCGGTGGCGGTGATCAGGCCAGGGACCTCGCTGCTATCGATTGGGACGAGGACGTAGGCTCGGCGGTGCGCTTCTCGGACCTACAGTCTTTCTTGGTCGTCTCCCTTCCCGCGCTTCGTGATGTCGAAAGTGACCTACGCCAGTATCGAGGCTCGCCGCTAGCTCGCTTGATCGACGCGATGGAAATCAAGGATGACGAACAGGAAGAGTTGCTGGACGCTCTCCGTAAGGCAAATGCACAAATCGCTGCAGCGAAAACAATAGAGGAGATCGCGAAAGCCATTGATAAATCGTTCAAGAAGGTCTCTGGGCCGGCGTTTAGTTTGGATGTGGCGCTTGGCCTTGCTGAACCTTCATTCCAAGCTATTGTCCGCACATTGCGCATCCTCTTGACGAATATTGCTATGAAAGATTTCGAACCATCGATGAACGGGTTAGGCCTTAACAATATACTCTACCTGTCGATACTAATCGAATACTTTCACAAACGCCTAGCGCGGCAAAAATCGGCCGGACAGCTCATTCTTATCGAAGAACCCGAAGCGCATTTGCATCCACAGTTGCAAGTGACCTTATTTAAGGCCCTTAGAACTCTTCCATTTCAATCAATTCTCACTACCCATAGCACCCATATCACTGCCAATGCACCGCTCTCGTCCTACGTTGTCCTCTCGCAAGTAGGTAAACCAGCAATCGCTTCGGCCCGACCGACCCAAGCTCTTGGCCTAACCGAGACCCAAATCCTCGACCTCGAACGTTATCTAGACGCCACCAGATCGAATCTCCTCTTCGCCCGGAAAGTGATTTTGGTTGAAGGGCCAGCCGAACTCTTCCTTGTTCCCGCATTACTCAAGCACGTCAATAACATTGATCTTGATCGTGAGGGAGTGGCAGTAGTTCCGATATATGGAGTTCATTTCGAAGTCTATGCCAAGATGTTTGCCGCCACAGCATTGCAAAAACGATGCGCTATTATCACCGACGGTGACCTAATTCCAAGTGATGCGATTCCAGGAATAGAAGGGGAGGATGACTTACCAGTACCACCAAATCTAAGTTTGCTACAAAATGACTTTGTGCGGGTCTTTTCCTGTAAAACGACCTTTGAGCGCGCTCTTGTGTCTGAAGGCACACTTGAGATGCTTGCGCTTGCTGCTCAGGATCTCGGAGCACCGATAGTTGCCAAGAAGTTGCGGAAAGGGCTCGAACGGCTACGACTCGGAGGCCTAAACAAAGATGACCAGAAAGCGATTCTTCAACCACTTCGTGGGTTGGTCCTTAACACGGCGAAAAGGTTTGGGAAAGCCCGTTTTGCGCAGATCGCTGCTCGTCATGCAGATCGTGCAAAGTCCATCCCTGGGTATCTTCACGACGCTGCAAAATGGCTTCGAACGTCATGAGTCTAACGAACGAGCAAAGGGCCGCCGTCCAGTGCGATGACAACCTGATGCTAACTGCATGCCCAGGAAGCGGCAAAACTCGAGTCATTATATCGAAACTCGCGCGCACGGTCAATGAGGTGAAAGATTCGCCCCGTGCAGTCGCGTGTATCACCTATACAAATGCCGCCGTCTATGAGATAGAGGCGCGACTTCGTCAAGAGATTCACTCAGATGACGACCGATATTACGAAATTGCCACAATTCACTCGTTTTGCTTGAATTCTGTATTTAGGCCCTTCTGCCATCTCATCGCTGGATACAAGAGGGGCTTCAAGGTGTTAACTCCGGAGAGTGAGGAATTCGAACGATTTGTTATCGACACCTGTGCAAGTCATAATAGGTTCAATCTCAAGTTCAGAGATTTTGAGGAGTTCACTCAGCTACGTGTCAACATTGAGGGAGAGCCCGTCGGTAATGCGATCGAGTACGGTAGATTGACACCGGACATAGCGCGCTCGTATTGGGCACGGATCCGTAAAGCTGGATTTATTGACTATGCGACGATTCTTTACTATTCATATCGGCTCTTAAAAGATACTCCAGAAATCCTTAGCTATGTCTCTGCAAAGTTTGCTTGGATCCTCGTAGATGAGTTTCAAGATACGACTGATTTGCAGGTGGAGATCTTATCGCTCATTTCGGAGGTAGGGAGGACTCGGTTCATGCTTGTGGGTGACGTTTTTCAGTCGATCTTTCGGTTTGCGGGTGCACGGCCAGACCTTTCGGACGTACTCTCTAGTCGCATTGGGGCTAGGTCTGACATTCAGCTCTCGGGGAATTTCCGATCAAGTTCACAGATCGTAGCACACGCCAACATGCTGTATCAGCGCAACCCGGCGATGAAAGCGGTTGGCCGCTCGAAAGCCTGTGCCAGTGTACCAATTTGGCGACATGGCAATACTGCATCTGAAGTGATCATTGATTTTTTTCTACCAGCATTGGAAGATCTTCATATTCCATTCGGCGACGCGGCAATTCTAGCCCCTACATGGCACTCTCTGTTTGGCGTCGGCCAAAGATTGAGGAAATATGGAGTGAGTATCGTCGGGCCTGGTGCGCGACCGTACCGACGGAATCGACTGTTTGCGCCTTTGGCGGAACAGGCTTGTGGAAATTTGGTGGAGTGTGACACTGACGGAATTGTGAGAATGGAACGAATATTGTTCAATACGATACTCGATGCTACAGGCCGGAGCTATTTCAGGATCTTTTCTTATCGAGGCCGGGTTGCAGTGTTTCGACTCCTTAAAGTTGCTCAAGAGTTATATATCGCTCACATGGATGCAGTTGGCTGGCTTAGTGCGGCGGCTGACTCGTTTGCAAGAATCTTGGTTGATGAAGAGTATTTGACAGCAGCGGAGTATGAACTGTTCGCGATGTCTGTGGAGGATATGATAAATGACATGCGTGATAGAAGGATCAGACTTCGTTACATGTGCGCCAGGCTAACTGGCAGAAAGGCAGAGGGTGAAAGTCCCTTGGATCGAAGACATAGCCAAGACACGATCCTCCGCGAGCCGTGCGCCGCTACCCGCGAGGGTAGGGGTGAAGCGTCGGTAGCGGTACGTGTGGGCAGTGCGATTGAGCGCCGAAAAAAGAGAACCGGAGTGCCGAGACGGTATGTAACGTTGAAGGCAACACGGGGCAGACCGCCATGGCGAGGGCTGCACCGGCTTCGCGGCGTCGGAGAACACAGGCACGCACGCAAGCCTTTGGCCGGGACCTGGGAGGCCTCCGCGCCATCCTGCGGGGTCGCCCGCAGGATCGCTCCGGGAAGGCAAGTAATGCCGAAGCCGGAGATGGACGGGCGGAGGAGTCAGACGGAGGCATAGTAGTGCAGAGAATGCAGAACAAAGCGCCGCAAGGCGTGGCGGATGCAGAGGAGCGAAGGCCTCCGGCCAACGGGAATCTGGAAAGCCAAAGCACGGGCCGAACGCAGCGTCGGAAGGCCGTGTCACAGGCGGCGGACCGGATACGGGAATTTGTGAGGAGGAATCCGAAAGAGCGACTGACAGCGTTACTGCACCACATCACGCCGGAAGCCTTAGAGGCGGCGTACCGCCGCTTAAAGCGGGACGCGGCAGCGGGGGTGGACGGGGTGAAGTGGACGGACTACGAGCAAGGGTTGGACGGGAAACTACACGACCTATGGCAACGGGTCCAGCAGGGAACGTACCAAGCGGTGTCGGTGCGGCGGGTGAAGATCCCGAAGCCGGACGGCGGAGAAAGACCGCTGGGCATCGCGGCGCTGGAAGACAAGATCGTCCAACGCGCCATGGTAGACGTGGTTCTGAACCCTATCTACGAAGAGGAATTTCTAGGATTCAGCTATGGATTCCGGCCGGGGCGGGGGGCGCACGATGCGCTCGACGCACTGGCCTACGTCATCGAACGGCACAAGGTCAGCTGGATCGTCGACTGCGACATCCGCAAGTACTTCGACGAAATGAACAGAGATTGGATGATCCGGTTTCTGGAACATCGCATCGGAGACCGGCGGGTAATCCGGCTGATCGGCAGGTGGCTGCGCGCGGGCACCATGGAAGATGGCCAATGGAGCGACACGGGCAAGGGCAGTCCGCAAGGGGCGATCATATCGCCCGTGCTGGCGAATATGTACCTGCACTACGTGTTGGACCTGTGGATGGATCGGAAATGGCGCAAGCAAGCGGCCCGCGGCGAGGTGTACATCGTGCGCTACGCCGACGACTGTGTGCCACGAAGGCACGCAGGGGAGCGCAAGCTCCCCGTGCAGCTGTGCTGCACAGGAGATGGAGGAAGACCCTCCGCAGCCGCCGTGCAGGCGGAGGCTGCAAACCACCTACTGCTGCTGCACTTAAGAGGTGTGGTGGTGAGCGAGCTAGGAAAAGGCCGGGCGTAGACCCGGTCAGGTATGGATCGTGGAGCCGAACGCAAGTGAACCGCTGATGAGGTGTCGAAAGCGTAGGGACGGCGTCAAAACCGGGGGGCAGTCGTTACTCCGGGACAAGGTCGGGGGGTACCTGCTTACTGCCCGGTCGGCGTCCGGCATAAAGGCGGCGGGAACACGATCCGGGCTTCTGTGTGGAACGTGGGAACCTGTTGCACTGATGCTAAGGGAGAACCGCAAGCGGCAGAACCGTGAGCGGGAGAGTACCGAGGCGGTGCGCAGGGGCGGAGTGGCCCGTAGTAGCGCTGAGGGTTCGGTAATCGAACCGGAGCGAAGGGGCCGCCCCAACCGGCTGGGGCCAAGGGAGCAACCGGCAACGGGAGGACTCTCATGACCCCAGCCAAGCCGTTTCCCGTCACCAAACGTCAGGTGTGGGAAGCGTACAAGCGAGTGAAGGCCAACAAGGGCGGGGCAGGCGTGGACGGCCAGACACTGGAAGATTTCGAGCGGGATGTAGGGGACAACCTCTACAAGCTGTGGAATCGGATGGCGTCCGGCAGCTACATGCCGCCACCGGTGAAGCGCGTGGAGATTCCCAAGGAGGGCGGAGGAATCCGGCCGCTGGGGGTTCCCACGGTAGCGGACCGGGTCGCCCAGATGGTAGTGAAGCAGGTTCTGGAACCGGAGTTGGAGCGGCATTTCCACCCCGACTCGTACGGCTACAGGCCGGGCAAATCGGCGCATCAAGCGATCGGGCAGGCGCGCAAGCGGTGCTGGCACAACGACTGGGTTCTAGACCTTGACATCAAGGGATTTTTCGATAACATCGACCACTCCCTGATGCTGAAAGCGTTGCGCCGCCACACGCGGGAACGCTGGATCCTGCTGTACGTTGAACGCTGGCTACGAGCCGAGGTGGAGATGCCGGATGGGAGGCGCGAGGCACGAGACAAGGGCACGCCGCAAGGCGGCGTGGCCAGTCCACTGCTCGCAAATCTCTTCCTGCACTATGCCTTTGATGCATGGATGAGAAGGGAGTTTCCCAACATCCCGTTCGAACGGTACGCGGACGACATCGTCTGCCACTGCCGGTCGAAAGCCCAGGCGGACTACCTGAAAGCGGCCTTGCAGCGACGGCTGGCAGAGTGCGGGCTGGAGTTGCACCCGGAGAAGACGAAGGTGGTGTATTGCGAGGATGGAGACCGCACCGGGACACACCCGGTGACAACGTTTGAGTTCTTGGGATACGCGTTCCGGCCCCGAAGGTCGAAGAACTGGAAGGGCGAATACTTCGTGAACTTCAGTCCGGCGGTGAGCGGGAAGTCGGCGAAGGCCATCCGCCGGGAGGTGCGGAGCTGGAAGCTGCCCTGTCGCAGCGACAAGTCCCTGACCGACCTGGCGTGTATGTTCAATGCGGCGATCCGCGGCTGGGTGAACTATTACGGGGCCTACTATAAGTCGGCACTGTACCCCACCCTGCGCCACATCGACCGGAAACTCGTGAGGTGGGCAACGCGCAAGTACAAACGCTTGCGCGGTCACTGGCGGAGAGCGGCGCACTGGTTGCGCCGCATCGCGCGGCGCGACGGAGGACTGTTCGCGCACTGGCGACTGCTGTACGGGCAAGGCTGGTTGGGAAGAGCCGGATGAGCGGAGACGTTCACGTCCGGTGCTGTGAGCGCCCGGGGGTGTGATTCCCCCGGGCGACTCGACATGTGGTGGCGGCGCAGCACCGCGAAGACGCAGAACGGTTTCTGAAGGACGTGCAGGATAGATTCGAGCAATTCGGCCTGCGGACGCACCCGGAGAAGACCCGCCTGATCGAGTTCGGACGGTTTGCTCAGGCGAACCGCCGGAAACGAGGGGCGGGGAAACCGGAAACGTTCGACTTCCTAGGCTTCACGCACTATTGTCGGAAGAAGCGGAACGGACGATTCGGACTGGGGCGGAAACCCGTCGGGAAGCGAATGAGACGGACCCTGCAAGCCCTGCGCGAAGCCCTGCGACGCCGGATGCACGATGACGTATGGCAGACCGGGCGCTGGCTGGGACAGGTGCTGCGCGGCTGGTTGAATTACTATGCCGTGCCGACCAGCAGCCGGTCGCTAAAAGCGTTCGTATACCACCTGAAACGGATCTGGATGAAGATACTCCGCAGGAGATCACAGAAGGACCGCTTCACTTGGGAACGCTTGGAGCGTATCTGTGCACGGCTGTGGCCGCAACCACAGATCGCGCATCCATGGCCTACCGAGCGATTCACCGTCAAAACCGAAGGCAGGAGCCGGATGCGCTAGCGCGCCCGTCCGGATCTGCGCGGGGAGAGTTGAGCAATCAGCTTCCCTACCGCGATCTTCCGATTAGAGTTGTCACGAGTTGGGGCTGAGACTCTGACTGGGTAAGGCTGTGGGGCCATCGGCTAGCGACCGCTGCTGGATGGCAATTCGTAGACCAGGCGCAGCTGGGTTCCAGGAAACACGGTGCGCGTGCGGTTCAATTCCTCCAGCAACGGGGCGAGCGCCTCGTCCTGGGCGCGACTGGCTTGGTGTAGCAGGCGCACCGTCAGCGTGCCGCCCGCCGGATCGGGCAACAGGCTGGCGTCGCTCTGGAACAGCGCCTTGAGCAGGCTGCGGGCTGTCTCGGGATTGTCCAATTGCGGGGCCAGCGCCGCTGCCATGCAGGTTTCAGCCCGGTAGGCCAGCATGCGCAGTGTCTGCATTAGCTGGCGCAGCGGCTCCGGCAGCGCTTGCAGTTTCTCCGGCTCCGACAATTCGCCCGCCTGCATGTGCTGGTCGGCCACCTTGCGCGCCAGCAGGAAGCCCTCCACCAGCTTGTCGCAAGCCTCGATCTGCTCATCCAGCTCACGCGCCTTCGGCGTCTTGGCGTTGGGCTCCAAGGCCCGCTTGCGGCGCAAGTGGCCGACTTCGTTGCGGGCCTTTTTGAGCGCTTTGTCGATCGCCCGCCAGGCCGGGTTGACCACCCACGCGTCCGCGTCGACCTCGACCAGACCGTGTTCGGGCAAGCTGTCGAGGCCGAACTCGGCGCGCATGTACTTGAAAAAATTCTCCTGCGTCCAGCGCGACCGCAACAGACCCGCCAACTGCTCGGCCGCCAGGCTCGGATGCGTGCTCACCAGCGCCGGCTGGCGCTGGCCTTCACCCGGCTCGCCCGCCAACTCGCGCGGCTTGCGCGGCTGGCCGTGCTTGCCCTCCCCGCGCAGGCGACGCTCGGCCCAGAAGCGGATCTCGCGCACTTGGCAGTGCCCGCCCAAGTCCAGCTCGCGCTCGCACAGCCGGCCCTCCAGCGTGGCCTCGCCCAGCGGCGAGCGCACCGGGATCGAGGCCGCCCGGAACTCACTGTCGGGCCAGCGCTCGGCTTGCGGCCCCTTGCGCCAACTCACCACCGCGATGCCCACCGCGCGCAACTCGCGGAACAGCGCCGGACTCCACCCCTCGCGGTCGAACACCAGCGTCAGGCGCGGTTCGCCACTGGCCGCCCCGGGCCTCTCATCCAACAGCCCCAGCTTGCGCAATTGCGGCACGATGCCAGTCCAGATCTCGCGCACCATGCCGTCGTCCACCTGCCGGTGCAGGCACAACAACGGCGCCCCGCCCAAGGCCTGCACCCAGTAGCCCGCCGCCGCCGGCAAGGCCAGCTTCTGGCGCGACACGAAATGTTTCGGCAGCCGACCTTGGCCACTGTAGACCTGCACGTGGCCATCGACGAACAGCGTGGCGACGTCCTCCGGATCCGCGCGGCACCAATCTTGCGCCAGGGCCCCGATCCACTCCCGCAGCCCCTCGCTGGCAGCCAGCTGACGGCTCCTGCGGCGCAGCGTGCGCGAGCAGGGACAGCGGTCCAGGCCCAGCAACGCGCCCCACTCGCCGGGCTGCTGGTAGCGCAGCGCTTCGGCGTTGCCCAAGCGGGCCAGCAGCAAAAAGGCCCACAGCAACAAGAGCGAGGGCAGCGAGTAGAAACCCTGCGGCAGCGACAGCAACCCGGCGTGCCGCAACAGGCCTTGCTGCAACAGGGCCGGAACAGCGGTCAGCACACCAGCCCCGCTGACGGTCGCGGCCGGCTCGAAGTGCGGCGCTTGCCCGTCGAGCACGCCCAGCGAGGCCGCCACGCGCCCGGCCGTGTCACGGGCGGCCCGGCCCAAGGGGGCCTGCGCGTCGCGCTGGTTGCGCTCTTGCTTGTCCGACAACACCACCGCGCTGGTCTCAGGCTCGGCGCTAATCTCGGGCTCGGCGCTGGCCTCCGACACCACCGCCGGCGCGGGCTCGGCACCCGCCTGCGAGTCGGCCTGCGGCTCGAACAGCCCCTCTGCTGGGCTGCCGTCCGACTCGCCCGGGCGCCGCGGCGCACACTGGCTGGCGGGCAGCAGTCCCGCTTGGCTGTAGCTCCACAGCGTCGAGCTGCTCACAGCGAGTTGCTGGGCCACGCGGTACAGGCTGTGGCCGGCCTGCAACAGTTCGGCGGCCTGGGCCAGCACGGCGGGATCCTCGATGCCGTGCCGCCGCCGGGGCTTGCGCGGCGGCTGGAAGTCGCCTTCGCCGCGCTGGATCAAGCGCGCCTTGGCGCGCGCCACCGTGCGCGGGCTGAGAGCGAAGGCCTGGGCCAGCACGGTGTGCGTGGCGAGGCCAAACAGGGCGCAGCGGGCGAGACACAGATTGCGCCCGACTTTGTCGTCTACGGCATGCGAGGCGAACGGCTGGGTGAACAGGAAGTAGACGAAGTCGTGGCCATCGCGCAACAGATACAGGCTGGAGTCGAGGGGCAGCGATTCGCCGTCTTGGAGCTTGTAGGCGGGCGCTGCGGGGGAGTCTTGGGGGGTGCTTTCGGCGGCAGTCACTGGACATATTATACCGCAAGAACTTAGGTCGCGTCAAGTGCGCAACTGTGAGCGAAAAAGCCCCTAAACCCTGACTTACAGGGCGGTTACGACGCGAACAAGCCTCACATCACCCAGCCCGATGTAACGAAGTCTGAGGATCGATTTGTCAAATTTGACCGTTGATGATCTCGGCATGTATGCTAATCCAACTAAAGCACTGAGGCTTTCGACTATTCACGGTGCTAAGGGACGTGAGTACCGTGCAGTGGCAATGATTGATCTTCATGAAGGACGGATCCCCCATCATTACGATACCTCCGATGAAGAAGTCGAGGAAGCGAAGCGACGATTCTACGTCGCGGTAACACGGGGGGTGCAGTTCCTACTCTATGTCACTGACAACTCAGACAGCAGAAACGTGCCGTCGAGATTCTTGAAGGATGGAACAGGTGTCGGAGTGTGTCAGGTTGGGGATCACCCTCCCAAATCGTAGACAGACACATCGGCACCCATGACAGCAACTCCGCGCGCGTCATATATCGAAGACTTTTAGCACCTCGTCACCGTAATGGTTAACCTGATTCCCTACTACGTGCATCCACGGCAAGTCGGCACGCGGCCGGTTAGAGCGGACCAGCCGCTTTGTTGGTCCCCCTTGGCTCATTGCGGTTCCATGCCTTCTGTTGCGATGTTTTTTCGTCTTAATAACTGATTTTGCTTGACTTAGCGCCTTTTTTGTGCGATCATAATGCGTACAGACAAGTGCTTTCCGCGCTGCCCCCTGCCATGTCCAAAAACAAGGTTCAGTTCCAGAAAGGCCTCTCCCTCCCGCTCTTCCTCGCCGACTTCGGCACCGAAGCCCAGTGCGAGCGGGCGCTCTACGAGGCCCGCTGGCCCCACGGCTTGGCTTGCCCGCGCTGCTCCGGCACCAGCTTCTGCCGCCTGACCCAGCGCCGGGCCTGCTTCCAGTGCAACCACTGCAAGCGCCAAGTCTCGCTGCTAGCCGGCACCATCTTCCAAGCCACCAAATTGCCTCTGACCATTTGGTTCCTCGCCATGTACTGCCTCTCGCAGGCCAAGAACGGCCTCTCGGCGCTGGCCTTGGGACGCCAGCTGGGGGTCAACAACAACTCCGCTTGGCTGCTCAAGCACAAACTCATGCAGGCCATGCTGGAACGCGACCACAGCTACCGCTTGGAGGGCAACGTGCAGGTCGATGACGCGTATTTGGGCGGCGAGTTGCCGGGCGGCAAGCGCGGTCGCGGCTCCCAGAACAAGACACCCTTCTTGGCGGCCGTGCAAGTCACCGCCGAGGGCCAGCCGGAGTTCATGAAGCTGAACGTGCTGGAGGGCTTCAGCAAGGCCGAGGTGGAGCGCTGGGCACACCAGCACCTCACGCCCGGCAGCACGGTGCTGTCGGACGGACTGGCCTGTTTCGGCGGCGTGGAGGCCGCCGACTGCCAGCACCGCCCGCTGGTGACCGGCGGTGGCAAGGCGGCTTGCGAGACGCCCGAGCTGCTGTGGGTCAACACGATTCTGGGCAACGTCAAGCGCTCCTTGGATGGCACCTACCATGCCTTCCGTCCCAAGTACGCCGCGCGCTACCTGGCCGAGTTCCAATACCGCTTCAATCGGCGCTATGACTTGGCGGCGCTGCCGCAACGGCTGTTGCAGGCGGCTGCCGTGGCCCTGCCGCTGCCGCGTCCGCTGGCGATGTGCGCCGCGGCTGCCTAGCAGCCAGCAGCTCGCAGCGGGTCACTCCTCAAGCACAGTCTGCAGCCGCACTGGCTGGCTGCCACGGAGGCGCACAAGCGGCTCCGTACAGGGCCCAAGCAGCGTCGGGCGACACTCCAAAACAGCCCGCCTTGTGGGCTGCCAGCCGTCCTCGCGAGGCGGGTGTTCGGCCCGTCTCTGCTACGCTCTCATGCGCCCTCAATGACCACGTGCGAGCAATCGACGATTCCAGCCCGCTGCTGCTCGCATGGGATGCACGTAGTAGGGAATCAGGATGGTTAATGACTTTCACGGCGAACTTGCCGGTGTCTGGCTTGTCGAACGGTCGGCTCACGGTGCTGTACAGACTGCTCCAGGCGGCTTCGTCAATCTCCGTCCGCAGAGTCCGCTTGAGGTTGTCATATGGTTCTTTGGCCCCTGTAAAGTAGGCGTGGCGCACAAAGAAGCTCTCGCCGTTGTAGTTGGTATCGATGAACCAGCAAGCGATGTCGTCGGTGGAGGCGTTGCGAATCTGGCCGGTGGTCGGGTCGTATACATCAACGCCCTTGATCGTGACGACGAACTGATCGTTCGTCAGCTCCTTGATGCTCACGTCCGGCTCGCCGAAGACCATAAACAGGTTTCCCGCGCCGGTCTTCTTGAGTAGTTCATCCCCCATAACCAAGTCAGGGTTCATCTTTGCCGGCAGGACGGTCAGGTTGCCGTAGCGTTTGACCTCCTCGGCAACATGCGGGTCGAAGGCAAAGCCGCAGACGACCAGCATGTCAAAGCCGACGCCCTGCACCGCTTCCTTGGCGGCTTCCTTCACCTGGCGAGGACCGACGGTGCCGTGCTCGGGGCCGATGGAGACTGCAACACGCCGGATTTCGTCGTTGGCCTCGGAATATTCGCCCACCGCGTGCAGCCACACTCCTGCGTAGGGATCGAGGCAGTCGAATCTGAGCCGCTCGCTCTTGCGGCTGTTCTGCACGCCTGCCTTCTTGAGGTTTTCCAGGATCATGGCGGCGAAGTCTTGCTGCTTGCGGCCTTCCTGCTCGCTGACCGCGCCAGCCTGATTCTCGTCGGCGGCAGAAAGCACGCGGTGGGGCGAGAGACTTTCCACCGAGAACGGGCCGCATACCCGGACGCGTCTGTTGTCCTCGTAGGGCTGGTCGTAAAGCGTCTCGATGTCAGCGTGGCGGGCGATGGCGGCGTCGATCTGCGCGCGCGCCATCCCCTCTTTGATGTCTGGGTTGTTCGCGATCGACCCGAGCGTTATGTGCGGCACGCGCTTGTAAACGAAGCCCTTGCGGATGTCATCTTCGGTCTTGTATTCGGGAGGCATCTTTCCGGTGAGTTCCGATTCCTTCTGGATGCCTTGGGGTGAATCGGCCAGCAGATAGTAGGGGTACCTAGCAGCCATCATGCGGGTGCGGGCCAGCGCCAGGGCGACACGGCTCGTGTCGCAAGTGATCCAGCGGCGACCCCACTGCTCGGCGACGTAGGCGGTCGTGCCGCTTCCGCAGGTCGGGTCAAGCACCAAATCACCTGGATCAGTAGTCATCAGCATACAGCGGGCGATTATCTTGATATTTGTTTGAACTACATAGACTTTAGGTTCGCCAAATCCAGCAGCCGTATCACTCCAGCTATTCTCAAGCTGGATTAACGGAAAGTCGGTATGAAATTGCCGAAAGTAAGGGTTACGTCCCAAGGCAATTATACGATGAACATTGACCAGAACTTTCATGCCATCTTCGTGCGTTCTCCAACTCTTACCGCTAAGCGGTTTATAGTTTCTTCCTTGAAACTCGAAATTGTATGTGCAGGACGGTGTGTAACCTGACGATGTAAGAACCGATCTCTTAAATACTTTTTCACGATCTTGATCAGATAAACTCATCACTTCATCTTTGGACAATTTCTGGAATTTACCATCGCCTGTGTCCAAGTAACAAAACTCCGGTTCGCCTTCGATGGGCCGGTCTACGAACAGAGGACGAATTTTCATCGTCGATTTATTTTTTGCATACCAAATGATGTAGTCGTAGATGTTCGCTAATCCTTTCTGGCCGAGCGGGCTCATACTCCTATAATTGATCTGTGAGACGAAATTATCTTCCCCAAAGATCTCATCCATCAACGCTCGAACACGATGCACATTCTCGTCCCCAATCTGCACAAACACCGAGCCGCTCTCTGTCAGCAGGTCCCGTGCCACAATCAGGCGATCGCGTAGGTAGGCTAAGTAAGAGTGGATGCCCAGCCTCCAGGTGTCGCGAAAGGCGCGCACCTGCTCGGGCTGGCGGGTGGCGTCCTGTGCCTTACCGTCTTTTACGTCTCGCTTGCGGGTGCTAACCTGCCAGTTGGAACCGAACTTGATGCCGTAGGGCGGGTCGAGGTAGATGGTCTGCACGTTGCCCTTGAGTCCTTCCTTCTCGGCAAGTGAGGTCATCACGAGAAGCGAATCGCCTAGGATGAGCCGGTTGGACCAAGGCTTCCGGCGGTCGTCTTGCTGGTTGTAGAAATCCACCTTCTTCTCGAAGTCGTCCTCTAGGCCGTTGAAGTCATCGAAGAGGTTGGTCTGGCCACCACGGGTCTGCTCGAGGCGAGGAAGCACGTCAATGATGGCCTGAGGGTGGATCTTTTCCTGGATGTAAACCGGTACAACTGGGACGGAAAGTGCTTCGCGGTCCTGTTCGTCCTTGCCCTTCCATACAAGTTGGGGGTCGAGCGAGGGGTCGCGTGGATAGAGCATCGTCTTCGGGGCGAGTTCTTCATCGGCGACAAAGTCACGAAGTTCCTCGGTGGGGATGTTGGCGCGTTTGTCCTTGTGGCGGATGGACTCGACTTTCTTCGAGTTGGGTTTCTTCTTATGCATGGGCGATTTCCTTTGCTGTTTCCACATCTGCCTGTTTCAGGAAACTGCGGATGAGGTTTTGTCCATCCCACGGGTCGGCGATTTCGATGAACGCCCAGCGACCGAAGCCGCCGTGGTTGTTAACAGCCGGAACCCACAAGGTGGCCGTGGTGGCGACCTTGGCGGCCTTGTCTTTCTTCCTTTCGCCGGTCACTTCGACTACCGCGTCAGAATTCCGTTAGAGACCTGTAGGTGTGGGTGCCTGGGTGTTGAGATCCGGGGACGGTGCCTGTGTGGCGTCGTTGGCCCAAGCCCGATTGAGCCGCCGCAGGGGTGCGTCGCGATTGTTGCGTTGGAGGCGCGACGGGTCCGGGGCGGTTGGGCAGTCCAGTTTGGCGAAGGCTTGGGGCAACTGGTCGAGGCCGCCACACAGGATGCGCACGTAGTGGGGGTCGTGCAGGTTGGCAACGAGCGCGACCTGAGCCGGCTGGTCTTCCAAATCGCGGCCTAGGTGGGCGCGCCCAAGACGGCGGCGCAGGCCCTGCTTGGCGGTGGCAAAGAACTGTTCGAGAACGTTGTTGGTACGTGCCACCACCGCCACGAGGCGGCCGCTGGGATCGCGCACCACAGGATGCCCGCAGAGGCCCTCGGCATAGCGCTCCAAGTAGGCCAACAGGATGGCCTCGGGGGGTTTCTGCGCGGAATCGGATGGTCGCCTTTGGAGGCGCTGGCGCAAGTCTTGCTGGAAGCGTTCGAGGTCGGCGGCGACGGCTTGCAGCAGGCGGTCGGGGGGCATCGCGGCGGGTGCTGGGCGTTGGCCGTGGGGCAGGTCCTGGGCGGACAGCCGCAGCACGTCACGCAACTCGCAGAAGAGCGCCCAGCGGCGCTCCAGGCAGCGGGCGGTGGGGGCCGGTCGCTGCAGCCAGCGGAGGTCGTGCAGGGCGCTGTTGACTTGGTCTAGCAAGTGTTGCTCGCGGCGGCTGCGGGGCGTCGGCAGGCGGCGCTCGCAGGCGGCCGGAAATTGCTCGCAGCGGAGGTAGAAGTCCAAGTGAGGCAAGGCAAACGGGAAGCCGGGATACTTGTGGCCGGTGCCTTCCAAGAGCCACAGCAGCAGCGCGGGCAGCTCCTGGCGCAGGTGCTCGCTGGGCGCGCGGGAGGCGCGCAGCAGCTCGCGCAGGCGGGTGCGGAGTTTGCTGCGGGACAACTGGCCGCGCAAGCGAGCGTAGTCCTCAGCGAGCAGTTGCTTGCCAACCGCAGCCAGGAAATGGTAATGACACAGCAGGTCGGGGATCCCGCGCTGGCGGCAGTCGGCGACAGACTTGGCGATGGCGCTGGAGAGGTCGCGCATGATCGCCAGCGGATCGCCGAAGGCGGCTAGGGTGCGAGCGATGGCGGGTCGCAATTCGGCCTCGTTCTCCGAACCGATCTTGAGCGCGTGCAGGACCCAGCCGGTAAAGCCGTCCAAGCACACGAAGAGACCGCCCCGACCGCGGTCGCAGGTGGCGTCAAGATGCAGGGCGTAGCCGTGTGCCATGGCGGCGCGCAGGGCCGGGGCGCGCTGCCAGTGGAGGGTCTCGAGGGCGCTCAGGAAGCGATCGCAGAGGGCGGAAATCGAACCGCTCGACAGGGCGATGCCGCGCGCGGCCAGTGCGGCTTGGATCTCGCCGCGCTGGAGGCGGCCGTGATAGCGCGCCAAGCCGACCCACACGAGCAGGTCGTAGCCGAAGCGCTGCCCCGGCGGGGCCAAGGCGGCCAGCTGTCGCGAGGCGTGCGCCGGGCGCTCGAGGCAGGCGCGGCAGCGGGCCCGGAATTCGTGCGCCACGAACGTGCCAACGGCCAAGGTGAGCAGCACGCGGGACTGCGTCTTGTAGGGGCTCAGGGTCCGGCCGCAGTGTGCGCAATGGGTGCTTTCGGCGACGAAATCGAGCTGCGGCGGGGCCCCGTCAGGACGCAGCGAGAGGGCGATCCGGGCGGCGCTCGAAGCGGCCTCGCGAGCCTGTGCGCGCAACAGCGTCAGCAGGGCGTAGGCCCCCCTTTTTTGACGACCTCGGCGAGGTCGAAACGGTCGAAGACGGCCTGCACCTGCACCCGCGCGATGGGCGGGGAGTGGCCTTGCAAGCGGAGTGCTAATTCGCTCGGCGTGGCGGCGGGCTGGCGCAGCAGAGCTAGCAGCACGGCGATGATCACGTCCGGATCCAAGGCAGCGGCCGCGTAGCGCACTTGGCGGGCCTGCAGTTGGCGGGCGCCGAGCTGGGGTTCGGCGGAGAGATAGACATAGACGCCGGAGAGCAGTTCGCGGCGGGCGTGTCGCTGGCGCACGGCGGCCAGCAGGAAAGGATGCACGGGGACGTGCAGCAGGGCGCGGAGTTCCTTGTCGGTGTAGCCGGCGGCCGACTCGCCGAGCAGGCGCAGGACGGTGGCGGCCAAGGAACGGTCGCGCGAGAAACACACGCTGCCGAGCCGGAGCAGGCCCAAGTCGTCAAACCGGTCGGGGTCGCGGGCGGTGTAGAAGCGACCGTTGTGGTTGTAGCTGCGCAGGTAGCGGACTTGGCTGAGGTAGCGGAAAGTGGTGCGGCGGGAGGGCTGGCCGAGGGCGTGCTGGAGTTGTTCGAGAGTTACCGGGGTGCTGGCAGACAGCAGAGGGAGGAGCACATCGGGCGAGCGGGGGGCCATGCGTCCCAGTATATATCTCATCTTGCAGCGGTATCTATACTGTGACATCCTGTAGGCCCGAAATCAGTGATCTCGGACGGCAATCCGCCTGAATCAACGCCAACCAGCGATCCAGAGCCGGCAAAATGGCACAGTATACAGAATCCCGATGTGTCAAAGGTCAGCTATATCAATAGGTTCCGTGTCCGTAACGGAATTCTGACGCGGTAGCACTTCGACGAGCAGGCTCAAGAGGTCATCCGGGCCACGACCGTCGTCAATGCAGGCGATGAAGTCAGGGATGTAGTTCTTCTCCTCGCCACCTAATGTGTAAGAAATGGTGAAGCCGAGGTTGTGATTCTTGACGTACCGGATGACCTCGGGCATGTTTTCCAGGGTTTCTGCCATTTTCTGTTCCCACGAGTCGGTATCGGCAATCACGTGCGAGATGTGGCACTTGTCGGCGCGGGTTGCAAGAACGGGCCGGGTTGTGTCGAAGTCCACATAACGGGTAGAGCCGATCGTGTCATTCGGACGGAGGATGGGCTTGAGCGCGGCCTTAGCGTCGGTCGAGGCTACGATGGCCTTATAGATACGGTCCGTTGCGTCGTGGGCGAACTCAATCAGCAGCAGCAGTTGCAGGAATGTATTGTCCTTGAGCGTCACGCATTCATCGAGCCAGCGTTTGGCAATGCGGAGCAGCTGGGGGAAGAGCCAAGGCTTGTCGTTGCCGTCGTCGTCGCGGAAGTATTTTTCCAGCATCAGTTTGGCCAACAGGAATGCGACTTCGTTGGGGCGGCGACGCTTCAGATCATCGAGAGTGTGGATGCTGGATTCGCCTACAATGGGCGCGTTCTCGGTCTTGGTGGGGATATCGGCAGTGGAAAGAGCGAGTCTGGATTGGTCGGTGAACTTGGCGGTCAACGGTTTGTCGGTAACGTCGTAGCGGTAGCCGAGCAATCGCGGAAACGTGATCTCGCAGTCGATGCGGTTTTCTAGCGCACGGACGCGAGTGGGCAACGGGCCGGGTTTGGGATTCTTGGTTGCGCCGCTGCACGGGATGAATGAAAAGGGCACGCCATAAATTTCGGCGTATTCTGGGCTGAAATATCCATCTGAATTGACGGCATAGCTCATTCGACGCAGACCGCGACCGACCACCTGCTCGCAGAGAAGCTGCGTGCCAAAGGCGCGTACGCCTAGCACGTGGGTGACGGTGTTGGCATCCCAGCCCTCGGTGAGCATGGAGACACTGACCACGCACTTGACGCGTTCGCCAAGCTTGCCGGCCTTGCCCACGGTGTTCATGACCTCACGCAGCAGGTCTTCGTCAGTCAGATTTTCCGCATCTCGACCGGGAAAGCGGGCGCGGTATTCGGCCTTGAATTCTTCGATTTCCCGAGCGGCAACCTTCTTGAAGTCGTTGCTCATAGATTCGCCGGATTCGAGTTGCTGGCTGTCCACGAGGACACTGTTCGGGCGTTGTAGCCACGCACCATTGCCGTCGTCGTTGCGGAAGATGGGCAGTTGCCCGGCCTGAACTATGGTTTCTTCGCCGATCTGCTTTTCCCATCCGGAGATCAAATCGAATACTAGCTTGGAAACGTTGGTGTTGTTACAGACGACGATGAACACCGGCGGCGTGATGCCGCGTGCGCGTGCTTCGGTGTTTTCCTCCCACAGGCGGTAATACTTCTCGTAGTTGCCATAGAGACTGAGCAGCGCACCGTGCAGTTCCACAGGGAGTTTTGGTTCGCCCCCCACCCGTTCGGTTTTGCGGCCTTTTCGGGGCAGATGTTCGCGGATGCGGAGCCACAAGTCGCGGTAGGTGGGCTGCTCGCCTGTCATCGAGTCGTCAGCCACCGGTACACGGGGCACTTTGACGATGCCAGCCTCAATCGCGTCAATCAGCGAAAAATCCGAGACCACCCACGGGAAAAGCGTGCCTTCGGGATAGCCTGAACCGCGCAGAAAGAACGGTGTGGCCGAAAGATCGTAAATGGCCTTCACTCCGATCTTGGCCTTCACCGCCTCTAGGCCAGAAATCCAGACGCGAGCCTCTTGTTCGCGTTGCTTGGCCGCAATGCGATCATCGCCGGTGAGCTTTTCATACTCGGCACCGGGTCTGCGGCGGTAGCAGTGATGAGCTTCGTCGTTGAGGACGATAATGTTCTTCTTGGCTCCCAACTCACGGCACACGCGGCGCACCATCTGGCCGGGAGTCTCGATGAACGGATTTGACTGCCCATCTGCGAGAATCGACTTCGTGATCTTGCCGGCACCGGCCCTCTCGCGCAGTTGGAAGGCATGGTAGTTGGTGATGAGGATTTTGGCTTGTCCGAGCTGGTCCTGCAATTGTGCCGGCACAATGTCGCGCTGGCGGTAGTAGTTGTGTGGGTCGTTGGCCAAAAGAACGCGCAGCCGGTCACGGATAGTGATGCCGGGCGTGACGATCAGAAAGGTGTCGGAGAAGCGGGCGTCTTGGGGATTGGCGCGCTTGTTGAGAGTGTGCCAGGCGATAAGCATGGCCATGACGACGGTCTTGCCTGAGCCGGTCGCCATCTTGAACGCCTTGCGCGGCAGTCCGGGGTTCGACGAGTCGTTTCCCGTGCGTATCGCGTTTTCGATCCACGCATCACCGTATTTCTTTGCTACTTCCGCGATGTAGATGGCGGTCCAAAGCGCTTCATTCTGGCAGAAAAACAATTTCTTGTCGCGGTTGGGATCGGTCCAGTAGGCAATCAAACGTGCGGTAGTCGGGGTCACGCCAACGTAACCCCCCTTGCGCCATAACGCGACGCGGCGACGGATGTCGTTGACAAGCCTATTTTCTTCGATGCGGTCCTTCGTCCATTCGGTGTCGAACTGAAGCTGTTTGGACCCTTTTTTCTTTGGTCTGGCGATGGGTACGAAATACGAACTGGTTCGGCGGGCGTTGACGATCTCGTCAGTGATGCCCTCGTCGCTAAACCTGAAGTGGCGAGCCGGTTCGTCGAATGGCGTATTGATGATTGGGTTCTCGATGACAACTTGGCTCATACTTGTGGCCTTCGCAGTTCGTAAGATCTTGCAAGGTGTCGAGTCCGTCAATCCAATGAGGCCGTGAGATTGCGCAACACGATACCGTCGTGACTCGCGAGCATCATCTCGATGAGCCCGCCAGACGTTCCCTCGGCTCAGTTGTTCCGCCGATGCGCCGTCGCGCCATCGCACGGGTTGACAATGTCGATTCCCATAGTATCGAATATCGGAGCGTTCCGATATGAGCCAACTGGACTAGGGTGTACGACATAGTCCTGAGATCGGACGGTAGTCCTTCGGTAGCCTTGATGCAGCAAGGTCTTTGCCCTGCGAGTTCTTTCAGTATAATAAACTGTAAGAACAGGAGGACTCATGTCCGCTTCGCCCGACCCCGCCGGCTTGCAAGACCGCCTTGATCAGATCCGCTCCGAACTCGCCTCCATCGGCGAGTTGCGGCCCGGCACCCTCACCCAGCGCTTCCTGCAGTGCGGCAAACCCACCTGCCGCTGTTCCGACCCCCAGCACCCCGGCCACGGCCCCTACTGGTCGTTGACCTTTAAGTCCAATGGCAAGACAGTCACCCGCTCGGTCCCGCCACACGCTCTCGACAGCACCCGCCAGCAAATCGCCGCCTACCAGCGCTTCCGCTCGCTGACCGCCGAGTTCGTCGAGCTCAGCGAGCAACTCTGCCAAGCGCGCTTGGTCCACGGCAAGGCCGCCGCCGCGCAGGCTAAAAAAAAACGCTGAGCGAGCGTTTCGCTCCCGATATCCGCGCCGAGATCGACCGCTTTGTGGGTCCCGACGCGACCGCCAAGATCGACTTCGAGGCCGTCGAAACCGCCGTCCGCCGCACCGCCCTGCAGCTGGCCGCGCGCGCCGTCGAGGAACGCCTCGACAGCGACCTGTCCGACTACTGCGGCCCCTTCCGCAAGTGCCCCGACTGCGACCAGCCGGCACGCTTCGCCGGGCGTCACCCCAAGACCTTTGAAACCGTGCTCGGCCCGCTCACCCTCCAGCGCGCCTACTACCACTGCAGCACCTGCCAGCACGGCGTCTGCCCGCGCGACGCCGCACTCGGCTTGCACGCCACCTCGCTGTCTCCGGCTGTGCTGCGCATGACCGGCTCGACCGCCGCTTTGGTCAGTTTCGACGAGTCCTCGGCCCTGCTGGCCCAACTCGCCGGCGTGCACGTGGAAACCAAGCAGGTCGAACGCTGCGCCGAGGCGCTCGGCAACGAGATTGCCGCCGCCGAAAGCGCCGGCGTCTTCCCCAGCTACGCGCCGTCCGCGCCCACCATGTACCTGGGCCTCGATGGCACCGGCTTGCCGGTGCGTCCCAGCGAGACCGCCGGGCGCCCTGGCAAGCAGCCCGACGGCTCGGCCAAGACCCGCGAAGCCAAGCTCGTGATCGTTTGGACGGCCGAGTCGCGGCACCCCAAGACCGGCCGCCCCATGCGCGACCCCGGCTCGGTCAGCTATACCGGAGCGATCGAAAGCGCGGCCAGCCGCGACACCGATCCGCTGCCCTCCCCGTTTGCCCGCCGCGTGCGCCGCGAGGCCGAACGGCGCGGCTTTCCGCAAGCCCAGCGCCGGGTCGTGCTCGGTGACGGAGCAGCATGGATTTGGCGCCTGGCAGAGGAAGACTACCCGGGCGCGATCCAGATTGTGGACCTGTTTCACACGAAGCAGCACCTGCACGACGTCTCCAAAGCGCTCTACCCTCACGACTCCGACCGCGCCCGCCAATGGGCCGATATACGCTGTGAGGAACTCGACGAGGGCGACCTCGAACACGTGCTCTCGGTCCTGCGCTCGCACGCCGCCACTTGCGAGCAGGCCGCCGAGTGCGCCGCCTACATCGACAACAACCGCGACCGCATGCAATACGCCGACTTCCGGGCCCAAGGCCTGTGCGTGGCTTCGGGCGTGGTAGAGTCCGGCTGCAAAACTGTTTTCGGGACCCGCTTGAAGCGCTCCGGGATGCATTGGACCGTCCAAGGTGCCAATGCCATTGCCGCCCTGCGCTGCTGCAACCTCAGCGGACTCTACGAGGACTTCTGGGAATATCGCAGCGACCGTCCTTGATGTGCAGGCACACGGACTCCGCCACTCAATGCCCCTCAACCCGAAAAATCACTCTGATGTCGTACACCCACTGGACTAGACCGCCATGCGGTAGCGCATCTATAGCTCATTCGTCTCTGGTCATCGGACTTAGCAGGCATCCCCAACACCGCCTCAGCTGACCTCTTGCGCCCCCACTTATGAGTGCCTACGACTCGACAGCAATAGCCGGTCGACCTCCGCTTCCACAACGTCGACACGTCATAACCGCGTAGCAGACACGACCTGGGTCCTCTATTCGGCCCAATCAGGACGGCTGGTCAGAAGAATTCGTTCGAGAGGGGAGCTTGACGCGCGTGGATCTGAGAGCAGAATTCGTGTCCATCCTAGGTGATTCCACGAACCAAGTACGAAAGATTCTTCAAAAGGCTTCCTGATTCCCTAGTACCTGCATCCACGGCAAGTCGGCACGCGGCCGGTTAGAGCGGATCGGCCGCTTTGTTGGTCGCCCTTGGCTCATTGCGGTTCCATGCCTTCTGTTGCGATGTTTTTTCGCCTTAATGACTGATTTTGCTTGACTTATCGCCATTTTTGTGCGATCATAATTCGTACAGACAAGCGCTTTCCGCGCCGCCCCCTGCCATGCCCAAAAACAAGGTTCAGTTCCAGAAAGGTCTCTCCCTCCCGCTCTTCCTCGCCGACTTCGGCACCGAAGCCCAGTGCGAGCAGGCGCTCTACGATGCCCGCTGGCCCCACGGCTTGGCTTGCCCGCGCTGCTCCGGCACCAGCTTCTGCCGCCTGACCCAGCGCCGGGCCTGCTTCCAGTGCAACCACTGCAAGCGCCAAGTCTCGCTGCTAGCCGGCACCATCTTCCAAGCCACCAAATTGCCTCTGACCACTTGGTTCCTCGCCATGTACTGCCTCTCGCAGGCCAAGAACGGCCTCTCGGCGCTGGCCTTGGGACGCCAGCTGGGGGTCAACAACAACTCCGCTTGGCTGCTCAAGCACAAACTCATGCAGGCCATGCTGGAACGCGACCACAGCTACCGCCTGGAGGGCAACGTGCAGGTCGATGACGCGTATTTGGGCGGCGAGTTGCCGGGTGGCAAGCGCGGTCGCGGCTCAGAGAACAAGACACCCTTCCTGGCGGCCGTGCAAGTCACTGCCGAGGGCCAGCCGGAGTTCATGAAGCTGACCGTGCTGGAGGGCTTTAGCAAGGCCGAGGTGGAGCGCTGGGCGCACCAGCACCTCACGCCCGGCAGCACGGTGCTGTCGGACGGACTGGCCTGTTTCGGCGGCGTGGAGGCCGCCGACTGCCAGCACCGCCCGCTGGTGACAGGCGGTGGCAAGGCGGCTTGCGAGACGCCCGAGCTGCTGTGGGTCAACACGATTCTGGGCAACGTCAAGCGCTCCTTGGATGGCACCTACCATGCCTTCCGTCCCAAGTACGCCGCCCGCTACCTAGCCGAGTTCCAATTCCGCTTCAATCGGCGCTATGACTTGGCGGCCCTGCCGCAACGGCTGTTGCAGGCGGCTGCCGTGGCCCTGCCGCTGCCGCGTCCGCTGGCGATGTGCGCCGCGGCTGCCTAGCAGCCACCAGCTCGCAGCGGATCGCTCCTCAACCACAGTCTGCAACCGCACTGGCTGGCTGCCACGGAGGCGCACAAGCGGCTCTGCACAGGGCCCTAGCAGCGTCGGGCGACACTCCAAGACAGCCCGCCTTGTGGGCTGCCAGCCGTCCTCGCGAGGCGGGTGTTCGGCCCGTCTCTGCTACGCTCTCATGGGCCCTCAATGACCGCGTGCGAGCAATCGACGATTCCAGCCCGCTGCTGCTCGCATGGGATGCACGTAGTAGGGAATCAGGAAAGGCTTCACGTATCCTGCATCTACCAGCAACTCAAGGTTGTATTCAACATCACTTCGATTGTGCCCTTCGATAGGATCCACTTGGATAGGACGAGAGCCGTCATACTCCGGAGTTCGTACGCCAGAAAGCAGTCTGGCGAAGGAGCGTGTCAGTCACTTGCGCTTAGCATGACGTCGCAGTTCCACCTTACTGGTCTGGGCGTGCCGAGCTCGTACGTCTCGTTCTCGATCCTGCACGCGGAGGACGCAGGCCTACTCGCTCCGCTTCTCAATGGAGACCTCCCGGTGCTGTTACGCCAACATCGCACGCAGGGATCGGGATAGCGCCTTAGGAACTGCCAGCACTCGACGATAGTGATCTATCTGGCCACCTGTTGAGGGGTAGCTTTGTTAGCATCGGCAGGTGGTAGAGGGTAGCGAACGAGCGAGGCCGAAGACCTTGTCGGACGAATCCCGACGGAGTCGGCAGAGACGTCAGTCAATGAAGCGATGGTCTAGGGTGCTGCGGTTCGCTCTCCTTGGAGCAGTGTTGTTCGACTTGCTCCTTCAGCTAGCTTGGCAAGCCGCGCTGGATGTCCAGACACCGTTCAGCGCAGAGTACAAGCAAAGCATTCTTTGGCTTGCCATAGCCCTGTCGTTCTACTTGATCGCTGAACCCGTCCGAATCCATCGACTCCAGATTCGTGGGTGGATTCGGTACCCTCCAATTTGGTTTTCGGTGGTTCTTGGACTCTTGTTGGCTGGAGCGAGGGAAAAGTGGGCTCCCTATATCGGCATTCGACTTTGCGCGGTGAGCCAAGATTGGCCTCACTCGTTCCCCCTCGGATGGTGTGCTGCGGTCCTCGCATGTGGGGCAGTTTTCTTCAGGTATCTACAGTCTCGCGACAGGAGCGAACCGCCAATAGCCTCAGGTGCTGCATCGAAGGATGAGGTCAGCCTGACGTCTGTCCAGACGTGGATTGTGTCAGGCGAGAGGCCACGGAGAGCGGACGAGCCAGATTTCTTTGGGCATCGCACTTTGGCCAAGAGAATTGCACGAAGGGTTGGTCCAGAAGGGAGCCCGGTTGCACTTCTTGGGGCGCTCGGTAGCGGGAAGAGCAGCATCTTGAACGCTGTGCGAGCTGAACTTGATGGCATGGCAACTCGAGTGGTTGTTGCACGCATTGATGTTTGGACCGTACCAGACCCCGAAGATGTGCCTCGGCTGGCACTACAGGAAATCATTAATGCGCTCGACGAATTGGTCGATACGCTTGAACTCCGGGGGCTGCCTCGCTCGTACAAGCGGCTTGCGGCAGCAGAGCCTTCAGGATGGCTTGCGAGGACCGTTGGTGGCGACTCTTCAGCAGACTCGCTTGAAGCTTTGACGCGTCTTGAGCCAATCCTTGATGCGGTTCCAGCTCGGGTGGTCCTGCTGGTCGAGGACGTCGAACGAGCGGGTCCGGATTTCGACACTCGACACCTCGAGCGATTCCTTTGGGCACTTCGACGACTGGACGGATGCGCGTTCGTTTTCGCGGTCGATCCGAACCTGGGCGTGGATGTTTCAAAGCTATGCGACACGATAGAACGAGTGCCGAGGGTTAGTGTTGACCAGGTCACCCCAATTTTTCGGAGCGCTTACGAGCGCTGGAAATCGGAGTATTCCGACATTGATCCGTACATTGGAAGACAAGAACACGATAATCTCAACCTTAGAACCAGCAGGCCTGGTCAACTGCTGGGGCAACGGAGGGAGCTTGACGAGCAAACCGCCCAAGAGGCCCTTCTGTCGCTCTTGCGAACGCCTCGTGCGTTAAAGCATGTCATACGCCGAGTCGATGAAGCGTGGACCAATCTGCACGGAGAGGCTGAGCTTGATGATATCGTCATCGTCTCGGCGCTCCGATACGGAACGCCGGATGCCTTCGCATTCCTACTGGCGAACATCGACCTTGCCCGAGAGGCGCCTGACAGGTCGTTGCCAGACTCAATTTCTGTCAAGGACGAGTGGCAGAAAGTCGTCAAGTCACTGCCAAATGGCCCGGCAGTGCAGCGGTTAGTTGACCTGCTGGGGATCGGGCAGCTATGCGGGAACACCCCGGATGCTGAGAGCCTCTCACCACAAGGAGTTCACATTGAGGATCCCGTGGACTACTTCTCGCGGATCGTCGCAGAAGAACTTGGTCCAGAGGAACTTCGCGATCAAGAGGTGTTGCGGCACATAGAGCAGTGGAAGACGGGGCGAGTGGAGCCATTGGTCATCCGACTGGTCCCCGAAAGGGGTGTTGATGAGCACTATGCTAGGGTCTGGCAGCGTTTCGCGGGGGAACCGGACGCGGAGCAAATGATCAAGTTGACTGACTTGGTAGTGGACCGACTCCTGTCGATCCATGGCTCCTCCGCTTCTGGCAGCCATCCGGCACTCTCGGTTTTGTGGTACGAGTGCGAGCGATCCATCCCGAAGGATCAGTATTCGGACTGGCTCACAAGTCTGATCAATAGGTCGATTCCTCAAAGCCTAACTCTGGCCATCGAGATCTTGTCCTATTGGACAAATCAAGCTAGCGTTCTCGACGAGAACGCCAAGGAAACCCTTCGTCACTCGGTGGCAGAAGCGGTGCGATCGATTCTGAGGAGCCCGCAGGATCTGGTTCGTGCGCTCTCCAAGAACCATCCATTTGCCATCAGAGTGCTTGTTACCGAGACGATGGCTGCCAAGGGTGTCATTGAACAGTGGCGAGATTTCCTCTCGCGTCAAGTTCTCTTGGGTGCCCGACGACATCCTGACATCGTGCTGCCCCAATTGGCGAGTCTAGCGGTAGATGTGCAGAGCGCGCCCAAATTCCTATCGCCGGGACCTCCAGTACTTGTCCATGAATACAGCGTAGACCGAGAGCGCATGAAGACATTGTTCCAAGGCCGGCTTGATGAGGCGCTGAATCTCATTGCTGAATACGATGGCGAGGATACCCTTATCCGAGAGGTGCAGCATCTCATCAGAGCGTGGATCGATGAGCGAGGTCCTTAGGTGCCTCGTCAGGATTTCGTAAGATACCTGTAGGCGCGAGGTCGCATGCGGGCATTGAGCCAGAGGAGGGCCGTGCCTGTTGTGTGGCGTCGTGAGCCTAGGCTCGACTGCGCCGCCACAGGCTCAGGGTTTCGAGCAGGGTGGCGTGGCGGTCACTAGACGCTTTCCTATAACAGACTGAATAGCAAGGGCTTACGCGATTCCAGTGCCTGTGGCAGCGATTCTGGATCTGTTAGCGTTCGAGCGGACTGTGATTTGAGGAGGGTGACAGGCGCTGGGGATGGAACCGATACTGCACCGAGAGTCGCTTTGGGCTCGTGCTCGTGCGGTAGAGTGGGCGAAGTGAAACGAAGGCAGCATGCCGACACCGTCTACGACTAGTAGCTCAACAGGTCGCCGCGTGTGGCTTCGCAGGATTGGACCGGGGAATCCACAGCCCCGGGGTAAGGGCCACTGGGTGAGGCTAACGGAGCTTGGCCATGCCGCAGCGTGTGAGACGTTTGTCAACGTAACGCCTCACATGGCCGCGATTTGGACGGACCTATTCGAGAGCATGCTCGTAGACGGTTGCAATCTGAGATGGGCCGGGAGAGGCCCGGGAGTCGGACGCGACGCTCGGATCGCCTACTCCGGCCTGCTCGGCCGCTACATGGCGCGGGCCTATCTCACCTCACAGGAAGGGGTGCGAGTTCTTGTTCCCTTGGAGTTGGCGAAGTGCTGCTTCGAGGGAACTCGATATTCGATCGAGAAGGATCCCCCGGGCCGAGGGCTTCTGGCGGACTGGATCGGACTGGACTGGCGGGGGCTTGTGATTGCGGAGGCAAAGGGGACATACGACGGGGGGCACAAGACGTGGAAAGGACCGCTCTCACGCCCATCGGTCTTGGATACCGCAATCGCTCAGGCCGGGAGGACGGCTGCCTATGTGTCGTCTTCCGGGTCCCGCAGGAAGCTCCCTGCGACGCGCTGGGCGGTCGCCTCCCGCTGGGGCACGGCAAGCAAAACCAACATCGAGCCCACCCTGATCGCGTGGGATCCCGGAGAGAGTAGTTTGAGCGAGAGCGACTACTTTGAGATTTCCGCCATTCTCTTGAGGGCTCACGTGGCAGGTGTCGTAAACGGACTGGGGCATCTGGATTCTGCACTGACGATTTCGGCCGGCAAGATGCCCACGGAAATGGATGACATCGAGAATCCCGCAGAACTCGGTTTCGATATCGAGCCGGGCTTAGCGGCGGTCGCGGGCCCGTTTGGGGTGCGCCCCATGCGGGACAGGGGCGATATTGAACTTGTGAATGCAGCTCGCGATCTTGGCATCCCCGTCGCTGTTGCTTCGATGTCCGCGCGTTATCTGGAGAACGTGATCAGCGACGTGGGTTGGGCTGTGGGCCAAGCCGGACGGCGGAATGACGTATTCCATGCTGAAGAACGATTTGCCAGCCAGGGTGGGCTGACGGTCAGGTGGTTGTAGGTAGGTCCGGACCTCAGACTAGATCGCTGGCGGCGGTGCGCAACTCCGACAGCAGCAGGGGCGGACCGGGTGTGGTTCCAACCGACGCGTCAACTTGACCGCCCGTCAGTGCTCTGAAGTCGGTGGGGAGGCGCTCAGTTCGGCAAGCAGCTCCTCGCTGATATGGTCGATCAGCATCTTCTGGTCGCCTAATTCGAAGTTCCGAACCAAGACTCGCAATAAGTTCATGGTGTAAATCAGCTGAGCTGGCCTTGGAGTTGCTGACCACTGGGAGCGGATTGACCAGTTCAAGCGCTTGCCGCTGGAGGGTGCTCAGGAAGGTGGCTTAGGGTAGGGCCATCCGCATCGCCGTGCGAGTGGCATTCAAGGTGGCACGGCATAGTCAGCGTTTGTCAGAAGTCCATGTACGCCCTCGCACCCGAGAAACCACTCGATACCGGTCGAATATCTGCCCCAGATCGGCCGGTTGGCTGAATCGACGACAGAGCGGTGCAACGGTTGTACGAAAGCCGGACCTAGCTCTGGCCATGGTTGGCTCTCGACGAATCGGAATTTCCGGTTTAGCGGCCCGGTTGGTAGCAATTCTCGCATTCCGATGGGCGGACGTGTTCAAGGACCAACCAGCGGGGCTACTGCTGAAGGAACTGCACAAGAAGACTCCGCTGCTTAGGGCGCCGGCTTCAGGGTGACCGACGAAGCCGAGGCCCCGCTTCGAGCGAGCGATCGGGCGGGTGGGGGGTGACCGAGACGTCGCCCTCAAACAGCGGCGCCAGGCGGTCGAGCCGGCCGCTTGCGAGGCGACCCGGGCCCAGCGCGCCCACCGTGCGGCGAATCCGGAGAACCGCCGGGGGGCCCGTGGGCTGGGGCGCAGGTGGGGACAGCGGCCAGCCTGAAGTGCTGGCCCAGCTTTCCGGTGCAGGGTGCCGTACCCTTCTGGTTCCATTGCGTTTAGGCTGATTTGCCCGACCTTCGAGTCTTGATCCCTGCAGGCACCGGACGGTTTCGGGTTCCCGAAGGGCTCGCCGCCAAGCGCCTCCCGCACCGCAACATCTGATCCCACTTGGATTCGATTGTGGGGCATTCAATGGAACATCGCACTTGAAATACAGCATAAAGCCTTTGCTTTCAGTGACCTAGGAAATTATCATGGCGGAGAGGGAGGGATTCGAACCCTCGTTAGAGTTGCCCCTAAACACGCTTTCCAAGCGTGCGCCTTAAGCCGCTCGGCCACCTCTCCGCAGCGAGGAGCGGGCGAGAGACCTCGCCCGCTCACTCATTGTAACCATCTCTCTGGGGCCATTGCGGTGCACTGTGTTGCCGTGGTCGCGACCCGCTACGAGTCGGCGAACAGCCGTCGCTGCACCGCGAGAACATCGGACTCAGCACAAGTCGCGGCATATGCTTGGAACGCTCGCCGCACCAAGATGCGGGCATCCGGCCCGTACGGCCGCAAGGTTTCGTCTACCCACGTGCTGAGGTTACTCTCCGAAGCGGAGTCTTGGGCGACCGCTTCGGAACGCTTCCGAAACTCCGGCAGGAACCGGTCGCAGAAGTCTACCTTCCATTGCAGGGGCACGAGATCGGAGATCTCAAATGCATACTCAGGTACCGACACGCCGATCAGGGAGAGCATCTGGGCAAGGAACTTGTTCGAAAACTCCTTGACCTTCCGATCCACCGCTTGGCGGTGTTCAGTGAACTCGGTCGCTGAGGCATCGGGTCCAAGCGGAGCAGCCGCCAACTCAAGGTAGAGCTTGTTCTTCGGTTCTGTCCCCGAAGGTCGGATCGTTGCCTTGATTCCACCCTCCACGGTGTAGCTGATCAGGTTGCGGGAACTCTTGTCGGTCTGCGAAAGGAACGGGCCATACTTCACCTCGTCCCAATAGTCGTTCACACCCAAGACCGTACGCCCGCCGATCTCCTTGGGTGGATTGCTGCGCAGCAGCTGCTGGATCTTGCGGATGTCGGCTGAGCCCGCGGCGCCTTGCATCACCGTCGACCTCACGGTGTTGGCGTGGTAGCCGTAGCGTTTGTAGGTGTCGACCAAGTAGTCGTAGACCGTCTCTCCGCGCTCGGATAATTCCGAAGTCAGCTCGGCGAGAACCACCGCCGCGCCCGCAGCATCTTTGTCGCGAACTTCGGGCGTAAGCATGAATCCGTGACTCTCTTCGGCAGCTAGCACGAAATCATCCAGCGATGCCGTAACATCCCCGTATCGGCCGGTGCGCTCGAGTGATCCCAGCACCGCGGCAATGTACTTGAAGCCCACCAGCAAATTCCCGACCACAACCCCGTTGCGGGACTCGAAGAGCCGCCGCACCAAGTCTGTGGTGACCTCGGTCTTGATGCCCAACGGCCGCTCAGGAAGGCGCCCGAGTGCTTCCAGTGCTTCCAGCCTGTATCTGGCGAGAACCGCGGCGAACTCGTTGCCAGTGAGAATGGCATAGCCATCTCCGTTACGGGTTGCTCCACCCAACCGATCCGCATCGGGATCGGTTGCCAAGAGGATGTCGCCGCCGACTTCTTCGGCCAACTTAATGCCCATCTGCAAGGATTCAGGCACTTCCGGGTTGGGACTCCGGAACGTGACGTGCCTGAAGTCGCTATGGAACTCGCATTGGTCAGCGACATAGAAGAGCTGACGCCCCTTGGCGTAGCCCATTTCCTCCAAGCAGCGCCCAACGGTATCCACGCCAGTGCCGTGCAAACTGGTGAAGACGAACTTCCCCCCTCCACCAGCTGGGCGCAATCGCAGCCCAAGGTTCATATCAATGAACGCCTGCCGCGCTTCGGAAGGAATCGCGTGGATCAGCTGGGAACTAGCGGCTGCGCTCTCGGCCGGGATGTTGATCTCCTTGACGCGCTCGACGATGTTGGCAAGCTCCTCGTCGTCAGGCGGTATCTCTTGGCCGCCCTCGGCGTTGTAAAACTTGCTGCCGTTGTCGTCGGGATGGTTGTGCGACGCGCTGACGTTGATCCCGCCGTGGGCTCTGGCCCAGCGGATCAGGAAGGACAGTTCTGGTGTCGAGATGTAGCCACCGTGACTTGCGGGCAGGGCGTAGACCTCGACTCCGGCTGCTGAGTACACCGCAGAGGCGATCCGCGCAAAGTCCCTAGAACTCAACCCCAGCAATGGGTTCTCCAAGTCGTCGGGGTAAGTCCCCCGTATGTCATGGAAGGCGCGAACGTCGTTCGCGATGACGACCTTCAGCCTCTCCGACTCGCCGAAGCGCTGGCGGAGGTACTCGACGTGACCTTGCACCGACGAGGCGATTGTGTAGGGGTTGATGCGGTTCGGACCCACTCCAACGGGACCGCGCCGTCCGCCGGTTCCGAAGGGGATCATTTGGTAGAAGCTGTCAATCAGCAGGTCGAACTTCTCTGCTTCGACCATCCAGCTCAGGATCGCGCTGTAGTCGCTGCGGGGAACCAACCCTGCGAGTTTGTCCGTTCCGAGCCAGTCCTCGAAGTTTGCCAGCGCCGAGTGCTTGATCTCCTCCGGGAGGTCAATCGGCTCGATGCCTTGCCTGGCTCGCGCAAGGAGGTTGTCAGGGCTTGCAGTCATGTATGGCTCACGTATCGGCTGGCTGGCTCGAGATCCTCGGGACGTCCTACGTCCCGCCAGAAACCGGGCACGTCAAAGTAGCGCACAGTCTTCCCCGAACTCACGGCCTCGGAAATCGCGTCTGTCAAGTCATATTCGCCCCGAGCTGACAGCTGCAGCCTCCCCAAGGCCTCGAAGATTCGGTCTTGGAAGAGATAGACCCCGGCACACAGGAAGTTGGTCGTCGATGTGCCCTTGGGAGGCTTCTCCACGATTTTCACTACTCGCTCCGCTTCCACATAGACCGCCCCGCCCCTGTACGGGTCGTCGACATAGGTCAGGGCCAACACCATCTCTGCGCCCGGGCCGCGGTTGATCAACTCGGTGTAGACCTGCGAGTCAACGATGATGTCTCCGAACGTGAGCAGAAACGGACCGCCAGCGGCGAAATCCTTGGCGAGAAGAGCTGCGCTACCAGTGCCATTTGGCTCGTGCTGCACCACATAGCTGAGCTCAATCCCCGCAGGCGGGTTGGCCGAGAAGTACTCGCGGATCATCTCGCCCTTGTAGCCGATGACGATACAGGCCTGGTCCACGCCCGCAGCCGCGAATCGTTCCAACTGATGGGCCAGCATGGGCCGGCCGGCCAGTGGCAGCATCGGCTTCGGGCAGTCGGCGGTAAGGGCCTTCATGCGGGTGCCGCGGCCCGCTGCGAGAACTACCGCTTTCATCAAGGCATCCGCCACAGGCCGCCGGAGTTCGAGCGCACCCAGACTTCTAATCGTAGCGAATGAGGACGGCCCGTTTTGCAGTTCTCAACGCGAGCCTTGATACAGGTTCCGACCGGCCACCAGCGCTCGCATCTTGCGATCCGCGACACTCCGGGAGAGCATCCACAACCCGCAGTCTGGGTTGACGAAATGGATGCGTTCCTCGCCAAGAGTCTTGGCCGCCTGTTCAATCCGCGATGCGATCAGGTCCGGAGTCTCGACCTCGTTGTCTTTGATATCAATCACGCTGAGTCCGATTCCGGCTTGCGGGTTGAGATCCGTCAGCTGGTGGAGTTCTTCGTATCCCCGCCTGGCGAACTCCAGCAGGAAGAAGTCGCAGCGCAAGGCGTTGAGGTAGGGCAGCAGGTCCTTCCAAATGCCCGACTGGATCTGCTGCCCGCCGTAGTTGCCGAAGCACAAATGCACTCCTTTGCGGGTCTTGACTCCGTCGAGGACATGATTGAGCGCAGCCGCAGCCCATTCGGACTCCTCCGGATGTCCGGTGATGTTTGCCTCGTCGAGTTGGATGACCTCGGCTGGAATGCGCTCGAGCTGCGAGCGCAGGACGCCCGCGACCGCCATGCATAGGTCTTCGCGACTGCCGTAGTGGCGATCGGTCAGCGTCTTGGTGAGCATGTGCGGCCCGGTGCAGGTGAACTTCAAGGGATTTGATGCTAGGTCCCGCACAAATTCGTAGTCGGCAGGCAGGTTCAGGGTTCCCTCGCCGATCTGCTCGGTGACGACTCCTGCCGGGGCCGTCCGAAACGCCATGCCTGCGTCGGCTTGGAACAGATCCAAGTCGCTGACCGAGTACTTGGTATGCACGCCGGAGAACTGGCTGACGAAGTAGTCGATCATCCCGTTCGTTTCGGGGTGCGAGGGATCGAAGCGATTTAACTCGCCGTCCGCCACCACGTCAATGCCGGCCCGCTCTTGCGTGTGCAGCACGACTGCAACCGCATCGCGCAGCGTGCCTTTGGAAGTGTCGCCGTAGAGCCAGTGTGGGATCGGGTAGCTGCCCACTACGGTGGTCTGAATTGCCATATGGCGATTATACGAACGTGCCTTGGAAGCGACTGTGTGAGAGATCAGCCTGTGGCGCAGCGATCTTCCAGGACTTGGCACTCATGGAGAGCGACACAGCGCTCAATCTCCTAGCCTGCTGAGAGCTCTGCCGGCGCCGATTCAGTAGTGCGGCGCAACTGTCCGCAAGCGGCAAAGATGTCGCGTCCTCGAGGTCGACGCACAAAGCAGGGAATCCGCGGGTGCAAGATCGCCCGGAACGCCTTGACGCGCTCGTCTGCCGGGGTCTCGTATGGGATCCCCTCGCCCGGGTTGAGCGCGATCAGATTGACCGAGCACTTCAGTCCTGCCACCAAGCTCAGCAGGCGTCGGGCATCGGCGTCTGTGTCGTTGACGTGCCGCAACAGCACGTACTCGAAAGTGAGTTTCTCCCACGACCGCAACGGATACTCGTAGCACGCCTGCAACAGGTCTTCCAGTCGGTACTTGGACGTGATGGGCATCAGTTCCGTGCGTTGCGCCTGATTGGAGGCATTCAACGAAATGGCGAGTTTGCCTCGGACTTCGTGGCTTCCGAACTCCGCGATCTGGGGCACGATGCCCGAAGTCGAGACAGTGATCCGGCGCTGCGGGATACCAACGCCATCGGGGTCCGCCAGCAGTCGCGTGGCCTTCATCACGGAGGATAGGTTGAGCAGCGGCTCGCCCATTCCCATCATCACGACATTGACTGGCCGCCGCTTGGCATCCAGCCCTTGCTCCTTCGATATGGCAAGCACTTGCCCCACGATTTCCCCAGCAGTCAGATTGCGTTCCAGCCCCATTAAGGCTGTAAGGCAGAACTTGCAGTCGACTGCGCAGCCCACTTGGCTGGAAATACAGAGCGTGTCGCGATCGGTTTCGGGGATGAAGACCGCTTCGACCGTGCGCTCGTCCGCTAGGCGCAGCAGGTAGCGCACCGTGCCATCGGACGATGAGAAACGGGAATGGACTGTAGGCTGTCCGGTACCGTGATCTCGCTCCAGCGTTTCCCGCAATGCCAAGGGAAGCGTGGAGATCTCGGAAATGCTCCCGACCTGATCCCGGTACAGGCCTTGGTATATCTGACGGGTTCGGTACGGGGCCTCACCGGCCGCTTCGATCACATCGGCTAGTTCGCCAAGCTCGAGTCCTACCAAAGGTGTGCGCGCCGATACTCCCACAGTTCCTTACACCTGCCAGCATTGCAGGATCCGCCATCACTGCGGCAGCATCTCCAGGCGGATTTGCTCGTCATCGATCTGGAACGCCTGCGTGATTGCGTCCGCGCCTCCGCTCGGTGCTTCCGCCAGCTTCGTGCAGAGAGTCTCCGCCATCAGGTGTTCCCGCTGTTGGGCGACGATTCGTCTCGTTCGCTCCGATCCCTCCACGAAGAGTTCGATGCGCCGCGTGTACTCGATGTCCGCCGTCTTGCGCAGATTCTGGACGCGGTGCAGGAGCTCGCGATAGAAGCCCTCGTCGCGCAGCTCGTTGTCAAGCTCGGTGCTCAAGACCGCAACCATCGTCGAGTCACCTGCCGCGGCGAAGCTCGCCTCGGCCTCAACGCTCACTTGGACATCTTCGCCGTCCAGGACCATCTCTTCGCCGCCAAAGTCGATTGTTGCCGTCCCATTGGCAAGCAGGCTTGCCCGGAGCTTGGCGGCGTCAAGCCCCGCGAAGACTTGCTTGGCCTGCTTCATCTTCGGTCCCAGCCTCGGGCCGAGACGCCGGAAGTTTGGCTTGACCATGTATTTGACGTGGGCTTGGCCGCCATCCACAAAGACGGCCTCGTGGACATTCAGCTCGTCCTCCACCAGGGCGGCGTACGGCTCGACGCGTTCGCGCAACGCCGAGTCGGCGATCACCACCTCCGCCTTTCGCAGCGGCTGGCGCACCTTCAGCTGGTGGTCCGTCCGCACCCTCAGCCCCAACGAGACGATACCGCGCACAGCGGCCATTTCTTCGGACAGGCGCTGATCGACGCGACCCAAGCTCACGGGCAGGTCGCACAGATGAACGCTCTCCGGCCCCGCCACGCCCGCTCCGCGCACGATGTTCTGGTAGATCTCTTCCGCCATGAATGGCGTGAAGGCGGCGCTGAGCTTGGCGACGCTCGCCAAACACTCGTAGAGTGTCGCGTACGCATCGGACTTGTCGGCGTCGAACTCGCCCTTCCAGAAGCGCTCCCGGCTGCGGCGCACATACCAGTTTGAGAGCCCGTCGACGAATTTCCCGAGTTCAGCGGCGGCTTCATAGGCCAAGAAGGCATCCATGTTCTCGCGCACCCGGCCCGCCAAGATATCGAGCTCGGAGAGAATCCAGCGATCCAGCAGGCCTCGTTCCGCTACAGGCCGTCCTGGCATCGTGTTCGGGTCGAAACCGTCGATGTCGGCGTAGATCGTGAAGAACGAGTAGACGTTCCGCAGCTTGAGCGGGAACTCCTTCTGGATCATGCGTACGTTTGCCAGGGAGTGGCGCGTCGGCGACCATGGCGGATTGCCGGCCAAGAAGAACCAGCGGAACGCGTCCGCGCCGGGTGCGGGGGTAGGTGTTGTCAGGGTCACCCGCTCGCTTGGCGGCAGGCGCGGGACATCAATCGGCGCCACCTTGCCGGTGCCGGAGATCTTCGCGCCGATGGACTCCAGATCCCGGGCCGACAGTAGCACGGACCGGCGCGGCACGAACTTGGCGGGCCGCACTGCCACGTGCACGGTAGTTTCGGCTGAGCCGCATGCTGTCAGAGCGACGCTGTCGCCCGTTTTGAGATCGAGTGCTTCCAGATCTTGCTTTGAAATCAGGACCTCTCCCGCCGATGGCTGCTGCGGCACGTCGGCCGCAGACATTACCGCGAAATCTTGGGCTACAGCGTCGAAGATCACCTCCGGGGGCGTGTAGTTGCCCAGAGACTTGGATTCCTTCTTGCCTGAGGGGTCGGCCACGTGGCCCAGCACAATGCAATTGCGGAACGGGTGGGGATAGGCTTGAGGTTCGATCCCCAGCTCCTTGCTGCACTCCTCGTCGAAGACCAGCGTCGATACCATCAGCTGCGAGTAGAACCAGCCGCGGGTCTGGTCGATGGCCTCGGTAATGTAGTCTGCCGGAAAGCGCGACTCGAAATCCTTGCGTCCTTGGTGCGGATAGCCGAACTGGGCGAATGGCATGCAGCCGGAGTCGAACCAGCAATCAATGACCTCCGGCACGCGCCGGTAGACGCCATCCTCTCCCGGCTCGCTCCAAGTCACCTCGTCGATCCATGGCTTGTGGACCATCAGATGGTCGGACAACGACGGATCCTCGGCCTTTGCGCGGTGGAAATGGTCGAAGGCTGCCGGATTCTTGGCGAGGATCTCGGCGCAGGACGCCGGGACTGCCATCGCTCCGGTGGCATCGTTGATCCAGACGTTGAGCGGGGTGCCCCAGTAGCGCTCCCGAGATAGCGCCCAGTCGATGTTGTTGCGCAGGAAATCGCCGAACCTGCCAGTCCCGATGTGCCCGGGAAGCCAGTTGATCTTGTCGTTGTTGGCTAGAACCTGCTTGTTACGGGCGGTGGTCTTGACGAACCACGCCGGGCGCGCGTACTGGATCAACGGGTCTTCGTCTGCACGCCAGCAGAACGGATAGTCGTGGCGGTAGTTCTCGCGATGGATCAGTGAGCCGCTATCCCTAAGCATGCGGATCAGCACTCTGTCGGCGTCCTTGACCCACTGTCCGGCAACTTCCGTGATGTCGTCATCAAACGTGCCATCCGGACGGACCGGACAGAGCAACGGGACCTCGGTAGGGTTCGAGTAGCGATCGACGGTCTCTCGGTGTACGTCGTAGTCCACTTCGCCGAAGGCAGGCGCCTGATGCACAAGGCCGGTGCCGCTGTCGAGCGTCACGAAATCTCCGGCCAGCACCTTCCACAGGTAGGCTTCGCGCCCGCCGTCCTTGAGTGCGCCGTCCTTGTTCCAGTAGGCGTCCCTGAAATGTTCGAAAGGTGGGTGATAGCGCAGCCCCAGCAGCTCTTTGCCGGTCAATTCCCCCTCCACCGGCAGCGAGTGGCCCAGTTCTTGCTCGAGTGTCTCGCGGAGAGCTGCTGCCAGAATCAGCAAGCGGTCGCCCGCCCGCACCTTGACATAGTCGTAGTCCGGCCTGACTGCTACGTACTGGTTGGCAGGCAGTGTCCAAGGGGTGGTCGTCCAAACCAGAAGCGAGGTCGAAGGATCGTCTGCGAGCGGAAGCGCTACGTACACCGACGGGTCCTCCACCGTCTTGTAGCCGAGGCCCACCTCTCCGGCGGACAGTGCAGTGCCGCCTTGGGGCCACCACCAAACGATCTTGTGGCCGCGGTACAACAGCCCTTGCCGATACAGGCGGCTCAGCGCCCACCATACGCTTTCGATGTAGGACTTGTGGTACGTGACGTAGGCGTCGGAGAGGTCGACCCAAAAGCCGACCCGGCGGGTCATCTTCTCCCATTCTTCGGTGTACCGGAACACCGAGTCCATGCATTTGCGGATGAAGCCCTCGACGCCGTAATTCTCAATGGCTTCCTTGCCGTGGATGCCGAGTTCTTTTTCGACCTCTACCTCAACCGGTAGCCCGTGCGTGTCCCAGCCAGCCTTGCGCGGAACGTAGCGGCCCGCCATGGTCCGGTAGCGCAGGAAGACATCCTTGAACACGCGCGTGAGCACGTGGCCGTTGTGGGGCAGGCCGTTGGCGGTCGGCGGCCCCTCATTGAAGATGAATGGTTCGGACCCCTCGCGGAGCTTTAGGCTCTTGTCGAATATCTGCTGCGCGTCCCAGAACTTGCTGATCTCGCGCTCGCTAGCGGCGAAATCGACAATCGGCTTGGCGCGCTGAAAACGGGGCTTGCTCATGGTAGCTAAGGCCTGCAGTCTTTAGTGTCTCGCACTGTTGTCGAACGCCCGGATCGGTGGCAGAGGGAGGTGTCTCGGGAACGAAGAACTGCCTTGTGAGGCGTCAGGGGCTTCGCTCAAATAGCTTGGCGATCGGAGGCGCTGCGCTGTCCGCTTGTGTCATCGAGCGCAAGCCCAACAGCCATGTCATCGTGCGCAGCACCGCGGGTGCTGTGGTCAATTCCTCTTGGGCGGACTGCCCCTGCACGGCACCGCCGGACACGGCTACTCCCGCTTGCCCGTCCGTAGACGCCACGAAGATCGCTGTTGCTGCGTAACCGTCGTGGCTGCGCAGCGCCGAGAGCAAGCGCTCTAGGTCCGCGTCCTGCCCGTCGGCAGAGCCGGTTAAGCGGACTACGACCAGCCTTGGAAGGCTTTGCTCCGCCTCGATTGCCGCAAAGAACGCGCTCGGGGGGCGCCCGCCCGCAATGCCATAGGTCTCGGCAGCGATCGAAGCTTGCCGTGCGTTGGACCAGAGCGTTCCCGCAGCTGGGGCTGCGGCCCTGCCGGCGCGTGCTAGATCCTCTGCTGACAGCCGACCGGCGTGGACAGCCGGACCAAGCTTGGCGAAGAAGTCTGTCTCCATCCCGCTCGTCAGCCACGCGATTTGACCCAGTGGCTCTCGAGTCGGTGCGACATAGCCCTTGAGGTAGGCTGACTCCTCCGCCAGTGCTTGCCAAGCCGATCCTCTGGCATCAGTCAGCACTAGCGCGACATGGCGCACGGCCGCAGGCGGCGCGGCACTCTCAGACTCTGCGCCGGACAGATTCGCAACAGCTGCCGCGGTCAGGAATTCGAGTTGTTCAGCTGTCAGCGGCGGCAACAGTCCGACCAGCCCGGGGTTGTCGAAGTCGCCCTTGCCACTGAGGTACGCGAGCGCACCATCATCGAGCCCGACGACGGCCGTAGGAAACCATCCCGTGGGCAGGGCTCCATCCGGCTCGGGAAACGCCTCTTCGATGTTGACGGCCAGGATGATGTTGTTTCCAGCGTTCGCGATATACAGCCTGCGCTTGTCCTTGCTGACGCCCAGAGCCGAGGGGAGCGACCCGACTGGCGAGTCTGGCAGCGGCGCGACGCTGCGAGCGTCCAGCAATTCGAAGCGATTTTCAGCAGTGACCCCAAAGGTCCACAGGTTGTCCGAATGTGAGCACGCCACAAACAGCCGGGCTGGATAGCTATGCACCTCGTCTTCGTTCGTACCCGGAACTTGCACTTCGCCGGCCACTACTTGCAGGTCCGTGGGATGCTCGCCTACCGGAATCCGCTCCACAAGGCGCCGGTCCGAGAGTCGGTATAGACCGACCGAGGCTTCGCCCCAGTGGCTGATCAGCAGGTGTTGTCCGTCAGGTGTCTGTTTGGCGCGATAGGGTGCGATCCCCGTCTTGAACTCGCCCAGCACGATTCCGGATTGCGAGTTGACAATGATGACTCGGTCGCGCAGCACGTCGAGCGCATAGAGGGTTCGATCATCCCGGTCGAGGAGTACGTCTCCGATCAGGGACGCGCAGTTGTTGCTGCATTCATCGGGGAGGGGGAATTCCCGCTCGAGCTGCAGGGTGCCGGAGCGGAAGGACAGCTCCCACACGCTCTGGCGTGCTCCTCCGCTCACGTAGACGCGATCCCCGGCCTTGTTGAACGTCAAGCCAAGCCAAGCATCGGGCAGTTCGACCTCGTCTCCCAAGCTCTTGTCGAGCGTGTCGAGCACGCTGACCGTGGGCGTCTCGTAACCGGTCTGGAGGACAAGCAGGTGTCTCCCGTCAGTTGACACTTCCGCGGCGATGGGCATGCTGTTGACCACGATTTGCGTGCCCGACGGCGTGATGCGCTGCCCAGTCGGCAAGATCACACTGGCGTCAGTCTGGCGACCGACCTTGGGTTGGGCGGAGAGGTCGGCGGCGAGTATGCCAGCCGCGACCAAGCTCGCGCCGATCAGGGTCGCTGCGCAATCAATGCGGCCGTGGCTTCGGTGTCGCATGTCTCTCGGTAGAGCAAGTGCTGGAAGTCCGCAAACAGTTTGGGGAGTTCGTATTCGTCCAAGAGGTAGTCGGGATTCCTCGGACCGCTGCCGAACTGCAGCTGCTTGCGCGTGAAGGTCTTGTAGATGATGATCCCACCGGGCTTGGCCATACGTTTCAGCAGCGGTACTAGTGGGCGGTGGAGGTAGCGGAACACAGCGATCACGTCAAAGCGGGCATCGTCCAAGCCCACTTCGGAACCTTCCAAGTCAATGCACCGTGTTTCGATCGCCAGACCTTTTTCCGCAGCCCTGTCCGCGCAAAGGCGCAACGCCTCGGTCGAGTAGTCGACCGCTACGGTTTTCAAGCCATAGGCCGCCAGTGCGATGGCGTTTTGGCCCCTGCCGCATGCGATGTCAACGGCATCGGTCGCGGCGGGTGCAGCCGATCGGACATATTCCAAGGCCTCGGCCAAGAATGGATCGGGATCCTGAACTGCGCCTCCGGCACTTCGGTACTTGGCCTCCCAATCAGACCGGGATGCCATCGAGTTGAGAGGAAGCGCTGATGTGGCGCCTCACCGTACAACAGCAGGTGTCAGGCGTTAAACGAACTGCCGCAGCCGCAGGTCGAGGTGACGTTCGGGTTGTCGAACTTGAATCCCGCGCCTTCCATCGACTCGACGTAGTCGACCCTGCAATTGTCGAGGTAGAGCAAACTGGCCTGGTCCACGTAGACCTGCAGCCCGTCGTAGTTGAAGACTTTGTCGAGCGGTAGCTGGCTGTTTTCGAACGCCATCGAGTACTGGAAGCCGGAACAGCCTCCGCCCACCACGGACAGCCGCAGTCCTTTCGGCTGGGGTTCCTGCTGCGAAAGGATCTCAGTCACCTTCGCAATGGCAGTGTCGGTCATTTGGATCATCGCGGATGCCCTCCTAGCTGGCTCCTAAGATCTTATTATACGTCGTCCGCGGCGTAGCGAGCGTTGTCCAGCGAGAGACGAGCCAGAAGTGTTGGTCCGCTGAAGTCTGAGATTGTTAGTAGCAACGTGCCTAACGACGCTCCGGGCAGTCTCCCCAAGACAGCTTCGTGATAACCGGGACTTGTTCGTGACGTTGCCGAGTGCGTCCAAGAACTCTCTAATGGATCGAGTGTTCACTCTGGCGGAGGGACGAAATTCCCGTCGTCTCTCACAATGCAGCCGATATGAGACGCGATTCGAATTGTCTCTCATCGGTGAGAGACAATTCCCGTTGGCTTTCATAAGAGCGTCCAAATGAGGTGCAACTCCGTTTGTCTCTCACCCGTGAGAAGCAATTCTGGTCGTCTCTCACAAATCGACCAAAATGAGACACAATCGGTCTCGTCTCTCACCGGTGAGAAGCGATTCCTGTGGTTTCTCAGGAATCGGCCAATGTGAGATGCCGCAGGGATGTAGTCCGGCGACCAATCGGCGAGCATCCGCTGCAATGGAAGGGACTGCCCTGACTCCTATTGCTGCCGGAGCCGAAATGCCACTAGCCGGGCCGGTTCGGCCGCTCCGCCGACACTGATGACAATGTGCTGTCGGCCGCCGGCCATGTAGGTTATCGGCGCGGCATTGTGATGCCTGCCCGGAAGCTTGTGCTCCCAAAGCGTCTCTCCCGTAGCCTTGTCGTAGGCCCGGAGATAGGCCGACTCATTCGCGTGCCCGCGATCGCCGACGAACAGCAGCGTGCGCGTCACCAATGTGCCGGCGGCGTTCGGGTTGCCTAGCGGGGGCAGGTCTAGGTCCTTGAGCAGCGGGTGCTGGCGCGGGCCGTTGCCATGCGGCGTCTGCCAGGCGATCTCTCCGCGATTCATGTCGTACGCCGTCAAGGTTCCGTATGGCGGCTTGACGATCTGCAAGCCATCCACCGCCGCCCTGTAGAACTTGTGTTCGTTGTCGTAGCCGCGCACCCCGGGGTCATCGACCGGCTGCATCCCGACGACGATGTACTGCCGACGCGAGGACACGTACAGATAACCGGTCTCAGGATCGAATCCGCCACCGCCCCAATTTGCGCCGCCACCCCAGCCCGGTACTTGAATCGTGCCTTGCCGGGAAGGTGGCTCATACAACGGTCCCAGACGAAATGGTTTGGCTGCCTCAAGGGCGAGAGCCTTGATCTTCGGCGTGAAGTCAATCAAGTCATCCTCGCTGACGCCCTGCATCTCGAACGGTGGCGGCTTGACCGGGAACGGCTGGGTCTTTGCGGCCGTTTCGATTTCGCTCTTGGGTACGGGCCGCTCTTCGATGGGCCAGACCGGGTCGCCCGTGCGCCGATCGAACACAAACACGAAGCCCGTCTTTGTGACTTGCGCCAGGGCAGGGATGGCCTGGCCATCGACGGTGATGTCGATCAGGCTGGGGGCCGCGGGCAGGTCCCAGTCCCAGATGTCGTGGTGGATCGTCTGGAAGTGCCAGACTCGTTCGCCGGTCTTGGCGTTGAGGCTGACGATGCTGTTGGAGAACAGATTGTCGCCCGGCCGGAAGTCTCCGGCAAAATTGAACGTCGGACCCGTTACCGGGAGATAGACCAGACCCAACTCTTCGTCCGCGCTCATCATGGACCAGACGTTGGTGTTGCCCATCCACTTCCACGAATCTCCCTCCCAGGTGTCATTGCCGAACTCCCCCTCTTGGGGGATTGTGTGGAATGTCCACAGCCGTTTGCCAGTGCGGATGTCATAGCCGCGCACGTCGCCTACCGGCCAGTTCTCTTTCCAGTTGCGGCCACCGCTGCGCGCGCTCTTGCCGGGCGGCCCGTCGGCGATCTGGTTTCCGACCACGGCCACGTCGCCAACAATGGTCGGCGGAGCGCTGCAATTGATCAGCGAGCGAATCAGGGGCCGTCGCGAGCCAACAGTCAGGTCTGTGCGACCGTTGTCCCCAAAGCTCTGGATGGGCTCCCCGGTCGCCGGGTCTAGAGCGACCAGATAGCTGTCACCCGTGCAGAGCAGGATTCGCGATTCGTCGCCATCGCTCCAGTAGCCGAGTCCGCGTGTCGCAAACCCGAAGATTCCCGGCCGGCCCCACGCAGCCGTCCCCGGATCGTAGGTCCACAGGGTCGAACCGGTCCCGGGATCAATCGCGGCAACTCCGCTGAAATTCGTGCGGATGAAGAGCTTGCCTGCGACCATGAGCGGCGTGGCCTTGAATCCATCGGGAAATCTCGCTCTCTCGGCCCGGCTGGGCTGACGGTTCGGGGAGCGACCCGGCTGGATGTAATTCGAGTTGTCGAAGGCGTCCCAAACCCATGCGACTTCTAGGTCGGCGACATTTAGACTGTCGACCTGATCCAGCGGGGAGTACTTCGACGATGCGACATCACCCGAGTACTGCGGCCATTCGCCGCCCGCTGTGGAGTACTTGCCGCGAGAGTCGATCCAGCGCTGCAACGCCGCTTCGTTCCTGACTGGATCGAAGAAGGGGCCCTGGTGGTAGGTCTTCGGGACATTGCGTTGCCCCGTGTCCCCTTGACCCGAGAGCGGGGCTTCGCTGCTCGCGGAGTTCGACGGCGCAACGTAGTCGCTTAGCCAGCTGACAGAGATGTTCTCCTGACCGCTGTCCGTCTTGCGTGCCAAGAGCCAGTGTCCACGGTCGTTCCAAGTACGCCCGCCACCGGGATCGGTGTGGCAAAAGAGGCAATCCTTGGCCCCGAAGGCGACCGCTTCGGCGAAGAATTCCGGCTTCGCCTGAGCCGAGACACTCAGGCTGAGCAGGAGCAAGACTCCTAGTAGCAGGCTCATGTCGCTTGCTCAGGCAGTATACCCGCCGAGCCTCTCGCAGGGCAGAGTTCGGTAGCGCGGCCCTGCCTGCTCGTTGACCGAGACTTCGGCGGTCGCAACCAAGTGCACTGCTGAGCACGAAGAGGGCCGGGCGACGAAGAGCGGAGTTGGCTCGGAGCACACAAGCTTGGTAGCGGTTCGCGGCTGTCGATCACTAGAGTCAACCATCGATTTCGCTCTACCAGTACTGTTCCCGTATCGCCATCAGTTCCGGGTACTTCTCGTCGGTGTCACCAAGCTCAGACTTGAGTCTCAGCAATTCTGCCTTCAACTCCTCCGCGATTTCCGCATAGGCCGCATCCCCGTACACGTTCTGCAACTCCTGTGGATCCTTGCGCAGGTCGTACAACTCCCAGCCGGGCTGGGTGTCCGCTGCGCGGGCGCCGGGGGCGTCCAAGGGCAGCCCGTAGAAGAAGATCAGCTTGTATTCCTTCGTCCGCACGCCATAGTGGGCTGGTACGTCGTGATGGGCGTAATTCATCCAGTACCTGTAGTACGTGGACTGCCGCCAGTCGTCGGGTTGCTCGCCCTTAAGGATTGGCAGCAGGCTGTGGCCCTGCATGAAGTCCGGCGGCTTCACGCCAGCCAATTCCAGCAAGGTCGGCGCAAGGTCGGTGTTGTTGACTAAGGCATCGCTACGCGAACCGGGTTGGACCGTGCCGGGATAGCGCACGAGCAGCGGAATCCGCAGGGACTCGTCGTACATCCAACGCTTGTCGATGTAGTCGTGCTCTCCGAGCATGAACCCTTGGTCTGACGTGTAGAGAATCACTGTGTTGTCCAAGACTCCCTCTTGTTCGAGGTAGGCCAGTAGTCTTGTCACTCCGTCATCTACGCCCTTGACCGTACGTAGGAACTTCTTCAGATAGCGCTGATACGAGGTCCGCTTGTAGTCCTCCTCGCCAAGATCCGGATCCACGAACATGTGGTGCCCCATGTTGCGGCGGGTATTGCGTTTGCCTATGGAGGTTCCCGCTCCGCGGGTTGCCACGGAACCGTGATTGGGCACGCGCCAGAGGCTGGGTGGCTCTGGGATCGCCGTGTCTTCGTAAAGGAAGTCGTACCGTTCGGCGTTCTCGAAGTTGTCGTGTGGCGCCTTGAAATGGTGCATCAAGAAGAACGGCCGGTTCTTGTCCCGACGCTTAAGCCAGTCGATGGATGCTCCGACGATGGCGTCCGTCGAATGAGTGGAGTCATAACCGGAGAAGCGGCGAAGGTTGTCCGGCCACGGTTGGCCAGATTCGCGCATGACCGGATTGAAGTACGATCCTTGGCCCGGCAGAACACAGTAGTAATCAAAGGAAGGCTCGCGCTTGAGGTGCCACTTGCCGACCATCGCGGTTTGGTAGCCGGCATCGCGGATCAGGTTGGCCACGTATTGGCGGTCGCCTTCGAGGTGGCCATTCAGGGTAGTGACGCGATTCACGTGGCTGTACTGTCCGGTGAGTAGCGTTGCGCGGCTGGGAGTGCAGATCGAATTCGTGCAAAATGCGTTCTCGAACAGCATTCCAGCGCCGGCCAGCTTGTCCAGTTCGGGCGTGGGTTCCAAAGATGCCAGCCGTCCACCGTAGGCACCCAACGCGTGTGCGGCGTGATCGTCGGACATTAGGAAGAGAATATTGGGCTGTTGGGCCGCTCCGGGCACGAGCGTGCAGAGGGCCCAGAAGCTCATTGCTGCCAATCTGCGCATATCGGCTAAGAGTATACTGGCCGCAATATCCATGACCACGGCAAGGCTGATCCTCCCTCTTCTGCTAACGGCCACGCTGCAGGCCAAACAGCCCAACGTGCTGCTCCTGTTCGCAGACGATCAACGCCCGGACACGATCAGTGCTCACGGCAACCCCTACATCCAGACTCCGAACATGGACCGCCTCGCGGCCGAAGGCTTCAGCTTCGAGCGGGCCTATTGTCTAGGTGCTCAGGGTGGGGCCGTGTGCGTCCCCAGCCGAGCCATGCTCAACACCGGCAAGAGCTTCTTCCGCATCCCCATGGACATGGAAGGGCACACGACTCTGGGGCAGTTGCTCGGCAGCAACGGCTTTGCGACGTTTGGCACGGGCAAGTGGCATAACGGCCAGCCGTCTTGGCTCAAGAGCTTCCAGCAGGGTCGCAACATCATGTTCGGCGGCATGTCGAACCACATAAAGGTGCCGCTGATGGACCTCGGTCCCGACGGCAAGTTGTATCGCGAACGTGAAGGCACCCGTTTTTCCAGCACGCTGTTCGCAGACGCCGCAATCGACTTCCTGCGCAACCATGAGCCGGACAAGCCATTCTTTGCTTACGTCGCGTTCACGGCGCCCCACGATCCGCGCAACCCACCGCCCAAGTATCGGCGCATGTATTACCGCAACCCTCCGCCGCTGCCCCCCAACTTCGCGCCGCAGCATCCCTTTAACAACGGACACATGACCGGACGTGACGAGAGTCTCGGGCCGTGGCCACGCACGCGGCTCCTTGTCCAAGATCAGCTCGCGGAGTACTACGGTCTCATCACGCACTTGGACAAGCAGGTCGGGCGCATCCTGCGCGAGTTGAACTCCGGCCCACACGCCGAAGACACGATCGTCATCTACACCGCGGATCACGGGCTAGCAGTTGGCAGCCACGGATTGCTCGGCAAACAGAACGTCTACGAGCACTCCATGGGCGCCCCGCTCATCTTTGCCGGGCCCGGAATCCCAGCAGGAGGATCGTCCGACACTTTCACTTACCTGCTGGACATCTTCCCCACCCTGTGCTCGATGCTCGGCGTCGAGATGCCCGAGGGAATCGATGGCGTCGACCTCTCGGCGGTCTGGAAGGGAGATGTCGAGTCAGTGCGCGACTCCATCTTCACGTCGTTCCGCGACCTGATGAAAGCGGTTCGCGGAGACCGCTGGAAACTCATCCGCTACCCGCAGATCGATCACATGCAGTTGTTCGATCTTGCGTCAGACCCTCATGAAACACGCAATCTTGCTGAGGAGCCTGCCCAAGCAGCCCGAATCGCGGAGCTTACCGAGCTCATGCGGGAGTGGCAGGCCAGAGTTGGGGACGATCACCCGCTGACCGTGGAGAACCCCAAACCGAAAGAAATCGATCTCAGCGGGCGCGAGCAGAGCCGTGATCGCTGGCAGCCGGAATGGATCTTCGAGAAGTATTTTGAGGAGCCCTTCGGGCGCATTCTCGGTCAGTAGCCGGGCGAGTCCCGGGTTAGAGCGCTTCGTAGCACTTGCGGGACATCGTGCAGGTGTCTTCGTCCACGATGTCTCCATCTGGCCCGACCGGCTTCTGTGTCTGGTCGCACCAGTAGATGCGGGTGTTGGAAAGCGGCACGGTCGGATCGTCGTCCGCGTCGATGTACATGCCCTTCCAGCGCAGGTCTCCGCAGCGGTTGGTAAGGATCTTTAGGCCGGCGCCTCGGTTGCGCGACATGCCATGCCTCCCAGGATCACAAGAGTCGGGCCGCCGAAGCGCAAACTCCGGCGGCCCTTGGTCTTGGCGGTTCTAGCCCGCCATCGCGACCGCGCGCTTGACCGCGATCGTCGCCAGTTGCACCTTTGACTGGTTCTGGCTCAGCGGAGTCGCGGCCGAAACCGCGGCCTTGCCGGCAGCCTCGCCCGAACCCTCGTTCGCAGCTTGGCCCTTCAAGGCGGTCTCTGCCTCGGACGAGCGCCAAGGGATGGGAGCCACGTGGCCCAGCACCACCCGCGCGTCCGAGACATTGTTGCCGCGCATCCGCAGCGCCACCGAAGCGGTGACGAGCGGCCAGTCCAGCAATTGCCGCTGGCGCACTTCGTACGTCGCGGTCTTCCAGCCGGAAGCGTTGGGGACCACGATCTCGGTCACGATCTCGTTCGCTTCTAGCGTGTTTTCCCGCTCCGACGCGGACGACGGGATCTGGAACAGATCCGCTAGCGCCATCGTGCGCTCGCCCTCCGGTCCGGCCACGCTGACCTGCGCGCCCAGCGAGATCAGCGCCGGCGCGAGGCTCGAGGCGTTCACGAAGTACGCAGGGCCCTTGTTGCCCAGGATCGCGTGGTAGCGATTCTCGCCCGAAGGCACAAGCGACTTGCCCTCGTGCATGGCCAGCAAGCCGTAGCCGTTGCGGTAGTACCAGCAGCGCGGGCGCTGCAGCAGGTCCCCCGCTACGGTGCCCATTGCGCGCACCTGCGGCGCGGTGATGCCGCGGGCCGCTTGCAGCAGCGAATCGTACCCGGCAGCAGCCTTGGAGTCGAGCAGGTCCTGCACTGTCGCCATGGCGCCGATGCGCAGGCCGCCGCCTTGCTTCGAGATGCCCCGAAGCGCCGCGACGTTGCGCAGGCTCACCACGCGGGTCGGCGTTTCGACGCGCTCCTTCATTAGGCTGAGCAGGTCCGTGCCGCCTGCCAGCACCGCCGTCAGCCCGGTCTTCGGGCTCAGCGCTTGGGCGGCCGCAATCGCGCTCTCCGGTGCGATGTATTCGAAGTTCTGCATGATTCCTGACCTCCTCCTAGGCGTCGGCGAGTGCCGCGAGCACTCGGTCCGGCGTTAGCGGCAGGGTTGGCACCCGCACGCCGATGGCATTGGCCACGGCGTTCGAGATCGCCGCGCCCGGCGAGATGGCCGGCGGTTCGCCGATACCGATCACGCCCCTGTCGTCGTACTTGTTCTGGACCATGTGGACTTCCAACTCGCCGATGTCGCCCGCGCCGGGAAGCTTGTAGAACTCCATGTCCGGGTTGAGCATCTTGCCGGTCGTCTGGTCGTAGATGGATTCCTCGTACAGCGCCCATGCCACGCCCTGGATCAGCGAACCGTAGACTTGGCTCTCGCACTGCTCAAGGCAGACCACCAAGCCGACGTCTTGCACAGCCGCGATCTTGTTGATCGAGACCACGCCGGTTTCCACGTCGACGGACACGTCGGCCATCTGCACGCCGCCCACGCCGGAATCGTTCAGCTTCCCGCCGTTGCGGTCCGGCTGCTTGCCCTGTCCGGTGATCGTGCGGTTGCCCAGCTTGCGGCAAGCCTCTTTCCAAGTGAGCGACTTCGAAGAGTCGGCCGTTGAGAAGACCTTGCCATCCTTGGCCACCAAGTCCGCAGCGTCGGCTTCGAGCGAGTCGGCTACGACCGCCATCAATTCCTCGAGCGCGTTAACAGCGGCCCGTCGCGTGGAAGCGGTGGTACCGCCCACCGTGGTGGAGCCGCCCGAAGCGCCGGAGATCGGCAGCTTGGAGCTTCCGATGTTGACCTTGATGTCAGGGATTTGCAAGCCGAATGTCTCGGCCGCGATCACCGACAGCGTTGTGTAGGTGCCCACGCCCAAGTCCTGGCTCGCCATGTTGACCGAGACACCGCCATCGGGTTCGATGCGCACTTCGCAGGTCGAGTCGTGCGGCCGGCCGCCCCAGGTGTGCAGCGACATGCCGAGACCGCGCTTGACGGGTCCCGCGCCGGAATCGCCGCGCTTGTGCCAGTTGTCCTTCCACCCGATCATCTCCGCGCACTTGTCGATCTCGTCGCGGTAGACTTCCGGGCGAGCGGTCAGGTCGGCGTTCTTCTTGAAGAAGTCCACCGGATCAATGTCCAGCTTGGCGGCCAGATCCTCCATCGGGCACATCGTCAGCACGGCGGCCTGAGGGTGGTTGGGCGCGCGCCAAGCGCGGGCCGGCCCGATGTTCGTCGAGACGTTGAGGTGGCGGGCCTTCTGGGCCAGCCGCTCCTCGTTGTTGTAGACGTACGGCAGCGGGGGGCTGCCGCGACCGGCTATGCCGCCCGTCGACCAAGTCTCGGACTCATAGGCGACCAGCGTGCCGTCCTTCTTGGCGCCGATCTTGATGTTGCCGTAGTCGGACGGGCGTCCGCCCGCGACCATCAGCTCCTCGTCGCGGTCCAGCATCAGCTTGACCGGCTTGCCCGTCATCTTCGACAGCTTGGCGCAGGCAATGCCCCAGGTGTCGATGTTGAACTTCGATCCGAAGCCGCCACCCATGTAGGGAGTGATGACATGGATGGAGTCCGCCGCGACGGTGCCGATCTTCTCGTCTCGCGAGAGGCCCTTGGCCAGATCGCCCGGAATCCGGGCCACTGCCTGAGTCGACGCGTAAACGGTGATGTCGTCGCCGGTCCAGTCCACCACCTGGCCGTGTGGCTCTAGGCAGCAGTGGGTGATCACGCCCAGGCCGTAGTAGCCTTCGACAGTGGCGTCAGCGCTCTTCCAGGCATCCTCGAGCTCCGGCCCCTTGGTGTCATCCTTGGCTGGCTTGACGCGGTTGGCCGCGCCGGCCTTCTCGATGTCCTCGTCCTTGACCCAGTGGGGCAGGGGCTCGTACAGGACCGTCACCGCGGCTGCCGCATCGCGGGCGTGCTCTTCGGTGTCGGCACACAGTGCCAGGATCTCGGTGCCGACCCATTGCACTTCGTCGCCAACATTGAGAATGTTCACGTGGCTCTTATAGCCAGGGACTTTCTCTGCGCGCGACATGTCAATGCCAACAATCCGACCGTGGGGAACCGTGGAGGTCACCAGCTTGCCGTACAGCATGCCGCCGAGGTTGCGATCGTAGGAGTACTTCGCCACGCCGCGGGCCTTCACGGGCCCATCAACGCGGTTGTGCCGCTTGCCGATCAAGCTGCGATCGTCGGCGGCCGGCCAATCGTATTTGGTTGCCATTTCGTACTCTCCTCTCTAGGCGCGCGCCGCTTCGTAAACGGCCTTGCGCACGCCAACGTAGGTGCCGCAGCGGCAGATGTTGCCGCTCAGGCCGCTTTCCACATCGGCCATGGACGGCTGCGGGTTGCTGTCGGCGATGGCCTTGCCGGCCATGACGAGCCCGGGCGTGCAGAAGCCGCACTGTTGGCCGTCGTGTTCGACGAACTTGGCCTGCACCGGATGCATCGCGTCTTCGGTGGAAATTCCCTCGATGGTCTCGATCCTGCGGCCTTGGGCCTCGATCGCCAGCATCGTGCAGGAGTAGACGGGGTCGCCGTCCACCATCACGGTGCACGCGCCGCACGTCGCGCGGTCGCACACCTTCTTCGCTCCTGTGAGATCGAGTCGGTTGCGCAGTGCGTCGATGAGTGTCACGCGCGGCTCGACCTTCAGGTCATGGCTCTTGCCGTTGATGTTCAGGGTGATGGGTACCGGATCCGGCCCGACCGGCTCGTGAGTGTCCGCACGTGCCGACTCGACTGTCCCGATGGCCCCGACCGCGCCAGCTCCGATTCCGACGCCCTCGATAAAGGTGCGGCGGGAAAATCCCTTGCGCGGTTCCTGATCGGGCCCACGTACGGGCCCGTCTGTGGGGTTCTTAGAACTCACCTGGCTGCCTCCTTTCCAGAATTATTCAGGCAAAACGCGATTCGTGCCTGGGTCGGAACGCTCGCTGCTGTGCATACGAGACTATAGCAGAGAGCACCGCACGGAAAGCAATATTTCCGTTTCCCGCAAACCTTTTTCGGCCTTTTCGTCAGGGTGCTTCGCGAATCGAATGCACGGTTGCGCCCTCGGTGATGCCGTCCAAGCGCCGATCGCCCGAGACGAGCCGCCCGAAGTTGACATAGCGCCCGTCTGCCAGCGGCAAGGCCGTAGCGCAGAGAAAGAAGCCGCCGCCGGATGTGCCCCCGTGGCGTAGCAGGCCGAGGCTCCCCCGCAGAAAGGGCTTGGGATTCAATTCCGACCGAATCAGCTGCATGCCGGAAGCGGCCGCAGCGTAGCCGTTCGGGCGCACCGCGAAGAAGCGTGTGCCGTCGAATGCCCCCTGTTGCGCCAGCCGCCGGAAGTGCTCGGAGGTCAGCGGGGCTTGGTCGTAGTCCAGTTCTATGTCGAAGTCGCCCAGCGACGTGCTCATGCGCAGCCGCACGCCAATGGTCTTGGCGACGCGTTGGTAATCTGCGCCCTCGAGCAGGGGGCCGCGGACCGCGTCTGGCGGTTCCTGCCGCAGCGCGGGTTCCGCCGCCGGCAGCTCGGCGCCGGGGGACTCGCCCGCCAGGCGCCGCAAGGTGTTGGCCGCCTCGAAACTCACTTTTGGATCGGGATGCTCCAAGTTGCCGCGGATCAGTTCGACCAACTCCTCGTCCCGGTCACTGCCTGCTGAGGCGCGCAGAGCCGCCGCACGCACGAACTCGTTGTCATCGGCGAGCAGCGGCAGCAGCCTCGCGCGGACCGGGGCACTGCTCGCGAGACGCAGGTGACTCGCGGCCAAGGCGGCTGCCCAGCGGCTGTCTTGGTCGTCCGAGTCCAAATACTCCAACACGAAATCGGTCGCATCTCCGGCCTCCATGCGCATCAGCGCCGTCATGGAGGTCGCGATCGGGGCAGCGCTACTGGTAATGCCAGGCACCGCCGCTATGCTGCGCAGCTTGCCTAGAGCTGCGACCGCGCGGGTTACGGCCAAGCGCTCGTCATCGGTCAGCAGGGCCGTCAGGGCTTGGGTGACGCCGATCTCGGGCGGCACTCCCCCAAGACGTGCATCGAACACGCTTCCTGCCGCAAACGCCGCAGCCGCCCGCACCGACGCTGCCGGATCGGCCATGCCTTGAACGAGCAGGCCCGCCGCAGAGCGACCTTGGATTCGACCCAGCGCCAGGTAAGCGCGGGCTCGCGTCTCGGCGGCGGGCTGTCGCAGCTGCTCCAGCAGCCAGGCGTCCGCCACGGAGCGATCTTCGCGTTGGAGGAAGTCCCCTTCGATGCGGTGCACCGGACGGGTCAGCACCAGCCACCCCGCCGCCGCCGCGAGCAGCAGCATACAGGCGGTGAGGATGCGCACGGCAGCGCGCGGCCAACCTGTCGAAGTGTCACCGGCTGCCCCGGTTGCGCGGTCTGAGTCGAGCCAACTGCTCATGGGCGGGCCACTTGAGCGCGCATCCAAGATCCCGCCGGGGCGTTGCTATGCTGGCCGTGTATGGGAGGAAATGCGGAAGCGATCGCGGCGGTACGCCAGGAATTGGAGAAGTACTCCCATCCACTGCTGCTGTTCGATGTGCGCGAAACCGAGGGGGGGCGGGTCGAGTTGGTCATCGACCTAAAGGACAAGCCAGCCAACATCCATACATATTACTTGGAGGTCCACCCGCGAGATCTAGCCCATACGCAGTTCCGCTGGATCCTGCAGCGCATGATCTTCGAGGGGCTGCACGACTATTTCGTGGAAATGTTCGAGTACACGCCGCAGAGCTTGGACAATCCCGCCGCACCTTACGAATTGCAGCGTTGAGGCGAGCTTGGACTTAGCGCAAATCATCGCCGAAGAGATCCGGGCGGACGGACCGATGCCGTTCCGGCGCTTCATGGAACTCGCTCTGTACCATCCCCGGCTTGGCTACTACGTTGGCAAGCGAGACCCGTTTGGAACCGGCGGAGACTTCTACACCAACGCCCAACTGCAACCCGTGTTCGGTCGGCTGCTCGCCCAGCAGATCGGTCGCTGGCGGCAAGAGTTGGGTCGCCCGGAGAATTTCTCCGTAATGGAGCTGGGCCCCGGGCGCGGCGAGATCGGCATGCAGGTGCGGGAATGCACTCCGGACATCGATTGGACCGGCGTCGACTACGGCGAGTCATGGCCTCAGCAGCCCGTCTGCGGAGTGGTCTTGTGCAACGAGTTCTTCGACGCCCTGCCCGTGGACTCGGTCGAGCGGACCAGCGAGGGATGGCTCAGGCGCGGCGTCGGCTTGAAGGGCGGCGACTTTTGCTGGCGCACGGTCGGACCGACACACGCCGACCCCTCATGGCCGGACATCGAGCCGGGCCGGCGCATCGAGAGCTGTGACGGGCAGGTTGCTGCTCTGAGGCGCATCAGCGACTCGCTGGAGCGCGGCTGGATCCTTGTCATCGACTATGGCTACACGCGCAGCGAGATCGAACGCGGCGGACGCTTTCTCGACGGTTCGATCATGGGCTATTCGCGGCACCGCGCCGACCCTGACGTGCTGCTGGAGCCGGGCCGCCGGGACATCACCGCGCATGTCAACTTCAGCGCTCTGGAAGACGCCGCCCGCGGCGCAGGCTTGGAAGTCACGCCGGTCAGATCGCAGCAGTCCTACCTGCTCGGCCTCGGCGAGCCCGACGGCTTTGCCTTCGCACTTGCCGCCGACTCGGAGCGGCGGGCCGCGCAACTCAGAATGCAGCTCAAGACATTGCTGTTCGGCCTTGGCGAGACGTTTCGCGTGCTCGTTCTGCGCAAGCGATGACTTTATACTTGGTTAGCTTGGCTTGACTGATATGGTGCCGAACGATCAGCCGGCGTCGCTCGAAGCGCTCGAAGGGCGGCGCTTCTCGTTCTATCCCGCAATCCGCGGTATCGAGCACAACGAATGGACACTGGGGGACTCCACGTGGTCCGAGGTGCAGGTGCGCAACGAGCTCACGGGCCAAGAGTTCTGGATTCCCAAGCTCCATCTCGGGGGTGTTAGCAGTTCCGACTCCCCGGTGCTGATCCTCGGCTTGCAGCGCGAGCTGGCGTTCAAGGCAGGCGGCATCTTCCCGCACCGGCGCACCGTTACGGAGATCCCATCGACGCCGGCGGGCCGGCAACCTCCCCCCGCGCCCATGCCGGAGCCGAAGCAGCGGTTGCTGTCAGGATCGGACGCCCGCCTGCTACGCTTGCTCGCCATTGCCATCGGCGTCGCGCTGCTGGCCTCTGTGATCGGCTTTCTAGGGTTGGTGGGGCGCCTGCACAACCCGCTCGAGCGCTGGTTCCAGCCCGACACCTCCACGGCGGACCAGCGCTATATCGGGCTCGGCACGGCGGACAGCTATTTCGCGGTCGTGTCCAGGCTGGACGCGCCGGACTCGGAGGAGTGGATCAGTGGCGAAGAGGACGAGATCCAGTTTCAGGCGCTGTTCTACTCCGCCCGGCGGTACATCGTGGTGCTGATGGGCAGCACCCGTGGCGACATGCGCTACTTGGGCACCCTCCACCATCCAACTCGGCAGGTGCTGGACTCAGCGCAATTCTCGCGGGGCGGTGACACCGGGTCAATGATGCGCAACCTTCCCGACTTCTAACGAGCGCGGCGCATTCGAGGATCACGAACGAGCTCCCCTGCTTGCGTCGTCCATGAGCGGGTGGGCTGGAGCAGCTTGGCTGGGTTCGGCCGATCCTTCGGTCATGTGAGAGTGTCAGAATAATTCGTCCGGGGGCTCAATGGTGAAGTCCGAAGGATGAGGCGGAATTGCGAATCAATAAGTGGCCCAGCCGCTTGACCGAATGCTTGAGAGCCAGCGAACTCTACGTGACCCATCGGGGGCCGAGATCTTGCTGGCAAAGCATCTGGCCTTCGCGAAGATCAGGAGGGCTTGGACAACACGCTGCGTCCTGTGAGACTCAACACTCGATCTTCTTGACGTATCGTCAGCAACTTTGCTTCCGAAGTCTCTCCTCAGTTGGTCGGTGGTTCGCCGTGTTGTGTGCCTCTCTGGCTTAACTGAAGCATCAGTGTCATCCCGATCTTGCAGGATCGCGCCCTCAGTTAAGCCTCAAACGCGAAGGCAATCATTGGCCACTGCGCCTGCACAGGTTTCGGTGTGCCAGCAGCCGTTGATGCGCGGGCGTCAGGTCATCGCGTGTTCGCGTCGAGTACACTTTTCCCCGCGGCCGGTCAATTAGCACTTTATTCTTGAAGTCTTTCTGTAGGTTGCTGTCGTTCGTATACAGCAAACGCGCCCCGCCCAACTGGGCGACGGCGACGACGTGCTCGTCGTCCGAGCGGCAGGCGTTCTTTCTCGCGAGTTGCCGGGTCTTAGAGTTCACCGCATCGTCATTCAAGAGCGTCACGCGCCCTGCCAGAACCGCCTGAACCCGCCATTGCCTGAATGCAGTGCTTTGATCGAGTTCGTGACGCAACTGGCCGCCGACCACTAGTCGTCCGCGATCTGAGTTGAGCCATCTAAAGAACGCTCGCCCAGCTGCGGGCCGATCTTCGCCGAACACCTGCCCAATCACGTTGGCGTCGAGAATTGCGCACATCCTACAGCCTCAGTGACCGTTGTGATTCTTCCATGAAGAATTGCCGATAGCCCCGAGGCGCACCCACAACGTTCCCTTCTGCGTCCAGCCGCAGCGAGTGGATCTGAACGTCTAGGTCTTCTCGCTCGAAGAACAGGATCGAAACATCGTCAGGCCGCAGCTTGCCAACCCCGTCGCGCACGTCCATGCGCACCCGGTCGAGCAAGTGGTCGCTGTGTGTTTCGACAACCAGTTGTCGTCTCCAGTCCGCGACCTGGCAGAAAAGGGTGCCGAGCGCGGCTTGGGCACTAGGATGGAGGTGCACTTCCGGTTGCTGCAGCAGGAACATCGGTGTCCTGTCGTCCCGGAAGAGCTCGGTGATGACCGGTAGCGCCTGACTAACGCCATACCCGACGTCGACCAAGTTGCGTAGCGGCCCCTTGGCCCGTTGTCCGAACTTGCGGACATGCATCTGGAACGGCTCACTGCCACGCTTCCCAAGTGGCTTGACTGCAATTTCATCGTACAGCCCTGATTCTCGCCCGAACCGCTCAAGGGCTTCGCGCAAGGCTTCCCACGACCTTGTGTCTTCGAAGAAGGCCGTCGAGAGGTACATCGGGATCGTCTCCCCTTCCGGGTCGCGAGCGGGGCGTGAGGGGTCGTAAGTTCTACGCGGCTTGGAGCGCACGGGTGCGCTGGCGAACGGCCGTCCGCCCCGATAAGGGTACTGGAACTCCATGACAAGCTGAAAGAATCGTTCTTCATCTTCTTTGGTGGGGGGCGGGGAACCAGCGATCGGCTTCGCTTGCTCAAGGTTCCACACTCTTGGAAAGAAGCTCGGCACCATCCAATGTGATTGGCGCCCAAGCGGTGCGTGGGACTGCGCGGCCAAGATCTGCAACCACTCACCGCTACTGGTCTGGAAGCGAACTTTCTGCGACATGTCCTCTTCGAGATGTCTGGTGATCGTGACGTCATTGCACCCAAAGACTGCTCTAGTCGGTATTGGCGCGGTCCCTTGACGACCGAATGTAAACGCGCAAAGATATGGTCCCTCACCGGATGTGATGGCCCTCTTGCGCCGTTTTGGGCGTCTCGTGAGGGCATTGAATCCCGCCTTGAACTCCGATGCCCGACCACCACGTCCACCCCGGTAATGGGCAATTTCGTCAAAGCTGCCGAGGTCGTACGGTGCTTCCTTGAAGTCTGGAATTGTCCCGCCGTACGCGGCGTCCCATAGTGCCCGGACCAATGCCAAAAACGAAGTCTTGCCAGTGCTGTTCTCGCCAACGAGCAGTGTGAGGGGTGCCAAGCGCGCCGACTGCTTCACCCTAAAGCAGCGGAAGTTTTCCAAACTGATCTTGTTCACAGCAACACCTCATTTCGGGATGTCGATCTCCGCTGCGGGACTGCAGGGTGCATCGCGTTCGGTCGGCCCCGCTCTTCTTGGCCCCGCTGATGGAGTTCAGGCAGATCGCTTGCCAAGCGCAGGAATCCGGGCGGCGCTCGCACGGTACCAGTCCCAAGCCTTCTCCAAATACGACTATAGGTCAATCTCGCCGCCGAGACACTATTGGCTCTTGAGCAACGGCTGACATCGAGCTTTGGACCGATGCAGTCGACGAAGATGCTAGGGTCGCACAGTCGTTATCCTCGAAAACGCCTCACACAGCATTTGGCTGTATTCGCAGGCATACGTCGAACACCTGCCCAGCCGCCGTCCGGGATGCAAGCGATCATCAAGGTCTAGGTAGTGGCGAGCGCTGGGGTTGGTCGGGCGTCGAGTCGCGAGACCGTCCAGATCCGGTAGGCAAGAACCTGGCGGGTCCTTCCCACCACCGACCTTACGAAGAGCATTCGCCACTTCAAACCAAGATCACGAACGCCGTCCGCCGTTGGGGCGTGGTTGGAGGGTGTAACGGCAGTTCAGGGGCGCAGCGCTTGCAGGGTTTCGAGCAGGCGGTCCACCTCCTCGGAAGTGTTGTAGTGCGTCAAGCCGATCCGCACGAGGCCTCCCGAATCTTCCAAGCCCAGATCCTCCGTGACGTTGACAGCGTAAAAGTTTCCGTCCCAGACGCAGATTCGTCGCTTTGCGAGCGCTTCGGAGATCGTGCGCGGGTGGACTCCGCGCAGGCGGATGGCTACGGTGGGCACGCGCCAGTCGAAGCGCCCCTCGTCGCGGATGCCATAGAAGTCTAGGTCGTGGATTTCGAGCAGCCCGCGGATCAAGCGTTGCGACAGCCCGCGCTCGTAGTTGCGGATCGCCGTCATCCCGGCCACCACCGCTTCCCGGCGGCTGCAATTCGGGTCTACGCTGCCGAAGCGCCGCCCGATCCCCGCGATGTATTGAATCGCGGCCACCGTGCCCGCCATGCCCTCGTGGTTCTGCGTCCCTGTCTCGAGACGTCCGGGCAGATCGTCGTCCGCTGGCCGCACTTTGTACACTCGCAGGGTTTCCAGGTGCTCGCGCTTGCCGTAGAGCAGGCCTTGGTGCGGCCCGAAGAACTTGTAGGCCGAGCAGGCCAGGAAGTCGCAATTGAGCGCCTTGACGTCGATGGGGCCGTGCGGAGCGAAATGCACCGCGTCCACGAATACGCGGGCCCCGACGGCGTGGGCGAGGCGCACGACGGTCTTCACGTCGTTGATCGTGCCCACCGCGTTGGAGGCGTAGCCCACCGCGACGAGCTTCGTCCGCCGGTTGATGGCTGAGCGCAGGGCGGACACGTCAAGCGTGCAATCCTTGGGCTTGAAGCGAACCTCCCGGATGCTAACGCCGGTCGGCGTCAGGCTCCGCCAGGGCGTGTAGTTGGCGTCATGGTCCAGGCGTGTCACCACGATCTCGTCGCCGGGGCCGAATTCATGTTCGATTGCGCGGCTGAGCCAAAATGTCAGCGTGGTCATGTTGGGTCCGAAGATGACCTCGCGAGCGGAGCAGCCCAGCAGGTCGGCCGCGGCGCGGTGGGCCTCCGCCACAACAGCGTCGCTTTCGCGGCTGGAGCGGAAGGCCCCGTGCAGGTTGGCGTTGGAGCCGACCAGATAGCCCGAGACTGCCTCGACGACCTGGCGCGGCACTTGGGTGCCGCCGGGGCCGTCGAAGTAGATCTCCTGGGGCCGCCCCGACCGAAGGTCGAAAATCGGGTATTGTGACCGAATCCAAGCTGTGTCGAACGTCCGTGACATACTTCCCCGACCGTGCCCCGTCTTTGCGCGGGGTCGAATCGATACACCGATAGTGTAAAGCTTGAGAATTATAAGAGCCTTTTGCAAAATTCCAACTGGCGTGCCACAAGCGAGTGCAGAACGTGAGGCTCATGCCGTGATTGATTAGAATCTGCAATAGAGCGGGCAGAGACAATAAGAAATTCTCATAATTGAGCCGACTCGACTGGGCCGGTGCCGGAGCTAGGCACAGTTCTCTCGTCCCGGCCGTTCCGGGTACCGCGATCCTTGCCTGCTGGCTGTTTACCGACGCTGTGCTCAGAGCGTCAGGCGCATTAACTGGTCCACCGTCAGCGCCACGATGCCGAACATCAGGTGGCAGAGCACCTTGGCGTGTCCGCGCACGCGCACATGCCGCCCTCCGAACTCGTCTTTGAGCCGCCCGTTGACCCGCTCCACCGTCGAGCGCTCGTGGTAGCGCAGCGCCTGCGGCGTCACCTGCCCGATGCTGCGCTGGGCCAGCGCCTCGCGCTTCAGCTCCGCCTTCTTGTGCGCATCCCTCCGCGGGTTGCTGTCGATCAGCGGCACGTGCCCCAGCTTCCGGCTGCAGGCCCGGATCTCCTCCGCATCGTAGGCACTGTCCATCAGGTCGTACAGGTTGTCTACGCGCCCCGCCGTCAGCTGCGCCAGCGGCAGTGCCGCCTGGCTGTCATGCAGCGAGGCCGAGGTCAGCAGGCAACTCACCGGCAGCCCCCCGTCAATCGCGTCAATGTGCAGCTTGTAGCCTGTCCAACTCTCCTGATAGCCCTTCGCATTGCGCTTCACCCCCACGTCACAGACCGTCGGCAGATCGGCTAGCATCTCTTCCAGCGTCATCGACCCCTGCCGCTCCAGCCGGCGCGGCTCCGCCGCCCGTGCTTCTCCCTTGCGCGGTCGCCCGCGCTTGCCTTTCGCCTTGCTTTGCTTGGGCTTACGAGCCGGCTCCTCACGCCCCGGGATGGCCGTCGAGTCGCGCGAGACGTGCCCCGCCAAGTGGCCCTCCAAGTTCCGCTCGACCAAGGCCGCGTGCAATTGCACGGGCAATTCGCTGGCCGCGAATTCGGCGAACGCCCGCGAGAAGGTCGCCTCGCTGGGCAGCGCTCCGGCCCGCTCCCAGCCGCATAGCCGCCGCAGTTGCGGGTCGTGCCTCAGCCGCTCGACCAAGGCCCGCGTAGTCGGCACGTCGAACACCGCCTTGGCCAAGAAGGCCCGCGCCAGCGCGGCCCGGCTCTGCTGCGGCCGCCCTCGCCCGCCAACACACTGGCCGGGCAGCCAATCCTCCACGCGCACCAGTTCCAGCACCTGCACGAAGCGCTTGTTCCGCTCGCTGAGCGGGCCGAGTTCCTCGGCCAGCCACGGGAACAGCCCGTGCTGGAAGGTCTGCCAATACTGTGATACTGTTTCTCTCAGGGACAAGTTCGCTCTCCGTTGCCTAGATCTTCTATTATCCAACAGATGGTGGGCTTGTTTCCACCCGGGCCAGCGCCCCTTGCCCCGCAACCCAAAAAACCGCTATCTCGCTAATTTTGCAAAAGGCTCATAATATAAAAGTTTCCAAGTATATTGTAATCGTGTTTTGTTCTTATATTAGTCTATTGATTAGCGGTTTTGGATGCTATAGTCCTTGGGGATTACAAGTTGAGTCCAGCAGAACGCGCGCTGATGGACGAACGCTTGGGGTAGTTGAACTGGCTGTATAATCAGGCCTTGGAACACTGCAAGACCGCCTGTCAGGAACGGGAACAGTCGATCAGCCTGTTTGACCGGTGCAAGTGGCTGACGCAACTCCGGGCTGCGAACCAAAGGGGGCTTCGGGAGCTTGCCGTGGCAGCGGCATGATGAAGCGACTGGACGAGGCGTACAGATTGTTTTTCCAGCGCCGCAAAACAGGGCTCAACCAAGAGATCCTGTCGCAAGATTGGTTGCTTCTGCGATCACAGCTCCAGTGCGAGGCAGCATGGGCCGGGACGTGAACGCGGCCATGAACATCCTGGCGGCCGGGGTTGTTGCCGCCGGGGCATCAACGCGGGCCGTTGGGTCATGCGTTGCTCCAGAACCGTATGCGAACCTGTCCATTCGGCACTTTCGTATATAAGTCCCCAAGTCTTAGCTATGGTTGCGAACCTCCCGCTCCGATGACCGTCTCCGTGGTCATTCCTCACTTAGACCGGGCCGACTTGCTCGAGCGAGTCCTAGATTGCCTGTCGGCACAGCGCCTGCCACCGGAGGCCGGCCTAGAGGTGATCGTCGTCGACAACGGCTCCAGCGACGGGTCGGCGGAATTGGCGGCACGCCACGGTGTGCGCAGCATCCTGCTGGGGTCGAACCAGGGTGTCAGCAAGGCGCTCAACCGCGGCATCGAAGAGGCTCGCGGGGAGTGGATTGCGGTGCTCAACAACGATGTTGACCTCGCGCCCGACTGGCTGGCGGTTCTGCTCGAGGCGGCGCAGCGCACCGATGCGTGGTTCGCCACGGGCAAGGTCTACGACGCGGGCCGCCCGGACGTGCTGGACGGAGCGGGTGACGCCGTGTGCCGCGGCGGCACTGCATGGCGCCTCGGGCACGGCAAGCGCGACGGCCCGGAGTACTCGCGCCCGCGGGCGACCTACTTCCCCTCTGCCACGGCTGCGCTCTTTCGGCGGGAGTTCTTTGACCGCGCGGGATGCTTCGACGAGTCCTTCTTTGCCTATCTCGAAGATGTGGACCTGGGCATGCGCGCCGCCACCCTGGGGCTGGAAGGCGTGTACGTTCCGGATGCGCTGGCATGGCATCGCGGCAGCGCCACCGCTGGCCGCTGGAGCGACAGCAGCGTGTCCTGGATCACGCGGCACCAGCTGCTCCTGATCGCCAAGCACTACTCGGAAGCCCTGTTGTTGCAGTTCGCGCTCCCCGTGCTGACGGCCCAGTTGCTGTGGGCCGGATTGGCCTTGTCGCGCGGGCGCTACCGGGCTTGGCTGTCCGGCATTCTCCTTGGGCTGGAGGATTGCCGCTCGCACTGGCGTCCGTCTTCGCGTCGTGGGGAGCAGAGCTTGGCTGCCGCGCTGCGGGCCGGGGAGCGGGAGATCGCCGCGTTGCAGCGAGCCGGCGGCTGGGACACGTATTGGAGATGGTATTTCCGGCTGGTCGGGCAGCCGCCCGGGAGGCCGGCTTGACCGCGGCCGTGGCTGCGGTGATCGTGGCCTATCGATCGGGGTCACACCTGCCCAACTGCCTCGCGGCCTTGGCTGGCAAGGTCGCACAGGCAGTCGTGGTCGACAACACGCCCGGCGAATCGCCCAGTCCTGAGCTGCAGGCGCGTTTTCCATGGGCTGCCTGGATCGACAACGATTCCAATCGCGGTTTCGCCGCAGCCGCGAACCAAGGCATTCTCGCGACGGACGCGCCCTATGTTCTCTTGCTCAACCCTGACTGCGAACTGCTCACGGACCTGGCCGGGCTTGCCGCAGAGTGCGATGCCGAAGGCGTCGCGGGCGCGGGCGGCTTACTGACGGGTCCCGATGGCTCCGCACAGTTAGGCTTCTTCGCGCGCTCGCTGCCCACGCCAACCACCTTGGTCTTCGAGGCGCTCGGCCTCAACCGCGCATGGAAGCGCAACCCGGTCAATCTGCGCTACCGATTGCTCGATATTCGCGTTGGGATGGCCTGCGACGTGCAGCAGCCGGCCGGCGCCTTGCTGTTGCTGCGCCGCGAAGCACTCGCCGCAGTTGGCGGGTTGGACGAGCGGTTCCACCCTGCTTGGTTTGAAGACGTGGATCTTTGCAAGCGCCTCAGCGACGCCGGCTTCAGGCTCCGCCACACCCCCGCTGTGGTGGCCCGGCACGCCGGCGCGCATGCCGTCGACACCCTGCCCGTGCAAGAGAGACTCTTGGCTTGGTATGGTGGATTATTGCGTTACGCCGAGAAACACTTCTCGTGCGGCCGTTTGCGCTGCGTTCGATGTGCGGTACTGGCGGGGTTGGTATTGCGAACGCTCTATTCCTGCGTGCGGGTTCGCTCCGCCGCGCAAGCCCGCGCTTACTGGAATACGGCTCGCCTCGTGAAATCTGGATTTCCAAGCTCGCCCAGCGTGTCGTGAGCGCATAGGCCCCTTCACGGAATCCTCGGAACGGAACGAATCCACATGTCAGGCAAGCCTCTGGTATCGGTAACGGTGGTCACGTACAACAGCGGCAGATTCATCCGCCGCTGCTTGGAATCCGCGCTGGAGCAGACGCACCAGCCGCTGGAGGTGATCGTCATCGACAATGCCTCCACGGATGGCACCTGCGACATTCTCGAGCGCTTCGAGGATTCCTGCGTCGTCGTCTACAACGAGGAGAACATCGGCTTCGCCGCTGCCCAGAACCAAGCGATCGCCCTATCTCGCGGCGATTGGGTGCTGACCCTCAACCCTGACGTGTTGTTGCTGTCGGACTTCGTCGCCAGCCTGATGATGACTGCTGATCGGGACCCGATGGTTGGCACGATCTGCGGCAAGCTGCTGCTGGCCGATGCCAGCTTCGACATCGAAGGCGTCCAGCGGCTCGACTCGACCGGCATGTTCTTCACGCCGATGCTGCGCCACAAGGACCGCGGCTGCATGGAGACCAACAACGGACACTACCGCCAATACGAGTACGTCTTCGGGGCCACCGCAGCAGCGGCCTGCTATCGGCGCGAGATGATCGCCGACGTTTCCGTGGACGGGGAGTTCTTCGACGCCGAGTTCTTCGCCTACCGCGAAGACGCCGATGTCGCTTGGCGGGCCCAGCTGCTGGGCTGGAAGTGCATCTTCGACCCGCGCGCGGCGGCCTACCATGTGCGCAGCTTGCGCCCGGGCATGCGCAACCAGCTTCCGGCCGAGATCAACATGCATTCAGTGAAGAACCGCTTCCTGATGCGCATCAAGAACATCACCCCCGGCCTGTACGCCCGCAACTTCCTGCCCATCACGTTCCGGGATCTCGGCATCGTGGCGTACTGCGTTCTGATCGAGCATTACTCGCTGCGGGCGTTCTTCTACCTTGCGCGGAATTTCCAAGGTGCCCTGCGCAAGCGCCGCTGGATCCAGGCCCGGCGGCGCGTGGACGAGTCGTACATGGCGAGTTGGTTCCGCTACCGCCCGGTCAGCGTGCCACTGCAAGGCAATCTCGCCCAAGCGACGCGGAGAGCGGAGCTGGCCGCGGAGCCTGTCCGCTACCACGCCAGATGAAGATTGCCCTGCTGGGCACCCGGGGCATCCCCGCCAACTACGGCGGTTTCGAGACTTTCGCCGAAGAGCTCGCCGCACGCCTCGTCGAGCGCGGGCACCAAGTCACGGTCTACTGCCGCGCGCACTACGCTAGCAGACAGCGCGAATGTCGCGGTGCCCGATTGGTGGTACTGCCCACGATTCGCGGCAAGTATACAGACACGGCTGTCCACACGTTGCTTTCCACCTTGCACTTGTTGCTGCGCGGTGCCGATATCGCGATCTATTGCAACGGCGCCAACGCTGCGTTCACGTATTGGCCGCGCCTGGCGGGCATCCCCACCGTGCTCAACGTCGATGGCCTCGAGCGCAAGCGCCGCAAGTGGGGCGTGGCCGCCCGGGCGTGGTACGCCATTTGCGAGCGCTGGTCGACGCTGTGCCCCGACCGCGTGGTCACGGATGCGCTGGCTGTCCGCTCCTACTATCGCCAGCGGTTCGGGCTCGATACCGAGTTCATCGCCTACGGAGCGCCGACCGCACCATCGCCGACCGCCGCCAAGCTGGATGAATTAGGACTGGAACCGGGCCGCTACTACCTGTACGTCAGCCGTTTCGAGCCGGAGAACAACGCCTTGCTGGTCGTGCGGGAATTCGAGCGCAGTTCGACCCGGCGGCGCTTGGTGATGGTGGGCGACGCGCCATACGCGGCCAAGTACATCCGCCAGGTCAAGTCCACCCAAGATCCGCGCATCGTCTTTACCGGGGCTGTCTATGGCGACGCCTACTCCGAGCTGCAGTCGCACTGCCACGCTTACGTTCACGCGACCGAGGTCGGGGGCACGCACCCGGCCCTGGTCGAAGCGATGGGACGGGGCTGCGCCGTGCTGTACCTGGAAACGCCCGAGAACCGCGAGGTAGCAGGCCGGGCGGGACTCAGCTTCAGCGCCCGCGAGGGCGGACTCACCGCACGCATCGAGGAGATGGAAGCGGCCAGTTCCGAACGTGTGCAGACCCTTCGCCGAGCGGCGGCCAGCGAGGCAGCTGAGCGCTACAACTGGGAGGCCGTCGCGGATAGCTACGAACGCTTGCTGGAGTCCTTGGTGGCGCGAGGCTAACCTTGGTGTTAGTCGCTGGGACTACATTAGATAGGTTCGAAGGTCGCGTGCCGAATCTCGAAGAACACCCTGCGCCCCCCTCCTCGGTCGACGCATTCTTTGGCCCGGAAGGCATTCTGGCAGCCAGCATGCCCGGCTGGGAGGATCGCTCCGGCCAACTCCAGATGGCCCAAGAGATTGAGAGGGCAATCGAGGAAAAGCGCAACCTGGTCTTGGAAGCGGGCACCGGCACCGGCAAGACCCTCGCCTACTTGGTCCCGCTGGTGCTAGCCGGCCGAAGGGCGGTGATCTCCACCGGCACGAAGAACTTGCAGGAACAGCTCGTGCGTAAGGATGTGCCCTTCCTCGAGGGCGCCCTAGGACAGCCCTTGCAGGTCGCCGTGATGAAGGGCCGCAACAACTTCGTTTGCATCGAGAAGCTGGCCGAACAGGAGCGCAAGCCGTCGCTGAGCGGACTTAAGGAGACGACCGAGTTCGCCCTGATCCGCGAATGGGCCCAGAAGACCGAGACAGGGGACCGCGCGGATTTGGAGGGACTTCCCGCCGACAGCAAGCTCTGGCCGAGACTCGACGCGCGCCGCGAAGCCTGCCCGGGCCGGAAGTGCGAGCAGTTCTCCCAGTGCTTTGTGACCAAGATGCACCAGCGTGCCCGCGAGGCGGATTTGGTGGTGGTCAACCACCACCTGTTCTTCGCCGACCTCGCCATGCGGGCGGACGACGACGATTTCGGGCCGATCATTCCGCCGCACGAAACCGTTGTGTTCGACGAGGCGCACGAGATGGAGAGCGTGGCCGGCCAGTTCTTCGGGCAGGTGCTGAGCAGCCATCAGGTCGAGGATCTAGCCCGGCACACACTGGCCGCCGCCAAACAGGGCGGTTTCGCTTCAAGAAAACTGGACGCGGCGGTAAGGTTCTTGCGGGCCAGCGCCAAGGCTTTTTTTGCCCTCTTCGACGATTTCCAGCCGAGGCAGGTGTTCAGCGAACGCGGGACGTTTCGCGAGGAGCACGCAGCAGAGTACGGCGGCCTGCATGCTGCCCTGAAGGGCCTGAACTCCACCCTGAGGTTGGTTCGGGATCGCGGCGAGGAGACGCAACTCCTGCGCGGGCGGACCAGCGAGACCGGGGCGCTGCTCAAAGTGTTGCTGGGCGATGTCGACGATGCCGTGTTGGCGGAAGCGGACGGGAACTCGGCGCTGGCCTCGGTGGCTGATGACCATACCGGAAATTTCGTTTACTGGGTCGACAAGCGAGGCAACGGCGTGTACCTGCATGCCACCCCGATCGACCTAGGGCCGATCCTCGACGAGCGCCTGTTCCGGCAACATGGCAGCGCGGTGCTCGCTTCGGCCACCTTGGCTGTCGAGGACAGCTTCGAATACATCCGTGGCAGGCTAGGCCTCCACTCCGCCTACGAGAGCGTGATCCCGGGCCACTTTGACTTTCGGCGGCAAGCCCTGCTCTACCTGCCGGAGCGCATGCCGGAGCCGAGGGCGCGAGAATTCCCCGAGTGCGCAGCGAGCGAGATCCAAGGCATCCTCGAGATCACCCGCGGGCGGGCGTTCGTGCTGTTCACGAGTTACCGCCAGATGCGCGAGGTGCATCGGCTGGTGTCGAAGACATTGGGGTTTCCCTGCCTGCTGCAGGGACAGGGGCCGAACGCGGAGTTGCTCGACCGCTTTCGTCAAACGCAGAACTGCGTGCTGTTTGCCACGGCCAGCTTCTGGCAAGGCGTGGATGTACCCGGCGAGCAACTCAGTTGCGTGATCATTGACAAGCTGCCGTTCGCAGTGCCGTCGGACCCGCTCGTGCAGGCTCGCACGGAACGGATCAACGCCGAAGGCGGCAATGCTTTTCGGGAGTATCAGATTCCGCAGGCCACATTGGCGCTCAAGCAGGGCTTCGGGCGCTTGATCCGCTCCGCATCGGATCGCGGCGTGCTGGTGATGTTGGACAACCGTATCCGCACCAAGTCCTACGGGAAGATCTTTCTGAGCAGCCTCCCCGATTACGCCAGGACCAGCGATCTGGGCGAGGTTGCCAGATTCTTCGGTCGCTGACCCAGTGCGTCAGCCGAGCAACTCGGCAATCGCTTGGTCCGCGAATAGCAGGCCGCTGTCCGTGAGTCGCAGCGCCGGTGGCTCCGCAACCAGCCACCCACGTTCGCTTAGAATCGCCGCGTTGGCCCGCAACCGCTCCCATTCGCCTGCGCTGCACCGGACGCCCTGCTTGGTGCGCAGGCCGGTCAGGATCCGATCTTCGAGCAGGCGTTCGTTGTCGAGCCGCTCGTTCGAGACGCGAGCCGAGTCGCCGCTCGTTAGCCGGCTGACGTATTCCGGGGCGCTGGGCGCGTTGCACCAACGCTGCGCGCCATCGAACGAGTGCGCATCACTGCCGAATCCAAAGTACGGTTCCATGCGCCAGTACTTGAAGTTGTGGGCGCTCTCGGCGCCCGGGCGGGCGAAGTTCGAGACCTCATAGCGTTGGTAGCCAAGGTTCTGCAAGCGCTCCACGGCGGACAGGTACAGATCCAAGATCAGATCCTCAGGCGGGACCTCGCTAGCGCCGTAGCGCGACCCTCCCGAGCGCAACTCGCGGCCCAGGCGGCTGTCGTCGTCGGCTTCCAGCATGTAAACGGAAACATGACCCGGTGCCAGCTTCTCGATCCACGCCAGGGACTGCTGCCAAGTTGCGAAGGTCTGCCGGGCGAGACCGGCGATGAGGTCCATCGAGACGTTGCCGATCCCCGCCGACGCCAACCGTTCCATCTCCGTGCTAACTGTCTCGCCGTCGTGCTTGCGACCGGCCGCCCGAGCGACCTGCGGGACGAAGGACTGCACCCCGAAGCTGACGCGGTTGATGCCAGCCTGCGACCAGGCTGCGACGCGCTGCGGAGTCGCCTCGCCTGGCGCCACCTCGATCGTGGCCTCGCGCCAAGATTGCGAGGGCAGGGCAGCCGCCATCTCCGTGAACTCTTCCGGCTCCAACAGGCTTGGGCTGCCCCCGCCGAAGTACAGCGTCTCCGCGTGCGGAAGGTCGGCGCGACGGATCTCGTCAGCGAGGCAGCGGAGGTATTTGGCGCGCAGAGCGCGGGAGTACACGTCGGAGCGAAAGTTGCAGTAAGTGCACTTCTGCGCGCAGAAGGGAATTGAGACGTAGATGCCGGGCAGGGCCACGGGCTTGCTCCTTGGCGTGCCGGGGATCAGCGGTCGTCGGCCTTCTTGGCCGCCCGTTCTTGGACCTCTCGCTTCACCTGGTTTGCCAGCTTGCCAGCCTCGGATGCGGCTTTCTTGGTCGCTTCGGCGACCGCTGGCTTGGTCTTCGCCCAAGCCTCTTCCATTTTCGGCTTCGCCTGCTCCCACTTCTCTTCGATCTCCGGCTTGGCCTTGTCCCACGCCGATTGGGCCGTGGGCTTGATCTTGCCCTCGTAGACGTCCTTGGCCGCTTTGCGCACCCGGGGGTCTTCCACCGCTTTGCGCACCGCCGTGCCGATGAGATTTTTCAACAGTGGCATGCGGACGTATCGTACCAGCTTGAATCGCAGCCCCGAACCCAGCTTCAGGCCAAGCGCACCTTGTCTAGGAACAACTCGTGCAGGCGCGTGTCGGGCGTCAGCTCGGAATGGAACGTGGCCGCGAGGTGCAAGCCCTGCTCGACCAGGATTGGCTCGTCGCCATCGCGCAGCAGCGGTTTGACCTGCGGGCCGATGGAACGGATGATCGGAGCGCGGATGAAGACAGCTTCCAGCGGGCCTGTGGAGGTCCGCTCGACAAATTCCGGCTCGGGCTCGATGGTGCGGATCGAGCTGTCGATCTGGCGGCCGTAGGCGTTGCGCTCGATGGACATATCCATCGCGGCCAGCGAGCGCTGGGACGGGTTCGAGACTTGGCTGGCCAGCAGGATGGCGCCGGCGCAGGTGCCGAGGATCGGCTTCTTCCGAGAGAATTCGAGCAATTCGTCCCAGAGCCCTTCCCGCTCGAGCAGGATGATGTTGGTCGAACTCTCGCCGCCGGGCAGGATCAGTCCGTCGACTTCGCGCAATTGGCTCGCGTAGCGCATGTGGGCTGGCTCGGCGCCGAGTTGGGCCAGCCGTTGCGAGTGCGCCTCAAAGTCGCCCTGCAGGGCCAACACCCCGACCTTCATCGCGAGTTTCGCGCATGGCGCGGGCGGCTGCTGACGGGCGCGCCCCTAGCGCGCCGCTGGCCGCTACCAGCCACGCGTTTGCAGCAACTCGCCCTCGTCAAGGCTTGCCACGTCTAGCCCGGGCATCGGCTCGCCGAGATCCTCGCAAGACTCCAAGAGCTTCTCAGGGTCGCTGAAGAAGGTCGTCGCCTTGACGATAGCGGCGGCCCGGCGCTCGGGATCTTGCGACTTGAACACGCCCGAACCGACGAAAACGGCTTCCGCGCCTAGACTCATCACCAAGGCGGCATCGGCCGGGGTGGCGATTCCGCCGGCGGAAAAGTTGGGCACCGGCAGGCGACCCTCGCGTGACACCCATTCCACGAGTTCCAGGGGTGCTTGCAAGTCCTTGGCGAAGCGAGCTAGCTCGTCGCGACCTACGACCGTCAGGTGCTTAATCTGCTGGCGGATGGCGCGCATGTGGCGCACCGCCTCCACCACGTTGCCCGAGCCCGCCTCGCCCTTGGTGCGGATCATGGCCGCGCCCTCGCCGATGCGGCGCAGCGCTTCGCCCAGGTTGCGCGCTCCGCAGACGAACGGGGCCTTGAAGCCGTGCTTGTCGATGTGGTGCTCTTCGTCGGCCGGGGTGAGGACTTCGCTCTCGTCGATATAGTCCACCTTGAGAGCTTGCAGCACCATGGCCTCGGCGAAGTGGCCGATCCGTGCCTTGGCCATCACCGGAATCTCGACGGCTAACATAATCTCGCGCATCTTCTGGATGTTGGCCATGCGCGCCACGCCGCCTTCCTTGCGGATGTCGGCCGGCACGCGCTCGAGCGCCATCACGGCCACCGCGCCCGCGTCTTGGGCGATGAGTGCTTGGCTCGCATCGGTGACGTCCATGATCACGCCGCCCTTGAGTTGCTCTGCCAAGCCGACTTTGAGCCGGAATTCGTCCGTCAGGAACATTCTGCTGCCTTCTCGCCGCGGATCGTGCCCCGACCGCGGCTTCTGATTTCATCCTAACGATGCTGGCCCCAAGCTTCAAGCGGAGAACACCATGCCCGCGGCTAAATCAGGTTCGGCACGAGCCCTCTGCAGCTGTTGATGAGCTGGAGCAGTGCCGAGCAGGAGCGCTTCCCAAGCTGCGATTACCGGCACTTGCTCATCGCTCGGGGGCATTGCGCTACAACCGGGCGTACGCCGGCAGCCTCTATGGGTCGGCGATGCGCGGGGAGCCTGTGTCCAAGTAGTATGCTGCTAAGTCATGCCCACAGGATCGGAGCTATTCGTTCGTAGCTTGCGCAGCCAAGGTGTCGAAAAGATCTTCACCCTGGTGGGGGACCACCTCAATGATGTGCTGAAAGCTGCCGTGCGGGAGGGGATGTCGGTCTATGACACGCGCCACGAATCGGCGGCGGTGCATATGGCGGACGGCTGGAGCCGCCTCACGCGCACGCCCGGCGTCTCGATGGTGACTGGCGCCCCCGGGCATACGAACTCCATCACCGGCATCGCCACAGCCGACGCTACCGCCGTGCCCATGCTGGCTGTCAGCGGCATGAGCGATTCCGGCGCACGGGACCGCTACGCATTCCAAGACATGGACCAGCTCAAGCTGGTGCAGGGGATCACCAAGTACGCTGCCGTGCCGGCCCGCTCGGGCCAAATCCCGTTTCACGTCAAACGCGCGTTCTTGGAGATGCTGCACGGCCGGCCCGGCGTGGCCCACCTGAGCGTTCCGGTCGATCTGTTCACCGAACGCAACGAGACGCACGCGCCCATTCCGAGGGAGCGCATCGAAATCCTAAGGAGCGCGCCCGCCAGCGCCGACCTCGACCGCGTAATGGACCTGCTTGCCGCCTGCGAACGCCCCGCCGTCGTGGCCGGCTCAGGGGCCTATTGGTCAGGGGCCGAGCATGAGCTCAGGGCATTCGTCGAAGCGGTCAACGCCCCTTTGTTCACCGCCACGTTGGCGCGCGGGATGGTCTCGGACGACCACCCGCTGAGTTTCGGCTACGCCGATTCCACTATCAATCCCGCGGTCGTCAACGCATTGCACAAGGCCGACTTGGTCTTTGTCATCGGCAAGCGCATGGACTACGGCCTCCGCATGGGTGGTTCGCAGCTGTTCGGAAATGGCGTCAAGACTGTCCAGATCGATGTCTGCGGCACGGAATTGGGCATGAACCGGTCGCTGGAAGTCGGCATTCTTGCCGATGCCAAGACCACCCTGTCGGCCTTCAACGAAGCCTTGGCCGCGAGTGCCCCCCCGGATCGCTCCGGTTGGCTGGCCGAAGTGCAGCGCGGCTGCGACGAGTACGCGGCCAAAGTCGCGGCTGAGATGGCCGAGTCCCGCACGCCCATGCACTCGCTGCACGTCTACGAAGCCTTGCGGGAGAAGCTGCCCTCCGATGCCACGATCTGCTGGGACGGGGGAGATTTCGTCCACTGGGGCCGCTACATGCTCTCCGCCCGCCAGCCGGGCCGGTGGATGCGGCTCGGCTCCTTGGCGGGCCTGGGAGTCGGCCTGCCGATCGGCCTGAGCGCCCAGATCCTGCGGCCCAATTCCAAATCCGTGGTCATCACCGGCGATGGCTCGCTCGGGTTTTACATCGGTGAGCTCGATACCGCCGTCCGCTACGGATTGCCGCTCGTCGTCATCGTCGGCAATGATGCTGGATGGGGTGTCGAGCGCGAGCTGCAGGACGGCTTTTACCCCGGTTCGCCCACGGTTGCCTGCGAGCTCAGGAACACACGCTACGACTTGGTGATGAAGGGCTTTGGCGGCGATGGCGCGCACGTGACCTCGCGCGATCAGCTGCCGGACGCCTTCGACCGCGCGTTCCGCAGCGAAAAGCCGTTCCTGGTCAATGTCGAAATAGCGGGTCTGGGCTCGCCCTACACCCGCCACCAGATCGGGCAACGGAAGCGTTAGCCTCGAAATGCGCTTCGAGCGACGAGCGCCCCTGATGGCAATTGCGGCGGCTGCGCTCGCAGCCTTGCCAGGGTCCGGCCAAGCACCGCCCTACCAGCCCCCGCCGGAAGATCTGCCCAGGGAGGTCGGGCCACAGCCGATTCCCTTCGACCATCGGTTGCACATGCAGAATCGAATGGCGTGTGTGGATTGTCATCCTGGCGCGACGGCCAGCGCGCAAGCCGGCTTGCCGGATCGTGACAAGTGCATGCTATGCCACCAAGCAATCGCCGTAGAGAGCTCTGCTGTGCGAACGCTCGCGGCTCTGCCCCAGGGCACCAAGATCCGCTGGCAGCGCGTCTATGAAGTGCCGGACTTCGTTTTCTTCAGCCATGCCGAGCACGCTGCGGAAGAGCTGGCATGTGCCGACTGTCACGGCCCTGTGCAGGACAGGAGGGTGCTCAGCCAGGAATTCTCGACCAATATGGTGGTCTGCATGAATTGCCACGCGCAGAGGCAAGTTTCCAACGAGTGCTACTTGTGCCACGACCTCGGCCAGTAGGGTTTGTTCGCTCGTAGTCGACTTCTCTACTGCGATGATGGGAGAAGCAGCCTCCTTGCACCCCGCCGCTTGCACTGCGGCCGAGTCAGGCGTTTCTGAGCCGCGCCCTGCGCATGGATCCCAAGAGTCCGAACCCTGCTGACGGTGCTCAGGCTCTGTCCACAACCCTTAGCGGCGCGGTCGCGGATCTTCTGCGGCATCCCGTGGATCGACTGATCCGCAACTGGAATTGGAAAGCTGCCCTTATCAGCGCTGCCCTGCGCACCACGATCTTCTTCACCGTGAACCTCACGGCCAGCTGGAACAGCGCGGTCGCCGCCGCCGTGACCGAGCTTTGCTACAGGGCTCCGATGGTAGGCACGCTGGCGGCTCTGTCGCAGTCGTTTCGCCGGGTCCAGCCGGCATGGGTCGGCAGCGTCGTCATGATGGCAGTGCTGCCGGCGATGGGCCACGGCATCGAGTTCACCGTCCATTGGTTCCGCGGGACGGAGAAGCTGTCTGAGAGCGTGGCCGTCTCCATAGCGTTCTCCGTGGCCACGACCGGCTTGAACTACCTATTGCATCGTCGCGACGTGTTGGTGGTAGGACACGGGGCGACACCATTTCTTGCCGACCTCCTGCAAGTCGCGCCGCACCTGTTCGATTTGCTCCTGAGAAAGCCTGCCCGCCTGCTGCGAGGCGTGGCGCTGCGGGCGCAGTCGTCTCGGGACAAGCCCTGACGAACCGCACCCCGAGAAGCCATTGGCCGGTCCCAGCGCGAGCCGCGAACTGGTCGTCCCGCACCTAACGCCATTACCTAGCGGCCGGTCATAGTTGACGCTGGAAGTTTCGAGGCAATGTTGGGTCGATGCTCAGAGTTGGTCTTGAGGTGTCAGGAAGGGCCTACCGGCGGCGGGGGAGACCGGCGCACCACCTCAGACACACGCAGCTGGTCGTGGAAGGGGGTTGGGGCTGTGCGGCCGGCATGGCGATCCCGCTCAGTGCGTTGCGCAGTGGCCCCTGCCAGCCTCGCGCATGGATTTCCCACACGGCACGCGTTCTCCCGCCTCACGCTCCCCTGCCGAGAGCCGACCGCTGCGCTTCCAGAAGACACGCCCGGCCAGCCCAGTCTACAGATTCACATTATTCCGACAGAAAACGGCCATTTTTCTCGAATTAGATTGACGTCAGAAGGGTTGGAAATCAGAACAATCTGAGCAAGACCTCGGGCTCCCAGCAGGGGCAAGCCCGCCCCTCCAGGCTCGCTCGGGCCACTGCGGCTCCAAATTCCTTCCGGCCGCAGCGGAACAATGTGAGAAAAAGCCTCTTCGTGTCGGCGGAGGAATTTGAGAATCTACTGCCGGAATAATGTAACTCTGCACACCCGGCGGGCACGGCTACGGCGGTTCGCACTGCGCCTGCCGGTAGCGCACCATCGTTTGCAGTTGCTGGTAGGCCTTCCACAGCACCTCGTTGCCCGGCAGTTCCCGGCGCTTCTTCGGCCGCCAGCCGCGCAGCCGCGCCAGCAGCACGACCCAAGTGCGAATGTCCGCGCCCGGCGGCTGGCCGCGCTCGCCCGGCGGGCGCAAGCCTTCCGCCTCCGCGACGGCCTCGATCACGGCCATCTCGTCCCCTGTGAGCACCTCCGCAGCCGGCGTCTGCGGCGCGTCCCGGGCGTAGCGCTCCAAGCTGAACACGCGCCAGGCCGTGATCGCGTCGAACACCAGGCACTTGCCCAGCGCCTGCGCATCGTGCAGCCGCCGGTCCTCAATCCGCGTGCCACTTTTGAGCAGCCGGAAATACTCCTCGATCGCCCAGCGCCGCTCGTACCAACACACGATCCGCTCGGCCCACTGCGCTGTGCGCTCGCCCTCGCTCGACAGCAGCAGCCACTCCAACCCCGCTTCGCCCTCCGGCGGCTCCCGCTCCAGCACCCGCACCAGCCACACCGGCAACGCCGCCGCCGCTCCCCGCCGGCCCGCCGGCGGCTGCAACTCCACGCGCCCGATGCTGATCTCCGTCAGCGCCGTGCGCTTCTGCCTCGCCCGCTGCCCGCCCTGCGACTCGATCTCCACCTTGCGGCCTGTCACCAGCGCCTGCTCGAAGTCCGGCTGCGCCTCGATCGCCCGCAGCATCTGCTTGCCGAAGCCCGCGTCCCACGCCCGCACCTTGCGCTGCCGTCCCAAGTTCACCCGCACCAGCAACCCGGCCTGCTCGCGGCGCTCGGCCTGCCGCTCGAACAATCCGAAGATGTCGCTCTCGCGGTCCCCCACCACCACGACCCGCGTCTGCGGGCTGCAGCGTCCCAACTCCTGCCCCTGCCGCAGCCCCCGGAACCAGCGCTGGCTCTCCTTCTCGCGCTCCGCAGCCGGGTCTGGCTCCTGCTCCGGGCGCGCCCAGCGTTCCAGCCCGCTGACCCCCAGCGGGCGCCCGCCCTCGGTGAAGCCCAGCGTCGCATGCACGAACAGCCCGCGCGCACTGCTCGCGCGCTCCTTTAACGGCCCCAACCCGCTCGTGCAAGCCTTCAGGTTCGTGAAGTTGAGCGTGGTCGTGTCCTGCACCAGCAAGACCGTCGACTCCACCTGCGCCCGCTCCAGCAGCGCCTCCCGGTGCGGCTGTAAGATGTCCACGTCTTGCACCTTGTCATTGTGCAAGAGGCGCGTGGCCGCCCGCAGCTCCGCCGGCTGCGGGAAGATCGCCGGCAGATCCTGTCCCGGGTGGCGTTCCCAGCTCTGGCCCATGCGCTCGAGCCGCTCCCGCAGGCGCCCGTCCGGCAGGTCCGAGCGCAGGAACTCGCGGCGCGCCCAGTTGGCATCCTCGTCCAGTTCCAGGGCCGGGTACTGGCCCAGCTGGCGCTCCGCCGGGCGGCACAGCTGCGCCTGCCAGTCCGGCTCCAAACCCAGCAGCCAGACCGCCTTCGCCTCGCCTGCCTCGGCGGCTCCCGGCGGACGCCCCCGGGTGTCTCCCACGCACTGCCAGCCGGCCGCCTTGTAGCTCGTGCCCGGGCGCCAACTTTGCACGCAGGTCTCTGCCAGCCACGGGCGCACGCCGTGCGCCCGCTGCCAGTCCCCGGCCAGTCTGCGCAGCGCCTGGCCCAACACGTGCGAGCCTAGATTGGGCACCTGTACGCCCTCCAGCAGCAAGAACCGGTCGTTGTTCACGATGCGCTCAAGATGCGCTCCGCGCGTGCGCTCATCCCATTGCAGGTAGGCATCGCGCGGCCCCAGCCGGAACGCCGCCGCCACGAACGAGAGCACGCCCAGCGGCCCGCATTCCGCTTCCAGCAGATAGCTCAGCCGACAGCCGGGGGCCCGGCCCGGGCCGAGCGGATGCTGCGCTTGGAGCAGTTCGGCACACAGCCGCCGGTCGGCCTCGCTGGCGGCCAGCCGCACGCGCACCTCGCCGAGTTCCTGCAGCGAGCCGCTGAAGACGGTCGCCGCCACGGGCGCGGCCGGGCTGCAGCGCACGCGCCCGGCGGGCGGGCCCGGCCGGGCTGCCGGCAGCGGCAATTTCAAATCGGCGGCCAGCTCGGGCAGCGCCTTGCGCGCCGAGGCCGTGCAATACTCGCCCTTGCGATTGCGCCAATCCTCCTGCTCGCAGACCCCGCGACCCAAGGCCGCCCGCGACAACACACCCGCCTGCAATGCTGCTCGCAGCCAAGCCATCGTCTGCGGACGGAAAATGCGCAGCCCTACCCGCACTACCCCCGTTGTACACAGAACCGAGGGCCTGTGTCAAGTATGACCGGCCGCTAGCGCCATTACCCAGGGGTGGAGCTTGACTTGCTTGGCTGCGGGGCGTTCTACTGGGTTCAATGTCTCCAATCCCCAGAGCCGATCAGCGCTCACTGACCGACCGCCTGATGCAACTCGCAGGCGGAAGCTACACTCCCGAGCAGCGCCGCAAGTATTACATCAGCGGACCGCAATGGGCTGGTGCCTACGAGGGCCAAGCCCTCTTCCACGCCCCCACTCGAGAACCGGTGGGATTTGAAGAGGTGATTCGCCACCTCGGCGAGTTGGGCATTCCCTGCTGGACAACCCACGACACGGACGTTATCGACACCAACGACCTGTTCACTGACCGCCAGGCGGAGACCGTCGCCCGCATCAACCAAGCCCTCGACGAGCACGGCGTGCAGTGCTCGATGGTCACGTGCGAGACATTCTTCCATCCGGTTTTTGCCGCCAGTGCCGCCGCCGAGGCGCCGGAGGTGCGGCAATATGCGGCGCGCCGGCTTGAAAACACGGTTGACATCGGCCATGAGTTGGGGGCCAGCTTCGCGGTGTACTGGCCGGGCACGCTCGGCTACATGGTGCAAGGCGCGATCGACGAGACCGACACCTTGCGCTGGTTTGCGGACGGCCTGAACGCCGCCTGCGCCCGCGACTTGCAGGTGGCTGCCGAGAAGGGGCGCCCGGCGCTCAAGCATTGCTTGGAGGCGAAGCCCTTCGAGCCGCAGGCGCAGATCATCCTGCCCAGCAGCGACGCCATGCTGGCGTTCATCTCCAGCGGCCTGCTGGACCATCCTGAGATGGTTGGCTTGAACCCGGAGTACCTGCACGAGTTGATGTGGGGTGGCGCGACACGGGCGGTGCTAGCGCGCGCCTTGCTCTGCAAGAAGCTGTTCCATTTCGACATCAACGATGGATACCCCCTCAAGCACGATGTGGACTTGGGCATCGGCGTGGTCAATCCGCTGGACTGGCTCAACGTGCTGGTGCTGCTGCGGTCCCATGGGTACGAGGGCCCCTTCAACCTCGACTTTAAGCCGCCGCGCACCACTTCCAATTACGGCGTCTGGAAGGTCAGCTTCCCTGGCGCGGTGGACCGCTTCATCACCCTTTGGAATATTGCTGGCGAGGTCTTGGAAGACCCGGTCATGTGCGAAGCCACCGAAGCACTTAGAGCGGGCGGGGGAGCGACAGGCGGCGTCGACGACGTCGTGGAAGCCAACCGCGAGTTGCTCACGCTCCACGAACTGATGGCGCACCGGCTGTTCCAACTGCTGGTCGGCCAGCACCGCGGCCGGGTGTTCGGCGGGTAGCCCTGCGAAATGACCGTCCGGTTGCGGCCGGACCCGCCGCACATAATGGCTGCGCTTGGAGGGTCGATTCCCGCGAAAATGCGCAGCCACCAAAGTACTTGCTTGAATTGAGTCAGTGCCCAATCATCCCGTTAACGTCCGGTTGTTAGCATTCGATCCCCATCATGAACCGAGTGGCGAATCACCGACAATGGAAAGTCGGGGAATCATCTTACTTTCGGTGTCTATAGATGTGGGCCGCTTCATGAAACGTGCGCCAATTATGCGGTTTCTCCGCTGGGCATCAACGGTGCTGCCCTTTGCCTTAATTCCCATGCCGGTTGGAGCATTCGATCGGGAAGACTTTGAGTCCGGCTTGAAGGAGGCCCTGTCGCTGGCTGAATCTGGACGATCAGACCAAGCCACTGGAATCCTCCAACGAGTGTCGGGCTGCGATATCGCTCCGGATGCTGTGCCTGTCGATCGGATCTGGAAAGACAACCTCGCCGATGGTATTCGCCATGCTCTGCGGCTGATCGAACGTGGCGACTTGAGCATGGTAGACCATCTCTCTCGCCACTTGGCGGGCTGCCATTCCTACGTACTCTTTTCTGGGGCGCAGCGCGATGCGCGTCGCCCTAACATCGAAACGATGCAAGAGCAGTTCCCGCCGGCTTGTCAAGCCTTTCTCGGCCGTTGTCTGGATTCCGCTCGGGAGCGCGCATCCAGCGAGTCGGATTATCTTGTCGACGCCATGCATTGCAGCCATATCGCCACCGTCCGTTCATTCAAGCGGGACTGTGCCGCCAAAGCTGGCGAATGGGCGATTACGCCTTAGGGGTTGAGGGGCATTCTCACGGGTCAGACCCCGTGCGCGGATGCCGCAAGGTTCTCCGGGCGGATGAGCTTGACACGTATCGGGCAGCCGCGCATCGCTTGCTCGGGCTCGCGCTTTGCCAGCAGCCTGTGGCGATTCTCCGAATTGGCGCAAGGCGCTTCGGTGCCCGCTCTGAATTCCAGACCCACGCGGGAACCTAGACACAGGCCTGCCTCTACCCTGGCCTCTTGGACTCAAATCGCCCTCAGCAGGCCCTCCAGCTGGTCTGCTGGCAAGCTGGTCCGTTTGGGTAGGGGCAGGCCAGAGAGAGCCCAAAGTCCAACTTTCGCGTATGTCAAACGCGGGAAAGTTGGGGAATGGCCCTTCAACTCGTAGGCGAAAGGATCGACCTGCTCCGTCGTCCTTCATCTCGACCCTCCGTGAGTCAACTCCGAGCATGACTCACTGTCGTCTCGTAGCCCATGTAGTGAGACAGCTGCTCAATTCGAGACACGGTGGACCACCTCAGATTGTGTCACGAGAGTTCAGCAAACCCAGCATTCTACGGCTAGACCATGGTGCAACCCTTCCACGGTTTACATAAGCGGAGACGCTGGTTTGGATTTGTACTCGTCGGAAGGAATCGTAATTGAGCCCAGAGGTTCCGCGTTGGTTCGAGCAGGGATTCTGACAGCACTCGCCACTGGAACTGAGGGACAGCGAAGAGTGGGGCGAGCAGAAGTACGGCGAATGATTTCTTCGATCGCTACACAGCTATTCATAGACCGCTTGCGGTTCATTTTCTGAGGGCAGGTGTTCGGCTAACGCGTCGATCACGGCGCGGTGTTGGGCGGTTACGGATTGATGGGCGAGGTTGTTCCATTCGTTGGGATCGGAAAGGTGATCGTAGAGTTCTTCGGTTCCATCGTGGTAGCGGATGTAGCGGTAGCGGCTGGATCTCAGCGAGTGGTTGTTTTGGCCGTAGGTGGTGAGTGCGGGGCGTGTCCAGGGGAGAGATGGATCACTTAAGAGCGGAGAGATGGATTGCCCGTCGAGGCCGGGGCGCGGCGGCAAGCCAGCCAGTTCGAGCAGAGTGGGGTAGAGATCGATGAGGCTGACGATGCGATCGCATTGGACGCCGCCTTGTGTGGCGATTGGTGAGTTTTCGGGGAGGGCGATGACGAGTGTGGTGCGTGTGCTAGCTTCCCAGAGTGCGTGTTTTCGCCAGTGTTGTTTTTGGCCGAGGTGCCAGCCGTGATCGCCCCAGAGGACGACGATGGTGTTGCGAGCGTGGGGAGAGCGATCGAGCGCATCGAGTACGCGGCCGATCTGTGCGTCGGCGAAACTGATGGTGGCGAGGTAGCCCTGCACGGCGTGCTTCCACTGGTTGTGCTTGAGGATGGAGGCGTGGTCGCCGCCGGGGTGGGCGAAGTTTCTAGCGCCGGAGGGATCGTAGACTTCAGCGGCGAGTTTGCGACCGAAGGGTGGGATGTCTGCTAGATCGCTATCGATCACAGGTGGCAAAGAGATGGAATCGAGGGGGTGGAGGTCGAAATACTTTGCCGGGACGACCCAGGGCATGTGGGGTTTGGTGAGGCCGTAGGCGATGAAAAAGGGTTTGTCGTGCGTCTTTTCGAGTTCGGCGATGACCTGATCTGCGATTTGCGCGTCGAACATGTCTGCATCTTCGAGCGGCGTGGGGCCCCAGTTGACCCACATATCGTCGGGGGCGTTCTTGGGCCGTGGCGTTTCGGGTCGTTTAGCGGAGCTTGGGGAGAAGTATTGATCCCAGGACGCCTCATCGTAGGCGCCTCTGCTGTGATAGATCTTGCCGCCGCCTTTGGCGATGTAGCCGTGGTCGCCAAAGTATTGGGGGAGGGTGACGGCATCGGGCAAATGGGTGCGAAGTTTTTCCATGTTGCCGTAGACGCCGGACCGTGCGGGGGTGATGCCGGTCATCAAGCTGACGCGTGAGGGATTGCAGAGTGGTGCGGAACTGTAGGCGCGTGTGAACGAGACGCCTCGCGCGGCAAGGCGGTCGATGTTTGGGGTGTGCGAATTGGGATGACCGCCCAGGTGGCCGACCCAATGGTTCAGATCGTCTACGGCGATGAATAGGACGTTTGGCTTGGTTTGCTCGGCGGGGAAGCAGGAGGTGGCGAAAGTAAGGCAGAAGCCCACTAGCGCGAGCAGCCGGTTGGGCGTGGTATTCGATTGGATGATTGAGGGGACTGCCATGGAGTACTTATGTCGCCGTCCATTGTTGTGGACGAGGCTAGGCGAGGTCTCGCTGGACGACGGCTCGATTCTAGCGCTTAAGTCTGTCTTGCTAGACAGCTGTCGCAAACAAGCGTACCGTGGAGCGACCGTGCGAGAACCCGCTAAGCGCACCGCCAGAGGCCTCTGAGGCACTACTCTAGGCGATTCGGGCGATTTCGAGTGGGTCGAGGTTTTGTAGGACGAGGCAACATCGTAAGCGCTTTCGTGATTGTTGACGCTGTGCGTTTGTCATTCGTTGACATCTACGCTGCCGTGAGTTGCCATTCTCCGACCGCGATGTTCAAGTAGTGCTGACACTGCCCGTGCCCTTGCCACGGGCAGCGGGACGCTCTTCGCTATCGCGGGCACAACCCGCGCAGGCGAAGACTCCTCGACTTCGTCGGAAACGACTTCGTGCGCCCGTCATCCACGGGCTCAGTAGGTGCCGGAGCGGGGCTTGCCATAGATCGTCAGCCCATCCAACGCCCCAGGCGGCGGAGGCAGCAGGAGGCTTGCAATGTAACCGACCACGAAGGTCGTAAAGACACCGATCGGTGAAAAGAGCCAGAGGTCCGTATCCGTAGACTGCGTGCTCTGAATTCCAGACCCACGCGGGAACCTACACACAGGTCTGCCGCTGCCCTGGCCTCTTGGGCTCAAATCGCCCTCAGCTGGCCCACGGGCAATCTTGTCCGTTTGGGTAGGGGCACTCCGGAGAGGGCCAAAAGTCCAACTTTTGCGTATGTGACATGCGCGAAAGTTGGAAATCTTATTGCGACTGGACCATGGTTTTGCTATTTTCGCGTATGTCAAACACGGGAAAGTTGGAAAATGGCCCTTCAACTCGTAGGCGAAACGATCGACAAGGACCGTAGTCACTATGGCGCTGAGACCGGAAAGCTGGTCAAGCTCATGCGCGGCGTGTACGTCGATGCGGATGACAACATCGATGCGGTTGTGGTCAGGCATACCGTGCGGATCGCCCGCTACCTCTATCCGCGCACCTTCCTCTCCGCCGCCAGCGCCGTGTTGCTCGGGCCCACTCGCGACGGTCACCTCTATATCAGCGGACGCCGCAACCAGCGCACCCGCATCCGGGCCATAGAGATCGTCCAGAATCAGGCACCGCCGAATCCGGCAGTGGACCCGGCTGTGATCGCTGACGGGATGGGGGATATCCACATCGATGTCTCTTCGGTGCGGCAGCGTTTTCTTGAAGCGTTCCGCATGCGCAGCGAACATGCTGCCTCAGTCGACGAGAACATGCGCGAGGCAATCAAGGCACGCCTGATTGAAGAGTACGGCGGCGCGCAGGCAGCAGCCGCCGCCGTTTGGGTGCTAGCCCGCCAAAATGAATGGTACCGGGAAGGGGAGCAGGCGGAGCGCTTCCTGCTGAGCCGCATCGCGGCATCAGTGGTTTCAATGCGCAGCGCAGCGCAGGTTGATCTGGTCGTCGCCTGGCACGGCACCCCGATGGGGCATTTGCGCCATGACGGGTTGGAGTGGCGCTGGAGTCCTTCGGAGGATGTCGGGCCGCCAGTTGTGCGGCAAACCACGCCCGGCAAGGTTCCTCCTTTCATCATCTCGTTGTTGCCCGAAGGATGGCTTGAGACGGTCCTGCGCAATCCCGATGAGCGCGCAGCTCTTCGCTCGGGCAAGCGCTACATGTCGAACATCACAATCGTCGAGCGCGTCGGTGAGTTGGCGGGATTGCCAGCCGATGTGTTGCTCGAACCGCTGGAGCGGCACAGCGCGGCCGGTGTCTTCACCGGGACGTATGCCGGACCACGCCGTGGCGCGATCGCAGAGAGTTTTGAGAGCAACCTCGCGCGGCTGTACGATAGCGGCGATACGCCGCGGCTCTCTGGCGTGCAAATGAAGGCACCTATGTACCTAGACAGGGAGGGAACCCTGTCGCCGGCGACGGAGAAGCCTTTCACGCATATCCTCAAGCCGCCCGGCAGGGCCGGCTTTGAAACACTGCCCATTGTGGAATGGCTGGCGATGGAACTGGGACGAACGGCCGGGTTCTCGGTGCCGTCGGCAGTGCTGGTCGCGATGCCAGATGACATGCCGCCCGCGCTTGTTGTCGAGCGCTTCGATGTTCGCGTGAGCTTGGAAGACCGTCGGCTGATCGCGCTGGAGGACTTTTGCTCGGTGATGGATCTGCCCGCGAGCGCGAAGTACAACGGAACGATCGAGCGGCTTGCGCGCGCGATCCGCCCGCTATCCACGGAGCCAGAAGAGGACTTGTTGATACTCTTCAATCGCGCACTCTTCGCGTGGCTGATTGCCGACGGAGACATGCATATGAAGAATCTGGCGCTCATGAAGATTGCCGACCCCGGCGCGGCACGGTTCCGGGAGGTGCGGCTGGCGCCGCTCTATGACGTGGTGACGACGCGGGTGTTTCCACGTCTGGAGCATGACCGCCTAGCCCTGAAGCTCAACGGCAAGGATGACAGGCTTGATCGGGCGGACTTCCGGAAACTGGCCGCGACGGCTGGTCTGCGGGCCACGACGGCGGAGGACGCGATGGAAACCGTGTGCGCAGCCCTCAGGCAGGCGGTCGAGGCCGCGCGCGTGCCGGTCATTGCTGGTGGTGCCGAGCGGGCTGCGGCTATGCAGGATCAGATGTATCAGATCGTGCGGACCCGGATTGAATCGATCGCCTGAAGAAGTCTCGTCGACACGCTCAGGGCGTTGGTCGCGCGATACGAACGCCCTGCCAGGTCGTCCTCCATCTCGCTGCTCCGTGAGTCAACCACGAGGACGCCTTACTGTCGCATCGTATCCTTCGCCGTGGAACAGCTGCTCAATTCGAGACACGGTGGCCGGGTTCGGATTGTGTCAAGAGACTGCAACAGATCCTCATCGGTCATCTGAGATTCTCGTATGTCTACAAATTCTGGTGAGCTAGAACGGCTTCCTCTTCCTCCGCAATATGACCACCGATGAATCCGATGCTCACATAGTCGTCGATGTCGATCAACTCCAATTCGCAGCGAGACGTAGTGCGGCTTGCTGCCCAGTGTTTCTGCGACACTTGCCCTGAAGCTCCCTGTTCAGCAGGGCTCTTTAGCGTTCGCAACAGCTGCGGCCTGACCCAAGACTGTGTGGACTCGAGCCTCACCCACCCATCCTGCCTTACGCGGGCCAACGCCTGGCAAGCCTCGCAGGAACGCCCATATTGCGCAGCAGCAGGCTGTGGGGCACGACCGTGATCCTCAGCTTGCCCTTGGGGACCCGTGTTCAGTAGCTTGACCGCTCTCTGCTTGGCACTGGCACGAGCGCTTCCTGGTTCGGAAATCCCTTCAAGGGGCTGTGAAGGGTCTGATTGAGATCCCCGACTAGGGCGTCTAGTACCTGTGGACGAGTCTTTGCAGGCCTGACCTGTTCGATTTCGCCCAACAGGTTTTGGATGATATGAACGCAACTTTATGGTAGTATGGTAGTATTATGGCAACGGTAAAGGTGACATTCTCACTCGCATCGGAGACGGTAGCAATGTTGAACGATGCGGCGGACCGGCTTGGTAAACCGAAAAGTAGAGTAGTTCGAGATGCAATCCAGGACTACCACGCTAGAATCGACCGTCTATCTGAGGGTGAGCGCGTCCGGATGCTCGCAGCATTCGATGAACTCTCGTCCAAGTTGCCCGGGAGGAAGGACGAGGATGTCGAACGAGAGATTGAGGAGATTCGAGCGAGCCGACGTACTGGCGGTCGTCTCACGAGAGCGGAATGATTTTGCTTGACACGTCGGTTCTAGTCGACGCCTTGACCGGTTCGCAACGGTTAGGGCCTGCTTTGCGTTCGGCCCTTGCAAGAGGAAATCGGATGGGGATCCCGTCGCTGGTATTGTTCGAATGGCGTCGCGGGCCTCGCAGGCCGCCCGAGCTAGCGCTGCAGGAAGCTTTGTTCCCTTCGGACGAGGCGATCCCGTTCGGCCCTGCCGAGGCGATTCAAGCAGCTGAGCTATATTGCTCGGTCGGCCGCCCTAGATCGCGTGAAGTCGATCTCGCGATAGCCGCATACGCAATCACGCTCGGCGCCGAGCTTTGGACCCAGAATCTGAGCGACTTCATCGACATCCCAGGCTTGCGTATCTACACTCCACTCTGAACGCTGGCCCCTTATGAGCGGCCGCTGTTGTCGGCCTGGGCCTCGTGGCTTCCGAGCAGGTGGTGATTGTTGTGCTGCCCGTCCAATTGGCGAACCGCCTTTCGTCTTCCGCCAAAATGCCGTCGCCTGCCACCTGTTCCAGAACGACGATCCTTGTTGCATGGGAGAGTTCTGACCAGGAATGCTCGGCGAACTGGCGGTAGGCTCTTACGCCGTCGCCCTGCCCGCGCCTACCGGTCAGGGCCAATCGCAAACGGGCGGGTGGCTGCCTGTACTCGCATGCTCAGGTGCTCGGTCCTGCTGCACGCCCTCGAAGGGTCGTGCGTCCTTCCTTACAGCCTTGACCTCGCTCCGGTCGAAATCCCTAGGCCTACTTGCGGCCCTGCTGCTAGTGCCTCTTGCGTTGGCAGAGCCCTCAGCCAACGCGTTGTTTCGCAAGGGCAGAGCCGCCCACCGGCAGGGACGCCACATTGAGGCACTGCTGCTCTACAACCGTGCCCGAGCACTAGACCCGGGCAATGCCGAGTACATTCGAGCGGCGAAGAGTGTTCGGAGGGGTGCTGCCCAGCTCTTGGCCGCTGCTGGACGACATCGGACCGCACTTGCTCTCGCGCCGGATAGTTGGGAGTTTCAGTCACTCTCTGCAGCAGAGGAAGAGGCGGCGCCTGCCGCCACCATCACCGTCAACCGAGACCGCCCGCAGCCGCGCCAGCCGGCAACGCTGCGCTACGCCCAGCACGAAGCGGCGTTCCGCTTCCGGGACTCGATTCGGGAGGCGTACGAAGAGGTTGCCCAAGAATTCGGCGTGCGCGTGGTATTCGACGAGGACTTCGACGGCGATTCCCCGATACGGGCCGATTTGTCCGAATGCGGATTCCGCTGCGCAATGCGCGTCTTGGGAACCCTTGGCAAATCAATGGCTGTGCCCTTGAGCGATGACCAAGTCCTGGTGGTATCGGGGGCCGCGTCAAGCCGCGCGGCGCATGAGACCGTCGCGCTGGCTACGATTCCGCTCGATGGTGCCCTAGATCCCGAGAGTGCTGCCGAGATCGCGCAAGCTGTCCAGCAGGCCCTGGACGTGCGCCGTTTCCAGACCGATGCTGGCGGCGGCAACATCTTCCTGCGGGACACGGTGACCAAGATCAACCTTGCTCGGTCGCTCATAGCAGACTTGCTGCATCCGAGCGGGGCAGTGGTGATCGAGGTGAGCTTGATCGCGGTGTCCAGCGGCAGCATCACCACTGCTGGCGTTAACTTGCCCAACTCGTTTCCGGTGACGAATTTCAGCACGCTGTTCGGTGCCATGCCGGACGCGACGGGTGCCGAGCGGTTGGTCGGAATCGGGGGAGGCAAGACGGTTGTAGGCATCGCTTTGGGTGACGCATCCGTCTTGGCCCGCCTGAACGCAAGCTCTGCGGAGACCTTGCAGCAGATGCGTATCCGCAGTCTCCACGGAACAGCGACTGAATTCAGGGTCGGGGAACGCTATCCCATCGCGACAGCGCAGTACTCGTCTGGGTCACCGGCTTCGCAAGGCGCCGGCTACATTCAGCCGCCGCCGTCAGTGACTTTCGAAGACCTGGGACTGAATCTGATCGCCACCCCGACGGTCCACAGTGCGAATGAAGTGACGTTGGACTTGGAAGTGAACTTTCGCTTGCTGGCCGGTGGAGCCGTGAACGATGTCCCGATCCTGTCGAACCGCGAATTCCAATCGCAGGTCAGATTGCGGCAAGGGGAGTTTGCGATTGTCTCGGGCATGGCGGTCTACGAGCGCAGCCTGACACGGGGAGGCTTGGCCGGGCTGAGCGAAATTCCGGTGCTTGGGGCGTTCTTCAGGCGCAACGAGTGGCGTTGGAGTCGACGTGACCTGTTGGCCTTGGTTACTCCGAGGATCGTCCGCCTGCCTCCTGCGGAGCTCGCCCGCTCGCGCGACATGCTTTTTGGCCCGGAGGACGGGCCAATCCCAACGCTTTAGGCCTGTTTCGGACTGGCCGCGATCAGGGCCGGAATGGCTGCCCGAACTTGTCGCGCTCTAGCCCCGCCGTTGAGCCCAGCGGGGAGATCGTCCTAACGAGCTTGATATGTCATCTAGCACAAGTATAATGGCACCATGCGCCGCAGCCTGCAATGGCTGCAACCGGCTCGCGGCGCACAGTCCGATCAACGACCGGGGAGGATCTGGAATGTCAAGAAAGAGCCTAGGCGCAATGCTGCTCATGTCTGTTCTGTTGCTGTACTGTGGCGGCGGGATGGAGGAACCGCCGATGGAAGAGGCCGAGATGACTTGGCCCGAAATCGCAGGGTACGAGATGATGGCTGTTCCGGCCGACAATCCGATGGACGCCGCCAAGGTTGCTCTCGGCAAACAGCTCTACTACGATCAACGCCTCAGCGGGGATGGCGCACGGTCCTGCTACGGATGCCATCTCCAAGAGCACGGGTTGACCGACGGACGCGCGACCGCCTTGGGAGCTTTCGACAAGCAGCTCACCAGAGCTGCTCCCACCATGTGGAACGTCGGCTACTACGATGCCCTGTACTGGGACGGGCGCTCCACCGCGCTGGAGAAGCAAGTCCTGGGGGCTTGGGGCGGCGGCAACATGGGCGCCTCCGGCAATGATGGCGCACCATCGATGGACGATATATGCGCACAGCTCAACGAGATTCCCGGCTATGCCGAGCAGTTCGAGGCGGTCTTCGGAGGCCCGGCGACCCCCGACAACGTGGGTTATGCCGTTGCTGCCTTCATGCGCACCATCGTCACGACAACGGAGAACTCCCGCTTCATCGCGTTCCAGGCTGGGGATGAGAGCGCTCTCAACGAGCAAGAGCAGCGTGGCTGGACGATTTTCTCCGAGAAAGTCAAATGCACCAACTGCCATGATGGCCGCCTGCTGGCCGACAAGCAGTTCCACAACGTAGGAATCGGCATGGACGCGGAGAACCCCGACATCGGGCGCGGCAAGATCAGCGAGGCTGAAGAAGATACCGGGGCGTTCAAGACTCCCAGCCTGTTCGATATCTCCAAGTCCGCGCCCTACTTCCACGACGGCAGCGTGGCCACGCTGGAAGAGGCTGTGGATCTGATGCTCAGCGGTGGCAAGGAAAACGAGTGGCTGGATGAGACAAACCTGGCCGATGCCAAGAACGCCGACCTCAGCGAGGAAGAGAAGGCAGACCTGATGGCGTTCCTGAAGGCGCTCGACGTCGACTACACGATTGAAGAGCCCACGTTGCCCTGACGGCTGCGCGGTTCATTCAATATCCGACACGGGCCGGGGCGCTCTGCGCGCTTCCCGGCCCGGTCTAATTGGCTAGCGTAGCCGCCGGGCTGTCGGCAAATCCCAACTGGGATGCGACTGCTTCCAAGGATTCTCCTTGCTCTAGTCGGACTGCACCTGTATACAGCAGCCAACCCCCGCGCGGCGGCGTGTCGGCGGCCGTGGGGACGATCCGGTAGGCCAGCGATGCACCCTCAGTCTGCGTTTCGACGGTAACGGTCACCGACCCATCGGAGCCAGCGCTCTTGGTGAACAGCGGAGCGGCTGTCACGCCGCTGTCCTCGTTCTCGAACATACGCCGGTAGAGTTCCGGTTCAGGGACCAGGCCCTTGTCATCCATCTTCCGCATCCAGTTCGCGAGTTCTTCCCGCAGCAGCTTGAGTTGGTCGGCATACATCGGATCTGTCGCCAGATTGAACACCTGATGCGGGTCGGCGATGACGTCGTACAACTCTTCGACGGGCTTGGTGTCCTGCATGAACGGCGCCACAAGCGGGCCGAGCCCGCCCGACAGCTTCAGCCGCCCGAGTTCTTGATAGATCGGGCCCTGGCTCGGCGTGCGCATGAACTGCACCCACGGCCGGTGGGACTCGAAATTGCGCACGTAGAGGAAGCGCCGATTGCGTATCCCGCGAATCATGTCGTAGCGCTCGTCCATGCGGTCGCGGCCATGGTAGAGATACTCCGGTTCCGGCCCCTGCCCATCGCCAATGATCACGCGCCCGTGCAAGTGATCGGGCGGCTCGCCGCCGCCCACGGAAATCATCGTCGGTGCTAGGTCGAGAAACTGGACAAAATCACTTCGGAGCGTGTCCGGCTCGATATGGCCGGGCCAGCGCATGATCAAAGGCACCTTGAGCCCCGAATCATAGATCCAGCGCTTGCCTCGCGCCAGGCCGACGCCGTGATCGCCCCAGAAAACCACCAGAGTCTCATCGCTCAGGCCGGCTTCGTCGAGTTCGGCGAGCATCTCGCCGATGGTGCGGTCGGTAATCGTCACAACGTCGTAGTACGCTGCCCATGCCTCGCGGACTTTGGGCGTGTCGGGATAGTAGGGCGGCAGCGGCAGCTTCGCCGCATCATGGATGCCCGCGCTGGGATCCGCTGTCCGAGCCGCAAACTGGCGCCGAACCGACCCTTCGTGAGAACTGCCGAAGTTGAAGACCGCGAAGAATGGCTGGTCTGGGTCGGGCCGGTTCTTCCAGTGGGCCGTGCTGCTGGAGTCGTCCCAAGCGGTCATTGGCACGGGGAAGTTGTAGTCGGTCTTGGAGTTGTTGGTGGTGTAGTAGCCGAGCCGGCGCAAGTACTCGGGAAACGCCTTCACGAAGGCCGGTGGGACCATCCTTGAGCGCATGTGTTGCGTGCCGATAGCCGTCGGGTACATTCCGGTGATAATGCCGGAACGGGTCGGGGCGCACACCGGGGAGTGGGAGTATGCCTCAAGGAATGTCACACCCTGCTTGGCGAGCCGTGCGATATTTGGCGTCCGGGCATAGGCGTCATAAGGCTCCACCTGTTGGCCGGTGTCCTCGATCGACAGCCAGAGAATGTTCGGCGGTTTCGCTTCGAGCGCCGGATGCAGAGCAGCCACGGTGCAGGCCAACGCCAAAATGGCGAATGTGATGCTGGATCGAATCATTGTCAGCTCGCCTGCGTCATTCGCATTCCCTGTACGGACAGGGACGCTGTTCCAGCGTCCAGAGCGCATGCCGGGCAACGCGCTGGACATAGTCGAATTCGTCTTCCATGGCTGCTTCCAGTTGCCTGACTAATGGAGCGGCCCTGCCCTTGATCGCGTCGGCGGCATGCACAGCCTGCAGACGCACACCGCGATTGCAGTGGGAAAGGAGTTCTCCCAATGTGCGCAGCGCTTCTGGCTCGGCTGTCGTTCCGACCAGAGCACGTGCGGCCTGGACTCTTACTTCCGGCACAGGATCCCTGAGCGCTTCGGTCAAGAGTGCTTGGGCATCGCCGCCCAAGTCGGACAAGTGGATTGCTGCGACTGCCGCCCAGTAGCGCACGGAACCATCCTCATGGCCGATGGATTCAAAGAGTGCTTCAGCGGCTCCGGGCTGTTGGCCGATCGCCATCTCACCAATGGACCGGATCGCTAGCAAGCGGTCGATCTGACTGGACTTGTCAAGGTCGGCGCGCCACTGGGCGAGGGTCTTGCCGAGGTGCTCTTGCGCTGGGCTGACAATCGGAGCCATCAAGGCCAGAGCGGCAAAGAGTAGAATATGCATCCGAATCCAGATTGTACACGCGAGCCCTTAAGACTACGAGCAGCACTGGAGCCGTATCGGCCAGAGCGGCTGGCCGTGTTCTCAGTGCGACGTTCCACGACGAGGGCCAGTGCTGCGATCCTTTGGAAGACCCTACATGCGACGATTGATCGCTTCGCTGCTGCTGGCGGCCCTCCCGATATCGGCCAAGCCTCCCACCCTCACTCTGGACTGGAGCGAATTCCGGCAAGTGGTCGAACACGTCGACTTCCGCCAGCGGGTGGCCGTTCGGACCGGGGAGGAGGGCCGTGAGCGCGTTCGCGGGAAGCTGGAAGGAGCGTCCGATTCGGGAATCACGATTGCGAAGAAGGGATCCTCGAGCGGAGCGCACACGTGGATCGAGCGGGAGAGAGTGTATTCCGTTCGCCTGTACCCGAAGAAACGCAGTTCATTGAAGTGGAGGGCTCTAGCCGTAGCGGGGGCGTTCCCGCTCTGGATTGTCGGCCTGACGCTCGGCCTCTCCATTCCGGATGGAATCCCGGAGGGTCGGTGGTACAAGAACCGCAACAGGGTGCAGGGAATCATCGGAGGATTCGGTCTCCCTCTCGCGGTGTACGCCCTCGCCCATCGAGCCGACCGGCACAGCGGGGCCATGGTTCTCGAATTGAAGAAAGGCAAGGAGAATTTGAAATGAATCTGTGGAGACGAAGGACAAGGACGCTGGGGTTAGCGGCGCTGCTCGCCGGGGCTCCGGTATTCGGCGCGACCTTGGAAGGCACCGTTCGCACGGCGGATGGGGAGCCAATCGCCGCGAGCGTCTTGGTCTTGTACAGTTCGGAAGGGGCCTTGATGGAGGTTCATCACACGGACGAGGACGGTACGTTCTCGATCGAGATCGGCTCCGGCGCGATCGCGGCTCCGGCTCCGGACCATTCATCCGACGAGATCGATCTTTCCGGCGGAGTTCCCGGGATCGCGAGCTTCAGGCTCCATCCGCTACGGTACTTCCGGGGAACGTTGAGAGATGCGAGCGGGAACGGGGTCACGGGCGCAGTCATCCGAGTCCGCAATCTCGACACCGACTGGAGCATCCATGTCGATAGTTACTCCACGGACTTGTCCGATGGAAACGGCAGCTTCACCGTCGCGATCCCAGATGGTGGGTCCGACCGGTTCGTGGCCGATATCGAAGCGGATGGCTGCGTTCCCCAATCGTCCGGAGTCTTGGGCGCGGGTGCGGCCGGCAGGACTGGCGTTGAAGACGGCTCGGGGGAGTCCGTGCTGTTCCAGCTGGAATTCCGGGGCGCTCCGCCAGCGGACGGGTGACCTCGCCCAGCGGTTCGGCGCTGGAAGGAGTCCGGATCCTCGCGGCGGTCCGGATTCGGCAAGCGAACACCGGGGCTCTCGGCGGCTCGGGCGTTCAGACGAGCCCGGGAGAATCCGCCGCCCGCCCGGGAACGTATACCGGGTCCGCTCCCTCACGGGCTCGGACGGGCGCTACGACCTGTCGGGCCTTCCGTCCGGCTCGCTTGCGGTCGTGGCGATCAAGCCCGGAATCCGAATTCCGGTCCAGCGCTTCGAGGCATCTGAAGGCGGCTCGTATACCGCTGATTTCGTGATCCCGGATTGAATCCAGGGATACCCGCCCCACGGGATGCCGGTCCATCCGGCATCCCTTTTTCAGAAGGGGGGATTCCCGGGAGCAGAAAGCCCCATCATGAGCCTACTCAACGGGAAGCGATCCCAGAATCAATTGGGAATTTCTCGACCTCCTCAAGGCTGTCCCTAGTAATCGCCTTTTGTACAGCAGACACGCCAATCTGTCCGGTGCTAGTCCAGGCTTTCGTCTGTAGGCCCTAGATATTCCCGCCATGCACATCGCCATCATCAAGCTATGTCGGCCGTGACAAGCCAGTCACGGACGCTTCGATCCTCGTATCTTGGCGTTTCTTGAGAGACATCAATCATCCTGTGTTCCGCTACCCTGGGTGCCGGGCTGGCGTGCCAATCTTAAGCTGCATTGAGTGTCAGACTGGAGCGAGTGGCCAGCCCTGCCTGTGTGCCGTGGGTGTATTAGCTACGGTTTCGGCGCTGGCTCCGGCTCGCTGCTCGCCTCGGCGGGCGCTTTTCCGAACGTGACGGTCGAAATGGCGCTGAATCTCTTGTAGTCGGAGTATTCGATCAGCACCTTGACTCGTTGGTTACCCGTCGGAAACGGCAGGATGTCATCGCCCTCCGTGCGGACTGGAAACCAGTGTTTGCCGTCAATCGGCTGGTAGTCGGTGATGAACGCTGGGAACAGGTTGCTGTCTTCGATGCGGTGAATCTGCGGCACGGGCCGCCCCCCGGCGCGCACCACCTGACCATGCTCCACGCCGACCCACAGGAGGCCGTCGAAGAAGCGCTGGCCGTACAGGACTTGTTTGGGCCGTACCGCCAGCACGTGGCAGTCCAATCCGTCGACTTGTTCAATGCCCTTGTAGCCCACCTTGTAGAAGCGCAAGGTGTCGCGTGTGAGCACGAATGGGTTCACGTCCCGTAGGTCTCGAAAGTCCTCGTCTGTCAAGCGCATCCGCTGCAGTCGCATGATCGGCTTCGTGCGATGCAGCTCTTGGCGTTCGCCCGTGCCCGTGAACGTGATGTCGCGCACTTCCTCGTAGCGGCCCGCCGGCAGGCCGCCTCTGAACTCTGTGAACCGAAATCGCTGTGTATAGGTGTAATTGTCGCGCTCGGCGACCAGCCGGCTGCCCGCGTCTGCAACGCTGCGCACCAAGTCTAGCGGCATCTGCGCTTGCGCGTTCGGCCCGGCCGCCGCCCATACGGCTACGATGAGTAGCTTGACCGTGGCGGACAACCTACGCGGCACCCCGAGCTTGCGAAGGTTTTGGGCAGGTTTGGGCGGAGTCTGCGCGACGGTTGCCATCGCCGGATTCATTCTGGCACAGCGATTCGAATTTCCCGCCGAGATCGCGGTGCCGGTCGTGGCGGCATTTTGCTGGCAGGCCGCCCTGTATTGCGCGGCAGTCTCGCATTCGGCAAGGGATGTGATATGTGGTGGTCTCTCGCCAATCAGGCTGGCAATTGTGCTAGTGGCGCTATCGGTTGCGCCGTACATCATCTATACCGCTCCGACAGGATTGTTCGCGCTGGAGTCCTTGGCTCAGCTCGTCATGCTGTGCGCCTGCGTGGCGCTGCCCTATGCGCTCTTCCCAGTCTTGAGGCAGCGCTTCGCTTGGCAGGACTTGGTCGTGATCTGCGCTTTGGCGTATCCCATGATCAGCGGCCTGAGCACATTGTTTCGGGACATCTACCAAGGATTTGACCCGCCTGCGCATCGGTTGGACGCTCTCGGCAAGCTGATGCTCATCCCTTTGGGGCTGTACGTGTTCCTTGGATTGCGAAAGCTCCAAGGCACTTCGTTCCGGCTGGTGCCTAGGCGTCAAGACTGGAAACCGGCGCTTGACAGCGCCACCTACGGCGTTCCATGGATCGCCTTGGTCGGGCTATCGACGGGATATCTGACGTGGGACCCGCCGCTGGAAGACCCCGCCAGCGCCGTTGCCGGGGCAGTGGGCAAGCTTTTCGGAATCTATCTCACCACAGCCTTGGCCGAAGAGTTCCTGCTGAGAGGTGTCGTGCAAAACCTGCTCTCGGCTTCGCTCGGCCGGCCCTTGCTCGCGCAAGCGGTGGCCGCACTGCTCTTCGGCGCGGTGCATCTCGGGCGCGGCGGGTTTCCCAACTGGGGGTACGCGGCCACCGCCGCCGTGTTGGGGTGGTTCTGCGGGCGGGCCTACTTGAAATCAGGCAGCGTCACGCCGGCGATGATCACCCATGCGCTAGCGGTGGCAGGCCAGGAACTCTTCTTCGAATGAGGCGGGTGCGCTCACTTGGCTGACAGAATTGCGCCATCCAATGAGGATTCTTGGACGGTCCCGATCCGCGCAGCGGCGCGATAGCCCGCCTCGCGCAGAGCTTCCAGGCACGCCTCTGCGTTATCTGCAGGCACTCCGGCCAGAAGTCCGCCGGAGGTCTGGGGATCGAACATCAGCGAGAACGCCGGATGGCCCGATGCTGCGTCGCCTTTGGCGACGCGATTCCAGACCTTGCGATTCTCGGGATCCAGAGTGCTTCGCACTCCGGCTCGGAAGCATGCGATGGCACCGGCCAGAGCTGGAAACGAGTCCATATCCAATGAAGCGGCTGCTCCCGAGGCATCCAACATCTCCACTAGGTGTCCCGCCAGGCCGAATCCGGTGATATCGGTACAGGATCTTGCCCCGTGGTCGCGCATGATCTCAGCAGCCCGGCGGTTAGGCTGCAGCATGGAGTCGATTGCTTCGTCGATCCACCGCCCCTTGGTTTCGAGGCGCATCTCGGCTGCGAACAACACGCCGGTTCCCAGAGGCTTGCTCAGGATCAAGGCCTGACCTGCCTGCAGGCCGCCCTTGCGCAGCACTTGCTCTTGGTCGGCCAGACCGTTGACGACGAATCCAAGCGCCAGTTCAGGACATTCGCTTGTATGGCCGCCCGCCAGGTTCGTCTTGGCCTCATGAAACACGAGTTCGGCGCCCAGCAGCATCTGGCGAAGAAGGTGCTCGGACTTCGATGGGGTTCCGAAGGGAATGCCCGCGACGGCCAGAGCCGACTGCGGAACCGCGCCCATGGCATAGATATCGCTCAGGGAGTGATTCGCGGTGATCTGCCCGAACAGGTAGGGATCGTCGACGATGGCGGGGAAGAAGTCGACCGACTGCACGATCGACTTGCCGGGAGGGACGTTGAGCACGGCGGCGTCGTCCCTTGAGCCCAGCCCGGCCGGTACGTCCTCGCGCCAGAACGGCTTGATTGCCTCTAGCGCTCCGCCGAGCGTGGTCGCGCCTACCTTGGACGCGCAACCCCTGCAGCGCATCTCCCGCTCGGGTAGTGCGGCACTTTCAAGCACGCCTTGCGGCAGCTTGGATGCTTGGGGCTCGTTGGCGGGCATTTCGGGCAGGTCCGAATACTTGTCCATGAAGCGCCGGTCGATCCAGTCTTTCCACTTCCAAGCCCAGGCCCCTTCGACCGACCAGCGTCCGCGCGACGCGACGGCATAGCGGTCGCCGGTGCTGATCAAGCCCAGGAATCGGCTTTGCGGTCGGAACGGGCGCGCCGGCTCGCCGAGCAGCGTCCGGCGCAAATTGCGCTCGAGCGGCGGCCCCTGCCGCACGGCGAAGACCCCGGCCTTCTCTCGCGGGTGGGCTTGCACTGCGGCGATATCTCCCGCGGCGTAGACCTCGGCATGGGAGACCGAGCGCAGGCATTCGTCCACTAGCGCGAACCCGCCCTGATCGCAGGCGAGCCCCGAGTCGGCCAGCCATGTGGCGGCGGAAGCCTTGGTGACCCAGACCACCTCGTGGAAGCGACCTGTCCAGCCGTCGGCGGTGCGCAAGCCATCGCCGGTGACCTCGGTCACGCGAGCTCGGGTATGCACCCTCACACCGCGCTCCGCCAAGATGCGCCCGAACTTCTTGCGCGTGCGGGCATTGTGTGTAGGCAGGAGTTCGGCGCCGTCGCTAAAGATGTGGATCTCTGGATCCGTTTCCGCGCCGATGCTGGCGAAATGTCTCCGCAGGCGATATTGCATCGCCAAAGCGAGTTCAACGCCGCCCGCCCCGGCCCCTACGATTGCGATTGCAGGCGTCTCCTGCAAGCGTTCGACGCGGCCCAGCAGGGCTTCCCAGCGAGGCAAGAAGTTGCTGATGGGCTTGACCGGGACGGCGTATTGGTCGGCGCCAGCGATCTCTCTCGTGCCGGGGGTCGAGCCGATATTGAGCGAGAGCAGATCGTACGGGATCGGCGGCCGGTTCGCGAAATGAAGCTCGCGGTTGGCTAGGTCGGCACTGGTCACCGAGTCATGAATGAAACGCGCCTCGCTGAAGACCGCGAGCTTGCGCAGGTCGATGTGGGCCTCGTCGAACGTGTAGTGGCCGGCGATCAGGCCCGGCAGCATGCCTGAATAGGGCGTATGCACGTCGCGGCACACCAGGGTCAACTGCACCCCCGGCACGGGGCGCATGCCGAACATCCTCAGGACCGCTATATGGCTGTGCCCGCCGCCAACGAGCACCAGGTCCTTGACTATGGGCGTGGGCTGAGCGTCCATCCGCTACCCAATCCGCCCGCTATTCGTTGGTCTGGAACGGGGAGGCTGGCAGGCCCGCATCGTTGAAGAGGTTGCCCTGGGCGTCGGCTGCCCAAGCGTAGCGCGCCCGCACCGGATGCTTGACCGCCGAGCTCGACACGAGCACGGTATTGCCGGAAATGCTTGCCTGAGCGGAGACGAACTTCCCGTCACGGCCTGCAACTTGAAAGCCTTCCAACTGGCCGCCCCGCGCTTCCAGCCCTCCACCGACATGGTCGAACCACAGCCTGAGCCCATCTGCGTCACGCGTCGCTTGGCGGAAGAGCGGGCCGGAATATTCCAGATCGTGCTCGCCGTAGGCGATCGCTCGGGCCGCCAGTGCGAGACGCAGGCCCACGTCCTGCTTGTTCCTCGGATGAATGTCGGTCGGATTGCCGACATCGATCGTCACTGCCATGCCCGTGTTCGCCAGGCCTAGGGCCACGGCCTGGGCTTCGCGCAGTTCGGGCCAAGTGCTCTCCTCGGGGACCCGGCCGTAGTTGGCCAGCTGTACGAACAGGAATGGGAATGCGCCGATGCCCCATTCGCGCCGCCAATCTTCGATCATCGCCCGGAAAAGGCGGCGGTACAAGTAGCCCTGTCCGCGCGAGGCGTTGTTCTCGCCTTGGTACCAGATGGCTCCGCGAATGGCGTAGGGCAACAGCGGTGCGATCATTGCGTTGAACAGCGCACCGGGCTTGTGCTGCGGCCGGAGTGCGCGTGGCGGGGGCGGTCTGCGCGGGGCTTCTTTTCCCTCGGCCTTGGCGGCGGCCGATCGCTTTTCCCAAGTAGCGAGCCGTTCGGCGTATACGGCTTCGTCAGCCCTGGCCTCGGCGGCGAACTCTGCCGACATGTTTGCCAGCGCCGGTTCCTCTGCCAGCGTGCGGGCACTCGTCCACGATTCCGCCGGCGTGCCGCCCCAGGCTGATTGGATGATGCCCATGGGCACTCCTAGCTGCTTGTGCAGGTGACGGGCGAAAAAATAGCCTACCCCTGAAAACCCACCCGCTGTCTCCGGCGAGACGACCTGCCACTGGCCCTCCACGTCTTCCAGCCGGGTGTCCGATGTGTTCAGCGTGACCTTGAAGTGGCGGATCCCCGGGTGTTCGGCCGCTGCGATTTCTTGCTCCGCATCGCGGGAACGCTCCAGTGGCCAGACCATGTTGGACTGGCCTGAGCCAACCCAGACTTCGCCGACATGGACGTCCTCGAACTCGACTCTGTTGCTGCCTTCGACAGCCAACCCGAACGGGCCGCCCGCCGGCCCCGGGTCTAGGTACACCTCCCAGCGGCCATCTTCCGCGGCAGCAGTGGATACGCTCTGTCCGCGAAATGCGACCTGCACCGCCTCACCGGGCTCAGCCGTGCCCCAGACATGCACCGGAGCATCGCGTTGCACAACCATGTGGTCACCGAACAATGCTGGCAGACCGACCGCGGCCCAAGCCGCGGTCGTGAACAGGCTCGCCAGAAGTAGCGCTCGCAGGAGAGCAGTCATAACGAGGCCATTATTCCATAGGCGCTGCCGTGCGAGGACTACAGCGCGGTCCAGCCGCCATCGATCGCCATCATCGAGCCATGCACGAACTCGGCTTCGTCCGAACACAGGTACAGCACCAGGTGGGCGATCTCGCCAGGCTTGCCGAGTCTGCCTATGGGCTGGCGGGCGTTGAGCTGCTGGCGCGTTGCCGCCTTTTCGTGTTTGTGGTACTTCTCCAGGTACGCTTCCACGAAGGGCGTGTCCACGGTACCCGGACACACGCAATTCACGCGAATCTTGCCGGCGTAGTCGGCTGCCAGCGACCTAGTCATGCTAACCACCGCGCCCTTGGAAGCGCAGTAGGCGAAGCGCCGCTTGACGCCGACCAAGCCCGCGACCGAGCCGATGTTCACGATGCAGGGACGATCGGCTTGCGCGAGCAGGGGCAGCGCCGCGGCCGTGACGATGAACATGCCCTCGACATTCACTCGCATCACGCCGCGGAAGTCATCCAGAGTGCATTCGTCGAGCATGCCAACATGGCCGATCCCGGCATTGTTGACGAGGATGTCGAGCGAGTCGAGCCGCCCGAATGCGCTCCCCACGCTGGCAGGATCGGTGACGTCGAGCGGGAGTGGCTCGGCGTTCGCGACATCGCGGGCCAACGCCTGTGCCGACGCAGCGTTCAGATCACCGATAAGCACGCGGGCTCCGCTGCCCGCGAGCGCGCGCACGGTCTGTTCTCCAATGCCGCTGCCGCCGCCGGTGACGAGCGCGGTTTTTCCGTCCAAGCGGAAGGGTGCCGTGGGAGTCATCGGAAGAACCGATTATATCGGTAGGCTGGTACTTGCCAGAGTTAGCTCCAGGCGGTGTGAGCAGCACCGCTTGATTGGATAGGCCAGGTGCCCAGAATGCAGCTTGCCGCGTGGCGCGACGCCGAGCGCGGCGCAGGCTTTGCGCGCGCCCGCCAGTTTCGGAGATACTCGAATGCGTCATGCAGCCAAGTCTTGATCGCCGCTCATTCCTTCAGGCGCTAGGTGCCGCCACGCTCGCGGGGTGCTCCTCCGAGCCGCAATCGAGCGCAGGCGAGCGCCCCAACATCGTCCTCATCATGGCGGACGATATGGGCTTTTCCGACATCGGCAGCTATGGCGGGGAGATCTCCACGCCCAATCTCGATGCCTTAGCCGCGAACGGCTTGCGCTTCCGCCAGTTCTACAACGCCGGGCGCTGCTGTCCGACGCGGGCCTCGCTGCTCACCGGGCTTTACTCGCACCAAGCCGGGGTCGGACACATGGTGGGCGACTATGGCCATCCTTCGTACCAAGGGCACTTGAACGATAGTTGCGTGACGATCGCCGAAGTGCTGAAGGAAGCCGGCTATACGACCTTGATGTCCGGCAAGTGGCATGTCGGCGAAAGCCGGCCCTACTGGCCGGTCGATCGCGGCTTCGACGAGTACTTCGGCTTGATCAGCGGTGGCTCGAACTATTTCAAGCTCGATGGCGCCCGGCAGATGGCGCTGGGCAATGATCCGTACACGCCTCCCGACGACGGATCGTTCTACATGACCGACGCCTTCAGCGACAACGCGGTGCGCTTTCTCGAGGAGCACGGCGGCCGGCCGGAGCCCTTCTTCCTGTACTTGCCCTATACCGCTCCGCACTGGCCGCTGCACGCCAAGCCGGAAGACATCGAGAAGTATGTCGGCAAGTACGGCATGGGCTGGGAAGAACTACGCCAGCAGCGTTTTGCCCGCCAGGAAGAAACCGGGATCCGGGCCGAGACTTGGACCCTTAGCCCCCGCGACTCGGAAGTGCCGGCTTGGGACGATGCCGAGGACAAAGCCCTTTGGGAGCGCCGCATGGAGGTCTATGCCGCCATGATCGACTGCATGGACCAAGGCATAGGCCGGGTGGTGGAGACCATCAGCAACCTCGGCAAGCTCGACAACACGCTCATCATGTTCCTGTCCGATAACGGCGGATGTCACGAAGACGCCGACATCGAGCAGGGTACGCCGCGCAACACGTGGGCCGACCCGAACGCCATGCCGGGCGACGTCGGATCGTTTGACGGCTACGATCGGCCTTGGGCGAACGCCAGCAACACGCCGTTCCGGATGTTCAAGAGCTGGGTGCATGAAGGCGGAATCTCTTCGCCGCTGGTCTGCCACTGGCCGGACGGAATCAAGCTTCCGGTCGGCTCCATCACGGATGCTCCCGGTCACATCATCGACCTGATGGCCACTTGTATCGACCTAGCCGAAGCGGAGTACCCGGCCGAACGCAACGGTCGGCAGATCGTGCCGCTGGAGGGCAAGAGCCTCCGTCCGATTCTCGAAACTGGCACCCGCGACGGCCATGAATCGCTGTTTTGGGAGCATCAGGGCAATCGCGCCATTCGCCAAGGGCGCTGGAAACTCGTCGCTCTGCGCGATCCCAAGACGCATGCGGCCAAGCCTTGGGAACTCTACGACATCGCGGAGGATCGCAGCGAGCAGCACGACCTCGCCGCCGAGATGCCAGAGCGCGTCGCAGCCATGGAGGCCGCTTGGCTGGCTTGGGGAGAAAAAGTGGGCTGGGTGCCGTTCGAGCAGTTGGGCTAGCTCGGCCCGTCTGCATTCCCGGCCAAGGTGCCCAAGCGCATGCGCGGCGCTAAGCGAATGGGTGGCGACACATCGGTTTCGACCGGCGCGCGGAGGACCGGGCCGGTCACTTCAGCCAAACCGGGGAACTCCACGCATACTTGCCGATTTCTTGCCGCAGGTAACCGGGTTCGGTTATGCGGCCCTTGAGCCAGATCCGGGCGTAGTAGTACCTGCCCGCGACTGGCTCGCGAGTGTCGCGGTAGGTGAACTCAGCTGACGGCGAGTCACCGTCCGGGGTGTGGGTATAGATATACTCCCCGTCGCTGACGATTTCGATCTTGTCTACCGGCGAGGAGGCCTTGACCTTGACCGCGATGTCCGGGGGCGAGGCGCCGACGTTGGCCTCGCCGCCCTGAAACACACCGTTAACCCGGAAGTCCACCAAGATCGGCTCGCCCCCGCGCACGGCGAAGCTGCGGCGGGCCCGCAGCGCGTCCACCACCGCTTCGCGGCTCAGTTCCTTGGCAAACACGCCCAGCATGCCGGTGTTGTAGCCGCTGATACCGTCGTGGCGGTCGCTCGAGCCCACGAACCCGAACTTCTTGCCGTACCCGAGCCCGTCTTGCACCGAGGTCTTTCCGACGGGTTGCCGACGCAGCCAATCCGTGACCGCGCGCGGCCGGTCGTACGTTTCGTAGACGCCATGTGCGGAGGTGATCTCGACCACCGGTTCGGCAATCGGGTCATGCTTGGACCAGTCCATTGCGCCCCACGGCGCTCCGACGTGATGCACCCAGGGGATGGCGTTTTCCCGCGCCAGACTGCGGTGCAACTCCTCGATCGAGTCGCTGTTGGGGTCCGTGATGCGGTAGATCGGCGAGAAGGGCTTGGTAAAGATCACGGTCCGATCGCCATAGCGGCGGCGGCCAGCGGCATCTCCGCTCCATTCGTAGCTGGCGAAGCCCTCGAAGCGGCCTTGCTCTGACAACACGTTGGAGTAGGACTGCTCCACGCGATACTTTGAATTGGTCATCGAGGGCCAGTCGTGATCGGAAGCGGCCCCGAAGTCCAGGATGCCGGTGTGCATGGCGTTCAGGTAGTAGCGGTCGGTCCACATCTCGATGGTTCGGTCTCCCGGGTATTCGCCCAGGTGGGTGTGGAGTTCGCCGTAGTAGAGGGTGTAGGTCTGGCCATCGAGTTCGAGACTCTCGTGGGGCGCTTGCACGGGCCGCGGCGCGGCTTGCTTCGCCTCGCCCAGCGGCCCGTTCACGGCTTCGCCGCGAACGCTCGCGCTGACCGGCGCGATGGCCTTGCGGTACATCAGCATGTCGGTGGCGTGCCAGAAGCCATCCCCTTCGAATACCGGCGCCCGGTAGCCGATCGCCACGCCTAGGGTGAACGGCTGCAGCGTCGTGCCATCGAACCATGCTCCCGCCGAGTCCGGTGATCTGCCGGCCCGGTAGCCCGGGTTGCCCGGATGGAACGATGTGACTTGGTGCAGGAACCAGAAACGCCCGCCGCGGTCGATCTGGAACTCGTCCAGCCGGTCTAGCCCGGCCACGAAATCGCGGGCCTTGGCGGGCAGTTCGAAGCGCATGCTGTCGCGGATGCCGGAGACCCTCCCGGAGGCGTGGATCCAAGCCGTGCCATCGGCGGCGAAGCGGATCATCGGGCGCTGCTCGTCCTCGCGCGAGGCGAAGAATGCCGTCTCCTCGGTCCACTGGCCATTGCTCGCGCTGCGCAGATAGACGTCGTAATCGCCCTCCACCCAGCGGTCGAAGGCCAGCCACAGCTTGCCATCGCTGGCCGCCGCGAGGTGAGGTCGGAAGTTGAAGCCGCCGTCGGGCGTCATGAGGCGCTCGTTCCAGGCCCCGTCCGCCAAGCTGGCAAGCGCGATTCGGACGGCTCCCTTGCGGGCCGACTCCCATGCGATCACCGGAGAACCGTCCTGCATGACGGCCACGGTCGGGCGCATGTCGGGCCCGCGCCCGGAACTGACCCGCGAAACCGGGCCGAGGCCGGTTCCGCCCCAGTGGCGGGCGTATACGTCGAAGTCTTGCTCGACTTCGTTGAACTCCGACCACGCGATCCACAGCCCGCCCGCATTGTCCGCGGCTGCTACCGAACTATAGACGTAGCCGTCCAACTCGTTAACCTTGGCGATCTCGCTCCAGTGGTCGCCACGCCAGCGCCCGAGCGAGACGAACTGACGCGTGGAGTTGAGACGGTCGGTCCCGTTGGACTGGATGCCGATCGTGTAAACGGTGCCATCGCTGCCGAAGATGACGCCGCGGCACTCTTGGCGCACGGTCGGCTGGAAGCGATGGCCGTCCTGGGCATCGTAGATCTCTTGGTAGCTGTATTCAATCGGGTCTTGGGCGCAGAGCGCGCCGGCCAAGAGCAAGAGGGACAGTCGAAGCAGCGGCATGGCGGCTTGATTTTAGCCCGAATCGCGGCTCGCGCGAGCCGTTTGCGGCATCTAGAGCGAGGCCTTGATCTTGCGCACGAGCGCGGCTTCCGGCATGTTGCGGTACACCGGGTCCAGCGGATAGCAGCCCGAGACCAAGCCGTTGCGCGGACCGGTGGTGCAATCGCTAAACGTGCGGCAGATCCTCTTGGAGTTTAGGCTGCCACTGGCGAGCGTGTCTTGGGGCAGGGTGGGGTAGGCCAGCACCATGCGCCCTAGGCCGACCGCATCGGCCTTGCCGTTGCGCACGACCCACTGGGCCACGTGTGGCAGGAATTCCTGCAGGTAGCTGTAGCCGGTGCCGATCACGACCATGTCAGGAAAGGCGGCCTTGATCTGCGCGGTGGCTTCGATCTGGCGCGCGCAGCCGACCAGCGGATCCTCGGGCGGCTGGTAGCCGTCGGACGGCGGAAACAGGGCGGGGCGCTGGATGTGCGGGTTGTAGTACGGACTGCCCGCCGTGACGTTCAACAACTGGATATCTAGGCTCCGCAGCAGCTCGATGAACCGGAATGTGTCGCTGAGGTCGAATTCGACCGGGTTCTCAGCGCTGCCGCCGAACGCATGCCGGTACGGCAGCGCGGCGGAAAAGTCCTCGGGTACGCCAGGGCCGAGATGGGAGCCTGAACTCTGCGTGGGATCCGGCCGGTAGGGGGCGAAGTCGAAGGCGCTCAGGCGCACCCCGATCTGAATCCGCGAGGTGGTTGCCCGAATGCCTGCGACCACTTCGCGCAGGAAGCGCGTGCGATTCTCGAACGAGCCCCCGAACGGCCCCTCGCGCGTCACCGCGCTCAGGAATTCGTGCCCCAAGTAGCCGTGGCAGTGCTTGACGTCGACGAAATCGGCACCGCAGCGCTCGGCGATGCCGCCCGCCTTGACGAACAGGTCGATGATTTTCCTCACTTGGTCGTCGCTGAGAACCGGGTAGTCGTCCGGAATGCCAAACTTGCGGTCCAAGAAGGGGTGGCGGTAGAGAATCTTGGGTGCGAGGCCCGACTTGCTGGGCCGCGAGAAGCGGCCCGAATGGGTGAGTTGAAAGCCCGTGAGCAGGTCCTCGTTCGAGCCGAATTCGCAGTGGTGTGAGGAGAGCAGCTCGGCATGCAGCGCCTTGAGCGAGTCCTCTGTTTCCGGCCGGATCATGAGCTGGCGCGGGTTGGCCCGGCTGTCGGGCGTGATGGCCATGGCCTCGCCTCCCCACACGCACTTGGCACCGCTGAGGGCGAAGTTGCGCCAGCGCCGACGCACCAATTCGCTAGGCCTGCCGTCGTCTTCGCCGTCCCAGCCTTCCATCGGATGGATCACGAAGCGATTGCTGAGCGTTTTCCCGCCCGCCGCCAACGGTCGGGCCAGCGGGGAAGAGGGAGCGGTTTCAATGCAGTCCTCCGCTTGGATCGGCAGGCTGAGTTCTTCGCAATACGTGCGGAACTCCTCTACGGAGCGCATGCGGGCAATACGCGGGTATGCCATAAAGTTAGAACCAACCAGTATGGCAGTCTCGGGCCGCCATGCGTGCGTGAGCGCGATCGCAATTGCGTGCGATCACCGGGGCTCGGGCGAGTTGCGGACACCTGCCGAGGCGGCGTGTCCGGAGAGCTTGTTTTTCGGCGCGAGGATCTGTCCCTTTGCTTTGTCGGAGAAAGCGCTGAACACGCACGCCCCGCCGTTTCGGGTGATTGGCATGGCACGGTGCTGCCCGGTGCTGGCCCGCAACTCCGAAATGCGGTATCCTGATCAAGCAGGCAAGACAGCAATGGCCGAGAAAAAGAACGGAGTCTACAGCTCGGAGTACTTGGGCAGCGGGACCTTTAGGATCAGCAAACCCAAGCGCAAGCCCAGCAAGCTAAAGGAGATCCGCTCCAAGCGAAACCAGCGCCGCTCCCGTCGCAACTAGCGCGGGCGAGGGCATTGTACGGCATGGCGCGCGCGCGGCCAGCCGTGCATTTCTCTAACTTCAATTCTGCCGTTCGCGCCAGCTTGGTGCCTCTGCCAGGCATTCGGGCCGAGCCTGTACGCGTCAGGAGCGCATCGTAGCGCAAGCTTGGTTACGGTTTGCAATAATGCATTAGTGTTAGAAGCGGCCGTCGGCTTCTGCCGGGACACGGGCGCTGATGACGCTTCAATCGCGATTTTAAGGAGGGTAGTTCCATTGGCTAGTCGATCCAACACTAGATTCCAGAAGCGCCTCAAAGAGCTGGCGCGCGCCAATAAGCGCCGGGACAAGGAAGAGAAGAAGCAGCAGCGAAAGGCTGAGCGAGTCTCGGACGGTGGCGGACCTCCCATTGAGGCGATTGATCCGGTGGATCTGGGACTGCCTCCGCTCGAGGACGAGACTGTGGGAGATGGGTCGGCCGCGCCCGCCTGAGCATCAACCGCTCGGCAGCGTTGTGCTGATGTCCTGGTCGGGATGCTCTCGCACCTTGACCTCTGCTTCGATCAAGGAGAGCCTTTCGTTTAGGTTCGCGAGGGTCTGTCCGACCGGGTCGGGCAGTTCGCCGTGCTCGAGCATTTGCCACTCGTCATGGCTAACGCTGACGCCCTTGACGGCGACGACTCGGCCGGGTATACCCACTACGGTGGCGTGGGCCGGAACTGATTTGACAACGACCGAGCCCGCTCCTACCTTGACCCATTCCCCGAGTTCGATATTGCCCAGCACTTTGGCGCCCGAGCCCACTACGACATGATTGCCGAGCGCCGGGTGGCGCCGGTGCCGGCCGTGGCCGGTACCCCCGAGCGTCACCCCTTGGTACAGCAGTACGTCGTCACCGATGACACTCGTCTCGCCGATGACGACTCCCATGCCATGGTCGATGAAGAAGCGCCTGCCGATGGTCGCGCCGGGATGGATCTCGATCCCGGTCATCAGCCGCGACAGGTGGGACACTAACCGGGCCGGTACAAACCAGCGCCAGCGGTAGAGCCTGTGGGCGAAGCGATGCAGCAGGATCGCGTGGACGCCCGGATAGCACAGCAAGACTTCGATGCTGCTCTTGGCGGCCGGATCGTGCTTGAAGACAGCCTGAATCTGTTCGCGGACTCCGTGGAACACGTCAACCTCTGGCTCTGGTCAGGCAGCGACCTCGCTGCCTGGGCAACACTGGGAGGGGGCCGGGCCTAGGCCGGCCCGGTACAGGCGCAGGCAGTGAACCTGTAGATCAACATGTCGGGCGGCGTGCGTCGCCGAATATTCGAATCGTATGGCATCGAAGCTGTGAAGTCAACGCCAACCAGTAATGCTTCGGACTTGCGGGCGATGATAGGAGCCGCCATCTCGAGGTCTCTCGTTCGGCTCGCCAGCCTCTACCAGACCGTAGGGCGGACACTGCGACCCGTGTGTGCGTTGAGCTGGGGCGCCTTGGCTTGGTTTAGCTTGAGCTAGCAAATCGTCGAATGCCTCTGGTTGAAATGGGCTGACCGAGGGTACAGAGATGGGATACGCCCATATGGCACTGTACCGCTCACGCATCGGACATGTACGAGGCCTTGAATTATGTCAGGCGACTCCGGCGGTATGCTTATTGATGTGGTCCGAGTGCTGAGGCCGAATGCGGATTCCGCCAAGGACGTCAGTCACTGGCCGGAGGGGGCACGGTGAACGGCCCGGGCCAACAGGCGAATCACAGTCAGGACGCGGGCGATTGTTGCTTGTCTGACTCTTCCGAGCGTCGGGAGAACTGCACAGAAGCCGAGGCCTCGCTGGCTTCGCAGGTCACCGACGAGTCGATGCTCGTGGCGTTGGCCGGGGCGTTGCAAGCGGCCACGGTTCATGGGATCACGGCAGCGGAGACGGGGCTTCTGAGGCGGGGTGACAAGGCTCCCGGCTGCTTGGCGAGTAAGGTCCTAGATTGTGTCCGCAGAGGTGGAGATCCACTAGGCGAAGCATTCTGCAAGCTACGTTCAGCGGATGTTCGCCGTACGACCGGCGCGGTCTACACGCCGATGGCGATCATCGAGACAATGTGCTCGTGGGCTAAGTCGGCTGGTATGCCGACAACCATCGTCGACCCGGGTGCGGGTTCTGGCCGGTTTCTGGTAGCGGCAGGGCGGTGCTTTCCGAGTGCTCGCTTGGTTGGGGTCGAGAATGATCCCATAGCGGCTCTTATCGCAAGGGCGAACCTTGCGGGAGCTGGGCTTGGCGACCGGTCCGAGGTGCGTGTCGAGAACTTTCTCGAGTCTCAGTTCGGGGACCTCGGCGGGAAGACGCTGTTTGTTGGGAATCCGCCATATGTCCGGCATCACTTGATTTCCCCGAGTCTAAAAGCTTGGCTCAAGCGGGAGGCAGATCAGTTCGGAGTCAAGGCAAGTGCTCTTGCCGGTCTGCACGCATACTTTTTCCTAGCCATCGCGAAGAATGCGAAGAACGGTGACTTCGGCAGTCTCATCACTTCGGCGGAATGGCTCGACGTGAATTACGGCCGGCTAGTGCGGGAACTGTTCCTCGGACGTCTTGGAGGGCAGGGCGTCTTCATCATTGATCCGGCTGTACGGCCGTTCCCGGGCACCGCGACCACGGGAGCGATCACTACGTTCGCGATAGGCAGCCATTCGGCGTCGGCGTACTTTGCGCGTGGAACGAAACTACCGTGCGAGGCTGATCTTTCTTCCGGGTGTCAAGTCGAGCATCGATTGCTGCGCCTTCAGTCGCGGTGGTCTGATTTCTCGAGAACACGCCAAGAAATCCCTGCTGGCTATGTCGAACTCGGTGAACTGTGCAGGGTGCATCGCGGCCAGGTGACAGGGGCTAACAGAGTGTGGATTGCAGGCAAGCACAGCGAGGGCTTGCCCGATGAAGTCTTGTTTCCCACCGTAACCAAGGCCCGCGAACTTTTCGGTGCTGGCGCAGTGCTCAGTGATTCGGCAGCTCTGCGCCGAGTGATCGACGTGCCTAGGGATCTCTCTGCACTCGACGGCGGTAGCCGCTTGGCCGTCGAGCGATTCTTGCGGCTCGCAGCAGACATGGGTGCGAACGAGGGCTACGTTGCCCGGCACCGTCAGGCTTGGTGGTCTGTGCGCCTGCACGAACCTGCCCCGATTCTGGCGACGTATATGGCCCGCCGACCACCCGCTTTCGTTCTCAATAAGGCGTCTGCTAGACATCTGAACATAGCTCACGGGCTCTATCCACGCGAGCGATTCGCGGGGCGGACACTGGAAGCCCTTGTTGCGTGGTTGAGAAAGTCCTCGTCCATGCGAGGCGGGCGCGAGTATGCAGGCGGCCTGACCAAGTTCGAGCCACGCGAAATGGAGAGGATTCCAGTGCCGGAGCCTGCGATGCTCTTGGAAGCTACACCGTGATTGCTTCGCCCGAATGGTCCCTGTCCGACTTGGACGCCGCGCGCGAAGCCGCGGAGCAAGCTTTCCGTGACAAGCGACAAGCCGAATCCCAGGAGATGTATCTCAAGCTGTTCGATGCCTACAAGGGAGTCGTGACAGAGGTCTTGGAACAGACTCTCGACCTGTCAGGTCTGGATCACGCCGGCCCGGCGCTACTTGGAGAACAGCGCAAGCAAGAGGTGCTGCGCTACCTGTGCGGCCCTCCACTTTCTGCTGACGACCTGAAGTTACTCGTCAAGGCAAAGTCATTGGACCCAACGCGATTGGGAGAGGGTGCTGACAGAGTAGACCGGTTAATGTCTGTCGTGAAGCGATGGCACGACCGCCGCCGCTTTCCGTGGGTGGAAGCCGGTCGGGCGGCTACCGAGGCGGAGAAACAGGTGGCCATTACCGCGACCACGGCCCTGCTCGCGATGAGGCGCACCGAGACACTGCGGCGAACGCATGGCTCTGAAGCGCAGGAACTCGCCGTGGCCGAAGCACTGCTCGATGCGGGCTTTGAGCAGGTTGGCACTCGTAGGGTAACGACATTGTCTGAAGCGCCTATGCTCCGCCAATTCTGTCGGGAGTCCTTGCTGGGATCACGCAAGGCGGACTTCGTTATCGGACTGTTGGACCGAAGAACGATGGCCATCGAGTGCAAGGTCTCAAGTACCGCGGTCAACTCCATCAAGCGCCTCAACAACGATGCAGCGGCCAAGGCAAGCACATGGCGGAGCGAATTCGGCACTTCGCAAGTCGTGCCAGCAGCAGTTCTCGAAGGCGTCTATGCGCTCACCAATTTGGTGGATGCCCAAGATCGAGGCCTCGCCATCTTTTGGGCACACGACTTAGATTCGATGATTGGATGGATCCAAAGCACTGGCCGCGTGTAGTGCTCCACGGCCCGGTCGGTCAATGCGGACGGTACAGCTAGGCGTCATCGGGTAACGCTGCGGAGCCCGCCTCTATCGTGCGCCCCACGACCTTGCTCAACAACCGGGCACTGTAGATCGTGGAGGCGTAGTGGCCGCACTCGTGAGTGCAGTGACAGCCATCTGCGGCTTCGGCTGCGATGCTCTTGGCGTTCTTGCCAAACCACAGTGACCGGAAGTCGTAGTCGGCGTCGCGCAGGTTCCCGACCAGCGAATTCTTGGTCTCGCACTCGGTCACGTCGCCGTTGCTGTAGATCACGCAAGCCAGACGGCCCGCTACGCACGAGAACTGTGCGCGCCCTTCGACGACCGTCTTCTCGACGCTCGAACGGACTTGCTCGTCCAAGCTGTGGTTCAGCGCCCCGAACGGGCCCTCCCGGATGTGCCCGGCGCGGCGGTCCTGCTGCACCTTGTCCGCCAGCCGGCGGTAGAGCTGGGGGTCCACTTCTGTCTGCTGCGCGTCGAGCGGGTTGCCCCGGCAGTAATTGTAGGAGGTGCCGTCGGGCTCGAAGCGGCGCTTTAGCTCTTCGTGAATGCGCAAGATCTCGGACTGGTTGTCGCGCATCACCGTGGTGAGCGTGTGCAGGATCAGATTGGGATAGGTCCGGCGAAAGCGTTTGATCGCATCTGCGGTCCTGAGCAAGCGCCGGTAGGCGCCCTTCCTGCCGCGAATCCGGTCATGCTCGTCCTCGTCCACATGGTCGACGCTGAGATTGAGGTGGAAGCGCAGTCCCCCGGCTCTCGGAAGGACCCGTTCGAGCGTGCTCACGACCCGCTCGGTGTGCTGGCCGTTGGTCGGCACGTACACATTTGCAACCCTGTTCTTGCTGTGCGCTGCAAGCACGATCTCAGCCAGATCTGTGCGCAGGAACGGCTCTCCGCCGCCAATGAAGAGGTTGAAGATCTCTCCCATCGACCCCAGCGTGCGCTCGAATTCGGCGAGCGTGAAGTCCACGTTCGGCCTGGGATTGAGTTCGTCCCAATAAAAGCAGTGGATGCAGCGTTCGTCGCAGCGCGTGGTCACATAGAGCGTCACAAAGGGCGGCGTGATGCGTCGCCCGAAACTGGTCGCCGTCTTGACCCTTATCAGGTGGGGCAGGAAACTCCGCGAACTTGAATTGGGCTGCATTGCGGTAAGCCCGTTCAGTGCGCCCGGCTCAGTTCAGCGGCTTGATGCGGATATTGCGCCACGCGGCCTCGTAGGGACCGGTGCCTGGCCTGATGCCGTGGACCTGCAAGCCGATGAATCCCCCGGGGTGGGTCTTGAAGATCTCCTCGTCGGAGAGGTCTTCAATCTCCTTGCCGTTGATCCAAGTTTGGATGCGCGCGCCCTTGGCGACGATACGGAAGCTGTTCCATTCGCCATCGCGCATCGCTTTGTGGGGAATCAACTCGTCTTCGGGCGTCAGCCAGCCGCGACCAGTGGCTTCCCCGTAGACGTAGCCCGACTCCGCCCCGTCGGGACCGCTGGCCTCAATCTCCACTTGCGGGCCGTAGACCCGCCCGGCGGCGTTGTTGTGTCCGCTGCCGGTTGACTCGGTCTTCTGAGAAGAGCGGATCATGACGCCGGAATTGAGCTGGTCGTCCACTTTGACCTCGAATTCGAGCTCGAAGTCCCCGAAGTGGGTAGTCGAACAGAGGAACGAGTTGGGGCTGCCAATGGAGGTGCGCCCGACGATGGCGCCGTCCTCGACTCGGTAGGTGGCGTAGCCGTTGCGCTGGGTCCAGCCGTTGAGCGTCTCGCCATCGAAGAGTGTGATCCACTCGCCCGCTGCGGCGGGGGAGCATAGGCAGGCGACCGCCAGAGTCGCCAAGGCCCACTTCGCGAATTTCATGATCTGTGCCTCCGGGGTGATTCTGTTGCGGATTCTGGTTCGGCAGGCGGGAACTGCTTGCGCGCGAAACCGAACCGGGGTCCGCTTACGTCTTATCGTCACAGCAAGGGTGACTTTCGTTTCAGGGTAGTAGAATAGCGAAAAGCAGACCCAGGCGCATCAGGAGCCCCTCATCATGTCCAAACAGCACACATCCAGATCTGGCCGCTCGGCCTCCAATGCCGGCGAAGGCCAGACCCCCCTCGTAGCGATCGTCCTGCTCCTTGGTATCGCGCTGCTGGCAGGCCTGAACGTTTATACGTTCTTGCAGCTGGACGAGTTTCGGACGGAGGTTGGCGAGCAGTTCGCGACCCATGAGGTGCGTTTGTCCGCACTGGACGGCAACATACAGCGGACCACGGAGGTGGCCACGGAGTTGGGTTCGCAGGTGGGCGAGGTCGCTTCCCGTGTTCAGACCAATCAGGAGCAAATCGTAGCCAAGACACGCGCTGTCGAATCGAAGGTCTTGGATCGCACCGAGACGTTGGAACAAGAGATCGTGAGCACGCGGGAAGCCAGCGAGGCGAAGATCTCTGAAGTGGGCGGCAGATTGGAAGCCACCAAGAGCGAAATTGGTGAACTGGGAGGCGAAGTTGAAACCGTCAAGGAAGAGGTCGCTGAGACCAAGAGCCTGCTGGACGAGACGGTGGCCGCACTTACCAGCGTCAAGGGTGACTTGGGCGTGCAAAGCGGCTTGATCGCCACCAACGGTGACGAACTCGCCGCGCTGAAGGCGCTAGGCGAGCGCAACTACTACGAGTTCAACTTGCGCAGGAGCAACAAGCCGCAGCGAGTGGGCCCTGTCAGCATCAAACTCACCGGCACCGATCGAAAGCGCAACCGCTACTCGATCGAGTTGTGGGCCGACGACAAGAGGATCGTCAAGCGTCGCAAGACCCTGTTGGAGCCGGTGCAGTTCTACGTCGAAGGCGCTAGGATCCCTTACGAGCTGGTGGTTAACAAGATCGATAGCGGCCTGATCGAGGGCTACCTCGCAACACCGAAGGGCGGGGCGCGCGGCGCGTAATCCGCCTGTCCGCTTCGCCGGCCTGATCGCTCATGAGCGATCAGGCCGGCGGGTCAATCGACCGGCAGCACGGATGCGGAGAGGTTGGTCTTGGTTTGGGAGACGATCTCGGCCGCGACCTGGTCGCCAAGGGTATAGACGCCGGTCACGGATAACGCGTACTGGCTGCCCACCGCTTCGAGAATTCGCGTGGCGAGTTGGCGCGGCTCCAGACCCGTGCGCTTGGCGGCAATGCTTGCTCCGCCAGTGCGCAACGCCAGCCTGCGCAGCGCTCCGCGAGCGTCGTTGCGCACGAAGACCGAGTAGACGGATACGCCCTTGGCTCGGGCGAGTTCGACGACCTCGGCCTCGGACGTGCGGCTTCTGGCGATCACGCCAGCCGAGAGCACGATGATCGCCTTGCGATTCGACCCGGCGCTGAAGCCGCCGTCAATCGCTGCGTAGAGGGCGTCGTGCAAGCGCGGCAGGTTGCCATACTCGATGCGATCCAGCGCCTTGGAAAGGGCACCCTGGTCTGCAGTGAAGTCTTGCAGCAGGTCGGCCGACTCGTCGAAGCTCACGAGCGCCGCCGAGTCGCCCTCGTCCAGTCGGCCTATGACCGCCTCGACAATTGGACGGACGGCATTCCCGACCATGCTGGCGTCAACTAGCAGCAGCGTGTCCACCGGAGTGTCGAGCTCGCGAGCCGAGACTACCCGCAAGGCGGTATTGCCATCTTTTACAGAGAAGCGCTCGGGGCCGAGTCCGGTCACTGTCTCGGCGGTGCGCTCGTCATATACCGTCACGCGCAGCGTCGCCTCTTGACCCGCCAGCGCGCCGGTGAACACCAGTGCTCCGATCAGTAAGCGATGGAGCTGCCAACGCCCCGCGAGAACGAGGCGGGTCATGGAATCGTCCATCGGTTGCATGGTAGCAGCGGTGGCGAGGAGTTGAGATATCTGTAGGCGTGTCAGACTGAAACACGGTGCGACGCACCCTTGCAATTTGTGCCTTGACCGCATGGGCGGGTTGCGGGTCGGCTCCCGAACCCACCAGCAGCGGGCCGTCTGTCGATTCAGCGCTGTTTCGCGAAGCGGCGAGCGAGGTCGGCTTGTTGTTCGAGCATTTCGCGGACGTAAGCGGCGAATACCGACTGCCTGAAATCATGGGCTCCGGCGTGGCTCTGCTTGATTTCGACGGAGACGGGGACCTCGACGTGTACTTTCTCCAGGGTGCGCCGCTGGAACCGGGTGCCGAAGCATCCGACTCGAAGTTCCCCCCTAAGTCATCGCTGGGCAACAGGCTATTTGAGAATCAGATCATTCCATCGGGCGAATTGACGTTCGAGGACGTGACCCAGAGGGCTGGATTGGCGTTTGGCGGATTTGCGATGGGAGTGGCGGTGGGCGATTACGATGGCGACCGGGATCCAGACTTGTACGTCACCGCGCTCGGGCCGAACGCCCTTTATCGGAACGCCGGTGACGGCAGCTTTGAACTGGTCGATGGGCCGCAGGACGAGCGCTGGAGCTGCTCAGCGACGTTCGTAGATTACGACCAAGACGGCGACCTCGATCTGTTCTTTACCAACTACGTAGACTTCAGCGTACGGAACAACAAGGAGTGCTTCTCTCCGGTCGGATCGCGGGACTTTTGCAACCCGACCGTGTACAACCCTGTGCCGGACAGGCTGTTTCGCAATGACGGCGGAAGGTTCACGGACGCCTCCGTGGCGGCAGGCTTGGGCGGTGCGTTCGGGAACGGGCTGGGCGTCACCACGGCGGATCTGAACAACGACGGCAGGCCGGACATCTACGTCGCGAACGACGGCACTGAAAACCAACTCTGGATTAACCAATCAGACGGCAGCTTCGAGAACACGGCTATGTTGGCGGGTGCCGCCGTCAACGCCGACGGACGCGTCGAGGCGGGCATGGGCGTGCTCGCGGCCGACTTTGACGGCGATGCCGATGACGACTTGCTGCTAACGCACAACGCCCTTGAGACCAACACGCTGTACCTGAACAACGGCCGCGGCCAGTTCGTCGACGCGACCAACCGGTTCGGGCTAGGCATCGACAGCATGCCGTTCGCCGGTTTCGGACTGGCGTGGAGCGATTTTGACCAGGACGGGCAGCTGGATGCCTTTATCGCCAATGGGGCGGTGACCGTGATGGAGTCGCTGCGCGGCGAACCGTACCCGTTTGTCCAAGACAACCAGTTCTATCGCGGCTTGCCCGAAGGATTCCAGATGGTTGACGGACAGTCGATTTGGGGCCGGCTGGTGCCGCTGGTTAGCCGCGGATTGGCTACGGGCGACATCGATATGGACGGTGACCTCGACGTGGTCGTCTCCAACAACAACGGCCCGGCACGGCTGTATTTGAACCAAAGCGAAGGGAATCGGTGGATCCGCATTCGGTTGGAGTCCCCTGCAGGCAACACTCACGGCATCGGAGCTAGGATCGGCCTACATTTTTCGGATGGGGCGAGCACTTGGCGCCGATTGCACCGCGATGGCAGCTATCTCAGCGCTAGCGAGCCAGTGGTCCACTTCGTCTTGGGCGGATCCGCCGAAGCGCGGTCCGTCGAAGTGCGCTGGCCTGATGGAGCCACGGAGATGTTTGCAGCCGTACAGGCAGGCCGAACCGTCACTCTGCGTCAGGGGGAGGGATCTCCGCAGCCGGACTGATGGGACTCCGTCCCGCGCCAGTAGAGTGCAGCGCCGACGCACTCAGTGACTGGCGGTCTGCCTGCAAGCTTCGCGCTGCCGTGCGAAGCTAAATGAGCGCGGCCCGATCATGCTCAAGTTTCTTCTGTGGCTCCTACTTCTCGCGATCTCCTGGCCGCTCGCGCTGCTGGCCTTACTCGTGTATCCGTTTGTTTGGTTGTTGTTGCTGCCATTCCGCTTGTTGGGAATCGTAGTCGGCGGCGTATTCGAATTGTTGCGCGCAATCGTCACGCTACCTACGCGGCTAATCTCCGGCGGACCGCGCCAAGAGTCGCAATGACCCCCAGTGGCTGGCATGCGAATATCCGTGCAAGCTGCCAGGGCGATGGCAGCGGCGGGTGCCCGCGAATCCAGGGCGGTCGCCATTGAACTATCCTGTCCCGAGATTTGGCGCTCCTCTCCGCTCCTGCGGAACGGTCTGGAATTCTGTTCGTAGCGAGCCCGTCATCCAGGTCAGCTTGCGTGCCAGGCCTCGTTGACGCAGCCGGACAGAGCTGCGGAGCGGGATCACCGGACTTGGACTCCGGCAACTCGAGCGTGCCTAGCCCTCAACCGCGAACGCTACGAACTCATCCTTAGAAGCAGTATTGCCTTTGCCGCCTCCGGCCGCGATTACGACGTACTGTTTGCCGCCAGCCTCGTACGTGCAGGGAGTGGCGAAACCGCCCGCGCTCAATTCCGTTTCCCAGAGGACTTCGCCGGTGTCTTGGTCGAATGCGCGAAACTTCTTGTCAAACGTGCCCGCCATGAACACCAGCCCGCCCGCGGTAGCGATGGAGCCGCCATGCGATGGAGATCCCGTCTTGGGAATGCCTCGTGCCGTGAGTTCGGGAAACTCTCCGTTAACGACGCGCCATGCGAAGTCGCCGGATTCTAGGTCGATCGCGGTCACGTATCCCCATGGCGGCTTGATGGCCGGATAGCCTTCCGCATCCAGAAACTCGCTGCGGTCGGGCAGGGCGTAGTCAAAAGCCTCTTCGGGGGCGACCTTGAGTTCGATGCGATTGGTGGTCTCGTCGGAGCTGACGAAGACGCGATTCAGCGCCGGGTTGTAGCAGCAGCCCCCCCACAGGCAGCCCCCGCGGAAGCCCGGATGTACCAAGGTGCCGCGCGTGCTCGGCGGCGTGAATAGGTCACCTGCGTCGGTGGACTCCCAGATCTTGCGCACTGCGGCGTGAGCTTCCGGGGAGATGTCGGTGATAGAGGATTCCGGGAAGCCTTGCCGCGACACCGGAGCCGGCTTGGTGGGGAACGGTTGCGTCGGCCAGAGTTGCTCGCCACCGACATCTGACATCGGGATCGGACGTTCTTCGACCGGCCAGACTGGTCGGCCCGTTTCACGGTGCAGGAAGAACAGGAAGCCCTGCTTGGTAGGCTGTACCACCGCGTCGAATGTGCGCTGGTTCTGGGTCATCTGGATGAGGGCCGGCTGGGCCGGCAGGTCATAGTCCCAGACATCGTGATGGACGGTTTGGAAGTGCCATTTCCGCTCGCCAGTCATCGCGTCCAGCGCCAGCACGCAGTTGCCGAAGAGGTTGGCGCCGATGCGATCGCCGCCGTAGAAGTCGAAGGCCGGCGAACCAATCCCCGCGAACACGATCCCGCGTTCCACATCGAGGCTCATGCCGGACCAATTGTTGGTGCCGCCCACATGCTTGTAGGCATTCGGCGGCCAGGTATCATACCCGTACTGGCCAGGCCGCGGCGTGGTGTGGAAGATCCAGCGGCGCTTGCCGCTCAAGGCGTCAAAGGCCCGGATATGGCCCGGCGCCTGCGGGTACGGCCCCTCGCCGCCACCCCCGCCTACCACGATTAGGTCCTTGTAGGCGATCACAGGACTGGTGCATTTGACCGAGACGCCCGTCACCTCGCTGTCGAGGTCTTCGTTCAGGTCGATCATGCCGCCGGTCCCGAACGACGTGTCGGGCTGGCCGCTGGTCGCATCCAAGCTGTAGAGCCTGTTTTGTGCCGAGCTGAAGATACGCTTCTGCGACCCGTCTTCCGCCTGCCAGTAGCACACTCCCCGGCTCACACCCGGGCTGCGTCTCGAGGATGCCCCTTGCTGTGGGTCGAACGACCACAGCAGCTTGCCGCTGGCAGCGTCTATGGCTTGGACCTTGACCCGAGCTGTAGTGATGTACATCACCCCATCCACGACGATGGGGGTGCATTCGATAGTGGTTTGAGGCCGGTCCATCGAATCCCGGGTGTGGTAGACCCAGGCGGGCTTGAGGCGCGCGACGTTGGAGCGGTTGATCTGATCAGCCGGAGAGTAGCGGTTCGCTCCTGCCGTGCCGCCATAGTGTCGCCATTCGCGGCTAGGGCCGTCGTCGAGCCACGGTCGCGGACCGGGTGCAGGCCACGCCCGGGAAGCAGCGAGGAGCGCTCCGCTGGAGGACTTGAGAAAGGTTCTGCGATTGGTGGGCATGTTGAAATCTAGGCCTCCCGAACAAGGCTAGCACCGCCGGATAGACAATCCGAGCCGAGGCCGACGCTAGAAGCGGTACAGCCAGCGGGCCTTCTCTAGGACTTCTCCGACGCTAGGCAAGAATGCCTTCTCCAGCGTGTCGCTGAATGGCACCGGGGTGTCAGGGGCGGCAATGCGCACCAGCGGGCCGTCCAAATAGTCGAATGCATGCTCGGAGATGATCCCGGCCAGTTCGCCGCCCAGACCGCCCGTGAGAGTGTCTTCGTGCAGCATGATGATCTTGCTCGTCTTCTTGGCCGAAGCCAGGATCGCCTTGCGGTCGAGCGGGACAAGCGTGCGCAGATCCAATACCTCCACGCTGATTCCCTCGCTGGACGCACTCTCGGCGGCCTCCAGCGCGACATGAACCATCCAGCCGTAGGTGATGATCGAGATGTCGGATCCTTCGCGACAGATGTTGGCCTTGCCGATCGGCACGGTGTAGTCCTCGGTGGGCAGTTCCTCCTTGACCGAGCGGTAGAGGTATTTGTGCTCTAGGTAAATCACCGGGTCGTCGTCGCGGATCGCCGCCTTGATCAGCCCCTTGGCGTCATAGGCCGTCGATGGCTGCACCACCTTGAGGCCCGGCGTGTGCACGTAGGGCATTTCGACGTTCTGCGAATGGAACGGGCCGCCGTGGATGTTGCCGCCGGCGGGGGCGCGGATGACCAGGGGGATGGCTTGGCCCCAGCGGTAGCGGCACTTGGCCGCGAAGTTCGTGATCTGGTCGAAGCCGCAGGCCATGAAATCTGCGAACTGCATCTCGAGCACCGGGCGCAGTCCGTTGATAGCGGCACCCGTGCCCGCGCCGACGATGCCCGACTCAGCGAGTGGCGTGTCCACCACGCGCAACTCGCCAAAGCGTTCCAGCATGCCCTTGGTGATCTTGAAGGCACCGCCGTAGACCGCGACGTCCTCGCCCATCACGAAGACCGAGTCGTCCCGTTCCATCTCCTCCCAGATGCCCTGGCGGATAGCTTCGACATAGGTGGTCTCTGCCATGGTTAGCGGCTGTTCCTGTACTTATGCGGGCGCGTAAACGTCATCTTCCAGTGTCGCCGGATCGGGGAAGGGCTGCTCTAGCGCCCAGTCGACGGCGCTGGCGATCTCGCGAAGCACGCGCTTGCGCATGTCAACGAAATTCTGCTCGTCCGCGCCTAGATTCTCCACCATGTATCTCTGTAGCATCAAGATCGGATCCTTGCGGGACCACTCCTCGCGGAGTTCGTTGGACACGTAGTCGGCGGGATCGTGGGCGGAGTGACCGCTCATGCGGAACGTCTTGCACTCGATGAAGTAGGGTCCCTTACCCGCCCTAGCGTGGGCGACCGCGCGCTTGGATGCTTGGTAGATCCCCAGCACATCATTGCCGTTGACGATCTCGGCAGGAATGCCATAACCGGCCACGCGGTCGGCGATATCGGCGATTTTCATCTGCTTGTCGAGCGGCGTGGAGTAGGCGAAGAGGTTGTTATTGCAGAGGTAGATGATCGGCAGGTTCATGACCGCCGCCATGTTGAGGCCCTCGTGCCAGTCGCCGCGACTGGAGGCGCCATCGCCGGAGTAGTTGAATACCACGTTGGACTCGCCTCGATAGCGCATCGCGAACGCGAGGCCGCCGGCGATAGGGATGCTGGCCCCGATCGAGGAGATGATCGGCACGCAGTGGCGCTGGGAGCAGCCCATGTGCATGTTGCCGTCGCGCCCCTTGGTCAGGCCCGTGGCGCGGCCTAGGTACTGGGCGAGGATCTCCTTGGGCGTGATGCCGCGGATCAGCAGGGCGGCCATGTCCCGGTGCGACGGGGTGAGCCAGTCGCCCGGGCGTGACAGAATGGCGCTGCCGACGGGGATGGCTTCTTGACCGCGACCCGTGTAGCAGCCGCCGAGCACCTTGCCTTGGCGGTAGAGCTTGTTTTCGATGCGGTCCTCCAACTCCCGCATCAAGAGCATGTAGTAGTGGAACTTCTCGCAGAGGTCGCGATCGAACTCGGTACTTAGGTGTGCAACGGCTGGGGCGCTCATGGCAGCATTAAGAAAAGATAAACCATAGACGCTCGGTTTGCAAGATGGAATTTGTAGGTGGGTGCCTTGCCTTGGCATGGGGCCTGAAACGGGCTACGGTAATAGCTTAGCGATGGCCAAGCTCCGCCTACCCACCGGCATTCAGACGTTTCGCGAGATTCGCGAGACCGGCTGCTACTACGTGGACAAGACCGGCTACGCGCTCAGGCTGGTCCATGGGGGCAAGCACTATTTCCTGTCTCGTCCGCGCCGCTTCGGCAAGAGCCTGTTCTTGGACACATTGAAGGAACTTTTCCAAGGCAGCCAGAGCCTTTTCGTAGGCTTGGAGGCGCACGACCGCTGGGACTGGTCGGTGTCGTTTCCAGTTGTGCACCTAGACTTTGGCGGTCTCAACGCCACCAGGCCCGGCGACTTGGAAGAAGACGTGCTGGCGCAGTTGTTGAACCTAGAGAGCGCCGCGGGCATGCAAGCGCGCCACACATCCGGGCCTCGCCGCTTGGAAGATCTTGTCCGCACTCTGCATCGCGACAGCGGCCAGCGGGTGTGCGTATTGGTCGACGAGTACGACAAGCCGATCTTGGACGTCTTGGAGAATCCGGATCTCGCCCGAGCTAATCGGGAGTACTTGCGCGGGCTGTATGGGATGATCAAGTCCTGTGATGCCCATATCCATTTCTGCTTCCTCACAGGCGTAAGCAAGTTCTCCAAAGTTAGCCTCTTCTCCGGCCTGAATAATCTACGCGACATCACCTTGAGCCCAGCCTACTCGGCGATCTGCGGCTACACGGACGCGGATCTCGACACGGTGTTCGCGGCGGAGCTGCCCGGTTTGGACCGCGAGCAGATCCGTGAGTGGTACAACGGCTATAGCTGGGGTGACGAGGGGAAGGTCTACAACCCGTTCGATGTCTTGCTTCTGTTTGCCGAGCGCGAATTCAAGGCTTGGTGGTTTGAGACTGGCACGCCGACGTTCTTGATCGAGACCTTGGTCGAGAGCAACATCTCGACCGCCACAATAGACGGGATCCTTGTGAGCGAGGACGACCTTGGCAAGTTCGAGGTGGGTAGCATCGCTCCGGAGGCACTGCTGTTCCAAACCGGCTACCTCACCATTGGGGGCCAAGAGACGCGCTACGGCGAGCGGTACTATCGACTGGTCTATCCCAACCGCGAGGTGCGGCAGAGCTTGAACGCGAGCCTACTCACCTATCTGACGGGCAGAGACAGCCAGCGCCAACAGCACCGCGACGCACTCGCAGAACTACTGGCTACTGGCGATCTGGCTGGATTGGAGCGGCGCATTCGCGCTTTGTTTGACAGTATTCCCTACGAATGGCACACGCGCAATGAGATCGCGCGCTACGAGGGGTACTACGCGAGTGTGTTCTATGGCTACGTCGCGGGGCTGGATGTCGTTGTGACCGTCGAAGACAGCAGCAACCGCGGGCGGCTGGACTTGTCAGTGCAAGCGGGCAACCTTGTGTACCTGTTCGAGTTCAAAGTGTGGCAAGAGGATCGCAGCGGCGCGGCACTTGCCCAACTCAAGGAACGGGACTACGCAGCAAAGTACCGCCATCTCGGGCTGCCGATCCATTTGGTGGGGGTGGAATTCGACCCTCAGACTCGCAATGTGGAGGTGTTCGAGAGCGCACTTGCCTGAGCTGCCAGCCCGCGCTCGCCGGCCGCTGGCGCAACCGCTGCAGTGAGAGGACCATCGGCAGTTCAGGGCAATTTCCTATAGGACGCTGCGAGGCTGAGGCAATACATAGACCATAGAACTGCTTCAGCCGTGCGCATGGAGGGCTGGCAGCCCAGTCGGCATCGACCGCGATCATGCTGGGAGGCTGGAATGCCCCACATCGGCAACGAGGGGCGTGAGATGGATTGGTGCCTTCCGGGTGATTGCGTAGGAGGAGGTTGGCACTGGTCTCTTTCGGCCGGATAGCGCTTCGGCACGTGGCCGAACCTCGGACCGCGACAGCCGCAGGGATTCGGAAGCGGATGGTGGCATGGGGAGGTGGTCCGCTCAGCCAGCCGTAACCGCCGCTTCAGCCTGAGGCACGGCCAGCAAGTCCCGGCCCTGCCTGGCGGCTCTCGATCCCGCCAACCAGCGGCCCGGTCGAAGCCCGCCGCGAAGAGCCGGATTGGGTCCGACTCCGATTGCGGTTTCAGTGATGAGAGCGTGCTGGCGGCCTAGATCGCGTCACGCCGGCCTTGGCATCGACCCGCCGACGGGCTAACGTAGAAACTGAGCCATGGCCAAGCGCCTCCTACCGATCGGCATCCAGAGCTTTCGTCGCCTCCGGGCTCGCAACTGCTACTACGTCGACAAGACCGGCTACGCCCTGCGCTTGTTCCGCGAAGGCACGCATTTCTTCCTGTCACGTCCGCGCCGCTTCGGCAAGAGCCTGTTCTTGGACACATTGAAGGAACTCTTCCAAGGCAGCCAGAGCCTTTTCGTAGGCTTGGAGGCGCACGACCGCTGGGACTGGTCGGTGTCGTTTCCAGTTGTGCGCCTAGACTTTGGCGGTCTCAACGCCACCAAGCCCGGCGACTTGGAAGAAGACGTGCTGGCGCAGTTGTTGAACCTAGAGAGTGCCGCGGGCATGCAAGCGCGCCACACATCCGGGCCTCGCCGCTTGGAAGATCTTGTCCGCACCCTGCATCGCGATAGCGGCGAGCGCGTGTGCGTGTTGGTCGACGAGTACGACAAACCGATCCTTGACGCCTTGGAGAATCCAGATCTCGCCCGCGCTAATCGGGAGTACTTGCGCGGGCTTTACGGGATGATCAAGTCCTGTGATGCCCATATCCGTTTCTGCTTCCTCACGGGCGTAAGCAAGTTCTCCAAGGTCAGCCTCTTTTCCGGCCTGAACAATCTCAATGACATCACGCTGGACGAGCGTTACGCGGCCATCTGCGGCTATACCGAGAACGACCTCGACGCGGTGTTCGCAGCCGAGCTGCCGGGCTTGGACCGTGAGCAAATCCGCGAGTGGTACAACGGCTACAGTTGGGGACTGGCGGAGGACAGCGTGTACAACCCGTTTGACCTCTTGCTCCTATTCGACAAGCGCGCATTCAAGCCGTGGTGGTTCGAGACTGGCACGCCGAGGTTCCTAATGGAAACGCTGATCAAGCGCAACATATCGACGGCCACCTTAGACGGCATGCTCGTGAGTGAAGACGATCTTGGCAAGTTCGAGGTGGGTAGCATCGCTCCGGAGGCACTGCTGTTCCAAACCGGCTACCTCACCATTGGGGGCCAAGAGACGCACTACGGCGAGCGGTACTATCGACTGGTCTATCCCAACCGCGAGGTGCGGCAGAGCTTGAATGCGAGCCTACTCACTTATCTGACGGGCAGAGACAGCCAGCGCCGACAGCATCGTGACGCGCTTGCAGAACTACTGGCTACTGGCGATCTGACTGGATTGGAGCGGCGCATTCGGGCCTTGTACGACAGCATTCCCTACGAATGGCACACGCGCAATGAGATAGCACGCTACGAGGGGTATTACACGAGTGTGTTCTACGGCTACGTCTCCGGGCTGGATGTCGACGTGGCGGTGGAAGACAGCAGCAACCGCGGACGGCTGGACCTGTCAGTGAATGCGGGCGGCCGCGTGTACCTGTTCGAGTTCAAAGTGTGGCAAGAGGATCGCAGCGGCGCGGCGCTAGCCCAGCTCAAGGAGCGGGATTACGCAGCCAAGTACCGCCATCTCGGGCTGCCGATCCATTTGGTGGGGGTGGAGTTCAACGCTCAGACTCGCAACGTGGAAGTGTTCGAGAGCGCGCTTGCCTGAGCTGCCAGCCCGCGCTCGCCTGCCGCTGGCGCAACCGCTGCAGCGAGAGGACCATCGGCAGTTCAGGACAATTTCCTATAGGACGCTGCGAGGCGGAGGCAATCCATAGACCATAGAACTGCTTCAGCCGTGCTTATGGAGGGTTGGCAGCCCAGTCGGCATCGACCGCGCTCATGCTGGGAGGCTGGAATGCCCCACATCGGCAACGAGGGCCGGAGATGGATTGGTGCCTTCCGGGTGATTGTGTAGGAGGAGGTTGGCGCTGGTTTTTCGACCGGATAGCGCTTCGGCACGTGGCCGAACCTCGGACCGCGACAGCCGTAGGGACACGGAAGCGGATGGTGGCATGGTGAGGTGGTCCGCTCAGCCAGCCGGAACCCCCGCTTCAGCCTGAGGCACCACCAGCAAGTCCCGGCCCTGCCTGGCGGCTCTCGATCCCGCCAACCAGCGGCCAGCTTGAAGCCCGATGCGAAGAAGCCGGATTGGGTCCGACTCCGATTGCGGTTGAAGTGATGAGAGCGTGCTGGCGGCCTAGATCGCGTCACGCTGGCCTTGGCATCGACCCGCCGACGGGCTAACGTAGAAACTGAGCCATGGCCAAGCTCCGCCTGCCCACCGGCATTCAGACGTTTCGCGAGATTCGCGAGATCGGCTGCTACTACGTGGACAAGACCGGCTACGCGCTCAGGCTGGTCCATGGGGGCAAGCACTATTTCCTGTCACGTCCGCGCCGCTTCGGCAAGAGCCTGTTCTTGGACACATTGAAGGAACTCTTCCAAGGCAGCCAGAGCCTTTTCGTAGGCTTGGAGGCACACGACCGCTGGGACTGGTCGGTGTCGTTTCCAGTTGTGCAGCTAGACTTTGGCGGTCTCAACGCCACCAAGCCCGGCGACTTGGAAGAAGACGTGCTGGCGCAGTTGTTGAACCTAGAGAGTGCCGCGGGCATGCAAGCGCGCCACACATCCGGGCCTCGCCGCTTGGAAGATCTTGTCCGCACCCTGCATCGCGATAGCGGCGAGCGCGTGTGCGTGTTGGTCGACGAGTACGACAAACCGATCCTTGACGCCTTGGAGAATCCAGACCTCGCCCGCGCCAATCGGGAGTACTTGCGCGGACTGTACGGGATGATCAAGTCCTGTGATGCCCATATCCGTTTCTGCTTCCTCACGGGCGTAAGCAAGTTCTCCAAGGTCAGCCTCTTCTCCGGCCTGAACAATCTCAATGACATCACGCTGGACGAGCGTTACGCGACCATCTGCGGCTATACCGAGAACGACCTCGATACGGTGTTCGCAGCCGAGCTGCCGGGCTTGGACCGTGAGCAAATCCGCGAGTGGTACAACGGCTATAGCTGGGGTGGCGAAAGGAAGGTCTATAACCCGTTTGATCTCTTGCTCCTGTTCGACAAGCGTGAATTCAAGGCTTGGTGGTTTGAGACCGGCACGCCGACATTCCTGACACGGTTGCTGACGGAGCGGTGCGTGGCTGCGGACATGCTGGATGGGCTGCGGGCCAGCGAGGCGTTGCTCAGTACCTTCGATGTGGACAGAATCGCCCCGGAGGCACTGCTTTTCCAGACTGGCTACTTGACCATCGGCGGGCGGGAACGCGGTGACCACGGCATCGAGAACTTTCGCTTGGTGTATCCCAATCGCGAGGTGCGCCAGAGTCTGAACCTAAGTCTGCTGGACCACATCACTGGAGACCCGAGTCGACGCGAGGAGCAGAGTCGGGACCTGCAGCAGCTGTTGAAAATGGGCGACATGGACAACCTGCAGTCGTGGTTCCGAGCGCTGTTTGCGGGCATACCGTACCACTGGCACAACCGCAACACGATCGCGGACTACGAGGGCTACTATGCCAGTGTGTTCTACAGCTTCTTCGTAGGGTTGGGCGCAACGGTGACAGCCGAGGAGAGCGGCCGCACGGGGCGCGCGGACCTAGCCGTGCAAACCGCGGGCAGGGTGTTCGTGTTTGAGTTCAAAGTCTTCGTTGCGACGGAGGAGGGCGCGGCGTTGCGGCAACTCCAGCAGCGGGACTATGGCGCCAAGTACCGCCACCTCGGGCTGCCGATCCATTTGGTGGGTGTAGAGTTCAACTCACAGACACGCAGCGTCGAAGTGTTCGAGAGCGCGCTTGCCTAGCAGGGTGCGCATTTGCTTTTTTCAGGTGAGCGCCTTGCCTTGGCACAGGCCTGAAACGGGCTAGGGTAATAGCTGAGCCATTGCCAAGCCCCCCCCCTGCCCGTCGGCATTCAGGCGTTTCGCGAGACCGGCTGCTACTACGTGGAAGAGAGCTGTGTTTCGAGCAGGACATCGCCGTGCCGGTGGAAGACAGCTGCGACCGCGGCCAAAGGGACATGGTGCCCGAGGCCGGTGGCCAAATCTATTTTTCTTCAAGGCATGGCTGGAGAACCGCAGCGACTCTCCGCTGGTGCAGTTCACGTATCGTGACCAGAAGACGAAGTACCGCCGCCTCGAGTTGCCGGTCTATTCCCTGTCGGCCACGGGCGACCGCAAGCGCTCGTCGGAGAGGCTGCCCCTGGCGCGCCTGCGGACGCTGGGAGTCGATCATGAATGCTCCGCGCTGTCGATCCCGGGGCCGGAGCCCGATACATCGCGGGCCGATTCTGTTCGAGGTGCGGCGGGTTGGCATAGACTTGCCGACCGGGCCCGTAATGGTGTGCTGCCAAGCAGGGGGCTGCTAGGGCTGTTGGGTCTTGATCTCGACGACCGCAAGGGTGACCCGCCCACCGTGCTAGCTTGCAGGCCCACCTCGTAACGCGCCGCTGGCCTTGGCATCAACCCGCCGACGGGCTAACGTAGAAACTGAGCCATGGACAAGCGCCTTCTACCGATCGGGATCCAGAGCTTTCGTGACATTCGCGACTACGACTGCTACTACGTCGACAAGACCGGCTACGCTCTGCGCTTGTTCCGTGAAGGCTGGTATTACTTCCTCTCACGTCCGCGCCGCTTCGGCAAGAGTCTCTTCGTCGACACCCTCAAGCATCTATTCGAAGGTAACCGAGACTTGTTCGTCGGTCTCGAAGCCTACGACCAGTGGGACTGGTCCGTTCGCTACCCGGTGGTCAAGCTGAGCTTTGGGCGGGGCAACCTCAAGGATCCCGAATGTTTGCAGACAAGTGTGCAGGAACAGCTGCTCGACCTTGAAATTGACTCGGGCGTGGAAGCGCGCCACCAATCGGTGGACGGACGCTTACATCATCTGATCCGCACGCTGCATCGGCAGAGCGGTCGACAGGTCGTCGTGCTGGTCGACGAATACGACAAGCCGATCCTCGATGCCTTGGGCGATCCGGTCAATGCGCGTGCTAACCGTGACTTTCTGCGCGGCTTCTATGCCGTGATCAAGGACTGCGCCGAACATGTCCGGTTTGCCTTCCTCACCGGGGTGAGCAAGTTCTCCAAGGTGAGCTTGCTCTCAGGGCTGAACAATCTCAATGACATCACGCTGGACGAGCGTTACGCGGCCATCTGCGGCTATACCGAGAACGACCTCGATACGGTGTTCGCAGCCGAGCTGCCGGGCTTGGACCGTGAGCAAATCCGCGAGTGGTATAACGGCTATAGCTGGGGGCCGGAGAGCGTCTACAACCCCTTTGACCTCCTGCTCCTGTTCGACAAGCGTGAATTCAAGGCTTGGTGGTTTGAGACCGGCACGCCGACATTCTTGATCGAGACCTTGGTCGAGAGCAACATCTCGACCGCCACAATAGACGGGATCCTTGTGAGCGAAGACGACCTTGGTAAGTTCGAGGTGGGTAGCATCGCTCCGGAGGCACTGCTGTTCCAAACCGGCTACCTCACCATTGGGGGCCAAGAGATGCGCCGCGGGCAACTGCGCTATCGGCTTATCTATCCCAACCGTGAGGTGCGCCAGAGCCTGAACACGAGCCTGCTCACGTATTTGACGGGCAAGGACCCTTACCGGGAACAGCACCTCGACGCACTCGAGGAATTCTTGGCTCGGGGCGACCTGACTGGATTGGAGCGGCGCATTCGCGCCTTGTACGACAGCATTCCCTACGAATGGCACACGCGCAATGAGATAGCACGCTACGAGGGGTATTACACGAGTGTGTTCTACGGCTACGTTTCCGGGCTGGATGTCGACGTGGTGGTGGAAGACAGCAGCAACCGCGGACGGCTGGACCTATCAGTGAATGCGGGCGGTCGCGTGTACCTGTTCGAGTTCAAAGTGTGGCAAGAGGATCGCAGCGGCGCGGCGCTAGCCCAGCTCAAGGAGCGGGATTACGCAGCCAAGTACCGCCATCTCGGCCTGCCGATTCATTTGGTGGGCGTGGAGTTCAACGCTCAGACTCGCAACGTGGAAGTGTTCGAGAGCGCGCTTGCCTGAGCTGCCAGCCCGCGCTCGCCTGCCGCTGGCGCAACCGCTGCAGCGAGAGGACCATCGGCAGTTCAGGACAATTTCCTATAGGACGCTGCGAGGCGGAGGCAATCCATAGACCATAGAACTGCTTCAGCCGTGCTTATGGAGGGTTGGCAGCCCAGTCGGCATCGACCGCGATCATGCTGGGAGGCTGGAATGCCCCACATCGGCAACGAGGGGCCGGAGATCGATTGGTGGCTTCCGGGTGATTGTGTAGGAGGAGGTTGGCACTGGATTTTCGGCCGGATAGCGCTTCGGCACGTGGCCGAACCTCGGACCGCGACAGCCGTAGGGACACGGAAGCGGATGGTGGCATGGTGAGGTGGTCCGCTCAGCCAGCCGGAACCCCCGCTTCAGCCTGAGGCACCGCCAGCTAGTCCCGGCCCTGCCTGGCGGCTCTCGATCCCGCCAACCACCGGCCCGCTCGAAGCCTGACGCGAAGAGCCGGATTGGGTCCGACTCCGATCGCGGTTTGAGTGATGACAGCGTGCTGGCGGCCTGGATCGCGTCACGCCGGCACGCCGGCCTTGGCATCGACCCGCCGACGGGCTAACGTAGAAACTGAGCCATGCACAAGCGCCTTCTACCGATCGGCATCCAGAGCTTTCGTGACATTCGCGACCAAGACTGCTACTACGTCGACAAGACCGGCTACGCTCTGCGCTTGTTCCGTGAAGGCAGGTATTACTTCCTGTCACGTCCGCGCCGCTTCGGCAAGAGTCTCTTCGTCGACACCCTCAAGCATCTATTCGAAGGAAACCGAGACTTGTTCGTCGGTCTCGAAGCCTACGATCAGTGGGACTGGTGCGTTCGCTACCCGGTGGTCAAGCTGAGCTTCGGGCGGGGCAACCTCAAGGATCCCGAAAGTTTGCAGACACGTGTGCAGGAACAGCTGCTCGACCTTGAACTTGACTCGGGTGTGGAAGCGCGCCACCAATCGGTGGACGGACGCTTACATCATCTGATCCGCACGCTGCATCGGCAGAGCGGTCGACAGGTCGTCGTGCTGGTCGACGAATACGACAAGCCGATCCTCGACGCCTTGGGCGATCCGGTCAATGCGCGTGCTAACCGTGACTACCTGCGCGGCTTGTATGCCGTGATCAAGGACTGCGCCGAACATGTCCGGTTTGCCTTCCTCACCGGAGTGAGCAAGTTCTCCAAGGTGAGCTTGTTCTCAGGGCTGAATAATCTACGCGACATCACCTTGAGCCCAGCCTACTCGGCGATCTGCGGCTACGCGGACGCGGATCTGGACACGGTCTTCGCGGCGGAACTGCCCGGTTTGGACCGCGAGCAAATCCGCGACTCGTATAACGGCTATAGCTGGGGTGGCGAGGGGAAGGTCTACAACCCGTTCGATGTTTTGCTTCTGTTTGCCGAGCGCGAATTCAAGGCTTGGTGGTTTGAGACCGGCACGCCGACATTCTTGATCGAGACCTTGGTCGAGAGCAACATCTCGACCGCCACAATAGACGGGACCCTTGTGAGCGAAGACGACCTTGGTAAGTTCGAGGTGGGTAGCATCGCTCCCGAGGCACTGCTGTTCCAAACCGGCTACCTCACAATTGGGGGCCAAGAGACGCACTACGGCGAGCGGCACTATCGACTGGTCTATCCCAACCGCGAGGTGCGGCAGAGCTTGAACGCGAGCCTACTCACCTACCTGACGGGCAGAGACAGCCAGCGCCTACAGCACCGTGACGCACTTGCAGAACTACTGGCTACTGGCGATCTGGCTGGATTGGAGCGGCGCATTCGCGCTTTGTTTGACAGTATTCCCTACGAATGGCACACGCGCAATGAGATCGCGCGCTACGAGGGGTACTACGCGAGTGTGTTCTATGGCTACGTCTCGGGGCTGGATGTCGTTGTGACCGTCGAAGACAGCAGCAACCGCGGACGGCTGGACATGGCTGTGCAGACGGCCCGTGAGGTGTACCTGTTCGAATTCAAGGCGTGGCAGGCGAACCGCGGCGGCGCGGCGCTCGCCCAGCTCAAGGAGCGCGACTACGCAGCCAAGTACCGCCATCTCGGGCTGCCGATCCATTTGGTGGGAGTGGAGTTCAACGCTCAGACTCGCAACGTGGAAGTGTTCGAGAGCGCGCTAGCCTAGGCGGTCTCCCGCCGGAGCGGCTCCTGGCGCGAACGGCAGTCAGGCTGAGACCCGGGGCTGGTGCTGTGGAGACCCAGCAGGACCATGGGCGCTAAGAGGTGAATCGCGGCTGAAACCCATAGCACCTCCCCGAGGGTGTGCCAGAGCATTGCCATTTCACCGCCTGAGTTGCCACGATGTAGTGTCCGTGCAAATCGCTCTGCTCGCGGCTGGGGGTAAGAGGAACTGCGCCGTTGGTTGTCGTGCATGGAGTCGCTTGGCCCGTTCTAGTCCGACATTTCTGGGGGCTCGGCGCGTCAGCTCAAAAGAACTCGCAAGATCCGCAAGATCCGCAAGATCCGCAAGATCCGCAAATCCGCAAATCCGCAAATTCATGGATGGAGTGGTTGACGGGGCAAGCGCTGCATGCTATGATTGTGCGCGATAATAGCAGGTAAGAGTTGGCTCAGGGGTCGCTCTACTGCTAAGTCGGCGGTGTGCGTGATGCGCACCCGTCGCGTAAGTTAAGAATTTTTCCAAGGAGGGAACTTCATGATGAAACGAGAGTGCTGCCTTGTCGCAGCTCTTGTCCTGATGCTGGGACTGGTGCCGTTCGCCGCCGCCCAGCAGGCCGATACCGCGCTGATCGTCGGCACAGTCTCGGATACCACCGGGGCTGTGATTCCCGGCGTCAACGTGACATTCAGTCACATCGAGACGGGTATTGAGTCCTCGGCGCAGACGAACGAAACCGGCAGCTACCGCTCGAACCCGCTCCGAATCGGAACGTACATCGTGGTCGTCGAGGCTGACGGCTTCAAGACCTATTCCGGTTCGGGTGTCACATTGTCTATCGGCGACGTGCGCGAACTCAACGTCGCGCTCGAGGTCGGCGCGGTCACCGAGGTAATCGAGGTCGAGGCGTCCGCACCCCTGCTGCAGACCACCGAGAGCTCCGCGGGCACGGTGATTGAGAACCGTCAGATCGTCGACCTTCCGCTAAATGGCCGCGACTATTTGCAGCTTGCGGTGATTTCGGCAGGCACCGTTGTCTCGCGTGCCCAAGGAATCTCGATCGGCGGCCAGCGCGGCACCGAGATCAACTTCATGATCGATGGCGTGGACAACAACAACCAGTCGATCGCTTCTCAGGGCAACCAGAAGGAAACCGTCAAGCCATCGGTCGACGCCGTGGCGGAATTCAAGGTCATCACCAATGGATTCTCCGCAGAGTACGGCAAGTCCTCCTCTGGAATCGTTTCGTTGGCCATCAAGTCCGGAACGAACGAAATCCATGGCACGGGATTCATGTTCTACCGTGACGAGACCATGGATGCCAAGCCCTACTTTGCTCCAGGGGACAAAGCGCAGTTCGGGCGCAAGCAGTACGGTTTCGCCGTGGGCGGGCCAATCAAGAAGAACAGGTCGTTCCTTTTTGGAGACTTGGAGCTGACTGACGTTCGAGAGTCGGATACGTTCGTTCGGACTGTGCCGTCAGCCGCTATGCGGCAGGGGGATTTCTCCGGCGAGTTCTTGGACGTGACAGGGCGGACGATCTACGATCCGTTCACAGCGTCCGGTGCGGTTTCAAACGCGAGGGAGCCGTTCCCGAACAATCAAATTCCGTCATCTCGATTCGACCCTGTCGCTGCGGTAGCCAAGGATTTCTATCCGGACCCGCAGGTTGCCGGGCTGCAGAGGAACCATACCTTCCAGCCTCCTCGCAACCAGGACTTCAGCAAGTGGGACATCCGCTGGGATCACAATCTGTCGGACCAGGACAACCTATTTTTCCGCTGGAGTTCGCAACAGCAACTTCGCGGGAACAGGCCGCAACTGCCGCCCACAGCCAACTTCGGCTCAATCGTTCCGGGTGGCAACTCCATCGATGTGACGAGCAACAACATGGCCATCGGATGGAACCGCATCTGGAGCCCCTCTCTGATCTCCAACATCAGGCTCGGCTGGAACTACCTCGACACCGACGCCGAGATTCACCCGGATGTCCCCGGCAATATCAACAAGGAAATCGGTCTGCCCGGATTTGACCTCAATCTGCGCGGGATGGCGATCATGAATATTGGCGGCTGGCACAATTTGGGGAATTCGAACTGGGCACCGAATCTCATTCAGTCACAAACGAGGCAGGTTTCGGTTGACAACACTTGGACTAGGGGCGATCACGCGATCAAGTTCGGTGCGCAGATATTCTTCATGCAATCCGGCATCGTCAATCCCCAACGCGCGCTGGGTCAAATCAACTTTCCGCGGCAATTCACGCAGAACATGCCGGGTGGCAACGGCGGTGATGGACTTGCCGAATTCTTGCTTGGGACGGCGAATGGTCTCCAAGGGTCGAACACGATCTATATGAACATGCGTGCGCCGTACCAGCACTTCTACGTGCAGGATGACTGGAAGGTCAACGACCGCCTGACGCTAAACCTCGGATTGCGTTACGAGTACAATCCGCCGTTCTTGGAGACACGGGACGGCATCGGGTACTTTGACCCGCTTGGCGACCGGCCAGATGACGACCGTCGCTGGCCAACGGATCCAGGCGACGTGAGCTGGAGCGGCAGCGTTACCCAAGGCCAAATCAAGCTCGCAGGTGCTGACGGGATTCCGCGCCGCCTCACAAAGCCGGATGCCATGAACTTCGGACCCCGTTTGGGAATCGCCTACAAGCTGACGGACAAGACCGTCATACGAATGGCCTACGGCATCTTCTACGGGACTTTCTCGAATACGGGTGGGGGCGAATACAAAGAGACCCAGCCGCCGTTCCACTTCAAGGTGGGCTTGGCCGCCGATCCTGGCAATCCGGCGCAATTCCCGTTGAGTGCGGGGCTGCCTCCGGATACCATCACCGCGAAGAACGCCAGGGCGGTAGAAATGTCAGGTTGGGAGCCGGAGCCGGACTGGCCGATGGCACAGAACTGGAACTTCAACATCCAGTACTCGCTGCCAGGCGACACTCTCTGGGAAATCGGTTACTTCGGAAACAAGATGAACCACATGATGGGCCGCTGGGACGAGAACGTCCCCAGGCCCGGGGCGTATGTCTACGACCCCATCACCCAAAAGGTCATCCCGCCCACTGCAGGCGTCAACGAGCGCCGCCCGTGGCGTGCGGCATTCGTGCCCACCGGGAGGCGAGGGGATGTGGAGTTCCCGGGGAGCGCACCGGGCGAATTCATCACTCTCGGGCGTTCCAACATGCACTCGTTCCGGTGGAATTCCCTGTATCACGGCCTGCAAACCAAGCTTGAGAAGCGCTACTCGCAGGGCATGACTTACATCGTGTCCTACACGTGGTCACACGCTATCGGCGATTGGCGAGCGATTCCGGGCTCTGGCGGTGCCCCGGGCGAAAATGCCAGGATCGTCAAGGATGTCCTAGACCTGAGCCACGAACGCGGCCCCACGCCCCAAGACATCCGGCACCGGTTGATCGGCAGCATCGTCTACGAACTGCCGTTCCTCAAGGGGGCAACTGGCGCCAAGAGGACACTGCTCGGGGGATGGTCGATCGGTTCCATCATCACCTTGACCGGCGGAACGCCCGCGACACCGACCTCGCAGGGTGCAAGTCGGTCCAACATCAACGATTTGAACAGCGTCGACCGCCCGGATGTGGTTCCCGGCCAGGATGTCAACCTTCCGAACCAAGACCCGAGTGGGTGGTGGAATCCTGCGGCCTTCGCGCGGAACCAGCCGTTGGCGTTTGGCGACGCCGGAAAGGGCGTCCTGCGCCTTCCGGGGCGCGCGCAGTGGGACTTCTCCGCATTCAAGAGCTTCCAGTTCGGCGAGAAGTACTCGGCGCAGTTCCGGTTCGAGGCATTCAACTTCACCAACACGCCGCAGTTCGCATCCCCGGTCGCGAATGTCGGCCACCGCAACTTCGGCATCATCAGCGGTGCGGCCAACCCGCGTAACCTACAACTCGGCATCAAGTTCATCTTCTAGGCCCAGACACCGCTAAGCGGTCACAGCCCGTCCTCGATCCGAGCATCGAGGGCGGGCTTTCTTTTTCCGGCGGCATTGTCCTATCGGTGTCTCCAGCCGAGAGCTAGGCAGATTGAGCGTGGTGCCGCGGAATCCTCTGGAGTGTGGCCGGGATTAGGTCCATTCGCTGGTACCTGCTCCTAAGTGTTCTGAGCCGGAAATAGGCGTTGATTGCCTTTCGAACTGGTCGAGGATCGACTCTTCTGTCGCGGTCCACGCGAAGGGCTACGAGGTCGGTTGTAGAGGCGACAGATCGGCCGATGCGGCGAGGCTGTGCTTTGCCTTGAGAGAGCGATAAGAGGAGGAACAAGGCAACATGCGCATCACGTTCAAAGTGCACTAGGTTTCGAGCCTCGCCGAACGCTATCTGGACATCCACTATGCCGGAGTGCCGAATCGTGTGGTCGGCGAACGGATCGAGGGGGTGTTTGTCGCGCCGTACGTGAAGGGGGGCACATGACTCGTGACGACGTGCGGCAGACCGCGAAATGGCATTATCCCCGGTTCCTGCCGGACGGGATCGACCAGAACACCCCGGCCCCCGCTCCGGCGCTCCGCTCTCTCCGCGGGGGCCGGGGAGCCGCGTGCCCATCTCGAGACCCCCCGGAAGCGTGCCATCTTCAATGCGCAGATGCGCTATTTTCGATGCCCATTGACAGGGTTGCGCCCACCACCGTCTGATGTGATATGTTGGCGGCACCGAGCCGGTGGGTTGCTCGACCTTTTCGCACTGTCGCCGGAGGGGCTAGACAGGGCAGGCAACTGATCCTCTCGGCAGAGTGAGAAAAAGAATCAGGAGGACAAGACAGTGAATCAAATTCGTCGAGCGCTACTAGCACTCCCAGCCGTGCTGCTGTGCAGTGGCGTCCTTTATGGCCAAGCAGCCGATACGGCCCTGATCGTCGGTACCGTTTCCGACAGCACGGGTGCCGTAATACCCGGCACGAGCGTGACCTTTGCACACCTCGCAACTGGAACCGAGTACAGCACTCAGTCCAACGAGACGGGCAATTTTCGCTCGCCGCCACTCAGGATTGGCGAGTACATCGTGGTCGCCGAATCCGAAGGCTTCAAGCAGTATTCAGGCAGCGGCATCTCGCTGTCGATTGGAGATACGCGCCAACTCGACATCACGCTCGAGATCGGTGCCGTGACCGAAGTCATCGAGGTGGAGGCGGCCGCTCCGCTGCTGCAGACCACGGAGGCGTCGGCCGGCACCGTCATTGAGAACCGCCAGATCGTCGATCTGCCCTTGAACGGGCGGGACTATCTTCAACTGGCCCTGATCTCGGCTGGGGTTGCGCCCTCGCGCGGTCAGGGTGTCTCGATCGGCGGCCAGCGCGGCTCCGAGGTCGGCTTCTTGATGGACGGCATGGATAACAATAACCAGTCCATCGCGTCCCAGGGTCGCCAGAAGGAAGTCGTCAAGCCGAATGTCGATGCCATTTCGGAGTTCAAGGTGATCACGAACGGCTTCTCCGCCGAGTACGGACGCTCCTCCGCCGGGATCATCTCGCTCGCGATCAAGTCGGGAACCAACGACCTGCATGGCACAGGCTTTTATTTCATGCGCGACGAGGTGCTCGACGCCCGCCAATACTTCTCCAACCCCGCTGCCGAGAAACCCCAATTCGGCAGGAAGCAGTACGGCTTCGCGGTTGGCGGCCCCATCAAGCGCAACAAGTCATTCCTGTTCGGCGATGCCGAATGGACCGACGTTCGCGAAACCGCCACTTACGTCGCCGGCGTTCCCACGCCAGCGATGAAGGGCGGAGACTTCAGCGGGTACGACCGCACGCTGCACGATCCGCTGACTCTTGCTGATGGGAGCCGCGAGCCCTTCCAGAACAATCAGATCCCGGCGGAGCGGTTCGATCCCGTCACCAACATCATGCGCAACTGGTGGCCGGATCCACAGCGCGACGGCCTCACGCGGAACTTCACCTTCCAGCCGCCGCGTAACCAAGACTTTTACAAGTGGGATATCCGCTGGGACCACAACCTGACCAATACCGACAACATCTTCGCTCGCTGGAGCAGCCAGCAGCAGGTCGTCAACAATCCCCCGCGGCTGCCCCCGACCGAGTTCGGCTCGCTGACTCGAGGCGGGCCTTACGACGTGACCAGCAACAACACCGTGCTGGGCTGGAATCGTGTTTGGAGTCCGCTTCTGGTATCGAACTTCCGCGTGGGTTGGAACTACATTGACTCTGACATCGAAACGCATCTCGACATTCCCGACAACGTCAATGCGCGGATCGGGCTGCAAGGCTTCAACCAAGACCTGCGCGGTGTCTCTGAGATGACCATGTCGCCGTGGTATCCGATCGGCACCAACACCTTCCGCCCGAACCTGATCCAGTCCCAGACCCGGCAGTTCTCCGCGGACAACACGCTCACGGTGGGCAACCACGCTGTCAAGTTCGGCGCACAGCTGTTCTTCTTGCAGAGCTTCATCGACAACCCTCAGCGCACCATGGGAACGATCATCTTCGACGGGCGCTTCACTGAGCGCTCGCCAACCGAGCGGGGCGGCGGCGATGCGCTGGGCGATTTCCTGCTGGGTTACCCGCGCGAGATCTTCGGATCGAACACGGTTTACATGAACATGCGGGCTCCATTCCTGCACTTCTACGTGCAGGACGATTGGAAGGTCAACGAGAAACTGACCTTGAACCTCGGACTGCGTTACGAGAACAATGCCCCGTGGGTCGAGACGAGGAACGGTGTCGGCCTATTCTCGCGCGGCGGCCCTCGAGGGTCGCAGGGCCGTATCCGCGTGGCCGGTCACGAGGGCAACTCGCGGGCCGACCGTGCATTGATCGACCGCGACAACAACAACTTCGGCCCCCGCTTCGGGATGGCCTACCGCATCAGTGAGAAGACCGTGATCCGAGCGGCCTACGGCATCTTTTACGGAAACATCACCAACACAGGTGGCGGCGAGTTCATGGAGACCATGCCGCCGTTCCACTTCAAGGCCACGCTCACCACGGGCCGGGCGGACCCGTTCCTGTCCATGCGACAAGGCCTGCCGCCGGGCACTATCTCGGCGTCCAATGCCCGCGGCGTGGAAATGTCCGCATGGGATGAGGATCCCCCTTGGCCGATGGCGCAGAACTGGAACGTCAATATCCAGCACACGATCTTTTCCGACGTGTTGTGGGAGGTCGGCTACTTTGGCAACAAGATGAATCACATCATGGGCCGCTGGGACGAGAGCGCCCCTCGTCCGGGCGAATCGGTCTACGACCCCGTGCTGGACCGGACCTTTGGGCCCGACAGCTCACCGAACGAGCGCCGCCCGTGGAAGCGCACGTTCGTACCGTGGGCCGTGCGCGGGGATGTGGAGTTTCCGGGCAACCCGTACTCGGGTGAGTTCTTCGATGGCTGCCTGTGCTTCATCACCCTGGGCCGCCAGAATACCCACTCCAACCGCTGGAATACCTTGTATCACGGCTTCCACACCAAGTTGGAGAAGCGCTACTCCCAGGGTGTGACCTACATCGTGTCGTATCAGTGGTCGCACGCGATCGGTGATATTCGCGGAATTCCCGGGTCCGGCAATGCACCGGGTGAGAGCGCCCGCTTGGTGCTGGACGTGCTGGACCTAACACGGGAGCGCGGCTCGAATCCGACCGACCAGCGCCACCGATTCGTAGGCAGCTTCGTATACGAACTGCCATGGGGCCGCGGCAAGCGCTTCGGCAGTGGCTGGGGCGGTGTGAAGGACGCCGTGCTAGGCGGCTGGTCGGCGGGCACGATCATGACCGTGTCCAGTGGCACTCCGGCGACGCCGAGCGTGCGTGGCAACCCGGCCAATATAGGCGGTGGCGACCGGCCGAATGTTGTTCCGGGGCAGGATGTCAATGCAGCGAATCAGGATCCGGCGGGCTGGTGGAACCCGGCAGCCTTTACGCCGAACGAGATCTACACGTTCGGCGACGTTGGCAAGGGCATTCTGACGGGGCCAGGTCGGGCGCAGTGGGACTTCTCGGCCTACAAGCAGTTCCGCTTCGGCGAGAAGTACTCAGCACAGTTCCGCCTAGAGGCGTTCAACGTCACCAACACGCCGCAGTTCAACTTCCCGAACACGCAGGTTGGGAATCGCAACTTCGGCATCATCTCCGGCACTGGCCGCCCGCGCAACCTCCAGATTGGCCTGAAGTTTATCTTCTAAGCAGTTCCGCCATTGAGCGGCTTCCGCCCGCCTTCGATCCATGGGTCGAAGGCGGGCGATTCGTCATCGTAGTTGATGCCAGCTGCAGTGTCGACTTCGGATACGCTCGAATGCAGCCGTCGTCAAATCTATCGCTAGCAGTCGCTTTGCACCGATATGCGGGGCGGCCAGACTGGATTGCTGACGTGCCCGTGACTGAGCCGGCCGCACTCTGGCGCAGTCCAGCGAGCGGCCTTGGCCGCTCAAGCATAGGCGCTCTCGAAGACTTCCACGTTGCATGTCTGGGCGTTGAACCCCACCCCGACCAAATGGATCGGCAGCCCGAGATTGCGGTACTTGTCCGCATAGCCTCGCTCCTGCAACTGCCGCAATGCCGCACCCTGCTGCGACGCTGCGAAGACCTTGAACTCGAACAAATAAATCCTGTCAGCGGTTTGCACCGCTAGGTCCGCACGCCCGGTGCTGCCGCTGTCCTCTGTCGTCACGGTTGCGCCCGACCCGACGAAGAAGCTGTAGAACACGCTGGCATAGTAGCCCTCGTAGTCCGCGATCGTATTTCGATTGTGCCAGTGGTATGGAATGCCCGCGAACAACGCTCGGAACCAAGTCTCCAGCCCGTTCAAGTCGGCCGTTCGCAGCAACCGTTGCAAGTCCTGACTTTGCCTTTCGCGCCGACTAGGATCCCCGGTGATGTGGTTTAGCAGGCTTAGGTTCAGGCTTTGGCGCACTTCGCGGTTCGGATACACCAAGCGAAAGTACTCGATGTCGTCGTCACCCCGCTCGCGCCCGCCGATCGTGAGGTAGCCGGTCTGGAACAGCAGCGCCTCCGGGGCGATGCTGCCCACGTCGAAAGTGCTGAGCAATGACTCGCTGGCACGCAACCCGTCCAGTCTGTCGGCGGGCACGCAGCGCTCAGTTAACAGCTTGGTCAGAAACGAAGGCGTGCCGGTCTCGAACCACCACGGCTTGAATTGACGCTTGTCGAATAGGAGCAGGAGATCAAACGGGTTGTAGACGGTACCCGCCGCCGCGCCCCAACTGTAGCCGTTGTACCATTCGCGAATTTTCTCGCGGTCTAAACCCGCCAACTCAGCGGCGAACACGCAGTTAACGTCGTCCTCGGTGTAGCCGCAGATGGCCGCATAGCGCTCATCAAGCGTGATGTCATCGAGATTGTTCAGGCCGGAGAAGAGGCTGACCTTGGAAAACTTGCTCACGCCGGTGAGGAAGGAGAATCGAATGTGCGCGTCACAGGATTTGATCATCCCGTACAGCCCGCGTAGATACTCGCGATTGGCACGTGCCAGTTCCGGTTCCTCCAATGCGTCGAGGATCGGTTTGTCATATTCGTCGACCAACACGCAAACCCGCTGGCCGCTGTTGCGATGCAGGGTGCGGATCAGATGTCGAAACCGAAGCGGAGCCGAGGTTTGATGTGGCGGCATGTTTGCGTCGTTCTCGATTTCGGCCAATTGCTCTTGGACGTGTTCGTCTAGGTCACCGCGCATGGTCGAGTTGAGGCCTCCGAAGTCGAGGCGCAGAACCGGATGGCACACCGACCAGTCCCAGCGGTCATGCGCCTCCAAACCTACGAAGAGGCTCTGGCTACCCTCAAACAGTTCCTTCAATGTGTCCAAGAACAGGCTCTTACCAAAGCGCCGTGGACGTGACAGGAAATAGTGCTTGCTACCTTGGAACAGCCGCAGCGCGTAGCCGGTCTTGTCTACGTAGTAGCAGTCGCTCTCGCGGATCTCGCGAAACGTCTGGACACCGGTAGGTAGGCGGCGCTTGGCCATGGCTCAGCTACTACCGTAGCCCGTTTCGGGCCTCCTGCCAAACTGATGCGCATGCACGGATCACGGCGACATTACGGAAAATCAGTCGCGACCGACTGCTGCTGTCACATTATCTAGACATCAATTGAGTATTCGAGCCCGCGCCGGCGGTCGCTCTCGAATGACGTTTCGGATTGGATATGAGTGCGAATCAAACCTTAGCCGACACACTGCTAGCAACCTTCTCATCGCTGCCCATCGAGGAGCGGATCGTACTGGAGCTACTGTCCGTCCACTACGATCCCTGGACCTTCTCAAAGGCGCTGAACCTCGTCAATCTCGCCAGCAAGCGGAACGTCTCCGTCAAGCCGCTCGGCTTGCCTACCTGGAAACGGCTTTCAAAGAAGCTGCGGACGGCCGGATTGTTGCAAGGCAGGACCTCGCTGCCGCTGACATCGGATCAACCGAGGTGGCCGCGGATCCCACGCCCCAGTTCCGCCTGACGCCGTTCGAGGACGGCCTTCACGCCGAGCCGACGGTGAGGCCACTGGGAGATGAAGGGCTATCGCTCACCCCGGGCCAAGGGGGTGTCTCGGTGTTCGCATACGTCGATGGCCAAAGGGCGCGGGCACATCGCGACTTGGCGGAGGAGACTCGACGGTTCGAGGCTGCGGTGTCTGCTTGTCCGTCTCTGGCCGCGTCAGCCTGGAACGGCACGGCTTGGGTCCTCCCGGATCCCCAATCGAGCTTGGAGCTGTTAGAGGAGTTGCGCTTGCTAGGCAACTCCGTCAAGGTGGCCTGGCCCGAAGGCGAGAAGCTGAAGATTCACGACAGTGCGACCACGGACAGGCTCGCCCTAAGGATCCGTCGCAGTCGGGATTGGTTCGGTATCGACGGGAAAGTAGAACTGGACTCGGGACTCGTGCTGACATTGCGACAGGTGCTGGATCTCATGGACCGCTGCACCGGGCGCTTCCTGCCTCTGAAGGACAACGAATTCCTCGCGCTTACCGACCGCTTCCGGCAGCGCGTGGAGGATCTGGCGGCTCTGCTCAACCGCCAAGGGAAGCAATTGCGGTTACACGCTTCGCGGGCTCATGCAGTGGAGTCCATTGTCGAAGATGCGGGCTCGGTGGATTCCGACGCCGCGTGGGCCAAGCAGATCCAACGCTTCCGCGAAGCTCAGTCGCTGGACCCGGAGCTTCCCTCCACCCTCCAGGCCGACCTGCGCGAATACCAGGTCGAAGGATACAAGTGGGCGACCCGTCTGTCCGAGTCGGGGGCCGGAGCATGCCTGGCGGACGACATGGGCCTCGGCAAGACGCTTCAAGCCCTTTCGGTGGCGCTTTCGCGAGCCCCACCCGGACCGACGCTGGTCGTCGCACCTACGTCCGTCTGGGCGGGAGGGCAGGGCCTGAACCGGACCGCCGCCGACTACGTCGTTCACTTGGACCCGTGGTGGAATCCCGCGGTGGAGGGCCAGGCGTCCGATCGCGCCCACCGCATCGGACAGACCCGACCCGTGACCATCTACCGGTTGGTCATGAAGGACAGCATCGAGGAGAAGATCGTCGATCTGCACCGCTCGAAGCGGGATCTCGCCGACAACCTCCTTGCGGGCACGGATCTTAGCGGAAAAATGTCCGCTGACGAACTGCTCGGACTGCTCAAGGAGAATTGAAAGCGGTTGGATTGTCTGGACAGAAGATCTACGAGGGGTCGGGAGCAGGACAGCGAGACGCGCGGCTGTGCTAGCAGGCGAATGTCGTGCCGACACAATTCTTAGCACGGCGTCAATTCCGGTAGCCGCGGCTTGCCCTCTGAGCTAGAAACGCCGCGCCGGGCTTGGCACTGGACTCCCAACGGGCTACCGTAGAAGCTGAGCAATGGACAAGCGCGTCCTACCGATCGGCATCCAGAGCCTTCGCAAGATCCGCGAGCGCAACTGCTATTACGTCGACAAGACCGGCTATGCCCTGCGCCTATTCCGGGAGGGAACGCATTTCTTCCTGTCGCGTCCGCGCCGCTTCGGCAAGAGCCTCTTCGTCGATACCCTCAAGCATCTCTTTGAGGGCGATCAAAGCTTATTCGTCGGTCTTGAAGCCTACGATCATTGGAACTGGGCGGTGCGGTATCCGGTTGTCCGGCTCGATTTCGCTGGCCTCAACGCGACTGTACCCGGTGCATTGGACGAACATGTCCAAGAGCAGTTGGCCGAAATCGAGAGCGACGCAGACATCCAGCCGCATCGTTCCTCGGCGTCGTGGCGATTTCGCCACCTGATCCGCACTCTGCATAGCGAAACCGGCCAACCCGTCTGCGTGCTGGTCGACGAGTACGACAAGCCGATCCTAGATGCCTTGGAGAATCCGGATCTCGCCCGCGCCAACCGGGATTACTTGCGCGGGCTTTACGGGATGATCAAGGCATGCGATCAGCATATTCGTTTTGTTTTCCTCACTGGCGTGAGCAAATTCTCTAAGGTGAGCCTGTTCTCAGGCCTGAACAATCTCAATGACATCACGCTGGATCAGCGCTATGCGGCCATCTGCGGGTACACCGAGGAGGATCTGGACAAGGTCTTCACTCCGCATCTGCAGGGACTTGATCGCGAGCAGATTCGCGACTGGTACAACGGCTACAACTGGGGAGCGGAGAGCGTCTACAACCCCTTCGACCTCCTACTCCTATTTGACAAGCGTGAGTTCAAGGCTTGGTGGTTTGAAACGGGAACGCCGAGGTTCTTGATGGAGACCTTGGTCGAGCGCAACATTTTGACCGCTGACATAGAGGGCATGCTCGTGAACGAAGATGATCTCGGCAAGTTCGAGGTGGACAACATCGCTCCGGAGGCGCTGCTGTTCCAGACAGGTTACCTTACTATTGGGGGCCAAGAGACGCACCACGGCGAGCGGTGCTATCGACTGGTCTATCCCAACCGCGAGGTGCGCCAGAGCCTGAACTCAACACTGCTCGCTTATTTGACCGGCAGAGACCCCCGGCGGCCACAACACCGTGACGCGCTTGCGGAATTGCTCGCTAGCGGCGATCTGACCGGACTCGAGCGGCGGATCCGTGCCTTGTACGACAGCATTCCCTACGAATGGCACACGCGCAATGAAATTGCGCGCTACGAGGGCTACTACGCGAGTGTGTTCTACGGCTACCTCTCGGGGCTAGATGTCGACGTAACGGTGGAAGGCAGCAGTAACCGCGGAAGGCTGGACATGGCCGTGCAGGCGGGTAAGCACGTGTACCTGATTGAGTTCAAGGCGTGGCAGGAGAACCGTAGCGGCGCGGCGCTGACGCAGCTCAAGGAGCGGGGCTACGCGGCCAAGTACCGCCACCTCGGGCTGCCGATCCATTTGGTGGGCGTGGAGTTCAACGCTCAGAAACGCAACGTGGAAGTGTTCGAGAGCGCACCCGCCTGAGTGTCCAGCGGCGGCTCGCCAGACTGGCCACTCGGGCGACCCGTGCCGCCATCGGCGCGATCGTGGTTTAGCCTAGACGCCCGAAACACTCTGGCAGGGTACGCGCTGGCACGGTGCAACAACTACGCCTGGCCTGCTGTAGACGTGGTCGGCAGGCTACGTTGCGCGAACCGCTCGGAGCCCCCTAGGGCTAGGACGTCCTCGCGCTGGATCCCGGTCTGCCACTCACGAGCCACTTTAAGACTTTTTCGATTTGCCGCAACGGAATCCGTCGCGTAAGCGTCAACAGGACTATCCGCATAGATGACCCATTGCAATTGCAGAGGCTACAGGTCAATCCTCCAGCCTCGAGAGTCCTCAGGCCGGCATCCGTTGGCTCTGGGGCAGCGCGCATGGATGGTTGAGGTGCGAGCTTGGAGCCCCACACGCCCCGGGCGTCGTCGGCGAGGCGGAGCGCGACTCGATTATGCGTAGACATACATTCGCAGGCACGTGCCTACTGAGCGTTGCGCTAGCGATTTCGGGTCACGCGGTGTTTGGCCAATCGCAACAACGCGGGGGCAGTTCCTCGTCTTCCAGCAATTCCTACGGAAGTTCCAGCAGCAGCTATGGAAGCTCCAGCAACAGCCGCAGCACTTCCAGCAGTTCCTACGGCACGTCGAGTAGCAGCTACGGAACCTCCAGTAATTCCTACAGGACCTCCCGCAACACGTACCGGACTTCGCGCAGCACCTACGGTTCCTCGTCAGGCAGTCAGAGCAGGCGGTCGTCATCGACGTCTGGGACGCGGGTCCGTCGGCTGAAGGAGCGCAGCGCCAATCGCCTGTACCTGCCGACTATCCTGACTGGGAGAGTGATCATCGAAGGTGCTGGGCGACCGCCCGAGCCAGTCGTCGTTTGGATCGATTGTGGCAGCCAGTCGCTTCCGCAGGCCTACACAGACAGAAGGGGCCGTTTTTCGTTTCAGCCTGGCTACAACCCCATACAGGCCATGTCGGACGCGAGCGCCGGTTGGGCCTTCTTCGGAAGACTGGGTGCCCCACTTGGCGCAGGGCGGAGCGGAGTGAGCCTGTCGAATTGCTGGCTTTATGCCGAATTGCCAGGCTATCAGTCGACCCGCCTTTGGCCGGGCATGTGGCGTCCCCTGACCCGGAATAATGTCGGCACAATTGTTCTGAGCCGTATCAAGGGGGCATCCGGGGATTCCGTCAGCTTCACCACGCTGACGGCACCCAAGCGGGCAAGGAAAGCCTACGAGAAAGGAGCGAAAGCCCTCCGCTCCGTCGAGGCGCCCGACTACTCAGCGGCGATTCCCCTCCTTGAGCGAGCAGTGGAATTGCATCCAGAGTTTGCGGCCGCCTGGGAGGCACTGGGCAGGGCCCGCCAAGGCCTTGGCGAGGCGGAAAGAGCACGCGAGGCGTTCGAGCGCTCCGTAGAAATTGACGAGCGATTTCTCAAGCCGTACCTGCCGTTGATCGAAATGGCCGTCGCAGAAAAGGACTGGAGCAAGCTGGAGTCGCTGACGGACCGATATCTGGCGATGTCCCCAGGGTCCATGAAGTTCCGCATGTATAACAGTTTTGCGGCCCTTAAGACCGGCAAGCCATCGAAAGCGGAGGCGATGGTCGAGATGATCGACAATGCTGGCGAAATGGACAATTGGCCGATGTGCCACCTTATCCTTGCCGAAGTGCATTCACGGCGGGGAGAGTTCAAGCAGGCGGCCAAACTGTACGAGACGTATCTCAGGACGCTCCCATACGGCCAGTATTCCGAGGCTGTCAAGCGGACGCTATACGACTGGCGCGAACTCCAAGTCATCGACCCGGCTGAGGGGGGACTCCCCACTGCTTCGCAGGCAGTGCGCATGCCCATTGCCAGTTCCGCGGCAGCAGAGGCAGACCCATAGTCACCCAGCCGATGATCGCCTGCATGCTTTGGGAGCGCTGCCTCTACATTGCCAGGCCGTAGCGCGAAGGCAGTATGGGGCACGCCCGATTCACATCGAACATGTCGTTCCCAATGATAATTGGAGACCTTGGGTCCCCAAATCACCGCAACCCGTGAAGATTCAGCACACCTTGCCAGTCCGCGTGTCGTAGATGAAGAGCGGTCCCTCGGGGCTGCGCCGCGCTAGTCCGCTCCGCCGATTCGTCTAGCAAGACCCCGGCTTCCCGATGAGGCTTGCCGCTCGGGCCCGGAAGAATCTCGTAGCACGTTCCGGGAACCAGGTTGAACACAGCGGCCTGGCCGGCCAGACATCTTTCTGCGGACGCTTGTCCACTGTGGAGTCATTGGCGGCGATATGCTCGATCAAGTAGTGCGGTACGCAGTACGTCAAGACATCCGCCGGGGCTGACGCCCAACGCAACCGGACGATCGGGAACGACTCAAGAAATCTTTCGATTTTCCGCAACGGAATCCCTTCCTTGGACGTCAACTACACAGCCTGCACAGGTGACACTCAGGCGTGGTGGCAGGTGCAAGTCAGTTTTCCAGCACCAAGGATTCAACCCGGCCGAATCGGCTCTGGTCAGAGTGCATGGATAGCCGACCTGTTAGGCTGGAACCACGCCCACCCCGGGGACCGCAGGCGAGATGGAGCACGATTCGACAATGCGTAGACATACATTCGCGGGAACATGCCTGCTGAGCGTAGCGCTAGCGGTTGCGGGTCATACGGCATTCGGCCAATCGCAACAGCGCGGGAGCAGTTCCTCCTCTTCCAGCAATTCGTACGGAAGTTCCAGCAGCAGCAGTTCCAGCACTACCCGCAGCACTTCCAGCAATTCCTACGGAACGTCGAGTAGCAGCTACGGCACCTCCAGCAGTTCCTACGGAACGTCCAGAAACACGTACGGAACGTCCAGAAACACGTACGGTTCATCGTCGGGCAGTCAGGCTCGGCGGTCGTCGTCGTACGACACGGCGTCGCCAATTATCAAGCAGCGTAGCGCTAATCGCTTGTACCTGCCGATTATCCTTGCTGGGAAAGTAATCATCGAAGGTGCCGAGGGCCTGCCCGAGCCGGTAGTCATCAGGATGGGCTGCGGAACTCAGTCGCTCCCGCAGATCTACACAGACAGGAGGGGTCGCTTTTCATTTCAGCCTAGCTGCAACCCCGTGCTAGCCATGTCGGACGCGAGCGCCCGGACGGCCTTCTTCGGAACGCCAGGTGCCCCAATGCGAGCAGGGCGGGGCGGACTGAACCTGTCAGACTGCTGGCTATACGCCGAATTTCCAGGCCATCTCTCGGACCGTCTTTGGCTGGGGATGACGCGCCCACTGAGCCGGACTAACGTCGGCACAATCGTTCTTAGCCGCATTGAGGGGGCATCAGGGGACCCCATCAGCTTCACGACGCTGACGGCCCCCAAGAAGGCCAGGAAGGCATACGAGAAAGCAGCGAGGGCACTTCGATCCGTCGAGGAGCCCAACTACGCAAAGGCGATTCCCCTCCTAGAGCGAGCAGTCGAATTGCATCCGGAGTTTGCGGCCGCTTGGGAGGCGCTGGGTAGAGCTCGCCAAGGGCTAGGCGATACGGGAAGTGCACGCGAGGCGTTCGAGCGCTCCATCGAGATTGACGATCGATTCCTGAAGCCGTACCCGCCGTTGATCGAAATGGCAGTCGCAGACAAGGACTGGACCGAATTGGAATCGCTGACGGACAGGTACTTGGCGATGTCCCCAGGGTCTATGGAATTTCGCTTCTACAACAGCTTCGCGGCTCTTGAGACTGGCAACCTATCAAAAGCGGAATTGATGCTCGAGATGATCGACAATGCGGGCGAGATGGACAATTGGCCCTTGAGCTATCTCGTTCTTGCCGAAGTGCATACAGTTCGGGGAGAGTTCAAGCAGGCGGCCATGCTGTACGAGAAGTATCTCAGCACATTCCCAAACGGCCAGTATTCCGAGCATGTCAAGCGGACCCTGTACGATTGGAGCGAGCTCCAAATCATAGACCCGGTTGACTTGGAACTCTCCACCATTCCGCAGTCAGCCCAGACCACGGTTGCGAGTTCCGCGTCAGCCGCGGCAGAGAAGGCCGCCCCATAGTTACGCAGCCGATGATCGCTTGCATGCTGTCGGAGTGGCGTCTCTGCATTGGCAGGCCATAGCTCGAACGCAGCGCGAGGCAGGCCTGATCTGTACCGATGACTCTTCCGAGCGACACGTGGTGGTTCCCGGGTGTCGCGTGACCCTAAATTCATCAGTCGCGCTAGTTCGTTTCTCTCGTGGTTCTGGTTGAAACGCATTGGAATTCAACACGTTTCGGTCGGAGCTCACAAGTGTGGAGCCGTTGGAACGCTGGCTTGCCACGTGGATCCACAGCTGTCTCTCAGTGACGTGGTCCCAAGCAGTCATGGCGACGTCGTAAGGACCAAAGAGAAACTTAGGCCGACACATCACTGGCGGGGGTGTCGTTGCCCCGAACGGCTGTGTGCTCTTGCAACCCAAGAACCGCGCTAGGATTCTACCGCCGGATCTGGCCGCCACCAGATTGCGGCTGCGGCACCACCGTGGTGAACTGGCCCTCCATAACGACCGGAAGCGCCTCAATGCACCCGTTGACGCCCAGATCGCCGCAGCCGGTGAAGATGCGGTACACCTTGCCAGTCCCCGTGTTGTAGATGAAAACCGGCCCTTCAACGGAGGTCGGTCCGGCTTCACTTCCGGTGGAACCTCCTCCTGTCGCTTCAAGAGCGACGACGTTTCCACTGAACATTTCCCATTCGCCGGCGTCGGAATCCGCCGCGGCAGAACCGGTATCCTCCATCGACTGTCCGAGAACGATGCCACTAACAGCGACACCTGCTAGGACGATTGAAAGCAACAAGTTGCGATTAGTCATGTTTAACCCCCACCTCCGTCAACCGGAGAATTGCCCATTGCCAGCGCTGGTCGCTGACACTCTTCGACGACACCGTCTCGAGGCTTTGCGCTCTGAATGTTTCTGGGAGCGCTGCTGGTGCCCAAAGTAGGGCTGCCAGAGACAAGCACGAAGCTTTTTGTCATCCGGCCTCGAGAAATGCATATTCCATCAGACGCAGAACTAAGCAATACGTTTCACGACGCTCGGCTTTGGTTTGCGAGCGGCCTGAAAATCCGAGCTTGCGTTCCGGGTTGCGTGCATCACGGCCCGCCAGCTAGCCATCGAACCTTGGATTGCGGCGTTTCGTGGTGAGTGATGTACGAGTTCGCTCGCCGTGGTGAGCTCGACGGCGGCTTCAAGTGGGCCGGGGTGTTCTATTGAACGGCATGTAGAGCAGTGCAAGTGCATTCCGGTGTTCGCTGCTAGCGGTACTTTACTAAATCTCGTCCTACTCCCAGGGCTCGGGGCCTCTATGTGATTGCAGCCACAGCAGTTACCGATCAGTACTCCAGCCCATTTTGTATTACCCTATATCGGATCTTGAGATATTTTTAGTCCATTCGCTTGCATTCCTGTTTCAATTCCTGTAGTATTACCCTATATGCCTTCCGTCATCGGCAAGAAAAAGGGCAACCAAGTCTACTACTACGTCGCGACCTCCGGGCGCGTCGACGGCAAGCCCCGCATCGTCCACCAAACCTACCTCGGCACCGCCGAACGCCTCGCTCAGCTCGTCCGCGACAAAGCCGCCCCCGTCCCGCTCGAGGCCTCCGCCCGCGATGCCGGCCTGCCCGCTGCCCTCTGGCAGGCCGCCCGTCTCTCCGGCGCCTTCGACGCCCTGCTCTCCGTCTGGCCCACTCCCCGCAACGGCCCCTCCATCCCCCATTTCCTGCTCCTGGCCGCCTGCCACCGCATCTGTGCACCCGGTGTTAATTTCCTCTTTATTCCGACGAAAATCGGGCATTTTGTCCCAAATTAGATTGTCGGCAGAATGCTTGGAAATCAATTTATTGTGAACACAGCCGATCCGCCTAGGCATGCGTAACGCCTTTGGTTGCAAGCCGCTATCGCGGTCGCTAGGCACCCTCTCTTCCGGCAGTAGTGAATTAATGCGAGAAACCGGGAAATCTTCCCGCCGGAATAATTTGGGAACCAGCCGTCAAGATAAACCGAACGTCAACACCGGCCCCAAGACCGAGGTCGCCGACTGGTACCGCAACTCCGTCCTCGCCCAGCTGTGGGGCTTCGCCCCCAGCCACTTCTCCTCGCAGGCCTTCTGGGACCATTTCGACGCCATCGACGTCAGCGCTGCGCTCGACGAGCCCGCCTCCGACGAACTCGAGCAAGCCCAGCTGGCCCTGCTCAAGGCCTTCCGCCAGCGCGACCTTGTCAGCCAACGCGTGCTGGCCTACGACACCACCAATTTCCATACCTGGATTGCCACCACCAACACCCGCAACCAACTCGCCCAGCGCGGGCACAACAAGCAGAAGCGCAACGACTTGCGCCAGATCGGCCTCAGCTACGCGCTCGACGGCCAGCACGGCCTGAGCCTGTGCCATCACCTCTACCCGGGCAACCTCAGCGACCACGACGAGCTGCCGGCCAGCCTCGAGCGCATCACGCGCCTGCTCGACGGGGCCGCAATCCCGCGCCAGTCGGTCACGCTGGTGTTGGACAAGGGCAGCGCGGCGCTGGACAACACGCTCGCACTGCAGGACAGCGGTCTGGGCTGGATCGCGGCGCTGCCCTGGAACCAAGCCCCGCCCGAGCTCCGCTCGCGGTCGCTCGCGGAATTGGCCGCAGTGCCTGGCGAGCCGGGCGTGCGGGTCGGCTCCCAGCGCACCCTGACGCACGGGGCCGAGTACCTGTGCGTGGTGCGCCACTCGGCGGGTTTCGCCGCCGAGCAGAACCACAGCGTGAGCCAGTCGCTGGCCAAGGCGACCCACAAGCTGCGGGAGCTGGCGCGGGAGATCGGCCAGCCCCGGGACCGCCACACGCAACAGGGCTTGGACAACCGGATCCAGCGCTGGCTGCGGCCGAATTTCGTGGGGCAGGTGCTCAGTTACACGCTGCAGCGCAGCGACGAGGGCCATTGGGAGCTGCAGTTCGCGCTCGACACAGACGCCCTGCACCGGCTGGTGAGCGAGCGCTTCGGGCGTACCACACTGGTCACCAACCGGCTGGACTGGAGCGCGGCCGCGGTGGCCGCGGCCTACAACGGCCAGCAGCACGTCGAGCGCGTGTTTCGGGGCCTGAAGGGCGGTGAGTGGCTGGGCTGGGGGCCGCTCTACCACTGGACCGACAGCAAGATCCAGATCCACGCGTTTTACTGCATGCTGGGGGTGTCGTTGCTGCAATACCTGCACCAGAAGGCACAGGCGGCCTGGCCGGGGCTGACGATGGAAGGCCTCCTGCGCGAGCTGGGGCAGATCCAGCTGATCGACCTGCTGTATCCGCCGCTGGGGAAGAAGGGCCCGCCGCGCGTCGCCACCATCACCTCGAAGCAGACGCTGGCACAAGCCGCTCTGGTGTCCGAACTCGAACTGGAGAAACTGCTCAAAACCGACGGTGGGTAATACAGCCGACCGTCGCCTAACTACTGCTGCACCAATACGTTACAACTGTGTTTTCTTTCCGCTCAGTAAACTACCGCTAGATGCCCGGACTCAGTGTTCATTCGGGCGAGCGGCACAAATGACAGACACGCGCAGAGCAGTTCACAACGAGATCGACCACGCGGCCGACTGACCGGTCTAGGGCCTAGCGGAATGCCTCAGAGTCTATGACTCGTGAGAAGGCCGGGCTTGGCTTCGTCCCGGTGGAGGGCGACTGTGAAGCTTGATGCAGAGCATCACCGATGTCAATATGGAGTGGTACAGCCATGAGGACGACATTGAATCTGTCCAACGAGGCCTTGACTAAGGTGCGGCAGCTTGCACAGCAGCGCTGCGAAACGATCGGCGCAGTAGCCTCGGAACTGATCCTTCGCGCGCTCGAACCTGAGAGCGCTCCCATGGTCCGAAATGGTGCCCCATGTTTCCCATGGATATAGAGACCGACTACGAAGGAGCACTGCCCGACCTGGCAGTGGTCAATCGACTGCGTGACCCGGAATCGTGAGCCGTCTGTTGGACATCAACTTCGTGGTAACACTGTTCGATCCTCGGCACGTCAATCACAACGCGGCCCATCATTGGTTCAGAACTTGGTTGTCTTCCGATTGGGCCGCCTACTCGATGACAGAAGCCGGTTGCACCGGGTGGATTGTTCCAGTGCATCGGGTCGTGGGTTGGTCAGTCTTCCGGATCCTCCAACTTGGCATTGCCGCAGGTAGGACGCTTTTCCCATGGCTTCCTACTCCGGGACTTCAGCTGCCAGTGCGGGTGGCTATGCTATGAGGATGTCCGTCCTGATTCCCGCGTTCGGCTGTCCGATGCTGCGCAAGCCGGACGTCAAGACAGCTCCGCATGCTGCAAGAACTTGACATCGAAAACTATGCCGTGGTGGACAGGCTCCGAGTTGAGTTCGATTCGGGCCTCAACCTGCTGACAGGTGAGACGGGCAGTGGCAAGTCCATTGTCGTCGATTCTCTAGCTCTGCTCTTCGGCGCCCGCGCCAGCGTGGATGTTATCCGTGCAGGTGCGAGAAAAGCCCGCATCACCGCGCGTTTCGACTGCCCACTTGACTGGGCCGAGGATCCGGCATCGGACACAGCTGGCCGCGATGGCCGGCCTGACGAGTTGATACTCGAGCGGCATGTACTCGCCTCGGGCAAGAGCCGCGCTTACATCAACGGCGCTCCTGCCACGCTCAGCCAACTCAGGCTACTGGCGACTCACCTAGGTGATATCCACGGCCAGCATGAGCAGCAGACTCTGCTCTCTCCCGCAGCGCAACTGCGGATGGTCGATGCCTATGGCGGCCTAGGCGATCAGACCGACGCCTTGCGAAGGGCTCACCAGAACTGGAATCAATGCATGCAAGCCTTGAGGCGCGTGAAGGGTGACGAGCAAGAGCGTTTGCACCGCTTGGATCTGCTGCGCTACCAATCCGAAGAGCTGTTCCGGGCCGCTCCGGTGTCGGACGAAGACAAGACACTCGGCCGGGAGCGGAAACTGCTGGCCAACGCGGAGGAGTTGCGCAAGAGCGCGTTCGCCGCCGTCGAGAGCCTCTACGATTCATCTGAATCGGCTTCGGCGCGCATCAAGTCGGCCTCCGGGGACCTAGAACAGATCGCAGACATTGACCAGAGTTTGGCGGAATTCGCCGAACGACTGGAAGACGCACGGGCTACGGTGGACGATGTTGCCTTCGAACTGCGGGCCTACCTTGACCGTATCGAAGCAGATCCGGTACGGCTGGAAGAAGTCGAGGAGCGACTGGCGGTTCTGGACAGGTTGAAGCGCAAGTACGGTCCCACTTTGGCAGAGGTCTTGGTGTTCCAAGAGGGTGTCGAGAACGAACTGAAATTGCTGGACTCCAGTGACGAACAGATCGCAGGGCTCGAGCGGGCCCTTGAAGAAGCGTCCGCCGATTATGCGAGACGAGCTAACGAGCTATCGGACGCAAGGCGCAAGGCTGCGAAAGCACTGGCCGTCCAGACCATGGCAGAACTTCGCGATCTGGCCCTCCCAAAGGCAAGGCTTGAAGTCGCCATCGATACTCTCGAGACCTGGGCCGCAACCGGGACAGACAGGGTCGCGATCCTTTTCTCGGCAAACCCCGGGCAACCGGCCGGGCCGCTTGGCCAGGTCGCCTCAGGCGGCGAACTCTCCCGAGTCGCGCTCGCGCTCAAGACCGTGTTGCAGGCCACCTCCATGGGAGCCGAGCATTGCCGGACATACGTCTTCGACGAGATCGACACCGGAGTGGGCGGCAGCGTGGCCGAGGCGATCGGGCGCAGGCTCAGTCGGCTCTCGCAACAGAGCCAGATCCTGTGCGTGACGCATCTGCCGCAGATCGCGTGCTTTGCAGACGCCCACTTCCACGTCGCCAAGTCGGATGACAGTTCCCACACGACCGCAACAGTGCAACAACTCTCCAACGCCGGTCGGGTTGACGAGGTGGCACGCATGCTTTCGGGCGCCGAAGTGAGCGAGGCGGCGTTGGCAAACGCCAAGGAACTCCTGCGAGCGCATGCACCCGCTCCGGGCTGAGGCGCTCGCCGCAACATCCAATTCAGCCCAGTCGTCGCAGATCGACACCGCTCAAGCGCTCATTCGCGGATCACCCAGATTGGCGAGGACCAAGCGATTTCGTCGTTGGTCTGCAGTGCTCGTACGTAGTAGAAGTTCTCGCCTGCGGCCGGGGCCTTGTCTGTGTATTCGAACTCTGCCTGCTTCGCTGCAGGGTTGACCGTGTACACGACCTCGTTGTTGCGCACTAGCGCTACTTCCCGGATCGTGTCCGTCCCCAGTATCTTGGCCCGGATCGCCGGGGTCTCTCCCTGCACGCGGATCTCATCACCCATAAAGGCATCGCCGACCCGGAACTCCACGATGATGTTGTCCGTCGCGCCGTAGGTGTGGCGCTGTTTGATGGCGTCGTAGACGCCTTCTCTGGTGGCATCCTCGGCATACACCATGGCGTATGACATATGCGTCGAGAGGTGGTCGGAACTGGCGATGACTCCCAAACGGTAGCCTTTCGCCCAAGCAGCCGCTACCATGCCGTCCGGGTGGATTTCCTCGAGCATCGCCGAACCGGCTGATGGATAGTCGTCCCCCTTGTCTGAGAAAGGGCAGCCCATGCACTCGTAGCTGTATCGATCGCCTTGGAAGATCTCGACGACTGGCTCCAGGTCGGGGTCGTTGTCGCGCCAGTCGGTTCCCATGTTGGTCGCGGAAGTGTGAGAGATCGCAAGGCCGCCGGTGCGCCGAATCTCCTCGTAGAGCATCTTGGTGTCGCCCTCGATCACGCCGCCGATGCCGTTGTGGCGCTGCATGTACTCGTCCGGCTTGACGAAGAACGGCACGTTTTGGATGCCGCGCTTGGTGTGGAACACGTTGCGATGCCCGTTCGGATAGCGCACCGAGCGCTCATAACCGAACAGCGAGGCATAGCCTTGCGTGTAGAACAGGTCCGCGGCCTTCTCGGTCAACCACCACCAATACGTGCGGTCGGCACCGTACTGGTGGTCGGAGATGAAGCCCCAGTCCATCGCGGCCGCATCCAGCATGTAGCGGTAGAAGTCGAGGATCGAGCCGTCCGGCGAGCCGCGCAGGTCCATCGACAGTTCGGTGTGTCGATGCGTATCGCCACGTAGGATTTGCAGTTGCTTGCCCCCCGCGCGGGTCCGATAGGCGCGAATGCGGCGCACGTCTAGGGCTTCGTTGGGGTGGCCAGTGGGCCGCGCTGGCACCTCCGGTGCCCGGTCGCTCAAGGCCGCCGCTGACGGCGGGACACCGGGTTCGTAGCGGCCCGCGTAAACGTTCTCGATCACTGTCTCCTCGGGCAGGTTGACCATTACCGAGAACGTCGGGTGGCCATCGCGTGGCCAAGCGATCCACAAGCCATCCGCCGCCGGGGCTGCGGCCGCGAACATGCTGGACCTCCCCCGGCTGTAGGGCAGCATGGCCGGGTCGCTCCAACCCTTGTCCGTCAACGTGGTCACGAAGAAGCGCCAGTAGTCTGCCAACCGCCTTCCTTGGCGGTTGCGAACGATCAGGTGCAGGCGGTCTTGGTCGTCGATCGCCAGGCGGCCGTAGTGGTGAAGTTGGCCACCCTCTGGTGTATAGACCTTTTCACCGCGTTCGATCGCGAAGTCAGGAGCCATGCCCAACTTTGACTCGCCGGCATAGGCCGCCACCTCGACGCCGCGCATGTCATATATCGGATATCCAGGCGCGGTGCCGACTTTGTCCAGCCGGCCTTGGTCCTTGGCCCAGTTGACCCTCCCCACCTCGTAGCTCACCCACACGCGGTCCCGGCTGTCCACTGCCAAGTCCGGGCGGGCTTCCAGCCGCTCCGTCGCGGCTACCTCGATCACATTGCCGGGCTCTCCGGCGGTGATCCGGCGCATGCGCACGTCATAGCGGCCTTGTTCGTACGTGTCCCAAGCAACCGTCACATGCCCCTGCGAGTCCGCTGCGATGGCTGGTTCCCAGTCGTTGCGTTCGCTGTCACTGATCAGCAGTTCTTGTCCCCACGTGCCGTCCGCGTAGGCCATGTAGTACACATCGGACTGCTTGCCGCGGAAGGCCTGCCACGCAATGTGGATCTTGCCGTCCCGAAACGCCACGTCGTGGTCAAAGTCGGACTGTGGCGCATCGGTCAGCCGCTGCAACGGACCAAAAGTGGTGCCGTCGTACCAACGCGCGTAGAGATCGAAGTTGCCGTCGACTTGTTGCGACCACACGGTCCATACGCGCCCGCGCTCGTCGAATGCCAAGCGCGGTTTCCAGACATCTCCGCTAACGCCGGGCACTTGGGTCCACGTGCCCCAACGCTGCTCGTCGTTGTCATAGCGCGCCAGGCGCACCTCGTCTTGGAACCCGTCGTAGCTGGCCCATGCTAGCCAGGCCTCCGAGCGGTCCGCGGGATTGGTGATGATATCTGGGAAATCGTCCGAGCGCGTGTCTTCGGTCATGCGCATCACGGCGACGATGCGCGGGTCCAGCGGTGGTTCCGGCTCTGGGTCGCGCGGCGTCATGAACTGCTCGGACGAGCCCAAGTCCGGAATGTTCTTGCGGGCGGCCTCGTGCTGCGCCGGAGCGTCGGGACGCAAGCGTCCTGGCTGGGCGTCGTTTGGCTGGGCCAGCAGCGCTGTCGCCGCGGCGAGGCCTAGGCTCAGACAGCTGACGAATGGACGGTACAAGCGTGATGTGGTCATAGAGGATTCAGCGGCGGCGCGCGCGCCACCTTCCAAAGATGGCACGATTCTAGCGAAGCTCGGCAGGCGCCGCGCCAACCTACCGATTCAGGCAAAGCCGTAGGCATCAGATTGTTCAACAATGAAGCAGGGCCGCCGTGCAGTCCACGGGTGCCGGACCTTCCTACGAGCTGGCCTCGTCTCCGGTTCTGTTGATGTCTCTCGACAGCATTCGCGCAATCGCTATCGACGCCGGCAAGGCCATCATGGAGGTCTATTCCCGGGACTTCAGCGTTCGGGCAAAGCTTGATGCTTCCCCCCTCACCGAGGCCGACCTAGCCGCCCACGCCATTATCGAGCGTGGCTTGCGGGAGGAGTTTCCCGAACTCCCATTGCTCTCCGAGGAGGGCTCCGAGCAGGTGCCCTATGCCACCCGCAAGCAGTGGCAGCGCTATTGGTTGGTCGATCCGTTGGATGGCACCAAGGAGTTTGTCAAGCGCAACGGCCAGTTCACGGTCAACATCGCTCTAATCGATGGCAATCAACCGCTGGCGGGCGTAGTCCACGTGCCTGCGACTGGGATCACATATTGGGGGGCGGAGGGCACAGGAGCGTTCAAGTCCACCGGAACAGCCGCGACGGTTCCTATCCGGTGTAGTCCGATGCCGACCGGCGGACGCCTGCGGGTGGTTGGCAGCAGTTCGCACCAATCGGCCGAGACCGCCGCGTACCTGGAGGCGTTGAAGCAGCGCTACGGCGAGCTGTCCTTCTTGGCGGTCGGCAGTTCGGTCAAGATTTGCATGATCGCCGAGGGCGCTGCCGACATTTACCCGCGCTTGGCACCCACGATGGAGTGGGATACCGCCGCCGCGCATGCGATCCTGAATGCGGCTGGCGGTCGGCTGGTCCGCCACGACAGCGGGCAGGAATTGGTGTACAACAAGCCGAATTTGCTAAACAAGTGGTTCGTGGCCGAAGCGGCCCGTAGCGCGGGCAGCGGAGAATGAAGACCATGCCCGACAAGACAGACCTGCTGGAATTGGGCTCGCTCCAGCCTCTCCAAGCGCTTTCTAGGATCCTCGCTGTTCTCGAAGCTGAGACCGGTACCCTGCATCGCCTGCACCCGGATGGGCTCTTGCACTTGGAGCAGCACGCCGGCGGCATACCCGATACGCTGCTGCCGGTGATCCGGCGCATCCCCGTCGGCAAGGGCATGGCCGGGCTGGCAGCTGAGCGGGCCGAGCCCGTACAGGTTTGTAATCTGCAGACTGATGCTAGCGGTACCGCTCGTCCAGGAGCGCGCACGACCGGAATGCGCGGTTCGATCTGTGTGCCTATGATGAAGGGCGGGGAATTGGTCGGAGTCTTGGGCGTTGCCGTGGGCTGCGAACGAGACTTCAGCGACTCCGAGGCCGATTGGCTCTTGGAAGCCGGCGCGATCTTGGCCCGAACCTGCGAGTAATCTGGCATGCCGATGCAATTGGTCAATCTTGATCCTTCCCAACTGCCCGCCAACCCTTGGATCCACCTGCACCCTAGCGACAATGTCGCTGTAGCTCGGGTTCACATCCCGGCCGGAGCCAAGCTCGACTTTGAGGGCGCCGAGGTCCACACCTCGCAGCCGATTGCGCCAGGCCACAAGATCGCCGTGCGCGAGGTGGCGGCGGGCGAGACCGTGTTCAAGTACGGCGAAGAGATCGGTCGCGCCGGAGAACGCCTGCTGCCGGGCGCGTGGGTGCATACCCACAACTTGCTGTTCGATATCAACGAGCGCCAGTACGAATTCGGAACGGCGCGGTCCGATCTAACAGATATCCCCCTGCCGGAGAACCGTAGTTTCATGGGGTATCCGCGGTCCGATGGTCGGGCCGGCACGCGCAATTTCGTTGCCATCGTGGGTGCTAGCAACTGTTCCGCCTATGCCACTGAGCGCATCGCGGCTGCGTTCCGCGACGAGAGCTTTGCCGGGACCGGTGTGGACGGAGTCGTTGCGCTGCCCCACGCGGATGGTTGTGGCCAAGGCGAGGGCGCTGACTCGAACCTGTTGCGCAAGACATTGGACGGCTTGGCGGACCATCCCAACATCGCTGCTGCGGTTGTGGTCGGTCTGGGCTGCGAGGTGAACCAGATCGGCTACTACCTCCGTGAGGAGACCGCCCAACCGGGCAGGGCACCTCGTCGTGGGCTGACACTGCAGGAGAGCGGGGGCACCCGCCGCGCCGTCGAGGATGGCGTGAAGGCTGTCCGGGAGATGATCGCATCTGCGGGCCGACTCGAGCGCCAGCCCTGCCCTGTGTCCCAGATTACCATCTCGCTGGAGTGTGGCGGCTCCGATGCGTTTTCTGGCATCACCGCGAACCCTGGGGTGGGCTACTGCGCGGACCTTGTAGTCAAGCAGGGGGGCACGGCCTGCTTGGGCGAAACCACTGAAATCTGGGGTGCCGAGCACTTGCTGACGCGGCGCTCGGCCAGTCCAGCTGTGGGCAGGCGCCTGCTGGACATGTTGGACTGGTACTTCGATTATGTCGGTCGCTTCAAGGATCCGGTCACGTTCAACAGCAACCCGTCGCCGGGGAACATGGCAGGTGGGATCACGAACATCGCCGAAAAGTCCCTCGGGGCCGTTGCCAAGGGCGGCCATGCCACCCTCAGCGCGGTCTACGACTATGCCGAGCGGATCAGCGAAAGCGGCTTCGTGTTCATGAACAGCCCCGGCTACGATCCGGCTTCAGTCACGGGGATGGTGGCAGGCGGCTGCAACATCTGTCTGTTTACTACGGGCAGGGGGAGTTGCTTCGGCTTTGCTACTGCGCCGGTGATCAAGGTTGCATCGAATTCTGCCACGGCTAGGCAGATGGACGAGGACATGGACATCAATGCCGGCACGGTGGCGGATGGCGAGGAGGACATCGCCGCGCTCGGTCGCAGGATGTACGCCACGCTGCTGGAGGTAGCCTCGGGCCGCCGGACATGCAGTGAAAAGCTGGGCCATCGCGAACTGATGACCTGGCGGATCGGGCCGACTTTGTGATTCGAATGGTTCGCCGCTGCGCGGCGTAGGGATTTGGCGTGTGGAAGGGTGCGCCTTACGGTGTCTAAGTCACCTGCCACTCGGCAACCGGGATTTCCACTACAAACGTACCCGGCTTGGGGCCGAAATCAAGTCACGCCAATAGTGGGTTTCGAGTGACGAGTCTGGGAAAGCGGGAAAAGTCGCGGTCTGACGTCCAGAGCTCGTCGATGCCGTGAGACAAGCAGATCGCTGCGACCCGTGCGTCATGCACCATAGGACCGCGGATCTTTCCTTGAACCAACATATCTTTGACACTCTTCCAATGGTCGACCGATTCGCCCACCAACTCAACAGAAGGGGAGCCCAGCCAAGCTTCAACCTGATCCGTCGCTTGACGAATCGTCGAGGGCGGATCGTAGATTCGTGGGTGCGTGACAATCGCCAGGAACTCGTGGATGCATGGCCACGGAACTGCCCATGGCTTGCGGCCTTCAACCAGTCCCGTCATCGCCAAGAGCGCTGACTCGTGCCACTCTGAATCCTCTCGGTGAGCATACACGAGAATATTCGCATCGACTCCGATCAAGATTTACGACCTCCGTACGAGGCTTCGACAATATCTGACCATGGCCTCGAGGCGAATTCTCGATGGAGGCCTCGCCCTGGGACGCTTCTATTCGGCAAGCGGTAACGCTGTGCACCTTGGTCCTCCTCCAGAACCATTCGTAGGCCCTGTTCAACGACTGTCCGCAAAGTGACACCCCTTTTCGACGCCAGTGCCTTTGCACGCACGGCGAGATCGGTGGCGATGTCGATCGTTGTCTTCATAACGGGCACCCATATTCATAAATATGGTAACCCGTATCACTGCTCGAGTTCAACCTGCGCTTCGACAGACAGAGCAACAACGTCGAGATCTGGCAGTTCCATCACAGTTCATCCAGCTGGTGCGGTCAGGCTTATGGGCATTTCAATGCAATCGATCGCGAGAGTGAAGAAGTCAGCGGAGAAGGGCCGGCTTGTGGGGCTCGAAGCTCGTCGAGCCGGGGGCGCGAATGAAGATTCCGATCTCATGCGGGCTACAGAGTGAGTCAACGATGCAGCAGGTCGATGGCGAATCGCTAGCTCGGATTTTCGGGCCCGTTCGAGGGGCAATCGATGACGATTCTGCCGCAACTCCGCACAGTGGTTTCGCGAAGTTGCATTGTTGCGCCGCCCGGATAGCCTCGGGGAATTGCCTGCCGTGGTCGTCGTCGACTAGACATGCCGCAGTTTGGGTCCGTTTCGGCACTCTTCTAGGCCTTGGGCCCGGCCCGCTCTGAGCTGCATCCACGGTCGGCTCAATATCACCGTTCGAAGGCTGGAAGGCGTCTGTGGGGCGCTTCGAAAAATCGCGGCACAATGCACTGTGGCACACGACCTTGATAATCGATGGCTGAGTGCAGCGCGAGTTGGAAGCCCTCTTGGGAACCGCTAGGATAAGAAGAGCGGCCGGGGTAGCTCAGTCGGTTAGAGCGACGGACTCATAACCCGTAGGTCGGCGGTTCAAGTCCGCCCCCCGGCACCACTCCATTCCGACAAGTGATTGCAATATCTGTACTTATATAGAATTGGAGGACTCTGTTACTACAATCGTTACCACTTTTGGGGTTTGGCCAAATACGAGGCTTCGCGGGCTGCGCCGCTTTGGCTGTTGCGCAACGGCCATCGCCTGAAGGGTCTCGAAGGGCGATCTGTGGGTGGCGTGCGAACTATTCGTGCACTGGAGGCTGTGGTACGGAGGGGCCACGAGAAAGGATCAAGCCGATATCGCTCCTGAGGGCTGGTCTTGGTAGCGTATCGAAGTACTTTGGATCCGGACTAGCTTTGAGCCGCCGATCGCAGGGTACTCCAGGTCGAAGACAACCACTTTCGTCCCTCCAGTCCGAAGCGCACTCGGATAGCGGATGCCATCAACTCCGCCCTTCCGGACGCAGTTGGCCAGTAGCCGGCACGGAAGATAGTGAGCATCATCAGCCTCACGCCCCAATGGGAGCGCCATCTGTTCGCCTACGGAGATGAGGAGCGCCTCAATTCCTATTTGGCAATGGGGCTCCTAGAGAAAAAACGGATCTGGCCGATTGCCCGAGAGGGATGAGTCAACGATTCTCAGATCGCGAGTCGAGATCACTGTGCCGACTGAGACGATCATCCCCCTCGCTGGCCCAACTTCTGATTCGCAGGTGGTTTCCTGGTCTGCGACATACAGGACGCGCTCCGGCACTTGGTGTGCCCGACCGGAGGTTCTGGTGACAGGCGGCGCTCCCAAGATCGCGATTTGGTCTATGCCACGAATCGAAGCCGCACTCCGCAGGCGGAGGCGATCTTCGTGACCGTCCCGAGCCTGGGATCCCTTTTCCCCGACAAGCCCCGCGAAAGGCCCACACGGTCGATGTCGGCACGACGTGCGAGTTCCGACACACCGCCCTGCGCCGCCGCCACGTTTCGGAACGCCTTCATCAGCAGTCGGGGGTCGCCCTCGAATTCTTCGATCGCGGCATTCAGGTATGCGGCGATGTCTTGCGGCGTCCTGAGGTAGTCGCTCGCTCTGTGTTCCTTCACTGGCATTTTCGCTTCTCCTGCTGATATGCCCTCCAACAGGCATGGGCTCTTGCAATGTCGCGGGCCTGCCGCTTCTTGGTTCCGCCGGCCAATAAGATCACGAGTTTCTCGCCGTCGGCACCATAGTAGACGCGCTACCCGGGACCGAAGTCGATCCGAAGCTCGGACACGCCTTTTCCAACCCCCTTGTGATCGCCGAAGTTCCCACGTTCGAGCCTGTCGATCCGCGTCTGGATGCGCGCCCGAATCTCGCTACTCTGGCGCTGTAACCACTCGCCAAAGTAGTCCGCACCGTCCTCTGCCGCGTGGTGGACGACTTTGACCAAGATTTCATTGTAGCCTATTGGCTACAAGACTGACTTCGTGGCAATCGCAACCCGACCAGAACCACCGCGAACGCCGCGAGGCCGACCTCCGCGGCAAACACCTCGAATCCGCCGACCCTGTAGAGGCAACCCCGAGCGAACAACTCCGGCGCGAGGAACTTGCCGAGGATGGCGAGCGCAGTCGCGTTGAGCGGCACGATGCTCAGATAGCCGAGGGTGAGGAACCAGCCGCAGATCACCGCGTGGTGCCGACCGGCAGCCCGTTAGGTATAGGCGAACTCGGCCCCCGGCACTGGATACGTGCGGACCATGAGTCCGTGGCTCCGGTCGATCACGAGCATCGCCAGCCCGCCGAGCGTGATGCCGAGTGCCGCTCCGAGCGGCCCGGCGGTCTCGAGGAAGCCGCCCGGGATGATGAAACAGCCGAAGCCAACGACGCGACCTGGAGCGGTGCGAGGACCGGCTTGAGTCGCGGACGCATTCTCACGAATCTGTCACCCAAGTGTTACGTCAGGGTATCGAGCGAGGAGTACGCGTCCTACCACTGCGCACACGCGCCCCCCAGCTCCCAGATTGCTCCTCAATGGGTGCCGATCGGACTATGCCGAATCATCGATCGTGCCCCAATGGCCATCATTGAGGGCCCGACGACCGAACACCGTGGCGTCCAACTCCGAAAATGGACGTCCCGACCTAGTCCGCACGTTCAGTTGCCGCCGCTGCCTTCGACCGGTTGCCGTACGGCCCCGTTTCGGTGCAAGCAGCACTCGGATTGCGCCTTGGGCTCGTCCGCTTGTTGACGATTCGTCAGGGCGCTCGCCGGATATGGCGCGACCCCAACAAGCCCTCTAATGCCCCACGTCTCTGGAGTTAGCGCCCGCCGAGTGTCGAGGGGCTCACCATGGCATTGCAGCGGCCGGCATCAACTGGGTGCACGGTTCTTGCTGCATAATGGGAACGTGATGAAGGCCGTGAGCGTGCGTGAGCTGAAGAATAACCCTTCGGCGGCACTAAGGGCAGCGCACGAGAACCCTGTGATCGTGCTGAAGCGCCAACGGCCGGAAGCGGTACTTGTGCATTTGGAAGGGGATTCGATCCTCGACGAGCCGGGCATCCGTCTGGCGCTCGCGACCGCCTTGTATCGTGAGCAGAATATCTCCCTTGGCAGGGCGGCCCGGTTTGCCGAACTTCCCCTCGCCGAATTCATCCAGTACGTTTCACAGCTTGGAATTCCTGTGATCCAAGGGACGGCAGCCAGCGTACGTGAGGACACGGACGCAATTCAGGAATGGCGAAAGACCTCGTCGTCTCCGATGCAAGCACTCTGATCGGGCTCGCGGCAGCGGAGGCCTTCGAACTCCTCCGCGGACTCTTCGGCCAGGTCGCCGTAAGCAAGACGGTCTGCGATGAGGTGTTCGCCGGAGGCGACCGCCCTGGTGCTCGAGCGTTGTCCAGTGCCATCGGGGACGGATGGATCACAGTGGTCGAGGTAGAGCCGATCGCGGCGGACGCAGCCAACCTGGATGCCGGCGAGGCGAGTACGTTGACCCTCGCACTCGAGCACAGAGGACGGAGTCTCGTACTGATGGACGAGACGATTGGCAGATCCTACGCAAGGGCGCTCGACCTCAACGTGACCGGATTGGTCGGCGTGTTGCTGGCGGCGAAACACGAAGGCCTCGTTCCAAGCGTTCGGCCGTTCCTAGAGCGCTTGCAGCAGGGCAACTTCAGGTTGTCCGAGGAGCTTGTTCGCACGATCATCAAGGAAGCCGGAGAATCCTGAAGCTGGAGAAACTGGAGTGGCCGCACGAACCGGCCCCCTCCCCGCGCTACAGGGTTCTCCCCACCCAGCGGACCTCCCCGATCACGCCGGCGCTCTGCCACCGAGCCGGTGCTGCCTGACCGTCGTCCGCTAACCAGTTGCCGGCCATCGGTGAGCGTGGCGGCTCGCCTAGCAACAACTCCGTCACTGGTGTGCGCGACAAACACCGCACCGTCGCGGAACTCTTTGCCCTGAAGGTCCACCAGAACCGAACAGCAACTCACAATGGTTCCAGCGCATTCAAGACGCCATGCGGTTGGATGTCTTTGTCAACCTGCCCAAGTGCGAGGCGATCCCGGCACCGTGGTTTGCGGCGGCGCGCCAGGGAGTTGACTACGGCGACTCCCCGGGTCGAGAATCGCCATCGAGCTTGCAGTTCCGACGCTGGAGAGTCGGCAGAAACCCTAGCTCTGGCCCGGTCGGCTTGGGATTCGAAATTTCATGCGGCGAACGGGCCCGCAACCGCCATCCAGACCTTCCTGTGGGACAGATCGTATGAGGAGAGCCTGGGGTGTTCAGATGAACCCCTTGTTTTCAATCAGATCAACAAGCGAAATGGCGCACTCGGGAAAAACGTCAATTGGCTGCAGCGATGCTTCTGTGTGCTGCCAATTCGCCCATGCAGGGACTGAAGTGTTGATCTCAGAGGCTATTCACTGGCGGGCCGTCTCGGAGAGATAGTCCGCCCAAGCCTGCATCAGGATCCGACGGCGATTGAGCAGGTCCGATCGCGAATAGGTGGCCTTGACTTTGTTCTTGACGGCATGGGCTAGGCACGCCTCCGCAACCTCGCGAGGCTGGCCCCCGTCTCTCCGCACCAATCGCGGAATGAAGACCGGAATCCATGCGGGACCGCTTGGATGCCTTGCTCACGGACCAGCTTCGATAGCGTCGCGCTCTAAAGGGCCTTGCCGGTGACCGAAGGAAAGACCAGCCCCTCGCCGCCCGAAAGCTCCCGCATCTCGTCCAGTATGGCGATGGCTCGCGGTGCCAGCGGCACTCTGTGCTCGCGCTGTGTCTTCGCGCGATCCGCCGGGATCGTCCAGACACCCGATTCGAGGCTGACCTCTCCCCGCTTCGCCAGCCTGACCTCGCCCGACCTGCACGCAGTCAGCACCAGGAATTCGGAAGCCGCCTTGGTTCCCGGCCAAGCGCCGCTCTTCCGCACCGCAGCGATCGCGGCCGCGACCTCGCCATGCGGCAGCGCCGCGTAATGCTAAAGCCTTCCCCCGTTGCGGGGCAGGGCAACGTCGAGCGCGGTCCCGGCTGGATCGTCAGTGCGGTAGCCCTGGGCGATGCTCCAGCGGAAGATCCGGGACAATCTCTGCTTGATGCGGCTCATGGTCTCGCGCTTCGATGACCAGTGCGGCAACAGCACTGACATCACTTCGGCTGTGGTGATGTTGTCGACGCGCCCGCGCCAACTGCGGCATCACGTAGTCGCGCATTCCGGCCCTCCATATCTGTTCCGTGCGACCGCTGTCCTTCCAGTTGGCGGAGTGGACCGCCAGCACTCGCTCGCTCGATTGCGCAAGCGTCGGGATGCTGCGCCGTGGGTCGTGCCCCATGGAGAGGGCGCGGCGATTCTCCAGCGCGGCCTTGCGAGCCTCGGCCAGCGTCACGACCGGGTACGAGCCGAGCCCGATGCTGACCGGCTTGCCGTTGATCCGCAAGCGTTGGCTCCATGTCCGCGATTGGCCCCGTACTTCATCGGCTTGACTAGCAGCGAAAGACCGTGGCCCCCGAGCCCGTCACTGTAACGCCCTAGGTGCGCCAGCGTCTTTCAGAACGTCGCCGACAGCCGATTCTGGGTTCGTGTTCCCTGTGAGGTTATGCTATCAGTTATTCCTTTCATGGAGGGAACGCCCGAAACCTTACCACAAGATCCCATAACTATATTACTCTCAATGATTTAATGGTCCTGTTGAGAGTTGCGAATCCTCCCGGATCCCGTGCATTCGCGGAACCGCCCGGTACCACATAACATAGGGTCCAGACCGGACACATACGTTACAGAACGTACCGGAGACATAGCGAAGAGGATTTAGTTGCAACTTCGCGCCCAGCGGGCCCGTGCGGTGCACGGGACGATTCTGTATCCTCTTACGCATGCCCGTGCGAGGCCTGCTTGCCTTCGTGGCGTGCTTAGCGCTTTCCATGCAGGCGCAGGCCAATGAACCGCGCCCGGTTGTTTCCCTCAAGACTTCGATGGGAGTCGTGCGCGTAGAACTCTACTCAGATGTGGCACCCAAGACCGTTGCCAACTTCCTCGCCTACGTCAATTCCGGATTCTATGACGATACGGTGTTTCACCGAGTTATCGAGGGCTTCGTCGTCCAAGGTGGCGGCTTCACCCCGGAACTCACACTCAAGCCCACGCGCAAACCAGTGCGCATCGAAACCAAGGCTAGACTGAGCAACGAACGCGGCACTGTGGCGATGGCTCGTCAGATGGGCAAGGACACCGCGACCTCGCAGTTCTTCGTTAACCTCAAGCCGAACGCCATGCTAGATCGGGCTGCGCTGCGTTTCGGTTATACGGTATTCGGCCGCGTGATTGAGGGCATGGAAGTAGTGGACCGCATCTCGCGCGTCCAGACCAGTCGGCGCGGGCCAATGCAGGACGTGCCCATCCTGCCTGTGTTCCTAGAAGCGGCGCGGGTTGAGCGATAGAATTGGCGGCTGTCGTTTCGCCGCTACTTGTCCAAGTTAAGCGGTAAGTCCCTAAAGCTCCGGGTCAGCGGCACGACTTCGGCATCGGGCGGGGCCTTGAAGTCGAACATCGAGGCCGCTATGGTCGGATTGACTTGCTCATCGGAGAACTGGTACACGTTTATCGACTCGTCGCGGCCGACAATGCGAATGCCAGTGATTGCATACGCGGCCGGATCGAAATCGAACTCGACGCGGGAGAAGAAGTCCTGTGCGTTGCGACCTTCGCCGGTCAGCACTTGGCGCCCGTCCATCTCTTCGATGCGCAGGTTGCGGAACATCCTGCGCAGCCGCATTCTGCCCAGCAGGAACGATAGCGGTGCGCGCAAGTCGGTCATCGCCTCCAACGCCACCTGCCGTACCTGGTTGGAGTTCGGGCTGTACATCCGAAAGATGGTTCCGTCGCTGATGGCGATCTTGCCCGCTGGCTTGGTATAGTCCCAGCGCATTTTGCCCGGGCGCTGCAGGTAGAGCGTGCCGGTCTCAATCATGCGGCGCCGACCGGCGTACTCCATCGACTGCTCGAACTGCATCTGCAGCCCGCTGAGGCTGTTGTAGTGGCGCTCGATGCCCTCGATAGTCTTGTTGAGCGACTGCGCGGTCAAGACGGAGCTACCTACAGACAAGGCGAACAGCATGCCGGCGAGAACGGTTTTTCGGGTCATAGGCATATTGCCGCGCGAATGCGGATTGGGGCAGCGCGGGCAGAACGTGTCCGACGTGCGGGCCGCGCTAATCTCAGTATAGCGGTCCGACCGAACTAGTCGTTCAGGAGCTTGCGTATGCCACGGGTTGCTTGGCGGATGCGCTGCTCGTTCTCCACCAGTGCGAAGCGGACAGAGTCGTCCCCAGCCGGCCCGAATCCGATTCCGGGTGAGACGGCCACCAGTCCCTTGTGCAGTAGCAACTTGGAGAACTCCAGCGATCCTGACCAAGCGTATCGATCCGGGATCTTGCCCCACACGAACATCGTCGCTTTGGGTGGTTCGATCTCCCAGCCGCCCTTGCGCAGGCCATCGATGAGTGCGTCGCGGCGGCCCTTGTACATCGCGGCGTTTTCGGCCGTGGCCCACTCGCAGTGCCGCAGTGCGATGATGGCGGCGATCTGGATGGGTTGGAACATGCCGTAGTCCAGATAGCTCTTGATGCGGGCCAAGGCGTCGATCATCTTGGGGTTGCCGACGCAGAAGCCCACGCGCCAGCCGGGCATGCTGTAGCTCTTGGACATCGAGAAGATCTCAACGCCCACCTCCTTCGCGCCGGGCACTTGCATCATTGACGGGGCTTGGTAGCCATCGAACACGATGTCGGCGTAGGCGAAGTCATGCACGAGCATGGTGCCGTGCTTGTGGGCCAAGTCTACTAGCGGACGGAAGAAATCCAACTCCACGCACTGCGTCGTGGGGTTGTGCGGAAACGATGTCAGGATCATCTTCGGCTTGGTTCCGGGTCCCCTAAAGATGTCCTCGATGCGCGTGAGGAATTCTTCAGGCGAGGGCATCGGAACCGCGACCTGCTTGCCGTCGGCCATGACTACGCCCCACTGGTGGATGGGATAGGACGGATCTGGCATGGCGACGCCATCGCCCGGTCCGATGGTGGCGAATGTCAGGTGGGCGAGCCCATCCTTGGACCCCATCGTGGCGATTGCCTCGGTCTCCGGGTCCAAGTCCACACCGAACTTGGCCTCGTAGCGCTTGCAGATCTCCTCCAGCAGGCGGGGGATGCCGCGCGAGAGGGAGTAGCGGTGGTTGCGCTTGTCGCGGGCCGCCTCGGTGAGCTTGTCCACGACCAAGTCAGGCGTCGCGCCGTCGGGATTGCCCATGCCGAGGTCGATCACGTCCAGGCCGGCCCGGCGGGCTTTGGCGCGCATTGTGTTAATCTCCGCGAAGACATAGTTCGGGAGTTTGCCGATGCGGTGGAAGGGCTCGTCGTCGAAGATCCCCATTAGCTCATTCTCTCAGACACGGGGCCGTGCGAGTCGCTAGCTTCAAGGTCGGCAGGTTCGCGTGCGAAGCATGTGCGAGAGATAGTCTGGAGAATATAGGAGCGCGGCGGATTGCGGATCCTCGCGTGCGCCGAATCGCTATGGATGATCGAACCACACGCCTATTCGCCAAGGGTGGGCTCTTCGTGATCAGCGGCCCCTGCGTCATCGAGTCTGCGGACCACGCCCTGCGGATTGCTCACGTAGTGGCGGAGGCGGCCCGCTCGGCTGGCGTCGCTGCCGTATTCAAGGCCTCCTTCGACAAGGCGAATCGGACGAGTGGCTCGTCGTATCGCGGTCTTGGCATGGAGCGAGGACTTGAAGTCTTGGGCAAAGTCCGCCGCGAGACTGGCCTCCCTGTGCTCACCGACATCCACGAGCCTGGCCAAGCGGAACCGGTGGCTGCGGTGTGCGACATCCTTCAGATTCCGGCCTTCCTATGCCGCCAGACGGACCTGTTGCTAGCCGCCGGACGCACGGGTCGTGTCGTCAACATCAAGAAGGGCCAGTTCCTTGCACCCGAAGACATGCAGTACGCTGCCGAGAAAGTCGCCTCGGCCGGCAATCGCCGGATCTTCCTGACCGAGCGCGGCACCAGCTTCGGCTATCGCGACTTAGTGGTCGACTTCCGGGCATTGGCGAAGATGGGTGCCTTGGGCTACCCCGTAGTGCTCGACGTCACGCACAGCCTGCAGCAGCCCGGCGCAGCCGGCGGCGCTAGCGGCGGGCAGCCCCAATTCATCGAATTGCTGGCCAAGGCTGGAACGGCCGCGGGATGCGACGGACTGTTCTTTGAAGTCCATGAGGAACCTGGCCGGGCATTGTCTGATGGTGCCAATGCGTTGCGTCTGGACCTGTTGCCCGAGATGTTGCTTCGGCTAGCGGAGATCTCGCGCCTCGTGGCCAGTTTCGACTCGCTTGGCGCCTCGGCCGAGACTTGAGTTACTTCAGCGACAGGCCGCCATCGACAGCGAGGACCTGCCCGGTGACGAACGCGGGCCCTTCCAGCAACATGCCGACTGTTGCGGCGATTTCCTCGCCGGTGCCGTGTCGGCCCATGGGCGTGACACGTACGAGGCGTTCGATCTCGGCCGGCATTTCATCCCCGAAGTGGATTACGCCCGGCGCGATTGCGTTGACTGCGATATCGGGCGCGAGCGCCTTCGCCAGCGCGAGGGTCAGCATGACCACCCCGGCCTTGGATACGCAGTACGGCACGTGCTTGGCCCATGGCCGCAAGCCGCCCAGCGAAGCGATGTTGACGATCCTTCCGCCGCCGCCTCGCAGCATCGCCCTGGCGGCCTGCTGGCAGCAAAAGAAGGTGGCCTTGAGATTGATGTCGTGGATGGCGTCCCAATCTCGCTCAGTGGCGGTCAGTGGATCGATGGAACGAAACACCGCTGCGTTGTTGACCAAGCAATCCAAGCGCCCGAACGACACTTCGATCTCGCCGAACAAGCGGCTGATTTCGGCAACATTGGCTAGGTCGGCCTGGAAAGCCCTACCGCCGCAGGCGGCCGCCGTGGCTAGTGCCTCCGCTTCGGAATTGTTGTAGTGGACTGCGATCTTGGCACCGCGACTGGCGAGATGCAACGCGATGCACCGTCCGATCCGTTTCGCGGCACCGGTCACGGCGACAACCTTGCCTTCGAGCGTGTCCATGGGGCGACCCGCCACATCCGGCCGTCGACCGGTACGAGACAGTATTACGATAGCGATTAGGCGCGACCGTGCCGTGCCGCTGCTTGACCGGGGCGGCAGTCTCTCCGAAACATGAACAAGTACATCATGATTGGCCCGCAGGGAGCCGGCAAGGGCACCCAGTCCACACTGCTCTCGCACACGTTCGGGTTCGTGCACATCTCGATCGGCGAGATCTTTCGCTGGCACGTGGACAACCACACCAAACTCGGTTCGCGCGTGACGCGCATCACGGCTCAGGGGCGCTTGGTGTCCGATGAAATCGTCGAAGAGGTCGTGCGCGAGCGCCTCGAGCTACACGACTGGCGTCACGGGTTTGTCCTGGACGGATTCCCGCGGACGCCATCCCAGGCCAGCTACCTGTTCGAGAACTGGAATCTCGACCGAGCGATCTATTTGGACTTGCATGACGCGGCGGTCAGCCATCGCGTTATGACACGCGCCCAAGCTGGCGAGGGAGGGGGATTCACGAAGCGGGCTGACGACAACCCTGAAGCGCTGCGCCACAGGCTCTCTGAGTATCACCTCAAGACCCAGCCGTTACTGAAGCTGTTCGATGAGCGCGAGCTGCTATTGAGAATCGATGCTGGACGCTCGATCGAGGAAGTTTTTGACGCGATTTGCGCGGGACTCGGCTTGCCTCGGCCAGCCGCTTCGAGCGAGCGTTCGGCGGCGTAGGGTCAGCGCACAGGCAGGCCGCGCTGGGGTGTGCCGATTTGTCGGCCAGGCGGCGGGTTGGGCACTTGGTTCGGAATCCCGAGTTGAAGCCTCTCTGCGACGCCGTCCGTGCCGGAATTCTGTCGGTAGTCGTAGACAAACTCCCACTCGTTGTAGGTTTTCTTGCCGTTGTAAACCTTGACGCCCGTGGCTTCGCTCTTGCTGGCGACGCCTGCGATGCCGCGTTCAAACCTCTGCACCGCGGCGACGGGCGTGGTGGGAGCGGCCGGTCCGGCGATTCCGCCGGTCCGGGGAGTGGTCAGCAGCCGGTTGATCATCTCCGGTGCGCCCGAACCTGACACCGTGGCTCCGGACAGGCCCGTCCTTGGATCGGGCGCGGCTCCGAAGCCCTGTCGCGGTGCGCCCGGGCTTGGCGGCGTCCCCGGTCGAGGGTCTTGATCAGCCCCACTCATGGCCTCGGCCGGATCCTGAGTTGCGAAACGGCGCTCGTTCTCGTCCATCGGCACTTGGCTGGGCAGCATCCGGCTGTAGTCTGGCGGCTCTCCGGGGGCTGGCGCGGGGCCGCCCTCGGCGGGGTTGAACTCGAACCCTTGGCTATAGCGGGTGCTACCGGCAAGATCTGGCGCGGCGGATTCTCGCACTGCCTGGAATCGTTCCAACTGTGCGGGGGTCTGTGGAAGGAATGGGTCCTGCTGATCGGATGCGCTGGGCCGTGCGCCCGGCACCTCGTCGTCGGGGGGAGCTGCTTGCGATCCGATCGGGCCTGGCAGTCCAAGACCCATCTGGGAGCCAAGCGCTTGGCCGAGGCCGCTGGCACGACGGTCCTTGGCCGTGTCGAACAGCAGGGAGTCCTCAAAGCGCCCGTCCGTCCCCATATGGATCAAGCGCCACTCTCCCGTCTCTCCGATCGGATCGGGATAGCGCCTGCGCAGATAGCGGACGCCGTCTGTGTCTTCCAAATCGTCGAGGTCTTGGGGGTACTTGTTGTGCTCGCGGTAGTAGAGCTCGATTGCGCGCCGGTACTGCTCGCCGCGTTCGATCAGTTGCGTGTCCTTCACGCGCTGCGACTGCAGCGCCATGCGGGGGACCGAGAGGGCCAAGCCGGCCAGCAGGATGGCTGAAGTGACTAGCAGCGCCAGCAGCACGTAGCCTTCTTGGCCAGTGCGAGCGGCGTCTCGTTCAGCCCTCATTGCGGAAACTCCAGGGGGATCGAGAAGTGCTGGCTCTCCTGGGTGTCTTCGAGCTCGACGGCCTGCAGTCCGATATCGGTGATCCGGTAGCGTCCCTGCAACAGCGATCCCTTGGATGCGAGCAGGATCTCCTCGCCGTCAAGCAGGAACGCTTGCCGAGCCTCTGAGTTGGCCGTGCTGGCGAGCCCGTAGTACTTCCAATTCGGCGGGCGTGCCACCCTTGGGGCCGGCTTTGGGGCCGGGAGCCCGGGCTTCGGCGCAGGCTTGCGGACGGCGGCTTCAAGCCTGGCTTGGGCAAGCTGCGCTTCCTCCTTGGTTGGGCCTGCGATCTCGAGCGGTTTCGGGCGGCCGAAGTTGAATATGTTGCGATCCACGACCGGAGCTTCGATCGCGCGGACCCGCTCGAGAAGTTCCTTGCGGAGCGTCGCATCAGCAGCAGGGTTGAGTTCCTGCGATGCCGCCAGATTGGCGGCTGGTGGCTGGCTCTGGGTACGGCCCGCAGGTTCGGCGGGGCGTCCGGTGGCCGGCGTCGGCTCTGGTCGCGTGGCAGTCGCCGACGGAGCGGGACTCCCGCTAGGGCCGCTGAAGAACTGCACGTACATGACCACCGCCAGCACGGCCAATGCTGCCGCCAGCTGGATCAGCGATTTCTTGTTCGCTCCGAGTTCCAACGCTGTCTCCTACAGGTCCCTTACCAGCGTGTCAAAGCGCATGTTGATCTGCAGCTCGTTCAAGTTCCCGTCGCTGCGCGGGGTCGCGCCGAGCGAGCCGATGATGAAGAAGACCTTGGAGCGGTCAAGCTGGTACAGGAACTGCACCAGGTTGTCGTATCGTCCGCGCAAGCTCGCGTTGACCGCCAGAGTGCCGTACTGTTCGTTCCCATCGAGCGGTTCCACTGCGTAGCTAGTCTCGCGGATCTCCATGCCGGCTTGGGTTGCGGCCGCTCCCAACTCGGTCAGCAGGGCCGAAAACGCGCTCTGGCGGGGAAGGGCGATTTCCTGGACAAGAGCGCTGCCGTCGGTCTTGGCCTTCTCGATCAGATTCGCCTGAGCCTGTACGGTTTCCACGCTGGCCCTCGACTGCTGGACTTGGGCGGCCAATGCAGCATTGCGGGCCACCAACTCGTTCTCGCCGCGGGTGGCCGGGCGCACTGCCAGCAAATAGAATCCCGAGTTGCACACGGCAAGCGCCCCGAGCGCCGCCAAGACGGTTCTGGGCGCGTACCGCCGGTACCACTCCATCTGGGCGACTGGCCGGGCGCTGAGATCAGAGCTGCTGGTCATACTCCACCGTGAGCTGGTAGCGAAAGGTCGGATCGCCGTCGCTGGGCGGCACGCTGCCGCGCACCGCCGGAGCCCGGAAGAGTTCCGATCCCTCCAAGGTCTTGAGAAATTCTATGAAGTCTGCCGGTGTCTTGGCGCTGACCGTCATGTCGAGCCGGATGGTGTCGCCGCGAGCCACTTCCGGCTGGATCGTGAGCATCCTCACGCTAGGGGGCAGGACAACCTCCAAGTCGAGGAACGTGCGGGTCCACGACACGCCCTTGCGCACCAGCAACTCGTTGAGGAACGCCGTGCGCTCGAGGACTTCGGTGGTGCTCTCGCTTTGCAACTGCCGAGACGCGGCGGAGCCGAGATCCACCAAGCGGCGTTGCTCGGCGAGCAGCTGTTGTTGCCGGCCGAGCAATTGCTCGGGCGTCCTGTCAGTGCTCACGAAACTGACGACCAGCAGTGTCGTCACGGTCAGCAGGGCCAGCACCGCGCAACAGGCCAAGGCGCAGAAAGCCCGGTAGCCGCCTGCTGGGTTCGTCGCCAAGTTCAGACCCGGGCCCAATCTGCCCTGGGCTCGCAGCGACCGCCCTGCGGGATGAAAACGATCAGCCATGGACATAACCCATCAAGCCCGCCCCGCAGCCTGCGCTGGGAGACTCCTGCGCCAACAGGGGCTCGACTGGAGAACCCAGTTCTTGGGGCAGCGCTGCGAGCAATGCGGGTTGCATCTGCCCGAAACCGGTCACCAGCAGGCGCGCGACCGTGCGCCCGAGGTTCTCCTCGATGTAGACAAGGGTGGGGAAAACATCGGCCAAGACTTCCCGGACGCCAGCGGCGGCATCCGTGGCGTGGCCGCTCGGCAGTGCGATGCGCCGCAGCAGTCTCACTGTCCCGTCTTCGACGGCGGTGATGATCATCGCCGGCCCTCCCTGCTTGAGGAGTACTGCCATGGCGGGGTCTTGCACCAGGTTGAGTGCAGCGGCACATGACGAGCCCACGTAGCCTGGAAACAGTCCGGCGGCCTCGAACGCCCCTTCGCAGTGCAGTAGGTACTCGCTAGCGACCGCCGTGGCCAACACGGACGGCCGGTCGCCGCCGCGTTGCACTTGGAAGGCAATGCGGGCCGTGCGCGAGTCGAAAGGCAGGCTGTTCCGAAAGCGTTCTGCGACCGCTGTGCGCAGGTCTTGAGTCTTGCGCGGCAACTTGTCGAACTCGAACAGCGCCAGCCGGGCCGCCTCGTCCGGCAGCAGCAGCGCTACATGGGGGGTGGAGACAGGCTGCAATTCCCCGAGCACTGCTTGAATCGCATCCTGGAGTCCTTCCGGTGGCTGAACCTGCCCGTCCGTCCGATCCGGTTCGCCCAGTTCGCTCTCGGCCCGGGCAAGCACGGTCGATCTCTCCCGGCGCACGCCCAGGAGAACTCCGTCAGCGAGTTCGAACACCAGCGTCGGTTCGGGATCCGGCAACAGCCGGTTGAGGGCCTGGAGCAGGATTCGCATGGTCAGTCGATGAACGTGACCTTGTCGATCTCGCGCAACGTGGTCAGGCCCGCGCGCACTCGCTCGACGGCGGACTCGCGGAGCGTTTGCATGCCCTCTGCGCGAGCCGCGCGCGCGATTTCGGAACTCGGTCGCTTGGCTAGGATCAGCTCGCGGATGTTGTCCGACATGTCGAGTAGCTCGTGAATCGCCGAGCGGCCCCTGAAACCCGTGCCCGAGCATTCGATGCAGCCCTCGCCCTCGCTGAATTCAAACCCCTCCCATTCCTCGATAGACAGTCTGGAGGCTGCCAGGCGCTCGTGGGTATAGCGCCGCTTGACGCGGCAGTGTGGGCAGATCAAGCGCACCAGGCGCTGGGCGAGTATGCAATTCAGAGCCGAGACGAAGTTGTAGGCTTCCACGCCCATGTTCAGGAAGCGTCCGAGCACGTCTACCACGTTGTTGGCATGCACGGTTGTGAACACCAGATGGCCGGTAAGGGCTGATTGGATGGCGATCTGGGCTGTTTCGGGGTCGCGGATCTCACCCACCATGATCTTGTCCGGATCGTGGCGCAGGATCGAGCGCAGCCCGCGCGCGAACGTCAGCCCTTTCTTTTCGTTGATGGGAATCTGCGTGATCCCGTGCAACTGGTATTCGACGGGGTCCTCGATGGTGACGATCTTGTCTTCGTCGCTCTGGATCTCGCTCAGCGCCGCGTACAGCGTGGTCGTCTTGCCCGAGCCAGTCGGGCCGGTCACCAGCACCATGCCGTACGGTTCCCGGATGTAGCGCCCGAAGCGCTGCTGGTCCGCTGCGCTGAATCCGACCACGTCCAAGGACAGCTTCTTGAACTTCTCGCTCATGGACTGCTTGTCCAAGATGCGCAGCACCGCGTCCTCGCCGAACACGGTGGGCATGATAGACACGCGGAAGTCAATCTGCCGCCCCTTGTAGCGCACCCTGAAGCGGCCGTCTTGGGGCACGCGCCGCTCGGCGATGTCGAGGTCGCTCATCACCTTGATGCGCGACAGGATAGTCTCGTGCCAGTCCTTGGAGATCGGGGACATGGCGTAGTGCAAGACGCCATCGATGCGGTACTTGATAGCCACATCCGCATTGCGGGTCTCGATGTGGATGTCGCTGGCCCGCCGCTCGAGGGCGTTGAACACGGTCGTGTCGATCAGCTTGATTACCGGCGCGATGCCGCTGGCTTGGGTGAGCTTGTCGATCGACAGGGTCTCGTCCGGATCCTCCGCCGTGCTCACGTCCAAGGTGAATTCTTCGGTGACTTCCTCCAGCACTCGCTGGGATTGCTCGGTTTTGTCCAGCAGGTCGTTGATCTGCCGCAGCGTGGCTATGGCGATCCGCAGCTTCTTGCCCAGCAGAGACGCAATCTCGTCGAGTTCGGGCAGGCGCCTGGGGTCTGAGATGGCGATTTCAAGCGAGCCATTCCGCTCGGCGATCGGCACGAAGTTGTGCCGGAACATCAGGTCAACCGGAATCGAGCGGAACAGCTCGCTGTCGATATGCACCGAGTTGAGGTCGAGGAACGGGTAGCGGTAGCGCTCGGCCAGTTGGCGAGCGTCTTGCTCGGTCGTCTCGGACCCCGTTTCAGTCGCTCCCGCGGGCGTGGACATAGGTTGGCGCAGAGCTGGCGCTGTGCAATAGGTATAGACGCGCGAGCTGAACGCAGCGTGCAAGCCGCGCTTGCGGCGGGCCGCCTTCAGAACTGCTCGGCGAGGCTGAAGATCGGCAGATACAGCGAGATCAGCACGAAGGCCACGAAGATCCCCATGAAGATCATGATGACCGGCTCGATCAGGTTCAGCAATGCCGCGGTCTTGGTCTGAACCTCTTCGTCGAAGAATTCTGCGACCGACGTCAACATCTGCGGCAGTGCGCCCGTCGACTCTCCGACGCGGACCATTTCGACCGACAGGGTCGGGAAGATATCGGCTTGCAGCATGCTGGCAGCCAAGGTCTGCCCCTCGCGGACTCTCGCCCGAACCGCGTCCAGCTTGCCACGCAGCAACCCCGAGCCGAGCGATTCGCTGGCAGTCTCGAGGGCTCGCATGAGCGGCACGCCCCCTGTGAGCAGCGTGCCCAACAGCCGCGCCAGTTGGGCCACTTGGTAGCGTATCCAAAGCTGGCCGACGATTGGCGCTCGCAGGAGCAAGCGCTCGAGGCTGGCCCGAGCGCCCTCTCGGCGCAGAACCCAGATGGCCGCGGCGCTGGCAGCCGCCCCGGCCGCCAGCAGAGCCAGGGCATTGTCACGCGCCGCTCCGCCGAGTGCGACCAGCAATTGCGTCGACATGGGTAGGTTCGCGTCCATGGTCTCGTAGAGCTGCGCGAACTCCGGCACCACGTAGGTCACGAGGAATACCACCAGCGCGAGCACTAGGGCGATCAGGATTGTCGGATAGATCAGCGATATCAGGATCTTCTTGCGGATTGCGAGGGCGAGCTTTTGGTATTCCACGTAGCGCTCGAGCACAGAATCGAGCGCCCCGGAGCGCTCGCCGGCCAGCAGGGACGTGACATAGATCGGCGGGAAAACTTTGCGCTTTGCGAAGGCATCCGAGAGCGGCACGCCCACCTTGACATCGTTGCGAACAGTGGCGATGTGCGCGGCTAGAGCCTTGTTGCGGACATTTCCGGCCAACAGTTCAAGCGACTGCGGGATGGGCATCCCGGCTCGAATCAAGGCTAGGAACTGCGCGTTGAACACCACGAACTGCTGTAGGTCGAGGCGCCCGCGCCTGCGGCTTGGCTTGGCCGTCTGCGACTCCTGCTGCGTGCGCACCGAGCGCACCAGCAGGCCGCGCGAGGTGAATTGCTGCCGGGCTGCGCGGGCGGAAGTCGCAGCCGCGACCTCCTCGTGCACTCCTCCCTGCGGATCCGTGTAGTTGACCGTGAATTCAGGCATGGCGCCTGCCCCTAGAGGCTAGGACGCTGGGCTGGCCTCCAGCGTGCAGTGTCTCAGAACGTCAGCCGCAGCCCCAACTGTAGTTGCCGCGCTTGGCCAGCCGATAGCGATCGCCCGAAAGTGGCTTGGCCAAAGGTCCGTTCGGGCAGGTCGAAATTGGTGCGGCTCGCAAGGTTGAAAGCTTCCAGGCGCAGCTCGATCGTGCCTTGCTCGGAGAGCCGGAAAGACCTCACGAGCGCGACGTCCAGAGCGGCCAAGCCCGGCCCGGCCACGATGTTGCGCCCGGCGTCGCCGAAGGTAAGCGGCGCGGGCATGGCGAAGGCCGCCGCGTCGAGGAACCGGCCCGGTCCGAGACTACCGGCCGCCGGACCGCCGGCCAGATCGGGCCGGTCAGTGCCGAAGATGCCGCCGGTGTTGCCGGTGTTGGAGTTGTCGATGGCCAACTGGGGCGTAAGCGGGCGGCCGCTGCCCGCCGTGGCGATCGCGTAGCCGCGCCAGCCTCCCAGCAGCCTGTCCCGGAATGGAGATGCTACTTGGAGCGAGAGCGCCAATCGGTGGCGCTGGTCGAAGTTGGACAATCCCTTTTCGGCCCGGAAGTCGTGGCTGTTCTGCGGAAACGATTGGTCGCCTGAGGAGCTTAGGAAGGCTGAAACGTCGTCGATCGACTTGGCCCAGGTATAGGCCGTGCGAAACCCGACCAGCCCGCCGAAGCGCCGTTCGAGGGCGACGACGCCGGAGTGGTAGCTGGAGGCCGCGCCCGACTCGAACAGGACGATGTTGGCAAAGCCGGGCGTCGGTCGCCGGAAGTCGACCTCGCCTTCTCCCGGCGCGGGCTGGTTGAGGTTTCGTCGGCGCAGCAGCTTGGCCGCCTTCGAGCCAACGTAGGACACCCGCGCCACCAGCTTGCCGGGCAGTGCCCTCTCGATTCCGAAGTGCCAGTGCTGGGCGTAGCCGGTGCGATAGTCAGGTTGCAGGGTGTTGACCGATGCCGGCGGGGTAAAGCCCGAGCCAGAAAACGGATCCGACAACCGCGGCAGCGAGAACTGCGACGGAAAGAAGAGCTTGAGGTCGAAGTACGGGGGATTGAAGTACAGGCCGGAATTGGCCTCGAGCATGGTCACGTCGTAGTAGACGCCGTAGGCGGCCCGCAGCACCGTCGAATCGGAAGGATTCCAAGCGAGTCCGATGCGTGGCGCGAAATTGTTGCGGTCCGCCGCATAGCCCGCCCGGCCGAGTGGCGAAGCCGCCGCATCGACGAGTTGGACCGTGTCGAGGTCGAACTGCGAGAAGCGGTCGTCCGCATCGTAGACCGGCGCGTTGTACTCATAGCGCAGCCCTGCGCTGAGCGTCAGTCTTGGAGCCAGCGTCCAGTCATCCTGCCCGAACACGCCCCAGAATTGCGCGCGCTGGCGGAAGTCATTGTCCACCACGGTCTGAATGCTGTATGTGGGGAAGCCGAGCAACAGATCCGCCACGGGGTGCTGCGAAATCGCCCCAAGGAAATTGAACTGGCCGCGACCGAACAGGCCTTGCGTGCCGTCAATGCTGACGCTGCGCAGTTCGCTGCCCCACTTGAGACGGTGCTTCGCCGTTGCGCGAGTGAGATTGGCGGAAACGTGCCCAGTGGTGCTCGTGCGCAGGATGGGTAGGGCTGTGTCGTCCGACAGGCTGGCATAGCCGCCGACATTGATGCCCGGAAAGCCCACGAAGCGGGGATCGGTCGTCAAACCGGTGATGCCCAGTTCGCTGGAGATGTCGCGCCCGGCGTTCTGGTGCGTGACCGCGCGGCGCAGGCGGTTGAATCCCGCCCGGATTTCCAGCAGTGTCAGTGGTGAGAAGGCTTGCGTGTAGGCCGCGGCCAAATGCTGGCCTCGGTCGAGCGTGAAACTGCCGAAGCCTGGCACGTCCGAATCGGAGAACGGGCTGAAACTGCGCAGGTGGCCGTTGTTGAAGCGGACGAAGACGCGGCCCTTGGAACTCGGATCGTGGTCCAGTCGGCCCGTGAGCTGATTGATGAGGGCGTCGCCGTCCGGCGTCGAGACGAAGTTTTGGACCGGGTCCTGTCGGTTCGGTTCGGGCCAGTACCCGGCCACGCCTGTGCCGGCCGCTTCCTGCCTGTGCACCGGGATCCGGTTGTTCGGGAACGGCGCTGCTGCGAACGGGTCGATCACCGGTGCCGCGAGGTCGGAAAAATCGCCTCTGCGCTGTGCGGGAGTCGGGACTGACGCTGTGCGCGTCGCAGCATCGTCAATGCGGGTTCCTTCAAAGCCGGCGAAGAAGAACGTGCGCGCGCCGGGTACCGGCCCGCCCAGAGTTCCGCCGAACTGGCCGCGCCGGTACGGCGGCCTCGGCTCGTCCGCCGGGTCGAAGTGATTTGGCGCGTCGAGCGCCTCGCTGCGCAAGTAGTGATAGGCCGAACCGTGCAATTCGCGAGTGCCCGAGCGGCTGACCACGTTGACCTGCCCGCCCGAGCTGCGGCCGAACTCGGCCTTGTAGCCAGAAGCGTGCAGGCGGAATTCGCGGACGCTGTCGAGAGGCGGGCTGACGACGATCCGGTTGATATAGATGTCGTTGTTGTCGATGCCGTCGAGCAGGAAGTTGTTGGCAGTCTCGCGTCCGCCCGAGACATGGAAGCCACTGTCGTTCTGGGTTGAGAGTTCGGAGCCCGGTGCGCTGGAGTGCGTCCCGCCGGCGAGTAGCGTCAGCGGCAGGAACACCCTTTGGTTGAGGGGCAGGTTGCGCATCCTGTCGCGCCCGATTACTGTGCCCAACGCCGCGGTCTGGGCCTCGATCAGGGGGGTGGACTCCACTACCTCAACGCTGGATTGAAGCGTTTCCAGCGCCATCTCGAGCCGCAATTGAACGCTGGTGCCGACGCGCACGCTGACCCGCGCCACCGAGGCGGCCAGCCCCTGTGCGCTGGGTGTCAGATCGTATGTTCCAGGCAGCAGGGACGGGAACAAGAACGTCCCCTGTAGACTTGCCGGCGAGCTGTATTCGCGACCGGTCTCGACATGCACGGCGCCAACATCCGCCGCGACGCGATCACCCGACGGCCCGATGATCGTGCCGGAAACACTGCCGCCCACGATTTGGGCCGGGAGGGTGGCCAGCGAGGCAGTGAAGAACGCCAAGGCGGCGGTTCCAGACAGGCGAGACATCTCAACTAGCGAGGCACGCCTCAGACCCACAAGGGAAGACATGGAATGCTCGAGAACCGATTTCGATCATCACTGTCATGATCACGAGACTAGTGAGTTGCGGGCCTAGATGGAAGGTTCAGGGTACGCGCCGAGGCAAATTGAGGCATGGCCACTCACCCTCCCACTACAAGGATGACCTTGCGGAATGGCGCCTCGGTCCTAGGGATGCCGTTCCGGCGGAGGGGCATGGCCCGTCAGAGCCCGGAGTTGCTCCTCCAGTGCCCGAGCTCTCTCATCCGCCGCATTCGCGCGCCGCTCGGCGGCCTGCTTGTCGCGCTCGGCGGCACTGACTCGCTGCCGTAACGCTTGCGTGTCGCGCTCGGCGGCTTTGACTTGCTGTTGTAATGCCTTTTTCTCGCGCTCCACTAGCCGCCGCCCTCGCTCGGCTGCTTCCAGCGTGCCATCGAACTCCCGCCCCGTGCGCGGGTCGACGAACACCAGTACCGTACCCCTGGCCTGCCGCTCGCTGCGCAACTCCAGCCCCAGCACCCGGCTCCGCAACGCGCCGCCCCGGCCCGTGCCCTCGACCGATCGCAGCCGCTGATACTGCCCCGCGCTGAGCTCGTAGCCCTCTAACGGGCTTGCCAGCAACGATCCTTGCGGATCGAGCCGCCAGTACTCGCGCACCCCGATCCGGGCGTATTCCCGCGCCTTGTGCTCGGCATCGTTCTCCGCCGTCGACGGCGACGCCACCTCCAGCACGAAATCGGGCGCCTTGCCTTCTTCCCAGACCTTGAACGAACTGCGGTTCCCGCGCTGTGCGCCGAACGCCACCAGCACGTCCGGCTGCAACTTGGCCTCGCTGTTGCCACTCTGGTAGTACACCATCAGCTCCATGGCCACCAGCACGTTCTGGCGCTCCCGGAAGTGGTGCTGCAAGGCCGTCGAGGCTTGCCCCACAGCATCGCCGTGCGCGACGCTCTGCGCGATCCAATTGCCTTCCGGGTACTCGACTGCCTCGGTCTCCGGTGGCACCGCTGTGGCTGCGGGCGAGGTAAGCCCAAGAACTTCCGTCCCGGTGGTGGGGATCGTCGACATGCAGCCCTCAAATGTGCGCGAGCGCTCGTGTTGCTGATTATACAGCCGTCGTACCCGGCCAGCATCGCCGCCCGGGTGACACGATCGCGATTCCAGCCCTGCTCAGCCTTGCCCGCACGCCGACCGCGCCTGGGCCCCGAGACTTGCTGTAAGCATCCACGCTGCAGCGAGGCCAGGAGCCCAGCGAGCCTGCGCCTCAAACGGACGAGAGCGGCACTTCGAGCTGCAACTTGACTCAATCGTCAACCTTACGCCGATACAAGGAGCCTAGGGTATTCGGGACTTGCCATGCGAGGGGTGCTCAGGCCCACGAAGCCGCTGCGGTCAACCTAGAGCTTGAACAATTCGCGCAGCCGCTTGGTCTGGCCGCGGCTGACGGGCACCTCGGTCCTGTCCGGATCGCTCATCCGCAGTTGGTAGTTCGACTTGAACCAAGGCAGCACCTCCTTGATCCGGTTGATGTTCACGAGGTAGGAGCGGTGCGGCCTCCAAAAGCGTGGATCTTCTAGGGTCGAGTGCAGTTCGTCGAGTGTCTTGTAGTTGCTGTGGCCGTCCGCCTCCGTCGCCACGATGCGAATCGCGCCGACATCTACGGTGGCGAAGATCACATCCGCGGCGTCGACCAACATCATACGGTCGCCCGCCCGGATCAGGACCTTGGTAGGCGGAGCAGGCTGGTTGCGAATTGTTGCCAGCAGGCGGGCCAAGCGCTCCGATTCGCGCTCGGGGGACAGCAGCTGTTGTTGCGCCCGTTGAATCGCCCGCCCCAGGCGGTCCTTCTCGACCGGCTTGAGCAGGTAGTCCGCGGCGTTGACGTCGAAAGCTTCGACGGCGTACTGGTCAAAGGCCGTGGCGAACACGATATAGGGAATCTTGCCCCCGCGCGCGAGCAGTTCCCGTGCTACCTCAAGCCCGTTGCGGCCCGGCATCTGCACGTCAAGGAAGACGATGTCGGGTTCAAGGTCGGCTACTCGGTCCAGTGCCCGGTGGCCATCGGCCGCCTCGCCGACGACTCTGATTTCGGGAAATGACCGCAGCAGGAAACCCAGTTCCTCTCGGGCCAGAGACTCGTCGTCGACGAGCAAGGCCGTCATGCTGCCGCCTGCGCGGGAATCTGCCGACATCGGCGGTCGATCCTAGGCCGAGTGTAGCATTGGATGGGCATGCCCCGATCGCCAGCCGTCGCAATCGCGCTCTTCGCCAAGGCACCTCGTGCCGGCATGGTCAAGACGCGCCTAGCCCGCGATCTGTCGCCCCAGGCCGCGGCCGAGTTTCAGCGTCTCTGCGCCTTCGCAATGTGGGAGCGTCTCGCCAGCCTGCCGCCCGGCGATGTGTTCTTCTATTGCGACCTTCGGTGGGCGGAATTCGAGACTCTGGCCGGCCTGGGCCGCTTTCGATTGCAGCGCGGCCAAGACTTGGGCGAGCGCATGCGGCTCTGCCTCGAGGAACTGCTGGCCGAGGGCTACGGCAAGGCTATGATCGTGGGCAGCGATGCCCCGACGATGCCATTTGCGCAAATCGACGAGGCCGCGGCCGCGCTCGATTCGGAGGAGGTGGTCCTAGGGCCGTCCGAAGACGGGGGCTTTACCCTTATCGGAGCGACCCGCGTCGCGGCCGCAATGTTTCGGGGCGTGACTTGGTCACGCGCTGACACACGCAAAGCGTGCTTGGCTGCTGCGGAGGCAGCCGGCCTCAAGGTTGCCGAAACGCACGCGACGGGCTACGACGTCGATACCTTGTCGGACTTCAGGCGACTTTCGCGCGATGCAGGTTTGCCGACTAGCTTGGCGAATTGGCTGACCCTCTACCGGCAGTCACAGTCATAGCAGGTGCCCATGATCGTCGGCCGCGAGCGCCGAAGTAACTTCGGAGAGGTTTTGGGACTCGTGGCGCGGGCAGATCAGCAAAGCGTCCGGAGTCTCGACGACCACTAGGTCGCTCACCCCGAGCAGGGCCACGTGCTTGCTCGGCACGTCCAGATACGTCCCCGAAGAGCGCACCAGCGTGCTTGGCGTGCGCGCGCAGTTGCCATTGGCGTCCTGTGGCAGCAGCGCGCGGAGAGCCTCCCAACTGCCCAGATCGGTCCAGCCGATGTTTGGGGCGGCCAAGCCCCAAACCCGGCCCGAGCGCTCTAGGATTCCGGTGTCGATTGAGATGTTCGCGCACTTGCCGTAGTGCTCGGCGAGGCGGGTGCGCGTCCCGCTCGGGCTGCCGCCTGTGATTGCCGCTAGCGTCGACCAGGTGTCTGGCAGGTATCGCTGCATCTCCTCCGCCACGACTGCGGCCTTCCAGAAGAACTGGCCGCTGTTCCAATAAAACCGCCCGCTGCGGAGAAACTCTTCCGCCGTGCGGCGGTCGGGCTTCTCGCGAAAGCGCGTCACGGGCAGCGCCTTGCTGTGTCCGGGCCGCGTCCCGGCTGGGAATTCGATATAGCCATAGCCGGTCTCGGGCTGTTGCGGCGGAATCCCAATCACGACCAGTCGATCAGTGTCCGCCGCCCTCAGAGCGGCCTCCAGCAGCCCTTGGTATCGTGCCTCGTCTTCGATGTGATGGTCGGCCGGAAACACTGCCATCACCGCGTCGGGATCCTGCCGCAGGATGAGCGCAGCCGCCAGGCCGGCGGCCGCGGCAGTGCTCCGGCCCACCGGTTCGCCGATCAGTTGCTCCGAGGGCAGCTCCGGCAGCTCGCCCGAAATGCTGTCTAGCAGCTGCCGGGCTGTCACAACCCAGATATTCTCAGCCGGAAACGTGCCGCGCAGCCGTTCAAAGGTTCGCCGCAGCAGGGTCGGGCCGCCTAGCGGCGCTAGCAATTGCTTGGGCTTGTCGATGCGGCTGCGCGGCCAGAAGCGCACCCCGCGGCCGCCCGCGATGATGACGGCGTGGCGCTGCGGCTCGCATCGCCCGCTGGGCATGGGCGGAAAACTCAGCTCCCTGCCCATTCGTAGCCGCGAATCAACTTGAACGTCCGCGTCCAACGCGTCTTGGCGAAGAAGTTCAAAGCTAGGTCGCGCAGGTGCTCGAGGGATACGCCCGGGTCTTGCAGGTGTGCAGTCGGGGCGTCGTAGGACCAGTAGATGATCAAGGGCTTGCCGACGATGTGCTCCCGCGGCACGAATCCCCAGTAGCGGCTGTCGAGCGACTGGTCGCGGTTGTCTCCCATGGCGAAGTAGTTTCCTTCCGGGATGACCACCTCGCCTTCCTCGACATGTTCCTTGAGCATCCGCAGGGCTGGCTCATAGACCTGCATTGATGTCGGCAGGGTGGGGAAGTTGTCGCGGTAGGAGTCGATGAAATCGCTCTTGTACACCACGTAGGGCTCGTCCGCCTTCTTGCCGTTGATCCACAGTTGCTTGTCGACAATGCGGATGCGATCGCCGGGGACTCCCACGACGCGCTTGACGAAGGTCTGCGCTAGATCCATCGGATAGCGGAACACGATGATGTCGCCACGCTCGACTTCTTGGTAGGGCAGCAGGTACTGGCTGATCGCGCCTGCCGGCGCGTAGGCCAGCTTGTCCACCAGTAAGTGGTCGCCGATCAGCAGCGAGTCCTCCATCGAACCGGTCGGGATTACGAACGCTTGGACGAGCGTGGTCGTGGCGAACAGCAGAAGCAGGATCGTCACTGTCCACTCGGCGATGATGCCGCGCGGAGCATGTGCGGACTCTTGCACGGCCGCGTCAGCGGGCTTCGCGGTCTTGGCTGAGTTTGCTTGCATCGGGGAATCGGAGCCGCCCTTCAAAGGCTAGACCTTCATCTTACCCCGGGGCTGCCGATTGCTCAGGCCGGCCCGGTGCGCCCGGGCTGCGAGCGTTGCCGCCGGGCAGCGCCCAATGATATGCTTGGATTTGGGCCGACCGGGGTGCCTTGCCCGGTCTCCGCGCTCGATCGCAGCGTTCCGAGCCGCGACCCTCTCTGAACACTACAAGCGCTATGCCTGACTACAACGGTATCCCTGTCCCCTCGAGCGGAACTAACATCCGGATGGAAGCGGGACGGTGCGTCGTGCCCGACTGCCCGATCGTGCCGTTCATCGAGGGCGATGGCTCGGGCAGGGATATCTGGAAGGCATCCAAGGCGGTCATCGACGCCGCAGTTGCGAAAGCCTACGGAGGCTCGCGACAGATCGCCTGGTACGAGGTCTTTGCCGGCGAGAAGGCGCACGACCGCTTCGGAGAGTGGCTGCCCGCCGACACGGTCGATGCGATTCGCGAGTTCAGCGTGGCCATCAAAGGCCCGCTCACCACGCCCGTCGGCGGCGGCATCCGCAGCCTGAACGTAGCGCTGCGCCAGCTGATGACCCTCTATTCGTGCGTGCGCCCGGTCAAGTGGTATCCGGGCGTGCCCTCGCCGATGAAGGATCCGGGCAAGCTCGATGTGGTGATCTTTCGCGAGAACACCGAGGACGTCTACGCCGGCATCGAGTGGGAGCAGGGCACTGACGAGGCCGCCCGCGTCATAGGGTTCCTCAACGGCGAGATGGGCCGTAGCATCCTCGCCGATTCCGGCGTCGGGATCAAGCCTGTCTCCATTACCGGCTCAAAGCGCTTGGCCCGAGCCGCGATCCAGCATGCCATCGACAACGGCCGTTCGTCGGTGACGCTGGTGCACAAGGGCAACATCCAGAAGTTCACCGAGGGCGCGTTCCGGGATTGGGGCTACGAGGTGGCGACCGAGGAATTCCGCGATGCCTGCGTAACTGAGGCGGAAATCTGGGATTCGGGCGATGGCACTGTCCCAGAGGGCAAGATCCTGGTCAAGGATCGGATCGCGGATGCAATGTTCCAGCAGGTCCTGCTGCGCCCCGCCGAGTACGACGTGATCGCCACGACCAACCTCAACGGCGACTACCTATCGGACGCCTGCGCCGCCCAGGTGGGCGGGCTGGGCCTGGCGCCCGGCGCGAACATCGGCGACGAGCAGGCCCTGTTCGAGGCCACCCACGGGACGGCTCCGAAGTATGCCGACAAGGATGTCATCAACCCCAGCAGCGTAATCCTGTCCGGGGTCATGATGCTGGACCATCTGGGCTGGCAGGAAGCGGCCCGCCTGATCGAGTCGGGCATGACCGGCGCGATCGCGGCCAAGACTGTCACGTACGACCTGCACCGGCAGATGGAGGGTGCGACGAAGCTCGGCTGCAGCCAGTTCGGCGCGGCTGTGATCCGCCACATGGACTGAGGGATCGGGAGGATCTCGCAATGCGAAAGAAAGTTACGGTCATCGGTGCGGGCAACGTAGGCGCAAGCTGTGCGCTGCGGATCGCGGACAAGGAGTTGGCGGACGTCACTCTGATCGACATCATCGAGGGCGTGCCGCAGGGCAAGGCCCTGGACATGCTGGAAGCATGCCCGGTGGAGGGTTCCGACGTGCGCGTCGTGGGGACCAACGACTACGAGGACACGGCGAACTCCGACGTGGTCGTGATGACCGCTGGGTTTCCCCGCAAGCCGGGCATGAGCCGCGACGACCTGCTGCTCAAGAACGCCTCGATCGTCCAGTCCTGCATAGGCGCGGCGGCGAAGTACTCTCCGAACGCGATCTTGGTCGTGGTCTCGAATCCGCTCGATGCGATGTGCCATGTCGCCTATCACACGTCGGGGTTCTCCCGGAATCGCGTGATCGGCATGGCCGGCGTTCTGGACACGGCCCGCTTCCGCACTTTCCTGGCCGAAGCGGCCGGCGTCTCGGTGAGCAACGTCGTGGCCATGGTGCTGGGCGGGCACGGCGACACCATGGTCCCGCTGGTGCGGTACACCAGCGTGTCGGGAATTCCTATCAGCCAGATCCTGTCCGAGGACGAGATTGCGGCGATCGTGCAGCGCACCCGCGATGGCGGCGCCGAGATTGTCAAGCATCTCAAGACGGGCAGTGCCTACTACGCGCCGTCGTCGTCGGTCGTGGAAATGGTCGAATCGATCCTGAAGGACCAGCGCAGGGTGCTGCCGTGCGCAGCGTTGCTCGAAGGCGAGTACGGGCGTGACGGCATCTTCGTGGGCGTTCCGTGTAAGCTCGGAGCGAACGGCTTGGAGCAGGTCTACGAGGTCGAACTCAACTCCCACGAAAGGTCAGCGCTTGAAGCCAGCTCCGACGCCGTGGAGGAACTGGTCGCAGTGTTGCGCGAAAACGGCTACTAGCCCGCGGGGCATGGTCGCGGCGCGGGCTCTAGGGCTTGACTAAGTGGCCGCTGCAACGCTAGAGTTCGGTTTTGGTCGCGTTTTCGACCGCAAGAGAGGAACATCCAAATGAAGAGACTGATCACGCTGCTGGCGCTCGCCATGCTGGCTGCGCCGCTTTGCCTGGCAGGGTCGGTTACCGGCCATGTGCTGGACCTAACCTGCGCGAAGGCCGGTCACACCGACCTGGCCTGTGCCGTGAACTGCATCAAGAACGGAACACCCGCAGTGGTCGTAACGGCCGACGGCAAGATCTACGAGGTTGCCGAGCAAGCCAAGTTGGTGGAGCATGCTGGCACGAAGGTCACCGTGACCGGCAACGTCGAAGGCATGAGGATCACTTCGGTGGAAAAGGTCGAAAAGGCCAGCTAAGCCGGTCATGATCCAACGCAGACGCGCCCTCGGCGCTCAGTGGCTCGGTGTGCCCGTCCCACGAAGCAGGCCACAGCTGAACGGAACGGGAGAGATGGCTACGTGCACTCCGTAAATCGTTCGCCACAAGACGCTGTCCTGCACCCGGGGCATTGCGGCATTCTGCCGGGTTGAAATGCTGCCATGGCCTCGTTACAATTCTAGATTCTGTCTGGGGCAGACTGCAGAGACCATGTCGACCATTGATGTTCCCCTTGGCAAGCGTGGATTCGGCCAATCCTCGCGGCCGGACGCTTGGTGGGTGCAACCGCTGGCTATATTCCTCGGGTTCTCCACGTTCATCGTCTATACCACTTGGGCGATCTTCCAGGCGGAGCACTACACGGCCGGGCCGTACCTCTCGCCGTTCTACTCGCCGGAGCTCTTCGGGCCGACCGAGCATAGCTGGTTCGGCCCCAAGCCCGGCTGGTGGCCGATGTGGATGCCGTTCTCGCCGGCATTCCTGATTCTCTGGGCCCCGCTGGGATTTCGTGTCACCTGCTATTACTACCGCGGTGCCTATTACAAGGCCTTTTGGGCCGATCCGCCTTCCTGCGCCGTGGGGGAACCGCGATCAGGCTACCGCGGCGAGCGTTCATTCCCTCTGATTGTTCAGAACGTCCACCGCTACTTCCTTTACATCGCGCTCGGATTCATCGTCATGCTTTCCTATGACGCTTGGAAGGCGCTGTGGTTTTCCGATCCGACCACAGGCTCGGTCGAGTTTGGGGTGGGCGTGGGCAGCATCGTGCTGGTCGTCAACGTGGCGTTGCTTTCCTGTTACGCATTCGGCTGCCATTCCCTGCGCCACTTGTTGGGAGGACGCAAGGACGTGCTTTCCGGGTCGCCCGCGCTCGGAAAGACCTACGATTGCGTAAGCTGCCTGAACCGCCAGCACATGCGCTGGGCTTGGTTCAGCCTGTTCTCGGTCGGATTCTCCGATCTCTACATCCGCCTTTGCTCCATGGGCGTATGGACTGACTGGAGACTCCTGTAGTGATCGAACACCAGCCGATTCAATACGACGTTCTTGTCATCGGTGCCGGCGGGGCAGGCCTGCGAGCGGCGATTGAAGCCCGGGCCATGGGTGCTTCAGTCGGTCTCGTCTGCAAGTCCCTTCTCGGCAAGGCGCACACGGTGATGGCTGAGGGGGGTGTAGCCGCCGCGTTGGCGAACGTCGATGACCGTGACAACTGGGAAGTGCACTTCGCCGACACGATGCGCGGGGGTCAGTACCTGAACAACTGCCGGATGGCAGAGCTGCACGCCAAGGAGGCTCCCGCGCGGGTTCGCGAGCTCGAAGCATGGGGGGCGCTCTTTGACCGCTCGCCGGACGGGCGCATTCTGCAGCGCAATTTCGGCGGACACGCCTACCCGCGGCTCGCGCACGTAGGCGACAGAACGGGCCTGGAGATGATCCGCACACTCCAGGACTACGCCACCCACCAGGAGATCGACGTGCACATGGAATGCGCCGTGATCGAGCTCCTGACAGATGGGGAGCGCGTGGTCGGTGCTTTCGCATTCGACCGGGATCGCGGTACCTTCAAGGTGTTTCGCGCCAAGGCCGTCGTGCTGGCGACCGGCGGCATCGGTAAGGCGTATCGCATCACCAGCAACAGCTGGGAATACACGGGGGACGGCCACGCTTTGGCCTACCGCGCGGGAGCCGCGCTAATCGATATGGAGTTCGTCCAGTTCCACCCGACGGGTATGGTCTGGCCTCCGAGCGTTGCGGGCATCTTGGTGACCGAGGGAGTGCGGGGCGAGGGCGGCGTCTTGCGTAACTCGCTGGGCGAGCGTTTCATGTTCAGCGACATCCCGCCTGCATACCGCAACCAGACAGCCGACAACGAGGAGGAAGGTTGGCGGTACACCCAAGGTGACAAGGATGCACGGCGGCCCCCGGAATTGCTGACCCGTGACCACGTGGCGCGCTGCATCGTGCGGGAAGTCAAGGAAGGGCGGGGAAGCCCTCATGGCGGTGTATTCCTAGACATTGCCTGGATCAAGAAGAGACTTCCCGCTGCTGCGGAACACATCAAGCGCAAGCTGCCCAGCATGTACCATCAGTTCAAGGAGCTCGCCGACATCGACATTACCGAGGAGCCGATGGAGGTCGGCCCGACCACTCATTACGTGATGGGCGGTGTGCGCGTCGACGCGTACTCGCAAATGACAAACGTTCCCGGGCTCTTCGCAGCCGGAGAGTGCGCTGCGGGCCTGCACGGGGCCAATCGCTTGGGTGGCAACTCCCTCTCCGACCTGCTCGTATTCGGCAAGCGCGCCGGCGAGTACGCTGCCCGCTTCGCCCAGGAGAATCCGGCCGGCGAGATCTCGCGAGATCACACTGCCCGTGTCGCGCGTACTGCGCTTGAGCCATTCGACCGCGGCGTCGACACGGACAGTGCCGAGAACCCGTTTGAGATTCAGCAGGACCTGCAGAAGATGATGCAGGACCAGGTGGGAATCGTCCGCAACGAGCATGATATGCAGGCAGCGGTGGAGGGCATCGGCCGTTTGCGGGAGCGAGCGGAGCGGGTCGCCGCTAGCGGCAACCGCGAGTACAACCCGGGCTGGCACACGGCGCTGGACCTGCGGAATCTTCTGACCTATTCAGAAGCGATCGCTCGATCGGCTCTGGCACGGAAGGAGAGCCGCGGTGCGCACACACGCCTCGACTACCCTGCCAAGGACGAGAAACTCGGGAAACTGAGCGTCGTGATTCGCAAAAACTCGGACGGCGATCTTGAGGTCTCATGGGAGCCGATCCCGGACATCCCCGAGGGACTGCAGCGGATCATCGACGCAAGGAAGTGAGGAGGGCAGATATGCCGACGGCGACATTCCGGATTTGGCGGGGTAAGGCGGGCGCGGGGAGCTTTCAGGACTACGACTGCGAGATTTCCGAAGGCATGGTCGTGCTCGATGCTGTGCATAAGATCCAAGCGGAACAGGCCAACGACCTAGCTGTCCGCTGGAACTGCAAGGCCGGCAAGTGTGGGTCTTGTTCAGCCGAAATCAACGGTACCCCACGGCTGATGTGCATGGCGCGCCTGAGCCAGGTCCCCTTGGACAAGCCCGTCACGATCGAGCCCATGCAGACCTTCCCAATCGTCAAGGACTTGGTGTGCGATGTCAGCTGGAACTTCGAGGTGAAGAAGCAACTCAAGCCGTTCTCCCCGAGGCCGCCGGATGCCGAGGACGGTTCGTGGCGCGTGCTGCAGCGAGATGTCGATCGCGTGCAGGAATTCCGGAAGTGCATCGAGTGCTTTCTCTGCCAGGACGTCTGTCACGTCCTTCGTGAGCATCATTACCACGACCGCTTCATCGGCCCTCGCTTCTTGGTTCATGCGGCCGCGCTAGAAATGCACCCCTTGGACAGCGAAAACCGTGTCGGCCAGCTCCGGGAGACCGACGGCATAGGGTACTGCAACATCACCAAGTGCTGCACGAATGTCTGCCCGGAACACATCACGATCACCGACAATGCGATCATTCCGCTCAAGGAGCGCGTGGTCGATGAGTTCTACGACCCGCTGCGGAAGATCTTCCGGGTGTTCCAGAAGTAGGACTCTGCATTCTTCGGCGGCCTCGAACGGCTTGGCAATCTCGCGCGGCGATTGGACAGCGATCCAAGGTTGCACGTGACGCCGCTTCCGTACATCGAGCGAGGCAGGGCGTTTCACCACGAAGGCTAGCAATCTCGTGAAGAAGTTCGCGAGTCGCTTCAGGCGCCGCGATTGGCGGGGACGTCTCGCCCGAACGTCTACTACGACCTACGCTCGTTGGATCTCGAGGGGCCGAAGGGCGCGCTTCACACGAAGGCCGTAGTAGCCGATGAGGAGTCGCTATTCGTGACATCGGCGAATCTGACCGAGGCCGCGCTGAACCGCAATATCGAAGTGGGAGTCCTGCTCCGGGACCGGACTAGCGCCCTCTTACGGCCTTGGCACGCTTTATTGAGAAACGGGGTGAAGGTGCGTGCCGCGAATGAAGGCAGGCATGAAACTCCTGCGTCGGCTCAAGGAGGTGTTCCGGCGGCATCGGTCGCAACCCGTGGAGCGGGTCGAGAACTTGATCAACCCGGTCCTGCGGGGGTTGAGTGAACTATTTCCGCATTGGGCATGCGAGCCCGTGTTTCAGCTACCTTCGGGACTGGGTCGAGAAGCAGGTCAGGCGACACTTCATGCAACAGGGCGGATGCCGGGGATACGGCTGAAAGAGGTGGAATAGGCGGTGGCTGTGCAACGATCTCGGACTGTATTCGCAATTCCGAGTCGAGCGACTGCCGGAAGCGCCCCCGGCACGGACGGCTCCATAACTCTTGGGACGAAGACAACGGGAAAGCGGGGTGCCGGAAAACAGCACGCCGGGTTTGACAAGGCGGCAGCAGGAATCGTGAACATGGGAGTCGGATTGAGGCCCAAAGCGAAAGCGACGGAAGTGCCACCGAACCCTACCGTCAGCGCGCCTGCTCCCGACCCTACCTGAGAACGGCCGAGGCTGAGACTCCCTCGGGCGACTCGACCCTGCGCCGAAGGGTGTACGACATAGTCTTGCACACCCGGCAAGATACTGAGAGTTGGTGGCATGAAGCAGACTGAGATTGCGCGTTCGACCCAACCGCAGGGAGTTTGAGGGGTCGAAGCGACTACCAAGCACCCTTGAAAGCGAACAAGGCCTTGTGTTCCGGGAAGCCTTGACAGTCTTCTTGTTAGCTATATACACTAACGACAGAGGTGCCCTCCATGCCCACTTCCCCGGACCCCGCCGAGCTCTCCGCCCGCCGCCAAGAACTCCTTCAGCAACTGGCCGCCATCGGCGATTTGCGCCCCGGCTCCCTCGTGCAGAACTTCCGCCGCTGTGGCCGACCCGAGTGCTTCTGCGCCGACAAGCAGCAGCCCGGCCACGGCCCCTACTGGCTGCTCACTTGGTCGGTTGACGGCAAGACCCGCAGCCGCTCGATCCCGGCTGCGCAGGTCGCGGCGACCAAGGCCCAGATCGCCGAGTGCCAGCGTCTACGACGGCTTGTCGCGGACCTGATCGCAGTCAGCGACGACTTGTGCCAAGCCCGCCTCAAGCCCGGCACCAGCGCGGTTAGAAAAAAGCCTGCGAGCAAGCGTTCGCCCCGGCCCTGGAAGCCGAAATCGCCCGCCTCGTAGCTCCCGAGGCGACCGACCAACTCGATTTCGAGGCGGTCGAGCGGCGTCTGAACGCCGACCTCTCCGACGGTCAGGCCAGCAGCCAGCCCTGCTCCTGCGGTCGTGCGGCGCGCTTGGCGGGACGCCATCCGAAGATCTTCGAGACCGTCTTGGGGCCCGGCACCCTCGAGCGTGCCTACTACCATTGCCAGCCCTGCGGCAAGGGCTGGTTTCCGCGCGACCAGGCGCTGGGCATGGCTGGCACCAGCCTGTCTCTGGCCGTGACCCGCATGACCGGCTCGGCCGCCGCGGAGGCCAGCTTCGCGACCGCCAGCGAGTTGCTGCACGAGTTGGCCGCCGTGCGCGTGAATGCCAAGCGCGTCGAACGGCTCACCGAGGCCCCGGGGCGCGAGGTGGCGGCCGCCGAGCAGGCGTCGGTGTTCGACCCCCAACCCCCGGCCGCGAACACCATGTATCTGGGGGTGGACGGCACGGGCGCATGGCAAGCAGAGCGACGGATCGGCCTCCACGCGCGAGGCGAAGTTGGTCGTGATCTGGACCGCCGAACAGTTCGACCAAGACGGTCGGCCGGTCTGCGACGAGAGGCCGAGCGGCGCGGCTTCTCGGACGCAGAGTGCCGCGTGATCCTCGGCGACGGCGTGAAATGGATCTGGGGGGCGGCCACGGAGATGTTCCCCAGCGCGATTCAGATCGTGGACTTCTTCCACGTCTCGGAGAGGATGTGGGAAGTCGCCCGGGTGCCCTTCGCCGCCGACCGCGACAGCGCCGATACGTGGGCCGAGGCACGCTGCGAGGATCTCAAGTCCGGAGCCTTGGACGCGGCGCTGGCAACCCTGCGTGCGCATGCCGGCCACTGCGAGCCAGCCCCCAAGGCCGTGCAACACATCACCTCCAACCGCCAGCGCATGCGCTACGCCGAGTTCCGCGCCCAAGGCTTGCAGATCGGCTCCGGCGTGGTCGGGGCAGGCTGCAAGACGGTCGTGGGGCGCCTCAAGCAGTCCGGTATGTACTGGACCGTGGACGGAGCCGAGGGCCTCCTCGCCCAGCGCGCCTGCATCTTGGGCGGCCGCTACGAGGATTCATGCAGGCGGCCGCGTGACGGCAAACTGCATGCTTGCCAGCGCTGAGTCTGCCCTCCCTCCAAGTCGGGCCAGATCCCCTGATCGAGACCGGGACGCTCATCCCGATGCCCGATTTCATCGGCACCCTCAGTGCCTCCGCACATCCGCACGCGCAAGCTGACCCACTTCAAACCCCTAAGAATCCGAGAAATCAAGATGATGTAGCGCACCCTCCGCCGAATTCGTGCTTGACAGATATGACGGGCCCGGCTATACTACCGGCTTGTGGTCGCAACTCGGCTACAAGAAGGGAAAACCGAAATGAAAAGACTCATCACTCTGTTGGCGCTGACCATGCTTGTCGCGTCGCTGTGCTTCGCAGGCTCGGTCACCGGCTACGTGACCGACGAGAAGTGCGCGAATGCAGGCAAGGCCGGAGCGGACCACGCCAAGTGCGCCGCCGGTTGTATTGGTGGCGGCGAGACCATCGTGCTAGTCACCGAGGATGGCAAGATCTATCAGGTTGCCGACTCAGCCAAGCTCAAAGACCATGCCGGACACAAAGTCATGGTCGAGGGCAAGGTCGAAGGCATGAAGGTCACGTCGATCGACAAGGTCACGATGCCGAGCTAGAGCGCTTTACGTCGGCCGGTCTTGCCGGTCGAAGCTGCCGCTCGTCCAATCAACCAAGTCTCCGGCCGCTTCTGTGGCCGGAAGCCTGCGCGGGGGTTGTCTTCAGCTCCCGCGCAGTGTGCTTTACTGGCTAACACACGGGTCTGCACGATGCGAAGCGTCGGAAATCTGGCTGTAGAACTGTAATTTGTGAGGGTCGTCTGCCTTCGACAGGATCGTTCAGGCAGGTGGTTTTGTGTCGGTCAGCACGTGATCTGCCTCGGATGCAAAGCTCACGCCGGTGCCCGAGACCGAGGCCGATACCGCGCTCGATGCTGCGGCCTGCAAGAACGCTTCGGCGGCGCTTTTCACGGCGGCCAAGATTGCGCACCTGCGGCGCATGCCGCAGGGGCAGCAGGAACAGCTATCCCGGGCCCGGGCCATGGTCGACCAGATGGATGCCGAGGGGCTTGGCGGCTGCACCAACACTTCGGACTGCGAAGCCGCATGTCCCAAGGAGATCAGCGTGGACTTTATCTCTAAGATGAACTCCGGCTACTTCCGCGCTGCGCTCAAGGGCGCGTGAAGGCAGCACCTGAAGTCCTAGCTGCCCGCCTGCTGGCGTGGTACCGGGCGGACCACCGCGCCCTGCCGTGGCGGCTGACTCGGGATCCTTACCGCATCTGGATCTCGGAGGTTATGCTCCAGCAAACCCGGGTCGAGGCTGTCGTTCCGCACTACGAGACGTTCCTCCGGCGCTATCCCACGTTGGCCGCCTTGGCTGAGGCGAGCGAAGAGGACGTGCTTGCGAGCTGGGCGGGGCTCGGCTATTACCGCCGGGCGCGCCAGTTGCATGCTGCCAGTAAGCGGGTAGTCTCCGATCATGGTGGCGAATGGCCGCGCGCCTATTCGCAGCTGCGCGCGCTACCGGGCATCGGCGACTACACAGCGGCGGCCATAGCCAGCATCGCTTTCGACGAGCCCCGAGCGGCCTTGGACGGCAATGCTCTCAGAGTGCTGTCGAGGATGGCCGACGAGCAGCGTGATATCAGGAAAGCTGCTACGCAGAGCGCTCTCAGGGACGCGGCTCAGGGCCTGATGGATGCGGTGCCCCGAGGTTCACGGTGCGACTTCACGCAGGCCTTGATCGAACTTGGCGCGGTAGTTTGCGTTCCCCGCACGCCAAGGTGCGAGCAGTGCCCTTGGAGCGCATCGTGTTCCGGACTAGCCGCTGGGAGTGCGCCCTACCTGCCTATCAAGGGTGCTCGCAGCGTTCCTCGCAGAGTGAACTTGTCGGTTGCGTTGGTCGTCCGCGAACAGCGCGTCTTGCTCCGCCAGCGTCCTGCAGACGCTTCGATCATGCCCGGATTCTGGGAACTCCCAATGGCTAGCGGCGACCTCTTGGCCTTGCGCGCGTCGACGGGGGTGCGCTCGGTCGATGCCGAGGAGTTGGGATCGTTCGCGCACGTCATCACGACCAAACGATACACGGTACGCGTCTGCCTCGCCGATTCCGGTGACGCGTTGGCGCAGGACCAGCGTTGGATTCCGGTGGAGGCACTCAACCGCCTACCCTTGTCCACCATCAGCCGCAAGGCGATGCGCATTGCGCGGGAAGCTGGCGTGCCATGCCTATGCGACGGTGCGGACGGGACGGACTGATCAGTCCCGCTGCGCAGAACCGGGAGATAGCGAGCGCCGGGTCGACAGGACACCCAAGCTGTTGGCGTAGTCGGCAATCCCGCTGTAAAGGTGCTCGGCGACCTCTTGACGAAAGGAAGACTTCCTCAGCAGAGCCTCGTCATTGCGATTGCTGATGAATGCGATCTCTGCTAGGACTGCTGGCATCTCGGCTCCGATCAAGACGACGAACGGCGCCTTGCGGATACCTCGATCACGAATGCTGGCCGAGTGCTTTGACACCCCGGCATGGAGCTTGGATTGCACCTTCGTTGCGAAGTCGCGAGATTCCTCGATCTTCTCTTCAAGGGCGATCTTGGAGACGAGGTCCTCCAACTCGTGGACCGACCTGCTGGCGGCCGCGTTTTCCAAGGACGCCACGCTGAGCTCCCATGAGTCGGATGTGAAATTAAGGTAGTACGTCTCGATGCCGCGCACCTTGCTAGTCGGCGCTGAATTGCAGTGGATTGAGATCATCAAATCGGCGTTGCGCTCGTTGGCGATCTGAGTGCGCTCCTCGAGCCCTATGAAGGTGTCCTCGGTCCGAGTTTGGATCACTTCGGCACCGAGGCGTTCTTGGACCAACTTGCCCAAGCGCAGTGCGATGTCGAGCACGACGTCTTTCTCTTGGAGTCCGCTGTGCCCGATCGATCCGGTGTCGTGGCCGCCGTGCCCGGCGTCGATCAGGACTCTGTCCAGTTTCAGCCCGAGCGCTCGAGTCAGGCTGAGCCTGCCGGCAGCGGTCGCGTCGGCCGCGCGCGGCGCCGGCGGTGGCTGCGGTTGTCCTGGGTCGAGAGCTAGCACGGTCCGCTCCGCGCGCGGAGCGCCCGCAGCGCGGATATCGATCACAAGCCGGACGGGATGCTCCAGCCAGAAGGCGTCGAACGAGACCGCACTACGCAAATCCAGCACCATGCGCGACTTGTTGTTGCGGTTTTGGGCCAGTCGCGCTGCCGATAGGAGTTCATCGTTGATTTCGAGCTCTCGGCCCTTGATCAGCGCCTCTGCCACCCGACTCCCAAGCAAGTCAATGTAGAGGCGGTCCGGTCTCTTGAGTCGGTCGTACTTGAGCGCGGCCGGGCCGTCCATTTGCAGGACTACCCGCGTGCCGTCCACATAGCTGTGGTGGCGAATCTCCGAAATCATGGCGACACGTCTCGAAGTGCTGTTCCCGGAATGGTTGACGACCTTGCCCGCAGGGTGTTCTTCATCGGAGAGGGCCAAGACCCCGGCAGCGGCCGACGGGGCTTGGGCAGTGGCGCTGACTGGCTGGCCCTCAGGACCGGCAGGCAAGCTTGGCCCGCCCCCGAGCTCGGCGACCATTGTGCGGGCCTTTGGAACGTGCTTGCTGTGCGGGTATTCTCGAGCTAGAAACTGATACGTTTCGATCGCGCGATCGAGGTATTTCTCCTCGCTGAAGCGCTCAGCCATCTTGTGATATACCTCGCCAAGGCGCAGCAGCGAGTCGTCGCAGTACCCGCTTGCGGGATCAGTTAGATGGACCTTGCGCAATGAATTGGCCACTAGCTCGTATTGGCGCAGGCGCAATTCGGGCGCGGGGACGCTCTTCAAATCTTCGTAGAGCTGGGCTGCCGTGCGGTAATACCGGGCGGCGGCATCTCGCTTAGAAGCGGACTTGGCCGCAACCGCGCAGAGTAGGACGCTCAGAGTCAGCGCCAGGATTGCTCCGAAACGATCTTGTCGAACCATCGCCAATCCGCCTAGGTCTTTCCCGCTGGGTCGTCAACCGCACAAGCAGGAATTGCCGACCACGATCCAGCGCAAGACACACTTTTCTCCAGTACAAACATTAGCACAAGTAATGTTGCGATGCAATCGGCAATCCGAAGGATTGTGCTGATACTCGAGGCTCGCTGGCGCGATGCCCATCCACGCGGACGGCGCACCGGTGCCTGTTTCCGCTCAGAGTTGACCGAAGCGGACGGGCAGGCCCTCAGAACTTTGGGAATCCCCTGATCCCAGCGGACAGCGGCGCGCGATCGGCGGCCGGGCGCGCATCGCCTCCCTTGGATAATGGAGGGACTGATGACCCGAACCCTTCGCCCCGCTACGGGTGTGGCTGGCACGCTCTCGCTGCCAGGCGACAAGTCGATCTCGCACCGCTATGCGATGCTCGCGGCGCTGGCAAGCGGGCGCAGCGTCCTGAGCAACTACTCCACCGGCGCGGATTGCGCGTCGACACTTGCTTGCCTTGGCTCGCTCGGCGTGCCTTGGGAGCGCAAAGGCAACCAAGTCGAAATCGAAGGTCGCGGCCTTCAAGGCTTGAGCGCGCCCCGAGCGCCGCTTGATGCAGGGAATTCCGGCTCGACTATCCGGATGCTGTCCGGAATCCTTGCCGGTCAGCCGTTCGAAAGCGTGGTCCAGGGCGACGATTCGCTCTCCAAGCGCCCCATGCGGCGCATCATGACACCACTCCAGCTCATGGGTGCCGAGATCGGCGCCCGCGATGGGCAGTTCCCCCCCTTGGTGATTCACGGTCGGGCGCTAGAGCCGATTCGCTACGAATTGCCCGTCGCCAGTGCGCAGGTCAAGAGCTGCGTCCTGCTCGCCGGCCTCTACGCTCGGGGATTGACCGAGGTTGTCGAGCCAGTAGAGACACGCGATCACACCGAGATTGCACTGCGCAGGTGCGGAGCCGAGATCCGCGTAAATGGAAGTTCTATATCGGTGGCAGGCTATCCCGCTCTGGAAGCGTGCGAGGTGCGCGTGCCAAGCGATCTCTCGTCGGCCGTGTTCTTTCTCGCCGCGGCCCTGATGCTGCGGGACTCGGACCTGCTCATCGAAGGTGTCGGATTGAACCCGACCCGCTCGGCCGTGTTGCAAGTGCTGCGCGGCATGGGAGCCGACATCGAAGTCCATCCTGGCTCCGACTCCGTTGGAGAAGCCAGCGGAACGCTTCGCGTACGCGGCACAGGCAAGCTTGCCGGTGGCACGATCTCAGGAGCCACCACGGCCGCGGTCATCGACGAAATCCCCATGCTCGCGGTGCTCGGAGCGGTATCCAAACACGGGCTGCGCATACGGGACGCGGGCGAGTTGCGCGTCAAGGAGACGGACCGCATCGCAACAGTGGCCGCGAATTTGCGCCAGATGGGCGTGCCGGTCACCGAGTATGAGACCGGCATGGATGTACAGGGCGGCTGCAAGCTGCGTGCTGCGCAACTCGACTCCTGCGGGGACCATCGCATCGCGATGGCGTTCGCGGTAGGGGCGCTAGGGGCGGATGGGGACTCGACCCTAGCCGGGGCCGAGGCGGCGGCGGTATCGTTCCCCGAGTTCTTCGATGTGCTCGGCTCTGTGGTCGGGAATTAACTCGGACGGTGCTTCATTGGTGCGGCAGGGGCTTGATTTGCCAGTCGTAGCGCAGGTCGCCGCCCTCTATCCAAAGGATCCTTGGTGATCGGAACAGGGCCACTGCGCGGCGGCGGTCGTGGGTGCTATCGGACATGGCAATTCTTCTTGGGGCGGATTGCTCGGGCGGCCGTCGAAGCGCCGCCCGTTTCCCGGCAATGAGGTGCTTTGGCGCGCTCAGGTGCAAATGCAGGGCATGGAGCGCTTCCGGCAGGCTACGCGTGCTCCCTGAGCACTCCTGCGTCAAATGTGACTGAGCGCTAGGCAAGACGACCACCTCCTGCGAACGTCGATTGGTTCGGTCCTCTGCTCAATCGAGCCAATGAAAGCTGCGGCAGGCGGTGGGTCACGCCGATGCCTAGCGTTCGGCTGTCAGAGGCCTTCGCGGCATTGCCGTGACGGGCCTTTGGTGCTCGGGATCGACTGCTACTGGAGGAAACCCGGTGGCATGCCCTTGCTGTCCTGGAGCGGCTCGTCCAGCACGAAGCCTCCGTGCTGCGCTTCCTGCACGATCCCGACGTGAGTTTCACCAACCATGCCGGCGAGCGCGGACTGCGCATGGCGAAGGTCAAGGTCTCGGGCTGCTTTCGAACCACAGCCTACGGCGAGGCCTATCCCCGCAGCTCCGCTTACCTGCAGTCCATGGCCGCGCTCGGCTACAACCCTCTCGTCGCCATTCAAATCGCGCTCGACGGGCGGGCTGTCGACACGCTCACTCAACACTATGGCCCGACCCCCACTCAAGACGCCTGAGATGTTGCTCTGAGTGGCAAGTCGACACCCAGCTGTGTCCGCTGGGCCCGCTAGGCTGCCGCTTGCCGGTCAGGACGGTTTCCGGCCCGCGACAGGATTGCCACACGAACAACCATGCGCAAGCTGGCCGGAGACCAGCGCAAGCCTTGACCCGCGCGACGCTAGGCGAGCAGACAAGTAGTCGCAGGGGCCGAGTAGTTACTGTCGATCTTCATGAACCGGCCCCCACTTGTATGCTGGAGAGCAGCAGTCTGGTCCAGAATCGCCACTCCGAATGGCAGCCTGATCCCGCCATCGCCCGCAGGACTCAATCCGAGACTGCACGGGCACCGCCCTGATCTCTCTGAATGAGGCGACTCGATGGATGTGGTCGGAGTAGGCCTAGATTCGTTGCCGTCGATCCTAGGGTTGCGCGCAGACGATGTACAATCAAGCCTGTCCGGCTAGCGTCGGGAACTCGCGCGACGGCTGAGTGGCTGGCGGCGGAGAGTGCCCGGGGCAATCTTAGCTGTTCGGCTGGGCCCGTACGAGGGTTGCTCCGCATGGCCAAACTGGATTCGATCACCATCGAAGGCTTCAGGAGCATCAAGTGCATCGAGTGCCGAATCGAGCCAATCAACATAGTGATTGGAGCGAACGGGTCGGGCAAGTCGAACTTCATCGGTGCGTTCTCGTTTCTTCGCGAAATCTGCAACGGGCGCCTAAGGGATTACGTCATCCGCTCCGGCGGGGCGGACAAGGTTCTTCACTTCGGATCCAAGACGACGTCTCGGTTGAGAGTTCACGTATCATTCCAAGAAAACGTCGACCAGTATGAGATTAGTTTGATCGCAACCGATGGAGACGAATTATCGCCGATAGATGAGTTTGTATATTTCTGGAACAGAGAAAGATATCCAGAGCCCTACGATATAAGGCTCTTGGCATCAGCTTCAGGTGAAGCAGGGATCAGTCGGCAGCAGGAATCACCCCTTGTTCGGATTGTTCAGAAACGTCTCCACCAATGGAGCGTATATCACTTTCACGACACGGCCAGCGCTTCGCCAATCAAGAAGACTGCCGACGTGGACGACAACCGTTTCCTACGCCACGACGGCGCCAATCTCCCAGCTTTCCTTTACCTGCTGTCCAAGAAACACAGGGAATCGTTCGACCTGATCTGTCGTACAGTACGGCTTGTAGCACCGTTTTTCGATAGGTTCCATCTACAGCCACAGGCTCTGAACGAGGACAAGATCCGTCTTGAGTGGCAGCACCGGGCCTGGGACAGGTATCTCGACGCTTCCTCACTCTCGGATGGAACACTTCGGTTCATTGTGTTGGCCACCTTGCTGCTCCAGCCTGCCGAATTGCGACCGTCAGTGATTCTGCTTGACGAGCCCGAACTCGGACTGCACCCTTACGCGATCACGATCCTAGCATCACTCATAAAACAGGCATCGGTCGAAACGCAACTGGTTGTGGCGACTCAATCAGCGCCCTTGCTCGACCACTTTAGCCCAGACTCGGTTCTGGTGGCCGAGCGGGTCGATGGCGCAACGACGTTCACTAAGCTAGAAAAAGGGGCACTGGACAGTTGGCTGCTGGATTACGGCCTTGGCCAGTTATGGGAGAAGAACTATTTCGGCGGTCGACCTGCTCCTGAGGTTCACGAGTGAAACAAACTTTGGCGTCTCGCTTGATTGTTCACGTGGAAGGCGAGACAGAGGAGACGTTTGTCAAGGAAGTGCTGTCTAGCCATCTTGAGATGCGCTTCGGATGGTCCACGGTCAGCGCGCGTCTAATGGGAAACGCTCGCAGGCGAGACCATCGTGGCGGAGTTAAGCCTTGGTCAACGGTTCAGGCGGAAATTGCGAAGAATCTACGTCAGGATCACGGACTGGTGGTGACGATGATGGTTGATTACTATGCCATGCCGAGAACAGGACCTCGCGCCTGGCCTGGACGTGAGGATGCATCCGCACTTTCTTATCCCGAGAACGCAAAGATTATTGAGAGACGCCTGTCAGGCAGCATCCAAATGGAGATGGGACCCAAGTTCAACCAGACTCGATTTGTTCCATATGTGATGATGCACGAGTTTGAGGCCCTACTCTTCAGCGATTGCATTGCGTTCGGCCGTGGTATTGGACACCCAGATCTCAGTGAGAATCTGCAACAGATTCGGGAGTCCTTCACAAACCCAGAGGAAATTGACGACTCGCCCGAAGGAGCTCCGTCCAAACGCGTAGAGAGCTTGGTTCCCGGATACGAGAAGCCTCTCTTGGGCAATCTCGCAGCGTTGGAAATCGGGCTCGAAGCGATGCGACGCGAATGCCCCCTCTTTGACAACTGGCTGCGTCGCTTGGAGTCCCGTACAGCGCAGCCGTAGCGAGTCGCGGGGCAAGACAGATGCCGATCTCGCAAGTACAAGCCGACCTCGTCCAGAGGACCCGTCCAGGATGAATGCGCAACAACTGGTAGCTGGGCCTGCGGAATCCCGGTCGCAAGCCGCCCAACGCTTCAAGTTCCCAAACCAATCCCAATGTGGCGCTTCAGCCATCCGTTCGGTCGGACCACTGCAAGGCACGCATGGGCACGCTGGACCGGTGCTAGCTGAACTTGGCACGCTGGCCAAGACGGTTGAAGAAACTGCTCGCCGGACGCACGGTGGAAGCGGATCTGGCACGATCGAATATCAGCAGATTTCGGCACATCGTTTGATTTAGGTTGTCGCGTGATCTTGCTGGGACTGTCGCTGGGTGAGGATGTGAGCGTCAGCTGGGAACAGTTGCTTAACCGTACTGAATAGACGCGGCGCAGGTGCGTGCCGGGAAACTCGCTGCGCGGGAGGTGCAAGTCAGCCCGGACCACCTCACGGAGCGGGCTGCGCATACGGGATGCGGGCGAGTTGCGCGTCAAGGAGACCGATCGCATCGCAACAGTGGCCGCGAATTTGCGCCAGATCGGCGTGCCGGTCACCGAGTATGAGACCGGCATGGACATTCAAGGCGGCTGCAAGCTGCGCGCTGCGCAACTCGACTCCTGAGGGGACCATCGCATCGCGATGGCGTTCGCGGTAGGGGCGCTAGGGGCGGATGGGGACTCGACCCTAGCCGGGGCCGAGGCGGCGGCGGTATCGCTCCCCGAGTTCTTCGAAGTGCTCGGCTCTGTGGCCGGGAATTAACTCGTGCCGCAGTTCATTGGTGTGGCAGTGGCTTGATTTGCCGGTCGTAGCGCAGTTCGCCGCCCTCGATCCAAAGGATCTTTGGTGATCGATAGCCGCTGTGGACCTCGTCAGGCACTTTGGCATCGAACTGATCGAAGATTGCCTTGAGCCGGGCGACGACGTCGGGATGTTCGGACGCAATATCGCGCTGCTCGCCTCGATCTGCCTCCATGTCGAAGAGCATCAGGGGCTTAGGGGCCGGTCCGGTTACAATTCCCGGGCATTGCGTGCGATCGGCTTGCTCGAACTGGGCGATGATCGTGATGCCGTCCGGACGCCGCGGGTCCACGTAGGCGCTTGGGTCGTCTAGACACGGGAAGCCCGGTTCCGGTGCCCGGACGTGCAGCTTCCAGCGGCTCGAGCGGATCATCTTCAGTTCTTGCGCCCCCATCGCGAAGATCGCCTCGTGTGGCGATTCGCTGGCGCGCCCTGCCAGGAGCGGAAGGATGTCGCGGCCATCGATTGTCCGGTCGCCGGGAAGCTCGCCACCGGCAGCTGCGACGATCGTCGGAAAAATGTCGATCGAGGCAAGCACTGCGCCGGATACTCGGCCCGGCGGGATCCTGCCCGGCCATCGCGCAATCGCTGGCACACGCAAGCCGCCATCGAAGTTGGACGCCTTGGAGGAGCGCAGGCCACCGTTGTAGCCCCCGTACGTGGCACCGTTGTCCGATGTGAAGAAAACCAAGGTCTTGTCGTCCAGAGCACTCTCTCGCAGCTTGTCCAAGATCTGCCCGACCGACCAGTCAAGTTCGCGGATAGCGTCGCTGTATAGATCGTCGGGTGTTTCGGGAGTATAGAAGTCTTCCGATGCCGCGAGCGGCTTGTGTGGCATCGCGTGCGGAAGATACAGGAAGAACGGGCTGTCTCGGTGGCGCTCGATGAAGTCGATCGCCCGTTGTGTGTAGTCCTTGGTCAGTTCGGTCTGTAGTACTGGGTATTGGACGACGGACTCATTCTGGACGAGTTGGACCGGTCGCATGTCGTTCGAGTACAGAATGCCGTAGTACTCGTCGAATCCCTGCTTGCGTGGCAAGTACCGTTCCGTGTGCCCGAGGTGCCACTTGCCAATTGCGGTGGTCGCGTAGCCCAACGGCTTGAGCGCTTCAGCGATGGTGATCTCCGATGGCGGAAGCCCGATGTCATTGCGGCCCACGTCTGGCGATGGGTTGGCTACCAGTCCTGTCCGGAACGGATAGCGCCCCGTGAGCAGGGTTGCTCTGGATGGACCGCAGAAGGGCATCGAGACGTAGAAGTTGGTGAGGCGGATGCCCTCCTGCGCCATGCGGTCGAGATGTGGGGTCTTGTGCGCTTTCGCGCCGTAGGAGGACAGGTCTCCATACCCTAGGTCATCGGCAAAGATGACGATGAAGTTGGGCCGCTGTTGCGCCGCAAGCGCCAAGGGCTGCAGCAGGAGGGGTAAGAGCAGGTATCTGCAGGGGCGCTGCAACATGACGATGGAGAGTCTAGCTGATCTTCATCGGTCACGCAGGCCGCGATAGCGCTGGGCAATCGCGGGAACACTGCGATTTGCTGCGCCTCTTAGAACGCAGGCCCGTGGGCCTAGGATTGCCGTGCGCGAATAGTTCTCGGCAAGGGCGGATCATTGCGCTCGAGCCAGCGCCGCCTCGCTAGTGGTGCGGAGGATATTGGCGAGGGACTGCCGCGGCAATCCTTCTAGGACCGGCCGCAGTACCCACCGCAGCCCTTTTGGCGGACTGCGAGTCAAGCTGATCGAGCGGTGCTCAACGATCGCACCCTCGGGTGTGTCGGCGAATCTCCAGTACACGACCATCTGCCAAAGGAAGCCCCTGTCGTGACCTGGCGGCCTGAGCGACTCGTCGGGCTTCCCGACCCCTGCCACCTCCCGGATGCTGGTGCTCTCGGAACGGCCCCACCAGCTCTGAGCGTCCAGCCGGTCAAACTCCACTGTGTGCTCGGTCTCAAGCACTACCGTGAAGACATTCTTCTTCAACAGGCGCATCGCCACTCGCATTTGCGTGCCATCTCGCTCGAGAATCCGAGAACGCATCACTCCCGGAGCGAATGTGTCTGCGTGGGTGTCGTAGGCAGACACGACGGCAACCAGCCGCTCCGCATCCGCGTGCGGTACCAGCAGAGCGGCAGTCCAGTCGTGAATCAACCCGCCCGGAGCCTCCCGTGTGTCGGGAATCGGCGTGGGATCAACCACGATTTTCCCGCGGGCCAGTGCCTTGGCTCGCCCTTCGTCTTGCTTGCTCCACAGGAACGGTGAGTCCCCGGCGAGCTGACGCTCGAATTGCGTGTCAGCGGCCGCTATGTACTCAGCGAATGCCGCGGCCGCATCGTCGCCCATCGGGACCACACCGAAGTCGGATGCTCTCAGCGTTGGCGCGTGCGCCGCGCTCAGTGCTGCGACAACCCAGAGTGCTCGGTAGAGCGTCTGGGCGCTCCGCGCGGGGTGATCGGTCTGAACCTTTGTCTGGATTGCGCGGCCGGCACCTGAAGGAGTCAGTTGGCCGGACGATGTAGGCGTCCTGATGCACCAGCGTTGGCTGGAGATTCGGCTCATGGATCTTGGCTGCGACGCCATTGGCGCGACCGCTCCATAGCTGCCTAACGGCATTCTCTTAGCGTAACGGCATCCTTCGAATAACCTTCGCCCTTACGGCTTCTAGCCTCGAAGCACGGAGCTGCTCGCGGATTGGCGGCCCATCGCTCTTCCGGCTGTGACGATCATGCGCTTGTCGCCCCCAATTGGGCTAGATGAGAGATGGTCGGTATATGCTCCTCCGCGGGACAAGTCGGTGCCGCCGAGAGCACTCCCGGAGCTGCAACACGCGTCGGGCTGGACGAGATCGCTGTTCTTGCGTGCAGGTCTGGCGTGTGCCGTACAATCGGCAAAGCGTTATGGCATCCCGCAACTCATGGTCCGATTCACTGCCTCTGGGGATCGCTCTCGCCTCGTTGATGGCGCTTGCGGCCTGCTCGTCCCAGCCGCCGCCGGAGGAGCGCAAGCCGAACATCATCTTCCTGATGGCGGACGACATGGGCTACGGAGACCCCGGTAGCTTCAACGCGGATTCAAAGATCCCGACTCCCTCCATGGACGCCTTGGCGGCCGGTGGCATGAGGTTTACGGACGCACACTCGGGTTCTGCCGTCTGCACGCCGACGCGCTATGGAGTGCTAACCGGGCGCTATGCTTGGCGCAGCCCCCTCAAGCGGGGAGTCCTGTCGGGATACTCGCGAGCACTAATCGAGCCGGACCGAATGACGGTCGCCAGCATGCTGAGGCAACAGGGCTACCACACCGCAGTCGTCGGTAAATGGCATCTCGGCTTGGACTGGACGACGCTGTCGGAGCCCGTAAGCTGGGACGAGGGCGACAAGTCTGTAGCATTCCAAGGGGCTTCGGATTTTGCCAAGCCCGAGGGGTTGGAGATCGATTTCACCGCGCCGGTCACAAACGGACCGGCCACGCTCGGCTTCGACTACTCCTATATCATTCCGGCTTCGCTCGACATGGCCCCGTATGTCTACCTGGAAAACAACGTCTGCGAGAAGCCCGCCACTGTGCATGAGCCTGGCCGCTTCGATGGCCCCGTATTTTGGCGACCCGGCGAGGCGGCGGAGGGCTTTGACTTTTTCGATGTGCTGCCCAACCTGACTCGGCATGCGGTGGACTACATCGAACGTCAAGCCGAGAACCCCGACCAGCCCTTCTTCCTTTACTTCCCGCTGCCAGCGCCGCATTGGCCGTGGGTGCCCACCGAGGAGTTCATCGGACGCAGCGGCGCCGGCAAGTACGGCGACTTCGTCACCCAGGTCGATGCCAACATTGGCATGGTCGTAGACGCGCTGAAAGAGACTGGCCAGTTCGAGAATACGCTCTTCGTCGTCACCAGTGACAACGGTGCCGAATGGGATCCGAGCCACATCGAGGAGTTCGACCACCACGCCAACCATGCCAGCCAGCGCGGCAAGAAGCGGGACGCTTGGGAGGGCGGCCACCGCATGCCGTTCATTGCTTCGTGGCCAGACAGAGTCGCAGCCGGGTCTGCCAGCGAGCAGACGATCTGCCTTACGGACCTGATGGCGACCGCCGCCGACATTGCGGGAGTCGAACTGCCAGCCGACGCTGGGCAGGACAGCGTCAGCATCCTGCCTGCATTGCTGGGCATGGATGGCAGCCCGTTGCGCGAAGCCACGGTGCATCACTCGGTGGACGGCACGTTTGCGATTCGCCAGGGCAAGTGGAAGTATATCGACGGGCAAGGCCCGGGGTCAGAGCAATGGGACGGCCCCCAGCCGGGCGATCCGCCAGCCCAGTTGTACGACATTGAGGCTGATCGCCACGAAGATAACAATCTCTTTGCCGAGCAGCCGGAGGTGGTGGCTCAGCTCAAGGCCCTGTTGGAGCGTTACAAAGAGCAAGGCTACAGCAGGGTGCCGTAAGAGTCGCTGGCGACGGCTGGTAGAGGGTCGCTCAACCCTTGCTATCCCACCAGATGTGGTCCAGTTCTTTCTGCGGCCGCGGCGGTTGGCGGGCCTCTTGCAGGAGAGCTTGGATCCTCGCCGTGATGGCGGGCTCGTCCGCTGCCAAGTCTTGCGTCTCTGCGGGATCGGCCTCGAGGTCGTAGAGTTCGAGTTCGCCGTCCGGCGCTGGCCGAACAGCCTTCCACTTGCCCATGCGCAAGGCTTGCGAGGGGGTCTCGTCAAGGAAAGTTCCCGAGGTGCCGTCGTAGCGCGGCAACTCCCAGTACAGGTATTCGTGCTCGGCTTGCTCGCCGCTGCCCAGCAGAGTCGGAACGACGGAGATCCCGTCGGTGTCCGTCGGCGTTTCCGCACCTGCAAGTTCTAGGGCCGTTGCCAAGAAATCGTGGAAGCCCCAAATGTGGTCGCTGCGCGAAGCTGCGGCGATCTTGCCTGGCCACCGCACCAGCATCGGAACGCGGATGCCGCCTTCGTAGAAGGCCCGCTTCGCACCGCGCAAGTCCCCGCTGCTGCGGAAGTAGTCCGTCCAGGTGGCGGCGGCCGCGCCGTTGTCGGAGGTGAAGAACACGATCGTGTTCTCGTCCAAGCCCAACTCGGCGATCAACCCCAAGATCCGGCCTACGTCGCGATCCATGCGCGTGATCATCGCTGCCAGCGTCGCATGTGGTTCGGGAGGTCGGATCAAGCGCTCGGGGCGATTGCGATTCTGGGCCAGCTCAACTTCTTCGAAAGTGCCGGCGTATTGGGCGTAGATCTCGTCATCAGGCACGACGTACTCCGCGTGCGGAATCGTGAACGGGACGTAACAGAAGAAGGGCCCGTCCTGATTCTTTTCGATGAACTCCAGCGCCCGGTCCGCGATGACGTCATGGGAATACGTGCCGCGCCCATCGCCCTCGTTCCCTTCCAAGGGCAGTTTCTGGTCGTTGTCGTAGAGGTAGTGGGGATAGAAGTAGTGCGCGTGGGCTTGGTGCAGGTAGCCTACGAATTCGTCGAAGCCCTGTTTCCATGGCACACCCTCGGTACCGATGTCGCCTAGGCCCCACTTGCCGAAGCAGCCCGTGGCGTAGCCGCGCTCTTTCAGCAACTCGCCAACGGTCACGTCGCCCGCCAAGATCGGCACGCCTCCGGGATTGGAGCGGACCGAGGTGTGCCCCATGTGCATGCCGGTCATTAGCACGCTGCGCGCCGGAGCGCACACCGAGCATCCGGAGTACGCATTTGAGAACCGCATGCCTTCGGCTGCGATGCGATCAATGTTGGGAGTGCGGATCTTCGCTTGCCCGTAGCAGCCGAGTTCGCCATAGCCGAGATCGTCGGCCATGATGAACACGATATTGGGCGACTGGGTTGGGCTACCGCCCGGCGGCCCGGCCGTGTCCCCGCATCCCAGCAGGGAGGCGGCCCCGGCGGCGGCTGCGAAGAATTCGCGGCGATTGGCGCGGATTGACGTGGATTTCGATGCTGGCATGGCCGGGTGCGTCCATTCTACCGAGCCAGCGAGCCACGAATTGCCAGTCGGGTCCGCACTCGAACCAACAGTCCTAACCCATCCCAGCAGGCACTGCTCGCATCGTGGTATTCTGCCCGATTGCAGCACGGGCGAATGCTCGTTGCACACCGAGGGCAGTGCCTTGCCATGAGCCGGCGTGCTGGCCCGGGCAAGTGGGCGGGCTAGGATCCCGACCTCGCGGAGGCTGCAATGCTCTGCCAGGATCCTAGCCCTAATGCGGTCGGGTCAGGGATTGGGGAGGGACCTCCAACCGCAGTCTTGTGCCTAGAAGGTGATCCGCAAGCCTCCATTGATCTGCCGGAATAGCCCTGGCTGAATTCCTTGGGGGGCCCGTGACGCGATGTAGATCTCATCGAACGCGTTCTTGATCGTGAAGTACGGCTCGAGCGCCCAATTCTCGCGCTGGATCTCGTACCCAATTGCCAAGTTCGCTACTTGGTAGGCGGGGAGTTGGCCGACCGTCCCGTCAGGCGACGGCTCCAATGTTTCCCGGTTGTCTCCAAACTGAGCCGCCACGGCGCTAAGGTCGAGTTGGAAACTCAGGCCGCCGAACTGCTTGACGCCGAAGATCACGCCGAACGTCTGCTCTGGGGCGTACGGCAGGCGGTTGCCGCCGTACAGTTCGTTATTTCTGAATTCGGCGATGGGCAGATACATGTGCCGGAAGTCGGTGTATAGACTCCAGCCCGTTAGATCCGCAATTCTGTCCCAGTGGATCTTGGCCGAACTCTCGAAGCCTTGATGCACGGTCGCGCCGCCGTTGGTCACGGTGGTCGTGGCACCACCTGATTCGGCCGCGGTGATGATCTGGTTCGAGAAATCCATGCGGAAGAACGTGAATTCACCTGATACAGATCGCTTGCCCGCCAAGCGGACGCCAGCCTCGTAGTTCCAAGACAGTTCCGAATCCAGATCCAAGTTCTCGCCGTTGCTCGTGATGGCAATCTTGGTCCCCGGGGGGGCGAAGCCCCGGTGGACACCAGTGAAGAAAGTCACGTCCTCGATGGCGCGGATCGAGAACCCGAGTCCAGGGATGACCGTGGTGACGCCGTTATCCTTGCGGATGTCGACATCGGTTGGAACCCCTTGCACGCGCTTGCGCACGATATGACGCTCCTGCTTGTAGTGCACGAATCGCGCGCCTGGCGTGAGCGAGATGCGAGAGCCGATCTTGAAGCGGTTCTGGATGTAGCCTGCGAAAGCCCTGCCATAGCGAAATTCGTCGTCGCGAGTCACACCGGCGCGGGCGTTGAACCCCTCCCCGTTGACGCGGCGGTCGCGGGCTTCCTCGTAGATGTAGCGCACGCCAAGGTCGAGTTGGCCGTACTGGTGCTGTCGACTGAAGTTCGACTGGGCGCCGTACACGTCGAACTCGCGGTTGCGATTGCCGGCCGAATCGCGCAAGTAGAGAGCCCCTCCGCCAACGCTCGGATCTCCGAGCACGCCTAAGTAGTCGCGTCCCCTGTCGCTGCGGTCAAAGTCTTGCCGCCCCCAGTACCGCTTGGTGCTGTACAGGAATGCCGAAGTGCTCAGTGTGGAGGCGGGGCTGAGCGTGTAGGCGTGAGAAAAAGAACCGGACCGACGTTCGACATCGAGCGTGTCTGACGGGACCGCGTTCAGGTTCGGGTCTTGCTCGTACATCGACTGCGTGAGCCCCACATACGTCGAGTTCGAGATCTCGTCGTAGACGCCCAACTTGACAGCGAGAGTGTGCCGCTCGCTGGGGCGGAAGTTGAACTTGGTCTGCACGTCCTCGATGTCGTAGAAGAAACTGCGCCAGCCATCGCCTTGCTTGTGCAGGTAGTTGGTGATCCAGCCGATCGACTGGTCGCGGGTGCTCGCACCCAGCGACGCCTGGCCCACGAACAGTGCGCGCTGCCCGCCCTCGAGGTCGACGTCTCCGTGGAATCTCGATGGCGGGTCTGGCGTGACGAAGTTCACCACGCCACCGACGGTCTGCGGGCCATGGGCGATCTGGCCGCTGCCCTTGAGGATCTCGACCCGGCTCATGCGCTCGATAGGCGGCGAATAGTACATGTCCGGCTCGCCATACGGCGCGAGTGCGATGGGAATGCCGTCTTCAAGAATCAGCACCTTGCGGCTGCGGTTGGGGTTGAGGCCGCGCATGCCTATGTTTAGCCGCATGGCAACCGGCCCGGAATCTTCACGCAGGTTTATGCCGGGCACGCGGCGCAGCACCTCGTTGGCGTCGATCGGTTTGGCCGCTTGAAGATCCTCTTTGCTAACGATATGCAACGAGCCCGGAATGGCCGTACGCAGACTTTCCGCCGTCGCGACCACTTCAATCGAAGCTGTGCTGTGCCTCAGATCCGTCAATTCGATCGTGAGTTCAGATGTTCCAGCCGAGCCGGTCACTTCGACCGGCTCGAAGTCGGCGGCGACGACGCGGACCGTGACCGATCCCTCGGTAACGTCGGAAAGAGTGAATTTTCCCGAGCTGTCAGTGCGCGTAGATGTCCCAGATTCAATAGCCTCTACCCTTGCTGAGGACACAGGGAAGCCGTTGGGATCGGTGACTTGACCACCGATATCCCGGCCTAGCAGCGTCGTGCCGCAGCAAGCCAGCGCGATCGTTGCGCAGCCGGCGCGCAGAAGGGGCTTGATCATTGGAGAGGCTCCTTGAGGTCAGCGATCAGAATTCCTGACGAACCGGGCGCTGGCACCAGAATTCCGAACGTATCAGATAATGCAATCGAGTGTCAATTAGAGAATTGTATTTGTTCGGTAACGTCTTTCCCTGCGCGGCAGCGACCGCGCAACATGGCTGGCACTGGCTCGCACGACGTCGCGTGATGGCTCTTGACGGATGGCGCGGCCATGTCCTGAGAGCAGCTGCGGAGCGCGGCTGCTTGCGCGAGCGCATCGGTCGCTGTCGCCACGGGCGAGTTCGCGGCCGGCTCGGCGATCTAAGGGGCAATTTCGCTTCGGGCGGGATAGCTCGCCTGGACTTCGATAGGGCTCCACCGTGGCCGTCTTCGGAAGGCGCTGGCCAGCCGGATCTGTCGCTCGCCGTCCCCAGGGTTCTGCCAGTGGGCACTGTCGGCGCGGGGCGGGTCGATCCACCTGCGGGCGGGGGAATCAGTTGGTCCGATAAGACTAGTTCCGACCGGTTGAAATGGTTCCGCTTTGGTGCTATGTTCACAGCGTCGCATGCTGTGGCTGGAGTCCGCAGCGGTGTGGTGCAAGGAGTGAATTTTATGCATTTGAAAAGCTTGGGATTGCTGGCCGCCTGCCTGGCGCTTGTCGCCGGTGCGGCGTTTGGCCAGACGTTCTATGGCAGCCTGGTCGGGTCAGTTCAGGACTCGACGGGGGCCGTAATTCCGGGAGCGAGCGTCACGGTGACGAATCTCGCGACTGGCGAACAGCGCGTGCAAGAGACCGAGGCCGCGGGCCTGTATCGCTTCGTGAACTTGGTGCCGGGCCAGTACCGCCTGGAAGCGCGATCTGACGGCTTCAAGCAGTTTGCGCAAGAGCCGATCACCATTGAGGTCGAGGCGAGTATCCGCATTGACCCAGTGATGGAGATCGGAGAAGTGACTGAAGTTGTCGAGGTCGTGTCCAGCACGCCCCTGCTGCAGTCACAGACCTCGTCGTTGGGACAGGTCGTCGAGTCTCGCAAGGTCACCGAGACGCCGCTTAACGGGCGCAACGTGCTGAACCTAGTCGCTCTGGCTCCCGGTGTCGTGCCTCAGGGCCAGTCCATGCAGAGTCCCACCGGGGTCAACATCTTCGCGTGGGGCAACTTCCAGATCGGTGGTGGCCAGTCGAACCAGAGCGCCACGACGCTGGACGGCGCGCCCGTCAATATCGGCTACGCCAACCTCACAGCCTTGGTCCCGACCCAGGACGCGGTGCAGGAATTCAAGATCCAGACCAACAACCTTGGCGCGGAGTTCGGACGGTTCGCCGGTGGTGTCATCAACATGGCCACGAAGTCCGGCAGCAACCAATTCCATGGTTCCGCCTACGAGTTCCTGCGGAACAAGGTTCTCAATTCCAACACCTTCTTCAACAATGCCAGCGGCATCGGGACACCGCCGTTCGTCCAGAACCAGTGGGGTGCCAACGTCGGTGGCCCGGTTGTCAAGGACAGCGTCTTTTTCTTCTCCTCATACGAGAGCTACCGCCAGCGGCAGGGCCGTTCGCTGCTGCTTGACTCGCCGACCCCGCTGCAGCAGCAGGGCGATTTCTCGGAGGTGGGGCGGGCCATCCACGACCCGTTCTCGGTATCGAGCGCCGATGACCTTCCTCGAACGCGATTCCAGAACGACACAATACCGGCTCCGATGCAGGACGCCACGTCGAAGTCGCTGAGCCACCTTTGGGATCAGCCCAACCAGCCGGGTCTGAACAACAACTACGCCACCAACGCCAGCGATGGCGGCAACAACACGCAGTTCAACAACCGCGTCGATTGGAGTGCCAGCGAGAAGCACCGTTTCATGGGGCGCTGGACCTGGTGGGACAACCTCACATTCGGCGTGGACCCATACGGTACCGGTGCCCACATTGATGCCGGCCCGGAGACCTTCACCACCAATCAATTCGTGCTCGGAGATACGTACTTGATTTCGCCGACGACGATTCTCGACCTGCGGGCATCGTGGACGCGTTTCCGGTACGATCGCTCCCCTGCGAGCCAAGGAACCGACCTGACCCAGTTCGCTTGGCCCTCGTCGTTAGTGAGCCAGATTCCAGACAACTTCCGCCACATCCCTACGCCTTGTGTTGAAAGCTACAGCTTGTTCTGCGCCCAGGGCACCGGCAGCATCATCATTGCTCGTCAAGACAACGTGGCCTTCTTGCCCAGCCTGACCTTGATCCGCGGACGACACACGTTCAAGATCGGAGGCGATGTGCGCAGGCTGACGCACAACTACGCCCAGAGCAACACCCCAAGCGGGATCTTCAACTTCAACAGCAACTTCACCGCCAACGATCCGTTCAGCCCGGTCGGCGGATGGGGCTTCGCTTCGTTCCTGCTCGGCACGGGCACTGGCGGCGGAGTCTCGACGCCCAGCTTAGTGGCCGGCCAAATGATCTACCGGGCTGCCTATGTCAATGACCAGTGGCAGGTCAATGACAGGCTGACTGTGAACATAGGGCTGCGCTGGGAGCGCTCGGGGAACTTCTCTGAGCGCTTCGATCGCATGACTTCGCTATCGCTCGACTCGGTCAACCCCTTGTCTTCCGAGACAGGCTTGGATTTGCGAGGGCAGTTAGCGCTCGTGAACTCCGATTTGCGGCCGGCGCGGACGAGTCTAGATGATCGGAATTCCTTCGCGCCTCGCCTTGGCATCGCGTACCGCTTAGACGACAAGACTGTGATCCGGACCGGGTACGGCATCTTCTGGCTGCCCAACGACGTCGCGTTCGCGGTCGCGCCGAACATCGATTTCATCAATACCATCTCCACTCCTTGGGTCACCTCGCTCGACGGCGGCGTGACTGCGTTTCGGCGGTTGGCGGACCCCTTCCCAGATGGTGTCCTGCAGCCGCCAGGACGGGACACCACGTTCTTCAATACCTTGGTTGGCGGCCTCGGCATCCGCTCGGCGGTGCCCGACCAGCCGCTCGGCTACATGCAGCAGTGGAACTTCAACATCCAGCGGCAGCTCGGCGACGGCACGCTGGTGGACCTGGCTTACGCCGGATCGAAGGGAACGAGCTTGCCGGTCAACGCTCAGACCATCAATCAATTGCCGGACCAGCACCTGAGCCTCGGCAGAGCGCTCAACGAACAGGTGCCGAATCCTTTCCACGGCAGCTCAATCACTGCCGGGCCGCTCTCGCAGCCGACCGTCTCACGCGGGCAGTTGCTGCGCCCCTTTCCGCAATTTACCGACGTTTCAATGGCAGGGCCGACCAACCGCAGCTCGACCTACCATTCCTTTCAGGCCAAGGTTGAGCGGCGTTTCAAGGGCGGGGCGAGCTTGCTGGCCTCCTATACTGCCGGCAAGCTGATCACGGACGCTGGCACGCTGACCGGTTGGCTAGATGGCCTCGAGGGCTTCAGCGCGCAGGGCTGGGCCACCGGTGGCAACAACAACGATCTCCGCTCGCTAAAGTCGCTAGCGGCGTTCGATGTCTCGCAGCGTTTCGTGCTGAGCTATGTCCTCGACCTGCCCTTCGGCAGGGGCAAGCCCTTCCTCGGCGATCTTTCGGGGGCTGCTAACGCCATCCTTGGAGGCTGGGGAATCAACGGTGTGACCACCGTCCAGACCGGATTTCCGATCGGCGTGTCGCCTTCCCAGAACCTCTCCAACTCTTACGGGGGATCGCAGTTCGCGGACAACAATGGCACCAGCGCGGCACTCTCCGGCGACCCGCAGACGCGACTCAACGAGTACTTCAGGACAGACGTATTCAGCCAGCCAGCGGCGTTCACCTTCGGCAACACGTCCCGGGTCCTGCCGGACGTGCGCGGGCCGGGCATTGCACAGTGGGACTTCGCGCTGTTCAAGCGTACGCAGTTGGGTGAGAGCCTGGGTTTGGAGTTCCGCACGGAATTCTTCAACCTGTTCAACACGCCAATCTTCCGGCATCCGGGAACAGCGTTGGGTACTCCCCAGTTCGGGGTGATAAGCGGCACGCGAGGCGTGCCCCGACTTGTCCAATTCGGGTTGCGCCTGCTGTTCTAGTCGGTTCGCGCGGGCCCGGCGAATCGGACCGGCGGGCGGCTCTGCCGCCCGCCGGTTTCTTTTGCGATCCAAGAACCGGCGATAATCGAAACCGGCTTCCATGGCTTGGACAACGCTCGGCTCGGCCTTAGGCCCCCGCACAGCTTCATTGTTGCTGCTGACGCTGCCCGTTCTGTGGGCGCAGCCGGCGCTCAAGCAAGCAGATGTCCGGACTCGCTTCCAAGCGGGCCAGTCGGCGCTGCAAGCCGGGCAATTCGCCCGAGCCGAGACTGAGTTCCGTGCCGCCCTCGATTCCGAGCCGGGACTCTCGGAAGCGCGCGTGAATCTGGGCTTGGCCCTGTTCTTGCAAGGGAAATACCAGCAATCGGTTGACGAGTTGGAACAGGCCGCTCTCGCCGTGCCCGCCTTGCCCGCCGTCCGTTTGTTCCTAGGCCTTGGCTACCTCAAGCTAGGCGCATCCGACCAAGCCATCGCTTCGCTGGGGCGCGCTCTTGAGCTGGAACCAACCAATCTCGAGGCGCACCGGGCGCTGGCGGCATGCCACTTGGCGAAGGGCGACTACGCCAGCGCGGTGCAGGAATTCCAAGCGGCGTTTACACACAGCCCGGACAAGGCTGAGGCGTGGTACTTGCTCGGCCGCGACTACATGGGGCTGATGAGCGACTTGGCCGGCCGCTTGGTTGTCGAGCAGCCGGATTCGGTTTGGGCCACCCGTCTCGGAGCGGACATGCTGGCGCTCAGCGATGCTTGGGATGCGGCCGCCAGTTATTACGCGGCGGCAATCGCCAAGCGTGCCGACCTGCCCGGTCTGCATTCGGCCTTGGGATCGTCTCGCCTGCGGCTCGGTGCACTGGACGAAGCCGCGGTCCACTTCGAAAACGAGTTGCGCATTGATCCGCGCTCCGAGCGGGCGTCGCTCGGGCTGGCCGAAATCAGCTTGGCGCACGGTGATGCTGCCGGAGCCCTAGAGCGTGTCCGCGCGGTCTGGAATTCGTTTCCACACTGGCTGGCGTCGCAGCCGGTATTTCAGTCAGGGGCTATTGCGCCAGAATCCGCGGTTCGGCTATTGAAATCGCTGGGGCAGTCCGACACGGGACCGCAGGCGTTCTTGGGTTGGACCTTGTTGGTCGCTGCCGGAGATGCGGCTGGCGCCGATGCCGCTCGAGCACGCTTCGAGCGCGCTGTCCAAGACGCTCCGTTGCGCTCCGGTGGGGCTTCCCAAGCTGTCGCGCTGTGCGCCGACCATCTCTACGTGGCCTGCGCCCAAGCGCTGGTGTCGCGCAGCTCGATGACGCGGGCGGAACTGCTGCTGCTTGGCCGGGCCTATCTCGAACTCGGCCAGCACGAGCGGGCGGTGATTGCCTTCACGCACGCTATGCGCGGTACGGACCAGGGACCGCCGGAGGCTGTCTATTGGACAGTGCGAACACTGCAGTTGCTGGCGGACCAATGCTTCGAGCAGGTCGAACGGTTGGCCCCGGAATCTTGGCGCGTGCATCAGTTGCGGGCGGAGTCCCACCGCCAGCGGCAGGCCGACGATGAGGCGATTGCCGAGTACCAGCGCGCAATCGAGATCAAGCCGGATGCAGCTGAATTACATCGGAACTTGGGGCTGGTCTACTTGCTCAACAACGCCTATGACGAAGCCCAGCAGGCGCTCGAAAAAGCTCTTGAGCTAGACGGTGCAAACCCGCGCTCGCTGTACGTCACGGGTCGGCTGTTCGTGGCTAAGCAACAACATGCCGAGTCGATCCGCTTCTTGGAGACGGCGCTGCAACTGGACCCCAATCTGGTCGAGGCCCGGCCAAGCCTCGGCCGGGCGTACTTGCGAGTCGGGCGCGTGGAAGAGGCCGTCGCGCAACTCGAACAAGCGCTCGTCCTCGACTACTACGGCGATATCCACTATTCGCTCTTCCAAGCCCACCGGCGACTGGGCAACATGGAACGGGCCAAGCTGGCGCTGGACAGGTCCACAGAGATGCGTAAGCGATCGTTTGCTCGTGACCGCAGCAAGTTTGAGCGATGGATCAAGAGCGAGTAGCCCCGATCACGCTGACGCTCGCAACGCTGCTGGTTGCGGGAGTGATGCTGCAGGCCGCGCCCGGCGACATCCAGTTCCGCGATATCGCGGGGGAGGCCGGGATCGACTTCGTGCTGCACCACCACCCCACGCCCGCGAAGCACATGATCGAGACGATGGCGGGCGGCGTGGCCGTCTTCGACTACAACGGCGATGGCCTGCCAGACATCTACTTCACCAATGGCGCCGCGATCCCGTCCTTGAACAAGGAGTCACCGAAGTATTGGAACCGCCTGTACCGCAACGACGGCGAACTGCGATTTAGCGACGTGACATCTGAGGCGGGCGTCGCCGGCACTGGCTATGACACGGGTGCGGCGGCGGCCGACTATGACAACGATGGTGACGTCGACCTACTGGTCGCCGGAGTCTTCCACCTGACCTTGCTCCGCAATCGCGGCGATGGTGCATTCGAGGACGTCACTGCCGCTTCCGGCCTGCAGGGCGGCCAGTGGTCGGTGGCTGCGGGGTGTTCGACTACGACGCCGACGGGCACCTCGATCTGTTCGTGGTCAATTACGCGCACTGGAGCTTGGATTTCGATACGTTTTGCGGCGACCAGCGGCGCGGGCTCCGCGCCTACTGCGACCCGATGCAGCTGACTCCGATACCTAATCGGCTCTACCGCAACGTCGGTGGTGGCGCGTTTGAGGACGTGAGTGTAGCGACTGGGATCAGCGGCCATGCCGGGCGCGGCATGAGCGTGGCGTTCGCCGACGCCAACGGCGATGGCTGGACCGATGCGTTGGTCACGAACGACAACCTGCCGAATTTCCTGTTCCTCAATCAAGCCGGAGAGGGCTTTGAAGAGGGCGGACTGTTCTCGGGCACCGCCCTGCTCCAGCATGGTGACCCGGTGGCCAGCATGGGCGTCGATTTCCGAGACTACGACAACGATAGCCTGCCGGACGTGGCGGTTACGGCCTTGATCGCAGAGACGTTCCCGCTCTTTCGCAATGTCGGCGAGGGGTTCTTCGAGGATGCGACCGGTACGTCCGGCCTAGCCGTCCATTCCAACCGTCACAGTGGCTGGGGCAATGGGCTCTACGACTTCGACAACGATGGATGGAAGGATCTGTTCACAGCCAACTCTCATGTCAACGACATCATCCGCGAGTTTGAGGCTACGACACCGTATCGCGAGCCAAACAGTGTCTTCGCCAATCTTGCCGACGGATCGTTTGAAGAGGTCACAACCGATGCGGGCAGCGACTTCGCGAGTTCGTCCAAGGCCCACCGCGGCTGCGCCTTCGCAGATTTCGACCGCGACGGTCGGGTTGATGTCGTGGTGGCTTCGCTGGGGGAGGCGGCCGAATTGTGGCAAAACACCAGCCCGGGGCAGCATGCTTGGCTCAATGTCCGGCTCCTAGGGGCCAAGTCAAACCGCGACGGCATGGGTGCTATCGTCCGAGCGGGCCGGCAGACCAATGTGATGACCAGCGCCGTTGGCTACGCCTCGTCCAGCCACGACGGGGTGCATTTCGGGCTGGGCGAGTCCGCCGACACTCCCTTGCGGGTCACGTGGCCAAGTGGCACCGTTCAAGATCTCGTGCGTGTTTCGGCAAACCAGGTGTTGGAAGTGCGCGAGCCCGATCGGGTGCCTTGATCGTCAGAGTCCAAGCTTGTTGTGTTGCGGAGAAACCCGTCACAGGGAATGGATGGTCAACGCGAGGGGCGGCCATAGGATCGCCTGGCCAGAATTCCGCCGGGCATGCCTTACATGTCCGCTCGCGGACCGCCCGGTTCGGTGGCTCGCGACCTTGTATTTCTCCTATTCTTATCCGGGAAAGGGGAACTAATCCTTGACTGCTTGGCGGCTGGCACGCTCCAGAGCCAAGGGTTCCGTCATTTTCGCCTTCCTCTGGGGCTCCGGCTCTTCGACCGCTTCCCCTTCTTGGACCGTAGGCGTTCGTTTCTGCTCTGCTCCATCGCTTTCCTGCTGTTGACCTCCTTGACGAAATCAATTGTGCGATCAAAGTCTGGTGGCGTCCGGTGGCTCATGACCAATCTGTCCCCTGCCTCGTGCGTGATCGAGAAATCTCCCAAGCCGATGATGTCCATCCCAATTAGCACATCTGCCCCAAGAAGATCCCCTTCTGTCACCCGCAATGCTTTGAACCCAACCGCACTCGGCAGGTGAATGTTGACAAGGTATACATTGGACTCGCGAACACCGTTCGCAGTCTCTACCGGAATCCTGTCGATTGATGGTAATCCGAGTTGACGTGTTTGGTTATCACGGACCCTGTAGCGCCCGTGTCACAGATCCCATCGCACTGGATCATTGGCGGAGGCGGTAGGCCGGAATTGGGATCGAACGCCTCGCAGACTCCAACATTGCATGCGAAGACGCGAGTGCCCGCGGGTATTCGGAGGGTGAGAGCCCGTGGCTGCAACTTCTGCGTGGCAAATCTCGGTGCCCGCTGTTATGCGACTCGCGAACGGAACATATGGCGAGTCTCTTGCTCTGGCAGGACGCATTTTCGAAGCAGAAACATCTTCGCCCCTGCCTTCTTGCGGGCATCCATGTACGCCTCTAGTTCGGAATCGTAGTACCCCGTCACAGACTCTCCGATGACTACAACGAACTTCCCGCGATGGTCTCGCGCCAGCTCCGACTGGCTTGCTTTGAAGAAGGCAATCTCTGCTTCAAGGTGTGCCATGGCCTAGTCATCATAATCTCCTTGAGGCTGTCGCTGTGGCTGCGAGCGAACATCCGACGCCGGACCAAGGCCTTGTCGGTTCATCCGCTTCGTTCGTGCGAATGGAAACTGGTGTGACCACTGCCTTGACGAGTTCGTCGAACTTTCCGCAGAGGGGATTCCGAGGCGCTTGCCTGCTGTGCTTCACGGCACGCTCCCTTCATCTTGACCGTGGAGAATTCTTTCCGAAGCCCCCATTGCCCTTGGGTTAAGTTTCACTGCTAGCGAGCTGAGGCACGGGTTTCCAACGACATGGAGGTACGGAGCCGCTTGATCGGCAATTCAGCCTCAGGGTGAAGCGGTCGAGCCTTGTCTTGGGGGATTAGAACGCTCACTAACACTGACCGCCTGACAGTGCGGGTTGTAGGTGCACGCCTGCTCCACCGCGATCTGTTCGGTTGGTAGGCTGGAGTGAGACGCCATAGATCAATGGATAGAGCGGCTGTTTAACTTACGGCAAGATGCGGGTTCGAGTCCCGCTGGCGCCTCCCATAATCCCTGGCCATTGATGCGATGAAAGTAAGAGGGCACAGACCCGTCGCGGTTCGCTGCCTCCGGTCTCTAGGAACGTCTGGTGAACGTTCCTCCCTCGCACCAAAGTTACTTCAACCGTTCTCGTCTTCAACGAGCTTGACCGGTCCTAGAACGTTGTCCCGTAACTGGTCGTGCGACCATCCGGGCATGTCGAACTCTTCTTACAGTTCCACCTTGGCAGTCTGCTAGGTGGCGGGCTTGACCCGGACCTCGCGCGGTTGCTGCCTTTCAGGCTCCTTCTTCATTGCGGACCCTCCCTGTCCAAATGACCCTCAAACAGGCCCTCTAGCCGGGCCATTCGCTCACGCAGTTCGCCCACGTCCTCTTGTAGCGAGCGAATGTCGGAGTTCATGCGCGATTGTCCGTTCAGGATCAATCCGCCAAGGGTTGCGGTGAGCGCCCCAAGACCGACCCCTACAGAAATGATCGCGATGATGAGCCCCTTGCCATTCATGCTGCCCTTCTAATGCGAAAACGGTCAGCAGCTATGGGCCTAGCATGGTGCGCGGCCAGCCTGATAAGCCCAAGTCGTGAGAGTTCGAGTCTCTCTAGGCCCATAGCTGCCTTCGAGTCAAATAGTAGCACGCCTGCCTATGCAGTCTTGTGCTGCCTTCCTCACATCGCCACGAGACAAACAAAACACGAATAAAAATAAATCATTGAACAAAGCCGTAAATTCCAGACTTGGAGTTGACAGGCGATCTAGACCGAGGCACATTAACGGTCGGCAACATCAGTGAGATACCCGCATGTCGGGTCGCTTGCTGAACACAAGAGTCGATTGCAGGCAATGGGTAGCTCCCGGCGTCTCGACGACTAAGCAAGAACACCACCAAGATCGCAGGTGATGTTGCCTAGGCCCGGCTCCCGTGGAGCCGTTGGCTTGGTTGCGCTGCGCTTGGTCGATGGAGGGCGCTCTATGCGGCTTTATCCTCACCAGTCCAGGAGCCGCAGTGCGTCTAGGTATCGTGCTGCTTGGCGATACTTTTCGCTTTGCATCGTTTCACTGATCATTTGTATTCAATCCAGCGGGGACACGTTCACCCTAGGAGGGTACGCCACGGCGCCGGACGCGGCGATGATGTGTCAAGGCCGCGACGTCTGATCGGCGGCTTTGTACGGATGCCGATCCTGTCGAAGACCTGTTCCACCCACCCACCTTGGAGATTTCGTGCCAGTCGGAAAACTGTGCAGATCGAGTCCTACGCCTGACCACGGATGACCCCTGCTAAGCTCATCCAGATCAATTACCAAGGAGGAACAACTGCCAAGGAGGAAGAACGGACACCTCTTATCAAGTGGCTCGAAGGATCGCTTCCGGGAGAAAGGACCGTTCTGGTGGCGTATACGGATTAATCGATGTGTGGGCTGGCCCGGTCAACCGCCCAGGCGAGGTGCCCATCCGAGCCGAATCTGTCGCATTGTCGGGGGAATCCAAGCCAGTGTATTGCCGTCGGGTACAGACGAGAATTGGCCCTATTCGAGTTTCCGACCTGCTAGCTGAGCAACTGAGCCGAACCCGGCTTGAGGTGTCTCGGGAACGAGTTTGGGAATTCCTGCGGAAGCGGCGGGAGCAGTCCGACCTGCACGATCGCGGGATTAGCGGGGAGCCCGAAGAAGATGCGTTGCGGTTGTACCCATACCCTGTCTGGAACGATACGAACCGACGCTCCAGAGCCCGGCCTCGTCACGGAGTTCCATCGGGACGGTTCGCACTATTGGCGAAGCAGACATGGCGCGATTGGCAACCTAGATCGAACCATCCTACCGACTCGCCCGATGGCTGAGCATTCGCTATAGCCGATTGAGCACGGCGTAGCGGATCTCCGCAACTTGCTCTCCGATCACATCGAGGGCTCGCAGAGTTAGTGTGCCTCGGGAGGCCGGAAACTCCGCTGTGCCTAGAGATTGCATGCGAAAGTCCTTCACCAGAGACTCGCCCAATCCACGCCACACGCGGTCGGCCTCCGAGCCATACGCCGGTGGGTCGTGAGCCTCGATCACCTTGCCTTGGATCGTGACATCGTTGAACGACGCCTCGATGGTCGAACCGGCTGTTGGCGCTGCGTAATAGATCGCAAGTTCATATTCGCCGGGCTCGGCGACTTCAATGTCCCAAGTAATGCTGTCGGAGGTGTTCTTCCAGTTCGTGAAGTACGAGCAATTCGGGGCACGCCCGCTGCGTTCGACTCCACCGTGAGGCAGCCCGTCGCGGGCCGGCAGGAGAGTCATCGGCGAATAGCCGACCGGGAAGGGTCGGTCATCCGGTCCTACGTTGGGGGCTACCTCTGCCAACCATTCCTTCGCGGCTGCGCGAAGCTCTGCTGCTTCTTCGGGAAACTCCTCGGCCGCATCGGTGTGCTGGCCGGGATCGTTCTCGATATCAAACAAGCGCCCCTCGGAGTCGAGGCGGAAGCGTTGCGTGCGAATGCTGAGTTGAAGTTGACCGCGAGCTTTGCGCAACGAGAACAGCATGCGATCTTCCCATTCGATCTCCTGTCCGAACAGCAACGGGACCAAACTGCGCCCGTCAAGCGGCTTCGTCGCTCCGACCTCGATGCCTGCCAGATCCGACAGGGTGGGCAGCAGGTCAACCGCGCCGGCCACGTTGGAAATGCGTTGCCCGGCAGGGATCTGCCCCGGCCACCGAACCAGCAGAGGCGATCTGAGACCGCCCTCGTCAACGGATCCCTTGCGCCCCTTCATGCCGGCGTTCCAGCGCCAGCCATTAGGGCCGTTGTCACTGAAGTACAGCACGATGGTGTTCTCGGACAGGCCCAGCTCGTCGAGCTTGGCGAGCACTCGCCCGACATTCCAGTCGATGTTCTCGACCATGGCAAGGGCGGCGCGGGTCTTGGGCACGTCCTCGGACTCGGGATCGCGGTTGCGCATCGCCAGTTCCTTCGACTCGAAGCGCTGCCAGTATTCGTCGGGCACCTGCATGGGAGAATGCGGCGTGTTGTACGGCAGGTAGGCGAAGAACGGTCGGTCGCGATTCTGCTCCATGAACGCCATGGCCTTGTTGGTGAAGTCGTCGATCACGAACCCCTCTCCGCGTACCAGTTCGCCGTTGTGGTCCAGTTCGTAGTCGAAATAGTGTCCCCAGTGGCCTTCCGTGAATCCGTAGAACTCTTCGAATCCGCGTGCGTTGGGATGGTACGGGTGCTGCGTGCCGTTGTGCCACTTGCCGAACGCCCCGGTGGCATACCCGGCGGCTTGGAATGTTTGGGCGATCGTGTGTTCGTCGACATTCAGGCGTTCCTGTCCCGTCGAAACTCCCCGCACTCCGCCCCGGGCGTGGTAGCGCCCGGTCAGGAACTCCGCTCGCGTCGGCGCGCACACCGAGTTGACGTAGAAGTAGTCGAACATCGCGCCGTCGTGCGCTAGCGAGTCGATGTTGGGGGTGGACAGGTTCGTGTTTCCGTGCAGGCTGAGATCACCCCAGCCTTGGTCGTCGGCGAGAATCACCACGACGTTTGGCGGACCCTCCGGGTGGCTCTCGCTGGTGCTGCAGCCAATGCAGGCCAGCGCCACTGCCGCGAGGATGGGAAATGCAAGGATCGTGCGCATAGAAGTTCTCCGCATGTTCTCAAGGACGCGCAAAGGTGTGGCGCCTCTTTTCAAATCAAATCGTCGCACAAGCGGCATACCACAATGAGGGGAAAACTGTCCGCCGGTGCGATGCCGCCGAGCTGCGCGCGACAATCGCCCAAGCAGCGGGCACCAGCCGCAGTGCGCTGGCTGCGCGCACAATTGATCGCTTCGACCTCGGCGTAGAGCCTGAGCGGGCCGAGTCACCGCTCGCCGTCTGAACCGCGGCGAACAAGAAATCTCGGTGCGTGACCTGTTCGGACTCGCCCCACATCCGGCGAACCAGATCCCCCAAGACGCCAGTCAAGAGAATTGATAACAAGTATGATTTACGAAGAAAATAACAATTTTTCATGAAATTTCTTGACGAAATGCTTGCAAAGCGAGATGGCGTGTGCTTCAATAATGAACGATGTCCAGCTCCGGCTCAGAGGATCTTCTGCCGACTTTCTGGAATCCAGGGATCGGAGAGCACCACCAAGCCGTCCGGATTCCGGTCACGACCCCGACACGCTATTTGTCATACTCGGTGGCCCTCAATCTTCGGCTGCCTGGCGAGGACACCGGCGATTGGCACGGAGACGTGCCGTTCGTCACGTCCCTTGACAATCCCCGCACCATGAGGCCCGCCGGTCCGGGCGGCTGGTCGGACACGACCCCGAGCCTCGGAAGCAAGGGCGTCCGCGACATGGCCCACGTCATCGAGGGTCTGTACATCCCGCCCGGCTGCGGGCCGGTATGGGTGGCGAACCACTATCGTGCGATTGCGGACTACGTGCTTGTCGATACGCAAGGGTGCTGGTGTGCCGAGTTTCCAAGGCACGTCCCGGTCCACAACATCAACCAATGGCTTTTTGCCCCTGAGCACGTAGAACACTTGGTCGAGGAGTACCTCAAGCCGCTCCGGAACCAGCTCTCCCCTGAAGAGAAGGAACTCCACGACGCATGGCTGCCCACCGTAGTGTTCGGCTGACCTCGGAACAGGCACTCCATGAACGCATAATGCGAGAGATCGCTCTCGAGATGCAAGACACACCCTTTGTGCTGAAGGGCGGGACTGCGCTGGCGTTGCTGTATGGGTTGGACCGGCATTCTCTCGACCTCGACTTCGATTGTGGCCGCGCAAAGCGGGTCCCAATCAAGAACCGTGTACAGCGCGGCCTGCTAGAAGTCGATGTTCCGATGTCTGGCTTCAGGCGGGGTCGCCCCATGTGGAAGGGGCGACGATTCCATGTGTACTACATCAATCGCGCGAGCAACGCCGAGCGATTGCTCAAGGTGGAGTTGAGTTCTAGGACCGCCCCGAAGGCGAGTGACATCGAAACCGTGGATGGAATTCGCACCTACAAGATTCCGGCCCTATTCGACCAGAAGATGAATGCCGCGGACGACCGGACCAAGGCGAGAGACTTGTACGACCTCGGGTTCTTGGCAGATTCCTATGGGGACAGACTCTCAACCGAGCAGATTATGCGAGCTGACCGATTCAGCAGGCACTACAAGAGCCTGGCAGGTCGGTATCGCCCGGCATTCCAAGACGACGCACTGCTAAAAGACGTGACCACCGCCGATGATCGAGCGCTGGCGTTCAGGATCGCAATTGTCGAGCAGATGCACCACCGGGGCCAGATGATCATCGAGCAGTCCGTTGCCGGCGCACGGTCGCTCGCGGACGAGCTTGCTCTGCACAAGATCTGGCTCAAATCGGATGGCCAGCAAGGTTCACGAGCGGATCTCAGTGACGGGAAATTCGTCGGGGCTGCCTTGTGTAGCATGAACTTCGAGCGGGCAGATCTGCGAAGGGCCGACTTTTCGGACGCGGATCTTCGGAACGCCAACTTTCGGAACGCCGACCTTAGCGAGGCGGTATTCGCCAGCGCCGACCTGCGGGGAGCCGATTTCTCCGGCGCGGACCTCACAGACATCTCGATGCGCAATTGCAACGCCGGACCGTCCACTAAGGGGTTCGCCGAGGCACTCATGAAAGTTGCCAAGCCCGCTCGATCTTCCTACGTTCGCTACGACCCGCTCCCACGTCGGGCCGGACCGGAGAGGGAGTTCGGGCCGTCACGCTAGACCCGAGAGTGGTCTGCCATCAAACTTCGAGGACGTCAGATCATAGCCGGAACTTCGGGATTGCGTGCCCGACCGCGAAGGCGGGGTGCGCTGTTGCAATGGTTAGGCCTGAATGCGTTTCCAGGGGCGCACACCTAACTCACCTCAAGTGATGATTCTTGGGTGGATGTATTTGAGCTTCCATGGAGCGACGTCGATCTTAGTTCGCCATTCCACGCCGCGCCGACGATGATTAACACCAGTCGACCAAGCGACGCTGTCGACGCGGTCGCCCACCAAACGCGCAAGAACGATTACCACTTTTTGAATTTGGCACTTGGCGTTGGAGTTTGGCATCGTGGAGAGCTCGCCTTATTGGCGTCGACGGGTCCCCAGGGAGGGGCCATGATCCCTACGGGCAAGCCGATTGAGCGGAGGGTGCTGCTGCGCGGTGTCGGGACCGGATGGGAGTGCGGCCCGAAGCGCTTGGCGACAGTTCGGGCCAACTGCAGCACCTAGCCGCGATCTAGCGCAGCATAGCCGCGACTGCAGGTGGGAAGCGATTGGTCGGGCCGCCGAGATTTGAACTCGGGACCTCTTCCACCCCAAGGAAGCGCGCTACCAGGCTGCGCCACGGCCCGACGTCAATCCTTAGTCTAGCCCGAATCGCGTTGGACTACGATCCCTTGGCTCTTTGCGGCCTGACGGTGTGCTAGATTGATGCCTGTGGTCCAGAAGCAACTCGAATCCAACCCCCTCGAGGCGTTGCGTCGTCGGGGCTTCCGGCTCACGCGCCAGAGGGAATTGGTCTTCCGCCTGATTCACAACTCGCGCACGCATTTGAATGCGCACGAGATCTACGAACTGGCCGCCAAGGAAGACTCGAAGATCAACCAAGTCACCGTGTATCGCACGCTCAAGGTGCTCAAGGAGCAGGGCTTGGTTGACGAATTGGACCTGATGCACTACGAGGGCGAGCAGCACTATTACGAAACCCGCCTCAAGCGCGAGCACGCTCACCTTGTCTGTATGGGCTGTGGCGCGGTCTCGGAGTACTTCGGCGATCCGCTCCGGGAGATGAAAGCCCAGATCGAGACGCAGTTCGGCTTCCAAGTGGAGGTTGCGCGCACGGAGTTCGGCGGATACTGTGCGGACTGCCAGAAGAGCGGCATAGCCGGGTCCTCGGCGGATGCGTCGCAATCCGACGCTGCGGGACTCACAGCGGCGCACTAGCGCCTAAGCGTCGCAGCGATGGAATCGCCCCAAGATTCGGGGGAGGCGCTAGTATCCCTGTCGTTGCTCGTGGAGCAGCCTTCCGGCGAGTGCCTGCAGATTCCGGTCAACCGCAGCCCGTTTGTCATCGGGCGGCTCAAGGACTGCGATCTGACACTGGCCGACAAGCGGATTTCGCGTCGCCACGCACAATTGCGCTTGGAGCGCGGCGGAATCGCCATTGAAGACCTCGGCAGCCGCCACGGCACGATTGTTAATGGCGAGTCGGTGCGGCGCAGCCGCCTCGCAGTCGGAGACCGGATCGGCTTTGGAGTCGAGGACTCCTTCGTGGTCACAGTCTGCGAAGGCCGGAGCCCGCAGATGAGGCTCCTAAAGCGGGTCTCCGAGATCGGCGCTGGGCCGCCGCGCACCGGCGCGTTGGGACGGCTTTCGGCGGTGTTGGAGGTTGCCCGCACGATGGAGCTCGCCAGCGGCGTGGAGGAGGTTTTCGAGGCGGTCGTGGAAGCAGCCCTTTCGATCGCCGGTGCCGACCGCGCGTTCCTGCTGCTGCGCGACCCCAGCGGGCAGCTGCAAGTCAAGGTGGCACGGCACGCGTCAGGTGAGCGCGGCAGCGCGGCCCAGCTGGAGCTGCCTCTAGCGCACATTGCCGACGCGCTTGAGCGACGTCCCGACCTGTTCGCGATGAGCTTGGATTCGCCGCAAGGTAGCGGCGAGGACGCGTCGCGCGGGGCGCTGTGTGTCCCGATCCTGCGGATGCGGATCGGGCTGGACCAAGAGACGAGCGTCATCTCCGCAAAGGACGACACTCTGGGCGTGCTGTACATGGATGCTGAGAACCCTGATCTACGGCTGGCTGAGGGCAACCAAGCGCTGCTGCACGCCTTGGCGATCGAAATCTCGACCAGCGTTGAGAACGCGCGGCTGATCGAGGAGGAGCGCCAGAAGCGCCGCTTGGAGCACGAGCTAGAGATGGCGCGTAACATTCAGCGTTCCCTGCTGCCAGCGACCCTGCCCAGCGAAGGCTGGTTGGTGGCCAAGGGGCACAGCGAGGCCAGTTCGCAGCTGGGGGGCGATTACTACGACTTGATGCAGGTCGCGCCCGGACGCTGGGCGGCCGTGCTGGCCGATGTCTCCGGCAAAGGCGCGTCGGCCTCGATCTTGGCGTCTCTGCTGCAGGGAGCGTTCTTCTTGGGGTCTGGCTCGGACGTCTCGTTGTCGGGAACTCTGCGACGCATCAACCGCTATCTTTGCGACCGGTCGGAGCGGGCGCACTTCGCAACCGTGTTTGCGGCCACCATAGCGCAGGACGCGACGCTGCGTTGGAGCAGTGCGGGACATTGTCCGGCGATCTTGGTGCGCCCGACAGGACACTACGAACTGCTGTCTCCGACCAGCCGCCCAGTCGGCCTGTTCGATGATGCCGATTTCCCAGAAGAGGTCTGTCAGCTGGAGCCGGGGGACAAGCTGGTTGTGTACAGCGACGGGGTTACTGAGTTGCGCAACACGCGAGCGGAGTTGTATGGGGAGCAGCGGCTGATCGAGGCGGCTTCTGAGCTTGCCTACCTTGATACCGGCGAGTTTTTCGACACGCTGCTCGCTCAAGTGTCCGACTTCGGCAGCGACGCGCCGCGAGAGGACGACCTGACGCTGGTGGTGCTCGGTTTTCATGGCCGGCCCGGTGCTGCCCCGCATCGGTCGCGACGCTGAGCGCGCGCGGCCGCGCTCCAAGCTCCGCTCCGACCTCTGCGGTGGATGCGTCTTGGCCGCGGCGGCCGTGATACTCCCGCCGGCGCGCCGAGGCCGAGATTTCGAAATATCGAAATCAGCTTGACCAACGCCGCGAAAGGCACTAGAATTGACACTGAGACAAAATAGCCGTGCCGTTGCGCGCGGGATTGCCCCAAGGGCAGCTCTGAGCAGCGGCGAGGGGACAGTGCAGGAGAATCGATGCGAAGCCGAATCTCGACGTGGATCGCGGCCCTGCTAGTGGGCCTGCTGGCGGTTCCTTTGATCGCCCAGGAGGCTTCCGAACCGGCCAAGCTCACGGCCAAACAGGAGCGCCGCCGTCTCGAGAAGCTGCGCAAGGAGTTGCGCGGGCCGTTCAAGCGCTGGCTGGACGAGGACGTGCGCTACATCATCACGCCGGAAGAGCGCAAGGCGTTCGTGCAGATGGCGACCGACGAGGAGCGCGAGAACTTCATCGAATCGTTCTGGATGCGGCGCGACCCCACCCCGGACTCGATAGAAAACGAGTACAAGGAAGAGCACTACCGTCGGATTGCCTACGCGAACGACCGGTACGCTTCGGGCATTCCCGGCTGGAGGACGGACCGCGGACGCATCTACATCGCGTACGGACCGGCCGACGAGATCGAGTCCCACCCGTCGGGCGGCCAGTACCAGCGGCCGTACGAGGAGGGCGGCGGCTTTACCTCGACCTATCCGTTCGAAATCTGGCGCTACCGCTGGATCGAGGGGATCGGCAGCGACATCCTGCTGGAGTTCGTGGATCCCACGATGACCGGCGAATACCGGCTCACGATGGATCCGTCCGAGAAGGACGCCCTCTTGAACGTGCCGGGCGCGGGCCTGACCTTGTCGGAACAAATGGGCCTGACAACCAAGGCCGACCGTTTCCGGCGGACGGACGGCACGCGCATGGGCACGCCTATCGGCGGTGCCCAGTCGATCCGCTACAACCAGTTCGAGCGCTTGCAGCTGTACGCCAATATCTTTAAGCCGCCTGCGGTGAAGTTCAAGGATCTCGAGGCGATCGTCAACTCTACGATCGACTACAACACGCTGTCGTACGACGTGGATGTCCACTTTGTGCGGGTGACCAACAGCTCGGTGTTGTCGGGCATCACGGTGCTGCTGCGCAACGAGGACCTGATGTTCAAGGAAGAAGGCGGGCTGCACAAGGCGGTCGCCAACGTTTTCGGGCGCATCACCACCATGACGCGCCGGGTGCAATCGACCTTCGAGGACACCGTCAGCATCCGGACAACCGCCGAGCGCATGCACCAAGAGGTGGGCCGCGCGTCGGTCTACAACAAGTCCGTGCCACTGGCGCCCGGCATGTACCGCTTGGAATTGGTGGTCAAGGACTTGGTCGGCGAGACGATGGGCACCTACCGCACCGCGCTGCGCGTGCCCGAGTACGACGACGAGGCGCTTGCGGCCTCGTCGCTGATCATCGCCGACAAGATCGAGCGTGTGCCGATTCGCTCGCTGGGCACCGGCCAGTTCGTCATTGGCAGTTCAAAGGTCCGGCCGCGTATCGACGACTCGTTCAAGCGCGACGAGAAGATGGGCATCTACATGCAGATCTACAACCTCGGGCAGAGCGAAGAGACGAGTCGCCCGGAGGGTAACGTCACCTATCAGATCGCGCGGCTCGACACTCCTGAAGAGCTGTTGCTCAACTTCACCGAGGACGTCAATTCGATCCGCGGGGCTTCGTCGCGACAGGTGGTCATCGAGAAGCTGCTCCCCTTGCAGAGCTTGGAGCCGGGCGAGTACCGCCTGAACCTGCTTGTGCAAGACGACGTCAAGAATGAATCCTTGACGCCTTCCACTACGTTTAAAGTTCTCTGAGGTCCACGTACAGGTGAACATGCGGCAGCTGGGTCTAGCAAGATTCGGGGGAGCCGGGCTTCTGGCGCTGGGGCTGCTGTGCCTGCCCGCTCCGGCCCAGGTCGACGGCAGCATCGGCGGGCTGGTCCGCGACGAGGGCGGCACTCCCCAGATGGGAGCGGCGATCAGCCTGCTCGCCGCCGACGGCCGTGTCGTGCAAACCATCCGGAGCGACTATCGCGGCTGGTTCCAGTTCACCGGTCTGTTTCCGGGCGTGTATGCGATCGAGGTGCGCCAGGCGAACTTCGCCCTCGCGCGCCAAGCCGAGCTGTCGGTGGAGCCTAACGAGCGCACCTTCCTGGATGTGTCGCTGCGCGGCGTGTTCGCCAGCCTGCAACTGGCATACGGCAGCCAGGTTCGCGACATGTCCGAGCGTTGGAAGTGGGTGCTGCGGGCCAAGCATTCGCGGCGCAGCGTATTGCGCATGGCGCCCGGCGAGCCTGACGAGCGCGAGCGCTTCTTGCGCAAGTTGGATGGCACCTTCGAGGACACCCATGCCTACGCTGAACTCAGCGCCGGCCAGGGCAACCGCTCCAACGGCCTGCACGCGCAGCAGGATCTGGGCAGCGCCTTTGCCGTGGCGACCTCGCTGTTCGGCACCCACGATCTGACGGTGAGCGGCAGCAGCGGGGCTGGCAGGCCTGACATTGCGGGCGGCTCGACCGCGTTTCGCACCACGTACGCCAAGGAGATCGGTCTGGCCAAGCCCGAGGTAGCCTTGACGGTCCGGCAGTTGCAAGCCTCGTCGGCGGCCACCCGCGGGGTGTTCGGCTCGCAACTCGACGGGCAGGGAGTGCCGCGCTTGGAGACGTTCTCGCTGGAATTCGGGGACTCGGTGGAGTTGACCGACTCGTTGCGCGTCGAGTACGGGATGCTCTTCGAATCGGTGAACTTCGTCAATCGACTCCACTTTGCCAGCCCGTATGGCAAGGCCGTGTACAAGCTGGGCCGGGATCGCGAACTGGCCTTCAGCTACGCCTCCGGCGTGCCCCCGCCGACGGCGACGCGGGTCGGCCAAGACGCGGCGCTGCGCAGCAACGTGCGCCAGCTTGGCATGTTCCCGCGCGTGGCGGTGGTTCAAGGCCGGCCGACGGTGCAGCGTTCCGAGCACGTCGAGGTGGCCTATCGCGAGACTTTCGGGAACAATATGGTCGAGGCGGCCGTGTACCGGGACTCGATACGCGACGCTGCCATCTCGGCGGCAGTGCCCGAAGGTGTGTTCGGAGACGGCGAGGTCGTGCCGGATCTGTACTCCGCCGCGGCGACTCTCAACGGCGGCAACTACCGCACCCCGGGCGTGCGCGTGTCCTATTCGCGCAACATCCGCGACCGCCTGCAGGCAGCGCTTGGGTACGGCTATGGCGGCGTGCTTGCGCCGACGCGGGCGCAACTGCGCTCGGCCGTGTCGGAGGAGCTGAGGGCAGTCTTGGAGTCGCAGGGTGCCCACATGCTGCTGGCCTCGGTGTCGACCGAGCTGCCTGGAGCCAGGACTTTGATGACGGGCTCTTACCAGTGGTCCAGCCGGGAATCCGTCTTGCCGGCCGACCCGTTCAATGATTTCGCCTCCCGCTCGGCCCCGGGATTGAATCTTGTCTTGCGCCAGCCGCTGCCCGGCGTCGCGGGCATGCCGGGCAAGTTCGAGGCCAGCGCCGACTTCCGCAACCTGCTCAAGACCGGTTACGTACCGCTGCAGGTTCCGGACGGTCGGGTGCTAAACCTATTGCAAGCGATCCGGAGCTATTCCGGGGCGCTGAGCTACATATTCTGATCGTCGTGACCGTATTCCGCAACTCTGTCCTAGGATCCTCGCCGGGCAGGCGGGGCGTGTTAGCAGCCCTAGTTGCGGCCCTGCCGGGAGCGGGGCTGCTGGTGGCCGCCAAGCAATGGACCACCCTGCGGATACTGGTCAGGGACGAGCAAGGTCGCCCCGTGCCGCGTGCCAGCGTGATTGTCCGTCAGCTCACCGGCAAGAAGAAGAAACTAAAGCGGAAGAGTCCTGCCTACGAGCTCAAGACGAGCAACGAGGGCAGCACGCCGGTGCCGCCGCTTCCGCGCGGCGCGATCTTGATCCAAGTCATCAGCAAGGGATTTCAGACGCACGGCGCAGAAGTCGCGCTGACCGAGCCCGAGCAAACCGAGACCATTGTCCTTAAACCCCCCTCGGATCAGGTCTCGGTCCACAAAGAATAGGGATCAGGCCACTTCCTCGCCGCCCTTGGAGCTAAGCATGCGCTTGTTTGTTGCACTCGACTTGAACACAAAGGTCATCGCCAACCTGACGGAGCTGGTGCGCCGTCTCGCACCGATGGCTCCCATCCACTGGGTCCATCCCCGCAATATGCACGTGACCCTGAAGTATATCGGGGATTGGGACGAAAACCGCCTCGACGAGGTGGTCGACACTCTCAGCCGCGTGCGGGTCCCGGCCAAGGTGAAGGTGCCGCTGGCCGGGCTCGGATTCTTCCCCTACCCGCGCAGCCCGCGGGTCTTCTGGGTGATCGCCGAGAACACGCCGCCGCTGCGCCAGCTCGCCAGCACCGTCGACTCGCGCCTGTCGCACCTTGGCATCGCGCCGGAGGTCCGTCCGTTCGTGCCCCACCTAACCCTGGGTCGCTTGCGCGGCGAGTGCGACCTGACCGAGATGCACGAGGCGATCGAGGAATTGCCCACCCGCGACTTCGGCTACATCGAGCCGGACTCCTTCTCGCTGTACGGCAGTTCCCTGACCGAGAGCGGTCCGATTCACCGCAAGATCGAGGAGTTTCCGTACCAGCTGCCGGTCTCCAAGGACTACGCTTCGCGCGTCGTCGTGAGAGCCTAGGCGGGCCCGGCTCGATGGGCGCAGTGCTGGAGCGGCAGGCTGCAGCCCAGCTGCGGAGGCAATGGCAGGCGGACGGCGACCGGGTGGTGTTCACCAACGGCTGCTTCGACCTATTGCACCCGGGCCACGTGCGCCTGCTCGAGCGCGCTAGCGAGCACGGCGATCGACTGATCGTCGCGATCAACTCGGATCAGAGCGTGCGCGACCTCAAGGGCGCGGCGCGGCCAGTGTTGTCGGAGGCCGAACGCGCAGCCACGCTGGCCGGATTCGCCTGTGTTGATGCCGTCACGGTCTTTGGCGAGGAGACGCCGCACGCGCTGCTACGCCTGCTGCTGCCCGACGTGCTCGTCAAGGGGGCGGACTGGGCGCACTGGATCGCCGGGAGAGAGATCGTGGAGGAGCATGGCGGAGAGGTGCTCGCGATTCCGGTCGAGGCGGGGTATTCTACGACTGATCTGGTGGCCAACATTCTCCGGATGCGCCTAAGTTGACACCCCGCGGCCTGCGCGACCGGTTTGAGAGGCTGGGGCAGCACGATGCGGCCCAGTCTCTGATTGCGGCACTGCGCCAGCACGGGCCGTGCGTGCAGCAGGTCTCGGGCCTGTCCCGAGCCGCCAGTGCCGCCTACACGGTTGTCCTGCGCCTGCAAACCCGGCGACCGCTGCTCGTCGTCACTGGCAGCCAAGCGGCCGCCGAGTCCTTGCACGAAACGATCAGCGCTTGGTTTGAGATGGTCGCGGCGGACGAAGGAGACGTCGCGCCGTGCCTGTTGCCCGCCCACGACGTAACCCCGTTCGACGGGCTTTCGCCGCATCCCGACATTGCGCAGAGTCGGGCGCTTGCGCTGTGGCGCATGGCCCGGCGGCAGGTGTCGATCGTTGTCACGCCGATCGCCGCCGCACTCCAACGGCTGGCCCCGCCCGATTCCTACCGCGGCCTGGCCTGGCAACTCCGGGTTGGCGAAGAGCAGCCTCTGGAGGGGTTGGCGCAGCGGCTGGGCGAGGTGGGCTACCGCCGGCACGAGCCGGTCGAGATGGTCGGGCAGTTCGCGGTTCGCGGCGGCATCGTGGACTTGTTCGTTCCCGGCACGCGCTATCCGTATCGCTTGCAACTCTTCGGCGACACCATCGAGTCGATCCGCGAGTTCGACCCGCGCACGCAACAATCCATCCGCCCGGGTGATCGAATCGAGATCCTTCCCATGCAGGAGTACCCGGCTGGCGGCTCCGGGGCGGGCCTGTTGCCGCCCGGGTGGGAATTCAGCGTGGTCGAGCCGCAGTGGCGTTCGGCCTCGCTGTTGGAACTGCTCCCGGGAGCCGCGGTCCTGGCGTACGAACCGCAGGCGCTGGAACGCGAAGCCGCCGTCTTGTGGGAGCGCTTGGAAGAGTCGGGCGAGGGGGGATCGCAGCCGCCCGGCACGTATTACATCAGCTTGGAGCAGTTCCGCGATGCCGCCCGGGCGCGCAAGCTTGTCCTGCTGAACGAGCTGGAATTCGGTTCCGAATCATTCGGGCGGGCCGAAGCGACCGGGCGCATTCGCTCGCGGCCGGTGCCGCGCTTCGAGGGAGACATCAGCCACTGCCTGCAAGAGATCAGGGGCCAGATTGCCGAGGGTTCCAGCGTGTTGGTGGCGGCATCTACCGTCGGCGACCTAGAGCGGCTTGCCGACCTGTTCGGCGAGCACGAGGTGCCGTTCCAAGTTGTCCTGCGAGAGCGTCCGAAGGGTCTCAGCCGACAGCTCGAGGAAAGGGCCGCGATCTCGGACGACGTGCCTTCGGCGATCATCGTCAAGGCCGCAATTTCGCACGGCTGCGTGCTGCCCGAGGCGGGCTTGTCGGTTTACGGCACCCAAGATGTCTTTGCGAGCACGGACGGGCTCCCGCGACCTAGCCGGCGCAAGGCCGCCAGCGCGGCTTTCCTGACGGATCTGGAGGACTTGCGGGTGGGGGACCCGGTGGTTCACGCGCAGCATGGCGTGGGGCAGTATCTCGGCGTGCGGCAGGTTGAGGCCGGCGGGCGCAGTGAAGACTTCCTCTTGCTCGAGTACGCCCAGAAGGCGCGGCTATACGTCCCTCTCACGCGTTTGGACTTGGTGCACAAGTACCACGGAGCGGGCGGTCCGAAGCCCCAATTGGATCGCTTGGGCGGCCAGACCTGGGAGAAGACCAAGAAGCGCGTCAAGGCGCGCCTGCTGGAGATGGCCGATGACCTGCTCAAACTGTACGCCAAGCGCACCTTGGGCCGGGAGTTCTCGTACTCGCCGGACAGCAACTGGCAGAGGGAGTTTGAGGATTCCTTCCTGTTCGAGCCGACGGAAGACCAGCTGACGGCCACCAAGGAGATCAAGCGCGACATGGAATCGCCGCGCATCATGGACCGCCTGGTGTGCGGCGACGTGGGCTTCGGCAAGACCGAAGTGGCGATGCGCGCTGCCTTCAAGGCGTTGGGCGATGACAAGCAGGTGGCGGTGCTAGTGCCGACCACGGTCTTGGCCTACCAGCACTTGGAAACGTTCCGCCAGCGCTTCGCAGCCTTCCCGGTCGAGATCGAGATGTTGTCCCGTTTTCGCACCCCGAAGGAGATCAGGGAGACCATCGGGCGGCTGAGCGAAGGCACGGTGGACATCGTGATCGGCACCCATCGCCTGCTGTCGAAGGACGTGGAGTTCCGCGACCTCGGCCTGCTCATTATCGACGAGGAGCAGCGCTTCGGTGTCCGGCACAAGGAACGGCTCAAGCAGGTCCGTCAGAGCGTCGACGTGTTGGCCATGACGGCGACGCCGATCCCGCGCACGCTCTACATGTCGCTGATGGGCCTGCGCGATGTGTCCGTGATCAAGACCCCGCCGCAGGACCGCTTAGCCATCCAGACGGTCGTGGCGAAGTACGACGAACGCATGGTGACCACCGCGGTCCGCCGGGAGGTTCGGAGGGGCGGGCAGGTCTATTTCCTGCACAATCGCGTGGAGTCGATCCAAGCCAAGGCCGACCGGCTGGCGGCGGCGCTTCCGGAGGTGCGCTTTCGGGTTGGGCACGGGCAGATGGCGGAGCGCGATCTAGAAAAAGTCATGGTCGGTTTCATGCGCCACGACTTCGACGTGCTGGTGGCCACGACGATCATCGAGAACGGCTTGGACATTCCTCTGTCGAACACGATCATCATTGACCATGCGGACCTGTATGGGCTGGCCGAGCTATACCAGTTGCGCGGTCGAGTCGGGCGGTCCAATCGGCGGGCGTATGCGTACCTGCTGGTGCCGCCGGATCGCGAGCTGAGCGATGTCGCCCGCAAGCGGCTAGCGGCTCTAAGGGAATTCAGCGAGTTGGGCGCGGGATTCAAGATGGCCGCCTTGGACATGGAGCTGCGCGGTGCCGGGAACTTGCTCGGCGGCGAGCAGAGCGGGCAGGTTGCTGCCGTTGGCCTCGAGACCTATACGCAGTTGCTCGAGGAGGCTGTGCGCAAGTTGCGGGGCGAGCGGGATGAGGAGGTTGTCAGGACCCAGATCAAGCTGCGGTTGGACTTTCACATCCCGGCGAGCTATGTGCCGGAGGAGACGCAGCGCTTGCAACTGTACAAGCGGCTGGCCGCCGTGCGAGACGAGACGGAGCGCGACCGCGCGGTCGCGGAAATGCAAGACCGCTACGGCCCGCTCCCGGATGCGGTCGACAACCTGCTGGCGCACGCACTGCTCAAGCACCGCGCGGAGTCCATGCGCGTCCCCTTGATCGAACGGCGCGGGGACCGCTTGGTTGTCAAGCTGCGGGAGGACTCCAAGGTCAGCGCGGACCGCCTGATGCGTGTGGTGTCCAGCACCAAGGGCGTCCGCTTCGAGCCCGACGGCACACTCGAGTGGCCGGGATTCGAGAGCGAAGGTGCGGCAACCTTCAGTCGCGCTCGGCAGCTATTGGAAGAACTCGCCACGCAAGATGCGAGCTAGGGGCGCAGGTAGAGGCGTGCGCCGGGCAATTCAGCGCTGAACCGCTAGTAAGCGGACGCAATCAATCCTTGCGGCCGACCCTCTCGGCAAGTGGCCCATCGTGTCACGGAAGCTTTCGCGATCTGTAATTGGGCGTTAACACAGCCTCGATATAGTCGCCATTCTGGGCTCGGGATGATCCGGGCTAAGGAGGCTAATGACAAACAGATCAAGAATCGCGCCAGGCGACTTCGGCTTCGAAGGCAACGAGCCCCGCCGAGGCTGCAGCGATACGTTCGACGAGGTGCTTGCCCGGCGACTGCACCGCCGCTCCGTGCTGAAGGGCGGCGTGTTGGCACCGCTGTTCTCCATGGGCACGATCGCCAACCTGAAGGGCCAGCAAGACGGCTCCGGGCTTCAATTCGCCCCGATCCAAGGCAGCGCCGCAGACGAGATCGGCGTGCCGGAGGGTTACAAGTGGGAGGCGCTGGCAGCTTGGGGGCAGCCGCTGACCAAGAACGCTCCGGAGTTCGACCCCAACGATCTCGACCCGGCGGCACAACGCCAGCAGGTGGGCTATAACTGCGACTTCGTGGCGTGGTTCGACTACGTCCACGGGTCGGGCATCGTCGGCGTGAATCATGAATACACCAACCCGGACCTGATGTTCCGGAACTACTCGGCGGAGCGGACCACGCAGCGCGAGGTGGACTACGAGATCGCCGCGCACGGAGTGTCGTTTTTCTTGACTGTTCCCTACCGGCGCGACGATGGTCCGGGCTACAAGCACTATCTCGGAAGTGCCTTCAACCGCAGGATCCACGGCGAGACGCCGATTGCCATCAGCGGCCCAGCGGCGGGTCACCCACTGCTCGTGACAAGCTCGGATCCGGCCGGAACGCAGGTCAGGGGCACGCTCAACAACTGCGGCGGCGGGATCACGCCGTGGGGCACGTACCTCACCGCCGAAGAGAACTTCGACCAGTACTTTGGCAACGGCCGCGGCGTAGCCGATGAGATGGCCAAGGCTGCCAACGACCGCTTCGGTGTCAGAGAAGAGGGCGGCAGACGGCAATGGTGGCGCTTCCAGCAGCGGTTTGACCTCGATTACGAGCCAAACGAGGCGAACAAGTTCGGCTGGGTGGTCGAGATTGATCCGTACAACCCGAACTGGATGCCCCGCAAGCGCACGGCGCTGGGTCGCTTCAAACACGAGGCGGCTGCGACAACGTTGTCAGCGGACAACCGGGCTGTCGTGTACTCGGGGGACGATGCTCGCTTCGAGTATGTCTACAAGTTCGTCTCCGACGGCACCTATGACTCGGAGAGCCGTTACGCCAACTTCGACTTGCTCGACAGCGGGACGCTATACGTTGCAAAGTTCAACGACGACGGAACGGGTGAATGGCTGCCATTGACCTATGAGAACGGTTCGATCAATGCGACTAACGGCTTCACCAGCCAGGCCGAAGTCCTGCTGTTCGCGCGCCAGGCGGCGGACCTGCTTGGAGCGACGCAAATGGACCGCCCGGAGGACATCGAGGTCAATCCGCTGACGAATAAGGTCTATGTGGCTCTGACCAACAACACGCGCCGCGCCGCAGGTGACGAGAATGCACCTAACCCGCGGGCGCCCAACCCGATGGGCCACATCGTGGAAATATCGGAACGGAACGCTGACAACGGCGCCACGCGTTTTGAGTGGGAGATCTTCATGCTGTGCGGCGATCCTGCCGACGAAGACGATGGTGCCTTCTTCGCCGGATTCGACCCGCAGCGCGTCAGCCGGATCGCGAACCCGGACAACCTGGCGTTCGACAAGCGGGGCAACATGCTGATCGCAACGGACGGCCAGCCCCGAACCCTGGGCATCAACGACGGCATCTTTTTCGTGCCTACCGAAGGTTCCGAGCGGGGCTACAACCGCCAGATCTTCAGCGGAGTGGTCGGGGCCGAGTGTGCCTCGGTCATCATGAACTCCGCGCAAGATCTGATGATGGTCTCGATCCAGCATCCGGGAGAAGGCGGCACGCGCCAGCAACGGGTCTCCAGTTTCGGAGGAGCGACGGTGAACCGTCCCACGGTCGTAGCCGTCACCCGCTCCGAGCAACCCCACCGAATCGGATCGTGATCCGGTAATCCGGCCTTGGCGGCGCTGCGAACTCGCCGCCAAGGCACTCAAAGGCACAGCGCGCATCGCCCGCACTGCGGGTGGATGGCTACAATCAGAGCAGGGGAGAGTGTTCGGCGATCGGACCTGCCGCCGAGCAAGCCTTCCATAACTGCATGGACCTCTCCTTGATCCGTAACTTTTCGATCATCGCCCACATCGACCATGGCAAGTCGACGCTGGCCGACCGCTTGCTCGAGACGACCGGCGCCCTCAGCAGCCGTGAGATGCAGGAGCAAGTGCTCGATTCGATGGATCTCGAGCGCGAGCGGGGGATCACGATCAAGGCGCAGGCCGTACGGATCGCCTACCAGGCGCTGGATGGCAAGACCTACCAGCTAAACCTGATCGACACGCCCGGCCATGTCGATTTCGCCTATGAGGTGTCCCGCAGTCTGGCGGCCTGCGAGGGTGCCGTGTTGGTAGTGGACGCCGCGCAGGGCGTCGAGGCGCAGACGATGGCGAACACCTATCTCGCGCTGGAACACGATCTAGAGATCGTGCCCGTGCTGAACAAAATCGACCTGCCTGCGGCTGAGCCCGACCGCGTCCAAGACGAAATCGAGAGCACCATCGGATTGGAAGCGCACGATGCGCTGCGGATCAGCGCCAAGACCGGCCTTGGAGTGGCGGAGGTGCTCGAGGCCGTCGTCGCGCGCGTGCCGCCGCCGCGCGCCCGCCCGTCCGCGCCCTTGCGGGCCCTGCTGTTCGACTCGTGGTACGACTCCTACCGCGGTGTCGTGATGCTGGTGCGCGTGGTCGACGGTTCACTCTCCAAGGGCATGAAAATCCGGCTGTGGGCGACCGGGCGGAGCTACGAAGTCGAAGAACTCGGGTTCCGCACTCCTAAGCCGGTCGCCTGCCAGACACTGTCGGCGGGCGAGGTCGGCTGGGTGGTCGCGAACATCAAGAACGTCACCGAGACCCGTGTCGGCGATACGGTATGCGATGAGCGTAACCTGTCAGACGAGCCGCTGGCCGGCTTTGAAGAGTCCAAGCCGATGGTGTTCGCCGGGCTCTACCCGGTCGAGTCCCACCAGCATGACTTGCTGCGCGACGCCTTGGAGAAGCTGCAGCTCAACGACCGCTCCTTCCAGTTCGAGCCAGAGAGTTCGGTCGCGCTCGGGTTCGGGTTTCGCTGCGGCTTCTTGGGCCTGCTGCACTTGGAGATCGTGCAGGAGCGATTGGAACGAGAGTTTGACTTGCGTCTGATCACCACGGCGCCCGGCGTGCGCTACCGCGTAACCAAGACCGACAAAGACGTGGTGGAGGTCGACAATGCCAGCCGCTGGCCGCCCCAAGCGTCGATCCAGCAGATTGAGGAGCCGGTGTTCACGGTGACCGTGATCACCTCGGACGAGTACTTGGGCGGAATCCTGAAGCTGTTCGAGGACAAGCGCGGCGTGCAGAAGGGGTTCGAGTATGCCGCGGGCAGCCGTGTCGTGCTGACCTACGAGGTGCCGCTCAATGAGATCGTGCTCGATTTCTATGACCGCCTCAAGACCGTGTCGCGGGGCTATGCCTCGATTGACTACCACTTCTCGGGCTATTGGGCATCACCAATGGTTAAACTGGACATCTTGGTTGCCGGCGATCCGATTGACGCCCTGTCCATCATCGTTCACAAGGACCAGGCCTACGACCGCGGCAAGGCGTTGATCCAGCGCTTCCGCAAGCTCATTCCGCGCCAGCAATTCGAGGTTGCCCTGCAGGCCGCCATCGGCAACCGCATCGTGGCCCGTGACAACATCGCGCCCCTGCGCAAGAACGTGACTGCCAAGTGTTACGGCGGCGACATCACTCGCAAGCGGAAATTGCTGGAGAAGCAGCGCGAAGGCAAGCGCAGGATGAAGCGAGTCGGACGCGTCGATATTCCCCAGGAGGCATTCCTGGCGGTGCTGAGCGTCAGCGACGACGCCTAGTGGTCCGGTGACGGAACTGGCCTAGGATCTGCGGAAATGCAGACGCGGTTTCAGCGCGCAGCGTGCGGAGTGGTCCTGGCCGCGCTAGCGGCCCTTCCGCCGATCACCGCACGCGGCCAGAGCGGGACGGGAGAGCAAGAACCGCGCTACGAATTCGGGGCCCAGTTGCGGGCGCGCGCTGAGACACGCAACGGGGGCGGCGACAATCCGACCAAGCAGGACGCCCTCGGGATTACGCGCCTGCGCTTTGACGCGACGCTGCGACCGACGCGCCAAGTGCGGGTCTTCGTCGAAGCGCAGGATTCGCGGGTGCAGGGATTCGCCCCCGGTCGAAACAGTCGCTCGCTCGAGGACCCCGTCGATATTCGCCAGGGCTACGTGGCGTTGGGCCGCGAAGACGGGCCGCTCACGCTGTTTGTCGGCAGGCGCGAACTCGCGTTCGTTGACGAACGGCTCATCGGCATCCGCAACTGGAACAACATCTCTCCGGCTTGGGACGGATCGGAGCTTGTGCTGCGCCGTGGCAAGGACAGCGTCACTTTACTGGCAGTCACCCAAGTGGACATCAGCGACGGGCTTGACCCGCCTTCGCGCACACGCTGGGTGTATGGCGCTGTCGGCGTGATCGGGTCGGGGTTGGGCGGCCATGAACTTGAGCCGTTCTATTTCACGTCTCGGCGCCCGCTGGACATGGCTTCCAATCTTGGCGGGCAACTGCGCACCGCCGGCTCGCGCCTATCGGGGTTGTTCGCCGAAACATGGGACTATCAAGTCATCTTGGCGGGCCAGGGAGGAGGTGCAGGGAACCGTCGGCAGAACGCTTGGATGGGCGTCTGGGCGCTGGGAAAGACGCTCGAGCGACGCCGCTTGCGGCCCAGGCTCGGCGTGGAATGGAGCTACGCCAGCGGAGACTCCGATCCGCAGGACGAACGCATCGGCACCTTCGATACGCTGTTTTCGTCGCCGCACAGGATCTATGGCGAGCAGGACATCGTCGGACTCCGCAACTTGCGAGCATTGAAGACGGGCGTTGAGCTGCACCCGTCCGGAACATGGCAGATCAACGTTGACTTCCTCGACTTCCGGCTCGCCAGCCGCTACGACGGTCTCTACCAAACCAACTTCGTGGCGCGAGTGCACGCGCCGCCTGGCGGCGCTTCCAGCGCTCACATCGGGTCGGAGTTGGACTTTGTCTTGCGATACGCCCCCGTGCCCAAGGTCGAAGTGCGGTTCGGTGTGTCGCGGTTCATGGCGGGGCAATTCGTGCTGCGGGAAGTGCCGGGCGGCGGTTCCCAGACCTTTCTCAATACGGCGCTCTTGGTCAACCTGTGAGGAACCAGCCCGAGAGCGGCCCGCGACAAGCGGGTAGGGCGATCATGGGCTGAGATACAGTTGGAGCATGAGGCCCAACAAGACCAAGGCCAGGTTGGCGGCAGGCAAGGTCGCCGTCGGCATCGCGCATTCCCAAATCGGCACGGCCGAAGTCCCCAAGATGTTCCAAGCGGCGGCCATGGACTGGGTGTTCCTCGATTCCGAGCACAGCCCGTTTTCCTCCGACACATTGCACGAGCTGGTGCGGGCCTACCGCATGACGGACATTACAGCCGTGGTGCGCGTGTGCGACTTTCAATACGACCTTGTGGCGCGAGCGCTGGACTCCGGCGCCGAGGGCATCATTTTTCCCCGCTGCGAGGATCCCGATCAACTGGCGCACGCCGTGAGGGGGGCCAAGTTCCCTCCGCTGGGCCACCGCGGCTTCGGCTTGGGCCCGCCCCAGATTGGTTATCAGGACGCCACCTTCGATGAGATCACGGCCCATTGCAATCAACAGACGTTGGTGATCGCTCAGGTCGAGTCCGTGCGCACACTGGACCGGTTGAGCGAAATGTCGGCGGTCGAGGGCTTGGACTCTCTGCTGGTGGGTCCTGCGGACCTGTCGATCTCGCTCGGCGTTGGCGGACAGTGGTACCACCCCAAGTTGGTCGGAGCCATTGAGCGCGTGATCGCGGCCTGTGAAGAGCGCGGCATCTGGCCCGCCATCCAAGTCCGTGATGGAGCGTTGGCGGAGTTCTGGGTCGCGCGAGGAATGAAGCTGATCGGATGCTCGACTGAAGCTGCGCTGCTGTGGGGGGCCGTCAAGCAACTAGGCGCCCAGCTGCGAATTCTGGCGTCGGATTCCTAGGATCTGGGACTTGCCGCTGCCAAGATCGGCGGCCCAATGTCCGTTGATACAATGCGGCCATGCCCGACGCGGCATTGCCGAGACGGATACCGGGGGCGCCCCATATTCGGCTCACCGCCTTGGCGCTGCTCCTGCTGGGCGCGGGACTGGCCTTTCTGGGCATCCTGGTCCTGCGCGAGGGCTGGGCCTCGACCACTGTGGCAGCCCCCATGGCGACTGCTGCCGCGGGTGCGCTGTGCGCACTAGTGCCCGGGCGCAGCTTGGCCGTCTGGGCGGCACACGGCAAGGCGACTCAGGCATACCTGACCCTATGCGGAATTGGTGCCGCAGGTGGGATGGTCTATCTCTCGACACTGCAGGCGGCCCGGCCCGCAACCGCGGTCTTCTTCCTGGCAGGCATCACGTGCGGTGCCTGCTTGCGGCTGAGCTTGGCCTTGGTGCTCGCAATGCTGCCGCCTTGGCGCCCCGCCGCGATGATGGGCATTTGCGGCGCCAGTCTCGGCCTTGGCGGCGCCTTAGCGAGTTTGGTCGGCGCGTGGGTCGCAAGTCCAGCGGCGCGGGTGGATCCAGTCCTGCTGAGCGCAGCAGCAGTTCCATTGCTGCTGGCGGTGGTGTCGATTCGCGCGGGGCGCGTGAGGTTTGAGGTCGCTGCCGAGCGCTGGGGCGCAGGGCGGGCCGAGGTAGGTTCCCGCCCGCGTAGCATCCTGATCTCCGCCAGCCTGCTGCTGCAGGCGACCGCTTGCGGTCTGAGCGCGTCTTGGCTGACTTCATACCTGTCGCAGCGGGCGGGATTCTCCCTAGTCGCGGGAGCGGCCGTGATGGCGCTGTTCTGGCTGGGGCTAGCGTTCGGGTGGGCGATTGCGGAACGCCTGCCCACGCTGCTCGACAGCGTCCGCTCGTTGGCCGCGGCGCTGGCACTGACGGTAGCAGGTGTAGCCAGCTTGCTCTATGCGAGCATTGCGCCGTTGGCAGTGGCAGGGGTGCCGGTCTTGGGTCTGGCAACTGGCTTGCTGTTTTCGCAAACCCTGCGCCTGGGGCATTGGTCGGCGACGTTGGGGCGGAGCCCGTGGGTTATGCGCTCCCTGCACATTTCGCTGGTGGTGGCCTTGGCCGGCAGTTGGGCGGCTGGTGCGCTCGGCAAGGCTGCGGGAGCCGGCACTCCGGTCTGGATGATCCTCGGGTGCATTCTCGGCGCGGCCGGGGCGCTGGCATTGCTGGTCGCGGACTATCGCATCAGCAGGGATGGGGTCGTGGTCTGAGCGCCACCGATGGAGTTCGATGGCAGTCCGGAGGTCTGATCCGCGCTATGTCGCCGTGCTGGCCGTGGCGTGCTTGCTGATTCTGCTGGTAGGCCTTGCGGTCAGGCCTGGAGTGGTGTCGGAGGAAGTGGGGCCCGCGGCTGCCTCGGACCTGCCGCAACTGGGCCGCTTTGCTGACCGTCGCATGCTGGAGCGCATTGCGGGGCATTTCTCCTATGTCGCTACGCAAGTGGAGGAGAGCGTGGTGCTGCTGGCCGGGACTGGCCAGAGCGGGGTGGTCTGGCAGGCCGGCGAAGTCGTGACTTCGGCGCGGCTGGGGCCGTTTCCCGACCGCGACCGGACGGCCCTCGACGACCGCGAAGTCGAGCTGTTGACGAGCGTGGCGGCGCCGCACCTGCCCTACGTCCTGCTGCAAGCGCCGTTGGACGCTGTGGTGAGCGGGCGCCGCCCCGTGCGCCTGTACCCTTGGGGCTCTTGGCTGCTCGCGGTGTGGCGTTCCAGCGCGGGCGGCCTGCGCTACGTGCCGGGCAATCTATTCGGCGTCATGGAGCAACGCTGCGGGGAGGTCGAGGTACTGGAAGTGCTGACCAATCTCGAGCTCGGGGCATCTCAAGCCGGTGCGGGCATCTTCTCGCTCGACGGAGGGCTGATCGCGGTAGCGCTGGACTGCGCCGGCACCTTGATCGCGGTCGAGGCCGGGGCGTTGGAATTGCAAGCGCGCGCGGCGGCGGGAACCCGGGACTTGCTGGCGCAGCGTTACGGCATGCGGCTGGCCGAGGCCGACGATGACGAGTTGGATTTCTTCGGCCAGCCGGGCGGAATCGTCATCCGCGAGACTTGGTGGGGCCATCGGGCGCACGAGGCGGGGTTGATGCCGGGCGATATGGTTCTGGCGATCGACGGCGTCGAGGTGGCCACCCTGCAAGATATGAGCAACTTGGTACTGCCGGTCTCGCGCGAGCTGTTCGACCTGCTCATCTGGCGGGCGCGGCGCAAGATCAGGATCCGCTTGCAGGCGCGGCCGGTTGCCGAGGCTGCCGTGGCTACCGGCGGCTTCGCCGCCCCGGCCGGAGGGTTGCCGCTAGGGCCGGTCATGGCCGGCAGCCTTGCCGCGAGCACGGGTGCCCGTGCGGGCGACAGGCTGCTCATGGTCAACCAGAGGCCGGCGCGGTCATTCTCCGAGCTAGAGGTCGCTTTCGGGGTCGCGGGCAGCCAGGCCCATCTTGTCCTGGAGCGCCGCGGGCGTATGTGGGGCACATTGGTGCGGGTCGATGAATGAACTGTCATCACTAGGACTGATCCTGCTGCTGGCGCTTGCCTCTGGGCACTTGGTGCGCTTCTTGCGCATCCCGGAGGTGACCGGCTACATCGTGGCCGGGATGGTGCTGGGGCCATCTGTGCTGGGCTGGGTGAGCCACGAGAACATTCAAGCGCTTGAGGCGCTCAGCGAGGTGGCCCTGGGCTTGATCCTATTCTCCATCGGCGGAGTTTTCGAGTTCAGCCTCGTGCGCCGTATCGGCGGCAAGATCGTGCGTCTGACGCTTGTCGAGTCCATGCTGGCCGCCGCCATGGTGCTGACGACGATGCTGGCCTTGGGCCAGCCGTGGCAAGTCGCCTTGCTGCTCGCCTCGGTGTCGATCGCGACCGCGCCCGCATCGACCTTGATGGTGCTGCGAGAGTGCAATGCCCGCGGCCCGCTGAGCGACTCTCTGCTGGGCATCATCGCCGTCAACAACATTGTCTGCCTGATTGCCTACTTGGTTTGCGCGGCATTAGTGGACATGGTCGCCGACTGGGGCCAGCAGAGCCTGTGGCAGACGATTTGGCAAGCGGGCTTCCCGCTGGTGTGGCAGCTGGTGGGCTCGGTCGCGCTCGGCTTCCTGACAGGCCTGATGCTGGCCGGTTGGGCGCGCCAAGTCAGCGAGACGGGAGAGATGCTGATCCTGCTCGCCGGCTCCATCCTGCTGTGCGTGGGAGTGGCCCGGATCGCCGAACTGTCGCCGCTCATCGCGAGCTTGGCCGTCGGCGCGACCATGGTCAACCTCTCGCGGCGCAGCCGCCGTCTGTTCAAGACCTTGGAGGGCACGGATCCGCCCTTCTACGCGATCTTCTTTGTGCTGGCAGGCGCGGACTTGGACGTCCAGCGCTTGGCATCGATCGGCATGGTGGGGCTGGTCTACCTGTTCGCGCGCGGGGGCGGCAAGTTTGCCGGAGCTTGGCTCGGGAGCCGGCGGCTCGGAATGGACCCCCAAGTACAGAATCTGCTCGGCTTCGGGTTGCTCACCCAAGCCGGTCTCGCCGTGGGCTTGGTGCTGATGATCAGCAAGCAGTTCCCCCAGTATTACTCGGTCATCTCGACCATCGTGCTGTCGGCGGTCGTGTTGTACGAGATGATCGGTCCGATCGCGACCAAATTCGCCATCGTGCGCAGCGGCGAGGCCCGGATCGGGCGCGATGGCGTGCAATCGATCTGGGCGTGATTCCCCTCTCTGGAGAACACGCCGAAAAAAATTCGCTCTGTTTCTTCGCGCATTAGTGGCGAGGTACTGGCAGATGGCATTGATACGTACGAGGTTACCGTGATTCAGCGCAATCCTCTGACTTTCTGGCAGGGGGTTGACAGCGTTGTATGCTTGGTTGGAGAATCTCTTGGGGATCGCATGCCTTGGAAAGAGATCTCCAATATCTAGTGCACCTGCTGAGACATATACAAGCTGATGTGCTACAGTGGTGCGCACTGTGACTTGGAGCCGGTAGGCGTCAGTACATGATGCTTATGCTGCGGCAGCAGCATGGAGGTAATCGAAACGATGAGCTTGGCAGGGATTGACACTCGGGTAGAGCCTAGAGCGGGAGTGGCTGCTGCCACCGGGGCGGAGGGTGCCGACGAGGCAGTGCAGATCCGGCGCGGCTTGGCGTTCGGGCGCTATTTCACCAGGGATCTCAAGGAAGGCCAGACACCCTACGACACGCTCAAGTGGGAGCAGCGGTCGGCGGTGATCGCCGACGTGAAGGGCAACATCGTCTTCGAGCAGACGGACGTGGAAATGCCGTCCGACTGGTCGCAGACCGCGACCAACATCGTGGCCAGCAAATACTTCCATGGCACCGTCGGGCGCTCGGATCGCGAGCGCAGCTTGCGCGAGCTGGTGCATCGGGTCGTGGACACGATTGCGGATTGGGGCGGCCTTGGCGGCTACTTCGCGTCAGAGGCTGATGTCGAAGCCTTCCGTGACGATCTGGCTCACCTGATGCTGACCCAGAAGGCGAGCTTCAATTCGCCGGTGTGGTTCAACGTTGGCGTGCGCAAGGAGTCGCGTGGCTACGGCTGGGCGTGGGACGAGTCTAGCGAGCGCGTTGGAGCGCTGGATCCCGACCAGCACCGGCCGCAGTGTTCGGCCTGCTTCATCAACTCGGTACAGGACTCTCTGGAGTCGATCCTCGACTTGGCCAAGACGGAAGGCATGCTGTTCAAATGGGGCTCCGGCACCGGCACGAACCTTTCCAACATCCGCGAGGACGACGCCGGCCTGGCCGGCGGCGGGCGGGCCTCCGGCCCGGTGTCGTTCATGAAGGGCTTCGACGCGTTTGCCGGAGTGATCAAATCCGGTGGCAAGACGCGTCGCGCCGCCAAGATGGTGATCTTGGATGTCGATCACCCGGACGTGAAAGACTTCATCTGGTGCAAGGCCCGCGAAGAGAAGAAGGCCCACGTCTTGATCCAGCACGGATACGATGCGGCCATAGACGGCGACGCCTACTCGACGATCTCCTTCCAGAACGCCAACAACTCGGTGCGGGTGACGGACGAGTTCATGCGCGCGGCCGACGAGGGGGGCGACTGGTGGACCCGCTCGGTGCTGAGCAAGCAGCCCAGGGAGCGCCACAACGCCAAGGAGCTGTTGACCGATATCGCCGAGGCCACGCACCAGTGCGGCGATCCCGGCATGCAGTTCGACACGACGATCAACAAGTGGAACCCGGTCAAGAACACGGACCGAATCTATGCTTCCAACCCATGTTCGGAGTACATGTTCTTGAACGACTCGGCCTGCAACCTGGCTTCGCTGAACTTGAAGAAGTTCGAGTCCGCGAACGGGGACTTCGAGGTCGAAGCCTTCCGCAAGGCCGTTGCCACCGTGATCTTGGCGCAAGAGATCCTCGTAGACAACGCGGCATATCCGACCGAGACGATCGCGTCCAACTCGCACGCCTACCGCCCGCTGGGCCTCGGCTTTGCCAACCTAGGCGCGCTGCTGATGTCAATGGGCGTGCCGTACGACTCGGATCGCGGCCGGGCCATCGCGGGCGCGGTCTCGGCCACGATGTGCGGCCAGGCCTACCTTACGAGTGCGCAGGTCGCCGAAGTTCGAGGTCCGTTCGAGGGTTACAAAAAGAACCGCGAACCTTTCCTCGAGGTGATTCGGATGCATCGGGATGCGAGCGAGCAGATCGCCAGCCAGGGCGTGCAGCCCGAACTGCGCTCTGCGGCCGAAGCGGTCTGGCACGAGGCCTACGGGGCCGGGCGCCAGCACGGCTACCGCAACGGCCAGGTCACGGTGATCGCGCCGACGGGCACGATCGGGTTCATGATGGACTGCGACACGACCGGCGTGGAGCCGGAGCTGGCGCTGGTCAAGTACAAGAAGCTGGTCGGCGGCGGCGTGATCAAGATCGTCAACAACACGGTCTCGGAAGCGCTCGAGCGGATCGGCTACAGCGAGCAGCAGGTCGCGGAGATCGTAGACCACATCGACTCGACGGAGACAATTGAGGGCGCGCCGGGCCTCAGGGACGAGCACCTGCCCGTGTTCGACTGCAGCTTCAAGGCGCTCAACGGCGAGCGCTCGATCCACTTCGGCGGGCACCTGAAGATGATGGCTGCGGTGCAACCCTTTATTTCGGGCGCGATCTCCAAGACGATCAACATGCCGCAGGAGTCCGCCGCGGACGACATAGCCGACGCCTACATGCAGGCGTGGCGCTTGGGGCTGAAGGCTGTGGCCATCTACCGCGATGGCTCGAAGGGGGCACAGCCGCTCAGCACGGGTCAGTCGGACAAGGGTGGAACGGGTGCGTCCGAAGACACTACGCCCCGCCCGCTGCGGCGCAGGCTGCCGGACGAGCGCGAGTCGCTAACGCACAAGTTCTCGGTCGGCGGGCACGAGGGGTATCTCACGGTCGGGCTCTATCCGGACACCAAGCGGCCCGGCGAGATCTTCATCCGCATGGCCAAGGAGGGCTCGACAATCAGCGGCCTGATGGACAACTTCGCGACGGCAGTCTCGCTGACGCTGCAGTACGGCGTGCCGCTCCAGACCTTGGTGGAGAAATTCGGCCACGTTCGGTTCGAGCCGAGCGGCTGGACGAACAACAAGGATATCCACTACGCCAAGTCGGTCACCGACTATATCTTCCGCTGGCTGGGCGCGAAGTACCCTCCCGCCGAAGGGGAAGCCGTGCGCCAAATCGACCAGGCTGTGCCAACCGGGCAGTCAAGCGTGTCGCGCATGGCCGATGCTGACGTGGGCGAGGTCCAGGCCATGGGCTCGCCGGTGGATGGTCCGCTCTGCACGGAGTGCGGTTCGATCATGAGCGTGAACGGCAACTGCTACCGCTGCCCGAACTGCGGCTCGACTTCGGGCTGTAGCTGAGGCGCGATCGCGCGCCTCTTGCGGCACCGCCGCGGGCCTGTCCGGTGGGGCGCAGGCCTGCGGCGCGGGTGTAGATCGTTTGCCGGCCGTCAGGCGAGCAGCGGCTGTATCACGCGCCCGCCCACGTCCGTGAGCCGGAAATCCCGGCCTTGGTGCCGGAAGGTGAGCTTGGTGTGGTCCAGTCCGAGCAGGTGCAGGATGGTGGCCTGCACGTCATGGACCTCGATCGGGTCTTTGGTGATGAAGAAGCCTAGCTCGTCGACCTCTCCGATGGTCTGGCCGGGCTTGATGCCGCCGCCTGCAAACCACATGGGGAAGTTCTCGATGTGGTGGTTGCGCCCGGGCAGTTCCTTGATCTCGCCCATCGGGGTCCTGCCAAACTCGCCGCCCCAGATTACCAATGTGTCGTCTAGCAACCCGCGCCGCTTGAGGTCCGTCACCAGTGCGGCCGAGGCGCGGTCCACGTCCAAGGCCACCTCGTCCAGCTTGTCGGCGAGGTTGTTGACGCGGTTCCCGTGGTGGTCCCAGCCTGTGTGGTAGAGCTGCACGAAGCGCGTGCCGCGCTCCAGCAGGCGACGGGCGACCAAGCAGTTGTTGGCGAATGTCGACTTGCCAGGTTCGGCGCCGTAGAGGTCCAGCGTCGCTTGGTTCTCGCTGGACAGGTCCATCAATTCCGGGCCGCTCGTCTGCATGCGCAGGGCGAGTTCGTATGAAGCGATGCGGGTGGAGATCTCCGGATCGCCGACGTCTGCCAGCCGCGCTAGGTTGAGATCGCGGATAGCGTTGACCCGCGCTGCCTGTCTGTCCGCTGAGAAACCGGCAGGGCTTGACAGATTCGGGATAGGATCCGCCGAGCGCAGGAATTCCACGCCTTGGTAGGCTGTCGGCAGGAAACCGCTGCCCCAGATGTTGGCCCCGCCCATGAGATTGCGCTCGCCGGAGCGCAGCACGACGAAGGCGGGCAGGTTTTCGGATTCGTTGCCTAGGCCGTAGGTGATCCACGAGCCCATTGCCGGCCGCCCGTAGCGCGTAGAACCGGTGCTGAAGAAGAGCTTGGCGGGAGCGTGGTTGAAGTTCTCCGTCCTCAGAGAGTGGATAAGTGCGAGGTCGTCCACGATGGCGGCCATGTGCGGGAAGACCTCTGACACCCAAGTGCCGGACTGGCCGTGGCGGCGAAAGTCGCGCTGCGGTCCGAGCAGTTTGGGCCGCTGCTTGGTGAACTGCTCCATGAATGCGAAGCGCTTGCCGTCGAGGAAAGAGTCTGGGGTGGCTTGGCCGTCCAACTCCCTGAGCCTCGGACGCCAGAGCCAAGTCTCGAACTGGCTGGGCGCACCTGCCATGAACAGGTAGACCACCCGTTTGACCTTGGGCGCGAAGTGGGGCTGCTTGGGTGCGAGCGGATTCCGCGAATCAAGGGTGGGTGCCGCGTGCAGGTCCCTCGCGCCGAGCAGGCCGCCCAGCGCGATACCGCCCAGTCCTACGAAGCACTGGCTGAAGAAGTGTCGCCGCGTGGCGTGCAAGAGCTCGTGTTGTCTGGGTGTCATCACGGGTCACTCCCGAGTTACGAACTCGTCAAGGTTCATCAGCACGCCTGCCACGGTGGTCCAAGCGGCCAGCTCGGGCGGCTTGTCGCCCTCTCGGCTGCCCAGCGTGAGCGTCTGCTGTGCTTGTTCAGGATACGTCTGAAACTCGTCCAACTGGCTGCTGGCGAGCCCGGCAAGCGTTTCCAGCTCGCCTGCCGACGGCGAGCGGGCAAGGCAGATGCGGAAGGCGTGAGCGGCTCGCTCGGCCACGCCGCCATCGGGGCGCTCGTCCACTACGCGGCGGGCGAGTCCTTGGGCGAACTCGTGAAAACCGGTGTCGTTCAGCAGCGTGAGCGCTTGCAGCGGCGTGTTGGAGCGGTTGCGCTTGGTCGACGTGGTAAGCGCGTCCGGGCTGTCAAAGACCATCAAGCCGGGATGTGGGCTGGTGCGCCAAAAATGGGTGTACAGCCCGCGCCGATAGCGGTTCTCGCCCTTGCTCTCCGGCCAAGGCTGGCGAATCATCACTCCGGGTGGCTGAGCCGGAAACACGCTCGGGCCGCCAATCTCCGCCGCCAGCATACCACTGGCCGAGAGGGCCAGGTCCCGAACGATCTCGGATTCTACCCGCAGTCGGTTCTGGCGGCCCAACAGGCGGTTTGCGGGATCTGCCGTGGCCAAGTTTGCACGCTGCTCTGAGGCTTGGCGGTAGGTCGCTGACGTAACGATCAAGCGGTGCAGAGACTTCAGGCTCCAGTCGTTTTCCACGAACTCGGAAGCGAGCCAGTCGAGCAGGGCTGGATGGTCGGGACGTTCGCCTTGCGTGCCGAAGTCGTTCTCGGTTGCCACGATTCCCCGTCCGAAGTAGCGCTGCCAGATGCGGTTGACCGTGACACGCGGCGTCAAGGGATTGGCGCGGTCAACGATCCAGCGGGCTAGGTCTAGGCGATTCGGATTCTCGGCTTCTAGCGGCGGCAGGACGGCGGGCGTGCCGGCGAATACCTGCTTGCCCTTGCTGAGGAACTCGCCCTGTAGCAGGATGTGCGTCGGACGCGGTTCGGACAGTTCGCGCATCACCAAGGTGCTTGGGATCTTGGGCAACAGCGCTCTGACCGCCGCGATGGCCCTGCGGCGCTCCTGTACTCCAGGGTCTTGAGCCAGGAATTCGTTCCGCACGAATACTTGCCGGGCCTCCAAGCGATCCTCCCGGGGCGTGCGCAGGAGACGCTGGACGCCGAGCGGGAACTCGGCGATCTGGGTCTCGGTCAGGCTCGCCTCCCACTCGGACTGTTGGGCGATCAGACTCTTCTGGTAAGCGGATTGCTCGGCCTGCATGGCCTCGATTTGCGCCGTGATGGCATCCCGGCGCAGGTATTGCTCGTCAGTGCCGAACTCGAGCACGGGCTCGTAGGCCCGGGCACGGCCCTCGTTATTCTTGAAGTCCCCGCTGAGTTCGTCGATGTTGTTGAAGAAGGCGAAAAACTCGTAGAATTCGTGCTGCGAAATGGGGTCGTACTTGTGGTCGTGACAGCGGGCGCAGCCAAGGGAGAGCCCCAGAAAGGCAATGCCGGTCACATCTACGCGGTCAACGACGGACTCGACCCTGTACTGTTCGAAGTCGACTCCGCCCTCGAGATTGAGCAGGGTATTGCGATGGAATCCGGTTGCCACGATCTGTTGCTTGGAGGGATTCGGCAGCAGATCTCCGGCGAGCTGTTCGATCACGAACTGATCGAACGGCAGGTCGCGGTTGAGGGCATCGATCACCCAATCGCGGTACATCCAGATTTGGCGGGGGGCGTCGGCGTTGTAGCCGTTGGAATCGGCGTAGCGGGCGATATCAAGCCAGTGCCGCCCCCAGCGCTCGCCGTAGGCGGGAGAATCCAGCAAGCGTTCAACCAGGCGCTCGTAGGCATCGGCTGCGGGGTCTTCGATGAAGTCGCGAACCGCCTCTGGTGAGGGTGCGAGTCCGGTCAGGTCCAAGTGGACTCTCCTCACCAAGGTAGCGTCCGATGCCTGGGCCGATGGTGCCAAGCCAGCCTCTTCAAGCCGGGCCAGCACGAAACGGTCAATCGAGTTGCGCACCCACGCCGGCTGCGAGACCCGAGGAGGTTGCGGACGCTCGATCGGCTGGAATGACCAATGGGCTTGGGTTGGGGCAGGGGCGGGAGCCGGCGAGGTCTCCGGCCATGGAGCGCCGAGTTGGATCCAGCGTTCGATTGCGGCGATCTTGGCGTCTGGCAGCTCTCCGTCGGGCGGCATGCTGAGTGCCTCGGACTGGCGCAATGCCTCGAGAATCAGGCTCTGAGCGGGCGAATCAATGGAAATGGCCGGCCCGCGATTGCCGCCTTCCAGCAGGCCTTCGCGGGTCGCCAGCGAGAGCCCGCTGGTGCGGAGCTGGTCGTTATGGCACTCGGCGCAACGGGTGTGGAGGATCGGCCGGACTTCGGATTCGAAGAAGTTGATCGCTTCGGCGGCGAATGGCGCTTCCGGTGCCGCGTACAGCCACGAAGCCGCCAAGGTGGCAATGCTCAGTCTGATCAGCCCGGAAGGCATAGGTCCGCTGCGAGAGAAGAGCGCCGCTGGGGTAGGGCGAGGGACGGCTCAGCGGAACCCCTCTTGTGTTGCCAGTCTATCACTTGGCGTAACGCAATCCCCTAGCACCACACGATTCGGCGATGTTGGGCCGCGGGCAGAGAGCCGAAGTCTCACCGCTCCAGGCGACTTTGGAGGCTATTGGTCAGCTCCGCCACCAAGGTTGGATTCGATGCCGCAACATTCACTGTCTCCTTTTCGGCTGAAGTGTGGTCGTAGAGTTCCGCAAACCCGTCATCGTGAAGGATAAGCCGATGCGTGCTGGTACGAATCGACCGGGCTCTGGGGCGGTAAGAGATTGCAGGGTGGCCGCGCGCGGTGGGATCTTCCAAGATCGGCCGCAGCGTCGCACCGTGGACGAAACCTGGCTCCGGCAGCCCTGCTAGGTCACACAGGGTGGGAAACACGTCCAAGGTTTCAACTAACGCATCTGTCACCGTCCCGGGCTTCGGAATATCGGGGTACGAGATGACCAGTGGGGAGCGCAAGGACTCTTCAAAGAGTGCGTGCTTGCCCCAAATGGCGTGCTCGCCCAAATGCCACCCGTGATCCCCCCAGAGCAGCACGATAGTGTTCCCTGCGGCGCCGCTCTCTCGGAGACGTTCCATGAGGCGCCCGACCTGAGCGTCGGCGTAGGTCACGCAGGCGGCGTAGTGCCTGCGCACCTCTAGAGCGAAGTCGGCGTCTGTGTCCGGGTCGCGATTCCAGAGGTTGTACTTCCGGAATTCGTTTGAGGGGTGCCAGGTGGTCTTTCCTGTCGGCTTCGCCGGATAGGGTGTCGGCGGCAGTTGTACGTCTGCGTACGGCTCGAGGTACTTCAGCGGCGCGCCGAACGGCAGATGTGGGCGAAGGATTCCAACGGCAAGGAAGAATGGCTGGCTGGAATCGGAGGCCAGCAGATCGAGCTGGTTCAACGCTTCGTCGATCGAACCCCCGTCCGGATAGATCGAATCGGGGCCATCCTCGGCTTGGTACACGTCCATCTCAGCGGGGTCCGCTCGGATCTCGCCGTTGGCCAAACCGTGCATCCATCCGCGAGGATGCTGCCACGGACCGGCGGGCAGCAGGTGGCGGTCCCACGAGTCGGGCATTTCCAGCTGGAGCGGGTCGTCCCAATCCCCCCCTCCGAAGCCGCCGGGATGATGTGAGACCTTCCCTACCGAGACTGTCGTGTAGCCGTGTTCGCGAAACCACGCCGGCATGCTCGGGGGCACAGATCCGGGAACGTCCTTCAATTGTGCGGCGCGCTCGAACAACGCCGCGTTGCTGGCTCCCCCGTAGCGCCCGGTCAGCAGGGTGTAACGCGACGCGCCGCAGGTCGGTGCTTGGACGTAGTGTCTGCGGAACGCCCTCCCGCCTGACACAAGGCGATCGATGTTCGGCGATCGAATATACGCCGTGCCGAACGATGCGAGTTCGGGTCGCAGGTCGTCGACCGCGATCAGCAGGATGTTCGGCCGTGTTTCCACGGCGGTCTCCGGCACAGTCGCACAAGAGAGGGCCGCAGCGGCGAGCAAGAGTGGCAGCTTCCTCACCAGCTCGCTCGCCGTGCAGGGTGAGGCGAAGCCCTCCAACGCAGGGCCTTGGCGTTGTCGAACCTGCCCTTCGGTTACATCCGGGCATTGCCGGACACCTCTTAGAATAGGCACAGTGATGGCGAACGGAATGATACCACCTGCGCAGGGGGCGCTCCGCGCGACCGCAGCCTTGTTGCTACTACCTGTCTGGCCGGCTCTCGCATCTGACGCAGTGCTCGATGCAATGCAGCAGGAGATCGAGCGCTCGGTCCAAACGCTAGCCGATCAGCCTACTCCGTTGTATTTCCTCAGCTATGAGATCACCGAGGAACGCTCCGTCTCCGCCCGAGCGTCCTTCGGAGCGCTGGCCAGCCGAGCCGAGAGCGAGCGCCGCTTGCTGGACATCGATCTCAGAGTCGGCACGCACGACCTTGACAACACGCGTCCGATCCGCGGCAGGGGCGGTTCCAGCCGCTCTAGGTTCTCCCGCTTGGAGGTCCCGGTCGCGGACATCGATGCGCTGCGCAGCACGCTGTGGATTCAGACGGATCGCAAGTACAAGGAAGCCACAGAACAGCTCACCAAGGTGAAGACCAATATTCAGGTCACAGTGCAGGACGAGGAACGGACGGCTGATTTCTCGGCCGAGGCCCAGCAGCAGTCAATTGAGCCCGAGCGTTCGTTTGATTTGGATCTGGCTGCTTGGGAAGACAGGCTGAAGCGCTATTCGGCTCCGTTCTCGCGCTCCCCTCATGTCTACGCAGCGGATGCCATAGTCAGCGGATCGGTGGTGACTCGCTGGTACGTCAATAGCGAAGGCACCACGCTTCGCACCTCCGAGCCTCGCGTCCGCTTGGTGATTTCAGCGCGGACCAAGGCGGACGACGGGATGGAACTGCCTCGCTACGAGTCGTTTTTCGCCTTCGCTCCCAGCGGGCTGCCGGACGATGCGGCCGTGCTGGATACGGTGAGTGGAATGATTCGCGACCTTGAAGGGCTGCGCAATGCGCCGCTGGCGGAGCCCTATACCGGCCCCGCGATTCTCTCAGGGCGAGCGAGCGGGGTATTCTTCCACGAAATCCTGGGCCACAGGGTCGAAGGCCATCGTCAGAAGCGGGACCAAGATGCCCAGACCTTCGGGCGCATGCTCGGAGAGGCCGTGCTGCCCGAGGCATTCTCCGTGGTATTCGATCCTACGATCACGCGCATCGGCTCGACGGAACTGGCCGGCTCGTATCACTACGACAACCAAGGCGTCAAGGCGCGGCGCGTGCCGGTGATCCAAGGCGGCGTCCTGGAGCGGTTCCTGATGTCGCGAACACCCATCAAGGGCTTCGACCGCTCGAACGGCCACGGGCGCAAGCAGGCCGGGTTCGCCCCGGTCTCGCGGCAGTCCAATCTATTCGTGGAAGTCAGCGACCCGCGTTCGGAAGAGGAACTCAAGCAGGAACTGATCGCCCTGCTTGGGGAGCAAGGCAAGGAATATGGCCTCTACTTCGAGGATGTTCAGGGCGGGTTCACGTTCACCGGCCGTACCGTGCCGAACGCCTTCAACGTCACCCCAGTCGTGGTCTATCGGATCTATCCCGATGGCAGGGAAGAGTTGGTTCGCGGCGTCGATCTCATCGGCACACCGCTGACCACCTTCAGCAAGGTCATCTCGGCGGGCGGCGAGCTAGGGGTATTCAACGGCACCTGCGGCGCCGAATCGGGCGGTGTGCCAGTTTCGGCAGCGTCCCCGGCGATCTTGGTGTCTCAGGTCGAGGTGCAAAAGAAGGCGAAGTCGCAGGTTCCGCTGCCGCTGCTGCCCGCGCCAGACGGCCCCCTGTCCGCGCCGCGGACTCTGGAAAGCGGAGGTGTTCGATGACTTGGCCTGTCCAACGCGCCCTTGCGGTGCTTGCCCTGCTGGGCACCACGCCTTTGCTGGCGCAAGAGTCCATCCTCATGAAGGCGATGCGCGACGAGTTGCAACGCACCATGGCCGAACTGCAACTGCGGGACATGAGCAAGCCATATTTCGTGGCCTACCGGGTGCATGAATCCACGCGTGCGCAGGCAAGCGCCTCGCTTGGCGCGGTCGTCAGCCGTAGCGATAGCGCCAGTCGGCTGCTGTCGGTGGAGGTGCGCGTGGGCGACTCCAGCTTCGATAACACCAATCTCTACACACGGCCCGACTTCGGGTCCGCACTCTCGCGCGCAGGGTTCCCCACGTCGCTGCCGCTCGAGGACGACTATGGCGAGTTGAGGCGCAAGATCTGGCTGGCAACCGACAACGCCTACAAGCAGGCTTTGGACCATCTTTCAAAGAAGCGCGCCGTTCTGCAGAACGAGACGCGGGTCGAGCAAGTGCCGGACTTCAGCGCACAAGAGCCATACCAACACAGCGATGAACGAGCACCGGTTGCAGTCAGCGTCGCCGCCTTGGAGGCTGCGGCCTCGGAAGTCTCCGCGGCCTTCCGGGGCCTGCCGGACATTTTTGTCTCGGAGGTCGAGACCGAGGCCGCGAGCCACCGAGTCTCGTATGTCAACAGCGAGGGCACCTCTTTCACCCGGCTCGATCCTTCGGCTTCAGTGCAAATCTTGGCGGGCACGCAAGGCGCTGACGGGACGGCTTTCGAGGATGCGGTCGCGGTGTATGAGCGCGCTTGGGAACGCCTGCCCGACCGAGCCGCGCTACTCGCGCTGGCCGCCGACCTAGCCACGCGCTTGCAGCAACTTCGCGCCGCTCCGGTCTTGGACCGCTACACCGGCCCGATCCTGTTTGAAGGGCAGGCGGCCGCCGAGGTGGTCAGACAGGTCCTCGTCCCGCGCTTGCTCGCGGTCCGCGTTCCGGTCGCCGACGACTCGCGCTTCGCGCGCGCCATGCAGCGGGCGGGCAATCCGTTCGTAGATAAGATCGGCTCGCGTGTCCTGCCGCGGTTTCTCAACGTGACGGACGATCCTACTCGTCAGCAACACGAGCAGGCTGCCCTGTTGGGCGGCTATGCCGTAGACGACGACGGCGTGGCCGTCGACGAGACCGCGCTCGTCCAGCGCGGAATCCTCAAGACGCTGCTTTCGACAAGAAATCCGGTCCAAGGCGTACTGGCAAGCAACGGGCACCGCCGCGGTATCGGTCCTGCGCCGTCAAACCTGTTCGTGGTTCCCCAGCAGGGGCTAGCGGAGGACGAGCTGCGCGGCGAACTGCTCAGCCTCGTGCAGGAGCGGGACCTCGAATACGGCATTGTCGTTCGGCGTATCGGCAACGCTCGCGGGCGGCTCTCAAGAGGCCGCGGGCCGAGTTCGGCGGCTCGCGGTGGCGATGGCTCGGAAATCGGCGGAGCGGTCGCCTACAAGCTGTTTCCCGATGGCCGCGAAGAGTTGGTCGGCAAGGTCGCTCTGGCTGGCATGCGCGAGTCCGACTTCCGCGACATCGTGGCCGCCTCCCAGACCACCTCAGTGCATACCGCGCCGTTTCTCGGAGGTGGCGGCTCGGCCTTTGGATTTGCCGGTGTGAGCCGTCGTGTCCTCGTCTCGTTGGTGGTACCCTCGCTGCTGTTCGAAGACGTCACCATCAAGCGTCCGTCCGGCAACATACCCCGTCCGCCACTTGTGCCGCACCCCTTGGCGGGGGGGTGACCTGCCCATTGCGGCCGAGATTTGGCGCACTCGAATCAGTGCGCTCCCTTGCCCGCCAGCACGATGGGAATCGTGCGGGCCAAGACTTGCAAGTCCAGCAGCAGCGACCAGCGATCGATGTACTCGAGGTCCGTCTGCATCCAACTGTCGAAGTCCAGCCCGTCCCGGCCGCGAATCGCCCACAGGCAGGTGAGGCCCGGGCGCATCCTTAGCCGCCGCCGCTGCCAGATCTTGTACTGGCCGACCTCGGCAGGCAACGCCGGACGGGGCCCTATGATCGACATGTCGCCTTTGAGGACGTTCCAGAACTGGGGCCACTCGTCGATCGAGAACCGGCGCAGGAACCTCCCGACCGGTGTCAGCCGGGGATCGTCGCCGATCTTGAAGGCTGGCCCGTCCTTTTCGTTGAGGTGCGCGAGTCCGCGTAGCTTGGACTCGGCGTCGGCCACCATCGAGCGGAACTTGTAGCAGGTGAACAGTCGCCCGTTGAGACCGCAGCGCTGCTGCCGGAACAGCGCCGGGCCCTGCGAGGTGAACTTCACCAGCGCCGCCACAACGAGCATTGGAGCGCTGAGCGCGATCAGACTGGCGGCTGACAGCAGCACGTCTGCGACCCGCTTGACGATCAGTTGCAGGTCGCTGGCCGGAGTGATGGAGAACGTCAGCATGGGCAGGTCGCCGAAGCGGTCAAAATGCACGCGGCTGTGCTCGTGCGGAAAGAAATCGGCAACCACACGAGTGGTCACGCCGTGCTCGTCGCACAGGGCGATCACATCGCGCAGTTCCCGCAGCCGCTCGGCGGGGACAGTGAATGTCACTTCGTCGATCGGCTGCTCGGTGAGCAGGCGCGGCAAGGCGGACAGCGGATGGACAGGGTAGGGGCGGCCCAGGGTCACTTGGGTCTCGCTCTCCGAGTCGCAATCAATCAGTGCCAGCAGCCTCAGTCCGTGGCGCTCGGATGCCTCCATGTCTCGCGCGAGCTCAATGGCGCGCTCGCCGCTGCCAACCACGACGACCGAAGTGACTGCGGCGGCCGCTCGGCGCAAGCTGCCGCGAAATCTCTCCGCCAGCGATCTCTGGATGAGTTGGAGGGTGGCGAGATAGACGAAGAACAGGGCCAGGAACAGGCGGCTTACCGGAGGGTCGAGATTGAGCAGGTAGAGCAGCGTCAGCAGCCCCAGCGAGGCGGCCAGCGTCTGTCGCAGAGTGTCGGCGAGGATCGGCGGTTGATCCGCCGTGGTCAGGCGCGCGTATGTGCCGGTAGCCCTCCCGCTGGTCACCACGCTGGCCAATGCCGCCGCCAGGACGACCAGGTGGGCCGCCGGGGCGAGGTAGAACTCGCGCAGGGGCAGCGAAGTGCGCGTCCAGTAGGACGCTAGGAACGCTGCCAGCGCTAAGATCAGGTCAGCAGCGGCGAGCCGCAGGGCTTCGCGTTGTTGATGGCGCTCGAACACCTGGACACTCTGATATGCGACAGCCGCTGCCGACGGCCCTCACAGATGCATAATACGGATATGGCAGAGAAGCCGACGACAGGAATCGTCCAAGAACAGCCCCAACCCGACAAGGTGCGCGTTGTGCGCGCCGAGGACTACCGCGAGGACTACGCCAACAGCGTGCAGGTCAACGTCAGCGTGTGGGACTTTTTCCTCCAGTTCGGGCGCCTCACGGTGGGCACTGGCAGCGAGGTCACGTTTTCCTCGTTCGTTGGAGTGTACATGAGCCCGCAGCAGGCCAAGGCATTGCATCTGGTGCTGGCCCAGAACGTTGCGCAGTACGAATCGGCATTCGGCAAGATCCGAATCGAAAATCCCAACCCCGTGCCGGGCGACCAGCGCACCTTGGTGCAATAGCCCCGCCCTCGGGCCTAGCCCTTCAGAGCTTCGATGGCTTGCTCTAGGAACGGATCGCCCACGTCTTCCTCGGCCTTGCGCTGCGCTTCAGTGGTATCGAACATGCGATGCTGCACTTCGCGGAAGCGCCGCAACTCTCGCTGGGAAACGGCGCGAGCCGGCGTGACCCCTTCGTTGTGGATTACCTCGCCGTCGGGGCCGTGGTAGTTCGCGACAGATAGAATCAGGGCCGCTCCGTCGTCGAGGCCGATGGTCTCTTGGACTGCGGCCAGCCCGGCGGTCTCTTCCCCCACCACCTCGCCGCGATCGTTCTGCTGGATGGCGGCCGCGGCGATCTCCGCCCCCCCCGAACTCGGGCGGTCAACGATCACAGCGACCGGAAGCTCGGTCACTGTCGAGTCGGCGGATGCATTGAACACCTTCGCGGCGTAGTTCTGCCCGTCCAGCTTGGTGATCGGGCCCTCGGACAGCAGCAGGTTGGCCAGCGCGATGCCGGCAGCGGGACTTCCCAGCGCGTTGCCGCGCAGGTCGAGAATCAGCTTGTCCGCGCCATCCGCCTCGAGGCCCCGAATCGCCGCAGCCACTTGGCCGACATGGTCTTCGGACAGGAAATCCACGTCCACGTACCCGATACGATCTTCCAGCATGCGGAATGCGACTTCGGGCAGGCTCGGATCAGTCCGTTCCAGCGTGTGCTCCGCTGGCGATTCGTAATCGGATACCGGGCGCACCATGACCTTGACGCTAGTGCCCGGCGCACCGCTGAGCATCGCCTGCAGGTAGGCCGGGGGCATGACCCGCGTGCTCACGTCGTCGATGGCGTCCAGCAAGTCATCGGCGCGGATTCCCGCTTTGTCGGCCGGCGATCCCGGCACGACGGCCAACACGCTCGTGTAGGCCCCCTGCTTGCGCACGACCATGCCGCTTGAGAGGCCGCTGCCACCGTCGGAATTGCCCAAACGCTCCCGGTAGGCTTCGAATTGCTCCTTGGAAAGGTAGCTGGACGCCGAGTCGAGATACTCGACCAGTCCGTGCAGGGCGCCCTGTGTAACCTTTGGGATGTCCGGCTCCTCGACATAGTCGCTCTTGATGCGGGCGAGAATCTCGGTGTATACGGCCAGCGGGCGGTATGCCCCTTCCTGTTGCTCGCTCTTGCCGAGCACCGCCCCCACGACCAGCAGGATCGAGATAAGGCAGGAACTGCAGATCACGCTGAGTTTGAGTCGGGAACCCATAGAAAGCTTCATGATACACCCACCAGCTCCGCGGGCGGGCGCGAAGCGGCCCGTCCGGAGACAGCTTGTGGCTGACCGCCTGTCATGGAATCGGCAGGGGCCACAGCAGTCGCACTAGCACAATCGTTATCGCGATGCCCGCTGCCGGCGGATCGACGTGCGTATCGCCGTGCTGGTGGAAAACGCGAGAGAATCCCTCCCCCGCGAATGCGCCGACGATTCCGAACGCGGGGCCCGCTAGGAAGCTGCCGGACGCCAGCGTAGCAGCGGCCGCCGGCAGTGCCATGTGGTGGGTCACCGGAACCTTGAGGCCGAATTGGGCGAACAGCAGCGACGCGGCGGCAATGCCGAAGCCCAGCACGTCGCCGCCGCGCTCGGGCCCGAAAGTGACGGCAATGAAGGCCGACAACAGGCCTACGCCAAGTCCGATCACAGCGCACTGGGCGGGGCGTTCTTGGTGCCGCACCCAATTCCGGCGCTCGTCCGGCCGGAATTGTCGGCTCGCCAGCCCGCTCCGCCCGAACAGCAGGCGCGCGATCATTGCAGAGATCACGACTGTCATCGCGATGGTATCGGTGCGCGGGCCAAGCCCGGCGAGGCGCCAAAGGAATTCCAACAGGTAGCCTGCCGAACCGAATGCCCCACCAACTAGGAGCACGTCCACGCGACCCAGTCCCATCAGTGGCAGCGAAATATCGCGACCGCTCTCGATCAGACCGCGGCGATAGGCGTAGGCCGTTGCCGCCGCGCCTCCGCCGAAGGCGATGTGCGGCCCGAAGACAGGTCCGAAGGCGATGTGCGCCAGCACGTCCGTGCCGCCGCCGGCCGCCGCAACGGCAGCACCGGCGATGACCAGCAGGCCGGTGAACACGAAGGAGGGCAAAGTACCGATGGCAGCGCCGAACAGGCCGCCGCCGAAAGCGGCCAATAGGTGGATCCATTCCAGGGTCATGAGATGCGATTCGATTGGGTCGGTTGTCGTCAGCCGAGGTCAGATCGGCAACAGCGCCTGGCTGCCGATGACCGGACGGCTCACTTCCTCGACTAGGGCTTGCAGATCTGCTGGACTATGGACGAGGTCGGTCTGCTCCGCGTCCACCACGATGAGTCCCGAGGGGTCGTACTTGCTGAAGAAGTGATCGAACGCTCGCACCATCGCCTCCAGGTAGGCATCGGAGACGTTGGACTCCGGCCCGGTGGAAACCCGCCCTCGCAGCAGCTCCGGCGTGGCCTTTAGGTACACCGTCAGGCCAGGAACGGGCAGTTGGCGCCTGAAGTTCCGGTAGTAGGAGTCGTAGATCGAGATTTCGTCGTCGTCGAGGTTGAGGTAGGCGAAGATCTTGTCCCGCTCGAACATGTAGTCGGCCACGATCGGGATTTGCGACGTCTCGATGCCGGCCTCCGAGCACTGGCGGAAGCGCCTTAACAGGAAGTGCATCTGAGTGCGGAAGGCGGCGCCCGGCCTGCCCGTGTAGAAGCCGGCTATATGGGGGTTCGAACCCTCGTCGAAGATGGCACGGCCGCGCAACCGCTCGGCGAGTGCCGCCGCCAGTTTCGACTTGCCTACCCGCAACGGGCCCTCAATGGCGATGTAGTGCGTTGGCTTCCTCACGTGCAGTCCTCAGTACTTCAGGATGCCCTGCGGCCCGAGCGGAGGATCCAGCTTGAAGTACTCGAACGCCCGGGGTGTGCCCACGCGTCCGCGATGAGTGCGGTCCAAGAAGCCCAATTGCATCAGATACGGCTCGTAGACCTCTTCGATGGTGCTCGCATCTTCCCCGACTGAAGCAGAGAGGGTGTTCAGGCCGACCGGGCCGCCCGAGTACTTTGCCAGGATCGTTTCCATGATCTTGCGGTCAATCTCGTCGAGGCCGAGCGGATCCACTTCCAGCATATCCAGAGCCGTGCAGGCGATCTCTTGGTCGACACGCCCGTCGGCGCGAACCTCGGAATAGTCGCGGACCCGGCGCAGGAGCCGGTTGGCGATGCGCGGCGTCCCGCGCGCGCGGCGCGCAATCTCCTCGGCCGCCTCTTCCCCAATGTCAACCTTGAGCAGGCCTGCCGAGCGGAACACGATCCGCATCAGGTCGACCGAATCGTAGGGGTTCAACCGCAGGACGATGCCGAACCTCGAGCGCAGCGGGCCGCTGATCAGCCCTTGGCGGGTCGTGGCGCCGATAGCCGTGAATGCAGGGATCGGGATCGAGTGCATGCGTGCGCCCGGCCCCGCGCCTACGACTAGGTCGACTCGGAAATCTTCCAGGGCGGAGTAGAGCATTTCCTCGATGTCGGGCAGCAGCCGGTGGATCTCGTCGATGAAAAAGACCTGTCGCCCTTGGATGGTCGTGAGCATGCCGGTCAGATCCAGCTTTTTCTGCAGGACCGGCCCGGAGGTATAGTCCGCCGACACTTCAAGCTCGTTCGCAATAATCGTTGCGAGCGTGGTCTTGCCCAAGCCGGGCGGGCCGTAGAGCAGGACGTGATCGAGCGCCTCGCCGCGCATGCGCGCCGCCGCCACCGCGATCGATAGGTTTTCCTTCAGCGTGGTCTGGCCGACAAACTCTTCCAACCTCTGGGGGCGGAGTGAGAGATCCGACTGGCGGTCCTCGTCCGAGGCTGCCGAGTTGACAATGCGCTGCTTGGCCATGCCGACGTCCGCTAGCGCTTGACGAGTTCCATCGCCTGGCGGAAGAGCGTTTCGAACTCCGCGGGCGCTCCGTTCTGCCTAGCCTTGCGCACGGCCTTGTTGGCCGCGTCCGCGCTGCAGCCAAGGCTGATCAGAACGGTGATGACGTCTTCTTCGACCGCGCCGGTGCCGGTGTCGGCACCGCCTTCGTCGCTCGCGAAGCTCCCCAGCCTGTCCTTCAGTTCGAGCACGATCCGCTCGCCAGTCTTCTTGCCGACTCCCGGGATGCGCACCAGCTTCTTGGAGTCCCCGCCTCGGATTGCAGCCAGCAGGTCGGAGGTTGGCATGCCCGACAGCAGGGTCAGCGCTAAGCGCGGCCCGACCCCGCTAACGTCAATGAACCGCTCGAAGAGCCCGCGGTCCCGCAGGCTGTGGAAGCCGTAGAGCGAGATAGCGCCCTCCCGCATGTGCGTATGCACGTATAGCGAGACCTCTTCTCCGAGTTCGCTCAGCTGGCTGTAAGTCTCGACAGGGACCGCGACTTCGTAGCCGACGCCGCCGACATCAACGACGACTTTGCCCGCTTGCTTGTCAGCGATCTTTCCGCGCAGCAACGCAATCATGGCAAGCCAGAGATTATATCGACTGGGATGACCGCGGTTGCCCTTCGGAACCATCGGTGCAGACTTCGATCACACGGCCCTCGTCGCCATCGTAGTCCATGCGGACCTCGATCCGCGCGCCCGGCAGCTCGCTGGTGAAGCGCTCTCCCCATTCGATGAGCACGATCGCGCGCTGGTCCCAGATGTCCTCAAGCCCCAGTGTTTCCAGTTCAGGCACGGTGTCCAAGCGGTACAGGTCCAGATGGTAGACCTTGGGTTCGCCTTCGTATTCGTGGACCAGCGAGAATGTTGGGCTAAGCACCTCTTCCGGCGGCGCCACTCCCAGCGCTTGCACGATTCCCTTGGCCAGCGTGGTCTTGCCCGAGCCGAGATCGCCGATCAACATGACCACGGCCGGTGCCCTCAACATGGCAGCCACCTTGGCTCCCACGCCGGCTGTCTGGGCGGCAGACCGAGTGCGGTAGATCACACTCGCACCATGTCTGCCGCAGCCTTGAGATGGCGGGCGATATCGGTCGAGAGCATGCCTTGCTCGCCCAGCTGTCCCGCGGCCAATTCGCCTGCGAGTCCGTGCAGGTAGACTGCGGCAGCGACGGTCCGCAAGACAGGGCGCTGCGGAAACTGCGCCAACAGCCCGGACACCATGCCCGTGAGTATGTCGCCCGACCCGGCGGTTGCCATGCCGGGCGTCCCAGTGGGATTTACGACCACGTCGCCGTCCGGGGCCGCGATCAGGCTGCGGTCGCCCTTGAGCACTGCGTATGCGCCGCTTGCTGCTGCAAGTCCCCTCGCCGCAGCGATCCTGTCGCGCTGGACTTCGGCCGAGGCCATGCCCAATAGGCGGCCCATTTCACCCGGATGGGGAGTCAGGACGGTAGAGGCCGGGCGAGCCCCCAAGTCATAGTCCTTAATGGCAGTGAGCCCATCGGCATCGATCACCAAGGGCAGGGGACACTCCTCAACAACCCTTCGCACGAGTGCGGCGTTCGCCTCCGAAGTCCCTAGTCCGGGACCGATCGCGACTACCGTCTTGCCCTCGAACAGGCGAGCGTCGAGGCAAGCCGGGCCGAGCGTTCCATCCGGCAGCGCGGTGGCAGGTTCCAGCATCAGCTCCGGAGTCGTGCCGATGATCGTGTCGGCAGCCCCGGCCGCAGTCACCACCGTGACCAAGCCTGCGCCGGCCCGCAGAGCGGCTGTCGCCGCCATGAGGATGGCCCCTGGCTTGGAAACCGACCCGCCGATGGCCAGCACGTGGCCATAGCTGCCCTTGTGCGAGGAGCGTTCGCGCTTTGCGGCGTATTCACTGGCATCGGCCGCCTCGTTTAGCAGCAGGCGCGGTCCGGGCAGTGCCTCGATCACGGAGTCGGCAGTGCCGATTCTCGCCACGGAGAGGTCGCCGACGCGCTCGCAGGCGGGGCCCAGGACTTGGCTGGCCTTGGGGGCTGTGAACGTGACCGTCATGTCGGTCCGCATGGCCGGGCCGAGGATTTCGGCGGAATCGCTGCCGAGACCGGACGGCATGTCCACCGCCACCACCTTGGCGTTGCGAAAGCCAGCGTTGACATCGGCGACAACTCGCTCTGTCAAGCCTCTGGCTGGTCCTCGCACTCCCGTGCCCAGCAAGGCGTCGACGACCAGCGTGGCATCCCCGACTCGCGGCAGCAGGCCAGCCCAGTCGGCGCTCGAGACCACTAGCTCGGCGCGGAAGTCCTGGGCTGCGAGCATGTCCCAGTTGGCGCGAGCGTCTTTGGAGAGCGCGTCCAGTTCTGCGAACACGGCGACGGTCAGATCGAGCCGCGGCCAAAGTTGCAGGAGGTGTCTGGCCACGGCAAGGCCGTCACCGCCGTTATTGCCCTTGCCGCACAGCACCACCACCTTCTCACTCGCCAAGCCGGGAATCTTCTCGCCTAGGATCCGCGCCACTGCTTGCGCCGCGTTTTCCATCAGCACAAGGCTTGGAATCCCGCGCTCCTCAATGGTGATCCGGTCCGCCGAGCGCATCTCGGCGGCGGTGAGTGCGCGCAGCATTAGGCGCCCTTGAGCGTGTGCAACCTGTCTAGGGTGGTCTTCCGGCCCATGATGATCAGCACGTCGTCTTCGCACAGGCGGGTGGCCTGCGGTGGGTTAAAGCGCGTTTCGGCATCGCGCCGCGATAGCGCCAGTACGACCGCGTCCAGTTTCTCGGGAAAGCCGGCCTCGGCCAGCGTCTGGCCCACCCAAGGGCTGTCGGAAGCAATCCGGAATTCCTCGAGTTCGAGGCCCGACTCGGCCACTTCCATCGATCTGGCTACATCCAAGAAATCGGCAGCGTGCGGTCTTGAAAGGCCTTGAGCGAGCCGGTAGCCCGTGTAGGCGTAGGGCATGACTACGTCGTTGGCCCCGGCTTGCAGCAGCCGGTTCTTTGCGTCCAAGGACGAGGCGCGGGCCACGATGCGCAGATCCGGATTGAGCACGCGGGCCGAAAGCGTGATGTAGACGTTGTCGGCATCGCTGGACAGGGCTGCCACGAGGCCCTTGGCGCGGCGCGTTCCGGCATTGTCCAGCGTCTCTTGCAGCGTTGCATCCTCGGCCAGCACTGGCACTCCGATACCGCGTCCGAGCGGCTCCGTCGGCCCGGCCTTGTCCACGGCCACGACTTGCTGTTTTTCGAGCACCAGTTGCCGCACCACGCCTCGCCCTACGCGGCCCAATCCGCAAACGATGTAGTGATCGGATGTCTTTTTCAGCATGCGTCTCAATCCTACCTGTTGGAACCGGTCGAGGATCTCGAGCCGGATCAAGACGTCGACCAGCATGCCGACAGCTACAAAGATAACGCTGAATCCGGTGATGATCAGAACCGCATTGAAGTACCGCCCGTACTGGCTGAGTCCAATGGTCTCCTCGTACCCGATCGTGGTCAGGGTGACCAGCGTCATGTAAAAGCTGTCGAACCAGCTCTGGCCTTCGATCAGCCGAAAGCCCACAGTGCCCGCCGCCAGCGCGCTGGTTGTGACCGCGATCAGCAGTTTGATCCGGCGGGCCGGGGATTGATGCACTGCGATCGCCATTACCGTTTCCGCAGGACCAGCATCGTCATGTCGTCTTGGAGCGTCGACTCGCCTGTCCATTGGACGACACCGCCCATGACATCTTCGATCAAGGCCCGCAGCGGTTGGTCGGCGTGGCGACAGATCGCCCTGCGCAGCCGTTCCTCGCCGTACTCCTCCCCTTGGGCGTTTTCCGGCTCTGTCACCCCGTCCGTGTAGGCCACCAAGAGGTCACCGCTCACAAGCGCGAGGCTCGTTGCCGAGTATTCTGCGTGCGGAAACGCTCCCACGATCATACCGTTAATGTCCAGTTGGCTGATCACGCCCCCGCGCAGCAGGAGCGGTGGCAGGTGCCCGGCGTTGGAATAGGTCAACGCACCGCCCTCGGGGTCGTAGGCTCCGAAAAACAGGGTCGAGAACTTGTCCGGCGAGGTTCCCTCGCACAGTTGCTGGTTGGCCTGTTTGACCACAAGGCTGGCTGCTTGCTCCAAGCCCCGCGAGCGACCCGGGCGGAGCAGTGCGATCTGGGTGCGCAGGATCGAATGCAGCGAGGCCATCACCAAGGCTGCCGATATGCCCTTGCCGGAGACGTCTCCGAAGCTGATTGCCAGCCTGCCATCTTCCAACTGCAGGTAGTCGAAGAAGTCGCCCGAGACCGACCGCGCCGGGCGGCACACGCCCAGCACATCGAGTTCGCCAAGTTCCGGTGCGCTGGCCGGAAAGAGCCTGCCCTGCACCTCGCGGGCGATTTCAAGCTCGGCTTCGAGCTGCTGCCGTCGCTTGGAATCCTCCATCAGCCGTTCCAGCGACGAGGTCATGGCATTGAACGACCGTGACAAGTCGCTGATCTGATCGCTTCCGCGAACATCGATCTTGTACGCGAAATCGCCCCGGTTGACGTGCCTCGTGCCTACGTAGAGATCGTTCACGGCCCGCGTCAGGGTGCGTGTCAGCGAGAGGGCGACGATGAACGATACCAGCAGGTTGCCCAGGAAGAGCGCAGCCAGGATACCACCGACGACCGTGAACAGCCCAAAGGTCATCTCGGTTTCTTGGGCGAAGATCCTCTGCCACAGGGCCGCCGGGCGGGTTCGAAGCAAGAACGTTACTGAACGGGCTTGGCCCGAACTCGAATCGACAAAGGTCGTTTGGACGGGCCAGTTGATCTGCCAGTCGAATGGGTTCGCTGGCTCTGGGATGCCTCCACTGATGGGTGTGGTGCGTTGCGATTCGGCTGGCAGCACCGTCCTTTCGACGGTCGCGTCAGGCCGCTCCGGCAATCTCAATATTCCAAGGCCCGGCATCAGGCTGCTCACGGATGACGGGGTCAAGGGCACCACTGCGATGACACGTCCGTCGCTGGATCCCTCCTGTGCCGCAGCCGCGAGGAAATAGCGATCCTCACTGCGCACTAAGCCCCCGATTTCGGGCAGCTGGGATGGCAACGCTCCCGCGAGCGAGCCTTCGGGATACGACGCTGCGGTGCCGTCGAGTTCGATTTGCAGCATCAGCCCGGGGAAGCGGGGTTCGGCTTGGGAGTGGTAATCGCGCAGGAAGGCTGGCCTATCGGCCGGTGGCAGATCGCGCATCTGCCACAGTAGGGGTGCTGCCGTGGCTTCCATGCGCGAGGCCTGCCGTGCGAACTGCTCAGTGATTAGGTGGGCGGTCACCGGGCCGAGCAGGAGGATGACACCCCACGCCATCACCAGCGTGCCCAGCGAGATGGGCAGCACGCCGACGAAGAAGAAGACCGCGATCATGCGGTGGCGCACGCGCCACAGCAGCTTGCGCACCACCCAGCGCCCCAGCGCCATCAGGCGGTACACCGCGAAGAGGCCGCCAAACAGCGCCAGCAGCGCTTGGATCAATTGCAGGTGTGGGCCGAGAATGGGTACTACTGACCGCAGCAGCAACAGCGCGGCCATCAGGGCTGCCAGCAAGAGCAGGACGCTGTCGATCCTATTCAGCTTGAGACGGGGACAAGCCATCCAGATTCACCATTCTAGGTGGAGTGCCCTGTCGGCACGGCGGTGCCGCGAGTTGTCGCCAAGCGTTGGGTTGAGCGAGCCATTACACTCTAGGTAGCCATGACGCAATTGCTGAGCCAGCCTAGGTCGGTGCCGTTGGCCTGCGCTGTGGCGCTGGTGGCGCTATCGCTCGTTGCGGCCGCCCCCCTCGCGCACGGTGCTGACCGCGTGATGGTGATTGACTTGGACGCCATCGTCCACCCCCTGACCGGCGAGATCGTTGCCGACGGCCTTCGTGAGGCCGAATCTTCCGGTGACAAAGCCGTCGTGCTGCGGCTCAACACGCCGGGCGGGATGCTGCAGACGACCAACGAGATTGTCCAAGCCATTCTCGCGTCTCCGGTTCCGGTCATCACGTACGTCTCGCCCAGCGGCGGCCATGCGGCTTCGGCGGGCTTCATCATCCTCGTGTCGGCCGACGTGGCCGCGATGGCTCCGGGCACGAATACCGGGGCCGCGCATCCGGTCCTGGCGATCGGCGGCGAATTGGAAGGGACCATGAAGGAGAAGGTCGAGAACGACACGGCGGCTTCTCTGCGGGCCGTCACCGACAAGCGCGGGCGCAACAGCGAACTGGCCGAGGAGGCGGTGTTGAAGAGCGCCTCGTTTACCGAAGAGGACGCTCTTGAGTCCAACCTCATCGAGGTCGTCGCAACGGACATCGACGACCTTCTTGCCCAGATTGACGGCCGCGCGATTGTTCGCTTCGACGGCACTGAGCAGACGCTGGCACTGGCAGGGACTGAGACCTATTCCTACGTGCCGAACCTGCGCCAGCGCACGCTGCTCCCGTTTGTGGACCCGAGCCTGGCCCTGCTGATTCTGGCGCTCGGCGCCGCTGGCGTGTACATCGAATTCACGAATCCGGGCTTGGTGTTCCCCGGCGTTGCAGGCGGAATCCTTCTGATCTTGGGGCTGATGGCCCTCTCGCTGCTACCGATCAACCTCGCCGGTGTCGCCCTGGCCCTGCTAGCGTTGGCGCTGTTCGTGCTTGAGGCGTTCACGCCGACGAACGGGATCCTTGCCACCGGTGGCGTGATCGCCATGGTCTTGGGCTTGGTCATCCTGGTCGACACTGACGTGCCCGAGCTGCAGGTCGGATGGGTCTCGGCAGTTGGCATCACGCTCCCGTTCGCTGCGATCAGCGTGTTCCTGCTACAACTCGCAATTCGCTCGTTTCGCCTCAAGACGGCGACGGGCAGCGAAGCCATGGTGGGCGAGATTGGCGAAGTGCGCGCGGCGCTGGAGCCGGAGGGCAAGGTGTTCGTCCACGGCGAACTTTGGAATGCCCGCGCGGCGTCCAATATTGCGGAGGGCGAGAGCGTACGGATAGTCGCCGTGGACGGCATGCGCCTCGAGGTTGAACCGAATCAGCGCTGAGTCGGCCGGGCCGAGTGCCTGGCTGGTTCCGAGGCGGGCCGGCTTGGACAACTGGGTAACTGGGTAACGGCCAGATTGCCTTGCTAGCGCCTGCCTAGTATGCTCAGTACTGGCCGCGGCCTGCCGAGCCTGGCCCGCTGCCCAAGGAGACTCGCATGAATTTCTCTCTCTTCCTGATTGGCATCGTCGTACTGTACTTGATCAACTGCATCAAGATCCTGACCGAATACGAGCGGGGCGTGATCTTTCGGCTCGGACGCCTTCTGCCCCAACCCAAAGGGCCTGGAGTCATCTTCGTGTTCCGCCCTTTGGATCGGATGGTGCGCATCCCTCTGCGCGTGGAAACGCTCGAGGTGCCATCCCAAGACGTGGTGACGCGCGACAACGTCACGGTGAAGGTCAGCGCGGTGGTCTTCTTCCGAGTGATGGACCCGACCAAAGCCGTGGTGGAAGTCGCGCATTACATTCACGCCACCTCGCAACTGGCGCAGACTCGACTCCGCTCGGTCTTGGGCGAAGCCGAACTGGACGAGCTGTTGAGCCAGCGGGAAAAGCTCAATGCGCGCTTGCAGTCGACGCTTGACGAGCAGACCGGCACGTGGGGTATCAAGGTCCAAGCGGTGGAGGTCAAGCATGTGGACCTACCGGAGCAGATGGTTCGAGCGATCGCACGGCAGGCCGAGGCCGAACGCGAGCGCCGCGCCAAGATCATTCACGCGGATGGCGAGTTTCAAGCCGCTGCCAAGTTGACCGATGCCGCTGCCAAGCTCAGCGCCCAGCCGGCTTCGATCACGCTGCGCTATCTGCAGACGCTGACCGAGATCGGCACCGAGAAGAACAGCACCATCGTGCTGCCACTTCCCGTCGATCTCTTCCACGGCCTGTCCAAGTGGACGGCCAGCCTGGACAGGGGCGACGACCGATAGCTCCGCCGAACGGGAGCTGCTTCCCGGTGATTGCGGATAGCGAACGGGATCAACTCTTCCCTCCCTAGCGGCGCCGCAGCCCAGATTTGAGGCGTTCTCCGGCGCATGTGTTGTCTGTGCGGCCGCGTCCGGAACGAGTCGGGATTCACTCTGCGGCAGAATTGTCAATTTCAACGGCCTGCAAGCGCCACGAACTGCAGATTTTGATCCAAGCCCGCACAAATTGTGCGAATAATGTTTTAGAGTCAGGTACAATCAGTCATGCCTCGAGGATCTAAGGGCAATACCGCAGACGAGATCGAAGTCGTCTTTGGATTCAAACAGGTCCTCGGGCTGATCGTATTGAGCGCAGCGGCGCTTGGCCTTGCCTATGTCAGCGGGTTCGAGAGCGGCCATGAGCGAGCCCTCCGCGGGGAGCCCAGCTTGCTGGCCTTCCTCGAAAACGCGGCCGACACCCACACCGAGCCTGTGGCGATTCCCGCGATCTTGTTCGAGCAATTGGAAGAAGAGCGCGCGAAGGTCAAGGCCGCGAGCGAAGCCGAACAATCTGCCGGAAGCGGCCAACAGGCCCAGCGGATTGAGCGTGTCAAACCCACCGCCGCGGTCAAGCCTCGGCCTACCGCAGAGGAATCGCCGGCCACTGAAGCGTTCGCAGAGAAAAAGCCTGCCCCTGCCCCGGCGACCAAGCCGGTCTCGCCGCCCCCCGAGCCCGCAGCTCAGCGCGAGGCCGAGCAAGGCCGGCGCTTGCACTACCAAGTGGCCGCTTTGAACTCGCGTAAGAATGCCAAGGGCTTAGTTGATTGGTTGCGGGCCCAAGGGTTTCCCGGGCAGATCCGCCCGGCAGGTGATGACGGGCTGTATCGGGTCATCGTCGGGCCGTTTTCCAATGACAGGGAAGCCGAGTCGGCCAAAGTCCGGCTAGCACAGGACGGCTTCGCGGTGATGGTGCGCAAGCTCTAGGAGGTCCTGCCAGACGCCTCAGGCCGCTCCGGAACGCCGCTCTCCGACGCTGCGTTGCAAGGCTTCCTGCTCTTGGCGCAATTCCAGGAAACTGGCTAGGCGGTCCGGGTCAATGGTTCCATCTTGCTCCTCAGCCCGGATGGAGCAGCCGGGCTCGTTGCCGTGGCGGCAGTCGCGGTAGTAGCAGTTCTGCCCTAAGGTGGAGATCTCTGGGAACACTTCATCAACGATTTCGGGACTGCTCCATGGATAGAGTTCGCGGATGCCGGGAATGTCCATCAGCAAGCAACCGTTGGGATGCACTACCAACTCGCGCCGAGTGGTCGTGTGCTTGCCGCGACTGTCCTGGCTTCTGACGCTGCCAACCGCGAGGTGGTCCGATTGCAGCAGCGCATTGACGAGAGAAGACTTGCCTGCGCCGGATGGTCCTGCGAGTGCGGCGGTGCCGCATCGCGGGAGCAGTTCTTCAAGTGCGCCCATGCCTTGGCCCGTCGTGGCGCTGGTAATGATCACCGGATAGCGAGGATCCGCCTTGCGCAGCATTCGGGCCGCCTCCTCGGAGGATGGGCAAGTGTCCGCCTTGTTGAGCACTATCACCGGCGCGGCACCGCTGGCCAGCACGCTTGTCAGGTAGCGTTCGATCTGTCTGGGACGCAACTCGCGGTCCAAAGCCGCCACGATCAGGGCGGCGTCGATGTTGGCCGCTAGCACTTGGCGCTTGGCCGCATGGCCTGGCCGATTGCGGGCGAGCGCGTTGCGTCTGGCGAAAACCTTCCTAGCGATCCGTTTTTTCGGATCAAACAGCAGCCAATCCCCGACTGCCGCTGCGCCCACATTGCGCGGCAGGCTTACGGAGACTGTCCGGTCGGCGGCATACAGGTCGGCCTTGCGCACGGTTGCCAGCCGCACGCGGCCGATTTCCCCGCTTGGCGTGCCGGCTAGCTGCCGCTGGAAGAACGGTCCCCAGCCGTAACGGTCGAGGCTCATGCTCGGGTGGACTTGCCGGCAGGAGTGCGCCGACGGGCTGCCGCCACAGTGTTGGCCATCAACATCGCGATGGTTAGCGGACCGACCCCGCCGGGCACCGGCGTGTAGGCCGAGGCGCACTGCGCAACGTCGACTGGGTGGACGTCTCCTACGAGGGTGCTGCCGGTCTTCTCGAATCGCGCCAGCCGCTTGGGGGCGTGGGCGAAGAGACGCTGCACCGCGGCAGGATCTTCCAGGCGGTTGATTCCGACGTCCAGCACGACCGCCCCGTCGCCGATGTGCTCGCGGGTCAGCATGGCTGGCCGGCCTGCCGCTGCCACCAGAATTTCTGCCTGGCGGCAGACCGCTGGGAGGTCGGGAGTCCGCGAGTGGCAAATGGTGACCGTGGCGTGCTCGGCCAGAAGCAGCATCGCGGCCGGCTTGCCCACGATGTTGCTGCGACCGACGACGACCGCGTGGCGGCCCTCGATCTGAATCTCGCTCCGTTTAAGGATTTCGATGAGGCCACGCGGCGTGCAGGGCGCGAGACAAGGCTGTCCGCTGGCCAGCTTGCCCACGTTGACGGGATGGAATCCGTCGACGTCCTTGTCCGGTGAGACGCGCCCCAACACACGCTGGGTGTTGATGTGCCCGGGCAGTGGCAGCTGGACGAGGATGCCGTCGATCTCCTCGCGTGCGTTGAGGTCGTCGAGCACGGCCAGCAGCTCCGCGGTGGTCGTTTCAAACGGCAGGCGCAGCGTATCCGAGTGTGCTCCGATGCGGTCGCAGGCGCGGATCTTGTTGCGCACGTAGATCCGCGAAGCCGGATCCTCACCGACCAGAACTGCTGCAAGGCCGGGGCGAACGCCACAGCGGGCCGTTTGTTCGACCTTGGAAGCCAAGTCTTCCAAGACGCTGTCGCGGATCGCGTTGCCATCCAGAATGCGGGCCGCCATGCCGAACAGTGAATCTTATCAGACCGTGCGGCTCGTCCTGGTCCGGGGGAATCAGATGATCAGCGAGTTGCTCGATAGTGCTGATCTGCCGTCTTCGGTCGCAGGCGAGCCAAGAGTAGCCACCTGCCGAGATTCGCTGGAGCCCAGCCTCGACGGTGCCAAGATGCCCGACAAGCCGCAGCAGGCTGCGGTCGGGCTGGTTCCGGCTACGGATCGACGGCTCCGAGAGCCGCCCCAGTTGCCGGACAAGCCATCAAGCTACGGGCGTCAATGGCATGCTGTTATTGGCTGGCGACTGGTCAGGCCTCGATTGCGGCGCCAAGATCGAGCCTTGACTGCGGCGGCAGCAGAGATGAATCGGACCCCTGCGCAAGGCGGTACTTCGCCGAACCGGGCGGTGGGCCGCTGACACAACTGTTTCCAAGGCGGCGAGTGCTTATTGGTCGGATAAGGAATCGCGGAAACGTCCGCGAGGCACCCGCATGCCGGATCGCTTGCTGAAAATGACAGTCGGACAGAAGGGCCTGAGTCGCTCCCCAGCCGGACGAACAGGCGAAACATGATCGAAATGTGCGTTGACGATTCCCCGATCCGGCGCCTCGGCTGGTCGGGGGGGCCCTGCGGTCGTCCGGCATTGTCACAAAGGAACGCGGTTCGGATATCCTGTCCGCATCAAGCTTCGCATCGTAAGATCCACACTTCTCATATCCTTCCTTCTTCTTGCTGCTGCTATACAAGCCGCCCGGGCGGCGGGCTCCGGGTCCGGTCCGGGCATTTTGGCCGCCTGCGACGCTCAGACGCTGCAAAGGGCCATTGATGGCGGTTTGGCCGTCAACAGACTGGACGACGCAGGGCTGCTGCTCTGGCATGACGCGGCCCGGTGCGACGCCGGGGGCTAACGGCTCTCAGAAGGCGATCGTCAGAACTCTCCGTCGCGGAGGGCTCAACGTGGCCTTGATCGGCGGCGGCAGAGGTGTCCTCGAAACCTTCCTCATGACCGGGTCGGAGGCGACCATCCGCGAACTGCTGGTGGCGGGGCGGACCCCAACCAGACCACCACCTACGAGGGCCTGTCCCTCTTGGCTCTCGCCCAGATTCACGGCAACCGCGGAGCGGAGTGCGCCCTGCGGGAGTATGGCGCAGGCATGAGCGCGACCGACCGCGAGCGTGAACTCATGGACATGTTCTCCGATGATCCGGGTGCCTTCATGCGCGAGGTTCGGGACTGGTTCACCCTGAACCCGGAAGCGACCGTGCGACGGGAGGCCGGGATTCGGGACATCATGCTGCGCCACTTCGGTGACGAGGCACGCGAGTGGTTCGCGTGGCAGCCTCCCGACGATCCCACGCCGTGCTGCGCCCAGCGGCCCGGCCCTATGGAACTCCGCGCCCTGACCCGCGCGCAGCGTTACGCGAACTGTAGAGCCGGAGGTACGGCGTGCCTGATGCGGTGCTCCGGAATTCCCTACCTCCCCTTGAGGCTTACCTGCTCGGCAGCGTGCGGAGTAGCAGTCCTAGGGTGCCGCGCCCGCTGCCGCCGCATTACGCCGGAAGGCGGAACCGCCAGCAGACTTCTGAACGGCAACGCCTAACCTAAGATACATGTCCTTCTGGCAACCCTACAAGAAGAGCGATGTTTGGTTCTTCACCCTGGGGTTAGCTATTATCGCGGTCGGACTGATCTTCGGTTGCTGAGGAGTTTCGCTTCAATCAGGAAGCCTTCTTGTGGTTTTCTGAAAGAGGGAGCACTGCTATGCGCGTCCTTGAAACGCCCTCGACGACTCCGGTAGCGAGAACCTAGATGAACTTCAACTCCTACGACACGGAGGGATTCTACGACGAACTCTTCCTTGCCGATGGCAGCTCGCGCGAGAAGTTTCGGCCCCTCGTGGACCGCATCAACTCCCTGCCCGAGGGCGACTTCGAGCGCCGGCAGCGGGCTGCCGAGCGCAACTTGATGCACATGGGCATCACATTCAACGTCTACGGCGATGATCGCGGCCAGGAGAAGATCCTTCCATTCGATCTCGTGCCGCGTTTGGTGACGGCCGAGGAGTGGGAGTGGATCGACCGGGGCCTGCGGCAGCGCATTCACGCCTTGAACCTGTTCATCGACGACATCTATCACGACCGCAAGATCGTCCGGGACGGTGTCATCCCGGAAGAGATCATCCTCTCTGCGCAAGGATTCCGACAACAGTGCATCGGCTTGAATCCGCCGCAGGGCGTTTGGTGCCATGTCATCGGCACCGACCTAGTCCGCGACTCCGACGGGCAAGTCTACGTGTTGGAAGACAACCTGCGCGTACCGTCCGGAGTGTCCTATGTGCTGCAGAACAGGGCCGTGCTCAAGCAGACGTTTCCGAGGGTGTTTCGCGGCCTGAGGGTGCGCCAAGTGGCCGACTACCCTGGCCGACTGCTCGCGATGCTCGAGGACGTGGCTCCGCCGGACTCCGAGCGGCCGCAGGTGGCGGTCGTCACGCCAGGCCCGTTCAACTCGGCCTACTTCGAGCACTCGTTCCTTGCCCAGCAGATGGGCGTCGAATTGGTAGAGGGGCGTGATCTGGTCGTCGAGAACGACACGGTCTACATGCGCACCACGGCCGGCTTGGAGCGCGTCCACGTGATCTATCGCCGCATTGATGATGACTTCTTGGACCCGCGAGTGTTTCGCTCGGACTCCTTGCTGGGTGTTCCCGGGGTCATGGGTGCGTATCGCAAGAATCGAGTCACGCTTGTGAACGCGCCGGGCACGGGTGTTGCCGACGACAAGGTGATCTACGCGTACGTGCCGCAGATCATCCGCTACTACTTGGGCGAGGACATCGTTATCCCCAACGTGCCTACGTATATGTGCTGGGACGAGCAGCAGCGCCAGCACGTGCTGGCGAACATCGAGCGCCTCGTCGTCAAGCCCGCGAACGAGTCGGGCGGCTACGGGCTGCTAATTGGCCCGCACGCCAGCGCTCGCGAGCACGAGGAATTCCGTCGGCGGATCCGCGCCGACAGCCGCAACTACATCGCCCAGACCACGTTGTCGCTGTCGCGCGTGCCGACCATGGTGGATGGCCGCTTTGAAGGCCGCCATGTCGACCTGCGGCCGTTCATCCTGTACGGGCGCAAGATCTTTGTGCTGCCGGGCGGCCTGACCCGCGTGGCCTTGCGCAAAGGGTCTCTCGTCGTGAACTCCTCGCAAGGCGGTGGCAGCAAGGACACGTGGGTGCTGGCGTCTGCCAAGCCCGGCGCGGCGGCGTAGTCGCGGCAGGCCGCGCAGAACAGGGATTCGAAGAACTAGGCACGAGAAATGCTGAGCCGCGTCGCAGAATCCATCTATTGGATGAGCCGCTATATCGAGCGCGCCGAGAACGTGGCCCGCTTTGTCGAAGTCAACGAGCACCTCATGCTCGACCTGCCCCCCGGCGTTCCGCCGCAGTGGGGCCCGCTAGTCGAGATCACGGGCGACGCGGAAGCGTTCAAGAAGGCTTACAACGTGGCGGATCAGGAAGAGGTGTGCTGGTTCCTGACCTTCGATTCCAACAATCCCAACTCGATCATTTCGTCGTTGCGGGCCGCCCGCGAGAACGCCCGCTCGATCCGTGAGATCCTCTCGTCGTCGGTCTGGGCCGAAATCAACGAGGCCTATCTGTACGCGGAAAGCCGCGCCAAGAGCAGCAATGAACTCTCGTACGACTTCCGCCGACACGTCGTGCGCGCCAGCCACGGTGTGGAAGGAGCGACAAACGCGACACTGTCGCACGCCGAGGCTTGGCATTTCAGCCGGATCGGGCGTCTCTTGGAGCGTGCCGACAAGACCACGCGCATCGTTGACATCCGCTACTTCATGCTGCTGCCTTCGCACGCCGACGTGGGCAGCCCCACTGACGACTTGCACTGGACGGCTGTCTTGCAGTCAGTGAGTGCGCTCGAGATGTACCGGCAGCGGCACGGCATGGTTCGACTCGACAAGACCGCCGACTTCTTGGTCCTCGATCCGGAATTCCCGCGCTCAGTGAGGAATTGCCTCCGGCGCGCTGACGAGTCGCTCCACGCCATCACGGGCACCCCGTCGGGGACGTTTCGGAATCTGGCCGAGCGCCGCTTGGGGCGACTTGTCTCGAGCCTTGACTATACTGCGGTAGATGAGGTCATCATTGCAGGCCTGCACGAGTTTCTCGACGAGTTGCAAGTTGGGCTCAATGGGATCGGGGATGCCTTGCACAGTTCTTTCTTCGCCCCGCGAATCGCGCCGGGGTCAAGTTCGGCTGCGACTTCGGTGAAATGACGTTTTGCCTCGGAATCAACGTGCGCGACGGCTTGGTCAGGATCGCCGACACCAGGCTGACATCGGGCAACGAGTGCCTGACCGCCAGAAAGGTCACCGCTTACGAAATCGACGGCGGTGCGCTGTTCATCATGACATCTGGACTGCGCTCTATCCGTGACAAGGCGCTCACGTACTTCGAAGAGGCGCTTGCCGAGCGCGAGGAGCCCCTCACCAAGCTCTATCAGGTTGTCAACCTCTTCACAGATCAAGTGCGTCGCGTGTCGGGCGAGGACAAGCAGTCACTGGTGGGTGGCGGGCTGTCGTTCGACATGAAGGCATTAATCGGCGGTCAGATGAGCAGCGACCGGGCGCACAAGCTCTATCTGGTCTATCCCGAAGGCAACTGGGTCGACACGGGCCGAGGCACACCGTATCACGTGATCGGCTCGGGCGGCTATGGCAAGCCGATTCTCGACCGCACCCTGACCTACGGCGACTCAATGCGGCACGCCTTTAAGACGGGCTGCTTGGCGTTCGACTCGACCCGCATTAGCGCCGCTGACGTGGACTTCCCCATCGATGTCGTGCTCTACGCGCCGGACTCGTTCCGCATCGTCGAGCACCGCTTCCAGAAGGATGACTTGGCAGCGATCTCGAACTGGTGGCAGGAGCACCTGCGCATCACGATGCGTGATTTGCCCGCCGAGTGGCTTGAAGAGGCATTTGCCAAGCTGAACCCGAACGCCGGCGGCAAGAGCGGTCCGTCCTGAGATCCGGGGCCATCCCACGCATGCGCTTCGCCACGAGTCACACGACGCGGTTTCGTTATAGCGAGCCGGTGTACTTGGAGCCGCACGCCATTCGACTGCGGCCAAGGTGTGACAGCTCTCAGCGCCTGCTGAGATACCGGCTCAAGGTGTCGCCGAAGCCCGAATTGCTCAGCCACGCCTTGGACCCCGAGGGCAATGTCGTCGCGCATGCGTGGTTTTCCGGCCTGACAGAGGTGTTCGCCGTCACGAGCGAATTTGAGATCGAAACGCTGCGGATGAATCCATTCGACTACTTGGTCATCGGCAATGGTGCTGAGAGGCTGCCGGTCGAGTACCCCGCGACGCTGCGGAATCGCTTAGCGCCATCGCTTGCGCGACCGGCCGGACCGGATCCCGCGGTCGACGGGTTTATTCGCCCGATCATTGCACGCTGCGAGCGCCGGACGCTACCGTTTCTCAGCGGGCTCAACCAAGCGATTCACGAAGCTTGCACGGTGACCGTGCGTGAGCACGGGGAGCCGTTCTCGCCTGCGCAGACCCTCTCCGCCGAACAAGTCGCCTGTCGCGATCTGGCCGTGCTCTTCATGGACTGTTGTCGCGCCGTCGGCATCGCCGCGCGTTTCGTGAGCGGCTACCAAGAGCAAGGCTCGGGCTCCCGCTTCATGCATGCTTGGGCGGAGGTGTACCTGCCTGGCGGCGGCTGGCGCGGCTACGACCCCACGCAGTGCTCGGCTGTCGGCGACCGGCACGTGGCGGTGGCGGCTGCGAGCTTGCCCTCGGCAGTGAACCCGATACGAGGCAGCTTTCGGGGGGATGCTGTGGCCGAGCCGCTAGAGGCCGAAGTCCGAATCTGCCGGACGGACGCGGCGTAGCTGTGCGGCGCTGCCCAGCGACGCGATAGGGGGGTCTGGAAGACCGCGATATCGTGGTGCAACGCCTTTGCTTCACACGGCTTGTCAATTAGGGTCAAGCCAGCCGGGGCGCGAAGCTGTTTCCGCCGGAAATAGTAAGATACCGCTTGTGAACGATTCCAGTGCTCCCGCTCCCAGAGAGGTTCGCTACGAACCCGACGAGAATCCGCCTGCGGCACTGTCGCTGGGCCTGGGAATGCAGTATGCCCTGCTCAGCATAAGCGGTATCGTGCTTACACCCGCCATTGTGATCCGGTCGGCCGGATCGGGTGAAGGCTATCTCTTATGGGCGGTCTTCGCGGGCCTTTGCGTTTGCGGCATCAGCACATTGGTCCAAGCTGTCCGCGTCGGGCGCATCGGCGCGGGCTATATCCTGCTGATGGGGACTTCTGGGGCCTTCATCGCGGTCTCGGTATCCGCACTGGTAGAGGGCGGTCCCGGCCTGCTTGCAGCGCTGGTGATTGCGTCCTCGCTGTTCCAGTTCGTGCTCGCATCGCATCTTTCGCTGTTGCGACGAATCATCACCCCGCTGGTCGCCGGCACGGTCATCATGCTGATAGCCGTCACGATCATTCCAATTGCGTTCGACATGATGGCACAGGTGCCCGAGGGCATACCTGCGGTCGGAGTTCAGGCCTCCGCCGCCGCGACTTTGGTGGCGACAGTTGTGCTGGCCCTGCTCGCCAAGGGGGCTTGGCGGTTGTGGGCACCAGTGATCGGCGTGGGCGTGGGCTGTATCGTTGCGGCGTTTTATGGGCTGTACGACACCACAATGATCGCCTCTGCGCCGTGGATAGGGCTGCCCAATACGGGTTGGCCCGGGATTGACTTGAGTTTCGGCCTATCGTTCTGGACACTGCTGCCAGTGTTCGTCTTGGTGACGGTGGTGGGCGCCATCGAAACGATCGGGGACGCGATCGGCATCCAACATGTCTCTTGGCGCGAGCCTCGGGCTACTGACTTCCGAGTAGTGCAGGGAGCCGTGGCGGCCGATGGGCTGGGCAACCTCCTGTCGGGTCTGACCTGCACGGTGCCCAACACGACCTATTCCTCGAGCGTGGCCATAACCGAGTTGACCGGCGTTGCTGCGCGCTCTGTCGGCGTTTGTATTGGAGGCCTGTTTTTCGCATTTGCGTTCATGCCGAAGGTCACGGCGGTCATCCTTGCGATCCCTGACGCGGTCGTGGCGTCCTACCTGCTGGTGCTGTTGGCGATCCTGTTCGCTCTGGGCATGCGCATCGTGGTAAAGGACGGCTTGGACTATCGCAAGAGTGTCGTGGTTGGGGTCGCCTTCTGGCTTGGGGTCGGGTTCCAGAATCAGCAGATATTTGCGGATGGCCTGGGTGAGTTTGCTGCATCGATCCTCGGTAACGGCATGACAGCGGGCGGTTTGGCCGCAATCTTGATGGTGCTCGTCATGCAATTGGCCCAGCCTAGGCGGCGGACGCTCAAGACGACCCTGACAGCTAAGTCGCTACCGGGTACGGATTCGTTCTTGCGGGAATTCGCCGAGGACAAGCGCTGGGACGACGAGTCCGCGAACCGGCTGCGTGCTGCCGGAGAAGAGGCGATCCTAAGCCTGCTGCCTGCCGAGGAGGAGTCTGACGATCCGCCCAAGCACCTGTTCTTCGTGCTGTCCGGCGATCGCAACGCCGCAGAAATGGAACTCATCGCCTCGTCGGCTGAACAGAATCTCGAGGATCGTCTTGCACTACTGGGCCGCTGGGCAGACGAGGGCGGCGAAGCGCCCATTTCGCTGAAGCTGTTGCAGCACTATGCCAGTTCGGTGAGGCACCAGCAGTACCACGGCACCGACATCGTCACGGTGAGGGTCGACGGTGCGCCCTCAGCCAAGCAGCGCGGCTAATCCCGGCTTGCGGGAGGATGGGAGTCCGGCTGCGAGCGGCGTAGATCGTCTGACAGCACGACGGCTTCCGCGACCTGCTTCATGGGGATCCGACGCCTGCGGCTTTCCTGTTGCAGCTTCAGGTAGGACTGCTCCTCGGTCAGCCCAAGATCGCGCTGCAGGATGCCCTTGGCCCGCTCGAGCAACTTGCGGGTCTCGAGCTGACCGGTCAGCTTGGCCACCTCGCAGTCGAGCCTGACCCGTTCGACCTCGGCCCCCACCAAGTGCCCGATCGTGGAAACCAACTTAATCTCGGTCGGGGGATGCGCGTGGGGCTGGCGGTGCTGCAGGTTGAGCACGCCGATCAGGCGCCCACCCGCCAGAATGGGAACCGACAGGAAGGCCTCAAAGCCATCTTCCGGGAGTTGGCTGAATCCGCGAAAGCGATGGTCCAGAACGGCCCGCTCGGAAATGGCGACTGGCTCGTGCTTCTCGGCGACCCAACCGGTGATGCCTTCGCCCACGGGCAGGCGTAGGTTGTCGACCGCTTCGGGGTGGGGGTTCTTGGAGGCGCGCAGGACGAGTTCGTCGCCTTCGAGCAGGTAGATGAAGCACGAGTCGGCGCCCACGACGTCGTTGAGGAAGCCGACGATCTGGTCTAGCACCTCGTGCAGCGGATCCGCGATTGCGAGCCGCTCGCTGATGCGGTGCAGGAACTCGAGGTGCGAACTGCCCCCGGAGTCAGGCCGCCCCTCAGTGGGCCGACCGGGCTCGTCCAAATCGCTCGTCGATTCCATCGCAACGATCCCCTGTGCTGCTTGCCTACTCACTGTGCATCCTCTCTAGCTCCCCCGGGACGGTCCTGTGACGGGCAAGGCGGCCAACCCGCATCGCGCACCTTCGCAGCCTAGGACCGGATCCTCGCGCGTCACTCAGTAGCGAGGCGTCCCGCCGACACGCCTGCCACGAGGACAGCGCACTGGCCCCCCAGCCCAACGGCAGGGTGCGTCCCTGAGATCCCCGCCAATGGCATCACGGCGCGGTCACCGCCGGGCGTCCTAGGCTGGATCGCTTTCCGGTCGGGGACGGGAATTGCTCGCACAGGTCGAACCTGCCGGTTGAGATTCCAGTGTAGGGACAGGATGCGCGCCTTCGCGGCGTTATGCCCGCGATAAGAAATTCTTGCTGAACCGGAGACTCGCGGAGTGCGGGCTGCTGCGCTGTCGGGCGCTCGCCCCCGCGGGCAGGGTCGTGCCGTGCGCTAACCTATCTCAGGACAGCGAGCGGGCCATACCCGCATCGCGGAGCAGTCCCGGCCTGTGACCCAGCGAGCGCAGATTCTCGAACGCGAGGTTCTGTCGGGTTCGGTCGAGCGCGTCGTATTCCATAATTCCGAAAACGGGTTTTGCGTTCTGCGCGTGCAGATTCGCGGCCTGCGCGAGCTCCAAGCGGTGGTTGGCCGCACGCCGACGGTAAGCCCGGGCCAGTGGATCACGGCATCCGGCCATTGGGTGAACGACCGCTCTCATGGCCGCCAGTTCGAGGCCGCGTACATCAAGGCTTCGGCTCCGGAATCGGACTCGGGGATCGAGAAGTACTTGGGTTCGGGCGCGATCCCCGGCATCGGTCCCGTGTACGCCAAGAAGCTCGTCGCCGAATTCGGCGGCGACGTGTTCCAGGTGATCGAGCAAGATCCGGCCCGGCTGCGGGAAGTGCCCGGCATCGGGCCTGTCCGCGCCAAGCGCATCATCGAGGCGTGGGACGAACAGAAGGTCGTGCGGGAAATCATGATATTTCTGCACGCGCACGGCATCGGCTCGGCGCGGGCGGCGCGCATTTACAAGACCTACGGCGCGGACGCTGTGCAGGTGATGAGCGAAAACCCGTACGTCCTCTCAAGGGACATCCGGGGAATCGGATTCAAGGTTGCCGACGGCATCGCCATGAAGCTCGGCGTGGATCGCGGCGCCTCGGTCCGCACGCGTGCAGGCATCAGCTACGCGCTAGGCGAGGCCATGGGCGAGGGGCACTGCGGCCTCCCGCGCCAAGAACTGCTCAAGCTGGCCACGGAACTGCTCGGTGTGGCGCTCGATCTGATCGAGCCAGCCCTGCGGGCCGAGATCGAGGCCGGAAACGTCGTCGAGGATAGCGTCGAGGGAGAGCCTTGCGTGTTTCTGGCCCGCCTCCACCGCGCCGAGCAGGGCATCGCCAGTGTGCTGAGCGCCTCATTGCGGGGAGAGCCGCCGTGGCCTCGGGTTGACACGGATCGGGCGATTCCGTGGGTTGAGAGGCGCATCGATCTTAGCCTCGCGCCGAGTCAGGTCGAAGCCGTGCGCTTGGCATTGCGGTCCAAGGTGATGGTGATCACCGGCGGTCCAGGCGTCGGCAAGACAACGATAGTCAACGCGATCTTGAAAGTATTGCTGGCCAAGGGAGTCGAGATCGCGCTTTGCGCACCCACGGGCAGGGCCGCCAAGCGGCTGTCCGAAACCTCAGGCCTGGAAGCCAAGACGATTCATCGGCTGCTCGAGTTCGATCCCGCTCGCGCCGGCTTCCGCCGCAACGCCGGCAAGCCATTGGACTGCGACCTGCTCGTGGTGGACGAGACCTCAATGGTCGACGTCTCGCTGATGAACTCGCTGATGCGGGCGCTGCCCAGGCAGGCGGCTCTGCTGCTTGTCGGAGATGTCGATCAGCTGCCCTCCGTCGGGCCCGGCCAGGTATTGGCCGACTTGATCAACAGCGGAGCGATGCCCGTAGCGCGGTTGGTCGAGGTATTTCGCCAAGCCGCTAGCAGCCGTATTGTTGTCAACGCGCACAGGGTCAATCGCGGCGAGTTGCCGGAGCTCGCCAAGCCCGAACGGGAAAGCGACTTCTACTTCGTCCCGGCTGATGCGCCGGCTGATGCCATCCAGAAGACCGTCGAAATGGTGCGCAGTCGGATTCCCCAGCGGTTCGGGCTCGATCCGGTCCGCGACATCCAAGTGCTATGCCCGATGAACCGCGGCGGGATGGGTGCTCGGGTGCTCAACACCGAGCTTCAAGCGGCGCTCAACCCGCCCGGGGAACGCAAATTCGAGCGGTTCGGCTGGAGCTTCGTTCCCGGCGACAAGGTGATGCAGGTCGAAAACGACTACGACCGGGATGTCTACAACGGCGATATCGGCAAGATCGAATCGCTCGACATGGAGGAAGGTACGCTTGAGGTGGACTTTGACGGCCGCAAGCTCACCTACGCACTGCGGGATCTAGACATGTTGGTCCCCGCCTTCGCTACCACGATCCACAAGAGCCAAGGTTCCGAATACCCTGCGGTGGTGATCCCGATCATGGACCAGCACTTCGTCATGTTGCAGCGCAACTTGATTTACACCGCAATCACACGGGGCAAGCGCCTCGTCGTGCTCGTTGGCCAGCGCAGCGCGGTCAAGCGGGCCGTGCAGACATCGGCGCAATTGCGCCGCTGGTCCAAGTTGCGGGAACTCGTGCAGGCCGGCTGCGCGGCCGACTCGGAAGGGCAGAGCGGGCTGCCCGGCATCGGCGCGCCCCGAATCGCCTAGCCTGATTGGCGCAACCTGCCGTGCTCGAAGCGGAAAACGCGGTCGCAGAGTCCGGCAAACGTCGGGTTGTGCGTCGCTAGCAGGATTGCCAGCCCTTCTTGCCGCACCAACTCGAGCAACATCTTCATGACGGCCCGGCCGGTGCGTTCGTCGAGGTTGCCGGTCGGCTCGTCGGCGAGCAGCAGTTTCGGCCCGGACACCAGTGCCCTGGCGATCGCGACCCGCTGCTGCTCGCCGCCCGACAGCTCGCCGGACTGGTGGTGGACCCGTTCTGCCAGCCCCACCCGTTCCAGCCAAGTTTCCGCCTCCGCCTGACCCGCGCCCTCGGGCCTGCCCCGGATGCGCAGTGGCAGGGCGACATTCTCGATGGCCGTGAATTCGGGCAGCAGGTGGCAGTTCTGCCAGACATAGCCGATATCTCGGTTGCGATAGTCGGCCAGCCGGGCCTCGCTCAGTGACGCGAGCGGGTTGCCGCAAAAGATCACCTTGCCCGCCGTGGGCTTCTCGAGTGCGCCCAAGATATGCAGCAAGGTCGACTTGCCGGCACCTGATTCGCCTACGAGAGCGACGCTCTCGCCCTGTCCGATTTGAAACGTCAGCGCTGAAAAAATCGTCAGCGCCTGCTCGCCGCTGCGGAAGGTCTTGCCCAGGCCCTCGGCGCGGATCACTGGCTCAGCCATCTGCGCGAAGCCCCTGCATCCATCCTAGCTCGAATACTTGCCGCAGCACGTCCGCAGGGGCCGCCGAGGCGTCAATTCTGCAGTCGGCTTGGGAGTAGGACTCCTTGCGCGCCTCGTAGATGCGCACGAATCCGGCGTGGTCGCGAGCTAGCGGGCGGTGCGACTCCAGCCGCACCCGTTCCCACAGCGTTTCGACCGGAGCATCGAGCCAAAGGGTGGGGCCAACCTGTCGCAACAGCCTGCGATTGCGCTCGAACGCATAGGTGCCCCCGCCCAGCGCGACTACTCGCGGCGTGCCGAGCCGGCTCATCTCGGCCTGTTCGCGAAGCGCCGAGTGCTCGCATTCGCGGAATCTCTCTTCGCCATGGTCCGCGAAAACGTCGGCAATCGAGCAGCCCGCGCGCCGTTCAATCTCGGCATCCAAGTCGACGAACGCCCATTCCAGCGCCTCTGCCAGTCGACGGCCGAGGGTGGACTTGCCCGATCCCATGAAGCCCGCCAAGAAGATTGCGCTCGGAATTGCCGACGGCGGTCCGGCGCTGGGTCTGTTGGTAGTCACACCGCGCTGTTCCCGCGCATTATCCGCGCCAAGGCGCCCTGTATCAAGGCGGGGCAGAGACGCTCGGCAGCAATCAACAGCCAGCCGAGGCGCGGCAGCACCAAGGTGCGCTTGCGCTTGAGAATTCCCCTGCGTATCGCCTCGGCGCACTGTTCGGCGGTGAGTGCAAACGGCCCGCGGCCAGGTGGCACCCCGGGCGATGCGCCGTCCACCAAGTTGCTGAAGAATGGCGTGCTCACGTAGCCGGGACAGAACGCAAGCACGTGAACCCGGCGCTCTCGCAGCTCCGCCCTGAGGATGTTGGCATACGCATTGAGGGCGTGTTTCGACGATGCGTACACGCCCGTGCCGAGCATCGACAGCTTGCCTGCAATCGAACTCACCATCACGATCGTGCCGCTGCGGGGGATTAGCGGGAGGAGGCGCCGCGTGATCTCCACGGGTGCCAAGAAGTTGAGTGCCATCAGATCCCGCGCATGACCTGGTTCGGTTGCGTGCGCCGGGGCGAGAATGCCAATCCCGGCGTTGTGCACCAAGATATCTAGCGAGTCCACCTCGTCCAGCACCTTGGAGCAGAACGACGCGAGGGCGGCCGGATCTGTCAGGTCGGCTGCGATGATTCTGGCCCCGCCGATCATGCTCGCGGTTTCTTCCAATGCTGCGCGCCGCCGCCCGCTCAGCACTAGCTTCGCGCCGTCTCGGGCAAGCCTGATCGCGCACGCCCGGCCGATACCCGACGAGGCCCCCGTCACCAGCGCGGTCTTGCCGCGAAGCTCAGTCCTAGCCATGGTCCAGCCTCGGCGAATGCAGAAGGGCAATACTGTAACATGAGCGGCACCTGTCGCTTAGCTGCTTCGGCACCTTGGAGCGAGCTGCCGGGACTCAGGGGCAGGGGCGCTGTCAGGGCTCAGACGGAGTTAGGGCGTGGTTCGAATCGCAAACGGCCAAGGGTTTTGGGGCGATTGGCTGGAGGCTCCGCGGCGCTTGGTGGCCGACGGACCGGTCGACTATCTGGTGCTGGACTATCTCTCCGAGGTCACGATGTCGATCTTGGAAAAGCAGAAGCGGCGCGATCCGGACAAGGGCTACGCTACCGACGCAGTCGATTTGGCGGTGTCGCTGCTGCCGCGCATGCTTGCAAGCGGCATCAAGATCGTCACCAACGCCGGCGGCGTCAACCCGCGCGCCTGTGCGCGGGCCATCTTGGAGAAAGCGAGCGCCTCCGGTGTCAGTGGCGTGAGCGTGGCGGTCGTGCTCGGCGACGACATCTTCGATCGCATCGACGAGATGCTGTCACGCGGCATCCGCTTCGACGAGATCGAGACCGGGCGGCCGATCGAGGACATACGCGGGGACTTACTCAGCGCCCACGTCTACCTGGGCGGATTTGCCCTGGCGGACGCACTGGCGACCGGGGCGCAGATCGTGATCGTCGGCAGGTCCACCGATACGGCCCTGACGCTTGCGCCCATGATCCACGAGTTTGGCTGGTCCGAGCAGGATTGGGACAGGCTGGCGGCGGGCACGATCGCCGGCCACATCATCGAGTGCGGCGCGCAATGTACCGGCGGGAATTGCTCGGTGGATTGGCAGACAATACCGGACATGGCGAATATCGGGTTTCCGGTCGTCGAAGCCCACGAGAGCGGGGATTTTGTGGTCAGCAAGCACCCGGGCACGGGCGGGCGGATCACGCTAGCCTCGATCAAGGAACAGCTGTTGTATGAACTTGGCGACCCTGCGGCGTATCTGACGCCGGACTGTCGCGCTGATTTCACGAGCTTCGCCTTGCGCGACGACGGGCCTGACCGAGTGGCAGTCGAAGGGGTGCGCGGCGGGCCGCGCCCGCCCACGTTGAAAACCTCGATCACCTATGCGGCCGGCTATCAGGCGGTCGGCGCGTTGGTGTACAGTTGGCCGGACGCGGCGCAGAAGGCGCGAGCGGCCGAGAGAATGGTGCGCCGCCGATTGGACGACCTGGGACTGAAGTTTGACGACATCCAGGCCGAGATGCTTGGCTTGGACGCTTGTCACGGCCCGGCGGCAGCTCCGAACCCCGATCCGCCCGAAGTCCAGTTGCGCATCGGCGTGCGTGCCGCCGATCGCGCCCCGGTAGAGCGATTCAGCCGAGAGATGATCCCGCTGGTGCTCAACGGGCCGCCTACGGCCACCGGCTTCGGAGACGGCCGGCCGCGCGTCCGGCAGGTCGTGGCCCACCATGCCTCGCTGCTGCCGCGCGACGAGATCAACACGCGCGTCGAGACGTTTTCTCTGCCCTGAGCGCCCCCGCTGTGAGGGTCAGCGCGGAGCGGGCAGCATGTTGCGGATTGCGGCTATGCGCCAGCCATCGTCGGTGCGCAGGCACACGAAGGTGCTCCACATCTTCCGATCCGCTGCGCCATCACTGCCTGCGATGACGTAGCGGGCGTCGGCCACCGCGACGCCCGGGGCCGCGAAGCGCACCGTTTCGACCGTCAGTGTGCGGGTTCCCGGATTGCGGCGTGAACTGCCGAGCATGCCGTCTACGAGCGCCTCGCGTCCCCGCCGCCATGTGCCCGATGAGACGAGTTGGTCGGCGTCGTCGGTAAACAGCTTGCGGATGGCTTGCGGGTCTCTTGACTCGCGTGCCGCGGCGTACTGCCCGACCAGCGTCTTGATGGCTTCCGAGTCTTCCTCTGCCCGCAAGCTGGGCCCACTTGCGACGACGCACGCCAAGGCGAGCAGCGAGCCAACCAGCAAGCGGTGGGAAGATGGTGTTTTCGCGTGTGGCATCTTCGCGTGTTTCCCAGTGGATTAGTAGACGCCGACGGTGACCGAGCCGGTCTTGGAGTCTTGGTACGGCCGCACGTTGCGCACGCCATCCCACGGGTATAGGTCGATCGGAGGCTCGCGTTCGCAGATGTCCCGCTCGGGGAACCTCGGCATGAAGAACTCCCGCGTCAGAGTGGTCAGCACCGCCCGCCCGGTCTCACCATATCCGACGACCTCGTCGAGGTTGTCCGGGTTGCAGACTTCCAACACGGCCCGCGGCTGTGGCGGGTAGTAGATGATGGCGTGGTCGTCAGCCGGGTCGAACGGCTTGTGGCAGGCCAGCCCCATCAGTGTGTTTCCGTAGGTGGCTGCGAAGTAGGCGCCTTCGAGCAGCTCTTCCCGCGCGAAGCGATGGAACTCCGGCGTCATCTCGGTGCCGCCGCAGAACACGCCGGTGATGCCGAATTTCTTCAGCGAGATCCGATCGCAGAGGCCCTCCAACAGCTTTGGCGTCGCGAACAAGCAGCGGACCCCCGCATGCGCCTTGAGGATCGTGATGGCTTGATCGAGACAGTGCTGGCGGTAGCGCTCGGCCTCCTCAAACTGGCCGCGCTTGAGCAACTTCACAACCCAGCGCGGGTCCAGATCGACAGAGAAGCAGATTCCTCCGCGGACTTGGGCGAGGTGTTCCACGGCAAGGCGCAGGCGGCGCGGCCCGGTCGGGCCTAAGTGCAGCCAGTCCGAGCCGGGCGGAAAGAACTCGTCTGGCAGCGTCTTAGAGAATTCTTCGTAGTCGGCTTGGAAGTCTTCCACGTTGACGCGCGACTTGGGTACGCCGGTCGTTCCGCCGGTTTCGAATACGTACACGGGCTTGCCTTCCATGCCCTTCGGCACCCAGCGTCGCACTGGCCCGCCGCGCAACCACTCGTCCTCGAATGCAGGCAGCAGGCGCAGGTCCTCAAATCCGCCGATACGGTCGCGCGGATCCCAGGCCAGGCGCTGCTTGGCAAACTCGAGCCAAAATGGGGACCCGGTCGCCGGATCGAAATGCCACGCGACGATTTCCTGTACGTGAGCGTCCAGCGCGGCCTTGGCCGATTGGATCGTGTCTTGCCCGACCGACATGTTCGACCCCTCAATCGGCCGCGATCGCATAAAGGTGCGAGCGGGTCATGACGAACAGCGTGCCGTTGGCCGCAATCGGGGTGGAGTAGATCACGTTCCCGAAATTGATCTCGGACAGCACTTCCAATTCGCGCCCGGCCTTCAAGACGGACAAGTCCCCGTCCTCGTCGCCGATCATGACCTTGCCATCTACCACGTAGGGCGATCCCCACACTGCCGCCAGCATGTCGTGTTCCCAGAGCATCTCGCCCGAAGCGAGGTCCAAGGCATGGAAGAAGCCCGAGAAATTGGCCGCATAGACGATACCGTCATGGATGGCCACCGTGGAGATCGTGCGGCGGAATGGGTGGTGCCAGACAACGTGGCTCTCGGTCACGTCCCCGCTCCCGGAGGCGTCCACGGCCCAGAGGTGCCCGACGCCCTCGCCGTGTTCGGGATCCTGGCCGACCGCGATGTAGACCTTGCCATCGAGCATGACCGGCGTTGCGATGATGTTGTTGCGGTCGCCCCGTCCCTGCTTCCACTCCGATTCCTTCGGATTGGCATCGAACTTCCAGATCAGATCGCCGGTTTCCGGCACGAAGCTGTACAGCCAGCCATCGCCGCCCGCGAAGACCACTTGGTTCTTGCCGCCGGACGGCCCGTACGCGGGCGATGACCATTGTCCGTGCAGGATGTTGCGTCCGGGAGAGCGGTCTTCCCAAACGACCTCGCCCGTCTTGCGGTTCACGGCTAGAAAGCTCGGGCTGCGCGGGGAGGGGATGTTTATGTGCGATTCGTCCACGCCGTTGGAAGTGTTGACGAAGAGCAGGTCGCCCACGATCAGCGGGGAAGTGGCGGCCATGTTGTGCGGGAACACCCCCAAGTCGTTGTACATGTCCAGCGACCAGATCACGTCGCCATCGGTAGCGTCCTGCTTGGCCTCGTCCATGTACGGGCCGTCATTCTCTTCGTCGCGGAAGCCGTCGGCGTCGAGCGCGATCACTTCCGCGCGGTTGGAAACGTAGTAGACCACTCCATCGGCCACTGCAGGTGAGGAGCAGACGCCTTGCTCGGGCCAGTCGTTGACGCGGCCAGCCTCGAGCTTGGCGTGCGTCATCTGCCACAAGAATTCACCGCTTTGCTCGTCAAAGGCCATCAGCACGCCGCGGTCGTCGCCAAAGGCCTCGTCGCGCAGCAGCTCGTTGTTGGTACCGAGGAATACCTTGCCGTCGGCCACTACCGGGTTGCCGTAGGACTGGGAACCGATCTCGGCCCGCCACTTGATCTGCTCCATCGCCCTGATGTCCCAAGTGCGCGGAATGCCCGTCTCGGACGACACCATGTTGCGGGAGCCATTGCCACCCCACATCGGCCAGTCGGCGCCTGTGGCGGCCGATGTCAGCGCGAATGCAAGCGCAAGGGCGAGGCACTGGCTTGGAATTGGGCGAGCTAGCATTTCGATCTCCGGTTGGCTGCGGTCAGCCGCCAAACGGCGTGACCTTGAGGTTGTCGTAGTAAATGTCGGCCGAGGAGTAGCCGTAGATACCCGGGCTGCCGTGGTCGTGCCCGAGGGCGTCCACGGCTTCGATCGTCCAAGCTTCGGGCTCGTCCGCGCCCTTCGGCCAGACTTTTCCGCGGATCGTCGTGCTTCCGTCCGTGGCAGGCTCCACGCGCAGCTTGACGCGGTACCAAATATCAGGATCCCATTCCAGGGGGATCTCTTTGGAGAAGCGGCCCAGTTCTGAGAGCCAGGTGCGGATCATCAGGGTCTGGGCGTTGCCCATCAAAGCCAGCGTGTAACGGTGCGAGACCAAGCCCATGTCGGCCATGCGCCGGCGCTGCTCCGTGGACATCATCTCGGCCTCGATCTCGTAGCCGCTCTGCCCGGGGTTGCCGACGTAGACCGTCGTGCGCCAGCTGCGCGGGTTGCCTGACGGTTTCTTGAGTTGCTTGCCGCCATCGACCTCGGCTACGGCGAAGCGTCCTCGCGCCGCCGACCAGCCGTCGGGCACGCTGTCTGCGGCATAGCGCTCGAAGTCCTCTGTAAAGCCGCCGGTTGGCCGGACAGCGACCCGCGCCTTGCCGGTGAGGTCGCCGACGGTCGCGACGATCAGTCCGCCCTGTGGAAACAGACCGCCCGCCGTGAAGTCGCCGTCCGGGCCCAGTTCGCCTTCGAGAGCCCCTTCGATCGACCATGCCGCGCCGCGCTCGCCGATCAGGCGCCCCTTGGCGTCAAACAGCCTCGCCGTGAAGCGCGCCCTGCCGCCGGGGGCGAGGTTGATCTCGCCCGGCACGACCTGCAGGTGGGCCGGCTCCGCATCGGCCGGGGCCATGCGCGGCTCTCCGACGGCCGGTTGGGCGTCGCCCGGCTTGCCCTGGGCGTTGCCGATGCAATAGATCATGTTGTTGGTGATGAAATACACTCGGCCGTTGGCAATGGCCGGCGAACCGTTGATCTGCGTCGCGCTGCCGTCAGGGTTCTTGAATTCGTCGAGATCGGTGCGGGTCGGCTCCTGCCGTCCCGAGAGCCGCAGGATATGCAGCTTGCCGTCCACGTCCGAAACGTACAGCTTGCCGTCGCCGACGACCGGCGACGACCGCTGCGCGATGCCGATGTTGCGCTTCCACAATTCCGCGCCGCTGGCACCATCGAAAGCGACCAAGTTGGCGGAGTTGTCCACGTGATAGAGGATTCCGTCTTGGATGGCCGGCGAAGCATAGCCGGCCGCAAAGCCGTCCGCCGTCCATAGTTGCTTCGGCTGTCCGTCTTCGACATCCCCGGCATCCAGCGCGACAAGGCGGCCCATGGATGTGCTGGCATCGACGTTCTCCTCGCTGTGGGAAGCGTAGACGGTGGTGCCATCGACCGCGACTGACGAGTTGATGCCTCGTTTTGACAGCGAGAACCCCCAGACCCTTAGCCCCGTGGCGGCCTGCATCGCATAGATGCCGCCGTCTCCGTTGCCGGCGATCAACAGGCGGCTGCCATCGATCTCGCGGACGACCGGCACGGAGTACGTGGTGTCGTAGGGTGCGTTGCCGGGCGTGGACAACCAAACCGTCTCCCCGGTGCGCTTGTCCAAGGCGTAAAAGCGGTGGCGGGGTATGAAGGTGGAGCCCCAGCCGGCCGACAGGAAGCTCACGATCAACAGGTTTCCGTCTAGGATCGGCGTAACGGTGCGGCCGCCGAAGCCCGAGATGCGCCCGATCTCCTCGGAGGTAGAGCGCTCCCACAGCACGCTGCCGCTGGGATCGAATGCAATGACCATGCCCTCGACGCCGTGCGCGAAGACATGGCCGGTGCTCGGGTCGCCGACCAAGCTGGCCCAGCCCAAGCGGTGGTGCGGAATATCGGTTTGGAAGACGTTGTAGCGGTACTCCCAGACCAGTTCGCCGCTGTCGGCGTCAAGGCAGGCCACCTGCTCCTGCCAGCGTGTGGGTGTGTTCGGCTCGGCTAGACGGATCATGCAGACTCGTCCGTCGACGACCACGGGGGCCGAGCGCCCGCCGTAGGGCGCCTTCCACAGCAAGTTGTGGCCATCCGCGGACCAAGCGTCTGGCAAGCCCGTATCTGGCGACACTCCATCAGAGGCCGTGCCGCGCCATGATGCCCACGAGTCGGCCGCGGATAGCTGGGCGCACAGGGCCAATACGAGGGAAAGTGCTAGCACGGACGCTCTAAGACGGGACTCTCGCGCTCTCATGGGGTCAGGATGCAATGCAGGCGCTCAACAGAGAGCCACTGTTTAAGTATAGACTTGGGGACCGTTCACGATCCAAGCTCGAAGCGGGATGGACGCTGACCGGTGCCGCAGTCCGCGGCAGCGGCCCCCTGCGCCGGACGAGAGGGGCGGCCACATGCGCTTCGACGCGAACTGTCGCTGCCATTGGCCCAGCTCCGATAACCAGCTGTGCGCCGGCCCGAGCGCAGTTGGCGACAGTGGTCGGAGCCGGTGTGCATTGACGAATTGACTAAGATAGCCACGATGCTTTCAGGTATGTCTGTGCTGCCCGTGCGCGTACTTGTCGCCAAGCCCGGCTTGGACGGCCACGACCGCGGCGCGAAAGTAATCGCCCGCGCATTGCGCGACGCAGGCATGGAAGTGGTCTACACGGGATTGCGTCAGACTCCGGAGCAGATCGTCAGCGCCGCATTGCAGGAAGACGTAGAATTCATCGGTCTGTCGATCCTCTCCGGTGCGCACATGGCGATCGTGCCCCGGGTGCTGGCGTTGCTCAAGGAAGCGGACGCTGCCGATATCCGTGTGATCGTCGGTGGCATCATTCCCGACGCGGACGCAGAGACGCTGCTAGGCCTGGGCGTTGCCCGAGTGTTCCAACCGGGCGCCTCGCTGGAAGGCATCGTCGACTTTCTGCGAGAAAACCGACCTTCGCGTGAATTGGCCTAGTCTGCCGGTCGTCCGGCCCTGCGGAGGTGGCAGTGCGCTGCCGGCAAGCGCGCAACTCGGTCAAGCGCCATAATGTCCCGTTGTGTCTCAGGCCCTCACCTTAGGAATAGTCGGCGCGGGCAGCGTCGGTCAGTGCTTGGCCCGCTTGCTGGCCGCCGAGTTCGACGTACTCGTCTCATCTCGCAACCACGCGCGCACGGTGGCCGCCTTGGCCGGTGTCGAGGCCCGGGCCACAACGCTTGACGCGCTGGCGTGCAGCAGTGATTGCGTGATAGTTGCCGTGCCGGATCGGGCAGTGCCGCAGGTCGCCGAAAGGCTGGCGCGATACGATCTCCGGGTAGCGCTTCAGACCAGCGGGGCCTTGGGGCCGACTAGCTTGGAGCCCTTGCGGAATCGCGGAATTCCGTGTGCCACCTTCCATCCGCTGCAGACGTTTCCGTCGCCGGCTGCGGGTGCGGACCGACTGCCTGGTTCGTGCGTGGGGATTTGCGGCGATAGCGACGCTCTGGCCTGGTGCGAGCGCTTGGCCGGAGCCCTGCGATGCACCCCCTTGAAGATTGCCGAGGATCGCCTGCCCCTGTACCATGCAGCTGCGGTGCTGGCTAGCAACTGCGCGGTGGGGTTGATCGATGCTGCTGCGGCGCTGATGGAAGATGCGGGGGTCAATCGCACCGATGTGCGTCGCGCCTTGCGTCCGTTGGTGGACTCCAGTCTCGAGAATGCATTTACAATGGAATCGAACCAAGCGTTGACCGGGCCGATTGCACGGGGAGATGCGGTCACAGTGCGGCGCCATCTAGGCTCCATGCGGAATTCGCCGACACCGCTTGTCGGCCTGTACCGAGCTTTCGGTGACTACCTCTTGGATCTGGCAAAGAGGCGCGGCCTGCCAGCCGCCGAGGCGGCTGCTGTGCGTTCAGCGCTTGACGAGGAGTGCTAGCTGTGCGGAGTGCCGACCAAGGTGTCCGAGCCCCCGACCTGCTGCGCATGAAGCGCGGCGGCGAGAGGATCGCGATGCTGACTGCGTATGACTTCACCATGGCGAGGCATTTGGACCGCGCCGGTGTCGACGTGCTCTTGGTGGGCGATTCCCTCGGCATGGTCGTGCTGGGGCAGTCCAACACCCTTTCAGTAACGCTAGATGTGATCGCGCATCACACGGCGGCTGTCTCTCGTGCCGTGTCTCGGGCCTTAGTCGTTGCCGATATGCCCTTCCTCAGCTGCCACACCGGTATCGGCGACGCGGTGCGCGGTGCCGGGCGGCTTGTGAGCGACGCCGGTGCTCATGCAGTCAAGGTAGAGGGCGGCCACCAGGTGTTGGAGGTCGTCCAGCGATTGGTGGAAGCTGGCATCCCGGTCATGGGCCACTTGGGACTGACGCCGCAGTCCATTCACCAGATCGGCGGCTTTCGCAAGCAGGCGCGAGACGCAGCCGCGGCGAGGAAGCTGCTCGAGAGCGCCCATGCCCTGCAGGCTGCGGGCGCGTTCGCCATTGTGCTCGAACTGATCCCGGACCAAGTTGCGGCTGAGGTGACCAAATCGCTAGAGATACCGACCATTGGCATCGGTGCCGGGCCGTATTGTGACGGACAGGTGCTCGTGAGCCACGATGCATTCGGGCTCTACGACGAGTTCACCCCTAGATTCGTCAAGCGCTTCGCAGAGTTGGGCCAGCAAATGGCCGCTGCTGCCGAAGACTATGTCCGCGAAGTCCGCGAGGGCGAGTTCCCGGCCGCCCGGAAGAAGGTCTTGAGCGGACACTATTCGGACTGAGCCGAATGGCAACCGAGCGCATCGAGCGCATCGCCCAGCTCCGCGAGCGAGTCTGGGCCGCCAAGCGCCGGGGCCTGCGGGTTGGTTGCGTGCCGACCATGGGTGCGCTGCACGCTGCACACACCGCGATGTTTGATCGGGCGCGGGCGGAGTGCGACCTGCTGGTAGCCACGATCTTTGTCAATCCGCTGCAGTTCGACCGGCAGGATGACTTGCGCAGCTACCCCAGAGACATCCAGGCTGATCTGACCGTCTGCGACCGCCACGGAGTCGACCTAGCCTTCGCGCCGGCCGCCGCGGAAATGTATCCGCGCCCGCCCGTGATCACTGCGCAGATCGAGGGCCTTGCCGATGGCTTGTGCGGTGCGAGCCGCCCGGGGCATTTTTGCGGCGTCGCCACCGTCGTGCTCAAGCTGCTCAACTGTGTCCAGCCCGACATCGCCTACTTCGGCGAGAAGGACTACCAGCAGCTTGTCATCGTGCGGCGGCTGGTCGAAGACGCATGCCTGCCGGTCGAAATCGCGAGCGTGGAAACGGTGCGGGAACCGGACGGCCTGGCGCTGAGTTCGCGCAATGTCTTGCTGAGTCGCGCCGAGCGGGCGGCAGCGCCTGCCATGTTCGGCGCACTGCAGCGTGCACGGCAAGCAGTGGAGTCTGGACAGCGCGAGGCGGCGAGGGTCGTGGCTCAGGCCAGGCAGGTTCTGGACCGCGAGCCGCTGCTGAGGCTGGACTATCTTGAGGCCGTGGATCCAGACACGCTGGAGCCCGTGCGACGGATCGACGGCCCCGTGCGCATCGCGGTCGCCGCATTCGCCGGCTCAACACGGTTGATCGACAACATCCATGCCGCTCCCCTAAAGGCGCGATAATGGCGCCAATGCCCCGCATCGCTTGCCTCGTCACTTGCCTGTCGCTGTGCTGCTCGGTCGGCGCAGCCGCGCCGAACATCGTCCTGTTGTTTGCCGACGACCTCGGATACGGGGATCTTGGCGTATACGGCAACCCCACGATTCGCACGCCTAACCTGGACCGCCTTGCGTCTGAGGGATTGCGCATGACGGCGTTCTACTCGGCGCCGTCCTGCGTGCCCGCCCGAACCCAGCTGCTGGTGGGTCGCTACCCCAGCCGTGCGAACGTCACGCGCACTTCGGTGGGGGGCGATGGGGGGATCCCCGGCGAACTGACGACTCTGGCCCAAGGACTGGGCGCGGCCGGCTACCGGACTGCGATGGCAGGCAAGTGGCATCTGGGCTATGCCCGTGCGGAGTACCTGCCGGTCGGGAAGGGCTTCGACAGCTGGTTTGGCCTGCCCTATTCCAACGACATGATCAAGCCGTGGGTTCAAACCGACGAGCCTCTCTGGCTGTATCGCGATGCCGAGCGCGTCGAGCATCCGGTAGACCAAGATCAGCTCACGTTGCGCTACACGGCAGAACTAGTCAACGTGATCCGCGAAAGCTCCGGCCAGCCGTTCTTCGCTTACTTGGCCTACAACATGCCCCACTTGCCATTGCGCACGGCCGGGCGCTTTCGCGGCACTTCGCGAGCCGGGCTCTACGGTGATGTGATCGAGGCTATCGACTGGTCGGCCGGCCAAGTCGTGCAGGCCTTGGACGAGACCGGCCAGCGCGACAACACAATCGTGATCTTCACCAGCGACAACGGCCCTTGGCTCAATTTGCCCGACCGCATGATTTCGGGCGGCGTCGTGCCGTGGCATGCCGGTTCTCCCGGACCGCTCCGGGGCGCCAAGCACACCACTTACGAAGGGGGCGTGCGGGTTCCCTTCATCGTCCGGTGGCCGGGCACGGTGCAGCCTGGCGCCGTCACCGCAGAGATGGGAGCGACCTTGGACCTGTACGCCACCTTGCTGGCAGCCGGCGGCGCGGAAGTGCCTGCCGGCTCTGACGGCCACGACCTAACGCCGCTGTGGGCGGGGAGCACGGCGCAGTCACCGCGCCGGGAGTTCATCTATCACCGGGGAAGCAATGTGCAGGGCATACGGGTCGGCCCTTGGAAGCTGCGCACGGTTGGCGGAGAAGAGTTGTTCCACCTCGACCGCGACCCTTCCGAGCGCTACAACGTTGCCGCTGAGCATCCTGCGATCATCGCGCAATTGCAGCAGCGCGTCGAGGAGTTCGAAGCCGCTGTCGCTGCAGAGATGGGACAGGCGCCCTGAGCGCCGCGGCGCTAGTCTCGGGCGGGCGCGGGCAGCGGCAGCTGCACCGGACGTTGCTCTTTCGCCGAAACCTTGGCGGCTTCGAGAATCTGCACCGCGTCCACGTTGAGATCGAGCGCGACGATGTGCCCGAGAGGTTTGCCGCTTCTGACGCGGTCGATCATGTAGCGCACAGGGTGCTGGTCGGCGGGTGCCAGCGCGGCATTCTCGACGGGCGTCGCGGCTCCCCTGCGTGCTTGGATGGTCAGCGAATCGCGCGCCAGCGAGAGGCTCCCCTCGTGGCCGAAGACCTCCAAGTGCTGGAAGCCGCGCGGCAAGTCCCAACTTGCTTCGAATATGCCCACCGCGTCGGGGTACGCCAGCACGAACACGGCATTGTCCTCGACCTTGGGGAAGCGATCGGGCTGCAGGTGGCTGACCGTGGCAAAGACTTGCTGGGGCAGGCCCAAATGCCAGATCGCCCAAGTCGCGCTGTATATCCCGAAATCGACCAGCGCGCCTCCCCCGTTGGCATCGGGATCGGTTAGCCAGTCGAAGAACACCTTGCGCCGCAGGTCTCTGGGTGCGGGGCCCGAGTTGCCGACAACGCCGTGTAGCCGCCACACCTTGCCGATGGAACCTTCCGATGCCATGCGGCGGAGTTGGTGGTTCGCGGCCCACCACGCCATCTGGTAGTTGGTCATGACCTTGATGCCATGCTGGTTGGCGAGTTTGCGGATGCGCACCGCGTCGGCGTAGCTGCCCGCAAGTGGCTTTTCAAAGATCACATGAATGCCAAGCGGAGCCAAGAATTCCACGATCTCGAGGTGGCGGTTGTTCTCCACGAAGGCCCACACGATCTCGGGCTGGGTTTCCTGGACGAAGGCCCGGTAGTCGGACGCATAGCGAGCGTCCGGCTGGATCTGCTTGGCAGCTTCCACCAAGCCCGGGATTGACTCCGCAACGCCGACGAAGTCTGCCTCGTCGATGCCCGAGATGTCGCTCAGCTGGCGCCAGGCATGACCGTGCCGCAGGCCGATGAAGCCGATCTTGGTCGCAGCTGCGGCGCTTTCGGCGACCAAGAGCACGCAGGCAATCAGGACGACGGGGTGCAGGCGGATATGCAGAGGTTGATAAGGTCGCACGAAAGCTATCTTGTCAGAGTGCCATCGCCGGTGCGGCGTAGCGTGCTAGCCGCCGTCCGCGCCCGCTCGACGTCGGTGCCGACATGGCCGGGCCTGTGGCACAGAAGTTGGCCTAGCTCATCTGTTCGCGATTTCGCCCAACCGTTCGGCGCACTGAAGACTCTTGTTGCTGCCGCTGGCGGGTCGCAGGGCAGCCTGAAGCACCTCCGGACGACCGACCGCCACTTCGCCGCAACGAGTTTCGGCCCAAGCCTCGGTCTGGGCCGACTCGTCACCGCGCATTAGCTCGACAGAGTTCTACAGATGCTGGGCGTGATCGAAGCCGGCGATCTGAAACGCGCCCCGGATCTGGTCCAAGCACAGTCCCAACAACCGGGTTGATGGGTCGCCGCGCGTGACCGGGCGGCAGCCCTCTTGCAGGCCTCGAAGTGAGGCACCGGAAGATCCGGGCAGTGATCTCGCGCACCCCGGACCCCATGCCCTGAATCGGCATGCGGTCGTGCCCAAGTAGAATGAAGTTCTGTGCTAGCCGTCCGCGTCGGAATCATAGGACTGGGCAACGTGGGCGGCGGCACGCTGCGCCTGCTGCGCAACAATGCCTCGGAAATCGCGGGCAAGCTTGGCTTTGCGTTGGAAGTCTCGGCGGTCTGTTCTCGCAGCGTGCTGACGAATCCCGGCGAAGCGGTGGGCCTCCACCCGCAAGCGCATCGCACCCCCCACTGGAAAGAGGTCGTCGAGAGCCCCCAGGTTGACATCGTCGCCGAATTGATCGGCGGCACAGGAACTGCCAAGCGCATCGTCGAAACTGCCCTGGCAGCTGGCAAACCGGTGGTCACGGCGAACAAGGAACTGCTGGCTGAAGAGGGTCCGGAGATCTGGCGGCGCCTTGCCAGCAACGGCGCCACTCTCGGCATGGAAGCGGCAGTGGCAGGCGGAATCCCAGTCTTGAACGCCTTGCGCGAAGGCATTGCGGGCGATGGCATTGACGCCCTGATCGGGATCCTGAACGGGACATCGAACTACATCCTCACCGAGATCGAGCGAACCGGCGCGCCCTTCGACCAAGTCTTGCGGGAGGCCCAAGACCTTGGTTACGCCGAAGCCGACCCCAGCGCGGACATTGACGGCTACGACGCCCGATCCAAGCTCGCGATCCTAGCGGCCTTGGCGTTCGGCGAACAGGTTTCCCCCGGCGACATCCCGTTGCAGGGAATCCGGCGCATCCGAACCATAGACTTCGCCTATGCGGGCCGGCTCGGGCACACGATCCGGCTGCTGGCAACCGCTCGGCGCGAACCGGACGGATTGCGCCTCGCAGTGCGTCCGGCGCTGGTGGAAAAGAACACCATCTTGGCGGGCGTGACGGGCTCCTACAACGCCTTGTGGGTGCATGGGCGGGGCGGCGACACCTTCTACTACGGCAAGGGCGCGGGACCCGATCCGACCGGCGTGGCCGTCGTGAGCGACTTGATGGCGGCCGCTCGAGATCTTCGCCGGGAAGGCACCACCCAGCGCACTCCTCCATTCGGACACACGACGCTGGCACCCCACCGCCCTGTCTCCAGCGGTACCGAGGAACGCCAGTTCTACCTGCGCTTTCGGGTTCGCGACCGGCCCGGAATCCTCGCGGCGCTGGCATCGAAGCTGGCCGACCAAGGCGTTGGCATCGAGGCAGTGCTACAGGAACCCCATTTCGACAAGCAAGACCTGCCCTTCGTGGCCACCTTGGAACCAGCCAAGCGAGCGGCGGTCGAGACGGCGGTCGAGACGATCAAGGGGTTGGATTTCTTGGTAGACGAACCGCTCGCGCTGCCGTTGGAGCCAACCTTGGCGGTGGCCTGACTGAACCGTAGGCCGAATTGCAGCTGCGCTGATCGCGGCTAGGATCGCTTGGCGCCGGGAGACAAGGAAACATGCCCACACAATCGATTGGAAAGAGCCTGCGCCTGCGGCGCGTCTTGCGGCGCGGACGTGCCGTCGTTGTCGCGATGGACCACGGCAACGCTGCCGGCGCGGTACGCGGCCTCGAGCGGCCGGCCGAGCTTGTGAAGCAGCTTGCCTCCGCCGGCGCTGACGCCATTCTTGTGACGCCCGGCATCTTGCAGCAGGTCTGCGAGCATGTCGGCGAGCTAGCCATCCTGCTGCGCATCGATGGATGCGTCAGCCCCCTAGGCAGCGGGCCTATGCGCCTCTACGTGGATGTCGAGCAAGCCGTATCGCTGGGAGCAGACGCGGTGGTGATGAACGCCACTCTGGGCGCGGACTTCGAGGGCGACGAGCTCGAAAAAGTCGGGTCGATCGCCAGTGAGAGTCGGTGCTGGGGCATGCCCGTGGTCGCCGAGATCCTCAGCCACGGCATGATGGCCAACCATATGGACATGTCGGGCCAAGGCGGCGACACGCTGCCCGCCAACATTGCCGACGACATCACGCTGGCCTGCCGTATCGGTGCGGAACTCGGCTCGGACGTGATCAAGACGCGCTATTCGGGCAGCGTCGCCGACTTCCGCCGCAGCGTCGACGCTTGCGGCGTACCCGTGCTGGTGGCTGGCGGACCCCGCCGCGGCCCCGGCTTGGAAGGAACTTTGGAAACGGTCTCCGAAGTCTTGGAAGCAGGGGCTTCCGGCGTGATTTTCGGGCGTCAGATCTGGCAGTATGCGGATCCGGCGGCGGCGGTGGCCGCAATCGCTGCCCTCGTGCATGCAGAGTAAGGGTAGTGGTGGCCCGCCGTCCGGCGGGCGGTAGAATCTCAAGTCGTGTCTCCCAGCTTCCTTAGCCGACGCGAACTGGCCGCCTTAGCGATGTCGGGCTGGCTGGCCCCGGCGGCAGGACAGTCGCAATACGGCTGGATGCTGTGGGAGTTTGTGAGGGAGTACTTGCGGCTGCTGGACGAGCGGCGGTCTGGGCAGCTGGCTAGTTTGGCATCCGCCGAAGAGTTCGTCGCTTTGCGCAGCAAGGTGCGCACCGAACTGGCAAGGATGTGGGGGCCGTTCCCGGAGCGCACCCCGCTACACGCAGAGCGAATCGGAACCATCGACTCCGGAGACCACCGGATCGAACGGATCGTGTTCGAAAGCCGCCCCGGCTTCCATGTCACCGCTAACCTGTACCGGCCGCAGGGGCAGGATACGAATACACCAGCGATCATCTTCCCGTGCGGCCATGGCAGCGCTGGCAAAGCGTCCGAGACCTACCAACTCTTCTCGGCTCTGATGGCACGGAACGGAATCGCCGTGCTGACCTGGGATCCGCTTGGCCAAGGGGAGCGGCACCAGTACGTAGAAGCTGCCACTGGCCGGACACGTTTCCGCCCGGGCACCGGGGAGCATCGGATCCTAGGAGACCGCTGCTACCTGCTGGGCGACAACCTGATGCAGTACAGGGTATGGGACTGCATCCGCGCGTTGGACTATCTTGGGTCGCGCCGCGAATTCGATATGGAGCGCATTGGCATCGCCGGCCAGTCAGGCGGTGGGATGGTCGCCCTGCAATTTGCGGGCTTCGACGACCGCCTCAAGGCAGCGTTTGTGAGTTGCGCGGTCGCCAGCTTCCGGGCCAAGACCGAGGCCCTGTTGATCGCGGATCCGGAACAGGTGCTGTACGGGACTCTGCGGGCCGGCATCGATCATCCCGAACTGCTCGCGGCGTTCGCGCCGAAACCGCTGATGATCGGGGCCGCCAAGCGAGACTACGTGCCTATCGAGGGAACCCGGAGCACGCATGCCGAGTTGACTGCGGTGTACGAGAAGCTTGGGGCGCCGGATCAATTGCACTTGGCAGAAACCGACGACACGCACGGCATGAATCGCGAGTTGCGCGAAGCAGCCGCGTCGTTCTTCCTCAGAACCCTAGCAGAACAGGAGCGGATCGTCTCCGAGGGAGACGCCAATCCGCGCCAGCCGGAGGAATTGGCTTGCACGGCCTCGGGGCAGGTTGCGATCTCTCTGCAATCCAAGAACGTGGCCGATTTCTGCGCAGCCAGGGCGAGTGCTGTCAAGCCAACCTTCGAACTGCCACGCAGCGAGAGCGAATTCGAAATTTACAAGAGCCGCATCGCCAATCGCATCAAGGACGTGACCCGAGTCGGCTCGTTCAAGGCCGAGTTCGGGATCGACGTGCCGACGCGATTCCTTGACGCGGGCGTTTACGCCAAAGGCGCGGTGTTCCTGGTCGCAGAGCAGGGCAAGGACCACCCGATCGTGCAACGCTACTTGATCGATGCCGTGTTGGCTGCCAACCACAGTCTGTACGGCCTTGATTTACGTGGTTGGGGCACCAGCAGGCCGGACATGCCGGAGCTGGACGTGGGTTTCGAATGGGACGACTTCCTCGCCTACAGGAGTCTGGAACTGGGCCGTCCGCTGTTCGGGCAGCGGCTCAAGGATCTGCTGGCCACTGCGCCGAGGCTGACCAAGCGGCGCGAGTGGGTCGTGATCGGGGTCGGCGTTGGCGGCCTAGTCGCGGCGCACGCTGCGGTCTTGGACCCGCGCATCTCTGGCGTGGTGAGCATCCAAGCGCCGATCTCGTATCGCTCGATTCTCGACACGCCCGATTCCACACAACCGTTCAGCAGCCTGCTGCCGGGTGTGCTGGGGGAGTATGAGGTGCGCGATGTCTATGCCGCGCTGGCGCCGCGGCCGCTGCTGATCGTGAATCCGCACGACCCGCACCGCCGCACGATCGCGCGCGCGCGAGCCGCATCGGAGTGCGCTTGGGTGACGGACATGTATGCCGCGCTCGAATCGCTCGATTCGCTGCGCATCGAGTCAGGTCTGGGGCGGGCCCAAGTTCGCTCGCTGGTCGGGGACTGGCTGGGTTCGTTGACCGGCTGAATGCAGCGGCGGGGCCGTTCATTCCCACTCGATCGTGGAGGGCGGCTTGTGCGACACGTCGTACACCACCGCATCGACGCTGTCGAGCGACAGGAGGCGGTCGGCCAAGGCCAGCAGGCCTGGCTTCGGCAGTTGGGCGACTGATGCGGTCATGCCATCGACCGAGACGACCGGTCGCAGGGCGACCGTCTCCCCGTCGCCCCGACCCCACGGCAAGAGCACGACCGGGCACTGCCAGACTTCGTCATAGAGTCCCTCCTGCCGCAAGTAATCCGTCACGGCGCGATCCACCCGCTGCAGCAGCTCGACCCGCTCGGGCGTCAAAGTTGCGGGCCGGATGCCCCACTGCGAAGGATCGATTTCGCGGGGGGCCAAGCAGGCAACGACGCGATTGGTCTGGCGAAACTCATTCGTGATCGCGGTGGACAGCGGCAGCAGCTGGGAGAATTCGATGTCGCCGCCATGCAGGACTGTGAGTTGCGCGTAGCTGCGACTGTCGCCCTGGACACCCACGCTTCGCAGGGGGAGCAGGAAGGCGGAGTAGCCGGCTCTCTCGGCAATCAAGGCGATTCGCCGCTCGGGCACCGCAGCCTCGGCGGCGACGGCGCAAATGCAGCGAATCGCCAAGCCGGGGCCGGGGAAGGGATGCCTTTCGATCAGCCTGTTTGGCAAGCCCAGGGCACGCCCGATCTCGCGGACCTCGTCTTTGTAGAATTCGCTCAACGGCTCGAGCACGCGCCCTTGGTCTAGCAGTTCTTGAATGCGCTCGACTCGGTTGTGGTGCGTCTTGATCACGTCGGCGGCATGCGTGCCGCCGGACTCAATGGTGTCCGGATAGATAGTGCCCTGTCCTAACATCCAGTCCTGGCCAGCGTAGCGGTCGTCTCTGAGGATCTGGTCTTGGACATCCACAAACGCTTGGCCTATGATGGCCCGCTTCGTCTCGGGATCGGCCACCCCTTGCAAACGCCCCATGAACAGGTCTGCGGCTTGGATGACGCGCAACTTTCCGAGATCCAGTTTCCGAAAGGCGCCTTCGATCTCGTCTGTCTCGCGATCGCGCATGAAGCCGGTGTCGACATACACCGCCTCAACCCGCTCGGGGCCCAGTGCCCGCACCACGAGAGCATAGGCCACCGTCGAGTCCACGCCGCCGCTGAGAAATAGCAGGACGCGCCGGTCCCCGGCGGTCTCGTTGATCTGCCGCAGCAACGCCCGCACGCGGTTCTGTGGCTGCCAGTCCATCGCGCACCCGCAGGCGTTGCGCAGGAAATTCCCCAAGATCTTCGAGCCGTTGTGGGTGTGGACGACCTCGGGATGGAACTGCAGGCCGTACACGCGGAGGGTTTCGTGCCCCATGGCCGCAACCTCGCATTCGTCCGTGTCAGCCAGTATCGCGAAGCCCGCTGGCGGGCGAGCGACATGGTCGCCATGGCTCATCCAGACTTGCTGCTCGGAGGACAACCCCTCAAACAGCACGCCATCGGCGCGTAGCTGCAGCGTCGCGCTGCCGAATTCATGCGTGTCGCCGCGCTCGACAGTGCCGCCCAGATAGCGGGCGATCAGTTGATGGCCGTAGCAGATGCCCAGCATCGGCTTGCCTAGCGCGAACAGCCCAGCTTGGGGTTGGGGACTGGCCTCATCAAACACACTGGACGGGCCGCCCGAGAGGATGATCCCGGCGTGGTCGCGCAGCTGACTCGGGTCTACCCCCACCGGGAAGATCTCGGCATAGACGCCGAGCTCGCGCACCTTGCGCGCGATCAAGTGGCAGTACTGCCCGCCCGAGTCAAGGACTGCGATTCGCCCCATATTCCGCAGGGTAGACGGCCCGTTAGGGTCACATTCGGAAACGGACCGCTCCAAAATTCCATTGTTGCACCCTTGGCCGTTGCTGCCATCGCGGCTACCGGCGTCCGCGACGCTCGCCGACGGTAGTTGGGGCGATGCCGGAGTGACAGGTTGGCTTCGATCCGGGCATTCAGTTTCGTGCTCAAGCTCTCCCTAACGCAGGCTCTCGGAGCACCAAATATTCGTCCTCGCCCAAATTCGTCCGCAGGTGCTGGCCAACTCGCATGTGCCGACTGCACAGTCTGAGTTTTGACCGCATATTGCCAATCGCATCATGATGGATCTGTGCGAAGGACAGTTACATTAGGGGCTTATATACAATCCTAACCAAAGCAACCAATTTACATTTCATTGCAATCGGCTACCGGCGCTTGGATTCCCGTCCTGTGCGCTGGATGTAGTCCCAGTTATTCTCGCCTTTGGGCGGTGCTGCCAGCAACGCACGCATGATGTTCTCGGGAGTGTCGGCAATTGGCTCGGGCAGAGGGTATTTGACCGGACGCCCGCGCGGTCGCTTGGGCTTGTCCGTTGGCTTGCTCATCGAGTCCATCCTAGAACACGCCCTGGCGTTGCTGCTGGCGTGTGGCGCGGGGCACTCAGAGCGCCATTTCCCGCGCCCCGGAATCCCGCCCGTTGGCGCGCTTGAGATCCTCGTACCGCAGGCGCTTGCCGATCATCCGCAGCATGGTGCCTTCCATCTGCTCCAAGGTGTCCGCCGGGCGCTCATTGTGGCGTCCCGAGAATTCGTTCACGTAGCGTTGCAGGTGCTTCGGGGACATCTTGTGGTAGGTCCCCACATAGCCGCGCTTGAGCATGCTCCAGAACGACTCCACGCCATTGGTGTGGGCCTGGCCGCGCACATACTCGCTGACCGAGTGCTTGACGGTCTCATGCGTGAACGGCAGTGTCTCGTAGGCACTGGCCTCGTCGGTATAGACCGTCGCGTGGCGCTCCGCAGAGTCCTTGACGAAGCCTTGCAGGGTTTGCTTGTCGGTGCCTTCCACGGCCTTCGCCACGACCCGCTTCGTGGCGCGGTCCCGAGCGCCTACAACCGCTGCCTTGCCGACCGGACCGCGCCCCGTTAAATCCTCGCGAACATGCTTTGGCATGTTCTTGCGCTTGCCGCCCAGATAGGTCTCGTCGACCTCGACGGGCCCGCCGAAACGCCCCTCGCTGCGGTCCCAGGTCTCGCGGATGCGATGCGCCAGGTGCCAGGCCGATTTCTGCGTGATGTCCAGATCGCGGTGCAACTTCATGCTGGAGTCGCCCTTCAGATTCGTTGTCAGCATGTACGCCGCGATGACCCACTTCTGGGCACCGAGGTTCGAGTTCTGCATGACCGTGCCGGTGCGCAGCGAGAAGAACTTGCGGCACTTCCGGCAGCGATAGCTCATGTTCGGATGCTTGGCGCCAGACTGGACGTTGGTGGAGGCGCAATGCGGGCAGGTCGCGCCGTGCGGCCAGCGCAGCGCGGCAATCCAATCCTCGGCGTGCTTGTCGTCCGGGAAACGCCGGATCAGTTGAACGATGGAAATGCCCTTGCGGCGGGCCTTGCCCGGGCCCGGATGATCGTGTTTTGTGCGCGTCCTCATAACACTACTATGGTAACCAATACAGCTCCGCAAGTCAAGCGCAATCAATGAGTTATAGATGGATTGCGCAGGTTTTTCCTACAAGCAAAATTGGTTGCTTTGGTTAGGATTGTATATAAGCCCCTTACATTAGTGCCAGAGGCTGAACTCCTGCTCCGGAACGCGATGAAACGCTCGGGACAGTCGTTCAAGGAGGCACTGAACGAAGCAATTCTCAAGGGGCTTGCGAATGAACGCATCGAGTCGGCAGAAGAGCCGTTCGTCGTCGCATCGCGACCAATGGGGTTACGCCCAGGCTATGACGGAAGTCGGCTCAATGCGTTGGCCGATGACTTAGAGGTGGACGCCTTCCTGGAATTGACGAATGATCTCATGCATCGGGCGGAGGGGAAATGATCGTACCTGACGCGAATCTGCTGCTACACGCATATGACTCCGAGAGTCCGCACTGGGAGCGGGCTCGGCGGTGGTGGTCCGAGTGTCTCAATGGAAACACACCGATTGGATTGACGCCCCCCGTTGTCTTTGCTTTCTTGAGAATCAGTACCACGGGCCGCGTCTTCCGGAATCCGCTTTCCTTGGATGAGGCCGTCGCAGAGGTTGCCACTTGGTACAGCCGCCAGGTTGTCGTAAGCTTGCTCCCCGACCGAGAACACCATAGGGCAGTGATAGCCCTGCTGCGCTCCAGCGGATCTTCTGGCGGCAACCTCGTAACCGATGCCCAAATAGCTGCACTCGCGCTGGCACACGGAGCCATAGTCCATACCGCGGATCACGATTTCCAGCGATTTCCGAAACTGCGATGCAGGTTTCCGCTGGAAAAGTGAGGTCTACGGACGGATTGATGTAAGGAACTCTAGAATCGGTTCTCGTAGGGTTTTTCGACCGGAACTTCCATAATGAGTGGCCAGCTTCTGGGGATCTAACTCCACGGACAGCGCTTGCAAACATAAAGCGTGCGCTCCGTTTCCGCTCTTGAATCCCTGCTCGGCAGATCTAGCCAGGCCGCATCCGCCTTGCCCGGCGCTCGCACCGGTGCCAACTGTTAGACGTGCGCGCTGGTCGGCGAGGAGGGGACGCTCAATAACGACCTCCCCTGCTTGGCTGCCCGTCAGCGCCCCTCGGCGGCGGGATTGGGACGATGACGGATCGGCACGTTGGCTTCGATCCAAGTGTTCAGCTTGCTGCTCAAGCTCTCCGCTAGCGCGGGTTCCCGGAGCGCCAAGTCTTCGCTTTCGCCAATATCGTCGGCAAGTCTGTACAACTCAACGCGGCGCGGGTCGTAGAACTCGACCAATTTGTGGCCACCCGAAAGAATCGCCGCGCCGGGTGCGTGCGCTTGCGGGCTGTAGTGCGGGTAGTACCAGATCAGGTCGCGGGGCGCCCATGCACCGCCATCGATCAGTGGGCTGAGGCTGCGGCCGTCAAGATGGTCGAAGCTGCTCGGCGCGAGCCCGCCGATTTCGGCTATGAACGGGAACAGGTCCGCGTTCGTTACAGGGGTGTTCACCACGCTGCCCGGACTACCGTGTCCGGGCCAGCGCACGATCAGCGGCACGCGAATCCCACCCTCGTAGAGATGCCCCTTGCCGGCGCGGAGCGGCGCATTCGAGGTGACGGAGTCGAGGCCGCCGTTATCGGATGCTAAGACCACTGCGGTGCGGTCGGCGATGCCAGCGGCTTCCAGTCTGTCGAGGATGCGGGCGACGCTGGAATCGACCGACTCCACCATCGCGGCGTAAATGGGATTGCCGTCGGGTCCGGACGCGGCGATCTTGCGCTTGTACTTGCGCACCAATCGCTCCGGCGCTTGCAGGGGCGTATGGACTGCGTAGTGGGAGAGGTAGAGGAAGAACGGGCGATCACGGTTCCGGTCGATGAACTGCAAGGCCTCGTCGGTCAGCCGCTCGGTCAGGTACTCGCCTTCACTGCTAGCCGACAGGTCGAGGTTGGGCATGTCGGGGTTCCACGCCTGGTCGGGCTTGCGGTACGGGAAGAAATAGCTGGCGGGGCTGCCATGCGTGTGCCCGGCGATGTTGAGATCAAAGCCGTGGGAGAGCGGCCAATAGGATTCGGAGCCCAAGTGCCACTTGCCGATACTAGCCGACACATAGCCGGCAGACTTGAGTGCCTCAGCGATGGTGACGAACTCGTGTCTGAGGTCCATGAAGTCCTCAGGGGGCAAGATCGCACTGTCGGCGGGATGGCGGTGACGTCCGATCGCAGTGATATGGCCGGTGAAGCCGACGCGACCGGGGTATTGGCCGGTCATCAGCGCGGCCCGGCTAGGCGAACAGACCGGGCAATTGGAATACGCCTGCGTGAAACGCACGGCGTCAGCCGCTAGTGCGTCAATGCGCGGCGTCTCGTACAGATCGGACCCTTGGCAGCCTAGATCCCGCCAGCCTAGGTCGTCGACCAAGACCAACACGACGTTGAGCGGTTCAGGGGAAGTTGCCGATCCAGTGGCGCGAGTTGCTACGGCCGCCAGCAGCGTGGAGCCGACCAGCACTGCGATGGCCGACGAATGCGTTGCGAGTCTGCGATGAATGTGCCGCATGGTGACCGCCCCTGCCCGCGCGGCTCGCCGCCGGGCAGGCGGATTCGGGAATTGCGGTGGCAGCCCCGATTCCGCTATCATAGAACCATCGGGGTGGCTGCCCCGGTGTATCTCGGTCGCGTCTGCCGGGCCAGCGGCTCCGCCGGCGCGCCACCCTCTTCACTACGAACAGGGAATCGCATCGCTTGCTGGGCGGGATCTGTGCGTCGGCACTGGGCCGCCCCATCTACGAAAAACGGAGGAACCTTACCACTGTGACAATCCAACCCCTAGGCAACCGCCTCGTTGCTGAGCGCGTTTCAGCAGAAGAGCAGATCGTCGGCGGGATCATCATCCCCGACTCTGCCAAGGAGAAGGGCCAGACTGCCAAGATCGTCTCCGCCGGGCCGGGCACCAAGAACGATGACGGAAGCGTCGTGCCGCTCGACGTGAAGGCCGGCGACACGGTCATGATCGGCAAGTACGCGGGTAATGAAGTCAGCGTTGACGGTACGGAGTACTTGATCCTGACCGAAGACGACATCCTCGGCGTGGTCGAGGACTAGCGACTGGCGCTCAGCCGCCATCGACACCAGATTCAGGAGGAAACCAATTCAATCATGCCAGGCAAGCAAATTGTCTACGGAGAGGACTCGCGCCAAGGCATCTTGGCCGGAGTGAACAAGCTCGCTAACACCGTCAAGGTCACGCTGGGCCCGAAGGGCCGCAACGTGGTGCTGGAGAAGAAATTCGGCGGCCCGACGGTGACCAAGGACGGCGTCACCGTCGCCAAGGAAGTCGAGCTTACAGACCAGATCGAGAACATGGGCGCACAGATGGTGCGCGAGGTCGCGTCCAAGACGTCTGATGTGGCCGGCGATGGCACCACGACCGCGACCGTGCTGGCGCAGGCTCTGTACCAGGCGGGCGTCAAGAGCGTGGCCGCCGGCGCCAACCCAATGGCCATCAAGCGGGGAGTTGAGCACGCTACCGGTTTGGTCGTGAGCGCGGTGGGCAAGATGGCCCGCCCGGTAGAGGGCCATGCCGTATCGCAAGTCGCTGCGATCTCGGCCAACAACGACTCGGAAATCGGCGAGATCATCGCCATGGCCATGGAAAAGGTCGGCAAGGACGGCGTGATCACGGTCGAGGAAGGCAAGACCATCGATACCGAGCTGGATGTCGTCGAGGGCATGCAGTTCGACCGCGGCTACGCCTCCCCCTACTTCGTCACTGATCAGGACTCGATGGAGTGCGTGCTGGAAAACGCCCTGATCCTGATCCACGAGAAGAAGATCAGCAGCATGAAGGACCTGCTGCCGGTGCTGGAGACCGTCTCGCGCCAAGGTCGGCCGCTGCTGATCATCTCCGAGGAGACCGAGGGCGAGGCGCTGGCCACGCTGGTGGTCAACAAGCTGCGCGGCACGTTGAACGTGGCGGCGGTGAAGGCGCCGGGCTTCGGCGACCGGCGCAAGGCCATGCTGGAGGACATCGCGATCCTGACTGGCGGGCGGGCGCTGATGGAGGAGACTGGCATCAAGCTGGAAGGGGTGCAGGTGGAAGACCTGGGCCAGGCCAGCCGGGTGGTGATCGACAAGGACAACACGACGATCGTGGAAGGCGCGGGCAGCAGCGAGGCGATCCAAGGGCGGGTCAAGCAGTTGCGGGCGCAGATCGAGGAGACGACGTCGGACTACGACCGGGAGAAGCTGCAAGAGCGGCTGGCGAAGCTGGTCGGGGGCGTGGCGGTGATCAAAGTCGGCGCGGCGACCGAGACGGAGATGAAGGAGAAGAAGGCCCGCGTGGAAGACGCCATGCATGCCACCCGGGCGGCGGTCGAGGAAGGCATCGTGCCGGGCGGCGGCGTCGCCCTGGTGCGCGGCGCGTCTGCGCTCGACGGCGTCGATTTGGAAGATGCTGACGAGCAGACCGGTGTCAACATCGTGCGGCGCTCGCTCGAGGCCCCACTGCGCTGGATCGCCCAAAACGCGGGCCAAGAAGGCGCGATCGTAATCGAGCGCGTGCGCAACGCGGAAGGCAACACGGGCTACGACGCCAATGCCGACCGCTACTGCGATCTGGTCGAGGCGGGCATCATCGATCCCACCAAGGTCACCCGCAACGCGCTGCAGAACGCGGCTTCGATCGCCGGCTTGATGCTGACTACGGAAGCCACCGTCCATGAGATCCCCGAGGAGCAGCCGGCTGCTCCCGCAGGACCTCCCGATCACGACTTCTAGGTCGTGCTTCGCAAGCGGGCGCGGCCGGCCCATAGGACCGCGCCGCCCCCGCTTCGCTCATGCGGTGATTCACAACTGCGGACGAACTGTCGCTAGGCCTGTGTGTGAGCTCTTGGCGCTCCTGTCTGCGCAGCGCTGGGGCCGCAACGGACGCTAGACAAGGCCTAGGCGAGGTTTCCCACACGCCCAAGCACAGCCCCTCCGGCCAGAAGTGGCGTGCCTCCGCTATAGTTCGGTCGACCCGGGGCGGCGTTGTGCCGAGCGGGTGCTCTTGCCAACTCAGCCGCGCCAGACCACCATGGTCAGCAGCCCGCTGATAGTGGTTTCTATACTGGACTCTGCGCGGCCAGGTCCCGTCGCGAACGCTCCATGCCGCTCCCGCCACATTGGGATGAACTCAGGGAGGCGGCTTGGGAGCTGCCGCCTTCCCCCGGCATCTACCAGTTTGTCGGCGATGATGGCAAGGTCTTGTATATCGGCAAGGCCAAGAGCCTGCGCGACCGGGTACGCAACTATTTTTCGAGCGAAGCTCTGGCCGACGCCAAGCGCGGCGGCCTGCTGGCCGAATCCCGCTCCATCGGCAACATCCTCGTCAGCAACGAGAAAGAAGCGCTTGCACTCGAGAACAACCTCATCAAGCAGCACAAGCCGAAGTACAACATCCTGCTGCGAGATGACAAGACGTACCCCTATATCAAGCTGACCAAAGAAAAGTACCCGCGGGTGTATGTCACGCGGCGGCTGAAGAAGGACGGCGCGACCTATTTCGGGCCGTACTTCCCCGGCAATCTCGCCCACCGCCTAGTGCGCTTCATCCACCGGCACTTCAAACTGCCGTCGTGCAGCATCGACTTGACGCGGACCCATCCTCGGCCATGCCTCGAGTACCACATTCAGCGCTGCTGGGGGCCGTGTGTGAGCGGCCTGGTCTCGGACGAGACCTACCAGCGGGCCGCCGAGGACGTGAAGGCATTCCTTGGCGGACGACGGCACCAATTGGTGCGCGGCTTGAGAGAAAGAATGCTGCAGGCATCCGAGGATCTGGAATTCGAGAAGGCTGCCGGCCTGCGCAACCTGATCACTACCGTGGAAGAGATCACCGAGCGCCAGCGCATGGCAGCTGCCGAGGGACGAGACATCGATCTCTTCGGGGTCCACGCCGAGCCGCCGCTGGTCGCGGCCAACATCTTCCATGTGCGTAACGGTCGGGTCGTCGATCGACGCGAGTTCTATTGGGAGGATGCGGCCGACTATGACGAGTCCGAGTTCCTTGCGAGCCTGCTCCCCCAGGTCTATCTAGGCCAGCGGCACGTGCCTGCCTTGGTGCGCGTGCCGCGCGAATTCGACGGGATGGCGGCGTTGGCCGAGCTGCTCACGGAGAACCGCGGGGCCAAGGTGGAGATCGCCGTGCCGCAGCGAGGCTCCAACAGAGCCTTGTTGGACCTCGTCGTCACGAACGCCCGCAACTGTTTCGAGCAACGCTTCCGGGTGCGCAAGCCGACAGCGGTGCAAATGGCCGAGGCTTGGCGCGATGCTCTGAACCTACCGCTGGCCGAAGAGGGCGAGAAGTCCAACAACCGCATCGAGTGCTTCGACATCTCCCACACTCAAGGCACCGAAGTGGTCGCCTCGATGGTGGTCTGGGAGAACGGCCGCATGAAGAAGAGCGCCTATCGAAAGTTCATCGTCAGCAAGCAGGCCAACGACGACTTTGCCGCCATGCGCGAGGTTGTCGGGCGACGCTACTCGCGGCTCCAATCCGAGAAGCAGGGGTTTCCCCTGTTTGTGTTGGTCGATGGCGGCATCGGCCAACTACACGCTGCGGCCCAAGCACTGGAAGAGCTCGGCGCTGCCGCGCTGCCGCTGGCTGCGATCGCCAAGCGCGAGGAAGTTCTCTACGTATTCGGCCAAGAAGACGAGCCGCTCATACTCGACCGCTTCAGCCCCATACTGCACGCCGTCCAACAGATCCGCGACGAAGCCCATCGCTTCGCGATCACCTTCCATAGGCAGCGCCGCTCCAAGCGAGTGCTGCACTCCGAACTGCTGGACATCCCGGGAGTGGGCGAATCCACTGCCCACAAGTTGCTCAGAAAATTCGGCAGTGTCGCCGGCGTGCGCGATAGCGGCTTTGAAGACTTGTCGGCCGCGGTTGGCAGGCAGCGCGCCGCTGCCATCCGCGCCCACTTCACTGGGGCAACGGAGGGTCAGGCCCAGCAGTTGTAGTAGCCGCCCTTGGTTTCTATCTCAATTGCCGTGCCGTAGACCTGCGATAGGACATCATTCGCCAGCAATCGCTCTTTCGGGCCGTCCGCGTGAAGACGCCCATTCTTGAGCAAAATGACCCGCGACACTTCTGGAATGATGTCGGGAAGATGGTGGGTCACATAGATGAGGCTGGTACCCAAGGCGGCGACGCGGCGCAGCGTGTCGCGCAGTTCGATCGCTGCGCGGAGGTCGAGTCCGTTCGAGGGCTCATCGAGCAACAGGGCGCGGGGCTCGTTGACCAGCGCCCGGCCGATGACGACGCGCTTGGCCTCGCCTGTGGACATGGCGTTGACCGGTTTGTCGCGCAGATGCTCGGCATGCATCAACCGCAGCACCTCTTCGCCGCGGGCTTCCATCTCGTCGGTAACGGGATGCTGCGGCCACAGTTCGAAGCTCGAGTAGTAGCCCGACAAGACGACGCTGCGGCCGGTGGCCCTCTTGGAACAGGCTTGGACCATTTCGTTGGAGACGACCGCGATCAGCTTGCGCATATCGTGGACGTGCCAGTCGGAGCGGCCGAACAGCTTCATCACCGGTCCGTAGCGCCGCACTGGATGGTCGTAGCGCATCATCGTGCGGATCAGCGTAGATTTGCCCGAGCCGTTCGGGCCGATGATGGCCAGGTGTTGGCCGCAAGGGATCGAGAGTGACACGCCGTCCAAGGCCAAGGTCGCGCCTCGATAGACGGTGATGTTGCGGAAATCAAGGAGTGGCGGGTCTGGCGCTGCTTCACTCATCTGCGCTTCCTTCGGATTCCGCTCATTCACTAGGTCGCGTACCCTTCCCCGCATGAACGGATGGTTCAGCACACATTAATTCCCTCAAGATTCCCGTGGCATCGCTGAAAGGCGATTCTGAGAATCTATCCGATTCTTGCTTGGCCTGTAGCGGCACCTTCCCCTCCGGGGCTGACTCTCTCTTATGGATCTCGAACACTCCTGAAACCGCCGCGTCAATGTCTCTTCGCACTGGATCCGCGGCTGCATCCTTGGCCGGAAGCAGAACTAGGTCAGACAAGACGTCAAATCGCACAGATGCAAACTCGAGGGCTGCATTCGAGAGCTTATCCAGTCGAGGGCAAGGGATCTTCTTCAGAGCGCCGATTTGCGTTGTCGATCGTCCGGTCTGTGTACGTTGGCCCTGGGTCCAATGCACGATTAATCCGAGCGTCGAATTCCACCACAACGCGGCGGCCTTGAGCACTCGCATGTCCGCGTGTCTTAGAGCAGTCCATGCTCTTCCACCCAATGCAGGCTGCGCCGTCGTTGCTGCCAGTAGGGCCTGACTCGTCCATCTGAGATTTCGGGCATAGAACAGCGTACCGGCAGTCGCTCGCATCTTCACCCGCATCTCTGCAGAGCCGACGCCCGGTGGTGCTAATCCCTTGTGGGTTGGCAATACGCGGAGCGAACGTTGCCTCTTCGCGTCAGCTTGCCACAAGGCGCGGTCTGCTCCGAGCGCGTCGGTCTCGCTCGTCACGCGATGAAATTCGAAGGCGCCTCTTGGATCCCCCCCTCTCGGGTGTCCAAGCAAGTCGTGAGTTGGCCCCACTTCGAAGATCTCCTCAATGGTCGCCATATTCACACCCAACGGGATGGGCGTTCCCACGATATGATCGAGGGTCCCACGCGTGAGCGCGTCAGCGGCGAGTGCCAAGCCCCCGTGTGTAACCCCGACCATGTTCCACGGCGTCCCCCCTCCATCCGTACGCATTGCCGTGACGCACCCGACCTCGCTATCTCCTACGGTGATCGGGTGGGTAGTGTTAGTGGCGACGCACTGTGCCTTCGCGATTTCGATTGCCCTCCCCAGTTCCCTAGCCTCGCCATTCCGAGTGCAAGGCTCGTAGAGCGTCACACAATGCAGTGCGGCACACGAACTCTTGTTCGGGTTCTCCCGACGTGTAGCAACCAGTAACATCTCTTCCATCCCCGTGTCCGCCGAGAAGCCGGAGCGCTGAAGTGAAGCCCCGCTTGCCGTCGCGATCACGACGATATCCTTAAACTCCGACTCGACCATCGCCCGCGTTGGCGTCCACGTGTCGGCGAATGCGCACGTGAGCGGCACGACAAATCCGATTCGCCCGGTTCCGCGCTTGACCTTGTGCTTGGCAACCACCAAGAACGACGCAGCCATGCCCGCGCGCAATTGTGCGGGTTCGTCTTTTACGAGCCCTTTCCATCGGCTCTGACAGCGTTTGCGGTCAGTCTCTGTCAGGCCCGTTAGATCAAAAGCACTCTGCCCACCTCGTGTTCTCGAATAGGGAGGATTCATTAGCACCCAATCCACACTGTTGTGGAGAGCCTTCACACTCGACTTCTCATCCTTGACGCCACTCGCCCGGCCGTGACTCAGGCCAAACAAGTCTTCTGCGACTGAGCTCGCCAGATATTCAAGCGCCCCTGTCTGGGCTAGCGCTCCACCAACCTTTACCCAACCCACCTGCGTGTCACCGTAGCTCTCACCCTTTCCGATATTGGCCAGACTCGAGGAGGTCAGGTGGGCTGCGATCGGACTGATGTCGGTACCACGTAGGCCGAACTCCATCGCCCCACGGTGCAGCGTCGCGACGGACTCCTGTGTGCCGCCCGCCCATTCATGCAGGGCCTGTACTCTCAGATAGCCCGCCCTCAGCAGCGTGCCGGTGCCACATGCTAAGTCCGCGATGATCGACCGTCGCAGCAGGTCTGGATCTGCCCACTCAGATTCCTTCAGATCGGATCGCCGAATCGTCAGACACGCGAGCAACTCGGCTGTTGCGGGCTGGGTATAAAACGCCGCGCTCTCTTTCCGGTCGGACGCGAGCTTGGGGAATAACTCTGCCCCCACGTTGATGTGCTGGCCCAAATCGGCATCCTCGATCACTCCTACTGCGTCAATCAAGCGAATGAGAGCTTCTGTCGTCGCCCGCACATGCCGATCACCGCAAGCGCCCAGCGCTTTCACTGCGGGCTCGAAGATAGACCTCCAGTTCACCTCAATAATCCGTCGCCAAACTTTGACTTGCGCCGCCGGATTCGGGCGTACACCGGATGTTCCCTGCAAGTGAGGAATATCTTCCACTCCCTGCGCGTGCAGCCGTTGCTGCGTTAAGAGCGCATTCAACCAGAGCACCATCGTGGTCCGCAAGCCCTCTAGCGGGGAGTTTTGTCCCACTACCTCCGCTACTTCTCGCTGCGCCCGCGCGTGTAGATTCGACCGCAGCATCTCCGCGGCCTGCTTCACTAGGAGTGCCACTCTCTCAGCGTGGGCCTCCACGATCTCCTTGGGCATCGCTGCCGACGCGATCAATCGGCTAGCGTCAAAGGCTGTGCCTCGGATGAATCCTTCGGTCGGCCACCGGCGTCGCGTCGCGTCACTCAAACGCTTTTGGTGCAGTGCATACCCGATGAGCTGCGTTCCATCCTTTAATCTCGCGGCCACGGCATCTGCGGAAAGTTCTCGACACTCCCCCGGAATATGCACCGCCAGAACCGTCAAGAGTTCCCTGCCGCCTCGAATTGTTCTCCGTCCCAGCCTGTCCCGCGCATCCTTATCGGCATCGGCTGGATCAAAGGAAGTCTCAATCGCCACTGCCGGCATCGTCGGGTCATCAATCAAGACGTCGGCCCGGCCACGATCCAACGTCCCTGTCCGTTCGGCCAAGATGTATTCGTCCGCATGGGCTCGCCAGCGAGCGTCGGATTCTGCCAATGCCTTGCCAAACTCAGTGTTGAACGAATGCTCGTGGAGGTTGCCGTGCGATTGTGTCATTAGTCCGCGCCGACTTGAGGCACACTTTGATCTTAAGAGAAAGTCGTAAGGCCGCTGTCCTTGCAACAGGGTTCAGCCAGTTATCGGCAATCAGGTCACGGTAGAGAATGCCCTTGATCTGGATGCACCCCACGAGGCCAACGATTCGATCAGTGCCGGGCTCATGCACAGTGTGCCGCGCCAATCGCTCGCTGGCACCGGGCTGCAAGTGCTCCGGCGACATGTTGTGAAGTGCCGAAGAAGAAGTGGTGGCTGAGGATCGACCTCAACGATTCTACGCCTTCAGTACGACCTTCCTTGGCCGCACCCGCACCCACGTGCCGCGTGCTTGGCGGCCTCATGCTGGCGAGGCACTGGCGCGTCAGCGTCTGCACGGGATGTCGGGGCAGTTGCCTGCACATCCGCCACACCGAATCAACGACACCCTCTTGGGGCGACGATCCGCTACCGCGGGCAGCGCCCTCCGCATCGGACAAGCCCTTGGCATGACGGCCGAGTATTGGCCTTATCTCCAGCACGCAGCCGCATGCTACGCTGGTGTGTAGGCAAAGTCATGCCAGTTCAGCGGCGTCTAAGATCGGGGCGCTTCGCATGTCTAGACTAGACACACCTCTCCTTACGGGAGGCAATAGTTTACTGGCGAGTTTGTTCGGACGCACTCCTCTAGGCCGCATTCACCGTTGATGCCCTCCCGAGCAAGAACCGTGTTCCAGAGCACTCCTCGGACGAGCGCAGGTGGATCGCCCGCGGTCCAGTGCGGGGGGGGGGGGGATTCTTTTCCGAAGGCCTGATTGCCACGATCAGGTTTCAGGACAGCCAGAACAAAGCGCCTGATCGCCCAGTCTTGGTTTCGCCTGGCGGCGCTACTCCGCGCAGGCCTTTCGGAAGGTTCCGATTCCCCGGCCTCCCTTGTCTCGGAGCCGCTCGCGCCCACACTGCCGTAAGAGCGCTCCGCGGCAGCAGCACCGCCGCGGCCCTGCGCTGGCTGCCGCTACTACTACTGCTGTTCGTTCTCGCTCCCGATCTCGCCCTAGCGCAGGGGGTCCAGGTGACGCCACCGGTCGTGCAGGCGAACGAAGGGGAGACTGTCAGCCTCAAGGTGCAGCTGACGAGTGAGCCCGCGTCGACCGCGACTGTGGAGTTTCAGCCGTTGGTGCCGACACACGCGAGTGTCGACCGGACGAGCCTCACGTTCACGCCGTCAGACTGGGACGAGCCGCAGACGGTAGTACTGACGCTGGTCGAGGAGGACCCCGATGCAATTGACGAATTTGACACTATTGGGTTCTTTGTGACTATCGGTGGTACCCGGACGCCGTTTTCCTCAGTTGTGGACTTGTACATCACCGACAACGACAAGACCACAGGGGTGGTGATAGTCCCGCGGCCTTTGACCGTGACGGAAGGGGACTCCTCGACTTACACCGTGCGCCTGCTGTCGCAGCCGGGGTTCACGGAGACGCCGGGGGAAAGGGAGACGGTGACGGTTGCGATTACGGGGCACACGGGCACCGACCTGACGCTGGACGAAACATCGCTGGTTTTCACCGCTCTGGATTGGCGCAACCCCCAGACGGTGACGGTCTCCGCCGCAGAGGACAATGACGGCGTGAACGACCATGTGAGGCTGGTCCACACGACCTCTAGCGACGACCCGGACTCGGACTACCGCTCGCTGAAGGCGAACCTTATCGTGACGGTGACCGATAACGACGCGCCGGGGCGGCTCTTGTTCAGCCCGGCAGCGGTGGCGGTGGCCGAAGGGGGCTCCTCGAGCTACACGGTGCGGCTGTCGTCGCAGCCGACCGGGACGGTGACGGTTGCGATTACGGGGCACGCGGGCACGGACCTGACGCCGAACAAGACGTCGCTGACGTTCACGACGACGACTTGGAACACAGTGCAGACGGTGACGGTTTCGGCGGTCACGGACGCAGACACGGTGAGCGAGGCGGTGACACTGGTCCACACGGCATCCGGCGCGAATTACGACGCCGTGACTGCGAACGTTCCGGTGACAATATCCGATACCACTACCACGAACAGCATTCCGGTGTTCCCGGCCTCGGCGGCAGCGCGCAGCGTGCCGGAGAACACGGCCGCCGGCACAAACATCGGGGCCGCGGTGGCGGCCAGCGACGCCGACGCGGGGGACACGCTGAGCTACACGCTGGGCGGCACGGACGCGGCCTCGTTCGACATCGTGGCGAGCAGCGGGCAGCTGCGCACCAAGACCGGGGTGACCTACGACCACGAGGCCAAGGCGAGCTACACGGTGACGGTGACCGCCGACGATGGCGAGGGAGGCACGGCCATGGTCACAGTGGCGATCAGTGTGACGGACGTGAACGAGCCGCCGGCGGCCCCGGCCGCGCCCACGGTGGCGGCGGCCAGCCGGACGAGCCTGAGCGTGAGCTGGACGGCCCCAACCAACACTGGCAAGCCGGCGATCAGCGACTACGACCTGCAGTACCGCAAGGGCACCGACAGCTATACGGACTGGGCGCATTCGGGCACCGGCACCAGCGCGACGATCACTGGCCTGGATCCGGGCACGTCCTACGACGTGCAGGTCAAGGCGAAGAACGCCGAGGGCGAGAGCGGCTGGTCGCCGGCCGGCAGCGCGACGACGACCGCCAACAACGCACCGGACTTTGGGGCCACCACGGCCACGCGCAGTGTGCCGGAGAACACGGCCGCGGGCGAGGATATCGGGGCCGCGGTGGTGGCCACCGACGCCGACACGTCAGACACGCTGACCTACACCTTGGGCGGCGCGGACGCGGCCTCGTTCGACATCGTCTCGACCAGCGGCCAGCTGCGCACCAAGTCGGGGGTGACCTACGACCACGAGACCAAGGCGTCCTACGCGGTGACGGTGAGCGCGGAGGACGACCACGAGGCGACGGACTCAATCGCAGTGACGATCAGCGTCACGGACGTGAACGAGCCGCCGGCGGCCCCAGCCGCGCCTACGGTGGCGGCGGCCAGCCGCACCAGCCTGAGCGTGAGCTGGACGGCGCCAACGAACACTGGGCCCGCAATCAGCAGCTACGATCTGCGCTACCGGGCAGGCACGAGCGGCGATTGGACCAACGGGCCGCAGGACGTGAGCGGCACGAGTTCGACGATCACGGGCCTGGCATTCGGGACCAGCTATCAGGTCCAGGTGCGGGCGACCAACGCCGAGGGCGACAGCGGCTGGTCGGCCTCCGGCAGCAGCTCAACGACGGCCAACAGCGCGCCGACGTTCCCGGGCACGACGGCCGCGCGCAGCGTGTCGGAGAACTCGGCTGTGGGCACCAGCGTCGGGGCCGCTGTCGCGGCTACAGACGCCGATGCGGGCGACACGCTGACCTACACGCTGGGCGGCACGGACGCGGCCTCGTTCGACATCGTGGCGAGCAGCGGGCAGCTGCGTACCAAGACCGGGGTGACCTACGACCACGAGGCCAAGGCGACCTACACGGTGACGGTCAGCGCCGCCGACGGCGAGGGCGGCACGGACACGGTCACAGTGACGATCAGTGTGACGGACGTGAACGAGCCGCCGGCGGCCCCGGCCGCGCCCACGGTGGCGGCGGCCAGCCGCACCAGCCTGAGCGTGAGCTGGACGGCGCCAACGAACACCGGCAAGCCGGCGATCAGCGACTACGACGTGCAGTACCGCAAGGGCACCGACAGCTATACGGACTGGGCGCATTCGGGCACCGGCACCAGCGCGACGATCACGGGCCTGGATCCGGGCACGTCCTACGACGTGCAGGTCAAGGCGAAGAACGCCGAGGGCGAGAGCGGCTGGTCGCCGGCCGGCAGCGCGACGACGACCGCCAACAACGCACCGGACTTTGGGGCCACCACGGCCACGCGCAGCGTGCCGGAGAACACGGCCGCGGGCGAGGATATCGGGGCCGCGGTGGCGGCCACCGACGCCGACACGTCAGACACGCTGACCTACACCTTAGGCGGCACGGACGCGGCCTCGTTCGACATCGTCTCGACCAGCGGCCAGCTGCGCACCAAGCCGGGGGTGACCTACGACCACGAGACCAAGGCGTCCTACGCGGTGACGGTCAGCGCGGAGGACGACCACGAGGCGACGGACTCGATCGCAGTGACGATCAGCGTGACAGACGTCAACGAGCCGCCGGCGGCCCCGGCCGCGCCCACGGTGGCGGCGGCCAGCCGCACCAGCCTGAGCGTGAGCTGGACAGCCCCGACGAACACGGGCAAGCCGGCCATCAGCGACTACGACGTGCAGTACCGCAAGGGCACCGACAACTATGCGGCCTGGACGCACGCGGGTACCGCCACGAGCACCACGATCACGGGCCTGGATCCGGGCACCTCCTACGACGTGCAGGTGAAGGCGAAGAACGCCGAGGGCGACAGCGCCTGGTCGCCAGCCGGAAGCGGCTCGACGACGGTGAACAACGCGCCGGACTTCGGGGCTGCGGCGGCAACGCGCAGCGTGGCAGAGAACACGGCTGCCGGCACCAACCTCGGGGCCGCTTTCGCGGCTACAGACGCCGACATGGGGGACACGCTGACCTACACCTTGGGCGGCGCGGACGCAGCCTCGTTCGACATCGTGGCGACTACCGGGCAGTTGAAGACCAAGTCGGGGGTGACTTACAACTACGAGGCCAAGACGTCGTACGCAGTGACGGTCAGCGCGGAGGACGACCTCGGGGCGAGGGACTCGATCGCGGTGACGATCAGCGTGACGGACGTCAACGAGCCACCGGCGGCCCCGGCAGCGCCGGCGGTGGCGTCCGCGGGTCGGACAAGTCTGAGCGTGACCTGGTCAGCACCGGCGAACACGGGGCCCGCGATCAGCAGCTACGATCTGCGCTACCGGGCAGGCTCGAGCGGCAATTGGACCGACGGGCCGCAGGACGTGACAGGCACGAGCTCGACGATCACGGGCTTAGCATTCGGGACTAGCTACCAAGTCCAGGTGCGGGCGACGAACGCCGAGGGGGACGGAGACTGGTCGGCTTCCGGCAGCGGCACGACGACAGCCAACAGCGCGCCAACGTTCCCCGGCACGACGGCCACACGCAGCGTGCCGGAGAACACGGCTGCGGGCACCGACATCGGGGCCGCGGTGGCGGCCACGGACGCCGACGCGGGGGACACGCTGACCTACACGCTGGGCGGCACGGACAGTGCCTCGTTCGACATCGTCTCGACCAGCGGCCAGCTGCGCACGAAGTCGGCCGTGACCTACGACCACGAGGCCAAGGCGACCTACACGGTGACGGTGACCGCCGCCGACGGGGAGGGGGGCACGGCCACCGTCACTGTGACCATTAGCGTGACGGACGAGAACGAGCCGCCGGCGGCCCCGGCCGCGCCGACGGTGGCGGCGGCCAGCCGGACGAGCCTGAGCGTGAGCTGGACGGCGCCGACGAACACGGGCAAGCCGGCCATCAGCGACTACGACGTGCAGTACCGCACGGGCACCGACAGCTATGCAGCCTGGGCGCACACCGGCACCAGCACCAGCGCGACGATCACAGGCCTGGATCCGGGCATGTCCTACGACGTGCAGGTGAAGGCCAAGAACGCCGAGGGCGAGAGCGGCTGGTCGGCGGCCGGCAGCGCGACGACGACCGCGAACACCGCACCGGACTTTGGGGCCACGACGGCGACGCGCAGCGTGCCGGAGAACACAGCCGCCGGCACCAACATCGGGGCCGCGGTGGCGGCCACCGACGCGGACACGTCAGACACGCTGACCTACACCGTGGGCGGCACGGACGCCGCCTCGTTCGACATCGTTTCGACTAGCGGGCAGCTGCGCACCAAGAGTGGGGTGACCTACGACCACGAGGCCGAGGACTCGTACGCTGTGACGGTCAGCGCGGAGGACGACCACGGGGCGACGGACTCGATCGCAGTGACGATCAGCGTGACAGACGTGGACGAGCCACCGGCGGCCCCGGCCGCGCCGACGGTGGCGGCGGCCAGCCGGACGAGCCTGAGCGTGAGCTGGACGGCACCGGCCAACACGGGCAAGCCGGCCATCAGCGACTACGACGTGCAGTACCGCACGGGCACCGCCAGCTACGCGGCCTGGGCGCACACCGGCACCGCCACCAGCGCGACGATCACGGGCCTGGATGCGGGCACGTCCTACGACGTGCAGGTGAAGGCCAAGAACGCCGAGGGCGAGAGCGGCTGGTCGGCGGCCGGCAGCGGCAGCCCGACGGCCAACAGCGCGCCAGATTTCGGGGCAGCGACGTTGACGCGCAGCGTGGCGGAGAACACGCCCGCGGGCACCAACATCGGGGCCGCGGTGGTGGCCAGCGACGCTGACGCGGGGGACACGCTGACCTACACATTGGGCGGCATGGACGCGGCCTCGTTCGACATCGTTGCGACTAGCGGGCAGCTGCGCACCAAGAGCGCGGTGAGCTACGACCACGAGGCGAAAGCGTCGTACGCGCTGACAGTGAGCGCGGAGGACGACCACGGGGCGACGGACTCGATCGCGGTGACGGTCAGCGTGACCGACGTGGACGAGCCGCCAGCGGCGCCGGCCGCGCCGACCGTGACGGGGGCCAGCCTGACGAGCCTGAGCGTGAGCTGGACTGCGCCGACCAACACGGGCAAGCCGGCCATCAGCGACTATGACGTGCAGTACCGCACGGGCACCGCCGGCTACGCGGCCTGGGCGCACACCGGCACCGCCACCAGCGCGACGATCACGGGCCTGGATGCGGGCACGTCCTACGACGTGCAGGTGAAGGCCAAGAACGCCGAGGGCGAGAGCGGCTGGTCGGCGGCCGGCAGCGGCAGCCCGACGGCCAACAGCGCGCCAGATTTCGGGGCAGCGACGTTGACGCGCAGCGTGGCGGAGAACACGCCCGCGGGCACCAACATCGGGGCCGCGGTGGCGGCCAGCGACGCCGACGCGGGGGACACTCTGACCTACACATTGGGCGGCGCGGACGCGGCCTCGTTCGACATCGTTGCGACTAGCGGGCAGCTGCGCACCAGGAGCGCGGTGAGCTACGACCACGAGGCGAAAGCGTCGTACGCGCTGACAGTGAGCGCGGAGGACGACCACGGGGCGACGGACTCGATCGCGGTTACGGTCAGCGTGACCGACGTGGACGAGCCGCCGGCGGCGCCGGATGCACCGACCGTGACGGGGGCCAGCCTGACGAGCCTGAGCGTGAGCTGGACGGCGCCGGCCAACACGGGCAAGCCGGCCATCAGCGACTATGACGTGCAGTACCGCACGGGCACCGCCAGCTACGCGGCCTGGGCGCACACCGGCACCGCCACCAGCGCGACGATCACGGGCTTGGATGCGGGCACGTCCTACGACGTGCAGGTGAAGGCCAAGAACGCCGAGGGCGAGAGCGGCTGGTCGGCGGCCGGCAGCGGCAGCCCGACGGCCAACAGCGCACCGGACTTCGGGGCGGCGACGGCCACGCGCAGCGTGGCGGAGAACACGCCCGCGGGCACCAACATCGGGGCCGCGGTGGCGGCCAGCGACGCCGACGCGGGGGACACTCTGACCTACACATTGGGCGGCGCGGACGCGGCCTCGTTCGACATCGTTGCGACTAGCGGGCAGCTGCGCACCAAGGGCGCGGTGAGCTACGACCACGAGGCGAAAGCGTCCTACGCGCTGACGGTGAGCGCGGAGGACGACGCCGGCGCTACGGACTCGATCGCGGTCACGATCAGCGTGACAGACGTGGACGAGCCGCCAGCGGCGCCGGGCGCACCGACCGTGACGGGGGCCAGCCTGACGAGCCTGAGCGTGAGCTGGACGGCGCCGGCCAACACGGGCAAGCCGGCCATCAGCGACTATGACGTGCAGTACCGCGCGGGCACCGCCAGCTATGCGGCCTGGGCGCACGCCGGCACTGCCACGAGCGCGACGATCACGGGCCTGGATGCGGGCACGTCCTACGACGTGCAGGTGAAGGCCAAGAACGCCGAGGGCGAGAGCGGCTGGTCGGCGGCCGGCAGCGGCAGCCCGACGGCCAACAGCGCGCCAGATTTCGGGGCAGCGACGTTGACGCGCAGCGTGGCGGAGAACACGCCCGCGGGCACCAACATCGGGGCCGCGGTGGCGGCCAGCGACGCCGACGCGGGGGACACTCTGACCTACACATTGGGCGGCGCGGACGCGGCCTCGTTCGACATCGTTGCGACTAGCGGGCAGCTGCGCACCAAGGGCGCGGTGAGCTACGACCACGAGGCGAAAGCGTCCTACGCGCTGACGGTGAGCGCGGAGGACGACGCCGGCGCTACGGACTCGATCGCGGTCACGATCAGCGTGACAGACGTGGACGAGCCGCCGGCGGCGCCGGGCGCACCGACCGTGACGGGGGCCAGCCTGACGAGCCTGAGCGTGAGCTGGACGGCGCCGGCCAACACGGGCAAGCCGGCCATCAGCGACTATGACGTGCAGTACCGCGCGGGCACCGCCAGCTATGCGGCCTGGGCGCACGCCGGCACTGCCACGAGCGCGACGATCACGGGCCTGGATGCGGGCACGTCCTACGACGTGCAGGTGAAGGCCAAGAACGCCGAGGGCGAGAGCGGCTGGTCGGCGGCCGGCAGCGACAGCCCGACGGCGATCCCTACGGACTTGGGGTTCGGCCTAGCCGACGCGACCGCCATCGAGGGCCAGCAGGTAGTGTTCTCGCTGACCCGCGACAGTGCGGGCGAAGCGATTTCAGCAACTTGGGTGGCGATGGAGGATCCGCAGGCGGAAAATCCGGCAACCGATGGAGAGGACTTCGTTGGGGCAAGCGGGACGATCAACTTCGAGCTGGACCAGGCCCGCGCAACGTTCTCGGTCGAGACCATGTCGGATCGGCGATCGGAGCCTCGCGAGTCCTTCCGAGCGGAAGTGCTTGTGGCAGGGGCGACGCTTTCTGCGGTGGGCACGATCCAAGATCCCGCCCGGCCCGCGCAGAGAATCGTGTCCGAGCCGGGGATGTGGCTCTGGACTGATGAACTCGCCTACCTCCCCGGAGACAGTATGCAGCTGTACCTGAACATCGAGCCCAATGGGCAGGAGGACGATTACGCTGTGTTCATCTACCGTGTGGAACTCGAGACGGGTGCGCGGGTCTGGCTGAACCTGCGCAGCGATCCGGCGAGATTCGAGCCGGAAGCCGGCGACATCTACGGCCATTTCAAGAAGGAACTTTGGGCACGGCGGTTGATGCGGGTCGACAACGAAATGAAGTGGGAGGGGCCGGTCCCAGCAGCGGGGCATTGGCAGTTCGTCGCTGAGTTGCGCAGTGCAAGCGGGGCGCAGGTCCTGAAGCGCGCGTACGCGTCGTTTCTGGTGGCGGAGGCAGGCACCGTCTTGGTCGCGAAACGGGGTTTCGAGCGCAGATTGCGAACCGACCAGCACTGGACTAGCGATGCGATCCGGATCTTGGGGGGACGCTTGGTTGTGCCGCGTGGTGTGACGTTGGAGATCGAGGCAGGAACACAGGTCCGGGCTTGGGGGCCGGGGACCGCGATCGTCGTGGAAGCAGGAGGGCGGATCATCGCACGGGGACGGCGCGAGAAGCCGATCGTGATGACCTGCGCCAGCTCAATAGGGCTGCGTGAGGCTGGCTGCTGGGGCGGCTTGCAAATTACCGGTGGCGCGGTGCCCGAAGGTCCGGCGATCGAGGACTCGAAGGATGCCGGGGGCGAGCCAGGCCTAAGCACTCGCGAGGACTCGAGTGGGGAGTTGCGCTACGTTCGCGTGGAGTTCGCGGGAAGTGCGCCGGACGGAGCCGCGGCGGCTGTCAGTCTGCACCAGGTGGGTGCGGGAACCGTGCTGGAGAACGTGCAGGCGCATGCGTCACTGGGCCAAGGTTTCCGTTTCCAAGGTGGCACTGTGGGCTGCCACCGCTGCGTGGCGAGCAACGCGCGGCAGGCCGGGGTGTTCTGGGAAGGAGGCTTCCAAGGCCTGCTTCAGGACCTGTATGTCCAGCAGGCTGACCGTTCCTCACCCGCCCTTTGGGGGACCGGGGGGCCGGAGGTCGCGCCAGGCCCCTCGCTGTATAACGCTACGCTCGTCGGCAGCGGGTACAGCGCGGGTCGGGACCGGGGATCGGCCGTCCTCCTTGATGGCACGGCGGCTATCCACGCCAGGAATGTTATCGCGACGGGTTTTCGCGGGTATGGGATCGAGGCCAGAGCCCGCGCTGCGGAAAACTTCACAACCGGCGTTAGCAGCGTTGGGAATCTTGTGTTTGGCCTCAATGACAGGGGGGCCGCGAACCCGCTGACCGCCCGGTTCGTGGAGGATCGGAGGCGGGGGCCGCAATTGCTCAACGTGCGCCTCGAGCCGAATCCAGATCCGCGTCCGCACAGTGGATCGGAGGCCTTGGTGCCGGAACACGCGGCCGTGCCTCCGTTCGCCTCGCCTAGCTACCGCTTGGCCCGGTACGTGGGAGCGTTCGGGAGCGAGAACTGGCTCGAGCAGTGGACATGGTTCGGCAGAGAGGAACAATACCGTGCGACCGAGTGAGACAGGATGCGATCGCGGCACCCGGCAAGCCTTGCCGGATCGGGCCTGCTGGCTGGCCATTGGCTGCAAGCTGCTGGCAGCAATATTGGCTTTGCCCATTGCTGCAGGTGGGCAGGCGCGAGAAAGCAGCAGGAACAAGGCGGTACTGACGAGTCCCTCGCCAGCGAAGCTAGCGATCTGGACTGACAGCCCGGGGTACACAACGTGGAGGCACACCATTAGGGCCTACTTGGCCATGCGACGAATGAACGACCGCACACAGTACTACCAAGTGGTCTATGTCGAGCACGTTCCAAGCGGAGACCGGAAATACTGGCAAGGGCTGGAGCGCGGGCGCGTGACAGGCGACAAGCCCCCGCCTCGCTGGTCCAGCGCGACCGGCCGAGTTCCGGACTTAGGGCCAATCTTGGTCTGGTCTGGCCGAATGCCCGAGCCAGGAACGTGGCGGTTCGTGGCCGAAATCCGCAGTCGCGATCGGACGGAGCTGGTCAAGCGGGTCGCGTCCGGGTTCGTCGTGTCCTGGAAGGTGCCACTGGTGTTGGGTTCCAGCGGCAACGTGACAGAAATCCTGTCCGACACGACTTGGGGGAGTGACCGAATCCGGGTCCTGCGGGGGCCTGTGTATGTGCATGCGGGAGCGACTCTGACCTTGGAACCGGGCACCCTGGTCCTTGCGCGGGGAGCCGACGCGGCCATCATTGTGGCGCCAGGTGGCCGAATCGATGCGCAAGGACGGCCGGACGCGCCCGTGATCTTGACCTGCGAGGCTTCCGTGGGCGAGCGGGAGCCGGGTTGCTGGGGCGGACTGGTGCTGCTCGGGCATGCACCGACGCGAGAATGGCAGCCAACGGCCCCTGGGGTGGCACCACCAGATCGGGGCGTCTACGGAGGAGACGATGCTGGTGATTCCAGCGGAGTGTTGCGATACGTGCGTGTGGAGTTCGCCGGAGCCGGTTCCAAAGGTACTGGATTCGGGTTCTACGGTGTCGGTTCGGGAACGGTGATCGACCACATCCAGTCGCATGCTAGCGGGGGAGTCGGAATCCGTTATGCCGGAGGAACCGGGAACTGCGGCTATTGCGTCTCGAGCGGGGCCGCCGGGCATGGGATCGCGTTGGACGGGGGCTGGGCGGGCAAGATGCAGCACGTGTATGTGCAACAGGCCGGGCCCGGCAGCGGCTGCGGGATCCATGCGAGCGAGGGCGGCGTTGGGCTTGGAGCGGTGCAGCGCAGCCATCCTCAGATCTTCAATGTCACGCTCGCAAGATCAGACGAGACTCGTCAAGGCTGCGATGTGGGAATTCTGTTTCAACAGGGGGCGGAAGCCACGGCTAGGAATCTCGTTGCAACTGGCTTCCGGGGCGGGGCGGTCCGTTTCGAGGACGAACTGTCGAAGGCGCGATTTGCCGCTGCAGGCGGCAGCATCTCGCACTTGATCGCCGACCCAGTCGGCGATTTGAGAGATTCGCCGCAGCCAGTTTCGCCAAGCCTCGAACAGGACCCAGATCTAGTCAGCGTGGCCTGGCAGAGCGGGCCTGATCCGAGGCCTTGGCTCGAATCCCCGGTCCTGCTCCCCGGATCAGCAGCCTTGGCTCCGTCAGACGGATGGTTCGACGCCAACGCCGACTATGTTGGCGCATTCAATAGCCGAAACTGGCTGGAGGAGTGGACGTTCTTCGGGCCAGAGTCCGATTACGCACCGCCTGATATGGCCAGTTCAGACCCTGAATCCGCTGTTGAGGCCGGCAGCGAATCCTATTGGTCGCCGGATCCCCCTTGGGCCTTCCCCGGAGCACTCGGGCCTATCCCGGCAGGAACCGATGCCCTCGCGGGCCCATGAAGCCTTCGTCGGCCAACACAAGCGTGCGGGTACAGCGGCGTAGTTCCTGATCTGCGAGCAGTTTGCGGGCTAGCGCAGCGCCGATGCCCGCTAGCGGCGCACGAAAATGGACTGGGCGTGCGGGGTGGCCCGCGTACTGAAGGGTCGCTATGCGGACTGCCAGACGGTCCCGCCGACGCTGGACAATTAGACCGCTCAGACAAAGGGGGGGCAGTATGGTGCGTTCGAGCCGGAGCGGGCGTGGCGGCTGTAAGAGCGCATCCAGCTCCCGCCGTGCCGATGGCTCAGTCCCTCGCGTGCCCACATTTCCGCTCTCAGCTCGCCGAACCCGCCGTGCATAATGCAGAGGATTCGCTACTCCTTATTTCGCCGATCGCGTGCGCCAGGTGCTTCCGGACATCGCGACCTACTTCGCCACCCGATCCGGCATCGCCGTGCCCTCCGTATCGACACCGGAGACGCCTGGGACAGCCACAAACGCGACCGGAATCTCAACCGCAGGCGGTGTGACAGTATCCGCTTGATCTAGGGGGACCAACCGTAAGGTTGCGTTGTGGGTGTCAGGCGTCAGCCCCGAGCCTCCCACACGGACCGAAGCTTCGGCACTCGCGCCAGCACGGATGGCTCCTAGGCTGGGGGTGGCTGCCAACCAAGCCTGGTCGGAATCGATCCGGTAGCTCCACGCGGCATCGCCGACATTCGTCAGCTGAATCACCTGCGCGACGGGGTCCGCGCCAACCGGAGCCACAAAGGTCAATGCGCGCGGGCTCGCCGCCGGAATCGGCCTTGGCACTGCCTGTTTCGTGACATCGGCTCTCAGGGTGCCCTCGATTCTCGTGTGAGGGGAGTGGACCACAAGGCCGATGTAGTAGACTTGCGGAGATTCGAGCGGCGGCTGCGAATCCAGCGCAAGGACAACCTGCTCGGAACTTCCGGGCAGGGTGGAACGCGCGTCTGCCTCAAAGCGAGGCGTCTTCCCGTCCGCTTCGTAGCTCCACGGCAGCACATCAGATCCAGCGCCCGCGAACAGGTCCACTTCTGCTCCGGGGGTTGTCGATTCGAAGGCGATGCTGAGCTCCGCTGCCCCCGGTGGCACCGAGACGCGAAATCCGTTCTCGCGATCATGCACTTCGAATGTGTAGCTCGTCGATGGCAGAACCACCGATTCCGGCATTCCCAGATAGATCTGGCGCGTGCGCGAGAACACCGCTTCGACATGCTTCGGGCCATCCATCTCGATCGCGACGGATAGCTCGCGCGCGTCCGCGTCCGCGGTCCAGCCAACGAACTCCCAACCCGGGCTGGGCGTTGCCGTCAGCCGGACCTCCGTGCCCTCCCTGTAGTAGCGATCCGACGATGGCGGGTCGATCGCGATTGTGCCCGAACTCGGATCTGCAACAACTGTAGAAAGCGGGAATTCCGCCGCCAACGCTGCTCGAATCGAGCCCCCTTGCGGTGGCAAATTGACCGTGTGGTATCGCGCGCCGCCATCGCTCCAGCCTTCGAACCGGTAGCGGAACTGGCCTTGGTAATAAGGGTCCAGTACTTCAGCAACCCCAATTCGGATCTCAGCCCTTCCGCTGTCGGCGAAGCGGGCGGTCGGTGCATAGTCCCAACTGTCGTCAATATCGACTCGGACGATGGCCCCGCCGGTCTCGATTCGGAACTGCGGTCGATCCGTGAATATCGCGTCGAACACTTTTCCAGGGCCATCAATCACTATCGAAGCGGGGTTCGAGCTCCTTCCGTGCAGGGCCCAGGGATTCCAAATGCTCTTCCACCAAAGGAACGAGCGCCGACGGTTGTTGGCCGCAGTGGCGATGGCCTCTACTGCGGTGCGCACCGTGTAGTAGCCGTCCGGCGATGGCGGGCTGATGTAGACACTACCAGAGTCCATGGGCTCGGCGCTCGTCGCAACACTGTGCTGGACAATGAAGTTCGCTTCGATCCAAGTTGTCTCCGGGCCTGCTCTCACAGCATGTCTGCGAGCCCCGCCATCGCTCCACTTGGCGAACAAGAAGCGGCTACCCTCGCCTGACTGCACGACGGGCGCTTCAATGCGGTGCATGGAGCCGGAAACCCAATTCAACTTGGCGGGCGTGTTCGTGCGGCGTCCATCGACCAAGATCTCTAGCCCGTCCGGGTTCGTGCTGATCGTGGTCGTGGTTGTGTTCTTGCCGTAGAGCCGTGCCACGCTATCGATGTCACCCTGCGAGAGACCGTCCGAACGGATGTGCAAGCCGGGCGGGATGGTCTCGATCAAATGGCGCCCATTTCTTGACGCTGCCGAGATTGTGCGGTAATGCATAGCCGACGAATAGTCGTATGGCCCGACACCGCGATGAATCGCGGCGAAATTGTGGCGCAGGCGCTGGTCGATGTTCTCGTCGAATACCATGATGTGGCTGTCGCGATCTTGGCGCTGGTGTTCGTGGTACAGGCCGACCGCATGGCCGATCTCGTGGATCAGACTCGAAACCGAACAGCCGCTTGGGGGGATATAGATTCCCTGTTCTCCGCCAGCCATGCCGACCTTGGCCCGGCAGTTTCCGCTGTCGGTAAGCGTGAAGCGTGCGTAGTCGGCCTGCGCCTCCCTAGCTTGGAGTGAGATTACGGTCTTTTCGTTCCATTCTTGGATCGCCGCCCGGATCATGTCGGACTGCTCGGGCGAGACTTCCGCATCGATCGCATACGGCACAATTCCGCTTGGCCACAAGAACGCGTCGCCTATGTGGGCAAGGTGCCGCGGCGTCGGAGGGCCTAGGAGCGGCGATGCGCCCAACTCGGCGGGAGCAATCTCAAGGTCAGCGGCTCGTCCAAGCACCATGTCGCCGGCATGGACGGCCATCCCCTCAACTACGACATAGGGAAGCGCCATCCCGCGAAAATTCGCAATCCCGGATTCTTGCAGTGCCGGGTCTGCCAGGGTGGGGCGGGGAACCGCTTGCAAGGCTCGCGGCTCGGGAGCGCGCGGAGTGCCTTCGCGCACTTGTGCCCCTGCAATCACGCAGAACGCAGCGAACAGGCCGGCAACCCGGGTCAAGGCAGCGCTGCTACAAGGCCATGCCAAAGCTCACTCATGATATGAGACGCCGCCGGAACAGTTGTGATCCTCGATGGTCTAGTCCAGGTCCTTAGATCCCGATCCCGACTCGGTAGCTGCCCGTGCGAGCCGCTGGCGCCGATACATATGGACTCCTACGAGCACGGCCACGATCAGCCCCGCCCACGCCAGCACCAGCGGCAGCCACTCTCCCCAGGCGACGTTGTACTGCCCTAGGACGGTGCCTCTCTCCATCGTCCAGTGCCATGCTTCGTGTGCCGCGAATGCCGATAGGATAATGCTGCCCAGCCGCTCGGCAACGACGAACCGGAACAGCAGGGCTAGGGCGGGCACCAGCAAGGCAAGCGCGAACAATTGCCCCAGTTCGACTCCGACGTTGAAGGCGACCAAGGATGTGAGCAAGTGTCCTCCGGCGAATTGCAGTGTCTCCCGCAGCGCGAAGGAGAAGCCGAATCCATGCACCAACCCGAACCCGAGCGCGACCAGCCAGCGATGTCGCGCAGTGCCGACGATGTTCTCCAAGGCCATATACACGATCGAGACGGCAATCAAGGTTTCAACAAGAGGCGGAAACCACAGCGCGTCGGGCGCGAAGTCCAATGCGCTGCCGATCAGCGTGATCGAGTGCGCCACCGTGAAGGCAGTGACGATCAAGGCCAGAGGCATGAAGCGGCGCACCGGGATGACCAGGCAGAACAGGAACAGCAGGTGGTCGCGGCCGTCGAGGATGTGGACAAAGCCCAGTTTGACGAAATGCCAGGCGGCTTGGAACCAGCTTGGATCTAGGAGCACGCGCCCGGGATCCTCCGAGAACTGATACGCACGGGTTGTGCCGTCGGCCAGATAGAACTGCAGTGTGAGCATGACTCGCTCCGCGAGGTGCCCCAACCCAGCCCGGATCGAGAATTCCGACCGGTCTGAACCGATTGGGTAGCGCAGGTAAACATCGAACATCACCTGATCCCAGACCAGCCTCTCGGAGTTCGCAGGCTTGGCCTCCTCGAGATGCGCAAGGGCGCGGTCGATGTCTGTGAAGGACTTGTCCGATGGCAGGGAAATCTGGGTGGCCGCGACAGCTGGCGCTGGCAGGCGCTCGCCGTTCTCGTAGACCGCCACGAACGGCACGATCCACTGTGTGGCCAGGCCGGCCAGCTGCGATTCCAGCGCTGCGACATCCAAGTAGCCGGGCCCGAATTCGGGCACCTCAACGTCCCGCATCGAATTCAGCGGAACGCGCAACACGAGCTGAAAGCGGTCTGCTTCCGCTTTGGCCAGCATCCGAGCAACAACTTGGCTGGGAATTTCGTGGGCCGGGGCAGAGCCCGCGAGCAGCAGGCCCAGACTCCAAAGAGCAGATTTCGGACTAATCATGGAGAGTTGCTTGCCGTACCTCTACTTAAGCAAGTATGATGGCGTTGGCCGAAACGGGCCGGACAAGACCAATGACACCTGCACTTCGCTCGACACTTGCCATCGTGGCGCTGCTCGCCGTCCTGGCGGCCTGCGGCACTTCACCTGAACCGCCGATGGCCACGGCGGACGGCCCGATGGCCCCCGTCTTCGAGGTCGACCCCCTGTGGCCCAAGCCGCTGCCCAACCATTGGCTGCTGGGAACCGTCATTGGCGTGGACGTCGACGATCAAGACAACGTCTGGATCGTACATCGCGGCAGTTCGCTGGAACAGAAGGAGCTGTACGCGACTTGGGACCCGCCGGCGTCGTATTGCTGCTATGCCGCGCCGCCGGTGCTCGCCTTCAACCAAGCGGGCGAATTGATCGAGCACTGGGGCGGCCCCGGCGAGGGCTATGACTGGCCCGCCTCTAATCACGGCGTTGATGTCGACCACAAGGGCAATGTCTGGATCGGCGGCAACGGCCGCGGCGCGTCCAAGGCGGCCGCGGCTCTGCCTCACCACGAAGACGCCATGGGCAAGGGCCGCGTCCACGACAGCATGGTGCTGAAGTTCACGCGTACCGGCGAATTCCTGATGCAGGTTGGAAAGCCGTTCATGGGTGAGGGCAGCCACGACTTGAAGAACTTCAAGATGCCTGCCAAGACGCTCGTCGACCCGAAATCGAACGAACTCTACATCGCTGACGGCTACGGCAATCGGCGGGTGATCGTGCTTGACGCCGACACCGGCGAGTACAAGCGGCACTGGGGCGCCTATGGCAACGAACCGGACGATACCCAACTGCCCCCATACAAGCCGGGCGACAAGCCGGATCAGTTCCGCACGCCAGTGCATGCGGTCACGCTGTCCGATGACGGCATGGTCTACGTGTGCGACCGCACCAACGACCGCATCCAAGTCTTCACCACAGAAGGCGAGTTCGTGAAGGAAACGTGGATTGAACCCGCCACGCTGGGTGACGGATCGACCTTCGATGTAGCTATTTCGCGAGATCCAGAGCAGAAGTACCTGTACGTCGCCGACGGCGCGAACCAGCGCATTCACATCCTCGACCGCGAGTCACTGGAGTTGCTATCCAGCTTCGGAGACGGCGGACGGCAGCCCGGCCAGTTCTACGCCGTCCACAGCGTGGCGACCGACTCCATGGGCAACCTCTACACCACCGAGACCTACCGCGGGCAGCGCGTTCAGAGGTTTGTGTACAAGGGGCTGGCCCCGGTCACCGAGAAGCAGCAGGGCGTGGTCTGGCCGACCGACTGAGCCTGCAGGCGTGACGAGCCTGGCCGCGCCCGCCACTGGAGGCGCGAGGGGTCGCCTTACTCCCGGCGGTCCGCAGGTGTGCTCGCCAGATGGCCTAGCGCCGAGCGGAGCAGATTGAACCCTTTACACTTAGGCAGGCGTAAGTGAACTAAGGAAGGGCGTCCGCTCGGTTGGTTACCTCTCCTTGCCTGCTGCACGCATGGACATTGCTCCGCGCAAGATGCTCGATGCGGCGCTCGCCGATTCGGAGGCGTTCGCTGACATCGTCAACCATACGCAGGCGATGGTGTACGGGGTGGCCCACGGGTTTTTCTCCAACCGTGCGATCGCGGAAGACTTGGCTCAAGAAGCATACTTGGAACTGTTTCGCAACCTCGGCAGGCTGCACTCGGACATGCACCTAGTCAACTGGTTGCGACAGACGACGGCGCGCAAGTGTATCGACTACTCGCGACGCAAGAAGCATCGTCCGCATGCGAGTCTGGATTCCATCCCGGAACGCTCGGTCGACCCGGTCGAGCCCGACCCTCGGCTGTCCACTGAACTTTGCAGCAAAGTCGCCGAACTTCCGGCCAAGATGCGCATCGTGATTGTTCTGCGCTTCCAAGAGGACTTGAGGCTCCACGAGATCGCGGAGGTGCTGGACATCCCGGTCAATACCGTCAAGACACAGCTACGGCGCGCGCTGATTCGGCTCAAGCCCAAGGTCGCCCACCTACGACAGGAGGTCTCCTATGTCCCCACGGGACGATAGCAGCCATCTCGAGGCAGAACTCCGCCGCGTCATGGCACGGCGGCCCGCGCCGCCGCAGCTCGGCCTGCGGGTCATGGCGAACATCCGCGCCGAAGCCCAGCGCCAAGCGGAGGGCCCGCGGCAGGCGGCCCGGCCTGGCAAGCTCTGGTTCCGCAGCGGGTGGGCGCTGGCCGCGTTCGCTTGCGCAGCCCTGCTGGCGATCGTCTTCGCCCTGCCCCGTGAAAGAGATGAGATTCAGTCCCAAGCCATGGAAATGGCGGTGGGCGAACGAGAACTTGCCGAGGTGCTGCACTTGGTCGGCAGTCAGTGGAACCGTGCGCAAGCATCAGCGTTCCCTGTAGGACAAGACAATGAACATGACTAAGACATCCCTGCTGCAAATTGCTGCCGGCATCTTTGCCGTGCTGCTGGTGCTCGGCAGCCCGGCCCCATCGCGAGCGCAAGGCGAATCCGATGATGCGGCCTTGGAATTCTCCGACCTGGAGGCAAGAGCTGACGAAGTCGTCAAGGTCAATCTCTGGGGGCGCCCGCTGGAGCAAGCGAAGAAACTGCTCGGTTTGCGCAAGAACGTCACCGGATCGGTGCGCAGCTTCATGAACGGGCTGACCGCCGTCTACCGCCGCACGTACCGCTTTCGACAGCGACGAGCTAGCGACGACGATGTCAGGCCGGTGCACCAGCAACTGGCCTCCGACGGCTGGGTGCCGCTCATCGAGACCGCTGATCGCGAAAAGCCGGAATCGCTCTCCGTCTACTCCTTCTACGACAACGAACAAGTTGCCGGCATGACCGTGGTGTCAAGCGATCCCGATGAGGTGACGGTTCTGAAAATCATCGGCCCGGTCGACTTCGAGGCCCTGTCGGAAATCGGCAGCGGCCTTGGCCTGCCAGTGATGAACGTAGCAACGTCCGAGATTCGAAAGCTGTCGAGCGAGACCGCAGGAGAGTGAGCCTCAGTCCAAGACGCTCCCTTCCGGGCTGAGCCGCCGGACGTCGGCGAAGCCCAGTTCTCGCACTCCGGCTTCGATTTCCGACAGGTCCCCTACGACCACCCAGACGACGCTGTCAGGCTGCACGATTTGCCGAGCCGCAGCCTTGACATCATCCAGGCTCACCGCCCGCATGTGATCGGCATAGGTTTCAAAGTAGTCCTCGGGCAGCTTGTACTGCAGGATCTTGACCAAGGCGCCCAACACGGCCCGCTTTGTCTCATACTGCCCCGGCAACCGCAGGGTCCGGTTTTGCTGCGCCTTGCTCAGTTCCTCGGCTTCGGGCGGTCTGGCCCCCAAGATGTCGCGCAGTTCCCGGTCCATTTCGACCATTGATTCCTTGGTCTTGTCAGTTTGAACCGGAGCGTACGCCATGAACAGCCTCGGTCCCACCGCGTCGATGAGCGTGCTCCTAGCGCCGTAGGCCCAGTGCTTGTCCTCGCGGAGGTTCATGTTGATCCGCGATGTAAAACTGCCTCCCAGAATGGAGTTCATGGCCTCGATGGCGATCTCGTCGGGATTGTTGGTCGGTGGCGCGGGCAGGCCGGCCAGAATCACCGATTGCAGCGCGCCGGGCTTGTCGACCACATACACGCTGCGAGCGTCGGCAGCTGCCACCTCGCCGATCGCCAATTCGGGCAACTCTCCCTCGCCGGTCCAGCCGCTGAAACGCTCCTCCAGCATGGGCCTGAGCGTTTCCAGCGGCACATCGCCGACAACGACGAGGGTGGCGCTTTGGGGCCGGTACCACTGTTGGTGGAATGACATCACATCGTCCCGGCTCAGGGATGTGACGGATTCGACAGTGCCGCTACCGGTCATGGGAGCGGCATAGGCATGGCCATCGCCAAAGATCAGGCCGGGCAGGAGCCGCAAGCCGACCGTGAACGGCTGCGCGAGTTCCTGTTGGATGCCAGCAACCCGCAAGCGCTTCAGCCGATCCAGCTCTTGCTGCGGAAATGACGGGCGCAGCACAACCTCGGCCAGCAGATCGAGCGATTCTTGCAAGCTCTCCGACAGGGCGGACATGGAGACCCTCGCCGAGTCCAACGAGGCGGACGTGGAAATCCGCGCGCCAAGGCGGGTTGCTTCGTCGCCGATCTCCAACGATGACATGCTCTCGGTGCCCTCGTCGAGCATCTCCGCAGTCATTTTGGCGAGACCCGGCGTGCCGAGCTGGTCCGCCGCAAAGCCGGCGTTTACGACCAGGGACATCTCAACTGTTGGGATGGATCGCACGTAGGCATGGACCACCTTCAAGCCGTTGGAAAGCTCGGTTTCGCTGGTGTCGGGGAACGTGAATTCCGGATAGCCGGAGGCCGACGGGAGTTTGGAGCGATCCACCGTGCTTTCGGAAACGCTACGTTCCGCGGCCGGGTGAACCTCGAGGACATAGACACCGTCGGAAAGGTATTCCGCAGCGGTCTCGCGGATGTCTTCCGCAGTAGCCTCTTCTGCCCACGCCAGCATTCGCTTGTAATGGGCGGGATCGCCCATGTACACCTCGTTCCGGGCAAGGATATCGGACTTGCCGCCGAATCCGCCGATGCGCTCGGCACCGCGGATGAAGCGCGCCTTGTGGTCCATCTTGGCCCGAACCAACTCGTCGGCCGTGGGGCCCGATTGCAGGAATTTCTGGAGTTCCTCGTCGAGCGCGGCCTCGACCTCGGCTAGGCTTCCGTCTGGATGAGCAGTGGCTTGGACTACCACCTGCCCGGCGATTTCCTGCGCACTGATATAGGCACTGGCGTTGGTGGCGATCTGGTCCTCGTAGACCAAGCGTTTGTACAGGCGGGAACTCTTGCCGGCGGCGAGCACATCTGTGGTCAGATCGAGCAGCACGGCTTGGCGGGTACCCCACTCCGGCACGTTCCAGACTTTCATGACACGCGCTTGCGGCACGCGATCTTCGACCGTCTGCCTGTGCTCGCCAGTGCGCCGGGCGATCCAAGATTGCTGCCGAGCCACTGGCGGCCCCCCGGGGATGCTTCCGAAATAGCGCTCTACCAGTTCCCGCGCCTCTTCCGGGGCGATGTCGCCGGCGATTGAAATCACCGCGTTGGCAGCGCCGTAGTAGGTGCGGAACCATTCGTGGACATCCTCCAACGAAGCGGCGTCGAGGTCTTCCATCTCGCCGATCACGGTCCATGAGTACGGGTGCCCCTGCGGGAAGGTGTTCTTGGTGATCAGCTCGTAGGCGACGGCGTAGGGCTGGTTCTCGCCTTGGCGCTTCTCGTTCTGGACGACGCCGCGCTGCTCGTCCAGCTTGGCCTGGTCCACCGCGCCGAGCATGTTTCCCATGCGGTCGGATTCCATCCACAAGGCTACTTCCAGCGCCGGCCGTGGCACGTCTTGGAAGTAGTTGGTGCGGTCTTCGTTGGTCGTGCCGTTCAGATTTGTCGCGCCAACTCGCTCCATGGCTTGGAAGTAGTCGTCGTTGAAGTTCTCCGAGCCGTTGAACATCAAGTGTTCGAACAGGTGGGCGAAGCCTGTCTTGCCGGGCCTTTCGTTCTTCGAGCCCACGTGGTACCAGACGTTGACCGAGACGATCGGGGCCTTGCGGTCCTCATGGACAAGCAGCGTCAGCCCGTTGTCCAAGACGTACTTCGTGTAGGGGATTTCGACCTCGGCCCAGAGCGGCATGGCCAGCGCGCCTGCCAAGCAGGCGAACCCCAGGATCTGAAGCAGCGGGAGTTTGTAGTGAAGTGCGACTTCCATAGCAGTGCCTCGGCTTGTACTAAGTCCAACATAGCGCCCTGCGGTGCGACCTTGCAGGAGCCGCTTGTTTGCGACAACGATTCCACCCCAACAACGCGCCGCTGCCACGGGCCGCCCGGGTGTAGAAGACGGTTGAGACAGACGAGGGAGTTGTGCGCCAGCTCCGGCTGCAGGCCTCCCGTCCCTAGGTTGAGAGGCCAACGCAGGCGCGGACCCGCGAGCCGCAGCGCTGACGTTACGTCTCGACTTGGTAGTTGGGGGCCTCGGTCGTAATCAGCACGTCATGCACATGTGCCTCGCGCAGCCCGGCGGGCGAAATCCGCACAAACCTAGTCTGGCTCCGCATAGCCTCGACCGTGGGGCATCCGCAATAGCCCATGCCCGCCCGCAAACCACCGACGAGCTGATGGACGAGATCGCCCAGCAGCCCCTTGTGCGGAACTCGGCCCTCCACCCCTTCCGGGACCAGCTTGCCGTCCTTGGAGGCTGGATCGTAGCGGTCGCTGCCTTGGTTCATCGCGCCCAGCGATCCCATCCCCCGATAGGTCTTGTAAGTGCGGCCCTGATACAGCACGGTTTGGCCAGGACTCTCTTCAGTGCCCGCCAACAGGCTTCCGAGCATGACGCTGTGCGCACCGGCGGCGATGGCTTTTGAGATATCGCCCGAATACTTAATCCCACCGTCGGAGATTATCGGGACGTCGCTCGCACTAGCGGCGTTGACGCACTCCGAGACTGCCGTGATCTGCGGCACCCCCGCCCCCGAGACGATGCGCGTGGTGCAAATGGAGCCGGGCCCGATGCCGACTTTGACGGCATCCACGTCCAGCTTGATGAGGTCGCGGGTAGCGTCGCCGGTGGCGACATTGCCCGCCACCAGTTGGACATCGGGCAGCGTGCGGCGCAGGGTCTTTACCGCGTCGAAGACGCTCTTGGTGTGGCCGTGAGCCGTGTCGACGACGATTACGTCGACGTTCTTGGCGAAGAGCTGCTGTGCGCGCTCAAGGTAGTCTCCCTTCGCGCCCACTGCCGCCCCGACCCGCAGACGGCCCTTGTCATCCTTGGATGCATTGGGGAACTTGCGCTTTTTCTGGATGTCCTTAACCGTGATGAGCCCTTTGAGAACGCCGTTCTCATCGACCACGAGCAATTTCTCAATCCGATGCTCGTGCAATAGGCGCTCGGCATCCTCCAGCGTGGTGCCCACGGGGACTGTGACGAGTTGCCCCTTGGTCATCACCTCCCTGACCGGCAAGTCAAGACGCTTCTCAAACCGCAGATCCCGATTGGTCAGAATGCCGACCAGTTTGGAGTCCTTAGTCACCGGCACGCCCGAAATTCGATAGCGCGACATCAGCTCCAAGGCATCACTGATCAGGTCGTCCGGAGAGATCGTAATCGGATCGACGATCATGCCGGATTCGCTGCGCTTGACACGGTCTACCTCTTCGGCCTGCCGCTCGATGGACATGTTGCGGTGGATGATGCCCATCCCACCGTGGCGGGCCAGCGCAATCGCCAGTCTAGACTCAGTCACCGTGTCCATCGCGGCGCTGAGAAGCGGGATGTTGATCGAGATGCCGCGTGTCACGCGCGTATCTGTTGACACCTCCGACGGCAGAATCTCGCTGTAAGCCGGAAGCAGGAGGACGTCGTCGAAAGTGAGCGCTAGCGGCGGCGATTCCAAGACCATGCAATATTCTAACTTGCAAGTGCCCAACCGTCGCAAAGCGCGGTTGCACTCGCGTGTTCGGCAGGTCCCTGCGGGCGGCCTACGCAAGAACCTGCCCGTGCCCGATTCCTCCGCTGGCCTTGCCTCCCAACCCAACCAGATGCTGGCCGCCTTCGGCAGCGGCCGTCACTTGGGCCCCACAGGCTTGTAGTGTCCTCAATCAACGACGCGTCGCTAGTGACCGTCCAAGGCGAAGGCTGTTTGCTAACACAGACAGGCTCGAAAGAGCCATAGCTGCCGAAGCGAGCACGGGGGAGAGCAGCAGCCCCGTCCACGGATACAGGAGGCCGGCTGCGATAGGAACGCCCAGCAGGTTGTAAACAAAGGCCCAGGCGTAGTTTTGGATAATCGTTCGCTGCGTGCGTCTAGCCAGTTCAATCGCCCGGTCTACGTCTGCTGGGTCGTTGTGCACGAGGATGATGTCCGCCGACTCTACCGCGATGTCGCTGCCAGCACCTATCGCGATGCCTAGGTTTGCTTGGGTTAGCGCTGGGGCATCGTTGATGCCGTCCCCCACCATAGCGACGCTCTCGCCATCGGACTGAAGCCGCTTGATGGCGGATGCCTTGTCGATCGGCAGCACGGGTGCCAGCACGTTCTCGATGCCCGCCAGAGTTGCCGTGGCCTCCGCGACCCTCGCACTATCGCCGCTGATCATCATGGTCTTCAGCCCACGCCGCCGAAGTGCGGTCGTCGCGCCGACGGCATTTTGGTGGAGCGTGTCACGCAGCGCGAACGCTCCTGCCAAGACTTGGCCGTGGGCCACTAGCACGGCAGTCTTGCCCTCCTCGCCAAAGCGATCCAGACTCGTCTGGGCCTCTGTAATCGAGATCCCCTTTTCTGCTAGTAGTCCCGGCTTGCCAACGAGCCAGTTCTTCCCGGCCGACCTTGCAGAGGCTCCTGCCCCAGGAAGGGTCTTGAAATTGCTGACGGCTGCGTCGGCACTCGGGCGGAGGGCGGCGATGGCCTGCGCGACCGGGTGCTCGCTGCGACGCTCGATGGCGCACGTCACTTGCAGCAATTCGTCTCTTTCGACAATTCCGTAGGTCTCGACGTCGGTCACGTCGAACTTGCCGAGCGTGAGCGTCCCGGTCTTGTCGAACACGACGGTATCGATGTGCCGCGCGGCTTCCAGAGCCTCGCCATCACGCACCAAAATGCCGCCCTGTGCCGCTTTGCCGATACCCACCGCTAGGGCCGCGGGGGTAGCCAGGCCCAACGCGCACGGACACGCGATGATCAGCACGCTGACGGCACTGTTCACTGCCATACGCACGCGATCCTCGGGCGGCATCAGGAGCAGCCAAACCGCGAACGTCAGTATGGCTAGGCCTAGGATCGCCGGCACGAAGACGGCTGCGATGCGATCAGCGAGACGTGCGGCCGGGGACTTTGAGTTCTGTGCCCGGCGTACGAACTCGATCATTCTGGCCAGTGACGTCTCGTTTCCGACGCTCTCGGCCCGGACCACGAGGTAACCCTCCTTGGCCAGAGAGCCGCTCAGGATTCTGGTGCCGGCCGACTTGTCGACCGGCAAGCTCTCTCCCGTTAGCGGGGACTCGTCGATAGCGCCGGTGCCTTCGATCACCGTGCCGTCAATCGGCACTCGCTCGCCTGCGCGGATTGCTACCGCTGCGCCGATCGCAAGTTCGCTTGCGGGGATTTGGACCTCCTTGCCACCTCGCAATACGCGAACAGTGTCAGGCTGCAACTCCAGCAGCTTGCGGATGGCGGTTGACGTCCTGCGTCGCGCTCGCGCTTCAAGCATCCGCCCCAGCAAGACCAATGTCAGGATCGCCGCAGCTGTCTCGAAGTAGACAGGCGCAGAGTTGCTTCGCTCGACCCATTCCGGCAGGACAGTGGCGACCAAACTGTATGCGAAGGCAGTGCCGGCCCCCACTGCGATAAGGGTGTTCATGTCGCTGCGAAGGTGTTTTGCGGCATTCCACGCAGCGGAGAAGAACGGTGCGCCTCCATAGACGACTACCGGCAGTGCAAGGGCGAGTTGCACCCAGGCCGAGTCGCTGTCCCAGAGCCGTCCATGGGACATTGCAAGCACCAGCAGCGGTGCGGTGAAAATTGCCGAAATGACCAGCCGGCGTCGCAGCGTAGGCACTGACGGCTCGCCGAACGCTGTGTTGCCGTCGTCTTGGCCGACAGTCGCGCCGTATCCCTTGCTGTGAATGTTGCGGAGCAGGTCTGCGGGGCTAGCAAGATCTGGATCGAACGTAACGCGGGCGCTTGCCTCGGTAAGGCTGACCTCGCACGCGCCGACGCCCGGCGCCTGCAGCACGGCTTGCTCGACGGACCGCACGCAACTGGCACACGTCATGCCTTCGATGCTGAGCCGTAGGGACTTCAAGCGGCGGGGACCTGTTCGGGGCGGCGTCGGCGGAGGTGGCGCCTCACTGTTGGGTCGAGTGGCGATCGAGACTAGATCGTCGGGCAGCTGCGGGAGGTACCCTGCCGCACGAACGGCTTGCCGGATCGCGGGGAGATCGGCAACCAAGGGGTCGAAGGTGACTGCGGCTGACTGAGAATCCAAAGCGGCAGTTGCAGAACGCACCCCCTCAACGTCTAGAAGCGCCTTCTCGACAGTTGCGACGCAGTGGCCGCAGGTCATGCCGGCAAGCTCGATTGTTTTCGTTTCCACTGTGACAGCGCTCACCGGATTCTCTCGCCGGCCCGCATTGCATCCGCGCCGAGCTGGTCGGTCGCGTTGGACGTTTCTTATAGTAGGACGAGCCTGTCGTGCAAGCCGGGATGTGGGCGGCACTCACGTATGGCTGCGGGGGCCTTTTCCTTGGTTCTTGCAGTGTCGTGGGGTAGATCTGGATGCACCGTTGCGACGCGAGGAGAGCCACTCGGGACGGTTTCCGGAGACTTGGCAAGTTGGTGCCGCTCGCCGCAGTCGGTGGACGATTCGCCCCGAGCGTGCTAGATTGAAATACCGCCTAGATCTGACCCGGACCGCACACTACGTTCGGGTCAGTTGTTGGGCAGCTGTGTTCCAGTCCGCAGTCTGTCCCGCAGGAACCTTCGGTGATCGACTACCCCGTTCCGTTTAGTCCCGCTGTTCGTGATGAGGTTCTGCTAGGATTTCTTATCCAAGGGAAGGTTCATGATCATTTCGATGAAGCCGGGCGCGACCCGCGAACAGGTTGACCGCGTCTGTAACCGAATCCAGGAGATGGACTTTGCCGTCCGCTCCATTCAAGGCGACGAGCGCGTCGTCATCGCCGCCGTTGGCTTGGGAGACGTTACCCACGCCATTGAAGTGCTGCGATCGGTGGAAGGTGTTGAAAACGGGGTGCCTATCAGCGCGCCGTACAAGCTGGTCAGCAAGCAGGTAAAGAGTGATCGCACAGTCGTGCGGGCCGGGGACGCCTCGATTGGCGGCGACGAGTTTGCCATCATCGCCGGTCCCTGCTCGGTCGAGACCGAGCGGCAGATCATGGCCTGCGCGGAAACCGTCGCCGGTGCTGGCGGCCACTTCCTGCGCGGTGGTGCCTACAAACCCCGCACAAGTCCCTACAGCTTCCAAGGATTGGAGGAGGAGGGACTCCGTCTCCTGCGCAGGGCAGGCGACAGCTATGGGCTGAAGGTGGTCACCGAAGTCATGACAGTGACGAACGTCCAACTTGTAGCCGACTATGCGGACGTTCTTCAGATCGGCGCGCGCAACGTGCAGAACTTCCCGCTGCTCAAGGAAGTCGGGGCCACAACAAGCTGTCCGGTGATGCTCAAGCGTGGACAGAGCGCCACGATCGAAGAGTTCTTGCTCTCGGCCGAGTACATTGTCACCAACGGCAACCCGAATGTGATTCTGTGCGAGCGCGGCATCCGCACGTTCGAATCGGCCACCCGCAACACGCTCGATATCAATGCCGTGCCGGTGCTCAACCAGCTAACGCACTTGCCGGTGATCCTTGATCCCGCCCACGCGACCGGCAAGCGTGCCCTGATTCCGCCTCTGATGCGGGCTGCGGTCGCCGTTGGTGCCGACGGTGCTATGGTCGAGATCCATCCCGACCCCGAGCGGGCATGGAGCGACGGGGCACAATCGATGACGTTGAGCTCGTTTACCGATATGATGCGTGAAATCGAGCCGTACCTCGAGCTTTGGAAGGCCACGCGGCTGCAGGCGGCTTGCGTGCCTGCATGAAGGCGCCGGGCCCGTGCCGAGTCCTAGTGGCCGGATAGTCGGCGAGCTCGGCTCGGCCAAGCTAGCCCTGCCGCAGTGTCGGCATGGGATTGGCGATCTGATTCTGCACCCGGATTCGCCACAGTTGATTGACGGAGTCGGCGTAGCGCCTTTCCCGCTCTGGCCGGACGACCGCGGATACTTCCTTGAGGTGGCGCGGCTCGGGCAGGGACTTCCCGCCGGGTTTTCCAGCGCCTCCACGCAAGTGTCGGCGGCGCTCAGCTACCCAGGTACCATCAAGGCGTTTCACTATCACGTCCGGCAAAGCGACCTGTGGGTGCCATGCCGGGGGATGCTACAGGTCGCGCTGTGCGACCTGCGCGAGGAGTCTCCCACCTACGGAGCGCGCAATACGTTCTATATCGGGCAAATGCGTCCCTGGCAACTGCTGATCCCCCCAGGAGTGGCGCACGGTTACAAGGTCATCGGCGCCTCGGAAGCGATGCTGGTCTACCTCACCGACCGACACTACGATCCCTCCGACGAGGGCCGTCTGCCCTACGACGGCCCGGAAATCGCGTACGACTGGGAGAGGCAGCACAAGTGAGGTTGCTGGTTACCGGTGGTGCCGGATTCATAGGCTCGGCCTTCGTCCGCCAGGCCTTGCAAGATGGCCAGCGCGCAGAGATCCTCGTTTTGGACCTGCTCACCTATGCTGGCAACTTGGAGAATCTAGCGCCGGTCGCCGATCTGCCCTCTTTTCAGTTCAGCCGGGTTGACATCCGAGACGCGGGGGCGGTCCGCGACGCCTTCAAGAGCTTCCGTCCCGAGGCGGTCGTGCATTTTGCTGCCGAGTCCCACGTGGACCGCAGCATTCACTCGCCGGCAGAGTTCGTCTCGACGAACGTCAGCGGCACGGGCGTGCTCCTCGAGGCGGCGCGCGAGTGGCCGGTCGAGCGATTTCTGCACGTTTCGACGGATGAGGTTTACGGGAGCATTCCCGCACAACTTTCCGCTGATGAAGAATGGCCGCTAGGCCCGTCGAATCCTTATTCGGCATCCAAGGCTGGTGCCGACCTGCTGGTGTCGGCGTACGCGAAGACCTATGCGCTTCCAGTGGTCATCACGCGAGCGTCGAACAACTATGGGCCGTATCAGTTCCCTGAAAAGCTCATACCGCTGATGATCGCCAACGCCCTCGCGGACAAGCCGCTACCCGTCTACGGCGATGGGCGGCAGGTGAGGGACTGGTTGCATGTCGATGACCATTGCCGAGCCCTTCAAGCAGCGCTTTCCGTGGGCCGTGTCGGCGAGATTTACAACATCGGCGGCAACTGCTCGCTGGAGAACCTCGAGGTTGTTCGGCGCGTGCTGGGTTGCTGCCACAAGCCAGCCTCCTTGATCGAGTACGTTCCGGACCGCCCTGGCCACGACCGCCGTTACGCGCTGGACTGGAAAAAGATCAATCGCGACACAGGCTGGGAGCCTAGCGTAACCTTCGATTCTGGATTGCGGGAGACTGTGCGATGGTTTCGCGACAACCCGGAATGGTTTGCGCGAGTGCGCTCGGGAGAGTACCGGGCCTTTGCCGAACTGAACTACTCCCAGCGCGGCGAGCTCCCGTCTGTCTGATGTTGCGGGCAGTTACCGAGTGCGGCGATAGAACTCAAGAGGCGCAGGTAGGACTCCCCGTGGCGATGTGTCGGAGGTTCTCGACATTCAAAGCGTTGCTCCCGAAAACTTGGAAGACTGTGATCCGGTTAATTGCCGCGATTGGTCTGTCGCCGTTCGTCTGCCGCGCCGGCACGGGCGGCCATCGGTTTCGCACGACACATGATTATGGAGCTTATCATTATTCTTCACAACATAATGCTAGTATGCATAATTAAGATGTGGAATTCATCGATCGCGAGAGCGAGCTCCAACGTTTGAACAGGGGGCTGGCCCAAGTGGGCTCATTCTGTGTGATCTCGGGGCGACGCCGAGTTGGAAAGTCGCGCCTCCTGATTGAATGGTGCAGGCGATGCAATGGACTTTACACCGTTGCGGAATACTCCGCACCTGAGGTTCAGCGCCGGTACTTGGCTTCCGCTGTTGCGGAGCGGTTTCCGGGCTTCGCCGATGTCGAGTATCCCTCTTGGCGCGCGCTCTTCGAGCGGGTCTCAGCGGAGGCCGATCAGATCGGGTGGCCGGGGCCATTCGTGGTGGATGAGCTGCCGTACATCATTGCGGCGGACCGGGGCTTTCCCAGCGAGTTCCAGAACTGGCTCGACCAACCGGGCAGGAAGCTGCGGGTCGTGGTCAGCGGGTCGAGCCAGAGCATGATGCATCGCGCCGTCTTGGATGCCAGCGCGCCGCTCTTCGGTCGCGCCGTCGAATCGTTTGCCTTGCGCCCACTGACCGCCGGATTTCTCTCCCGCAGTTTCAAGTTTGGCCAGCCTAGCGATTTGGTAGGAATCTACGCTCTGTGGGGCGGGATGCCGCGCTATTGGGAGTTGGCTGTCCCATTCGGCAACGATCTCGATGCAGCGGTCGATTCCCTCGTTCTCGATCCGTCCGGCCCGCTCCATCACGAGCCGGAGCGCCTGCTCCGGGAAGAGATCCCGCCGGCGACCTCTCTGCGTCCCCTTCTCGACGTTATCGGCTCAGGCGCGCATCGCCTCAGCGAAATTGCCGGGCGCTTAGGCCGCTCCGCAACCAGCCTCGCCAGATCCATTGCTGCGCTGGTGGAGATGGGTCTCGTTCGTCGGGAAGTCCCGTTCGGTAGTAATCCGCGGTCAGGCAAGCGCAGTCTTTACCGCATCGACGATCCATTCCTCCGCCTGTGGTTTCGCGTTGTAGCCCCGCACCGTGCGGCGCTTGCCTCCTCCCCTCCAGACGTGCGCCTTCAATACTGGCATCGTCACAAGCGTCAATTGGAAGCCAGCGCTTGGGAGGAATTGTGTAGCGCCGCAGTCCCGCGTCTGCACAAGGGTGGCCACCCGCTTGGCCGTGTGGGTCCTTTTGAGCCCGCCCAGCGATTCTGGCACGGAGACGCTCCTGAACGAGACTTGGTCGCGCGTTCGGTGGGTGAGAGTCGAGTCCTCGTAGGCGAAGCCAAGCGGTCCTTGGATCGCAACAGGGCCACAAGATTGCTCGCCGGCCTTGCGAACGCCGACCTGCCTGGCGTGAGGAAGCGCGATATCGTCCCGGTGCTCTTCGCCCAGCGGGCGAACGAGTTACCGCGCCAGACTGAACTCGGCTTTGTGGTGGACGCGGAGTCGGTGCTTAGCGCCCTGCGATGATTCGGCAAACCGTGCGGCGAAACATGGCGGGCTCGTTGGCTTCCATTGTGGTTCATCGAGCAGCGCTGGATGGGCAGCATCTGCGGATGCAGTGTCGATTGGTAGAAACTTGGAGTAACTACTCACGCCCCTGCGAGGGGTTGTTTTCTCGCCTAGCGTGGCGCGGCTCAAGGCTTGCGCTGGTCTGCGGCCAGCTTGCGCATGGTTGAGGGTGTGGCAAGCCTGTCGCGGGCCGGGAAGCGTGCTGACTGGCAAGCGGCGGGCCGAGCGGACACAGCTGGGTGTCGAGTTGCCACTCAGAGCAACGCCTCAGGCGTCTTGGTCTGGAGTGGGGGTCGCGCCATAGTGTCGCGTGAGCGTGTCGACAGCGCGCCCGTCGAGCGCGATTTGAATGGCGATGAGAGGGTTGTAGCCGAGCGCGGACATGGACTGCAGGTAGGAGGAGATGCGGGCATAGGCCTCGCCGTAGGTTTTGGTCCGAAAGCAGCCCGAGACCTTAACTTTGACCTTGGCCATGCGCAGTCCGCGCTCGCCGGCATTGTTGGTGAAACTCACGTCGGGATCGTGCAGGAAGCGCAGCACGGAGGCTTCGTGCTGGACGAGCCGCTCGTGCAGGTTGTGGGCGTCGGACTTGGCGATCCGTCCGCGTTGGCCCTTGCGGCGGGCTGGGATGGCGGGCAATTCCTCGGCAGCCTGGGTCAGGATGGTGCGGTAGCGCTCGCGCAAGGCCTCGCAGGCGGCTGCGCTCAAGACCTTGTCCTGGCTGCGATTGACTTGCCGGCAGGCCTCTTGCAGCAGGGCTTGCAGCAGGCGCGCCCAGCGGTAGTTGTTGGAATCGATAACGAAGGTCAGTTCGCGGAGCAAATGCGCGCCGCATAATTGGTGCCGGCATTTCTCATAGCTGAGGTAGGCGGCCAAGCAGTCGTGCACCAAGGTGCCGCGAAAGCGGGGGATCAGGCCGGCCGCCTCGATGGCTGCCTTGCCGCGCTGGCGATGCAGGAACTTCAGCGTCAGCGTGCCATCGGTGAGGATATGCAGCCAATGGTTCTTGCGCTCCACGCGCAGGCCGGTTTCGTCGGCATGCAAGGCTGGCGCGGCCAGCAGGTGGGCGCCGGCGGCGGTTTCCCAAGCTTGCAGGGCCTGCTGCAGGCGGCGGATGTAGCCCAGGCAGGTAGCCTCGGACAAGCGCAGGCCGGAGATCGCCTTGACGAGCCCGACGGTGCGCCGCAGGGAGAGCATATGGGCCACCAGCAGGTGGATGATGAAAGCCTGCAGGCCGCTGCCATACTGCAGCGGCCCGGGCAGACTGGCGGGGAAGGCGGCCTTGCTGAGGGCCTCGCAGTTGGGGCACTGCTTGAGCTCGGCCGCGACACGCCGCTCGATCACCTTGAATACGATGTCGTGCTCGACGCGGACTTCCCGGTCCAGCGCAGCGACATCCGACAGATCGAAGCCACACTTGTCGCAGTCCTCGACGGTCAGCGTTTCCTCGATCGTGACGTGCTGCAGATTGGGGCTGGTCAGATCGTTGGGCTGGGCTGGCTTGCGGTTCGGCCTAGCGCGCCGGGTGGCGTCCGGCTCGTCCATCTGCGAGGGCGGGATGCTGGAGTTGCGGCTGGTCTTGCGGGTGGTCTTTTCCAGCAGCACCGCCACCAGCAGCGCCAGCAAGCTCAGCAGGGTCCGCAGCACGGCGTCGACTTCGGGCGAGACTTGGCCGCCCTTGCGCAGAACCGCGACCTGCCCCTTGACGGTCTCCAGCTCCGCGCGCAGGGACTTCTCGCTGACGCTCGGCATCACTCGGCCTCGACCGCCAGCAGGGCGGCCAGCACCGCCAGCCGCTCGCCCGGCGGCATGTCCGCATAGCGCTTGGCCCAGCTGGCGGCCTTGCGCTTGATGCACTGGCGCTGGGTGAAGTTCTGGCCCGCGTAGCGGTGCCAGTGCACGGCGCGCCCCGGCGCGAAGTTGCACCAGACCTTCTCGGTCACCACCCCGGCCTGGTTCATCACCTGCAGCGCCAGGCTGTGCCAGTCGGGCAGGGCCCGCTCGTAGAGCTGGCAGGGGTAGCCGGACAGCATCACCGCGCAGGGCAGGCTCTTGAGCAAGGCCAGCAGCTGTTCGTGATCGGCCTGCGTGTAGTCGTAGCGGTAGCGGCGCTGCGACTTGCGCGTGCGCTGCAGATAGGGCGGGTCGGAATAGACCAGCTCGTCGCCGACAAACGGGAATTCGGACAGGAAGCGGTGGCAGCAGCCATGCACCAGTTCCACCTCGTGCGGGCAGCGAAAGGCACGGATCGAGCGGGCGTTGCGATCGATGCCGATGTTGCGCAGGGCGGGCGGCTTGCGCTGCATGATCGCGCCGCCGCCGAGATGCGTCTCAATATAGGTGGCATGCGGCGGCATGGCCGCGATCAAGGCCTGGCACAGACCCGAGGTCGCCTTCGATCCGTACCATGCACCCATCGCCGAGTCGCTTCCCGCAGGAGCCCCTAAAACGCAGCATAGGCGCTCCCAGCACGGTTGTCAAGCGACCTGTTTGCTGGATCGGAAATGCCGCTGATTGCCGGCTAGGACGGGTCCCGACACAAACCACAGTTCGAAACCTGGCCGGATCCCAGCGCAAGCATTGATCTGCGTGGTGTCAGGCGAAAAGACAAGCAATCAAGAAGGGGCCCGAGTAGTTACGTTCTTCAGCCAGCTCCGGCCCATGGCGGGGGATGTCCTCCAGCATCATTTTGAGGATTAAGCACGCCACGGGGTTAAGGTCACTGGCAAACGCCTCACAGCCGAGACGCAACGCTTCAAGAGGAATCGAGCCGCCACCTGCGAACGGATCCACGACCAGGGGCGGTTCCGAACCGTGGGCGGCCTTTACGAGTGCCCGGCTTATGTCGAGATACGTCATATTGGCAGCGAGATCCCAATTGGCGAAATCGGCGATGAATGCAAGGATGGTCTTCTGTAGGCCGAGATCCGATTCGATGCCTGCCGTCGAATCCGGGGGCCTCGGATATAGTTCGAGGATTCGGCGCGCCGAGTCTTTGAATTCGTCCGGGCAGTGCGGATCGCAAGGGTCCGGCAGGAGCAGCGCCATCAACATTGCACGCGACGACGCCAACGGCCGCCGTGCCCACCACAGGTGCAGCGTCGACGGATGTCCATGCCGGATTGACTTCTCCCGTGCTGCGTGCCGCGATACTTCGGCAATCGGGAAGTCGACCTCGGCGAGGCGCTTACAAGTTGAGGGAATCATCAAGTTCTCATCTGTCTCTTTCGCGCTTGCCTTGCTCGGCTTCGGCGCGCAATGCTTACGGTCCAGCCATCACCTTCTTCCCCGGCGACAATCCGCGCACCCCCAACGCCTGCCGTGTGCGGTCGATCTCCGATGCCAAGACGTCCTCGTCCGGCAAAGTGGTTCGATACTCGGCTGCCATCACCTTGTTGGGCAACCCATCGAGTGCGTAGCGAGCAACAGCTTCATCCTTCTGGGCGCAGAGGATCAGCCCAACCGGAGGATTCTCGCCGTCGTGGACCCAGTGCTCCCGCGCATAGTTGAGATACAGGTGCATCTGTCCAGCGTCGGCATGGGTGAACCTTCCGATCTTCAAGTCGATAACGACCAGACAGCGAAGTCGCCTGTGAAAGAACAGCAGATCCACACGGTACCACTCGTTACCGATTCGGAGGCGCCGTTGCCTGCCCATGAAGCAGAAATCGCCGCCTAGTTCCATAAGGAAGGTCTCCAGACGCCGGATCAACGCTTCCTCGAGTTCGGTCTCGGAATACTCGTCCTTAAGGTCCAAGAATTCGAGGATGTATGGGTCCTTTAGTGCCTCCTCGGGAAGTACGGTGTCATTGGGCTGTGCCTGCTGTCCTTCGGTTAGCATCGCGGCCTTGTTCTTGGAGAGAGCGGTGCGCTCGTAGAACTGGGAATTGATTTGCCGGTCAAGCTGGTGAAGGGACCAGCCTCCTCGCAGGGCTTCCGTCTCGTAGAACTTGCGGGCAAGCAAGTTCTTGACCGAGAGCAGCCTCACATAGGCTGACCACGGCAGTGGAAAGCAGGAAGCGATGTCAGCAAACGACGATTTTTCCGACGCTGTCGGTAGACTTGCTCCGTCCGCAGATTCTGCAGATGCCGTCTGCAGAATTGGCCACGCGAGGTAGAAGGCCTTCATCTGCCACACGTTTCGAACCGAGAATCCTCGGCCGTGTTGGGCAGAGAGGTCGGCAGAGAGCCGCTTGATGATCTCCTCACCGTAGTCAGCACGTTCCTTTCCGTGCTGCTCGAATTCGACGATGTGCCGACCGACCAACCAGTACGCGGCTGTCATGACCGCATTCACCGAGCGGGCGGCCGATCCCCTAGCGTCGTCAATGATTCTCGAAACACTGCCAAAGATGGATTGGTACCGAGCCTCCGCCTCGTCGGGTTTCGCAACAGCCCTGCTCATGGCTTGTCCCCGTTTCCGCATCCTGCGTCGCGCTCTTGACCGGCCATCGGTCGCTTCAGGGAATCTACGTCCAAGTAATAGTGGGCCACTTTGGTGACCTTATGCCACGGGAAACGAGCAGGGTCCTTGATCGGTTCCTGGAGTTCTGGTGTGTTGGCGCAGTTAGTCACTATGTAGAGCCAGAAGCAGTCGGGCCGATCTTCGGCGACGCGGCGTTCATTCGGTGTAAGCAGGATAGTCCCGGCGGCAGCGGCGAGGCCCTTCACCTCGATCAGGCGCAACTCTCCCGACTGCAGGTCGAGGCTGGTCACATCGTACCCGAGGTTCTTTTCGTGCACGTCATAGACCTGCCGCCCCTGCGCCGTCTCATGCTCCATGACGATCCGCATTGCCGTCATCTCGGTTTCGGGATGCGGCCGCAGACGGCGAACATCGAGGGCGCTGCGCTCCGTGTGGGGCAGGATGAGCACGCTGGTCAATCGCTCAACACCCTGCAGAGTCACTGCCCGTTGCCGCTTGAGTTCCTCTCTTCGGCGCTCGCGTCGCTCCAGTACCTCCGCGTGGCGGGATTCGGCCTGTGCAAAGCGTCCCTCTGCGCCAGTGACCCGATTGGCTGCTTCATCGGCGGCGCGCCCGATTTCCTCGTCGATTCGCTGCAGAACCTCAGTCAGGGAGAGTTCGACGTGCTCTCCGATCCGCTCTACCTCGGCTAGGCGTTCGGCGCGAACCTCTTCAATGAAGGGTGTCAGGGCGTTCTCGTTGAGCCAAGCGGTTGCTTCTGGTATGGCAGCCACAGGAGGCAGATTGTCTGGAGCGACAGCCGGGCTCAGATCAACCAGGACGTCCAACTCCCGCCGACTCGGGGAGCCGTCGTGGGCCAATTCCACGGTTAACAACCGTTCATGGATGACGTGTCCCAGCCCATCCACCACACGTGCTCGGTAGAAGTCGAGCCGCGCCGGAGCGTCGTGCGCCAGTGACTGGAAGCACGCTCCTTTGGCGAAGGCATCCTGACCAAGATCGAATTCGTGCCGCCGGAGTGCCTCGAACAGCGGGTGCCCGGGCGTGACCCACTCCAGATTGTTCTTCTCCGCCGTATCGCGGTCCGTCGACAGGCGCGGGTAGCGGTTCGCAAGATCTGCGAGCTTCCAGTCCGCTGCCCGTTCGTACTTCCTCAGGCTGGATGGGGTCCGACCCGGCTGGAACGTATGGGGCAGGTCGCCAACCGACTTGAGCGACAACGCCGCATCTCCCGCGGACTCTTTCATGAATCGCGCGATGGTCTCAGGGACGACGCGACGTTCCTGCGCTCGCGCCCGGCGCTCGATCAACATGTCGAGGTTGAGCTTCTTCGAGGCCAAGCCCTCCAGAGCTGTCTTACAGATGGCCCGGAAGTGGCCTTCATCCACGTCCTTCAGGAGCCGCTCCTCAAGATCCGCATCGCCGAGCTTTCCCGCGTAGTAGTCCCGCAGTACCCGCTCCACATGGGCGGCCGGAAGGATCTCTCCAACGACGTTGAAAACCGCGTCATCATCGAGGGCATCGCGGATTTCCTCGAGCTTGTCCAACAGGCGCTGAAGCACACGGCCCTCGATAGTGTTGGTGGCGACGAAGTTGAAAATGAGGCAGTCCTCCCGCTGACCGTAGCGATGAATGCGCCCCATGCGCTGCTCCAGCCGGTTCGGATTCCAAGGTATGTCGTAGTTGAACAGGATGTGGCAGCACTGGAGGTTGATGCCCTCGCCTGCGGCCTCCGTGGCGACTAAGACTTGGATGTCACCCTCTCGGAACTGCTGTTCGGTGTAAATTCGACTTCCTGGTTCGTCGCGTGAGCCGGGCCTCATGCCGCCGTGGATGCAGCCAACGCTGAAGCCCCACGCTCTCAACTGCTCAATCAGGTGGTCAAGGGTGTCCTTGAACTCGGTAAATAGCAGCAGGCGCTGATCCCCGCGGTCGAAGAAGCCCTCGTCCTGCATGACCCGCCGAAGACGGCAGAGTTTTGCCTCACTGCCTGAGCCTTCGACTGCGTTCGCTTCTTTGGCAAGCTCCAGAAGTTCGGCAATCTCCACGCGGACCTGTTCGGCGTTTCCGGCCAGTGTGATTGCCTCCAGCATTCGCTCCAAGCGTTCACGTTCAGCATCCTCGAACTCATCGAGTTCTTCCCAGTCGGGCAGGTCGGGTGGTGCTGTCTGCACCAATTCTTGGGCGCGCTTGAGACCGTCCTCAAGCCTTCGTGCCCGATTCTCAAGGGACCGCCGCATTGCATGCGTGCTCGAGGCGAGCCGGCGCTGGTAGAGCGACATCAAGAAACCGACAGCCCGGGCTCGGGGGTTGTCACCCTCCGCTGCAGCACGGGCGCTCTGTCTCTTTACGAACCGCGTGATCTTCTGGTAGAGCTCGAACTCGGGACCATCAATGACGAATTCGGCGGTACGCGGTATGCGCCTAGTGAACACGGGCTTCGCGGTCCACGCGCCATTTGCCTCGCGCTCAGGGAAATAGACCATTGCCTCCTTAGTGCGGCGTAGGTAGAACGGTGCTCGCCTCCGATCCATTGCCTCCTGGATCGATCTCACGTCAGCGTAGGCGTCCCGGTCGAGCAGTTGCAGAAACAGCGTGAAGTTTTGCGGATCGCCTTTATGGGGCGTGGCGGTCAGCAACAGGATGTGATCGGTGCTGTCGCGCAGCAACTCGCCAAGTCGGTATCGCTGGCTCTTGTGGGTCTCGTCGCGAGCGGACATGCGGTGCGCCTCGTCGATGATGACCAAGTCCCAGTGAACCTGTCGTAGCCCAGGCAAGATCTCGGTTCGTTTGGCGAGGTCTAGCGAGGTGACGATCTGTTTCTGCTCCATCCATTGGCTAACGCCGAATTGATCGCGGATGTCGCTACCCTTCAGGACGAGGAACTTCTCGTCGAACTTCTCTTTGAGTTCCCGTTGCCACTGAAACGCGAGGTTTGCCGGGCACACCACCAGAACCCGCTCAATGAGGCCTCGCAGCTTGAGTTCCCGGATCAACAGGCCGGCCATGATGGTCTTACCAGCGCCAGCGTCGTCGGCGAGGAGGAACCGCACACTCGGGACCTTGAGGAGATGCTCATATACGGCTTCAAGCTGATGCGGCAGCGGATCCACACGAGAAATGGAGAGTCCGAAACAGGGATCGAACTCGTAAGCGATGCCGAGCGAATAGGCTTGGAGGCCGAGGCGCAGAAGCCGGCCGTCACCGTCGTAAGACGGAGCGGAATCTGCGATGGTCAGATTCGAGATGTCGTCGGAGGTGAGCGTGACCCGGCGGAATCGCTCGGACCGCTTACCGACGAGACCTGCAACCCAGATCTCAGGTCCGTTGGAGCGGATGGTCTCGACCCGCATCGGTTCGCTGAACATCGGGCCGGTAACGGTCTGCCCTTCTCGGATAGGTAGATCACTTTTCAATGGCAGACTCCTCTTCCTAGCCGCTCCGATGGATTCTTGCTGCTTGCCGCTTTGCGCGATTGGCCACCGTCGGAATCATCTCCATCAGCCTAGACCCACTCATCCACTCCCGAGAGCTTGAAACGGAAAAGGCACCGGACGCGATGCGCCAGAAGACCGTGCGTGTTTACCCAGCGGCAGACCGTATCCTTGGCTACTTGCAGGCGAGCAGCTACGTCCGCAATATCGGCCCAAGGCTCCTCAGCAGCCATCTCCTATTGACCAATCGTCATTGGAAGGCCAAACCATTCCAAGACATATGGTACATGCCGAAGCCCTCGGAACCTACCTCGTCGGTTTCCAGGACACCAGCTACGGATGGGGTCGACTGTCCCGTGCTCAGGGCTGAGACCACTACTGCATCGTCGGTGAGCCTTCGTCGCAAGCACAGGGCCCCGAGGTAACGATCTTGGCCGTATCCAGAATTCGTGCTAGCCCTATAATGGCCACTTGCCCCAAGCTAAGTGCTGCACATAGCGCACGTCTCAATCGTACGTTGCCTTAAACGATCGGCAGATATTGCGGCGCGGCGCTAGCTCGTACCAGGCGCGACTTGTGCGGCATCCTCAACAATGACAACATTTCGGACGGCGACTGGCGCTCTGCTGACTGAACAGATTCGCGCTGCGGAGGACCGCGTGGTATTTATGGCACCAGGAATTTCCGAGACCGTTGCGGAGGCGCTCGTCGATGCGCACAATCGCTCCCTATCTGTGACCGCCATTCTCGACGCTGACGAGGACGTGTGCCGAATCGGCTACGGAGAAGTGAACGGATTCAAATACTTGAAGGACCATGGCGACACGATTGAGTTACGCAAGCACTCGGGTGTGCGGTTGGGGCTGCTCATGGCCGACAAGGTTGTCACGATCTGGTCGCCAACTCCCCGGTCTGTCGATAACGACAGAAGTCCCGATCAGCCCAATGCCATCGTCATAGAGGGAGGAATAGCCGAGGACAGCACCATAGGCGACGCATTCCGGCCCGGGACTCTTCAGAACGCAGTGGTCGACATATTGACTCCGGGAGGAGGCCCACTTGCACCGAGCACGCTCAGTCTCGCGGAGCAACTCGTTGAGTGCTTGGATGACCAACATGTTGGGGAAGAGCGTATTCGGCCAGCGGAGCTGCAGCAAGTGGTGAAGGAACTCACGGAGAATCCACCGGCTCCATTCGACCTAGCACGAAAGGTGCGGGTGTTCTCGACCAAATTCCAATACGTAGAGACGGAGTTGCAGGGGGTGGAGTGGACCGAGAGGAGAATCAAGCTTTCTAGCCTGTTGCTGAACTCTGATCTCCCTGACAGCTTGCAGGACATTCTCGAGACGCAGATCCGTCCGTACAGGACAAAAGGCGACGTCGTCATCGACGTTCCGTGCATAGTGAGGGGTCAGATCGCTTACAACGAGCACCATGAGAAGATTCTCGTCCCAATGACTCAACGCGACATCGAAGGCGAATGGAAGGATATCCGGGATCGCTACCTGCTCCGAATCCCGGGTTTCGGCACACTTGTGCGGAAACGTGAACTTGCGTCCTTTCGGGAGGAAACGGAAGCCTTTGAGTGCGTAGTGGAAGAATGGGTGGCTAAGTTTCGCCAGCGGGTAAATCAAGACGAAGATGACCTTGTCTCCAACATCGTCGATTCGATTGAGCGACGCATCGAACAATCTGACCACAGGCACGACTTCTGCGACCTCGATCTGAACAGGGAGGTGCGAAGCGGTCTGGAAGGGATGCGAGAGATTGAGCCCCGCGTGCGGATCGTTATCAAGGACGTTTCGTGGGAATCCAGTCGCGACCAAGAATTCACAACCGCGTTGCGGAGGGCGCTGCCGCCCGAGGACTTGCGAGGTTGGTTCGATGAGTTCGTGGCCGCACAGGAGCGGCGCTAGGGGATTGACACGAGAGGCCAGCTCACTTGATCAAGCGCCTCCAGATCGGCCTCCGTGCTGGCCAGCAAGTCGCTCCGCTTGCGCCGCCGCTCAGCGGCCACCAGCGGGTTGTAGCAGACCAGCAGGCGCTCGCCGGGGAAGTCTTGCGAGGTGATGCTGGCCAGCGAGTGCCTTTCGAACAGCGAGGGCTGCAAGCAGCCTTGCTCGGCCAGCTTGCGAATGCTGTCGTGGCGCAGGGCCGTGATCCAGTCCAGATCGGCCGGCTGCAGGTCGGCGGCGATGCGCGTGGTGGCCAGCATGCCGCAGTCGCCGACCACGGCCAGGCGCTGCAAGCCGAAGCGCTGGCGCAAGTTGTTGACCTGGGATCTGAGCGTGCTGGGATCGGCGGTGTTGCCGGGTAAAAGGCCTCCACGGCGACCGGGCAGCCGCCGACATCGCACAGCAGGCCGTAGGCAATCTGGGGTCGGCCGGCGCGGTGATCGCGCGAATAGCCACGCTTGGCGAGCGGGCAGCAGGAGCCCTCGACATAGCTCGAGGGAAGGTCGTACAGGACCAGGCCGCCCTCGTGCAGGTGGGGTCTGGCGAGCTTGCGTTCGATGGCGGGCTGGCGTGGCCAGCGTCAAATTAGAAATGCCGGGCGGCGATGTTGTCGTAGAACAAACTGAGCATATTGGTCAGTTGCAGGGGGTGTGCGGTCAGCGCCGGAAATAGGTAGTGTTCGAGGCTGGCGGTCGGTGACAGCACCCATCTCAACTCATGGGCAGCCTCTCTAGCATCGCATGGGTGAGTATCCCGAAAAATCCGTTGGCATCCGCAATCTCGGCGATGGCCTCGGTCTCGCTCGCGCAGTTTCGACTCGCATTGCCGCGGCCGCCACCCTGATCTGTGCCAGCCGCTCGGCCTCTACGTCGGGGTAGAGCACCGGCTTCATTGGATCTTCTCGCTGACCACTTCGCCTTCGATGATCGCGGCCGCGCAATGGGTCGAATCCTTATTCGGCATCCAAGGCGAGTGCCGACTTGCTGGGGTTGGCCTACGCGAAGACCTATGCGGTTCCAGTGGTCATCACCCGAGCGTCGAACAACTATGAGCCGTACCAGTCTCCTCAACAGCCTATCCCGTTGATGATCGCCAATGCCATCGAGGACAAGCCGCTGCCCGTCTACGGAGACGGTCGGCAGGTGAGGGACTGATTGCATGTCGATGACCATTGCCGAGCCCTTCAAGCAGCGCTTTCTTTGGGCCGTATCGGCGAGATCTACAACATCGGCGGCGATGGCTCGCTGGAGAATATCGAGGTCGTTCAGGGAGTGCTGGATTGCTGCCAAAAGCCAGCCTCCTTGGTCGAATACGCGCCGGACCGCCTTGGCCATGACCGCCGCTACGCGCTCGATTGGAAGAAGGCCAATCGCGACACAGGCTGGGAGCCTAGCGTAACCTTCGATTCTGGATTGCAGGAGACGGTGCGATAGTTCTGCGGCAACCCGGAGTGGTATGCGCGTGTGCGCTCGGGAGAGTACCGAACCGTTGCCGGACTGAACTACTCCCAGCGCGGCGAACTCCCGTCCGTCTGCGGCTGTGGGCCGGTGCCGATTGTGGCCGCAGCCCTCGACAGGCACGAGCAGGATTCCCTGTGCCGATGTGTTGGAGATTCTCGACACTCAAGGCGTCGCCGCCGAAGACATGGAAGCTGTCATCCGGTCAGGTGCCGCGATTGGTCTGTCGCCGATCGTTCGCCGCGCCGGCAGGGACGGGAATCGGTTAATGAACTTTCCAGACGGTGGACTTGCGGGCTTGAGTGGGCTTGGCCGTCTGTAATACGCATATAATCCGTATTGTGAGCCGAGCCTTTGACACGGCGACAGAGAAGATGTCGGTGCTCCCGCCCGAGGAACAGGACCGAATTGCGCAGTGGCTTCTCGGCGAGCTTCAGGATGAGGAACGCTGGACTCAAGCGTTTTCAAGTTCCCAACATGCTCTGAGCTGGCTCGCCGATGAGGCCCGCGCTGATATTAGAGCTGGCAGAGCGACGCAACTCGATCCCGACAAACTGTGAAATCGAGTGCAACGCCCAGTTTCTGGGCTGCCTACCGCAAATTGCCAACGGATGTTCGTGGGCTCGCGAAAAAAGCGTACCGCCTCTTCGCAAGCAACCCCCGGCACCAAAGCCTGCGCTTCAAGAAGATGCACGGCCACGAGCCGATCTAGTCGGTTCGCGTCGCCCACGGCTACCGTGCGGTTCGTCTCCTCGAGGGTCATGAGATTACATGGTTTTGGATCGGAGTCCATTCCGACTACGACCGACTCATCGCACGCCGCTGACGAAGCTCCACGCCAGCCCAACGGGCCGGTAATTGGTTGCAGTCGGGACGACGGGAGCTATCCGCTGAGGGTTGGTCGACGCAACTCTCGCGCCAGATCGGGAACCGGCTTCACGGTGTCTGTCATTTGGGTTGCTGCTGTCGGAGTGGCCCGTCATCGGCGCGGAGGTGAGACTCAGTTTGCGGAATTCGGCATGGCTCATCACAGGCAGGAACTCCAGAAACGCAAGTCAGACCGCGCATGCTGATGTCTGCGAAAGGTGATCCAGTGGTAGACGCTAAGGCAGCGCTGAGGGTACTGCAATCATTCAGCAAACTGCGCTGGGGTGACACGTAGCGGCGCACTCGTACGAAGGCAGTGACAGCACTTCCATGCTGTCGCTGGGCAAGGACAGCGTCCGGTGCCGAGGCCGAATTGACCGCGGCTTGCTCTTATTCGCCTAGGCGAATACACCGGCCGCGTCGTCAGAACCACCGCTGTTTGTCAACTACGTTGCGCAGGGACTCGCCCCGCACGAACCTGCCTGCGTTGTCGAGCAACACTGCGAGATGCCGCTCGGCGATCTCTGGGGAATGCCCCGCGACATGCGGCGTGAGGATGACGTTCTCAAAGCCCCACAGGGGATGCTCCTCGGGCAACGGCTCTATCTCGTACACGTCCAGAGCCGCGCCCCCGATCTCGCCTTGCTCCAGCGCGTTGCACAGATCGTCAAGGTTGACGATCACCCCCCGCCCGATGTTGATCAGCACTCCGCTCGACTTCATGCGAGCGAACTTGTCGGCCCGAAATAACCCCTCGGTCTCGGGAGTGTGAGGCGCGGCGATCACGACATAGTCGCTCTCGGCCAGCAGGTCGTCCAGCCGGTCCGTGCCCCACGGGCCGATGACGCCTTCGGGGGCATCGCGGGGATCGCTGTCGAGCCCTAGGACTCGCATTCCAAAGCACACGCCCCTGCGGGCGATTTCGCTGCCGATCGACCCCAGGCCGACCACTCCCAGCGTGGATTGGGACAGTGTCGTGTGGGCTAGGTCAACGCTGGTTGTCACTGCCGGGCCGCTGCGGAACGATTGGCCCTGCTTGCTTCCGCCATACGGGCGCCATTCCCGTCGCTGCTGCTGCCGTATGTAGACGTGCAGGTTGCGGGCGAAGCACAACATGCAACCGAACACATGGTCGGCGATGTTGTCGTAGAACAGGCCGCGCATATTGGTCAGTTGCAGGGGATGAGCGGCCAGTGCCGGAAATATGTAGTGTTCGAGGCTAGCGGTCGGCGACTGCACCCAGCTCAACTCGTGGGCCGCCTCTAGCATCGCAGGGGTGAGTTTTCCGAAGAAGCCGTCGGCATCCGCAATCTCGGCGATGGCCTCAGTCGCGCTGGCGCAGTTCGCGACTCGCATTGGCGCGGCCGCCGCCCTGATCCGGGCCAGCCGCGCGGCCTCTACCGCGGGGTAGAGCACCAGCTTCATCGGATCTCCTCGCTGACCACTTCGCCTTCGATGATCACAGCCACGCAATGGCTCGAATACTCAAACGGATCCCCGTCGTACAGAGCCAAGTCGCCGTCCTTGCCGACTTCAATGGACCCGATTCGGTTGTCCACGCCGAGCACGCGCGCGGCATCGATCGTGATGCTGCGCAGCGCATCATCGAACCCCAGACCGTGGGCGGCGGCCACGGCTGCCTCGAACAATACCAGGCGGCTCTTCGGCACGTAGGGTTCGTAGCCGCCTTGCAGCGCCGTCGGGATCCCTGCGTCGTACAGCCGGGCGGCGGTCTCAAAACTCAGGTTCTCGGTCTCTCCGCGAGCCCGCATCATCGTCGGATGCACGATGACCGACACACCGGCGTCTCTGATTTGGTCCACGACTTCGTAGGCTTCCGCAACTCCGTCCAGCACGACCGGGATATCGAATTCCTCGCGAATGCGCAGCACAGTGAGGATGTCTTGGGCTCGCTGCGCAGTGACGAGCAACGGAACACTGCCTTCCAAGACTAGGCCCAGCGCTTCGAGGCGCAGATCCCGATCAGGACGCTTGTCTTTGTCGTCTGATGCGAGCTGGTCGAGATACTCCCGCGCTTTGATCAACTCCGCGCGCAGCATGGCAGCCATCTTGGCCCGCGTGCCCGGGGCCTTGTTCCCTCGGGCGCGCGCTCCTTCGCCGAACGTCGCTGCGATCATGGCCACAGGCTTGACAAGGGCCTCTTCCAAGGTCAACCCGCGTGTCTTTAGGATTGCTGTCTGGCCGCTGATTAGCGACCGCGGAGCATGGCCTGTGTGGAGAGTCGTCACGCCGTATCCGCGCGCCCACTCCACCAAAGGCTCAAGTGGATTGTAGGCGTCAATCGCGCGCAGTTCGGGCTGCACCGGATCGGAAGTTTCGACTTGGTCTTGATCGTGCTCTTGGTTCAAGTATCCGCTCACTCCGATCGTCGCGTGAGCATCGATCAGGCCGGGAGTCACCACCGCGGCAGCTAGCGTACGAAACCCGTTGGGAATCTCAATCTCACTGGCTGGCCCCACGCGGCTGATCTTGCCGTCTTCGATGACCACCACGGCGTCGGTTAGAGGCTCGCCCGCGGCTGTGTGCACAGTCGCCCCCGTGACGGCGATTTGGGCGAATGCGGAACTGGCCGACACCAGGCCTGCGACGAGCGCTGCGAGTCGCTGTCGGCGCGTCATCGGTGCTCTCCTTGGACGATTCCGTGCAAGACCTGTGCTTGGTCGTGGCTGGCCCCGAAACCGCCTTCTGCGTAGAGCCTGTCTTGAGGATCGCTCCGGTCAAACACCTTCGCGCCATCCACCCAAGTCTGCTGTACCAGTGTGTAAACGCTCAGCGGGTCGCCGGAGAGCATCACGAGGTCCGCATCCTTGCCGGGCTCCAAGGAGCCGACGCGATCTTCCAATCCGAGCATCCTGGCACCTGCCATCGTGAGGCCGTACAACGCGCCTGACCGTGACATCCCGGCCCGCACGGCCAATGCGGCCATCCTGTTGAACAATCTGGAATCCGTGATGGAATCGTCCGTATGGAACCCGGTGAGGACCCCTGCTTGCTCCAAGATGCCCGCGGTGGCGAGTTGGTTGTCTTTCGCTTCGAGCTTGCCTCCGGGGCTGTCGATCAGAATGAGCGAGGCACCCAGCACTTGTGGCGAAGCGGCGATCTGGTCAGCCACCGCCCAGCCGTCGCTTACGTGTTGTAGGACGACGTTGAAGCCAAACTCATCGGCCAGCCGCAGGATGGTCAGAATGTCGTCGTGCCTGTGAGTATGGAAATGCACCGTGCGCTCGCCCGCCAAGATTTCCCCCAATGTCTCCAAGCCCAAGTCACGTGGCGGCACCTTCTCTGCGTCATTGTCGGCCTGTGCCACCTTGTCGCGATACTCGATAGCCTCCAGGAATCTCTCCCGGACGATCGCGGCAGACTTTGCTCGTGTTCCTGGAAACGGGGGATCCTTGCGCGAGTTGGTCCCATTGGCCATCTTGACCCCGTACGCAAGTGACCCGTCTGTTCGGCGGATCACCAGATCGTCGATGACATTGCTGTCGCGGTGCTTGATATACAGCGTCTGGCCGCTCAGCACGTGTCCCGACCCCGGCATGATGTTGGCCGTGGTGATGCCACCCGCTTGAGCCTTCTGAATCCGCGCGTCGCGCGGGTTGATCGAGTCGAGCGCACGCGCGTCAGGGTGCATTGGGCCGCTGCCGTCGCCGCCTTCGACGCTGCCAGCATGGCTGTGAGTATCCACGAAACCCGGCAAGATCACGGAGTCGCTCGCGTCGTGGCGCACGGCGTTGTCCGGCACCTGCACCTCCGCAGATGGTCCCACGGCGACAATCTTGCCGCTGTGGATGACGAGGGTCCCGTTCTCGATGGGAGGCACTGCAATCGGATACAGGTATGCACCAACAAACGCTTGTGGCGTCTGTTGCGCAGCTGCTGCGGCCGCAAGCAGTAGGCCAGGAAGCAAACTTCGAAGCATATGACGATTCTAAGGTCTGGGGACTATGCGGATGCCTAGGCACTGGATGGTTCTGGCGCCCCGCCCGGCTCGGAGACGACGCTGACGGGACTGCGGCGACAGTTCCCGAAACAAGAATATTGACTGCAGCATTAGGGTCTCGTCAGCGACGTTCAGCCGGAGCCGCTGAACTAGGATGCGGATCTTGTCGTTACGCTAAAGGGGTCGGGCATGCAGCATCTGCTTGTACGCGCCACCAATTGGATCGGCGACGCCGTCATGTCGATCCCTGCCCTGAGGGAGATCCGGCGGTCCCATGCGGGCTGGCGGATCACGGTCCTGGCATTGCCATGGGTGGCGGGTCTGTACGAAGGGGAGGGCTTCTGCGATGAAGTCGTGATCTACAGCCGGGACGGGGACCACAGCGGGATCCGCGGCAGGGAAAAGCTTGCAAGAGACCTGCGTACCCGTCAGTTCGACCGTGCAATTCTGCTGCAGAACGCCTTCGACGCGGCTTGGCTGGCTTGGCGGGCGCGAGTGCCAGAGCGGATCGGATACGACAGCGACGGTCGCGGCCTGCTCCTCACCGACAGGGTCGCGGTACCTTCTTCAGGGGAAATCCCCAAGCACCAGCGGTTCTATTACCTGGAATTGCTGTGCAGGGCGCGTCTGATCGAGCGGATGCCTGGCGACACAGCTGCCCGCTTTGACCGGATCGACGACTTGCGCCGCAAGGGCGCTGCACAGTGGGAGCGCAGGGGCCTGTCCCCAGGACCTTGGATTGGAGTTAGCCCGGGCGCGGCGTTCGGCTCCGCCAAGCGGTGGCCCGCTGAACGCTTCGCCAGCGCCGCTGCCGATCTCGCAGGGGAACTTGGCACAGGCATCGCTGTATTCGGATCTGGAGCGGAGGCGCCATTGGCCGCAGAAGTCGCTGCGCAGGTTGGCAGGCGATCCGTCTGCTTGGCCGGGCAGACAAGCTTGGCGGAGTACTTGGAACTAGCCTCGACGTGCCAACTTTACTTGACCAATGACTCCGGCTCGATGCATGTGGCGGCGGCGTTGGGCGTGCCCACGGTGGCCGTGTTCGGCGCTACCGATGCGGGTGCGACAGGCCCCGCCGCACCGTGGGCACGGATTGTCCGGCACCCCGTCGAATGTTCCCCGTGCATGCTGCGAGAGTGTCCCATCGAGGGGCATCCATGCATGACTGGAGTTGAACCAAAGATGGTCGTCAGCGAGGCGCGGTCACTGCTGGCCAGCTTGGGCGACACCGAGTAGGGTGCTTGCCTTGTTGAGCTCGCTAGCCAGGGGCCAGTGGTCGGGCGACGGCCTCGCAGACTGTTGCGGTCTCAAATCGCCTCGCCTAGCCGTGTCAGCTAGAGGGGCTGGGCTCCGGATTGGTTGGCTTGGTCTGATTCCGGCATCATCGCCCATGCTCGTTTCCGTCCCTAGAATGAGCTAGATGGATGGCGCCATTGTCTTGGACAAGCCCGCGGGCATCACGTCCTTCGCGGCCGTACGCGAGGTCCGACGGCTCGTGGGCGGGGGAAAGGTTGGCCATTTGGGCACATTGGACCCAGCCGCCACAGGTGTATTGCCGATCTTGGTGGGCCGGGCAACGAGGCTGGCACGCTTCTATTTGGACCACCGACGTGAGTACGTAGCTCGGATCCGCTTCGGCTGGGCGACATCCACATACGACGCCGAGGGGCCGCAGGTCGGCGAAGCCAAAGAGGTTGAGTTGGAAGAGTCGACGGTGGAGGAGGCGCTTGGCGCGTTTCGCGGATGCATCAGCCAAGTGCCGCCTCCGGTCTCCGCCAAGAAGGTCGATGGTGTCCGAGCCTACAAGTTGGCCCGCAGGGACGTGCCCGTAGAGCTGGAACCGGCGGAGGTTGAGATCTACGCCCTCGAGTTGCAAGAGGTGAGCGGTCCGGTTGCCGCTGTGCGCTGCCTGTGTTCTACGGGGACGTACATTCGATCCTTGGCCCACGACCTAGGGGTGGCCTTGGGATGCGGGGCGCACGTGTGCGGGTTGAACCGTACGCAAGTTGGTGAGTTCGGAATCGACCGAGCGCATTCCCTCCGAAGGCTCCAAGAGTTGCAGGCCGAGGATCGACTCGAAGAGATCGTAATGCCGCCTGCCTCTTTGGTGCCGAGCCTCCCGGTCGAGCGGGTTGATGCCGTGACCGCTGCGCGGATCAGGCATGGCCGGGACTTCAACGTAAGTGCGTTTGGCGAATGTGCAACCGCGCACCTCATAAAGGCGGTCGACCCGCAGGGCCGCCTGCTCTGCGTTGGCAAGGCCATTGCCCCCAGATCGTTCCACCCGATGGTGGTCTTCTAGCCTGAAGTTCCCGGAGGGTGCGCTCCTGCAATCCGGTGCTAACTCATTGAATAAATTGGGTTTATCGCTCTTATTGGCACTCTGATGCCTGTTTTTGTGTTCCCATGTAATTGCAGATTGAGTTGATCGGTTCATTAGGTTATTACTTGCTATATAGAGTGTTCTCATGCTATAATGTTCCCATGTATGTGGAAGTCGTCCCCAACCGCGGCTCGCCCCCTGCCATCCTCCTGCGCGAAGGCAAGCGCGAAGGCTCCAAGGTCCGCAAGCGCACCCTCGCCAATCTCTCGGCCTGGCCCCCCGCCAAGGTCGACACACTCCGCAAGCTGCTCAAAAACCAGCCCCTCGTCAGCCCCGAGCAAGCCTTCTCCATCGTCAGCTCCCGCCCCCACGGCCATGTCGAACTCGTGCTGGAGGCCTTTCGCCGGCTGGGCTTGCCCGCCTTGCTCGACCGCTCCCCCTCGCCCCAGCGCTCGGCCGTGCTCGCCATGCTCGCCCAGCGCCTGCTGCAGCCCGCCTCCAAGCTCGCCACCACGCGCCTCTGGCACAGCACCACCCTGGCGGCCGAACTGGCCCTTGGGGACGCTGACGAAGAGCACCTCTACGCCGCTATGGACTGGCTGCTGAAGCGTCAAGACCGCATCCAGCGACGCTTGGCCCAACGCCACCTCGATGACGATTCCCAAGTCCTGTACGACGTCTCGAGCAGCTACTACGAAGGCCGCACCTGCCCGCTGATGCGCTACGGCTACAGCCGCGACGGCAAGCGCGGTCGTCCGATCGTCGTCTACGGCCTGCTGGCCGACGCCCAAGGCCGCCCGCTGGCCGTGCAGGCCTATCCCGGCAACACGGCCGACCCGACCACCGTGCCGGACCAAGTCCAGATCCTGCGCGAGCGCTTCGGCCTGCAACGCGTAGTGCTGGTAGGCGACCGCGGCATGCTCACCGACACCCAGATCGAGACCCTGCGGCAATACCCCGGCTTGGGCTGGGTCTCGGCCCTGCGGCATCCCGACATCCGCAAGCTGGCGGACGACAACAGCGTGCCAATGTCGCTGTTCGACACCCGCAACCTGGCCGAGATCCACTCCCCGCTGTATCCCGGCGAGCGTCTCATCGTGTGTCGCAACCCGGCCTTGGCCGAGCGCCGCCAGAACAAGCGCGAGGCGCTGCTGGCGGCCACCGAGGAGGCTCTCGAGCGCATCCAGCGCGAGGTGCGGCGGCGCACCAAGAAACCGCTGCTAGCGACTGAGATCGCCGAGAAGCTCGGGCGTGCCAAGCAGCGCTGCAAAGTCGGCAAACACTTCCAGACTGAGATCGCCGACGGCCTCTTCGAGTTCCGCCGGGACCCGCACTCGATCGAGCGCGAGGCGAGCCTAGACGGCCTGTACGTGATCCGCACCAGTGAGGCTGAGAGCCGTCTGCAGGCCGCCGATGTGGTGCGCAGCTACAAGCAGCTGACGCGGGTCGAGAGAGCCTTCCGGTGTCTCAAGACGGTCGACCTGCTGGTGCGCCCGATCCGCCATCGCAAGCCGGACCGCGTGCGGGCACACCTGTTGCTGTGCCTGCTGGCGTACTACGTGGAATGGCACCTGCGGCAGGCCTTGGCGCCGCTGCTGTTCGCAGACGAGGACTTGGCGGGCTGGCAGGCGCGGCGGGACCCGGTCGCGCCCGCCAAGCCGCGCAAGAGCCTGCAAACGAAGAAGAACGGGCGCACAACGTCGGACGGTTTGCAACTGCACAGCTTCTCAACGCTACTCCAGGCCATGGCGACGCGCTGCCGCCATCAATGCCGCTTGCACGGCGATGCGGACGGGCCCACGCTAGAGCGGTTGACCGAGCCAAGCGCCCTCCAGCAGCGGGCACTTGAACTGGTCAGAACGTTCCCAGTGGACTACAACTCCAAATCCAGCTAAGCGAAGATAGAACAAGGACTTATCGCGAATCTTGCCCCGGAACTTCAGTCTAGCGAGCCGCTTCTCGTGCTGGCCCGCCACGATCACCACCGGCGCAACCAGCCGCGAACTGAGGCAGGACATCGGACATGCCAAGACCGCGGCAGAGTCTGGCCCCGTCTCCACCACCCACCAGCGCGAATCTACGCATGTGCTGCTCGGTATTGAGGACTATCGGCGGGTTGGTGTTTCAACGGCCGGATTGAATCGCGAAAGGCGAGAACCATAGGCTGACCAAGACTAGCGCCGCGATCACGAACAGGTACGCCGAAAACCGCCTGCGCAGGGCCTCGGGCTTGGAAAGCACTGCAATCCTCGGCCCGATCTGAGCCCCCGCCAGCACAAATGCTCCAAGTAGCAGCGGATCTTGCCACTGCACTGCTCCCTTGGCCAGAACATGGCCTAGGAACCCACCCGCCGCGGTCAGACTCACCATGAATGCCGACGAACCGAATGCCACCTTGATCGGGACGCCGAACAACCGCACCAGCATGGGGATTTTCAGATAGCCTCCGGCGGCACCCGTGAGTCCGGACGTTATGCCTATCAGAAATGACAGAGGCAATCCCTTGCCGAGATGGATGCGATAGATCTCGCCCGCCCGTTCTCTGATCCACTCGAGGCGTGAGCGCCGACCTGCAGTGTTCACGTGTGGGCTCAGATCAGAAAGCATGACGATTCCAGACGCGACGAGTAGAACCGCCAGCCCGATGGAGAGTGCCGTCGGCGGGAACAGCCGAGCGACGTACCCGCCGCCGAATGCACCGACGAAGCTGGAGGACTCCAGCACAACCGAGAGCTTCCAGTCGACATGTTGCTCCTTGCGGAACAGCAGCACCGCCGACAGCGTGGTGAGGATCGTGAACCACAGGCTCTGGACAGCCGCCACATGGATCGGGATGCCGAACAAGAGTTGGATGGGCGTGTACAGAACGCCGCCACCTTGGCCGTGCATCGAAAACACCACGGCTCCACCGCCGAGGATCGAGCCAAGGATGAGCGAGAGTGGATTCACGGGCCGGTCGGCTATCGCCGCACGACCGCAGTCGCGCCTGATCGCCGCTGTGGCCGCCCAAGATGGAATGGTGCGCGGGAGCGCCGGACTGACGGCCTAGTTGCCACTCCCGCGTGAAGTCGGATTAGATGTCGGCCCTGAAGCAGCCCCGTGCAAGCGACTCCGCTGGCACGTGCCGGTACGCGGTGTCACCGTCGGGGGGCCCGACGTTGTCGGGATACTCGCCGCTGAGGGCCTCCATGAATGCGCTGAGATCGGCGCGCTCTTCGGCGCTGAGATGGTCAAGCTCGTGGATCTCCTCGTCGCGAAAGTCGTTAGAGTTGCCAGCGCCGACATAGAAGTCCACGACCTCCTTGAGAGTCTTCAGGTGCCCGTCGTGCATGTACGGAGCGCTGTCAGCGATGTTGCGCAGGTGCGGTGTCTTGAAGGCCCCCTTGTCAGTCTCTACTTGGCTGACTTCAAAGCGGCCAATATCGGCTAGCGAGCCATCGAGTTCCGCCCCGACGCCGAGGTTGTGGAACTTGTTGTCAGTGAACAGGGCATAGCCCTCTTCTTCGTTGATCTCGTGGCACACTTCGCAATTGCCCTTCTCCGGATCGGTGAACACGTCGAGACCGCGGATGGCCTCGGCGCTCATGGCTTCCTTGTCGCCGCCGAACATGTAGCGGTCGAACGGGGAATTGCCGACCAGCACGGTGCGCTCGAAGCTGGCGATGGACTTAGCCACCATCTCGAAGACGATGGGGCCCTCGCCCCACGCTTCGTTGAACATCTCCGTGTACACCGGGTCACCAGACAGGCGCTCGACGACGCCCTCGTGCGTAAAGGCCATCTCGATCGGGTTCTCAACGGGCCCGCCCGCCTGCTCTTCGAGGCTCGCGGCGCGGCCGTCCCAGAACTGCGTCGTGAAGTAGGCGGCGTTCATCACCGGCGGTGCCTGCCGCCCGCCCAGCTCGCCGCCGACACCCTCGGAGAATTGGTTGGGGTCGGCAAATCCGGCCTCGGGGTCGTGGCAGCTCGCGCAGGCGATCGAGTTGTCCACCGAGAGCGACTTGTCGTAGTACAGCTTGCGCCCCAGCGCGATGGTTTGGGCGGTCGGCGGATTGTCCGCCGGGATTGCCACGGCCGGCAGCCCCAGCGGCGGCTCGATCGCTTGGCTCTCGCCGGCTGGCATGACGGGCCCGCTCGACGGTTCCGGTTCCGGCCCGCCACAACCGGCTACGACTAGGACTGCAACCAGCAGCAATGCCAGACGAGAGTGATTCTTCATGTTGTTGGGTGCTCCTTGATTGGCCGGTGCTTGGACGCAGCCGAGTCTGGACTGAGTACCATCGCCACGGAACAAACGGGCATCCTTGCAGAGGACATCGGACGTGCCCTCCCCGGCGACTAGCCTCCCTTCTTCAGCATAGGCAACCGGGGCGGTTCGCTGCAACGCAGTATCGGCTCGTGGCCCGCCTAGGGCGTCTTCTGTGCGTGGTTCCGGCCGCGAACGCGACCGTTAGCAACCCCCCGCTCAGTCGGCTGACGAGGCCGCGATTTGGCCAGCCCTGCGTGTTGCCTCACGCGGGCGGCACGTAGAATGGCAAGTGATGACAGAACTTACCTCGACGGCGAGCCGGGTTTGTGCCGGTGCCTTCGCACTAATGCTTCTCGGCGGCTGTTCCCCGAGCCCGCAAGCGGAGGCCGACGAATTCTTGGCGACCTACGAACACCTCCTCAAAGGGATGTATCCCATCGTGGCCGAGTCGTTCTGGAAGTCGTCCACCGACGTGACAGAGCTACATGTGGGCGAGCGAATCGGCGCAGAGCAGGTCATGGCGTCGATCACTGGCAATCCGTGGGTGATTGAGACCGTCAAGCAGCTGCTCGCGAGCGAGGCGCAACTTGACGACGGAACCAAGCGCCAGCTGCGCAAAGTGCTGATGGCGGCCGCCGAGTACCCGGGCACTATCCCGGAAGTCGTGGCCAACCGCGTGTCGGCGGAAGCGGAGCAGAGCGCGATCTTGGACTCGTTCGAGTTCTGTGCCGAGAGGTCCGGCGAGCGTTGTGTCGAAGTTGTGACACCCAATCAGATCGACGAGGTGCTGGTCACTTCCACAGACGAGCCCGAGCGGCGCAAGATCTGGGAGGTTGCGAAACAGACCGGTCCCGCTCTCAAGCAGGGCATCGGAGAGCTGCGCAGCCTGCGCAACCAAGTCGCCCAAGAGATGGGCTACGACTCGTTCTTCGCGCTGCAGGTGGACGACTACGGCATGACCGTGGGCGAAATGATGGCCATGATGGAACGCTTCAACCAAGACCTCAAACCACTCTACGAGCAGCTCCACACATGGACCAAGCACGAGTTGGCGCAGCGCTACAACCAACCGGTACCTGACAAGATCCCGGCGCATTGGATCGGCAATCGCTGGGCGCAAGCTTGGCCCGGCCTCAGCAGCGGAGTCGACCTCGACGGACTGGTCGAGGAGCAGGATCCGCAGTGGATTGTCCGCCAGGCCGAGGCATTCTACACGTCGCTTGGCATGCCCTCTCTGCCGCAGTCGTTCTACGACAAGTCAGACCTCTATCCTCTGCCGCCCGGAGCAGAGCGCAAGAAGAACACCCACGCATCGGCATGGCACATGAATCTGGAGAGCGATGTGCGCTCGCTAATGAGCGTCGAGAACAACTGGCGCTGGTTCGAAACCTCGCACCACGAGTTGGGGCACATCTACTACTACATGGCCTATAGCAGCGCCGACGTACCGCTGGCATTGCGGGAAGGCGCCAACCGGGCCTTTCACGAAGCGGTCGGTGATCTGATCGGGATTGCCGCCCGCCAGCCCGCATACCTGAAGGAGATCGGCCTGCTGGAACAGGACGCGGAGATCGACGAGATCGCTTGGCTGCTGGACGAGGCCCTAGACCAGGCCGTGGTGTTCATACCCTTCGCTGCCGGGACAATGTCATTCTTCGAGCACGATCTGTACGAGGAAGATCTGCCGGTCGACGAGTTCAACCAGCGCTGGTGGCAATACGCTGGACGGTTTCAAGGCATCGAGCCTCCCAGCCCGCGTGGCGAGGAGTATTGCGACGCTTGCACCAAGACCCACATCACCGATGACCCGGCGCAGTACTACGACTACGCGATGGCGTTCGTGATCAAGTACCAGCTGCATACCTACATCGCGAACAACATCCTCAAGCAGGATCCGCGCAACTGCAACTACTACGGCAACGAGGAGGTCGGCGAGTTCCTGTGGGAGCTGTTAAGTCTCGGCGCCACGCGCGATTGGCGTGAAGTCATGCTCGAGAAGACGGGCAGCGAAGTCTCCACCAAAGCGATGCTGGACTACTTCGCCCCGCTGGTGGAGCACCTGCAGCGCGAGAACGAAGGCAGACAGATCGGCTGGTAGCCCCGCGCCCCCGGCGCGAAGCGCTACGCTGAGAGCAGTGTCGGACTCTCTCGTGGCGGTGGCTATGAGCGGCGGGGTGGACTCCTCCGCCGTGGCTGCGCTGTTGCACAGCCGGCGCCAGCCAATCGTGGGCATGACGATGCAGCTGTGGGACCAGCAGCGCATGCCGCAACTGTTGCCCGAGGGCGGGACGTCCGGCAGGTGTTGCTCCCTGGACGACGTCTACGACGCCCGCTGGGTGGCGCAGCGGCTGGGGATTCCGTACTACGTCGTCAATTTCGAAGAGAGCTTCGAGCGCCAGGTGGTGCAGCCATTCGTGGCGGACTACCTGGCCGGGCGGACACCGATTCCATGCACGCTGTGCAACAACTTCTTGAAGTTTGACCGCTTCTTGGAGACCGCCAGCCACGTCGGGGCCGAGACTGTGGCCACCGGACATTACGCCCGGATCGAGTACGACCGCGAATCTGGCAGGCATCTGCTGTTCGCTGGCGTGGACCAGTCACGTGACCAGTCATATTTCCTGTTTGGCCTGACGCAACAGCAGCTTGCGCGCACGCGGTTCCCGCTCGGGTCGATGGACAAGGCCGAGGTGCGCATTTTGGCCCGGGATCTGGGGCTTGACATCGCCAACAAGGCCGAGAGCCGCGAGATCTGCTTTGTGCCCAACGGTGACTACGCCAGCTTTGTCGAGGCCTACCGCGAGCATGGTGCCGGCCCGGGCGGCGCTGAGCCGGGAGAGGTGGTTTCCGAGGATGGCGCGGTTTTGGGGGAGCACGGGGGCGTCCATCACTTCACCGTCGGCCAGCGCCGCGGGCTAGGCATTGCCGTCGGCAAGCCTGTCTACGTGACCGAGATCCAAGCATCCGATCGCAAGGTGGTGGTCGGCCCCAAGGAGTCCCTGTTGCGCGCGGAGTGCCGGATTCGCGACCCGAATTGGATCCGCTTCGATGCGCTGCGAGAGCCCGTGCGCGCCCAGGCCAAGATCCGCTACCGTGCACCCTTGGCCTGGGCCGAGATCCGACCCATTGGCGGTGCGCCGGATCGGGCGGAAGTCGTCTTTGACGAACCGCAGTGCGCAGTCACGCCCGGTCAGGCGGCGGTCTTTTATGACGGTGACTGCGTATTGGGAGGAGGCTGGATCGTTTGACACGGCCAGTCGGCCCGCTCGGCTAACTAACGTTTCAGCCATCTGGTGCGTCCAACCATGCGGAAGGACAGTGCAAAAGTGCAGGCGGTAAAGGCGGAAAGTCTACCTTTCGGATTGAATCCGGCCCACGACGACCACACCGAGCGGCGTCTTGTTGAAGCCGCCCAGAGCGGAGACCAAGGGGCGTTCGCTGAATTGGTGCGACGCTACGACCGCAGCGTGCTGCGTATCGCCCTGCGGCTGCTGCCGTCACGGGAGGATGCCCAAGACGCCTATCAAGACGCTTTCATCAAGGCGTATCGCAAGCTGGACACATTCCGCTTCCAGTGTCGCTTCCACACTTGGCTCTACCGCATCGCTACCAACGTTTGCTTGGACCACTTGCGGCGCCGCAAGGCGCGTCCCGAGTTCGGCGTCTTCGACGCCGACAATGAGACTGGCCGCTCGCCGCTGCAGCTTGCGACCGATTCGCGTCCCGCCAGTTCCCCCGAGCAGATGCTGGGCAGCGCGGAGCTTTCGCGGCGCATCAAGGTTGCGCTCGCCACGCTCTCGGACCGAGAGCGCTTGGTCTTCACCCTGCGCCACCACGAGGGCATGCGCCTACGCCAGATCGGCGAGACCTGCTCTATGAGCGAGGAGTCTGCCAAGCAGTGCTTGTTCCGCGCCACTAAGAAACTGCGCAAGGAGTTGCAGGATGTCCGCGCCTGATGATCGCGCAGCGCTCGAGAGCGAACTTCTGCGGCAGCGCATTCGCCTGTATCTCTACGGCGAGCTGGGCCTGGCCGACCGCAAGGAGGTCGAGCGCTTCCGCGACGAGACGCCCGAGTTTCGGGCCTTGTTCGATGAGGAAGAGGCGTTTCTGCTCTCGCTCAACGAGGCCGAGGCCGAGGCCGAGGCGGGTTCTCTGTTGGATGATTGTCGCCACGAACTAGCGCTGGCGGTTGCCGCCGAGGGCAGTTTGGGCCGCACTGCCTCGCCGCTGCGCCGGGTGGGTCGGCACTTGCGCAGCCTGCGCTCGGCGCTCGCTGCTCGGCCAATGGTTTGGCAACCTGCCATGGCGGCAGCCTTGCTGTTTGTAGGCTTCTTTGTCGGGCGCGATGTCCGGCCGTCCAGATATTTCGCTCCGGCGTCCCCGGCGTCAGCTGTTTCCGGCAATCCGTTGTCCTTCGATGCCGACCACACCCTGACAGGGATCGAGACCGTCCAACTCGACCCTGTCGGGGGCCAGGTCCGGATCGTGCTCGAGGAGCGTAGAGTGGTCAGCGGCGACTCGTCGGATCCGTTCATCCGCGGGATGCTCATGGACACGGCGCGGGAATCGCATGCCGGGGCGCGCCTTTCGTCTCTGGAAGCCCTGCAGGGGCAGGCATCCGACAGCGAAGTGCGCCGCATCTTGCTGCGCTCCATGCTGGAGGACCAGAACGCCGGCATCAGGCTGAAGGCGCTCGACTCGGTGAAGGGGCAAATTGACGAACCGGACGTGCGTGCGGCCCTCGTCGAGACCTTGCGTTCGGATCCGCTCGCCGGCATGCGGATTCATGCGATCCAACTGCTAGGCCAGCATCCCGGCCGGGACTTGGCAGGTGCGCTGCAGGAGCTGGTGGAGCGCGAGCAGAACCCCTTCGTGCTGCACGAGAGTGAGCGCATCTTGGACGTACTTGACGCGTCGATGGAGCGTTTCTGAAGCAATGCCACTTCGGAGGTGTATGCCGGTCTTCGGCGCAGTCGGCGCGGCTTTGGCCATGGCGGCCGTCCTGTCGGCGCAGCCAGAGCGGGACGGGCGGCGCTGGACGCAAGAGTGGACCGGTGAGGCGGCAGCGGCCGAGCGGATTGAAGTTCGCGCCAGCGGCCGGGTCGTGCTGCGCGGGGCGGACCGCGACGACGTGCGCTATACGCTTACGACACGCGGTAGGTCCGAGCGCGGTGGCAAGTGGGTCCCGGTTGTATTCCAAGAATCCGGTGTGGTCTTCGAACGTCCCTCGGGCCAGACCTTGGCCATGAATCTCCGGAATCCGGTCTGCGGCAATTGCAGGGTCGAATTCCTGCTCGCCATCGAAGTCCCCAAGGCGACTGCTGAGATCGACTTAGTGACGCGCGCGGGCGGCATTGTCATCCAAGGTATTGCCGGTTCGGTCACCGCTCACGCCGTTGGGGGCTCGATCCTAGTGGACGACGTCCAAGGTGCGGTGACAGCGACCACTGCGGGCGGCAGCGTGCAGTTGGGTACCATCGGGGGCCCAGTGAATTGCGAGACCGCCGGGGGCAGCATTGTGCTAGCGCGCTCCGGCGGGCAAGCGCGTCTCGTCACCAGTGCCGGCATGATCCAAGTGACATCAGTGGCGGGCGATCTCAGAGCGGAGACCGGCGGCGGCAGCATCGAGATCGGACGCGTAGAAGGTACTGTGCGGGCCAAAACGGGCGGCGGGCTGATCCGTGCGGCTGACGTGCGCAACGGAATGCAGGCCCAAGCGGGAGCCGGGGACATCCGCATCGCCAAGGCGCGTGGGACGCTGGTCTTGGCCAGCGGGGCGGGGGACATCGTGGCCGCGCTGCAGGAGGGTGCGAGTCTGAACGACTCTGAGATCACCACGTCCGTGGGCGCGATTGTGCTGTCGCTACCGGAATCGCTGGCCCTGACACTCGAGGCGAGCATCGACCTGGCTCGAGGTCTGCGCGGCATTACCAGTGAGTTCCCGTCCATCCAGGTTCAGCGCTCGTCGCGTGTCTTCGGACCTGTCAGCGAGCAGGCTGCCGGAGAGATCAACGGCGGGGGATCGGTGGTGAGGATCCGCAACGGCTTGGGACGCATCGAAATCAGGAAGAGCCGCTAGGCGGCACCCCTGTGGGCTAGGAGGAATGACCGTGTATTCGCGCATTCACAATACCTTGATCGTGTGTGCTGCCCTTGTTAGCACAGCGCCTGTCGGCGCGGCACCCGGCATTGACGGACGTATCGTGTTCGCCCCGGCCAGCTACATCGGCATTGGAGTGATGGACATCAGTGACGCAACCGCCCGCGATATCGGCTTGGTCGACGCGCACGGGATCGAGATCAGCAGCGTCGCTGCCGACAGCCCCGCCGAGCAATCCGGCCTGCGCGAGGGCGACATCGTCCTGACCTATCGCGGTGAGCGCGTTCAGGGCTACCAACACTTTGCCCGATTGGTCCGCGAGACGCCGGTCGGCCGCAGCGTGGAACTGGGATTGGTGCGGGACGGCCAACGCACAAAGCTGAAGGTCGCGATCGGCGAGCGCGAGGTGATGCGGTCCGTCAATGAGACGATCGCGGTGGTCACCAAACAGCTTGAGTCGGTGAAGGACAGGATCGGCACGACTCGCGTGCATCTTGAGGCAGAAAGCCCTCGGTCGCAGTCGAGGTTCGCCTTGGACTTCGAGTTCCCTCAAGTCCGCATGAACGCCAGAAACCGGCGTTTGGGCACGGATCTGGAGAGCTTGGACGGACAACTCGCGGCATTCTTTGGCGTAGAACGCGGGGTGCTCGTACGCCACGTGCGATCCGGATCGATCGCTGAAATGGCCGGGCTCCAGGCCGGCGATGTCATCGTCTCGGTCGCTGGCGAGCAGGTGGACCGCCCGTCAGAGGTGGGCAAGCTTGCGGCGGCTTCCGAGGACCGCTTGGTAGCGGTGGAGATTGTCCGGGACCGGGCCCAAGAAACGCTTCGCCTGGATGTCGGTTCAGAGTCGGCACCGCATCCTGCGAACCCCGTTTCGACACCGAACTAGTCTTCCCAGGCCTGCCCGTCGCGCCAGAGTTCGCGCAGGGCTTGGACTCCGCGGAGTTGCACTTCGACTTGGGCTTGAGTGCGCTGCAGCAGGAAACGCTGCAGCGCGAAGCCCGACGGCTCTTGCCACTGGGAATTATCCAACTTGTCCAGCCTCTGCTTGAGCATTGCCGCGGCCAGTGCGCGCGCGTCGTGCGAGAGTGCCCGCGAGTTAGCGTCCTTGAATTCGGCGCGAAACAGACCCTCCCGATTGGCCCCGAAATAGGCGGGCTCGCCCGCAGCGAAGGCTTGGTTCGATTCCATGCAGCGCCCAAGCGGTGGCAGCCAGCCACCCAGGCGCGCCGACCACAGCAGGTAGTACACCAGAGCGCGGTGCGCCCAGGATTGGACGCCATCGCTGGAGTCTCCCTCTGCGATGCCCCGGCGAAACTCGTTGACTACCAGGCGTAGCAAGCGGAAGTAGGTGTCGTTGGGTTCGTGCTCGGGCAGGAGCAGGTCCGACGTCTCGGCGATCACGTCCAAGACGATGCTCGTGGGGTAAGTTGCCTTCCACAAGTTCGACGGCCCGGCCAGTTCGGCGCGCTGGAGCGTGACAAGGTCTCGGTTCTCTTTCTGCAGGTAGTAGACGTGAGACAGTGCCAGGCGCTCCAGCCCCATGCCGAACTTATTGTTCTTGGGGCGTCGCACTCCGCTCGCCACGCCGCGTAGCTTGCCTTGCTCGCGGGTGAAGAAGCTGACGATGAGGTCCGCATCGCGGTACGGATAGTTGCGCAGTACCAGTGCCTCGCTGTCTCTAGATGGCATGAACTGCGGGACTTGCTGCCTAGACAGGATGAAGCGCGCCGGTCTTGGCGCCCTTCGCGTGCGCGGAGTGCGCTGCTAGAATACCAGCGTCATGATAGCGCAGAATCCCTCTCGCAGAGACGTGTTCCGGGGCTTGGCTGCGGCGGGTGCCGCCTCGGCCAGCGCGCAGCAGCCGCGCATGCCCAATGTGCTGTTCGTATTCAGCGACCAGCACAGGGCCTGCACGATGCCGGGCGAGCCGTACAACGACGCCGAAACCCCAGCCCTCGCCCGTCTTGCATCGCAGGGCACGACATTCACCCATTGCGTGTCGAACTATCCGGTCTGCTCGCCCTATAGGGGCATCCTCATGACCGGACGCTGGCCGTACCAGACGGGGATCATTGACAACGCATATCCGTTGCGGAGGTCCGAGTACAGCCTTGGCAAGGCGTTCCGCGACGCCGGCTATCACACTGGCTATGTCGGCAAGTGGCACTTGGATGCGCGCGGTGCGGAAGGACACGCCCTCAAGCCGGAGGGCGAAGCGCGCCACGGCTTCGCGGAGTGGCGGGCATGGTACAACACGAACCCGCACTTCGACCGCTCCCATACCTATGACCAAGCCTCCGGTCAGCAGCAGGTACCGGCCGGGTATAACGCAACGCTGATGACCGACGACGCCATCAGCTTCATTGAGCGCAACAAGGACCGCCCTTGGATGCTAGTGCTTTCGCTGAATCCGCCGCATCCACCCTTCGGTGATGCCCCGCCCGAGCTGATGCGCAAGTACCCGGGCGGAGTCTCCAGCTGCGGCCGAACACTGGAGAGACTGTGACCCGGGGTATCGGGGGGCGCGGGCGCAGCGTGAGACGCGACACGACCGGCTACAACGCCCACGTGGAAGGCGTGGACATCGAAATCGGACGGCTGATGGCGTGCTTGGACCGGACTGGCCTGGCCGACAATTCGATCGTGGTCTATACATCGGATCACGGTGAGATGCTGGGCGCCCATAACCGCACCGGCAAGCGACTTCCCCACGAGGAGTCGTGCCGCGTGCCCTTCGTAGCGCGCGGGCCGGGGATGCCGGCCGGCCATCGCAGCGACGCGCTGCTTGGTGCGATCGACCTTTATCCAACGCTGTGCGGCATGGCTGGGATTCCCGTACCGGACGTTTGCGTTGGCAGGGACCTATCAGCGATCGCGGGGGGCTCAGACGTGGATGGTCCGGAGCACCAATTCCTGATGCACATCGCAAAATCGCATGCCAGCGGCGGAGTCAACCACACATCCCCGATCTTTCGCGGGATCCGGACCGATCGCTACACCTACGCGTGCGGCGAGATCGGACGCTGGTGTCTCTACGACAACCAAGAAGATCCCTACCAGTTGCACAATCTTGCGGATGACGCCTCGCGGGCGGTCCTGATGGGCGAGCTCGATGGCGAGATCTTGGACTACCTCGGGCAGGCGGAGGATCGATTCCCGTATCGCGTGAAGCGCGCTTAGCCTGCCGCATTGGCAGCGCGACTGCGCTGGACGGACCAAGACGTGACCTTGACTGCATTGGTCTGCGTGCTCGGACTACCGGTGATACCCGGGGCCAGCCGCCCGCTTGGCAGGCCCGCCACTCCCGCTGGCCGCGGCCGACAATTGACCGTACGATGTCTGCGTCGGCGGATCTGTGCGGGCGGGCTGCTACACCCTGGTCAGGTAGTCCTGTCGTCCGCCATCGGCCATCATGAATTGCCCGGTGATGAATCCACTCGCCTCGGAGCACAGGAATCCTGTCAGGTGTGCGATATCCTCCGGTTCTCCTGCGCGACCCACCAGCGAACGCTCGGAGACGTTCTGGAGCAGCCGCACCGCCTCGTCTTGAGATTTCCCCGACAGGACCATGTCGGTCTTGGTGAATCCCGGCAGCACGGCGTTCACCGTGATGCCCTTGGGGGACAGCTCGAAGGCCATGCGCTTCGTTAGCGTGAGCACCGCCCCTTTCGTCACGGCGTAGAGCGTGGTGCCTGCCATTGCCGTGCCAACGGCCGCATTGGAGGCGAGGTTGACGATGCGGCCCCAGCCCCGCCTGATCATTTCGGGTGCCAGCGCTTCAGAGCAGTACAGGACCCCCTTGACGTTGGTCCGCCACATCTGGTCGAACTCGTCCTCGTCGTAGTCCAGCAATTCTCCTGCGTACAGCAGCCCGGCGTTATTGACCAAGATGTCGGGCGGGCCCAACTCGGCCGTCACCTGTTCCGCCATCGTGCCGACTTCGGCGCGTCTCGAAATGTCGGCTTGGATCGCCAGGGCAGACACTCCAAGGCTGCGCACAGCGGCGACGGTTTGCTCCGCTGCGGCTGCACGGCTGTGGTAGTTCACCGCCACGTCGGCCCCGCGGCTGGCCAGTTCCAGGCAGATGGCCCGGCCAATGCCTCGTGACCCGCCGGTGACTAGAGCCGTCTTGCCTCGTAGATCCTGCATATGGACTGCCCGGCCGTCGCCTGGCGATTCGCGGTGTTTGGCCGCCGAGAACAGGGGCGGGTTTAGGCTCCCTTACTCTCCGTAGCCCGCATCGTCATCATCCTCGCCGTATTGCGAGTACCTTGGCTTGGGCCTCTCGCGCTCGAAGCCGCGGTCGCGGTCGCGGTCGTACGGCCCGCGCCCCCGGCTGCCGAATGATGGGCGGCCGCGATCCTCGAAGGACCGGCCGCGTCCTTCGAACGGGCGCTGGCCGCGGTCCTCGAATTGCCGCGGTCCCCGGTCGAACGACGGGCGACCCCTGTCTCCATACGACGGGCGCTGGCCGCGGTCGAACTGCGGACGGCCCCGATCCTCGTAGGGCGGGCGGGGCCCGCGGTCAAACGATGGGCGCGGACGCATTTGCGTCTTGCGCAGCTTCGACTCCGATTCCCGCATGCGGCTCTCGATGGAGTGGTTCTCTTCGGTGAGTGACTGCTGGATCTCCATCGCGAGCTTGAGTTCGTCGCGTAGCATCGAGACATGGCGGGCCGACGCTTCCAGCTGATCGGCTGCGCTCGCGTCATTCTCGGCCAAGGTCGCGCTCTCAAGTTCGATGGAAGGCAGCATTGCCGACACGAACGGGATCACGTCCTGACCCAGGCGCCAGCCCCGCAAACTCTCTCGGGCTGCCATCCAGCGCAGCAACGACCCCAACTTGGCCGCCGTTTCGGGGGTGTCCATGCGATGGGGCATGAATAGGTCGTGGCCGCCTTCAGGATCAGCGCGGTCGTTGAAGCCGGTCAGGTACACCCGCATGGCTCCGCGGTAGACCGAGAGGCGCTTGCCGAAGCGGTTCGTGAGTTTCCATGTGTACTCGGCTGGCAGCACGATCACCTTTGCGATTCCCAAGGTGTCCACGGTAAGTGGCACAGGGTCCAGCAGTGGAACATTGGGGTCTTCCGATTCCTCGGGCACCGTCAGCACGAACGCCGGCGTGCGTCGGTCGGGGTCCACCAAGAACTCCGCCAGATTCGCCGCGTCGTACTCAGACTCGATGACCCACGGCTCTTTCTCGATCTTGGCCGCGCCCTGCTCCATTGTGCATTCCTTGGCGACATGCTCGAGGAACCCAGGCACCCGCGGCTGTACTCGCATCTTCATCTCGGTGGACTTTGCCAAGGTCCGCAGGCTGAACACGGAGTCCTCTCCGGGCCGCTCGCGGATGGCGATCTCGGTGGTCCACTCCCGTTCGACATCGCCCTCCTCGGGCTCGACGAAGCGTAGCGCCCAGGTCTCTGAGTTCTCCTGTTTGGCGCTGACGGCAGTGAACGTCCGCTTATCGGCTTCGTGGTGGAAGGCACCGCCGGACCAAGCCTCGTCAGGCAGATCGGTCTTAGATGCGTTCTCCAGCCACTCCAGCATGATTTCGCGGGCAATGTTGGTCTTTTCCAAGGTGGCCGCGATACGCAGGATCTCGCGCGTCCGAGGTGCTACTCTCGTCCGGCTCTGGTCATACGTGGGTTTATCGTGATGAAGCATAGCTCTCTCTTGATTCCAGTACTTGCTTTTGTCGCCCGCCGCTGAAGGCGGGTGCTACCGGGATACCGCTCTCGCCGCCAAGACCAAGCGCACCCGGTCGCGCCCGAAGCGGCGCTCGCCCGCCACCGACCCGCGTCACCCGTGCGGGGACCGTGTGTCGGATTCACTTCCGAAACTTCCACATTTCTAGAAGACTAGCTGGGAAATATACCAAATTAGAGTAGCACGTGTCGGGAGTTCTTCGCAAAATCGTGTAGATTCGGGTGCTTTTGGATAGTGCTGCGCTGGCTGTGATCTGTGACAGCGGGCGTCGCGCAGGGCGAGGCAGGCTTGTGCCGCCGGCTGGAATGCCGGCGGTCGCCCCCCCGCTGCTTGCAACAGCGGTAGGCCCCTTTCTGCTAACCTTCGGTACAGACCCTCGGCTGAAGCGCGCCCGCGGGCCTGATCACGACAATTGGCAACGACCCGAGCCAGGCCGTTAGGAGGGAACCAAATGAGCCAAGTCATCGCGGGAGCCAAGTGGCACCAACAACTGCATTGGCGCATCGCCATCGCAATGGCGCTGGGCGTGATCGCGGGCTTGATCGGAGGCGAGCCGTTGGCCGACGCGGTCGGCTGGCTCGGAACGCTGTTCATCAAGCTCCTCAAGATGATCATCGTGCCATTGGTGTTGACTTCGATTGTTACAGGTGTCGCCTCGGTCGGTGCTGGTGCCGGTTTGGGCCGCCTCTTCGGCAAGACGATGGGCTACTACATGCTCACAAGTGCCTGCGCGTGCGTCGTGGGGCTGGTGATGGTCAACCTGATCCAGCCTGGCGTGGGAGCGAACCTCGTCGGGGCTGAGACCGAGGAGATGCCCCACCTGACCGTGATTCAGTCCCCGGTGGATCTGATTCTCGACATCGTGCCGGAGAATGTCTTCGCTGCGGCCGCCGAGGCGAAGATGCTGGCCATCATCTTCTTCTCCATCGTTCTGGGCATCACTATCAGCACGTTGCAGCAATCGCATCGCGGGCCGCTGCTGGGCTTTTTCGAATCGGCCTTCGAGGCGATGATGCGTCTGACTGGCGGCATTATCCGCTTGGTCGCGCCGATCGGGGTGTTCGCCCTGATTGCCAAGCTGATGGGCACGACGGGGCTCGCAGCCTTCAAGGCGCTGGGCCTGTATGCGCTGATGCTGGTAGCGGGCCTGACTTTCCACTTGTTGATCACGCTGCCTCTGATCTTGCGCTTCGTGGGCCGTATCAACCCGATCACGCACTTCCGAAACATGGTCCAGCCCATCGTCATGGCCTTCTCAACGAGTTCCTCCGGCGCGACACTGCCGGTCACGATCGACGCCGTCGAGAACAAGGTCGGCGCATCCAACCGCGTCACCTCCTTCGTGCTGCCGATGGGGGCCACCGTCAACATGGACGGAACGGCGCTCTACGAATGTGCGGGGGTCATGTTCATCGCACAGGTGCTCGGCGCGCAACTGGGGTTTGAGCAGCAGCTCTTGGTCGTATTCACGGCCTTGCTCGCATCCATCGGAGCCGCGGCCGTTCCGTCGGCAGGACTTGTCGTAATCTTCATCGTCTTGGAGGCCGTGAACCTGACCGGGCCACAGGTCGAACTGATCGTCGGCGCGATGCTCGCCGTCGATCGTCCGCTGGACATGTACCGCACGGTTATCAACGTATTCAGCGACTCCTGCGGAGCGGCGATCATTGCCAAGTCCGAGGGCGAGCAGGGCATCGACGAGGCCGTTCCGGCCGCGTAGCCTGCGGCCAGGGCTTCTGTCCAACGCAGATGCTTGCCTCGCGCTGCCGGGACGGCGTGTGTGCGCGGTGCATCGCCGCACGGGCGAACGGCCTGTGCCGAGCGCGGATACCGTCCCAGATGACTCGGCCGAGCCGGACGGGATCCAATCCGGCTCCGCATTGAATCGGAGCCGGTTCGGGATGTGGCGCGAGTCTGGCCGATCTCTTGGCGTAGGCTGTCTGTGAGATCGTCTCGCAACCTGCCGTTCCGATGGCGGATTCGCTCGAACGCGCCGCATGTCGGAATCGCGTTGACACTGCCAGTCAGCTGGTAGCCCGCTGGCTAGGCCGTCCGCGCTGTGCCGGGCCCGTCGGTGGCGTCATCTCGATCGAGCGTATAGCCAACCGGACAGCACTGAAGGCCCTCTCACGGACCGGGCACTGTCGCTGCCGCGAGCCGTGGGCTTGCTGTCTCTCACCGAAGTGCTTGGCCTTGTCACTGTTCGAGTACTATGAACGACGTGCCAAATCCTTCCAAATCACCTAGAGCCCAGTGGAACTCGCGGACCGGGTTCATCTTGGCCGCCGCCGGCTCGGCCGTCGGCTTGGGCAACATATGGAAGTTCCCCTATATCACCGGCGAAAACGGTGGCGGTGCGTTCGTCTTGGTCTACCTGGCCTGCATTCTGGTCGTCGGCGTGCCGGTGATGATGGCCGAGGTCATGCTCGGGCGGGCTTCCCGGTCTTCGGCGGTCGGTGCCTATCGCAAGCTGTCGGATCCGAAGTCCAAGTGGGTGGCGTTTGGAATTCTGGCTGTTGTGGGCGCGTTCCTGCTGTTGTCGTACTACTCCACGGTTGCGGGCTGGGCGTTGCACTACACGTACCTCTCGCTAACCAACGCCATCGCCGGCATCGATGCGGGTCAGGCCGAGGGCCTGTTTGGCGACTTGACCGGTACGCCACTGATCGGAGTCGGCTGGCAGCTCGCGTTCTTGGCCATCACCATGTGCGTGGTAGCGGCGGGCGTTTCACACGGCATTGAGCGCTGGGCCCGGATCATGATGCCCGGACTGTTCGTGTTGATCCTGGTCCTTCTGGGCAAGGCCGTGACGATGCCGGGTTGGGGCGAAGCGATGGGGTTCTTGTTCGGCATGAATTGGGACAAGCTGACCGCTGCCGGTGTACTCGAGGCTCTCGGCCATTCCTTCTTCACGCTCAGTCTCGGCATGGGCAGCATGATTACCTATGGCAGTTACTTGCGGTCGCAAGATGATCTCGCTTCGGCCTCGCTCGCGACTGCCGGCGCCGACACTTTGGTCGCCTTAGCGGCGTCAATGGTGTTGTTCCCAATCGTGTTCACATTCGGTATGGCGCCGGGCGCGGGGCCGGGGCTGCTGTTTGTGACGCTGCCGACCGCGCTCGCCCAGATGACCGGAGGGGCGGTCCTGTCAGTGATCTTCTTCGTGATGCTCGTCTTCGCCGCTCTGACCAGCGCGATCGCCATTCTAGAAGTCATCGCGGCTTACGTGGTGGACCATCACGGAATCTCTCGCGTCAAATCCTGTGTCGGTGCCACTATCGTCGTGGCCCTCTTCGGAGTGCCCGCGACGGCTAGCGGAGGCTGGTTCAATGCTGTCGACTACTTTGTGTCGAATTGGGCGTTGCCGCTGGGCGGACTTGGCGCCGCCTTGTTCGTAGCTTGGCGCATGGACGGAGCTCTCAGGCGAAAAGAGTTCGAGACCGGCAGTGCGCTAGCCAGGTTTTACTCCGCGTGGCTGTGGACTGTAAAGTATCCCGTACCCATCAGTATCGCGGTCGTCTTTCTGCACGCCATCGGCGTGCTTTCGTGGATCGGGTCGCTGATGGGTTAGCGATAGCGGAGAGTGTTATAGGTCGACGATCTTTGACTCGATCGGTGTTGGGCGGTCGCTCACTTCGTCCCTCCGTCTGGCTCGCATCGGCATACGGCCCTTAAGCGGGATTAGCGCGTTGGAAATTGGGTCCTCGCTGTCGTCGCCGGGGTCCATGGAACTGTTGACGTAGCTCACAAACTCGCGCATCTGCCGCTGCATCGCGTCCATCTTGCTGCGCATGTTCAGGATGATCTCGACCCCGGCGAGATTGACGCCTAGGTCGCGCGTCAGCGACAGGATCACATCTAGGCGGTCGATGTCCTCGTCGGTGTAGAGGCGCGTGTTGCCATCCGTCCGGGATGGCTGCAAGAGGCCCTCGCGCTCGTACATGCGCAGCGTTTGCGGATGCACGTCGAAGCGTTCCGCCACCACCGAGATGGTGTAGCTGCCCTTCGTCTTGTGCTGCTTCGCCATGGTCAGCCGAGATCGGTGAGCGAGTCCCGCGGGTTCTCAGGATTGCGCTCCGCGTATCGCCGCATCAGGTCCTTGGTCGATTCGTCGGGAATCTTGGGCACGACAATCGAGATTCTAACGAACTGGTCGCCGCGTTTGTTGCTGCGCGGATCCGTGACGCCGCGTCCCCGCACCCGGAACGTCTTGCCCGAGCTCGTTGCCGGCGGAATGCGCATGAGCGCCGTACCGTCGATCGTCGGCACTTCGATCTTGGCGCCTAGCACGGCCTCGGCGGGGGTGATTGGCACCTCGATCCGAACGTCGAAGCCATCGCGCTTGAAGAACGGGTGCTTGCCCACATGCACGATGATGTACAAGTCACCGGTGGCGCCCCCGAGGATCCCCGCGTTGCCCTTGCCTTGCAGGCGGAGCCTGGCGTTCTCTCCCGTGCCCGGTGGGATCCGGACGTCGATGGTGTCGGTGGCCGATGCCCGCCCCTCGCCAGCACACTGCGGGCAAGGCGTCCGGACCTGCCCGGTCTGTCCGCAAGCGGGGCAGGGAACGCTGAAGCGCATGTTGGCGGCCATGCGCTGCGACTGACCGGTGCCGCCGCAGGTCTTGCAGACGCGCGGCGCCTGTCCCTGGGCGTTGCCCGATCCGCTGCACGGGGGGCAGGGGGCCTGACGGCTGATCTTGAGGCGCTCGGTGGTGCCCCGGATGGCACCGTCGAAGCTGATGTCCATCTCGTACTCGAGATCCTCGCCTGGTCGGCGCGAGTGAGCGCCTCGTCCGCGTCCCCGTCCCCCGCCGAAGACGCCCTCGAAGAGATCGCTCAAGTTTGCCCCGGCGGAGCCTTGGCGCCCTAAATCGCTGAAATCGAAGCCGTCGAATCCGAAGCCCTGGCCCTGCCCGGCAGCGGCTTGCTGGCGAACCTGCTCGGAGTAGAATCCGTAACGGTCGTAGATGCCCCGCTTCTCCTTATCGCTGAGGATGTCGTAGGCTTCTTGGACGTCCTTGAAGCGCTCCTCGGCCGCCTTGTCGCCTGGGTTGACGTCGGGGTGCAGCTTGCGCGCCAAGTGCCGGTAGGCGGTGCGGATGGCGTCCGCTTTGGCACTGCGGGAGACTCCCAGCGTCGCGTAGTAGTCTTTGCTGCGGTTGGCCGCCATGCCCATCTAGCCTAGACGGTGCGCGGCGGTGCTGCTCGGACGGCACCCCCACTCACGACTTCGGCTTCTCGTCCGCGTCTTCGAACTCCGCCTCCACTACATCGTCAGGGCCGCTTCCCGCTTCCGCTTCACCGGTGCCTCCCGGCGCGTCGGCCGCACCGTCGCTGCCTTGCTGTGCGGCGTACATCGCCGTGGCCAGCGCGTGAGAGGCCTGGGTGAGATCCGACACTGCCTTGTTGATCTGCTCGGTGCTGCCGCTCTTGACTGCCTCGCGCGCAGCCTCGATGGCCTGCTCGATCTTCGTGGCTTCGGCCTCGTCAACCTTGTCGCGGTTTTCGCTGAGGGTCTTCTCCGTGGAGTAGATCGCCGCGTCGGCTTGGTTGCGGGCTTCGATCTCATCCTTGCGCTTTTGGTCCTCCGCCGAATGCTCTTCGGCATCGCGGGCCATCTTCTCGATCTCCTCTTGGGACAGGCCCGATGAGCTGGTGATGGTGATCTGCTGCTGCTTGCTGGTGGCCTTGTCCTTGGCCGAGACGTTCAGGATGCCGTTGGCATCGATGTCGAAGGTGACCTCGACTTGCGGGACTCCGCGCGGCGCGGGGGGAATGCCGACCAACTGGAAGACCCCAAGCAAGCGGTTGTCGCCTGCCATGGAGCGCTCGCCTTGGAAGACTTTGATCTCCACCGAAGTCTGGCTGTCGGCCGCCGTCGAGAATACTTCGGACTTGCGCGTCGGGATTGTCGTGTTGCGCTCGATCAATCTGGTGAACACACCGCCCAAGGTCTCGATGCCCAGCGACAAGGGCGTGACGTCCAGCAGCAGCACGTCCTTGACCTCGCCGCCCAACACGCCGCCTTGCACGGCGGCGCCGGTTGCCACGACCTCGTCGGGGTTGACGCCCTTGTGGGGTTCCCGCCCGAACAACTCTTGGACCAGCTGTTGAACCCTCGGAATGCGCGTCGAGCCGCCGACCATGACGACCTCGTCGATGTCCGACGGCGACAGCCCGGCATCTGTCAGCGCCTTCTTGCAAGGCTCGAGGGTGCGCCGAACCAGCGGGTCGATCATCTGCTCGAGGTGTGCTCGGGTGAGCTTGCGCGCGAGGTGTTTCGGGCCGCTCTCGTTGGCCGTGATGAAGGGCAGGTTGATCTCGGTCTCCATCAGCGTCGACAGGTCTCGCTTGCTCTTCTCGGCCGCTTCGCGGAGGCGCTGCAGGGCCATGCTGTCCTGGGACAGGTCGATGCCTTGCTCCTTGCGGAATTCGTCGACGAGCCAGTCGATCAGCACGCTGTCGATGTTGTCACCGCCGAGGTGGGTGTCGCCATTGGTCGCCTTGACCTCCACGACGCCCTCGTCGACCTCGAGGATCGAGATGTCGAAGGTGCCCCCGCCGAAGTCGTAGACAGCGATAGTCTGGTTCTCCTTCTTGTCCAAGCCGTAGGCGAGGGCCGCGGCGGTCGGCTCGTTGATGATGCGGCGCACTTCTAGTCCCGCGATCTTGCCTGCGTCCTTGGTGGCCTGGCGCTGGGCGTCGTTGAAATACGCCGGCACCGTGATGACCGCTTCGGTCACCTTCTCGCCGAGATAGGCATCGGCCGCCTCCTTGAGCTTCCCCAGCACCATGGCCGAGATCTCTTGCGGCGAATAGCTGTCCGCTCCGATCCTGACCTTGAGAATGTCCCCCGCAGCGCTGATCTTGTAAGCGACGTTCTTCGTCTCCTCGGTAACTTCGGAGCTGCGACGGCCCATGAAACGCTTGATCGACGAAATCGTGGCTTCTGGATTGGTGACCGCCTGCCGCTTGGCTGTCTCGCCCACCAAGCGGTCACCGTTCTTGCTGAACGCCACGACCGACGGCGTGGTGCGCTCGCCCTCTTGGTTGGCGATTACCTGGGACTGCCCCGCTTGCATGACAGCCACGACCGAATTCGTGGTGCCGAGATCGATTCCGATGACCTTTCCCATCTGTAGCCCTCCGAGCCTTAGGGTGCCTTGCGGCGGATCCCGCAAACTGCCGCCGCTTTGGCGCAGATACACCGCGGCTGAGTGAATCCTTAGTATATAATCATGACTTTACTTTAGTCAACCGCTGTCAACATTACAGAGTTCGCAGCATGAGACAGACCGGACAATGCGACGCTACTACATCACAGATCGCAGCACCTGTCCGGGCAGCTTGCTCGACTGCATCGAAGAGAACGCCCGACGCGGCTGCTCTTGGATCCAACTTCGCGAGAAGGACTTGGCGCCTCGGGACCTGCTCGATCTGGCCCGGGCCGCCTTGGCCCGAGTCCGCCCATATCGAACCGCGATCCTGGTCAACAGCCGCTTGGATGTCGCCCTAGCCGCGGGTGCGGACGGAGTTCACCTGCCGGCCGGATCGCCGGCTCCACGCGATTTCAGGCCCGTCCTGCCAACAGGGTTCCTGATAGCGGTGTCAGCGCACAGCGTCGACGAAGTTTGCCGAGCGGAGCGCGAAGGGGCCGACTTCGCTGTCTTCGGGCCGGTGTTCCCCACGCGTTCGAAGCCCGGCCTGCACGAGATTCCCGGTCTTGCCGGCCTGCGCGTAGCTTGCGCAGCGTCCTCGCTGCCCGTGGCGGCGTTGGGCGGCATCACGGCGGAACGAGCCGCCACTTGTGCGGAGGCCGGTGCGGCGGGCATCGCTGGGATCAGCATGTTCCAGTCGCTATGCGGCGCTGCCGGAGAGCGTGAGGCAACTTGACCGGTCGCTTGGCCTCAGATAGCGTTGCTCACCGCCGAAAGGGCTTCTTGACCGACCAGCGCAGCGGCGGTATGGGCTCTCCGCGCGAACTGCACTCGATCAGGGTTGCGAGCCTCTTTCGGCGGGTCTGCTCGCGCTTGGCGCTCATGATCCAGTGCGCGCACTGCTTGCGGTACGACGCTGGCGCGCCGGCGAAGCACTCCCAGGCTCCCGGCACCGCCCTGATCCGGTTCTCGCATTCCTCCGGCAGCGCCACGGCCGCGAGTTCATGGGCGGCCGGTGGCCTGCGCAACTTGCCCGACGATTCAAATGTTGCCCGCGCGCTCTCCTCGACCAAGCCAGCCCCCATGAGCGCTTGCATGCGCTCGATATTCCTCGCACTCCAGCCGCTATTCGGGCGGCGGGGAGTGAAGCGCACCTTGTAGCTGCGCTCGTCGACCCTCTTGCGAATCCCGTCGATCCAGCCGAAGCACAGCGCCACGTCGACCGATTCCGCCCACGTCACGCTGGGCTGGCCGGTGGCGACCTTGTAGTATCCGATCCACTGCTCGCGGGCCGTCTTGTGGTGGTTGCGAAACCACTTCCTGAGCTCGTCCTCATTTGCGAAGAATAGGACCGACATGCTGCTGCCTAGATTGCCAGGCGCGGCGGGACACGGGAGGCGAGGCGACCGACCGTCACTATAACGCGAGACTGAGATTGGCGAAGCGACGCCGCGGCGACGCCCGCACCCGGCCAGTGCGAGGCCCGGGGCCGGAATCCCTAGTTCATTGACAGAGATTAGGGCGATTGCTAGCATCAAGAGCAGGAAGAGCATGGCCACGATTCTGATTCCAACACCGCTCCGGCAATTCGTTGCCGGCAACGACTCGGTCGAAGTCGAGTCCGGCACCGTGGGCGAGGCTCTGCGCCAGCTGGTGGCTGCGCATCCGCAGGTCGAGCGCAACCTTTTCAACGATCAGGGCAAGCTGCGGAGCTTCGTCAATGTGTACGTGGACGACGAGGACATCCGCTATTTGGACCGAGAGGACACCGCACTTGCGGCTGGCAGCACCATCAGCATCGTGCCCTCGATTGCCGGCGGCGCCACGCCTGCGCCGGTGATTGACGAAGCCGAACCTGCGCTGCCGGAGCTGTCCAACGAAGAAATCCTGCGCTACAGCCGCCACCTGATCCTGCCGGAGGTCGGACTGGAGGGGCAGCGCAAGCTCAAGGGTGCCCGCATACTGATGGTCGGAACCGGGGGGCTTGGAGCACCGCTAGGACTATACCTGGCTGCCGCAGGCATCGGTCGGATCGGCATCGTGGACTTCGATGTCGTCGACGAGACGAACTTGCAACGGCAGGTGATTCACGGCTCTAAAGACGTCGGTCGGCCCAAGATCGACTCGGCCGCGGAGACGATGCAAGACATCAATCCCCGCTTGGTTATCGACAAGCACCAGACAGCGTTGACCAGTGATAACGCGTTCGAGATCCTGTCCGAGTACGATGTGGTCGTTGACGGCACGGATAACTTCCCCACGCGCTATTTGGTCAACGATGCCTGCGTGTTGCTGGGCAAGCCGAACGCCTACGGCTCGATCTTTCGCTTTGAGGGTCAGGCCACGGTGTTTCACCACCAAGGCGGCCCGTGCTACCGCTGCCTGTATCCCGAGCCGCCGCCGCCGGGCTTGGTGCCCAGTTGCGCCGAAGGGGGCGTGCTGGGCATTCTGCCGGCGGTGATTGGCAGCATTCAGGCCACCGAGGCTGTCAAGATCGTCCTCGGCAAGGGCGACTCCCTGAGCGGGCGGCTGCTGCTCTACGATGCGCTCAACATGCGCTTCCGGGAGTTGCGGCTCCGGCGCAATCCCGACTGCCCGGTCTGCGGTGACAATCCCGTCGTGCGCGAGTTGATCGATTACCAGCAGTTCTGCGGAATTCCGCAGCAGGCCGCCGAGGCTGCGGCCCAAGAAAGGCTGCCCGAGATTGCGCCCGCGGCTTTGAAGTCCCGGCTGGACAGCGGGGAGGACGTCTTCGTTCTGGACGTACGCGAGCCCCATGAGTTCGAGATTGCCAAGATCCCCGGGACCACCCTGATCCCCTTGGGCACGCTGCCGGAGCATGTCCACGAGCTCGACTCCACGGCCGACATCGTGGTCCACTGCAAGAGCGGCGTGCGCAGCGGCAAGGCGCAGCGGCTGCTCAAGGAGATGGGCTTCAGCCGAGTTACGAACCTAGCTGGCGGCATACTGCGCTGGAGCGACGAAGTCGACCCCAGCATCCCCAAGTACTGATACCGGGCCGGGCCAGCGGGCCCGACCCGTCAGTACGTGCGCTCTTTGGCGCGCGCTCGCCGGTAGGGGTTGGCCAGGTACTTGCTGGCCTCGTTCTGCGCGTTCTGGGTGTCGTCGCGCGTCCTGACGGCCAACTGGTACTCGTTGACGGCACGCTCGCGCTGTCCGGTGATGTCGAAGATCTTGCCCAGGTTGATGTGCGACCAGACCTCGACCCAGGCCGGGTCGCGGTCGCCGTTGAGGGCCTCGCGGAACTCGTTGGCGGCTGATTGGAAATTGCTCTGGAGGAAGAACACCTCGCCCGTGCGGTAGTGCGCCAGTGAACTGAAACGGTTGATGTCCAAGGCCCGCTGGTATTCAATCAGGGCTTCTTGGTAGTACCCCAGTTCGACCAACTGCTCGCCCCGCCGGATCGCCACGCGCACGCGAGTGTCGTCGTCCAGCCTCAGAATGCGGTGGTTGGGGTCTAGGATGACTTCCCTGGGCTTTCCGAAGGTCTCCAGCTGGAAGTCTGAGGCTTCGCCCGCCACCTCGACCACGTGGAACTCTGGCTCGCCCTCGGTCTCGACCTTGAGTTCGACCGGCATGCTGAAGGTGTCCATGTCTTGGTTGATCTTGCCGATCACGCGGAACCCTTCATTGCCCCCCAGCCTGTAGATGGTGTACTCCTGCTGGAACTCGGGCGTAATGTTGGATTCGGTCCATTGCAGGAAGAACCCATCGAGGTCCTTGCCCGTGGCATCTTCGAACAGTACGCGGAAATCGTCGGTCGTCAGGGTGCCCCAGGTGTGCCCACTGACCAGTTCTTGCAAGACCCCGAAGAACGGCTCGTCGCCGACGCGCCAGCGGAGCATATGCAGCACCATCGCACCGCGAGATGACGTCAGGGCCTTCATCTGCGGCGAGAAATCGCCCACGCGGCCGGACTCTCGCAGGGGCACCTCGTCGAACGTGAGGGCTTCGATGCGAGTGCTGCTGAGGGCTTCCCGAAAGGCTTCCTCGCCTTCCGACTCCTCGACCTCCAGCAGCGCGGAGTACTGCGCGGTTCCGTCCACCAGCCAGAGGTGGTTGCTGTTGCCGGCGCCGACGATGGTGCCCCACCACTGGTTAGCGACCAATTTGCCGAGTAACTGGCGGTTCAGCGCTTCCCGTCGGGCATAGGGGCTCATCAGCACCATGCCCGGCGCCCAGTACCCGTCCGGAGCGTACTCGCCCATCTCGATGACGTAGATGGATTTCGAATACGGCGCACCGAACATGTCGGAGTAGAATTCGACCATCTCGGCAGCTGCTTCGCCGTATTCCAAGGCTAGGTCTTCCGACGCTCCGGGCATGTACACAGCGCTCGAGGCGTTGCCGGCGGAGGCTCGTGCCGGCTCTTCGGCGACCACTGCGATGGTACCTGGGAAGGACGGATAGTTGAACTCGAACTGGTGCTCGACACCCTCCAGAGCCTCGGTGCGTCCGCGCGTGCCGCTGCCCAGCACCTTGAGTCCTTCCGGAACTGTTACGCGAATGTCGGACGTAAAGCGGTCCGCCCCGTAGCCGTTGACGGGAAACCAGCGCCCGCCGTAGAGCAAGATGGCCCGTTCGGGCGTGATCTCTGCCAAGCTGTAGCCTTCGGCTGGGGACTCCTCGTAGCCGATCAGGCGCCCGCCGTAGCCGAACCGGATCACTTGCGGCTGGTCGACCGGCAGCGTCTCCGGGAAGCTGACGTGCACGGCCGAGTCGCCCCGGTATCGGATGGGATCCAAGCTTGTGCCGTCCTCCATCTCGGCGTAGTCGACGTTGAGAGAGTTGTGCAATTGAAACACGGCATTGCCCGCCGGGTCGCGCGGGATGAAATGCACCTCCGCGGTGGCCTCGAGCAGCTGGGCATCCATGTTCAGCCGGGCATCGATCTTGTAGTGCTGCACGTCCAGCAGGGGCCCGGCGGCGGCATCTTGTGCGCTCAGGCGAGATTCCGCGCTACCCGCAACAACCAGGGCGACCAGCGTCGTCGCGCCTAACCAATGGAGAAGCGTTCGCATATCGCGGCTGCAGCCCTTTCCGCCGCCGGCGCCTCGCCTTGGAGCGTGCTGCGAAGGTTCGAAAACTCGCTGATCATTCGGCATCGTTCGGCATCCTGTTGAAGGAGACGAATGGCCTCGCTCGCTAGTTTCGTCCCCGTGCATTCGTGTTGGATACATTCCGTGATGAGCTGCCTACCCGCAAGCAGGTTGACCATCGTGTAGTACCGCACGTCAATCAAGAGCCGAGCCAAGTAGTAGCTCGACCAGGACAGCTTATAGAAACTTACCATGGGAGTTCCCAGCAATGCCGTTTCCACGGTCGCGCTGCCGCTCGCCACTAGGGCCACATCAGCATGTCCGATGCAATCTTGAGTTCGGTCCTCGACAATGCGGGTATGGGGGCCCTTCCAGCGTTCTGCGAAGAACCGCTCACCGGTCGTCGCAGAAGCGGGCAGTACGAACTGCCGCACTCCGGAGGCCGCGAGCCGGTGCGCGGCGTCTTCAAGTGCGGGCAGGTGCCTGAGCGATTCGCCCTTGCGGCTGCCGGGTAGCAGGGCGACGAGCGGCTCGGCCGGGATGAACGAGTGCTCGGAGAGGAAGTCAGCGCGGTTGGAGCTGACCCTTGCCAGATCGCACAGCGGGTGCCCTACGAATTGGGCGCTCACCCCCCGCTCGCGGAAGAAGCCCTCCTCGAACGGGAAGATCACCAGCAGCAGGTCGACCAACCTTCGGATCTGCCGAATGCGCCCCTTGCGCCAGGCCCAAACTTGGGGCGCCACGTAGTACACGACCGGTATGCCGGCCTTGCGCAGCCTTGCTGCGAGTCTAAGGTTAAAGTCCGGGGAGTCGGTAAGGATGGCCAGATCTGGCGGCGATTCCGCGGCCGCGCGTTCAAGCCTGCGGAACAAGCCGTAGATGCGGGGGATGTGGCGAGTCACCTCGAACAATCCGACCACGGCAAGGTCCTCCGTGCGGACGATCGCGTCGACGCCGTGGGTCCGCATCTGAGGCCCGGCACAGCCAAAAAAGCGCGTGCTAGGCAGGCGCGCTGCGAGCGCCTTGACCAATCCTGCCGCGTAGCGGTCCCCGGACGCTTCCCCGGCCGAGACAAGAATTCGCATGTGTGCCGAATGCCCGGCGCTGCGCCGATCAAGGTCTGGAGGAGGACGCTGCCAGCTAGCCGGGACGCCTTCGCTCGTGCTCCAGTCTAGCGCGGGTGCCAAGCCGGACCAGGCTCGATTGCTCAGGCGACGGCTCTTGCGGCCCCGCTCCTCGATCTTCTCCGGGAGCTTACGTTGCGACCTGTCGCCCAACCCCGCGGCGGCCTGTCTTCTTGGCGACTCAAGAGAGACCCCTCGACCGCCGTCCATTCTCAACAGCTCCCGGCGCTGCGCATCCTGCCGGCAAGGTTGCAATCTCCGGCGAGCACCCGACTGGCGATTCGTAGCTTGGCAGGGGTTATCGCCGCTCCCGGCACGGCCGCTGAGCGTTCCACGCTCTGCCAGCAAGGCGGCGCAGCGCGGCTGGTGGTGGATGCCGCTGCCAGGGCAAAGCAATACAGTTGCTCCCGATTACGACTCGTAGCGTACATTTCAGGGCAGTTCCGTTTGCTGGCGGTGGCCTATAATGTGCATTGGCGGCGGTTGCAACAGCCGGCCGCAATCCTCCCATGCAGACTCGATTTCTCGGCAAGACTGTTCTCGTCACGGGTGCCTCGGCCGGCATCGGGGAGGCGATCGCTCTCCGTTTCGCTCAGGAGGGCGGCAGCGTCGTGGTGAACTACAGCCGCAACGACGCGGGCGCAGCCGACACCGCCGAGCAGGCGCGCCAGGCCCACCGAGCGGGAGGTTTTGCCGATGCCAGGGTGCTGGTCCACAAAGCCGACATTGCGGACGAGGCGGCGGTCACTGCGATGTTCGACAAGGTGCTCGGCGAGTGGGGCCGCTTGGATGTGATGATCAACAACGCCGGCATCCAGAAGCCCGCTCGCAGCCATGAGAGCGCAGCCGAGGACTTCGACCGGATTCTGGGAGTCAACTTGCGCGGATGCTACCTCTGCTGCCGCGCCGCGATCAAGCATTTCTTGTCGCGCGAGGGCACGGGCGTGATCGTCAACAATTCCAGCGTTCACGAGATCATTCCCAAGCCCGAGTACCTGTCGTACTCGATCTCCAAGGGCGGCATGGAGAACCTCACCAAGACGCTGGCCTTGGAGTACGCGGACCAAGACATCCGCGTCAATGCGGTTGGGCCGGGTGCGATCGTCACTCCCATCAACATGAACTGGATCAACGATCCTGTCGCGAAAAAGGTCGTAGAGTCGCACATCCCCATGGGCCGGGCGGGCGAATCGGCCGAGATCGCGGCTGTGTTTGCGTTCTTGGCGTCAGACGAAGCGTCCTACATTACCGGGCAGACGCTCTTCGCGTGTGGCGGCTTGACGCTGTTCCCAGAGTTCCGGACCACATGGTCCTCATAACCGTCCGGCTCTCATACGCACCTGTTCAGGCATGAGGCGCATCGCGGCCATCGCGGCACTGGCGCTTTGCGTGACCGCCATTTTCTGGCGGTTGGACGGCGTTCCGCTGTGGCGCGACGAAGCGACCACGGCTGTCTGGGCGCGCTTGATGGTGGACAGCGGCGACTGGCTGCCTTACGCCTTTGATCGCGAAGCCGGCCAGTTGCTGGTCCAAGACGATGACGGCCACGATATCAACTCGCGCCTGCTGCCTGCGATGCAGAGCTATCTGCAGTTCTATGTCTCCGCTGCAGGGCACTGGTTGTTTGGCGACGGCACGATAGCGGCTAGGTTGCCATTCGCGCTGGTCGGGTTCGGATGCTTGGCACTGCTGTGGTCGCTTGGCCGACGGCTGGGGGGGCCTAGCTGGCTGCCGGTGGCCCTGCCGCTCATCGCTAGCGTATCGATCTACTTCCTGCATGCCGCGCGACAGGGCCGCTACTACATATTGGTCGTCTTCGCGACGTTGCTTCTGTTGCTGCAGGTGGCACGCTACCTGCGCGACCCTGCCTTGGGCAGGAAGTGGTCATTTCACTGCCAGCTTTGCTTGGTTGGATGCGTGCTCTATGCGGGCAACTACCTCAGCTTTGCCGCGACATGGCTGGCGCTGGGCGTGTTCCTGCTCCTGACAGATCGACCGGCATTGGCCCGGCTGTGCGGGGCTTCGGCCGTCCTCGCGGTGGTTCTCGGCACGGAGTTTTGGCTGTTGCATGCGGAGTTCCTGACGGAGTGGCGACCCGGCAGCGAGAATTCGTTCTGGGAGAACTTCCGGTACGTGGTATCGCGGCGCGGTGCCGACTATTGGCGGTGGGTGCCATTCGTCTTGATCGCACCCGCGATGGCTCTGCTTGGCCGCTGGTCCAAGCTTAAGATTTCTCGGGCTGGCTGGGCCTTGGTGGTCGTCGGCGCGCTAGCCCCGCTGCTTGGGTTCGTTGTCTCGGAGCCATGGCTGCGGCGCACCCCGGACCTGACTTTTGTGATGTTCGGGCTGGTCTTTCTCTGCGTGCCCGCGGCGGCCATCTACTTGTGGACCAGGATCGAGCAGCCTAGCATCCATGCCAAGATGGCGCTGCTGGCCGGACTCATCGTCGCAGTCTGCCCCCTGTTTACGATCGCGTTGGCAGGGCGTGCGACCCTGCCGCGCTATTACTACCAGGCCTGTCCCGCCGCCATCGTACTGGTCGGACTCGGCGCCGCTGGCCTCGCCAGCACCGGCCGTCGTCGCACCGCCATGGCCTGCCTGATCGGTGCCAGCCTCTGGCCGAACCTCGAATTGGCCGGAGGCGGAACGGAGCAGGTGGTATTGCGCCAGTTCCTGCGCTACGACGAGCACAACGGCCCGCTGCTGGAGTTCTTGAAATCCAGCACGAAACCCGGACAGAGCATCGCCTACCTGCGAAATGTCAAGGGTATGGTGGGCAAATACTATCTGCCCGACCGACGCTGGGTGAATCTGCTCGACTCTGAAGTCCCGTACAACCAGCGTTTCCGAAACTTGCTTCCAGCCGATCAATTCGATGACTCGCCAGATCCTGACTGGTTCGTGGTTTGGGATGCCAAAGGCAGGGAGCCGAGGGCCTTGGACGACCGCTATGAACTGGTATGGGAGCGTTCCTATCGGGAACTGCGCAGCTTCTGGGGCTTGGACCGGGATGCCCGCGAACGCGCCTACGCCATCTATCGACTCAATCGCGATGGGTCAGGCGCGGAGGCTGACGCCGAGCTTTGAATGCAGCCGGGAGCGCAACTCGGCGGCGAACCCGTTGACTTCTTCGTCGGTCAGGCTCTCGTCCAAGCGCTGCCACCATGCCCTCAACAGAAGGCTGTAACTTCCCGCGGGAACGTTCTTGCCACGGAATACTTCGACGGGCTCCAGGCTGTCTAGGTCAGGCATCTCGCCGACCGCGTCAGTGATGCTCGAGAAGCTGATGCCGTCCGGTACGAGCAACGAGAAGTCGCGGCTGACGGCGGGTACTTTGGGCAACTTCCGATGGCTGGGTCGGCGCAAGCCCATGCGGTAGACCCGGTCGAGGAAGATTTCGGCCACCCAGGCCGGTTGACGGAACTTGCGCTCACGGGCGAAAGCGGGGTCTAGCTGGCCGAACCAAGCCAGCGCCTCGCCGCCCGATCTAAGTCCGGCCGCATGCTTCTTGTGGTAGTACGGCGGCACGCCATCCGATACGATGCTGGGCGAATCTGGCAAGAACGGTGCCAGCAGGGCCATCACATCGGCTTTGAGGTCGTAAAAGCCGACCCCGCGAGCCGGCTCGGCCCAAGATGGCTGACGGGCCGTGCCGCTCGCGCCCAAGGTCAGGACGCTGGGCTCGTCGTACCCGCCTTCCGACTTCCGGTAGACTCGGCCGAACTCGGCCAGCCGGACGTACGGCTGATTGCGGCGCAGGTTCCATTCCAAGGCTCGCACCATGGTGGGCACGGCACTGTTGCGCATCACATCCCACAGTTGGGAGAGCGGGTTGCGGAGGCTGACCGGGTCGGCCGTGCCGAAACGCCCGGCTTCGTCCGCCGAGAGGAACGGGAACCCGATTGTCTCGTCGTAGCCAAGTCCCCGGACTGCCGCGCGCATGCGGGCGTCTTCCGCCGCTAGCGGGGTTGGCTCGGGTGCCGAGCCCACCAGCGGCAACGTGGCCGGGATCTTGGCGAAACCGTAGATCCTCGCCACTTCCTCGATCAGATCGATCTCGCGCTTCACGTCGAGCCGATGGCTCGCGGCCGGCACGGCCCATCCCGACTCTTCGGCAACGGATTCAAACCCTAGCGCGCTCAAGATCTCTTCCACTTCCGGATCGGCTATCTCGACCCCGAGATGCTTGCGAAGGCTCCTGCGCTCCAGACTAATCGTGGGCAATTCGGGCTGCTGTGGAAAGCAATCTACCAGGCCGGGCAAGATTCGCCCCGGCCCCGTCTGGCCTAGCAGGGCCGCGATGCGATCAGCCGCCCAAGGTGCCGCGTTCCAATCGGCGCCGCGTTCGAAACGGTGCGAGGCCTCGGTGAAGAGCTTGAAGCCCCGGGCGGCATTCCGGATCATGCTAGGCCGGAACCAAGCCGCTTCCAACAGGACGTTTCGCGTTTCGGCGGTGATCTCGGTGGCCTCTCCGCCCATCACGCCTGCCAGCGCGACTGGCTTTTCGGCGTCACAGATTGCTAGGTGCCCAGTGGTCAGATAGCGATTCTCGCCATCGAGCGTCACCAAGCTCTCCCCGTGGCGCGCGCGGCGCACTACGATGGCGGCGCCCGCGAGAGTGTCAAGGTCGAAGGCGTGGGTGGGCTGGCCGAGCTCAAGCAGTACGTAGTTGGTCAGGTCCGCCAGATTGTTGATCGAGCGGACACCGCACAGCTCAAGCCGCCGGCGAAGCCAGTCGGGCGACGGACGCACCTCAATGTCGGTGAATACCCGTCCCACGTACCGTACGCACGAGTCGGGATCTTGGATTTCTACGCTTGCCTTGGAAGCAGCCAGCGGGCCGGATTCTGTGTAGGTTGCCGCCGGCGTCCGCACGGGGCGACGGTAGACCGCAGCGACCTCGCGCGCCATGCCAAAGTGGTTCATCGCGTCGGGACGGTTGCTGGTGATGTCGAACTCGAATACGGTCTCGCCGTCCTCGCTCTCGACCGCGTCGACGGCCATGCCCGCCATGGTGAGCGCGTCGGCGAGTTCCTGCGGAGATTCGTTGATCTCCACGAAGTCTCTCAGCCAGCTGAGCAGGATGCGCATCTATCGGAACTGCCTCAGGAAGCGGGAATCGCCCTGGTACATCAGCAGTATGTCGTCGATGCCGTACTTCAGCATCGCGAAACGATCCAGTCCGAAACCGGCCGCGAAGCCCTGGTATCGTTGCGGATCGAGTCCTGCGCTGCTTAGCACGTTGGGGTCGATCATGCCGCAGCCCAGTACCTCGATGAAGCCGGTCTGCTTGCAAATTCGGCAGCCGCTGCCCGTGCAAAACGGACAGGTGATGTCGACCTCTGCGCTGGGCTCGGTGAATGGGAAGAAGCTGGGTCGGAAGCGAGCCTTGGTGTCAGGCCCGAAAAAGCAGCGCACGAAGTGTTCCAAGGTGCCCTTGAGATCACCGAACGTGATGCTCGCATCCACCGCGAACATTTCCAACTGGTGGAACATCGGGCTGTGCGTCGCGTCGGGCGTGTCGTTGCGGTAGACCTTGCCGTGCACCACGTACCGCAGCGGTGGGCTGTGGGACTCCATGATGCGGATCTGGCACGGCGAGGTGTGCGTGCGCAGCAGGGCTCCATCTTCCAGAAAGAGTGTGTCCATCTCGTCCACCGCCGGGTGGTCGGGCGGGAAGTTGAGCGCCTCGAAGTTGTAGAAGAATGTTTCGATCTCAGGCCCTTCGGCCACGGAGTAGCCCAGCGGGCGGAAGATGTCTAGGACCTCTTCCAAGGCTAGGCGCACGGGATGGACGGCGCCGGGGGCGCGCTCGGGCCCCGGCAGGGTCGTGTCCAAGTCCGGCTCGGCCTGCGCCTGCTCTCGGCTTGCGGCGCCGACCGCCGCTTTGACGGCGGCGTCCAAGTCGCGGCGCAGCAGGTTCTGCAGCTTGCCGATGACGGGCTTGAGTTCTCTCGGAGCGGCCTGGAGCCAGTGCTCGTTGGTCGACGAGAGCAGGCCGCTGCGGCGGCCTAGCCAGCGGTCTCGCAAGGCCTGCCCCTGCTGCGGGTTCGACACTGCGCTGCACTCCCGCTCGAAGGCTGCGCGCAGTTCTGCGTAGAGTTGCTCGGGTATCTCGCCCGCGCCGACCAACTCGCTGATCAACCGGCCCGTCTTGTGTTCGATCGACACGGTTGCTTGGGCTGGCGGGATCCGCGTACCGATGCTAGGCGCTCGCGGTCGGTTGCTCGGCTCGGGCGGCCTTGGCCTTTGCGACGAGTTGCCCGAAGCCCTCGGGGTCGCGCACCGCGATGTCGGCCAGCATCTTGCGGTTAAGGTCGATCCCCGCGTCCTTGAGCCCGCGCATGAACGAACTGTAGTTGATGTCGTTGGCTCGGGCGGCCGCGCTGATGCGCGTGATCCACAGCGCCCGGAAGTCGCGCTTTTTCAGCTTGCGACCAATGTAGGCGAACTGGTCGGCGCGGTTGACTGCTTCGCGGGCGTACCGGTAGAGCTTGCTCTTGCCGAGGAAATTGCCTTTGGCTTTTGCCAGTATGCGCTTGCGCTTCTTGAGGCGGTGGTTGCCTCGCTTGACTCTTGGCACGGTTTCCTCCTGCGGGTCCGCCACGAGGACGGTTCCCGATGCGTTGCTCTGACCTGGTTGGTGCTCGTAGGACCTACGTGGAAATCATTCGGCGCACGGCCTTCGAGAAGGCCGCGCTGACCATCGTGCTCTTGCGGAGATGGCGTTTCCGCTTGCGGGTCTTCTTGGTCAGAATGTGATTCATGCTGGCATGCCTACGCCTGACCTTGCCCGTGCCGGTCAGTTTGAAGCGCTTTGCTGCGCCGCGATGTGTCTTGAGTTTCGGCACGATTCGTCTCTCCGGAAGCGCTGCCTGCTACCGCCGCCCCTGTCCTGAAGGTCGGCTGCCCGGCGTGGCCGCGCAGCTTATGCGCGAGGGTCCGATAACCCTCCTTTCCATTATGCACGAAAACGGCACCGCCGCCGGGCGCGTCCCGTGCGCCGCCTTCGCCGCCGCCGCTAGTGCTCCTCGCCTTCGAGCGATAGCCTGCCTTTGGCCTCGCTGACTGCGTAGGAGAACTCCACCAGCGGCATCGAACCGACCTTGAGGGCCTTGCCGTGGAACGAGGTCAGGCTAAAGTCTTGCGTGGTCTCTTGGTAGTGCGCCCGTAGCAACTGCCAGTTCTTCCAGCCGAAGTAGGCCGTGGCCGCCTGGGTCGGGTTCACTTCCAGCGAACGGAGCAGCGCGCGGGCGGCGCTGCTCTCCATGTAGGCGCGCCGGGTGAGGAACTGTTGGGCATCGTCCATGCTCAGATCCTTGGCGTGCAATTGGATGTCGACCAAAGCGGCGGCGATGGTCTGCAATTTGTACTTGCGCCAGATGAAATCCACGTCCCCCGTGTAGTGGGTCCCGACCATGGTCTCGGTGATGTAGATCGGCCAGCCGTGGATGAATCCGGGCAGGGGCTCCACCATGTGCGTCAACTTGTGCTGCTCGCTCTCCATGTCGGAGGCGAGCGAGCCGATCAAGGCATAGCCCGGGATGCCGTAGCGCATGGCCAGCAGCTTGAGCTGGTAGATGTTGTTGGTAGTCAAGCGTGAGCGCAGCTCGGAGCGCGACGCGTCGGCCGGGGCGGGCGTGAGCCAGACCACGGCAGTGTTGTCGCTGGACGCAGCGCTGGGCCCCAGGCCGCCGCCCAAGGGCACGGACACTCGCATGAACTCCGGGGTCTCTACCACGCGCAACTGAAGTTCTTCTGGCACCGGCGCGATCTCCTCGTCGTTGCAGATGTCGCGCGCCTCGTTGGTGTCCCTCGCCATTTGCTCCAGCATGCCGGCGTTGTTGCGGGCGCGGTTCTCGCCTTCCAGCACCTCGAGCACGTCATTGATCAGCCGATAGTCGTCCCGCGGACGGCTGCCTCCGTAGATGCGCCGGTTGATCGGCTCGGCCGCTGACACCAGCGAAGAGTGCGAGGTATCAAAGTCCGCTTGGATTTCCTCGATCAGTGTGTCGATGGGGGCCAGCGGGCGCCCGGTGTCGAGTTCGAGCTTGCGGTGCACGAGTTGCGCCCCGGCGCGCCAATCGTCGCCTGACGGCAAATCCCCCAGCGAATTGCGGTAGGTCTCCAAAGCCGCGATGGCGGTATCGGCCGCACTGTCAAAGTTGGCCTTCATCCCGGCGGGAATCCCCTGCGCGATATCGCCGCGAATCAGATTGATGACGCCTTGCGTCGCCTCGCGGGCTGCGTCGATGCGGGCCTGCGAGGAGGACTGCAGGTTGGACCTCGCGGTCTGCAGGTAAGCGGGCGTCTCCTTCAGGCGTTCCACAATTGCGTTGTGCCGGTTCCCCGCGGGCGCATAGTTGAGTTGTAGCGGCGCGTAGAGAAGCAGGCCCAGCCGTTCCACGTACTTGAGCGGATTCGTTTCCGGTTCCCGTTCGTCACGAATTCGGAACATCATTCGCTCGGCGCGGTTGAGCAAAGTTCCGTGCTCGGCCCACAGGGCCGGCGGAAGCTTGCTGCTGTCGAAACCGATTTCCGACTCGATCGGGGCGGTGAACGGTTCGATCAATGCTTCGTAGGTTTGCTGCTGGCTTGCCAAGGCATCGGAGCCGAACTCGGGCAGAGCGGCGAGCAACTGGACTTCCGTGCCCCCCTCGAGCACGCCATCGGACAGGTTGAATACCTGGTCCTTCTTCACACTCGTTGTGCCCGACATCAGCACGCCGAACGGGTCGAGGGCGGCGCTGTCGTAGATGAATGGCTTGGCCAGCTTGTTGTGCTCGTCAGGCGGATAGCTGCCGACGGTGCAACCCGCCGCAGCCAGAACCGCAACCGCAAGAGCGGCCGCTGCAATCTGCGTCTCGTGGCGATGTTTCATTGCAAACCTTGTTGTCTTGTTGGTGATTCTGCGTGCTCGTGGCGAAGCGAACGAGGTGGACGGAGCCGCCGTTCCGCTGGCCAGTTGCGAGGTTGACATGTTTCGTTGACTGCTAGCGGGCCGCAACCGAATCGATCATTGCCCACAAGTCCGTGTGGGTGAGGGTCCGCGAGGCCGCGGTCTGCTGCGAGATCTCTGTGTCGTAGTCCTGTCCGTGGGCCTCTTGGAAGAGCTCTGGGTAGTGCAGTTCGTCCATCGCCTGTAGCGAGGGGAACTCGGTCACCGTGACGTATTGGTAGTCGCTCTCGCCGCCGGGGAAGTGGTGGCCATACAGCCGCCAAGATGTGATGTAGCCCTTGTCCACGCGCAGTTGGTGGACCGGCTTCCACAACTCCGTTTCCAGCCTGCGGTATCGCAAGGCTTGGCCGTCAGGGATTTTCATGTAATCAATCCGCAGGAAGTGGCGGCTGCTCTGCGTCTCGGCCGTGGGAACCATCGTACCCGCAAGGAACGCGGCGGACAGGGCCAACGAAAGCAAGAGTGCTCGAAGAATCATGCGTGTGCCTCCAATCACAAAATATAACCTAAGTGGCGCCGTCCTACCAACCTTCTTTCTTCGCCCGCTCCCGGTGTAGGATAACCGCATGACAATTGGAAGACGCCACTTCGTCCGGCTGGCAGCGGTTGCCGCGGCCGCGGCGGGGGCCAACGGGCAAGACCGGATGGCCACCTTTGGCACCGATCCGTTCACTCTGGGAGTCGCCTCGGGCGACCCGAGCCCGGACGGGTTTGTGCTCTGGACGCGCCTTGCGCCGGATCCTCTCAACGGCGGAGGAGTTGATGCCGGCGACATAGGCGTGCGTTGGGAAGTCGCCGGCGACGAAATGTTCCGGCAAGTCTTGCGATCCGGCACGGGCATTGCCTCTGCCGAACTGGCCCATTCGGTGCATGTCGAAGTGACCGGACTCGAGTCCGACCGCTGGTATTGGTATCGCTTCGCCGTGGGGGACGCGCTGAGCTCTGCGGGCCGCGCGCGAACGATGCCGGCTCCCGAATCCATGCCGGATCGGCTGAGCCTCGCGTTCGCCTCGTGCCAGCACTATGAGACAGGCTTCTACACGGCCTACGAGCACATGGCCGCCGAGCACCCGGATCTGGTGTTCCATCTCGGCGACTATATCTACGAAGGCGCCGCCAACCCTCGCGTACGGGCGCACCGAGGCGGGGAGCTCACTTCGCTGGAAGACTACCGTAACCGCTATGCGCTGTACCGCACGGATCCGGATCTCCAGCGCGCGCACGCCGCCTGCCCGTGGGTAGTCACATGGGACGACCACGAGGTGGACAACAACTATGCCGCTGACGTATCCGAGCATCCCGGTGTTGGCCGGGGTGCTTTCTTGGAGCGGCGCGCCGCCGCTTATCAGGCTTACTACGAGCACATGCCGCTGCGCTCGTCGCAAATTCCGCGTGGCCCGTCGATGAGGCTCTATCGCGGGTTGTCGTACGGGCGCTTGGCGCGCTTCGCCGTGCTGGACACGCGGCAGTACCGCACGGACCAGCCGTGCGGCGACAAGACCCAGCCGCCGTGCCAGGCAGCATCCGACCCGGCCGCGACATTGTTGGGCGAAGGCCAGCGCCGCTGGCTCTTCAACGCACTCCGCGAATCGCCCGCCGTGTGGAATGTCATGCCGCAGCAGGTGATGATGGCGCAGGTTGACCGGCTGGCCGGGGACGAAGTGGGCTACAGCATGGACCAATGGCCGGGCTACGGCGCGTCTCGCGACCGCCTGCTGCACCATCTAGCCGAGAGCCGCGTGCGCAACCCTGTCATCCTCACCGGCGACATCCACACCAATTGGGTCAACGACCTGCTGGCTGACTTCGCGGATCCGGCCTCGCCGGTGGTGGCGACCGAGTTCGTCGGCACATCCATCAGCTCGAGCGGCGATGGCGGCCCGAACTCCGGGTATGCCGCGAGCGTAATGAGCGATAATCCTTTCGTCAAGCTGCACAACGCCCAGCGAGGCTACGTGAGTTGCGAGGTCACCGCGGGCCGCTGGACTGCGCGTTACCGTGTGCTGGAGCACGTCTCCGCACGTGGCGCGCCACGCAAGACGCTGGCGGAGTTCGCCGTACTGGACGGCCGTCCGGGCGCGCAACGGGCCTGAGCGCAGCTGCCGGGAAATCCAAGCCATGCCACTTCGCTCCATTTCGCTCGATGACAAGTACGCCCTCGAAGCCGGCTCGGCCTACATGTCAGGCATTCAGGCGCTTGTCCGCCTGCCGATCGAGCAGATGCGCCGGGACCGGCGCCAAGGGTTGCGGACAGGGTGCTTGATCTCCGGCTACGAAGGCTCGCCACTGGGCGGCTATGACTTGGCGTTGGAGCGAGCAGGCAGCTTCCTCGACGCGCATGAAATCCGCTTTGTGCCGGGCGTCAACGAAGAGCTAGCGCTGGCAACGGTGATGGGTAGCCAGCTCTTTCAGGCTTTTCCGGATCCGCTCTACGATGGCGCCGTAGGAATTTGGTACGGCAAGGGGCCGGGTCTCGATCGCAGCGGCGATGCCATGCGCCATGCCAGCTTCGCGGGCACGGGTGAACATTGCGGAGCGATCGCCCTCGCCGGTGACGATCACATTTCCAAGAGTTCCTCGATCCCGCACCAGAGCGAGTTCTCGCTGTACAACAGCGCCGTTCCGGTGCTCAATCCTTCCTGCACGCAGGAAGTGCTCGACTTCGGCTTGTACGGCATTGCCTTGTCTCGCTTCGGCGGCTGTTGGTCCGGCCTGAAACTGTCGACCGACATCTGCGATGGGGGCGGAATCGTGAGCTTCGGCCCGGAACGCTGTCCGATTGAGATTCCCGCGCTGGAAATCGATGGCGAGCCCTACCGCAAGGCCATGGGGCTGATGTTGGTCGTGCCCTACAGCCTCCACCTCGAGGCCGAGGTGCTGGAGCACCGCTTGGAGGCCGCGCGCGTTTTCGCTCGCGCCAACGGTCTGAACCAGATCACGGTTGGGCACGAGAACGACCGCCTCGGCATTGTCACGACGGGCAAGAGCTATGCCGATCTGATGTCGGCCCTGCGGTTACTGCGCGTCGGCGAGCGCGAACTTGCGCGTGCCGGAGTCCGGATCCTCAAGCTGGGAATGGCCTTTCCGCTCGAGCCGGGCATTGTTTCCGAATTCGCCCGCGGCCTCGAGTCCATCGTTGTGGTCGAGGAGAAGCGCTCCTTTGCCGAACTGCAGTTGCGAGAGCTGCTATACAACAGCCCCAATCGCCCCAGCGTGTACGGCAAGCGGGATGCCGCCGGCAAGACCCTGTTGCCTGCGCCGGGAGAACTCGACGCTGAGATGATCGCGTTGGCGCTGAGCCGTTTCCTGGGAGACGTGGCCGTTCTGCCCGAGCGGCCGCCGCGCGAAGACTCGGCTCCGGCAGGCCTTCGCCCGGCTCGCGGCGCCCGTACCCCGAGTTACTGCTCGGGCTGTCCGCACAACCGGTCGACCCTGTTGCTGGAGGGGCAACTCGCCGGCGGCGGTATCGGCTGCCACGGCATGGCCGGGCTGATGCGGGATGTCGGCCGGGGCATCGAGTTCCTGTTCCAAATGGGATCGGAGGGGGCGTCGTGGATCGGAGTGTCCCCGTTCAGCGGCACCAAGCATCTGTTTCAGAATCTTGGTGACGGCACATACTTTCACTCCGGTCGACTGGCGGTGCAGGCCGCCGTCGCGGCCGGGGTCAACATCACGTTCAAGATCCTTTACAACGACGCTGTGGCCATGACCGGCGGCCAGCAGGCTGCCGGAGCGCTGCCAGTGCCCGCGCTGACGCGCGAGCTCGCGGCCCAGGGTATCGCCAAGATCGTCGTGCTTAGCGAGGATCCAGCGAAGCTCGGACAAGGGGCCGGCCTGGCCGAGTCCGCCGAACTCCGCCCGCGCGAGGACTTGGAACAGGTGCTGGCCGAATTGGCTGCTACCGAGGGCGTCTCGGTAATGATCTACGACCAGCTCTGCGCTGCGGAAAAGCGGCGGCGGCGCAGCCGCGGAATCTTGCCCCAGCCTGTGCGCCGAATCATGATCAACGAGCGCGTGTGTGAGGGCTGCGGCGACTGCGTGCAGCAGGCGAATTGTGTCTCGCTGCTGCCTGTGGACACCGATTTCGGCGCTAAGACGCGGGTCCACCAGTCGTCGTGCAATGCCGACTACACCTGCACTTGGGGCGATTGTCCGTCGTTTGTCTCGGTCGAGATCGAGCCGGGCAGCGGCTTGCGCCGCAAGCCGCTGCCCAAGCTGCCCGACCTGGCCTTGCCCGAGCCCCCTAGCAAGGCCGTCGCTGGCGATGGCTATCACATTCTCATGCCCGGCGTGGGTGGCACGGGTGTCGTGACCATCAACGCCTTGCTGGCTACCGCAGCCCAGATAGACGGGTTGCAGGCTATAACGCTGGATCAGACCGGAGTCGCTCAGAAGGGCGGCGCGGTCGTTGCGCACCTTACGATCAGCGAGTCTGCTATCGAAGCCTCCCAGCGAATCCCGGCCGGCAGCGCCGACCTGCTGCTCGGATTCGATCTGGTGGGTGCTGCCTATCCGAAGAATCTTCAGTGTTGTGACTCCCAGCGGACTGTCGCTGTAGTGAATTCCAAGGAAATCCTCACGGGCGAGGCGATCCGCAAGGGTCTCACCGTGCTGTCTCCAGACGGGGCTTACGCCGAGGCGATCCGCAACGGGACCCGGCGCGCTGACAGTGAATTCGTCGATGCCTCCACGTTGGCCGAGACGCTCTTTGGCGGCCACATCTTCAGCAACATGTTGCTGTTGGGCGCGGCCTACCAAAAGGGCTTGCTGCCGATGTCGTCCGAGGCGATCGAGACCGCGATTCGCCTCAACGGCGTTGCTGTCGAACGCAATCTGGAAGTGTTCGCCTGGGGCCGCCAGCATGTCTGCGATCCAACAGCGCTGCAACCGTACCTGCCGGCCGTTGCCACGGCCTCGGTGCCGCAGTCACTGGACGCCCTCATCGAGAGTCGCGAGAGTGAACTGACCGCCTATCAGAGCGCTTCCTATGCCAGCGCTTACCGTGCCTATGTGGAGACAGCGCGGCAAGTCGAGTCGCGGGTGCGGCCTGGCAGCGAGAGCTTGACCCGGGCGGTGGCATGGAACCTGCACAAGCTCATGGCTTACAAGGATGAGTACGAGGTAGCCCGCCTGCTGACCGATCCGTCCTTTGACGATGTCGTCGGCCAGACATTCGACCGGCCGCGCCGGCTGGTCTACCACCTGCATCCGCCGCTGCTGCGCCGCCTGGGCATCAAGCGCAAGCTAGCTTTCGGGCCGTGGATCCGGCCAGTGCTGCGCGTGCTGGCCCGCGGCAAGGTCTTGCGCGGCACACCGCTCGATCCGTTCGGCTGGATGGCCGCCCGCCGCCAAGAGCGCGAGCTGGTTTCGTGGTACCGCGAACTCGTCGATGGCCTGCTGGCGGGACTCGACGCGCAAACGCTGGCTGCCGCCATCGAGATCGCAGACGTTCCGCGCGAAATTCGCGGATACGAGGGCGTGAAGGCGGCTTCGGTCGAACGCGCCAAGGCGTGGGTCGCCGAGCGCCTGGCCTCGGCGCCAGTGCGGGAAGCCGCCTGATCCGTCTAGCCCACCTCGGCTGTCGCGCAGTGGGTTTGGTAGGCTTCGCTGAGGGAGCGGGCGATCGCAGCGGCCTCCCGGCCCTCAATCTCGTGGCGGTGCATCATGTACACCGGCTCGCCATCGCGGAAAAGAGCGAATGACGGCGAGGACGGCGGGTACATCGCCAGTTTCTGGCGCAAGTGGGCGGTTGCCGCCACGTCGGCGCCGGCGAATACCGTGGCGACTTTGCTCGGTCGCACCTCGCCTTGCAGGGACTGAACCACGCCGGGGCGGGCGCACCCAGCAGCGCACCCGCAGACCGAGTTGACGACCATGAGCACGTCTCCGCTGTCGGGGGCGAGGATGCGGTCCACGTCTTCTGGCGTGCGCGCCTCTTCGATGCCGTGCCGTGTGAGTTGCTCGCGCATCGGATGAATCATGAGTTCTGGATAGGGCATGCCTGTCTTTGTCTCCCTATGTCTACAGTAGCGCGGATGCGCCGCTCATGGTGCTGGTGCCGGAATACGTCCGCCTGCCCCGGACGTAACTCCGGCTATTCTGCCAACTCCCCGCTGATGCCGAACGCAAGGAACACATTGCCCGGCATGGATCCGAACTGACCGTACCCGGAGTTTACATAGAGCATGCCGTCTACGACGACCGGGCCGGGTCCGTTCAGCGCGCCGCCTTTGGCGGGGACGCCGTTGACCGTATCGCCATAGTCGCGCACCGTGTCGAAGTCCCACAGCAGCGAGCCGTCCTCGGTCGAATAGGCGCGCAGATGGCCATCGAGCGAGCCTGAGAAGACCACGCCATCGATCACTGTGACCGCCGCCGAGTGGGCGGGCGAGCATCGGGGGCGGTCGGACGGACAAGGGGCGCTGGGTGTATTCCAGATCTCCTCGCCATCGGCAAGGCGATATGCGACCAGTCCACCGACTGACTTAGGTCGCGGCCCGCGATAGTCCGACACGGCCACATACACGTTGCGGCCATCTGTAGCAGAGCCGTACTGGATTCCGCCGAGCTTTCCGCCCGTGCCTGCGCGGCTCTGCCACAGAATTGCACCGTCTTGGTCGGGGTCGATAGCGTGGACCATGCCAGACTTCTGGCCAGCCACCAGCGCCCGCTTGCCGTCGTCCAGTTCTACCAGGATCGCTGAGGAGCCGAAATCAAAGTCGGGCCCGTCCGCTTGCGGGCAGTTGACGCCATCAGCGTTGGAATTGCAGGCCATGTTGTAGGCGTCACCCTCGGTGAACTGTCGCGACCAGAGCCGCCTGCCGGAATCGAGGCTGTAGGCGATGATCGCGTCGCTGTCGTCCGTCGGAGGATCGGAGTAGTTGTCGCCGGTGGTGACGTACAGCCGACGTAGCTTGGCGTCGATGGTCGGCGCGGACCAGATGGCCGCCCCGGCGGGGCCAAGTTGGACGACTCCCGCGGCATTGGCACGCTGGGGCACAGGCTCTTCCGGAATCGTGTGGGTCTTCCAGGCTCGCTCGCCGTTCGAGGCGTCGACGGCTTGGACGCTGCCGCGGAAGCTGCAGCATGGATACTTTGCGAAAGCCCCAGTGAACTCCTCGATAGAACTGACCCCGAAGTACAGCGTGCCGTCAAACAGTACAGGCGAACCCGTCAGCGTCGCTGCCGGGTGGTCGTCCACCTTGGTCCTCCACAGTTGCGTTCCAGTCGCAGCGTCAATGCCGTAGAGGTTCGCTTTGGTGTCGCCAAAGAAGAGCAGCGTACGACCCGCACCGTCAGGCGGAGAGATCTGGATGGCCGTGCGCACCTCGGATCGAGGCTCGAATTCCCAGACAGTACAGCCGGACTTGGCATCTAAGGCATAGAGGCTACCGCTACGTGAGCCAACGAACAACATTCCGCCCGCGACTGTCGGATGACCCCGTGCATGAGCTGCGTCGGGCAGGCCAAACGCCCAATGGAGTTCCAGCCTAGGTACGTCCGCAGCGGTCATGCCTGCGAATCGTGGAGGCTGATATCGCGAGTTTTCCAGATCTGCTCCCCAGCCTATCCAGCGTGGGCCGCTTAGCGGGTCGCCCCATGTCGCATCAGGGCAGCTTTGGCGTGTCAGGCTTGGCAGTTTTGCGGTGCCTTTGCCCAAATACAGCGACACCGCCTCGATATGGCCGTCCGGGAGCGTCTCGCCCACGTACGCCATGACACCATCGCGCAGAGAATCTAGGATTGCCGCGGACGAGAGCTGCCGCAACACATCTAAGGTTGGGGCGCGGCTCTCGCCGCTCTCGTGGCAACTCTTGCAGGCTTGCTCGTAGATTTGCTCGCCAGTGGGCTCTACTGCCTGTAGGCAGAGGGTCCAACCAAGCGTGGCGGTTGCCAACCGAACTGCCGTGCCAGACCAGTTGGGGTACCGCTGTCTAGGCTTCTTGCCCCACATTACGGCCACGCCCATTGTCGCAGCTTCCAAGCCGCTGACGAATTGAACGTGTGCGTCGATCAGACCTTCCCAGCCGTGACAGGGGAATCGTCCGATGGCGAATTGGGCTCGGCACTTGCGGCGTGGCTGCGAGTGCGCGGACCAGGCCGGTGCGCGTCTGCTGCTAGCGCAAGCGATTGACGGGATCGCCCCGGGGCCGCCGAAGTTGTCAGCGGAACTGCACAGCGGCGGGGATCTGCGCAGCGTCCGGAGAGCCGCGAGTGAGGCTTGACGGATTTCCGGACGGTCTCGTTATCAGCCGCGATCAGCGATTCGTCTTCCGGAGGGTTGGAAACTGGAAGACTTGCTCCTCGCTCAGACCCGCCAAGGACAGCGCTCCGTTCCATAGGTCGGCGCATATGTCTTTCGAGACGGGCGCGAAGCCATGTCCGGCGATGGACGCATTGCGGCTAGCGAGCGGCGATCGGGCAGAATTCCAACCCAACTCGGCGAAACGTTCTCCCAAGCTGTCATCCTTGTGCAGCAACAGGGCATACGCGTCTTGGAGTCCCACCATGATGGTGCCGTTTTCGTCCGTTGCCGTCGGCAACCGTCGCAAGTGTTCGGGCAACTCATCGACAGGCACGGCATCTGTCGTGATGCCATATCCTTCCACTAGGCGCAGTTGCGCCGCGAGTTCAACCGCTCGGTACAGCCTTGCCACCGCGTCAACGTAACGGCCCTCGTTTCTGCGCCTCTCGGCATTTGCGATGAGATCTTCCAACAGCGCCCTCGTTGGAATCCCGGCATCGCGCTTTAGCTGATCGAGACGGTCTCGGGCCTCGCGGAGGTGCTCCCGCAGTCTCTGCCGCTCGACCCCTGCGAGTGCTCCAGCGAGGTCGTTCAGGCGCTTACTGCAGCTATCGAACTTGCCAAACGCTTCTCTGTACTCGGTGCGGTCCCAGAGATCATAACCCTCCATGAACGTGGCCAGTGCATTGAGCTCGCTCTTGCGAGAGGGGTCATCTCCAACCTGCCGATTGGCTTCTCTGAGCCACCGCGCCCCCTCACTGTAGTCGTGATGGTCGAACGCCGTGACGGCATCTTCGATCGCTTGGTAGCCAAGAACACCCCACGGGTTCGTCACTGTCACGACGCGCTCTGAACCTGGCAGAACCCGGCCGGCGCCCTCTTTGTCGCGGGCCTCGCCTCCGACATACGAGAATCGAACGGCGGGCCACGGCCGGGCCAGCAGTCCCAGTGCGACGCTCATGCATTTCGTGCCACACGTGAAGTCGACCACGCATCGAAACTGGTCGCCTCGCCGCCACCACTGTGACACTTCCTTCGCGAGATTCGACCGCATCTCTTGCACACAAGCGGCGAGATCGTCGTGGTCCGAGACGCAGAATGAATCGCAGGCTCCAAGGGGTAGGGCGAATCCCCGCGCATGGAGCTCTTGCCGAATCGTGTCGACCGTGACGCCGGTCGACGCGGGGAATACAAGTTGGACTCTGGCGGGCCGCCAGTGCAGGATCGACACTGCTAACGGCTCGGCAGTGCTGCCGACTGTAGCGATCAGCAGCAAGTGTTGGGGGTGTGCGGTGGACATGTGGTGCCTGGGCAAGCTCAGAGCCGTCCGCGACCCTCGGATGGTCGCTGGGCTGGCGATTGGGAGGTCACTAACACTTCACCCGTCGGCTGGACACGTCCGTGTGGAAGTTAGCGAGATTTCCGCTTAGCGTACTAGGAACTGCTCGATGGCTGTCCGAGAGGCGGCTGAGACCCATCTCTGATCCGGATGCACCGGTACGCCAGAACTTGCATGCAAAGTCCGTCTCGTGTTGGGTAGGCCGTGGTAAAGCGTTGAATTCCGTCCATGCGGGCTCTCGTCGTCAAGGATGTCCGCAATGCGATTCGGATTTGGTCACTGCTCCCGGGACGAGACCTGAACTTGGCCTGGGGCGTTTCGCCGATGCTCTCCGGGATCTTCTACGCGTTGGCCCTGGGGTGCCACGGCGCGGCCAGGGCTCGCGCGGCTATGCTCAGCTACGAGCATTTCGATATCCGTATCGGGCGCTGGCGGGACGTGGTCATATGCGTTGTAGTGCAGATCGAGGCGGCCGGACTTGCCGCGTGGTTGTTGTATCAGGCTTGGCGGGACGATCCGGGCGGCTGGTTGCGCCCGTTCGGCGCAGGGGCCGTGGTAGCGTAGGCACGGTGCTCGTACAAGTTGGCATTTTGGTTGTGATCCATCTGGCTTGCAATCGAAGGTTGGCTGCGACGGCTGGCAGGGACACCCAATGAGGGTGCTTGGCCCGGACGAGATAGGCCGCGCCCTGCCCATGGGCGCCGCAATCGCTGCCATGCGGGAGGCCTTCGTCGCTCACGTCGAAGGCAGCGCGGACGGCCCCCCAAGGACGGTTCTTCACACCGGCCTCACGCGCGGTGCCACGCTGGTCATGCCGGTCGCGTTGAATGCTGGCGATGTCCCCCTTCTGGTCGTAAAGGTGGTGTCGGTGTTCCCGGCCAACAGAGAGAAGGACATCGATTCGATCCACGGGACCGTTATCGCCATTGAGGCGGAGACCGGCGTGCCGATAGCGATATTGGACGGGGCCTCGCTCACCGCCATTCGCACCGCCGCTGCGTGTGGCTTGGCGACCGACCTGCTGTCCCGCGAGGACAGTGCGGTGTTGGCGATCTTCGGCAGTGGAGTCCATGCGCGCACGCAAGTGAGGGCGATGCGCGAGGTGCGATCCATCGAGGAAGTCCGGATCTATAACCCCAACACCGAGTCCGCCGTAGCGATGGCGGAAGAGTTGGCGGCTAGCGCAGGTCCGGACTGTAGCTTTCGCGTGGCGGACTCTGCTGCTTCCGCCCTAGCCGGTGCTGACATCGCTTGTGCTGCCACCACGTCACGGGTTCCCGTATTCGAAAACGATGCTGTGCCGGATGGTTTGCACATCAATGCGATCGGCTCGTTTCACGCCGAGGACCGGGAGATTCCGGGAGCGACGGTCGCTCGGGCTGGCGTTTTCGTCGACGACCGCGACGCTGCGCTGGAAGAGGCGGGCGACTTGATCATTGCGATGCGCGAAGGGCTTGTCGATGCCGATCACGTCCGCTCGGATCTAGGTAGCTTGTTGCTCGGGAAAGCCGGGGGGCGCTCGTCCGAAGACGAAGTGACGTTTTTCAAGTCGGTAGGATTGGCCGTGCAGGACGCAGCCGCCACACAGGCCGTCTTGCGGGCGTTGCGCTGATCCTGACGGTAGCGGATGCCACCTACTCGACCACTAGCACCGGCTCGCCCAGAACCTCTGCGTCGGGCTGCAAGCCAAGGCCCGGCGCGCTTGGCGCTGCCAGCCGGCCGAGCTGGCGCAGTGGCGGATTGCGGGCTGTGTGGACGGTGACGTAGCTGTTGAAGTCGGTCGACGTGAACAGGGCTCGGGGCGGCGTGCTATGCGCCAGATGAGCGATCGCTGCGGTCGTAAAGTCGCCGCCCCAGGTGTCCTCGATCGTCATGCCGATGCCTAAGGTCAGGCATAGGTCGCGCATCTGCCGTGCCTTCGTTAGGCCTCCCAGCTTGCTGATCTTGAGATTGATCACGTCCATCGCGCGATCGCTGTTGGCCCGCAGCAAGGCACGGATGCTATCGATGGACTCGTCGAGGACGAAAGGATGGTCTGTCCGTCGGCGGATCGAGAGACATTCCTCGTAGGACGCGCAGGGCTGTTCGATGTACACATCGAGGTCGCCCACCGCGCGCACGACCCGCATCGCGTCATGCATCAGCCAGCCGGTGTTGGCATCCGCGATCAGGCGGTTGTCCTCGCCGACTACCTCCGAGGCTGCGCGGATGCGCCGGATGTCCGTCGCTACGTCGGAGCCCACTTTGAGCTGAAACCGCGAATAGCCTGCGGCGCGGTGTGTGGCGACCAGTTCGGCCATGCGTTCCGGGGTCTCCTGCGAGATGGCCCGGTACAGGACGAAGTCATCTCCATAGCGACCGCCCAGCAATTCGCACAATGGCAATCCCGCCGTTTGCCCCAAGATGTCCCAGCAGGCGATGTCGATCGGAGACTTCACATAGGGGTGCCCCTTCAGGGCCGCGTCCATCGTCTCGTTGAGCGTCCCTAGCTGGGCAGGGTCCAGCCCCAATAGGGCTGGTCCGATCTCTGCGATCCCGGTCCTTGCTCCCGCCGCGTAGGCGGGCAGGTAGGCGGGCCCGAGTGGGCAGACCTCACCGTAGCCGCTGAGGCCCTCGTCTGTGTCGATCCGCACAATGGTGCTGTCGAAGACTGCGACTGTGTTCCCACCGGACCAGTTGTACGGTCCCTCGGCCAGCGGCAGGTCGACTTGGTACGCGCTAATCCTGCGAATCTTCACGGCTACGTCGCCCCCGATGCGGCACGGCCGCGCTTGGAGCGCTCCCGGAGGGTGAAGAAGATCGTTCCGGCTACGAAATACAGCAGCGTCGGGATCGGCAGTTGCGTGTGCAATTTGCCCAGCATCACCCTGTAGCTCTCCTCCGGCGCGGTCATTGTGCAGTACCCCAGCCAGACACAGGCTGCCAGTGCCAACGCGGCAACCGTTCCCGCGATGATCGTGCGCGCGTCGGCAGGCTGGTTTTGCGGCGCTGGCGCTTCGGAGCTAGGCCGCGGCTGGTCAGATGCCTCCTCGCTTTCGGCGGTACCCTTCTCGCCGGCTCCCATTGCCTTGGCCAGAAGCCAGTACGAGACCATGCCGCAACCGTACACCGGCAGGAACAGGTAGAACAGGTGCAGCGTCCCGCTGCGCTCCAACAACACCGCCAGAGCCACCGAGATGGCCCATGCGAGCAGGGCCGCCCAATTGATCGCGTGGCTGGCCCAATAGCGCCGCAACCCGGTGCGGGGGAAGATCCAGTGCTCGGTCACCACGATTGCGCCGATCGGGGAGATCAGCAAGCCGTAAACCGCGACATAGTCCAACAAGCCCGTAAAGACGAACGGGAAGCAGGCAATGACGGTGGTGGCCACCCCGGCTACCAGCGTGATCTTTGCGCGGGACCAGTTGGGCGTGACAGCTTGCAGCGCCAGCCCGACGCGATACAGGGTTGGGTTCGACGTGGTCCAACCGGCGATCACCACGGCCAGCGCCCCCGCCCAGCCCAGCGCTTGATAGCCGACCTCGCCGGCGTCGAGTTGCACCAGCGGGCTCCCCATCAATATGGCGGCACCCGCTCCCATCAGACCGGCGCAGATCCATGCAAGGTAGTGTCCGAGAAACATCCCGAACGAGGAGAACAGGCCGTACGACTTCTTGCGCGCGAAGCGGAACAGTGCCATGTCGGATAGCGCGCCGTGCATGCCGAGGTTGCAGATCCACGCGAAGGCGGCGACCTTCCAAAAGCCCATGGGCTCGCTGCCATCGGGAGTCTGGCCCGTCCAGACGGACTTGCGGGCCATTTCGAAGAAGCCTTGCTCGCCCGACGAGGCGAACAACTCGGGCAAGACCGCTAGGGCGCCGACGATGAACATCAGGAACATCCATGGCGAGCACACCGTGGCGAAGGTGGCCAGATTTCTGAAGCCCAGAACCGCCAGTGTCACCACCACCGCGCCCACGGCAAGCACCACCAGAACAAAGCGGAAATCGGTCGGGTACCAGTCGAGTTGGGGCGGGATGCCGAATGGGATGCGCACCGCTGAGGCCGACACCGTGATCATGCACCCAGCCATGATCGAGTACAGGCAGGCATTGACCAGGTTGTAGATCGAGTTCAGGCGCGGCCCGCCGATCTTGCGCAGGTACCAGTACAGCGTCAGGCGGGTATCGACGGCGATCGGCGCGCACACCAGCGTCCAAGTCAGCACTGCCAGCAAGTTTCCGACGACCAACCCGAAGAAGATGTCTTGGACGCTCGCGCCCCAGTTGACAAAGGTCACCCCGATGACGAACTCGGTGGCGGCAACATGTTCCCCGGCATACGCGCCGGCGAAGTAGCCCGGTCCCAGCAGACGGGATCGAGGGATCGGCTCCCGGTCGAACTCGTAAAGGAATTCGGGGTCGTGGCTTGCGCTGGTCGTCACTGTGGAATCACTCATAGGTTTGGCTCTGGCTCGTGCTAGGTTTCGCGGTGGCTCAAGACTTGTGCTTCGTAGGCGCGGATCTCCCCGAGCCACGCTGATTCCGGCGGGACGCCGCTGCCTTCGCAGAATTGATCCCAGACTGCCCCGAACGGCATCGTGCGGAGGAGTTCGAGCAGTGCGAGCCGGCCCGTAAAGTCGCCGTCTCGCTCCAATTCCCGCAGCTGCTCGGTTGGCTCGAGCAATGCCAGCAGCAGCGCCTTTTGGACTGCCCGCGCGCCGATCACCCACGCGGCGACGCGGTTGATGCTGGCGTCGAAGAAGTCGAGTCCAATATGTACCCGTCCGAGATAGTCGCCTCGCACCAGTTCCTTGGCGATTTCGCGCACCTCGTCCGATAGGATCACCACGTGGTCGCTGTCCCATCGCACGCCGCGGCTGATATGCAGCAGCAGCCGGTCCAGCCACAGCAGCACCGCTGAAATCTTGTCCGAGACCACTTCGGTCGGGTGGAAATGGCCCGCGTCCAGGCAGAGCACCTTGCCGCGGGTGATCGCGTACCCGAGGTAGAACTCGTGCGAGCCGGCTACGTAGGACTCTGAACCGAGCCCGAACAGCTTGCACTCCACCGCGTCGAGGTTGCAGGCGGGATCGAGCGGTTCCGCAAACACTGCGTCTAACGACTCCACCAAGCGCTCGCGCGGGATCTTTCTGTCGGCCGGCAGGTCCTTGTAGCCGTCTGGGATCCAAACGTTTGTCACGCACGCAGACCCCAGCGCCTGTCCGAACGCGGCGCCGATCTGGCGGCAGGCTTGGCCGTGCTCGATCCAAAAGCGGCGGATACCCTCGTCCGAGTGCGCCAGTGTGAATCCGTCTTCAGCCAGCGGATGGGCGAAGAAGGTCGGGTTGAAGTCCACGCCTAGGCCCATCTCTTTCGCCCAATCGATCCAGCCCGCGAAGTGTTCGGGCAGCAGTTGATCGCGCTCGATCGGCTGGTTGCCGGGCTCGGCGTAGATGGCGTGCAGGTTGATGCGGTGTCGCCCGGGGATTAGCGAGACGGCTTTCTCGAAGTCCCTGCGCAACTCGCTGGGCGTGCGCGCCCGACCGGGGTAGTTGCCCGTGACTGCCAATCCCCCGCCGACATCACCTGTCTGGCCTTCGAATCCCGCGATGTCGTCGCCCTGCCAGCAGTGCAGCGAGATCTGGAGGGAGGCGAGGCGCTTGAGCGCGGCATTGCAGTCAACCCCGATCGCTGCATAGCGCTCTTGCGCTTGGGCGTATCCCGTGAGCGCGGGCAAAGTGGAATCAAGGATACCCGATCCCGCCCGGTGATGCCGCTAGCTCTGCAAGCGTGGGTCAGCCGGTGCGGATCTGCTGCGCTAAGTAGAGACCTAGGCCGGCGTCTTTGATGATCTGCAACTGCGACTCGAGCCAATCGATACGGTCCTCTTCCTTGGTGAGGATGCCCTCAATCAGTTCGCGAGACGCATCGTCGTCGTGCTCCACACAGGTCTTGATACCGGCGTTTGCGCAACCGGCGGTTTTCTTGGCCAGCTTGCGGTCATGGGCGTGGATCTCGCCTACATCCGAGCCGATCTTGAGAGAGTAGGTGTCGCGTAGGTTCGGCATGCCCTCAAGGAACAGGATCCGGTCGATCAACTGCTCGGCGTACACCATGTTCGCGACGGAGTCCTTGCGGATCCGCTTGGCCAGGTTGTCGTAGCCCCAGTCCAAGCACATGCGGGCGTGCAGGAATGACTGGTTGATCACAGTCAACTCGTACTTGAGAAGTTCGCGCAGGACCGTCAGAACTTGTGGATTGCCACGCATCGGTGTGAAATCTCCCTAGGGTCTCGCCGGATGCTGGCCCGGCGGTTCGATCTTGTCGCAATCATAGCCCACTCGGGACGGTGACCCGCATTGGCGTGGCCTCGCTTGCTGCGTTCAACCTTGAGCACAAACAAGAAAGCGGGCACCCACCTGGGTGCCCGCTGTGTAAGTCTGGTAGGTGCTTCGGCTAAAAGATCCACTTCAAGCCGAACTGGATGCGACGCGGCTCGGAAGCCGTGACGATCCGGCCGGCGGTGGGCCTTCCGATCCGCGTGTCCGGGCGTCCGAACACTGGGGTGTTGGTGAAATTGAACGACTCGAAACGGAACTGCAGGTAGTCGCCTTCCCACGGCAGATTGAATCTGCGCGACAGTGAAAAGTCGAGCGCCCGCGTTCCTGGCCCCCAGATCAGGTTCCGTCCGGCATCGTCGATCACTCCGGAGCCGCCGGCCACGACCGCATCGGTGTTGAACCAGCGGTCGATGGTCCTCTGCGACTGGGGCAGGTTCAACTCTCCGACCAAGTTGCCGCGGTTCGCGCCGCCCACGTTGGTGGTGTCTTGGTTGAACGAGTGGCTGTCTGGCGTGCCTCCGAGAAGGTTAAGGATGCCGCCGACCTGCCAGCCGCCCAAGATCCATGCCCCGGGGCCGCTCGTGAGCGCCTTCTTGCCGGGGCCGAACGGCAGCTCATAGACGAAGCTGGTCACCCAAGCCAAGCGGCGATCCAGCGACGCGTTGCCGCGCTCGAGGCCTTGGTTGTACGTGAATCGCTGCTGTGAGGTCGTTCCTGTGGTCAGGTTCTCGTTGACGACGTCAATGTTGTGGGCCCACGTGAACGAACTCAGGAAAGTGAAGCCCCCGGTGAACCGCTTCTCGCCCTTAACGGTGAGCGAGTTATAGTTTTGGTTCAGGAAGTTCACTCCGCGCAAAGACACGTTGTTGAAGAAGGGCCGGATCCGACGCGCCTGCCAGCGAGTTGTAGGGTGCGGCGTAAGCGGTCGGTTGATCTGGATCGCGCCGTGGATCTGCGAAGTGGAGGAACCGTTGTAGCCGATGGTCAGCAGCGTGTCGCCGGGCAGCTCGCGCTGGAGGTCAAAGAACCACTGGGCCGCGTAGAAGCTCGGCCATACGCCGTCCTTCTTCACGTTGACGTTGAGTCCGGCTCGCGGAAGGCCCGCGCGCGTCGACGCCGGGAAGCCGTCGCTAGTGAAGAACGTGCTGTGGGTGCGCGGCTGGTTGTTGTCGAACTCGTTGGACTGCGGTGCCCCGGTGTTGAAGCGGGCCGCCTCGCCACCCGTGTTGTCATGCTCGCCATAGAACATGCCGATGCCGACACGGACGACAGTCGCGTTGTTGACGCGATAGGCAAGGCCGATGCGCGGCGCGAAATTGTTCATATCGTTCTCGCAGGCGCAATCGGAACCGCTCGAGGGCGTCTGGAAATGGGGCAGGTATTCTGCCTCGCCCCAGCCGCCATTGGCCACCGACAGGCGTTCGCCTGGGTCGATGGCGCGCCCGTTGGCCTCACCGATAAAGCGCACGACCGTGCTGTTGAGCGAATGGGTCTGCGGGTCAGGGAAGGTTGGCGTCAGGAAGAGTTCGTAGCGCAGGCCTAGGTTCAGCGTTAGACGCGAGGTGATCTTCCAATCGTCTTGGATGAAGGCTCCCCAGTAAGGAATGACCTGCTCTTCGCCGTTCGGCCAGCCCCAGCGACCGTTATTGTTCCAACCCAACAGGCCATCAGCGAGGGCATTGCCCGTCGCGCCGCGGCTGGCAGCAACGAGTGGCATTTCGGCCGTGTATTGACCGTTGTACTGGAACCGGCCCCGGCGGAAACGCGATGGCGAGCGCGGTATCTGTGTTCGACGGTACTCCGCCCCCACTTTGATCGTATGGCTGCCCTTAACCCACGTGAAATTGTCGGAAATCTGGAGATTGTCCATCTTGTTCACGTTCGGCCAGAAGGCGCGAGGGCCTACGGACTGGAAGCCACTCACGAGCGAGAGCGCGTAGCCGTGGTTCAGCCCGTCGTCGATGGCATCTCCGGGAGCGCCCAAAACGCCGAATGTCGGGTTGAGCTGTTCCGTGAACGGTATATCAAAGCGGGTCGGGAAGAACGTGTAGCCGAAGCGCAGCTCGTTGAACATAGTCGGACCGAACGTCGTGTTGAGGGCCGACGCCCAGTTTTGCCCGGGCAAGTCGATTGTCTGGCCATTGCCACCGTTGGCGGGCAGGGGCAGGCTGCCGTTCTGCAACACGAACTCGTCCCGGATCGAGTAGCGCGCAAACCAGCGATTGTTGGTGTTGATGTTCCAGTCGAAGCGCATGTCGTACTGGTTGTGGTCGATCGTGTCTGCCGGAGAGAAGAAGTGGTTGTTCCGCAGGTTCTCCCTGCCGGAGATGTTCGGTGCGGGGTAGTTGCCGAAGAGCGCCGTCGCGACGGGATCGAAACGATCTGCCGGGATCCTATTGTTCGGGAACTGGCTGCGCGTGTTGTTTTCGTCTAGCGTCAACGGATCGAAAATGTCGCGGTCGGGGTGTGGCTGGTTGGAGAAGTCTCCGCCCAGCGCAGCCTGGCTCGGCACCGAGGCGGTGAAGCTCTGGCCGGCACGATCCTTCGTGCCTTGGAAGCTGAAGAAACCGAACAGCGTGTTCTTTGCGATGGGCCCGCCAGCAGTAAAGCCGTACTGGTTGCGTCGCAGGGTCGGCTTGGCCGCGCCGACTCGGTTGGCAAAGAAGTTGGTTCCGTCGAGCTTGTCGTTGCGAATGAACTCGTAGATCGAGCCGTGGAATTGATTCGTGCCGGACTTGGTGCTGACGAGGACCTTGGCGCCCATTCGGTAGCCGTACTCGGCGGACATGTTGTTCGTCACCACCTTGAATTCGCCGACCGCGTCCACGGACGGCTTCGTGGCTTGGGCTTGGAAGCCCAGCGCGCCGCCGGAATTGCGGGACGAGTTGTCGGCGCCATCGAGCAAGACGTTGGTCTGGGCTGCGTGCATGCCGACGGCCAAGATGCCGCCCTCGCCGCCGCGCACGCCGTCATGGCGGGTGCCCTTGCCCATTTCGCGGGACGGCAGCACGCCGACGGAAAACTTGGCCAACTCGAGGTAGTTGCGCCCGTTGAGAGGCATTTCAAGGATTCGCTTGGAGTCGATGACTTGGCCGACCTCGGTCTTCTCGGATTGGATCAGAATGGCGGCGGCATTGACCTCGACGGTCTCGGTGACCGAGCCCACCGACATCGCGCAGTCGATGCGCATGGTCTGCTGCACCTCAAGTCGAACTTCCGGGTACTCCCTGCTCGAGAACCCATCCGACGAGCACGTGACCGAGTACAGGCCCGGGTTCAGGCCGGGAACCGTGAAGAACCCGACCTCGTTCGTCGAAACCGAGTTCTCGGCACCGGTCTCGAGGCCGGAAACCATGACCTGTGCGCCGGGAATAACGGCGCCGGAATCGTCCGTGACGGTTCCTTGGATTGTGCCGCTGGTCTGGCCCAAAGCCAGCGCGGCCATCAGCATGCCTGCTGCCAGCAGGCGAATTACCAATCGCATGAACTTACTCCCCTGAATCCCAAGCAGGATCGGAAACCGCGACCATTCGTGGACTCGCCCCTGCCCGGAAACAAGCTTACATAAATTCTGTACCGCGGTCAATTGCTCCGCGGTCGAGGGGTGCACGACACTATGTTTGGATCGCCGGTTGGACGCAGGGGTTCTCGTCCCGGTCAGCCCAGAAGTCCTCGTAGTTGCCGCTGAGCACGCAGCAGCGCAGGGCGAGGATGGCGTTGGCACCGTCGACGGTCCAGTACATGCCCGAGCGCTTGAGGCGGCCGACCACGGTGCGGCAGCCTGCCTCGACCACTCCAGAGCCTACGCACAGCCCTTGTGCGCGGAACTCGGGATAGCGCATGCGGCTGCGGTTCTTGTCGATGTAGTTGGCGCACTTGGCGGCTTCCTCGCAGCTGTCAGCGTGAGCCCGCAGGGTGGCGAGCAGGCCGTCGATGCGACCCTGCTCGAGATCGTCGCAGCGGGCGTCCGCCCACGGCGCGTGCTGCGCCTTGTCGCGGCCGAAGAGTGCCTTGGCCACCTCCCACAGTTTCTCTTTGGCGTGCCAGAGATCGACGATCTGGATCGCGCCGGGGTGGTCCTCTCCCGCGATGCGCCAGATCCAGTTAGCTCCGTCGCCCAAGATGACGCGGCGGCGGGCGAGCGGGAAGCCGCGCCGCTGCGCCTCGCGGCGCATGCGCTGGGCGAACTCGGAGGGATCCGGATCGGTGTCGCGGCTGGCCGCGCTTTCCACGGCGGCGGTGTAGCTGACCGAACCCGGGTCGCGCACGGCACGGCCCTCGTCGTCGCGCGATTCGGCGGTCCAGACGACGACCAGCTTGACCTCGCGGGTGCGGGCCGAGCCGTCGGGCTGCTTGCCAGCGCGCCCGACCGTCTCGCTGGCGCGGACCGGCACGCCGGTGCCGTCGACACCCAGATACACCGTCGGGGCAGGCGCTGCCGCCGCTGAGCCTGGAGACTGCCGCTCCAAGGCGGCAATCTCACGCCCCAAGGCCTGGGCAGTGCGCTGCACGTGCTTGCTGCCCACCTGCACGCCGGCCAACTCGTCGAGCAGTGAGCTGGCCTGGGCGAAGCTGACTAGGGCGGCGGCTGTCCCGGTCATGCGGGTGACCCCCGGCGAAAGGTCCGTGCGGGCCATGCCCAAGGCCCGGTCGCGCGGGAAGAAGCCGTGGCGGCAGGCGGGGCAGTGGTAGTAGGCCCGCTGCAGCGTCAGCGCACCCAACACCGTTGCGAAGGTCTTAGCGCGCCTGCCGGCGTAGTGTGCCGTCTGCCCGCAGGGGCAGGGCCGGTGCGGGCCGCAGTGCTCGCTGCGGTCCTCGTCCAAGCGGCGTTCGACGGCCCGGGCGGCCAGTTCCAGAGCGCGGGACCGGAGACGGGTCTCGAGCGCCTCGAAATCGACCGCGTCGGAGGCCCCGGGAGCTACGAAGCGGGCGAGCTCGTCTTCGATGGCGGGGACGAACTCCTGTGCGCAGGCTTTTTTTTGGCACGCCTTGGGTGTCCCCGCCGCAGTGCTGTGAACGGGCGTCGGCGAGTTGCTCGCTGACCTCGACCAGCGCGGCGGTCAGGCGTCGGAAGCGCTGGTACTCGTCGAGTTGGGGCCGGACGGCATCCGCGGCAGCCTTGGACAGGGATCGCGAGGTGCGCTTGCCGCCGACATCACGCACGAGCACGAAATAGGGGCCGTGGCCGGGGTCGCCCTCTTGGCGGCAACGGCAGGAGGGCGTGCTGCACTTCATGTAGCGGTGCACGAGGGAACCGGGACGCATGTCGCCGAGCGCGGCGATGTCGGCGAGGATGTGCTCGCGCTGCAGTTCGAGGGAGGTGATGTTGGGAGAGTCTGGCACGTGGGCCTCCTTGCCTTTAACAATAGTTGTTAAAGGAAAGGATTGCGCGATACAAACAGAATGGGAGAGATCGCAACGCGTAGTCCCTAAATATCAGCTATCCCAAATTGATGTCGTGCACCCGCGGTCGAGCGGTCGACGGGAATGGGTGCGGTCTGATTCCGAGCGGGTGATTCGCAACTGCGAACCACTGCCGAACGACTTCGGCCTGCGCCGCCGGCTGGACAGCTCGTTCGTCGCGAGTTCTTGGACGCTTACGCTCAGCATGGCACCCGGCGGTCGGATAGCGGCAACCGAGCCGATTCGGAGCCATCGCAGCGCCTTCTGAAGCCTTTGACGGCTGCCGGCCATTGTGCGTAAGCGTTGGCTCGGCGGGTGGTGATCCCCAGTTCAAGGCCAAGAGCCAAGGGGCTGTGGCGGGTTCGCAACGTGGCGCTTCGCCAGGACCGGTTGGGCGCGTTCCGGGTGCGCTGATCGCCGGTTCCGCCGCGTGATACATTGCCGAGCGATGCGGCGGCAAATCGCACGAAGGCTGGCGCAAGCGGCCATCGACAGGGGAGAGCCCTTGGCTTGGTTTGAGCAGTTGTACGCCCAAGTGGAATCTTCTGGCCATTCGGTCGTTCCTTGGGCCGACCTAGAGGCGAATCCCAACCTTGTCGCCTGGCTCGACCGCGAACAGTTGGATGGGGCAGGGAAGAGTGCGCTTGTGGTGGGCTGCGGCTTGGGTGACGATGCCGAGGAACTGAGTCGGCGGAGCTTTGAGGTGACTGGGTTCGATGTGTCGCCTTCCGCCGTCGCGCAGGCGGCCAAGCGCTTCCCGGAGTCGGCGGTGGAATACGTTGCAGCCGACCTATTCGAGCCACCCCAGGAATGGACGCGGCGGTATGACTTGGTCCACGAAGCCTACACGCTTCAGGTGCTCCCTCACGGGCTGCGAGCGAAGGCGGTGGGCCGATTGGCAGGGTTCGTCGCGCCGGATGGGGTCCTGCTGATGATCGCGAGGGCAAGAGATGCAACGGACGAGCCTGGCGAGATGCCGTGGCCGTTGACGCGTGCCGAACTTGAGGCGGCTAGTCGCTTTGGCCTCGAGAGAATCGAGTTTGACGACTACCTCGACGCCGAGAGGCCTCGGGTGCGACGCTTCCGCGCCGCCTACAGGCGTCCCGTGAAGGGCTAGCAGCTACGTTTTTCAACGGTCCGATTGGATTGCACCATCGGCGCCCCCCAGTGAATCAAGGAGCCGCCCCTAGGATCTCGAGCGGCCTTCGTCCGGGCGATGCGAATGGATTGACGACACGGACGCCGTCAAGAACCTGCCCGTCATGCAGGTGCTCAGTTAGCAGAGTCCGGCAGGCGCTTGCCCGGGCCGCGGCTACGATAAGCGAGTCCCACCAAGAGATCCGGTAGCGCTCTTGGACTGCCCAAGCTCGCTGCAGGATGAATAGGTCAACCTGAATCGGTTGCCAGGTCGCGAGCGCTTCGACGATTTCGCACGGCTCAGAGGGCCGGAAACTCGGCCCCCTCGTTCGCGTGAGGGTCGCGAACAATTCTTGCAAGGCGTGGTAGCTCAAACGGCCCGTCCGCGTATGCACCAAGCGTTTGATCCATTCTTGGGCGAGTTCTTGCTTGGCCGAATCGGACAGGTCGTGCCGGTAGACGAAGATGTTGGTATCAACGAAGACCGGGCCTGTCATGCAACTCCTCGCGCGTTGGCTTGCGACCATCGAGCCAGTCCAGCTTGCGCGGTTTCATTTCTAGGTAGCGTCTCATCGCAGTCTCGTATACGTCCTGTTTGAGTCGCATCCCCTCAAGCAACTCGGCAAGCCAGTTGGATACGCTGCGGTCATCTTCGGCTGCCTTCACGCGAAGCCACCGCGCTAGGTCCTCTTGCAGGGTAATCGTGATGTTCTTCATCGCCGCCGGCCCTTGTGAATAAAACACTGAATCAGTGCAACACGGTAATTGTGACATCCAGCCAGCCTTGAATGCGTTCGTGCCGTCGAAGACAGGACATGGGCTGGCAGCCGAGACGTGTTGCTCACGTGGCCTGTGCCACCCACTGCGCAGCGTCACTCGGAGAGTTCGCGAAATCGGTCCATGGCTGCCGCGGCGTCACCTTCTCGGCCGAGGCGTCGGTACACCGAGACTAGCTAGGCTGTACTGGACGCTCGGATCCAGGGGTGACAGCTGCACGGCGCTTTCCAGCGCTTCCGCCGCAAGGCGGAGCTTGTTCGACTTCATGTAAACGACGCCCAATTCCCGCTGGGCGGGAGCATCCCATTAGAGTCGGCTAGGAAGAGGTTTCATGCCCTCGGGGCGAGATAGCGGCGATCACGAGGGTCTCCGGCGGAAGCAATCTGCGGTTCCGTTACTTCTCACGCCGCTTCGGGGGAGCCAGATCTCGTCCCCTACCCCGAGCCCATACAAACAAACCCGAGAGGCCGGCTACTGCACCGATCACAGCGGCCGTTCCAAGTATGGTCTTGTCGAGGGCAATAAGGATTATTCCTCCTATGAGCGCGACCACTCCGAGCACGAAACCGAATATTTGACCACGCGCCTCTAACTTTGCGTCCGACCGCAGTTCAAAATCTTGCTGTCGGTGGCGATGTGATGCTTCGGTCTCGGCCATCTCGAAAATACGTTCAGCTGCGCCAGGCAGGGTCGCCTCATATTCCTTGAGCACATCGGGTGGCGGGATCGGTCCGCGGAAATACTCGACCTCCGCTCGATATGGGTGGAGCGCTTCGCTAGGCTGCTCCATAGGGCGGTCACCGATTACCTTGGCGTCCCGCACCTGCGGTGCGAGGGATTTCTGTGGGTTAACCCTACCAGCCATCATCAATGCCGGGCCGCATGCTCACGTCTTATCGCGAACCGAAGATCGTCTCCCACCGCCCTCCAGACACTAGCGACCGCGACCGCGTCCCGATCGGCGGCCGCCTCCTCGGACAGATCCTCGCCCCTCGAGTTGTGCGGTACGTGGATCACACTTGCCATGCCCTTCAGGAACGGGTGCATCCGCCGCTGGCGTGCCCTCTGCTGTCCTTGTGACGCCAACTCTGGCATGACAGACTTAATCGCCATGTCTGGGTAGTGCCGATAGATCGCTGACAGGAGTGTCCTAAAGGATTGGCGCAGGACCCATTTCGAAGCCTCTGCCATGTATCGGGATGCAGCCCGGGGTATTCGCTCTAGCACGGAGAGCCCATCGTTCAAGCCTGCCTCGGACAAGAAATAATGCCTGTACGGACCTTTGTCGTCAATAATCACCTTGCCGTCCTCGGCCAAGAGTTCAGCCACTTCGAAGACGGTCTGGTCGTAGGGCCCGTAGTGGTATGGCTGGAAGTTGAAATGAGGACCGCCGATGTAGTCCGGAATCTCCCGGTCGATCAAGAATAGTAGCTTTTGGAACTGTATGGGGCTGTATTCGGCACTGCTGCCACCCGCTGCCAAAGCAGCCAGCACAATTTCCGAGCGGTCTACACCCGCCCTGGATCCTACCCGCGTCCAGTTCACTCCTCGCCTCAACAGCCTCATTGTACGCGATAAGAACCCGCAGCAAAGCGATCCTTCGTGCGACCTTGCGCAAGCGCGGAGTCACACCGCGCTCGGTTGGTGAGGCTAAACCGCCGTGCCATTGATCTCGTGACGTGCTGCGAGTTTTACGGGTCCGCTTGTCAACCGTGTACTTTGGCCGACGCTCTTGGCTATGTAGTGCCCGTGTCAAAACCGTCAAGATCCGAGTACTACCATGAGCCTTTTGCAAAATTAGCGAGATAGCGGTTTTTTGGGTTGCGGGGCAAGGGGCGCTGGCCCGGGTGGAAACAAGCCCACCATCTGTTGGATAATAGAAGATCTAGGCAACGGAGAGCGAACTTGTCCCTGAGAGAAACAGTATCACAGTATTGGCAGACCTTCCAGCACGGGCTGTTCCCGTGGCTGGCCGAGGAACTCGGCCCGCTCAGCGAGCGGAACAAGCGCTTCGTGCAGGTGCTGGAACTGGTGCGCGTGGAGGATTGGCTGCCCGGCCAGTGTGTTGGCGGGCGAGGGCGGCCGCAGCAGAGCCGGGCCGCGCTGGCGCGGGCCTTCTTGGCCAAGGCGGTGTTCGACGTGCCGACTACGCGGGCCTTGGTCGAGCGGCTGAGGCACGACCCGCAACTGCGGCGGCTATGCGGCTGGGAGCGGGCCGGAGCGCTGCCCAGCGAGGCGACCTTCTCGCGGGCGTTCGCCGAATTCGCGGCCAGCGAATTGCCCGTGCAATTGCACGCGGCCTTGGTCGAGCGGAACTTGGAGGGCCACTTGGCGGGGCACGTCTCGCGCGACTCGACGGCCATCCCGGGGCGTGAGGAGCCGGCTCGTAAGCCCAAGCAAAGCAAGGCGAAAGGCAAGCGCGGGCGACCGCGCAAGGGAGAAGCACGGGCGGCGGAGCCGCGCCGGCTGGAGCGGCAGGGGTCGATGACGCTGGAAGAGATGCTAGCCGATCTGCCGACGGTCTGTGACGTGGGGGTGAAGCGCAATGCGAAGGGCTATCAGGAGAGTTGGACAGGCTACAAGCTGCACATTGACGCGATTGACGGGGGGCTGCCGGTGAGTTGCCTGCTGACCTCGGCCTCGCTGCATGACAGCCAGGCGGCACTGCCGCTGGCGCAGCTGACGGCGGGGCGCGTAGACAACCTGTACGACCTGATGGACAGTGCCTACGATGCGGAGGAGATCCGGGCCTGCAGCCGGAAGCTGGGGCACGTGCCGCTGATCGACAGCAACCCGCGGAGGGATGCGCACAAGAAGGCGGAGCTGAAGCGCGAGGCGCTGGCCCAGCGCAGCATCGGGCAGGTGACGCCGCAGGCGCTGCGCTACCACGAGCGCTCGACGGTGGAGCGGGTCAACGGGCGGCTCAAAGACGAGTTCGGAGGGCGGCATGTGCGCGTGCGCGGACACGCCAAGGTGCTCTGCCACCTGATGTTCGGCATCGTGGCGCTGACGGTGGACCAGTTAATGCGCCTGACGCTCTGAGCACAGCGTCGGTAAACAGCCAGCAGGCAAGGATCGCGGTACCCGGAACGGCCGGGACGAGAGAACTGTGCCTAGCTCCGGCACCGGCCCAGTCGAGTCGGCTCAATTATGAGAATTTCTTATTGTCTCTGCCCGCTCTATTGCAGATTCTAATCAATCACGGCATGAGCCTCACGTTCTGCACTCGCTTGTGGCACGCCAGTTGGAATTTTGCAAAAGGCTCCCATATCTTGCAGTTAATTGAGGCTAGAGATACGATACATGGAGGTATTTCGTGATATTTGCGTCTTATTTCATATCTCATCCAGTTACGGAGTCCCGAATGTTTGGGGATTCCGAGTGTTCCCGCCCGAATCCGGAAAATCTTCGCTGCTAGGAATCTCCCGTAGTGCATTGAAATATCTGGAGATAGCCCCTTTTGACACGGGCACTATGTAACTGGCGATCAGTTCGCGGCTGTCACCCGCAAAGCTTGACCTTCTTCGTAGCGTCACTCGGAGAGTTCGCGAAATCGTTCCATGGCTGCCGCGGCGTCACCTTCTCGGCCGAGGCGTCGGTACACCGAGACCAGGCTGTACTGGACGCTTGCATCGAGCGGTGACAGCTGCGCGGCGCTTTCCAGCGCTTCCGCTGCAAGGCGGAGCTTGTTCGCTTTCATGTACACGATGCCCAATTCGCGCCGGGCGGGGGCATGGGCGGGGTCCGCAGCTAATGCTCTGGCGAGAGCTGTCTCGGCCGCGACCAAGTCGCCGAGGTCATGCGACAGGCTACCTAGGTGGTAGTGCGGCCAAGCAGACTCTACAGCCGCCTTGAGGTTGAGCGATACCGCTCGCTGGAAGGCCGCAATCGCGGATCTGTTGTCCCCGAGGCCCTCCAAGCACTGTCCGCGCAAATCGTGCGCAGCGGCCCATTCGGGCGTTCTATCGAGGATCTGATCAAGCTGCCGTACTCCGGCTGCGAACCGCCCTTGGTCGTAGTGAACCTGAGCTAGTGCCAGCCTGTAGCTGCCCGCGGCCCCATCCCGTGCGACCAGCCGTTCCAGTTCCGCTCGGGCCCAATGTCGTCGCTCGATGCGAATGAACGAGCTGGCGAGCAGGAATCGCGCCTCCGGCTCGAGCCGCGCAAGCGCATCGGATCTCTTCAGAGCCGAGGCGGCCGAGAAATAGCGGCCAGACTGGTAGTGCGCGATACCGAGCGCACGCAGCAGGATTGCATTCCGCGGATTGCGATGCGCTTCCTTGAAGAGGACGTCCTCCGCAGCCAGCCACTCCCCGGTAGCGATGGCACCCCTTAAGCGCTCCGTGGTGGCCGACCCCAGACCGAGTTCCTCGGTGCGCAGCGAAACTTCGTTCTCATCGCCGAGCAGCTGCGGAGCAAGATTCGTTGCGACCGCAACCAGTGCCAGCGCGGCGACCAGCCAACGTGCGCGTCCGTGCAAGCGGCTAGCCCCCCCGGCAGCCCGGCGGCAGGGCCGGGTTGATGCGGCGCAATTTCTCGCAAGCGGTCGCCGCGCCCGTCGCGTCACCGCTCGACTCCAAGAGCAGGATCAGCGGTTCATAGGGGCTCACAAACCATGGGTCGGCTTGCACGCTCTGCTGAAACGCCTGCAACGCCTTGGATGCATCGCCCAGCGCAAGCTGTAGCCTCCCGATCTCGAACCAGGCCTGCGCGTAGCCGGGGTAGGATTGGATCGCGCTTTGCAGATGGGCGAGAGCTTTCTCGATCCCCGCATCCGACTCCCCTTCCAGTTCCCTCACTGCCGCATGGAAGTGCCTCGTCGCAGCCTCGGGAGCGGCTAGGTGCGACACGCTAATGCTCTCGCCATGATTCTTGCCCAGGCGGTGCAGGGCAGTGGCAGGGATAAGCGGGTCCGCCGGCAGCGCGGTTAACTCGACGCGGGCCGTCCTGTAGCCCCTTGCTTTGACGATTGCCGAACAGCCCTGCGTGTCGGAGAGATTTGACAGCTCGAACCAACCCTCGGAATCAACCCCCACCGCCTGCTGTGCCACCTCCCGGCAGCGCAGCGCAACTTGGGTCGATGCGGGCAGGGGCATGCCGTCGTCGGTGACAATGCGACCGCGCACGGACCCGGCAAGTGCTGAGGTAGCCGCGAGAACCAGCAGCACGGGTAGCTTCGCACTCATGCGGCACCATCATACTGGGGAGTCCATGAAGCCGTTTCGGGCCATGGCTTGTCTGCTGGCCATCGCGACTTGCCCCGCGTCGGCACAGCGGTTCGAGAACGTCCTCGCCAGCACCGGCATCGATTTCGTCCACACGCCGTCGAAAACGCCGCGCAAGTACCTGCCGGAGACCATGGGCGGCGGTGTCGCCCTGTTGGACGCCGACTTGGACGGGCGTCTGGACGTCTTCTTTGTGAATGGTGCCCACCTCTCGTTTCCGCACGCAGAGGGTGTCGAACCGGACAAGTCCGATCCCAAGTATTGGAACCGCCTCTATCTCAATCGTGGTGACTGGAGCTTTGAAGATTCCACCGAGGCCTACGCTCTCCAAGGGCGTGGCTATGGCATGGGCGCTGCGGTTGGCGACTACGACAACGATGGCGACCCCGACCTACTGGTGACGAATTTGGGCACGGGAGACTCGCCCGCAGCCCAGCTCTACCGCAACGATGGCGGCCGTCGTTTTGTTGAAATCAGCCGCGAGGCGGGCATCGACGTTCGGGGCTGGGCCACTAGCGCGGGGTTCTTCGACGCCGACAGGGACGGGGACTTGGACCTACTGATCTTGCGCTACATGCGCTGGAGGTTTGATGTCGACAATCGCTGCGGCATGGAAGCGAGCCACGGGCGTTCATACTGCCATCCGGATCTGTTTCCGCCCGAATCGAACGTGTTCTACCGCAACAACGGGGACGGCACGTTCAGCGACGACAGCGTCGATTCCGGCATTGCCGACCACGCCGGCAAGGGCTTGGGGCTGGCCTTCGCCGATTACGACCAAGACGGCTGGACGGACATCGCGATCGCCAACGATTCGCACCGGCAGTTCTTGTTCCGGAACCTTGGGGAGGGCAAGTTTTCCGAACAGGCGCTGTTGGCGGGCACCGCCTTCGACGACCACGGCAAGGAATTTGCCGGGATGGGCATCTTGTTTGAGGATCTGGACGAGGATGGCCTTGCCGACCTGCTCGTCACGACGCTCTCGCAGGAGCGCTATGCGCTGTTCTTCAATGCTGGCGGCGGCTTGTTCGACTACTCTACCGGTCGCTCGGGCCTGGGTGCTGCAACCCAGCTCTTTGCAGGCTGGGGTCTCGCTGTTTTCGACGCCGATGCGGACGGGCGCCGCGAGGTTTTCTTCGCCAACGGACACGTGATGGATAACATCGAGCGGTCTCAGCCGCACATTAGCTACCTTCAGCCGCCGCTGCTGTTCAGCACGGACGGACGCACGCTCACAGATGTGTCCGCCGACGCAGGTGCGCTGTTTTCATCCCCTTGGGCCAGTCGTGGAGCAGCGGTCGGCGATTTGGACGACAACGGCTTGCCGGATCTTGTTGTTTCGAACCTCGGCGGCGCGCCATACCTCGCGCGCAACGTATCTGGCGGGGGAAACGCATGGGTTGGCGTACGACTCGAGGGCTGTGAGAGCAACCGCGATGCACTCGGTGCAAGCCTTGCGTTGGAGGGCGAGTCCGGCCGGTTGCAGCGTCGTACCTTGACCCGCAGCGGAAGCTACTTGGCCTCTCGGGATTCCCGTGTGTACTTCGGAACCGGCGCGCGCCAGCCTCCAGGTCACCTTACCGTGACTTGGCCGGACGGAACTGTGTCGAAGCACGAGGACCTGCGCGCCGGGACCGTGAACTTGATCCAACAGACGCCCAACTGCTATCCCGATGCCCGCTGAGTGCGACAGCCATCGCTGCCGGACCTCCCAAGAATGGTTCCATCGCTGGCGCTTCGATGCCCTGGGGTATCCATCTAGGCGGAGGTGCACGGGCTTGCTGTCCTCCATGGACGGTTCGCTGGAGTCCGCACCAACACTCGTCGCGTGCGAGACAGACAGTCCTAGTGCTCGAAGAGATTCCAAACCCCGGGCGAGTTCGACGACGTACTCCGGAATTGCTTTGGGATGGGTTGTGCGATGCTTGCGTTCGTGCAGGATTGATGGACTCCCTCGACGTCACCTCCTGCCGGCCTGCTACCGTCCTAACCCAGCTCGTTTCTAGGCATGCACTGAATCGGTCGAACTCCATCGTCGATGCGCCTTGCACTTGGCCCAAAGCGAGTGTTGGCCGGACTTCCGGCGAGATCTACTTGTTGTCGTGCAGCAGAATTTACTTGTAACTGTACAGCAGCAAAAACTTTCTATAATACAACACGAAGTACTTGCAAGCATACGAATGAGGGTTTCCCCGAATGCTCGCGCCAAACGAAAAACTCGCTGCCTCGCTAAAGGTCCTCAAGAGCCTTCAGCACGACGGTCGGCACGTTTTCGCGTCACGAGAGTTCAGCCGAGTTCACCGGGAGCGTCTCTTGCGATTCGGTTTCCTGCGGGAGGTCATAAAGGGCTGGCTGATCTCGTCCGGTCTAGGGACGCAAGATGGTGACAGTACGCCATGGCACGCGTCGTTCTGGGAATTCTGCGTTCGATACTGCGAAGAGCGATTCAACACGGCATGGCACCTCTCACCCGCGCAATCCCTGCTGCTTCACTCTGACAACACGGCTATCCCCGCCCAAGTTGTGGTGCACAGCCCGAAGGGTGCGAACAACAAGATTGATCTGCCGTTTGGAACATCGCTTTACGACCTGAAGGAAAGGGAATTGCCGCAAGTGTCGGAAATGACCTTGCGAGATGGACTGCGCCTATACTCGCAGGAGGCAGCTCTCTTCAGGGTTTCGGGGAGCTTCATCAGCCGCCACCCGGTCGAGACGCGCGTCGTTCTTGCGAATATCGCCGATGTTAGTGATATCTTGCGGGGCCTGCTGCTGGGCGGGCACTCTGTAGTCGCCGGGCGGCTGGCCGGTGCATTCCGGCGGATCGGCCGCGAAAAGGATGCGGACGAGATCCTGAACGCCATGAAAGCGGCCGGATACGAGGTCCGCGAAAAAGACCCGTTCAGACCGGACCAGCCAATCACTGCGCTTACTGCTTCACCACAGCCGATTGTCGGTCGCCTACAGGCGATATGGGACGCGATGCGAGGGCATGTGCTCGAGTCCTTTCCAGATCCTCCGGGGCTGCCTGCCGACCACGAGTCCTATCTCAGGGCTGTCGATGACATCTATCAAAGCGATGCCTACCACTCGCTATCGATCGAAGGCTATCGCGTGTCGCCAGACCTAATCGAACGCGTTGCTTCCGGGAACTGGAATCCGGAAGGTAGCGCGGCGGATCGAGCGAGCCGCGACGCACTATCCGCACACGGGTACTGGCAGGCGTTTCAGCGCGTCAGACGCGACATCGCGCAGATCATCGACGGAGCGGAGCCTGCGGATCTTGTGCGGGGGAGCCACCGTGAATGGTACAGGGAACTGTTCGAGCCGTGTGTGGCGGTAGGGTTGATCGGCGCGCCTGCGCTCTCGGGCTATCGCAAAGACGCGGTCTACTTGCGCACATCGAGATACGTGCCGCCCCGCTGGGAAGCGGTCAGTGATGCTATGGCAACCGTGTTCGAGTTGCTGAGGGGCGAGCCGGAGCCAAGCGTCAAGGCCGTGCTCGGGCATTGGCTCTTGGGTTATGTACATCCGTACCCAGACGGGAACGGACGTATCGCCCGGTTCTTGATGAACGCTATGCTGGCGTCCGGCGGCTACCCCTGGACGGTGATTCGGATTGAGGACCGAGAGCCATACCTGACGGCACTCGACAGCGCTAGCGTTGATCAGGATATTGGCCCTTTTGCGCGATTTGTAGCCGAGCGTGTCCGGTGGTCGATCTCGGCGCAGTCCGGAGTCAACAGGCATCGCCCGTAGCTGCGATTGAAGGTCTTTCGGCCAGTCCGAGCCGGGTAGCGGCGTTCTACTACCTCTCGCCGTTCGGCGAATCGAGCGCGCCTCGCCTGACGATGCATCGCAGCGCGAACACCACTCTCGTAACCACATCGAGGGCATGTGCCGTGTTCGTGATTGAGGGCTGCGGCCCTTTGCGCATGGCAGCCGCCGTCTTGGTAGACTCGGTTTCGCTCTTTGGCGCCACGAACCGAGAGTTGATACGTCATGCACCTGATCATCCGATGCGGCATCTTAGCCGCGATTCTCGCCGGCTTGCTCCCGGCCGCCTCTCCTCCCCCCAACGTGATCGTGGTTCTGGTCGACGACTTGGGCTGGATGGACTTGGGCTGCCAAGGCTCGGACTTCTACCGCACCCCGAACATCGACCGCTTGGCGGCGACAGGCATGCGGTTCACCGACGGCTATGCTTCGTGTGCGGTCTGCTCGCCGACGCGGGCTGCGCTGATGACCGGGAGGTCGCCAGCCAGGCTTGGCATCACGGATTGGATCCGCGCCGAGTTCCAGCTCAGCGCGCGTCAGTGGCCGAACGTTCGTGACAAATACGGCTACCACCGCACGGGCAGCGCGGACCGCGAATTGCTCACGCCCGTGAACGAGTTGCAACTGCCGCACAGCGAGATCACGCTGGCCGAACTGCTCAATCCGCTCGGGTACGCCAGCGCCTTCATCGGCAAGTGGCACTTGGGCGGTGAGGGCCACTTGCCGGTCGACCAGGGCTTCGACGAGAACTACGGGGGCTGGGATTACGGCCAGCCGCCTTCGTACTTCGACCCGTTCGTGGAACTCCCGCGGTTGCCAATGGGTATCCCGACGCTAGCGCCACGCCAGGCCGGGGAGTACCTGACCGACCGAGAGGCCGACGAAGCCGTCGGATTCATCGAACGCAACAAGGACCGGCCGTTCCTGCTGTATCTGTCGCACTACGCGGTGCATACGCCGATCCAGGCCAAGCAGGACTTGATCGAGCGCTACGAGCGCCGGCGGGACGGCCAAAGGCAGGACGACGCCGTCTACGCGGCTATGGTGCATAGCGTCGATGATGCCATGGGGAGGTTGCTCGAGACCCTCGACCGAACCGGTTTGAGCGAACGCACCCTGATCGTGTTCACAGGCGACAACGGAGGGCTTGACCGGCAAGGTCGCCCGACCGAGAACGCGCCCCTGCGCAGCGGCAAGGGCTATGCCTACGAGGGAGGGCTGCGGACGCCGTGGATCGTGCGCTGGCCCGGCGTGACCGAGGCCGGAGCGGTTTCCGGCGAGCCGGTCGCCAGCATTGATCTGTTGCCGACCATCGCTGCGGCAGTCGGGACCCGCCCGCCGGCCGACCGCGCTATCGATGGCATTGACCTAGGTCCGGCGCTGCGCGGCGGAAAACTCGCGGATCGGGCGCTCTTGTGGCACTTCCCGCACTACCGGCACGGTCCGGGCCACGACCCCTACTCGGTGGTGCGCCAAGGAGACTGGAAGCTGATCCGCTTCTACGATCCGGCCAAGACCGAACTCTACAACCTTGCCGAGGACCTCGGCGAAGCCAACGATCTGGCAGCATCAGAGCGGGCCAAGGCCGAGCAGCTTGCGGCCTTGTTGGACGAGGGCCTTACCGCCGTCGGCGCACGCTTGCCGGTTGCGCCTCAATAGAGCTGTAGCTTCATGGGCATTGGGCTTGCCCGAGAAGCTCGAGAAATCTGGCGGTCGAGGCGATTCCCATGTGGAAATTCCGCAAGCTGAACTTTTCGTTGGGTGCGTGCAGCGCGTCATCGGGCAGCCCGTAGCCCATCAACGCCGTTGGTATGCCCAAGTGCTCCTGGAAGTCGCCAACCACGGGGATGGAGCCGCCGGAGCGGATGAATACCGTCTCGCTCCCCCACACCTCTTGAAGCGCTCTGGCGGCAGTCCGGATGGCGGGGTGATCGGTTGGTGCCAGCGTGGCCGGTGCCTTGTGGATCATTCGCACCTCGACCTCGATGCCGGCCGGTGCGTTGGCGGCGGCGAATTCCTGCATCAGACGGAGGACCTCATGGGGCTTCTGATTTGGAACGAGCCTGGCGCTGACCTTAGCCGTCGCAGTTGCGGGGATCACCGTCTTGGCGCCCGGTCCCATATAGCCCCCCGGAATGCCGTGGACCTCGAATGTGGGCCTGGCCCCAACGCGCTCGAAAACGCTGTAGCCCGGCTCGCCGATCAGGGTCGAAGCGCCCACCTCTGTGAGCCTGTAGGCCTCCTCGTCGAACGGAATGCGCCCCCAACTCGCCTTCTCGGCAGCTGAGGGCTCTTCGACGTTGTCGTAGAAGCCCGGAATCAGCACCCGGCCGCTTGGGTCCTTGCACTTGGCCAGCAGTTCGACGAGTCCGAAGACCGCGTTTGGCGCGACCCCGCCGAAGAGGCCCGAGTGCAGGTCGCCGTCGGCGCCCTTGGCGATCCACTCGGTATACACCATGCCGCGCAGACCGGTGCAGATGGTCGGGGTTTCCGGCGCATACATCGCAGTGTCCGAGACCAGCGCCGCGTCCGCGGCCAGCCGATCCCGGTTGGAAGCGACATAGTTGGTGATCATCTCGCCGCCGACTTCCTCTTCGCCCTCGATTAGGAACTTGACATTCACCGGAAGCTTCCCGTGTGTGCGGTGAAGCGCCTCCAGCGCCTTGATGTTGGCCAACACTTGGCCCTTGTCATCGGACGCTCCGCGAGCGTACACCTGGCCGTCACGCACCGTGGGTTCGAACGGCGGCGAGTCCCATAGGTCCAGCGGGTCGACCGGCTGGACGTCGTAATGGCCGTACAGCAGCACAGTCGGCTTGCCCGCAGCCCCGAGCCATTCGCCGTAAACCAGCGGGTGCCCGCTGCCCTCGATCAATTCCACCGACTCGAGGCCCGCTACGGAAAGTTGCTGCTTGGCGAACTCGGCGGCTCGAGCGATGTCGGGCTTGTGCTCCGGCAGAGTGCTGATACTGGGGATCCGCACGAAGTCGAACAGCTCGTCTTCAAAGCGCGAGCGCTGTTGACTTGCGAAATCGGCGAAGGAGTGCATGAGTCTTCAGGATACCGGTCGTTCTGTCCGCGACGGTGCGCGAGCGCGAGTTTCTTTAGGCACCCGGCCAGCCGCAGGGCCGTTGGCCGGCGTCGGCACTCTCGGTCGGGCGCGCGAGCGTGTCAAGATGGGACTCGTACCGGCATGAAGACCGCCATCATCGGCTTGCCCCAAGTCGGCAAGACATCGCTGTTCAAGATCCTCACCGGAGTTGCGTCCGAGACCAGGGTGGGATCTACCAAGGTGCAGCTGGGCGTTGCCAAGGTGCCCGACGCCCGGCTTGAGGCCTTGGCGGAGGTGTTCGAGCCCCGCAAGGTCACGCCAGCCACGGTGGAGTATGCCGACATGCCTGGCATGTCACGCGAAGCGCTGCGCGAGCCGAGCTACATCGGCAGCCTGCGCACGGTCGATGCTTTCGCCCATGTGTTGCGGCTGTTTGACGACGATACCGTGATGCATGTCGAGGGCTCGCTGGATCCCTTGCGGGATTGGGCAAATATCGACTTGGAGCTTGTGTTGAACGACCTGCAGGTGGTGGAGAACCGCCTGTCGCGTCTCGCTAAGGACCTTAAGCGGGGAAAGGACCCGGCACTGCTGGCCGAGCAAGAGCTGCTGCAGCAGTGCCAAGCATGGTTGGAACAAGAGCTGCCATTGCGCGAGATGGAACTTGGCCCGGAGCAGGCCAAGTTGCTCAAGGGCTTTCAGTTCCTGTCGGAGAAGCCGATGCTGGCGGTGCTCAATGTCGGCGAGGAGCGCACGGCCGAGATGCGGGCTTTGCAGGCCCAGTATGAGGCGGAGCTAACCCGAGGCCGGAAGAACCTTGCCCTCTCGACCGTCTGTGGCAGTGTCGAGTCTGAACTGGTGGATCTGGACGCTGATGACCGCCAAGAGTACTTGGAAAGCTACGGGCTGGCGACTTCGGGAATTGAGCGTCTCGTCGCCGCGACCTACGATCTGCTGGGGCTGATGTCGTTCTTGACGGCGGGAGAGACAGAGTGTCGCGCTTGGACCGTTCGGCGAGGAGCCCCGGCGGTCTCTGCCGCTGGCACGGTGCATACCGATTTCGCCAAGCGCTTCATCCGGGCGGAGACGATCCAGTGGGACGCCCTTGTGGCCCACGGCGGCTACGCCAAGGCCAAGGAAAGCGGCGAATTGCGCCTAGAGGGCAAGGACTACGTCGTGCAGGATGGGGATGTGCTGGTGTTTCGGCACGGCTAGCGCGGCTGTCCGCCGCGCCGCCTAGCGCGGATCCCGGACAAAACCGTCCCGGTTCGGCATGACTACCTTGGGCAGGCTCTCGCGGTCCAATACATCGTCTTCCGCAATCAAACCGTTCAAGTGCAGGACGTACGCGGTCACCGCGTAGACTTGGTCCGCGCTCAGCGTCCCAGGGTCTTCGAATGGCATCGCCCGGCGGGTGTAGTCGAACAAAGTCGTCGCGTAGGGCCAGTAGCTGCCCACGGTCTTGATTGGCGGGGCTTGCTTGAGTTGATCGGGATTGCCCACTAGTCCGGCTTGGTCACCGCCCACGCCGTCTTCGCCGTGGCATTCCTTGCAGCGCACTTCGTAGACCTGTGCGCCATCCTTCGCCGTGCCACTGCCCGCGGGCAGTTCGCGCCCTTCTGGGCCTATCGTCACATCCCATGTTGCCACTTCTTCGGCAGTGGCTTCGCGCCCTACTCCGTAAGTCTGGGCCGAGAGCGCGGCCACTCCCAACACGAGCAGGGTTGAGATCGAAAGCAAACTAGGCTTCTGCATTGGTGACGCTCCCGTCGGCGGCGACCCGCCAGCCCTTGATCCGATTGCAGTGGTAGGCCGAATTTCGCCCGCGCTGTTCGATCAGCTCGGCCCGCCCGGGCTGCAGGTAGCCGGATTCGTCGCGGCAGCGCGACAGCAGGACAGCCTCGCTGCCGTCCCATTTCCACGGCAGGCGGAAGCGCGTGAACGCCCTCGAGTAGATCGGTGTCTGCAGTTCCGCCTCAGCCCAGGTCTGGCCGCCGTCGGTGGAGACTTCCGCCTGGGTGATCTTGCCGCGGCCCGACCAGGCCAGCCCGGAGATCTCCACGAAGCCGGGTCCGTTGATGGAATGTCCGCCTGACGGCGCCGTGATGACGGACTTGGCGTCCATTTCAAACGTAAAGATCCAAGCGGTGCCGTCTTCCATCAGCTCGGTGTACTTGGACGTCTCGTCCTTGACGTATTGCGGCCCTGCGGTCAACTTGATGCGGCGCAGCCACTTGACGTTGGTGTTGCCTTCCCAGCCGGGCAGGATCAGACGCAGCGGGTAGCCCTGTTCGGGACGGATCGCCTCGCCATTCTGGCCATAGGCCACGAGGCCGTCTTCCAAGGCTTTCTCCAAGGTGGCGCTGCGCTGCATCAGGCATGCGTCGGCGCCCTCGGCGAGAATCCATTTCGCATCCGGCTGAATGCCTGCCTCTTCCAGCAGGATGCGCAGCGGGACGCCGGTCCACTCGCTGCAACTGGCCAAGCCATGGCTGAGTTGGACGGTGGGAGCCCCGGCCGGGCTCCACTCTCCGCCGCTGTTGCCGGAACATTCGACAAAGTGGACTTTCGAAACCGAAGGCAACCGCTTGATGTCGTCAACGGTAAACGCCATGGGCCGGTCCACAAGTCCGTGGATCAGCAGCTTGTGCGTGGCTGGGTCGATCTCTGGCACGCCCGCGTGATGGCGCTCGAAATGCAGTGCCGATGGCGTGATGATGCCGTAGGTTTGGTCCAGCGGCGTCCTAGACGACGCCGCCTCAGGGGTCTTGCTTTCGCGCACCCCCCGGGCGACCGTTTCGTGGGGGCTGCGCTGCCCGTAGCGCCTCACCGGCGTGCCGAGCGAGGACGGTTGGCCAGATTCTGCCGGCGCCTCGGCCTCGGGTGCGTTGCAGGCAGTCCATGCCGCCCCCGCGAGTGCGCCTGTTCCCAAGAACGACCTGCGAGTTGCATCTCGTGATTTCATGAGTGGCTTGATTCTAGCGCGGGCAGTGAGCGAGGGGCAGCGTAGGGATTTCGCAAAGACGATCTCTGCCGGTCGGTTCAGACTCTGAGCATGTTCGGCACATGAGCGTTTAGCAGTTTGCGGAGACACCTTTGTATTTGGGTGCCTGCATGGATCTGCTCATCGATTCTGGTTTCCATCTGTCGGCTGGAACTGTAAGATAGTTCTGGCGATGTACCGTACTCGCAATCTTTGCGGGTGGCTCGCCGTCGGCGCTGCTTGGTGTGGTGCTGTGAGCGCCCACGGCAGCGACTTCGAGTCGACCGTGCTGCCCATATTGGAGCGGCGCTGCGTGGCCTGCCATGGCGAACAGCCCCAAGGCGGGCTCCAACTCGACACGCGGCGAAGCCTGCTGGAGGGAGGGCAGTCGGGTGCTGCGGTGGTGCCCGGGTATCCCGATCGCAGCCTGCTCTTGGGCAAGGTGGTGTCAGGTCAGATGCCCATGGGCGGCGAGAAGCTGCCCGAAGCGGAGATCGACGCGATCCGTGTTTGGATTGACGAAGCCGGCCGCTCTGCCGCTGTCGCGGCGGAACTGCGCACGACTGAATCCGACGTGCTGCCGATCTTCCAGATGCGCTGCCAGGTCTGCCATGGCAAGCGACGGCAGGAAGGCGGCCTGGATCTGCGCTCGATGGTCTCACGCCACAAGGGCGGTAATTCGGGGCCCGCATTGGTTCCGGGCAGTCCCGAGGACAGTCTCTTGCTGCAGCGCATCTTGCGCGGCGAGATGCCCCCGCCCGACATGCTCTTTGAGAACCATGTCAAGACACCGACCGATGCCGAGGTTGCGCTGCTGCGGAAGTGGATTGCCGACGGAGCCCGGCCGGCGGAGAACGAAGAGCCGACTGCCGACCGTGCGCTAGGCGAAGAGGAGCTCTCCCACTGGGCGTTTCAAACCCCGGTGCGCCCTGAGCCGCCCCAAGTCGAGAATTCCGCACAGGTGCGCAACCCGATCGATGCGTTCCTGTTGCGCAGACTTGAAGCCAAGGGGCTCTCGATGTCTGTGGAAGCCAGCCGCACCGTCCTGCTGCGGCGCGCCTATCTGGACTTGACGGGCATGCCGCCGACGCCCGAACAGATTCGCGCTTACGCGGAAGACGCGCGGCCCGATGCGTACGAGCGGCTGGTCGACCAACTGCTCGATTCCCAAGAGTATGGCGAACGCTGGGCGCAGGTCTGGCTGGACTTGGCCGGATATGCCGATTCGGAGGGCGTGATTGACGAAGACAGGCTGCGGCTGCATGCGTGGCGCTACCGCGACTATGTGATCCGTGCCCTCAACAGCGACAAACCCTACGACCGCTTCCTGACCGAGCAGTTGGCTGGCGACGAGTTGTTGGATTACGCGAACCTCGAGAGCGTTACCCAACAGCACGTTGACACGCTGGCTGCCACAGGCTTTCTGCGCATGACGCCCGACGGCACGTACGGATCCGCGACCGGCTCGATCGCGGAGCGCTTCAATGTGGTAGCGGACGAGATCGAGGTGCTCAGTTCTGCCGTGATGGGAGTCACCGTCGGCTGCGCCCGCTGCCACGACCACAAGTACGACCCCTTGACCCAGCGGGAGTACTACAGTCTCGGAGCGGTGTTTCAGGCGGCGCTGGATCCGTACGACTGGCTGGATCCCACCAAGCGCTTCCTAGAAGTTGGCCTTGCCGCCGAGCGAGAGGCCGCGGCGGCGGCAAATGCACCGCTAGAGGCTGAGATCGACCAGCTGCAGGCGGAGTTCGATGCATTGGTCACGCCCTACTTTGAACGGGAACTCGAGCGGCGGCTGGCTGAGTTGCCAGAAGCGCAGCAAGAGAGCTTGCGGGCCGTCGCGCACACTCCCCGCAAGATGCGGACAGCCGCTCAGAAAAAGCTCGCCAGCGCGCACGAAGACTTGCTGCAAATTCCCAACGCCGATGGCGAATGGCACCAGATCGCCGAGGCGTTTCCGGAACTCAAGGACACCGCCGGGCCGGTCAACACCAAGATCAGCGAACTCAAGGCCAAGCTGATTCCCACGCCGAAGATCCGGGCCGTGTACGACATGGGTGGCGAGCCATCCCGCACCTACCTGCTACAGCGTGGCGACGCACAGGCTATCGGGGAGCTCGTTCGGCCGAGAGTGCCGCGCATGCTGGCGGCTCGGACTGCCCCGTTTGCACCAGTTCCCCCCCGGCCGGGCACGAGCGGCAACCGCTTGGCGTTCGCGCGCTGGCTTACCGATCCCCGGCATCCTCTGACCTCTCGCCTGATGGTCAACCGCATTTGGCTCGGCCACTTCGGCCGGGGCATCGTCTCGACGCCCTCGAACTTCGGCCTCACCGGCGCGGCACCGTCGCATCCCGATCTGCTGGATTGGCTGGCGACCGAGTTCGTCCGGCGGGGTTGGAGCATCAAGGCCATGCATCGGCTGATCATGACTTCCGGTGCCTATCGGCAGACATCGAACGTGGCGGCGGAGGTTGCGGCGGCCGATCCGGAGAACCTGCTCTTGTCCCGCATGCCGCTCCGCCGAATGGATGCCGAAGTGTTGCACGACTCGATTCTGCGAGCGACCGGCAGGTTAGATCCAACACGCTTCGGACGCCCGGTCAAGGTTTCCAAGAAGGCGAATGGCGAGATCGTCCCCGAGGCGACCGAGGATGGCTGGCGGCGCGCGGTTTACGTGTTGCGGAAGCGCCGCACGCCGGTCACGCTGCTGGAGGTGTTCGATGCCCCCAAACCCGCGCCGAACTGCACCGAGCGCAGGGAGTCCAACGTGGCGCCCCAAGCCTTGCAGATGATGAACGGCGAGGCGGCCCTGGAGCACGCCAGATTCTTGGCGGGACGACTGATCGACGAGAATCCCGACGATCGCGCGTCCCAGATCGCTGGGGCGTACGAACGCATCTTGTCTCGCCTTCCGACTGGCGCCGAAGCCGACTTGGCCATCGCGGATCTGGAGTCGCTAGACCGGCACTGGCTAGCCCACCTCGACGAGACGAAGCATGCCGGACCCCGCCGTGAGGCGGCGCGCTGGATGGCACTTGGCTCGTTCGCCCACGCCCTGCTGAACTCGGCGGAATTCCTGTACATCGACTGAGATCTGCCATGCAACGACCCAATCGTCGCGACTTCTTTTCTCGCATCGGGGACGGCCTGCACGGGGCGGCGCTGGCGTGGCTGCTGAACGGCGAACTCTCAGCCAGCGACAGGCGTAGCAGCTACGACCAGAAGCCGCGACCGCCACACTTCGCGCCCAAGGCCAAGTCGGTTATCCACCTCTTCATGAACGGGGGGCCGAGCCAGGTCGACCTCTTCGACCACAAGCCGGAACTGGAGAAGCATGCAGGCGCCGAGGCTCCGCGAGATATCGTCAACCAGCTCGAATTCACCGATGAAGTCGGCACGCTGCTGCCATCCCCGTACGGCTTCCGCCGGCACGGCCAGTGCGGCATGGAGATTTCCGACCTCCTGCCCGGCCTCGGCAGCGTCGCGGACGAAATCACGCTCGTCCGCTCGATGTACGGGGAGCACTTTAACCACGAACCCTCGCTGTATCTGATGCATTCGGGGCGCACGCTGCCGGGGCGTCCGGCCTTGGGCGCGTGGGCGGTGTACGGGCTGGGGACGGAAAACCAGAACTTGCCGGGCTACATCGTCCTCGACGACCCGCTCGGCTATCCCATCAACGACCTCCAGAACTGGCAGTCCGGCTGGCTGCCGCAGGTCTACCAGGGCACGAAGTTCCGGGCCGAGGGTCCACCCGTCTTGAACCTGCGCCGAGAGCAGGAACTGCCCAGCCCGCTGATGGAAGCCGAGCGGGCGCTCGTGCGGCGGCTGAACCTCGCCCATCGGGATGCCAGGCCGATGCAGCCGCAATTAGACGCGCGCATCGAGAGCTATGAACTGGCTGCCCGCATGCAGATGGCCGCCACCGATGTCGCAAATCTGTCGTCCGAGAGCGAGGCGACCAAAGAGATGTACGGGATGAACGACGAGCGTACGCGCGCCTATGGAGCGCGATTGCTGCTGGCCCGCCGCATGGTGGAGCGAGGCGTGCGCTTCGTGCAGGTCTTCATCGAGTACCAGATCTGGGACAACCACTTGAACTTGGACCGCGAGTTGGGCTATGCCTGCGCCAAGACCGACAAGCCGGTCGCGGCGCTGATCCGGGATCTCAAGCAGCGCGGCCTGCTGGATTCCACATTGGTGATCTGGGGCGGGGAGTTCGGACGCATGCCGTTGGCACAGGTCGGTCAAGCGGGCACCACCGGGCGGGATCATGGCCCGGCGGGCTTCAGCATTTGGATGGCCGGCGGCGGTGTCAAGGGCGGACATGTCCACGGTGCTACAGACGAGATCGGGCACAAGGCCGTCGAAGATCGCGTCAGCGTGCATGATTTCCACGCAACGATGCTGCACCTGCTCGGTCTCGAACCCGAGAAATTGGTGTTCAACGTGCATGGCCTCGAAGAGCGCCTCATCGGCCAGTACCCTGCTCGCGTGGTTAAGGAGATCTTGACGTGATGGCCTGGATCCTCAGGCGTAAGCTTCGCGTCCAGCCCCGGCCCATCTTGCCGCCGCCTCGCGCGCCGAAGTCCGGCCGCTGCGCTGCTCCCGGTTGCCCCCGCCCCAGAGCCATTGCTGGAAAGAATCTGCCGAGAGCTGCGACTACCTAGGGGGCCCTCCCCGGCCCAAGGCCGAGCCGCGCTATTTCGTCTACTCGCCGATGGCCTGCAACTGGCCCGCCGAATCTGGACCAAGCCTATTCCGGCGGGTCAGCTTGGATCCGATTGAAGGATTGCTCAGGCCGCCGTGCGAAGCCGATAGTCCCCGGCTTGCATGCAAGCCGGTTGCTCGATGCTACGATCCGATCGTTGGGACCGATAGCCGCCGGCAGATCTTGCGGTCAGTGATTTCGGGATCTCTGTTTGGCGAGGTACGGCTTCAACCACCCGTGTTCTTGGATTCGACCAAAGCGAACGGGACGCATCGTCCCGCTTGAGACAACAGCCACGCTTGCGCAAGTGTCGCAGAAGACCGACGCGCTTCATGGCACGACGATCGTGTCACGCTCGACGTAGGTCGGCACACCGTGAAGGCCCTATTAGCGGCGGTACTCAAGAACCAACGCGATTGCTTGCGCAAGATTCTCTCTCGCCTCGTCCTTCGTTCGACCCTGGCCGTTAGCACCAGGGATTTCTGGACAGTACGCGATGAACCAGTCCTCGTCACGCTCGAAGATCGCTGTGAATTCGTTTTGCATCGCTGGATATCGGCATTCTACCAGCGATTCTCTCCGCGACGTTACAGAGGTGAATTGTGGACAAGCGATTTCAATGTTCGCCACCCCGACCCGCGCCTGTCGAACGACCGAATCAATGCAACGCACGCGATGGAATGCGATCGTCGCCAGATTTCGACCGCCTCTCCGAAGCAGAATAGGCATGATCCGGGAGCAACCGTAGATTCAGCAAATGCGGGCGCAGCCGTAACGACGTCCACTCCAGACGTTGAACAGCCCAGGTATAGACGGGTGCCGCAGATAGAGGGGCCGCTTCGAGGGTGGCCGCAACAGAACCAGGGACGCGCTCCGGCCCAATCAGGATCTGCTTGCGCAGCAGTTCTAACCCACGTTGAAATACGGCGGCCGAACCGCCAAGCTGATCCCGGAGGTTTCGCGTAGTCTGGTCCACCTATCGGCAGTCACTACCGACCTCTGGCGCCGACGATGAGGGTCGACGGCCGCCCGGCAAAGAGGGAATCCGCAGCGCTTGCGCGGCCGAGTCGAGCGATCGGCTCGAACTTTCTGGGCCGACAGCCCGACTGCACGTCGCAGGACAATAGGTGGTACATTCTGAGCTGTGAGGGCGGCCTTGCCGTGGATCAAGACGCTCCGACGCTCCACGTGAATTCAACCATGACAGTCTTCCGAACTCGCACAATTGTCGCGGCCTTGCTCGCTGTGGCTCTACTCTCCTGCTCGTCGATCGTCGAGCCCGCATCCAAGGAGATCCCGCTCGCCGAACTGCGAGACAAAATCGCCGGCGGCTGGGCCGGTCAGATGATCGGCGTGACCTTCGGCTGGCCTACGGAGTTTCGCCACCTCGAGAAGATCATCGCCGAGGAAGACTTGCCGCAATGGGACCCGGACATGGTGGAGAATGCGCTGCGCCAGGACGACCTCTACGTTGACATGACCTTCGCGCAGGTGCTGGATGACAAGGGGCTGGACGCGACGACCGAAGATTTCGGCGCCATGTTCCGGGATGCCAAGTACCGTCTCTGGCATGCCAACCTAGCGGCCCGCAGGGCGCTCAGGCGTGGCGTGCCGGCCACGCTCAGCGGTACGCCGAAATACAATGCGCACGCCAATGACATCGACTTCCAGATCGAGGCTGACTTTGTGGGATTGATGTGCCCCGGCCTGCCCCAAGCGTCCAACGACCTTTGCAATCGGGCCGGTCGCGTCATGAATTACGGTGACGGGATCTATGGCGGCATGTTCGTCAGTTGCATGTACGCGGCGGCCTTCTTCGAAAGCGACCCAGAGAGATTAGTCGAGGCCGGGCTGGCTTGTCTTCCACCCGAAAGCCCGTACGCAATGACGATTGCGGATGTGCTCGTCTGGTCGAAAGAGCATCCCGAAGACTGGATCACGGTATGGGGGCTGATCGAGGACAAGTGGAACGGGCGCGAGCCCTGTCCGATCGGTGCCGGCCAGCCATTCAACATCGACGCCAAGATCAACGGCGCATATGTCGCGCTGGGCATGCTATATGGCGAGGGCGATTTCGGCAAGACAATGACCATCTCCACACGCTGTGGACAGGATTCTGACTGCAACCCGGCCAGCGCCCTTGGCATTCTTGGCGTGGTCATGGGCTTAGAGGGTATCCCCGACGAGTACAAGAGCGGCATCGAGAAAATTGCGGACGAAACGTTCAGCTATACCAACTATTCGTTCCGCACGATCGTGGATAGCACCTACGACCGCGCCATCGCTATGGCAGAGCGCCACGGAGGGCGCGTCGACGGCGACCGGCTAGTGGTCCCCGTCCAAGACGCCATTCCTGCCACGCTCGACATCTGGGACGACTACGGGTCGCCGGTCGAACGCATAGCTGTTGCCGATCCACGTTGGTCTTGGAAAGGAGAGTGGGCCGAGACCCCGATGAGACGGCGAAGTGGATCTGAGTATTTCGTCAAGACCAGTTCGCAAAAGGGGGCCGAGGCGCTGATTGAGTTCGAGGGCACTGGTGCGATCATTACGGCATCCTTCATGCCCACCGGTGGCCAAGCGGATATCTACCTCGATGGCGAGTTGACCGGCACCGTCGATGCGTACCCGGATGAAGACTCGTTCAAGCGCTCTCACGCGCTGTGGCACGACTACTACCTTGACGACGGCAAGCACACGTTGCGAGTCGTCGTGCGGGGCGAGCCCTATCAGGACTCTGCGGGCTCCGACATCCAGCTATGGGACTTGGTTGTCTTCCGCTGAGCTGAACGGCTTTCGTCCGGTGCCGCGACCTCGCGGCCAAGCCGAGCTGCCTTAGTGAGTGCCTCGCGGAACGTCTCATCTGCGATTGCTATTGGATCGTTTTGAATGGGACCTCCAACTGTTGTCCACTGAGTCCACCCAGTACCAGCTAGTTGCTTCGCTGTCGGTCGGCGTTCCAGGGGCGCTCGGGGCGATGGCGGAGCTAGCAATTGAGAATGTGTGTCCAAGCGGGGCAGTGCTCTCACGGCGATCGAATCAATACCCCCTCAGCTGCGGTTGTCTGTTAGGCCGCCACTCCACAAACGCTCGGCGAACTCGACGGCAGGTAGGATTTCGATGCCGTCATCCGTGCGCCACGGCCTGCGATCCAAGCACACTACTACCCGCCGCATCCCGCGAGGTAGTTCCTGCGCAAGCGCCTTCAGCCCTTTCAGGTGACCGCTGTGGATGCGAGAACTAGCCTTGGCTTCGACGGCGAGGTCGACGTCGTCGACCACGAAGTCGACTTCCAGGCCGCTTTGAAGGCGCCAGTACGCCAGCGTGGAATTTGGCCTAGAGTATGCGAGGTAGCTCCGGAGCTCGTGATGCACCCAGTTCTCGAATGCCTTACCGAACAATTCCGACCCCGGACGCAACTGCCCGCGACGGGCGAGAGAGTTGACCACTCCCACATCGGCGAAGTAGAATTTCGGCGACACGGCGAGCCGCCGCTTCACACGCTTACGGTAGGCAGGCAGCCAGCATCCGATCAAGGTGTCTTCGAGAATCTGGAAGTAACCCTTGGCGGTCTTGTTCGAGACTCCGCAATCGCGTGCTATGTTCGTGTAGTTGACGATGCTTCCATCGCTCAAGGAAGCCGCGTCGAGAAAGTCTGAGAACGAGGGCAAGTTGCGAACCAAGCCCTCGGCGGCAATTTCCTCTCTCAGATAATCCGACACATAAGCATCAAGGCGTTCTGCTGGTCGGCCTGACTCGTATATTCGAGGCAGGTAGCCGTGGTTGAGGATCCGCTCCAAGTCGAATGCGGAACCTAGCTCATGCGCTGTCAGGCCGAGCAACTCGAACCGCAAGGCCCGGCCCCCAAGCAGGTTGGCTGCCCCTCTCCGGACTTTTCTGGCACTCGAGCCGCATAGGGCAAAGCACAGTTTTCGATCTTCGATCAGCCCGTGAACTTCGTCCAATAGGGCAGGCACCTTTTGGATTTCGTCGATCACTATTTGTCGAGCAGGATCTGGAGGATCCGCCTCGATCTCTAATCGGAGAAGCTCGGGACGCGTAGCGTACCGCCTGAATTCCTCACTCCGTAGCAGGTTGATCCAGCGACCTTGGGGGTAGCGCTGCTTGAGGAGTGTGGTCTTGCCGGTCTGGCGTGGGCCCCAAAGAAAGAATGTCTCGGTTCCAGAATGGGGCAGACCCAAGGAACGGTTGAACATCTAGTGCAGAATATCACGAAATAATACGTCTATACTTCCAAATTTTTCGATTCCAGAACCGCCGATGGCTGCGCGAGTCGCCGAACATCCGCAATGCCTAGCATTCGGAATGTCGCTATTCAGCCTACACGGCAGCGGCTCACGGCAACCCGTTAAGCTCAGCCGTCGCTTCGCTCCAAGCTTTCCCAGACTCAATGAGCCACTCGCGGGGGTGGCTTCGATCAAGTGCGACATCTCGCGAACCACTACATTCTCAAGCAGGTCCCGCACTGCAGCAGCATCGTGAGGAGTTCTGCATCTAGCTGTATGGGACGCGCAGCGTAGACGTGCGCGGTAATTGCGACCGCCCACTCGGTCTTCATGTCCTGAAGAAAGTAGTGGGCCGCGTCGAGACCCAGCTTCGGCTCTCATCATGCGGCTGGCTGCGAGCACCAAGCGCAGGTCACCCGAGGCGGCTAGGCAGCTGCAAGTCGACAGGGCTGGGTGAACGCCCTCCAGGGCAACGTTAGGCGTGCGATCGATGGAACCTAAAACGCTTGCAAGGCGCACCATAGCCGGTAAGTTCGTACACGCGGTCGGTGCCGCAACCTTGCTTGCCTGCCTTGATCAGACAGTCTCACACAGTGAGGTGGAACCGCTGGCGCTCGGTATTGCTGACTGGCATGACTTCCTTGAGCCCGTTGGCGAGTCGGTCGGTCGTCTGCCCAGATCGCGCCTTCACAAACGACGTTGCGAAGACTAAGCTAGCAGCCATTCTTGAACAGCGCGGTCTCGGGGGCGTCCGCAGCTCATGAGACCATTGGGTTGAGGAAGCTTGTCCTTGCGCAGACATGAGCGCCTGCTGCAGACCCTTCTCCGCGGCCAGTCGGACGCGAACATTCGCTGGGCCGATCTGCGTGCGCTGCTGTTGTATCTCGGTTTCTCAGAGCGGGTTCGGGGCAGCCATCATCTCTTCGACAAAGAGGGTGCTGTGGAAATCGTCAACCTGCAAAGCCGTGGCGGACAAGTTAAGCCCTATCAGGTGAGGCAGATTCGGAAGTTAATCCTGCAATACAATCTAGGAGGAGACGACTGATGCACAAGTACGAGATCATTCTCTACTGGAGCAACGAAGATCAGGCGTTCATTGCCGAAGTGCCCGAATTGCCTGGGTGTATCGCGCACGGTGACGATCAAGAAACCGCGTTGCGCAATATTAACGACGCGATGCAGTTCTGGATTGATAGGGCAATGGAGTTAGGACGGTCCGTCCCGGAGCCCAAGGGTGAGCGCCTGATATTTGCTTGACCCATCCGAAGGCAGCAGCGTCAACAGCTTCCCAGCCATGATGTAGCTCCACTTCGAGCCCGGCCTCGATGTTCGGTTGCAAGCGGTCGAAGCCGTCCGCGACCTGTTCCCTGGTCAGGAGACTTGCAAACAGAATCCACTGTGGAAATCGAGGCCGGGCCGGGCAGGACATAGGTCTAGCGGTCAGATTCGAACCAGCTCTTTACGAGAGACCAGAGGGACTCCTGCCATTCCTGCATGACCGTCGCGCGTTTGGACCGCTCTGACGATCGACAGGAAGCCTCTACCGCAGCGGAAGTAGGCCTCGCGCTCGACAACACGAACCGCAGTCTCGCGTGTCTGGCCTCGTATCCTCGCCTCTGGATTCCATATCCATCCAAGCACGGAGATGGTAAGGGCGCCGTCACGCAGGCCGACAGCCACCTCCGTAAGTTCTCGAGCGGCGGCATCGGCTACAATCGCCGCGATGCCTGCCATCGACCGGCGAAGGTTCCTTCAGCAGACCGCGGCGGGAGTCGCGGCTGCCAACACCGACTGGGCAGCCGCAGCACCGACCGGACTTCCACCCCACACAGAGGTCTCCGTGCCGGGTCTACACGCCTACGCGCAGCGCAGTTTGGCTGCGGGAGCGAAGGTGGAATTCCGAGTCAGCAGCGATACTCCGTACGAATTGACAGTCAGCCGAGCCGGCACTGAGGAAACCATCGCGAAGCTACGCGAGCAGCGGCCGCCGCTACAACCGATACATGTGGGTTCATACGTTCATGTGCAGCGCGGCTTGGCTCGGAGGACGCTCGGCGCGTTGACGATTGAGGCTTGGATCCGCAGCTGGTCCGCAGAACGGCGGCAGGGCATCGTCACCGCGTGCGATGGCGGCCGAGGCTTCGGATTGTTCGTATCCAAAGGAGGCTGGGTCGAATTCCAACTCGGAGAGCGGCGCGTCGCACATGTGGCGCTGCACCGGCGCCGGTGGCGGCATGTAGTCTTGGCGTGGGATGGAGCGCTGACCAGCCTGTATGTTGATGGCCATTTCCAAGGCAGTTGGAAGCAGTCTGGGGTGATACCGGCAACTGACGCCCCGCTACGCATCGGAGCGTCGGGAGCAGGTGGCAGGGCCGCCGAGTTCCTTGATGGCGACATCGCAATGCCCGCCATCTACGACAGAGCGCTGTCCGCCGCCGAGGCCGCGGCGCGTTTCGCTGAGGGCGGGCTTGAGCCTCCTGGTGCCGGCGTGCTGGCCTGTTGGCCGCTCGACGAAGAGCACGGGGACGGGGTTCGCGACATCGGCCCTGAGGGCCTTCACGGCGTCATCATCAACCGCGCCACTTGGATGATTGGCGGGCCTTCGTTTGACGCTGCCTCAGTGCCGCGCTACGGGGCTTACGATCCGGCGAAGGACTCGAAGCGCGGCCACGGCATCCGATTTGCTTCGGACGATCTGTATGACTGCCGCTGGGAGGCGAGCCAGAGCGTCAAGATTCCACCAAGCGCCAAGCCGGGGGTTTATGTCGGCCGTTTCGCGTTCCGTCGTGAAGCGAGGGAGCTCCGTTACGACGTCACGTTTCTCGTGCGACGCTCCCCGAGTCGGCCCAAGGCGCCGATCCTTCTGGTTTGCGCGACTAACACGTGGCAGGCCTACAGCGCGACGCCGTTCGCGGTGAACTCTCTGGAGCCCTTCTGGGAGACGACCGGCCAAGACAACTCCCATCCGGATGCGCCGGCTTATTGCTGCTATCGCAACCACGCGCAAGGGCAGCCCACGTATGCAGTTGGAATGAAGCTGCCGTGGCCGGTGGCCGGGCCGGAAGTGATTTTCAGCCAACAGGATCTCAGCTACAGCCATCTCATGCGCGCTGAACTCTTCGCCCATCGCTGGTTCGAACAGAACGGATATGAGTTTGACGTGGCCAGCGACCACGATCTGCATCTCGACCCCGGCCAATTGCGGGGGTATAAGGTCGTCGTGATCAACGGCCACAGCGAGTACTGGTCCGAGCAGTCGTACCGAGCCGTCGACGAATTCTTGCGTTCCGGCGGCACTGCGATCGTCATGAGCGGCAACACCATGTTTTGGCGCGTGTCCTACGATGCCGACGGCTCCGCAATGGAGTGTCGCAAGCACGGCGTGGACATCGGAGGCAGGGAGGGCGCCGATATCGGCGAGATCTTCCATAGCCACGATGGCCGCCGCGGCAGCTTGATGCGGTTCTGCGGCTTGCCCGCATGGAACGTGCTCGGGTTGGAGTGCATCGGCTGGTGGCCGGTCTCAGAGGCCTATTTCGGGGCCTATAGGGTGGTCCGCCCTGACCATTTCCTATTCCGCGAACCGGAAGCGGTCGGCCTGCGGGAAGGAGAAATATTTGGACAGGCTGTAGACGGCCAGCCGCCCCGCGTGGGCGGCCACGAATCCGATGTGCGACCAAGCTTGATCCGGGCCATCACGCGACAAAACCCAACGGCAACGCCCCTGCCTGGCGATCCATCAGGAATTGTGCCTTTGGCGCAGATCGTCGACCGCAACCGCAGGGGAATCGACTACTTCGGCCGCTGGGAGCCGCTCGAACACGGTGTGTACGCCGAAATGATGTATTGGGAGCGCCCGCAAGGAGGGAAGGTGTTTCACACAGGCTGCATTGCGGGAGGCTGGGCGCTGTCGGCCGATCCCAAGATGCAAGTCTTGATGAGGAATGTTCTGCATCACTTTGGCGTAGAGCGGGCATAGCCGTCCGGGCGAGCGTTGGCAATTGCTCTGCCTCGCCCTCGCGCGGACGGATGTTGTGCGGGCCCCGGCGCTGGTTCAGGTCGGGCGGGGAAGTGGGCGTTCGCTCGCCCGAATGCCCTTGTTCGATCACAGCGGTGATACAGTGACTTGCACAGGGATGCGCAGCGAAGGGCAGCATCGTCGTTCTTGGGCTGGGGTGCCAATCTGGGCCTTGGCTATCGTCGGTACCGCTTGGCCAGCTGCGGCCGAAGTGGACTTCGAAGGCCAGATCTTCCCGATCCTGCAACGCTCCTGCCTGGGCTGTCACGGTCCGGAGCAGCAACTTCGCGGCTTGCGGCTGGATGCCAGGGAGTCCGTCGTGGGTTCCTCCGCGCCCGGCACCTTGTTGGTTCCCGGAAGCGCCCAAGACAGTGAGCTGTACCGGCGAATCGCCGGTCTTAGCGATGGCCCGCGCATGCCGATGGGCGGCACCCTCTCGGACGTTGAGATCGACACGATTCGCCTATGGATCGAGGCCGGCGCGGAGTGGCCGAAGGGAACAGGCGCAGCAGCAGAAGCGGTCGGTCGGCACTGGGCGTTCGTAGCGCCCGAGCGCCCGCTGCCGCCGGGCGATCAGTCTCTCCACCCGATTGACGCGTTCGTTCGAGCTAGGCTTGCTGACGCAGGCTTGGAACCCATGCCGCGGGCAAGCGACCCTGCCCTCCTTCGGCGCGTGAGTTTGGACCTGACGGGCCTGCCCCCGACTCTGGAGGAATTGGAAGAATTCCTAGAGGAACCCGACTATGGGTCACTGGTCGGGCGCTTGTTGGCGTCACCTCACTACGGGGAACGCTGGGGCCGCGTTTGGTTGGATGCCGCCCGGTACGCCGATTCCGATGGCTACGAAAAGGACATGCCGCGCCAGGTGTGGTTCTACCGCGATTGGGTCGTCGACGCGCTGAACCGGGATCTTCCGTATGACCGCTTCGTGGTCGAGCAGATTGCTGGCGACTTGCTCCCGGGAAGGACCCAGCAGCAGCTTGTCGCAACAGGCTACCTTCGCAACTCCATGGTCAACGAGGAGGGTGGCACCGACCCCGAACAGTTCCGCATGGAGGCGCTGTTCGACCGCATGGATGCTATAGGCAAGGGCATTCTGGGCCTCACCATCCAATGCGCTCAATGCCATTCGCACAAATACGACCCGCTTACGCACGAAGAGTACTACCGCCTGTTCGCGTTCCTCAACAATGCCGATGAGGCCAAGGTAGCGGTCTACAGCGCCGCCGATGCTCAAGTCCGCCAAGCGGTGATCGACGAGATCCGTGCCATCGAGGACGAACTGATGGCATCCAACCCCGACTGGCGGGCTCGCATGGCCTCGTGGGAGCAGCAAGCGCGCGGTGACCAGCCTCGATGGACAGTGCTGCATCCTGAAGTGGATGATCTTTCGACGGGCGGCCAACGGTACCTTCTGCAGAGCGATGGATCGCTGTTGGCACAGGGCTACGCCCCGACCGAGCATGTGGCCGAATTCAGCGCGCATGCCAACCTCACTGAGATCACAGCGGTACGGCTCGAGGTACTTACCGATCCCAATCTCCCGCTCGGTGGGCCGGGGCGGTCCGTATACGGCACCGGTGCTTTGAGCGAGTTCCGGCTGCGGGCTGCGCCCGTGGACGACCCGTCCGCCCAAAGCGAGATCTGGATCCGCACAGCCAGCGCGGACATCGACTTGCCCGAGCGAAGCCTGAACCCGAAGGCCTTCCCTCACAAAGAGGGATTGCAGCGCTTTACCGGACCGATCCACTTCTCCTACGACGATTGCGTTGACACTGCTTGGGACCTTTTTGCCGGGCACGGCCGCAGCAATCAGCCGCGCAAGGCGGTCTTCGTGGTGGACAAGCCGATCAAGCACGGTGCTGGCGCGGTGCTGACGTTCTTTCTGGATCAGAGTCACGGTGGATATGACAGCAATGTCGGCCAGAACAACAATCTAGGGAGGATCCGGCTCTCGGTGACCGATGCCGCCGATCCTGTGGCGGATCCACTTCCTGCAAGAGTCCGCGAAATTGTGGAGCGAGGTCGTGGCGGGCGGACCCCGGAGGAAGACCGGGAGGTCTTCAGCTACTGGCGGACCACGATCCCGGCTTGGATTGAGGCGAACGATCGTATCGAGCAGGCTTGGAGGCGCTTTCCGCAAGGCAACACGCAACTGGTGCTCAACGAGCGCTCCAATCCGCGCCAGACGCACCTTCTGAGGCGCGGAGATTTCCTAGAACCAGCGAATGAGGTCGAGCCGGGCGTGCCCGAGTTCCTGCACGCTCTGGGCGCGAGCGGCCAGCCGCCGCGCCTGGCATTCGCAGAATGGCTCGTCGACCGCCGCGCTCCCACGACAGCCAGGGCCATCGTGAACCGAATTTGGCAGTCGTATTTCGGCACCGGCCTGGTCGCAACCGCCGAGGACTTTGGGATGCAGGGGGATCTGCCCTCGCACCCGGCGTTGCTTGACTGGCTGGCGGTGGAGCTGATGGATAGCGGTTGGAGCCTGAAACACCTCCACCGATTGATCGTGACCTCTGACACGTACCAGCAGGCGTCCCGCCTGACCGTCCGCGCGCGCGCCGTCGACCCGGAGAACCGCTTGCTCTCGCGGGGCCCGCGAATGCGGGCGGATGCGGAGATCGTCCGAGACATCGCATTGGCCGTGGGCGGCCTGCTTAGCCGTCAGGTTGGGGGCCCGCCGGTACATCCGCCCGCCCCGGAATTGCTGTTCAAGCCGCCGATCAGCTTCTCCGACAAGCCGTGGCCCGCCTCGGCGGGACAGGATCGCTACCGGCGGGCGCTTTATACGTTCCAGTACATTTCCGCTCCCTATCCGGCCTTCGAGGTCTTCGACGCCCCCAACGGGTCCACGGCCTGCGTGAGGCGCGGCCGCTCGAACACCCCCCTGCAGGCACTCACTACCTTGAACGAAGAGCTCTTCATGGAAGCTGCGCGCGCACTGGCGAGGCACACTGTGGCGGCGGCACCGGGCGAGCGGGACCGACTCGATCATGCTTTCCGTTCGTGCCTGTCTAGGGGCGCACAGCCGGGCGAAGCGGAACTCCTGCTGGAGTTGCTGCGCAAGACGAACGAGCAGCTGGCTGCCGGCCAGCTGGACCCCTGGGAGCTGACCGCCGCCGACCCCGGAGAGGGCTCTAGGCCGGACGACGAGGCGGCGTGGACCGTGCTGGCGCGGGCGCTGCTCAACCTCGACGAGACGATCACGAAGCAATGACTGCACCTGAGACGGCGAACCCGATTGCCCGGCGCTGGTTTCTTGAGCGTTGCGGGTTTGGCCTGGGCACGGCCGCACTGGCGCACCTGCTGCAGCGAGACGCGGGCGCGGCGACTCGCCGGCCGCACTTCGCGCCCAAGGCCAAGAATGTCATCTTTCTCTTTCAGGCTGGCGGGCCGAGCCATCTGGAACTCTTCGATTACAAGCCCGAGTTGGCGAAGTTTGACGGCACGCTGCCGCCCCCGGACCTGCTCGATGGCTACCGGGCGGCGTTTATTGATCCGAATTCGAAACTCTTGGGTCCGAAATACAAGTTTCACAAGGCGGGGCAGAGCGGCTTCGAGATTTCCGAGCTGCTGCCGCATCTCGCGACTGTGGTCGATGATGTCGCCTTTGTGCGCTCCACGGTCACGGACGCCTTCAACCATGCGCCGGCACAGCTGCTGATGAGTACCGGTGCCCAGCAATTCGGCAGGCCCAGCATGGGCGCTTGGGTGACCTATGGACTAGGCAGTGAGTCCGAGGATCTGCCGGGGTTTATCGTTCTTAACTCTTCGGACTCGGGGCCGAGCGCGGGCACCGCTCTGTGGGGCGCGGGCTTCCTGCCCACCGTGCACCAAGGCGTGCCATTCCGCTCTGGCGGCGAACCGGTCTTGTTTCTTTCCAACCCGCGGGGCATCACCGAGCGTGTCCAACGCGACACCCTCGATGCGATCAACGGGCTGAACCGCATTCAACTCGAACGAATGGGGGATCCGGAGATCCAGACCCGCATTCGGTCGTTCGAACTCGCGTTTCGCATGCAGAGCGCCGCTCCAGCCCTGATGGACATCAGCAACGAGGCTCCGGAGACGCTGGAACTGTACGGGGCCGAGCCGGGCAAGGCCTCATTTGCCAACAACTGCCTGCTGGCGCGGCGGCTCGTGGAAAAGGGAGTGCGGTTCGTACAGCTCTACCACGAAGCTTGGGACCACCACGCCAACTTGACCAAGGGGATCCAGCAGGTCGCGAAGGATATCGACCAAGGCTCGGCGGCGCTGATCAAGGATCTCAAGCGGCGGGGACTGCTGGACGACACCTTGGTTCTATGGGGTGGTGAGTTTGGGCGGACACCCATGACTCAGGACACTAACGGGATCGGCGACGGGCGCGACCACCATCCTGGCGCGTTCACGACCTGGCTGGCGGGTGCGGGGATCCGGCCTGGCATCACCCTTGGACGGACCGACGAACTGGGATTCCGTACGGTCGAGGACAAGGTGCATGTCCACGACCTGCACGCGACGGTGCTGCACCTGCTGGGCTTTGACCACACCAAGTTGACATACCGCTTCCAAGGTCGCGACTTCCGGCTGACAGATGTCAGCGGAGCAGTGGCCGAGAAACTGCTCGTGTGAGCGGCTATACGCTGGCTTTGCGAGAGGTCCCTGCGGCCCCGTCCATGCGCAGGTCCCGAGCGAGGCCCTCTCCGCTATGATCTGCGCGTTCCCATACCCTCAGGCTCAGCGCTGATCATGCTCATCTTCCTAGTGGAAAGGGCTATAGCGCGAGTTTCTGGAACGGTGCCGTAGAGCGGCGAGAGCCACCGTCGGGTTTGGTCACGGGGTAATCTCAGACCCTTCGCCAAGCTCTTCCATAAGTTCATCAAGAGTCTCGTCGGCAGGCTCTCCGAGCGCGGCGGCGTAGCCTCGCACGTGACAAGCGATCCCGTGCCTTACATTGCTAGGAAGCTCATCCACCTCCTCTCGGATCACAGTTAGGTAGTAGTACAAGAGCTTGGATCTGGCCTCTTTCGGGCTCAGCATGGGTGCGGTTTCTTGGCAACCCATAATCGGTCAAGGCGCTCCTTCCGAGTGTAGGTGAGAGCGCGTAGCCCAATCAAGAACGGCTGGCGAAGACTCTCCCGATCAGGCCTGACCGGTCGTTCGCGCCTTTGCTTGAGGCCATCTTCGATGCCCAGTACCACCTCGGAAGGGATTGGCCGGACCGTGCTGGTAGTTAGTGCAACCGTAACTCTTGTCAGATAGGGGATCGCCGAAGAGCGCGTCAGAACGACGACTGGGCGGCGCTTGTCACCCGAAATCGTACACAGCCGGATCTCGTCCCGCTATATTCGTCCTATGATGCTGCGGCCTCCCACCCTCTCGGGCCGCCCTCCACGTCCGGTGCGCGCTCATATCCCAATCGATCCTGCTCCTCGAGTTCCAAAATGCGAAGACGCCGCAGGTGCTCCCTCAGAGCGTCGCGGATCAGTGCGGAGCGGTTCGTGCCAACTCGGCTAGCGGCTTCGTCAGCTTGAACGAGAAGGTCGGCTTCAAGCACTACTTGAACTGTTTTCACAATACTCAATGTACTCCGCATTCGACTCTGTCGCTTGCGTATAGAGATTCATGCGGAACCCAATCTTTACGTGCTCCACGGTTCTCCCAGCTCGGTGTCTTCACAACGTAGCTGGCGGAGTTGACCAGCCGCTTCCAAGGTTGCGACTTCTGGCTGGCAGATGTCAGCGGAGCGATGGCCGAGAAGTTACAGTGCGCCTAAGACCCCGGCCTTATGTTGTAGACTACGAGCGTGAGTGCGGAATTGATCGGCATCATCGCGGTCGGTGCCGCGCTCGTCGGCGTGCAGGTGACGGTATCACTTTGGATCGTCGGCTGGCTGCGAGCGGTGGACGGGCGCGTCAGCCATGTGGAGCAACGCATGGCCCGCTTGGAGGGACTGATCGAGGGCGCTGGCCTATTCCGCAGGCAAGAAGCGCTCGAACCCGTGGCAGGCGATTAGCTGGCCTCGGCCAATCTGATTGCCCGCTTCGAGTCCGAGTTGCAGCAGTGATTGGCCTGCGAATTGCCGGGCTGCCCGGTCGATTGATCGAAGTCCTCGTGAGACTGCCGGGCGGCGCTCAATGCGGGCGGATGAAATCTGTCCTCGCTGATTTCTGAGTTGCCGAGGCGCGGCGGAGGCTGTCGGCAAGATCGCTATCCATGAGCGTGCCTTGGAACGGTTACCCGTTCGCATGCACTGCAATCCGATGGGTGGCAGGTTTTCACGAGAACGAGGCCGGGCCGGCTTGGAGCGCGTTGCGCGAGGCGATGGACCGGTAGTTGTACTTCGGCGAGATGGTGTCGCGCCACACCCGGCTCATGCAGTTGATTCAAGGACTATCCCTGGGATTCTCGTCGGCGGCTGTGTTCACGGTGATCCGGGAACCGTGGCCGGAAGTGGCTGCTACCCTGGCGGCAGTGGTGGCGATTGCGAATGTCTAGGCTATCACGACGAACCTAGAACAGAACCTGCTGACGATTGTGTCGCTGAGGACTACCAAGGAGGCGCTGCGCATCGACTACAGCGATCTGTGGTCGAAGTGGTATGAGGAGGGTGCGGCTGTGGGATTCGACGGCCTGCAACGGCGCGCAAACGATCTCGGGATGCTTGCGAATGCAGGGGCTCCGTGGGACCAGAAGGCGGTCGCGCGCTGGGAGCGGTTCGTGGATCACTACAACAACCTCTTGGGACACGGTCCTTGGTCGGGCAGGAAGGGGAGCATCGGTTGTAGCCGATGCTTCACGGCGCCTATGTGCCAGCCCCCGAGGTTGGCGAAGTAGATTTCGTCTTCGCGCAGCGCGAGGTTGGTTGGTCGGTTCATCCATTCTGCGAGCGGATCGCGATACAGCACCTCGAACCGGTCATCCGTCCGGATGACGCCGATTTGGTCTGGCGAGTAAAAGGCAACGTACACGTTGCCTTCCGTGTCGAGGGCCACCCCGTCAGGAACGGTGCCGGATTCCAGCGGAACTTGGCGCACCGGTTGCATCCTGGTCAGCTGAGGGCCATCGATTCGAAACACTAGGATGCTGGGCGCAGTGCTTTCGACCATGTAGAGCAATGCGTCTTCATGGTCAATGAAGATGCCGTTCGCAAATCGGAACGGCCCGGGGTGAATACAGCGCGTCTCGCCTTCCGGAGTGATGGCAAATAGCCGGCCGCTATGCCGTGTGGGGTGGTACGTGCCCGACTCGGTGAAGAACAGATTGCCCGCCGCGTCGAACGCGCAATCGTTGGGGTTGTCAAGGCGGCCAGTGGAAACTGCCTCCACGCTGCCGTCCGGCTCAACGCGCAGGACCTCGTTCTGACCGGCGTCACAGGCGTAGACCGCTCCCGTGCGGTCGGCGCTCAGTCCCAAGACAAAGCCGCCGGTCTGAGCAGTGACCTCGAACGAACCTGCCTCCGGGTCAATACGGCAGATCGCTCCTGCTTCGCTGCCACATATCAGCGAGCCATCGACCGCAAAGCACAGGCCTTCGGGGTGGTCCAAGCCAGCGCACACGAATCGAACGATCTCAGGTGAAGCGCGGGTCATGAAGTAGCCTTTGCGGCGCTTGCGTCAGCCGGTTCCTCGAACAAGTGCATCACGCGGTCGATGAGAAAGTCGACGTATTTGTCCGTGTGCGGATCGAGCGTCAGCGTGGTCTGCCTAACGGTGTCGTGCTGAATCAGTCCGCGACGCACGAGCAGCCTCTTCTCCATTTGCAGCAGCAGTTCCATGTTTTGCAGGCTGAAGGCCAGATAGGGCAGCACCTCTTGGAATAGCTCCATGGCAGCGTCCCGCTCATTTGCGATCGCAAGGTCGTAGACTCGCTGGAGAATTTCGGCGACACCGAGTGCAGGCATGGCGCCACAGATCCCCGCAGCGATGCCTTCCAACAGGTACATGCCTCCCCAACCTTCGAACACTTGCACGCCACCATCTGTCGCCTCTAGGATTTCGGCAACTTTTGGGGCCATCAGCGGTTGCTCCAACTTGAGGTAGCGGAAGTTCGGGAAGTCCAGGTGCAGGCGTTTGGCGGTTTCGGCGGACATGGTCGGACCACCCGGGTTGAAGTCCTGCACGAGTACCGGCACCGACGTCAAGCCAGCCACGTCGGCGACGAACTGGTACACGTCTGCTTCTGAGATCTCGAACATGCGCGGCACTGCCACGGAAACTGCGTCGGCGCCTCTCTCCTCGTTGCCGAAGGCGATCGTAGCTGCATGCAGGCCGGCATAGTGGTTCGACTGCGCGATGACTTGAATGCCCCCATCCGCAGCCTCGATTGCACATTCGACCACTTGGGCTCGCTCGAATTCAGACAGCTTGTAGAATTCGCCCGCGTATGCCGGGAGGCAGACGGCGCTGAAACCGTTCTTGGCGCAGAACCGAACGAGCCGCGTCAGCGAAGCGAAATCAATGTCCTCCTTGGGATCGAACGGTGTGGGCAGGACAGGGACGATGCCGGTGATCTTGTCAGGTTTCATTTCGGTGCAGATGCCGCTCCGACAACACAGCCGCCATCGCAGGTAATGGTCGTGCCAGTCACGTAATTCGACGCGTCGGAAACTAGGAATCCCACGACGTCGGCCACATCCGATGCCTGCTGGATCTTGCCCAGCGGGATCAGGCTCATGAACTCCTCGCGAAATTCGGGGAAGTCTCTCAACTCGCGGGCGGTCAGCCCAGCCTCGACGATGCCCGGAGCTATCGCGTTCACGGTGATGCCATGCGGGGCAAGTTCCAAGGCCGCACAGCGTGCCAGCATCCAGACACCCGCCTTGGACACGCAGTACGGAGCGATCAGCTTATACGGCACGTCCTGAACCCATGATCCCGTGAAGATGACCTTGCCCTTGTGGCCCTCGGCCACCCAACGCTTGGCCACTTCCTGCGTGACATGGAAATAGCCGTTGAGGTTGACGTCCATGTGCTGGTTCCATTGTTCGACCGTGTACTCGAGGAACGGCACATTCATCGAGATGCCCGCGTTGCACATGCACACGTCCAAGCGCCCGAATTCCGCCCACACCTGTTCCAAGGCTCCTTGCACGGCAGATCGGTCGGCCACGTCGACCTGCGCGTATAGGACTCGGGCTCCCTTGGCACGCAGCGCGTCCACGCGCTGCGCATTCGGCTTGATGTCGAGCAGGGCCACGTCTAGGCCCATAGCGACCATCTCTTCGGCAGAGGCGTATCCCAAGTCACCGACTCCGCCTGTGATCAATCCCACTTTCCGCTCTTGTTGCGCCATCGCTCTCCTCACCCCGACTGCTCTCCAGTCAGTTCAACATCAATGTCTTGTCCGTCCTCGCTGCCCAAGATGCTCGCCACCTCGTATGGCCACAAGTGGCGGTCGAAGCTCTCCGCGGCTTGCTGCTTAGGCCAGCCCGAGAGAGTGGTCCGGCGCGGTCGGTCCAGCAAGTAGTTCGCGTAGACTTGGCGGGCGTGTTCCCGGTGGGGGGCCACCGCCTCGGGCGTATAGCAGTACTTCTCGAGACGTTCCGGGTCCAGGCGCTGTCCATGCCCGGGCCGGGGGGACAGTCTCAGGTGTCCGCCGCTCCAGTCAAACTGTCCGCCTGCGATCACATCGTCGCTTACGTGAATGGTCTCGTTGTCAATCGGATGACACGTGCGTGGCGTGCGGCCCATGTAAATCCCCACCCGCTCTGGCTCCTGCAGGAACGCGGCGGCCATCGCCCCCCGAAATGCCAGCTGCGTACAGAGCTCGAAATTGCTATGCAGCGCGATGTGCAGGCCCATGAACTTCGCAAGCTGCGCGAAGCGCCACAGACCCCAAGGCCCGAGGTTGATGTCGGGCACGGATACGTCCGCCCCCTCGTAGCGCTCAAGCATGTACCAATCGGGCTCCCATCGGTTGGTCATCGGGCCGGCGCCAAGCGGGTGGATGATCGGTGGCCACCAATGGCACGACAACGGCGTGCGCAATTCGCCGCGCAGGGCTGTCATCCGCCGGTAGTAGTACTCGGCCTGGTAACCGCCCTTGGATGTGTCGCGCTGCGGCGGGTGGTCCGACTGCGGGTAGAAGCGCTGGGGCAGCAACGAATGCACGGGCTGCTCTGCGTACTCTAGGTTGCAGTCCTCGACGGCATGCAGGATGCGCCTCGCTTCTTGGTAGTTCCATGTGCCGTGAGCGTCGATGCGGATCGCGGTGTCGGGGCCGACGGCATCGCGAATCCTGTGGATCAGCCCGATGTGATCCTCGGGCTGGTATGCGGTCATCGAGACCTTGACCGCCGGGAATCCCTCCCGAGCCCGCTCCGCTGCGAATTCCGGCCACGTCTCGTACGTGATCGCGTCGTTGCCCTCCCGGTCGGCGAAGCGTTGCCAGGTGTAGGCTGCCATGGGAACTCGATCTGGCGGCGCGAAGTCGGCCTCGAACAGCTCGGCCCAAAGTTGGTGCAGGGGCTTTTCCAGCACCTGTCCGACTAGATCCCACCAAGCCATGAATAGGGGTTCCTCGAGCTCCACGTCCAGCAGGTTCCGGCCCGGCTGCCCTTGCAGTCTCGCGACACAATCCCGGACATTCTCGTCGAGGTCAACCGACCACTCTCCCGTGCCGACAAGACCCTGCTTGGTCCGCAATTCGACGAATGCCCACGACACTGCCGGCAGGGCTTGCCAGCCGGGCGTGTACACGCCGACCATCGGGATAAGCACCTTGTGAACCTTGGCTTCGCCAAGCGTCAGCCGGTGGGGTGCCAGCAGATCTGCCAGCTTTTGGCGGAACAACCCGATCCGACCCTTGAGCATGGCGTCGAATTCGCGGACATCGTCAATGCAAAGCAACACGTTTCGACCGACCCGCGGCGGCCTAGGTGCCAACCCGCGCCAAGGATAGTTCGCTCGCTCCGTCGGACGGCCGTCCGCGGAACTGCGATCCAATGGCGCCTAGAATACTACAGTTAGGCCCCGAGTGAACCCGTTCTGGCCCACTGTCGGCAGCCGGGGCCAGACCTCGATTGAGAAAGAGACCGACAACATGCTGCGCATTGACAGGCGCGAATCCCTCGGCCTCCTAGTTGCATAGCCGTCAATCTGGGGAACGGTGCCTGCGGAGTTTCTTCCGGGGGAGGAGCAGCGAAGGCTCTTGCTCTGCCGCGGAAGTTCTCGACAGCGGCCGGAACCTGCCGGGAAGCCGTCCTTGACGGTGTAGCAACAAGTTGCTACATTGAATCGCATGAGAGCGGTCGGGATCAGGGTACTCAATAGCCGGCTAAGCGAATACATGCGAATGGCCGCGGCCGGGGAGACCATTCTGGTTACCGACCGCGATCGGGTGGTGGCGGAAATAGGCCCCCCTAGGGAATCACGGAGCCCGGTGTTGGGAGATGCAGTGCTGGCCGAAGCCGTTCGCAAGGGTTGGTTGACGCCTCCAGTCCTGCGCTTAGAGGGCCCACCGCCTAGGCCGAAGCCTGTTCTGCCGCTACAGGAAATCCTCGCAGACCTCGAAGTCGACCGGAGCGATCGATGACCTACATTGACACCTCGGTGGCCCTTGCGCACCTCCTAGCGGAGGACCGCTGCCCGCCGACCGCACTCTGGGACGGGAACCTTGTCGCCAGCCGATTGATCGAGTACGAGATTTGGACCCGGCTGCACGCGTACAAGCTAGCAGCGTCCCATGGCGAAGCAGCCCACGGAATCATCGAACGCATCGCGTTGGTGGAGTTGGCTCCTCCAGTAGTTGAGCGAGCCTTGGACGAATTCCCTTGTCCCGTACGCACTCTTGATGCTCTGCATCTGGCGACGTGCTACTTCTTGTGGCGCCAAGGGCAGCCGATCAAGCTTGCGAGCTACGACCACCGGATGGTAGATGTGTCCCGCGCCATGGGAATGCCTGTGCTGGACTTACAAGCTAGTTGATGGTCAGGACCGCCGATCCTGGAATCGCTGCCACGACCTGTGGCAGCGCAAGTCCGCTGACCCGCTGGGTACGCACGAGCCGCCTCTTGGCGCTCGCGAGCCAACGCCGCCGGTGTGCGCGGGACGCTCGAAGGCTTCTGCGCAGCGCCTTGCGGAGCTTACCAGTAGACGATGTAGAGCGTTACGAACAGACCCACCGTGAGTGCCCACCACAGGCTCACGCGGCGGTGGATCGGATAGCCGCTAGCCACGAGCGCGCTTGGCAGCCGCAATACCGCCCGTGACCAGATGACCCGTTCAACTGACTGGGGCTCTGGCGGCTGCGTTTTCAGACTCAGCAGTGCCATGCATGCGAGAGACGCGACATAGACGATGCCCGCAATGTTGAATGCGTTCATCTCGACTCCAGCCATGCGTAGCCAATACGGCAGCACGAACATCGGAAAGCACAGGCCTAGGGTCCAAGTCGCCGCGGTTGCGGTCGCGCGCCGCCAGAACACGGCAAGCAGGAAGATTGCCATGATTGGAGCGGCGATTAGGAACCAGCACTCTTGAAAATACGAGAAGATGTCGCCGAAGCTCATCACGACCGGAGCCCACAGCGCCCCCGCGATCAGGATCGCGACTCCCGACCACCGCCCGAAACGGATCAATGCTCGCTCGGACGCTCGCCGCCGGTAGAGTCCCTTGTACAAGTCCATGGTGAGGATCGTGGCACTGGAGTTGATCAGGGCTTGGATGGTGGACATGATCGCGCCGCATAGACCGGCCAGAATCAAGCCGCGCAGGCCTGTCGGGATCACCGTCTTAATAAGGAATGGCAGCGCCTCGTCCCCAGCGCCGAGGTCGGGCCGGAGCGCATAAGCCACCATGCCGGGGAAGATGTACGCCAGCGCCGTGAAGATGCCCAAGAAGCAGGCTAGGACAATGCCCATGCGAGCGTGCCATTCATCCTTCGCGCCAAGCGAGTTCTGGTTGATGTATTGGTTGGTGCAGAAGTACCACGGCCCGGTCGAAAGGGCCAGCACCACCATGGCCGTCCACGGCAATTCGGGATCGGATGCAGGCAGGACGAGGTGGGCCCGCTCGCCTGTTCCCACGATCGCTTGCCAGCCGCCCGGCACCTCGGCTAGGCCAAGGAAGAACACGAGCAGCCCGCCACCGATGAGCAAGGCCGACTGGAAGACTTGCGTCCAAGCCACAGAACTCATGCCGCCGTAGACGGTCAATGTGCCCGACAGAATCGCCAATCCCCAGATACCCGCCTGCAGCGGAATGCCCAGCATTTGCTCTAGCAAGTAGGCTCCCGAGAAGATCACGCCGGCAAGGTTGATGAAGACATAGCTAATAACGCTGATTACGGCGTACATCCGGCGCACTGTGACGCTGTAGCGCAGTTCGAGGAATTCCGGCATCGTGACCACGCGGTTGCGCAGGTACACCGGAAGAAAGACGCCGATAAGTAGGCTGTAGCCGATGAAGTTGAGCCACTCCCAGTTGGCCACGGCCATGCCATGCGTATAGGCGTAGCCCACGACGCCGACTAGTTGCTCGGTACTGAGCGACGCTCCGATTGTCGAGAATCCGATGACTGCCCACGAGAGCGTTCCAGAGGTCAGGAAGAAATCGCGTGAAGACTCCTTCTTGCGGCGGCCCGCCCACAACCCGATCGCTAGGGCCGCAACGAAGTAGGCCCCAAATACGGATAAGTCAATCGGACCCATGGCTTCGGCTGCTGGCACGCCGCGTTCCTTGCTTGTGGACGCTCCGAGTGGAGTCTACGACTGCGACGTGAATCGCAGCGTGACGATCTCCCAAGGACGGATTTGGAAGGTTGCCCGGTCACCGTCAAGGCGGACATTGGGAGATGCCAACGGCTGGCCGTTGAAGTTCACCGCTTGACATGTTACTGCCGGCATCGCCAGTTGGATTGTGACTGGGCCGCTGCGACCCACGGCGTCATAGAGGCGGACCTCATACCCGCCGTCGCGGTAAAGCCAGCTTGAAGCGGCGATGCTATCCGGTTCTGCTGACAGAAAACTCTTCGCAAGCGGCAGGTCTGCGCCCTTGCGGCTGTACACGTGCCGCGAAGAGCAGGCATGGATGCGCTGTTCGGCCTGCTGCGGCACTCGCGCGGCACGCCAGTCGCCTCCGTGCGGAATCAGGGAATAGCGGAAGCTGTGCTTGCCCTCGCCTGTGAAATACGCATTGGCAAAGAGGTTCTCCATTTCCCCCCGGGGTTCGATCGTCATCATTAGGATGTGCTCGAGCGAGCGCTTTTCCGGGTGGAACAGCCACCCGCGCTTGCCTTCCGCGGCTAGCACCGCCATGCCTCTGTCGGCGGCGCTGTAGTCGACCCAATGGTGCGCGAAAAATACGTTCTTGCGCAGCAACTCCTCGTTTGGATCCGTGCCATCGCCCCACGGCTCGCCCGAAAGATCCCGGGGTTCGGCCCCGAACGGAATCCCCGCCGTTGGAATGGCATCGAAATCATACAGCGCATTGACCGCGAAATAGCCGGAGCCCCCGACACTGTCGATATCGCAGGCGAAGTCGATGCTTTCGTCGATGTGGTTGAGCGATACCGCGAGTGCAACTGAATGGTCGCCGATTCGACCGTTCATTCTGGCTGAACTGCGCAGCGGGCCGTGTTCGACAAGCCGCCATTCGGCACTTTCGATATGTTCCTCGCCGGTCACTGGACCGCCGTGCCACGGCCATGGATCTTCGTTCTTGTAGAACACGGGATTCCCGGACTTTTGGTACGTCGTTCCGCGTCGCTTGTCATGAATCGCCAGCACGCCGGTTGAGCCCAGTTCGACTCGGGCGAACTCGCTCTCCAAGGCGCTCACGGGTTCGTCCGGATAGCTCGGTTCCTCGTCCCCTTCCGCCCGTACTACGCGCAGGGTTGTGTAACCCAGGGCAGGGACCTTGACGTCGGCCAGCAGCCATGCCTCCTTGTAAGTGTTCTTGGCGCCGGGCGGCAGATGTTCGCTGGAGTTGTTGAAGTGGCGTACCCGCAGCAACTGATGGGGCCGCTCGGCTCCCTCGGCATCGACGAGCTTGAGTTTGGTGAACTTCGGTTCGGCGAAGACGGCCTTGATCTGGACGGCTTCGCGGCGCTCCCAGGCCAGCGGGTTGAACACTGCGATTGTCTGCGTTTCGCCGTCCGTCTCTATGCGATGGGTCAGCCGCCGCATCCCTTCCTTGCGGATCCTGTCCGCATGGCAGGTCACGTTGCGCCCGACCTCGATGGCGTCGGGCATGTCCTCGTCGCCGACGTACAGACCGTCGTGGGGATAGAGCGTCAGCGCCTCGTACCACAGATCCTCAAGCTTGCCTTCTGGGTAGGCCGCACCCGCCTGGACTGCGAGAGAGCTGTAAATCTCGGCCTCCACAAGTTCGTTGTTGACGCGATCGCGCCAGTTGTCCAGCCCGTGACTACCGCATTGCCCGTACCAGAATGGCCAGCCGACAGGATCGACCGGGCCGCTGAAGCGCGGAATCTCCGAGCGCGCCTTTTCGAGTTCGGCGAAGTACTCGGTAGGAGTGGCGAAGCGCAGTGGCGTCGACTCGCGCTGCTGCCACGCTTTGACGAACCCCGGCAAGTCGAGCGAAGGCTCCCCGTCCGCAGCGGTGTTGTAGGTTGGCAGGGACAGCGGAAGCGTGTGGTCCAGCCCGACCGGCAGCCAGATGACCTTGGTGTCGCTGGCTGGCATCAGGAAGCGCAGCGCCGAATCGTACAGCGCCCGCACGGCGCCCTCCCAGTTGTCCTCGTAAGCGTTAAGCTCGTCCAGGTAGCCGCCCGGACCCTTGCCCATGCCCCAGCCGCCGGCCAGCCAGCCATACGGGCCGTAAGTCAAAGTCACCTCGCTGCCATCAAGTCCCTCCCAAGTGAACTCGCGCTTGTAGCCCTTGCGATCTAGCGCCCAGATGGGTCGCGTGAACCGGTAGTAGCTGTAGCCAGCCTTGCGCAGGATTTGCGGCATTTGGGTGTGGCCGGGGTGAATGTCGATAAAGCACGCCACGTCGAGCTTGGCATCCGGAAACTCGCGCTCGAAGAACTTCCTCCCGAGTGTCATGTTGCGGATCACTGCTTCGGGCTCGTTGAACGGGTTGTCGTTGTTGGCGACGCTGCCCGCCGCGATCCCAACCCGTCCTTGCTTGGAGAACCGCTTCAGCTCGGCTAAGACATCGGGCTTGAGTTCGGCCGTACGGTCGATGCGCTCCAGCTTGACGTCGATGAACCACTTGAAGTTTTCGTCGCGCTGCATGATTTCCACGGCCCGCTCGTCGATTAAGGCTGCGCGCTCCCAGTGCCAAGCCTCCGAGGCGAACCACGAAAAGTCGTTGTGACTGTACGGGACTAGGAAAATCTTCGCGTCCGCGAGTTTCTGGCGGACCTCCCCATACGAAGTGGACTCTGGATCGCCCACCTGGGCCGCAGCTTGCGCCGCGGCTCCCAGCAGGGCCATCATGCCGAGAAAATCGCGTCGGTCAACCGTCATACGCAACAGGCTACTCTAGCGCGTGGGCAATGTCACTGCTCGACAGGGCACTCTCTCGCGCAACCGTCACGGAAGCCAGGGCGGGTCGGCCGGCCCGTGCTCGGACGTAGCGGCAAAGAAGGCCTGACCGGCCCCTACAAGTGAGGCAGCTCGTCCCGCACTTCAAGCCAGGGCGTCGAACGGTGCCATGCGACCAGCGTATTTCGCAGCTGCTCGGCCTCTGGGAGCTGACCTATCTCGGACGCAAGATTGCGAAGCTCGTAGGGATCGGAGCGCAAGTCGTGGAAGACCGCGCGATCGTTGCGAATCGTCCTGTCGTCCGCCTCAACTTCGATTCCGTACTTGTGCGCGGGTGAACGGATACCCATCATGGAGTAGGGCATCGCGTAGGAAACTCCTTGGTAGCCCGCAGCTTCTACAAAGGCGTAATCGCGCTCAAGTGACGCGCGTTCTGCCCTGAGCACCGGCAGCAGACTCTGGCCTTGCATGTGCGGCGGACCAGCCAGTCCGCAGGCTTGAAGGATAGTTGGAGCGATGTCAACGTTCGATGCGACTTGGCTCGTATTGGCGGAAGGGCCGAAGCCGCTCGGATGGCGGTAAATCATCGGCACGCGAATCGCTTCCTCGTACAGGCGATCCTTGTTGAAGGTGCCGTGGTTTCCGAGCAACTCTCCGTGGTCTGCCGAGAGCACGACGATCGTGTTGTCCGCGATTCCGTTTTCCTCCAGCGCTGCCAGCAACTCGCCGATCAGGTCGTCGGTGCAAGTGACCGCGGCGTAGTAGTCCGCGATCAGGTCGCGCAGGTCGAAGCCTTCCGGCAGAGCGTCGCCGGGGGCATCCGGCGCGCCGTCTCGCGTACGCCAGAAATAGTCCCACTTGGTGTAGACCTTGAACCACCAGTCGTCGCGGAACAGGGTCCCGTCTTGGTCGTAGACGTTGTCTCTTAGCAGGACTTCCTCCCGGCTGTAGATGCCTTCGTAGCGCTGGGGCAGATTGCCCGGGCCGATCGGCATGTGCGGTGGAGAGATCCAGTAGTTCAAAAAGAACGGGCGATCTCGGTTGGCACGGATGTAGCCTCGGGCCTTGTCGCTCGCCGCTTGCGGCATGAACCCTTCCACGACTGTCTCCTCCCCTGTGTCGGTGGAGAGCTTGCCCGGCTCGCGAACCGCCTCGCGCATAGCCCTCCCGTAATAGCGGTGCGGAATCTCGACGGGGTAGTAGGCGTATTCGAATCCCAGCAGGAATGGGTCCACGTGCGCGTGCCACTTGCCAACGTGGCCGGTGCGGTAGCCTGCTGACGCGAGGATCTCGGGCAGGGTGGGGTCTAGCAGCCGGGTGCGGGTCGATCCGATCGACCCGACATTGCGTATGGAGCCCGCACAGGTTCTTGCGTACTGGCCGCTCAGCACGTTGCCGCGAGCGGGCGAGCATACCGGGCTGTTGGTGACTCCGAATTCGAACCGGCATCCCTGTGCCGCTAGATGGTCTATATGCGGTGTGCGGACCACGGGATTGCCATAGCAGCCGATTTCAAACGGGCGCAACTGATCGGTGAGGCACACCACCACGTTGGGCGGGCGAGTCTCGCCCGAGCAACCAGCCATGAGGGCGGCGGCACCGAGGGCGGACGTAGAGGTGAAGTCGCGGCGATTCATGCTCTGGGTTGCCCAAGTCGCGGCAGCACCGAGCCGATAGGTTCGAGAGCTGGGAGTGTGGCAGGCGCTTGCGCTTCAGTCTACTCGGAATCGGACGGAAGGACGTAGGCGCGGGTCGGGTCGAGCTGCCTAGCGAACCAAGCATTCTGCATGTCCTGAGGGGCAACGCCTTTGGTGCCGAGCAGCGGCAGGTGCCCGACCCACCTCTGGGCTCCGCAATCCACTCCTTTCGCGCGATTCCGGCGCTCGCTGGGTCTACGGCGGCTCTCGACAACCTTGCTCGGTTGGTGCCCCCGGGAATCCCGACGCGCACGTGATGATCCGCGAGCCAAGAGAGCAGGGCCGGACTGCTCCGTTCGGTCGATTCCTGCGAGCTGGGGAAGCGATGACGGAGTGAGGCAGACCCCAGTGGCGTCTGGGGCTCAATTCTCCCGTCTAGCGTCGTCCTGACCGATGCAGGCGCTCGATCGCGGCCGAGGTCAGCTCGCTCAGTCTGACCCTCTGCTGGCCTAGCTCGTCGAAGTTATCCGGCGCGAGCCACCGTTCGTAAGCTGCCTTTAACGAGGGCCATTCCTCGGCGATCATTGCGAACCATGCGGTGTCGCGACTTCGGTTGCGAACGATTGCGGCGCGGCGGAAAATTCCCTCATCGGTCAGCCCGAATCGCCGAGCGGCCCTGCACGACCGAGCGTTCAGCGCATCGCACTTCCACTCCAAGCGTCGGTAGCCAAGAGTCTGCATGGCGTAGACGACAAACTGGTACATCGCATCGGTCGCGACTCGCGTGCCTGCAATCCGCGGGCCCCAGTAGATGTGGCCGATCTCGATGGACTGGTGAGAAGGATTGATTCTCATCAGCGATTGCCGACCTTCAACTCGGTTGGTGGAGCGATCAATCACCGCGAAAAAGAGGGGGTCCCCAGAAGCAACTGCGCCGCCAAGCCAAGCATCGAATTCCTCAAGCGAGTCTGGTGCAGGCTCGGGCATATAGCGAAAGCGCGCGGCTCGGTCCGGCGGGCTCGAGGCAGCGAAGAGTTCGTCCCGATGAGTGTCGGGATCGAGAGGTTCGAGGCGTGCATACCGCCCTTGGAGCACGACGCGTTCAGGCACACTAGCTGGCTGTGGGTTGGCAACCCTCGGACCGATCGGCAGTTCCGAAGCGGGATCGATTTCCTGCGGTATCGGCGCCTTGTGAGTTTCTTGGTCCATGAGCAGGGGACAGAGAATCAATGAGCGATCATATCGCCGCCGGGCCGGCTCTCCAGATCGGGTGCGCCGACGTGCCGCGCCGATCGCCCGCACGTTGACGAGCCGCTGAAGTCCCGTGTTGTGCGGGCAGCACTCGCGGCTTGGCTATGCAGATCATTGCTTCGAGAATTGTTGTGATTGGTCCAAGACGATCGCGAGCACCCGCTTCGTCTCCGCGTCGTCGGGATCATCCCGCAGGATTGCCTCGAGTTCTTGAATGCCCGCGTCCCAGCGCTCCAGTCGGCACAGGACTAAGGCGTAGTTGCGGCGCGCAACCACGTTCAGTGGCTCAAACTCCAGCACCTGCCGGTAGGTGTCCAGCGCCTCGGCGTAGCGGCCAGCACTCTCCAATCGGACTGCCTCGCCGTGCATCTGAGCCGTTTCGATTTCGTTCTCACGGGCTTGGTCATTGGCCGCGATCATCTCGGACAGCTCTTTGCGAAAGGCTTTGGACTCTGCTAGCCGACCAGCGCTGTACAGCGCCCGGGTCAGGTTGTACATGATGGCTTGATCCTCGGGCCTGAGTTCATGGGCTCGCAGCAAATGATCTGCAGCTGCCTGGGAGTCGCGCCGCCGCCGCAGTTCGAGTGCCAATTGGTAGTGCGCTGTCGGATCTTCTGGGACCAATTCGACTGCCCGCTGGAACAGGGTGTAAGCCTCGTCTTCACGCAACAGGCGCTTGAGCGTCAAACCCAGTGCCACGTGCGCCTCGCCACTCGAAGGGTCGAGTTCAACAGATTTCCTGAATTCCCCCGCGGCTTCTTCCAACTGCTCCCTCTCGACCTGCAGCTTGCCATTGAGCAGGTGGAGACGTGCTCGTCGCTCGCCATCGCGTTCCAAGCTCAATGCCTTCGCCATATGGTGCGCTGCCCGGTCGAATGCCTCCTTTCCCGCCAGAATGAGCGCGATGTTCAAATGGGCTTGCGCTTGGGCCGGATCCAGCGAAACAGCCCGTTCAAACACTTGCATCGCCGCGTCTTGTTCTCCCAAGCGAGCTAGTGCCATCCCTGCTGAGGCGTGAAGCTCTGCATTGTCCGGACCCAGCTCCAGTGAGCGCAATAGCGCTTGAATCGATTCTTGGCGCCGCGGAACCAAGGAAAGGGCCGAGCCCAAGAGAAGATGTGCCTCGGCGTCGTTCGGGTTCGCTCGAACAATCTCGCTCAAGAGCGACACCGCCTCATTCACCGCGCCCTGCTGAATCATTGCCGCCGCCTCGCCCGTGCGCACTGCAATGTCTGTTGCGGCGGGCGGAGCAGGAGTCTGGGCGGTCCCAGTAATCGAGGCGAAAGCCAGAACGGCTACAAGTCGCCCAGCGGTCGACTGGCTCACCGAATAGGGCGGTCCCGGTTGGTTCCCAATCATCCCCGCTGGTTCGGACCGCATGAGTTCCGTGAGTCTCTTGGCGACTGCAAACTGCCGCGCACTCGTCTGCAGCGACCGCGAATCCTTAGGCGGATCTTTGGCTGACCGCTTGGCAGCAACCAGACTGGCCTGAGGCGGCTTGGCCTCGCAGGGCTAGGCCAACCTCAAGCGCTAGCTTGGTTCCGACGCATTCGCTGCTCAGAATATTATCTTCAACCCGAACTGCACTTGGCGCATGGGCGCAACTGTATTGACCACCCTTCCTATGGTCTGCGATAGCACTGTAGAGTCCGGCGGGCCGTAATTGGCCAGATTGAGGAGATTGAAGAATTCGGAGCGCACCTCTACCCAGCGGCTGTCGCCCCATGCGAAACGCTTGAACAGCGAAAAGTCGAGGTAGGTGACGGTCTCGGTATAGACCAGCCCGCGTCCGGCGTTGCCAAAACTCCCGAAGGAAGGCGTCTCGAAGGCGTCAGTGTTGAACCAGCGAGCTGAGGTACGTGTTCCTGCGTTCGGATCTCCCACCAGATTGGGCCGCATGTAGCTCCACCAAGCTACCTCGTTTCCGATATTGGCTACGTCACCGTTTACTACCATGTTGACCGGTTGACCGCTCCGGATCTGGAAGAGGCTGTTAGCGTGCCAGTTGCCCAGCACCCACGCAGCCGGACCCCTGTTGAAAATGCCCTTGCCCTTTCCGGCCGGCAGTTCCCAAACCGAAGACACCGAAAGGAAGTGCGGGATATTGTAGCCGGCAACGCCCTCGTTGTTGGCCAGATTGTAGAAGTCTTGGACGGCAGAGCCTCCGCCCGGTCCGTTTTCGGCGTTGAAGAAACCACTCGCTCCGTTGTCGATGGCGCGCGACCAAGTGTAGGAGGCGAGGAACGAAAGACCGTTAGAGAATCGTCTGTCAGCTTTGAGCTCGACGCCGTGGTAGTTGGACCAGCCGCGGTCGTCGCCCCAGAATACCGTCGGCATGTGGGGCTGGGGTTTCCTTGCTTGGACCTCTTCGGGGGTTCCCGGTCCCGGCTGGGCGGTGTTGGCCAGGCCGGTGATTTGGAGCCGTGTGCTGGTGCTGCCCACGTATCCCGCCGAAAGGACCAAGTTCTGGCTGACTTGACGCTGTAGCTCCACGTTCCATTGATGCCCTAGTGGATTCTTGTTGTTGTGATCGACGCACCAGCAGGTGTCTCCCCACGGCTGGGGGCCGGGCAGCGGGCTGCCTAGCTTGGTGCGAAGCTCCTCGACGAACCGTACCGGTTCGCCTGGGGCGTTGGTTGGTTCGAAGAAGCCATCGTTGGAAGGCCAGCCCCCGCTGCCCTGCCACGATTGGTTGACGCCGGTCAATTGATCGAAGACAATGCCGTAGCCCACGCGGAGGACCGTAGTCGGAGCCATGCTCCACGCCAAACCGAAGCGCGGCTGCCAGTTGTCCCAGACCGGGATCGGGCCGATGCTTGTGTGACCCGCGAGCCGGATCTTGTCGCCAAACGGCACGTCTTCAAGTCCGTCGCCGGGAATGCACGGAGCGATGCCAGATTGGTTGCAGGGCGGCGGCATCGAATCGAGCCCGATCAGAAAATCGCCGGACGCAAGGTCGTAGTTCGTCTTGAAGCGACCGGTGGTCGATTCCACGTCAGGCCACATCAGGTGGTCGAAGCGCAGGCCGATATTGAGGGTCAGGTTCGGGCGGATGCGCCATTCGTCCTGCGCATAGGCCCCGAATGTCTGATAGCCGAAGAAAATACTCGAGGGCAGACCGCCCGACACCTGGGAAGGAACTCCGATCAGGGCCGATGCCAGCGGGTCACCAGTACTTCCAATTTCCTCAGGCCGCTGGCCTTGGGTGGCCTCCTTGGTGAAGTTGAAACTGAGCGAGCCGGTGGATCCCGGCGTCAGCGTATGGCGCAGAGTTTGGAACCCGAACTTCAAGGTATGGTTGCCTCGGATCCAGCTCAGGTTGCCCGTGTAGTGGAACTGCTCGTAGTGGAATTCCAGCGGCCCCTCCATCCGTCGCAGCGAACCGACATCACCACCGGCGAAGCCGCCGCTTCCGATGGCGATGCGGGGAATCGGCTGGACTCCGTCGATCGTGCCGAACCCAGCCGCAACTGCTGGGCCATCTCCGACCTCGTCGTCAGGTAACGTTCCCTGCCGGTATGGCTCTTTGGCATAGCCGAAGCTGTGGTCCATGATCACTGTGGGGGAGAAGCTGTGAAACCAGCCCCCGCCATAGTTGAAGAAGGGGAACTCGCCAACCTCGTTGATCAACTGCGTGGACGGCGTGAGCTGTGCGCCATCGATCTTGCTGTAGCGGAACCAGGCTCTGTCCAACTCGCTGAATTGGTGGTCAAAGCGGACTTGGAAGTTGTCGGCATCGTTGGTCGCGGCGTCTTGGTTGATGACATTGAACTGTGGATCTCCCTGCAGGTTGGGAGTGTCGTAATAGCCTCTCAGGTAGGTCTGCATCGACTGGTTCAGGCTTGCAGCCGGAATCACGTTGCCTGGGTACTGATCACGGACCAACCCTCCCGTATCGGGATCCGTGCGGGTCGTCAGCGGGTCGTATATGTTTTGGCCGGTGGGCCAATTGGAGAAGTCCCCGTTCAACTGTGCGTCGGTAGGGACGTAGTAGCGGTTGGACCGGGGGTTGCTGAAGCGCCAGCCCTCATAGGCGAAATGGAAGAACGTCTTGTTCCTGATGATCGGTCCGCCGACCGCTGCCCCGTACTGGTTTTGCCGGAACGCCGCGGGCTTCACGTTGAACTCGTCCGCGAACGGATCCCGGGCGTTCAATGCGTCATTGCGGACGAATTCCCACAATGAGCCGTGGAACTCGTTGGTGCCGGTCTTGGAGATGACGTTAATGATTCCGCCGAGTACGCCCCCGAACTCGGCCTTGTCGTTGTGGGACTGGACCTTGAACTCCTCGATGGCGTCGATGATCGGCGGGATGACGTACATGTTGCCGATGTAGTTCGTGTTGTTGAGGCCATCGAGCAGGTGGATGTTCATGCGGTTCCATTGCCCGTGGATGGAGGGGTTGGAGAACGATGCGCCGGGGACTCCGACATTGGCGAGGTCATGGCTGCCGATGCCGCTGCTCTGGGCCGTGCTCACGGGCGTTGCGCCCGGTGTGAGCGTCAGCAGTTGCGTGAAGTTTCTGCCGTTTAAGGGCAGGTCCTCCACCTCCTTTACGCCGATCACTGTCCCCAGCTCCGAAGTGGACTGCTGCAATTGCTCGGCTTGCGCCATCACCTCGATGGTCTCGGTGACGTTGCCCACCTCTAGGGCGATATTCTGCGTGACTGTCTGATTGACGCCTACATTGAATGTCGGCAGCACGGCCGACTTGAAACCGGTTTGTTCGGAGACGAGGGTGTAGTTGCCTGGCCGCACGTTGACGAATACGAAGAAACCGCTAGAGTTCGCCTCGGTGGTGACTTCCACGCCGTTCTCTACATTGGAGAGGGTGACCGACGTGCCGGGGACGACCGCTCCGGTTGTGTCGGTGATCGTTCCGTTGACGCCGCCCGTCGTGCTTTGCGCGAACGCGGACGCGACCGCAATCAAGCAAATCAGCAGCGCCTCAATACTTCGGGAGATGGGATGGGAAGTCCTGTACATGTATTCGCTCCTTGCGTTGAGCCATTGCACGCGCTGAAACTGCACATACAGATCAACTGACAACAGAGGCACCGGAATCGGCGGACCGCCTAGAGCGTACAGCACAAATGCACTGGGCACAACCGGTTTGCAACAATTTCACGGCGTGCCCCGCAGCAGCTTCAAGACCGCGTGACGAATTCCACCAAATTGAGCAGCACGCTCGCCACGGCGGCCCACACGGCATCTTCCGCCCCGGTGGCAGGGCCGGCCCGCTCCGCTCGTTCAAGTGCGGCGGCCTCGTCGATGAGGATCTGCCTCTGCCGCTCGTGGTACGCGGCCAGCCGGTTTAGCTCCTCAGCGGTTGGTTCCCGCGCCACGCATAGGCGAAACGCGTAGCGGAGGCGCTCGTTCACCGACGAGCCGCCCTCGCGTTGCACCCGTGCCCCGAGTTCCTTCGCAGCTTCTTCGAAGACCGGGTCGTTGAGCAGCGTCAGGGCTTGGAGCGGAGTGGTCGAGCGGTCTCGCTGGCAGACGGGTTGGACAGTGTCGGGAGCGTCGAACGTTTCCAGCTGCGGATATGGCAGAGTGCGCTGGCGGAAGATATACAAGCCTCGCCTGAATTTGTCCGCACCCTCGCTCTGCGGCCACTTCACGAAATTTCCAAATCCAATCTCGGTGGCACCGGCGGGTAGGTAAGGCCGCACGCTCGCACCGCCGATGCGGCGGTCGAGCAGACCAGCCGCGGCGAAGGCCGAGTCGCGGATGATCTCAGCCGGCAGCCGGATGCGTGACTGGCGCGCGAGCAGCCGGTTAGCGGGGTCGATCTCCGAGAGATCGGGGCGGACATCGGAGGACTGCCGATAGGTTGCAGAGGTCACGATCAGGCGGCTCAGAGCTTTTGCATCCCAGCCGCCGTCCATGAATTCCAGCGCTAGCCAGTCGAGCAACTCGGGATGGCTGGGGCGCTCGCCACGCGTACCGAAGTCATCCGAAGTCGCGACCAAGCCCGTTCCGAAGTAGCGCTGCCAGACCCGGTTCACCGCAACGCGCGCGGTCAGCGGGTTGTCGGCAGAGACCAGCCATCGTGCGAGCGCTAGCCGGCCCGGCTCGCCGGCGGGTAGCGGCGGCAGGGCAGACGGTACAGAGGGGGCAACCGGAATCCCGGGGTTGCGGTAGTCTCCGCGCACCAAGATCCGAGTTTCGGGAGGGTTGGGATTCTCGGCCATCGTGTAGGCCTGGGTGAGGGCCGGGAACTGGTCCTCCAGTGCCTTGAACTCCCGTCTTAACTCGGCGAAGTCGAGGTCCTCGAATCCCTTTGGGGTTTGGAAATCGTACCCTCCGACCACGTTTCTTACGAAATACGCGGACAACAAGTCGCTTTGCTTGACGGTGCGCCGCTCGGGCGCGGTTCGGACGGTCTCCGGTCCGCTGTCGAGCTCAAACTCGAGGAGGTCCCACAGGATTCTCCAGATTGGCTCTAGGTCCGAACTGGAGTTGGTCGCAGCCGCGAGGATCCGAGTCTCCCAGTATGTCTGCAACTCGGGGATCCGGTAGCGCTTGAACAGTTCCGACCGCCGACGCTCGAACTCGGGTCGTCGCGCCAAGTATGGTCGCTGCTCGCCTGCCAGCGGGGCGTCGATGTCGCGCTCGATGGCGCTGTTGAAGAATGCGTACAGGCCGTAGAAATCACGTTGGCTGATCGGATCGAACTTGTGGTCGTGGCATCGGGCGCACCCGACCGTCAGGCCCAGCCACACGGTTGCGACGGTGCTCGTCCGCTCGACGGCTCGCTCGACACGATCCATCTCGAGGGGGAAGCCGCCTTCCCGGTTGTGCAGGGCGTTGCGGTGGAATCCGGTCGCCACGACTTGGCTGAGGCTTGCTCTCGGGATGAGATCCCCGGCCATTTGTTCCACCGTGAACCGATCAAATCCGAGATTGCGGTTGAAGGCATCGATGACCCAGTGGCGCCAGCGCCACGCGTAGGGACGAATGTAATCGGCCTGGTAGCCATCGCTCTCGCCAAAGCGGGCTTGGTCAAGCCAGTGCAGGGCCTGCATTTCGCCGGCGTGCGGGGACGCCAGCAGCCGCTCGACTGCCTGTTCATAACTCACCTCTCCGCCAGTGAACGCGGCGACCTCGCTATGGCTTGGCGGGATGCCGATGAGATCCAAGCTCAGGCGCCGCAGCAGGACAGCCGAGGTGGCTGCGGGTGACGGTTCGATTCCCTGCGACTCCAACTTGGCCGCGACGAAGGAGTCGATCGGATTCCGCACCCATGCCGAGGCGCGGGCTTGCGGGACGTCGGGCCGGACGGGCGGCGCGAACGACCAATGGGCGGTGCTTTGGCTCGACCCCTCCCCCGACGTGCTGGAATCCGGCCACTGTGCCCCTTGGTCGATCCAGGCCGTGATCAGCTCGATCTGGTCCGAAGAGAGGCGCTCACCGCCGAGCGGCATGACCGGCCCTTGAGAAGCGGGTCGGCTGAGCATTTGCACAAGTCGGCTTCCAGAACCGTCACCGACCTTGATGGCGGCACCGGAATTGCCGCCGCGCATGGCAGCGGTCGAACCATCGAGCCGCAAGCCGCCAGACTGGTTGGCAGGTCCGTGGCATGCGAGGCAACGCTCGCGGAAGACAGGCTCGATGTCGCGACCAAATTCGATTCGCGGCGGTTGCGCCACGAGCTGCGGAGTCCAGAGGCCGGCTAGCAGCAAGGACAGCCGAACGAGTGTCGCCACGGAGAAAGCCCTCGCAGCCAAGGTATCAGACTCGGCCTTCCCAAGTCTGCTTGCGGCAATCCGAAAATAGCTGGCCCCGGTATCGGCGAGCGCCGGAAGAATCGACCCGCCGTACGCAACGGAGGTTCTGAGTCGACCGAACTCGTCCCGAACTCTCGTAGCCCTTCCGCGCCCTTCCACCCCCGCAGGCGCGCGAGCTATCGCGTTGGATTGCGGTGCAGGAGAACCCTCCAGTTCCGGCTGCTGCGACAGGTGGCTGCGGAAGCCTTCCCCCGTCCGCGGCGTGCCGCTGGCTCGCCCACCGCTCGGAGCCCGGCGGGATGTGTGCAACTACAATACGCTGGAAGTACACGATGAATCGTCCGAAATCTCTCCAGACACCGCTCAAGATCGGCCTAGCTACTCTGGTCGCAAGCATGACCGTTACCGCTGGCACGCGACCGTACGTCATGGGCACGCGCGGCGTCGTCGTCTCTGGGCACCACCAAGCCAGCGATGCCGGGCTCGACATGCTCAAGGCCGGTGGCAATGCAATCGATGCCGGTGTTGCCACCGTGTTTGCACAGGCCGTCACGGAATTCGACCGTTTCGGACTTGGCGGGGAAGTTCCCATCTTGATTCACAATGCAGCTGATGGCCGCGTTGTCGCCGTCAACGGGCAGGGTCAGGCGCCCCGCAAGGCGACGCCGGAATGGTTCCGGGCCAACGGGATCGCAGCGATTCCCGGGGATTGCTTCCTGTCGGCTCCGGTGCCTGCGGTCGTGGGCTCGCTGATCGCCGCGCTGCGCGAGTTCGGCACGATGACCCTGGGCGAGGTGCTGGGCCCGGCGATTCATCTTGCGGACGAGGGGTTTGCGGTGTTCCCGAGCTATTTGGACAACCTGCGCAGGGTCCACGGCCGCATGCGCGCCGAGTGGCCGACCTCGGCGCAGATTTTCCTGCCGGGCGGGGAACTGCCGAAAGTCGGGGATCTGCTGTTGCAGAAGGATCTGGCCCGCACATTGCGACGGCTGGTCGAAGCGGAGCAGGCGGCCTCCAGCGCTGGCCGGGATGCCGGGCTGCAGGCCGCTCACGATCTGTTCTACAGCGGCGAACTGGCATCTGAAATTGTGCAGTTTCAAAAGGACTTCCAGTGCACTGACGCCAACGGTTTCACCTCTTCCGGCCTCTTGGAAGTCGAGGACTTTGCGGCCTTTCGCCCCGCCATAGAAGAACCCGCCCGCACCTCGTATCGCGGAGTGGAGGTGTACAAGGTCGGCTTCTGGTCCCAAGGGCCCGTGCTGCTCCAGACCCTCAACCTGCTGGAAGGCTACGACCTGAGTTCGTTGGGGCACAACAGCCCGCCGTACCTGCACCTGCTTGCCGAAGCCATGAAGCTGGCCTTCGCGGACCGCGAGTGGTACTATGCCGATCCTGATTTTGTGGGGGTCCCGGAACACGGGCTGCTCTCCAAGCAATACGCCGCGCAGCGGCGCGAGCTGATCGACCTGGAGTCGCCCTCGCTCAAGCTACGGCCCGGCAATCCCTATCCGTTCCACAACGAGCAAGTCGCCCACGCCTCCATCCCGGCCTCGGTCACGTTCCGCCCAGACCCCCCGGGCACGACCGGCACCCGCGTGGCCGATGCCGACGGCAACGTATTCTCGGCGACGCCCAGCGGGGGCTGGTATACGACCTCCCCGATCATCGAGGGCCTCGGCTTCGTGCTTGGCACTCGCTGCCAGAGCTTCTTCTTGCAGGAGGATCGGGCGAACAGCTTGGAGCCGGGCAAGCGCCCGCGCACCACGCTCACGCCGACCTTGGCGATGAAGGATGGCGAGCCCTTCATGGCATGGGGCACGCCCGGCGGCGACGCCCAGGACCAGGTCAACCTTCAGTTCTTGCTCAACGTGCTGGAGTTCGGCATGGACATCCAAGCAGCGCTGGACGCGCCCCTGATCCAGATCCTCGACTTTCCGCCCTCGTTCTTCCCTCGCGAAACGCAGCCCGGCGTAATGCGTGTTGAGTCGCGCATGGCACAGTCTACGGTGGACTCCCTGGCTGCCATGGGGCACACGGTGCTCAACGCGGGTCCGTGGTCCATCGGCGACGCCACCGCGCTGATGCTGGACCGCCAGAGGGGGGTGCTCTACGGTGCTGCCGGACCGCGTCGCGACAAGTCTTACGCTCTGGCTTGGTAGCGCTTCTCCGGCTGTCTCGCCGGACTTCTTGCAGCGCTGCTTGGCAGTGTTACGATGAGATTTCCGCAGCTTGCCGAATTGCCATCGGAGGCTGCGGGACCCCCCGCATGCGCTGGAACAGCCTCTTTATTCCGACCTTGCGCGATGCGCCGTCCGATGCCGAGGTCGTGAGCCACAAGCTGCTCTTGAGGGCGGGCTACGTGCGCCAGCTCTCGGCCGGACTGTATTGCTACCTGTATCTGGCCCAGCGCAGCCTGCGTAAGATCGAGCGCATCATCCGCGAGGAGATGGATGCTATCGGAGCGCAGGAGATCTATACGCCGGAGCTGCACCCGGCCGAGGTCTGGAAGGAGAGCGGGCGTTGGGATGCCATTGGCGACGACATGTTCCGCCTCAAGGACCGCTGGGGCAGGGAGCACTGCTTGGGGATGACCGAGGAAGAGGTTGTCACCTTCATCGCCCGAGGCGAGTTGCGCAGCTATAAGCAGCTGCCGCAGATCTGGTACCAGATCCAAGCCAAGTTTCGCGACGAGCCGCGGCCCAAGGCTGGCCTGATGCGCGTGCGGCGCTTCACCATGAAGGATTCGTACACGTTCGACATGGACAGTGCGGGCTTGGACGCCGCTTACCAGCGCCACTATCACGCCTATTGCCGCATCTTTGATCGCTGCGGGTTGGAATATCTGCCCGTCGATGCGCATTCGGGCGCGATGGGGGGCAGCGAGTCGTGCGAGTTCATGGTGCCATCGGCCGCCGGCGAGGACTGGCTGATCGAGTGCGCGGCCTCTGGCTATCGCGCCAACTTGGAAAAAGCGGTCACGCTGCCACGGCCGCCGGCGGTGCCAGACCCTGAAGGCGACAGCCTGCCCGAAGAGTTTGCGACGCCAGACAAGAAGACGATCGAGGAAGTTTCCGAGTTCGACTCCCAGCCCGCCACATCGCATATCAAGGCCTTGCTGATGGTGGCGCAAGGGCGGCCCCTGATGGCGCTGTTGCGGGGTGACCACCAGCTCAGCGAGACCAAGCTCGCCGCGGAAGTGCAGGACGAAGAGGTCCGGCCCGCCCATCCCGGGGAGATCGAGGACTGGCTCGGGGTCGGTGCCGGCTTCATCGGCCCGGTCGGCGCCGGGGACATCACACTGCTCGCTGACAACGCCTTGCAGGGCCGCCGGAACATGATTGCAGGAGCCAACAAGTCTGACACGCACCTGCGCAATGTCACGCCGGGACGCGACTTTACGGCGCGCTTTGCAGACCTGCGCGAGGCTGAGGACGGCGACCTTGACGTGGGCTCGGGGGAACCGGTGCGGCGGCGCAAGGCGATCGAAGTCGGCCACATCTTTAAGCTGGGCTACAAGTATTCCGAGTCCATGGGCCTGTCCGTGTTGGACGAGAACGGCAAGGCCGTCACCCCGATCATGGGCTCGTATGGCATCGGCGTCGAGCGTGTCTTGACCGGCGCGATCGAGCAGAACCATGACGATTCCGGAATGGCCCTGCCGGTTTCGATCGCCCCGTTTGAGGCCGTAGTTACGCCGGTCAACCTCAAGAATGAAGACCAGCGAAGGGCGGCGGAGGAGCTGTACGCAGAGTTGCGTGAGGCTGGCGTCGATGTCCTGCTAGATGACCGGGCCGAGCGCGCTGGTGTCAAGTTCAAGGACGCTGATTTGGTCGGGATCCCGTTTCGGCTTACGGTGGGTCGAAAAATCACCGACGGGTTGGTGGAATTGACCGAGCGCAGCACAGGCCTGTCCGAAGATGTTACTATCGAAGAGATAGCGAAACTGCTGCGCCGCCGAATCGGCGAGGCCGAGTCCAAGGCCTAGCCAGCGAGCCCGGGCAAGAAACCGATGCAGCCGACGTTGCGTCCAACAGCCAAAGCGCCGCACGGGTCCCGCCGCGCTGGTTTGGCGTTGCAGGCAGCAGCAGTAGCTTGAGCCAGAGATTCGCCTCTCGCCGGGTTAACCGTCGCATGTCCACTGCGAAGAAAGGCCATCCAAGGCCGAGCGCTGCTAGGCAGCGGGGGGCAAGAGTGCGCTTGCGCCTCGGCTGGCTCAACAGGATCGCGCGCTTCGCGCGGACGCCGCTTGGAACCGTTCTGCTGGGGTTGTGCCTGGTTTCCGGAGTGGTTGGCGGCGTCGTTTACAACCACTTCTACTGGAAGTACAGTGCGATCATTGACTTGCGCCTCGAGGGCGGCGCGTTCGACCGCACCGCGCGCTTCTTGGCCACGCCTCGCACAATTTCTATCGGCGACCCGGGCACGCTGCAAACAATCTCTAGGAACCTGCGAGCGGCCGGCTACACGCGCGATGCGGCCAACCAAGTCGGCTGGTACGAATTGGGCGATGGCCACATCAGGATCCATCCCGGGCCACTGTCGCACTTCACGCCGGACGCCGCCCAAATCGCTGTGGCAGATGGCCAAATCGCCGAGATTGTCCTGACAGACACCGGCGAGCCGCTGGAAGCGTACCAAATCGAACCCGAGCTGATCACAAACCAGTTCGACCAAGAACGCTCCAAGCGCAGGCTGTTCAAGTTCAGTGACTACCCCCAACATCTGATCGATGCGGTGATCGCGATCGAGGACCACCGCTTTTACTCGCACCACGGTATCGACTTCATTCGCACTACAGGAGCGGCAATTGAGGGCATCCGGGAGTGGAAGAGGCCCAGGGGCACGTCAACGCTCACCCAGCAGCTCGCCCGAAACTTCTTCCTGACGAGGGAAACGACGGTCGGTCGCAAACTTGCCGAAGCCATGATCGCCATCCAGCTGGAGGGTCGGCTTACCAAGCAGCAGATCTTCGAGAACTATTCGAACCAGATCTTCATGGGTCGCCAAGGCAGCTTCAACGTCCACGGCTTCGGCGAGGCCGCGCGGGGCTTCTTCGACAAGGACATACGCGATGTGACTCTTCCCGAGGCGGCCTTGCTGGCCGGCTTGCCTCAGGGGCCCAGCTATCTCAACCCCTATCGTTATCCCGAGCGGGCCAAGTTCCGGCGCAACCAAGTTCTCTCCGCAATGCTGCGCGAGGAGTTCATCGACGAGCCGACCTTTCAAGAGGCGGCGGACGCGGAAATCGAGTTGTCGCGCGGGCATATGGAATCGCGCGATGCGCCGTATTACATCGACTTGGTCAACAAGAGCCTCAAGGGCCATTTTGAGACCGACGACCTGGTCACAAAGAACTACTGGGTCTACACCACCTTGGACAAGCGCCTGCAGGAGTTCGCCGTCGAAGCTGTCCGCGATGGCATGAAGCTGGTGGACGAACGCATTGCCCGGCAGCGCCGCTTCCGTGACAAGGAGCCTCCGCGGGCTCAGGTGGCATTGGTCGCGATGGACGCGCGCACGGGCGAGATCAAGGCGGTCGTGGGGGGCCGGGACTACGGCGGCAGTCAACTCAACCGCGCATTGGCCAAGCGCCAGCCGGGCTCGGTCTTCAAGCCGTTCGTGTTCGCCGCTGCTCTGGACACAGTCCTGGACCGCGAACGCCAGCTGACCATCCAGCGCGGCTACGGTGACTCGCTGCCCGGATACGCCCGCGTGCAGTATGCTCCACCGCCTGGCTTGCTGACGCCGAGCACTCTCGTGCTTGACGAGCCCACTTCATTCGAATTCAGCGAACACCAGCCACCTTATGAGCCGTCGAACCACCTTGACCACTACTACGGACTGATCAGCTTGCGCTATGCGCTGATGCGCTCGATCAACGTGGCGACAGTGAAGGTCGGCCAGATGGCCGGCTACCAGCGCGTACTTGATCTTGCTCACCGTGCCGGCATGGGAAGCGGAATCCTGCCGGTCCCTTCCATGTTTCTCGGCACGTACGAGGTGACTCCCGTCGAAGTCGCGGCCGCCTACTCCTCGTTCGCCAATCGTGGCGTGCGCGTCGAGCCCCGTTTCGTGCGCTACGTGCGCGACGATGCCGGCGAGACTCTGTACCAGAGCGAGGTTGAGCAGCGGGCGGTGATCGACACGCGAGTGGCCTACATCGTGACCCACATTATGCAGGACGTGATCCGGCACGGCTCGGGAATCCGGGCGCGGGTGACGTACGGCATCACCAACGCGGCGGGCAAGACCGGCACCGACGACGACGGGTGGTTCGCCGGCTTTACGAATGATCTGATTTGCGTGGTGTGGGTTGGTTTCGACGACAACACCGACCTAGCTCTGGAAGGCGCGCATTCGGCGCTGCCGATCTGGGCGATGTTCATGCGGAAGGCCCAAGAATTGGCGACCTATGCCGATCCCGGACCATTCCAAGCGCCCGAGGGTGTCGTGCGTGTGCCCGTCAACCCAGTGCAGCGCGTGCTGGCTGAGAATTACTGCCAGAATTGCAGAGAGGAAGTCTATATCGCCGGCACGCAGCCGGATTCTTCCGACATGTCGTGGCACAGGAACACCCGCAGGCGGGCGGCGCTACAGGCCGAGAGGGAAGCCAATGCTCCACCGCAGCGTGGCTTGCTAGGCCGTGTCATCGGAGCGATCAAGGGTGGCGCTCCGCCCGCCCCCGAATGACCGAGCGCCGGCGGATCGGGCTAGTCTTACCAATTGGCGGGCCGCTTGAAGTCGGGTGGCGGGACGACGTTGGTAGTCTTGTCGCGGATCGGCGGTTCGTGAGCGGCGCTCCCCTCCGCCCCGTGGCGCGGGATCAGCAACTCTGGGGGCCGGGCGATTCTTCCAATCGGCCGGGCACCTAGCGGCAGCGAAATGCCCGCATCGCCGGGCCACACGGGACCGTCGCCCAAGGTCTCCCGCGCTTGCTCCAAGAGCGACTGTAGGCGCGTCTTCACCACTGGGTGGGCGCTGGCTTCGTCGCGGCTTTCGGCGATATCGGCCTCGAGATTGTAGAGCGTGCCGTCGGAGTGTAGCTTCCAGGGTCCGCTACGGACGGCGCGCAACTCGTAGCCCCGGTAGAAATAGAACGCCTCGTATGGCGAAGCTCTCGCTGTGTCGCCCCTCAGCACGCCGGAAATGTCGTAGCCATCAATCCGGTCAGACGGAAACTCGGCTCCCGCCAGGGCTGCGAAAGTCGGCAGGATGTCCATGGTGGTAGCCGTGGCGTCGAACGAAGAGCCGGCTGGAATTGTGCCGGGCCAGTACGCCACGGTCGGTACGCGCAAACCCCCTTCGTAAGTGCTTCCCTTGCGCCCGCGCAGCGGTCCGGCGCTGCCGCGTGCCGGACCGTTGTCGGAGGTGAAGAATACGAGTGTGTTGTCGGCGATGCCGTGCTCTTGGAGCTTGTCATGGATCCGCCCCACGCTCCAGTCGATCTCCTCGATGCAGTCGCCTAGGATGCCGTTGTCGGAGCTGTCCTTGAATCGCTCGCCTGCCCACAGCGGCACATGGACCATCGAATGGGGCACGTAGAGGAAAAACGGCTGGTCGTGGTGGCGGTCGATGAAAGAGAGTGCTTCGGCTGTATACGCGCCGGTGAGAAACGACTGATCTTCGGGTACCTCTCGGATGACTTCGCCGTTGCGCAGCAAGGCAAGCGGAGGGTGGTTGCGAGGATTGAGCGGCATGAACGGGCTCATGTCGTTGGAGTACGGCAGGCCGAAGTAGTAGTCGAAGCCGTGGTTGTTCGGCAGGAACTCGGGCTGGTCGCCGAGGTGCCACTTGCCGATGATCCCGGTGGCGTACCCGCGCCGCTTGAGGACTTCCGCGACCGTGGTTTCGTCAGGGTGGATACCCTGCGGATCGCCAGGCATCAGCACCGGGTGCCAGTATCCGGTCTGCAGCCCGTTGCGAATCGGGTAGCTCCCGGTCAGCAGGGCGGCCCTCGAAGGCGTGCAGACAGGATGGGCGTAGAAGCTTGTCAGCTTCATGCCACTTGCGGCCATGGCGTCGATTCGCGGAGTGCGATTCGCGGTCGAACCGAAGGCCCCTATATCTCCGTAGCCCATGTCGTCGATGAAGACGAGCACGAAGTTCGGGCGGTCGCCCGGCTCGCGGCCAGCAGGTGTGGTTGTGGTACCGCACGATGGCGCGGCGGCCGCCAGCGCGATCACAGTTAGGACGTGGAGAAGCTTTCGCATGCCAAGCGTATCATCGCACTCGGGCCGCCTCGCAGCAATGCCCCAGCTACGCGGGCTCTTCGAGCGCTTCGATCAGCTTCGGGACTATGTCGAACAGGTCGGCGACGATGCCGTAGTCGGCAATCTCGAAGATCGGCGCTCCGGAATCCTTGTTGATGGCGACGACGGTCTTGGCACCCTTCATGCCGACCACGTGCTGGATCGCCCCGGAAATGCCTAGGGCCAAGTAGAGGTTCGGTGCAACAGTCTGCCCGGAACTGCCGATCTGGCGGTCCAGCGGCAACCAGCCGTTATCGCAGATTGGGCGCGAGGCCGCCAGCTCGCCGCCGAGCGCTTGCGCCAATGCCTCCGCTTGCGGGATGTTCTCCGGATCTTGGATGCCGCGCCCGACCGAGACGATAATTTCGGCCGAACCGAGGTCGACTGCATCCTTGGCATCCTGATAGGGAGCTTCCGCTTGAGTCCGTACGGCGGCCGCATCCAGAGCCACCGGGAGGTTGCGGACCGGCGCCGGCGTCGCGCTCTCGGCCACGGCGTCGGCGCGGTACGCCCCCGACTGGACCGAAACGAAGTGTGGCGGCTCGCCAGATGCGCACACGTCGGCGTTCAGCTTGCCTTGGAATAGCTGCCGGACGAAGACTGGCTCGCTACCCTCGAATCGCATGTCCACGACGTCGCTGATGAAGCAGCCCCCTAGCGATGCTGCCAGCTTGGGGACCAGATCGCGCACTTGGTAGGTATGCGGGAAGAGCACCAGGCGGGGCTTGATCCGTTCTATCGCTTGACGCAGCGCCGACGCGAAACCGTCCGGGCTGTATTGGGACAACCCGGGACTGTCGACGACCGCGACTTCAGAGACGGCCTTGTCGGCGAGTTTGCTGGCGAGCTCCCCAATACCGGATCCGACAACGGCCGCGACTAGCGGACAATCCATGCCCTTCGCGGCTTCTTGAGCCGCCGCCAGGGCTTCGAAGGACATGCGGTGCCACCTGCCGCCCTGCTGTTCGGTGATCAGTAGGACGCTCATAGCACTCGCGCCTCGAACCGAAGCCTGTTGAGGAGTTCGTCGGCGACCTCGCGACTGCCGCCTTCCAAGAACACGGTCTGTTTCGCTTGCTGTGGTTGGTAGAGCCGCCGCACGCTTTGCTGCGCGGTGATCTCGATGCCCAAATCGTCGGTCGCATAGCGCTGGAGCGGCTTCTTGCGGGCTCGCTTGATGCCCATCAGAGTGGCGTATCGCACCTTGTTGATACCGCTCTGGATGGTCAGCAGGGCAGGTTGCGGCAACGTGACGGTCTGGAACCAACCGGCCTCCAGTTCGCGCTTGCAGCGCAGCTGCGAGCCGGAGGCATCGATCTCCATGATGATCGTCGCGTGCGGCAAGCCAAGCTTCTCAGCCAGGATCACCCCGGTCTGGCCAAAGCCGGAATCGTCGGACTGCAGGCCGGTCAGGACTAGGTCGTGTTGCTCTCGTCCGATTGCCGCGGCGAGCGCGGTCGCGGTCGCGTGGGTATCGGCTTCGACAAAGCGGTCGTCCTCGATGTGGATGCCGCGGTCGGCCCCCTTGGCCAGCGCTTCGCGAATCGTAGAAGCAGACCGCGCCGGGCCTGCTGTTATGGCTACGACCTCTCCGCCGTGCTTTTCCTTGAGACGTAGCGCTTCCTCGAGCGCATAGGTGTCGGGCTCATTCATCTCGAATGTCAGGCCATCGTCGCGGACCCACGTCGCGCCTTCGTCGAGGCGGATCACGGAATCTCGCGCCATGACCTGCTTCACGCAGACAAAGATATTCATGGTGCAGGGGGGAGCAGAGCCTCAGGGCCCGCTAAACAGCAATTCTAGCAATCGGGGCCGGGCTATCCGCTGTAGCGTCGGAAGACCAGCGCGCCGTTCGTGCCGCCGAAGCCGAACGAGTTGCTCAAGGCGTATTCGATTTCCATCTGCCGGGCCTCGCCCGGCACGTAGTCCAAGTTGCAGCCCTCGCCCGGTCGCTCCAGATTGATCGTTGGCGGCGCGATCTGGTCGCGCACTGCCAGCGCCGTGAAGCCTGCTTCCAAGCCACCGGCGCCCCCGAGCAGATGTCCGGTCATGGATTTGGTCGAGCTGACCGCGACCGCGCCGGCATCAGCGCCGAAGAGCCGCTCGATCGCGCCGGACTCGATCACGTCGCCCACCGGTGTCGATGTGCCGTGGGAGTTGATGTAGGCCACCTCGGCGGCAGAAATGCCCGCATCTTCAAGAGCGTTGCGCATGACACGCTCGGCACCCTCCCCGTCCTCGGCCGGAGAGGTGATGTGGTAGGCGTCGCCGCTCATACCGTAGCCGACCATCTCGGCGATGATCGGCGCACCGCGACGTTCGGCCGATTCCAATTCCTCCAGCACCAGCAGGCCTGCTCCTTCGCCGACCACGAAGCCATCGCGGTCCACGTCCCAAGGCCGGCTGGCGGTCTCGGGTCGGTCATTGCGGGTGGAGAGCGCTTTCATCGCTGCGAAGCCGGCGATGCTCATCGGAGTGATCGCCGCTTCGGCGCCGCCGCAGATCATCGCGTCTGCGTAGCCGTGTTGGATCAGGCGGAACGAATCTCCGACTGCGTGAGCACCACTGGTGCAGGCTGTCGCAGTAGCCGAGTTCGGGCCCTTGGCGTTCCAGCGAATTGACACGTTCCCCGAGGCGAGATTGACTACCGTAGCCGGGATGAAGAACGGCGTGACGCGGCGCGGACCCGCGCTGAGCAGCTTTGCGTGCTCGCGCTCGATGATGTCGAAGCCGCCAATGCCGCTGCCCACGTACACGCCGACCCGCGGCGACAGAGCCGGCGTGATATCCAAGCCGGACATGCCCATCGCGAAGTCGCTGGCAGCGATCGCGAAGAAAATAAAGCGTCCCATCTTCCGGACGTCTTTGGCGGTGACGAATTCGCGTGGGTCGAAGCCCTTCACCTCGCCCGCGATCTGACAGGCGTAGGCACTGGCATCGAAGTGAGTGATTCGCCCGATCCCGTTGCACCCGCGCAGGATTGCTGACCAGCAAGCCTCCGTTCCCACTCCCACGGGGGAGACGAGGCCGACACCGGTAACGACAACACGTCTTGCCAACAGTGCCCCTGCTATCAGTCCGACTCGGTCGCCTCGATGTACGCGATCGCGTCGCCGACGGTGCGGATGCCTTCGGCTTTGTCATCGGGGATTTCGATATCGAATGCCTCCTCGAACGCCATGATCAGCTCGACGATGTCGAGCGAGTCGGCGTTGAGGGTCTCCTGGAACTTCGCTTCGCGCGTTACCTGCGACTCCTCCACGCTGAGTTGTTCGCAGATGATTTCGGTGACCTTCTGTTCAATGTCCATAGTTGCTCCTGGTGCGGGTAAGCCGTAGCCCCAACAGCGAGGCTCGGGCGGGCCAGCGGCACGACTTCGCGGTCGCGCACCCCTGCAGTTGAGGTGCGCGCTACAAGCTCAGCACGTAGGCGGCGATATTGCTCTTCTCCTCGTCGCTGAGCATCTGCTCGAACGCGGGCATGCCGTTGCCGCCCTTGTTCAGGTTCTCGAGGACGTTTTCAAAGGTGGCGTCTTTGCCGCTCGGCAGCGTGCCTTCCTTGATCCCCGCCAAACCGGGTCCGATCTTCTTGTCAGCGCTGTCCTCGAAGTGACACACCAAGCAGCGCTGCTGGAACGCTTCCTTGCCCTTGGCGGCGTCGCCAGCCTCGTGGTTGTCTGCCACAGCCCCGCCGACAACGAACAGCGCCGCGCAAAAGAGCGCGAGAGTTATCCTAGACATGCTTGTGCATGAACCTCCCACTTCCAGTCTAGCGCAGTCTGGCGGCGCCGATCTACCATCGCGTCGAAGGCCCTACCCGAATGGCGGGCCTTGCTTTCGTTTCCAATCCTACCAGCTTGGATGCGCAGCTGGCAAAGTAAGAAAGGCCTAGGGCTAGGACGAAGGCGGCCGGCCGCCACTTGGCCGGATGCCCGTCACGATGCTTGGGGCGATGTGTTCTTCCGGAACTTGGCAAGGATGTCGTTGTAAGCAAGAGTGCAGGCGGGAGGTCTTTACTCTTCAGACGGCCTCATGCCACCACCTGACAAGACTACAGCCCTGCAGCGGGGACAGGACCAAATTCGCGGCGAATTCGCTGCGCTCGGCGACTTACGCCCCGGCCCGTCGCGCGAGAAGTACATGCGTTGCGGCAAACTCACCTGCCGCCGCAAGTTGGAGGATGACCCTAAGGGTTGTAGCCGGAACCGATGAGCAGTGGAACTCCTTGCGCCCGCACGAGCTTGACGAATGACGTCTTCGCCTCGGCATCTCCTGTCGTGGGATTGTTGAAGTTGTAGTACCAGAACGACTCTCCAAACAGCGCCCCGGACTCGATCGCATCTCTTCCATCGAACAGCAATGCTGGAATCCGACCCGATGTGGCGAAGCTGGCCGGGTTGCCGCTGAATTCTATCGCGCCCGTTTCGACGTTGACGCCGAATATGTAGATCGGGCCGTGCTTCCAACGCGGGTCGCTCGACAGCACAGGGCCGGCGAAATATCCCGAGGACTCGACTTCCATCGCGGCGCAGCGCACAAATTCCTGCAGCCTTTGGTCGCCCGGGTTGGCCTCCAGATCCGCGGCGTTGACCTCGCTCGGCGCGCAGTTTCCCGGAAAGTCCCGCGCGTAGATTCCGGCGCCGATCGCAGCCCGCTCCCCATTCCACTCGATCTCCTTCACGTATGTACTCTTCGGCTGGCTCCGCCCGGCCGCCGGGTTGTTGAACGCGTAGTAGATCCACCCCTCGTCCACCACCGACAGGGTGCGGTGCAGTTCGTAAAAGTAGTCGTTCCCGAAGCTGTCAATCGAGGTCCCCCAAACGAAGCCCTCCCTTGACGGATCCGGCGGGAAAACATGCGTCAGGGAGTTCTCGCCGGACGGCTGGACACCGTCCACGAACACGTAGGTCGGGCCGGACTTCCAGCGCGCGTCCTCGTTGAAGGCCCGCCTCGCCTCCTCCTCGCCGTGCTCCAGCGCGTACTCCGCCGCGCACTGCACGAACCCCTGGATGTCCTCCTGCGTGCGCACTGCTGCCGCAGCCACGAAGTTGTCCGCACAGCTCTGTCCCGAGTTAGCCTGGGCCGACTGCGGGTAGTAGCCAGCCCCGACCAAGAGCGGCACCCCCTGTGCCACGATCCGCTTCAGGAACCCCACTTTCGGGCGGAGCGCGCCTGTCACTGGGTCGTATGAACGGTAGTACACGTAGCTCTCGCCAAACGTCCCCCCCACCTCTGCCATGTCGCGCCCGCCGAATTGGTCCCCGCGCGGGCCTCCGCGCCCCCACTCGTGCGGAGCCTTGCCGTTGACCCGCAACCGGTGGCCCGACATGACTTGGTTGCCGAACGTGTCCAGCACGTAGACGTAGTGCGCCCCCTCCGACCAGCGCGGATTCAGCTCAATCTCCTGCTTGGCGAAGTAGCCGTCCGACGCGACAACCATCGCCGCGCAGCGGACGAACTCCCGTAGCGCCTCCGGGCTCGGATCGGCGCCCAAGATCGCTGCGCTCACCTCGTCCGCATAGCAGGTGCCAGGCCAGTCGCGGGAATAGATGCCGGCCCCGATGATCGCCGGCTCGCCGTCCCAGTCGATCTCGATCACGTAGGAGGCCTTCGCCGACTTCTTGCCGGTCGCCGGATTGGGGAACGAGTAGTAGATCCAGCCGGAATCGACCACCCGTGTCATGCGGTAGGCCTCGTAGAAGAGGTCGTTGCCGAAGTCGTCGATCGCCTCTCCCCAGACCTGGCCCTCGCGGGAGGGGTTCGGCGGGTAGACGAACGTCTTCGAATCCGCGCCGGACTTGGCGATGCCGTCGACGAAGACGTAAGTGGGACCGTGCTTCCAGCGCTCGTCCTCGTTGAAGGCGCGGCGAGCCTCGGACGTGCCGTGCTCGGTCAGGTACGCCTCCGCGCACCGCACGAATGCCTGGATGTCGCTCTGCGTGCGAACCGCGCTCGCAGCGATGATGCGATCAGAACAGCCGGTCGTGATCGTCGGGCCGCTCTCGGGCGAGGCCCGATTCTGCGCCAAGGCGCGGTGTGTGTTGGAAAGGAAGCCGACCAGCACGAGCAGGCCGACAACACGAATCATCGATCGAATCATCGATCTCAGAGTTACCAAGGATTGAGTCTTCATAGTGGGATCCTCCCCTTTTCGAAATCCCTTCCCAATAACGCTAACGCTTGAGGAATTCCAAGGCCTCGTCAGCGGTTTGTGTCGGCTGAGAAATCTTGGATTTCCATTCTATAGCGCTAGATTCGGCGACGGCAACTCCTATGGCCGGCGCGGCGGCTCGTTTCCGGATGCTACCCAGCACCCCCGCCAAGATGCTGCCGCCTCTCCGGCGAGGCGTACGGCAGCTGCCGTCTCTGAAGCCCGCTAGCGATGGTCCGTCTGCGATTGGCGGAGCAGTGCGATGCGTGGTACCGCGCCACTTGGAAAAGCGTCGCACGAGATTGCCGGCACTGGTCTCGAAGGGCTGACGCGCAACCGGCCAGGCTGGCGATGCGACGTCGCGGCAGACGAGCAGGGCACCGAACCCCGAGCTTCCGGGCTATATTATGTTGGGATCATGAAAGCTCTGTCTCTTGGAATTCTGTTCGCCGTGGCGGCTGGATCGTTGGCGACGGGCGCGACGCTGGACATCTATTGGATCGACGTGGAGGGCGGGGCCGCGACGCTAATCGTGACACCCGATACCGAGACCATTCTGATGGATGCCGGCTGGCCCGGTTTCGAGGGACGCGATGCCGAGCGCGTTGCAACGGTTCTCGGCGAAGAGGTCGGCAAGCTCGAGCTGGACTACTTCATCGCGTCGCATTTCCATCGCGATCACACGGGCGGCGTGGCCGCCTTGGCTCAGCGTGTGCCGATCCGCAACTTCGTCGACCACGGTGACAGCGTCGAGGCGGGCTGGAACGAGCGTGCCGGCGAGTTGTGGCAGAGCTATGTTGCTACCGCCGGAGACAAGCGCATGCGAGCCGAACCAGGCCAGAGACTGCCGTTGGCCAACACCGACTTCGTTTTCGTGGCGGCCCGCAGCCGCTTCCTAGAGGAGCCCCTGTCGCCAGCGCCGCCCAACCCACACTGTCGCGACGCTTCGGCGAAGCGAACTGACCGAGGCGAGAATGGCAAGAGCGTTGGGTTCTTGATTCGCGTCGGAGATTTCGAATTCCTAGACTTGGGCGACCTGAGCTGGAACTACGAAAACGAGACCGCCTGCCCGGTCAATCTGTTCGGCGTGGTCGACCTGTATCAGGTCACGCACCACGGCATGCACATGTCGGGTGCACCGGCGCATATCCGAGCGATCCAGCCCCTGGTGGCCGTTATGAACAACGGCCCGCGCAAGGGCGGCAGCCCGGCGACGTTTGATGCCCTGGTGTCCACCGACTCGCTGCTCGACCTGTGGCAGGTGCATCGGGCCGTGGAGAGCGGCGCGGAGCACAACGCCAGCGAGGAGTTCATCGCCAACACCGGCGAGACCGAGGGCTGCGCCGCCCACTGGATCAAGGCCTCGGTGCAGCCCGATGGGCGGTTTTCGGTCACGAATTCGCGGACGGGGTTCAGCAAGAGCTACGAGCCGCGCTAGGAGACCGGAACCTGGCTCTTATCCATCAGATTGGCGGCTTGGGCGAGCAACGATCTGGCGCGCAGAATGGCCGGGTCATAGCTGGCGCGGATCCGCTGGCCTTCGTCGTAGTCGAAATACGACACGTGAAGGTGGATCGCCAGTGACCGCATCAGGAACTGGCGATCCTCCGCCGAGATTTGCGGGCCCATCGAAATCCCCACCTGCTCCATGAAGGCCAACAGGTCGGCCAACATGTCCGGCGAGGGCGTCTCGCCCTTGAGCATCGCGTAGCCCCGGGAGCGGAGTTGCGATACGAAGCGCTCGATGGCGCGCCGCCGACTCACTTGTCGTTGCAAAGCCGTCCGCCGCCGGTCCTCGATTTCTACATCCGGCGCGATGCCGCCGAACTCGTACACCTTCCGCCCGCTATCGGTGAGCCGGACCGTCCCCTGCTGCGGCCTGTATTGCTCGCTGCATGGCTCGCTGAAGTACTCGTTGGGGGCAATGCTGGCATACGGGCGCTGGATCAGCCGTCCGCTGGGCGAGTAGTAGCGCGCTGTGGTCAACACCATCCCCGTCGACTCCGGCAGCGCGAACACCGACTGCACCAAGCCCTTGCCGAAGGTGTCGCTGCCCGCGATCAGCGCACGATCGTGATCTTGCAACGCACCGGCGACGATCTCGGATGCTGAGGCCGAGCCGCAATTCACGAGCACCACGATCGGATAGTCGAGATCCGGGTCTTCCGACTCTGCGCGGTAGTGGCGCTCTGGCGATGCCCGGCCGCGGTGGGATACGACGCTCTGTCCGGGTTCAAGAAAGTGGCTGGCGACCCTGACCCCGGCCGATAGCAAGCCGCCCTTGTTGCCACGCAGGTCAAGGACCAGCCCGGTCATGCCCTGGCTCTCCATAGAAGCCAGCGCCTCTTCCAACTCGTCGGGAGTCCTCTCCCCAAAGCTGGTCAAGTGGAGGTAGGCGGTGCCGTCTTCAAACAGCAGGCGCGTGGGGATCGTTGGTCGAGGGATCACGTGCCTTACGAGATCGACTTCGATCCAGCGGTCCGAGCCCTCCCGCGACAGTCTGAGGCCGACATTGGTCCCGGCCGGGCCCTTGAGCCGGCTGGCCACTTCATCGAGCGGCAAGCGGCTCACCGGGTTGCCGTCGACCATCTCAATCACGTCGCCCGGCCGAATGCCGGCTTGGAATGCGGGCGTTTCGGGAAACGGGAAGTCGACGATCGTCTGGCTGCCGAAGTTGATGATCTGGACGCCCACGCCCGCGTAGCTGCCCCGCTCCTGCTCGCGCATCGAGAGGAAATTCTCGGTGTTGAGAAACGCAGAGTGCGGGTCGAGGGTGGCAAGCATGCCCGGGACCGCGCCTTGGTAGATGGCGTCGTCCCACTGCACTTCGTCTGCGAAGCGCTGTTCGATCAGTCGCGTCGCTTGCCGGGCTAGGTGCAGGTCCCCATTGATGGGCGCCATCTGGATGAAGTTGCCGTTGGTGCCAATGCGCAGGCCGTAGAGCCCGCCCAGTACGGCGCAAGCGCCGATGACCGCCGTCATCAGCAGTACCGAGCGGACTACTCTCGTCATGCCCGTCATCTGCTGCACCGACCCATTGTTGGCAGCGTCGCCGCCCGGAGTATAACTATGGACTCCGCAGGCTGTCGATCTTCGCAGCCAGCACGAAATCGGATTCGGTCAGCCCGTCGATCTTGTGGGTCCAGATCTTGACACCGACCTTGCCCCAGGCCAGAAAGATGTCCGGGTGGTGCCCCTCGTTCTCGGCCAGCGCACCGATCGCGTTGGTGAAGTCCAAAGCTTGCTGGAAATTCGGAAACCCAAACTCGCGCTCCAAGTGATGTCCGTCAACCACGCTCCAGGCGGCTACTTCGGCGCTGAGCCGCGCCAGTTCCTCGCCTTGCACCGGCGGCACCCCGCCAGCACAAGGAATGCACGACTTCTGAGCCAAGGTAGACATCGCGCCACGCTCTGCGCACATCTTAGCACGGCACCGGACGACTGCCTGTCCAGCTTGGCTGCTTCGGGGGTTCTCATAGCATGGGACCGCCGATCTGACGAGAGCGCCATCCGCGATCTTGCGCCGCCTCCACTTGTCCATATAGCCACTGTAACTGCTCTAATGTCTGTAAGTTTCGGGCTAGGCAATGTTTGGGACGAACAGGATTGGGGGTAGATTCTAGGTGCTGGAGAGCAGTGGAGGACCTCGGGGCACATGCGACGGCGGCCGCCCATTAGGGCTTGGCGTGCGTAGAGCGGGCCTTCCGCTCGCTGAAGCCGTCCCAGCTCGAGCTGCGCCCGCTGTTCATGTACAGTGCCGAGCACGTGCCCGGACATGTCTTCCTATGCATGCTGGCCTACTGCTTGGAACGGCATTTGCGACGCAAGCTGGTGCCGCTGTTGATCGAGGACAGCGAGCGGGCCGTGACGGAGGCGCAACCTGACTCACCGGCGCAGGTGTCGCCCGCCGCCCGGTCCAAAGCCGCCAGCAAGCGGACCCTGCTCGAGCACTTGGGAGCGCTGGCGCTGAACTACGTCACAGTGGCCCAACACGATCAGCTCGAGTTCCCACTGGTAGCCCAGCCGACGGCCTTGCAAACCAAGGCATTCGCTCTGCTGGCCGTGGACCCCGACAAGATTGATTCCAGTGAAATGGCAAGTTGATTTCGTGTAACTGCTTATAGCAGAAGCAAGTAACTCTCGATTTGCGGATGAAGTTCAGGCTAACGAACTCGCTGTCTGCCGGGATGGCGGAATTGGCGGGCAGCCCGCCGTTGGTGGTGGTCTTGCGTCGTCGGCCGGCACTTCATGTAGACTGAACCCGTAGAGGGGCGCGCGAAGGCTGGATGGACAACTCTGCTGCCGAAGCGGGGCGGCCAAGCCGCTGCTGCGCCGCCTTGGTCGGCTCAAACCTGACGCTCGCCGCCCTCGGTTGTGCCGTCTTAGGCTTGGACTTGTATACCAAGGCGGCCGTGACCCAGGCGCTGCCTCATGGCGCATCCGTGCCGGTAGTGGACGGGTTCTTCAACCTTGTGCACGTGCGCAACGTCGGGATCGCGTTCGGTCTCTTCGCTGAGGCACCGCCTTGGTTCCGCAACTGGGCCCTGCCGGGCCTGGCGCTGGCTGGAGTCGCCGTGGTCTTGGCCCTGTACCGCCGCGCGGGCCAGATGTCGGGCGTGAGCCGCTACGCCTTTCCGCTGATTCTGGCCGGGGCGGCCGGAAACCTGTACGAGCGCTGGTGGCAGGGCTACGTAACCGACTTCCTCGACGTCTTTGTCGGTACGTATCACTGGCCGGCCTTCAACGTGGCCGACTCGGCCATCACGGTCGGAGTCGGCCTGCTCCTGCTGGATTCCTTCCGCAAACCGGATCGCGCATCCGCCACTCCAGGCTAGGCCGGCTGCTGACAATGTTCCCGAGATTGCTTGAGATCGGCTCGTTCTCGCTGCCGACCTACGGCCTGCTAATCGCCGTGGGCTTCCTAGTCGGGATTTCGCTGTCGGCACGCTTGGCCAAGCGCACTGCAATGGATCCGGAGCGGATCACGAACCTCGGGATCATCCTGCTGCTCTCGGCGATCGTCGGGGCCAAGCTGTTCCTGATCGCGGATAGCTGGAGCTACTACGCTGCGGACTGGGGCAGGCTGTTCACACTGTCCGCATTGCGTTCCGGGGGGGTGTTCTACGGCGGTCTCGTGACAGCCCTCGGAGTGGCGTACTGGTACACGCGCAGGCACGGCATGCCCTGGTTCGCCACGGCGGATCTGATGGTGCCGGGCTTGGCATTCGGGCACGCGGTAGGCCGGATGGGGTGCTTCGCCGCTGGCTGCTGCTGGGGCCGTGAGACCCACGTGGCGTGGGCGGTCACGTTCAGCAACCCGGTCGCCCACGATTTCACGGGCGTTCCGCTGAACGTCTCGGTGCATCCGACGCAGCTATACGAGGCGTTCGGCACGGCGCTGATCGGCGCGTTCCTGCTGTGGCGCTTCTTGCGGCCGCACGCGCCCGGTGCGATCCTCGGTGCCTACCTGGCCCTGTACTCCTCGTTTCGCTTCGTCGTCGAGCCGTTCCGTGCCGACGGTGCCCGTCCCGTGCTGGTCGGCGGAACGGTAAGCACGACGCAACTCGTGGCGCTGGGGCTCCTCGCCCTCGGGATTTGGCTAATACTCGCGGCGCGACGCCGGGCCTGAACTGCCGGGCGGTTCAAGCCCTGGTGCTCAGCGCGTTGGGAGACTTCGTTTCGTAGGCGGTGATCGCCTGCATGCGCTGTTGAATGTAGCTCAGCTGGTCGCCCCCTTCGAGCAGGCACTGTTTCGAGAAGTCGTCTACGGGAAACGGGACGTTCCGCCCACCCGGCAAGGTCAGGGTTTGGTCGGCCAGATCGATTCTGACCTCCAGCCCGTCGTTGGATTCGGCGGCATCGAACAGCTCGGCCAGCGTGGCTTCGTCGACCGCTACCGGAAGCAAGCCGTTCTTGAGGCAGTTGTTGCGAAAGATGTCTGCGAATGACGTGCTGATGACCGCCCGAAAGCCGAAGCCGAGCAGGGCCCAAGGCGCATGTTCACGCGAACTGCCGCAGCCGAAATTGTCGCCCGCCAGCAGGATCGTCCCGCCCGAGGCTCGCGGCTGGTTGAGCACGAAGCCTGGATTGGGGCCGCCTCCCGGCAGGTAGCGCCAGTCGTTGAACAGGTTCTCGCCGAGCCCGAGCTTCTCGATGGTCTTGAGGAAGCGAGCCGGAATGATCTGATCGGTGTCGATGTCGGAAACGGGCAGCGGCACGACCTTGCCGCTAAAGCTGGTGACGGGTTGCATCGGTTCTCTCCGGCAGTGCTACAGGAAGCGTCGGGGGTCGGCAACCGAACCTTCGACTGCCGTCGCCGCGGCGGTCAGCGGGCTGGCCAGAAAGGTCCTTCCGCCCTTGCCCTGCCGACCTTCGAAATTGCGGTTGCTGGTGGAAACGCAGTATTGGCCAGTCTCGAGTTGGTCGCCGTTCATGGCGATGCACATGCTGCAGCCAGCCTCGCGCCAGTCCGCGCCGGCGGCGCGGAAAATGTCCGCAAGACCCTCGGCTTCGGCTTGCGCCCTGATCCTCTCCGAGCCCGGAACGACCATCATGCGCACCCTAGGGTTGACCTTGCGCCCCTGCAGCAGTTCGGCGGCTTGGCGCAGATCGGTGATGCGCGAGTTCGTGCAGCTGCCGATAAAGACGACGTCCACGGGTTGTCCAAGCAGGGGCTTGCCCGGCTCCAGTTGCATGTAATCGAGCGCCTTGCGCACGCCCGGATTGCCGTTCGGCTCGGGTACCGGCTGGCTCACGCGCACTCCCATCCCCGGATTGGTGCCCCACGTGATCATCGGCTCGAGTCCGGCCGCGTCAATCTCGACGGTGCGGTCGTAAGCGGCACCGTCATCGGAGGGCAGCTGCTGCCAGCGTGCCACCGCCGCATCCCATTCGGCACCCTTGGGCACGGTTGGCTTGTCGGCGAGAAATTCATATGTCGTATCGTCTGGAGCGACTATGCCGGCACGCGCGCCGCCTTCGATCGACATGTTGCAGACCGTCATTCGGCCTTCCATCGACAGCGAGCGAATCGCCTCGCCGGTGTATTCCAGCACGTATCCGGTACCGCCGCCAATGCCGATCTCAGCGATCAGCGCCAAGATGAGGTCCTTGCCCACAATGCCCTCCGGCGTGCGGCCGACAAAGCGCACTTCGCACGTCTTGGAGCGGTTCTGCAGCAGGCACTGCGTGGCCAGCACGTGCTCCACTTCCGTGGTGCCGATCCCGAAGGCCAGTGCACCGAAGGCGCCGTGCGTCGAAGTGTGGCTGTCGCCGCAGACCACCGTGATGCCAGGTCTGGTCAGGCCTAGCTCCGGCCCGATCACATGCACGATACCTTGGGACTCGTCCCCAAGATCGGCTAACGGGACGCCGAACTCGCGGCAGTTGATGCGCAGCTGCTGCACCTGCTTGGCGGCGATTGGGTCCACGATCGGCAGAGCTTGGTTCTGTGTCGGGATGCTGTGGTCCATCGTCGCCTGGGTGCGATCTGGGCGGCGCACCTTGATGCCGCGGTCGCGCAGGCCTTGAAAGGCTTGCGGCGAGGTCACCTCATGCACGAGATGGAGGTCGATATATAGCACTGCCGGTGCCCCGGGTTCGTGCGTGACCACGTGTGAATCCCAGACTTTCTCGTATAGCGTGCGTGGTTGTCTCACAGCCCTTAGTCTATCGTAGGCGGCTAGATCGAAGCCGCCTGCGCCGCACGTTCTGAAGGTGCGCGCGGGCGATCTTGACAGCAGATTGGAGCGCAAATAAAATTACGTAACCAAGAGGATCAGCTCGGGGCCGAGCGTGCAAGCCCCTGTGGCCAAATCCCAGCGATCATGCACCCTAAACGACTTGCAGAACTTCGGAAGCGTCTGGAGTTGAAGTACGAGCAACTCACCGAGACGCTTACCAAGACGGCAAGAGAGAGCCGCGCCATCAGCGAGACGGTTGGCGGCGACGAAGGGGAAGAAGCTGCCGCGGCCTCGAACCGGGACTTCCTCAGCGTCCAAGGCTCCAGCCGGCGCGAGCAACTAATTTTGGTTAAAGACGCTTTGACCCGACTTGACGACGGAAAATTTGGTATTTGTGAAGAATGCGGACGGTCGGTCAACCTCAAGCGGCTCGAAGCCGTGCCTTGGACCCGCTATTGCCGGGATTGCCAGCAAGAGGTTGAGAGCGAACTCGGGTTGTCCGGCGAGAGGTGAGCTTTCTCCAGTCAATGGGCTAATCGATTCCAGCTGAACAGGTGGGCTGGACTCGGTGCGCACGCTGTCGAGCGGCTCCTCGCACGCGGGGCGCTCGGCTGTCCTCGGCACGGGCCAACTCGGCAGATCGGTTGGCGGGGGGGCGTGGCTTGACGCACGAGCACTCCCAAGTCAATCCGCTCAGGCGGCCGGTGCTGGTGTTGAACGCCAGTTACGAGCCGATCCACGTCTGCGCAGTGCGCCGGGCCCTGATCCTGCTCGTCAAGGGAGTGGCGTCAACCGAGGAAGCCGACGGGGGCCGCGTGCGCTCGCCGTCTCAGAGCCTGGCCATCCCATCTGTAATTCGACTGCTGGAGTACCGCCGCATCCCGCGACAGATGCGAGCGATCTCGCGCAAGAACATTCTGATCCGTGATCAGCACACCTGCCAGTACTGCAACAAGCAGTTCGGCACGGGCGATCTCACGTTGGACCACGTGGTGCCACGCTCGCGGGGCGGCAACAACACGTGGGAGAACTTGGTCGCTTGCTGCTTGCGCTGCAACAACCGCAAAGGGGACCGCCTGCCGGTCGAGGCGCAGATGAAACTGCAGCGACAGCCGAAGCCGTTCAACCTGCACACCAGTCGCAGCCTGATGCGGCAGATGGGCGGCCAGCAGGAGAACTGGCGCAAATACCTGTTCTACTAGCCGAGGGCAGTTGCGCAGTCCTCAACGAACCTCGTCAGCGCGGAAGCTAACTTCCGCACGAGCAGGCAGGATCCACCGGTCCGCCCGCTGCCCCTCTCCGGAGAGGACTAGGTGCGCGGCTAAGCCTTCCTGTGCATCCTCGCGTGTTGCGTGGAATGGCACATGCGTCCATGGCTGGACCACCGCTACTCCAAGGCTGCACCCCGTCTCCCGCCCGCGCTCAGGATGAGGCCGCGAACCACGACCGCACTCGAGGGCTAGTCCACGTACCATATTCCCGGTACTGCCAGAGCCTTGCTGCCAACCTCGCCGTCGATCAGGTCGTGCCGCCCACCTAGCGGGAGACCGCAACCACTGTCACCAACAAGCCGACCGAATCATCAAGCGAGGCTCTTGACCTACTTGAGGGCGATCCGAATCAGATCTTGAATCCGTTCTCGGGGTCTAGCAGCCTCATGGTTTAGCCAGTGGGTCGCGAGTCGAATTCGGCCGGGACTGGCAGTAGGACGCCAGCCAGCCGCCGATCACCGGGGACACAGAACCCGTCCGCCAACTCCTGCAAGTGCGTGGCCTCGTACTTCGGCGACCGCCACAGCCGTTCGATGAACGCGTTGTCGATCCGGCGGCCCCGGCCGTCCATCGAAACCCGCACGCAGGCTTCCTCCAAGCAACCCGCGAACGCCCGCGACGTGAACTGGCAGCCCCGGTCGCTGTTGAAGATCTCCGGCGGACCGGACCGTTCCAGTGCCTCCTCGATCACCTGCGGGCAGAAATCCGTGTTCAGCGTGTTCCACGACTTCCAACTCAGCACCACCTGGCTGAATCAGCCCATCACCCCCACCACGTGCAGGAATCCCCGTTGCGGCGGAAGATAGGTGATGTCCGCGCACCACACTTGCTCCGGCTGCTCGATCGCCAGGTTCCACAGCGGGCATGGATAGACCCGCTGTCCTGCCTCCCGCTGGCTCGTGCGCAGCTTGCGGTAGGCCGCCTCGAAGCCTATCCTGCGCGTCGGCCGCTGCACCTTGTCCCGATCGTTCGCACTCCGAGGGTCCCAGATTCGAGCATTTGCCAGCGGTGCTACCAGGTGCTACTCTCCGGCTAAGGAAGTGCCCGATGACAGTCAAGTCCTCCGTTTCTCTTACCGACGAGCAGCACGCCTTTGCAACGACCCTGGTGTATGAGGGGCGGTACTCAAGTGTCAGCGCCGTTGTTCAGCGGGGCATCGACCTGTTGCGACGGAGATTGGAACTGGATGATCTGGAGAGCCGGGCGCTTCACAAGGCACTGTCCCGTCGCCGGGCAGGCGAGTTTGTCGCCGCTGAGGAAATGGACGATCGCCTGAGTAGGATGATCGCGGATAAGCGCCGTGCCCATCAAGTTTCGTCTTGAGTTCTCGGCGGAGGCGGAGCGTGATTTCGAGTTGATTTTCGACCACCTCCTCGAGAGCTACATTGGTTTTTGCGAAAACGTGGAGAGTGCTGTCGAACGTGCCGCGGTACGGGTTCTTCAGATTCGGGCAACCGCGGATCGCCTCTTGACCGCGCCGCACCGGGGTGAACGCCACGACGACATACTGCCGGGTCCTAGGGCCCTTGACCATCAATCGCGCAATTTACGGGTTCGAGGTCAATGCAGAAAACGAAACCGTACGTATTCTGGCAGTGTTTTTCGGCGGACAGGACCATGTTCGGCACATGCTGGCTAGGCTGATCGATGGCTGACGAGATTCGTTCATCATTGGTGGACCGGCAAACCTTGCGAGAGACGTTTCCGGCATCTTGTCTTCCAAGGGAACGGAGCGTTCTTGAACGGGCTGAGAGTTCGAATGCTAGGCGGCCCGGTCCGATGGTCATTCCGAAACGCGGGGTCTGAGCTCGCCCCGGGAAGCGGAGACTGCGGGCGCAGTCGGAGGAGGCGGAGCACAGCCTGAGCCACTCCGGGAAGCGGCATGCGTTGGGGGTGGTACTGGCGCGGCTGGCCGGGAGGGTGGGCAGCCGCTGCGCCCGGCTCTTCGCGGCCTGCTGTCGACCGCATTCCGTCTCCGCAGCGGATGTCTGCCGCCCAACACTGTGCCAGTCGGCGTCAGACATCCATTGATGCCGAGCCCGAGTCCCACTTGCTCAACATCTCGCCAAGGAACCCGCCGTCGGACACACTCAGTCTGCCAGAGATCCCCCTATTCCCGAAAACGAATCTGCGGTACCCGCCGATGTCGGCGGACAAGCGCCCCAATCGCTCTCGTCGTTGGCCAATGCGGATGCGACAAGATGCCGCGCCTAGAATCCTACGCGGCCCCATGCGACGGCCGAGTTCGCCCTCCCAGCCGTCTGCGTCTGGCCGAACGAACGGATGAACGCACCGCCCAAGCTGAGCGACGCATGTTGGATACTGGTTTGATGGCAGGCGTTTCCTGGCTCCTGTGCGATGCCGACGACACCTTGTGGCAGAACAATATCTACTTCGAGGACACGATCTCTGAGTTCATTCGATACTTGGATCATCCGCGCCTTTCTCCGGTCGAAGTGCGTCGGCACCTTGATGAGATCGAGGCCCGCAACATCAAGCTGCGCGGCTATGGCACGAAGAATTTCGCACGTAACTTAGTAGAGTGCTTTGAAACGCTGCGAGGGCGGCCGGCCGCGGAAGAGGAGCGCCGCCGAATCGTAGGCACGACAGATCGAATCAGCAACTGCGAGATCGAGCTGCTGCCGGGCGTGGTGGACACACTCGCAGAACTTGGGCGGCGGCACCGGCTGGCGCTGGTAACGAAGGGAGACCGGGACGAGCAGCACGCCAAGTTGCAACGATCTGGGCTTGCGGTGTTCTTCAGGCATTTTGTCACCGTGCCGGAAAAGGATGTCGAGTGCTACCGGGCTCTGATCAGGGAGATCGACGCCGATGCTGCAACCACCTGGATGATCGGCAACAGCCCCAAGTCCGATATCAACCCCGCCATTGAGGCCGGCTTGGGAGCAGTCTTGGTGCCGCATCCGAGCACTTGGTCGCTGGAGGTCCAAGAAGTTCCGGAGTCCCACCAGCGGTTCCGCACAGTGCAGCGCTTTTCCGACCTTGCCGTGCTCTTCTAAGCGCTCAGCTCGCCAGCCGGTCGTATACGGCCAGCGTTTGGGCGGCCATGCGCCCGGCCGTGCAATGGATGCGCACGTTATCCCGGCCGGCCTGTCCCAGCTGGTTCGCGGCCATAGCGTCCGTCATCAGCGTTTCGAGTTTGGCGGCCAGATCCCCGCTGTCACCGGGAGTGCAGGATAGCCCGCCGCCCGTCACTTCGAGTAATTCTGGGAACACGCCGATACGCGGTTGCACAACGGGAACTCCGGCAGCAAGGGCTTCCAAGACGTAGAGGCCCTTGGACGCCCTGTAAGTGGCGGGGACGGAAAACGCATCCAGTCCCGCCAAGAACTCGATCTTCTCGTTTCTGTCCAAGTACCCGAGGTCCTCAAAATCGTACTGCTCGCGCAGGCTGTCAACGTAGCCCTGCTTGGTGTCGGCGCGCCAGCCCGCGACGCGTAGCTCGATAGGCCGGTCGGGATTCCGCTTGCGCAGCAGGTCGACCGCGCCGGCGAGCACGTCTAGCCCCTTCTCCTCGGAGATGCGGGCTAGGAAGCCCACGACGAAGCGCTTCCCCGAGGGCCCCCGCGCTTGGCGGCACCCGTCTAGCGAGATGCCCGGCAGGATCGTCTCGACCTGCCCGGCTGCCGCGCCCAGGACCGGGCGCATGGCGTCGATCTGGTCCTGGCAGGGCGCGACCCAGCGATCCACATGGGCTGCGTGTCCGCGCAGCAAGGCGTAGCATTCGCTTCGGTGTGGTTCTGGCAGGCCGGCTAGGAAGTCGGCCTCGCCCTGCAGGGAACAGACGACTGAGACGCCGAGGCCACGCTTGATGGGCGCCGCCATCGAAGCCAGCATGGAGTTGGTCAAGTGGACGACCTCGGGCTGCAAGTCCCGCAAGACCGCTATAAGCTTGCGGATTTCCCGGCGATACGGCCCATTCTCGCCGAGGAATGTGTCCCGCGTCATTTCCCCGAGTTGTGCGGGATCGGTCTCGACCGCGAAGCTGGACGCCCACTCCAGCAGGCGGGGGTGGTCTAGGAGAGGGTCTAGCAGGCCGCTCGCACGGGCGAACTTGAACTTGCTCTGCAGGTAGAGGTTGATCCCGCTGAATACGACGCGCCTCTCGCTGACATCTTCCTCGTCTGTGCGCAGTGGCGTATAGGCTGGCAAGAGCACGATGTCGTGCCCATCGTTCTTCAGCGCCGCTGCGAGGGCGTTGTCTCGCAGGCAGTTGCCGCAAATCGTGCCAGCTGCACCGGCGGTGATGTAGGTGATCTTCACGAAGATCGGCCCCGGGGGGCGCGGAAGCCGCTTCCGGCTGTCACTTGCAGTCTAGCCCGGCCGCTCGCGACGCGAGCTTCGCTGTTCCAGCGACAAGCCTGGCGTTAGCCCGGCGTGGTGCGCCTGTTCCACAGCACAGCTGCCCGTCACGTGCGGAAGAACTTGGCGAGCGTGCGCTCGGATGGTGGCGCAGTTGCAAGCGAGACGCCCACCAGCGCGAGCATCGAGGCCGCCACCATGGGCACGACCGGCAGCATGCCCAAGAAGAGGTACCCGGGATCGCTGCCGTAGCCGCCAGCGCGGAAGAACGTCCAGCCGACACCGACGGTCGCCAGCACAGCTGCAATCGCGCCCGATGCCGTTGCTCGGCGCCAGTAGATCGCGGCCACCGCCACCGGGAACAGTGCCGAGTAGCCGCTGAAACACCACACCCCGAGCGTGAACACGCTGCGTGGCCCGGCTAGTGAGCACAGGTATGCCGCTGCGGCTACCCCGACCACGGCCAGCCGTCCCAGCCGGACCTTTTGCGAGTCGCTCAGGCGTCCTTTGCCGAGCAGGTCGACTGCGATGTCGTTGGTGACCATCGAGCCGATTGCAAGAAACTGAGAGTCAAGCGAGGACATCACGGCCGCTAGGATTCCCGCTCCGAGCAGCCCACCCAGCAGGGGAGAGGTCAGGGCCCGGACCATGGTGCCCAACTCGCTATTGACGGGCGAATCCGGGCCGATGATCGCGGTGCCATCGGGTAGGGCTGCTGCTGTCGCCCAGACGCCGATCAGGACGCAGGGCAGCCAGACTAGCATCGTGCAAATGGGGTGCAGCACCAGCAGTGGCTTGAAGGAGCTTGCCGACTTTGCGGTCAGCCAATGCTGGTAGACGTGGGGGAACATCCCGATCGACAGAGGAATGAAGCAGTAGCTGAAGAAGTGCAACTGGCCGAAATTGCTTTCGCGGGTAAGTTTTTCGGGAAAAGTCGCCAGCACCGCTTCCGTCGCCGCGCCAACCCCGCCGAGCTTGGGCGCGATCACTAGGAATGTTGCAATCCCGGTCACGATGAACACTCCCGCCTGCAGCGCGTTGGCCCACGCGGCCCCACGCAGGCCGCCAACGAACACATAGAGCAGCACTACGCCCGAGATCCCCAGCCCGGTCAGCCAAGGCGGCACGGCTCCCCCGGTCGCCGCGAACTGCTGCGGGAACGCGCCCTGCGTGAGCGCCTGTACCACGCTGCCGGCGCCGAGCAGCCCGATCAGCACGTACGGAATGACCAAGCCGACCAAGACTGGGAACAGCAGCAGCCCGAGCGCGCGACTCTCGAATCTGTCACGGAAGAACTGGATCTGGGTGGTATAGCCGTGGCGAGCGCCGAACGACCACAGCCGCAGGCCCGCAAAATAGAACACAGCCGTATGGACAATGCCGGAAGACGAAGCCATCAGGCCGTACACGCCGATGCCGCTGCGGAACGCTTCGCCAGTGCTGCCCACTAGCGAAAAGGCCGTCATCGCCGTGCCGAAGACGGATAGCAGAAGCAGCGTCGGCCCGATCGTGCGGCTGGCGAGGAAGAAGTCCTGGGCCGTCCCCCGAAACGAGCGGTTGCTCAGAAAGCCGAGAGCGATCAGGATGCAGAGATAGGCGCAGATGATGCTGAACTGCGTCACTGCGCTCGTTCCTCGCTCCCGACTGTCGACCTGTCCGCCTCATCCAGCCCCGCGGGCCACGCGTAGCGCACGATCAGCGCCCAGAGACCGGCGGTGGCCACCGAGTAGGCCGCGTGGTAGGCAAGCCCGGACGGCAGGAACCCCAAAACCAGCCGGGCGTCATCCCACAGCCAGAAGTCTTGGTGCAGGCCCACTAGGGCGAGTACTGCGATCAGGGCAAGGGTGGGTTGCATCGGGTGCTCCATTGCAGGAACAGGGTGGTGCGGCGGCCCCGCCGCTATGCCATCGCCTCTTGGACGAGCCTGCCGTGTACGTCGGTCAAGCGGAAATTGCGCCCTTGGTACTTGAAAGTGAGCTTCTCGTGGTCGATCCCCAGCAAGTGCAGGACTGTCGCATGGAGATCATGCACATGCACGGGATCCTCGGTAATGTTGTAGCTGAAGTCATCGGTCTCACCGATCACTCCCGGGCGGATGCCAGCGCCGGCGAGCCAAACCGTGAAGCAGCGCGGGTGGTGGTCGCGCCCGTAGTTGTCGGCCGTCAGCTTGCCTTGGCTGTACACCGTGCGGCCGAATTCGCCGCCCCAGACCACTAGCGTGTCTTCGAGCAGGCCACGCCGGTCTAGGTCTTTGACCAGCGCTGCCGAGGCTTGGTCAGTATCCCGGCACTGCCTCCGAATCTGCTCGGGAAGGTCGGTGTGCTGGTCCCAGCCGCGGTGGAACAACTGCACGTAGCGCACGTCGCGTTCCAAGAGCCGACGCGCCAGCAGGCAGTTGGCGGCATAGGTGCCGGGCGTTCGCGAATCGGGGCCGTAGAGTTCGAAGGTCGATTCGGGCTCGGACGACAGATCCGCTAGCTCCGGAACCGATGCCTGCATGCGGAACGCCATCTCGTACTGCGAGATGCGCGTGAGAATTTCAGGATCGCCGAAATCTTCGTACTTGATTTGGTTGAGTTGGCCGAGATCGTCTAGGAAGCGCCGCCTGCCATTGCGGTCGATGCCCGCCGGGTCGGACAGGTAGAGTACGGGATCGCTGTTGGAGCGGAACTTGACCCCCTGGTAGCGGGTTGGCAGGAAGCCGCTGCCCCAGAGCCGGTCGTAGAGTGGCTGCCCATTGCGCCCCGAGCCTGACGAGACCATCACGACGAAGCCGGGCAGGTCGCGGTTCGCACTGCCGAGGCCGTACGAAATCCAGGCGCCGATGGATGGCCTTCCGGCTAGCTGCGCCCCTGTTTGAAAGAAGGTGACGGCCGGATCGTGGTTGATCGCCTCCGTGTGCATCGACTTGACGATGCACAGGCGGTCGGCGATCTCGGCCGTGCGGGGCAGCAACTCGCTCATCCAAGCGCCGGTCTGTCCATGCTGGCGGAATTCGAACAGGGAGGGAGCGATCGGGAAGGACGACTGCGTGGCAGTCATCGCGGTCAGCCGCTGCCCCTGCCGCACCGATGCGGGCAGGTCCTCGCCGCTGAGCGCTTGGAGCCCCGGCTTGTAGTCGAACATGTCCAACTGCGATGGGGCGCCCGACTGGAACAGGTAGACCACCCTTTTTGCCTTCGGTGCGAAGTGGGGCAATCCGGGCAAGCCGGCCGAGGGCAGGTCCTCTCCCAAAAGGCTGCCGAGGGCAGCGATGCCTAGGCCGTAGGCGCTCTTGCCGAAGAAATGGCGCCGCGTGCTGAGGGGGGGTGCCGCTAGAGGTAGTTCCATGGCCTCGGGTCCGCGTCCATTATATGCCGACCCCCAGAGGCTGCGGCGATCAGACGTGGGGATTTGTCCGTGGCGCTGACCTCCCGGCGAAGCGCCGCTTTGGTGGATTCACGCCAAGATGGCCCGCGTGATCCACAGGCCGGAAAACAGTGCGAGCAGGGAGATGGTGACCGAGGCTCCCATGTAGCCGCCGGCGGCCAGTAGATCGCCCCGCTCGTAGAGCACGGCAACATCGTGGGAGAAGCTGGAAAATGTAGTGAAGGAGCCGAGCAGGCCAACCGCGAGAAACGCCCGCAACTCCAGGCTGGCGCTCAGCTTGGTTGCGAGAAGTTCGACGATCACGGCCATCACGAAGGATCCCACCACGTTTACGAACAGCGTGCCAAACGGGAATCCGGTTCCAAGCGCCCGGGCGAACCAGTCGGTGGACAAGAAGCGGGCGATGGCTCCGACGGCCCCGCCCAGCGCAACTGCTAGCAGGAGTTTCATAGTGGCCTAGGGCGGCGCTACAGCCGAGATTCCGGCCCTCGGATCAAGGAGGGCTCCCACCGTTGACGCAAGCCTCCATCCTACAAGATCGGAAGCGTGACGATTCCGGACGCGGCGGGCAAGACTCGAGCGGAACCCGCGCCGGACCGCCAGCATCGGCTCCTAGGGTCTGGCGGTGAGGCCGCTACTCCCGAGTGATCGTCTCGTCTAGGTTCAGCACAAGGCTGGCCATCATGGCGTACGCGGCGGCTTCGGGCATGGAAATTTGGGCGGGCTGCTTGGGCTGCTGTCCCAGCAGCGCGGAAGCCGCTTCAGGATCGCTGCGGAAACGATCCAAGTGGTAGTTGAACCCTGACGACAAGACCCGTGTCTCGCGCTCGTTGGGGCGCCGCGAGGTCGCGAGGCGGAACATGTAGCCCAAGCGCTGGTCGCGGCCAGCGCCCGCTTCGCGCAGAGCCCGGCCAGCGAGCGCCTTCGATGCCTCGATGTACGCCGCGTCGTTCATGCGGTTGAGGGCTTGCAGGGGGGTGTTCGTGCGTACGCTGCGCACGGTGCAGGCTTCGCGCCCGGCGGAATCGAACAGGATCATCGATGGCGGCGGCACGGCTCGTTTCCAAAACGTGTACAGGCTCCTCCGGTACAGGTCTGCTCCGCTACCCACGTCATAGTCGGCGCCGCCGGCCAATTCGGTCCACAACCCGGCGGGCTGGTAGGGGCGCACCGAGGGGCCGCCCAGCCCTTCGACCAAGAGGCCGGATACGGCGAGACTGAGATCTCGGACCGATTCGGCGGGCAGGCGCAGGCGCGGGCCGCGGCTGAACAACCGGTTGTCCGGATCCGACTCGGCCGCGCCGGCGCCTAGCCGGGACGACTGCTGGTAAGTCGCGCTCATCACAATCGTCTTGATGAGGGCCTTCATGTCCCAGCCGGATTCCATGAACTCCACCGCCAACCAGTCCAGTAATTCCGGATGCGTGGGCCATTCGCCTTGCGATCCGAAGTCTTCCACTGTTTCGACGATGCCCGCTCCCCACAGCATCTGCCAGACGCGGTTGACGGTGACTCGCGCCGTGAGCGGATTGTCGCGCGAGACCAGCCAGCGCGCGAAGCCTAGCCGGTCTCCCGGATCGGTCGGCGACAAGGCTGCGGGCAGGCCTGGCTCGACTTGCTCGGTGGGGGCGTCGTACGCACCTCGGTCCAGCCGGAAGGTCTTGCGCCGGGGCGACGCCTCTTGCATCACCATCACTGTCGGAACCGCGTCGAAATACCGTGCGCGCTCGCGCTCCAAGTCGCGGATCCGGCCCGTCAACGCGGTCAGATCGGCCGGGCCCAGCGCATTGCGATAGGCTTGCTCGAGTTTCAAGGATTGAGCCGCCGTCCGGCTGGTCGCAGGGATACCGGCGATTTCGTCGAGGCTGTGCTCTTCGGCCGCGACTCGAATCTCCTCGGGGGTCAAGGCGCGGGTGTAGACCAACAGGCGGCGCAGCTTGCCCCGGTAGTCGAATCCTAGGCCCCGGCCCACGCGCAGGGGTTCCTTGGAGCGGATCTGCTGGTTCATTTCATCGCGGATGACGCTGAGTTCCACGGACTCCCCATCGATGAAAATGCGGACCCCCGAGGCCAGGCGCGTGCCGTCATAGCTGAATGCAACGTGCTGCCACTTGCCGATCGAGACTGGCTGGACAGTCTCCAGCCGCAGGCAGTCGTCCAGCCAGCGGTTGATCAGGTTGACCTGCAGCTTGCCGTCCTTGAGGTAGAAGCCCCAGCCGGGGTTGGACTGGGTGTCATCTTCCGGCAGCACGTGCCGGGTCCTCGAAATGATGGTCCCGTTCGGGTCTGCCGGACGGATCCATGCAGTCACGCTGAAGCGGTCGAGATAGCCGAAGTCGGCCTTGTCGCCCAATTCAGCGAAGTTCCCAGGTTCGAACGCGCGCTCGGCGGGTCTTGGCAGCTGATAGCCATCTGGGAAGCCGATAGCGAGATCGCGCTCGTCGATCCATTCGGCGGGCTTGCTCGCCAGGCCGCGCTCCCAACGCGGCCGGGCACTCGCACGGAGATTCTCAAGGTCTGCCCGCGCGGCCCGCAAGGCCGCCAATTCCTCGTCCATCCGGGTCAGCGCAGCCTGCTGCTTCGCAGTCGGGGCCTTGACGAAGGGCGGGGAATTGCCATACTTGAACGCCTTGCCCTTCTCCGGCACGTTGTTGAAGTAAGCGAACAGCTCGTAGTATTCCTTCTGGGTGAACGGGTCGTACTTGTGGTCGTGGCAGCGGGCGCAGCCCAGCGTCAACCCCAGCCATACCGTCGAGGTGGTGTCGACTCGGTCGACCACGTATTCGACGGCATATTCTGCGTCTACGATGCCGCCCTCGCCGTTGCCTCGATGGTTGCGGTTGAAGCCCGTGGCGATGATTTGGTCCAGGCGGGCATTCGGGATCATGTCGCCCGCGATCTGCTCAATGGTGAATTCATCGAACGGCTTGTTGGAGTCGAAGGCCTCGATAACCCAGTCGCGCCACCTCCACATGTCGCGCTCAGCGTCGGTCTGGTAGCCGTTCGTGTCCGCGTAACGCGCGGCGTCGAGCCAGCGGATGGCCATCCGTTCCGCGTAACGGGGCGACGCCAACAGCCGGTCGACTGCCGTTTCGTAGGCATCCGGGGACCCGTCTTCCAAGAAGGCGTCAATGTCGCTGAGTTCGGGAGGCGTGCCCGTCAGATCGAGGCTGAGCCTGCGAATCAGGGCTTGCTTGGATGCGCGCGGCGCCGGCTCCAGCCCGGAGGCCCGCAGTCGGCTCAAGACGAAGCTGTCCACAGGATTGGCAGGCCAGCCGGGGTGCTCAACAGCGGGCACCGCGCTTCGCCGCGGGGGCAGGAACGCCCAGTGGCCCTGCCACTCGGCACCTTCTTCGATCCACTGGCGTAGCAGCCCGATCTCGCGGTCGGACAGCGGATCATGTCCCATGGCCGCTGGTGGCATGCGCTTGGCGCTGTCGGAAGCAGACACGCGCAGGAACAACTCGCTGCTGCCGGGGTCGCCGGGCACGATGGCCCTGCGTCCTCCGCTGAGCGCTGTCGCCGCCCCCTGTTCGTCGTCCAGCCGGAACGATGTCATACGCTTGGCCTCGTCCGGGCCGTGGCAGGCAAAGCAGTTCTCTGACAGGATCGGGCGGATGTCGCGGTTGAACTGCACGGTTGCACCCGCCAGCGGGAACAGGATTGCGCCGCCGACAAGCAGCACATGCAGCGATAAGACTGGAACTCGCAAGATCACTAGGGATTATACGGCGCTTGGCAAGGTGGCGGGCCGCGTTTGTCAGGGCGGCCTTGTCCCGGAACGCGGCTATTCGCGCCTTTTGCCCGGGATGGGCAGTGCCATCGTGCGTCGCTGTTTCGCGCCCGGCCGCGACCCGAACCCCCGGCACGCTGGACTGCGGCTGGCCCTGGGCCGTGCGGCTAGCGGGTGCCCTCTTGCCAAAGGGCAGCCGTTGCGGGCAGGCCGAGGTCTTGAGATCGGATCAAGACTCACATGACCTTGGGGGCGTCTCGGCGCGCAATCAACACCACTGCGTGCGCCTCGGCTAGCTCGCCGGCGCCGACCGGCCCGACACCCTCGCCGGTCTTGGCTTTCAGGCCAACTGCGGATGTCTCGATTCCCAACAATGAGGCGATGTTTTCTCGGATGCGGTCGCGATGCGGCAGCAGTTTGGGTCTCTCGATGATGACAACGGCATCGACATTGACGACCTTCCAGCCGTAGCCGGTCAAGAGTTCCGCGGCATGGCGCACGAAAACGCCGCTTTCCGCGCCCTCCCATTGCGGATCCGTGGGGGGGAAGAGTTCCCCAATGTCCCCTTGGGTCGCCGCGCCGAGCATCGCATCGGTAATCGCATGCAGCAGGATGTCGGCGTCCGAGTGGCCCAGCAGGCCCCTGTCGGACGCGATTTCGATCCCGCCCAAGACCAGCGCGCGGCCCGCGACAAGCCGATGGCGGTCGTATCCGATTCCGACGCGAGTCTCGGGCGGCTCAACGCCGAGGAAGGGTGGCGGATTCACGGCTTTCTTCGTCGAAGTAGAGTTGTGCGATGGAAAGGTGGTGCGGACGGGTGATCTTGATGTTGCGCTCGCTGCCACGCAGCACGTAGACGTCTTCGTTGATGTGCTCTACCAAACTAGCCTCGTCGGTAGCGCTGAAACCATCTCGGCGTGCTTGGTCGAAGGCGCGCTTGAGCAGGTCGAGCGCGAACACCTGGGGGGTCTGCACCAGCATGATCCTCTCGCGCGGCAGGGTGGCCTGCACGACCTTGAGGCTGATTTGCTTGACTGTCTCCTCTGCGGGCATGCCGAGGATCACAGCGCCGCGCTGTGCGGCTGTGTCCAAGGCCTCTTCGATCAGGGCGACCGGAATGAACGGTCGCACTCCGTCATGGACGGCCACCAGGTGGATGCCGTCCGACACCTCGTCGAGACAGTGCCGGACCGATTCCTGGCGGTTGCGCCCGCCTGCCAGCACGCGCACGCGAGACGCCTCGGCGGTGTCTTCCAGCATGGCTTGCACATCCGCTTCGCTGCCTTCCGGGACGGCCACTAGGATCTCCTTGACCCTCGGAACTGCCAAGAACTTGCGGATCGTTAGAGCGAGGATCGGGACGCCGCGCAACTGCATGAACTGCTTGCGATCGCTGCCGTAGTCCTTCGACAGGTCCTTGCCCATGCGCGTGCCGTGCCCGGCAGCCGGGAGGATGGCCGCGACGTCCATGATCTGGAATCACCCTGTGCGCTTGGCGGTGCGAGCGCTCGTCGACGGCTGCACTGCCGCTACCCTGCCGGAGGCGGCCGGTCTGGCTACGAAACCAGGGCCTGCTTGCAGTAGCTGAAGCACTTCTTGACTTCCTCTACGGTGTCGTTGCCTTTGTACTCGTACTCGATGTTGGCAGGGATCTCGTAGCCGTTGTCGCGCAGCAGAGCGAGCACCTCGCGGATCGGGGTGTCGCCCTCCCCGAATGGCACGTTCTCACCCTGGTTCTTCTTGCGGTCCTTGATGTGCAGGGCGACAATCTGCGCGTGATGCTGCTTGACATAGTCGATCGGGTCGAAGCCGGCGGCGACAAAATGGCCGATGTCCAGATTGATCGCGATGTGGCTGTTGCCATTGCTTGCGGCGGCGAAGTCGTCCGCGGTGGCGTACTCGTTCTCTCTGATGCGGGAATGGTTGTGCATGCCCACCTTCAAGCCGTAACGCTTGGCTTGCGCATTGACCCGCTCGGCAACGCTGACCGTGCCGGAAGCTGTGATCACCTTGGCACCCATCGCCTTTGCCATCTCGAAGCCCCGGGCGATCTCTTCGTCGGTGAAGTTGTCGCGGAAGCTGTAGTTGAACGCCTGCAGGTCAATCCCGGCCTCGTGGAAGTCCTTGCCGATCTTCTCGTAGTGGCTCAGCGGAGTCTCGAGGCGGAAGGCGCGCAACTTCTCGCGATCCTTGCGGAGTTCGCGCAGTGGCTCGGTGTGGCCGCTCCACAATTCGCAGGAGCCGATGCCGATTTGCTTCATCGCGGCGATAGCATCGTCCAGCGGGCGATCCCGGAAACTGTAACTCTGCGCGCCGATGGTCACTCCTGCGAACTTAGAGTCGATCATTTCATGGCCTGTGAATACACGGGCCCCGGCAAGGCCTGCCCCCACTCCGATTGCGAGGCGGCTGAAGTTTCTGCGTGTGAAATTGGATTCCATTGACTCTCCTAAACTAGCTATTGTTGCATAGCCAGCGTTCACGATATTCGCCTGGTTACACACGCCTGCCAACCGCGGTCGGCCGGCAGCAGGGCAGGGGGACGCAGGGTGAGCATTTCAGGCAGCTGCCGATCTGGCGGGCAGGTATGAGGCGTAGGAAAACCCTAATTGCAGCGCCGCCCGGCCAAGAGTGGCGCAGTGATCAAAGGGGCAGCGAATTAATAAGTTAGCGAAGACGATGGCAAATTCGCCATGAAATGCCCATTCTGCCTAGGGCAAACGTAGCCTTTGCTCCCATTGCTCGGCTCTAGTTGTTCAGTTTCGGGGGTGAGGGCGGCATGATACGGCGTGATTGGGGCAAGCGTGGCTCGCATTGAGCACTTCGATGGCATAATGGATATAGAATAATACTCATTATGCCATTTAAGGGGGTACCCATGAAGACGGCAACCTTTTCGACCGAAACGGTCATCGACCTGCTGCACGAGAAAACTATCGCGCCGCTGGACGAGATCAGCGCAGCCTTCGGCGGCGCTAGCCGACGCACCGTCTGCCGCAAGCTGGTTGCGGCGGGCTGCCGCTCCAGCTATTCGCACTGCGGCCGCTACTACACGCTCGACGCATTGGCAGCCTACGATCAGCACGGCCTGTGGTTCCACCAAGGGATTGGTTTCTCGCGCACTGGCACCCTGCTCGCCACCGCAACGGCCTTGGTCGAACAAGCGCCGGCTGGACACTTCGCCGACGAGTTGGGGCAGCTCCTGCAGGTCGAGGTCCAGAATGCGCTGGGCAAGCTGACCCGCGCCGGCCGCCTGGCACGCGAGAAACTCGACGGCCGCTTCCTGTACTGCTCCCCGACGCCGCAGCAGCGCCAGACGCAGCTGCGGACCCGCCGCGTGTTGCTGGCGGAAGGCTCCGCTGCGCCGCCGTTGGACAGTGCTGAGGAGCGCGTGCAGTTGGCCACCGGGAGGCTGCTGAGCGTGCTGGACGAGCGCCAGCGCCGGCTGTATGCCGGACTGGAATCGCTGCGCCACGGGCGGGGTGCTGACGGCCGCGTCGCGGCCCAGCTCGGCTTGGCCCCGGCCACCGTGGCCAAGGGGCGCCAGCAATTGTTGTCCGGGGACTACCCGACCGAGCGCATCCGCAAACCTGGCGGCGGGCGCAAGCCGCTCGAAAAAAAAAGCCTGCAGTGACCGCCCACCTCGTCATCCTGCTGCGCCACGATACCGCCGGAGACCCCTGCTCCGACCTGCGCTGGACTCGCCGCACCACCCGCAACCTCGCCGCCCACCTCACTGACGCCTTGGGCCTGACGGTCTCGGCGCGCACCGTGGCACGCCTCCTGCGCAGCTTGGGCTACTCCCTGCGCGTGAACAACAAGTGTCTCCCCTCCACCTGCCCCGCCGAACGCAACGACCAGTTCGAATTCATCGACCGCCTGCGCCACGAGTGCGCCCGCCTCAACACCCCGATCCTCAGTATTGATTCCAAGAAAAAGGAGTTGGTGGGACGCTTCCGCAACGCCGGTGCGACCTGGGTGCCGGCCCCCATCCCGGTCAACGACCACGACTACCGTTCGCACGCCTCCGGTCTCGCCGTGCCCCACGGCATCTACGACACGCTCGCCAACCGCGGCTTCGTGTCGGTGGGCACCTCCGCCGACACCGCCTTTTTCGCCGTCGACAACTTGGATGCGTGGTGGCGCAACGAAGGCTGCGCACGCTACCCGGACGCCCCCCAACTCGTGATCCTCGCCGATTGCGGTGGCAGCAACTCCTACCGCATCCGCGCTTGGAAGTACGCCCTCCAGCACCACTTCTGCAATGTCCACAAACTCCCTGTCACCGTCGCCCACTATCCTGCCGGAGCGTCGAAATGGAATCCCATCGAACATCGCCTCTTCAGTGAGATCAGCCGCAATTGGTCGGGCTGCCCACTGGAGTCTTTCGAACTGATCCTCAAATACATCGCCTCCACCACGACCCGCACCGGCTTGGTGGTCACATCCCGGCTCAACATCAACGAATACCCCACCGGAGTCCAGATTAGCGATGAGCAGGCCCAAGCGATCAACATCACCCCCAACGAGCACATCCCAAAGTGGAACTACACTATCTCACCCATCTCAAACTGATACCTTATTTCTGCGCTCTCCCAAATAGGCCCCGGTGGCCGTACGCTTGGTTCAGCAGGGAGTTCAACAGATGCAGCGCGGGCTTCCCACAGGCGCCCTCTGGACCAACCACCGTTGGTGGATGCAGCGGCCGGCTGAATCGCCGCGGAATAGACCCGGCGAGTCACTTCGCACGAGCGTGACGGGCCGCGAGTGGGCATCTTGTCCAAATAAGCTCAGAGCGTAGCCGCTTTCATTGACGTAGTAGCAGTTGCGATCGCGGATGTTGCGAGAGCCCTGGACGCCAATCGGCAGAGTACGCCGCTCCATAGCTCAGCTTCTGCCGCGGCCCGTTGGAGGGCCAATGCCAAGCTCGGCGTTTCGGCGTAGCGATTCAAGGCTGCGCGAGGCAACGCCATGCTGAGAATTGTGTCGGTACGACTCTCGCCTGCTCGCACGGGAGGCAGTCTCGCTGCCGTACTCCCGGTCTCGACGAAGACCTGCTGTCCAGACAATCTTGCAATTTCAATTCTCTTGCAGCAGTCCGAGTAGTTCGAGGAGACTGTGCTCCGGATCCGTTTCCGGGCGGAACTCATACAAGATCCGCAAGTGGCTGTTGAGGCGTCCCTCCTGTTCGGCGTTCCTAGTGATGGCTTCGACGATCTTGGCGTCGCACTTGATCGTGTTAGCCCGTCCCTGCAGCAGCCCAATTGACCGCAGCCTTGTTGCAAGCCGCCTCCAGTCAGGCAGACTGAGCGGTTTGAAGGAGACGCTCCGCGTGCTGGCAAGATTGGCGAGGTCCAGAGCCCTTGAGGGAGCCATGGGATCGTAGTGGACAGACAGCAGTTCCAGCACCGTCTGCTCTTCGATGGGGAGCGATGAGAATGTCAATTCTCCTCTTGGGACTTCAGTAGTCCAGTTCTTGGTCTTCCAGATTGATGGGCCACTGCTTCTGGGGTGGTCACAGTGAACGCCGGAACTCCCGTTCGTCGGCAGCAGTCGTGCTGTAGAGTGGACTGGTGGAAAGCGCAAAGCACTTCAACCTCTCGGTCTGTAACGAACTCTATGGCGAGACCGATTTCGCGGAGTCGTGTCGATCGATACGGCGGGCAGGTTGGACGGGTATCGAGGTCGCGCCGTTTACCCTCATGCAGGACGCGACTAGGCTGCCTGCCGAACATCGGCGCGAAGTCCGCGACATTATCGTCTCGGAGGGTCTCGCTTTCGTTGGATTGCACTGGCTAACGGTGGGCCCGGAGGGGCTGCACGCTACCACCCCGGACGAGAGTGTGCGGCGACGCAGCTGGGAATACGTCCGCGGGCTGGTCGAACTGTGCGCGGACCTGCGTCCCGACGGCGGGTCTGGCGGCGTCATGGTGTTCGGCTCGCCCATGCAGCGCCGGACGACTGGCGGACTGACTCGTGGGCAGGCCGAGGCCAATTTCATCGAGGGCGTGCGCACGATAGTACCGGACCTTGAGGCGGCCGAAGTAACCCTTTGCGTGGAGGCGCTGCCGACGGACCAGTGCGATGTCATCATCTCCTTGGATAGGGCAGCGGAAATCGTCGACGAGATCGGCAGTGCGAGGGTCCAGACCATGTTCGATTCGCACAACGCCATTGAAGAGGTCCAGCCCCATGACGAGCTGGTCGCGAAGCACTGGCCGAAGATTCGCCACATCCACGTCAACGAACTCGATGGCAGCTATCCGCGGCGAGGCGGCGGCTACGACTTCAAGCCAGTGCTGCGAGTGGCTGCGGATCGCAACTTCAAGGGTTGGGTGTCTATGGAGGTCTTCGACTTTTCTCCCGGAGCAGAGAGGATCGTAACGGAGTCGATCGCTTACTTCAAACATGAGATCGACCAGCTCTAGGGCTAGCCGAAGCGTTGCTCTCCGCAGAAGTGCGCTGTGCTCAGAACACCGAGAACGTGAATACCACGTTGCGGCCATCGGGTGTCAGGCCGTACTCGCCTGGCGGGAGACTGGCGTTGATGCGAATCCGTACCACGCGCCCCGCTACCCCCTCTAGGTTCAGAAAGTAGGGCTCGGCGACGACCTTTTTCTTCTTGCGGAAGAGGAGTTCGCGTCGCCCGTTGTTGACTTCGAACCCAAATAGGCTCAGATCGCGGGGATCGATCTGCTGCGAGTCGAACAAGAACTCCGGCGCCGCAAGCGGTGTGCGGATCTTGGCCGCCGTGTCCGCGATCCAGTAGCGGAGCTGGTTCTTCGTCGTTTCCTCCATGGCTTCGACCTGCTCTAGTTCGCGGATGTCGCTGCCATGGATCAAGTAGGGGATGTCCGGCTTGGGTGGGTTTGGCAGGCCAAGCCGGTTGCGGTCGGCCTGGCCCGGCAGGGCCAAGGCGCCTAGGATCATGAGCGTCGCTAGTCGGACCATACGGTCTCCAGAATAGCTGGCCTTGCGACCCGAGTCGAGTCCAAGAACGGACGCGTTGGCTGCAGCGAGGCTCTGAGCTCTGAGCATCTTATCTCTGGAGCGTGCTTGGAATGCCGCCAGCACTGCTGGTCGCGGCGTGTTCACGCGTTGCCCGAGATCTGCAAGATCGTCAAGCCGAGATTGCGGCTTCTCTAGGTCTGACCGCGGTTGGCGACTTGGCGTGCTCTAATGAGTTGGCGCCAAGATATCCCCTGCTCGCGGGAATTCTGAATGCCACAACTTACGGCTAGCAGACAGGAGAGCTTCGACGCAGTCATCGTTGGCTCGGGCGCGACGGGCGGCTGGGCGGCCAAGCAGTTGACCGAGGCCGGGCTGTCGGTCGCACTGTTGGAGGCTGGCCCCGAGACCACGCCCGACCAATTTGGTGAGCACGTGCCTCCGTACGCGATGAAATATCGTGATACGCGCCCGAATGGCGTCACTTCCCCAGAAGTTGCACGGCTCCGGCCCATGCATGCTCAGCAAGGGGCTTGTTCAGAAGTCAACTACAAGTGGTTCGCTAACGATATCGAGAATCCGTTCACCACGCCGACGGGCAAGCCGTTTGTGTGGGTGCGCGTGCGGGCTCTGGGCGGCAGGACTCTCACATGGGGCCGCCAGAGCTACCGACTCAGCGATCTGGACTTCAAGGCGGCCAGTCGCGATGGTGTCGGTGTGGACTGGCCTTTCTCGCATAAGGACCTCGCTCCCTACTATTCGAAGGTCGAGCGCTTTGTCGGCATCAGCGGTAGCAATGAGGGGCTTGCCCACTTCCCCGACCAAGAACTCTTTCCGCCGATGGACTTTACTTGTGGGGAACTCGTCTTCAAGCAGGCCGTCGAGAGCCGTTTCAGGCGTCCGGTCACGATCGGGCGGTCCGCAGTGCTCACGGCTCCGCACAACGGCCGGGCGGCCTGCCACTATTGCGGTCCGTGCAATCGCGGGTGCGTGACGTATTCATATTTCTCCAGTCCATTCAGTACGTTGGCGGCCGCTCGGGAGACCGGGCGGCTGACGCTTCTCACTGATGCCGTGGCGGCGCGCGTGATGATGGACCGCAGCACAGGTCTCGCTTCGGGAGTGGAGTATGTCGAGCGCACCCGTCGGCGCGTGCGCGAGGTCCGTGCGAAGGTAGTCTTGCTGTGCGCGTCGACTCTCGAATCAACCCGTATTCTGCTGAACTCCGCTCCCGGCGGGTTGGCCAATTCCAGCGGCACCTTGGGCCGTTTCCTGATGGACCACATGTACGGTGCCACGATAACGGGCCGCCTGCCCGGCTTGGGCCGAGCAAGGGCGTGGCACGGTCCTCCGCGCCGGCCGAACGGGATCTTTGTTCCGCGGTTCCGCAACGTGACGAAGACCCACACCAACGGTGTCGTCCGAGGATTCAGCTTCCAGGGCGGAGCAGGTCCGCGCTTTGCAACCAACGCCGATGGCTTCGGTGAGGGCTTCAAGCGAGCGGTGCATGAAGACGCCTATTGGCAGGCGAGCCTGCACGCATTCAGCGAGGGTCTGGCCAGCTACGACAATTTCGTCGAGCTCGATTCCAACGTGGTCGATGCGTGGGGCATCCCGGTCTTGAGGATCCACATGCAGTGGGGCGACAACGAGCGTGCCCTGTTTCGCGACAGCCTCGAGCAGGGTGCCGCCATGCTGGAAGCCGCCGGGGCTGTCGGCATCAAGACTTCCGATCGTCCGAAAACACCCGGGGACGGAATTCACGAGGTTGGCACGGCCCGGATGGGGCGGGACCGGCGCAGATCGGTGCTCAACGAGTACTGCCAGGCACACGACGTCAAGAACCTCTTCGTGACGGATGGCGCGGCCTTTCCCAGCTTGGGCTCGGTCAACCCGACGCTGACGATGATGGCGAACACGGCCCGGGCCTGCGACTACCTGCTGGAAGCGGCTCGACAGGGCGAGCTGGGGTAGCGCCTTCGATTGCCGGGCTGCTCTGCTGCCCGGGAAGCCATCGCTTGCGGGTTGCGTCAGCACCGCTGACGGGCGGGTTGCCCGCAATTCGCCGGTTCTGGTTTGGCGCCTAGACGCGGCTGAAGATGGAATCGCTCAGCGTAGTCGTGCTGTCCGCGAACGATTCCACGCCGATCCCCATCGAGTGCAGGATGCTGAGGTACATGTTCGACATGCGCGTCTCGCCATCCCGCCAGTACGTGCCGTGGCGCAGGCCCATATTTCCACCGCCGACGAGCAGCGTCGGCAGATTGCGCGACGTGTGAGTTGTGCTCGCGCCGCTTCCGTACAGCACGATGGTGTTGTCCAGCACCGAGCCCTCAGTGTCGCGATAGCTCTCCATCCTGCCGAAGAAGTGTGCGAGCTGCTGGCTGAGGAACAGGTCGTACTCGGCGAATTGCCCTTGGCCGTGCTTGTCCGTCGCGTGCGACAGCTTGTGGTGGGTAGCCGACAGGCCCAGCTTGAGCGGGAATGTGTCGCTGATCCCCATGCCGTCCTCACGATTGAGCATGAACGCTACCGAGCGGGTGATATCCGCATCGAAGGCCAGTGCGATCAGGTCGAACATGGTCTGGTAGTACTCGGCTGGCTCGCCGCCTGGTGTGGCGTCGAGGTTCAAGTGCGAGTAGTCCTGATGCTTCAGTGGGATGTCGATCCAGCGCTCGGACGCGATCATGCGTGACTCGAGTTCATTCAGCGAGGTCAGGTACTGGTCCATCTTCTGACGGTCCGAATTTCCGAGCTGGCGGTCCAGCGAACGCGCGCTGTCCGCCACGGCATCAACGAGCTTGATGCGGCGCTGGAGGCGCGCCCGCTCGGATTCCATGGATTCGCGGTCGCCGCGGAACAGGCGGTCGAAGACACGGCGGGGATTGTTTTCGGCCGGGATTGGCCGGCCCTCAAAGTTGTAGGAGATCGTTCCCGTGCGCGAGAGGTAGCCAGTCCCAGCGTCGATCGAAAGCACCAGCGAGGGCTGGCGGCAGTGCTGCTTGGTGTGCTGTGCCACCACTTGATCGAGGGCGACGGTGTTATAGGTTCCCGGCTTGGGATTGTGCAGCGGTGCCCCGGTCAGCCACATGTCCGAACAGGTGTGCGGGTCGGCCTTGGGGCCGCTGGGATGGTACAGGCCGCCCATGAAGCTGAGCTTTTGGCGAAAATCGCTCAGCGGCTCGGTAGAGCGGCCAAACGCGAACTCGCCGTTGTGCTCGGCGGTCGGGAACCAGCTCCATTCGTCAATGCCGTTCTCGGCTCGCGGCAGGGCCATGCCATTGGCCGTATACAGGGCGCAGAACCGGTGCGGGATCTGTTCCGCTACCTCGGCCCCCATGGCATCCAAGACGGGCAGGGCCAGCGCGGCCCCGCCGATTCCGTGCAGAAATGCTCGTCGGTCAATCTTGCGGGAAGTCGTCATCGTGCCTCCGTGCGTAGCAGGCCTACTTCTCCAAGAACAGCTTGCTCGTGACCACGTAGCGGAGCATGTCCTGCATCTTGTACCCGCCCTGCTTGAGCTTCAGCCCGTCTTGCTTGAGGTAGTTTACTTCATTGTAGGCAAGATCACGACCGTTGGCATAGGTCGCCAGGTGCTTGAGCACGCTGAAAGCGACCTGGTCGATCCGATCCTCGCCCAGGTAGCGCTTTAGGTCGCCTATGCCGGACACTTCCGTGCTGTCCGGCAACATCGAGCGGGCGTCTACCGGATCCTGCTTGAACAGCCCGTCGGCGTCGAACTCCTCGAGCGCAACGCCCCATGGGTCGATCTTCAGGTGGCATTGAATGCAGCCGGGCTGGCTGCGATGCTGCTCTAGCCGCTGGCGGAGGGGCAGACCCTCGGTGCTCGCGCTGAGGTCGGGCACGTTGGGAGGAGGGTCGTCGGGCGGCTCGGAAATGATCTTGCGGGCTAGCCAAGCTCCGCGCTTGACCGGATTCGATTCACGCCCGTCGGAGAGGCCGGCCATGATCGCAGCTTGGCTCAGCAAGCCGCCGAGTTCAGGTCGGCCGTGGAGAATGGGCACAAACTCGAGCCCGCTCTCCGTGCGGTCGGCCAAGCCGTAATAACTGGCGACGACCTCGTTTGCGACGATGTAATCCGACACGATCAGGTGCTTTGCGGGGAGGTTGTTGCGGAACAGGTGCCGCAGCAGTTCGATCGGTTCGCGCCGCAGTTGCTTGCGCGTGGCGCGCGTTAGGTTGGGGAAGCGCTCGCGATCAGGCTCCAGCACGTCAATCTTGTCAAGGCTGAGCCATTGCGAGGCAAACTCGTGTACGAATTGCGCAAAGCGCGGGTCGGCGACCATGCGCGCGACTTGGTTGCCGACCTGCGAGCGCAGCTTGCCGCTGGCGGACAGCTCCAAGAGTTCGCGATCCGGCGGGGCGTTCCAAAGGAAGTACGACAGCTTGGAAGCCAGCTCGTGCCCTTCCAGTTGCTCAGGCTCGGGCGTGGCACTGCGCTCGACCAGGAACAGGAACTGCGGGGAAGTCAGAGCGACTTGCAGCGCGTCCTTGATGCTGTCCCGAAACTTACCCGAGTCGGCCAGGGAGGATCGGTACACACCCAGCAGCGCCGACTCTTCGGCCTCCGACACGGGGCGCCGGTAGGCCCGACTCGCGAAATTGGAAATCACGTGCCGAGCATAGGCGTCCGAGTCGGTCTTGCGGTCGAAGTCCACGAAGATGCTGCTATGCGATTCAGGCGGCCATTGCTCGTAGAAGGGCCCTTCGAACTCCACCGAGCGGATCATCAGGCGCGGCATGTCGCGCCCGTCGGTGTATTCGCTGCGGACGCCGATCTCGCGGACGCCGGCCAGATAGTTGACGTTGTCCTTCTCCACGTCGGGGCTGGGGAAGTCTTGGATTGCGCCCTCGAACACGAAGCGCCCCAGGTCGGTCTCGGGCACGGACTGGGGAGTGCCGACCGGTGCAAGGGTACTGCCGCAGTCGCGCCGGAGACCGAGGTAGACGCCGAGGCGCGGGATGCGCTTCTCAAATGCCTGGAACCTCCGGGCGACACCGTGGTCGGCGTCCAGCAGCGTGAGCACGATCCTGTCCAGGTCCTTGACGCCCGTCGGGGCGGCGCTGACGGGAAGCGTGCCCGCTTCGAGCCGGACGGCTAGGAATGCGGCCTGTTCCAGAGTGCCCGAGAATTGGCGGCCGCCCAGCGTCAGCGTCACTTCCTGGGGCTTGTCGGGGGGCGGTTTGGCAAAGTGCTGGCCGGGCTTGACCAAGGCTTGCAGCTCGGCCTCGGTAAGCGCACGCCGGTAGAGTCGCACCTCGTCAATTTGGCCGCGAAACGGGCCCTGTTCGGGGGTTTGGCCGATATGCAGGTCGAGGTCGGGATTGTCTAGGTCTGCCGCCTCGATCGTCCCCCGGGCGACGGCGTAGCCGTTCACGTACAATTTGGCTTCGTTCGCGCCTCGTCGCACGATGGCCGCGACATGTTGCCAGACCTTTGGCTTTAGCACGCCCCGCGAGGACGCGACCACGCCATTGGTCTCATTGGTCGGGCCCGTCGTCTCAAGGCGTAGCGAGCCCCGGTTATCTGCCATTTCGAAAAACCAACCGTGGGTGTGCTGGCCGGCGCCGCGCGCTACGATGCCGGCCCGGTGGTTTTGCTTGGGCATGATCCAGGCCGCCACAGTAAAGTCGGATGTGCCGACACTGAGGTCGCCAGGCTGGCGGACTACCGCCCCGCCTTCATAGTTCGCTCCATCCAGCGAGAGCGCTTTCCCGAACGGCGAGTCGACGAAGTGTCCGTTGTCTCCCAATTCGATGGCTTCGTCGCCGTCTAGAGTCCATGCTCCTGCGAGGCCTTCGTCTAGCCGGGAGAGGTCTGTTAGTGGCGTCGGCTCGCTCCGGGGTGTTTCATAGATGTCGACTTGGTAGATGCCGCCGCGCTCCAGTTGCACCGTGCTGGTCTGCTTTGGATCGAGAGTTACCGCGCCGGGGTTGCGGCCTTGAGGCTGGGCAGCATCGCTTTTTTCTAACAGCAGCCCATCGTTGTACTTTGCGGCGTTGACAGTCACACGGAAGCGTCCGTGGTCGGGCAGCTCCCGCAGCGAAATCTTGAAGTTCGCCTTCGGTCCGAAAGTGCCGTCCAGGCGGAACAACTCATCGTTGGGTATCGCGGGGCGGAGCAGCAGGCCCTCAGGCACGGTGCTGTACGGCAGACCCTTGGGATAGCCGCGGCTGCCGCGCATGCACGCGAACACAGCGTGGTAAATGCTGTCGAACTCGCGCCAGCCGCGCACGGTTGCATTGCCCCGGTAGCCCTCGTTGAAGCGGTAGCTGGTGCGCATACGCTTGTGTTCGAACGCGAACGGCTTGGCCGGGGTGGGTTCGCTGACCACGTAGTCGGGCGTGGCCAGCAGCATGCTGTTCGCGCCGAGGATCAACTCCTCGTCCAGTGGGTCGGGATTAATACCCGCCCCGAGATCGACGCGAAACTTCTGGATCGAGGGCTTTGCATCCGGGTCGACGATGGCCCGGCTGAGAGCTTCGTCGGCGATCCGCAGGTAGGACTCCATCAACAGGGGGGAAAGTGCGAGGGTGGCGGTGTTGTTGACGAAGCCGTCCCTTGAGATCGCATCCGGAGGCAGGGTGTCCGTGACGTCGTCGTCCAGCCCCAGCAGGTCGCGGAGAGTGTTGCGGTACTGTGCCACCGTGAGCCGGCGCACGACGCCGTTCTTTGGCACCGGGCGGGAGCGGGCCACGTCCAACGCGTGTTCGATCCAAGCCCCCATTTGCTGGCGTTCAGCAGCCGTGGGCAATGGCGCACCCTCGGGCGGCATGGACTCGTCGCCGATCCTCTTGCCGACGACCTCCCACAAGCGCAGATGCCGGTCTTCCAGTGCGGCGTCGAGCTGGTCCAAACGGATGCCCGACATTGCGGTGTTCTCGTTGTGGCAGACGATGCAGTTCTTCTCTAGGAATGGCTTGGCAGTCTGCTCGAACGATGGTTCGAGTGATGGTTGCCTGCTCTCTGCCGCTCTGGCTGGAACCGGGATCAAGGTCGAGGCCATAAAGATCGCGCCTACAAGGGCGACACCGAGGTCTGTCCGTGGTCTTGCTGCCAGCATCGGTCATGCCGTGATGCTTACCGTCGAGGACGCACCACTGTCCCTCTCATCGTAAGGGACTTGCAGGGGAGCTGGTCCAGCCAGCACGCTGTGTCGGCGATTGAGGCGCTCGCGCGTGCTTTGGCGATGCCGGAGTCTCGCTTTGCGATATGGTTTCTAGATAGTCGGCTGCCCGTAGCCAACAGCCTGCGACTCGTGCTCTTCAGGGGCAAGCGGGCACTGCACTTGGAGCAATCGCTCGAGCTAGGAGCCTACAAGGAGAAATCCATCATGCTGCGTTCCCCTTTTTCTTGGGCAACTTCCGGAGTGTTGCTATTTGCGCTGAACTGTGCACCTGCGACGGATCCAACCACCGACAGTGCGGTCTCGGCCGATTCCAACCTAGAGGAGTCGTTGGTCAGCAGCAGCACGGCCTTTGATTCGGTTGTGCAGTCTGGCCGCGTAGTTGACCTGACCGTCCTGCTGGCGGAGACACTGCCCGCACACTGGGGCTCTAACCCGCCCTTTGCACGCTGGACAAACAACTGGTTCGAGCAGTCCAACAACGCGTATGGCTCGCCAGCGGCACCGAGCAACGGGCCGTACTATTCCCAGCGCTTTGTTCTTGACGAGCACACCGGCACACAGACGGATTTCCCGGCGCATTTCGTGCCGCCACCGGACTCTGGCCTGCCGCACGCCGGTCCGATGGGGGCCATCACGGGTGACAAGTATTCGTTGAGCAGGATGATGGGGCCGGCGGCAGTCATCGACGTCACAGATCTCCGGGATGCGGCCGAGCCGGGTTTCTCCGCCCCGATCACGGTGGATCGCATTCAGGCTTGGGAGTCCGAACATGGCGCAATCCAGCCGGGCGAAGTGGTGCTGTTTCACAGTGGATATTCGGATGCATACTACGTGCCCCTGCCAGAAGGCGCGCGCATGACCACGGAGCCGCTAGTGCTGAAGACCGCTCCGGGATGGCCCGCGCCGACTCCCGAAGCGGTCAAGTATCTGTTCGAAAAGGGCGTCTGGCACCTTGGCACGGATGGTGCCTCGATGGGCCCTGTGGAAGATGGCCAACCCACCCACTTGGCCGGACTGCAGCAGGGCATGAGCTGGGAGGAGTTGTTGACCAACCTAGGCGAGCTGCCAGTGCGCGGTGCGTTCTACATTGCGTTGCCATTGAAGATTGTCGACCAGTCGGGCGCTCCTACACGGGCGATCGCACTGTTGCCGGAAGAGGGGACCGAATGACGGCTTTACACCGCAGACCCTGCAGTGCGGCCACGTGCGGGTCTGTTGAGCCAGGCCATCGGCCCAAAGTCCTGCTGACCGTGGCCAATGCCGCCTTGGCGTTGCTGCTGGCCGTGGCGCAGGTCTCGGGGGCGGAGGTCGATTCCGAGCGGCTCAACCGCGCAGAGCAAGAGTCGGAAAACTGGCTGACATACTACGGTGCCTACAAAAGTTGGCGCTACAGCCCGCTGGATCAGATCGATCGATCGAACATCAGCCAGCTGAGACCTGTCTGGGCGTTTGAGAGCGGCGTGACCGATGGCGGATTGCAGGCTGCGCCGCTGGTCGTTGACGGCACGATGTACGTCTCGACCGCTTGGAACCACGTATTTGCTCTCGATGCGGCTACTGGCAAGCAGATCTGGCGCTACGACTATCCCGAGCCCGATCAGATCCCTGGCACGTATGGGACTTGGAACCGAGGCGTGGCGGTGGCCTACGGGCTGGTCTTCATGGGCACGCTGGACAACCATGTCGTCGCCCTGGATCGAGGGACCGGGGAGGAAGTCTGGCGCGTCGAGGTGGAAAACTCCAAGCAGTGCGGTTGCAACATCACCTCTGCGCCGCTGGTGGTCAAGGACTTGGTCATAACCGGCGTAACCGGAGGCGACTCGGCCCATCGAGGCTACATCAACGCGTTCGACGCCCGCACGGGCCGGCATCGCTGGCGCTTCTGGACCATCCCCGGGCCGGGGGAGCCTGGCAACGAGACTTGGGCGGGAGACTCTTGGGTGTACGGAGGTGGCTCGACTTGGGTGACCGGAACGTACGATCCCGAACTGGACCTCTTGTATTGGGCTGTGGGCAACCCGGCTGCCGACTTCTACGGCGGCGATCGCGAGGGTGACAACCTCTACACGGATTCGATTGTCGCGCTTGATCCAGACACCGGCCAGCTTCAATGGCACTACCAGCAGATCCCGCACGACGTGTGGGACTACGACACGGCCTACGAAATGGTCCTGCTGGACTTGGAAGTCGACGGTGTGCTGCGGAAGACCATGCTGAACCCGTCGAAATCCGGCTATGTCTGGCTATTGGATCGGCAGAACGGGGAGTTTCTCGGCGCTTGGCCCCTAGTGGAGAGTTCCAATTGGATCGAAGGCATTGACAAGCAGGGCCGCTTGATCGGACGCAACGAGCCGCCCGTCGGGGAGACAAGCTTCATCTGCCCTGCCATTGGCGGAGGACGAAGCTGGAATCACGGCGCCTATTCGCCCCAGACCGGCTGGTTCTATTCGACCGGATTGGAATGGTGCCAAACGGTCACGGTACGGCAAGAGGACCCCGAGGAGGGACTTCCGTTCTTCGGCGGAGAGTTTGAGATGGCGCACCCGAAGGGCGGCAAGGCACATGCGCACTTGGCGGCCTATGATCCTGTCACTGGAGAGCGCAAGTGGCGCTATCGGCACAAGTACCCGCTGCTAGCGTCGCAGTTGGCCACTGCCGGCGGGCTGGTCTTCAGCGGCGACGCCACTGGAAGGTTCTTCGCGCTCGACGCCGTTGACGGGCGCGAACTGTGGAGTTTTCGCACCGGCTCTGGCCACCGCGGCTCAGCGGTTAGCTATGCGGTTGGCGGTAGGCAGTACATCGCCACTCCGAGTGGTTGGGGCTCGGCGCTGGCCGGGCTCACCACGCAGCTCTGGCCGGAGGCGGAGGACTTTCCATCCGGCTCGAGCGTATTCGTCTTCGCGCTGCCTGAATGATCTGAGAATCTACCGTCGGAAGACCCCGGGGATTCAAAATCATGACGCCGTACGAATTCATCGCAAAGTGGCGTGCCTCCACGCTGACTGAACGCTCGGCGTCGCACCAGCACTTCCTCGACCTCTGCGAGTTGCTCGACGAGCCGAAGCCGGCCGAGGCCGACCCTACCGGCGAGGCGTAGTGCTTCGAGCGGGGCGCTCGCAAGGACACCGGCGGCGACGGCTGGGCCGACGTCTGGAAGCGCCACCACTTCGCGTAGGAGTACAAGGGCAAGCACGCCTACCTCAACGCCGCGATCGGGCAACTTCTGCTGTATGCGCTGGCGCTGGAGAACCCGCCGCTGCTGATCGTCTCCGACATGTTGCGGTTCCGCATCCGCACCAACTGGACCAACTGCGTCAGCAAGACCTACGAGTTCGGCTTGGATGACCTAGCCGACGCCGCGACGCGCGACCGGCTCAAGTGGGCGTTCTCGGACCCGGAACGGCTACGTCCAGGCCAGACGCGGCAATCGCTCACAGAGAAGGCAGCGCAGTCGTTCGCGACGCTCGCGCAGTCGCTCCGGGAACGCAGCCACGACCCGCAAGAGGTCGCGCACTTTGTCAACCGGCTGGTCTTCTGCATGTTCGCCGACGACGTGGGCCTGCTGCCCGGCCACATGTTTACCCGGATGCTGGAGCAGGCGCGACGCACGCCGGCACAGTTCGCAGACCTTGCCGGGGACCTGTTTCGGGTGATGGCATCCGGTGGCCGGGTCGGTTTCGAGACCGTCGAGTGGTTTAACGGCGGGCTGTTCGACGACGACACTGTGCTGAAGCCGGAGCGATCCGACATCGACACGGTGCTGGCGGCATCCCGCTTGGACTGGTCGGAGATCGACCCGTCGATCCTCGGGACGCTGTTCGAGCGCGGGCTCGATCCGGGCAAACGAGCGCAACTCGGGGCGCACTACACGGACCGAGACAAGATCATGCTGATCGTCGAGCCGGTGGTGGTTCGCCCGTGGCTCGCAGAATGGGGTGAGGAGAAGGCGCAGATCGCCGCCGGGCTGGAGCGTGCAGAAGCCGGCAAGGCACTGGCGGCCCGGACGAAGAAATGGAACGAGGCCAACCGGCAGTATCGAGCCTTTCTCGATCGCCTGAGAAAGTTCACGGTCTTGGACCCGGCATGCGGTTCGGGCAACTTCCTCTACATCGCCTTGCAAGCGCTCAAGGATCTTGAGCACCGCGTCCAGATCGAAGCGGAAGAGCTCGGTCTTGAACGTGGGTTTCCGGAAGTCGGTCCGGCCAACGTTAGGGGCATTGAGATCAACCCCTACGCGGCCGAGTTGGCCCGCGTCTCGGTCTGGATCGGCGAGATCCAGTGGATGCGCCGCAACGGGTTCGCGGAGGCGCGCGACCCGATCTTGAAGCCACTGGACACCATCGAATGCCGTGACGCGATCCTGACCCAGGCCGACACGGAACCGGACTGGTCGGAGGCGGATGTCGTGATCGGCAACCCGCCGTTCCTGGGCTATTCGCCGCAACGTGAGACTCTCGGCGACGGCTATACGGACGCGATGCGCCGACTCTACGAGGGTGCTGTCCCCGCCTTCGCCGATCTTGTGTGCTACTGGTTCCACAAGGCTGGCAGGCTCGTGGCCGACAACAAGATCGCCCGTGCCGGACTCGTAGCCACCAACTCGATCCGGGGCGGGCGAAACCGCGCAGTGCTCGATTGGATCGCCCGGGACAGTGTCGTCTTCGATGCGTGGTCGGATGAGCCCTGGGTTGTGGACGGTGCCGCGGTGAGGGTGTCACTGATCTGTTTCGGAGCCGAGCGTACCGGGCTCGTCAGGCATCTGGATGGCAGCAAGACTTCCCGCATCAACGCTGACCTCACCGCAGAGGGCGCAGACATCACGACGGCAACAAGGCTGGCTGACAACCGCGCGTGGCCTTCGTCGGCGTCACGAAGAAGGGCAGCTTCGATGTGCCCGGAGATCTGGCACGCGAGTGGCTACGCCTACCGACCAACCCAAACGGTCGTACCAATGCCGACGTCCTGAAGCCCTGGATGAACGGCATGGACGTGACCCGGCGGCCGACCGGGAAGTGGATCGTTGATTTCGGATGGAAGACGTCGGTTGCCGAAGCGGCCCTTTACGAGGAACCGTTCCGTTGGCTGGAGGACCATGTTCATCCCATCCGGATCAGGGTTCGGTCCAAAGCTGAACGTGAATCCTGGTGGCGACTCGCCCGCCCAGGGCAGGGCATGTGGGGGGCGCTCAGAAACCTGTCGCGCTACATCGCGACTGCGCGAGTCGCCAAGCACCGGATGTTCGTCTGGCTTGATGCCCGCGTCTGCCCCGACTGCCAACTCGTGGTGATCGCTCGCGACGACGACACAACGTTCTGGATCCTGCATAGCCGGTTCCACGAGATCTGGTCGTTGCGGCTCGGCACGTGGCTCGGTAAGGGGAACGATTCCCGCTACACACCCACCACCACTTTGGAGACGTTCCCGTTCCCACGCGGCCTGACCCCGGACATCCCGGCCGCAGATTACGCCGCCGACCCGCGAGCAGTGGCGATAGCACTGGAAGCCAGACGGCTGGTCGAGTTGCGCGATCGGTGGCTCAACCCGCCGGAATGGGTCGAGTGGGTCGAGGAGCCGGTTCCCGGCCATCCGAAGTGGCCCGTGGTCCGCCATGAGGACGCGGCGAATGCGCTCAAGAAGCGCACGCTGACGAACCTCTACAACGCCCGGCCGCAGTGGCTCGCCGACGCCCACGACGCACTTGACGCGGCTGTGGCCGCCGCGTACGGTTGGCCCGCCGAAATCTCAGATGACGATGTTCTCGGCGAGCTGCTGGCGCTCAACGGTACGCGGCGGTGAAGGCGTTGCGCGTTAGCAATGGTCCGGGGACAGCGCGGGTGGTCCTTGGGCGACTCCAGCAACTACCCGGCTCGGTCGACGCCTACGAAGTACCGTCGAGCCCCCGTCGGCCACGCCGGACCGCCGTAGCGAACGCCACGGCGACGGCCAGCGCCAAGCAGATCAACACCGCATAGCCCTTCGACACCGTGAGGAACGACGCAGTCGCAACGTACCCGGCGGACACGTCCGGGTACCGAGTCAGCATGAGGATGATCAGCGCGTTCTCGCAGAGATCCAGCACGCCCGCCGCCAGAGGCAAGTGCGCCAGTATCCCGAACCGTTCGGTCGGCCGGAACCGGTAGACGAATCCGGCCAGCACGCTAACGTAGGTGATGGGCAGCAACGTGTCCAGAATCCCGCTGGACCATGCATACACCCTCCTCCCCTGTTCGCCGTAGCCTTCCATCGCGGCGACGACCTCCGGGTGGGTGTATCCCGCCTTCACGTCGAGCATTTCACCCCCGATCGGCAGGGCGGGGAACACAGCGAGGAGGAGAACGAGCACCGCTACCAGCGCAGCACTGAGAACCGGCGTTCTGCTGGCGAACTCGAAGTACCCTCTCATGCTTGCTGCCTCATGGAGTGGCTGGCCCCGTGGGAGCCTGCCCCCTGATTCGTCCGGTCAGCCGAGGTGCCAGCGTCGCTCAGCATAGCGCCCGCCGCCCCGGTTCTGCCGACGGTGGACACAAGGGACAGGGAGGGCGAGACTGCTCTGGAACGAATGCCTCCGGCCGTTGGGGACCGATGCGCGCGACGCTCTTGACGCAACCGTAGCTCCGGCGTACGGTTGGCTTGCGGGCATCCCTGTCGACGAGGCTTCGCGTGAGTTGTCGGCGCTGAACGGCGGCGGGCAGGGAACCAACAGCGATCCGGTACGGCTCGTGAACGGCTCAGATGGTTCTCTGGATTCCGGTGCTGAGAGTGACAATCCACGGAGGGATCAGGCCTGATCCATTCACGGTAAGTCGCATTTTCTGAAGAACTCACGGGACTCAAACCACTCACTCAGCCTGAATAGGGCACAAAGCATCTCGGTTGTCCGTGATTTTGCAGAATGGTCCGTCACTTAGCCGTTCACTCAGACGACAGATTGGCGAGTCCGCCGCATCGCTTCCATGCACGGTTCTTCCCGAATCGTGATCCCTGCTCTTCAGGGCCGACGTCCAAGATACGGCAAGGATTGTGTTCATTCAGGGGAATGTGTGGTAACGGTTCTGTGTGCTACCGGCAGAAGCTGGCCGAGACGGCTAGGAGGACATCCACTATGTCGGGTAGAGGTACAAGCGAGGTCGGTCGGCGCACGACGTGCCATGATAGCCTGTTCTTGGAGTGGGACTAGACACCACGATGGTTGAAGATAGCAGCGGGCCGATGGTGGATGCGCGACGAGACGCTGGCGGCGCTGGGGATGGTGACGGCACATCGGCGCCCGCTGCACTCGAGCGGGACCGCGACGTCATCCGTAGGCTCTTCGAGACCGGCGAATACCCCTACAAGGCGAAGCTCGCCCGCAAGAGCTATGAGCGGGAGAAGGCCGCTCTACAGGTTGAGCTGCTAAAGGTGCAGGACTGGGTAAAGGCGACGAACCGCAAGATCGTCGTCCTGTTCGAGGGCAGAGATGCCGCTGGCAAGGGCGGGACCATCAAGCGGTTCACGGAGCATCTCAATCCGCGCGGTGCCCGCGTGGTGGCGCTCGACAAGCCGACCGCTGGGGAGCGGACCCAGTGGTTCTTCCAACGCTATATCTCTCACCTGCCGCGGGGAGGCGAGATCGTGCTCTTCGACCGCTCGTGGTACAACCGCGGCGGAGTGGAGCGGGTCATGGGGTTTTGCGGGGCGAAGGAGTATCTGGAGTTCATGCGCCAGGCGCCCGAACTCGAGCGCATGTTCGTCCGCAGCGGCATTCTGCTTTTTAAGTACTGGTTTTCCGTCACTAGGGAAGAACAAAAACGCCGTTTTGAAGCCCGCGAGAAGGACATTCTGAAAGGGTGGAAGCTGTCGCCGATCGATCGCCAGTCGCTCGATAAGTGGGACGAGTACACGGCCGCCAAGGAGGCTATGTTCTTCTACACAGACACGGCCGACGCGCCGTGGACGATTGTCAAGTCCGACGACAAGAAGCGTGCTCGTCTGAATTGTATGCGGCACTTCTTGGCCGCGCTGCCGTATACCAACAAGGATGCCCGCGTCGTAAACCGACCGGACCCGCTGATCGTTGGCAGCGCCGACATGATCAGCTCCGGTGACGCTGCTCTTGGGAAATAAGATTCTCCGAGGCGGCAATTGGTCAGAAGGAACTTGCAAATCTCGGTGGGAAGGGCGGGCTAGCGTCCAGCTACGGAATGGAGCTAGCTAACCGACCCCTCAATGCGCCGGGCCACCGATTCAGACCCGATTCGGATCGGCAAGGACTTCCCTGACACGGGCCAGAAGAGAGGCCGTTTGGGAGGCAGCCTGCGCACGGTTCACGGGCGGCTCCTGAGGCCCGAGCGCCTCGTACCGATGTACGACGGCGAATGGAGTGTAGGCCGAGAGGCTCCGGAAGGCTCCCAGTTCGACACCACCTTGCGCGAGAACCTCGAATAGCTGTTCCAGCTCGTGCGTCAGCGGATAGCTCTCGCCGCGAATGGCCAGCCAGGCCTTGAGCAGCTTTTCCACGGCCTGCTGTACGTGAAAGCCGAACACCTCGTCCGCCCCTCGGCTGTGCTCGAGCATAAGCTGCACGAGTTCAAGGTCTCGCTCTGCCGCCTGTACCAATGTCTGGGCACACTTAAGGTCGTTCATATAGCACCCTGCCTTCGCGAAGTGCGCGGGCAAGAACGTAATTCAGCGAGTCCTTCCAGTACTCGACGTCGTCGGCGCTGTATACAAGGATGTCTTTGCGAACGCGCACGCCTGCGAGCGCCTTGTACAGGCGGGCTTCCTCCGTTAGCCGCGACCTGGTTCGATCAAACGGTCTGGCCTCGATGACAACCAAGTCCACGTCTGATTCCGGTGTAGCGTCCCCCCGGCCTCGAGAACCGAAGAGGATGACCTTTTCGGGGTCGACTGCATTGACAATCAGCCGCACCATTCGGCCCAGAAGTTCTTCGGTGACTGGCTCCATGCCAGCGCGGGCCGATGCCTGATCAGCGGGCTGACACTGCGATTCGTTCCATTCAGGCACTATTCAGAGCCTCACGCTTGAACCCCGACACATGTCTCAATCCTCGACCAGACCACCCAGCGATGCTCAGACCAGCGATGGCTCCCGAACCGCCATAGTCTGGTTCGAACCCCGCCCGGGTCCATTCTGGCAGCCCTGCTTGAGCTATCGTAGCCCAAGCCATCCGGCTGACGGGCCGCAACGGTATTACGAACACGGCCACAGGCGCTCGAGTTACTCACTCCGACTCAAGGCCATGAGGGCCATTGTCCACCACCGCGGTTGTCGAGCAGCAGCCTCGGCCGTTCCTAGCCCGTGAAATCAGCAGGCCAGCAAACGTTCACCTGAAGTTTGAGGCGATCACAGCTTGGCGGGTCTCGAACTTGGAGCGCAATGTCCGGGCGTGACGCCGATATCGGTGGACTAGGCTCACGATACTGTGATCGAGCCCATATGCATTGCATATCAATGCATTGTTGTGCTATGTATTACGTAGCGTCGGTTTCCGGATGACAGATGGAATGAGGATGAACATCAGCAAAGACTTGGTAGCCGCTTCCGCGGCGCCGCTTGTGTTGGCAATTCTGGCGAACGGTGACAGCTACGGCTACGCCATCATCAAGCGGGTCGGGGAACTGTCGGACGGCCATCTTCAGTGGACGGACGGAATGCTCTATCCGGTGCTGCATCGTCTCGAGCGGCTCGGCTACGTCGAAGCGCGCTGGGCGAGCGCGGAGAGTGGACGCCGGCGACGGTACTACCGCCTCACCAGGGAGGGGCGAGCGCACTTGCAGACACAGAAGCGCCAATGGCAGGTCGTGGACGCCACACTGCGCGAAGTCTGGGTGGAGTTTTCCTTGGCGTCTCCAGCAGGGCCGGCTCTGCGGCAGCGGGGGCTCGAACCGGCATGACGGCACACAGCGACGCGCTCGAAGCGCAAATCACTCACTGGAGGCGCTGGCTGCGGCGGCGCCCGGCGATCCGGGATTCCGACGTGGAGGAACTCGAATCCCATCTGCGCGATCTGGTCGCGGAACTCCGCGCAACCGGCCTCGACGCCGACGAGGCGTTCTTGGTGGCCGTCAAGCGGATGGGAAACCTCGACGCCCTATCGCGCGAGTTTGCGCGCGAGCATTCTGAGCGGCTGTGGAAGCAACTCGTAGTGACCACGTCCTCGAACGCTGCGCCGAACAGAAACGCAGTGCGCGAGAGCATCGTCGTGATCGCCCTTGCCGTGGCCGCCGCGGCGGCGATCAAAGTGCCCGAGCTATTCGGCTACCCGCAGATCGGATCAGGTGAGGGGTTGGTCGATGACGGAGCAATCTACTTCACTAATCTCAGTTTTTTCGTTCTCCCGTTCCTCGTCGGTTACTTCGCGTGGAAACGACAGTTGAGCCGGGCTGGCTGCCTCCGACTGGCGCTGGCGTTCGCCGCTGCCGCGCTCGTCATCAACGTGTTGCCGTTCACGCCGGCTGGTCACACGCAAACGCTCGCCGGCCTGCACCTGCCGATCGCGCTGTGGCTCGCCGTGGGCATCGCATATGCCGGAGGACGCTGGCGCGATAGTAGCGGTCGGATGGACTTCGTGCGCTTCTCCGGCGAACTGTTCATCTACTACGTGCTCATGGCCCTCGGCGGCGGCGTCCTCACAGGTTTCACTGCCGCCAGCTTCGCTGCCATCGGCACGGACATGGAATGGTTCGCGGCGCAGTGGATGTTGCCGTGCGGTGCGATGGGTGCCGTCATCGTCGGCGCGTGGCTCGTGGAAGCCAAGCAGAGCGTCATCGAGAACATGGCGCCCGTATTGACGCGCCTGTTCACGCCCCTCTTCACTGCGGTGCTGCTCGCGTTGTTGGCCACCATGGTGTGGACGGGCAGCGGCATCGACTTGGAACGGGAGGTGCTTATCGGCTTCGACCTGCTCTTGGCCGTGGTTCTGGGCCTGCTGCTGTATTCGGTCTCGGCGCGCGAGGCTGACGCGCCGCCGGACGCATTTGACGCGCTGCAGCTTCTGCTCGTCGTCTGCGCTCTTGTCGTCGACGCTGTGGCGCTAACCGCCATTGCCGGGCGGATATCTGAGTTTGGCTTGAGCCCGAATCGCGTGGCAGCGCTAGGCGAGAACCTTGTTCTGCTGGTGAACCTCGCTTGGTCGGCCTGGTTGTACGCTCGCTTCCTCGGTGGCCGTGGCACGTTCTCCGCGCTTGAGCGCTGGCAAATGGCTTACCTGCCGGTGTATGCCGCGTGGGCAGCCTTTGTGGTCGTTGCCTTTCCGCCGCTATTCGGATTCATGTGAAACTCGGGCAACCGAGAGGCATTCGATGCTCACGCAGGAGCAATGGGCATTCTCAGCAGCTCATGAACCAAGGTGGAGCGCGGGGAGCAGACTCGCTCCCCGCAGCGCAACTAGGGTGGCGCAAGCAGGGGACTCGAACGCCGACGTTCGCAGACTCCGATTGCGATTGTGCCCGAAATGGCAGGTGGAAGAAGCCTTACCGCACGGAATTCTAGGGAGGGCCTCATGGAAAAGTCGCGAAGATACATCCGCAGTACAGTCAGGATGGCCCTGACTTGGGCAGCTTCCGGGGCGCTCCTCGGCGCACTCGTAGAACTACTCAACGATCTCGCGCCGAACGGTCTTCCCTGCGTGTCACTCGTTGATGTCTGGCCTCCGCTCCTGGCAATTGCGGGCTTTCTGGGCGGTGCAGTCGTCGCGTCGGTGCCACGGCTTGCCGGAGTCCGTCGCTCTCAATGAGCTGGCACTTGCGCGCTGCGTCGTCCGGAGTCGCTAGCTAGGCCCTCGGCTTCCCGTCTAGAATGAGGGGTATCACCCGCGAGGCATGGCTAGCCCACTGGCGGCAAGTCACTTGTTATGAATCACGTGCAAGTACGATGTGGCGGTTTCAGCCGGAGGAGGATCGCCGATGAGAGTAGTTGTCGCATTGCTGCTGGTGGGCGGGTTGCAAGCAGCAGATAGAGTCGACCTAGCGTCCGAGGATCTCATCGAAGAGGGCTCCGCCCAGTTCGCCAAGAGCTGCGCCGTGGGCTATTGCCACGGCTCGGAGGGTCGCTCGGCACGAGGGCCCGCATTGCGTGATCGTGTTTGGGATCCAAGCGAGCTCTTTCGCATCACGGTTGACGGATTGCCTGGTACTAGCATGCCGGGCTGGAAGGATGTGCTTTCTGAGGAGGCTGTCTGGGCTGTCACCGCGTATGTCATGAGCCTGTCCAGCGAGCCGCCAGGCGGCGCAGCAGCCATCGTCGAGCTTGGGACTGCATTCGAGTCCCCGGTACGGCCGGACCTGTCGGCGAAGGCACTGCATGGCAAGGACCTTTTCTTTGACTTGACCCGTGAACGCCGTTGCAGCGTTTGCCACGAAGTGGACGGCTTGGGCACTTCGATCGGACCCAATTTGAAGATCGTCGCGAAAGGGAAGACGGTGCCGGAGTTGGAACGAGACATATTGGAGCCGGGCGGGCGCATCGCCTATGGCTTCGAGCAAGTTCGAGTCGAGTTGGCCAGTGGCGAGATAATTGCGGGCGTTCTGGCCGAGGAGACCGAGACGCGAATCCGGATCTTCGATGCGGCGTCTATGCCACCTCCCTTGCGCAGCGTCCGCAAGGCAGAAGTCAAGCGACAGCAGACTCGCCAACGTTCGTCGATGCCTGACGACCTTGACACGGTGTACACAGCTGACGAGATCGCCGCCATCGCAACCTACCTCAGCGAGACCGCCGGTGGTTCGTCCGGTCCCGGCTAGTCCTCCAGACTTGCCGGACGCTGTGAGAGGCAGGGTTCATCGTCGGGGCAGGGCAGCCCACTGCTCCAATTCGCTCTCCAATTTGGCGAGCTGGTCGCTGTAGGCCGGGTCGTTTGCTAGGTTGCGGCTTTCCAGCGGGTCGGCAGCCAGATCGAACAATTCGCGGTCCGGCCGTGGCAGCGGGTAGGGCTGGCGCAGTGTGTCCACGTCCATGTTCTGCCAATTGCGGACAACCCGCGGCGACACGAGGGGTTCGTCCTTAGTGTGGTTGCGGATCAGCTTGAAGCGTTCATCGCGCACGGCCGCGAGGTGGTTGTCCTGGTGATGCTCGGAGAAGACCAGACTCCGCGCCGTCCCGTCGCGCTCCGCGAGACGCGGGCCAAGGTCGATTCCTTGGCATGTGCTTGGCGCTGCGCCGCCCGCGAGACTCATAAGTGTCGGGCCTATATCGATGGTTGATGCCAAGCCGGTGTCGACTCGTCCGCTCCCCGCAATGCCGGGTCCGCGAGCGATTAGGCTGGAGTGCGTTCCCCAGTCGTACAGCGAGAACTTGGCTCTGTGCAGCGACGGCCCGTGGTCAGTCATGAAGGCCACGACTGTCCTGTCCAACTCTCCGCTACGCTCTAGGGCTGCGATCAACCGCCCGATCTCGTAGTCCATCTTGCTGGTCTCCGACAGGTACCAAGCATAGTGTTCGCGCACCTGGGGGGTGTCTCTCAGGTACGGTGGCAGGCAGTGGGCGACATCGTCAGGCGAGTATTCGAATTCGCTGTGGCTGCGAAATGGGCGATGCGTGTGGTTCGGGCAGAAGTACAGGCAGAATGGGCTGTCGTGGCGCTGCTCGAGGAAGGCCTCGGATTCCTCGAGATAGGTTTGCCTGGACGGGAATTCGTGCTGGAAGCCGTGCGGCAACGCGCCGGAAGTTGACAAGTGCCACTTGCGGGCCGCTGCGTTGACGTAGCCCAGCTGCTCCAGCCCTTTGGCGAACGTCCACAGATCGGGTCGTAGGGACAGCTGCGCTGCCTGCTCGCCCTGTACCAAATGAGTCACTCCCGAGACGTGCGGGTAGAGCCCAGTCATCACAGCTCCACGACCGGGACTGCACAATGGCGCGGTGGTGTAGCAATGCGTGAAGCGGACACCGTCTGCTGCCATTCGATCCAAGTTGGGTGTGCGCACCACCGGATGCCCGTAACAGCCGAGATCGTTCCAGCCGTGGTCGTCAGCGACGATCACCAAGAAGTTCGGCTGCCTTGGCTGTGCTCGCAGCGCAACGGCTGGCAGCCCTGCCAGCAGGGCGCGGCGAGATACGCTCAGGGCGGGGGAGCGTGATGGATCGGAACCGGCTTGCGTATCTATGTCAGTCTGTTGGTTTCGCATGGGTCTGCCTGCTTGCCCGCCTCCCAGAGCGAGATGCGGTCAAGCTCGGTCGCATGGTAGCAATGTACCGCCCAGGAGACGATTCGGCGGCAGTCTTGGTACAAACAATAGGGCAAGTTCCCACGAGTTGGCGCTTGGCCACGAAGGCCCAGCACCGAGGAGTATTCCATGAGACATCACTCGAACCGTGTCTTCGCTGTTGCGGTGATCGCCGCTGCTTTATTCGTGCCCGGGCTCGCGGCCGATTCCGCCACGATTTCCGACCCCGCAACGGCCGGATTCGCCGCTGACCGGCTGATCCGCATCGACAAGAGCCTGCAAGGGTACGTGGAGCGCAACGAAGTGCCCGGCGTGGTCGGGTTGATCGCCCGGCGCGGCCAGATCGTCTACCACAAGAGCTTCGGCCATAGGGACGTTGAGGCCAAGGTGCCGATGTCCAGCGACGTCATCTTCCGAATTGCCTCGATGACCAAGCCCATCGCCTCGGTTGCCCTGATGATGCTCTGGGAGGAGGGGCGCTTCCTGCTCCGGGATCCGGTTGCGGAGTATCTTCCCGAATTTGCCGACATGAAAGTCGCTGTGCCGGTAGAGCCCAGCGACTCCGCGCGGGGCCCATACAGGACGGCTGCGGCCGAGAACGCGATCACGATCCAGCACCTGCTCACACACACCGCTGGCCTTGCGAACCCCTACCGCGGCGTCACCCGGGGGCTTTACAACCAACTGCGCCAGAACCGCAAACCGAACGGCACGGTGGGCGACTATGTTGCGGAATTGGCCAAGCTGCCGCTGAACTTCGAGCCGGGGGAACGTTGGGAGTACGGGCCGGCCACCGATGTCGTGGGAAGACTCGTCGAAGTGCTCTCGGGGATGACCCTGGACGAGTATCTGCGCGAGAAGATCTTCGAGCCGCTCGGCATGCAGGACACGCATTTCTACCTGCCCAGTGAGAAGCTGCCGCGCTTTGCCGCTCTTTACCAGCCGGACGATGATGGCAAGATCGTCTTGCAAGAGAAGGCCGACGAGGACAGCCGCTGGGTGAAAGAGCCACACGTATACTTCAGCGGTGCCGGCGGACTTGTTTCGACGACCAGTGACTACTTCCGCTTCCACCAGATGATGCTGAATGGCGGCGAACTGGATGGCGTGCGCATCTTGAGCCCGCGGACCGTGCGGCTGATGACGGTGAACCATACTGGTGAGCGGGCCGTCTGGCTGCGTGGCGAAGGCTTCGGCTTTGGCCTAGGCTATTCGGTGACTACTGATCTCGGCCGCAGTGCGATGCCGAGCGCGGAGGGCACCTACGGCTGGGGCGGTGCCTATTGCACCGTGTTTTGGGTTGATCCGGAAGACGAAGTGATCGGAATCCTGATGACACAGGTCCGTCCGTACACGCACCTCAACATACGCAAGGACTTCCAGACATTGACCTACCAAGCTCTAGTGGACTGAGCGTGCTTTGAGCTGGTTCAATCGCGCAGGTGGCGGTCGAACCAGTCCACCGCGGCTTGCGCGTAGTCCGGCGCGTCCGCGCTCTTGCCGGGAAACGATGCTCCGTGTCCTCCATCAGGAATGACTAGCGCCTCCACGGCGATGCCGGCGGCACGCATGCGAGCAGCGATCGATTCGGAATGGCCGAGCGGCACCACTCTGTCTGCGTCGCCGTGGATGAGCAGCGTGGGCGGGTCGTCGGGCGATACGTGGTGGATCGGCGATGCATCCCGATATGCCTCGAACTGGGGCGAGTTCTGCGGGTCGCGCGCCATGAGGCGCATCCCGAAGAGCGAACCGAAGGTGCCCTGGCCGTACTCGCCGTTGAGCATCACCAGATCCGTCGGGGGCGCCCACGGCACGATGGCCTGTAGCCGTGCGGTCTCGCGGTTGACAGGATCGGGGTTCTCCGGATCGCCGGCTGCCGAGAACAAGCCGAGCATCAGCGTGAGATGGCCGCCGGACGATCCGCCAACGCCGCCAATGCGCTCTGGGTCGATGCCCCAGCGCGCGGCGTGAAAGCGTATGAATCGCACCGCTCGCTCAACATCCTCGAGTTGGGCGGGATATTTGTTGAGAGGTGCAGTGCGGTGGTTCACAGCGAACACCGTGTAGCCGGCCCTGACCAATGGCGCGCCGAAGACCTCCACTTGCCGGCTGGCCTTTTGTTGCGGCGCATTGGCGGCGAGCGGAGAGTGCCAGCCGCTCCCCGTGATGTGCAGGATCCCGATTCCGTTGGGCCGGCTAGGACGGTATATGTCCATGAGCAACGCACCGCCTGAGACCATGCCGAACGGAACATTGCGTTCGACGCGAGGGTCGTGCTGCTGCGGCTTTGGCGGAGAGGCATCCGCTTGCGCTGCACTTGACAGGTGCTCTTCAAAGAAGGTCACCATCGCCGCCAAGTAGTTCGGCGGGTTGGTAGCGCCGGGAAAGCTCGCTCCGTGCCCGCCGCCTTCGATCAGGACCAGATCAGCTTCGATTCCGACCGTCTCTAGCAGCGCGAGAAACTTCTCGGACTGAACGTGCGGCACGCGGTCATCGGCGCTTCCGTGCATCAGCAAGAAGGGCGGGTCGTCCGGCGAAACGTGTGCTGCAGGCGATGCCGCCCAATAGGTGCGGAACTCTATAGAAGACGGCGCGGCGCGCGCCCCTAGGCGCATGCGCAAAAGCGACGAGACCGATCCGCTGGAAAAGCGTCCCTGAACGCGCGTCAGATCGAACGGGGCCGCTCTGGCAAAGACGACTTGCAACTTCGCGCTCGCGCGCTCGACCGGATCAGGGCTGGCGGAATCGCCGCCCCCATCCAGCACCCCGAGCATGCTGATGAGGTGTCCTCCCGAGGAACCGCCTACCCCGCCGATGCGATTGGGATCGATGCCGAAGCGGTCCGCGTTGTGGCGTACGAACCGCACCGCTCTCTGGGCATCCTCAATCGGCGCCGGGTAGGAATAGCGCGGGGCGGCGCGGTGATTGATCACGAATACAGTGAAGCCCGCCTCGGTCAGGGGCGGAACGTAGAGCCGCGCGAAGCCCGAGGCCTTCAGCGGTGCCGCATCGTACGTCAGCGGTGCGTGCCAGCCGCTGCCCGGGATGAAGACGATTCCGAACCCGTTGGAGCGTTCGGGGTAGTGAACGTCGAGCAGCATTGCCAGCCCGCCGCGCATGGCGTAAACGACGTTTTCCTCGACGCGAGCCTGCAAGCAAGAGATGGCTACGACAAGGAGCAGCACGAAGCGGAGACGCATGGTTGGAGTGAGTCTAGCGCACGCAGAGCCCGCATCTGCTTGGCAGCAACCCCCGCGCGAACCTACCACCGTACGGGGCGCCAACGGCCAGGACACTACCGAGCGCCGCTTCCGCGGCGCGCTGAACTCCAATCGGTCCCGGTCCCCGTTAGAAATCGATCTGTAGCGTAAACCGGAAGGTGCGCCCATCGTTGAGCGTGTTGGTGATGCGCCCGAAGCTGGGCGACGTCATGCTGGTGGTGGGGTCGGCGAATTGAGGGGTGTTGAAGAAGTTGACCGACTCAGCTCTCAAGGTGAGGCGATTCTCCCCGCTGACGGTCCAGCTGCGCGAGAGGCTGGCGTTGACGTTAGCGATCTTGCCCTTGCGGAAAGTGCGCAGTCCCAGATCGCCGGCTCGGTCTCCGATAGCTTGGTACGCAAACTTATCCAGTGACAGGATCTGCCGTGAGGTGTCGGGGTCGCCGACAATTTGGCCCAGCAGCGACGGGTCGAGCAGGTGCGGGCGGTCGCCCGATGCGCCATCCACGTTGCCGAAGCCTGGGCCGTCCGAACCCGTTTGGACCGTGAATGGCGTGCCCGTCTTCATCAGCGTCACCGTCGAAAGCTCCCAGTTACCGAAGATGCGCCCGGCCCAGCCCTGACCGGAGGGAGACTTGTAGACTGCGCGCAGCAACATTGCGTGAGGCTGATCGAAGAAGCTCAGTGATTTGACGTCCGAGTGGATGTCGTTCGCAGTCTGGCTGACCGCCCTGCGGGCGTCGCCGCCGTTCATCGTGTTGGTATAGTCGCTGCCCAGGTCGATAGACTTGCTGAACCAGTACGCGGCGTCTATCGTGAATCCCTTCAGGTTCCGCATCACGAAGGCCGCCCGGGCCGCGTCGAAATACGCCCGCGAGGCGTTGTGCAGCCGTAGCACGTCGTTATACCGGGAGTCCGGCCGCCGGACGTTGGTGGTGCGCACAGTGACCGGGACTTCTGGGGGGCGCTCCCCGCGATTGAGGAACCATGCTTGGAACACCTTGTGAGTCCGGCTGCCGACATAGCCCAGTTGCAGGTTCATGGTCCGAGACAGCCCGAACTCCCAGCTGAGGCTGTACTGGTGGCTGTAGGGCTCGACCAGATTGTCCGCGATGTCGAACAGGGTCGACCGGGATCCCGGCGTCACGTTGGCAAAGGCCGCGCCGCTGATGATGTCCACCAGCTCTGGCCGTAACACCACGAGGCGCACGACGTTGGGGGCATTGATGCGGTACTGGCTGTAGGTGACAGGATAGATTTCGCCGTAGGAGAGACCGTAGGCGCCGCGCAAGGTGCCCATGCGGTCCCCGAGTCGATAGGCGAAGCCGAAGCGGGGCGCGAAGTTGTTGCAATCACAGCTGTACGGCAGGGTCTCAAACTGGTTCACCTCTTGCGGTGTGGTGACCAATTCGTAGCGTAGGCCGAGGCTCAGGGTCAGGTCGGGGAGGGGCTTCCAAGTGTCCGCCACGTAGAACTGGCTGACCCACTGGCGGAAACCGCGATGGAAGCTGCCCACGGTCTTGAGCAAGCGGGTGGGTTTGCCCAGCCGGAAGTTGGTGATGGCGTCGTTGCCGAAATTGTCTGAGAACTGGGTGTTGCCCCGAATCGCCTGCTGTTCCACCCCGTTGAGCTGGATGCGGCCGAGGTGAAATCCTGCCTTGAGGCTGTGTTTGCCGGACTCCCGCGAAACCTGGCCAGCTGTCCTGAATGTATTCAGTGCCCGGTCGACCGGGATCAGCGGCGAGGGGCCTTGCCCGTCAATCGCCCTGCCGACCCCCACTGTCGGCCCGAAGTTGTTCGGTTCGGGGATCAGCAGCGAACCGATTCGATCGAACCCAACCGAAAAGTCTGTCACAGTCCGTGCTGACCAATCCTTGGTCCACGTCACGCGCGGGCGGTGGTTCTTGATCTCGGTGTCTGGGTTCGCGCCGCGCACGAACTGAAACGCATCCACGCTTTGCGATGTGAAGACATAGCCGAAGCCGAGCCTTCCGTGGTCGGCCAAGCTCTGGTCAAGGCGCAGGTTGGCCGAGTCAGTATCGACTCGCTGGGGCGCGTTCGTGTTAAGCGCCCGGGGTGCGATGTCGGTCCGGTTCGGCAGTTCAGTTGGGTAGGCCCCTAGCAGCTGCTGGACGATCTGGCGAGTGGCCTCGTCGGTGCGTTCCCCGCTGGACGGGTCGATGAGCAGGGGCGTGCGTTCCTCAGGCAGCGGTACCAAGACGTTGCCATTGACCTGTCCCCGGATCTTTTGCTGGGAGCCATTGATTGTCAGCCGCGCGCCCTTCCATGCTGGCAGGCCGACGCGGAATCCGTAGCGGTTCTCATTCGCAGGTTGGACATCCCCGACTTGGAAGAACGAACGGGCCGAAAAAACGCTGTTGCCGTGCGTCCAAGAGACATTGCCGTGGACTGCCTGCCCGCGCGCAGCAGGCAGGTGCAGACCCGGGCGCGGACGCCGTCCGTACTCGGCGCCGTAGTAGTCGCGGCCTGGCTGGAAGTCCGTTACGATCGTGGCGGTCGCGCCCAAGCGGATGTTGAGCTCCTGCAGGGTGTTCGTATCGACCAGGTTGAACTGGACATTCTCGTTGCGCCGCGCTTCGCCGGACTGAGTGTCTTCCTGACCGAGCAAGTTCAAGCTGGTGCGTTGGGTAGCGGCCCCGCCCTCAGGGGAATCAGACGCTTCGGCCGGAGTCGGATCCGCCCTGTCTTGCTCTGCTTCCGGTGCCGGATCCGGCGCCTTCTGAGCGGCACTCGTCGCGTCTTGACCTGCGGCCTTCGCAATCGGCCAAGCCGTGATTAATGCAGCAGCGAGCGCGGCACGGACGCAGCTCTTCAATCCAACGTGAGCCATGGAATCAGGATAGTACTTGGCACCCGTAGCTCAACAAAGCCAAACTCGCCGGGAGCGCCTTCGATGCCTATTCATCAATGACGTGCTCGACGCCGCGATGGTATCTGGGCTGCGTGCCCGCCCGCTGGATTTCGGAGGGATCCGTCTTCGCATCGTCCGCCACGGGCTGACACCACGGCCTGCCTTGGAGACAGACTCCGGGCACATGCGAGAAACTAGACGAGATGCCCGCAACCCTGCGTCAAGCACCCGTTCCGCTGCTGGCCCTTGCGGCCCTCCTCGTGATCCAAGGCGGCACGGCTACGCTTGGATTCGGCCAAGCGCCACCGTCCCAGGGCGCGATAGAAGAGGCGGGCCTCGGGGCGGAGCCGCCGCCACGGCGGGACGCATACCCGGCGGCCCGGACCGGCGGCAACTACATGCACAACTACTATCTGCCGCCGGTCGCCAGCACGCCTTGGCGGCCGTGCTTCTCTCCGGACGGAGAATGGATTGCGTTTTCGATGTCTGGGTCGATCTGGAAGGTTCGCGTCGATGGCGGCGACGCCCATGAACTCACCGCCAACCCGACGTATGACTCGAGTCCTGCATGGTCGCCTGACGGACGCTGGATCGCATACACGGCGGACCAAGGCTATCGCAGTGTGAACTTGCGTTTGCTGGACACCCGCACCGGCGAGAGTTCGTGGCTCACCGAGGGCGACCATCTCAATCTCGATCCGGTCTGGTCCCCGGATGGCTCGGCCTTGCTGTACGTGGCGACCGCGCCGGACGGCTGGTACCACCTCTACTCCATGCCAGTCGAGAACGGTGTGCCCGGCCGGCCCCTCAGGCTGACGGAGGACCACGCCTATGCCAACGAGCGACTCTACTTCGGGGCTGCTGACCTACACATCCAACCGACCATCTCCCCAGATGGCACGGAGATGATTCTGGTCTCCAATCGAGGCATCCCACTCGGCTCCGGCGCGCTGTGGCGCACCCCGATACAACCCGACGCAATGTCCGCCGCAACTCGCATTCTGCGAGAAGAGACGCTCTACCGCGCCCGTCCCCAATGGTCGCCAGACGGCGCGCGCATTCTTTACAGTTCCCATCGGGGCAGCCAGTTCAGCAATCTCTATGTGCTTCCGGTCAATGGCGGAGAGCCCTACCAGCTCACGTTTGGAGAGTGGGATCGGTTTGACCCGCGCTGGTCGCCCGATGGCGAATGGATCGCCTATGTCTCCAATCGGCGAGGACTCTCAGAACTGCGCTTGCTGAAGACGTTTGGCGGCGAGGATTTGCCGGTCGAGATCAGCAGGCGAGTGTACCGGCGCCCGACCGGGACGCTGCATGTCAGGGTCACGGAAGCGGAGAGCGGCCAGTTGACGGAAGCCAGGATCCAATTGCGTGCCTCCGATGGCAAGGCATATGCGCCCCGCGATGCCTTCCACAGGGTGGCGGCCCGTGCCCAGCACCTCGATGTGTTTCACACCACCGGCGAATTCTCGCTGGAACTGCCGGTCGGCGAGGTGTCGCTGCTAGCCATGAAAGGCTTTGAGCGCTATCCGGTGCAGCGCACCGCTCAGATCGAACCGGGAGCTGTCGTCTCGCTCAAGATCGATCTCAAGCAATTCACGGACTTCAATGCCCTCGGTTGGTACAGCGGTAGTGACCACGTCCATATGAACTATGGCGGCAACCTGCGCAACACACCCGAAAACCTCGTGTTCATGGCCGCGGCCGAAGATCTAGACATGGTCGGCGAGAAGATTGCCAACAAGGACAACCGCATCTTCGACCATCACTACTATCAAGGGCCCGTCGACGAAGTGCGGTCGACGGAGGAGCGAATGCTGTCTTGGGGCCAAGAGTACCGGCCCCCCTTCTACGGCCACATCAACTTCATCAACCTCACAGAGCACCTGCTATCCCCTTACACCACTGGCTATGAAGGCACAGCCATCGAGAGCCTGTACCCGAGCAATACCGATATCTTCCGCATGGCGCAGGAGCAGGGCGCGGTCGGTGGATACGTGCATCCTTTCTCCGTCGTTCCCGAATCGGCAGGCTATGGCGTGGCGCGTGGCTTTCCTGTCGATTTGGCTCTTGGCAGCTTCACGTATCTCGAGGTGATGACCAGCGCACGTCATGCCGAGCATACGGCTGCGGTCTGGCACCGAGCCCTGAATTGCGGTTTCAAGGTCACGGCGTCGGCAGGAGAAGACTCGATTACCGATCTTCACCGCACGCCCATCATCGGAGCGGCGCGCATGTACGCGTATCTTGGAGACAGGCTGGAGTGGGGTCGCTGGGTTGACGCTGTCCGGGCGGGCCAGACGTTCGTGACCAACGGTCCACTGCTGCAGTTTGCCATCGACGGTCAGATCGCGGGCGGCGAAGTCGCGCTCCCCTCGGACGGCGGGAGCGTGGAGGTGGTCGCGCGCATGGATTCTGCCTTTGCCGCCGACAAACTCGAGTTGATTCGCAACGGCGCTGTGCTGGAACAAATCCCCTTGGCTGATGATGGCCGCTCCGGCGTGCTGCGCAAGCGGATCCGAGTCGAGGGTAGCGGTTGGTACACCCTGCGGGCTTCGACTGCAGGCCCGGTTCTGCCGGTTGACGACGTGCGGCTGTATGCAGAGACCGGGCCGATCTACGTGTATTGCGGGGACGGCCAGATCCGCTCGCAAGAAGATGCCGAGTACTTCGTGCGGTGGATCGACGACATCGCGCGGCAGGCGAACGCCCATTCTGGTTGGCGTTCGGCTCGTGAGCGCGAGCACGTGCTGGCGCAGTTCGAGCAAGCGCGGGCGATCTTGGTCGAGCGGGCGAGAGAAGGCGCCCAGTAGCTGGGTTGGGCTGCTCCGGCGGCACCGCTGGCCTAGGATGCGGCAGCTCCGTCACCAATGTTTGCCCCCGTGCGTCCAATCTAGTGTCAGCCGCTCGTTCCAAGGTGGTCGTGTCAGCCGACCGCCGAATCACAGCCCGAACACTTGCTGGTTCGGGTTCAATGTGACGTACTGGTTACGGGCGATAATGGTAACTGTCAGCACACAGCGATTTCGTGGCGGGTGCTTGCCGGGTGGGATCCCGGCACACTGTGCTTGGGGCCGCCGCGCAGGAGAAGCACAATGGAAGTTCACCTCGACGCCGGGCACGGCCCGGTGTCTAACCGCTGCCCCAGCGGAGCGGCGACGGGCGTGCGGCGAATTCTCGCGGCCCCACGCTTGGGGCCTGCCTTATCGTTTGCGTTCGTAGTCGGCTTGGCCCTGTTGTGGGTTCCGGTCAGTTCCCATAGCGCCGATCTGCCCGCCAACGCTCCTACTGACGAACAACTTGGGGCCGCTCTCGGAGCTGCGGAAAGGCTGCTTGAGATGGGGCGAGCGGAAGAGGCGCTAACTCTGATCCGGCCAGTCGCTGAGGCTCGACCCGACTCCAACCAAGCCACCTTCACCACGGGATTGGCGGCACTTGCTACGGCCGATCTCGCCGTCGGGAAGGGCGTCAAGCGATCAGATCCGGTGGTCAAGGACAACTTCAACCTCGCTATCCATTCGTTCCGGGGAATGCTCGTCGAAGACCCCTCGCAACTGCGCGTAAGGCTGGAATTGGCACGCGCCCTGTTCTCGCGGGGCAACTGTATCCGGCCTCCAACCAACTTGTTCAAGCATCTGCTGGGGGACGATTGCTGGGCGGCCGAGCAGCATTTCCTGCGCGTGCTGGGAACCGATGTACCGCCGCAGGTCATCCTCAATGTTCGGCGCTTCATCCAGATTTGTCGCGCCCGCAAGCGTGCGACCGGCAGCCTGAGCCTAGCGATCGCACCGGACACCAACGTGAACACCTCCACTTCGGCGCAGACTGTGAATATTTTCGGCTTGCCCTTTCAACTCGACGACCAGGCCCGCGCTACCAGCGGCATTGGCGTGGTCGCAGCATTTGGCTCCGAGATCCAGAGGCCGCTTCCAAAGTTCAAGTGGATGCCCGGTTCGGCAGTGCGCCTGCGCGTGGGCGGTTCCATCTACCGTCGGGAATACTCCGGCGGTGAGTTTGACGATTCCAACTACGGCGTCTATGCCGGGCCCCGATTCATCAACTCCAAGGGCCAGATGAGCATTCTGTTCCAAGCCGACCAGCGCGCCGTCAACGGCCGGCCGTACAGCCGCCAATACGGCTTGCGGGTCGAAGGAGTGCGCCTGGTGACGCGACGCATTTGGGTGGGTGGGACCGTAGAGGGCTCTCGCCAGACGGCGCTTTCAACGGAAGGACCGATCGGCGGTCCGGGACTTAGCTGGAATGCCCAGTCATTCGCCAATGTCGCCGTCCTGCCATCACTGAACGTGCGTTTCATGGGCGGATCGGGCCGCGAGAACACCGACCGACTCGCAACGCGCCATCGCTCGCGCTGGGTGGGCGTGATGGGCACTTATGACCTGCCGTTCGGCTTCACTTTGACTGCCGCACAGCAGTACTTCCTGACCGATTTCGATCAGCCCAATGCGCTATTCAGCCCCCAGCCGCCGCACACGAGACTTTGGTTCTCGCGGCTCGCGCTGCACAACCGGAAGATCCAGATCAGGGGTTTCTCCCCGTCGCTGTCCATCATTCGCGAGGATAGGGACTCCAACCTGACGCTCTACCAATACCAGCGCTACCGTGCCGAAGGCGGGGTAGTGCGGGTCTTCTGAGGAGCGCAGGCGGGCAACGCTCGGCGGGCCCGGCCTTGCCAACCGGCACCGGACGATGCTCCACGAGCGGCTGTAGCGCTGATTGGTAGCATGAAATCGCTACATGCCTCTTGCGAAACAGACCTGCCTTTGGGCCGTCGCGGTCGTTTCGGTGCTTGCCGCGGCGTTCCCCGGCGGGGCTGCGGGGCAGACAGAACAGGATCCAGACTCCGCTGAGTCTGAGGCATCGGAGGCAGATGGCGAAACCGCCGAGACACTGCCCTCGAGCGGCGCCGAGCGCACCGATATCAACTTGCTCGGCGAGACCTCGTCCGAAACCGGCGAGAGTCGCCGCAACGAGAACGTCCAATTCAATCTGGTCGATAACAACGCCTTGAAGGAACTCAACATTCGCCTCGGCACGACCGCGACGATCGTCTCGGAATTCTCTGTAGACCGCGGCTACTTCGGCTCCGAGTACGGCAAGCCTCCCACCCCTCCGGTGCATGCTCGGCCCGGAAGGGCGGCAGGGTTTCACGGCGACGCGTCTTGGCGCCACAACAACAGCGTCTTTTCGGCGCGCTCTTTCTTCCAGGCTGGCCCGGTCAAGCCGGCTCGCGAGAACTTCTACGGCCTCAATCTCACCGCTCCCGCCGGCCCGCTCGGAGGGGTCACCCTGAGTGCCTCGCAAAACAAGATTCGCGGCAACGTCAACGGCAACGTGCTGGTGCCCCTACCCGAGGAACGCACGCCGCTGGCTCGCGATCCAGCCACTCGCGCTGCCGTGGACCGGATTCTCGGAGCCTATCCGAAAGAGGCGCCGAACCGTCCTGACATCGCTGACCGAGCTCTCAACACCAACAGCCTGCAGAGCATCAACACCGACTCAGCCCGGGTCCAACTCGATCGCGCCGGGCCGTTCCAAGGAAAGCTCGCGCTGCGCTATGCGTGGACCGCGCAAAATGTCGATGCGTTCCAACTCGTGGTTGGCCAGAATCCCGATACAGACACCAAGTCCCATGCCGCCCGCATCACTTGGAGTCGCTCCTTTACTCCGTCCACTACGCTGCAGCTGTCCTCAGGGCTGGATCGCCTCGGCTCTCTGCTGCTGCCAGCCGAGGGAGCGCTGGGACCAATCTTGATCGGCCGTGCGCTGACTAATCTCGGCCCGTTTCCAATCATCCCGCTGGATCGCGCCCAGAACCGCTTCCGCCAGGCCGCCACTCTGAGCCACGCAAGGGGCAAGCACGAGGTCACCGCGGGATTCGCGCTGACGAGACTGCAGTACAACGGCGAGGAGCCTGACGGAGCGCGCGGCATCCTCGTCTTCCGGCCCAATTTCGGGAACGATGCCATCACGAACGTGCGTTTGGGACTGCCCAGCCGCTTGATCGCCTCACTGGGCTCAACGTATCGTGGCTTCCGCAATTGGCACAACAGCTTCTTTCTGGGCGACCGCTGGCAGGTTAGCGACCGCCTTACCTTGCACTTGGGGTTGCGCTACCAGCCGTTTACGCGCCCCATCGATGTAACTGGCCGCAGTGAATTGGCCATGGGCTCGGATCTGAACAATCTCGCTGGCTCATTCGGATTCGCCTACCGCCTGCCGGGCGAGGCCGGCGTGATCCGAGCCGCGTACGGGGCGCACTACGGCGATATCTTCCCCGTAACCTACGGACAGGATCGGCTGAACCCGCCTCACACAGTGACGTCGGTAATCGTGCGGCCTGAGCTGTCCACCTACCGGTCGCAGCTGGACCACTCCAAGAGGCAGCCTGGCGGGCGTTCGAGCAAGATCCAGCCCGGGCCGGACCTAACTGTGCCGTACGCGCACCAGTACAACTTCAGTTGGGAGCGGCGGCTCGGCTCGGACTGGAGGTTGCAGCTTGGCTACGTTGGCAGCCGCGCCCACAAGCTGATAATCACCTACTTCCTCAATCGTGGACGCGAGGTGCCGGGCATGGCGTCTACCGTCGCCAATCTGAATCAGCGCCGCGCGGACCAAAGCATCTACGAGCACTTATTCATCCACAATGGCTCGCGGGGCTACTTCGATGCTGGCCGGATCACTCTGACGACGCCGAACTGGCGTGGATTCACTCTCAACGCTTCGTACTGGCTGAGCAAGTCGCTGGATCTGGGTGGCTCCTACACGAACACCGCCTCAGGTCCGGACGCTCGGGTAGCGGTCGCTCAGACCGAATTCGATTCGCACGGTGACCTCAAAGCTCTCAGTGATTTCGACCAGCCGCACGCCTTCCTGTTGCAGGCGGGTTACACCGTGCCACGGCAGCTTCTGGGCGGATGGGCTGGGAAACTGTTCGGCGGGTGGATGGTCTCCAGCGTATCCCTGCTCAAGTCCGGTACGCCGTTTACCGTCGAGTCTGGCTCAGACGGTCCGGGCATCGGCAATGTCGACGGCAGGACCGGAGACCGGCCCATGCTGCTGGATCCGTCCGTGCTGGGACGCGTCGTCGGCTCGCCTGACACTTCCGAAGAACTGCTCCATGCGAGCGCATTCCGGTTCGTTAGTGCTCCCATGGAACAGGCGGGCGACCTTGGCCGCAACACCTTCCGCAAGGGCAAGATCGCCAATGTCAACGCATCGCTCTCGCGGCGTTTCGCACTGGGCTCCGACAAGTCAATGGAGCTGCGGGCGGAGTCGATCAACTTCTTTAACACCCCGCAATTCGCGGAACCGGGCAAGACCCTCACCTCTCCCAGCTTTGGACAGATCAATAACACCCTCAATGACGGAAGGACATTCCGATTCCAGTTGAAGTTCTTCTGGTAGCGCGAGCAGAGCGCCGAACGCAGCGCCGGAGTCATTCCTGTAGGCGCATCGTAAACCTGTCCTCATCGAATTGCATCTGGAACAACAGGGGCGCCCGCGAGTCGTCCCGACCGAAATAGGCGGACAGCTCGTGCTCGGAGGCTGGTCCGCGCACCGACACCCGGATCTCGTCGGTCAGTTGGCGCTCGCCGTCCCACGTCAGCCACCGGGTCTGGGTATGCTCCAGCCGGATGCGGTAGCCCGCGCCGAAAAAAACCGTGCTTGGCGGGGGGATGCGCCCGGCCGCGAGCTCTGTGCGCAGGAAGTACAGGAAAGCTAGGGCGTCCCGAGCACAATCTTGGACCGGAATGACGCTAGGGCGCGATTCCTCGGCTCGCTGCAGGTTGATGCGCTCTACCACGTTGGGTCGGAAACGCAGCAGCTCATTGGCCCGCTTGTTGCCGTGGAGGATGTGCTTTTCGAACTCCTGACCGCACATCTGGCTGTCTGCGCGCGAGACGACCCGATCGTTGATCTCGATTCTTGGCAGGCTGGCCTGCAGCTCGAATTCGAAGCGCCAGCCCGGATCGGTGAATCGTGCCCTGAACTCCGCCGTGCCGAAGCTGAGCCCGCTTGGCCAGTAGACGGAATAGCGCAGTTCTTCCTGCGCGGGAATCGGGCCTGGAGGTGCTTGGGCTGCGAGCGGCGCCGCATGCAGGCAGGCTGCTGCGATCGCACCCGCAGCGAGAGCCTGCCGAAACCTATGCCTCGGTCTGGACCAGGACGTCACCGCCGTTGTCGAGATCCCGAGCCGCCGGTGTCACAATCGTGCTCTTGGAAATGTAGATTTTCGCTCCCGTGTGCATGGCCTTGCGCATGTCTCCTTCGCACACGAAGCTTACCGGACGGATCTTCGGCGCCGGCGGCGCCGGGTCGGCTGAGGTAGCCGGTGGTACTGGCGGAGCGGCAGCCGGGACAGGTGCCGTCGCAGCGGGGGCAGCGGCCTGCCTCCGTTGCAGGAACCGGTCTACCACTGCAGCGACGGGAGAAGCTGGCGCTGCAGGTGACACGGCAGGCTGGCTCGGGCCGCGACTTGCCAGGTATCGATCCACGCGAGCCGCGACGCTGGGTCGGCCGCTACCAGTGGCGGCCGGGGATATGGGGCCTGCCGGTGCGTCCCCAAAGTCGCTGCCGCCGGCAATCGCGGCGAAATAGCGCTTGGCCTCTTCGCTGACGAAAGCCTCTTCCGGCGAGCGCATGTAGCGGGCGATCCGCTTGACGTGGAACAGGTGTGTCGGGCCGATGTTGTCGCCGGTCGAATTGCCTGCGATCGCGCCGCAGCCTAACGTCATCGATGGCTCGATGCCGGTCGTGATCCCGGTGGATCCCTGCGGTGCCGAGGTGTTGACCAGCACTCGGAATGCAGGAGCTCGACGGCCGTACTCGCGGATGTTCTCCTCGTTCTTGGAGTAGATCACGCAGGTGTGCCCGCGCCCGCCGAAATTGAGGATTGCCACGCAGGCGTCGACTGCCTCCGTGAAACTGTCGACAAAGTACACCGACAGCACGGGTGAGAGCTTTTCCGCAGAGAGCGGATGCTCGCGACCCACGCCATTGATCTCCAACGCGAGGATCCGGGCCGATTGCGGCACTTCGAAGCCGCTCATGTGGGCAATCTTCTGCGGAGACTGCCCCACGCAATCCGGATGGATGCGGAACGATTCTGTGAATAAGCGCGCCGCAAGCAGCTTCGACTGGGCCTCGTCGCAGCGGTGGGCGCCATTGGCTTGCAGTGCTGCCCAGATCCTGTCACGGTGGTTGCGGTGGGCAACTAGGGTCTGCTCGCTGGAACAGACCGTGCCGAAATCGAACGACTTGCCGTCCACGATGGACGCGACCGCTGCCTCGATATCTGCGGAGTCATCCAGCAGCACGGGCACATTCCCCGCACCCACGCCCAGCGCGGGCTTGCCGCTGGAGTACGCGGCCTTGACAATGCCCGCACCACCTGTGGAGAGGATGATGCCGATGCGCTTGTGCCGCATCAACTCGTTGGTGCCGGCGATGGTGGCCTCGTTAACACACTGGATCAGGCCCGCGGGGGCTCCGGCGGCCTCGGCGGCTTCAGCGAGGATGCGCACAGCCTCGCACGTACACTTGCGCGCGCGGGGATGCGGACTGAGGACGACCGCGTTGCCGGCCTTGACCGAGATCAGGCACTTGAAGAAGGCCGTCGAAGTCGGGTTGGTCGTGGGCAACACGGCCGCTACAACGCCGACCGGCACGGCCAATTCGGTAATGCCCAGTTCAGGCTTCTCGCCCAGCACGCCGATGGTCTTCAAGGGGGCGATCTTTTGGTACAGCAGGTCCGAGTTGAGCAGGTTCTTGGCAATCTTGTCGCGAACATTGCCGTAGCCAGTCTCTTCGACTGCCATCTGAGCCAAACGCTCAGAACTTGCCCGCGCCGCTTGGGCCATCGCGGCGACGATGGCGTCCACCTGCTCTTGGCTGAAGCCTTCGAAGGCTCCGAAGGCCGCATGAGCGGCCTCGACCTTGGTGCGAACCTCTTGGACGGAACGCAGATCGCGATCTTCCAGCATCGCGCTTGGTTAGTCGTCCGGCCCCTCGGGCAGCACCAGTGCCACCTCCGCGTAGGGTGCGGGGATGACATGGACACTGATCAGTTCGCCCAGCCTGCGGGCGGCTGCGGCACCGGCGTCGGTGGCGGCCTTGACCGCGCCGACATCGCCGCGGCACGTGATGGTCACGTGGCCGGCACCGATCAAGCGCTTCCCTTCCAAGGTGACTTGGGCCGCCTTGACCATCGCGTCGGAGGCTTCAACAGCCGACACCATGCCCAGAGTCTCGATCATGCCCAGCGCTTGCATAGGGAACAGGGAACAGGGGGCGGCGGGCCCCTCAGACTCCAACGGTACCACAGTAGCGTTCCACTGCCGGGAGTGTTTCGCTTGCCCGCAGCGGCTTTACTCGGGAACGATCGTCGACTACTTGGCCTAGGGCAAGCGCTGAGCATTGCAGACTACGATCTCTCAGATCTTCGACAAGCGAAGAAGGCGCTCGATTGCACCGATCAAGGCGTTGCGCCCGGCAGCGCCGGGCCGTTACGGCACTCGACGCGACGAGCGTCGTCCGGCAAAGGTGGCCAGTGATCGCTAGCCGACAACCAGCTTGGACAGTTCTTTCTCATCGAACTCAAATCCCAGACCCGGCCCGTCGGGCACCTCGACGTGCCCGGGCTTGTAGGGCAGCGGCACACTCAGAATGGCATTGCCGAACGCCCGCACGGAGGATTCTCCGCCTTCCAAAATGACGGCGTTGGGTGTCGCGGCACAGAGGTGGATGGCAGAAGCACGGTACGGGGCCGAGCCCATTGAGGAGTGCGGGGCGAACAGAATATTGTACGCATCGGCCATGATTGCAATCCGTTTGGTTTCAGTAATGCCGACCCGCGAGGTGTCGGGGTTGACGATATCGCAAGCGCGCTTCTCGAACAGGTCACGGAACTGGAATCGATTGGAATACTGCTCCCCGGCGCAGATCGGCACATCCATGCGGTCCGCGAGGATGGCATACGCGCCGTAGTCCTCGGGCATGAGTACGTCCTCCCACCAGCCGAGGTTTTCGATCTCATCCAGTTTGCGCCCGACGCGAGTCGCTTCTGCGAGCGTGTAGCCCGCGAGCGAGTCGACCAATATCTGCCCTTTGCCCGAGAGCACCTCGGCTGCGGCGACGACGCGATTGACGTCGCGGGCTTGCTCGCCACGGCCCTTGGCGAGGCTCATTTTCTGGTTCGGAAAGCCGCGGTCGAGGAGTGCTTGCGCGTTGTCGCGCACTTCCTCGGGCGCTCCGCCGCCCACACCTTGGTAGGTGGGAATGCTGTCGCGAAACTTGCCGCCCAGCAATTGGTAGACAGGTACACCGGCTGCCCTGCCGACGATGTCCCACAGGGCAATGTCGATGCCTGCCATTGCGCGCGTGTAGTAGCCGCTGCCATAGCCGCGCAGGCGCTGGGTCGAGTACATCTTCTCCCAGAGCGCCTCGATCTGGCGAGCGTCTTGACCGAGCAAGATCGGCCGAAACATGTCTGTGATGACGGTTTGCACAACGCGCGGCGTCATTACGGCGTGGGACTCGCCCCAGCCGACGATGCCTTGGTCTGTCGTAACTTTAACCAGCAGCGTCTGCCGATAGCCGCCCTGCCGAACTGTCTCGGCGCGTTCAAGGCGGTTCCATAGACCGATACCGCCCGTGGTCGCGCCCAGCGGCGTCATTGAGACGAACTGATCTTCTGGTTTGCGCTCGGGCGGGTCACGCAGGATCAGCGTCTCGATATCAGTGATGTGCAGCGGCAAGCCGATGGACGCAGCAGCCGAGCGCAGCGGAGCGAATCCTGTAGCGCTGCCCAAGCCGGTGCCGACCGCAGTTTGAAGGAAAATTCGTCGATTCAACATTGTCTTTGTGCCCACCGGCTCGTTGTGTCCCTGCGGTTGCTAGCAGTCTGCGTCGAGGCGGTCGCAACAGCAAGATTACCGCCCGGAGAAGGAGGCGGCAAGCGCCATCGAACGGACAGGGCGGTAGCTGGACTCAGAACTACGCGACCTACAGGAAAAGCAGGCACACCGGCGCGTCGATCGAGAGGTCGATCCCGGCTGGGGTGAGCGCTCCAGTCTCGCTGTCGATCGAGAAGACCACGATGTTGTCGGAGTTTTGGTTGGCTACAAGTAGGTAGCGTCCGTTGGGGCTGAAGGTGAAGTTGCGCGGCCACTCACCGTTGGTCGACACCTGTTCGTTGGGCGTTAGCCGTCCCGTTGACGGATCGAGGGCGAAGACCGCGATCGAATCGTGGCCGCGATTGGAGGCGTATACGAACTCCCCCGACGGATGCACATAGATCTCGGCGGTGTAGTTCTCGCCTTCGAATCCTTCGGGCAGAGTGGAAACCGTTTGAGCCACGCTGAGCTCTCCGGCTTTCGCGTGGTAGTCATACACCGTCACGGTGGATGAGAGTTCGTTCACGCCGTAAGCGCTGCGCCCGCTAGGGTGGAGGGCTAAGTGCCTTGGGCCCGAACCGGCTTCCACACTCACGTTGGTCGGGTCGTGCGGTGCCAGCGTGGCCGCACCGGGATCGGCTCGATAGATCTTGACTTGATCCAACCCGAGATCCGAGAAGAAGGCGAAGCGGTTGTCAGCCGAAAAGTCGGCCGAGTGGGCGTGAGGCTGGTCTTGTCGCTCGTGGATACTACTGCCCTCATGTTGAAAGAATGAGGTGGCCTCGCCAACGGTGCCGTCCTCGTTGATCGGAAACGAAGCGATGTTGCCACCCTTGTAGTTGGCGACGATCAGCATGCCACCGCTCGCGTCGACATTGATGTGGCACGGCCAGCCCCCGCGGGACGAGACCTCGTTCAGCTTGGTCAGTGCTCCGGAGTTCGCGCTGACCCGAAACGACACAACTGACCCACTTCCGTCTTCGTCAAAGTCGTCAGTCTCACTCACTGCATAGAGGTACTGCCCGGTGGGATGTAGCGCGAGAAAGGATGGCTCGCGCATTTCCGCCACCAACCCGAGTTCCTCAGCCGATCCGGATTCCGAGTCGAAGCGATAGGCATAGATGCCAGCGCTCGTCTCGCGAGTGTAGGTCCCGACATACATCAGGTGCTGTGAATCGCTGCTAGTAGAAGGCATTGGCTTGTCGCTGACGCAACTCGCCAATCCTGCCACTACGAGTGTTGCAACAACTGTGCGGCGCGCCATGCCCTCTATCTGACCGCACTCACCATGGCTACGGCAAATCGTTGGGGCGACAGCCCGCAGGGTCGCGCGTGTAATGAACTACCGGAAGCCATCGTCACTCAGCTCCGCGCGATCACCCAGCCGTCCTGGGTGCACGTTGGATCGTCGCAAGCTACGGTTCCCGGAACAGAGGCAACTGTGTAGAAGCGCCCGGAGCCCTCGTCGGCATCCCTTGCGAGCAGTTGAAAGCGATGTCAACGACTGGGTTGCTGCTGAGTTTGGCCTGAGCCAAGGCCTGTAGCAACTGATCTAGGACAGCAGCGCGGCAGCGCCGGTTGCTGAATTGAGGGTTTTCTCCGTCTGGCAGGGTGCAGCATGTCCGGGCGTTTCTCCCCAAGGTTGCAGGCACCTGCTAGGTCTCCGGCCGCAGCACACAACATCTCCTGTTGCCCATGCATGCTGCGGGGTGAACGCCCGGCGCTCTCCGGAATGGCCTGCCCAGCGAATTGCATTGGTGCCCGGCCAATCAATTGAGGAGGAGGAGATACACTGCCACGCTAGACTACCGGGCCTGCCAATAAGCGATAGGGTCAACCCGCCAACCACTCCAGGTCTCGACTATTCGCCCCTTGTTGCCACCATGGGATCAATTCGGGCAGCTCGTCGCCCAGACATGAATCCTGCCGCAACACAGGCGGCAAGAAGGGTGGCGTATACCCCTATCCATGTCGCGACGTCCAGCGCACTCACCTCGAAGAGTAGCGAGGTCAAGACTCGAGACGCCCCCATCGCCGCCAGCCCTCCAAGCGCGATACCAATAGCCGTGGGCCGCAGCGCTGATTGCATCGCCGTGGTGACAACCCGCCGCGGTCCAGCGCCGAGCGCAGACCTTATGGCGAGATCATGCCGACGCTCGACGACCACCTGAGCGACAACGCTATAGACGCCGGCCACTACCAACACCAAGGCCATCAAGCCAAATGTCGAAACAAAGAGGGTGCTCGCACGGCGCTGGGCTTGTGACCCGGCGATCAGTTGATCCATGGAGTGAATGTCCGTTACAAACGAATGCGGGTCCACGGCATAAACGCGGTCCCTGACGGACGGTGCCGCGCTGAGCACATCGGTCCTCGTTCTAGCGATTAGGGTGATCGCCGCTTGCGGAAACAAGCCTTGAGGAAGATAAATGTCGATGGTCGGGTCCGCTTCGAGCCCCGAATACCGTACGTCGCCAGCGACCCCGACCACTGCCATGTGTGAGTCGTCAAATCCTTCGCCGAAGCTCATCCGCCGCCCGAGCGGGTCGCGCCCCTTCCAGTAGCGCTCCGCGAAAGAGTCGCTGACCAAGATGCTGAGGGCGGCTCCACGCTGTCCCTCTTCATCCCTCGGCTCGAAAGCCCGGCCCGCCACAATCGGGATTTGCATGGTGGAGAAGTATCCAGGGGACACGACGCGAATGCCATACTTTGGTCTATCGGTCTCGTCCGCGGGCACGAAGCCTTCGATGGTTCCCTGTCCATTCGAGAGATAGCTGCCGGCTCGCATTGGAATGCCGTGCACGACTGCCGCCTCGCTGATCGATGGGAGCGACCGAACCTCTTCAAGCACTTCGCGCGCGAAGACTGCGTTGTGACCCCAGTCGAACTTATTGGCTGGGAGCGAGATGGTCATCGTCAGCAGGTTGTCCGGGTTGAATCCGGTTTCTACCTGATTGGCTTGGAACGCACTTCGGACCAGCAGGCCCGCTCCAACTAGCAGGACGACTGCAAGTGCGGCTTCGAGTGTGACAAGAACGCCAACCGCGCGGGAATGCGACCTCCCCACCGTCGCGCTTCGGCTGCTGAAACCAGTCACCACAGTGCTGGCGGCGCGGAGGGATTGAACCGCCGGAGCGAGGCCAGCTATACAGGCAGTGACGACAACACTGGCCAGTGTGAACATCAGAACTGCCAAGTTGATTCCCATGCCTTCGAGCAGGGGCAGGCTCGCCGGCATCCATGGTCTCGCCAAGTTGATAGCCAGCGTTGCGAGCAATACCCCCAGTGCGCCACCGCATGTCGCTAGGATCAGAGCCTCGACGAGAAACTGCCGCACTATTTCCCACTTGGGTGCACCGAGCGCGATGCGGGTCGCCACTTCGCTACGACGTCCAACGCCGCGCGCGAGAAGCAGCGTTGCCACGTTCGAACAGGCGATGAGCAAGAGCATGGCCGTACCAAGGGCCAGGAGCAAGATGCCGTTGCGCGACTCACCTGCTATGTGGTCCCGCAACGGCACGACTTGGACTCTCCGGCCGCGTGCCGTGTCCGGGTATTTCTCCGCATGGAGGCCGGCAATGACATTCATCTCGGCTTGTGCCTGCGCGAGAGTCACATTTGGCCGCAGTCTTGCCACCACGTCGAACCAAGCGTCCCGCGGGCCCGGATCGGCCAACTGGGTTACCGAAACGAATTGCGGCATCCAGAAGTCAACCGTGTCTACGACATTGGAGTCCCCGATCTGGAAGTCGGCTTGGAGAGGGGGGAACTGGACCGGTGCCGTCGCTGCGCCTACAACCTTGTACTTGGTGGGACCGGCGCGAGAGAAGTTCAGGACGTGTAGATCGATGGTTCCGCCTACGAGTGTGGCATCCGAGTCGAATCGCCGATGCCAGACCTCGCTGCCGAGCACTAATGCCTCCCCAGCAACTGTCGATTCATAAGGGCCTTGCGCACCCCGGTCCACGGCCTGGAACGTACGGCCGAGCAGGGGCACCCCGAATACGTCAAAGAACTCCGGCGTGGCAAAGAGTCCACTCAACCTGTCGCTTCGAGCACCATCGATCAAATCGACGGTAGTCCTTCGGTACCCGGCAATCGCGTCGAATGACTTTGCCTTGAACTGCCAATCGGCGAGCAGGCCGGGGGCGGCACGCGTGATCGGATCGTCGCTAATCGTGTCGACGCTTCGTAGAGTTACAAGGCGCTCGCCCGCACGGTAAGGGAGTGGCCGGAGCAGCAATGCCTCTGCCACGCTGAATACCGCCGTAGTCGCTCCGATCCCGAGAGCCAGATTCACTACCGAAACGGCGAAGAACGCTTGATTGCGCCGGAAATACCCGCAGGCACTAATAATCTCCCGGACCGTCGAATGGACTTGAGTCACGGTGCTGAGCGCGACTCGGCTAGATACGTGCCTTCGCGCGGCGTCATCTCTCATCGTACGCATTCGTTGGCGAAGAGATTCAGGCTCGCTTCGAACTTGTCGGCGAGGTCCGGCTTGGTCTCTCGAAGCACCGCAGGTCTCGAGTGCTAGGGACAACGACCAAGCTGCCCAGCCCACTCCTGTTGCGTCGCTCGTGTAGCAACTCCACGCCAGAGCGTGGACCAGTCTTGAGCCTGTCCGCCACTTGGCGCCGACCAAGCGTCTCGACGGAATCTACCAGTTGGCGCGTGACGTTCCTCAGCTCGACTAAGGCGCGGCAAGCACGCCTCCGCCAGATCGCTACGTTTCCACTCTGGTTGAGACTACTAGCAGGTCATGTAGCCCTTGGGCATCAAGACTGTGCAAGTGGCATCGCTGAGCGTGATCCGGGCTGGCAACTCGCCGACGACCTCACCATCGACTTGGACTTGCACCGGCTCTCCGGCGGCTGGCTCGAGCACCAAGTCGTCACGAGCCTCCAAGCGCACGCCGGGCCACTTTGACATCAGGCGGCACCTCGCCGCCATCAGGTAGCTGCTGTACACAAGCCGGTTCGTGCCTGGATACTGGGCCGTGATGAAGTGGTCCGCGAGGAGATGTGCCCCAGGCGCCAGCACGAGTCCTCCCCCGTACAGGCGACTCTTCGAGACGACCACCAAGCCGCACCAAGGGCCGGTCTTGCCGTTGTCGGTGACTGCAATCCTCACGCGAGGAAAGCGCTGGAGGGAAAACCGTGCGCCTGCCAGCCAGAACGCGGCTCGGCCGAAGGTGCGCTTCAGGGGCTCGGACACGCGATCCGCGATGGCAGCGTCCAAGCCTGCGCCGCACATTAGCAGGAAATAGCGGCTTGAGCCATCGTTGCTGAAGACGGCCCTGCCCAGTCGAACTGGCGTGGCGGTAAGTTGGGGAAGCAGTCGAGCTGCCCTGACTGGGTCCGCCGGTAGCCCGAGTTCGCTAATCAGCACATTGGCGGTGCCGCCAGGCAGCACTAGCAGGGCAGGCAACGCTCTTCCCGCCAGACCTTGCACGACTTCGTTGACCGTGCCGTCGCCGCTGCAGACCGCGACCAAGTCGCATCCTTCGACTACGGCCTGTCTGGCCAGTTCGGTCGCGTGGCCAGGCAGATCGGTGGGTGCGAGGCGTAAATTGTCGGCAGACGCCGACAGGATCTGTCGGACCGTCTCCAGTTTCGATTGGCTGATACCTCGACCGGAGGCCGGGTTGTAGATGCACACCGCCCGACGGTAGTTCATGCGGAAACCTATGATATGTCCGATGGCGGCCTTCCCCACGCCGGACCGGTCCCTAGACGAGGCGCGGCAGAGAGTGGCCGAGCTTCGCGCTGCGCTCGTGCATCACGAGCGGCTCTATTACGTCGAGGACCGTCCCGAGATCTCTGACGCCGAGTTCGACGGGCTTATGCGGGAACTGCAGGCTCTTGAGAGTCAGCACCCTAGCTTCGTCGCCCCGGACTCGCCCACGCAACGCGTGGGGGGAACCCCTCGAGAGGGAGTCGAAAAGGCCGACCATTCCGCGCAGACGCTCAGTTTGGACAACGCCTTCGATGCAGCAGAGCTTCGGGATTTCGACCGTAGAGCCGGGGAGCGACTCGGAGCAGACTCGATTGCGTATGTGGGTGAATTGAAGTTCGATGGCGTATCCCTGGTACTGCGCTATCGCGATTGCCAACTCGACTTGGCCTTGACACCGGGGGATGGCAGGCAAGGTGAAATCGTAACGCCCGACGCCCGCACGATTCGGGCCGTCCCGCTGTCGTTGCCCGCCGAGACTGTCAAGAACTGTGGCCTTCCCGCCAGTTTCGACAATGTGAGCGCAGTTGCCATAGGCCGTGCGGCCATCGTCAGAGAGCCGTTGGTCTGGTAAGAAACATTTGATATATATCTGACGCCCATATGAACTAGGATCAGTCTAAGGGCGTAGTTCAATGAACGGTGTTGCCGATGCGGTAATGAAGAGAGTCTCCGTACACGCCAATGGACGGTGGGTGTGCACGCCGAAGGATTTCTTGGATCTCGGGAGCCGACATGCCGTCGACCAAGCTTTGTCGCGCCTAGTTAAAGCGGGACGGCTGCGACGAGTTGGCCACGGGCTGTACGACATGCCGAGGATGAGCGAGATATTGAAGCGGCCCGCGCCAGTCGATCTGGATGCTGCCATCGCAGCTCTGGCAAGACGGGACGGTGTCCGGATTATGCCGCATGGGTTGGTCGCTGCGAACCGGTTGGGTCTCACCAATGCGGTACCGGCCAAGGTGAGCTTCGTAACGGACGGCCACTCGAGAACACTGAAGATCGACGGCTGGACTGTCCAGTTCCGACATGCGGGGCCGGGCGTTATGGTGTGGGCGGGCAGACCTGCAGCTCCCGTGGTTCAAGCACTGAGGTGGCTCGGCCGCGATGCGGCAGCCGACTCGCAAGTCGTTTCCATCTTGAGGCACCGTCTCCCAGATCATGTGAAGCTCAACCTATTGGAGAATCGTCGCGATCTTCCTGGATGGGCAGTTTCGCTCGCGTCCGGCATTGCAGGCCACCAGGTCATTGCCGCATGAATGGAGATACCGAAGCGTTTCTCCGCCTCTCCGAAGAGGCCAGACTGGAGGTCTTTGGGGCGACGGCAAACCGACTCAACACGCTGCCAGCGTATGTGGAAAAGGATTTTTGGGTCTGTATAGTCCTGGACACACTCTTCAACCGCCTTCCCGAAGGGCACCCCAATTTGCTCTTCAAAGGCGGAACGTCGATTTCCAAGGCGTTCGGGCTGATTGATCGGTTTTCTGAAGACATTGATCTTGTCGTCTACCGTGAGAGTCTCGGCTTTGAAGGGGAACGTGACCCGACCATGGCTGGCGACCTATCGAACAAGAAGCGAGCGGCCCTGTTTACTGAGCTCAGGAAAGCGTGCAGCGCCTACATACACGGTGATCTGCGAACCGCAGTGAACAGTTGGATCAACGGGATCGCGGACGGCTGCACGGTCGGTCCGGATGAGACTGACATCGACGCGCAGTCGCTCTTCGTTGAGTATCCTACTCTCTACCCAAGTGGTGATCTAGCGTATGTAGCGCCACGCGTCAAGATCGAAGCGGGTGCGAGATCGGCGGTCGATCCCAGTCTGAATGGCACGATCATTCCATACATCAGCAACGAACTACCCGACTGGTCGCTAGACGTGGGCGGCATAAGAGTGATTGCTCCGGAGCGGACGTATTGGGAGAAGCTACTGATTCTTCATGGTGTCCATTGTGGGTACCGAGACTCGAAGCGTCTGCCAGCTGCCAGGGAGCGGGTCTCGCGCCATTACTACGATGTCGCGATGATCACAGCAACAGAAATCGGGAGATCGGCATTGTCCAACCCTGAGCTGTCGGACGCGGTGCGAAGCCACAATCTCATTGCATTCCGACAGGCATGGAAGCGATTCGACGAAGCCGTTCCCGGGTCGGTCAGATTGGTTCCGCAGCCGGAACTGCGTGCCGTGATCGAAAGGGACTACGTGGCCATGCAGCACATGATCCTTGGTGATGCCCCCCAATTTGAATGGATTGTCGAGCAGCTTGAGTATGCCGAAGCCTCTATCAACTGAACCTGTCGATGCGGAAATTCCGATCCCGCTCTAGCATGGCTGCGGCCTCAATGAGTGTGTCAGGTTGACCTCCAGCCCGTGCTTCGACCAGCCTGTCCTCAAGCCGCCCTGCGAGTGCCCCAACCGACACTCGGGCCTGGACGGCTCGAGGCAGCCGCCCCGCAATGCCTATCGAAAGCATAAGCTAACGGAATTCGTCACCGGTTCAGCGCACCGGTGAAGCGAAATGGGTCGCCGATGGACCGACTGGACTCGGTCGCGGATTGAGCAGCGAAGAACCTCGACGCTAAAGGCTGGCAATGTGACCTGACGGTGATGATCAATGAGGTTCGTCAGCCAGTAACGGCGAATCTCTCCGAGCCCGCGGCGATGGCGGCTGAGGCTTGGGACCGCTCCAGTCGTCGGAGGTATCTATAATATGCCCAATGGCGGCCCACTCCGCGCCGGATCGTTCCCTAGACGCGGCGCGGCGGAGAGCGGCTGAACTCCGTGCCGAGCTCGTGCATCACGAGCGGCTCTATTACGTCGAGGATCGTCCCGAGATCTCTGACGCCGAGTTCGACGGGCTTATGCGGGAACTGCAGGCTCTTGAGAGTCAGCACCCTAGCTTCGTCGCCCCGGACTCGCCCACGCAGCGCGTGGGGGGAACCCCTCGAGAGGGAGTCGAAAAGGCCGACCATTCGGCGCAGATGCTCAGTTTGGACAACGCATTTGATGAAGCAGAGCTTCGGGATTTCGACCGTAGAGCCCGGGAGCGACTCGCAGTAGACTCGATTGCGTATGTGGGCGAATTGAAGTTCGATGGCGTGTCTCTGGTACTGCGCTATCGCGATTGCCAACTCGAATTGGCCCTGACTCGGGGGGATGGCAGGCAAGGTGAAGTGGTAACGCCCAACGCACGAACGATTCGGTCTGTGCCGCTCTCAGTCCCCGCCGAGGTGGTCAAGAGGCGTGGCCTTCCCGCCAATTTCGAAGTGCGCGGAGAAGTCGTGATGCCAAAGGCCTCATTTCGGCAGTTGAATGCCAGGCGCGAGCCGGGGGACAAGTTTGCAAACCCGCGCAACGCCGCCGCCGGAGCGCTCCGGATGCTCGATGCCTCGGTGACAGCCAGGCGTCGCTTAGACTTCTTCGCGTATATGCTCCTGATCGATGGCTTCGAAGAGCGCCAGACGCATTGGGAGTCGCTCGAGGTGTTGCAACAGCTTGGGTTCAAGGTCGACAGGGGGCGGGAGCGGCTCGATGGCGCGGAAGCGCTGTTGGGATTTCGGAAGGAGCGGTTGGCCGAGCGTGAGTCGCTGCCTTACGAGATTGACGGGCTCGTGTTCAAGGTAGACCGTGTGGAGCTACAGCGACGGCTAGGGGCCACCGCCAAGGCCCCGCGCTGGGCGATTGCTTGCAAGCCGGTGGCTCAGCAAGTGGAAACGGCAGTCAATGACATCGATTTCCAGGTCGGGCGCACTGGCGCAGTGACGCCACGTGCCCTACTGGAGCCGGTGCAAGTGGGTGGTGTTACGGTCTCTCGCGCGACGCTCCACAACGAGGACGAGATTGAGCGATTGGGGCTCCAGATTGGGGACAAGATTCTGTTGGAGCGCAGCGGCGATGTGATACCGAAGATCCTTCGAGTCGTTCAGCAGGGTGAGGGTCGCCGGCCCTTTCGGATGCCCAAGACCTGTCCGGTGTGCGGGGCTGAACTGGTCAGGCCGGACGACGAAGTGGTGGTGCGATGCGTCAACAACAGTTGCCGGGCTCGCTTGCAACAGTCCATAGAGCACTATTGCTCGCGCTCTGCGATGGACATAGACGGCATCGGAGAGCAGGTTGCCCGCCAGTTGGTGGAGCGCGGCTACGTCAACGACATTGCGGATCTCTATCGTCTTCAGGAGCCGGAACTGGCAGGGCTGGAAAAGGACTCGGTCACGACCGCTGAGAAAGCCCGAGTGGCGGTCGAGAGCATTCAGCGGGCCAAGCAGCACGCAACTTGGGTGCAGTTTCTGCAAGCCCTTTCGATCCCGAATGTGGGGCCGAAGACCTGCGACGCGCTTGCGGGAAAGTTCCCGACAGTAGAAGCTCTCCGAGCGGCGAGTTCTGACGACTTGCGCTCCTTCGAGGGTGTCAACAAACGTGCAGCCGATGCGGTGCACGACTACTTCGCCGATCCCGGCACGACAGAGCTGATCCGAGACTTGCGACGCATCGGATTAGCTTGTGTGTCGGTGCCTTCGGGCGGCCAAGATGAGGAGGCCTCTCGCACCGATGACTCCGCCGCACGCCTCGGAGAACAGGCTTCAGAGGAACTTTGCAAGAGGATTCGACGCTTTGCGGAGTGTATCGGAGTCAAGGGTCTCACCGACACAGTGATCCAAGAGCTTGTGGGGCACGGCATTCTCAAGGCTGTGCAGGACATCTTCGCCCTGACGCCTGAAGACTTGGAGGGCCGAGGGGCGGTGCGCCTAGGAAGCAAGTCCGCTCTCAAGGTGCTAGATGGCTTGACGCAGTCCAAGCAGGCACCCCTCGCTTCGCTGCTATTCGGCCTCGGCATTCGCTACGTAGGCGAGCGCACCGCAAGCTTGCTAGCCAGTCAGTTCGGCAATCTGGATGCCATCGCCCAAGCCACGGAGGAAGAGCTAGTGCAGGTCGAGGAGGTGGGGCCCAACATCGCGCATGCCATCCGTACCTTCTTCAGCGCGGAGTCGAACAAGGACCTGATCGAGCGTCTCCGCAATGCCAAACTGAAGCTTGCCGACGATGTGTCTAAGACAACGTCGGTAGCTGATCCGTTCAGCGGCAAGGTCTTTGTCATCACCGGCACACTGCCTGACTTGTCCCGCGACGAGGCCAAAGTGGCGATCCAGAGCCTTGGCGGCAAGGTGACAGGCAGCGTCAGCGCCAAGACGGACTATTTGCTCGCTGGTGAGAAGGCTGGCTCCAAGTTGCAGAAGGCGCGCCAGCTTGACGTAGCAGTGTTAGATCTCGACCAGTTGCGGGAACTGGCCGGTGCGGATTGGGCGGCAGTGGCTAGTCCGGGGATCGAATCGTGAGTCCAGTCGTAGAAGTCTTGTTCGTGTGGGTTCCGATTTTGGGTGCGATCGTATTCGTGGGTTGGTTCGCCCTCAAGTGTTCAAGGGAGGGCCTCGGCGTACTAGAGGTCCTGCTGGATCGGCGATTCATGATGGTGTTCTTGTACACCGGCGCACTGCTTGCGATCTATCTGTCGACCTTCCATTTCTTCTACCAAGGGCTGCGCTAACGCTGGGGATGCTGCGCGGTCCGCATCTGGTGAATGCGGGCCTCCCCGAATGGCACCCCGGGACGAACATCGGATATTGGAGTGTCTGGGACTGCCCGATCGTGAGGAACCGGCCGCGGTGCACGACGACGAGCGGCAACTGCTACTACGCCCGACCAGCTACCAAGGTGGCGAGACCAAGGCCCTAGAGCGCGATTCGCCTCGACCGGAACCGTGCGTAGATTCCTGCCAGCTCTTGCGGCTTGGGCGGGCTGATCATGACATGCGCGCCGGCAGTGCGGGAGTACGTACACCACGGACTCGGGCCGGAATCGCCTGTGGTCTCGTTGCGCTCACTAATGCTCGCATCCGATGTCTGCGCTCGGTCACTGAGCGAGGCAAGGCCGATGATCTCCACGTGGTGGACTTCCGGGATGACAGAGTCCACTAGGCGGCTATCATGAGGTCTGGTCGTTGACGGTGGAGAGTCGCGGACGCGCGTGGTCTTTATTGGGGTGCGTAAGGAGTCTGACAGACTGCCGCAAGAACTCGTACCCCAAGACCGCCGTGCCGTTCATAGGACGCACCGAGGGGCAGCGGTCTGCGCGGCGGCACAAGCTCGGACGGCAGAGCTTGTGTCGGCCGAGACGGTGCATGCGCTCCCAGTGCAAGCATCGAACGGGGATCTAGTGTTGGCTGATCGCGGTGCCAGCCAATCCTCGAATCCTCTGATCAGGGAGCGGCAATCCGGTTGGATCATGGCGAGGACAACGGGCATCCAAGACTGCGGAGAAATCGAGCCAGAGGCGGACAAGACGGCTGTGGATTCCATTCCAGCGAATCGTGGGGGCTCCGATTGCCGGTCCGCGAGCTCGGGGCTGAAATAACCATGCACGAAGGCAGGTTGCTGATTGACCTGACGCTGCTCGTGGGCATGGCGATCCCCATCGTGGCGCTGGCACACCGCCTGTCGGCCCCGCCCTTGGTGGGCTTCTTGGTTGCCGGAGTTCTGGTAGGTCCCAATGGATTCGCGCTGATCAGTGCCACGGAGGAGGTGGAGTTTCTTTCCGAACTTGGTGTCGCCTTGTTGCTGTTCGAAGTGGGACTGGAATTGTCGCTTTCGTACGTGCGCCAATGGGCGCGCACGGTATTGGTTGGCGGTGGGTTGCAGGTGAGCGGCACGCTCCTGTCCGTGGCGGTACTTGCATTTGCTTTCGGCGTTCCGCCCGGCCAGTCGATCTTCTATGGCACGCTCGCCGCACTGTCGTCAACCGCAATCGTGAGCAAGACGTACGCGGAGCGGGCCGAACTGGACTCGGCTCAAGGGCGCTCCGTAATCTCGATCCTGCTGTTTCAGGATCTGTGCGTGCTGCCGCTGATACTCCTGCTGCCGGTCCTGGCCGGCATCGAGGGTGCCGACATGGGCGCAGTCGTCACGGAATTCGCGCGCGGGCTTGCGATCATCACTGGGCTGGTGATCGGCGGGCAGTTCGTGGTGCGGAGGACGTTGGACCGGATCGTGCTCTTCCGCGACGCCGAACTATTCACCCTGTGCATCGGTTTCTTCGGCATCGGTACGGCGGTCGTCAGCGCATGGGCGGGGTTTTCCCTTGCTATCGGAGCGTTTATCGCTGGCCTGGTCATATCCGAATCGGAATACGGCCTGCAGGCGCTATCGGACGTTCGGCCCTTTCGGGCCGTGTTCAGCGGAATCTTCTTTATCTCCACCGGCATGCTTCTCGACGTTCCCGTCCTGGTGGAGCAGCTCGATGTGCTTGTTCCCATGGTATTGGTCGTGATCGCACTCAAGGCCGTGCTGGTAGCGGTATCGGTCCTTGCTGCAGGCGGAATCTCGACTACCGCGGTGATCAGCGGCCTCAGCCTCGCTCAGATCGGTGAATTCTCCATCTTGCTGGCAGCGTTGGGGCTGCCTCTGGGACTCTTTCGCGAGGGCGACTACCAGTTGTTTCTCAGCACGGCCGTCGTCTCGATGATGGCCACTCCTTTCCTGATTCGCAGCGCAGGCTATGTCGCTGACCGCATCGCACTGTCCGGCGACGGAGCGCAGGGACTCGCGGCTGCAGATGCCGGCCGCGGCCACGAGATGTCTGACCACACGATCATCGTGGGCTACGGTGTTGCCGGACGATACCTTGCAAGGGTGCTTGATGCTGCGGGGATCCCGTGCATTGTCGTTGAGCACGACCCGAATCTCGTCCGCAGGGCACGCGAAGACGGGCTAGCGGTGCGGTTCGGTAACGGAACACAAGCCGCCGTGCTGAAACACGTCGGTGCGGGACGAGCCCGCATTGTCGTCTTCGCGATTTCCTCACCGATCGAGGAGAGGCGTGGTGTCCATGTCGCGCGGGGCCTGAATCCTACCGCCCAGATTGTTGTGCGCACTAGATACACGCGGTCCATCGACGAGCTGATGGCGCTCGGTGCAACAGACGTTGTGGTGGAGGAGTTCGAGGTCTCGATCGAGCTGTTTGCCAAGGCACTCGAAAGCTACCGGATCCCGGTCAACCGCATTTGGCAGGAAGCCGCCACGGTGCGCAAAGAACATTACGGGCTCTTTCGCGGCACGGCGGAGCCTGACCTGCACCTCGACGCACTGAAACACCTGGGCATTCACGACGCCTTGGAATTGGTGGAAATCAAGGAGGGATCTAGAGTTACCGGAATGAACGCAACCACTCTCGAGCTGCGGCGCCGCACCGGAGCCGTGCAGATCGCCGTGGTCAGGGATGGTCAGCCCATCTATCGCCGCGAACCGGATTTTCACTACCAACCCGGCGACACAGTTGTGCTGGTAGGCGATCGTGACAGCCTAGACAGCGCCATTACCCTGTTCCAGGAACAACCCGGGAGTTGATCCGTCGAGGGCACCGGCCAGGCTTCAGCCCGGGCGCGCGCGTTTGTGGGAGCCATGAATCTGTGATTCTGCCAAGGCGGGACACCGAAGCGTCCCGCTGGTTCGCCCTGACGGTGCTCTGGGTGTCGCGCTTAGTGGTAGCGCCGGTGTACCGCAAGGAGGCGCCCCTGCACTTCCACCCGTGAGGCTGGAACGATGATCGGGTCCATCTCGATGTTGGCCGGTTGCAAGCGCACCATTTCGCCCTCGAGATAGAAACGCTTGAGCGTAGTCTCCGCGCCGTCCACGATGGCTACCACAATCTCGCCGTTGTGGGCGTGACGGGTCTTCTCGAGCAGGACGTAGTCCCCGTCGAGGATGTGGTCGTCGATCATCGATTGGCCGTTCACCCGCAGGGCGAAGACGTTGTCCACGGTGAGCAGCGGCGCGAATGACAGGGTCTCGCGCTCGGGGTACTGCTGTAGCGGTGCGCCTGCTGTGATCGTGCCCACCAGCGGGGCGGTAAGCTCATCCCTCCCCTTGTGGAACGAGTACAGCTTTTGCCGGTTGGCACGCATCTCCTCGTAGTACTTTGGAGAGATCTCCAGCGCGCGGCTTCGATTGAAGCTACGCTCGAGGTAGCCCTTCTCCTGCAGCACCTGCAAGTGTTTGTGGACTGTCGCCACCGACGACAGGTTCATGTTCTGAGCGATCTCTTCGAAGCTCGGGCTGTAGTGGTTCTCAGCGATGAATTCCGCCAAGAAGTCAAGCACCTGCTTCTGTCTTTTAGTTAGAGCCATGATGCCCTCCCTTTCTTTGCTGTTTATTCTAGTCCATCGGCAGCATTTACGCAACCCCCTTGTGCAAATTTCTTATTCTCTTCGGATTCCGGCGCTACAATCGTGATTCATGGAAGTTTCCGAGATCCAAGCAGAGCTGCGCGCCGAAGGGCTGGACGGCTGGCTTCTGTTTGACCACCACATGCGCGACCCCATCGCCTACCGCGTGCTGGGGCTAGATACCGGGGGGCATGTCTCGCGTCGCTGGTACTACTGGATTCCCGCGAGCGGCGAGCCGGCGAAACTGGTCCACGCCATCGAAGATGCTCGCCTCGACAGTTTGCCCGGCTCCAAGCTGATCTACTCTAGCTGGCAGTCGCACCATGAGCACCTCGGCACGATCCTGGCGGGCAAGGGGCGCGTCGCCATGCAGTTTTCGCCGCTCTGCATGATTCCGGTTGTCTCGCTGGTGGATGCAGGTACAGTCGACCTAGTGCGCTCCTTCGGGGCAGACGTGGTGTCGTCAGCCGCTCTGGTCCAGTACTTTGAGGCACGCTGGACAGAAGTCCAGAGAGATTCACACTTCGAGGCCGGACGGCGGGTTGACGCGATCCTCCAGCAGGCGTTTCAGCAGATTCGCGTCGACATCGACACGGACGAAGCTAGCAGCGAACACCGCATCGCGCAGTTCATCCTTCGGCGCTTCCGGGAATCTGGCATGGTAACGGCTGACAGTCCCATCGTCGCTGTCAACGCCAACAGCGGCAATCCTCACTACGGTCCAGATCCGGAACGCTCACGGCCGATTCGGAACGGGGACTTCGTGCTTATCGATCTGTGGGCCAAGCTGGACGCTCCCGGGGCTGTGTACTACGACATCACTTGGACCGGCTTTTGTGGTGAGCGTCCCTCAGAGCACATGCAACGAGTTTTTCAGATCGTCACTGGCGCTCGTGACCGGGCCCTCCGCGCCGCCGATGCGGCGATGCGAGAAGGACGGGGTATCCAGGGCTGGGAGATCGACAAGGCCGCGCGCGACCATATCGCCGCCCATGGCTACGGCGATGCCTTCGTCCACCGCCTCGGCCACTCGATCGGAGAAGAGGTCCACGGCAACGGCGCCAACATGGACAATCTGGAGATGCGCGATGAGCGACCGCTGATTCCGAACACGTGCTTTTCCATCGAGCCGGGGATCTATCTGCCTGAGTTTGGCATCCGCAGCGAGATCGATTGTTTCGTCCAGGCAGGCAGCGCGCTCGCCACCGGCACCGTCCAGGCCGAGATCGTGCGAATCTGAGCGAAAGGCAAAGCCCCTGCGGCGCTCTTTCTGCACGTTTGAGTGGAAGGCCGGAATATCGCCATTGGGCGAAGCCGGCAATTGCCGCGGATTCCGAGAATCAGGCCTGACCGGGACTACTCGGCTCCTGTCTCGACCCATTCGCGGGTGCGCCCCGACTCAATCACGGCGTCGCAAACCCGTTGCGTCTGCAGAGCGCACTGGAAGTCGGGCTGCGTAGGGCTGCCCGACTCGATGCCCGCGACAAAGTCTGCCAGAGCGTTGAGGAACGTGTGCTCGTAGCCGATCGTCGTCCCGGGCACCCAGTACTTGTCCATGTAAGGGTGCTCGGAATTCGTCACGTGGATCTTGCGCCAGCCCGTGAGGTGGTCTTCCACCTTCCTGCCAGACTGTTTCTGCTGGTACTCGAAGAAGTGCAGGTACTCCGGGTCTTCCAGATCGAAGAACACCGACCCGTCCGCTCCGTTGAGCTCAAGCGTGTTGTAGTTCTTTCGTCCGCGGGCATAGCGGCTCGACTCGAATGTGCCCATCGAGCCGTTAGCGAACTCGGCGAGGAACATGCACGCGTCGTCAATCCCGACCGGTTGCACTTGCCCCGTGTCGGCGTGCATGCGCTCGGTGACAAACGTGCGCGTGCTGGCCACGACCCGAGCGATGGGACCGTTGAGCCACATCGCGGTATCGATGGAGTGGGCCAGTAGGTCGCCGGTCACACCAGAACCGGCCACGTCCACGTCCAGCCGCCAAGTTCCGGCGCCGCCTTGAGGAACGTCTTCGGAGATGGTCCAGTCCTGCAGGTAGGTGGCGCGATAGTGAAAGGCCTTGCCGACGCGACCTTCGTCAACGACCTGCTTGGCCAGCGCGATCGAGGGCACGCGACGGTAGTTGTACCAGACCATGTTGGGCACGCCGTGCTTCTTGACGGCTTCGACCATCTGTTCGGCCTCGGCGACGGACATCGCCAGCGGCTTCTCGCAGCAGATCATCTTGCCCGCCTCGGCAGCCGCAAGGACGAGGTCTAGGTGCATGTGATTCGGGGCGCAGACGTCAACCAAATCGACGTCGTCGGCCGTGGCGACCTTGCGCCAGTCAGTCTCGACGCGCTGGTAGCCCCAGTTGTCGGCGAACGATTGCGCCTTGGCCTGGTTCCGGGCCGCGACGGCCTGTAGCACGGGGCGGTGCTCGACTGGGAAGAAGTCGTTGAGCCGCTTGTAAGCGTTGGAGTGGGCACGGCCCATGAAGCCGTACCCGATCATGCCGATGCGCAGTTCTTTTGCCATGAGTGGATGTCCTCTGATTCCGTAATGCTAGCCATCCCGCGCTGAGAGCGTCAAGTGAAGGGGTGTGCTAGCCGTTGCTGGGAAAGCAGGTGGCAGTGTAGCAAGACCACCACAAGCGCCTGACGGCCCAACAGGGGATCCGGCTGGCGGGCTGAGGTCGGTGAACCCGACCCCTCCGGGGCCATTGTTCCGAGACCATGCCTTGGCGACAGAGGCGTCCAAGTCGGGATGCGTGTGGCAACTGCCCAGCGTAGACACTTTGGCGGTCCGGCGGGCGCGGATGCCCGCATGGGCGGGGTAAAGCGGACAGCCTTTGCGCTGGTGGCCGACGCACAGCTCAGGACCGGAACGAACCGGCGTGCGTTGATCAAGGCCGACCAGTGCGAGCTTGCCGGTACGCCCTAGTGGGATTTGCCACACTGAAGTTTGGCTTGCACACCTCTCGAGATCTTGGATCCCAGAGCGAGCGCGGCTAGTGCCCGCGTCGGGCTGTTCGACTTCGACGGCACGCTGTCTCTGATTCGAGCCGGCTGGTTCGACGTGATGGTGCCGATGATGGTCGAGACCCTGCTGGGTCTGCGCACCGGCGAGTCGGAAGAAGATCTCACGACCTTGGTCGAAGGCTACGTTGGACACCTGACCGGGCGGCAGACGATCTACCAGATGATCGAATTCGCCGAGCAGATTTCTAAGCGAGGCGGGACGCCCAAGGACCCCTTGGAGTACAAGCACATCTACCTCGACTTGTTGATGGACAAGATTCGCCATCGGCGGGAGGACTTGCGGTCCGGACGCGTCGATCCGGACGAACTGATGGTGCCGGGCGCGCGCCGTCTGCTGGACGCCGTGCTGGAGCGCGGCTTGAAGCTGTTTCTGGCAAGCGGCACCGACCAACCGTACATGCAGGAAGAGGCACGGCTGCTGCGCATCGACTCGTATTTCGCCGGCGGGATGCACGGGGCGTTGGACGACTACAAGAATTTCTCAAAGAAGATCCTCGTCGAGCGCATCATCAGCGAGAGCGACTACGAGGGATCGGAATTTCTCGGCTTCGGTGACGGTTTCGTGGAGATCGAAGTCGTCAAGACGGTTGGCGGAAGCGCGGTAGGTGTGGCCACGGACGAGCCCGACTGCGTGGATGTGGACAAGGTCAAGCGCGATCGCCTTGCTGCGGTCGGAGCGGATTGGATCGTGCCCAACTTCAACGCGCACAATGAACTGATGGCGGCCTTGTTCGGCTCTTCCTGACCGGATCGCCCGAAGGTCCGCTAACCCAGCTTTTCAACATGCAATCGAAATACCCGGCATTTGACCGCTCGCGTCTGCACATCCGGCCGCTGGCCGAGCGGGCGCACGATATGGATCTCGACTACCTCCTGCAACTCGAGGAGCAGGTCGCGGAGCCGGACCCGCGGCTGCAGGAATCACTGGCAATCGTCGCGCCGAAGCTCGTCGCCAGCGAACCCAGTGCTCGGATCTTGATGATGGGGGCGCACGTGATCAAGTCCGGCGTCTCGCGACAGGTGATCGATTTGCTTCGGCGCGGGGCCTTTACGCACGTGGCCATGAACGGCGCTGGTGCCATTCACGACTTCGAGCTGGCGCGGATCGGTGCTACGACCGAGAGCGTGGCGCGCTATATCCGCACCGGGGAGTTCGGGCTCTGGGACGACACCTCGATTCTCAACGACTGGGCCGTGGACGCGGCTGGCCTCGGTTTGGGCTTGGGCGAGAACTTCGGGCGTCGCATCATGGCCGAGGGTTTTCCTCATCGCGACGTCAGCATCTTGGCGAACGCGTACGAGCTGGGCGTTCCGGTGACCGTCCATGTGGGAATTGGCTATGACATCACCCATGAGCACCCGAATTGCGATGGCGCGGCCTACGGGCAGGCCAGTTATCGTGACTTCCTCGTGTACACCAAGGCCGTAGAGAATCTGGAAGGCGGCATCATGGTCAGTATGGGATCGGCCATCATGGGTCCCGAGGTCTATCTCAAAGCGCTCTCGATGGCGCGCAATGTGGCGCATCAAGAAGGCCGCCGGATCGCCAACTTCATGACCGCGGTCTTCGACTTGGTGCCGATCCAAGGCGATGTCCACAAGGAGCTGCCGAAGTCCGATCCCGGCTACTACTTCCGTCCGCACAAGACAATTCTCGTGCGCACGGTTGCCGATGGCGGCCAGAGCCTGTACGTGTGCGGAGACCATCGCGTCGCGGTCCCTGCACTTCGCAAGGCAGTCCTCGCGGCGGCAGACAGCCAATCGGGATGACTTGTGCCGAAGTGCTGGCGCGCGCGCACAGCGTGCGAGCGCTGGTGATCGGCGATATCTGCCTTGATCGATGGTGCAAGTATGATCCCGCCCTGGCAGAGCCTTCCCGCGAGACCGGTATTCCGCGTTGTGCGATAACGGAGACCAGCTGTACGCCGGGCGCTGGAGGGACGGTAGCCGGCAACTTGGCGGCCCTTGGGGCTGGCCGGGTCAGTGTACTGGGGGCAATCGGAGCGGACGGTGCGGGGCTTGACTTGCGCCGAGCGCTGGCTGGGGGCTCAATCGAGAGTGACTTGCTGGTCGAATGTCCTCAGATCCAGACCTTCACCTACACCAAGCTGATCAATTCCGAGACTGGCATCGAGGATCGTCCGCGGGTCGATTTTGTCAACACGGCGCCGCTGCCCACACAAACCGAGCAGGCTGTCGTCGCGAGGTTCGAAGGGTGCTTGGAAGAGTTCAATGCGGTGATCGTGGCTGATCAAGCGGAGACAGTTCACGGCGGGACTGTCACGACCACGGTGCGGGAAGCTGTCTGTCGAAACGCTGCAGCTGGCGGCGGTACGGCGTACGTCGCTGATTCGCGCCGCCGGGTGGAGCACTTTCGCGACATCGTCGTCACGCCCAACGAATCGGAGGCCGCGGCAGCCTGCCGGAGACAATTCGGAGAGGTCGATTTCGGGCGCCTGCACCGGGCGGTCGGAGGACCGGCGCTCGTGATCACGGTTGGCGAGCGGGGTGCGTGGCTGATCGACCGTGACGGGCAGCGATTGCTGCCCGCACCCGAAGCGGCCGAGTCGGCGGATCCGTGCGGAGCCGGCGACGCTCTTGCCGCAGGATTCGCACTCGCCTTGGCAGCCGGTGCGGGAAGTGAAGCGGCATTGCGGTTTGGGATAATCGTAGCGGGCGTCACGGTCGGCAAGCTAGGCACTGGCAAGGCGAACCCCGACGAAGTGCGCGCCTTGGCGGCGACCATGGGGCGGAGCAGTTGAGCAATGGACTTCGCTAAGGATTACAAGCAGCGGTTGTTGGCAGCCCTCGAGACAGTCGATCTGGATCGCGTCGAGGCCCTTATCGATGTCTTCCGCAGGGCTCGCGACGATGATCGCCAGATTTTCGTGTTCGGCAACGGCGGCAGCGCCGCGACGGCCAACCACTTCGCTTGCGACATGGTGAAGGGCGCGAGCTACGGCCAGCGCCAGCGCTTTAGGATCATGTCGTTGGCAGAGCAGGTTCCTACCATGACGGCCTACTCGAACGATGTGGGCTATGAGAGCGTGTTTGTCGAGCCACTAAAGAACTTCGCCCGGCCCGACGATATCGTCATGGCCATTAGCGGAAGCGGAAACTCGGAGAACGTAGTACGAGCGATCAACTATGCCAACTCGATTGGCTGTTACACCGTTGGCCTCAGCGGCATTAGCGGCGGGCGCTTGCGCCCTAGCGTAGATCTCAGCCTCCACGTATCGGACGATCACATGGGCCGGGTCGAGGACGCGCACTTCTTTGTCTGCCACATGGTTTGCTATCACTTTATGGAGGCGGAGGAGTAGGTCGTCGTCTAACGATTGGCAACAAGTGACTCACGAAATGCGGGGGAACTTCTCGGCTATGTGCTGTACTCGAAATAACTCGGGACTCGGAATTTTATTATTCCGATCTCGGAATAACCAGTACCACTTCAATCGGCGCTACGTGTTGGCCGATCTCGTGCCGCGTCTCGTCTATGTTGCGGTGCGCACCCCGCCCCTGCCCGACCGGCTCCTAACTCTGGCTGGAACTGGTGGGTAATCAGTTACAATTTATGGCACGACTTATCTTGGAGATTAGCAAACGAGCCGGCGACCGACCGACTTGCGTCCGCCCCCAATAATTCAGTTCGACCAGAGGATTACGTTGAGGGGGACCCGTGCTAGTCCGCTCGGATCTTCCACTGACCGTCTACCAGGACCAGGTCGAGCGGCAATTCTTCCGTTTCTCCGTTTCCCAAAACAAGCAACACTTCCACGGTTGCCGTCATCCCGTCGATGTCTTCTGAAAGAACGGTGACGGCCGACAAGCCTCCACGCTCATCGAGTTCCATCAGCACTTCGGTCGTATGAGCGAGGAACTCGTCGTGTCTTTGCCCTATGGTCATTTCGTACGTTGCTTGTGCGTCCCACTCGGGATTCATCAAGTCAAAGAACTGCTCTACGGTTTCGGACGGGCCAGAATTCACGCATCCGGGCACCAGAAGCGCTACCGAGAGGGCGAATGTGTACCGCATGGCTGCTCCTTGGTTTGCTTGGCAGAAAGACAGGAGGTTATCCGAAGCTCGTCTATGCCTTCGAGGTTCTCAGTAGTGGTAACAAGTCTGAATTGTAACAGGGTAAGCACTTGAGCGACTGAGACTCCCCTAGGGCCCCGGATAAGCTAGCCGACGCGAGAGATCTCCGTGAAGTCAGCCTCTTGGCCGCGCAGGTAGAAGGCCTGGTTGGCCCGGTACGAGCAGCACGGCGGATGGTGCAGGCCCAGCTCGCGCAGCGGCCCATTCAAGGTGTTCTCCTAGCCCTGCTCGCCAGTGGTGCCGCCACACCACCTCCGCCAGCGGCGGTCGTGTTGGTTCACCGAGATCACCGTCCACGTCGGCCGACCGCATTGCTTCTAAGAATGCGAAAAAGGCCGGAGAAATGGCCAATCGACTTGGCCGCTAGCCTGATGAGTACGGCGAGTCTCGGGCACGGGGCCTCGCTTTGACCAATGAGAGTTTCAGAAAAGTCGCTGGAGTTGAACGTGGGTGCGGAACTGTTATGGATGCTCCGGAGCAGCTGGCACATGCCTAAGGCATATCTCAGGGGTCTTACGCAACGAGAAGAAAGCCAGCAAGGTGTGGATTGCTTTGCTCAACTCAGCACCAAAGCCCGCTTATTGGCGTTCAAGGCACCGTTAATGAAGTCCGAGGATCTTCCCTATAGGTATACGCTCAACCGGAAACAGCATGAGCTGCTCTTCACACTCGCGAAGGGCTGGCCAGATAGCGTGTACCATGTTCTCCCGTACTACATCACCGAGTCGAAACTTCAGACCGACATCCCAAGACTTCAGGATACTTGGTTCCTCGACATCGGACAAATGGAGACGTCAGTAGTCTTCGGGGCTAATCGAACCAAGAGAATTAGTTGTAATCGCGGTCAAGCGTACGTGAATCCTGAATTCGAGATCACCGGTTCGACAGCTCCAGCCGACATCGAAAAGTTCGACTGACAGCTCCAGCCGACATCGAAAAATTGGGTATTCCAGCAAGAGTCTTTACAGATTGGTATCGCGATTTTCGCGAGCATCGAATGAACGACTGGACGAGGTGGAATCCTTGGTTGGCGCGTGGCCTACGTCTGGCCGTCGTAAATCCATGAGGTGGGGCAGCCCCGTCGAAGCAGTTGGAGCGCCGATAACGCAGCCACACAGGATGAGATGGGAGGTGATGCCCGCGAGCCGAGGTCGCAGCAGTCGTCACGCGCACGCAGCTCCTGTAACCGTTGGCTAGTCTGCGCAGTCTCACTCCCTCGATTGTCTGTGGTGGGACCAACTGTACCTGATAGTGGCCACAAAGAAGTCCGCAGAGCTGGGATCTTCCCCGATCGCACGCTCCGATTACGCACTGGATGAGCGCGAAGAGCCCTTGCTTGGAGAGTTGGAGGGAGTACGGCGCAGGATATCCGCCCACCAAGTGCTAATCTCAAGAGATTGGTAGGCTCACTATTAGCAATTGGGGTCTTGCCGACTGTCATTTGCCATAGCGTGCGACTAGGTAGACAAGAGCCTGAGCGAGCAGCGCCACGTATTGGGCTAGGCTCGCGACCCATTCATGGCGCGTCTGATGACGTCGAACCCCTCCTCGTCGGACAGTCTCCGAACTCAAGACTATTCCGAGAAACCCATGACGATACGGATCACCCACCGGGATCTAGCGCTTCACCTAGTGCGTGAGGCTGACTTCGAAGCCCAGTTGCTCGCGATCAAAGTTGTCCTCGACCGAAACCAGCAGCACGAGGAGGCCACTGCATCTAGAATCAGTGCTTTCAGAGCGGAGTTGTGCCACGCTCCGAGTGAAAACCCCGACCTCCTGCAGTTTGAGTTGATGGAGCGCCTTCGCGACTCGGCCTTCTTGGATGCCGCGCACAGCATGTCGGCGGTTGGAATGCTAGCTCCAATCGTCGAGTCGCTTTTCGTGTCGATCTTCCAGGCCTTGCGCAACGACCAACAGAAAGGCTTGGAAGCGGAGGATCCCCGGGCAGTTGCCTCACAGAACGATTATTGGAATCCCCATCTTGTATTTCGCAGTGGTCAGAAGAGCACCAACTTAATCGAAGGGATCAAGCAACTCTCGGCTTCAACTGGGCTTGTGGGAGTCCTGCCTGATCTCCTTGAGGAAACGCTCTCTGCATTGTTTGCCTACCGCAACAAGATGCTTCATTGCGGCTTCGAATGGCCCATTCACGATCGACGGAAGTTCGGCGAGAGGATTCAGACCGAGGGCTGGCCGTCTGAATGGTTCGAGACGTCCTCCTCTGACGACGATCCAAGGATCTACTACATGAGCCGTAGTTTCATCGACCACTGTCTCAAGACTATCGATCAAGTACTGGACGGCGTCGGCAAGTATCAGACTTCGTTACACGTGCGCCAGGCTAACTGGCAGAAAGGCAGAGGGTGAAAGTCCCTTGGATCGAAGACATAGCCAAGACACGATCCTCCGCGAGCCGTGCGCCGCTACCCGCGAGGGTAGGGGTGAAGCGTCGGTAGCGGTACGTGTGGGCAGTGCGATTGAGCGCCGAAAAAAGAGAACCGGAGTGCCGAGACGGTATGTAACGTTGAAGGCAACACGGGGCAGACCGCCATGGCGAGGGCTGCACCGGCTTCGCGGCGTCGGAGAACACAGGCACGCACGCAAGCCTTTGGCCGGGACCTGGGAGGCCTCCGCGCCATCCTGCGGGGTCGCCCGCAGGATCGCTCCGGGAAGGCAAGTAATGCCGAAGCCGGAGATGGACGGGCGGAGGAGTCAGACGGAGGCATAGTAGTGCAGAGAATGCAGAACAAAGCGCCGCAAGGCGTGGCGGATGCAGAGGAGCGAAGGCCTCCGGCCAACGGGAATCTGGGAAGCCAAAGCACGGGCCGAACGCAGCGTCGGAAGGCCGTGTCACAGGCGGCGGACCGGATACGGGAATTTGTGAGGAGGAATCCGAAAGAGCGACTGACAGCGTTACTGCACCACATCACGCCGGAAGCCTTAGAGGCGGCGTACCGCCGCTTAAAGCGGGACGCGGCAGCGGGGGTGGACGGGGTGAAGTGGACGGACTACGAGCAAGGGTTGGACGGGAAACTACACGACCTATGGCAACGGGTCCAGCAGGGAACGTACCAAGCGGTGCCGGTGCGGCGGGTGAAGATCCCGAAGCCGGACGGCGGAGAAAGACCGCTGGGCATCGCGGCGCTGGAAGACAAGATCGTCCAACGCGCCATGGTAGACGTGGTTCTGAACCCTATCTACGAAGAGGAATTTCTAGGATTCAGCTATGGATTCCGGCCGGGGCGGGGGGCGCACGATGCGCTCGACGCACTGGCCTACGTCATCGAACGGCACAAGGTCAGCTGGATCGTCGACTGCGACATCCGCAAGTACTTCGACGAAATGAACAGAGATTGGATGATCCGGTTTCTGGAACATCGCATCGGAGACCGGCGGGTAATCCGGCTGATCGGCAGGTGGCTGCGCGCGGGCGCCATGGAAGATGGCCAATGGAGCGACACGGGCAAGGGCAGTCCGCAAGGGGCGATCATATCGCCCGTGCTGGCGAATATGTACCTGCACTACGTGTTGGACCTGTGGATGGATCGGAAATGGCGCAAGCAAGCGGCCCGCGGCGAGGTGTACATCGTGCGCTACGCCGACGACTGTGTGCCACGAAGGCACGCAGGGGAGCGCAAGCTCCCCGTGCAGCTGTGCTGCACAGGAGATGGAGGAAGACCCTCCGCAGCCGCCGTGCAGGCGGAGGCTGCAAACCACCTACTGCTGCTGCACTTAAGAGGTGTGGTGGTGAGCGAGCTAGGAAAAGGCCGGGCGTAGACCCGGTCAGGTATGGATCGTGGAGCCGAACGCAAGTGAACCGCTGATGAGGTGTCGAAAGCGTAGGGACGGCGTCAAAACCGGGGGGCAGTCGTTACTCCGGGACAAGGTCGGGGGGTACCTGCTTACTGCCCGGTCGGCGTCCGGCATAAAGGCGGCGGGAACACGATCCGGGCTTCTGTGTGGAACGTGGGAACCTGTTGCACTGATGCTAAGGGAGAACCGCAAGCGGCAGAACCGTGAGCGGGAGAGTACCGAGGCGGTGCGCAGGGGCGGAGTGGCCCGTAGTAGCGCTGAGGGTTCGGTAATCGAACCGGAGCGAAGGGGCCGCCCCAACCGGCTGGGGCCAAGGGAGCAACCGGCAACGGGAGGACTCTCATGACCCCAGCCAAGCCGTTTCCCGTCACCAAACGTCAGGTGTGGGAAGCGTACAAGCGAGTGAAGGCCAACAAGGGCGGGGCAGGCGTGGACGGCCAGACACTGGAAGATTTCGAGCGGGATGTAGGGGACAACCTCTACAAGCTGTGGAATCGGATGGCGTCCGGCAGCTACATGCCGCCACCGGTGAAGCGCGTGGAGATTCCCAAGGAGGGCGGAGGAATCCGGCCGCTGGGGGTTCCCACGGTAGCGGACCGGGTCGCCCAGATGGTAGTGAAGCAGGTTCTGGAACCGGAGTTGGAGCGGCATTTCCACCCCGACTCGTACGGCTACAGGCCGGGCAAATCGGCGCATCAAGCGATCGGGCAGGCGCGCAAGCGGTGCTGGCACAACGACTGGGTTCTAGACCTTGACATCAAGGGATTTTTCGATAACATCGACCACTCCCTGATGCTGAAAGCGTTGCGCCGCCACACGCGGGAACGCTGGATCCTGCTGTACGTTGAACGCTGGCTACGAGCCGAGGTGGAGATGCCGGATGGGAGGCGCGAGGCACGAGACAAGGGCACGCCGCAAGGCGGCGTGGCCAGTCCACTGCTCGCAAATCTCTTCCTGCACTATGCCTTTGATGCATGGATGAGAAGGGAGTTTCCCAACATCCCGTTCGAACGGTACGCGGACGACATCGTCTGCCACTGCCGGTCGAAAGCCCAGGCGGACTACCTGAAAGCGGCCTTGCAGCGACGGCTGGCAGAGTGCGGGCTGGAGTTGCACCCGGAGAAGACGAAGGTGGTGTATTGCGAGGATGGAGACCGCACCGGGACACACCCGGTGACAACGTTTGAGTTCTTGGGATACGCGTTCCGGCCCCGAAGGTCGAAGAACTGGAAGGGCGAATACTTCGTGAACTTCAGTCCGGCGGTGAGCGGGAAGTCGGCGAAGGCCATCCGCCGGGAGGTGCGGAGCTGGAAGCTGCCCTGTCGCAGCGACAAGTCCCTGACCGACCTGGCGTGTATGTTCAATGCGGCGATCCGCGGCTGGGTGAACTATTACGGGGCCTACTATAAGTCGGCACTGTACCCCACCCTGCGCCACATCGACCGGAAACTCGTGAGGTGGGCAACGCGCAAGTACAAACGCTTGCGCGGTCACTGGCGGAGAGCGGCGCACTGGTTGCGCCGCATCGCGCGGCGCGACGGAGGACTGTTCGCGCACTGGCGACTGCTGTACGGGCAAGGCTGGTTGGGAAGAGCCGGATGAGCGGAGACGTTCACGTCCGGTGCTGTGAGCGCCCGGGGGTGTGATTCCCCCGGGCGACTCGACATGTGGTGGCGGCGCAGCACCGCGAAGACGCAGAACGGTTTCTGAAGGACGTGCAGGATAGATTCGAGCAATTCGGCCTGCGGACGCACCCGGAGAAGACCCGCCTGATCGAGTTCGGACGGTTTGCTCAGGCGAACCGCCGGAAACGAGGGGCGGGGAAACCGGAAACGTTCGACTTCCTAGGCTTCACGCACTATTGTCGGAAGAAGCGGAACGGACGATTCGGACTGGGGCGGAAACCCGTCGGGAAGCGAATGAGACGGACCCTGCAAGCCCTGCGCGAAGCCCTGCGACGCCGGATGCACGATGACGTATGGCAGACCGGGCGCTGGCTGGGACAGGTGCTGCGCGGCTGGTTGAATTACTATGCCGTGCCGACCAGCAGCCGGTCGCTAAAAGCGTTCGTATACCACCTGAAACGGATCTGGATGAAGATACTCCGCAGGAGATCACAGAAGGACCGCTTCACTTGGGAACGCTTGGAGCGTATCTGTGCACGGCTGTGGCCGCAACCACAGATCGCGCATCCATGGCCTACCGAGCGATTCACCGTCAAAACCGAAGGCAGGAGCCGGATGCGCTAGCGCGCCCGTCCGGATCTGCGCGGGGAGAGTTGAGCAATCAGCTTCCCTACCGCGATCGGGCTGGGTGATGTGAGGCTTGTTCGCGTCGTAACCGCCCTGTAAGTTAGGGTTTAGGGGCTTTTTCGCTCACAGTTGCGCACTTGACGCGACCTAAGTTCTTGCGGTATAATATGTCCAGTGACTGCCGCCGAAAGCACCCCCCAAGACTCCCCCGCAGCGCCCGCCTACAAGCTCCAAGACGGCGAATCGCTGCCCCTCGACTCCAGCCTGTATCTGTTGCGCGATGGCCACGACTTCGTCTACTTCCTGTTCACCCAGCCGTTCGCCTCGCATGCCGTAGACGACAAAGTCGGGCGCAATCTGTGTCTCGCCCGCTGCGCCCTGTTTGGCCTCGCCACGCACACCGTGCTGGCCCAGGCCTTCGCTCTCAGCCCGCGCACGGTGGCGCGCGCCAAGGCGCGCTTGATCCAGCGCGGCGAAGGCGACTTCCAGCCGCCGCGCAAGCCCCGGCGGCGGCACGGCATCGAGGATCCCGCCGTGCTGGCCCAGGCCGCCGAACTGTTGCAGGCCGGCCACAGCCTGTACCGCGTGGCCCAGCAACTCGCTGTGAGCAGCTCGACGCTGTGGAGCTACAGCCAAGCGGGACTGCTGCCCGCCAGCCAGTGTGCGCCGCGGCGCCCGGGCGAGTCGGACGGCAGCCCAGCAGAGGGGCTGTTCGAGCCGCAGGCCGACTCGCAGGCGGGTGCCGAGCCCGCGCCGGCGGTGGTGTCGGAGGCCAGCGCCGAGCCCGAGATTAGCGCCGAGCCTGAGACCAGCGCGGTGGTGTTGTCGGACAAGCAAGAGCGCAACCAGCGCGACGCGCAGGCCCCCTTGGGCCGGGCCGCCCGTGACACGGCCGGGCGCGTGGCGGCCTCGCTGGGCGTGCTCGACGGGCAAGCGCCGCACTTCGAGCCGGCCGCGACCGTCAGCGGGGCTGGTGTGCTGACCGCTGTTCCGGCCCTGTTGCAGCAAGGCCTGTTGCGGCACGCCGGGTTGCTGTCGCTGCCGCAGGGTTTCTACTCGCTGCCCTCGCTCTTGTTGCTGTGGGCCTTTTTGCTGCTGGCCCGCTTGGGCAACGCCGAAGCGCTGCGCTACCAGCAGCCCGGCGAGTGGGGCGCGTTGCTGGGCCTGGACCGCTGTCCCTGCTCGCGCACGCTGCGCCGCAGGAGCCGTCAGCTGGCTGCCAGCGAGGGGCTGCGGGAGTGGATCGGGGCCCTGGCGCAAGATTGGTGCCGCGCGGATCCGGAGGACGTCGCCACGCTGTTCGTCGATGGCCACGTGCAGGTCTACAGTGGCCAAGGTCGGCTGCCGAAACATTTCGTGTCGCGCCAGAAGCTGGCCTTGCCGGCGGCGGCGGGCTACTGGGTGCAGGCCTTGGGCGGGGCGCCGTTGTTGTGCCTGCACCGGCAGGTGGACGACGGCATGGTGCGCGAGATCTGGACTGGCATCGTGCCGCAATTGCGCAAGCTGGGGCTGTTGGATGAGAGGCCCGGGGCGGCCAGTGGCGAACCGCGCCTGACGCTGGTGTTCGACCGCGAGGGGTGGAGTCCGGCGCTGTTCCGCGAGTTGCGCGCGGTGGGCATCGCGGTGGTGAGTTGGCGCAAGGGGCCGCAAGCCGAGCGCTGGCCCGACAGTGAGTTCCGGGCGGCCTCGATCCCGGTGCGCTCGCCGCTGGGCGAGGCCACGCTGGAGGGCCGGCTGTGCGAGCGCGAGCTGGACTTGGGCGGGCACTGCCAAGTGCGCGAGATCCGCTTCTGGGCCGAGCGTCGCCTGCGCGGGGAGGGCAAGCACGGCCAGCCGCGCAAGCCGCGCGAGTTGGCGGGCGAGCCGGGTGAAGGCCAGCGCCAGCCGGCGCTGGTGAGCACGCATCCGAGCCTGGCGGCCGAGCAGTTGGCGGGTCTGTTGCGGTCGCGCTGGACGCAGGAGAATTTTTTCAAGTACATGCGCGCCGAGTTCGGCCTCGACAGCTTGCCCGAACACGGTCTGGTCGAGGTCGACGCGGACGCGTGGGTGGTCAACCCGGCCTGGCGGGCGATCGACAAAGCGCTCAAAAAGGCCCGCAACGAAGTCGGCCACTTGCGCCGCAAGCGGGCCTTGGAGCCCAACGCCAAGACGCCGAAGGCGCGTGAGCTGGATGAGCAGATCGAGGCTTGCGACAAGCTGGTGGAGGGCTTCCTGCTGGCGCGCAAGGTGGCCGACCAGCACATGCAGGCGGGCGAATTGTCGGAGCCGGAGAAACTGCAAGCGCTGCCGGAGCCGCTGCGCCAGCTAATGCAGACACTGCGCATGCTGGCCTACCGGGCTGAAACCTGCATGGCAGCGGCGCTGGCCCCGCAATTGGACAATCCCGAGACAGCCCGCAGCCTGCTCAAGGCGCTGTTCCAGAGCGACGCCAGCCTGTTGCCCGATCCGGCGGGCGGCACGCTGACGGTGCGCCTGCTACACCAAGCCAGTCGCGCCCAGGACGAGGCGCTCGCCCCGTTGCTGGAGGAATTGAACCGCACGCGCACCGTGTTTCCTGGAACCCAGCTGCGCCTGGTCTACGAATTGCCATCCAGCAGCGGTCGCTAGCCGATGGCCCCACAGCCTTACCCAGTCAGAGTCTCAGCCCCAACTCGTGACAACTCTAATCGGAAGATGTAACGAAGTCTGAGGCTATTGCGGCTCAGCAAAGGACTCGACGAATTGGTGCGAGCCGTCCCGGAAATGCTCGCCTACAAGTTGGTCCATGACCCGCTCGATACTGGGCTGCCGGGCGCGACGGCGCTTTGCGTGGACGTTTCTGCCACCTTGGCCATCGCCCGACCCGATCAGGCGGGCTGGGCCCTTGATGAGAACTTTTCCCCCGACCCGTTATTGATGCAAGCACTATCGCTGGCTTGCGACGCCTCCGTCGATCCCATTCATCACTGGGTGCAACTGGATTCTGACCTCGACGTCCTTACAGGCTGTCAATCCGGACACGCCATGACGCCCCATCCTCTTCACTCGCGTACTGCCACCCGACGGTTGAACCCTGTCGCGTTGACACAGCAGCATGTGGATTGCGCCTGCGGAATACACAACGGACTCGTCAAGAGATCGGGAGATCACCGCCTCCGCGTCGCAATCGAGCGATGGCAGGGCAGCAACACTGGTTTCGGGGACACGGTAAACGACGCCATAGACATACGGATTGCGCTTGAAGCCCTGTTCGCACCGGTGGGAAACAAGGCTGAACTGCGTCACCGTATCGCGTTGCGTGGGGCATGGTACCTGGGTAACGACCCAGACGATCGCATACGTTACCACCGCATGCTCAAGAAGGCTTACGACCTGTGCTCCGGTGCGGTGCATTCAGGGTTCCTTCGCCGTGGCAGAACGTCAAGCGGGGACACATTGAAGCTGCTTGACGAAGCGCGGAACGCCTGCCGGGAGGCGCTAATCAAGCGTATCGCTGAAGACCAGGAGTTCAACGACGACGCTTGGGATGCGCTGGTTCTGGGCAAGCTCTGACGCAATTGGTGCTGTCCTAGAGTTTTTTCTGGAGCCGTCGGGCGGTGGCAACCATCACGTCCAACTGCTCGTTCTCGCCCGCCTCAATCATTTCTACCCGCACTTTCGATGCCAAAACGTGCGTACCACGGAAGGTCCGCTCAATGAGTGGGGCGAGACGCGCAATCGAAGAGCCTCCATCCGCGATCACGGAGAGCGTGGCGAATCGTACGAATTCGGAAGGCGTGAGTCCGCGTACCTCCGCGAATTCCTCGACACGCGCCCATTCGGGGTCGAAGAACCGGATTGGCCGGAGACCGCTTCGTTTGCCCGTCGGCTTCCTTGGGGATTTCCGTTTGGATCCTGTTCATCGCAGAGCTTCCTAGATCGTAACTACGCACGTACTCGGCAGGCACGAGGCCTGATCAGTAGGATGGCAGGGATTCCATTCGCCAGAAGGGCTGCCGGCCCTTCTAGCAAGACCTCGATGCGGTTCAGGCCCTGTTTCCGCGCGGTCGATAGCACGCTGCGTAGGGTCGCGAAATCTCGCGCCCCCTGCGCGAATCGGAACCCACCCGAGATCTTCATCCGTAATGTTTGCCATGGTTCGTGGCGCACCACGGGACGATAGCGGCGTATTGAGATGGCACGCGGAAGCGAACGAGCCTCGCACGGCTTGGGAGCAATCCGGCGTGACCGTGACTAGCACTTATCTGAAGTTTGCTGAACATCCCGGCCTGGAGTCAGCCGTTCCGCCCGCGCAGGCCGGCTATCCGACATCCCAATCGCAGGTAGCCTTTATCAGCGAATCGGAAAGCGCGCCCTGTCAGCACCCCCGCATCACATCCCGTGCGAAGCCAGGAAGCCGCCGACCGCTTTCGTTCGGGGCTGATCGTAGAACGCCTTGCCGCCGTGGGCTGCTCCGTGCAACACATGCAGGCCCACTGGCAGACCAAGGCTCTTGTACTTGCCCTGCAACTCGTGTGACTGGTTGATGGGCATTTGTGGGTCTTGATCGCCGTGCAGCAATAGCAGAGGCGGGTCTGATTTGTCGACGTGAAAGACCGGGCTAGCTAACATGGCCAGTTCCCGCTGTTGCTCGGGCTGCCCGCCGAGCAAGAGTTGCAAAGCCGGTATCCGGACGCCCAACCCGTGCGGCGTGGACTGCTGCAAGATCGTCAGGAGGTTGCTAGCCCCGAAGTAAGCTACGATCGCCTGCACTTCCGAGGACTGATCGAGATACGCCCCGACAGACCCTTCAAGCTCTGCAGTGCCGTTGGTCACCCCGACCAGTGCTGCTAGGTGCCCTCCAGCCGATGAGCCGGCGATTGCTACCCTCCGGGCGTCGTAGGGGTGGCGCTCCTGATTGCCGCGCAGAAAGCGAATCGCTGCCTTGATGTCATGCACCTGGGCTGGAAAGCGCGCCTCTGGAGTGAGCCTGTAGTCGACGCTCGCAATGGCGTACCCCTCGCCCAGCAGCCCGGTCAGGGGCATCGAGTCCCTGGACCCTCCCCGCCAGGCTCCTCCGTGAACGTACACGATCAGCGGGGGTTGTGCCGATTCTAGCGGGAGATAGAGGTCTAGCAGCAGCTCACGCCCGTCGATTTCCGCGAACACTAGGTCGCTGACCTTGCGAAACGCGGGTTCTTCCGCCGTGGCCGTTAGCCCCCATGCGAGGCTGGCCGCTACGAGCAGGCAAGGGATTCGAAGCTGCACAGCAGAGCGTTACCTCACTGCACCGCTGATGAAGGCCTCCGGCTCGACCTCCGTTGACGCGCCTGCGGCCCGCAGGACACTTCGGATGGCAGCGGCGGTTTGAGGAGAAAAGCGGAAGTTCATGCCACGGTGAACGCCGGTCGCAATTCGCAGCGGCGTCCAGCCAAGCTCATTCTTGCGGTTCCATGCCTCGATCCTTGCACCCGCCTCGACCAAGATTCTTACCGCTCCGGCCGCGTGTTTGTAGGCCGCGCCGTGCATTGCCGTGTTGCCGTCATCGTCGATCGCGTTCGGATCGCCGCCCAGTTCGAGCGCCAGCTTGACGGCTTCAACCACCTCTTCCGCCGTGCCGGCATCCTCGTCAGGAGCCCGTACACCGACTCCTGCGGCGACCATTAGGGGCGTGGTGCCCTTTGCGGTCGGGATGGCAGGGTCGGCACCCAGTTCGTGGAGGAGCCGCATCAGCTCGGCATCAGCGGTGCGTGCTGCCGCTAGGAAGGGTGTCGCGCCTAGTGTGTCAAGGCTGTGCTTGCCGGGGCTGGTTGCCAAGGTCATACGAGAGTTGACATCGGCACCATGCGAAACGAGTTCCCGCACGATCTGTAGGCTGCCCATGTTCCCCGAGCCTTCCGGGGCAGGATCGTTGCTGCCCACACCAGGTTTGCGAACCCAGCTGACGGTATGTAGCGGGGTCCAACCCGGACCGGCGGCGTTGGGGTCAGCCCCTCGTTCCAACAACATCGCGGCAAGCTCGAAGTGAGCGTTCGAGACCGCGATCTCAAGGGTGCTCGCACCGACCTCAAGTTCGCCGCTGGGAGCGTTGTCGCTGGCCCACCCTCGACGGCTGCGCTTCGGCAGTGTGTCATTCACGTCGGCTCCCGCGTCGAGCAAGGCACCAGCCACATCGATATGTCCCTGACGGACGGCAAACAAGAGGGCCGAGAATCCGGCCTTGGATTTCTCTCCAATCTCGGCGCCACCTCTGAGCAGTTCCTTCACCGCCAAGAGATGCCCCTCGCCAGCGGCCCACATCAGCGCGGTCTGCCCCCGCCAAGTTTCTCGGTCGTTCACCCGGGCGCCATGGCCGATGAGCGTGCGGATCGCATCTTGCCTGCCTGTGCGCGACGCGCTCATCAACGCGGTTTCGCCGGCGGGCAGGGCGGCATTCGGGTCCGCCCCGGCCTCTACGAGCAGATCGATCATCTCAGCGCTGCCATTTGAGGCAGCAAGCATCAGGGCGGTCACGTGATGGCGGTTGGCTGCACTTGCGAGGGCGCCGGCGTCGACGAGTGCCCGCGCAGCGGAGAGATCGTCCCAATGCGCGGCCCAGTGCAAGGCCGTTGCGCCATCCGCGGCTTGCGCGGTAGCGTCGGCACCAGCACTGAGGAGGGTCCGGACAGCGGCGAAGTTGTTCGATCGAGCGGCTTCAAGCAAGTCCAGTCCGGTGTTGGCGGGGAGGGGCGACGCCAGCGCTACAACTGCGGCAACGCATGGAATCAAGGCTCGCCGGTGTCCGCGCATGTCTAGATCACAAGCTCGTCGATGCGTCCGGTGCTATCGCCGAATGACGGTAGCTGGACGCCGACTTTGTCAAGCAGTGTCAGGTGAAGATTGGCCAGCGGGACCGGCTCCTCATACTTGACATGCCGGCCACCCGTAAGCCTGCCCGCCGCTCCGCCAGCTACTAGGATTGGCAAGTTCAGGTGGTCGTGAACGTCCGGGTTGCCCATGCCGCTGCCGCAAAGCAGGGCGCAATGGTCGAGCAGGGAGCCGTCCCCATCGCGAGTTGACGACAGCTTATCGAGGTAGTACCCGAACAGGGAGACATGGAAGGTGTTGATTCTTGCCAGTTTCTCGAGTTTGAGCGGGTCGTTGGTATGGTGCGATGTGGGATGGTGAGGATCGGGAACGCCGATCTCCGGATAGGTGCGATTGCTGGTCTCTCGGGCTAGCTGGAACGTAATCACTCGAGTGACGTCGCCCCGCAGCGCGAGCACCTGGAGGTCGAACATCAGGCGTGCATGGTCGGCATAGGCCGCAGGAACTCCCGTCGGCCGGTCGAGGTCAGGCAGCGGCGCCTCCTCGGTCTGCCGTTCCGCCCGTTCGATGCGCCGCTCGACCTCGCGCACGGTGTCGAGATAGTCCTCGACGGTGCGTTTGTCTCCGGCTCCCAGCACCCTCTTGAGGCGCGCAAGGTCTTCGCCGACCCAATCGAGGATTCCCTTGTCGACCTGCATTTCCGCGCGGCGCTCCGACGCGCTGCCGCCATCACCGAAGAGGCGCTCGAACGCAACCCTGGGATGCGCAATTGAAGGCAGCGGGGTGGTGGGCGATGCCCAAGAGAGCTGGTTCTGATAGACGCAAGCGAACCCGTTGTCACAGTCGCCGACGTTTTGCTGCAGGTCCATCGACAGCTCAAGCGACGGCAGCGCCGTTTGGTCGCCAAAGCGTTGCGCGGCGATTTGATCCACCGTGGTCGCCAATTCGTAGTCCGCGCCCTCGGTCATCTTCGCCTTGGCGGCGCTCAGGAATCCGGAGTTGGCAGTGGCATGGTTCCCGGCCGAATACGCGTTCTTGTTCTCGAGGTTGGTGATGACATTGAGCCCGGCCTTGAAGGGTTCCAACGGTTCGAGGATTCGGGACATTCGGTCGAGTCGCCCGTCCTCGCCTGGAGGGGTCCACTCACTGAGGTTGGCCCCCATCGGGATATATACGAATCCCAATCTGCGCACGGGGGCCCCCGCTGATTTGGCCTGCGCGGTCATGGCAGGAACCATGGCGTCTAGCAGGGGGAGCCCGATCGCTGCGCCCACGCCCCTGAGCAGCGTTCGGCGGGCAAGGGATTTCTTTGCGATGATCATCGAGGATTCCTCATTCGAAACGGCGTACTGCTTACAACTCCCAGCACCAGAGACGAAAAGCTGTAGTTCTGTTGCATCGATTCGCGCACGATCTTGCGGACGGCGGGAGCGTCGTAGGACTCGAGCCCCCTGCCCAAAGCGTACACCAGCAGCTTCTCCGCCACGGTCGAGACGAACAAATCCGGTCTGTCCAAGAGAGCCTCGCGGAACTCGGCCGGGCCGGAAAAACTGGTTCCGTCGGGAAGCATGCCGGAGGCATCCACCGGAACTCCCGCGTCGTGCGTTCGCCAGCGGCCTACCGCGTCGAAATTCTCGAGCGCGAAGCCGACCGGGTCAATGACGTCGTGACAGCTGGCGCAGGCTGGGTTGTCGCGATGTTCGGTGATCCGCTCGCGGAGCGTGCGCGGCTTGTCCGAGCGAGCTCGCTCGGCAAGCTCCGGAACCTCCGGCGGCGGCGGACGCGGCGGGGTTCCGAGGATGTTCGCCAAGACCCATTTCCCCCTCAGGACTGGCGAAGTCCGGTTGCCGTACGAGGTGACGGCGAGGACGCTTCCATGGCTGAGAAGCCCGCCCCTAGGGCCGCTGGCATCGAGTTGTACGCGGCGAAAATGATCGCCGTAAACGTGCGGGATGCCGTAGTGTTTCGCGAGACGCTCGTTGAGGAACGTGTAGTCCGCTCCCAGCAGGTCGACGACGCTGCGGTCTTCGCGCAGGACTGTTTCGAACAGCAACTCGGTCTCGCGCCGAAATGCCTTTCGCAAGTTGTCGTCGAAGTCGGGGAACAGCCTCCGGTCCGGCGTCAATGAATCGAGGTTCCGCAGGTACAGCCACTGTCCCGCAAAACTCTCCACCAGCGCCCGTGCGCGCGAGTCCCGGAGCATGCGGCGCACGTGCCGCTCCAGCGAGTCCTCATCGCCTAACTCGCCGCGCTCCGCCGCCAGCAGCAACTCTTCATCGGGAATGCTGCTCCACAGGAAGAACGACAGCCTGGAGGCTAGTTCAAATTGCGAGACCCGGTACGGCTGGCCGGTACCATCGGCCCTGTCCCGCTCGGCCCGGAAGAGGAACTCCGGGCTGACTAGCAGCGCCCGTAGCGCCGTTTCGATGCCGCCCTCGAAACCGGTGCGCTCGCGGCCTTGGCGGAAGAACTCCAGCGGCTTCTTGATGTCGGCGTCGGTTACCGGTCGGCGATATGCTCGACGCGCCAGCCTCGCAAGGATCTGCTCCGCGCACGGGTCTTCCTCGGACGCCGCGTTCGGGTAGCAAGAGAAGATTCGCCGGCGGCTGGGAGTGTCGCCGGGCCCCCTGGCGTCATACGGCCCGACAATCGAGATCGAATAGACGGCGGGCTGGGTGCGCGGATGCCGGTCCATGTTGAATCGCGCCACGTAAGGCTGGCGCTGTGTCTCGATCAGGGCCGAAGATTGCTTGACAAACGTAGCGCCGATTTCGCGGGGTCCGGCTGGGATCGGTATGCGCGCAACCAAGTGCTTGTCAACATCCCGGTGGTCTCTCCGCTCGGAGGGGCTCACGGTGAAGCGCCGGAGCTGGCGGCCGTCCAAGGTCAGTTCCAACTCGTGCGGGTGGTACAGCCCCTCAACCTGCTCGTTGCGGTCACGGCTGAGGGTGACCCGGATTTCGTAGTCGGCGTCAACTGGAAAGGTGTGTCTGGCCGCCGCACCCCCTCTGGTCCCAAACGGCAGTTCGCTGAAGTGCGCTTCCTGGGTCAGGTCCACTGGAAGAACGATCAACTCGCCACCAACGGTGCCGGGAGGCGTGCCGATCGCCAAGCGGCTGATCTTGCGCGCCGCCGCGAGGAAGCGTTCCAGCAACGTAGGGGACACCTCGCCCGTGATGTTGTCGAATCCGTGGCTGCTCTCGTCGCGCGGAAGTAGCGAGCGCACGTCCACATCCAGCGCGAGGAGGTCTCGAATGGCGTTGCGGTACTCGGTGCGGTTCATGCGGCGGAAAGCCCCCTCGCGGCCCGCGTTGGGATGGGCCGCAGCGTGGTCGTCCAAGCGCTGGCTCAATTCGCGAACCAAGGCGTCGTACGTCGCCTCGTCCGGCCTTGGCATGCCTCGCGGCGGCATGTGCCGGTGCGTCAACTTACCGACGACGGACTCCCACAGCTGGGGATCTGCGCCCGGAGCGGCGGCTGTGGACCGGTCGAGTGCGATCCCGCCACTACTTACGGTTGAGTTGTGGCACGCGAGACAGTAGCGATCCAGTGCCGACTGAGGATCCACTTCGGCACACAGCGAGGCGGCGCATGCCACGAACGCCGCCATCTTGCGAACTAGACGCGTTGTTCTGGGCACTGGGTCTCCACAAGGCTCGCTGATTCGACTGTCCGCAGTGGAGGGCGGGGCTCTGGCGCCCCGCCGCTCCGCGGATGCCGAACGCAACTAGAACGTGATGCGCACAGCCATCTGCATCTGGCGCATCGCGCCGGCATTGTCGAGGGTTCCGAAGTCGCTGTTCTCGATGTTTCCGTTCAACGATGAGAGATTCACGTGGTTCAGTGCATTGAACATATCAGCCCGGATTTGAAGCCGCGAGGACTCTGTCAAGGCGAAGCTCTTCGACAGGGAAAAGTCAACGGTCCAGCGGCCCGGTCCGCGAACCAGCCCCTTTGCAGCATTCCCCACGCGCTCGGCGATGCCGCGATTCTCGTTGATCCTCTGGAAGGCATCTGGGTTCAGAAACCGGACATCTTGGTGGGAGCCGACCCGAGCGTTACCGTAAGACGTTCCAGCCGGGGCGAGAATATTGCCGCCGACATAGTCCGACCGGCAGTACCAAGACTGAGAACAACCTTGCCTGATGTACACGGGCTGGCCGGTCGTCCCGGAGTAGATGCCGGACACCTGCCAACCCCCGAGGACGTTCCGAACGAGAGCGCTGGAGTCATTGAACTTGGGAAGCTCGTAAATCAGGTCTCCCACGGCCCGGTGCGTGGTGTCGAAGTCGGGAATGCCGCGCTCGATCGCCAGGTTGAAGAAGTCCTGAATGTTGGTTTCCGCATCGGTTCCGTAATACACGCCGACATCGCCCCCGGTGTATGCGAGGGTCTTGCCCCAGGTGTAATGAAGGTCGAATGACAGATTGCGGGAAAAGCGCTTGCGAAGCGACGTCTGCAACGAGTGATTCATCACACTCTCCCCCATGTCAACGAAATACGGACCCCCCGGAATGAGCGTGGGATTGGGTCGGATTCCGGTCTGCCGATCAGGCAGGTTGAAACGCCTGTGCATCGGGAACTTCACGCCGCGCGTGCCCACGTAGCCGATTTCCCACATCAGGTCCGATGTCAGCTGGCGCTGAATGTTGAACTGGTAGTTGATCGTATAGGGGTTCTGCAGATCCGGGGTGATCAGCGAGAACACCAGTTCGTTCCCGCTCTGTTGGATGTCCTGCAGAGCAATCGGAACGATCTCTTCATTGCTGAATGGGTACCTCACGCCCAGCCGGTTCGCTTCGACTGCGCTATACCTGACGCGGAACGGAATATCCGGGCCGGCGACGCTCTGCCTCAGAACCGCCGGCACTTGGGCGGCGAACATGATTCCAACCCCGCCTCTGACGACAGTGCGGCCCTCATCGTCCATGCGGTAAGCGAAGCCAAGCCTCGGCCCGAGATTGACCCAGCCGTCATGCTCGGTCGGCTTGTCCCTCGGGCGGCGCGCGCCAAAGGCGAAGTTGGTGAAGTCAGCGCCCGGCGGCAGTTCGAGGTTCTTGTTGGTGACGTCGATGTTGCCGGTCGGTTCGACAGTGTTGTTGGAATAGAAGTCGTAGCGCAGCCCTAGGTTCAGCACCAGCCTGTCATTGACGCGCCAATCGTCTTGGACGAAGCCGCCGATCTCATACATGCGGGAAGAGTGCGGACCGTTCGAGCCAAACGAGATCACCGCCCCGTTGATGCGATTGGCCTGCATCTCCTCGATGTTCAGGAACTCATAGCTCGGATTCTCCGGATTCGTGCGCGAACCTCCGTAATGCACGACGCGCCCCCCGAACTTGATCGTATGGCTGCCCTTGTTGACCGTGAACTTTTGGTCAACTGTGACCGTGGTGCCTTCCATCAGCCAGACCTCGCCGCTGCCTAGGTTGATCGTGCCCCCGACATTGCGAAGCCTCAGCCTGGGGATTCGGTTTTGCCATTCAATGGTCTCCTCCGCGTCAGGGTCTGTCAGCGTGAAGATGTTGTCGAGTCGTTCCATGTCGGCGAAGTTGTAGCCGAAGCGAGTCTCAGACACCCACGTCACGCCACTCTTCGTATATTGCGCACTGTAGCGGTCCTGCACATACTTGTACTCGCGGTCATTGGCGCCGTTCAGGTTGTACCTGGGATCGAGCCCGAAAGGACGATTGCGTGTGTATGTGAACGACAGGTTGCTCGTATCGGTGACTCGATAGTCCCCGCGGGCGACCACATGGTTTTCCCTGCGTTCGCGGGAGCCGACCATTTCGGTCCTCCCGCGGTATTCGTCGAACACCAAGGTCGGTTCAGGAATGGTGTCCATCAGCATCCTCGTTTCCTGGAATGGAAGCGCGTTGAGGATTGTTGTTCGCAGTGCCGGGGTGGGCACGGTCCCTGTCACGCGCTGCGAGGCGTACTCGCGATAGCCTTCGTATGTGGCGAAGAAAAAGAGCTTGTTCGCTCTGATCGGACCGCCCAACGAACCCCCGAACTGATTGAACACTTCGCGGTTCTTGGAAATCTGCGTGCCATCGGCGGTGTAGTTCGTCTGAAACGGGTTCCGCGCGTTGAAGATGTGCGAGCGATAGTTCTCGAACACGCTGCCGTGGAGTTCATTCGTGCCTTGCTTGCTGATGAGATTGATGGTCCCGCTAACCACTCCGCCGTTCTCGGCCTTCATGATTCCGCGCATGACCTGCACCTCGTCCACGGCTTCGATGCTCATGACATCCATGTAATTGCGACCACCGTACTGTTGCAGCGCACGGCCTTCGGACGGATTGGAGTTGGCGTCGGTACCGTTGACGGTGACCCCGGTGCCGCTCTTGCCTAGCCCGTTGATGCGCAGGCTTCCGCCCCCCACGTCGACGCCGGTGGAGAGTCTCAGGATATTCGTCACGTTGCGCCGTCCCAACGGCAACTCGGAGATCTTCATCGAGTTCAAGCTCTCGCTTTGCTCGGAAGCTTGGGTGTTGACCAGCGGAGGCCGGCTCTCGACCGTCACGGTCTCGCTCAGGCTGCCGATTTCGAGGGTGTGCGTCTGGCGTACAACTTGCGAGGCGATCAACCCAATGCCGGTGCTCTGGTAGGTCTTGAATCCGTCAGATTCGACCCTGAGAGTGTAGTTTCCGACCGGCAGCACGTTGAACACGAAATCGCCAGTCGCGCTGATGGGGGCTGTGTAGACCAGCCCAGTGTCGTCGTTTGTGAGTGTCGCCCCGCCGCCCGGAATTACCGCGCCCGACGAATCCTGCACAGTACCGTACAAGGTCGCCGTTGTGACCTGGCCCCAAACTGCTGTCGCAGAGCACAGTAGAAGTGCCAGAGCGAGACGCAGCGCTAGTGATCGTTGATACATAGGAATCCTCCTCGTTCGGCCGCTCGGCGCGGCTCACCCGTGGGCCTTGGCCATCTCCGTTCCCGCCATCGGCGAGGAGGCCCTGCCGACCCTCTCCCGACTCGGGAAAGGTCCCTTTCTTTAGGGTGCTCAGCCCCGTTCCTGCCGGATTTCCAGCTTGACGACCCAGAACTAGCACCTACCAACATTGCAACGCGCACTCATCGTAGTCGAGGAGCAACATCTAGGCAACACGAGATTGTATTTCTTGATGTTGTTGATAGTGTCCGGTTCGCTTGCACTGCTTTCAGTGTAAGTTGATGTTTATCAATAAGATAGAAGCAATCTTGGATCGTCGCAATGTGAACTGGGAGAGAATCTGGCAGACTTGGCCGGCAAGAATCTTGGCTAGGGTTGGTGCGTTGCTAGCCTCAAGCGGCCGACAGAGATGTCTGCGGCGGGCAGTTCGCCTGCGCTGACATCAACGTGTGACCCTCATGCGCGAAAGGCTTGGCCCTCGTCGGAAGCAGGGCACCGCCATTCTGGGAACGCTCGCGGCCCGGCAGCACGCCCCAGACCGCGGAGCATAGTTGGTTCTGGCTCTCGCTGTTGCAGTCTCCCCTGGCTGCGAGCATCCGCACTCCCCGACCTCGATGACGATGCCATCCAAGGCCACGTGCACATCGCCTTACTTGCATTGGTGTTGGCCTAACGCCGGGCATGCCACCTTCAATCTCGTGGAGACCGCGACAGGAGAGCTAGTCGGCAAGGGTCTGGACCCCTTCTTGCGCACGCTTGGCAGCTTCCGCGAGACTGTGATGGCATCGAGAGGAGCATCCGGCTGTTGATAGATGCCTCTCGCGAGATGGACAAGGTCGCTGTCCCGTCGCATCCGGCTTATGCTCGCAGCGGTGATGCCGACCGCCGTGAACTAACTCTCAGAGAGGATACATAATATAGATTCCCTCGGAGGTTGTCTCATGGGCACAAACACGCGGGTCGGCAGGTGGGGCAGCAGTCTGGCTGTCCGTATCCCAAAGCCCATTGCTGACCTGTGGGGCGTTTCGGAGGGCTCCGCCATTGAGATGGCCGCGGTAGGCGATCAGGTCGTTTTGCGCAAACAGGCCTACAACTTGGACGACTTGCTGTCGAAAGTGACGGTAGAAAACCTGCACGCCGAGCAAGACTTCGGCGAGAGCTGCGGCGGAGAGCAATGGTAGTGAGACCATACGTGCCAGACGCGCGTCACATAGTATGACTCAACTTCTCCCCACAAGCAGGACATGAACAGGCCGGGCATCGTCCCGCTTTGGTGCTGAGTCCGCAGAACTATAACGACGCTCCGAGCCTAGCAGTGTTTTGTCCCATAACCTCCACAGTAAAGGGCTACCCGTTTGAAGTATCGCTTCCCCGTGCTGGCCCCATTACGGGAGTAGTTCTCGCAGACCAAGTCAGGAGCTTGGATTGGCGCGCACGACGGGCCCGACTGGTAGTTCCAGCTCCACATCAGGTGGTGTGCGAGGTCAGGGAAAAGCTCGCGCCCTTGATCGGATAGGGGTTTTAGGTCAGGGAGCGTACAGGTAGCCGGAATCGCACTTGCCGACAGTGCGAGGACGCCGCCACGAGCACACGGTGGCCCTTCACGCCACCCCGGAAGAAACTCGACGACTCCTGCAACCAACCCTGGCGGTGACCATGCGATAGCCCGCGGATGCTGGACGGGCATTCGAGCTTGGAGATTGCGGTAGACTCCCACGCGCTCGTCGAAGCGCGTCATCAGCAGCATGCCGCCCTTCAAAACGAAGCGGTTGGTATGGCGCGACTGCGTCAGCCGATAGAGAAGCCGTTCGACAGCATACCGGTTAAGCCCTAGATCGAAGTTCTGCCCCGTCCGTTTGGAGACCTGCAACAGGCGGGTGCGGACGGACGCACCAACGTTTCGGGTCTGCCTAGCCATTGCCGTAAGAGATTCTAGACAGGGGCGCGCAGCGTGGCTGGCTCTATTCCAACAAGCGCACCTGAATCCCCGATTCCGCGAGCCTGCGCTTCAATCCGTTCGAAGTGTAGGTGCCGTAGTGAAAGATCGAGGCTGCCAGCGCCGCGTCTGCCCGGCCCTCCGTTAACACGTCCACGAAGTCTCGCGGCACGCCGCCTCCGCCGCTGGCAATCACCGGTATGCGCGTGGCCTCGGCGACACTGCGGGTTAGCTCGCAGTCGTAGCCATCCTTGGTCCCGTCCGCGTCCATCGATGTCAGCAGGATTTCGCCCGCTCCCGTGGACTCGCCTTCCTTGGCCCATCCGACTGCGTCGATCCCGGTGTCCTTGCGGCCACCGTAGGTGTTGACGTTCCAGCGCCCGCGCCCCTCGCGCCGGGCATCGATTGCCAGCACCACCGCTTGCGCTCCGAATTCCTCGGACAGTTCGCGGATCAGCTCGGGACGCTCCACGGCAGCAGTATTGACTGAGACCTTGTCCGCGCCCGCCATCAGGATCTTGCGGGCATCGGTGACGGATCGAATTCCTCCGCCGACGGTCAGCGGGATAAACACCTTGCGAGCTGTCCGCAGCACTACGTCGACCATTGTGTCGCGATGGTCGCTTGATGCGGTGATGTCCAAGAACACCAGCTCGTCGGCACCGTCCTCGTTGTAGCGGGCGCTGAGTTCGACGGGGTCGCCGGCATCTTGCAGGCCGACGAAGTTGACGCCCTTGACCACCCGCCCGCCGGTGACGTCGAGACAGGGGATGATGCGTTTCGTCAGCATGGCTCGACTGCTAGGAAGTTGCGCACGATCCGCTGACCCAGAGGCCCTGATTTCTCAGGATGAAACTGCACGCCGAACACGTTGCCGCACTCCAGCGCCGCGCAAAAGCTCTGGCCTGCGTAGCTGCACAGCGCGGCCGCGTTTCCAATGGCGTCCGGTGCGGGCACGAAGTAGCTGTTCGCGAAGTACACGTATGGCTCAGCCCCGACCGCGCGCAACAGCCGCGACTCGCCCAGTGTTTCGAGACAATTCCAGCCCATGTGCGGCACCCTCGCGTCGGAGGGAAAGCGGACCACGCGGCCCGGGTAGATCCCCAACCCCTGTTCGGGCGACTCCTCGCTGCTTTCGAACAGGGCTTGCAGCCCTAGGCAGATCCCGAGGAATGGCACTCCCGCCGCGATGCGCTCACACAGGATCTCGCGGACTCGCAGGCGGTCCAGCGAACGCAACAGCTGGCCGTAGTGGCCGACCCCCGGCAAGATGATGCGCGTCGCGGACTCAAGCCCCGCGCCGTCCGAGACGATGCGAAACGGCGCCGCCACACTCTCCAGCGTGTTGGCGACCGAGCGCAGGTTACCGGCCCCGTAGTCAAACACCGCGGTCAAATCAGGCTCCTTTCGCCAGCACGCCCTTGGTGCTCGGCAGTTGGTCTTTGAGTTGCCAGTCCTTCGAACAAGCGAAGCGCATGGCCTTCGCCCAGCACTTGAACAGCCCCTCGATCCGATGATGGCTCGAGCGGCCGTACAAGACTCGCAGGTGCAGGTTGGCGCCGCAGTGCGCCGCGAACCCATCGAAGAAGTCGTGCAAGAGTTCGACTTGCAAGTCGCCCACCAGGCGGAAGCGGGCCGGGGCGTGATACACCAGTGCCGGCCGCCCGCTCAGGTCCACTGCGGCGGCGGCCAGCGATTCGTCCATGGGCATCAGGAAATACCCGCTGCGCAAAATGCCCACCTTGTCTCCGAGCGCGGACGCGAACGCTTGGCCAAGGACAATGCCGCAGTCCTCGACGGTGTGGTGCTGGTCCACGTCCAAATCCCCTTCCGCGCATAGCGTTAGGTCGAAGCCGCCGTGCCTTGCGAACGACTCCAGCATGTGATCGAAGAACCGAATCCCGGTCTGGATCTCGTACTTGCCCGTCCCGTCGATGTTGAGGTCGGCCCGTATGCGGGTCTCTTTCGTGTTGCGCTCAATTTGCGCCGTGCGCGGCGTCATTGCAGTACGCCCTCCAGTTCGTTCACGCTGTCGAGCACCGCTTCTGCCCCGAGTTGCTCAAACAAGCGGCGGGTCTCCTCGTGGCGCGGCGTGTCGGGCGAAGCGATGCCCACGAAGCGCACGTTGGCGGCATTGGCGGCCCGGCAATCGTCGATGTTGTCACCGACAAACACGATTTCTGCCCCGGGCACGGACGCGCTGATCCTTAGCAGGCCGTCAGGCGCCGGCTTTTGTTTCTCGACTTGCTCGTTCGTGATGATCGGGTCGAAGCCGATCTCCGGGCAGAAACGGCGCAGCGTGTGTTGGGCCGAGCGCATCCCGCGCCCTGTGAAGATGCCGAGTCGGTGGCTTGCGGCCAGCCTTTCCAGCAAGCCCTCGTGAACAAGCCAGCGCTCGTCGCGAATATATCCGTCCGCGGCGCGGCCCCAGTATAGTTCGCGGCCGAATTCCCGCACTTCGCGCTCGTCGAGGTCAACGCCCGCTGCTAGGATCGCTTGCATGGCGATATCCGAGTCGTCGTTGTACCCGCCGCGGTTCTTGATGCGCACGATGTCCGCCTGCGTCAGTTCGCGCCCGCAGAAATGCCGCACCGTCTCGATCAGCGCCCGCCGAAATGTGTCGGTCGGATCCACCAGCACGCCGTCCATGTCGAATACCAGCATCTGTTCTGTCATCGCCCGAGCACCTCCTTTAGGGCGGCCATGAATTGGACGGTCTCCTGCAGCGGCCCGACTGTGACGCGCACCGCCCCGGGAATGTGCCGGGATTGGTCGCGGATCAGGATGCCTTGCTCGGACAGCGCGGCACACACGGCCGCTGCCGTGCCGCCGACCTCAAAGAGCACGAAGTTCGCGCGGCTCGGCCAGTAGCGGATTTCGAGTTCTTCAAACGCCGCGCAGAGCAGTTCGCGGGCTTGCAGCACCTGTCGAACATACTCCCGCACGTAGCCTTGATCCTCGATTGCTGCCACGGCGCAGCGGATCGCGAGCGAGTTGACGCCGTAGGGCGACTGCCCTTTTCTCGCGATGGCGATGTTGTCAAGCTGGGATGCCAGCACGCCCACGCGCATGCCAGCCATGCCGTACGCCTTGGAGAACGTGCGCGCGACGAACAGATTCGGCCAGCGCTCGATCATCCCGACCGCAGTTTCGCCGTGGAAGTCAAAGTAGGCTTCGTCGATGAGCACTGCGCAGCCGTCCGCCGCGGCGAGAATCTGCTCCGCTTGCTCTAGGCCCAGCACGCCGCCCGTCGGGTTATTGGGCGACGCGATGCAGATCACCCGAGTCCGCTTGCCGATGGCCGCAATGAGTTCGCTGACCGGAAAGCCCAGATCGGGCTGCTTGTAGGGCACCGGGACCGGCACCCCGCCTACCAATTGGGCGTAGAACTTGAACATGCTGAACGAGGGCGTCGGAATAATGACCTCGTCGCCCGGGTCAACATAGGCGTGCATCACCGCGTTGATCACCTCGTCCGTGCCCGCGCCGATGATCACCTGATCGCCGTCCACGCCCAGGTGGGCTCCCAGCCTGCGCCGCGCCTCGGCGTACTCCGGGTAAGTGGCCACGAAGCCGCGGTTCGCAACGGTCCGCAGCACCTCCAGCACCTTGGGTGAGCAGCCGGTTACATTTTCGTTAAAATCTAGGCGCAGCTTTTGGCCGCGGCCCTCCAAGGGAGGGTTGTAAGGGGCCATCTCCTGCACGGCACGGCGCGGTGTGGGCGGCCTAGGCACTGGGCGATACCTCCAGTGCGCCTGTGCGGCTCTCGATAGAGCGAGCGTGCGCCTCCAGCCCCTCGGCGCGCGCCAGCGCCGTGGCGGCCGGGGCTAGCCTGGCAAGCCCGGCTGCGGACAGCTTCTGCACTGATACGATCTTGACGTAGTCGAGCACGCTGAGCCCGCCGCGCAGGCGCGCGCTGCCGCCGGTGGGCAGGACGTGGTTCGGCCCGGACACGTAGTCTCCGGCCGCTTCCGGGCTCCAATTGCCCACGAATACGCTGCCGGCGTGATGCACTTGCTCCAGCGGTACGGACTCGCTGACGGCGAGGTGCTCGGGCGCGATGCGGTTGGACAGGTCGCAAGCTTCTGCAAGGCTGTCTGTCACGATCGCCGCGCTGTTGGTGCGGATCGCGCTCGCGGCCACTTCGCAGGTCGGCAGCGTTTGGATCTGTTGCGCCACCTGCTCGGCCACGGATTCGGCCAACTCACGTGTCGGCGTGATCAGGATCGCGGCAGCGTCTACATCGTGCTCGGCTTGGGCGAGCATGTCCGAGGCGAGCGCTCGCGGGTCGCCTTCGTCGAAGACCAGCACGATTTCGGTTGGACCGGCTACGAAGTCAATGCCGGTCTCCCCGGCCAGCAGCTTCTTTGCAGCTGCGACATAGGCGTTGCCCGGGCCCACGATCCTGTCCACCTTCGGGATCGATTCCGTGCCGAAGGCAAAGGCAGCAATGGCTTGTGCTCCGCCGACGGCGTAGACTTCGTCCAGGCCCAGCAGGGCTGCCGTTCCCAGTGTCTCGGCCGAGGGTCTTGGGGAAGCGACCGCGATCCTCGCCACTCCTGCGACCATTGCCGGAACCGCCGTCATCATGATCGTGGAGGGCAGTGGGTAGCGTCCGCCAGGGATATAGGTTCCCACCGATGCTAGGGGCCGGACCAACTGGCCCAACTCGATGCCCGGTTCGGCGGCCTCTATCCACTCCAGCGGCATCTGGCGCTCGGCGAAGGCCCGGATCCGCCCACTGGCGAACGAGACAGCATCTGCAAAGTCTGCAGACAAAGCGTTTCTTGCTTCCGCAATACGCGGGCCTGGCACGCGGACAGACTCGCCGGATAGCCCGTCAAACTTGCGCGCGTATCCGCGCAGCGCATCGTCGCCGCGCTGGCGGATCGCTTCGATGATCGGGATGACGACCCGCTCCACCTCGGCGAGCCGGTTGGCGCGGCCGTGCAGGAGCTGCTCGACTTCCGCCTGGTCCCGGCTGGAGACAATCCGGAGCATGGCTGCTGAGCGCGGCCTAGGGGCCGAAGACCTTGGCAGGGTCGTACGTTTGTTCGTCGGTAACCTTCCAGTCCCCGGCGTCTAGCGTGCGGTAGAAACAGCTGCGGTAGCCTGCGTGGCAAACTCCGGGACCGGCTGCTTCGGCGTGAACCAGCACCGTGTCGAGGTCGCAGTCGACCTCCAGGCGCTTTAGCAGCAAGTAGTGCCCTGACGTCTCGCCCTTGGTCCAGAGCTTGTTGCGGGTCCGGCTGAAGAACGTGACCTTGCCCGTCGAGACCGTCTTGTCGAACGCCGCTTGGTCCATGAACCCCAGCATCAGCACGCGACCGTCCTGATGATCCTGCACGATGGCGGGCACCATCCCGTCGCATTTTGAGAAATCCAATTGCATAGCGATCCTCCGTGCGGACTAACGCCGGGCAAGTTTCAACGCAAGGGCCAGCACCTCCGACCGCAGCGCTGACGACGCTCCCGCTTGAACCCGGGGCCAGAATTTCAGAGTATCAAGCTTCGCAGCGCACTCGAACTACTTGCGCCAGAACCACGGCGTCAGGGTCACCAGCATCGTGTAGAACTCAAGTCGGCCGGCGATCATGTCGAACGTTAGCACCCACTTGGCCAGGTTCGGCAAGGCGGAGTAGTTGTCGGTGGGGCCAACTCCGCCCAAGGCCGGGCCAATGTTGAACATCGAGGCGGCCACGGCCGAGATTGTCGTGAAGACATCGACGCCGACCGCGGCCAGCAACAGACACGACACGAAATTGACCATGAAGGCGAGATAGACGAGGTTGAGCAGGCTCTGGATGGTCGGCTCGGGCACGACTTTGCCCCCCAGCCTGACGGCGAATACGCCATGGCGCTCGACCATGCGCTTGAACTCGCGGGACACCACCTTGAACAGGACCAACATCCGAGAGATCTTCATGCCGCTGGAAGTTGATCCGGTACAGCCGCCGGTGAACATCAGCACCAGCAGGATCAACTGTCCGAGCGGTGGCCACAATTCAAAATCGTCCGTCGTAAAGCCGGTTGTCGTGGTGATGGAGGAGACTTGGAACAGCGCCGTGCGCAAGGATTTTTCCAAGGCGTAGCCCTGCTGCCAGTACAACAGGGCCGCTATCGTGAAGGTCGCGAGGCAGATCACCCCAAGGTAGTACCGGAATTCGTGGTCGCGCAGCGCTGCTAGCGGTCGTCGTTCGAGCAAGGCGCGGTAGTGCAGGATGAAGCTGGCGCCGCCGAGAATCATGAACGCGGTCGTGGCGAATTCGATGGCGGGGCTGCCAAATGCCCCAATGCTGGCGGTGCGCGTGGAGAAGCCGCCGGTTGCCAGCGTCGTGAAGGCATGTGCGACCGCTTCGAACGGCTCCATTCCCGCCACCACCAGCAAGACCACCAGCGCGATGGTGAGGGCAACATAGATGCCCCACACCGAAGTGGCGGTCTCGGCCACGCGTGGCGTGAGCTTTTCCGACTGGGCTCCGGAGAACTCGGCCCGGTACAGGTGCATGCCGCCGTGACCGACCAAGGGCAGGACCGCGATGACCAAGACCACAATGCCCATGCCGCCCAGCCACATAACCAGCGCGCGCCAGAGCAGGATGGGGCGCGACAGCGATTCCACCTCCGGCAGAATCGAAGCTCCCGTCGTCGTCACGCCGGACGTGGCCTCGAACACGGCGTCGGTGAGGCTTGTGATGCCGGGGGCGAACACAAAGGGCAGGCTGCCGAACAGGCTTGCCGCTAGCCACACCGCCACCGTCAGCAAGATTCCCTCGCGCTGGGTGAGTTCGCGCCGGGCACCGCGGCACGCCAGCCAGAGCGCGACCCCGACTCCGCTGGTCAGGCACGCTGCGCCGGACAGCGCGGCAAGGTCTTCCCCGCCGGTCGCGAGCGAATAGATCGCCGGGACGCCCATGCTGGCGCCAAATGCCGCTAAGAAGATCCCGAGGACCCGGCCAATCAGGATCCAGTGGATCACGCCGCGTTCCAGTGCCGGGTTCGCTGTCCCAGGAACTGCGATTCCAACTCCGGCACGGTGTTGGCCAGCGAGAATATGATCACGCGGTCGCCTTCCTGGACCGTCGCTTGGCCGCGCGGCACGGTCACGTAGCCGTCATCCCGCACGATCGCCCCGACAACGGCCTCGCGGGGCAGCTTGATGTCGCGCAGCTTGCGGTTGACGATGTTGCAACCCTTCCTTGCGATGAACTCGAGGGCCTCGGCCTCTTCCTCGCGAAAGGTCGTCACCGACAGCACGTCGGCCTTGCGGACAAAGCTCAAGATCATATCCACAGCGGTCAGCCGTTGGCTAATGGCCGTGTTGATGCCCAGCCGCTGCACGATCGGCAAGTAGTTCGTGCGGTTGGTCAGGGCTACGATCTTGTCGGCGCCGAGACGCCGCGCCAGCAGCGACGCGACGACGTTGTCGGCGTCGTCGCGGGTGAGCGCGAGAAAGGCGTCGGCACCCTCGATGTTCTCTTCTTCCAGCGTCTGCTGGTCGGTCGGATCCCCGTGGACCACCACGGTCTTGTCGAGGATCGTCGAGATCATCTCGCAGCGGGCGGAATCGCGCTCGATCAGCTTGACTTGCACTCCCGCCTGTTCGAGTTCCTGGGCGACCCAAATGCCGAGTTGGCGCCCACCCACGATGACGACCCTTCGCAAAGCCGATTTCTGCTGGATGCCCATGAACGCGAACACTGCATTGAGGTCCGCGCTGGTGGTGCAGATGTAGATGTGGTCGCCCGGCTGCAGTTTCTGCGCCCCGTGCGGGATGATGACCTCTTGGCCGCGGAAGATCATCGCGATCATGCTGTTCTTCGGAGGACCAGCGGCGTCGAGCTCTTCCACCGTCTTGCCGGCGAACCAGCTGTCAACTTGGACATTCATGCCGAAGAGCTTGATCTTGCCTTCGGCGAAATCCAGAATGTCGGACACGCCCGGCGCATGCAGCACGCGCATGATGCGGTCCATGATGGTGGTTTCCGGGTGGATGATCCGGTCTACATTGAGCCCGACATCGCCGAGGATCTGGTCCCATTGGCGGAACTCGTGCGTCCGGATCCGGGCGACCTTGATCGCGACGTTCGAGTTGGCCTCGGCGATCAGGCAGCTTAGCAGGTTGATCTCGTCGGAGTCGGTCTCCGCGATCAACATCTCGGCATTCGCTAGCCCGGCCTTTTGCAGGGTGCTCACGCTGCTCGCGCTGCCTTTGACTATCTTGGCGTCGAGGTGTTCTTCTAGCTCGACGCAGCGCTGGGCATCTTTCTCGACAATAGTGACCTGATTCCCTTCCCGAATCAGGCGGGCTGCGATGAGGGCGGCACCTTCGCCACCTCCAGTGAGGAGAATGCGCATGGCAGATCGCCCACCGACACTTTGAGCGTATCACGGCTGTGGGGGCGATGGAGGGACTGGGACGGTGGGCCGTACTCAGGGCAGGTGCTGGAAACATCCAGACTTGGTGGCTCCTCGATTCGTCGCTGTTGGCGTCACCACTACCGCGGACGGGATGCCGCAGGATGCTGGCGGGCCGTCCGGCTATCGAGGACCACAAGCTCGTTTCCGTCGAGTCCGGAACCGCAGGGACCCGCCTCGGAATGATAGCCAGTGACCAACGCCTCTTTCACGCGGGCCGCGGACACGGTCGTCGAAGGTCGCGAAGTGTGCGTCTTTGGTATCGACAGAACAAGCTAGCGCCTCGACCTTCTCGATCGCGTGCGCGCACCGCTATCTGGTTTCGAAGGCTCGGCCTCGGGCACGGAAGGACCTCCCGAGAATGCGGCGATGAAAAATGCCGCCAGTACGCACACCGCGCCGATGGGGACTAGGTACACACCGATTCCCGGATCAGCTCCGTACAAGCCAAACCCACCTAGGAAGAAGCCGGCCGGTAGCAGCACAGTGCCCGCCAACAGCAGACGCGAGACCTGAAGGAGCTTCGGGACGCTTCCTCCGAGAACCGCCGATGCCACGCCGAAGACAACGTTGATCAGGGCGAGAAGTGCGCCGTGAGCGTGCCCGAGAGTGAACAGCAGTCGGCGGGTTTCGTAGGCGTCTTCGAGATACCACCCGGTCTTGAAACCGTGAAACCCTTCCAAGGTTATTCCCACGATGGCGAATGCGGCGAGCATCAGCCAGCCGAAACGCACATGCTTTCTTGCGAGGGATGCAGTTGGTTGTGGAATTGTCGGTGACACGCGGCTTGACCTATTCGACCAAGTGAACCGGGCGGTCGTCCCTGTCCGCAAGCAGTTCGCGGATTAACTTCGAGTCAGGACTGCCGTCGGTGGCGAAGAATCGCGGCGGCAACTCGTGGGAATCGGGCCTCCAAGAGCCGACGATCCGCGCCGCCGCTGCACGCCTCTGATCCGGAGGATCCAGAAAGTCGTAATCGAGAGCAGCACTGCCGAGCAACCTCCGCATCGACCGCCCGGCGATGAACCGCACCGCATCGTAAGGGTCGTCCAACAACGGGGCGATCAAGGGCGTCTGCCAGCCTGAGCCTGAGGCCTCGAGGGCGGGCTCCCAACCAAAATGCCAAGCCGCGAGCGCCCGGACTCCGGCATCCCCCCGCAACAACCAAACGGGTGCGGCGGCCAAGCCTGCTTGCAGCTCATCCAATGCCGGCGCGCCAATGCCGTACCACTCGTCAAGATACTTCGCCGTCCATCCCAGAGAACGGTCTAGATGGCATAGGTTGCATGCGTTCGGACGTCCGGCGGAGATATCGAGGCCGACAGACGGGATGGAAACACGGTGACTGCGAGACGCCTTGAGGAGCCCGTAGCTCGTGTGCGGAAGGTGGCAGTTCTGACACCGGCTGCCTTCGGACGAGGGTTCGTGGTGGGTGTGGGCGGCCGGAGTAGTACCGTACTCGGCATGGCACTGCGTGCAGGCCGCATCACCTCTCATGTGGGCCTTGAGGCGATCGTCCGGTTCGCTCTCGTGGATCGAATGGCAGGACAAGCAAGAAAACTCGCCGCCCTTGAAGCAAGGTGACTCGATCAGGCCGTTGTATTCCCTGCCGACGACCCGGATCTCGCCATCTCGCCAGAACCATTCGTCCATCAACCCCGGGCGCTCCTGTACGAACTGCTCCATCAGCGGCGACTTCGCGAGGGTCTCGGACTGCACGATGTAGGTGGTCTCGGAAAGGTCGTGACCGGGTCGATATGGCGTGCCGTCCACAAATGAGGCAGCCCAGTCTTCGCCGTTGTACTGGGTGTTGAGCGAGTGGCACTGCCCGCAGACCTCTCCCGCCCGGATCGCGTCGAGCGACCGAGGCTGAGTGATGCTGTCATCGGGCTCGCCGCCGATATAGTGGCCGTAACGCTTGAACGGATTACGGTTCAGGGCGGCGTGTTCCGCCGCCGGACCGTGACAAGCCTCGCAAGCTATGCCGATCTCTGCGAGCCGCGTGTCAGGCGTACCTTGTCCCCCGGGCTCGTATCGCGGGCGTCCTCCCGTGGCATGGCATGGAAGACAGTCGCGGTTCCATACCTTGCGGGGCTCAAGCGTGTTTGGCGGCGTCAGGAACACCGAGACTCTCGGCACCCAGCGCTGTTCTTCGATCAGATATGCGAAGGGCAACATGTAAAGCTCGCGGCCCTTGCCCGAGGGGTACCAATAGAGCTGGTAGTGGTGCGACCCCGTGGACATCACTATGGGGCGGATTACCCGCGGGATCGTGCTGGCGAATCGCTGGGCTTGGTCGAGGTCCCCTTGCTGGGCTAGGGCCAAAGCTTGGTCAACCATGTCCGGGTCGGACAATTCGACCCGGAAGGAGTCATTCGAACGGAACAGCCGATAGGGTCGGCCGTCAAAGTAGAGCGTCAAGTCCCCAAAGTCCGCCACGACAGTCTCGTCCGTGGCGACTTGTGTCATCGTGCGGTGGAAGCCTTCTTGCCAACTCGAGTGCTCGCGCGGGTGACACGGGAGGCAACTGTCCGAAGATGCGAAATCGGTCCCGCCGCGGGAACCTGCGTCGCGAAGCTCCAAGGGCCTCTGTGGGATGGGCTTGGCCGCAGGCGGATCCCAGCGGGCCACGCCCGCCGCGACAGCCGCCACAAGCGCAACTGAGAGCGCGAGCGATGCGTGTCCCGGGGCGATGCGATTCACAATGTAGATCGCCAGTCCGCAGGCGACGAAGACCAATGCGACCTCAAGCATTCGGAATCCTCATCCTGATCCACTATCTGCCCCATCCTTGGTTGCGGCCCGAAACAGCTATGGATTTGCTCCGAGCAGCTTGGGGCAAGAGTCGCCGGCCGCGAGGTCTTTGAATGTGGCGGGCATTGTGTGCTCGCGGGGAGGCCTGCGGTGAAGCCCAATCAGCCATCTCCTGAGGTTGGAACGTCCGTTCGCGGTTCGGGATTGCGTGGTATTGTCCCAGCCAGCTCGCTGAGGACTCGTGGCCCTGGCTGCTAAGGCTTGCGTTCCGACGAAGGGCTTTCGGTAGCGAGTGTCCGAAGTTGCTTCTCCAATGCCCGCGCTCGCTCCTCTGCTGCCCGCCTAGATTTCGCCTCGGCATTCGCGCGTTCCTCTGCTGCCCGTCTGCGCTCGGCCTCCACACTCGCACGTTTCGCCTCGGCGCTCGCACGTTTCGCCTCGGCACTGGCACGTTTTGCCTCGGCACTGGCGAGTTCCTCCGCCGACTGTCTGAGTTTCGCCTCGGCACTGGCACGCTCTTCCGCTGCCCGCCGCAGTCGCTCCGCTTCTCCCAGATCCCCGTTGAACTCTTCCCCCGTGCGCGGATCCCTGAACACCAGCACTGTCGCCCCGTCCTGCCGTTGGCTGCGCAACTCCAGCCCCAAGGCCCGGCTCCGCAACCAACCACCCCGCGCGCCGCTCGCCACCGCTTGCGCCGGGTGATAGCCCCCCCCGTTCGCCTCCCAGCCCTCCAAGGGCGTCGCCAGCAGCGACCCGGTCGGGTCCAGCCGCCAATACTCGCGCACTCCGATCCGGGCGTACTCCTGCGCCTTGTGCCGGGCATCCTTGTCCGCCGTTGAGGGCGAGGCCACCTCCAGCACGAAATCCGCTACCTTGCCCTCTTCCCAGACCTTGTACGAGCTGCGGTTCCCGCGCTGCACGCCGAACACCACCTGCACATCCGGCTGCAGACAGACCTTGTCATTGCCGCGCTCGTAGTACACCACCAGTTCCATGGCCACGAGCACATCCTCGCGATTGCTGAAGTGGTTCTTCAAGGCGACCGTGGCCTGGCTGACCGCATCGCCGTGCCAGACGCTCTGCGCGATCCAGTTCCCTTCCGGGTACTCGACATCCTCTGGCTCACGTGCCGCCGCGGCAGCTGCTGGTGGGGTGAGGGCGGGAACTTCCGTTTCTGTGGCGGGAGTGAATGACATCGAGAACGCGCCCGAACAAGCTTCCCTCGTAGCATACATGCTCCGGCACATGGCGTCTCTTCCAATGAGAGACGAGCCTGAAGGAAGACCTCTTTGGCCAGTAGTGCGACCAGCACGTCGCCGCATATCCAAGCCTTGGCGCTTTCGTCGTAATCCTTGGGCAAGTGGACGAGCTGGGCGATGGGTTTGAAGCGATTGATGATCGGTTCGACCTGCCAGCGCAGACGGTACCCGCATCCGAGATGGCTCCAACAAGGCGCACAGATGGCTCGCCGCCGACCTGTCTTTGCGCAGCCCCTTCAACGCGCCGGCCTCGGCCGCTAGGTCGCGCCAGTTGTCGGGCAAGAACGCCTGTAGAAAGTCGCGGTCCGCACTCGCAGCCACCTTTGTCGCGGTTCCGCTCGCTCCGACACCATAAGAGAGAGTGGCTCGGCAATTATGTTGGTGCTGGACGGTTCCCACCAGGCCCACCCCTATAATGCAGGAGGAGCTCCCAAGAGACAGGCACGCGGGGACTGTGCTTGGCATTGGAGAAAACACCTCGGGGCTGTAAGCCTCTTACATTCCGACTAGTAGTTGGGCGATCCGGAGGAGTGTGCACGATGCACAAGACCATACGACAAACCTTTGGCCTGTTTGCGGTGACGGCACTGCTGGCATGCACCGCAGCGACGCGACTTGACGCACAGGTCCTGAAGGGGCAAATTCTCGGAACTATCACCGATCCATCGGGTGCGGTGATCCCCGGGGCGTCCATCGCCTTGATGGAAACAAACACGAACGTGGCACGCGAAGGCGAGACCAACGAGAGCGGTCTATATGTCTTTCCGAATCTCGATCCGGGTCTGTACCAGGTCGAAGTCGCTTCGGAAGGATTCAGCACCTCTGTGCGGGGTGACGTTGACCTGCAGCCAAACTCAACCGTACGCGTTGACCTTGAGCTGACGCCTGGGGCTGTCACCGAGACCGTGACGGTGACCGGCGCGCCTCCAGTGCTGCAGACCGACCGCGCCGACACCGGCGTCAAGATCGAGAACCAGCAGCTGAAAGACCTTCCGCTGCTCTTCAATCGCAATTACCAAGGCCTGCTGGCCACTGTACCCGGCGTGGGCCGCTTGACCCGTCCGCACTCGCAGTTTTACAACTCGCAGGACTCGCTGGCGGTGCGTGTCAACGGCCAAGGGCGCCAATACAACAACTTCCAGATTGAGGGAATCGAGAACAAGATCGACAACGGCAACCTGACGGCGCTGGTACCGCCCGCTGAAGCGATCCAAACGGTCGACATTTCAACATCCAATTTCGACCCCGAATTCGGCAACGCCGGCGGATCGGTTGTGAATGTCACCCTGCGCTCGGGAACCAACGACTTCCATGGAAGCGTGTTCGCCTTCCACCGCAACGAGAACGCCCAGGCAAAGCAAGTATTCGCGACGAGCAAGGCGCATACGGTTTACAACCAATTCGGGTTCACCGCGGGTGGTCCGATCATCCGGAACAAAATGTTCATTTTCGGCGACTACCAAGGTAGCCGTGACCATCTGGGACAGGTTGAATTGGACCGGATTCCGACCACGCCGTTTCGCACCGGCGACTTCTCCGGCGAAGCCGCCACCATCTACGATCCACTGACAGGTGACGGCGAGGGCAACGGGCGGACCGCTTTCATGGGCAACATGGTGCCGCAGACTCGCATCAGCCCGATCGCCTCTGCCATGGTGGGCTTCATCCCGGAGCCGAACCGTCCGGGCGGGATCGGTTCTCGGAACCAAGAGCTCCCGGTCGTGCGAATCAAGGACATCAATGCCTTCGACGTGAAGTACGACTACGTCGTGAGCTCCAGCGGAAGGCTGACGGTTCGCTACAGCTTGCAGAAGGCTACGGTGACCGACTGCGGACTCTATGGCCCCAATTGCGGCATCTACGGAGGCCCGCGCAACAACGGTTTTTCCGGCAGTGGTCCGGCAAGGACGCAAAGCCCGATGATCTCTTACTCGCATGTGTTCTCTCCAACCTTTGTGTGGGAGGGGCGGTTTGGCATCGTCCGTAATCGCAACGACGCGATCAACGCAGACACCGGCCTGAAGACGGCCGAGGAAATCGGCATTCCTGGCGTCAACGTCAACGAGTGGACAAGCGGCCTCTCCGAGGTGCGCGTCAACGGCTTGGACCGGCCCTTGGTGGGGTTCTCGCCATCGCTGCCGTGGGCGCGGTCGGTAACGTTCTTCGGGATTGTCAACAACTTCACCAAGACCTTCGGCAATCACGTGACCCGCTTCGGATTCGAGGTGCGGCGGGAACGCAACGATCTGTTGCAGACGCAGACGTTCAACCCGCGCGGCCGGTTCATGTTCGAGCGAGGCCAGACCGCCTGCAACGCGGATTGCACCGGGCCGAACCAGACCCTTGGTATCGCCAACGCCTTCGCGGCATTCCTGCTCGACCAGCCAGGCGGCCACGGGCGCGACCTAGACGTCCAGTTCCCAACTCGACGTGAATTAATTTTCGCCGGGTATATGCAAGACAAGTGGCAGGTCAGTCCGAAACTCACGCTCGACCTCGGATTGCGCTTGGAGCGCGAAAATCCCTCCAAACCGCGATTCCCTGGCAGCTACTCGAACTACAATCCGCTCACGAACGCACTAGAGCTGAGCGGCATTGGCGGTCGACCCGAGGACAACGGCATTCGCTCAGATCTCGGGTGGGGGCCACGCATGGGAATTGCATACCGGCTGAACGACAAGACCGTGATTCGCACGGGTTACGGCATCAGCTTCATCAACCGCATCATGGGGCAGCAGAACTTCCCGGTGAAGCAGAACAACGCCTTCGTGGCTCCGAACTCGTTCACCGCATCGGGTGCGATGGCGGAGGGATTCCCGGCGTTCCAGGAGTTCAATATCCCGGACAACGGACTGGTTGACCTGAGTTCGCCGGAAAACGCCCTCTTCTCACGGCAGACGCTGACATGGGTCAACCCAGACATGCGCCGGCCCTACGTGCAGAGTTGGAACTTCGCCATCCAGCGAACGCTGGTGCATGATTTCACGTTGGACCTCGCGTACGTCGGAAACCATGGAGTCAACAATCAGAGCCGCCTGGAGTACAACGCTGCGACGACTCCAGGCACCGGAAATGCGACCCGTCCGCTCAACATGCTCTTTGGCCGCACGCAAAGCACCCGCACGCGAATCGGCACGCACACTTATTACAACTCGCTGCAAATGAAGATCAATCGCCGCTTCAGCAGAGGCTTCTCGATGACGAACGCCTACACTTGGAGCAAGGGACTGAACTTCAGCGATGACACCGGCGGGCTTCAAGTTAACGGCATCATCGGCGCGTTCCTGACAAACAAGGGCCGGACGAACCAAGACCGCCGGCACACGTGGGTGTCGAGCTACACCTACGAGTTGCCCTTTGGCAAGAACAAGGCATTCCTGAAACACGGGGCTGGCCGCTGGATACTCGGCGATTGGCAGGTGCAGGGCATAGTGAGCGCCATGACGGGCGAGCCTTTCACGGTCACGGCTCCCGGCTCGACACTGAACGCTGGCGGCAACAGCCAGCGCGCCGATGTCGTGGGAACCCCGAGTCGAATTGGCGAGATCGCGGGCCCGGGCGGGACTGCTCTGTGGTTCACGACCGACGCCTTTGCAGTTCCGCAGCAGGGTACCCTCGGTAATGCCGGACGGGAAATACTCGACGGGCCGGGACTGTTCAACTGGGACTTCTCGCTGTTCCGGCGTTTTCCGGTCGCGGCACTGGGCGAGAGCGCGGCTCTCACTTTCCGGCTGGAGTCGTTCAACTTCACCAATACCCCGCACTTCAACAACCCCAACGGCGACGTGTCCAACCGCAATTTCGGCCGCGTGCAGAGTGCTTCCGCCGATCAACGGCAGTTCCAGTTCGGGCTGACGCTGCGGTTCTAGATCGGACCGCAACGAGCGATGGATCCACGGGGCGGCACTTTGCCGCCCCGTACGCAGGGGGCCTCCAGCGACCTCCCAGCCAGGGCAGTAGGGCAGCCCCAGCGGCGGCTCGTCGAGGGCCGCAGGCTAGGACTGCATGGTCCCACCCGCAACCGCTGGGGATTCGCTCGGCACTCCTGCGAGCACCACCACGATCCGCTACCGGCGGACGGCTAACGCTACTCAGGCTTCTCCCCGGCACTTACGAGGCGCCCACAGGGGCCCGCAGCCCACCTGCTTGTCGCAAATCGCCAATCGTTGGTTTTCAGGGACGGTTTCGGGGGTTATCGCCCAGCAGAATCCTCTGGGCCTGTAGGCGTGTCTCTTGCCGCGCGCTCGATCGGCGGTCGAGCGCGGGAGCCCTCACGAGCGCTCGCGGAAAAGTCTCTCGCAGGTGGAGGCTGCTGCCAGCACCAAGCCGTCACGGCCATCAGCCGACGCAAGTTGCATTCCCATCGGCAACTGCCGCGGCCCCGTCGGCATAGGGAGCGAGACCGCGGGTACGCCCAGCGCGGTGAACGGTGCGTTACAGCGCGGATCTCCGCTGGACTCTAGGCCTTGCGGAGCGGGGCCGAGCGCAGCGGGGGTGGCCACGACGGGATGCTGGCTCGCCCACTGTCGGTAAGCTTCCCGGGCCGAGCGCAGAGTCTGCAGGGCGCCGGCGTACCCGTCCCTTCCAACCCGCAGGCCTTCGTCAAGCAGCGCGGCGAGTTTGGCTCCCATTGCTGGACCGTGTGCGCGATAGCGCTCGCCGTGCTCGAGGGCGGCCTCGTAGGCCATGACCGTGTGAAGCGCCGCCGGAAGGGCGTCTAGGAATTCGGGGCGGGGAACCCGCCGGACCTGCAAGCCGCCGCCCGCCAGAGTTTGGATTGCCGAGCGAAAGCACATCGCCATGTCGGGATCGAGTCGTCCTTGTGGCGGCCAATCGACAATCGATAGCCATTCGGGGCCTGCTTGCTCGGTTTCAGATCCGAGCGCCCGCCAGGCGAACTCCATGTCCGACGCAGAAGCCGCGAATAGTCCCGCGTGATCCAAGCTAGGAGCGAACCGCATTACGCCGGCGAGTGGCAGGGAGCCGAGGGTCGGCTTGAAGCCAACCACCCCGCAGAACGAAGCCGGTCGCAGAACCGAGCCTTGAGTCTGGCTGCCAATGGCCAGTGGCACCATGCCGGCCGCCACGGCCGCGGCCGACCCGCTCGACGACCCGCCCGGAGTGTGCCCGGCCGAGTGCGGATTCCGCGTTGGGCCCGTGTCGTAGTACGCATACGCGGTGGTGTGCGTCTTGCCTGCTAGAACGCAGCCGAGACAGTCCAGTTCGGCGACGAGGTCGCAGTCTCTGCTTGGAACGCGACCGCGCTGCGTCGCGCTGCCCCATTCGGTAGGCAGCCCGGCGGTGTCGAAGATGTCCTTGGCGCCATAGGTCACACCGTGCAGCGGGCTGCGTGGCTGGGCATCTTTCAACTCTTCAGCCAGGGTTTCGGCCCGCTGCAGGGCTGCGTCCAAGTTCAAGTGGCACCAAGCTTGGACCGCCGGCTCGGCTCGCTCGATGGCTCTGACCGTGGCTTGCGCGATGTCCAGCGGCGAGAGTTCGCCCTTCCGGAGGAGCGGACTGATTTGACGCAAAGACCAAGGAAACGAGGGCATCGCCGCGAGCCGTTGCGGCAATTGTCGCACCCGCCCGGGGTACTGGCCGCTCACGCCCCGGCGCAGTACAATGGCGCTTCAGAACGCCATGCCCGACGAGAAGCCAGAACTGACCTTCGAACAGGGGCTGGAGTCCTTGGACAAGATCGTCGACAAGCTCGAGAGTGGAGACTTGGAGCTGGTGGAGTCTTTGGAACTCTTCGAACAGGGCGTACTGCTGAGCCAAAATTGCCGCAAGCAACTCGAAGAGGCCGAGACCAAGGTTGAGGCGCTGATCAAGCGGGACGGCAAGCTCGAGCCCGAGCCCTTCCACCTTGAAGACGGGGAGCCCGTCTAGCCGGTGCCGCCCGAGGCTCTCGGCCACTACCTGCGCGACCGGCGCCTGCGGGTGGATCGCGAGTTGGATAGAATCCTGCCCCCGGCGGCTGCCCCGCCGGGGGCGATCCATGCGGCCATGCGCCACAGCGTGTTTGCCGGTGGCAAGCGCATCAGGCCGATCCTCGCCATTGCCGCCGCAGAAGCGTGTGGTCGGGATGGCGGCGCAACCGCGGCGGGATGCGCCTTGGAGTGCGTCCACACCTACTCGCTGATCCATGACGACCTGCCGGCGCTCGACAACGACGACTTGAGGCGCGGTCAGCCGACCTGTCACAAGGCCTATGGCGAGGCGGTAGCCATCCTTGCCGGCGACGCTCTGCTCACGCTGGCATTCCAGTTGCTGGCCGAATTGGACGCCCCGGCCCACATCAGAACCGCCTTGGTCGGCGAACTTGCCTCGGCCGGCGGCACGCTGAACGGAATGATCGGCGGGCAGGTCGAAGATCTCGCGGCCGAAGGCGGTGCCCCGTCCCCGGCCCGGGTCGAGTACATCCACCGTGCCAAGACCGCTGCCCTAATTCGGGCATCGGTGCGCTTCGGAGCCCTGATCGCCGACACCGATGCGCCCCGCTTGGAAGCGATGGGCGAGTATGGAAGCAGGATCGGACTGGCTTTCCAGATCGTGGACGACATACTGGACGTGGTCTCGTCATCGGAGGAATTGGGAAAGACTGCTGGCAAGGACCAAGCCCAGAGCAAGGCGACATATCCCGCGGTCCACGGTCTCGCCGAGTCACGGTTGCGCGCCCAGCAGTGCGTCGACGGCGCCGTGGCCGCGCTTGAGGGCTTCGGCGAATCCGCTTGGGCTCTGCGCGAGATCGCCGGATTCATCCTCACGCGGACGAGCTGAGTGGCGCTGGATCGTCCCCCGCGGGCTCGTCCGGGTATTCCACGCTCGCTAGGAAGAGTCCTCGAGCCGGAGCGGTGGGCCCGGCCGCGCGGCGGTCGCGGGCAGCTAGGATGCGGTCAATGTCGCGGGGCACGAGATTGCCTCGACCGACTTCCAGCAACGTGCCGACGAAGTTGCGCACCATCCGATACAGGAAGCCCGAACCGCGCACGCGGTAGACCAGCAAATCGTCTTCTCTCCGCAGGACGGACGAGAACACCGAGCGCTCGGTGGATTCTTGGGAGTCTCCGCCACTAGATGCAAACGAGCGAAAGTCGTGGTCCCCGACCAGTCGCTCCGCCGCCAGCCGCATCGCCTCCTCGTCTAGCGGATAAGGGTGCCAGTAGGTGTACAGGGCCTCGAATGGCGGACATATCGGCGCCCTCTGAACCCGGTATTCGTAGGTCTTGGCTGAAGCCCAGTGGCGAGCGTGGAACCCTTCCGGCGCCAAGCCCGCATCGCTCACGCGGATGTCAGTCGGCAACAGGCGATTGAGCGCCTTGAGCAGGCCATTGGGGGGAATCGGCTTGCACAACGTGCATGACGCCACTTGGGCCAGCGCATGTACGCCGGCATCGGTGCGTCCCGAGCCCGTGAGGCTGACGGGTTGGCCCTCAAGCACCTCAAGCGCAGCTTCGACAGTCCCTTGGACCGTGGCTGCGGCCGGTTGGACCTGCCAGCCGCTATAGGCGGTGCCGTCGTAGGCCAGCGTGAGTCTCCAACTGCGGCCCGCGGACACAACATACGCAGGTTAGCGCGGTTCGGGAACCTCCCGCCCGCGCCTGTCGCGTAACCAACGAATCACCCTCAGCGTCTAACTTATCTGGGATTCTGCATTCAACTGCAGTGCCTTGGCCCTTATTCCCTCCCCCATGAAGATTTGGACTGGCCAACTATCGCTGTTGTTGGTCACAGCAGTGCTCTTGCAGCCGATCGCGAGCGCACAGGAGATGAAGTCGAGGCCGATCGACTACAGCATCGGCCAATCGGCTTGGCCGCCGCTTACCGGGATCTTCAAAGCCCCGAATGTCCCGGATATCTCGCTGCACAACTCCGGACGGCTGGAAGGCCTGCTGGACGACGCGAAGATCTACCTATCGCTAGCGGACGCACTGGCGCTGGCGATCGAGAACAATCTCGATATTGCGTGGGCGCGCTACGGCCCGCAAAGCGCCGCCAATGACGTGATGCGGGCCAAGTCGGGCGCGCAGTTGCGCGGCGTGCAGAACCAGATCAGCACGCTTTCCACCGGTTTAGGCGACACCGGTGGCGGAGGGCCCGCCGGCCAGGCCACCGGCATCACGCAACGCGCGGGCGGCGGCGGCGCGGGCGGCGCGGGCGTCGGCCAAGGCGGGGCTGGGGCCATTGGCGATGCCAGCACCTTCTTCGGCACCCAAGCCGTGAATTTGGATCCGTCGATCTTTGGCAACGTCGATTGGGGGCATTTTTCCAATCCGCAGACCAGCGACTTCGTCACGGGCACCAACACGCTCGTGCGCGAGATCAGCAATTCGCAGGTGGGCATTCGCACGGGATTCGTCTCCGGAGCGACCGCCGCGCTGGTCTGGAACAATTCGCGAAGCGACACCAACAGCCTGCGCACCAACTTCAATCCGTCGCTGATCAGCGCCCTGACGCTGCGCGTCACCCAGCCTTTGTTGCAGGGCTTCGGCGTGGCCGTCAACACGCGCAACATCAAGGTCGCCAAGAACAACAACGAGATCTCTAATCTGCAGTTCAAATTGCAGGTCGAAGAGGTCGTAGCCAGGGTTGCCGGGATCTACTGGGGATTGGTGTCGCTGCGGGCCCAGGTCGAGAGCCAGAGGCAGAACCTGGCCTTGGCGAAGAAGCTCTACAGCGACAACAAGCGGCGCGTGGAAATCGGGACGCTCGCGCCGATCGAGATCATCCGGGCCGAAGCCGAGGTGGCGGCCCGGGAGGCGGACCTGACAGCGGCGCAGACCGAAGTGCAGTTGCAAGAGACGATCCTCAAGGACGCGATCAGCGTCAATGGCATCGCAAGTCCCACGCTGCTGCATGCCGAGATCGTGCCGACGCAGGACATTGAGATCGACCCAGACGAGGTTATGGAGCCCGTTGCGAATCTGATGGACATCGCGCTAGCGGCGCGCGCCGACATGGAGCAGAACCGGATCCGTCTCGAAAACACCGATCTGGGCTTGGCCGGTGTCAAGAACGGCCTGCTGCCCAGTGCGGACTTGGTCGTGGACCTGACCAACAACGCTCTGGCCGGATCGGAGAACGCCCTGTTCCGCGGCCTCCCGGGCGAAAATTCGCTCATCTCCCCGTTCTTCCTTGGCGGTCTGGGCACAGCGGGCGGTCAGTTGCTGCGCCGCAACTTCCCGGACTACCAAGTTCGGGTGCAGCTCAACATTCCGTTGAAGAATCGCCAGGCCCGTGCCGACTACACGGCGGCGCTGCTGGAGAAGCGCCAGCAGGAGATTCGTTTCGTGCAGGCTGGCAACGCAATCCGCACCGAGGTGCAGTCGGCTACGATCCGCATCCAGCAGGCGCGCGCGCGCTACGCCGCCGCGCTGAAGGCGCAGGAATTGCAGGAGCAGACGCTGGATGCCGAGCAGAAGAAATACAACTTGGGCGCGTCAACAATCTTTCAGGTCGTGCAGGCCCAGCGGGACCTGGCCAACGCCCGCACCAGCGTGATCGCGACCCAGAATGAGTACGCCAACGCGCAAATCAACTTGAATCGCGCCACGGGCCACATGCTGACAGCGCATAATATCTCTATCGCCGAGGCTTACGATGGAGTCGTCAACAGGCGGCCCGATCCGTTGCCCGCTTCCGCCCAATAGCTGCGGCCGGGGGCGGCCGGCTCGTACTGGCTAGGCAGCTTGGAGGCAGTGGAAACGGGAATGGCAGAGACTGAATACGACGTAGTCGTGGTGGGCGCCGGTGCCGGAGGGGGCACCATGGCGCGCGTCCTCGCCGAGAAGGGCATCAAGGTCGCCCTCCTCGAGGCGGGTCCGATGCTGGATCCGCAGAAGGACTACAAGACCCACAAGTGGCCGCATGACTACGGTCACCGCACCGCCGAGGACGGCGGCCGGGCCTACTTCGGGACGGGTCAGGCCTACGGCTTCATGACAGCTGTCAGCGGCGGTTGGGAGTTGGAAGGCGAGCCCTATACCTCCGCTCCCGGCACCGAGTTCGCCTGGTTCCGCTCGCGGGTGGTGGGCGGCCGCACCAATCATTACGGCCGGATGTCGTTCCGCTTTTCGGATCTTGACTTCAAGCCCTACTCCCGCGATGGCATCGGCTGGGACTGGCCGATCAGCTACGACGACATCGCGCCTTGGTACGACCGCGCCGAAGACTACATCGGGGTGACCGGCACGGTCGAGGGCATCCGCAGCGCGCCGGACGGCAAGTTCCACGAGCCGCCCGAGCCGAAAGTGCACGAGCGCCTGATGCGCGCCGCTGGCAAGAAACTCGGAGTGCCCTTCATCGCGAACCGGCGCGCCGTCATCACCCGCTCCCTCAACGACCGCCCCGCTTGCCACTATTGCGGCCAATGCGGGCGCGGCTGCCTGACGGCCTCGAATTATTCCGCTTCCCAAGTGGATATCTTCCCCGCCATGAAGACCGGCAACCTGTCCGTGATCACGGATGCGATGGTGCGAGAGGTCGAAGTCGACGAGCAGGGACTCGCCAAGGGCGTGCTCTACATCGACAAGGAAGCGAGGACGGAAAAGCGCCTGCGCGGTCGAGCCGTGGTGCTGGCAGCTTCGGCGTGCGAGACGGCGCGGCTGATGCTCAATTCCAAGTCCAAGCATTTTCCCGACGGGATCGCCAACGGTTCCGGGCTGGTCGGACGGTATCTGATGGACACGGTGGGCTTCAGCCTGCGCGGCACGTTGCCGGCCCTGGAGAGCCTGCCACGGTATGACACCGATGGTTTCGGGGGGGCGCACTTGTACGCCCCGTGGTGGCTGTGGAATAGTCACGACCAACTGGATTTTCCGCGCGGATATCACATCGAGATGGGCGGAGGCTTCCGCATGCCCGGCCCCAACAGTTTCGGAAGAACTGCGCGAGCGGCGGGATACGGAGCCGAGATGAAGCGCAGGATCCGCCAGGAATACGGCTGTGGGATCGGCCTGTCCGGACGTGGCGAGATGATCCCCAACAACCAGAGCTACATGGACATCGACCCGGACACGGTGGATCGCTGGGGGATTCCCGTGCCGCGTTTTCATTTCTCGTTCAGCGACTACGAGTGGAAGCAGGCGCGCCACATGGAGCGCACGTTCCGCGCCTTGATCGAGGCCGCGGGAGGCAAGGTGCTGGGGATCGGCAATGTTGCACGCGAGGCCCAGGGAATCGCCGTGCCGGGCTCAATCATTCACGAGGTCGGCACGGCCCGCATGGGCGAGAATCCCGGCAGCTCGGTGCTGAACCGGTACTGCCAAGCGCACGAGGTCAAGAACCTCTTCGTGGCCGACGGAGCGAGCTTCGTCAGCAATCCGGACAAGAATCCGACGCTTACCATCAACGCACTGTCGTGGCGCACGGCGGAGTACTTGGCCGAGGAACTGAGGCAGAGCAATGTCTAGCACGCAAGGGTTCGTATCTCTGGAGGCGCTATCGAGGCGCGACGCCCTGCGCCGCATTGCCGCGGCGTTGACCGTTGCCGGGTTTGGCCAGGGCATGGACGGGGCGGACGCGGCCGAGGTTCACGAGCAGGTGGATGAAGAGCGCACACTGCAGGGCCAGTACAAGGTCAAGTACTTCAACGAGCACGAGTTCCGCACGTTGGAGCGGCTGTCGGAGTTGATCGTGCCGGCGGACGAGGGCGGGCCGAGTGGTCGCGAGGGAGGCGCGCCGGAATTCATCGACCTGCTCTCGAGCCAAAACCCAGAATTGGCAGGCATCTTTACCGGCGGGATCCTCTGGCTGGACAATGCCTCGGGCGAGAGGCATGGCACGCGCTTTGTCGAGTGCTCTGAGGAGCATCAGACCGGCCTGCTGGATTCGCTGGTCGATGCGGAGCGGATCGAGACGGGCGGGGATACGCGCTGGGACACGCGGGAGTATCGGCGCTTCTCTGTTTTCGGCGTCAAGTCGCCGTCAGGTGTGCGACAGGGGCTGGAGTTCTTCGGCTGGTCGCGGCGTCTGATCGTAGATGCCTACTACACCAGTCCCGCTGGCATCAAGGATCTGGGTTTTTTGGGAAACTCCTCGCACACCGAGTACAGTGTGCCTCAAGAGGCGATCGACTACGCCGTGAAGCGCAGCCCTTTCCGCGAAGCGTGATTCCCGGTTCAACGGAGCCGTCGGCTGACGGCGGGGTCGCCCAAGTGCGCCCTGCGACGGGCCCGGTTGGAACGCCGCGCCGCTGGCCCGCAACGGTGCTCGCGCTGGCCGCGCTACTGGCATCGGCGGCCGCGACGCGCGCGCAGGTTCCCGGTCCGGCCGCCGATATCAAGCTGCTGGTGCTTGACGCCAGCCGCGCGTTGCAGTCGGCCAACGCCGCGCTCTTCATGGGGCTTTTCGACCGCGTTTCGTTTGATGGCTATGCGGCCCTGAGAGAAGACATCGGGGCACTCACCGCCCACCGCCGCATTGCTTCGTCAGTGGCCGTTGGCTTGATCGAAGGCGGGCCGGAGCAGTGGACAGCCAGTGTGGACTGGCTGCTGGAACTCACGCCAAAGCTCGATCCGGGACCAGTTGAGCGGCGACGCCAGACAGTCCGCGTCACGGTGCGCAAGCGCGGAAAGCGTTGGAGGATCGTCGATCTTGAGCCGGTCGGATTCTTCGCGCCAAGCCGACCTGATCAGTGACGGCCCAAGGGTCGCTGCCTGCAGCCCGGCTTGACGCGCCGACTTGCCCGGCTCTGCGTAGCGAGTCGCAAAACGCCCCGACGCGGGCTTAATCGAGGAAGGCATTTCTGCGCCGGTGTCGCGCGTCGTAGGCGTCACGCCAATCCGTCGATGCATCGACCCCGGACCACGATTCCTTATCTGGGGCGGGCCCTGATCATGGCCAGATCGAAGCTCATCACGGCTCGCATATACTAGTTGCCATGGCGACCTCGAGAATCTCGCATTCAGCTGCCGCAGTTTCGAGCCTTGGCGCGCTCGCGGCGCAAGCGATTGCCCAAGACGACCAAGGGCGGGGCATACCGACTCGTCGGCTCGGACGCACGGACGAGCAAGTTTCGATCCTATGTCTCGGTGGGGCTCACCTAGGCCGCGCCGCCCAGGATGATGGCGAGCCGGTCGCACTCAAGCTGGCCCATGCCGCGGTGGACAACGGTGTCTTCTTTTGGGACAACGCGTGGGCGTACCACCAAGGGTATGCCGAGGAGTTCATGGGCAAGGCACTCAAGGGTCGTCGGGAGCAGGTCTTCCTGATGACCAAGAACTCCGGTCGCGACGAGAAGTTCGCCAAGCAGTGCTTGGAAGACAGCCTCTCGCGCATGCAGACGGATTACATCGACCTGTGGCAGTTCCATGAGATCAACTACGACAATGACCCGGACTGGGTGTTTGAGCGCGGCGGTCTGAAGGTGGCGCTGGAGGCTCAGCAGGCTGGCAAGGTGCGCTACATCGGGTTCACCGGGCACAAGCATCCGCGCATCCACCTCAACATGCTGGCCAAGGGCTACGAATGGGCTTCGTCGCAGATGCCGATCAATCCGATGGACTACTTCTACCGGTCGTTCCAGAAGGAAGTCGTGCCGATGTGCTTGGCCAAGGATGTCGGCGTGATCGGGATGAAATGCTTGGGCGGCGGGCCGCGGATTGGCGAGATCCCGGCGACCACCAAGGTGACGGCCGAGATGTGCGTGCGCTGGGCGCTGAGCGTGCCAGTTTCGTCGATCGTCCGCGGCTATTTGACGATGGAACAGTTGATGGCCGATGTGGAGATTGCCCGCGGATTCCGCGGGCTCTCAGATGAGGATCGCGCAGCGATACAGGCTCTCGCATATCCCGAAGCCGGAGATGGCCGCCACGAGCAATTCAAATCGACCCAGCGCTACGACAACTCGATCTACCGGGAAATGCACGGGTTCGCCGCCTGAGGGAGCGCTCACCCTCGGGCTCGCACTGTGTCGCCGGCAAGTCCCCAAAAGTCTTCCACGTAGTAGGAGGACAGCACGTTCCCGAACAGGAAGCAGGTGTTCTTGCATTCGGGCACCTCTCCATACAGCTTCCGTCCTCGCTCGAAGGCTGCCGCGATCGAGCCGTCCTCGAGGACGTTTCCGGCGATCTTGCGCAGCACTTCGCAGGGGTAGAAGACATCGCCATTGGGATAGATGCGCGGGAACATCGTCGGATAGCACTTGAATTCCTCGAACAGCAGCAGCGTGCGCAGCAGCTTGGGAGTTCCGTTGATGCGAGCCGTGCGCTGCTCGCGCATCGCGATCAGGCGTTCAACGAATTCGCGGTACCGCGGATTCTTCAGGAGCGCAAAGTTCGGGTACTTGCCGTTCGTCAGTGCAGATTGCACGGAAAAGACGAAGCCGTTCTCGGCGCAGAATTCCAAGATGCGCTCGGCCTCGGAGAGGTTCCACTCTTCCAGCACACATGAGACCGTGATGGCTTGAGGCGGCAAGATCTCCCTTGCCATCAGCAAGTTGTCGATCACTCGCAGGACGGCCGCCGACTTGGACTGCGGTTCCGTGGAATCGTGCGTGATGGCGTCTAGGCTGCAGATGAGGCCGTTCAAATGCGGCAGCATCCCGCGCCGGGCGTCCAACAGCACGCCGTTGGTCACGACGAGCACCGAGCGGAATCCGATCTCCCGTCGCGCCGCCGCAACCAGATCCTCGATATCGGGCCGCACCGTGCATTCGCCGCCCGTGATGAGCAGCGTGTCGACGTCCTTGCGAATATTGCGTAGCAAGCGGATCGTGTCGCGAGTGCCGAGTTCGTCGCTGAAGACCTCTGGGTTCTTCTGCGTGCAATACGAGCAGTCGAGGTTGCACCGGTGCGTGGCGTAGAAGATCGCTGAGTATGGGACCACTACCGAGGAGCGCAACACGCGCCTTCGGTACAGGTTGCCGGCATACGCCTTGAAGTTCTTCAAGACGAACGGGTAATTTGCGAGCGCGCCCCGCAGGGCAGATCGCTTCGGCGTCGGTGGCATGGTCGGTCCGCCAACCGAGTGTAGCGAACCGGGGACAAATGGCCCCCTACCCGTCGCCCACGTCGGGTCGTATGTCCCGCCACACGCGGTCTCACCGGTTTGGAATCGCCCGAAAGTCGTACAATCAAGGGAGTTTCCGCCCGTCTTGGCGGCCTCCCGAACTTATGGCTTTCAAGCTCTTCGGCACGGACGGAATTCGCGGCCGTGCCGGCGAATTCCCTCTCGACGACAAGACCGTTTACGCCGTCGGCTTGGCACTGGCCGGCCAGATTGCCAGATCACGCAGGCCCACTGTCCTGATTGGCATGGACACGCGCCTGTCGGGCCTACACATCGTGCGGCTGCTGGCGGCCGGACTGAAGGACGGCGGGGCTGCGCACGAATTCGCCGGTGTCGTTCCCACGCCGGCGGTTGCCTACGGCACGCAGCAGGGTGACTATTCGCTCGGCATCGTGGTGTCCGCGTCGCACAATCCGTTCGACGACAACGGCATCAAGGTGTTCGGCCCGTTCGGTTACAAACTGCCGGACGAGACGGAGTCGCAAATCGAAGCCCGTGCGGAGAGTCTGCTCGCGCAGCAACTTCGAGTGCGGGCGGACGAGCCGCACGATGCGCCTGACCTCGCTGCGCAATATGTGCGGCACCTGCTGCGCGCGGGGGACGTGCCACGGCGAGTGCGCAACCTGCGTTTCGTGGTCGATTGCGCGAACGGGGCTGCATCCGAGGTCGCCCCGATCCTGTTCGAAGCGCTCGGCGCGGACGTCAAGTACATTGGCTGCGCTCCCAATGGGAGGAACATCAATCTAGACTGCGGCGCCTTGTACCTGGAAGCCTTGGCCGAGGAGGTCGTCTCCAGCGGAGCGGATTTCGGCGCGGCCCTTGACGGCGATGCGGATCGCTGTCTGTTCGTGGACGAGACCGGCCACGAGTTGAACGGCGATAACGTTCTGCTGCTGATGGCACAGGCGTTCAAGCGGAGAGACATGCTTCCGGACAACTTGGTGGTAGCGACCGTGATGTCCAACCTCGGCCTCGAATTGGCCTTGCAAGACCAGGGAATCAAGCTGACCCGCACCTCGGTCGGCGACAAGCATGTCATCGATGAAATGCTGACCACCGGTGCGGCACTGGGCGGCGAGCAATCCGGCCACCTGATCTTCGGTGACTACTCCACTACCGGCGATGGCTTGCTGGGCCTGCTCATGGTGTTGCGCAGCATTGTCGAAGAGAGCGTGCCGTGCAGCGAACTGCGCAAGCGCTTGAAGGTGTCCCCGCAAAAGATGATCAACGTGCGCGTTCGGGAGAAGCGCCCGCTCGACCAGTTGCCCGAAATCCGCGACGCGGTAGCCGACAGGGAACTTGAGCTAGCCGGGCGCGGTCGCGTGGTGATCCGTTACTCGGGCACCGAACCGGTGGTTCGGGTCATGGTCGAGGCAGAGAACCAGCGAGACGTGGTGCAGCATTGCACTGATATCGCAAGACTGTTCGAAAAGCACATTGGGCAATGAACCGATGGCGGGTGTCCGCCCGCTGCGCGTGTGCCGCTTTGCCTCCTAAACCCTGAGAGGATCGCTGGTGATTGCCTCATCGTTGGTGCAGGCACTGCGCAAGCTGCGGATCCTGCGCCGTCGGCCGGCTTGGAATTGGCTGCGCGCGGGGGCATTCGTGGCGGCCGGCCTCGCGATGATCGCAACGAGTGGTTGGTGGCGGCTCGCGGGACCGGGCTTGGCGCTGCTTGCGCTGCTATTGGTCAAGACAAAGGACCCCGATGCGGAGCGGCGCATCCAGCGCATGCACCGCGCCGAATACATGCTAAACGGCGGCGAATGGGCTGGGAGTTCGAACGCCGCAATGTCTGCGGCGCTTGCTCCACGTACAGAGCTGTACCTGCTCATCCGGGATCGGCATTTGCTGCTCGTGCCGCGAAACCGGAACGGCGAACTACACCGCGCGGTGGCCCTTGCCGAGGTTGAACGGGTCTTGGTTGATGGCGGTGCCTACCTGCCGACCTACGTGTCGGAAGCCAAACAGCCGCCGGTACGCGAAAGAGAGGTCGACCGGCACGCCGAATCCGAGCTCGAGCTGACCCTGCGTTCAGGCGAATCCCTGCTCTTCGTCTATCGCGGCGCCTTCCGCCAGCACTTGGCCGCGAGCGCCGCGCACGCCATCTTCAGCGTCCGGAATCAAATGCCGCGTTGAATCGCAGCCCGAGCGGTTGCGGCGATGCGTCGAGTAACGATCAAGGGTTCGCGTTTTCGTCCAGATTCCCCTCGTCGAGCCAGTCAGGCCGCCTCAACACATCGCGCGGCCTGCTGCCGTCGGGCGGTCCGATGATCCCGTCGCGTTCCATGGCGTCAAGGATCCGAGCCGCCCGCCCGTATCCCAAGCGCAGTCGCCGCTGTAGCGTGGAGGTCGAGGCCTTGCCCATCTCGAGCACCAGATGGACCGCTTCCTTGTACATCGGATCGTCGAAGTCCGGGCCCGTCTCCGGGCCGTCCTCGTCTTGGTCGCCTTCGGGGGAAGCCAAGTAATCGGTCTCGTATTGCGGGCTGGCAAATTCCTTCCAGTGCGTGACTACGGCTTCGATTTCGCCCTCGGAAACGAGCGGGCCGTGCAAGCGCCTCATGCGGCCGGCGCCTCCGGGCGGCAAGAACAGCATGTCGCCCTGGCCCAGCAGCGACTCGGCGCCGTTGGAATCCAAGATAGTGCGCGAGTCGACCCGCGTCGCCAACAGGAATGACAGCCTGGCAGGGATGTTGGCCTTGATTACCCCGGTTATGACGTTGACACTGGGGCGCTGGGTGGCGAGCAGCAGGTGAATGCCGACAGCCCGCGCCATCTGAGCCAAGCGCTGGATCGAACCCTCGACCTGGCCGCCGGATTGCACCATCAGGTCCGCCAGTTCATCCACTATTACGACGATGTAGGGCAGTTTCTTGAGTTCGAGGGCGGAAACGTCCTGGAATGCTTCCTCGCTTGTGCGCTCGGCGTACTTGTTGAATTGGCTGATGTTGCGGCACCCGTGCCGTGCCAGCAGCTGCAGGCGCCGCTCCATTTCGCGTGTCGCGTTCTTGAGCGCGTTCGTTGCCTCCTTCATGTCGATGATGACCGGCGTGAGCAGGTGCGGGATGTCACGGTACAAGGCCATCTCGACCGCCTTGGGATCGACGAGAATGAAGCGCACGTCGTCCGGCGTGGCCCTCAGCAGGATCGACATGATCACGGTATTGATCATGACGCTCTTGCCCGAGCCGGTTTGCCCGGCTACCAACAGGTGCGGCATCGTCGCCAAGTCCGCGCAGTGGATCTTTCCGTTGATGTCCTTGCCCAGGGCGAAGGTCAGCATGGACTCAGATTTCTCGAAGACCAATGTCTCAACGACTTCGCGGAAGGAGATGACTTCGCGCTCTTGGTTGGGGACTTCGATGCCGACCGTCGACCTGCCAGGGATGCGTTCGATCAAGATCGACTCGCATTTCAAGGCCAGGCACAACTCTTCGGATAGATTGGCAATCCGCGCGACCTTCATGCCCGGAGCGGGGCTGAACTCGAAAGTTGTCACGACAGGCCCGGGGTTGATGCGTTCGATGACACCGCGCACTCCGAACTCTTGGTATCTCGCGACAATCTGGCGCCCGGTCTCGTGGAGCTGGGCCTCGTCGTAAGGCGCGCGCCCGAGCGGGGCGTTGAGCAGGCCGGTCGAGGGCAGCACGTACTCGAGATCGACACTGCTGTTCGGCGACTTGTCTCCGCTGGCTGCAGGGCCGTTCCCGGGGCCCGTCAGCATGCTCGCCAAATCCTCCTCCTCCTCGTCTTCCAACGGCACGATCGGCGGAGGTGCCGACGGCTTGGGCTCGCTGGGCGAGCGTGGCGGGGACGGCCTCTTAGGAGGCGGAGCCGGGTCCGAATGGGTGCCGAGAACCGGCCCGGACGGAGTGGGGCCGAGATCGGAGCTGATGGTCACCGGGATTGACGCAGCCTCTGCGGCAGCCTCTGCGGCGGCGTCTGTCGAGGCAGCGTCTTCGAGTTCATCGGAGTCGGACTTCCTAAAGCGGCCCAAGAAATCGACGACCCGAATCGAGGTTAGCAAGTACCCGCCGACCGCTGCGAGGGCCGCCAAGAGCAGTAGCGTGCCGCCGACATTCAGCACCGACATTGACGATTCGGCGAATACCTTGCCGAACGTTCCGCCGGACTTGACGGTTTGGTGCCAGCGGTCAGGCAGGACGCTATCTACTGGCCGACCGAACATGTGCAACACGCTGCACAGCACCGTCGTCAAGAGGGTCACGCCGACACCCCGCCGCAACAGGTTTTCGCCCTCGAGTTGGCGGATCCGGTTCCAGCCGAGCTTGACGAGCCAAGCGGGCAGCAGGAAGCCGACCAGCCCGCAGACCTGCAGGACCAGGTCTGCGCAGTAGGCTCCCGGGAACCCCATCCAGTTGCGGGCTTGGCCGGGTCCGGCCGCCACGTTGGCAGATGGGTCCTCGGGGCTGTAGGAGAGCAAGCTCAACAGCATTCCCACCGCGGCGATCCACAGCAGCACGCCCGCCATCTCACTCAGGCGCGGGTTGTCTACGAGGAGCTTGATTCTCATCCGCCTTGCCCGATCGAGACCAGAGATTCTTGGAGCCCGGAGGTGCAGGCAAGAACTAGCACGATTATCCCAAATGCGAGGCGGTAGTAGACGAACGGTGCCATGGTCGCGGTCTGCAGGTAGCGCAGGAATACGGCGATCACACCGTAGCCCGCCACTGCGCTCACCGCCACGCCGACCGCTAGCGGGGCATGCGCGACTGGCACGGACTCCGCGCCGGAGAGCATGTCTAATCCCGTCTTCAGCGACGCTCCCAGCACAACGGGCATGGCCAGCAGGAAGGAGAACCGCGCCGCCGCCTCGCGCTGCAGGCCGAGCAGCAATCCCGTCGCGATGGTGATACCCGAGCGCGAAGTGCCGGGTATCAGCGCCACTGCCTGCGCACAGCCGATCAGCATGACACCGTACAGCGAGAGCGAGCCCAGACCGCTGCGAGGGACGGCCCGCCGGTCCGCCCACCAGATCACGCAACCCACTGCGATCAGCATGAAGCCAATCAGGGCGGGACTGCGAAATTGCGCTTCGATCGCGTCCTGCAGGAACAGCCCGGCTAGCGCCGCGGGAAACGTGCCTGCCGCTAGGTGCCACAGCAAGCGGGGATTCTCGTAGAGGTCACGGTCGGCGTGGTCAGCACTGGGCGGGAGGAGCCGGCGGCCGGCGGCCAGTCCGAGAATCCGCACCCAAGTGCGCGCGAAGTATGCAGCCAGAGCCAGCAGGGTGCCGAAGTGCAGCGCCACATCGAAGAATAGTCCAGGGTCCTGCCACCCAAGCAGCCAGCGGATCAAGACCAAGTGGGCCGAGCTGCTGATCGGCAAGAATTCGGTGAAGGCCTGCACCAAGGCCAGCACGACCGCCTGCAAGATGTCCATCGCGATCGGACCTAGCGCTGGATCCCCGGCAAGGGCACGCGGCCTTTGCGGGGGAGATTGCTGGAACTTGAGGTCACGCGGCCGTGTGGCGCGCCGCAGGCGTCTCGAACGGGCTGATCAGGTCGCCCGAGGGGTCGAAGGGCAGCGCGGCGGCCGTGCCCTGCACAGAGATCGAATCGTTGCCGGCCAGTTCCTCCAGCAAGTTCTCGCTGGCCAGCATGTAGGACAGATCCAAGGTGTTGCGGATCCAGATGATCGAGCACGCTTCGCTGTCGAGCTTGCCACAGGTGGGCAGCACGCGCTCCAAGCATTCGCGATCCGTCGAGAAATGCAGCGGCGTGAAACCGGGCGAGGTCACCGAGGAGGTGAGAGCGTTGACCCAGGTTGCGTGAAAGTCGACTTGGTCCACCAAGCGGTCATGCACGATGTCCGCGAAGCCCATTCCGATGGCATTGCCGTACGTGTTGCCGGACAGGTCGCGGGCGAAGATTCGATGGACCGTCGGCACGCCGCGCCAACTGTTGGGCCCGTGCCCGCCACCGCGGTTGACCACTTTCGTGTCCATACCCGCGCCGCTGATGTCCTTGCCGATCTCGTCCAAGATCAGCAGGTCAACTTCCCCGACGGGCAGGTTCGGCTTCCAGCCTTTCACCCGCAGCAGCAATTCCTCTTCACGCTCCGCCATGTCCTCCGCGCCCAGAGCGTGGACTTCGGCGGTTTCATGGTAGGCGTCCTCTAGGATCGCCATGCCGCCGAGCATTTTGCCCGTGGCCAGCACGCTCGATCCGACGCTGCGGATCACGCGGTCCATGCCTATCTTCAGGGCCCAGCTGTGATAGCGCTTGGCGCCTTCCCACTTGCCCAGGCCGATCGCCATCATCTTGTGAATGCCGCTCTCCAGCGAGCCCTCGAAGTCGGTGTGCCACTTGACCCGGCCGCAGAGCATTACGCCATCGCTCTCGAACGCTCGGCGGTCCATCGAAACCTCGATGCCCTCGGGCGTGGTGCCCACGCGGACGACCTCGAGCGAACTCTCGACCGGCACGCCCATGGTGGACTCATCGATGCCGTAGTGGGCCAGCACGTCGGCTTGGCCCTCGGCTGATGCCGCTCCGTGGCTGCCCATCACCGGCACGATGAAGGGTTGGACTCCGCGCGACTTCCAGAACTCCACGACCGCCTTGGCGATCACGTCGATGTTGCGGATGCCGCGGCTGCCCACGCCAACCGCGATGCGGCTGCCGGCTGGAACTTGCCGCGTCCAGGCGGCCGCTTCCATTTGCCGCCGGACCGCTCCCGCGACATCCGCGAGCGCTCGGCCGGGAAAGCGCTGGACGACAGGAACTAGCTTCTGCATGCGCACGGGTGGACTTCCTGGGTTTGAGGCTGAGTCTAGATCACGCTCTGCATCGACTGTAGGTAGAGCTGAATGCGATCGGCGTACCGCACGACCAGCCCCTGCTCGCTATAGTCGCGGACCTTCTGGTTGCGGAAATAGTCGAAGACCATCGTTCGCTTCTCGTTGAGCAGGGTTCGCCGCAGGTTCTCTCCATCGGTGGCAAGCTCCGATTCGTCGGCAGGCTGCATAGCGATGGTGCGGAAGACGACCCAACGGTCGCCCACAGCGATGGGGCCTTGCAGTTCGCCGTTGGTCTTGGTGAATGCCGTGTCTCCCAGAGCACTGATGGGTCCGAGATCCTCGATCTCGCCGCCACGCTTGATCCAATCGGTCGTGCTGGTGGACAACCGGCTGCGCCGCGCGGCGGCGGCCAGATCTGCCGAAGAATCTTTCGCCGCCTGTGCCAGGTCCTCGGCGCGCTGGCGCGCGATGTTGGCGGACTCGGTATCGATATAGTCGTCGCGGACGGTCGCGCTGACCTCCTCGTACTCGGCATCGCGGGCGGGCACGGCCTCGCTTACGAATCCGATGTACAAAGTGTCCTCTTCGGCCACGGTGAAGACTTGGCCGGCGGGCTGCTCAAAGATGGCCTCGACGAGGCCGGAAGCCTTGGGCAACTGGTCGGGCAGGCCGGCTCGGTTGAAGGCCTCGAAGGCTTGGTAGGGCAGGTCCAGTTCGGCAGCAGCGTTCTCCAACGCCGGACCGGCCTGTTCGGCCGCCGCCATGGCGCGTTCCATCAGGCCGTAGCGATCGCTTTGGGCGCGTTCGGCGCGCAGGTCCTCGCGGATCACTTCCCGCACCTCGCTGAGCGGCTTGACGCTCGGCGCTTGGCGGTCGTCGAGCCGGATCAAGTGGTAGCCGAACTCGGACTTCACCGGTGACTGCGTGATCTCTCCGGTCTCCCGCAGAGCGAAACTGGCCTCCTCGAACGCCGGGTCCATCATGCCCCGGCTGACCCAGCCCAGATCGCCGCCAGCTTCGGCGTTGCCCGGATCCTCAGAGTGCTGCTTGGCCAGATCCTCGAAACTCCCGCCGCCGCGCAGTTCTTCGAGCACGGTATCGGCCTGCTTGCGGGCTTCCTCGGCTTCCGCCTCGGATTTGCCCATGGTCATGAACAGGATGTGGCGCACCTTGACCCGCTCGGGATTCTCGAAGCGGTACTGGTTCTGTGAGTAGTACAGATCGATCTCCGCATCCGCGATTTCGTGCTCGCTCGCGGCGGCGTCGGGACCGACTGTCAGCAGCTTGAGCGGCCGACGCTCCGGATGGCGGTAGCGCAGCTTGTTGGCTTCGAAGTACTCGCGCAACTGCTCTGGCGTCGCCGCGACCTCGCCCCGCACGCTGGCGGAGTCGACCGATGCCCATTCGACGCGGATGCTGTCGTTCTCGTCGTGGAAGCGCTGCTTGAGCTCGTCCTCGGTCACGCTGACGCTGTCGGTCACCAACTGCCGCAAGTTCTGTGAAATGGCGATGTCCTGCAGGATCTCTCGTTCGAACTCGGCCACCGTGCGGCGGAACTGCTGGCGAACGAAGCGATGGTAGGCGTCGGCGCCGATGTACTTGCCATCCGGGAACAGCACGTCCCGGAGTTGTTCGCGGATCCAGACTGCCAGCTCTTCGTCTGTGGGGACCAACCCCAGTGCCGTCGCCTCGGCGAAGAGCACTCGCTCGGCGATCAAGGCATCGATGGTGTTGCCGGCGATCATGGAAATCGCCGCGGCCGGTACGTTGTTGGCGCGGTGCTGGCGCAGCTCCACCTCCACATCGCCGGTTGTCACCGGGACGCCATCCACCTCGGCGAGGATATCGGCGGCGCCCGGACCGGCCGGGCCGAACACGTTCGGCACCAGCGTGATGATCATGGAGCCGGCCACTAGGAAGAGGATGATCCCCATGGTCCAGCGCAAGACTTTCCCTTGGTTTTGAAATAACTTCAGCATTGCGGGGTTCCGATGGGTTGGCGCATCGCCCGATGCGCCTAAGGCGGCCGTTCCCGAGTCTGCGACCGCACGACCAGTTCGCAGGAGCGCAGCCGGTCCATCTCAATTGTACTATGTGCCATCGGCGTCGGCCTTGTGCTGGCATGTCCTCCGAAGGCCACAGCGGGTCGAGGCCCCCGACGACGGTGCTGCACGCAGCACCGGCCTAAGAGGCGGGCGCTCTTGCCCGCCGCTAGACCGGTGCGTCGCGCTCGCAGATCAGCCTCCCGCTGGCGCGATGCGCCCCTAAGCACACCTGCGCACAGAGCCCGGAGGCGTCCGAGCCGACTCATTCCCCGGGCAGGGACGCGCTCTCGACGAGGGCCGGCGATCGTTCGAGCAGAGCCTTGACGGTCGAATCCAGCTTCGTCGTCATCGTGCTCGGGATCAGACCAACCGCGAAAACGGCGACTACCAGCGGGACGAGCGCCAGAATCTCCCGCGCGTTCAGGTCCGGCAGCGATTGCAGCGACGCCCGCGGCTGTCCCAGCACGACGCGCTGCAACATCCAGAGCATGTACGCGGCGGCCAGCACGATCCCACTCATTGCAAGCAGGACCTTGAGCATGCTGCCGAAGGATGTGCCGAGCAGCACCAAGAACTCCCCGGTGAAGTTCCCCATGCCAGGCAGCCCGAACGAAGCCATAGCGAAGATCGACAGCAGGATGACGAATCGGGGCATCGGCTTCTGCAGGCCGCCGTAATCGGCGATCATCCTAGTGTGAGTGCGGTCGTACAAGAAGCCGATGGCAAGGAATAGAGCTCCGGTCGACACACCGTGGGCGAACATCTGGATCACGGCCCCCGAGATGCCCTGTTCGTTGAAGGCGAAAATGCCCAAGGTCACGAACCCCATGTGGGAAATCGACGAGTACGCCACGAGCTTTTTCAAGTCCGACTGCGCCAGTGCCAAGCATCCGCCGTAGATGATGCTGAAGATGGAAAGCCAGAGGATGTACGGGGCGAACTCGGCGGCTGCTTCCGGCAGGATGGGAAGGCAGATCCGGATGAAGCCGTAGCCGCCCATCTTCAGGAGCACGCCCGCCAAGATGACGCTGCCCGCGGTCGGGGCCTCCGAGTGAGCGTCGGGCAGCCAGGAGTGGAAGGGAACCATCGGCAGCTTAATGGCGAATCCGAGGAACAGGAACGAGAAGATCCAGATCTGGACATCCCCGGGAATAGCATGGCCCACCATGGCCTGCATGTCGAACGAGCGCCCGGTCTGCAGGTATAGGCCGAGGATGCCGACCAACAGCAGCAAGCTGCCCGTCAGGCTGTAGAGCACGAACTTGAGCCCTGCCTGGATCCGGCCCGGACCGCCCCACAGGATGATCATGAAGTACATGGGAATCATCGTCACTTCCCACAGCATGAAGAACAAGAACAAGTCGAGCGCGGTGAAGACGACGATCATCGCGCCTTCCACCAGCAGGATCAGGATCATGTAGGCCTTGACCTTGCTCTCGATGGCGGTCCAAGACGCGAGCACGCAGAGCGGACCCAGCAGTGTGGTGAGCAGGACCAGGATCAGGCTGATGCCGTCGACCCCGACGGCGTACTGGATGTTGAAATTCTCCATCCAGTTGGCCCGCTCGACGAACTGCATGCCTTCGACTGAGGGATCGAATCTCCACCACAGCGCCGCGGACAAGCCGAGCGCCAGCAGGGAGACCGCCAAGGCGACGCGGCGGACCCACACTTGGCCCCGAATGAACAGCAGGGTTACGATTCCAACGAACGGAACCGCGATCAACGAGGTGATCAGGTGTTCTGTGAGCAGTGATGTCATTGGGGTCCCTTCTTGATTGCGACTCCGTCAGTTGGCCAAGAAATACGTAAGGCCGATCGCAAGCGACAGCCAGCACACGATGATCACCAAGTGGTGCCGCAACGTCCTGGGCCCGAGCCGCTGCAGCGCCTCGCTGGGGTCGTCCGCGAGACCGCCGACTCCCTGGATGGTCTCGTCGGTCGCCTGCCGGTCAACAGACTGCCACAGCCAGCCCGACGTCCGCAGGAGCAGGTTCGCAGCTGCCCGGGGGCCTCGAGTTACCAAGCCGGTCTCAGTCAGTTTCTCCAGCCAGGTCGCGACCCCCGTCACGAAACGGGCTACCCCTGACACCGCCGGGTCGATCACACCGCTCTCCGCCGATTCGTCGAGTACCCGGGCCCCGCCACGGACCGCCCTGCCCACTTCGTGGACGGTACGGTTGATGACACGCTCGTCGACCTGGTGCAGCAGCCAGCGCGAGATTCTCAGCGTCGGGCTGATGGCCAACACCCGGTGAATCTCGTCGAAATAGAGCTTGTTCAAGAAGAGCACGTACGCCGTCTTGACCCATTCGCGACGACCGAGAGGAACGGCCGCAGGCCGGAATTGGCAATAGTATGCGAAGCACCATCCGAGGAAGGCAACCCCCAGCGCAACCAATAGCGCGAGTGTTGGGTCGGCAGTCTCGTTCTCGGCCGGATACGAGCCCAGTGCCGGCTGGACGAATTCGCTGAACTCCGACCACACCGCGGCCAGCAACGCCGTCACCGCAATGCCGCAAACGGCAAGGCCCGGCAGGTGGGCGGGGGAAAACAGCCTCGGACGGGCTCGGACGGACTTGCCGACTGCTTCGCCGAACAGGGCGAAGACGCCGCGGAAGGCGTAGACCGCGGTCAGGAATACCGCCCCAAGGGCGACCGCCCAGAACGCGACTCGCGCCGACGGGATGTGTTGCGAGTTCCAGAGCTGCCCGTACGGGCCGGAGAAAAGCACCAAGGGCGGCACGCAAGCCAGCAGCAGGGCGCCCGCCGCTAGGGGCCGGGCCCGGCCGGAGGGAACGCTTCCTTCGCTGTGCGCGTGTCCGCCCGTCGCACGCAGGGAGTCACCCGTGGAGAGGAATAGGTATGCCTTGAGAAAGCCGTGCGCCAAGAGGTGAAAGATCGCGGCACCAAATGCCCCAACGCCGCATGCGAAGATCATGAAACCGATCTGGCTGATCGTCGAATAGGCCAGCAGCTTCTTGATGTCTGTCTGGGTGAGCGAGACGAGTGCCCCGTACAGCGCAGTGATCGCCCCAACTGCCGCAACCGCTGCCATCGCCGTCGGTGCGAGCAGGACCAGAGGACTGAGTCGCGCCAGCAGGAACGGCCCCGCGTTCACCATCGTCGCGGCATGGATCAGCGCCGAGACCGGTGTCGGCGCCTCCATGGCGTACGGCAGCCACACGTGCATGGGCACCTGTGCCGACTTGCCGATCGCCCCGCTGAGCAGGCACAGCGCGATCAGGGTGTTCCGTTCGATTTCGAAGCCGAACGCACCGAGGGTCTGCCCCTGCATAGCCGGAGCTTGGGCAAGGATTTCCTGGATGTTGAGCGTCCCGTACGTCGCGAACGCGAGCACTACGCCGAAGCCTAGGCCTACGTCGGTGACGGCGTTGACCAAGAACGCTTTCGTCGCCGCCCGGCCTGCTTCGGGTCTTTGTGCCCAATGGGAGATCAGCAGATAGGAGCAGATTCCCATCACCTCCCAGCACATGTAGGTCACCAGCAGGTTGTCGCTCATGACCAGCATCGTCATGGCGAACGTGAACAGGCCCATGACCGCAAAGAACTTTCGGTACCTCGGATCGCCGGTCATGTAGCGGGCCGAATAGACATGGACCACGAAGCTAACCCCCGTGATCAAGGGCAGCAGCAGCACCGTGAGCTGGTCCGCGTAGAGGCCGACTGCGACGACGAAGTCGCCCACATTCAAGAAGCTGTAAAGCGGGATCGAGATCGCTCCGTTCCGAGCAACCTCCACCAGCGCCGCGACGGAGAGCGCGAACGAGAGGCCGACTGCGGGAATTCCGACCCGGTGACTGGCGTCCCCGAGTCGACGCCCGCCCAGCGCGAGAATCGCGAAGGCCGCCAGCGGCAGGCCCGGAATCAGGGCGAATAGCGACATGCTAGCTCAAGCCCCCTTGCGCGACCACAGTGCCCGTCATGTCCCTCACATCCCCACAGCGGCTGTGGCGTCCATCAGCAGCCGGACGACTTGGTCGTTCCAGATGCCCAGCCCTACGATGGCCGCGACGAGTACAGCCATGGTGGCGCGCAAAGACCATGGCGTTTCCGCGCGGTCCCCGGCGTCGCTCTCGCTCCCTGCGCGAACGAGCCTCTCGAAGACCTGGGCGAAGTAGCCCAGCGTGATGACCGTTGACAGCACGACCGCACCGGCCGCGATATTGTTGTCGGCTTCCAGGGCACCGAGCAGGATCCGCAGCTTTCCGAAGAACCCTCCCGTGGGAGGTAGGCCGACCATGCCGAGGCCAACCGCCACGAAGGTCACGATCGCCCACGGGTTCCGCACGTGGGCGCGGCCTAGCTCGTCAAGCGAGGACGCCCCGTATCGCAAGGCCAGAAAGCCGACCAAGACGAACAATGTGCATTGCATCACTGCGTCGTTCAGCAAGTAGTACATGGCCCCTGTCAGCCCTGTCTGGTTGGCTTGCCCGACCCCGATCAGCACCAGGCCCACATGGGAGATGCCGCCGTAGGCGAACATCCGCTTGAGGTCGCGCTGGCCGATGGCCATGCAGGCACCTGCGACGGACGCCAGAATGCCGAAGGTGGAAACGAGAGTGAAAATGCTGAGGGTCTCGCCGTTGGCGCCCGGCCCCATGACCCAGTAGAGAATCCGCACCCAGACCAACAGCGCGACCTTCGTGACCAGACCCGCGAGCAGCGGCACAGTCGAGGCCGGCGCGTCGCTGTAGGCATCGGGAAGCCAGCCGTGCAGCGGCATCAGCGCCATCTTGATGGCGAGGCCGATGAACATGAACATCAGCCCGCCCATGACCGCCTTGGAATCGAGCAGGCCCGGCAGTCGCTGGGAAAGGTCGGCGATGTTCAGGGTGCCGGTCGCGGCGTAGAAGTACCCCACGCCCAATAGGTAGAAGGCAGTTCCCAAGGCCCCCATCACCAGGTACCGGAACGCCGATACGAGCGCGCGGCCGCCCGGGACGGCCACCAAGGCGTAGGCGGACAGCGAAACCACTTCTAGGAACACGAAGACGTTGAACAGGTCGCCCGCATAGATGGCGCCGCTGACCCCGGCGATCAGCAGCAACACGATCGTGTAGTACGGGACGGCCCGGCCTCCTAGCGAGCGTTCCCCAAGCCCGTCGGCGAACAGGAGGCAGAGCACTGCTAGTGCGCTCACGGTCGTGATCATCGTCGCTGCAAGCGAGTCCGCGAGCCATTCGATACCGCCGGGAGGCAGCCAGCCGCTGAACGAGTACCGGATCTCTCCGTGCACAGAGACCGACCACAGGCTCGCCACCGACAGCACGGTCATGCAGCACACCGCGATCAATGCCAGCGGACGGCACACGGCCGGGTGGCGATGGCCGACTACGGGCATGAAGATCGCCGTGACGAGGGGTGTGAGGAACACCAATGCGGGGAGATGTTCGGTCATTCGAGCTTCTCCAAGACCTCGTCCTCGTCGAGGCTACCGAACCTCTGGTAGATCCTGGAAACCAGTCCCAGCGAGACGCCCAGCGTCGCGATCTGAACAACGATCGCAGTGAGCGTCAGCACCTGCGGAAGGGGGTTGACGTAATCTTCTGCCGCGATTGCGGCCGTCCCGCTCTGGATGACGGGCACAGTGGCGCCCTCCTTCGCGCCCGTCGTGACTAGAAAGAAGATGACACTCGTCTGGACGATGTAGAGGCCGATCAGCTTCTTGACGTAGTTGTGGTGAGTGATTGTGATGTACAGGCCCCACAGCAGCAGCAGGACGAACGCCACGAAGTTGGGCCGGCGCAGCGCCGCTTCGATCAGATCAACCATCAGATTCCCCGGCTGCGCTGCCACGCGAAAGGCTGAAAGTGATCGAAACCGCCGCGACGGCGACGTCTAGCGCCACGCCGACCTGCGTCATCAGGATCCCTAGGTACCGACGGGCCGCGCTGTCGAGCCCCGGAATCGGGGCTTGGGAGTAATTGAGGAACTCGCCCCCTCCGATCAGGCACAGCCCCCCGACCGCGACGAAGAGGATCAGGCCGACACCGTCACCCGCCATCAGGCTCGCAGCCCTTTGTCCAGTCGAGCCGCTCTCTCCGAACACGAGCAGACCGAAGACTAGGCTCGCCGCGATCATCACCCCCGCGACAAAGCCGCCACCGGGGCCGTACTGCCCGAAGAACAGGACGTAAAGCGCGAATAGCTGCACCAGAGGAATCATCAACGAGGCAGTCCTCCGGACGATCACGCTGCCGGATGGGGCATCGATCATTCTGCGTCCCTCCTGAGCAGGAGCCAGCAGGCAATGCCGGAAGTGAAGACAACCACGGTCTCGATCAGAGTGTCGAGGACCCGGTAGTCCATCAGAACAGACGTCACCACGTTAGGGGTGCGCGTATCAGCGAGGCTGTTCTCGAGGTACTGAGGGGACACATGCATGCTGGCCGGCGATCCCGGATCTCCGAAGGCGGGCAGGTCGTTCGCCGCGTACAGCAGGAGGAGCCCCAAGAGCGGAAGCGCGACCACCGCGATGATCGGCGGGGGCGGCCTGCGGATACGGGTGTCCTCGGGAGAGGTCCGGGAGAGAGTCAGCAGGAAGAACACTGTCGCAAGCCCCGCCCCGACCACGGCCTCCACGAACGCGACGTCCGCCGCCCCAAGCCAAGCCCAGACCAGAGCGAGGAAGAAGCTGTAGGCACCGAGGATCAGCACCGAGCTGAGCAGTTCCTTGACCATCATCGCGCCGCCCGCCGTCAGGATCAGCAGTGCGAGCAGCGGCAGCTCGAACGAATATGTCAACGCCGGTCCTCCGCTACTGGTTTCTCGCCAGACCGCAACGCGGCGCGGACGGTCGCGTGCGAAATGACGGGGTTGACGAGGTAAAGCAGTGCGAGCACGACAAGGATCCGGAGCGTGTTGGTGCTGAATCCCTGATAGATCGCGAGCCCTGTCAGGAGGAAGAATGCGCCCACGGCGTCAGTCAGCGAGACGGCGTGCGAGCGGGTGTACACGTCCGGGAGCCGCACCATGCCGACGGCTGCGACGACCAAGAAGAACAGGCCGAGCGAAATCATCGCTGTGACAACAACTGGCACTACGTCTTCCACCTCTGGGTTAGGTACTTGGTGATCGCCAGCACGCCAACTAGGTTTAGCAGCGCATAGCCGGTTGAGATGTCAACGAACAATTCGACTCGTTCGTAGACAGTGCCTATCACGATAAGCAGGATGATCGCCTTTGTGGAAATGCCGTTCAATCCCAAGAGGCGATCGAACAGCGTCGGCCCCCGGATCACCCGGTACAGGTACATCACGATCAGGATCGCAATGACATCCAAGACAAAGAGAAGGCTCATCCCTGCCCGCCCCCTGCAGGGAGAACTCGCGCCACCATCGTTTCCAGCCTCTGGCTGGCCACATCCTCGGTCGACTTCTCGTCCAAGGCATGCACGATCAATTCTTCCTTGTCCGCCTCGACCGTGACCGTGCCCGGTGTCAGCGTGATGGAGTTGCCCATCAGGAGGACCGCTTCCTCGCTACCTAAATTGGCTCGGTACCGGAAGAGCACGGGCTTGATTGGCAGCCGAGGATGAAGGATCAGGTACGAAATGTGAACGGCGCTCAGGAGCATCCGGCTGAACAGCCATGGTGCGTAGAGCAGCGCGCTCCACCAGCGAATAACGAGGGTCCTATCCACCCTAAGTTCGCTGCGGAGCGACGCGACGAGGAAAGCCGCCGCCAAGCCGACCGCCATGTGCAGCACATTGAGGCTCTCCGAGAGCAGCAGCCAGAGCACGAACAGGACGGCGGTCCAGTAGGCCAGGCGCTTGGTATAGCGAGATCCCACAGAAGTCATTTCGCAGCCTCGAGAGTCAGCCGGTCCCAAGTCGAATCCGTACGGTATTTGCAGAACTCGCTACGGTCGGCATCGAAGGCCAGCAGGTTCACCCACTGGTTGTGGAACAGCGCCTGCAGGATCTCGTGCTTCGCGATGATCCCGGAAATTCTTTCCGCCGGTGCGTCGATGATGGCTAACAGGCGCATCGGCTCATGGTATCGGCGCGACCCATCGATGACGCCCTGCAGGGGCAGGCCACCTTGTAGGTCACCCTGGCTACCCAACATCACGCCGACGCCCCCGACCACGTTGTGGATCACCTTGCTCCCGCTGCCGTACACCCAAGGGTCGACCGAGGAGAAATAGTATTCCATGTTAATCCACTCCCCCACGATGAGCGGAGCGGTCATAATGCGTTCGAGTATACCGCCGTCCGAGTCGCTGGCGGGGTCGTACGAATGCAGGAATACGCGGGACTCCAGGTTCAGTCCCTTGGTCAGCCAACGCCTTCCGATCAGGAACGCCGCGTTGCCGGAGAGCCCCCATTCCGGGCGCGGGTTGGCCCAGTCCACGCTGCGTCCGACCGCGTGGAGCAAGGCCCGACGCGGACTCAGGCCCCGCGGGGCCCCGGGTAGTTTGGCGATTCGCTCCCTGACCTGCACCGCACCGGCGGCGGCCAGATCCCGGTCGAGCCGGTTGAGTTCCTCGCGGTGCGTGGATGGAACGTCGCCCAGATCATAGAAGGAGACGCGGTCGGTGGCCGTCTCGTGCTTGCCCGCAACGAACCACACATCCTCGGGAATGGCAAGGCCGCTTTCGGCCACAGCCCTGCGGACAGCCGGGTCGTTCGCCATCGCCGCGAATACGCGGGCATTCGGATCGCCGTGCGCTCCCCCGCAAGCTCCGCAGTTGTAGGCAGCCGCGTAAGGGTTGTTGTCGGACTCCGAGCCGTGCCCGCAAACGACCACCAGCCGGGAAATCGGGTCGGTCAGCCCGATCATGCGCAGGCCACCTGCAACGAACCCCGCCCTTTCCTCGATGGTGAATCCGCCGGGCCCGACCGACTCGACCTCGGCCGGATCGAGGGCGAAGCTCGTCTCAAGCTCGGCGCGGAACTGGCTCCCGATCCAAGAGCGGATCGCGGCGTACGGCCGTTGCAACAGGGTCTTGCCGACCAGGGCGATGCTGAACAGCAGGCCGAGGACGTCGACAAGCACGAACGAGCCCAAGGGGTGCTGCTTGAGGTCGTGGAAGAGTTCGTCTCCGAGGCGCCGCCAGCGCGTGCCTGAGGCGTACCTTGCTAGCGCCTTCTCCTCGCCGGGCCGCGGCTCCTCGTCGACCGCGCGGGGCGGCGTCAGCAAGACGGGACACAGCGCCAGGCGGTCAGGGCTGTCGAACGCTTGGTGGCTAAAGGGAACGCCGAAGAAGCCGGCATAGCCGAAGGTCTCGTACGCGCCGGAGGCCTCGACGTGTCGCCGGAAGGGCTCGGAACGGGCATCTATGCAGAAAATCAGCTGTGCGTCCGGCCGGGGGCCGGGCGCCCGCTCCTCCCGCCGGTGTCCCGCCAGCTTGTCCATTAGATGGTCCGCATAGGTATCCTCGTAGGCCGCCAGCCACACCGGCCCGTGGCGGTCCTCGGGAAACCCGTCGAGCCATCCCAGCAAGGTCCTGGCTCCGTCGCCGGCCAGCTCGCGAACCTGTTCCGGGGTCAGCCCTAGGCTGACGGCGAGCTTGTAGAGCCGGCCGATCGCGAGGTCGCGGGCGCGAGCCTCACCGGCGTGGCTCGCGTGCTCGCGAGCCCATGCGCGAATGTCGGCCAGCGTACTGGGAACACCGAGGTTCTTGTGGCAGGCTGCCGCGACCAGCTCGACCTCGTAGAACAGCCTCACGGCCAGGTAGTCGACCAAGTCGATGGGATACTCGTGCTGAGCCGGGTACTGAGGGTTCTCGCTCCTCCAGCGCGCGAAACCAGACCAGCCTGGCAACTGCGCGAACATGCGCGACTGGTACTCGCTCCAGCGTTCCGGCGGGACGCCGAGCCGCTCCAGTCCCTCCCGGACCCACTCCTCCGCCCTTTCCGGCAGAGCGCCCACCTTCGCGGCAAAGTCCGGAATCCCCAAGAACCGGCCCGACAGATCCCGCCGCGCCAGCTCGCGCCAGCTCTGGTAAAAGCCCTTCTCGCGAGCGGGCATCCCCCAGCCCGCCATGCCCTCGTCAAGAAACGCCGCCGACCACTTGATCATCTCGGCGTTGATCGAGTCCACGACCGGCGAGCCGGCCAGCGATGCGACCCAGTCGCTGAGAGTGCTTGCCGACGGCAGGTCAGGCGCCCTCGCATTGCCACTGCTCCCAAACTCGGGACAGGCTTCGGAGGCGGCTGCTAGCAACTCCGTCTTGCCGTCCTCGCTGGCCTGCCGGGCAAGTACCGACGGATGGGGCGGCTCGATGCCCTGCGTCAAGTGCAGCCAGACAACTTCGTCCGAGTTGACGGTCCGGCCGCCCGTGCGGACGGGCCCCTCGGGAATTTCTGGACCGAGCCGTGCCAAGGCTTGGCGCAGGTGCTTGTCCTCGATTCGCCCGGCACTGCGCAAGTCCCGATACTCGCTGCCGGAAAGAAAGCCGGCCCCTCCGATCATCCCGGCTGCCGCGCGCACTCCTTGGTCGAACGGAAGGTCTTCGTAGCCGCGCACCGGGTTGCGGTAGGCGAACGTCTTCAAGGGCCAGATCTGGGCCGCCGGGCGAACGGCCTCAAGCACCTGTTGTCGCAACCTATCGCGTTCTTCGGTCCGCATTGTCCGTCTCGCTCGGAACTAGGCGGATTTCTTCACGCGGGCAGCCTGCGGATCTTCCGACAGGGCACGGTGATCTTCCAAGCCTTGAATCGTAAGGCTCGACCCGCTCTCTTCGAATTCTTTCGAGGCTTCGCTGAGCCGCTCCATCACGGTGTGGTCGACCACTCTTGTTTGCGAGAGGTCGAGATTGACCGGCGATTTGCCCTTGAGGCTGTCGAGCCGTTTCTTGAGCCCGATCCAAGTGCTGAACACGGCCGCATCCTTGACCGCGACTGTGGCGCTGCCCTCAGCCGCACTGACTTCTACCTTGAGCCGGAACAGTGACGCGAACGGAGCGCCGTTCACCAAGTGGATGCAAGCCTTCACCAAGATGCCGATCGCGATGCCGGACAGCAGGTCAGTGGCCAGCACACCGATGATGGTGGCTACGAAGATCACCAATTGCTCTCGGCCCACGTGATACATGTGCAGGAATTCCTTGGGAGATGCCAAGCGGAAGCCGGTGAAGACCAGCATCGCCCCCAGTGCGGCGAGCGGGATCTGATTGATCAGCGCCGGAGCCAGTGCAACGAACAGCAGCAAGAACATCCCGTGGTAGAAGTTCGCGAAACGGGTCTTGGCGCCGTTGTCGATGTTCGCCCTGCTGCGGACGATCTCGGAGATCATCGGCAGGCCGCCGACAAACCCAGCGAGAGTGTTGCCCATGCCTATGGCCAACAGGTCACGATCATGGTGAGTCTTCCGCTGGTAGGGGTCGATTTCGTCCACCGCCTTGGCGCTGAGCAGAGACTCGACAGTCCCGATCAAGGCGAACAAGACAATATACTTGACGCCCGTCGCGGTCGCGACCCCTGAGAAGTTGGGGAACGCGAATGCTCCGGCAAAGTTCTGGGGGACGCTCACCAACAAGTCTTTTCCGAGTTCGAAGCGCATGCCCAGCGGAACAGCGATCAGCAGCACCACCATCGGTGCCGGGATTGCCCGCAGGCCCGGGATCTTCAACAGCGGGTAGCCGAACATCACCACTAGGCTGATGATGCCGATCAGGCCGGCTTGGGGGTCCATGCCCATGACGAAGCTCGGAATCTTGGCCAGCAATTCGAGCGGGGCACCTTCAGAGCCCAAGCCCATAGTCACTGGCACTTGCTTGGCGATGATGATGACTCCGATGGATGCGAGCAGGCCATGCACGGCGGCGGTTGGGAAGAATTGAGCGAGAATACCGGCGCGAAACAGCCCGAACAGGATTTGGATTGCCCCGGCGATCACGCCGACGCCGAGCGCTAAGCGATAGGCCTCCATGTCGGCTGCCGGATCGCGTCCGAACGTGAAGCCGAATTCACCCACGCAGCCGATGGCGATTACGATGAGCCCTGCCGCCGGCCCTTTGATGGTCAGTTCCGAGTTGCTGAAGAAAGTGGAGAGCAAGCCGCCGATGATCGCCGTGAGGATCCCTGCGGTGGCGGGGTAGCCGGAGGCGAGCGAAATGCCGAGACACAGCGGCAAGGCGATCAGAAAGACCAGAAAGCCGGACACGATGTCCGAGCCGACATAAGTGCGGAATCCGTCTAGGTTGCCTTTAGGCGCTACAGTGCTCATGGTGCCGCCAAGAGTCCCATATTACGGGGATCGGCGTCCCAAGTGCAAACGTGGCCGTTCGGGAAGAGTCTCGGGGCCGGTCTGGATATTGCACGGACTTTGCAATTGGAAGAGAGGCTCGGGTCCAGAGGAGCGGTTCCGGGGCAGCTACCAGCCAGCGCAAGTCGAGATCGTCATCGTACTGGAAGTCCACGAAGGACCACTGGCTGACAACTCGTGAACCTCAGATGGCTCATCGATCGAGAACTCTGCAAGGTTGGGGCGGCGCGGCCTAGGAATTTCTGGAATTCGGCTGCTCATGCGGGCGGCTTGACGATCCCCGGCTAGCTTGGGCTGGCAGTGGTGGGCAGTCGGGTCTGGCCGTGATTCTGGGAGTGAAACGAACGACTGCGCACGGCCAGCCGGAGGGGAAGCCCTCGCTGATGCGAACGGCCGAATTACAAGCCCCGCACTTCGATATAGCCCGCCGCCGTGAAGTCTCCGTCGAATGCGAGCGCTTCGCGGAGTCGTCGTCTTCGCATGACTTCAAAGCTCACTGCATCGACAAATGAATAGACTCGTTCGTCGTGCCGACGCAGCCAGCGACAAGCCTCGTCCTCGACATCCGGGTCCGCGTGGATCAGCGCCACACGCGGGGATCGCTTCAATGCATCGAGGAAGGCGACTGCTACTTCGTGTCCAGCCCGTCGGAGCAAGAGTGTCCAGGTTTCCCCGACGACGTGATTGCTGCACAGCAGCAGGTCCGAGTCTCCGTGCCAGATCCGTTTCGCTGCGGCGTGGTGCTCGTCACGGGGCACTAGCAGCGCGACCCAGAAGCTCGTGTCGACGAATCTCATTTCCCGTAGACCACATCGTCGACATTCTCCGGTTCGATATCGACAGTACCGATCAAGGCCGCTAGCGGATCATTGTCGGGCCGCAGGTTCTCGCCGTAGCGAGCGGAAACACACTCACGGATCAGTGAGGCCTTGGACCGGTTGCGCTTAGCCGCTTCGAGCTGGAGCATGTCGTCCAAGTCCTCTTGGATATATATTTGTATACGCCGCATACTTGGAGTATACACATATCAATGAGCGTGGTGCCGTAAGTGCAGCATGGAGGGGTTGGCGTGACAAAGAACGCACCATACAGCTTGACGATCCTTCGCTACGTTCATGAGGTGGGTGCAGGGGCGTCGCTCAATCTGCGGACCGATGACGACCTACGCCACGAATTCAAGGCGGCCGAGTGAGTCGGGTGCGGGAAGCATGCTCTCTCCGCGGAAACTCCATTGCTGTGCATCCACTCAGCCTCGTCATCGCCGCAACTGCGCCTCCCGACCTTGAAGACTGCCTGACCAGCGTAGTCGGAGGAGTCGCGCGCACAAGCTCACTTCGCATGGGTTCGAGTCCGTTCGTCGCGGATCACGCCCTGCCAGTTGAGCCCGAACGCGAATTCGTACGCGTTGCCTGCGACGTCGACATGAGGCCGCATGTCATGGGGCGTATCCTCCGCTTGCTCTTCCACGGTTCGCATGTCTGCGGGCACCTGCAACGGCAACAGCCCCGAAGGTTCGGCCTTGCCGCTCAGGATCTCGAGAAGCGCCTGGTCCTGCACGCCGAAACTCACCAGGATCGCGTCGGCGCTCGGCTCGAATTCCGACACGACAGTCGGGTCGGCCATCTTCAGGACGACGATTACGGGCTTGCTTTGCATCCTCTTCCGGACGTCGAGGACCGCCTGCAAGGCCGTCAGGTTGGATGCGGTAACGCTCTTGCTGCGATACGAACGGTTCGTGAAGGATTCGAGCGAGTCACCCCCGGCAATGCTTTGCGCGCGCTCGTGCGCGGCCGCGTACGCACCGTATTGCAGGGAGATCGCAGGTACCCATTGCCGCCCGCCGCCGTGTCTGATCCTTTGTATCCCCGGCCGGACTCCGGGCTCGTTATAACCACCAGACCTGCGTCTGCCTCATTCGGATCGTCGGTCGGCGTGAAGAATTTTCCTGCTATCTCCAGGTTGATTGCGTCTTCGTGCCGTGCCGGGGTGACTCTGCCAAACAAGTTGCGAGTCTCCGGGACATATCGCTTTGGAATGTAGACCGTGGTGCCTTGCTTCAGGGGCAAGACGCTCTGATTCTTCACGAGCACCAAAGAACTGAGCTGCGCCTCGTAACCCGCGGACATGAATTCGGGCTTCCCCACCGTGGCGACGGTCTCCTGGACATCGAGATATGGATTGTCGAAGAGGCCGGTCCGGAAGATGGTCCTAGGCAGGCGAACAGCTGACTCCTCCAAACGCTCCCGCATGAACTCTTCGCCATGCTCTTGCACTCCCATTTCGTATGCTTCGACGACGGGGCCGGAGTCGTTATTGCCGCCGAACTGGTCCACGCCTGCCAGCAAGGCCTTGGTTGGCCACCGTCCAGATCACGCCGGACTCGGTTTCACTCCATTTCTGGCCGCAGCCGGTCAGAGTGGCCACCGCCAGCAGAAGCGAGGGCACACTCGCGAGCGTGCCTCGAGCAGGTCGGTGTTTCATGTTTGTTTCCCGATTGGGCGGAGTCTAGGGGCGGACGCTCATGGCACGGGATCCGCTAGGATCTGGTTATAGGTGCGCTGCCGCATGGGTATGGCTTCGAGCTGGGGCAGTGCCCCGTGCCGCTCCGCTTCGGCCCACCACAAGTCTTGCAATTCCTTGAGCTTTTCGGGATGCTGGCTGGCTAGGTCAGCCGTCTCGGTGAAGTCCTCTTCGACGTTGTAGAGCTCCCAGTGGTCGGATTCGAAACCGGTCCCCGGCGTGTGGAATGCCACCGCCTTCCATCCCTTGTGATAGATTCCTCGACTGCCCCATAGCTCAAAGAACTGTGTGTCGCGGGGTGCGGGAGCCGGTGGGCCGCCGAACACCGCCCTCAGGCTCTTGCCGTGCATGGGCATCTGGCAGACGCCGTCAAAGACTCCCGGAGCGCCGATCCCTAGGAAGTCGAGCACTGTTGGCGTGATGTCAATGACATCGACGAATTGCTCTCGCAGCCCGGTCTTGCGGATTCGTTCCGGCCACGAGACGATCATCGGAGTGCGTACGCCGCCGTTGAACGGCCACAGCTTGTAGTACTTGAACGGCGCGCTCGATGCCATAGCCCAAGGCCGCGGATAGAGTGGCTGCGTGCTGGGTCCGCCCAGTTCGTCGAGCCGCTCGTACATCTCCGCCACTGTCGTGCGGTCGCCGTACGAACGCGCGAAGTTCCCCTTCACGCCGGCTTCCGGGGCGCCTCCATTGTCCGAGATCAGGACGATGAGCGTGTTGTCGAACTGGCCCTTCTCTTTCAGAAATCCCAGCAGTCGGCCGATCTGATCGTCCGTGTGCTCGGTGAAGCCGGCGTAGGCTTCCATGAAACGGGCGAAGACCCTGCGCTCTGTCTCGCTAAGGTCGCTCCAAGCCGGGTCGCCCGGATTGCGCGGCGGAAGCTTGGACTCGGCGGGAATGACGCCGAGTTCCAACTGTCGGCGATAGCGCGCTTCCCGGATCGCGTCCCACCCTTCGTCGAACGCGCCCTTGTACTTGTCGATGTAGTGCCTGGGAACTTGGATCGGAGCGTGCGTGGCTCCAAACGCGAGGTACAGGAAGAATGGCTTCTCCACGTCAGCTTCCAGCTTTCCCCCGAGCATCGCGATCGCCTGATCCACGATGTCCTCTGAGAAATGGTATCCCGGCCGCTCCGGCGGAGGAACCGCGTGGTTGTCCACTACAAGATCGGGCCGGTACTGATCGGTCCAGCCGGAAAGGAATCCATGAAAACGGTCGAAGCCCTTCTGAAGCGGCCAGTGCGTTCGGTCGCCAGCCGGCGTCATGTCTTCGCGGGGCACCAGGTGCCACTTTCCAACAGCGAACGTGCTGTAGCCGTTGCGGCCCAGAATCTGCGCGATATTCGCTGCCGACGCGGGCACTCGCCCGCGTGTATGAGGGAATCCTTGGTCCCCGCCCGGGAGCTCCTTCATCCCGATCGAATGGGCGTTGCGTCCTGTCAGCAACGAAGCCCTGGTCGGCGAGCAGACCGCCTTCGACTGGAAGTTGTTGAATAGCAGGCCGCCTTTGGCGAGGGAATCGATGCTGGGCGTCGAAACCGCGGAACCGTAGCAGCCCAGATCTCCGAAACCGGTGTCATCGAGGACGATGAACACGACATTCGGACTGCCTGCGGCCGGCCTCGTGGGTTGCAGGAGGGAGGGTGTGGAATCCTGAGCCGTGCGACCGATGACACCCTCGAAGCTCGGCGCCGGGTCCGCCTCGCAGGCTTGCTGAGCGTAGGCTCCGGGCGCAATGGCGAACAGGATGAAAAGGGCAAATACAGGTCTCATGATTCGCTTGCGTTGATGGGGCAATGGCCGGCCGGGCGCGCGGCGCATCGGAAATAGCGTAGTGGAGACCGGGATATTGCGCAAATCGGCTAGCGGGCGCGTCGTCGTGAACAGTCTATGGACATCCAGCGCGGTTCTGTGTTTCGAGCCTGCATGTTAGAGGCAACCAATGGCCCTTCGGCTACTCGACGGTTCCGGCAGAAGATAGACTGGTGCGGCCTGATCCGGGCGAGCACCTGCGTCACGGGTGGGCCGTCACGGCACAGGGGAGAACTCGTAACGTGCGCCGAACCCTCCCGGCGGGACGTGTGGCAATGCCCCCGTCACGGGCTTCTCTTCCAGTTGGTACACCCGGTTGGCGGTATAGACATGGCTTCGACTGTGCATCTGGCCGTTCTTCTCTAGCAGAATACGGACGCCAACTCCAACACCACGCTCGGACTCGAAGTTCGGAATGACTTCGGCCGGCAGGTAACCGGTGAGATTCGAATTCTGCCGAATCACAACGTAGTGATCCCTTCTGGAGTTCCAGCGGAGCACGAGCATGCGCTCAAAGTCGTGCACTTGCTCGCGGCCGCCGGACTGGAACCAGAGCCATGTGGTCTTGGCTTCGCCGGTGTCGTCGTCCGCGACGGATCCGATGGGGAAGTACGCAACGATGGGGCGCCCCTGGGCTAGCATCGCGACTTCAAGGGGAATGTCAGCGTAGGCCATGTTCGCGATCAACCAGCCAGTCTGGCCGAGTTTCGGCAGACGCACCAGATACCAGTGATCCAAGCCAGTCGGCTCGGGCGGTGTCGTCGCCGTAGCCGCCAAGGCGGGCAAACGATCCACCAGCATCCGATCCAGCATCTCAAAGCTCTCGTCCTTTTCCAGTTGGTAGAACGTCGGTGCCCAACGGTATGGCTGCGTATGAACGTTGAGGGTGTCGTGCGCACGGTAGAGGCCTTGCCCTGGCAGAGTGGTGGTCTGGTTTGTCAGCTCTCGCAGCGCACGCCGCAGGTCACTGTCAAGCAGCAATGTCCTCGGCGTCCAGCCTTCTTGGCCAGCGACCGTGCGCACTCTCACAAAACTGCGGTGCGTTTCCAAGATGCTCGCACGAGTGTCGAAATCAAGAACGGCAACCACGGGCGCGTCAGGCTCGAGCCCGGTGTACAGTTCTACGCGGTTGCGGCTGTAGAACGTCTCGGCTTCCGTCAGCGTTGGTGACTCGTTTCCGCATCCGGCGAGCACTCCCGCGGCCAGGACCGCGACGACCGACCTCTGCAGAATGCGCACTCTAGACCGGGACCAGTCCATCTTCCAAGCGTGGACCACGTATTGCGCAGCGACCATAGTCGCCCGATGCGCTGTCAACAATATTAAACCCGCCAGCATAGTAGACCCGCCAACGCGAGCGACGGTGGGCGGTTTGGATTGATTCGAGGTTCTGCACCCAAACGTGGGCGAGCCACGATCCGTGCGGCAATCCACCGCCACTCATGGTGTTAGCGGGACCTGCTGGCGTTCCAAGCCCCTCTGCCCGAGTCCAAGCGCGGTGATCGAATCAACGCCTTGGCCGAGTAAGTACTGCCTTGCCCGCTTGAGGCCGTAGCCGACCTGCGAGGCGCCGTGGCTGTCGTCGCCAAAGCAGAACGGCACGCCAGCTTCTGCCGCCAAGCGCACCAACCAAGGCGAAGGAAACGGATCAGGCAAGCCTTTGCGCCAGCCAGCCGTGTTGAGGTCGAGGATACAGTTGTGCGACTTGGCGGCCTCGATGGCGGCCTCGGCCGCGCGTTGGACCGTGGGCATGCACAGATCAGCGCCTCGTGGCGCATGGAGCTTGGGCAAATCGAGGTGGGCGACGATCTCCGGGCGCAACCCGCGGATCATTTCCTCGACCAGCCGGTAATAGCGTTCCATGAACGGTTCCAAGCCGTTGCAGGCTGCCACGGCTTCGCGAAAGTGCTGGGGGCTTTCGTCGATGGAAATGTCACAGACATGGTGGACGGATCCGACGAGGTAGTCGAATTTGTGCTCGCGGCGCAACGCAAGCATCGATTCGACATAGCTTGACGATGGCACAGCCTCGGTTTCGAATCCGCGCACGACCTTTAGGGAACTGCGCATTTGGCGCTGGAGCCTCAACGACTCGTGCGAATATGCCTCGAACTCTCTACCTAGGCGCTCAACGTCATAGCCCTTAGCCCGTTCCGAGTCGTAGAGAAACCGGCTGTCCGAGCGCGGAGCGTGCTCGGTTACGCCGTAGGCGCTCAGTTCGGCGGCTACGGCTGCATCGAGGATTGCTCGGAGCGTGCCGGTGGCGTGTTCGCAGAATTCGCCGCTATGGCCGCCGTGCAGCGACACCATCCATGGGGGGCTGGCCACGATTCAACAGCAACCCAAGCCGGGAGGCGGCTCGGCAGCGGCTTGGCGCGACACATCGCCGTTCAGCCACGGGGCGAGCGCTTTGTGCGGGTCGGCGATCTGGTCGATATGGGTCAGCCAGTACCGCTCCCAGCCATGCTGAGGCAGGGAGCAGAACAGCATCAAGTTCAGGGGGTAGTCGCCGGAGTCGGTGCAGCGCCGGAAGTCGTCCCGGAACAGGAAGACCGGCTTGCCCCAGGCGATCGCCATGCCCAGTTCCACCATGACGCCCTCGTCCGGAGGGCAGCCGTTGACGACCGCGAACAGGCCATCGGCGTCGCGGACATCACGCATGTCCCTTTGGCCCACGCGGTAGGGCCAGTCGGTGCCATCGGCGTCCTTGGTGTTGTTGTTGCGCGCGAAGGGCTCCCACACCTCGGCCCCAGCCTCTTCTAGGGCAGAAACCAGTTCGGCAAGCGGGCCGGATCGCTGCTGTGCCGAGAATCCGTATGAGCTGGCCAGATACAGAGTCTTGCGCTTGCCGGCCGGAGGCATTGACGAGATCACTCTCCCTCCTTACGCTAACACTGCGCAATGAGCCGACCAGATCTTAGTCTGGCTCCTCCTGCCCAATCAAGGTTCTGGCTCAGACTTCGCTGCGCCGCATCGTTTCGCTTGGATGCTGGAAGCGGGGTTTGGGTGCGATTCAGGTTCTCAAACATGGGGGCTAGGGCATCGTCCGATGTGCGTGCCTTCTCCCTCATCAGTGCGCAGGCTAGCAGGCCTGTGGAACAGCGATCCAAGCAGGCTATAGGCGATGTGGGATGTCGACCTCATCGCCCTCAAGCTGTTGGGTTGCGAACGATTCTTCAGAAATCGTCCGGATGGTCGGACGATCAAGCGCGTACCCGCGGGCGCCCGACGCAAGAGAACAGCGGTCCCGCCGAAAAAGGGCTGACGATGCGGACAGGGTTAACTTTGGGAGTCTGCTGCACAGGTAGTCGAACGGCTCGGACCCGGGCCGAGCGATGCTGTTATCGCGACCCGGAAGGCTGGCCGGACCAACGGACCGCGGCAGTGAGAACAAGCGGTATTCGGGGTGGGGTCGCAATCGGCTAGGGATCTTCAATGCTCGCAAGCGAGGCCGGGGAATCAAAGGAGTAAGGCGGAGGCGTGAACGAACCAGCCTGAGCGTTCGTTGACGAGTCCGGAAGAACCCGCCTAAACTGTCGATGTTACGCTGTCGCGGTTCGCTCGCTTGAATTCCCGACCGGTTCTATGCAGACTAAGCCAACGGTCATCGACTTATTCGCAGGTGCCGGAGGTATGTCACTCGGATTTGCTCGCGCCGGTTTCGAGGTAGTGATGGCCGTGGACAACTGTTCAGTCGCGGTGGAGACCTATCGCGAAAATCTCGGCGACCATGCTTGGGACATCGACTTGGGCGAGGCTGATCTAGCGTTCCCGTCACCAACAGTGGTTGCCGGAGGCCCACCGTGTCAGGGCTTCTCGTCCGCTGGGCTCCGTCGGTCTGGAGACACCCGCAACACCCTCGTTGGTCGGTTTGCCCACTTAGTTGCTCGGCTCCGTCCAGCGATGTTCGTGTTCGAGAATGTGGAGGGGTTCTTCACCGCGGAGGGCGGATCGAGGGTCATCGAACTACTCCAGCCGTTAATCGAGTCTGGCTATCGGATTCATCTTCGCAAGATCAACGCAGCGAACTTCGGCGTTCCACAGCACCGTAAGCGCGTAGTCGCGCTCGGAGCTCTTGGATGGGATCCGAAGTTTCCGGACCCGACGCACACGGCTTTTGGTGCGCCAGGTGCGCTCTTGGCCGGAAGTCATCTTCCCCCTACCCCGACTCTCGGAGAGGCGCTCGCAAGCCTCCCGTCGGCATCGAGTTCTGCTCCGGGCCAACCCGAGGATCACTACTACGTTCCGTTGGAGGGCTTGGATCTTGAACGGGCCCAGGCGCTCCGTCCGGGCCAGACGATGAGAGACCTACCTGAAGTGTACTGGCATGAGAGCTACCGCCGTCGGGCGTTCAGGCGCGTCAAGGACGGGACGCCAACGGAAAGAAGGGGTGGGGCTCCTGCCGGGCTTCGGCGGCTGCGTTATCACGAGCCGTCCAAGGCCGTTACCGGGGCGGCGCGAAACGAATTCCTCCATCCGAATGAGGATCGATGTCTAACCGTGCGGGAATGCGCACGGTTACAGACGTTTCCGGACGATTTCAGGTTTATTGGAAATGCTTCGAATCGAATGCAGTTGATTGGGAACGCCGTGCCGCCACTCTTGGCTTCAAGGATCGCCGATGTGGTGCGGGAGAGCCTGCGGTCCGCTAAGGTCCGCGCAGAACCGGGGGCTCTTCTGAGCTTTGTTCCGACGCTCGCGGACGGGATGAGTCCCGCATTGGAGAAGGTCTCGCACGAAGTTAGGGCACGGTTTCCGGAGCCCGCTGGCACGAGACTTCAATTACATCTATGGGATTGACCCAGAGTCAGAAGACGATCGTCGCCCGTGCACGGTCCCTTAGCTCCGGTGGGCAGGCTGTCGCATTGAGCGACGAAGCGTGCGCGTACCTAGTTGGAGTGATAGTGCGCGACCTCGATCTGCAAACACACTTTCCTGAGATCCCGGGAACTTTGCCCGAACTCTTCAGTCCCGGCCCTCTGTCGCGCTTGGAGTTCGTCGGAGTTCCGTTCTTGGGAATGTTTGAACGTCTCGTTGGCTTGGACGCCAACTCGGATGTCTACTTCGAGAGCTTGGCGGCTCTACATAAGGCGCGTCTGAAATATGAGCGGATCTTGGAGACTCAGGCTGTGCCGACTCTCGACCAAGTTGGTCCCAGAGGATTGCTGCAATACGGTGGCATGGCGCCGAAGTTGTTGGCGGGTTTCTTGTTGTGGAGGAAGTGGGTGTTCGACATCGACAATCGGGCGGGGCAGGAGACCGGTTATCTCTTTGAACCGATCGTCGCTGCGGCCATCGGTGGGGTGCCCGCGAGTGCCAGGAAGAGCCCGATCAGGCGCCGGAAGGACGGCAGTAAAGGGCGGCAAGTCGACTGTCTGCGCGAGAACCGGGCGTACGAGATCAAGATCAGGATGACGATCGCTGCATCCGGCCAAGGCCGCTGGCGCGAGGAACTGGACTTCCCGGAGGACTGTCGGCATAGCGGCTACGTTCCCGTGCTCGTCGTGTTGGATCCCACTCCGAGTCCGAAGCTGAATGAACTCCGCGCGGCGTTCCTCAACGCGGGCGGCGATGTTCACATCGGTCAGGACGCGTGGGCGCACCTCGGACAACTCGCTGGACCTACAATGGCACGATTCCTAGAGAAGTACGTTCATAGTCCCCTTCAGTCGCTACTCGACGAGGAACCGATCCAGTTGCCAGACCTGCTATTGGCGATGCGTGAAAAGCGCTTGATCGTTCGTGTAGGAGAGGAGGAGTTCTCCACTGTTCGCGTTCACCAAGCAAGTGAGGATGACGGGCCGCTACCGGACGACCTCGGACGAAAGGCGGATCCGTGACGTATACGTCGATCTGATCACGGGCATCTGCGGCCGTCTCTGTGCTGGTTCGGCGCGTGATGAGACAGAGAATTCCGCCCCAACAGTTCCGCACTGTCATCCTGCTAGTGTCTTGCTGCGTCGGACCCACATGGCTTGCCGCGATCCTTCCCTCTGCGTGACAATCACCTACTGCGAGGGACGTTGTGGCGCATGAACACTGTCTAGCGATTGACTTGGGGGCCGGGAGCGGCCGCGTGATGCTAGGGAGCTTCGATGGCGAGCGGATTGCGGTCGAAGAATTGCACCGCTTCGAAAATCCGGGCACAGAAGTGCTCGGTTCGCTCTTTTGGGATCCGCTGCGCTTGTTCCGGGACATGCGGGAGGGCATCCGTGCCGGCGCCTCGTCAAAGCCTGTGTCGCTAGGTGTTGACACCTGGGGTGTCGACTTTGCCCTGCTGGATCGCGACGGCAAGTTGGCCGGCAACCCCTACCACTACCGGGACTCGGGCACCAACGGCACGATGACCGAAGTGTTCGAACTTATTTCTCGGGAAGAGATCTTCCAACACACGGGGCTCCAATTCATGGAGCTCAACAGCCTGTTCCAGCTCTACGCGCGGAAGGACAGTCCCATGCTGGAATCGGCGAGTTCGCTGTTGATGATGCCCGACCTGTTCCACTACTGGTTTACCGGCGAACAGGCGTGCGAGTTCACCGATGCGACGACCTCGCAGTGCTACGATCCGCGGCGTCGCGACTGGGCCTATCCGGTGCTAGAGGCTCTCGGTTTGCCCACTGCGATCTTCGGTCCCGTGATCGAGCCGGGCACGGTGCTGGGCCGCGTGCGCCAGTCGATCGCGGACGAATGCGGTACGGCTGGCATGGACGTGATCGTGCCGGGCACCCACGATACGGCTTCAGCAGTCGCAGCTGTGCCCGCCGAAGGCACGAGTTGGGCTTACCTCAGTTCGGGCACTTGGTCGCTGCTAGGCGTTGAGACTCGGCAGCCCCACGTGACGTCGGCTGTGCTGTCGAAGAACTTGACCAATGAAGGCGGGGTGTGTCGCACGAACCGCCTGCTGAAGAACATCTGCGGTCTGTGGCTGTTGGAGGAGTGCCGCCGCGAGTGGTCGCGGGCAGGGATTTCGGCCGAATACGACAGGTTGCTCTCGGAGGCCGCAGCGAGCCGGCCGTTCCGCTCGGTTATTGACGTCGACGATCCCGAGTTCGCTCCGCCGGGCGACATGCCCGGCAGGATTGCCGAAAAGTGCCGTGCCACGGGCCAGCCCGTGCCGGAGTCGCCTGGCGAGTTTGCGCGGGCGATCTTTGAAGGCTTGGCATTGAGGTACCGAGCGGTGCTGGGTGACATCGCCGCTGTGACCGGCAGCGCCCCAGCGGCCCTGCACGTGGTCGGAGGCGGGTCCCGCAACCAGCTGCTCTCGCAATTCGCGGCCGACGCCTGTGGCGTGCCTGTCATCACAGGCCCTGTCGAAGCCACCGCTGTGGGTAACGTGTTGATGCAAAGCATGGCTGCCGGAAGAATCGGAGACTTGGCGCAAGCCCGCGAGGTCGTGCGCCAATCGTTTGAACTCGGGCGCTACGAGCCCAACGCAAGACTGGCGGACGGATGGGATGAGGCCGAGGGCCGGCTCGCAGCCGTGGGCGCAGGCTAGCGAATTGGTGGCAATCAGCGAGCCGAGTTCCGCCGGTGGTAATCTGCGGCCATGTCGGCCCTCAATGTCGCTCTGATCGGCTACGGCTTCATGGGCAAGGCCCATAGCAATGCCTACGCTCAAGTCGGACACTTCTTCCCTCATGTCACCAAGGTTCGACGCAAAGTGGTCTGCGGGCGCGGCCGGGCCGGCTTGGAGGACTTGGCGCAGGCGTGGGATTGGGAGGAGACCGAGACAGACTGGCGCCGCGTGATCGAGCGCCCGGATATTGATCTGGTCGATGTCTGCACGCCCAACTATTTGCACGCTGACATTGCCATCGCAGCCGCCGAGGCCGGCAAGATGGTGCTTTGCGAGAAACCGCTAGCCAACACGATCGCGGAGGCCGAGGCCATGGTGGCGGCCGCCGCGGGCGTGCCGACGTTTGTTTGGTTCAACTATCGGCGCGTGCCTGCGGTCGAGTTTGCGGCGAGGTTGCTGGGGCAGGGACGGATCGGCCGGGTCTACCAGTACCGGGCACAGTACCTGCAGCAGTGGGGGCCAGACCCAAATCGTCCGAACAACTGGAAGATGTCGAAGCGGACGGCTGGGTCGGGGGTGAACGGCGATCTGAACTCGCACCTGCTGGACATGGCCATGATGCTGATGGGCCCGATCCGCGAGGTCTCCGCCACCATGGAGACCTTCCTGCAGGAAAAGCCAGATCCCAGCCAGCCCGGCCAGACCTACCGAATCGACATCGACGATGCGGTGCTGGTGCAGGCGAGGTTCGCCAGCGGAACGCTCGGTTCGTTTGAAGCGACTCGCTTTGCTACGGGTTTTCAGAACGACAACAGTTTCGTCGCCCATGGCGAGTCGGGCATGTTGGAGTTCCATTTCGAGGATCTGAACCATCTTATCTACGCCGACATGTCGGGCGAGCCGGATCTGCGGGGGCGGCGCAAGCTGTTGGCCCCAGCCACTGGCCCGCGGGCCAATCCCCATTTCTGGAAGCCGGGCCACCCGATCGGCTACGAGCACACCTTCATCAAATCGCTGGCCGATTTTCTGGCTGGCCTGGATTCGGGAGAACCCGCCCGGCCGACGTTTGAGGACGGCTTGGCGGTGCAGCGCGTACTGGACGCGATCGAGCGCTCCGCGCGGGACCGGAGTTGGGTCGAGATCGGAGGGTAGCCTTCGTCCGAAGAGGCGGACTCGATCACCAACCGGCGCGGTTCCCCGCGTCGGGCTGGTAGCGGGGTACAATCGGCCCGTTCCATCGGCTGGTCGCCCTCGCAGGTCCGGCGGGCGGCGCGCAGGATGGGATCTGCGTCACTTTGGGTTAGGAGGTTCGCACCTTGTCGCATCGCTCGTCCAACATCACTCGGCTCAAGACGATCGCCGCGGGCGCCTTGCTTGGCGTCCTGCTCAGCCCTTTCCTCATGGCACAGTCGCCTCCTGCCTCGCAGTCGGGTGCCGCCGCGGCCGCTTCCTCGGATTTCTTGGACCATTTCACTTGGCATCCGGGCGGCACCCCCGAAGCAGACATGTGGCAGGTATTGGTGCTGTTCGGCATCGGTGACGCCGCCGGGGAGACATGGGACGGCAGCCTGTCGATCAAGGGCGGCGAGATCCTAGCGCTCGTGCCGCACCGCCAGGAACCGCCCGACCGGATTCTGCCGCAGGGTGGCTGGCGCTTGCAGACCCAGGCCGTGCGGATCCTGCTGCGTTCCACTGTCGTGCCTCGCCCTACGCCGAGCACTCGCGAGGAAGTGCTGGCCAAGGGGCTCTGGATTCGCGGGAGCGGCACCGCCGCGACCTCGGTGACTGTGACCACTGCGCAGGGCGACTTTGCCTTCGAGCCGATGGCGATGCAGTTCGGCCCTTGGGTCGAGGCGCTCGGCGGCCGCGTTGCCATTCAGCGCACCCCGCCAGCGACGGATCTCTCCGGCACTGAGCTGCGCCAGCATGACTCGCCGGCCATCACGGCCGACTCCGCGGGCAATCTCTTCACTACTTGGTACAGCTACCACGACCGCCGCGAGGAACTGAACTTCCGGCGTTACCACGAGGGCCGTTGGTCGCGGCTGATACCGGTCGGCCGAGCCGCCGAAGACCTCTGGCGCCCGCAGATCGCGGTCGATGGAGGCGATAAGCCGTGGTTGATCTACGCCCAGCGCCCGGCCGCGGAGGGCCCCGGCAATTGGGACATCTACGCCATGGCGTGGGAGGACGACGAGTGGGGCCGCCAGTATCGCCTGACCGACAACCCGCTTCCCGACATCGAGCCGCAGGTTGCCCGCGCCTCCGACGGCACGATCTATGTGGTCTGGCAGTCGATGGCGGGTCGCTACTCGCAAATCCGGCTGAAGTACCTGCGCGACGGCCGTTGGTCCGAGACACTGGCCGTAACGAACTCGGAGGAGAACGACTGGTCGCCCGCAGTGGCCGCCGGACCGCAGGGTGATGCGTGGATCACTTGGGACCGCTACCGCAAGGGCTCTGGCGGCAGTTACGACGTGTATGCGAGATCTTTTGCCCCGGCAACTGGGCTTGGGCCTGCGCTGACCGTGGCGACCAGCACGCGCTTCGAGGCGCACTCTAGCGTTGCGGTCGACAGTCGGGGGCGTCCTTGGATTGCATGGGAGACTTCCGGAGTGAATTGGGGCAAGGATCTTGGCCGGGGTCTGGGCGAGCTGCAGCCTGGCACGCCCTTGGGCGCAGCGCGGCGCATCGAGGTTGTCTGTCTCGACGGAGGCCAGTGGAAGACTCCGGCTACGGTCAGCTTCGACGATCCGGCCGGGCCGGGCTCCACCGGAGAGAGCCGCCCGCAGCTGTACTTCGACCCCGACGGGAACCTGTGGATGTCGTTCAAGCGCCGCTACAGTCGGCTCTCCTATCGTCCGACGTCCTACTGGGAGTCTTTCCTGACGCGTCTCGACGGCCGGCGCTGGGCCGATCCGATTACGCTCCCGCAGAGTTGGGCTCGCAAGAGCACTCGTATGGGCATGGCAGCCGCCGACGGTCGGTTGTGGGCCTTTTGGCCGGACGAGAGCCGCCAGTGGGGCTTTGCCAGCCGCCCAAGGCTGAATCGGGTCGTAGCGGGCTCGCTGGAACTGCCCGGATCAGGCGCCGAACCGCGCTTGACTCCGTACCGTCCGGCGGCCGGCGAGTCTCGCCCCGACTCGCATCCCAACGAACTGGACGATGTGCGCTTCATCCGCAACTATCGCGCCGAGCATGGCGCGGAATCGCTGCGTATCGTGCGGGGCGACTTGCACCGCCATACCGAATTATCGCAAGACGTGGGTGGCATGGACGATGGCTCTCTGCCGGAGTTCTACCGGTACATGATCGACGCTGCCGAGATGGACTTCGGAGCGTCGACCGACCACCAGGCGGGAGGCACGGATTTCTGGAACGCCATGACCCAGAAGCTAGCCGACATGTACCACTTCCCGGAACGTTTCTCAACGCTGTACGGCTACGAGCGAAATCCGGGCAACCCGTTCGGCCACCGCAACCTGATCTACACGCATCGCAACTATCCGATCGTGCCGTTCTTCATCCCGGCCCATCCGCGCTTCCTGCTTCCCGACAGCCCTGACGGGGAATTGCTGACCTTCAGCTCGATGGGATTTGGCAGCGGCGTGCGCAACGAGACCAAGCTCATGTACGAAGTCGCCCGGCGGACCGGCGGGATCGCGATCCCCCACACTTCCGGCACCAATTCCATGGGGACAGACTGGCGCGACCACGACCCCGAGGTCGACATGGTGGCGGAGATCTACCAAGGCGCTCGGCAGAACTACGAGCACAAGAACGCGCCGCGCGGCATCCGAGACGGCGAGGAGGCCGACGCCGCAGGGGGATTCCAAGAGCCGGGCATGTTCTGGAACGCGTGGTCCAAGGGGTACCAGATCGGCGTCATCGCCAGTTCCGACCATTTCTCCACGCACATCTCCTACGCGATGGTCTATACGCCGGACACCAGCCGGGAGGCCATCCATGACGCTATCCGGCAGCGCCGGACGTACGGAGCGACGGACAACATCGTATTGGACTTCCGCATCGGCGAGACCTTCATGGGGGAAGCCGCGGTCGTTTCCCAAGCCCAGCCCGTGCGCGTGAGGGTGCGAGGCACCGACGAGGTCGCTGCGATCCACCTGATTCGTGACGCCAGTTACGTTTACAAGGTTGAGCCCGGGCAGCAGGAGGCCGAGTTCGAGTACCTCGATGTTGCTGCCGAGCCGGGTCGGCACTGGTACTACGTGCGCGTGGAGCAGCGAGACGGCGAGCTGGCTTGGTCGAGCCCGATCTGGATCGACCAGCGCCCTTAGCCCGGGATTGGCCGGAATCGCCGATTGGATATCATCAAATCATCCAATCGTGGGCACGCCGCCCGCGTGCCCGCTGATGCGCTCGCTATTCACAGCCCAGCCTGAGAAGCCAAGCCTGTTGGGGCGTTTTCGGCAAGCAGTCTCGAAGACACGCAAGGCTTTCACCGACCAGATCGGCGACATTTTCGAAGGGGCCAAGGAGTTCGACACGGAACTGCTTGAAGACCTCGAAATGACCCTGATCAGTGCCGATCTAGGTGTCAAGACCACCAACGAGATCCTCGAAGATGTGCGCTCCAAGCTGGCCCGCGATCAAGTGCACGACAGCACGGCAGTGAAGGGGCTGATCGCCAATCACATGCTCGAGATCCTGCAGGAGGCTGAAAACGCGGCCGGACCGAGCGCCGAGCGCCCTGCTGTTGAGGTCATTCTGGTTGTGGGCGTGAATGGCGTGGGCAAGACCACAACCATCGGCAAACTCGCGCATCGCTTGCGGGCCGAAGGCCGGGACGTGCTACTGTGCGCCGCCGACACCTTTCGCGCCGCCGCTGCCGAGCAACTCGTGATCTGGGGCAAGCGAGCTGACTGTCCCGTCGTTCGCCAGCAAGCCGGCGCCGACCCGAGCGCTGTGGTTTTCGACTGCTTGCAGGCGGCTAAGGCGCGGGGCTCAGACGCCGTGATCGTCGATACGGCTGGACGCTTGCACAATAAGGCCGGCCTCATGGGCGAGCTGGAGAAAATCCGCCGCACGGCCACGCGGCTTGTTCCCGGGGCACCCCACCAAGTGCTGTTGGTGTTGGACGCCGTGACCGGCCAAAACGGTCTTGAGCAGGCTCGCCAATTTGCGGCCACCTCCGGAGTAACCGGGATCGTTCTGGCCAAGCTGGACGGCACGGCCAAGGGTGGAATCGTGGTCGCCATCGCCAGGGAACTCGGCCTGCCCATCCGCTGGGTCGGAGTTGGCGAGCAGGCCGCGGATTTGGTCGCGTTCGAGCCTGGGACATTTGTGCGTTCACTGTTCGACGGCGGGGGTGAGCGATGACGACGCAAGACCGAGAATGGTTGGGGCAGGCGCTCGACCTGGCTCGCTCGGGGTACGCCCTCGCCAGCCCGAACCCCGGTGTCGGCGCGCTTGTGGTCGATGCCGCCGGCGCCAAGGTGGGCGAGGGCTGTCACGCCTACGAAGGCCGCCAGCACGCGGAAGTGCTGGCGTTGGAGCAAGCCGGGGCGGCGGCGCGGGGGGCGACATTGTACGTGTCGCTGGAACCGTGCAGCACGCAGGGGAGGACCCCGCCCTGCGTGAACGCGATTCTGGCGGCCGGCATCGCGAGGGTCGTGGCCGCGAGTCGCGACCGCAACCCGGCCGTGGACGGCTCCGGTTTCGCAGCGCTGAGGCAAAACGGCGTTGAGGTCGAAGAAGCCGATGGCGAGTTGGCCGCCTCGGCGCAGAGGCTCAACGAATCCTTCTTCTATTTTTCCCGCACGAAGCGGCCGCTTGTGACTCTCAAGACGGCTCTGACATTGGACGGCAAGATCGCTGCGCCGGACGACAACACCGGTTGGATCACAAGCGAAAAGGCGCGCGCCCACGTGCAGCAGGTGCGGCACCGCCATGACGCGATCATGACCGGCATCGGCACCGTGCACGCGGACGACTGCCTGTTGACGGACCGCACCGGGCTGCCGCGGCGGCGCGCCCTGATGCGCGTGATCGCCGACTCGCTGCTGCGCATCCCGCTCAACTCCCGCATTGTCGAGTCGGCTGACGATGACCTAGTCATCGCGACGACTTCCGCCGCCGGGCAGGAGAAGCGGCGGCCTTTGTTGGAGCGCAACATCACGGTCCAAGACTTCGATTCTCCGAACGGGCGCGTAGACCTGCATGCGCTGCTGGACTGGCTCGGCGAGCGCGAGCTCACTTCGCTGATGATCGAGGGCGGGGCAAAGTTGAACTGGGCCGTGCTCGAGGCTGGTGTCGTCAACAAGGTCCTGCTGTATTTCGCGCCCAAGATCCTGGGCGGATTGGAGTCCCTGCCCATGGTGGGGGGTGCCGGGCGGCGCTCGCGTTCGGGAGCCATTCGCCTCCAGAACCTGCGCACGATATCTGTGGCCGCTGACGAGTTCGCTGTCGAGGCCGATGTGATCAATGACGCCCGCGAGTCGCGCCAGTGAAGCGCGGCGCGAGACCAAGAGATGTTCACGGGAATCGTTGAAGAGACGGGGACTGTGCTAGAGATGGCGCACTCTTCGGCGGGCGCCCGCATCGTCGTGGCGGCACGGGAGGTTCTCGCTGATCTTGTCACGGGCGGTAGCATCGCTGTCAACGGCTGCTGCCTAACGGCAGTTGAGATTGACGAGCGCGGATTTGCCGCTGACCTGTCCCCCGAGACTCTCGACAAGACTAGCCTGGGTGCTCTCGAGCCGGGATCCATCGTCAATTTGGAGCGGCCCCTGCTGCCAACGAGTCGGCTGAGCGGGCACTTTGTCCTGGGTCATGTCGATGGCACCGGCGAGGTGCTGGCGCTTGATGCGGTCGGCGACGGGAACTGGTGGCTGTCGGTGCGTTCTCCAGAGGAATTGCTGCAATTCTTGGTGTACAAGGGCAGCATCGCCATTGACGGCATTAGCCTGACCATCGCTTCGTTCGAGGCGGACGTAGTTGGGGTCGCGATCATTCCGCACACGTATCAAGTCACGACGCTGCGCTCGTTGCAAATCGGTGGCTCCGTCAACTTGGAGTGCGACATGCTCGCCAAGCACGTACATCGCCTGCTGGCAGCAGGATCAGGTCCCGGGCTAGCCACCGGCGAGTAACCGGGGGCGCGCGTCAGGCGGCCGCTTCGGCGGCAATGCAGGCGGGGATTCCTTCCCGGTAGCTGCGGTAGCGCAAGCGAACCCCCACGACGCGCCGAATGGCGCTGCCGTCAACCCGCCGGTCTGTTCTCCGGGTCTCGCTCAGGCATGCCTCCGGCACGACCTCTGGTAACGGCAGATCCAGCAATTCGGAGCAGTAGCGGGCGACTTCAGCGGAGGTCGCAGGACACTCGTCCGCCACCGGATACGCCCCTTCGACGCCTTGCCGCAGCGCCCGGACAACGATCGCTGCCAAGTCGTCGACATGGATCCGGGAAACCAAGCGGGAGGAGTCAGGCGATAGTTGGAAGCGGCCTTCGCGCATCGCTTGGTGAACTCCGCGCCCGGGACCGTAAATCGCACCCGGCCGCAGCACAAGCGCAGCGCATGCGTGGGACCGCACGGCATCCTCGGCGGAGGCGCGGAGGCGCTGGCGTTCGGTTTCCGGTGAGACGGGCGTATGCTCGTTCACGTCGCGCAGGGGGCCGTACACGCCGGTGGTGGACAGATACGTCAGGTGCCGCGGCACTCCCCGCAGGGCGGCGAGCAAGTCTGGAGTAGGCTCGACAAGCCGGCCGTCGAGCCTGAGCGTCGGAACGGACAGCAGCACGTGTGCTCCCTCCGCCGCGGCTTGGATGCAGCCGTCGCGGGCGGCGTCGAAGCGCTCCAGGCGAGCCCCCAAGCCTTCGAGCCAGCCAAGGTCTTCCGGCGACCGACTTGTCGCTGTCACGTCCCAACCGACTCTCAGCAGCATGCGGGCAGCGCGTTGGGCAGTAAATCCACAGCCTACGATCAGCGCCCGGCCGCTCATTTCGCCCTCGGACTGCCCCGTCTTTCGATCTAGAGCCAGTTTGCGCATTGGGTCGCGGCCCACTCAACGGCCCGGTCGGAACTGCCGAATTCGTCCAGCCAACGAATCTCCGGCCGCTTGCCGCGCAGCCAGGTCAACTGGCGCTTGGCATAGCGCCGTGTATGCATGGCCGTCGCCGCAATCGCTTCTTCTAAGGTGGACTTGCCCGCCAGAAATTCCAAACATTGAGCGTAGCCGAGGGCGCGGAACGGCCAACACCGCTTGGAAACGCCCCGTTCCAGCAGCCCTCGGACTTCTTCCACCAAGCCCTCGGCAAACATCCTCCGAGCGCGCTCGTTGATGCGGGCGTACAGCGCTTCGCGAGGCGGGTCGAGCCCCAGCAGGAGCATGCGGTAACCCTGCAAGCGCTCGCCGGCATCCCTCCATTGGTCGCTGATGGGCCTCTTTCCGAGCAGCGTTACTTCGATGGCCCGAACAATCTTCGGCGAATCATTGGGATGGATGGTTCGGGCTGCCTGCGGATCGAGTCTGGCCAGCATCCGCCACAAATGGCCCGTTCGGTGCTTGGCGGCTGATTTTTCCAGGCGGGCGCGCAAACTTGCGTCCCGCTGAGGGCCCGGGAAGAGCCCGTCGATTGCGGCGTCCAGATAGAAGCCCGTGCCGCCGACTAGGATGGGGAGTCGCTGCTGCCGCCGCAGCCGATACAGCACGGCCCGAGCGTCGCGCGCGAATTCACCTGCCGAATACGGTTGCTGCGGGTCGACATGGTCCAACAGGTGGTGCGCGATCCCGCGCCTGGCGGACAGCGGTGTCTTGGCTGTGCCGAGATCAAAGCCGCGATAGACCTGGACCGAATCGACGTTCACGATCTCGGCGTCGAAGCGCTCGGCCAGGTGCAACGCCAACGCGCTCTTGCCCGACGCGGTCGGACCCACGATGACGATTCCCGGTGAGAGGCGGGATGCGCTCACGGGCGACGATCCATTTCTGGAAACCAAATGCGGCGTGCCGTCTCGCCCAGCACGAGTCTGCGATCCCGTTCCGAAAGCGACAGGCGCTCGCGGAAGATGTCCAAGTGCTCGCCGTAGCTGAGCGGGCGGGCATACTTCTCGGTGGGGAAGTGCGAGCCCCATGCGCAGCGCTCGGCACCGAAGGTTTCGATCACGCGCAGGACCGAGCCGTGCATGCTCGGACAGGGGTGCCCCTCGGCACAGCCCTGCTCTCCGTTGGCGATGAACGAGAGCTTGGTATACAGGTGGCGGTGTTGGGAGAGGCGTTCCAGTGCGCGCAGGGCCTCCGGCGCGTCGTTGCCCGCCCGGAGGCCGAGGCTGTGATCCAGCACGACCGGCAGACTTGGAAAGGCTTTCAGCATGCGATCCAGCTGCTCTTCCAAGACCCGTCCGCCAAGCAGGTTGACGGGCAGTCCTTCGTCACAGGCGGCGCGCCACAGGGCCCTGACCCCGGGGTGGTCGAGTTGATTGCCTGCGACCGGCACGCTGCGCAGCCCGCGCATGCTGCCCTCGCGGGCGTACTGGCGGAGCAAACTGGGGGCCGCGCGGTCGAGCGGGTCCAGCGTGCAGATCCCTGCAGTCCAATGCGGGTTTTGCAGTGCGACGGCCCGGATATAGCGATTGTCGAAGCCGTAGAAGCCGCTGACCTGCACGATGGTCACCGCCCGCACTTCGTGACGTTCCACCTCTTCGGTCAACCGCGCGAGCGTCCCCGTTCCAGCCGGTGGCCTGGACGGCTCGGGTCTAGGCGGATAGGCGCTCTCGTCCTCGGAGAACAAATGGGCGTGGGTGTCGATGATCAACATGACCGCGTGGCAGCCAAATTCGACGTCAGCGCCGAGGCTCTCCCCCGACCCACACCGGAGACGAGTAAGCCCTTGCGCCATCGATCTGGTCCACTCGCACGTAGTAGTAGTCCCCGTGCTGCATCTCGCCGGTGTCGGCGAACTCGATTTCGGCTTCCATGGGTTGGTCCCGGCCGACCAGCTCCAGCGTGATCGCGTCGCGATCCACTGTGTCCGACAGGTCCTTGCGAGTGAAGCCATCGGAGAGGTCGCTCAGTGCGACCCTGAAATGCTTCGCCGCCACCTTGCGCGTCGGGCGCACCGGCACGGGCGACTTGCCCCATTCCCGGGCCGCCTCTAGGTCGAAGGTGATCGTGGTCGAAGGCGATGCGCCGTCGAGTTCAAGCAAGAGCGTGTCGGCTTGGCCGCGCGTGCCCGTGCTGAACTGCACCGTGTTTGCGTCGTTGGCGGAAATCTTGGCCCATTCCTTGTGCTTGTTGTCGAAGTGCAGCGTGCGCATGCCGACCAGCCGCGCCCCGTCAACCTTGAGGGAACCAATCCAAGGCCGGTAGCCGCGTGGATTGTCGCGGAAGAACGGTTCCGACGACGAGGCGAAGCCTACGACGACTTGTGCGTTGCTCGAGAGCGTAGCGCTCAATGGCCGGCTGGTATAGACCGTGGCGCCGTTTTTCACGACTGCAACCCGACGGATGGGCGAGGTGCCGACCGCCTTGGCGCGGAGCCTGCGTCTGTCGCTGTAATCCAAGCGGTTGCCCATGCCTGTGCCGTTCACGTCCACTTCCAGAATGATGCGCTGCGCATCCGTGACGGCGTAGGCGCTCCGGCGCTTGAGCGAATCGAAGATCGAATCGGCAGTCTTTTCTGATGCCTGCACGCCTGCCAGGCCGCCGAATTGACTGAGAGAGGAATTCGGCTGGCGGCTCGAGGTCCAGCTGTAGCCGGGCCGCGAGCGGTGGTCATCCGAGGCGGCGAGGAAGCCTACTTGGTAGCCCTGGCGCAGGTAGTAATTGCCGAACCACTCGAAGGTTCCGTGCATCGACATGATTTCGATCATGGTCTCCATCTCGGGATCGTTCGTTCGCCAATCACCGGCTTGGTGTGCGTGCGGAATGATCAGCACGTCCTCGGTCGCATACTTCGAGCGCAGGCCTTCGTATAGACCGGTCAGCGTGGGCGCCACCTGTGCCCCCACACGTGCGGCGTCCGGCGACCGGAAGAAGACGTTGTGGTGCCCGCCCCACTGTCGCCTCAGCGTCCACTCGTAGCCAAGGAAGGCGACGAACTCGCCTGGCACGGTATTGCTCTCGACCGCCCGCCGCATGGTCTGCCACTCCAGATCGTCCAGCCAGATGTCGTGCTCGGACAGTCCCATGAAATCCAGCCGGGCGTCTTCGCGGGCGAACCGGTAGGAGCGGACGATTGAACCCTGGCCTTCCGCCATGCCGGTATGGGTGTGGGTCTCACCCCAGTACAGGCGGTAGGGCGGATCCTTGCGCACCCAAACGGGGTTGCTCAGCGCTTCGATCCGGCCATCGGAACTGGTGACCTGGAAACGGTACACACCTTCGTCATCGAGGCGGACAGCCTCGACGAGTTGCACGGCGTCGCCGTCGGCGTCCAACCTCCGGAAGCGCTCGCCATTGAGCGTGACCGTAGCGCCCGGCATCGCCCCGGTGGCGCGATTGCCGCTGTCGTCCTCCCAACGGATCGACAGGTCGAACTCTTCCCCCGGCGCGACGATCGAGGGCACGACTGCCGTCACCCCTGCGGCGCGGTTGCCCAAGACCTCAAAGGCTGGCCAGCGCGGCGTCAGGAAGTTGCCCGAGCCGTCCAAGTCGATGTAGATCGGCAGCATGGCCTGATCTGTAGCGAACGTTTGCATGCGCCAGCCTTCGGATCCCTCGCTGCGATCGCCGTAGACGATCGTCACGGTGTCGCCCGTCTCGAGCGTCCCGGACTCCACCTTGAACGAGGGCATGCCCATCGGCGCTCGGAAGCCACCGTGCATCCCTGTCCAAGGGACCGATGTAATGCCCAGCTTGACCGCCGGGTTCGAAGCGCTCGCCGATAGGTAGTGCGGCCCGTCGGGGTCGGAGTTCTGCACGTAACCGCCATCGGCTTGCAACTGCTTCGCGACCATGATTCGGGCGCCGGGTCCCAGCGGCGTCTCGCCCACGGTGTAGGTCTGTTTGATGGTCGTCCAAGCGCCGACGTGAACCGGGCCTTCGGTCTCCAGGTGCACGCTGCCAAGCGCTCCCGGCTGCTTGTCTTTGATGGTGAATTCGTGGACTAGCCCGTCTACGCTCCCAAGCACAGCTGCGGTGGGCTGCGAACCATCCAAGCGCAGGGCTTCGAGGGCGCGATAGGCGGTGGCGATCTGTAGCGTGGCGTTGACCGGCATCGGCCCGCCTGCCAGGGCGTACGCATTGACCCAAGGCCACAGCGTGTCGAGCCGCTGCTTCAGATTCGCCGCGCTGGTGGGCGCGCTGGATGCTGTGCGCTGGAGTTCTTCGACCTGCGCGCGCAGGCCCGTGGAGAGATAATCTCCGCCATTCGGGCCTTGGGCGCGCCCCATCGAGATCCACAGCACCAAGGCAGCTGCAGCGAGGACTGCGAACGCAGCGGAGCGAATGCTTGACATCGCTCGGTATTGTACTAAGGCTTTGAACGCTCTTCACACGCCCCGCCAACTGGACTGGTCCAGCCCGTGGGGCGGTCACGTGAGTCGTTGCTCAGCCCTGTGCTTGGCAGAGCCGGGAATGCTTGCTGCTGCGCGCTGCCTGCCCTGTGCCGCTGCTCTCCCTACGACTCGCGCCACGTCGAACTATCCGAAGCGGATGGAGGAGTGTCGGCTGGACGGCTCGGTCTTGGCGTGGCGGATCGTTCTGGACCGTCTACTAAGCATGACGAAGAGCCTGTGCGGGATCCCGTCTTGCGGCTTGGATCGCGGGACCAATGCTCGCAACGAGCGCGATCGCTAGCGCGATCGTTCCACTCGCGAGATATTCGACAGGAGATATTGAGTGAGTAATGCCCACCGCAGAAAACAGGAGCTTCTCAAGGGCGACCGTGACCAGCGTCCCGATCATCACGCCAATGGCACTAATTCTCATGACACGCAAGATCATTGGCCAAACGACCTGACTCGACCTAGCCCCGAGACTCTTGCGCAGACCGATTTCACCTGTGCGCCGGCTGCCATAGAATGCCAACACGGCATAGATCCCTGCACCAGCGAGAATCGCGGCTACCAAGGCGAGGCAGGTAAAGACCAAGACGATCAGGCGCTCGGAAGCAGTCGATTCTGCAACGACGCCAGTCATGGCTTGGACAGTGACCGGCACGCTTTCGTTTCCCGACCATACGGCCTTCCGAATAGCGGGTGCAATCGCTCTAGCAGGCAATGACGTCTTGACGACCATCGCGCCTTCTCTAGTCATGAGCAAATATTCTTGGAACCTGTTTGGTGTTTGAGTTCCGAACTGAGCGGCGGGGACGTACAGAATCGGGTCACTTCGACCAAATTCCAAGGGTGCATCGGCCACGACCCCAACGACCTCAAGCCATTCACGCCCTCTTACACGAATCTTCTCGCTGAGCCGCTGCTCAAGTTCAAGTTGCGACGCCAGAGACCGGCTTATGATGGCCACATGGTCTGACTCTGACGTGTCACGCGAGTTAAAAGCTCGCCCTCGGAGCAGCCGAATACCAACGGTGCGGAAATACTCCGGCGAAACGATTAGTAGCCGTGCGTCTACATCGGCTTCCTCGTCCTCGTCCGAATCGCGACGTGTCACCGGAACTGCCCGAAGGAAACGGCGAGCACTCAATGGAAGTTCTGACACCAAGGCAGCGGATTCGACTCCGGGCAGGGCTTGGATTCGTGAAAGAACGTCGTCGTGAAACTGGCGCAGTGACCGGTCTGACGCAAGTTCGGCCGATGACTGCAGTTGTGCACTCACGACTGAATCTATCGAGATTGACTCGGCAGAAGCTGCCAGCAATCCATTGAACCGAGTGATCGCAGTCACACTCAAAGCAAGTAGCAATGTGACAAGTGCGGTGTGGAACAGCACCACTAGCGTCCCAAATCGATTCTCAAACCTACCTGAGAGTACGGTGGATTCGCGGAGCGTCTCGGAAGGGCCAAGCCCCGCGAATGTCAGTAACGGTATAGCGCTACAGACGAGTGAAGTGCAGACCCCAAGTGCGACTCCGAGGCCAGTTACAGCCGATTGAACCGAGATATCCCGCACTCGCGGGACATGCGCCGGAATCAAACGCTCTACGTAGTAAAGTCCAGCCCACGCCAGCACGAGTGCGCCCACGGTGGAGAGCAATGCGACCAGGACACCTTCGGTCAGCAGGCGTCTGAGAATCACATTCTTGCCAGCACCCAGCGTCATCATGACTGCCATTTCAGGACGACGCTTGACGGCATTTGCACTGAGCAAACCCACCACATTCGCACAGGCCAGAAGCAACACTCCACTCACGGCCAGCCCCGAAAGAAAGAGTGCTTCTCGGCTATTACTCCTCTCGACAAATCGGCGCTGGATTGGAGAAATGCGCACACCCCAACCACCGTTCGTCGCTTGGTGCTCGGTTCCGATTCTTGAAGAGATCTCCTGCATCTCACGGCGCACAGTCTCAAGAGAAATGCCGCGTTTGAGCCGTCCGATCACAAGTTGCCGACGTTCGGTCCTCGACGCGTACTCTTCGGGAGTCGCAACCGCCGGAACCCAGAAGTCAGCCTTATAGCGACCGGCCATATAGAACGGATAGCTGAAACTTTGCGGCATCACCCCGACAATCACGTACTCGCCGCCCTCCAGGCGTATACGCTTTCCGACAGCTTCTGGATCGGCTTTCATGCGCCGGTTCCAAAAATCGTAGCTCAGCAGCAAGACCCTTCCGTTCCCACCAGGAACTTCCTCATCTGCAGCGAAAGGTCGCCCCATCAGTGGCGAGACACCCAGCAGTTGCAAGAGGTCCGAGGTGACACCGTAGCCTTGGACTCGCTCAGGGGTGCTGGACAACATTACGCTCGGTGCCGAAATCATCGGAACTCGGGCGATTCCTTCAAGTGTTGAGCTGGAGTCCCGCCAGTCCTCAAAGGTCGGGATCGATACGGGAACACCTTGATCACGGCTCTGGCCTGGCCGCGACTCAAACAAGTAGATCAATCGTTCCGGACCCCGGTAAGGCAGATCTGCCCAGAGGAGCCCATCCACCAACCCAGCCAGAACGATGCAAGCCGCTACACCAGCGGCCAACTGCCCACCGACCGCAATGAACAACCTGCGATTCTTGCCGACATAGCGCAATGCGTACAACGACTCTTGCGCTAATGACATGCTGTGGTGTCCTTGGGTGAGCGATCCTTTCCGAGGGCAATGCGAAGCGCCGCGTTTGCAAGCTTGCGCCAAGGCAGGGCAGAGATGTCTGCGAAGGGCACGAATTCGCCCCTCCTGAAGCTGCTGGCGTGCCAGCGCTGCAGGAGCGACAGATGGTCCTGACGTTCGTCGGCATTCGTCTCTCGCCACTCAAGGTTCGACAGCGCGTCCCGGATTTGGGAACTCAAGGCGGCGGCGGTCGGCGCATCTCGGTCATGCTGCAGTTGAATCGGAACCTGCCAGGATCCTCTGTACAGTGCCGTCATTTGGAGGCGTGCGGGGACGGTGGACCTCTGCAGCATGACCCCGTGGAGGGAGCCAAGTTCAGTGGACAGCGCAGCTCGCGAGCGCAGGACTTGTTTCGTCTTGCTCAGCAGTTTGTGGAACCTGGCTGCCGCCTCGAAGTCGAGACTGTTGCTGGCGTTGTCTCTCGATTGCTCGGTTTCGCACAGCAGCGACTCGCCGTCGGTTTCGAGAAACAACGTCATGCGCTGGACCTCGCGTGCATAGGCGTCGTCGCCGCAGGCGGCTTGACAGGGGCGCATGCAGCGCCCCACCTCTCCCCAAACGCAGCCCGGATGGAACGGGGAGGGATCCAGGTTTTCGGTGCAGCGGCGCACTAGGAACAGGTCGAGGAACTCGTTTTGGAACTCGTCGGCAGCGGTGCGGTTCGGGAACGGCCCGTAGAACAACGACTTCCCCCGCGTAAGCTTCCGCGTCACGCAGCTGCGCGGGAACCGGTTGCCCAGCAGGAGCTTGACGAAGAATGCCGGGCGCAGCTTGAGGTAATCCCGGAACTCACCGGGGCGGTAGCGCTTCACCGCACGGTATAGCGCAATGTCGGATTCAAACGCGGAACCGGTGCGGCGGTAGTGCACCCGTGTGGCGATCTCGCGCAGCGTGAGGCGCGTTGAAGCGCCGTCGGCGTGACGGAGCAGGCGGCGCAAGCGCTTGCGCAGAGCGGCCGTCCGTCCCAGGTACGGCAGTCCTTGGGAGAACTCGACGAGGAAAATGCCCGCGCTCGGCGGCACTGCGTCCAAGGCGCCGTCCCGCCGCCAGTCCGGGACTTCTTCGAAATCGGCGATCGGAACGCTGTCCGGCACTTGAGGCTACATTAACCCAAGGTGGCGTCTATCGGTCTGGCGGTGGTGGTCGGGGCTGCGCTGGCACTGGCTGGCCAGTGGCTGCGCGCGCCTCGTGTCCGTGCGTACGGGCGGGTCGGCTGGGCCGGGCTCGGCGTGTTCGGCGGTTGTACCGCAATCTTGGCTTCGCCGCTGTCCGAGCACGCCGCAGTTGGCACGCTTGCATGGACCGGCTATGTCTTGGCGGTTGATGCTGCGGTGTTTGCTCTTCGCGGCAGGTCGCTGTTGCGGTCGCGCCCGGACGCCCTGCTGTGGCTGGCCGTATTGTCGGTCTTCCTGTGGCTGCCGTTCGAATGGTACAACCTGCGCTTGGCCGGATGGTATCGTTCCGGACTGCCGCCGAATCTCTTGCGCTACCTATTGCTGGGATGGTCCTTCGCGTGTGTCTGGCCGGCCCTGCTCGAGACAGCCGACCTGCTGCTGGCGCTCTTCTTCAACAACAGCCGTCGCCACGAGCCGACCCGATCGCCCTGCTTGTCCCTTGCCTGCGGCATCGCCGCGACTGGCGCGATCCTGCTGCTGGCGCCGTTGGCCGTGCCCCGCCTGGATCTTGGCGAGTATCTGCTGCCGCTGGCGAGTGCGGGCTTCCTTCTCTTGCTCGAGCCTTGGAACGCCATGGTCGGACGCACTGGCCTTTGGCTTCAGGCGCGGTCCGGCAACTATTCGCTGCCGGCAGCCCTCGCTGGCGCTGCTCTCTTCTGCGGACTCTGGCTCGACGCCTTGAACTACCTCTCGCGCTCGAAGTGGCACAGCCTCTGGACTTTCACGTCGGCTGGGACGCTCTTTGAGCTGCCTTGGGCGGCGTATGCGGTGCTGCCTGTGTTTGGCTGGCAGGCTTTCGCGATGTACCAGTTCGCGGCAGGCCTGCTGAATCTTCCGCGCAGTGAGCTTGGCTCGCTCTGCGCCCGCGCCGTGGCCGGGCAGGTGGCGAAGCGAGCGCGGGCTTCGCCGCCGGCCCTATAGCTCGAACACCGGCGTGGGGTCGTCTTGCGAGGCCACGACGACGCGGGTGTCGTTCGCCCGCACTGAGTCAATCGCTCCGCACGCGTCCATTTCCGCGATTGCCGGGTGGTTGTTGTTCGTGCTCAGGTGTGCCAGCACCACGGTCCGGGCATGGCGGTCCCAGTGCTGCGAGAGGAATTCGGCCACGGCTGCATTGGAGAGATGGCCTGCGCGGCTCAGGACCCGCTGCTTGAGATCCCAGGGGTAGGGGCCCGACTTGAGCATCTCTAGGTCGTGATTGGATTCCAGCACGATGAGATCGGAGTCCAACAGGTGGTAGCGGACCGAATCGGTCATGTAGCCGAGATCGGTGGCGATCGAGAGCTTGCGGCCGCCCTGCCTGACGCAGAAACCGACCGGATCCACAGCGTCGTGCGAAACCGTGAAGGTCTCTATGGCAAGGTCCCCGATCTCGAATTCGCGCCCGGCCTCGAAGATCTCCAGCGCGGGGGCCGCTCTCTTCCAGGTCAGTTTCTCTGAAGTCGGCTGTGAAACCAAGACCCTAACTCCGGTCTTGCGGGCCAGCACTTCCAGCCCTTGCACATGGTCGGAGTGTTCGTGCGAGATCACGACCGCGTCAAGCGTCGTGTAGTCTTCGCCGATCGCGGCCAGGCGCAGTTGGATCTGTCGACAGCTGAATCCCGCATCGAACAATACGCGTGCTTCGCCCGTGGCAACGAACGTGGCGTTGCCGCTCGAGCCGCTTCCTAGGGTGCAAATGCGCAGGGCTGCCAGCGCTCCGATTCCGACATGGCGCTTAGCCGGCAGCGTCCAGTGCCGGCCAGCGTCTGGCGCTCTCCCACACCATAGCAAAGCCGGGCCAAGCGCCCGTTCGATCAATCCGCCCTGATCAGGCTGCGCTTGCGATGCGGGCGCAAGCCCGCTCCCAAACATCGGGGTTGAGCAGGTGCTCCGGACGCTCTTGCCGCAGTGTCAGGCGGAGATTTTCGATCGCATGCGAGAGGATCCGGCGCTTGCCGGTGTACGAAGCCGAGCCGACATGCGGAGTGACGATCACGTCAGTGCGGTGCAGCAGGGGGTTGTCCGCCTCGGCAGGCTCGGGATCGGTGACGTCCAGGCCCGCCCCGCGCACGTGCCCGCTCTCCAGCGCCGCTAGCAGGGCCGCCTCGTCGACCAAGCCTCCGCGAGAGACATTCACCAAGATCGAGCCGGGCTTCATCTGCGCGAGCGCGGCCGGGCCGATCAGGTGGTGCGTTGAGTCGTTGAGGGGCAGGTGCAGCGACACGATGTCGGACCTGCCCAGCAGGCTGGGCAGGTCCGCAACCCGCTCCACCCCCAGCTCCGCGGCTTTCTGCTCGTCGATGTACGGATCGTATGCTGCTATGCGCGTGCCGGTGGCGGCGAGCACGCTCGCCACGCGGGAGCCGATGCGCCCGAGACCGACCAAGCCGACTTGTGCCCCGCAGATCTCGACGGCCGAGTGCCGCCCGTAATAGTCGGGCCGCCGGTTGTTGATCAGGCCGTCCGAGGCTTTCTTGAGATCTTTGGCGATGGCGAACATCAGCGCGACCGCGTGCTCGGCCGTGGCGATAGTCGGACCGTCCGGTGTGTACGTTACCGCGATGCCGCGCTCGGTTGCGGCTCCGAGGTCAATGTTCTCAAAGCCGATGCCCATGCGCGAGATCACCAGCAAGTGGGGAGCCGTGTCCATAGTGCGGCCGTCGTACAGCATCCCTCCCGCGAGCACGCAATCGGCGCTGGGAAGGCAGGCCAGCGGGTTGTCAGGCGTGGCCGATCCGGGGCCAATCGGCTCGGCCACGCCATCGAGAAGGGGCACGCAGTCGGGCAGGATCGCCCGCTCGGACCAGACTTTGAACATTCTACGAGTCTACTTCAGGGCGTCCCGGACCATTCGGCCTAGACTGCTATCGTAGGGTTGAGGCTGGCTTCAGAGCATGGCGGTTCACCACATCCCGGATGGCTACTCCTCGGTCACCCCTTACATCATCGTCAAGGACGGCGCGGCGGCACTCGATTTCTACGCTAAAGCGTTCGGCGCCGTTGAACTGGAGCGGATGGAGATGCCCGATGGCCGGGTCGGGCACGCCGAATTCAGCATCGGTGACTCGCGCCTGATGCTCGCCGGCGAGTTCCCGGAATTGGACGCCCTGTCCGCCGCAACGATCGGCGGCACTCCGGTGTCGCTTTTGCTGTATGTCGAGGATGTCGACGACATGTTCGCCCGCGCGCTGGCCGCCGGCGCGACCGAACTACAGGCAGTGGAGAACAAGTTCTATGGCGACCGCTCGGGCATGCTCCGAGACCCATTCGGTCACAAGTGGTCGATCGCCACGCACATTGAGGATGTCACGCCCGAGGAGCTCGATCGCCGCAGCAAGGAATGGGTGGCGCAAGCGACTGAGTGAGGCGGGTCGCGGTCCAGTGCGGGACCCCGCACGGGCCGGATGGGCCGCGCAGCGTTCGTTTTTTGGCGGAGATATTGCGTTTACGCAATGAATGCTCCATACTGAATGAGCTGGCAAGTGCACTCGGAGGGGCCGCGGTTGCTCCGAGTCCCGGACATTGGCGCGGACAAACAGGCCTGAAACCCGATCAGGCGAGCCACAGACGCATCCGACCGCGAAAACCTGTTCCGGACCTGCTGGGTAACAAGACGATCAACCCACCGACAGCGCCGATCCCTGCACTACCTCTCGGTGCAGCGTTGGCCGCCCTGTCGGAGTGGCAAAAGAGGTGCGTTGTGATGGATCAATTCGAGGACTCGATCGGAGTCGCTAAAGAGGGCATTCCCAGCAGCCTCGAGGACGGCGCGGCCGGTTTTCTCGAGGCGACTCAGGACAGCAGCGATGGCGACGATAGCCTAAGCGCTCATGCCCAAGAAGCCGACGATGCCGTCTATACCGACGATCCCGTTCGCGTCTATTTGCGCGAAATGGGATCCGTGCCGCTGCTAACCAGGGAAGGGGAGGTCGATCTCGCGCGGCGCATGGAGCGCGGCAAGTTTCGCATGTGGAAAGCGATCTCACGCGATGGCAATACCATGCAGCGGTTCTTGGACCTGCACGAACGCATCAAACGCGGCGAGGTCAAGCTCACCTCGATGGTCGACATTCCCCACCACGACGAGGGGCCCGAAGCCCAGGCCAGGAAGGAGAAGGACGTTCGGAACCAGTTCGTCCAAGTCAAGCGCAAGCACAACGCGCTGTTGAAGATCGAAGCCGACCAGTACAAGGTCAATCGCAACCATCGCGGCGGACGCAAGCGCTTCCGCGAAATGAACTGGCAGCGCATGCGGCAGACCATCCGTGTCTCGCAGGCGATTCAGGCGATTCGCCTGAAGCAGGCAGTGTGGGACGAGTGGTACGAGGCGATCCGCAAGGATCACGGAGAACTGTCGAAGTTGGCCGGCGAGTTGAGCGAACTACGGGCCCTCCCCGAGCGGCCGCACAATTTTCATTCGCGGAACCGCTATCTGTGCAAGCGCCTGCGCGACATTGCCGGCGTGCAGACGACCGAGCAGGCGGAGGAGGCCGCCAGGGCAGCTTCGGCGTGCGTCAAGATGATCGCCGCCGGCGAGGTGGAGGCCGAGAAGGCCAAGAAAGCGCTGGTCGAGGCCAACCTGCGGCTGGTCGTGTCGGTGGCGAAGAAGTACGTCAACCGCGGCCTGCACCTGCTCGACCTCGTGCAGGAAGGCAACATTGGCCTCATGCGCGCCGCCGAGAAGTTCGAGTATCGCCGGGGTTTCAAGTTCTCCACCTATGCGACTTGGTGGATTCGCCAAGCGATCACACGGGCTATCGCGGACCAGTCCCGCACGATCCGGATCCCCGTCCACATGAACGAGTCGATGAACAAGTTCCTGCGCGCCTCGCGCGAGCTTGAGAAGGAACTCGGCCGCATCCCCACCAACGACGAAATCGGCGAGCGCATGGAGATCGGCGCCGAGAAGGTGCAGAAGCTCAAGAGTATCTCGCGCGATCCGGTCTCGCTCGAGACGCCGGTGGGACGGGATGGCGAATCCGCGCTAGGTGACCTGATCGAGGACAAATGGGTCTCGTCGCCTGTAGAAACCGTGATCGATGGCAGCGTCAGGGAAGAGACCGGCGACGTGCTCAAGACGCTCTCTCCCAAGGAGGAGAAAGTCATCAAGATGCGCTTCGGCATCGACTGCGAGCGCGAGCACACCCTGGAGGAGATCGGGCAGGAGTTCTCGGTTACGCGGGAGAGGATCCGCCAGATCGAGTCCAAAGCCTTGCGCTCGCTGCGCAGCCCGGATCGGATGCGCCGCCTGCGCGCGGTGCTAGCGTCCAAGACGACCGTCAACGCGCACTGAGGCGGAGTCCGTCAACCGCCGATACGGTACAAGTTCTCGGCGGTCCTGAGCAGCAGGCTGCCCTGCGAGATGGCCGGCGTGGACATGCAGAGTTCGCCGAGGGAGTTCTTGCCGATCAGCCGGTAGTCGCGACCGTGCTCGGCCACGAAGCAATCCCCGTCTTCGCTGAGGCAGAAGATGCGGTCGTTGTAGGCCCACGGCGAGGCCGTGAATGCGTTGGCGCCCGTTTCGAAGCGCTGCTTGCCGTAGACTTGCTCGCCGCTCAGCGCGTCGTGGCAGGTCAGGAAGCCGCGATCGTACAGCGTGTAGTAGAGATCCTTGTACAGCAGCGGCGACGGATTGTACGGGGCCGCCTGTGGCTGGTGCCAGGCGATGTAGTCGTTCTCAGTCTGGCCCTCCCGGAGGCTGATGTCGCCTTCGGCCCCGGGCCGGATCGCGAATACCGGGCGCTTTTGGTCACCCACGTAACCGGAGGCGATGTAGAGCATGCCGTGGCCGGCGAAGGGCATCGGGATCACGATCGAGGACATTCCGCCTAATTCCCACACCAGCTTGCCGTCCAAGTCGTACGAGCGGACCTTGCCGGTGCCTGTGGTCACGATCTCGGTTCTCATCTCGTTCTGCCAAATGAACGGAGTCGACCAGTTGCTCCCCTCGTCGCGCTCGACTTCCCAGATGGTCTTGCCGTTGAGCTTGTCCAAGCAGGTCAGCGTGGAGTGCTCCTCGTTATCGTTGACGAGGTACAGGCGGCCTTCGTGGAGTACCGGCGACGCCGCCGTGCCCCAGTCGTTGCGGACCCTATAGGGCTCCCAGTCCCGCTGCCACTGGATCTTGCCTTCCATATCGAGGCACCAGGTTGCCAGATAGCCGAAGTGGGCGTAGACTCGCTCGCCGTCCGTGACGGGCGTTTCGGAACCGTATGAATTCTTGAGGTGCCTCGGAGCTGACGGAGTACCTCGTCGCAGTTCGGTTTTCCATGCGATCTTGCCGGTGTTGAAGTCCACTCCCACTGCGTCCCAGAGGTGCGGATCGGAAGAGATTTCCGGGCGGTTCCCGCCAAAGTACAGCCCTTTCTTGACTGCTTCGACGTGCCCTTCACTGGTCACATTGGTCAGGAAAGCGCGATCACCCCAGACCACTGGAGAACCCCAAGCCATACCGGGAAGCGGTGTTTTCCAGCGAACGTTCTCGGTGGCGCTCCAAGACTCCGGCAGGCGCGGATCGTCGGGTGATGTGCCGAGTGACTCTGCCCCGCGGAATTGAGGCCAGTGCCGCGGCGATGCGGCGGCTAGCGGCCCGGCGGCGAGCATGGACAGGAAATGGCGTCGGGATTTCACGCTTCCATTGTAGGACGCGCATTGATGCTGCGGAAGTGTCCCGAGCGCGATGCCTAGGCGCGGTACAGCGAGTGCCGCCAGACGTACTCGCACACCGCCGCCGGCACTAGATCTGCCAGCGAACCGCCAATCTTGGCGCGATGACGGACAGTTCGGGACGCGGCAGGATGCGAGCAGTGGACGGTCTGTGCCGGCCGTGCCGCGCTGCCCGCTTGAAACCCGGGCCGCTCCACGACGATGAATTCCACCCACTTGCAGATTTGGTCAATGTTGCGCCACAGGTCAATCTCCGAGAAGGCATCGGCCCCCACGATCATGCCCAGCGCGCCGTCGAACTGCTCGGTCGTGCGAATGCGATCGATAGTATCGACGGAGTAGTGGGGCTGGCCGCCGGGCAGGGGTTGCTCCAGTCGGCTCGCTTCCAGCCGCGGGTCGGCGCGGCACGCCAGGTCTACCATTCGAAAGCGGTGCTCGTAGTCTGCGCGGCAGGCTTCTTGCTTGTGGGGAGGCACGCCGCTTGGGACGACGAGGATGCGGTCCAGCGCACACGCGTCCGCTGCCTTCGCGGCGGCCTCGATATGCCCGCTATGGATTGGGTCGAAAGTACCCCCGAAGAGTGCGAGCCTCATTTGGCAGCCCCTGTGCTCGGCACTGGAACGTACGCCGTGTCTGCGGGCGCCGAACGAGCGGCGCCTGCTGCGGACGCGCGCATCTCGCGGACGCGCGCCGCCACCGATCCCAAAAGCCCGTCAATGCCCTCGCCCGTTACCGAAGAAATGGCCTGGAAGGGAAGTCCCGAGGATTCGCAATAGTCCTGCAGCCTTTGCATCCGTTCTGGCGACTGCATGGCGTCTAGCTTCGTGCCCGCGACGATGCACGGCTTTTCTGCAAGATTGCGGGAAAAGCTCGATAGCTCGTTTGCGACGATTTCGTAGTCCTGCACGCAGTCGCGCTCGGTCGCGTCGCTGAGATCGACCAAGTGCAGCAGGATCTTGGTGCGTTCGATATGGCGCAGGAACCGGTCCCCTAGGCCGTGGCCATCGTGGGCGCCCTTGATCAGTCCGGGGATGTCAGCCATCACGAAGCTGTCGAACTCTCCCAGGCTGACGACGCCGAGATTTGGCTGCAACGTGGTGAAAGGGTAGCCAGCGATCTTTGGCCGAGCTGCGGAAACTTTGGAGATCAAGGTCGACTTGCCAGCGTTGGGGAAGCCGACCAAGCCCACGTCGGCCAACAGCTTGAGGTGCAGGCGTAGCGTCAGCGACTGGCCTTCGGTGCCGTCCTCGGCATAGCGGGGTGCCCGGTTCGTGGAAGACTTGAAGTGCGTATTGCCGCGACCGCCATGGCCGCCGCGCGCAACGACGAACCGCTGGCCCGATCCGTCGAAGTCGTGCAGCAGTTCATTCGATTCCGCATCAAAGACCAGGGTTCCGGACGGGACTCCCACGACAAGGTCCTTGCCGGCCCGGCCCGCGCATTTGCTGCCCTCGCCCGGCCGGCCGTTCTCGGCCTTTTGCTCCGGCTGGAAGCGGAAGTGGGTCAGGGTGTTCATGCGGCTGGTGGATTCCAGCACGACACTGCCGCCGTTGCCACCGTCGCCCCCGGACGGACCTCCTTTCGGAACGAACTTCTCGCGGCGGAACGCGACGCAGCCGTTTCCGCCCTTGCCGGCGCGGACTTTGATCTGTGCTTCGTCGACAAACATGCTTCTGTTGCTATCTTGCCAGCTTGAACCTGAGCAGGCGTGTCCGCACAGGCTAACATCGAAACATGAGCCTACGCATCGCTGGCAGGGAGTTCGATTCGCGCCTAATCGTCGGAACGGGAAAATATCGCAGCTTTGAGGAGATGCGGCGGTGCCATGAGATCTCGGGTGCCTCGATGGTCACTGTCGCCGTGCGCCGCGTCAACCTGCACGACAAATCGAAGGAATCGCTGATCGACTACATCGACCGCGACGCGATGTTCATCTTGCCCAACACCGCTGCCTGCTACACCGCCGACGAGGCTGTGCGAACGGCGCGCTTGGCGCGCGAAGTCGGTCTGTCAAATTGGATCAAGTTGGAGGTCATTGGCGATCAGGACACGCTCTACCCCGACACCGAGGGGCTCTTGGATGCCACGCGCCAGCTAGTTAAGGAGGGCTTTGTGGTCCTGCCGTACACCAGCGACGACCTGATCGTGGCACGCCGCCTGGTCGACGCAGGCGCTGCGGCCGTAATGCCGCTGGCCGCGCCCATCGGCTCGGGTCTGGGCGTGCAGAACCCGGCGGCGCTTCGGATCCTGCGCGAAAAGATCACATCGGTACCGCTGATCGTCGATGCCGGCGTCGGGACTGCTTCGGATGCAGCTCTCGCTATGGAACTGGGCGCTGATGGCGTCTTGATGAATACGGCAATCGCGCTGGCCGACGATGCCGCGAAGATGGCCGAAGCTATGCGGTTCGCAGTCCGAGCCGGACGGCTTGCGTATGAAGCCGGGCGAATGCCGAGGAGGCTGTACGCATCCGCTAGTTCGCCCTTGGAAGGCATGGTCGCGTAGCTTGGAGCGGGCTCTGTTAGCTCAGACTACGAGTGAAGCGGACACGCTGTTCCGACCTAGTCGTTTCGTTAGGACGCCTACGGGTGGAATAGCCGGAGCACTCAAGAGGTCGGTCCAACAGGCACACCCGTCAGTGGAATGAATTGGGCCAGAGTAGAGCTTGAGGTCACTGGGGTTGTCAAGGTTCGCAGAGACAACGTTTACTTCGCCCCGTTTCCAGTCCCTTGATCTGAGTTTCTCTAGCTGAAGTCCGGTCTTGGAATCAATGCATGCGATAAGCGAGTCTTGGACGACCCAGATGGTACATCCGCCCCAAGCATTTGCGATTTCAGATTTGACGATCAGCTGCGACGCCATCCGGGCCCATACCTGCCGGGCATTAACACCTGGCGACCGGGCGTTGTCTGGACGTTGGCCATGCACATGAAGCACAGCATCACAGAACGCCGACTGCATGTCAGTGCGTTTGCTCTTGTTCCCGCCCGAGGTCGAAGCGGTCATAACTTCGACAATGACAGGCGGGTCCGCCGCACGCCTCAAGACGTAGTCCAACCTGTAGTCGGTGCCGGTTGCTGCATCGGACAGGGCGATCTCCGACCATACGTTGACATCGTGGCCATTTGCAAGACCGGCCAAGCTCAGGATTTGATCCCGTAACAGCTTCTGCGCTTCCGACGCCTGCTCGGCTCCAAACGCCAGCAATCGTCGCGGGCACACCGCCCAAGGAGTCTGCGATATTTGGACCGAACATACTCCGCACGGGATGAATCCGCCGGATTCTACGCCGACGCTGGCGTCAAACAGGGGAGCAAGCGGTTGGTCTTGGGAGCGCCACCGGACCATGTCGCGATTGCCGCCTCCGTCACACCGGGTCCTGGTATGCGGCATTGCGCGGTGCGACATGCATCCCGATGTTCTTGTCGGGGCCCGGTGACGGTTACGCCAAAGAGTTCCTTTACGACAGGCATAGCGCGTCTTGTACGCTTGACGCCACGGCCGTTGCGAGTGGTGGAGGAACTGCGTTTGCAACCTGCCGGTGCTGGTCTAGATCTCTGACGGTTCCGGTTCGTCTCCGGATCGGTCCAGCAAACACATGGCGATCTGGAAATCCTTGGATGCGTGCGGCTTCGCGTGGGGTGAGGTAGCGATTCTCCGTCGGATGATATGGCACCTCGCCACACCGCAGAGTGATCGATGGTTGGTTGCGGTGGACACGCCTATACTTCGTGGTGTCTTTACGGGTTAGCCGTTGGACGATTTCCGGAGGTGCTTCGACGTCGACTCTTGACAGCCATGCCCCCTCCGGCACGTACGAGATCCTTTGCCGGTCCCGGTCAGGCGTGATATCGATATGGTTTGGCACGGCGGGGTGCCCCTCAGGAAGCGTCGCAGCCGGAAGGTCGCTAATGACATCTCCAACAGTTACCGTCGACATCAGTTGCGGGACGGGAAATTCATAATGTTGGCCGCGTGGCACGCAGACAACGAACGCCCGTTGCCGACGCTGGGGAACACCAAAGTGAACGGCGTCAAGTACTGTCGTATTGGTGTCATATCCTATAGCGTCGAACCGCTCAGTCAACACATCACGCATGCTTGCAGACGGTGAAAACTGCGTATCGAAGAAGCGCGGTACCTGCTCGATAACGACAGCGCCGGGACGCAATGCTGCTGCGAATCGCACCATCTCGAATACTAGCTGGCCATTTGGGTCTGAGATACCGCGCTGCTTGCCGATCTGGCTGAACGGCTGGCAAGGCGGGCCACCATAAAGAAGGGCGAGTTCCCCCGGCTGAACCTTCAGGCAGTCCGCGACACGGAGAGGATCTAGCGCCCGCACGTCGACACTCCACACTTTCTTGCCCCTAGCATTCTGTCTCAAAGTTGAGACGCAGTGCGGGTCAAGCTCGACAGCGCAGCTAGTCTTGAAGTTGCAGCTGTCTATGCCGATGTCCAAGCCACCGGCTCCAGCGAATAGGCTCAAAGCATGGTGTTTCATTCTACTTTCATTCCCTAAGACTGCTTCAACTGCAGATAGGTTTCACGAGGCTTCATTTGTTTCGTTCGAAAAGTGGATTGCGGACGTCAAGATAGTGGGCGACGGCCTCGCGAACCACCCAAGCCGCGGACACCCGCTTTGCCTTGGCAATACGCTTGACCTCAGCGTAGTCCTCGGGAGTGAACGATTGTAGCGGAGTTCAGTTAGGGTTACGCCCCCTCCACGACAAGACAACGAATCCTTCAACGGACTCCAGCCAAGCCATAGCTGACAGAAAACCGTTAGCGTCGGCCAAGCGTAAGCATGTCTCTCTACACCGGCTCAGTCCAAGGCTGGTCGATCCGCCAGCTCTCAAGGTTTTCTGCCCAAGCTTGGCGGCGCTGCCGGAGTCTGGCCAGAGTTGCGACATGGTCGTCCGAATTGACCAAATTGACAGTCTCCTGCGGATCCACCGCCAAGTGGTACATCTCCTCGTGAGGGGGGGCCGCTTGGTGGAACACAAAATACTTCCAGTCACCGGTATGCACGCCTTCGCTCATCGGGACGCGCGGATTCTCAAAGAGATGCTCGTAGAACCATTCTTGCCGCCACTGCGGCGTCTCACCCCTTGCGAGCGGCATCAGGCTGCGTCCATTCATGGACTCGGGCCGGTCCAAACCCGCCGCGCTCAGGATGGTGGGGCAAACGTCGATGTTGAGCGTCATCTCGCCGCGACGCGTCCCGGCGCGCTCGGGCAGACGCGGGTCTCGGATGACCATTGGTGTGCGGATCGATTCCTCGTGCATGTACCACTTGCCGGCCCAGCCACGCTCTCCTAGGAAGAACCCGTTGTCGCCGGTGAAGATTACCACCGTGTTGTCGAGTTGGCCGAGTTCTTCGAGCCTCGCCAGCATGCGACCGATCTGGATGTCGACTCCGTGGATCAAGGCGTAATAGCGCTTGACGGACTCCTCCCATTTCTCTGGGGTGCCGAAGCGCCGTACCCAGCGGATACGGCTCTCGGTGTTGTCCTTGAGGAACTCGGGCAGGGAGTCATAGTACGAGTCGTCCATGTGAGGGAACGGTTGTAGCCGTAGCCCGGCGTACATATCGTCCAAGCGCGGATCATTGATGAAGTAAGGGTCGACTCGGTCTTGAACATGCGGGGCCTTGAAACTCACGGAGAGGTTCCAAGGTTGTTCTGGACCGGACCCGTCGAGGAATTCCAATGCTTGGTTTCCCAAGTGCTCGGTCATGTGCGCTCGTCCCGGCACTAGGTACTGTCCTTGCCCCGGCCAGCCTTCGAAGTAATCGTAGCGGGACGCAGCATCTTCGATGTCATCGGCTCCGCCGACGCCGTATTTCCCTATGAAGCCAGTACGATAGCCCGCTTCGCGGAGGCGCACCGGATAGCTGAGCTGGTGCTGGTCTTCGCTCAGCGGTGTCCGAAAGCCGTGAATGCCGTGACAGCGAGCGTACAGCCCCGTGAAAAACGACGCCCTCGAGACGGCGCAGATGGATGTGGTCACGTAGTTGTTCGTGAACATCACGCCTTCATTCGCCAGTCGGTCCATGTTCGGTGTGCGAATGATGGGATTGCCGCCCGCCCCGAACATGTCGTAGCGCTGGTCGTCTGTGAGCAGGAACAGGATGTTCGGGGGGCGTTCCGCGCTCGGCCGCGGACCGCAGCCTAGCCCGGCTGCTGCAGCACCCAGAGTTCCGAGAAGCTCACGTCGGGTTCGTCGCATCGCAGGGAGAGCATAGCAAAGCGGAGGGGTTTCGTTATCCGGGTGTTGCGCGAGTGACAATGAAGAATTGCCGGTGCCGGGCCCGCACTTCAACTCGCCCAGGACGCTCGTCATGGGCATCCTAAACGTCACGCCGGACTCGTTTTCAGACGGTGGATGCTACTTGGATGTTGGGTCGGCAATAGAGCGAGGCATCCGAATGGTTGAGGAAGGGGCAGACATAATCGATGTCGGCGGGGAGAGCTCGCGCCCCGGTTCGGGCCGCATCAGCGAGTCAGACGAACTTGGTCGCGTCTTGCCGGTATTGGAAGCTCTAGCAGTGCGAGTCAACGTGCCGATCTCGATCGATACGCTGAAGCCAGGCGTTGCGAGGCGCTGCTTGGAGTCAGGCGCATGCATCGTCAACGACATACGCGGCCTGCGGGATGCGCAGATGCTTTCGGTCGCGGCTGCGGCTCAGGCCAGCGTGGTGATCATGCACATGCGTGGCGAACCCGCCACGATGCAGCGGGACACGACCTATGTTGATGTCGTCGGTGAAATCTGCTCGTTTCTCAAGACCCAGTCCGCACTCGCCAAGCAAGCGGGAATCCGTGAGATCGCGGTCGATCCCGGCCTAGGGTTCGGCAAATCGGCCTGGCAGAACTTTGAAATCTTGGCGCGGCTAGAGGAGTTTCGGTCGCTCGGCTATCCGATCTTGGTGGGGCCCTCCCGAAAGTCGTTCTTGGGCAGCCTAGCCAGCCGCTTGCCGGTCGAGGAGAGGTTGGAGGGCACCTTGGCGGCCGTCGCGACAGCTGTTACGAACGGAGCGCGCGTGGTGCGAGTGCATGATGTAGGGGAATGCCGGCGCGTGGTGGACGTTGTCGATGCCATTAAGGAGGCGGGAGATGCGGGATAGGATGATGCTGCCCGAGATACCGGTGCAGGCCCGCGTGGGCTGTACCGAGCAGGAACGTGCCGAGTTCCAGATGTTGCTGATCGATATCGAGTTGCGCTGCGATCTAAGTCACGCCGCCAGGGAGGACTCCATCGAGGCGGCGATCGACTATGTGGAGTTGCGAGCCGAAGCCGAACGGGTGGCCGGTGTCCGACCGTATGCGCTGATCGAGTCGATCGCGGAGGGGATCGCGGCAAGCCTGTTGGAGCGGTTTGCCTCCGAAGAAGTGCTCGTTCGCGTGCGCAAGCCGACAGCCCTGGCCGAGTTTGGCGTCCCGTGGGCCGGCGTTGAGGTGGTCCGGAACCGACGTGGCTAAGACGTATCTGGGACTGGGCTCGAATATCGGTGACCGGGAAGGGCACCTGCGATTTGCACTGGCCGGGTTGAGCCGAGTTGGCACGCTGCTTGCTCGCGCGTCGTTGATTGAGACCGAACCGGTCGATTGCCCGGGTGGCGGCATGTTCCTCAACACCTGCGTCTGTCTCGAGTCGGCCTTGGAGCCGTCGAAGTTGCTTTCGGAGGCTATGCGGATCGAACAACAGCGGGGTCGCAACCGGACCACGCGCAACGCATCACGCGTGCTCGACATCGACATCTTGCTGTACGGCGATCTCGTGCTTTGCGAGAGAGGTTTGCAGATCCCGCACCCGCGCCTGCACGAGAGGCGGTTTGTCCTCGAACCTCTGGCGGAGATCGCTCCCAATCTGGTACATCCCTCGTTCGAGGTCAGCGTCCGCAGGCTGCTGGAGGGGCTAGACACCGCAGCGGATGGCGAACGGCGCTAGCTGGGCCACTTCGCTGACGCACCGGGCGATGGACGAACGCGGTCGCAGCGAGGCCGCTCAGAACCGCTCGACCGCTGCTGAGAACACTCCTGGACTACGCCAGCGCTCCTCGTCGTGCATGGCGCGATAGGCTACTTCCAAGCCCATCCCCGCGGGCGTTTCTTCACACGACGTCAAATCGCAGAGTGCTTGCTTCTGCATGCCGCTCCAACGCCAAGTCGATCAAGCGCTCGATCAATTGCTGGTACGGTAGTCCCGACACCGCCCACATGCGCGGGAACATACTGATCGAGGTGAAGCCGGGCATTGTGTTGACTTCGTTGACCACGATGTCGTGCGGGCCTTGATCCCGGGCGATGAAGAAGTCCACCCGCGCCAATCCGGAGCAGCCCACGACGCGGAACGCTTTGACCGCGAGGTCACGGACAGCTTTGACTTGCTCCTCATCGAGTTCGGCCGGCGCGATCAACTCAGCCGAGTCGGTGACGTACTTGGTCTCGTAGTCGTAGAACCCGCCGTGCGTCACGATCTCGCCCGGCAGGGACGCCTGGGGCGATTGGTTCCCGATCACGGCACATTCGATCTCGCGTGCGTCGATGCCCCGCTCCACAATCACTTTCGTGTCAAATTCATGGGCGTAGTCCAGCGCGGAGATCAGCGATTCCTGGTCCTCCACTCTGCGGATGCCGATAGACGAACCGAGGTTGGCTGGCTTCACAAACGCCGGGTAGCCGGGGCCTTGTTCGATTCGGCCGATACTCTCCGTGGCCTCGCCTCGCAAGACGATCTCGTGGGGCAACGTCGGGATCCCGCTCTCGTTGAACAGCCGCTTCATGACGTCCTTGTCCATGCCGCATGCCGAACCAAGCACGCCTGATCCGACATAGGGCAAGCCAGCCATGTCCAGCAGGCCCTGGAGTCGGCCGTCTTCGCCGTAGGGTCCGTGCAGGGCGGGGAACACCACGTCAAAACCCTCCGAACAGCCCGGCTGGTGAGAAATCTTGACCTTGGCCAAGGAGCATTTGGTTGCGGTCTCTCGTGGCAGCAGGCGTGCTGATGCCTCGGGATCCAGCCATCTGCCCGAGCGCTCGATCACCACCGGAATCGCCTCGTAGTGCGCAGGGTCCAGGGCTGCGATGATCGACGACGCGGATAGGATCGAAATCTCGTGCTCGCTCGAGCGGCCCCCGAACAGCACTAAGACGCGAATCATATTCGAAGCCATTTTCAATGGTGGCCGGAAGGACGGGTTTACGTCGGGCCTAGAAGGATCTGCGATGACTTGGCAGCCGTCCCTTCGGCAAACGCGGCCGAGCAGGCCCGACCACCTAACAGTATGGCGAACCAAGCAACTCTCTCGCCCGCAGCCTCGGTGTTGCAAGGGTGCAGCTTACCCAAGGGTGCCTCACCTCTTGAGCCGGCCTGCACCTTCTCTCAGCGGATTCGAGAGAGACAAAGCCTAAACCTTGTCAGCAATGGATCGTGGAGCCGAACGCGAGCGAGCCCGTGATGAAGCGTCGAGATTTCTTGTACGAGCAGTGGGGCGCGAGGCATCAATTTCCACTACTGGCGGCGAGCAACACCGATCATTCAAAGATCGTGATGTTGAGGGCGGCCGCCGCTTGGCGCAGGCGTCTGTCGAGCGAGGCAATTGGCAGCGTTCGTCGCAGGGCGACCTCGAGGTAGGCCGCGTCATATATGGAAAGGTCGTGTGTCCGCGCCAGTGAGATAACGGTGCTCTCATCGTGCCATTGGTCGACCGAAATACGCAATTGACGGAGGTCCGCCAGCGTTGCCGCGGTATCAGTAGCACTTAGCCGCCCACGCCGTTCGTTCATCACCAAGGCGTTCCGCAATTCGTACCACCAGATACCGGGGACGACCGCTCCGTGTTTGATTGCACGATCCATGGCATGTTCAGCAAGTGGGTCTTTCTCGTCTTGAAGGCACCACGAGAGAACGACGGAGTTGTCTAGTACGATTGCGTTCAAAATCGATGCCCTTCATGCACCGTCTCGAGCAATTCCGACAACGATGCTTTCTTCAAGTGTTTGCGCCGCTCGAATATGCGCCGCGCCGCCCGCCGGCTGCGACTGATGTCGTCGTCATCCACAGGCACCAAGCGCGCCACGGGATGGCCTCGGCGAGTGATGGTCAGAGTCTCTCCTTCGGCAACTCTGTCAAGAAGGCGAGCTAGATGGGTCTTGGCCTCGTATGCTCCTACGGTGTCCATCTACGGGTCTCCTTACAAACTAGTCTATCAGACTAGCCTGTTGAACTCCGCACTTGGCGCTCGATCACGTCAAACACGGCCGCGTGGGCTCGGTTGGCTCGCCTGAGCGGAGGGCGGCCCCACGCGCAGTTCCCGCAAATGGGCGTGTGTACTTGAATCAGGTAGCCACTACATATGTTGGACGGCGGAGTTGCGAGTGTAGGTTTGTAGACTGACTGCATCGTGCCGCGAGCAGGCAACGACGAGAACTCCTGTACCGGGCGGCCTCCCGCCAGGCTGAACTCGGAGACCCTGCCGTCAACGATTTGCCGGTGTCACGCCCGTCCCGGCTTGATTGGACACCGGAGACGCGAGCGGCGGGCGGGGCTGTCATATTTGCGGGCCGGAGGCATAGTAGCCCGCTCCAAGTAGCAACGGGACTCCTTGAACGACCGCGCACTTGACAAGCGACGTCTTGCGTTCGATGCGCCCGGTCACGGGGTTCGCGAAATCGTAGTACCAAAACGCTTCTCCAAACGCCGCTCCGATGCCGACTGCGTCTCGCCTGTCAAAGCGCTCGTGCACTCCTTCCGAATCCGCAAAGCTGATTGCGCTTCCGCTAGATTCGAGTTCCTCCGAAATCGAGTTGATCACGAAAACATAGATCGAGCCGCTGCGCCAGCGCCGGTCTTGCGAAAGAATCGGACCCGCGAAGTAGCCCAGCGACTCGACCTGCATTTCCGAGCATCTCAGGGCGCCGTGGAAAGGAGCGTTTTCCTAGTGGGTTCAGAAGCAGGTGTCGGCGGAATCGCCCGTGCGTCGAGTCACCCGCTGAATACTACAGCCGCCCGCAAGGCTGCGACTGGTCATCGTGGCTGCGGCCTATGGGTAGGATTCTCCGCATCCTTGAGACGCTTGCATGTCCCGGCACCGCAAGGGATCGGCGGAAGCAGTTGTAAGCGGCGGGGAGGGAGCCATGTTGCGTACCACCATTTTCATCCTAAGACTGGCGTATCCTATTGCAAGTAGAGGAGATACTGTCGATCTAACGGATGAATTTAAGGCCCAATATCGAGCGTTGTGGGAAGATGTCCAAGGCAAGATAGCATCCGACCGTTTGGCGTGATCCCTTGCAACCAGCGCGATAAACCAAGCAGGCAAGGAGGATTCCGAAAAACTGCCCTAACCACGCTTGGAGATTCTCGCAAGCACGAATCCAGAGCTGAAGCCCCTAGTAGTGGACATTCTCCAGAGCATGAACGAACGTGCCTCGCTGACCAACGCCTACGGGGATGCGTTACTCATGAGCATCAGGAAAAATATCTCTAGGACCGAGACTCACTTGGCTGTCATGCGGCTGCTACGGTTTCAGGCCAAGTTCATCGCGCTGACTACCGGACGGGGTTATCCAGTGCAGTCCGACGCAGAGCCGGCACGCAATGTCAAGTAATGGTTGCAATCCGGGTCGCGTCGCCAGAGGGGGTCTCACCCTCGCGCGCTCACAGAACCATGCGTGAAGGTCTCCCCCACGGCTCTTCTCAACCAGCCCGCCTGTACATCAAACGCAAGTGCGCGAAGAGGTCGCTTTCGTGACGCGCAATGCGTTGCAACCAGCGAGCCGCCCTGCACTTCTGGCCGCGCAAGCGCTTGAACTTGCGCCGAGCCCTCCACGAGAGCCCGTGGTCGATCTGGCGCAGCGTGAAATACAGGGCCGACTTGTGGCATCTCGGTCCGGCCATCCTACGCTCCGCAGGAGACCGCCCGCCCATCTTCCTACCAGAGGGACGGGCAGTCACCTGCCGTTCCGTGCCTCTTTGATCCGCCTCTCCATGATCGTCAGTCAGTCCCCACAATGATGAACGGAGCTGCTAGAATCGGCCCTGAGACGGTACCCGCCACTCCAGCAATGAAGGAACAGCAACCGGCGAAACTCGCACCTCGTACTGACACACACAGTCACGCTGATAGAATCATCGTTAACGATGCCCCATGAGTTCTGGTGTTGACTTTTCCCACCGCACTGCCGCTGAGGCGTTGCGCTCGGTTCTGCGGGACCTTCTTGAATCGAACCCTGTTGAAGGGGCTAACGACAGTCAACGGCCGGGACGAATACGGGAACAGCTCAACTATCGATTCTCCATTCAGGACCCTCTTGGTCGCTTGAGCCCCAAGCTACCGCTTGATGTCGCCGCAGCTCGCTTGGTTTGGATGATGACGGCCAACAATCGCCTAGCCGACATCGCCTTTTACGAGCGACGGGTCGAGCGTTTCAGCGATGACGGGTTGACCGTTCCTGGGTCGAGCTACGGAATGCGGCTTCGGCAGCCTCAACCAGGCTTGGACCAAGTCGATAACGTGATCAAGACCTTGACGAGCGATAACAACACCCGGCGTGCAGCAATCACTGTGTATCACCCAGTTGACGCGGGACGCGAGTCCAAGGACGTCCCTTGCGCGTTCGGGATGTTCTTCCACTGTCGCGAAGGCAAACTTCACGCGACAGTTATGATGCGCTCGAACAACGCATTAGCACTGTTGCCGCTAAACATCGTCGAATTTTCGATGCTTGTCGAGATCGTGGCAGTTGAGGCAGGGCTTGAACTTGGTGAGATCACTTGGTTCGTTGGTTCGATGCATCTGTTCGAGGACGACATCACAAAGGCTAAACGCATATTGGATGTTCCTCTCGTACCGGTCGCTGCGATGCCGCCAATGCCAAGGGAAAAGGATCACCGTCCGCTCGCCCAACTCACCAAACTCGGGATCCTCGAAGCCAAGATGCGCCACGAATCGAAAGCCATCGATCATCGCTCGGTCGACGAATGGATCGATAGATTCTGCGGCGACCTCTCACCTTATTGGGCCCAAATGGGCCTGCTTCTATTGAGCAACGTAGCCAAGAACCGGAACACTGATGCGTTGCGCCAAGTGAAGGACCGCCTCGAGGAGCCGTACCGGTCACTGGCCCCGAGCAAAGCCACTCAAACAATTGGCGAGTCACCGAATAAAGACGAAACACCTCTGTTTCGAGCGTCCGCTCCAGACAACGTGCTGGAGTTTGATCGCCCCGAGTTTGAGAAGCGCTTCGCTGAACATGCACAAGAGTATGAAGATCAATATGGTCCGATCGGGGCGGGGAGGCTTCTCCGGGCAAGGCATAAGGCGTCTAAGGAACTGGCTGCCCGCGGCGAGTCTGAATTGCTTACCAAAGAGAGGTTTGCGTTGATCCTGATGTCTGTCGACGCCTAGAGTCCCGTGTCTGATTCCGCCAAACGCCTAGATCAGGCCCTGACGGCTCGCCTCGGGGGCAAGGATGCTTTCGTCGCAATGCGCCGCGCTTGCGCTGGGTTGCTTGCGGAGGCGCACATCGAGCGTGCTCCAACGAAGTTGTCTTTACTTGTCCAACATCTTGGTGCGAACATTTCTTACGACAGCGATGCCTCTCTCGACCTTGGACGAGCAGAAGCTACTTTGAGACTTGTAGACAACAGAGTCACGCTCTGCGTGTCGCGGGACAAATTCGAGGCGTGCCGGGCAAGGGCACGGTTCTCTATTGCACATGAGCTCGGCCATCTGATCCTCTATAGGGTCTTGGGTCCATCATTCTTGAAACACTGCGAGGACGGCCCTGACGCCTATCAACGAGCGGAACGGCTTTGCGACTTTGCGGCGTCGCACCTGCTCATACCACGTTCGCGTCTTGCCGAAGCGCTTCGGTCCCGCGGCTTCACGAGCAAAGGCGTCGTTGACATCGAACGGATCTTCGACGTCTCGTCGACGGCGCTCTTGCGAGCGATTGCTGATCTTGTGCCGGAGGGGTCTGTGCTGGAGTGGCGCCATTTTTGTCGGAATCCTCGCGAGGCAAAGACTTGGCGAGTCTTGAGGACGTATACACCCTCGGCCTCTGACGGTCGTTCGTCTTGGATGCCGGCTGGCTGTACCTTGAAACATGTTGTGGGAATCAAGAGGACCGACTCTTTCCCTCCTGGTAAGCCGGTGGCACACCGGAACGTGACGCTGACACTGGGAGCTTCCAAGACTCGTCGGGACGTCGTGGTCTGTCACTGGCCGATGCAAGAAAAATTCATCCAGTACTCGATCACCCCTAGTGTGCAAGGAAGACCTACAGGATTCGTTCAGGATCGCGAGCAAGGACGCCTTATGATGCTTGTTGGCAAGCGTGGCCATGTGGACTACCGACAGTTCGGTGCGGAGCTAGCGAATGAGAGTCTACATATCAGGAGCGCTGAAGGGATCGCGTGACCTCGTTGCGGCGCGCAAACTCTACGAACGCGCCGCCCTTGCCGTTTCGCAAGCTGGGCACGAGCCCTATATCCCGCATGCGAGCACCGACCCTGTGCGCGCCGCCAAGCTCGCTCCGGAGGCTGTCTATGACTCTGACATGAAGGCGATTCATCGCTCCGATGCTGTTCTGGCCTTCCTCAATGAGCCCTCGCTCGGCGTTGGCGCGGAACTCGCCATCTGCACGCGTGAGTCGATTCCTGTGCTAGGGCTCTGCGCTGCACAAACAGACGTCTCGCGTTTTGCGATCGGGTGCTTGCTGGCTGGTAACGGGCGGATGATTCGCTATCGAGCGTGGGCACAGGCAGAGCAGGCCATTGCTGGCTTCTTAGCCGCACTCCAGCCGAGGCAACCGGACCGTGACAGTCGTGGAAGAGCAGAATTGTGAGTTAGCAATTTTTCCCGGCCGCTGTTCTTATTGGGCACTGCCTTCATGATCAGAATGCCCGAACCAAGGAGTCCCGCAGGCGACCGACAAGTGATCTTGGTGTGCGCGACCTGCGGGCGGCAGACCTCAGTCACCGTGGGCATGCTGTTTCTTCCTTCCAAACCGGCGTTGCGATTGTGGGTTCGAGCGATTTGGTAAGTGACCAGCCACAAGTACGGCACGAGTGCGCTAGGATTGTGGCTCCTGCCTAGCAGTTACCGGACGGCATGGACCTAGTCGCACAAGCTGCGGTGGGCCATGGCGCGGAGGTCGTCGAGACCTAGGTCGGGTCAGCGTCAGGGGGCATGCGGGATCGGCAAACCGTGACCAAGGCACTGGTCGCGACCGCCGTCGGAGCGCTTGAGGACGGGTCCGGGATGGGGTGCATGCGTGTCGTGGGGGACTCTTCGGCGCAGAGTCTGCTGAGTTTCGTCCGTGAGCCTGTCGATCTGGGCACGACGGTGCATGCCGCAGAGCAAGCCGCCCAACCAGGTGCCGCTGACGCCATCGGATGCATTGGCGGCTTGCCAATAACTCTTGAGACTGGAGACCTTCGCTGCGCAGTCCGCTAGGTTCTGCAAATGACGACATCCAGGCGAGTATTTCTCAGTGTCGTGCGGCTTGATCGGCGGGACTCTTCACTCCGTTCCGGCCAGGATGAGGGTGTTCAGTTCCTGTTCTTGACCCCGCAGGCCGGCTGGGCCAAGCACGATCCTGCAAACTATCAGCATGGCGGTTATCTCTTCCAAGAGATAACCGCCATAGGACTGAACCGCTACGCGGTAGTGGTGGCTGATCGAAAGCGCACTTTGCTCCTTCTCGACTCATCGGCCTGACCACCAATACCGTTCCTTTGCCGCTGCCATCTGCTGCCGGGCCTGCCGATGCGTGAATCATGGATGCGCTGCTAGTCGCAGCGATTCCATTCGAAAACCGCCAAGGAGGCTTCTCATGACACCCTTTCGCCGTCGCATGACGGAGGATATGAAGGTTCGTAACCTTTCGCCCAACACGCAGCAGAGCTACATCGACCAAGTGGCTCGCTTCGCTCAGCATTTCCACAAGTCACCAGACCAGCTTGGCCCGAGCACATCCGCGACTACTAGGTCTTCGTGGCGACCGTGAAGTGCCTCGCAGCCAGCTCGGTCGCCGTCGCTACCGCCGCTTCGCGGTTCCTTTACCGCGTCACCCCTTTACCGCGTCACCCTGCGCAAGGACTGGAACATCCCCGAGGTCCTGCCCACCCCCAAGCACCCCGCGCGCCCGCCGGTCGTACCCAGCCCCGAGAAAGTCACCTGCTTCCTCGACGCGCTTCCCAATCGCAAGCATCATGCCATCCTGACCACCTGCTACGCCGCCGGCCTGCGCATTTCCGAGGCCCTGCAGCTGCGGCCGCGGGACATCGACTCGCAGCACATGGTCCTGCGGGTCGAGCAGGGCAAGGGCGCCAAGGATCGCTACGTCACGCTCCCCGCGCCTGCTGCAGGTGCTGCGCAACTACTGGCGGTACAGCCGACCGGACGGCGAGTGGTTCTTCCCCGGCCTGCAGCCCGGTCGCCCGCTCAGCGCCAGTGCCGTCGAGCGGGCCTGCCGGTTGGCACTGCCTCTTCTGCCAGTACCAGTTCATCGTGACGGCTGGCACCATCACGCATGATCCCCACCTGCCGCTGTGCAAGTAGCTGATCGCCATCTACCTCATGACGGAGTCTAGGAAGGCGATCTCGGCCAGCCAAATGAAGCGGACGCTCGGCATCGGCTCCTAGCGCACGGCATGGTATCTGTGCCACCGCATCCGCGAGGCGATGGGCAACGATCCCTTCGATGGACCGACGCTGTTAGGCGTCATCGAAGTGGACGAGACGCTGATGGGCGACAAGCGGAAGAACGTGGGCCGTGGCTTGCGCCAAAACAAGACTTGGGTAGCCGCAGCGCTCCAGCGCAACGGGAAGGTGCGGCTCGAACGCATCCCCGACGTGACCCCCAATACGCTCCACTTGTTCGTCAACAGGAACATCAAGGGCGAGGCCGAGGCTATCTACATGGCCGAGTCGAGGGGCTACCTTGGCAGCGCGGACGAAGACACGCGGCACGAGACAGAGAATCACTTCGAGGAAGAGTGGGTTGTCGGCGATGTTCACGCCGACGGCGTCGAGGGCGTCTGGTCGCTGTTCCCGAGCTCCATCGTCGGGGCGTTCCACCAGATCAGCAAAAAGCACCTCGACCGCTACATCGAGGAGAACGATGGTTACAGTGGTGATGCTGGCTGCCTGTTCGCCGTCCGCGTTTACAGTGGCGACCGCCTAGGTCCCTACCAGCCCAATCCCTTGACCGACGACCCACCTGGGTTTGAGCGGTGATCCAGCCATCATTCCCTCTTCTAATCCGTTCTAGAACATTCGTCCACCACCAACTCAAGGAGTATGGGTACGGAGGCCCCTTCATGACTTGTTCTGGGGATCTGGCTCGCTCCACTTTCTAGCTCGCCGTATGTCCTTCAGCTCGGACCACGCCGCCATCCTCTGAAGCCAGACGTGCCAAAGCGCGGCGGATGCTCTTGGGTGCTGGATGCCCAGCTCGCCCAGCTTGACAGAAAGTGCCCTGATCTCGGCGCCTAGATCGAACGACCAATTGCCCCCCACCAGCTTGGGGTTCTCAGCCTCGATCTGGTGGGCGAGCTTTCGTATTCTTGGCAGGAGCGCGTGAAACCGGTTACGTGGTAGCAGCATTCTCAGGTTTTCCCAGAGAATCACAATAATGATCGCAATCGTCGCCGGAACAATGAAGCTTGCGATCAGGGCAAGGAGCGGGGGATGAAGCACAATTCCTTCCCACACGGTTAGAGACCCCTTCTTGTGTGCTTGGATAGCGGTGAAGACTGACAACACATCGACGCCGAGGATTCCAGCGATCGTGCCGATGATCTTCCACCACTTTCGGGGCTTGACAGGCATCCCGTCATGCTACCAACCGACTCGTCTTGTGGCAGTGCATAATTAGTGCCCGTGTCAAAACAGCCAGAACCGGACTACTACCATATCCTGTATTAGGGAATTAAGTACTTGACTCCACCAGTTTGATTTGCCATAATAGTAGTGGAGTCATCTACCAACGCCTAGCCGTTCCACCGTCAGCACCTTCGAGTTATTCCAGCTCTTCCCAGACCAAGAATCCGCTCGCCTGTACCTAGAGCATCGCCGCTGGAACGGCGAACCGGTCTGCCCGCACTGCGGATGCTGTGGCAAGATCACCGCACGGCGGGGCAAGCGCTTGGGGTACTATCGTTGCCGGGATTGCGGCGAAGAGTTCACCGTCCGCACCAAGAGCATCTTCGAGCGGTCCCACGTCCCTTTGCACAAGTGGATTTACGCGATGTACCTTGTAGTGACGGCGCGAAAGGGGATATCGTCCTTACAGTTGGCAAAGGAGATTGGCGTGCAGCAGAAGACGGCGTGGTTCATGCTCGGCCGCCTGCGTGAAGCTTGCGGGGACGATATCGAGATGCTGCGGGGAATCGTGGAAGTGGACGAGGTCTACATCGGCGGCCTGGAGCGGAACAAGCACGGGGCCAAGAAGGCGAACGCCGGGCGCGGGCCGGCGGGCAAGCAAGCGGTTGTCGGTATCCGTCAACGCGGCGGCAAGTCCATCGCCGTGCCGGTGGAGAGCACGGACAAAGAGACGTTGCAGGCCAAGATCGCGGAGCACGTCGAAACCGGCTCGATGGTCTGCACGGACGAGTATCGCAGCTACAAGGGACTGGAAGCCAAGGGCTACGGCCACGGCAGCGTCAAGCACAGCGCGGGCGAGTACGTCGGGGCCAACAATATCCACGTCAACAGCGCGGAGTCGATGTGGGCGGTGTTCCGGCGCGGGCTGTACGGCACTTGGCACCACTGCTCCCGCCAGCACTTGGCTCGCTACCTGAGCGAGGCCACGTTCCGGCTCAACGAGGGGAGCGTCCAATTCCACACGCTCGAACGACTGGCCGCGTTCGCCGACAAGGCGTTCAGTTGCCGGATCACATACAAGGAGATCACAGCATGAGCAAGGCACCAGCAATACTCGATGCGATTACTGACACGGTGTTCGCCTATACACCGCAGTCCACGAAGCGGAAACCATCGGCCAGCAGGCGGCCACGAGTAAATTCATGGTCCGTTTCCATCGATAGCGTTTTGGATGACGATCAGGCCCGCATCGACGCCCTGCACTACAATCCGGCCCACGAAGACGGACTTCGGGAATTGCGCGAGTCGGGTTGGCCGCTCAAGCCACTGAGCGACTTAGCTACAGTGAGCCTGCCAGCGCAGTTCACCAGGATCTGGGCAGACGACCCGAAGCATGGATACCCCTACGTGTCGCCCACGGATCTGATGTCACTCTTTGCGATCGGCAAGCCGAGCAAGGAACAGCGGTTTCTTTCACGAGCCACGGACGTGGATGTCGATCAGCTTATCGTCCGAGAGGGCTTCCTGCTGATGACCTGTAGCGGGACTATTGGAAGGGTCTACCACGTGCCCGAGCGTTTGGACGGTTGGCTCGCTACTCATGACCTCTTGCGAATACGGGCGAATTATCCCGCCCACATAGGCTCAGACTTCGTTACATGTGCGCCAGGCTAACTGGCAGAAAGGCAGAGGGTGAAAGTCCCTTGGATCGAAGACATAGCCAAGACACGATCCTCCGCGAGCCGTGCGCCGCTACCCGCGAGGGTAGGGGTGAAGCGTCGGTAGCGGTACGTGTGGGCAGTGCGATTGAGCGCCGAAAAAAGAGAACCGGAGTGCCGAGACGGTATGTAACGTTGAAGGCAACACGGGGCAGACCGCCATGGCGAGGGCTGCACCGGCTTCGCGGCGTCGGAGAACACAGGCACGCACGCAAGCCTTTGGCCGGGACCTGGGAGGCCTCCGCGCCATCCTGCGGGGTCGCCCGCAGGATCGCTCCGGGAAGGCAAGTAATGCCGAAGCCGGAGATGGACGGGCGGAGGAGTCAGACGGAGGCATAGTAGTGCAGAGAATGCAGAACAAAGCGCCGCAAGGCGTGGCGGATGCAGAGGAGCGAAGGCCTCCGGCCAACGGGAATCTGGAAAGCCAAAGCACGGGCCGAACGCAGCGTCGGAAGGCCGTGTCACAGGCGGCGGACCGGATACGGGAATTTGTGAGGAGGAATCCGAAAGAGCGACTGACAGCGTTACTGCACCACATCACGCCGGAAGCCTTAGAGGCGGCGTACCGCCGCTTAAAGCGGGACGCGGCAGCGGGGGTGGACGGGGTGAAGTGGACGGACTACGAGCAAGGGTTGGACGGGAAACTACACGACCTATGGCAACGGGTCCAGCAGGGAACGTACCAAGCGGTGCCGGTGCGGCGGGTGAAGATCCCGAAGCCGGACGGCGGAGAAAGACCGCTGGGCATCGCGGCGCTGGAAGACAAGATCGTCCAACGCGCCATGGTAGACGTGGTTCTGAACCCTATCTACGAAGAGGAATTTCTAGGATTCAGCTATGGATTCCGGCCGGGGCGGGGGGCGCACGATGCGCTCGACGCACTGGCCTACGTCATCGAACGGCACAAGGTCAGCTGGATCGTCGACTGCGACATCCGCAAGTACTTCGACGAAATGAACAGAGATTGGATGATCCGGTTTCTGGAACATCGCATCGGAGACCGGCGGGTAATCCGGCTGATCGGCAGGTGGCTGCGCGCGGGCGCCATGGAAGATGGCCAATGGAGCGACACGGGCAAGGGCAGTCCGCAAGGGGCGATCATATCGCCCGTGCTGGCGAATATGTACCTGCACTACGTGTTGGACCTGTGGATGGATCGGAAATGGCGCAAGCAAGCGGCCCGCGGCGAGGTGTACATCGTGCGCTACGCCGACGACTGTGTGCCACGAAGGCACGCAGGGGAGCGCAAGCTCCCCGTGCAGCTGTGCTGCACAGGAGATGGAGGAAGACCCTCCGCAGCCGCCGTGCAGGCGGAGGCTGCAAACCACCTACTGCTGCTGCACTTAAGAGGTGTGGTGGTGAGCGAGCTAGGAAAAGGCCGGGCGTAGACCCGGTCAGGTATGGATCGTGGAGCCGAACGCAAGTGAACCGCTGATGAGGTGTCGAAAGCGTAGGGACGGCGTCAAAACCGGGGGGCAGTCGTTACTCCGGGACAAGGTCGGGGGGTACCTGCTTACTGCCCGGTCGGCGTCCGGCATAAAGGCGGCGGGAACACGATCCGGGCTTCTGTGTGGAACGTGGGAACCTGTTGCACTGATGCTAAGGGAGAACCGCAAGCGGCAGAACCGTGAGCGGGAGAGTACCGAGGCGGTGCGCAGGGGCGGAGTGGCCCGTAGTAGCGCTGAGGGTTCGGTAATCGAACCGGAGCGAAGGGGCCGCCCCAACCGGCTGGGGCCAAGGGAGCAACCGGCAACGGGAGGACTCTCATGACCCCAGCCAAGCCGTTTCCCGTCACCAAACGTCAGGTGTGGGAAGCGTACAAGCGAGTGAAGGCCAACAAGGGCGGGGCAGGCGTGGACGGCCAGACACTGGAAGATTTCGAGCGGGATGTAGGGGACAACCTCTACAAGCTGTGGAATCGGATGGCGTCCGGCAGCTACATGCCGCCACCGGTGAAGCGCGTGGAGATTCCCAAGGAGGGCGGAGGAATCCGGCCGCTGGGGGTTCCCACGGTAGCGGACCGGGTCGCCCAGATGGTAGTGAAGCAGGTTCTGGAACCGGAGTTGGAGCGGCATTTCCACCCCGACTCGTACGGCTACAGGCCGGGCAAATCGGCGCATCAAGCGATCGGGCAGGCGCGCAAGCGGTGCTGGCACAACGACTGGGTTCTAGACCTTGACATCAAGGGATTTTTCGATAACATCGACCACTCCCTGATGCTGAAAGCGTTGCGCCGCCACACGCGGGAACGCTGGATCCTGCTGTACGTTGAACGCTGGCTACGAGCCGAGGTGGAGATGCCGGATGGGAGGCGCGAGGCACGAGACAAGGGCACGCCGCAAGGCGGCGTGGCCAGTCCACTGCTCGCAAATCTCTTCCTGCACTATGCCTTTGATGCATGGATGAGAAGGGAGTTTCCCAACATCCCGTTCGAACGGTACGCGGACGACATCGTCTGCCACTGCCGGTCGAAAGCCCAGGCGGACTACCTGAAAGCGGCCTTGCAGCGACGGCTGGCAGAGTGCGGGCTGGAGTTGCACCCGGAGAAGACGAAGGTGGTGTATTGCGAGGATGGAGACCGCACCGGGACACACCCGGTGACAACGTTTGAGTTCTTGGGATACGCGTTCCGGCCCCGAAGGTCGAAGAACTGGAAGGGCGAATACTTCGTGAACTTCAGTCCGGCGGTGAGCGGGAAGTCGGCGAAGGCCATCCGCCGGGAGGTGCGGAGCTGGAAGCTGCCCTGTCGCAGCGACAAGTCCCTGACCGACCTGGCGTGTATGTTCAATGCGGCGATCCGCGGCTGGGTGAACTATTACGGGGCCTACTATAAGTCGGCACTGTACCCCACCCTGCGCCACATCGACCGGAAACTCGTGAGGTGGGCAACGCGCAAGTACAAACGCTTGCGCGGTCACTGGCGGAGAGCGGCGCACTGGTTGCGCCGCATCGCGCGGCGCGACGGAGGACTGTTCGCGCACTGGCGACTGCTGTACGGGCAAGGCTGGTTGGGAAGAGCCGGATGAGCGGAGACGTTCACGTCCGGTGCTGTGAGCGCCCGGGGGTGTGATTCCCCCGGGCGACTCGACATGTGGTGGCGGCGCAGCACCGCGAAGACGCAGAACGGTTTCTGAAGGACGTGCAGGATAGATTCGAGCAATTCGGCCTGCGGACGCACCCGGAGAAGACCCGCCTGATCGAGTTCGGACGGTTTGCTCAGGCGAACCGCCGGAAACGAGGGGCGGGGAAACCGGAAACGTTCGACTTCCTAGGCTTCACGCACTATTGTCGGAAGAAGCGGAACGGACGATTCGGACTGGGGCGGAAACCCGTCGGGAAGCGAATGAGACGGACCCTGCAAGCCCTGCGCGAAGCCCTGCGACGCCGGATGCACGATGACGTATGGCAGACCGGGCGCTGGCTGGGACAGGTGCTGCGCGGCTGGTTGAATTACTATGCCGTGCCGACCAGCAGCCGGTCGCTAAAAGCGTTCGTATACCACCTGAAACGGATCTGGATGAAGATACTCCGCAGGAGATCACAGAAGGACCGCTTCACTTGGGAACGCTTGGAGCGTATCTGTGCACGGCTGTGGCCGCAACCACAGATCGCGCATCCATGGCCTACCGAGCGATTCACCGTCAAAACCGAAGGCAGGAGCCGGATGCGCTAGCGCGCCCGTCCGGATCTGCGCGGGGAGAGTTGAGCAATCAGCTTCCCTACCGCGATCTTCCGATTAGAGTTGTCACGAGTTGGGGCTGAGACTCTGACTGGGTAAGGCTGTGGGGCCATCGGCTAGCGACCGCTGCTGGATGGCAATTCGTAGACCAGGCGCAGCTGGGTTCCAGGAAACACGGTGCGCGTGCGGTTCAATTCCTCCAGCAACGGGGCGAGCGCCTCGTCCTGGGCGCGACTGGCTTGGTGTAGCAGGCGCACCGTCAGCGTGCCGCCCGCCGGATCGGGCAACAGGCTGGCGTCGCTCTGGAACAGCGCCTTGAGCAGGCTGCGGGCTGTCTCGGGATTGTCCAATTGCGGGGCCAGCGCCGCTGCCATGCAGGTTTCAGCCCGGTAGGCCAGCATGCGCAGTGTCTGCATTAGCTGGCGCAGCGGCTCCGGCAGCGCTTGCAGTTTCTCCGGCTCCGACAATTCGCCCGCCTGCATGTGCTGGTCGGCCACCTTGCGCGCCAGCAGGAAGCCCTCCACCAGCTTGTCGCAAGCCTCGATCTGCTCATCCAGCTCACGCGCCTTCGGCGTCTTGGCGTTGGGCTCCAAGGCCCGCTTGCGGCGCAAGTGGCCGACTTCGTTGCGGGCCTTTTTGAGCGCTTTGTCGATCGCCCGCCAGGCCGGGTTGACCACCCACGCGTCCGCGTCGACCTCGACCAGACCGTGTTCGGGCAAGCTGTCGAGGCCGAACTCGGCGCGCATGTACTTGAAAAAATTCTCCTGCGTCCAGCGCGACCGCAACAGACCCGCCAACTGCTCGGCCGCCAGGCTCGGATGCGTGCTCACCAGCGCCGGCTGGCGCTGGCCTTCACCCGGCTCGCCCGCCAACTCGCGCGGCTTGCGCGGCTGGCCGTGCTTGCCCTCCCCGCGCAGGCGACGCTCGGCCCAGAAGCGGATCTCGCGCACTTGGCAGTGCCCGCCCAAGTCCAGCTCGCGCTCGCACAGCCGGCCCTCCAGCGTGGCCTCGCCCAGCGGCGAGCGCACCGGGATCGAGGCCGCCCGGAACTCACTGTCGGGCCAGCGCTCGGCTTGCGGCCCCTTGCGCCAACTCACCACCGCGATGCCCACCGCGCGCAACTCGCGGAACAGCGCCGGACTCCACCCCTCGCGGTCGAACACCAGCGTCAGGCGCGGTTCGCCACTGGCCGCCCCGGGCCTCTCATCCAACAGCCCCAGCTTGCGCAATTGCGGCACGATGCCAGTCCAGATCTCGCGCACCATGCCGTCGTCCACCTGCCGGTGCAGGCACAACAACGGCGCCCCGCCCAAGGCCTGCACCCAGTAGCCCGCCGCCGCCGGCAAGGCCAGCTTCTGGCGCGACACGAAATGTTTCGGCAGCCGACCTTGGCCACTGTAGACCTGCACGTGGCCATCGACGAACAGCGTGGCGACGTCCTCCGGATCCGCGCGGCACCAATCTTGCGCCAGGGCCCCGATCCACTCCCGCAGCCCCTCGCTGGCAGCCAGCTGACGGCTCCTGCGGCGCAGCGTGCGCGAGCAGGGACAGCGGTCCAGGCCCAGCAACGCGCCCCACTCGCCGGGCTGCTGGTAGCGCAGCGCTTCGGCGTTGCCCAAGCGGGCCAGCAGCAAAAAGGCCCACAGCAACAAGAGCGAGGGCAGCGAGTAGAAACCCTGCGGCAGCGACAGCAACCCGGCGTGCCGCAACAGGCCTTGCTGCAACAGGGCCGGAACAGCGGTCAGCACACCAGCCCCGCTGACGGTCGCGGCCGGCTCGAAGTGCGGCGCTTGCCCGTCGAGCACGCCCAGCGAGGCCGCCACGCGCCCGGCCGTGTCACGGGCGGCCCGGCCCAAGGGGGCCTGCGCGTCGCGCTGGTTGCGCTCTTGCTTGTCCGACAACACCACCGCGCTGGTCTCAGGCTCGGCGCTAATCTCGGGCTCGGCGCTGGCCTCCGACACCACCGCCGGCGCGGGCTCGGCACCCGCCTGCGAGTCGGCCTGCGGCTCGAACAGCCCCTCTGCTGGGCTGCCGTCCGACTCGCCCGGGCGCCGCGGCGCACACTGGCTGGCGGGCAGCAGTCCCGCTTGGCTGTAGCTCCACAGCGTCGAGCTGCTCACAGCGAGTTGCTGGGCCACGCGGTACAGGCTGTGGCCGGCCTGCAACAGTTCGGCGGCCTGGGCCAGCACGGCGGGATCCTCGATGCCGTGCCGCCGCCGGGGCTTGCGCGGCGGCTGGAAGTCGCCTTCGCCGCGCTGGATCAAGCGCGCCTTGGCGCGCGCCACCGTGCGCGGGCTGAGAGCGAAGGCCTGGGCCAGCACGGTGTGCGTGGCGAGGCCAAACAGGGCGCAGCGGGCGAGACACAGATTGCGCCCGACTTTGTCGTCTACGGCATGCGAGGCGAACGGCTGGGTGAACAGGAAGTAGACGAAGTCGTGGCCATCGCGCAACAGATACAGGCTGGAGTCGAGGGGCAGCGATTCGCCGTCTTGGAGCTTGTAGGCGGGCGCTGCGGGGGAGTCTTGGGGGGTGCTTTCGGCGGCAGTCACTGGACATATTATACCGCAAGAACTTAGGTCGCGTCAAGTGCGCAACTGTGAGCGAAAAAGCCCCTAAACCCTGACTTACAGGGCGGTTACGACGCGAACAAGCCTCACATCACCCAGCCCGATGTAACGAAGTCTGAGGCTATCTGTATGCATGGCTGCAAACACCGATAGCCCAGACTCAGGTGCTCAGCCATACGCATGGCGGCCAGATCGATCACATCACGGATGACCAGATCAGAACGCTGCTAGTACCCATTCTTCCCGACAATCGTGTCGATGCCATCAACAATCAAGTGGTCAAGGCTTTGCGGGCGCGAGAGAAGGCGTTGGAATCGATTGTCTGCGCCTGGAAACCATGAGCGATACGATCATTAACTTCGTTCCTCCCGGAATGATCCGGTGCTATGTAACCGGAAAGCTCCGTAAGGACACACCGGAAGAACACGTCCGCCAAAGATGGGCGCGAAGTCTCGTAGAGGAATACGGATACCCGCTGACCGACCTCGGGATCGAGATCACGATCCATATGGGAAGGTCTCGGAAGAGAGCCGATCTGGTTGTATTCCGCCACGAATGCGCACATACCCAAGGCGAAGCACTGATTATCATTGAAGCCAAGCGTTCCGACCTGAAGCCATCGGACGGGAAACACGGCGAGGGCCAGTTGCGCAGCTACATGGCCGCAAGCCCGGTCTGTCGGTTCGGACTCTGGGTGGGCGAAGAGCGAAGGGCATTCGAACGGAACGTTTCCAGCGGCGAGATCGCGCGGATTGGAGACATACCCAGGTTCGGCAATCACGAGCCTGTCGTGCCATCGCGGGACGGACTCGTTCCCGTGCACGAGTTGCGGTCTACATTCCGCAGATGCCATAACTACATATGGGTTAACGCCGGTCTGTCCAAGCCGAAGGCTTTCCGGGAACTTCTCAAACTGATCTTCTGTAAGACGTTCGACGAGCAGGAGGGAAGCAGTGCGCTACAGTTCGTGGTCCAGCCTGCAGAACGCACCACCGAAAGCGGCCAGCGTCGCTTGATGGAAGAACGCCTGCACCCGCTGTTCGAGAGGGTCCGCAGGAGGTATCCATATATCTTCGCCGAGGACGAGAAGATCGAGTTAGAAGCAAGGGAAGCAGCATATGTCGTTCACGAGTTGCAGCATATCTCGCTCTTGGAGACCTCGGCTGACGTGAAGGGCGCTGCGTATGAAGAACTCGTTGGAGAGAATCTCCGGGGAGACCGCGGGGAGTACTTCACCCCGAGGAACGTCTGTGACATGGCCGTTCGCATGGTCATGCAGCTTTATGACGAGAGTGTGCTCACATCGCTGACAGTCATGGATTGCTGCTGCGGAACGGGCGGCTTCTTGGTTTCCTGGCTGAACAACCTCTACGAAGTCGTGTTGGAGCAGGAACGCCGCAGACGGAAGAGTAGGTCGCAGGAGCAGCGAATCAGCAGGGCAAAGGAGCGGGTCAAGGACGCCTGCAATAACCACATGTTCGGGTTGGACATCGACCTAGACCTTGTGCGGACATGCCAGATGAATCTTGTGCTGCACGGCGACGGCTCCTCGAATGTCTATAGGTGCGACTCCGTGCGGTCGCCCGGTGAATGGAGCGCGGAAACTCGGAACGCAGTGGAGCATGGTAAGGCAGACGTGGTGTTCACGAATCCACCGTTCGGAGGCAAGGCGTATATCGACGACGCCCACATTCTCGGCCAATACACGCTTGCCTCGTGGGAGTCCCGTACAACTCGATCACTCATGGCTGCCGAGAAGTTGTTTGTCGAGGCTGCCCTCAACTTCGTGCGCCCCGGAGGTCATTTGGCCATAGTCTTGCCGGACGGGATTCTCAACAATCCGGGCCTAAAGTACATCCGCACATGGCTTCTTCGTCGTTCTCGGCTCATCGCATCTATCGACCTTCCCAAGACCACGTTCGGAGGAAGCGGAGGCGTCAATAACCCAAGCGTGCTCATCGTTCGCAAGTTCGATTCCCAAGAGCAAACGCAGATCTCCCACGGGATTCCAGTTACCGGCTATCAGGTGTTCATGGCCGCGCCCGAAACGTCGGGCATCAAGAACACCAGGAAGAACACTAAGTCGATGCCGCTCTACCTGCGGAATCCCGATGGAACAGAGCGTCTTGACCAAGACGGGAACAAGTTAGTCGATGACCAGATTTCGGAAGTGGCCCAAGCGTTCGGGAAATGGCTTCAGGGACGCTAGCGGCCTTCCGACTGGGAATGGCACATGGATTAGGTGGAGTCAAGTACTTAGTTCCCCTGTATTAGATCGGGGCTAGAAACACGCCATATGAATATATTGCGTGAAATTGTCGTGTTTATTATGCATACCATCCAGCAATAGAATCCCGAATATTGGGGGATTCCGAGTGTTCTCGTCCGGATCTGCAAAGTCTTCGCTGCTAGAGATCTCCCGTAGTGCATTGAAATATCTGGAGATAGGCCCTTCGGGCACGGGCACCAATTACATTACGGATTGAACTAAACCGCTACGCGGTAGCGGTGGCGGATCGATAGCGCGTCGCCCTTCTTCAATAGGTCCGTTCTGAACGGACACCGCCTCAAGGTCGCTACCGCGTCAGAATTCCGTTAGAGACCTGTAGGACTGGGCGTCTGGGTGTTTCGAGCCGGGGGCGAGGACGGTGCGAGTGTGGCGTCGTCGGCCCAGGCGCGATTGCGCCGCCGCAGCGGCGCGTCGCGATTGTTGCATTGGAGGCGTGACGGGTCTGGGTTGGTGGGGCAGTCCAGTGCGGCGAAGGCTTGGGGCAACTGGTCTAGGCTGCCACACAGGATGCGCACATAGTGGGGGTCGTGCAGGTTGGCAACGAGGGCGACCTGAGGCGGCTGGTCTTCCAAATCGCGACCTAGGTGGGCGCGTCCAAGACGGCGTCGCAGGGCTTGCTTGGCAGTCGCAAAGAACTGTTCGAGAACGTTGTTGGTGCGTGCCACAACTGCCACTAGGCGCCCGCCGTGATCGCGCACGACCGGATGCCCGCACAGGCCCTCGCCATAGCGCTCCAGGTACGCCAGCAGGAGGGCCTCGGGCGGGTTTTGTGGGGGCTCGGAGGGCAGCGCTTGGAGGCGCTGGCGCAAGGTTTGCCGGAAGCCTTCGAGGTCGGCGGCGACGACTTGCAGAAGGCGCTCGGGGGGCGTGGCGGCGGGTTGCGGGCGTTGGCCGTGGGGCAGGTCTTGAGGGGACAGGCGCAGCACGTCACGCAACTCGCAGAAGAGCGCCCAGCGGCGCTCTAGGCGGCGCGCGGTGAGGGCCGGTCGCTGCAGCCAGCGGAGGTCGTGCAGGGCACTCGCGACTTGGCCCAGCACGTGTCGCTCGCGGCGGCTGCGGGGCTCTGGCAGGCGGCGCTCGCATTCGGCAGGAAATCGCTCGCAGCGCAGGTAGAAGTCCAAGTGGGGCAACGCGAACGGGAAGGCCGGATGCTTGTGGCCGGTGCCTTCCAAGAGCCATAGCAGCAGCGCCGGCAGATCCTGGCGCAGCTGCTCGCAGGGTGCGCGGGTGGCGCGCAGCAACTCGCGCAGGCGGCTGCGGAGTTTGCTGCGGGACAACAGGTTGCGCAAGCGAGCGTAGTCCTCATCGAGCAGCCGCTTGCCCACTGCGGCCAGGAAATGGTAGTGACACAGCAGGTCTGGGATCCCGCGCTGGCGGCAGTCGGCGAGCGCCTTGGCGATGCCGCTGCCGAGGTCGCGCATAGTCGCCAGCGGGTCGCCGAAGACGGCCACGGTGCGAGCGATGGCGGGCCGCAATTCGGCTTCGTTCTCGGAGGCGATCCGGAGCGCGTGCAGGACCCAGCCGGTGAAGCCGTCCAAGCACAGGAACAGGCCGCCCCGACCGCGATCGCAGGTGGCGTCGAGATGTAGGGCATAGCCGTGTGTCATAGCGGCGCGCAGGGCCGGGGCACGCTGCCAGTGGAGGGTCTCCAGGGCGGTCAGGAAGCGATCGCAGAGGGCGGAAATCGAACCGCTCGAGAGGGCGATGCCGCGCGCGGCCAAGGCGGCTTGGATCTCACTGCGCTGGAGGCGGCGGTGATAGCGCGCCAAGCCGACCCACACGAGCAGGTCGTAGCCGCAGCGCTGCCCCGGCGGGGCCAGTCCGGCCAGCTGCCGCGAGGCGCTCGCCGGGCGCTCGCGGCAAGCGCCGCAGCGGGTGCGGAATTCGTGCGCCACGAACGTGCCAGCGGCCAGCGTGACCAGCACGCGGGACTGACTCTTATAGGCGCTCAGGGTCCGGCCGCAGTGGGCGCAATGGGTGCTTTCGGGGAAGAACTCGAGCTGCGGCGGGGCCCCGTCAGAACGCAGCGCGAGGGCCATCCGGGCGGCGCTCCAAGCGGCCTCGCGGGCCTGTGCGCGAAACAGCGTCAGCAGGGCGTAGGCCCCCCTTTTTTGACGATCTCGGCGAGCTCGAAACGGTCGAAGACAGCCTGCACCTGCGCCCGCGAGATGGGCGGGGAGTGGCCTTGCAAACGGAGGGCCAGTTGGCTCGGCGTGGCGCTGGTCTGGGGTAGCAGGGCCAGCAACACCGCGATGATCACGTCCGGAGCCAAGGCTGCGGCCGCGTAGCGCGCACGGCGGGCCTGCAGTTGCTGGGCGCCGAGTTGGGGGTCGACCGCGAGATAGACATAGACGCCGGAGAGCAGTTCGCGGCGCGCGCGTCCCTGCCGCACAGCGGCCAGCAGGAAGGGATGCACGGGGACGTGCAGCAGGGCGCGCAGTTCCTGATCGGTATAGCCAGCGGCCGACTCGCCGAGCAGGCGCTGGACGGTAGCGGCCAGGGAGCGGTCGCGCGAGAAACACACGTCACCGAGCCGGAGCAGGCCCAAGTCGTCAAAACACTCGGGGTCGCGGGCGGTGTAGAAGCGGCCGTTGTGGTTGTAGCTGCGCAGGTGGCGGACTTGGCTCAGGTAACGGAAGGTAGTGCGGCGGGAGGGTTCACCGAGGGCCTGTCGGAGTTGTTCGAGAGTCACGGGCGAGCTGGAGGCCAGCAGCGGGAGGAGCAAATCGGGCGAGCGGGCGGCCATGCGTCCTAGTATATTTCACATCCCGCCATGGTATCTATACTGTGACATCCTGCGGGCGCGAAATGAATGATCTCGGACGGAAACTCGCCTGAATCAACGCCAACCAGCGATCCAGAGCCGACAAAATGGCACAGTATACAGAATCCCGATGCGTCTAAGATCAGCTATATCAATAGTTTCCGTGTCCGTAACGGAATTCTGACGCGGTAGCAAGGTCGTCGACTTGCACGGCAGCTCCGGGTGAGGAAGCATGGAACTGCTGCCCAGTGCAGCGCATCCCATTCATCCCGCTTAGGAGGCTTCCCATGACATCCCTTCGCCGTCGCATGTCGGAGGACATGTGTGTCCGCAACCTGTCCGCCTGCACCCGCGACAACTACATCCGCGCCGTCCAGCGCTTCGCGCGCCACTTCAACCGCTCGCCGGAATTGCTCGGGCCCGACGAGGTCCGCAGCTACCAAGTGTTCCTCGCCACCGACAAGCGCCTGCACCCGAGCTCGATCAACGTCGAGGTCTGCGCCCTGCGCTTCCTCTACGGCACCACCCTGCAGCGCGACTGGAACCTCGACCGCGTCCTGCCGCATCCCAAGCTGCCGGCCAGCCTGCCCGTCGTGCCGAGCCCCGAGGAAGTCGGGCAACTGCTCGCCTCTGTCCCGAACTTGCTCCACCGCAGCGTCCTCACCGTCTGCTACGCAGCCGGCCTGCGCATTTCCGAAGCCGTCAGCCTGCGCCCGGCCCACATCGACAGCCAGCGCATGCTGATCCGGATCGCGCACGGCAAGGGTGGCAAGGACCGCTACGTCATGCTGTCACCGCATCTGCTGGAGCAGTTGCGCGACTACTGGCTGCGCACCCGACCGGTCGGCGAGTGGCTCTTTCCCGGCTCCGACTCCAGCCGCCACATCAGCCCGGAAGCCGTCCGGGCCGCCTGCCGCGACGGCCTGCGGCGCAGCGGCCTGGCCAAGCGGGTCACGCCGCACTCACTGCGGCATGCGTTCGCAGCCCATCTGCTCGAGTCCGGCACCCATGTCCGCGCTATCCAACTCCTGCTCGGCCATCGCAGCATCGCCAGCACCAGCCGCTACCTGCATGTCGCCGCCTGCGACGTCGCCTCGGTGACCAGCCCGTTCGACCGCCTGGCCGCCGAGTCGGCATGAAGCGCCCCGCCTGCGAGGTCGCCGACGTCTTCCGCCGCTACGGGCGCGACTTCCTCGCCGAGCGCGAGCTGTTGTTTCTCAAATTGTTCCGCTAGGCGATTCTCAGATTATTTCTGCAGCAGAAGCGGGGGTTTCGCAAATAGATCCGCCTCTGCAGGAAGGAATGGAGAGGAATCTGGGTGGAGGCCGGCGCGGGATCGACGGCGAGTTTTGAAGTCGTAGCACAAGGCTGCGTTGCGAGGGGGAGGTAGCAGCAGTGGGGGTGGACTGGAGGAGTTTTCGAGTAGCAGTACAGGGCTGCAGTTGGGCAACCGGCGGGGAGCGCAGCTAGGCAGCTGTGGTCGGGCGGCGCAGGAGTTCGTTCCAGTCCTTGGCGCCGGTCGGGCGGAGGCGCTGGCAGTTGGGGAGCTGGCGTTGGAGGGCGGCCGCGGCTTGGTCGCCGGGCGGGTCGGCGTCGTAGGCGCACAGGATCAGGGGCGGCTGGAAGGCGTGCAGCCAAGGGGGCAGCGAGAGGGCCACGCCGGCGCTGGAGGCGACCAGCGTGTCGGGCGGCAGGGAGGGTCCCAGCAGGCGGGCCGCGGAAAGTGCGTCGAGAGCGCTCTCGACGAGCAGCAGGGCGTCGACGGGGAGATCGGGGGTCGGCAGCCAGAAGCCGCCGCGGGCCTTGCGGGAGCCGGGGGCGAGGCCCTTGAAGGTGCGCCCGTCGGGCGCGGGGCGGGTGCCGACGAGTTCGGCGCCGACGGGTTGGCCGCCGGCATCGCGACACAGGAAGACGGCGTTTTGGCGGGCGTCGGCGTACAGCAGGCCCTGGCGATGGCAGAGCTCGAGCGAGTCGTCGGCGAGGCCGCGCTGGGTGCGCAGGAAATCGCGCACGGGCGGCCAGAGGCGCTCGTGGGGTGGCGGCAGGCGGAGCTTGGCAGGCGGCGCGGGCGAGGGGCAGGGGGCGGCTGCGGCGTGCGGGCCGACGCTGCTCTGTTCTAGGAATTCGACGGCCTCGCGGAAGCGGCAGCCACGCACGTGCATGACCAAGTCGATGGCCCCGCCGCCGCCGCGCCCGCGGCGGTGGTCGAAGAAGCGTGCGCCCTGGATGCTGAGCACCGAGCCGGGCAGTTTCCAGCGGGCGCGGTTGCGCGGGTCAGGGCGGTAGCCGAGCTGCTCCGCGAGCGGCAGTAGCGGGGCTTGGCGGACGGCGTCGGCGCGGGCGCTCCAAGGCTGGCGGGCGTGTTTGCGGATCACGGTGCGAGTTCCTGGCAAGCGCTCTGGAGATGCTCGGCCGAGACGGTGCGGGCTTGGTCGAGGGCGGCCGCGATGAGCGCGTAGTGGGCGTAGCGGTTGACCTGCCGGGGCAGGCCGCGGGAGGCTTGGAAGAGGGCTTCGAGGGCGGGGGCCTCGAACAGCGGCAGCTGGCAGCCGGCCAGCTTGAGGCGGTGCGCGAGGTAGGCCTCGAGTTCGTCGCGCTCGAGGCCGGCCAGGTGCTGGCGCACGACCAGGCGCTGGGCCAGCGAGGCGTGCACGGCCATCGACAGGCGGCGGCGCAGTTCGGTCAGCCCGACCAGCAGCAGGCACAGGCGGTGTTCGGCGTCCATCTGGAAATTCGTCAGCAGGCGCAAGTCCTCGAGCACGTCGTTGCGCAGGTGGTGGGCCTCGTCGATGACCAGCACGGGGAGTTGCTTGGCCTCGCCGGCCAGGCGCGAGATTTCGGTGCGGATGGCGCGGTAGGCGGCGGCCCTGGTGCGCACGGTGGCCAGGCCGAGTTCCCAGGCGATGGCTTGGTAGGTGTCGAGCACCGAGCCGGTCGACAGGGCTACGTAATGCACGCGGTGGGTGCCGGGGTGCAAGGCTTTGGTGACGCGCCGGCAGAGCGAGGTCTTGCCGCAGCCGGCCTCGCCGGTGAGCAGGCCGATGCCGCGCAGCTCGACCAAGTGCTGGAGGCGCGACTCGGTCTCGCCGGCGGCCCGGGAGGCGAACAGCTGGTCGTGGTGCAGGGAGGCTTCGAAGGGGAACTGGGTGAGGGCGAAGTGGGACAGGTACATCAGTCGTTCTCCGGCGGCTTGCGGGCGCGCAGGTTGCGCAGTTGCAGGGGGGATTTGGGCGGCTCCGGCGCGGGCTGCTCGGGCTGGGCCGGGCGCTCGCTGGCGCGCGTGCGCCGCACGCGCGTGTTGGCGTAAGCGTCGAGCAGCGTGGCCTGACCGGCCGGGCGGCCGTCGTGCAGCACGGGGATCGGCCGCAGGCGGGGCAGGCTGGGGTCGTGCAGCAGGACGATGGTCTCGCCGACCAGGGCGGCCTCGACCTCGTAGAGGGTGGCGTTGAGGCTGACGGTGCGGTCCTTGTTGACGCGCCGCTTGAGACGGAAGCGGAAGAGGCTGTCGAGATCGGTTTGCGGGTTGAGCTGGCGGATGTTGGCGGCATCCTTGGCCCAGCGCTGCAGGGGCGTGTCGCCGTCCAGGCTGCGGTGCGGGCTGAGATGGTACTCGCTCTCGACCCAGACGGCGAGGCGCGCGTTGAGCGCGTCCAGCGAGAGCGTGTCGGCGTCGTTGAGGGCGGGCAGCAACTGTGCCCGGCAGGTCCTGAAAAATCTCTCGATTTTTCCCTTTCCTTGAGGCTGGTAAGGCCTGGCGTGGATCAATTGGATGCCGAGCGTGGCGCAGATCACGGCCAGGTGCTGGCAGCGGTAATTGCTGCCGTTGTCGACGTACAGGCGCGTGGGCAGGCCGCGCTTGCGCAGGGCCTGCTTGAAGACCGGCAGGAACGTGGCGGCATTCTCCGAGAGCGTGAAGGCGGCGTGCGGCACCAGGCGCGTGGCGTCGTCCAGGAAGGCGATCAAGTAGGACTTGGCGCGCCGCCGCCGGTCGCTGCCCTGGCAGCCGACCTTGGGGCCGTGCAGGACATCGCTCATCCAGAGCTCCCCGCCCGCCTGGTAGGCGAAGCGGCGGCGGTCCTTGGAGCCGCCCGGCTCGGCGGCGCTGTGCCCAATGAGCCCCTCGCGCTGCAACAGGCGGTGGATGCTGGACGGCACCAGGCGCACCTCCGGCGGGACCTGCGAGCGGGCCTGGCGGATGACCTCGCGCACCGCCAGATGGGGTGACCGCTCTTTGATCTGCACCAGCAGCTCGGCCACCTCCGGCGGCAGCCGCCGGGCGCGCCCGCGGTCGGTGCGCAGTTTGGGGTACAGCGCGTCAAAGCCGCCGCGTTCGTAGTGCGCCAGCCAGTCGCGCAGGGTCTCGAAGGCCACCCGCGTGCGGCGGCTGCCGGGGATCTCGTACTCGCGCTGGGCCTTGGCCCGCAGCAGCTGCCTGCGCTCGGGCGAGCCGGGCGGCAGGGACACCGCCTCCGCAATCACGCTGTAGCGGAACAGGGCCACTGCGCGGCGGCGGTCTTCGGGGTTGTCGGTCATGCCAATTCCTCCTGGGGCGGGCGCTCGGGCGGCCCTTTTGCCCCAAGCTAGGCGCTGGCCGGCGGCGGGTCTAGCCCCTGCGCGTGTGGGGCGTGGGCCGGAGCGTGGTTGCCCGCCGGATTCCACCGCCGCTGGAAGCCGACCGGGGCCGGCAGCGAGCTCAGCGACGGCCCCGCCAGCACCCGCAGCTGCGCCAGCACCGGCTGCCCGCCGAGGCGCTCCGAGAACGCCTCCAAGTCCGGCTCCAGCTGCCCGCAGCGCTGCGGGCAGACCGTCCCCACGGCCCGCAAGAACGCCCGCACCGCCCGCACCCGCCGCCGCAGCCAGCGCAACGCCCCGGCCGGGCCGATGTACTCCGCGCTCAACTGCTCGGCCGCCGCTTGCTGGCTGGCGGCCTGAGCGGCCGCGCGCGCCACCCGCTCGATTTCGGCCAGCGTCCCGCTCCAGTGCGCCGCCAGGCATTTCGGCAGCAGGCTGACCGTCTGCCCCGATTGCTGGCACAGGAAGCGCCGCACGCGCACGCCATGCGGGAACTTGCGCCCGTAGGTGCCATGCCCCACCAAGCCACAGCCGCCCTGCGGGTGGTAGGGACACGCAGGCGGACTTGCATCCCACCACGCTTTGCGCTTAACGTAGTCTGCGGCGGTGAGATCGGTGTCGTATAGGAGCTGGATACGCCGTCCGGGCCCGGCGACCTCGAATCGCGCGGGCCATCTTATTTCACCCGACCAGCCCGCCGAGCGCAATCCGCTGTGCAGTGCTGCTTGCACAGACCGCTCGGCGGCCCGCATCCAACCTCAGCGCCGACCTCGCAGGCACCTAGCGGCTTGCTGCCCAAGCGCGTTGGCCGCGCTACCGCAAATGGCACCCTGAGGCGCGCCTCCGCGGCTACTGCAGGAAGCAATAGGGAGTCAACATCCGTCCCACATTCCTTCGCTTTCTCATCCAATCCGTCCCGAGATAATGTGACACAAAAAAGCGACGATCTATCGAATTAGTTTGGGAAACAACAGCGAGCTAGCCCTGACCACCATCCAGCGCCGGGTCATGACCGCCATCCTGCTGTGCCGCACCGCCACCCTCGGCGGCCAAGTCGAGCAGTGCGACCGCTGCGGCCACCGCCGCTTCTTCTACCGCTCCTGCCGCAACCGCCACTGCCCCAAGTGCCAGTGGGCGGCCCGCGCCGCCTGGCTCTCTGACCGCGTTGCCGAACTCCTGCCCTGCCAGTACTTCCACATCGTGTTCACACTGCCCGCCCCCCTGCGCGCGCTCGTCCTGCAAAACCGCAAGCTGCTGCTCGCGATGCTGTTCCGCGCCGCCTCCGCCACCTTGCGCGAGATCGCCGCCGACCCCAAGCACCTCGGCGCCGGCATCGGCCTGCTCGCCGTCCTGCACACCTGGGGCCAGCAACTCCAGTTCCATCCCCACCTGCATTGCGTGGTGCCCGGCGGCGGCCTGTCTCCCGACCGGCAACGCTGGATCGCCTGTCGCCCCGGCTTCTTCCTGCCCGTGCGCGTCCTCTCGCGGCGCTTCCGCAGCCTCTACCTGGGCCAACTCGAGGCCGCCTTCCTGCGCGGCGAACTCACCCTGCAGGGCCCGCTGGCCGCGCTGGCCGAGCCCCCCGCCTTCCAGCGCTGGCTGCGCGCGCTGCGCCAGCGCGAGTGGGTGGTTTACGCCAAGCCGCCCTTCGACGGCCCCGCCCGCGTGCTCGCCTACCTCGCCCGCTACACGCACCGCGTGGCCATCGCCAATCACCGCCTCGTGTCCATTGAGCAGGGCCGTGTCCGCTTCCATTGGCGCGACTACCGCCATCACAACAAGCGCAAGTGCGCCAGCCTCGCAGCGGCAGAGTTCATGCGGCGCTTTCTGATGCACGTGCTGCCGCGGGGCTTCCGGCGCATCCGCTACTACGGATTCCTGGCCGCTCCCTGCCGCGAACGCCTGGCCCTGTGCCGCCGCCTGCTGGCCGTGCCCGAGCCGATCCAAGCACCCAAGCCGACTGCTCTGGCCCTGTACGAGAAACTCACCGGTCGCTCCCTGCGCGACTGCCCGGCCTGCGGGCGCGGCGCGATGCTGGTCATCGACGCATGGCCCACTGACGTGTCGCTGAGGGCCCCTCCGGACACCTCGTGACGCATCCCACCCGACTCTCTCCAGCCCCGCGCCGACGCGCCTTAGCCGTCGCTACGGCACCCCTGCGCCGACGGGTCCCGACCGCCACGATGCTGCTCTCCCGGACGCCCCTGCGCACCCCCTGCGAGGCTGCCTCTGGCTTCCCGCAGAGCCTGCCGACGCCTTGGCTGACCGCCCCCGCCACCGCAGAGAGTTCCCACCAACCGGACTCCCTACCACCGCCGGCCCGATTAACGCCCATAGCCCAGAGCCTCGGCGGCGGTTCAGTCCAATACGTTTTTTAGCAACCGGCGCGGCCTGCACACCCTTGCCTCATTCAAACCCTTCTGCCGCGCCGCTCGCCAAAAAACGCTCTATATTTAGTCCAATACGTTTTTTAGCAACCGGCGCGGCCTGCACACCCTTGCCTCATTCAAACCCTTCTGCCGCGCCGCTCGCCAAAAAACGCTCTATATTTACGGAACGACATCCGGCTAGCCATTGCGAGACTAACGCAAACAGCTTAGGGTGAGAGTGGCGGAAGGTAATTGCATGATCATCGTTCTCATTCACTGGAAAATCAAACCCGAGATGGTTGAAGACTTCCTGAAGTTCTGGAAGGATACCGCCGTTGTCACCGACCGCCGCGGCTTGGTTGGGGAATTCCTGACCGAAGCGCATTCAACAGCAGAGTACCCTTGGGTCACGTGGCACCTGACAGGCTGCGAAGGAAAGTACAGATCCTTCATCAACGTCGGCTACTGGGATAGCGCCCAAGAATTTCAAGAGCAGATCGGAAAGTACTTCGAAACGTCCACAGAAATGCAGAAATTCGAAGCGGAACGCCGCGTGCGGACGGCACTGAAGCCGAAATGCTGGCGCATGGGTGACGGCAACTTGCCGATCCATGACAGCGGCGGAGTGTTGTGACGATCACGACGGCGGGAACCAAGACACAATCCGGTCGCTGATGCAGAGTGGGGCGCGCCGGAAACGTCCAGCCCCTTGGAGCTTGCGCTTCTAAACGTGTAGCGCAATGTGGGTACGTGCGTGCGTGAACGGCGAGGGCGTCAGTGAGGCACTCCAAGTACTTCGGGCCTTGGCCGCAAGATAGCAGCCAGTAGCAGACCAACCTCCGGGCGTTGCGCGTGCACTCAAGCGGTCTGCCTGCTCACCAAGCCCACTGGCAATCAACAGCCCGTACGCTCTCGGGCAAAGGACATAACTCCATAGCTTGATCGCATCGAAGTACCCAGTACTCTGTGACTTTGTGGTGCGTCGGGCAGAATGCGTGCCTCAGCCACGCTCCGAGGATCCCAAGCGAACTGTCTTCCATCACCGCAGCCCAACAGAGTCAGGTACGATCCTGCAAACTATCAATATGGCGAAACACGCGATCTCCGACCTCCTCAATGGATCTGTCGGGCTTGGTGCGGAAGTCGCCGTCCAGGGCTGGGTGCGCACCCGGCGCGATTCCAAGGCGGGGCTGTCCTTCCTCCAGATCAGCGACGGCACCTGCTTCGCAAGCCTGCAGGTCGTCGCCGACGGGACCCTGCCGAACTACGTCCAAGAAGTCCAGCACCTCAGCAGCGGGTGTGCCGTGACGGTGCGCGGCGAACTGGTCGAATCGCTGGGGCGCGGCCAGAGCGTAGAGATTCGTGCGACCGAGATCAGTGTTCAGGGCTGGGTTGACGATCCCGACACCTATCCGATCTCCCCGAAGCGCCACAGCTTCGAATTCCTCCGGGAGGTCGCCCATTTGAGGCCGCGCACCAATACCTTCGGGGCGGTCGCGCGTGTTAGGAACTGCTTGGCGCAGGCCGTTCACCGGTTTTTCGACGCCAACGGCTATCTCTGGATCCACACTCCGATCATCACGGCATCCGACACGGAAGGCGCGGGCGAGTTGTTTCGCGTCAGCACGCTCGATCTCGCGCGACTGCCGCGCAATGCCGACGGCACCCCCGACTTCTCTTGCGACTTCTTTGGCCGCGAGGCTTTTCTCACGGTGTCCGGACAGCTCAACGTCGAGGCCTATTGTTTGGCCCTGAGCAACGTCTACACATTCGGGCCGACGTTCAGGGCAGAGAACTCCAATACCAGCCGGCACCTGGCAGAATTCTGGATGATCGAGCCGGAGACCGCTTTCGCAGACCTCAGCGCCAATGCCGACCTAGCCGAGGCGCTGCTCAAGCATTTGTTCCGAACGGTGCTGGAAGAGCGCGCCGACGACATGGAGTTCTTCGCGAATCGGATTCATGCCGACGCGATCGAGCGCTTGCGGGCTGTGGTCGACCACCCATTCGAGCGGATGACCTACACCGAAGCCGTGCGCGCCCTGCAGAACGCCAAGCGACGGTTCGAATTCGAGGTCTCGTGGGGCGCCGACCTGCACTCGGAGCACGAGCGCTACCTGACCGAAGACTATGTGCGACGCCCGCTAGTGGTGACCAACTATCCCAAGGGGATCAAGCCCTTCTACATGCGTCTTGACGATGGCGGCGAAACGGTTGCGGCGATGGACGTGCTCGCTCCCGGAATCGGTGAGATCGTGGGCGGCAGTCAGCGCGAGGAACGACTGGAGGTTCTCGACAGCCGACTCGCCGACTGCGGCATCGACCCGCAGCCTTACGGCTGGTATCGCGACCTGCGCCGCTACGGCACCGTGCCGCACGCCGGTTTCGGCCTGGGGTTGGAGCGCACCATCAGCTATGTCACGGGCATGGCCAACGTGCGGGACGTGATCCCGTTCCCCCGCACGCCTGGCAGCGCCGAATTCTAGCCTCCGCCCGGGAGCGGTGTCAGGCCTGCGCCGTCTCTCTCGCTTCGCGCTCGCGGATCGCCCGCTTGAGCTCGCGCGGGAAGATCTTCTTGAAGCGGGGCGTCATCGACTCCCAGTGCTCCAGCACCCACTGGCCCTTCGGGCTGCGTGTATGCGCCACGTGGCGTTCCAGCAGGTCCCGCACGAATCGCAGGTCGGCCGGATCCTCGAACGGGTCGACGTCCACGTCAGCGTTCTGCAGGCAGCGCTCTTCGAAATCGCCCTGCTCGTCTAGCACGAACGCTATGCCGCCCGACATGCCGGCCGCGAAGTTGCGCCCGCACTCGCCCAGGATCACCGCGTAGCCGTTCGTCATGTACTCGCAGCCGTGGTCGCCGACGCCCTCGACAACCACCGAGGCGCCGGAATTTCGGATGCAGAAGCGCTCTCCCGCCATGCCGTTGACGAACGCTTCGCCCCCGGTGGCACCATAGAAGGCCACGTTGCCGATGATAATGTTCTCCTCGAAGACGAAGCCCGACCCGGGCGGAGGCGCGATCACCAAGCGCCCTCCGGACAGCCCCTTTCCGAAGTAGTCGTTCGCGTCGCCGCGGATCTGCAGCGTCATACCGCTGCTGGCCCAAGCGCCGAAGCTCTGCCCGGCGCTGCCCGAGAAGTGGATCTTGATCGTCCCGTCCGGCAAGCCCTTAGCGCCGTAGCGCTTGGCGATCTCATGGGACAGCATGGTGCCCACGGTGCGGTCCGTGTTTCGCAGGTCGTAGGCGAATTCGACCGGGCTGAGTTCCTCGATTGCCGGCCGGCAGAGCTCGATCAGCTGGTTGTCGATCTGTTTCTCCAAGCCGTGATCCTGCCCATCGGTGTGATAGCGCGAGATGGCCCGGTCTACAGGCGGGTCGAAGAACACCTTGGCAAAGTCCAGCCCCTTGCTCTTGTAGTGGTTGACTGCTTCGCGCGTGTCGAGTCGGTCAACCTTGCCGATCATCTCGTCAAATGTCCGGAAGCCCATGCGGGCCATGAGTTGGCGCACTTCTTCGGCGACGAAGAAGAAGAAGTTCACCACGCTCTCGGCGGTGCCTTCGAACTTCTTGCGCAGCTGCTTGTCCTGCGTTGCAATGCCCACCGGGCAGGTGTTGAGGTGGCACTTGCGCATCATGATGCAGCCCATCGCGATCAGCGGCATGGTGGAAAAGCCGAACTCGTCGGCTCCCAGTAAAGCGCCGATCACCACGTCCCGTCCGGTCTGCAATTTCCCGTCCACCTGAACCCGGATGCGCCCCCGCAGGTCATTCATGACCAGCACTTGCTGGGTCTCGGACAGGCCCAACTCCCACGGCGTGCCTGCGTGCCGGATGGAGCTCACTGGCGAGGCGCCGGTGCCGCCGTCGTGGCCGGCGATCAGAACGAGGTCGGCGTGCCCCTTGGACACTCCGGCAGCCACCGTGCCAACGCCGACTTCGGAAACAAGCTTGACCGACACGTTGGCGTCGCGGTTGGAATTCTTCAGGTCGAAGATCAGCTGGGCCAAGTCCTCGATCGAGTAGATGTCGTGGTGCGGCGGCGGAGAGATCAGGCCCACGCCGGGAGTGGAGTGGCGCACCCACGCGATCGTCTCGTCGACCTTGTGGCCGGGCAGTTGGCCGCCCTCGCCCGGCTTGGCTCCTTGGGCGATCTTGATCTGCAGTTCGTCGGCGTTTGCCAGGTAGTGCGCCGTGACGCCGAAGCGGCCGGATGCAACTTGCTTGATCTTCGAGCGACGCTCGTCGCCGAAGCGGGCCGGGTCTTCGCCGCCCTCACCGGTGTTGGAGCGCCCGCCGATGCGGTTCATGGCGCGCGCCAAGGTCTCGTGTGCCTCGGCCGAGATCGAGCCGAAGCTCATCGCGCCCGTGCAGAACCGCTTGACGATCTCGGATGCGGGTTCGACCTCGTCCAAGGGCACGGGTTCGTCGGCGTCCTTGAGGTCAAACAGCCCGCGCAGGGTGCAGAGCTGGCGGTTGAGGTCGTTGGCGGTGCGCGAGTACTCCTCGTAGGTCGCCCAGTGGTTCAGTCGAACCGCGTGCTGCAAGCGGGCCACGGTGTCGGGATTCAGCAAGTGCTGCTCGCCTCGCAGCCGATATTGGTACTCGCCTCCCACCGGCAGGTCCGTGGTCGCCTCCGACAGCGGCGAATAGGCGTAGGCATGCTTCTCGAGGGCCTCGCCCGCAAGCGTCTCGAGGTCGACGCCCTCGATCTGCGAGGTCGTGCCGGTGAAGTATCGCTCCACCACGTCGCGGGCCAGCCCGATGGCCTCGAAGATCTGGGCGCCGTGGTAGGACTGCACGGTGGAGATGCCCATCTTGGACATCACCTTCAGGATCCCCTTGCGGATCGCCTTTTCGAAGTTGCCGTGGGCTTGCTGCACGGTCAGCAGCGGGTTCTCCAGCGCACCCGCTGCGTGCATCTCAGCGATCGTGGCGTAGGCCAGATAGGGATTGATCGCGTTGGCCCCGTAGCCAATGAGCAGGCAGAAGTGCATCACCTCGCGGGGCTCGCCCGACTCGATCACGATGCCCACCTTGCTGCGCTTGGCCCGGCGGATGAGGTGGTGATGCACGGCGGCGCAGGCCAGCAGTGACGGAATTGGAGCATTGGCCTCGTTCACGCCGCGGTCGGACAGGATCAGCACCCCGGCCCCGGCGTCAGCAGCGGCCTCGGCCTCCGCGCAGAGGCGGTCGAGCGCGGCGCGCAGCCCGCTCGGACCGTCCGCGACTGCGAATGTCGTGTGCAGTGTCTGCGAACCGAAGCGAACTTCGGGTCCGAGTTGGCGCAACTGCTCGATCTTGAAGTTGTCGATGACCGGCAGCGGCACCTTGACCATGTGCGCGTGCTCGGGGCGCTCGGCCAGCACATTGCCCTGCGGCCCCACGTAGGTCACGGTCGACATCACCAGTTCCTCGCGGATCGGGTCGATCGCGGGGTTGGTCACTTGAGCGAACAACTGCTTGAAATAGTTGAACAGCAATTGAGGGCGCTCGGACAAGCAGGCCAGCGGGATGTCGATGCCCATCGACCCGGTTGGTTCCGCACCCGCCGATGCCATCGGGCCGAGCAAGATGCGCTGGTGCTCGAGCGTGTAGCCGAAGGTGCGCTGGCACTGGAGCAATGTCTCGGGATCCGCCTCCTTGGCCTCGGCGGGATGGGGCAGGTCGGCGATGTCGACCAAGTGCTCCTGCAGCCAATCGCCGTAGGGCTGCCGCTTGGAGATCGTTTCCTTGATTTCCTCGTCGCGGATGATGCGGCCCTCTTGCATGTCCACCAAGAACATGCGCCCCGGTTGCAGGCGACCCTTGATGCGCACGTCACCCGGCCTGATGCCGCTGACGACGCCGGTCTCCGAGCCCATCACCACCAGATCGTCCTCGGTGACGCAGTAGCGCGAGGGGCGCAGCCCGTTACGGTCGAGCGAGCCGCCCACGAAGCGACCATCCGTGAACACGATCGACGCCGGACCGTCCCAGGGCTCCATCATCGTGGCGTGGTACTCGTAGAACTCCTTTTTGTAGGCCTGCATGTGCTCGTGGGATGACCACGCTTCTGGGATGAGCATCATGAAGGAGTGCGCGATCGAGCGTCCCGACTGGATGAGCAGCTCGAGGGCGTTGTCAATCTGCGTCGAGTCTGATCCGGTCTCGTCGATGATGGGCTTAATCCTTTCCGCGTCGGCCCCGAACAGTTCGCTTTCCAGGGTCGCTTCGCGCGCCCGCATCCAGTTCGCGTTGCCTCGCACGGTGTTGATCTCGCCGTTGTGCGCCAGATAGCGGAACGGCTGCGCCCGTTCCCAAGTGGGGAACGTGTTGGTGGAGAAGCGCTGGTGTATCAAGGCCACGGCCGACTGGAAGTCCGAATCGCCCAAGTCCGAGTAGTAGCCGAAGATCTGAGGCGCGAGCAGCAGGCCCTTGTAGCAGATTGTCCGCGACGAGATTGACACCGGGTAGAAGCGTTCGAGCCGCCGCTTGCGGGCCTCTTGCTCGGTGCGCTTGCGCGCGATGAACAGCTTGCGCTCGAAGGCATCCCCGAGCAGCCGCGGGCCGTGCGCTTGCTCGACGAAGAACTGGTAGATGTGTGGCTCGGTCTCGCGGGCAAGCCAGCCGATCGCGTTCGCGTTGGTTGGCACGCGCCGCCACGCAAGCAGCCGTAGGCCTTCTGCCTGGACGACCTCCTCGACCATCTGCTGCGCCTGGCGGCTCTTGGCTTGATCGGGTGCCACAAAGATCATGCCGACGCCGTAGGTGCCCGGCTCCGGGAGCGTGAAGCCTTGGGACGCTGCCTGTTTGAGGAAGAATCCGTGGGGGATCTGCAGCAGAAGTCCCGCCCCATCCCCAGTCTCGGGGTCGCATCCACACGCGCCTCGATGGGTGAGGTTGACCAGTACTTCGACGCCCTGCTCGATGATCTTGTGGCTGGCGCGACCCTTGATGTTGGCAACGAATCCGATGCCGCACGCATCGTGCTCGTAGCGTGGATCGTATAAGCCCTGCTTCGGGGGCAGTCCGTACTTCGTCATGGCGATTCTCTTGGCGCCTCAGTGGCTCCGAGCCATCCTTGGGCGCCATGGGTGCCGCGGTCGAAGATCGGAGTTGAAGCGTACGCGCAGCCCTAGCGCTGTAGATGGCAACAGGGCCGCGTTCCCTATCATAACAACCGGGCGGCCACGTGGTATTCTTGGGCGCTTCGGCACAACAACCATGGGAATCGGAAATCGGCGCCAGGTGCATCTCGAAAACGACCGCCTGCGCGTGACGCTGCTGCCCGGCGGAGGCCACATTGCGGCGGCCGAATTGAAGGAGACCGGGGTCAGCCCACTCTGGGATCCACCGTGGGAGACGATCGACCCGTCGGAATACGACGCCGACGCCCATCCGCAGTATGGCGAAGGCTTCGAGGCGCGCTTGCTTTCCGGCATCGCCGGGCACAATCTCTGCTTCGACATCTTCGGGGTGCCGTCCGCCGAAGAGGCCGCTGCAGGGCTGGGCGTGCATGGCGAGGGCTCCTCGGCGGACTGGGATGTCGACTCCGGCGAAGGCTGGGTCAAGCTCGGTGCCGAGTTCCCGCTAGCGGGCATGCGGTTCGAGCGGCGCTTGGAAGTCGCGGCCGGAAGCGGCCGCGTGGACATCTCCGAAACTGCCACCAACTTGGCCGGCATTGACCGCCCCGTTGGCTGGACACAGCATGCGACTTTAGGGCCGCCGTTTCTGGAAAAGGGCAAGACGCTGTTTGAGATGTCCGCCACGCGGTCGAAGGTGCTCGAGGGCGAATTCGCCCCCGGCGTTGATCGATTTGTGGCGGGCGCGGAGTTTGATTGGCCCTTGGCGCCGCTCGCCGCGGGCGGCTTGGGCGACATGCGCCGGGCGGTGCGGGATGACGTGTCGGGAGCCTACACGGCCCATCTGATGGACCCGGAGCAGCAAGAAGCGTTCTTCGCTGCGTACCATCCTGATTCCGAGACACTCTTCGGCTATACCTGGAAACGAAGCGATTTCCCTTGGCTTGGCATTTGGGAGGAGAATTTCTCGCGCACGCACAAGCCCTGGAACGGGCGAACCCTTACGTGCGGGATGGAGTTCGGAGCGTCGCCATTTCCCGAGACCCGCCGGGAAGCCCTGCAACGGGGGCGGCTGTTTGGCGAAAAGACGATTGGCTGGGTGCCGGCAAGATCCTCGGTCAAGGTGGAGTACACGCTGTTCTTGGCTCATGCCGTCGCCGATGAACTGAGAGGGTTTGGCTCTGGACTTGGGTTGGATGACTTGCGGCGATACGTTAGCGGCAGGGGCTGAGGTAAGGCGATCATTCGGGGCCTCGAGCCAGACCCGCCAAGGGTGTCTGCCAAATCGTGCGCTGCCTCGGACAGTGGCTGGTGTTGGCTGGTCGAGTTGCCAAGACGGACCTCGTCGGGATCTCGGGAGCACGCTCCGAGCGAAGGTACGACCAGCAGCGGTTTCTCGATGCCTGTCTCGCCTCTGCGGGAAGGGAGTCAAGGCCGCGAAGGTAGGTTGGCGGCGCACCCCACGATTGCGCTCAGGCTCATGGGCGGTCCCCACGCTGGGACCGCCTTCGCTACTGCGCTCGGAGGCCTTGTCGACACCGGAGCGGAAGTCAGCGCCCGCTCTGTTCTCCGTAATATGCCGTCCCAAGATCAGGTGCCGACCGCGTATCTAGGGTGGCTCCCTGAGGCGGACGGACGCTCATGAGCGATACCGTACAATGGAGATTGCGGCAGCACCGGTCGTCGCGCGGCCCTCGAGTTGTCCGCCCGTCCGTGCGCAAGTGGCGGAATTGGCAGACGCGCTAGGTTCAGGTCCTAGTGGGAGTTAAATCCCGTGGAGGTTCAAGTCCTCTCTTGCGCACCACTTTGCGGGCGGCTCGTGGGCAGCGGCCAGGGGCTCTTTTTCGTTGCGCGATTGATCGGAGCCGCGAGTTATCTATCATTGGGGGCATTCGAGACCTTGCGCCATGGCAGATGAACGCTCCGCACTGGAATCCCCGGCTTCGCAAGAAGATGACTTGGGCTCGTTCGACGAGCTGGAGCGACGGGTGCTGGCCTTAGTAGAGCAACTGCGCGAGGCTCGGACGCAGAGAGTGCGAGCCGAGCTTGAGCTCGGACGGCTGCGCGACCAACTGCGCGAGCGAGACACACAGATCGTCGTCCTGAAGGACGAGTTGCGCAGCGATGGCACTCGCGACGCGGTCAAACGGCGGGTCGAGGCACTCCTGCGCAAAGTCGCCGCACTAGAGCGTGAAGGCTGAGCGCCGTGAGAGATCAACGCGTCAGGGTCGAAATCGGTGGCCGCGCATACAATTTGGGCGGCGCCGATCCAAAGCGCACGCGCAGGCTGGCCCAGAGGGTCGACGAGGCCATCAGCCGGTTCGCGGACACGCTGGGGGCGGGAGCTGACAGCTACCAACTTGCGATCTTGGCTGCCCTGCACATCGCCGACGAACTGGAGACGGTCAGCGACGAGCACGAACGCTATCGCGCAGAGGTTGGTGCCACGGTACAGGAGTTGCTGGCCGCGCTGCAATCGGGCGTCGACGGCATCGACGAGGAAGTGGATGCGTTGCGCGCCCGAGAATCCCCGGCCCAGTCCGACTTGCTCGACGTTACTTCGTAATGTAGCCGAGGCTCTCGAGAATCTCCGCATCCCGCTCAGTCAAGCGCGATTCGCTTTCGGCTAGGTTGGTCGTCTCGAACCAGCGCTCGAACGCATCGCTTTCGAAAGAATAGCGGCGGTCCGCGTTGGTCAGCATGTCCGGCTGTAGTTCGTGCGGATCCTTGGAGAGGTCGAAGTACTCAAAGCGTTGCTGCTCGGGCGTCCAGATCGCCTTCATGCTTCCCTCAAGCTTGCCAATGCGGAACGGCAACCCCGAATTCGGCTTCCACGCCCAAGAGATCCATTTCGGGATGAAGCCCTTCTTGCCCTCAAACGACACGAATCGAATCTGGCGGGTTTGAGGTGACGACTCGTCCGCAATGGCCGCGACTTGGCTCTGGCCGGCGTAGGAAATGGACACCTGTGCCTCGTTCCGGAACTCGGGGACCGCAAGATCAAGTATCGTGGGCGCCAAGTCCAGCGTGGAGACGCTCTGGGCGACTACTCTGCCAGGCTGAATCTTGCCCGGCAGGCGCATGATCCACGGCACGTGCACCGTGCTCTCGAACAGCCAGCGGCCGTGCCCAACAAAGCCGTGCTCGCCAAGCCCTTCGCCGTGGTCGGAAACTAGCACGACCAGCGTGTTGTCGCGCATGCCGAGCTTGTCGATGCGGTCCAGCAGCGTCTTGATGTGGCTGTCGGCGTAGCCGATCTCGGAATCGTAGCGGCGGATTCGGTTCTGGATCTCCTCGGAATACTCCGGCGTGCCCGGGCTCGGATCGTGGATCTGCTCTGGGCTAGCGAACTGCTCGCGGAGGTTGTAGGGCTCGTGCGGGTCGAAATAGTGCACCCACATGAACAACTTGGCTTTGTCCTTGTTCTCGTCGAGCCAGCGCAGCGCCGGCCGCGTGACATCTTCGGCCCAGCGCATCGAGTGAAAGACTTGGTAGGAGCGCCCAAGTTCCTCGTCATAGTGGTCGAAGTCCCGGTGGAGTTGGGTCAGTCGGCCAATCAGCGGCCAGGCGCTCACGAACGCGCCGGAAGTGTAGCCAAAGCGTCTGAGCACCTGCGGGACGGTCAGCCACTTGCTGTCGCCGGGCAGCGACACGCCATTGATGCGTGCGCCGTGCTCCTGCGGGTAGCGCCCGGTGAACATCGAAAAGTGCGACGGCCCGGTCATTGGGATGGGTGTGTAGGCCCGCTCGAAACGAACGCCATCCTCGGCCAGCTTGTCCATGGTCGGACTAGTACGCAAGTGGTAGCCGTACGAAGAGAGATGGTCGGCGCGAAGCGTGTCGACCGTGATCAGCACGACGTGCGGGTGCTGGCCCTCAACAGGTTCCTGCGTGGTCGTCCCTTGGGTGGCGATGAGTGAGGCGATCCCAGCCCCGGCAAGCGCCAAGACGCCGAGCCGGGCCTGAATCCGGAGCGTGGGCATACCCTTAGATTGTAGCGCCGGAGGGCACGCCTCACCAGTTCTTCGAGCCTAGCCGCCTCGATCGCCCGTCAGTCATCCTCGGCGCGGACAATCGTCCGAGCGTACTCGGCTAGGAGCGGGAAGAACTCTTCGAAGTCACCTGCCAGGGCAGCGTACTGATCCCGCAGCGCCGCACCTCCCGATGCGAGTGGATTCGCGCGGGGAAAGCGCTTGGACAACCCGTGCAGCGCACGGTCAACGCCGGCCAGGCTCGCGTAGCCGACCAGCCAGTTGTCACGGCGCATCGCCGCGACTACGGCGCGGAAGCGTGCAGACGGCAGGTCGCGGTGCTCGTGAAGGACCCGGTAGGCATGCTCGGCAAACCCGATCAGCGAGCCGCCGTCCCCGTGGCGATCCCAGGATCTCGCCAAGAAGTGGTCGAAGTAGACGTCGAGCAAGACGCCGCCAAAGCGGCGGTAGGGGGGGTGGAGCCGACGCCTGGCCCGTGCGAACACCGGATGGCCATCGGCGAATGCATCGATGCGCTGGTGCGCCCGGATCCCGGACTGAATGGCGGGCGCGAACTTGGCGATTTCTCCAGCCGTGACGCAATCGGCCAGCACTTGTCCGACTTTCGCCTCCGGCTCGCTCCCTGCGAGCAGAAGATGGGCCAAGTGGTTCACGGGCGTGGTGGGCTGGCGCCCGGGCGGGGGCTAGTCGATCGACACGCGCTCGCTCGACAGCACGAATAGCACGTCGTTCGCCGCGTCAAGGCGCATCAGTGCCTCGCTGGCACGGTCCCGTTCGATGTCGGCTCCCAATAGGCCGGCGATGGTCAGGTCGGCAGCGGCCGACCGGCGGCCGACCTCGACTTCGAATGCAGACTCATCGACACACGACACGGGCGTGATGTTCTGACTGGAGATCGGCAGGCGTCCCTCCACCAGCAGGTTCGAGAGACGATCCTTTTCCTGCTCTGCCCTGTGCGAGTCTGAGCAGGCAAAGAGCTGGATCTCGGCGCGGCGCCATTCCGGGTGCCCCACGATGATGTAGGCGAGCAGGACCATCATCGGAGCGCTGTCCAGCGTCTCCTCGGTGACCCAAACGTGGATCGACGAGCGGTAGCCGAATCGGTATTGCGTCGAGCGCAGGAGTAGCACGTTGAACACAGACTCGACTGCTATGCGCGCTCCTTGCGCGACCTCGCCGATCTCTTCCGGGCGCTGCTTGTCGAATTCGAAGAGCAGGCAGTTGTTCGGCAGGCCAGAGACCCCAGGAAGTTGCAGCGTGTGGGCCACGGCGCGCTTGAAGGACGGGCAGATCAGCGAATCGACGAGAATGCCGGCGTTGCTGATTTCGCCGCGCTCGATGAGCTTGCTCACCTGCGTGCGCGCTTCGAGCTCGCCCCGGAACGAGTACTCGCCATCGATGAATTGCAGGAAGTGCCCGAAACCGTGCCGATAGCAGATCCAGCGCAACAGGTCGAACTGCCCCAATCGTTGGTCCCCGAATCGCGTCACAGCCACGATGGAGGGTCTCCAGCCGTCCTTGGCCCCATCGGCGCGGCTCGTCTGCAGCATGATTTGCAGGCGACGGGTGAGTTGGAACATGGTGCCTTGGAAGATCGCGGTCAGGTCGCGCTCGCTCCGATGCGTGCGGCGCAGGCCGAAGTAGGTCAGCACCATTAGCAGCACGGCGAGCAGCGCGTAGAACGGATTTATCTGGAGCATGATCAAAGCGCACATCAACGCGCCTAGCAGCGATACGTACCAGCGCGAATGGAACGTCGGGCGATAGGACGGATTGCCCGAGAAGTACTCCAAGAACGACACCGAGCACAGCGCACCGTAGGTCACCATGAAAAACATGGTCAGCACCTGGGCGATGCCGTCCATGCTGCCCGCCAGCACGAACACGACAGCAATGACGCTGGAAACTAGCGTGGCGGGGGTCGGTTCTTGCGCATCGCCCGCGCCCGCCGCCAGCAGGCGGTTCAAGCTTGGGAGGGGCAGGACGTTGTCGCGGGCAAGCGCTTGCAGCGTGCGGGGCGCCACCACGATCGAGCCTAGCGCGGAGGAAAACGCTGCGGCACCGAGGCCGATGTAAATCGCCGGGCCCCAAATTGCGATCTCCACCATGACGAACTGGTCGTTCGCCAGCGCCTCCGGAGTGGCGCTGCCCGCGAGCTTGATCGCCACCAAGCCGTACACCACCATGCCAGCTAGGGTGGCGCCGATGGTGCCCAGCGGAATGCTCTTCTCGGGTCGCTTCAAGTCACCCGACAGCCCGAGCCCGGCGATCATGCCCGTGAATGCCGGAAAGCAGGTTGCGAAAACCGTTCCGAAAGGGTCCGGGTCTGGGATTCGGGAGTTCAAGTGGAGCGCTTCTGGCTGGATCGATTCCGGCCCGGTGCCCAGCAGGAAGAGCAGGATGGAACCAAACAACGCGGCGCTGACGAACCACAGCGTGCGGACGCCCGAGTCGGCACCCTTGGCCAGCACGATCGCGGCTAGCAGGGCGGTTGCTGGCAGGCTGACCCAGCGCGGGTCGGTTGCGATGCCGTAGTTGGATGCTGCCCAGTCGTAGAGCGGTTCGAACGCTTCGGAGAAGGCGACTAGGTAGAAGGCTACCGAGATGGCTTGCGAGAGATACAGCGCAATGCCGATCGAGCCGCCGATGCTGGTGCCGAACGAGCGGCTGATGATGTAGTAAGCCCCGCCGCCCGCAACGCGCCGGTTTGTCGCGATCTCGGACACCGCCAAGACCGTGGGAATCGTCACCAAGTGCCCTAGCACGATGATTCCGATGCTGCCCCACAGGCCCGCGTGCGCGACCGCGTAGCCGAAGCGCAAGAAGAGGACCGCGCCGAGGATCGTGCTGATTGAAGCCAGAAATACCGGCGCGGTGCCGAATCCGTGCCCAGACCGCGGGGCGTGGCTGGCGTTTGCGCCGAGCACTGGATATTCCCTTCCGAACCCTAGCGCTCCGACAAATGCAAGCGTCCAGCCCCTAGCCGCTGTGCGCCGGTTGCAATCACTGCAACCGCCACCAGCCAGAGCGCGTCCCTTGAGAGTAGTCTAGCGGATGCTGGATTTGCTCCCACAACTGGGAGAGCCCGCCTCGAGCACCGGCAGGCGTGATCGAGAATGCGCCATCATGGACACGGGACAAGCGTGAGCCGCTCCCATGCGCGGCCCGCGACGCGAGCTGTCAGCGGATGCAATCCGGCGGCTCGCTGCTTGCTGCCGGCCGTGACGCGATTTGAGAGGCGAGCCGCTAGACGATGGGCCGACCGAGGGCTTGCCGCGGCTGTGTGCGTTGCTGCTCTTGGCGCCCAAGCGCCCGGGCCCGTGCAACGCATCGAACTTCGGACCGTGCCGTCAGATGCTCGCGTGCGTCCGTTCGAAGCCCTAGTGGTGCAGGTACGGGCTGTGGGCGCGGGATCTAGGCTGATCGGCGGCTCGGCTCCGGTGCCGCTCAAGCGCGGTCCGGCGTCCTTTCACGCCCACGGCACTGACGGGGGGTGGGTCTCGAAGCCGTTCAAGTATCAAGGTTACGAGGAGATCCAGCTGCGCCACGAAACACCGGAGGGCGTTGAAGGAAGGCTGGTCACGATGTCCGACAGACAGTCGGACTTGTCGGATGCCGTGTTGTACACCGCGCCGGGCCGAGAAGGCGAAACGTTCTTGACCGCCACTTTGGAGGGCGTCTCGGCCACGCTGAGGATTCACGTCGATGCTGAAGCTCAGCCGACCGTGCCAAGCGAGCGCGTGACGTTCGGCTCCCAGCCAGCCGCGCCAGATCCCTACCGCTCGCTAGCCGAGCGCTACGCCCCCTTCGTAGCGCAAGAGACTTGGTTCCAGCCGAAGGCCGACTATCTCGCGCGGTTCGACGCCGACGGGGATTGGCGCGGTGACAATAACTGGGAGAACACTTCGCAGGCCAGTTCGCAGGCATTCGTCTACTACGCAGCCATGGAGACCGAAACGCACTGGTTCCTGATCTACAACTTCTTCCATCCGCGAGACTACTCGGACAAGTGCATTGCCGGCACGTGCCACGAGAACGACAACGAGGGCGTGATCCTCACCATCGCCAAGGACGGCGCAGATTGGGGGCGTCCGGTTGCCATGGAAACGCTGGCGCACAACAAGATCTACTCCTATCGCGCAGACCCGCGCGTCCGCGGCAATTTTCACAACTTGGACGGGGAGGTCGAATTCGTCGGCGGCACGCATCCGGTCGTGTTCGTGCATTCTGGCGGGCATGGAGTGTACGGGTCCGGCCAGCATTCCGGATACTCTCTCGCTATGGACCATTTCGAAGCGGGCACGGGTGTAACGTATGTCTACAAGGGCGTCGCGGAAAGGCCCCGGCATCCCGCGGATCGCAACGTGGGGTACGATCTTCTGCCGATCTACGATCATTGGTGGCTCCGGTCGCAGCAAGCGCGAGGCAAGGCCGGCGGGGCTTTCAGCGCGTACTACCGCTACCAGCCACAGGGCGGGCGCCCGCAGGCGAGCCAGCCGTACATCTCCGGGGCCTTCCTCAGCCGCGAGCATGCTGCGGACATGGCCAAGCCGTTCTGGGGCTGGCACGACAACGAGACGCTCAAGGAGAAACTGCTGGCCAAAGGGCAGTGGGGCCTCGATCCCGCCTATGCCGTCACGCGCAACCTAGTCTTGCCCGAGCCGGTCTCGCTCCGCTACGTGTTCAACCCTTACCTGCGCGCGCCCGAGACCTCGGGCCAGCTGGAGTGACGGTTTCGCAACCGAGCCGCCAGACTTGTGGCCAGCTAGGGTTGCCGATCGCCATGCCCGCCCTGCAGCCGGTCTGGCTTGGCGGGCTAGTTGCCCACCGGCACCGTCAACATGGCGCTGATACCCTCATGGCCGGCGGACTGCAGTGACAGCAGGTAGGTCAGCAGGCTGAACGTCGCCTTGGAGTTCAGGTCTGCGTCGTTGATGTAGAACCAATGGTTGCGGTAGCGGATCCGAACAAAGGCCCCGCTGGGCTCGGAGGAAGACGAGGACACGCGGATCAGCCCGCCCGAGACTTCCTCCCAATTCGCCGCGCGCTCGCTGGCTTGCTCCGCCACGGTGACCAAGCCCCTCGCTTGGTGCTCGGCTGGTGGATCGACGCTGTGCGAGAGGAAGAACAGCGCTCCCAAGAGCGACCTGCCCGTGAGGATGATCTCGTCCGGTCCGCGTTCTGCGCTGCGAGCGGTCACGCGGAAAACCTCGATGTCGGGGTCGAGCCCCAACGCGTCGCGCAGGTCTTGCAGTGCATTGGAGCGGCTATCGTTCCCAGCGGGCCTGCCTACGCGCAGCAGTGCGCTGCCCGACGCTTGGTCCTGCTCGAGCACGAAGTCCAGAGAACCCGCCAGCTGCAACGAGCGCAATGCCTGCGCAACACCGCGAAAGCGGCTGTTGTCGGGGATCAACGAGGGCGTTGGCCCGCTTGCCACCGGCGCGTTGGCGATACCGTTGATGCTGTCGATGCAGCACATAAACAGGCGCTCGACGCTCCAGCCGGATTGCGATAGCAAGATGATGGTTTGCGGAGAGATGGGGGTGAGCAGCCGCCGGGTGAATTCCGCCCCTGAGATCGGCTCGTAGGTGATGGTCGGCTGTTCGCTGTAGCGCGCTCCGATGTCGATTCCCACTTCCGTTTGTCCGCTGCCGTCGACCCCGATCCTGGGCAGCGAGCCGAGCCTCGCGTCCAGCGTGTACTGGGCGATCACCGTGCCGACATCGAGAAAGACCGGTGTGTCGCGATAGCGCAGTCGCACGAGATTGAGCAGCAGCTGGTCGTTTTGGGAGCGGGCGATGCGCTCGTTGTAGTCGAACCGAGCCGCGGGTATGGTGCGAGGACCTAACCGGGTTGCACACGCACTCAGCAGTAGCGCGCAGGGCAGGGCTGCCGCGAGCGCGATCCGTGCGAACATGCCACTAGTCTATCGGCGAGGCGGGAGCGGGCATGGTGATTGCAGGGCCCGGGGCGCTCTCGTTACCGCTGGCGTCGAGCGCGGAAACCGCGAATTCGTGCGCTCCGGCGCTTGCCTCGGCATCGCTGTAGGTGGTGTCGGCAGCGATCGCGGAAACAGCCGTGCCGTCCCGATAGACGCGGTAGCCGGCGACATCGTGCTCCGGGCTGGCCATCCACGACAACTCCACCGCAGACGCGGTTCGCACCGCTCGCAGGCCCGTTGGCGGCGTCGGCGGGAACGTATCGCGAGGGGTGACGCTGACTGCGTCGGAAACACTGCCCTCGATCCATCCAGCCTTCGACCTGCGCAGCGGGCGAAGTCGATACCGATAGGTTTGGCCCCAGCCTACGGTGCGGTCGAGGAACGCCGTTGCGGCTAGGCGCCCGAGCTGCGCATACGCTCCGTCTTCGCCGCTGGCCCTGTCGATGGCGTACTCCTCGGCCCGCTCGGCCGGCAGCCATGCGAGCGCCACGCCGACAGCCTGCACCTCGTGCGGCTGCCAGACTGCACGCTCGGGAGGCTCCAGCGGCTGGATCGGGACTTGGTTGGAGTATCCCGCGGATCGTCCGGCGCGGTTTGCGGCCGTCATGACCAGGATCGATTCTTGGCCGAGCGGCCATTCGCCGAGGGGCAGGCGGAGATCGATTCGATCGCCCGGCCCGAAATTAGCCAGCTTGGCTGCGCCGACCGTTGCCACTTCGCGGCGGTACTCGTCAATCGTCTGCACAGACAGAGCGTCCTGCAGGCCGGGCACGTCCACCGCCCACAGGGTGAAGCCGCTGACCTGTCGCGCAATCATGCCCTCGGTGGTGGTTTGCGGCCAACTCCATGCGACCTCAAGTTCGCGCGCGATTTGGCGCGCCTCGAGGTCGTCGATCGGTTGCGGCAGATCCACGAGTGGCGGGAGCGGATCGCCTATCGAGCCGCACGACGCCAGCAGGGTTGCCAATGCAACGCACCGAGCAGCCTGCTGCAACCGGCTCCGCTGCCTTCGGCGCATGCACTAGAGGATATAGCGGCTCAGGTCCTGATCCTTCGCGATCGAGGCGAGCTGCTCGTCGACGTAGGCCGCATCGATCGTGATGCCGCTCTCCCGCATGTCCGGGGCCTCGAACGAGATCTTTTCCAGCAACTTCTCCATGACCGTGTGGAGCCGCCGTGCTCCGATGTCCTCGGTTTGCTCGTTGACGGTCATCGCCGTGCGCGCGATGTTCTCGATGGCGTCCTCGGTGAATTCCAGCTTCATGCCCTCTGTCTCCAGTAGCGCGGTGTATTGCTTGGTCAGCGCATTCTTGGGTTCGGTCAAGATCCGGATGAAGTCATCCTTGGTTAGCGGTTTGAGCTCGACTCGAATCGGGAAGCGACCCTGCATCTCGGGGATCATGTCACTGGGCTTGGACACATGGAAGGCACCGGCGGCGATGAACAGGATGTGATCGGTGCGGATCATGCCGTAGCGGGTGTTAACCGTGGTGCCCTCCACAATGGGGAGCAGATCGCGCTGGACGCCTTCGCGGCTGACTTCCGGGCCGCGCCCGCCCTCACGACCGGCGATCTTGTCCATTTCGTCCAGGAACACGATGCCGGCCTGCTCGGTGCGCTCGACGGCCATGCGCGTGATTTGCTCCATATCGATGAGCTTTTGCTCCTCTTCTTGGGTCAGCGTGTCCAGGGCCTCCAAGACGGTCATCTTGCGGCGGCGGGTTTGCCCGCCGAACAATCCGGGAACGAGCTCGCGGATATTGATGTCCATCTCCTCTACGCCTTGATTGGTGACCACCTCGATCGGATTGTTGCGGTTCTGGACATCGAGTTCGACCATCCGGTCGTCCAGCTTGCCTTCCTGCAACTTCTGGCGCAACTTCTCGCGCGTCATCGCGGTCTTGTCGCCCGCCTCCTCGTCGTCGCTCTTCTGGGGCGGCATCAAGATCTGTAGCAGGCGCTCTTCGGCGTTCTTCTCGGCGCGCTCGGTCACCAGTTCGATTTTCTGCTCGCGAATCATGTCGATCGCCATCTCGACGAGATCGCGGATCATCGAATCGACATCGCGGCCGACATAGCCCACTTCGGTGAACTTGGTCGCTTCGACCTTGACGAACGGCGAACTCGACAGGCGCGCCAGGCGTCGCGCGACCTCGGTCTTGCCGACGCCGGTCGGGCCCATCATCAGGATGTTCTTGGGCATCACCTCCTCGGCCATTTCAGGATCGAGCTTCTGGCGGCGAATGCGGTTGCGCAGGGCCACGGCCACGGCTCGCTTGGCCTCGCGTTGGCCGACCACGTGCTTGTCGAGTTCTTCGACGATCTCGCGGGGAGTCAGCTCGTCCAGAGACGTCGAGCTAGCCCCGGAGTCGCCCGGCAGGTAGATCACCATTGCGTTAACCCAGTTCCTCGAAGGCGATGTTGGAGTTGGTATAGATGCAGATGTCCGCCGCGATTTTCATCGCCGCCTCGGCAACTTCTTTCGCGCTCATATCGGTGTGCTCCAGCAGGGCGGTAGCCGCGGCGACCGCATAGGAGCCGCCAGACCCGACGGCGGCCACGCGGTCGTCTGGTTCGATGACATCGCCGGTCCCGCTCAGAAGAAGGGTCGACTTCGCGTCGGCCACCAGCAGCAGCGCTTCCAAGTGACGCAGTGCCTTGTCCATGCGCCAGTCCTTGGACAGCTCCACCGCCGCCCGGCTCAGGTTGCCGCCGAACGCTTGGAGCTTTTCCTCAAAACGCGTGAACAGAGATATGGCATCGGCCGTCGAGCCCGCGAAGCCCGCCAGCACTTGCTCGTTGTGCAGGCGCCGGATCTTCTTGGCCGTAGACTTCATGACCTCCGCGCCCATCGTGACCTGACCGTCGCCGGCGAGGGCAACCTTGCCGTCACGGCGCACGCAAAGAACGGTGGTGGAGCGAATGGGGGGGTGCAGGGCCATCTTCTGCCGGAGCCGATATTTCATTATAGGAAGTGCCCGATCGCTTCCACTCACGGCTGCGGTTCCCACGAGTACGCGTCAGGGTCGAACGCGTAGGCGCTCTTGAGTGGCGCCGCCGCGGCGCTCGCGCGCGGGAGCAAGGCAGCCAGCGCTTGCTTTACCTCAAGCAGGGCTTCGCGGCTGGCTAGATTGGTCAGCTCGTGCGGGTCGGCCGCCCGGTCGTACAACTCTTCCCCGCCATCGCGATAGCGGATGTAAAGCCAGCGGCCCTTGCGCACCGCGTTGTTTCCGCGCAGATAGGTGATGCCGGCGTGCCGGTCGGGCTCCGCAGCTGGATCTGCCAGCAAGCCGGTCAAACTGTGGCCGTCCAGCGCGGTGTCGGCGGGAATGCCCGCCAGGTCCAGCAGCGTGGGATAGAGGTCGAGCAGGCTGACCGGCCTGTCGCACGCGCCGTCGGGCTCGATGCCCGGTCCGCGAATCACAAGGGGCACGTGAGTGGACCGCTCCCAGAGCGTGGACTTGTACCAGTGCTGCTTTTCTCCAAGGTGGAAGCCGTGGTCTGACGCGAACACGACAACCGTGCTTGCAGCGTGCGGGCCGGCGTCCAACGCGTCCAGCAGTTGGCCCACCAAGGCATCGGCGAATGCGATGTTGGCACGATACGCGCCGACGGCTGCTGGCCATTTTCCGGCGGCGCGGATGGCGGCGAAGACCTCGGCACCGCGGCCCGCCAAGCGCTTGCCTTCGGTGGGGACGTCGGCAAGGTCGTCCGCGGGCGCGCGCGGCAGAACCGTTTGGCGCGATTCGCTGTCCGCGAAGAATCGCTGCGGGGCATACCAAGGAAGGTGTGGATGGAACAGGCCAACGGCAAGCAGGAACGGTTGCTGGCGGTCTTGCCGCAGAAATTGCGCCGCCCACGCCACCGTCCGGGCATCGCCATAGTCGGCCTCACGGATCGGCAGAGGCCCCCAGTCCAACTCGTGCCGGAAGGGAGTCATTCCGGCCAACGGGTGTCCCGGCGGGGGCCGGGCCGGGACGATCCCCGGGTAGGCTGGCCCGGCCCGGTCCCAAGGATCGTCGAATTGCAACTCGAAGTACTCGTCCCACAGTTCGGGAGGATTGAACCCCGCCGTGTGGTGGAAAATCTTGCCGCCTCCCGCCACGTGGTAGCCGGCCCGCCGGAATGCCTCCGGGAGCGCGATGGCGTCTGGCAAGTGCGGCCGCCACCAATGGCCGTTGTCGTATATGCCGGTGGTCGACGGGGCCATGCCGAGCAGCAGTGCTGTGCGCGAGGGGTTGCACTTGGGAGACGCGGCGTAAGCTTCGCGAAATAGCATCCCGCTGGCCGCCAGCCGGTCGATATTGGGAGTGCGAACGTTGGGATCGGAGGTCAGCGAACCGACCCAGTCGTTCAGATCGTCGGCGAGGATCAGCAGGACGTTGGGTCCTGCGCTGGCCGCCAAGCCGCTGCTACAGGCGGCTAGGACCAAGACGGTCCGAAACAGGCTCAGCGTGTTCATCTCGGCATCTCGCGCAGAGCTGGCCCGCGCGCGTTTCGCCGAGCCTCGAAACTCAGCTGGCTGTAAGCGAACGCTGGCCAAGTGGCCGCAGGGGCGTGGGGGCGCCCCTGCGACGGGCGGCGTGCCGACAGGTCTGAGTTGGGAGTGGCAGACCCGACGTTTCTGCGTTGCAGTTCCGCCGCCTGGATCCCCGGCAAGCCAATGCTGAGTTCGTGGAGGGTGTCGGCTCGCGTCGCTGGGGTAGCGACTATGGGGACCTCTCTTGAAATTGTAGCCATCGCAGGCCGTCCCGTCTCGTGAAATGTCGGATTAACGCCGAGTTCCGGTCGAGATCAACGGGGAGGTCGCACGGATCAACCGTCACCCGGAGAGCCGGACCAAGGGGCTCTTGCTAGTCACAGTCTACGTGGCAGGCAAGTTCAATGCCTCGGTCTGACCGCAGGTAGGCGCATAGTTGGAGGTGCGGGATTCGGGTGGACGGGCGACAATGGGCCGAGCGCGCAACTTGGACCAGGGGACCGAGGCGAGCACGTGAGCACCTGCCGTCAATGGCAGTTGAAAACTGCACACATCCGCGAGGGAGATCCGCTGCGGGCTTCACGGCCTATACCGGCAATTCCGGAGAGCAGTGCACGGCGGCATGCCAGCGGACGAAGTTGATCGTACAGGGGGATTCCATCCCGTCTCACTCTGCGAGCCGTCGCACGAGAAACCCTGGTTTGTCCAGTCCTCCGCCCTAACCCTTCACCAACCAGCCGCCCCTGCCGAACCTGGATGAGGCCCGGCCCGGCCAATGTCGGCAGAAACTCGCTGATCGGGCTCAGTATAATGATCGCTGCAAGCACCTCGTAAATGGCGGAAGACCAGCACGGAACGGACAGCCGGCCCGAAATTCCGAATCGACTATTCTTTCGGATCGGCGAGGTTACAAAGATCGCGGGAGTCGAAGCGCATGTGCTGCGCTTCTGGGAATCGGAATTCCCGATGCTGTCCCCGCGCAAGACCCCCAAAGGGCAGCGCCAGTACCGGCGCAAGGACCTCGAGACGATCCTCGCCATCAAGCAGCTTTTGTACGAGGAGAAGTACACGATCGCCGGTGCACGGCGGGCGTTGCGCACGCACAACACGTCCGAGAAACAGGCCGAGCCAGAGCCGGCCCCGGTTGCGGCCCCTCAAGCCGAACCTTCCCAGCCGCCACAGGGCGGGGGGATAAATTCGCAGACGGTCTCGCGCGAGGGCCTCGCGGAGATCCGTAGCGGGCTGGAGCAGATCCTGAGGCTGCTCGAGCCGTGAGCGCAGGGCGCTCAGACGGCCAGCGCCAGGGTTGCCTCGTCGCGTTGAACTTCGCGGTAGAGCGTGTCGCGCTCGGCGGGTTCGCGGCCGGAATTGCGGATCAGGCGTAGCAACTGCTCCCGTCGTAGCACTTGGGGCGTCTTCGCCCCGGCGTCGTGGTAGATCTTCTCTTCCACCACGGTGCCGTCGATGTCGTCCGCCCCGAAGCGCTGCGCCACTTGCGCGATCTTGGGCGTCATCATGATCCAGTACGCCTTGATGTGCGGGAAATTGTCCAGCAGCAGCCGGGCTACGGCGATGGAGCGGATGTCTTGGAAACCCGAAGTCATCGGCAGGTGGTGCATCGGCGTGTTCTGGGGGTGGAATGCCAGCGGGATGTAGGTCTGGAAACCGCCCGTATCGTCCTGTAAGGTTCGCAAGCGCAGCAGGTGGTCGACGCGATCCTCATCGGTCTCGATGTGACCGTAGAGCATCGTGGCGTTGGACTTCAGGCCCAGATTGTGGGCCGTTCGGGCCGTCTCGATCCATTCGTTGCCATCGATCTTGTGGTCGCAGATGATCCGGCGGACGCGCTCGGTAAAGATCTCCGCGCCGCCGCCCGGCAGAGAGTCGACGCCAGCGTCGCGGAGCTGCTCCAAGGTCTCTTGGACGGAGATGCCCTCGCGGCGCGCCAGGTAGCCGATCTCCACCATGGTCAGTGCCTTGAGATGGACCCTCGGGAAGCGCTCCTTGAGTCCGCGAAACATCTTGGCAAACCAATCGAGGCCCAATTCTGGATGCAATCCGCCCACAACGTGGAACTCGGAGATTTCCTCGCTATAGCCGATTCCCGCCGTGTGCCAGACTTGGTCCAGCGACATGGTGTACGAAGTCGGGTTGCGCTTCTGCTTGCCGAAAGCGCACAGCTTGCAGGCTGCCACGCACACATCCGTCGGGTTGATGTGGCGGTTGACGTTGAAATACGTCCGGTTTCCGTTTAGCCGCTCGCGAACGTTGTTGGCGAGGTAGCCGACGGTCAGCAGGTCGGGGGAGTTGTACAGTTTCACGCCGTCCTCGAAGGACAGGCGCGCGCCATTCATCACCTTGTCGGCAATGGGCTTAAGGCTGGTGTCAGAGATGCGTGGTAGCACTAGGCCTGTCTCCACGTCACGGCAGCGTTCCGCCAAGCGATAGGCAGAGCGCGCTGTGGCACTCGCGGTTTACCGCCGCTCCGCCTCCAATTGGTTCAAGTATAGCCTTTCGAGCCGTTCCACAGCGGCTAGGAATCCCTCCGGATCCACGAACGTATCCGGGCTGTATGGCTGTCCGGGGCGGTACTTGCCGTGCAGCCCGTATTGCGATCCGTGGGCCGCGACCCAGACGTCTATCCGCATGGCCTTCTGGCGCATGAAGGTCTTGGCGAAGTCCTCGGCGACGCCCGGGTAAGTTGGGTCTACGACCAACTTCTTGCCTTGGTTGATCGTGCCCATGTTGGCGATGACCACCTCGTATTCGCGGCCGTTCTCTTGGACCGTCATGGCATAGCTGGAACTGCCCGCCGTGTGGCCCGGCGTGTCAATCACCGTCAGCCTGATGGCTCCAAGCTCGATCACCTCGCCATCCTCGACGATCTTGTCGACCTTGACCGGCTTGAAGGACATGCGGCCGCCAAAGTGCGGGTCGCTGAAGCCGCCATCTTCGAGCACGGGCGCGTCATCCGCGGTCGCCCACATCTGTGCGCCCGTGATCTGCTTGATCTCGGCCAGGGCCGCAGTGTGATCCCAGTGAGCCTGCATCTGTAACAAGATCTTGATGTCTTCGAAGCGGAAACCGACCGACTCGACGTTCCGCCGGATCAAGGGGACCGAGTCTTCGAGGGCAGTGTTGACCAAGATGTGACCCTCGTCTGAGGTGATCAGGAACACGCCTAGGTCATAGGTGCCGACCGCGTAAAGGTTGCCGATTACACGGTGACCCGGGAACGGGCGCGACCAGCCCTCAGGCTGGGCCGAGCAGAGGGCTGCAGACACCCCGAGCAGGGCGGTGAGGGCAAGACTGCGCATGCTTGACAGTATGGCAGGTGAGCTTCGCAGCTGGACCATCATCAATCTCGCTAGGCACACGGTGCGTATCCCGGTATGCGCGTCGTTTGCCGGTGCCGCCGCCGACTTGTCGCAGCTGTGCGCTACTCCGGAGAATTCGTCCCGCGCCCGGCAGTGGAGCTTGCACTCCGGCAGATCCGTCACCAGTCAGTTGCGGTGCGAGACAATGGAGCCCGGGCGATCGCGCTGCACTGGTGTGAGCATGCCTCGGCGCCTGGAGCCAAGCACCGGAATGATTGATGCTGGGCCCGACTGGGACCGCCTTTGTTGCCGCGCCCGTGCAGTGGCCCGGAACGCCTATGCGCCCTACTCTGGCTATCACGTCGGTGCGGCCGGGCTCGCGGACGACGGACGCGTCGTGGAGGGTTGCAACGTTGAGAACGCCTCGTATGGACTCACCCTATGCGCGGAGTGCGCACTGGTGTCGGCGCTCCATACGAGCGGGGGCGGCAGGCTTTTGGCTGTCGCCGTGGTGGCTGGGCGGGAAGTCGACGAGTTACAGATTGGGAAGCCATGCGGCCGGTGCGGACAACTGCTGTACGAGGCGGGTGGTCCGGGTCTGCGGATCAACGAGCGCTACACGCTCGGAGACCTGCTGCCCGACCCGTTCGGAGCCGATGAGGTCGCGTGAGCGGTGCGGTGCGGGGCAGCAGGCGTGCTCTGAGTGCTGCGACCGGACCAAGGCGTCGATGAGATGCGAGCGGCCGCTGCGGTGGTTCGGCGGTGGCCGGGGCAGCATTCGACTCTTGATGGTCTCTGGAGACGTTGGCGGCGTGCAGTTGAATCGACCGCAGTGTCTCGTAACTTGCCTAACCAATGCTGTGGTAACGTGCCATGCGCGGTATTCGGCAGCTGGCAATGGGCATTTCTACCAAGCTGGCCCAGAGCTGATCTATTTGCTGACCGCATATGCGAAGGCAGATCGCGAAGATCTGAGTTCTGCGGACAAGAAAGTGCTTTCGCGGTTGGTGGCCGCGATCAAGAAAGAGGAGAAGATCCGATGACAATTCAGCGAACTCAGATGGGACGTGAAGTGGAAGCGGCTTTGGACGAGGTCTTGGCCCACGTGCGCGGCGAAAACCCGCTTCCGTGCCGCCTTGTCGACGACCCGGCCGCGGAGCATATCGTAGCGTTGCGCAAACGCATGAAGCTGAGCCGCCAACAGTTCGCAGACCGCTTCGGTCTCGACGCCCGCGCCCTGCAGGAATGGGAACAGGGCCGGCGAGTCCCGGATCGGGCGGCGCGTATTCTGCTGACGGTTATTGAGTGCGAGCCCGAGGCCGTTGTGCGCGCCGTGGCCAGACATCAATCTTCTGCCGGCCCTTCTCGTCCTTGATCACACACCTCAGCATTGTCGACCTTGGTTCGAAAGAGAAGTCGCGCCCGGCGGCGTCCGGCGCAACGCTTCAGCCCATCTTGTGCGATGGCGGCCATGTCAGTCGCTCAGGTTGCTGTACGATGGGTGGCCCAAGCGAACGCTAAGGGACGCGTTGGCATCGCTGCTGCGCTGATAGTCCCGCTGCCGCAGACTGCCCGAACTGCCCGAGGCACTCATCCGCTTCATCCGGCTCGGTGCGCCGTGTGTTTCGGATTGCAAGCCGGACCTCGCAGCGAAGCGCCCATGGCGACATAGCGTGCATCGTTACACTGGTCGTTAATGTCCAAGCACTGCGTCCAGCCCGTTGCGCTCGTCACCGGCGCGTCCTTGGGCATCGGAGCGGCCACCGCTCGCGAATTCGCCAACCTTGGGTATGCCGTTGGTGTGCACTTCAACGCCAGCCGGCGGCAGGCCCAGGAACTCGTGGGCTCTATCGAAGCTGGTGGCGGCACGGCGGCCAGTTTCCAAGCCGACCTCTCCGATGTTGGGCAGTGCCAGAACATCGTCTCAAGCGTCGTCGAGCGTTTCGGCCACATCGACGTGCTGGTCAACAACGCCGGATCCCTGATCGGGCGTCGCCTCTTGTCCGAGATTGACGAAGATTTCTGGAACAGTGTGATGGACCTGAATCTAGCCAGCGTGCTGTGGGTCACGCAGGCCGCGGCGGTTCACATGCGGGAGCGCGGTTCGGGCGCCGTTGTCAATCTTGGCTCGATCGCGGGACACAACGGGGGCGGACCGGGCGCCATCCTCTATGCCACGGCAAAGGCCGCGGTCACGGGCCTGACGAAGGCCCTGGCCAAGGAACTGATCGCCGATGGCATCCGCGTCAACGCAGTCAACCCGGGCGTCATCCTCACGCCATTCCACGAGCGCTTCTCGAGCGAGGAACGCATGCGTGGCATGGTGTCGCAGATTCCGCAGGGACGGGCAGGGAAGTCGGAAGAAGTGGCGGGCGTGATTGCGTTCCTTGCCAGTGCCGCGGCTTCGCACATCGTCGGAGAGTCTGTTGAGGTCAACGGCGGGATGCTGATGGATTGAGCGCTCGTCCCGAGACAAATCCTCCGACTTGACTGCTGCCGGGATCCTCGGCGGCCCACAAGCCGCGCGTCCGCTTCGCGGTGGAGTGTCGTTCTAGGCGGGAAACCGTAGCGGCAGCCAGAGATCCACTGCCCAAAACGCAAATAACAGCACGCTGACCCAGCCGTTGACCGTGAAGAAGGCCGCGCCAACGCGGGACAGGTCGTCGGCGCGGACCAAGGACTGTTCGTAGGCAAGCAAGCCTGCCACCACTGCGACACCGAATAGTGCCAATAGGCCGAGCCCCATGTTGAGCCACATGGCGACCAGGCAAGCCACCATGCCGACATGTAGCAGCCGAGAGACCACAAGCGCTCTCGCGATACCGAACCGGGCGGGAATCGAATGCAGGCCGGCGCCGCGGTCGAATGCGACATCTTGGCAGGAATAGATGATGTCGAAGCCGGCCGTCCAAAGTGTTACCGCCGCCGTCAGCAGCAGAATCATGGGCTCCAATGTCCCTCGAACAGCGATCCACGCAGCGGCCGGAGCGACGCCGAGAACCGCGCCTAGCACTATGTGGGACAGGACCGTGAAGCGCTTCGTGTAGGAGTATCCGAGGGCAAGGGCGAGAGCGAACGGGCTGAGCTTGAGGCAGAGCGGGTTGAGCTGCCAGGCGGCGATCACCAGCAAGGCCGCCGAGACCGCGACAAAAGCAGCTGCGAACCGCTTCGAAAGAGTCCCCGCCGGAAGAGCCCGGCGGGCAGTCCGGGGATTCAACGCGTCGATCGGCGCGTCGATCAGGCGGTTAAAGGCCATCGCCGCTGACCGTGCGGCCACCATAGCAACGACGATCCAGACGAGCTTCCAAGCCAGATCGGGCCCCGGGATGTCCATACCGCGCAGCGCCAGCAGGGTCGCGGTCAAGGCAAATGGCAGGGCAAAGACAGAATGCTGAAACTTGATCGTCTCCAGCACCTCCCCGATCTGGCGCAGAAATCCGCTCATGGCCGGTTTCCGATCAGTTCCGCCAGCGCCCGGCCTTGGTCCGGTTGGCTCATCAGGCCCTGCCCCACCAGAAACCCTTGGTAGCCCGCGTCACCGAGGCGCCGCAGATCATCCGCAGTGCGGATGCCACTCTCGGTGATGCGCAGGACATCCTTGGGGAATTGCTCGGCAAGGTCGATGGATGTCTGCAACGAGACTTCCATCGTCTTGAGATTGCGATTGTTCACGCCGATCAGTTTCGCGCCGATCGCCAGTGCCCGTTCCAGCTCCGATGCGTTGTGGACTTCGACCAGTGCGTCCAAACTCAGCTCTTTCGCCGCTGCGTGCAGCTCTTGCAGTTCTGTGCCCTCAAGCGCGGCGACGATCAGCAAGATGCAGTCCGCACCCCAAGCCGATGCTTGGACCAAGTGATAGCGATCCAGGGTGAAGTCCTTGCGCAGCACGGGCAGGGAAGTTGCCGCTCGCGCCGCAGCTAGGTCCTGCAGGGAGCCTTGGAAGAAGCGCTGGTCCGTAAGCACTGATAGAGCCGCCGCTCCGGCTGCTTGGTAGTTGCGCGCGACCGCGGCGGGATCAAAGTCCGTCGCGATCAGACCTGCTGAGGGCGACGCCTTCTTGATCTCCGAGATAATCGCGGGACGCTTGGCCTCGAGCGCGGCGCGGAAGCCGCGCCGCGCAGGGACGGGACGGCTCTTCAGCTCGGTTTCTGAGATGGTTAGCTGCTCGGCCGCGAGTTCGGTCCGCTTGGATCCGATGATCCGGTCGAGGATCGTCCCATCTTGGGTATGCTGGGTCGGCATCACATGTAGAGCCCGCCGCTGACGTTCAGCACGTGCCCGGTGATGTAGCCGGCTTGCTCGCTTGCGAGGAAGCCGATGGTGCCCGCGATCTCGTCGAGCTCTCCCATGCGGCCCATCGGGATGCTGGCCAAGATTTCCGCTCTCTGCGCTTCGTCAAGGCGCGCGGTCATATCGGTCGCGAAGAATCCGGGCGCGACGGCGTTGACGGTGATGTTTCGGCTGGCCAGTTCTTGCGCCAAGGACTTGGTCAGGCCGATCAGTCCCGCCTTGGAAGCCGAGTAGTTCGCTTGGCCGGCGTTACCCGACAGGCCCACGACGGACGACACGTTGACAATGCGCCCCCAGCGCCGCTTCATCATCCCGCGCAGCACCGCGCGCGAGCAGCGGAAGGCCCCCGTGAGGTTGGTATCGAGCACGCTCTGCCAGTCAGCGTCCTTCAGGCGGACCCCCAAGTTGTCAGCGGTGATGCCGGCGTTGTTAACCAAGATGTCGATCTTCTTGCCGTAGGACTTTGCCATCGCGTCTACCGACGTTTGATCCGCCACGTCTAGCTCGACTGCCTCGGCGGTGCCACCTTCCGCTTGTATCTCCGCGACTAAAGACGCCAGCTTGTCCGTTTGGCGCGCGCCTGCGACCACAGCCACGCCCGTTGCTGCGAGGCCCCTGGCGCACGCCCGGCCGATACCTTGGCTTGCTCCGGTGACGAGTGCCGTGCGGCGCGTCATGCGGGAATACCCTCCAAGCTAGCGAGGTCGTGCGTGCTGTACGCGGGCAGCTTGCGGTCTATGCTGCGCATCAGTCCGGTGAGCACGCGGCCGGGACCCACCTCCACGTAGCGATCCACGTTCTGGGCGGCTAGGTAGCGGATGGTTTGCTCCCACAGTACCGGGTTAGGAATCTGCCGCTTGAGGCCCTCGCGGGCTTTGGCGCCGGTGCGCACTTCGCCCGCCTGCCAATTGTTGACCAGCGGCACCTTCAAGTCTGCGAATGCGGTCGAGTCCAAGCGGGGCTCCAGTGCGGCGCGAGCTGGCGCCATCAGCGTGCAGTGGAAGGGTGCGCTGACCTCCAGCATCACGGCTCGCCTTGCGCCGGCTTGCTTGGCGAGTTCGACCGCTCGCGAAACAGCCTCGGCGTGGCCCGCGATAACAATCTGTCCAGGCGAGTTGACATTGGCGGGCGAGACGACTTGTCCGTTTGCGGCCTGCCGGCAGACGCCGGCTGCTGCTTCCGCGTCAATTCCGAGCAGCGCCGCCATCGCGCCAACTCCCTGTGGCACTGCTGCCTGCATGTGGCGCCCACGCTCGTGCACGAGCCGCACGGCTTCCCGAAACCGGATGGCCCCGGCGGCTACCAATGCGGAGTACTCGCCCAAGCTATGCCCGGCGACGAAGGCGGGTTGAATGCCCCGCTCCTGCAAGGCAGCGAGGGTCGCGATGGAGGCCGTCAGGACCGCAGGCTGAGTGATCTCGGTTCGTTTCAGCTCTTCTGCGGGCCCTTCGAAGCAGAGCCGGGAAAGCGCGAACCCCAGGGCTTCGTCAGCTTCGTCGAAGATAGCCCGCGCGGATGCGTAGCGACCGGCGATTTCGAGGCCCATGCCGGGCGCTTGGGAGCCTTGTCCGGGAAACAGGAAAGCGGTCGAAGGCATCTGCGGGCCGCCAGACTGTGAGTTTAGCAATATCGCTGCATTGGGCTTTGACCGCCATCATGGAGATTCGGGACGGATTGGGCAAGGCCGTTCGGGGCGGGTCTCGGCTCCAAGCCCAGGGGTTGGGGACGCTCCGAACCGCCCGCGGGCGGGCTGATTGTGCGGACTGCCTTGCACGCTGGGTCTGTCCAGAGCGGGCACCAGTCAAGCATGCATCGCGAAGCAGTGTGAGAATCAAGCAGATGCGCACGAAGCTGGAAATCGACAAGCTTGTCTACGGCGGGGATGGGCTGGCGCGACATGACGACGGAGCGGTGTTCGTGCCGTTTGTGCTCCCCGGGGAGACAGTGGAGGTCGAACTCTCGTCGCGATCCGCCGGTGTCCGACGCGGCATTGACGCCGAATGGATTTCGCGGTCCGACCGGCGCACTGAGCCGCCCTGCCCGGTGTTTGCCAAGTGCGGCGGCTGCCATTACCAGCACATGCCGCAGGATCTCGAGTGCTCCTCCAAGGTTGAGATCTTGCGCGAGACGCTGCGCCGGATCGGAGGCATTCGCTGGGACGCCGATATTCCGGTCGTCGGATCCGAGCCCCTCGGCTATCGCAACCGCACGCAGATTCACTTCGCTCGCCGGGGCAGGACTAGCCAAGCCGGATTCTTGGCCGCCCGCTCGCATCGTCTGGTTGCCACCCACGATTGCGCCATCAACTCGCCCAAGCTCAACGAACTGCACCGCATGATAGAGCGGATGGGCTCCGATCACAGGTTTCCCTCCAGCCTCAGAACCATTGAGTTCTTCACCGACGAGGAGCACGTGCAGGTCAACCTTCCGCGTCGGTCCGGCCCGTTGCCGAAGCGCTTCTGGGCGAAGTCCGCTGGCGTGTTCGGCGTGGATGGCCCGGGCACCCCGCTGCAATATCGCTGTGGCGAGGACGTCTTTCAGGTGAGCGGGCGCTCGTTCTTCCAAGTCAACCGGTTTCTCGTTCAGCGCTTGGCTGCCTTGGCCGTGGGCCAAGCGGAGGGGCGTTTGGCCGTTGACCTCTATGCCGGCGTGGGCCTGTTCACCCTGCCGCTTGCCCGTCGATTTCGCGAAGCTGTCGCGGTCGACTCATCTCCGACGGCGATGCGCGACCTGCGTTTCAATGCTCGCCGGGCGGAATGCTCGGTACGGGCCGTGCATATGGATGTGGATGCGTTCTTGGAGGGCTTCTCAGACCAGCCGGACCTGATCGTCGCCGACCCGCCGCGTACCGGCCTTGGCGCTGCGGTTGTGACTCAACTCGTGCGTCTAGCCCCGCCGCGACTGCACCTCGTCTCGTGCGACCCTGCGACGCTGGCACGCGACCTGAAACTGTTGCTGGCCGGAGGATTCGCGTTGCGACACCTGCAGCTGGTCGACCTCTTCCCGCAAACGTATCACATCGAGACGGTCGCAATCCTGGAGCGCTGACGCTTGCTTCCCGCGCTCCCAACCCGGGCAATCGCCGGCGGAAGGATGCGCTTCACGCTTGAGCCGACTTGCCGGTCACCGTCGGCTCGCAGGCGATCCGTTGCCGCCAGTCGGCGATGGCGCGGCTGTCGATGCGCAGGACTTGGGCGGCGGCATAGTCCAGTGCGGCGCGAGTGTCGCAATCGTGCATTTGAGGCCACGGCTGCAGCGCTCGCGAGCAGGTCTTGTCGAACACCTCTGCGAGGGGACCGACGTCGATCCGGCTCGGGTCTGGCACGAGCAGCGCTCGCAGGGAGTCCAGCGCGTAGTGTGGGTAGGCTAGCCGACGCGCCCGTGCATGCAGCAGAGTGAGGACCCCGGGCGTGGAATTCCACCACGCGCACAGGGCCCGCTCGAATGCTGGGTTCGGGGCCACCGGGATCACCGGGGTCCAAGCGTAGCCCAGCAGCGGCTGGTCGGCGTAGCACGCCGACACGCGGGTCCGGGAGGTGTAGAGCCGGTTGGCGACCAGCAGCCTGCTGGCATTCTTGATGAGGTTGTTCTTGGCGAAGTCCTCGCGATCCGGCCTGGGTGCCACGGCAATGTCCGGCCGGCCGGCCATCGTTACCTGCGCCTCCGGGGAGTGCTCCCAGAGCATTGGGCAGGTCCAAGGCGCGTCAGCCGCCGGCGCGGGCGAGAAAGTGTCGCGCACCCGATCGGCGGAGGGTTCGACATAGCAGAGGTCTCCCGCCGGTGCGAGCCGCGCCCCTTCCAGCGTGCCGAGTTGGTGGACGGCATCCGCCAAGACGCCGTCGTAGAAGTGGGCCGCGCTCCAGTCGCCCGCATGGATCTGGGGCCACGGCCAAGCGTGTTCGGAGCCCCAATCGCCGAGTGGCTCGCGGCGGTTGATTCGATCCGAGAGCAGAACGGCCTCGTGGGCGTCCCTGGGCATGCGGCTGATCGAGACAAAGCGCGTCGGCCGCCACTCCGGACCTGGCCGGCGCGCCACGAGCAGAGACTCTTGAATGGTCGAGTTCTCCGAAAAGTTCATGCGTTGTGGGTCGTGGCTGGTGACGATGGTCTCGATTTGGAAGCGATCCGCGAGGAAACGCCGCTCGTATAGACCGGAGACCGAGGTCAGCGACGTAGTGGGAAGCACCTCTGCGAGCACCCCGGCAGATCCCTTTAGGAGCGCGTCTGCCAGCGGCGAAAAGAAAGTCCGCGGATTGCCGTGGTCGATAGCCTTGAATGCGTTCGAGTCCCGACCGCGCAAGAGATCCGCGATCTCGGCTTCGCGCCGCTGAACCAAGCCGCGCGAGCGTGAGTCGTACTGGCGGTTGCGCGGATCATTGCGCGCCACAGGTGGATTCATGATGACCATGTCGAACGGTCGCGAGAGCGATTTGCCGGTCGGAAGTCCCGATTCCCTGCCTGCGCCCTCTGAAGCGTCGCTGCCCGGGGCAATCGCGTCGGCCAATAGCTCGAGCGATCCGGCTGCGACATCGTCCCCCGCTTGGGGCCCGTGCGGCATGGCGATCAGGTTTACAGGGCCGCAGTCCAGACGTGGACGGCCGAGCGCCAGATTGGAAGCAGCCAGATGGACGCCATGCTCGCTGATGTCGAGGCCGTGCGCGACGTCCTGATCTAGTGCACGTTGCAGCGCATCGGACAGTGGCGCGTGTTCGGCTGCTTGTTCGATCCGCTTGCGGATGGTATGCATGGCGGCCAGCAGCAGGGTGCCGGTGCCGCAAGCCGGATCAATTACTCTCAGCTTGGCGAGGGCGGCACTGTCGGACCATGCCTGGCCGTCTGCGGGCAGCGCCAATCTTGCCAGCAGCAGGGCCGTGACAGTGTTGGTGTAGACTGCCCCGTCGAACTTGGCGGAAGCGAGCAGCCGGTGGCACAGCGGGCCGAGATGTTCCAACCGCAGCGATGGCAGCTCGTCGGCGACAAGCACCGCATTCTCGGCGATATCCAGGAGTGGTCGCTCCAAGACCGGCGCCGGAATAGCGCGCAGCACGGCTACTGCCGGCGCGAATACGGGGTAGTAATCGACATCGAGGGCCCACTCCCACGCTTCGCGGATCAGCTCCGCGGCCCGGTCGGGCTGCTCCAAGGCTTGCTCAAGGGGGGTCATGTCGGCTAGGTTCGGCACTGACCGCAGGCGGCGGTGTAGCAGGGCCGCATTGGACAGGACCATGGCCGCGATCAGCGGGGCGGCTTGCAGATCCTTGCCCCTGGCAGGGATCGTCAGCGCGGCCGCGAGTTCCTCGGCACACTTCCCTTGGCGAAGCAACTCCGCGGCATCGCGCACGCTCCCCTCGATCGCTTCCAGCACGCGCTGGCGGGTCAGGTCGGCGTCGCGGAGGCTGTCTGCGAGATCTGCGACCGTGCCTTCTCGCCACACCGGGCCGTCGCCGAAGCGCTGGATGGCGGCGAAGGCGATGATGGATTCGGCCAACGTCTTCTTGGTCGAGCCGCTGTCGGCGCTGTCTCGGAGGTGCTGCGGGTAACAGACCGCGAATGCGAGCGTGTCGGGTAGCTTGGCCAGCCGCGAGCGGGCCCGCTGGGCGGATTTGCGCCGCTTGGACGGCGTGTCTCCGATCCTGGCCTCGATAAGGATGCGATTTGCGTCTTTGCCCTCGCTCGAGACCGTCAGCTCAACGGCACCCAGCTTGGAGCTCGTCTCGTGCGATGCCGAGATTCCGCGGTACTTATCCAGCAGCAGGGCAAGCAATGCGTTGAGCGATTCTTCGCGGGAGTTCGCCATGCTGCGTGTTCGTGCTCTCCGATCAATTCGACTCGCGGGTTTCAGCCAGCCACTCGCCCTTAGTTAGGATGCCACTATTCATCAATGCGTCTGCAAACCCTCTTGTAGCGGGCGCCAGTGATTGACCGCTGGTGCGCTTCACGCTAGGATTCCACGCAGCACGTGCCCGTGAACGTCGGTCAGGGTGTAGTCGCGCCCGCCAAAGCGATAGCTCAGTTTCTCGTGATCCAATCCGAGCAAGTGCAACACGGTCGCGTGCAAGTCATGGACGCTACACAGGTTCTCGACCACGCGGTAGCCGAACTCGTCGGTCTGGCCGTAGATGAATCCCTTCTTGAGGCCCCCGCCTGCCAGCCAGAGGCTGAATCCGAACGGGTTGTGATCCCGGCCTATGGTGCCCTGTGCGAACGGCGTTCGCCCGAACTCGCCCGAGAACAGGACCAGTGTTTCGTCGAGCAGCCCCAATGCCTTGAGATCCTTTAGCAGCGCCGCCACCGGCTGGTCGACGGTAAGCGCGTTCGCGCCGTGCCCGAGTTCCAGCTTGTCGTGCTGGTCCCATGGGTTGCCCATGCCGTCGGTCTTGCCCGGAGTGTTGACCATGGTCAGTTCGACGAACCGCACGCCACGCTCGACCAAGCGCCGGGCCAGCAGGCACTGCTTGGCGTAGGCGGCGGTCGAAGGATTGTCGGAGTCTAGGCCGTAGAGTTTGCGCGTGGCTTCCGACTCGCTGCCCAAGTCCACGAGTTCCGGCACAGAGCTCTGCATTCGATAGGCCGTCTCGTAGTTTGCGATGGCGGCCTCTACGGGCTCGTGGCTGCCGATATCGGCCAGAAAGCTACGGTCCATGCGGCGCACGAAGTCCAGCTGGCGGCGCTGCCTAGAGTCCGGGGCGGAGGGTGTGATGTTCCGCAACGGCTCGTTGCGCCCGGGGTGGATCACTGAGGCCTGATGCACAGAGGGCAGGAATCCGTTGCCCATCATGTTGATTCCGCCATGGGGGATGCCGCCGCCTCCGGTGACTACGAAGCCGGGCAGGTTCTCGTTTTCGCTGCCCAAACCGTAGGTCACCCAAGAGCCCATGCTGGGGAAGCCGGCGAACGGCAGGCCGCAGTGGAAGTGGTAGTTGCCCTGCGCGTGCTCCATGAACTTGCCGGTCATCGAGCGGATCACGCACAGCTCATCAGCCATCTCCCCGATGTAGGGGAACATGCCGCTAACCGGAATGCCGCTTTCGCCGTAGCGTTTGAATTCCCATGGGGTCGGGAAAATGTTGCCGTTGTTGTTGAACATCGTCCGCTCGGCCTTGAACGGCACCGGCTCGCCCGCCATTTGCGCCAGCTTGGGTTTGGGATCGAACGAATCGACTTGCGACATGCCGCCTGACATGTAGCAGAAGATGACGTTCTTCACCTGCGGGGTGAAGTGCGGGGCGCGGGCGGCCTGCTGGTTCGCTGCGCCGGCCTCTTCGGCCAGCAGGGCGGCCGCGGCAAGCATGCCGAAGCCGGTCGAGGTGGTCTGCAGCATGCGCCGGCGGCTCATGCGGCCCCGGTTGAGCGTGGCGCGGTGCTCGGCCTTACCGGACATACAGGAACTCCTTGAGATTGAACAGCGTGTGCGCGAAACGGCCCCAAGTGCCGGAGTCGCTCAGCATCGCGCGCTCGCTTGCACCTTCCTCTTCGGCTAGGCCTGTCACGAAGGTGATGGCGTCGCGTCGCTCCTCCGCCGCCGGCCGGCGTCCCAAGGCCTTGCGGTACATGTATTCCACTCGGCTGCCCGCCGAGTGGCCTTCGCCGTCCGCCAGTCGCCGGCCCCAGGCGTGCGCGCTGCCCAGTACGAATGGGCTGTTCATCAGAGCCAGCGACTGAGCGGGCACGTTGGTGACATCGCGGCGGCCCCGCGTGGTCGACGGAGTGGGCTGGTCGAACGCCTCCAGAAACGGGTTCGTACGGTTGCGACGGATCTCTTGGTAGACGCTCCTGCGGTCATCGCCGTAGATGGATGATCCGGGGCCTTCGTGCTCGTCGTAACGGTTGCGAGAGGCGGGCGGAGGGCCGTACATGGAGCGGTCCAGTTGGCCGGAAACGGCCAGCAGCGTGTCGCGGATGGCCTCGGCCTCGAGCCTGCGCACCGGCATGTGTTGCAGCAGCGAGTTGGAAGGATCGCGCTGTAGGGACTTCGCAGAGGCGGTGCTGCTCATCTGATAGGTGCGGGATGTGACCAGCAGTTCCACCAAGCGCTTGATGGACCAGCCCTGCTCGACGAAGCGGGCCGCGACATAGTCCAGCAGCTCTGGGTGCGACGGGGCGTCCCCGAGGACGCCGAAGTTGTCTGGCGTTGCCACGATGCCCCGTCCGAAGATGCGTTGCCAGATGCGGTTCGCCATGACTCGCGCCGTGAGCGGATTGTCTGCACGGGTGACATCTTCTGCCAGCTGGCGACGCACAGCGGCGGGATCGGTGTAGCGGTTACCGCCGATGGCTTCGAGGAATCTCCGGTGGACCGGGTCGGCGGGCTTTCGCGGATCCCCGCGCAAAAGCAGCGGATGGTCGGGCGCACTTTCTTCAACGACGCCGGGGAACCTCTGCGGCACGGCAATCTCGCTCTCGAGCCGGCGGTACTCCGCGACTAATTCGCCCACGCCTTCGATCTGGTCCATTGATGTGGGCAGCAGCCCACGCCTGGCGAAATAGTCCAAGAAGGCCGCCTGCTGCTGGTCGATGGTCCCGTTCCGCCACGCGGTGGCTGCGGCGGCCAGCCGCTCGGCCAAGACGTCCTCGAGGCTGCCGGCAGATTCCGAAGGTTCAGCCTCCAAGAGGTAGAGGATGGGCTCGATCGTTGATTTCGGCTCGTGCTTGCCGTTGTGGAAAGCGACCGCTGTCGCGCCGATCTCCGAGCGCCCGTGAGTTGGTCGTTTGGGACGCGGGTCCTTGGCACTGTCAATCGGGTCTAGGACAAAATTGGTCGCATCCTCACGGGTCGCGAATTCGATGTATCCGGTGAAACCCTTCCAGAACTCTGTCTTGAACTGCCACCACCGCATCGTGTCGGCCCGCGGGCTGAAGCGCTGGCCATAGATTCCGCCCAACGGGAGGGAGTAGTTCTCCACGATGAGGCGAGCGAATCCAAAGTCCTTTCCGAGCGTTTGCACGCTGATGTAGTCGGTGTCGATCTTGAAGCGGGGGGACTGCATCACGCCGGCGTGCTTGCTGGACAGCAAGTGCGTGTATACCCCGCCGGGGTAGATGCCATTGAGGGCTGCATCCCCTTCCAATGCCACCCGAAACTCTCCCGGAGCGGACGGCCTGTCGCTGACGCCCACGCCGTGGCCGACCCACGCATCGTAGTCTGGGCCGGACAAGTCCCAGATGTCTTGGAAGTTCTCCTCGTTAAAGGTCTTGCGGTTGGCGATCCGGCTCTGCCAGTCCGCTCGCTGCGCCTGCAATGCTGCCCGCAGGCGATCTCCCTGCAAGTCGCCTAACTCAAGCCAGGCGTGCAGCGGGCTGGCCTCGTCGCAGGCAGCTTCCTCCAGCGCGGCACGGATCGCGCTCTCGTCGGCTGGGCCAAGGCGGCTTGGGAGCGAAGCAGCGCCGGAAATCCACTCGTCGGCGACTCGCGCGCGAATCTGATGTTTGAGTTGCCGCAGGCGCGAGGAGTGCAATTGCAAGGATCGAGGGGCATCGACGGCCCGCATGGTCGGTCGGGCACCGTGCAGGACGCCGAACAGCGCGTAGTAGTCCTGCTGGCTGATCGCGTCGAACTTGTGGTCGTGGCAGCGAGCGCAGGCAACGGTGAGCCCAAGGAAGGCCTTGGAGAACACGTCGATCTGGTTGTCCGTCCACTTCACCCGTTCTTCCCACGGGTCTACGGGCTGGTAGCCGAGTTCGACCAGGCGCAGGTGGGCCGTGCCGAGAATCGACTCGTTGATGCTACGGCCCGGTGCGATCCGCGGCTCATCGAGAAGGTCGCCGGCAAGGTGCTCGCGGATGAGCTGATCGTATGGAACGTCCGCGTTCAGGGAGCGAATGAGGTAATCGCGGTAGTGCCACGCGTTCGGTATGGCCGGATCGCCTTCGCTGCCGTGCGAGTCGGCATAGCGAACCAGGTCCATCCAGTGCCGTGCCCAGTGCTCTCCGAACCGCTCGGAGTCCAGCAGCCGCCGTACCAGCTTGTCGTAGGCGTCGGGATCATCGTCCCGCACGAAGTTTGCCGTCTCGTCGGGCAGTGGCGGCAGGCCGGCGAGGTCGTAGGACAGTCGTCGGATCAGTGTGCGCCGGTCGGCGGGCGGGGCTGGTCGCAGGCCGTGTTCTTCAAGCTTCGCCAAGACGAAATTGTCGACGGGATTCGCCGGCCACTGGCGTTTCTTGACCTGTGGAGGGCCGGCCTGTTGGACAGGCTGCCACGCCCAGTGGCTCCGCTTGCGCTTGGCTAGGTCGAAGCCGCCTGCTTCCTCCTCGGCGGGTATGTGCTCCTCCGGCCAGGGAGCGCCCATCCGGATCCACTCTGCGAGCGTCTTTGTCGCTGCGTCCGGCAGCCGACCGCCCGGTGGCATCAGCACAGGCTCGCCTTGGAGAGCCTTGACGACAAGGCTCTGGGCGGGACTGCCGGGCACGATGGCCGGCCCGGAATCGCCGCCTTGCAGGATCGCCTCCCGGCTGTCCAGCCGCAGGCCGGCGAACGGTGTTTCTATCTTGGCGCTGTGGCAGGCATAGCAGTTCTCAGCCAAGAGCGGCCGGACCTTGGTCTCGAAGAACTCAAGCTGCTCGGCGGTTGTGGCGGCAAGGGATGTGGGCACCCCTGCCAGAGCGAGGCCGATGATCGCGCCAGCCAAAGTGCTCCAGCGGATTCGGGAATCGTTCACGCTGCTTGCCATGCCTCCCAGAGTTCGCGGGGCGCGTCCTAGTTCTCTAGGTGCCCGCGCGACGCAGTTCTGGCCCGCCTATGGGGCGACTGCCACTAATACTGTATGGGAATTCGCGCCCGGGCAGACCGGCCTTCGACACTCAGCGGCAGAAAAGAGAGCGATTGCGTGCCTGTGCAGTACCGTGCTCGATCCGCGATAAACTGTCACTCAAGTTCGCTTGGCGAGCAAAGGAGCTCCGGAATCCAATGACTACATCGCGCCGTTCTTTCTTGGCCAGCGCTGCTGCTGGCACTGCTGTGCCCATGACCGCGGCCTCGGCCAGCCGCATTCTCGGCGCCAATGATCGCATTCGCCTCGGGCTGATCGGTTGCGGCGGCATGGGCCGGGGCGACCTGAACGACATGCTCAAGGCCGGCAAGACGCAGGCTGTCGCCCTGTGCGACATCGACGAGTCCCAGATCGCCAAGACTCACAAGAACGTCGTAGCGGACTACGAACAGGAAGCGGAGCTGCGCACCGGCGACTTCCGGCGAGTGCTGGATCGCGATGACATTGACGCGGTGATCGTCGCCACGCCAGACCATTGGCACGCCCTGCCGACCGTGGAAGCGTGCAAGGCGGGCAAGGACGTGTATGTCGAGAAGCCCCTAGCGATGACCGTCTGGGAAGGCCGGCAGATGGTCACGGCTGCTCGCAAGTACGAACGTGTAGTTCAGATGGGCACGCAGCAGCGCTCGGGTTCGCAGTACTTAGCCGCCAAGGAGTACATCGATAGCGGCAAGTTGGGCAGGGTCCGCTTGGTGCGCTGCTGGGCCTACCTGGATTGGAAGGGCGAGACCCCGCACCAGCCGGACGGCCCAGCTCCTAGCGGCGTGGACTACGACATGTGGCTCGGGCCGACCGAGGCGCGTCCATACAATCGCAACCGCTTCCATTTCAGCTTCCGCTGGTACTGGGCCTACTCGGGCGGTCTGATGACCGACTGGGGGGCGCACATGATCGACATCGCCAACTGGTACATGGGCATCAAATCGCCCACGTCCGCGATGTCGGTGGGCGGCAAGTTCGCGTACCCGAAGGACGCGATGGAGACGCCGGACACCCAGCAGGTGTTGTATGAGTTTCCCGAGTTTTCGATGGTGTGGGAACACGCCCTGGGCGTGGGACGCGGACCTGCTGACCGCGAGCATGGCGTCATGCTGCACGGCGAGAAGGGCATCCTGATCGTTGACCGCCAAGGCTGGGAGGTCCTGCCGGAGACGGACCGCATCGACACGCGTGTGCGCGAGTACAAGGCCGCGGGCGTGCCGTGGCAGGCCTACCGCCCGGATCGCGACGACATGCACCTTGATCACGTGAAGAACTTTCTCGAATGCATGCGCACGCGCGAGCGGCCGCGCTCGGATGTGGAGATCAGCCACGACTCGATGATCGGCTGCCATCTTGGCAACGCCGCCGTCAGAACGGGGCGGCGCGTCTACTGGGACGTTGAGAGCGAAAAGGTGGTCGACGATCCCGAGGCCGAGGCGATCATGTACAAGCGCCCGTATCGCAAGCCTTGGAAGCTCGAAGTGTGATGGCCTCAGCCCGTTGTCAGGAGTACCGGCTGCACGCGGAATCCAACGCGTCCCTTCGGAACGAGAGTCGCTACAGGTTTAGAATCTATTGCCATTCAGGGATCAGGATCGGTGAAGTTCATCGCTGGCGAGAACCTGTGCCCGCTCGCTGATAGCGTGCTAGGGACACAGGCAAAGGCAGCCCCAGTCAATGAGTTAAGCTTACCCCGACTAGATCCTGTCCTCTCGATCAAGCGATAGCTCCGGCATAACGTTGGTAAAGCATTGATCTCTTGTAACTTAGCATCGTCTTAACATCGCAGCTGGAGTGCCAGCAATCGCGCAATCGTGCCATCGCGCACCCTGATAGCTGGCCAAGTGGCCGGCCTATTGGGCGCGGGAGGGAGTTGCAACCCCAAGAGCTCAAACGCCCGCTCGTATTGGGCACTGATGACCGCTTGGGTCGGGATGTTGTAGCCCGGCACCTGCTCTCAATTCAAGTCAACCGCCGTCAGACTTGACAGACTCGCGACGATCGCCTTGAGACGACCACAGAGCAAGCCTAACTGCCCGCTACCCACGCTTTGCATGGGTACGCTCCCTCCAGTCGACGAATGGGAACGGCCTCCAGCGGGGCCATCCTCGGTCGCTTGCCAGACTGGCGCGGACCGCCAGCGACCCACGCTCTCCACCACCCCGCCGGCGGGAACTCGCATACTCTGGTCCGAGAAGCAGAAGCGTTGCCAAGAACAACCTTTCCGATCCTCACCCAGCGTCTCCGCGACACTGGGTTCAGGTTCCGTCACACTCCCGCTGCGGTGGCCCGGCACGCTGCGGGGCATGCCGTCGCGACCCTGTCGCTGCAAGAGAGGCTCTCGACTTGGTATGCTCGATTATTGCGTTACGCCGAGAAGCACTGTCCGCGCGGCTGCTTGCGCTGCGTTGGATGTGTGGTACTGGTGGGGTTGGTATTGCGAACGCGCTATAGCTTCGTGCGGACTCGCTCTGCCGTGGAATCACGCACCTGTCGATAAACGGCCTGGCAGGTGAGATCCGGGGTTCCCAACTTGGCTAGCGTGTCGTGACCGCATAGACCCCCTCTCGAGATTCTAGGAACGAAATCAACCCTCATGTCAGGCAAGCCTCTGGTCTCGGTAACGGTGGTCACATACAACAGCGGCAGATTCATCCGCCGCTGCTTGGAATCCGCGCTGGAGCAGACGCACCAGCCGCTGGAAGTGATCGTCATCGACAATGCCTCCACTGATGGCACCTGCGACATTCTCGAGCGCTTTGAGGATTCCTGCGTCGTCGTCTACAACGAGGAGAACATCGGTTTCGCCGCCGCTCAGAACCAGGCGATTGCGCTCTCCCGCGGCGATTGGGTGCTGACACTCAATCCCGACGTGCTGCTGCTGGCGGACTTCGTCGCCAGCCTGATGATGACCGCCACGGCGGATCCGATGGTCGGCACGATCTGCGGCAAGCTCCTGTTGACCGACGCCAGCTTCGACATCGAAGGCGCCCAGCGGCTCGACTCCACCGGCATGTTCTTCACGCCGATGCTGCGCCACAAAGATCGCGGCTGCATGGAGACCAACAACGGACACTACCGCCAATACGAGTACGTCTTCGGGGCCACCGCGGCGGCGGCCTGCTATCGGAGGGAGATGATCGCTGACATTTCCATGGACGGCGAGTTCTTCGATGCCGAATTCTTCACGTACCGCGAGGATGCCGATGTTGCTTGGCGGGCCCAACTGCTGGGCTGGAAGTGCATTTTCGACCCGAGGGCGGCCGCTTACCACGTGCGCAGCTTGCGGCCGGGCATGCGCAACCAGCTTCCGGCCGAGATCAACATGCACTCGGTCAAGAACCGCTTCCTGATGCGCATCAAGAACATCACCCCCGGCCTGTACGCCCGCAACTTCCTGCCCATCACGTTCCGGGATCTCGGAATCGTGGCGTATTGCATGGCGATCGAGCATTACTCGCTACGGGCGTTCTTCTACCTTGCGCGGAATTTCCAGAGCACCCTGCGCAAGCGCCGCTGGATCCAGGCACGGCGGCGCGTGGACGAGTCGTACATGGCGAGTTGGTTCCGCTATCGCCCGGTCAGCGTCGCGCTGCAGCCCGAGGTCGCCGAAGCGACGCGGCGAGCGGAGCTGGCCGCGGAGCCTGTCCGCCACCAAACCACATGAAGGTCGCCCTGCTGGGCACCTGCGATATTCCCGCCAACTATCGCGGTCAGTCCTTGACACTTCTCGACCGTCGGCGCTATAATTCTTAGCGGTGGGGAGCTTCCAAGGCACAAGCCCATTTGTATGAGCTTGGGCGGTCTTCGGCACGTTTCGGATGTGCGTCGTTCCGGCCCAAGTATGCCCTTGGGACACCTCATCTCTAAGGAGAGAAGATGACAAATTGGGAAAAGGGCGTTCTCGTCCTAGCGAGCATTGTGCTCCTTTCGCCGGCCATTGCGATGGCGCAATCACAGGCGACCTTGGTCGGTTCCGTTACGGACCCGACGAGCGCGGCAGTTCCGGGGGCGGAAGTCACCGTGTCGAATCTTGACACGGGTTCGGAACGCGTCGTACAGACCAACGAGGTCGGCAACTACCGAGTGTTCCCCCTGAATCCGGGCGTTTACACCGTGATGGCCGCCACCTCAGGCTTCAAGACGCAGATTCGCGACGGAGTCGTGCTGCAGGTGTCCGAGATCGTGGAAGTCGACTTTGTCATGGAACTGGGCGAAGTTACGGAGACTATCGAGGTCACCGGGGCGGCGCCGATCATGCAGACACAGGAGGCGTCTGTCGGAAACGTGGTGAACACGCGGGAGCTTGAGCGGCTTCCTGTCAATCAGCGCAACTTCACGCGCTTGATTCTGTTGATGCCGGGCACGAGCTCGAGACGGCGCAGCCAGTCCCGCGGAACCGGTGAATCCGGGACACAGTTGTATTCCGTCAATGGCAGTCGGCCTCAGGACAACAACTACATCCTCGACAACGTCGACTCGAACATGCAGATGATGAACTCGCCGGGCATTTCGCCCCCGATGGATGCTATCCAAGAGTTCAAGATCGCCACGAACACCGGTTCTGAGTTCGCCCGCTCGGCGGGGGCGAACGTGAACATGGTCATCAAGTCCGGTACCAGGGAACTGCACGGCACTCTCTACGAATACTTCCGCAACGACGAACTGGACGCCAACGAGTTCTTCTTCAACAGAACCAGAACGGCCACTTCGCCGACAAAAGTGCCCTTCAATCTAAACCAGTACGGCGCCGCCGTCGGCGGGCCGATTCCGGGCCTCTCCGATAAGATGTTCTGGTTTGTTTCGTGGGAAGGGTTCCGTCGGCGCAGGGGTAGCACGCAGACATACTCGACGCCACCAGCAGACTTCCGCGCCGGCGACTTCTCTCGCGTAGCATCAAGCGTGTCGCGCCCGGTGCCGGGAGCGATCATCGACCCCTTGACTGGAGATGCTTTCCCGAACGCCACGATCCCGATGAGCCGCCAGAACGCGTCGATTCCGACGATCATCCAGCTGACGCACCCATCGGCGCCGAATCGGGCAGGCGATACGAACAACTTCATCGGAAACCGCAGCCAGGCGAATGACCGCGACCAGCTGCATTGGCGCTGGGACTACAACATGAGTTCCAAGGACACGGTGTATTTCCGGTTCAGCAACCAGAATGCCGATCTGATCCAGCCCAACTCCAATCCGAATTTCGTCAGGAATGGCGAATTCGACGTGTTCAATTACGGCGGTACTTGGAATCACATCTTCGGACCGACGACCGTCTTGCAGATGACGTTCGGGACGAATCAGCCGAACAACCCCGGAATTGGCAGGCACGCTGGTGGGCTGACTCGCGGCGACTTCATCGACCAGAGTGGCTTGCAGATGTACCAGCGGGACGTCTTCGGCGACCCCTTCGTCAGCATGGGGTTCGGCGCCTACAACGCCGGAGGCGGAGCCGGAGGGACTGTGACGGGAGACGAGATCTACCAAGGTTCCGGGACCCTGTCCACAGTGTTTGGCAGACACAGTCTCAAGTTCGGCGGCCAGTACCACTGGAGGCGCTTCTACACGAACACGTCGAATCCGATGAACGGCAACGGGACGTTCAACGGGCAACTGAGCGGCTTTCCCATGGCCGATGCGCTTCTTGGCTACCCGTCCGAGATCCGTCGCGGCCAGGGAAACACCCTAACCAACGGCATCGGGCATTTCATGATCGGTTTCGTCCAGGATGACTGGAGGGTTTCCCAGAAGCTCACGGTCAACCTTGGCATGATGTACCAGTTCGGAAGCCGCCCGTACGACACGACCGATCGCCTTGGCAACCTTTGGGTGCGCCGGGACCAGACCACCGGAGAGTATTTCGGCACGCTGCTCTGGGCCGCGGAGAACCCGCAGCCGGCACCTCCCTCCGGCCGGGTCCCGAGCGATTTATCAACATTCACCACCGGCCTGCCCGCAAATATGGGGGGCTGGGGGCGTGCTTTGGTCGGTTCCGACCGCACCGACATCGCTCCTCGCTTGGGCGTGGCGTATCAGATGGATGACAAGACGGTCATTCGCACCGGCTTTGGAATTTTCTACAACTCCACGTTCGTTCAGGAACTGCAGGATCTCCGCAAGTTCTGGCCGTTCACCGTCCAGCAGGTGTTCAGTCCCAATCGCGGAGGCATTGACCTGAGCATCACCGACGGGGGGCCGCCGTTCTCTTCCACGGCCGCCATCGGCGGATGGCCGCAGCAGCCGACGAACCGCTCCCCCTACTCGATGCAGTGGAATTTCTTCATCCAGCGGCAAGTCATGGACGACATGACGTTGGATGTGGGCTATGTCGGTTCCGGATCCCGGAAGCAGATCGGCTATTCCCCGTTCAACAACGCGTTGAGCCCGGGCCCGGGAAACGTGCAGCCGCGGCGGCTAATACCCTCCTTCGGGGATCTCGACGGAGGTTCGAACCAATACAACGGCTCGTACAACGCCCTGCAGGTGAAACTGCAGAAGCGCTTCTCGGACGGCCTGCAGTTCAACTTGAACTACTCTTGGCAGAAGGCGCTCGACGGCCAGTCCTCCCTAGCCGAAGTCAAGGTTCAGGATCCGTTCAACCGCCATCTGGACTACTCCCGTTCCAGCTGGGACACCCGGCAGGTGTTCAACTTCTCCTACGTCTACGAATTGCCGTTCGGCAAGGGCAGGAAGTTCGGCCGCGACATGAGCAGCGCCGCCGATGCAATCGTGGGCGGCTGGGCGCTCGAGGGCATTACGCGCTTGGAAACCGGCCCTCCGCTCAATATCCAGCTCGGCCAAGACATTGCCAACACGGGCCGCTCGCGACAGAGGCCGAATCTTGTCGGCAATCCAAACAACGGACCCAAGACGCCCGATGCGTGGATCAATGCCAGCGCCTTCGAAGTGCCGAACGACTACACGTTCGGCACGGCAGGGGCGTACATCACCGATGCGGACGGGATCGTTTCGTTCGATGTCACGCTAGCGAAGCAGTTCCGTTTTTCGGAGAGCCAGGGGCTGGAACTCCGGGTAGAGTTCTTCAACCTTCCGAATCACGTGAACTTCGGCCTCCCCCAAGAGAGGATGAACCGGGGCAACTTCAACAGGATCACAAACCAGAGCACCAACCCTCGGCAGATTCAGTTGGCGTTGCGCTACTCGTTCTAATCTGATTCGGTCGGAGGACCGCTCAAGGCCCGCCGGGATCCCGGCGGGCCTTTTTCAGGTCTGCTGAGCATGTCCGGCAGCTGTCTGCTGGGCTACCGACACAAGATAAACGTGGGTAGCCGCTGGACCGGCGAACTGGTGACGGCAGGAGTCACGCGCATCCTTGCCGGGACGTTCCCTCCGTGGGTGGGCAGCGAGCGCGAACATGCTCTTTTCCGGGCTGAGTGTGTGGCGAGGCCCGTGGATAGCACCACAAGGGGGACAATCTCACTTGTGAAGAATTGCCCTCGTGGCGTGTGTGTGGGGGGGGGGCCACGTATTCGAGTTGGAGAATTGCCATGCGAGGACGGTTCTCTTCGCTCCCAAGGCTGCTCTCTCGTCTGTCCGCTACCACGCTTAGGGCCGCGGGCAAACCAGTCCGGAGCCAGCTGGCACACCGGAGCGAGGGGCGGTGCCGTATGCGATTCGAGCCAGATCCCCCGGAACTGGCAATACGTACAGGCAAAGCTTTACCCGTTCTTCACCAACCCGACGCTCGGGTTGGTGTTTACTGCAAATAGAGGCCACTCACGCAATGCATCGTTCGCACTTCGCCACTCTGCCATTGGCATTCGCCATCTCGGCAGCGGTAGGCATCGCCCAGTCGCAAAGGCCGATGCCGCTTGGACCGGGCGATCCGTTCCCGGAACTGGAGGTCTATGATGCGGCTGGCAAGCCATTCAACACGAAGAGCCTCGCGGGGCAGTATACGGTTCTTGTCAACGGGTGCTTGACCTGACCCCCCTTCATTCGTAACGTCCCCAGGTTGGAGACGGTCTATCGCGACTACGCGCCCAAGGGTGTCCGGTTCGTTTACCTCTACAAAGCGCTGGCGCACCCCGAACTGAACGGCTACATCAACCCGATCACCCTCGAGGAGCGCCTGATGCACGTCGAGGAAGCCAAGCGAGTCTTGGGGTCGGAGATCCCTTGGATTGCCGACAACATGGCGAATGAGTTGAAGCGTGCGCTCGGAAACCGCCAGAACTCCGAATACCTGCTCGATCCCGAACGCCGGGTCCTGCGGGTGCGCGCTTGGAGCGACCCGGACCAGTTGCGCAGGGACCTGGCCGAATTCGTCGGGCCGGCTGAGAACCCGACCGAGGTAGCGGACCTAAACATGGAGATCAAGCCGGCACCGGAGCATGCCCCGACCGGTGTTGTTCCCCGGATCCAAAAGCCGGGCACCTATCGCACGCTGATATCAAGGCCTCAGCTTGCGAAGACAGACCAGCCGTTCTATACCAAGCTACGTGCAGAGGCCGACCAAGAACTGCTCCGGTCAGGAGAAGGGAGTCTCTATTTGGCATTCCTTCTGGACCCGCTTCACGGGGTGCATTGGAACAACTTGGCACCGGCGATGGACGTGGAACTCTCTGCCCCCGAGGGAGTGAGGATCACTCCGGCAAAGTTGCAAGGACCGAAGGTCGCGGAAGATTCTGATGCGGACCCGCGCGAATTTCTTGTTCACGTGAAGCGTGGAGCTTCGCAAGAGCCGCTGGCAATGAGATTCCGTTACTTCGCTTGCACAGATACGTGGTGCAGGCCGGTCACCCAGGAGTACTCGATTACCTGGGAGATAGACCGCGACGCTGGGCGGGTCAGGTCGGGCCGCATGGATTTCAACCGCACTGGGCCAGGGCGGGGCCCGGGAGGCAGGCGAGGACAGGGAGGCGGTCCGAGAGGAGCGGGCGGTGGATTCGGCCCTCAGCGGTCCGTCGAGCGACTCTTGGCCAGGGACACGGATGGAGACGATCGGTTGACTGCCGATGAACTTCCCGAGCAAATGCGACGGAATTTCGAACGCATGGACAGGGATGGCGACGGCTATGTCGAACCGTCGGAGATCGAGGCCCTGATGCAGCGGGACGCCGGGCGCAACAGACCTGCCGGGGGCCTTGGCGGCATGACACGGTGGGACTCTGATGGAGACGGCCAGCTCAGCATCGAGGAAGTCCCGCCACAAGTGGAGCGGCGCTTCCGGCAACTCGACGCCAACCGTGACGGGCTTTTGGATCAGGCAGAGCTCTCTGCGATGCGCGGGCGCGGGCGTGCCCCCGCTGGCCGCGGAAATCGCAACTAGGCCTAAGTGCTCTCTCCGAGAGCACCGGGTTGATCGTGTCGATCACTTCCCAGCGCGACTCGGTGCACGACCATCGGCGCGTGAACGATGCCTCTCGAGGAGCGTGCTAATCGACATAGCTGTAGCGCTCATCGAGACCGAGCGCTTCGATCGCCTCTGGGCTTGGCTCGGGCCTCAAATCGCTCTCCTTGAAGTATCGAGCCTTCTCCCATTTCATTGCACCGCCGACTTCGCGCGGGTCTCCCGTGCTGCGGAGGTACGCTTGCAACTGGGCTCCCAGCTCAGCCTTGGTCGATTGGTAGCCCGGATCCTCCGCGAGGTTCTCCATCTGATGCGGGTCAGCCGCGAGAGCGTAGAGCTCTTCTGCAGGTCGCTTCGAGAATGCGAGATCGAACAGCAGTCGATACTCAGGGTCACCAGCTCGCTGTAGCAAGAACATCTTCGTCGGCGAGGGGAACTGCAGCATGTGAGCGTCCACGTCTCCGTATAGCGGAGGGTCTCCCGCTGGCCACAGCTCTGGCGCATAGTTTCGTATGTATAGGTATTCGCGCGTCCTCAGCGCCCGCGCGGGATACCCTGGGCCGCCCTCCCTGGCGAAGGCGTGCCTTTCCCTGGCGGTCACCACGAACGAGCGCTGGGAGTCTACGAGCCCGTGCCCATCCGACATCAGGATCGGCACGAGGCTCTTTGCGGTCATGTCCTCTGGAATAGGCAAGCCTGCCAACTCGAGCATCGTTGGCGCGAAATCGGTCAGGCTGACGAAATCCTCGACCACGCGACCGCCCGGAAACCGCTTCGGCATCGACACGATCAGCGGCAGGCGCGTGCCTGAGTCGTACAGGTTTGCCAGCCCTCGGGGCATTTGCCAGCCGTTATCACTGGCAATGATGAGGACAGTGTCGTCCATCGCCCCGAACTCGGACAGGAGCCCTAGGTGTTCGCCGACTTCCATGTCGAAGTGCTGGATCTCGGCGTAGTAGTCTGCGATGTCGCCGCGAACGGCGGGAGTGTCTGGCAAGTAGGGCGGAACCGAGATCGAATCTAGGTCGAAGCCGGCCTCCTTGCCGCCGTTCGCGCGGTACGGTCGGTGCGGGTCGCGCGAACTGAACCAGTAGCAAAAGGGCTGCCCGCGCTCGCGCTCGTTGTAGAATTCCTCGAATGATCCGTACCGCTGGCCGGCCGGATTCCGGTTCCATCCTCCGGCTTCGTAGTCTCCGGGTCCCCAACCCTTGCCTTCGTAGCCAACCAGATAGCCCGCTTCCTCGAGCAGGTCTGTGTACACGGCGAAACGGCTGGGCATCGTTCCCCAAAGGTTGGCACCCTCTTCGAGCCGCCAGATGTCTTGGCCCGTCAACATGGCTGCCCGGGCGGGAGTGCATGACGGCGCAGGGCAGAAGGCATGCGTGAAGCGCACCCCCTCCTCCGCGACTTTGTCGATGTTCGGCGTCTTCAAGGTCGCGTCGCCGTAGCATCCAAGGTGATTCCATGAATGGTTGTCGGACATCAGGATCAGGATATTGGGCGGGGCTAGATCCTTTTGCGGACCGCACCCAACCATGGACGCGACGCCAATCGCGACCGCAAACAATTGCGGTGCGCAGGAACAGCGAAGAATCGACGAGACGGAGTTGCCCGTCCGAGGCGGCGACTTCGGGGTATCACAGCGGCGCTCAGAGCGGGTCACGCGATGGTCTGGCGAGCCGGATTCGATCGGCGCGACCGAATTCCGGACGGCGAATGGTCGGTAGCGACGGTGCGACAGGGTCGTGGGTGGTCGCATAGTGCATCAATGATATTGCATGGGCTTCAAGTGCCGCCAAATGCACGGCAGAGGGCTTCGGGCGCAGTAGAGCCACAGCTTCCGGAAGCAGTGCCACGGGCGGAGGCATCAAGGACTAGCATGCACGTCGACCTGCAGTGGGTCGACGCAACTGGGCTTTGCGGCGAGCACGCTCTGGCGTATCGGGCGCTCGCAGGTAGGTGCTATGGTGTCGCTGGGCTGCTTGGGAATCACCTGCCGAGGAGTGTCGGCGTCCGGAACCGGCTGTCCGGGTCCCTCCTAGCGCGGACGGGGCTTTGGCTGGTGAAGCACTCCCTTCTCGGAACACACCTGCCGTGCATTTGCCGATTCCTTTGTCGGGCATCGGCAAGGGGTCCGCGACTGCCGCTCTCGAACGTTGGAGGGTTCCAGACACCCACGCGTGCGGAGGGAGCATCGACCGCACACCCCGTCGAGGCGAGTTGCCCGACCACGACCTGAGCCCGGTCTCGTGCGGTCTGCTTGACGGGCAGGGGCAGCGGCGTCAATGGCTGGACCGCCATGCCTGCCACCGCCGCGATCATGACGTAACCTCTCATCGCTCAGTACTCCTATCTTGAATTTCTGCGAATGGAGGGTACGGATACCGAGCCGTCCGCGCTCGATCGGTTCGACGGAATGTAGCTTCGTTTGGTTGCCAGCTTGGCGCGGTATCGTCTCAACTGAAGGGTGGCATAGAATTAGAAACCGTGGGCGGGCTTGCCTCGTCAGAGGATGTGATGGGATTGTCTGGGGTGCCTGGGGATCAGGCGATGACGCGAGCTATGCGCGTCCGCCTCGGGTCGGCGTTGTGTTGGTCCCTAGCTGCAACCCTTGCTGTGTCCGTTTGCCACGCGCAGGTCGGTCTCGGCGCCTACGAGCAGGACCAAGCCCAAGAGGAGCGCCTGTGGGAGGAGCAAGAGCATGAATGGCTGCTGGAGAGCATGCTGGCGGCGCGACACGAGTCCGCTCACGAGCGGCTCGAGAGCGCTGCCAGTGCGATTCAACCGCAAGCAATTTGCCCCGCTATTGTCGGCTTGAGCCCTGAGCCGCGTTCCTTGCGGAAGAGAATATCGAGTCCACTTGTCGCTAGGTCCGCGTCCCGGCCCGACCGGCTGCCGTGGAGAGGCGTCTCGCCGCCGACCGAGTCGCCGAGCGGAGTATTCAATGACTACGTCTCCGGCCCTGTCGTGCAGTCGAAGTGCATCTACTGCCATGTCGAGGGAGGTGCGTCCGGCCACACACGGCTGGTGCTCACGCCCTTCTCGGCCGATGGTCACGAGGCAACGAACCTTGCGGTGTTCCAGAACTTCCTTGAAACCGTCGAGGGCGGGGCGGACCTGATCCTCAACAAGATCCAAGGTGCCGAGAGTCACGGCGGGGGTGTCCAGGTCGTGGCCGGTTCGACCGACTTTGCGAACATGGAGCGTTTTCTGCGCGCCCTCGGAGGCGATGTGACGGGGGGACTTTCGCCGACCACGCTGTTCCAGGGCGTGACGATGGCCACCGCCGAGCGGACTCTGCGCCGCGCGGCGCTGCTATTCGCCGGCAGGCTTCCTACCCAGCAAGAGCTCAGCTCGGTGAGGCACGGCGGGGAGGCCAGCCTCCGCAGGGCCATCAAGGGCTTGATGACGGGGTCGGGATTCCATGATTTTCTGATCCGGGCAGCCAATGACCAGTTGCTGACTGACAGGGACCGCTCGAACGTGATTGGCACTGCCGAAGTCAGATTCGTCGATCTGACTAACAAGCGCTGGGAACTGGCCCAAGAGGGCGTTGCGAGCGGGTATGCCGACAACCCGCGCCGATATCCGCCCTATCGATTCCACGAGCGGGCTGTGCAATACGGGGTTGCTCGCGCCCCGCTCGAGCTCGTTGCGCACGTCGTCGAGAACGACCTGCCTTACACCGAGATTCTAACGGCTGATTACATCATGGCCAATCCCATGGCGGCGAAGGCGTACGGCGCGACGACGGAATTCGACAATCCCGAGGATGTGACGGAATTCAAACCTTCGGAAATCGCGAGGTACTTCCGGAGGGACAGATCAATGGTCGTGGAGGAAGACCCTCCAAACATCTGGAGAGTCCTCAATCCCGGCAATCTGTCAACGGACTACCCGCACGCCGGAATCCTCAGCACCACGGTCTTTCTGCGGCGCTACCCCACTACCGCCACGAATCGCAATCGAGCCCGGTCCCGGTGGACCTACTACCACTTCTTGGGCTTCGACATCGAGAAATCCGCGGCGCGCACGCAGGACACCGCCGCCTTGGCGGACACGAACAACCCGACCATGAACAACCCGGCCTGCACGGTCTGCCACATTCCGATGGACCCGGTCGCCGGCACGTACCAGAACTATGGGAACCTCGGGCTGTTCCGCGACAGGAACGCCGGCCGGGATGCCCTGCCGAACCTATACAGGGCGCCGAGGGACGGAACGGTTTCTCCCTACCAGCGGGGCGACACTTGGTTTCGCGACATGCGCACGCCAGGCTTCGGAGGCCAGCAGGCCCCGAGCGCGGATAACAGCCTGCAATGGCTGGCAGAGCAGATGGTCGCGGACGAGAGGTTCGCACCGGCGGCCGTGCGGTTCTGGTGGCAGGCGGTCATGGGAGTCGAACTCGCCGAGCCTCCCACCGACAGCAGCGACTCGGACTTCGATGCATTGCTGGTCGCATCCGCGGCACAGACGCTGGAAGTCGATGCTCTGGCGGAGTCTTTCCGGGACGGATTCTACGGGGGGCGGCCCTACAACGCGAAGGACCTGCTCGCCGAACTCGCGCTCTCTCAGTGGTTCCGGGCCGAGTCGGTGACGGCGGACGACCCGGTTCGCCTTGCGGCACTGCGCGATGCGGGCGTCGCGAGGCTGCTGACTCCGGAGGAACTCGTAGCGAAGACGGAAGCCCTGACCGGATATGTCTGGGGCAGGAGGCTGCAAAAGCCGTTCGAGCGCGGAGAGACGAGGAGCAGGTTGTACAACCCGCAAGGCTTCAGCGGGTACCAGCTCCTCTACGGGGGGATTGACTCCGACGGCATCATCGAGCGCTCCGGCGACATGAATGCCACGATGGCCGCGGTTGCGCAGAGTCATGCCGTCGAGGCGAGCTGTCCCATTGTGCGGCGAGAGTTCTTCTACTGGCCAGAAGAGGAACGGCTGCTGTTCAACGGGATCACCAAGTTCGACACGCCGTTCTCCGAGACAAGCGGCGAATTTGAAGTGACGGCGGAGTCTTGGGACGCTCGCCAGAGAGTTGTCTTGCAAGTCCCGCTAGCCGCCGGCTCCAAGACAGTTCGTCTTGCGTTTACGAACAACTCGACGGGAGGCCAGCAGGACAGCGACGGGAATCCGCTGGATCGCAACTTGAGCCTGGATCGATTGGCGGTCCATAACAGCAGCGGAGCGATCGTGTCGGAAGTCGAACTCGAGACCCTCGGCAGGAAGAACTGCGGGCGTCCAGAGGGCCAGTTCTTCTGGATGCGAACGAATTGCTCCCTAGAGGTCCCGGTTGACATCGCGTCTCCCGGAAACTACGTCGTCGTTGTAAAGGCCCATCAGGACCCCGCCGGCGACCAAGCGGCCCGCTTGGCAATTGATGTGGAAGCTCACGACGGAAGTTCGGGAGGCGAGGTCGCGATTCGCCAGAAGCTCGCCGACCTGCATCAGAGACTCTTCGGCGTGACCGTGGGATTGGATTCCCCCGATGTCGCAGAGGCTCACAACCTCTTCGTCGAAGTATGGAATCGCAAGAGCATCTCGGAGGGTGCCGGCTTCAACAATTCCCGGTTCAACTGCCGTGATGACGGCGACCACCTGTACTTCGAAGGCCTCGTGGACGGTGCGTGGCGATACAACGACGGTGGCGTCAGCCAGCTGAACTACGATGTTATCCGCGCATTCAAGGGAGGCGTCGACCATAGCGATCCGCACCATGCCGTTCGAACTTGGGTCGTCACCCTCGCCTATCTGCTGACCGATCACCGGTATCTATATTTCTAAGAGGGCATCGATGAATCGCCGTAACTTCATACTGAGCGCACTGGGAGCCGGGGCCTCGTCGGGTTTCCAAGTGCCCTTGGCGAACGCTGCGAACTACACCGGCAAGCTGTTCGTCTTCATCCAAGCGGACGGCGGCTGGGATCCCACCAGCTTCTGCGACCCGAAGACAAACGTTGCCGGCGAGCCGATCATCAACCATTGGGCGCAGGCCGGGGAGATCCGGCAGGCGGGCAACATCCGCTACGCCCCGTTCGCCAACAACCAGGCCTTCTTCGACAAGTACTACCAGCGCATCTTGGTGGTGAACGGCGTGGACGCCCAGACGAATTCCCACACCGCCGGGGTCGTCCACAACTGGAGCGGGAGAATCTCGGAAGGCTATCCGACGACCACGGCCCTGCTCGCCGCGCACAATGGCGCCGGCCTATCGATGCCGTACCTGAGCTTCGGCGGATTCTCGAATACGGCCGGAATCGCAGTGTTCACGCGGTTGAACAACCCCACCGAGGTCCGCAACATCGCGAAGCCCGAACTGTTCGGAGGGGACTCCAGCCGGACGCCGTTCTTTAACTCGGAGGACTGGTCGTCGATCACGAGTCATCGCGACATGCGCATGGCGCGGCTTGCGGCCGCCCCGAATCTCATGCCGCGGGATGCCAGGAACCGGGAACTCTACGTCGCGGCCTTGGAGCCGGATGCGGCGGAGGGATTGCGCAGCTATGCCGACATGATTCCCCAGGCGAGCGATTTGCAGCCTGTCGAGGAATACAACCTGTTCCGGAGCACCCTCAAGCGGCAGGCGCAGCTCACGCTGCTGGCGTTCAAGGCGGGCGTCGCCGTCAGCGCGGACCTGCGGCTCGGGGGTTTCGACACCCACGACAATCACGACGCGGAAGCGACCTGGCTGCTGGGCAACCTGACGGGCGCCATCGACTACCTCTGGGACTACGCGGAACTGCAGGGAGTGGCCGACCGGCTGGTGGTGGTCGTGGGTTCGGATTTCGGGCGGACCAACAAGTACAACGCGGAAGAGGGGAAGGACCACTGGCCGATCGGGAGCTTCATGGTGATGGAGAAGAACCAGAGCTGGACGAACCGGATCGTGGGGGAGACGGACGAGCGGCACTTCGCCCGCAAAGTCAATCCCACGACGCTGCAGCGGGATGACACGGCCGGGACACTGATCCACCCCAAGCACATCCACAAGGCGCTGCGGAAGTATCTGGGCGTCTCCCAGACCGAGAACAGCCAGCGGTTCCCGTTCCACAACACGGCGGAGTTGCCGCTTTTCTCCTGAACCGGGCGCATCTAGATCGCGGCGGTCGCGGCGGCCTTGCAGGCTGTGGAGGGAGACTGAGCCGGAGTCCCCGATCAGTCAGCTGGGATCTTCGGGTCGTGGCTCGAAGTGCACATCCTCTCTGTTGCGGTGCTGGCGAACATCGGATCACTCCGGTTGAAGGTCCGTGCGGTCCTGTGAGCGTCCAGCAGCGCGGGTTCAGCGCTCGCCGGCATTCGACGCGAGCCAAGTCAATTCCTTCCACCATTGCGCTCCGTCGTTGGGGACGGGTGGCCCTTTCGTGCTGCGGCCGCGGGTGACGATCCGGGTGATTTGCTCACGTAGGCGGGCGACCACGGCCGGCTCTTGACCGGCGACGTCGTTGGATTCAGCCATGTCGGCAGTGAGGTCGTACAGCTCGAACTGCGGCTCGCCCGGCTTGGCCTTCACAAGGCGAGGAGCCAAGCTTCCGCCTGAGCCCCGAATCATGTTGAGCTTCCAGCGCCCGTCCCGAATGGCGAAGTATCCTGCCGCAGAGTGATGGATGACTGGCGGGCGCGGTGGCCGCTGCTCGCCTTGCAGGATCGGCAGGAAGCTCACGCTATCCTCGCCCTCGTCCGGTCCAAGTTCTTGGTCCAGCACTTCGGCGACAGTGGCCAGCACGTCAGTCTGGCAGACGAGGGCGGAAGAACGTTGCCCAGCTTTCGCGACAGCTGGCCAGCGCACGATGAACGGCACTCGATGCCCGCCTTCGTACAGGTCACGCTTGCCGCCCCGTAGCTTTCCAGCACTGGCGTGACCGAAGCGCTTCAAGCGCTCTCGGTAGGTCGTTTCTGGGCCGTTGTCGCTCGTCACTAGCACGAGCGTGTCTCGCGCCAGTCCATTCCGGTCCAAAGCCTCGAGCAAGCTCCCGATGTGGGCGTCCGTTTCCATCATGAAATCGCCGTATGCTCCCGCTTCCGATTTCCCTTGAAACTCCGGGATCGGGATTACGGGCTTGTGCGGGGACGTGTAGGCCACATACAGGAAGAACGGTGCATCACCGCTGCCAGCGGCAAGATCGTCAAGCCACTGGACCGCCCGCTTGGTGAAGACGGACAGGACCTGCTGGTCGTCGAAGCTTGGGGCCACCTCCAGTTCCCCGCCAGCCCTGGAGGGTTCGTATGGAGGAGTGATCCGGTAGTCAGCGATAGCAATCTCATTCGGTTTCTTTTGGGTCCACAGTGTCGGAGGATCGAGCACGCGGCGGTTCTCGATGTAGGTGAGCACTCCGTAGTTCATCGAGGCCGGGATCCCGTAGAAGTAGTCGAAGCCCTTGTCGACCGGGCCGTCGAGAACCGGGAGAGACCAGTCGCGGCTCCCCTTCTCGCCGTGGAAGGTCATGCCCAAGTGCCATTTGCCGACCATCGCTGTCCGGTAGCCCTCGTCCCGGAGGAAGGAAGCCAGCGTTGTTCTGCCATCCGCGATAAGCCCCTTCCCCTCGGCTCCCATGACGCCCTTCTTCATTGCTGTTCGCCAGCTGTAGCGACCCGTCAGCAGGCCGTACCGCGACGGCGTGCAGACGGTGTCGGAGGAGTGGGCGTCTGTGAAGGCCACGCCTTCGCGGACCAGCCGGTCCAAGTTCGGGGTCTGGAATCTTGACTCAGGGTTGAGAGCGCTGACGTCTCCGTAGCCTTGGTCGTCGGTATAGATCAACAGCACATGTGGCCGAGCCTGTTGCGTGGCCGATGCCAGTGGTCCGGCCAATAAGCCCACCAGCAACCTAGCCGCAATCACCTTGCCGCTCGCGCTCGCAGTCACTGCGTTCTCTCTCGCGCCGTTGGCCGCTTCACTCGTTTAGCCGCAGTGCCTTGGCGAGTTCAGGGTCGCGGTTCACCCAGCCCGCATCTTCGTCGAGAGTCATCGTCTTGAGGATGGTAACGAACTCCTGAGCCGAAAGGCTGGCCGTCCCGCAACCCCCGTCTTCGAGTTTGAGCTGCTGCCGGAGATGGCAGGTGTCCCGGCTCTGGTGGTAAGCCGCTTCGAGTGCGTCCACGCGCTTCGCGAGTTCCATTTCGAACGCCTCGCTCGAACGCCCGCCGGCGGCAACGCGAACATAGAGGGCCTTGAAGCAGCGCACCGCATCGCGATAGGTCTCCGCCCGCGCCGCGCCCCCCTGGTCCCGCCAGTCGAAGTCTGCGCACGTTCTCGCAGAGGCGCGGATTTCCTCGCTTGCGGCATAGAGCGGCGGCGGGTGCGAACCTGGCCAGCAGCCCAGCAGACCGGCCAGAGCCAGGAGGAGTGATCGACCGACCGGTCCCGGCTGCTTGCCGAGCACATGCAAGCCTTCTCCTCTTGCGGCTCCAAGCGCCGTCGATGCGGCCCTGTTCACATGTGTCATCCACTCTCTTTTAGCACGCGTTCAGTCTTAGCGGTGAGACAGTTCCCCGCCGGCAAGGACAGCAGATCAACCGAGCCTCCGGCGTCTGCACCCCCGCGAACGGCGTCAGGATACCCCACCCGGAGGTTGCCCTGTTCGCGGGATCATCCTTGGCCTAGGGTGAGCCTTCGGGTTTCGTTCTTGGCAGATTCGGCTTACGACAGCATGGCTAAGTGTCTGCCAGTTGCTCCTTCTGCTGCTGACAGGGGGATGGTTCGATCGAATGTCGCCAAGCGTCCTTCCCTTTGGACAGCGAGGGAAAGCAGGTACAGGTCGGACACTCGCTTGGGAGCCAAGATTCGCTCCGAACGGAAGTGGTCGCCTGAAGTGATCGACAAGTCATCCGGCCAGAATGCGTGGTCCTGCGCGCGCACCGCTTCTCCGAGAATGCGGATCGCAACCGGAGTGGCAACAGAATTGGGATAGCCCTGTTGCGACAGCACACGCACGAAGCCGTTCTGGGTCAGCGGACAAGAGGCGCAGCCCGACGCACGGTGGTGCTCCCACCAAATGTGCGCTCGGTCGTGATGGACCTGCCTCGGATCGAACAGCGCGATCAGTACGTTCAGGTCGAGAAGGACCCTCATTTTCCTTGTTGATCCTCAAGCAATTGGTCAACTTGACGCGTAGTCACGAAGTTTCTCGACCTGCGGAGCAACGGGAACCCGTTCCGTACTTCCGAGGACTCGGTCGGCTGTCGCTGGAGTGCTTGCCGAGCCAAGTCGGAGAGCGTCTTGCCCGCACTTTTCTCTTCGACTGCCGCCAGATCCTTCACCGCGAATAGCACGTCATCGTCAATCTAGTGTGGCTCGCATCCATCTGATGATGTCACATCAAAGCAAGGGTTCCTGCTCTTGCCACCACCAGATTCGCGGCCCGTGCGCATTGCCAGCATGTAGGTCGCTGTGCTATCCATTGCTCCGGGAACAGACAATGGGACATCGAAGACTCCGTGCATTCAGCCTGCCTCGAATCTGCCGAACAAGGAGCTTCGCCATGCGTCCTCTTGTGGGCGCCCTGATTGCCGCTTCTGCGATGCTACAGGCGTGTGGCGAGTCGCAAGTCGACTCCGAAGCCATCGACCAGGCATCGATTCGGGTTGATGCTTCGCAACGCCTGAATCCCATCAGCGACCTACTCTACGGCCATTTCGCTGAGTTCATGTTCGAGAACATCAAGCAGGGGCTGTGGGCCGAAATTCTGGTAAACAGGGGGTTCGAGGATGTCGCTCCGCCCCCAGCGGCGGCCCACTACTGGGAGCGCTACCCGGACACCCGCAACCATGCAAACGGTTTCCTCTTGGGAGGGAAAGCATACGGCATCACGGAACAGGGTTACCCCTCGGATTACCAGAATCGTGCCCAAGTCCTGACCAACCTGCTGCCCGAGCAACGAGGGCACGGCATCTACCAGCCTAGGATTCCTCTGCGCGGAGGGGTGACCTATCGGGCCTCCCTGTGGCTGCGCGCCGCGAACGCGGTTCGTACGGACTCCGGTGTCGATACGCGCGGAACCTTTGCTGGGTCTCTCGCGGTGTCTTTGGAAGAGGACCGCTCGGGCGGCGAGGTCTATGGAGTCACGGAACTGGAGAGCATCCCCTCTGAGTGGACGAGGTACGAATTTGAGTTGCCGGTTGCGAGGACGGACCCGGGCGCTCGATTCGTGCTGCGCATGTTCGGTGTCGGGACAATCTGGGTTGATCAGGTGTCACTGATGCCAGGCGACGCCACGAGCAGCATCCGGGCGGACGTGCTGGAGAGAGTCCTCGCGCTGCGACCCGCATTCATTCGGTGGCCTGGGGGCAACGTTGCGCAGGACTACCACTGGGAATGGGGAATCGGTCCGCGGGACGAGCGGCCAGTGTGGATCAACATGTCGTGGGACGACGACCCCGAACCCGCCGACTTCGGGACAATCGAGTACTTGCAATTCTGTCGGCTCGTCGGCGCGGAGCCCAACATCGTCGTCAATGTCGAGGGCGCGGGGGTGACAGTTGTCGAGGCGGCGCAGATTCGCGCAGCGGGCGGCGACATTCGCTCTGAATCGCGCCCGGCAACCGCCGAAGAGGCTGCGAACTGGGTCGAGTACGTCAATGGGGACCCGAGTTCCCGGTACGGCGCGCTGCGTGCACGCGATGGCTATCCCGAGCCATTCGGTGTCATCTACTGGGAGATAGGCAATGAGATCTGGGGCGATTGGGTTCGCGGCCACTCCGATGCCTCCACCTACGCGGCCAATGCCCGGCGCTACATCCGCCAGATGAGGGCGGTGGATCCGTCCATTAAGATCATCGCCGTCGGTGACGAGAGCCCGGATTGGAACAGGGTTGTGCTCGAAGAGATCGGCGGTGAAATCGACATGCTGTCGATCCACCATTACCGACCTAAGGAAGACGACCCGAAAGGCTACGCGGCGCTGATGGCGAGGCCTCTATGGTACGAAGAGCTCTATGGCCGCGTTCGAAACATGATCGAGGAGATCGTGCCTAATCGCGAAATCGGAGTTGCGCTCAACGAATGGAACACCACCTTCGGAATCCCGCACCAGCACACCATGGAGTCGGCAATGTACGGGGCACGCCTCATGAACGCCTTTGAACGCCAGGGAGACCTTATCCGCATGAGCGCAGTGTCCGACTTGGTGAACGGCTGGCCGGGCGGAATCATCCAAGCGAGCCGCCACGACGTCTTCACGTCGGCGACATATTCGGTGATCGAGGCATACAACCGCAACAGGGGCAACTGGCGCTTGGCTACGGCGGTGGACTGCGACGTCGTGCTAGATACCGGTGACGCCGAACTCGGCTCCAGCGTCCCCGCGCTCGACGTGACTGCGAGTTCCGACGATGCCGGCACCGAGCTGTATCTCAAAGCGGTCAACACTTCTGCCACGCAGGCGATTCGGGCTACTGTCGAGATCGCAAACGCAGCAGGCGACCTCGACAACGTTGCTAGCGTGACCACGATCACGGCTCCGACGCTTGAGGACGCCAACAGCTTCTCAGAGCCGAACACGATCGCGGCTCGCGAAACGCAGGTGCGGATCGACGGTCCGCGGTTTACATACGAATTCCCGAAGCATTCTGTGACGGTGGTCCGGCTGAGCGTCCCCAAGAGCTAGGCGCTCTTCGGGCACTCGGACGGGCGAGCTTGCGGACATTGCCAACGCACCGCGCTGACGCGACACGCCGAATCGTGTCGTCGATCCCCGATCCGAACCCCCATCGTTCAGTCATTGACCTGGCATGCCCCCGCCAGAGTCGTGGCAGGGCAGGAAACGGCAGGGCAGGTAGCCTCCGGAGACGCGCTCTTCGTGGAATGACGGCAACGGTGGTGACTAGCGATACCGCGATCTAGGCAGTGCTCGAAAGGAGATGGCCCGGCCGAGCGGCGTGCAGGCCGTTAGATAGGGGCCCGTGAGGCGTGTAGCTGGCAGGAGGCGCTGAAACTCAGCCGTAAGCTCTGGCATGATGATCCCGATGCACCGCTCCCGAGAAACCCTAGCTAGCGTCGCCTCCGCGGGGCAATCGCAGACCCGCCAACGGCGCGGTCCGACTTTGGTCCACCTCGCAGTCCTGCTAGCGCTCTCCGTGCCCAACGCTTTGGCCGAACTGCCGAACTTCGTTGTGATTTTCGCTGACGACCTCGGGTATGGCGATCTTGGCGTGTACGGATCGGAGACCATCCGCACCCCGAATCTGGACCGCATGGCGGCAGAGGGGATGCGGTTCACAGACTTCTACACGGCCGCTCCCTTCTGCAGCCCGTCGAGGGCTGCTCTGCTGACTGGCCGCTACCCGGTCCGGGCGGGAGTGCCGTACGTGCTGTTCCCGACCGAATTGACGGGCCTGCCGCCCGCCGAAATCACCATTGCGGAGATCCTGTCGGACAAAGGCTACGCCACTGCGGCGATCGGCAAGTGGCATCTCGGCTGGCCCAAGCCGTTCCGCGCCCAACGCCACGGCTTCGATTTCTTCTACGGACTGCCGTACTCCAATGACATGCTCAAGTGGGAGCCTGACACCGTTCTCCGGCCACAGCACGCATTCTGGAGGCTGCCTCTGCTGGACAACGACGAGATCGTGGAGGCGCCGGTCAACCAACACACTTTGACACGGCGCTACACGGAGAGGGCTGTCGAATTCATCGAGGCGAACCGCAACCGACCGTTCTTCCTCTACCTGCCGCACACCTTCCCGCACAACCCGCAGTATGCTTCGGAGGACTTCGAGGGGCGCTCCCCACACGGGCTCTACGCCGACACCGTGGAGGAAATGGACTGGAGCGTGGGCGAGCTGCTACGGATACTCCGGGAACTCGGCTTGGACGAGAAGACGCTTGTCGTCTTCACATCGGACAACGGACCTACGCGAGGTGGCGGCCGGTGGGGGAAGCGCAGTGCTGGCGGGAGCGCCGGCGGTCTGCGGGGAAACAAAGGGACTACTTTCGAAGGGGGAATGCGAGAACCGGGTATCTTCCGGTGGCCCGGCACGGTTGCTGCGGGCACTCAGACGAGCGAGCCGGCTTCGATTCTCGACTTGCTGCCCACTCTGGCCGAACTGGCGGGCGCGGACACTCCTAGCGACAGGGTGATCGACGGGCGTTCGATCGCCGACCTGCTGCTGGGCAAGACGGAAGGGCTTTCGCAGGAACCGTTCTTCTACTATTTCGGGATGCAGTTGCAAGCGGTCCGACTCGGAAATTGGAAGCTGTTCCTCCGCCGTAGCGAGCCTCACGAGCAGTCGGCATCTCTCTGGTACTTGCAGAATCCCGAGCTGTATGAGCGCCATCACAGACTGCGCGAGGAAGCGGAGCTCTACGATCTGAACGCCGACAAGGCGGAGGGCCGGAACCTCGCGTCGGAGCGTCCGGAGATCGTCGAGCGGCTGGATGGGATCGCCCGCCGTTTCGACGAGAGCATGCGGAGGGAAAAGCGCCATCCAGTCTATTTGGATGGCCAGTGACCAACGTAACCCGATAGCTCCGCTGGCCGGACGGCGTGCGAACCAGTGGCGGCGTGCCAGGCTTGTGCAGTGCGGACCGCTAGAGGCTCAACTCCCACCCCTTCCGGAATGATGGCTTGACATACTTGTTCGCCTCGTCGCTGTTGGTGAACCGCAACTTCGCGCTGTCCCAATCGAGCTTGCCCGGAACGCGGAACGCGATCGCGCCCAGCACGACCCATTCGGTGTAGGGCCCGGAGATGCGGAAATCCGAACAGGCTGCTTCGCCGCCTTTGCAGGCGCGCACCCAGTCGTTCATGTGGCCTGGCGATCGCGTCAAGAGCTGCGGTGGCAGCTCGTAGTCGTGCCAGCGCTCGGCGGGCAGCAGATGCACGCCTTCCCCGCGTGCAACCGTAGCCATCATGCCCTTCGATCCCACAAAGACGGCTCCGTTGCTCGAGAGCACGCCGGGCTGGGCAGGGTCGCCGCGCCGCTCGTAGCCGTATACTGCAACGCCCGGCCCTCCCGCGCCCGTCGGCGGGCCGGTCCGCGGTGCCCGCGGTCCTCGCCGCCTGCTCGGCGGCGGCTCCGGTCCGCGCCCCTTGGCGCTGAGATTGTTCGCCGACGGCAGGATCGTCTGCTCCTCCATGCCTGGCACGCGATAGGCTTCCTCTTCGGTTGGCCGGGGCGAATCGTGCCAATAGACCGATACCGGCGGCATCTTGCCGCGCGCCGGAAAATCGTACCTGAGCACAGCTCGCGTCGGGAACGTCCACTGGCTGGAATCAACCTGCCGCAACAGTTCCACGCTTGTCGGCGCTCCCAGTTGTAGCGCCATATTCACCGGCCCCAGCACGTGAATGCCCCAGTTGCCGAGTTGGCCGGTTCCAAAGTCGAAGTAACCCCGCCAGTTATAAGGCGTGAATGTGGGGTTGTAGGAGCGCATGTCCGCGCCTCCCAGCCACAGGTCCCAGTTCAGGCCTGCGGGCACCGACGTCTCGTCCGGCATGGCAGTCAGTCCAACCGGATGGGTCCCTGGCGACGACGATGCATGCACTTCCCGGACATCGCCGATCTCGCCTGACCAGAGAATCTCGCTTGTGGCCCGAATGCTCTCGTGCGAATAGCCCTGATTGCCCATCTGCGTGGCGACGCCGTATTTCTTGGCTGCGTCGACCATCAGGCGCGCCTCCCACGGCGTGCGCGTCAACGGCTTTTCGAGGTAGACATGCTTTCCCGCCTGCATGCAGGCTAGCGCCGTCGCCGCGTGCATGTGGTCGGGGATCCCGATGGTGCAGGCATCGATGTTCTTGTCCTGTTTTTCCAGCATTACGCGGAAGTCTGCGTACTTCGGCTGCTTGCCGTATCGCTGGAAATTCTCCGCGGCGCGCTTCTCGTCGACGTCACACAGCGCGACGATATTTTCGGTCTGCGCTACTTCGTTCAAGATGCGGCCGCCTCGGCCGCCGCAGCCGATCGCCGCAACGTTCAGCTTGTCGTAGTAGGGCTTGTACCCCACCGCCCGTAACGACTTGACCGTTCCGTAGCCACCGGACGGAATCGCGCCGGCGAGCAGCGAGCCGAAGAAAAAGTGCCGTCGGTTAAGACCTTGACTTGACATAGCTTGCTTCCATCGTACCCACTGGCCGAGGCTGAGTGTTCCAGCGGGGCGTGAATGCCGGAATGTCCGCAGGATCCGAGGGTAGGCTTTTGCGTGTGCCTAGCGGCAGGACTCTGGGCTGAGAAGTCGGGCCAGATTGGCACCGAATATTGCCTCGGCGTCACTCTGCGATGCGCCCGCCTGGGCCAACGCTTCGCATTGAGCGTCGAACACCGTGCAATTCCAGCCGCGAGGAAAGAACGATGAGTCCGAGCCGAACAATAGACGCTTCGGACCGACCACATCCAGCGCTTGGGCGAAGACATCTTGCAGGCTGGGCTGCGGAGTCAGGTATTTCGTCCAGCTGTTACTGCTGGAGGTGTCGAGGTAGACGTTCGGTGCTAGGGAAGCCAGCATGAGTGCCTCGCGAAAGTAGCCCGCGCCAAAGTGCGGGAGCACGAAGTTCGTGGTGGGATGATCCATTGCAACGCGGTGCAGGTCGATCGGGTTGGAGTAGCTCAAGTTGAATCTCGACGGCAGGCCGAGCTTGGCTCGAATGCCGACGGTCAACACTCCCATGTGAACGAATACCACGCGCTTGTCGGCCTCGGACGCCAGTTCATACAATGCGCCGAGTCCCGTGTCTTGGACCGAGAATCCCTGCATTGCTGGGAACAGACACAAGCCCTGCAAGCCCAAGTCTTCAAAGGCCGTGCGAGCCCTCTGCAGCGCACCGTCTGCGAACGGGTTGAGCATGAAGTAGCCGTAGAAGCGGTCAGGGAATGCCCGCACCGCGTCGCCTGCCGCCGCTTCATCGCCGGGGACGCTTGCCATCAGCACGGACTTTGCGACACCATGCCGGTCCAACTCGCCTGCCCAGCGCTCGGCCAGATCCTCGTTGCGGTCGGGTGGCATGTCCCAACTGAGCGCGGCTACCATCGCCGCTGTGTCAGAAACCGCCTTCTGCCGCGCTAGAGCCTTGAAAAATGACAGGCCGAAGAAGTGCGCATGCGCATCTCGGACTTCAATTTCGCCCCACGGAGTCTGCATCGCCCTATTCTCGCCCTCCGGAGATTGCTGGAACGAAGTGGACCTCAGAGTCCGGTTCCAGCTGATCTAGTAGCCCGAGCGTCGAGACCTCGCCATCGATCGCGACCGAAATGTTGCCGGGCAGTTGCCCGTCGGCCAGCAGGCGTTCTCTCAAGCCGGGATAGCGCTCGACTAGGTTCTCCACGACCTCGCGAACGGTCGCTCCGCCCACCTCGAGCATGTCATGGTCGCCTGCGAGGGGTCGCAGCATGGAAGGGATGAAGACCGTAGCCACAGAGACACCATGATAGTGCCGTTGCCCTTGCCAGCTGGAGTCGGGCCATTGTGCTCAAACAGCGCACCATAGAGCAGACCGTAGATGGAATTGGATAGCGGCTCGTATACGCGCGGTTCGTAGAGTCGCGCTCGGTGAAGCGCCTTCCCGCTGTCGGCTACCCGAGCGCTCTGGTCAGCGCCCACCATAGCCCCGTCGCCGCGATGGCTGCCGAGCAGGGGAGGATCACATAGCGACGATACCCCTCAAGATGTCGGAACCGCCCCAAGACCGCAAATGCCATCAAGATCACGCTGACCTGGCCAAGCTCCACGCCGAGATTGAACGACAGCAGCGCGGCCAGAAACCGGCCTTCGGGCATGCCCAGTTCACTGAGCACGCCGGCAAAGCCTAGCCCGTGGAGCAGGCCGAAACAGAAGACCAAGCCGATTCGCCACGGCTTCAGCTCGGATGTGGCGATGTTCTCGATTGCCACCCAACTGATCGAGAGTGCGATCAGGGTCTCCACGAACCGCTCGGGCAGGGATACGACGCCTTGCATGGACAGTGCGAGGGTCACCGAATGCGCGACGGTGAAAGCGGTGACTTGGTACAACAGCGGGCGCCAACGGGTGCTGAGCAGGAACAGTCCCAGCACAAAAAGGATATGGTCGAGTCCCTTAGGCACGATGTGGGTGAAGCCCAACTTGAGGTAGCTGCTGAAGACACCCTGGCGCGGAATTGCTCGCCCGGTCTCGACGAGCGGAAACGGCGGACTGGCCTGACCTGGCTCCAGCAGGAGGTTGAGTGGAGTCTGCAGAGTTGGCGAGACGATCTCGAGCGATACCGTCTTGTACCTAATTGGCGCTCGGAAGGTTAGCTCGCGAGCGCCAATTGGGATTTCGCCCGTGAGCCTGGCGAGGGCTCCCAACACTGTCGGCGGGTCGGCGTTGGTCGCGGCCGGAGTGCCAGTGTGGGGAAACTGCACCTCGAACTCTACAGGTGCGGAGTCGAAGGCGATGCGGATGTCGTCGCGCACTGCGTTGCGAGCGTTTTGGACTGCTGCTTCGAATTGGCCTTCGCGGATCTCCCGCATCCCCCTCGCGACTTCTTCAGAGTCCGCTTCAAGGGGCAGGCCGAGAGCCAGGGCATCAGCGTCGAGGCCGACTTCGGCTTGGAACCGACCGTCGCCCGTGATAACGATGGTCGCGGGCGTGATTGTGAATTCGTGGGCGAATGTCTTGGCTGCGAACGGCAAGACCAAGCTGGCTAGGCATACGAAACGCCAGCGCGCGGCGGGCGACATTGGCGCACTGGTGCGGGTCGTAGAATCCGGGATTGTTAGACCCGTGCGCGTCAATCCTTTGCCGCCTTCTGCAACACCGCAATCACGCCTTGGTGGTTCTGGTCGGTGGCAAATTTCAGAGCTGATTCGCCATCAATGTCCCGCAGGTTTGGGTCCGCACCTTGGTCGAGCAACATTTGGACGATGTCGGCGTGCCCTTCGGCCGCTGCGAACATCAGCGCCGTGTACCCTTCGTCCCCGTCCGTCACGTTGACCTCTGCTCCGTGGGCGAGCAGGATCTCGACCGTGTGGGAGTTGGGACCCGACGCGGCGTACATCAACGCGGTGCGACGATTTACATCCTTGAGATTGGGATTCGCTTGGTTCTCGCATAGCAACCGAACCGTTGTGGAGTGGCCCCCGTAGGATGCGAGCATCAGCATCGTGCGTCCGCCCTCGTCAACGGCGTCGACATCGACCAGCTCCAGCATTTCTTCCACGGCCTTCGTGTTGCCCTGAAAGGCGGCATCGGAGAAGCGCTCGCTTAGAAAGCCCGCCCGCCCGCTAGCCGCTGCCGATGACGTAGCGGATTCGGTCGCCTCTGAGCCGCAGGAAGTGGCCACTAGCAGCAGTGCCGCCATAAGAATTGCCTTGGCGGTGCGTGTCACAGTTGTTGGAGTCTAGCAGACGAGCTGCTCAGCGCACGCCGAGCTTGGTGCCAGCCATTAGCCCGCCGTCCACCGCATGGACGGTGCCAGTCACCCAGCTGGATTCGTCAGAGGCGAGGAAGAGGGCGTAGTTGGCGATGTCATCAGGATCGCCAATCCGCCCCAGTGGATACATCCGCTTCAGTTCGGCGAAGCCGGAGGGGAACTGCTCCCAGTAGTCGAGCGAAGCGGAGGTCGCAACCGTGCCGGGGCAGATTACGTTGGAACGGATGCTCCACTCGGCGAAATCGGCGGCTACGAGGCGCATCATGGAGATCAGGCCCCCCTTTGCGGCCGTGTAGGCCGTTTCGCTTACAGCGCGGAGCGCGTTGACGCTGGAGATGGACACGATGCTGCCGCCGCCGCGTGCCTTCATTAAGGGCACTGCGTGCTTCGTGCACAGGAATGGTCCCTTCAGGCAGGCGTCGAGGGTGTGGTCCCAGTCCTGCTCGCGAAGGGTCTCGATGTCGGTGTCGTCGAACGCGGCAAAGGCGTTGTTGATCAAGATGTCGAGCCCGCCAAACAGTTCTCGCGTGCGCTGCATCATTTCGGAGACGTCTGACTCTTTCGCGTGATCGGCGAGATGAACGATCAAGCGTTCTTCGCTGCCGGAGCCTGGGGCGTGCAGGTCCGTGGGCGGCGACCCAGTGACATCATTGGCTATCACGACGGCATCTTCCGCCAAGAACCGCCGCGTGATGGCGGAGCCGATTCCGCCGAACGCACCTGTGACAAGGGCTACCTTGCCATCCAATCTGCGCTGCATGTAGTTGCAGCGTACATCACTGCAGCTGGCGGCCACTGGAACAGATCGAAGCGAGAGTTCCCAATTGACCAAGCTGCGAGTGCAAGACTTTGCATCCCTGAAGCCGAAGTGGAGCGATGTGAGTTACCAAAGGCGCCAGGCGATTGACTTCGGGCGCTCCCCGCACGGCAGCTCTTCGACACGGGCGGGTCATTCGATGGCTGTGCGCTGCTCTTCGGCGAAGTCCCGGTACTTGCTTGCGCCGATGAATCGTTCGATCTTGCTGCATTTCGCCATGCTTCATTCATCCGCGGCGCGATTTGGCGGTGCACGCCGGTAGGCTGGAATAGGTTTAGAAGATCGCCCTCTAGGTCGCTAGGCGGAGTGCCGGCGCGAGAAGAGCCTAGCGGTTCAATCCGGTGGTCAATCAGTCCGCCTCTACGAACGGATCCCGTGCCATCACACTTCCATAGAGCCGACCGTGTTGAAAGTTCTCTGAGATGATTTCATCGAGCCCATAGACTTCCGCGTAGGCCCACAAGTGTGCATCGAACCATGACATCCCGTATGCTGCAAAGCCGCGCAGCGCAGTTCGCAGCACTGCTTCGCTCGGGTACAGGATCGGATAAAGGGACAGGATTTCCTCAGCCTCGCGTAGTGCGTCCGGAACGCTGAGGAGCCGAGTGTCCGAGCGGCCCCGGGTTGTCGCTGCGACGAATTCGACGACAGCTTGATGGGGTATCCGTGCGTTACCCGACTCAAGCGTTGAGCGAAGAATGCGAGTGGCGATTTCTTGCTTGATCGGAAACCGTGGGTCGAAGCGATACACCAAGACGTTGGTGTCAATCAACACGGCCACGCCGGTACAACTCCTCGCGAGTCCATCCGCGACCGTGAACAGGATCCGGGCCAACTCCAGTTTCACGGTCGCGCTGTCGCTGCGTAGCGGCATCGAACAATGCCAGCCGCTGGCTTCGGTCGAGTGCGGTGGGAGCTTGCGCAGCCATGGGAATCACGCGGATGACATCCCCGGCCTCCTGGAAAAGGACCGAGTCTCCAGGCGTGATGCTGTACCGTTCGGCCAGCCTTTTGGGGATCGTGACCTGCAGCTTGCTCGTCACCTTCGCCATTGCCTTACTTTAGCAAGGACAGAATCCTTGTCAACTGCTTCATGTGGAGCGACGCCCTACCCGGCGGGCCGGCATCGATCATTGGACAGTCGCTCCCTTGGGTTGTACGACTCCGATGCTTCACTCGGCGGCAACCAAGAGCTGCGTCACGAGAGTCACGGCACCAGAACCCTCGTGCGTGGCCAATGAGCCGACGTTGGCGAGGAGTCTCCGACCATGGATGGCGCGGCGTGCTCCCTTCCGAGCCACTGGTGCCTTCGCTTGCCGCACTGGCCTGTTGGCATCAAACCAGATCTTGGGGTCTCAAGCGCTAACAGCCCATTGTCAAGCCAGCCTGGCTGGAATCCACGAGGGGTTGTACCCGTCCCTCGATCCGGAGATTGAAGCTTCAGTTCCGGACGCCTCGCGAAGCCCTCAGGTTGGCGGCTTCAACAGTCATGCCAGTGGAGATCCATTGCCCTTGCTGCTGCGGCAATCTCAACTGTCCGCTCGTAACGGGTTGCGTTGTTGCTAGTCTGATTGAGGACGGAGGAATGGCCGAGTGGTTGAAGGCGGCGGTCTTGAAAACCGCAAGGCTCGCAAGGGTCTCGGGGGTTCGAATCCCTCTTCCTCCGCCATGATACTCGTTTAGTTATGATTCGCGGGTGCGCCCGTTTCTTTTTTGCGGGTTATAAAGAGGGACCGCAAGTCATCCCGGACACCGGTCGACTAGTGCCCCCACCCAGCACAGCGGCCGCTAACGCGTTCGGGGGAAGTGGGACGGAAGAGACCGTGAGGCTCCCGTACAGTTCTTCTATCCCCCTCTTGTCCGCGAGGCGCTTTTGGACTCATGCAGAATCTGCGGCACTGGCGGTTACCCCGGTACTTGACCCATGTCGATTCCAAGCGGACTCCCACTGGCTCGAACCCTCCGACCTGACCTCGAAGCCACCCTGTTCGTCGGGATTCACACGAACCAAGAACCCCGGCAGATTGACAAGAGTCTCAAGCATATCCTTGACCATCGCGTACGCATCAACTTTGGTCCTGCCCTGAGTCATCAGATCGAGAGCAGGAAGTTTGGCTACCCAGAACTTATCGCCCTTGTAGACGCTGCCAGAGATCCGGTTGCCGTTGGATGTCCCGCTCAGAATCATCGATCGCCATTGTTCCTCGCTGCAGGTCATTCTTCCACCTGAATCATTATCGATTGTAAGTATGGCGTCTCCTGAGCGGTGAATCTCATTCTTTCCCAGGTCGATCAGCATTGGCCCTCGCTGCGTCCTTGAGTATTGCGCGTGCTACTTCTTCATCGACCTCCCGATGGCGGGGCTAGGGTCTTTCGACCGTCGCTCCAAATGTCATGATTCCCGCCATGTCTCTTGAGTTGCCAACCGATGATGGTCAACTCTCGCTCTAGCTTGCGTCGTCGCATTACTATAGCCTCAACTTCTCGGGTAATCCATCATTGGTCGTAACTACCCAGGTGCCCGCGCCAAGAAACACTTGAGCCGTAGCGCATGGCGAAGAGCGAGAGGCGGACAGGTGGCGGGGATGCCGCTTGAGGTGCTGCTTGACACAGCACTATCAAGACATGGGAGCCTAACGGCCCACGGCTGGCCGGGATTCACCGTGCGGGTGCTCGCTCTGCTGGTGCGTGCCGAAGGGGTGCAGCATCTAGACGAGACGGGCTTCCGGATCGGAGGCAAGACGCAGTGGCTGCACGTGTTGAGCATGGATCGCTCGGGAGCGCGGCCATGCGCTGCCGCGCTTGCTGCTGGAGCGGATCGAGCGGCGCAACGACCAGTTGCTGCCGGAGGCGTTGGCGCATCACCAGGCGCTGACTGGCCTTGCCGAGCGGGCGGCGGGCCGCGAGAAACGCAGACTGGGCATAATCTGGCGTTGCGGCTGAGCAGGATCTGCGCATGATGAAGCTGCGGATGAAGATCTCGGGTGGGTTCCGATCCGAGCAGGGGGCCCGAGATTTCCCGACCCTACGTAGCGTGCTATCGACCGCACGGAAGCAGGGCCTGAACCGCATCGAGGTCTTGCTGGAAGGACCGGCAGCCCATCTGGCGAAAGTGAAATCCCTGCCATCCCACTGATAAGGCCTTGTGTCCGCCGAGTACGTGGGTAGTGACCTGAGTGACTGCAATGCTTGTCGCAACACCTCATGTCCAAGACATTCGGGCGTTGGCCCAAGTGCAGGCTGGCGCACTGCTGCGCGGCAAGGTCGAGGCGGTTGGGCAGGAGGCCGTGATCGCGGAGATCGAGGACGTGGGCAACCGGGAACGACGGCGCTCCGTTCGCGGGCCGGACAGAAGCTAGTCCGCCGAGAGGTTGCTTCGGAGTGCGGCTCCGAACCCAACGGCGGATCTCCGTTCCCTTCAAGCGCGGGCCCGAATTCGCTTTCTAAGCCAAACCACAGACCTGCATGCGTCGTTGCGACCGAAAGTCAAGGAAGCTAAGCTGTCTGGTGCGAAGCGCGCCCGGCGTTGTCACACGCCGAGTCAATGAGCTTGGCGCAACGACAGCTGCCGGTCGCATTTCGAGCGCAGTTGCAAGATGCGTTGCTCCCTCGTCCTGTCAGCGATCGCCGCTAGCGTCATCTGGGTAGGCGCTATTGCGGCAGAAGTGCATTCTGGCACGGAAGTGCTCGTGCGACGGTGCGTCCAGTGTCATGGTCCCACACAGCAGATGGGAGACTGACTTCGCCAACGCCCCTCCCCGCCGCCAACCCTTTCATCCAACTCGGCTTACAAGCCCTGTCCCAAAGGAGCAGTTGGCGCGGCTATAGTGTTACTTATCCGCCCTGCCTCAGCTGTAGTCAATCCGAACGAAGTCCCGCAGAGTCGTCACGAGCAGCATCCGATACCATTTCCGGTAGCGGCTGATCCGATCCCCTTGTGCGGTCAGTCAGGCATCATCAAGGCCCTTCACTTCAATGACCCCGCGTTCGGGGACTTGGCTACGACGCGGTCTGCCTCTCTGCGCCTACTTCGCGGTGTACAGGCCAAGATCGGGATGGCCCATGGTCTGTCAGTGGCGTGACAGTCGGCCTGAGCCGCTTGCAGGGGGCCTTCCGGTGTTCTACGGTGCACCTTGCCTTGGCACACTGTAGTTGGTGGCGATACGGAGCTTCAAGCGCGGCGCGGCTGAGCGGTTATTCCATCGCAACGACGCCCGGGGCATCAATCTGGAGCATGTGCGTCGGCTGCGGGACATTCCGGACGGGCCACAGCCGCTGCGGGCGCTGTCAGCGCCGGCCTACCGGCTGCATCGCCTGCATGGCAAGCGGGCAGGCGACTGGAGAGTCCGGGTATCGCACGGCTGGCGCGTGACATTCCGCATGGACGGCGAGGACGTGCGGGCCGTCCGCTACGAGAACTACCACCACTGACGGGAGGACATCATGGCTGAGATTGAAGCGAGAGACGATGCGTGGCAGCGGCTGAACCCCCAGCATCCGGGCGGTGCCATCGCGGACGACTGCATTGGGCCGGACGCGGCGGAACATGGAGGCGCGGCGAACGTGAGCGCGGCGGCCGAGCGCCTGGGCGTGGATAGAAAGACGCTGTTCCGCGTCATTCACGGCCATTGCGCAATCTCGCCGGAAATGGCCGTGCGGCTGGAGTCCGTGGGCTGGGGCAGTGCGGAATCGTGGCTATGGCGTCAGGCCCGGTACGATCTGGCGCAAGCCCGCAAGCGGCTGTCCGTGGCTGCCTGACTTGCCCGCAAGAACAATTGGATTGCGACCATGGAAACGCTCATGAGCGGAGATCGTCTCACCCCTACGGCACGAAACCCTGGTCGGAGACATATTCGGTCTCAACGGGCGACGCATCCTCGATGGCATGGTGGCGCAACAGTCCTCGGACACAATCCTTGCCAGCCTGACCGGCCCCCTGCGACGCGAGCTCGAGCCCTTGGCCGAGACGCTCGCCGCCACGCTGGATGCCGAGTCGCTGTGCCAACTGCGCGGCCACCTGCAGGCCTGTGACGGCGCCAGCGCGCTCGTCGCCGACCAGGACCGTCGAATCGCCGCGGCGACAACTATTTTTCCCGACGTGTCGATGGATCGCCTGATTTCGCATAGCGTCGTCTTCGCACTAGCCAGCTGGGGTGCCCCGGGACGGTTGGTCGCAAGTCTCCTGCGAAAGCTCCTCTCGGGGCGCACCATCCTGCTTCCTACGGTTGAAGTTCGGAAGGCTGGCATCGCCGTGCGTTTACGAGGCGCTTTTTCGTGAGTGACTGCAAAGCTTGTAGCAACACCTAATATCCAAGAAATTTGGACGTGGGCCCAAGTGCAGGCTGGCGCACTGCTGCGCCGCAAGGTCTAGGCAGTTGGGCAGGAGGCCGTGATCGCGGAGATCGAGGACGTGGGCAACCGGGAACGACGGCGCTTTGTTCGCGGGACGGACAGAGGTTGATCCGCCGAGAGGTTGCTTCGTAGTGCGGCTCCGAACCCAACGGCGGATCTCCGTTCCCTTCAAGCGCGGACCCGAATCCGCCTTCTACGCCAAACCACAGACCTGCATGCGTCGTTGCGACCGAGAGTCAGGAAAGCTAAGCTGTCTGATGCGAAGCGCGCCCGGCGTTGTCACACGCCGAGTCAATGGGATTGGCGCAACGACAGCTGCCGGTCGCGTTTCGAGCGCAGTTGCAAGATGCGTTGCTCCCTCGTCCTGTCAGCGATCGCCGCTAGCGTCACCTGGGTAGGCGCTATTGCGGCAGAAGCGCATTCCGGCACGGAAGTGCTCGTGCGACGGTGCGTCCAGTGCCATGGTCCTACACAGCAGATGGGAGACTTGGCTCTGTCCTCCCGCGGCGCGGCCTTGGCGGGTGGCACGCGCGGCCCCGCAATCGTTCTGGGAGAGGTGTTGGAAGACCCGGTCATGTGCGAAGCCACTGAAGCACTCAAAGTGGGTGCAGGTGAGACCGGTGACGTCGACGACATCGTGGAAGCCAACCGGGAGTCGCTCACGCTCCACGAACTGATGGCGCACAGGCTGTTCCAACTGCTGGTCGGCCAGCACCGCGGGCGGGTATTTGGCGGGTAGCCGGGCTTTCCAAATGCGATATCCGAACTACATCGCATTCATTGCGTGAGTTGAGTCTGGGACTGGGCTTCGGAATGACCTTGCTCAGCCGCCCGGCGGAACCACCGTGCCGCCTCGGTACGATCCCTCACAACCCCCTGGCCCTCTTCGTACATGACTCCGAGGCGGTATTGAGAATCCGCGTGGCCTTGATCGGCGGCACGTTCGAACCACCGCGCCGCCTGGGCAAAGTCGGTTGACACCCCATCACCGACGCAGTATCTGATTCCAAGGCTGTATTGGGCGTTTTCGTCGCCCTCCTTGGCGGCATTGTGGTGCCACCTGACTGCTTCGGCCCCTTCGGCTTCACATTTCTCGCATAAGTGGCCAAAGTACAGTTCGTCGAGGTCGGCTCGCCCAGTTTCCACAAATGGACTATCTCGAACCACAGATTCGGCGGCCTTGAGGTACCATCTGGCGGCTTCGACTTTGTCTTCCGGAACCCCGTCGCCCCAGTTATACATATGCCCAAGGGAACACTGGGCTCCAGCATGCCTCCCTTCGGCTGCCTTACGGAACCATCGTGCTGCCTCACCCTTGTCCTTTGGCAGGCCCTTACCGGACTTGTGCATTCTAGCGAGTCTGTATTGGGCTTCAGAATGCCCTTTTTCGGCAGCCTTGCGGTACCACTGTACTGTCTCAACGAAGCTCTTCGGAATGACTACGCCGTCAAAACAGAATGCGCCGAGCCGCGCTTTTGCGTGTGGATGGCCCTGATCCGCGGCACGTCGGAACCACCGTGCCGCCTCTGAATGGTCCTCTGAAACGCCACATCCATCCACGTACATTTCTCCCAGCCTATTCTGCGCAAGGACATGGCCCTGTCGTGCGGCCCTGCGATACCACTGTGCCGCCGTCACTTCGTCCCACATCACCTCATGCATTATCCCGAACCGGTACTGCATCGAGGGATCGATCCGAAGCGCTTGCCCGTCCTCTATCTCCTCCTGGGTCATTCCCGATTCGAGACGTTCTTTCGCCTGCTGGGCGGATTCGTGGTCTTGATCAGAGGCTATGTTGAGCCACGCGTATGCGAGGCATTCGTCTTCCGGCACACCCTTGCCATCGGCGTACATGACTCCGAGACGGTATTGAGAATCCGCATGGCCTTGTTCGGCGGCACGTTCGAACCACCGCGCCGCCTGGGCATAGTCGGTGGACACTCCATCACCGACGCAGTATCTGATTCCAAGGCCGTATTGGACGTCTTCGTCGCCCTCCTTGGCGACATTGTGGTGCCACCTAACTGCATCGGCCCCTTCGGCTTCACATCTCTCGCGTAAGTGGCCAAAGTACAGCTCGTTGAGGCGGTCTCGCGCAGATTGATCCACAAATAGATCTCCGCTCTCGGCGGCCTCGAGGTACCATCTGGCGGCTTCGACTTCGTCCTCCGGAACTCCGTCGCCCCAGCCATACATATTCCCGAGGGAATACTGGGCTTCAGGATGCCCCTCTTCGGCGGCCTTACGGAACCATCTCGCTGCCTCGCCCTTGTCCTTCGGAAGGCCCTTTCCGGACCTGTACATTTTGGCGAGTCTGTATTGGGATTCAGCATGCCCCTGTTCGGCAGCCTTGCAGAACAACTGAGCTGCCTTGCCCTTGTCCTTCGGCACGCCCTTACCGGACTTGTACATTTTGGCGAGTCTGCACAGGGCGTCAGCGTCATACTGTTCGGCCGCAGTGTCATATTGTTCGGCCACTTTACAGAGCCAATAGTCTGCTTCAGCTGGATCTTCACGTACGCCAAGACCGAGGCTATGCATAATGCTCAGACGCACTTGGGCATCGGCGTGGCCCAATTGGGCCGCTTGCCGGTACCACCGGGCTGCCTTCGAGAAGTTCTGTCTAACGCCTGATCCGTGGTCGTATCTCCTTCCGAGGCGGTATTTGGCTTCTGCGGCCCCAATTCGCGCTCGAAGCAATACCCAAAGCCACCGAGTTGACCAGACACTGAACACAATGGTCGCCAATATAGCCACACACGCGACATTTACCAATATGGCCTCACCCGCGGTCGGGTCGCCGAGAATGCCGAGAATGCTGTCTAATTCTGCCGACAGCGGCAGGAGAGCTATCCCCCAGCCAAGCCCCCAGAAACCCAGCGCCCAACATGCCCATAGAGCCGCATGCCGCCGCATCGCCAAGCTTGGCTGAGCCAGTAGAGTGCGACACGCTGATGGAAGAAACTTAGAATCTTTCTTCCCTCTCATCCTCCGGACCCATTCGTGTTTTTCTTCCTGCTCTGCTTCTCTCACAGCCGAGCTCGACAGTTCCATCGCGTCTTCGGCGGCTTCAGCGGCGTTGAGGAGTAGGACAAGAGCTACTGTGAATAGGATCACCACGTTAAAGCTCTGGAATGAGCCCAGCACTCGACCTCCAGCAAAGAGAGCAACCCCCCAGCCAAGCCCCCAGAGACCCAGCGCCCAACATGCCATGACCGGCACGTGCCGCCGCTTCGCCAAGATTCGCTCAGCCAGCAGAGAATTACGCGTTGACCGCGGAAATCTAGAATCTTCCTTTCCTTTCAGCCTCTGTACCCATTCGCGCCTTTCCACTTCCTCCCATGCCTCTCGTGCAGCCGAGTTCCACCTAATCGTCGCAACCCCGGCGGCAAGGACGGCTGCGCAGAGTAGGCCGCATGCGAGCAACCCAACCAGCAGACCGACGTAGTGCAGGCCGATTCCGACCAACGCAACCAGAATCCAGCGACCCAGAAACCGGACGAGCTTCATGATGTACAGTCTAGTCGGCTGCAGTCATTCTTCGGACGGCGGCGGCGCCCTTCTCCTAGGTCGCCTTGCCCTTCATGCCCGAGTTGCAGCTTCTCCTCCTCGCGGCGCTGTGAGGACCAAGTCAGGTTGGACTTTGAGCTCTTTTGGGGGCAACCAAGTTGGTCTGGAACGTGTGCTAGGATAGCGTTATCGGGGCCTAGGCGGCAATAGCCTGACGGAAACCATTTCGCCTAACTGGTAGTGGCCAGCAGGTTCTTTTCGCAGAGGCGTTACGCTTCGAGATCCATTGGAATCACGCTATTGAGGACGGCAGCGTCGAACATGCCAAGCTAGTGCGCCACTCGGTCAAACGAGCATGCTGGATTACCGGCGGATAGACCGATTGTGGGTATTGCGCACCAGTTGCTGAGTCTTGGATCGGCCCGGTTCAGATTTTTCCCGGATTCGCATCTCTTGGCCGAGAGCGTCTCGAATCGACTTGAGGTGAAGAACAAGGACGCCGGCTGTCCCCAAGTCGAGAACTCTCCAAAGACTGCGATTTAAGTGAACCGGAACGATTGGGTTGAAAAGGAGGCAGATACCGATGAGTACCGCAATCCAACCGGAAAGGCGGTCTTCGACTTGCCACTGTTGCCACGCTAGGAATCCGGCTGCGGTACAAACAACAAGGCGCAAGAACATGTAGTAACCATACGGCCAGTCCGCCTGGGCCAGCACAAGGAGTACCGCGGGGCCGATCCAGACTGCCCAGTGGTGGCGTAGGCCAACGATGTGTTCCCCACGGACTCTCCGTTGAGCATGGAGCCTCGGTGTGGACCGATGGCGTGCGCCAATGGTTCCCGGCGAACCTTTACGGGTAATGTTCTGGCGTTTCGCAAGGTCAGTGTCGTGGCGAGGGCTGCCATCAGGATCGCTCATTCGAACACTCCAACTGGAGGCACGGGACATTGACCGCAATTGACCGTGCTGCCCTTCGGCCACAGTGTAACTCCTACGCTGCCAAGTTACTGAGGAGCTCATTCTCATCTGTGCGCAACAGCGCCATTTGGTTGAACTCAAGGTCGGTCGCGGCGACGAGCGAATTCGGTGATCCGGACCCAGACTGCGGCCGCTCCGCTCCCTTCGCCAAGGCCCCTCCCCGCCGCCAACCCTTTCATTCAACTCGGCTTACAAGCCCTGTCCCAAAGGAGCAGCTGGCGCGGCTATAGTGTTTCTTATCCGCCCGGCCTCAGCTGTAATCAATCCGAACGAAGTCCCGCAGAGTCGTCACGAGCAGCATCCGATACCATTTCCGGTAGCGGCTGATCCGATCCCCTTGTGCGGTCAGTCAGGCATCATCAAGGCCCTTCACTTCAATGACCCCGCGTTCGGGGACTTGGCTACGACGCGGTCTGCCTCTCTGCGCCTACTTCGCGGTGTACAGGCCAAGATCGGGATGGCCCATGGTCTGTCAGTGGCGTGACAGTCGGCCTGAGCCGCTTGCAGGGGGCCTTCCGGTGTTCTACGGTGCACCTTGCCTTGGCACACTGTAGTTGGTGGCGATACGGAGCTTCAAGCGCGGCGCGGCTGAGCGGTTATTCCATCGCAACGACGCCCGGGGCATCAATCTGGAGCATGTGCGTCGGCTGCGGGACATTCCGGACGGGCCACAGCCGCTGCGGGCGCTGTCAGCGCCGGCCTACCGGCTGCATCGCCTGCATGGCAAGCGGGCAGGCGACTGGAGCGTCCGGGTATCGCACGGCTGGCGCGTGACATTCCGCATGGACGGCGAGGACGTGCGGGCCGTCCGCTACGAGAACTACCACCACTGACGGGAGGACATCATGGCTGAGATTGAAGCGAGAGACGATGCGTGGCAGCGGCTGAACCCCCAGCATCCGGGCGGTGCCATCGCGGACGACTGCATTGGGCCGGACGCGGCGGAACATGGAGGCGCGGCGAACGTGAGCGCGGCGGCCGAGCGCCTGGGCGTGGATAGAAAGACGCTGTTCCGCGTCATTCACGGCCATTGCGCAATCTCGCCGGAAATGGCCGTGCGGCTGGAGTCCGTGGGCTGGGGCAGTGCGGAATCGTGGCTATGGCGTCAGGCCCGGTACGATCTGGCGCAAGCCCGCAAGCGGCTGTCCGTGGCTGCCTGACTTGCCCGCAAGAACAATTGGATTGCGACCATGGAAACGCTCATGAGCGGAGATCGTCTCACCCCTACGGCACGAAACCCTGGTCGGAGACATATTCGGTCTCAACGGGCGACGCATCCTCGATGGCATGGTGGCGCAACAGTCCTCGGACACAATCCTTGCCAGCCTGACCGGCCCCCTGCGACGCGAGCTCGAGCCCTTGGCCGAGACGCTCGCCGCCACGCTGGATGCCGAGTCGCTGTGCCAACTGCGCGGCCACCTGCAGGCCTGTGACGACGCCAGCGCGCTCGTCGCCGACCAGGACCGTCGAATCGCCGCGGCGACAACTATTTTTCCCGACGTGTCGATGGATCGCCTGATTTCGCATAGCGTCGTCTTCGCACTAGCCAGCTGAGGTGCCCCGGGACGGTTGGTCGCAAGTCTCCTGCGAAAGCTCCTCTCGGGGCGCACCATCCTGCTTCCTACGATTGAAGTTCGGAAGGCTGGCATCGCCGTGCGTTTACGAGGCGCTTTTTCGTGAGTGACTGCAAAGCTTGTAGCAACACCTAATATCCAAGAAATTTGGACGTGGGCCCAAGTGCAGGCTGGCGCACTGCTGCGCCGCAAGGTCTAGGCAGTTGGGCAGGAGGCCGTGATCGCGGAGATCGAGGACGTGGGCAACCGGGAACGACGGCGCTTTGTTCGCGGGACGGACAGAGGTTGATCCGCCGAGAGGTTGCTTCGTAGTGCGGCTCCGAACCCAACGGCGGGTCTCCGTTCCCTTCAAGCGCGGACCCGAATTCGCTTTCTAAGCCGAACCACAGACCTGCATGCGTCGTTGCGACCGAAAGTCAGGGAAGCTAAGCTGTCTGGTGCGAAGCGCGCCCGGCGTTGTCACACGCCGAGTCAATGGGATTGGCGCAACGACAGCTGCCGGTCGCGTTTCGAGCGCAGTTGCAAGATGCGTTGCTCCCTCGTCCTGTCAGCGATCGCCGCTAGCGTCATCTGGGTAGGTGCTATTGCGGCAGAAGTGCATTCTGGCACGGAAGTGCTCGTGCGACGGTGCGTCCAGTGCCATGGCCCCACACAGCAGATGGGAGACTTGGCTCTGTCCTCCCGCGGCGCGGCCTTGGCGGGTGGCACGCGCGGCCCCGCAATCGTTCCGGGCGACCCGTCCGCGAGCCTGATCCTAGCCCGTGTTGCGGCCGACGAGATGCCTCCGGGGGCGCCTCTATCCAGCGAGGACAAGCAAATTCTTCGAGACTGGATCGCTGCCGGAGCCGAGTGGCCCGGCACCCTTTCGGAGCGTCGGGCAGGGTCCGACTGGTGGTCGTTGCAGCCCCTCGGCAACACCACCCCGCCGGAGAGCGTCCCCGACGATTGGCAGCAATCGCCGATCGACCGCTGGATCTACTCCGCCCTCGACGAGAAAGGGCTCCGGCCCTCCCCCGAAGCCGACCGCAGGGACCTGATCCGGCGCATTTCCTTTTCCTTGATCGGCTTGCCGCCGGAGCCCGCGGAGGTGGACGCCTTCTTGGCCGACCAATCCCCGCACGCCTACGAAGAGTTGGTGGATCAGCTGCTGGCGTCCCCGCACTACGGCGAGCGATGGGCCCGGCACTGGTTGGACATCGTTCGTTTCGCCGAGAGCGAGGGATTCGAACGGGACGTTCCGAGGGACCATGTGTGGCCCTACCGGGACTACGTCATCCGTAGCTTTAACCGGGACAGGTCCTACCTGCAGTTCGCCCGCGAGCAGATCGCGGGTGATGTCATGAGGCCCGTGACCCGCGATGGCGTCGCGGCCACCACTATGCTGACGCTCGGCCCGGTCGATGCCATCGGGCTCACATCCGCCGTCTTGGAGGAGCGCATGGCGGTGCGCGAGGATCTCCTCGAGGAGATGCTGGGAACCGTCACCCAGACCTTCTTGGGGCTGACGGTGAACTGCGCCCGCTGCCACGACCACAAGTTCGACCCGATCAGCCAAGAAGAGTACTACCGCATGAAGGCGGCGTTCCAGGCAGTCTGGGCACCGACGAAGCCGAATCCGAGCGCGGGCCTTGACGGGCTCTTCCCGTACGGCCGGCCGCTGCTCTCGGAAGCGGAGCAACGGAGACGCGACGCCCGGGTGCGGGAGATCGAAGACCGCTTGCGCCAGATCGGGGCGGATGTGGGCAGTCTCTACCGGGCCGCGCAACCGGCCCGGCCCTTGGGGAAGGCCCCCCTGCCCCTCGCTCGATGGACATTCGACACGGACGGTCGCGCCGACTACGCGCCGCTCCACCTGACACTCGTGGGACGCGCGGCACTCGATGGCGGCTCCCTCGGCCTGCCGGCTCCCCCTGTCGACGAGACGGACGGCAACGTCCGGGAGGCTCGCGAGGCCGCAGCTGGTACTGGCGTCGGTGTCAGCGAGAAGCTGGCGGTAGAAATCCGGGAGAAGACCCTCGAGGTCTGGCTGGACGTGCAATCCGTCCCGGAGAAGTCCGAAATACTGATGGAAATCCGGAGCCTGAGCGGGTACCGGGGCGCCTCGGTTGACGGCATCCAGTTCGTTCCGGGAGAAAACCCACACTGGGAGAATTTCTCGATCGGCAGCTTCCGGTCCAAGGGCCCCGGTGCAGAGCCAGTGGAACTCCGCCCGGGCGAGCGGCTGCACCTGGCCATCTCCTACACCGGGGACGGGACTATCCGGATGTTCCGCGACGGCAAGCCGCTGGGCGCGCCATACCGGCCCGATGACGGTGTTCCGGCCGGGCGGCTCCAGACCTACAGGTCCGGTGATGCCCTCGTGCGTTTCCCGGCCAGCCGTCACCTCCGCGTTGCCGAAGCGCGACTGTACGGCGAAGCCCTCTCGCCGGTAGAGATTCGGGCTTCGTTCGAGGCTGGAATCCGGGATGACGACCCAAACGCACTCCGGGATCGGATGACACCCGACCAGCGGGATCGGCTCGCGTCGCTGGAGCACGAACGAATCCGCCTTGACAAGGAACTCAAGACCATCCCGCAGCCCGAACTCGTGCACGCCGCGACCATCCAGGCCGGCGAGCCGACACACGTGCTGACGCGCGGTGCCGTCGACCAGCCCGGCGAGCGGGTCTGGCCGGCTGGGTTAGAGTGCGTCCAAGGGCTCCCCGCGGATTTTGGGCTCGGACCCGATGCGCCCGAGGCCACACAGCGCCTCGCGATGGCGGAATGGATCGCGCACCCGTCGAACCCGCTCTTCTCCCGTGTGATCGCCAACCGGATCTGGCAAGGGCATTTCGGTCGCGGCTTCGTCACCAACCCAAGCGATTTCGGCTACAACGGCGGACAGCCGACACACCCGGAGTTGCTGGACTGGCTGGCAAGCGAACTGGTGCGGAACGGCTGGAGCCTGAAGGCGCTGCACAGGCAGATCCTGCTGTCACGGACGTACCGCCAGTCCTCTCGGTTCGATGAGGGTGCGGCCTCCGTAGACGCCGAGAACCGCCTCCTGTGGCGTTTCACCCCCCGTCGACTGGAAGCCGAGTCGGTGCGTGACTCCATGCTCGCTGCGAGCGGGGACCTGAACCGCGCGATATACGGGCCGAGTTTCCGCCCGTTCAAGTTCGGCGAGCGACGCGGAAGCCTGCGCAGCTACCTGCTGACTGCCGACGATACCCCGGCGCTGCGCAGAAGAACGGTATACCGAATGAACGTCATCACGGGCGGCGATCCGATGCTGGAGTCACTGGACTGCCCCTTGCCGTCCACGAAAACACCGAGAAGGCGATCCACCACGACTCCCCTGCAGGCCCTGAGCCTGATGAACAATTCCTTCGTCCACCATCGGGCACAGGGCTTTGCCGCGCGGCTGCAACAAGAGGCCCGGGACCCGGATACTCGGATTAGGCTGGCGTTCCAGCTGGCTTTGGGCCGCGAGCCCGCCTCCAGTGAGTTGGCGGAAAGCCTCGAACTGGTTCGCACCGGAGGGCTCGAGTCGCTGTGCTGGGGGCTCTTCAACACCAGCGAGTTCCTGTATGTCCGATAGCCGCTCGCGACGACGATGGATCTTAGATGCCGCCGGCGGCTTCGGCTGGGTGGCCTTGGCTTCGATGATTCCACCAGAGGCGCTCGGCGCTCCGGCGAGCGGGCCCGCAGGGCAACGGGTCGCTCGCTTCCAGCCTCGCGCCAAGCGGGTGATCCAGATCTTCGCCATCGGCGGCATGAGCCACCTGGATACATGGGACTTCAAGCCCGAGCTCGCGCGCAGGGACGGCACGCCCTACTCGATGCCTACGTTCTTCGGCCAGGGAGGAAACCTGCGCGGCCCGGCCTGGCCGTTCCGACAGCGCGGCGATAGCGGAATGTGGGTCAGTGACTTGCTGCCGGGAATGGCCCGACAGGCCGACCGGCTCACGGTTGTCCGCAGTATGGTTTCGAAGAGCGCCAACCACATGCCCGCAGTGGCGCAAATGAACACCGGGTTCATCCTGACAGGGTTCCCAGCCATGGGCGCATGGGTGACCTATGCGCTGGGCTCGGAGAACGAGAACCTGCCGTCGTTCGTCGTGCTCCCTGACCCCAACAGCCATCCGTGGGGTGGCTCCGCGCAATGGACCAACGGCTTCCTGCCGGCCACCGTGCAGGGAACCGCGTTCCGTACGCAGGCTGGCGGCGCGCCCGTCCCGGACGTCGTTCCTCCAGAGGGTTTGGAGCCCCGTGCGCGGAAGGCTGCCCTGACTTGGCTGCGAAACAGGAACCTCGAGTACGCTCGGACGCATCCGGGCGACTCGAGCCTCGAGGCACGCATCCGCAGCTACGAGGTGGCCGCGAGGATGCAATTGAGCATCCCCGAGATTGCTGATCTCGAACGCGAGCCGGAGGCGACGAGGAAACTCTATGGCTACGGCGAGGAGAAGACAGCGAACCTTGCGAGGAATTGCCTGCTGGGCCGACGCCTGATTGAGCAGGGCGTCCGGTTCGTGCAGATCTATCACGGGGGCTCCGGCAACAGCTGGGATGCTCATTCCAATCTCATCAAGAACCACGAGAATATGGCCCGCGAATACGACAGGCCTGTAGCGGGACTCCTTGAGGACCTTCGCGGCCGCGGACTGCTGGAAGACACTCTTGTCATGGGAGTGACAGAGTTCGGACGGACACCAGTGTCACAGGGCACCGGCGAGACAGCAGGTCGGGACCACCACCCCAACTGCTTCACCTGCTGGATGGCAGGAGGAGGGACCAAACCGGGACACTCGTACGGCGCGTCCGACGATCTCGGCTACGAACCCGCCAGTGATCCGGTCACGGTCTACGACCTCCATGCAACCGCCCTGCGCCTGCTGGGACTCGACCACGAGCGGTTGACTTTCTACCACAATGGCATCGACCGCCGACTCACCGACGTGCATGGCCAAGTGATCGAGGAACTGATCGCCTAACCTGCATACGGCTTACGGGAAGGATCTGCCCGGTGCACGCCGGAATGTGGAAGTCTCGGCGTCAATCTGGACTCACCGAGTTTCTATCCCGTTGCTGTTTCCAACGTGAAATGAGCCTGAACGGCCCCGGCTTGAGGCAGCCGGCCGCGTCCGGCAGCGACTTCAGCTTCTCGGACGGTGTCATCAGATCCTGCCGCCGGTAGCGCTTGCACAGCTTGCCCTTCGCGTCCGCCTCTTCCGCTGACCGTGGCCGAGCTGGGGAAGTAGCACGGGCGGTGGTCGTTCAGGTACGGCGAGAGCACCGCGCGATTGAAGCCTCCGGGACACGACACCAGTTGCGATCGACTCTCGTGTATACTCGGCCACGGTCAGCGGTCGTAGTGCAGGCTAGGCATTCGATGGGAATCTCGATCAAGACGATCTTGTTGGCGTTAGCGGGTACCGTGGCGATTCTGGCCTCGACACCTGACTGGTTCGCGCAACAGAAACCCTTGGACCGGCTCCCCGCTGAGCAGTTCGACGCCGCGGCACCTTCGGCACTGGTCAAGGGCCCACCGGGACAGATGAGCGTCCGGTCCAGCACCTGCCGGAATCTGCCGGCCGGGGAAATACGGCGGCGGATCGTGGATATTGCCGTGCAGGAATGGGGGTTCTTCGGATTCTCAATCGTCGACGAAACCATTCAGCGGGAAGAGCGTTCACTCATCCGAAACAGAGCCAACGATGGCGGCTCTCAAGCGTGGAGTCGACGCCGTTGGTGGCGAGTGGATCCCGTCGAGGGTGCCCGCGTCGCATCGACGATCGGTGGCTACTGGGCGGCAACGCCGGATGGATCCTGGATGGTAGACCGTCAGAACAGTAGGTGGAAGGGGCCGGATGGCTTGGCCTCGCGTTGGCGCGATCCCTGGTCCGCAGCATTCGTCTCCTGGGTAATGTGCGAGGGCGGACTCGGCAGGTCTAATCAGTTCCGACGTTCGATCGCTCACCATGTCTACGTCGATCAAGCCATTCGGGCTCGAGATGCAGGGTCTTCCCAGGCTGGTTTCACGGCATACGATGTCGGTGAGACCGTTGTCGCGCCGGGCGATCTGCTCTGCAGCAGCCGGCGGGGAAGCTATGGGACAATCGCCCAACGGCGCCGTCATCTCGGAGTTGGCGCCCGCATGCATTGCGATGTTGTCGTGAAACTGGAGGCGGACCGTAAACGCATTCTGGCTATTGGCGGCAACGTGCGGGGAACAGTCAGTTTGAAACTGCTGCCCGCGGCCCTGCGAGGCGGAAATCTCGCTCCGACCCGTGAGATATTCGCCCACTTGAAACTACGCGCCGATGCTATCGAAGACGATGCGCTGGACAGCAGTCCGACAGCCCAAGCCCTCCAGGGCCCGCCATCCTCGCAAGCGTTCTCAACCCGCTAGCATTCTGCCTGTGCCGTGAGCTTGATCTGCAACAGGTCGAAGGCCCTTCGGTGTAAATCGGTTGGAAGGCTTCGATGGTCAATCGTTTCCGGCTGTCAAGGAACCTAGACGGTGTTCGCAGTCGGCACTGCCAGATTGTCCAGCAAGCCCCTGAACTCCTCCACCTGCCGGCCGCTCGTTGGATTCCTGCGAACGGCCGTTTTCGTCTTCCCACGCTATGTGTGCCCGCGCTTGCCGTACGCTCGGAGAGATAGAAGCCAGCTGCATCGCGGACGCGATCGTGCTAGCTCTCATGCGTCTTCCCTTGGGCCGGTGAGGGACCGGCCGGCCTCTCAAAGATGGAACGGTTCGAACTTCGGTGTCGGCAACTTGGAAGACTATGATCAAGAGCATCCAAGACTCGTGATGGCCGCAAGACCGACATCGCTACTGGCAGCGCTAGCGCTCGGACTGGCACTGGGGTGTGTCGGCGTGTCACCGGTCCAGGTTCCCGTGCCGACTCCCAACCCGGTCCCAGCACCTCGCCTTCCGCCCACATCGCCTGTGTACTCGACATCTTCGGGGCAGCTACCTGCTCATCACGGTGCTGGCCTACCAAGCGGTGCAGGTGATCCGGCGCAAGCTGCAGCAGCAGGAGCAGCACGCAGGTTGGGCGAGTTTGCGGCAAGTGTTCGCAACACAGCGCCGGGTGACGACCGCGTTGCAGTGCGCCAACGGCCAGACGCTGCACGTGCGGCGGACGACGGAGTCGGAAGCAGAGTTGCAGGAACTGTACCAAGCTAGGTCTTGAGGAGCTGCCCGGCCAGACCTGCAAGCTGCTGCTCTGATTCCCGCCCGAATTCGATTAGCGCGCAGTTTGTAGTGCAACTTGCACTTCCTGACTCGACCTAACTCGTGATTAATGAATAACTTGCTAAATTCGAATGTTAAACATGGGTTAGATGCCGCCGTTGCTGACGCCTACGGCTGGCCAGCCACGATCACCGAGGCGGACGCCCTCGCTGAACTGGTCTCCCTCAACGCGAAGTTGAGATGAGCGGAACCATCAAGCGCAAGTATCAGGTCAGGTTGGGACACATGTTCGATGGCAGACTCCGTGAACCGTTGAAGTGGGCACGTGGACTGGCAAGAATCAACGAGTTCCGAGAGTCGTCCGGAATTGCTGAGGATCTCGCACTAGTGAACGGCATCACCGGTGAGAGATTCTCGCCACTGGCCAGTGCGCATTTACATACACACACGCAGTGTGTATTATTGGGGGGCGAGTATTGCATTGCAAAAGGCCCCCAATGAACCGAAGGCTCAATATTACCCTGCCAGAACAGACGGTGCGGATGCTTGATCGCGCTGTGCCTCGAGGCCAGCGCTCGCGCTTGATTGACGAAGCCGTGAGACACTACGTCAGCGAACAGGGGCGAGCGAACCTTCGAATGCAGCTCGAGCGAGGTGCGACAGTTCGATCCGAGCGCGATCGGGAAATCGCTGAGGAATGGTTCGTCCTCCCTGACTAACCCTCATGCTTCGACCAAGGAGGGGGGACATCTATTTGGTCAATTTCGACCCTACGATCGGTGCCGAGATCCGAAAGACACGTCCGGCGCTAGTCCTGCAAAACGATATTGCCAACAAGTCCAGCCCGGTTACCATTGTGGCCGCCATCAGTTCCAAGTTTGCTGACCCGTTGTACCCCACGGAGGTCTTGATATCCGCCAAGGCGCGGACGGGGCTCGCCGTGGATTCTGTAGTGCTTCTGAATCAAATTCGGACGGTTGACAAGAGAAGGCTCGTCAAGCGACTCGGCACACTCTCGGCAGCGAAGATGGAGGACGTGGACCGGGCTCTGCGCATCAGCGTCAGTCTCGTGACCCTTTGACGGGACGTCTTAGTCTGGAGCAATTTCCGAGGCGACGTAGCTGCATGTTGCGCCTTCGTTGGGGACTGGACGGGCGTTGATCGAGTGGCCATCGAGGTCCTTCCTTCCGGCGCCAACGGTGTTCTTCAATTCTGGAGGTCGCTACCATTCTTGCTCCTATTTCCAAGAACTTGCCTTCGTCAGCAATCTCCGGACGGGTCCCGCCATCTCGTCGGCATGGGTCGCATTGACGAACAGGCCCGCCTAGTCAGCGCCGAGGCGTAACGCCAGCCGACTTCCCACGACTCCGCTGGCGTCGTGCAGGGTCTCGGGTGTACTTGCACACGGGGTAGTTCGAGCAGCCCAGAAAGCGGCCGTACTTGCCCTTCCGGGTCCGCAGCCAGCCACCACAGTCGGGACACGCCTCGATGGCCTTACGGCAGTCTCGGCAGCGGAATCCGCCCGCCGCCTTGACCGGCAATCCCTTGCCACAGGAAGGGCACGGCGGCTGAGTGTGCTCGCAGTAGGGCCAGTTCGAGCAGCCGTAGAAGGCGCCTCTGGTTTGCGCACTCTTCCGGCGCACAAGATGCCCCCGGACGCATGTCGGACACGGCACGCCCTTGTCCGGCAACTGCCCGAAGACGGCGACGTCGTAGTTCCCCTCGATCAATTCCACCACGAAGGGTGACGGCGGCCCGCCGTCTGACAGCAAGAAGACATGGCGGCTCGCCCGGGTCAGGGCAACATAGAACAGACGCCGCTCTTCGGCATTGGGATGCTTCTCGGGTGCCGAGAGGACCAGATCGAGGAGCGGGTCGTCGGCGATCTCCGTCGGAAAGCCGTGCCGCCCGGTGCACAGGCCGAGCACCACGACGTAGTCGGCTTGAAGCCCTTTCGAGCCATGAACGGTCTTGAAAGAGAGCTGAAGGCGCGGATGCTGCCTTCCGAGGCCAGCTAGGTTTTCCGGCCGCATGTGCTTGTACCGGCCCAGCAGCAGTACGCTCGACGGCTCTTCATAATTGGCGGCGTGGGCCGCGATCCTGCCGAGCGCCTCGCGCAGCAGGGACCGGTCTCGGCCCTCCGAAAGGCCGATATGCACGCATGGGCCTTGCAGTTTCCGCGTCGAACGCACCGTCTTGCGGATCTGCGAAGGGTTCTCCAGAACGAACCGGGTCGCGACGGCGGCGATGGGCTCGCAGCACCGGAAGGTCGTCTCCAAATCCAACCGCTCGCTGTGGCCGAAGCGCTCCGCGAACTCGCGCATGACCGCGATGTCCGCCCCGCCGAATCGGTAGATCGCCTGCCAGTCGTCGCCGACCGCGAACAGCTGGGCGCCCGGCGACCGGTCCAGCAGCGCCTTCAGCAGCCTGGCCCTTGAGGGCGAGATGTCCTGGAACTCGTCCACCAGAATGTAGCCGAACGGACTGCGATAGCGTCCCTCCTCGACATGCTCGGTCGCCTTGCCGATCATGTCGTGGAAATCGATCTCACCTCGATCGGCGAGGGTTTTCTGGTAGCGCTCGAGGATCGGTCCGAACACCGCCAGGAAGGCCTTGGCCCGCTGGCGGTTGCCGAAGCCCCTGGCCCGACTGGCAACTTCCGGGAAGGACAGCTGGGCACCCTTGTAATGGTGCAGGAAGGTCGCCACCAGACGCAGGAACGGACCGACGCGGCCCTGCTGCTCAAGGACGGCGAAGACCTCCTCGCGGGGGATCGGCGAGAGGGACACGCCGTGCGCAGAGAGTTTCCGCGCGAGGTTGCCGATCAGCGTGCCGGACGCGTGCTCGTGGCTGAACGTCTCGATCAGGACCGTTCCTCTTTCCTCGTGCAGCTGGCGCTTCCACTCCATTCCCTCGAGATACTCTTCCCGATCGACGAACGGCGCGGTCCTGCCGCGGGCGTCGAGCCCGAAGTGTTCGATGTAGATCCCCGCCTCGGGGAGATGGAAGTCGGGACGGTACTGCCGCTTTTCCGCCGTCGCGGTGTCGTGCTCGTAGTCCGACTCGTACTCGTAAGGCACGCCGTTGAGGTAGAGGAAGTTGGCGATCTCGCATTCCTCATAGCTCTTGACCTTCTCGCCCTTCAGAGACCGGATGTCATACCGGCGGATGTAGTCCCAGTACTCTCCCCAACTCCCAAAGTCCTGCTCGTTCTTGTACGGCGCGAACTGGCCCTGGAACCACTTAAGCAGGACCACCGACAGCTGCCGGTCGGCTAGCAGGTCGGCGACGAGCCCCTTCAGCAGATCGAGCAGTGCCGCTGGGTCCTCGGCCTCCCTCGCCAGCGAAGGGCGTCTGCCTTCCGCTTTGCCGATGATCGACATGCCGAGACCGTGAAACGTCCGAACGGTGACGCTGTTCGCTACCTCATGGCCGAGGCGCCCGCGAACCCGCTCCTTGAGCTCGTTCCTGGCGTCCGTTGCGAAGGCCAGCAGCAGCAGCTCCGACGGGCGGCGGTAGCCTCGTCTCGCGAGCCAGCCGGCCTTAGCAACGATCACCGAGGTCTTGCCGCTGCCGGCGGCGGCAACCACGAGGTTGTGGTCCTCGTCGACAACCACCGCCCTGCGTTGCTCGTCGGTGAGCGGCCGTGCCTCCACCCGGTCCAAGAACGCCCGCGATCGGCTGAGTTCGCTCTCGGCGAAGGCCTTGTTGGCTCTGGTCCGGAACACATCGGGGTTCTCGACGAGGTCCCGTATCGTCTTCAGCATCCGGATCTCCGGGGCGGTCGACAGCGAATCCGGCCACCGGGATGCCATCTCGCCGGCGACGTCCCGGGCATCGCGCTCAAGCTCGCGAAAGACGCTACGAGCAACATACCGCCGCGGCTCGGCGAGCAGCGCCACGCGCTCGTGTACCGAGCGCAGTGTCTCGATTCGCGCCGCGACCGCCTTTCGCCACCAATTGACCCGCGCGGCTTCCAGCGCCGTTGCCAGCGCTGTCGCGTCAGCCCGCGAGAGCCCAGATACAACTGCCTTCCCGGAAGCGTGACGGACGCGCACGGTGCCCCACCACCACCCCGTCTTCAACTCGGCCCTCTCGATGTCGCCGAGAGGTATCTCCCTGATCCGGAAATTAGACCTGACACTCAAGGCGGTCTCGGTCACCGTGGCGCCGGTGGCGTCTCCCGGACGAGCGATCGCGAACAGAATCGGCGCCAGGCCCTGTCGTCTTGCCACGATACGGAACTCAGCCTACGCGACAGGCAGGGCAAGCCAGGAGGATTCGTGTGCTTTGAGAGGGTAATCCGCTGACATCACCGCCGCGATTCCCGAGCGTGCCTTCGATACTCGAGCAATCAGCTCCGTCCCGAGATAATCCTCGTAGACAGCTCGACCTCCACTCCCGGGGCACCCCACGCCTGGAATGGCTGGCCCACGTCGAACGGCACAGGCCGTGCCCCATCCACATTCACTGCGCTCTGGTTCGTGCACGGTCACCGGCGTGCCCTCATTCTAGTTATGTCGTTGGCCACACGAGGCTTCGACTAGACCCACCAAGCCAACCTGACGGCCAATCACAATGGTTCCGGCGGGATTCAAAACGTCACGCCGTCCAGATGCCGGTACCGACTTGTCCACTTACGAGGCCGACCCCGTCACCGTGGCCTGCGACGGGGGGCAAAGTGCTGACTATTGCGCTCCCCGTCGAGGAATGCTATCGAATTCGCAGTTCCAACCTTGGAGAGTCGGCAGAAACGCTGGCCCTGGCTGGGTCGGCTTGGGATTCGAAAGTTCAGGCAGCGAACGATCTCGACACCCCTATCCAGACGTGACCGTGGGACAGAATGTAGGGCAACAACCCAAGGTGTTCTCGTACCACCTTTCTTATCAACCACTTAGATAAATGAAGTGGCGCGCTCGGGAGGATTCGAACCCCCGGCCTTCTGGTCCGTAGCCAGACGCTCTATCCAGCTGAGCTACGAGCGCGTGCCTAGATTCTCTTTATAGCACATGGGGCCGTTGGACAGAGTCGTTCTCAGCATCGCGTGTAGGCTTGCGCCTCGTGGTCAGAGCGACTGCCTCGCTGGCGTAGTTGGCGCACGGAAAACGGGTAGACCGGTAACAGCCGTCGATAGAGGGGCTGTTCGCAGCCTTGCAATGGTGTCTTGCTCGGTATACCGATAAGGACTGAGCCGAGCTACAGACACCGTCTGCTCGCGTGGTATTCTAGTCACTGACTAGTCAGTAGTCCAAGAGGGCATCATGAGCGCCAAGGTAACCGCCTTAGAGGCAAAGCTTCGATTCGGTATGCTCCTCCAGCGCGTGGCCAAGGGTGAGGAGATTGTCGTCACTAGGTACGACAAGCCGGTCGCACGCATCATTCCTGCAGGCGGTCGTGATCTGAGGGATGTGCGCCAAGCCGTAAACTCGCTTATAGCCCTCCGCAGCGCGATTGCGGAGTGGAGAGGTTCTGGGGAGGGCCTTGATGACGAAGAGGTTAAGTCCATGATCGAGGAGGGGCGCCGGTGACATCGGAGTTCGTTCTCGACGCATCGATAGCGTTCGCTTGGGTCTATCCCGGTCAGGCAACTCCCGCATCGGAGACCCTGCTCAAGCTTGTCGAGTCGGGTACGGTCGCCGTCGTCCCGCCCTTGTGGTTCCTTGAAGTTTCCAATGGCCTGCTCGTCGCACAGCGTCGCAAGTTGATCTCGCCTGTCCAGCGACGGGAGGCGCTAGATGGATTGTCCGCTCTAGCTCTGGTTGCCGACGACGCAGATCCTCGTAGCGCCTTTGGCAGAACCACGACGCTGGCCGAACAACACGGGCTCTCCGTGTACGACGCTGCCTACCTCGAAGTTGCCTTGCGCCGGAGTATACCGTTAGGCTCGCGGGACCGAGCACTGTTGGCAGTTGCCCGGCAATGCGGGGTCGCGGTCGTTCCTTGAAGACGACGGGCCCACACCGGCAACTCGCCTATGGCGGATGAGTTCGAGGTGCCCGCCCGCAACACTGCGAAGCGGCGCGGACAGCCCACTTGAAAGAGTTCATGTTCCAACAACGGCCGCGAGTATTTAGCGGAGGCATGATCCTGACGAGGTGCACTGATAGCTCAATGCAAGCGCTGCCTTGGCTGAGATCTTCGTGTGTGCCTAGGCTCTTGCCGGACCGGCCCGTGGGTTGGACCGGCTGCCATCCCCAGGCCGGATTTGGCACTAAGGGCGCGGTTGAGCGACACTATTTGGGTTATGCGTGAAGCAGTCATTGTCGACTCCCTCAGAACCCCACTTGCCAAGTCGTTCCGCGGTTCCCTGAACTTGACGCGGCCGGACGATCAAGTCGCCCATTGCATCCGCGCGCTGCTAGAAAAGTACCCGCAGATCGATCCGAACGAAATCGGCGACGTCATCCTCGGTTGCGGCCAGCCGCACGGCGCGGCAGGCCACAACATCGCTCGCATCTCGGCCCTGCTGGCCGGGCTGCCCAGCTCGGTGGGTGGCACGACCGTAAACCGTTTCTGCTCCTCCGGCCTGCAATCGATCGCCATGGCGGCCCACCAGGTCATGGCCGAGGGCGAGGACGTGATGCTGGCTGGCGGCGTCGAGTCCATCACGATGATGGTCCCCGACAAATCGCCCAATCCGACTCTCAAGGAGACCACGCCCGGCGTCTACATGGTCATGGGCGTCACTGCCGAGGTTGTTGCGAAGCGCTACGGCGTGAGCCGCGAGGCTCAGGATGAATATGCCCTACAGAGCCAGCAGCGCACCGCGGCCGCTCAGCAGGACGGGTTCTTCAGCGAGGAATTGGCCCCGATGCCGGTCACGCGGGGGATCGTCGACAAGAAGACCAAGCAGGTCGTCGACAAGCAAGAGCACCTGCTCACCGGCGACGAGTGCAACCGGCCCGGCACTACCATGGAAGGCTTGGCCGGCCTGCCGCCCTACTTCGATCCGCACTCGGGTCAGGGCTCGGTGACCGCCGGCAATTCTTCCCAGCTCTCGGACGGGGCATCCGTCACGCTGGTGATGTCAAGAGAGCGCGCGGACCAGCTCGGCATCAACTACAAGCTGATCTTCCGCGGCTTCACGACCTCGGGCTGCGAGCCCGACGAGATGGGGATCGGACCGGTCTTCGCCGTCCCCAAGCTGCTTAAGAACCAGGGCAAGAGCGTCGATGACATCGACGTGTGGGAACTCAACGAGGCCTTCGCCGTGCAAGTGGTCTACTGCCGGGACCGGCTGGGCATTCCGAACGAACGGCTCAACGTCAACGGCGGTTCCATCGCGGTAGGGCATCCCTTTGGGATGACCGGCTCGCGCTTGGTCGGCACGATTGCCAACGAGATGAAGCGGCGCAAGGCGCCGTTAGGTGTCGTGACGATGTGCGTCGGCGGCGGACAAGGCGCAGCCGGGCTCTTTGAAGGCGCTTGGTAGGAGTGCGCTAGGCGGAGCTGCCATTGCGGCGCTAGTCGACGCGACCCTGCCCGAGCTACGGGACGCAACACCTCCCCAAGCACGGTTAGTCTCTCGCTCCACCGTCGTCGAGGTGATCGATCGGTCTCCTCGGAATGCGCTTGCATAACTCCGGTCACCGGTAAGACGACACCGGTGGTCGGCTGGCTCCCGGGGAGATGACCACATAGGCGCTAACTTGTTTTACGGTAATCGAAATATGCTTCTAATTGCCCCAACCGGAGTCGAGGGGCGTCGGTAAGTTCCTCGGAGATTTCGTTCCATGTGGCGATCATCTCACTCAGCGGCAAGTGCGGCTCGATGGCGCGGGTGACTTGATTGAGCACGAAATGGAAGTCGCGCCAAGCGCTATGCGGCCGGTGGTGGCGCCAAGCGATACCCCCAGGGGGAAATCGCCGTCGCGTGGCCAATCAGCTTCTCGACCAGCAGGGCCACGAGCAGCTTTCCGTACAGCCAAGCCTTCGCGCTCTCATCGTCGTGCTTCGGCAAGTGCCCCAGGGCGGCCAGTGATTTGAAGCGCTTGAACACCAACTCGACCTGCCACCGCAGACGGTACCACTCCAGCACATCGGCCGCCGAGAACTCCGCTGCCGGAAACGTTGTGAACACGATCACGTACTTGGCGAACTCCAGAGTCTGCGGCTGCAGCTGCCGCCCCTTGCGGGCGGCTTCCTTGCGAAAGCCTTCCTGCACGATCCGAATCGCCTCTTCAGTCTTGCGGATCGCGCAGACCCGCCCGCTCACCCGCAACTGCTGTGCGCTGACCACCTTCACCGACCACGACCGGACAGCCAATGGAGCCTGCAAACAGGACACCTTCCCTAACAGATCGAAAGGCTCCGCGTCCACTTCTTGGAACGCCAGCGCTCCGGTGTTCACACGCACCGTGACCCAGCCCCCGGCTTGCGCCAGATACCCGATCTCTGCGGCCGTCGAATAGCCCCGATCCGCCAGCACATAGTCGCCCGCCCGGATCGGGAACTGGCGCAACGACTCCCCCGTGCCCGGCCCTTCCGTCTCCGTCAGCTTGAAGTAGTCGCACGCTGTTGAATTCCGGAGTCTTCCGGCAGCAGATTCTCAGATTATTCCGGCGGCGGGAGGGCGGAATTTCCCGGATTATTTGTGATGTGTGACGGACCGGAGGGAGACAATCCAGTCCTCCAAGAAGGAATGGAAGGGAATCTCGGTGGGGACCGGCGAGGGATCGACGTTGAGTCTTGAAGTAGTAGCGCAAGGCTGCGTTGCGAGGGGCAGCTAGCAGCAGTTGCGGTCGCTTGGGGGGAGTTTTCAAGGAGCAGTTCAGAGCTGCTGTTGGGCAAGGGGTGGGGGGCGCAGCTAGGGATCTGTGGTCGGGCGCCGCAGGAGTTCGTTCCAGCCAGCCGCGGTTGGCAGAGGCGGTGCGCTGGGAGCGCAACGACCAGCATGCCCGCAAGGACGCCCGGGCTGGCACCTACGTGCTGCGCACCAGCCACACCGACTGGGACCTGGAGCGCGTGGCGCGCACCTACTGGCAACTGACCGAGATCGAAGCCAGGTTCCGCAGCCTGAAGTCGGAGATCGGCTTGCGGCCGATTTGGCACGCCAAGCAGGAGCGTATCCGGGCGCACCTGTTCATCGCCGTTTTGGCCTACCACGGGGTACATCTGCTGCGGCGCCGTCTCGGCGCACGGGGCATCCACGACAGCTGGGAGACGATCCGCCGCAAGCTGGCCAACTGGATGCGCCTGACGACCACGCTGGTGACTGCCGGTGGGGAGCGCATCGAGTGCCGCCAGGACTCGCGCCCGGACCAAGCAGCGGCCGCACTGGCCTGGGCGGCCGGCGTTCAGCCGCAACTGCACCGCGTCCGGACCCGCACGCCGGTGGATTGAAATCGCCGCCAAGCGCAACAGAATGTAGTGACATACTGGACGTACGAAAAGTGTTATGTCATTGGTGTGTAATGACTTATGTGTCCACGAAATCCTAAAATGACGAACTCGGGTTAGCGAGCACGCTTCGACAGAATTGCGTACGTTGCAACGGAGCATCCACGATCTCTTGGGTACCGGTCGGGGGGAGCGGAGTGCGGCGCATGGCAGACCGGCTGGTATCAGCACCTCTGGCAAAGCTGCCATCCCGCCGCACCTGGTGCAAGCCTGAACTTGACCGGGGCGGGTCCTTCACCGCGCCGCCCGCATACTCACCCCATACTCACCATGCCAATCCTGCACGCACTCCTGCGTGTTGCTGAGCATGTCGTGCCGCCCGAAATGGTTACCAAGAGCCCTTTCCGCCCGACCTTGCGGGCCGGTATCCAGAGTGCTCTGCAGCAGGTTTCGAGGGTCCGGGAGATGCGCCCAAAGGGATCGTCTTGACGACGCGCTTATGATGTAGGTACGGGAGCGGACGCGATGCAGCCGACAGACGACACCGTGCGCATGATCTGGGAGGGAGTGCTCGGCGCTGACAGGATGTGTCGGTACTATGGATACTTGGCCGCCCGCCTCAGCCGGCTCGGTGACCTGCTGACGATTGGGACGGTAAGCTTCTCGGCAGGAGCCGTACTCACAGTCCTAAAAGAGCTTCCGGAATGGGTGTCGCTTACGGCGATCGCGGCCGCAGCGGTTGCCGGCGTGGTCATGGCCGTCGGACGGTACCCGCAAAGAGCCGCGCGCAGCGGCGAGGTTTACCGTGCGCTAGGGCCGCTGGCGACAGAATGGGAGGAGCTGTGGGCCAGCGTGCATGAACGAGACGACGAGGAACTGCGCATGGCGTGCGGTCAGCTGTCGCGCAAGCAGCGAGCGGTCCTTGATCGCGTGCCCGGCGAGTTACCGGTACTGAAGGGACTGGCACTGCGCAGCGAGCGCGAGACCGATGAGTATTGGACGAGTAGGTATGCTTCCGCATAAGGGGCCGGAATCGACAATCCGGCCGGAGTACCCGCCCCGACACACGCCGCCACCGCCACCGCCTAAGCCGAAGCCCCCACCAGCGCCTAGGCCACGCCCAGCAAGCGGTCCCTGAAACGATCGTTTTGGGTCGGCCGGACGATTGACGGATCGGAAAGGGCCGTCCGTGAAGTCAAGCAGGGTGCCATTCTCAGGTCGGCTCCGTCGGCACGCGGCGCAGCGAGAGCCGGTAGTGGGATGCAGCGGGTGGGCGGCAGCCTGCCGTCTGTGAAGTTGCCCATGAAGATCCCGGGTAGGCCCGGTCCGCGCTGGGGAGGCGTGAAACTGGGCCACGCTGCGCAGTGTTGTTGGCACCGCAAGGAGGCAGTCTCTGCACCGCGTCAAGGCGTTGCTGCAAGGATCGGCCCGCCAGCTCGCGAAGGTAGGCTTCTAGCCGATGCCCTACGCACTAATCAACCACAACACCCGCCCTTTGAGGGCCACGGGTGGCACCTCGCACGCGAGACGGCTCGATCTGCTGTGCGTCCAAGGCCTGTAGAGGCAGGGCTCCCATGCGATGTACGCAAGGGCTATAGCACAGAAGGGATAGACAAAGCTGGTCATGATACCGCTATAGACCAACACAGCGGACACCATATTGAAAACAACGAACCCCCCGCGCACGAACTTCTTGCGTCGTACTGTCATCGCGATCCGTAATCTGCCCAACACTTCATCGCGACTACGGCGCAGCTCACATGCGCCGTAGCGCGCTGTCGTGCCCGGCTTGCCGACGCTGTCTAGAGCTTGGAACAGGCGGCGGCAGCTCCCGCCGGGTCGATAGCTCCGCCGCCAGCTTCGACATGGGCGATCTTGCCGTCCTTGCCGATCACGAAGGTCGTGCGGCTGGACATGTTCCGCTCTTCGTTCAGGACGCCGAACTTTTTCGACACGGCGCCGTCCTCATCGCTGAGAATGGCAAATTCCAAGCTCAGCGATTCGGCAAACTTCTTGTTGGTGTCGAGCGGGTCGGTGCTGATGCCGAAGACGACGGCACTGGAGTCGGTGAAGGTTTGGATATCAGCCTGATACCCTGTCATCTCGCGCGTTCAACCGCCGGTGAATGCTTTGGGGAAGAACGCCAGCACGACGTTCTTCTTGCCCTTGAAGGAGGACAGCGTCGCATCCGAGCCGTCTGATCCTGGCAGAGTGAAGTCCGGGGCCATGTCGCCGACCGCTAGGGCCGCGACCGCCCGCCCGGCGACAGCCGCGGCTGCCCCGCTGAGGAGAACCGCCCGTCTTGAGAGTACGCTCATAGTGTTGCCTTCCTTGTGTGAGTCCGCGGCCACCCGCGTCCGCTGAAGATTTTACCAGATGAGGCGGACCCGTGCCTTGGGCGGATCAGCTGCGATTCTCGCCGCCGTTGACCCCTGCAACCGTCTCGGCTTACAATGGTTCTAGTGATCGCCTAGGGGGGCGTCGGTTCGTTTCGCTGTTTCCCCCTGCTACCTCCCTATCCGAGCGGCCGTGCGCGGGATCGATTGCGATCCCCGTAGCTACCGTTTGGCCTGAATCCAATGTTCGACAGCCTCTCAGATAAGCTGCAGCGGGCCTTCAAGAATCTCCGCGGCCAGGGCAAGTTGTCCGAGGAGAACATCCAGGCTGGCTTGGGCCAGATCCGGCTCGCGCTGCTGGAAGCGGACGTCAACTTCAAGGTCGTCAAGCAGTTCATCTCCAACGTCAAGGAGAAGGCGCTCGGCCAAGAGGTGCTTACGGCCCTTGCGCCTAGCGAGCAGCTGCTCAAGATCGTCCGCGACGAGCTGGTCGAGATCCTCGGCAGCGACCGCGAGAGGATCCGGCATGCCAAGACGCCGCCTTCGATCTACCTGATGGTGGGCTTGCAAGGCTCGGGCAAGACCACCTCCACCGGCAAGCTTGCGCTTTGGCTGTCGAAGCAGGGGCGCAAGCCGCTGCTGGTGTCGGTAGACGTCCAAAGACCGGCGGCGCGCGAGCAGCTCGCCATCGTGGCCGGCCAGATCAGCCAGCCTGTCTATCGCGGTGCCGAGGGCGAGACCAGCCCGCTGGAGCTTGCGGTTGGCGCCATGCGCGAGGCCAAGCAGACCGGACGGGATGTCGTGCTGGTCGACACCGCGGGTCGGTTGCACCTCGACGACGAGCTGATGGAAGAGCTTGAGCAGCTCAAAGGCAGGCTCGAGCCGTCCGAGATTCTCTTCGTGGCCGATGCGATGACCGGCCAAGACGCGGTCAAGTCGGCTGCTGAGTTCCACGACCGCTTGGCAGTCACCGGCGTGGTGCTGAGCAAGATGGACGGCGATGCGCGCGGCGGTGCCGCGCTGTCGATCCGACACGTCACCGGCTGCCCGATCAAGTTCCTGGGAACCGGCGAGAAGCCCAGCGCTTTCGAAGTGTTCCACCCGGATCGCATCGTCTCGCGTTTGCTGGGCCTGGGCGACGTGCTCACGCTGATCGAGAAGGTCGAGGACGAGATCGATCAGAAAGAAGCGGTCGCGATGCAGGAGCGCATGCTGTCGGACGGCTTCACGCTGGATGACTTCCGCGGCCAGCTCCGCCAGGTGCGCAAGTTGGGCTCGCTGCAGTCAATCATCGACATGCTGCCGAACGCCGGTCCGTTCAAGGAATTGCAGCAGGCAGAGATCGATCCCAAGGAACTGGTGCGCACCGAAGCCATCATTAATTCGATGACAGCCAAGGAGCGGGCCAATGCCGATATCTTGAACGGCAGCCGCAGGCGCCGGGTGGCCGCGGGCAGCGGCACGACCGTGCAACAGGTCAATCAGCTGCTCAAGCAGTACCGCCAGGCCCGGGACATGATGAAGGGGATCGCCGCTGGCGCTCCCGGCACGGGCCGGAGAAGGAAAGGCAAGAGAGGCAAGCGCAGGCGAGGGTCTCGGCCGCACGGCATGGGGCCGGGTCAGCTCGGACCCGGCGGCATGGACTTCAGCAAGTTGCTGGGCCGCTAGCAACGCCACGGAATCGCTTCGGAGGAAACACATGGTTGCAATACGCCTGTCCAGGACAGGAGCCAAGAAGAAACCCAGCTACCGCGTGGTCGTGATGGACAAGCGCCGCGCCCGCGACAGCCGGAACATCGAGATCGTCGGGCACTACAACCCGCGGCCGACGCCGATAGAGCTGGTGCTAAAGCGCGACCGCATAGACTACTGGCTCTCTGTGGGCGCCCAACCGTCAGCGACCGTGCAGCGCCTCGTCAGGCACTTCGACGAGAAGATCGTACCGATGGAGCCGGTAGAGGAGGAGAGCCAGGCGGACGCCGTCGAGGCCGCGCCGGAGGCGGCTCCCGCACCTGAAGTCGAGCCTGACAAGCCGGTCCAGCCCGGAGCTCCGGTAGCCGGGGACGCCGTGGAAGAGTCCGACGAGGCGTTAGACGAGGAAATCGAAGCAGCTTTGGCCGAGGAGGCAATCGCGGGCCGGCCTGCCCCCAGCGCCGAGCCGGCTGAGGACGCGGCTGCCGAGGCGGTTTCCGCTGATGCGACCGCGCCAGAAGAGGCGGTCGCTACCGAGGACGAGGCAGAATCGCAAGAGGCGGCAGCACCACAGGAGGCGGAAGCCCCTGCCACAGATGACGATTCGGCCGGCGGCGCCAAGGCTGAGGCCGAAGCAGCATCCGAGTAGCGGCAGAATTGCGGGGAACGCGGCTCGCCAGCGGGCTGCAGGGAGAGACGAGCGATGACCCAGGAGACGGAATCCGTTGTTGAGTTGATTGAAGTGATCGCCAAGTCCCTCGTCGACACTCCTGACGAGGTCGAAGTGGATGCGGTCGATGGAACGCAAAGCTGCGTTATCGAACTGTCGGTCGATCCGTCCGACTTGGGCAAGGTCATCGGCAAGAAGGGGCGCACGGCCAAGTCCGTACGGACGCTTCTCGGCGCGGTGAGCATGAAGTACAACCACCGCTACACCTTGGAGATCCTCGAAGACGACTGAGTCCGCAGAGCGCTGGATTCGATTCATGCATGAAGGGGGGAGCCGAATATCTGACGGTGGCAAAGATCGCCCGGCCGCGTGGCAACAAGGGTGAGGTTGCAGCCGAGAATCTGGTCGGCGGCTTGGACTGCTTTGTCGAGGGCCGCAAGCTGGACGTGGTCTTGGCGGATCGCACGCAACTGGTCTTGCAAGTCGAATCGGCTTGGGAGCACAAAGGGCGGCTGATCCTCAAGTTCGAAGGCATCGCGACCATCGGTGACGCCGAGCGGCTGCGACTCGCGGAAGTTCGGATGGCCAAAGCCGACCTGCCCGGGCTGCCCGAGGGCGAGTACTACTTCGCCGACTTGGTGGGGTGCAGGCTGGTGGACGAAGCCACGGGACGCGAGTTGGGCTCGGTTGCCGAAGTCTACGAGCCGCTTGGCGGTGCCCTGCTGTTCTCGGTCATCGACGAGGATCGGAAGGAAATGCTTGTGCCGTTCGTGACCGAGATCTGCCGGGATGTTGACATTGCGGCGAAGCGCATCGTGGCGCGGTTGCCGGAGGGGATGGACGAGTTGAAGGCTTGAAGTGCGGTTTCACATTGTCACGATATTCCCGGACTTCTTCCGGGACCCGTTTTCTTGCGGCGTGATCGGTCGCGCCAAGGAAGCCGGGCTGGTGGAGATCCAACTCTACGATCTCCGGGACTGGACATCGGACGTGCATCGCACAGTGGACGACAGACCGTTTGGGGGGGATGAAGGCATGGTCATGAAGATCGAACCGATTGACGCCGCACTGGCCGACATCGCGTCCCAGTGCCCGGCCGGTGTCGCGCGGAAGGTCCTGCTCTCGGCGCAGGGGCGGGTATTCGACCAATCGGACGCGCAGCGGCTGGCAGGCATCGATGACGTCGTGCTCGTGTGCGGGCGCTACGAGGGCGTGGACGAAAGGGTCGCTGGGCATTTGGTGGACGAGGAGCTGTCGGTGGGCAGCTATGTGCTCAGCGGTGGCGAGTGGGCCGCGGGCGTGATCGTAGATTCCGTGGCGCGGCTGTGCCCCGGCGTGGTCGGCAATGCCGATTCGACGCGCCGCGAATCGTTCAACCCGCTGGACGGCGGAGGTGTCGGGATCCTCGACTGTCCGCAGTACACCCGTCCGGCCAGCTATTCGTCGCCGCGTGTAGCGGGCCAGACTTGGGACGTGCCGGAGGTCCTGCTGAGCGGTCACCACGGCGAAGTGGCCCGCTGGCGCCGGCAGGCCGCGATCGAGAAGACACGGGTCAATCGCCCCGACTTGCTGTGCTCGCTAGAGGCGGCAGAGGGCGAAGCGCCGGATCCCGGCACACTAGATATTCGAGGCAAGTCTCGCTGAAGCGGGGAGCCGCAACACGAAACTGGAGAATGGAACATGCAGAACGCGATCATCGAAAAGATTGAACAGGCTCACCGCAAGGAGTCAGTTCCAGCGCTGGAGCCGGGCGATCAGATCAAGGTTCACGTCAAGATCAGGGAAGGCGAGAAAGAGCGCATCCAGGTGTTTGAGGGAATCCTGCTGGCCCGCAACAACACGGGCATGCGCGAGACGATCACTGTGCGGAAGGTGAGTTTCGGACAGGGCGTCGAGCGCATCTTCCCGCTACACGCGCCCATCATCGAGAAGATCGAGATTGTGAAGCGGCACAAGGTGCGGCGGGCGAAGCTCTACTACCTGCGCAAGCTCAAGGGCAAGGCGGCGCGCCTCAAGGAGCGTTCGCGACGATAGCACTGGGGCCTTGCGCAAGCCACACAGCCCCATGGCGTTGATCTTGGGCCTCCGGGCTGATGCACCCGTGGGCGATCAGGGAGTGTAGTTGTCCTTACGCCCCGCGATCATTGGAATCGTCCCATTCAAGGCGTACCTTGAGCTCGTTCAAGTCCCACGCTGGAATCCGCTTCTCGCGGTCCAGTCGGCCCGCGATCGTGCCGCGTTCGATGCCAACGGTGTGCGCGATCAGCCGAGATTCAGTCCAAGCCGAACGCCAAGATTTGCTAAGAGAATACGCGAACGCGCGAATGCGATTGCGTCGACCGCGCATCTAGGTACGTGCTTTAATTGGAGGCGAGAGGCCTCGCGGCCTCGGAAAACATGAGGAGGCCCCCCACGCGGCGAGACAAGAGGCGTCCCAACAATGCCAAGAGGCGACTGCTGGCTGCACCAGCAAACGAACTCCTCCAGCGCTTGATGAGTTCGGTTAGCTATAGGGGCAGCGAGAAGCACAAGATGCATCCGCTTGCGTTTGGGCTGAGCATCTCAGGAGGCTCGAAGGGCGACGCCACACTTTGCGACGAACACGCAGGTTTCACCAACGACAAGATCCGCACTATTCCGGAACTGATCGAGAGAGGCCTGCGAGCTGGCTTGGTGGGGCACGGAAACCTGATCTGGACAGTCGGCGATGACGGATGGATCTTCGAGGGACGCCCAACGAACGTGGTATCTTCCGAATATCACGGATACCCAGTGCTGGATTGGGAACCGATCGCACGTCCGGTCTACAACCGATATAGTGAGTGGGCTCGCACTTCTGGTAGCAAACGGGACCGTATAGCCGCAGAACATTGCAAGAGCAAGTACGGAATTTGAACCAATGGCAGGGCTGGAAATCATCGTAAAGGATCTGGATGAGCAGTCTGCCACTGAGATTCGCCAAGTTGGAATCCAAGCCGATGGCGAGTTTCTGACTAGACTGTTTAGGGTTTCGAGCAATTGCGAGGATACATTCCTGCACGCTCCTCCGTGCCATCTAGCCTTCTGGATCCTCGACAACTGGTGGAGGCTCCTTCATGAGCCGGAACCCGCCGGCACGCTCACTGCCGAATGGCTCTTGGCACACGAGATGTCGTCGATCGGGGGCGGCTATGCATGGCCTCCGATCAGATTCTGGGGCGAGGGTGGCCAGGTGGGGGTCCGAACGCAGCCGCAGTACAGGGATTCGCCTGCACCGGTGAAGTTCGAGGCGAGTTTCCATGGTTTGATTCCGGCTGTCGATGTTGAACGGAGCTTCGACAGGTTCTTGGGACGCGTGCGCGAATTCGCCACGATTGACTGCGATACATTACTCAATCTTCGTCAACAGGTCCAGAGGGAGAGACAAGATCCGAATCTTGCGATCTGGAGGATGATCGAAGCCAAGCTTGGCTTCGATGTGGATGAAGCTCCTGTTGATCTGATGAAACGGCTGGCCGAATTTGTCGACGAAGTCGGCCAGGAAGCAGTCAGCGAGGCTTGCATTTCGCAACAGGGAATTGGCGTCGCACGGGCACTCGAAGAAGGACTAAGGGCGGTTGAAGACTCGAAGACGAAGGTTGATCTATCGAACGCGATTGCCGCAGCTCGATCTCAAACAGATGAACCGTCCAACCAAGCATTCGCGCCTAGCGCCAGGATGCCCCCGTGGAAGCTAGCTGAAGAAGCCGCGGGCAGATTGCGCAGAACCCTTGCGGTTCCCTGCGGTCCGATTCCGAACGGGCGGCTCCGGGATCTTCTGGGTGTGACGCAACGCTTCGATCACATCCGCAGCTTCCCGTCCATCTCCTACGGGATCCGCCGTCGCGACCCGGACCACGGAACTAGCACTGTAGCCCTGAGCGCAAACTGGCCAGAGGCAAAGCGCTTCCAGCTTTGCCGGGTCCTGGGTGATGCGATCTGGTCGGCGAATGACCGGCTCGGAGTGATCTCCTCCGCCAAGTCGGTTCGACAGAAATTCCAGCGGGCGTTCGCGCAGAGTTTCTTGTGCCCGCTCAAGGACCTGCTCGATTTCATTGGGACCAATACGCCGACACCTGACGACGTAACTGCTGCAGCCCGATGGTTCCGTGTGTCGGAGCGCTTGGTTCAAACGACATTGGTGAAAAAGAGGGTAATTGACCAAGAGCGGTTCGAGCAAATGGTCGCGGCCGGGTAAGCGCCGGATGCCCCGTGGTGCAAGCGCTTGTAGCGCTTCCCCGATATCGCTGCTGCAGGTTGGCGTACCGCCGAGTCAGGATCTTGACCTTCGCGGTCTCGTGATAAGGCGAGCATAGGCCATTGAACCCTGATGCTCGCCGCGCGTGCTTGCCCGATGGCATGAAGTGCTGCGATAGCGCCGGGGCGGCGCTATTGGGTCTGGGCTCACGATGCCACACAGGATCCGCCCTCGAACCCGACGCACCACGCCCCAATCCGCCCAGAAATACAGATCTGTAACGGAATCCTGATGCCGTGGTTCGACAGAGAGCGTGTTGGGCCGACCGAATCTGAGTCTGTTGACACGACCGCCGTCGTGGACTAACGTGAATCGGATGGCAGAAGCGAATTGGTCAGACTGGTATGATTTCGAGGGTTACGAGATTGGATTCAATACCCCGTCAGACAAGGGGGGAGTGTACTGCATCGGGAACCTTGAGAAAGCACCCGTCTACATTGGCAGGACCGAAAGCCTACTGGAGCGCTTAAAGCAGCACGAGAGAGGCCACAGCGACCAGTCTGCATGCATCCGCGCCCGGGGAGGGATGTATTTCCGCTTCTGCGTGATCGAGGACCCCGAAGAACGTGAGACCTTCGAGGGTGTGTTGCTTCATTTGGCTCCTACCCCTTGCAACAGTTGATTCCGGCAGCTGGAGACCGGCCCTGCCCCCTCGTTGCCCTCGGCGTTTGACGACCGCATTGCCAAGCGCAAGCATTTTCATTGCTCCAATAAGCGGATCACAGTCATCGAGAAGGCTTCCCTTGTAGATTCGGGTTTGAGGGAGAAACCAGTCGCTTTCCCAACTCAAGAGCTCACAAGACAGACCTGGCGCCGAGTAGCTCGAGCCAAATTACTCGGTCCGTCAATATCCATTCAAGTTGCATAGTATGGCGATAGGTGTGCGTAACGATTCCATTCCTCTCGCCTCTGCTGACCGGTGCGGAACCTTCAAAGTGATTTTCCGATATTGGCACAATGGGGGTGTCGGCCGTTCGCGAACCATGCACTTGCTCGGACAGCCTGGTTAAAGGGTGCGGAGGTGAAAGCCACCGTCCACGTCGATCACTTGTCCCGCCGAGTAGTCGAGACTGCCGTCCGCGAGAGCGCGCACCGCTTGGGCCACATCTTCGGGCCGACCTAAGCGGCCTTGCGGCAGCAAACCCTCCCGCGCTAGCCGTTTGTACTTGTCGACCACAGGCGCGACCATGTCAGTTTCGATAATGCCCGGCCGCAGTTCGAATACGCCGATGCCTTCTGGTGCCAGCCTGCTGGCGTAGAGTTGTGCGGCCATGCTGAGGCCCGCCTTCGAGACGCAGTACTCCCCACGGTTGGTCGATGCCGTATAGGACGAGATCGACGTCACGAAGACGATCCGGCCGGACCCGCTGTGCAGCATCAGCTTGGCAGCGTCTTGGGTCAGAAAGTACGGTCCCTGCAAGTTGGTGCTTAGCACCTCTTCAAAGCTCTCTTCGCTCGCTTCCAAGAGGTCGTTGCGCTGGCGTGGAGCCATGCCGGCGTTATTGACCAGCAGATCCAAGCGACCATACTCGTTCCGGACGAATGCCATCAAAGCCGCCCGATCGGCTTTCGATGCGACATCCATCTGGAAGATATCGGCACCACAGACGTCGCGCAGGCTCTCGGCCGCCGCGAGATTGCCGCGATAGGTGCCGATGACCCGATGGGTGCGGGCCAGTTCGATGGCGACCGCCCGGCCAATGCCGCGACTTGCCCCGGTGACTAATGCAACGCTTTCCTTGTCGCTCATTGCTGGCGATTCCTTTCCTCGGACCTTGCGGCGGCGTCAGGCCAGCAGAGGCTTGATGGGCTCGCCATGCACGTCCGTGAGGCGGAAATGTCGCCCTTGGAACTTGAAGGTCAGCTTCTTGTGGTCCACGCCCAACAAGTGCAGCATCGTCGCGTGCAGGTCGGGGACGCTGACCGGGTTCTCGGTCACGTTGTACGAGAAGTCGTCGGTCGAACCGTAACTGACGCCTCCTTGGATCCCGCCGCCCGCCAGCCAAATCGAGAAACACCGCGGATGGTGGTCGCGGCCGTACACCTCTGTGGAGAGCTCGCCCTGGCAGTACACGGTGCGCCCGAATTCGCCGCCCCAAACGACCAACGTCTCGTCCAGCAACCCGCGTTGCTCGAGATCCTTTACCAAGGCCGCGGAAGCTTGGTCGGTCTGAACGCACTTCTCTTCCAAGCGCTGGGGCAGCGCGTTGTGGTGGTCCCAGCCGCGGTGGAATAGCTGCACGCAGCGCACTCCGCGTTCGACGAGCCTGCGTGCCAGTAGGCAGTTGCTGGCATAGGTGCCCGGCTTGCGCGCGTCCTCGCCGTACATCTGCATCACGCTCTCGGGCTCGGCGGACAGGTCCGTCAATTCCGGCACCGAGGCCTGCATGCGGTAGGCCATTTCATACTGCGCGATGCGGTTTTCGATCTCCGGGTCGCCGAACTCCCCCAAGCGAACTCGATTGAGCGCGGCTAGGTCGTCCAGGTAGGAGCGCCGGTCTTCGCGCGAGAACCCCTCCGGGTCGTTGAGGTACAGCACCGGCTCCCGGCCGGCGCGGAACTTCACAGCCTGGTAGCGGGTCGGCAAGAAACCGCTGCCCCACAGCCGTGAGTACAGCGGCTGGCCGCCGCTGCCCTGCGAGACCATCACGACGTAGGCTGGCAAGCTGCTGGTCTCGCTCCCGAGACCGTAGGACAGCCAAGAACCCAGACTGGGCCTGCCGGCCAGTTGGTGGCCTGTCTGCAGGTAGGTGATCGCCGGATCGTGATTGATCTGCTCGGTGGTCATCGAGCGGATCACAGCGATCTTGTCGGCGATCGATGCGATGTGCGGGAGCAACTCGCTGAACTGCTGCCCGGAAGCTCCGTGGCGTGCGAATTCAAACTTGGACGCCGCCACCGGAAAGCTTGTCTGCGCCGCTGTCATGCCGGTCAGCCGCTGCCCGCCGCGAATCGAATCGGGCAGTTCGGTGCCTTGCATGCGGCCCAAGCCCGGCTTGGGGTCGAACAAGTCCATCTGCGAGGGGCCGCCGGATTGGAACAGGTAGATCACCCGCTTAGCACGCGGCGCGAAGTGCGGCAGGCCGCTCAGGCCCTGCTGGGCGGTACTGGCGCCCAGATCGGCCGCCAGCAGGTGAGAGAGAGCCGCAACTCCCAAACCAGTCGCCGAGGTGGAAAAGAGCTGGCGGCGGGTAAGGTGCAAGTTCACATCGAATGGCATGTTCTACTCCCTCGTAATCGTCTCGTCTAGGTTGAGCAGCATGCTGGCCACGGCGGTGAAAGCTGCCAGTTCCGGCGGGTCGATCGACTCGTCTCGCGGGTGCTCCCCGGTTGCCAGGTAGCGCTCGGCGTCCGCGGGCCGCGTCTGGTAGCGGTCGCGGTACCGATTGAGGCTGGAGCGCAAGATCTCGGCTTCGTTCTCGGCGGGTTGCCGGGCCGTTGCGAGCAGGAATCCGTAGGCCAGCCGCTCGCTGTCGCGGGAACCCCCCTCGTTCAGCATGCGCTCGGCGAATACACGGGCTGCTTCGTTGTAGGTGGGATCGTTCATCAGGTTGAGCGCTTGGATGGGCGTGTTGGTGCGCTCCTGCCGCACCACGCAAGTCTCGCGCGCTGCGGCGTCGAAGGCGAGCATGGCCGGCGGCCCCAGGGTTCTCTTCCAGAAGGTGTATAGGCTTCGGCGGTAGAGCTTGTCCCCGTGGTCGTTCGAGTACGCGCCCCAATTGGACAGTTCCTTCCACAATCCGCTGGGCTGGTACGGCTTCACCGATTGGCCTCCCGGCTCGCCCGACAGCAGGTTCGCGACGGCCAGTGCTTGGTCGCGGATTGACTCTGCAGGCAGCCGCAGGCGCGGCGCCCTCGCCAGCAGCAGGTTTTCGGGATCTCGCTCCAAAAGCCATGGCAAGACTTTCGACGACTGCCGGTAGGTGGCACTATTGACGATGGTTCGCATCAACCCCTTCACGTCCCAACCGCTCTCGACGAAGTCTGCGGCCAGCCAATCCAGCAGCTCGGGGTGTGTCGGGGCCGCGCCTTGGGAGCCGAAGTCCTCCACTGTGGGAACGATGCCGCGCCCGAACAGCATTTGCCAGAAGCGGTTGACAGTGACCCGTGCCGTGAGCGGGTTCTGCGGACTGGTAAGCCACTTTGCCAAGCCGAGCCGGTTGTTGGGCAGCCCTTGCGGTAGCGGCGGCAGTGCCGCCGGCAGACCCGGCTCGACGCGCTCGCGCGGGGCGTCGAAGGCTCCGCGGAACAAGATGTGCGTCGGGCGCGCGTCTCTGCGCTCATCCATTACCATCACGGTGGGAAGGGATGCGATGTATGCTTCGCGTTCGAGACGCAATGCTCTCAGATCCTCCCAAGCCGCCGAGATCTCCTTGGGCGCGGCGTGTTCTAGGTAGGCCCAGCGCAACTTCTGCTGTTGGGCTGGCGTGCGTTGGCCGGCCGCCATCGCCGCGATCTGTGCGGGCGTGTCGCGAACCGCCAGGAGCGCCGCCTCCGATCCGTCCAAGGCACGGGCGTAGACGCGGACATCGTCAATGAGCCCCGTGAACCGGTCGTGCGTGCCGGGGCCGTGGCCGATGCGGACCGTGGCCTTCACTCGCGTTGGGTTGAGAGATTCGTCCACCAGCATTTTCGTCTCGACCGCTCGGCCATTGATGTAGAGCCGCATGCCGTCCGTGTTGCGCGTGCCGTCGTACACCCCTGCTACGTGGGTCCACCGAGCCAGCGGGATCGTCTCGACAGATTCAACTCTCATGCGGTCTGAGATGCTGGCTGTGTCGATACGAAGCTGTAGCTTCCCGTCGGCCAAGAACAGGCCGTAGCCTTTCGGGCCGGTCGTGAGGTAGCGGCTGACCACTCCTCCCGTCTCGCGGTCCGGGCGAATCCACGCCGAAAGCGTGAACGGGTCGTAGAAGTCGTAATCCGCGATGTCGCCTAGGTCGAAGTAGCGCCGGCCGTCCAACCGTGCCGCGCCTCCGAACAGGCCGTGTGGCCCTGCTGGAGCCGTGTCAAACGTGCGACGCGCGACTAGTCGCTCCGCATAGGCCCAATGCTTCGCCTTGTCCAGATCTGCGGCCACCAGGGAAGCCTCGATTTCGGCGGCGTGGCGCTCGATCTGAGACTCGAGTTGCTTGAGGCGGCCGTCCATCGCTTCGAGCTGTTGCTGCTGCTCCCGTGTTGGGGCATGCACGATCGGAGGGGTGTTGCCGTACTTGTAGTACCGGCCGCGGTCGGAGACGTTATTGAAGTAGGCGTAGAACTGGTAGAACTCCCGCTGCGAAATCGGGTCGTACTTGTGGTCGTGACAGCGGGCACAGCCGACCGTCAGCCCCAGCCAGACGGTGGCAGTGGTCTCGAGGCGATCGACAGCGTACTCGACCTGGTACTCGTCGGGATCGGTGCCGTTTTCGGCATTGCCGCGATGATTGCGGTTGAAGCCCGTCGCGATGCGCTGGGACAAACTCGCATTGGGCAGCAGGTCGCCCGCGAGTTGCTCCACCGTGAACTGGTCGAAGGGCATGTTTTCGTTGAAGGCCTCGATCACCCAATCGCGCCAGCGCCACATGTCGCGCGGACGGTCGTTCTGGTAGCCATTGGTGTCTGCATAACGAGCGGCTTCCAGCCAGCGGAACGCCATCCGCTCTCCGAAGCGCGGCGAGGCCAGCAGGCGCTCGACCGCCGTCTCGTAAGCCTTGGGCGAGTCGTCCGCCAGAAATCCGCGCACTGCGTCCGCGGTTGGCGGCAGGCCGTTCAGATCGAGCGTCACTCGCCGCAGCAGTTTGGACCGATCCGCCTCGGGAGAAGGCCGCAGACCCTCCTCTTGCAGGCGCGCCAGCACGAAGCGGTCAATCGGGTTGTTTCCCCATTCGCCCGCTGCAGGTGCCCAGGCGGCTGGCTTGACCAAGGGTTCGAAAGCCCAATGCCGAGACCACTTGGCACCCTCGCGGACCCACTGCTTCAGCACGGCGGTCTGTTGCGTGCTGAGCGGTGCGTGTCCAAGGGCTTGAGGCGGCATGCGCCGGGCAGGATCGGTGGCCTCGAGGCGAGCGATCAGCTCGCTCTCGTCGGGCTTGCCCGGCACGATCGCGAACTTGCCGCTGGGCAAGGCGGCGAAGGCGCCCTTCTCGGTGTCCAGCCGCAGCGGGGACATGCGCGTGGCGGCGTCGGGACCGTGACAGGCATAGCAGCGGTCGGACAGAATCGGGCGCACATCCCTGTGAAAATCCACCCCGTTGGTGGCCGCTGGGAGCGTTGTGCTCGCGATTGCAATGGCAATTGCGACTAGCAAGCTGTGTCGGAACAAAGCACAACAATTGTACCCGCCGACGGTCTTCGGCGGAATGCCCTATTGCGGGAAGAAGGGCACTAGCGCCCGAATCTGGTCCTCGCTCGGCTGCATGCCGTACTCGGTAATCTCAAATGCCTCTGCATTGCGGATGGCGTCCGCGGCAGCCCCATAGCGTGCCCTAGCGGCCTCGCGCCACTCGTCCCGAATGGCGAAACTCCTCCGGGACTTCAACCACGCGAGGCGGGCGTCCGGATCTGCGGGCACCTCATCCAACTCGCCCGCGTGCCAGGGCAGCCACTCGTAGAACTGCGACACGTGAGCGTCGAGAGCGGTGTACTTCTTGTCCAGCACGTCGTCGATGGACACGACGATATCGGGGCGGAAGGGCTGCGGGCGCGAGAAGCGGTCCGAGAAGTACAGGAACAGCGGGTTCTTCTTGATTGCCGGCGTGTCGCTGGCGATATTCGGCACCGTGACCATGTATGAAGCATCTTGGACCAAGATGCCGGTGTAGCGATGGTCCGGGTGATAGTCGTTGGGGCGCGGGGCGATGACGATGTCGGCGTCCCACTCGCGAATCTGGCGGATGATCTGCAGGCGCACGTCCAGGCTCGGCACCAACTCGCCATCGTGGTTGTCCAGCACCACGTATTCGATGCCGAGACGGCGGCCTGATTCCTGAGCCTCCGCCCTCCTGCGGGCGGCCAGCATGCCGCCGCCCTCGGCTTGGTGTCCCGCGTCGCCATTGGTGACGGACACAAAGCGCACCTTGTGCCCCAAGGCGGCGTACTTGGCCGCTATACCGCCGGCCTTGATGTCGCAGTCGTCCGGGTGGGCACCGATGGCGATCACGCGGATCGGTTCGGCGTAGGCTGGTATGGCAGTGAGCGTCATGGACAGGAGCAAGATTAGGTGGGTGCCGCGCATGGGGTTGTCTCGACCTTCAATGTTGCGCTGAACGGCTGGTGAAGGGCCACTCCCGCTGGCGTCTCGCCATCGCTAGGTAAACGACCACCCCCAGCAGGAGCGTGCCGATCCCGAATAGGATGAACGTGGCGCCAAGCGACAGGAAGACATAAATATAACCCACGATCGACAGGATCGCTGGCAGAGGATAGCCCCACATGCTGAATGGACGGGCGATGTCGGGCCGGCGCGAGCGGATTAGGAAGAGGGCAAAAGTGTGCCCGAGGAACTGGATCAGGATGCGAGCGGCCATCAAGGCCTTGATGACGTGGTCGAGGCTGAAGAAGCTGGCGCAGATCGCGCCCGCGCCGACCAGCAGCAGGGAGCGGTGCGGGAATTCCTTGGTCGGGTGCAGTTCGGCAAGCTGCCGGAAAAAGACGCCGTCTTTGGCGGCGGCATAGGGCACGCGGGAATACCCCAGCAGCAGTGCGAAGATCGACCCGAAGGCGGTGATCACGATCATGCCCGCCAGCAGTTGCGCGGCCCAGGGCCCGTACACGCGTTCCACGAACAATGCGCCCAGGAACTGAGATTCCATCGCTTCCCGCCACGGCACTACGCCGATGAAGCTGAACGAGATGGCGATGTCGATAGCCGCCACGGCCAGAATCGAGTAGAGCACGGCCCGCGGGATGGTCCGCCCCGGATCGCGGATCTCGCCGCCGAGGTAGCAGACCTGGTAGTAGCCGAGAAACAGATACAGCACCTCGGCCGAGCCTTCGCCCAGACTCGCGAGAAATCCGAGGTCGAATCGGAACGCGTTCTCAGGCAGGTCGAACGCCAGCGCGGGGTCGAAGTGCAGGATCCCCGTGACGATGACCCAGCCCGTGGTCAGCAGCATCACCGACCACAGTCCAAACATGAGCTTGGCGATGTCGTCGATGCGCCGGTATAGCGCGAAGACCAGCAAGGCGCAGATGCCCGCGGCCAGCAGTTTGCCATCGAGCTCGGACAGGTTTGGCAAGAACACTCGCAGGTATTGCACCAGCCCGATATTTCCGCTGGCAATTTCCAGCGGCCCGGCGAAGAGGATTTGCCAGACGAACAGGAAGGCCAGCATCCGGCCCCAAGTGCGCGGCCCGAAGCCCTCTCTCAGAAAGACGTAAGTGCCGCCGGCGGCGGGCCTGGCGGCACCGAGTTCGGCAACGACCATGCCGTCGGCCAGCGCGATGACGGTCCCGACCACCCAAGCGAGGTACGCTTGCGGGCCTGCCAGGGTCTTCAGGATCAGAGCGATCGCGATGAACGGCCCGATCCCGACCATGTTGGACATGTTGATCGAGGTCGCGTTGAGCAGGCCCAGCCTGCGCTGCATTTGTGCCATGTCGGAATCGGCGCTTTGCGCCTAGGAGAGCGTAGCACTTTGCTGTAAAGGCCATTGGCCTTGGATGCGTGCCCTAGCGATGGGCCTCGATCTCTCGCCCGAGCGAACTTCTGGCGAGGCAGCTAGCTGATTGGTTCATAAGCGGATGCAAGAAGGTCAAAGTCCGAATCCGACGATTCGAGAGCGATACCGTGGCGAATGGCACAAGCGGCGATGATCAAATCGATCGCAGGTACCGCGACACCTTTTGCTCTGGCCCGACTGGCCAGACCATATGCTGTCTTCCACACATCTTCATCGATCGGGACTTCCGGGAGCGCACCCGCAAGCTCGCGCAGGACCGCGCGCTCCTTGTGCCCGCGCGCACCGTTCCAGAGTTCAAGTTGGACCGGTGGGCACCAACATGCCTGCCCTGAATTCAGCGCAGCCTCAACACGGGCACGCACGGTTGGATCGCCACTTGGCCGAAGCATGTGAATCCAAGACGAAGTGTCAACGAGAATCACTGGACTATCCTTTCTGGCGAATGGCCTGAAGCTCTTGTGGCGAGATCATGTCGGCACAAGTACCGGAATACCGTGTGAGCTGCGCCATACGCATGCGACGGTTGAAATCTGTGATGGCACCCACTATGGCGTCACGTTTCGTCTTTGCCTTCGTGAACTTGATGGCATCCTCAAGCTCCTTGTCGGGAATATCAACAGTTGTTTTCATCTGTGTATTCTAGACTCAATCAGAATATAGCAGAAGCGATCTAGGGTGCTAGTGCCCTGCATTGCTGCATCATCACCTGAACGGCATGTAATCGGTACTGCGTAATTGACAAGAATCATGAACCCGCTAGGACACAGCGCCTTTCCACGGCGCGCGACGAACTTGGGCTAGTTTTGGCTGGAACCGGTGGGTGATCCGGATCCTACATGTACAGTCACGGTGCAGAGTTGCGATCAATCGTCACGAGACAGCGGACGCACCCGGATGTTGCGCCACTTTACGATCAAGGGCTGGCTCGTCGTGACACCCCTGTTGGCGTGAATGGGACGGGAAATGTCGTTCTCATTGATGCCGTGCACCTGAAGGCCGATGAAGCCTTGCTTGTGGGTCTTGTATACCTCCTCGTTGACGAGGTCCTCGATCATGCGGCCGTTCACCCAGGTCTGGATGCGCGGCCCCTTCGCCACGATCCTAAGCTTGTTCCAGCCGTCCGCGTGGTAGTGGCGGTGGCCCGCGTCGATCTTCTCCTGGGAGGACATCCACCCGATGCCCAGCGCTTCCCCGTACAGGACGCCGGTAGTCGGCTGGCCCGGGTAGTACCGCCGTATTTCCATCTGCGGCCCGTTCACCCTGCCAGCTCTTCCCGCCGTCCTGCGAGCGGCGTCCCCGGCCGCTGGCATGGGCCGGATCTTCGTTCGGATCTGAATGCCGGAGTTCGTGATCGGGTCCAAGTATGTTTCAGCCTCCAGCTCGAAGTCGTCAAACTGCTGCAGTGAGCACAGGAACGAGTTCATCCTCGCGCTACCTTCCACGGTCCGGCCCACGATCGCACCATCCTCGACAGTGAAGTTGTGAAAGCCGTTCATATGCACCCACCCGTCTAGCGTCTTGCCGTCGAAAAGCTCGATCCAGTCCGAACCCGCTGCCGCAGGCTCCTCTTCCTCGGGCAATGCGAACGCGATGATCGAGTCTCCCGACTTGGTGCCGTTCTTGCCGCTGCCGCCCGCCGCGATTGCCACGTACTGCTTGCCGTCAACTTGGTAGACGCTAGGGGTGGCGTACCCGCCAGCAGGCAGCTCGCTCTCCCAGAGAACTCGGCCAGAGTGTTTTTCGAAGGCGCGGATCTTCTCGTCGGCCGTGGCGGCAACGAAAATAACGCCCCCAGCCGTGGCGACTGCACCCCCGAAGTTCATCGTGCCGGTATTGCGGATGCCCTTGGCCACCAGCTCGGGATACTCGCCCAGCGGAACCTTCCACCGGATCTCGCCGGTCAACAGGTCAATCGCATTGAGGGTTCCCCAAGGGGGTGCAATCGCAGGCACCCCGTGAGGATCCGTGAACACGGAGTAGCCATCGATCGAATACCGGTGCGCACGTGCCCCGCCGCTGCTGGCGGCCGTGTCCGGCGGACTGTCGAGGTAGGCGGCAATGGCATCCAAATCCTGCGCTCCGAACTGCGGGTAGGCGGGCATGTTGTTGCGCCCTTCCGAAATAGCGCTGTCTAAATCCTCGCGGTCCAAGCCGAGATTGACAAGGTTGGTGCCCGGCTCGGACGTCCCGCGCCGGTCGGAACCGTGGCAGGCCATGCAGTTGGCCTCATAGATCTGTCGGCCCATTTCGGCCTTCGTCTGCTCATCGCGCGCGTCGCTTCCGTACGCAGGTCGCAGCCGCCCGATGGTCGGGGCCTCGTTGACGTTGACGTAGAGCGTGTTCAAGTCTGGGTCGAAGGACCCCCCGTTCCATTGCGAGCCGCCGAGATGGCCTGGTAGGGTCAGGGTTCCCTGGAGGCTGGGAGGCGTGTAGATCGAACCGGACCGGTACTTCCTGAACTCCCGCAAGGCATACTCGCGAGCCTCCGGCGTGATGTTCGTCAGATCCGCTTCCGTGATCCCGATACGCCCGAGGGGCGGAGGGAGGATGGGGAACGGCTGAGTCGGCCACGCCTCCTCGCCTGGCACGTCCGAGTTCGGCACAGGCAGGTCATGCACCGGGAAGATTGGCTCGCCTGTATCGCGGTCTAGCACGAACGTGAGACCCATCTTGGTTAGCTGGACGACAGCATCGCGCTGGCTGTCTCCGGATCGTAGAGTGACCAGGATCGGGGCCGCCGGTAGGTCGTAGTCCCAAATGTCATGGCGAACGAGTTGGTAATGCCACTTGCGTTCGCCAGTCTCAGCGTCCAGCGCAATCACGCTGTTGGCAAACAGGTTCTTTCCCTTCCTGAATGCCCCGTAGAAATCGTCCGTGACAGCGCCGGTACCCACGAAAGCCCAGCCGCGTTCCTCATCAACCGTGACGCCGCCCCAAGCATTGCCGCCTCCGAACGTTTCCCCCTCCGGCCACGACCATGTGTCGTGCCCGAAATCCCCGGGACGGGGGATCGTGTGGAAAACCCACTCGAGGTTCCCGGTGACCGCATCGAACGCCCGGATCGGTCCGGGTGAGGAACCGTAGGACTCGTTCACCCTGCACCCGAGGATGAGCAGGTCCTTGTAAACCGCCCCCGGCGTGGTCATCTGCAGCGCGACTCCTTCCGGATTGACGCCGAGATTCTCGCGGAGGTCAATGTAGCCGCCGCTTCCAAACGACGGGATCAACTCTCCGGACCGTGCGTCAATTGCGTACGCTCGGTCACGAACGAAGTGGAAGATCCTCTCACCCTCGTCCCCTTTCCAGTACGTGACCCCACGGTTCCGCTGCCGGATGACCGTGCCGTTGTTGTGCACGGAAGGATCGAAGAGCCAGATGCGCTCCCCGGTCGTAGCGTCCACGGCTACGGCGTTCAGGCTCGGCGTGACGGCGTAGAGAACGCCATCGACAACCAGCGGATTCGAATACATCGTGGAACGCTCCGTGGCGTCACCCGCCTGGTACACCCAAGCGGGTTGGAGGCGGTGTACGTTCGTTGCGTTGATCTGGGCCAACGAAGAATACTGACCCCTGGTCTGATCACCGAGGTATACCGGCCAATCCCAGTTCCCGAAGGCCTGAACGGTTTCGCTGAGATCATGCCGAGAGTCTGTGGTCTGTGCCGCGGCTGTCACAGCAAAGACGGGGAGAGCCGCAAAACACAACAGACGCGTCGCCCAAGACCCGAGCGGGATCACGTCGCGAACAAGACGGGCCAGTGACCACGGGCCTCGGGCAGCACGGTGAAGTCTCATATGGATACCACTCCATTCTTGCCGATCAGACCGCGTTCAGGGGCGCGCTGTGGTACGGCGAGACTCACATGTGCGCCGTTCTGGATGCGCTGCAATCTGAATGCGGCGAGGTAGCGCCCCGCATAGCGCGGTGCCCGGGCACGATACGTGCCGTTTGGTCGCGCGCGAATTTGCCCAGCAGCGTGTTCACCCGGCTCAGCCCGGGTGTCTCGTCGCTGCCCCTGCCGCCGCCGGTGACTCGCGGCGGGTGCTTGGTGCTCTCGCCGCGTGGGTCCCCCTTCGAGACTCGAGCCCGGTGCGTCCTGTCGCGCTGAACGGGCCAAACGATGCGTCAGGGCCTTGTGCTTGGCTCATCAGCACCAACTCTGCTGCGCCGCTCCCGAACTGATCGCTGAGGTTCCTGGCGGACGCTAACTTGACTGGAGGAGCGAGGCACTGGCGCGCCATTCCACCAGACTTCTAGAGATCATCGCTTCCATCTGAACCGGACGCTCCGTCTTCGCTCAGAGGTGAACGGTCGGGTGTGGCGGGGCCCTTCCGCCCAGCTCTGTTGCTACTCTGAGAGAGACCTGCTCGAACGCATTTCCTAGTGCGCACGAGCGTGCCCTGTCCGGATGGGGTGGTAGCTCAGTTGGTAGAGCAACGGCCTTTTAAGCCGTGGGTCCCGGGTTCGAGTCCCGGCCGCCTCACCACATCCAGAAAGGTCAACGCCTACTCACGGCGGCTTCGTTCAGCTCAATCCCTAAGCCAGGCCTCTCCGTCAGTTCCAAGATGCCGTTCTTGGGCAGGACGTGCTCCCCGTAGAGTTCGGCGATGTCGTCGAGCGGACCGGAGAACTCCGCTGAGAACTCGTGTGGTCGGGTTGCGTTCTCGACCGTTGAGTAGACGTGGAGCGAGGCCATCGAGTTGATCCCGGCGTGGGGGCTGTGGGGCATCACGGGTTTGTCGAGGGTTGTGGCCATGTCGTAGATGCGCTTTACTTCCGAGACGCCGCCCGCATTGAGAATGTCTGGCTGCAGGATATCGGGGTCGCCCAGCAGAACCAGTTGGTGAAACCACCAGCGGTAGGCGTCTTGCTCGCCGGCGGAGACGGCGACATCGAGGGCGTCAGCGACTTGCTTGAGCCCGGGCAAGTCGTAGTTGGGGATCGGCTCTTCGAAGTGATTGATGCCGAGCCCCTCGAAGCGGCGCCCTTGCTGGATGGCCGTCGAGACCGAGTAACCGTTGTTGGCATCGAAAGCGAGATAGATTTCGGGAGCAAGGAAATCGCGCACGCTCCGGAACATTTCAAAGTCCTTGTCCGGGTTGATGTCTTGGCGCCAGCCGCGCCAGTCCATCCGAATCTTGAAGGCTCGAAAGCCCAAATTCCACCCGGACTTGACCCGATCCAGCATCTCGGGTGGCTCCATCCGCCAGCCGGAGCCGGTGCTCCAATAGAGCGGAATGCTGGTGCGTGCCGCGCCGCCGAGCAGCCTGAAGACCGGCAGGCCGGTCTCTTTGCCCATCAAGTCCCAGAGAGCGATGTCGATGATTCCGACGACCCACCCCGGCATTCTGTGGAAGACCTCGCCGCGGCCGAGTGCGAGCGTATTCCAGTGGCGGTCAATCTCGAGCGGGTTTTCGCCGATCAACGTGGGTTTTATGACCTGTTCGAGATAGGCGCCAAAAACCGCTTCCAGTCCCGGAATGATCCGATTGGGACCCGGCGCTTCGGCCCATCCTTCGACGCCGGCGTCCGTCTGGATTCGCAGCAGGCTCTTGCCCATCTTGAGCGGCGCGAGCGTGATGGCGGTAATCTTCATGGCTATATGTGATCTCTACCGGTCATGCTCTAGATCTGAGACGCCTCAAGGGCCTATTCTCTCCACGTCGACAAAATATGCCCCGCGGGTCGTGCCGTCCGCGCCGTCGAACCAAGTCCAAAGCTCGGTCGAGCCCGCTTCGAGTTCAGTTTCGAAGCGCACTGAGCGGGCGCCCGGCGGGATGGGTTGTCCGGCCTCGAATGACCCGATCTGGATGCGAGCCTCGGCGCCCTCGATCGGGTAGTCGGCCTCGGGTGGCCGCTCCATCAACGTGAAGGCGTACTTGCCGGATTCTGCAACACGAACAGCCCAGAAAGAGTCGCCGTCGTACTGGCGGAAGCGTTCTGGATCCTGCATCACGAATTGGTTTGGCGGGCCCCCGTCGGGCCGCCAATCAAAGCTAGTCAGCCTAGTCGGATTCCCGCCCTCGGCTCCGAGCGGAATCTCTACATACTCGTGAGCAGGTCCCGAGACTTGTGCCCACCATTCGTCGTAAGCGGCCCGCAGCCTCGCGACCTCCTCTGGGTGATCAGCCGCAACATTGCTGGCCTGAGCGGGATCGGCCTTGATGTCATAAAGTTCCTTGCCGTCGACCAATCGCCATCGCTCTTCGAGCACGGCACTGTTGAGAAACGGCTGCGGGTCGTGCATCTGGCGCTTGCCTTCGACGTAGAACTGCGTGTGCTGTGTGAAATGAACGCGGCCATCGGCCCACCCCGGCTCGTCTCGCAGCAGGGGAGCTAGGCTGCGCCCATCGAAATCAATCGGCTTGGGCAGCTCTAAGCTTGTAAGCTCGACAAGCGTCGGGGCGAGGTCAATACCGGCGGCTAGCCGATCAACGTCTCTTCCGCCGCCGATGCCAGCCGCGGGCCACTGGACGAAGAACGGCACGCGGTGTCCGCCGTCGTAGACGGAGCCCTTGCGGGCTCGCATGCCGGCATTGTGGCCCTTCCAGTCACCTTCCCTCGAAAGCCCGGCGGGCCCGGACCCGTTGTCAGTCATGAAGATGAAGATCGTATTTTCGGCGAGACCCAGATCCTCGAGTTTCGTCCTGAACGCGCCTAGATTCTCGTCGATGTTCTCGATCATGCCGTAGAACGCTGCCATTTGAGGCGGCGCGCCCTTCGCTTCATAGGGCGCGCTGTACCGCTCGTCGACGAAGAGCGGCGCGTGTGGTGCGTTCAGCGGGAAGTAGGCGAAGAACGGCCGGTCGCGGTTCTTCTCGATCCACTCGAAGCCTTCGCGGAAGAAGACGTCTGTGCAATAGCCCTCGTACTGCTCGACGACGTTGTTGTGCGAGTACCGGTCGTCGAAGTAGTCATTGCCCCATGCGTCGGCCGCCTGAGTGGCGCCGCCGCTCCAGCACACGACCGTCTCGTCGAACCCGCGTTCATTCGGACGGAACGGGAAGTTGTCGCCCAAGTGCCATTTGCCGAACAGGCCTGTTGTGTAGCCGTTGTGCTTGAGAATCTCCGCCAGTGTCGTCTCTTCCAGCCGCATGATGGAGCGGCCGGCGAAAGCCGCCGTAACGCCGCAGCGGAAGGCATGGCGGCCTGTAAGGAGCCCGGCGCGGGTTGGAGCGCACAGCGGGTCGACGTGGAAGTCTGTAAACCGCACCGCGTTGGCATGGAATAGGTCCATGTTCGGCGTGTTGATGAAGGGGTTGCCGTGGCAGCCGAGATCGCCGTAGCCTTGGTCGTCGGTTATGACTAGGACGATGTTGGGCCTTTGCTCAGGTCTGGCCTGAGAGCAAGCGGCGGCTAGCGATGCCGCTCCCATGAAGCTGCGGCGAGTAATCGGCTGCGGGACCATCGCGTAGCCATCTTAGCCCGTTTGCACTCACAGAAATCTCGGTCTGACCGGTGCCTCAGCAGCGGATCCCTATCTCACTCGACTAGTGGGTCGTGCAAGAACAATCTGAGATGCTCTGGGGCACCACCGCCTATAATCTCCTTTCGGAATCCCGCTGGGGGCAGGCACTCCATGGGATGTATTCGTAGGGGCGAGTTTGTATGACGGGGAAATTCACAGGATCAGGCGAAGTCCAGCGAGAGCAAGTTCCCTGGGGGTCGCTGGCTTGGTTCAGCAGCCCGGCCGCCACCGGCGCCAAGGCACTGGTAGTGGTCGAAGTGACAATCAACCCAGGTGGCGGCCACAGTTTCCACAAGCATCCCAATCAGGAGGAAGCTATCTACGTGATTGACGGGGAGGTCGAGCAGTGGATTGGCCCGCGCAAGCGCTTGCTCGCCGCCGGTGAGTCCGCGTTCATTGGCAAGGATGTGGTGCATGCTTCGTTCAATGCAAGCGACCGAACCGCGAAGCTGCTGGCAGTGCTGAGCCCGTCCGTGGGCCCGGAAGGCTACGAACTCGTCGATGTAGCCGAGCAGGAGCCCTGGGCTTCCATCAGATAGAGTTGCCGAGGAGGCTTCCCAACTAGGACGCTGTCCGTTCGGGGCGCGACTGCAACTCGACCTCCTTGAACGCCTTTACTTGGCTCGTAATTGCCCGTTCTGTAGGCAGGCGCTCGACACTGCTGGCCCCGAAGAACCCAGAGACCCCGCGAGTCCTCTTGAGAATGTACTGGACATCGTCTGGCTCACTGACTGGCCCTCCGTGGCAGATGACGAGGATGTCGTCCCGCACTTTCTTCGACGCGTCGTGAATGGCTTGGATCTCCGCAACCGCTTCGTCGAGCGACTTGGACGTCCGGGCCCCGATCGACCCCTTCGTGGTAAGCCCCATGTGGGCGACCAAAACGTCGGCACCCGCTGCCGCCATCGCGACTGCTTCATCGGGGCTGAAGACGTAAGGGGTCGTTAGCAGGTCCAATTCCCGAGCTATGCCGATCAATTCGACTTCTTTGGAGAAGCAAATCCCGGTTTCCTCCAAGTTCTGCCGGAACAGCCCGTCGATCAGTCCCACGGTGGGAAAGTTCTGCACGCCGCTGAATCCAATGGCCTTGATATCCTTCAGGAAGGAATGCATCACCCGGAACGGATCGGTCCCGCACACGCCGGCGAGAACCGGAACGTCCCGCACAACCGGAAGCACCTCGCCGGCCATTTCGACGACGATCTGGTTGGCGTCACCGTAAGGCATGAGCCCGGACAGGGATCCGCGACCGGCCATGCGAAAGCGGCCCGAATTGTAGATCACGATCAGGTCGGCGCCACCGGCCTCAGCGCACTTCGCCGAGATGCCGGTCCCGGCTCCGGCACCGAGTATTGGGATTCCACGAGCAGCCTGATCCCTGAGCCGCTCGAGTATGACTTCCCTCGGGATCCCCGGTCTGTGCGATCTGTTTTCCATGGACCTTCTCACGATGGCAGTTGCCTGCTCGGATGCTGTCCCGGGGAGGTCTCGTGACCAAGTAGCCGAAGCAGGCCATCTGCAACCGCTTCGGCGAAGGCCGGATCGTTGATGTCGAGATCCAGCTCAAAGAGAGGAATCCCGGGGCGCAGCGTCTTCCTGATGGCCCCGAACAAGGCCTGGTCCGCCTCAGGCCAGCAAAAGGGCTGCTCTGCGACAGAGATCACCGAGGTTCCCTTTAGCGGCAGGTACACTGCCACCGGCCCCTTAGACTTGTTCACTCGCTCGGCCAATCGGCGTCCGAGTTCCCGGTTTTCTTCCGGAGTCGTTCGCATGAGTGTCACGTTGGGATTATGCCGGTAGAGCCGGCGGTCGCGATATTGCAGCGGGACCGTCTCGGGCGCCCAGAAGTTCACCATATCCAAGCAGCCTGGCACCACTACTGTGGGAATACCCGCTCGGGCGGCCCCCTCCAAGCGCGTAGGTCCGGCGCTCATCACACCCCCGGCGAGTTCGTCCGCCAGCTCCGTCGTGGTGACATCCAACACACCGGTGAAATAGTCGGCCGCGACGAGGTCTTCCATGGTCCGCCCTCCCGTACCGGTCGAGTGAAAGACCACAACCTCGTAACCGGACGACTCAAGCTGTTTCCGGGCAGCGTCGACGCATTGTGTGGTGTTACCGAACATGGAAGCCGCGATCAGCGGCCTGTCGTCACCTGTTGGCAGCGGTGTTTCGGCCTGTGCCATGGCCGCTACCGCCGACGCAGCTTGGACGATTATGTGGCGACTGATCCGGTTCAAGCCGCTAATATCCACGATGGACGGAACCATGGTGATGTCCTTCGAGCCAACGAACGGTGCGACATCCCCGCCGGCGAGGGTGGAGACCATCAGCTTGGGCACGCCGATCGGCAAGGCCCGCATACCGGCCGTCGCCATCGTCGTCCCAGCGCTCCCGCCGATACCGATCACGCCATCGAAGCGACCCTGCGAATGAAGTTCCGGTAGGATCCTCTCCACACCGCGGGTCATTGCCGCAACCGCCCGGCCCCGGTCTCCCCCCGCAGCCAGCGCCTCAATCCGCTCCCCAACTGTGCCGACGACGGCTTGGCGCGAGAGATCGGGCTCGATTGCAGGAGGCCCCAAGACGCCCATATCGACAACCAAGGTGTCGCAGCCGCGTGCTCGGATCTGCTCGGCAAGGAACCCCACCTCGGTTCCCTTGGTGTCCAAGGTTCCCAGCACAGCAATTGTGGGCATGGTGACCTTGAGTCTAGCCCAGCGCCACTCCCGTGGCCGTTCGTCGGATGGGGGGCATTCAAGTCGGGGTCGGCGGCAACGGCCTTGTGGCCGGCCGAAGCGACGCATTGGCAGTCGAGACTCCTTGTTTCGCTAGAATTTCGTGATGCCGCGGGTCCGGCCGACCGTCCGGTGCCCGCCAAGCCCCCCTTCCTGCCATGTCTGTCATCGAGATGCGCGTCCCGCGCGATTCCTCCTACAAGCTCTTCGTGCTTGACCCCATATTCCTCCGCCATCTGCTGCAAGCCCATCCTCTGCCCGGCATCGACCCGGACGAAGTCGTGGCGATCGAGGCCGCCAGCCCGAACTTGGTCGGCCCCGACCTGCGCCAGAGACTGGCCGACGCCGTCTGGCGGCTGACGCTGGCCGACGGCCAGATCGTCTACTTGCTGGTCGAATGCCAGGACGCGGTCGACCCTACGATGCCATTCCGCATGCTACACGCGGTTTCGACCCTCTACTTCGCTCTGAGCAATCAACCGCCAAGGGAGTTCGGCTATTCCGCATCCGCCGTCCCGCGCGTCAAGCACCTGACGATCTACAGCGGCAAGCGGCGCTGGACCCCAGTTGGGGAGGTGAGCGCGGCGATCACGGTCCGTTGTGCAGATACGGAGCCGGACATCCCGCGAATGGAGTGCCCGCTGCTGGACCTGAGGCGCTGCCGGGATCCGGGCGGGGACGAGAACTTGGCCGTGTTGCTGGCCCGGCTGCAGCGTTGTGATAGTCCAGAGGCGTTGCGGGCGGCGGCGGCACCGTTGAATGGATGGTCCGGGAACGCCGCCGATGTCGCGCTGGCCGGGGCGTTCGCGGGTTGGATCTCGAAGGTGCTTATCCCGGACTTAGGTGTGCCTGATGCAATGAAGAGCGATAATCTAGGCAATCACAGATGTAAGTGCCGAAATCGTGTGAGGGATCCTATCTTCTATTTGCGAGTGGAAAGCGAATATGATAGAATCAAAATAGGACAAGCGGAAATGACTGCCCCGGCTGCATACTTGGTTCGGCTGAAGTTAAGCCCGGCCGGGTACGCCCTGATGGAGTCGCTCCTAGGACGCTTGAATTGGCTCTACAACCAAGCCTTGGAGCGCCGCAAGCTGGCCTACGAACAACGCAAGGAGTCGCTCAGCTTCTACGACCAGTGCAAATGGCTGACGCAACTGCGTGCAGCCAACGAGCACGGCTTGGCAGAGATTGCGCTCGGGGCCAGCCGCGGCATGCTGCGGCGGCTAGACCACGCCTTCCAGGCGTTCTTTCGGCGCGTGCAGGCGGGCGAGGCTCCCGGCTTTCCCAGATTCCGCTCCATCCGCCGCTGTGTGACGATCGACGTGGCGGACCCGCACAACGGCATGGTGCGCTGCCAGAACGGGCACTACCTGATTCACGTGAAGGGGTTTCCGCGCCTGCGGGCATACAGCGGGCGGAGCCTGCCGCTGGACGCGCCGCTGAAGACGCTGCGGCTGACCAAGCGCGGCCGCAAGTGGGAAGCGTCGCTGGTGTACGAGGTCGAACGAGAAGCGCTGCCAGCGTCGGTCACGGCGGTGGGCATCGACCTGGGCGTGCGCAAGCGCATGACCTGCTCGGACGGCACGCGCTACGCGCGCGCACGGCGCAATCGCAAGCGGCAGCGCAAGTTGCAGCGGGCGCTGGCGCGCTGCCGGCAGGGCAGCCGCAACCGTGGCAAGCGCCGGGCGGCCTTGGCGCGGCATGCGCGCAAGGAGCAGGTGCGGGAACGCAACGCCTGTCACCGGGCCACGACGGAAATCATCCGCCAGCACGGGCTGATCGCGGTCGAAAAGCTGCGGACCAAGAACATGACTCGCTCGGCGAAGGGAACGGCGGCGGAGCCGGGCTCGCAGGTTAAGGCCAAGGCCGGGCTCAACCGGGAGGTCTTAGCGCAGAATTGGTCACTCTTACGGGTACAACTCAAAGTTAAGGCAGGGTGGGCCGGGCGAGAGTTCGTAGAAGTGAACGCGCAATACACGTCGCAGCAGTGCAGTCGGTGCGGCGCCCGGAACCATCCGGGCAAGTCGGAGACCTACCGCTGCGTGAGCTTTTGCTTGGTCGCGGACCGGGATGTCAATGCCGCGCTGAACATCTTGGCGGCCGGGGTTATCGCCGCCGGAGCGCAAACGTGGGCCGTTGGGCCGTGCGTCGCTCCAGAACCGCATGCGGAAGCTGCCTGACTAGGCACTCTCGTATGTAAGCCCCATAATCTAGACAAGGTGCTCGACATGCTGGAAGATGAGACTCTGACTTGGGCGGATCGCATGAGGGCCGAGGGTCGCGATGAGGGCCGCGATGAGGGCCGTGATGAGGGACGCCGGGAAGGGCTGGCGGGGGAGCGGAAGCTACTCCTGCGGTTAGCCCGGATTCGATTTGGCGAGGCACTGGCGGGCAGCCTTGCCGCACCGCTGGAACAGATTGCCGACACGGACCGTTTGGAGAAGGTCGGTGAATGGCTGCTGAATTGCGACAGCGGGGACGCGCTGCTCGCCTTGGTGAACCAATCCTGATCGCAAGTCATCTGTTCCTTCGGCTATCGCAAGCACGAGAGCGTGGGCCGAGCTTCGTCAGCCGCACGTCAATCGCTGCTTCGGAACTATGCAATTTCCGCAGGAATAAGACGATTAGAGCGTTGCGCAAATTGGTGGTCGCGACGGATGCAAGAACCATTCTGAGAGTGAAGAGACCAAACCATGACCAGTGAGCGTCCTTGGGCCAGCATGTTCCGTCTCTCCATTGTCGGCTTCGCGGCAGTCGGGCTACTTGCGGCCCAGAAGCCAAACTTCGTTCTAGTCTTGGCGGACGACTTGGGCTGGCGTGACCTAGGCAGCTATGGGAGCACCTACTACGAGACGCCCTACATCGACCGCCTTGCCGCCGAGGGCGTGCGCTTTACCGACGCTTACGCAGCGGGCAACTCTTGCTCGCCGACACGCGCAAGCATTCTTACGGGTAGGTACCCGGCGTCGACCCATCTGACTGACTGGATTCCCGGGAGAACGCCGCCGGGTGCGGAGCTCGCGATTCCGAAGTGGACCAACTATCTGCGTCACGACGAGACCACGATTGCCGAGGCGCTCGCCGAGGCTGGCTACGTCACGGCCGCGGTCGGCAAGTGGCACCTAGGACAAAAGGGCTGGTGGGCGGAGGATCATGGCTTCCAGTTCAGTGTCGGCGGCAGCCACTCCGGTTCGCACGGAAGCATGTTTCCACCCTATTGGCCGGCCGCCAAGATCGAGCGGCTCGGCTGGCGCCCGTTCCCCGATGAACGGCCAGGGGAGTACCTTACGGATCGCATCACGCGCGAGGCCGAAGCCTTTCTCGACCGCCATGGAGATCAGCCCTTCTTTCTCTACCTTTCGCACTACGCGGTTCACACCCGGATCGAGGGCAGGCCCGAGGTTGTAGAGAAGTACCGCAAGAAGCGGCCGACGGGTTCGCAGAAGAATCCGGAATACGCAGCGATGGTCGAAGGGTTGGACCAGAGCGTCGGCGCGGTCGTTGCAAAGCTCGAACAACTGGGAGTAGCGGAACGTACCGTAGTGATTTTCTTCTCCGACAACGGAGGCCTATCGAAGGACGGTCGCATCACCTCCAACTTGCCGCTTCGAGGAGAGAAGAGCACGGCCTGGGAGGGCGGGGTACGCGTACCACTGATCATCAAATGGCCCGGGCATTCCGAAGGCCTTGCCGTCGAGGAGCCGGTGATCAGCGTTGATCTCTTCCCGACGATCGTCGACATTGCCGGAGTGGACGCGGGGCCGGAAGTTGACGGCAAGAGCCTAACCCCGCTGCTGAGGGGCGACAGGGAGTTTCGCCGCGGACCGATCTATTGGCACTACCCGCACTACAACGCGCACACACCGATCATCACGTGCACTCCGTACGGCGCTGTGAGGGAGGGGCCCTTCAAGCTCCTCGAGTTCTATGAGGACGGGCACACCGAGTTGTACGACCTGCGCGAAGACATTGGCGAGACGCGCGACCTGTCCGAGGCGATGCCTAACAAAGCCCGCGAGCTTCTGGCGAAACTGCACACCTGGCGTGATTCCGTCCAAGCACAGATGCCGACCAAGAATTCGGAGGCCGACGCAGCCCGATACCGGGAGTACAAGGAGAAGAGGCTGTGGAAGCCGGTCGACGTATACGAGCAACAGACTGCGTTTCCTCGGCCCTAGCGCCTCTGTGTGAATCTGGATTCCCTCTTCGCTTTCGATAGTTATCAAGCGAAACGCGCCCCAATAGGCCGAGAACTGACCGGCCTCGGTTCGCCGCGAAGTCGGGAGTTGCACATGCACAGGCCACCGGTTCCGGACAGTCAGTTACGGGGCAGGTGTTCGGCAGGGGCCATTTGCTTGGGATACTCACGGAGGCTATACGCAGTGCCGAGGAGACTCGTCAGGGAAGAGTGGCATCAGTTCTACAACGTGGGCTCGTGGCAGAACAGCCTCATATGGCTTGCACAGAAAACGGCTTGCCTACCGCCAAGTCGTTGGGTCGCGGAGTCCGGCCATCGCAACTCGGACCAAATTAGACGAGGACCGCAATTTCCTCATCTAACGGACGATCTGGAGGCGGCTTCACGATCACCCTCAACTTGGGGTGACCACCCCTGTATCCCGGCCTCTCGTCCTCGTGGGCAAACACCTGAACCTCTTCCCTTGGTCTTCCCAAGCCTCTTGGGGTCCACGTAGCTGGTAGATCGGTATGATGATTGGCGTTTGGTCATCATTGAGATAAACGTCAATTCTTGCCATGTCGGTTTGGGGACGTGGCATGCCACTACGACCCGTTCTTACTCTCCCAAGCCTCGGCGGTTCGCCCATTTGTCCGGCGAACTACCTGACGGGTATCAGTCTAGCAAGTCGCATCAGATGCCGGGGCTACGAACTCTGCCCAACTATGTGCTGTGCCAGACTGCCCCGCCGTCCGTTTGTCCGGCGGGGAGCTTTGAGGGCATACACATGGAGTCAAGTTAGATCAGGATCGCTGTACCGACTTTTATGTTGGACAGAGAGGGACCGGGGAGCGGCAGGATGTTCGGAGACGGGCGGCAGGGAGGGCCTAGCGGAGGGAGCGAAGCGACCGTAGCTTGGCCCGGAGGATCTAACTCGGGTCGTCCTGAAACGGCAAGATTCACGGGATCGCGGAGCCGCATACCACGACATTCGGAGGCTGTCACCGGTCCTTAAAGTGCTTTGCGGGTGCCATTTGCGTATAACGTGCCGCTCACTCGCCGAACGACCACTGGAAGCGGCACGCGTCTAACCCAGCCTTGCCGCCCTACTGTTTCCTCACGTAGGCGTAATACGCTCCCACGGTGACTCCGTCGCCGGTGGTGAAGGTGGCTCTCATACGGCTCTTGCCGGCAGGCAAGGTCATTTGGAGCGTCACCTGCTTGGCCCCGGGCTCGACCGGGGCCTCGGCCGTCACATCTCCGATTCGGACCGAGGCGTTGACCGCCTGCACTGCCTTGCCGGGGCTCGCACGGAATGGGCTTTCCCCTGGCACGTCGGTCCCCGGAGGAAGCAGGGCGTCGATCGCTGTATCGGCCTCTTCCGGCCATCGTCGCAGACGGATTTCGTACCCGCCCGCTGCGGTCACGTTGACGTTCCAGTATCCGGTGGCGGATGGATCGTCCAACGCCTGGCGGACCAACGACTGATTCCAAGGCGTCGATTTCGTGGCGATCCAATCGTGGCTCGTCAGCCGGACCGGGTTCTCTCCTTCGTGGCCCAGGTAAATCGCGGGAATCCGTTGGAAGGTCGGCTTCAATTCGGCCCACCACGCTTCGTAGAAGGCCTTCAGTCGGGCGACTACATTGGGTTGGGTTCCGGCCACGTCGTTCTGCTGTGCCGGATCTTGCTTGATGTCGTAGAGCTCGGTGCCGTTGACCAGTCGCCAGCGGTTGGTCATCACGGCGCTCCTCCGCCACTTGATCGGATCCACGACCCTTTGCGAGTCAGTCACTAGGATGCGGTCCGGCCACGAGCCGTCGTCCGGATTCGCTCTGCTCTCCAAGAGCGGGCGGATACTGCGTCCGTCAAACACCACTCCCTTCGGCGGCGCGATCCCCGCAAGATCGATCAGGGTGGGCAGCACGTCGATGTGGGCGGTGATCGGCTCGACGTCGCGCCCGCCGACAAGCCCCCCTGCGGGCCAGTGGACGAACAGCGGCACTCGATGCCCTCCGTCGTACTCGCTTTGCTTCCTGCCCCGCATGCCGGCGTTAAAGACCTTTTCGCCCGCGCCGGTTCCGTTGTCGCTGGTGAAGATAAGGATCGTGTTGTGGGCCAGGCCCTCTCGCGCTAGGAAGGCCCGCAAACGGCCGACGTTGTGGTCGATGTTGGCGATCATGCCGAAAAAGTGCCCCACGCGGGTGCCGAATCGCTCCTCGTAGGGTGCGGCGAACTCTGGCGGCGAGTGCATAGGCCAGTGCGGGGCGTTCGTCGAAATATAGGCCAGAAACGGCCTGCCTGCCTCCTTCTGAGCCTTGATGAAACGCCGAGCGTAGTCAAACCAGACGTCCGTGCAGTAGCCCGTGACCGGTTCCGGCACCGAGTTGTGGAAGTACGTGCCGTCGAAGTAGGAGTTATCCCAGAAGTCAGGCGTCTGGCCCACGCCGCCGCCACCGTGGCGCATCACCTCGCTGAAACCGCGATCCTCTGGCCGGAAGGGGTAGTTGTCGCCCATGTGCCACTTGCCGAACATACCCGTGGCGTAGCCGGCGTCGTGAAAGATCCGCCCAATCGTGACCTCGCCTTCCAGTAGCAGGGAGCGGCCGCCGCTTGTGTGCCACACCCCCGTGCGGTTGGTCCAACGGCCCGTAACCAGCGCAGCGCGGGTAGGCGAGCAGGTAGGGGCGACATGGTAGTCGACCAAGCGCACCGACTCGTCGTAGAGTCGGTCGAGGTTCGGGGTCTTCAACACCGGATTGCCGTGGCAACTCAGGTCACCGTAGCCTTGATCGTCGGTGATGACTAGCACCACATTGGGTGGCTCGTCGTCGGCCACGGAGCGACCTGCCACCAAGGCGGCCACGACCGCGATGACCGCGAGGGGAGTCTTCGTGCGCTTGATCACGGTCGATCTCTTGTTGCCACAGCGCTTAGTGCCTCGGCGACGAGGTACTATACACTACCAAGAGCCCTGCAGCACAAAGGCTTGCAGGTGGAAGCAGTATGGGCAGAAACCTTGGCGTTTTCGCGGCTCTGACCATGAGCTTGGCGCTCGGTAGCCAGTCCTTTGCGAGCAGTGCGGCGGAACCTGCGGGATGCACTTACGAAGTCAGCCCGAAGAACCCGCCGAACGATGGGATCCTCTTTGTTGATCACTCCCGGACGGGAAGAAGCGGGCACCTCGGGCACGCGCTGGTCGAGTATCAGGACGGCAAGATCCTCGCCTTCTATCCGAACTGCTCCGACGACAGCGGCGGGCACTCCGCTGTGGGATGGATGGAGTACAAGCGCTCTGAAGACGGCGGTGAGACGTGGGGCGGTCGGAACATCGTTGCGTATTCGAAGAACCTGCTGGACGCAGGGCAGGCGGGAGGTGCGAGCGCCAAGCAACTTGCTGCCTTCGCCGAGAAGGCCGTCCTGACCGACAAGGGTGAGATAGTCCTCTTCTTCCTGGTGTGCGACATCTCGACCAGCAAGGTGTGGTCGCACTTTCAGACGCCGACGTATGTCATTAGCGCCGATGGGGGCCGCACGTGGAGCGAGGCGGCGGAACTGGGCGACAAGCGGGGCAGGGTCTACGATGCACGGAACCACAACGGCGAGATCCTCGCGCTTCACTTCGCGAACGACAACACGATTAATTTCCTAGGCAGCCAGAAGCAACACGTTTATGAGCTGTACGCAAGCGGCGATGGCGGCCGAACCTTCACCAAACGGAGCGAGCTTCCGTTCGACACCTCCGGGAAATCGTACGGGACCATGGGGATGCTGGACTCCGGAAGCATCGTCGTCTACATCTACAACAGAAACGATGAGCAAGCGCTCGACTACGCGGTAAGCGACGATGGCGGACGCACTTGGTCTGCAGCGAAGACCGCGCGGTTTCGGAAGAAGATCCGAAATCCTCAGATGGTCTCGTTGAACGGCTGCTACTTCATGCATGGGCGCAGCGGGAGTTTTGGCGAGGAAAAAGGTCACATGGTGCTGTATTCTTCGCGGGATGGCCTCGTTTGGGATGACGGCGTGTATCTGAGGAGGCGCGAGGCAGGCTTGGGAGCGTACTCGAACAGCATCGTGGTCGGTTCGTCGAAGTCGTACAGTCGGAAACGCCTGCTGATACAGGCGTCGCACGCGTACGAAAGAAACAAGACCAACGTGCTGCACTGGTGGTTGGAAGCGAGAACCGGGCAGGGACACTGAACAACGCGCTTCCGCGGATCAGGCGTGCAGGCCGTCAGATAGACGATCGGTCCGGCCTGACCGAGAGCTCTGTATCGACGCCGCCTTATTGTTCCGGGCGGCTCCAAGTAGTTCCCGGTGCGAACGGGTAAGAGCGCTTGGCCCGCACCGCTCGACCAGGCCTGGCACTGTCAAGCAGTTGGCCGTCGACCAAGACGGGCGTGCCGTTCACGATAACGTGCCGGATGCCTTGCGGGCTCCGTGCCGGATCTGCATAGGTTCCGCGATCGATGACAGTCTGCGGATCGAACACCACGATGTCGGCGTCTGCCCCCGCTCGGATGCGGCCCTTGTTCCGCATTTCGGGGAGACGCTTCTCCAAGCGCTTTGCCGGCATCACGGTCATCTTGCGCAAGGCTTCTGTCAAGGTCAGTGCCTGTTGCTCCCGAACGAATCTTCCCAACACCCGGGAGAACGTCCCGAACGACCTCGGGTGAGCCCTGCCGCCGCTAAGCCACATTCCGTCGCTGGCGATCATGACCAGCGGATTCGCGATGGCCTTCCGCACGCTGTTCTCGCTGTACAAGGGGGGCATGATGATCGTGCCGCCGACCCGTCGCCTTTCCGGGAACGTCTCACGCGTGAGCGTCTCGCCAGTCCGCACCCAGATGAATTGCGCTAATTCCTCGTCCGTGTAGTCCTGCCACTGATTGAAGAGGTGCGACTGGATCAGGGTTGAGCCGCGATTGTACGGATAGGCTTCGGTGGTGATGTCCACGCCTCGGGCCTGGGCCCTCTCGATAAGAGCGAGGTACTCAGAGACGCGGTCTCTGGCGCTGCTGTTGAGATGCACCACGTGGGCCTGGGCGCCAGTTGCCCGCGCAGCGGATATCACTTCTTCTAGATTTGCGGAACTCGTCAGGTCTGTGCGCATATGCACGTGGCAACTCGCCCCATAGCGGGTCGCGATGCGGAACATTCCCAGGATCTCGTCCTTGGTGGCACCCGGCGTGTAGGCCAGTCCGAAACCAACCGCCACCGCACCCTGATCAAGGCCGCGCTCGATGCGCTTGGTTAGCATCGCCATCTGCTGGGCGGTCACAGCCGTCGCGAGCGACTCGCCGGACAATCCGGGATTGTGCCCAAGCATGGCAAGCTGGCGCGAGTAGGGGTGGGAGATGCTGGCGCCGTAGTTCAGCAATGCCTTGCCGTGACGGTCTTGGTACCAAGACTCGATGTCTTCCACGCCGATCTCAAGTTCCAGTGCCGTTGTGATCCCGTCGCGGACTTGGGCGGCGTAGTTCGCGAGGCTCTGCCCGTGCTGGTGCAGGTCGATGAATCCTGGCGACACCACCATGCCGGTCGCTTCCAGGCTGCGCTTTCCCTCCAGCGCGGCTTCGCTCACCGCAACCACGCGGCCCGCGATGATCCCTATGCTCCGTACAGCGTCGAGGCCCGATTCGGGATCGATGACCCGCCCGTTGCGGATAACAAGGTCGTACCCGCCTTGGGCAGCCAAGCTTGCAGACCAGACCATCAATAGCGCTATTGCTCGTTTCACTGGCGAAGATTATGGCATTGATCGTGGCGGAGATTCTTGCGCTGCCCGGTGTCGAATTCATGTATATTTCTGCGTTCTACAGAGAGGTCAAGGATTTGTTAAGACGAATCTGGAACCGAATTGAAGGGACACGCATCCAACAAAACGCATCAATCCCTGTCGAGGAGGCTCGCTCCCATGCAATCAAAGACTGTCATCGCGGCGCTGCTGGCGTGTGTAGCACTCTGTCCTGTGGCGGCGGTAGCCGGCCCGCAGACAGCAGGTCCCGACTTGGGCGTTGCCCGGGTGAGCGTGGTCAACGGAGACGTGGCTACGCGGCGCGGCGATTCCGGCGACTGGATCGCGTCCACAGTGAACTCGCCCATCGTAGAGGGAGATTCAGTTCGCACAACCGGAGCTTCGAGGGCTGAGGTCCAGCTCTCGCCCGGTAACTTTGTCCGCATCGTGGGCGAGAGCGAGGCCCAGTTCGTCGAACTTGGCGAAAAGGTGTTTCGCTTGCGTGTGATCCACGGCACGGTGTTGTACAGCGAGCTGCCCGATTCGCCTGCCGACATCGACATCGAGACTCCCTTCGCGGCGGTTCGCCCGCAGCAAAAGGGCCGATATCGGATTCACGTCGGAGCCGATTCCACAGTCATCGAAGTTCGCGAGGGCAAGACAGAAATCGCGATGGAGCACAGCACGAGCAGCCTGACAGCGGGTAAGGCCATGAAACTCTGGCAAGGTTCCTCCGGAATGGAATTTGAGGTGGCCAAGGCCAGCAACCGGGACGGGTTCGACAGATGGGCCTCGAATCGCGATCGCGAATTGCGACGTTCGAGTGCTTACCGCTATGTCAGCCGGAACATTTACGGAGTTGACACGTTTGACGATCACGGCTCGTGGCGACTCGTCCCGTCGGTGGGCCACTGCTGGTTCCCCCGAGTTCCAGTGACATGGGTGCCCTACCGTCACGGCCACTGGACTTGGATCGACTACTACGGTTGGAACTGGGTGGCTTACGAGCCATGGGGCTGGGCTACTTCGCACTGGGGGCGCTGGCACCATAACCCGATATACGGATGGGGCTGGTATCCGGGGACCCCCCGACTGCGCCATATCTGGCGGCCTGCACTCGTATCGTTCATCGGGGCGGCCATTCACAGCGCCACGTTTGATCGCATCGCTTGGGTGCCGTTGGCTCCGGGCGAAGTGTACCGACCTTGGTACGGTCGCTCGATCTACGGATTCGTACGGGGGCGGTCGGCGGTCACCAACACGATCGTCGTCGACAACAGTGTCAACATCACCAACAACTACCGCTACGCCCGCGGCGGTTCCGGGGTGTCCGCCGTGTCCTACCTGGGCACCGATCAGTTTGGTGCTGCGGGAGCCAATACGCCGCGGGGAATGCGCTTGTCGCAGTCGGCTCGCGGCGTAGCGATTCGAGGCCCGCTGCCAGTGGTGCCGAGCCGTGCCAGTCAAGGCCGAGTACTGCCTGCCTCGTCGAGCAGCGTCCGCGTAGCCGCGCCTCGGGCTTGGAACCGCGCATCGGTGTCGCAACTCCGTGATGGCACGGCGAGAGTGTCGTTTGATGATCAGCGCACCTTCTTGCGTTCGTCGGTAAGCGACTTTCAACGCCGTTACGGCTCACGGGCCGCTGCGCCTGCGTCCAACACCAACACACGTGTCGGTGCCGCTCGGGCGAGCGCAGTGCGTCAGGTGCGTAAGGCCAGTCCGCCTACGACAGCACGCGAGCCCGCAGTGAGTCCGCCCAACTCTCCGCTGCAATCTCAACGTCGCGGCGTCGTTGGGGCCTCGTCTGCCCGGGGCTCTGTTGCGGGAAACCAGCCTGCAAGCGGATCTAGGGCGACCGCAACTCGCGGCCAGCCGCTCAGCACATCGAGGACCAAGTCGGCGCCAGCACCCACCGCTAGTTCTGCTGTTCGCGGCGGTGTGGCCACCAATACCCGAACTTCCACCCGCGTCCCCGCGATTGGTTCAGATCAGCGGCTCGGCACCGCTGTCACGCCCGTAGGGACACCCAGAGTTGGTGCTCCCGCAGGTCCATCGGCGACCCGCAGCTCGCCATCGGTCCGGGTGCCTGCCGCCGTATCGAGCCCTGGATCCGCGACCACACCTTCTCGCGGGGTGCAGGGGCCGGTATTTGCACCCCGAAGCGGCTCTCGGGTCGGTGTCGGAGGCTACGGCCGAACGACGGTTGGAACATCCCAACAGCGTGTCGGGACAAGCTCGAGTGGCCGCTTGGGTGCATCACCGACCACTGGAAGCAGCTCCGCTCGGACGCAGCCACGCAGCACAAGGTCTACCAGCGGGAGCGGATCGCGCACGGTCTCCGCTCCGTCCGCGCCGAGATCCAGCTCTTCCATCAATCGTCCCGGTACTTCGCCAAGCCAGCGCATTGGCTCCACGGCTGGGACAACGAGCGGGAATCGAGGCGTGCGGCAGGGCGCTGGTTCGTCAGCGAGTCCTACATTCCAAACTCGAACCGAAAGTCGGATTACACCTGGGTCTTCGCGCGGCGGCAGCCGTGTGGGCGCTTCGCCTAGCCAGCGCTCCGCGCCCAGCTATCGCCGTCCAACGGTTGGAGCTACGTCGTCTAGTCGCAGCAGCCGGATCGGTTCGAGCTCATCCTCGTCGTCTCGGCGGAGTTCGCCATCCGGAGTGGGTTCGCAGTCACGAACGCCGAGCCGAGCGAGCCCTCGATCTTCGAGCCGGGGCGGGTTGTTCGGAACGGGAAGTAGCAGATCCACTGGCCGGAGTTCCTCCCCGCCCGGTGTCGGCGCTACGCGCACCCAGCGCTCGACCCCCAGCTATCGCCGTCCAACAGTAGGAGCGACATCGTCGAGCCGCAGCAGCCGGATCGGACCGAGGTCTTCGTCGTCCACCAGCACTAGGCCGTCCTCTGGGGGCAGTCGCTCGTCGTCCTCCGGGGCCTCGCGTTCTTCCTCAAGCCGGTCTACGCGCCCATCCTCGAGTTCCACTACGCGCAGGTCCAGCAGTAGGCCGGCCGATCGATAGCGACCGGAGCCGGGCCGGGTTCACATTGGCAGCGCCCCCGCCGTGTGCCTGCAAGAATGGATTGGAGGCTTCAACAAGGGTGCGCTGAGCCGCGTCCTAGTTCCGGAATCACAGTGTCGGCGAGCCGCCCAAACGGCAACGAGTCCCGCAAGCCCGTGGTCATCGACACAGATCCGGGGCTCGACGACGCCCTCGCTCTGGTCTTAGCTCTGCGCTCCACCGCGCTTGACGTGAGGGCGATCACCGTGGTCGCAGGCAACGTGTCGCTAGCGGCCTGCACGGCGAATGCCCTGCGGATTCTGGAGGCTGTCGGTCCTCCCACCCTTCCGGATGTATTTGAGGGCCACGCCCGCCCGCTGAGCGGGAAGGTCGCTCGCGCTGGCCACGTCCACGGGGACGACGGCTTGGGAGGGATCACAACCAAGTATCCCGTGCGCCAACTTGCTACGCGCGACCGCCACGCAACTCGAGTGATGGTCGACCTGGCTCGTCAGCATGGCAAGGATCTCACGATCATTGCGCTGGGACCGCTCACCAACGTTGCCAAGGCGATTGAGCGAGACCCCGAGGCGATGTCCGGCATCGGCCAACTTGTTGTCATGGGCGGGACCGACGACGGGAAGGGCAACGCCACGCCAAGGGCGGAGTTCAACTTCTTTTCCGATGCGGTGGCGGCCAAGGCTGTGGTACGGGCAGGCCTTCCGACGACATTGGTAGGCCTGAACGTGACCCGCGAGACCCTTCTGTACGAGGAATTGTTCCGGCAGCGTCTGGCGGCAGCCCAGCCTGAACGGCTGCGCTCCTTCCTCGCGGATGTCAGCCGACCCTATTTCGAGTTCGGTCGCAAGGAAAGCGGCAGTCACGCTTGCGTCATGCACGACCCCTTGGCTGTGGGCGTGGCGATTGATCCAACTCTTGTAAGCACTGAGCGCCTTCAATGTGATGTTGTCGACACGCCGGGGTTAACGAGAGGCATGATGTTGGTCGATAGGGACGGTACTTCGGCTGAGACAGTACCCGCAGAGGTCGCCAGGGCAGTAAATGCGGACCAATTCATCGAGCTGTTTCTGGGTGTAGTCTGCGCTGGCTGACGATTGATCCCGGTTGTGTAACAGCCAATTGAATCAGTCGGATCAATCTGGACCGCCAGCAATGGAGAAAGGACATTGTCGTCGCAGTTCAGAATTGCACTCGGAGCCCTACTTGTCCGCGTCGCGTGTCGCCGAGCCCGCTTCGCAGCGACCCGTCGAAGTTGAACAGGAGCGACCCGACTGCGGGGTCGACGAAGTTGTCCGAATTCGTCAGGTTGAATACCTCGAAGACCGGCTCGAGGAAGGCGTGATCGCCGAGCGCGAATCGCTTCGAAATGCGGACGTCCCAAGTGAAGAACTCGTTCTCCCGCCGCAGAGTGTTGCGTCGCAGGATCGACCCGTCCGCGCAGATCCTGTCTGCGGGCAGTGCCGCCCGCGCACCCCGGTTCGAGCACTGCTCGGACACCGGGGACGGTGACAGGTAACGGACGACGTGGTTCAGCTGGATCCCCTTGACAAGAGTGGCAAGGAAGTACCCGCTGACTTGGTGCCGCCGGTCCCGGTCAGACCAGCCGAACTCCGGCGCGAGATTTCCGGCGTCGGCGTAGCGAAACGTAAATGGATCGCGCTCGTTATCGTCGTCGGATCGATCGAACGCCAGAGTGTAGTGCGCTTGGAACGTCACCGGGAGCCCCCGAATGCTACCTCGCCCGCGCAGCCCGGCCGTGAGTGCGTGGTAGCGCGACCTAGCGCTGCTCTCGGCGACCGTGAGGGTGTTGATACCGCCGCCGGATGGGTGCGTTCCGATCCCGAATGGCGTCCCGAAGGCTGCGTCGTTCCGGTTTACGAAGCGGAATAGGTGGTCGGTCCGCGCTTGGATGTATCCGACGCTGGCAGCAACCCCGTGTCCGACGTCACGTTCGACGCCGGCCCTGAACGACCAGGTTCGAGGCAGCTCCAGATTGCCGTCGGCGACTTGGATGTCGGGCAGGAACGGGGCAGTTTGCGAGGCATCGATCTGGGTCTCGATAGCCGGGACGGGACCGAGCTCCGGTGCCGCGCTGCTACGGAAGAGAGTCTGCTGGAACGCGCCATTGGTCGACCGGTGCTGGGCGAACACCAGCATCGGAATCCTTGCGACATACGACCCGGCGTTGGTGCGCAGCACGGTGCGGCCATCGCCGCCGAGGTCCCACGCCAACCCTAGGCGCGGCTGGAGATTGTCGAGATCATCCGGAATGCGGCCGTTGGAAGGGAACCGCGGATCGTCGAGATAGGGTGCGAAAAACGTGTCGCCGGGCTCGACGAATACGTCCGGGTGCCACGTGCCGTCCCAACGCAGTCCGAGGTCCAGAGTTACGCGCTTGTGGGGATGCCATGAATCCTGCACGAACAGGCCGAGCTCGCGGACACCAAACTCCTGATGCCCGAGGCTCTCGGCCGGGACGCCGGCGGCAGTCGCGGACTGCAGGTAGAGCAGAACGGGCCCGCTGACCGAGGAGCCTGGCGGGCAGGTTCCGAGGGGGCTGCCGGACCCGTCGGTGCAGGTGACATACCTTTCACCGTGCGTGACGAAGCCCATGAAGCCCGGGACCGAATCAAATATGTAGCGGCTGTTTGCGAATCCGATGAATTGCTGCTCGACACGGGTCTGGTTGTATTCCGCGCCGACCTTCAGGAGGTGGGCGCCCGCCGCAAACGAAACGTTGTCAACTACCTGCAGGCGCGTATCGAATCCCGGCTTGATCGGAAGGAAGTAGGGCAGCCCGATGCGGAAGCTGTCGTCGAAGTCCATCGCGATATCCGGAAACGGGCGCCCGCCCAGTTCGGCGAACTGAGGCGGTCCCGGTAAGTGCGCCCCGGGAACCAGCGGCCCTTGATACCAGCGCGGCCGGTCCTCGCGTGCCGCCTGCACGCGGAGCTCGTTGGACAAGGCGTTGGTTAGCAGCGAGCGAAGACTTCCGTTGACCGCGTGCGAGTGGTCCCGCTCGATTCCGTTCGCCGATGCACCCCAAGAATCGACGTCAAAAGTCCCGTTCAACTGCTCTGACCAAGTGTAGTTGTACTTGAGCGAGGCTTGGTGCCGATCGTTGACGTTCAGGTCAAGCTTGGCTAGCAGTGCCCGGGCGTCGTCGGTGCGACGGATCGGGCCGAACTCGTCGTCGAACAGGCCTGGCCAACGCGTCTGCAGGAATCCCTCGAGCGCCTGCAGGTTCGCCGGATTCTTTACACGGCGGGTCTTCTGCTTGGTCTCCGCCCCGCTCTGCTGGTCATAGGCCAGAAAGTAGAACAGGCGGTCCCGCACGCCCGGGCCGCCCAATGTCGCGCCAGCCTGATTCCGGTAGAATTCGGGTCGGCCGCCCCCGCGCGCTTCGGGGAACGGGGCGGCAATCTCGTCCCATTGCCCGAAGTAGTGAGCCGTGCCGGTAAGCTCATTGGTGCCCGACTTGGTAATCACGTTGACAAAGCCCCCCGCGGAGCGGCCGAACTCGGCGGTGGCACCCTGATTGACCACTACGAATTCCTCGATGGCGTCTTGGTTGAAAGTGAATGCCGGCCGCTGGCCGCCGCGCTGCTCTCCGAAGAAAGGGTTGTTGAAGTCCGCACCGTCGACGATGAAGTTATTGAAAATGCCTCGCTGGCCGCTGATGTTGAGCTCGTCGCCATCCGGTCCTTGGGAAATCGCGGTACCGGGCGTGAGCAGGGTCATGTTCATGAAGTTGCGGCCATTGCTCGGGAGCCCGTAGACAACATCCTCCTGCATGCGCTGCGAGCTAGTGACATCAGCGGCGTCAAGCGTCGGTGGCAGCTCGCTGACCACGGTGACGGTCTCGGTTGTCACCAGCCGGAGGTCGACCGCCACATCGAGCGCTTCGCCAACCCGCAACACAACACCCTCGATGCGCTCGGTGCTGAAGCCGGGGACTGGCGCCGTGACGGTGAGATCGTAGGTGCCGGGAGGCAGCAGGGCGCGAACAAAGGTCCCGGACGAAGAGGTCTCGACGCTGGTCAGCAGATCGGTCTGCCAGTGTTGAACAGCGACCGTAGCGCCGGGCAATGCGTTGCCCGCTGGATCACGAACGGTACCGCGAATGACGCCGGTGGTCGCACCAGCCTGGGCCGCAAGTCGCGGCGCGCCCGAGAGAAAGAGCCCGATCCCCAGCAACACGAAGGCCAGCCCCGGAAGGGTTCGGAGACTGGAGCTTGAGCTGTTTCCAGTCAGCATGTGTCGGTGCAGCGGCCCTAGAAAAGCGTCGAATGCCTGAAAGTCCCTTTCGGAGCCCCGCAACCACCAGCTCCCAAACGTACTCTACAGACCATGTTTGTGTCAAAAGGCGCCTGATTGCGCTGAGGATGTGCGGTCTGGACTCAGGTTGAAGTCGTCTCTCAAGTCGTCTTCAACCTCTAGGGTGTCGCAGCAATGATCCTCCTGATACAAGAGGAACGACTCCGTCGCATCGCTCAGACGCCGTAACGAGGGACACGGGGTAGGGGTGTCTTTCGAGGAAGGGGCTGACACTCCAGTTAGGTGGTAGTCGCCGCAGGCGTCAGCGGAAATTGATCCCAAGTTCGGCCGTCTAGCGAGCGTCCTGTCTTTTTCTTGTTCGGCCCTCCCCACTGCTTGAAGTGAAACGTGACCCCAGCGGTGACACACTGATCTCGAATAGACCGTACCCAGTCTGGATTGACCGGTCTTGATCCGGGGCCACTCTCGCCCCCGGCAATGACCCAATCGATTTGGTCCAGATCCAGACCATCCAAGGGCCCAAGTAGCGGTTCGAGGCTCAGAAACCTCACTCTTGCTCCGGTGCGACGCAGGTGGTCGATCCGGAACCGATAGTCCGAACTCTCCACGCTCACCCCCATCCAAACATTCGCGGGCCAGTCGATGGCATCCTCCAGTTCCTCCAACCTGGCACCCCGCTTGGTGAGGATCTGGTACGTATGCTGGCGCGTCCCTCGCATCGTCTCGAAGACGCGTTGGATATACTCCAGCGGCACGGACTGATGAAACAGGTCCGACATCGAATTGACGAAGATCATCCGTCCGACACTCCATTTGGTCGGTAGGGAAAGGCTCTGTTCATCAAGGTGAATTCGACCGTTCCAGATGGCACGACCGCGGGTCGAGCGCGTAAGGCCGGCGTACTTGGGCTGCCCCATCGCTTCGAGGCGGCGTGCGAGGCGCATCGCGTAGCAATTGACACACCCCGGCGAGACTACCGTGCAACCGGCAACAGGGTTCCAAGTAGACTCGGTCCATTCGATTGTTGAGTTCGTTGCCATGATTCCCGCCTACCTGAAACTTGACCAACACACGGCTAGGATAGGGGACAGGTAGTCGCGTGCCGAGAGCGGTGCCGTCACGCACCAGATCCCCAATCCCACGAGCAAGCCGACTACGCGGAGACACCGCTCATGGAGGATACCGCCCCCTAACCCAGGGCTAGGTAGTTCGTCCAGTCCCGTTCAACCTCAAGAGTGCCCAGGTGAGCATGCCAATCCGAAAGGAACGACTCCGTCGTATCGCCTTGACGCTGACGCAAGATCGTGAGCAGCTGCTCTGAGACCGTGTCGCTTGGCATTCCAGCGGAACGCAGCAACCCGGCGGTCGTTTCGCAGTCGCTAAGAACCCCAAGTCGTCGCTGGATATCTCGCAGGATGTCGATGCGCGCTTCCAGCGACGGGCCGTACTGGTCGCGGAAGATCTCCAGGCAGTAGCGCAGCCGCTTGCCACCAAGACGAAACTTGTGGAGTACCTGTTGGCTTGCACCCACGGCGCAAACTGCGCGGCCTTGGCGGAAGTATTGCGCTGCTAGCAAGGGTAGGACTCTGCTGGCGTTCGTGGCGCAAGATTCGTCAGGCATCCATGGCAAGCGGGTCGATACCTTCCCGCTCATCGAGATCGCTTCGAGTCTGGCCGGTTCGGTTGCAGTCGCAGAGTCGACGGCAGTGCTCAACCACCGCTGTGCGAGGTGCTGATATCGCTTGCGCTGTAGCTGCTCGCTCAGGCTCCTCCCCGCAGTGTCGCGCCTCAACCGGAGAGCTGCTGCAAGCGAGCACCCTGGACTCATTCCAGCCTCCGAGACGAGTTCGATAGCAACGTCCAGCTCGCGCAACGGACGGGCCGCGGAGTGGATCGACTTGATCCGCTTGCGGAAGTCGGCCGCTTGGTTTGGGGCCAATACGGTGGAGAAGCAGTCCAGCGCGTAGGCAAGGCGCCGCGCCTCCACGCGCAGGCGATGTACGGCAGATGGGCTTGGGTCGGAGTGCGCCGCCGCCAGCAGATCCACCGTCTTCTGGGTGCGGCGCAGGCACTGCAAATGGACGAAGCGCAGAAATGCGCTGCGGGCCGGCGCACCAGCGTACTCAGCAAGTGCGCTGGTAGCGCGAATGTCTTGCGCGGCAGGCGGCATCAAGCAAGGCTGGCAACGTGCGCTACTCAGATGGCGACGCCGAGGATGCGCGCAAGTTCCGGGATGTTCGGATTGCCATAGAATGCGCCATCGATGTCGAAGGTGGGCACCCGTCGCTTTCCGTCATTTTGCCGCATGACCAGGGCTGCGGCGCTGTCGTCGTTCTCGATGTCGATCTCCGTGAATTCGATCCCTTGTTCGCGGAGGAAGTTCTTGGCCCGCCAGCAGTCCGAGCACCACTGAGTCGAATACATTCGGATCGCCATATGGTCCAAGAATAGCAGTGGTATCGCGTGTCGATCATGGATTGCGGCCCGTGGGTATTGGAAGGTCTCGGACCTGAATCGACGATCCCACGACGCTTCGGCCCCCGAACACAACAAGCCGACACTGGGTTGGTTCCCAGTCAACGTTCGACATGCGGACGGTCTGGCCATCGCATGCGTCATGCTTGACCAATTGGCCTGGCCCTTCGACGAGCCAGACCGCAACCACATACCCGCAACTGAGTCAGAACACGGCAGCCGGTCTCGGCTCCGTATGGATTAGGATCCCGTGTAGCACGTGGCATATGATTGAAATGAAGGGGTAGATCATGAGCCACGAAAATGTTCTCGTCAATGTTTACCTCAATGACGACAAGGTTCCGGTTGTGATGCGCCTTGCCATCCTCAGAGCGTTGGAGCGAGAGTGGGCTTGGCAGGGCCGTTCTGTCATTAGCGGACCCCACGATGGCAAGCCATCTCAGTTCTTGAATGGATCCCCCGGCTTTCGTGTTGTCGTTACCCCATCCCCTCGTCGGCCCCTCTCCGAGGAGGTTCGGGTGCGGGACCGATCCATATAATTTGCGGCGTTTGTCTGAGTCTCTATTTTGTGAACGGATGTCTGGTTGGAAACTAGACCGGACAAAGACGAACTGACCGGCCTATTGGAACGAACTCTTCTCCAAACACGTTTCGACGCAGGCCGTTTATGGTGCATTCAGCGCCGAACAGATGCGCAGCATGCACGAGCAGGGAACTTTGATCCTTGATCCACGAGCGCCTCTCATTCAAACCGTTGTTGCGGATGAAGCTCTAACAGAGCTGTCGGAAAAGCTCGGTCAAGTTATGCTCCGTTTCGTGAATCCGGAAACAGGGCTCATCGGAAATGGGCTGGTCGATCTGATGGGCGGGATTCGTGGTTGCTCGCTGACCGCTTTGCGACACCTCTTCGTTCCGCTACGGGTCCGCTGCGTTCCACGGATCGTTCGGCGGCGATGCCAGGCGCGACGTTGACTTCTGCCAACGACCAAGAACGATTGCAGTGTGGATCGAACTTGAATCCCAATTCGCCCTTAGGCCCAGCGCCCCAAAACCGGCAGCCATCCCTTGCGAGCCACCAACTCGACTAAGTTCAAGAAGATCGCCAGAGCCAGCAAGCCCGGCCAGAGATCCATCCAGCGATCGACCATCCGGCCTCCGGTGACGAACAAGTCTTCGGGGGCGGGATTTGTGCGCCCGCCCGTCGCGTTGGAAATGGTCTGCAGCAGCTGAGCGTCGGAGCCGTATCGGCTCAGTTCGGAGTTCTGGCGATAGTGCGCGGCTTCTGGAAATGTGCGAGAGCTCTCCGCGGGCCGGATGCGGAACAGTCCGTAGAGGCCCTCGGACGGGAAGCGCGCCTCGAATCCGCCGCCCGACGGCTCCGGCTTGGTGACATGCCTGTAGCCGTCGGGGCCTAGCGCAAAAAGGTCCGGCAATTCAGCGGGGGCGTCGTCTTGGGACGGGCTGAAGCGCACCACGACTTCATCGCTGCTCGCGTCGTACTCGGTCTGGACAGCTGTGCGCGCGGCCCGCGGCAAGAGGTCTCGCAGCGAGTTCGACCAGAACGTGTCGAACCCCTCCCACGCGACCCAATTAGTCGCCCAGCGATCCTTGGCATCGGAGGTGAACACAGCCGAGCGTCCGAGGCCGAATTGCCAGCGAGCGAACAATGGATCCTCTTCCGCGGCGTGCAGGATCGTATCCGCCGCCAGCTTGACCTCGAACTTTACCCAGCCCAGCAGCGGCCCCGGCTCCGCCAAGTCCAAGCCCTCGAGAACCTCGAAGTCTCGCTCTGCGAACGGCAGGAACTCCCGTTCCGTGACAGAAGTGCCGGTATGCTCCATCACGTCTTTGAGCACGATTTGCTCGAGTGCGGTGATATCGATCAGGAAGTAGGATTGCCCCTCGGCGCTGCGCGCCACGCGCTCAAGGTAAGAGCGGTTGACGTCTTGGCCGAGGCCGATCGTCGAGATGGTGACCTCGTTGGCGGCGGCTTCGCGCGCCAGGGCAATGCTGTCTCCCTCCTCCGAAATGCCGTCCGTCAACAGCAAGATGTGCTTATACACCGCCTGTTGGGGTTGGATGATCCTGTAGGCCTCGCCTAGGGCGGGCGCAATCTGCGTGCCGCCATCCGCTACGATTCCGCTGATCATGCGCTTGGTTTCGTCTGGCGTTTCGTTACGTTGCAGGGGCGCGGCCCACTCGAAGGAATTGTCAAAGGCCAGCACTCCCACGCTGTCAATCTCGCGGAGGTTCTCGACCACGCCCAGCGCCGATTGCCGCGCCAGTTGCATCTTCTTGCCCTCCATTGACGAGGACTTGTCCACGACCAAGACCACAGCCGTGCCTTCGGGCGTGCGCGGTGGGGCGAGTGTCGCCGGTAGCATGGACTGCAACGCGTCCACCTCCTCGTCGGTTCGCTCGCGGTAGAGGTTCTTCTCGCCCGCAATGAGGAGGAACCCCCCGCCGCTGCGCACAAAATCGGAGAGGCGTTCCTTGACGGCCTCAGGCCAGGCTTCGAAGTCTTCGTTCGAGCAGATCACCAGGTCGTATTCAAGGCTGGTGGCAGCCTGCACCGCCGCTGCGGACGGTGCGCGCTCAAGTTGGAATCCCGCTCCTACCAGGACCCCGGCCAGGGGAGCGTTCTGCTCGTCGGAGTCGGAGGAAATCAGCAGCGCGCGCGGCTCTTGGATCGAAACCGCGCCAGCAAATCGCACCTCATCCTCGGCGGCGCTCGTGAGTTGGCCTTCCACTAGCGTCGCTCCAGGGCTCTCGATCTTGGCTCTTGCCACGATCACGCTCGTGCCGGCTTGCAGGGCCAGCCGCTCACTGCCGATCAGTTGCCCGTCCGCGCGCAGCTCGAGGTTGGCGCGCAGAGCGTCGGGGCTCTCAATCTCGAATTCAATCGGAAAGCTCTCGCCGACATACGCTTGCGAGGGCATGCGCATGCCAGCCAGGTGGAGTCTTGGTTCTGCGCGCCCCGCCAACGCGTATGTGTCGACCGGGACGTTACGACTCCAAGCTTGGTGGACCGCCCGTTCGACCGCTCCTTCGCTGGCGCGTCCGTCGCTGACGAGTACCAGGCGGGGGACGCGGTCGGCTGGCAGGGCCCCGAGCGCATTGCGCAGAGCTGCTTCCAAGTTCGTCGAGCGGCTGGCTTCGCTATCGCGCAATTGCCTCACGGGCAACGTGCCGAATTCCAGCTCCCGCAGCGTGTGTCCTCGGCCCGCCGCCCGGGCGCGCTGCAGGTATGCCTCCTGCTGGCCGCGTTGCTCGTCCGGGATGCTGGCGGAAGCGTCGCTCAGGATCGCGACCGCAGAATATGTCTCGGAGATGTGCCATTGGGGGCGGCAGAGCGCCAAGCACACGGCTGCCAGGGCGAGCGCCTTCGTCAGCAGGCCGAGCCGCCTGGGAGTGTGCACCCATTCGCGGGCGGTCCATGCCAGCAGCGGAAATAGCAGCAGCAGCGGCCAGTGAGTCTCTAACGTCACAGCCGGCCCTCCGATGCATCCAGCGAACTGGCCTGAACCGTCTCAGCGGTCAGGCGCCGACCACGTCCGAAGCGGATCCAGTCGTAGAGCAGGATCAATGCTCCGAGCGCAGCAAGCCAAGGCCACGGAACCCACGATGCGCCGATTCCGGCTAGTCCTGACGGCACTCCGCGCAAGATCGATTCGGGCGGCTCCCAAGTGGTGGTTGGGACCTGCGGCTGCTGCAAGACGAGAGTCAAATCGTGGTCAGCAGTCGTCACGCGGTAGCTGTCCTGCTGGTCGGCGTAGAAGCGAACTTCGCCATCGGAGAGTACCCATGGGACCTTGGCCCCCTTCGCCGTGCGCACCGCGATCTGGTGCGGGGCGGAGTTGGGCGCTTCGATCGTCACCGAGCCAGGACCCCGGGCCGCGACCGACTCGGCGCGGAAGGCGGAAGAGTCCAGCCAGGAAACCGCGTTCGCGAATAGCATGGGGGCGGACAAGCGGTCGCGGACGGACGGATCTGTCAGGTCGAAGCCGAAAGCCACCAGCTTGCCCTCGTCGCTGGACCGGGCCACAATCACGGGGCCGTCAGATGTGCTGGCGACCACATCGTCGCCGGGCCGCGGTGTGAACACGCGCGCACGGTCAGGAATCAGGTCGCGGTCGCGGATGCCCTCTGCTAGCGGGTGCGAGGCCGACCACTCCACAACGGGCCGTTTGCGGACCGTAGCCGCTTCGCCAATCGGCGCAGGAGTGCCCGGAGGGGCTACATAGATTGCGCGGCGCGAGGATGTGGCCTCGCCGCCGCTGGCCCAGACTTGGATAGCGTCCGGTACCAGATCTGATGGCGAGTCGACGTAGGCAGCATCGATACGGGCCCCGGCTGCGAGCAGCGGCCCGAACTCCCGCTCGGATGTTCCGTGGATCTGGACCCGGGTGCGGTTGGGTGCGGGAATCGCAATGGTCGCCGCGTTGTTCTGCGAGTAGGCATCGTCTTCGACGAATTGCGCGCTTAGCCTGCCCGGATGCTGGCTTCGGAGGGTGAACTGCAAGCTCGCGTCTCCTGCCGCCGGTACGGACAGGTTGCGATGGCCTAGGGGCCGATCATTGAAGAAGAAGTCGATGCGGGCGCTTGTGCTCTCAGAGGCATAGTTGCGTGCCTCGAGGGCGATGTCCCATCGGCCTTGCTCGGCGAGGTCGGCGGATGCCTGCAGCGAGAGGATTCCCAGCGAGTCGCTAGGAGGCTCGGTCTGCAAGTAGCGGACGCGTGGCAACATCCCCGCGCGAACCGGTTGGCCCTCGAATCGTCCCGGGCCGATATAAACTGTCTCTCCCACTCCGGGATGGTCAGCAAGCGGCTCGCCGCCTGAATTGAGCGCCAGCCGGAGCGTGCCGTCGGCTAGGTCGAATGCCGCTCGCATGTCGAGCGGAGTCAGACTGGGCGTAGCCGCCGAGATGCCTTCGCGCAAGCGTTGGCGGTCTTGCGTGAACGGAACCCGCACCATGGGCGAACCATCCGCCTCGATCAGCAACAGTTGGTCGCTGGCGCGCACCGAGCCCACATAGGCCAAGGCCAAGGCTTTGGCCTGGTCCATCAAGCTGACGCCCGTGCTGTCCGCCAGCGCCATCGAGGCCGAGGTGTCAAGCACGATCACGCGACGTTGCGACGCGGCATCGACGGCGTCCGGCCGCGGGTCTGCGATAGCGAGCAGCAGCAATCCCAGCGCGATCAACTGCAGCAGCAGGGACAGAGGATGTTGAATGCGTTTGTGGCGCTGCCGCGTCGCGGGAGCGGGTCGCTTCGGCCAGAAGCGCAGCGTCGACACGAGTACCCTGCGGCGCGACCGGTCGTAGAAATACAGAGCGACCAGCAGGCCGGCGACCGGCGCGAAGATGCCCAGCAACTGCGCCAAGGCGAGGTTGAGCAGTCCCATGGCCTATTGCCGTCCGATGGCCTGGCGCGTCGCCCGCAAGTCCCGAAATAGCACGCTCTCGATCGGCTGGACGGTGGAGAGGTGCAGGTACTGTGCGCCAGATCGCTTGGCGTGTCGCTCGAGCGACAGGCAAAACTCATCGTAGGAGTCGCGATACTCGCGAGCCGATCGCTCGTCAAGGCTGACCCGCAGCACGGAATCCGTCTCTGCGTCGAAGAGTTCCAGCTCGCCCCGCCAAGGGGGCTCGCGGTCGGCGGGCGAGGCAATCTGCAGCAAGTGGACTTCATGGCCTTCGTTGACCAAGTGCTCCAGCGGCAGTTCGTCTCCTGCCTTGTCCAAGAAGTCGCTTAGAACGAAGGTGATCCCGGGCACCGGAAACTTCATCAAGTAGTCCCGCACGGGCCGCTGGAAGGCTGTCCCGCCCCCGGTTTCCAGGCCTGAGATGTATCCCGCCGCTTGCGCGTAACGCAGTCTTCCGCCATGCGCGCGGAACGAATCCGCGAGGGTGTCGGAGAAGGGTTGCAGCACGATGGTCTCGAGGCGGACCAGACCGACATAGCACAGCGATGCAGCCAAGCGGCAGGCATAGGCGAACTTGGAATCGGAAGCGTCCTCTCCGCCGACCGCCATCGACTCGCTAGTGTCGATCAGGATGCGCACGGGGATCCGCGGTTCCGACCGGAATAGCTTCAAGAACATGCGCTCCAGGCGCATGTAGGCTCGCCAGTTGACGGCGCGCAGGTCATCGCCGCGCTGGAAGGTGCGGTGGTCGAGAAATTCGTGGCCGACACCGGGGTAGCGTGACACGATGTCACCGCCGATCCTCCCTTGGAAGGACTGGGTCCAGCGAATCGTGAGCCGCTCAAGGCGCTCCAGCGCCTTCCCGCTGAGCAGTGTCGCCGGGGCGCGCATTGCTTCAGCGTACCAACAGCAAGGCTAGGAACAAGCGCGGCGCAAGGCCGAGACCGGACCGGCAGGGCCGGGAATCTCTGCGACTGCAGTGCTGGGACCGCTTCGAGGGCGTTCCGGGTTTGGGAGTGGATTCGCGGACATTCTTGGATGGAATCAGCGGCCGCCTGTAGTCTCCGCCCGCGCCGTCGGCAGAATATTCCCGTGATAGCCTGAGAGCGGTCGGCAATGAAGATCCGCCACATGCTCGCGACCGGATCGCCGACGGTATCCTTCGAGTTCTTCCCGCCGAAGGAGGATCACGGGTTTGTACGGCTCTTCGAGACCATCGAAGCCCTGCGCCCGCTGCAGCCCAGTTATGTCTCGGTGACATACGGCGCGGGCGGCAGCACTCGCAACAAGACGGTCGAACTGGTCAAGCGCATCAAGCGTGACGCCGGTATCGAAGCGATGGCCCATATCACGTGTGTAGGTGCCACGCGCGAGCAGATCTCAAGCGTGCTGGACTCGCTTGAAGCCGATGGGATCGAAAACGTCTTGCCCCTACGAGGTGACCCGCCCCGAGGTTCCGATTGCTTCGAACCCGTGCAGGGTGGCTTTCGCTACGCCAACGAATTGGTCGGCTTCATCCGCCAGCGCTACCGCTTTTGCCTGGGCGCCGCCTGCTACCCGGAGACCCACCCAGAGGCTGCCAGCCCCGAGGAAGACCTTGCAAACCTCAAGCGCAAGGTCGATGCCGGGGCCGACTTCCTGATTACCCAGCTCTTCTTCGACAACGAAGACTTCCTCAGGTTTCGCGACAGGGCTGCTGGCGCGGGAATCACGGTGCCCCTGCTGGCCGGAATCATGCCGGTCCGCAGCCTGAGCCAGACACAGCGCTTTGCGACGATGTGCGGTGCTCGGATACCAGCGGCCTTGCTGGCGCGGCTCGAAGCAGTGCAAGAGGACTCCGCTCAAGTCCGAGCTGTTGGCATCGACCACGCCACGGCCCAGTGCGGGCAGTTGCTAGCCGAGGGCGTAGCCGGGCTGCACTTCTACACGCTGAACCACTCCACGGAAACGCAGGCGATCTATCGCCGGATCCGAGACCAGCTCGGCCGTTGAGCGCCCGCTTGCGCTGCCTACGCTTCCGGGTATTGCATCGTCAGCGGGTCGGGCAGCGGAATCGCGCGAATGCCGGCATCGGAGCCGAACTTCTCAAAGCTGAATTCGGGCTTGTCCGGATTGCCCTTCAGCATGGCATCGCGGTCGCCGACAGCCAGCACCACCAGCTTGGCCGGGTGCAGGTGCTTCTGGGCGGCCTCCAAGACGTCGTCCACGCTCACGTCGCCAACCCGCTCGCGATAGGTCTTCCAGTAGTCCTTCTTCTGCCCGGTGAACTCATCGTTGGCGAAGGTTCCGGCGACTTGGCCGGCGGTGGCAAAGAAACGCGGAAAGATCTCGATCTGGTAGTTCTTGGCCGTGTCGAGTTCTTGGGCCGTGATCTTGTCGTTCTGCATGCGCTCGATTTCCTCGATCACGATTGCCGCCGCTTGCGCACAGGTGGCATTGCGCGACTGGAAGCCGGCCGCGAAGGTGCCCGGGTAGTACGTGCCGGGCTGGAAGCGCGAGTAGGCGCTGTAGGCCAAGCCCTCGTCTGAACGGACGCGCAGCATGATGCGGGAAGTGAAGCCGCCCCCGCCCAGGACGGAGTTCATGATGCGCACCTTGAAGGCATCGGGGTCGAAGCGGTGGATGCCCAAGTGTCCAAGCATCACGTGGGATTGGTTCACGTCCCGGCTGGTCTTATCGACCATGTAGACGCCTGGCTGCGGTTCGTGCGCCGGGGCCGGAATCTCGGCCGGTTCGACCGTGCCGGTCGGCCAGCCGTCGGCCAAGGCCTCGTTGAGCCGCCGGATCATGTCCTTGGTGTCGAAATCCCCGGACACGGAGAAGAACATCCGTCGCGGGTCGAAGCTCCGGGCATGGAACTCTTGCATGGCTTCCCGCGAGATCGACTCGATGGAAGCTTGCGTCGATTGGATCGTGGTGAAGTGGTCCCCGTAGGTGAGCCGGCGAAACTCGCGCGACTGGATCCGGTCCAGCCGGTCGTTGCGGCGAGCCAGCCCTTGCAGCGTCTGAGCGCGGGCAATCTCAAGCCGCGCCGCTTCGAAGCCGGGGCGCTTGAGCATGTCGAAGAACAGTTCCAGCGACCGGTCGAGATTCTGGGTCAGGCAATTGACCGAACCGCCGCCGGAGGTTGCGCCGATGTTCGCGCCAATTTGCGTCGCGAGGAAAGCGGCTTCCTCGTCGAATTCCTGTGCGCTGAGGTTGGTGGTGCCGCCGGAGCGCATTTGGCTGCCGGTAAATCCCGCCAGCCCCGCGCTCTCGGCCGGGACTTGATACGAGCCCGTCCGCAGCGTCAGCCCAACGGACACCAGCGGTAGTTGGTGGTCTTCCACCAAGTACGCCAATGCCCCTGAGTCCAGCTCATGGCGGTACTGGGAGGGCTCGGGCGGGTCGTAGGAGAGCTTGGGGTAGGCCAGCTCCCGGGGGTGCTCCGGCAAGCCGTCCTGAGCATGCGCCAGCGTCGCCAGTGCGCCGCCTGCGGCTGTCTTGATCCAATCGCGGCGCTTCATGGCCGGCCTCCTTGCGGTCCGCGGCCCCGCCCCGACCCGCGGCCTCTAGGCGGGCCAGCGCCCTCCTTGGTGTAGTACAGGGCCACGGTACGGTTCGTCGCGGTGAAATATTTCTTCGCCACACGCTGGATGTCCTCCGGTGTCACCGCTTGGATGCGGTCCGAGAAGACATTGATGTTCTCCCATTCGCCCAGCGCGTCATAGACCAACAGTTGCATCATCAGTCCGAACTTCGATTGCAACTTGCGGAAGTCACCGGCGAGCTGCTGGTTCTTGACCTTTTGCAGCTCACGCTCGCCAACCGGCTCGCTGGCGATCCGTTCCAACTCCTCCAGCAACGCCTTTTCCACGTCTTCGGGGGTCGAGCCTGGAGCGGCCACTCCGGAGATCTGGAATGAGCCGTCGTACTTGCGCCCGTCGACTCCCGCGCCAGCTTGGACGGCCACCTGTTTCTCTAGGACCAGGGACTTGTACAGCCGCCCGGTGCGGCCGTTCAACAGGGACGAGAGCACGATCAAGGCGGGCTCGTCGACGTGGGCGTCAGGGACCGTGTGGAAGCGAATGTTGGCTTGGGGGCGGGTTTCGGCCTCGCCTCTGAGCCGCTGCTCGGCCTGTTGCTCGACCTCGCGCGTGCGCACCGCGCCCGGCTCGCGTTCGTTGCGCTCCAGCCGCCCGAAGTACTTGTTTGCGAGAGCCTTGACTTGTTCGACGTCGAAGTCGCCGACCAGCGCCGCTACCAAGTTGTTCGGCGCATAGTACATGTCGAAATACTCCATGGCCTCGTCACGGGTAATGGAGTTCAGATCGGAGGGCCAGCCGATCACCGGCCAACTGTACGGCGAGGACTGCCAAAACATCGATTCGAACTGCTCGTTCAGCTTGCCGGTCGGCGTGGAATCCACGCGCAGCCGGCGTTCTTCGTTGACCACGTCGCGCTCGGCGTAGAACTGCCGGAAGACCGGCTTGGCCAGCCGGTCGGACTCCATCCAGAACCACAGCTCCAGCTTGTTGGACGGCACGTTGATGAAGTAGATCGTGTAGTCGTTGCTGGTGCCCGCGTTCATTCCTGAACCGCCATTGAGGGTGTAGATCTGCGAGAACTCGTCCTTGACTACCAGAGCCTGCTGCTCGGCGATGAGCCGGTTGAAGCGTTCCAAGAGTTCGCTGTGCTCAGGGCTGCGGACAGCCGGGTCGTTGGCGTCCGCGATCAGCCCGCGCCGCTGCTTCTCCAGCAGCTTGGCCCGTTCGGATTCCATCTGGGCGTACAACTCGTCAAGCTCGTCTATCAGCTCGAGGTCGCGCTCGATGTCTTTGGTGCCGATGGCGTGGCTGCCCTTGAACATCATGTGTTCGAACAGGTGCGCCACACCGGTCACTCCGGGCCTCTCGTTGACCGACCCGAATTTCGAGATCCAGCCGACGGCGACGTTTGGATCGCCCTCCCGCGGCAGCAGCAGGAACGTCATGCCGTTGTCTAGGGTGAATTCTTCGACTTCGACGCGTTGTGCGACCAGTGGCGCGGCCAGTGCTAGCAACAGCGCGAAGAATTGTAAAGTCAGTTTCCGCATAGCCTACTTTTGAGTATGACGCAAGGACCTGTCGCGGCGTATTCCGGCTGTACGGGACCTGTTCGCGGCGTGGTGATATGCTTGCGCCGGAATGAACTGGACGCGCATCAAGCGCACGGTCGCCAGCTTGGCGCCGGGCATCTTCATCATCGGCTACGTCGTCGGCACGGGCAGTGTCACGACGATGAGTTCGGCCGGAGCCAGTTACGGCATGTCGCTGACATGGACGCTGGCGCTGGCGTCGGTGTTCACACACCTGATGATCGTCGGCATCAGCCGCCTCACGATCCTATCCGGCGACACCCTGCTGTATCTATTCCGGCAGCATTTCGGCACGCCCGTCACTGTGTTGATGATCCTGTCCCTTGTGGCCACCCAGCTCACGTCCATCATCGGCGTGATGGCCATCGTGGTCGATGTCTTCAGAGAATGGTGCGCGTCGGTTCTGGGCTTCGCGGCCCATCCCCTGTTGGCGGCCATCGCATTTACGGCGCTCCTGCTCGGGTTGTACTGGGTCGGCCGCCACGGGTTCTTCCTCAAGGTCTTGGCTTCGCTGGTGGGCGTGATGGGCGTGGCGTTCTTCTTCACCGCTGCGCTTGTCTTGCCCGAAGCGGAGGAACTCACCGCCGGCTTAGTGCCCAGCATTCCCTCTTCTGGCAACCCGCGCCTGTTGATCGCGGGCATGGTGGGCACGACCATGGCCTCGGTCGTGCTCTTCACCCGCAGCGTGCTGGTTAAGGAAGAAGGCTGGCGGGCGAGTGACCTGCCGGTGGTGAACCGTGACTCGGCGTTCTCAATGACGTTGCTGTTCTTGATCAACGCCGCCATCATGGCTTGCGCCGCCGGGACTTTGCACCGCCAAGGCTTGGAGATTGAGGCGGCCATCGATATGGTCAAGTCCTTGGAGCCGCTGGCTGGTGGGCTGGCAACCGGCGGCTTCGTGATCGGCATCATCGCCGCCGGCCTGTCGTCGCTCTTCCCCAACTACCTGCTGGGGCCGTGGATGGCCGCAGACTTCCTCGGCTTGCCGCGTAACATGGGCGGTGCAGCCTTCCGGGTGATGGTAGTGGGTGCCGCTCTATTCGGGCTGGTCGTGCCTGTGTTGGGGGGCAGGCCGGTGCAGATCATGATTGCTTCGCAGGCCGTCAGTCCGGTGGCGATGCCGCTACTGGCCCTGTTCGTCTTGCTGCTCCTCAACAAGAAGGACGTCTGCGGACCCAATCCGCCCTCGCTCGCCCTCAATGTGGGTCTGGGCGTAACGGTCCTATTCTCGTTCTACATGTGCTTTGTGGCCCTGTCGGGATTCTTTGGACAGTGAGGCGCGAGTCTGCTGCTAGGTGGCGTCAGTCGAGTCCGGGGCATTGCGCCGTACGTGTGCGAGCGCAGCCCTGGCCGATGCTTCGTCGACCATGTCCCGCTCCAAGTAGTAACAGATCACATCACTGATGCGGTACAGGCTGTGCACCGGATAGCCGTCGTCGCGAAGACCACGGTCACCGCCTTGCTCGCGATCCACCACGACCAAGATCCGCGCGACTTCGAGACCTGCCTCGCGCAGGTAGGCGCTCGACCAGACCTTGGTTGCCCCGGAAGCGATGACGTCGTCTGCTAGCGTGATTTCACGTTCGGTGTTGCAAGTTCCCATGTACGCGCTGCTGCCGTAGTGCCCGCCCGGATAGGCCGCCCGCTGCTTGCGGAGCTGGCCGTAGGCCAAAGGTCGATCCGTGTCGCGCGAGGCCAGCGCCGCAGCCAGCGCCAATGGCGTGGCCGTGTCCGGGATTCCCACGATCTGCTGCGGTCGCCGCGAATCGCCTGCTAGGGCGAAGATCTTGCGGTGCAGGGCTTTGCCCAACGCGTGCAACAGGTCGAGATCGTCGTAGAGGCCATGCCGCAGATCAATGAAGATTGGCGTCTTCAGCCCGTACTCTTCGTGCACGCGGTCGCCAAGCAGGATCAGGCCTCGCTGCCAGAGTGCGTCTAGGATCGGGTCAGGTTGCATCTGTCCTAGAGCGCTCTAGCGGGCTTCTCGCACCGCGGGCATACCATCCACGAAGCCGGCATCGTCCTCCCGCAATTCCGCGATGGCGAGTTCCCTCATGCGCACCAGACGGTCTCGAAATTCGGGCTTGATCGCGAGGTTGTCCAACTCCTCCGGGTCGGCCCGCAAGTCGTAGAGCTCCTCCAAGTCGGTGATCAGCGGGCGGATGTACTTGAAGTGTTCCTCGACCAGCATGACGTACCACGGAACGTTGTTGTGCATGACCTCTTCGCCAGTGGGAATCGTGTCCGTATCAGAGCCATACTTTTGCCCGGTCGCAGTTAGCAATGCGGGGTGCGGCCAGCTACGCTGAGGATCCTCGAGCAAGGGCGTTAGATCTTCTCCGTGCATCTTCCAAGGCAAGTCGATGCCCGCGAAACTGAAAATGGTGGGAACTAAGTCCACCCCCGCTACCGGGCGCGGGCTGACCGCGCCCTCAGGGATGCGTCCGGGCATCGAGATGACTAACGGCGAGCGGATGGTGGCGTCGTAAGGCGCGACCTTGTGCCGGAAGCCGTGCTGTCCCCACGCAAAGCCTTGGTCGGAGGTCCAGATCACTAGGGTGTTGTCGCGCTGGCCGGACTCGTCGAGGGCCTTCAAGACACGGCTGATGCCTTCGTCAAGGGCCAAGACGCCTTGGTGATACTGCCTTACCAAGGGGACTAGGGAGCGCCCCCCGTACGTAGGCGTGCCGTTGGGGCCGCGCTCCCAGTAGTCGATCTTCTGCGCCCAGTCGGGCTTGCCGGGCCGAGGCGGGAAAATATCCGCGGGAGTGTCGAAGTCAATCCCCGGATAGGCGTCCAAATGGCGGTCCGCCGGCGTGAACGGCCCGTGCACGGCTCCGTAGCACAGCCACAGGTACCACGGCTTGGACTCATCGCGTCCCTCGCCCTCGATCAGGTCGATGGCCCAGTCGGTGTACTGATCGGTCGAGTAGCGCTTGAGCACCTCGGTCTTGCCGCCCTGATAGGTGATGGGCTGGTCGTAGTAGTAGTTCTGGCTCGTCGAGGTGTACTTCGGGCGATTCCAGACAATCTGGAAATCCCAGTCGCGCCCATAGCCGGTATCGGTGCCGGTATGCCACTTGCCGATCTGCGCGGTGAAGTAGCCGTGCTTGCGAAACACGCTCGGCCAGAACGGGCTCTTGGCAGGGTCGTACGTGCTGCCGGGATAGGGCCCTTCCATGCGCATCGATTCGACCCCGAACTGGTGGCGTCCGGTCAGCAGGGTTGCTCGCGAGGGCATGCACCACGTTCCGATGTAGGCGTATTCGAAGCGGACACCTTGCGACGCCAGCCGGTCGAGGTTCGGAGTCTGCACCCATGGATAGGACCCAGCGTAGGATCCCACCGTCCGGTAGGAGTGGTCATCGGTGTAGATGAATAGTATGTTCGGCCGTTCCGGTGTCGCTGGCTGGGCGACTGCGACAGTCCAGCAGAGCACGGAGAGAGCGGTGGCGGCGACGAGGCGAGAGCACATTCTTAAGGACATGAGAACCTTGCGGGTAGGCACAATTGTATAGGTAGCAGTGAGGGATTGCACCCAAGAAGATCCCTCACTGATCCCCGTGGGCAAGCCCAACCACAGCTATAGCGACCCGCGCCTTCCGCTATAGGCGGTACTCGGCCTCTGGCCAGTCATCGTCGTGTTGCGCTGCAGTATCTTGGGCGAGGCGGCAGGCTCCAGTCCGACAAGCCGCAAGCCGACGATTCGGCGGCGCTGACCACCAAGGTCTTACACACAGAGGCCGTCAACCGTGGCGATCCCGTGTGGGCTCGACGATTATGTCGGCGGCTGCCGTAACAATGTCGCCCGCGAGATCGAGCGCTCGATGCGACTGATCCGCCGAAAATGCCTCTTCAGGCGTCCCGTCAACGAGTCCGGTCGGGTAGCGCGTCGGAACGTAGTACAAGTCAAGTTGGCGTGCGCCGGAGAGCAGCACTTCGAGGCTCGCAATGTCCAGGCGCTCGATGAGTTGCCGGATGCTATGGCCAAGGACCGTTCGCGCCCCCTTTGCATAGTGGATTGCCTTGACCGCCTTCTCGGCGGCTTGGTGGGCATTGAAGCAGGCGTGGGCGTGAAAGCCGGCATTTGCGGCGAGCAGGGCGTAGTCGAGGTCCTTGCGCGCGGTGTCGAGCCATCTGCGCGCGGCGCGGTCGGAGTCTCTCATTCGACCTCCCACCCCACAGGGAAGATGATCTTCCCCTCCGTTGCGAGGGTTGCGAAGACATCGAGACCTGTTTGCACCCCTCGTTCGAATTCCCGTGGTGTGAAGACAAGGAGGTCGAGCGAAACCGGAAGCGCATCGTACAAATCGCCGAGCAGACCGCCTCGATCCAGTCTTGGAAGATCCGTTTCGATCACGACGACGAGGTCGAGGTCTGACCACGCATCGGCGACACCGCGGGCGTAGGAACCGAAGGCGATCGCACGTTTCGCGCCTGCGGCGCTCAGGGGCTCGGCTGCGAAGTGGGCGAGATTCGCCAGCGACCACTTAGATGGCTCGTTGAAGACTGCGACTCCCCCGTCCATAGACTCATGTTCGCATGGCCTTACAGGTCCGTCGGTCGATCGGAGGCTGCGGAGCCTCACATGTGTCATCTCTGAGAACGCAGTGCAGGCGGTCTCGACCCTGGAGTTCTTCGAGTGGTCTCACCAGGTCTCTCCCCGGATGGAAGCCGCTGCCCTGGTCGGTCGAGCTTCCGACGATCCGAGTGCATTCAAGCTCGGCCCGGACGGCTTACGGAGCCGTTGCCTGAGGTGCGCAAGATCAACCTGTCTGCCGTGGGTTCGCCCCGATGCATGTGCTTGCTGGGCTGTGGCTCCCCGAGGCCCAAACACTAGCAGGCGAGGTCCGCGCGCTCGACGCGCAAGCCATCCAAGTTCCCGAGCACGGCGAGCGCCATGCGATCTTGCTGGAACCATTCGTTGGCCAGCGCCTCGATTTCAAGAGCGGTCACGGCCTCGATATCGTCGTTGACCTCGTCTAGCGAGCGGACCTGGCCGTGGATCGCTTCTTGGCGCGCCAAGTTCGCCATGCGACTGCCCGTCGATTCCAAGCCCAGCATGAGACTGCCTTTGAGATGGTCCTTGGCCCGCCGGAGCTCGGGCTCGGGGGCCGGTCCATCCTTGAGATCGCGGAATTCTCGCAGCGCATACTGCAGCACCATGGGCAGGGCTTCGAGCGACGTGCCCACGCCCACCGAGAGGCATCCTGCGTCGGAATACAGGCCGAGGTCGGAATAGACGTTGTAGGCCAGTCCCGCTTCTTCGCGGATCTTCTGGAACAGGCGGGAGCTGAAGCCGCCGCCGAGCAGCGTGCTAAGCACCAATCCCGCGAATCGCCTGGGGTCGAGGGCAGAGAAGGTCTCCACGCCGAGCAGCACATGAACCTGTTCCAAGGACGGCTTGTCGCGCAGGACGATTTCTGCACGAGCTTCTGGCGGTTGCTCGGCCTCGATTGGGTCAGCGGCGGTGAGGCCGCCAAAATGCCGCTCCGCCGTGCGCACGAACTCATCGTGGTCGACATTTCCCGCCGCTGCCAGCAATAGGTTCGGGGCCCGGAACGTGTCTGCAAAAAACTGCCGCAAGCGGCCGCGGCCGAACCCCCGGATGGAATCCTGCGTGCCGATGACGGGGCGTCCCATTCCGTGGCCGCGCCAGAAACTGCCCGCGAAGATGGTGCCCAGCAGGTAGTCGGGGTTGTCCTCGTCCATCTTCAGTTCCTCGAGGATGACTCCCTTCTCGCGCTCGATCTCGTCCTCGGGAAAGGTTGGGTTTTGCACCATGTCGCCGAGCATGTCCAAGGCCCGCGGCCAGTGCTCGTCCAGCACCTTCGCGGTGAAGGCGGTGGTCTCCTTGGACGTGAACGCGTCGAGATGCCCGCCCAGGCCGTCGATCTCGCACGCCAGCTCTCGCGCCGAGAAGCGGTCTGTGCCCTTGAAGACCATGTGCTCGATGAAATGGGTCATCCCGCTGTCGGGATCAGCCTCATGCCGGGAGCCGGCGTCAAGCCAAACACCGAGAGAAACCGAGCGGACTGCAGGCATCGATTCGGTGATCACCCGCAAGCCGCTGTCGAGCACCGTCTTGCGGATATTGGGGGGCAGGGAAGGCTCCATGCTCGCCATCGTAGCAATGCACTGGCAGGCATCCCACGGTGGCTGGCACGCCATGGTTGGCATGCCGATCGGTTCGTGGGATGCTATCTCCGTATGCGACGTCGGGAGTTCATGACATCCGTCGCTGGCGTGGCGGCTGGCGTCGGCTGCGGGTCAGATCCTGCACCGCCGGGAGAGACCGGGCAGGGGACTGGCTTGACGGTCGATTTCCACCAGCACACGAACTACAAGGGCCGCAGTGACGACGAGTTGGTGGCGCACCAGCGCAAGATGGGAGCAGACCGGACTGTGCTGCTGCCGGCCGGGTCCAGATACGGGCTGGCGGCTGACGCCCACGGCAATGACTCGGTCGTTGCGCTCGCGGAACGGTTTCCGTCCGAATTCGTGTGGTTTGCCAACGAACTCCCGGACATCGAGCAGACCCGGCCCGTGCTGGAGCGGCACCTGAAGTTCGGCGCGCGAGGTATTGGCGAGCAGAAGTTCCCGGTAGCCTGCGATTCGCAGGCCATGCAACTGGTCTACTCGATCGCGCGCGATTTCGACGTCCCGGTCCTGATCCACTTTCAGCACGAGGCCTACAACACCGGCATCGAGAGGTTTCACTCCATCCTGGAGAGATTCCCGACGGTCAATTTCATCGGGCATGCGCAGACATGGTGGGGCAATGTCGACGCCAACCACGACCAAGCGGTGATGTACCCCAAGACGCCGGTTGCCCCAGGGGGCATCACCGATCGGCTGCTGTCGGACTACCCGAACATGTATGGCGACCTCTCGGCCGGCTCCGGGCTGAATTCGATGTTGCGCGACGAGGAGCACGCCCGCGGGTTCTTGGAGCGGCATCAGGACCGCCTGCTGTGGGCGAGCGACTGCAACGACACCATTGGCGAGGGGCAAGGTTGCATCGGCGCGAATGGCCTGGCTGCGTTGCGACGGCTGGCCTCCGGGGATTCGGTGCTTCGCAAGATTTTGGGCGGCAACGCAGCCCGCCTGTTGAAGATTGCCTAAAGCAAATGCACCGTAACGGGTGCAGGGACTGATTGAGACCTCGACCGGGGCTGAGGTACGCCTGCTGTCCAGACGCGCATCGCTGGCGATTGGGGGCGGTGTCTGGGCTGCCAACATCCTCTCGTAACTCCGACCAATAGCGGCATTCTGCTTGCGACTCAGGAATAATAGGACCGCTATGACAAGCTTGCCCTCGCGACGGGAATTCGCGGCGATGCTGGCCGCCGGTGCCGCTGCATGTAATCGCTCCGAGCCTCCGCCGAACGTATTGTTCGTTGCGTCGGACGATCTCACTTCCACGCTGGGCTGTTACGGCCACCCGGTTGTCAAATCCCCGAACATTGATCGGCTCGCCGCTCGCGGGGTTCGGTTCGACAACGCGTATTGCCAATTCCCGTTCTGCGGGCCCAGCCGCGCCTCGCTGATGACGGGAATGCGCCCCGACACGAGCGGGGTAGTCACCAATGCCATGGTGAACTTCAGGGAGAAGCACCCCGATGCCATCACCCTCCCGCAACTCTTCAAGAACAGCGGTTGGCGCTCGATGCGCGTCGGAAAGATGTTTCACATGGGGGTCCCTGGTGGCGTGGGGACAATGAGGCACCAAGATCCGCCTTCTTGGGATGTCTCGATCAGCCCGCCAGGAGACGAGGACGAGAGCGCTGGGCCGGGTGGCGATCCAAATCCTGACCTGCGCAACGGATTGAAGATGCAGTGGGTCCAAACGGCCGACGCCTCCGGCCAGGCGGATGCCGCGGCCGCCGACACGGCGATCGACCTGCTGGAAGGGGTGGCCGATCAGCCGTTCTTCATGGGGCTGGGGTTCGTCCGGCCCCATGTGCCCTTCGTTGCTCCGGTCGAGTTTTTTGACATGTATCCGCTGGAGGAAATCGAACTGATCTCGAATCCGCCCGATGACCTTGACGACATTCCTCCTCCCGCGAAGAACCTGCGGCCGTTTCTTTGGAATCAGATGGGCATGAGCGAGGAGAACCAACGGATATCCTTGCGGGGCTACTACGCCTCGGTGTCATTTATGGACCAGCAACTCGGACGCGTGCTTGACGCGTTGGAGCGGCTCGGGCAGGCGGACCGGACGATTGTCTTGTTCTTCGGGGACCACGGCTGGCACCTCGGCGAGCACACGCACTGGCAAAAGATGAGCCTGATGGAAGAATCCGTAAAGGCACCGCTGATCATCTCGGCACCGGGCATGCGCGGCAACGGCCGCGCTTCGCGGGCAATGGTGGAATTCATAGACTTTTACCCCACCTTGGCCGACCTGTGTGGGTTGACGGCACCCGCCGAACTCGAAGGCGTGAGCCTAGCCCCGCTGCTTGACGATCCGTCGGCCTCGGTAAAGGACGCCGCGTTCTCCCAAGTCCAGTGGGAAGGCCGCATCTTTGGCCGCACCGTGCGGACAGATCGCTATCGCTACATCCGCTGGGAGGGGGATGGGGGCGGGGAGGAACTCTACGACCACCAGACGGATCCGCGCGAGTTCGAGAACCTAGCTTCTGACCCCCAACACGGGGACGTGCTGGAGCGCATGCGGTCTAGACTCGCACGGGCGCCTGCCGAGCCGCAGGCGTAGCCGTCAACAGTCCGAAGGTTTGAGGCGTAGCTGCCAGCGCGGCCGAGTTCAAGACCCGAGCCCTCGGTTGCAAGTCCCGTTGTCGCCTGTTGGACTAAACAGGCGTGTCGAGACTCCGGTTGCGAACCCACATCTCCCTGGAACGATTGGGCATCCAAGCGCTGAGAGCGCTGGCCCACAAGGTCGGCCGTCTCAAGGATTGACTTGGCGATTGGAACGGTGGGCGCAGAGTCATCGCCTCGTGCGCTGGCGGATCTGCGCCTGAAGTTGGTGGGCGCCGCTATCCTTCGGGTGCCAGGCGAGCACGGCGCCGATCGCTTGGCCCGCGACCTTCAGGTCCCCGGCCCTGAAAGCCAGTTCGGCCAAGCTGCGCTGGGCTTCTTCCAAGCTGGGCGCGAGCTCGACTGCGGTCTGCAGCGCCGCAATGGCCTCGTCTCGTCTCTCGGCGGCTTCCAGCACCAATCCACGTCGGTAATGCGCTTCCGCGCGCCGGGGATTGATCTGCAATGCGCGGTCCAGCGCCCGAAGAGAGCCTCCGATGTCGCTGCTCTCCTGCCACAGGGCAATGCCGTGGTAGAGGTGGGCATCTTCCGAATCGGGACTGGTCTCGGAGGCCTCGCGGAACGAATTCGCGGCTGCCACAGCGTCGCCGTCCTCGAGGAGCTTCCTCCCTTGCTCGACAAGAAGTATCGCTTGGCTGCTGCGAGCTTGGCGGGCGGCCGCCGTCATGGATTGCTCTTGGGCCGCCAAGGCGTCAGCTTTCCGCCCAGCCCTCTGATATGCCTGCGCCAGATTGCGGTGCGCCTTGACGAGCAGCGGGCTGCGGCGCACCGCTTCTTCCAAGTGCTTGATCGCTCGGTCCACGTCCTTCAGCCGCAGCAGCGTCGACGCGAGCGTGTTGCGCGCGTCGGAGTCGTCCGGGAAGTCCCGGACCGCCTGCTCCAGTTCCTGGGCCGCGCCGGTCAGGTCACCGCTTTGCTGCAGCGCCGCCCCAAGGGCATGCCGCGCACCTGGGTACAGCGGATGCATCGCCAAGGCGGCGCGAAAGAGCGCAATCGCTTCTTCCAGCGCTTGGCTCTTGGTGAGCGCCAGGCCCAAGTTGTAGTGCGTGTCCGGATTGCCAGGCTGCAGCTTGACCGCTTCGCGCAATGCGGAGACCGCGCCGGGAATGTCATCCAATTCCGCTAGCACGATCCCGAGGGCTAGTCTTGATCGTGGATTTTCTGGCTCCAGCTCGGTGGCTCGGGCAAGGTATGCGGCTGCTTCCCTTGCCTTGCCCTCGCGCTGCAATAGCAGCGAGAGGTTGACGATTGCTTCCGCGAAATCGGGAGAGGCATCCACGACTCGCTCGAGCAATCGCCGCGCACCGCGCGTGTCGCCCCGCTTTCGCAGAGCGGCGCTCAACGCGTACATGGCCGGTATCTGGTCGGGACCCGACCTGACGGCCTGGTGGTACGAAGCGAGGGCGTCGTTGTCCAGTCCGGCCCGTTCGAGCGCCAGCCCGTGCTGGAGGTGGGCTTCTGCAAAGTCCGGGTCGATCGCGACTGCTGCTGCGAACTCGTCAAGCGCCTCGGAGAGTCTGCCGTGCTCTGCTTGGATCATGCCGATGGCTAGGCGCGAACGCTTGTCGTCACGGTCCGCCTCGACCGCGGCGTGAAACTGTCCCAAGGCCGCTAGCGGGCTCCCTTCTCGGAGGTAGCGGAAGCCCAGTTCGCGATGCTTCGTGGCGACTGCCTTGGGTTCGGCGGTCTGGGCCGCGAGTCCGTCTCCCAGCGCGGTTGCCGCAGCGAACGCGATCGCGAGCGCCATGCAAGCCGCGCCGACGGCTTGGCCAGGGGCCCAATTGCGCGCCCCGAGCGCCCGCCCCTGCCCGTGTGCGCCAGGCACGACTGTGCGGAACAACCGTCTGCTTGGGCAGATCGGCCTTGCGGGCCGCCGGCCCCAAGTCATGGCGTGCCTTCACGGACTATACGGAGGAGGCCGCCTTTAGTGAATTGCTCACGATCCTCGGCCTTCTGGCGCCCGACCAGCGCGAATAGCTCCTTGGCCTGCTCGGCGTCGCCTCGGCTTCGATGCACCAGCGCTAGCTGGTAGGTAGCGGCCACTGCCGTTGGATCGATAGCGCGGGCCTTCTCGAGGTGCTCGATCGCCTCGTCCAAGGAACCGCGACGGGCCAGCATCCGGCCCAGCAGAAGCCGCGATTGGAACAACTCCGGATTCAGGGCCACCGACCGCCGCACAGCCTGCACGGCTTCGCCCTCGGCTTCCGTTCCGGGCTCCACGCCGGACCGTTGCAAGGCCTCTGCCAGAAACCAGTGGGTTAGGTAGTCGTCAGGGGCCTGCGCACTTCGCTTGCGCAGGACCCTGACCGCTTCCGGGAGGCGGTCCTGCTGCATCAGGATCAGCCCGAGCGCTGTGCCGGGCAAGCTCTCTTCCGGGGCGAGATCGGTCGCGCGATCGAACGCCACCTCGGCGTCGTCAAAGCGGCCCTTCATGGCCAGCGCGACGCCCCGTTGCAAGTGGAGCCTGTGCGAGTCGGGAATCCGCCCAACCGAAATGTCGGCGATCTCGATGCCGAGATCGAAATTTTCGTGGTCTAGGCACAGCGCGATCAGGTCGACGTAGTTGGACTCCTCTTCGGGGGCGAGTTCGGTCGCCGTTCGGAGAGCATCGTAAGCGCTCTTGGTGTCGCCGGAACGCTCGTATGCCTGGGACAGCACGTTGTAGAGTTCCGCCGATCCGTGCCCGGCCTCCAGCAATGGCTCCCCGGCTTCTAACGCCTCGGCGTGGCGTCCGCTCTTGAGGTATGCCAGAACGAGGTTGAAGCCTAGAGCGTAACGGTCGGTGTTGCCCCCGTCGGACCGCTCGAATTCTCGCGCCGCTTCCGCGTATCGATCGATTCCAGCTAGGATGAGTCCCGCTTGGAAATGGAGGTCAGGGGAGGCCGTCGCCGGCAGCCCTTCCAGCGCGGTCGCGGCCTTGGCTGCCTGGCGGGTTTGGAGCAGCGCCGTGGCGAAGTTCACCACAAGCCGCGGGTCTTGGGCCAGCAGGTCGCCACTGGACTCGAAGTGGGAAACGGCGCTGGCGAAATCGCCGCCGGAAAATGCGATCTCGGCCAGCCCCAAGTGGGCGAAAGGGTCTCCGTTCGAAGCGGCGAGCAGGCGCTCGAAAAAGGGCTTCGCCGCAGCTGGCCGATTCCTCGACATCTCGTGCAGCGCGAGGTTCTTCAGCGCGGACGGATAGGTGGGCTCCAGTTCGAGCGCGCGCCCGAATTGCTCCGCTGCTGCGTCGGCTTGGCCGGCCGAGGAGAGCGCGATTCCCAGCGTGTTGTGGAGTCTGGCGTTGCCGGGGACCGCGGCGACGACCTCGCGCAGGAGCGCGATTGCGGACTCCCACTCACCACGCTGCAAATGCGAGACCGCTTTTTCGTAACTCTCGCGCGGTGCCTGGGCGGCAGCTTGGTCGTGGATTGCCGCGAGTCCTGCCAGCAGCACGGCAGCTGCGGCCGGAAGCCAAACAAGCCGCCGAACGCCGTTCTGTGGCGCACTATTCCAAGCTAGGGGCACGTTTTGCCCCTAGCTTACAGCCTTCGCTAGGTGGCTGCGGCCCTCCTCTCACCACCACGAAGGCAGGTATTCAAGTGGGCCCGCCGCGGCCGCGCACGAGTTGCAACCAAGGATTTCGCGTGCGGGGAAGGTTTCCCCGGGGAAAAGAGCTCTGTGCAGTTGACAAGCGTGCGGTTCCAGCCAAGAATGGGTGCGCGGCTTGTTGAGAGTGTTCCAGCCCAAGTCGTGTCCGATGAGAGTTTCAGGCAACGCATCATGCGTTGCCCGGAGGGCTCGGGCACTGAACGGCCGGTCCCGCTCCGAAGCCGGCGCGTGTACTTGGAGGTTATACGGAATGAGAAGACAGGTCTTGGCGAGTGTTCTCGCTAATGGCAGAGCATCGCGAGCTGGATCCGCTGTCCGTCTCGCAGTGTTCTTGGTGGCGGCTGCGATCGGCTTGCAGGCGCAATTCAGCAGCATCTTGGAAGGCACGATCACCGACCCGGCGGGCGCGGTGATCCCGGCCGCCCAAGTCGTGATCGAGGACGTGGACACGGGCACTAGCCGTACCTCCGAGACATCCGGAGCGGGGCGCTATCGCGCCATTGCCTTGGCGGCCAGCACCTACCGCGTCACCGTCAGCACGGAGGGCTTCCAGACGTATGTCCAGGAACGAGTGACTTTGGAGGTCGCCCAGACGACGACCCTGAACATCCAGCTCGAGCTAGGAGCGACGACCGAAACAGTCAGCGTGACCTCGGAAGCGCCTCTGATCGAAACCGGCGAAGCGAAGGTGTCGGGCCAGATCGCGGAGACGGAGGTCGCGGACCTGCCCTTGGTGGGACGCAATTTCATGACCTTGGTGGTGTTGACGCCGGGCGTTGTCGGGCTGCCCTCCGGCGGCGGCCAAGCCTACGCGCAGGCGACCGGTGACATCTTCTCAGCGGAGTATGGCGTAAACCTGAGCGGAAACGGCCAGCGGGCCGAGTCCAACAGCTTCAACGTCGACGGCGCTTCGGTCAACGCCAGCCCCCGCGGGGGAGTGGTCAACCACAATCCCAATGCCGATTCCGTGCAGGAACTGCGGGTGTCAGTCAATAACTTTTCCGCAGAATACGGGCGGAATTCCTCGGTCCTGGTCAACGTGGTGACCAAGTCGGGCACCAACGAGGTCCACGGCACTCTCGGTTGGTACCACACCAACAACGTTCTGCAGAAGCCCAATCGATTCCAAGCCAGCGGCGTGCCGGTGTTCCGGCGTAACGAGGCGAATTGGAGCCTTGGTGCGCCGATCATCAAGAACCGCACGTTTGCGTTTGCGTCGATGGACATTTTGAGGTCCGGCGTCGGTGCCGGGTTCAGCAGGACCGTCGTGAGTCGGCAGTTCGCCAACCTGGTCCGCGAGCGGCATCCGAACAACATCGGCGCCATGATCATGAACGAGTTCCCGGATATCTTGGAGGAGAAGAGCGTGGCGCAAACGGCGGGCGGCTTGCTCGGCTCCGATTGCAGCGGCTCGGAGGGGATTTCCACGCCTGTCGGCGCGCTCCCCTGCGATTTCCCAGTCACCGAGCGCGGATCCTTCGCGCAGACTTTGCCGCGCGATGGCATGCAATGGTCGCTCCGCATCGATCACAACTTCAACGAAAGCAAGGACCGCATCTATGGCAGCGTCGCCCGCACGACAAACCAGCAAGTGTTGTTTGGCAATCCCTCGGTCTATCCCGCTTTCACCAACATGCAGGAGCAATGGACTGCGTTCGCGAATCTGAACTGGACGCGGATCATTTCGACCAACCTGATCAACGAGGCCTCGTGGTCGTGGCAGCACGCTGAGGGAGACGCCCCCATCGGCCGCGGCGAGATCCCTAGTGTCAATGTGCCGGGCATCGAAAACTACGGCCAGGGCTTCTCCGACGCAGTGTTCATCCAAAACAACCAGCAGTGGCGCAATGTCACCACGTGGAACAAGGGATCGCACTCCTTCAAGTTCGGCGGGAACTTCAACTGCGACAGCGGGTGCCCCGGCGCGGGAGCCTTGTTCGCCGCGGTCTGGGAACGGCCGAACTACGGATTCAACAGTCTCTGGGACTTCGCTCTTGACGATCCGTTCTCGCACGGGAACATCGGCTTCGATCCGGCGACGGGTGACGCCCGGGGATTCGATTTCAGGCCGCGCTTCACCAATTGGGGCTTCTTCCTGAACGACGACTGGAAGGTGCGGCCGAACTTGACGGTCAGCTGGGGCGTGCGCTGGGAAGCATTCCCGGTTCCGACCGATCTAGACGGGATCTTCGTTGGAGCGAACTTCCGGGGCGGCAGCAACTTCACAGAGCGGATTGCCGACGTGGGGGTGCGGCGGGGCCCGCCCTTGGATTCAACCGACATGAACAACATAGCGCCCCGCATAGGCATCGCTTGGGATCCGACGGGCCAAGGCAAGATGTCGATTCGCGCGGGCAGCGGCGTATTTTACGACCGCCCGGGCGGCCAGTTCTATCGGGACTGCTGCACAAGCCTGCCGATCTTCGCGGTCGCCAATGTGAACAAGCAGACAGACGCCAAACCGGTGTACGGGCTGAGCAGCACGAACGAGTCGCCGTGGATGTTCCCCCGGCCTCCGGACCTGCAGGTCGGTTTGGACGAGCGGGGCGGGCTGATCGGCGTGCCCGCAGAGATTCAGATCTGGGAGCCTGACCTGAAGAACCAATACGCGATCAACTGGTTCTTCGGCCTGCAATACGCGTTGGGCAGGGACTGGGCCGTCGAGGCGAACTACGTGGGATCGCAGGGCACCAAGCTGTACCAGAACTACGAGGTCAACCGCTTCGCGGGCGACCTGCTCGACGGACGCCTAGACCGCCTGAATCCGAGTTTCGGCAACATCCTGTATGGGCAGAACAACGGCAAGTCTTACTACCAAGGGATGAATGTCAGCCTCAAGAAGCGCTTCGCGCAAGGCCTGCTGTTCCAAGGGGCCTACACGTTCGGCAAGGCCATCGATACGGGCAGCAGCTTTTCCGGAGAGCACTTGGTGGAGTTGACCGACATGCGGCTGAACCGAGGACGGTCTCGCTTCGACGTGCGCCACAAGTACGCCATGAGCTTGATCTTCGAAATCCCCTCGCCGGTCCGCACTGGCGTTGGCAAAGCGATTCTCGGGGACTGGCAAGTGGGCATCACCACGATCCTGCAGAGCGGCTCGCCGTTCAACGTCTCTTGCGGCCTTCCGTTCCAACCGGTGTTTGACGACAATGGCAACCTGATCGGCAACAACGGCTGCGATTTCAACGCCGACGGATTCAACAACGACCGTCCCGACGAGCCATCGTTCGGAGATACGGTCAGCGGCGCGAGCAAGGATGACTACATCAACGGACTGTTCACGGCAAGCGACTTCCCGAAGCCGCAGACCGTCAGGCCTGGTTCGCTCGGGCGCAACACCTTCAGCAATCCGGGTTATAACAACACGGATCTCAACATACTGCGGCAGATTCCCGTGCCGCTGCTTGGCGAGGCCGGGCGCGTTGACTTGCGCGCGGAGTTCTTCAACGTATTCAACGTGGAGAATCTCGGCTCCGTGAGCGGGAGCCTGCAGAGCGGGAATTTCGGTCGCGTGGGGAACACGTTCAGCGCGCGCAGCATTCAGTTCGGCGTGAAGGTGGTCTTCTAGCCCAGCAGGCATGCAAAACGGCAGGGTCCCGGTGACGAGCCGGGACCCTGCCAGAGTCCCCTTGCCGCCGGGTCGCGCGTCGAGCTGGAACTCGGCTGCTATTATCCGTTGGCTCGGTATTGCCGATGGAGATTGAACACCGCGATGTCGCTTGCGACTAGCGGGCCGGAATCGGGCGTGGTCGAGAGTGGGTCGTTTATGCCGCATTTGATCTCCGGGGAATTCGGCATCGCTCCAATAGCCCTCTTGGTCGTGGGCTGCTCGCTGTCGCCGCTCGTGGCGGCGGACACTGAGCACGATCAGCCGGAGACTCCCGTTCAGTTCGTCGACGTTACGAGCGAATCCGGGATCTCGTTCGTCCACGAGAACGCCGCTAGCGCCGAGAAATACTTGATCGAAACAATGGGCGGTGCTGCGGCTTGGCTTGACTACGACGGTGACGGCCTGCTGGATTTCTATGTCGCAAACAGTTCGGGCACCGAAGCGTTTGAGCCAAGCGAGCCGTTGCGAGGCGCTCTCTACCGCAACTTAGGCAACGGTCAGTTTGCGGACGTGACCGGTGTAGCGCTCGTCGGAGCGGAGGGGCTGTTCGGCATGGGTGTTGCTGTGGGCGACTACGACAACGACGGCGATCCCGACTTGGTCGTGACTGGATTCGCTCGGTCCGTGCTCTACCGCAACGACGGGCAGGGGGCCTTCCAAGACGTGACGCAGGCGGCGGGCGTGTCCAACGCAGGCAAATGGGGATCGAGCGCCGCATGGTTCGATTACGACAATGACGGCCTGCTCGACTTGGTGATCGTCAACTACTTGGAATGGTCTCCCGAGCGCAACTTCCATTGCGGGGAGCGCCGCCCCGGCTATCGCTCCTACTGCCATCCGAACAGGTACTTGGGACAAGAGGCGACCCTCTTCCGAAACCGGGGCGACGGAGGGTTCGACGACGTGACCCAGAGCGCCGGCCTGGCAGGGCAGGCGGGCAACGGCTTGGGGGTGGTGTGCTTTGACTACGATCGGGACGGCTGGATGGACATATTCATCGCTAATGACTCGATGCCGAACTTCCTGTTCCGCAACATCGACGGCAGGGAGTTCGAGGAAGTGGCGTTCGTCGCGGGCGTGGCTCTGGGCGAGAACGGCGAGGCGGAAGCGGGGATGGGCGTGGACGCGGCGGACTACGACGGCGATGGCTGGCCCGACCTGTACATGACGCATCTGGACTTCGAATTTGACCGGCTGTACCGCAACGCGCGGGATGGCAGCTTTCTGGATGCGACGTTCGAGGATGGAATCGGGTACAAGACCTTTGACGTCAGCGGCTTCGGGACTCGCTTTGTGGACTATGACAACGATGGCTGGCGCGATCTCTTCGTCGCGAACGGTCACGTGCTGGACAACATCGAACTCTTCCACGAAGGCACTCGCTACCAAGAGCAGAAGCTCGTGTTCCGGAACGTCGGGGGCAAGTTCGAGGAGGTTGGCGAGGGGCTCGGCGCGGACATCGCCCGGCCTCGCGTCAGTCGGGGGGCCGCGTTCGCCGATTACGACAACGATGGTGACACCGATGTGCTAGTTGCCAACAACGGCCAGGAACCCCAGTTGCTGCGCAACGAGGGCGGCAACCGAAGGAACTGGCTACAGGTGCAGTTGGTTGGCCAACTCTCCAATCGGGACGGCGTCGGTGCGCGAGTCTCCGTCTGGTCGGGCGGAGTCGCCCAGGTTGCCGAACGTACCGGCGGGGGCAGCTATCAGGCCGCGCACGACCCGCGGCTGCACTTCGGATTAGGCGACCAAGATCGGGTCGAGCGAGTGGAGGTCGCGTGGCCGAGTGGCCGCGTCGACCGATTTGACACAATCTCTGCGAACCGCGTCTTGGTCGTACATGAGGGAGAGAGCCCGATTAGCTCAAGCCAAATCTCGCCCGGTGAATCGTCCGGAGGACCACCGCTATAGGCTGGCGTTGGGTGCTCGCTCTCATTGATCACCCTCGAACACCAACCAAATCGCCTCGGAGGAAGCTGGCGCATTCCCGCGGATTCAGCGGGAAGCCCGAATCGTTGCTTGCACCTTACGAACCTCCAGAGGGATGGCCGAGAAGCTTCGAGAAACGGCGGGGGGGCAATCGCGACCCGCGGCGTGATGCGTTACTGTACTGCCTTGAGGATTAGGCACAAAGGTCTCCGCGAGTTGTACGAGCGGGACGACCACGCACGATTGCCCGCCGGCTTTGTGCCCCGGCTCCGCCGAATCCCGTTCCGGTTGCAGGAGGCGACCAACCCGAGCAGCGCAGACGCGCCCGGCTTCCGCCTGCATCCGCTGAAGGGAGACCGGGCGGGTCAGTGGAGCGTGCATGTCAGCGGCAACTGGCGCGTAGTGTTCCGCTTCAAGGACGGCGAGGCTGTTGACGTGGACATGATCGACTATCATTGATCGCAAGGCAGTACCGTGCCATGAACGAGAAGAGCAGCGAGCATGTTGGCCCCATGATGAACCCGCCGCACCTAGGCGAATTGGTCCGCGAGAGCATGGACGAGGTTGGCTGGACCGTTGCGGAGACAGCGGATCGTCTTGGCTGCGAGCGTGGCACGCTGTCGCGTCTGCTGAACGGCAGGGCGGGCGTGTCAGCAAGAATGGCGCTGTCGCTCGAAGCGATCGGCTGGGGAACAGCCGAACACTGGATGCGGATGCAGGCGAGCTACGCCCTTGCGCAGCTTCGCCGGGAACGCGGCGATGCCCAGCGCCGAACGGAACTGAGTTTCGCTTGACCGGAACCTGGGGAGTTGTGGCGTATAGGCCGGCCCTTCCGGTGGCCGCCGACCGTCTCCGGCTGTCGCGACTGGCAACCGGCACAGCGTGTGCTGCGCCACGCGCCACGGGCTGGAAGGTCTGATCACCGCAGGCCTAGCAGCCGTAGGTGCGGCCAAGACATCGTAATCACCGCGGTGTCGGTCGAATCTGAATCCCTTGCTTAGGCAAAGATCTCGAAGCTCCTTCCGGTCAATCGGACGCACGACGAAAGCTACCTAGATGATCTTCTGCGAGCTAGGCAGGGATCAACCCTGCTAGGGAGTCTTCTCCTCGCCCTTTGGAGACGCGAAGCTGGATAGTGTCAGGCAGTACAGGAATTCCGATCTTGGCTGGGGTGCGGTATCGTGCCCACCACTACGCAAGCATGTGCGTTGGGAGGGCCCTGACTGCTATCACCCTTCACAAATCCAGCGTCTTGAACAAGCAATTCGCTACGGAATCATAAGTTATGGGCTTGAGTCTAGCATCTGACGATAGTTCTCCATGGTGGCTGTGTTCAAGCGCCACGGCTTCTGGTGGAACTGCCAGCCCATGCCAATGATCTCATCATCATCATGTTCCACAAACCACTTCCAAGTGTCTCCATGGGTCTTGTCGAGTAGGAACGTCCCAAAGGTGTTGGAAACCATCTCGTACTCAGATGGCGGTGGCTCTGGATTTGGACTCAGCAGCCAGCCTGCGGCTGCTCCAATGAGGAGCACGGCAGCTGTGCTGGCTATGGCTGCTGCAACGTGATTCCGGCTGATCTCCATGACTCACTCCCCGGCACCTGTGACGCTGGCAGCACAGCATATGCTGCCTATGCATGCTGGGGGAGTGTGCCAGGAAGCATTGGGCTGTACTCTTCACGCCCCACGACTCCCGGAGTGTAGAACCGTCGATCATCCAAGATTTCGGGAACCGAGAGCATTTGCATGCGCGGGTACGGCACCCCCTTAACACCAAAGTCCCCGGCCTTTGCCATGAACTGCTTGAAGTTCTTGGCCTTGGTAACTCCTAGCGGTTGCATTATGATCAGCCCGGCCATGTCAGCCGCTCCGTTCTCAATCACTCCCAGCAGCGCTCTCAGGTCTTTGATGGAGACGTTCTTGCCTCCCTTGACCTCAATCGCCATGCTCTTCAGGCTCTGCTCCCCGGGGACCTCAAAGTAGAGGCGTCCGTCCACTCCGCCATCGGCAGTTTTCTTGGTAGTCACGAACCCGTCCACCTGCTCCACCGCCCACTTCTGGAAGTGGTACTTGTCGCGCTCCCACAGGTCTTTGGCTCCCTCAAGATTGCGAGGCACGCCCTCTATCGTGAAGTCTTCACCTTCCACAAGCCCGAGACGGTCACGCAAGCGCACCTTGGCCACTCGCTTGATGGCATGGATTGCTATGTCAATGCCGATCCACTGGCGGCCTAGATGTTGGGCGGCTTCAATCGTCGATGCACAGCCGCAGAACGGGTCAAACACCACGTCGCCGGGATTTGAGCTAGCCTTTATAATGCGGTCCAGCAGAGCCACGGGCTTCTGGGTCTTGTACCCCATCCTCTCATCTGCCTGAGAGTTGATTGGCGGAATGTCGGTCCAGACATCATTGAGAGGCAGGCCCTCCATCTCATCTAGGTACCGCTTGATGCGAATACCGCCCTTGCTGGTGAAGTGCAGGCGATTCTCCTCGTCAAGCCGCTTCATCGTCTCCCGAGGGACACGCCAGTTCGAGTTAGCGCCCTTGTACTCATATTCATAGCCACCGCCACTAAGACCCTTTGCAGACAAATCACCATCCATCCATCGTCGGCCATCTTCATCCGAACGCTTGTACCTCTGCTCAATGTAGTCTTTCCCATAAGGGAGGAATTGGCGATTGTACGTGTGATCCTCAGACTTTGCGTACAGCAGGATCGTATCATGCACAGCTCCGAGAACCGAGGCATCATTGTGCGATGAAGTACGCTTCCAGATGATCTCGTTGCGGAAGTTCTGGTGCCCGAAGATCGCATCCATCAGAGCCTTTATGTAGTGGCTTGCAGTGGGGTCGCAGTGCAAGTAGATGCTGCCAGTCGGTTTGAGCACCAAGCGCATGTAAAGCAGCCTCTCAACCATGTAAGACAGGTAGGCCAGCAAGCGCGGCTGCGTCTTGCGAAGGGCATTCATCCACAGCTTCCAGAACTCCGCCACGGAATCCTCAATCCCCGCGTCACGCATGAGCACGGGCATCGTTCTGATGGCCCTCTCTCGCTCTTCATCCAGCGTCCAAGTGTCGCAGAATGCCTCGACTTGGTCCGGCAATGGCTTGCCCGTCTCGGTCTTGTAGATTGCGTTGTACTCCCTGTTGGAGTTGAACGGCGGGTCCAAGTAGATCAGGTCTACCGAGTTGGCGGGAATGATGTCCCGCATGATGGTAAGGCAGTCGCCGTAGAAAAGCTTGTTCATACGGCGAAGCATTCTCGCATAAATCCGCCCAAGGCGTTTCCGCTCTTGCGGTTGTTGTACTTCCAGCAAGCCTCGGCAACGTACAGGGGCATGTAGCGCACGTCGTAGTGGTGGTGTTGGCCGTACCATGCCCGCTTGAGCAAGGCCCAGAAGCCCTCGATGGTGTTGGTGTGCGTGTCCCCCTCGGAGTAGCACTTGGAATGATTGATGACCGCATGCGGCAGCAGCTTCCGGACGGCCTGATAGGCCGGGTACTCATCCGTGATGAGCAGGGAGCCCCCGGGGTCCACCTTGGACTTGATGAACCGCAGGATGCCCTTGCCGCTGAGGTCGGTGGCAACCTCCGCCACCACGTTGCCCCCGCGCTCCACCACGCCGATGCCTAGCGACAATTATTCTTGCCGGGTTTCTTCTGTTACCCGCGGGCCGAAGTCATGCAGCACATGCTCGCGGTAGAGAATATCACGCTCATTGCGTTCAGGCAGCAGGCGCGGGGCGATGATGAGTGGGCACAGGTTTTCGCTACTTCCGGGATAGCTGAGAGGTGTGCAATCTCGAACATAACACGCGAGATCAACTACGTTTTCCCGCTTTACCGCTATCCCGGGTAGGCAAGGTCGGCGAAGCGCTGTTCAGCCGATGGGCCAAGGGAGAGAAGGGACGCACGCCGAACCTCGCCCCGAAATTAGTCGAGCGGATTGTAGCCGCTACAGGAATACGATTCGTCAGCGATGGCCGCGGTGACCTCTGCAAAACTCTGGATCCCGAGGATATGCTCGCATGGATCTACGCGGTGTTCGCCAGCCTCTGTTACCGCAAGAACTACGATGCGCAGCTCAAGCTCGACTTCCCGCGCGTTCCGCTACCCAGAAGTGCTGAACTCTTCCGAACACTGGCGGAGGCTGGCCACGAACTGCTGGTCCAACACCTGCTCAAGGCCCTCAAGCTCGACGAACGCATCGCGACCTACACGGGCCCTGAGGGTCCAGAGATCGACCGCATAGGCTGGTCAGATGGCACCGTCTGGCTTGACGCCGGCAGCACTAGCGCACGCGGCGGGCACCGCGCGACGAAGCCCGGCACCATTGGCTTCAAAGACGTGCCCGAGGAAGTCTGGGACTTCCAAGTTGGCGGTTACCAAGTTTGCCACAAATGGCTCAAGGACCGGAAGGGGCGCACGCTCTCGGTCGAGGGCGTCAACCACTATCGGAAGATCGTCGATGCCCTGAATGAGACAATCCGCATCATGACCGAGATCGACGAGGTTATCGCCGCCCACGGCGGCTGTTCCAAGGTGTTCTAGTCTGGGTCCGACGCGCGATCACGTGTTTGAGGCGACGAGAGTGTTAGTCTTGGTTAAACTACGCGCAGTCGATCCCTGATCGAGGCCCGGTACTCTAGTTGGTTGGTGCATCTCGAGCTTCGGGAGTGCTTCACCCGCACCAGCGATCTGGAGCACATCGAAGACGATGATCTCAAGTAGATCGATATCGAGTTCCGTCATCGTCCGCACAAAGGGATGCTCGTTGCTCAGGTCATCGGTAGGTCAATTGAACGCGAGATTGGCGGTGGCAACCGACGCATGCTTCGAACTAATTGGGGTGTGCGCCAAGACAGAGTCGTTCGTCAAGTTTCGCGACCCGGTCGAACCGGAGGTCGGTTAGTTCCACGGATTCAAGCGCTATGTTGACGAATGATCGAACGAGGCCAACTCTTGGCACTACACCATGCTTTCTCATAAGATCGTGACCCCTAGCTTTCAGCGAATCATTTCGCAGGTGTGGAAGAAGGAAGCTTCTGAATCATCGCGGAGAGGGGCGAAGTCTCGTGCGCAAGGATGAGGTCGGCGGAAACTGACTCTTGATGAAACTGCTTGCTCTTTCGATACGCGGGTTTCGCGGTATTCAGGAGGCGGACTTGCGTTTCGGCCAGCACGATGTGCTGTTGGGTCCCAACGGTGCGGGCAAGAGCACGATTATCGATGCTCTGTCGCTTGTCTTCGGCCGTACGCGCCTCGTGCGCGACCTCACGGAACACGACTTCTACGGTAGCCGTCCTGAAGAGACGAGTCGCATCCGCATCGTCGGCACTATCGCAGGATTTGTTGGAAATGACCCGGTGCGTAACGACAGTTGGTTTCGAGAGGGCCGAGCGGTCCCCAAGTGGTGGAATTCATCGACGGGCCGAGCCGAACCCGAGCCTGATGATCATGCGAAGACCCTGTGTGCGCAAGTTGCCTTTGCAGCTCGGTTCGATCTGGAGGAGCTCACCATCGAAGCGATTCGCTACTTCCACGATGATGATGACGTCGACGATCCATTCCAAGACGATGCCGTCCAACTCTTTCCGTCTCGACTAATCGACGACATTGGCTACTACGTCCTGCCTGCGCGCCGCACTTGGGAGGCAGCCGCATCGTTTGCCTCAGAGTTGTTCCGCAAGGTGGTTGCAACTGCGGGTGGCATCCCGGCGCGGACGATCCTCCAAGAGCGGGACCGCCTGCGCGCACCCGATGCACCGCTCGAGAAGACGGCCGACCTCTGGCCATTGGTGAAGCGCATCAACCGGCAATTGGCGAATCTATTGCCCGAAGCACCCCATTTTCAGCTGAGGCTCACAGCGACGGACTCCGAATCACTACTTCGCGCACTCGTTCCGCACTATGTTCGAAGCGATGGTGTACCACTTCCAGCCGGAAGGCAAGGAATGGGTTTGCTCTCGCTTCAAACCTTCATTCTGCTCCTCGAACTCGGACGAGAGCGAGCGCGCATCGGCAAGTCGTTCCTGTTCGCAATGGAGGAGCCCGAGTTGCATATTCCACCAGGAATGCAGCGGCGGTTGATCTCACAAGCAGTTTCAATCGCTGCGCAGACAATCTGCACCAGTCACTCGCCTCGCGTGGCCGCCCACTATCCCGCCACGTCAGTTCAGATGATCGACCGCAAGTCGGGGCGTCTCGCTGCGACCCCCATGTTGCCAGCGCCGCTGGACGGAAGCGCGAGCAACGCAAGACGTAAGCTCTTTCTGGACGACCGTCTACGGCTGGTCGAGGCACTGATGCACCACAGAGTCCTCATCCCGGAAGGCCGCAGTGAGTACGAGTGGTTTCGGCTCTTGAGTGATGCGCTTGAGACGGGCGACATCGCGCTCGATGCGGCAGATTCCATTACGCCCTCCTTCGGCACCGTCATCGGTGTAGTGCCCACTCATGACGGAGCGGTAGCGGAAGTCTACGGTGCCTTGCGGATTCTGCGACGTGGATTGGTTCTTCTCGTGGATGGGGATGATGCCGGAGCCGCTAAGGTCGACCAAGTTCACAGTTCCGACCCGAAGCCGGAAGTCACCCTGAGATGGCGCGACGGCTGGGCGATGGAAGATGCGGTCGGATGGATCCTTAAGGGCGACGAGGACACTGCGCTTACTGAACTGAAGGTTCGAATTGATCGTAGATTCGAGTCTATCGACGACCTTGTCGGATTGTTCAAGGGGATTATGTAGTTAAGTGCCCAAATCGCTGATTTTCCGCTTGACTTATGGGCACTTTTCTACTAGAATGAAGTCATGTTGAGCAGAGCAAATGCACCCGGTAAGTCGCACCGCAAAGGCGTCAGCCTAAAGGCCATCATGCGCCGCTTTCCGAGTAACGCAAAGGCCGAGGAGTGGTTCATCAGGCAACGCTGGCCGTCCGGGGTGTGCTGCCCGTATTGCGGGTCACGGAGAGTCCAGCTCGGATGCCAGCACAAGACCATGCGGTTCCGCTGCCGCGAGAAGGCTTGTGGCCGCAAGCGCTTCAGCGTGCGGACGGGCACGGTTATGGAATGCTCGAAGATCGGCTACCAGGACTGGCTGCTGGCGATGTTTCTGGTCATGACGAACCTCAAGGGCGTGTCATCCATGAAGCTGCACCGGGACCTAGAGATCAACCAGCGGTCGGCCTGGTTCCTAGCCCACCGCTTGCGGCTGGCGCTGACCGAGCGGGTCGGGCCGTTCAGCGGGCCGGTCGAGGCCGACGAGACCTACCTGGGCGGCAAGCGTCGCAACATGTCGAATGCCCAGCGCAAGGCACTGGAGGGCACGGGCCGGGGCGCGGTTGGCAAGACCGCGGTGGTGGGCGCGAAGGATCGCGAGACCAACCAGGTGGCTGCCAAGGTGGTGGCAGCCACCGACAAGGAGACGCTGCAAGGGTTCGTGAGCGAGCACGCCGACTCCGCGGCCACGGTCTACACCGACGATGCGACGGCTTACGAGACGCTGCCGTTCGAGCACGACACGGTCAAGCACTCGCTGCAGGAGTACGTCAAAGGTGAGGTGCACACCAACGGAATCGAATCCTTGTGGTCGATGCTGAAACGCGCCCACAAGGGCACTTTCCACAAGTTCAGCCCGAAGCATCTGGAGCGCTACGTGCAGGAGTTCGCCGGACGCCACAATGTGCGTGAGCAGGACACCCTCGAGCAGATCGGCTCGCTGCGGCGCGGGATGGAGGGCAAGCGGCTCACCTACAAGGCCCTGATCAAGGCCAACGGTTTGCAGTCCGGTGCCAAGGCGGTGACGTAGTGGCGCTGAACGTCAAGAAGCGCACCCTGTGCCGTGGGGACAAGCTCGACACAATCGCGGCAGCAACGGGGATTCCGAGGGCCTGATCTACCTCGATCCGCCGTTGCCTGCGCATCGGAACTGCGAGGCCCCGATTGGATCGGAGGTTGCCGGGGCTGCGACAATAGGGGCGTACGGGAGACGCCCTTGCAACGCGAGAAGCCCCGACCCGCAACAGAGGCCAGGGAGGTGGAATTGCCTCCCGACACCTACCGGCCCAGCGCTGCTGAGCTGCGGGAGACGCTCAGCTTTAACGGGACTTTGGAGGAATTTGCCAAGGCTGTTTTGCAGCCCGTCAGGGTCCGCCGGGTGAAGGATTGGAAGCGTCCCCGGTAAGTGCTTGTGGAATCAGTCTCTTACAGGCGATTTGGGCACTCAACTACATAATCCCCTTGTTCAAGGTAAAGACCGGTCCCGGCCGGTTGAAGACCGATTATCTCGCTTATGAGGAAGTTGCCTCGATCATAGGTAGTCTTCCCGGCTGCCGGACTCGTGCCGCAACTCTACTCGAGACCGTCACGCTTGCCGCTCTAGGAAGAGCCGAAGGTTGCGATTCTACCCGGAGGGACGATGAGCACAGCAAAGCGGATTCGGCCGTCTTCCGTCTTGAACCATGAGTCTCCACTTCATTGAGGGGCCCGCAGGGAGCGGTAAGACTACGCGACTATTCGAGAAACTTGAGCGTGTCGTCAAGGAATGCCCGTTGTCAGAGCACCAGCAGGTTCTGGCAGTGACCAAGATGCACGGATCTAGGCGACGCATGAACGATCGACTTAGAGCAACTTCCGGCCTAAGGGGGCGATACCGCTGTTGTACTGCCGATAGCTTTGCTTGGAACATCGTGCGGCGCTGGCGAACGCTTGCTCGCAAAAGGTCAGCTTCGCTGCCGGCGGATAGCGACTACGATCAGGTCTGCTCGCTGGCCGGGGATCTACTGGCCGAGCCGATAGTCTCAAGTTGGGTTAGTCGTGTATTCCCAATCATTGTTGTCGACGAGTTTCAGGATTGCAAGAGAGGTCAGTTGTCGATGATTTCGTCGCTTTCTGGCTTGGTCACCTGCATCCTAGCGGCTGATGACTTTCAAGATCTGGACTGTAGCGAGGTGAATCCAGCGGTCGCGTGGGCGCGTGCTAACGGCGAGTGCGAGAGCCTGAATGAGATTCACCGAACCTCGGCATTAGGTCTCCTACAAGCGAGTCGAGCCCTTCGAACAGGACGCAACGTTCCCCAGAGAGGCAATGGTTTCACCGCGCTAGGTGCAAAGAATCACAACGTCGCGGCCAGTTTCGTTTCCAAGAACCTCACTTGGTGGAGTAGCTGTGCCGACATCGCGGTTCTAACCCCAGTTCGTGCCTCCGGATCGACGTTCGTCGGCGGCCTAATCAGCCGAGTTGCGGCGGGGCCGATTAGTAGGCCCCCAGTAGGTCCGCATCGGATACCGTGGGAGGAGTCGCAGGAAGAGGAGTTCGACAAGTTCATAGCAGGGCTAGATTTACCCGAAGGTCCTGATGCCGAGATCAGCGGTGATGTGCTCTCACTCGGTAATGTCGGCGGGCCACAACAGGGACTTCACGGTTGGATCGAGCGCCAAAGGCGAGTCACTGGAAGGACGACGTTCACAGCTGAAGAGGTCCGTTGCGAGGCGTACCGCATTCATCAGCGGTCGAGAGCATATCGTCGAGTGAGGCGTCGCGGAATTCGGGCGATGACGATCCATCAGGCGAAGAATCGGGAGTTTCACTCGGTCATCGTCCTATGGCCTTATCAAGTGGCTGGCACAATCGAGCGCCAGCGACGCCTGCTATACAATGCGATTACGCGGGCGAAGCATCGCGCTCTTGTTGTGGTTCAGAATCCCAAGCGATTGTGCCAGCCACCGTTTGTGGTCTGGAGCTAGGTGTGTGATCTCTTGCACCTGCCGGTTGCAGCTCTAGCGCGTCCCGGCCTACGCCGAATCGGTAGATCGGAGACTTCGAACTCGAAGGTCCCCCACCTCGCAAACCGCTTGGTCTCGAATGAAGGGTTGGAGGCAGGATGCGACTGCAGCATCAACCCGTCTCCGCAGCAGATCCTAGACGTTCACCGACAATGCGCCAATACCGTCATATCGGAACTGGGACGGGCACCAACGCATCCTCAAGCGGCCACTGGACCGTAGCCACGACGTTCCGATCAGCCGGGTTGTCGATTCCACCGACCTAAGGTCCTCAGCTCCGCCGTGGGGTCTGCTGTAGCTCCAGAGAATCGGACCAACACCGGGTCAGTAGAAGCTGTATATCGCTGCAAATGATGGAGATCTCAATGTGGCTGACGAGACTCACGACGCCGAATACGGCTGCTCAATGGAACCGTTGTCAGGTGGAGTGCTGATCGACGTAGACGAAGGAGTCCAGTAAGGCGGTCCGCATCCGAGAGATGGCTCGTTCGCGTGCGTTTCTTGGAGTCGGTTCCCTATACCATTCTTGGTCGTAGATTGTTGTCAGCAGACGGGCGTAGTTCTGCGGTTTGCTTAAGGTGCTGGGCGCGCGGCCAGCGAGTTTCGCCAGGCCAACTCTTGACCCGCTGTTCAACGATACGAAGCGGTCCGGCCTGGCAAGTGTGAGTAGTCTCGTCGCGATGCCTTCGCCGACCCCATCAACGGAATAGAGCTCCTCATACGATTCGAATGCAAGCTGTGGAAAGGCGTCATCGTTTGCTGTGACAACTTTGAGCACGACGTTCTGTATCGTTTCCCTAGCGGGACCAAACACTGTGCCGAGCGCGGCCCCTCTCATGCGGCCAAGCAGTGCCCAATCGTCACTATGGGTCCGACCGAGTAGGCGACGACTGTCGTATTCGCCAAGCTGCCCCCAGTCATGCTGGCTTGCGAGGTCGTGCAAGACTTCAATGGTCTCTCGCCAGCTCCCGCGTTCGCCGAGTACCGACCATGAACGGCGCATACTCCACCAGAGGTCACAGCGCTCTAAAGCCGTGATGTAGCTCGGCCAGTCCCGCACATCTTTCAGCAGTTGCAGTGGAGTCACGTTGACGTCGTCAGGCGGACGCTCGGGAGCGTCCGATTGTCGTGACGAAGCATAGTGATCAATGGCGAAGTCGTCGAGTTGATCGCATTGGTTCCATAGGTTATCGAACCAGTCTTGGACAGAAGCAGTATCTGAGGTCTCAAGCACAGCCTCTTCGTTCATCTCGAAACCACCAGACGTGAAATTCGAGCTACCGACCCAAGCAACGGACCTTCCTGCCCCTCGGAATACGAAGACCTTTGCGTGGAAGCGCCGTCCTGCGTCAGCCGCACGCAGCTGACCGCAATTGGCTAGCGTTCTCAGAGCCGTAGGCTCGGTCAGCTTTCCCCAAAGGCCGACGATGGCCCGTACCTTAAGGGGCGGGGCGTGTCGCCGCAGGGCTCGGAGGCCTTCGTTGCTTGTGGCCCAAGCGGTGGCGATGTCGATTTCGGTCGCCCAGGACAGGTGTTCGAAGAAACGGGTTAGTATGTCTTCTTCCGTGATCAACATGTCGTTGACTCGTACGTCGGCGGATCCCATGCTACCAGTTTGAACCTGCCTCCCCACCCAAGCTCTAGGTTCCGCAGACGTTATCGCAGGCAAGCGACTTGCCACGCGATTGTGGCACTGCCGAAACCATCTCGAGACCCGCCTTGGGGCCGTGCAGGGGTCGTTGGCCGACCAGCGGATCTTGGTAGAATGCGGGGTCTAACCGTGAGGATCGAGACCGTCATGTGCGCTTCAAGATTTCGTACCTTCCATCTCTGGTTGCTCTCTGCAGCCTTCCTGTGCGCCGTGCCGCTGGCAGGCCAAGAGACTGTCTCCGTGCGCGTTCGTTTCGGCATGTTGGATGTGACGGAAACAAAGTGGGACGGCTCGGCCTCCGTCTCGGGCGGTGAACTCCTGAAAGCAGCTGACTGGCACCCGCGGCCCGAAAATTCAGTCGATCCGGCGGGAAGCTGGCGGTTTTCGACGCACAAGGGAGTGAACTACAACTGGCGGGCTTACGAGAATATCCCTGACCAGCCGGTCATGACATATTTCTGGACGCCGGGCGTAGTCCTAGACATCAAAGCCGCTTCCGGTGCGGAAGTGAGCATCACCACGCTTCAAGGGGAGATCGCGTTCTCGCTGCGCGATGTGCGTTTGGGCGAACCGCTGGACTTCCTGGGCGGTGCCGTCATAGTCGACAGAGTTCCGACTGTCGAGAAGCTGACTGACGCTGGCGCTGAGGACGACTACCCTGCCGTGCTAGGCGGGACCGATGGTTCTGCCCGCACGGCTTGGGTAGCGTTTCGCGACGGAGCCGACGTCGTGCTGACCCGGAACTTTCAGGGTGGCGCGTGGGGGCCAGTCGAAACTGTGACTGAGTCCCCTGGTGACATCCACGTGGTCCAACTCGGGCGGGCCGGCGATGGCAGCGTTTGGTTCGTTTGGGCCGAGCAGCGCGAAGGCAATTTCGACCTCTACGGCAGATCGCTCAAGGAAGGGTCTTGGGGCTCCACGATGCGGCTTACCGAAGCTCCCCAGCCAGACGTGCTGCCGAACATGGCGACCACGACCGGCGGTGACATCTGGCTGGTTTGGCAAGGTTTCCGGGATGGCCAGTCCGACATCTTCGCCAAGCGTTATGTGGACGGGCAGTGGGTGCCCGCCCAGCTCGTTTCCAGGTCCTCGGCCAACGACTGGGAGCCGGTGGTCGCTGCTGGACGGGACCACGAAATACATATTGCTTGGGACAGCTACGGATCTGGCAACTACGACGTGTTGATGCGCACTTGGGACGGCGAACGCTGGGCTGCAGCACCTGTGCCGATTGCCGACACGCCGCTCTATGAGGCGCACGTCTCGCTGGCCGTGGATGGCCAGAACCGCGTATGGGCGGCTTGGAACGAGAGCGGTCTGAATTGGGGCAAGGACACCGGCTTCCTGCTGCCGGTCGAAGGCACGCTCCTATACGAGTACCGCCAGACGCGGGTGGCTGTGCTCGACGGCATCGAATGGCAGGTTCCGGCGGACGACATCAACATGTCGCTGCCGTCTCATATGGACAGTCGGCACAACGACTTCCCAAAGTTGGTCTCTGATGATGACGGTCGGATTTGGCTGTTTGGCCGCTATCGCACGATCCGGCAGCGCGACATGCCCGATGACACCCCCTTGCATCGCGCGGTGTGGGAAATCTGGGCGAGCACTCTCGATGGCGATGAATGGACCACCCCGTACGAGATTCCGTCCAGCGGCGGGCGGCAGGATGTGCGCTGGGGCGTAGCTCCCGATGGCGCCGGCAGCTTGATTGCTGCGTGGCAGTCCGATGGGCGCGACTACGCCGACTTCTTGTACCAACACACGGATGTCTTCGCAGCCAAGCTCCCAGCGCTGGGACGCACCGCGGCTGCGCCGGACTTGCGCGTCAGGCGCGAACGCGTACTGCGGTTCCATAACGTGGCTCCAACCGAGGTGGAGGATCTCAAGCGCTTGCGCGGCTATGAAATCAGTTCCGCAGGCCGGACCTACAAGATTTACCGGGGCGACACGCACCGACACACGGAGTTTTCGATGGACGGCAACAACGATGGCTCGTTGTTCCAGACCTATCGCTACGCCCTAGATGCCGCCAGCCTTGACTACCTGCTCGTCAGCGAGCACAACTTCCAAGGGGGCCCAGACAACCCATACATCAACTGGGTACTGCAGCAGGCCGCCGATCTCTTCTCGGTCAGCGGCGCTTTCCAGCCATTCTACGGTTACGAGCGCTCAGTGAGGTATCCGGACGGGCACCGCAACATCCTGCTGCCCAAGCGCGGCATCCCGACCCTGCCGATCCTTCCCGAAGAGTCGAGCCACGCTAGCGGTGCAGGTCGGCTGTACGAGTACTTGCGCGGCAATGGCGGCATCGCCATTTCGCATACCTCGGCAACCGGCATGGGCACCGATTGGCGCGACAACGATCCAGAGGTCGAACCCTTGGTGGAGATATTCCAAGGCGACCGTGTGTCGGCCGAGTACGAAGGTGCTCCCCTAGCGGCGGACGGCAATCGCCCGACTACGCAGGCGGGCGGATTCGAGCCGGCGGGGTATGTCTGGAACGCTTGGGCCAAGGGCTACAAGTTGGGCGTGCAGGCCGCATCGGACCATTTGTCAACCCACTACTCCTACGCCTGCACGATCGCGGAGGACTTCACGCGCGAGGGGCTCATAGACGCGATGAAGCAGCGCCACAGCTACGGTGCGACTGACAACATCGTGCTGGACTATCGCATGGAGGCCAACGGCGGCGAATACCTCCAGGGCGACATTGTGAAGGTCGATGGCGACTTCCGCCTGACGGTCAACATCTTGGGCACTTCGCCCATCCGCCAGATTGACATCATCAAGAATCAGGAGTTCTTGTACACCCGCCAGAAACTTCCGCAGGACGTCGAGTTCAGCTATGAGGACGCGGGCAAGACTCCGGGCGAAGACTACTACTACGTCAGGGTCGTCCAGAACGACGGAAACGTCGCGTGGTCCTCTCCGATCTGGGTGACCACCGACTAAGCCGGTCCGGCTCCGGGCTGCATGCGCGGGGCCGTGCGGTGCTTGGTTGCCTGTTCGAACGAGTGGGCGAGGCCGATCAGCTTTGGCTCCGACCAGGCCCTGCCGAAGAAAGATACGCCCACGGGCAAGCCCAGCACGAACCCGCCAGGGACGGTGAGGTGCGGATAGCCCGCCCGGGCGGCGGCCGAAGAGCAGTGCGGGAATGTGGGCCGGTCCCCAAACGTTAGGTCGGTGATCCAAGCTGGGCCCGTCGTGGGAGCGAACAGCGCGTCGAGTCCGAGGTCATCCATGGTCGTGTCGATCGAAGCCTTGCAGCGATCGTGGCTTGACGCGACCGCGTTGAGATAGGCCTGTTCCGTGAGGGGGCCCTTTCCCGCGGCAAGATCGAGCACGCGTTGGCCGAAGTGGAGCAGCTCTTCGTCAGCATGCTCGCAGTTGAAATCAATCACATCCTCCAGCGTGCGGACTCTCGCACTGGCTGATAGTTGGGACAGATAGGTGTTCAATCCGGCCTTGAACTCGTACAACATCAACTCGAAGCCGGCGTGATTTGACTCTTCGATGCCGGGCAGATCAGCGATGTCGATCAGCTCGGCCCCGCCGTCGCGCATGGCCACCGTGGCGTCGTCGAGGACTCGGTCCATATCGGTGTTTCGGCCCCAGTACTCCCGCAATACTCCGATACGGGCCCCGCGCAGGGCGTCCGCTGCAAGGAATTCGGTATAGCTGCCCGGCGCATTCCCTGCGCTCGCGCCGGTGGCCGGGTCGCGAGGGTCGGTTCCGGTCAGCGCGCCGAGCAGCTCGGCCGCCTCGGACACCGTGCGCGCCATCGGACCTGCCGTGTCCTGGGTGTGCGAGATGGGGATAATGCCCGCCCGGCTGACTAAGCCGACGGTCGGCTTGATCCCCACGATGCCATTCACGGACGATGGGCAGACGATCGAACCGTCGGTCTCGGTACCCACAGCGAGCGGGGTCAGGCCGGCTGAGACGGCGACTCCCGAGCCCGAGCTTGAGCCACAGGGGTTGCGGTCCAAGTAGTAGGGGTTGCGTGTTAGTCCGCCGCGGCCGCTCCAGCCGCTGGTCGATACCCTGGATCTGAAGTTGGCCCATTCGCTGAGGTTGGTCTTTGCGATGAGCAAAGCGCCCGCAGCGCGTAGCTTTGCGGCTACTGCCGAATCCCGCGGGACGCCCGAATCAACCAAGGCGAGCGAGCCCGCAGTAGTCTGCATGCCGTCCGCCGTGTCGATGTTGTCCTTGAGCATGACGGGGATGCCGTGCAATGGTCCGCGCAGTTTGCCCGCCCGTCGCTCGTCGTCAAGCCGGTTGGCCTCGCTGATAGCGGCGGGATTGACCTCGATGACCGCGTTGAGCGTTGGCCCGGTCTTGTCGATGGCCTCGATTCGCTCGAGCAACGCTTCGCAGATTGAGCGGGTTGTCCAGTGGCCCGCAGAGAGTGCGCTCCGCAAGTCTGCGACCGAAGCCTGAGCTGGGCCCAGCGCGGCGCGCGGCTGTGCCCTTAGTCGCGATCCGCCCTCGCCACAGCCCTGTAGCGCCGCGCCACCGGCGAGCACCAAGATATCCCGCCGGTGTGGCACCGCGCCGACCGAGTCTCGTTCACGGGTCTTGTCTCTCGCGCTCATGAATCTACTCTGGCGCCTGCAGGGAGTAGGTGCGGAAAGCCTCGAATAAGCGTCCCGCGCCATCCAATCCGATAGCCCTCACGGACAGGGTCGTCGGGTAGGACTCCGCGAGGTGGGCGGGAATGTCGAAACTGCCGGACTGGGCTGTGCCCAGCACCCGCGCGCCTCGGGCCGAGCCCGCAGCCTCGGCCATCCACAGCCAAACGGTGCGCTTGGCCGCGATGGTGTTCTTGTGCAGTGTCGCGTTGAAGTGGTACGCCGTGCCCGCCTGCAGCTCGTTGCCTTCCGGCAACTGGATCTCGAACGGCAATTCCGAGGGGGAGTACTCTACTTCGCGAAATCGCGGCTGCTTGGATTCGAGGATGAAGGACTTGTTGTAGTCCTGTTTCTTGCCTTCGCGGCGGATGTAGAGCACCCAATCTTGGTTGTCGTCGGGCGTCCGCGATCGGTAGCGATCTCCCTTGAATTTCTTCTTTTGGTCGAACCACGCCCCGCTCGCCGGGTTGTACCAGCTGACCGAGTACTCCTGCTTGGGCATCACCAGCTCGATCAATCCGGGCCGCTCGGCGTAGACGATGTGTTCGATCCCCACGGTCCGTTCGGAGTACCGCGGCACGCGATGCAGAGCCAACGCGGCCCCTCCCACGATGCGGTAGTGCGGCTGGAGGTCGAAGTATCGCGATTGCGCGAAGAACTGTCCCAAGGACACCATCTGTTCGGCAAAGGGCGACTCGGCTGATGTGTCTTCGGCGCTCAGAGTAACGTAGTGGCCGCGCACGGCGGCGTTCCAAGCTTGGCGGCGGGCGGCGGCTGGGCTGGCTCCGAGGCCAACTCCTGTGTTCACAAACGGAGCGCGATTGATCTCGTACTCGATCGCGGCCAAGGCGGGGTCGACTCGATTCTGGGTGAAGTAGTCCTGCCAGCCGTCCTCGGCCAGCGGTGCCGAAGTGACGGTTGCCCCTGTGGACTTGGGGTGGGCATAGGGGTCGTGCTTGCGCAGCGAGTTGGCGAGCTGGTCGAGCAGCTTGCCCCCTGCTTCGTGGCTTTCCCACTCCAGCAGAATCTGCCAGGTGACGCTATAGGCGGCGTAGCGGGCGCATAGGTACCTGATGTAACGGTCCTTATCGCGCAAGCGAGGAAACAGGCCATCCAGCTCGTCTCCGGAATTGCCCAGGATCAGATCGGTGACGATTCCAAGGCTGTGCAAATGGGCAACGCGTCGGTCGAGTTCCCGAAAGTGCTCGAAATCTGGCACGCCGTCCGCTGCGAACGCCTTGCCGCTCGCGTTTAGCGCGGGTACGGCTAGCGCCCGAATGTGCGTGAATCCCTGCTCGGCGCGCCGGTTCGCGGTGGCCTCGAAGGCATCCCAAGGCATTGCCGCCATTCCCAGCAGGCTGTCGCCGAGCCAGAAGTGGGGCGAGTTGGTCAGGGGGTACCTGAAGTAGCGGGTGTTGAATACCTCGATAAATCCTGGCGTCTCGGCTGGCAGGGCTTCGAAGCTGCCGGTTTGCTTGTCCAGACCCTCGATATCGGAAATCAGGCGATAGTCCCAGCGACCCTCGAAGTCGGGCGAGAAGCGCAGCACGAACCTGTCTGCGCCATCCCAAAACGCGGGCATCACCTTGGTCCGTCCGCCCTTCGGAGAGCGGAACTCGGCACGCAGTTCGACATCGGTGAACGGCGAGGCGTGCTCGGCCACCTCGCTAGCGCCGAGCTTGACTGCGATCTCGCACGGATCGTAGACCGGTATGGAATCGCATGCGTCGACCGTCTGAGCCGGCAAGGCCGCAGCTGTGGCAAGCGCTAGGGCAACAATCGCAATCATCTCTCTTGAGAGGATAAACCGGCCAGCGCCCCGGTGCTAGGCGCCCTTGTCGTGAGTCCGCGCTCGAGATCGGTGAAGTGCGCCTCTGGAGCACGGTCAAGGACTGGATTCTGCAAGCCCGGGCCGTAAGTTCGAGTGCACCCTTCAAGCCCAGCTCGTCGCAGCTGTTGGCTGACCAAGGGGGGAGCTCGCTGCCCACACTTACAGATATCGACGTGCTATCACGAATATTGCCAGGGATTCTGCCGAGTAGTGCATCCTCAGACACTTCCTAGGCCGCACGGCTCGCGAGCCACTGATCCCAATGCTGGCGGCGACGTGACGAGGCTCAGGCCTCCTCCAACTGGTCCGGCATCTGGGTGTGTTTGCTTTGGACAAACACTTGACGACGGAATGGAGGGGCCAACTCGTACTCCTTTATCGGACACGCCATGGTCTCGGAGTATCCGGATCTGTTCTCTAGCCCTCCGAATCTTCCAAGCGTCGACCTTAGTGTTCGTTTGAGCCAACTTCTCGATGTCCAGCGGCTTGTCGTCAATGAGCGAGCGGCCCAAGGCTTCCCTTTCTGTGCAGAACCGCAAGATGCTCTAACCGTAGCATCAAGTCCTTTTAGAGTTTGCAATACGGCTAGCGATGGCACACAGTTGACACAGGGAGCCGCTTTGCTGTAAGACGAGAGAGTGCGGGTTGGACTCCGTATGCTGAAGCCGACGACGGTGCGCTGGCTGCAACGGGTGTTGCACGAGGGCGGGCATTCGCGTGCGGCTCTGGCACGTGGGTTGTGCGAGCAGGACGAGTGGCGGAACGCGCGCGGGGAGCTGTGTGCGGCCTCAGCGCGCAAGGCCCTGCCGCAGTTGGCGGAGCAGTTGGGGCAGCGGTTGCCGACGGCCCAGCCCGGGGTGCCGCCGTGTCGGGAGCGCGGGAGGCCGACCACAGAGCCGCTGGAGTTTGTCGGCAGCCTGCGCCAGCTGGGGCCGGTGAGGCTGGAACTAGCGCAGAGGCCCGCGCAACGGAGGCTGTGCGCGGAGCTGTTGCGAGGCGGGCATCCGTTGGGTCCGGGACGTGCGCCGGGCTGTCGCGTGCAGTATCTGCTGGCGAGTCGGCTGGGGCCTGTCGGGGTGCTCAGTTTCGTGGCGGCGCCGCTGCGGCTGGGACCGCGCGACCGGCATCTGGGCTGGGACGACCGCACGCGCGGGGCGCGCATCGGGCAGGTGGTGAGCAACGACCGGTTTCTGATCCTGGAGGGGGTGCGGGTGGCGCACCTAGCGAGCCACGTGCTGGCCCAGGCGCGGCGGCGTCTGGGGGCGGACTGGGAGCGCGAACACGGGCTGGAACCAGTGCTGATTGAGACCTGCGTGGAGGCGAGCCGGCCGGGCACGAGTTACCGGGCGGCAGGCTGGGAATGCGTGGGGCAAACGGCGGGCCAGCCGCCGGGAGCGCGCGGGGAAGTGGGCCCCAAGGCGGTTTGGCTGCGGGGCTTGCGGGACGACTGGAGACAGCGGCTGCGGGCGGTGCCGGGGCGCGTTGCGGGGTCGTTCTGGGGTGGCTACGGACTGGTGGACGGTTAGAGGTGCTGTAGGGGCGCTTACTCTGCGGAGGGCTGCTCTATAGTGGCCGAGGAGGCCGCAGAAGTCAAGATCATCATCATCCCCTCTGCTCGCTTTCCCCGGCCCGATCCCGCGGGAGGCTGCGCTAGCTCGGCCGGATGGGCTTGCTTGTGCCAAATTTGAACAGGCACGGCGGTTCGAGTGGGTCTGGGCGGGGTGCGTGGCACACCGAGGGTGCACGAGCCCGGCGTGCTGGCCGCCGCGCCCGGAAGCGGAACTGCCTCAGGACGCGTTCTGGCGGGCGTGCCAAGCCCGCTCGAACTGCACCGGCGAGAGATAGCCCAGTGCGGAATGACGCCTGAGCCGGTTGTAAAAGGCTTCGATGAAAACGAACAGTTCCTGTTCAGCTTGTGCGCGGCTGGCGAACGGCACCCGCTGCAGCAGCTCGCACTCCAAGGTCGCGAAGAAGCTCTCCGCCATGGCGTTGTCGTAGCAGTTGCCGGCCGCTCCCATCGAACGCTCGATACCAGCCTCGGCGCAGCGCCGCGTGAACGCCAGCGCCGTGTACTGGCTGCCGCGGTCGGAATGGAACACCACCCCCCGCGCCGCCCGCGTCGTGAGCGCCATCTCCAGCGCCGCCTGCACCAGCTCGACCGTCTGCCGCGCACTCATCGCCCAGCCCACGATCTTGCGGCTGAACACGTCCAGCACCGTCGCCAGGTACACAAACCCTTCCTGGGTCGGCACATAGGTGATGTCCGCCACCCACAGCCGGTTCGGCCGCGAGGCCTCAAAGCGCCGCTGGACGCGGTCCGCGGCCACCGCCGCTTGGGGATCCCTGCGCGTCGTGCAACGCCGCTTCCTGCGCGTCACACCCGCCAGCCCCAGGGCCCGCATCAGACGCCCCACCCGCTGCCGCGATACTGCCACGCCCTCCGCCTCTAACTCCGCATGGATCCGCCGCGCCCCGTAGGTCTGCCGCGACCGCTCGTGGATCGCACGGATCCGTTTGCTCAACGCCAAGTTCTCGGCCGCCTGCCGACTCGGCGGCCGCTTGCGCCACGCATAGTACCCGCTGGTGGAGACCCCCAGCACCCGGCACATGCGCGCGATCGGATACCTCCCCTGGTGCGCTCTTACGAATTCGAACACCCTTACGGGATCGAATCGGTCTCCCGAGCGAACCAGGCCGCTGCTTTTGACAGGATCTCGCGCTCCTGCTGCAGCCGCTTGTTCTCCCGCCGCAGGCGGATCAACTCCTCCCGCTCGGCATTGCGCAGCCCGTCCGGGCGCTGGCCCTGCTCGCGCTCGCTCTGCTGCACCCAGCGCCGCACCGAATCCTCCGAAATCCCGAATTCCTCGGCCACCTCGCGCGGGCTGCGCTCGCCGACCTGCATCAACTGCACGACCTTGTCCCGAAACTCCTGCGGGTAGGCTTTCACATAGGCATTCTTGCTCATTGTCTGGGGCCTCCTTGCCCCCGCCCTCTCAGGCGAGCATCCACTGCCTATCAAGCTATCTCAGCTGTCCACCAAATCCACGCCACTCCAGGTTTGGCTGGTGCAGGTACTGGAGCCGGAGCCGCCGGCGGGGCAGGCGGCGCTGGAATGGTTGCTGGTGTCGAGCGAGGGGGGCGAGACGGCCGAGTGGGCCGAGCGGATCGTGGGCTGGTACGAGACGCGCTGGGCGATCGAGGAGTATTTCCGGCTGCTCAAGACCGGGACGCGGATCGAGGACCGGCGGCTGCGGGAGGCGGACGCGCTGGTGAAGTGCCTGGCGTTCGATGCGATCACAGCCTGGCAGGTGTTCAGCCTGGCGCGGCATGCGCGGGACGCGCCGCAAACGCCGGCGGAGGACTTGCTGAGCGAGGACGAGCGGGCGATGATCGGGGCCTTTGTCGAGCACCGTCAGCTACGGCCGCCGGCCGAGCGCGGGACAGCGTTCGGGAGCGACATCCGCAGTTGGGTGGTGTTGCTGGCCCGCATGGTGGGCTGGCGGCCCAGCAAGCGGCAACCAATGCCGGGCAATGAGGTGCTCTGGCGTGCATACGTGCGCCTGCAGACGATGGTGCTCGGGATGCAAACGCTACGCGGTCCCTGACCGAGATGACACTGAGTGCAGGTTATCGGGCTGATCTACCTTCGGCACCTGTGTCAACTGTGGCGGATCGCTAGGCAATACGGTGTCTTGGATGCTACTGGGGACAACGGCGGGAGTCCGAGCCAAGTCTCGCTAGATTGAGCTGCTGGCGCACCTTCGACAGAGCTGAGCAAGCGGGGGCAAGTGTCAGTACGGGGCTTAGGATCGTGCCAGCCGCCGAACGGACCGTATCGAGCGTTTGTGACAACTTGGCGTTGGCAGAGAGTAGGTCACGCTTGGGAGCACCCAAAACACCGATCCGGGCGGGTCGCCGGACTGGGTCCGCCGCCTTGCTCAGGCGGCCACCCGCGAGCGAGGCCATGAGTTCAAGTCATTCTCGGCTTCGGTCTCGTTCTTGATCGCGCTCGCATTCGGCGAGATGTGACTGCGGCAGCTAGGGCAGGCAGACTGCCGGTGCAGCGATCAGACCAGCCACATCGTGTCTACGGGAAATATCCGGCTGAAGTGGCACAGTCTTGCGATCTTGCCTGTAGATTGTCGAGGCCCAGGCGGGGCTTGGCTCGGAGGCCAGACCGGTGAGCGGCAACTAGCATCCGTACAAGCGCCGCGTGTCGGTTCCGTCACCAGCACGAACCGCTCCTCTCGAACGGTCCCACAAATCGAAGTATCAATGACGCACGAACAGTGCAGAGATCGAATTCACCAGCAGCAGCTTGCATCGGACTTGACCTGTGTTATACTTCAAGCGTGCATACCCGTATGCTTGCTCCCCAATGGAGCAGTCAAGTGAGCTGGGATCTTCCTAGCGAGTGGTTGGTACAATTGAGTTCAGTGTCACACGAGGGCATTGAATCTGTCGAGGCTTCGAGCGCTGAGCCGGCGTAGCAAATCAGCGCTCGACTTTTTTCTTCCTTCTTCTGCCCCGCCCCTTCTTTTGCTCCGCTATCCTTCGTTTCTGGCGCCAGCGCAGTTCTTTTCTGGCCCTATCCTCATCCCAAGGATGGGACTTCAATATTTTCTCGAACGTCTGTTGCGACGCTGGGTAACAGGTCCAATACTCCGCTTTGAGCGTCTGGTGCCCGTCTAACTTGAGGTTCAGGACCACGACGAATCGATCGAGCACTGCAACCCTCCGAGTAAAATTCTCGGAACCGCTATCTCGATCCCATCCGGTGAAGTGTGACGCGACAGTGCTGGTCAAGGCCGGCCTAATCCATCCGATCCGTTTTGCACGCTCCTTCGAGAATTGGGAATCTTTGTTCTCGAAGAATCCATGATCGAACCTAGATGGTTGGAAATGGACTCGGATTCCATCAAGCGTGTAGATCTCCTTCTCGCAGTACTCGCGCCAGTAGTGATCACGATAGTCTTCTTCGGATTCATAATCCACGAACACAGGCTCGTCCCTAGCCACCATTTGTGCCCCTTTTGCCTATCCGACGGTTCACTGAGTAGTTCGTTCTTGCTGCGGCTCAACGGTTCCCGGACGTCTACAACACGCCGATGACCGGATCATTCGGACTCCCGCCCCGAAATCGGGTCAGCGCTTCCTCGCAGTCGATATGCACCGCCACCGAGAGTTCCGCCGTTGAGTACGTCTTTATGCACGTCTCGAAGCCCGAAGGTCCCTCAGCCGGGTCGCTCGCTTCCGAGGAGCCGCTGGATTCGTTCCACAAGTCGCTGCCGCCTAGCGTTGTAGAACTCGGTGAATCCCGTCATGTCGTCGGGTACGGAGCCCAGCAAGTGATCATCGCACGCCCGCCTCCTTTGGCCCTCGTTTGGATATGCCCGAGTCAACCATTCCATCGGCATGGTCATGCTCTTCTCAGTGTTCACTGGCCCTGGCAAGAGTTGGAGGTTGCCGAGCCGGTTTGCTCGGTCGCGAAATTCTTCGATCTTCTCCTCCGGTACCCGTGCGTCGAGCAGCTTGCGATGGCTGAATCGTGCGCTAGGGAAGATGTGGTCAACGTGGAACAAGCTTCCCGGATCGACGAAGGGGAAAACCAACGACAGAACCGCGAAGACTCGGGGACTGCGATATTCCGTGTCCGCCAGTTCTTCGACCTCATCATCGTTGAACACGAGTTCCCGACCTCGGCGCGCCATCTCCTCACCAAGCCGGGCAGCGGGGAACCGGCAGGTTTCGTCATCTCGAATTACCTTCCGAAGAGCTGTAAGCAACGTATCGAGACCGCTCCCCCAGACACCGCTCTTCAGGAGACTGCGCATCAGCCATCCGCGGATCCTTTGTCTATCGTCCGCATGCCGACTGTGGTGCAGGAATGATTCCGTGAACTTGCTCCCGTAAACGTAATAGGCAATAGGGAGAATGGCGTTGTGTGCGGTTAGTGTTGCCCTGCTGAAACCGAACCCCGCGACCAACTGGACGGTCAATGTGAGCGTCGTCTTGATTGAATTCCACTGTTCCTCGAGAATCGCCATGTTCTCCCGATTGAAGTTGTCCACCTTGAAACCGACGCTACCGATATCGCTCAGCATCAGCCCGGCCTTGAGCACGAAGTCCTTGGAGAATGAGAAGCCTAGTCCGACCCGGTTGAGTTCGTCTACAAGTTTCTCAATCTCGTCGCGTGCATCGTGTTTTGTCCATTGAGCAACTGCGATTGAGAGGAGTAGATCAGAGTGAGAGAGGGGTGTGCCGCCATCATTCATGCGAATGAAGATTTGGACTACCTCGTCCAGGCTCTGTCTCGTCTCTTCGTAGAACGCCACCAGATGGTCCTGGCGGACCACACGGTGAAGCCGATCGAGCGTCTCGTAGGCATCGTCGACAAAACACTGATCAAGGCGCTCGTTTAGCCAGCGCACCATCTGTGGCCCACCGTCAATCGACAGCACATCGCTGACTCGAAACCAGCACTCGGGCCTGTTAGGGCCAGCACCCACACTTTGGCTCCCTTCGTTTTCTCGCCGAAAGCTGAAGCGATACCCGTTTCCCTCGTCTTCATCTCCACTGGCATTCCAGAGGAGGTCCAGATAGAGGTGTCGTCTCGGGAAGGCTCCAGGGTTATTCCACCAGAGACGCGGCAGCTTCCACGTCATGCTGCCGCGCAGGCCGACATTGAGGGCCGTTAAGCGCTGCTGTCCGTCGAGCACCGCAGTGAGTGCCGTGTTCGGCATCCGCGGAAGTTGCGGGCAGTGTCGGTTATCGCGTTCGTGATAATCGAGCACGAAACCGTAGAAGTTGAATTTGTCGCTGTTCTCGGTGGCGACTTTCCAATAGAGGAATGTTCCGAACGGAAATCCCTGCATCAGGCTGTCGAAGAGTCGGCAGATCTGCTCTGGACGCCAGACGAACTCCCTCTGGATCGCGGGCAGTACTAGCTCGTGCTTGTGTATTTGGTGAAGGGTCTTCTCAATGGTGTGGCCGGTTTGGTACATGGCGGATCTTGGGGTTGGCTTGTGTATTCGCAGTTCGGGTTAGAGATTCGGGTCAGGTCGACGGACAATCGCTTCATATCCGTTATAGCCGATCTCCGCCAGTGAGTTGTTCGAGCGTTCGAGCATGGTGACGGCACGTATTCGGTAGACCGCTACCTGCCTCTAGGATCTCTTCTGTTGCTACGCGCCACGATATGTTTCCTGTCGAGGATTCTCAACGTACTCGCGTTGGCTCGAAGTCGGTTGGATGGGCAGTCGTCTACATTGAATGTGTGCTCGTAAAGCTGCGCAAGCGAATCGCCCGCGAGCGGATGTTCACCGCAGAAGGGACCATTGGCGCGGCGGTATCTGGAGGTGCGGATTCGGTCGCGCTGCTCCACGCGCTGCGCACCCTCTTTCCCGATCGGACGATTGCAGCCGTACACCTGAACCACTGCCTGCGGGGAGCGGACTCGGATGCCGACGAGGCGTTTGTGCGGCAACTCGCTGGCGACCTAGGCTGCCGGCATTTCGTGCGCCGAGAGGACGTGGCGCTTTCCGCCGCTGCATCTGGTGGCAACCTAGAGCGGGCCGGAAGGCACGCCCGCTACCGATTCTTCGAGGAACTGCTGGCCGACGGTTCGTGTGCGGCGATCGCAACCGGTCACACGCAATCCGACCAAGCCGAGACCGTCCTCTTCCGCCTGTTGAGGGGCGCTTGTGGGGGCGGGCTGAGTGGCGTTTGGCCAGTCTACAGAGAGCGAATTTTCCGGCCGATGCTGGATGTGACGCGCTGCGAAGTGCTGGAATACCTCGAGCGCTGCGGCCTCGCGTGGCAGGAGGATGCCTCGAACTGTGACCTGTCGTTTGCCCGCAATCGGCTGCGCCACAAACTGTTGCCCCAGCTGCGCCAAGAGTGGAATTCGAATCTCGATTCGGCCTTAGCGCACACAGCAGACTGGGCCGTGGAGGAAGAGCGCTTCTGGCACCGTCGCACCGCCGGACTGACCGCGCTCTGCGTGCGGGAGGGCGCGACCGGGACCTACTTGGATCTCCAAGAGCTGCAGGCGCTGAGCGTGGCCGAGCAGCGACGGGTGCTGCTGGCCGCCCTGAAGAGACCGGAACTTGCCTGTCGCAACCTTGGGTTCGAACATGTGGAGTCCCTTCGCGCCCTGGTCCTTGCCAGCGCTGGAAGCGGCGTCGTCGAGCTGCCCGGCGTGCGCGCCGAGCGATCCTTCGGCTATATTCGTCTGCAACGCCAAGGCGCCGAGCAACCGGCGGCCTATGATCTGCCGCTGCCGGTGCCGGGCCGAGTGCCCCTGCCCGGCGGCGATGGATCCATCATTAGCACCCGCGTGGTGGAAGCTGCATCGGCAGAGATGCTGTACGATAGGAGAGCCTTTGCATTGCTTGACTGGGATTGTGTCCCGAAGTCGCTTCGGCTCAGGAGCTGGCGTGACGGGGACCGTTACAAGCCGGCCGGGTCGGATTCGCCGAAAAAGATCAAGGATCTGTTTCAGCGGAGCCGGGTCAGCGCGTGGGAGCGGGCTGGCTGGCCCGTCGTCGTGGCGGACGGCACCGGTGACAGCTGCATCGTCTGGGCGCGGGCCTTCGGCCCCGCGGGCGAATTTGCGGTCCGGCCCACGAGTAAGCGGACGCTGGTCGTGGAAGATTTCAGGGCTGACTAGGCGCGCTGGTAGCCGAAAATGCCGTTTGATGCGTCTAACGTCATGAGCGGCGACGTCGCGGATAAGGATTCAACCAAGTGAACTCGACATTCAAGACCGCAGTCTTTTGGATCGTGATGCTCTGCACCGCTGTCCTGCTCTGGAAGGCTGTCAACGCCAAGAGCGGCGAAAAGATCGAGACCATCAGCTTCAGCCAGTTCATGGACGAGGTCGAGGACGGCAATATCGAGGAGATCACCGCGACTGGCCAGCAAATCGAGGGGCAGGCCAGTTCTGGCAAGTTCCAGACCACCATCCCCCAGGACTACCCCAAGGTTTTCGACCTGCTGACCGCCCAAGGCGTCACGGTCACGGTCAAGGACCAGGCCTCGCTGGGATTCTGGTCGATGTTCTGGCGCATTGCGCCGTTGGTGCTGATCGTATTTTTCTGGATCTTCATGATGCGCCAGCTGCAGGCTGGCGGCAACCGCGCCCTCAGCTTTGGCAAGAGCCGGGCTAGGCTGCTCACCTCCCAGCAAAAGAAGGTCACGTTCAAGGACGTGGCGGGGGTGGACGAGGCCAAGGAAGAACTGCAGGAAGTCATCGAGTTCCTGCGCGAGCCGCAGAAGTTTCAAAAACTCGGCGGGCGGATTCCCAAAGGCGTCCTATTGATTGGCCCTCCCGGCACCGGGAAGACGCTGCTGGCGCGCGCTGTGGCGGGCGAGGCCAACGTGCCGTTCTTCTCGATTTCCGGCTCCGACTTCGTCGAGATGTTCGTGGGCGTGGGCGCCAGCCGTGTCCGCGACCTGTTTGAGCAGGGCAAGAAGAGTGCCCCTTGCATCGTTTTCATCGACGAGATCGATGCCGTCGGGCGGCATCGAGGCGCCGGATTGGGCGGCGGCCACGACGAACGAGAGCAGACGCTGAACCAGCTCCTAGTCGAGATGGACGGCTTCGACTCCAACGAGGGCGTCATCCTGATGGCGGCCACCAATCGGCCCGATGTGCTCGACCCGGCCCTGCTGCGTCCTGGCCGTTTTGACCGGCGGGTGGTCGTGGCGCGTCCCGACGTGCGCGGACGCCAGGGGATCTTGCAGGTGCATACCGCTAAGGTGCCCTTGGCCAATGACGTGGATCTGATGGTGGTGGCGCGCGGCACGCCCGGCTTTTCCGGTGCCGACTTGGCCAATCTGGGCAACGAGGCGGCATTGTTCGCGGCACGGCAGAACCGCAAGGTCGTCACGATGGCGGACTTCGAGATCGCCAGAGACAAGGTCATGATGGGGGCCGAACGGCGCTCGATGATCCTGCGTGACGAGGAGAAGAAGAACACTGCCTACCACGAGGCCGGACATGCGCTGGTGGCCTCGCTGCTGGAGCAGGCCGACCCGTTGCACAAGGTCACGATCATCCCGCGCGGCCAGGCGCTCGGGATCACGATGCAGTTGCCCATCGATGACAAGCACACCCACACGCGCGCCTACCTGTGCGACCAACTGGCAATCTTGATGGGCGGCCGCATCGCCGAGGAACTGTTCATGGACCACATGACGACCGGCGCGGGCAACGACATCGAGCGAGCCACCGCGCTGGCCCGTCGGATGGTCTGCGAGTGGGGCATGAGCGAGATGGGGCCGCTGACCTTCGGCAAGCCTGACGAGGAGGTCTTCCTAGGCCGCGAAATTGCGCAGCAGCGTAACTATTCGGAGGCCACCGCGCAGCAGATCGACGCCCAAGTGAGCGCGATTGTGACCCGGAGTTACGACCGGGCTCGCAAGCTCATCGAGGACAATTCCGACGGGCTCACCCGCATCGCCGAAGCCTTGCTCGAGCGCGAGGTGCTGAACGGAGGCGAGGTCACTGCCCTGCTCGAAGGGCGGGAATTGCCGCCGCTTGCTATTCCGGAACCGCCGGCTGACAGCAAGGGCGGACCGACGCAACCAGAGCCCCAACCCGCCGAGAGCGGCCCGACGGCCCTGCCCGGCCTGGACGAGGGCCAGCCATCTCCGGCCTAGCCGCTGGGCTAGAACGGGATGTCGTCGTCATCGGGTGGCGGCTCGGGCGAGCCGACTGGCTCGCGTGTCGGCGCGGGCTGGTTCTGGGCTCCTCCCGAGGCACCGCTGGAGCTGCTGTCGCCTTGGCCGTAGTTCCTTGAGCCGCCTTGGCGATAGCTGCCCCCGCCTTCGCCCCCTGGGCCATCACGGCCACCGAGTAGCATCAAGCCGAAGGAATCGCACACCACCTCGGTGCGGTAGCGCTTCTCGCCACCCTGGCTTTCCCAAGAGCGGGTTTGCAAGCGGCCCTCGACAAAAACCTTCTTGCCCTTCGTGAGGTACTGGGCGACCCGTTCGCCGCGCCAAAGCACGACTTCGTGCCAATCGGTCTTTTCCTTCCAGTCGCCGGTGGCTGAGTCCTTGATGCGGGCCGTCGTAGCAAGGGTGAAATTGGTCACCGCCGTGCCGCTGGGCGTGTGCCGGGTCTCGGCGTCCTTGCCGAGGTTGCCGATGAGCATGACTTTGTTCAAACTTGAGGCCATGGTCTTCAAGGTACAATCAATGGCTCGCAGATTACAACCTTCCTGCTCCGATAGGTGCCAATGAGATCCAGTGCGCTAGCCATCCTGCCTGCCCTCTGCGTGGCTGCCTTCGCGGCGGCCCAATCCGCTGACCTGCTTGTCGTCGAGAAGAAGAATAACTCGGTCGGCTTCTACGCTTCGACGGGCCAGCGCGTGGGGGGCGTGCGAGTTGGCGAGACCCCGCATGAGGTGGCGCTATCCCGCGATGGCCGCTACGCCTATGTCTCCGACAACGGCGTGCTTTGGATGGACTATGACGGCCCCGGCGGCAACACGATTTCCATCGTCGATCTCCAACTGCGCAGGCGTGTCGGCATACTGCCGCTGGGCAAGTTTCACCGTCCGCACGGCATCGGGCCGGACCCGCGCTCAAGCCGTGCATTCGTGACGGCGGAAAACCCCGACCGGCTCGTGCTGGTCGACCTCGATGCTCGTGCCGTCATCAGGGATTTCGACAACGGCGGAGTAGACCCACACATGGTCACCTTCGGCCCGGACGGCTGGGGGTACGTCTCCAATACAGCCAGCGGGACGGTGGGGGCTGTGCATGCCACGACCGGGGAGTTGCACCTGATCGAGGTGGGCAAGGGGCCCCAAGGCAGCCTGTTATCCCGCGATGGCACCAAGTTGTGGGTGACCTGCCGGGACGAAGGGCGCATTGACGTCATCGACACAGCCTCTAAGTCAGTGATTGGCTCGATCCCCACAGGTGCGGGCGTGAATCGGATCGTAGCCACAGACGACGAGGACTTGTTGGTGTACTCGCTGCAGACCGGCGAGGCGGTCGGCATCGCCGATCCGCATGCCATGAAGGAACTGGCGCAGATTCCTTTGGGCGGCGCTCCATTGTCCATCTCGCTGTCCAAGGACGACCGACACGCATTTGCCGGGGTGCAAGACGAAGATCAGGTCTGGATCGTGTCCGTGCGTGACCGCAAGGTCGTTCAGGTGATCGACACGCCGCCGGGAATGGGGCCCGATCCAGTCGTAGAAATCGGCACCTACCGGCCGTCAAGGGCGAGGCCATGAACGACCAACGACTGCGGTCCCTGCTGGAAGAGGTGCGCCAAGGGCACCGCGATGTCGACAGCGCTGTCGGCGAATTGCGCCACATGCCCTACGAGGACCTCGGCTTTGCCAAGGTCGACCACCATCGCGAGTTGCGGCATGGGATGCCCGAGGTGATCTTGGGACAGGGCAAGACTGTCGACGAGGTCCGCGCGATTTCCGAGAAACTGCTCGAGCGCTCCCCCAACTTGCTCGTCACGAGGGCATCGGAGGCCATGTTCGAGGCGGTGCGGGAACTCAGCGATCAAGCCGAATACTTCCCGCGCTCCGGTGCGGTGCGGGTGTGGTCGGAGCGGACCAATCTAGGGAAGGCCAAGATTGCCGTGGTCTGCGCCGGCACCAGCGACATTCCGGTGGCGGAGGAAGCCACCGTGACGGCCGAGGTGATGGGCAACGAGGTCGACACGATCTACGATGTCGGCGTCGCCGGCATCCACCGGCTGCTGTCGAAGATCGACCGCATCCAGGCATCTCGAGTGGTGATCTGCTGTGCTGGGATGGAGGGTGCATTGCCCAGCGCGCTGGGTGGCCTGGTCTCAGTGCCTGTCATCGCCGTGCCGACCAGCGTGGGCTACGGAGCCAGCTTCAACGGGCTCTCGGCGCTGCTGGGCATGCTGAATTCGTGCTCCAGCAATGTCTCCGTCGTCAATATCGATAACGGCTTCGGCGCTGCCTATGTCTCCACGTTGATCAACCGGCTCTGACTCCGCCTGTGCGAAACTAGCGGTCATGCAACTCCAGAGACTGATCACAGCGACAGCGCTGGCCGCGCTGCTGCTATTGGCCGTCGTGCCTGCTGCCGCCCAGGACGCCGACGAGAAGAAGCACCTGCTGGTGCTCGGTGGTTCCGATTTCTTCGCCCACGATGCGGTGTCGCACGCGATGTTCACCATGGCCAAGATTGGCGAGCGAACCGGCCTGTTCGACGTGCGCTTCCGAACCGACATGGAGCTGATGACCAAGCAGAAGCTGCGCGGCAACCGGAAGAACCTCGACTGGTTCGACGCGGTGATGTTCTACACCCAGGGCGACTTGAAAGTCAGCGAGGAGCAGAAGGCTGACCTGATGCGCTTCGTCAAGGATGACGGCAAGGCGATCTTAGTGGCGCACAGCGGCACCGATTCTTTCCGAGAGACCTGGCCGGAGTACATCGATATGGTGGGCGGGGCGTTCATCAACCACCCTTGGCACCAGAAGATCCGCGTCCGGGTGGAGGATCGCACGCATCCGATCAGCCGTCACTTCCCGGCCGCGTTCGAGATCACCGATGAGATCTACCAAGTCGACCGCTATGATCGGTCGAAAGTTCGCGTGTTGATGAGCATGGACACTGCGAGCGTCGACATGACCAAGAAGGGCGTGCAGCGTACTGATGGCGATTTCGCCCTGGCTTGGATACGCGAATTCGGCGAGGGACGGGTCTTCACCTGCCTGCTGGGCCACCGCCCAGAGGTCTGGGACGACCCCGCCATCCAGAAGATGTGGCTAGAAGGCTTCCGCTGGGCGGTCGGAATCACGAGCGGCGAAAGCGCTTCGCTGCCGCTCCCGTCAGACGACGACTGAGGCGGGGCCCGGGCTCGGCCACGAAGCGGTAGCCCACACCGCGCACCGTGACTAGGTGGCGCGGCCTGGCTGGATCCGGCTCAATGGATCGGCGCAGTCGCACGATGAAGTTGTCGATGGCGCGCGTGTCGGTGTCCTCCCTGACTCCCCAGACGTCTTCGAGCAGGTTCTTGCGCGAGACGCTGCGACCCTCGTGGGCGATCAGGTAGTGCAGCAGCTTCGCTTCTGTCAGCGTCAGGCTGCGCGTCTCGCCCTCCACTTCGAGCCGTTGGTTAGCGAAGTCCACGGACCTTCCGTTGAACTCGTACGTGTCCGGCACAGCCTGGATCTGTTCCCCGGCGCTCCAGCGGTGCCGGCGTAGCAGTCCCCGAATGCGGGCCAGCAGCACCGCCAGCTCGAACGGTTTGGGCAGGTAATCGTCGGCTCCGGCTGCGAGCCCTTCGACAATGTCCTGCGGCCGTCGGCGTGCCGTGAGCATCATCACCGGCACGAAGCAGCCATGCGATCTCAGCTCGCGGACCATGTCGAAGCCGTCGATGCCGGGCAGCATCACGTCCACAATCAGCACGTCGAAGGCAGTGCCTTCCTTGATCTCGGCGAGACCGGCTTCACCCGTGGCTGCGATGCGCGTGGCGAAGCCTTCGGCCTCGAGGTTGAACTGTAGCCCCTTGGCGAGATTGGTTTCGTCTTCGACAATCAGAATTCGTCTCATGCCCCAGCCATCAGTGGTAGTTCGATCGTGAATGTGCTCCCGCGGCCCTTGCCCGGGCTCTCCCCGAAGGCTCGGCCGCCATGCCGCTTGGCCACGGATCGCACGATGTACAGGCCCAACCCGGTGCCCTTGACCCGGAACGTGCCCTGGACGCGATAGAAGCGTCGAAAGACGCGCCGGAGTTCGTCGCTGTCGATGCCGATGCCGCTGTCGCAAATGCGGACGGCGACTCGCGAGCCGAGCTTGGACAGATCGATCTCCACGCTGGGCTCCTCGCCGGAGTACTTGATCGAATTGTCAATCAAGTTGGATATCGCCGCGACCAACTCGTCCCGGTTGCCCAGCACGATGGGAGTGTCTCCCTCGTCAAACTCGCTGCAGAAGCGCAAGGCCCCATCGCGGAGGCCGTAGCTGTGCTGGAGCCGGCCAATGCAATCTTGGACGACGGCCGAAAGGTCGACCGCTGTCCGGTGGCGCTTGCGCTTGCTGCGGGTCGAGCCGGCCAACAGAACCTGCTCGATCGTGCCCTGCAGTCGATCCATGTCCGAGAGCATCGTCTGGTAGAACTCTTGCTGCTGTGCCGCGGTGAGTTCTCTGGACTGTAGCGTCTGCAGGTAAAGCCGGAGCGAGGCGACGGGAGTCTTCAGCTCGTGTGTGACGGCGTTGATGAAAGCGTCGTGCTTCTCGTTTCGCCGGATCTCGCGAACCAGGAACACGGTGTTGAGGACGAGTCCGGCGACCAAGATCAGCCCGGCCAAAACGCCTAGGACCACCAGTACGCCGCTACGCCAGTTGGCGACCAACCAGCCGATATTGAGTGCCACGGCCAAGGCAATCAGGCACGTGCCTAGGGCGATCGAAAAGATGACCGAGAGCCTGCGATGGCCGGGCAGTTCCACTCTACCTTCATGATACGTATGCGTGTGCGAATCTCCGTGTCGTGGCTCGAGAGTTGGTCGACATCCAGCCCGGGGCCGTATCTGATCTTCCACTTGGACGTTCGTGTACCGTTCCAAGCGGAGCAACTCACCGTCCTAGCCGCCCGCGACGCGTCGGATCTGTGGATCTCCGATGCTGTCTGCCTGCCACTGAAAGACATTGGCGGCACCCGCTCGGTTGCTGCGAGCAAGGCAGGGTCTGCGAGAACCGTTGCCCGACGCTGAAGCGAGCCCCAGAGGCGCTAGGTGACGATTGGAGGCCGGCGTGGGCCCGCGGACCAGCGGTTGTTTTCGGGCGGCAACCCTAGTGAGCGTTTCCGTTCTTGCGGAGTCCGGCCTACCTGCCGAGAGAAGTGCGCCAGTCTCCCGGGTAGGTGCCTACTCGCCACATGCGTTTTGGACGAGTCTGGGGCTTGCGCAATTGAATTCTCGGATTCGGCCACAGCGCGGGCTGAGATCGGCGAGTTTTTTCAGCTTGGCCATTGACAGCTCTTTGGTCCCATGCTCAAATCAGCGCGGACTCGGTAATTTCAGGTGTCGAGGCTGAGGAGGATTCTGATGACCAAAGCGCCCATCGCAGTCGCATTCCTACTGTCGACGGCCGTCTTCACACCAATCAACTGGGCGCAGACCACGCAAGGCCAGATCAACGGTCGCGTGACAGACACATCCGGTTCCATCATTCCGGGCGCCGAAGTCGAGGTGGTGAATCCCTCCACCGGGGTCTCGCAGCAAATCAGCGCCAACGAGGTGGGGCAATACGTCATTTACGTGCCATTCGGCACCTACGACGTGCGGGTATCGTCTCTTGGCTTTGGCACCAAGGTCACCACGGGAGTCCTCGTGACGACCGCGTCGGAAACCACCGTTGACGTCGAGCTCGACGTCGAGACGGTGGCGGAGCAAGTCAGCGTCTCGGCGGCCGTGGCCCAGCTTGAGACTAGCGACACGACCATCGGCGCGGCGATCGAAGAGAATCTGATGCGCCACGCCCCAATTCCCGTCCAGGGGCAGAAGCGTCGACCGTACCAGTACATTTCGCTATCCCCGGGGGTGAACAACACAAACGGCCGCGGCAACGTTGCTGGATCACGAACGCTCAATACGGTCATCATGCTCGACGGCCTGTCGACAGAAACCACGAACAACGGAGTTGGTGAGCAGGCAGTCGGTACCGAGCCCAGCGTGGAAGCGATCGGAGAATACAAGCTGCTGCTGAGCAACATGTCCGCCGAGTACGGGCGAAGCAGCGGCGGGTTGATCACTTACGCGACTAAGTCCGGCACCAATGACCTTCACGGGTCCGTCTGGAACTTCCACAACAACTCTTTCCTCAATGCCCGGCCCTGGCAGGCGGCTGAGCGAGCGAACAGCCGCAATAACGAATTCGGTATCGCCGGAGGTGGCCCTGTCGTCATCCCGAAGGTCTATGACGGGCGCAACAAGACCTTCTTCTGGTCGACTCTGGCCTACTACAGGCAGAGCGCTACTGGCAGTCCGACTAACTTCTTGACACTACCGACGGCAGCGATGCGTAGCGGCGACTTTTCCCATCCGGACTTGAACGCGCTCTACGACAGGAAGGACCAGTACACGGACGCCGACAACCAAGTTCGGTTCCGACCGTTCGTCAACAATCAGATCCCTATGAGCAGGCAGAGCCGTGTAAGTGCGAACGTCATGCAGCTTCTGCCCATCCCCACTGCGCGCGACACTCCCGAGCTGAACCATGTCGGCGCAGTCGCGAGCACGTTCAATCCATGGGATTTGACGACCAAGATCGACCATCAGTTCAACACGAACCACCGACTGTCGGCATTCTACATGTATGGCACGGCACCTCGGGTTGAGACCGACCCGGGGGGAATCTTGGACGATAGCTTTGGGAGAACTACCTTTAACTCGTTCCAACGCGTACGGGCCGACTATTCGTGGGTGCAGAGTCCGAGGGTCGTTCACCAGATATTGTTCGGATTCAACTACCAGCAAAACGGGAGAGAACAGAACAACTTCGGACAAGGGCTGTCAGGCCAGCTCGGCCTTACCGGGATGCCCAGCAACGAGTGTCCTTGGATTCAACTGGCACGGGCGTCGAGCTTCGGGGTTTCGATCTGCGCGAATCCACCCTCGAACAAAGAGTCGAAAATAGTTCCGAACTGGGCCTACAGCACTCTCTGGAACAAGGGCCGGCACACGATCAAGTTCGGCTACCAAGGGCAGTTCTGGCGCATCAATCGGCATGATCAAGGAGGCTTCGCGGGGGGCCTGACTGTCGGATCGGCCGGAACCTACCTGTTCGGAGTGTCGGAAGGGAATCTCGGGAGTGAGACCAAGAACACAGACCGTTCGGGCGGATTTCATCTGGCCGACTTCTACCTTGGCCTGCCAAACTTCGTTGGAACGGCTGCGGGCCTTGCCCTGGAAGAGCGGGAGGCCTATCACGCCATATACCTCCAAGACGATTGGAAGATTCTGCCTAAGCTGACCCTGAACCTCGGCATTCGCTGGGACGTGCAGATGCCCTTCAAGGAGAACAGGGGCCAGTTCTCCGGCTTCGATCCCACCCTTGCGAATCCGGGCATCAGCGGCAACTATCGCGGGGCGCTCGAATTCTACGGAATGTCCGAGGGTGCCAACGGCAGGCTGCGAGTTGGCCCGGCCACCTACGGCAACTTCGGACCGCGGCTCGGCTTGGCGTATCAGATCACCGACAAGCTCGTATTTCGAGCCGGCGCCGGGATACAGTACATGGCCATTCAGAACACGAACGTACGTTCCGTGAACCGGACTGGCCACGAGGCGCGCGGAAACCCTCCGCAGAGAACGAGCCCGTTCGCCCCATACTTCGAGTGGGACAATGGCTTCCCTTCGTCGCAACTGGGAACGCCTCCGTTCATCGATCCAACGTTCCTGAACAACCAGTCAGTCACGAACTGGATGAACCCGCAAACCATCGGGACGCCTCCGTCGCTCTACATGATTACAGGTGGATTCCAGCGCCAATTCGGCAATTGGGTGCTGGAAACCACGTTCTATTCGAACATGGGGCGCAACAACGCCGACCACGAGCGCATCAACGACCTGCACCCGGACTATTGGCACCTAGGCCCGCTGCTCAACCTAGAGATTAGCGATCCTGCGGTGGCCGCCGCCGGATTCGGCAAGCCGTATCCTGAGTTTCCCGACAACCTCCCGTTGCACCGTGCCCTGCGACGGTTCCCCCAGTACGGCAACGTCTCGAACGATGCCGGGATAAATACCGGGATGAACTACAACGCGTTCATGCTGAAGGCGACCAAGCGCTATTCGAACGGACTCTCGTTCCTTGGGCACTGGACGGTCGCCAAGCAGTTGGGGGACGTCGACTGGGCGCCTGGCGCATTCGGAAGCAACACCCGGAACTCGTACAACCGAAAGCTGGACAAGCGGATCAATCGCTATGACACGACTCACCGCGCGGTCTTCAACTATTCGTACGACCTCCCGTTCGGTCCGGGGCAGAGGTGGGGAGGCACCAGCGCCTTCAGCCACTACGTGCTAAGTGGGTGGACGATATCGGGCGTTCAGGAATATGTCAACGGCTTTCCAATCTCAACCAGCGGGGGATTGTCGGTGGGTATCCCGGGCGGGGTCCGGAATTTGGCGGACCGCGCGCCGGGCGTGCCATGGAGAAGTTCCATTGCCTGCGGCGACATGGTATTCGGAGATCCCGAGCGGAACTTCATCCTCAACGCCGGCAATCCTACCCAGGTCACTCCCAGCAGGCCGCAGGCGTGGCTCCCGCCCGGAGACTTCGTCCAGGGGAACGCGCCAGAGGTTGACCAAGAGACCCGGCAGTGTCCAAACTTCAACGAGGATCTTTCTGTGGTCAAGCGGATTCCACTCGCAACCGAAAAAGTGAAGCTCCAAATCGGGGCTGATTGTTTCAACTGCCTAAACCGGCATCGTTGGATCGCAGGCCGCTTCGGCAACAACATCAACAGTTCGACGTTCGGAAGAGTCGTCCCACAACAGCCCAAGGGCCCGAGGACGATTCAGCTGCGCATGCGGGTCGAGTGGTGACCGAACGGTCTATCCAGAACTAGAACGCAGCGGGCCTCGCTTCCCCGCGGTCGCGAGGCCCGATCATTCTTTCTTGTTCGACGAAAGCCAGCCCCTTGGCGCGGCTCATCCGGCGCTCTTGCCGAATCTCTCGGTCCGAACGATCCCCTCGCCCTCCTTGACATAGATCAGCTGATCGGCCCCGACGTTCGGAAATGTCTCTGACTCGGTGTTCGGCCATTCCACTTGGATCGAGTCCACGCGGGTCGCCGGACCTAGGCCGAAATGCAGCCGAAAATCATTCACGGACAGATAGCTGTCCTGGCTATGAACCTCCTGTACCTGCACTAGCTGTCCGGAACGAACGTACACGCGCGCGCCGATCGCTGTGCGATTCGACGTCGTGCCAACGAGCTTTACCTTCAGCCAGTGATTGGGCGATCTGACGTCGCACCGGATTAACGAAGGCGGCTCGTTCATGTTCATCACTAAGACGTCCATGTCGCCATCGTTGTCGAAGTCGCCGAAGGCGCAGCCGCGGCTCGAATGCGGCACCGTGAGCCCGGGCCCGCACTGCTCCGTCACATTAACGAACAGCCCGTTCCCGAGGTTTCGAAATAGAAACCGCGGACCGCGGTACGGGTAGTCGGGATTGACCGCTTCAACCTCTGGATAGACGCTGCCGGCAACATAGAACAGGTCAGCCCGGCCGTCGTTGTCAAAGTCGACAAGCCCCGTTCCCCACTCCAAGTGCCTGATGCTGGCTTGCAGTCCTGCCATAGACGACTCGTCTGAGAAATACCCTTCTCCGTCGTTCCGGTAGAGGCCCGGGATGTCATCTGCGAAGTGGGTCTTGACAATGTCGAGCTTGCCATCGGACGTATAGTCCCCGATCGCCAGTCCCATGCCTGCCTGGGCCACGCCATCGGGGCTGTAGGCGAGTCCGCGTTCAGTCGCAATGTCGCTGAACGTGCCGTCGCGGTTGTTCCGCAGCAGGATGCTCGGGCTAGAGTCACAGGCGAGGTAAATGTCTTGCCAGCCATCTTCGTTGTAGTCCGTGTTCATCGCTGTTAGTCCGTAGCCCAGAATGTCCCCCATCTGCGCATCTTCCGAAACGTCTGTGAACGTACCGTCTCCGTTATTGCGGTATAGGATCTGCGACCCCTTGACCAAGCCTTGGGGACCGTAGAAGATCGGGACGCCCTTCCATGTGGTCCGACCCTTGGGAGGCAGATTCTCTAGACTCTCGGCCCCGACGTAATTTGCGACGAAGAGATCCAAGTGCCCATCCCTGTCGTAGTCCATGAACGTGCAGCCGGTGCTCCAATTCCGCTGCCCTCCGCCAACGCCAGCTTCGTCGGTCACGTCTGTGAATGTCCCGTCCCCGTTGTTGCGGTACAGGACATTTTTCCCTCGGTAGGTAATGAACAAGTCGTCAAATCCGTCGTTGTCGTAGTCTCCGATGCAGACGCCGTTGGCCCAGCCCGTTCTCGTCAAGCCTGCTTCGCGAGTGACATCCGTGAATGTCCCGTCTCGGTTGTTGCGGTACAGGCGATTCGTGGCGATGTCTTCATCTGGAATGCCGCTGCTGCGGGAACCGTTCAACAGCAGGATGTCGAGCCAGCCGTCATTGTCATAGTCGTAGAATGCAACTCCGCAGCCATTTGCTTCCGAGATGTAGTCCGACGTGTCGACCTCGCCGTAGTAGATCGTGCGAGTGAGTCCGGCCTCCTGCGCCACGTCGACAAAGCGAGCCGGGTACCCACTCGCGCTGCCGCCAGCTGTGAACTCGCGCTCGGTCGTGACTTCGACCTCTCTGCGCTGGCCCAGTGCGGAGGGGAGCGCTACAACACCCCAGGGCCACATCTTCAGGAGGCGTCGCCTTGTCACGGTTGGTAGAAGGCCGCGGGAGGGCCTTGCAATTGGACATGCCCCCGGGCGAGAATCTTGGCTTATCTTAGCGGAGGGTCACACGAGCAGTCGTATCTCAAGGGCCGGTCTGGGCATGATGGCCGCCATTTTGGCGCTAGGGCATCTTACACTGTCATTTTCGCAACGGCGCCTCGTGGACATTGCCCTCTTGAGGGCTTCCGAATCCGCAGACACTGCGAACATCCGCCAGTTGCTGGAGCAGGGCGCCGCGGTTGACGCCCGCAACGATCACGGAACGACGCCTCTGATGGTTGCCACGCTGGAGGGCCATCGGGAAGTCGCGAGGATTCTTCTATCCGCGGGCGCGGACGTTCGGAGCAGGGACGACCGCGGTATGACGGCCTTGATGGCCGCTGCCTCGGAGGGCCACGCAGAGATTGTCCGGGATCTGCTGAATGCAGGTTCGAATGCAGATACGCAGGATGACCAAGGCCGAACAGCGCTAATGCTGGCTGTCGCAGAGATTCGGCTCGGCGTAGTCCGGACTCTTTTGGAATCCGCAGACATTGAGATCCGGAACGACGCAGGGCAGACCGCCCTTCTGATCGCGGCGGCCACCGGCCACCAGCTAGTGACCGAGACGCTGATCGAGGCCGGTGCGGATCTGAACCATTCTGACGACTCCGGGCAAACGCCTCTGATGTCGGCCGCATTCCGGGGACATTCTGCCGTAGTCGAAGCGCTCATAGGGGCGGGCGCGAACCTCGATGCCCGAGGCGCAGAAGGGGCGAGTATCGCCGCCAGCGGCATCGAGGTCCCCGTGGGGCGCGTGACCGCCCTGATGCTCGCGGCGGCTAGGGGTGCGACTCCAGTCGTAACTGCGTTGCTGAGGGCAGGGGCGGCGACGGCAGCGACATCGATCGATGGCCGTACCGCCCTCATGTTCGCCGCATCGAATGGGAACACGGATATCGTGCGGTCACTGCTAGAGCACGGTTCTGAAATTGACGCCGTCGACGCTCTCAAAGAGTCGGCTCTTGTCCAAGCAGCTCTGCTGGGGCACATCGATGTCGTGGAAGAACTCAAGAACCAGGGAGCGGCTTCCACGCCGAGCGAAGACCTTCTCTTCGCGGCGCGAATTGGGAGGGCCGAGGAGGCCGAGGCCTCATTGTCAAGAGGCGCTGACCCTGATGCCAGCGATAGCCGAGGGGTGACAGCTCTGATGAGCGCATCCCTGCACGGTCACCTGGAGGTGGCTCGCCTACTGCTCGCAAGAGGCGCCGACGTCAACCGCCAGAGCAGGAAAGGAGTGCCCATCGCGGTCCAGAGCGGAACAGTGGAGGGAGGCGGGGTGTCCGCCCTGATGCTCGCTTCCACAGAAGGCCATCTGAAGATCGTAGAAGCGCTGCTTCGCGCGGGTGCCGATACTGCCTTGGCCAGCCCCGCCGGATGGACACCTCTGCTGATGGCCGCGTGGGAAGGCCAGACAGCCGTGGTGGAGACGCTTCTGGCAGCAGGCGCGGATCCGAACGCCCGCGCCGACGGCGGTAGGACGCCGTTGATTCTGGCTGTCTCTAAGGGGTTGCCGACGATGGTCCGGATTCTGCTCGAAGCGAGCACAGACATCGACGCCCAGGCTGACGACGGCAGCACGGCGACGATGGTCGCTGTTTCGTCAGGGGATCGCTCGATGCTCCGGACCCTGCTGGCCGGCAACGCTGACTTGGACCTACAGTCGATCGACGGACGTACCGCACTGCTGCTCGCAGCCAGCAGGGGCGATGTCGCTGTCCTCGAAATGCTCACGACGGCGGGTGCCGAGGTCGGTGCCACGATGCGCGATGGCAGGACGGCGCTCATGCTCGCCGCCGCCAGCGGACAGATTGATGCGATTCGATTCCTTCTGGAACAAGGCGCGGAAGCTGGCAAATCCGACGAGCGTGGCCGAACCGCCTTGGTGCATGCCGCCTTGGCTGGCCATGACCAAGCTGCATTGCTGCTCGAGAGCGCCGGGGCGGTCGAGGATCTAGATGAATTGCTTCGGATCGTGGCTGCCACCGGCCGTCCTGGCAGAGTCGCGGGGTTAGTGAACGCCGGAGCCCAAGTGAATGGTCGTGACGCCGAGCGGAACACTCCGCTGATGTTGGCCGCGGCTGCCGGCCACGCATCTGTAGTGGCCGAACTCTTGGCTCGGGGAGCGGACGTGAAGGCCGAGACGCCCGATCGAGGAACGGTCCTTATGCTGGCGGCGGGTCAGAACCGGCGGGAAGCGGTAGAGGCCCTCTTGGAGAGCGGGGCCCGGCCGGATGCCCGCACGCCGGAGGGTCGAACCGCATTGATGATGGCGTGCTTCGAAGGGTTCTCGACAACGGCTGAGACCCTGTTGGAACATGGTGCGAGCCCCGACCTCGTGGACACGACAGGGGGGGCGGCGCTTATGTTTGCCGCGGCCGAGGGTCACTCGGAAACGATAGAGGTGCTGCTAGCGGGCGGGGCTGATCCGAATCTTCGGCGACCCGACGGCGTCGCTCCCCTCATGTTGGCCTCATCCTCGGGCACGCTTGCGGGCGTCCGGCATCTCGCCGAGGCGGGTGCCGATCTTGGTGCCGCGGATTCGCGGGGTTTCACCCCGTTGCTCATTGCTGCCGCCCGCGGGCAGACGCTTGTCGTCGAGTATCTTCTCGAACGAGGTGCCGACCCGAATGCGCGGACAGCCGCCGGGCAGACCGCCATCTCACTTGCGGAGTCGAGAGGCTATCGCAGGATCGTAAGCCTCCTGTCCGGCGCGCCCTGACCGGCTGGCTGACGGCGGGGACTGGAATTCGGAGCCCGACCGCTCACAGCGTTTCCGAACGAACGATTCCGCGGCCCTCCTCGATGTGGAGAAGGCGATCCGCAGGCAGACCTCGGAATTGCTCGCGCATCCCATTTGGCCATCGAACAGTCAGCTCGTCGACTTTGGAACTTGAGCCAAGGCCGAAATGCAGACGCAGGTCATTGACCGAGTAGTAGCTGGATTGGCTCTGCACCTCCTGTACCTGCCGCCGTCCTCCCGCCTGCAGGTCAATCCGGGCGCCGATCGCCGTCCGGTTCGACTCGACGCCGAACAGCTTGACCTTGAGCCAGTGATTGCCCGTGGAGACATCCGCGCGTATCAGGGATGGCGGTTCGTTCATGTTCATGACCACGACGTCCATGTCTCCGTCGTTATCGAAGTCCCCGAAGGCGCAGCCTCTACTCGAGTGCGGCGTCGTGAGGCCAGTGCCGCACTCGTCGGTAACGTTAACGAAAGAGCCGTCTCGCATGTTGCGGAAAAGAAACCTTGGCCCGCGGTAGGGATAGCGGGGATTGAACCGTTCCACTCTGGGGAAGAGGTTTCCAACGGCATAGAACAGGTCCGGCCAGCTGTCGTTGTCAAAGTCCACCAGTCCGGTGCCCCACTGGATGTGCTGTGTCACGACGTGCAGGCCCGCCGCGACAGACATATCGGCGAAGGTCCCGTTGCCGAAATTCCTGTACAGCGCGGGCATCTCGTCCGCGAAAAGGGTCTTGACAATGTCGAGCTTACCGTCCCCGTCATAGTCACCGGTTGCGAGACCCATTCCGGCCTGTTCCCGTCCATCCTCGCTATAAGCAACGCCACACTCGACCGCGATGTCGGTGAATGTCCCGTCTCGGTTGTTCCGATAGAGGATGCTCGGAGTGGAATCGCAGGCCACGTAGATGTCCGGCCAGCCGTCCTCGTTGACATCCGTCACGAGCGCGGTCATGCCGTAGTAGCCGTGCGGGTTGTGCATCCCGGCCTGCTCGCTCACATCGGAGAAGGTGCCGTCGCCATTGTTGCGGTACAGGTAGTTCTTCGTGCCCGGCATCCCGCGCGGGCCGCAAAAGACCGGAACACCCTTCCATTCGCAGTTGTTGCCCTGGCCTGGCAAGGGAACCCGCTCGAGGTCGATTTCCACGTAGTTCGAAACGAACAGGTCTAGGTGCCCGTCTCGGTCGAAATCGATAAACGTCGCGCCCGCGTTCCAGCGATCCGGGAAGCCGCCTAGGCCGGCTTCTTCGGTGACATCGGAGAAGGTGCCGTCGCCGTTGTTGCGGTACAGGACGTTCTGACCCCAGTACGTGACGAAAAGATCGTCGTTGCCGTCGTTGTCAAAGTCCCCGATACAGACGCTGTTAGCCCAGCCGGATCGGACCAGTCCGGCTTCTTCGGTGACGTCGGTGAACGTGCCGTCGCGGTTGTTCTTGTAGAGACGGTTCGTTGGCGTCGCTCCAGCCGGAAGGCCATCAAGTCGGGTTCCGTTCAAGACGAAGATGTCTGGCCATCCGTCGCCGTCATAGTCGTAGAACGCTACGCCACAGCCGTTTGCCTCGACGATGTACCGCACCTGCTCGCTACTGCCGTAGTAGACCGTGTCCGTTAGGCCGGCGTCCTTGGCAACGTCTGTGAACTGCACGCCATACGGCTTGCCCGGAGTGGATTCCGGAGTTGCTCCGAGCAGGCCGCCGCTGGCGATGGAGGCCCACCCTGCCGTGCCTGTGGCGGTGCCGAGTTGCAGGAGTCGCCGTCGGGACAAGATCACAATCACTCCGTCGGCATGCTTGGCGAGCGCGATGTGATGCCCTCGCCTTCGGTGATTTCCAAGAAGTGGTCGACCGACAGATCTGTGAGCGTGTCGCGGGATGAGGGTGATGGCCAGTCTATGACGACCTTCTGAACTTTGGCGCTGTCTCCCAGCCCGAAATGCAGCCTCAGGTCGTTGCTCGATATGAAACTGGAACCCGACCGGACTTCTTGGACCAAGACCCTTGCACCCGCCTGCACGGTAACGCGAGCACCGATCGCGCTGCGGTTGGACTTCGTTCCGACAAGTTGCAGCGAAAGGAACCCACCGGCGGGAGTGGAGTCGTTGCGGAGGAGACTCGGGCGTTCGTTCATGTTGTTCACGAACACATCCGCGTCGCCGTCGTTGTCATAGTCCCCGACGGCGACCCCGCGGCTTGAATGCTTGGCCAGCAAGGCGGACCCGGCCGGTGGCTGGACGGGTTCGAGGCCTCGTCCGCCGACATTCCTGTACAGCAGCCGATTCTGGCGATAGGGATTGTTTGGAACGAGCCCTTCGATTTCCGGGTATGTGTGTCCGTTCGCAACGAAGATGTCAGGCCAAGAATCGCGATCGAAATCAAGACCTGCGACCCCCCAGCCCATGTAGCCGGCGCTGATTCCTGCGCCCATGGAATGCACCCTGTCCTCGAATGCCGCCGCCGAATTGAGGTAGATGTTGGACGTCTCCTCGATGAAATTGGTCTTGATGATGTCGAGAAGGCCGTCTCCATCGATATCCACCGCTGCCGAGCCCATGCCGGCCTGAACGTGCCCGTGCTCGTCGAGCGCCACTCCGGCGAATATCCCCACATCCAAGAACGTGCCGTCGCCGTTGTTCTCAAACAACATGCTGGGCTGGGAATCTACCGCAACAAACACGTCCGGCCAGCCGTCGAGATTGTAGTCGAGTGGCGTCACCGACAGCGAGTAGCGTTCCGCGCCAGCGGCAACTCCGGATTCTTGCGAGACCTCTTCAAACCGGCCGCTGCCGAGGTTGCGGAACAACTGATTCGTCTCTCCAGGCAGGCCCCGAGGACCGCACAGCACAGCCTGCCCCTTCCATTGGCAGGTAGGCGCGCTGCCCTTCGATGGGATGCGGTCCTTGTCAAATACCAAGTAGTTTGCGACGAACAGGTCGAGTAGGCCGTCGAGATCGTAGTCGAGGAACGCGCACCCGGTTGACCACCGCTTTTCACCGCCAAGTCCTGATTCCCGCGTGACGTCAGCAAACTCCCCTTGACGACTGTTGCGGAACAGGCGGTTCTCTCCGAAGTACGTGACGAACAGGTCATTGAAGCCGTCGTTGTCAACGTCGCCGACGCACACACCTTGTCCCCACCCGGCGCTTTGCAGTCCGGTCCGATCTGTGACGTCGGCAAACGTGCCGTCGCCGTTGTTGCGGTATAGGCGATTGCTGGGAGCTTCGCCGGGAGGGAAGCCCTCGAATGTTGTGGCTGAGACAAAGAACGCGTCAAGGAATCCGTCGCGGTCGTAGTCTAGGAGGGCCAATCCGGACCCGATGGCCTCTAATATGAAGTCCTTGCGGTCGTCCCTTCCACTGTGGAAGACATCTGTCAGGCCGACCTCCGCTGCGACATCCACGAATGCAGCCTGCCCAGCTTGAGAGGGCGCAGCCCACGCTGCGGCCACTAGCACGAGAACGAAGGGCACACTCGGCGTAGGCACGGGGCTCTTAGCGATCGCTAGGAGCAGGTCCGGGTGCCTCCTTCTTCCGAAGACGCTGGATCCTGGCGGTACGCGTTTGCCTTGCCTCGTCTTCGTTCCGCTTGAACAGCTGGAACTGCTGCTGCGCCAAGTCGTTCTGGCCGAGCTGACGGTAGAGCCGTGCCAGCACGTAGTGAACTCGGTTCAACGTCGGATCCAAGTCCAGAGCTAGCAGATACGTCTTCACGGCGTCGTCCCATTGCTGAAGGAGTTCGTAAGCCCTGCCTAGGTCCGTTCGAACGTCTGCGTCCTCAGGGTCTGCCTCGGCCGCGGCGATCAAGTAAGGCAAGGCCCTTTCGCCCTCGCGCAATTGGACGTGGATTCTCCCGAGCCGCTTCTTGGCAGCTCCCGAATGCGGGTGAATCTCCAGCTCGTCCAAGCACGCTTGCCGTGCCTCGTCGTACTGGGAGTTCCAGAGGTAATAGTCCGCGAGTTCGATGCGGATCTGTGTGTCGAGCGGGCAGGCCTCGATTGCCGCGAGAAACTCGCCCTCAGCCTCTGCCTTTTCCTGTGCCGCGAAGTTCATCGCCCTGACGAGCCGCGCCCTGCACGAACTGGGGTGCTCGCGCACCAGCAAGTCGAAGTACTCCAGCGAGACTTGCCGGAACACCTCTGCCCTAAAGGTCTGAACGGCCTGCAAGGAACTAGCCGAGAGAGACGGATCATCAGCCACGAGAGCCGCCGACTTGTAGTCGTCGAGCCAGACGTGAACGGTCATCGTTAGGTATTCACGCAGCCATTCATCCCCCGTGTCCCGGAGTCGCTCAAGCATGGCGAGGGCATCCTCGAACCTCCCCTCGATGACCGCTTGAGTCGCTTGCTCCCAGTCGGGCGACGCGGAGCCAGCGAGACGCCTGAGCAGCGTTTCGTTGATCTCAAGACCCACCATTGGCATTGGAGGCAGGCGTTCGGGATCGACAGCAGGCAACGACCGCAGGATACCTTCGAACTCCACCTTCGTTCCGATCTCGGCGACTTGCTCCTTCGGCAGCATGCTCTTGTCGATCGGCATTTTCGGCACGGCAGGGAGCAGGCTCCAATAGCGTTTCAACGCGAGACTCGAAGGAACTTCGAGTCCCAAGATCGCGAGCATGCGGGCTAGAGGGAAGAAAATGGACGCGTTGAACGGGTCCATTTCCGCTGCTTCGAGATATTTGATTGCTGCTACTTGGTACACCTGCTGGCTCTCAAAGACGCGGGCGGCTGCGAGGTGTGTCTCCTTCGATTCGGGGTGCGAGACGGCCTGCTCGTTTGCAATCCTTTCGGCGAGATCGAGGTAGGCCTGCCCGATGGAATACAGGACATTGGGAATTTCGTCCCCGGCCATAGGCAGCGCCTGCCTGTAAAGGTGGATGGCTTCCCCGTAGCGAAGATTGGCAGCGTACGCCTGCCCCAAATGCAGCGCGGTCTCGAAGGTTTGCTGCATTCCGTGCGCGGTCTCGAGATGCGGCAGAGCCCTTTCCGGGCGCTCGACATTGAGGTACGAGACGCCCAAGAACAGTCGGCTGCCGATCATCGCCCTGTCGAGTTCAATACCCGACTCGAAGGCCTCGATTGCATTCGGGTAGTCGCGCTGGTAGTAGTGAACCAAACCGAGATTGTGATAGACCCGGGGCACCGCCGTCGGGTATCGGCGCAGGATCGTGCGGTACTCGGATGCAGCGCCGGCAAGTTCTCCCTTCTGTTCGAGATTCTTGGCTGCACGAAAATGTGCTCCGATGAACTCGTAGTCAGCTGGCGCGAGACGAGCCTGCTGCGCACCTGCCACCACCGCTGCAGCTAGCAAGGCAATCGCGAGTCTCCGGGATCCTCGTGATGACCTTGCCACCTGCATGGGATTCAACCGGGTGTCCAGTGGGGTCATAGTGACTGCTACCTCACGACTCGGATCCAGTGGTCACTAAACAGGGAGTGCCGCATCACGCGCTCTGTCGGCATATGGCAACTCGCGCAATTCGCCGACGCCACAGGGCAGACGGCGCCATTCTCGCGGGCGCCTGAGTCGTGACATGAGAGGCACGACTCGTCGAACGAGCCCGCCTCGTCCGCAACGTCGTGATGCGGATCGTGGCAGGTCGTGCATGCGAGTTCTCCGAAGGTTTCGTTGAAACACCGGCTCAACACTATGCGCTGGCTGGGAAACCGGACGCTGTGCGGAGTCCGTTCCAGCAGGTCCAAAGCGTCGAAATCATTGTCCTGCGGCGGGCTGCCGTGGCAGGCTCCGCACATTTGCGCCTGCTGGAATCCTGGAAGTGTGATGGGGTTGAAGATCGTCCCGTCGACGGAATCGCCGTTCGTCGCGGCTTCGACGTGGGTTTGGCCTGGGCCATGGCAGCGCTCGCAGCGAATCCCCATTTCATCCGCAGAGGGAGCCGAGGAACGTTCGTCGTATCCGGTTGTGTGGCAGCCGAAGCATTCAGCCACCTCCGCGGTGGTCAGTCCCCGTCCGAGGCCCTCGACAGCGTTCTGCGGATCGTACTTCGAAGCCCCGGTTGTGAAGTCCATCGCACCGAGGCTCTTGTACCAAGTCAACCGGCTCTCCACCCAGCCGCCGGTGTCGGTGCGGCCGATGGGCGTGATCCCTTTCGTTCCGCTGCCGAAGGCCCAGTCGAGCATGGCCTCGCTCGATTCCGCGTCATCGGCTGCTTTGAGCCGGATACGCCCCCGCGAGCTATCGGAAAGGGTCAGCGTAAAGCCCGAAACGCGGTCGAAGAGACTGAACGGCAGGGAGCCCACGAGTTCCGGAACGAAGCCGGCCCGGCGGAGGGAGCGAGCGTGGTTGCTGGGGCTCTGACGGGAATAGATGTTCGGGTGGCAAGCCTTACAGGCCTGCGAACCGCCGTACTCCGACTCGTGCAGCCAGAATCGTACAGGATCGCTCAGCTGCATTGTCTGTCCGATTCCGGCGGATCCGGACGCTGCGATAAGCCCGGACAACAACGCGCCTCGGAAGGCCAGCCGCGAGCATCGGAACCGGACCGCTGCCCGCGCCATTTGCGCGTGTGCACCCAACCCCTTCCGCTCACGTTCGAACGACTTGCCATGTGGAGCCACGCAGCGGTTCATGCCACCGGGTCGGCCCCCTACGCACCGTTCGCGAGGATAAAGGGCAAGTAGGGAGATTCGTTCCTCCCGGCGCCTTTGGGATCCACTCCAGCCAGCTTGAGTGCCGTGGAGTAGATATGGCCGTGATTCGGCATGATGAATCCGTCCGACGGCTCGCTGTAGCCGTCTTGGAGATGCCCGTCGCGGTCGTAGCGCGGATCCAAGTCCCCGGTCACTGGGTGGATGGGGATCGGCTGGAACGTCTTCTGACCGACCCATCCGAATTGGGTGCCAACGCGGACGCGCGGGCCTAGGAACGCGCAAGAATTGACCGGATTGTGGGCACTGATGTCCTGCGAGAGAATCTGTTCTCTTTTCTCGGCCTCGTCCAAGTCTGAATTCGCGAGGATACTCTTGATGCTGCCTCCCACAGTCCGTCCGAACTCGCTGCCCAGCACGATAGTCGTGAAGTCGTAATAGGAGTTCCCCGTGTTTTCGTACTCGGTCTCCTTGAGTTTTCGAACGAACGTCTTGAGCGGAGTCCAGAGCTCGTTCCGAATCATTTCCCGTTGGTCGAACGGGTAGCCCGACAGGATCCTTTTGCGGGACCAGTGATGGTCGAATCCCCTGACCAAGCGGTTCTCGAGCCACCCCGCACAGCTCAGCCCCTGAGTCATCATTTCGAACATCATCATGGCCTGCACGTTGATGTTGGGCGTGTATTTGCTCCGGGGCAGGGTCTGATTGATGAGTTCGAAGTGGATTTCCTCGTCGCTAGGATCGACCCGGAATTCCTCTCTCAATCCCGGGTCGAGGAACATTGACCCGGTGTCGATGCTGTCGTCGCCACTTTCGGTGAGCCGCTTGTAGATGTCCAAGGCCGATGCAAAGCTCTGGAGTTCCGGGCTGTTTTGATCGGCCAGCAGGCCCCGGCGAGACTGCTCTAGGAATCTCTGCACTGAATGGTTACGCTCGTCGGTGCGCATCGAGAGCGTCTGTTGGACCATGCCCCGAGTGAATTTCGGAGTCTGCGGGTAGATCATGTGCGCCCAAGGGGGCCCTAGCGCATGGTAAATGCCCGTACCCTCCGGATAGGCGGCGATGTCGAGTTCACCATCGGACAGCCACCGGTGCCAGTTCAGGTTGGGCAGCAGGTACGGTCGGCCCGCCTCTTCGCAGAAGGCCTGCAGGACGGTTCGCTCGTCCGGTTCCCGCCTGGCCTTCATATCCACTGTGTACTGGCCGTAGTGAGCCTTGAAACGGTCCCGCGTGTGCCCGCTTCCCGTGAGGGCGCTCGAAAGGACCGCCATCTGCCCGAACAGCTCGCGACCGTCTTCCGCCAGTGGGCCGTGGAAGATCTCGCCGTGACGGCGGAACTGCTCGGCCGAAAGATCCTTGGTGCGGTAAATGTGCTCGGAAAGCACGCCCCAATCATCGGGATCCCGAGGAAGGTCTGAGAAGTTGGCATCGTTGCGGGCAGGAACGACTGGGCCGAACATGTCATAACTCATCCAAGCCCCTTCCATGAACCAGTAGACGAGGAAACGAGGCTGCGACGCCTCTTTGGCATGATCCTTGACGGCACCGGCCATTGTGGGGCTGACAGAGTCCAAGCCCCCGCTAAGCCAGTAGCTGAGAAAGTCCGTGGCCGCGAGCGCACCGGCCGCGCGAGCCCCGCTGGACAGGAATTTCCGGCGCTTCATCGCTTGTTCCAACCTCAACGCCGTGGCGCGTCGGTTCGATTATAGGCTGGGTGCCCCGCTCGCTCAAGCACATCCGGGTGGTTTGACTGTTTGAACGGGGAGTTAACGGTTGCCTGACCCTGTCTTTCCGATTCCGGCATGGATGCGGCGACGATGGCGGGCCTGGACGCGACGGTCGCCTGCGACGGAGTTCACAGGCCGTGCGGCGGACCTCCGAACCTCATCACTACCATCCTCTTGACGAGCGGCCGGATTCGCAAATCGTTGGCGACTGCGAAATCGTAGAGATCCTTGTACTCATCTCTTTGGTCTTGGTATAGCCTTAGCGGGCGATGGAACAGCATGTCGTGATGATGGTTGATGAATGCGCGCACGAACCGCTCTTTGCGAACCACTTGGGAGGCGAACGCGCTTAGGCCACCTCCTTTGAACGGGTAGTCCGGAACGATGCCCCGGTCGCTGTCGTCAATTGGCTGGTGGTCATCATCCACGGTGCGGTAGTGCCCGTGGACATCCCAACGCTCCCGCTGGTAGGCCAGCGGCGTCAACAATTTGTGGCACGAGTAGCAGATGCTGCTAGGGTCCGTCGTGCTGACGACCTTGTCGCGGGCATCCTCGACCGCGTCGGACACCTCGAATTGCACTCCCAGGGCGAACGTGAGCACCTGAGCGGGATAGGTGAATTTCGGAAGGCCGGGCTTGCCCTCCATATACCCTTTCATGGTCAGGAAGCCGGTGGGGCCGTAGACGGGCCGGCGCTCGATCCTTTGCCAGTCCGAACCAACCGTGTAGTCGGCCGTAAACAGCTCTCGATAGGACAGGTCGTTCGTCGCGATGTAGGTCCAGAGCCGGGCCGGTTCGTCGCTTACGGCAGTGCCGCGCGACCGGAAGACTCCGCGAGCACGATGGAAGAAGAACTCCCGAAAGTCCTTGGAAGACAAATAGGCGTCGATCAGGGGCTCGATCTGCCCACCCTTCAAGAAGCGTTGCAACTCATCGGTCGTCGGGACTCTCCCCACTAGGTCGAGCGCAACCCGGACGAGCTTGCTGGCTGCCGCTGCGTTCCGGCTGTCGGTCGGCATCACGAACTCGGGACGCTGAAGTAGCGCTTCGACCAGCCCGGCCCAGCCGGGGCGAGGAGAATTCAGCGAGGGCACCTCGAAGCTGGGTGTCGACATCTCAGGGCCCTCGACACGGAGTCCTAGGTCACTCGCGTCATGGGTCCAGCGGAACGACAGCTGTTCGCCCCCGGGATGGTAGGTTCCGGTGGCATTGAGAAACGCCGTCTCGCCAACATTGAAAGCCGGCGGCGCCTCCACAAATGCCACGGGAGCAAACGAACTCCCATGAACGTCGAACGGAACCCAATCAGCATGGGTGTGCCCTCCGGGCGTCCAGACATGCACGCTGTACCACCCAGGGCGGTACGCGCCGCCTTGCACGGGCCGATAGCGGGCCCAGATTCTCTTGGCCGGATCGACTTTCTGATCCTTGATCGGTTCCCCGCTCTCGGCGGGAGGGTAGTGCAAGACGTTCTCGCCGTACATCTCACCTCGGCCCGGCAGGTTCCGCACTAGCTTGTCGGTAGCCCAGCCATCGGATGCCTCGAAGCCATCCGCCGAAGAGTTGTCCACAACGATTTCCTGCCCTCCGCCGAGCGGAACGAATTTCACTGCGTCGGCGACGATGACCATTGACGCGGAATCCACCCCCCGGTTGCTGACTTCAACGAAGTCGTCCGGCCCTTCCAGCAGCACCTCTCGAAGGATCATTTCCCACTGCGTCTCACTGTTATCGTCAAGCGTGCTCTCGGACTGGTCCAGAAACGTCGTTGCAAAGCCCGGAGTTAGTCGCCTGTCGTCTATGCTCGAGACGGCAGCCACGCTCGCTGAATGAACTTCCAACAGCGCCGAGGTTGCTGCCCGGGGGATCCTCGGCCAGCTCAGGTAGACGTTGTATTCACCATCTTCCGGGATTCGGAGGGCGACAGTGGCGGATCCCAAGCGGTTGTCCACATCGCGCCGCTCCAGATGGTTGCTTCCGACCACATCGAGGTCGATTTCGTACTTCTTCTTTGGTTCTCCCGCACGGCTGCGCTCCCCATCCTTCGCGACCGGCTCCCACTCGCCAGAGAACGTGCACTCGGGGTCGAGATTATCTAGGACGACCGACTGGCTCGATTCGATGCCGTCCCGCACGCGGACGAATTTCACCGCATCGAAGACCGTTACGTGGTTTCCTGGCCGGGCCACCAGACGAACGAGGTGATCAGGATTGGCAGCCTCGAACCTGAACGGGCGGTCACCGATACGAACCCATGGACTGCTGTCCGACTCCGAAGTCTGGTCAATCAAGTATCGCGACACGGAAGCCTTGGCCGCATCGAGAGTAACGTCGACCTGGCGGCGATCCCGGCGCCCTTCCGGATCCTCGACGTTGAGGGTGAAGCGCACGATTCTGCGTTCCTCGGCCCGCGCCTGCAGCTCTCGCACCAAGTGCAAAGCCCGGCCGAGTTCAGCCGCGGATGGCTGGGCGAAGAGAATCCGCTGGTAGAGCGTCCGAACGTTGCGGACGGCTGCCCCTCTTGAACGGTCAACGAAGATGTCCGGATCGAATCCCTTGAAGAGGGTCTCGCTCGGTGCAGATACAAATCGCCGGGCCAGCTCCCGTGCGATTTCTTGTAGGGCAGCGACGTAGCTCGCGGTCATCGTGCGGGTCTGGTCGAAACTGCTGCGGAAGTCCGCTCCGCCCAAAGCTTGAGCCTTGTTGCTGAACAGATCATCCCCGGACGCGGCGAGCCATTCGGAGCCGAAGAGGGTCTCAATGGACCGCCTGAGCTGAAAATAGCTCAGGCGCCGGTGGGCCCGGTCGGACTGTTCCTCGCCGTCGAACGGGAGCAGAAGACTGTCAGGGAACCGCTCGTCATGTTGATCCCCCGCACCGCGACCCTCGCTCCCAAGGCTCGCAGCTAGGTCCGTGGCGAACCGTGCGATGTTGGTGATCTCGGAGTCGTCCAAAACGCCGGACTTCGGCATGCGTAGGTCAGGATCCTGACTTCTCACTCGGCTAGGGATCGCCATCGGATCCGAGGGGTCGAGCAATCCCTCTTCCAGCAGTAGGCTGAACGTGGCGCTGGGTGATTCGAGAACCTGAAATGTCTGCGAAGCCCGAGCGCCATGGCATAGCTTGCAGCCATCGTCGCTCCGTGCGAGCAAGGGATAGATCTCCGCTCGAAAGCGCTCAGAAAGTTGCGCAAGCGAGCTAGTGCGGTCTACGGGTGCGCTCCGGGCGGCTTGGATTGTGCCGAGGAGCGCCAACGCCCAAGCCGCGCCGACGGCGAGCAAACGCGTCCGATCGTGCATCTGGTCATAGCTGGCAGGAGCCAGTCCCGACTAGCGTACCCGCTTCCCACGCTTAGCGTCACCGCTGTTATTGAGTGGATGGGCGCAATTGCCGAAAAGTCGCTAGGAAATACCGCCCGCGCCCCAGATTTCGATTACGCTGGAACAGAATGCATAGACAGACTCGCGACATTTTGTCGAGGCGTGAAGCACTCTGCTCGCTATCCCTGTTGCCATCGGTTGCACTTGCTAGCACCTCCCGAGACCAAACGCCGAGGCTCAAGACCGCCATCTGCGCCTATTCCTTCCGCAAGGCGCTTGGTGACGGATCGCTGAGCTACTTGGACTTGGTAGACCTAGCAGTCGAGCACGGCATCGACGGCATCGATTCGACAGTTTATTGGTTTCCTCGCGAGAACCTGAGCGGGTTTCTCGCTGCGTTTCGACGCAAAGCCTACCTTGCCGCGGTTGAACTGCCGAGCATCGCGATCCGCAGCGATCTCTGCCGGTCCGATGCGCGCGCCCAAGACATGGAGGTGGCGTGGCTGCAGCACTGGGTGGATGTCTCGCACGAACTCGGCTCGAGCCACATCCGCGTGTTCGGCGGCAACGTGCCGCAGGGAAGCTCGGAGGATGAAGCCGCCAAGTGGGTGGCGGAAATCCTCAAACGAGCAGGCGACTACGCAGCCGGCAAGGGTGTCGTCCTCGGATTGGAAAATCACGGGGGGATCACTTCCCGGGCCGAGCGCATCATCCAGATCGTTGAAGCCGCCGACCATCCAAATGTCGGCATCAATCTCGACACCGGAAACTTCCGCAGCAATCCGTACCAGCAGATCGAAATGTGCCTGCCCTATGCCGTGAATTCGCAATTCAAGGTAGACATCAGGGACGAACAGGGCAACCACACCCCGTCGGACTGGGATCGCATCGTCCGCATGTTCGCCGACGCGGGCTACCGTGGCTACATGGCCTTGGAATACGAGGCGGCCGAGGATCCCTTCGCGGCTGTGCCGCGCCATCTTGCGCGGCTGCGGGATCTCGCCGCGAAGTACGGAAAGGCTTGAGTGTCCCCGCTAGTCGGGAAAGGGCTTCGACTGCACGGCTTCGAGAAAGGCGGGGTTCTGGCGGCGCAGCCGCAGCGAGAGCTCTTTTGCCTCCCGCGCTTTGGCGCGGTCGCGCAGCCGAAAGTGGACTTGTGACAGCAGCAGGTGCGGCTGCGGATGGCGCGGCTCCAGTTTCACTGCGGCGTTGAGGGCGTCGAGCGCTGCGCTCCAGTCTTTCAAGCCGATGTGCGCGCGAGCTAGGGCGATGCGGGCAGGCATGTAGTCGGCTCGCAGCTTGATGGCCCGTCGCAGCGGTTCCAAGGCGTCTGCATAGCGGGCCTGCTTGACCAGCCAGTCGCCGTAGAAGAAGAGCGGTTCCTCGTAGACGGGATCGAGTTCGATCGCCCTGTGCAGCAGCGGCAGCGCTTCGTCGAAGCGACCGTCCTTTTGCAGATGCCAGGCGAACTCGAAATTGGCGCGCGCCGAGGCCGGGAATCGCTTCGCAGCCCGAGATGCGAGTTCGAGGCCGCCGCCGAGGTTACCGGCCTCCCGGCAAGCGTGGATCGCCATGTAGTGCAAGTCTTCGATCTCGGGCCGCAGCCGCAACGCCCGCATTGCGATGTCTGCCGCCTCGCGGTGGTACCGTCCCTTGCCGTATTCCACTGCCATGATTTGCATGAGCTTGAAGTGGTCCGGCCTCAAGTTGAGGGCGTTCCTCCAGGCGCGCAGTGCCTCATCGATGCTCCCGAGTTTTTGTGCGGTGACGCCGTGCAGGTAATGGGCATTGAAGTCGTTCGGACTGGCGGCCGTTGCGCGCTCTAGCAATGGTGCGGCCTGTTCAAATTGGCCTGCCGAGAAGTGCATGTAGGCGAGATTGAACAGTGCGGGGAAGTAGTTCGGAGACACCTCTAGCGCTTGCCGCCAGAGTTTGGCCGCCTCTTGTGGCTGGCCGCGCTGGGCGAGAGCGAGGCCACGGTCGGTGAGTGCGGCTGCGTCGGTTGGTTGCGCTTGGACCGTGACTGCGAGGATCCCCGATAGGGCTGCGGCCAAGCAGCTGGAGGCTATACCGAGCCGGACGGCTGTCATGGCTGAGCCTTGGCGGCACCGGAGCCTTCGACCAAGAGCCAGTCGGCATCGGCCTTGATCCCGGGAAACGTCTCTTCTGCGCCGCTGGGCCAGCGGACGACAATCGAGTCGACCGCCGTCGCTTCCCCTAGCCCGAAATGGGTGCGCAGGTCGTTGTGCGAAACATAGCTCGACTGGCTCATCACCGCACGGGTCTGGCTGCTCGCCCCAGCTTTGATGGTGATGAGCGCACCAATCGCCGAACGGTTGGAGCGAGTCCCTTGCAGCGCGAACCGCACCCAGTGGCGCTCGTCACTCAGGTCGTTGCGTAGCAACGAAACCGGCGCGGACATGTTCATGACGAGCGCGTCCAGATCGCCGTCATTGTCGAAATCGCCGAAGGCGGCACCCCTGCTGGACCGGATCTGGGCAAGGCCGGACCCGGACAGTGCCGTCACATCTTCGAAGCGTTCCCCCGCAAGGTTGCGGTAGACCAGGTTTGACTGCACGAACGTTTCGGAGATCTTGCTCTGACGGTCGAGTTCCGGGTAGACATGGCCGTTCACTTGGAAGATGTCCTGCCAGCCGTCGTTGTCCAGATCAACGAATTCCACGCCCCACCCCACGTACTGCGGATTGGAGGCAAGTCCGGCGCGGACGCAAATGTCCTCGAAGTAGAGGCCCTCGTTGTTGCGGTAAAGATTGGGGTAATCGTCGGCAAAGTTCGTCTTCACCAGATCGAGCCAGCCATCCCCGTCGAAGTCACCGACACCGACCCCCATTCCGCCCTGCTCGAATCCGTGCTCGTTGAAAGCCACGCCGGCCTCGGTGGCGTAATCGGTGAATGTACCGTCGCCATTGTTGAGAAACAGGATGCTGGGCGTGGAATCGCAGGCGATGTAGATGTCCTGCCAGCCGTCCCCGTCAAAGTCCGCAGCTGCCGCAGTGAAGGCGTAGTAGTCCCGCACGTCGCGCACGCCGGCGGACTCGCTGACGTCCTCGAAGCGGCCATCGCCAAGGTTGCGGTAGAGAGTGACGTTGCCGAACGGCAGGCCGCGCGGCCCGCAGTAGACGGGCATGCCCTTCCATTCGCAGTTCGAAGTCTCGCCGGGCGGGGGAGCGGTCTCGATGTCGAACTGCTGGTATTGCGTGACCAGCAGGTCGAGCAGGCCATCGCGGTCGTAATCCACGAACGTGCAGCCCGAACTCCACTGCTTCTGCGATCCCGCCACGCCGGCCGTGCTTGCAATTTCCGAGAATGTGCCGTCGCCATTGTTGCGGAATAGCGCGTCGGAACCCCAGTAGGCCACGAACAGATCGGTACTCCCGCTGTTGTCAAAGTCGCCGGCACACACCGCGCTGCCCCAGCCCGAGCGCCCCAGCCCGCTAGACGCTGTCGTGTCCTGGAAGCCGTCCTCTCCGCCATTGCGATAGAGCCGGTTCGAGGGTGCGTCCCCATCGGGGAATCCCTCCAATCGGGAACCGTTGACCAAGAAGGCGTCCAAACTTGAGTCGCCGTCGTAGTCGAAGAACGCCACCCCCGAGCCATTGGACTCGATGATGTAGCGCTTCGCGTCGGTGCCGCCGTAGGTGAACTCTAGGTCCAGGCCCATTTCCTTTGCCACGTCGCTGAAACCGGCGTGCCAAGGCAGTCCGGAAGCCTGGCGCGCCTTTACAGGTTGGGCATTGGGACTGGCGACGCCTTGGGCTCGAAGGGTACCGGGTAGCAGGGCCGCCAAGCACAGCGGCAGCAACGACAGGCCTCGCATAGCGCAAGCAGGAAGGGCTCGAATCCTGAGTATGGCATAGGATCGAGCCGTCGACATCTGCCGCTAGAGTCTGACGTTTGTGCGGCTCAAGCCCCGGCTCCGGACTCCGCCGCTGTCGGTGGCAGCCCTTGTAGCGCTGGCGCAGTGCGATCAAGCGTTTGCCGCTCGCGATTCGATGAGCGGGCCGACGTCGGCAAGGAACTCGGCGGGCGTGCGAGTGCCGGTGTTGCCCTTGCGGCGGTGCCGCACTGCCACTTGCCCGCTGTTGGCCTCGCGCTGGCCAACGACCAGCATGTAGGGAATCTTCTGCAGCTGGGCCTCGCGGATCTTGAAGCCGATCTTTTCGCTACGGCGATCCACTTCGACGCGCAGCCCTGCTGCACGCAGCTCATCGGCCACTGCTTCGGCATACTCGATCTGGTTGTCCGTGATCGGCAGGACGGCGGCTTGCACCGGTGCGAGCCAGAGAGGAAACGCGCCGGCGTAGTGTTCGATGAGCACGCCGAAGAACCGTTCGACCGAGCCCCACAATGCTCGATGCACCATCACGGGCTGGTGGGTTTGCCCGTCCGGGCCGATGTACTCCAGATCGAACCGTCGCGGCAGGTTGAAGTCGAACTGGATGGTGGAAAGCTGCCACGAGCGCCCGATCGCGTCCACCATCTTGATATCGATCTTCGGGCCGTAGAAGGCCGCCTCGTCAGGCATCACCTTGGCCTCGATGTCCCGCTTGCGCAGCGCTTCGAAGAGGCTGTCCTCTGCCAGCTTCCACTCGTCGGGCGTACCCGCGTACTTTGTGCTAGCCCCGCCGTCCCAAGTCGACAGCTCGACAGTGAAGTCGGCGAATCCGAACACCCGCAGCACTTCCATGGCTAGGTCGACACAGCCGATCACCTCGGATTCGACCTGATCCGGAGTGCAGAAGATGTGCGCGTCGTCTTGGGTGAACCCGCGCACGCGCAGCAGGCCGTGCACGACGCCCGAGCGCTCGTAGCGGTAGACGGTCCCTAGTTCCGCCAGCCTCACCGGCAGGTCCCGATAGCTGCGCAGCTGATTCTTGTAGATCAGGATGTGGAACGGACAGTTCATCGGCTTGAGCTGGTACAGCGAGTCGTCCAACTCCATGGGTTTGAACATGTCGTCTTGATAGAACTCGGCATGTCCCGAGGTCTCCCACAGGCCGTGGCGCGCCACGTGTGGCGTCGTTACGAGTCCGTATCCGCGCGCGACCAATTGCTCGCGCAGCCAGTCTTCCATCACCCGCCGGATCGTACCCCCCTTGGGATGCCAGAAGATCAGGCCTGGCCCGGCCAGTTCTTGGATGCTGAACAGGTCCAGCTGCTTGCCGAGTTTTCGGTGGTCACGCCTCTTGGCCTCCTCCAACCGGTTCAGGTGGGCTGTGAGCGCTTTCTTGGAGAAGAAAGCCGTGCCGTAAACGCGTTGCAGCTGCTCGCGTTTTTCGTCGCCCTTCCAATACGCCCCGGCCACCGATAGCAGCTTGAAGGCCTTGATCCTGCCCATCGACGGGATGTGCGGGCCGCGGCAGAAGTCCGAGAACAGGTCGCCGGTCCGGTAGACGGACACGCGGGGCTCGTCCGTCTTTTCCTCGATCAGCTCGCATTTCATGAACTCGCCTTGCTTTTCGTATTCGGCGAGCGCTTCGTCGCGTGGAATCCAGACACGCTCGTTCTTGGGATCCCGCTTGGCGATTTCACCCATGCGGGCCTCGATCTTCTCCAGGTCATCGGGGGTGAACGGCGTGTCCCGGTACATGTCGTAGAAGAAGCCTTGGTCGGTGGGCGGACCGACGCCCAGCTTGGTCTCCGGATAGAGTTCCAGGGTTGCCGCCGCCAGCAGGTGCGCCGCCGAATGGCGGTACACTTCCAGCGCTTCCTCGTCGCGTTCGGTCAGGAAGCGCACCTCGGAATCTTGCTCGAGGGTTGCGCCCAAGTCCGCTAGGGCGCCATCAATCTCAGCGACCAGTGCGGCGCGCGCCAGCCCCGGGCTGATCTGCTCGGCTACGGCTAGCGCAGTTGTGCCCGACTCGACCTGCATCTGATTGCCGTCGGGAAGAGTGACTGCGATGTTCGACATGGTTTCGTAAGTGCCGCCGGTGACCGGGCTAGGACTGCAAATTACTCATCGTACAACGGTTCACCGCTTTGCCATTGGGCGGGCAGCGCGACCGAGTGGCTCGCAACAGATGTGCGAACCACTCGCTGTTCGCACAAGCAATCCGCGCTGTCTCACCTAGCTGTGCTGCAGCACTAAGGCCCATCAGACTGCGGCGACGCTAGCGTCTGTTACCGGACCTGTTGATCTACCGACCGGATCCGCCCGTGTCCACGGTCCATGATCCGTACTTCAGTACCGCTCGTACACCTGTCGTTCGTCGGCAATGCCTGTTGCGGCTAGGCGCTCGCATAGCTGCGTCACCATTTCGCGCTGGCCGCAGAGATAGGCATCTACACTGCTGCGGCCCGCAAGGGCCTCATCAATGTGGGCCAGCACTCGTCCGCGCTTGCCATCCCAAGTGGCTTCGTCCCCGCTGACGGTAGGCATGAAACGGAAGCCCGCGTGTTGAGTGGCCAGCGCATCGAATTCGTCACGGTACAGCAACTCCGAAGAGTGCCGAGCACCGAGGAGCAGAGTTGCGTTAGCCAGGGGGTTGGCGCCCAGCTGCGCCAGCAAAATGGCCCGCATCGGGGACACGCCTGTTCCGGCAGCAATATATACGGCGGGCCTGTGGGCGTCCAGCAAGCGCATCTTTCCGCCAGGTTCGCTGCATTCGAGTCGGTCACCCCGTCGCAGGCTTCGGAGGTGGCTCCCAAATGTGCCCTCGTGTTGAATACACAACTCGATCTGTCCGCTCGGGCGGGGCGGCGACGCGATGGAGTAGTAGCGTGTCTGCCGTGCACCCTCGACTGCAGCACTGAGGGCGACATATTGGCCCGCTTCGTGTCGGAAGCGGGCTTGGAAGACGAACTGGCTGACCCGAGGTGTTAATTGAGCGTGCTCGATCAATTCGATAGTGGGCATCTGGGGTCCATTGTCCCAGCCTGAAGGGCAGCCATCCGGCTAGGATGGCTCGCTATCAGCCAGCAGGTCCCGGGCCCGTGCCGCGAGAATCTCTGCGAGTTCTGGATGGCCGTCCAGTGGCGGGGACGCTAGCAGCGTTAGCTCAGGGTAGTGAGGCCGGATTTGGTCGAGCAGTCGCGGCAGGTCCTCGGTCAGGTGGCGGCCCATAGTCAGGAAATATGGCGTGATCAGAATGCGCCGCGCACCTTGTTGCGCGAGTTGCTCGACTGCCTCGCCAAGGTCCGGACGGGCCAGTTCTAAGAATGCTGCCCTGAAGGCCGGAATCTGGGCGCGCCGTGCCGCCTCGACTGCTACAGCCTGCACGGCCTCGTTGGCGGCCGTAACGCGCGAGCCGTGGGCGAACACGATCAGTCCGATAGTGCTGGGATGGCTCAAGGTATACTCTCGGTTTCGATGGACGCCTTCATTATCACTGTCTACTTCGCGGCTGTCTTCGGGGTGGGCTTTTACCATTCGCGGAACAAGAACACCACTACCGAATACTTTCTAGCCGGAAAGCACATCGGCTGGTTTGCGGTGGGCGCGACCCTCTTCTCCACCAACATTGGCAGCGAACACGTGATCGGCCTGGCGGGTTCTGGCGCGTCGAGCGGCCTGGCGGTCGGCACCTACGAGTGGTCGGCCAGCTTCTGCTTGCTTCTGCTGGCTTGGATTTTCATCCCGCAGTACCTTCGCAGCCGCATCTTCACGATGCCCGAGTTTCTCGAAAAGCGCTTCAGTCCTGGCTGCCGCTGGTACCTCACGACAGTTTCGCTTCTGGCTTACGTGCTGACGAAAATCTCGGTGGCGCTGTTCGCGGCGGGGATCTTGGCGCGGGAAATCTTCGGCTGGGACTACATGACGACCGCAGTCCTGCTGGTGGTCGCGACCGGGATCTACACCATCACGGGCGGGTTGGCGGCGGTGATTTACACCGATCTGCTGCAGGCATTCATCATGGTCGGAGGCTCGGCCTACCTGACTTGGTTGGGGCTGAGCGAGGTCGGCGGTTTCGGCGCGCTGAGGGAGGCGTTGCCCGACGATTTTTTCCATATCGTCAAAGACATCGATCATCCCGAATACCCGTGGCTGGGTACTACGGTGGGCACGATGATCCTAGGCACGTGGTATTGGTGCACGGACCAGGTGATCGTTCAGAAGACGCTGAGCGCGCGCAGCTTGCCGCACGCCCGGGGCGGCGCGATATTCGCCTCGGCGCTGAAAATCACCCCGGTGTTCATCTTGGTGCTCCCCGGGCTGATCGCGAGGGCGCTCTGGCCGGGCGAGGCCACCGGTGACACGGCCTTCCCGCTGCTGGTCGAGCGGCTGCTCCCGCCCGGCGTGTCGGGCCTGATGATTGCCGCACTGCTGGCTGCCCTGATGTCTTCGCTGAGCAGCGTCCTGAACTCCTGCTCCACGCTTGTCACGATGGACATCTACAAGAAGATTCACCCTGAAGCGAGCGAGAAGCGTCTGGTGTACGTCGGGCGCTTGATCACAGGTGTGGTCGTGCTGGTGAGTATCTTGTGGATTCCGATGATCCGCTATCTCAGCGGGGAGGTCTACCAGTATTTGCAGAGCGTGCAGGCCTACATCGGCGCCCCGATCACGGCGACGTTCCTGTTGGGCATCTTGTGGAAGGGCGGCACTTCGCGCGCGGCGATCTCGACGCTGATCTTCGGCGGGCTGGCCGGGGCCGGGCGCTTCGCCTTGGACATCTTGTACAAGGCGTATGGGGTCAACCTCGGACCGCTTGAGGGGCTGGTGCAGATACCATTCCTCAACTACAGCGTCGCCGTATTCGCCGCCTGCTTGGCGCTGTTCTGGGTTGTAAGCAAGTTGGACGAAAGGCCTGCCGCCGCGCGGATTGCCGGGCTGACGTACGATTGGCACCGGCGCTTGAGCGAGGCCGAAGGGGCTGGCACGGAAAAGCTGCTGCAAGTGATGACTGCGCTCGTCGGCGTGGCCGTGCTGATGCTGTGGTTCTACTTCCGGTAGTCGCCGGGATTCCACTGGGGCGGTTTGCCTATCTAGCGGTTGCGCTGGCCCTCGCACTGGCTGCGCATCCGGGTCGGCGATGCCATGCCCGGGATTCCGGCGCTGGCTGAAAAAGCATTCCCCGAGCCCGTCAGCCTGAAGGTGCAGGGCCTGATCAGGGGCGTGGACGCAAGCCCGGCTGATCCCTGGGCGAATGGCGATTTAGCGATATTCTTGCACGCTAGCCTGAATTCCCAAGAGAGCAGTTGCGTGTGACATCTCGAGGTCAGGCGAAGTTGATTTTCAAGGCGCGATCGTGGAGCCAGGGGATGGCGGTCGTGGAGTCAGCGTAGCCGGCCTGGATCAGGTGCGGGTTGTGAGCCCGGCGACCGAGCGTGACCTCAATCTGATGCGGCTGGATGTCGACCGTGGCGCTGGCCTGCACGAACTTGCGGAACAGGCTGGCGGGCTCGGCGCTGCGGAAACGTTCGCCGAGCCGGTTGGCGAGCAGGCGGTACAGTGCGGAGGCCATCAGGGTGAGTTGCACGTCGAGATCGATGCGCAGCGGCACGGCGGCTGAGAGCGCGTCGAGGTGGAAGAAGTTGACCGCATCGGCGATCGTGTTCTCGATCAGCATGCGGCGGGCATAGCGGTCGATCAGCTCCGCTGCGGAGGCCTCGAGTTGGTTGGTGAGCAGCAGGGTGGGCTGGTCGTGGCCTAGATCGCGGATCGCGATCTGGCGGACGGGTTGGGGGTAGTCGCGCAGGCGCACGGTCTGGTCGAGGATGCGCGGGTTGCGGTAGCGGCGGCCGACGTTGGTGAGACGGATGCTGCGCCAGCTCTGGCGGGGCAGGGCGAGCAATTGCTCGACCATCTTGGCGCTGCGGCGGCGCAGGGTCAGGAAGGCGATGCCGTCGGCCTCGAGCCGGGCCAGGTTGGCGTAGGTGGTGAGGCGGGAGTCGAAGACGAGTTCGGCGGGCGGGCTGCCGGTGCGCTGCCGCCAAGCCTCGACGAAGCGCAGGACTTGGTCATTCTGGGTGCGCTTGCTGGGGCGGGCGCTGGCCCAGGCGAAGGTGCGCGCGTCCGCGTCGCGGGCCAGGAAGCACAGGATCGCCTTCTGGCTGCGGGAGCGCTTCGAAACGTAGTTCTTCTCCACCAGCGCGTCGTCGCCGTGGTAGGGGATGGCGTGGAAGTCGAGGTCGAAGGAGCGCCCCGCGGCGAGGCCGTTGTCGACCGCCTGCAGGGCGCGCTGCCAGCGCTGGGTGAAGGGGTCGAGCAGGCGCGGGTCGTAGCGGCAGGAGTACTCGGTGAGGCTGGAGCGCTTGGGCATGGCGTTGAGGCCGGCGAAGAGCGCGATGCCCTCGTCGAGCACGGCGGGCATGATGCGGGAGGGCCGGCCGATGCCCCACAGCTTGAGGGCCAGCAGGGCCAGCAGGGCGCACTCGGCCGGGATCATCCGCGAGCCGGGCAGGCCGGCAGCGAGGCTGGGCAGGCCGAGCCGGGCCAGGTGTTGTTTCTCAAATTGTTCCGCTAGGCGATTCTCAGATTATTTCTGCAGCAGAAGCGGGGGTTTCGCAAATAGATCCGCCTCTGCAGGAAGGAATGGAGAGGAATCTGGGTGGAGGCCGGCGCGGGATCGACGGCGAGTTTTGAAGTCGTAGCACAAGGCTGCGTTGCGAGGGGGAGGTAGCAGCAGTGGGGGTGGACTGGAGGAGTTTTCGAGTAGCAGTACAGGGCTGCAGTTGGGCAACCGGCGGGGAGCGCAGCTAGGCAGCTGTGGTCGGGCGGCGCAGGAGTTCGTTCCAGTCCTTGGCGCCGGTCGGGCGGAGGCGCTGGCAGTTGGGGAGCTGGCGTTGGAGGGCGGCCGCGGCTTGGTCGCCGGGCGGGTCGGCGTCGTAGGCGCACAGGATCAGGGGCGGCTGGAAGGCGTGCAGCCAAGGGGGCAGCGAGAGGGCCACGCCGGCGCTGGAGGCGACCAGCGTGTCGGGCGGCAGGGAGGGTCCCAGCAGGCGGGCCGCGGAAAGTGCGTCGAGAGCGCTCTCGACGAGCAGCAGGGCGTCGACGGGGAGATCGGGGGTCGGCAGCCAGAAGCCGCCGCGGGCCTTGCGGGAGCCGGGGGCGAGGCCCTTGAAGGTGCGCCCGTCGGGCGCGGGGCGGGTGCCGACGAGTTCGGCGCCGACGGGTTGGCCGCCGGCATCGCGACACAGGAAGACGGCGTTTTGGCGGGCGTCGGCGTACAGCAGGCCCTGGCGATGGCAGAGCTCGAGCGAGTCGTCGGCGAGGCCGCGCTGGGTGCGCAGGAAATCGCGCACGGGCGGCCAGAGGCGCTCGTGGGGTGGCGGCAGGCGGAGCTTGGCAGGCGGCGCGGGCGAGGGGCAGGGGGCGGCTGCGGCGTGCGGGCCGACGCTGCTCTGTTCTAGGAATTCGACGGCCTCGCGGAAGCGGCAGCCACGCACGTGCATGACCAAGTCGATGGCCCCGCCGCCGCCGCGCCCGCGGCGGTGGTCGAAGAAGCGTGCGCCCTGGATGCTGAGCACCGAGCCGGGCAGTTTCCAGCGGGCGCGGTTGCGCGGGTCAGGGCGGTAGCCGAGCTGCTCCGCGAGCGGCAGTAGCGGGGCTTGGCGGACGGCGTCGGCGCGGGCGCTCCAAGGCTGGCGGGCGTGTTTGCGGATCACGGTGCGAGTTCCTGGCAAGCGCTCTGGAGATGCTCGGCCGAGACGGTGCGGGCTTGGTCGAGGGCGGCCGCGATGAGCGCGTAGTGGGCGTAGCGGTTGACCTGCCGGGGCAGGCCGCGGGAGGCTTGGAAGAGGGCTTCGAGGGCGGGGGCCTCGAACAGCGGCAGCTGGCAGCCGGCCAGCTTGAGGCGGTGCGCGAGGTAGGCCTCGAGTTCGTCGCGCTCGAGGCCGGCCAGGTGCTGGCGCACGACCAGGCGCTGGGCCAGCGAGGCGTGCACGGCCATCGACAGGCGGCGGCGCAGTTCGGTCAGCCCGACCAGCAGCAGGCACAGGCGGTGTTCGGCGTCCATCTGGAAATTCGTCAGCAGGCGCAAGTCCTCGAGCACGTCGTTGCGCAGGTGGTGGGCCTCGTCGATGACCAGCACGGGGAGTTGCTTGGCCTCGCCGGCCAGGCGCGAGATTTCGGTGCGGATGGCGCGGTAGGCGGCGGCCCTGGTGCGCACGGTGGCCAGGCCGAGTTCCCAGGCGATGGCTTGGTAGGTGTCGAGCACCGAGCCGGTCGACAGGGCTACGTAATGCACGCGGTGGGTGCCGGGGTGCAAGGCTTTGGTGACGCGCCGGCAGAGCGAGGTCTTGCCGCAGCCGGCCTCGCCGGTGAGCAGGCCGATGCCGCGCAGCTCGACCAAGTGCTGGAGGCGCGACTCGGTCTCGCCGGCGGCCCGGGAGGCGAACAGCTGGTCGTGGTGCAGGGAGGCTTCGAAGGGGAACTGGGTGAGGGCGAAGTGGGACAGGTACATCAGTCGTTCTCCGGCGGCTTGCGGGCGCGCAGGTTGCGCAGTTGCAGGGGGGATTTGGGCGGCTCCGGCGCGGGCTGCTCGGGCTGGGCCGGGCGCTCGCTGGCGCGCGTGCGCCGCACGCGCGTGTTGGCGTAAGCGTCGAGCAGCGTGGCCTGACCGGCCGGGCGGCCGTCGTGCAGCACGGGGATCGGCCGCAGGCGGGGCAGGCTGGGGTCGTGCAGCAGGACGATGGTCTCGCCGACCAGGGCGGCCTCGACCTCGTAGAGGGTGGCGTTGAGGCTGACGGTGCGGTCCTTGTTGACGCGCCGCTTGAGACGGAAGCGGAAGAGGCTGTCGAGATCGGTTTGCGGGTTGAGCTGGCGGATGTTGGCGGCATCCTTGGCCCAGCGCTGCAGGGGCGTGTCGCCGTCCAGGCTGCGGTGCGGGCTGAGATGGTACTCGCTCTCGACCCAGACGGCGAGGCGCGCGTTGAGCGCGTCCAGCGAGAGCGTGTCGGCGTCGTTGAGGGCGGGCAGCAACTGTGCCCGGCAGGTCCTGAAAAATCTCTCGATTTTTCCCTTTCCTTGAGGCTGGTAAGGCCTGGCGTGGATCAATTGGATGCCGAGCGTGGCGCAGATCACGGCCAGGTGCTGGCAGCGGTAATTGCTGCCGTTGTCGACGTACAGGCGCGTGGGCAGGCCGCGCTTGCGCAGGGCCTGCTTGAAGACCGGCAGGAACGTGGCGGCATTCTCCGAGAGCGTGAAGGCGGCGTGCGGCACCAGGCGCGTGGCGTCGTCCAGGAAGGCGATCAAGTAGGACTTGGCGCGCCGCCGCCGGTCGCTGCCCTGGCAGCCGACCTTGGGGCCGTGCAGGACATCGCTCATCCAGAGCTCCCCGCCCGCCTGGTAGGCGAAGCGGCGGCGGTCCTTGGAGCCGCCCGGCTCGGCGGCGCTGTGCCCAATGAGCCCCTCGCGCTGCAACAGGCGGTGGATGCTGGACGGCACCAGGCGCACCTCCGGCGGGACCTGCGAGCGGGCCTGGCGGATGACCTCGCGCACCGCCAGATGGGGTGACCGCTCTTTGATCTGCACCAGCAGCTCGGCCACCTCCGGCGGCAGCCGCCGGGCGCGCCCGCGGTCGGTGCGCAGTTTGGGGTACAGCGCGTCAAAGCCGCCGCGTTCGTAGTGCGCCAGCCAGTCGCGCAGGGTCTCGAAGGCCACCCGCGTGCGGCGGCTGCCGGGGATCTCGTACTCGCGCTGGGCCTTGGCCCGCAGCAGCTGCCTGCGCTCGGGCGAGCCGGGCGGCAGGGACACCGCCTCCGCAATCACGCTGTAGCGGAACAGGGCCACTGCGCGGCGGCGGTCTTCGGGGTTGTCGGTCATGCCAATTCCTCCTGGGGCGGGCGCTCGGGCGGCCCTTTTGCCCCAAGCTAGGCGCTGGCCGGCGGCGGGTCTAGCCCCTGCGCGTGTGGGGCGTGGGCCGGAGCGTGGTTGCCCGCCGGATTCCACCGCCGCTGGAAGCCGACCGGGGCCGGCAGCGAGCTCAGCGACGGCCCCGCCAGCACCCGCAGCTGCGCCAGCACCGGCTGCCCGCCGAGGCGCTCCGAGAACGCCTCCAAGTCCGGCTCCAGCTGCCCGCAGCGCTGCGGGCAGACCGTCCCCACGGCCCGCAAGAACGCCCGCACCGCCCGCACCCGCCGCCGCAGCCAGCGCAACGCCCCGGCCGGGCCGATGTACTCCGCGCTCAACTGCTCGGCCGCCGCTTGCTGGCTGGCGGCCTGAGCGGCCGCGCGCGCCACCCGCTCGATTTCGGCCAGCGTCCCGCTCCAGTGCGCCGCCAGGCATTTCGGCAGCAGGCTGACCGTCTGCCCCGATTGCTGGCACAGGAAGCGCCGCACGCGCACGCCATGCGGGAACTTGCGCCCGTAGGTGCCATGCCCCACCAAGCCACAGCCGCCCTGCGGGTGGTAGGGACACGCAGGCGGACTTGCATCCCACCACGCTTTGCGCTTAACGTAGTCTGCGGCGGTGAGATCGGTGTCGTATAGGAGCTGGATACGCCGTCCGGGCCCGGCGACCTCGAATCGCGCGGGCCATCTTATTTCACCCGACCAGCCCGCCGAGCGCAATCCGCTGTGCAGTGCTGCTTGCACAGACCGCTCGGCGGCCCGCATCCAACCTCAGCGCCGACCTCGCAGGCACCTAGCGGCTTGCTGCCCAAGCGCGTTGGCCGCGCTACCGCAAATGGCACCCTGAGGCGCGCCTCCGCGGCTACTGCAGGAAGCAATAGGGAGTCAACATCCGTCCCACATTCCTTCGCTTTCTCATCCAATCCGTCCCGAGATAATGTGACACAAAAAAGCGACGATCTATCGAATTAGTTTGGGAAACAACACCAGGTCGGGGGCGAACAGGAACAGGCCGCCGAAGGCGGTCCGCAAGCGGCGCGGGCGCAGGTCGAGGGCGCGGCGGTCGGCGAGTGGTGCGTTGAGCACGGCGGGCAGCTGCTCGGGGGAGCGGCGGGCAAGTTTGGGCAGGCCTTGCTGGCGCAGGACCTTGTGGACAAAGCCGACGCTGTGAGGCAGGCCTTCTCGGCGCAGCAGGGCGGCAATGTCGTGGACGGAGAGCTCGTCCTGGCGCAGGGCGAGGATCCGCTCGCGGGCTCTGGCGGCGGAGTCGGAGGCGGGGCTGGCGGCCGCGGCCGCGGGCCGCTCGGGGGGGAACAGGAAAGCAGGATCGTCGCTGCGCAGGAACTGCGAGCAGAGATTGCGGAAGCTGCCGGGCGCGTAGCCGAAGCGGTCGGCAGCTTCGGCCGTGGAGCAGCCGTCGACGAAGCGGGCGCGGAGGGCCTCGTAGCGGCGTTGGCGGGGGGAGGCGGGCTGGAGGAAGCGGTCCGCCGGATCGGTCATTTTTTCCATGAACCCATGAACACAATGAAACAATATCATAATAGAATGTTTGCGTCAAGCGGGAAACCAAGGCTGGGAGGAGAAACTTGGCCAAAACAGGCCGTTTTTCGGCCAAAACAGGCTGCAACTGGCAGAACCGGCGGGAGTTTCGTCCGAATCGAGGCGGGATCGAGGCGGATCGGAGTTGCTCGGGGGCGGGTGGCGTGCCTCTGGATGGATGATGGTAGCGGTATGATTATAGGTTCATGTATTCACATTGTGTCTGACAATCTTACGGCCCGTCTGTCGCAGTTTTCGCGAATTGTATAGTTCAGAACCAGCGGCCTCCCCCGGGGCCGTCACATCTCGGACCTCTCTTGGGAATTCAGGCTAGCCGAAGTCAGCCGTTGCGGTAGCGATAGCTGTACGCGTTGATAGCGGGGACGCCGCCCAAGTGGGCGTATAGCACGCGGGCACCCGCTGGGAAGTATCCCTTCCGTGCCAGGTCGACCAGCCCTTGCATCGACTTGCCCTCATACACGGGATCGGTCAGCATCCCTTCCGTGCGCGCCGCCAGACGAATAGCGTCGTCGGTCTCCTTGGATGGCACGCCATAAGCCGGGTAGGCGTAGTCCTCGATGAGCACAACGTCTTCGTTGACGATTTCGTGGTCCAACCCGACCAGCTTTGCAGTGTTCCGAGCGATCTCGGCCACTTGGGCTTTCGTCCGCCAAGGAGTTGCCGAGGCATCGATCCCGATGACCCGGCGCTGGCGTCCGTCGGCGGCGAAGCCCACCACCATGCCGGCATGCGTCGATCCCGTTACGGTGCAGACCACGATGTAGTCGAACCGGAACCCTAGCTCGAGTTCCTGGGCCCGCACCTCTTCCGCGAATCCGACATAGCCCAAGCCGCCCAGCCGATGCATTGAAGCCCCGGCTGGAATGGGGTACGGCTTGCCGCCCTTGGCACGAACGTCCTCGATCGCGCGCTTCCAGCTATTGCGCGTCCCGATGTCGAAGCCTTCTTCGATGAATTCGACCTCTGCGCCCATGAGTCGGCTCATCAGGATGTTGCCGACGCGGTCGTAGACCGCATCATGGGCGGGCACCCACGACTCTTGGACCAGTCGGCAATTCAGGCCGAGCTTGGCTGCGACGGCTGCGACCTGGCGGGTGTGGTTGGATTGCACGCCGCCGATCGTCACCAACGTGTCCGCCCCGGACGCGAGCGCGTCGGGCACGATGTACTCGAGCTTGCGGATCTTGTTTCCGCCAAACGCAAGACCGGAATTGCAGTCGTCCCGCTTGGCGAACACCTCTATCCGGCTGCCGAGGTGCGCCGACAGTCGGTCGAGGCGCGTGATTGGGCTCGGACCGAAGGTCAGCGGATAGCGCTTGAACTGTTGCAGCATCGGTTGTCGGGCCTCACTCGGTTATAGCAGTGCCGGACATTCGCCGATAGCCGGGCCCGCGCGAGGACGGAAATCCGCGTTGAGGCAGCATCGTTTGCGATTTGGCGTTGCAATCGTACGGAGCAGTCTCGCCCTACGGTATATTCTGGGCTGCGGTAGAGGACTGGACCAAAATGAATTCTGCGCGATCCAAATCTGTTGTTGCACTGTGCCTGCTGGGGCTTCTGATTTGGGGCTTGGCGGCACAGGACACCGGTGGAGGGCGCGCAGACTATCTGACGACCGAGCTTCGAGATCGCGTCGAAGTGCTCAAGCGTGACGCGCCACAGCAGTCTTCGGATGTCAACGTGCTCGCGCAGCGGCTGGATACGCTCTGGAAGTGGGCCAATGCGTACTCGCTGACCGGCGGGCCGGTGCCCGGCGGCTTCCCTCAGCTCACCGCCAATGCCAACCGCGCGTTGCGACGGCTGCCGGACGGAGGTGCCCAACTGCCGCTGGCCGCTATTTCGGGCTTCGTCGAACAATTCACGCGGGAGTTTCAGATCAAGGACGAGCAGCCCATGGCTCTGGGCAAGCTCGAGCTGTCTTCGCAGGGACCCCATCGGGCGGGCGAGTTTGTCACGGTTCGCGAGACTTATACGGTTGGGGACATGCCCATGGCGGTTGGCGGCGGGATTGCGGTAGGGCAGGGCCGGGGCGGCGGATTGCAAACCGACGACCCTGCCGCCGCAGGCTATGTGACGGTGACAACCTCCAATCCCGATGCCGTCTTGGCTCCAGCCAAGCCGTGGGGCCGCTGGATTAGCTTCGAGACCCGCTCTGTAGTCGCGTTTCGACTGAGTGGCGGGGAATTGCGCAAGGGTGACACGCTGACGCTTACGTTCGGCGACCGCAGCGGGGGCGGTCCGGGCCTACGGATCCAGAACTGGTCCAACGACCGATTCGTGTTCAAGACCTTCGTGGACTTGGAGGGCAAGGGTTGGCTGCTAACGCCCCAATGGCCCTCGATCGAGGTGATTGGCGAGGATCGCGTGCAGTTCGTAAACGCCATCGCGCCATCGGTAGTAGAGCCGGGAGAGGAGTTTGTGCTGGCCGTGAGATCGGAGGATCGCTTCAAGAACTTGGCTTCTGGCGGGACCCCCGCTTACGAGATATTGCTTGATGGCCGGGGAGTCCGGGAGATTCCCGCCGGAGCTGCGGCGTTGCAAGAACTGGACCGCATTCGACTCGATTCGCCCGGAGTCTACCGGTTCGAGGTGCACTCGGAGGACGGGGCGATCCGCGGAACGAGTAATCCTGTGCGTGTTGAAGCGTCGCCGAGCAGGAAGATCTTCTGGGGCGAAACCCACGGGCACACGGGATTCGCTGAGGGCCAAGGGTCTCCGGACGGCTACTACAAGTTCGGTCGCGATGTCGCCCGCTTGGACTTCTTGAGCCTGTCCGAGCATGACATCTGGATGGACGACTTCGAATGGAAGACGCTCCAAGAGATGGTCGAAAAGTACCGTGTGCCGGGACGCTTCACGGCCATCCTAGGCTTCGAATGGACTTCTCGCCTGCTATATGGCGGGCACCACAACGTGTTCTTCCGCAACACGCCGGGACGCTCGCGAGTGCCAAACCAGAAGGCGCCATTGCTGGACGAATTGTATGAGGGGCTTAAGGATGGCAACGACACCGACGACGTACTGGTCATACCCCATGCCCACCAGCCTGGGGACTGGACCAACAGCGATAACACGGTGGAGCGGCTGGTCGAGATTCAGTCCGGGCACGGGACGTTTGATTGGTTTGGCGACAAGTACTTGCAAAACGGCTACCGCGTCGGGTTCGTGGGGGCTTCGGACAACCACACCGGCCATCCGGGCTACAGCGGCATGACCAACCGCCAGCTCGGCGGTCTGGCCGCCGTGCTGGCGTCAGAGAACACGCCGGACGGGATCTTCGATGGACTGCGCAACCGTGCGACATATGCGACGACCGGCGAGCGGATCATATTGGACGCCACTTTGAACGGCGTGGGCATCGGGCAGGAGCAAGCCGACGCTGGCGAGCGAACGATCAGTTGCACGGTCAACGGAACTGCGGCGATTGACTCGATTGATGTGATCAAGAACGGCACAGTGGCCTACACCCAGCGCTATCTTCAGTCAGGCGTCGGCAGCGAGGCCCACGTGCAGGTCAGCTTTGAGGCCTCGACAGACGTGCCGGGTCAGCGGACAGTACCGCGAGGCGATCGTCCCTGGAAGGGCGTTATCCGTGTGGAGGGAGCAGAACTGGCGGGCTACGAAGAGCCTTGGTACCGACATCCGGCTACCTACGGAACTCGGATGGAAGGAGGGCGACTCCATTTCGAGATGCACACGCGTGGACGCAGCACCGCTCTCGTGCTGCGCCTGCGCAACGCAAGTGCTGACACGAGGGTCATCGTTGACATGGCGGCGACACGGGAGCGCCCCGGGTCGGGCGGATACCAGCGAATCCCGCAACGCCTGCCCGCGAAGAGCGAAACTTTCCGGCTCGGTGACCTTGGCGGAGAGGTCGACCGCAGGGAGTATCAGGTGCTCGAGCACACAGATGCCTTGTCCGCGCAACTCGTACCGTCAGACGGTGCGCTGGACCGGCACTTCACGTACACCGACAAGGATTCGCCTAGATCCGGCGACTACTACTATTTGCGCCTGCGGCAGATTGACGGAGCGGTGGCGTGGTCTAGTCCGTTCTGGGTCGGCTCGACAGCCCAATCGCCCTGACGAGCCAAATGGATTCTGTCGAGTTCCTCAGCGCTAGACTGCCCGACTGCAAACGACGCTAGCGGTCGGAATCGCTCAGGCTTGCGAGTCGGGTGAACAAGTCGTTGAACACTGCGTCCCGATTGAGATTGTTCGCCACGCGGATATTGTGGCGGCCCGATGCGTTCTCCCACCGCATGTCGGTAGTCAGCACCGGGCTGGGTACGATCTCCGAGGGCACCCATTGCGGATCGATTAGCCAGGCGATTGCCGAGATATCCCAGATGACCTTCGAATACGGGAACCCTCGCTGTTGCCCCTTCGTACGCACGGCGTAGTACTGAAGGAACTGGCCGTAGAGATAGTCACCTATCCGCGAGCGCCCACGCATGTGCTCCGCCAACTCCGGGGCGGTTGTCCTGAGGTGCTCGGAGACGTTCTTGGTGGGAATCTGCACCAGCGCAACGCCGCTGTCGAAGAGCACCTGCGAAGCGATCACATCCTGCCTCAGGTTGAACTCGCTCGCAGACGGCCAGTAATGGGTGGTGCCTCCGAGCCAGACGACGACGATCTTCTCCTTGATCTTCGGCTCCATCAGGATGGCCGACGAGACATTCACCGGGCAGCCAATCGTCAGCACATAGAGCGGTTCGTCGCTGCGCTGGAGGGCCTTTTCGATCAGGTCGCGTGCGGCGGGGCTGTCGACCGGACTTTCCTTCCGCTCGAAGAACTTGTCCGAGCCGCGGAACACCGTGCTCTTGCTCGCATCTGGGAAGAAATCCAGCAATCGCAGGATTTCCTCGTAGCTCTTCTCCATCCCCAGCGCAGCGGTTGCCGAACGATCATTGACGAATGGCGCGGCATAGATTGCCTCCACGGACATTCGCTCAGGAGACAGCAAGCTATAGGCGACCGCGTATTGGTCGTCAATCTCGTTGTAGGTGTCGGTGTCGAGCACGGCTCTCACTCGGCCGGGCCTTGGAATGGCGAGCAGGCGATCGAGGCCGGCCGTCTGGGCGTTCGCGGAAGCAGCGACCGCGCCAATGGCGGCCTGTAGGAGCTGGCGGCGTGAGGTCATGACCATGGCGGTAGATTACCACGGCGAATTTGGTTCGGCGAGTGTCCGCAGCACACAAGAGCTCGAGCTGCGCAGTCCGTTGCGCGAGATGAGTTGGATCGCTGTCTGCCGCGTATCGAAACGTTGGCAATATGTGCCACGCCAGGCCCGATCCACGGACGATGCCGCCCACAGCCTTGGCATCTCGCAATCGAGTGAGTCCACTCGCCTCGAACTCGCCGTCAGGATGCTCAGGAGCCGCCTCGATTCTCGCCTCAAGCAAGCGCGGCGACTCACGTGTGAGTGCAAGCGGTCGAGAGTCTGGGCCGCGCATGAGAATCTCGTCGCGCTCAGAGGTATCGCATTCGAGGGTTGAGCCGGCTCCGCTCAAAGCGCCTCAACTACGGTTCGTAGCGCAGGTTGTGAGCGGATTCTGCCATAAGTACGCACCGACGAACTTCAGGACCTGGCGTGGTTCGTCTTGTTCCAAAACTTGCGGGCTAGCCGCCGTCATAGCCAGTGTCCGGCACCGCTCGTCTGCGATGATTGAGATCTTGTCCGTGTGCTCGCGAAAGGCGCCTTGTGGCTGCACGATGTAAGGAACCCGCCGGCCATCGGATACGGAATGAACTGCATCACGAGGGAGAGTCTGAGATGGCCGATTGCCAAGCAACAGAGGCCAGTCGTCACAGCGCCAATCGCCTGAGCGGCAAGCGTAATGGCCCAAAGCGCTCGAGGCTTGAGGGCGAGTGGGCGAGCGCAGTCTTGATCGAAGTCTCAAGACACACTGCACAGGCGAGAAGGGCCTGAAGATGCCAGTCGGGCTGTTGGCGGCAATAGAGATTGCGCTTCTTGCGCTGGCCGGCGTCGTGGTGCGTCAGTGGTGGCACGGGAGCGTTGGATTGGCTCAATTAGCGAAATGTATGTATTTTGTTCGATATTTGGTATAATTCCTTTAGGTGCAGGAGGATAGTGCCCGATGACGAACGAGAGTTTCCAAAGTTGGCTGGCGGGCTTGGACCGCTTGACCGATGCGCAGTGGTCGCAACTCACGCAGGCCGTGCAAGAGCGCAGCGAAGGAGCTGCGGCGGTGGCCGCGATTGAACTGCAAATTGACGCCGAGCGGCGCTGTCGGCACTGTCAGGCCGGCGGCGCGGTGCGCCGCGGCAAGACGCGCGGGTTACGCCGTTACAGTTGCAAGCAGTGCGGCAAGACGTTCAATGCCTTGAGCGGCACGGCGCTGTCTGGGTTGCATCACAAGCAGCGCTGGCTGGCGTTGGGGCGCTCGTTGGTGGAGCGGGAATCGGTGCGCGAGTCGGCGCGGCGCTGCGGGGTGGCGGTCACGACAGCCTTCCGCTGGCGGCATCGCTTCATGGCACAGGCGGGACAGTTACAGGGGCGGCTGGAAGGGCTGGTGGAAGCGGACGAAACGTATGTTCTGCATAGCCTCAAGGGCCAAAGGCAGCTGGCGCGCAAGGCGCGGCGGCGGGGAGGGCGCGCGCGGCAGCGGGGCCTGTCCAAGCAGCAGGTGCCGGTGCTGCTGGCGACGGCGCGCGGGGGCGCGACGGTGGGCCAAGTGTTGGCGAGAGTGAGCCAGGCGAGTTTGCAGGCCGCGCTGGAGCCGCTGCTGGCCAGCGACGCGGTGCTGCTGAGCGACGGTGGGCGAGCGTACCCGGGCTGTGCGCGGCGGCTGGGGATCCAGCACGAGGCGGTGAATCTGTCGGCGGGCCGGCGCGTGCGCGGGAGCTATCACATCCAAACGGTGAACAATCGGCACCAACAGTTCAAAGCGTTCCTGCAACCGTTCCGGGGGGTAGCGACCAAGTACCTGGACAGCTACCTACGCTGGTTTCAGCAAGTCGGATTGGTGCGCGAGGCGTCCCCGCGTAGCTGCTTGGTGGCCTCCATGGCACCCAAATGCATACGTTTCGCTAATTGAGCCGTTGGATTTGTCTATCTTCTCTTGAGCCTGTTCCTTTCGACCAATCTCTTGATCTGCTATTGGGAAATATGTCTGTTTCGTCGACGCGATTACGTCGAAGTCCGTTCCGGCCATTGGCGCGAGAGAAGGAGCACAACTGGTCGCCATCCGGCGATTGAATTTCTCTCTACAAAGATTTCATTGAAGAATACATTCTCTTCTGCAGTGTGGGCCGATGTCTGGGCAACATATTCCTTGTCCGACGGTTCCTTTACTGATCGACGCAGCTTCGGATTCAACGCGGATGTTTGCAACGGTTTTTTCACACCGATACCGTCATTGGTGCTGTATGCGACCTTCACCATCAATTTTCTTCCCGCGGTTTGGGCGGGCATTCTCGGAGTCATCCTGTTTTGGCAATGGACGTATGTGACCTCAGTCTATTGGGTGAGCTTCTTTGTGGCGAAGGGGCACAAGCAAATTGGAAAGGGCGAGCAGTATGCTCTGATCTGGGGAACGAATTCTCCCTGGGTGTTGTGCGCACTCGTGGGGCTGTATGCGTCTATTCGCCTGATTGCCGACGGCAATTACAGTGTCTTGGGTGGCTGACCACGGCAATCTTGGTCCTGATTCCCTGTTGATAGCATCCTCTGTAGCTGGTAGGTTGTTTTCCAGTCAGGGACCCCGCCCCGACTAGTTGAAAGAATCCGCGCCGCCGCCTGCGCCGGTGTCTGCCAAGCCCTATTGCTTGTGCCCGACACCGGCTGGGGCGCTGATCGGCCTATTCCTCAGCAATGCCATTCCACGAGCGGCCGCCCAGTAGCGAGGCCGCTCGGTCGGTGCTGTCCCCGCTTCCGGCCAGTGCGACTAGCCAGCCCGCCTACTCCGTGCCGGGTGGGGCTGCGCCGGCTGTGTACACTCCCGAGCCCACCAGCAATGGTACGCCGTGTGCCAGGACCCGCTTGAGGTAGGCAACCTTGATCTCGATGTTGCCGTTCGCCGGGTTTGGCCAGTAGTAGTACCAATAGGCTTCGCCGAACATCTCAGCCACGCCCAACAGATCCCTTCCCGCGAATAGTAGTTCCAAGAAGAGTTCCCTCTGATTGGCGATCAGCGTGCCCCTGCCTTCGTAGCCGCTGAACTCGCGCCTGGACGTCGCGGGGTCAATCCCGAAGACATAAACCGACCCACTGTTCCAGCGTGGATCGCCCTCCAAGACCGGTGCGGCGAAGAGTCCATTCGACTCCACGGTCATCGCGGCACAGCGCACGAGCACCTCCAGATTCTCTTCGGTGGGGCCAACCCCCAGCCCAACGGTAACGGCGTCAGCTTCCACGTCCGAGGCATTCACCTCCTCGCTGTTGCACGAGCCGGGCAGGTCACGCCGGTAGATTCCGGCTCCTACCGCCGCAGCTCCGCCGTTCCACGCCACTCTCTTGATATAAGAGCTCTTGGGTTCGTCCCTGCCGGTTGTGAAGTTGGTGAACGAGTAGTGGAGCCAGCCGGCATCGACGATCGACATGACACGGTTCAGTTCAAAGTAGAAGTCTGTTCCGAAGTTATCCACCAGCGAGCCCCAAGGGTGCCCCTCCTGCGAGGGTCTGGGGGGGAAGACATGGACGATCGATTGAGCCCAGTCCTCCGTGATTTCGTCGACAAAGACATAGTAGGGTCCGTGCCGCCAGCGTTCGTCTTCATTGAACGCCCGGCGTGCCTCGGCGGGTCCATGTTCCATCACGTACTCCGCCGCGCACTCCACGAAGGCTTGGATATCTCGCTCGGTGCGCACAGCACTTGCCGCCACGTTGTTGTCCAAGCAACTCGTCTCTTGGCTCGGTTCGCCCGGTGACACGTAGTACCCGGCCCCGACAAGGAGCGGCACTCCCTGTGCGACGACGCGTTTGAGCAGCCCGACCTTACCCTCAATCCGACCACTGGTCGGATTGAGGGTCCGGTAGTAGATAAAGGCCTCTCCGAACTTGTCGCCAACACTGATGACGTCGCGACCACCGAACTCTTCGGTGGGCATCCTCCGGTTCCCCCATTCGTGGAGTTGGATCCCGTTGACGCCAAGCCCCCTGCCCGAAAGGACTTGATTGCCCATCATGTCGATCACGAAGGCGTAGGTCGATCCATGTTTCCACCGAGAGCTGTCCTCAAGTTCCCCCATAGCAAAGTAGCCTTCCGATTCCACCTTCAGCGCGGCGCAGCGGACAAACTCCCGCAACCGCTCGTCGCTTGGATCGGCATCCAGGACCGCGGCGTTGACGTCATCGCTATTGCATGCGCCGGGCACGTCGCGCAAGTAGATTCCCGCCCCGATCGCAGCGGGGTTGCCATTCCAGTCAATTTCCATCACATAGGACGCCTTTGGCTCGTCCCTGCCAGTGGCTGGGTTCGAGGACGAGTAGTAGGTCCAACCGGATCCGGCGAGAGTCAAGACGCGGTTGAACTCGCCCAGAAGATCGTCACCGAAGTCGTCTGCGAGTCGGCCCCACGCCAGACCCTCTCGCGACATGTCCGGGGGATAGACATAGGCGACGGAATCTTCGCTGGACTCAGCGATACCGTCGACGAACACATAGAAGGGACCATGCCGCCAGCGTTCGTCTTCGTTGAATGCCCTGCGCGCTTCAGCTGTGCCGACCTCTTGAACGTATTCGTATGCGCACTGAACAAACGCCCTGATGTCACTTGTCGTGCGGATGGCGCTCGCAGATATCGCGTGGTCTGCACAGCTAGACTTGCCCTGCGCCGCTGCCCGGCCTGTTCCAATCAAGAGTAAGGCAATAACGGTGATAAGTCGTAAATGATTCAGCACACGGACACCTTAGGCTGATCGCAAAGAACATGTCAACTGGTCTGTCCGGATGAAGTTGCCTTGCGCCGGGCAAAGCTCTCATGAGACCTTGATCACCTCCCCGCAACGGATCGCCCTGTTCACCCAGTGCGACGTAGCCGCCGATTCCACACCTGCTGGGACGTGCGCGTTCGGAGTAGCCCTGCTGCGGACGCAGGCGAGCCAATTTCGCAAGTTATCGAGGGTGCCCGTTCCGTCGACTCGCTCGGTCCAAGACGAGTTGTCGGATCGCCGGTACTCGCAGATCGGCTCGGGAAGGGTGACCGCTTCGAGCGGCTTCGCGCCCTCTTCGTAGATCGAATAGCCATCGCGGTTCAGGATCATCAGAGCCTTGTCCCCTCGGAACTCGATTCCGCATCCGAGCAGCCCGAACGTCATGTTGCCCTCGAACACAGCGGTGTAGCCCTCGGGGAAGGCCATCGTTGCGACGACGGTATCGGGCGCTTCCAGCCAGTGGTTGGTGTACGTGGTGCCGAACGCGCGGACCTCGCTGATCTGTGTGCTTCCCATGAACCACTGAATGACATCAATCCAATGCGTCATCAGATCGGTGACACTGCCGCCCCCGAAGTCCCAAAAGAACCGCCAGAAACGGAAACGGGTCGCGTCGAACGGCTGCGCCGGGGCAGGCCCGAGCCACCCCTCCCAGTCCAGCTGGCTCAGGTCGATGTCTTGGGTTACCCGTGCCCGGAATTCGGAGTAGTTCTGGGACCAGTGGCAGCGCACGAATGTGATCTTGCCTAGCACGCCCTCAGCAACGAGGCGCTTGGCTTCCAGGAAATGGCCCCAGCTACGCTGCTGGGTTCCTGTCGCGACGACTTGGTGTGATGATGCCGCCGCCCTGAGGAGCGCTTCTCCCTCGCTCAACCTGTGCGTGACGGGCTTTTCGACATAGATGTCTTTGCCGGCTTGCAGCGCGTGCAGCGTCATTGGCACATGCCAGTGGTCCGGAGTGGCGATCATGACGGCATCGATGTCCCGGCTCTCTAAGGCGCGGCGGTAGTCCGCGCATGCCTGCACTCCCGAATCGCTTCTTATGGCTTGCCGCATGCGAGGCGTGTATACGTCCGAGACCGCGCGGAGTTCGGCGCCCTCGATTTGGTTCAGATAGGCTGCCAGCCCACGACCGCGCTGTCCGCAGCCGATCAATGCGATGCCAATGCGGTCGTTGGCGCCCCTTGCTCGCTGTGCTGCGCGGGCGGCCTGGGTGGGTGCGTTGGGGAGGGTGTCTGGGCGCATGCTGCGGATCCTTGGCAAGCCAGCTCGCCCCGATTGTAGTGGCGTTGGCCGAGGCGCTCGCAGGCTACAGCTGCATCAAGCTTCCTCCCACAAACACGGCGTGCAGGTCACGGAGGTTGTGGATGTTGTCGAGCGGGTTCGCGTTGAGAACCACCACGTCGGCGAGGTGGCCGGGCAGTATCGCGCCTAGCTCGTGGTCGATTCCCAGCGCGGCGGCGCTACCGCTGGAGAAGGCTTTGATCACTTCCAGTGCCGACAGGCCCGCCTCGGTCATCAGCACGGCCTCGCGATACTCCCCGTAGCCCTCGAAGCTCAACGGAAAGCCCGAACCGCTCGCTAGCGCGATCGGCACTCCGGCCGCCGCCAGCTTGCGAAGGTTGTGGCGGGCGATATCGAACCGGCGAGAATTGAGCGCCCGGTCGGGGTCGAGGGCTTGGGCGACTTGGACCGGCCCGCGGAGCTGGCCGGAAACTCCGGAAGGGAGCGAACGCCTCAGGTAGCGGTCGTCGATCCATTCCGGGCGGTCTTCGTACGCGAAACCGGTGGACTCGGCGAATAGAGCGGGCGCGTAGGTGGCCCCGGTCGCGACCGCCTCGTTGATGAAGTCAGCGCTGAGCTCTGAATCGTTGATACTTGCGGCAATGACCTGCGCGCCGGCGCGCAGGGCGGCACGCGCGAGCTGTGCTCGATGGGTGACGACGACGGCCGGAAGCTTGCGACGGTTGGCGCGCTTGACCGTCGCGATTGTGAGCTGCGTGATTTCGTTGCCCCGAGCCGGAGTCTCCGAATCGCGAAATTCGACGAAACCCGCTCCCTCCCCCACCAGTCCATCCACGGCTTGCCGGGCTTGCTTGGGGGTGCGGGCTTCCTCAAACGCTGCTTCGAGGGCGGTGCCGCGAATGCGCGCGGGAATGGCAGCACATATCGCGCGGACCGGTGTCAAAATGCGGGCTGTCTTGGCCGCCATTTGGGCGGCTTGGAGCTGGGGTGGCCGGGGTGCTAGGGTTGCGGTTGTCGTTACGCCGTACGACACATAGCTGGCAAGGTGTCGCAAGATTGAACTCTGGCTGAAGTGATCCTGGGGCAGTTCCGGGCCGCGCACCAAGCCAGCCAGCCCGCGGATATTGACGATGCCGGGCAGCACCGTCTTTCCGGATGCATCGACCACCATCACGCCCTCGGGTGCTGGGACCGAGCCGGTCGGGCCGATGGCGGCAATGCGACTCTCGCGGATCAGAATGTCCGTGTGAGGTTGGGGCTCGCGTCCGGTACCGTCGATCAGCAGGGCATCCCGGATGAGCGTGGTGGTCTGAGCATGGAGGGCCAAGCTGTGCAAGCAAAGCGCTACAATTGCCAGCCAACTAACACTTTGCAAGTGCCGCCCGAAGTGCGAGCCGCTGTTAGACGCCTCGCCTGAGATGCCCACAACTGCCGGTGTGCACTGCATGCGCTGATCCTAGCTTGCCCAGAATATTCGAGCTGGCGGCAACATCCGGGCCGCTAGTCTTGCCGGTGGTTCTCGAGCATGTCCCAGCGCAGTGTGACTCCGTGCCCTGGGCGGTCCGACGCTGTTGCGTAGCCTCGGGACACCTCCAGCGGATCCGTCAGGAACGAGTCGAGGCCGAAGCCGTGGAATTCTAGGAACGATGCATTCGGTACAGCGGCCAAGAGGCTGACGTGCAGGTCATGCACTCCGTGCGAGGTGACCGGGAGAGCGTGAGCTTCGGCCAAATGAGCGATCTTCATCCAAGCCGTAACGCCTCCGCAGTTCGTCAGGTCCGGTTCTGGGAAAGCCACCGCTCCTGCCGAGACCATCGCTTGAAATTCGGCCAGCGTGTGCAGGTTCTCTCCCGCTGCGACCGGCAGTGCGCCTTCGCGTTGGATGCGCGCATGGCCCTTTACGTCCGCCGGGTCGGTAGGCTCTTCAAGCCAGTAGACGTCAAATTCCCCCAGCGCCCGCGATGCCCGGATCGCCTCCGCTACGCTCCACTTCATGTTCGCATCCACCATCAGCGGGCGATCGGGACCTAGGATATCCCGGGTCGCTTCGACTCGTTCGAGGTCTTCCCGCAGGCGGTCGCTTCCGACCTTGATCTTGAGCGCTCCAAACCCACGTCGGAGGTTCGACCTGGCTTGGTCGACCAGTTGGTCCAGCGAAAACCTCAGATCGATGCCCCCGGCGTAGGCTTCGACCTTCGGCGAACTTCCGCCGAGCAACCTCCAGAGCGGCTCGGAACACGCCTTGGCTTTCGCGTCCCACAGTGCTGTGTCCACGGCCGAGATCGCGAAGCTGGCCGGACCGCCCCTGCCGACGTAGTGCGTGGCTTGCCACATGTCGGCCCAGATTGCCTCCGTGCAGCGCAGGTCCCGGTTGGCCAGTAGCGGCGCTAGGTCGCGCTTGATCATCGATTCGATGGCGGAAGCGCCGGCATTGCCGACCGTGTAGGTGTAGCCGAGGCCCTCCGAACCACCGCGGATTCCAATCCGTACCGTGACAAGTCCAAACTCACGAATCTCGCCGTGAGTCGCATCGCCGAGGATCTGCGGAAGAGGTACGGCGTACCGAGCGACTTCAAGCTGATCGAGTGTCATAGCCGCTGCCAAGAGAATACAACAGATGAAAACGATGTATTCTTGGAACCTCCAATTTAATCCGTGTTCGATTGCCGACCGCCAATCGCGTGACGGCTAGATGCTTGGATTTCAGTATTTGATGTTTTCAGGTTTTCCAGGGATATCGCATCGTTTGCTCCTTGGCGATGATGTACGGTTCCACACCGATTTGTGGCCTGCCTCGTTTCCCCGGTGGGCCGATTTCGACTCTTAGAAGCCTGCGGCGGACTGGCTCCTTTGCGATGCCGGTGGCGCGTGAAACCCTGTGTTTCCGGCACGTCGGACCAGTTGGGCCGTCAACTCCTCGCACGATGGCGGCTTGAGACAGTCGCCCCGGGCGGTCTGTGCAAGTTGCCAGAATCGTTTGAACGGAACCGATCCGCGGCAAGGCCACGGTCAGCGCTCTGCCAACCGGGCGTTGCCCGCGGAAAAGCTGACCCTCAGCCTCCGACACGGGAAGTCCAAGGGATCAGCTTTGGTCGGGCCCGGAATCGTGCGTAGGGCTGTTTGTACAATGGGGCTTCACCGTGAGCGCTGCGGAAGTCAAGCTGGCCTCGCTGGCTCGCCAGCCGTCCGGGCGCGTCGAGCGCGCCTTCGCCGCGCTGCATGCCAGCCGGTCACGTGCGCTGATCGCCTACCTCACCGCTGGCGACCCTTCGCCGGACAGGACCGTGGGCCTGGTCAGGGCTCTCGAGCGGGGCGGCGTCGACATCTTGGAGCTGGGAGTGCCTTTCTCCGATCCCATCGCTGATGGCCCGGTCATCCAGCAGGCTAGCGAGCGGGCACTTGCCGCGGGCACCAGCGTGGCAACGGTATTGGCGCTGGTCCGTGAGCTCCGCCGGGAGTCCGAACTGCCCGTGATCGTGTTCAGCTATCTGAACCCGATTCTGCGCTACGGTTTCGAGCGCTTTGCTGACGATGCCGCAGATGCGGGTGTTGATGGCGTCCTGCTTACTGACCTGACGATTGAGGAGGCGGACGATTACGTCGACGCGATGCGCCAGCGAGGACTTGACTGCGTTTTTCTTGTCACACAGACTACCCCGCGCGAGCGCATTGCCGAGATTGTCAAGCGCAGCAGCGGATTCGTGTACCTCGTTTCGCGCGCAGGCGTGACTGGCATGAGCGCCAGCATTTCCGGCGACGCCATACCCCTGCTCGAGCGGACACGAGAGAGGACCGATTTGCCCTTGGCTCTTGGGTTCGGGCTGTCAACACGCGAGCACATGCAAGAGATCGCTCCGTATGCCGAAGGCGCCGTCGTTGGCAGCGCCTTCATGCGTTTGGTCGCCGAGCACGGGGACGACGGAGGTTTGGAGGGGAAGCTGGAGGCGCTAGCTGGAGACTTCAAGCAGGGCCTGAAACTGCCTGAGAACGCGAGCGGGATGGCGGCCGTGTAGCCATGAAGAAGCTGAGCGACTGGCGAGACGAGATCGACCGGTTGGACCGCGAAGCGGTCGAACTGCTGAACCGCCGTGCCCAGTGTGTGCTGAATCTGGCGCCGCTGAAGCGGCAGGAGGGCCGTCCGGTCCACGAGCCAACCCGCGAGCGATCGGTGCTGGGCAACATCTTGGCGTCCAATGTCGGCCCGTTGACGAACGAGGCGCTGGAACGCATTTTCGAGGCCGTCATCAGGGAGATGCGGGAAATGCAGCGGGAACGGGACAACTAGGCTCGTGCCTTCCATTGCCACGGTAACCATCGCAGGGGTCGGTCTGATCGGCGGCTCCTTTGCGCTGGCGCTGCGCCGCATCGGCTACCGCGGCCGGATCCTGGGCGCGAGCTCGCCCAAGACCTTGGAACTTGCCACCCGGCTCGGCGTCATTGACGAAGGCTGTGGGCTGGAGAGTGCCCTGCCGCAGTCAGACTTGGTCTACATGGCCCAGCCTGTAGAGCGGATCATCGAACAGCTCGGGCACGTGCGCGAGCTAGTTCCGTCGCATACCTTGGTCACCGACGCTGGCAGCACCAAGAGCGCGATCATGCAACGGGCCCGCGTGCTGTTCAAGGACGGGCCACACTTCGTCGGCGGGCATCCAATGGCGGGCAAGGAGGGCCGCGGTGTGCAGATCGCGGAGGCCGGCTTGCTGACGGACGCTCCGTATGCGCTTGTGCCAACCGGTGAGGCATTGCCCGCGTCGCCCGTGGTGGAAGAGTTTTGCGGATGGCTGGACGCCATGGGATGCCGGCGGAGGGTGATGCGGGCCAGCGAGCACGACGAAGTCGTCGCATGGACATCCCATCTGCCCCAACTGGTCTCTACTACGCTCGCGGCTACGATCGGAGCCCGGCTGGAGGACGGGCGCGACTTGGAGATTGCCGGCGATGGCTTGCGCGACATGACTAGGCTGGCGGCAAGCCCGCACGCGGTCTGGTCTGGCATCCTGCGGACGAACCACGGGCCGATCGACGAGGCGCTCGATGCACTGGTCCAAGAATTGGAGGGCTTGCGAAAGGCGCTCAAGGACGATTCCGCCGAAGAGCACTTTCGGCGCGGACAGCGCCTGCAAGGCCGGGTCGTTGACCGCTAGCGCACGCCCGCTTTAGGCTGCGACCGGGACCGGGAGCTTCGGAGCCGCCCTCCACAGTCGTTCCAAGTCGTAATAGTAGCGCTTGTCGCGCGAGAACACATGGACCACAAAGTCTCCGTAGTCGAGCAGGATCCATTCGGCGTTCTGGTAGCCCTCGATGCGCAACGGCCTGCGGCCGTGGGTCTTGAGGCCCCTTGAGACCGAATCCGCGATCGCTTGTACTTGGCGCGAGTTCGTGCCGTGGCAGATGACGAACTGTTCGGTGAAGGTGCTGACTTGGCCTATGTTGAGCACCATCGTGTCCAAGGCTCGACGCTCTTGAGCGGCTTGTACGGCGAGTTCCCAATCTTCCATAAAGGTCCGGTGGCCCGAATGCGGCCAAAGGGCTACCCACTATCTTAGACGTGTCCGGGCTGGCAAGAGGTGCAGGCTCAAGAGTGTGCCGATTCTTGCTCACGAGGCCGGGCATGGCCGACGCCCTGCCTTGCCGGCCAAAGCCCCCGTGCGGCAATGTGGCGGATTCGGACCACTAGAATAGATTGCATATGCGGGCATGTGCTTGGATTGTCGGCGCCGCAATGGGCCTGTACTCCGCACCCATGACGAATGCCCAAGCTGATCCTGAACTGGAGCGGGTGGAAAACTTGGTCCGCGCGGGAGCGCTCCCTCAGCGAGCCCTTGTCGAAGCGCAGACCGAGCGGCTCAAGCGCGGCTACCGAGAGACCTTGAACCGCACCCTGCTCAGCGACACCCTCGAGCAGGGCGAGCTCAAGTTGATGCTCGACGCTGCCGATGGCTTGGTGCGCATCGCCCGCGAGAACCTCGATCTCGTCATCGCGCGAGTGGAGGCTGGCGTGATTCCCTTGCGGCACCTCCAACAGGCCAAGGACGAGCTGGCTGGCGCCGAACGCCAGGCCGAGTTGGCCGACACGCGGGCCGACCTGATCCGGCAGATGCAGCGCATGGTCGCGGCCGAGACGTACTTGGAAGAGCTTGAGGGCGAAGATCTGGCCTTTCGTTTTGAGGGCTTCGACGAGTACGAACTTGAAGTGCTCGAAGAAATCGGCGACATGTACCGCTCTACCTTTGGTAGCAGCCCCCCGGTCAGCGCCGATGGCGATACGGACATGCACCGTTCGCTGGGCTTGGACCACACCGGCCGGATCGACGTGGCATTGCACCCTGATTCAGACGAGGGCATGTTTCTGATCTACATGCTGGAAAGCCTCGGGATTCCCTACATTGCATTTCGCAGCGCCGTGCCAGGCCAGTCCACCGGGCCGCACATTCATGTAGGCCCGCCCAGCGACCGCATCCAGCCTGACGATCTGGGCCCGGAGGGCTACTGAGGCCGAGCGCGCGGCGAACCCTTGCGGGTATAATTGAGGGGCATGCCGCGAGGGTACATTCCTATCCTGATCTTTATCGGAGTCGCCATGGCGTTTCCGATCGTGACCCTGATTGCCGCCAAGCTGATCCGTCCCAGCGTGCCGGGCCAAACCAAGCTTGAGCCGTACGAATGCGGCATCGCGCCCGAGGCCGATACGCGCGGTCGCTACTCGATCCGCTTTTATCTCGTCGCGATCCTGTTTGTGATCTTCGATGTCGAGACGATCTTCCTCCTGCCGTGGGCGATCCAGTATGACGTGCTGGGCCTGTTCGGCCTAGTCGAGATGCTGGTCTTCTTGGCCATTTTGATCGCCGGATATGTCTGGCTCTTCCGCCAAGGCGCGCTGAAGTGGGCTTGATCGGCCGCTGAAGGCACCGACCTCCCTTCCAGCCGAGGCATTGTCGGCCTGGCCCTGCCCAAGGCCTATAGCGTGTTGAGGAAGATCGGCGCTCCCGCCTTGCGGTCACGCTTGGGCAAGAAAGTTGCGGTGTCGTACATCCTGCCTACCTCGACGCTGCGCGACTTGCCGCCGGGGCCGGGGATCTCGGCGTCTACGTAGCACCCCTTCTGCAGGGCCATCATCCGGCCTGAGCCGCCATCGGCGATGCACTCGACGGCCATCGCCGCGAAGGTGGTCGCCACGAGCCGGTCGATGAAGTCGGGCGGCCCGCCGCGCAGATCGTAGGTCAGGTCGCTGACCACGGTCTCTTCGTTGAGCCGCTTCTTGACTTCTTGGCTTAGCGCCTCGCCAACGCTCATCTTCTTGCGGTGTCCGTAGGCATCAGGGTCGCCGTACTCCTGCACGGTGCGGCCCTCCCAAGTGGCACCCTCGGACAGCACGACCAGCGTGTAGTTGCTCGGGTTCTCGCGCTTGTCCTCCATCAGCAGAGCCAGCAATCGATCCAAGTCGAAGACATGCTCGGGGATGCAGCAGCGGATGCCGGTGACGTAGGCCGTGTAAAGGGCCGTGAAGCCGGCGTCCCGGCCGAAGACGCGGAAGATCCCGACGCGCTCGTGGGAGCCGACCGTCGTGCGCTGGCGGCTGATGTTGTCCACCGCCCGCGTGATAGCCGTCGAGAAACCGATGCAGTACTCGGTGTTCGGCACGTCGTTGTCCATCGTCTTCGGCAGGCAGACAACCGGGAAGCCTTCTTCGTGCAGGCGGCGCGCGTAGCTGAGGGTGTCGTCACCGCCGATCGCGATGAGCGAGTCCAAGTTCAGCATTTCGAGGTTCTCCAGAACGACTGGCGTGAAGTCCACGATGCCGGGGCTGACTTCGGTCAGCGACGGCAGCCTAGCTTGGAGGCGCCCCGGAGCGTCGCCCACCTTCATGCGCGAAGGTTGAGTGCGGGTCGAGTGCAGGAAGGTTCCGCCCATCCGGTCGACCGTGCGGGTGTTGGTCCGGTTCAGCGGCAGCAGGTATTCGGGGTCGCCCCCGTCGACGGGGTTGACGTGAGTGAGGCCCTTCCAGCCCCGCCGAATGCCAATGACCTCCATGCCGTAGTTGCGTGCGTCGTAGACCGCCGCCCGAATCGCAGCGTTGAGCCCGGGCACGTCACCGCCGCCAGTCAAGATGCCAATGCGTTTTCCAGTCATGTCAGAATCTCTGTTGGGTGCAGTCGCGCAGTCCGGAGTTCGGTGCCGGACGGATCCTAGCTTGCGGCCACGGGCGCTTCGGTCGGTTCGAGGAATGGTTCGGCCAACGCCTCCATCTCCCAACCGAGATGGTTGATGTAGAGCAGCACCAAGTCGGTGTCAAAGCGGTCCTTGCAATGCTCGAAGACCCGCTGTTCCCAGCCGTCGGAAAGCTGGCTAGAGTAGTCGCCGTCCTTGGCGAAGAATCCGTTGCCATCGTGCTCGATCTCGAGCAGATCCAGCACCTCGACGACGAGCGGGATATTGGAGACCAGCACGGCTTGCGACAAGTCGCGGGCGAGACCGGCGTCGCCGTCCTTGATCCGCTCCCACAGCCGCGGCGCAGCGGCGCGCAACTTCTGACGGTTCAGCGTCCGCAGCCTGGAGCGGACCTTGATGGCCTCGTAGACGCCGAAGGTCCGCAGAGCCCCGAGGGACACGGACCGAACCAAATTGCAGGTGCGATCGCTGCCGAAGGCTTCGTAAACCGCCGTCAGTTCCACTTTTCGGAGAATACCACAAGGCTATTTCAGGGCTTCGAGTTCGAAGACTAGCGCTTTCCCGCGCACAAGGAAGCACAGGTAGTACTCCCAGAACTTGCGGAAGGCTCGCGAGTGATTGACTGCGAACTCGAAGCCCAGCAGCCTCCAAAATCGCAACAGCTTGATCTGGAGCCTGACCTGGCGAAAGCGGCATTGCGAGTAGTAGGCGAAGCCGCCGGCTTCTGTGAAGTAGCGGAACGAGAAGGAATTAAGGTGCCAGCGGTGGGTGGGATCGGCGAACGAGCTCGCGTCCGAATAGTGCGGCGTCTCGATATGCAGTCGCCCGCCGGGCTTGAGCACGCGGTGCGCTTCCTCCACTGCATGCACGACGTCGCTAACGTGCTCAATGACGTGGATGAGGCTGACGCTGCTGACCGTCGCTGCCGAGAAGGGCAGGCCTTGATCGATGTCGGCCAGCACGTCCGCGGCCGTGTTGGCCATGCGATCGACGCCTATCGCGCCCTGCCGTTTGTTCTGGCCGCAGCCGATGTCGAGACTTGGTGCCTCAGTCGCCAACCGAACGATTGTAACTGGCCGCTGTTGGTCGTGCACGTTGCGCGCGGGCGTATGATGGTGCCGTTGGCGTAGCTGTGCAACCTCCGCTCACACGCGCGCAACGCGACCGCTACCGCGAGATGGGCCTGCTGTGCCCCATCGACGCCTTGGAACCACCCGAGACGAGGCGATATCGGACGGCCTATTTTCGGGCAGCCGCTGCTTTTGGCGGCGCTCCGAAGGCGGTGCAGATGAGCGAGATCCACCGCTTCTACCAGTGGGCATGGGAACTGGCGACGCATCGCAAGGTGCTCGATGCGGTCGAATGCGTGCTCGGCCGGGATATCTTGCTATGGTCGGCATCGGTCTTTCCGAAGCCGGCGCGGGACAGCGGCTATGTCAGCATGCACCAAGACGGCACCTACTGGGGTTTGGACGGAGGAGAGGTGACCACCGCTTGGATAGCGCTCACCGACAGCACGCGGGCGAACGGCTGCATGCGTCTGCTGCCGGGGTCGCACCGTATGGCGATCCAGCCGCATGCCGACACCTTTGCCGAGGACAACCTACTCACGCGAGGCCAGGAGGTTCAGGTCCCCTACGACGAGGGCGAAGTCGTGGATATCGAATTGCGGGCAGGCCAGATGTCGCTGCACCACGTGCGAGCGATCCACGGCTCGCACGCGAACCGATCCGACACTCCGCGGATCGGATTTGCGGCTCGCTTCGTCACTCCTGACGCCAAGCCGCTGCTGCGGGGGCAGACGGCGGCCCTGGTTCGAGGCCGCGATTGTTTCGGCAACTGGGACCTGTGCGATGACCCGCCCGACTTTCCGTCGATGGAGAGCGCTGTGCTGGCACACCGGGCGGAGGCGGCGAAGTTCGTCGCCGCGTTGACGGCAGATTAGGAACGGCTATACCCGCCGCCTGCATGACACTGCTCGGCTGGATCCTGGCGCTGGGCATCAACGCAGCCATGGTCGCCGCGGGGTGGCTGCGCTCGCAGCGCCCCAGCAGCGTCGCGGACTGGCAACTCGCTTCTCGCAGCTTGGCTTGGCCCGCCATCGGCCTGTCGCTGTTTGCGACCGCGATCGACAGCGGGGATTTCGTTGCGGTGGTCGGTGGCGCCTACCAGTACGGCATTGCCTACCTTTCCACGTGGTGGCTGGGCATCCCGCTTGGCTGGTTGCTGGCCACGGGTGTTGTGCTGGTGCCGATCTACCGCGCGGGCTTCTTCACCAATGCCGAGTATCTCGAGGCGCGGTTCGGGCCGGGCATGCGCTTGATCGGGGCTCTGGTCCAGATCCAGCAGCGCACCAATGTGATGGGCAACATGGCGTTCTCGCTATTCCTTCTGCTGGGCGTGATCACCGGTTGGGGCGCCGCCGCGTGGTGGCTCGTGGTCGGCCTGGCAGTTCTGGCGGCGGTTTACACGGCGAGCGGCGGCTTGCGGGCAGTGGTGGCGACGGACTCGCTACAGACTGTCATGATCGTCATCGCGTCGGGCCTGCTGTGGGCCGTGGTCTGGCGCGGGATCGGCGGCTGGGCCGCACTGCGCGGCCGGCTGGCTGCGGCGGACCCGGAACTGCCGGCACAAATGCTGTCTTACGGCGGGCTCTCCGACCCGGGAACACCGCTGGCGCTGGTGCTGTTCGGCTGGATCGCGGTGCATGCCGCCTACTGCATCGTCAACCACTCCCAGTCGATGCGCCTCCTAGGGGCCCGCAGCGCATGGGACATGCGGGCGGCCGTGGTGATCGCCTCCGCCGCGCTGATCGCGGTCATGTGGTGTAACGTCTCCCTCGGCATTATGAGCCGCGCCCTGTATCCCGATCTCGAGCACGTTGACGCCGCGTTCCCACAGATTTTCGTCGACTTCTTGGACGGTCCCTTGGCAGGTCTGGTGTTGGCTGGTGTGCTAGCAGCCTGCATATCGACCTACGACTCGATCGGGTCAGCCCTCGGTGCTGTCTTCACCCGGGACGTGTATTGCCGCTTCTTGGCTCCGCATGCGCAGGAGCGCACAACTCTAACGGTCACGCGCGTGGCCGCAGTGGTCTGTGTCGCGCTGTCTTTCCTTTACATCCCGTTCCTCGGCCAAGGCATGGTCGCCTTCTACCTGCGGCTGTCCAGCGTCGCTGTCGTGCCCCTGGCCACTGTGTTCGCGGTAGGAGCGTGGACCCGGGCGCATCCTCGCGCAGGGATAGTCGGCATGCTCGCCGGGGTCTTGTGCGGACTCGTTTCGATGCTGGGAGACCGCCTGGATTGGCACTTGCCCGCATTGCTGACCAATGTTTGGTGGAGCTATTTGTGGGCGGTAGCTGTGACGGGCGGTGCCATGGCGGCATGCACGGTCGCACTCGGTCCGGCGGACCCCGCAGCTGTGCGCGGGCTGACTCTGGCCAGCTGTCGGCGCGGTGAGCGCTACCGCGGCAGCGGCGATGGTTGGCTGGAACGCTCCCGCGCGGCAGTCGCAAGCCAATCCGCCCTGCCCGAGCCCGCGCCGAGGCGCTGGCATCCCGAACGCAGCACCCTGCTGTTGATCGCCGCTGCGGCTGCGGTCTTCTTCATCGCATTTCGTTGATTTGCTTGCATTTATCAGTTGCAATCCGTCTCCGGCGGTTCGGCGGCATGCGCGGCCGGCTGGACTCGCTGGGCTATAATCGCGGCTTATGAGCGCGCTGACCGAGGTTCGCGTGCCGGCCTCAAGCGCGAACCTGGGACCCGGCTTCGACACCCTAGGGCTGGCCCTAGGCATCTATCTGCACTGTCGCTTTCGGATCGCCGCCGAGGATGTCGTGCGTGTCAGCGGACGGGATACCGAGAGCATCCCGGCCGAATCGAAGAACCTGATCCTCAAAACTGCGCGAGAGGTGGCGGAAGCGCAGGGACGAGAGCTGCCCCCGGTCTATCTGGAAATTGAGAACGAAATCCCGGTCGGCAAGGGGCTGGGCTCCAGCGCCGCTGCGCTCGTGGTCGGTGTCGTGCTGGCAGATCGCGTCCTTGGCATGAACTGGGACGAGCACCGCTTGCTGGATGAGGCCGCTCGCATCGAGGGGCATCCCGATAACGTCTCCGCCGCGGTCCTCGGCTCGGTTACGACCGCGGCCATTGGTGCGGACGGGGTGACGCGGGCCGTGAGGCTGGAAGTGCCGAGGGCGTTTTCGGTGGCGGTGGTCTGCCCGGACTTCGAACTATCCACGCTTAGAATGCGGGATGCGCTGCCGGACAGCTACTCCCGCGCGGACGCTATCTTCAACATCCAGCGCGCCACGCTGCTGGTGGCGGCACTGCTGGAGGGTGATCGCGACGCGTTTCCGGTCGCATTCGAAGATCGCTTGCACCAGCCCTATCGGTCAGGATATGTTCCGGGCTTGGATGCCATCCTCAGCCTGCGAGTGCCGGGGCTGCTGGGCTGTGCCCTGAGCGGTGCGGGTCCGGCGGTACTCGTGCTGTACGAGACGGGCCGAGAAGATGCGGTCCGTGCCGTCGCCCGGGAGTTCGAGAAGGCAGGTTGCCAGACCGAGGTGATCTTCCCGCACCTTGACCGCACCGGGCTGGTTGTGAAGAATATGTCGCAGCAGCGATGACGAACACAAGGGAATCACTGGCCAGCCTAGGCTTGCCCGCGGCAGATCCAATGCCTCCTCCGGCATCGGCCAAGCGTTTCGACGACGGCGCACAGTATCGGATCGAGATCCCCAGCACCGAGGGGCCGGCCGCATTGGCCGCGGTCATTTCCGAAGCGGACGCGCGGAATGTGCCGCTGCACCGGGTGAGTCAGGGCAGCGGGATCATGCTGCTCACCGACGACGAGATTTGCGAGATGGTCTTGCTGGGCGGGCACGGGGGCATCGAGGTCAATCTCTTCGTGGGCCCGCGAGCGACCTTCGACATCGGAGCACAGGTCTACGCTGCCGCGGGCAAGGCCTTGGGCCTGAGTTTGCGGGGCAGCGACCAGCTCGTCTACGCCGTTGAAGATGTGCGGCGGGCGGTGCGCTTGGGCATCCGCAGCGTCTTGGTCTCGGATATTGGACTGCTCCAGATATTGGGCCGTTTGAAGCGTTCAGGGGACGTGCCGGACGACCTAATCCTGAAGACTTCGGTCATGATGGCTCCCGCGAATCCGGCTTCAGCTCGCGTCCTTGAGGATCTCGGGGCAACCACGATCAACGTGCCGTCCGATCTCACGCTGCCGCAACTGGCTGCCATTCGAGCCGCGATTGATGCCCCGATCGATCTCTACGTGGAAGCGCCGGACAACATCGGGGGCTTCGTGCGCCACTACGAAGTTCCCGACTTCATCCGCGTCGGCGCACCGTTGTACGTGAAGCTGGGATTGCGCAACGCGCCCGACATCTACCCCAGCGGCACGCACATCGAATCCACCGCGATTGCCCTTTCGAAGGAGCGCGTCCGCCGCGCCCGGCTCGTCTTGGACCGCATCACGCAATACGCCCCCGAACTGGAAATGTCCGCCGTGTCGCCGTCTAGGTCCGCCCGGGAGGATTGAGGCATTGGCACTTCCTTGGCAGACCGACACTGAACTGTTCGAACTCGCCTCGAACGAGTTGTTCTCCGCGGTTGTCGGCGATGTGATGGACGAGATCGGGCTGGTTCATCAGTTTCTGCCGCCCGAAATCCGGCCTCTTGATCCGAGCCTGCGCGTGATTGGCCGGGCGATGCCGGTACGGGTGGCGGATCTAGATCTTGGAGCCAGCGAGAGCGGTGCTCTGCCGCCGTTCGGAAGGATGCTGGAAGCGCTCGATGACTTGCGGCGGGCTGAGGTCTACGTGTGCAGCGGCGGTTCGCCGAGCTACGCCTTGTGGGGCGAGCTGATGACGACGCGGGCGCAGGTGCTGGGTGCGGCCGGGGCCGTGCTGGACGGGTACTATCGCGACACGGACGGAATCGCCTCGCTGGGTTTTCCGACGTTTGGCTACGGCTCTTATGCTCAGGACCAGCGGCCGCGCGGCCATGTGGTCGACTTCCGCGTGCCGATCCAAATCGGGCAGGCCCACATCGAGCCCGGCGACATCGTGATCGGCGATCGCGATGGCGTGTGCATCGCTCCGCGCCGCCGCGAGGACGAGATCTTCGTCAAGGCTCTGGAGAAGGTGCGCGGCGAGAAGGTTGTTCAGCGCGAGATCGCGGCTGGGATGGCGAGCCAAGAGGCGTTTGCCAAGTACGGGATCATGTAGCTGCCGCGCTCAGAAGTGGATCCCGACGATCTCGCCGTGCGGGCCGTCCCGCTCCGAGAGCTTGCGGTAAGCGATCCTGACGACATATCCCCGTGTATTGCAGGGAATGGCCTTGGCACGGAACGGCCGGTTGATCAGCAGCGGCGGCCTGTTCGGGTTCTCCCGTAGCACGTAGCGCTTGTAGGGAGAGTGCAAGATCACTGTCTTGGCATTTGTCGAGCAATCGACCCACGCGATCCTACCGTGTGCAATCCAGGCCCCGTGCGGTGCCCAGGTGTGCCGTAGGGGTGGATTCGTCGTGGTGTCGCGGGGCTTGAATGGGTCCGGCTCTCCCTCCACTGCCGCCATGCCAGCGAGAAGCGTGGGAATCGGCCTTCGTTCCGCGGCGAAGAGTGGGGCCTGCGCCGTGCGGATCGATTGGACCCTGCGGCGAACGACCTCGGCTGCTTCTTTGCCGGCCCGCGCTGACCAACCGCGGAACCGTGCCAGTTTGCGGAGTTCGGCGAAAGCGCCGTTCCAGTCTTCCAAGAGCATGCGAGCATGGGCGACGGCTAGCTGGTGGACTGGTTCAGATGGATCCGCTTGCCTGGCCCGCATCGCAGCGCTGAGCGCGGCTTCAGCACGAATTCGGCCCTCACCGCCCGGACGCATCATCAGCAGGGCATAGCGATAGGACGTGCGGGAGCGGCGGTCGCCCAGTTCGATTGCCATCCGGAAGGATCTTTCGGCCGCATCAAGATTGCCGCGGATGAGGGCCATGCTGGCATGGCCGGCATGGGCGCGGGCGGCTTCGGGGAAGCGCTCGGCGATGGAGCGCAATTGTCGCTCGGCGGTATCGAAGAATCGCAGCTCCCGCTGGATCTCGGCCCGCAGCAGGGGCAACTCCCATTCCGCCGCCGCCCGAGTCTTGGCTTCGATGAGGGTCGGGGGCAGGCCTGCGAGCTCTTCGAGCCCTCCTTGGCGCAGGGTCGCGAGATGCTCTCGCAGCACGGTCGATAGTCGCTCGGGCCCCAGCTCTGCCAGCGCAGCGCTGCCGTGGCCCGGCGTCAGCCGTGCCAAAGGTGTGCCTTGCGCCGCCAGCCAATGGACGAGTAGCCAAGACTGCGCCTGAAACAGGTTGTTGCCGGCGATGGCGCTGTCGCTCCGGGCCCGCAGCATGGCGTCCCAGTCGAGCCATGTTGAGCGGTCCATCATCGCGACCAGCGCTGCGCGCGAGTCTTGGCCGGACAGGGGCGCCGTCCGGCGGGCCAGATACACTGCCCGGCCCTCGCGAAACCAGAGCGGCCAGTCGGGACCGTCGAGCTGATGCGCGTATTCGTGCGCAAGCGTGATCTGAGGGCCCGGGATCTCGTGCCACGGTACCGCGACATAGTCTCGGTCGAGCCCGCCCACCGTGATGCCGCGCGTCGGGGAGCCCGGAGGTTCGCGTAGCAACTCATGCAGCTCCAGCTTGTTGGGGACCACGAGCACTTCCAGCGGGCCATCGGCCCTCTCGGGCAGGCCCGCACCGACGAGGTGGAACTGCTGACGAATCTGCTCCAGAACGGTGGCGGCGAGTCCGATGGTCGTCGCGTCAATGCCCGGAGCTTCGCGTGCGAGAACTCGGAAGTGTGGCGTTTCTGCGACCCAGCCGGGCTCGGCGCACAAGCTGGGCGGAAAGGCGAGAGCGACAGCGATGCAGGGCGAAGCCGCAATGCCGAAGACCGCTCGTCCGGCGCCAAGCGGTTGGGAATCCCTAGGCCCGGCCGATGTGTTCCCTGCGCCTACCCGCATGCATGCCCCGAGAAACTCTGGCGCAAGCGCCAGTCCGCCGCAATTAGTCTAGGACACGCGGGTGTGGCCGGTCACACGTTTGCGCTCGGCCTAGATGGTTGTCATGACGCTGCGGTCCGGGCCGAATTTCAATTGATCCGTCCCGCATGAGGGCAAATCGCCCTAGAGGAAAAGGGCCGTCCTGAGTCGTCGTGTGGTATTTCTTATATATGCGGAGTCTGGTTCCAGTCCTGTTCGGAATAGTGTTGGCTGCCTCCGTTGCGGCCCATGCCGCACCAAGTTTGCGGGCGACCTCGCAGTCTCAAGCCGACCAGAACCGCCTTGCCGACGATGATCATCTCTCGCGGATGCAAGACAAGGAGATGCTTCAGCGCTGGACCCGCTTGGAACTGCTGGTTCCAGTCAAGGAAAAGACGAGGGACTACTACCTGCATGCGGTGCCTTCCGACTATCGCTACTTAAGACCTTGGGCGCGGCTGCTGCTGGAGCGGCTGGCCAACCAGTTTCGCGCCCGCTTCGGCCGACCGCTGCGTGTGACGAGCTTGGTGCGGACGGTCAGCTATCAGCGCCAGTTGGCGCGTCGCAACGGCAATGCGGCCGCTGCCAGCGGTCCCAAGGCATCCGCCCACCTTACCGGTGCCTGTCTTGATATCTCAAAGAAGGGCATGACGCGCAGCCAACAAGATTGGGTGCGCAACGTGTTGTACCAACTGCGCTCGAAGAAGTACCTCTATGCGATCGAGGAGTTCCAGCAGCCCACATTCCACGTGTTGGTTCACCGGCGCTACGAGGACTATGTCGCACAGCGCACGAGTGCTGCCAAACGCTAGCGCCATGCCTGTTGGCGTGTGAGCGATGTCCCAAGCGGCCAAGCGCGCCGAGAGCGTCGAGCCTCCGCCCCAACTGCTGTTGCGGACTGAAGAGCCAGCGGACCTCTTTCGGCAGGCCTTCCGCCAATTGAAGCCCCGCACGGCACCGCCGACTTTCGACGTGCGCTATCGTTGCTTCGCCAAATTGAAGTCCACCATTCGCTTTGAAGCCGCGACGGGGACCATCCGGGCGGAGGTCTCCGACCTAGTCAAGCAAGCACCGCCCGAGGTTGTCCAAGCGCTAGCCACGATCCTTCTGTCCAAGCTGTACCGCAAGCGCGTTTCCAGCGCCGTGAGAGACGAGTACAACCGCTGGGTCCACACACCTCAAACGCAGCAGAGCATGCTGGAGATACGCAAGCAGCGGGGCCGCAAGCAACTGTTGCCGCCGGTCGGAGAGGTATACGACCTCGATGGCCTCTTCGACCGGCTGAATGCGCAGCACTTCGCGGGTAGTTTGCACAAGCCAAAGTTGGGCTGGAGCCCCCGGGCATCGCGGAGGAGACTCGGACATTACGACATCGCTCATGACGCGATCGTGATTAGCAGAATCCTTGACCGTGAGGCCGTGCCGCCGCTGGCCTTGGAATACGTGCTGTACCACGAAATGCTACACGTCAAGCATCCCGTGCAGTTGCGCGAGACTGGCCGCTGTGTGCATACGCCGGGGTTCTTGGCCGATGAGCAGCGCTTCCCCGGAATCGAGCGGGCCGAGCGCATGCTGCGATCGCTCTAGATCCGCCGGCCACCACGGGTGGCGCTAGCGTTCTGCTGTGACAGAATGTACTTGCCATGAAACCGCCCGCCCTAGCACGCCGGTCCCTGATTGGCAGCGCCCTCGCCGCGTCTGCTGTCCGGGTGGCCGGTGCCAACGACCGCATCAGCGTAGGAATCATCGGCGTCGGCAATATCGGCACGCGGCACCTCCAGCGGCGGCTGTTGCCGATGATGCGCCGCGACGGCAGCGTTGATGTGGTTGCCGCCAGCGACATCTACGACCGCGCCAAGTTCCGCGCCAAGGAACTCATCGGCCTAGCCGACCGCGATATTCACCATGCCTATGAGGACCTGCTTGCCCGCGCTGACGTGGATGCGGTAGTGATCTGCACGCCGGACCACCTGCACGCCAGAATGGCGATCGACGCCATGCGTGCGGGGAAGGACGTCTACCTCGAAAAGCCGATGTCACGCACGATCCCGGAGGCCAAGGCGATCGCCGAGACCGCGCGGGAAACAGGCCGGGTCCTGCAAGTGGGCAGCCAGTGGGTGTCCGACCCGGCATATGCGCGCGCCAGGGAGATGGTGCAAAGCGGCTTGGCCGGGCGCGTGGTCATGGCCCAGTCGAGCTACTCGTCGAACCACTCGTCTGGAGTCTGGCAGTACTACGTGGACGAGGAGGCCAATTCCTCGACCGTGGATTGGCAGCGCTTCTTGGGCGGTGCGCCCGAGCAGCCGTTCAGCGGCGAGCGGTTCTTCCGCTGGCGCAAGTACTGGGATTTCTCGGGCGGGATCGGAACCGACTTCCTGTACCACCGGCTCAGCCCGTTGCTGTATGCGTTGGGGCCGCGCTTTCCGCGGCGAGTGAGCGCACATGGCGGCATCTACCTGTTTCAAAACCGCGAGGTTCCGGACACGTATTCGACGACTGTCGAATACGACGATCTGGTCATCAACTTGGTCGGTTCGTGCGGCTCGCAAGCCCCCAACACGCTCCACGGCCCGGCCCTGTTCGGCCAGCGGGCCGCGATCTCGATACATCCCGGCATGGTCAGGGCGAGGCCTGAACGACTGTATGCCGAAGAGTTCCGTCGGCAAGTCGGCGTGGACTTGGTCGAGGTCGAAGTCGACAACCGCGATCAGCAGACGGCGCGGACCGCGCACATGCGGGACTTCCTGCAGTGCGTGCGAACGCGCCAAGAGCCGATTTTCGACGCGTGGTTCGGCTATCAAGTGATGGTTGCCATCCGCTTGGGCGTCGATTCCTACCGGGACGGGCGCATGATCGGATTCGACCCCCAGACCGAGCGGATCTTGGCGGAGATCCAGCCCCGGCATCGCGGCTATGAGGGCGATGGCAGCAACGACCCGGACGCTCCGCCGTCATACCAGAAACGCCCGGCCGCTTGACGGCGCGGCGCGAGCGACAGGCGTTGGTGCGCTATTCGGCCTGCTGGGCCCTGCGCAGGGCCTCGCCGACCGAGCCCACCTTGTTGTCCGCGGCTTCCCTGTCCTTGCGCGGCTTGGCCTGGCGTTCCGGCGAACGACGCCCGCCTCGCTGGGGCCTAGCATTGCGGCTGCCTTGGTTGCGGTCGCGCTCGCCCTTGGGATGGGCAGCTTTGGCGCGCAGGAGCTTGCCGTCGATCGGCGCCCGGTTAAAGCGACGGATGATGGCATGCATCTCCTCGTCGTTGGGAGCCTCGACAAAGGCGTAGCCCTTGGATTCCTGCGTCTCGAAGTCCCGGATGACGCGGACCGCGTCGCATACCAAATCGCTGCTATCGAGCCACGACTTGATATCGTCGGCCGTGACCCAAGTCGGCAGGTTGCCAAAAAAGATGTTGTGTCCCATCTGGGCGGAATTCTTCCTGTTGAATTGGAGTTTGGCCCCCTAGATTGAAACTAGGAGACGACATTCAGGGCAAGCGGATTGCCCTGTTAGGAGACAGGATACCATAGTCGGCTGGGATTTTCTGATGTGCAAGCGCTCAAATCGAGCCGGAACTCGGCTCAAAAAACGCCCAGTCTCGCCGCCCGCATCACTCCGGCCTCTCAGGCAAGGCGGACCGAGTCATCGAGCTGGTGAGGGGCCTTCACAAGTCCCAGCTAAGGCAAGGCAGGTAGGTCCTATGAGACGAGCGCTTCCTCTCTAGCACCATGCAACGGACCGAAAGGCGGCGGACCGTCAACCGTGCCTACCCAGCCGGGTACTGGGGGCCCGGGCGGTGGACTGCCCTCACCAGCTGGCCGTCTGCGTGCAGCTCGATCCATTCGCCGGCAGTGCCGATAGTGCCCGCTGCCGAGGGAGTTGCATTCCAAGCCGGGATGAACAATCCGCAGCCCAAGCAACTGCGCCTCGACCCGCTCGATGGCGGCCTTTGGCCATCCGCCAGATTCCGATATGCCCGAGGCGGATTCCGTGAAACAGCAGCGACCGCGTGCCTTGACCCACTGGATGCTCGAAGGAACTCGGCCAGCCGGGAATCCGATGTACTGTTTGGGCATCTGTGTCGCGAAGCTGGCGCACTAGCCCGAAATACCTGCGTACCTGGCTAAGAAGGCGTCTCCTTCCTCAGAGTCGTTTGAACCACTCACCGAGCACGCGCAGCGCGGGCTTGGCAAGGGGCCGGTGCGATGGGTCAAACGGACTGCCCCGGCCATGGCTGGGCCATTTCCACCAAAACATTCCCCGCGCGTTTGGGGCGAGGGCGAAGTGTTCCAGCCACACTGCATAGCAGCGGGCCTGCAAGTCGGCATCGAGGCCGCTGCTGTTCTCCTCCCACGGTCGGGCGGCTGCTGTGGCGAGGGCGGGGAAGCCGACTTCCGTGAAGAGCACGGGTTTCTGGAAGCGGGATTGAACTTGGTTGATCCGCCGCTTAGCCGCGAGGATTTCGGCGGAATCGTGCTCGGGGTCCTCGCCCGATGCTGCGATCGGGAAGTAGAAGTTGACACCGATATAGTCCAACTCGTCCCAGAATGAGAGCCGCTCGAGTTCTTCCTCCCAGTGCGCCGCGTACGTCAAGGACCCGCGGTAGATCCGCCGGACTTGGGCGATCAAGCCCCGCCAAGCGTCCTCGCGCACCGTCAGTCCGGCCAACTCGTTCCCAACGGCCAATACTTCGATGCCATGGAGTTCCGCGAAGCGCGCATAGTGGAGCATCCAATTCCGGTAGTCCTCGAACCATGCGTCGAAGCGGGCCTCGTCCCGGAACGAGATGTCTCCGTGAAATCGGCGGCCCGCCCACAGATGCGGCTTGAGCATGACGGCGAGTCCGAGCCGCCGGGCGCGCGCTGCTGACCGCATGAGCCTTGCGTCGGTTTCCAGCGTCTGGAATCGGATGGCCGTCTCGTTCGGGGCCGCCGTGAAGGCATACGGGACCAGAGCCACGGCATTCGCGCCGTGCTCCCGAATGCGCCCCAGCTCTCGAAGGGCTGCCCGGCTGCCGTAACCGCCGCTGCCCCGGCCTTCGTGCGAAAACGAGACGCCTTTGAAATACGTGTCTGGTCGTTCCGGAGCACGCGCTGGCATGGCGGCCGCCTCGCAAGGCGGAATGCAATCCGCGCAAAGCCGCAGCGAGGCAGTCGCGGGCTGGCGGTACAGCGTCTGAAGAATCGCCGTTCCGTGCCGTGCGGCGACACTGTCGACCCACGCGCCGCCAACTGCATCGCGCGCCAGCGGGGAACGCCAGCCACTCGCGATGCCCAACGCTGCTGCGGCTGTGTAGGGAGCCTCTTGGCAGGCAATACGCGAAGCCGCCGCTCGCAAGCTTGAACCGTCGTATTGGCCCACGGCGTAGCGAGCCAATGCCAGCGCCATTGGTGCCGACCCCGGCGTGCCCCAAGCTTGGCGCATCGCCAGTAGCGGCTCGGCGCGCGGATCTTCCGGCAACAAATCAGGAGTGCCCATCAGCATCGCGCCGCCTTTGGCGTCCAAGGCGAAGCCATCTGCGGTCCTGCGCCCAGCGCCTAGACTGCTCATGGCGGCCTCTGAGTCGACCACGTGAACGGGAATCGGCTCGTGCATCGAGGGCAGGCCCAGTCGTTCTCGGTAGAGCGACAATCGCTTGTCGGCACCCTCGATCCAGTCGTTGCGATCTTTCGGCGTGAATCCAGACTCCTCGAATCGGATGCTCCAATGTTCAGAGGTCACTTCGGCCCAAGCAACCGCTTCGTCGCGTGTCGGAGTTGGCACTGGCAAGGCCACTGCCAATGCACCCGCCACAGACAGAATCGCCACGCTGCGCAAGGAGGGCTGCTGCCAGACTCGCCAAGGAAGTGTTGCCGACGCTGCCGTGGCAACGGCCAAGACCACGGGAACGTAGCCTGCGCCGATGCGGGCCAAGAGCCGCGAGTCGATCTGCGGATCCCAGACCAGATAGTGAACTAGGCAAGCCGGTACGGCGAATGCGCTCAGCGGGAATAGTTGCGATTCTCGCAGCCCGGAGCGCAGCAGCAGAGCGATGCCGAAAACGAGCACGATTGCCAGCCCCTGCTGCACAAGCTCCCCACCCTGCGGTATCCCCAAGGCCTGTAAGAGCAGTTCCAAGGGTCCGCCGTTGGTCCACCCGTACCGCAACAGGTCGACGCAGATCGAGGTGCCGAGCCAGAATGCCGCGCAAGCGGCAGCGAGCGAGGGCGCCAGCTTCGCGTGGCAAGCCAGCCAAGCTGCCGCCCCGAAGGCGAGCATTGTGAGCGCCAGCGGGCCAAACTCTCGCAGTGCGTGCATGATCCAAGGGGCACTGGATGGCAGCGCTATCACCGTGCCGAAACGCCCCTCGATCAGTTCGGCGTCGCCGACCACTCGCACGGCCCACATGCAAGCGGTGCCCAGCGTGTTCGCGAGCCACGCACCGAGCAAACAGCCGGCCACGCCCAGCAGACAGTCGGTCGCGCGATGCCCGGCCACTTCAATCCCACGGTTCATCGTTGGCAACAGTTATAATCTCCAAAACCGTGGCACGCACATCAAGAAGAGCATTCGTCGGAGCCGGAGTGGCGCTGTCGGCCAGTCTGGCCAATGTGTTTGCAAAGGACGCCTCTCCGCCCATCCGTTTGGCCGTCACCACCGACGAGATCGACGACGATCTTCGAGTGGCTCTGGATTTCCTCGGGCGACATGGCTTGGAATACTGCGAAATTCGAGGGTTGTGGGGCCGGTACAACACGTCCTGGCCGATCGAGAAGATCAAGTATGCGCGTACTCTGCTGGACGACGCCGGCATTCGGCTCGCGATCCTCGACACAGGATTCTTCAAGGTTCCGTTGCCGGACAGCGATTCCGGCGATGGTGCGCGGGCATTGCAGAAGCAGTGGGACTTGCTTGAGCGGGCGTTCGAGCGGGCCGAGGTCTTCGGCACGAACCTCATTCGGACGTTTGCGTTCACCTATCCGCGCGGCGGCCGGCCGGACTCGGTGGCCTACCCGAGGATCTTCGAACTGGTTGCTGAGTCCGCCGAGCGCGCCCAGCGGGCGGGCTTCCGCCTCGCTGTCGAGAACGTAGCCGGGAGCTACGTCGAGACCGCGGCTCATTCCGCTGAACTACTGGCGAAGGTGCGTTCGCCCGCCTTGGGCCTGACCTGGGATCCGAACAATTCCGCCCGGGCCGGAGACGACGAGCCGTTTCCCGCGGGCTACGAGTCTCTTGACAGTTCCCGCATTTGGCACGTGCATTTCCGTGATTACCGGCACACGGCGGATGGCGAGGTCGAATGGTGCGGAGTCGGCGATGGCGAGTTCGATCACGTGGGCCAGCTCCGGGCGCTGCTGAGCGACGGGTTCGATGGCGTGGTCTCGTTGGAAACTCACTACACGTTGGGCGGTAGCAAGGCTGCTGCCAGCGAGCACTCGCTGAAGGGGCTGATCGCGGCGGTCAAGCGTGTCTAGCTTGGGTGCGGTGGTCGGCTCGCACGCCTCGCAAGGCGCCTGCCAATCAGGGTTTTCGGCGCGTTCGTAGCGGCACCAAAATGTCCACGCCCCCCACGGGGTGACGCATGCACCTGACGACTGTCGATTGGCTGATACTCGCCCTCTTCCTCGCTTTCTCGCTGGCGGTCGGGCTGCGCGTTGCCAAGAACGCCTCGAGCGATTTCTCGTCGTTCTTCCTGGCTGGCCGCCGCCAGCCGTGGTGGCTGCTGGGAGTCTCCATGGTCGCTACGACCTTTTCTACAGACACTCCCAACTTGGTTACTGACATCGTCCGTCGCGATGGCGTGCTGGGCAATTGGACATGGTGGGCCTTCCTGCTTTCGGGAATGCTGACAGTGTTTCTGTACGCCAAGTTGTGGCGGCGCTCGGGTGTCGCGACGGACGTCGAGTTCTACGAGTTGCGCTACTCGGGTAAGACGGCGGCCTTCCTGCGGGTATTCCGGGGCGTTTACCTAGGCTTGGTGTTCAACGTCTTGATCATGGCTGCGGTCACGCTCGCCGCGATCAAGATCGGTTCGGTGATGTTTGGCTGGAGCCCGGTCCAGACGGTAATCGTGGCCGCCAGCGTGACCTTGGCCTACAGCGCCCTAGGCGGTCTTCAGGGAGTGCTGCTGACAGACTTGGTCCAATTCGGTATGGCCATGGTCGGATCGGTGGCAGCGACCGTGTACATCGTGCGGTTGCCCGAAGTTGGCGGGCTGAGTGGCTTGCTGGCGCACGAAGCCGTGCGCCAGCGGACGGCCTTCTGGCCATCGCTGGAGACGACGTCTTGGACTGACCTGGCGCCGGTATTCTTGGTCCCTCTGTTGGTGCAGTGGTGGGCTGCTTACTACCCCGGATCGGAACCCGGAGGCGGGGGCTACCTCGTCCAGCGCATGCTATCGGCCAAGAACGAGTCGCACGCGCTCGGCGCGACGCTGTTGTTCAACGTGCTGCACTACGGCTTGCGACCGTGGCCGTGGATTGTCGTGGCCCTGGCTTCGCTGATCGTATTTCCAGATCTCGACAGCATCCAGCTGCGCTTCCCCCACGTGTCTGCTGACGTGGTGCGGAATGACCTGGCCTACCCGGCGATGCTGACATTTCTGCCGCCAGGCCTGCTGGGCTTGGTGGTCACGTCGCTGGCTGCCGCCTACATGTCGACGATGTCGACCTCAGTGAATTGGGGCTCGTCGATCTTGGTCGGCGATGTGTACCGGCGCTTCCTGCGTCCCGATGCCAGCCAAGGGCAGTTGGTCTGGGCAGGGCGCTGGTTCACGGTCCTGCTGATGGTGCTCGCGTGCGCTGTTTCGCTAACCATCGAGAGTGCTCTGGAGGTGTTCCAGATCTTGTTGCAGATCGGTGCGGGGACGGGCTTGCTGTTTCTGCTGCGCTGGTTTTGGTGGCGCATCAACGCCGCCACCGAACTGGCCGCGATGCTCGCATCGTTCTCGATTGCCCTGATCTTGCCGATGCTGGACACTGGATTGGGCGCATGGCAGCAGCTTGTGATTGGCGTGGCGTTGACCACAGGTTGTTGGCTGCCATTCGTGTACTTGGGCCCTCCGAGCGATGAAGCGACCTTGGTCGGCTTCTATCGCAAGATCCGACCTGCCGGACCCGGCTGGAAGCGAGTCGCTCGCATGGCCGGGGCCGACGTCAGCGCTGACCGAAGCGGCGGTCTGATCGTTCCTTTGCTGGCTTCGCTGCTTGGTTCGACGGGAATCTACGCTCTCTTGTTCACGACCGGATTCATGCTGTACGGGGAAATCGCCCGAGCGGCGATGGCCGCGGCCGTGGCAGGATTGAGCGGGTTCGGCTTGGCACGCATCTGGCGGCGCAACGGCGAGTGGTTGTGACCTCTTGCCGAGAGGCCTGGCACATTCGGATCTTGTGCGGTCATCAGCTGGGGAGCGTTGCGGCAGCAGGTCGGGCACTGCTGAATCTGTGGCCCGGCGGTGGTGCCAGGGCGCTCGGCTGACACTCTCGCCGCGAACGAAGTAGATTGCGCCGATGCTCAATTCCGCAAACAGCCGCAGCACCAATGTCGCTTTGCTACGAGGGATCAACGTCGGCGGCAGGAACCGCCTGCCGATGGATGAGCTCGCTCGGATGTTCGAGGACGCCGGTTGCACTTGCGTGCGAACCTACATCCAAAGCGGGAACGTCGTCTTTGCCGCGAGCCCCGCTGTCTCGCTAGCAGCCCGTGAAACCGTCGCGGCGGCGGTCTCCGCCCGGATTGGGACCGACATCCCAATCGTTCTGCGGTCTGTCGACGAGTTGGCTCAAGCGGTCGAGGCGAATCCGTTTCCGGGCGAATCGCAGGGGACCCGCATCCTGCACGTGGGTTTCCTCGCCGACCGGCCATCATCTGATGCGGTCTCCAACCTCGACCCGGACCGGTCTCCGCTCGATGAGTTTGTCGTCCGTGGGCGGGAGATCTACATGCGCCTGCCAAATGGGATGGCACGAACTCGGCTCACAACGGGCTACGTGGAGCGGATGCTTGGGACGCGAGTGACATTCCGAAACTGGAGAACCGTCCTCAACCTGTTGAAAATGGCAACCGGGTAGGCTCGCTGCAATGCCGGCGAACACGGCACGTGCTACGGTCTAGTTGCCCGTCACACGCGCCTCAACCTCAATGCTCTCGCCGCATTTCGATCTCCGCTTCATCGTCCCGCCACTTCGCCATTCATTCATAGTCGGCCGCGACGCTTTCTAGGACGCCGCTCACAAACGGGAAATCGAAGGCGCATTGTTTCGCGAGCCTCCGATACTCTGCTGCAAGATCGCGTTCCTGCGCCCCACCCTTCCCGCGCAACTCCACGCCTCTCGCGTTTTGAACGCCGATGGAATAGCCGACGCCCATCTGTTGGGAGGCAATCTCTTCCATCACTTCGCAGACTGGTGAGGACGGCCGCTTGCCATCCGGGTCGGCGGCTGCCCTTGAAAGAAGCTGACCGATGTGTTGGTCACCGATCTCAACGCGGTCGTGTGTAGTAGCACAGAGCCTCCGCACTTCTTTCACCCAGACCAATAGCACCTAGGTGGTGACTCTTCCGTCTGTCCCGCTACCAGGGACATGGTCAATTCGATCCAAGAGCCGACGGAAAGAGGCGGCCGTGGCGGCACGTTACCCGCGGTCGTCTATACGCCATTTCGGGGGATCCTGTCCGCCATCGCGTCGCCTGTACGCAAGAGCCAGAATTTCAACGAATAGGGTCGGCGATTCGACGATTTGTCGGTCTAGATTGGGAATTCCATGTTCGCTGCGGTCAAGCGCATCGAAGTATAGGAACTCAAGCTGTGCCATCTCATCCCGCCCGACATTGGGCCGACCACTTAGTGTCTTCAGGGCCTTGGAGAGGTGGTAGGGATCGAGTCGGTAGTGCTCCTCGGGCTCTGCGGCCACGGTCGCAACGGCACCGAGAAGACGCTTCAGCCGTGACGTCGCGATCAGCGGCCAAGCGAAACTTGCGCTATGGAATGCAGCGCGAGGACGTTCGGCTTCTAGCAGTTGATCGATTAACTCGATCAGCTCTGCTTCGCTGCAGCGCCTGCCGATCAGTGCCGCCCCTGCACGCCATCTTGCCGCGTACGACTCATCCCGGCAGCGGGATCGAGTCCCTGGCAGTGCAGAATCCGCACTCTTCACGAATCGGGACGGAACACCGCTCAACATGCGGGTCGTGCAAGGGGCCTTCGAAGCGGTTCGCAAGGCAGCGCGGGTGCGACGCCCCGATGGCGCTCAACGCCAGCCATGCCTGCACGACATCAGCTTCAGTCCGTGTCGTTACCTCCTCGAACCGCTCCAATTGCTAGCGGCTGGAGCAACAGTTGCCGGGCGGGATTTGAACCCGCTAGGACACAGCGCCTTTCCACGGCGCACGTCAAACATGGGCTAGTGCTTTCTGGCGCGCGTGCCTGGGCAGTCACGAAACAACTGTGACGCATGCGTGTCCCAAGCGTCTAAGAAGATAGACGGGCCGGAAACGGTTCCGCGAGGAAAACATGCTCGGCAAGACGATTTCGGTCACCGCACTGATGCTGTTGGCGGCTCTTGCGGGCTCCGCCCAAGGCAGCGACACAGCAGCGGAATCGACCCAGAATCCTGAGGTGGCGCTTCACGGCCCCCCTGCGATTTCCGGAGAGGCTGCGGCCGACAACCGGCGCGCCGCGGGAGGTTCCGTTTCGAAGCGGTTCTCGTTCGGCATCATGGCTGGGGCCAGCCTGGCCCCAGCGCGGACCGGCAGCACGACGTCCACCAATTCTGTCGCGGAGTTCGGTCAGCCCCCCCCGCTCCCCCCGCTAATGGTCACGTCTACATCGACAGAGCACGTTCGGCACGGATCCGTTTCGCCGCTTGCCAGCGCCTTCGCGGCGCGGCGCTTGGGCCGCGGGTTCTCGCTGCAGGCCGGCCTTTCGTACCGGTTGCTGCCCACCACGGTTACCTCCGAGGTAGAGTACGGCGAACCGGCGGAACAGTACTCCGGCACCTTCTACCGAGAGTCTCCTCGGGGATTCCTAGAGGTGCCGACAATCGTGACCTATCGATTCGAGACAGCGCCGCGGCGGCCATTCGTCGGCTTCGGTCCAACGTTCCGGGTGCTGAGAGAACGCTGGCACGAGCCTCGCTACGGAGTGGTTGCCGCCTGCGGCTTCGACCTGTTCCGATCGCGCCGCTGGGCTCTCACGCCCCAAGTGCGCTACACGCGTTGGGCCGCCGGAGTGGCACATCCTGAGAGCGCGCCAAGGGCCCGGGTTCAAGCTCTGCTTGCCGTCGTCTTCTGATGCCTGCCGGATTCGGCGCCGCGTTCTTGCTTAGTCAGTCGCCAACGGATGACAGGCAGGGGCTCCTTTGGGCGCTAGCCTTGTTGGCAGTCGTTCCGGCAACCGGGGCATCCATGGAAGCCACCTACGCGGTCTGCCTCGACAATTGCTACGGGTAGAGTGAGCGGACATTCAGGTCCACCGTCCGGAAGCTGCGGAAGGCGCACTCGACAGTACTGAGGCGCTGGTAGGTGCGCACGGTGTCGGTGGGCCCCAACCGCTCGGACGCCGGGGAGGTGCGGACCACGACAGGCCGTCCAAGGCGACCTGGTTGCGGCGATGGCCGCGGTCGTGGCAGGACTGAGCGGGTTCGGCTTGGCACGTATCTGGCGGCGCAACGGCGAGTGGTTGTGACCTCTTGGCGAGAGGCCTGGCACATTCGGACCTTGTGCGGTCATCAGTTGGGGAACATTGCGGCAGCTGGGCGGGCATTGCTGAATCTTGTGGCCCGGCGGTGGTGCCAGAGCGCTGGGCTGACACTCTCGCCGCGAGCGAAGTAGATTACGCCGATGCTCAATTCCGCAACCAGCCGCAGCACCTATGTCGCTCTGGTACGAGGGATCAACGTCGGCGGCAGGAACCGCCTGCCGATGGATGAGCTCGCGCGGCTGTTCGAAGGCGCAGGCTGCGCTTGCGTGCGAACCTACATCCAAAGCGGGAACGTCGTCTTTGACGCGAGCCCCACTGTCTCGCTAGCAGCCCGTGAAACCGTCGCGGCGGCGGTCTCTGCCCGGATTGGGACCGACATCCCAATCGTTCTGCGGTCTGTCGACGAGTTGGCTCAAGCGGTCGAGGCGAATCCGTTTCCGGGCGAATCGCAGGGAACCCGCATCCTGCACGTGGGTTTCCTCGCCGACCGGCCATCATCTGATGCAGTCTCCAGCCTCGACACGGACCGGTCTCCGCCCGATGAGTTTGTCGTCCGTGGGCGGGAGATCTACATGCGCCTGCCAAATGGGATGGCACGGACTCGGCTCACAGCGGGCTACGTGGAGCGGATGCTTGGGACGCGAGTGACATTCCGAAACTGGAAAACCGTTCTCAACCTATTGAAAATGGCAACCGGGTAGGCTCGCTGCGATGCTGGTAACCACGGGGCGTGCTACGGTCTAGTTGCCCATCACACGCGGGCGGCTTGGCCTCACCAAGGCTGTCGCTCTACGGCACCAAATCAGTTCGGGACAACATGCGAAGGCAGCCAACACGGCGGGAATTGCTCACGGCATCAGTGGCTACTGTGCCCTTGGCGGGGTGCGGCGGCACGCCACAGCAGGCAGGGTCCGGACCCGACACCGGAGCCTTGGATGCCGCCGCCGCGCTACCCGTGCTCGACGTGTCGGCGCTGGACGCCCCTTTGATCATCGACTCGATCCGCCTTCTGGAAAAGGATGGCGACCAGTTCGTTCATGTGCGTTCTAAGGACGGGGCCGAAGGGGTGTCGCTGACAAACGGCCGCCGCTATCTCGGGCCGATCCTGCAAGACTTGGTCATCCCGTTCTTTGTTGGCAAGGACGCTAGGAAGCTGGAGTCGGAACTGCTCTTCGAACTCTACAGGCACCGCAGCAACTACAAGCTTCAAGGCCTCGCACTCTGGTCCGTGCAGGCGTGGGTCGAATTCGCCCTGCTCGACATGATGGGCCGTGCGTGCGGAAAGTCGATCGGTGACCTGCTGGGCGGGACTATTCGCGACGAGATCGACTTCTATGTTGCCAGCGGCCGCCGTGATTCGACGCCGGAGGAGGAAGTCGAGTACCTGCAGGGGTTGGTCGACGAAACCGGTGCGAAGGCGGTGAAATTCCGGCTCGGGGGGCGCATGAGCCGCAACCTCGATGCTTCCCCAGGGCGATCGGAATCCCTGATCCTGCTAGCCCGGAAGGCGCTGGGCGACGCCATCGACCTCCATGGCGACGCGAACAGTTCCTACGACCCGGAGCACGCGCTGCCGATCGGCCGCCTCTTGGAAGAGGTCGGGGCAGTCTACTTCGAAGAGCCCTGCCCGTTCGACCATCTCGAGGACACCAAGGCGGTAGCCGATTCGCTGGCCCTTCCGGTTTCCGGAGGAGAGCAAGAGTACAGCGAGCGTCGATTCCGCTGGATGATCGCCAATCGAGGCGTCGACATCGTCCAGCCCGACCTGCACTACTACGGAGGCATGCTTCGCTCGGCGCGGGTCGCCAACATGGCCGAACTGGCCCAGATGCCGACTACCGTTCATATCTCCGGAGGCTTCGGGTTCGTCTACATGCTGCACTTCGCGTCCCGAACGAAGGATATCGGACGGTACCAAGAGTACAAGCGAAACATCGAGAGGTACGCTGACTGGTTCGATCCGCCACTCTGGATCCGAGATGGCAAGCTCGGCGTCCCAACGGGCCCGGGCGTCGGGATTCGCGAAATCGCAGCCGTGATTGGCGGCGCGCGCGAACTCATATGAGGGCCCGGCGAGACCCGCCCTGTCATCGGGTCACCGGCTGACGCTGCGGCCGTCCCGCTTGTAGCGATCCAGCAATCGCCGCATGCTGTTCACCCGTTTGGGTGCGTCCGCCGCGCGATTGGTTGTCTGCGCGGGATCATCGCGGAGATTGAACAGTTCGACGTCTTGGTCGTGTTCCCTTGCAAGGCGCTGTTGCCGGAACCACTCGGGCTCCCGGTTCGCTCCGCCGTTGTTGTCACCGGTCGGGTGGTCGATGAGCACCCAGTCACCTTGCCGGATTCCGAACCATCCTCTGGAGCCGTGATGGACCGTTGCCTCGCGCACGGGCGAGTCCCGCTCGGAACCGAAAAGCGCAGCGCTCATGTCGTAGCTGTCCTCCGCGGCGTCGCTCGGCAGCCGGAAGCCGACGATCGCCGCCACTGTCGCCATGAGGTCGGTCAGGCACAGCACCTCGTCCTGTACGCTGCCTGCCGGGATCTTGCCGGGCCAGCGTGCTAGGAACGGTACGCGATGGCCCCCCTCCCACAGATCCCGTTTCAGGCCCCGCAATGTCGCCATGCTGGCATGGCGATACTCCAAGATCCGTCGGTAAGCGTCAGCTTCCGGCCCGTTGTCGCTGGTCACGACGACCAGAGTGTTGTCAGCCTGTCCGCTTCTCTCGATTGCGGCCAGCACCTCCCCGACCGACCAGTCCACCTCTGCAACGAAATCACCGTAAAGGCCGGCTGCGCTTTGTTCGCGGAAATCCTTGTTCGGCACGACGGGACGGTGTGGTGCCAGAGGCGCGAAATACAGGAACCAAGGCTCTTCGCTCAATGCTGCCCTTGCAATGAATCCCACCGCTTCCTCGGTAAACCGAGGCAACATGCGCTCGAATTCAAAGCCGGGTGCTTTCGTTCCTCGGTTGTTGTTGCCTCCCATCAGATAGGCAGGCAAGTGGCTCAGGTCAAACGCCAGTGTCGGTCTTGCCAACACCTTGCCGTTCTCCACGAAGGTCCAAGCGGGCTTGGCAAGCCCGAATGAGTACGCGAAGCCGTGATGTGAGGGGCCATTGCTCACAGGCTTTGACCAGTCGATGTTTTGCACGGTCTGGTCTCGCGACTCGTCGATCAGGTGCCACCGCCGTCCAAGGTGCCACTTGCCCACCATGCCAGTCTGGTAGCCCTGTTGGCTGAGCATGTCGGCCAGCGTCAATCGCTCCAACTCGAGAAGTGGCGGGGACGATCCGGTCAACACCCCCCGCTTCAGCCATGTCCGCCACGCGTACCGGCCGGTCAGCAGGCCATAGCGTGTCGGCGAGCAGACACCGTCCGGGGCGTGAGCGTCCGTGAAGCGCATGCCGTCCGTGGCAAGCCCGTCAAGGTGCGGAGTAGGTATCTTTGACTCGGGGTTGTAGGCTCCGACATCGCCATAGCCGAGGTCGTCTGCGAGTATCACCACGACATTGGGATTCGAGAGTGCTGGGGCCGCCCAGCTGACCAAGACAGCAAGACCAAGAGCAAGTCGCATCGGACACAGCATAGAGCATTCGACACAGCCCGAAACTGCAATGCTTCGGACGCCCACCTAGTTGGCGTCATTGTTGCTTGCAAGCCATCCGATCAGGAGAGACGAGAGATCCCCGTGCCAAGCTCTCTCGGCGCCGGGAAAGGTCAACTCGTCGGCGTGCGGAGCCCGAAGCCTTCGCAGCCCATCACCTCGAGCCCTCCCGGTCTTGCAGCCCTGCTTGCACACGTTCGCCCAGTATTCGGAGATCGTCGACCAATCTGTGCCGGTCAAGGGGATCCATCTCCTCGCCGATCGCCTCGTAGCGGAACTGAACCGCGAAAGGATTCAGGGCGATCAGCCCTCGAAATTCCTCGGCATCCGGCTCACGTTCGGCGAGTACGTCGAGCAACGCTCCTAGGTCGTGCGTCATAGGAAAGCTCACGCCGAGCACGGCGAGCCATGCCTTGAGAAGCTTCTCGGCAGCCTGCTGAGCGTGGAAGCCTGCGATTTCGTCCGAGAAGAACTCCGGGTCGGACATCCCTTGGAGTGCCCGCATGTCGGATTCGGCGGCCTTAACGAGCGCCCGTGCGTATTTCCGGTCGCTCATATAGGACCCTCCCCTCCCGCAGGGCCCGGGCAACAACGTGGTTGAGCGAATCACGCCAGTACTCGACCTCGGGGCGACTGTATACCAAGATGTCCTTTGCGACTCGCAAGCCCGACAGTGCCTCGTACGCGCGCACGGTTTCTCGGTGCCGGCTCCTGCCCGCACCGAACGGCTCTGAGTGCACGATGAGCAAATCTACGTCTGAATCCGCCTTGTCGGTTCCGCGCGCACGAGAGCCGAAGAGGATGACCTGCTCAGGGTCAATCGCGTCGACGATAGCCCGAACCATCCGATCAACAATGGCATCCGTAACTGGCTGCAGTCCCACTGAACGTCGTCCCTGAGCCCAATCTTAGGGAATCATATACGAAAGTAGCATCACGCTACATTCGAATTCGTTTCTGGCTTAACGCACGACCTAGTGCGCCACGTTGACCTACCGGGGCAAGCATCCCAGCCGTGAGAATGTTGAGGGCAGGATCCACGTCACGGTCTGCTGCCAAGCCGCAAGCTCTGAGCCGATCATGTTCGACGGACATGCGAGGAACACAGATTCCGGTCAGGTGCAGAATGGTTCGCCCCGCAACACGTCGGCTAGGACAGTTCCGGGGTGGTCCCCGCGTGGCTGGCTGGTCGGACAGGGCCATCCCGGCTAGGGCGAACGGCACTCGTCGGGCAAATGTTGAGTCGGTGCATCCAAGCTGGGACTTGTATGGGGTTCGATCGTCCCACGGGTGAACTTGCCTGCAAAATGCACCATAATTTGCCATAATGAGTCGCATTATGGCGATTGAAAGGAAATTTTTTCGCCCTCCCGTTGGGCACTCCTTCCTGTTCGGACTGCGGGGAACGGGGAAGAGCACCTGGTTGCTGAACGCACTTCCGAGTGCGCTCTGGGTCGACTTTCTGTCGCCCGCACAGCAGCGGATCTATGCGGCCCGTCCTGAGCGCCTACGCGAACTGGTCGCGGCGAACCCTGGAACGAACGACGTTGTGATTGACGAAGTGCAGCGGGTACCGGAACTACTGACCGTCGTGCACCAATTGATTGAGCGTCCCCATTGCCCGCGCTTCGTGCTCACCGGCTCCAGTTCCAGAAAGCTCAAGCGAGCAGGCGTCGATTTGCTAGCGGGTCGTGCGACGCTGCGCATCATGCATCCATTCATGGCAGCGGAACTCGGGTCGAGATTCAGTTTGGATGCGGCAATCGAAGTGGGGTTGCTGCCCATTGTCTGGGACGCACGAGACCCTGCGGACACACTGAATTCGTACGTCGGATTGTACGTGCAGCAAGAGGTGCAGGCGGAGGGCCTAATCCGCAACACCGGTGCGTTCCATCGCTTTCTCGAAGCGATCAGCTTTGCGCATGGGGCGGTCCTCAACGTGAGCGAAGTTGCTAGGGAATGTGCCGTCAGCCGCAAGACAGTCGAGGGATTCGTGGAAATCGTAGAAGACTTGCTGCTAGCGTTCCGCGTACCTGTCTTCACGAAGCGAGCGAAACGGCATACGGCTGCCCATCCCAAGTTCTACTTTGCCGACGCTGGCGTGTTCCGATCGCTACGGCCCGCCGGCCCGCTGGACCAACCCGAAGAGATCCGCGGAGGGGCGCTCGAAGGGTTGGTCGCGCAACATCTGAGGGCTTGGCTGAGCTATTCGGGATCGTCCGCCAGTCTCTACTACTGGAGGACTCGTGCCGGAAGCGAGGTTGATTTCGTGGTCTACGGCAAGGACGAATTTTGGGCGCTAGAGGTCAAGCACTCGCGGCAGGTGCGGCAGGGGGATCTCAGTCACCTGAAGCGCTTCCGCGAAGATTACCCGCAGGCCCGAACGCGTCTAGCGTACGGTGGGGATGAGCGGTTGGAGATCGATGGGACTTTGTGCCTGCCTGCGGAAGAACTGCTCCGCGAGGTCGTTCCGGGACGCTCGCTGCCATGAGGCATGCGCGTGATCCGGCCTAGCCGAGACCGGGCTGGAGGGACCCGATGTGCTTGCGCCGGGATCGCACAAGCGTGACTCAGGCGGTACGGTGCTACCTGAGTGGGGGCATCGGCTCGACGCGGGTAGCGGCTGAGCCCGCAAGAGGCGCTGGGTGGTGCAACGCAAGACAGAACGGAACCGGTTCACCCGAGCCGTGCGAGCCGTCGGCCAGTGGTGCCGAGCGCACCGACACTGGTCACTGGCGGAGCAGCAGGCGGCCTTGAGCCCCAAGCTGCAAGGCCATTATGCCTGCTACGGCAATACCGGCAACGCACGTGCCTTGGGACGATTTCACTACGAAGTCCGCCGCGCATGGCGCAAGTGGCTGAATCGCCGCTCGTGGCACACGCGGCTGAACTGGGCTCACTTCGACCGTCTGACAACGCACTACCGCCTTCCCCCGCCACGTGTCGTCCATAGCATTTACGGACCTGCAGCGAATCCATAGCCCGAGGAGCCGGATGCCCGAATCGGGCAAGTCCGGATCTGTGGGAGCCACGGGTGGGTAACTGCCCGTGGCCACCCGGCCAAGAGAATTGTGGCGGTGAGGGTGGTGCGAGGCTTTTCGTTCGTTGAGCACGGGCTCTCTCCTCGCTGCCGCTGATTCAGCAGCAGCAATGACGAGGATGGTGTTCGCTAGCGGTTCTTTAGTGGTCTGGGCCTCAAGCGCGAACCCCTCAGGGTTTCCTGTTAGGCATGGCTGGCCGAACTGAGCCAGCTCTTGGCGGTCAGAACGCGGAGCGCAAGCTCGATTTGGTATGGCGAGAACTGCTTCTTTCTCTCGCTCCAACTGTAGGTGTTCTTAATGATCTCGTGCGGATTATGAGACTCCGCGTCGTGCTCGGCGGTCCAGTGGACTGTGGACAGTAGCTCTAGGCCGAACGGCGACTCAAATCCGTCAACCAAGTCGGACACAGATTCGAACCGTCTCTGCGTGTCGGCCTTGTCGGCGAGGAACATGCGCGCGTCCTCCAAGGCCCCCGGCACCAGTCGCAGCTGCCGGCTCGGAGCGTCGCCACCATCGGCGTAGCCGAATACGAAATGCCCTTCGATAGCGTGCAGTACATGCCGCAGGTTTTCGGCGTATGGTCCGTAGGGACCCTTCGTGAACCTCAGCTTCAGTGGCTCCCCTGCGGCTTGCATGAAGTACATGAGCTTGTGTGCTTCCAGCAGCGTGACGAACGGATCCAGCAAACCGAGCAGGTATCGGTCAAGCAGCTCCACCAGCGCCGCCCTGCCGGGTGTCATAGTCGGGACATCGCGTGACCTGTCTGGACGAACGTCCGCCGGTCCGCCTCCCGGCTCATAAATGACAATCTCGACTTCCTCGAGGGCACCCAGAACCGCTACCATGCGCGCACGTACGTCGTGCCAAGGCAGCCCCCCCAACCCGCTTCCGAGCGGAGGAATGGCAATCGAACGGATCCTGCGCGATCGGATTTCCTGCACCAGTGATTCCAATCCGGCCTCGATATCCTCGATTCGGCTCTTGCCGCGCCAGTGTCGCTTGGTCGGAAAGTTGACGATGTAGCGCGGCGGCACGACCGTGCCTGTTTCGAAGACGTACACCTGTCCGGGTCGAACCTGATTCCGCTCGCAAAGGGCAGCATAGGCCTTGAAGTTATCGAGAAATGCGCGTTTGAATTGAAGCGCGATCCCACGCCCCATGACGCCGACACAGTTGACGGTGTTGACTAGGGCTTCCGTCGATTCGGTCAGGATGTCGCCGGTCTTGTAAGTGATCACGGTTGCTTTTCGGTACGACCCATCTCAGTAATACCACTCTCGGCGGATTTCAACGGATGGGTTGTGTGCCGCTTTGCGGAGGGCTTGCTCAGTCTGACAATACATCGCCCGGGAATAAACGCCAATGCGCGAAACGAGCTTCCACGGGAATCGCCGCTCGAGCAGAAACTGCGCCTGCTTGCCTTCCTTGCAGGCCTGCCAGTCCCTGGCCTTTACGGCGTCCCAGTCGATCACATCCAATTGCCCTAGGTCAGACCGGTCCTCGCAGTACTTGACGCCGGCGTTTGATCGGGTGAACGCCCTGCGAAGGCCCTTTCTGTCTGCCCACGAAACGGTTGCCCGCAAATCGGCTTCCAAATGGACGATTGGCTCTTGACCGCCAAGATAGGACAGCTGCGGATGGTTTGCGCAACTGATCACATAAAGCATGACAGAGCGCGGGCAGAAGTAGAACGGGACGCACTCCCCGACAAACAAGTCTGGATGACTGTTGAGACGCCGCTCCGTCAGGCGCCGCCTCTTGATGTCTTGCATGCCAATCGTGGTTCCGGCTGGTTTCCGGTGAGCAATCCGTGCATCGCTCAGTAGCCCATTAGGCTTGATGACGGAGCGAAGTCGGTCCACGTGAATGATGTGGAAGATCTTGGGTTCAGCGGGTGCTGGCATGTAGCGCTCTGTCTGCTCTTCGGCAAGACGCTCCCCTCTGGCCAGCCAAGGAGGCAGTCTCGACGCCGCCTAGAATCCATCCTGCTGGTTGCGCCTGCTCGCACATTGTCAGGTGCGGGATCTGGTATCTGTGAGGAATCCGAAACGTGAACGACGGCGAGCGTTGTCGCACAATTCCTGTGATGTGCGGTGACCGCTTGGCAACCTGAGAAGCACAATTCCTTCGGCGTTTAGACTATAGCGCGCAATTGGGTCCAGTCCCGCAGGCCCGCATTCACTCGCATCGGCGATGCAATGAGCGGAGTCGCATCGAATCAGTCAGACTGGCCATGCGAGATGGGGTGGTTGGTGTCAGGCATGCGTGTCGCCGTGGCGTCGGCGCAGCCTCGCGCGGAAGGCGCGGGTCCTGTCGGCAGCCTCGCTGCGGTGATAGGTCCCTGCCGCGGACACACCGCGCGAAAGGGAGTTAGGACACTGAGAGGTGATCCGGTTGGTGCTTCGCGCGTGGAACGGCGATGTTGCGGAGCGGTATTCTCCCCGAAACATGCGTGCACTGCACTCTTGGCAGGGGGTGGCAACCACGCCTCATTGTGGGGTGCCATGAGGGGTAGATCGCTATTCTATTCCCCTAACCTACTGAAAAACATATACTTAAACAAGAGAATTGGCGTCCCCAGCGAAACCAAGACCGCTGCCACCGGAGAGCGGGACCGCGGTGGGGTATGCCTTGGGCGTGTCCCTACCGCGCGCTACACGATTGCGATCATTTAGGCGCGAAACATCATTTAGGCGCGAAACATAGTGCTGGGTCCCGTTGGTAGTGCTGCAGGCTGTACCGCGTAGTTGAGAGGCTCGGCGGCCGGGCCCTCTTCTTCCACCTGCTACTCCAGCCTTCGCGGTTAGCACTACTTGATTTCCCAGCGGTAACCCCCAGTCAACTAGCCAATTTCTGGGACGCCCGCCACCGCTATCATGCAGCAATGCGACACGTCTCGAATCGTCCTTCCCTGCACCGTACACCTCACGGGGCGTACGAAACCGCACAGCACTACATCGGGGATCTGATTTACGGCACGAATGACGGGATACTGACCAGCTACGCAATCGTCGCGGGGGTCTCCGGGGGAGCTTTGTCGTCGACCGCGGTGCTAATCGTCGGCGTTGCCAACCTGTTCGCTGACGGCCTGTCGATGGGTGTCGGCAACTTCTTGAGTATTCGTGCTCGGGAAAGCGCTAGGGAAAGGCAGAACCTGCCTGAAGAGGAGGCGAATCCGGCGCGGCACGGCTTGGCAACGTTCTTCGCGTTCGCAGTCGCAGGCGCAATTCCTCTCTTGCCCTATGTTCTGCCGGACTTGGAGCTTCAATTCTTGCTGTCGTCAGTGTTGGCGCTCGTCGCGCAATTCGCAGTCGGTGCACTGCGTTCACTTGTCACGGCTAGCCGTTGGTGGGTCAGCGGTCTTGAGATGCTGGGTCTGGGTGTCTTGGTAGCAGTCGTCGCATATGGGACCGGTGCGGGAATTGCGGCCGTTGTCAACGCCGGAGCGTAGGCTCCAGCCAAGCCCCGGATTGCGGCGGTCGAGAGCCAATGATGGCTGCGGCTCGCTGGATACAGGTTCGGCTTGCGTGCCTACCCGTCCAGTGGAGATTCGCGGTAGCGGCCTCCTCGCTAACCGAGAGGTCTGGCGACGCGAACAACCGATTTCGCTTCAACCCATGTCTCGACAACACGCTCCGCCGCCCACCTACAATAGTGGCGATTCAATATGTCGCTCCGACCTCGCTTGACCTTGAGCGCTGCCATTCTGCTCGCTCTAGCCGGAACTTCACAGTTCTCGTCCGCCGCCGAACTGCCGCCACCCGTCGACCGCAAGATCGATTTCATGCAGGATGTCGATCCGATTTTCGTCCAGCACTGCTATGCCTGCCACGGCGACGATGCCGCGATGAACGGCTATAGCCTGTGGCGCGGGAAGTCCGCCGAGCGCGGCGGCTATTCCGGCAAGCCCGGTTTCGTTAGAGGCGACAGTGCGAACAGCCGCTTGATCCAGCTTGTCGCCGGACTGGAAGAGAATCTGATCATGCCGCCGGCGGGCGGCCCGCTGACTGCCGAACAGATCGGCATCCTGCGCGCTTGGATCGACCAAGGCGCACCCTTCGCCAGCACGCGGTTCGACGACAGCACCAAGCGCGAGGAACAGCCTTGGCTGCACATGGACTATGGCCCGGTGATCTCGGCCAGCGCGACTGTGAAGGAGCCGGAAGATCCGCGGGCAGACAAGCAGCCCGGCGACAACATCAGCTACAAGTCCCACGCCGTCATGCTCGAGGCCGACCGCCGGGCCGGGGTGATTTTCGACACCGAACTGCTGCGCATGTCGGCCGGTTGGAACGGTCCCCGATACGTGTTGACCGGCACGGTCTATGACTGGAGGCATGGACCGCACCCCCACTTGGACGGCGAGCCGGTCTTTGAGACCCCGGTCGCGCCGGGTTGGGCGCGCGACGGCAGCTTCGCCGACCCCCGCCCCGAGGGTTTTGGCCCGCTGCCGAGAGATTGGGCCAAGTACAAGGGACGCTACATGTTCGGCGACAAGGTGGTGCTTGAGTACAGGGTGGGCGATGCCAACGTGCTCGAACTGCCGGGCCTCGAGACCGATTGGGGCGTTGAGGCGCTAACACGGACCTTTGAGATCGGCCCTACGACGGAAGCGCTCTTGCTCGAAGTGGCTGCCCTGCCAGATGGGCAAGCACGTCAGCTCTCGCTCAAGAAACTCAACCAGAGCAATGGGCCGGCGATTGAACATCTCGTGCATCTCGGCAGCGACGAGGGCACCGCCATCGGTGTTGCCGGTCTGGGCAAGAAGGCCAGATGGGATCTGTCGGCGACGGGCGAAGTTCGCCTGAGCATTCCCCGGTCTGGCGAGACGCAGCGCTTCACGCTCTACTACGCCGGTGTGCGTTCCGAGCGGCTAGGGGCATTCGCTGGTGCGTTGCGGGAAGCCCCCCGGCCCGAGCGGCTCGAGCCCTACACTCGGGGCGGTCCCCGCACCTACCGCAGGACCGTCGAAACGCAGGGGCGCTTAGGTACAGGCACCGGCGCGTGGACGGTGGACGAGATTACTCTGCCGTTCGAAAATCCGTGGAATTCGTGGTTTCGACCGACCGACTTCGCCTTCTTCGACGATGATCGGGCGGCCGTAGCGACATGGTCCGGAGATATCTGGATCGTCGACGGTGTCGACGAGGACTTGGACAAGCTCACGTGGAGTCGCTATGCGGTGGGCTTCCACATGCCTCAGGGCTTGGAAGTCGTGGACGGCAAGGTGTACGTCTTGGACCGGGATCAAATCACGGTTCTGCACGACTTGAACCAAGACGGGCAGGCCGACTACTACGAAAACTTCAACAACGAGTTCCATGTCACGCACCATTTCCACGAGTTCACCTTTGATCTCGACCGGGACAGGGAAGGCAACTTCTACTTTGCGAAAGCGGCTCGTCACGCCCTGCCCGCCAAGGTCAAGCACCACGGGGTGATCTTCAAGATGGACCCGGACGGCAAGAACTTGGAAGTTGTCTGCACAGGCTTCCGCGTTCCCAACGGAGTCGCCGTCGGCCCGAATGGCGAGATCACGACCTCCGACCAAGAGGGCCACTGGATTCCTTCCACTCGCGTCAATCTCTGCTCGCCGGGCAGTTTCCATGGCTACATGTGGGGCGGAAGCATCGGCGAGCGGACCACCTATGACAATCCGATCACCTGGCTTCCGATCTCGGTAGACAATTCCGGCGCTGGCCAAGCGTGGATCGGATCGGACAAGTGGGGGCCGTTCAAGGGGCACCTAGTGCATTCGTCGTTCGGCCGGGGCAAGATCTTCCTGGTGCTGATGGAGAACATCGGCGATGACGTGCAGGGTGGCGCTGTTGAGCTGCCCGTCGATTTCGATTCCGGCCTGATGCGGCCGGACTTCCGCCAGAGCGATGGCAACCTGTACTTGGTGGGCCTGTATGGCTGGGGCACCAAGCGCAAGGCGGTGGGCGGATTCTATCGTGCGCGATTCACGGGCGGCAAAGTGCTGGTTCCGAGCGAACTGCATGTCAGCAAGAAGGGCATCGATGTCTCCTTCCTGCACGAGCTAGATCCGGTGAGCGCCGAAGATCCTGCCAACTACCGCGCGAAGCGCTGGAACTACAAGTGGCTCAGCCGCTACGGCTCTGACCGCTGGAAGCTGAATGGCGACCAAGGAGTCGAGGAGATGACGGTACGGTCCGCCACGCTGCTGCCAGATCGCAAGACCGTCCGGATCGTGGTGGACGATCTCAGACCGGTCATGCAGATGATGACCGGCATCAGTATCCGCACGGCTGCTGGCGATGCCATCGAGACCGAGATCAGTCACTCGATCCATGCCCTAGTGGACGAGCCCGGCGCGTCGTTCGTGGCCAAGTACGAGTAGTGCTTGTCGCCGTCCATCAGCAGCACGCGGCCATTGGTCTGCGCCTACAGGGCGTGCCCGGTAGCATCCGGCGGATCTTCGCTATGGTTGGTTTTGGGCTGTCTGCACCAATGGCATGACGAGGACTAGGCAAGCCGATGTCGCGTCCCGGCAACTCTCTCCCTGCCCGTGGTGGCCCAAGTGCGTATGCAGCCGAGACGACGCTTCGCGCCTCAACCGGGTTGAGCCCTTCGCCGTGTCAGGGGCCGCCACCGTCTATTTCGGTCTCCTGAAGGCCCTTGTGCTCTGCATGCCACGCACGGAGGTCGTCACGGAAACGGACAGCTATCTCCATGTCGTACGCCGGACCCGGTTCGGATATCCCGACGACATGGAGTTTCGTCTGTTCCCAGAGGAGCGAGTGATCCACGTGCGCGCTGCGTCACGGCTCGCACTGTTCTGGGATTTCGGAGTCAACCGGCGACGCGTCGAAAGGCTCCGGCAACAGCTCGAGAGCGGACCAAAGATATGAGAATGCTCGAACGGCCATTCTGTCGCGCCAGAATCCCCCGTGCGCGATCAAATCCCGTTCATGGACGCCGGATCTGGCCTGCGACCTAGTCGGTCGCTCGGGCCGCGCCTAGCACCGGTAGCACTGTCTGAACGTGATTCCGGGGCACCAAGACAGTGGCAATGTGGCCGAGCCGCGCGCACTACAGAAGGGCCTCTACGGTCGGGTGCAGGTTGCTTCCTCGCCGTTCCGAGTGACCGGTCGATCAGTCTAACACCGCCTCGTTTCGGCGAGGCTGACAGGCAAGGCTGACTGTCACGATTGCGGATCAGCCTAGTGCTAGACTTGATGCGATGAAACTGCGCGCCCTCGCCTGCTTGCTAGTCTTCGCCAGTGCTGTTGCCTTCGCACAGCAGCGCGAATTCGAGCCGGACAAAGAAATCGTATTCAAAGAATTCGATAAGGATCCGTTGGAGTTGCACGTCTTCCTGCCCGAGGGATGGAAAGCCAGCGACAAGCGTGCGGCTGCCGTCTTCTTTTTCGGCGGGGGCTGGGTTGGTGGCACTCCGACGCAATTCTTTCCGCAGAGCCGCTATCTGGCTTCGCGCGGTATGGTCGCTATTAGCGCCCAGTACCGGACACGGGGCAGCCATGGCACCACGCCGACGGAGTGTGTCGCCGATGGCAAGTCCGCGGTGCGCTGGGTTCGCCAGCACGCTGCGGAACTAGGTGTCGATCCCAACCGGATTGCGGCTGGCGGCGGTTCCGCCGGCGGCCACGTAGCGGCTACGACCGGCGTGATCGACGGGCTTGACGAGCAGGGCGAGGACATGTCTGTCAGTTCCAAGCCCGACGCACTGTTGCTGTTCAACCCGGTCACGGATCTTTCCCCCAGATTCGAACGCGGCGGCGAGCGTATCAAAGCGATCTCGCCATTACAGCAGGTTGACGCGAGTGATCCGCCCACGATCGTGTTCCATGGCAGAGCCGACACGACGGTTCCATTCGAGACCGCCGAGACGTTTTGCGATGCGATGAAGAATGTTGGCAACCGTTGCGAGTTGGTCGGCTACGAGGGCCGCCCGCACGGCTTTTTCAACTACAGTCGCAGCCGTGCCGCGTACACGAACACCGTCTGGCACATGGACCGTTTTCTGGCCTCGCTCGGATATGTTGAAGGCGAGCCGATGATTGGCCGCCCAGGCGACCCGACTTGGTAGCGTCGCCTAGTCGCCTCGCGAGGCGAGCTGGATGCCGGGGGGCGTACTGCTTCCGTAGGCGGAATACGATTGCGGTGATGCGGCTGCTCGTGCTCTTGCTGCTGGTCGGTTCGGTGGCGCGGCCCCAGCAGTGGCCTCCGCAGCGTGACATTCCGGCCGGCCCCGCCGACACGCTCTATTACAACGGCAAGATCATCACCATGTGGGACGAGCGTCCCGTGGTCGAATCCATGACCGTCTCATCGGGGCGCATCTTGGATGTCGGCACGACCCAGATTGTGGGCCGCAAGACCGGGCCTCGGACCCGCCAGGTGAACCTGCAGGGCAAGACGGTGCTGCCCGGGCTCATTGATAGCCATGTCCATCCCATCAGGGCGGCGCTGGCTGAAGCAGATGGCGAGATCCCCGTATTGCAGAGTTTCGAGGCCGTGCGGCGATTCATCGAAGGGCAGCCTTCCGGACAGGGCTTGATCTATGTTCCGAAAGTGTATTCCACCCGCCTCCGGGAGCGCCGCTATCCGGATCGCTGGGAGATCGATGGGTACGCCAAGGATCGCGCCGTGATGCTCGACAACGGCTATGCCGCGGTTCTCAATTCGGCAGCCCTCAAGATGGCCGGGATCTCCGCTGAGACCCCGGATCCGTCCAACGGCAAGCTGCTCCGCAACAGCGCAGGCGAGCCCACCGGCCTGATTATCGGTGCACGCCAGCTGGTGGCACCGCTGCTGCAAACGCGCGTTCAAAGCCACGGCGAAATGGTCGCCGCGCTGGCCGCAATGCAGCGGGCGTATAGCGAGGCCGGGCTGACAAGCGTTACCGATCGCAGTCAATCGGCGGCTGGCTTCCGGGCGTATCAACACCTGTGGCAGCAGGGCAAGTTGCGGGTGCGGACATCGGTCACACGCCTGGTCAACGCAGAACGACCGATCAACGAGGTGCTGGCGGAGATCGAAGGTATTGGCGCGGTCACCGGTCATGGCGATGAAATGTTCCGTGTGGGTTCATTGAAAGTTGTTCTAGATGGCGGCATCTTGCTCGGCACGGCCTTCATGCGGGCGCCTTACGGTCGGAACACACAGGTCTATGGATTCGAAGATGCCGACTATCGCGGCGAATTGCGCATCCGTCCTAGCGATCTCGAGCAGATCGTGACACTGGCTGCGCGCCTTGGCTGGCAAATGACCGCTCATACGACCGGTGGCGGATCAACCGATGTCCTGCTGGATGCTTATGAAGCGGTCAATCGCAAGCTGCCGATCACCGACCGTCGGTTCACCCTCACTCACGCAAACTTTCTCAGCGGGGACGCCATTCGACGTGCCGCCGCGTTGGGAGTCGTTGCCGACATGCAGCCCGCTTGGTACCACTTTGACGGCCCGGCGTTAGCAAGCGTGCTTGGGCCGAGCCGCATGGGCACCTTGCAGCCCTTCCGCTCGATCCTTGATGCGGGCGTGGTCGTCGCCGGGGGCTCGGATCACATGATCAAGTTCGACGCCCGGGAAGCCGTCAATCCTTTCGATCCGTTTTTTGGGATGTGGATAGCGGTCACGCGTACCACCGCTGACGGCGCGGTGCATAACCCCGAACAGAAAATCTCGCGCGAGGAAGCCTTGCGGATGTGGACGCTCAATGCAGCCTATCTGACGTTTGAAGAGGGCGTCAAGGGGTCGCTCGAACCCGGCAAGTACGCTGATTTCGTGATCGTTGACCGAGACATCCTGACTTGCACCGAGGACGAGCTGCGCGACACGCGAGTCCTGGCAACGAACTTGAGCGGAATCGAGGTGTACTCGACCGCAGAGCGGGGTGTGCCTGAATAGCCGTCAGTCGCCCGCCACAGCGGTGGCTGGCCGCTCGGTTGGCGGCTGGATCTGCATCAAGACGTTTTGGGCGTCTTCGGCAGTGAAATCCGCCACTCGCGAGGAGACGTTCATCGAGCAGAAGCTCGGTCCGCACATCGAGCAGAAGCGCGCCGACTTGTAGCCTTCCTCCGGAAGGGTCTCGTCATGCATGCTACGGGCGGTTTCGGGATCTAACGCCAGATCGAACTGGCGATTCCAGTCGAACTCAAAGCGTGCCTTCGAAAGGGCGTCGTCCCACGCGCGAGCGCCTGGCCGGTGGCGAGCCACGTCTGCGGCGTGGGCCGCGATCTTGTAGGCGATCATCCCCTGCTTGACGTCTTCTTTGTTGGGTAGGCCGAGGTGCTCCTTGGGCGTGACATAGCAAAGCATGGAAGCGCCGTGCCAGCCGATCATCGCCGCGCCAATTGCAGAGGTGATGTGGTCATAGCCCGGCGCGATGTCTGTCACTAGCGGTCCGAGCGTGTAGAACGGAGCTTCGTGGCAGACTTCCCGTTCCTTGTCGACTTGCAGCTTGATCTCGTCCATCGGGATGTGGCCAGGACCTTCGATCATCACTTGGACGTCATACTCCCACGCCTTCTTGGTGAGCTCGCCCAGCGTCTCGAGTTCGGCGAACTGAGCGTCGTCGGAAGCGTCGGCGATCGATCCGGGGCGCAGCCCGTCGCCGAGCGAGAAGCTCACGTCGTACTTCTGGAAGATCTTGCAGAGCTCCTCGAAGTTTTCGTAGAGCATGTTCTGCTGGTGGTGCCCAACCATCCATTCGGCCAACAGCGAGCCGCCACGGCTGACGATGCCGGTGATGCGCTTGACCGCCATGGGAACGTATTGGATGAGCACGCCGGCATGGATCGTCATGTAATCCACGCCTTGCTCCGCCTGCTCTTCGATCACGTCGCGCATGATCGGCCAGGTGAGGTCTTCGATCTTGCCGTTGACGCGGGTGAGGGCTTCGTAGATCGGCACGGTGCCGATTGGGACGGGGGAATGGCGAATGATCGTCTTGCGGATGCGCGGGATGTCACCGCCGGTGGAAAGGTCCATCACGGTGTCGGCGCCGTATTTGACGGAGTAGCGCAGCTTCTCAACTTCCGCTTCAATGTCGGAGGTGGTCGCCGAATTGCCGATGTTGGAGTTGACCTTGCAGCGCGACGCAACTCCGATGCACATCGGCTCCAGGTTCTCGTGGCGCACGTTGGCGGGAATGATCATCCTGCCGCGGGCGACCTCCTCCCGGATGGTTTCTGACGGGAGCTGCTCGCGCTTGGCCACATACTCCATTTCCTCGGTGACGATCCCAAGGCGAGCGTAGTGCATCTGCGTCCGCACGGGATCTCCGAAGCGCTTGGCTACCCATTCTGATCTCATCGCGTTGTTGACCTCGATTCCTGTGCGGCCGATCGCCGCACCCACTATCTTACTGCCACTGCCGTGTGAGGGGTGCTACGGCCAGGAAGTCCGACGCGGTGGAGTTGTGTCACGCTTCCATTCTGGGCAACGCAACCGATAGCGATGCCCGTTCGTTCGTCTCGACCGCAGCCGTAATGGGACGGGCGCTCTGGCCGCCGTGAGGCGCCGCGATCTGCGCCTCTCACTGGTCGGCGCGATATGATTGGGCTTCACCCGGTTCATGCGCGTCAAGATTCTGCACCATGACCGCTGCTTCGACGGGGCGTGCTCCGCAGCGTTGTTCTCGAACTTTGTCAGGCGTTCGCTTGCTCCTGACGCCGAACTGTCGTACGCCGGCTTATACCACCGCGCCGATCAGCTATTCAACGAGAGCGACTTCGATGGCGATATCAACGTCATCGTCGACTTCAAGTACTCGCCGTCAGAACGGGTGACGTGGTGGTTCGATCACCACCAGAGCGCCTTCTTGTCCGAGGCTGATGCCGAGCATTTCCGCAGAGATCGCTCGGGCAGGAAGTTCTTCGACCCGGGCTACAAGTCTTGTACCAAGTTCATCGCCAACACGCTCGCCGCGAAATTCGGCTTTGACTCCGAACACCTAGCAGACCTCATTCATTGGGCCGATGTTCTTGACGGGGCGCAGCATCCGAGCGCCAAAGTTGCGGTGGAGATGAAGGAGCCGGCGCTCAAGCTCAACCTCATCGTCGAATCAGCCGAGACAAACATGACGCGCGGCGTCATACCGCTGCTCGAGACCGAACCATTGGATGAGATTGTCGAGAGGCCCGACTACAAGCAAGAGTTCCGCAAGCTGTACGAGAGGCACATGCGGACGATGGAAACGATCTCTGAGAGAGCGGTCTATCGTGCCGGTGTGGTCTTCTTCGATCTGGTGGGCACTGGACTCAAGGGCTACAACAAGTTCATTCCCTACTTCCTGTACCCGCAAAGCGCCTATACGGTTTCGCTGCTCGATGGCGGGTTTCGCGCTAAGGTCTCGGTCGGTTCCAACCCGTGGGCTCGGGTCGAGCCGACGCACAACCTCGCGGAACTGTGCGAACGGTACGGCGGCGGCGGACATCCTCGCGTGGGTGCTATCAGTTTCAGCCCGGAGCAGTTCAGCGAGGCTCGCTCCGCCGCGCTGGAGATTGCCGAAATCCTGTCGGCCAACTGAGTTGTCTGCTCGGTGCGGGCGGCGTGCCGGCCTCATGCAGCGGGCGTCAGGCCGTACACCGCGATCCCCGCCTGATCCGCACCTGCTATGAGCTGGTCCTTTTCGAGGAGCAGCGTCTTTCCTGCGTCGACAGCGACCGCCGTTGCGTTGGCGGTCTGCATCTTGCGAATCGTGCGCGGGCCGATCACCGGCACGTCGAAGCGCATGTCTTGGTTGGGCTTGGCCACCTTCACCAGAGTCAGACGCCGGCCATTTGAAAGGGCCTCTGCGCGCTCTAGCAAGAGGTCGGTACCCTCCATGGCCTCCACCGCCACGCAGGCCTGCTCGCAGATGATCACGCTCTGGCCGATGTCGAACCCCGCCAGTGCCCGAGCGATTTCCCGGCCGTACGCGATGTCGTTCAATTCGCCCTTCGATGGCTTGCGCCTGCCGTTAGGTCCGGCGCCAGCAAGGCTCGAGGAGAGAAAGTGCGTCGAATCGAGGAGCGAGATTCCTTCGCTCTCCAAGACCTGCGCCAATGCGCCGAGCAGGGAATCGGTGTTCTTGCGGCGCAGGCTGTTGAGCACTTTGAGCAAGCGCCAGTCCGGGCGGATTGCCGAGAAGATCTGCTTGTGTTGGATGCGCCCGCTCATCACCGCCTGGCTGACCCCTTCGGCGTGGAAAGTCTCGATGAGTTTCGATAGCTGGCCGAGCGAAACCCACTGGCAGGAATCTGCCAGATCTTCCACTTCTGGCGCAGCCTCCTCCTTGACGGCCACCACGGCCATCTTGTGGCCCGCCGCTCGCGCCGCCTTCAACGTCAGCAGGGGAAAGCTCCCGCCACCGGCTATCAGTCCGTACTTCACGGGACGAATCCACGCTTCGCGCTGCGGACGAAGTCGCGAATCCGCTCAAGGTGCGGCGAAGCGGGCAGTTCCTCGGCGATCTTGGCCAAGGCTTGGTCGTTGTTGAGTTGAGTTTGAGCCAAGATCTTGAAGGCCCTCCTGAGGGCTTTGATCTCGTCTGAGGAGAATCCCCGTCGCTGCAGCCCCGTAGCGTTGATGCCATGCGTCTTGGTCTCGCGCTCGCTTACTACCGTCGCGAATGGCAGCACGTCCTGAGTGACGACGCTGAACCCCCCGACGAAGCTGTGGATGCCGATGCGACAGTATTGATGGACGCCGCTGTGAGCGCCCACCCAGGCGTAGTCTTGCACGGTGACGTGGCCACCTAGTGTCGCCGCGTGGCACAAGACGCAGTGCGAGCCCACGGCGCAGTCGTGCGCAACGTGCGCATAGGCCTGCAGCAAATTGTCGTTTCCAATGGCAGTCAAGCTGCCGCCGCCCGCAGTGCCGCGATGGATCGTGCAGAACTCGCGGATCTGATTGCGGTCGCCGATGGTCGTCTTCGATGGCTCGCCTTGGTACTTGAGATCTTGGGGTGCGACGCCAACCGTTGAGTACGGATAGAAGCAGTTGTCACGCCCGATCTCAGTATCTCCGTCCACGTAGACATGGGCCATCAAGCGCGTGCCCGCTCCGATCCGAACGCCGGGCCCGACAATGCAGTGTGGTCCGATCTCGGCGTTCGTGTCGACGCTTGCAGCGGGATCTACGATTGCAGTGCGGTGGATCGCCATCACGCGCTTGCGGCGGCCCTGTCGGCGATGCTGCACATCAGCACTGCTTCCGCTACAAGCCGGTCACCCACATAGGCCTGACCTTGCATCTTGATCATGGGGCCGCGCTGCCTCAAGATGTCTAGCTCTAAGCGTAACTGGTCGCCCGGTGTCACCGGGACGCGGAACCGGCAATCGTCGATCGAGGTGAAGAGCACCACCTTGCGCTCGCGATCTTCAACTGCGCCCAGTGCCAGCACTCCCCCGCACTGGGCCATGGCTTCCACAATCAAGACGCCGGGCATGATCGGGTTGCCCGGGAAGTGGCCTTGGAAGAACGGCTCGTTGAAGGTGACGTTCTTGATGCCGATGATCCGCTTTTCCGACATCTCGACGATCCTGTCCACAAGCAGCATCGGGTAGCGATGCGGCAGGATCTTCTGGATTTCGTCGATGTTCAACATCGCTGGAACCCGTGCGCGGCAGGCTTGCCGCGCGCGAAACAGAAATTATAGCCCACGCCTGCCGTGAAACGCCTCCAGACCCCGATTAAGACATTTATTTTCAAAAGGATGGGAGATACGACCAGCGCGCCCTGCGGTCGTGCTAGCCGTCTGAACGGCAGGCCGCTACTACCTCTGGCTCGCCTCGGCCCTGCCGTCCAAGCACTGGCTGTGCCGGTTCGGGACTGGGCGCCCTAGAGGCCTGCTGGGCGCGAGTTTCCAGTTCTTGGTGGCGCTTTTCGAGCATGACGATCAGGATTCCGAATGCTACGCACAGCACTCCGATGATCAGTTCGGCTGGCAGCATCTCGGAATAGATCAATGCGCTGAACAAGACTCCGAAAATCGGGGTGGGGAACACGAACACTGACAACAGCGCCGGCGAGTTCGTCTCCAGCAGGCGGATCCACAGCACGAATGCGATGCCCACCACGCCGAAGGAGCAGTACAGCCAGGACAAGAGCGGCCCCAGCGTCAGCGGACCGACCATCATCGGTTCGAAAATGGCCGCACCGAGCAAGAAGACCGGAAGGGAAAACCCGACCTGCCAGAAGATCACCCGCGTCGAATGCATGCGCTGCACCAATCGCTGCGTGTAGACCATGCGGCCGCCGATGACGGCGGCCGTGAGGAAGGCCAGGATGTTGCCTAGGACCGGGCGCGATGCCAGCGAGGGGTCCGGCTGGCCGAGAAACACGATGGCCACGCCTCCGAAGGCCAGGCCCAGGCCCGCCAGCCGCTGGCGGGAAAGGTGGTCTCCGGGCACGTAGAAGTGAGCGAAGGTGTTGATGAATACCGGTGCGGCATTGAGCAGGACGGACGCGAACCCGGCCGTTGTCCAATCGATGCTGATGTTCAGCATGATGATCTGGATCGCGAAGAACACCCCCAGCACGGCGAGCGGACCGGTCTCCCCCGGCAGCGGCTTGAGGCGGACGCCGCCGTGGCGAGCCCAGGCCCACAGCATCGGCCAGCCGAGCAACAGGCGCCAGAACGCGTTCCAGATCGGCGGGAAGGCTTTGAGGGCGACCTTGATGCCGACAATATTCAGGCCCCACATGGCCGACAGAAGCAGCGCTGTGGCGATCGCCGCCCGGCCCAGCTTCGGCGGCACCTTACGCTGCACGCGGTGCCCCTCGGAACTTCAGCTTGGTGACGATGGCAATGCCTGCCGCCACCGCGATGGCACCGACCAGCAGTCGCCCGGTGATCCGCTCGTCAAACAGCGCTGCTGAGAGGAAAATGCCGAAGATCGGCACGCTGAAGGTGTACATCGCGAGATTTCCGGCGCTATAGAGCCGAAGCAAGGATGTCCACGAGACGAAGCAAAAGCCCGCCACGACGACGGCTTGATAGAGAATGGCCAGCACCGGCTCATACGACAGCGGCTGGAGGAGCGGTTTCTCGAAGGCGAGCGCGAGCGCAAGAAAGCCCGGTAACGACAGCGCCATCTGCCAGATCACGGGCCGGTAAGTGCCGACGCGGCGCACCAAGCGTTGCGTGTACACGATGCGCAGTGCGAGCAGGAATGAAGAGACCAGCATCAGTGGGTTGCCGATCATCGGATTTGGGGCGAGGGTTGCGTCCGGCTGGCCGAACATCACGTAAGAAATGCCACTGAAGGCAATTGCCAGCCCGAGCAGCCTGCTAGCGCTGAGCCGGTCGGCTTTGACAAAGTGATGGCTGATCAGGTTGATCATCACCGGGTTGGTGTTGAGCAGGATCACAGCGTAGGCTGGTGATGTGTAGAACACCGATAGGTTGAAGATCGCGATCTGGGCGGTGAACATCATTGCCAGCAGCACGAAGTCGCGCAGCTGGCCACGCTCGATCCGGATCGGCTTGCGCAGCGCCCAGGCCCACGCCCACACCGCCAGTACTCCGATGGCCATGCGCCAGAAAGCGCTCCAAAACGGAGGGATGGTGGCCAGCCCGAACTTGATCGAAACGATGTTGCCGCTCCAGAAAAAACTGACGAGCAGCGCGAACAGACCAACCTTCCAAGTCACCGGGCGCGTAGCCGCGAGGCGGGGCGGGGCCGGACTCATCGCGAGTCCTTGAGGCTGTCCCGGAGGATCTCGGCCACATGCCGGGCCGTGCGATTTGTGAAGTGGTCGATCTGCTGGCGGCAGGACACGCCGCTGACGGCGATCTCCGTGTCGGCAGCGGCGGAATTCACGGACGGGAAGAGCCGCTCGGACCCGATTTTCTGCGAGATCTCATAGTGTCCCTTCTCGAAGCCGAAGGATCCGGCCATCCCGCAGCATCCGGAATTGACCTCCTCCACGCGCTGTCCGGGCACGAGCTGCAGTGTCCGCAGTGTCGCCTGGGTGCCGATATGAGCCTTCTGGTGGCAGTGCCCGTGATACAGGACGTTACGCTCGAGCGGTTGCCAGTCGATGTCGAGTTCGTTGCGGTCGGACAGTTGCTGCAAGAACTCTTCCAGCATCACGGCCTTGGCGGCGACCCTTTGGGCCGCCTCGCCCGGCACCAGCTCCGGGTATTCTTCGCGCAACGTGAGCAGGCAACTGGGCTCGCAGCCGACGATCTGGGTATCGCCGCCGGCCAGTTGATCGAATTCCCGCACGTTGTGGGCGGCCACCTCGCGGGTGTCTTCCAGCAGCCCGTTGGACATCATCGGGCGGCCACAGCAGCGGTGCTCGGCTAGCCGGACTTCAAACCCTGAGGCCTCGAGCAGTTCGACCGCTGCCTTGCCGACCTCGGGGTAGTTGAAGTTCGTGAAGCAGTCGTCCAGCAGCAGCACCTGTCCGCGCTTGGCCGAGCGCGTCCCGCTGGGACGGCGGGCGAACCAGTGGCGGAAAGACTGGGTGGCCAGCTTGGGCGGCGTGCGCCTGCGGTCGACCTGCAGGACGGTTTCGTTCAGCCAGCGCACGGGCGCTAGCGCACCTGCGAGATTGAACAGCCGGGGCACTTTGCCGGCAAGGCGGTAGATGCGCTCGATGTGCCCGAAGGCTTTGGCCTTGAGCGGGACTCCGTGCTGATTGTAATAGTGGGACAGCCATTCGTACTTGATCTTGGCCATGTCCACGTTGGACGGGCATTCGGTCTTGCACGCCTTGCAAGCGAGGCAGAGATCGAGCACGTCGTGCATGCGGTGCGACGTGAACTCTTCGGGCGGCAGCGTGCCGGAGAGCGCGGCCCGCAGCGCGTTGGCCCGGCCGCGCGTGGAGTGCTCTTCATCCATCGTGGCGTGGTATGACGGGCACATCGTGCCCGTCATACGCTTGCGGCACACGCCTGCGCCGTTGCACATCTCGATGGCCCGGTCAAACCCTCCCTCGCCAGAGAAGTCCAGCGTCGTCGCCACTTGGCGCATCTTGTAGTCCGCGCCCCAGCGCAGGTCCCCGGTGAGTTCCGGAGCGTTGACGACCTTGCCTGGATTGAGGATGTTGTGCGGGTCCATCACTCGCTTCAACTCCAAGAACCCCTGGTAGATCTTGTCGCCGAAGAGCCACTTGTTGTACTTGCTGCGGGCAATTCCATCCCCGTGCTCTCCGGACATCGAACCGCCGTAGTTCATCACGATGCCGAAGACCTCGTCGGCGATTGCGGCCATCTTGCGCACCTCTGCCGGATCCTTGAGGTTGACCATCGGGCGGACGTGCAGGCAGCCCACCGAGGCGTGGCCGTAGTACCCGCCGTGGGCCTCGTACTTCTCGAGAATGTCGCGGAAGTCTTTCAGGAAGCTGCCCATCCGCTCGATCGGCACGGCTGGGTCCTCCACAAACGCGATGGGTTTGTGATCGCCCTTCACTGACATCAGGATGCCCAGGGCTTCCTTGCGCACGCCCCAGACCTGTGCCTGCTTGGCAGGATCGCTGATCGGCAAGTAGCCGAAACCGGCGCGGGATCGCTCTAGCTGCTGCCTCAGGCCTGCGAGCTTGGAGTCCACCTCGCTGGCGGTCTCGCCGTAGTACTCCACCACCATCAGGGCTTGGGCGCTGGAGTCGACCCAATCGAGCTTGCCCGCAAACGCCGGGTTAGCCCGGGCGTTGCTCAGGATGAACTCGTCGATCAACTCGGCTGCGGACGGCTTTGTCGACACGATCAGCTCGGCAGCGTCGACCGCGGCGAAGACGGAGTCGAAATGCACCACGAGGATGCCTTTGGCGGCGGGCGAGCGAACGATGCGCAGCTTCGCCTCGGTGACCACGGCCAGCGTTCCCTCGCAGCCGACAACGACCCGGCTGAGGTTGAGCGGGCCGGGCCGGCTGGAGTAGCCCGCGCCGAAGGCGTCGCCGTTGCGCACGAGCTCATCAAGGTTGTAGCCGCTGACGCGTCGCAGGATCTGCGGGAATCGGGCCAAGATCTCATCGCGGTACTGCGCTCCGATCTTGGGCAGTTCCCGGTAGATGGAGGCGACGAAGTCATCCCCGCGTCCGAGCGATTCCAAACTGCCGTTTTCGACAGGTTTCAGCCAAGCTTCGGAACCGTCGGCGAAGACGCAGCGCAGTTCCAGCACGTGATCGATCGTCTTGCCGTACCGGATGGAATGCGACCCTGCCGAGTTGTTGCCGACCATGCCGCCGATGGTGCCTCGGCTCGCGGACGAGGTGTTCGGGCCGAATTGGTAGCCCAGCGGCTTCAGGTGCCGCCCCAACTGGTCTTGGACGACGCCCGGCTGGATGCGCACCCAGCCCTCCTCGAGGTTGGTTTCAAGGATGCCGTTCATGTACTTGGCGAAATCGATGTGGACGGCCTCGCCCACGGTCTGGCCGGACAGGCTGGTCGCCCCGCCGCGCGGCAGGACCGGCACTCGATGTTTCGAGCAGAGCTGCAGGAGCGACCTGACGTCGCCGTGATGCCTGGGGATGACCGCTCCGATCGGCTCGATCTGCCAGACCGAGGCGTCGGTGGAGTACAGCACGCGCGAGTAGCGGTCGAAGCGCACCTCGCCCTCGATCTGGCGCGTGATCTGCGCAGCGAGGTCGGTCGGGTGTGCGGGCATAGCTCAGGCTCGTGACCGGCTGGACGCACGTCTCGCGTCCCAGATCCGCAAGCCGCGACTTCAGCTGAGCGCTTGCCGGATACGCCGACTCAGGCGGGACAGGCCGATATCAATATTTTCGTCTCTTACGTTCGAAAAAGAAAGTCGCAGGGCGTTCGACCTTCCCGCTTCGGCGAAGAACGGCCCTCCGGGAATGAAGGCGACCTGGTCTTGCTCAAGGCTGTTGTGCAGCAGGGCGAGCGCGTCGATGCCCTCTGGCAAGTCCAGCCATTGAAACAAGCCGCCGCGCGCCGCGCGCCAGTGGGCGACGCCGGAAAAGTACCGCTCGAGGGCGGTTTGCATCGTCGCGGACTTGGCGCTGTAGAACTTCCGTGCCAAGGCAGCTTGGGCCGGCATCCAACCGCGCTCGAGGAATTCCAAGACCAGTCGCTGGCTCAGTGTCGAGGTGCACAGGTCCCCGGTCTCCTTGCAGTACTCGATCCGCTGGATGATCTCGGTCGGACCGTGGATCCATGCGACGCGCAGGCCCGGGGATAGGATCTTGGAGAATGTGGAAATGTAGACCACATGGTCGCTTTCGCCGAGAGCCTTGATCGGGGCCAGGGCCGAGGGGTCGACTCCTTCGAAGTAGAGTTCGCCGTAGGCGTCGTCTTCCACGACCAAGACGCCTTCGCGGCGGGCCAGATCGCAAAGCCCCTGCCGACGGGCTTGCGACCACACCGTCCCTGCCGGGTTCTGAAAGTTCGGAATCACGTAGATGAGCTTGCAGCGGCGCCCTTGCGAGCGCGCGTCGGCGATGCGCCGAGCGAGGTGGCCCAGGTCCATGCCGTCCCCGTCGCACTTCACGGCGAAGAGCTGCGCCCGGAAATTCTCGAACGAAGACATTGCGCCGATGAAACTCGGCGTCTCCACGAAGACTGCGTCACCCGGGTCCAACAATACTCTTGCGATGAAGTCCAGCCCCTGCTGGGAGCCGCTCGCCAGCAAGGTCTCGGCCGGAGTGGACTCGATGCCCTTGAGCGAGCGGTCGCGCTCGCAAACTGTGTTGATGAGCCGCGCGTTGCCGCGAGTCACCGAGTACTGGAAGATATGGCCGCGCTCGCGTTCGATCAGCTCGTGCTGGATCTGGCGCAACTGCTCGTGCGGAAACGTAAGCGCGTTTGGCGAGCCGGCCGCGAACGAGATCACGTGCGGCTGGTTGACCAAGCCGGTGAGTTGGCGGATCAGCGACGACCGCATCACGAGCGCATCCCGCGAAAACTTCTCGCCCAGATTCATGCAGGCAGCGTAGCAAAGAGTGCTTGTGGGGCACCCGTGCGCGAGATACGTGCTGGCTAGCCGCGCGGGTGGTAGCTGTCGTAGATCTTGCGCATGCGGGCACGCAGCACGTGCGTGTAAATCTGTGTGGTGGAGATGTCCGCGTGCCCCAGCATCAGCTGGAGGCTGCGCAGGTCGGCCCCGCGCTCCAGCAGGTGTGTCGCGAAGCTGTGCCGCAGCACGTGGGGGGTGATCCGCTTGTCGATGCCGGCGACAAGGCCGTACTTGCGCAACAGCTTCCAAAACGCCTGGCGCGTCATCGACGTGCCTAGCGAGGTCACGAACAAGAACTCCGAAGAAGCCTGCTTGAGGATCACTCGGCGATGTTGGTCGACATAGCTCTCGATCGCGTCGAGCGCTGTCCGGCCCACCGGCACCAGGCGCGTCTTGTCGCCCTTGCCGACCGTGCGCACGATCCCCATCTTGGCGTCAAGGTCCGCCAGCCGCACCGCGATCAGTTCTGAAACCCGCAGTCCGGTTGCGTACAGCAATTGCAGCATCGCGAGATCGCGGCTGCCGAGGGGCGTCTGCGGAACCGGCGCGGAGAGCAGCTGGTCGACTTCGTCGAACGTGAGGAACTTCGGCAGGGTCTTCCAGCGGCCCGGAGAAACAAGGTGAGCCGAGGGGTCTTGTACGATCCGGCCTTGATCTACCAAGTAGCGATACAGGCTGCGAACGCTGCTCAGATACCGGGCGACCGAACGGCCGCTCAAACCCGCTCCGTAGAGTGCGTCGAGAAAGCTTCTCAGGTCGGCGTTGCTGGCATCCGGCACGCACGCGTCCTGCCCCGCCAGAAACTCCGATAGGCGGGTCAGATCTCGGCGGTACGCCGCGATGCTGTTCGCCGACAGGCCCTTTTCGACGCTGGCGTAGGCCAGAAATTCCTGCACAGAGGAGTCTGCCTGCGCCACAAGCCAATCATACTGGACGGCTTGTGGTAGCGCTGCTTGACACCCCTGCATGTGCGTACTAGCATTGCGAATGGGCACAAAACATTTCGGGGGCAATTGTTGAATTCTACGAACAAGAAGGTCTATGTGCGGCGTTTCGGGCTCGACAAGGTCGAGGGCTGGGTGGACCCGCAGCAATACCTTCGCAGCGATGGGATCGCGCTGATCACGAGCACGGCCCAGTCGATCATCATCCCGTACGATCAGGTGCGGGCCGTGTACTTCGTCCGCGATTTCGGCACGGATCCCGAGCGCGACCAGCGCAAGGAGTTCATCTCCCGGCCCAAGCAGGGCGGGCTGTGGATTCGGGCGCGGTTCGTGGACGGCGGGGAACTGGAAGGCGTGATCCCGAACAACCTGCGCATCTTGAGCGAGCCCGGGGTCACGTTGACACCGCCCGATTCCAAGGGGCTCACGCGGCGCGTGTTCGTGCCGCAAGCCGCCCTGCACAGCTGTGTGGTGATGGGTGTCATCGGCAGGCCGGACGCCCTCCGCCGCAGACCCAAGGTGCCCAAGTCAGCGCCCGGGCAGATGGATCTTTTCGCAACGACCGCTTGACGCGGGCGCTGTCCGGCTAGCCCTCCGCTTCCAGCAGGCGTTCTGCCTCGATGGCGGCCTTACAGCCTGCCCCGGCCGCCGTGACGGCCTGTCGATAGACTCGGTCCTCGACGTCACCGGCGTGGAAAACACCCTCGATATTGGTCCGCGCACCGCCGTGGGAGATGACATAGCCTTGGTCGTCGAGGTCGAGTTGGCCCTTGAACACGTCGGTGTTGGGCACGTGCCCGATGGCCAGGAACAGCGCGCTGGTCTTGTGGTCCCGTTCCATGCCGTCCAGGGTGCTGCGTAGTCGCACGCTGGTCACTTCCTTGGCTGCTGGATCTGCGACCTCAGTCACTGTCGTGTTGGTGAGCCACTCGATCTTGGGGTTGGCGAGTGCGCGATCCAGCATGATCTTCGAGGCCCGGAACTCCTCGCGACGATGGACGATGGCCACCTCAGTGGCGAACTTTGTGAGGAAGAGCGCCTCTTCCATGGCGCTGTCGCCACCGCCAACGACGGTCACGGGCTGCCCGCGGAAGAAGAAGCCGTCGCACGTCGCGCAGGAGCTGACACCGTGACCCACGAGGGCCTGCTCCGATGGCAGTCCGAGCCAGCGGGCAGAGGCACCTGAGGCGATGATGAGGGTCTGGGTCTCGAGTTGCTCGTCGCCGATCCAGAGCTTGAACGGGCGGGAGGACAGATCCGCCCGCGTTACCGCGCCGTGCCTGTAGGTGGCCCCGAAGCGCTGTGCCTGCTGCTTCATGCGATCGACTAGCTCGGGCCCCATGATTCCTTCCGGGAACCCGGGGAAGTTCTCCACGTCAGTGGTTAGGGAGAGTTGGCCGCCGGCTTCTAGGCCTTCGATCACCAAGGGTTCCAAGCTCGCGCGGGCCGCATAGATGGCGGCGGTGTTTCCGGCGCAGCCGGAGCCGATCACAATCACGTTGTACATGGGTTTGGTCCGCACCGCGGCGGCAATTCTCATTCTATCGACACGGACTTCGCGCGCCCATCGGCTGCGCAGTGCGCTAGGGCGGGCCGGCGGTGCTCTGGGCTCGCTCGGATCTGGATGGCCAAGCGCGCCAAGGTCTCAGCCGCGAGGTAGGGACGAGTCGCGGTGGTTACAAGATACGTTGAGTTGATCTCACCACGGACAAACGCATTACGCTTGTTCGCTTCTATATTTCATCCACGCACGCTATGTATCTCCGCATTGATCAAGCGATTGGTTCAGATGCCACTCGATGTCGCATTCCGTCTCTCGTCGAAAACGGCACAACCACTTTAGAGAGCAGCGCTACACGATGTGCGGTGAACCCGGAATGCCACGAGGTTTCAACCGTCTTCCCCTAGCTCTGACACATTCGCGGTTCGGCGTTCGTGTTCGCATGATGCTCCGCTTGTCCGCATCTGCACGAGCTACCATCCTTCATGTGCGTTATCTGCTTGCCCTCATCCCATTGCGTGCAGACCCTTGTCGGTATGCAATGTCGGCAGCCGGGAGATCGCCGCACCGTTCTTCTGTTCCGCCAGCCGCAGTTCGTAGAGCTTCTGGAGGTTGATCCAGAACTCCCCCGAGGTGCCGAAGAAGCGCCCCAAGCGCAGCGCCGTATCACCGGTTACCGCACGTCGTCCGTTGAGGATCTCAGTGATCCAGTTCACAGGCACTTCGATCCGCCGCGCCAGCTCTGCCGCGCTCATGCCGAGCGCGTCGAGGTCCTCGCGCAGCGTCTCGCCCGGATGGATGGGATCGCGCATGATGTGCCGCCTCCTAATGGTAGTCCACGATTTCGACTTCGGTCGGTCCGGGGCTTCCGTCCGGCCACCTTAAACAGATTCGCCACTGGTCGTTTATGCGGATGCTCCACCGCCCCTTACGTTGGCCCTTCACGTTGGCCCTTCAGCGGTTTGAGGCGGTTGCCGGGCCGCGCCAGATCGCTGAGGCGGGTGGCGGCATCGAGCTGGTCGAGCTTGCGCGAGGCGGTTCGGGCGAAGCCGGAGAACGCCGCGATCCAGCGACCCCGGTAGAATGCCTCGGTCTGCCCGTCCCTGAAGCCGACAATCACGACGTATTCCGGTCCCTCGGCAACCGCGCGATGTCCACGGTAGCGGAAACATCCGCAGTCTCACGGCCTCAACACAGCGATCCCATACCGAAGCAGAAACAGGCAAGGCCGTCGAAGCCGCCCATTCTCGCACTTCCGCCGAGAGCACTGGCCCGGTCAGAACGATCAGGGTATAGCTTGCGCTAGGCGCATGACCCAAGCTGAAGGGCGATGAGATTGACGGCATTTGCACGGTGCGCTAGCATGGTTCCAACCACTGGCCAAAGGAGGTGATTCAGAGACATGAACGACAGTACAGCTGGTAGTATTCATCTGGACGGAGAGGTGGCCGAGAGTTAGCGCGACTGCTCGGACGTTCCGATGCCCCGTTCTTGCCAGTGCGGGGCCGTAGTAACCGTGGACCGGCAACTCGCCGCGCCAAGGGTACTGCCAGTGCAATCAACACAGGCGCGACAGCGCCGCCCTTGCCCTCGCGGGCGTGAGCGCTCGCGGGGGCATTCATTTCGCTATGAACCTGCTTGGGATCGAGACCTCTTGCGACGAGACCGCAGCTGCCGTGGTCGCCGATGGTGACCGCCTGCTCTCCAATGTCATTTCCTCGCAGTTCGACGTGCATGCCGCCTACGGCGGCGTGGTGCCGGAACTGGCGTCCCGCGAGCACCTGCGCGCAATCGTCCCCGTAGTGCGCGAAGCGTTGGCCCGCGCAGGCATCGGCTACCAAGACGTCAATGCCATCGGCGTGACATACGGGCCGGGGCTCATCGGAGCGCTGCTCGTCGGCGTTACCTACGCCAAGGGCTTGGCAGCGTCCCTCGGGGTGCCGTTGATCGGGGTCAACCACATCGAGGGCCATATTCATTCCGTCGTGCTTGAGCGGCGCGCGGCCCGCGCAGAGGTCGAGTTCCCGGCTCTGGCCGTCGTCGTGAGCGGCGGTCACAGCCATATGTTCATCGTCAATCGGCACGACCGCGATAGCTATGCCTACCGCCTCTTGGGGCGCACGCGTGACGATGCGGCCGGCGAGGCTTACGACAAGGTCGCAAAACTTCTTGGGTTCAGTTATCCGGGAGGGCCGATCTTGGACAGGCTGGCGCCGCACGGCGATCCCGACAAGGTGCGCCTGCCCGTGGTGCGCATGAAGGGCAATCCGCTCGACATGAGCTTTAGCGGGTTGAAGACCGCAATCCGCCACCATGTCCAAGCTGCCGATCTCGGCGAGGAGATCGAGTGTCGGCGGACGTTGCTGAGCAACGGGCGCCCCACCTTCCAAGCCCTGTTGGACTCGGCCAGCCAGGGCTGCCTCGACCTGATCGCGTCGTTTCAGCGCCGAGCCGTCTCAGAACTGCTCCGGCGCGCCGTGCGAGCCTCTGAACAAGAGCAGGTCGAGTCGATCATCGTGGCTGGCGGCGTCGCAGCCAATTCGGGTTTGCGCGCGGCGTTCGAGTCGTTGCCGCTGCCGTGCTACTTCCCCACGCTCGCGCTGGCGACCGACAATGCCGCCATGATCGCCGCCGCTGCCTACCCCCACCTGCAGCGCAAGCAATTCGATGGGTTCGGCCTTGCCCCCCAACCCGCGTTGCAGCTCGCGTAGCGCTGTCCGGCGCGGCCGAACGCTATCTCAGCCGCAGCTTGTACAGGACATCGGAGCCGAGCAAGCCGTTCTGGTCCCGCGTGACGATGAACGACCATTTGCGGTCGGGATTCCACTCTAGGCGAATGGCCTGTTGCTGGGCCGACGAGAGGTCGTAGCTGTAGATCAGAGTGATATCGTCGGCAATTTGCTGCTCGGTTGACAGGCGGGCGCTCGGGTTGGATTCCAGACCGCCGACTTGCGGGTCTACTTTGAGGCGGCTGACGCCGAAGAAGCGCTGCAGGCGCTTTGAAACCGGGCGGGAAATGGCTTGGCTGAGGATGTTGTCGGCGCCTGTCTGCACCAAGGATTGCTGCTCGATGCGCCGTCGCGATGCGATGCTAGGATCGACTGTCGGCTCCTTGCCGACCGCGACTAGGTCTACCAAGTCGTGGAAGGGCAGCGGCGGATCGGAGCGATAGCTCAGATCCAAGTTGCGGCCCGGCCCCGATAGCACCAGGGCCAGATCAACATCCCGGATCCGAGTCTCCAGCTCGACGTTGAGGACCGGCTCTGCCCGCAGGGCGTCGATGAAGCGGATCTCGCCCCGGTTGATGCGGTAGTGCGTGCCGAGCATCCGCAATTCGCCTTGCGCGATTTGGATCTCGCCGATCAGCGACGGGCTGGCGAGCGTGCCCACCAAGTCGAGATCGAAATCCGCTTCCACATCCCGTACTAGCGTCGTCTCGATAGGCAATTGCTGGATGGCTCCGACATGCACGTTGACTTGCAGGCCCTCCAGCAGCGGGCTCGGGGTGAGACTGCCTTCGGGTTGCTGCAGGCTCGCGAACAAATCGGCGAACGATAGGTTGCTGGCGGTGGACATGCGCGAGATCACGACGTTGCCATTGAGGATGCTCCGCCCGCCCGCCCCGGCCCAGGTCAAATCCCCGTCGATCACGCTGGTGATGTGGGAGGGATAGTTGATGCGGACGTCCTTGGCAGCTGCGTGGATGCGGTATTCGAATTCAGAGGCGCGATACGTCGTCACGCCGCTGAACTGAACTGTCCCCCCGCCCGAGGTTGCCGACAGGCGGGTGATCTTGCCCTGCCCGCCTTGAAATGCGATACCGCCGTTGATGTTGTTGAGTCGGATCGGCATGCCGGGCGCACCGACTGACGCGTCGGCGAACTCGACCTCCCCTTCGAGCGAGGGTTCGTCCACAGTGCCTTGGATGCGCATCGCGATCTTCGAAGCTCCGGCGGTCTCGATGCCCGTGGTGAGACCTTCCAGCAGGCGCAGGTTGACGCCCCCGTCAATGCTCACGTCCAATGACCGGTCTCCCTCCAGACTGATCGCGCCATCGATTCGGAAGTCAGTGTCTGGCCCAGTCAGCACCATGGAGTCGAACCGCAGGTCGCCGTCCTTGACGCCCCAGCGGAGCGGGAACACGTTCGAGATCAGGTGCGGCTCGCCGTCCACGCTCGGCAGGCTGACCTCGGCGCGTTCGATAGTCCCGTTCAATTCGAACGTGCCGGCCGAGCCCATTACGCCGCCAAAGCCTGCCTTGCCCGTGAGCGAGCCTTGTGGGGTGCCTGTCGGCAGGTCAAGGAATTCGGCCAACCGCTGCGTGCTGAGGTTGTTGAACTCGATCTGGCCGTTGTAGCTGGTCGGGCCGATCTGACGCCACAAGTTTGCATCTCCGCCGAACGTGCCGTCGAAGACATCGGCCATCCAGGCGAGTTGGACGCTCTCGGCATCGCGCTGCGAGCGGACAGTGCCGCTCCAATCCCCGAATCCCAGGCCGTTCCTGCGCAGGTCGGAGACCTCCCAGGTGCCGTCTAGCTCGAGCGCTCCCAGAGTGCCCGTCATCGAGGGCGGCCCCGCAGCCCGCAGATCGAATCGCAGAGCGCCGGTGATGCCAGGCGCCAGCGCTCGCGCCCAAGTGAATTCTTCCAACGGCCAGCGGTTGCTCTCCATCCCGAGCTGCGCCTCGCCAGTCTGCCCGGACAGGGTCGCGGTCACGCTGAGCCGGGACTCCCCGCGCTCAAGCGATGCATTGCGAAGCTCGTATTCGCCCGCGGCGTAATACAGCTCTGCCTCGATGTGATCAATGCGTTCCCCGAAGAATGTCGGGGCGTCGACCGTAATGCTGCTCGTTGCCGCTGGCTCGGACTGCGAACCGGTCATCGAAACCTGCATCGCCAGCTTGCCTTCGATTGGCAACGTGAATCCGCTCGCCCGTGCCAGCTTGCCGGCGTCCATCGCAGTCGCGGAAACCGCTAGGTCGAGCGCCCCGTCTTCGAGCAGCGGCAGGCTTCCCCTCAGGTTCAGTTCGCCGGCCCCGTCGACCAGACGGCCCGCCAACACGTCCAAGCGATCCGGCGCCAGGACCCCGCGCAGGGCGAGATGGTTCCAGCGCTGGCCGCCCCACATGAAATCTTCGATAGCGAAGTCCCCTCTCAACTCGGCGCTTGCGAACTGATCAGGCCCCCAGTTCAGGCTGCCTTGGTACGAATACCGACCGTCCGGAGCGGTCGACGGCAGCCTAGCGCCAGTGTTCAGGGCGGCTAAGATCCGCTCGAGCGCCTGCCTGGAGTCGACTGCGACGCTGACCTGCAGCTCGCCACCACCGGCGACCGACGCGTGGCCGTCGCCGGTGGCCCGCATGTTCGGCGTCTCGATCGAGAAAGCCTGCACAGCGATGCTCTGGTCCGCGCTGCTGAAGAGCAGCGACGCTTCGCCGCCGACTGGAAGCTTGGACGGCTGGACTGTCGGCTGGACGCGCAGGCCGAGCTTCGCCTGAAGGTTGTGCGGGACCGTTCCGGACACTTCGAAATCGGCCTCGACCAAAGCGCTCCACGCCGCCGCGCTCGACCCTGTGGCGGTCGCGATACCCTCCAAGGAGACGTCGCTGAGGCTGCCCCTGGAAGTGAGCCGAGGCTCGGACCACGGGGCATCGATCGTGGCCTGCGCATGCACGCCTCCGCCGAGCGCGCTGCCAGCCAGGTTCGCCAGCGCGATGCCGCTCTCATTGCCGGAGAACGTTCCCGCAATCGAAAGATCCGTCTGCAAGGCCGGACTGCCGATGGAGGCCGTGGTAAATCCGCCGGAGTACAGCAATGCGCCCTCGCCCGCGTCCCATTCCAGTTCGCCGCTGACCTCCAGAGAGCCGACCAAGCCTAGCTCGGGATAGCCGGCCAGTATCGTCAACGGCGCGATTTCCGACCGAAGCGAGTAGACGCACTTAGCGAATGGCTGTTGCTGGCCCCGCACTGTGCCGCGCAGCTGTGCCGACAGATCCTCACCGCGAATTTCGACACTGCGAATTTCGATACCCGCCTTGTCCGCCACGGCGGACAGCGATACGGTTGTTCCGCTCAGCGCGACCGACCCTGCGCTGCCGACCTGCGGCTCGCGGAGTTCCGCATCGATGGTGTACTGCTGCAACCTCGGATCGAAGCTCATCTCGACGCTCAGCCCCGACCCGCGGAACTCCAGATCATACGGTCGGCCATTCCACACGACCTGGCCGCCTTCGAGTTCAAAGCGGCGAATCGCAATACCGGAACTGAGCGCTTGCCCCGAGGCTTGGCCGAGATTCGCCCAACCGTCTTCGCCGAATGCCAAGTCTAGGACGGGATCGCGCATGCTGAGGGATTCCAGCACCGTCACGCCTCCCAGTAGCGTTCGCCAGCCGAGCTGGGCCGAGGCATGCGGGACGGATAGCAGCGGAGCGTCGGTCGCCCTCTGGCCACCGCGGACCTCGAGACCGACAATCTCGAGTGTTAGGCGCGAATCGCCGATGCGCAGCTCATCGATCGACACCGTTCCACCCGATGCCCGCTCGAGTTTCGCGATAGTCCCGTGGCGCAAGGCGTCGAGGAACCAGTCGCTGCGGATTCCGGCTTCAAAGCCGCCCCAGCCCAGCGCCGACAGGCCAATCGCGGCCGTCGCGACTTTGTGCCGCAGCAGCGAGCCCAGCACCGCCCTGATCATTGTTCAGCCCCCGCGGCCGCGAAAGCCAGGATCTCAATGCGGGTCAGCGCCCGAAGTTCCATGATGCGCTGATCGAGCAGCATGTTTGCTTGGATCTCCGCCAATTTCTCCGCGAGCTGTCCGCGCACAGATTCCAGAGGCTCGACCGTTGCGCCCAGCGCCGCTTGTTCGGCCCTGTACTCGGTGCGGTAGTATGCTTCGACAGCCTCGGGGCTGACTTCCTGCCCGGTCTTGAAGCGGAACGAGACGTAGCGTTCAAAGCTGGCCTGCTCGCCAAGGAAGGCTCGGCAGTCATCTTCCGTGAGCCCGTAGTGCAGCAGTGCGGCCGGGAAGTCCCGGCCACCCGCGAAGGTTCCCGCCCTCAGGGCTTTGAGCGGGCCCTCGATCTCGTCCGCCGGCGCAAGCAGGAATGGCGTCAGGGCGAGATCCTGCATTACCAAGCGCCGATCGATCAAGCGTCGCAAGGCGGCCGCGCCGCCCGCTTCGAGGCTGGCTGGCTCGGTTTGGCTCAGGAGGGCGACCATGTGCAGCTGAGTGCGCACTTGCGACAGCGTGATGACTTCGCTTCCCACTATCGCTGCCACGCGGTCGACGATCTCGGCCCTCAGCGCGGGAACGGCCAAGGCGATGGCCGCCAGCATGGCGGCGCGCGGGATGGTGCTGGACACTGGCTGAGGCATCAGAATGTCTGGCCAAGCGAAAAATGGAACTGCAGGGCGCTGGCGCGCTGCTCGCGGAATGTCCCAGTTCCCATCAGCAACTGCTCGCGCGTGCCGTCGAATCCCACAAAGCGGGGCGGGTTGGGGCTGTACGCGAGGTCGAACCGCAGCGGGCCGATCGGCGTGCGGTAGCGGATGCCGAGGCCCATTGCGTGGACAAGATAGTCGAAATCGAACTCCTTGCCGCCCTCGGGGTTCGTGCGGACCCTCTGGCTCGAGCTCAGGCTGATGCGCCCCGGTCGCGAGTAGACGTTGCCGGCGTCGTGGAATAGCACCGCCGAAAAGTCGGGGCCGGCCAAGGGGAAGCGCAACTCCACGCTATTGAGGAGCTGTGCGCCGCCGCCCAGCGGAAAACCTGTTGCCGAGTCCCGCGGGCCGGCTTGGTTGTAGGCAAAGCCGCGGTGGGAGCTCGATCCGCCGCCGAAGTAACGTTCCGACAGCGGCACGCGAGGATCGGGCCGAACCGCGAAGCCAGCTTGGCCCACGCCCTCGGCCCCGAATCCAGCCCAGGGGAGATTGACCCCGATCTGCAGCGTCCTGGCGAACACCAACCGCTGCCGGACTTGATGGTAGGTGCTGTTTTGGGCGAACATGCGCGCGAAATTGGGCTGCGCGCCCCAGAACTTGGATGCCAATGCGAAATCCACGGTGTTGTACACGCCCGAAGTCGTGTCCGTCGGATCGTCCCGGCGGTCCGAAATGTACGTCGACGACATCAGGCCGACGCGCACCGGCTGGGAAATTAGCGGAACGAGCAGCGGTTCGATATTCAGGGTGTTCTCGTCAATAGACGTTCTGCGATAGGCATAGCGGTACAGGACGGTCGTCCGACCGCTGAGCGTCTGGGACAACTGGATCGCTCCTTCGAACCGGCGACCGGTGAACGTGTTGACATTGCGGAACGTGTCGTACAGGCCGGTCACGGTCAGGCGCCAGCGATCTGAGTCGAACCAGCGCGGCGCCTCGTACGTAAACAGGCCGCGCTGCTGCAACAGCGACAAGCGCGTATTGAAGCTCAGCGTGTGAGCCTTGCCCGCGACGTTCAGGCGGGTCACTTCGACAGTCATGCGCGGGCTGAAGCCCGCTTCGCCCACCGGATTGGTCAGTTCCGCCGTGTTACGGCCGAACCGCCCGAACTCCGCGCCGCCTCCGAACCCCAGCGCCCAGCGCCGGGCTTCCTCGACTTGGATGAGGACGTTCTTGGACTCTTCCAGCCCGCTAGGGTTCTGCAGCGCCACTTCGACTTTGGAAAACACCCCGAGGTCGTAGAGGTTGCGCTGCGTCGCAAACATGCGGGCTTGCGATAGGGGCTCTCCGGATGCCAGTTCGATCCGCCGATGCAAGACTTCGTCGCGTGTCTTCTCCGCTCCGGACAGGATGGCTCGGCGGGTTTGCCGCGGCTTGCCATGCTGGATGTCGTAGTACAGGGTCCCCTCGCCGGGCGCTTCGCCCGCTTCCCAGCGCCAATCGAAGGTCACGTCTTGGTACCCCGCGTATAGGTACTCCCGCAAGATGCGCTCGCGGTCGCTGGCAATGCTAGTCTCGCCGAAAGGCTGGCCCGGGGCCGAGGCGAATTCGAATTCCGACGCGTCGCCCGGAAACTGCGACATTCCATTCGTGACCAGCTCCGAAACGAATGTCTGCAGCCCCTCCTCAATCCAGATCGTGACAGCCAGCTGATTCTGCTTGCCGCCGAACCCCGGGCTGACCTCGCCAGTCACGCGGGCCTCGCGGAAGCCGTTCGAGGCATACAGCTGGCGCAGCGACTGCAAGTCTTTGGAGAGCAGGTCTTGGCTAAAGGATCCCGGCTTGGAGGCCGAGTTCCCCGTGCGCAGCTGCAGGCGCTCGCGGATCGTGCTGTCGTCAAAATACCGGTTACCGCTGATCTCGATGGCGCGCAGGTGTCGCCTCTGGCCGCGGTCCACGCGGTAGACGATCGCGATCTCGCCGGGGGTAGGTCGCTCCAGCTCGAAGCTCACGGCGGTGTCGAAGTAGCCTCGGGCCTGGAAGTGTTCTGTCAGGTTGGCGCTTCCGATGCTGAGCAGGTCGTCATCGATCGAGCCCCTGGAGTACAGCGCAAGATGCCGGCGCAGCTGCTTCTGGCTCATGCGCACCCCTTCGACGCGGACTGAGATCTTCGGGCCGCGCTGGATGCGCGCGACCAAGGTGACTTGATTGTCCGCCGGGCGGTACTCGGCGGCTTGCACTCGGATTTCGGACTGCCAGTAGCCCTGCGCTTGGAAATACTCCCGCAAGCGCCCGATCCCGCGTTGGATGCGGTCGCGCCGGAAGACCGAATCCCTCCTCCAACCCGTGATCGCCCGGATCTCCTCCGCGTTCAGCGGGGCTCGCCCGCCTGCCACCAGCAGTCCGCCGATGCGCGCCCGCCGCCCGCTGGCCACCGTGAGGGCGATGTGGACCTGTTGAGTCTCCCGGTCTCGCACGAGATCGTGGTTGATCGCCGCCTCGCGGAAGCCGTATTCGGCAAGTAGTGCCCGCAGCGCGCCGATTGCCGCGCCGAGCTTCTCCTCGGTGTAGATCGTGCCGAGGCTGAGCTTGGTAGCGTTGATCAATTGGCCGGTGGAGGGGGGCCGCAGGACTCCGTCTACGCTGACATTGCCTATGAACCACGCGGGCTTGGTCAGGAAAGTCAGTTGTACGCCGTCCGCGCCGACGCTGGCATCTGCGAGGATGTCGCTGTATCGCCCGGTCCTGAACAGGGCTTGGATCGATTCGCGCAGCGCGGAGCGCTCCAGCGGCTGGCCGACGCGCACGTTGAGGACGTTCTCGCTCGCGGCGCGCTTTTCGTCGGCGAGCGGAGGATCGAAGGCGATCCCCGAAACCGGAGCGCCGAAGTAGTCCCCGGCGACGCTATGCGCCGCTAGGACGTGAAGTACCAGGAAGGTCAGCTGCGCACGATGCAATGCTATGAAAATTATAAGGTTAAGTCTCCGCTAGGCACCGGCGGGCCGATGCGCTGCTAGCATCGAATCACAGGGCCGCCCTCTATCGCCGCATGACGACCAACGCTAGCGACCGCTATTCTCGGCAGAGGCAGCTCGCCGAGATTGGCAACGAGGGGCAGGAGCGGCTGGCCGCCAGCTGCGCGGCCGTGGTCGGCTGCGGGGCGCTGGGAACGGTGCAGGCGGCCCTGCTGGTGCGGGCCGGAGTTGGCAGGACGATGCTGATTGACCGTGATTATGTCGAGGAGAGCAATCTGCAGCGGCAGGTCTTGTTCGACGAGCGCGATGCGGAACGCGGCGTGCCAAAGGCCGAGGCCGCGGCGCATCGCCTCGGCCGGGCCAATTCCGCGGTGAGCGTGGTACCGGTTGTCAAGGATCTGGTCGCGGCCAATGCGGAACGCCTGCTGGAGTCGGCGGAGGTGATCCTTGACGGCACCGACAATTTCGAGACACGCTTCTTGATCAACGAAGTTGCGGTCAAGCGTTCCATCCCTTGGGTCTATGGTGCCGCCGTGAGCACGCACGGCTCGATCATGCCCGTCCTGCCCGGCCAAACTGCCTGCTTGGAGTGCGTCTTCGAGGATGCGCCGCAGTCCCGCCAGCCGACGTGTGACACCGCCGGCGTGCTCAACGCGGTCACGTCACTGATCGGCTCCCTGCAGGCGGCCGAGGCGCTCAAGATGCTCGCCGGACGCACCGAGGCTGTGGACAGGAGGCTGGTCACGGTAGACGTTTGGACTGGCGAAAGAGCGGCAGTGCGCACCGAGACGCCACACCCGCAATGTCCGACTTGCGGCCTGCGGCAGTTCACCCGCTTGGGATCGCAGTCCACGGCTTCGGCCCGGATCTGCGGCCGCGACGCTGTACAGGTGCCTGCGCGCGACCGACCCGTCGACCTCGCCGCGCTGGCGCAGAGCTTGTCCCAAGTGGGCGAGGTGCGGTCCAGCGAACTGGCGGTGCGGTTCTCGTGTCCGCCGCATGCGCTGACGGTGTTCCCCGACGGGCGTGCCATCGTCAAGGGCACCCAAGATCTCGGGGTGGCGCGGAGCTTGTATGCCCGCTATGTCGGGGACTGACCGCTCAGGCAGCTTCGACCCAGACCGGGCTTGACCAGGCGAGTTCGCCGTTAGACTCGAAGACGCGCAAATAATACCAGTCCGTCCGCGACCCATCATCCGCGTCCTCGGCCGAGAACGAACTCTCCCAATTGTCGTGGAACACGACTCGATGGAGCATCGCCGACTCCCACGGGAATGGCCGGGTGAACAGCATCTCGTTCGACTCGGTAAGCTCGCCTAGGCTCTGTGTCACCGAGCACTTGGTAGGTTTCGTACAGTTCACTCTCACGCGAGTATTGGCGTCGCCCAGCACCCGCAACACCAAGGCCTTTTGCGAATAGTCGTCCAGTTGTTGCTTGAGGGCCGTGTAGGACTGCACCCTGACCGAGGTGTCGCTGCTGGTGACGATCTTGTCCCGGCGGAACTCGTCCAGCGGACCGGACGTGAAGCACGGATGGAAGCCCTCGATGCGGCCGCCTTGCACTTCGAGGGTGAAATCCCAGTCGGCCGTGCCGCCCCAGCCCAGTGCGGGCCACGGCCCCCAGCCGTATTCGAAGCGCACGATCACAGGTTCGTCCCAGCGGTTCGCGCCGGCCTCGCGATCGACGGGGAAGTCGCGATGGATCACGCGACCGTTCTTGACGACCTCGATCCGGTCCACCAAGTCCCAGCCGCGCACGCTGGCGCGGATTACGCGGTCGCGTGCATAGGGGATTGCCTGGCCCATCATCGCGCCGTTGACGGAGAAGTCGACTTCGATGCGGTCGCCGGTGACGGCGTAGGTGCGCCGATTCCGCAGCGCGTCGAAGATCGCGTCGCGGGAAAGTTCGCGAGCCTTGATCACGGCCAAGCCCTCGCGGTATCCGCCGGGGTAGCCAAGATGGTCGTCGGTGCTCGCCACGACTCCTAGGCGGTGCCCCTCGCTCAGATAGTGCTGCAGCGTGTGGCGGGTCCAGCGCCCGCCCTCGGTATGACGCTTGTAGGGGTGCGGTGCGCGGTCGTGCTCGGCACAGCCCCATTCCGAGTGGATCTCCAACACCGGCGACACGGAGGTGTCGATGCCCGACGAGGCGATCCCGCGATGCCCCAAGCGGTTGGCGGGATGGTGAGGAACCAGAATGCAGCCCCGGCGCTTGGCAAAAGCTTGCAACTCGTCCAGCCTCTCGATCAACTCGTAGTCGCCATCAAGGTCCGGGAAGAGGATGTGGTAGTCGCCTTCCATCGTGCCGTGGCGCTCGTAGCCAAGAATCGTGGTGAACTTGCCCGGAGCGTCAAATTCGCGAGCCAGCCGGACGACGTCGGGCCAGCGCGATTTCGCCACCGCGAAGCCGTTCCTCCACTTGTATTCGATCTTGCCGTCGTATTCGCCCACGTCCGGCCAGTACGAGTGTGGCGTGAAGGCGTAGAAGTCGAGGTGGTTGCGGGCCACCTCGAAACTGCGCTCCAAGGTGCCCTGGGCATAGCCGACTTGGTTGTGGTTGTGCAGGTCGCCGAAGTAGTTGTTGTACGGTGCCGCTGCCGCCTGTGCCGCCGTGGAAGCAGCGGCTGGCACGGCGCTGGCCAGTGCGGCCCCGGTTCCGGTATGCGCACAATGGCGCATCCAGTCGCGCCGAGAGATCCCGTCCTCGCTCACTCGTACTCCGTAGGGGCTGACAGCATTCTCGGTGCGCTGCCACATCATGCTAGCACGGGCCCGCGCTCCTCGCCGTTCGTGCGATACATCGGAGAGCAGCGACGTAGAGTCGCTACGTCAGCCGCAGCCGCAAGTCCGTCAGGGCTTGCTCAGTACGGTTTATCTGGGCTCTTCGCCCCCTACCCAAACGGGCGACGACCACGCCATTGCACCGTCGAGCTGCTTGACGCGAACGTAGTAGTAGTCGCCGTGTCCTGCGATTCCTTGGTCGACGAACTCGAAGTCGCAGTCCAGCGGCTGCTCGTCGCTGAGCAATTGCAGCGTCACTCGGTCCGAATCTGGATCCGCTTGCAGATCCTTTTCCAAGAATCCGTCTCGAAGTTCGGAGAATCGGAATTCGAGGGTCCGCGCTGGATGAGTGCGGTAGGTCCGGACGTGGATCGGTGCCTTGCCGAATTCGGAGCCCTCGTCCAGGCCTACGACGATTTCGGTTGAGGGCGTGGCTCCCTCGAGTTCGATCAGCACCGAGTCGGCCCGGCCGCGCGTGGCGGTCCGAAAGAGAAGCCGGTTGCCCTGCCGCTCCCAGCGCTCAAGGTGCCGGTTCTCGATTCGCGGCGCGCGGTAGCCAAGCAGCGTGGCTCCGCGAACATCGATCGTGCCGCTCCACCTGCGGACCCCGCGCGGGCTGTCTCGGATGAACGGTTCCGATGAGGATTCGAACGTGACCTGCGCTGTGACGCGGTCGGCGAGGCTGGCTTGCAAGGGCCGCATCCGATAGATCTCGTCGCCGTTCTTCACTACCGCGACTTCGCTGACCGGGGCCGTTCCCATCGCGCGCACTCGAAGGCGGCGATCCTCGCTGTAGTCGATCCGCCGGCCCATCTGTGCGCCGTTCAATTCGACGTCGACAATGATCCGCTCGGCCGTCGTCGAGGCATACACCTGGCGCTGCTTGAGGGCGTCGAAGATGGCGTCGGCGGTCTTCTCGCTCGCCAGAGCGGCGGCCAGCCCGCCGAACTGCGTCATCCCCCGAGCCCGCGTGCCGGTGTAGCCGGGATGGGTGCGATGGTCGTCCGAGGCTGCCACGAATCCCACTTGGTGGCCGTTCCGGAGGTAGTAGTTGCCGAACCACTCGAATGTCCCGTGCATGGACATGATCTCGACCAAGGATTCCATGTCGGTGTCGCTGTTCCGCCAATCCCCGGGCTGATGCGCGTGAGGGATGATGAGGACGTCGTTCGTGTCGTAGCGCTCTCTCAGCCCTTGATACAGAGCTGCAAGATTGGGTGCGATCTGCGCGCTTACACGCTCATCGAACGGGCGGCGGTAGAAGACGTTGTGGTGGCCGCCCAGCCGCCTCTGAACGGTCCATTCGTAGCCGAGGAAGGCGATGAACTGGCCCGGCTCGGTGTAGCGATTCACGGCCTCGCGCACGTTCATCCACTCGAAGTCGTCCATTGCTGTGTCGTGGTCGGACATGCCGTAGAAGTCGAGCCGCGCATCGTCCCGCGCATGCCGATAGGCGCCATCGATCGAGCCCTGCCCTTCCGCCAGTCCCGCGTGCGAGTGGGTCTCGCCCCAATAGATGCGGTGCGGCGGATTGCTGCGCACCCAGACCGGGTTGCTGGATCCCGCGACCCCGCCATCGGCAGACTCGATGCCGAAGCGGTAAACACCCTCGTCGTCCAGGCGGATGCCCCTGAGCACGTTGACAGCTGGCGACCCGGCCGGGATATCGCGGAAGGGCACTCCGTTCAAGGTGACCCGGTATCCCGGAATTTCGCCTCTAGCCCGGTTGAAATTGATGTCCTCGCTGCGGACAGCCAGCTCGAACGCTTCGCCCGGTTCCACCACCGAGGGCGCGAACGCCTTCACGCCGGCGGCTGACGAGCCCACGACTTGGAGTGCCGGCCAATGGTGTGTTGGGTAGTTGCCATCACCGGAGTGGTCGATATAGACGGGCAGCACTGTCAAGTCGTTCTCGTACGTGTGGATGTGCCAACCACGCCCTCCGCCGGTTCGATCGCCGTAGACGAGCGTGAAGGAGTCGCCTTGGGAGAGCCTTCCTTCCTCGAGCAGAAATGCCGGCCGAGCCCCCACCGCGCTGTACCGCTCGGGACCCCTCGGGATCTCGACCTTGACGAACCTGACGCCAGGCTTGGAGGCCTTGATGGAGACATAACCATCGCCCGGGCCATTGTTCTGCAGGTCGCCGCGATCCCACTGAGAGCTGCGCCCGACGACCACTTTGGCTCCTTGCTCAAGGGCGAGTTCGCCGACGGTATAGGTCACCTCGACGGCGATCCACGTGTCAGCGGTGAAGGGTCCGCGAGAGTCAACTTCAAACTCGCCCAAGGCATCCGGGCGCTCGTCCTTGAGGCGGAGTTCTTCGATCACTTGATCGAATCTTGCATCGGCATAGACGGCGCGTCCATCGGGGCGCTGAGCATGAGACACCTTGGGCTGACGGCCCTCCCGCTTGGCATCGAGAAGCTCGCGGAAGGCGGATTGCAGAATCCCCGGGGCGCGGTCCGGCACGGGGCCTGCGGCGAGCGCATAATCGTTGATCCAGCGCCAGAGCACGGAAGTTCGCTCGGATAGGTTCGAACCGTCTGTCGGGTGCCGCGCCGAGTCCGCCTTGAGCGCTTCGACCCTCACGCGAGCTTGAGCCGCCATGTAATCGTCGCGGGTCGCGGGTTGGGCGTGAGTGCTGGTGAGTGGGCCTAGGCAGAGATGGATCGCCAAAGTAAGCAAGGGTATGAAGCAACGGCCTGCTCCGTCGGTAACTCGCATGGCTGTTGGAACCTTCGGCATCAATGCAAAGCTATGGTGCCAGATTGCAGGCGACTCTGTCAGTGCCGACACCGCGACGGCGGCACCATCTGAAGCATCGCCGCTGGTGGTTCTTGATTGCGCCAGTCTGGAGCTGTCGTGAGTTACACCTTGGCCGCTCGAGGGGTCTGAATACGGCGGACCAGATCCCGACATGTCTCTTGAGTTGCCAACCGATGATGGTCAACTCTCGAAGGTTGGGTACGACAGCAAACTGAACAAGACTTCCATTTCCTATGAGGCGAACCGCAAGATGAGTGGCGAAGCGCCATCGCATTACCTGCCGAGGCTTCAGGCGGAGAAGCACGTCGCATTGAACGACAGCGAGATGAACAAACTCTTGGCCAGCCACGCGCTCGCACCGGATCTACTGAGGCTGGATGCATTCGACGGTCTTATGGAAGACCGTCGTAAGAGGTTGAGCCAGCTTGTCGAAAAGGCCATGGGGAAGCCGGTCGTTCACATGTCCGACGCGGGAGACTATGACTAGCGAGGCTGCGCCTCAGCCCGACGAGAGCAACGCTTCGCCCCCAGCACGTGTCTCAATTGTCAACCATGCGGCGAGACAAGTGAAGTGCTCCTCGAACCGACGAGAGTTCGCCAGCGAGAGGCGCGCTGACATTCGATATCTAGGTTTCGTCGCCCGTGGTTGGCGGGAGGCAATCTCGCCAACAGCTGCCTGCAATGTCAACGAAAGACTGAACGTGCGCGAAGCTTCGGTTGAAACCGCCTTCGGCCGAATCCGAACGGCACGCGTACCTGATGCGATCAGCAGGTCCTGCGCCATTCTGCCTTGGCGCTTGGTCGGAAGCCGTTCCGACCGGTAGCAAGCTAGCCAGACCTATCCGACAACCGCAGTCGGGCCTCCAGTTCGCGGATCCTCTGCTGTGCCTTGTCGCGCTCCTGCGCTACCCGGTCGCGCTCGCGTTCCGCTGCCTGCAGCGCCCGGAGGGACTCCGAATAGGTCACCAAGGCCCGCCCCGCCAGCGGATCCCAGAAGCGCAGCAGCCTCCCTTCCGCCCGCAACTCCAGCCCCAGCGCCTCGCTCCGGTGCCAGTTTCCCGCTCGCCCGGGCCGCACCTGCTCGTACCGCCCGCCGGCCAGCCGCCAACCCACCAAGCCCTCCGGAATCAGTACGCCCAGAGGATCGAAGCGCCAGTATTCGCACACTCCCATCCGCTCGTACGTGGCGCGCTTGCTGGTCGCGTCCAAGCGGCTCGTCGAGTCCGACGCCACCTCCACCACAAAGGTCGGCACCACCCCGCCTTCCTCCCAGATCATGTACGACCGGCGCTCCTTCTTCTCTACGCCCAGCACCACGAACAGGTCCGGTGCCAGCATCGCCGAAGGGTCGCCCCGGCGGTAGTACACGGCCATGCTGCCGGCCACGTAGACCTCCTGCCGGGCCTCGAAATGCGTTGCCAGTTGGTAGCGCATGTCCACGATGGAATTGGCGTGCGGGTCGGTCTCCATCAGGATCTTGCCGTCGGAATAGGGGTACTCCTGCGGCTGTTCTGCGGCGGGGCCGGTGACGGGTTCTAGGAGCGTGCCGGGAGCGGCCATGGCCGTAGCATAGCAGCCCGGAGAGCGGCCAGAATCGGCCGGCCTTGGGATAGCCAGCTTGGTCGCGGGACCTCGTCCGCAAAGCCAACGAGGCTGGCCGTCCAGCCGACGGGTGCTTGGCCCCACGCTCGAACCTGGCTCAATCCTCAAGCTTGTGCTGAGACATGGGGGTCTTGCGTGGAAGGCAGGTCGGGCCGCTCAGTCTGCAACGGGACCAGTCTAGATGGCGTCGATGATCAATCCACGTAACTCGCGAATATCCGCCTGCACGTCATCGATCCGAGCATTTACGTCATCGATTCGGGAATTCACGTCATCAATCCGCGAGGCCAGTTGTGTGTTCATATTGTCGATCCGCGAGGCCAGTTGTGCATTCATATTGTCGATCCGCGAGTCCAAGTGTGCGTTCATGTCGGAGATATGCCCATTAGTCGAGCACGAGCCGATCCCTAGAGTTGTACTAATTACACCAGCGGCTACGAGGATCGTGACTCGGTCGCTCACGTCCATGGCTCAATCCTAGCACCGACCTACGAAGGGCTTCTCGGTCTGCGAAGGCTAAGCAGCATGGGCTAGGCGTGTGCACTCACGCTGCACGCGAGCGCCGGGCACTGGCCAGCGGCGTATGCCATCTGCGCATCGGTCGGCAGCACCCCCTGACCGCCCAGACCCGCAGTGATCGGCAGGCTCGATTTCGGTCTGCCCGGGGCGGGCCTCGTGCGAAGATCCATGCAGCGGAAAGCGCTGCGGCCTTCGATTGATCGGACGTGCTACCCGCTCGGTGCGGACGGCCACCGTCCTCACAAGCGCTTCGCGTAGATAAAGAATGCCCCCCGCTCGGTCCCGTCTGCGGCAGTGAAACGGCTGTTCATTGTCGTCTTACCTGCGGGCAACTCCATCGCGAAGGTCGCGCTGGATGCGCCCGACGCGACTGGCACGGTCTCTTCTACATCTCCGATGCGGAGCGTGGCCGTATTTGCCTCGATGGGGAAGTTGGCGGGCTTGTCGCGCTGGTAAAGCTCGAATTCATAGCTGCCCGCTTGCGTCACTTGGATATTCCACGTGCCGTTCACGGCGGGGGCTCGGGCGACGTGGCCCTGATTCCACGGCACTTGAACCGAATCGTCGGGAGGCAGCCAGTCGTGGGCTGTGATCCGAGCCGGATTCTCAGCATCCGAGCCGATATCGAGATAGACATGCTGCTCGAAACGGTCGCCGATGTGATCCCACCATGCGTCGTAGGTCTCGCGCAGGGCGGCGACTGCCTCGGGATTCTCGGCCGCGATGTCCGTCAACTGGCCCGGATCGGCTTGGATGTCGTAGAGTTCCTCTCCGTTGACGAGGCGGTGCTGTTCAGTCATTACGGAACTCTTGCGCCAGCGTTCCGGAAACCGGATGCGCTGGGAATGCACGATCAGTGTCCGGTCATTCCAGTCCTCGCCCCGCAGCAACGGCAGCAGGCTCGTGCCGTCCCAATCCAGGTCTTCCCGTCGTGGCGTGCCCGCCGCGTCCGCAAAGGTTGGCAGGACATCAATATGTGCCGCAAGATTCGCAACATCGCGGGGGGCTCCCAAGTCTCCGTTAGGCCAACGGACGAAGAACGGCACGCGGTGGCCGCCGTCGTACTCCGATCCCTTTCTTCCGCGCATGCCGGCATTGAAGCCCTGCCACGCACCGTCTGATTCTTCCTGGGCTGCCCGTGCCAGCAGCTCCGCGTTGGCGGACCCCACCCGCTGGGTCGGGTGCGTATTGGTTAACCCGGCCGCCGAGCCGTTGTCGGTCATGAAGATCAGCAGGGTATTGTCAGCGATGCCGAGTTCGTCTAGCTTCGCGGCCAGGCGCCCCATGTTGTCGTCGATGTTCTCGATCATGCCGTAGAACTTGTCCATCGGACTGGGAACGCCCTTTTCCGCGTACGGAGCCGAATAGGACTCGTCGACCAAGAACGGTCCATGCGGGGCGTTCGTCGACAAGTAAACGAAGAATGGACTCTCGCCCGCTGCCACCTCTTCCTCGATGAACCGCAGCGCGTTATCGAAGAACACGTCGGTGCAATACCCCTCGTAGGCTGTAGGCTCGCCATTGTGCCAGTACGTGTCGTCGAAATAGTCGTTGCCCCAATAGTCGGGCGTCTGGCCGACGCCGCCGCCGCCGTGATAGACGGCTTCTTGGAATCCTCGGTCGATCGGGCGGTAGGGCGAGTTGTCGCCCAAGTGCCACTTGCCGAAGAAACCGGTCGCATAGCCCGCCCCCGAGAGCACGTCGGCAAACGACGTCTCCTCGCGGTGGACAATCGAGCGCCCCATGATCGTGTGCCAGACGCCCGTCCGCGAGGAGTATCTGCCGGTGATCAACGCGGATCGGGTCGGCGAGCAGGTGGGATCGACGTGGAAATTAGTCAGTCGTACGCTCTCGGCGTGCAGGGCATCCAGATTTGGTGTCTGGATCATCGAGTTGCCATGTGCGCCGACGTCACCGTAGCCTTGGTCGTCGGTCATCACAAGGACGATGTTGGGCCGGCTGTCAACCGGTGCCGTCGCGCAGCCCGCCGCAAGCAGCAAGGCGGCCGGCACGAGTGCGAGCGGGACGTGACGACTGAGAGAACGAGACTGGCGGTTGGATGGGTTGGCCATAGCGCTTCGATTGAAAGTAACATAGAAGCGCCGTTGTAGATCGGCAATGCGAGTTTCTTTCCGCCGTGTATGAGGGTTGGCGGAAGGTATCCGCGGCTACCAAGAGTTCGTCGTGCCTGACCCACGTCACTCCCGATTCCTTGGTTTGTGCCTAGTCTGGCTCGTCGCTGCATGGGCGGCCGGAAACGGCGCGCAGTGTCTGGCACAGGGCATGGAGGGCCGGGTAGAGGTTGCGGTGCTTGACGCGACGGGCCGGGGCGTCGAGGCGAGCGTGGAGATCGCTTCGCGCAGCCCGCAGTTTGTCGCCACGGTCCGCGCCGACGCACAAGGCCGGGCCGTATTGCCGCGGATTCCGCCGGGGGTCTACCGGCTCACTGCGGAACATCCCGAGTTCGAGTCCGCGGAGCGGCGGATCGAGGTGCGCTCCTCGGTGCCGCAATCGATCCAGCTGGTCTTGCAGGTCGCGGCGGTTCAGCAAGCCCTCACGGTCGCCGTGGCGGCGCCCCTGTTCGACCCGCTCAGTCCGTCCCCATCGGTCACTGTCGGACGCCAGGGTTTGGATCGCATGCTGGGGACGAGCTTGGGGCGCAGCACGGTCGATGTTGTGACTACCATGCCGGGTTGGTTGCTCGAGGCCAACGCGGTGTTGCATCCACGCGGGTCCGAATACGACACGCAGTACGTGATCGACGGCATGCCTGTGTACGACAACCGGTCGATCGCGTTCGCGCCGGCTTTTGAAAACAGCGAGTTTGAGGCGATCAGCGTGCGGACGGCCGGGATACCAGCCGAGTACGGGCGCAGGCTGGGTGGTGTGATCGCGCTGGACACACGCCGGGCTGGACCGCTGGGGCACCACTCGGACGCGAGCCTCGCGCTAGGTAGCTACGGCAACACGATTGGTGCGCTGACCCACCAGTACAACCGCCGGGGCGGGGAACTTTCGATCGGGCTGCACGGCGGTGCGACCGATCGATACCTCGATCCGCCTTCGCTCGAGAACTTCACCAACAAGGCCAGCTCCGGCGGCGGCAACGTACGTGCTGCTGCTGACCTGAGCCAGCGCGACAGGTTGACGTTCTATGGCAGGACCAATCGCACCGGTTTCTTGGTTCCGAATGACCTGGTCCAACAGGAGGCCGGGCAGCGACAGGACCGGCGCTCGCGCGAGTCAGCGGCCCAAGTCCACTATCAGGGCGCGCTGTCGGCCAGCACCCTCGTCTCGGTGCGCGGCATGGTCCGCGACCTGTCCAGCGAGTTGTGGAGCAACGCCCATGCCACGCCGGTGTTCGCTCAGCAGGATCGGGGCTTGCGCGAGGGCGTCGTGATGGCCGACCTGACAGTGGAAGGCGAGAGGCACACGTTCAAGGCCGGCGGAGATGTTCGCTCGCTGGCGCTGCGGGAGCGGTTCCAGATGGCCGAACCCGATGAATTGCCGCGCCTAGACCTAGATTTCCGCGACCAGCGACGCGGTCTAGAGGCCAGCGCGTTTGCGCAGGATTCCTTGCGTATCGGCAATTTCGCTGCCAGCGTCGGGCTTCGGCTCGATCGCTACCGGCTGTTGGTCGAGGACACCGCTCTGAGTCCGCGCCTGGCGGCGAGCTACTTCATCCCTGGCGCCGGACTGCAGCTCTACGCGTCCTACGACCGGATCTTCCAGCCTCCTCCGACGGAGAATCTGCTCCTCAGCAGTGCCGGGGCACACTTGGGACTTGATGCCGTGGAAGGCGTCTTGGCCGTGCCGCCGAGTCGCGCCAATTTCTTCGAGGCAGGGCTGCGGAAGCCACTTGGGGATGTATTGCGGATCGACGTGAAGCACTACTGGCGCTCGTTCCGCAATTCCATTGACGACGACGTCTTCCTCAACACCGGCTTGTCATTTCCGATCACCTTCGACTCGGCGCAGATCGAAGGCACCGAGGTGCATCTCGAACTGCCGCGCTGGCGCGGTATCACGGCCGTTGCCAGCTATGCCAATATGCTCGGCCTGACGTCGTCGCCGGTCACAGGGGGTCTTTTCATCGAGGGCGGTGAAGCCCTGGAGCTGCGCGAGGCCACCGAAGTCTTTCCGATCTCTCAAGACCAGCGCAACACGGTTGCGGCCATGGTCCGCTTCGAGATCCATCCGCGGGCTTGGATTTCCGCGGGAGTTCGCTATGGCAGCGGCCTGCCAGTCGAGCTTGAGGACGATGATGACGATGACGACGATGATGAGGAGGGAGCAGGGGAGGGTGACGATGAGGACCGGGACGAGTCGCCAGTGCCCAGTGCAATCCAGGATCAAATCGATCTCGAGCGCGGGCGGGTGCGGCCGAACCTCAGTCTCGATTTCTCGGTCGGCGCGGAGCTCTGGAAGCGGGGTTCTCGCTCTGCCACGCTGCAGTTCGACATGCGCAACCTGACGGACCGGCTCAACGTGATCAATTTCACCGGGCTGTTTTCGGGCACCGCGCTCGCGCCCGGCCGCCAGTCGACGGTGCAGTTGCGGCTGAGGTTGTAGATCGTGGCGCCGACCTAGCGGCCCGTCGGGCGAGCCGACCACCATCTGTCGGCCCCTCGGCGGCAACCCGAATTATGGACGTGAGGCCGGCAGACGCTGCTTGGCCCGCGGGCACGCGGCTGATAGCCTCCCGGAACGTCTTGTCGCGGCAGCAGCCGTCCGTCGGTGGCCGGGCTGCAATGTGGGCCTACTGACTCGGGTCACCCGTCCGGCGATGGGATCCCCGCGGGATTGTCAGTGGACTACGAAACGTTGCCCGCCGTAGAGCTGGCCGATCTTTTCGCGCGTCAAGCGCACTTCCACGTGGTGCGCCGTGAGCTCTTCATCAACCGCCTTGGGATAGTAGCCGACCACGTACTCTGTCTCGGCCAGTGTCGAGAGGGAGCCAAGGATTTGGCGAATGACTTTGTTATTGATGATCGGCAGGTCGTAGCTGCGGCCGCCAGTCTTGGCGCCAAGGTCGGCAAAGACTTGCTGGAGCGATTCCTGCGTACGCACGTTCGATTGCCGATTCAGGTTTCCCTGCGGCTGGGCTCTTGGGCCGAATTGCGGTTCTCCGGGCCGGGCACCTTCCTGCCTGCCGCCTCCCAATCCCGCCGGGTTCGGCTCGGGGTGCGCTTTGATCCCCCCGCCGAGACCTAGGCCGCCGTACACCGCACCGCCGCGTACCTGCCCTTGGGCGCGTTTTGCGATCCGTTCGTGGCCCAGGACCACGGGATATAGCGGAATCCCGAAAGCGTTTGCCGAGCGGGCCACTAATTCCGGATCGAGGTTCGTCGTGCTGAGCCCGTCGGAGAACACCACCATCATGCGCGAAACATTCCCGCCTCGGTTCGTGGCATGGCGGGCAGTCTGCATGATCGCTTCGTAGACCCGGCTTCCCCCGGCCTCCGAGGCGAAAGATTGGTCCAATGCCTTCTGGAGCTTCGCCAGATCGCGCGTTGGGCCGGTGAAGATTCTCAGCTTGTTCGCGAAGCCGTAGATCGATATCTGAACATCTTTCCTGAGGCCCTCAAGCATCGCGCTACGGATGGTATTGAAGTCCAGCAGCCCGGGCGACATGACGCTGTAGCTGAAATCGATCAGGAAGATGATCTCCGTGGGCACGGACCTCTCTTCCACCGATTCGCCCTCCGCCGGCGGACCCTCGACGAATGCTATGTCTTGCGGAACGCCATCCTCGAAGAGTTGGAACGCTTCCCGTCCGAGTCCGTTGACCGAGGACTTCTTCTGGTATACGTGCAGCGGCACGACCACGAGGTTCGACTCCGTCCTGATGACCAGTCCTGGCCCTTCGTCCTCTCCTTCGGGTGCTTGCGCGAGAGCGAGCGGCACTATCGCCACCAGTGCCAAGAGGAGTCGTGCGCGCTTGAGCATTTCTGTGACCTCGCCGTCTTAGGCCCAATCCAAGCTTTGCTGCCCTACGGGCTGTTGGCGCATGAAGTATAGCAGAGCCCGCGTTGCACCGGACCCGCTACACACTCCGCTCGATGATTGCGCTGTAAATTCTCGGCATGCATCGAAAATCTCGGTCGCCGCCGACGTTCCGAGGGTGCCGACAGAATCCGCTGGAGGAATCGCAAGCAGCCGATTTTTCTTGGAGTTACGAAATAACCACGTCCGCTGCACGGGACGCTAGCGGGCACTATCTCTTATAATCCCCTCTTTTCGGCAGGCTGCTTCGCCCGGAGACAGGGCCTAAGATTGAGGAAGCCATCGGTTCGCTGGCAATGAGGGTTCGACTCGTTCGAGGCATATTCGCGCTGATCGCCTTCGCGGCTGTGGCGCAGGCGCAGACGCAGGCACTGTTCCTCGTGGACGGCACTCGCATGACCGTTCGCGAGTACGAGGTGGTCGACGACCGAGTGCGCTATTTCAGTTCCGAGCGCGGCCAGTGGGAGGAGGTGCCGGCCGCGATCGTGGACTTCGAGCGCACCAAGACCCACAACAGGGCTCGCAGTGCCGAGTTCGAGGCTAGGCAGGAGGAGGAGCGGCGAGAGCGCGTGGCCGAGCGGAGGGCGCGGACAGAGCTGCACTCGGTGCCCCTCGATGACGGCGTCTACTATCTGCGCGGGGAAGAACCCGCGCCCGTGGAACAGGTCTTTTACGAGATCGACCGCAGCACTGGGCGGTCTTTCTTAAACATCATCGCGCCGGTGCCCGTGATCGCTGGCAAGCGCACGGTATCCATCGAGGGGCTAACTGCGAGTACGGTCACCACCGGTGAAAAGCCGGCCTTCTATATCCGCTTAGATCACTTTTCGCGCTTCGGTATCGCGCGGATTCAGCCCGAGCGGAAGAAGGACAGGCGCATTGTGCAGCAGGTGTACACGGTTCCGAAGTCGGACGAACAGATCGAAGCGCAGGACGAGGTCGAGATCTTTCGGCAGCAGCTGGCCCCGCTGGTCTACAAGGTGTGGCCGGTCGAGCCGCTCGCCGCCGGCGAGTACGCCATCGTGGACTTCACTCCAGGGGAGTCGGATCTTCGCGTGTGGGCTTTCAGCCACCGGCCGGATGGGAAGGCCGAACCGCGATAGCTGGGTGGAATGTCGAACGCTGCCTATGCCCTCCGCACCTGTTGCGTGGGCGCGGTCTTGTCTTGTGCTGGCCCCACCTTGGAGGTTGAGGGGGTCCGGCCGGCCCGGCGGGACATCGAAAGTGCCCTGACCACGAACGGTCGGATCGAGGCGGAACATACTGTCGCAGTCCGCGCCGGTACTTCCGGAAGCGTCGGCGAGCTCTATGCCCGGCGCGGCGCCAAGGTCAAGCGGGGCGAGCCACTGCTGCGGTTGGCTGACACCGGACAGGCGGCCGCCCGCGCTCGGGCCGCTGCTCGCGTGGCGGCCGCCGAGGCTCGTTTGGTGCAGCTAGATGCTGGCCTGGATCCACTTCGCAGGGAGGAACTGGGTGCGGAACTTGCCAAGTTGGAAGCGGATCGATCGCGTGCGTCGCAGGATCTAGAGAGGCTCGGGCGCCTATTTGCTCGGGGCGCGGTTGCACGGTCCGAAGTCGACGGCCATGCGCGCACCGTGCAAGACCTCACGGAGAGGATTGCAGCGCTCAACCGTCAGTTGCAGGCTCCGCCGCTGGATGGGCGGCGCTCAGAACTCGATGCCGCGATTCAGGAAGCGCAAGCCGAACTGCAGGACGCCCAGCGGGCCGCAGAGGCCCTCCTGCTGCGGGCCCCGGCCAATGGCGCGCTATTCTCGCTGGCGGTCCAAGAGGGCGATTTCTTAGAACGCGGAGGCCTTGCCGCCCGCATAGGGACTACCGACCGAGTGACCGCGCGGGTCTTTGTCGATGAGCCCGAGCTGGGCAGGATCACGCAAGGATGTGTTGCTCACATCAGCGCTGACGCCTATCCCGGGCGAGAATGGGAATGCCGCGTGGAAACGCTGGCTACGGAGGTGATCGAAGTCGGCCCGCGGCGCGTGGGCGAGGTCTTGTGTCAGGCGGAGAATCCCGATCGGCTGCTCTTGCCCGGGCTGGCCGTGCGAGTACGTGTTGTGACCCAGCGTGCCGAGCGGGTGCTGAGCGTACCGCGCGCGGCGGTGATGCGTGGCGGTGATCAGCCCTTTGTGTGGGTGGTAGAGGACGGCAGAGCTGCGAAGCGCGAGGTGGCTCTGGGAGTGGTCGGCCCGGTGTATGTGGAAGTTGAGAGCGGTCTAGCGGAACCTGATTCTGTTGCCTTGACGGGCGAGCGCAGTCTGGCGGAGGGCCAGCGGTTGCGTTTGCTGCAGGCGTCCGGGGACACGCAATGACCAGGCGGATCCTTGCCTCCCTGCTGCTGTTTGTCGGTGCGGCCCTGGCGCAGGACTGGCAGGAGGGGCTGCGATACTACTCTGCCGAGGACTATGAGCAGGCGCAGCGATCGTTCGAACGGGCCTTGAGTCAAGACCCGGAGAGCTCTGAGTTCAACCTGTGGGTCGGACTGGCCGTTGGTCGGCGCGTGCAAACCATGTCCGCGCTCCGACGCCTTGGAGCGATACCGCTGGTGAGGCGCGTCAAGCGCCAGTTCGAGAGGGCGGTGGAGTTGGACGGCTCGAACATTGACGCGTTGGATGCTTTGATGGGGTTTCTCCTGCAGGCCCCCGCAATCATGGGTGGCAGCAAGAGCGACGCCCGTGCCGTTGCTGAGCACATCCAGAAGATCGATCCAGCGCACGGCGCTCATGCGCTGGGAGTGTGGCACGAGGCTGTCGGCGAGGTCGAAGAGGCTGGCACTCAGTATGCACTGGCCCGGCAGCTTGCCCCTGACGAATCGAGTTACCTCGTGGCGCACGCGGCCTACTTGGCGAGGCACGGACGGCATTCCGAGAGCGACGAGCTGTTTGAGATAGCCTTCGCCCTCGACCCGGACAATCCGGATGTCTGGGTGGTGGCCTTCAAGGCGTGGGTCGAGGCCAAGCGCAGGTCGCTGTATCCACGCGCCCGGCAGCTTGGCGAGCGCTATATTGCTAGCGCCAGCCGCGCGCCTGACGCGGATCCTCCGTCGGAGGTGCGAGCGCTCTTGAAGAGAATTTCAAGGTAGGCTGTGACGGACGCCGAAGGCACGACCGGGCCGATGCCGGAGCGAGGATTCGCCCACCGGCCCGCATGGCCGCTGGGCGCTGCCAAGGCCAGCGGGTTCGACGCTGCGCTGCCATTGACGGAAGCTACGAGCGCCCGGTGGCCTTCGCAGACTGCTTAGGCTAGAGGAGATGGAGCCAAAGGCATCTTTGGCGTACCGCGAGATCGTCCGCGCCGCTGTGGGGGCGCTGCGGGCGCAGCGGCTGCGCTCGGCGCTAACGGCCTGTAGCATGGCCGCTGCTGTGGCCGCCGTGGTGCTCGTCGCCACCGTCGCCGTGACCGGCAGCGAGTTCGTTCTGGCTCAGATCCAAGGGGTTGGCTCGAACTTGGTGTACGCCTACTACGAGGCTGGAGGCAATGTTTCGGTTTCGGAAGCGGACTACATCGACCTCTCCGACGTGGAAGCCGTGCGCGTTCGCCTAGGTGACCTGGCCGTGGCCGTTGCCGGTGTGAGCAGCACCTGGGATTCCATCGTGGTCCAGGGGCGTCCGACTCAGATCCGCATCTTGGGCTCGAGCGAAGCGTACCGACGCGTGCGAAACCCGGTAGTCCACGAGGGTCGCTTCTTGGAGCGGGCCGATCTGGAAAGCCGGGCCAAGGTCTGCTTGGTCACGCGCCGGCTAGGGCAGGACCTTTTTGGTTCCGCAGCGGCAGCCATCGGCCAGAGCGTCGCGGCACACGGTATTGAATTCAGGATCGTGGGCGTGTTTTCCGAGCGTGTCGAGACCTACGGGCAGTCAGAGGTAGCCGAGCGCTCCATGCTGGTGCCGCACACCGTGTTGCGCTACTTTCAGGAGACCGAGCGGGTCGATCCGCTCTACGTTTCGGTCAGGTCGCAGCAGCGCATCGAGGAGGTCGCCGGCATGGTGCGGGAGACCCTCGAATCGCGCCACCGACCTGGCTCGCTCTATCGGGTCGAAACGCTGGCGGGGGTCTTGGCCGCGGCTCGGAGGATCCTGCTCGCTCTGAGCATTGCGATGATCCTAGTCGCTTCCATTACCCTTGCGGTTAGCGGAGTGTTCATCATGAACATGATGTTGATTGCGGTTTCCGAGCGCACGGTCGAGATTGGCATTCGCCGGGCAGTGGGAGCTTCCCGGCGCGAGATCCGTGCGCAGTTTGCGCTTGAAGCCATGCTGCTTGCTGTGCTCGGCGGGCTGGGAGGCACGTTGGCCGGAGTCGGAATTCCGTGGGCGGTAGGATTGGCTTGGCCGGAACTGCCGGTGCAGGTGCCACTGCAGTGGGTCGTATTCGCTCTGCTTGTCGCGGCCGCCTGCGGCGGTGTGTTCGGCCTACTTCCGGCGGCGCGCGCCGCTGAACTCGATCCCGTGGAGGCGCTAAGACATGACTAGACTTGCGGTGGTTCTGCTGCTGGCGGCAGCTGCAGCCATGCCGGCGGACCAGCCGGAGGCGCGTTCTATCGACCTGCGAGAGGTCATTCGACTTGCGCTGGTGGCGGATCCCGACGTGCGCTTGGCGCGCGTCGCGGTTGAGAGATCCGCCAACGCGCTTGCGCTCGTCCGCGCCGAGCGTGCCACGCAGTTGTACGGGGGGTCCGGTTTGGGTGCCACGGCGGGGATCCCGCAGAGCATCCAGGGCGCGAATCCCTCGATTGCGCAGGTCACGCTGCGGCAACCGCTCTTGGACACCGCTCGTCCGCAGCGTGTTAGGAGCGCTCGCGAAGAGGTGCTGTCTGGAGAGCACGAGGCTGCTGCCATTGCCGAGCGTGCAGCCTACGCGGCGGGAATCGCCTATTTGGATTTCGAGCTTGCGATTGCCGAGAGTCAGCGCGGTGAGAGCGAGCTTGAGCACTTCCAGCAGATCGAAATCGCCACCGAGGCACGGGTCGAGGAAGGCCTCGAGATTTCTCTGGCGCTAGCTCGAGCCCGCCTCGATACGACGCGAGCCCGCGACCGCTTGGCCGCCGCACAGTCCCGCGCCGGCTTGCTGGAAGCCGAGCTGAGGCGGATGCTCGGCCTCGGGGACGATGTGAGGCTGGTGCCGGACCGCGCGGCTGGCGACGGCGCAGCGGTCTTGGCTTCTGCGCCGGGGGTGGCTGGTCGGCCGCTCGGCGAACATCCCGAGATTGCCGCTCTGGACGCGAGAGTGCGCGCGGCCCGACATCGCGCAAGCAGCGCCAGAGCTGCGCGAAACCCCCGCCTGGACATCGTCGGGCAGTACGCGCTGCTGGCAAGGTTCAACAACTACGACGACTACTTCCGGCGTTTCCAGAGGCACAACTGGCAGGCTGGCGTCGCCGTGGAGATTCCGATATTCACCGGTCGCGGCGTCGCCGAGAGGGTGGCTAGGGCGCGACTGGACGAACGCGAACTCTCCCTGCGCAAGAACGCCAAGCGCGACGCCTTGGCTCTGGCGGTGCAGCGGGCAGCGGCGGCGCTGGGAGCGGCCGAGCGCCGCCGCTCCTTGGCCGGGCAGGAGCTTTCGTACGCTCGCGAGAGCCTGGACGTGCTGCTGGCGCAGTTCGATGAGGGCCGGATCGCGCTGGAAGAGCTGCAGCGCGGGCGGCTGGAGGAGTCCATCGCGTGGGGCGGCTTGGTGGCGGCGGAGTACGAGCTAGCCAAGGCCCGTTTGGGATCTGTCTATGCCGCGGGCAGGATTCGGGATGCGTTTGCGGACTGACTTCGACCGCGTGCCGCGGCTAGCCGTTGTTGCATGCGTCTGCGCCGGGGCAATCCTGCAGTGCGCCTGTTCCGACTCCTCGCTGCCCCCCGTGCCAGATCCGATCTTGGATGGGTTTGCGCTGACGGTGCGCGACCAGATTCGCTCCGCCACCGAACGGGCCCAAGCGGAACCTGACAACGCCGCAGCGGTGGGCGCACTTGGAAGGGTGCTGTACGCGTACGGCCAGAATCAGGCTGCCGCAGCTTGCTTCGAGAGATGCCAACGCTTGGAGCGGCAGGCATTCGAGTGGTCATACCTGCTGGCTGTGGTCCGGTCGGACTCTGGGCAGACCGAGGCGGCGTTGGCTGCGTTTGAGGCCGCCGCCGCCATGCGCCCCAACGACCTGCCAACGGCCATTCGCCGCGCAGATGTGCTAGAGCGGTCGGGAGACCGCTCCGCGGCTGCTGCTGCGCTGCAGCAGGCACTGCAGCTAGCACCGGAGAGCGCCGCGGTGCATTACCGTCTGGGTCGGCTGGCTTCAGCGCAGGCCGATGGCAGCGCGATCCGGCACTTCGAGGCTGCCCTTACCGTTGAGGCGGACTATCGCGAGGCGATCTATGCCCTCGCTCAGGAGCTACGCCTCGCTGGTCGCGAAAGCGAGGCGGCGACGCAACTCGAACGGTACGAGTCTGCGGGCACTACGCGACGGCGCCACTACGAGGATCCCTTGGTCGATGCCATGGACTCGATCCGGTCCGCGAGCGCCCAGCAGATTTTCAATGACGCGCGTGCATTGCAGGACAGCGGTGACTTGCAAGGCGCCTTGGCGGGCTACAGCAGCGCGTTGGAGATTGATCCGAACTATGCCCAGGCTCATGTCAACCTGATGGTGGTTTACGGGCAGCTTGAGCGCCACGACGACGTGGCGAAGCACTACGAGCTTGCCGTCAAGCTCAACCCTTCCATCGCCGAGGCGCACTACAACTACGGCGTCGCACGGCACCTTGCCGCTGACTACGGCAGCGCAGCCGCGGCGTTCCGCAAGGCCCTGACCATCAATCCCCAAGACGCGAACGCGCACAACAATCTCGCCAACGCCCTAGAGCAGAGCGGGCTGGACGTTGACGCCGCAAGGCACTACCGGCTAGCCATCCAGCATGATCCGTCGCACCCTCAGGCGAACTACCATCTCGGGCGGAGGCTTGCCGAGAGGGGGCGCTTCCGCGACGCGCTGCCGCTGCTGCACAAGGCGCTGGAGAGAGAGAACCAGGGAGCGCCGATGCAGGCCTACCTGCTGGCCGTGGTCTATCGCGAGTTGGCCGATTCGGCCCGGGCCCAGCAATACGCCCGGCTGGCGTTAACGAAGGCGCGGGCCGGAGGCCACGGCGAGGTCGCCGCCCGGGTTGCCAGTGAGTTCGGCCTGTGACGTGCCGCAGCTGGCTGCGCTCAGCCATCGGTCTCTGGCGCGGGTGCTTCGACCAACAGAGTCATCCCAGAACAGCCCACGACTCGCACGGCTTCCCCAACCGCGGCCGGTGACGAGGATCTTGCCTTCCAGAGTTCGGGGCCGATCTTGATCAGTCCGATCGGATCGAGCGCATCGCGCACTGTTCCGACTGACCCGATCAGGGCTGCCGGGCCGGTCGGGCCGCCAGTTCGATACGAAGACTTGAGCATCGGATAGAGGGCCGCGTCCTTGGCGACCCACAGCACCACGGCAAGTACGCAAGTCCACGCCGGCAGCGAGAACCAGTGGGCTGCTACCACCGTCAAGCTGGCCAACAGCACGATTCCGGGAAGCTGGTAGAGCCAGTAGCGCTGCCAAGTGGCCAGCGGCCTTGCCGACGGCTGTTGTCTCGGTTCAGGCATGCCCTGCGACTCTCTCATGATGGCCTACAGCTCGGTCCGCGGACAGAGAAAGCGAGAATTGCAGCGTAATGTGCCCCGGAACTGAACCGAATGTGAAGTGCCCAATGGCGGCACGGAGTGGATGGGAAGCCTGAACACTGCCTTGCAAGCTGTACTAGCCGACGGCGTAAGGCTGTGCCAGAACCAGGGTGCGGCAGCTTGGCTCGGCAGCGGGCACGTCCGGAAGCGCTTATGGGTTTGCTCGGCTATAGTGCGGTCAGGGATGCTCCAATCAGTAGCCCGTGCGCGGCTGTCGCACTTTCGTCCCTGAATTGCTGTGATCCTACAGCTTCACTGCTAGCCTTGCCACGCTCAACAGTCCTCGATCTACGCTCCTAGGTGGCGGACGGAGGAGCCGTTGGACCATGGCGCGTGTTGTCAACTCCATCGGATATTCGCTATGGCTTTCCGCCGTGCGGTGCGCTTGTAGCAGGCATCGGCACGATGTCGAATCCCCGAAGCATTAGACGCCTCTCCCGCATAAGACGACCGAACTCCGATGCGGGCGGTTCCGGGGTGTCTGCAGATAGCAGTCCGAGCGATGCGAGCTTCCTGTCAAACGCCAGTTGTTGCCTATAACCAGGTAGGTCTTTGGCCATGTATCGGGATTTCAAGTACAACAGCCAGCGTGGCTCGCGATTTCGGTGGTCATAGAAGCGGATGTTCTGTCTGCGAAGATCAATCTTCACGCGTTCACTAAGGAGCGGCAGGGGCGAGACATCATAATTCTGATACTTCAGAAGCGTCAGCTTGCGGGAGAGAATGTCAATCTTCACGAGATTCGCTTCTGTGATGTCGCCGTACAGCAATTCGGCGCACCCAATATACGCTCGCAGTTTGATCGGTAGACGACTCAGCAGGCGTGTGTCGACGTCGATCGAGTGGACCCCGTTAAAATACCCGATCCCTTCTGATTGGGCCTGAGCCGCGGCCTCTTGCAGCACGGCGGCGTCTGCGAGCGAGAAAAGCAGTTTCCGGGCGCAGGCATCCGCAGCGGAATACGACCCGTAGAATGCCCGGACATCGCGTCGCAGTTCAGGAGCCAGCTGACGATATCGCTTGCGCTCGCCGAACAAATTCATGGCGAAGTAAAGCGCTAGGTCGTCTGTGCGAGCCGAGGCTGCGTGCTCTAAGGCGGCGGGCTCGAAGGATGCGAAGGCGACCCGCGTAGCCTTGTTTATCGAACCAAGCCTCGCTTGGATTTCCCGAACAATTTCTGGCTGTAACTCGTCCGTGTCCGGCGGGCGCCCAAGCTCTAACGCTCTCTGCCATAGCTCTTCGATGAGCTCCCGATTCTCTTCTAGGAGCGCATCGGCGCCCCGCAGGCGCACCATCTTCGCTGACGGCGGTGCTGGCCGCACGGACCGGGCCGCACGATCCCTGCGAGTTCGGCGCTCCAGAAAGCGCTGCTCCAAGATCTTGTCTCGGAAGGCGAAAAAGACGCCGGGAGCCACAGGGATCGCCTCCTCGTCGAGGATGTCTCTCACGAGATCCCTCACTTCTTGTTGCGAAAAGTACTTCTGAAACGTTCCTCGGGACGACAAGTACCCGTCACCGTGGGGCTGGAACCGTGAGGTGTCCTCTCGGCCAACCGTCATTACGGCGATCGATAGCACGCGGCGAGCCAGCGCGAACGCAGATTGCAACACCTCCTGCCGCTCGCTAGGGTCTTCGATGACATTTAGAACGAATCCCAGATTTACGAGGTCCGCCTCCTCCAGGACTGTATCTGGCGCGAAGTGCGGATCCCATCCGAAGGCAGCAATGCCGGCTGCGGTCAATGCGGCTAGGTCGCCGCCGCGGCCACAGCCGTAGTCAAACACGCTATAAGCCCCGTTCAAGAAACCATGGCGATCAAGGGCCTGCATTGGAGCTGACAGGCCAGAGCGTGAAATCGCTGTACGAAATCGTGCTATCGGCTCGGCTGGTTCGCTCTGCCTCGGATTCACACCTGACGAATCGACCACTCCGTGGTTGACGATCGCAATTCCAGCTCTGCCGAGCCGCGTGTTCCACTGCCTCTTGAACCCGATCGACTTGGGATCCACGAACAGGCCTCGATTCTCCAGTGCCTCTGTTAGCCGTGCGAATGTCGTTCGCCGTGGGTCGTCAAGCGGTAGCAGCAGTTCTTTCCGGTGGAGGATGGGCGGGTTTCGAGAGGCCCGATATGACCGATGGCTACAGGTTCCAGCCTCCACGTCCACTGTCCAGCTATCGAGCAGTGCGGGGAACGGGTTCGCATCGAACCCCTCATACGCTAGTAGCGAAACGCGCTTGGAGTCCTTGCAACTCAACTTGACGACATTGAACGCTTGGTGTCCGATGCCCGCATGGTGGATAGCCTCATTGATCGCTTCCGTCTCATGAGAGTTGAGGCTGGTAACGGCGGATACGTGCAGATAGAGGGCGTTTCCGACTCGCTTCCCAAGGGGCTGAATCGCTGAAGACCGTACCTTCACTCTGTATCAGCGGACCACGCGTTTCTAATCGCTTCTGCCAAGGTATGGGCTTCATCAGGCGCGATGAACGGCACTTGGCCATATATCCTGTCACCCGTTCCGACGTCTGCGATGATATGTCCGGCTCCTAGGAGGTTCTCGGCCCCTTTATCGCCCAGCGCGATCTTGGACGAACCTTGGTCTCCGAGCTTCAGAATGAGTTTATTGCCTAGATTTGTCCGCAACTGCATCGTCATTACGTATTGATCCGCACGCTGGTAGATCATGATCAAGTGGAGACCCGCGGCCCGAGACTTCGTCGCGATGCTGTTGAGGACACCGTCCACCTTCGCCTTGAACGATTCGTCCTGCATCCAATTTGCGACCTCGTCAAACAGGATGATGATGTAGGGCAATCGCTCCGAAGGGTTGCACTGACGATTAAACTGGGCGATATTCGCGCATCGAGCTTCCGCAATCTTTCGGTATCGCCGGTCCATCTTTTCGACCAACTCATCTAGCAGCTCAGCGGCGGCATCGCGATCAGAGACAATTCCATTCCGCAAGTGGGGCAGATCAGGAGCCCAGAGATAGTCGGTACCCAGCTTGGGGTCGATTAGATGCACTTCCACGCTGCTCGGATCGCTGAACGCGCAAATGTCCAAGATCAGATTCGCGGCGAGGATGCCCTTGCCGCTTCCAGTCGTCCCAGAGACCAGTGTGTGGGGTGCCGCACTGGGCTGATTTGCGATGGGTCCGGCGAGCGGCAAATAGAAGAGTTCGCCATCATCCTCCTTCTCGCCCACGACTGGCGCTAGATTCGGCATAGCGTCCGCCCGGCCAAGCTCACGCCGCAGCCACGCTTCGGCTAGGTGCAGAATCGTTCTCTTCGGTCGTTCGATGGCCACCACGATGTAGCCGGGTTTCGGCGTTATGCGGACGATCTTGAGGCTGTGCCGAACAAGGAGGCGGTCAACCCGATGCTTGATCAACCAATTGATGTCTACGGCCTTGCCATCCACCCGGATCAACCCCGCGTTCGGGGTTAGTCTGATCACCTTAACTGGAGCGTCAAATCCCTCAGACTGTAGAGCTATTCGTAGGTTTTGCGTCTGCTCTTGCAGCCAGTCCGTTTGCCCCCGAGCCTGCTTGCCACGACCGAGTTGTGAGATCACATCGAAGACTTCGCTCTTCCAGCCTAGCGGCACTGACGAGGCCTCCGCCAATTCCCGATGGGAATTCTGAGGTGGGGCAGAGCGACCTTGCGGTTTGACATCAGATGCACTAGTCGAGCGGCCCGATTCCCGGTCACGCTCTGCATGCTGAATGCCTAGACCCGCTTGGACGGCACTACCCTGACGCGAAACGGACTCAGAGGTTCCTTGACCGGGCATGTTCTCGTTCCACGCAGTCGGGATATGCAGCTGTCCGATTGCGTCGTGCCGAGAGAGCGAGCGAATTGACTTAGCTATCGAATCACTCCCTAGTGTCCACTGCGCCAGTTTCCGCCGCTCCCTTGACCCAGATCCCGGATCCGCGATTCTCAAGTCGAAGTCTTCGGCAGATGTCGGTTCGTTGTGCACTGCTACCACGGAGTGAGCGGAGACTTCGACATCGACCTCGCACCGGCGAATGCCTTGGATCCATTCGTCGAAAGACCACCCCCCTAGCCGGTCGAGGCTAGCCCAGGGGGTCATGTGCTCGACCAACAGGTCGGCAAGGCGCTTGGACCAAATGGTTTGGTCGACGGATCCCGCACTATCGCAGAACCTGCTCACCATCGCTGTGTACGTTTCTTCCAACTGGTCCCACGACTTCGACCTGCTGCTTGAGACTTCATTCTTGCCAATGCACTTGGCCTCGGCAATGACTAGGTGCAGCTTCCGCTTGGCGTCGCCATGCTCTTGCAAGTCGACAGCCAGAATGTCCGCGATCTCGCCTTTTAGGTCTAGCCAGGTGCGGATCTCATCGAGGAAGAACATTGCCGTACGGTGCTTCCTCGCCTCGGGCTCGATCAAGAGCTCCAATTCTCGCTGTGCGACGATAATCCCGACGAGTTCACTCGCATAGTTGTCCCAAAGCGAGCCCCGCATCAAGACTCCGCCAGACAGATCGATGGCCCGCTTGTGGATGGCGCCAAAGATTGTCTCCAGTTCGTCCCGACCGCAGCCCGATAGCAGGCGTTGCACATGCTCCTCCAGTCGACTACGAAGATCGGTCCTTGTGATTTCCTCGGTAGAGACGATCGTGTTGTACTTAGACCGCGGCGTGGAGAAGTAGCGCAGCACGCGGAGGCTGTCGTCTTCCCGTCCGATCACGCGGCGGTCTGCGATGCGGTCATGCGTGACGACCCAGCGCGCAATTCGGTGGGCGTCCCTGAGTCGTTTCTGGACGTCGACCGAAGCGATCTCGAGTTCCTGTGCCGGAACGAAGTGCTTCGAGCAATCCGATGGCTTGCCTACCATCGCGTCGTGCAGCACATCTAGGTACGGCTGCGTACAGTCAAGCTGGAACGGCGCTGTCAGGTAGACCGAGGTTGAAAGGCTACCCTTGCTCAAGGTCTTACGCCGGGACATGTCATTCGGCGTGTGCTCCAACGGGGGTTTCGAGCCCTCGTCCAACTGTGCGGCTTGCCAATGTACTTTCGCGTGGGGAGCCAAGACATCATGGAGCAGCAGAATGTCGTGCTCGTGAAGGCCGTTCGAGTGTCCTGGCAAGGGCTGTTCCGTGATGCCAATGCGAAGTCGTGACAGGAAGGTGCGGGCTGCTTCGCTAGTCAGGGAAGACTCAAGTTCGCGCCCGATCCGGCGATTCTGATCCTCATAGATATTGCGCAGCTGACCGGGATGGGTATGTGTGACCGTGAGATCGCAGCGCAGGTCTGGCTGCTGCTGGATTTGCTGGGCGAGGTGTTGTGCCAGCATCACAGGCAGGTCGTTCGACTCCGAATCGTAGAGTACGACGGAGAAGTTAGCTCGGTCGTGTGGGTTGAGGTCTAGGTAGCGCCGCGCGATTTCGCCGAACTTGCGGACCGCTTGCTTGACGGCCTTTTCAGTCAGAGTTGTGCCGCTCCTAGAATCGAAATCTGACGAGGCAGGCTGTAGCAGGCTGTAGCCTCCACTCTCCTCGGTCTCGACAAGCAGACGAGGTCCATCCTCTGTTCGGACGAGCGCGGTATTCCCGTAGTACGTGTCACTCAGGCTTCGAAGGCGGTCGTTGACATAGTCTTCGACGCTAGCGGCGTCCTCCACCGAACTTTCGACAATTCGGCGGATGACCCCTGCGGACTGACAGGCTTTGGCGGCAAGCTCAAGCAGCCTAAGGGGGTGCCACGGGGCGACGATTACCACGGGGTCGTCGCCTTCGACAGTGGCCGTGCCGATCGTGAGCAGCGGTTCCCAGACCTGTCTGACCAGCAGGTCAGAAACTGCATGTTTACGTAGCCATTCGAGCAGTCGTCCGAAGTGTTTCGCTTGCTCCACTAGGGATGGGGCTGCTAGACCTTTCCCAGATGTCGTGGTGATTGCTTCGATGGCGGCCGTATATGAAGAACGGAAACGCTGGAATAGGTCCAATGCCTCGTTCTGCTGAGCCAAGTCTAAGACTCCCTCGGAATACTTGCTCAGATCGTTAGGCCACGATTCACTAATGCGCGTCCACTTCGAGATGGCCTCTTCGTCACCCGGATTTGCGAGGCGACCCTCGCTTTGCCCGAAGCTGTCGATGACGCTAGCAACCTGTCCCAGCGTTGGCCGATCTAACCTCGATCCAGACGAGCCTTGCGCAGCCGTTACTCGGCATCTCAGCAGGTGCGCAGGACGCTCTACGTCGGGCAAGATGCTGCGCAGGTCGGCGGACAGCGCCGTGACGAAGCCTCTTGGCTCTGGCTTCCAGACGAGTTGTGCAGCCGGACGACCGAGAGAAGCTGAGCCCGAAGTGCTGGGGAGTGCCAATGACGCCGCAGGCACGACGTAAGCTTCGAACTCAAAATCCCTGCTCTGGCTAGCCCTCCTATTCGGGGCGTCGGTTGGAACCTCGTCTTCCCACGTTCCGGTCCAGCACAATCCGAATCGGATTTCAACCCTCGAACCTAGGATCGAATCTATGCCGCGGTAGCGATCGCGCAAGAACCCGCAGAGATCCGCATTCTTGTCCCTTACCCAAAACGACTTCTTGTCGGCGCCCCTCAATTGGATGACGAGGCGCGGCTCTTCCACGTCGTCGCCAGCGCGAATGGCCCGCTCGGCCAATGCGACGAGACCCAACAAGAGATCGTCATCCTCTTCGATCGGCTTGTCGAAGACCAGCCGAAGCCACTGCTTGTAGAGCCTAGGGCTCCCACGCAGTCGTTCTCGATGATGAGAAAAGAGCGCTTCGAGTGGAGGCGTTGACTTGATGCTCGCACTTCTTAGCGGGAGCAGGATGGCTCGTTCTTCGTCTCGAAGCGTACCGGGATGTTCATCGTCGAGCCATTTGATCGTCTGCTTGCCTAGATGGCCACCCTTCGTTGTTCTGGTTTCTTGGAAGAATATTTGAATCTCCGGCCATGGAATCTGCGCCACAAGGTGCTGACTACGCTGCCACACGCCTGTTGTGACGTCCTTGTCATTCACCAAGAGCCGGATAGTCTCCGCATGCTGATCGGAAAGACCACCTGACTTCACCAATCTCTCGAGGTCCCTCAACATGTCCGTCCTGAGCCGAAGCTCGCCCCGTCTATTCCGCAGATACAGGTATCCTTGGAACTCATCACGGATCCTCTGAATCGACAGAGCCGGATTAGAGATCAGAGCGTCGGCTTCGTTTCCTGTGATGCAATCTCTTGGGAGTTGCAAGCATGGGAGCCCGTGACTGAGTGCCCTAGCCAGCGTACGACCCTCCTTGCCTGTCATGGACTCTCGGACGCTCACACAGAATTCACCGAGCATTCTTGAGGAGGTAAGGACGCCCGATTCCATGAATCCTTTCAGCACCCGTGTGAAAGCCCAATGAATGTCAGTTCCGACGTAAGTGGGGAGTGCCCGGTCCGCCCAGATCTCAGCCTTGGTCGAATCCAGAATCCAAGAGTGATTGATACGCTGAACGCTGACAAGGCTCTGGAGCACTTGTTCCATTTGCTGGCCGGGTACTGAAAAGATAGTCGCGAGGGTCTCTTCGCTCCCGTGATTTCGGAACCAAGTCGCTGCTTCTGTCGAGCGTAGTCGAGGGGACAGCCATTCTGTTGCAAGGTCCGGGTGAATCGCTACTTCGATCTGACCGTCGCCAAGTCCTTGTAGGCGCGACATGTACTGACCGATCGCGCAAGTGACATCCCTTCCCAAATCCACCATCGCGTAGACGACGCGGGAGCCGCTAGCCGCCTCAATGACGGCCTCCAGGCGTGTTCCGACGACTTCACCGACGAGCGCCGCTGCAGCGTTCGCGTTCTCAAGTCTTTGCACGGATTTCATCTCTCATCCTCATAGAAGGGATTGATCACGAAGGCGCACGCGTCGGATTTTCTGTCAATGAATCCCAAGGTCTTGAGGCGCTCTTCCAAGCGCTGCTCATTGACTTTGAGTGGCTCGAGAAAGGCGTCGTCGTTGCCAAAGGAACGCAGGGCTTGTCGCTGACCGATAACGATCCGGTATCGCGAGTACAGGCGATCAAGGAACTTGCCCATTTCCATAGGCCCTTTCACATTCGCCAACACCAGAGCTTCTAGGAATGCCCCATCTGGGGCGTACCAATGCCCGACTCCGCGTCGTGCAATTGCGATGCCTGATTTCCGAGCGAGGGTTGCGATTGTGGACCAGATCGAATGGTTTGCACCGAGAGAGTCAGCTCGAAGTGACTCAAGCATCTCGGCTTGACGATTTGCCCCCGAAGTCCAGAGGAACATCTTCTTCAGAGTGTTGTGCGCCTTTTGAACCTCTGTCTGACTTGCTTCCGTTGCGGACCAGAAAGCCGAGGAAGCAAACTTGTCGAGGTACGAATCAATTGCAATTCGAGGAAGCCTGAAGTGACTGTCGTACTGCGCGGCGGCCATCCTTTGCACCGGGTTGTTCGACGCCGAGGCTGAGAGATCAAAGATAAACGGGGGGAAGGTTTCTGAAGCCGGGTTGCATGGATCCTGGATCTCCACGGCGCGAGCTCTCCGCAACAGGTAAATGATCAAATGCAAAGCGCTAATCCGCATCAGCGGGTCGAGTAAGTTGGCAACCCGCATCCGGAGCAGCGACAGCAGCGCGATCCAATCTTCGGCTAGGCGGTCATAGACATCGAGGTGTGCAAACGGCAAATAGCCGGTGCGAAGACCGACCTTGTCATCAGTCGCGCCCGGCTCCCCCGAACTCCCGATGAGTCGTGCCAATTGGTTCCAAGGAGAAGCATTTCCCAGTAGTCGATCCTTGAGCAAGGCCGTTAACGTCTGCCGCGGACTGTGACTTGCCCGGCCAAGCATTAGGTAGAGCATCTCGCCACTGCGGCGCATGAAGCGTCGGTCAGCGTTCCCGACTCGTTCGGCAACTCCGATGTCAGCGAAGAGCAGGTTGGGTCCGAGCGGTAGCAGATGCTTCGACGTCCATCGCCGCGGGGAGTCCGCCTCCACTTCGGCCGTTCGGAGCAGAGAGATTGCTCGACGGAGCGACCCGACGTCCGAAAACACGTTCTGCAGGTGGCTGAGGCTGTGACGCCAGTTTGGATACCTCGCCGCAGTGCGATCTTGGATCGAAGACCATGTGCCGCTCAACCTTGGATCCGTGATATCGGTGTCACGGAACAGCAGGTGCCTCAGGACAGTGTTTCGAGCAACCGAGTACTGCACTACCTCGTGCTCGAGTCTGCGCTCTTGGCTGTCAGCCAAGACGGGAGCCGTGCAGGACGCGGGTGGGTGGAACAATTCTGCCGACGGATCCTGGCCGTAGAGGTGAAACAGGATGTGCATGCATTCGATCAGGGCAAACCACGGTGGCTGGTCGTCGTAGAAGACGAGACCCCAGATGCCAAAGTCCGTCCAATTCTTGATGGTGCTCGTCTGGAGATTCGCCGGAAGGTCCAATGCGCCCTGTGGAATCGCCAGCTTGGATCTGCTGCATTGTTGGATCATGCTTGCTTTACCTGGATTTTGACCGGCTTGATCGCCGCGTCACTGTCTAGCGAGAGGGTCTGGATGTCGTTTGTCGATGTCCACTGCTTGCCCGTGCTTCGGTCCATCGCTTCGAGTACGACCATTGAGAAGTGCTTGACCTCCTGTTGGCACAGGCTAGAAAAGCTAGTTGGGAGGCAACCTTCTGACACTCGCACGAGATACTCGAACAGGAATGGAGAAATGGTCAGCTTGGGTGGCCTGAAAGCACTCAACTGATCGGAACTGACCTCTATGCACGGGAGTTTACGATTCTCATCAAAGCCCTCGCGGAGGTAGGAGAGATGCCACCCGGGTCCGCGTGGGATACCGGGAGCCGTGGCGATCTTGCCACTTGGGTCGTCCGACTTTCCGATAGTGGTGGCCAGCCAGAGCATGCCGCTGTCGATGGTCATCAAACCCGTAAGAGCCCGGTTGAATCCTTGAATGATGCTGCGCATCGAACTGTCTATCGCATTCCTCTGTTCTGCGCTTCGGAGATTAATCGCGATTGAGAGCGCGTGTTTGAAGGCGAGGTAACTGGCTCCGTTGTGGAATACGGTCAGTAGCCAGTTCGAACCAGTATGGTTCGTGCCTTCTGGCAATTGGAAGAACAATCTCCTCCGTTGCGACGCCATCGCCGGCAGAAACCCCTTCTGTTCGGACCGTGACCTCGGTGATTTGAGGTAGCGGGCTCGGATGTCCTGAAAGATTCCTCGGCCGTAAATTCTGTCAATTCTGTCCATGCGATTAGCTATCGATTCGGGCTCATCGCGAAGAACAAGCCGATCAAACCGGTTAGTGGTCTCCGCTCCGATGGCGAGCGCTTGCATGGCGGAGAAGACCACATACCGGCTGCGAGTGTCTGGAGTGAGGTTCTGCCCGGCGGCGCTATCGTATGGATTGGTGTAACGGTAAGCGCCGTCATTTGACCTTTCGCGAGCCGTCTCGCACGAAAGCAACGGCGCATCGTGATCCTTATGATCCCCGAGGACGATGTTGACAACCAGCGCGATGATCTGCCGTAGGGGTATGTGCTGGTCGTTGGCCGCGGCGACTTCGACAATGTCTCGCAAGCGCCGCCGGAATGTCTTGCTATCGTCTCGCTGGTCTCCAAGCAGAAGGTTTCGATTGACCCGAATTGGGCATCGCTCGATGTCGTCGAGTGGGCAGCCCTCGCAACCTGATTCCCACTGTGGGTGCTCCAGCAGGGCCTCGACCACTTCGTCGACAACGGACGTTCCGGCATGGCCGGTTAGGCGGCTTAGGTTGAGAAGCTTGAGGTCCAGATGCTGATCATCCTCGCGTTCCTCGTGAAGCATCCGTGACAAGTCCCGATACACAGCGTCGTAGTCGGACTCCTCGTCACTCTTCTCAGCAGCCATCCGCCAAAGTTCCAAGAGTTGGCCGTCATTCGCCGCGATCAGGTAAACGGCGTTCTTGTCACGCCCCAGCAGGCATTGCGTGATTCTGTCGATCTCCGCGTCCTTGGCCTCGTCAGGAAACTCACTCAGGTCGCGGATCACTCGAAGCTGTCGGCCGCCCTGAATGGGAAACGACAACACCAGCTCTTTTCCTGGCCAGTCGCGGGCGTCTCCGCCGAGGTGCTGGGAAAAGATCTGCCGGATATGAAAAGTCTTGCCGTCGCCTGCGGTGCCTGTGAGGATGATATTGATCGGTGACTCGCCTGTGAGGATGTTCCCAACTGTAGCCACTAGCGGCGCGTTGATTCGGATTTCCTCAACCCCATACTTCGCTGCCACCTTTCGGACATGCTCATCGTACTGAGAGTCCGAGGCGGCACTAGGCCCGTAGGTGCTCAGGAGTTGGACTAGCGGGTTGTACGTCACGATTCTCTTGCGCTCATAGGTGGCAAATGGCGCAGCCGTCGTCAGCCTTCGCCTTTATGGAGCGTCTGGGCATCGCGGCTACTTCGTCGAGCGAACGTCCGTCCACCCATGTGTAGCCACGGCCGTCCTGCTGCTGTTCGTAGCCTTTCGCCTGCTCAAACAGATCGGGGTGGCGTTCTTTGAGTCCTTGCCACTCCCCGATCTGCTGGTAGAAGCAGAAGTAGCAACCCGAACGCGAGCGCCAAGCGTAGTATTCGGGAAGGCCGAGGCCGCTCTCGTCAAGGATGCGCTGGATGTCGGGGAGATCGAATCCAAGATCCTTGAAGGGATAGACCGGTGTGATGTTTGGCTTCTCGGACAGCACGACCGGCTTGCTGCCCGATCCCGTGTAGCCCTTTCTTTTCTCGTCGGCCCGGATCGCAATGTACGAATACGCGCGATCAGATCCGATATGGCGCTCAAACGGATGGATCTTGAGCATTCTCGTGCACCACCGACTGCGCGGACTGGGCAGGAATCCGGCGAAGTGCTCGAACAGGACAACGTCGAAGGCCGTGCGACCGGGCTTCTCCGGAACATCCAGCAGTTCGAGTGCCGAGACGCGCTTTACCGGCGCATCCAAGACATGCTCTAGGCGGTCGAAGTAGGCGTAGGTCTCCGGGAGCTCGGCGCCAGTGTCCGAAAACACGTATTCGAACGGAACCTGCGGGTGGTTCTGGGACAGATGTACTGCGAGCGCGGTGCTGTCCTTTCCACCGGACAGTGGCACGACATGCCGCGCACCGCTGTCCACCAGGGCAACATCCAAGTTAATTGGTTTGATCATCGCTGGACCTCCAACTCGCAGGGCTGAAACCTACGCTTCTCGACTTCAGGCATGGCGCAGAATCTCCTCGAGCTCGCGAATCCGGGCATGCACGAGCGGGGCAATTGATTGACGATGGCTCGCCGATGAGAGCGCAGCGTCCTCGATCCGGGACTTGCATTCCCGGAGGAGCATTCCGAACTGGTCCACAGTCGAGTCTTGCCATCGTTCAAGACCCACTTGGAGCAGAATCGAGCTTAGCCTCCGAACCAGGCTCTGGGGCGTATATCGGCCATTGAGCGTGTCCAGTGCCGTGCGCAAGACTGCTTTATCCGTCATCCTCAGGTCGGCGCGTGCCTGCAGCTCGCTTACGTCAAGGCAGCGAACCCAACTCCCGACGCGAGCCAGCGCATCTCCGCTGGAGTCGATGGACAGCGTCTCGGTGATAGCTCCAATGGCAAGGTCCGTGTAGCCTTCGATTAGTCCGTCGACCTCGTTGCGGACCTGCTCGATGACCGCGACAGTCCGGCGATGTCGCCCTTTGCCTCTCGCGTTGCCGAATGCGTTAGGCAGGTCCACCAAGAGGAGGTCGCCCGGGTCCGTTGAGTCCGCCAGCAGCCCGAAAAACGTCCGAGTGTCCTCGGAGAGAAGCGAGGAGCGCCACGCGCCCGCCGGAACCGTCGCCTTCCAAGTGCTGAGGGCGTCCGAGGCGAGACGAACAAGCTCCTCCTCGTCGATGTGTCGTGGTCGGGCATGCGTGAACAGATAGGTCAGGTCGGCCAAGTACGCAACCGTTGATTCATCGACTTCGTACACGGTGACCGTATGGCGGTCTGGCTCCTCAAACATGTTGCTGGCCTTGTAGCCGAGCAAGTCAGTAACGTACACGCCATCAGTCCGCACGCTGACAGCCCGTGCGAATGCTCGATAGCCTGCCATTACGACCACAGGCATCACTCCCATCGGCATGCCGATCGGCGGGGCCTTCAGCTCCGACACCAGTCCAGACAGTGACTTCGGCGTCTCAGACGGTTTCTGGAAGAACTCTCGAATGATTTCCCAGCAAAGCTTTAGTGCTGCGCATCCGATCTGCTTGGGGTTCGCGAACCTACCCGTAGATTCGGTAGAGAGGTGAAGCCCGGTCCGTTCCAGCACAGTCCGATAGACTGACGCTTCGGCCGAATTGTCTCCGAATCGATACCCGAGTCGTGGTTCGTGGCCCTTCTCCATGACACGCAGGATCAGCCGAACTCTGGCGGTTCGCATCTGCCGAGACGGCTGATTGCGCATCAGCTGGTCATTCGCGATCGTCGGCGTTGATGGATACCAGGTGTCCATGAGGCGCGAGACGGCCACACCGGCAGGGGTTTCTGGAGTGACTGGTAACCTCGCTCCGGCGGCGAACCAAGTCGTGTCGGGCGAGCGATCACTGAGCAGCCGGTGCAGCACCGTGTCCAACTGCCCGCGAGCTACGGCCAAGAGGTCGTCGATTTCCTGGCTGACTAGCGGATCCTCACCGAGAATTACGTCGTCCTTGCGCAGCGCCAGCAGGGCTTCGACCTCCAGGGCTGCATCTGTGATTGGAATGGGTTGATTCGGAATCACGAATACGATTTGCCCGCTGGCATCGGCCAATCCGCTCTTGACGTGCGCTGTGACCTGCGACAGGATTTCTGTTCGCTCGGCCAAGACGTAAAGGACACGCCCCCAAGGCGCTTGGTCGAGGCAGAGGTCTTGCGGCGTGATTGCGTCGAGCACTGCGGCTGCGGTGGCGTAGCTGCCTGTTAGGTAACGCGCGGTCCCGTACTCCTCGTTGTGCCTCGACGGCCGGACGAATGGTGTGGCATGGTGCTGCTCCAAGAACGGGATGAGCTGAAAACTGTCGCGTCGTCGGGCTCGAAAGTCACGAATTCTGGTCGCAAGGTCCACATCGGCGCCACACCAGATCGAAACGTCGTCGTGGTTACGCCGGTGAATTAACAACTTGCCGTCGATCAATGACTGGACCGTATCGGCCGCCGTCGTGATGCCACACCCGTGCCTGCTGGCCAGGGCGAGTTCGAGAGCCTCGCGGGTGAGGCGCCTGCGCTCGCCATCCGTGCCCAGTTGGAACAGGCAGGCCGCCGTGAGTGCCTCGTGCGCAAACGACCCGTTCGCCCTGCTTAGCGCGTTTTCGGTCTCGACCCAGCGACGATGCGTGCCACCGACGCCGACATCATTGCGCATCGTGTCCGCGAAAGCCCGATAGACCTCGACTGTTCCGACGGTTGCGTTGAGCTGAGCCTCCTCGATGAGAGAGAAGAGACTGCGCTCGTTCTGCCCGATTCGCGCTACGACCCGTGGCAAGCTTTGAAGCGCTGCCGCTGTGACTGGGTCGGCCTTGCGGAGTATTCGCTGAACCTGCTTGGTGCTCCGCTCGCTGTCGAACCAGCGTGCTTTTACGGCGCGGTCTGCAATTCGACGAAGCTTCGCTGCGGGCGTGACTGGAAACTTGGCCGGGCGTTTGTCCTCAACGACCTCCGCGATCAGGTTGTACAGCTCGCGACTGTCCTCAAGGAAGTGAACATGCCGAAAGCGCCCTTCCACCTTGCGCCACTCGCCCCGCGTGGTTTGGTTCAGACCGCCCGCGTACGCGAGCAGGCTCTGATGCATCAGTAGCACGAGGCTTGCGGAGGGTTGCGTCGCCCGCGACGTCCACTCAGCGATGGTCTGGACTGCTTGGAGGGCGTGGGTCTGACCTTCCGCGATCAGCCCTTCGATATGTCGGCCGAATTCGTCCCAAACGATCGCAACGTGATCCGCGTCACTGTCGGAAAGTAGATCTAATGCATCTGAGAGATTGGCATCGGGATTAGAAACTGGTCTCTCTGGCGCGCTCCCAGTCGGGGGGGGGGGGGATTACTAGGCGCTCTAAGCAATGCACGTGCTAGGTCACGCTCGTAGCCTGCCAAGACGACGGACCGGCCCCATGCCCCTGATCGTCCGCGTTCGACGACCTCTTCGTATAATTCGCCGTCGATCATGCTCAGGCGCTGGATGACTGGCTGAAGAGCAGCTCTAGCCGCTGGGTCGTTCCTTACGATGAGAGTGCCCACGCCTGCTGCGAGCGACTTGCCACTGCCATACGCGGCGACTGCCATCGTCGCGTCAGCTTCCATCACCGAGCGCACGACGGCCAGCGAGCGACTCGTCGGGCGATAGTGGGATAGCCGCTCCGGCACCGCCAAGTCGTATCGGAGGTTGACCGAACGTAGCAGCATGGGAGGTGTTACGCGGCCACCGCCGCCGTGCGAATCCGGTCAAAGTGACGCTTGAGCCACCATTCAGGCCGGTGATCTGGAAGGACAAGCGTTCGCTCCGAACCAAGTAGGTCAATCCGCACGTCGGGACGGTAGATCCCACTCGCGGTCTCGGCTAGTTCCTCGATCTGGCCGCTGCTTAGACCAAACACTCGCGCCGGCCCGTTGCGCTGGCCCATCAAACTCGAGAGCTGCACCCGGTTGCCACCTGCGACATTGGATGCACATGCCAAGAACACCTCGACTGGAATTGCATCTATAGGCCGCGTTTTCTCTAAGCGCTCTGAATCCCGATGCACCGTCACTAGGCCGAGTTCCCGCAACGGACATGCCGTTGCGTCTTCTGGGTCGGATACTGATCCACGCGTCGCTCCGTACGCTTGGAGCACACAGGCGACGTCTCGCTGCGCCATCTTGATGCTGGGCGGGTTCGGGGCAGATCGGTGCGCATGCTCTCGAAACGCATTGACGCATGTTGCCCTGTCGAAGTGACGCTCATGGAAGTCGTTGAAGAACCATCCCCAAACGCTTTGGGCTCGTCGTGCCAAGGCCATGTGCAGGAACCACCAAGTTGCCGGATACTCAAAGTGCGGATCCAAATGCCCTAGTACCGTGCCAAATTCTGAGATGCGCCAGATCTTTCTTCTGCGAGAGCCTCCCAAAGCGGCGGAAGTGGTTCCATTGTCTGCGTCAGCAATTCCAGTGGCTTCGAGCCAGAACTGTAGCGACTTCGCCATATTGCTGCCCAGTCCAAGGCGGTCCGCGACTTCGGTGTCGGCTCGGTAATAGCCGTCAGTCCGCAAGCACCACAGACCCTTTCCGAGCCATCCATAGCGGACGGGAAAGGTCTCGTGGCGCCCGTACTCGAATCGAGGGATACCTTTCGACACCATGCTTAACGAAGGTCCCCCACTAGATTTGCAACCATTCTTGCTGCGACTTCCGCCTCGTCGCACGTGTTCAGCACCGAAAAGGAGAACCGAACGCTGGACTGTGCATCGTCTTCGGAACGGCCCATTGCACGAAGCACGTGAGACGGCTCGGGCCGACCCGACGAGCATGCCGACCCTTGGGAGCATCGTACACCTTGTTGGTCGAGTAGTGCCACTAGAACTGAACCGTCGACGTTTGGGAACTGCATGTTGGTAGTGTTAGGTACGCGTTCAGATTCGAGGCCGTTGATATACACATCGGGAACAAGGTTTCGAATTGCAGATTCGAATAGGTTCCGCATGGTCCGCATTCTCTCGACATCACTCCCGAAGCCCTTGACCCTAGCCTCCACGGCCGCGGCCATGCCAGCCGCTCCCGCAACGTTCTGCGTTCCGGAGCGTCGGCCCGTCTCTTGGCCGCCACCAATTATCAATGGAGCACATTGGCGTACCGACCCAGCGGTATAGGCCAGCACCCCGGTTCCCTGCGGGCCATGCAACTTGTGACCGGAATACGTTACTGCAGAGATGCCTGCAAGCGCAGGCGTAGCGATGCGACCCGCAGCCTGCGCAGCATCGATGTGCAAGAACGCATCCGGACGGCTGGACAGAATTACCTCAGCGATGTCCGCGATCGGTTGCACGACACCCGTCTCGCCACTCGCCCACTGCACCGATGCTACGACATTGGAGGATGCCCTCACGAGCGCACGGCGAAATGCATCTGGGTCCGCCCGCCCATCGGCTCCCACCGGAATGAGTGTCAACGCAGCGCCACGGTCTGCAGCGCGGCGGGCGGGCTCCAGCGTTGCGGAATGCTCGACCTCCGTGACGATGACCGTGCTCCCGCTCGCGGCACCAGCTAGCACGGCGTTGCTCCCTTCTGTGCCGCCTGAGTTCAGGACAACGTCTTCCGGGTGTATTCCGGGGAAAAGTGCACTGGTTGCGTCCCGCGCTCGTGCCAGTAACCGTCGGCTCGGCACGCCCCTTGCGTGCTCGCTCGAAGGGTTGCCCCAGCAATCTTGCATCGCCGCACGAACGGCAGCGATGGTGTCGTCCAGCGGGCGTACGGTCGCATTGGCATCGAGATAGATCTCTAGGGGCTGAGTCATCGTCGGCTGATGCCGTCACTTCCGTTCTTGCTCCACTAAGTCTACCTAACGTCTTCGAGACCATACGCATCCGCGCCTATTGGCCGCGAATAGTTGGCTGCTACCCTCCGCCACGGGATCTGCATTTTCCTGCCGACCACCGAGGGGCGATGCCGAGCGAACCGCGGCCCTGACGGACGCTGAATCATGTTCCATGTGAAGAGGTCTACAATCTCGTTGCAAAATTGCCACGCGCAGCACGAATGATGGACACTAGGGACGAGGGTACGGCTGGGCCGGTTCCGCCCCAGCTTCGTGCCACTGCGTATTCCGTCGTGATTAGAGGCTGGCCGAGCTTGTTCTCGCTGCTGCTCTTGTGTGCAGCTGCGGGACCTCGGATCGTGGGTCAGTCGCATGCGCATGGCCAAATCGGTGGCGTGGTTCGCGACGCATCTGGCGGACCAGCGGGCGCCGCCACAGTCACGCTTTCGCACCTGCCAAGCGGGGCAGAAATATCCGTGCAAACCAACGAGGCGGGAGCGTACGAGGCCACCGAACTGCTTGGCGGTCGGTACGCAATTCGGGTTGAATCCAGCGGTTACAAGTCCTTTGTCCGCACGGGTATCGACTTAGGCGACGGACAGATTTACAGGCAAGACGCGATCTTGGTGGGTGCCGGCTCGACCGCGGTCGAACTCGTGGGAGCGGGGCCAACTGCGGGCACATCGCAGGGCAGCGTCGGTGAGGTGAGGCCGGCTCCCGCCGAGGAGGCGGTCAGAGTTCGGCGTCCTACGGGCTTTCTCGCTACCAGCAGCAAGCCCGGCTCGAGCGAGTTCCACGGGGCTCTGTATTCGTCGCTAGGCAACGATGCCCTTAACGCGCGCGGTTTCTTTGGGGCCAAGGCCCGCCACCGAGAGAGTAACTTCGGCGCATTCGTCGGGGGCCCGTTTGTGAAGAACAAGACTTTTTTCCACTACCACTACGACCGGCTCTCAGTTCGCACCGGGGCCCAGTCGGGCTATGGCAATTCCGCCCCTCCTGATCCATTCCGGCTGGGCGACTTCGGTCGTCTAGTGACGCCCAGAGTGATTGCCGCCGACGCACTGGGCCGGCCCGTCCAGCAAGGGCAGGTCTTTGATCCGGCTTCGACGGCGCAAGTAAGCGGTGTGCCCGTGCGTGATGCGTTCCCCAACAACCGGATTCCGGCGGCACACCCGTTGCGCAGCCGGGTGGCGGGCGGCGTACTGCCGCTCATGGTTAGCCCGGACCGGCCGGGCCGCGAGTTCAACGTCCAAGGTAATCCGATGGGTGCCCAGGTCTGGCGTCTGGACGCGCCCAGCCATCACTTCAAGGTCGACCACTCCTTCAATGGCCGCCTGAGCGCCGCGCTGGCATTCAGCCGGACATCGCATCCAGCCGTGCGTAACTGCGGCGGTGTCGATGGCTGCAGATCGCAGCGCGATCCGGTCAAGAGCCCGCAACTGAACGGCGACTACTACGGGACCGGAGTCTACGAGGACGTCACGACTCACCATTTGCGGCACCAAGTCAACTGGGTGAAGTCCGCTGACGTGCTTCACCAAACGCATTTCGTCTACGACGAATTCCATGTCCACGGACACTCGCTGGCGGCTGGCGCCGGCTGGCAGAGGCGACTTTGGGGGCCGGCTGGCAATGGCTTGGTAGCAACTGACGCCGGACCGCCGGCGCTGACATTCACTGGGAATACCCGGTATTCCCCCTTGGGCAGCGAATGGGGGCGCTCGGGCTTCCTGGCGAATCACCAGTACGGAGTTGGCCACAACACCATATGGATCGCCGGCCGCCACACGGTCAAGATCGGTGGCGACTTTCGGCATCACAACTACCCATTCCGTGGCTGGGCCAACAACGATGCTGGCCATTTCAATTTCTCGCGGCTGCACACGGGAGGCTTTGACGACGCCGGTCACAACTTGGTCGCAACCGGCGATCCGTTCGCTTCGTTCCTGCTCGGCCAGGTCCGTTCGGCGTACTTCCAAATTCCCGACTTTCCGACAATCACAGAGAACTTCGTCTCATGGAGCGTCGTGGACGAATACAGGCTTAGCCCCGACCTGACGATCACGATCGGGATGCGCTTCGACTATCAGTCGGCGATTCGCGAGCGCCACGACAACATGTCGACCTTTGATCCGGCCGTGCCCAATCCGGGTGCCGGAGGCCGTCTCGGAGCGATGATTTTTGCCGGGGCAGGCCCGGGCCGGACCGGTACGCGGACGCTGGAGTCACCGCCGCGGGATGCGTTCGGGCCACGCATTGGAATTGCCTACCGGGTTGGCCAGCGCAGCGTCGTTCGCGGTGGCTACGGCATCTATTACTCGGGCGTGCCGCACGGCCAGTTCGATGTGGTGAACACCCTCGGATTCCGATTTCACCCCACGGCGATCGACCTGAGCAACGGCCACGACTCGGCCTTTCACTTGGACGATGGCTTTCCGCAGGAGAATGTAGTACTTCCGCCGGCAATCGACCCGGCGGTCGGCAACGGCACCTCGCCTGTGGCCGTCACTAAGGATCGCGCCACAATGCCGCGGATCCAGGAATGGTCTCTCACGATTCAGCGCCAGATGAGCCGCGGAGTGGCCTTGGACTTGTCGTATACGGGGAATCGCGGCAGCCGCTTGATCGCCGACCGCCGGGTGCTCGGTCCGGCCGCCAATGCAAATTCTCCCGAAGTCCTAGCCCATGGGCCAGATGTGCTTGGATCGCGGCTGAATACCGGAACAGCAGCCGAAGCTGGGTTCGCCATGCCCTATTCCGGCTTCAGCCGCACTGCGGCGCAGTCATTGCGGCCGTTCCCGCACATGCTCAACATCGGGTACTTGAATGTGCCGGCTGGCAATAGCTTCTATCACGCCATGCGGGCCAGGCTCGAGAAGCGCTTCACAGATGGAGCGCATTTCCTAGCGAGTTACACGTGGTCCAAGCTTACCGGCATGGGCGCGGGTCTCATTCGCCCGCAGGACGGCTTAGGCCAAGGCCCGCAGAATCCGACCGACACCCAGGCGATGGAGCGCGGCCTAAGCGCCGAGGATGTGCCGCACAGGATCTTGGCTGCATTCACGCAGCGCGTGCCCTTTTTCCAAGAGAAGAAGACTGGCGTTGAAGCTAGAGTCCTCGGCGGTTGGGCCCTGTCCGGCAGCGTGCAGGTCGCGTCCGGCACCCCGGTCAACGTAGTGATGGCTAATGACCTCGAGCCGTTTCTGTTCAACGGACAGAAGCGCCCCGATATCGTCAGCAACCGCGTGCGAATCGACCACGGCGGCTCATTCGATGCGGCGTCGGACAGCGTTTTCGACCGTTCCGCGTTCGCCGATCCGGGGCCGCTGCGATTTGGCAACGCCTCGCGCACGATGAACTACGCGCGCGGATTCAGCCACTTCGCGGAGAACCTTAGCTTGTTCAAGGACACTTGGATCAACCAGAAGTTCAAGGTCAGATTCGAGACCCGGTTCGCCAACTTGTTTAACCGGACCGTGTTCTGCGATCCGAATCGGAATTGGAGCGCGGCCTCGTTCGGCCGGGCCTTCTCGCAGTGCAACCAGCCGCGCAGGGTGCAATTCGGGTTGCGCTTTGACTTCTAGCTCGATCGGGCTAGCGGCTGCCTAGTTCAGCCATTTGGGGTGGGCCCGGGCGACAAACGTCGATCACGCAGACTTGGATCTTCCGTGCCTGGTCTTCTGTTAGGGAGTTCTGCAGGAGACGCTCCAGATCCTGCGGTGACTTGGGCTTTGCGCCATCGGCTCGCCGTCTCTGGTATTCCTCGCCGAACCAAAAGATAAGGTAGATTCCATATCCACCAGTCGCGGGATCGAGTGTGTACTTGGCTATCAGCTGGTCGCTGATCGCACGCCAGAGATCGTCGTGATCGTTCTTCTTTGTTTCAATCGGAATCTTCAGTTCTTCCGCAGCGACCAAGAGATCTGCCCGGTTCCGGTTCACGTTCTGCCCTTCCGGTTCGACTGTCACCGATCTGGGAACCAATGGACGGAGCGCTGCGAGCAAAGCATCGCGGCACGCCTCTTCCACCTTCGGCTTAGAGGGCTTGCCATGCAGACCCTCGTTCCAATACTGGCGCCACTCGTTGGAGTTGCTGGAGCGGATTCGGCAGGCAATTCCTTCAATCGTGTCGATCGTCAGCGCTGCCAAGTCAAAGGCGTTGGCGGGTCCGCCGCGTCCAAGCGTGTCGCAAGCCTGCTGAAGAGTTGGATGGCGGAACTCTGCGTCTCGCCGGAACGTGCGCTGAGCCGTACGGACGACCGACAGCATGGGATGCCAGCTTGACAGCTGGGGGTCGGCCCCCAACGAGTCCAACGAATCGCTTGCACCCTCGCATGGCATTGATCCGAGGGTGTCAATGACAACGTTCAGGAATTGCGAAGTTCCTAGCTCGTCGGAAGCGCCTACCCACCCCAATGGCTCGTGGGGGGAGAAGAACCTACCCAATAGGCGAACGATGACCGCATGATCCAATGGCGCGAGACCTCCGAGGGTGTCGCTCCAAACGCCGAGATCCTCGAACAGGCGGCCTCCGCCATGGACGAAGAATCGAGCTAGGTGCCTGACTAACCGCTCCTTGCCCGCAACATACTTGATGAGGTTCTCTCGGTGTGCCTCTGGCTCGCAAATCAGTCCCACTCCCAGCCAGCGGACCCGCTGGCCGACATCCATGCCGCGTTTCGAGAGCTTCTTCCCAGCCAGATCCAGAAGGTCGGATCTCCAGCCAGATCGGATCCCCATCCAAAGCAATTCATCAAGGACATCCACCTGCCGCGAATTGCACCTCGTAGGAAGTGCCCTCAACAACCCTTGGACGGTGCTCAGTGAGATTGCTTGGCCCTCCTGCCCCCTAGCAATGCGCCAGAACCTTGCACTGATCATGCCGTCCTTGCGAAGCGCACTGACTGCGCACTGGATTGCAGTGTCCGACACAATCCCGGGCCGGTGTTTGAGGAGTGCCTGATACCAAGCGGGATTCGAATCTTCGACTGCTAGGAGATGTGGTTCCCAACAATGCAGGCAGGCCACGCACGTTCGCAGTCTGCTATCGTCCTATTCCAACAGGGAGCCGGGTGAGGACCTCTGCAGTTCCTGAAGGCCTGCCAGCAGCGGCAAGCTGAGGTAGTGTTCCCTACTGTTCCTAGCGGTTCGGACAACTTCGCGGGAACTTGGCAAGTCATTGCGGTCTACGCTGTGGCGCAGGCCATGCATCGCAGCGTTGATGGCAGCGTTGTCGCCTAGGGCTTGGGCGATCGCGCCTTGCCCGAGCGCCCCGGGGCCAGCCTCTGGACTCTCTCCGAAATACACAAGAGCGATTCGATACAGCAGCACTGATGGGGCGGAATTCTCGAGGAGACTGTTCTTGTGTGAGCGAATGTCAGCTAGCAACTGTTCGCGTTCCTTCTCCTGTTCGGCAAGATAAGTGGCTTGGTGCTGCTGCCAGCGTGGCACGCTCTCTGGCGCAGGAGGCTGGGCCTGTAGTCGCCTCAAGGTTCCTTCGAGCAGTGGATGCTGTCGTGCGTGCTCCTCGACGACTTGAAGCGAGAGTCCCTCGCTTGGAGCGGGAGTCTCGAGTGCCTGATAAGCCTCCCAGAACAAGTGCTTGGCGACTCCCGGATTGGTGTCTGCCAGCCTGACCGCTTGCATCAGGCACCACCGTCCCAAGTCGTCGGGCAGCTTCGCCCCCAGTAGTCGTCTTCTGTTCCTGAGGTCAGCAAGACCGATGTTCTCTCTGCCTTGGCAGCTCTCCACTCCATTCAGAATGATCTGTTTCTGGACGCTTGGATGGCTCTCCAGCCATGCTCGGATCTCCAATAGCGATTCCGGAGGATTCGCCACATAGCCTTCAGCAGCACGAGTGCAACAGCCGAGCCATGCGGAGACGCGATCTATGCCCACGCTCTTTCCATGTAGCCGTAGTCCGCGCTGAAGCAATTCGAGGGGGAGGACTCCAAGTCTAAGGGCATCAATCGTTGGCTCCAGTCGGGAAATTGATGTGGCCAATGCGTCGAGTAGTTCAGCAACGCCAGCGTCGGTTGACTGGAAAAGGAGGTCTCTCCGCCAGAACTTGAGGTATTGGTCCCATGAACTCGCACCGCCAAGGTGCGTGAAGTAGTCCCACACTTGGCTTGGCCCAATACATCTCGGGTAGACCACCCGAAGCAGTCTTCCGCAGAGGTCGCGATTGGCAATTGAGATTCCCTCGCCCCTGAATTCGTTCAGAAGCGCTCTTAGTCGATCTTCTCCTTCCGATTGGTCCTGTTGGTAGTGGATGAAGGCATCGAGTGCGTTGGCACGAACCTGAGCAGGCCGGGAATTGTCCCGCACGATCCCAAGTATCACTTCCACTAAGTCCAGTCGGTGCTGCCCCATGGACAGGAGCAACAACAGGAATCGCACCCGGACCTCTTGCTCAGAATTGTGATCTTCGCTGAGGAGGACGTTGCGGAGTTGTAACTCGGTTGCGGGAGCCACCAACGGAGCGAATCTATGAGAGTTGGAGAATGCCCTCGCTAGGCTCATGGGCTGAGCAAGCAAGGCCGTCAGCACAGACTGCTTCTCATCCGCCGAGAAGATGTCCAGGTCGCCATAGATGCCCAAGTCCACAGGGGTCTTTCTGATGAGTTCAGCCCGAATGGCTTCGCTGTGGGTCGCGAGCCAACCTGAGAGTCCCCGAAGCTCGCTCACTGTCACCCCATCCCCTCCTGTCATCAGAGCGAGCACTCGCCTTGGTGAAAGCCCGCAGTTGATGAGATCTGCCAAGTGTGTGGCGCCAAGGAATTCCGCGATCTGGCGATGGACTGGGCTAAAGCACTGCTCGGAGTCTGCCTTGAATAGCTTCGTGGACACGGCCGCTCGCAGACATTGGGGATCCTCAGCCCCGCATAGGTCTGGCGGGATGTAGTTCCCGTTCTCGGCAGCAGGGGACAGGGAGTACCCAGCCTTATCGGACAGCAGCAGAAGGGCGCTTAGTCGTCCAGCGCAATCGACAAGGGCGTCCGTCGAGCAGTTGGTTGAAACAGGGACTTGGTGCTCTTGATTCCGTTCGCTCGCCATTTCTCTACAAGCCAGATCGAACGCGTGCAGCCGACTCGTTGGCCATCCATTGCCGTGACCGTCGGCACGAGCGAGCAATTCTAGAGATTGCGGGTTCTCGAGCAGACCCTCAAGGCCAACCCGATGAGCCTGCTCGACGAAGCTCTCGGGCTCGCTCACACCAATGCGATCGCGGAGGATTGCGATGATGTCCGCGTCGGTCAGTGGGTCGAGGTGCAGTACCACAGCCTCTAAGTGCGGGACGACGATTGCAAGCCCGTTTCTGTCGCTCTCGCCTAGCCAGTCCGCTTCGCGGCAAGAGATCCGGAATCTCGGCCTGCCCATCTGGATCAGCAGTTTGCGGATTCCGTCGAAAGGAGTTCGAGCGTCCGGCTTTCCTGCTCGGACTTCGTCGAGCCCGTCGATGAAGAGTGTCTTGCCGCGAACTTCGTCCGGTGCCATTGTGCCGAGCAGGAAATCCCGTGCGGTAGTGAATAGCGCATCGTCCCCAAACGTCTCGCATTCTGTCCGAAACGCAGTGGTCTTACCCGAACCAGGATCGCCGAGAAGTACGTACGCATGCACTGCCCGATAGTCGGCGAGAGTCTTCGGCACGGCGCCGGCAGGTCTTGCTCCGGCGCCGGACAGTTCTGTGCAGGTCCTGGCAACTGTCTTGCTCATCGCTGCCTTAGCCAGTGTTCCGCCGGTGCGCTTAGGAATTCATCGAGTGGCACTCCGCCACCTCCGACAACGAAGCAGTGGTCCACTGCGGGCTTCGCTTGGAATCTTTCCGTTCCCCGCGTTTGCCTCAGCGTCCCTCCGCTCTTCACCTCAATCCCCACAACACGTGGCCCGCCCTTCAAGACGAAGTCCACCTCGTCGCTGCCATCGCGCCAATATTGGACATCGATGCCGGGCGTTGCGGTGTTTACCAAATGCGCACCGATTGCGCTCTCCACAATGCGTCCCCAAAAGGTCCGATCGTTGCGGGCCTCGTCGAAGCTATACGTCGAGCCGGCTGTCATCAGCGACGTATTCAGGACGTTCAGCTTCGGACTCGAAGCCCTGCTCCTGATGTTGGCTCCACTGTACTTCGACAAGCCTGCAACCAAGCCCACCTGAGACATCAGATCGAGGTAGCGTGCAAGTGTGGTCGTGTTGCCGGCGTCCTGCAATTGTCCCAACAGCTTGCTGAATGAGACGATCTGCCCGGAATAGTCGGATGCCGCGTCGAAGAGCCGCCTCAGCAGTGCGGGTTTGTCCACCCGCGTTATCGCGAGGAGGTCGCGATCAATGGCCGGTGCAACGATGGACTCCGCCATGTATGCCTTCCACAACCTCGGATTGCCCCGAATATGCGCAGGCCCCGGGTAGCCGCCGAAATATAGGAATTCGTCCAAGCTGAACCCAAATCCGTCGGACATCTCTTCGTACGTCCAGTGGGTGACGGGCAGGGGAAGGAATCGACCCATCAGGCTCTCGCGCAAGTCGGACTGCAGCAGCAGCGGTGCGGACCCAAGCAGCACGACTCGCAAAGGGCTGTCACGGGAGCGGTCTGCATCCCATAGCACCTTTACCGTCTCCGACCAGTGCGGCAGCTTTTGGATCTCATCAAAGACGAGAACGAACCCCCGGCCACCGAGCTCGGCCTCAGCCCTTGCAGCCCGCCACTGCCGCACGAGCCATTCCGTGCTCCCCGGAAGTGAAATCAATGGGGGCAAGCTGCCAGTGTTTGACCACGGCTGCGGTAGCGGCTGATCACGGCTGTCAATCGCTAGCAAGCGCCCTGGAATCTCCATCCTTTCCAGCGCTTGCCGAACGATCGTAGTCTTGCCTGTCTGGCGGGGTCCAAAGATCGCGATCATGAACTTCGGACCCGCCTGTAGGAGATCGCAGAGTTCTCGCACCTGTGACCGTTCAAACTGTGACATAGCATGGAAGTACTCTATTGAGTAAATTTAGTCAATGGAGTACTGAACTCTTGGGCGCGCGTCTGGGCTGCTATTCGAATGTGGCGAGATCGCTTGGAACTAAGCCCGAGCGTGAGTTCGCAAGAGTCGTCTATGGGCTCCGCTCATGATCAGGCCCGGCGGTAGCGGAAACGGAGCCGTGTGCTTGCCGACGCATTCAGGCTTGATCCTGTGTGCGGGGAGGGAATGGCCAGGCTTGTCCGATCCAAGGAACGGTACGAAGCGATCTCGACAGGCTCCCTCGTAAGTTGGATCTGCTGCGGATCGTTGTCGCGTGGGAAATGCCGCAATTCCGGCGGGACCGTCACAATGCGCAGCACTAGTCTTGGTCGAGTACAGGCGCGAGTTGTCAGCCAAGCAGTCCGGTGCTGCCGGAAGCAGCTCTGTGGACACAACGCACGCTAGTGCCGGAGCCTCCGGCTGTGGATTGTTCAGCCTCCGGGCGTCCGCGTCCGCCCGCCCTATTCGGAGATCAACTCACCACGAAGTTTACTAAGCGGTCGGGGATTTCAATCACCTTCCGGACCGTCTTGCCTTGGAGCAGCGAACGGATGCGGTCCAGTTCGCGTGCCCGCTCGGAGAGCTGCTCTTTGGGCAGGCCCTTGGGCACTTGCAGCCTGTCCCTCAACTTGCCGTTGACTTGGACGACCACCTGAACGCTGTCCTCGGTTGCGAGTGCTGCGTCGAACGCCGGCCAGCCGGCGTCCAGCACCGGGGCTGGTTGCCCGAGCTTGTGCCACAGCTCTTCGGCTAAGTGCGGCGAGAACGGGCTCAGCAGCAGGGTCAGGCCCTGCAGCGCTTGCTGCATGACCCCCGCCGAGAGTTGCGATTCGCGGTCATACAGCTCGTTTGTCAGCTCCATGATCGAGGCGATACAGGTGTTGAAGTGCCAGCGTGTCTCGAAATCGCGCGTGACGCGCCCGATCGTCTGGTGCAGCTTGCGCAGGACCGCACGATCAGACTCGCTCTCGGGGTCGCTGCTGGCTGCGGTCTCCCCGCTGGCGTTCCGGGTGACGATGCGATAGACGCGGGAGAGGAAGCGCCACATGCCTTCCACGCCCTCGTCCTGCCAGTCCAGATCCCGATCTGGCGGCGCGGCGAACAACGAGAACACGCGGGCCGTATCGGAGCCGTATTTCTCAACCAGATCCTCGGGGCTCACCACGTTGCCGAGGTTCTTCGACATCTTGCGGCCATCGCGGATGACCATCCCCTGAGTAAACAGGCGGCTGACCGGCTCGTCCCAGTCGATCAGGCCCATATCGCGCATGACTTTGCTGAAGAAGCGGCAGTAGATCAGGTGCAGCACGGCATGTTCCACTCCGCCGATGTACTGATCGATTGGGAACCACGACCGGGCCTTGTCCGGGCTGTACGGGGCGGAGCTGTTGCGGGCGTCGGTATAGCGGTAGAAATACCAACTCGAGTCCACGAAGGTATCCATCGTGTCTGACTCGCGCTGAGCTCTGCCCCCGCATTTGGGGCAGTCTACGTTGAAGAATTCCGGCACGCCGCGCAGCGGCGATTCGCCCGTCCCTGTGAGGGCCACGTTGTCGGGCAACAGCACCGGCAGGTCTTCGTCGGGCACGGGCACCAGACCGCAAGCCGGGCACGCGATGATCGGGATCGGCGTGCCCCAGTAGCGCTGCCGGGAAACGCCCCAGTCACGCAGTCGAAACGTTACGGCGGCCTTGCCGAAGCCCCCGGCCTCAGCCACCTCACTCATGCGTTCGATGGCCTCTTGGCTGGTCAGGCCGCTGAATTGACCGGAGTTCTCCACCACGCCATAGCCCGCGAAAGCTTCGGTCATCTCTGGCTCTGAGGCGAGTTCGCCGTCCGCCGGTCGAATGACCGGAACGACCGGGATGCCGTGCTTGCGGCAGAACTCAAAATCGCGCTGGTCGTGGGCGGGTACGGCCATGATCGCTCCCGTGCCGTAGGTCATGACGACGAAATTGCCCACCCAAATCGGCACGTCAGGTCCGCCATACGGGTTCGCCGCGTAACGTCCCGTGAAGAAGCCGACCTTCTCGAGGTCGTCCGGGCTCTGTGTCGCCGCCGCCGTCGCCAACTCTTGCCCTTTGTCCCCGAAGCCGAATTCAGCCACCAGCGGGTGGAGCGGGGCCAGAATGACGCAGGTCGCGCCGAAGATTGTGTCGACGCGGGTCGTGAACACGCGAATCGGTTGGCCGGTGTCCTTCACTGAAAAGTCCACCTCGGTGCCGGTGGACCGACCGATCCAGTTGCGCTGCATCGTCAGCACGCGCTCCGGCCAGCCATCTGCCAGATCTTCCAGGGATTCGAGCAGTTCGTCGACGTAGGCCGTCGTGCGGAAGAACCACTGGTCCCGCTCTTGCAACTCGACCTGTGTGTCTTCGTGGCGCCAGCAGCAGCCGTTGACGACCTGCTCGTTGGCCAGCACGGTGGAGCAATCCGGGCACCAGTTCACCGTGGCCTTCTTGCGGTAGGCAAGACCTTTTTCCCACATGCGCAGAAAGAACCACTGGTTCCAGCGATAGTATTCGGGCTCGCAACTGGACATCTCGCAATCCCAGTCGTAGCTGAAGCCGAACGTTCTCAGCTGCTGCTTCATTGCCGCGATGTTCGCGCGGGTCCACAAGCGCGGGTCACGATTGTTCTTGATGGCCGCGTTCTCGGCCGGCAGGCCGAACGAATCCCAGCCCATGGGGTGCAGGACGCGAAATCCCTGCATCCGCTTGTAGCGAGCTAGGGCGTCGCCGATGGCGTAGTTGCGCACGTGTCCCATGTGCAGCACCCCGGAAGGGTAGGGCAGCATCTCCAAGACGTAGAACTTGGGCTTGTCGGGATCGTCCGAGGCCCGGTACACGGCATTTTGTTCCCAGAACCGTTGCCACTTCGGCTCAATCTCGCGCGGGCTGTAGGCGCTGGCCTGCATTCATTCAGATTAGCTGTTGTTGGCAGGGCCGAGACTGAGCGCCGCGGATACAACGCAGATGCGCTCCGCCGTTTACGCACAAGCGGGATTTCACGAGCCGGCTGCAGTGAGTGTACGATCAATACCGAATTCCCTTTACGCTCTCGGATCCCCAATCCCTGGCGCGCGGCTAGACCCAGCTGGCCAGCTGCCTGCGAGCCTAGTGCACGCGGGGAGCCGTCAGCCTTGTCCCACTGCCCGTGTCCCGGCCTGCTACCGGCGTTGCAGCTCGCGTTGTCTCGGCCGCCCGTGCCGCCACCGGTCGGCGTCCCCGCCCCGACCTCGGACGGGGCCACCCGCAACCGGGCCCTGCTGACGCCGCTGGTATGGGACACCCGGAGTTGGAAGCTCTCGGCGTAACTTGTGTTCGAACGGAAGGCTGCGCTGGAATAGTGGTCAGGCGGGCTCTTGGTTGGTGGACCATTCCGCCGATGGGATCCGTGATCAAGTCCGATGGCTGAAGGGCAAAGCGAACTGGCAGTGGCCCCGGTGAGGCTAAGAGATGTGACCGAGCGGGATCTCGACGCCATCTGGTGCCTGAATGAGCGGTCGGTGCCCGCGGTCAACAGCCTTTCGCTCAAACAACTGCGCTGGTTCACGCGAGAGGCCGAGTATTTCAGGCTGGCCGAGTGCTCCTCGCGGATCGCTGGCTTTCTGCTGTGCCTCGCGCCAGAGGCCGACTACGACAGCCCGAACTTCCGCTGGTTGAACGAACGCTACGACCGGTTTCTCTATATCGACCGCGTGGCCGTCGACTTGAGCTTCCATCGGCGGGGCATTGCCAAGGCACTGTACTCGGACGCCGCCGCAACTGTAGGCGAGAGGTTTCGCATGATCGCTTGCGAGGTCAACCTGCGGCCTAAGAACGATGCCTCGCTCGAGTTTCACGATCGGCTGGGTTTCCGGCCCGTGGGCACTCGAGATCATGGGTACGTCGAGGTTCAATACATGGTGCGGCCGCTGCCGTTCTGACGTGACGGCCCGCATTCAAGCTGTCGTGAACGGTGGATCAGGCTTGCCGGTGCATGTCGAGACCAGCAGTCCCCTTGAGCGTGCCTGCCGTCCGGGATTGAATCGCCCCAGCAGTTGGAACAAGAAAGCTGGGCGGCAGCGGTTCGAGCGGGATGTCGATGGCCTTAAGCTGTAGGCTTGGATGTGCGTTTCAATCGACCCAATGCGAAGGTTCGGCAACCGCAGCGGCATCAGTGGGTGTCCAGGGAGACCTGCCAAGCGTTCCGAAACATTCCACAGACGGTGTCTGTTGAATGTCTAGAGCTCGAAAGTTCCACAGGCAGCGATTGTGGAATCTCTTGGGTAGATCCGAGAGGCGAGATACCCGAATTGTTTGCCTTTGGCTGGTCCCACTGCCTCACCACAGCTGTAAGCGGCAACTCCTGTGCCTGCCGCCATGGAGCGCGCATTCCATCGTTTCGGCCCGATCAAGTAGCCACTTTCCTTTCTCGCCCAAGTGTGTACGAGATGGTGCATCTGGTAGACAGCCTCAGCGGTGCCGGATCCGTTGTCTCAACGGATAGAGTCTTCCCGAACCCACGTATGCAGTGCGATGAACTCTGCCTTGGTCGACACAGGTGGCCTAGCGGCGCCAAGAAGGGGTTCCCATCCAACTCAGCGCTGCGCTTCTGTCCCCATCCACCGCACGGCGTTCTCTAGGATGCGCAACATGTTGGAGTCCTTGAAAACTGGGAACGTTTCGTGTCCCGGCCGGAAATAGAACACCTTGCCCTTGCCTAGGTTCCAGAGCATCCCTCCTCGGAACCAACCGCCTCCGCGCCAGTCTTCCCGGAACAGCACTTGGTCTGGCTCCGGAACATGGAATGGCTCGTCGTACATTTCGCTCTGCGGGATTTCGAATTGACGCGGCAAGCCCGCCATGATGGGATGCCCTGGCTTCGTAACTGTCACCATGCTCGGCTTGCCGTGTGCATCGACTCCTGGGAAAACGCAGTTGGGCAGGTCGACCCGGACTTGCGAGACCCTGCCACTGCGCACGAATGCATAGTAGGCCGGTGTGACGAGCGAGTCATATGCAGGGGGCATGCGGCCGGGCGGCGGCACGAATTCAATCTTGGTGTCCGGGTTGGGGAAGCGCCGCCTGGCGTCATCGCGGGTACGAGAATACATCGCCTCCATGAACGGCACCGACCAGTGCGCCGAGTGCAGGGCGATCAGCGCCAGCTTACCGGAACGCACCAGTTCGACCACCCGTTGGCCGACTTCGTCAGGAACCTCGCCTTGACGCACGTGCCCCCACCACACCAGCACATCCTGCTCGTCCAGCCCGCCAAGACCGTGATCGGGCTCGTCCTGTCCGACTGAAACCACGGCCAAGCCGGGGACGGCGCTCAGGTGGGCAGCGATCTCGTTGCCGAGAAAGTTGTCGTAGGCCTCGGCTTGGCGAGGCTGCCGCTCATCCCACACAAGAACATTGATAGAGTCCGCCGCAATCATAGGAAGAGCTACGAGAAGCAGGAGAGCAACGTGCCACATAACGCCAACAGGCTATTACGTGAGCGCAGGAACGCGCAACATAGGGGACGTGACTTCGTCGCCACCGAGTCGCCAGCGCTCTTCCACGAGCTGTTGTTCGAGGCCCGGTCGCCCCGGCTGGTGAGCAGTAGGTTGGTGCCGCGCAAATAGGCCCACCAGTATCGATGCCGAGCTAGCTTCCTTCGCTGCTACCGTATTGCTGTATTTTCTTTGTAGTCATCTGCTATATATGTCCTAAGGACATATATAGCAGATGACTACACCTAGTCTGGACGCGAGATCGCACACCCGAAGACTTACCCGTGCCGGCCGCCATCTAGTGTAGTGTGCCTCAAATACCATTAATTAACACCTCCAGTGTGCTACCATGGCTGGAGTCCTCCTCCATGGCACGCCCCGTCGAAATCCTCGATATGTCCCCGGAGGAACAGTCGGAACTCGAACGGCGCGTGCGGGCCTCCACCACCTCACAGCGCGATTGCCAGCGGGCTCGCATCGTGCTGCTGCGGCACGAGGGGTTCAGCCAGCGCGAGGTCGCCGGCCGTGTGGGCGTTAGCGTGGCCTGCGTCAACCGCTGGTCGCAGCGCTTCGATGCCCAAGGCATCGCCGGCCTACGCGACCAGCCGGGCCGCGGGCGGCGGCCCTCCATCCCGACCGGAACGGTCGAGAAGGTGATTGCCGAAGCGGGCCAGAAACCTGTCGGCCGGGCGCGCTGGAGCACCCGCAGCATGGCCCGCCAGGCCGGGGTCTCGCCGAGCACGGTCGGTCGCATCTGGCGCCGCCATGATCTCAAGCCGCACCGCAGCAAGACCTTCAAGCTGTCCAATGACAAGGATTTCGAACGCAAGTTCTGGGACGTGATCGGGCTGTACCTCGATCCGCCCGAGAAGTCGGTCGTGCTGTGCTGCGACGAGAAGACGCAATGCCAGGCTTTGGAACGCACCCAGCCCGGGCTGCCGCTGGGCAGCGGGCACGTCCGCACGCGCACCCACGATTACTACCGGCATGGCACGATCTGCCTGTTCGCAGCCCTGAGCTACTTGGAGGGCAAGCTGATCTACCGCACCGAGCAGAAGCACACGCACTTGGAATGGCTGCGGTTTCTCAAGCAAATCCAGCGCGAAGTGCCCAAGCAACTCGACGTGCACATCATTGCGGACAACTACAGCACGCACAAGCACGCGAAGGTGCAGACTTGGCTGAAGCGGCACAAGCGGTTCCACATGCACTTCACGCCCACCTCGAGTTCGTGGCTGAACCTAGTGGAGCGGTTTTTCTCCGACCTGACGGAGGACTGTGTGCGAGCGGGCAGTTTCGCGAGCTTGAAGGAGCTGACGGACGCGATCACGAGCTATTTGTCCGAACGCAACAAGAACCCGAAGCCATACCGCTGGAAAGCTAGTGGCCAAGAGATTCTCGAGAAGATCCACCGCGCCCGGCTGGCACTAGCCGAGGTCTCGGATTAATTAACCCTATTTGCGGCACACCACACTAGCTGGCTTACTGGAAGATTACGGCAAGCCGGTTCTCAGCCAATTCGATTTCTTCCGGTTTGTTTGGCAGATGTATCGCGAATCGTCCGGCACGGGGCTGTATCTGAGGAGCAACACACCGGACCAAGTTGACCATGTTCGTCTGAAATCGATCCTGCGAGATGCAAATGTGATTGGAACTGACCGGGATTATGGGAAACGCGTGATACGAGTGTTGGGTATCTCGGACCTTCCAGCGGAAGACATCATCTGTCTCCTTGACCCGACGTGCTATGTTTCCCATCTCTCCGCCATGCAGCGGTGGGGGCTGACGGATCGAAGTCCAAGGGCCTTGCTGCTGACGCGCCCTGATCGGAAAGCGGCCGCCGAAGTGCTGAGCACCTATAGAACGGAGGCCCTAGGCGAAGACGAAATGAATCCCTTCCCCTCAACCATAGTCGGACATCCCGCCCGTGTGCGAGGCCGGGCCGTGCGCATTCTTGAGAGTAGGTCTGCAGGCAAGCACCTGAAGAGCCGGGGCAGTAGTGTCCGTCTGTCGACGATCGGGCAGACCTTCCTCGACATGCTGCAAAAACCCGATCTTTGCGGCGGCATGTACCACGTTCTCGATGTCTGGGAAGAACATGCGGAAGCCTATCTTCCCGAGATTGTTGCCGCAGTTGAGACGGCTTCAAGCGGTGTCGTGAAGAGCCGCGCTGGGTACATTCTTGAAGAACGCCAGGGCTTGCATCATCGTGGCATTGAGCGCTGGAAGCAATCCGGTCAGCGCGGAGGCAGCCGTAAGCTTGATCCAGCCAAAGACTTCGCACCTGCGTTTTCGGCAACATGGATGATCTCACTCAATGTCTGACCACGTCCTCAAGGTTGATGGCGCAGAGTGGGGCAGAAGAGCAGAGTCTACCCCGGTCACCTACCAGCAGCGCCAAACGGTGAAGGTAACCCTCAATGCCATCGCAATGGCAGTACCCGTCAACGTAGAGATGTGCGTAACGGGCGGCATCCTCATGGGTCGGGCTCATGACACGACTGGCATCGATCTGACGACTGCACTCGCGCCCGGTCACGATGTCGCTGAGCAAGTTCGCAAGCTGTCAGACTCAACGTTCTGTTACGGATCCGGGCCTATGCACAGACGTCGTTGATGCGCTCCTGGCGCACCCTCTCGAATGCCACCATTGGTCGCAATACGGAGCTTCCAGCCGTTACAATGAGACTTATGAAGCAGGCACTCCGTCCCGTTGCGCTCTCGCTGGCGTTGCTGGTAATTCCAGCGTTCGGGCAAGACCAGCCCTTGGCGACAGTAAACGGCGACCCGATCTTCGAGTCTGACCTTGAGGTCAGTGCACAGTGGCGCAAGCTGGAGCAGCAAATACACGGGTTGCGCTCGCAGGCGCTCGGTTCCGCAATCGCGACAAAGCTCCTCGAGGACGAGGCCAAGCGGCGGGAGATGACCGTCCAAGAATTCGTCGAGGTCGAGGTTGAGCCGAAGATCGGTTCACCGACAAACAAGGAAGTCAGCGACTTCTACAACGAACAGAAGGACAAGATCGGTAAGCCGCTGAAAGAGGTTCGGGACGAGATCGCGAGGGTCCTGCGTCAGCAAAAGGCAACCACGCACCTGAACGAGCTCGTGGCGGCCCTCCGGACCGGATCCGAAATCGAGATCCATCTGGACCCTCCCAGGCTGCCGGTGGAATTGGCGGAAGCCCGTCAGCGGGGACCCGCGGATGCCCCTGTGACAATCGTGGAGTTTTCGGACTTTCAATGCCCGTTCTGCCGCAAGGTCCAGCCGGTCCTGTCCGAGCTGCGCGAGGAATACCAAGATCGCGTCCGCTGGGTGTTCAAGGACCTTCCGCTGACGGATATCCATCCCGAAGCCGTGCGTGCGGCGCAGGCAGCGCGCTGTGCGGGAGAGCAGGACAAGTTTTGGGAGTACCGCGCCAAGCTGTTTGAGCAGGACTTGTTCACCGACGCGACCTACACCGAGGTGGCCGAGGCTACTGAAGTAGATCCCGAGCCGTTGATGGAATGCCTGAATTCCGGAAAGTATCAGCGGCCGGTAGCGATCGAGGCTTTGGAAGCTAGAAATCTGGGCATCGAAGGCACGCCGGCAATCTTGGTCAACGGGATCCTGCTGACAGGCGCGAGGGCCATCGAGAACTACCGCAACATCATTGAGCAGGAACTGGAGAGCTCTGCGAATCCATAGCGCGCCATGGTGCGCTAGGCACCCGAAGTTGCCGCGTGCGCTGGAACACCCGCAGCATGGCTCGGCGGGCATAGGGTCGCGCCGACCACGGTCGGTCGCATCTGGCGGCGGAACGACCTCAAGCCGGACCGCACGAAGACGTTTAGACTGTCGAATGACAAGGATTTCGAACGCGAATCCTGGGACGTGACCGGGTTGTGTTTAGACCCGCCCGAGAATTTGGTGGTGCTGCGCTGCGACGAGGAGACGCACTCCTAGGCTCGGGAGCGCACGCAGCGGGGCTGCCGCTGGGAAGCGGGTGCATCCGCACGCGCACCCACGATGGCTACCGGCACGGCACCATTTGCCTGTTAGCAGCCCCGAGTCACTTGGAGGACAACCCGATTTTCCGGACCGAGCAGGAGCACGCGTGCGAGCGGGCAGTTTCACGAGCGTGAAGGGTCTGGCGGACGCGATTACGAGCTATTTGCCCGAGCGCAACAAGTACTCACAGCCGTACCGCTGGAAAGTCAGAGGCTGGAATCGTCTCGGCGCGCAGTCCGCGCATTGCGAGACCCCATCCCATACGGGCCAAGCCTTCCCTTGGCCACACTCCGGATAGCGGAAACCCTCCGGCCAGCGTAGCTGTACCAAGTACTCTCCGCAGCCGTTCTCGCTGGCGAACCAGACCTCGAATTCGAGCTGATTCCGGGGCAATTCTCCACTGCCCTCAACCTCTACGCGTAGTGGTTACCTGGGTCAGCCGAGCGCGCGAACCTACTACGCGGGCAACCGTGACGAGGTGCTGCAACTGTTGTTGAGTCCCGGCGGGCGGCGGTTCCGCTCCGCACTTCCGAAGTCAGGTCCGTCACGGCCCTGGCGGACTTGCCCCCTGCGCCTGTCGCTGCGCCCTGCTCGGCGTTGCCCCCCCAGCGCTGTCAGCAGGGCAACAAGATCCGATTCTCCGCGGCAGTAAGCAAGTTCAGCTACGGTCTTGGGCCAAGACCTGCGAGGCGTCCGAAAGTCATCCGAAAGAAGTCCGTTTCCTGAGCACTCTGGTATACTGCGCCCGCAAGGCCCGCTAGGGGGGCCTCCTAATGCAACAGACGCTAACCAGACTCTTGGGCATCGCGCCGCTGGCGGCTGCGCTGCTCTTGGTGCCGACCGTTCTCGGGCAGATCGAGTCCGCCCGGATCCAAGGCGTCGTGAGCGACTCCACGGGTGCCGTGATTCCCGGAGCGACGGTCCGGTTCGTCCATGTCGACACTGGCCAAGAATCGACGGTGTCCACCGGCGTCGACGGGCTGTACCGGTCCATCCCGCTGCGTATCGGTGAGTACCGGGTCGAGTACGAGTCTGATGGCTTCAAGCGGGCCGTCCGCTCTGGCGTCAACCTCGAGCTTCAGGAAACCGCTGTGATCGACGTGGCGCTTGAGATCGGCGAGCTGACCGAGGTGGTCGATGTGACCGCAGACGCGGTACTTCTCGAAACAACCGAAGCCACGCAGGGCCAGGTCATCAACAACCAGCGAATTGTCGACATGCCGCTGAACGGCCGGGACTACATTCAACTCGCACTGCTGTCGGCCGGGGCCATCCGCCCGATCGGCGGTCGATTCGGCGGGTACAGCGCTGGCGGGCAGCGGACGACCCAGAACAACTACACACTGGACGGCGTCGACAACAACGGCCTGCAAATCGCTGCTCAGGGCCGCCGGGCGGAGGTCGTCAAGCCGTCGATCGACGCGATCGAGGAGTTCAAGATCTCGACGAACGCCTACAGCGCGGAGTCGGGACGAGCGCTCGGCGGAACCGTCAATGTCTCAATCAAGTCGGGCACCAACGAGTTGCACGGCACGGTCTTCGAGTTCCTGCGCAACGAGAAGCTCGACGCAAAGAACTTCTTCGACGACCCTGACGCGCCCAAGCCGCCGTTCAAGCGCAACCAGTTCGGCTTCTCGCTGGGAGGGCCGATTAAACGCAATTCGACGTTCCTGTTCGGCGACTTCGAGGGCACGCGGATCCGCGAATCGGCCACGTTCGTCGAGACGATCCCCACGCAGGAGCAACTCGCCGGTGATTTCAGCGGCGTGCCGCAAACGCTTTACGACCCGGCAACCTACGACTCTGCGGCGAATCTCAGGGATCCGTTCCCCAACAACGTCGTCCCCGGAAACCGCATCGACCCGGTCGCCCGCAAGGCAAGCGAGTACTATCCGGCGCCGAACAGTCCCGGCCTCGCCCGGAACTGGCGTACCGCGGCCCCGGACAGCGAGGACGACGACAAGTGGGACATCCGGCTGGACCAGATCTTCGGTGCCAGCGACAACATGTTCTGGCGCTACAGCCAGCAGGACAGCTATGTGCCATCGCCGATCCGCTTCCCATCCCTCCTAGACGGGGACGGCACGGAATTCAATCACCGCGGTCAGAATACGGCCCTGGGTTGGAACCACATCTTCACACCGACCCTGATCACCAGCGTCAAGCTTGGTTGGAACCGCATCTACACCAACCGCCAAGCGCTCGCGCAAGCGAACCTTAACCAAGAACTAGGCCTGACCGGCGTGAGCCAAGCGCTCAGGGGCTCGGCGCGCTTCAGCATCAGCGGGATGCGGCCGATTGGCACATCGAATTTCACACCCAACCTCATCGACTCGCAGAATCGCCAGATCAGCATCGACACCAACTGGACGAAGGGCCGGCACAGCATCAAGTTCGGCTACTCGCTGCAGCTGCTGCAGAGCTACCTCACGAACCCGCAACAGGAACTGGGCCAATTCATCTTCAACGGCAACTTCTCCCGGCAAACGCAGAACGTGGAGGGAGGCCGAGGCGGGCGCCCCGCCGCCGACTTCCTGCTGGGCATCCCGTTCCGCACCGACATTTCGAACTCCGTGTACATGAACCTCCGAGCTCCATGGCAACACTTCTACATACAGGACGAGTGGCGCGTCAACGACCGGCTCACCCTGAACCTGGGACTGCGCTACGAGCACAACATGCCGTGGTACGACAAGGACAACGGCATCTCGAACTTCGACATTGACACGGACCCCATGAACCCGACCTTCTTTGTGGCAACCGACGGCAGCGTCGCTTCGCGAGCAACGCTGGATCCCGACCTGAACAACTTCGCGCCTAGGTTCGGCTTCGCCTATCGGCTCACCGATAAAACCGTGCTGCGGGGCGGGTACGGCCTCTTTTACGCGAATTACGAGGGCACTGGCGGCGGACAGTTCCTCGAGACCAACCCGCCCTTCCACATCAAATCGCAGATCTCGACGGACAGCATCAACCCGTCGGTCCTCCTGCGCTCAGGCGTGCCGGACGGGGTCGTCACTCCGGAGCGTGCGGTCGCGCTGCGATTTTCGTCGTTCGAGCGCGACCCGCCGTGGCCAATCTCGCAGCAGTGGAACTTCAACATCCAGAAGTCGCTCGGAGCCAATTCGGTCTGGGAAATCGGCTACTACGGGACCAAGGCCCAGCACTTGGTCAACCGGGTCGACGGGAATTATACGCTGCCGGGCCCGGGCAACATCAATGCCAGGCGCCGATACACCAGCGCGGTGTTCCCGGGCACGGACATCGTGGTCGGGCCGCTTGCAGCAATGAACAGGCACGAGTTCAACGGCAACTCGCTGTTCCACTCGTTCCAGACCCGGATCGAGCGACGCTACTCGAACGGCTTCACCATGCTTGCCGCCTACGTGTGGTCCAAGAACATCGGCGACGTCCCTGGCTTTTCCGGGTCCGGCAATGCGCCGAACAGCGGCATTCAAGACCCGTTGAACCGGCGGGCGGAGCGGAGCCTGGACAACCAACACCGCTCCCACAGCCTCGTGAGCAGCTACATCTATGACCTGCCCTGGGGCCAGGATCGCCGCTGGGGAGGCTCTTGGGGCGCGGCTCCAGATGCCATCCTAGGCGGCTGGACGGTTGCCGGTATCGTGTCGCTGGCTTCCGGGCGGCCCTTTGGCCTCAGGGTCCGGGGCAACCCGGCCAACAACGGCAACTTTAGCCGACCGAACGTCGTGCAAGGCTCCAACCCGCATCTGCCCCGGAGCCAGCGCGACCCGGAGCGCTGGTTCAACACCGACGCGTTCGTGCGCAACAGCGACTTCGAGTACGGCAACGCGGGACGGAACATCCTGCTCGGCCCTGGCGTAGCCAACTGGGACTTCGCAGTGTACAAGCGGTTCTGGATCACGGAGGGCCATTCCCTGCAATTCAGGTTCGAGAGCTTCAACTTCACGAACACGCCGCTGTTCGGCTTCCCCAACTCCGAGGTCGGCAACAACAACTTCGGCAGGATCACAGGAGCCGGCCGGCCGCGGAACCTGCAGTTCGGCCTGAAGTACATCTTTTAGCGCTCGGCGGTCGGAAGTACTGACGCTCCGCGAGCGTCTGCCCGCCCCGGGACCTAGGTCGGCTCGTGCCGCCTGTCGAGCACTGTGCCACGCTTTCGCAGGAGGGAGGCCCGACACTATTTCCCAGGGCCTACATGCCGAAGTGCTCAGGAACGGAATCCGGACGGCCTTCGGACACCTTGGGTTGTCTTGCTCCAAGACTGCAGCTGGATGTTGCTCACTGTCTGCCGCCGTTTAGTGGGAACGGGGCTATGGACTTGACCCAGATGACCACTACCTGGAGTGGTTGAGGGCAGTGAAGGATTGCCAGTGGAATCAGGTCGAATTCAAGGCATAGTTCGCCAGCGAGGAAGCCCGCCGAGAGTACTTGGCACAGCTGCACTGGCCGGGGGGGGCGTTCCGCGCAGTGTGGCCAAGGCAAAGCCTGGCCTGTGCGGGATGGGGTCTCACAATGCGCGGCCCGAGCGCCGGAGATAGCGATTCCACCGACCACAGAATATAGTGTCTGCCTGAGTCAAATGCCTACCCCGACAATGCACTTTGGGCCGCACCACGCTAGATGTTGCCCAGCCGCATCTGCTCGGCCAGATAGTCGGTTGCCCGCCAGGCAAACGCCAAGATGCTTAGCGTGGGGTTCTTTTCAGTGGGTGTTGGGAACGCACTGCCGTCCACCACGAATACGTTGGGCACCTCGTGCATCTGCATGTAGCCGTTCAGGGCGGAGCGCTTGGGATCTTCGCCCATGCGGCAGGTGCCGTGCTCGTGGATTGCCGCCCCGAGTTCGTCCAGGTCTCCCCGCTGGTAGGGCAGCGGCTCTGCTCGCATCGAGTGGAGGATCTCCTCGACGACGTCGTACATGCGAGGGATCATCTTGCGCTCGTTCTCGCCTAGCTTGTACTCGATGCGGATCGTGGGAATCCCGAATCGGTCGGGCGGCGTGCCATCGACCGCGACCCGGTTATGCTTGTACGGCAGCACCTCGCCATAGGGATGCATCTGGACCAGGGCGGGGTAGCTCTTGCGCACGTCGCGCTTGAAGTCGAGTCCGAATCCCGCCATGCGCTTGGCGAACTGTGCGCCGGCGCCGCAGCCGATCCCCCACAGCTGAATCCCGAAACCGCGCATGTAGTCGCGCTTCTCCTCGGGGCTCTCGAACCGAGGGATGTAGATGTGCCCTCCACTGATACCGTCGTCGTTGGTCGCCGGGCGTCCGTAGAGTTGCGGCGCAAACGCATACACGTGGAAACGGAACTGCTCGCACAGGTATCGCCCGATCACGTCGGAACCGTTGCCGATGCCATTGGGATGGGCCGAGGACTTGGAGTTGAGCAGGATTCTGGTGGAGTCTACCGCTGATGCGCCTACCACGACCCGCTTGGCGGCAACGGTGCGCTCCGCTCCGGTCAGCCGCTCGAAGTAGCGCACGCCGCTCGCGGCACCGTTCTCATCCGTCAGAACGTGGGAGACGATGGCGTTTTCGCGCAGTTCCAGATTGCCCGTGGCGAAGGCGTCCTCCAAGAGGTAGTCCTGCGAGTTGAAGAACGCGCCGATGTCGCAGCCCTTGCCGCAGGCCCCGCAATAGTGGCACTTGGCCCGTCCTCGGTGCTCCTCGGTCAAGACCGCCCGGCGGCCGTTTACCACCGTGTAGCCTGCCTTTTCCGCCCCCTTGCGCAGCAGCACCTCGCCGCATCGCGGGTTGGGCGGCGGCAGGTGGTGCCCGGACCCGGGCAAGAACTTCGAGTTGTCAGCGCCGCCGCACACGCCGATCAGCTTCTCGACATTGTCGTAGTAGGGCGCGATCTCGCTATACGAGACGGGCCAGGGAATCTCCCAGCCATCAATGGCCGGCTCTTTGAAGTTCAGGTCGCCGTAGCGCAGCGACACCCGCCCCCAGATGTTGGTCTTGCCGCCGACGCCCCAGACCCGGCGCAGGAGGAAGTGCTGGCCGGCAGGCGTCTCGTAAGGGCTCTCGCGCAGCGGCAGAGTCTCGAATCCGGGGCTGCGTTCCCCGCGCCTTCGGCGCTCGCGCGCTTCCCACGGCTTGACGTGCGACCAGAAGTCCGCTCGCTCGAACCGTCCGCCCGCTTCCAGCATCAGCACCTTGGCTCCCTTGCGAGTCAGGTTCCAAGCGGCCATGCCGCCGGAGGCGCCGCTGCCGATGATGACTACGTCGTGGTCGCCCGTCGCCATCAGTCCGCGTCCTCCAACTCGTGATCGTGAGTGCAGCCCGGAAACTCTTCTAGGTAGGTGTTGCCTTGGTAGCCAAGCTCTTGGACCAAGCCGACTTCGGTCGAGTAGTACGCGTCGATGGTCAGCCCTTTGACGGTCTCGAAGAATTCCTTGTTCTCCCCGGAGCCGGCTTCAAAGCCCTTGAGTATGGCGATTCGCTGGGGCTCGGCCATCTCCCCGAACCCTTCGGCGGCTAAAGCGGCCAGGCCCTTGCGGAGCGTGCCGAGCGGATCGGAGCGCTTGGCGAGATCCTCGTCGATCATCGCGTGGACGCCCACTTCGCGCGCTCCCGGCGTGTCCGATGCGGGCAGGATCATGTCCACCACGATTCCGAGCAGATCGAACTCCTCTGCCGAAAGCGTGACAGGCTTGTAGGCTTTTTGCCCGGGCAGGGCGCGCACTGACAGCCCTGCCGTTAGCGAAACCAAGGCTTGGCGTCGTGTGGTTTCTGGCATGTGCCCCCGATTATAGGGTGTGGGCCGGCGGGACGTTATGATTGCTGCATGCTGGCACCGGGTATCTCGCTGGAACAGGTTCGCGTCGTGCGACGAGACGATTGCATCAACTTTCTCGGTGCGAATGTGCGCCCGTCGCTCTCCACGCCGTCAATGATCTATTGGATGGAGATCTGCTGCCGCGATGCCATTCTTCCGCACGTCGGCGAGGGCAACGACAGCGTCGGGATCAAAGTTAGCGTGGAGCACTTGGCCGCCACGCCCATGGGGCAGTCTGTAACATACACCGCCAAGCTCGCAAGCGTTGACGGCCGTCACGCCAGCTTTGAGGTCCAGGCCTCGGACGGGACGGAGTTGGTCGGCCGGGGCACCCATGATCGTGTTGTCGTCGATGTCAGCCGCTTTGCGGCCCGGCTGCGCAAGAAGCTTGAATCGAAGGAAGGCGCCCCGTGAGCAAGCGGGCCTTGCTGCTTGCGACGCCTTGCGGGCTGAACCAACCCCTAGTGCGCCGGTAGCGTGCTCGAGCCGGTCAGATGGATATCGACGGCGCGGGCGGCCTTGCGGCCCTCTGCGATGGCCCAGACAACCAGCGACTGGCCGCGTCGCACGTCGCCGGCGGCAAAGACGTTGGGCACGCTGGTCTGAAACCCGCCGAAGTCCGCCTGCACGTTGCCGCGCGGATCCTTGGCTACCCCGAGCTGGCCCACAACGCCCTCATGCACCGGATGCAGGAAGCCCATTGCCAGCAGCACTAGGTCGGCGGGCACCTCGAACTCGCTTCCGGGGATCTCTTCGAACTGAAACGGCCGCCGGCCCGTGATCGGATCGGGCTCCGGCCAGCGCAGGCGGACCCCTCGCAGAGCCCGCACATTGCCATTGGCGTCGCCAACGAATTCCTTCGTATTGATCGCGTAGTCACGCACATCGCCCTCTTCGTGCGAACTCTCGACTTTGAAGGTGAACGGCCAGTTCGGCCAGGGCATCGCTCCTAGCTCGTCCCGGCTGTCGGGCGGCTTCGGCAGCAGTTCGAACTGGTGAATGTTGATCGCGCCTTGACGCCTCGACGTGCCGAGACAGTCGGCCCCGGTATCGCCGCCACCGATGATGACGACGTTCTTGCCAGCCGCACTGAGGTCGAAGTTGGGGTCGACCGGGCGGCCTGCGACCCGGCGGTTCTGCTGGGGCAGGAAGTTCATCGCAAAGTGGATGCCGTTCAAGTCACGGCCCGGGATGGGCAGGTCGCGCGGATGCTCCGACCCTATGCACAGCAGGATTGCGTCGTGTTCCGCCAATAGCTTCTGAGCTTCGGTGCCGACGCCCACGTGGATGCCGCAGCGGAACTCAATCCCCTCGGCTTCCATCTGACGGACCCGGCGCGCGACTTGTTCCTTCTCCATCTTGAAGTCCGGGATCCCGAGCACTAACAGTCCGCCGGGTACCTCGCTCTTCTCGTAGACCGTGACTGCGTGCCCGGCCCGGTTCAGTTGCTGAGCGGCGGCGAGCCCGGCGGGTCCCGAACCTACGACCGCCACCTTCTTGCCCGTGCGGCTGGGCGGCGGCTCGGGCTTGATCCATCCCTCTTGCCAGCCCCGGTCGGCAATCGCCTTTTCTATGGACTTGATGGAGACCGGGTCGTCATTGATGCCCAGCACGCAGGCCGACTCGCATGGCGCGGGGCAAATCCGTCCGGTGAATTCAGGGAAATTGTTGGTCGAGTGCAGGACCTGCAGGGCTTCCTTCCAGCGTCCGCGGTAGACCAAGTCGTTCCAGTCGGGAATGATGTTGTTGATCGGGCAGCCGGTGTGGCAGAAGGGGATCCCGCAATCCATGCAGCGCGCCCCTTGCGTCTTGAGCTGGGGCTCTTCCAAGCGGTCCATGACCTCTTTCCAGTCATGCACGCGCTCCTCGACCTGGCGGTAGGGGGTCGCCTGGCGATCGAATTCCATGAACCCGGTAACTTTGCCCATCTCTACATTTCCTGATGCCCGGTGTCAGAGGCAGCGGCTGTTCTCGGTCGAGACAGCCACATCTCCGAGTCGCGCTGCGTTGGAGAGAGAATAGCCGCCGGTCCGATCCTCGAACTGCGGATCCGGGCTCCGAACATGGGAGTACCCGTCGCTTATTCCTAGAATAGCCACTTCGCGCTACAAGTGCCAAGCGGTGCGCCTTGACGCGGCCGTTCGCGGTCGGCAACGATGGGTCTGTCGGTGCGCCACCAGGCTGGTGGCATTCTGGTGCTGCGACTTGGAGACTAGATTGCGACTCATTCGAATCGCCGCTTGGTGCTTGGCAATGCTGCTTGTCTTGCTGGTGGCGGCGAGCTTCCACCCGATGGTGCGCAGCGTCTATCGGGCCATCAACCCCTCGACCAGCTACGACACCGAACCGCCAGCCTTGCCCGAGTTGGGAGACCCGGCAGTCTTGGTTTTTTCCAAGACCAACGGCTTTCGCCATGTCGACGCCATCCAAGAAGGCGTCGAGGCCCTGCGCGGCATCGCGGAGCGTCGGGGCTGGTCTCTATTCCACACCGAGAACGGAGCCGTGTTCGACACGCCGATCCTCAGTCGCGTGCGTGCGCTGGTGTGGCTTAACGCCAGCGGGGCTCCCCTGAGTAGGTCCCAGCGCAATGCGGTGCGGGGCTGGATCGAAGGCGGGGGCGGATTCGTCGGCATTCATGCCGCTCTCGACGATTCGCACTCTTCGTGGGAGTGGTACCAGCGCACTGTAGTCGGGGCCAAGTTCATCGGCCATACCATGGACCATCCCCGTGTGCCGCTCAAGGTAGAGCGGCGCGACCATCCGGCGATGGCGCATCTGGGCGACCCATGGGAATGGGCGGACGAGTGGTATTCGTTCGACCGCAGCGTCCGTAGTGAAGACGGCGTAGGGGTGCTGGCCTCATTGGACGAGTCCACCTACGAGCCGCGGATGAAGCTCTTATGGATGGACCAAGACCTCGCAATGGGAGACCATCCCATCATCTGGACCCGCGAGGTTGCTGCCGGACGCGCCTTCCTGTCCGCCCTCGGTCACAATGGCTCGGCATTCCAGGCAGAGGAGTATCAAGCCGTGCTGGAGGGCGCGATAGCTTGGGTCGCTGGCTTAGGCGACCCCGGCACGGAGCGGAGTTCGTCAGAAACCGAGGAGTGACCGTGCGCAGACAGGGGGATCGCTTCCGCTAGCGGCACTCCTAGGGCTGCTGCGGTGTCCTTACAGCTGCATAGCAGATTAGAGCTGCTTTGAGGAAGTGCAACTATTGCACTCACGTGCCCTACCGTACGGATCCGAGGGTCTTGGAGTGCACGGGCCCGACGCCCAACTCCGTTCGTGAACGTCGTTGATCGGCTGAGCCAGTCGCGAGACCACTGGCGTACCCAGCCATGAATGACATTGCGAAATCAGGCAAGCGATCCCACCGACGAGTGCGGGCGTGCGAAGATATCCCGGTGTTGCGCTTGACGTTGCTGCTCCTTGTTCTCGCCTTGGTCGCGCCTGCTGCCGATCTGGAGTTTCGCCAGCACCTCATCGACGACGACCTCGCAGGTGGCTACCAAGTCCGGGTGGCGGACCTTAACGCTGATGGCCAACCAGACGTGATCGGGCTCTCCCAACGCGCAGACAAGTTGTATTGGTACGAAAACCCTTCGTGGCAGCGGCGCGTGATCGTGTCTGGGATGCGCCAGATGATCACGCTTGACGTTGCGGACTTGGACGGCGATGGTGCGCCGGAGATCGCGCTGGGCACGCATTTCGGGCAGACCGACGAGAGCAGCGAGGGCAGGGTCTACATCCTCACCGGCTCGGCAGCGAGTGGCGCGGAATGGCAGGCGCAGGAGATTGACAGGCTCCCGACAACGCACAGAGTGCGGTTCTTGGACTTTGACGGCGATGGTGAGGCGGAACTGCTCAATTCCCCGCTCACCGGTCCTGGCTGCCGCGGTCCGTTGTTTGACTGCCACACCCCTTTGGTCTACTACGAACCCAAGGATTGGAAGCGCCGCTATGTGACGACCGCGTTGGACGGGGTGGTGCACGGCATGCGCGAGGCGGATTGGGACGGGCCGACTGTGCTGGCGGCCTCGATGGGGGGAGTGGATCGATTCCGACCGGACGGCGCGGGGGGCTGGGTCCGGCTGCGCCTAGCAGAAGGTTCCCAATCTCCAAGGCCCAGAAACGGCGCCAGCGAGGTACGTGTCGGGCACTTGAGCGATGGGCGGTTCGTCACTACGATCGAGCCCTGGCACGGGCATCAAGTCGTCGTGTACTGCTGCGAGGGCCGCGGCTACTTCTCCCGATCTGTGATCGACAGCACGTTGGTCGATGGCCACGTGCTGAACGTGGCCGACTTTGACGGCGACGGAGAAGACGAGATTCTAGCTGGCGTGCGCGGAGCACCGCAGCGAGTCATGGTCTATCGGCGCAATTCGGGAGGCTGGGCGCGGCAGTTGGTCGATGATGGCGGGATCTCCGCTGCAGGCTGCGACATCGCAGACATCGACGGCGATGGCGACTTGGACTTCAGCTGCATCGGCGCGCGTACAGGGAATGTGAAGTGGTACGAGAACGTCTCTGGTGGCGCGACGCCGTAGCACGGGCGGGAATCAATCGCCCCGCGGCGAGAACTTCAGCGCCACGGAGTTGATGCAATAGCGCCGCAACGTCGGCGGAGGGCCGTCATTGAAGACGTGGCCCAAGTGCGATCCGCAGCGGGCACAGCCGACCGCCCGTCGGCGCAGGCCCCAACTGTAGTCCCATGTCACCGAGATGTTCCCATCGGCAAACGGAGCGCTGAAGCTCGGCCAGCCTGTGTTGGAGTCGTACTTCGAATCCGATGTGAAAACCGCGGTGTCACAGGCAGCGCAGTGGTAAACGCCCGGCTCGTAGAAGTTGTCGTACTTGCCGCTGAATGCCAGTTCTGTTGCGCCACGGCGCATCACTGGAAAGCTGCTCCGCGACAGCGCCTGCCTCCACCCTGCGTCGTTGCGGATGATTCGCGGCAGGTCCGCCGTCGAGGCCACTAGGCCATCGCTGTCCGGCTCTGCGATCGAAGTTGGGGGGCCGAATGTGGAGAACGGCGGTTCGGCATCGATAGTGAAGACCGGGAAGTTGCAGCCCGCCGCAATTAGCGGCAGTAAGATCACCGTCGTCAGCCGCACCCGCTGTTCAGCCCAGGTCCGCAGATCCCACATGTCGCACTTTCGCCTAAATCCCAAGATAGGGGCCAACTCCAAGCGTGGTCCCAGTCTAAGCGCGGAACGGTCGGCCTGCCCGGACTTCGCGCCAGCTGCTAACTGCAAGCCACAGTGCCTTGGGCGCTATAATCGAAGCTCTATCGGGATTCCATGCCGTACCTCCAAAATCAGTTCGAACGGAACTTCATGACGACATCCGTGGACTACGTGTTCAATTGGGCACGCAAGTCCGCCATCTGGCCGCTGACCTTCGGTTTGGCGTGCTGCGCGATCGAAATGATCGCTTCCTCCACGTCGCGCTTCGACATCGCGCGCTTCGGCGCGGAAGTGTTCCGGCCCAGCCCGCGCCAGTCGGATCTAATGATTGTCGCCGGCACCGTGTCGCTGAAGATGGCCCCCGTCCTGAAGCGGATCTGGGACCAGATGCCCGAGCCGAAGTGGTGTATCTCGATGGGTGCCTGCTCCTCGGTTGGCGGCCCATTCAACACCTACGGCGTCCTGCAGGGCGTCGACAAGATCGTGCCGGTAGATGTGTACGTGACCGGCTGCCCGCCGCGCCCGGAGAACCTGTTCTACGCACTGCTCAAGCTTCAGGACAAGATCGACCGCATGACCACGCTCGAGCGGCGCCCGACCCAGGTTCGCTTGGACGAGGCCATGCTCGCCGATTTCCAGAAGCGCATCATGGTCGCGCAGACACAACAGCCGGTCTAGGCAGTCCGATTTGCGGGTCGGCGCAAATCTTCTGCTCCCGATCTTCGACTTGCGCTTGAATTCCGGCTAGAATGGCAGCGTGATGAGGTGGCGTCCTAGATCGCTCGTGCTGCTCTTCGCATTCGGATTCGCCGTTTGCGCCTTCGGGGCGGAAGCGCCGAGACTGGAGCCGCTGTCCGGATCACCGCCCTTCCCGCCCGACAATCCTCCCACCGAGGCCAAGATTCGACTCGGGGAGGAACTCTTCTTCGACTCGATCCTATCGGGCGGGCGGCGTCGAAACTGCGGCACCTGCCACAAGCGCGAGCTCCACTTCATGGACGGGCTCTCCCGCGGCTGGGGCCTCGATGAGAGCGAACTGTCGCGCAAGACTCCGGGCCTGCTCAACGTCGGCTGGCAGCGCAGCCTGTTCTTTGACGGTCGGGTGAAGACCTTGGAGGAACAGGTCTCGAAGCCACTGGAAAACCATCGGGAAATGTCCCTAGACCCTGCCGAGGCGGTGGAGCGAATTCGTCGCGATCCCTTCTATGTCAGGTCGTTCGAGCAAGCCTTTCCCGGCGAGGAGATCACATTTGACTTGGTGGCGAAGGCCATCGCCAGCTTCGAGCGGACGCTGGTTTCCTACGACAGCGACTTGGACCGCTACCTGCTGGGCGACGAGACGGCGTTGTCTGCCGGCGCCAAGCGCGGTATGGGGCTTTTCACCGGCAAGGCGGGGTGCATTCGCTGCCACAACGGTCCCTTGCTGACCGACCACGATTTTCACTACACCGGGGTGGCCGAGCGAGACGGGCACGGCGATGCCGGGACCAAGTACAAGACCCAAAGCCTGCGCGACGCGCTGCGCCGCTACTCGTACATGCACAACGGCCGCATGATGAACATCCGCCAAGTGGTGGACCACTACGACCAGGGAGGCTCCGCACCGGAGTCCTTGCAGCCCGAGATCCGCCCGCTCGGGCTTAGTGATGCGGAGAAGGATGACTTACTGGCGTTCCTGTCTGCTCTCAACGGCCGCGTCCACCGGCTGACTGAGGGCCTCCCGACGGGTCCCGATGCGGGTGCCGCCGGAGCGCCTGCCGCCGTCGTCTCCGACAGCGCAGACTCCGGCGAATCGGGTGCGGCGATCGACGACCCCAGTTATTTGAACCGATAGGGCAGCCAGCCGTACTCCGATTGATGCCCGAGAATCTGTTGCGGTGCCGGCCTCCCTTGGTCTTGGCTTCGGCCTCGCCTCGCCGGGCAGACTTGCTTGCCCGCGCTGGTATCGAATTCGAGCAGCGTCCGGCCGATATCGACGAAACGTTCCGAAGTGGAGAGCTGGTGGAAGAGTACGTCCTGCGCCTGGCAAAGGAAAAGGCCACGGCCGCGTTGCAGCCGAGGCGGTGCTGCCTTGGCGCGGACACCGCCGTGACTGTCCGCGGCGAAGTGCTCGGCAAGCCGCGCGACAGCGCCGATGCTAAGCGCATGCTGCGAAAGCTCTCAGACCGCCCGCACCGGGTCCTCACAGGGGTGGCCTTGTTTGATTTCGATGGCTGTTTCCGCGTGTCGGCTCTGGCTGAGACTTGGGTGGTTTTTCGCGCACTGTCCCAAGCCGAGATCGACGAATACGTGGCGACCGGCGACCCGTTAGACAAGGCAGGCGCGTACGGCATCCAAGGCGCGGCGGGCAAGTTCGTAGAAGCTGTGATCGGCTCGTACGACAATGTCGTGGGCCTGCCCCTCAACGAGTTGTACGGACAGCTTGACAATGGGCATGCCTGAGGTTCCATGAGCTTGCGGCCCGCGGTTTCGGTCGTCATCCCGGCCCATAACGAGGAGCCCAATCTACTGCCGTTGGTAGACCGGCTGGTTGACACCCTAACCGGAATCAGACGCAGTTTTGAAATCGTTATCGTCGATGACGCCTCGACGGATGGCAGTGTCCGCCTGCTCCGCAACTTGTGTGCCAACGAGCCTAGGTTAACGGCGGTCTGCCTGCGGCGAAACTCCGGCCAGACCGCTGCCTTGGCAGCCGGCTTTGAGGCGGCCTCGGGAGACGTCGTTGTGACGATGGACGGCGACCTGCAGCATGCTCCGGAGGACATTCCCGCACTGCTCGCCAAGCTCGACGAGGGCTACGACCTGGTCAACGGCTGGCGCGAGAAGCGCAACGACAGGCTACTTACGAGGCGGCTGCCGTCGCGGGTTGCGAATTGGCTGATTCGCAAGCTGTCGGGTATCGAACTGCGAGATTTCGGCGGCACCTTCAAGGCATACCGCGCAGACCTTCTCGACCACCTCCAGCTGTATGGCGAGTTGCATCGCTTCGTGCCGGTATTGGCCGCGATGCACGGTGCCCGCATCATTGAGGTGCCGATCGGCATTCACGAGCGCGCGGCAGGCCGCTCCCACTACGGCTTAGGGCGCACGCTGCGGGTGTTTTTCGATCTGCTAACCGTGGTGTTCCTCGCGCGCTACCTGACTCGCCCGATGCACTTCTTTGGCTCCCTCGGGATTGCCTGCGGGGGCGCGGGCGGGGCCGCATTGGCGTTCCTGCTGTTCAAGAAACTACAGGGCACTCACATCATGGTCGAGCACGGGCCGTTGCTCATCGCGGGTTCGGTCTTGGCCCTTACCGGGCTGCAACTTTTCTGCACTGGGTTGGTCGGAGAGGTGCTGATGCGCACGTATTTCGAGAGCCAAGGCAGGCCCATCTACGGCGCCAAGGAAGTCATCCAGCAGGCGGAGCGGCAAGCCTAGCTTGTCTCAGAACCCTGTTCCAGATGTTTGATTAGCTCTTTACAGACGCCGCGACACGCCTGCTTGGGTGATTCGTCTAGTCAAGTACACGCGCTTTGGAAAACCGACCGAACGGGAGCGGACTGAGGCGTATCGAAACCAGAGCAAGCAGGAGAACACCATGACCACACAGCACATCAAGCAAGTCACATTCGCCGTCATCGCCGTGCTGGCCTTGTCAGTGAGCGCCTTCGCCCAAGACGACCGGCGCGGCCGCGAGCGCAGTCGAAGCGGTGCGGTCGAAGCGGCAACGGAGGCCTTCGGTTTCACCGAGGAGCAAATCGACAAGATTCGAGAGATCCGTCGCGAGAGGCCGCCTCGCGGGCAGTCGGATGAAGAGCGCGAGGCTTGGCGCACCGAGCAGCAGGCCAAGGTCGAAGCCGTGCTGACCGACGAGCAGAAGGCCAAGATTGCGCGACTGAACGAGGTGCGCGAACAGATGCGGGACTACGCCGTAGCCGCTCGCATGGGCTTGGTCGAGACGTCTGGCCGCGGCCGTAGCGCTGCCCGCTCCAAGGGCAATCGCGGCGGCAATCGAGCGCGTGCGAGTCGAGGCCGGACCGGTCCGAGCCGCGGACGGAGGTTCGACCGCGGACGGGGTCCGGATCGTCGCCCGGGAGCGAGCCGTGGCAGCCAGAGGTCTCGCCGTGGCAGACGGGCCGAGAGTGCCGGACCGCAGTTCGCGCAAGCGCGCCGGGAGCGAGACGGCGACGGTCCGTTCCGGCGGTAGAGGCCCGATCCGGCTGAAACCGAAACGTTCCACAGGGCGGTCCCTTCCGGGACCGCCCTTTCTGCTGCCGCTCTCGGGCGGCACTGGTGTTCGCTTCGGTTCTGGCCTAGCAGGGCCGCTGACTTGACGAAACCTTTACAAGCCCGTTGAGACAGAACCCTCTGCTGTTCGTCTAAACCTGTACATGCGGTTTCGAACGAACTGGCCCGAGTCCGCACCGCCAGCGAAGGATTCGGGGGAAACGCCATGATCCGCCCTCACGGCATCATCTTCGCGATTGCGGCGCCACTGATCGTAGCGACCGTCGTAAGCGCTCAGGATGAGCCAGGTACAAGCGGGGCGCCCTTGGCTCAGATCGAGACTGCCACGCAGAAATTGGGTCTGTCAGAACAACAGATCGAGCAGATCCGAGAGATCCGCTCGGCGCGGCCTCCTCGCGGCCAGAGCCGGGAAGAGTTGCGGGCTTGGCGCGAAGACCAGCAGGCTCGGGTTGCGGATCTGCTGACTGCGGAACAACGCTCCGAACTGGCCAAGATCGAAGCTTCCCGCCAGCAGTTGCGCGACTTGCTGGGTGCTTCGATGCTGTCTTTGGCGCAAGTGGAGCGCGAAGATCGACAAGACCGGGTGGAGCGTTCACGCCCCCCGCGCGACGATTGGTTCTACGGGGCTGATCGCTCCGGGTACCCGCGCTTTGGCCGACAGCGGGGCTGGGGTCATTTTAACCGCGGACGCCCTGCTGGAGCGGGCCGCGGCGGTCGTGGCGGTCGGCGGGGGAATCGCTTCTAGCGGCCAACAATGTCCGGGTTTTCCTTGCTGCGGGACACCCAGGGACTCAACCTCCATCAATGCAGCAGCGGGCGGCCCGTCCGGGCCGTCCGCCCCATCTAGCGGCCCTTTTCAAGCGACGCCGAGAGCGTTCCGCAGCGCGGTCTTCATGGCGGCTTCGTCCGGGGACTGACCTGTCCACATCTCGAATGCGATTACACCTTGGTAGACCAACATCGACAATCCATCGAGGGTTGGCAGCCGCCGCTCGCGGGCCGCGGCTAGCAGCTTGGTCTCGGGTGGGTTAAACACAGCGTCCGCTACGAGCATTCCTGCCCGAGCCGACGAGAGATCGACATCCGGAGCGGCGTCGACATCGGGGTACAAGCCGATCGACGTTGCGTTGACGAGCAGGTCGCAATCAGGCTGCACTGCGAATGTCCCGGTCCATTGCCGAAAACGGACCGGGCCGTCAGTCGCGGCCTTGAGGTCGGCGACCATGGTGCTGCCACGCTGCTGGGAACGGTTGACGACGAGCAAGTCGCTGATGCCGGCCAACACCAGTTCGGTGCCAATGGCCCGTGCCGCCCCGCCCGCACCGAGCAGCACGACGCGCTTGCCGGAGGGGTCCAAGCCCGCGTCATTGCGAACGCCGCGCAAGAATCCCTTGCCATCGGTGTTCTCGCCGATTTTCTTGGAGCCTTCCACGCGCACCGTGTTGACCGCGCCGATGGCACGCGCTTCCGGCGCCAACTCGTCGAGATACTCGATTACCGCCACCTTGTGCGGGATCGTGAGGTTAATGCCGCGCATTCCCAGCGCGTCGATCGCATCCATCGCGGCGCCGAGTCTTTCGGGCGGTACCTCGAAGTTCAGGTAGCGCCAGTTCAGGCCAGCGGCGGCGAATCCCGCCTCTTGCATGACCCCAGTCGGGTTTTCCGCTACGGGCTGACCGAACACGCCGACCACTTCGGCTTGGTAGTTCGCGGGCATCGAGCCCAGTGTATCGCTATGAATAGCCTTCCGTCGCGCGCATGACGTGGGTAGGGCAATAGCCTCGCGCGCGACGGGGCCCGCCAGATGACTGGGCTGCCCAGAGGAGCGGCAGCTACGCGCTAGCGGCTGCCCTTGAGTTCTGGTGGTCGCAGTGTGCCGCTACGGTTTCCAGGTCTTGGCAAGCGCCTCATGCTCTCGAGCTGGGGCGGCCATGTCGCCCCCTACTTCGTCACCCCACGCAGTCAATGGCCGACGGTAGACACTGCCCGTCTCGCCGTCGCCGACGGCTTGGAAGTTGAAACGGGTAAAGGCGATGGGACGTGGGCAATAGCACTGGAACGAGCGGAACTACCGGCACGGCTCTGGTTGCTCCAATAATGACTTGCCAGTCGACGGCACCGGACTGCGTTGGCTAGGATGGCATATACGGCCCAACGTAAGGACCATCGTGCAGCTCGAGCATGAACAGGCAGGAATAGGAGCGGCAAGCCTTCGCGAGGAAAGCAAGTTTGATGAAGCTATGTGCATCTCATTGGGGCCGGAGATTCCCTAAGGTCGCCACCGGGTGCCTTTTCATCCTTGGCACCGCTGCCTTCGCCGCAAATCTTACCGTCACCGTCGACAACATCAAGGAAAACAAGGGCACGGTGCACGTTGTCATTTACGATGCGGCCAATTGGCTGGACGCTGATCCTGACAACTTCGCCGGATCGCAGTCCGTCGACATCACCGCACGCAAGGACGACGGTCCGTTAGTGACCGACGTCGAACTTGAACCCGGCGAATATGGGGCTTTCATCTACCACGACCTAAACTCCAATTTCAAATTCGACAAGAACTTCATCAGGATTCCCAAAGAGCCCTACGCGTTCAGCGGACCGTTCAACAAACTCCGCATGCCCAAGTTCAAAGACTGCATGTTCGTGGTCGGCGAAGACGGGGCAGCGATCACGGTCGGGTTGCAGAAATGATCCATTTGGCCCAAAGAGGCAATGCGCGACGCAGATGGCTCATTCCTTCGACCTCCAACCCGCCACAATAATCGAAACACGCCGAGGGTCGTCAGAACAAACTGACGAATGGCGTCTAGACGATCTCTTCGATGACGTTGCCGTGAACCTGCGTCAGACGCTCGTCGCGCCCTAGATGCGGGTAAGTCAGCTGGTACTGGTCCAAGCCCAGCTGGTGCAGGATGGTCGTGTGGATGTCCCGGAAGTGATACGGCCGCTCGACAGCGCGGAGGCCGATCGCATCGGTCGCTCCCACCACCTGGCCGCCGCGGATGCCCCCGCCTGCCATCCACATCGTGAAGCCTAGGTTGTGGTGGTCACGTCCGGCACTGCCGTCCTGGCGGGTCTCGGCCTCGGGAGAGCGCCCGAACTCGCCACCCCACAGCACCAATGTCTCGTCCAGCATTCCGCGCTGCTTGAGATCCTTCAGCAGCCCCGCGACCGGTTGATCGGTTTGCGCGGCCATGCGCAGGTGGTTCTCCTCGATATCGTTGTGCGCGTCCCACTGCAGCCGGCCCGGCCCGCCCCCTGAAACGACGGTCACGAAGCGCACGCCGCGCTCGACCAGCCGCCGGGCTAGCAGGCAGCGCCGTCCGTAGTCGTGAGTCGGCTCCTTGCCCACGCCGTACATATCCAACGTGCCCCCGCCCTCGGTGGACAGGTCGAAGACTTCCGGGGCCTCCGTCTGCATCTTGAAGGCTAGGTCGTACGTTCGGATGCGAGCGTCGAACTCGTCATCGGACGGTTCGGGCGACGCCCGGTTAAGGGCCTTGATTAGGTCCACGGTCTTGCGCCGCTCGGCTCGGCCGACCCCGTTTGGCAGATCTAGGTTGAGCACCGGCCGATCGCCGGGCCGGAAGGTCGTGGGTTGGTACACGGCGGGCAGGAATCCGTTCATGTACATCGGTTGCCCCGCTTCGAGGGCGCCATCGGGATCCGGCATGACCACGTATGCGGGCAGTGATTCGGACTCCGATCCGAGGCCGTAGATGACCCACGATCCCATCGACGGGAAGCCGGGCACAATGCGTCCTGTCATCAGTTCGTACTGGGCTGCGGAATGCACGACCATGTCGCCGTGGCATGAGCGCAGAACAGCGATATCGTCGATGCAACTGGCCGTATGGGGCAACAGGTCCGACACCGGAATGCCGGCCTTGCCGTAGTTCTTGAACGTGCGTTTGGTCCCCAGCAGTTTGGCGTCCGACTTGACGAACTGGTACTTGGCTTCGCCGAACTCCGCCGGTCGAGGCTGGCCGTGGAGTTCATTCAGCAGGGGTTTGGGATCGAAGGTCTCGATGTGGCTCGGCCCGCCGGCCATGAACAGGAAGATCACCGCCTTGGCCTTCGGGTTGGCCACATGCGGCGGCTTCGGGGCCAGCGGGTTCTGCGATGCCGCGGCGCGCAACGCCTCGCTGCCCGCCATTGCCTGGCAGGCTAGGTACCCCATGCCGCAGCACGAATCGCGCAGCAACTCGCGCCGTGTCCGAGCCCATTGGACGTGCTTCGCCATCGCTGGTTTCCAGACACATTGTACCGACCCAGCGGGAAGGATAGGCGGTGCTGACGTGCAAGTTAACATGAAGGAGACCGCATGTCCTTGCTTGCCTCTCTGAATCCACAGCAGTGCGAGGCCGTAGAGCACACGGAGGGGCCGCTGCTGGTGTTGGCAGGCGCGGGCAGCGGCAAGACTCGGGTCATCGTCACCCGCGCGGCCTACCTGATCTCCGAAAAGGGCGTCAGCCCCAGCTCGATTCTGGCTGTCACCTTCACCAACAAGGCCGCCGGAGAAATGCGCGAGCGCGTCGGAAGCCTGCTCGAGAAGCAAGGCTTGGCGCACAGCGGATTGCCGACGGTATCCACCTTCCATGCCCTCTGCGCTCGCTTGCTCCGCCAATATGGCGAGCCGCTCGCGGAATACAGGCCCGGCTTTACTCCGAAGTTCCTGATCTGCGACGCCGCCGACCAGCTTTCCGTAGTCAAAGACGTCATGAAGAGGCTTGGTGTCGAATCTGACTTCGTCAAGCCGCGCGAAGCACTCTCGGCCATAAGCCGCGCCAAGAACGGCGGGGCGACTAGGATTGGCAAGGCCAACACGATTGACGAAAGGGTCCTAGAGCTCAATCGGATATTCAAACGGTACGAAGACGCCTTGCTCGCCGCCAACGCCCTCGACTTTGATGACCTGCTGCTGGAAGCGGTCCGCCTGCTGGATCGAAGCGAATCCGTCCGCGACACGATCCGGCAGCGCTACCGCTACCTGATGGTGGACGAGTACCAAGACACGAACCGCCCGCAGTACGAACTCATGCTGCTGCTGGCCGAACCGCTCCGCAACGTGTGCGTGGTCGGCGACGAGGACCAGTCGATCTATTCTTGGCGCGGCGCTGACATTGGCAACATCTTGGGTTTCGAGCGCGATTTCCCAACCGCCAGTGTGATCCGCTTGGAGCAGAACTATCGCTCGACACGGCCGATCTTGGACGCAGCCGGGGCGGTGGTTGCGCACAACAAGCAAAGGAAGGGAAAGCGACTGTGGACCGAACGCCGCGAAGGCGATCCAATCATGCTATATCGAGCTAGCAGTGGCGCGGACGAGGCGCATCACGTGGCTCGCTGGGCGCGCGAGCTCCTGGACTCAGATTCCGATATGCAGGTGGGCGTGCTCTATCGCACCAACGCACAATCGCGATTGATTGAAGACGCACTGCGGAGGCAGGATGTGGACTACGTCCTGGTCGGCGGCTTGGCCTTTTATCAGCGCAAAGAAGTCAAGGACCTGCTCGCCTACGTCAGAATCGCGCTGTCGCCCGACGACTCGGTTAGTTTGGGGCGGATACTCAATGTGCCGGCGCGCGGCATCGGCAAGAGCACGCTGGGGCTGCTCAGTGATTTTGCGAGCCAGCGCAGTCTGAGTCTGTGGCAGGCGATTGAGGAAATGGTCGACGGCCGCAAGCTGCCGGTGCGCGCTGCGGCTTCGTTGAAGCGATTTCGCGAGCTGATCGACGGTCTGCGCGGGTTCGCCGCAACCCAGGACCTCGTTTCGCAACTGGAGTGGGTGTTGGACCGGACCGGCTATCAGGGAATGCTTGACGGGGATTCTTCAGCGGATGCGGAGAGCCGAAAGGAAAATGTAAAGGAACTGCTCGTCGCTGCCCGAGAGGCAGCCGCGCGCGGCGAGACACCACAGGAATTTCTCGACCATGCGGCGCTGATCGCGGACACTGATGGGATCGAGGGTTCCGCGCGGGTCCTGCTAATGACTCTACACAGTTCGAAGGGACTGGAGTTCCCGGCCGTATTCTTGGTCGGCATGGAGGAGTCGTTGCTGCCTCACGCCCGTAGCATCGAGCCGCCCGACCAGGATGCTCTAGAGGAAGAGCGCCGACTGTGTTACGTGGGCATGACTCGCGCTCAGCGGCATCTCATCTTGAGCTGTGCCGCGTTCCGCGGGCAGTACAGTGCTGAATCTGCAGTTCGCATGCTGCCGTCACGGTTCCTGCACGAGATACCGCTGGATCTGATCAACGATGTCTCGCGAGGCTCGAGAGAATTCGAGCGAGCCCGCATCTACGAAGGGACCAGTCGCGATGTTGCCGCGCAGCCGGTTCCCGCTTCGCGCCTGAGCAAGTCTACGTTGGGGAATGCCGGATTCGAGACCCACGATTCGGTCGAGGCGGTCAAGGGCTTCTTCAACCGGCGCGACCTTTCGGGCGATGTTGGTGCCGGGCCGGACCGACCTGCCCGTGCATCACCCTTGCGAGGGGTGCCCACACCCTCCAATCCCGCTACGCGGAAGCGCGAGCCGCGCACGAATCCGTCGCAGGGGGCGGGGCAGTTCTCCCGGGGTGCAAAAGTGCGGCACAGGCGTTTCGGAGTCGGCGTCGTGCAGCACTGCCAGGGCCAAGGCGAGAGGGCCAAGCTGAGGGTGTACTTTCACCACTACGGCCTCAAGACGCTCATAGCCGGGCCTGCCAAGTTGCAGGCACTGTAGCGAGCTGGCCCCGTTCAGCGCTGTTCCGAGAGCCAGTCGCGCAGCGCCGCTGCGATTTCGTCGCGCACCCGCCGAAATACGGCCTGACGTTCGCTATCGCTGCCGACCGCTTCAGCGGGATCGTCGAAGCTCCAGTGGGCCTTCGCGGTCTGTTCCGGGAAAGTTGGGCAGTTCGATGCGGCCCGGTCGCAAACTGTGATCACGGTGTCCACGCCGGTTCCCAGGTAGCTGTCGACGTGATCGGACTGGTGTCTCGAGATGTCGATGCCGACCTCTCGCATCGCCGCGATTGCGCCCGGATTGACACCTTGCGGGGCCGTGCCCGCCGAGTGTACTTCGAAGCGGTCGCCCGCGAAGGATCGCAGCAGGCCTTCCGCCATTTGGCTCCGGCACGAATTGCCCGTGCACAGGAACAGCACTTTGGGCTTAGCCACGCCAATTCTAGCCAGATTGGCTTCGGCCGCTAGTTTGCGGGCGAGGGCTTGGTGTTTAGCAGCGAGTTCAACTCGCCGCGAGCGAGATTTGCGACGCTCTTGCTCGGAAAGCGCTTGATGACATCTTCGAAGGCCTTCTTCGCCGCATCCCGATCCCGCGTTTTCAGAAAGGACATGCCTTGCTTGTACAACGCGTCGGGGGCCAGCGGACTGAGGGGGTACCTGCGGAAGACTTGCTCGAATTGCCGCGCCGCTTCTTCGTAATCGGCGTCTGCATAGTACGTCTCGGCTAGGTAATATTGCGCCTCTCCAGCTTTGGAATGCGAAGGGTATAGCGCAATATAGTCCATGAACTGCCCGCGGGCATTCTTGATGTTGCCGCGCATGTAGTCGTCCATGCCGCCCTCGAAGATTGCCTCGCTGGTGTTAATGTCGGACTCGGCTCCGCCCTCGCCGTCCTCGCCAATCATGGGCGGCGGCAGCTCGGACAAGTGGGTCTTGATGTCCTTCACGTCCAAGGCGATGCGCTCCACGGCTAGGTTCATCTCCTCGACCGTGGCGCGGAGGTCGGAGAACTGGCTGGCCAGCGAGTCCACCTTGGCGCCCGTGGCGCGCAACGGCTCCGTCAGTTCGCTGTCCAACTCCGAGAGCTTGCTCTCAAGAACCGCGTGGCCGGTATTGAGCTTGTCCTGCTTCTCTGTGCTCTGGCGCAGCAATGCCTCGAGCGCCGCCATGCGCTCGGAATTGGCCTGGTCCTGTTGGCGCAGCGTCTCTTGGAGCAGAACCATGTCCCGCAGCAGTTGCTGCAGTTCCTTCCGTTGGGCGTCCGCGCCCGGCACGAGCACGGTGGCACTAAGAAGGGTGGCTGAAAGGAACGATCTCAACAGCATGAGTCACCTCGGTCCCCGGCCGCACCTTCCAGAACGCCACGGGGCTTGAAAACAGAAAGACGCCTGGAATCGTGCTGACGTTCCACGGCGGGACACATCACTACCGCTGACCTTAGTCCGTGAGCGCGGCAACCCGCTGGGATATCCCCGACAGGTTGCCGCGCAAGCGGGAGGCGCACATGCCGACGCGTTCGGCAGCTCTATCTGAGCCGCAGGTGGGCGCGCCGGTTGCGCTGGTAACAGCTCTCGTCCTCGTCGCTACACGCCGGGCGCTCCTCGCCGAGGCTCACCTTGGACAGCTTGCTTGCCGGGACGCCGAGATTGACGAGGAAGTCCATCGCAGCCGTCGCGCGACGGTCGCCCAGGGCCAAGTTGTACTCAGTGGTGCCACGCTCGTCGCAATGGCCTTCCACCAAGAACGCCGCCTCGGGGTATTCCCCCAGCAGCGCTTGGATGGCGGTACCGTTGGCGCGTAGCACGTTCTGGGCGTCCGGGCGCAGGTCGCTCTTGTCATAGTCGAAGAGCGCGTCCTTGATGCCGGCGTCCGAGAACGCTTCGGAGAGATCCGGCTTCGGCGGCGGTGGCGGCGGGGGCGGCGGGGGGGCGCGCACGGTCACCATCGCGGATGCCGACGCGGACTTGCCGTCCGCGTTCTTGACCGTAATGGTGTACTCCGTGGACCTCGTCGGGAACACTTCGCGGTTGCCGCTGGTAGCCACGGCCCCGATTCCTTGGTTCATCTCCGCACTCGCAGCGTTGGTCGAACTCCAGGTCAGCTTCGCGGCCTTGCCACGTTCGATCGAGTTGGGCTCGGCTGTGATGCTGACAGTTGGGGCCGGAGCCTCTGGCGGCGGTGGCGGCGGTGGCGGTGGTGGCGGCGGTGCTTCCTTCTTGCAGCCGAACGCGAAGAGCGTCAGAAAGACTGTGGCCGCGATCAGGATGATGCTGTGTTTTGATCGCATGGGTGTTACGTTTCCTCCATCTCTGTCGCCGCTGGATGCGGGACATCGAACCTTAGATTGTCGCAAATAGGATATCGCATTCCCGCAGTTGCTTCAATCGTTGGCGCTATTTGGCTCTGAATTGCTGTCTTGCGCATGCCTGCCCGACCTGCTAGATCTGTCGCGAGGCTGGGCGAGTGGCATTGGATCACTGGGTCGCCCACACCGGAGACTCGTTGAGGCCGCGGCTCGTGAGCTGCTGCAGTTGCGTGCCATCGGCGCGCATCGACCAAATCTGCGTGCTACCCATTCTGTCAGATGCGAACACGATGTGCGTCCCGCTGGGCGAGAACGAGGGATGATCGTTGCGCCCTCGGCTGTGCGTCAGCTGCGTGTAGCGTCCGCTGGCCACATCGACCAGAAAGATGTTGTAGTTGCCGAGTTCGTAGCCGCGGGTCCAAGCGAACGCAAGGCGTTCGCCAGTCGGGTCCCAAGCCGGCTGCACGGCGTCACCGCCGCCGCCGGAGATGCGTCGTCGGTTGGCCCCTTCGCTGTCCATCAAGTACACCTGGGGCATGCCCGAGGCGCCCGAAACGAAGGCGATCTGCGCACCCGTCTTGGGGTTGACCGTCGGATGCACGTCCAGCGCCCGCGAGTACGAGACGCGGCGCAGGTTGCCGCCATCTTGGTCGGCGCGGTAGATCTGGCTGCGGCCCGAGGCCGAGGACGCGAAGTAGATCGCCGAGTTGTCGGGCGTGAAACTCGGCGTGGTGTTCAGGGAGGCATCTTGGTTGTAGAACGGCAGCCGCCTTCCTGTCTCCAGCGAATGCAGGTAGATTTCGGGCACGCCTTCGACGAACGTCGTGAAGGCGATGCGCTTGCCGTCGGGCGAGACGGCCGGGGTCAGGCAGAGGCTGCGATAGTTCGTGATGCGCTGCTTGTTGCGCCCGTCGTAGTCCATGGCCCAGATTTCCTTGCGGTCGTCCCCTTCGTCGCGATGCACGTAGTAGATGCGGGTGCCGGCCAAGCCCTCGCCCAAGCCCAAGTTCTTGAGGATGTCCCGCGCGAAATCGAAGGCCATCCCGCGCGCGCCGGCGGCGTTCGCCTCGCTGTAGTAGCGCTTGCCGAAGATGTACGATGCCTCGACTGACTTCTGGCTGACATCGGCGACATAGCCCTGCAGCGCCAGACGGCCGTCCACGTCCTCGATCTGCCCGTACACCAAGTAGCGGGCCACCACCGGAGCCTCCGCCCAGCCGCCCAGCCACAGCCCTCGGGCTCCCGGGTCTTCGGGCATCTTGTTGGTGTCGACCTGGATGTCCTCAGGCCGACGCGGCGCGCTTCTCGGGTAGAAGGCGCGGGTCACCATGTCGAGCCGGCCCGAGGCCTCAAGGGCCTTCCAGAGCTCGTCGTTGAATTGGTCTACCGCGTTCGCGGAGCCGATGGGGCCGCGAATTTCGGGCACGGCGATGCGCGGGTCGCGCTGCTCGTCCGAGAGCACGATCACGGCATCGGGCTCCTGCTGCGCGGCCAAGGGGCAAGCGACGGCCGCGACAAGCGCGACCGCTCGGATCCAGTGGTCTGTCATGCTCTGTCCCTCTCCATATACACCTATCGTCACACCCAATCAGTCGAGTTGGAAGTGCATCTCGATCACGATCGAGTTCCGGCCAAGGCCTGACGGCAGCGGACGCACGGGGCTGGCGTTGTTCGCCGCGCGCACTGCCGAGTAGTCCAGCGAGCGGTTCCCGCTCGACTCGCGAATGGCCACTTCGCCAATCTGGCCCGAGCGGGCGATCACGAACGTAATCACGGTCGGTTTGGACGACCCTCCCGCGACCTGCCCTAGCGTCTTGCGCCACTGCTCCCCGATGGCCCGCTGCAGAATCTCGGCGTACCAGCCGAAGCGCTCCCCGAACGGGCCGCCCTTGGCTCCGCCGAAGCCCAGCGCTCCGCCAGCCGTGGCTTGGTACATGTCGCTGCTCAGTGCCGCGCCGAGCGACGAGCGGAGCTCGTTCGCGTTGGCCTCACCGGCGCTGCGCTGTCCGACCGAGCGCTCCTGCTGCTTCTCGGCCTGCTTGCGCTCCGGACTGGGGACCGGGGCAGGAGGTTCTTCGGCGGTCTCCGGTTCCGGCTGTGGCACCTCGGTAGACCGCCGAAATGAGTCCGGGGCGGGCACGTTGTGCCGACTAGGGTTGGCCACCGGATTGGCCAGCCTGGCCGGTGCCGCATTGATCGGCACGCTACTGACTGCCACGATGCCTCCACCGCCTGAGGCATCGGGGGAGCCGAGGTTGATCGTGGGGTTGAGGACGCCCCATGCCAGCGATGCCACGAGCAGTGCGCCGTGGCAGGACGTCGACACCATCAACGGGCCGCGTAGCCCGTCGGTCTCCGCCGGGTTCTGGCTCGGTGCGTCCATGCGGCTGTCGCGAGTCTTAACGTCGCACCCTGGGATCTCTGACGAGTGGTTTGGTAACCACGTTTACATTGACCTTGTTCACGCCGCATTCGGCGATCACCGGGGCCACGATCTCCCATGGCGTGGTGCGATGGGCGCGCAGGTAGATGCCGGGCTGGCCCGGATTCTTCTCCTTCGCCAACTCGGCGATGTCGTACACGCTCACGGGGTCGTCGCCGAAGAAGAGCTCGCCCTTGGACGTGATGTTGACGTAGGCGAAGTCTTTGTCTGAGGTCGCCACCTCGCGTGTGCGGGGCACGTCGATCTCGAGGCCGAACTCGACCACGCCAGCGGTGATCATGAAGATGATCAGCAGGACCAGCACGACGTCGACGAACGGCGTGATGTTGATTTCGGCGATCGCGTCGTCCGAATCAGGAGTGTTTGGTTGCAGCGCCATCCCTGGCTCCGTAGTCCTTTTCCGCCAGATTGAAGAATTCCAGTCCAAAGTCTTGCATGCTGGAGCGGATTTCGCGCAGCCTACCGGCGTAGACGTTGTAAAAAATCAGCGCCGGGATCGCAGCGAAGAGCCCTAGTGCCGTGGCCAAGAGCGCTTCCGCGATGCCAGGCGCCACGGCCCGCAGGGTGGCGCCGCTGGACGTGCCGAGACCGCGGAACGCGTCGAGCACGCCCCACACCGTTCCGAACAGGCCGATGAACGGCGCGGCCGAAGCGGTCGTGGCCAGCAGGCCGAGGTTCTTTTGCAGCCGCGACGTCTCCTCGCTGACGGCGAGGGCTAGCGAGCGCTCCACCGAGTCGGGGTTGGTGATGCGACCGTAGCTGTTGACCTGCCGCGCAACCTCCCTGTAGCCGTGGTCGAACACCGTCACCAGCGGCGCCGGGCGGAACTGTTCCGAGGCGGCGTTGATCTCGGCCAACTTGCCGACCCGCCGGAATGCGTTGCGAAAAGACATGTTGGCCTTAGCACTTGACGAAAGAGCGCGGTGCTTCGAGTACGCCAGCGCCCAAGACCAGATCGACATCAGGGCGAGGATCGCGAACACAGCGAAACCCACCGGGCCGACATCTAGCAGCAGGCCTAGGAGCGTGGATTGTTCGACCGCCGCCGAGACCTCTTCGGCGGCGGTCAAGTCTGCCTCGGCAGCCTCTTCGGCTACAGCCTGAAGCAAGAGTGCGAGTGTTGGCGCGAATGTCAAGCCTGACCCTCGAGATGGCGCAGATAGATTGCGGAGTGTTGCGGCCGGCCGGACCGTACGTACAACACCTACACTATACATTGCGATGGTAGTAGATGCCAGCGCATGGTACTGCGGATCAGTTGCACATGTGAGCGAATTCTCGAGAATCTGATTCCGCGTGGTGGGTTGGTGGCGCTAGTCGGTTTGGGCCACGCTGGGTGTGTAGCGTTGCGCCATTGCCAGCCACCCATTCCGCTGTCGATCGACTGCGACTTGGTTGATAGTCCGCGCAGTGCGAGAACGATTGCCAAAGATGCTGCCGGAGGCGCCGCTGTTCTCCGATGACCGGAGGGGCCTTGGAGTGGAGCGTTGGCGGTTCGTGGGCGCCTACCTGCGACCGGCCGGGAGGGCGCGCCCTCCGAACAGCACGCCCAGCGCTACGATGCAAGGCGCTGCGAACGAGTACCACGTGGGACTTGTGGCTATCTCGCCAGCTTCGAAGAACGTCAGTTCACCAACAGATTTCCCCCCGGGCAGAGGCTCTGGCTCGGCATCCAGCCCCGCGATCGCGATCGCGAGGCCGCTGGCCAGCAGGAGGCCAGCCAGTAGCACCACCGGCAAGCTGGAGGAGCGGCCGGCGAAGACCAAGGTTGCCCGGCCAACGATCGCGCCGACAGCCAGTCCGGCGACGCAGCCAAACCCAGACCACGCGGCGCTGGCCATTGTGGTCTCGCCGTGAAATGCCCCCTCGGGTCCGAAAATTGCCCACGCGAGCGCAATACTCGCGAATCCCAGCGCCATGTTCAGGGCTAGGCCGAGGATCACTGCGAGAGCTGCACGGCCCTTACTCACGGACGGAAACTTGCTCCTTTCAGCAGTCGCGAGGCGGACTTCCGAGAGTCAGTATATCGAGACCGCCGCGACTCTCCTCAACGAGCCGCAGCAGGACTGGCGCTGGGCCGCAGTCGGCTCAGCGCTCAGACCCCGGCGATCGCAAGGGGGTCACTTTGAGTAGATGGCGGAATCGAAGCGGCGCTCCCGGTGGTTCAGCGGCCGTGGAATCTGCGCACTGGTGGACGTTCGCATCTGGCCGGTCTCGAAGCGAGTCATTCGAACAATCGCCAAGGCGAGGGAATTCGTGCTCGCACACAGCGCCGGGGCAGTCCCTCCAAGCTCTGGTAGGGCAGGACGAAGACTGCGTTCGGGAAGCGCTCCGGCGGACTACGTTGGTGGTATTCGGGCAAGAGCTCACGGAGTTGTTGGGAGTGCGCCAGAGCGAGCGTAGCCCGGTGGGGCGCGTGGGCCTCGCCGAGCTGCGTCTTCCGCAGGACCGCGAGAGGCGCGTGTGATGAGAATCCCAGCGAACTCGGATGGTCTATATTCAGAGGTCCGAGCCAACTAACGCTCGAGCGCTGAGTGCGCGCTCACGGACGTCTCGCTATTGCCGCCAAGCTGCGCCACACTCGCGAAAAATGACGACGGAGGCGTGCTGGTGGAGTTCTTGGCGCGAGATTGACGACATAGTCATCCTCCATGTGGAACTCACACCCGACGCGGGGCGCGAGACCCGTGCGCTCGTGCTGCTGGATGACGAGGAAAAGCAGCGCTGGCAACGCTTCCTAGCCAAGCGTGCTCGCTGTGAGTTCGCCCTGTGCCGGGCCGCTCTACGCGTCGCTCTCTGCGAGCGACTAGGCTGCTTGAACCACCAGCTCTCGTTCGGCTACCTCGAGCACGGCAAGCCCTTCGCCAAGGTGGACGGCGAGCGAGCCACCGCTGGCTTCAACGTCAGCCACAGCGGCCGCCACGGATTGATTGCGTTGGCGGACAACGACTGGCTCGGCATCGATGTGGAGGAACGTATTCCACGACAGGATCTGGATGGCATCGGCAGCTTGGTCTACAGCCCGGCGGAGCAGCGGCTGCTGGCGGCAGCCAGCGAGAGCCAGAAGATGATTCTCTTCTTCCGGATGTGGAGCCTGAAGGAGGCGCTGATCAAAGCCCTCGGTTCAGGCTTTTCTCTGAGTCCTGCCAGATTTGAAATTCCGGCGCCGATTCTGCAGGGCATCCGATCGGCCGTGTTTCGCTTTCCGCACGCTCCAACCAACGCATGGCGGCTCTTAGATCTGGGGGAGACGAGGTTTGCAGCAGCGCTCGCGTATCGATTGCCACCTAGCGTTCCGCCTTCGGCGGGCAATCCGGACCAGCGCACGCTCTAGCATCAGCCCCCAGCCGAGACAGGCCGCAATCGGCCGCTACCTAGACTGTTTCGCCTGAGGTGAATGTACAGGTCAGCGCATTGCTGCGTGACGGCAGCCCTTCACATCGGCGCCCCGGCTGCGCTCGCGTTCGCGGTGTCCGTCCTGTCATCGCGCTCCCGCAGTTAGTGGCCACGTCGGGTCAGTTCTGAGCATCGGCCAGTGTCCCACACGAAGGGTGACCTTTGACCGAGGAACAGGGCCTTACATTGAGTTCAGCAGCCTCTCATATAATGTGAGTGGGCGCAGTTTGCGGTTTCGCGCAATACGAGCCCCTGCGCGACGCTTCCCGTAACATACCTACCGAAGGAGACCATCCAAATGCCCTCAACCGCAGATCGACTGGCGACGCTGATCGCTGACAATTTCGACTTGGACCATGCGCCGAACTTTGATTCGGCATTTGGCGAAATCGGCATTTCCTCAGTCGACGCGATTGCATTCTTCAAGCTTGTCAATGACGAATTCGACCTCGGCTTGGCACCGGACGACTGCAAGCAATTCGAGAACCTGAGCGCCCTCGTAGCGTTCATCGACTCGCGCGCTGGCTGAGCACTCCACGCCGCGCCGGACATTAGACCGGTCTTGCGCACTCAACAGATAATTGCTTAGGCATGCATCTCCGACTCTAAGAGGTGACCTAGGTTTCTCACCGCGAGATCGACATCGATCCTGCCTGGCTGGGAGAGTCAAGAGCATGGTGTCCATTCACAGCGGTCCGGATGCAGCGAGTTAGTCGTGGGCGGTCTGCCGATCTGATCGGATAGCGCGGACTATGCAGCCACTCGCAGCGTCTGGCTCGCCACGAGCCTTGGACGCTGGAGGATCAAAGCCGGGCAGGTCGCGAAGTGGACCCGGCGTCAAGATTCCTTGAGGCCGTCCCTCCAACTTCCTTGTCTGGCCGCTGTTGCGGGTGCAGGCGGCCACTACTATTGCATCCACCGGTGGAGATTCAACCGGCAGCGAACTGAAGGGCGAGCCTGGGCAATCAGCCAACTGCGCGCCCGCCTTGCCGTGGGCTCTGAAGAGGTCTTGCGCTCGATCCCGGATCGTCATGGCGCTTCACTCGTGGATCCTCTACAAACACATCGATCCTCTCCCAGTGCTGGGGCGTTGGTATTCGGTTGATCTTGGTTCCCAAGGTCAGGCGTGTGCTCTGCTGTAGTTGCAGGGGGCAAGGCGATCAAATCAAGGCGCTGAACTTGGATCGCGACGCTTCGCGGACTTCACCGGTATCTGATCGTTCGAGCTTAGAACACGAGCCGCAGCACCAAGTGGATCTCGCGGGCATGGCTGTCGTAGACTTGGTCGGGACGGTCGAACAGCGGGTGCCCCGGGATCAGGTTGTTCCTAGTAATGTTGGATGGCACGGCCCGTACGCTGTTCAGCGATCCTGGCGTGAACTGGGGATGGTTGAGCGCGTTGTAGAAGGCGGCCCGAAATTCGACAGCCCTGGATTCTCCGAACGAGATGCGCTTGCTCACGCTGAGATCGAAGTTGTTGATCCCGCGTAGCGGTAATGTGTTCCGGCCACCGGTCGGATGGACTCCTGCGCCGGCCTTCACGTACCGGGCGTTTGGGTTACTGGCCAGGTATCCGACCACGGCTCCGTCGCTGTTGGTCAGCGCACTCACGTCGCTGCCGATGCGGTCGGTACCGTTAGGGTTGACGACTACTCGGTCCGTAGCCCCGTCCAGATTCCGGTTCGAGTCCAGTCCGCTCTGCACCGTAGCGTATTGCGGCGACTCCGCCGTATACATTCCCGAGAAGACCCAGTTCCCCAGCAGGTTCTTGCGCCACCAGCGTCCAGAATTCCGGTACCAAGGTGATTCGTAGACCCAAGCGAAAGTGAAGCGGTGCGCGCGGTCGAGGAACGAGCGCCCGCGCTCGGCGCGCATGTCTTGGAAGTCCTGCGGCCGGCGCGGGGATAGCAGCGTCGAGAACAGGTCGGCTGTGCTGTCGTCGATATTCTTGCTCCACGTGTACGCACCGATGAACTGGAGTCCGTTGGAGAATCTTCGCTTCGCCTCGGTCGCAAGCCCGTGATAGACCGAGTTGCCCCGGTTGGGAAACGCGAAGATGAACGGGCTGAACCCGGCTTCGGCGAAGTCCGGCAGGGAGATCGGCCGGGCGTCGATGTCAGCTAGGGTGAGTGTCAGTGCATCCAACTCGGACTGGGTCGGCTGCTGGTAGAACGTGGGCAGCGAAAGCTGCGGGCCAGCCCTGGCCACGAGCGGAAGGATGGACTGCGTGAAGAGCCGGACACCGCGGGTTCCTAGGTAGCGCGCCGACAGCGTGTAGTGCTCGGAGATGACCCGCTCGAATCCGAAGTTCCACTGGAGCGAGTACGGTAGGTGCTGGTCGGGGATATAAGTTGATGTGAGGGAGCGCGCCGCTTCCTCGTCCAGCTCTTCCGGGCGTTGGTCCGGACGGATGCCACCGTTGCCGAGGTAGTTTTGCGTATCCACGGTCGGGTCGCCCCGGAACGTGTTCTCCAACTGCGGGGGCTTCTGCAACTGCCCAAGATTGGTGAAGTACGAGTCGTATGCGATGCCGAAGCCTGTCCGAACGACCGTCTTGGCATCCGAGCCCGGCGAATACGCCAGTCCGATTCTAGGAGCGAAGTTACCGCGCTGGGCCGTCGGCACGCCGAAGGTGAGCACCCCCGGAACGCTTGAGATCGCGTTCAGTTGTTGCAAAGTGTCGCCATACGGTATTCCCTTGTATTCGTGGCGAAGGCCGAGCGTCAGCGTAAGATTGCGTCGGACCTTGGTCTCACTGCTCACATATGAGTAGAACTCTGTGTTGTTGCCGTGGTAAACCCCTCCCCCCGTGTTGCGTTCGGCCTGAATATCGGGACTCAAGTCCAGCAGGAACCGTTCGAGAGTGGAGTAGTTGTAGTCGCCGCGTTGCCTCTGCACGAACAGCTCGGAGGTGATGTTCCGCCGGGCGTCTACGCCAAGCTTGAGCGTGTGGCGGCCGCGGGCTAATGTGAGGTTGTTGACGATTTGGTAGGTGTTCTGCACCCCGCTCTGGGGTGCGACCGGATACGGGCCGATCTGGATATCCAGATCCTGTTCGATCGAGATGTTCGGGAACGAGTCCAGGCCGGGGAACTCGAAATCGCCCGCAGGCAGGGAATTCGCCGAGCGCGTATAGGCGAGCCGGGTCTCGTTGAACCAGTCCGGGGAGAGGGTCCGAAAGTAAGAGAGCGTCGCGAGGTGCCTGCTGTCCTCGCTCTCGCTCGTGAATGTTGGCAAGTCAGGGACCGAGGCCGGGTCGATAGCCGTCGAGGCGTTGCGGATGTAGCGGAAGCGGATCTGGTCGCCCCTCTCGCGGATGTAGTCTGCGCTTGCGAGTGCCGAGCTGTTGTTCTGGTAGGCAGGCACGTTGACCGGGAGGACGCCGATCGGGATGTTTGTGCCTAGCACCGTCGTCGTCCGGCCGGCTGCCGGGGCCGGCGGAACGTAGCGTTTCAAGACTTCCAAGTTGGTGCTCGAGATTCCTTGGATGCGGTCCAGCGCTGCAAACCCAGCCGCTGTAGGTGACGAGAATGGGCGTCCCGGAGCCGAGTCGACACCGACCGGGTTTTTCTGGAAATTGCCGTAGTAGAAGAGACGGTTCCGGATGAGTGGACCGCCCACGGTGGCACCGAAGCGATTGTCATCCAAGCGCGGGTTCTCGTGGATGCCGCGCCGCTTGTTCGATTCGTCGATCGCGTTCAGGTGACGATTCGCGAAGTATTCGTACAGGGAGCCATGCAACTCGTTGGTTCCGCTCTTGACGACCGTGTTGAACTGACCGCCAGTGGAGCGGCCGAACTCCGCGCCATATTGGTTTTGAAGCAGGGAGAATTCGGCGACGGCCTCGTTCGGCACGTCGACCACGCGCCCTGTGACTCCCTTGTCGTTGTTGTCGACGCCCTCCACCATGAAGTTGTTGTTGCGGGGCCGCTGGCCGCCGATTGACGGGCCTTGGCCGAGGCCGGTGCCTCCGCTCGAGGCGACGCCGGCTCCCTGCAGCGAGAGGTTGAGCACTCCCAGCGCGATGTCGGAGCTGGGGCTGTAGAGCGCCTGTCGCGAATCGAACGAGCCGCTGATCGCCGAAGACGTAGTGTCGATCTGCGCAGTCGCCGCGGTCACTTCGACTTCCGTGTCGACGCGGCCCACTTCAAGGGTGACGTTCACGGTGGTCGAGCGGTTGAGGGCTATGGCAATCGCCGATATGGAGTTCGGGGAAAAGCCTTCCAATCGGGCAGATAGCGTGTAGCTCCCGACCGGAAGGTTGTTGAACCGATAGGCGCCGAGTGCGTCGGTTTCTTGATTCCAAGTGACCCCTGTGGCAACACTCTCGACCTCCATGGCACAACCCGGGATCGATGCTCCGGATTGGTCCAAGACGATCCCGACGAGATGACCGTCCGCGGCCTGTCCGTTGGCACGATTCGGCCACGTACACGACAGGACCAGCAGCGCAGCGGCTGGGGCTAGCATCAATCGCATATCGTTCCCCTAGCCTAGCCCCACGCTGCCATCCGTCCTGCGTGAGGCCGAATGCCGAGTGTCCGGGATTGCACCCCACACTACGTGACAGGGCATTGCCTAGCGCAAAGGCCTCTTGGGTGATAGTTGGTTGCGAGATCGATTGCTCTGCCAGTCGATCGGGGCCTTCCCGACCTGCCGGGCCCGCCGCAGGTTGAACCGAAACATGACGTCGTCGAGATAGAACCGTAGCTGCTCTAAGTCCACGCTCCTGTGATGTGTGCACCGTGGCCTACGCGGAGTTCGGCTCGCGCGGAGATCCGGGGCTCCCGATTCCCGGCTTGCAGCTCGCGCGGTCGCTGCATGCTTGTGCGGGACATCTCTACGCCGCCAACCTCGGAGATTCGCCGACGGGGTTTCGACCTGCTGCCACAAACGGTAGTCGCGCTACAGCGATGCACACGCAAGCGGCCTGCCGGGTCGCACTCACTCGCTGCACCCGTTCTTCCTGCCGCTACAATTGGGGGCGGCTAGGCGCTCCTTCCGAACCGCAGCGAGGGTTTGCCGTAGGCAAGGCACGATCCGATGGCAACATGTGAATTCGGACCCTTGGCATAAACGTTGATTCCGTGATAAATATCCCCGAGCCCTTGTCAGTGTGCGACGTCCGCCTTGACGATCGCACGGTCACCAGATTGCGCCAGCATGGCAATCCATCAGGCCCGCGGCTCGTGCTCAGTCACGGCAATGGCCTCGCGATCGATCTCTATTTTCCGTTCTGGTCGCTTCTTGCCGATGACTTCGACCTGATGGTTTATGACCTAAGGAACCATGGCTGGAACGCGGTCGGAGACCGGCGGGATCACAACATCCCGACACTGATTGCAGACCATGACCGCATCCTTGCGTTTATCGACCAAGCCTACGGACGGAAGCCTACCGTGGGGGTTTTTCACTCATTCTCTGCGCTCGTCGCTCTTATGTCGTTCACTGACCTGTATTCTGCACTGGTGCTGTTCGACCCACCTGTGTGCAAGCCTACGGCGAATGAGGTGGAGTTCGACACTGCAGCGGAACGCACTGCTGCGATGACCCGAGGGCGGAGCGAGAGATTTCGCACGCTGCGCGAATTTGCGACGATCCTTGGCCTGTCGCCAGCATTTTCGGGAGTCGTGCCCGAAGTACGCGAGCTCGTTGCAAGAACAACTCTCCGCCCCTGTGCCGACGGGCAGAATTTCGAACTCCGCTGCCCTCGCGACTATGAAGCCCAGATCGCGGAATACACCCGCGGTTTTGCACCTCTGCTGGATTTGGAAGCGCTCACCTGTCCGACAAAGGTTATCGGAGCCGATCCCACCCTTCCGTATGCATATCTGCCCACCTTCAACTTGGGCCAGGCCGCGGTAGTCGATTATGATTTCGTGCCCGACGCGAAGCATCTCTTGCAACTGGAGAAGCCTTTGGAGTGTGCTGAAATGCTGCGAGCCTTCCTCGATCAGAACGATATCCCTTAGAACCAAGGTGCATGAACAGAAGGCGGTTGAGAAACTCGAGCGCCACTTTGCATTTCTGTCAGGGGCTCCGGACGTCCGTGGATCGGCCGTTTCAGACCCAATAGCTCACAGCAGATGCACGACCGCTGTACATTGGGAGCCAATCAATTGGTCAGACCGCTGGGCTAATACGGAGACTGTCTCATGGCTCGGAACTTAGGTCGGAACGCAAATCCGCGGTAAGCAGGTAGCGACAGAGTTTCAGGGCCAAGTGTGGCGCGTCTCGTTCCAGCACGTGCTGGCCAGCTTGTGTGAGCGCCCAGGCCTGGCACGGTTCGTCGGCGATGATCGAGACCGCGGCCGTGGAATCCCCGAAGGCACCGCGTGGCTCTAGGATCTCACCCGGTCCGGACTGAAACAGGCGCTCACCCTCGGCACTGCATGCGGAGGCCGCGCCCGCGACGAGCAGCAGCGTCTCTTTCTGTGTATCGCCAGACTTTACAAGCGCAGATCCGACCTCATATTCGCGCCGTTCTAAGCAGGGACTTAGTTCTGCAACAAGTTCTTCGAATAGGGCTAAGCGTCCTAGATGCTGCTCCATGGTGTCGGCGACCGTGTTGAGCAGCGAATCGCCGGATGCCACTTCATCGCGCGGAGCGTCGGTCATTGTCCCAGCGATGATCAAGTCCTCGCATTGTTCTAGGGCGTTGTCCATTTCCCGGCTCCAAAGCAAGCGGTCAAATGCACTGGGATGGAGGCCTCGCCGCAGGCCGTCTCGCAATTTCTCAGGAACCGCACTGAGGGCGACGCGTGCCCCGCCGGCATGAGCGTTTTGGATGAATCTGCACAGGGCGCTGACGGCGGAGAGGTCAAAGCCGGAGACCGCGTTGAAATCCAGCAACACGCACGCAGGAGGTGGATCGCTACTCAGGCCTTGCTTCAGACGGGCCGCCAGACGATGGGCCGTGCCGAAGAATATGTAGCCACGCAACCGGCAAGCCTGCAACCGCCGGCCTTCACGCAATAGGACGGCCCGGTCGGGGATGGATCGGTTTCGCTTGCTTTGGCGTTCGCGTCCGCTGAACTCGGCTTCGATCAAATCCACCCGGCTGAGGCGGACAGCAAAGAAGAGCAGCGTGACCAGCATCCCTATGGCCACGCCCTCGAGAAATCCGAAGAAGACGATCGTGACGAGGATCAGCAGGACGATGAACAAGTCTTCGCGGGGCAGCTTTCGCCGGTTTGTGGCAAACCACTGGTTCAGCATCGCAACACCCGTGAAGATGACGATCCCCGCGGTGAGAGGTATCGGAATCGCCGCCACCAACGTGTCGCCAACAAAGAGCCCACAACCCACCAAGAGGGCAGCGAACGTCCCGGTCAGCCACGTCTCGGCCCGAAACATGAGGCTGCGAATTGTGACGGCGACCAGTTGACATCCGGGCGCTCCGCCGCCGATCCCCGCAATCAGGCTGGCCAGTCCAGCCGATCTGAATTCCCTGTTCCAATCCAATTCAATATTTGCAATCTGTTCGAGGCCGCCCACGTTCATGACCACGGAAATCAGTGTGATCACAACTAGCGTGAAGATGTTCGGTATCTGCTTCGCCAGCGCGACCCAATCCACGTGGCCCAGTTCGCTGGCGTGGACGGGAGGCCACAAGCCCGCTTCCGCTGTGCCGGAAAAAAGTAGGCCGGCCGACCTTGCTTCGTCCCACGAGATGTCGAACACGGCCAGGCCTAGGTGGTACAGCACGGTGGCCAGCACGAAGCTCGCCGGAAGCAACAAGATATGGTTCGACCGCTTCGTTGCTACGAGTAAGCCAACCCCGAACGCCACGCCAGGAACCCAACTCCACATCGCCAAGGGCTCGAAGAGCCTCGGGAGCGATTGCCAATCCAGCGGCACTCTCATCATCGACAGGCCGGCTAGGCATAGGATTGCACCCGTCCCGGCCAGGAACCCGCCTGCCACGGGATAGGGAATGAACTGCATCATGTTGGCGAGTCGGAAATGACCGATTGCCAAGAAGCAGAGGCCGGTCGCAATAGCGCCGATGGCTAGGGCAGCAATTGTGGTGACCAAGAGCGCGTCATCACGCGCTTCCATCGTTGAAGTGACTGCGATCATCGCCATCGCTGTCGCGGTCGGCGGCGAGGAGATGGCGCCTCGGTAGCCGCTGGTCACGGCGATCACCAAGCAAACGACGCAGATGGAGAACAAGAACAGGCCGATACCGGCGCCCCGGTATGGCTCCAAGCGGCCGGAAAAAACGATCGTCCCCAGCGCGTTCCCGATGATGATCATGTTCGTGCCGGTAATAAATCCCACAAAGAGTGCCGCGACGACGTTCGCTTGACGTGCGTTGGCAACCAGTTCCGATACGAACCTATTGACTGGTGACATGAAGGAGTCAGATCGAGTGTTTCGAGGGCGGCCTCGTGCCGCGCGTGAAGACGGTATTGTGCCGAACTTGCGCGAACCGCACGGAACGCACGCGTTGGTCGCAGTGTCGCAACGTGACCAGTGAACCGAGAGTGCTCTGGACTGGTTCGGTTGCCGCGAGCACAGACCGGTCTCCCGATCTAGGTTAACGTCATGGCCGAGTCCGGCACCTCGCGGCTACACGCATCCGATGTCACACCGGATCCCCACAGCGTCCACCAATACCGCGCATGTGGCAGTCGCTGCCCCGACTGGCTCGATTCCCGATTGAGTGCTGACCGTACTGTGATTTCCGATTGGAAATGGCGCCGTTCGCCGACAGTGCTCGATGCTCTCGTGCTGCAAGCACTTGCACGGCTTGGCCTCGCGCCGAGACAGGCACCGTCTGCTTGCGGCTATCGCGTCGCTGGAGGGATCCAGAAGCGCCTTCGCTGAAACGGGTAGCCCGGCAAAGCGATCCGGCATCTCGCCTCGCCTGCGAACAGCCCCTCGCAGGAGACGGCGAGCCCTGCTTCGTACGCCCGCGCGACTGCGTTCACAAAGCCACCGCTGGACGAATCCGTCGGCTGTGTGAAGGTCGGAAGGACCCCAAGCGCCGAGGCGCTGCTGGTCGGCTTCGGCCAGGTTGACCCCACACTGCGCTCCGAGTCCGGATCCGGCCCGATCTCGATGATCACGTCGATCCCGAGATCCGACAAGCCCCCGATGTTGGCGTTCGACTCTCGCGAGTCGCTCACAGCATGACGCAGCCAGTAGGCTGGATCGAGCACCTCGCCAGCTGCTATTCGGCGACCGGTGACTCCGCTAACGAAACTCGCTGATGGCTGGCCTGTTTCGACGTTCTCAATCACAGCCTCCAAATCACCCGGAGTGGCCAATTCTGACCTATCTTCCGCGAGCCTCCCAAATGTCGCCCCCCGTACGGCGCCCAGCCGCATCGCGGTTTCGAGCTCAAATACCCCTGCGGCCAGAGCGGCTGCGATCTCCCCGGAACCTTGGCCCATCACCGCGCTGGGCTTGATTCCGACACTGGACCAAAGGGCGGTGAGCGCGCAGCCTACCGCCACTGCCGCAGGCTGCGCCCAAGCCGGATCGTCCAGCGTGCCCTTCGCCTCGGGTCGTTCGAACATGACGTCCAGCAGCGAGGAGCCACGCTCGTCTGCGAGAATCTGCTCGCACCTGTCGAGCACTGCCCGGAAGACAGGCGCGGTTTCATACAGGGTCTCCAACATCCCCTTCCATGGGTGGACGTCGTCGCTGTACGCGAACGCCACCTTCTTCGCCGACTGCGGCTCTAGATCATCCTCGGATTCCGTGAGCATCCTGAGCCCATCCCGTAGCGATTCCACGTCTCGGAACACCACGCCCGCGCGGCAGCCCATGTGACTGCGGCCAACGGCGGCCGTCCACGCCATGTCCGCAAGCAGCGAATCGGATGCTGCATCAGTTGCCGACAGTCGGTCGTTGTGCTGGCTTAACCATCGGAGATACCGACCTGCCAGTGCCCGCAATGCCTCACCCGACTTCGCGGACAGTGGCAGGAGACGCGCGGCTGGTGCGGACACAGTCCGCACGGCCCCGGACATGTCTGCCAGAGAGGCAGGCATCGACACAGCGACCGTTTGCGAGGAACCTTCGGGTAACTCCGCTAGGCGGCGTTCGCGGCTGGTGCCGTTCGACGGAGGGTACCCTTCCAGAACCACGTGCGCATTCACTCCAGAAATCCCGAATGCGCTGACACCCGCCCGGGGTGGTCGGCCTGGCGCAGACGGCCAGTCGGTGGCTTCGGTCAGGACTCGCACGGGCAGTTGCTGCCAATCGACGAGTGTGCTCGGATTCCGGAAGTGCAATTGCGGCGGAATCACGCCATGCTGCATGGCAAGGACGGTCTTGATCAAGCCTGCGACCCCCGCCGCCGGCTCCAAGTGGCCAATGTTGGTCTTCACTGAGCCCATCAGCAGTGGCCGGTCAGGTTGGCGTCCTTTGCCGTATACGGCCGCCGCCGCCTGCACCTCGATGGAATCGCCAAACGCGGACCCGGCCCCGTGAGCTTCGACGTAGTCAACGTCGGACGGCGCGAGGTCGGTCTGAGCAAGCGCGCTCTGGATTAGCCGCTCCTGTGCCGGGCCGTTGGGGACCGTCGCGGCTGCAGCAGCCCCGTTCTGGTTGAACGCCGAGCCGCGGATCACTGCCCAGATGCGGTCACCATCGGCCTCCGCTTCGCCCAGACGCTTGAGCACAATCATGCCGCAGCCCTCTCCTCGCACGAATCCATCGGCCGAGGCGTCGAAGGCCCTGCAGCGGCCCGTAGGCGAAAGAAGTCGCAAGTCCGCCATCTCCCGAGAGACTCCCGCCGAGAGCACGGCGTTCACGCCGCCAACTAGAGCCAAGTCCGTCTCGCCCAGACGCAAGCCAGCGACTGCATGATGCAGCGCAATTAGTGACGAAGCGCAGTTCAGCTGGACCGGCATCGTCGGCCCCTCGAGCCCGAACTGGAAGGCGACCCGTCCGACAGCCATGCTCGCGGCCGTGTTCAAGTAGCCAATCCCATGGCCGCCACTCGTCATCAGGTCTCGATACTCGCTGCTGGAAACGCCGGCATACACGCCGGTGCAGCTTCCCTTCAGCCGGTCCGCATCGATCCCGGCATCCTCGATTGCCTCCCAAGTCGTCTCGAGCAGCATTCTCTGCTGAGGATCGAGCAGCCGCGCATTCAGCGGCGAGATCCGGAAGAACTTGGCATCGAATTGATCGATCCCTTCCACGAATCCGGCTTGTCCATATCTGCTGTACTGAGTTGGCAGATTCTGGATGAATTCCTCCCACAGTTCGGCTTCCCGCCGTTCGTCCGCCACCGCGTCCGTAGCAGCCGAGAGCTGATTCCAGAATGTGGATAAATCGGGCGCGCCCGGGAAACGGCAAGCCATGCCCACGATCGCGATCCCGGTTTCACTGCCGCCAGCGCTGCGCCGCGTCTCCGTCGCCTGGACTTGTTCAGGCGACGGCGTTGGAGGCGGCGCACCGCCGGCGTCGTCGAGGTCCCCGACTAGGTGCGCGGCGAGGTCGGCAATGCTCGGGTAGTCGAACACCAGTGTGTTTGGGAGTACGAGTGTCTCCGAGAATGCCCTGTTGAGCCGGTTGCGCAACTCCACGGCCATCAAAGAGTCCATACCCAGGTCGAAGAATCCCACCGTCGGCGATGGCGCCGACGGCATCCGTAGCACGGCTTGGACCTCCTGCTGCAGGAACGCAAGCAGCAGGTCCTCTCGCTCTGCCGCAGTTGCCACTTGCAGGCGAGGCAGCAGGTCGTCCGACGAAACCGCGGCATCGTCTTCGAGATCAGATCCGTCAGCGAGCAGGTCTTCGAGCAGCGGTGGACGGCCTTCGACGGCCTCTCCGAAAGATGGCCAGTCCACTGCTGCCGCCACAGCCGTAGCAGGATCCTGACGCACCAAGCGATCAAACACTCTCAGGCCCTGCTGAGGGCTGATCCAGCCCGTTCCCGACGCCGCCAGCTGCCGGGCGATTCGCTCGCGCTGTTCTTCCGCTTCGCCCAGCCCGGACCATGCTCCCCAAGCGATGGCTTGGCCCGGCAGCCCTATGGCCCGCCGGTGAGCGGCGAGCTGATCTAGAAATGCGTTAGCCGCCGAGTGGTTCGTCTGGCCCGGATTCCCCCAGATGCCAGCAACGCTCGAGAAGAGGATGAAGAAGTCGAGGTCAAAGCCCGCGGTCGCCTTGTGGAGGTGCCATGCCCCTAGGACCTTTGGCCACAGCACCGTCTCGAAGCTCTCCCAGCTTTGGTTCCCGATCGAGGCGTCCGAGAGCACGCCCACGCTGTGGATCACTCCGCCGAGTGGCGGCAATTCCCGGTCAATCCTCGCCAGCATCACATCCAGAGCGGCGGTGTCTGTAACATCCGCGAGTTCGACCCGCACCGCGACACCTCGCTCTTGCAACGCGGCGATCGTTTCCCGAGCGTCCGAGTCGGGTGCCCGCCGACCGTTCAGCACGATCGTTCCTGCGCCTCGGTCCGCGAGCCAGCCTGCCACGACACAACCGATTCCGCCGAGACCGCCGGTCACGAGATAGGTTCGATCCTGTCGCAGGCTTCCCCGCATCAGCGGCGATGCCGCGAGCACGATCTTGCCGATATGCCGGGCATCGCGCATGAATTTCATTGCCGAGCCAGCCTCGAAGAGTGGCCATCGGCTGTAGACAATAGGCGCGATCTCGCCAGCCTCGAGGCGCTTCATCACGCGCCGCAGCGCGTCCCCCGGCTCTTGAGGGTGGTGCTCCTTGAGCACGTCTAGCTTCAGGATGTGGTAGGCCACGTCCGGGCGGACGGCAGCCATCTCCTCTTCGCTCAGGATGTCCACGCGCGCCATCTCGACGAAGCGGCCGCCCTGAGCGAGGCACGACAGACTAGCCTCGATGAAGCCCTCGCTGGTCAGGCTGTTCAGAACCACGTCGACACCGGCGCCGCCGGTGTCGCGCAGGATGGCCGCGCCAAAGGCCGTCGTGCGGCTGTCGTAAACGTGCTTCACGCCTAGGGAACGTAGGTAGTCGCGCTTCCGCGCGCTGGCCGTGGCGAACGCCTCCGCACCAGCAGCTTGGGCCAACTGAATGGCCGCGAGTCCCACGCCACCGGCACCGGCGTGAATCAGTACCCGCTCGCCAGCTCGGAGGCCCGAGAAATCGAACGACAGCATGGCCGAGACGAATGCCGTTGGCATCGTCGCTAGGTCCGCAACGGGGAAACCTGCCGGCGCAGCCGCGACCATCTCTTCACGGGTAACGATTTCCGATCCGAACGTTCCGAAGGCCAGACCCACGACGAGGTCGCCCTCGGCAACCGTTGAGACTTCAGAGCCAGTCTCAAGGACCCGGCCGCAGAACTCCCCGCCCAGCAGGCCTTCGTCAATCAGGCCAATAGACCGGAAAATGTCCCAGAAATTAAGCCCCGTGGCGAGCGTCACGACCCGCACATCGTGCGGCCCCAGAATGCGTGTCGGCAAAGACATTGCACCCATGCCGTCCAGTGAGCCGCCCGCATCGGGCTCTAGCAGCCATTCGGAGTCTTCCGGCGGCGTGATCCGGTCGGTCCCGTCTGCATATCGCACCAGGCGGGCCGCATAGCGGCGTCCCGCGCGGTACGCAATGTGGGTTTCGCGGTCGGGGCGTAGCAGTTCTGAGACGAGATCAGCCGGTGCCGGGGGCGCGTCGGGATCCAAGTCAATCATCCTTGGTTGCAAATGGGAGGCTTCGCGGGCCATCACCTTGCCGAAGCCCCACAGCGCGGCCCCGGCAAGTTGCCCGCTGCGCTCCGTCTCAAGGACCTGTGCGCCCTTGGTGACAAGCCAAACACCATTCGTTGGTACGGCGTCGGCGTCCGACATTCCTTGTGCCAGAGCCAGCGCGCTCGCCGCCACCCGCTTCGTGTCGGATGCCATCTGATCGGTGGTTGCTTGCAATCCATGGCCGTCCTGCGAGACGAAGTGCACCACGCCGGCGAGCGGTGCGCTCTGCGGCAGCCCCTCGAAGAGCGATTGCCACGCCTCGCGCCTCTCAATCTCGACGCACACAGGTGCTATTCCCGGCTGGGCCAGATCAAGCGACTCATGCCCGGAAGCGTCCGCACCCGCCAAGACCACAGCCTGGTTCTGCGCCGCCAATTGATCGGCCAGCATCGCGGCCGCCCCGCTGTGGTCCACCGCAAAGATCCAAATGCCGTGCGGCTCGCTGACCTGTTCCGGTCCGCGCGCCACGATCACGCCACGATCCGGGTTAGCGCTGGGGTCGGACTCGTCGAACCCTAGGATCGCGATGTCCCCGAAGCCAGCATCGCCAAGCGCTCGCCGCCACACGGCCGGGCCGGCGAGCGCGTGATGAGGCCGATAGTCGTCAGAGAAGCGCCACCAGCCGTCCAATTGCCCAAAGGTCAAATCAAGCCACCTCTGGCTGCGCAGGTTCTCGATGGCAACGAGCTGGCCCGATGGTGCTAGCAGTGTCCGGCAATGGTTCAGCGTCTCGCCCAAATGCCGCGTGGCATGCAGCACGTTGGATGCGATCAACAGGTCATATCCGTGGCTTTCGAATCCCTGTTCTTCTGGATCGACTTCGATATCCAGCACGCGGTAGTCGATCGAGGCTTCCCTTCCTCCAAAGCGTGACTCGGCCTCCGAGAAGAATCCCGCTGAGATATCTGTGTATGCATAGTCGTAAAGCCCGTTTGGAAGCTCGGGCAGAACCGATGCCGTCGCCGAGCCGGTTCCGGCGCCGATTTCGATCACCCTTAGGCGCCGCCCGGCCGGCATGTCGCGCAGCAGTGAGGCAACGGCGTCCGCTAGCAGCCGGTTCAACGCCCTCGCCACCGGTGCCTTGCGATACAGATCGGCCGCGGTCGGCTCGCCGCTGCTGAAGAGCAGTGTCAGTGCATCCGCTTCGCCACGCAGCACTTGCGGCAAGGCGTGGGCGCTACGCCGGAAGAGCCCGATCTCGTTGGACCCGTGGGCGAATCTTGCAGCCATGTCGGCGGCCAGCACCTCCGGATCGGCTGGCAAGTCGTCCGGCAACCTCTCCCCGGATCCGATCTTGACAACGAAGCCGTCACCCTTCTCGTCCAAGACCCCGGCCTGAGCAAGCATCTCCAGCATTCGGCGGAACAGGCGCTTGTGCTCTGCTCCAACGGAGAGGCGTTGCTGCAACGCAGCGGGCTCGACGGCTTGGCCTGCCACACGCTCCCATCCAAGCCTGTCGAAAGTGAGAAGGGCGTATGCGCGCGCAAGCATCTCCAAGTCCGCCAGCAGTGCGGCGCGTTCGACTGCGCCGACATTCTCGTTCGCCAAGTAGGCTGTCAGAAGGCCAGTTTCTGCTGCAATTGCCGTGGGAGCGGTGAGGAAGTCGGCAGGCGGCCTGCCGGGCGGCAGTTCGCTGCTGCGCCACACAACTTCGTACAGAAGATCCTGCAACCCTTCCACGGCCGACAGCAACGCTGCCCTCGTAGCCCGCTTGACCGTGAATCCGCTTAGCCCGCCAATCGGGTTACCACTTGGGTCGTACAGGTCGAAATCTGCGCTCACGACTTCCGGCGGCGGATCACCTTCGGCAGCGGCCTGCCGGTCGGAAGATTCCCCCTTGAGGCGCACGTGGCAGAGCACCCGGTTCGGCAGGCCGTCCCTCAGCCACAGCCGGTCCCACCCGAACGGCAAGTAGGTGGTGCCGTCATTTTCGACGGTAGACGGGCGGGCCGCGCCCATGACCTGGAAGCAACCGTCCAGCAGGAGCGGATGGATATCCAGCCCGTTAGGGCCGAGTTGGGCGGGGAACGTAACCTCTCCCAACGCCTCGCCTGGCCGGGACCAGAGCGCGTCGAGCGTGCGGAACGATTGACCGAGATCGATCCCCACGCTGGCCTTGGATCGGTAGTAGGCAGGCAGGTCGACCGGCGCGAGGGCGGACCTCACGCTCTCTAAGTCAACTGCGGCTGCGTTGTCGGGCGACCCGAGTCCCGATGGAGAGGAGATCCGCCCCTCTGCGTGAAGCGTCCACGTCTCGTCGCTCGCACCCTTGCTTAGGACTCGGATGCGGCTCGATGGCTCTTCACCGCTGCCGTCAAGCAGAACCTGTAGGGCACGCCCTCCCGAATCGGACTCGTCTTGAGAATCCTCTGGCGGGAAGACCAGAGCGTTGTGCAGTTGGAAGTCCTCCAGAACTACCGGCCCGCTCCCATCGACGACGCTTGCTGTGGCCGCCATGGCACCGTAGAGTGCGCCCGGGGCTACCAGTCGGCCGAAGACCCGGTGGTCGCTCAGCCATGCGGGGTAAGAGGGGAAGATGTCGGTGTCGAACGCGACTTGGCCGCTCGCGGAGTCGTGCCGGTCCCCCAGTAACGGATGCCCGCTGCTGCGCTGCCGCCTCTTCGGTGCCTCGATCCAGTGGCGTTCGCGCTGGAACGGATAGCCTGGCAGCGAAATCCGGCGCCTTGCCTCCCCCGCGAAGAGGCCGGGGAAGTGTAGCGGGAGGCCCGCCTCGTAGGCACCTGCAACCGCGTCCGCGAAGCCGCCGCCCGAACCCGCCTTCGGTGGCTCTTCGTCCCTTGCCGGCCGCCTGAGGCTCGCTAGCACCACCGGTTCTGCCTTCCCGGCTGCTTCCGGCCAGGCGAGGGTCGTCATCGGCCCTAGCACGCCTTGCGGGCCGATCTCGATCACTGCGTCCACTCCCAGATCAGCCAGCCTCTCGACGCAGTCGCGAAACTTTACCCTCTGGCGAGCCTGTTGGCACCAATAGCCCGTTTCGAGGATCGTACCGGGCTCCAACGCTCGGCCGGTGGGGTTGCTAACGAGCGTCAGCGATGACGGCTTGAAGGCAATCGACGACAGAGCCGCTTCCAGCTCACCGAGCGCCGGTTCGATCATCGCGCTGTGGTAGGCCGGGCTCTTCCTTAGCCGCGCGACCCGGATTCCCTGGGCTTCAAAGTGCGCCAGGACCGTAGCAACCTCTGCGGCCGGACCGCTGATGGCCTGATGTGCGCCGTTGTCAGCCGCGATGCACAGGCCGCTGTCGGGCGAGTCCTCGTCATATCGGGCCAGCGTCGCCGCCACGTGCGATGCAGGCGCGAATACGGCCCCCATCGCACCCTCGCCGGGAACCGCCCCGAACAGCTCGCCGCGCACCGCCGCCATGCGCAGGCCGTCCTCCAGGCCCAACATCCCTGCGGTGTGCGCTGCTGCAATCTCGCCTAGGCTGTGGCCCAGGACCACATCCGGGCGGATGCCGATCGCTGACCAGAGTGCGCTCAAGGCGCATTCGAGGGCATAGATTGCCGGCTGCTTCCACCGCGGGTCGTCCAGCTCGCCCGCTGCACCGGGGCGGCCGAACATCACATCCAGCAGCGAATCGCCGCGCTCGGCGACGAGCAGCGCGTCGCAGCGGTCGAGCACCGCCCGCACCACCGGCTCGCTAGCATAGAGTGCTTCCCCCATGCCGACCCACTGGCTGGCCTGCCCGGTGTACAGGAAGGCCACCGTCGTCGCCGTGGTCGGCCGTGCCCGCCCGTCCTCTTCGGCCAGCGCTGTTAGACGTTGTCGCAGCGTGTCCGCGTCTTGAAAGACTACGCCCGCGCGATGGCCGAAGTGGGTCCTGCCTGAGGCGGCCGTCCAAGCCATGTCCGCAAGCAGCGGATCGGACGCCGTGCCCGAAGGCGAAAGTTCGGAGCTATGCCCGTCGAGCCACGTGAGGTAACGGACGGCCAGTTCCCGGAGCGCTGCATTCGTCTTGCCCGAGAGCATCAGCACGCGCGTTCCGCGAGGGACAAGCCCGTCCTCGGCCAGCGGCGGTTCTTCGACGACATCAGGGAGGGACGCGGCAATCGGCTGTGCCGCGCCGACCGCCAAGTGCCCGCCGTTGGAACCAGATGCAGTGCCGTATCCCTCCAATACAACGTGGGCGTTCGTGCCGGACCAGCCGAACCCGCTGACGCCAGACCGTGGCGGACGGTCAGCACTAGAGGGCCACTCAGTCGGCGTCGCTGTGACCCGGAGCGGCATCCGTTTCCAGTCCATTTGCGGGCTCGGTGTCTGGAAGTGCAGGTGTTTCGGGATGAGCCGGTGCTTCATGGCGAGCACGGCCTTGATCACGCCAGCAATACCGGCGGCGGCTTCCAAGTGGCCGATGTTGGTCTTGACCGAGCCGATCAGCAACGGTCGATCCGCAGGGCGTCCGATTCCGTAAGCTGCAGCCGCCGCGCTGATCTCGATAGGATCGCCTACCTCGGTCCCCGTTCCGTGGGCCTCCACATAGTCCACTTCGGACGGGCCAAGTCCTGCTCGGCGAAGCGCCTCCTTTATGACTCGCTCCTGCGCCGGAGCGCTCGGAACGGTCAGGCCCGGGCTCGCCCCGTCTTGGTTCAGCGCCGTGCCCCGGATCACTCCCCAGATGCGGTCGCCGTCGGCCTCCGCTGCGGCAAGCCGCTTGAGGACCACGATGCCGCATCCCTCGCCCCTGACGTATCCGTTGGCAGCAGCGTCGAAGGTGGCGCAGCGACCGTCGGGTGAGAGCATCCCGGCATTTGCACGAAGTTCCAATAGGCGGCCGGACAAGATCGCATGCACGCCTCCCGCCAGCGCGAGATCAGCTTCGCCCCGCTGCAGGCCAGACACGGCTTGGTGGATGGCCACCAGAGACGATGAACAGGCAGTGTCCAGCGCAATTGCTGGCCCCTCTAGGCCCAACGCAAAAGAAACCCTTCCGATAGCCGTATTGAACGACGTGCCGGTCACCGCGTAAAGGCTTTCTGCGGGCTCTGCCGTTTCGCTCGCATTCAATATCAGGCCCCGGTATTCGTTGTTGCTAATTCCCGCGTAGACACCTGTGCGGGTACCCCTCAATCGCTCGGGATCGATACCCGCATCTTCGAGAGCCCGCCAGCTCGTTTCCAGCATCAGGCGCTGCTGCGGGTCCATCATTTCCGCTTCGACTGGGGAGATGCGGAAGAAAGCGGCGTCGAACTGGTCAAGGTCCTCTAGGTAGGCGCCGAACCTGCAGGCTTGGCTCTGTACGGAGTCGGGAAACAGCTCCCCCACCCGGCCCTGACCGGTTCCCGGAACGCCTTCGGTAACCGCATTCGTTCCGGATTCCAGCAGGTGCCAAAAGGCATTGATCGAGTCCGCGCCCGGAAACCGGCACGCCATCCCGACGATCGCGACTTCGGGCCCGAATTCGCCCGCTACTCGGTCCTTGCTCGACTCGCGGGACGCTCGTCCGGCCCGTGCGTCTGCAGGCACTCCGGTGTCAGTAGAGGAGTTGGGGACTGTCAGAGCCGATGGATTCGATGCCCTCGATGCCACGAGAATTACCCTTGTTCAGTGTAGGCATCGTCGAGTGTTGTATTCGTGGTGCCGAGCGCCGAAGAAGTGCCATCGAGATCTGGACAAACCCTGCGCGGGCTCATCGAACGTACAGGAGATCGAGAGGGACGTGAATAGGGAGCGGATGCACACTCTCAGGTCGGTGGGAGGCCCTCGATGGGTGGGTGGCCACAGTTCGACTTTCCATCAACATCTGGGTCGAGCCACTCCATGTTCCTTGTCGCGGTGCCAGGTTGGCAGTTGAGTCAAGTTTCGGACCGAAGTGTTGCTCTCGCCGGCCTGAGGCGAAGCCCCGCGAATACATGGCGCTAATTCCGAGCTCGGAATTACGGGCATTTGGTTGTCCGCCACCTAGTGTAGTGTGCCTCAAATACCATTAATTAACACCTCCAGTGTGCTACCATGGCTGGAGTCCTCCTCCATGGCACGCCCCGTCGAAATCCTCGATATGTCCCCGGAGGAACAGTCGGAACTCGAACGGCGCGTGCGGGCCTCCACCACCTCACAGCGCGATTGCCAGCGGGCTCGCATCGTGCTGCTGCGGCACGAGGGGTTCAGCCAGCGCGAGGTCGCCGGCCGTGTGGGCGTTAGCGTGGCCTGCGTCAACCGCTGGTCGCAGCGCTTCGATGCCCAAGGCATCGCCGGCCTACGCGACCAGCCGGGCCGCGGGCGGCGGCCCTCCATCCCGACCGGAACGGTCGAGAAGGTGATTGCCGAAGCGGGCCAGAAACCTGTCGGCCGGGCGCGCTGGAGCACCCGCAGCATGGCCCGCCAGGCCGGGGTCTCGCCGAGCACGGTCGGTCGCATCTGGCGCCGCCATGATCTCAAGCCGCACCGCAGCAAGACCTTCAAGCTGTCCAATGACAAGGATTTCGAACGCAAGTTCTGGGACGTGATCGGGCTGTACCTCGATCCGCCCGAGAAGTCGGTCGTGCTGTGCTGCGACGAGAAGACGCAATGCCAGGCTTTGGAACGCACCCAGCCCGGGCTGCCGCTGGGCAGCGGGCACGTCCGCACGCGCACCCACGATTACTACCGGCATGGCACGATCTGCCTGTTCGCAGCCCTGAGCTACTTGGAGGGCAAGCTGATCTACCGCACCGAGCAGAAGCACACGCACTTGGAATGGCTGCGGTTTCTCAAGCAAATCCAGCGCGAAGTGCCCAAGCAACTCGACGTGCACATCATTGCGGACAACTACAGCACGCACAAGCACGCGAAGGTGCAGACTTGGCTGAAGCGGCACAAGCGGTTCCACATGCACTTCACGCCCACCTCGAGTTCGTGGCTGAACCTAGTGGAGCGGTTTTTCTCCGACCTGACGGAGGACTGTGTGCGAGCGGGCAGTTTCGCGAGCTTGAAGGAGCTGACGGACGCGATCACGAGCTATTTGTCCGAACGCAACAAGAACCCGAAGCCATACCGCTGGAAAGCTAGTGGCCAAGAGATTCTCGAGAAGATCCACCGCGCCCGGCTGGCACTAGCCGAGGTCTCGGATTAATTAACCCTATTTGCGGCACACCACACTAGCGGGCCAGCGCCAGGCCCTCCACCTGCTGCTCGCAAGCAGCGATCTGCTCGTCCAACTCCAGCGCCGAGGCGCCCTGCGCGTCGGTCTGCAAGGCCCGCTTGCGGCGCAGGTGGCCGACTTTGTTGCGCGCCTGCTGGAACTCCTTGTTCAGCAGACGCCAGGCCGGGCTTACCACCGAGCAGGAGCGCCGCTGTGCGGACTGCGGCACCGCCTACCTAGCGTGCGGGCACAGTAGGCCTGCTTCCGGCTCGGCGGCCGCGTCGTGCCCTGGGGGTTGCTCGCCAGGAACGCCCGCACATCCTCTAACGTCTTGTGAGTCTCCAAATCGAGTTGCAAGATCATCTCTCCATGATTCCCGCATCTCCTCTCGAGCCTCCTTCGTGCTCATCGCTCGCTGAAAACAACCCCTCCCTTCATGCTCATCTCTCATTGGAAGAGACTTGTAGCAGACGCGATGCGACACTCAGCTATACTGGCCCTTAGCGCGTTGCCATCATGGGCCTTGGGAGCCGCAAACTGGATGTCGGCGAGATTCTTCTCCTTGGCTGCTTGATCTTCTACAGTTCCTTCGTCGCAACTAGCGCCATCTTCTACGGAGGAGGGTTCACGCTTGCGATGGGCGTCGGCCTGCCCTTAGCCATAGTGTCTGCGAGGTGTTTTCTGTGGAAGCCGCTTCGGACTTTGTTATTCATCGGGGGCCTGACTTGGATCTGGCCGCACCTTGCGGACCGTGTCTTCCGGCCCTTTCCGGCCCTTCACGTCGATGGCGCCGCCTCCCAGGCCGCCGGCCTGGGCATCGTGGCAGGGATGCCCCTAGCTTGGGCGGCACATCGGGCTTGGCAACGCAGAAAGCGCTCGGTGCATGAATATGGCAGGTCAAGGCTCGCCCAATTCGAGAGTTGGGCCGGATGGACTGCGAGGAATCTGAGCAGGTCAGCCCCACTTTCTGACACTCAGAGGCACTTTATCGCGAACATCGAGAGCGGATTGACCTGCGGTCGGCTGGCGACGCTGCTCGACGAAGGCAGGACGGGTCGATTCTTCGAGCAGATTTCGCACTTCGAGGACGTGCTGAGAGGGATCGAAAGGCTGGATCGCCAAGCGAAACCCCCACAAGCGGAGCGGCCTGGGGGCACGGCAGACCCGTACGAAGTCCTTATGTGTGAGCCTGAGAGTTCGTATGAAACCATTAAGCAGGCCTACAAGTCCTACTGTAGGCACTACCACCCCGACGCAGTGAAGGGTCGTGGCGGCGACATCGAGATCGCACATCGCAAGATGCAAGAGGGAAACTTGGCTTTCGCGGAGATCAAGCACAGGCGAGGGATGCAGTGAAGGCTGGACTGGATCCCAGCATTACGCTTGCCTGCCAGGCCGTGAGCCGGGCGCGGGCTGCTGGCGCGCCTCCCGAGTCAGATGGAAGCTAGTCAAATGAATGCAAGCGAGCCACGACCTGCTCGGACCGGTCCCCAGCTTGCGGTTCTAGTGGCTCTCGCGATCGGTGCAGCCGCTGCCGGCGTGTATGCAGCGTTCGAATTTAGGACGCTATTGGATTCGGCACCAAGCGTCGCACGGCAGGAGATCGCGCCAGTCGGGCCCGGGTCTCAGCCCGGCCAGCGAGCCGCGCCGGCCAGCGCCTTAAAGTACTCGCCCGCAACGTCCTCTAGTCGGGCGGCCTCCAACTTGGCTGCCGCCTCCGCCGTGCTCGACGGAGCACGCGAGCCACCCCCGCCGGGAGTCCGACCAGTCGTGCCTCCAAGCGATCGCCGCCCTTCGAGCACGAGCAGCCAGCAAGCTCTCGAGGAAGGGCTTGACGGCGCCCTTGGGCAGCCGTCGTCCGCCGTAAGAATCGAGTCGGTAACTCCACTAGGGCCATCGGAGCCCAATCCGGAACAGCAGCCCGCTACCGCATTGATCACGCGGGGAACCTTGCTCGTGGTCCGTCCTGCCGAGCAGATCACATCCGGCCGCAGCAAGCCAGGTGATCACTTCCGAGGTCAGCTGGCCCACCCGTTGCAGTTCCACGGCGGGGCGGTGCCGGCAGGCAGCGCCGTGGTCGGCAATGTGATCGCCGCACGTCCCTCGGGCAGGGTCAAGGGCCGTGCGCAGCTATCGCTGGACCTGCGTGAGATCGAGTTTGAGGGCGGGTGGCACGCTCTCGAGACCGATGCGGTATACATCGAGGCCCAAGGGTCGATGCAGCGAGATACAAAGACAGTAGCGATCGGTACTGCCGTGGGCGGTGTTGTCGGAGGCCTCCTCGGAGGCAAAGGCGGCGTCGCCAAGGGCGCAGCGGTCGGAGCTACGGCCGGCACCGCGGGAGTGCTCGCAACCAAGGGGCTCGAGGTTGAGATCGATGCAGAGAGCGTCCTGTACTTCACACTGCGCAACAACTTAGAGTTGCAGGTCGGGCCAAGCCAGACCACCCCGCTGCCCTAGGATCGAGACCGTGCGCCTCTGGGTTACGGCCCGGATTCCAAGGCTTGCGGAGGCTCGCTGGGTAGCGTAGCTCGCTTGGCGGTCAGGCGCATCGCGCTCGCAGTCGGGGACCGCAGACCTTGCTCGGTCCGGATCGAGCGACAACGGCCTCAATCGCAGCGGGTGCAACCCTCCCAATCGCCACGGGCAGGCTCGGATTCGCTCAGGCCGCGCCCAACAAGTGAATCATGCGGGCCTTCAGCCCCGAACGAGTTGCTCGGCTCAGGCCCCCGTGCTAGCTTTGAACCGTCACCATGAGATTCAAACCGCTCGCCACTGGACTTCTCGCGGCCTGCACTTGGAGTTGCACCGCGCCGGAGGTGGCGGAGCCCCCGGCAAAGCACGCGGCTCTGATCGTTGACGGCCAGAGCAACCACCGCATTTGGCCGACCACCACCGGGTACCTCAAGGGCTATCTCGAGGAGACGGGCATGTTCACCGTTGACATCGCCACGACTCCGCCGCCGGGAGGCCCAATGGACACGTACCGGCCCGCCTTTGGCGACTACGACCTGGTCGTGTCGAATTACAACGGCGAGCCATGGGGAGAGGGTGCCATGGCGGATTTCGAGGCATTCGTCCGCGAGGGCGGAGCGTTCGTCTCTGTCCATGCGGCCAACAATGCTTTCCCTGAGTGGACGGCTTACAACGAGATGATCGGCATCGGCGGCTGGGGCGAGCGCAGCGAGCGCCACGGACCGTATGTTCGCTTGCGTGATGGTGAATTTGTGTTGGATCACACGCCTGGCATTGGGGGCAGCCACGGCATCCGCCACGAGTTCCAGATCGACATCCGCGATGCCGACCACCCTATAACGCGGGGGCTTCCTCCGAACTGGATGCATGCCAACGACGAACTCTACGACCGTTTGCGCGGCCCCGCCAAGGATCTCCACATCTTGGCCACGGCCTTCTCGACCGTTGAATCGGAGGGCACGGGTGAACACGAGCCTATCCTGATGACGATCCGCTACGGCGAGGGGCGGGTTTTCCATACGACACTTGGACACGCGCTGATTTCGCAGCTCTGCAACGGCTTCATCACCACCTTCAAGCGGGGTGCCGAGTGGGCAGTGACCGGAGAGGTCACCCAGGCGGTTCCGCCCGAATTTCCGACAGCAGATACCGTCAGCGCGCGGCCCGAGCCCGAATAGCCCGTCCTTGCTCTACCGGCAGTGGCAAGTTCCTGTTTGCAATAGTCTCTAGCTCGGGTACAGTGGGGACGTGCGACCCACACTCGTTCTATCCCTATCTCTGCTTCTCCTGTCCTGCTCGGCTGCCCCGGACACTCCTGCGGATCAACTCGCCCGCGAGCAGGCTTTCGAGGAGTCGATGCGCGGCACTGTCTTGGACGGCCACTTCACGCTGGTCAGGCTGGATGGCGACTCGTCCGCCGAAGGCGGGGGCGAGCCGGCTCGGCAGCGGTCGGAGCGCTACGAGATCGAAAAGGTGGTCAAGCGCTCGGCAGACATCTGGACCTTCCACGCGCGGATTCAGTTCGGCGACACGGACGTGACCCTGCCTGTTCCGGTCAAGCTGCTTTGGGCGGGCGACACACCAGTCGTCAGCGTGACCGACCTCGGCCTGCCGGGCTTGGGGTCGTACACGGCCCGCGTCCTATTTTACGGCGACTCCTACGCCGGAACGTGGTCAGGTCGCAACCACGGCGGCAGCATGTTCGGTCGCTTGGAACGATCCCAGTAGAGACCCCCGACCCCGGCCTTCGAGCGGTCGGTTATCCTACTGAGGCATGACCCGCCGACAGATGATGTCTACCGCTCTGGGCGCGGCGGCCGCGCTCCCTGCCTGGGGAGCGGAAACGCGTCCCAACATTCTCTTCGCCATCGCCGACGATTGGGGCTGGCCCCACGCGGGAGCGTACGGCTGCAGTTGGGTCAACACGCCCGCTTTTGACCGCATTGCGGCCGAAGGCGTGTTGTTCACCAACTGCTTCACATCCAATCCCAAATGCTCTCCCTGCCGCGCAAGTATCCTGACCGGGCGCAACACTTGGCAACTTGAGGAGGCCGTCAATCACTTCGGAGTCTTCCCTGCCAAGTGGGCCGTCTTTCCGGACCTCTTGGAACAGGCCGGCTACCATGTCGGCTACACCGGCAAGGGCTGGGGCCCGGGCGATCACGGGGCGGGCGGGTTCAAGCGCAATCCCGCCGGGCCGGAATACGCCAAGCATACGCTTGAGCCGAAGTTCCGCTCCATGTCGAACAAGGACTACGCCAAGAATTTCGAGTACTTTCTCGAGGAGCGCGACGCCGAACAGCCGTTCTGCTTCTGGTTCGGCACTCACGAGCCCCACCGCGCTTTTCAAGACGGAGCGGGCGAACTTAGCGGCAAGCGCTTCCAAGATGTCGATGTGCCTGCCTTTTACCCCGATGACGCGACGGTCCGGCGTGACTTGGCCGACTATGCGGTGGAGTCGGAATGGTTCGACACCCACTTGGGACGCATCTTGGCCAAGCTGGAGGAGATCGGGGAACTGGACAACACCCTGGTGATCGCCACCTCAGATCACGGCATGCCATTCCCGAGAGTGAAAGGCCAGATCTACGAGCACGGCTTCCACTTGCCGCTGGCCGTCCGCAGCGGCGGCGGACGCAAAGGACGCACGGTAGAAGACTTCATCAACGTCAGGGACTTCGCGCCCACGATCTTGGAGCTGGCCGGAGTGGAAGTTCCCGACTCGGTAACCGGCACGAGCTTCGCGGAGATCTTGGTGTCCGACGCCGAAGGCTGGATCGATCCGCAGCGCAACCGCATGCTGGTGGGCAAGGAACGTCACGACCTGGGCCGGCCCAACGACTGGGGCTATCCGGTGCGGGCCTTGCGCACGCCCGAATACCTCTATGTCCGCAACTATGAACCGGAGCGTTGGCCTGCTGGCAATCCCGAGACCGGCTACCGCAATTGCGACGCCAGCCCGACAAAGTCCCTGCTCGTGCGGGGCTTCGACGAGTATTACCGCATGTCGTTCGGCAAGCGCCCGGCCGAGGAACTGTATCGAGTTGACAGCGATCCGGATTGCGTTCGCGACCTAGCCGCCGACCCGGCCCATGCCGAGGCCAAGAAGTCCCTGCGGGCGGAGTTGCAGCAGCTCTTGGAACTCGACGGCGACCCGCGCGCATCGGGACAGGCGTGGGTCTTTGACACCTACAAGTACACCGGCTCGCGCCGCCATGCCTACTCGACATGGCAGGAACACAACGGCTCGTGAGGGCGAGTGGGCCCTGACCGCATATACTAGACGCGATAGCCGCGCTTGCGCTCCGGTGGGGGCGCTGGGTTGAAATCTGTGGCTGGCCGGGCCTTGGACCATAGGCCCGGGCAATCTAATCTGAACTTCTTGGGACAGGGTGCAATGAAGGTATACGAGGGCAAGGACATTCGCAACGTCTGCATCGTTGGCCACGGTGACTGTGGCAAGACCACTCTAGCCGCTGCCATGCTCTACACGGCGGGAGCAACCAATCGGCTCACCAGCGTTGACGAGGGCAACTCGATCACCGACTTTGACGAAGAGGAGATCTCCCGCAAGGTGTCGATTTCCACGGGCGTTGCAAATGCCGCGTGGAAGGGCGCGAAGGTCAATTTGCTCGATACCCCCGGCTACAACATCTTTATCAACGAGGCCAAGACCGCCATGTCCGCGGCCGAGACCGCCTTGGTCGTGGTCGATGCCGTCAACGGCATCGAGATCCAGACCGAGAAGGGCTGGGGCTTCGCCTCCGAATTCGGCCTGCCCAAGGTCATCTTCGCCAACAAGATGCACAAGGAGCGGGCTTCCGTCGAAGCGGTCGCGCAACAGGCCAAGGAGATCTTCGATGTCGCCGCTGTGTCGGTGCAGCTCCCCATCGGACGGGAAAGCGGATTCCGTGGCGTGGTCGACTTGCTCTCCGGCAGCGCTTACGAATACGAGATGGGCGGTCCGGGGCAAGGCGCGGAAATCGCGATCCCCGACGATCTGGCCGACCAAGTGGAGGAGATGCGCACCAGCCTGATCGAGGCCGTGGCCGAGACCGACGAGGAACTGATGGAGGAGTACTTCGAGGAGGGCACGCTCTCAACAGAGAAGCTGGTCGGCGGCCTGCGCAAGGCGGTGGCGGCCGGCGAAGTCGTGCCGCTGCTGTGCGGTTCCGCGTTGCACAACATGGGCATTGACAGGCTGTTGGACTTCTTGGTCGATTCAACGCCATCGCCGGTTGAGCGCGGCGAACTCGCCACCGAGGACGGTGCGGTCCAGATAGACGATGACGCACCGCTCGCGCTGCGTGTCTGGAAGACTGCCTCGGATGCATTCGCAGGGCGGGTGAGTTACTTCCGCGTCGCTTCCGGGGTGCTGCAGAACGATGCGTCGGTATATAACCACGTCAAGCAGTCCAACGAGAAGTTCGCGCGCATCAGCGTGGCGCAGGGCAAGACGTTGGAGCCGGTGGCAGCGCTCCACGCCGGCGACATCGGGGTGATCGCCAAGCTCAAGGACACCGGGACGGGAGATAGCTTGGGAGTCAAGGAACGGCCCGTCTTGTTTCCGCAGGTCGAGCTGCCACCGCCATCGATCTCGTACGCGATCCAGCCCAAGACCCGCCAGGACGAGGACCGTCTCGGCAGCACCATTACGAAGGTGCTGGAAGAGGATCCTTCTCTGAACTTCTACCGCGACCCACAGACGCAGGAGTTCCTGCTGGCGGGCAACGGCCAGCAGCACATCGACATCGTGTGCAGCAAGCTGCGCAAGCGCTACAACGTCGATGTCGAGCTACGCGCTCCCAAGATCCCGTACCGCGAAACGATCCGCGGCGAGGCGGATGTCCACGGCCGTCACAAGAAGCAGACCGGCGGTCACGGCCAGTTCGGCGATTGCAAGATCAGGGTGGCTCCGCTGGATCGCGGCGGCGATTTCGAGTTCGCCGACGAGATCTTCGGCGGAGCGATCCCCAAGACCTACATCCCGGCTGTGGAGAAGGGGATTCGCGAGGCGGCCGTGAAGGGCTACTTGGCCGGCTATCCCGTGGTTGACTTCAAGGTCACGCTCTACGATGGCTCCTATCACGACGTGGACTCGTCGGAACTGGCCTTCAAGCTGGCCGGCAGCAAGGCCTTCAAGCTGGCCATGGCGGCGGCGCGCCCGGCGTTGCTGGAGCCGATCATGAAGGTCGAGGTCGTGGCTCCGATGGAATTCTCCGGTGACCTGATGGGCGATCTGAACAGTCGCCGCGGCCGCATCCAAGGCATGGAAGCCAAGGGCGCCTCCCAGTTGATCCATGCGCACGTGCCGATGGCCGAGATGCTCACCTACGCCAACGACCTCACGTCGATGACACAGGGCCGCGGCTCGTTCTCGATGGAGCAGTACGCGTACGATTTCGTGCCGGGACAGCTGTCCGAGAAGATCGTACAAGCAGCCAAGCGGTCGGGCGGCGACGGAGACGACGACGAATAGAGCCGCTCAAGATTCCGCCAAGAGCCTGGCCAGGCTCTTGGCGCAGATGGTCGTTCCGAGGTACTTGTCGCCGCCGGGGCCCGTCCAGTGGGTTTCCAGGCTTACTGCGCCCCGGTAGCCGTCGGTCGCAAGCGCCGCGAGCTGCTCTTGCCATCCGACACCGCCTGCACCAATGTCGCACCACTCCGGGCGGCCGCTGCTTGGATTGAGCGTGCAGTCCTTGACGTGGACGTGGCAGATGCGCCCGGCGGGAACCTTGTGGTAACCGTCCGGCACCGCCGCCTCGCCGGTGGCGAAGGCGTTGCCGGGATCCCACACGACCCCGTAGGGATCGGGCTCGAGCACGTCGATAGCGCGGGCGACTTCTGCTCCCGTCGCAAAATGGCAGGCGGGCTCGTTCTCGAGGCCCAGGCGGACGCCGGACCGGCGGGCGACTTCGCCGCCCTCGGCGAGAATTTCCGCAATGCGTTCAAAATTGGGCTCCGGCGCCACTGTGCGCCAGAAGCTGAACACCCTCACGACAGGCGCCTCGAGTCGGTGGGAGATTTCCAGCGCCCGAGCCAAGATTCGCGGCTGGTCGCCGAAGTCGTAGGCGGCTTGGAAAGCGTCCTGTCGAAAGCGCTGATCGACTTCCCCGCCGTCGGGCAGGACGCACTTGTATACGGGCGAAGCGACAGCGACAAAGCGCCTGCCGTGCCGATTGGCGATCCGCTTGAGCTGATCGATCTCGCGATCGGACATGGCCAACACGTTCTTGTCCCAAGCAGTGCGGATCTCGAGCCCCGCGATGTCCAGTTCGACGGCGGTGGCGCATACGCGCTCGAAGTCCTGCGAAAACTCGTCTGTGATGACCGCGATCGGGAAGCTCGCCATGGTTCTCCATCGTAGATGCCCGCGGCCGGGCCGGCGCGAGCGGCCACTCGGGCTCGCAGATTCGATGTTCGACGCGCCCCGCTGACTCTCTGTGGTGAGTGACTGAGAGACATCCGCACGCGTACCTACGGCCGTCTCAGCCGGACCTAGACTACATTCTTGATCGGAACTGCCCTGATTCGGGAAATATCTTCCCTAGTGCAGCTGTGGGCGGCCTTGCACAAGATCCTCGCTCCGAGCACCGAAGAGCCCTGTGGCAGAGGCGCAAGGCACCTGCTTGTCATGCGCGAACGTACAAGGATGCTCAGCCGTGAGTCGGCTTCGAACGGGCCCCTAGCCATTAAAGGGGCCTTCGACCACGGGTTCGGCGGTAGGCTCCTGGACCTTGCATCACGACCGCAGCACCATTGACCTCGCTAACCGCGCTGACGGAGCAATGCCTCCAACTCGGCGTTGCGCATCTCGACTTGCCGCCGCGCCTCGGCTTCTGCGTCAGCCCGAGCTTGAGCGGCTTGGGCAGCCTCGGCCTCGGCCTCAAGTCTCGACTCGGCGGCTTCAACCTTCGCCTCGGCGGCTGCAACCCTTGCCTCGGCGGCTTCGAGATTCCCGGGATTCTCTTCGATCCACGCATAGGCCCGCCCGGAGGCCAAGCTGCGCAACCGCAAGTTCTCGCCCTCAACCCGCAACGAAACTCCCAGCATCGTGCTGCGCACAGCCCCGTCCGGCTCCGCCGGTATCTCCTCGTATGACTGGCCCCATAGGTGGTACCCCACCAGCCGCCGCCCCCGCTCCTGCGGGTTCGGCTGGAACAGGAAATACTCCCCGATCCCCAGCCGCGCGTACAGCGCCCGCTTCTGGACCGCGTTGCGGATCTTGCTCGACGGCGAGATCACCTCCAACGCGAAGTCCGGCGGCTTGCCCTCCTCCCACAGCTTGTACACGCCCCTCTTGCCAAGGTCATGATCCAGCACCACGTACACGTCCGGCGCGATACTCGCCGCCGGGTTGCCTTCTTCGTAGTACACGAACATGTCGCCTTCCAACACGATGTTGTCGACTTTGTCGAAGTGGTGCTGGAGCGCGAAGCGCACGTTCATCACGGCGTGGGCTTGGAGGGGATTGTCAGGTAAGAAGTGACCGTCCGAATCGGGGTAATGCACGCTCTCCGCGACCGCAGGCGGAGTGTGCTCGACTTCCGCGACCGCGACGTGCTGCGCGATGGTCTTGCGATCCGCCATGTGTAGCCGGTGGAGGGCACGCCGGCACGAGTCAGCATAACAGGGGGCCTCGCTCCGCAGCCTGCGCTACCGCATACGCCAGGCCAGTTTGTGCTACCCCGTGCCGTGCTTCCTTGTCATCTAGCCCTCGCTACCAATACCGAGTAGCCCCGGCGGGTCGGTGCGGACTGCTACCTCTTTGGCCGCAAATGGTAGACACCGCCTGTCCCAGTCCGTTGGAATCGCGAAACCTCGAAGCCGCTTGCGAAGGCTGCTTGGAAGGACTCGCGCACGCGTGCCTGGAGGCTCGCTGCTCGCTCGTGCGGCACATCCGCGATCCGGGCCGGAATCTCAATCCGCTCGGCACTTTCGGTACTCGTGAGAGGCTGGTTTTCCAAGCGCACAACCACGCGCGGGCTGCGCAGCTGCCACGCGGCGACCAAGCGGTCGGTGGGCAGCGAGCCGTGCAATTCGCTCGAAGTGATGCCGTAGAAGTCGGGCAGATAGGCGTATACGTCGACACCGAGCTTTTCGATATTGAAGTAGGCGTTGCGAGCCTGAAGCGGATCGAACGTCCATTCGATAAGGTCCAAGCCGATCGCTAGTGCCTCTTCGCGCTGGCGCAGCTTGATTTGGTATCCAACGCCTTGCCCGTGGAGATTCGGGCTGACACCCACCATGTGGCTGTGCCAATAGCGAAGGCCATCGGGCTTGAAGGCGGCAAAGGCCAGCGAGAAACCGACGATCTCGCCGCCGAGGTAGGCCCCCAGGCAGGAACCTCCGATGCGGTCGAACACGCCGAACAGCCGGGGCGCGACTTGGTCGGTTTCGTCAAATCCCCAGATTGCCGCCTGCAGCGGCAACGTCGACTGGAACTCTTGCAGGGTGCGCAGCGGTCGGATTTCGACCGGCCCTAGTCCCGCTTGGCGCGCTGCCATAGCCGTTCCAACTCCGCGGGCGTGCAAGCCGCCATCTCCCGGCCCTGCGCCGCCAGCGCTTGCTCCATCGAGCCGAAGCGCTGCCTGAACTTGGAATTGGCGCGCTTAAGTGCCAGCTCCGGATCCACCCCGGAGAAGCGGGCGACGTTGACGGCCATGAAGATCAAGTCGCCGACCTCGTCCTCGACTTGCCCCGGATCACCCGACCGGCGCGCCTCGCCCAGTTCGCGGAACTCCTCGGCGAGCTTTTCGCCCATGTCCTCGAATTGCTGCCAGTCGAAGCCGGCCTTGGCGGCGAGCTTGCCCGCTTGGTGTGCCTCCAGCATGGCTGGCTGGTGCTTGGGGACTCTGTCCAGCAGGCCCTCACCCTGCGGTCGCGGCTTCTCCTGCCGCTTGATCTGTTCCCAGCGCTCGGTCACGTCTTCGGCCGTCGCCACGGATTCCGATTCGAACACATGCGGGTGCCGTCGCACCAGCTTGGAGTTGATTGCCTCCAAGACCGCTTGAATGTCAAACCATCCTTCGCTCCGGGCGATTTCGGCTTGGAACACAACCTGCAGTTGCAGGTCGCCCAGTTCCTCGGCGAGCCCCGTCCAGTCGCGCCGGTCAATGGCGTCTATCACCTCGTAAGTCTCTTCGATGAGGTAACGGCGCAACGACTCGAGCGTTTGTTCGCGATCCCACGGGCAGCCTTCCGGGGACCGCAGGCGGCGCATGATCGCCAGCAAGTCCCCGAACTGCTCTTTCGCCCGCGACATGTACGACCTCTCATGGTAACGACGCGCGCTCTCGGCAGCCGGGAAACCTATATCCCCTGTCAAGCCAGCCGTCGCGAGGAATCTCACGGAAGCCGGCGACTCGGCCGCGCTGCCAGCCCCTAGACAAGCTAGGTCCGAGCCTTGATCCGCAGTCGCCGCAACCATTGCCCACTGTGCCACCGCGTGGACAAGTTGACCTCCGCGCCCGGTGAGGGTGGCAGCGAGCGAGTTTTCCGTGTCTTGGGCAGCTTGCCCTGACACCCTTACAGCGCCGCCAGCCGAACTCTCACCGCCGCGATCTCCGCCGCCAGCTCACTCACTTAAACCTGCAACTCTCGGATCAGCGCCTCCTTGCCGGACTCACTGAACCGGGTCAACTTGGGCACCCTTCCAGCACTCCCTCGCCCATGATCCTGCAAAAGGCTCTTCGGAATGCGCACCTCGCACAGCGGCCGCTCATTTGAAGTGAGCGCGGGTGGGGGAGTTATGTCCATCGCCTCGGCCTGTTTCACAGTATGCTAGACGTGCAGCCCGCCGCCTGGCTTGAAACACAATCGGGGGGCGGTCGGGCTTCGGGATACAACTCCCCCCACCCAGCGGCCTAGACGGGGCCGCGGCGCTCGATCTGCGCTCCCCCGAGCACTGCTCGGAGGCACGAGTTCCGGCCCGGGGTGGCACTGGCTGTGAATGCTGGCTCGGAGGAGAGCTTCCGAAGAAGCCTCGCTAGTGAATGATCGCCTGCCCGGCCCCAGACTGAGGTTGGGGCATGAGTAGCACCAATGAATTTCGGGGCTCGACTGCCGGAACCGTGCCCGCAGATCAGCTTACCAGACGGAACCGTGTTTCTTACCGGAATGGTCCGGGCCTCGCCCGGGGACGCGACCGATGTGAAAACCCCTCGGTCTAGCGATTGTTCGAGCAATAAGCTACAAAGATATCGGGGGAATGCCCGGTGTCAGTTTTGAGTCTGAATGATCCGTGCGGAGCGCGGGGGCGGGACTAGCCTCGAATTCTCGGGCATGCAGTGAAATCTGCCACGTCCGATAATGTCGAGTACTCCCCTGAATTCGAGGCGTGGCGGGATGGCCTGACACGCCGCGAGCAGACCGATGCCGCGAAGGTGGTAGATCTGCTGGTGGTGCGTGGCACGGCGCTGGGGAGCCCTCAGTCGTCAAAGGTCAAGAGTTCAAGGCACCCGCATATGCGCGAGTTACGCATCCAGAGTGGAGGGTGTCCGATTTGGATCTTCTACGCTTTCGACCCTCGTCGCACAGCGATCCTGCTGATTGGCGGACGCAAGATGGATGGGGAACGGTTCTATCGGGAGTACGTGCGGCAGGCCGATGGGATCTATGATGACTACATTCAGCAACTCCTGCGTGAGGGGTAGCTGGGGTCATAGAGAGAATGGGAAAGATGAAACATCGGCCTTGGCAAGAACTGTTCGAGCGACTGCCGCCGAGGATTCAGGCAGAGGTCAAGAAGAACACAGCCCAAGTGCTAGCCGGATTGGACCGGGCCGAGCGGAAGCACGGCGAAGGTATGCGCGACGACGAGTCGGTCCCCGAACGTCCGGCGGCGCTGAGCCGCTGACGGGTTGCAGCTTTCCGCCGCCGCCCGAACTGTCTTCCACGACCGTGTCCGTGGTCACAGTGGTCATCGTGCGTACGGCAGAATGGAAGCACAGGATCGATCATTTCCGGTCAGCATGCTACGTTCGCGGCAGCGTGCACGGCCGCCGGGGCTAAGTATACGGAGCACGAAGACGTGGGAACGTCGAACGAGCATGTTCATTGTGATTGGTAAGGGAGCGCAGGTGCAATCGACCATGAAGTGTTCATTTCACGCATTGACTCTCGGGGGCGTTCTCGCGATCCAATGTGCCGGGCAAGGCGTCACAGCCAGCATGACATGGCTTGCCGCTCCCGACTGCCCGTCGGACGATGCCGTATCCGGTACTTCCGGCTGGCCGGGGCCAACTGGCCAGAATTCCGTAATGGAGCGAGCAGCATCGCTCGCAAGGGAGCTCCCGAGTGGGCTGGAGCGAGAAATCGCTCTGCAGATAGTGGAGGAACTCGGGTCTGGTGATATTCCCGGATTTTGCTTGGATCCCCAGACTGGGGAATTCGTAGCCAGGATACCCGCCGGCATTGGTCCGACGGGAGTAGTACCCGAAACCGGATTCACGGATCTCAGGGTCGCACTCGAAAATCAAAGCGATCCGGAGATCACATACGAGATCACGCCCCAAGCCGCGGGTTCGGGGTACCGATACAGCTATCAGGTTGCGAACAGGTCCGGGGCCCGGGGTTCGGTAACCGGCTGGGGGATCGTAGTTTCCGCAGAGGACAGCTCCCTACAGATGTCCCATCCGCTATGGCAAGCGAATTCCACCGGCGATCTACTCGGCCCTGTCGGAATTGTATCGGAAGACGTGCCGGCCGGAGGCATTCATCCGATACCGGGCTTGGGGGGCAACGTAGCCGGAGGCAAACTGGTGAGGTGGGCCGCGAGTTCGGCTGAAATGGCGATCCAGCCCGGGAAGAGTCTCGCTGCTTTCACCGCTATCTCAAATTACCGTCCGGGCTGGACTACGGCTTACGTTGGTTCTGGAACCGGCGTTGCATTACCCGATGATGACATCCCCTCCGTGGTGAAGGATGGCCTTGAAATTCTGATGGAACCTCACAATTACTATTCGTCCGTCCTGACATTCGGTCCGAAATTCAGCCCGTCTGTCAGCAAGTCATGGATTGCGGCGGATTGGTATTCGGCACTGCATAGGATGATCTTGACCGGTCGGCTCTCCAGCCGCTCCCGGTACATCGGAGGACTCTTGAACGCGCTTGGAACAATTGCGCAATCCGAGACGGATGTTGCGCTGAGCGTTCGCGAGGAGCCGTCACAGGGACTGGAAGAGACCGTTGACAAGTTGGTGCGCATGGCATTGGGAGCTACTTCCAGGTGATTCACAGTGCATGTGCTAGCAGCTGTTCAGAGAGCGCTTCCCATCCTCTTGCCGTTGTCATTATTCGCAGTGAGCCTCCAGGCGCAAAAGATAGGTGCCGTGCGCGGCTGGTTTTCATCTCCCGACTGTGTGTCCGGCACGTTGGATGAGCCGATTCGCGAGGATGAGCCCGACAATCCCGAAAGCGAAACCGACACGCTCGAGGAGAGAGCGCGTCGGATTGCAGATGCCCTGCCTCCAGGTCGTGCGAAAGAATTGGCACTGTCTCTGGAAAGCATGCTGTCGCACAGGGATGCTCTGAAGTATTCGTGCAAAGACAATTCCACGGGAGATTATGTGGTGAGCTACCCGCAAGGTCTCGGAACGGACGATGTCTCTGAATCCAAAAAAACTGAATTCCGAATGAGGCTTTCAAACCTTGGCGAGCCGGAAATTGAATTCTCCGTGAACCGGACGCGGATCGTGGCGGAAGACAGATTCTTATATTCCTATCAAGTCTCGAACAAAGCAAGCGCACTGGCTTCGATCCTTGGTTGGCAGATCGTCACGTCCGGGGAAGATATTTCTCTAGAGTTCAATCATCCAGAATGGGGGTTCCTGCCGACGGATATGCTGCTCACGCGACCGACAGTAGCACCGCAGGCCGCCCTGTTCGACAATTATTTCGGTCCCGAACTGCTGAGGCTGGCACCGCCGGGCAGGTATGCTGGCTGGTGGGCACCGGCAGGCGATCATCTTCAACCCGGCGAGGCGGCAGAATCTTTCTCGGTGACGTCCAGCTTTCGCCCTGGCTGGACCACGGCATATATCTATGGCGCCTCTGCTACGGGAATCCCCGGATCTTCCGATGAGTTGCCAAGTTTGGTCCGAGAGGAGCTTGTATTCTTGCGCAGGGTCGAGAATAAGACTTCTGTCGCTTTGGTGATCGGTCCCATGTTCGGTCCCGAAGCAGGATCAAAGGAGATAGGCACTAACTGGGGGCTGGGGATTCGGCAGTTGGTATCCCACGGATGGTTATCCGGTGAATCGCCGTACGTTGCCGAACTCAGGAAAGCGCTAGGGAGCGTTCAGCGGGGTGACAGCTATTCGCTGATAGGGATCGAATCGCCGCCAAGCCCCGGCTTGGAAGCGCTCGTGGATCGAATCCTTCGACTAGCTTTCTGATGAAAGTTTGGGCGATGGTGACACCTTGATTTCCGGCTGACGGCTAGGGCTCGACCCTGTCGAGCACCAGTTTCGTAAGCAATCCCCGCCTACCCACTAGGTGATGTGGAATGGCTAGGAGAAACTGCACTTGTGAGCGACAGGCTACCGGACCACGCTCCAGCGCGACAGTGGAAGAGCTTCCTCGCCTAGAGTCCGGCTGCGGGTGCCCCCCTCGGCATCTTGTGTTCCGCGAAGTCCGGAGGCTGCTCCGGGGTGCCTGCCTGTGCTAGGGTATCGACCGGAATTCCCATGGCCCACAGTATCCGCGTTGCCTGCACTGGCGTTTTGATCGCCGCCATCTTGGCGGCCTGCTCGGCGGAGCAGGCGGCACCGCCCACGCCCAATATCCTCTTCATCGCGATCGACGACCTCAACGATTGGGTGGGACCGCTGCAGGGCCACCCACAGGTGAGAACGCCGTACATGGACCGACTGGCCGCACGCGGCACAACGTTTTTCAACGCCCATACCCAGGCGCCGCTGTGCAATCCCTCGCGCACCAGCCTGCTGACCGGGCGGCGGCCTTCCAGCACCGGCATTTACGGGCTCGCGCCGTGGTTCCGCGAGGTCGACTCGCTCAAGGACATCGAGTCGCTTCCGCAGTACTTCGAGCGCAACGGCTACGCCACCTACGCGACCGGCAAGATCTACCACGGGCGTTACGGCCGCGCCGAGACCGATAGCGAGTTCCAGTCGTTGGGGCCGCCTGCCGGAGTGGGCGCTCGCCCCGAGGAGAAGCTGGTTCAGACGCCGCAAAACCATGGCCTGATGGATTGGGGCACCTTCCCGCACAAGGACGAGGAAAAGGGAGACTGGCAGGTCGCCAGCTGGGCGGTCGAACAACTGCAAGGACCGCTCAGCGGGCCTCAAGAGCGTCCCTTCTTCTTGGCGACCGGGTTCTTCCTGCCCCACGTGCCTTGCTACGTGACGCAGGAATGGTACGACCTGTACCCGCTCGATTCGGTAGTCCTGCCAGAGATCCGCCGCGACGACCGCGACGACACGCCGCGCTTCAGTTGGTACCTGCATTGGAAGCTGCCCGAGCCGCGGCTGAAGTTTCTCGAAGAGGCAGACGAGTGGCGCAACTTGGTGGCGTCCTACCTGGCTTCTGTGAGTTTCGTCGACAGCCAAGTCGGGCGAGTGCTGGACGCGCTGCAGGCGAGCGGCCATGCCGACGACACAGTCGTGGTGCTCTGGTCCGACCACGGCTGGCATCTCGGCGAAAAGCTGATCACCGGCAAGAACACGCTCTGGGACCGCTCGGCCCGGGTGCCGCTGATCTTCGCCGGCCCGGGTGTCGCCCGCGGAGCTCGCGTGACGAGCCCCGCGGAATTGCTCGACATCTACCCGACCTTGGTCGAGCTTGCCGGCCTGCCCGGCCAGCCGGGGCTGGAGGGCCACAGCTTGGTCCCGCAGCTGCAGGACGCCTCCGCGCCTCGCGAATGGCCCGCCATCACCACGCACAATCCGGGCAACCACGGCGTCCGCTCCGAGAACTGGCGCTATATCCGCCATGCCGACGGCTCGGAGGAACTCTACGACATGCGCAAAGATCCCCAGGAGTTCGACAACCTTGCCGCCGATCCGCAATATGCCGAGGTGATGGCCGAACACCGTCGCTTCCTGCCTGAGAGCGAGCAGCCGCACGCTCCGGGCAGCCGGGCGCGGGTCTTGATCTACGACGACGGCAACGTGAACTGGGAGGGCGAGGATATCGCTCCGAGCGATCCGGTCCCGGAAATCTGATATCAATGAAGTGTCTTGACTGAGACCGTTCTCGGTGTCATTCCCGCCCGTTTCGCGTCGCGCCGTTTTGCGGGCAAGCCTCTGGCAGACCTAGGCGGCAAGCCGCTGATCCAGCACGTCTACGAGCGCTCCGTCGCGTGCCCGCTCTTTGAGCGGGTGGTCGTCGCCACCGACGATTCCAGGATCTCCGCCGCGGTAGAACGCTTCGGCGGCGCGGTGGCGATGACTTCCCCCGAGCACGTCTCGGGCACGGACCGCGTGGCCGAGGTGGCCGCAGCCGCGAGCGCCGCCGTCGTCGTCAACATTCAAGGCGACGAGCCGTTCGTCAACGCCCGGGTGCTGGAACAGGTGGTGCGTCCTCTGCTCGACGCAGCAGCGCCGCCGATGGCCACGCTGTGCAAGCGGATCACGGAGCGGGCGGTGCTCGAAGATCCCAACGTCGTCAAGGTCGTCACCGCCGCCGACGGCACTGCGCTGTATTTCTCGCGCAGCCCGATCCCCTACCCGGATCGCGACGTGTCCGCGGATGCTTGGGAGCACATCGGCATCTACGCCTACCGCAGGGACTTCCTGCTGGCCTTCAGCCGCATGCAGCCGACCCAGCTGGAACTGGCCGAAGGGCTGGAACAGCTGCGGGCCTTGGAGGGCGGCCATCGAATCGCCGTGGTGCAGACCGACCATCACGTCGGCGTCAGCGTGGACACGGCCGACGACCTGCGCCGCGCGCGCCAGATGTTGGAACGGGTGGCCGCGCCCGTCGCGTAAGGCGCGTTCGAAGGTCGTTGAAGCAGGGGTCGCGGCTTTTCTACAATAGGTAGAGGGAAGGCAGTTCCGATTCGCTGGGGCGCGCTTTCGTGGAGGGACTACGGAATGTCGGAAGAACAGGCCGGGGGAGCATCCGGCACCTCTCTCTTAGGCCGGCTCAAGGCGAGCATACAAGCCGAGGGCAAGGACGAAGAGGCCAAGATCCGCTCGCGGCGCAGGCTGATCGGGCTGCTCACGGGCGGCTTTCTGACGACGAACCTGCTGATGTTCCTGCGATTCTTCTTTCCGCGCACGATTTTCGAGCCGCGGACGCAGTTTCGCATTGGATCGCCGACGGACTACGGTATCGGGGTCGACACGCGCTTCCAGAAGAGCAATCGAATTTGGGTCGTGCGCACGACTGACCGGCTGTTCGTGATCTTCGCCAGTTGCACGCATCTGGGCTGCACGCCGGACTGGAAGCTCAGCGAGGCGAAGTTCAAGTGCCCCTGCCACGGCAGCGGCTACGACCCGGAGGGCCGCAACTACGAAGGCCCTGCCCCGCGCCCGATGGATCGGGCGTATGTCGAACTGGACCCGCAGGGGCGCATCGTGGTGGACACGAGCGTGCTCTACCGCGAGGAAAAGGGGCAGCCCACACAGTTTGACTCTCAGGGCAGCTACATCCAGGTGTGATGGCGCGAGGAGACCAAGAGCATGGCCGACGAAAAGCAAACCGACGTCAAGGGCAAGCCCGCTGCCGCGCCTGAAAGCAACGGCAACGGCGCCCGCAAGCTGCTGGGCGTGACCATCGATCCGGACGAGATCAAGAAGAAGGCACAGGTCGATCTCGAGGCGCTCAAGCAGCCGACCAAGACCGAGGTCTACAAGTCGATCTTCCGCGTCAAGCACGACCAGACCGCGCGCAGCCGCACGCTGGGCGTGCTGAGCAACGTGTTCCTGCACTTGCACCCGGCCAAGATCAACCGAGACGCGGTGCGCTACAACTTCACGTGGGGCATGGGCGGCATCAGCTTCTACCTGTTCTGGGTGCTCACCTGGACCGGCGTGCTGCTGATGTTCTACTACCACCCGACCAAGGTGCAGGCCTTCCGCGACATTCTCTACCTCGAGCACGACGTGCCCTTCGGCAAGCTGCTGCGCAACATGCACCGCTGGGCCGCGCACGCGATGGTGCTGACCGTGCAGCTGCACATGTTCCGGGTGTTTCTGACCGGCTCGTACAAGAAGCCGCGCCAGTTCAACTGGTCAATCGGGGTGATCCTGCTGGTGCTGACGCTGCTGCTGTCGTTCACGGGCTATCTGCTGCCCGACGACCAGCTTGGCTTCTGGGCGGTCACGGTGGGCACCAACATGGCGCGGGCGACGCCCATGCTGGGCCATGAGGGCCCGTTCGGGCCGGAACTTGGCATGACCCCCTTCAACGACGTGCGCTTCGCCCTGCTGGGAGGCTCGATCGTGGATGCCAACGCGCTCCTGCGCGCCTATATCTGGCACTGCATCGCGATCCCTGGTTTTGCGGCGATCTTCATGATTGTCCACTTCTGGCGCGTCCGCAAGGACGGCGGCATTTCCGGGCCCGCCCGCATCATGCTCGAGAAGGAAATCAAGCCGGTGCGCAGGTAGGCGCTTGGGAAGAGGGCAGGAATCAGCATCATGGATTGGCACCAACTCTGGACGATCATTTCCCTCCCGGACAACATCCCGATCGTGGGGATGCTGTTCATCATCCCGTTCTTCACTTGGTACGCGCTGCGGCAGGCGCGCGCCAACGACCGGCTGCTTGAGCAGTTGGAGAACGACCCGGACATGGCCAAGACGCACCACCGCAAGGTGCAGCCGTTCCAGAAAGGCTGGGTCCGCGAGGTGGCCGTGTGGCCCTACCTGCTGCGCATGGAGTTCCTGGCGGCGATCATCGTCACCATCATCCTGATGGTGTGGTCGATTTCGCTGGATGCGCCGCTGGAAGAGCCGGCCAACCCGTCGCTGACGATGAACCCGTCCAAGGCGCCGTGGTACTTCCTCGGCCTGCAGGAGATGCTGGTCTACTTTGACCCGTGGATTGCCGGGGTCGTGATGCCGACGCTGATCATCATCGGCCTGATCGTGATCCCCTACATTGACGAGAACCCGCTGGGCAACGGCTACTACACCTACAAGCAGCGGCGCTTCGCGATCTGGGCCTTCATCTTCGGCTTCATCATCCTGTGGTGCTCGATGATCGTGATCGGCACGCTGATCCGCGGGCCGGGCTGGATGTGGTTCTGGCCGGGCATGACCTGGGACCACAACCGGTTGATCTTCGAGATCAACCGCGACCTGCACGAGATCATCGGCATCACCTCCCAGCCGTGGATCGGCATTTTCGGCGGGCTCGTTGTGGGCGGCTTCGCGGTTGTGGCGGGCTACGCTTGCCACCGCATCATCACGGCGACCGAGTTCAGCCGCAAGATACTCGGCCGCATGTCACTGCTGCAGTACACGATCTTGCAGACGCTGCTAATCATCATGCTGGCCCTGCCGGTGAAGATGGCGGCGCGGCTGTTGTTCCGCATCAAGTACGTGTGGGTCACGCCATGGTTCAACGTCTAGCGTTGCCGTCAGACAAGGCCACGAAAGGGAAGGCATAGGGATTTTCATGGCAGAAGAAACCAACGTTCAGCCGGATCCGATAACCACCAAGTCGTACAGCGTCCACCTGCTGGTGTCGATGTTGCTACTGCTGGCGTCACTGGTTTGGGCGATCTACGACGAAGTCGAGATCATGCGCCCGTACAAGGACTACCAGGCCCGCTTCAGTGCCTACTACTCCCGCTTCTTGATGGAACTGCAGCCGCAGCAAGCGGCCAAGGAGGACGCGATCCGCCAGTCGCCGGAGTACCAAGCAGTAAGCGGCGAGCTGACGGCGGCCGAGGAGGCGGTCCGGGCGCGCATCGCAGAGATTGACCGCGAGGTCGGACAGGGCGTGGTGCCGCGCATGACCGCGGCGCGCAGCGCTTTCCAGATCCTGCGCAGCGAGATCGACTCACAGCGCTATCTGATCGAGGTCTCTCACGACGAAGACGAGAAGAATTCGATTCGGGAAGGTATCGAGGAGATCCGCTCCCGCGTCGTGGAAGTCGAGCTGCCGCTCGCGGACGGTTCGGGCGAGACCGAAGAGCTCCAGATGCAGTTCGCACAGCTGGAGGCGGAGTTCCTCGGCATGCAGGAGCGACGAACAACGTTGCAGGCCGAGCGGTTGGACGCGCTGGCAGAGGCGAACCGGCTGCGCGCCGAGCGTGACGCGCTGATGTCCGAGCGGCTGGTCGGATTGGGCGCTACACAGATCGACGGGCTGATCTCGAACATGCGCAACTTCGACATCGGCATTAAGCAGATCCACCTCATGGATATCGACTTGGTGGACCGCTGCGAGTCCTGCCATCTCGGCATTCGCGAGCCCGTCGAGATCGGACGCACGGACCTGATCTACCCGGTGTTTCAGAGCCACCCGCGGCCGGAACTGCTCGACATCCACGACCCCGAGGCGTTCGGCTGCTCGTCGTGCCACAACGGCAACGGCCGGGCTACGCGCAGCGTGACCAAGGGCCACGGGCGGCACAAGTTCTGGCTCTGGCCGATGTATTTCCCCGAGAACGTCGAAGCGGGCTGCCAGCAGTGCCACGCCAAGGAGATCGTCACTCCGGGCGGCGAGACGCTGAACATGGGCCGGGACCTGTACATGAACAAGGGCTGCTGGGGCTGCCATCGCTTCGAGGGGTACGACGCGGAAGCCGAAGAGCTGACCGCTGTGCGCCAGCAACTGCGCAACTTGGGCGCGACCCGCATGGCCAATGCCAAGGAGATGCGCGTCAGCCTCGACTTGGGCGACACGTCCGCTGATGGCGGCGCTGCCCAGCGGTACTACGCGCGGGCCGAAGAACTGCGGCTGACCAACACCCGCCTCGATGCCGAGATCCACAACTTGGAGGTGGAAGAGGCCAATCTCGCGCAAGAGGTCAAGAAGTTCGGCCCGAGCCTGAAGGAGATCAAGCTCAAGGATCTCAAGGAGTGGATTCCGGAGTGGGTCAAGAACCCCCACGAGTTCCGCCCGGGCTCGAAGATGCCTGTGTTCCGGCTGTTGGACGAGGAGGTCCAGCAGATCTCGGCCTACCTGTGGCAGAACGCGCTGGACGGCGAGCTGGTCCGGCACCCGCGCGGGAATGCCGAGCGCGGCCAGGAATTGTTCGAGACCCGCGGCTGCCTTGGCTGCCATTCCATCGGAGACGGCGAGAGCCGCATCGGCGGGGATTTCGCCGCGAACCTGAGTCGGGTCGGCGAAAAGATGAACTACGACTACATGGTGCGCTGGATCCACGATCCTTCGGAAGTCACCCCGGACCCGGACGTGCCCGATGCGATGCGGCCGCGCCCGGTGATGCCAAGCCTGCGCTTGACCGACACCGAGTCGCGCGACATCGCCACCTACCTCAGTGAGCAGCGCACGGACCACGAGTATCCGCCCGCGCCGTACATGGACGATCCGGACATGGCCGCCGCCGGCTTGGACGCCATCCGCCACTATGGCTGTGCCGGATGTCACGAGATCTCGGGCCTCGAGGAAGAGGGCCGCATTGGCACGGACCTGACGGTCGAGGGCAGCAAGCCGCTGGAGCGGCTCGACTTCGCATTGAAGACCCACGAGGCGGAGTTGGAGGGCTGGTACAGCCACAAGGGCTTCTTCGAGCACAAGCTCGAGAACCCGGCCGTATTTGACGAGGGCAAGGAACGCGAGCACCTCGAGCGCTTGCGCATGCCCAACTTCAACCTCAGCAGCGAGGAGGTCAACGCGCTGACAACGTTCCTGCTGGGCGCGGTGGAGACGACCTTCCCCGAGCAATACCGATTCGAGCCGGAAGACGAGCGGGCAGCCGTCCAAGAGGGGTGGTGGATCATCCAGCGTCACAATTGCACGGGTTGCCACCAAATCCGGCCGAGCAATGTTTCGTCCTTCATGACGATGCCGCGCTACACCGACGACCCCGACTGGGCCGAGCAGCTGCCGCCGCAGCTGTACACAGAGGGGGCGCGCGTGCAGCCCGATTGGCTGACGGGATTTCTCGCCAATCCGGCCCTCAGCGAGCGCGACGTGAATCGCAACGGAGTGCGCCAGTACTTGCACGCGCGCATGCCGACGTTTTATTTCTCGGACCGCCAGTTGGCGAAGCTGACCAAGTTCTTCATGGCGCGTGACTCGCAACCGGTGCCGGACATGCCCGAAGCGATGGAGCCGCTAACGAACGCGGAGCGGACGATCGGCCGGCAGCTGTTCATCAGCGATGCCGCGCCGTGCTTGAAGTGCCACATGACGGGGATTCCGTCGCAGGACGCCGACGCCACCGCGCCCAACTTCCTGATCGCGTCCGAGCGCCTGAAGCCGAACTGGACCTACCGCTGGCTGCTAGAGCCGGCCGCGATCGCGCCGGGCACGGCGATGCCGTCCGAGTTGTTCGAACGCGACGGCGACCGCTGGGTGTTTGCAGGCCAGATCCCGGCCCAAGCGCGCAACTACGCCGGCGACCATGCCGATCTGCTGACCCGCTACATGTTCCAAATGGATGGTGCGGAGTTACGTCGGCTGCAAGCCCTACAATGAGATTTCGAACGTTTTTCGGAGGTATACGAGCGTGAGCAATCCTAGAGTTCTGGCGGTCGCCTTGGTGCCCGCCGTCCTGCTGGCCTTGGCCATCGCCTGCGGCGGAGACGACTACTTCGACGAGTACGACGCGAAGACGCGGGGCCAGAGCGGCGGAGAGGCCGATGGCGGTGCCGCCTCCGTCGGTGAGATGGTGACAGTGGATCCGGCCACGGCCGCGACGGTGAATGGCATGATCACGTTTTCCGGTGATGTGCCGCGCTTCCCGCCGGTCAACATGAGCGCCGAGCCCGACTGTGTTCAGATGCACGGCGGCCGCGTTCCGTCTGACCGCGTGCTCGTCAACGACGGCAAGCTCCAAGATGTCTTGGTGTGGGTATCGAAGGGCTTGGAGGGCAAGCGCTTCCCAGTGCGCACCGACTTGGTCAACTTGGATCAAGATGGCTGCATTTACAAGCCGCACGTCGTCGCGGTGCAGATGGGTCAGCCGCTCAACATCACGAACTCCGACCCCACGACCCACAACGTGCATCCGCTGCCGCGCGAGAATCGCGAGTGGAACAAGTCCCAGACCTCGAGCGCTCCGGCCATCGACTACGCCTTCCCGCGCGCCGAAATGAAGATCGCGGTCAAGTGCAACATCCATCCTTGGATGCAAGCCTACATCCACGTGATTGAGCACCCTTACTTTGCGGTCAGTGCTGCCGACGGAACGTTCGAGATCGGCAACCTGCCTCCCGGCAGTTACACGCTGCAAGCCGTGCATGAGCAGTTAGGGGAGCAGGAAGTGCAGATCACGGTCGGGGCCAGCGAGAGCGCCGAAGTCACCTTCGCCTATTCCGGCTGACGCCCAAGCGCGCAGGCGCGCGTAGGTCATGAACTCCAACCTCCCGACCGCCATGCGCGCAACTGGTGAGGCCGGCCTGCCGGCCCAGCTGGCGGACTACTACGAACTGGTCAAGCCATCGATCGTCTGGCTCATCCTGATGTCCACGGCGATGGGCTGCTACTTGGCGGCCGATGGTGCCCTGCCTGCCGTGCAAACTCTGCACGCCCTGTGCGCTACGGCGCTGCTGGCGGCCGGCACGGGCGCATTGAACCAGTGGTGGGAGCGGGATGTCGATGCTCGCATGCGTCGCACGGCGACGCGTCCGCTGCCCGCGGGCAGAGTGCCGGCGCGTGCGGCCTTGATCTATGCGTCCGGGCTGACAGTTGCAGGCTTGGCCTACTTGTTGGCAGGGGTGAACACGCTCAGCTTCTGGCTGGGCGTATGCACGGTAGTCAGCTACAACCTCGTCTACACTCCGCTGAAGACCCGCACATGGTGGTCGACGACCCTGGGCGCGTTCCCCGGGGCCGTGCCGCCGCTGATGGGCTGGGCTGCCCTGCGCGGCAGCTTGGGTGTCGAGGCTTGGGTCCTGTTCGGGATTCTCTTCCTGTGGCAATTCCCGCACTTTTACGCGATTGCGTGGATGTACCGCGAGGACTACGCTCGGGCCGGAATCCGGATGCTGCCCGTGGTCGAGCCGTCGGGCAGATCGACGTACCGCCAGATCATTGTCAGCTCGGCTCTGCTCCTGCCGCTCTCGATGGCCCCGGCGTGGCTGGGCATGGCAGCTTGGTGGTACGCGGTGCCCGCGTTCCTGCTCGGCTGCGCCTACCTCGCAGCGGGCGTTAGACTAGCTAAGAGCGGTACGGCCGGCGACGCGAGAGACTTGCTGCGGGCTTCGATACTGTACCTCCCGGTGCTGTACCTGTTCCTGCTGGTCGCCAAGCCCTGACGGGCCGTCCGAGGCTCTGCCCGCGCCGCCAGCGCGGCGCGGCGGCGCGCGTCAGTTGCTCTCGTCGCCGGTGGCGACGTCTTCCATTTCTGCGGCCGGCTGTCGCAAGGCCGCCGTTGCGCCGTCCCTGATCAAGCTGCCTTCCGAAGGTCCTTGGAAGAACATGAAGCCCTCTCGGTCGCGCCAGGCCAGCGGCCCGGCCAGGATCTTGCCGGCCTTGAGCGTTTCGACCTTGATCTTCTCGATCAGAGCCATATAGCGCGGATCGTCGCGCTCCCAGCCGGTAAAGCTGCCGATGTCGCCGCTCGCGGCGAAGACTACGTCGACGCCGTCGATCGCCGCCACCTTGTCGACAATGTCGACGCCGGCGGGCGATTCGATCATCACGACAACCATGATGTTGTCATTGGCCACGGCCCGGTAGTCGGATCCCCAGAGACGGCCGTACTGGCCGCCGCCCCGGCTGCGCTTGCCCCGGGGAGGGAACTTGGCGTAGGTCACCCCGTCCTCGGCCTCTTGGACGCTGTCCACCATTGGGACGACAATTCCGAGCGCCCCGATGTCGGTGGCCTTCTGAAGGTCGCCTTCCGTGGGCGTCGGGATCCGGATAAAGGGGATCGCCGGCGCGTCCTTGCAAGCCCAGATCATCTTCGCGACTTGGTCGTAGTTCAGCGGGCTGTGCTGCATCTCGATCCAGAGGAAGTCGAACCCGGAATTCGCCATGGCGCAGTACACGTTCGGGTCGGAGGTAGTGATCGTGCCGCCGACGACCTGCTTGCCCTCCGCGAGCTTCTGCTTGACGGTGTTGAAAATCCGCGTGTCTTGACCGAACGCCAGCGAGGCGCAGGCCAGTACCAATGGCACCAAGCCAAGGCGGGAAAGTTTCTTGAGTTGCACTTCGATTCCCTCGAATTCGCTGCGACCGGCGGCCGCTGAACGGCAACAGTATACAACGTCTCCCAATGACCGCTGAACCCGGGCTGAGGCAAGAAACAGCCGCCCAACAGCTTCTGAGCGCCGTCCGGCTAGCGCCGCCAAAGCTGGCGACCCGTGCGCTTGGCCCCGATCGTCACTCGTTGCTGTCGTCGGTCGTGTCCTTTTGGTAGTGATCCCGGACAATCTGACCTGCGTCAACCAACTCCGCGAGGTGTGAGCTTGTGCAGCACGAATCGCAGTACCGTTTGCCATCGCCGCAGCCGTCCTGCTGCGCCGCGTCCATGCGTTGCGTCACATCCCTCGATAGCCCTTCAATGTCGTGTCCTGTACTGGGTACGCCTACGCCGACCTTGATCGCTTGCTGTAGCTGCTCCAAGATGTCCGCCACATCATCCCTGAGCCCGAGGTCAATGCGCCGCAGTCTGGCAGCAGACCTTGAAGCGCCGCGCCGGGCTTGGCAATGGCCCACTGACGGGCTACCGTAGAAGCTGAGCAATGGACAAGCGCGTGCTACCGATCGGCACCCAGAGCTTTCGCAACATCCGCGAGGGCGGCTGCTACTACGTGGACAAGACCGGCTACGCGCTACGGCTAGCCACAGGGGGCAGGCACTATTTCCTTTCGCGCCCGCGCCGCTTCGGCAAGAGCCTCTTCATCGACACCCTCAAGCATCTGTTCGAGGGCGACCAAGACTTATTCGCCGGTCTCGAAGCCCACGATCACTGGGACTGGTCGGTGCGCTACCCAGTCGTCCGGCTCGACTTTGCCGGGCTCAACGCGACCAAGCCCGGTGACTTGGAAGAGGATGTGAGTGCACAGCTGTTGAATCTGGAGAGTAGCGCAGGTCTGCGGGCCCGCCACACATCCGGTCCTCGTCGCTTCGAAGATCTGATCCGCCACCTGCATGGGGCGTCCGGCCAGCCTGTTTGCGTGTTGATCGATGAGTACGACAAGCCGATCTTGGACGCCTTGGAAAATCCGGATCTCGCCCGTGCCAACCGAGACTACCTGCGGGGGCTCTACGGAATGATCAAGTCCAGCGATGAACATATGCGCTTCGTCTTCCTCACCGGCGTCAGCAAATTCTCCAAGGTGAGCCTCTTCTCCGGCCTGAACAATCTCAACGACATCACCCTGGATGAACGCTACGCGGCCATTTGTGGCTACACCGAGGAGGACTTGGACAATGTCTTCGCCCCGGAGTTGGAGGGACTCGATCGCCAGCAGATTCGGGATTGGTACAACGGCTACAACTGGGGGGCGGAGAGGGTATACAACCCTTTTGACCTCCTGCTCCTGTTTGACCGGCGTATGTTCAGGCCATGGTGGTTCGAGACTGGCACGCCGCGATTCTTGGTCGAGACCCTGATCAAGTGCAACATATCGACCGCCAACCTAGACGGCATGCTCGTGAGCGAGGACGACCTCGGTAAGTTCGACGTTGGCAGCATCGCCCCGGAAGCACTTCTATTCCAAACCGGCTACCTCACCATCGGGGGCCGGGAGACGCGTCGCGGCCAGCGGCGCTTTCGACTGGTCTATCCCAACCGCGAGGTGCGTCAGAGCCTGAATGAGAGCCTGCTCTCCTATTTGACCGGAACGGACACCCTGCGCGAACAGCACCGTGACGCTCTTGAGGAACTTCTGGTTCAGGGCGATCTAGCTGGACTGGAGCGGCGCATCCGCGCCTTGTACGACAGCATTCCCTACGAATGGCACACGCGCAACGAGATTGCGCGTTACGAGGGGTACTACGCGAGCGTGTTCTTCGGCTACGTTTCGGGGCTGGATGTCGAGGTGAGGGTGGAGGATAGCAGCAATCGCGGCCGATTGGACATGGCAGTGCAGGCGGGCAGGCATGTGTACCTGTTCGAATTTAAGGCATGGCAGGAGAATCGAAGCGGCGCGGCGCTGGCGCAGCTCAAGGAGCGGGACTACGGGGCAAAGTACCGGCACCTCGGGCTGCCGGTCCATTTGGTGGGCGTGGAGTTCAACGCTCAGACACGCAACGTCGAAGTGTTCGAGAGCGCTCGTGCCTGAGCCTCAAGCGATGCACTCGCCATAGCGGTCACCGGTGCGAGCGGTACGGCTACAGGCGCTTGGTTAGTCCAGCCTAGCCGTCCCGTATGCCGCTGCGAGGCTACGGCCAAGCGACAGACGGCAAGTCACTCAGAAATGGCGGGAGCATGTTCTGGCCGTCTCGAGCTTGCGCCCTGGCCTCATGCGGCGCTAGGCCGTTGAGTCCAACGGTCGCAAGGACCAAGCGCACGATCGCCCTACAGCGAGCACGGCCCGTTCGTCACCATCCCAGCCAATCGTCTTGGGCCACAGGCGCCGAACGTGCGAATTCGCTGTTCGACGCAGCCTCGATGAGCGATTCTTCGACAAGAGGCCGTTAGGCCGGGCAGGGGCTGTGGCGAACACTCGACCGTTCGCTCCGCTGCCCAGCCAGGTCCGCGGCTTTGCCGGTTGCTAAGTGCTTGGCTTGGACCGCCACGCGATCATGTCCCCGGCGGTGTCCTTCTGGCGGTGATCTTGGACAAACTGATCGACGTCGACCAGCTCCGTGGGGTACGAGCCGGTGTAGCACGAATAGCAATACTTGCCGCCGTTCCTGCCATCCCCGACGGCCTGCCTGAGGCCGGCCAGCGACAGGTAGGCGAGCGAGTCGGCGCCGGTGTGCTGGCGGATCTCTTCGACCGACATCTGGTTGGCGATCAGCTCGGCCTTGTCGGGCGTGTCCACGCCGTAGTAGCACGATGCGATGGTGGGCGGGCAGGAGATGCGCAGGTGGACTTCTTTCGCACCCGCGTCACGCATGATGCCAACGATCTTGCGGCTCGTGGTGCCGCGCACCAGCGAATCGTCCACCAGCACCACGCGCTTGCCAGCGACGAGGTGATTGACTGGATTGAGCTTGAGCTTGACGCCAAAGTTGCGGATGGATTGCTTGGGCTCGATGAACGTGCGGCCCACATAGTGATTGCGGATGAGCCCGAGACTGAAGGGGATCCCCGACTCCTTGGAAAAGCCGAGCGCCGCTGCGTTGCCAGAGTCCGGCACGGGCACGACGCAATCGGCGTCGACTGGGCTCTCGCGGGCGAGTATGCGGCCTAGGGCCTCTCGCGACTTGTGCACCGAGCGTCCGAACACAGTAGAGTCCGGCCGGGAGAAGTAGACATGCTCGAAGGCGCACTGGGAAGCTTGCAGCGCGGGCGCGAAGCGCTGTCGAGTCACGCCTTTGTCGGTGACGATGACCATTTCGCCCGGCTCTACCTCGTCTACGTACTTGGCCCCGATGAGATCGAACGCACAGGTCTCGGATGCGAAGACGTGGACATCGCGCCCCTTGTGGCGCATGGTGCCGTAGGCAAGCGGGCGAAACCCGCGCTGGTCGCGGGCGACGATGATCTGGTTGGTGCTCAGCAAGACCAGCGAATAGGCACCCTCCAATTCCAGCAGCGACTCGCGGAGCGCCGCCGGCAACGTCTGCTCTGTGGAGCGGGCCATCAAGTGGGGGATAACTTCGGTGTCACTAGTGGCCTGGAAGATGGATCCGCTCTTTTCGATCGCTGCTCGCAGCGCGTGGCCGTTAGTCAGGTTGCCATTGTGGGCGACCGCTAGGGAACCTTTGTTGCATTCGACGTAGAACGGTTGGGCGTTGCGCGAGCCGATGTCACCTGCGGTCGAGTAGCGGGTGTGGCCAATCGCCATGTGCCCGGTCAATTGCTGGAGCTCATGCTCGCCGAAGATCTCGCTGACCAGGCCCATCCCCTTGCGGGTCTGGACGGTCTGGCCGTCGCTGGAGCAGATGCCCGCGCTCTCTTGGCCGCGGTGCTGCAGGGCGTACAGGCCAAGGTATGCCAGGTTGGCGGCCTCAGGGTGGCCGAAGATCGCGCAGATGCCGCATTCCTCGTGGAAGTGGTCCCCGGCGTCCACCTCGACAGATCGGCTCCGGGAGGGGACGGCGTGCTCGCTCATTGCGACTCCAAGGAAGCTTCAAACGAAGACTCCCAGATCTTGCGCAGGTGCGCTACCGGCGCTTCAACAAAGGTCTTCGAATTCAGCCCGAAGGACAGGGTCGAACCACCGGTGTGGCCGAGTTCTACCAGCGGGACGGACTGGGCTGCCGCGATTGCGACCACCTCCCCTAGCTTCTCGCGTGGCACAGACAGCAGCACGCGGGAAGGGGCTTCATGAAACATCGTGTAGAGCAGTGGGTGGTCAGTCTCGAAATCGATGGTCGCCCCGACTTGCCGTGGACCGAAGCAGCACTCCGCTAGCGCCACGGCCAAGCCCCCGCTGCCGATGTCGTGCGCCGAGTTGGCCAAGCCTTGGCGGACGATGTTGCGCGTGGCCTCTTGCACGCTCGCTTCGTACTCGAAGTCCAACGATGGCGGCAAGCCCCAGGTCTGGGCCAACACGGTCTTGGCGTACTGCGAGGAGCCGAACCTTCGGGGCAGTTCCTCGTCCTGGAAGCCGGGCAGCAAGCCGCCGAGCAAGATAACGATGTCTCCGACCCGCGTGAAGGAAGACGCGATCGGGGCATCCATGTGGTGCAGTATCCCGACGATGCCCACCACGGGGGCGGGGTCGATGCCCTCGCCTAGGGTCTCGTTGTAGAGACTGACGTTGCCACCGGTGATCGGCGTGCCGAAATGCCTGCACGCTTCAGCCATGCCTTCGATCGATTCCACGAGCTGGGCCATGATTTCGGGCTTTTCTGGATTGCCGAAGTTAAGGTTGTTGGTCGCGGCGATCGGCGTCGCGCCGACCGTGGCGAGATTTCGGCAGCACTCGGCTACGATCAACTGCGTGCCCTGGCGCGGGTCGAGCGCGCAGTACCGCGAGTTGCCGTCCAGCGACATGGCAAGGGAGACGTTGGCCTCCTTGATGCGGATCACGGCTGCGTCGGCACCCGGCCCTGATGTCGTGTTGGTCCGTACCTGATGGTCGTACTGCTCCCAAATCCAGCGCTTGGAATTGAGATCGGGGGATGCCAGCAGGGTCTTCATGCCGGCCAGCAGGTCTGCGTCCGATGGCTCGCTCGGGACCGGTCCGTCCAGCGGCGCAGTGCGCCGCGGCCTCGTACGGGGACGGTCATAGAGCGGTGCGTCATCGCTGAGAAAGCCCGTGTCAAGTTCGGCCACCACGCTCCCGCCGTGCTTGACCCGCAGCAGGCGATCCGCCGTGACCGTGCCGATCTCCACGGCGTCGAGGCCCCACTTGCGAAAAACCGCCAGAACTTCGCCTTCCTGGCCGCGTTCGGCCACCAGCAGCATGCGCTCTTGGGATTCCGAGAGCATGATCTCGTAGGGTGTCATCCCGGTCTCGCGCTGCGGTACCAGGTCTAGTTCGATCTCGATCCCGACCCCGCCGCGTCCGCCCATTTCCGCGGTCGAGCATGTCAGGCCCGCCGCTCCCATGTCTTGGATGCCGAGAATTGCGCCAGTGCGCATAGCCTCGAGGCAAGCCTCAAGCAGGAGCTTTTCCAGAAACGGGTCGCCGACCTGGACGTTCGGACGCTTGGCATCGGAATTCTCGTCGAACTCAGCGGAAGCCATAGAGGCCCCTTGGATGCCGTCCTTGCCGGTCTTGGCGCCTACGTAGATGACGGGGTTGCCGAGTCCCTTGGCGGATCCGAGAAAGATCGAGTCTTTCCGGAACACGCCCAGCGCGAAGACGTTGACCAAGGGGTTCGCGCTGAAGCAGGGATCGAAGGAGCATTCGCCACCGATCGTGGGCACGCCGATGCAATTGCCGTAGTGGGCAATGCCCTCGACCACTCCCCGGATGATCCGCCGGTTGGTTGCGCCGTTGTCCGGATCGTCGGGAGGGCCGAAGCGCAGGGCGTCGAGCACCGCGACGGGGCGCGCGCCCATGGTGAAGATGTCTCGCAAGATGCCGCCGACACCGGTTGCTGCGCCTTGGAATGGCTCGATATAGCTGGGATGGTTGTGCGACTCGATCTTGAAGGCGGCTGCCCAGCCGCCGCCAATGTCGACGATGCCGGCGTTCTCGCCCGGTCCGACCAAGATTCGCGGGCCCTTCGTGGGCAGCTTCTTCAGGTGCAGCCGCGAACTCTTGTACGAGCAGTGCTCGCTCCACATGACGCTGAGAATTCCCAGTTCGGTCAGCGTTGGCACGCGTCCGATCCGGTGGGTGATCCGCTGGTATTCTTCAGCGGTGAGGCCGTGTTCGGCGGCTAGCTGCTCGTCGACCTCAGGCTGCATCAGAAAGGCGGTTCGTCGCTGCCGCAATCATGGATTGAAAGATCGCGATGCCATCAGTGGAACCGACGGCGCTGTCGCACGCACGTTCGGGATGCGGCATCATGCCGAGCACATTGCGTCCCTTGCCCAGCACACCGGCGATGTTCCGGCTTGATCCATTGGGATTGTCCCCGGCGTAGCGAAAGGCGACGCGATCTTCGGCTTCGAGCCGGTCCAAGGTCGCCTCGTCGGCGAAGTAGCAACCCTCGCCGTGCGCGACCGGGATCCTTAGCGGTGCGTCCGTCCGGCAAGCCGAAGTGAAGGCCGAGTCCAGAGTGCCCGGGACTAGGTCGACGGTCCGGCATACGAACCGCAGGTCCTGGTTGCGGATCAAGGCTCCGTCCAGCAGGCCCGCCTCGCACAGAATCTGAAACCCGTTGCACACCCCGATTACGAGCCCGCCGGAATCCGCAAAGCGCCGCAACGAACGGATGACCGGGGAAAAACGGGCGATGGCGCCGCAACGCAGGTAGTCCCCATAGGAGAATCCGCCGGGGACGAAGATGGCGTCCGCGTCGCCCAGTTCCTCGGACTCGTGCCAGATTTCGGTGGCTTTCAGCGCGAGGTTGTGCGTGAGCGCATAGAGCGCGTCGTGGTCGCAGTTTGAGCCCGGAAAGATGATGACGCCGAACTTCATTGCGGGCGGGAGAGCAACGCCTCGCTTACATCGTTAGTGTACCACTGGGGCAGTCGCGTGCCCGGGGCCGAAATCCTAGCGTGCGCCGCACGGTCTCGTGGCTGATCGAGTCCACGATCCCCAGTTCGACAACCTGCCGCTCCGGGAGCCGCAGAGACCAGTCGCTGATGATCCTATCGGGCAGAATGGCCGCAACTAGAATGCGTTTCCCGGTTCAGCTAGGCGGCCACTGTCAGCTCTATATGTAGGATATGGATCTGCTGAGCGTATCGTAGGCCGCATGCAACAGCGGCTCCGCTCTGCGGACCTGTTCCCGGTCGCGGATGACGATCTCTCGGTACTGACCGCCATCGTTGGGGCGCGTGAAGCCGTCCTCGAACGGCACGTCGCGCACGTGCTTCTCGTGGACGAGTACTCGGAGGCCGCTTCGCACACGCAGATAAACGTAGGCAAAGACGGGTGCGCGGTGGCCGGCCGCAGCCATGCACTTGAATGAGATCACAGTCGTGGCGGCGTCCGTTCGCACCCTCCCCAACTGGTCCACCAACGTCTTCAGTTCGCGGAATAGAGTCCGAGATTCCTCGCTAGCCTTGACCCAGCCTGGATAGACGGAGTAGTCAGGATCTGCACCAGCACCGGGTGCAGAGGATCTCGCCAGAAGCGGCGCAGCCGAGGCCTGTTCCTTGCTCGTGGTACGGCGAGGAGGCCCGGCTGGCTCCGGTGCCGATATCTGCTTCGGACAGTCCTTGGTCAACGGGCATCGGGCGCAGTCCGGTGCCGTCGGGCGGCACCAAAGATTGCCGATCCGCCAAGCTGGCCAATCCAAGGCTCCCGGAAACTCCGGATTCAGGCGTCGAGCCGCACTTACCGCTTCTTTCTCCGAATCGCTCTCAATAAACGCAAGTCGCCGAAACACGCGGATCAAGTGTGTGTCCGGTTTTACGTCGATCTGCCGCTCCTGCCCGCGGAAGCAGCCGAAGTCGTCGTACAGAATGCGAGTCGCCATTGAGGCGATCCCGGGGCCGATTCTATGGATTTGCTGCAAGCTCTTCTGCACTTCGGCGGGTGACGAGTTCATCCAGATAGCACCTGTGTCACCATCGAACTGCTCGCAGACCAAGTGGGCCGCATCCGACAAGGTCTTGGCACCTTCTTTCGCACCCCACCTAGGGAGTATCGGCAGGCTGTTCAGCAGTTCGATGAGATCAGCTTCCGACATGGATGCCAGTCGCTTCGGATCCAAGAAGCTCCTCCGGTCGATCTCCGCCGGAATTTGCCATGCCTTCTGCCATGGCATGCCTTGATCGAAGGCCACTGCGATCAGGAATGCGAAAGGATTGCTTCGAACGAGCGATAGTGATTCCGCGTCCAGTTCAGCCCATTCCGTACCGGTATAGCGCTTGCCAAATCCCTTAAGTAGCTCCACAACCGCCTTTGTTCGTCCCATTTCCTCTCCCCAATTAACCCTCGAGTGTCCGATGAATCAGCATAACGTTGGCCATGCCCGCCCGCTCTCAAGCCTTGCCCCGAGGGCGCGAAGGCGGGACGCGGAGAAGCAGGCCGGCCAGGCTGTGGCATGCAGGGCTGGGCGCGAGCCAAGCATCCCCGTGCCGGAACATTGTCCCATGCTGAATGCCGCCGCCGCTGCTTCGCTGGCTGGCCCGGATCGGCACCAGAGCAGCGCCGACGGCAGGAGTGAGAGTCTTTGCCCGACGGCTCTCCAGATGTGCGCTCGGACGCTGCGTTTAGACGCGACTGCACACTTCTTGTAGGATGGGGCTCGAAGGCGGCTCACGCTTCGACGCCTTCAGAGTTATGCCCATGCTCGCCAACGGTGTCATTGCGCCCAAAGTCCCCGGCCAGCCGGTATCTGGACCGGCCCTGCTTGCATTCTTCAAGACCGACTGCCCGGCATGCCATCTGGCACTGCGCTACTTGGACACCCTCTCTCGCGGCATCGCGCCTGGCGATCGGGTGGTGGCGGTCTCTCAGAATGATCGAACGTCTACCGACAAGCTGATCCGCTCGCTGGGGGCGGACCTGCCACTGCGCCTCGATCACGATCTCAAGGCGAGCGTGGCATTCGGCTTGGAGGCGGTCCCCGCACTTTTCCTGCTGGACGAGTCGGGCCGGATCGCCGCCAGTACGCAGGGCTTTGACAAGGCGGAATTGAATCGTCTCGGAAGGGACCTGGCCACGCGTCTGGACGTGCCGGTTCCAGAGCCGGCCCAGCCTGGCGACGGCAATCCGGATTTCCAGCCGGGATGCGTCTCGCGCCACCTTGAACCGGACTCGGATGCGGACGCTGCGGAGCCTCTCGATCTGTATTCCCGCCGGGCCGGCCGCGCTTCCAGAATTGACTTACCCGCAGAGACTGACGCCGAGGAATGGTGCTACGAGACTGGCTTTGCCGACCCCTTGCCAGTGGTGCCGCCGACGGTTGAGCGAGTCGAGCGCATGCTGGCGGCGAGCGGGCTGGCACCCGACGAGGTGGTCGCGCACGTCCCGCCGAATTTTGGCGCCGCCAGCGTCGAAAAGATTGCGGCAAATGCTGTTATGGCGGGTTGCCGGCCCGAATACATGAGGGTTCTCGTTCCGGCTGTCCGCGCGCTGTGCGACGAACGCCTCGATATCCATGGAGTCCAGGGCACCACGCACTTTGCTGCTCCGCTGGCCGTGGTGAACGGTCCGGTGCGTCTAGAACTCGGGTTCGCTCGCGGCAGCAACGTCTTCTCAAACGCAGCGCGGGCCAACTCCACGATCGGTCGGGCATTGCAACTGATCCTGCGCAACCTTGGTGGCGCCGCCCCGGGCCGGATCGACATGTCCACCATGGGGAATCCCGGACGCTTCAGCTTCGTGGTCGGTGAGAACGAGGAGGTGAGTCCGTGGGGGCCGCTGTCCGAAGCTTTCGACATTTCCGAGGGCCGCAATGCTGTCACCTTTTTCTGTGCCGAGCCGCCGCGTCCCGTGAGCGAGCACAAGGCGCGAGAGCCTAGAGTGCTGTTACGCGCCATCTGCCCGGTGCTGGCGAACCTTTGGAGTTATCGCGTCTGCAAGCGGTCCGAAGCGCTTGTAGTGATAGGTCCCGAGCATGCGGCGACGTTGGGTCGCGGCGGTTTCACCAAGCGTGATGTCGTCGAATTCCTGTTCGAGAACACCGGGGTCCCGCTGAGCGAGTACGACGGAGATGGCGGGGAGGGCACGCACGAGGCCAGCTTCTACGATGAGTGCGTCATTCGTGGGGTGCGGTGCTACCGGAAGTTCCGGCGGCCCGAATCGATTCGGGTGATGGTCGCGGGCGGACCTGCCGGAAAGTTTTCTGCGGTGCTGGGATCATGGGCCACGGGCCCGCGCGGCAGCCAGATGGTCAGCTACGAGTTCGAATGAGCCAGCCAAGGCCAGAACAGTGCCTTGGAGGCGCCGAGTGAGTTGCTAGCCCGCAGACAACTCGTTTGCGCTGGCCCACGAGTGGGAGCGGTTAGGCGTTCATAGCGGGATTGGTTCTTGGGCGAAGTCCCGTCAACTCGATCTCGTTGCATGGCAGATGCACCGCGCTCTCGTACCGCTGACGCCGGAGATCCTGCATCGGGATCACCTCTGCTTGCGCCTTCCGCAAAGCGTTAGGCGACAGGCTCCGAGGGCTGCTACTCTATTCGAGGCGCTTGGCGCAGGAGGCCCAACAGAATGTCGCTTACAGTCGTGAACCCCCTTGACGAAAGACCGCTGCCGGAAGGGTCGGCACCCCCAAGGCTAGCTTCGGTGGGAGGTGCGCGGATCGCACTTCTCGATATCAGCAAGGGCGGAGGATCGATCTTCCTCGATCGCATCGATCTCTTGCTCAGGCAGCGCTACGGAGTGTCCGAAGTGTTGCGCTTTCGAAAGCCGACGTTTGCCAAACCAGCACCCGAGGCGGTGCTGGCGGACATTCGGAAGGCTCAGCCGCACGCGGTGATTGAAGCCTTGGCCGATTGAGGCTCGTGCACGACGTGCAGTTTGCACGACTCCGTTCGACTCGAAAACTCAGGCATTCCCGCCGTCCCCATAGCCACCGACGTATTCCGGTCGGCGGCGCGGGCGCAAGCGTCAGCGTTGGGAAGGGCCGACCTAGACGCGGTCTACGTGCCGCACCCGATCCAAGACCAACTGCAGGAAGAAGTCGAGGAGCGCGCAACGGCGGTGCTGGACACAATCGTTGACCGTCTGACCGCCGCGACCGAGACAGAATCGCAGGCGGCCTGATCCGCCGCCAATCTTCGCTCCAGCCATGTGCGCTCTCCTCGCTTTGGAGGCTGCGGTCGTCTCTCGGCTCCGCGCCGGCGCGGTGATACCCGCCCATCCCCTCGCCTTGGATTCCCACCGCCGCTTGGACGAGCGCCGCCAGCGGGCGCTGACGCGCTACTACCTCGCAGCCGGGGCGGGGGGTCTGGCGGTTGGCGTCCACACCACTCAGTTCGCGATTCACCAGCCGCAAGTGGGGCTATATCGACCAGTGCTTGAGCTAGCCGCTGAAGTCACGCGGGAACGCGCCGATTCTGAGGATGGCCCTGTGGTCCGCATCGCCGGAATCCTCGGTCCGACCGCGCAAGCGGTCCACGAGGCGGGTCTCGCTGTCGACCTCGGGTACCACCTCGGCCTGTTAGGTTTCGCAGGGCTTGAGACAGCCAGCCGCGCCGAGTTGCTTGCCCACGCTCGGGCCGTTGCCGACGTGATCCCGATCATGGGTTTCTACCTCCAGCCTGCCGTCGGGGGCATTCCTCTCCCGTATGAATTCTGGCGCGACCTGTGCGAGATCGAGAACTTGGTGGCTATCAAGGTGGCACCGTTCGACCGGTATTGCACATTGGAGGTGTTGCGTGCCGTTTGCGATTCAGGACGTGCCGACGAGATTGCGCTCTACACAGGCAACGACGACAACATCATCGGAGATCTGCTGACTTGCTACGCCAGTGAGGGCACGGCCGCCGGATTTGTGGGCGGACTGCTCGGTCACTGGGCTGTCTGGACAAGACCAGCGTGCGAGTACTGGCAGCGGTGCCGAAATTCTATGTCAGGCAGCTCTCGAAGCATTCCCGAGTCGCTGCTCCGCCTAGGAACGGAGGTGACCGACGCAAACTCCGCTCTCTTCGACGCTCGCAACCGATTCTCTGGATGCATCGCTGGCATTCATGAGGTATTGCGCAGGCAGGGCCTGATGGCCGGAAACTGGTGTTTGAATGAAGCCGAGTGCCTTTCACCTGGCCAGAGCGCAGAGATTGACCGGGTCTGTGACTTGTACCCGCACCTTGTCGATGACGACTTCGTTGCAGAGCACTTCGACCTCTGGCTCAGGTAACGTTGGCGGGCGACCCGACCCGCGGCTTGATCGCTGAGTTGCCGTCCGTCTCGGGTTGCCGACGAACAGACTTCTTCGTCGAGCAAGCCTCACGGCTTTGCTATTCTTCGTGAGCCTGCTGCGAGAGGGCGATCATTCCGGCCCGTGATTGCTGTCGCCGTCCGCCGGGCGAATTGAGCATGAGCCGAAATCATCGCGATCGATCCTTGCTATTGGCGGCTACCGCCGCGCTCGCTTGGACCGGGTGTGGCTCGGTTGGGCCTAGCGGCCGCGGTGCGGATGAAGCCGTCGCCAGCCTTGATCTTTATCCCGGGCTGGAGGCGACGCTGTTCGCTTCTGAACCGATCCTGTCGAATCCGACCAACATTGATGTCGACCATCGCGGACGGGTCTGGGCCTGCGATGTTGTCAACTACCGGGAGCATGGCCAAAACGACATGCGCCCCGAGGGAGACCGCATCCTGATCCTTGAAGACACCGATGGCGATGGAGTCGCCGACACCTCCAAGGTCTATTACCAAGGCCGGGATGTTGATGCCGCGCTGGGTATCGCGGTCCTCGGCAACAAGGTGATCGTGACGGCCGCTCCCAATGTGCTGGTCTTTACAGACGAGGACGGCGATGACGTTCCAGACAGAAAGGAGTATCTATTCACCAACTCTGGCGCTCCGCAGAATGACCACTCGACGCACTCGCTGTCTTTCGGGCCGGACGGCAAATTCTACTGGAACATGGGCAACGGCGGTCGCTACGTACACGACAGCCAAGGGCGCTTGGTCATCGACAAAGCCGGGAATCCGGTGCTGGATCGCAACTACGAGCGCAGTCTTCGCGACAGACCGGAGATTTCTCGGCCTGATTTCGCGGATGCCTTGGTCGGGGTTAGGAGCCCGTATCAGGGCGGCATGGTGTTTCGCTCCGATCTTGACGGTGGCGGAACCGAGGTGCTGGGCCACAATTTCCGCAACAACTACGAAGTAGCCGTGGACTCGCTAGGCGGGCTGTGGCAGTCCGACAACGACAACGACGGTAGCTACGCTTGCCGGATCAACTACATCCTCGAGTACGGCAACTATGGCTATCGTGACGAGATGACGGGCGCGGGAAACCAAGCCGAGCGCACCGGCCGCCACGAAGAAATCCCCAAGCGGCACTGGCACCAGAACGATCCCGGCGTGGTCCCAAACCTGCTGATCACAGGAGCCGGTTCCCCTACCGGAGTGGCCTCTTACGAAGGTCGCTTGCTGCCGAACGACGTCTGGGACCAAGTCTTGGCGACCGATGCCGGACCCGGCGTGCTGCGTGGCATCGTAGCGACCAAGAGCGGGGCGGGTTACGAGGCACGGATGGTGGATTTGCTCAAGGGCGCGCGTGACAAATGGGTGCGTCCGGTAGATGTTGCGGTAGCTCCCGACGGTTCGGTGTTCGTTAGTGACTGGTATGACCCCGTGATCGGTTGGAACCGCCAGCATGACTCCGCGCACGGTCGAATCTTCCGCATCGCGCCCCAAGGCCACGCATACCGGCCTCCGGCCCACGATGTTGCGTCAATCGCCGGAGCGATCAAGGCTTTGCAGAGCCCGAATTCCGACGCGAGATATCTGGCTTGGCACGCTCTCGATGACGGCGGGCAGGAAGCCGAGGAGGCCTTGGACCGGCTATGGCGCGAGGGAACCGAAGTGCGCCAACGGGCTAGAGCGTTGTGGCTGCTGGCGCGCATCGAGGAGCGCGGCCGGGACTATCTCGACGAAGCGCTCACGGATCCGGAGGAAGACATCCGAATTGTCGGACTGCGCGCCGCCCGACAATCAGGGGTCGACCTGGTTCCCCTCTTGGAACGGCTTGTATCCGATCCGTCCTCCCACGTGCGGCGAGAGTGCGCGATCGCGCTCAGGGGGAACTCGTCTCGTGAAGCGCCGGCGCTGTGGGCTCGCCTGGCGAATCAGCACGTAGCGGGCGACCGCTGGCATTTAGAGGCGCTTGGGCTTGGAGCGACGGGGAATTGGGATTCACACTTGGGCGCTTGGCTGGCACTGGTCGGGGCCAATTGGAACACCCCCGCTGGTCGGGACATCTTGTGGCGCTCGCGGGCATCGGTTACGCCTGGCTATCTGGCGAAGATCGTGGGTGCTTCGGATATCCAGAGTGCTGATGCAGCACGGTATCTGCGGGCGTTCGACTTCCAGCCGGAGAGCGACGCGAAGGCGCGAACCTTGCGCGAGCTTGCGTTTGGCCGCTCAATGGACGGCAAGCCGCGAACATTCTTCGTAGCGGCTGAGGCCCTGCTGCGCATGCCCGCACTTGACCTGGCCTCGGACCACAATTCCCGCGAGGCGGTCGACGAACTGCTTGGCCGTGGTCACGGGACGGCTCAGTTTGCGCGGCTTGTTCAGCGGTACGGCCTCTCCAGCCACTATCCATCGTTGGTCGAGGTTGCCGCTCGCAACAAAGACAATCCGGTCGGGATTGCTTCTGCTCTGACTCTATTGGAAGCTGGAGCCCAAGATGCGATTCGGGAATTCGTCGTTAGCCAGCCCGAGTTGGCGGCCGCGGCGGTCGAAGCGGTCGGTAATACGCGATCCTCAGCGAGCGTGCCCCTGTTGGCGAGGATGCTGCTTGACCAGCGTTTGGCTCCACCCGTCCGCGACCGGGTGGTTCGGTCGCTGGCTGGCACTAGCCAGGGTGCCGAGGCTTTAGTGAACATGGCACGAGACGGGCAGTTCCCGGCTGAGCTGGCCGAGATTGCCGGGGCTGCGATCACGCGTTCCATGCACGTGCGGCTGCGTGAGCAGGCGGCCGAACTGTTCCCGGTGCCGCCGTTGAAGGACAGCGAGCCGCTGCCGCAGATGACCGACTTGCTCGTTTTGGTCGGAGACCCGGATAACGGAGCGGCCGTCTTCGAGTCAGCCACCTGCAGCGATTGTCACATCGTCAACGGTGCCGGCACGAACTTCGGGCCGGAGCTATCGAAGATCGGCGACAAGCTGCCCAAGGCCGGAATCTACGAGGCGATCCTCGATCCAAGTGCCAGCGTCTCGCCAAGCTATGACCTTGTGCACCTGTCGCTGGCGCGCCAAGACGAGGTCTCGGGCTTTGTGGTCAGCGAGACTGAACAGACCGTGACGTTGCGCATGGAAGGAGGAATCGTGGCTGATTTCTCGCAAGAGGAGATCTTGGAACGCAGGGCATCGACGGTTTCTGCGATGCCGGACGACCTGCAGGAGCAAATGGGCGTTGACGAACTGGTCGATCTGGTGGAATTCCTAAGCGAGTTGCGCTAGCGACGGCGCGCTGTCGACTACGGCAGGCGAATCTTGAGGACCCGCCCCATGTCGAACGAGGGCGGCGTGCGGTTGTTGATCAATTCGGTCTGTTCTGCCAAGGCTGACACCAGCAGCGGCATGGCGATGGTCGAGTCGCAGTGGCAGTCGACCATCGTCGCGCCCTTGGCAATCTTGCCCCAACTTTGCGATTCTGCCAGCGTGCAACCAGAGAGGCCGCCCCAGTGGGGCGCATCGGTCACGATCTGAATGCCATAGCGGTGGCCTTCCTTGCCCCGATCCATGAGGATGGCGACAACTTCAGACTGCTGCGTGTAGTTCTTGGGCGTCCCGCCGCCGAAGTAGATCACCCCGGTCGCCTTGGAATCGGCGACAGCGTTGGTGATTTCCAGCACGTCCGCCATCATGTCGAACATCAGCCGGTTCTCTCCCCGATGCCTGCTCTCGGCGACGCCGATGCCAATCGAGCTATCCCCGATCGCCGGGCAGAAAAGGGGCACGTTATGCTTGGCCGCCGCGGTCACGATGCCATCCTCGGGGCAGTCGCGCCCCACTTCCTCGCCCAACAGATAGAGGAACTCGCGCGTTGTGTACGGGCGCGACTGATCAAGGCGGGCAGCGAAGCTGCCAATCCAAAGATCGTGTTCGCGGAAGCGGACCTCGTCCGCCAGCACGTCGTACATGCGGTCCACCATGACTTCGCCAAGTGCCTCGTCGTCCATGTCGGCCGAGCCTTGGTAATGGTGGAAGCCCTTAGTTTCGTGGATGTCGTGAAAGAAATTCGCTCCGGTTGAGGTCAGGATGTCGATCAAGCGATTCTCGATCATGAACCTCACGAGCCGACGCATGCCCGCCGGCACCATAGCCCCGGACAGGCCCATCAAGATGGTGCATTCCGGGTCGGCCAGCATCGCCTTCCAAGCCTCGAAGGCCTGTCCGAGCTGGCGCCCTTGAAACGCTGTGTCGGCCATCTTCTCAAGCAGGGAGGATGCCGAGTTGGCACGCTCAACTACAAACGGATTCGTCGGGGAGGAAAGCAGTTCTTCCTTGCTGGGTCGGGAATGCATCAAAGGTCCTTTGCCATCAGTCCAAGACGGTTCTACGTTGGAGGAGCGCGGTGCGTCAGCGGACAGCGATCATCTCTAGGCTGACCATGGTCGGCCCGGCGAGGTGGGCCTGCACCGCCGACACCGCCGGGGCTTGGTCCGGAAAAGCCTCGGCGATCAATGTCCGCAGCTCTTCCAAATTCGCTAGGTCGCTCAGGTAGGCGTTCACTCGAACCACATTCGCAAAGCCGAGCGACGCTAGCTGCAAGGCTTCCGCGCCGGTGTCCAGAGCATGTTGGAACTGTTCTCTGAAGCTGGCTCCGGACCCCGGCATGACCGATGTATACGCAGTGTTTCCGCTTTGCGAGATTGGGCTTGAAAGTGCCGTGGGAGCCTGGTCGTGCATGAACAAGCGCGTGACATAGTTGTCATCCACTGCGATGAATGTGATTTCCACCGCAATGCCGCCGGGCAGCGCCGATAGTACGACATTGGCTCGGCTGGGTGCGCCGCCGACACTGAAAATCGACTCGAAGGCGCTGTCCGCGATGGCTAGGTCCGATGCCTTGGGCAGGTAGGAACTCGCGAGCACAGTGTTGTCATAGGAGAGGTCGGCCGCTTCGAGAATGGTGCCGATGTTTTTCAATGTCTGACGGGCTTGCTCATCCGCTGTGTCGCCCAACTCGCCCGTAGCTGGGTTCCTTCCGCCCTGGCCGGACAGATAAACGGTGCGTCCGGCCCTCACTGCCGGAGAGTACGGCCCCATGGCCGCTGGGATTTTGTCCTCGGAAGGGCGTATCACCTCGATATCGGACGCTTCTGCGTAAGCGACACAGGTTAGCAACACACCCGTTCCGCCAGGAAGGCCGGGAAATTCCAAGGTCGTCCTTGCGGGGTAGCCGCCCTCTGGGAAGTAACTGCCGTATACCTCGTTCATCGCGGCATAGTTTTCCATGTCTGAGAGCTGGACATGGCAGCTGACGACTTGTGGGTAGTCAAGGCCCGCCATCCCGAGAACTTCGCCGAGCCGTTGCATGGCCGAGTGTGTCTGGTCGGCAATAGGCGCGGTCGGGCCGGCCGGCGACACCGCGCTGAGGTAGAGAGTGTTGTCAGACAGCACGGCAACAGTCTGGCCGCTATCGTCTTGGAACGATTGGCGTGGCGACGCCGCAGGTGCCGACTCCTCAGGCCCTGCGTCTTCAGAGGGGCTGCAACCCGAAATCAATAGCAGGGCTAGTGCTGTTGCAGAAATCGCTGGAGGGCGGTTCACCGCTTCAAGTTAGCAAAAAAGCCCGCGGATCTCCCTGCCGGAGATGATGATGTGATCGGCCCCGACCTCGCCGCCGAGTGCTGTTGGGCGCGAGGCTTAGCGCGATGCACGCGGGCCTGACGTAAGCTGCGGCGCGACGGAAACCGCGCAGTCTAGTCCCAATATGGGACTAGACTGGTGTCATGGCATGTGGGTCATTGCCCTTTCCACGCTAAAGGCCTTCCTTGGCGCCACGCCTGCTCACGACCCTGCCCGAGAGCCAGTCATGGCTTGGTATAGACAGGTCAAGGCTGCGGATTGGGCGAGTCCGGCAGATGTCAAGCTGGATGTTCGAAGTGTCAGCATCCTGAGGGACGGAAGAGCGGTGTTCAACATCGCGGGGAACAAGTATCGCATCGTGGTGTGGATCAACTACCCATACCGGGTTGTCTGCATTCGGTTCATTGGGACACACCGCATGTACGACGCCATTGATGCGCAAACGATCTGAGGGCCGAGCCATGGAAATCGCACCGATCAAGACCAATCAAGACTACCGTCGCACGCTCATGGAAATCGAGGGCCTGATGACCGCAAAGCACGGTACGCCCGAAGGTGACCGCTTGGACGTCTTGGTGACATTGGTCGAAGCTTGGGAAGCGCGGAACTACCCAATTGATCTGCCCGATCCGGTGGACGCCATCCGCTACCACATGGAGCAGAACGGGCTTGCGCCGAAAGATCTGGTCGAGTATTTCGGTAGTCGGAACCGGGTATATGAGGTACTGAATCGCCGGCGGCCGCTGAGCCTCAAGATGATTAGGCGTTTGCACCGTGGACTGGGCATTCCAGCGGAGTCATTGATCAAGGTTGCCGATGACGCGGGGCAGCTTGCGGGTTCTGTGAGTTGAGACTTGCCGCTTACGGTTTGCCTCGGGATCGTTGCGGTACGCAACGGATGAGGAGCGCAGTCGGGTCAATGTTGGCTGGGCCCGTCTTTTGGGAGGCCCGTCGGCAAGTGTTCGAGCGACCCTCCGTGGCTCGGATTGAAGATGAGCATCTTGCATCCTGATTCCCCACGATCCGCATCCAAGGCCAGCCGACAGGTTGCGGGTCAGATCGGCCTGCCTGTTGGATCGGCCTGGCGGCGGCTCTCGGCACACAGCGTTGCGCTGGCCTTGAGCTGCGAGGAGTTGCGCCTGAAGTGTTGCTGCTACGTGCTGGAATGCGAAATCGATGCGTCCGTCATCGTCACAACCAGGCGATGGCTACACCCGTCCGCCTCCGTGCCCAAGAGCGAAGTGTCGTGCCGGCAAGGCCGCAGCCTGCCTCGGTTGGTCGCCGACTACGCCACTGCAGGCCAGTCTGAGCGGGCCCGCTGCGCCAGCCGCATAGCCTGCCGCCGGGCCGCCTGCGCCGGCGCATGTATGCTACGAGGGAAGCGTGCTCGTGCGCGTTCAGAGGTCGCCATGGCATTCACTCCCGCCACAGAAACGGAAGTTCCCAGCCTCACCCCGCCAGCAACGGCCGCGGCGGCGCGCGAGCCCGCGGATGTCGAGTACCCCGAAGGGAACTGGATCGCGCAGAGCATCTGGCACGGCAAGGCCGTCAGCCAGGCCACGGTGGCCTTGGACAACCACTTCCGCAATCGCGACAACGTGCTTGTGGCCATGGAACTGCTGGTGTACTACGAGCGCGGCAATGACAAGGTCTGTCTGCAGCCGGATGTGCAGGTGGTGTTCGGCGTGCAGCGCGGCAACCGCAGCTCGTACAAGGTCTGGCAAGAGGGCAAGGCAGCGGATTTCGTGCTGGAGGTGGCGTCGCCCTCGACGGCGGACAAGGATGCCAAAGACAAGGCGCAGGAGTACGCCCGGATCGGAGTACGCGAATATTGGAGGCTGGACCCGACCGGGTCGCTAATGGCGACGCCGTTAGAGGGCTGGGAGGCGAACGGGGGGAGCTATCACCAGGTGCAGCCGGTGGCGAGCGGGGCGCGGAGTGGTTGGCTGCGGAGCCGGGTCTTGGGGCTGGAGTTGCGCAGCCAGCGGCAGGACGGGGCGACAGTGCTGGTGTTCAGGGATCCGCGCACGGGGGAAGAGTTCGACGGGGATTTGGGAGAATCGGAGCGACTGCGGCGGGCCGCGGAAGAGCGCGCCAGTGCGGAGTCGAAACGCGCGAGTGCGGAGGCCGAGGGTAGACGGGCAGCAGAGGAGCGAGCGCGGGCATTGGAGAAGCAACTCCGGACACTCGCTACGGAAAGCCGTTCGTCGGAACGCAAGCCTTAGCAGCCAGGGCCAAGAGTCCTCAGCGGGCAGGCCGGTTCAATACCAAGCTTCCCCAAGCCGCGAACGGCCGTTCCAACCTCAGGAGCAGCAATTCTCAAAATAGGTAGGCTGACTCGTGTGGGGTGGAATCTGGGAGCGTTTGCGTGCGCCGTTGGAACCGGTTGCGGGGTGAGCGGACGGCTGTGGACTCGGCATCCGAGGCTGTGAGTCGTGTGGCAGCGGCCCTGAGGCGGTCCTGGACTGGCCGCGACGCACCCCGGCTGAGGGCCTCTGCAAGAGAAGCCTGGCGCTGGCAGGATGGCGGGCAGGTTGCCTCGTCAGGGGGCGCCCGCGGGCACCCCGGCCGCGGGCGGTGGCGGGCGCTTGCGCACGACGGTCTCCAACAGGGCGGTCCAACTGGGGAAGCAGAACCACTCCGTGAGGAACTTCAGGGTCGCGAAGAAATTGCGCCGGGTACCGAGGCGCTTCCGGCCTTGCCGCCACAGCTCGCAGACGCAGTCCAGCACCGCATGCAGCGCGAAGGCGAACAGGTTCAGCGTGGCGAGCAGATTGGCCAGACCCTGGCGGCCGTGCCCGAAATTGTGCTTGAGGTTGTAGCCCTGGCGCGACAAGCAATTGAACTGCTCGTTCTCGATCTTCCATCTGGCGCGCGCTACCCGCGCGATCTCGGCCACGTTGTCGGCGGTGACCTTGAGGCTGGTGAAGAACGAATTGTGGTAGGTGCGCTCGCCTTTGCGCCAAATTTCGAAGTCAATCCAGGTGCCCTTGAGGGCGTCAGCACCAGCGCGCACGGGCACGTTGTTTCTCCACTGGTAGCGATGCTGCTCGACCTGCTTGCGCTGGTTGCGGGTCTGCAGCCAGCCGCTGGACCAGATGCGGCGCTTGGGGAGCTGTTCGTATAACGTCTTGTGGCTGCTGGGCTTACAGATGAACAGGAAGTCCGCTTCGAGCTCGGCGACGAGGCTGCAGATGGGCTGGCAGCAGTACAGATCGTCGCCCAGCAGGACCGGTCGGTAGGGCCGCAGAGCGGGCAGGTAGGCGGGCAGCCAGCGCTTGGCAGCGTTGCGCTCGCAATCCTGCTTGCGCTGCTCTTCGGTCAACTCCGGGCACTGCGCGGCGGGCTCATGCTGGGGCTGGACGAACAGCGGCATGAGCGGCAGGACGCGGTTGTGGCCATCGGCCACCACGCTGGCTGAGAGCATGGTGTGGAAGAACTGCTTGGTTTTGTGCTTGCCGACATGGCGGGTGGAGCACTGCTCGCAATGGATCGTGTCCGAGCACTGGAACTGGATGCCGTCGAGGGCGATGCACACGCGCCCGCCGAGACGCAGGAAGGGGTCGAGGCCGCCTTGCTCGCGGAGGGTGTCGAGACACAGGGGGAAGAGGTCGGCGAACAGCGCGGGGTCGAGATCATCGAGCAGATTCCGAATGTGATTGTCACTGGGAATCTTGCTCACGCCGAACAGCGCGTGGCAGTTGGAGCGGGCGGACTGCTCGAACAAGCGCCGCTGGAAGTCGAGGAAGGAGGGGCACTGGAAGAAAAACGTGGCGAGGGCGCAGGCCGCGGCATCGGCGACGGCATAGCGCTTGTTGGAACCTTTGCGAGGGTCGGGCAGGGTGCCGGCGGTTTGTTGGAAGCGGTCCAGAAGGGACTCGAGCACTCGGGAATTGGAAACGGGGGCCACACTTTATGTTTGAAAGTGCTGCCGGCAAAGTCAAGGCCCAAAAACTGGTCTCTTGCTGCCGGCCTCTCAGCGGCTCGCGAGATAGAAAAAGGCCAAATTTAGAATTCCTGCCTCAGGAGGTGGCCGATTGGGCTTCACCGCAGGCCTCCCCGCGGGCACACAATGCCTGCCACATACAAGAATTCATGACCAGCGACTCTTGCCCCAAGCTGCTCGGGCGAATCCATCGCTTCCTTGGGCCGCCACTAAGGATGGGGCAGATAGGGAATCAGGTCTTGAATCGGCTGAATTAATCATGAAATTATTATTTAGATAGAAAAAATAAAATAGTAAGTCAATTCAGTGCTAGAATTTAATTAAATCGTCCGTCATGAAGCGAGAGGACTTTGGACACTACGAGGTGACGAACGTGGGCTCGGAAGTGGTTCGTGCCTTTGTGCCGCCGCCGCTGCCCCCGATCCCGCCGTTGGTTCTGGCTGGCACGTTGCAACAGTTGCTGGAGTCGGCAGCGCTGGCTCTAGGGCGACTCGATGGCCTGTCGTCTCTTCTGCCGGATAGGGCACTCTGTCTGTTCAGCAATGTGCGGAAGGAGGCAGTGCTCTCTTCGCAGATCGAAGGCATACAGTCGTCGCTTTCGGACTTGCTCGCTCTTGAGCTCGAGGGAGCCTCGACGATTCCGCCGGATGATCTGCACGAAGTCTGGAACTACGTGTCGGCGCTGCAGCACGGCCTGCAGCGGTTAGAGAACGACTTCCCCTTGTCGAATCGCTTGCTCCGTGAGATCCACAACGTACTGATGTCAAGTGAACGGGGCCGTGCCAAGACGCCCGGCGACTTCCGTCGCTCACAGAATTGGATCGGCGGCAGCCGACCAAGTAACGCCGTCTTTGTGCCGCCGCCGCACACCGCCTTGCCAGCCTGCATGGCGGATCTCGAGCGTTTTCTCCATGCAGAGGATGACGGGCTATCTGTACTGCTACGGGCCGGTCTCGCGCACCTGCAGTTCGAGACGATTCATCCATTTCTTGATGGCAACGGTCGCGTTGGTCGGCTCCTCATCGCGCTCCAGCTGTGCGATGCCGGGCTGCTGCGCGAGCCGATACTGTGCCTGAGCCTGTACTTCAAGCAGCATCGCAGCGACTACTACTACCTTTTGGATTATGTGCGCCGGACTGGGGACTGGGAGCAATGGCTGGAGTTCTTTCTCGAAGGCGTCAAGCAGACCGCTGAGGGTGCAGCCTCCGCTGCTCAGCGGCTATCTGGAGTGTTTCAGGATGACCAAGACCGTATCAGAGCTAATAGCGGCCGAAGGGCTGGTTCGGTACTGCGCCTCTACGACTTGCTCAAGAAGAGACCAATCCTATCGTTGTCGCGGGCAAGCCGCGACACGAAACTCTCTTTTCCCACGACCGCCACGGCCATGCAATTGCTTGTCAGGCAAGGAGTGGCGCGAGAGATCACGGGAAGGAGCCGCGACCGACTGTTCGCACACGGCCAGTATCTCGCCATCCTGAGCGAAGGCACGGAGCCGCTTAGCTAGCGGGCTTGGCCCCACCCGCCGTCTTAGCTCTGCCAACGATTTCTGCGGCGTCCGCCTCGGTCGTGAGAGTACCGGTCGGCGGTTTGCTGGCATCCAACCGATCGCCTCCATCAATTCTCTAGCAGCGACCGTCGGCGCCTGGGCGATCAAGAGTCGTTGCCGAGGCTCGCATGCGCCATCACGTCATTCCACCTCCCGGTGCTAATGTAGTCGCGCGTGCTTCGACCAACCCGACGTGAATTCCTCGTCGCCAGTTCAGCGGGCCTGGCCGCCTCTTGCGGGGTGAGAGGGGATGCCGAGTTGCCCCCGGTTCGAACATTAACAAACGGGCCGAAGCATCATTGGTTCGGCTACTACGACAAACTTGAGTTCGACCCCGCGAGCCGCTTGGTGCTGGGTATGGAAATCGACTTTGAGCACCGCTCTCCCCAGGCCGACGACGAGATCCGTATCGGCATGGTCGATCTCGAGGACGGTGACCGCTGGACCGACTTGGGCAGCAGCACGGCTTGGGGATGGCAGCAGGGCTGCATGCTGCAGTGGATTCCTGGCTCGTCCAGCGAGATCATCTGGAACGACCGCGAAGGCGAGGCATACGTCAGCCGGATCCTTGACGTGAAGAGCGGCGCGATGCGCACGATCCCGTCCGCCATCTACGCGCTCTCTCCTGACGGCAGTTGGGCCGTCTCGACCGATTTCCGAAGGCTCAACGACACGCGGCCCGGCTACGGCTATGTCGGTATCGCGGATCCAAACTCCGACCTGCTAGCTCCGGATGATGTCGGCATATGGAAGGTGGACCTCGCCACTGGAGAGAGAGATCTGCTGATCTCGGTGGCCGAGGCCGCAGCGATCCCCAATCCGCATTCTGAGATTGCCGGCATGAAGCACTACTTCAATCACCTGCTGGTCTCTCCCGACGGATCGCGCCTGATCTTCTTGCATCGCTGGCGGGCCGCGGATGGGCGGGGCCGGTTCGGCACGCGCATGTTCACAGTCGGCAGCGACGGCTCTGATCCATATGTGCTGGATCCCTACGACAAGACTTCGCACTTCATCTGGCGCGACCCCGAAACCGTGCTGGCGTGGGCATGGCACCCGACGCACGAGGATAAGTTCTATCTGTTTCGGGATCGCACCGAGGAGACGGAGGTGATCGGCCCTGATGTGATGCCACTGAACGGTCATTGCACCTATCTGCCTGGCAACGCGTGGATCCTGAACGACACCTATCCGGACGAGGACCGTTTGCAGCATCCGTACCTGTACGAGGTCAGCAGCGAAAGGCGCGTGCCGCTGGGGCATTTCTTTTCCCCGGCCGAGTACAAGGGGGAGTGGCGATGTGACACCCACCCTAGGTTCAGCCCGGATGGCACCAAGGTGGTGATCGACTCGCCGCACAGTGGTGAGGGCCGGCAGTTGCACCTGATCGACATTTCCGAAGTCGTACGCGCCCGAACGGCTGGCGGCGGTTCGGCCGCTCCGAAGTTCGCAATTCCCGGGTGCGACAATGGGGACCATGACGCCGTCTGAACTGCGCTCGAGGTTAGAAGGGGTGATCGCGTTTCCGGTCACCAACTTCAAGTCCGACTACTCCCTTGACGTGGATGCCTATCGCACCAACGTTGCCGAGATGGTGAAATTCCCGCTCTGCGCGGTGGTCGCCGCTGGCGGCACGGGCGAGCTGTACTCGGTGACACCGGAAGAGCACTTGCAACTTGTGGAAGCCACAGTGGCCGAAGCCGGCGGCAAGACCGCGGTGCTGGCCGGGGTCGGGTTCGGTGGCGGGCTGTCGGTCGAGCTCGCGCGGAAGGCTCAGGCGGCTGGCGCCGACGGGATCCTGATGTTTCCGCCCTATTACCCGAATGCCGATTTTGAGGGGCTGCTGCGCTACTACAAGGCGATTGGCGAGGCGGTAGACCTAGGCCTGTTCTTGTATTCGCGGGACACCGTCAACTTGAGTCCGTCGCAGGTCTTCCGGCTGGCATCCGAAATCCCGAACTTGATCGCGCTCAAGGAAGGGCAGGGTGATATCCGCAACTACCAGCGCATCATGGAGCGCTGCGGCGATAAGCTGCACTGGATCGGCGGGATCGGCGACGACATGGTACCCGGCTACTACTCCATTGGCGTGCGCACCTACACCTCCAGTATTGCCACGATCGCTCCGCGCCTTTCGTTGCAGCTGCACGAGCGGGCCTCAATGCTCGACTACCCGAGCTTGGGGCGGTTGATGCGCAACTACGTGCTGCCCTTGTATGCCATGCGTGCTCGGCGCAAGGGCTACGAGGTCAGCATCATGAAGAAGGCGATGGAGATTTTGGGCAAGCCGGCGGGGCCGGTGAGACCTCCCCTGCCGGACGTGCGCCCGGAGGAAGTCAAAGAGCTGGAATCGCTCATGGCCCGCTACGAACCGGTACTGTAGAGCCGCGCCAACGGGAGCGCCTTCGCGGGCGTTACCACGCCAGGGATTGGGCAGGTAGCCCAGTGAGGCGAGATGCCCGCTGCCCCTACGCAGACAGCTCCGCCAGCGAAAGGCAAGCGCTGGCGTCACGATTCCGCAAGATGAATCCAGACGCCCTTGCGACGTTTCCGTTGTCGTGCGGTTGTTGGCGAGTCTCCAGACGTCTGGAGCGTCTCTCATTGCCGACCACTGCCACTGGGACCTAGAGAGGGGGAGAGGCCCGGGAGGCGTCCGGCGTCCTACTACAATGGCTGGCTAAACTCCCGGCCGTGATGGACGATGCCAGACAACGTAGCGACCTGCCGGCCGTCCTGATTGCCGGAGCTTCAGGGTATATCGGGGGCCGCCTGCTGGCGAAGTTCGAGCAAGCTGGCTGCCGCGTGCGCTGCCTGAGCCGACACCCGGAATATCTGCAATCTCGGCTCGGGCTTATGAGTGTCGCCAGTCGTGGCGACGTGCTCGACGCAGAATCGTTGCGACCCGCCCTAGCAGGTGTACAGGTTGCCTACTATCTCGTCCATTCGATGGCGTCCGGATCTCGATTCGAGGACCTTGACCTCGACGCGGCCCGCACATTTGGGAGGGTTGCCAAGCAGCAGGGCGTCGGCCGGATCATTTACCTAGGCGGACTTGGCTCGGGTCAGGACCTGTCGCCCCATTTGAAGAGCCGACAGGACGTCGGGCGAGTCCTGAGTGCATCGGGAGTGCCGACACTGGAGTTCCGCGCCTCGATCATCCTTGGCTCGGCGAGCATTTCCTTCGAAATAGTGCGCACGTTGGTCGAGCGCCTCCCTGTGGTGGTTACCCCGCGTTGGACGCGGACGCTCGCCCAGCCGGTCGCTGTCGAGGGCGTTGTCTCGTATTTGATGGCGGGTCTCGACAAGGACCTTCCTGAGAGCAAGGTTGTCGAGATCGGAGGGGCTGACAGAATCTCATACTTGGGCTTGCTGCGGGAGTACGCGAGGATTCGCAGCATTCGTCGGATCATCCTGCCGGTTCCGTTTCTGACTCCTCGGCTCTCGAGCCTCTGGTTGGGACTGGTTACGCCTGTCTGCGCCCGGGTGGGAAGACTCTTGATCGAAGGTGTCCGTAATGAAACGCTGGTGCGAGACGATGCCGCACTACAAGAGTTCGGCGTTCACCCTATGAGCGCTGCAACTGCGCTTGAGCGGGCGCTGAGAAACGAAGATCACGAATTCGAGCAGACGCGTTGGTCCGATGCCTATCCGGCAGTGCGTGGAGATGCCAAATGGGGAGGCGTGCGATTCGGCCATCGGGTGGTCGACTCGCGAACCGAGCCGGTAGACCTTCCTGTCGATCAGGCGTTTCCGTTTGTGGAAGCGATCGGGGGGGAACACTGGCTGGTACTACTGCGACTGGCTGTGGCGTGTGCGCGGTTTCTTGGACTTGCTCGTGGGGCGCGTTGGGTTGCGGCGCGGCAGGCATGATCCTAGGCAACTTCGCCAAGGCGATACGGTCGATTTCTGGCGTTTCGAGGCGCTGGAGCCCGGTCGACGGCTCAGGCTCCGTGCCGAAATGGTCCTCCCGGGACGGGCCTGCTTGGAATTCGAGGTCGAACCAGGTGGGTCGAGATGCACGTTGCGGCAGACCGCCGAATTCGATCCTTCGGGCTGGTTGGGCCACCTCTATTGGTACGCTCTTTTCCCCCTGCACGGCTTGATCTTCGGCAACATGCCGAAGAACGTTGCCCGTGCAGCCGAGCAATACGCCTAGGCCTTGGAGGTCGTCGAAAAGTCTGTGTTCGAGCGGTGCGGTGGCGGCAAGGCACCGGTGCAATGAACTAATAGGCCGCGCAGCGGTCGCCGATTGAGGCGGATTGGGGCGCCGGCGTGACCCACTAGCAGGTCGGGGACGAGGATTGCATATGATCCCCTGTCCACTGTGCTTGGCACAGCGTTACCACGCCCAGCCGGATCCAGTTGATTCCCACCCCGAGTACGTGCATGTCCTGTGCGGCCAGTGCCATGGCGTAGGCATCGAGTTGGTTGCTGTACCGCTGGAAGGCTTCGGCCGGATCATCAATGTTGTCCGACTTGTGATCGATGACCCAGACCCCGCGCTCGGCATGGGCGATCAGGTCGGCAGTTCCCGAGACGACCGAGCCACGCCTGTCCAGCATGAGCAGAGGCCACTCCCTGAGCACTTCCTGACTGCCGATGTGACTGGCAAGCCAAGACTCGAATTGCTCGACGGCGGCGGCGATCGCCTCCATCGTGGGCTGGCTCGCCTCGACGCCGGTTAGTTCCGGCATTCGTGGCGCTAGATCGGGACGACTCCCGATCACCTCGAAACAGCGGTGCAGGAACGTGCCTAGTTCAGCGCCGTGCAAGTCGAGGTTCAAGATCAACCCGTCGCTATAGCGCTCTTGGCGCACCCCGATGGCGGCGGCGCTTCCCCCACTTGGCTCGGATGGCTTGCGCGAATCCGGCGTCAAGTCGCTCGGCACACTTGCGGGCCGGATCGCCCGCCGACCCGTGACTGGCAGCTCTTGTGGAGCTTCGGGGTCGGCGTGACGTAGTTCTTCGGGGAATTCGAGATAGCCTCTCGACGCTAGGCACGGGATCCTCTCGTCATCGACTACGAGCACGGCGTCTTGCGTCTCACCGAATCTACAGTATTTCTGAGCAAGCCGGCAATGGTTGCGCAGCAGTGACCAATAACTGCTCTTGGCTGGGATCTTCTCCGCTAGCTGCCTGACGACATCCTGCGTGGCGCTCGTTTCGTTTTCGTCCAAGGACGGATCCTCACTGTTCAGAGCCGCAACAATCCGCTCTAGGATGCTGGCCTCAGCTTCCCATTGTTTTTCCATGTAAGCGGGCCATTCCAAGATCAAGCGGTCCCGCGCTCGGGTGATTGCCACATAGAGCAGGCGGCGAGCCTCAGTCTCGGCGGCTGTGCGGAGAGCCATTCGCGCTACAACGTTTCGCTCCGGGTTTGCATGGTTCGGCCAGTAGTCGATGCGAACCTGCCGTAGGAGGTGGGAGAGGTCGCCAAAGGATTCGTATCCAATTGCTAGCTCTGGGAGCCGTGCTCCGAACTTGTGATCCAGATGGCAGACTGCCACAACCGGCCATTCGAGGCCCTTGGAGCTATGCCACGTGCGCAGCACGATGGCATCCTCATCCAACACCTTCTTTTCGGGCTGACGGTCGTCCTGGTCGGCCTTCGCCCTCAGCCAGGCGAGAAACGTCTGGATGCCCGAGCCGTGATAGCCCCCGTGGGCGAGTGCCTCGCGGTTGGAGTTCATGAACTCAGCGGCCAAGCCCAGCAGGTGGACGAGGCTTGCACGGGCCTGTTCGCCATCCGGCCAGCGCGAAACATGGTCGAATAGGTTCATAGCCGCCAGCGTATCTGCCACCAGCGCATAGATGGTCCGGTCCGCGACGCCTTCGGCCAGCGCATCCAACTTGCAAAGCAAGGGATCCTCGACCCGGCCCTGCTCCATCAACTGGCGCAGACCCTCCTCCAGAGTCACAGACCCCAGCTCTGTGACGGCGAGATAGAGCGCCGCGTGCCGATCGGCGGAATTGGTCAGGTAGGACAGTGCGTACCAAGCGAGTTGCACCGCCCGGGAATTCAGCCACCCGTCCTCGGTACAGTTCACTTGCAAGCCCGCCCCGCGCATGATGGCCGCGTACGTCGTTAGCGCAGCGTGGGTCTGGCACAACACAGCGATGTCCCCGCCGCGCAATCTGCGGGGGCGCTTTGTCTCCGGGTCGATCACTCTTTGGTTCGGGTCCGCGAGCAACTGCTGAATTCGCTCGCTGATCGTGTAGGCTCTGGCCCGGCGTCCGCCGGATCTGGTGTTCTTCGCGAACCACACGATCTCCAGCGGCTCCATCGGGCTTGCGGGTGCTTGGGGCTGTAGCGGAGCGTATGTGGGCTTGGTTCGAAACAGCGCCCTTCCGAAAGCGTTGATGGCTTGCATCAGTCGCGGCTGCGAGCGCCAGTTTTGGGTCAGCTGACTGGCTTCATCCGGGTGGTTGTCGATCAATGCTTCGAACAGGCGCGGGTCGGCGCCTTGGAAGCCCATGATGGCTTGCTTGAGATCGCCGACGATCAGTGTGGGGACGCCCGCATCCCGCAGCTTCCACAGCAGCTCGAACTGGATTGGGTTGGTGTCCTGAAATTCGTCCACAACCATGCAGTCGATGCGCCTGGCCAGCGTGTCCAGCACAGCCGGCTGCGTGCGCAGGAGGCGGCCCGCTGTCGAGATCATGTCGTCGTAATCGACCAAGCCGGCCTGCCGCTTGGCGTCATCGTAGTGGCGCAAGGCTCCGCTGGCGGAGTGCAGCAACGCGGTGAAATGCTCGATGGCGTGCTCGAGCGGTCCCGGATGCGTGTATAGGCGCGCAGCCGCGTCGTGCACTCGGTAAGCTAGCTCGTCGTAGCGCTCGGGCAACTTGAGGCGCTTGTTTGATGTGCGCAGCGTCCTGAGCGCGTGCCACAGTTTCCAGTCGTTTCCCAGTGCGTCGGTACGCACAGCTCGGGTGAGGTTGCGGAAGTCGCGGATGAAGTCCTCGCGGGCCGCCACGCTCGCTCCGTAGGCACGGTCCATCGAGTCGGGAAACTCCCGGAGCAGCGCAGAGGCTGCAACCTGTAATTTCTCGCAAACCTCCTCTCTGTCCGCAGTCTTGCCGTAGCCTTTGACCAAGCCCTCCACGGTTCTCAGAATCAGTTCATCTGGCCCGCCATCTGAAGGAGCGCCAATCGAGCGGAGGAGCCCGATTGCAGCCAAGATGTCGTCGCGGAAGACGTCGACCGCAGCGCGATTCCTGGAGAAGTCGTAGGAATAGCCGTATGCTTCCAGTCGCTCAGCGATCGTGTCGGCCGCGTCGGTGCGGGCGAGCGCGCGACGTATCAGAGTGCTCCGTTCGCAGTCGTTCAGAAGGCGTGGCTGTGGCGAAGCGCCGGCATCAAAGGCAAATTCCGCTAGCACTCGCAACCCGAAGCCATGGATCGTGGTGATGTAGGCCTCTGACAGGCGCAAGGCATCATCGACGCGGCCCAGTTCCAGCAACTTCGAGCTGATCCTCTCGCGCAGCTCGGTGGCGGCTGCCTCGGTATACGTGACAGCCATGATCTTCTCGGGAGCGACCTTGCCTGACGCGACCCACTCGCCTAGCCTCTGCTGGATCGCAAAGGTCTTGCCGGAGCCGGCCCCGGCGGGAACGATGCTTAGTGGCTGCAGCGGTGTCATGAATCCCGAGAACCTTCCTCTGCGGCGAACAACTCAATGAGTGGGCTCAGATCCAATGCGAAGGCAGTAACGCCCCAGTCCTTCTTGAATGCTTCCCGGTCGCCTTGGTTGTTCATCTCGATTTCGCCCTTGCGGACCTGCCCCAGACGGTGGCGAATCTTGCCGATGGCCTCCCCTGCCACGTCGCCTTCAATGACGTGCCAGCCGGTCACCCGGGTCGGGCCCGGAGACTCGGAATCGGAGAGACAGACTTCATCACGCATGGTGAAGTAGACAATCCCGATGTTGGCGGCGGAGACCGTCGGTTTGGCTCTAGCAGTGGCGGCCGGCTGCCCCCGCCCGGCTCTGCCGCGGGCTTGGATACCCCCGTTCAGGGCCATCTCGCGGTATAAGCTTGCCTGGCTCTCATAGCCCCGCTCCATCCTGATGCGCCGGTCGTAAGACTTGGACCACTTGTAGTCCACGATCAGCGCATAGTCGTCGCCCACGCCCAGGATGAGATCGGCCTTGCCGACAATCGGGATGTCCAGTGCGTCGCCTCGAAGCCACTGCTCGTTGCCGAGTACCGTGGCTCCGAGATCGTCCAGTACCCTCCGCCACGCCTTCGCTGCGCGCGATGTCCCTGCCGTCAATTCGCGCCGCTCGACGCGCCAGTGTGGGCTGCGGAAGAACGGGGCGTGCTGCTGGATGCGCCCCTCAAGTGCGGCTTCGACGCGTCCTTCGATCTGCCCATCTCTTGGCAGTCCGCGTCCGGGAGCGAACATGTCCTCGAAGACTCCGTGGGCCAAGTTGCCCAATACGGCCGGATCAGCCGCCTCGGGAGCCCACTGCAGCGGCTCGGCTTGAACTCTCCGCAGCAGCCACGCCAGCGGTGATGTGAGCAGCGTCTCGAGGCTGCTGGGAGACTCCGGGCGGAGGTTGCCGGCCTCGTCCGCCCGCAGGGCGAGCAGGTCCCGGCCAAACCGGAGCCGTGCGCTGCGAAGCACGCTTGGTGGAGTCGGTGCGCAACTCTTGGCTAGGGCTACATGGCGAATCCGCCCGCGGTCAGCCGCCGAGTCCAACGTGGCAACCAAACCAGGCTCCGTCGCCGGAGCTGTGAGCAAGCGCTCGATAAACGGGAAGCTGTCTGAGGGAGCAGCTGCCGAGCCGTCGGGGTTGTGGTGTGGCAACAAGAACGTGACCGTGCCGGATACGGCCCCCAGTTGCCTGCGGAAGAGATTGCGCTGGCGGACTTGGCGCTCCGCCCTGAGTTCGAGCCGAAGATCGAGCTTGTTTCTAATCGCAATCCGATCTGTCTCAGAGAAGACGGCCGAAGTGGCTAGCAGGCCCGGATAGTGGCCATGGGTGAAGCCCAGCACGAATAGGTGCTGCACTGGTCTCCAAGGCTCCTCACCTTCCCGCCAGACCGTCACCCCTTCGAGATTGTGGTTCGGGCTGGCACCGACTGAAATGAACTCGGGATTGACTGCCCGGCGCAGTGACGTCCACTCAATCGTCTGTGCTCCGGCTAGATGGCTGCGTACGCGTTCGGCCGCTTGCCGCGCCCGGCGCGCATGCTGGGTGAAGCGATCACCGCCGTTGAGCAGGGAAGCGAAATCGGCCAAGGCCTGCGAGAGGGTGGATGGTTCGCTGTCGCCGCCCAATAGGAGGTCGCGCATCCGCTCGGCCTTCTTGCCTCTTCGGGTTGGCAGGCGCGGGCTGTAGTCGCCAGCCATGACAGCTTGGGCCATCTGTGCGCCGTCCACTGACGACCACGGCATGAGCCGAGATGAAAAGCACACCGCGAGCGCCATTGCGGGGGCCGGTTTCTGGCGGCAGAACAGGAAGTGGAACACAGCCTCGTTGCCGAGGTCGCGCTGCCAGCGCTCGCTGGCCAAGCCTGACAGAGCTAGGCCTCCCAGCCGGAAGGCGTCTTCGAGCGCGATGCTGTATTCGAAGCTGTCCGGCACTAGCAGGCCGATAGAATGCGGCTTCAGAGTCGGGTCGCTGACGAGCAGTTGCTGCACCATTCCCGCTACGGTTTCGGCTTCTTGGTAGAAATCGCGCACTCGCACCCATTGGGCGGTCTCGTCCACGGCGGCTGGGGCGGCGTCCGGTTCGAAGAGGTGCCGCTGCAGGATGCCAAGCGCCGAACTAGGAGCGGCGCTAGGACGCGCCTCAAGGCAAGCTTGCAGGGTCCGCGAAAGCTCCCGTTCCGGCGTGACGCCCGCCGCTTCGGCATCGCCGTTGAGCTTTTCGATCAGGGCGTCCTGCCAACGGGAAGTCCGCGGCGAGTCCTTGATGCGATGCACGTAGAGCGGCTGGGGGGCCTCTTCGGAATCGACTCGCAGCAAGCGTCGGATGACCTCCAGGTCGCCCGGCAGGCGCCTTTCGAGCAAGCGGCTCAGTCGCTCGAAGTCGACCATCTTGCGTCGCGGGCGATCATTCAAAGCAGTGATCTCTAGGTCGGCCAGCGCCCGGTCGGGGTTGGAGGCGGCGACCACATCCATGAATTCGCCGCGCAGAGCCCGGGCGGTTTCGGTTGGGGCGACGCCAAAGCTCTCTTGCCAAAACGCTTTGTCGACTTTTCCCAACGCTTGCTCGAATTCCGCTTCATCGTCTGCCAGAGCGGCAATGAAGTAAGCTTCCCGCGCCCGATCGACCAGATCGTGCCAAGTGCCCACGGCAACTCCTGATCGTGCCCCGTTGGTCGCCAGCAGGCGTCGTAGGCGTCGTGCGGCACTGGCATCGGGTACCAGCACGAACTGCAGCGCGCGTCGGTTTAGCTTTTCGCCCAAGTGTCTAGTGCTGGTCATGACTGATCGGCCCAGATGGCGCCAGAGCGGTCATCCCCTCAGCAGCGTTGCCATCTTGACCAAGAACTAGTCTCAGCATATACCACTTTTAGTCACTTTAACCCAAATAGTCAATGCGATAGTAGATGGTTTAGTGAAGATTTTGTATTGCACCTGTGCTCTTGGCGACACATCGGGACTTGCGGGGCGGCAAGATGGCTGGACGCGCTGCGAGAGCCTTGGTGGGGATTTCCGGGAGTGCCCGAGCCCGGACGCGCTGGTCGAGCACTCGCGGATTGCGTCCACAGATACGTAGGGTCTGCGACGGACAGCGGAAACTCGGCCGGACAGCCTTCACGGGCCGTCGCCGCCGAAACACGAGCGCTAGGCCAGAACTCTCGGTGTGAAGTGAGGATCGGTCGCTTCGGGCGCGAGTACATCGTCGTTTTCACAGTGCAGGCGATACGCACGCGCCGTTTCGCACGGGTTCCCGGTGATTGCGAGCAGTGCAACCCACTTCACGCGCCTCGCTGTGAATATCAAGAATCACTCCTGAGCTTTGCCACGGTTCGCTGAGGAATGTGCCGACTTGGTTGACTTCCAACTGGACAGCGCTTACACTCCACGTGCGGTTCGCAGCGACTTTAGCGACCGGGTGGGGACTTGTCAGGCTGCGGCCGACCCCCCGGCACGAGAGGCGAGGAGGCCCGTGAAAAGGAGCTGCCCTACTCATGACGTTAGTGAAGAAGCCAACGGTTCTGGTGATCGTCGGTGCGCTGTTTCTCGGCGCACCGTTTGTTCTTGGACAGGTGGAAACGGCCCGCATCACAGGTACCGTGAGCGACGCAACAGGTGCTGTAGTTCCCGGCGTCGATGTCTTGGTCACCCATCTCCAGACGAACCGCCAGTTCGCAACCCAGACTAATCCCGCGGGGTCCTACGTGGCTCCGAACCTCCCTCTTGGCGACTTCGAAGTCGCCGTGGAATCCGCTGGCTTTAAGCGGACCGTCCGGACGGGCATCAACCTAGAGGTCCGCGAATCGGCCGTCGTCGACATCACGCTCGAAGTCGGCCAGGTCACCGAGAGCGTCTCGGTCCTTGCCGACGCTCCTCTGCTCACGACGGTCGAGGCGGCGCAAGGCGAGGTCATCAGCAACAAGCAGATCGTGGACTTTCCGCTCAATGGCCGTAGCTACATCAAGCTCGCGTTGCTTTCCACGGGGGCGATGATGACGGACACCGGCCGGCGAGACTCCTTCAGCGCCTCCGGCATGCGGCCCAGCCAGAACAACGTAATGCTGGACGGCATTGACAACAACAACTTGCAAAGCGCCACCCACGCCCGGAGATCGGACGCCACGGCGATTTCGATTGACGCCGTTCAGGAGTTCAAGGTCGAGACGAATACCTTTTCGGCCGAGTACGGCAAGTCGGCGGGCGGCGTGGTCAACGTGGTCATGAAGTCCGGCACAAACGAAGTCCATGGAACTGTTTTCGGATTCCTGCGTAACGAGGTCTTCGACGCGAAGAACTTCTTCGACGCCCCCGACCAACCGCGGCCTCCGTACAAGAGGAGCCAGTTTGGCTTCTCGGCCGGAGGCCCCATCATCAGGAACAAGACCTTCATCTTTGGGGATTACGAGGCGACCAGGGTCCGCGAGTCGCGCACGGTGAACAACACAATCCCCACGATCCTGATGCGCCAGGGGGACTTCACTGAGATCGGAGACACGATTTACGACCCGAACACCCTTCGCGAAGCGGACGGCAAGTTCTTCCGTGACCCCTTCCCTAATAACACCATTCTCCTCACCCAGATGGATCCGGTTTCCGCCCAAGCCAAGGATTGGTATCCCGACCCACAGAACGGCCAGTTGACGCAGAACTATCTCTACAACCCTCCCCGGGAGGAGAACCGCAACCGCGGGGACATTCGCGTCGATCACGTGTTTTCCGGGGCGGACAACATTTTCTTCCGCTACAGCCGGGACACGCGTTTCATCCCGGCCTCCCCTAGCCTGCCGGTTCCTGCAATCGGGGGTGCTGGCAATACCGGGGGGAGTTTCACGCACGCAGGGCAGAACATGGGCTTCGCCTGGAACCACATATTCACGCCTACCATCCTCACCTCGACGAGGCTGGGCTGGAACTACACGGACACGAAGCTGAGCCCCCTGATTGACAACAACGTCAACGCCGAGCTCGGGATCCCTGGTGTGGACCAGTCCCAGCCTGGCGCGCCGCTGTTCAATATTGACGGGGTGACAAATCTGGGGATCGGCTCGAACGTTCCGAACGACGCGAACGCGCAGACCCGCCAGTTCAAGAACGACACGACGTTCATCCGAGGCCGCCACACGATCAAAGTCGGAGCAGATCTTATGTGGCTGCAGAACTACCTCAAGAACCCGAAGGAAAGGCTCGGCCTGTTCTTCTTCAACGGGAACTACACGCGAAACCCCGACGGCAACCAAGGCGGGGATCCGTTCGCTCACTTCCTCACCGGGATCCCGCATCAGAGCCGTGTCTCCCGAGGGGTGTACATGGCATTGAGAGGCCAGTTCCACCAGTTCTACTTACAAGACGAGTGGAAGGTGACCGACAAGCTGACATTGAATATGGGTGTCCGCTATCAGGTCTTCCTGCCTTGGGTCGAGAAGTCCAGGGACGGCTGGGTCAACTTCGACATTGAGGCGAATCCCGACAACCCCCCGCTGGTGGTTGCAGTTCCCGGAGGCAGCCGGCTGCAGCGGTCCCTTGTCCAGACTGATCGCGACAACTTCGGGCCGCGCATCGGGGTAGCCTACCAAATCCGTCCTCGCACGGTTATCCGCGCTGGCTACGGCGTTTTTCACGGCACATGGGACCCCCCGGGCGGCGGCAAGCTGATGCAGAGCAACCCACCCTTCGAGGTGCGGAACTGGACCAGCACCGACAACATACATCCCGACGTTCGCCTGAGCACCGGGATCGCCAATTCGCCTGTCAGCGACAGTTTCGATCCGCGGGCGGCATCGAACATGTCGGTCACGAACTATCAGAGGGACCGGTCTTGGCCATATTCCCAGCAGTGGAACTTCAACATCCAGCAGAGCCTCGGAGGGGACTGGATGATTGAGGTCGGCTATTTTGCATCGAAGACGACGCACGCAGTGCGGAAGTACGACATGAACTTCTCGCCGCCAGGTCCGGGCAATCGCAACAGGAAGCGCCGGTGGAAGTCGATTGTGTGGCCGGGGTCGGATATTGTCATCTCGCCGCTGGCCCAGGTCTTCCGTCACCAGTTTGACGGGGACGCGAATTTTCATTCCGGCCAGTTGAAGGTCAAGAAGCGTCTGTCCGGCGGTCTCAACGTGTTGGGATCGTATGCCTTCTCCAAGAACATCGACGATTTCTGCGCTGAGGGCGGCGGCGGCACGACCGGAGGCTGCGGAGAGCCCCAGGACTCGAATGACTTCAGCTTGAACAAGGCGCTGAGCAGCCTGCACATCCAGCAGCAATTCGTTGGCAGTGTCATCTACGACTTGCCCTTCGGACGCGGGCGGCCGTGGGGCTCCTCATGGGGCCGCCTTCAAGACGGGATTCTGGGAGGGTGGACCTTGGCTACGATCACCACTCTGAGGAGCGGCCAGCCGTTCAGCGCCACCGTCCGAGGCAACCTGGCCAACACGAACACCACCAACCGACCGAACGTTCTCGGCGACCCGAACCTGCCGTCAGGCCAGCGCACGCTAGACCGTTGGTTCGCCACGGACATGCTGGAGCCCAACGGGCGGTTTCAATTCGGCGACGCGGGGCGTAACATCCTGTTTTCGCCGGATCGGAGGAATTGGGACTTCGCTGTTTACAAGCGGTTCGAGTTGACCGAGTCCAAGGCGCTGCAGCTCCGCTTCGAGGCCTTCAACTTCACCAACACACCTCCGTTCGGCAATCCGAACTCTCAGGTTGGCAACCGTAACATTGGCCGCATAACCGGTGCAGGCGGGCCGCGAAACATCCAATTCGGCCTGAAATTCATTTTCTGAGGCCGCGAGCAACGGCAATCGGGTCCAACCCGAGGCGGTCGCGCCGTGTCGTGACGGCCGTAGTAGGGGTCGGCATGTCAAACGAAGCTACGAGACTCAGTTGACATGGTGAAGTACTTTGCCCTGCCCCACGGTCGGGGCCGTTGCTCAGGGGATTGGCTCGCCTCGCTCGAACGCCCGCTCCGCATGCAGCGATTGAAGACGCAGAGTGAGCGGGCCCCGCGCACCGGTGCCGGTCCGCCGTCCGTCCACTTCCAGCACCGGCGCTAGTGCGCCCATCGTGCCCGTGGTGAAGGCCTCGTCCGCGGTATAGATTTCCGTCAGCGAGATATTGCGTTCGACCATTGCGATGCCGTTGTCCCGGGCGATCTCGATCACGCTCGCGCGAGTGATGCCGGGTAGGCAACTGTCAGGGTGAGGCGTTAACAGCTCACCGTTGCGGGCCACGAACACGTTCGTGGCGTTGGTTTCCGACACGAAACCGTGCACGTCCAGCATGAGCGCGTCGTCGACACCGGCAAGGTTCGCCTCGATCTTTGCCAATATGTTGTTGATCAGATTGTTGTGGTGGATCTTCGAGTCGATGCACTGTGGGCTGTTGCGCCGCACCGATGAGGTGATCAACCGAATGCCGGCTTGGTCGTACACGAGCGACTTCCATTCGGCCAGCACGATCAGCGTGCAGCCGGACTGATTCCAGTGCGGGCTCATGCCGGATGTGACCTTTTCGCCGCGAGTCAGCGTCAGGCGAACATGGGCCTCGTCGGACATCTGATTGGCTCGCAGCGTCGCGAACACCGCGTTGCGAACAGTCGGCCTTGAGGGGAGGTTGGCGAAGGCCATCGCGTGAGCCGAAGCGAACAGGCGGTCAAGGTGTCGGCCAAAGTCAGCAATTCGGCCTCGGTAGACCCGCAGTCCCTCCCAGACGGCATCGCCGCCTTGAACCGAACTGTCGAACACCGAGACCTTGGCGTCTCGGCGAGGCACGAGTTGGCCGTTGACGTGAACCAAGATGTTGGCATTGCGGGGATCGGGCAGTTGCATCGGATGTTGAGCAGCAGCGGCGGAAACGGCTTAGCAGCGGTCGGCCTCGGATCCGTTCCGACCATGTGGCGGCCTGCGGGTTCATGGTGATTGTGGCAAACAATGGCTCCCCGTCGCTCTACTCGTCGCAGCCAGCTTGGACTAGCCCCGCCGGGCAGGTCAGGGGTCTGCGCGGTTTTGCAGTGCTTACAGCCTTGTTGGCAGGCGCACAAGGCATTACAAAGTCGAGTCGCTCGGATATAATCGCCGCAGCATGCGACATTTCCTGTTTCTACTCGTCCTCAGCGCGGCGGCGCTGGCCGCGGCGGCGGCTCCGACTACGGTCTACATCAGCTTGGGGGAGAAGGCCGAGTCAGTAGAGGCTTGGGATGGCTCGATCCGCGTGTCTGGAGGGGACCTGCTCCGCTTGGAGGAGCGCCACTTCATGGGCGATGACGAGCTTTCCGGCGAGAACGCATGGACGGCGACTACTCGCGAGGAGCAGATTCGCGGGTTCGCGCGAGTGAACTACAACGAGATGAGCCCTGCGGAGCTACCGCCAACCCAGTATTCGCCGGTTGGCCTGTTCGCAGTGGTCGACGGCGATGAGTCGACCAGCTTGCGAGTGCGGACCAAACAGGGCAACTTTGCGTTTCGCGTAGGAGATCTCGCCGGAGGTGTGCGATCGTTTCTCGACGGACGTGCCACGGCCAGCGTGACGCCGACGGGCGAGAGAGTGTCCGGGGCTGAGTATGAGGATGATGAGGCTGCCGTCGCACAGGTTTCCGATAGCGTTGCAGCCGTGGCTTGGGTGGCCTACAAGGATCGGGGCGACAGGGTGCTCGTGCGACTGCGTCGCGAAGGGTCGTGGGAGGATGCGCAGGAAGTAACGCCCGAGCCGGCCGATGTCTGGCGTGCGTCTGCAGCCGCCGATGGCAACGGGCGGCTATGGGTGTTTTGGAGTCAGCGGGACGCTGCCAGCTGGAATCTTTGGGGGCGGCTGCTGGACGGCGGCTCTTGGCTGGAACCTCAGAAGATCAGCACAGACGGGTCGAACACATTCCATCGAGCGGCCGCGACTCGCGACGGCAAGGTTGTCGTGGTGTGGCAAAGCGCACAGGGCGAGGCCGGGGCAGCGCAATCGGATATCTGGATGCGAGTTTGGGACGGATCGTGGGGCGATCCGCTGCAAGTTAGCGAATCGCCTGCCAATGACTGGGAACCGCAGGTGGCCGGTGGTCCGGATGGGCAGGCGCATGTCGTGTGGGATGGCTACCACGACGGCAACTACGACGTCTTCTACCGCTCGTATGCCAGCGGAGAGCTGGGGGACATCGAACAGGTCACCAGCAGTGCCCGGTTCCAGGCGCACGCGAACGTGGCCGTTTCCCCGGATGGCACACCGTGGCTTGCGTGGGACGAGTCGGGTACCAATTGGGGCAAGGATCAGGGTTATCTGGTCACCCCTCCGCTGGCGGTGCCGCTGCACCAAGAGCGTTCGATCCAAGTTGTTAAGCGCCTGGGCGCATCGTGGGTCGAGCCGAAGTCCGCACTGGAGCCGTTCTACGTCTACCGCCTGTACCCGAACTTCGAGAATCCGCAACTGGCGTTCGATGGCAATGGGACGCTGACGATGCTGTTCCGGCACTGGACGCGCCAGCGGGCGCACAGCATCGGGGCCCGGATGATGTGGGAGACGTTCCTGACAAGGTTCGATGGCACCGAATGGTCGCACCCCGTGCCGTTGGCGCACAGCCAGGGCTCGATCGAGAAGCGTCCCGCCATGGCACTGGTGGGCGAGGAGTTGTTGGCGGCTTGGATGACTGACAACCGCACTTTCGCGGCTGCCGTACCGCAGAACGCGGAAATCTATGCGGCCAGCCTGGGCGAGTCCGCTGGCCAGCCTGACTATTCCGCGGGGAACTTCGCGCAATTCTCGGAGCCGTTTGCCGAGGAGGTGCCGATCCATCCCTTCGAGGAGCGCAACATCGAGGCGATTCGCGGATATGTTGTCGATGCGGGGGAAAAGCAGTTCAAGATCTATCGTGGCGATATGCATCGCCACACCGACGTGTCGCAGGACTTCAAGTACGACGGCTCGCTGATCGAGGTGTATCGCTACGCCCTAGACGCGACGGCCTTTGACTATATCGTGCCGACCGACCACCAACTCGGCTACGACCAAGAGTTCACGTGGTGGCAGGACGAAAAGCTGGCGGACCTATTCCACGTGCCGGGGACGTTCGTGCCCATGTTCGGCTACGAGCGGTCGTTGAACTATCCGAACGGGCACCGCAACATCATCTTCGGCAAGCGCGGAACGCGCACGCTCCCGATCCCTGACGCCGAACGACGCGGTGAGGAACGCGCCGAGAACCTGTATGCTTACCTGCACGAGAACGACGGCATTTCCATGCCGCACAGTTCCGGCACGGCGCAGGGCACGGATTGGTTCAACAACGATCCCGAAGTCGAGCCGTTGATGGAGATCTTCCAGGGATACCGGGCCAGCTACGAGTACATGGGTGCGCCGCTGGCGGCATCTCCGCAAAAGCTCCGCGAGCAGCGCTCCGGATTCAATCCGATCGGGTACTGGTGGGATGCCCTGCGCAAGGGCTACAAGATCGGCGTACAGGCTTCGTCGGACCACTGGTCGACGCACATTTCTTACGCGATGATCGTTGCCGAGGAGTTCACCCGGGAGTCGATGTTCGCGGCGCTGAAGGCGCGCCATGCCTACGGCGCGACGGACAACATCGTGTTGGACTTCCAAGCCGTAGACGCGAGCGGGCAGCGCCACATCATGGGCGACATCGTCAAGTCCCAGCAGGCGCCCCGGCTGCTGATCCGAGCTCTGGGGACTGATCGGATCAAGCAGTTCGTGATAGTCAAGAATCAGGAGATCGTCTACACCAGCCACCCGAACAACGAGGAGTACTCGTTCGAGTACACGGACCGGAACTTCGAGGCCGGGTCGAACTACTACTACATCCGCGTGGTGCAGAACGACGGGCAGGTGGCGTGGAGTTCGCCGATCTGGGTGGAGTAGTGTCAGACGCTGCGGTGTAGCCGGAGATCTCGGATCGAGGGGCACGTTTCTCGCTTGGCAATCGCTTCACGCCGGAGCCTGCGGGCTCAGAGTGCGGGTTCCTCTTCGGATGCTGGCTTATGTCAGACGCCCACCGTCCATGCTGAAGGCGGCCACGCATCGATGTCATGCCCCATGAACCGCACTAGATTCCCGAACGAACTGACAAGCTTGCGGAACGACCGTGATCGACCATAGGCAGCCGACAGCGAAAGGTTCGCGCTGAACGCCGATTGGTCTGTGGTCTCGATGTAACTCGAACCGGGGCGCATACGCAGTTCGAACTGCTCCTTTGCGCCGCGAGGGTTCTCGGGGTGTGGGTGCGCCTCCGCGTCGCTCCTGACATTGCGATGACCTCGAAGAGATTCAATCGCGGCGAGAAACCATGCTTCGTATTCGCGGTGCGCGATTACAACCGCGCACGGCACCTCGCCCGCAGCCTCGGTCGCCCATCCTTGTTCGGCCGGGCCGAGTTCGGCCGGGCAATCGGAGTCTCCATCGAACAGCATCAAGATCGCGCGACAGTCTGGTTGCACGCGCGCAAGTCGAACCGCTCGCTTCACTCCGGACTCTGCTACTCAATGGCACTAACTTAAGGATTTCGGCACTAACTTAAGGAATCCGGGCCTGAAACCAGCCTTGTGGGGCTTGCGTGTGCTCAACTCATGGACATTGATGTGGGCAGCGGGCTGGTTAGCTCGCGGCGACTCGACGGCGGGCCCATTTCGAGACCGGGCGCCGGGAGCGGCGTGGGTACGAGCGGTCGGGGCGCGGTCGGCTGCGCCCGGCGCCGACCCACTCACTGATGCGCTCGAGGGTTTCGCCCAGAAACGCGCTGTGGCGCAGCAGCAAACCCTCCAGGTTTTGTGCCAGTGCTGCTAGGCTGTGCTTGAAATTGGCTTGGCGGGCCGGCTTGCCCTCGGCCGGCCGGGCGGCTTGCTCCAGCCTGTCGTCACGGTTGGTGAACAGGCGCGTCATCGCGATGAGATTGAAATGGGCGAACAACTCCTGCTTCACCAAACGCTCGGAGTGGCCGTGAAACTGCTCGATCTCGAGGAATAATTTGCTGACCTTGTACAGCTCTTCCACTCCCCAGCGAGCATGGTACAGGTCGGCCAAGTCTGGCACGCGATAGCGGCGCCGGTCGAGCAGGCTGCAGCCGAGCACGTATTCGGTGTCGGCGTAGGTGTACTTCACCAGCCGCAATGGCAGCGCCTGGAAGCGGGCTTGGGGCCAGCGCTTGGAGAGTTCGCGCAAGGTGTCGCGACCGGGCAGGATGTGCACCAGCTGGTCGTGCTGCCGGTCGGCGAAGAAGGCGTCGATGGCGGGGCAGATGTTGCGCTGCAAGCGGAACACGGCCGGCAGGCCGCGCTGGGCGTGCGCCCAGAGCAGTTCGAAGCAGTAGTAGCCGCGGTCGTAGACGACCAGATCGGGGGCTTGCAGAGCCTGCAAATGGGCGAGTGCGGCGGCGCGCTCGTTGGTTTGCGAATGGAGGTCGAAATCGACGGGCAGGCGCAGTTGCAGGCGGTACAGGCAGGACAGCAGGCCTTGCGGGTAGTGGGTGTTAGGGCCGGGGCGGGCATAGCCGTCAGCGGCGAGTTGGGTGGGCAGGTTGAGCTTGCAGCCGTCGACGGCGAAGATGCGGTGGCCGTGCCACAGCGGGCCGGGCTGCTGGGCGCGTTGCAGGATGGCGGCGTGGAACTGCTTGAAGGCGTCTTCGTCGAGTTTGGGACGGACCTTGCACAGGGCGGCGTCGGAGACCGGCCGGGGCTGCGGCAGGGGCACGTTCAAGAGCTTGCACTGGGCCCATAATTGGTGCAGCGTGGTGGTGTAGCCTTGGCGCCGGGGTGCGCACACGAGGCGGAACACGAACAGCATCACCAGCAGCGAATCGAGCACCCGGCGGCGGCGCTGCCAGCGGCGGTCTTGGGCGGCGGCAATCTCGCTGAGGGTGGCGATCAGGCCCTGCCACAGGACCACGAAATCGTGCTTGGCGGCAGTGGCCGGCGGGTCGCTGGCGGGCGGGCGCGGGCGCGTGCGCGGACGCGGCCCGTGCAACAGGATCGAACGGCAGTGCTTGCGCAGCGGGTAGACGTAGACCTGCTTGGGGCTGTGGCCGGCCTCGGCACGCTGTTGGGTGTGCCCGATCAGCAACCAGTTGGCGGCCCGGTAGCAGGTGCCGCGATAGCGCGCCGCGTCGACGAAGGTTTCCAACAGCACCGGGCGGCGTCCGAAGCGCTGCTGCCAGTGCTGCGGCAAGTGGCGCGCGGCCAGCGCCAGGGCATGACTCGCCAAGTGCGGCACCGCGACCCACGGAAACAGCAGGAAGCGCGGCTGGGAGACGACCAGGTCGAGGTGTTGCTTGTATTCGCCGGGCTGCCAGCCGACCCATTGGTCGCGGCAGGGCAGCGCGTGGGTGGCTTGGCTGAACAGCAGGCAGCCCAGCAGGCGACCGTGACAGTCGCGCAGGAAATAGCGCAGGTGCGGACCCAGCGGCTGGCGATAGCCGAGGTAGTGGAAGCGCTCGACAAATTCGTTCCACAGGGCGTTGTCGGTGGGCTCTTGGAGCAGTTCCAAGCCCAGCGGCCGGAGCTGCCGCAGGCTGCCCTCGATGGGCGCTTGGGGTGCGCTGCGGGCGGTCAAGGCGGGGGCCTTGCGCGGGCCTGGGCGCATGGCTTGGGTGCGCTTGGCGGGTAGCTGCAGGATGCCGAGCCGTTGCAGTTCCTCGAGCAAGCGCAGAGCGGCCGCGACGCGGTAGTCGCCCTTGGGGGTATGCCAGTTGAGGTGTTCGCAGATCGTGCGCGCCAGTTCCTTGCGGCTCAGGGCCGGGAAACTGGCCACGGTCTGCTGGACGTCGGAGAGTTGGCGGCGGGTGAAGCGCCGCCCGCAGAAGGTGGTGGAGTCGAGATTGATGATGCGGGCATCCACGGCAGGCCCCCAAGGAACTTGTTCCTAGCTACCATGGCAAATCGCAACTGGGATGTCAAGGGCTTTTCAGGAATTTTTTGAAAAACCTTGTAAGTGCCTCAAGATCAGTGTTTTGGAGCCCTGCTAGAAAATCCGGAATCCTCTTGCCCTAAGTTGGTGCCATTGCACCGCAGGCCCTTGAGCAGCGTTCGCGGGAGCGTAGCCGGAGTGGCGCGGTGCCGTGCAGGTCGCTGGATGCGGAGAGTTGTGCTGCCAAGCTGACCCTTCCGGCAGTGTTGCAAACCACCGATCTACGCAGGCCTGCACAGCCAACGGCGACCGAGGCTAGTGTGGTTGTGACACCAGCTCTGCGCTCAGGATACTCGCCGCCAATTGCTAGGGTTTGGGAGCGGGTCGAGGGTTGGGGGCCGCGAACTTCCGCAGTTGCTGTTCCAAAGCCCGTACTCTCTCCTCGGCCGCCCGCCTGCACTGCGCCTCGGCATCGGCACGCTCCTCGGCTGCTCGTCTGCCCCTTGCCTCGGCGTCGGCGCGCTCCTCGGCTTGTGCTAGCGCACCGTCGAACTCGTGCCCCGTGGCCGGGTCCCGGAACACCAGCACCGTCGCCCCAGACTGCCGCGCACTGCGCAACTCCAACCCCAGCACAGCGCTCCGCAAGGCCCGCCGCCGGCCACCGCGCAGCTCTGTCGCCGGCCGACCACAGATGCCCCCGCTCGCCTCATAGCGCTCCAACGGGCTGCTCATCAAGCTCCCCTCCGGGTCCAGCCGCCAGTACTCGCGCACCCCGATCCGAGCGTACTGCTGCGCCTTCAGCAGCGCATCGCGGCGCTCCGTCGACGGCGACGCCACCTCCAGCACGAAATCCGGCGCCTTGCCTTCCTCCCACACCCTGTACGAACTGCGCGGCACGCCGCCGGGCACGCCCAACACCACCTGCACATCCGGCTGCAGCTTGGCCTGATTGTTGCCTTGCTCGAAGTACACCATCAGTTCCATCGCCACCAGCACGTCGGCGCGCTGTCGGAAGTGCAGGCCCAAGGCCGCCGTTGCCTGCAGTACCGCTGAGCCGTGCGCGGTGCTCTGTGCGATCCAATGGCCTTCCGGGTACTCGACCTCGGCGGGCTTCGCTGACGGCTCGGCAAGGGTTGCGGTGGTGGGAGGCAAGGCCATGGCAGACTGGCAGGCGCAGGCGCACGCTGCCCTTGTAGCGTACAGCATCCGGTGCCGCAGGCGCGACTCTCTCTGTCGGCGTGGCCCGGCGGCTGCGATTGCGGTTGTGAGGTCCGGCTAGGCCCGGGGCTCGCGCCCGTCGCGGGGGCTTGCTGGCAGCCGGCTTGACCGGCGAAGTCGGCGCGGCTTGGATGCCTGGCGTCTTTCTGGAGCGCACCATGTGCTGGCGTTCTGGGGCCTGGAGGGGGCCACCAGCACGCATCGCCGAAGCGGACCGCGGCTGGACGCTAGAGTTCGCATTCGGCTACCGCGGGTGATGGGTCACGGCACCACGGCTCGCGCCCCAAGGCAGGAGCGCCCTAGCGCGCCGAGACCCGTCGCCCCACTGACGAAACGCTCAGATCCCATGTCGCCCGACCTTGGATGCGGGTATTAGGGAATCAGGAATCCTATAAGACCAGCTCAGGCGAATCCGCGGGGAGGTCGTCGATGGTGATTGGCTTAACTTCGCGCTCGGGAAAACCGCCTTGGAGACTCCGAATGTCCTCCTTCAGACGCCGAACCATGACCTCTTTGAGTGGTCGGATACGAAGATATCTTCCCACAGAGCCGCCGGGGCTAGAACCGTCTCCTCGACCGGCCGCGACCCTAGACCTGGTCCGGCATCACGTACGGCTCGCGGTACTCCCGCGTAAGCAGCGCGTTCGCCGCCTCGTCGTCCGAGAATGTCTCGCTCCGCGGGTCGAATTCCAGCTTCCGCCCGACACGGTAGGCAATGTTCGCCAAGTGGCACAAGGAGGTTGACAGGTGGCCCTGCTCGACCTCGCAGTTGAGGTCTTCCCGCCTGCGCGAGCGCACGCAATCGATGAAGTTCTGGAAATGGCTGGTCTCGGGCACGTCGAGGTTCGGGATCTCCGGGCCCGGCGGATAGGAAATCCCCGGAAAGCTGAGATTGTTGGTCCGATACGATACGCCGGTTGCCGAATCGGGTCGGTCGCGCGGCACGAATTGCCCTCGCGTGGCCGCCCAGTCGTCGTGCGAGCCGATGTAGCCTTGGTCGGTGAAGAAGAAGCCGCCCACGCGCACGCCTCCAAAGGAGGGGCTGTAGAGCGTGGTCGCTTCGATCTCGAGCAGCGTCCCGTCCGCGTACTCGAACGTGCCCACCTGCACGTTCGGCACCTCCGAGTCCGAGTCCTCCGCGAACTGGCCGCCCGCGCAGTGGATCCGCACGGGATGGACCTGCTTGTCCAAGCCCCAGCGCAGCACGTCGAGGTGATGCACCCCGTTGTTGCCGATTTCGGAGGTCGACGTGTCCCAGAAGAAGTGCCAGCCGTAGTGGAAGCGGTTCAGGTCAAATGCGCGGTACGGGGCCGGCCCGAGGTAGAGGTCCCAATTCACGCCCTCCGGAACCGACGCCTCCTGCACCTTGCCGATGCTGATCCTGCCTCGGTAGATGACCGCCTTGGCTCGATACGCCTTGCCGAAGTCGCCGCCGCGCACATAGCTCGTGACCGATTGCACGCGCCGCGAGCTGCGGCGCTGCAGCCCGATCTGGACGATGCGCCCGTACTTGCGGGCGGCCTCGACCATCTTGCGGCCCTCCCAGAGCGTGTACGAGCACGGTTTCTCACAGTACACGTCCTTGCCCGCCTGGCACCCCCAGACCGTCATCAGGGCGTGCCAGTGATCGGGCGTGGCCACCGAGATCGCGTCTAGGTCGTCGCGCTCGAGCAGACGGCGGATATCGGTCTCCGTTTGCGGCCGGTACCCGGCCAGCCCCTCGACTTCCGCCACGGCGTCGGCGAACAGGCGTTCGTCGATGTCGCACAGGTGCGTGACCCGAACGCCAGGCATCGCGGTGAACTCCCGGTAGTGGCTGCGCCCGCGGCCGCGGATGCCCACCACGCCGATATTGATCGTGTCGCTGGGGGCTGCTTGGGCCGCGCCCGATTGGGCGGATGCCGCCGCCAAGCCTGCTCCCAAGGCCGTCTTGGTGACGAAATTCCGTCGAGTTGTTGCCATGAACCTGCAGGCCTCCTGAACTGGTCTGAACCGAGCCGCATTCTAGCAGCCGGCGCGGGTCTGCACCCTGCCATTTCTGACCGCGCCGCCGAAGCCCGGGGAGAGCGGGCGGCTATGCTAGAAGGACTATGCAACCTCGCCAGCTACGGCTGCTGCTCGCTGCTCTTGCCTTTGTGCTGATCCTTGGCACTGCCCGGGGATTGGCAGATTTCGCCATCGAGTACCTGTGGTGGACTGAGATCGGCCAGATTTCGACTTGGCTGACCAAACTCGGCTACAAGATCATTCCGACGGTGGCTGCGGCTGTGATTGCCTGGCTGGCGCTGCTGTGGGCACACCGGCGCGGGGCCGCCTTTGCCGGTGCTGACACTGCCCGCTATTCGCTGTATCGCAGGGCGGTACCTCTGGTTCTGCTCATATTGGCGACGGTGTTCATCGGCTCCCGCGTCGATTCCGAGACAGTGATGAAGTTTTCCGGCTCGCGCGCACTCACCGCGAGCGTCGAGTCTTGGGCCGACCCGATCTTTGGCAAGCAGCTGTCCTTCTACCTGTTCGACCTGCCGCTGCTGCAACTGCTCGTGCAGTATCTGTTCGCCTTGGCCCTCACCGGCGCCGCCGTGTTCTGGGCGACCGGCCGGGGCTGGCAGGTGTTTCAGAAGTTCACCAGCTTCCGCGCCAGCGGCGGAGACATCGAGGAATTCGATCTCGGCCCGCAGCCTCTGCTGCTAGCGGGGGCGACCAAGACCAGCTTCGCCAAGGTCATCGCCTGCATCGCCCTGGCGGGGGCTGCCGCGTGGTTCTACCTGGGCCAGTATGCGTTGCTGCTGTCGAATCACGACTTCATGGTCGGCATGGACTACTTGGACGAGGTCTGGAAGCTGCCACTGCGCGGGGTGGTAGTGGCCGCGCTGCTGCTGTCGATCCCGTTGATCGCCACGTCACGCTTCAAGGCGATGGCTTACATCGCCGGCGGTGCCATCGCGCTGCACGCAGCCGTGCCGCTCGCGGTCCAAACACTGTACGTCAGCCCCAACGAACTGAAGCTGGAGCAGGAGTACATCGAGCGCCACATCCAAGCCACGCGCCAAGCCTATGCCCTGAACGATGGCCGGGAGGAGTTCCTTGCGCTGAGCGAGACTCCGTCGCTCGATGTAGAGGCGAACGCGACACTGGTCGACAACATTCGCCTGTGGGACGAAAAGGCTTACACCGATACCATCACTCAGATCCAGGCCCTGCGGTTGTACTACCGCTTCGCCGACATGGACATTGATCGCTACCAGATCAACAACAAGGTCAAGCAGTTGCTCCTCTCTCCCCGCGAGATCGACCTCGACTCGTTGGGTGCCGAGGCGGACAACTGGATCAATCGCCACTGGGTCTACACGCATGGCTACGGCGTGGTCACTTCAGAGGTGAACCGCACTACGCCGGACGGCCTGCCGGTGCTGCTGATCAAAGATGCGCCGCCCGAAATCGAGATCCCGGACATCACAATTGCCCGACCCGAGATCTACTACGGCGAATTGACCAATCACCCGGTGTATGTCAGCACCGATCAGGAAGAGTTCGACTATCCACAGGAAGACCAGAACATGATGGCTCACTATGCGGGCGCCGGCGGAATTCCGATCCATTCCATCGCCACCCGGCTGTTCACCGCAATCCTGCTGGGCGACTACAACATCCTCTTCACCGGGCTGACAAATCCATCGAGCCGCATGATGATCTATCGCAACGTCAGCGAGCGCCTCGAGCATCTGGCCGATTTCATCGAATGGGATCCCGACCCGTACCTGACGATAACCGACGACGGCCGCTTGGTCTGGATCTTGGACGGCTACACCACCTCCAACGCCCACCCGTACTCTCAGGCGATCCGCGTGAGCAGTTTCGGCTCGCAGGTCAACTACATCCGCAACGCCGTCAAAGCCACCGTCGACGCCTATCACGGGACCACCACGATCTACATGTTCGACGGGACCGATCCGATCATCCAGTCCTATGCGAACGTGTTCCCTAACCTGTTCCAGCCGATGGAGGCGATGCCCGCCTCGATTCGCGAGCACGCCCGCTATCCGGAGTTGATCTTCGACATCCAAGCGGAACTCTACAGGACGTTCCACATGCGTGACCCGACCGTGTTCTACAACCGCGAGGACATTTGGGACGTGGGCAAGAGTCTGGCCGGCGACACCGGTGCCGCCGAGCGCATGAAGCCGACCTACATCGTGGCCACTCTGCCGGGTGAGTCCGAGCCGGAATTCCTGCTGATGCTGCCGTTCACGCCGCGCACCAAGGACAATCTCAACGGCTGGATGGCAGCCCGCTGCGACGGGGACAGGCTCGGGGAACTGATCTTCTACCAGCTTTCCAAGCAGCAGCTTGTCTACGGGCCGAACCAGATCGAGGCGCAAATCAACCAAGAGCAGCAGATAGCCCGCGATTTGACGCTCTGGAACCAGCAAGGCTCCCGCGTGCTGCGCGGCGAGATGATCGCCATGCCCGTCGGGGATAACTTCTTGTATGTCGAGTCGATTTACATCCAAGCCGAATCGGCTCGCATGCCGCAGCTGCGCAAGGTTGTGCTGGCGATGGGCGAGAGGCTGGTGTACGAGGACACCTTCGAGGATGCGCTGGCGGCGCTGGGAGACTTGGAGGCCGAAGACGCCGCGGCCCTGCTCTCCGCGGCCGCAGCCGACGCGGGACTGCCCAGCGCTGAAGCGCCGGAGCCGCCGATCCGCACGGTCGCCCGCCGTCTGTCGGAATTGCGCAGGCAGGCGCGCCAACTGGCCGACGACCTCGAGGCGCTTGAGCGCGAGGTCGAGCGCTAGTCAGATTCCGGTCAGGGCTTCACGCCCGGATCGCTCCAGTCCGCCACGAATATGTTGAACTCGTAGCGAGACTTGGCGTCCCGGTCGGACGAGAACACGAGCTGCGAGCCGTCCGGCGAGAACTCGGCGAATGACGTGAAGCCGCCGAAGTCGGTCACTTGGCGCAGGTCCGAGCCATCGGTGCGGATCAGGAACAGGTCGAACTCGCGGCTGTCGCAGTTGTTCTTGTTCGACGAGAAGATGATGTGCTCTCCGTCGGGCGTGAATTGCGGGGCGAAGCTGGCGCAGCCGAACTCGGTGAGCTGGCGCATGCCGCTGCCATCGGCATCACCGACGAAAATCTCCATCTTCATCGGCGCCGTCAAGTTCTGTGCGAGCAGGTCCGCGTAGGTGTCGGAGGCCTCGCCCGCGGCAGGGTGGTTGGCCCGCAGCACCAGCATCTCGCCGTCTGCCGAGTAAAACGCCCCGCCGTCGTATCCAAACGTGGTCGACAAACGGGTCTTGCTCGAACCGTCTAGGTCCATCGACCACAGATCTAGGTCCCCGGCTGCCATCGAGGTGTAGACGATCTTGCCCTGCTTCCAGTTGACCGTTGCCTCGGCGTCGTAGCCGTCCGTTTCAGTGAGCCGCACCGGCTCTGAACCGCTCAGGTCAGTGCGGAAGATGTCATAGCCGGCATGCACGGGCCACACGTAGCCCTTGCTGCGGTCTGGGCGCGGAGGGCAGCCCTCGCCGGACAAGTGGGTCGACGCATAGACGATGCTCTCGCCATCGGGCAGAAAGTAGCCGCAAGTGGTCACTCCCTTGCCCGTGGACACCATGCGCTGGTCCGAGCCGTCGGCGTTCATGACGTAGATCTGATCGCAGGAGGCCTCGCCGCGGGTGGACTGGAAAACCAGCTTGCTGCCGTCCGGCGACCAGTAGGCCTCGGCGTTCTGGCCGCCGAAGGTGAGTTGGCGAATGTTCGACAGGAACTGGCCGGAATCGGCCGCAGCGGTCTCGCCGTGAGTCGGTTGGGGCTCGGAACAACCCGCGCAAAGTGCGATGGCCAAGCACGCTAACCAGTGAATGCGCATGTGATTCCCCTCTCGACCATTCTAGCGACCGCACTTTGGCCAGCAGCGCGGGCCGGTAGGCCAACGGACGAGTTGGAGTGATCTGGGTGGCCGCTGCCCCCCCCGCCAGCCCGCCATGGCTCGGATGGCAGAATCATGCCAAGAGGCACGCTTGCCCAGCGTCTAGCAAGAATGGCTGCTTGCCCAGCCCGGCATCGTTAGCGGCCCGCGGGCGCTCACTGCTGAGGCGGGATGCCCGCCGGCCTCAACGCAGCCGACCGCTTTCGCATGAAGGCAGGGATGACGCCCCCAAGCGTTAGGTCTAGGGGGCAAAGGACTGCGCTAGAATCACACTCAACCAAGCAAGGATTCTTCCTAGTGCGTGTTCGCTCGCGGTATCTTTCGGCTGTTGCTCTCCTGCTAGGAGTCATTGCCGCCGCGCACCGGCCGGTAGCCGCGCAACAGCTGCGGGCGACGGTGCCCAGCGCCGGCGGTGAGGCAGTAGGCCAGGCCGCTGCACCGATTGGCGCGCATCGCCCGGCCGATGCGCCCGAGGTGTTCAAGGGCATCTACCTGTCCTTCTGGTCTGCGAGCCTTTCGAGCAGGATCGACAACGTGATCCGGCTCGCCCAAGAGGGGCTGATCAACACCGTTGTGATTGATGTCAAGGACGCCGAAGGCCGGGTCGGCTTCGATTCCAAGGTGCCCCAAGTGATCGAGTACCGGGCGCGCGAACGGATTATCGGAGACCTGAGCGCTTTGGTGCGCAAACTCCATGCGGGCGGATTGCACGTGGTTGCCCGCATGGTGATGTTCAACGATCCTGTCCTGGCCCAGGCACGGCCAGAGCTGGCGGTGCATAGCAAGGCGCTGCTCAGCGAGCAAGGGCCTCAGTTGTCAGCAGAGACATTCTGGTACGACGAGCGCAGCCTGCTTTGGGTCGATCCGGGGTCGCGTGACGCCTGGGACTACAACGTCGCCATCGCCAAGGATGTGCTGTCGCGTGGCGTCGACGAAGTGAACTTCGACTACGTCCGGTTTCCTTCGGGCGGCAGCCTGAGCGACATGCACCTGCCCGTCACGACCGAAGATCGCCCGAAGCGCGATGTCATCCGCGGTTTCTTCGCCTATCTCCGCGAACAACTACCCGATGCGCGCCTGTCGGCGGATCTGTTCGGGCTAGTGACAGTGTCTCGGAATGACCTTGGCATCGGCCAAGTGATGGAGGATGCGCTGCCATACTTTGATGCCTTGTGTCCCATGGTCTATCCGTCGCACTATGCGGACGGCTTCCACGGTTTCCAGAATCCAGCCGAGCACCCCTATGAGGTCGTCAATTATTCGCTCAGGCTGGCGAACGAGCGGCTGCGCAGCCAGTTTGGGGCTGCAACGCGAAGGGCCCCGCTGATCCCGTGGCTACAGGACTTCAGTATCGGAGCGGAATACGACGCCGCCATGGTACGAGCGCAGATTCAAGCCGTTGTCGACGCCACGGGCGAGGACTATCGCGGCTTCCTGCTTTGGAGTCCCAAGAATCAGTACTCGACGGACGCGCTGCGCTAGACCGGATCCGCGCAACGCCCGCGAAAACGCGAGTTCCGGCACGCAACGCATCGTTTCGAGCGACGCGAACACGGCGGCAGCTAGCATCCCCATCCCGTTGTCCGCAACGACGCGGGGGGCGCCGATTGTGGTCGCCAGCCCCACTTCCTTCCACTGAGACCAGATAGGTTGTACCACTCTCAGGAAAACATACAGTCCGTAGTTGCGAAGTTACCCATCATTCCGCTAGGCTAAGCGTGCAGTGATGGCCACCGTGCTCGATCGAACATCTGCAAGCAGCCTGCTTCGCTACTGCAGCGCGCGGCGCTGCTGGCGCAAAGCTTTGGGGGCAAGCGACACATGCTGAGGCTCAAGCAGATTGATCTGCTCGGCTTCAAGTCTTTCTGCAACCGGGAACACTTGAAGTTCGCCGGCAGCGGCTTGGCAGCGGTGGTCGGTCCCAACGGCTGCGGCAAGTCCAATATCTGCGACGCTGTGAACTGGGTGCTCGGCGAGCAGTCGGCCAAGTCCCTGCGCGGCGGGCGCATGCACGACGTCATCTTCGCCGGAACCCGCCACCGCAAGCCGGCCGGCATGGCCAAAGTCACGCTGACGTTGCATGACCCGGACGACACCTTGGAGCGGCTATTCGCCGGAGACGGCCGCTCCGGCGCGCGCAAGGTGCCGGTGACCCCGACCCCGGGCGAGATCGCGGTCACGCGCAAGCTGTTCAGCAACGGCACGAGCCAGTACATCCTCAACGGCAAGACCGTCCGCCTGCGCGACGTGCAGGACCTGTTCCTTGGCACCGGCCTCGGCCCGAACCACTACGCCATCATCGAGCAGGGGCGCATCGGGCAGCTCTTGGCTGCACGCTCGCTGGACCGGCGGGCCTTCGTGGAGGAAGCCGCCGGCGTGACTCGCTTCAAATCGCGCCGCAAGCTGGCCGAGCTGAAGCTCGCCAACACCGAGCTGAATCTCGAGCGGGTCCACGACATCCTGCAAGAAGTCACGCGCCAGGCGAATTCGCTCAAGCGCCAGGCGGAGCGGGCCCAGCGCTACGAGGCGTACCGCGACCAGCTGCACGAGGCCCTGTGCTTGGTCTTTGCCAGCCAGTACCGTCGCCTAGAGGCGGAGCGGGCCGTGCTTGAGTCCGAGACTGCCGAAGCCAAGCGTCGCTTGGCTTCGGTGTCGGACAAGACGCGGGATCTGGAATCGGAGTTTTCCGGCAAGCGCGAGCGCGAGCAGGAATGGGAAGCGCAGTTGGAAGTCGAGCGGGCCGAGCTGTCGGACTTGCGCATCGACGAAGAGCGGATGCGCGAGCGCATCGAACAGCAGTCCCGCACTATCAGCGACAACGCCTCCCGCCAGCAGCGGGCAGCCCAGGACTTGAAGGCGGCTTCTGAGCGCGTCGACGCGCTGGAAGTCGGCGCGCTGAACGAGCGGCGTGAAGTCGGGGAGCAAAAGAAGGCCGCGACCGCATTGCGGCACAACTTGGACAGCAAAGAACTCGAGTGCAGCACGCACCAGAGCGACCTTGCCGACACGCATGCCGAGCAGGAAGCCTGCCGGGTGAAGATGCTGGACTCGCTCAACGATCTCTCGGATGCGAAGGGACGCTTGGGAAAGCTGGACGAAACCTTGGCTGGCTGCGATACCCGCCTCGGCCACGCGCGATCAAGGAGCGAGAGTGCCGCCAGCGGCATCGCTGCGGCCACAACGCGCCGCCAAGCGCGGCTGGCCCAGGCCACTGAGATGGGAGATGCGATCGGGGCGCGGCGCGCCCGGCGCGATGCGCTGCGCACTGCGGTAGCGCAGGGCACTTCCACACTGGCATCGCTGCGCAAGGCTGCCGAGGGCCAGCGCGGCGAATGTTCGGCATTGGCGGCTCGGCGCGATTCCGTGCAGGAGATGCTGCGCCACCGTGCCTACAGCACCGAGGCTGTCAAGGACGTATTCGACGCTCTCGAACGCGAGCCTGAAGCGGGCTTCCGCCCGCTGGGCGTGCTGGCTGACTTCTTGGAGGTCGATGTCGGCTATGAGAAAGTGGCGGAACAATTCCTCGCCGAAGAACTCGAGCACGTGGTGGTGGGCAACTGGGCCGAGGCCGGGCGCGGGGCGCAGTTGGTCCGCGAGGAGTTCGCCGGCCGGGCTGCCTTCCTGCTGGTGCAGCGTGAACAGGATGGTGTGCCCGAGTCGCCGGCGGACCTAGAGGCAGCGGTACGGTTGACGGATCACGTACGCCTCGTCACACGCGGCAGCGGGGCAATTCCTGCCCTGCTGCCTAAGCTACGGGACGGTTTCTTGGTAGAGGACAATGCCACGGCCGAGCGATTAGCCGGCCTGCACCCGGATCTTTACTTTGTCCTAGCGGACGGGACTTGGTACCGCGGCCCGGTCGTTCAGGTCGGCCGGAAGTCCTCCAGCGGCCCGCTAGTCCTCAAGCAGCAACTGCGCGACTTGGCACCCTTGCTCCAGCAGGCCGAGCAGGCATTGGCGCAAGCGGAGCAAGAGATCGAGAGTGCCGAAGACGCAGTGAGGCGCGACAGCGGCGAGCTGGAGGTCGTGATGGCCGGCCTGCAGGACGCGGAAAAGGAAGCGCTCGCGGTGCAGCACGAGGTCAGCCAGTCCGAGCGCGCCATCGCAGACCTGAAGCAAGTGGCTCGTACGGCGGACGAAGAGATCGAGCGCGTCAAGGCGGAGCGCTCGAGCGCCGAGCGTAGCCGTGAGCAGGCATTGGGCGATCGCACTAGGCTCGAGGGCGAATACGCCGATGCGAAGGCTCGCGCGGCCGATTTGGCTGAACAGTCCCGTGCCCGGCAGGCGGTCTTGGTGGCGCTGCAAGAGGAGCGGACCACCCTGCGCACCGAGGCAGCCGCGATGGACGAGCGCCTCCGGGCAGGCATCAACTCGGTGCAGCGAGCAGAGGCGGCACTGTCTGAAGAGCGGCAGCGAGCGCGAGAACTGCAGGGCCAGATCCAGCGCTGGATCGACGAAAGCAGGGAGCTTGACGAAAGCAACCAGGCATTAGACGCGCGAGTCGTAAGGGCAGAGAAGCGCCGGGCGGAACTGCAGGAGCAGATTACCGAGACGGCGGAGAGCCTCAAGCAGTCGCGCGCCCGAACCGGCGTGCTGATGGAAGCCATCCGCGACCAGCGCGCCGAAGTCGAAGCGGCGCGAGAGGAGAGTTCGGCCAAAGAGGTCGCTCTGGCGCGCGTGCAGTCGGGTCTGGAGCATCTCGAAACCAACTGCGCTGCCGAGCTAGACCAGCCAATCGCCGAGATCGCCGAACGAGCGCCGGAATCCCTGTCCGAGGAGGAACTGGAACAGGCCAAGGAGCGCCACCGGTCGATCCGCGAGAAGATCGATCGCCTCGGCCCGGTCAACGTGCTCGCCCGGCGCGAATATGAAGAGGTGTCCGAGCGCCGGACATTCCTCGAAACGCAACAGCAGGACCTGCTGGATTCGATCCGGAACACGCGCGATGCGATTCGGGAAATCGACACCGCCAGCCGCGAGCGCTTCGAGGCTGCGTTTGAGGCGATCAATGACAACTTCCGGCGTGTTTTCGCGACACTGTTTGGCGGCGGCATCGGCGAGCTGAGACTGTCCGACCCGGCGGATGCCGACGCTTCCGGGATCGAGATCGTCGCGCAGCCCCCCGGCAAGCGCTTGCAAAATGTGGCCCTGCTCTCTGGCGGCGAGAAGTCGCTCACCGTCATGGCGCTGTTGTTGGCGACGTTCCGCTTTCAGCCCAGCCCGTTCTGTGTCTTGGACGAGGTCGACTCGCAGTTGGACGAGGCCAACACCATACGACTGCGGGGGCTGATCCAAGAAATGGCGCCCGAGACCCAGTTCGTCGTGATCACGCACTCCAAGACGATGATGGAGGCAGCCGAAACGCTCTACGGCGTAACGATGGGCGAGGCCGGTGTCTCGAAGCTGGTCTCGGTTCGTATGGCCGACAGCAGGATCGCGGAAATGCCGCAAGAGGCGACAGCGAGCCGGACGGCGGTGGTGGCGTGAAGTCTGCCCCGCCCGGGCGGGGCAGATTCCGCTCCTGTTCCGGTTGCCCCCTATAATCGGGTGCGGCGCTGCCCGTTGGTGCCTGCCTGCGATCCTAAGAGCCCATGAGTCAGACACGAGTGGCGTTCCAAGGGGCGCGAGGCGCGTTCAGCGAGCAGGCCAGCAAGCGGATCCTCGCGGGCAGGGAACTGTCGTACGCGCCGTGCACGAAGTTCTTCGAGGTCTTCGAACTCTTGCGGGACGGCGCCGTGGACTACGCCGTCGTGCCGGTCGAGAACACCCTGCACGGTTCAGTGCATGAGAACTACGACCACTTGCTGCAGTATCGCCCCGAGATCTTGGCCGAGACCCATGTGCGCATCGTCCACAACCTGATCGGCAGGCCGGAGGCTTCTCGCGATCACATCACGCGGGCAATCTCCCATCCGGTCGCCCTGGCGCAGTGCTTGGACTTCTTCCGGCGCAACCCGGGCATCAGTGCCGAGACGCACTACGACACGGGCGGCAGCGTGAAGACGGTTATGGAAGGAGACGACTTGAGCTTGGGAGCGGTGGCGTCCTCGTCTGCTGCGGAGTACTATGGCGCGAAGATCATCGAGCCTGCGATTGAGGATGATCCGGAGAATTACACGCGGTTCTTCCTGCTCGGGCGAGAGCCCGAGGCAGCCGAGTCGAGCGGCGCGCGCAAGACCTCGCTGGTGTTCGTGACAAAAAATTTGCCCGGCGCGCTGTTCAAGTGCATGAGCGCCTTCGCCCTGCGGGACATCAGCCTGACCAAGATCGAATCGCGCCCGCTGAAAGGACGCCCTTACGAATACTGCTTCTATGTCGATATCCTGGCTTCCCCGCAAGATCAGAACTGTGCCAACGCCATGGCGCACCTAGGCGAGATGACCGAGTTCTTGGCCGTGCTGGGCTCCTACGAGCCGGGCAGTGTGCCCGAGGTGGCTTCATCCTGATTCCGCAGGAACCGCAACCATCTTCGAGAGACCGATGGTCGAGTAGCGGGCGGAGTTCCGCCACAGGCCACGATTGGTATGAGGAGTCATCTGAACTCGTTGCTTCGTCGTTGCAGGCAGCCGATTGCGGGCCCCAGCCGCGGGTGACGGGCGGCGGTTGGAGACGGCCAAGGTGGTGTAGTCGAGCGCCTCGCACGGGAACATCAAGCGGTTGATGGGTGGCTTCTCTCACTCGCTCCAGCCGGTGTATCTGGCGCCCTATTTCCTCCGAACGGTAAGCGAGCACTGGGGACCGCACGCCTGAGCGGGGATCCCGGCAACGGAACGGTTCCATTCGGTTCGACTTACGATGAGTCCTCTAGGAATCGAGAAGTTTTTTTGCTTAAAAACTTGACATTCTATGCGGCAATGCGCAAAGTGGAAGCATGGCCGGACGCACCAAGCCTGCTACCGGGGCCCCACGGGGTGCCGGCTGGATTCGCCGACGGATCGAAGCGGGCGGCGAGCGCCTGTGGCGTTTCGACGACTTCTTGGACGTCCCTGTCTCAACCGTAGCGCAGACCCTCTCCCGGCTGGCGAGCACCGGAAAATTGCAACGACTGAGCAAAGGTGTCTACTACCGCCCCCGGAAAACGGTCTTGGGCACGAGCCGGCCAAACCCGGCCGCCATCCGTGAGCTCGCAAATTCGCGCGGAAAGTTCGTCTTCCCATCTGGCATAGCTGCCGCGAACCTCTTAGGGTTTACGACGCAAAGCGCCTGCCGCAGCGAAGTCTCGACCTGCGGCTTCCGGTTGCCACGCAAGCTTCTCGGCAGCGACACAGTGGTCCATACCCGCAGGCCAGAAGCTTGGCAGGGACTGACGGATACCGACGCGGCGCTACTTGATTTCCTGAGGCGTGCAGGCAGGACGAGTGAGCTCTCGCCCGCGGAGACCATCAAGCGTACGCTGGAGTTGTGCCGTGAGGGGGAACGTTTCAAACGGTTACTTCAAGTCGCGGCGAGCGAGCCTCCGCGAGTGCGTGCCATGCTCGGCGCGATAGGTGCGCAGCTCGGCAAGGAACGGGAGGTGCTGAGGAATCTGCGCGATTCGCTCAATCCTGTCTCCCGGTTTGACTTCGGGATGCTGCATGGCCTCGCTCACAAGGGGGACTGGCAGGCGAAACGGAGGCTGGCCGCGTGAAGCTGTTCCAGCACCAGGACTTTGAGCAGGCGGTTCTCGAAGCGGCGGAGCACTTTCGAGAGTTTCCCTTGCGGCCGGCGATCATCGAGAAAGACTACTACGTAACGGAGGCGCTGCGCATCATCGCCTGCACTGTCGGTGAGAAGACGACCTTCAAGGGTGGTACAAGCTTGTCAAAAGGCTGGAACCTGATCCGGCGCTTTTCGGAAGACATCGATATATTCCTCGATCCGATGGCGTTTGTCCCCGAGCTTAGCAAGCGGGCGATCAACCGCAAACTCAAGGAGCTCCGGGATGCGCTGCATGCGCATCCGGCTTTGACGTTCGTTAGGGCGGAAAGCCGCACTATCGGAGGCTTCGGGCGCTCAGATGGATTCGCTTTCAGCCAGCGTTTCGGTGGGCCGGGTGAGGTTGCCGGACGTCTAGTCGTGGAATCCGGGACGGCCAGTGGCCGGGAGCCGACGGAGGCAATTGAGCTGAAGTCATATCTCGGCGCGTTCCTCACTGAGCGCGGCTTATCGCTAGGCGCGGACGATGAAGGCGGCTTTGAGATGCGGCTGCTTCACTTCCGGCGGACCTTCGTTGAAAAGCTTTTTGCGATCCACGGCAAGGTTGAGTTGCTCAAACGCGACGGAAGGCCCCTTGGCTCGCATGCACGCCATTACTACGACCTCTTTCACCTTGCGGAGCAGCCCCAAGTGCTCACGATGCTCACCTGTGAGGAGTACGCGGCTATTAAGGTCGACTATGACGCGATTAGCAGCGCCCACTTTGCACGGAGCTACTTTGCTCCGGATGGGATGCGATTCGCGAACAGTGACGCGCTATTTCCTCCGCCAAGCCTGGAGGAGACGATCCGGCAAGAATACGAGGCCCAATGCCGCAAGCTTTGTTTTGGTGCGTATCCGCCATGGGAGGATGTCCAAGTCCGATTCGTTGACCTTCGAGCTTTGCTGTAGACTGCCTGTTGCGGCCAGCTGTCACCATATAGTTAGGTTTGCGATTCCAGTGCCCGCTGTTGGTTTGGGTTGAGCCCCAGGGATTGAGTCTTGGCAGATCCTTTCGCCAGTAACGTAGAGTCTGTTACGCCATGGAGGGAACAGTTCTCTGTCCGCAACCACAGGCGACGCGCCACGAAGAACTCCTTCTCGAAGGTCACGGTGGCTAGGATCTCGGACTCTGGACGGATACCAACCTCGAAGCCTCCTCGAATCGCAAGCGCCGATGCCCGACGGTAGGCTGGCCGTCCCGCAGGGCTACGCGAGGCAAGTCTCGCCGCCGAAGAGCAACCGAGCACTAGAAGCCGCACGCCTGAGCGGGGATGGCGACAATGAATCGGCTCTATTCGTCTCAGCTCAGGATGCAGTTTCTAGGGAGTCAGGAGATCGATTGGGCCAAGCCAATGGCATCTTGCTAGTACTGGCAAGTCGTTGGCTCGGACTTGACGACGTAGTCCTTGTAGTTCTTGGCCGCCGCGTCCATGCAGCCAGCTAGGTTGAGCAGCTCGACCTTGCGGAACTCGACCGGATGGCTCTCGCTCTGCAGAGAGATGTAGCCGCCGGAAATCAATTCGCCATTGGGCTGGTCCTTGGGGTCGTGCCCCTCCACGTTGCGCCCGCCGTACTGGGGCATCTCGTACTCGAGCACGAGGTCTCCTTCGACGAAGTGCCGGAATACCGAACTGCCCAAAACCAAGATCTCCGCTCGAACCCACTGCTCGCCTCGGTAGGTCTTGGATGTCGAGTTCGTGCAATGGCGCGTCAGCACTTTGCCGTCGCGCACGACATGGGTGCCGGGCGTGCAGAGATTCGCGGTAGTGCGCTCGCCCTCAGCCAGCCCTCCCAGGAGCTGGACTTCGATCGAGATGGGAAAGTTCTGGTCCTTGCCCATGGTCTCCGGCGCAGGCGAGTGCAGCATCAGGCCGCTGTTGCGTATGGCCCAGCCCGGGCCGCCCTCGGACTGCTCTCCGACAAAGCGGTACTCCACCGCGAGGCGGTAGTAGGAGAAGGGGTCCTTGTAGAAGATGTGCCCGAAGCGCTCGTCAAACGGTCCGTAGGCCTCGTAGCCAGTCTGCATGGCACCGTTGATGACCCTGAACGTGTTTCCGAAGTTGTCACCGAGTTCGTGTCCGCGGATCTTGGGCGTCCAGCCATCGAGGTTCTTGCCGTTGAAGAGCTGGATCCAGTCCTCGTTGGTTTGCGCCGAGGCCACCGATCCCAAGACCGTCGCTACGAGCAAGCACAAGATTCGCAAATGCATCTTGAAAGCAAGTATAGCCGGAGCGGATGATACGCTCCTGCGAAGCACGAACCGTTACGAGAGAGCCGGGGGCTAGTGGCCTTCCGCGTCTAGCTGTGAGACTCTTGGCCTTGGGCTGCCAACTGACCCAGCAATCACGATGCTGCGAGCGTCGGGAATCGAGGCGGTTGCTCGCGACCCGTGTTCTCCCGGTTGGTACAGCGGACGCTGCTCTTCAGGAGTGGCCAACGTAGGCAACACGAAGCCACGGACCAGCCATGCAGATCGATGCGGCTAGAATGATCGGCTCGGACTCGTCCCGAATCCCCTCGCAATGAACAGACCCGCGGCTACCGTCCGCCGCGCTACGCGAAGATGGCCGCTCCCTTGGCGCATGCTCGTGCCTTCTGGCAACTCGGCAACAACCTGGAACTGGGCAGGAGCGAGATACCTGAACACAGGGCCGCCACCACGAATCAGACCACGCCACGCTAAGGAGCAGCACAGCCGGTTGCTGCACGCAGATCTACAAGCCGATGTACTCAATAGCTTCGGACGCCCTGTCAGTCGGAGGACTTCGACGGCTCCGGAGGTGCCACCACTCAGCGGAACCGCTCGATGCCCAACTCCCGCCAGATCCAACGCGTGTCATAAGCCTTTTGTCCGCTTCGCTCGGCTTTGCGGTGTTCGATGTTTTCCAACTGTTTGAGCCAGCCGATGGCCTCCTCGCGGCCCTTCTTCGTCTTCACCGCCCGCCGCAATGTCTTGCCGCCCAGCATGGGAATCGGCTCGTCGAGCGTGCGCCGGTAATGGTCGTCGAGCATTGCATGGATCGCCTGTTGTGCATCCTCGGTTGGCTGCTCGACGTCGCTTGCGGGCTGGCCCACGCCCGCCTCCAAGAGCTCATACGGATCCATGCTCGACATCACAGCCTGTCCGATAAGTTGGCCTAGCTGAAACGACAGTAGCGCCCGACCGCGCTCCGCGCGTTCCCTAGAATTCACACGCAGCGTCACCGCACCCGAAGCGATGTCGGCATGACCGACAGCGGTGGTGGCGTCGTCGTCTTGCACGTCCGCAACCAGAGCGCCCTTGCCACGCTGCGCAGCCCGGTGAGTCGGAGAACCCGGAGCCAGCCATGCCCAGCGGGGCTCGTCACCCTCAACCCGTTCAAACGCGTCGATTCCGTCCAGCAGCCTGCAAATCTCTGCCTCGTCCCCGATCATCGGGAAGCGCAGTTCACATAGGATGAGCGGGTCGCCGTCGGTGTTCCGCAGGTCCGGCAGGGGGGCCTGTGCCTGTGCCACGGCATCCGTCAACCAGAAATGCGAAAGTATCTCAGCGCACGGCAAACTGCGAATGATCGCTTCGCGGGCCATCGGCGATCGCCGTTGAGGCCGCGCGCGTTGTCCGCGGGCCGCACCGACTTTTCCCCGCGACTGCTTACCTGATCTCCGCGTCGATTCTTTGACGAGCTCGTCGAACGCCGACATCAGACGATCGGCCGCTCCGTGGCGAAATGGAAGGATGGCTCCGGTGAAGCGTCTCTCCCCGTTCACGACCACGATGCGCGCTGCCAGCCGGTCCCATGGCGCAGCCGCTTGGGAGCCTAGCTGCTCGAAGACGGTCACTGCCTTGCCCGGCACGAGTAGATCCCTCACAGTCAGGCACCGCCCAGGATCGATGTCGACCACCTCATATAGCGACGGGTTTGAATCCCGCAATGACTCGAGGTAGCACCGCCCCACGGACGACTCGCGGCTGCCGCGCTGCTCGAGGTAGTCGTCGATAACGTTCAATTCGCCGTCCTCACCGAACCGCGCCGTGAAGAAATCCTCAGCTACGAACACATTCAGCATGTCGCCGGAATCGCCGAGCAACTCCAGCAGTTCATCCACGCCACCTTCGAACTCCTCGGCAACCGCCTCCATGTGATCCATGTGGACCTGCCAGAGCAGAGGTGCCCACTCGTCCCTGGCCGTCCACTCCACGAGCCCCTTTGTAGCCTTGTCAATTGCGGTCATGGTCACTATGGAGCCTCCGTTCGCGAGTTTCCCAGCCTTAACCCTCTCGCCCGTCGGCCGAATCGCATCGCGATGCGGCAGGGGCATCAGGAACACGGGTGATTGATTCCCACAAGTTTGGTCGGGGCAAGACCGCACTCGCGGTCATCAAGCCAACCTAAGGGCATGGCACTACCTCACCACCCGCCTCACTCTAACAGACCGACTGCACACGAGCGACGCTCCGGAGGGTTATCTCAAGAGCGTCGAGACTCGCGACCCAAGTCGGGACCTGTCCAAGGTGCCCGAGCGCTCGACCAACCCGTTTCACAGCCCGGCGGCGGATTCCTAGGCGAGGCCCAGCGGCGGTCAATGCAATGGCTCGCCTGCGAGGCTTGCGGCCGACAGCGGCGCTCCGCAGTCGGGCCACTGGGGCTGTGTTGAACCGATTCGAACTATCGACCCGTACGGGAGCACACCCTCGTTGCTGGCTTTCCGTGCCTTCCGGGCTACAGGCTCGCCACGCTTGCTGCAAGAGGACTATTGTCGTTGAGCACGGCGGCGCAAGTGAGCTCCGCCCGGTGTCCGGAGCGACTGCGGCTGAGCGCGCTGGCGGGCTTCCGCGAGCGGGCGGTGCAAGCTTGGGTCCAGCGGCACCTGCAACAGGGCATGTTGGTGCGCTCCGACGGGCTGGCCTGTTTCCGGGGTGCGCAGGTTGCTGGCTGCGAGCGCCAGGCGCAGAGCGCCGGAGGCAGCAAGTGCAGCTGCGAGACGCCCGGGCTAACTTGGGTGAACACCCTGCTGGGCAGCGTCAAACGCGCGATCGAGGGAACCTATCATGTCTGCGAGGCACTCAATGCAGGGCGCTATCTCGCCGAATCCGCGTACCGGTTCAATCGACGCTACGAGTTAGCCGATCTGGGGCCCCGGCTCGTCTACGTTCCTGTGCGCACCCCGGCCCTGCCCGACCGGCCCCTGGCTGTGGCTGGAACTGCGGGGCAGTGAGTAACCGATTTTCTCGAAGTCCGCAGACAGCCCTGTAGTCCGACTGCGCAGTCGATGGACTCCAACGCGGCCGAAGGTTCCGCCGCTCAGCGTCACCGCTCGATACCTAACTCTTGCCAGAGCCAGCGCGTTTCATAGACCCTTTGTCCACTCTTCGCGGCTTTTTGGTGTTCAGTGTTTTCCACCAGCTTGAGCCAGGCGATGGCCTCTGCGCGGCCCGTCTCAGTCTTGGACACCTGCCGCAATGTCCTGCCGCCCAGCATGGGCAGCGGCTCATCGAGTGTGCGCCGGTAGTGGCTGTCGAGCCATGCATGGGCCACCTGCAACTCTTCCTCGGAAGGAGGCTCGACTTGGTCCGGCGCGGGCCCGTCTGCGTCCGTCTTCAAGAACTGATCCGGATCTTGGACCGAAACGACCGCCGGTCCGACGAGATGGCCTAGTCGCGAAGACAGTAGTGCCTGACCCCGTTCGGACCGTTCTCTCGAGTTTACGCGCAGGACTATACTGCGCCGGACTCGACTACCGCACGCCCGAGTGAGATGTTGCCGCGGTCGTCCTGCACATCGTAAACCCTACGATTTTCCCTCTCACGCTGCGACACTCGGCGAGACTGAGAATAGGGAGCGAGCCAGGACCAGCGGGCCTCGTCACCTTCGATCCTTTCGAAAGCCTCGATGCCGTCCAGCACGCTGGAAATCTCTGGCTCGTCCCCGATGATCGGGAAACTCACCTCACACAGGGCAATCAGTTCATGGTCAGAGTTCCGCAGGTCCTTAACGCCCTCTGCCTGGGCTACGACATCAGTCAGCCAGGTATGCGAGAATACCCGGGCAGACGACAAACCGCGAACGATCGCTTCGCGGTCCATTGGCGGTTGCGCCTGTGATCGCTTGCGGCGTCTTCGGGCTATCCTGGTGGCCGAGCGCCGGAAGTTCTTTCGTTGTTCCTTTGTTGCTTCTTTGATGGTCTCTTCGAATGCCCTCAGCACAACATCAGCCGCTTGGTGGCGAAGACGAAGAACAGCGCCGGTGAAGCGTCTCTCCCCGTTCACGACCACGATTCGCGCAGCCAGCCGGTCCCATTGTGCCGCGTCTTGGGAGCCTAGCTGCTCGAAGACGGTCATTGCCTCGCCCTGCAGGAGCAGATCCCTCACTGTCAGGCTGTGTCCAGGATCAATGTCGACCACCTCATACAGCGACGGGATCGAATCGCGTAACGATTCGAGGTAGCGCCGGCCCTCGTCCGACTCGCGTCTGCCATCGTGCTCGAGATAGTCGTCGACCACGTTCAATTCTCCGCGCTCGCCGAACCGTGCCGTGAAGAAATCTTCAATTACGAACGCCCTCAACATGCCGGCGGCATCGCCGAGCACCTCCAGCAACTCATTCTCGTCACCTTCGAGGATCTCGGCAATCGACCCTACGTGATCCGTGTAGACCTGCGATAGGAGCGGTGCCCATTCGCTCCTGAGCGCCCAATCGGTGAGCCTCGCTGTGGCCTTGTCAATCGCGGTCATAGTCATAACGGGGGCTACTCCCGCGATCATCCCGGTGCTGACGTTCCCTCCCGCTATCCGAATCGCACCGCCACGCGGCTGAGGCAGGAAGGTCGCCGGTCCAGGATTTCGATGAATGGTTTTCGCTGCAGACCGCGCTTGCGGTCACCGAGCCAGGCTCCGTGCACTCGGCATGGCCCGACCCTGTCGCTTCAATCTAGCAAACCTCCAGTTAGGAGCTCAGAACGGTTACATCGCGAGCGTCGGAATTCGCAGCGCAAATCCGGATTAGTCCAACGGACGCGAGCACTGGGATAACCCGGCCCACACCCGCACTACAGACACAAGAACACCTGCCAACGCAATGGCTCGCCCATGATGTTGTGGGCTGGCGGCGGTGCGCCGCAGTCGGGGCACTCTGCTTGCCTTGATCCGATCTACAGTATGGGCTTGGGACAGGAGCGCACCCGTGTTGCCGGGCCGCCGGGCCGTCCGGACTTGACTCGCAAGCTGCCAGCCCACTCCGCGTTGACTGCACACCACTCTTGCTGCAAGGAATTCTGCCTGCCTCTGACGCTCCTGACCTTACCACCGCAATGCGGCTAGCTTCGCTTGCGACTGTTCGAGACGCTCGTGGTCGCCCCACTCGCGCGAGGGTGCCGAGCACTGGAGCGTCGACGCTGCGGGGCAGGTGGTGTGGAGCGGACGATCCCTTGGCCCCCACGTGCAGGCATCAACGCAAGTAACTCCCTCACGTGAACTCTCCCAATCAAGGGTGATACTCGCCTGTATACCGCCGGTTCATCCAAACTGATATCCTGCTTGGGGTCGGACAAGACCCGCGTCTCCCGCATGACTGACGAACAACGCCACGAACTCTTCCAATTGGTCAATTCGGACTCGGACCCAGCTGCGGTTGCCGCATCCCTGACCACTCACTTCCAAGCCGGTGCCTTGGACGGCGGAGGGGCCGTTTCGGCCTATGGCGGGGAGTTCGTCTGGGCCATCAGATCCGACAGCCGCCCGCATCTCTACGTGGATGACGAGCCCGCTCCGCCCATGGACCAGATGCCGGACGATCTGTGGGTGCATAGCCGTCGTGTGCTTACAGGTACATCGCATGCCCACTACTACCGCGTCAACGGGGCAGTGCTGGGCGACAAGCGGTTTGACACTGCCGCCTACGGGGAGGATTCGTACGCGCAGGAGGGAGTGCCGCAGGGTGAATATTCCGACGAGCTGTTCCACGACAGCCCGACCTATCGCGGCTGGAATGTCTCCTACTGGACCTACGCCTCGCCGGGCGTGGATCCGGCCAAGCCATCGGCCGTGATGGTGTGGCAGGACGGCCATCGCTTTTTGGAGCGCGACAACCGGTCGCGGATCGCCGTAGTTGTGGAGAATCTGGTCCACCAGAAGAAGATCCCTCCCATGGTGCTGGTGTTGATCGCGCCGGGCTACATCGGAAGCCACGACAACGAGTCTTCCTACGCGCCGCGCGAGATCGGCCACATGCGCAGCCTGCTGTACGACACGTTCAATGACGACTACAACAAGATGGTCGTCGACGAGATCTTCCCCGAGGTGAACAAGACCTACCGCCTGCGGGACGATGGCTACAGCCGCGCCATCGGCGGACAGTCGTCCGGAGGCATCTGCTCGCTCAACTCGGCCTGGTTCAGGCCCCACGCCTTCAGCCGCGTGTTGTCCCGGATCGGCAGCTATGCCAGCATCCAATGGCGCTGGGGGCAGGAGAATCCGTTCGGTGCGTACCCGCTTGGGCGCTTCGGGGACCGTGATCCTTGCGAGCCTCTCGATGGTGGCAACATCTGGCCATTCCTCATCCGCCAGCGCGACCGGAAGAACATCCGCATTTGGCTTGAGGACGGCAGCTACGACTTGGAGAATGCTTTTGGCAGCTGGCCGCTGCAGAACATCCAGCTGGCGAACTCGCTCAAGATGATGGAGTACGACTTCAAGTTCAGCTTCGGCAACGCCCAGCACAGCACCACCTACGGAGATGCCGAACTGCCCGCCGCGATGGCTTGGCTGTGGCGCGACTATGATCCGATGCTGACGCATCAGACCTACGTCATGGATCCGGCGGAAAAGGACAAGCCCTACTTCCGGGTCAAGATCTGCAATCGCTGACGCCGGGCTCAGCAGATCTTCCCGCTCAGAACTTGGAAACCTCCAACTCCTGCGAGGTGATGAACTCCAGCAGGGTGGGCACGCCCTGCTGGGTCTTCTCGATCCCGCGCCTGACGGCCGGCACGATCTCGTTGGGGTCGGTTACGCGCTCGCCGTAGCCGCCGAGCGCATTGGCGAACTCGGCGTAGTTGCCTGAGATGTCGGTGCCGCGAAACTTCTCGGTCGCGACCTTCATGATCGGCAGCTCGATGGCCATGCAGAAGTTGTTGGACAGCAAGGAGAGGATCGAGATGCGCTCGCGGACAGCCGTCTCGAAATCCATTCCAGTGAATCCAATGGCTGCGTCGCCCCCCCGGAAGGGAGTGAGCTGGTCCCCGGACTACCCGCGTCGTGGGTAATGATCGTGTTCTTGATATCGACAGTGGCGGCTAGGTCTCGGATGACCCGGTAGGGGTTGATCGGGGCAGTCGAGCTTGGCGCTGCAGTGGGACCGCCAAGCGGCATGATGGGCGGCAATCTCGGCACTCAGCGCGGCGGCACGGCCCTTGGGCTGGCCAATCCGTTTGCGCACCTCCTTCAGCAGGGCTGCCGGCGTGAGCAGCGAGTCGCCGACCAAACCGAGGTCGCTGGGCACGTCCTCGTGCAGGTCGCCTGTATCGACTGTGGTCTGAATCACGCGCGCCTGGCCCAGATACCTTGGCCATGGGATGCCGGTGCCTTCTTGGAACTGTAGCTTGCTCTTGGAGATGCAGCGGGACGGGTGTAGAAATCGCCGGGCTGTATCAATGATGGATGCATAAGATTCGCATGAAGCCAAGCAAGATCAGCGATAACGGCGGACAAGCTTGTAACTCAAGGAATGAGCGACGCAGTGCCCCGAAAGCCGCCGCCGGACTGACGAAGCGGACGGGCCGATCTGATCGGCCTCACGCCGGCTAGCCTTGGATGAGGATAGTACGGAAGCAGGTATCAATATAGTCGGCCGTCCTCATTGAGGATTGTCTCGAACTGGAGGTTGGCTCCTGCCTGAAGCACTGTCGGAGGTCGTCTTCTAAGTCGGCACAGAGGTGCCCACTTGGCGTCAAGCCCGGGTGCGTTGGCCGTTATCGACCACCAGACCACTTGTTGGCCAATCGCTCGAACTCGACGTACAGCGTCGGCTGTCCGACCTTCTCGCGCCTAGCGCCAATGTATCTCTCGGCTCTGTGCCACGAATTCACAAGGCGACTGTAGTTCCACTCCTTGTACAGCTTTTCGCTCATGGAGCCGTTCCTGATAGCGGCGGCCACAAACTCGAAGTGGTCCAAGTAGATGGATAGCATAGCCACCTCTTCGGGTGATAGTTCGTCTTCATCGTCCCCAGGCTGAATCTCACCGCTGTAGTCTGGCCTAGGGTTGGCATCCTTAGGAAACACTTTTGCAAAAAGCGACTGCGCCTGTTTCCACTCGCTACTCGACACCTCTGTGGCGACCACGAAGTCAATGGTCGATTTCAGGGCCGATACATGCCGATGGTAGAGATACGCCAGTAAGGCCCCGATTGCAGAGGCCAGAAGGATCGCAACGGGGCCTGTCAGCCAGACAACGGACTCCTCGTTCTGGAGTGGGTCCATTAGAACCCGCCAGTTCCATCAGAGTCCCTTCGGATCGTGCCAGTCGTGGTGTTCATAGTCGCTGTCTCCTGCCTTCAGGTGTGCGCCATCGCCCAAATGGGCTAGGGCAAGTTCAGTTTATCCTATCTCGGCAGCGATTCTGTCAAGCAGCACGGTGTGATGCTGGCCGCTGCAGAACATCCAACTGGCGAACTCGCTGAAGATGATGGAGTACGACTTCAAGTTCAGCTTCGGCAATGCCCAGCACAGCACCACCTACGGAGATGCCGAACTGCCCGCCGCGATGGCTTGGATGTGGCGCGACTATGATCCGATGCTGACGCATCAGACCTATGTGATGGACACAGCGGAAAAGGACAAGCCCTACTTCCGGGTCAAGATCTGCAATCGCTGACGCTGGGGCTCAGCAGACCCTCCCGCTCAGAACTTGGAAACCTCCAACTCCTGCGAGGTGATGAACTCCAGCAGGGCCGGCATGCCCTGCTGGGTCTTCTCGATCCCGCGCCGGACAGCCGGCACGATTTCGTTGGGGTCGGTGACGCGCTCGCCGTAGCCGCCGAGCGCATTGGCGAACTCGGCGTAGTTGCCTGAGATGTCGGTGCCGCGAAACTTCTCGGTCGCGACCTTCATGATCGGCAGTTCGATGGCCATGCAGAAGTTGTTGGACAGCACGGAGAGGATCGGGATGCGCTCGCGGACAGCCGTCTCGAAATCCATTCCAGTGAATCCAATGGCGGCGTCGCCCCACCAGTTAATGCAGAGCTTGTCGGGGTTTTCCAATTTCGCGCCCATGGCGAGCCCAAGCCCGTAGCCCAACTGCGTGGTCTTGCCCCAGCCGATGTAGCTCAGCGGTTCGACGCTCTGCCAAAAGGGAGTCAGCTGGTCGCGCGGGCTGCCTGCGTCGTGGGTGATGATTGTGTTCTTGATATCGACAGCGGCGCCCAGGTCGCGGATGACCCTATAGGGGTTGATTGGGGCATCGGGGCAGTCGAGCTTGGCGCTCCAGCGGGACTTCCAAGCGGCATGATGGGCGGCGATCTCGGCACTCAGGGCAGAGGCGCGGCCACTGGGCTGGCCAATCCGTTCGCGGACTTCCGCGAGCAAGGCTGCCAGCGTGAGCCGCGAGTCCCCGACCAAGCCAAGTTCGATGGGCACGTCCTTGTGCAGGTCGGCTGTGTCGATGGTGGCTTGGATCACGCTTGCTTGGCCCAGGTACTTCGGCCATGGGATGCCGAAGCCTGTGTGGGTGAAGCTCGCTCCTATGCCGAAAATGACATCTGCCTTGGACAAGAAGGCATCGAGTTCGGCGGAGTAGGCCCTGCCGCCGGATTGGAGCGAAAGCGGATGTGTCTCGGGGAAGGCGCTCTTGCCCTCGATGCTGGTCGTGACGGGGGCTTCGAGCAGTTCGGCGAGCTCGCGCAGCTCGCGCCAGGCCCGTCCGTAATGCACACCCTGACCGGCATAGATGACGGGCAGTTCGGCTTCGACGAGGATCTTCGCGGCCTCGCGCACGGCGGCGGGATCCGGGGCGCTTCGCGTTCGGATCGACGGACGGTAGTTGAGTTCTCCGGGAAACTCTTCGTTGAACAAGTCCCACGGAACTTCGACCATGCACGGTCCCGGCCGCCCGTTCTTGGCTTGGGTGAACGCTCGGCGGATCGCATTCGGAACCTCGGCCGCCAGCGTGACCTGCTCGACGGATTTGGTGACGCTCTGGAAGTTCACCAGCGAACTGAAGTTGGGTTGGACGTTTGTCCGTGCCCGAGGGTAGCCCGCCGGGATCACGACCATCGGAACGGATTCGCTATAGGCCTGGGCGACCCCGCCGAACGAGTTCTCCACGCCCGGGCCGTGCTGCATGGCGAAGACCCCGACTTTGTCGCCCGAACTCAGCCGGCCCACGGCGTCCGCCATGTGCAGGCCAGTACGCTCTTGGCGCACTATGACGGTCCGGATGTCCTCCTCCGCGCAAGTCTCAACGATGGGGTTAACCGGGTAGGCGAAGAGGCGATCGACGCCTTCCTGCCCAAGCATCTTGGCGATGGCACGTGATACCTTCACCGGACACCCCTCCTCTGAGAGCAAGATGGGCCGGAATCGCGCATATGATCCATGCACTAGATTAGAGCACCTAGCGCCGATGCTCTGCCCAGCCATCGCCTGCGATCGAGCGACAGCAGATGCGCTACCTGCCGTCACTTGATGGGATTACGCAACGGCGTATGGATGGGCTTGCGGGTTGGAATCGTCAGCCGGACCCAGGTGGCCGCCGCTGTGACCGCTCGTCGGTCGCTGCTGCTGCCGTGTTTTGCGTTTGGCATGGCGCCCGCAGCGTCCGACGTCCGGGCCGTGCAACGTGGCGGCGAGCCGGTGGCAGGCTGGACCGGAAGTCCGTGCGTGGTGGCCGAGCGCGCTTCGCCTAGGCTCCAACGGTCCGGGTGATCGAGCAATCAGCTATCATGGGGCATCGCCAGTTTGGCAAGGAGTTTTTGCAATGCCGCTTGATGCTACTCGCCGCTCATTCTTCCAAGGTATGTTTGGCAGCGCAGCAGCTGTTGCCATGGCGCAGCAAGCGCTGGCCCAGCAGGACAGCTCGAACGGGCTGCCCACCCGCCGCTTGGGCCGGACCGACGAACAGGTCTCTATTTTGTGCCTTGGCGGCTGGCATATCGGTGCCGTCGAAAACAAGGACGAGGCGATCCGGATCATGGACGCTGCAATCGACGAAGGCATGACCTTCTTCGACAACGCCTGGGATTACCACGATGGCGGCTCCGAGGAAATCATGGGCCGTGCCCTGTCGCGTCCCGGAAAGCGGGACAAGGTCTTCCTGATGACCAAGAACTGCGAGCGCGACTACGAGGGTTCCATGCGCAACTTGGATGACAGCTTGCGCCGCATGCGGACCGATCGGATCGACCTGTGGCAGTTTCACGAGATGGTCTACGACTCGGATCCCGACTGGGTCTTCGAGAAGGGCGGGCTCAAGGCCGCGCTAGAGGCGCAAAAGGCCGGCAAGGTGCGCTACATCGGCTTTACCGGCCACAAGGATCCGAGCATTCACGTCAAGATGCTCAACAAGCCTTATGACTGGGCCTCGGCGCAGATGCCCATCAACGTGATGGACGCCCACTACCGCAGCTTCCAGAAAGAGGCGGTGCCGGTGTGCCTTTCCCGCGATGTCGGCGTGATCGGGATGAAGAGCCTCGGCGGTGGTAACCCTGGGCAGATTCCCACCAAGACGTCGGTGAGTCACGAGCAGTGCCGTCGGTATGCCCTGAGCTTGCCGGTATCCTCCCTAGTTGTCGGCATTCTCTCGATGGACGAGCTGATGGCGGAAATCAAGATCGGCCGCGGCTTCAAGCCCATGGCCGATGACCAAAAGGCAGTGCTGCTGTCTAGCGTCGCCGACATCGCCGGGGATGGCAGGCACGAATTGTTCAAGTCAACGCAGCGCTTCGACGGTCCGCACCACCGCAAGCAGCACGGGTTCGCTGTCTAATCTCGCCCCACGTGCAGGTTTCGAGCGTGCAGGGCAACGAGGATTGGTATGCAGAGACCTACAACAACCTAAAGCAACTGCCCCACTTGAATGAAGCCGACGTTGCGGACAATCTCGTTCGGCCCGTATTGGAGAGAGTACTCGGGTTCAGCACCTTGGAAATACGCCCTCAAATGACGGGCAGTGGCGACCGGCCAGACTTCCTTTGTCGCTGGAACCGTCACACCGGCGCGGCAGCGATCGTCGAGGTCAAGCGGCTTGGCACAAACCTTACACGGCGTCTAGCCGGGAAAGGATGGGGAACTGCGCCCCTCGGCCAACTCCAGCGGTACTTGAATAACGGCACGCTCGCTCGCAGCGGCACGTGGGGCATCCTCACAAACGGCGAAGACTGGATCCTACAACAACGCGGTCAGAATCCGGTCAGCCCTTTCGCTTTCGTCGTGGAGCAACATGCAGTCACGCTTGCCCAAGTCCAGCAACTGCTGCTGCAGGTGGTTCTTCCGCCAGCTGGACCCGCCCAATCTGTGTTAAGCCATTCATGGCTGGAGCAAGCCCAACGCTGCCAAGAAGCTCGCGATTTCCTCGCGGGGCAGGGATCACCCATCGAAGAGCTTCCCAATGATCGCGGAGCGTTGGTGACACTTGGCAGTCATGTTCGAGAGGGCAGTCTATTCTCAACACCGGCACATCTCGCATGTCTGAAGCTAGCCTCAGACTTCGTTACATGTGCGCCAGGCTAACTGGCAGAAAGGCAGAGGGTGAAAGTCCCTTGGATCGAAGACATAGCCAAGACACGATCCTCCGCGAGCCGTGCGCCGCTACCCGCGAGGGTAGGGGTGAAGCGTCGGTAGCGGTACGTGTGGGCAGTGCGATTGAGCGCCGAAAAAAGAGAACCGGAGTGCCGAGACGGTATGTAACGTTGAAGGCAACACGGGGCAGACCGCCATGGCGAGGGCTGCACCGGCTTCGCGGCGTCGGAGAACACAGGCACGCACGCAAGCCTTTGGCCGGGACCTGGGAGGCCTCCGCGCCATCCTGCGGGGTCGCCCGCAGGATCGCTCCGGGAAGGCAAGTAATGCCGAAGCCGGAGATGGACGGGCGGAGGAGTCAGACGGAGGCATAGTAGTGCAGAGAATGCAGAACAAAGCGCCGCAAGGCGTGGCGGATGCAGAGGAGCGAAGGCCTCCGGCCAACGGGAATCTGGAAAGCCAAAGCACGGGCCGAACGCAGCGTCGGAAGGCCGTGTCACAGGCGGCGGACCGGATACGGGAATTTGTGAGGAGGAATCCGAAAGAGCGACTGACAGCGTTACTGCACCACATCACGCCGGAAGCCTTAGAGGCGGCGTACCGCCGCTTAAAGCGGGACGCGGCAGCGGGGGTGGACGGGGTGAAGTGGACGGACTACGAGCAAGGGTTGGACGGGAAACTACACGACCTATGGCAACGGGTCCAGCAGGGAACGTACCAAGCGGTGCCGGTGCGGCGGGTGAAGATCCCGAAGCCGGACGGCGGAGAAAGACCGCTGGGCATCGCGGCGCTGGAAGACAAGATCGTCCAACGCGCCATGGTAGACGTGGTTCTGAACCCTATCTACGAAGAGGAATTTCTAGGATTCAGCTATGGATTCCGGCCGGGGCGGGGGGCGCACGATGCGCTCGACGCACTGGCCTACGTCATCGAACGGCACAAGGTCAGCTGGATCGTCGACTGCGACATCCGCAAGTACTTCGACGAAATGAACAGAGATTGGATGATCCGGTTTCTGGAACATCGCATCGGAGACCGGCGGGTAATCCGGCTGATCGGCAGGTGGCTGCGCGCGGGCGCCATGGAAGATGGCCAATGGAGCGACACGGGCAAGGGCAGTCCGCAAGGGGCGATCATATCGCCCGTGCTGGCGAATATGTACCTGCACTACGTGTTGGACCTGTGGATGGATCGGAAATGGCGCAAGCAAGCGGCCCGCGGCGAGGTGTACATCGTGCGCTACGCCGACGACTGTGTGCCACGAAGGCACGCAGGGGAGCGCAAGCTCCCCGTGCAGCTGTGCTGCACAGGAGATGGAGGAAGACCCTCCGCAGCCGCCGTGCAGGCGGAGGCTGCAAACCACCTACTGCTGCTGCACTTAAGAGGTGTGGTGGTGAGCGAGCTAGGAAAAGGCCGGGCGTAGACCCGGTCAGGTATGGATCGTGGAGCCGAACGCAAGTGAACCGCTGATGAGGTGTCGAAAGCGTAGGGACGGCGTCAAAACCGGGGGGCAGTCGTTACTCCGGGACAAGGTCGGGGGGTACCTGCTTACTGCCCGGTCGGCGTCCGGCATAAAGGCGGCGGGAACACGATCCGGGCTTCTGTGTGGAACGTGGGAACCTGTTGCACTGATGCTAAGGGAGAACCGCAAGCGGCAGAACCGTGAGCGGGAGAGTACCGAGGCGGTGCGCAGGGGCGGAGTGGCCCGTAGTAGCGCTGAGGGTTCGGTAATCGAACCGGAGCGAAGGGGCCGCCCCAACCGGCTGGGGCCAAGGGAGCAACCGGCAACGGGAGGACTCTCATGACCCCAGCCAAGCCGTTTCCCGTCACCAAACGTCAGGTGTGGGAAGCGTACAAGCGAGTGAAGGCCAACAAGGGCGGGGCAGGCGTGGACGGCCAGACACTGGAAGATTTCGAGCGGGATGTAGGGGACAACCTCTACAAGCTGTGGAATCGGATGGCGTCCGGCAGCTACATGCCGCCACCGGTGAAGCGCGTGGAGATTCCCAAGGAGGGCGGAGGAATCCGGCCGCTGGGGGTTCCCACGGTAGCGGACCGGGTCGCCCAGATGGTAGTGAAGCAGGTTCTGGAACCGGAGTTGGAGCGGCATTTCCACCCCGACTCGTACGGCTACAGGCCGGGCAAATCGGCGCATCAAGCGATCGGGCAGGCGCGCAAGCGGTGCTGGCACAACGACTGGGTTCTAGACCTTGACATCAAGGGATTTTTCGATAACATCGACCACTCCCTGATGCTGAAAGCGTTGCGCCGCCACACGCGGGAACGCTGGATCCTGCTGTACGTTGAACGCTGGCTACGAGCCGAGGTGGAGATGCCGGATGGGAGGCGCGAGGCACGAGACAAGGGCACGCCGCAAGGCGGCGTGGCCAGTCCACTGCTCGCAAATCTCTTCCTGCACTATGCCTTTGATGCATGGATGAGAAGGGAGTTTCCCAACATCCCGTTCGAACGGTACGCGGACGACATCGTCTGCCACTGCCGGTCGAAAGCCCAGGCGGACTACCTGAAAGCGGCCTTGCAGCGACGGCTGGCAGAGTGCGGGCTGGAGTTGCACCCGGAGAAGACGAAGGTGGTGTATTGCGAGGATGGAGACCGCACCGGGACACACCCGGTGACAACGTTTGAGTTCTTGGGATACGCGTTCCGGCCCCGAAGGTCGAAGAACTGGAAGGGCGAATACTTCGTGAACTTCAGTCCGGCGGTGAGCGGGAAGTCGGCGAAGGCCATCCGCCGGGAGGTGCGGAGCTGGAAGCTGCCCTGTCGCAGCGACAAGTCCCTGACCGACCTGGCGTGTATGTTCAATGCGGCGATCCGCGGCTGGGTGAACTATTACGGGGCCTACTATAAGTCGGCACTGTACCCCACCCTGCGCCACATCGACCGGAAACTCGTGAGGTGGGCAACGCGCAAGTACAAACGCTTGCGCGGTCACTGGCGGAGAGCGGCGCACTGGTTGCGCCGCATCGCGCGGCGCGACGGAGGACTGTTCGCGCACTGGCGACTGCTGTACGGGCAAGGCTGGTTGGGAAGAGCCGGATGAGCGGAGACGTTCACGTCCGGTGCTGTGAGCGCCCGGGGGTGTGATTCCCCCGGGCGACTCGACATGTGGTGGCGGCGCAGCACCGCGAAGACGCAGAACGGTTTCTGAAGGACGTGCAGGATAGATTCGAGCAATTCGGCCTGCGGACGCACCCGGAGAAGACCCGCCTGATCGAGTTCGGACGGTTTGCTCAGGCGAACCGCCGGAAACGAGGGGCGGGGAAACCGGAAACGTTCGACTTCCTAGGCTTCACGCACTATTGTCGGAAGAAGCGGAACGGACGATTCGGACTGGGGCGGAAACCCGTCGGGAAGCGAATGAGACGGACCCTGCAAGCCCTGCGCGAAGCCCTGCGACGCCGGATGCACGATGACGTATGGCAGACCGGGCGCTGGCTGGGACAGGTGCTGCGCGGCTGGTTGAATTACTATGCCGTGCCGACCAGCAGCCGGTCGCTAAAAGCGTTCGTATACCACCTGAAACGGATCTGGATGAAGATACTCCGCAGGAGATCACAGAAGGACCGCTTCACTTGGGAACGCTTGGAGCGTATCTGTGCACGGCTGTGGCCGCAACCACAGATCGCGCATCCATGGCCTACCGAGCGATTCACCGTCAAAACCGAAGGCAGGAGCCGGATGCGCTAGCGCGCCCGTCCGGATCTGCGCGGGGAGAGTTGAGCAATCAGCTTCCCTACCGCGATCGGGCTGGGTGATGTGAGGCTTGTTCGCGTCGTAACCGCCCTGTAAGTCAGGGTTTAGGGGCTTTTTCGCTCACAGTTGCGCACTTGACGCGACCTAAGTTCTTGCGGTATAATATGTCCAGTGACTGCCGCCGAAAGCACCCCCCAAGACTCCCCCGCAGCGCCCGCCTACAAGCTCCAAGACGGCGAATCGCTGCCCCTCGACTCCAGCCTGTATCTGTTGCGCGATGGCCACGACTTCGTCTACTTCCTGTTCACCCAGCCGTTCGCCTCGCATGCCGTAGACGACAAAGTCGGGCGCAATCTGTGTCTCGCCCGCTGCGCCCTGTTTGGCCTCGCCACGCACACCGTGCTGGCCCAGGCCTTCGCTCTCAGCCCGCGCACGGTGGCGCGCGCCAAGGCGCGCTTGATCCAGCGCGGCGAAGGCGACTTCCAGCCGCCGCGCAAGCCCCGGCGGCGGCACGGCATCGAGGATCCCGCCGTGCTGGCCCAGGCCGCCGAACTGTTGCAGGCCGGCCACAGCCTGTACCGCGTGGCCCAGCAACTCGCTGTGAGCAGCTCGACGCTGTGGAGCTACAGCCAAGCGGGACTGCTGCCCGCCAGCCAGTGTGCGCCGCGGCGCCCGGGCGAGTCGGACGGCAGCCCAGCAGAGGGGCTGTTCGAGCCGCAGGCCGACTCGCAGGCGGGTGCCGAGCCCGCGCCGGCGGTGGTGTCGGAGGCCAGCGCCGAGCCCGAGATTAGCGCCGAGCCCGAGATTAGCGCCGAGCCTGAGACCAGCGCGGTGGTGTTGTCGGACAAGCAAGAGCGCAACCAGCGCGACGCGCAGGCCCCCTTGGGCCGGGCCGCCCGTGACACGGCCGGGCGCGTGGCGGCCTCGCTGGGCGTGCTCGACGGGCAAGCGCCGCACTTCGAGCCGGCCGCGACCGTCAGCGGGGCTGGTGTGCTGACCGCTGTTCCGGCCCTGTTGCAGCAAGGCCTGTTGCGGCACGCCGGGTTGCTGTCGCTGCCGCAGGGTTTCTACTCGCTGCCCTCGCTCTTGTTGCTGTGGGCCTTTTTGCTGCTGGCCCGCTTGGGCAACGCCGAAGCGCTGCGCTACCAGCAGCCCGGCGAGTGGGGCGCGTTGCTGGGCCTGGACCGCTGTCCCTGCTCGCGCACGCTGCGCCGCAGGAGCCGTCAGCTGGCTGCCAGCGAGGGGCTGCGGGAGTGGATCGGGGCCCTGGCGCAAGATTGGTGCCGCGCGGATCCGGAGGACGTCGCCACGCTGTTCGTCGATGGCCACGTGCAGGTCTACAGTGGCCAAGGTCGGCTGCCGAAACATTTCGTGTCGCGCCAGAAGCTGGCCTTGCCGGCGGCGGCGGGCTACTGGGTGCAGGCCTTGGGCGGGGCGCCGTTGCTGTGCCTGCACCGGCAGGTGGACGACGGCATGGTGCGCGAGATCTGGACTGGCATCGTGCCGCAATTGCGCAAGCTGGGGCTGTTGGATGAGAGGCCCGGGGCGGCCAGTGGCGAACCGCGCCTGACGCTGGTGTTCGACCGCGAGGGGTGGAGTCCGGCGCTGTTCCGCGAGTTGCGCGCGGTGGGCATCGCGGTGGTGAGTTGGCGCAAGGGGCCGCAAGCCGAGCGCTGGCCCGACAGCGAGTTCCGGGCGGCCTCGATCCCGGTGCGCTCGCCGCTGGGCGAGGCCACGCTGGAGGGCCGGCTGTGCGAGCGCGAGCTGGACTTGGGCGGGCACTGCCAAGTGCGCGAGATCCGCTTCTGGGCCGAGCGTCGCCTGCGCGGGGAGGGCAAGCACGGCCAGCCGCGCAAGCCGCGCGAGTTGGCGGGCGAGCCGGGTGAAGGCCAGCGCCAGCCGGCGCTGGTGAGCACGCATCCGAGCCTGGCGGCCGAGCAGTTGGCGGGTCTGTTGCGGTCGCGCTGGACGCAGGAGAATTTTTTCAAGTACATGCGCGCCGAGTTCGGCCTCGACAGCTTGCCCGAACACGGTCTGGTCGAGGTCGACGCGGACGCGTGGGTGGTCAACCCGGCCTGGCGGGCGATCGACAAAGCGCTCAAAAAGGCCCGCAACGAAGTCGGCCACTTGCGCCGCAAGCGGGCCTTGGAGCCCAACGCCAAGACGCCGAAGGCGCGTGAGCTGGATGAGCAGATCGAGGCTTGCGACAAGCTGGTGGAGGGCTTCCTGCTGGCGCGCAAGGTGGCCGACCAGCACATGCAGGCGGGCGAATTGTCGGAGCCGGAGAAACTGCAAGCGCTGCCGGAGCCGCTGCGCCAGCTAATGCAGACACTGCGCATGCTGGCCTACCGGGCTGAAACCTGCATGGCAGCGGCGCTGGCCCCGCAATTGGACAATCCCGAGACAGCCCGCAGCCTGCTCAAGGCGCTGTTCCAGAGCGACGCCAGCCTGTTGCCCGATCCGGCGGGCGGCACGCTGACGGTGCGCCTGCTACACCAAGCCAGTCGCGCCCAGGACGAGGCGCTCGCCCCGTTGCTGGAGGAATTGAACCGCACGCGCACCGTGTTTCCTGGAACCCAGCTGCGCCTGGTCTACGAATTGCCATCCAGCAGCGGTCGCTAGCCGATGGCCCCACAGCCTTACCCAGTCAGAGTCTCAGCCCCAACTCGTGACAACTCTAATCGGAAGATGTAACGAAGTCTGAGACTATCCGGACCGCCGACTCGAGACCCAAGATATATCGTCCGAGATCGATAGCTTCCAAAGCGTCAAGTATCGCCACCGTATAGCGGGAATCGCATTGACCGCGACCGATCCCAACCGCCGTTGCCGAGCGTTTATTCGCGTGGACGGGCGACTCTATGCCACTGCTCTTGTAGATCCGTCTCAGCCCTCGCCCAGAACAATCCACCAATTCCAGCAGATCCAAGAGCATTGGGCAGCCACGGACCCTAAGAAAGCTGTTTCAGCCCTGTCAAGTGCAAAGCTCCAGCAACGGTTTCATGATGAAATTGGGGAATGGTTCAGCAAGACTCTGAGCAGGCGAAGAGAACTAAGGCACCTGATTCGCGTATTGTTTGTTTGGCTCCTACAGGAACGAGGAATCGTCCCCCCAGACGCATTGTGGGCTGCAGGTATCTGCCCTGCTGATGAAGATCAGCTCGCTGTGCACCGGCACATAGAGTGGCTATTCCATGAATTGCTAGCGGTTCCCAAGCAGAACCGTTCAAAGGATCTTCCATTGATCAACACAGTTGGAGATCAACCTTGGCGTGAGGTGTTGATCGATACTGTACCGTATCTCAACGGTTCACTGTTCACTCGGCTGGGCGAAGCCGAAAGAGCTCAAGAACTTGCAAACGAAATGTACCTTGGTAACGATGGCTTGCTGTCGATCTTAAGCCGTTACGACTGGACCCTGTCCGACCGGACGGGCTACGCCTCAGAATCGGCTATCGACCCAGCGATGTTAGGGGATCTGTTTGAGCGTTTGGTACTGATTACCGACGGAGTGCAGATCAGAGGTTCGCACGCCAGTATGCCCGGAGGGACATACTACACTCCGCAAGACATAGCCGACGAAATGACCTCCGATGCATTGGCCGGCTGGCTCGCGCCCAGGGTCGGGGGGGGGGTAAAGGACCTACGGGAATTGGTTCACCCCTCGCATGAGCGCAAGCCTTGGCTTAGCTGGGACGAATCGAAGCGCGAGCGAGTCCGCGAACTCCTCCGAGGCGTTACGGTACTTGATCCCTGCTGCGGAAGTGGCGTATTCACCCTGTCCGTCTTGCAGGCGCTATGCCGGGCACAGGAGCGCCTAGGGAATCGTAGGCGCGACGCCCAGTTGCTCGAATCCATCCTAGAACGTCAAGTCCACGCGGTGGACATACATCCGATGGCTGTATTGGTAACGCGCCTCCGCCTGTACATAGCTCTGGCCGAAGTGCGTTCAGGTGCCACCTCCCCATTGCCCAACCTGGAGACCCGCTGCATCGCTGCTGATGCGTTGAGCGTCGATTTACAGAACCAGATGGACTTGTTGCACGGCGGGGCGGAATTTGAACGGGCAATGGGCAACTGGCGGGCTGCCCGTGAGATGTGGACCAGCGCCCACGAACCCGAAGAAAAACTAGCCGTGGAGGCTGAGATCGACCAAGCGCGAAGTGACCTTAAGGCACGGCTCGGCAGGGGCTTTGGAGCAAATACGGCATGGCTGGATGCCGACTACAAGTCAGATTCAGCGGTCGGTGCAGAAGTCGATCTGAGGATGATCTGCCCCGCGCCGAGGCAGGGCTGGGACATAGTGCTCGGAAACCCTCCCTACCAACCGCCTTCGCAGGAACAGAGGAAAAGAGCGCGGAGACTCGGCTTTGAGGGTACGAAAAACCTCTACCTACTATTCATTGAAGTCGCCTTGGGGATTACCCGCCCGGACGGGTTCGTTTGCCTTATCGTCCCGCATTCCATCGTGTTCGGGCGGACGCCGCAAGACTTTTCCAAGGTACGTGATCGCATCGAGCGTGTAGCAGACAGAATAGATGTCTCCATCTTCGACAACCGGCCACAGCCTGTGTTTCCGAGACTGCCTTGGCTTCCAACTGGTCAGGAGAACCGCCAGCGAGTGGCCGTGCTGGGGATCCGGAAGGCCGTCCAAAGTGCAATCGGATCGGAGATCTTCAGTTCAGGACTCTTGCGCTTAGAAGCAGCGACGCGGGCATTGATGCTACGGAGCCCCAAGACACGAGTGCAGCAGCCGATCGATAAGTTCCAGTGGCTATCGGCACCCTCGGAGGAAATGGCTGAGCTGTTGGGCCGGATGCGTGGTGAAGCGAGGGCCTCTGACGAAGACGGAAAGGTAATCACGTTTCCTGCAACTGCAATGTACTTCTTGACATGTCTTCCCAAGGATACGCTACAGAATCAGAGTCGAAAGGAGTACTCCATCCCAGACGATTCACTGTACTGGCCGTGGGTTGGCCTCTACAACTCCCGCCTGTTCCACGCATATTGGCTGATGGTCGGTGACGCATTTCACGTCACGGCTGCGGAATACGCCACGGTCGCGGCCCCCGCTGGCTGGAAATGCCACGAATTGCGAACCAAGTGCAAAGCAGCCGCGCGCGCTTCTCTCGGAACATGTGCGTGCGGCCTGCCGCAAGGACCACCACGGTCAAGGTGGCGAGCGTTGGCCCAACTATGACTTCTACTCGCATCCCAGCGGCCGGGAACTCGTAAGTCAATTGGACAGGCTCCTCTTGCAAGCCTATGGTCTTGACTCCCCAGAACTACGCCGCCAGTTGGAGACGTTCAGGACTAACGGCGCGCACTCCCTAGGGGTTGCCCCATGACAAGTTCGGAGCACGCTTCACGTCTAGGCAATTGAACGACCAGTCATCGCGGATTGAGTTGCCGCTCCCCACCGCCGCTCCATTCACCGTTGCCTGTCGCTGCAAGGTCGCTGCGAGATCGTCCGAAGGGCCGATCTCGAGTACCCGATTGGGTTCGCAATCAGAACCGATCGGACACGAGAACCTCGATGTGTTCGCGCACGCTGTCGGGTGGCTCTATGCGCCGGTCGAGCGTTAGCAGAATGGCACTGTTCGTCGCGGCCAGAGCGAGCAGATAGGCGTCGGTCACTTGGTTGTGGCCCATCAGCCTATGGAAGTGGTCCCGCACGCTGGGCAAGGATGGAAGCAGCTCAAGATAGCGGTGCTGGCCGTCTTGCGTGAGCGCGGCTAGCATCGCCACTGACTCGGCAGGTGTCTTGCGCCGTCCGATGACCGAGGGATTTGACGAAAGCCTCACGAAACCGAGTTGGGTCAGCGCGCACGTTGCCCATGGCGCGACAGGCTCACGCTCTAGGCGTGTCACGACCAGACCGTGAGACTGGTGGTTCGGCCATGCCAGCGCTACCAGCGCATTGGTGTCAAGCAGCAACGGACGCTCGGAGTTCTCAGACGATGCCATTCTCGTCGAGAGCCTTCTGAACCCTTGAGGCAGGTATCAGCGGTGTGTCCGGTGGTACGTCGAACGAGGGGAAACGAGTTCCCTGCTCGGCGTCGCGCATCGGTCGCGCATCGGATCGAAGCGCATGGCGGGCCATCTCGGACAGCACGGAACCAAGCCTCCGGCCTGTCGCTTTGGCTTGGCACAGTGCCGCCTCATAGATGTCGTCATCCAAGGTCACAGTTGTCCTCATCGGAACTATGATACAGTGATGCAGATACATCGTAAATCGTTGTCGCATTCCCTTGCTGCGGTAGCGGGCGGCAACACGTTATCCGCAATCCGCGGTACGCCCGCGCTCGTGGAATAGCTACTTGGAGAGCTTGCCCTTGGGCACTCCCACGCGCGGTTAAGTGTCCTCCCCGTAAGCCACCGCGTCGTAGCGCTTCCCGCCCAGGACACTCCAGCCGACGAGGTAGTAACGGGCATGGACAGGTCCGCTTCGCAACCGGCCCTTCGACAATCGGGCTCGGCCTCAGTACTATCAATGTCTTGATGCGACGCGTTCAAAGACTCGCCACCCTCTCTTGCGCCATCGCGTGCATGTCCGGCGTGCCGGAAGCTCGCGGCAAGCCCAACATCGTAATCGTCATGGCCGACGACATGGGGTTCTCGGACATCGGCTGCTACGGCGGGGAGATTCAAACGCCCAACGTGGACCGCTTGGCGGCGAACGGACTCCGCTTCACGCAGTTCTACAACGCTGCACGCTGCTGCCCGACGCGCGCATCGCTGCTAACCGGGCTGTACGCGCACCAGACTGGGATCGGTCACATGACGAGCGAGAACGAGCGACTGCGCTTCGATCTGGGCTATCCGGGATACCGGGGGTACCTCAACAGAAGCTGCGTGACAATCGCCGAAGCACTGAAGCCGGCCGGCTACAAGACGCTGATGTCCGGCAAGTGGCACGTAGGCACGTTCGAGGGGATGTGGCCCGTGGACCGCGGTTTCGACGAGTTCTACGGAATCATCCGGGGCGCGTCCAACTTCTTCCGGCCGGCTCCCCGGAAGCTCCTGGTCCGCAACCGGGAGCGCGTGATCCCGGGCGAGGACTACTACACGACTGACGCATTCACCGAACACGCAATACGGTTCGTTCGGGAGGCGGAACGGAACGACGACCAGCCCTTCTTCCTGTACCTCGCCTACACGGCACCGCACTGGCCGCTGCACGCATGGCCGGAAGACGTCCAGAAGTACCGCGGCCGGTACATGGTCGGCTGGGACAGGGTCCGGGAGGCCAGGCTCCGGCGCATGCGGTCGATGGGGATCATCGACGACAGCTGGAAGATGACTGTCCGGGATGCCGTGGCGTGGGAAACCCTGACTCGCGGCAAGAAGGACGAAATGGACCTGCGAATGGCGATCTACGCCGCCCAGGTCGATCGGATGGACCAGAACATCGGCAAGCTCCTCGAGGCCTTGGAGGATTTCGGCGAGCTGGATGACACGCTGGTGTTCTTCCTGTCGGACAACGGCGGCTGCGCCGAGGGGGGCATGCTCGGCCGCGGCCCGCTCGAGATCCTAACCACCAAGGAGGGCTACAGCCAGTCCTACGGCCAGGCTTGGGCTAACGCCTCCAACACGCCCTTCCGCACGTACAAGCACTGGGTGCACGAAGGGGGCATCGCGTCGCCCCTCGTGGTGCACTGGCCCGCGGGGGTGTCCGCGAAGGGCGAATTGCGCGACGAGCCAACGCACCTGATCGACCTGATGGCAACGGCCTTGGATGTCGGGAAGGCAGAGTACCCGACCGAATTCGCTGGCAACCGGATCACGCCGCTCGAGGGAGTCTCCATGGTCCCTGCGTTCGCGGGCATGCCGCTCGACCGGGAGGCGCTGTACTGGGAGCACGAGGGCAATCGCGCAGTCCGGCTCGGCAAGTGGAAGCTCGTCGCGGAGAACCGGGGACCTTGGGAACTCTACGACATGGACGCAGATCGGACCGAGACTGAGGACATCATGGCGGCGTACCCGGAAACCGGCCGGCGGATGATCGAGATGTATACGGACTGGGCCAAGGAGAGGAACGTCCTGCCCGGCCGTCCAAGCCGCAAGCCCGGGTACGAGCCGGTCCCGATTCCTTACCCCGAAACCGCGGAATACGACGCACCCGTCACGTCGCCGTGACGGCGTGGCCGACCGATCAGGCTTCCGCGGCGGCCGCCCAGTCCGGGATGGTCGGCCCATCGATCAAGCGGGAGTGCTAACGGCAGAGCATGCTGGAGCCACGGTCGCCAACTGCCCGGCGTCGTTGGACTGAGTCCGCCATTCACAGCGCACCGGGGTCTGAAGTGACCGAGGGTTTGGCGGACAGGCTGAGATAGCGCGATAGGCAGTGATTGCTCGCCCGAGAGGGCGGGGGTATGGTGGCCCCAAGCAATTGAGCAAACGGGCCCTGTTCTTTCAGTGGTCGAAGAGTTCCGTGACACGGTGCGGGATGCCACCAACTCGCGGCCGGAGCCCCGCTAGGCAGGGGCCTGCTAGCTGTTACATATCACGAGGGCCGATAGCCGGCGCGGAGACTTCCACGCGTTTCAGCCGCTTGCCCTGGTGCTTTCTTCCGACGCTCTCGCGTTGGATCCCCTCATTGGGCAGTGACCCAGATCGGCGAACTCCACGCGACTTGGCGATCTCGGTCGGACTGTCTCACCCGCAGGTAGTAGAAGTCCGCTTCCTCGCCCGGCTTGCCCTTATCTTGGTATTCAAAGTCAGTCGTCTTGGTGCCTGGAGTCTGCCGATAGACACGCTGGTTGTTCTTGACGATCTCGACCTCGCCGATGTTGTCGGTCCCCTCGACATGCACGTGGAACGTCGGCGTGCCAGCGATCGCGACCTCCTCGCCCATCAGGTATTCGCGCCCACCCTCCACGAGCCGGAAATCGACAATGATGTTGTCGGTCGCGCCGTAGGTATGTCGGGCCCGGATGGCGTCGACCAAACCGGTGCGCGAGTTCTCCTCGGCCAACAGCATCGAATAGGAAGTGTGCACGGCAAGGTGGTCGGAACTGGCCTGCACTCCCAGCCGGTAGCCCTTGGCCCAAGCCGCCGACACCATGCCGTCGGGGCGGTAGCCGCCGAACTGCTTCTGCTTCTCGTCCGCCGGGGCGGAGCGCCAGCAACCCTCGCATTCGTAGCTGTTGCGGTCGCTTTGGTAGATCTCGACAATCGGCTCGACCTCGGGGTCGTAGTCGGCCCAGTCGGTGCCCATGTCCGTGCCGGACGTGTGCGCCATTGCGATTCCCTTGTACTTGCGCAAGTATGCGAAGAAGCGCTCGGGCCCTTGGCGGGCATAGTTGGCCGGCAACGACCACTCGTAGTGCTGGTAGTCGAGGATCGGAGCGCCGCGGTACGGGAAGACGACGTTGCGGTGTCCGTTGGGGTACTTGATCGAGCGCTCGTATGCATACAGCGGAACGAAGGCTGAACCGACGCGGAAGATGTCGACGAACTTCTGGCTGCGGAACCAGTCGTATTCGTCGGCCACGCCGAAGTTGTGCTCGGTGATTGCGAGGAAATCCAGCGCGCCCGGATCGATCGCGTAGCGGTAAGTGTCCTCGGTCGAGCCGTCGTTGTAGCCGTCCCAAGAGATCTCGGTGTGCCGGTGCATATCGCCGCGGTAGATCTTGTAGCGCTTGCCGCCGACGTCGTAGACATAGCTGCGGATGCGCGCCACGTCCTGTTCATCGTTGGGGTGTACGGGTTCGTTGGCGGCCATTTCGCGGCTCGGCCGGTTGGGTGGCTGCCTCGCAGCCTGTACGGGCGGCAGGCTCAGGCCCGTCAGGCGATGGGATTTCGCCTCGCCGGGCAGAGCTGGCAGGCGCGTGGCGAAAACGTCGAGCATGATGTTGACGAAGTCGCGGAAACTCCGCCTGTCCGTGGGGTAGGCGGCGATCAAGCGGCCGGCTGAATCTGGTTCGGCTTCGATGCGCATGTCCGTGCGCCCGGTGGAATACGGCAGCAGCATCATCGGGGACCACTCGTCGCCGTCGTAGTAGCTGGCGTAGATTTCCCACAGCGCGTGATGCGACGGCGTGCGCCAGTAGACGTTGTGCTGCATGGGGCGCCGGTGCCGGAAGAAGGCCCAGATGCGGTTGGAGCCGTCCACGGCCAGCTGTGGGTACTCGTAGAAGTTGTTCCCCGGCCCCGGATCTGGCAGCGAGGACTCGAGGCTGGTCGCGGGTGCCCGCAGCTGCCCTCGGTCGTAGACCGCCATGCGAATGTTGCGGGAGTTGTACAGCCCGGTCGCGTTGGCCTGGATATCGAACGGATAACCCCAATCCTTGCCCCAGTTAATGCCCGACTCGTGCCAGGCCATCCAGACGCGATCCTGGTGGTCGGCCGCCAAGCTGACATAGGCTTCGAACCTGCCAGTCCGAGCTACTGGTCTCGGCGCGTCCCAGTCGCCCCCGGCTTTGCGTGCAAGGTACACGTCGTACCCGGTCGATTCGCTGTATTGGTCCCATGCCACGTATACGGTGCCGTTGCTGTCGCTGGTGATCGACGGTTCCCAGCAATTCCCTGCGGAGGCCGAGCTGACTCTCATGGCAGCGCTCCAACCGCTGGACACGTCGTAGCTGCGGTGGAAGATGCCGAAGCGATCGTCGCGGGCGCCTTGCCAGACCAAATGGATCTTACCGTCCGGGTCCCGCACTGCCTGGTGGTGGATATCTGGCTGGGAGGCGGTGGTCAAGCGTTCGATCGAGCCCCAGACCTCGCCGTCAAAGGCCCGTGCGTAGAGATCCCAGTTGCCGCGGACCTGCTCGGCCCACAGGACCCAGACCTTGCCCTCGGCGTCTTCCGCTACGGCCGTCCTATAGACGTCTCCATTCGCCGGACTGACTGCGTGCGGCCCTTCGGCAGATCCGGTCACCTGTCCGGGCAGGATGCGGTCGGCGTACACGCGGTCTGAGCCGTTCGCAAATCCACTGTAGGCGACCCACACCGAATCGTCCGAGGTTACTTCGAGGGATGCGAAATCGTTATCCGTCAAGCGCTGGTCGGCCGGCCCTTGGTCACCGCGGCCGAGCAACATCCCGATGGGCACCCGTGACACGGATGCTCGGCCATCCAGGAAACTGATCGTGCCGGCCGCCGGGATGTCACCGACACTGACGCTGAAGTCGCCCTGTTCGGTGGAGATATCCACCTCGGTGGCAGCTGAGCCGTTCAGGTATACGTAGAACCTCGGCGTGAGATAGGTGTCCGCAGGCAGGTCCACGAGGATGTCCTCGTCGTGGTTCCTGCGGTCGAACGGAAACGCCGGCCGCGTCGACATCTCCCACCTCCTCGGCGGGTGAATTATGTCGCCGAGCCCCATTTCGTAGCCGATCAGCTCGACCAACTCGCCGTTCCTTACCTGCAGGTCGCCGTCCCAGCCGGTCTCCGCCTTGTCTCCGACCCCGAACCTCACCAAGAGCGCATGGTCGGCATCGGTTGGCGGGTTGCGAAGCGTTGTCTGCGTAGACGATTGGGCCCACAGCGTGGTGGCGAGCGCCAGAGAGATGGCGAGGATGTAGGAGAAACGAGCGATCATAGCGGGCTCCGGGAGTGATACGAGAATACCAAGGGCACCTCAAGCAGACGTAGTGTCCACGCCCGCCCATGCCGGAAGTGCGTGCGCCTCGGCGAGGCCAAGCGTTCCCCTCCGGCTTGCCAAGCCGGATTCAGTTGCCTGCTTTCTCCATTGCCCGCGCCCCGCCGAGGACCAATTCCACGGCCTTGTTGCCCTCGTGGCAAGCGTACTCGTACATTACGTACTCGGGGTCGTTCGTCAGTGGCATGGCGATCTTCCACGGGGCGGTGTAGATCTCTGGATCCTCGACGGTGACCTCGTACTCGATCGTGTCCTCGCTCACTCGCGTGAACCGTTCGACGACCTTGAGCTGTTCCGACTGCGGGATGCCCTTGATCCGCCGCGATGCGGAATTGGAAGCGATCCAGCCCTTGTCGGTGTAGTTGCTGACCTCGACGACTAGAGTGTCGCCCTCCCAGTGTCCCCGTGAGTCCCCCATCCACAAGCGGATTTCATCGCTCACATGAGGCCCGGCGTCCAGCGGGATGATGCGGGCGTCGTGGATCATCTCGTACAGGATCGCGACGTACTCAGGCGTCTGTAGGATCCGGTAGGCATTGTTGTAGCCAGCGGGGAAGATTGAGCCGGGCACACCCCGCGAGATGCAGCGGTCCCATACGCTCATATGCACGTACGAGTCACCTTCGTGGGCGCGGTTGTAATCTCGTCTGGCCACCGCTGACGCACGCGTGGGCACGCGTCCGCTTGGAGGGTCGACCACTAGGGAAGTCTGGCGGCTCGAGAGGAACTTGTCACCCGAATCCAGCCAGACTTGGTTGTAGCCACCGACGCTCCCCGGCGGTGAGGTTCCATCCGAGGCGGCTCGCCGCTTGGCGACGCCGGCCTCGATTGCCGAGGCTTCGTCGGCGCTGAGGACTGTCTTGCCTTCCTGTTCGGCGGGACGCTCGAATGGAGTGATGGTCTCGTTCGTCCACATCCCTTGCAGGTCGGGATGCCCCCAGGGCGTTCTCGGAAGCGTCCAGTCGCTATCCTCTGCTGAGATAACTGGTGTAAACAGGACCATCCCCGTGACGAGAACTGACAGGGCGAATGCTCGATTGGTCATTTGAATCTCCTTCCAACACCCTTGCTCTCAGTCGAGTGAGTGCACACGGGTCGGGTCGCTTGGTTCACTGATCTTGCCGGTTGTCGTACGGCGCGCCCGTGCCCGATGATCCTGCGAACAACCGTGTTCCGTCTGGCAGTGTCACATCGCGGCCGTTGGCTTTGTTGCTGCCATCGATCGCACGGTAGCCCTCCACCAGCACCTCCACTCCGGGCTTCACCGAATCCTTGCGCCAGCCCCGGCGCACCAGAGCGCCGGGCGGACCGGCCTCGATCATCCAGTTCTCCGTCGCGCCCGCTTCGCTGGTGACCTCGATGTGCATCCAAGCGTGGGGATTGATCCATTCCATCTTGGTGATCTTGCCGCGCAGGCGGACGGGCTGGGCGGCGTCGAACTCCGAGGAGAAGGCGTGATGCGCTGCGAGCGGGCCGATGGCCAGCAAGGCGGCCAGCCCGATTCCGGCCAGAGCCGCAGTTGTGGTGCGTGTCATTCCTGCTTCTCCCGTCAATTTCCGGCTTGCGCCGCTTGCTTGTCACGGGCGCGTGCCCCACTGAGGGCATTGAACATCCCGTAGTTGCCCTCGTGGCAGGCGTATTCCACCAATTCGTACTGCTCGTTGTCTAGGTCGAACGCGAAGGTGGCAGTCCAGGGCTGCACCCAGACGGTCGGGTCGTCGATGGTGAATTCGTAGCGCAACTTGGTTGGGCCGGTGCGCGTGAATCTCTCGGTCAGGCGCGCCGCTGCGGTAGACCCGCGATATCCGCCTTGCCCGTTAAAGCGGGCGGTGTCGACCACGAGCGTATCTCCCTCCCAGCGGCCCTGCGGATCGCCCAGCCACGAAGTTAGTTTCTCGCCCACCGGCTTGCGAGGCTTCGTCGGGATCGCGCGCGTCTCGTGAATCATTTCCTTTTGGACGGCCACGTATCCCGGGCCTTGCACGATTTGCAGGCCGTTGTTGTAGATCGCCGGCATCATCATGCCGGGCAGGCCGCGCGTGATGCAGCGGTGGTAGATGCTCAGATCCTCGGGACCATCCGGGGTCTTGGCTGCCTTCCGCGCCCGCTCTTGTTGGGCTGCAGCGGCCATGCGCTTGCCCTCGGCAGTCAACTCGGGCAACCTTCCGCTCGGTGGGTCCACGATCATCGCCACTTGCGTGGACGGTGCCATCTTGTCGTAACCCAGGGTTGTGTCGCGCCACTCGCGTTCGTACCCCCAGATGCTGCCCAGCGTGCCGCGCTCGCGGCGCGCCGCCGCCTGCTCGGCCGTCAACGCCTCGACATCGGCAAGATCCTGTGGTCGCTCTAGGGGTATGCCGTGGGCCGCATTCCCCGTCCACACTCCCTGCAGGTCGGGCTCGCCCCAAGGTGTACGGGGCACGACGTAGGGTTCCGATGTCTCCACCGCCGCGGCCGATTCGACTTTGGCCTCGACGCCGGCATAGCCGGATTCCACGACGGCGATCCTCACGTTGTCCGGCCCGCGCACGAACGCCCGCTTGGCCGGGCTGCGGGCGCTGAAGGGCGTCTCTGGACCCGCCTCGAAATCGGCCCCGCTACGGCGCATCCTCGGTGCCGCTCGGTCGAGATCAGGCACCCCGAACGCGATGTGGGCCAAGGCGCGGGAACGGGTCGGAGCAGGCGTGCCAGTGGGATGCTGGTCGGCCAGCAGCCACATGTCGCCGAATCGTAGCGCGTTCTCGCGGCCCTTGAACTTGGCAGAATTGCCGCCCAGTACCTCGCGGTACCAGTCCAGCGTTTCGACCGGATCGGCTGCGCTGAGATGCACATGGTGGAAGCCTTCGCTTTGCGGGTCTTGCAGCAGTTCGATGCGCGTGCCCCACGGGTCGAACACAAACCCGTGCCGGAACATGCCTGGAAGCTCGCGCAGAGTCGCTCCATCGTCAAAGCGCTGCAATCGCACGCCCGAGCCTCTCACGCCGACCGCTTCCAGTTCGGCCATCTTGGCCCCGACATCCGCGTAGGAGAACGCGATGTGGTTGACGCCAGTCCCTTGCGAACTGCCCATGGTCGGCTGCACGGCGAAGATCAGCTCGACGCCGTCGCACGTGGCGGTATCGGGCCGACCGGCTACTGGCTGGCAGTCCAAGTGCCTGCCGTACCAGCGCACCGCCTCCGAAGGACTGGCGGCGGTGATTTGCACGTGATGGAAGTCCGCGGCGAACATCGCCGGTGTCAAAATGGCCGCAGCATAGGCGGCTGTAGCGGTTGGACGGAAGCGTGTCACGGCGATGAATCCTCGTCAGTCGTCAGCGGGTCGGTTTCCTGCGGAGGTGGCCGTACATTAGATCCTCGGCGTATTCGACGCACTTGAATTCCAGTACGCGGGCATCCTCCTCCAAGCGCCGATATAGCGGCAGGCGGATCGTCCACGGACGGGAGAAAACTTCGGGATCGGTCAGAGTGGCCTCGTACATGATGGCGTGTCTGCCTATCGGCGTGTAGCGCTCCTCCACTCTTAGCGACGAACTGGCGAAGTTGCCCGCCCTGTCAAGCCAGGCCTGGCCGTTGAAGCCTTCGGCTTCGACCACCAGCGTGTCGCCTTCCCAGCGTCCGTGCGAGCGCCCCATCCAACTGTCGAGCGGTGGGGGCTCCGGCGTCTCTTTGTCCATGTGGATGGTGCGATTGGCCTCGGCGAAACCGTACAGGACCATGATCTTGCGGTCTCCTTGAATGATCTGCAAGGGGTAGGGCAGGTATGTGGCTCGTGGCACGCCCGGCAGGAAGCACTTCGCTTCTGGATCTTCAGTCAGGCGATTCTTGAAGTTCTCGCGGCGCTGCTGCAGAGCGGCTTCCAAGTACGGGATGTCGCCGCCGACTACCACGCCTTGGCCGGGCGGGATAGCCCCGATGGCGCCGAGATCAGGGTGTCCGGGGCCTGAGGGATGATCTTCTAGGTTCCAGTGGGCCGTGCCGATGGCCTGCCAGACTCCGTTGAGATCGGGATGACCGTCATGAGCCCTGGGCGCGGAATTGTCTTGAGCGGGCAGGGGCAGGCAAGTGGCCAGTGCGATCGCACCTGCCGCGATGCCGAGCCAGGTCCCGATGTCGCCGTTTCGACAATCCATGACGGTTCAATTCTACAAATTCCCGCAAGGTCCGGCGAGCCGCTCTTGCAGATTCGATCACGCGACGGTTACTAGCCCGCGCCTGCGGGCCGCCGTCGCTAGCAGGCTGGCCAGCCTGAATCAGCTGCGTGTGCGATCGAGCCCTCTTCGAATCCTCAGGTTCGTCTCGCGGTGATCCGCACCCCTTCGATCCCTCCATGGATCGCTTGCCTCGCGGTCGAGAGCAGGCGGCCGGTCAAGTCTATTGCGTTGGCATCGAAGCGAAGACGCGACCCCGCGGCAGGAGCATCATCTTGACTCCCGTGGGCTATCGCCTTCGCTCGGGGCGGGGAGTCTAGAAACTGAATTGCATCAGGAACCGGAAGGTACGTCCGTCATTGAGTGTATTCGTGATTTGACCAAAGTTTGGGGACGCGAGATCGCGGCCCGGCTCCGCGAATTGCGGCGAGTTAAAGAAGTTGATCGATTCGGCACGGAAGTTGATCGCCTTGTCGGCGCCCAGCGGCCATGAACGCGACAGGCTCAAGTTGACGTTGTTGATGGCGTCCTTGCGTAGGACGTGGCGGCCAAGCGTGCCGGACTCCTGCCCCGGTGCGAGGAAGCCGAACGCCGAGAGTGGCATCATGGCGCGTGACGTGTCCGGGTCATCGACGGCCCGGCCCAGGACGGATGGATCGAGGAGATTCGGCCTGTCCCGGCCCGTGCCATCGATGTTGCCGAATCCCGGTCCGTCAGAACCAGTGTCGATAGCGAACGGAGTGCCCGATTTGAGAAGCACAACACCGGACAGCTGCCATCCGCCAACCGCGTTCCTCATCCACCCAGTCCGCGAAAGCCTTGGCAGCTCGTAGCTGACGCGGGCGAGGAACGAGTGGGGTTGGTGGAATGAGCTCAACCCCCGCATCGTGCCGTGCACATTGAATTCGGACGGGCTTTGTCCCCACCAAGCGTCAGTGCCTGAAGCCGTGTTGACAAAGTCTCCGCCTAGATCGATGGCCTTGCTGAACCAGTAAGACGTATCGAGTGTCAGGCCGCGCCAGCGAGAAGTCACGAGCCGGACCTTGGCCGCATCGTAGTATCCGCGGGAGCTGTTGAGCACGCGCCGCACCTCAAAGTATCGAGGATCTGCGCGGCGTTCGTTTACGGTGTTCGATGTTAGGGGGATGCCAGAAACGGGGTGCCCGCGGTTCGTGTTCCAGAGATTGAGCAGCCGGACCGAGCGGCTGCCAACATAGCCGATCTCAAGGTTCCAGTCGCTCGCTAGGCCCAGTTCCCATTGGAAGTTGTACTGGTGTGAGTAGGGCGACGCCAGGTCCGGGTCCAACTCGACGACCGTGCTGCGCGCGCTTGGGTCTAGAGCCCCCGGCTCCAACTCGGATAGGGGATCTACCAGTTTCGGCGCCGCGATCACGACATTGATGTTGTCCGGGGGATTGAAGCGCGCCTGACTGTAGGTGACTGGAAAGATCTCGCCGTAGTGGAGCCCGTAAGCCCCGCGCACGACGCCCCGGTGTCCGCCTAGGCGGTAGGCGAACCCGAGGCGAGGCGCCAAATTATTGCAATCGCAATCGAACAGAATCCTACTTCGGTGGTTTACCTCCGAGGGCGCGAAGGCGGGCTGGTAGCGCAGCCCGAGTGTGAGCGTCAAGTTAGACGAGGCTTGCCATTGGTCTCCCGCATAGAACACCGCATCCCAGCTGCGAAAGCCACGCCTAATGTCTCCGATAGCCTGCTGGTATTGAGTGGGCCGACCGAGACGGACATTGCTGATGGCGTCGTTCCCGAAATTGTTGTTGAAGATGTACTCGCCACGATGGCCGGCGCTTTCGAGGCCGTTGACTTGCCTGCGAACCGCTATGGCGCCCGCATTCAGGTTGTGCTTCGCTCGGCGATGACGCACTTGGGTCGCGTACCGGAATGTATTCCGGGAGCGGTCAATGGGGATGATCGGGCCGGGCCCGAGAAAGTGTAGTGCCGAAGCCATCCACATCAGGGGTCCAACCGCCGAGTCATCCGGAACCAGGAGTGACCCGACCCGTTCGTACCCCGCAGACGTGTCCATCGTAGTGACCGGGGACCAATCGCGACTCCAAGTCGCGCGTGCACGGTGGTTCTTGGTGGTGGTGTTCGGATTCTGCCCACCTACGAGTTGAAACGCCTGCACGCGCTGCGCAGTGAACTGGTAGCTGAGCACGAAACGGTCGCGGTCCCCGGCGCTGACATCTAGGCGAGGCGCTAGAGAATCGTTGTCGATTGACTGCGGCGAGTTCGTATTCAACGCGCGCGGGTTGATATCCAGACGGTTGGGCAACTCGTCCGGATAGGCCGCAAGCATCCGGCGGACGAAGTCCCGCGTCTGTTGATCCACCGGCTCGCCGCTGACCGGGTCGCGATCCAGTGGCGTTCTTTCATCCGCCCGCGGTACAAGCACGTTTCCATTGACGTTGCCGCGAACTCTCTTCTGGCTCCCGTCGAGACTGAGATGCACCCCTCGTCCGAGTGGGATCAGTGCCTGGAAGCCATAGTCATTCGAACGAGCCGGCTTGACGCTTCCAACCTGAAAAAACGAACGCGCGGTGAAGACGCTGTTACTGTGCGTTTCGTAGATTCTGCCATGTACCCCGGACGTCGCCACGTGCGCTTGGTGCAACGTCGGAGACGGCGAGCTACCGGTCTCTGCGCCGAAGTAGTTGGTCTCAGCTTTGAACTCCTTGGTGACCGTCGCCGAGGCACCAAGCCGCTCATTGAGCTCCCGTTGCACGGCGTTATCGACCAGCGTGATCCTGACGTTCTCGTTGCGGCGGCTCTCACCCGCTGAGGCGTCCGTCTGGCCGAGAAGATTGAGTTCAGTTCGGTCCGCCCCGGAGGGGCTCCCCTGAACGCTGTCCGCATCCGGGTCTTCTGCGGCGGGAGCTGACGCAGCCGCGTCCTCCTCGGCTAGTGTTGAGCGGTCTTGGAGCGGCGCGCCACCTGTATCGAAGGGGAACGATGCTAGGAGTCCTGCGGTCCAGACCACAAGCCAGCGGCTACGCAACAAGCCCACAATCGCATTCCTCGGGCGCAGTCTCGGAGAGTAGAAGCGTCGCTTCCACTGCCGGGAGGAATTCGGAATGTTCGGCATTCGAGACTTGGCCCATACGTCCAGAGCCCACGCTCCAATTACCTTGTGCGGGCCCACCGGCGGCCTGCCAAGATGCATCGATTCTAGCGCCCAAGCAGCCCCGCCCGCTCACGTGACGCGCGCCGGATCTGCCGCAAATTCCGTATCGAGAGCACGTCAAGATCCCCGCCAAGCGGCTCCAACGCCCCATTTCTCCAAATCCGTCACACCGGACTCGGCACACGGATGGCGTTTGCTCAACCTGATTCCCTATCTGCCCCATCCTTAGTGGCGGCCCGAAGAAGCGATGGATTCGCCCGAGCAGCTTGGGGCCAGAGTCGCTGGTCACGAATTCTTGTATGTGGCAGGCATTGTGTGCCCGCGGGCAGACCTGCGGTGAAGCCCAATCGGCCATCTCCTGAGGTTGGAACGGCCGTTCGCGGCTTGGGGAAGCTTGGTATTGAACCGGCCTGCCCGCTGAGGACTCTTGGCCCTAGCTGCTAAGGCTTGCGTTCCGACGAACGGCTTTCAGTAGCGAGTGTCCGGAGTTGCTTCTCCAATGCCCGCGCTCGCTCCTCTGCGGCCCGTCTACGCTCGGCTTCCGCACTCGCGCGTTTCGCCTCCGCGCTAGCGCGTTCCTCCGCGGACTGCCTGAGTTCCGCCTCGGCACTCGCGCGTTTCGCCTCCGCACTCGCGCGTTCCTCCGCGGACTGTCTGAGTTCCGCCTCGGCACTGGCGCACTCTTCCGCTGCCCGCCGCAGTCGCTCCGCTTCTGCCAGATCCCCGTCGAACTCTTCCCCCGTGCGCGGATCCCTGAACACCAGCACTGTCGCCCCGTCCTGCCGTTGGCTGCGCAACTCCAGCCCCAAGACCCGGCTCCGCAGCCAACCACCCCGTGCTCCGCTCGCCACCGGTTGCACCGGGTGATAGCTCTCCCCGTTCGCCTCCCAGCCCTGTAAGGGTGTCGCCAGTAGCGACCCGGTCGGGTCCAGCCGCCAATATTCGCCTACTCCGATCCGGGCGTACTCCTGCGCCTTGTGTTTGGCATCCTTGTCCGCCGTTGAGGGCGAGGTCACCTCCAGCACGAAATCCGCTACCTTGCCCTCTTCCCAGACCTTGTACGAACTGCGGTTCCCGCGCTGCACGCCGAACACCACCTGCACATCCGGCTGCAGACAGACCTTGTTATTGCCGCGCTCGTAGTACACCAGCAGTTCCATGGCCACGAGCACGTTCTCGCGATTGCTGAAGTACTGCTTCAAGGCCACCGTGGCTTGGCTGACAGCATCGCCGTGCCAGACGCTCTGCGCGATCCAGTTGCCTTCCGGGTACTCGACATCTTCTGGCTCGCGCGCCGCCGCGGCAGCTGCTGACGGGGTGAGGCTGGGAACTTCCGTTTCTGTGGCGGGAGTGAATGACATGGCGAACTCGAACGCGCCCGAACACGCTTGCCTCGTAGCATACATGCGCCGGCGCAGGCGGCCCGGCGGCAGGCTATGCGGCTGGCGCAGCGGGCCCGCTCTGACTGGCCTGCAGTGGCGTAGTCGGCGACCAACCGAGGCAGGCTGCGGCCTTGCCGGCACGACACCTCGCTCTTGGGCACGGAGGTGGACGGGTGTAGCCATCGCCTGGTTGTGACGAAGACGGACGCATCGATTTCGCATTCCAGCACGTAGCAGCAACACTTCAGGCGCAACCCCTCGCAGCTCAAGGCCAGCGCAACGCTGTGTGCCGAGAGCCGCCGCCAGGCCGATCCAACAGGCAGGCCAATCTGACCCGCAACCTGTCGGCTGGCCTTGGATGCGGACAGCAGGGAATCAGGTTGCTCAATAACCTTCGTGGCCCTCAAATGCGCTCCAGATGCCGGACCGTTCGCCCCGAGGCGACGTTACCGGTATTGACTGCCGTGTTGGGTTCGAGAAGCACAACCTCGCAGGGTTCCTCGGCTACCGGCCTGTGTTCGACCCCATGAGGCACGATGATGAACTCTCCAGGTCTGACGAGTTGCGTTTCCTGGTTGCGAAATTCCATCCGCAAACGGCCCGAGATCACGAGAAACAGTTCATCCTCCTCATCATGGCTGTGCCAGATGAACGTGCCTTCGAGCTTGACCAGTTTGATCTGCATATCGTTGATATCGCCGGCAACCTTGGGGGACCAAGGATCCTGAAAGGAGGCAAAGCCGTCGGAGAGACTCTTCGTGGTAATCATTTCCTTCTCCTGAACGCGCCAACTCGAGGAAGCAACACAACGCGCCCCTCCCTGTCCGTCTTGTCTTCGAATTCGGGAACACCGGCAATCGGATTCGACGCGGCAAGTGGCAAGGCGTCTAGGTCGGCCCATCTGATCCTGGCACCCGCAGCGCCACGAGAATACATCCTGCCAGCCTCAAGGCCGTACAACCGAGAGAGGCCATCGGCGGGACCTCAAGCCGGATCAGGAGGCGAAGCGTCGCTTGCGGGCCACATCCAGCGCCACGGCCAGGATGATGACTGCCCCGATGATCACCTGCTGCCAGTACGGATTGATTCCCAGCAGGTCACTGCCGTTGGAAAGCAGGCCCATGATGAATGCGCCGATCAGCGTGCCAATCACGGTACCCTCGCCCCCGGTGAGGCTGCCACCGCCGATCACCACCGCCGCAATCACCTGGAGTTCGTATGTGACGCCCGCCGTGGGCTGGCCGGTCATCAGCCGGGACGTCTCGATCATTCCGGCCAAGCCGGTCAGCAAGCCGCAGATGGCGTAAATCGCCACCTTGAAGCGCCCGACGGGAATGCCTGAGTAGATGGCCGCCGCTTCGTTGCTGCCAATCGCATAGGTGTAGCGCCCCAACTTCGTCGAGTGCAGCACGAAGTGTGCCAATACGACGCAGGCGACCAAGACTACCAGCACGAACGGTGCCGGGCCGACCGTGCCCTCCCCGAGAAAGCCGTGCTGCTTCGGTAGCCCAACCACGGGCAATCCGCCGGAAATCACCAACGTCAAGCCGCGCACGATTCCCAACGTACCCAAGGTCACGATGAACGGCGGGATGCGCATGCGCGCAATCATCAATCCATTCGCACAGCCCCAAAGCGTGCCGGCCAGGACGCCTGCCACCATCCCGAGCATGACTGAGTCCGTCGAGACCATCGTCATTGTTCCGACCACGCCCGAAAAAGCGAGGATCGACCCTACGGACAGATCAATGCCGCCCGAAACAATAACTAGGGTCATGCCCAGCGCCATGATGTTGATCACGGCGGTCTGGCGGATCACGCTGGAAATGTTCGTTGTAGTTAAGAAGTACGGCGAGGCGATCGACAGGATCACGAACAGCGCGGCCAGGCTGATGAACGGCAGGAACCGCTGGACGACTGAAGTTTCTCTCGGCATCGCTACTTGCTCTCGCTACTGTGTCACGGCGTGATGCATAATCTGCTGCTGCGTCGTCTCGCGCGGCAGTTCCGCCACTAGCTCGCCCTCTCGCATGACCAAGATCCGGTCGGCCACCTGCAGCAATTCTGGCAGCTCCGAACTGACCATCAAAATCGCCTTGCCTTGTCTTGCCAACTCGTCCATCAGGGCAAACACCTCGGCCTTCGCTCCCACGTCGATGCCACGGGTCGGCTCGTCGAACAAGACAATGTCCGTGTCCCGGAACATCCACTTTGCGACCACGATTTTCTGCTGATTGCCGCCGCTCAACTCCGAGGCCTTCTGCTCCACGGAGTCGGCCTGCATCTGGAGCTTGTCGCGCAAGCGCTCGGCGATGTCCTTCTCTTTGGAGACCTGTACGACTTCGGCTGTGCAGAGTGCGTCTAAGTTTGCCAGCGTGATGTTGGTGCGAATTGAGAGGTCGATGGCAAGGCCGGTGCGCTGGCGGTCTTCTGTCACAAGCGCGATCCCCGCCGCTACTGCATCGCTTGGGGACTGGATATCCGCTGGCTGACCGTTGACGACGATGGTGCCGGATTCTGCGGGCGTGATGCCGAAGATCGTTTCGCACATCTCGGTTCGGCCTGCCCCCATCAGCCCTGCGACGCCGACGATCTCGCCGGCCCGCAGCTCGAACTCTGCAGCCGGCAGGTTCACCTTCAGTCGGGTCTCACCTGGAGGGAACTTGCCCCGTTGCATGGACGCGGAGATGTCGCGCCCAACCATGTGCTGCACGACTTCGGCCGTACTGATTTCGGCCGCGGGGCAGCTATGGGTCGTCCTGCCATCGCGCAGGATTGTCACGTTGTCAGCGATTTCCTCGAGTTCGAGTAGGCGGTGTGTGATGTAAATGATTCCGATGCCTTGCTCGCGCAAGGCATGTACCGTCCGAAAGACCTCGGAAGCCTCGGCATCTGAAAGCGAGGACGTCGGCTCGTCAAATATCAGAAGAGATGACTTGCCATGCAATGCGCGGCAGATTTCAACGATTTGCTTTTGGGCGGGGCTCAGCGTCTCGACTTTCCAGTCCCCCTTGACGGGGAAGCGATGGGCTTCGAGGATTTCCTCCGCGCCCTCGATCATGCCGCGCCGGTCCAAGCGAACGCCGCTCATGCGTTCGCGGCCGAGGAAGATGTTCTGAGCGACCGTCAAATGGGGCGCTAGCAGCGACTCTTGGTGGACCATGTGGATGCCCACCTGATGCGCGGCGGCGGGCTCGGCGAAATCCACGCTTTCCCCTTTCCAGCGCATGTCGCCGCCATCGCGACGCAGCAAGCCGGCTACGATCTTCATCAAGGTCGACTTGCCTGCGCCGTTCTCTCCGACTAGGGCATGCACTTGGCCGGAATCGACACGCAGCGTGCCGTCACGTAGCGCATGGACACCGCCGAAGCTCTTGCGGATCGACGAAAGCTCCAGGAGCATGACACCGCCGGAGCCCACGGCCGACGGAAATCCAAGCGTAGCACAGCGAATCTTGCCAGATGTCTCTATTCCGTGTCGCTGTCCGCAGAACCCGATACGGGTGGCTGCGCCTCCTCGCAGCCGGCTGTTCAGGCCGGAGGCCCGCTATGCTCTAGGCGCGGCCGTCAGCTCTCGAAGTGGACGCCCGTACTGCTTGCGCCGAGTGGCACTTCATCCCAAGCCCGTCCGTCCAACACCCCTCCGGTGCGCTGCTTGAACACTCCGCCCCACTGCTTGAAGAAGAATGGCACGCGCTGGCTAAGGCATGCGCCGCGCATCGCTCGCACGCAGTCAAGCTGAACAGGCAGGGAGCCGGGACCGGACTCGCCGCCGCCGATCCCGCAATCCATGTTGGCCAGTTCGAGCGAGTTCAGCGGGTCGAGCAGCAGTGTCCGCAAGGCCCGCTCGACCCACGTGAGGGCCTTGTAGCTGCGCGCGCAGTCGGCCGCCGACAGTTGCTCAGCATCCAACGAGGTGCGGATCACTCGCACGCAATTCTCGAGCAGATTCCCGAGAGCTGTCACAGTTGCCGCCGCTTACCCAGTTCTACCTACGGACACCATCCTCAGCGTCGTCGCAACACTTCATCTTGACTGGCCGTTTTCCATTCCGCTTATACGGTTTTGGTTGGGAAGATCGATCGGTCCGTGTGCGAGGCTCTTGACCTCGGCGCCACTTGCCGATCTGGTGCGCTCTGTCCTCTCGGGGGGCTACGCAACCAACCGGCGGATCAACTCGCCTCCGGTTTGGCTCAGCTGCTTGTCACGGCCTTGAGCGAAATACGTCAGTTTCGCGTCGTCGAGTCCCAGCAGGTGTAGCAATGTCACGTGGAAATCCTTGATCGGGTGGACAACATCAACAGCCGCGTCGCCCACCTCGTCTGTGGCGCCGACAATCCGTCCGCGCGGCGCGCCGCCTCCAGCGAGCCAGAGTGGCATCGCCTTGGCGTTGTGATCGCGCCCCCAGGCCTTGTCTCCGCCTCGGAGACCGTTGTCAGGGGAGCGGCCAAATTCTCCGGCCCAGACTACCAAGGTCTCTTCGAGCAGGCCGGTGCGCTTGAGATCTTTCATCAGGCCGGCCATCGGCTTGTCGATTGCCGTAATGCGGGTCCCATGGGCATTCTCGATGTAGTCGTGAGAATCCCACCCGCCGACGATCACCTGGACGAAACGGACGCCAGCCTCAACCATTCGTCGCGCCAGCAGGCAGCGCTTAGCGATCGCGTCGACCTCGGGGTTGGGGTCGCCGACGCCATAGAGCTCGCGCGTCGAACCGGGCTCCTTGGCGAGGTCCACAATGCCCGGCATCTCGGCTTGCATCCGAAACGCGAGTTCGTAGCTCTCGATACGGGCTTCCAGCTCATCGTGGTCCGGGTGGCGCTGTTTGTGAATTGCGTTCAGACCGGCTAGCAGGTCCAGGTTCTTACGTTGATGCTCGCGGGTAACGCTGGCCGGGGGATCCATATCCAATACCGGAACCCCCTCTGCCCTGAGCGCCGTACCTTGGTAGTGCGCGGGCAGAAAGCCGTTGGACCAGTTCGCCGCACCACCCTGGGGATAGGCGACATCCGGCAAGACAACGAACGCCGGCAGGTTTTCGTTCTCAGTTCCCAGCCCGTACGAGACCCACGACCCGATCGCCGGGTCTCCACCGAAGCGATTCCCCGTATTGAGGTGATAGAGTGCCGTCGGATGATTGACGCTTTCGGCCTGCAGCCCGCGATAGAAGCAGACGTCGTCGACTACTCCGGCGAAATGCGGGAAGCGTGCGTTGATCTCGATGCCGAGTTGGCCGGCGCGCTGGAATTCGAACGGGCTCTTGACGTAATGGCGCTTGCCGGTGTTCATCGCCGCAGCGAACTTCGTGCGGTCCTTGGCGAACTCCGCCATGTGGAGTTCGTTCAACTTGGGCTTGGGATCGAACGTGTCAATGTGAGAGGGGCCGCCCTCCATCAGCAGGAAAATACAACTCTTAGCCTTGGCCTCGTGGTGGGGCCTTCGCGCGGAAAGGGGTGCTGCCTCGCCTAGCAAGGCCGACAGCGCGACGGAGCCAAGCCCCAGCCCGGAGCGATAGAGGAACTCGCGTCTCGCCCGGTCGAGAGTGGATTCAGTAGACATAGGCAAACTCATTCGAGTTGAACAGCACGAGCGCCAAATCTGCCAGCGCGCGGGTCTCGGGTTCTACTTCGCTTGCGTGCAGGTTCTCCTCATACTCCCAAGGGGGCAGGTCTTCAGTGAAGTGGACCGTCGCCCCCGAAAGCTGGCTCGGCAGTGCCCGTACCAATGCCTCGCGCTTCCGGCGCGGGGCTGGCGGGTTGTCGAAATGGTAGGAGGTCATTTCCGCAATGTGTCGTTCGGCGAGGGTGCGCTCCTGCTCGCTCGGCGATCGGCCGTAGGCAAGTTCAAATGCGCGATCCACAACCCGGTCCGTCTCGCTTTGGAGCCGCTTCGCGAACGCCAGCGCCAAGTCATGGCTCAGTTCCCCGTTGAACAATGCGAACGCCTGCGTCGGGACCGTTGTCGAGTCCCGTCGCTCGCAGGATAGGTCAACCGACGCCCCGTTGAGAACCTCGATCATCGGATCGATCAGGCTGCGCTGCTGAAAGCTGTAGACCGAGCGCCGGTTTCGATCCCGTCGGCGGCCTTCTTCGTAGTACGGCGGCCGCAGTCCCCCCTGGGTAAACCTGGGCTGCTCGGCGGCGTCGCGACTGATTTGGGGGTACGTGCCCGGGCCGCCCATCGATGGGCTCAGTTCTCCCGCTACTGCCAGCAGACTGTCTCGCAGCACTTCGGCCTCGACTCGCCGGGGCGTGAAATACGAGAGCAATCTGTTTTCCGGATCGCGTTCGGCCGCCCCGCCGGGGGCGTTGCTGGCACGCTGGTAGGCATCCGAGGCCATGATGATCCGCTGGAGCGCCTTGACGCTCCAACCTCCCTCGACGAAGCGACTCGCCAGCCAATCCAGCAACGCCGGGTGCGTCGGCTTGGCACCCATCTTGCCGAAATTGTTTGCGTTCTTAGCCAGGCCACTGCCAAAGTGGTGCTGCCAGACACGGTTGACCAGTACGCGTGCGGTGAGCGGATTGCGTGGGTCGGCGGTCCACTTCGCCAGCGCCGACCGGCGTCCAGACGTCGTTTCGGGGAGCCTCGGAGCTCGAAATCCGCTGTAGCGCTCAATCGCACTCAGTACTCCGGGGGCGACTCGCTCGCCCGGCGATTCTATGCTACCGCCCACGAGCACGTGCATTTCGACGTTCTCGTAATCGGGCATCTTCATGTAACTGCCGGCGGCACCGGGACCGACGTCGTTCCAGTCCTCCACCAGCCCACTGGTAACCGAAAATGCCCACGGCTCGTATCGCTTGATCGACTCAGCGTGGTGGCTCAGGTGCTTGTTGATGATTCGTCGAGCCCACATCTGCTCGTCGGTCAGGCCGGCGTCCTGCTTCCGACTCACCTCCGGCACATCTTCGATTCGGCCAACGCCGAACTGATTCAGCAGGTGGCGCCTGCTGATCTCGGCGTAGCGGTCGCGCTTTCTCTCGAGCTGCGCAATCAGTCCTGCAATGCGCCGCTTGCCCTCAGCAAAGCCGCTCGCGTCTTCCTCCGGCAAGAACGGAAGAGGTCGCCTCGCGAATGCCGTGGTCGCGAAAGCAGCTTGTAGGCGGTAGTAATCCTTGGTGGGGATGGGGTCGAACTTGTGGTCATGACACTTCGCACATCCCAGCGTCAGCCCCAGAAAGGCAGTCGCCGTCGAATGCGTCACGTCGTCGAGCCATTGTTGCCGCGTGATGGCCGTTACCGACATGCCGGTGTGTTCCCACGGGCCCATCCTTAGGAAGCCCGTCGCCAAGATGGCCTCTGGATCGCCAGGAAACAACTCATCGCCCGCAATCTGCTCGAGCACAAAGCGGTCGTAGGGCTTGTCGTTGTTGAACGCGCGGATGACGTAGTCCCGATAGCGCCAGGCGTTCGGCCGCTCGTAGTCATTTGAGAAGCCTGCCGTATCGGCATAGCGCGTCACGTCAAGCCAGTGCCGCCCCCAACGCTCACCGTAGCGGGGCGAAGCCAAGAGCCGATCCACGACTTTCCCAAACGCGGCTTTGTCCCCGCCGGGGTCCGTGACAAACGCCTCAATATGCTCGGGAGTCGGCGGCAGGCCGGTGAGGTCGAACGTGGCGCGCCGAATCAGCGTCCGTCGGTCCGCGCGCGGCCCGGCAGGCAATCCAGCTTGAGCCAGCTTGGCGCTGACAAATGCATCAACTCCGCCAGTGTCCCCGATCGTTTCGACAGGCCGAACCGCCCACAAGTCCTCCTCATTGAAAGTGCCCCAATCAAGGTCCGCACTCTCGGGAGTGGCACCAAAAGGCGCCCCACCCTCGATCCAATCGACGATTGCCGCGACCGCTTGATCGGGCAACCTGCCCGTGGGTGGCATTCTCAGCTCGCCCGAATACTCGAGCGCGCGATACAGCAGGCTTGCGCTTGCATCACCCGGGATGACTGCCGGCCCTCGCGACCCGCCCCTGACTAGTCCCTCGCGGTTGCGCAGGTCAAGTCTGCCAAAAGCTTCACTCTCGCCATGACAGCCCAGGCAATGCTGCTTGAAGATCGGTTGGACCGTGTCTCGAAACAGGGCCTCAGCGGGCTCTGTCGCATTCAGTACGGCCGGACAACACCAAACGGCCAGAGCAAGCTCGACTCGCCAGTTGCACACGCCTCCCTGATCCTACCACTCGGCACGTACCGCGTCAGAATTCGGTTGCTGATGTTGCAAATTATTGATATAGCTGGGCTTTCACGTAGCCGAGCCCTGCATACTGTGTCATTTCCCACCCCCGCATCCGGTGGTTTCTGCCGATTTGGGCCGGCTTCCGCCCACTCAACCCACTCTTGCGACTTAGAGTTGAGACAGAATGGCTGCCTGTCGGCCAGTGGGCCGCTCTCACGACGCCCGGCCGCTCTCCCGACTTGCTCGCCCCTCTGCTGGCTTCCCACTCCCCGGTCACGTTCGCGCAACTCCAAGCCGCCCTCGGCCACGCCTGCCGTGTGACCACCTTCCGCTACCTCGCCCAAATCCGCCACTTCCGCAGTTACAGACACAGCGGCCGCTTCTACACCGCCCGCCGTCCCGACCGCTTCGACGAGTTCTGCCTGCCCTCGCTCGGCGACGTGCATTTCTTGCGCCACGGCTCCTTCGCGGCCACTGCGTGCTGAGCTGGACCGGCAAGGAACTGCGCTGCCTGCTAGAGGTCCCCGCGCAGCCCTTCCTGCTGGCTGCCGTGCGCCGCGGACAAGCTCGCCGCGACTGTCTCGATGGCGTCATTGGCTACCTCTCGGCCGACTCCCGGCGCAGCCAGCAGCAGTGGCGCTCACGCCTGGCGTAGCGGGCCGCCAGCCGGGCCACCGCTCTGGCGGCGACAATGGCTGCGGACGTGATCATCGCCGCGTTGCTGGTGTTGGTACGCCATCTCGCGGCCCAGCCGGAGGAGGTCACTCGGCGCCTGCAAGGCCACTCCCCGCCCATCCGGAGGGAGCGCGTGCAGGCCGTCTTCCAACGCTTCGGGCTCTCTGGGGACGGCCCCAAAGGGGGCTACTCGCTGCTGGCCACGCTCCGCGCATCGCCCGCCTCGCGCGCAAGCGGCGGGCGAAAGGATTGCCAGGCCTGCAGCGCGCCCCCAGCGAGCCTGGGCAGTCGGCAACTGGCCCGGTTGGCCGCGCTTGGCCAGCGCTAAGGCTACGACGTGCTCGCCGAACTGGCCTAGCCTGCACCCCTTGAAGTGGACAGTTTAGCGTGGCAGGATTGACAGGGGATTCCATCCTAGGGATGGGGACAGCGAGGTCCGGTGTCGAGTCGCAAAGCGTCGTGCTGGTGACCTCACCCTGCATTGAGTCTCGCGGTAAACTGGCGACCGATCGCACGGGGTTGCCTCAAGGTGTGTCAGGAACAGTACTCGGATTGCTGGCGGTCTCGCTCGCTCCGCGCCTGTGTCCTGGCTGTCGCCGGCCTGCTTGCCGTAGCGGCGGTACAAGCGGAGCCGTTCTCGGTTCGCGTAGCGTTCGGCTATGGTGACGACCCGCCCGCCCGCTGGGCGGGTTCGATAGGCACGAAGGGTGCCAGAATCGACGAACTCGGCGGCTGGCTCTTCGCGAGCGAGGATCGTATCGAGCTGGATACCTTCGAGCTTGTCACAAGGCATCCGACACGACCGGAGACCACTCAAAAAGGGTTGGTTGTGCGTGGCTCCGCAGATCCGGGCGCACGCCTCGAGGTCTCGAGCCAGCACGGCGATTTTTCCTTCCGCCTGGACGAACTCTCGGCGGGCGGCGAGCTTGTATTCCTTGACGGCTGGGTCCGTGTTTCCGGCTTGCTCGGGGCGGAGAAGCTAACAGACGACTCCCGCTTCGACGACTACCCGTCGATAGCCGTTGCCGCCAACGACGCCGCGTGGCTGGTCTGGCAATCGTACAGCGGCGGCCGGGACGAGGTTCGTCTTCGCAAATTCGACCAGTCTTGGCGCACGTTCAGTCGCGTGCCGGGAGTGACGGGCGACGTTTGGCGCCCGCAAGTCGCACTCGCAGCTGACGGGCGGCCGTGGGTCGTGTGGTCGCAACAGAGCAACGGCAACTTCGACCTGTACGCACGCGAACTAGACGAAGCGTCGGGCCGGTGGGGTGATCTGGTTCGGTTGAGTTCGCATCCAAGCCAGGACATCGAACACCACCTTGTCGCAGACTCGCGTGGATGGCTGTGGGTGGTATGGCAAGGGTTCCGCGAGGGCGGTGCGGACATCTTCCTGCGGTTCCACAACGGTTCGCAATGGTCACCCGAAATTCAGGTCAGCGATCACCCGGCGAACGATTGGGAACCCCGGATCGCGATTGACCAGCAGGGGTCGGCCGTCGTGGTGTGGGATAGCTACCGCAACGGAAACTACGATGTTTTCCTTCGTCGCCTTGCTGACGGAGAGCTCGGCCCGCTTGTGCCGGTCGCCACCACCGCGAACTTCGAGGCCCACGCCTCCGTAGCAGTCGATCTGGACGGGCGGGTCTGGGTGGCCTGGGATGAGGCCGCTGCAAACTGGGGAAAGGACTCCGGTCCGACGACTGACCCCGGTTGGATCGCAAGAGGACGCGAGCTTTGGAGCACATGGATCAACCAGCCCTCGTCTCCGGGGGCGCGCCTGTACGAGTCTCGCAAGATCAACCTGGCCGTCTTCGAGGGCGGGCGCCGGATGGTGCCGCGCTCGAATCTTGCCGACACGCTGGAAGGAGCTGGAATCCCTGATCACGACTTCCCCCAACTGCATGTGGACCCGGCAAGCGGCCGGATTGCCCTGCTGTTCCATCGCTGGAATCATGTCCGCTGGACGGAGAGCCTCGGCTTCCGGCCGACGTACTGGGAACACGCCGTCGTCTTCTTCGAAGGGGACCGCTGGTCCGCAGTCCAAACGATGCCCGAGAGTTGGGGCCGGATCTCCGCACGAGCCGACGCGGCGTTCGGCCCGGACGGGAGCCTGACTGTTGTCTGGCCGACCGACGGGCGGCTCGAAAAACGCCCGGTTCACGACGTGCGGGCAAACATTCTGGCCGGACGTCTGGGATCTGCGGACGGTCCGGTTTCATTGGAACTCGTTCCCAGCGCTCCGGACGATCCGACCCCGGTTGCGTCGGTTCATCCCCGCGAGAGCGCGGACGTCGCCGCGATCCGCGCGTACCGAACATCCATTCGCGGTGCCGAGAACAGGATCGTGCGTGGCGATCTTCATCGCCACAGCGAGTTCTCGTGGGACTCGAGCGGAGGCATGGTGGACGGGTCTGTGTTTGACTTCTATCGCTACATGCTCGATGCCGCAGCAATGGAATTCGGAGCCGTGACCGACCACAACGCGGGCGGCGACAGCGAGTATTGGTGGTGGCTTATCGAGAAGACCTCCGATCTGTTCCATATCGAGTCGGCGTTCACGACGTTTTATGCGTACGAGCGAAGCGTCGCGTACCCCAACGGGCATCGCAACATCTTTCACACCCGGCGAGGCGTGCCGGTCGCTTCGTTCCACACCAAGGCCGACTTTGACCGCCCGCGTCCAATGGTCGCCGCCGGCCGTGACACGGTTCTTGGGAACGATACAAAGTTGCTCTACGAATCGCTGCGACGCTCGGGCGGGATCTCCGTGCCCCACACCACCGGATCCAGCATGGGCACAGACTGGCGAGACAACGACCCCGAGGTCGAGCCGGTGGTTGAGGTCTTCCAGGGCGACCGCGTCTCGTACGAACACCCTGGAGCGCCACGTGCGCCCCGGTCCGCCGCCGACAACCCGATCGGGGGCTACCAGGAGGACGGATTCCTCTGGAACGCGTATCGCAAGGGCTACAGGCTGGGTACGATCGCCAGTTCCGATCACTGGTCCACGCACATCTCATACGCGATGGTCTACACGGAGGCTCCGACTCGAGCCGCCATTTTCGATGCGATCAAACAGCGACGCACCTACGGCGCCACCGACAACATCATCTTGGAATACCGACTGGGCGAGCACTTCATGGGGGAGGCGTTCGCCGCCGGATCGATCCCTCCACTGCAGGTCCGCGTCGAGGGAACTGGCACCATCGCGCGAGTCGAGGTGATCCGCAACGAGCGGGTGGTCTATGCGACTCGCCCCAACCGGCCCGACGTCAGTGTCATGTACACCGACAACGATCCACCTCGGGCCGGGGCTTATTACTACGTTCGCGTCGTTCAGGACGACCGGGAAATCGCGTGGGGAAGCCCCATCTGGGTGGAGCGGCTGAAGTCGCCCTAGGCAGGGGCGCCCATCGAGTCACAAGGCTTCGACGGTCATCCTCGGAGTGATCGGCCCTTCAACTGTTCGCCATCGGATCATTTCTCTCTCTTGAAAGGGAAGCGCCAGGAAGCAGCATCCCGCCCACCTGGGCCCGATGTGGCGCGCGCGACTGCTCAACATCGGAATCAGCGGATAGAGAGACTTGGGGCAAGTCCGCATTCCAAAGGGCTAAGAGTGTCACGTTTGGGCAGTCGTAGTCTGGGCGGGTCCGATCAGCCATGCGATCTCCTCCAACTGTCCAACCACCGAGTCAAGCACCGCGCCCTCCTCGACGCCTGCCGGTAGATCAACCGGCAAATGCAGGCTGGCGCCATCGTCGAAGAGCGCTGGCGGGACCCGCTGGCGAAGCACGTCAAGGCTGCCGCGAATCTCACCGAAGGGCCTCGCACGGTGCCATCCGCTCTCGTAGCCCTTGAGCTCCAGCCATAGCGGCGTATCGCGGAGAGTAGCCCACCTTTCGTAGTCAAGCCCAAACCAGGCACCGGCCCCACCAAGCAGCAGATACCGGCCGTATCCAGTTGCGCGTGGCGTCACTTTCAGACTCTTCGTGCTAGCCAGGCCACTCCTGGTCACGCTTTCCGTCGCGCGGTCGACAAGACCCCTCAGGCCCGTTAGCCGCCGAGGGACGCTCGGGCCGAGCTCTTCGGGCCTCAGCGGCAGGAACGCAGCATCATCCTCCTGCACGGCAAGCCCTCGTAGCTGCCGAATATCGGTCTCCGTATGCGAATCCGCGGCTGCAGCAGCTCTGGCCGCCATGCGGTCGAGCAAGCCCATCCAACTGATCAGGATCAGCTGGCGCGCGCCACCAGTGCATGCACTCCGCAGTGACTCATCGCTCTCATACGCATCGAGTGCGATACCCGACTTTGACCCTAGAACGCGCCGCTCCAGCTCGGCCCAGAGTGATTCGATTCGGGCGGCAGGAGCCACGAACAGAAGCGCCGACGCTTCGCTCTCCGACAGGCGCTCGAGATAGGCGACTGGCTGGCTCTCGGTCAGCCCGGCCCAGAACTTCGCCTCGATTAGGACGCGCTCCGTGCCTTTCTCGTCGAAACCAGCCAGATCCGGGCGGGTGCTGTCTTCCCCTGTGGCCTGAGTTCGAACGTCGACGATCGGTCCGAGCCTAGTGCCGCCGCTTCGCAAGGCGTCGACTAGCGCACCTCGAGCTGCCTCGGAGCCACGCAAGATGTGCCCGAGCGCATCAACGGCCACGTTCTCGGTCTGCTCTCTGAACATTGGCGCGAGCCTCGCCAAGAGAGTTGGTCTGTCCTTCATGGATAAGATCCCTTGGGTCCATCAACGCTTCAGCCTCTGCACGCGATGGATTCCGCAATTCTCGCACGCCGCCAAAGCCATCGCGGTCCGATGCCCCGAGAAAGCGGATCAATGGACCGAGCAGAGCTGCCCCTTGCGCTAGCCCGAGGAACTCTCCACGGCCGGTGCCCTCCCCAGAAGCATCACTGGAGATCGTCGGCACCTGATCCGGGAGATCCCGAGCGCCCACGGAAACGCGAGCCTCGGGCGGAACGGCAAGCGATGAACCTGTAAGGCTTCGACGCGCCGGATGGCCGTTCTTGGCAATCGACAGTCACGTCGCATCCGGACTGCCACAAGCCGCTCGGGCCTCGGTAAGAGTGCCCATCACATCTCGCGTTCGCCGTCGGCCTGACGTTCATCTTCGTGAGTCTCGAGCACGAGGGCTCGGTTCAGGGAATAGCTCATCGGAGCCCAGATGCCCTCGCTCTTCGGGGTGCCGATCCGCTTCCCAAAGTTCTGCGCGCGCTGAATCGAGGCTTCCTCGCTGTCGTAGTAAGCCTTCTCCTCCGCCTCTCGGGCCCGACGCCCGTCATCGGTCTCACCCTCGATGTGGAAGAAGGTAGGACAGGATAGTCGGTGCGCAGCGGCCAGGCGATCCCTGACCCACCGGAGGAGCAGGGTTCGCGGGTCTGTGGCCGCCGATTCTCCCTGCCGCTCTTGCGCCACAATCGATTCTGATGCAACCCAAGTTCTGGCTCTGTTGGGGTCTCGGTCGTGGGCAGCCAGCACCGCGTCCCGGAGCGAGCCGTGTCGGAATCGGCTCCCCCGCCGCGACTGCTCTGGCATGAGACCGACGAGGAAGCCCGCCATGAACGCGTAGCGGACCACATCACCCTCATCCCGACTCGCGCACGCCTCATTCAGGACGGCGAGCATCTGCAAGCACCCGGTCCGCCAGTCGAGGTGGCACCTGCCGGGAGATCGTTCATTCCGCGAGCGGTCCGATCTCAGCCTAGCTCTAACCGACTCTCGGATCTGGCCGATCTCGCCAACGTCCCGCAACTCGGCGGCATCGGAGATGTCGTCGAAGAGGGCCTCCGACTTGATCCCCGCCAGGTGACCGGAATAGGCGAGTCCGCCCGCCACTCCAAGGTGGAACATTCCCGGCGCTTGGGCGTCGTGCACGCCCGAATCCTTGGTAGGCGGCCGTTTCAGGCGAGAGCGGGCTTTCTCGAGTGCGTTCAAGACCTCCGTGTATTTGGCTTGCAAGTTCTTGTCACAGTCCATCCAGAGACTCCTATGCCACCTTACCCTGATATTAGGGCGCTCATTCTCGAGTTACTCCGCCTCACGCCTTGCTGCCGGATTCTCGCGAGGCTGGCTCTGTGGTAACGGGGCCTGAATTGCTGTCTCTTTGTCGAGACTATTTCTCGAACTGGTAGTCACGGAAGGCAATCCACCGAGTCGCCTGCCTGCCTTCACCCTTCCGCACCGACCTGTCCTCTCGAGCCACCTCCACACATCCTCGACTGGATTGACCAGTGCCGCCACGCTTGTGAGCGGTCCCATCAGGACGTCGACGGATGGAGATGCCGATGTCCCGCGTCCCCTCTGGACGGGTTATCGCAACAATGTCGCCAGCGCCTGCCCGACGAGCGACCTCGCGTGGCAGACCCCTGCTGCGTGCCAGATTTCATCGCGTCTAGCTGCTCGGAGACCTGCCTTTTCGAGTGCGTGCGCTTAGAGATAGCGCGGGGAGGCGTTTCTCAGGTCGCGGAACGCAGCCAAGGACAAGTCTCAAGGTGCGCGCATCGAGCAGAAGGATGCCAGGAACTGATGAAGTGCTGCGCTGCAAGGCTCGGTAACACGCTGATCATCGGTTTCGCCTTGCAATGCCCCCGCGGGACGAGACCCCAAGGCTCTCAGAGCCCCCCGTAGGGGCACAACTTAGCGCACTGCAGGCCGCCACACAGTGTCCCTGCGACGTACAATCACTGGCAATGGCTCGATTCGCAGTTAGCGTAAACCGAAAGGAGCTGTCCACGGAGTCGCCGCCGGATCGCCCCTTGTTGGACGTCCTGCGTGAGGACTTCGGCCTCACGGGTACGAAATACGGTTGCGGCGAGGGCCAGTGCCGCGCCTGTACGGTCTTGATTGACGATCAACCCAGGGCTTCTTGCCTCACGCCTGTCTCGAGCGCAGACGGCAAGAGCGTGACGACAATCGAAGGCCTTGCCTCTGGCGGTCAACTCACCCAGGTGCAGCAGGCCTTCATCGACATGGATGCGGCGCAATGCGGCTACTGCACGGCCGGAATGATCGTCGAAGCTACGGCGCTACTGCAACGGAATCCGAAGCCGAGCAGGTCGGAGATCCTCGACTCCATGAATCCGCACCTGTGCCGGTGTTGTGGATATCGCAACATCTTGGCGTCGGTGGAGTTGGCCGCACGCGGCTCGGAGGCGGGTGATGCCTGAGCGATTCCGCGAAGACCTGTTCGAACCCGATCGGAAAGAGCTAGCCGAGGGACCGGCATACCGCTTCGAGTTAGATCGCCGTCAGTGGATCGCTGTCGCGGGTGCTGGACTGCTCGTCTCGGCCGCGGGCAAGGTAGTCTTCAGCCCCGGCGTCGCAGCCGCTGAGATCCCGCCGTCGACGCGCCTGCACCTAGGCGAGGATGGGTCGATCACCGTCTTGACGGGCAAAGTCGAGGTCGGGCAAGGCTCGCGAACCGAGATCCTCCAAGCGGCAGCCGAAGAACTCCGCGTCGCCCCCCGATCGCTACGGGTGCTGCTGGCTGATACGGCGGTAACGCCGGACGACGGCTCGACTGCGGGCAGCCGTACGACGCCATCCACTGTGCCGGTGGTCCGGCGCGCGTGCGCCGCGGCCCGCGAGATGCTGGTGCGAGCTGCGGCGGAGGCGTGGGATCTCGATGCTTCGCAATTGCGCGTTGAGTCCGGTGCCGTCGTCTACGAGGGGAAGCGGCTCGCCTATGCCGACCTAGCACGCTCGAAGCGGATGACCTCAACTGATGACGCTAGCGCGCCTAGGGGGATTCCGCTTACGGAGGTCGATGATTGGACTGTGTTGGGCGGCTCGCAGCTCAAGACCGAAGCTCGCGAGCTGGTTACGGGAGCTCACCGCTATCCCTCGGACATCGTGCGCCCCAATATGCTTTACGGAGCGGTGTTGCGACCACCCTCTTACGGCGCACAGATCGAAAGCGTCGATCTCACACCCGGCGAGGAACTCGGCGCGGTAACCATTCGCGACGGCGAGTTTATTGGTTGCGCCGCGAAGACGTCCTACGAAGCGCGGACTGCCATCGAAGCGGTTGGTAAGACCGCAAGATGGAGCACCGCGCCGCATCCTTCGAACGATGGCCTTGGAGCGTACCTGAAGGCGCATGCGCAGGCCAGCGGCGGCGGGCGTCGCGGTCCGCGCCATCGCGAGCGCGGCGACGTCGACAACGCGCTCGCGACGACCAAGACCCTCTCGGCGTCCTACGAGATTCCGTATGTCCAGCACGCGCCCATGGAGCCGCGCGCGGCGGTGGCCGAGTGGGATCAAGGCCAGCTCACCGTCTGGACCGGCACGCAGCGGCCGTTCGGCGTTCGCGAGCAGTTGATGGAGGCCTTCCGCCTGACCGCTGAGCAGACCCGCGTAGTTGTGCCCGACACCGGCGGCGGATTCGGCGGCAAGCACACGGGCGAAGTCGCCATCGAGGCTGCGCGATTGGCCAAAGCGGCTGGCCAGCCGGTCTCGCTGCGCTGGACTCGTGCAGAGGAGTTCGGTTGGGCCTATTTTCGACCGGCGGCGGCTTTTGAGGCACGGGCCGGCCTCAGCGGCGAGAAGATTGTCGCTTGGGACTTCACCGCCTACAACCCGGGCACGGCCGGCATTGAGACGCCCTATGCGGTTCCGAATGTCCGCACGCAGTATTTCCCGTGCGACTCGCCTCTTCGAGAAGGCTCCTACCGGGGCATTGGAGCCACCGGCAATAACTTCGCTCGCGAGGTGTTCATGGATGAGCTTGCCGAGGCTGCTGGCCTCGATCCGCTCGAGTTCCGGCTGGCAAATTGCAAGGACGAGCGGCTATCGAACGTCCTGCAGGCAGCCGCCGATCGAGTTGGCTGGTCGCAAGGCCAAGCGCTCTCACAGAATCGTGGCACGGGCATTGCGGCGGGCTTCGAGAAAGGCTCCTACATCGCCATCTGCGCACAGGTTCGCGTCGAAGGTGCGAGCGTTGATGTCGAGCGGCTAGTTTCGGCGTTCGAGTGTGGAGCGATCCTGAATCCCCGCAACCTGCAGGCCCAAGTGGAGGGCTGCGTCATCCAAGGTCTGGGAGCGGCGCTGAGCGAAGAGGTCCGCTTCGCTAGCGGACAGCTGCTGAACGGATCGTTCTCGCAATACCCCGTGCCGCGCTTCCGAGACGTGCCGCCCATGGAAACGCTATTGCTCGATCGGCCTGACATCGAACCGGCCGGTGCCGGCGAGACTCCCATCATCGCCCTAGCGCCGGCTCTGGCCAACGCCGTGTTCGCTGCGACGGGACAGCGGTTGCGCTCCCTTCCACTACGTTTGCGCACGGCTTGAGAGACTGCAGAACGGTTGCCCGCGCCGCGTGGCGGATCTGACGTGCCCACTCATTGCCAGCCAGGCCGCCGAGCAATGCCACTAACTTAAGGTTTTGGGCACTAACTTAAGGCCGTGACGGCTTCCGGGCAGCAGATCCGGCGAGTTCCGAGCCCTGAAGTCATGAAGTCTGGGCCGGTTGGGCCTCTGCGCTCGGTGCCAGTGTCGCCGCTGTTTGCTTGGCCTTGCGACGCGACCACTTCGGTGCCGGCTGCAGCGAGCGCCGCGGGCAGGAGCGGTCGCGACGCGGCTCGCGCCGTCCCGTTCCGACCCACTCGCAGATGCGCTCCAATGTCTCGCTGACATACGCGGAGTGGCGCAGCAGCAGACTCTCCAGATGCTGCGCCAACGCGGCCAGACCGTGCTTGAAGTTGGCCTGCTGCAGCGGCTTGCCGTCCGCTGGCTGTCCGGCCCGGCAGACGTCTGCGTCCCGGTTGGTGAGCAGCCGGCCCATCGCGATCAGGTTGGAGTGGGCGTACAGTTCCTGCTGGTATTGTCGAGTTCCTGCTTGTTGGTGACCATAGTTCTGTGAAGTGCTTGTATCGAGGTCACCGATTTTCGCCCGAGATCATTAGCCACGCCGTCTGGCTATACGACCGACTCGATCAGGCCAGCCATCGGCCCGATATGTCCATGGCTGGCCTGATCGAGACCGTCAAGAATACGTTGGCTTAGTCTGCCTTGACAAACTTCCGCTGTTTATCGTGTCTTCAATCTCATCGGCGGATGCCAGGATATCCTCGAATGCGGGAGCTGCGCCAAAGATCATGGGCGTTGTGTTGGCGTAGTCACGGGCAAGTGACTCCACCATCAGGTCAGTCGGCACGATTGCGAAGGTGCCTGGCTCTGCCGACGCAAGATCGTAGTCGCGGCGGTCGAAGAACGTGCGAGCGTGCCGGACACAATCGGCGCCAAGGTCCCGATCCGCGAGCGCCGCCCTGCCAACGTCCGAACCGAGCAGACAATGCAGGTCGTAGTAGTGCCGCGACACACGCTGTCCTTCCTGTCGGAGAACGCCGCGCCGCTCGTGCCAGCGACGCAGGCCATGCGCGATTACCACCTTGTCCCAAAAGGTGCGGGTGGCGTCGATGGCAGTCACCCCGCCGGTCGAGAGATTGAGTCCAGCGGCATCCTCAGCGATGTAAGGTTGGATCGTGACCGAGCGGTGGGGGTCGAGAGCCGATTTCGCGCCAGATTCAATCCGTACGGAGGGCTGCACATAGGTGTCGTCGCGTGGTTCGACTTCGGGATACCAGACGAGCAGGGTCTGACCGTCCGGGTCGGCCCCGTCGATCTCGACGCGGCCGGCGCCGCTCGCGGCGTCGGTGAGCTGAGCGGCGAGGAATTCCCGGAGCGGACCAGTGATATAGGCGCGGCACGCATCACGGATCGTGTCGAGCCTGTCTCTGCGTTTCCTTTTCGACAGGACCGCCAGTTCCTCGACGGACGCTGGTTCGTTGAGATCGTCGCGGAACACGGTAATGTCGATGTCCTCGGAGAACCGCCGGATCAGGCCGTAGGCTTTCGACAGGGATGTGCCGCCCTTGAATAGGAGGCGAGGTCCTCCGGCGGGTCGCTCACGATAGAGGGCATTCAGGGTCCAGCAGACCCAGAAGTCCTTTTCAACGTTGCCGACCGGCGCGCCGAGCCTGTTGGCAGTCTCGAGAAACAGATCGAGCCGGTCACGTGGCGGCGCGGCGATGACTTGTCGGTACGCAGCCGCGGTCATTGTGACGCTTCGTCCGTACCGGCGGAGTTAATCAGCCCGCGCAGAAACTCCTGCATCCAGATCGGCAGGGCGGGCAAACCGGCGCGCAGATCGTCGCGTATCGCCTGTCCATGTCGGGGGTCCGCGAGCATGCGGATCAACACGTCCTGCACGCGCTGACGTTCGCTGTGCTGGGTGAGCATGTCCTGCATCCAGCGCAGCGCCTGAACGACGCGCATGGCCGGCCGGCCGGCCCAATAGAGACGGCTGGGTGCGGCGAACTTGAAACGGATCTCCTGGTTGCCGAGCTTGATCGGCTTCAGACGTGCGTCGACTAGGACTTCGATACGTGCCGGCACAGCGGTGGTGAGGCCGAGATCGTTTGCGGCGGTCATGCCGTCGATGACGGCACGCGCTTGGTCGCGGCGGGTGACGGCGCGGATGACGGCGCGATAGTCGGGTACGGTCGGTCGGCCGGTCAGCTCGTTCTGGCGCGGTTGATCATACAGGCCTCGGTCGACGCGGCGCAGGCCACCCGCAGCGACGAGACGTTGCAATGTCTTGTCGACCGCGGCGCGGCTGCCGAGATCGGCGAAATCGCCGGGCGTCCAGACCTCATCCGGACTGGCTGCCATGCGGGCAAGTAGCCGGGACCGGAGATCGGTGTCTTGCACTAAGCGTGCCATGTCCAAAGTATGATACATTTTTTGGACACTGCAAGTGCTGTCCGAAAAGTGCGGCAATTTTCGGACAAGGCAAGGACTGACACAACCGGGTATTTTGGGGCTGGCCGTATCGCGAAGCACCGATTTGGCGGCGGGTTGCTTCGGTCAAGGTGGAAGAAAAGGCGATGGATACCGAATTTCTCTGGATCAACGCGGGCTTCGTCGTGGACGAAGCCGGAAGCCTGAGCACGACGTCATACATCGATCTACGCGCACCCGAGGCCAGGACGGCTATCCGTACGTTGGTAAAGGGTTGTCGGCGAGAACACGCGCTGGGGGAGACCGAGGCGATTCTCGTGTCGCCGCTTGAACGATCCTGGGAGGGGGGCGAGAACCCAATCCGTGACGCGCAAGAGGGGCTTGCGACGGAGGGGACCGAGACGGTCGATCCCCAGACGCCGGAAGAGGCTGCTGACCGCCGCAGGGACGCGGATATGGATGAAGTCATCGAACTGCTGGATTCGGGGATGACGATGACGAATCGTGTTGTGAAGCGGTAGGGCAAACATGTCAGTTACGGCAAGGAGTGGTGGATATTCTCGACCGGGCTCATGCCCGACTCCGAGGAGGTCTGGGCACCGTGGAGAGCATCGCTGGACCCGGCATACGACCACGAATCGGTAGTCGGGCGGCCTGCCAAGTTCGCGCGAGCGTAGGGCCGGATGGTAGCCGAGCAACTCGGTCGCGAGGCAAGGACGCCGATTTGAGCGGTCATTCGGGAAAGATCAGTCCGTGCAATCCGGGTATTCCAGCCAGTTCATAAGACAAAAGTGGTGGGCGGCACTGGACTCGAACCAGTGGCCTCCTGCTTGTAAGGCAGGCGCTCTAACCAACTGAGCTAGCCGCCCGGCGGTGGCAAAGGGCAGTCTTGCCGTCTCAACCTAGGCAGATCGTGGTAGCGCGACGATCAACCCCTTCCCAGTCTGACAGATAGGGGCTGATCTTGTCGCCGTTCGAGCTGCAGTGTGCGATTCTCCGGCGTTTCAAGCCAAGTAAGCCGACTCGGCGACGCAAACGGGTGGTCCGGAGCAAAGCGATCAGCGGTCCGATCTGAAAACGATCGGGCTCTCGCAGGCGGGAATGGCCGTATCTGTAGAGGCCCGCAGCATACCGTGCGATCTATTGCGCAGAAAAACTTGAATATCTGCACTTAATGTGCATTTATATGTACATGGAAACCGTGACCAGCCGGATCAAGCGCCGGCTGATCCGGGATGGCTGGTACTTGTCGAGGCATGGCTTGAACCACGACATCTATCGTCATCCCACAATCCGCGGGATCATCACTCTGCCGCGCCACCGGCGCGTGTCGGCGGGTGTTGCCGCGTCGATTTCCAAGAAAGCAGGCTGGTCCTGATGGGAGGACTGTAATCATGAACCGCTACCCCGCACTGATCGACGGCGAGAAAGGGGCGTACGGCGTCACGTTTCCCGATCTGCCTGGGATTGTCGCAATGGGCTCGACGATTGAAGAAGCAATGACACATGCCGAGGAGGCTCTGCGCGACTACGCAATTGAGGCGAGTAAGGACGGTTCCGTCCTAAGGCCGCCGACCGCCATAGAGAACGTAGACGCCCCACATGGCCACACGCTGGTCTCGGTCCCGCTGATCGCACTTACCGGTCGAAGCGTCCGCGCGAATCTCTCGTTAGATGAGGCAGTCGCCGAGTTCATCGACACGGAGGCGCGTCGGCGCAAGATGACGCGAACGGCATACGTTGAGTGGATGGCCCGGCGAATTGCGCAAATGGGGGGGTGAAGGCTGTTTGAGTATGCAGGCAGGGGTTCTGCCGGGCTCGCGGTACGTTGAGCCGCGTCTTCCGATCGCCTGCGTGGACCGCGAGGACGCTGGTGGAAGAGCCTGCCGAGGACGGCATCGGCCAATTTTCAACCTCATCCGAACCATCCCGCTCGCAGCGGTCTCCGTGCTAACCTTTTCCTGATGTCTAACTTGATTCAACGGCGCACGTTCTTCAGCGCGGCGGCGGCCTTCACGGCCGCCTCCTACAGCCGCATTCTCGGAGCCAACGAGAAGGTCAACATGGGCTTGATTGGCTGCGGCGGCCGCGGCCGGGGTGTGCTGCGCAGCTTCGTAGCGAATCCGAACGTCAATGCCACCGCGCTGTGCGACGTGTTCAGCGCGCGAATTGACGAGGCGGCAGAGGTCGCGCCCAATGCCAAGGGATACAAGGAGCACGAGGAACTTCTGGCAGCCAACGACGTAGACGCGGTGCTGATCGCGACTCCCGACCACTGGCACGCCGGCACCTGCATTGACGCTGCCAATGCTGGCAAGGACATCTACTGCGAGAAGCCGCTCACGCTGCGGATCGAGGAAGGCCCGCAGATCGTCAAGGCCGTGCGGCTCAACGAGCGCGTCTGCCAGGTGGGCATGCAGCAGCGCTCGGCCAAGCACTACATCATGGCCAAGGAGAAGTTCTTCGACTCGGGCAAGATCGGCAAGGTCACCTTGGCGCGGACTTGGTGGCACGGAAACGGCGCCCACCTGCGCCCGTTCCCGGAACAGTATGCCAAGCAGCCCTCCAACCTGGACTGGGGGCGCTTCCTCGGCCCGGTGTCGTGGCGCGAATACGACCCGAAGCAGTACTTCAACTTCCGGGCCTACCTAGAGTACGGCGGCGGGCAGATCACCGATCTTTTCACACACTGGATCGACGCTGTCCACCTGTTCATGGGCCAGGACGACCCAGTTGCGGCCGTGGCATCCGGCGGGATCTACCACTACAAAGACGGGCGCACCGCACCTGACACGATTAACTGCCTGCTCGACTATCGCGGTGAGTGGACGGCCACGTTCGAGGGCACGCTCGCTCCCGGCCTGCGCGGTGCCGGTGTGGAAGTGATCGGAACCGAAGGTCGGTTGTGGATCACGCGGGGACGCTACGAGTGGTACCTGCCACGCCAAGAGGAGCCGGCTGAGGTCCAGCAGGCGATCGGCAACATGACGCAGGATCACGTCGACAACTTCATCGACTGCGTCAAGAGCCGCGAGCGGCCCAACGGAGACGTATGGATCGGCCACCGGTCTGCGCAGGCGTCTCATTTGGGAAACATCGCCTACCTGCAGAAGCGGCGGCTGAAGTTCGATCCGGATCGCGAAGAGATTCTGCCACTCTGACCAGCCTGTTAGAGACAGACGATCCTTACCGCTACCTTGGTTGGCGGAGTCTAGCCGCCAATGCTGGTGTTGGCGCGGGTGGCTTTGGCGATCATTGGCGAGGTCAGGTTGAAGACTCGGAGGCCCGGCGCCTGACTGAGCGCGCTTCTGCCGCAATCGGGACCTGACCGTTGTCACACAACCAGCGTGTGGAGACTGCCAACATGCCATTCGGGGAAGCGATTCGATCAGAAGAAGAGGAAGCCGCAAGAAGCCCCGCCAGCGACCGCTGGCGGCGCGTGCCTTATCGAGGTCGCGAGATCTTTGGTGCTCGCAAGCGCATCCGTCGGTGAGAGTGTTTGGCGTGGATTGCCACTATAGCTGTCAAAGCTGGACTAAAGCGTAGCGACCTCAGTCAATCTCTTGAGCATTCTTCTCAATTTCACACTTGGCAGCGATCGTCGCGGCCAAGCGCCTAAAGTCGTTGTAGCAATCCTGCACTGCGTAGATGTGGCCGCCGAGCGCACCGTCCGCGGCCCTGAGATGAAACATCGGCTTGCGAACCTCGTGTGCCATCGCCATCAGACTCCGATAGTGGTTTAGCGTAGCGAGACATTCAGAATCGCTTCCTGTCGAAGGAGGTTCGGGGCCCCCCTGCCCGAGCGCATCCTCGCGATACGCCTTAGGAATCCTCCTAATCCACTTCTGGTACGCCTGGACGGGACGCCCTTCGCGAACTGCGTGTTGCATAACGATGTAGCCGGCCGGATGAATATCGGCCGACGGCAAGTCTAGGTCCGGGACCTGCGGACGGCGATCTAGGCGATCGCTCCACGCTGTACGCCAGTCATCAAGCGTCGGCCGGACGTTGCGGAGCGCCTGCAGCGAGAAGAGATCGGGAGCCAGGGGAAAGACTACGAAATCTGCTGCGATGATCGCTGCGCGGTTGATTGCTCCGAGGTTCGGACCGACATCAATCAGCGCCAAGTCAGCCTCCTGCTTCTGTGCAGCATTGAGAATTGTGCGATGGAAGGCGGACTCGGTGCGGAAAGCTGCCTCGTCACCTCCCAGGCAATCCGGCCAAGCTGAAGAGAGCCTAGCCTCGAAACTCGACAGCCCTAAATCCCCTACTACCAATCCCAAGTTCGTAGATATCTGCTCGACGTGCGGCTCGCCGATGTCGCCGAGACCGCGCAATATGGGTGATACTGCCCCGAGAATGCTGTCGAGGTGCTCGTCACCCGACCACAACTGTTCGAGTCGATCCTCACTGAGAAACACGGCGCTCAGATTCGCTTGTGGATCGAGATCGGCGGCAACGACCGAGAAACCAAGCTCGGAATACATCCAGGCCAAGTGGTATACCAGCGTGGTCTTGCCCACACCTCCCTTGTTATTGAAGAACGCAATCGTCTTCATGGCGCCCTCCAGATGGTCGCCAGCACGTGGGAGCTTTCGAACTCGAACTCCGCCTCCGGATTCCCATTCTTTTCCAACGCTGTCTGCGCACGGATGACGCCTCGTCCAAAGCGGTTGACGTAGCCCAGAGACGCGAGCACTTCGGACACGACTGGATTCCGGTAATCCGTCTGCCGGGGGAAGTTTTCGGGTGACGCCGCACCATACAGGCCGCCCGGGTTCTGGATCTCGATGCGATCGTCGTACCAATAGAAGCGGACTGGAGCATTCGATTCGTACGAGCGATGCATGATTGCGTTCAACAGCAGTTCGCGCATCGCCACTACCGGGTAGTCGCTCAACGTTCGTTCACGCAGAGCTGATTCCGCGACCGGTCGCGACCGCGCCGGAAGAGGGACAAGCGTTTCGAGTTCTCTCAGAACCGTGATCAAGTCTCCGCTGAATCTCCTCTCGTCTATCGGGTCATCCGCCATCGATCTTCCCGCCCAGCGGACGAACTGAATCCAGGCCCCCGGCAACCAGCGCAGGGGGTCCTTGGCGAACACCAGCGCCGCCGCGTGGGTCGGAGAGCCGGCAGGTAGGTCATACAGGCGCAGCGAAGCCATCTGCTCTTCAAGCGTGCGTTCGTTTTCTTGAATGATCGCGGGATCGATGGCTGCCGGTAGGTACGTGAAGCGAAACAGGTCGATGGCCATGTCGTCGATTCTGCAACCCGAGCAGGGGCGGGCATCGAACGTCCGCTGATGGGCGGTCCGCTTCTCAGTCAGAATCCGCTCTTCCTGCTGGCTCGCGCTGCGGCGCGATGGCCCGATTCGAATCCAGACCCTTCCCTTGTAGCGGACGGGCGGCAGGTCCGACGGCGTGACCTCAACGACGGCCACCTGACCTCCCGGCAGCTCGTATTTCTGAACGGTAAGCGCTGGAAGTGGTTCTAGGTTAACGTTAGAGGCCATTGCGCTGAGAGTTGTCAGCAGTCTATCGGTCACGGACAGTCCGCTGACTCGGCCCTCGTCGGTCACGCCGATGATTAGGAAGCCCGGTCGCCCATGACTAGGAAAATCGTTTGCGAAAGCACAGATTGCCTGCCCGAACTTGTCGGTATTCGACTTGGAGACCGTGCGTTCCACACGGTCGGACTCCAGATCTCCAATCAGCGCACGAAGTTCGTCGGTTGTGAGCACTCGCTCCGCCCTCTGTCCAGCGTACTCCAAGCGATTGATGGGCATTGGCATTCGACTTGAAGCGATGCTGAATTTGGGCTGAGGCAAGCGGTGGCGAGCCCGCGCGGGTGCCTCGGCGTGCCTCACGAGGTCGTCAATCAGTGGGCTGGACAGCCCGCCGCGGGGCGGCAGCTACGGTTCCGGCAGGCCAGCAACGTTAGCTAGCGCCTCTTCAAGACCTGTCGGCATGCATTCGCCGCCGCATACCTACCCAGCCAGCTGTGCGGGTCGAGGGAGCCGGACTAGCCAGCCAACTCTCCGCGTCGTGCAAACGCTGGTCGGGGAGATGCCTCGATCCAACAATACTTAGTCGTGCAGGCCGCGAACAAGGCGATCAGGCTGTTGGGAGGGACAGAAGCCCAGCCTTTTGTTGCTCGGCAACGATCAGCCCTAACGAAGCAAGCCTTCCACGAACGGCACTTCAAACACCTTGTCGTGCTGGATCGGGCCGTGCCCGAAGAACCCATCCTCGCCGAACAGCTCGCCGTGATCCGCAGTGATCGTGATGTAAGTGTTCTCCGGCACGAGATCAAAGAGTTCTTCCACGACGCGGTCGAGGTACTCGACCGCCTTGACCTGCCTGTCGCGGAGCGTGTCGAGCTTGCCCTGATCGAAGAATTCTTCGGTACCTGCGGTCAGCTTGCCGCCCACGATGTGATCGTCCAGGTGGCGAAAGACGCCGTGGACGCCGCTGACCCGCGGCCACTTCTCAGGCGGCTCGTCGGGCAGCGCATAGGGATAGTGGGTTTCGCCGACATTGAGGATGTAGAACGACGGCCGGTCTTCCGGGAAGCGCATCTCGTTGAGCATGGCCCGCATGTCGTTGTGCTTGGGCATCAGTCGAAACGTGTCGAAGCCCGTGTTGAGGATGGTCCTGGGGTTTAGGACCGGCAGCGAGACCATCGCGTGCGTGCGGTAATTGAACTGCTTTTGCAGGAAGGTCGGAAAATAGAGCTGAGGAACCAACGACTTGAAGCCGACATTCTCAACGCCCAGCCGTTCGTTGAACTTGAAGAAGTCTTTCTTGTAGTACTCGGATGCGTAGACGTGCGCAGGGCTGCTGTGGGGCAGCAGGCCCATGAGCAGGTTGTAGTGCGAAGGGGCCGTCCATGAGGCGTAAGACCAGCGCTGCTCGACGGTGCCTAGCTTGGAGATGGTCTTCGGCTTCGCGGCGGCAAATGAGTCGAACCGACAGCTGTCGAAGATCACGAGTATGTAGTTGTGCGGACGCATTGGGCCTGAGCTTCGATTGTACGAGCCCGAGCCGCGGACGCTCAGTGCCGGATGTCGCCGGGCTGGGTCGCGCCCTCCCGTAGCGTTGCGGTATCGTTGCAGCGGCAGCCGCAAGGACCCCGACATGTCGCATCTCCTCCTCAACCGCCGTCAATTCCTGGGGGCCTCCTCGGTGCTCCTGCCCGCCGCCGCGTCCATGCGCGGCCAGACTTCCGCACGTCCGCCCAACATTGTCTTCCTGATGACCGACAACCACCGCTGGGACATGCTCGGCTGCGAGGGGAACGAGATCATCCAGACACCCAATATCGACCGGCTCGCGGAGCGCGGGACGCGCTTCACCAACACGTTCTGCACCACATCGATCTGCGCGGCGACGCGGGCCAGCATCCTCACCGGTGAGTTTCGCCGGGAGCACGGCTATACGTTCACCATGCCGGCCATGAGCGTGCAGCGCATGGACCGCAGCTATCCCGCACTGCTGAAGCAGGCCGGCTATCGCACTGGATTCGTGGGCAAACTTGGAGTCGAGGTTGACCCGCGTGCCCCGGGCCGGATGTTCGATTTCTACCGTCGTCGGATTGCCAGCTCAACGCGCAACCCGTACTACCGCGAAGCCGCCGATGGCCAAGTCAAGCATGTCACCACCATCAACGGGGACGACGCCGTCGAGTTCATCCGAACTAGCTCGCAAGCCCGGCCGTTCTGCCTGTCGGTCAGCTTCAGTGCGCCGCATCCGGAAGATGACCACATAGACCAGTACATCTTTGACAAGGAGCTGCAGGCGCTATACGAGCAAGACGTCATTCCGCCGCCGCCGATCCCGGATGACGAGTACTTTCACCGGTTGCCGGGATTCATCCAGGTCTCGATGAGCCGGCAGCGCTGGTTCCGCCGGTTCGACACGCCCGAAAAGTACCAGAGGATGATGAAGGGCATGTACCGGCTGATCACCGGCGTGGACCGCCAAGTCGGCCGGATCGTAGCCGAACTCGAGCGGAGAGGCCTCGACGACAATACCGTGATCATCTTCACCGGCGACAACGGGATCATGATCGGCGAGCATGGTCTGACCGGGATCTGGCTGATGTACGAGGGCTCGATCCGCAAGCCGTTGATCATTGCGGACCCGCGGCTGGACCAATCCCGGCACGGCTCGACAGTTGAACACATGACGCTCAGCTTCGATTGTCCCGTGACGATGCTCGATCTCGCCGGAGTGCCCGTCCCCGCGCAGATGCGCGGCCGTAGCTTGGCGCCGTTGATGAGAGGGGAAACCGCCGACTGGCGCGAGGACTTCTTTTACGAACACCTGTACGAGCGCGAGACCATCCCTAAGAGCGAAGGGGTGCGCACGGAGCGGTTCAAATACGTCCGCTACTTCGAGCGCAATCCGTTGTACGAGCAACTCTTCGACCTAGAAGCTGATCCCAACGAGGTCACCAATCTGGCGGAGGATCCGGCGCATGAGACGACATTGCGAACGTTGCGCGCACGGTGTGACGAACTTCGTGACAGCGTAGGTGGGCCCTATGTGCGGGGTATGTGACTCGGCGTGCATGCACAGTGCGCTGAGTGCCCAGCTCATTTCGCGATTGGATCCAGCGGACCAGTTGCCGCGGCGGAACCGGACCCTAGCGGGACCAATAAGACTGAACTTGCCTCGTCCACCCCGCTGGCAACTCGCCTGCTGGCTCGTGCAGGTTCGCCAACACGCTGCGCTACCGAGCCGAATCCCTCCGATTCCAACCCCGCGTAGACGGCATCCTTGCCTCCAAGGCAGCCGGCCGCTTCGTCCTTGTCCCGCCGGGCATCAGCTTCGCGGTGGATGTCACTCCGGACGAAACGATAGTGCCCGCAAGCTTGATTGAACGCTTCGAGCGGATTGCGCCACACTTAGGGTTGGCACTGAAAACCAATAGGTTTCACAAGTCTGTCGGTATCGAATTCGTTCAACTCCACGAAGACGGTGCGACCATGCGTCTGGAGCTGGGCGAGCGGCATCTCAACGGTGCCGGGGTGGTCCACGGCGGAGTCACGTTTACGCTCGCCGATTCTGCGCTGGGATACGGGATCTACAAGACCATCGGCAAGCCCTGCACAACTGCCGAGATGAAGATCAATTACCTCAAGCCGGTGTCGTCCGGAGTGCTGACCGCGCGTTCTCACATCTTGCGAGCGGGGCGCCGACTGGTCGTGGCGCGGGCCGAGGTGCATTGTGGCGACGAGCCGATCGCGGAAGTGCTCTCCACCTTCGCGGTTCTCGGTTGACCACGTGCGGCATTCCGGCTCTCACTATGATGGTCAATGTGAAGCCTTCCCGCATCCTCTCTGGCGAGGAACTTGCCGAACTGCTCCGCACCTACATGGACGCCCCGTTCAATCGGCTGCTGGGAATCGAATTCGGGGAATACCACGACGATGGCGGTGTGACACTGCGGCTGCCGCTCGATGACCGCCACCAGAACGGTGCGGGAGTGGTGCACGGCGGAGTCATGCTAACTTTGGCCGACGCCGCCGTGAGCTTAGGGATAGCCCGTGCCGTGGGCGGGCGCTGCACGACCGTGGAGATCAAGATCAATTACCTCAGGCCCGTCACCGCAGGCGTGTTGACGGCCCGTTCGCACTTGGTGCGGGCAGGTCGCAAGTTGGTTGTCGCCCGGGGGCAGGTTCACTGCGCGGGCAAGCAGGTGGCTGAGGTTCTCACCACGTTCGCGGTATTGGACTAGCGTCCCAAGCGGATTAGGTTTGCTGCCCGGACAATATAATGTAGGCCGTGACTCGCGCTCACATGGTTGTATCCCGGCTGGCTATCGGGTTGATCCCGGTTTTCTCGGCCCCGGCCGCAGTTGACTATGTCCGTGACATCGAGCCGATCCTGCATGAGCGCTGCTACCTTTGCCACGGCGCGCAGCAGCAAATGTCGGATCTTAGGCTCGACAGCCGGGAAGCCGCGCTCAAGGGCGGAGCTTCTGGCGCGGTCATAGTTCCTGGAGATTCGTCAGCTAGCAAGCTCATGGCGCGCATCACCAGTACCGATGGCGGCTTTCGCATGCCGCCCGGTGGCGAGGCTCTGAGCGCTAGGCAGGCGTCTCTGATCAGCGAGTGGATTGCTGCTGGGGCCGTTTGGCCCGACAGCCATTCCGGCCCCGAGGCGCGTGCCTCCGTGCGCGCGTCTGCCGCTGGCTCGCACTGGGCCTTCCAGCCGGTTCGGCGTCCGGAGCTGCCCTCCGTCAACGCGACCGATTGGGTGCGCAACCCAATTGACCGATTTGTGCTTGCTAGGCTCGAAGCAGAAGGCTTGGCCCCTTCTCCCGAAGCGACTCCGGAAACACTACGACGTCGAATCCACTTGGATTTGGTCGGTTTGCCGCCGGGCAGGCTTGGCGGATCGACCGGCGACGACACCTCCGCGAGCTACGAAGCGGTGGTGGACGGCTTGCTGCGGTCGCAGCATTTCGGCGAGCGGTGGGCTCTGCCGTGGCTCGACCTGGCACGTTACGCCGACAGCGAAGGCTACGAGCGCGACCCGCTGCGCCCGCACGCTTGGCGCTGGCGGCACTGGGTGATCGAATCGATCAACCGCGACATGCCGTTCGACCAGTTCACGATCGAGCAGATCGCGGGAGACCTGCTCCCGCAAGCCACTATTGAGCAGCGCGTCGCCACCGGTTTCTTGCGCAACGGCATCAAGAACCGCGAGGCCGGCACCAAGAATGCCCAGAAACGTTTCGAAGAGACGGTCGACCGCGTCAACACGGTGGCCAACACTTGGATGGGCCTGACAGTCGGTTGCGCCCAGTGCCATGACCACAAGTACGACCCGATCTCCCAGCGAGAGTTCTACGGGATGTTCGCGTTCTTTCACAACGCGGTCGAGCGCGATGTCGAGGCTCCGCTGCCAGGCGAACTAGGACCTTACCTGCAGACCGCGCCGACCTACCGGCAGGCGGTAGGCGAGATTCGCGAGCGCCACGGCATCCCGGCCTTGCAGACCGAGTGGCACGAACGCATGCTGGCCGCCATGGACCGGCCCGGCGTGCGCACAGACTGGGATCATTCGGTGACCGAGTGGCGCGCTGCGAACGATCGCGCCGACTGGCTGCTGAGAGCCCCGCGAGAGCGGCTCTCCGAACTCGAGCGCGAGAAAGTGAATGCTTGGTTCCTGCGCGGCGGCGGTCCCGACTTCGCCAAGGACGAAGCCGCCAAGGAGCAAATCACACGGGCTCGCAAGAAAATCGCCGAACTGGACGAGAGCCGATTTCCAGTCTCCCGCGCCTACACGATGGTGGAGCGGCTCGAGCCGCTGCCGGCGCGCCTCGCCTTGCGCGGCGACTACCGGGCGCTGGGCAGCGAGGTGTCTCCCGCAGTGCCGGCGGTCTTGCCTGAGTTGCCAAGCGCCAAGCGGCCCCAGCGTCTGCTGCTGGCCGAGTGGATCGCCTCCAGGGATAACCCTCTGACGGCGCGGGTCGAGGTCAACCGGATCTGGCAGGAACTTTTTGGCCGGGGCTTGGTCGAAACAGCGGAAAACTTCGGCACGCAAGGCGAGCCGCCCTCGCACCCGGAATTGCTCGACTGGCTGGCCCGAGAATTCATGGACTCCGGTTGGAGCCGCAAGGCTATCGTGCGGACGATCGTCACTTCAGCGACGTACCGCCAAGCCTCCGATGAACGGTTCGACGCTCGCGGGCGTGACCCCGGCAATGCGTGGATTGCCCGCCAGAACCGCCTGCGCCTTCCGGCCGAGTTGATCCGCGACAACGCCTTGGCCGTGAGCGGCTTGCTGAGCCCCGCGATTGGAGGCAAGAGCGTGTTTCCGCCGCAGCCGGGCGGCATCTCAGAATTGAGCTACTCCAAGAAGGACTGGGACGAGGACATCGGCCCGGATCGCTACCGACGCGGCTTGTACGTCTTTCTCCGCCGGACATCGCCCTATCCGATGCTGGTCAATTTCGACGCGCCGGACACGCTGACGAGCGTATCCCGCCGGGAGCGCTCCAACACGCCGTTGCAGGCCCTCAACCTGCTGAACGATCCCGTTTTCCAAGAGGCGGCCGATGCGCTGGCGTACCGCATCTTGCAACGCGGCGGACCCGAATTCGAGGCTCGGTTCGAACGCTTGGTGCGGTGGTGTCTGAACCGCGCCGCGTTTCCTGCCGAAACCGCGCACGCTAGGCGTTTCTACGCCGCCCAGTTGGAACGCTACCAAGCCCGCGGCGCGGGTGCCGAGCGGGCTGCATGGCGCGAGCTGAGCCGCGCCATGCTCAGCCTGGACGAGTTCATCACGCGCGAATGAGCGTAAGCAATGCCTGCGATACGCTGAATCTGTGCGTATCGCAAGCTTGCTGGCCCCTCTTATGCTGATTTCCTGCACGCCCGGTTCGGTCGATGATCCGGCAGATCCCGCGACGGATTTGCATTCCTACGGCAACGTATCTACCGTGCGGATGACGCACGTGGATTTGAATCTCGACGTCGACTTTGACGCCCGCCAGTTGCGGGGCACCTGTACGTTGGACGTGGAAGGCGAGGACGGTGACTTGGTCCTCGACACGCGCGACCTGGCGATCGAACGGGTCGAGGCGTCAGCCGACAGCGGGCCCTACCGCGAGGTTCCTTTCGAGCTAGGAGAGGAACACGAATTTCTCGGTGCCCCGCTGCGCATCGAGCGCGGCGATGCCTCGAAAGTCCGCATCGCATACGTGACGGCTCCAGATGCGAGCGGGCTGCAGTGGCTGGAACCGCGCCAGACCGCCGGTCGCGAACAGCCTTTCCTCTACAGCCAGTCGCAAGCGATCCACGCCCGCAGTTGGATCCCGCTGCAAGATACCCCGGGCACGCGGGTAACCTACTCCGCCCGCGTTCGCGTGCCGCAGCGCCTCGTGGCGGTCATGAGTGCGGAAGCGACATCGGCGGATCGTGACAAAGGGGAGTATGCCTTCAACATGCCATTGGCGATCCCCTCGTATCTGATCGCGCTGGCGGTCGGGGATTTGGCGTTCGAATCGACCGGCGAGCGCACCGGCGTGTATGCCGAGCCGAGCGTGGTCAAGGCAGCCGCGAAGGAGTTCGAAGACACCGAGGCGATGATCCAGACGTCCGAGGCTTTGTACGGGCCGTACCGCTGGGGACGCTACGACATCTTGGTACTGCCGCCGGCGTTTCCCTACGGCGGCATGGAGAATCCGCGCCTGACGTTCGTTTCTCCGACCACTATCGCGGGAGACAAGAGCTTGGTCAGCATCATCGCCCACGAGCTGGCGCATTCTTGGTCGGGCAATTTGGCCACCAACGGAACATGGCGGGACTTTTGGCTCAACGAGGGTTTCACCGTCTATATCGAAGAGCGCATCCAAGAAGCGGTGTACGGGCCGGAGCGGGTCGCGATGGAATCGTCGCTCGAGGTGCAGGCATTCAAGGAAGAGCTGCAGGACTTGGATGCGCGGGATCAAGTGCTGCACGTGGACTTGGCCGGGCGCGATCCCGGCGAAGGTTTCACGGGCGTGCCGTATGTCAAGGGCGCGATGTTCTTGCGCACGATCGAGCAGCAAGTCGGGCGCGAGTCGTTCGACGCCTTCCTGCGGAGCTATTTCGACGAGTTCGCCTTCCGCAGCGTCACAACGGGGGAGCTTGCGGAGTACTTGGACGCCCAACTGCTCTCCAAGCATCCGGAGGCCAAGCAGGCCATTCCCGTCCGGCAGTGGCTGGAACAGCCAGGGCTGCCGGACCAACGGCACGAGTACGTCTCAAACACCTTGGAGGTCGCTGATGCAGCTGCGGGCGAGTGGTCCGCTGGCAGTACCGCTGCCCAAGCTCTGGATACCGCCGACTGGACCACCCATCACTGGATTAGTTTCGTGCGGGCGATTCCAGAGGATGCGGGAGTAGAGCGCTTGGCCGAGCTGGACGCGGCGTTCAACCTGACAGGCGAGAGCAATGCCGAGATTCTGTGCGAATGGCTGTTGGTCGCAATTCGCAGCGACTACGCTGCCGCTGACACGGCGCTGAAGCGGTTCCTGACGACCGTGGGGCGGCGCAAGTTCCTGCGGCCGCTGTACGCGGAATTGGCACAGAGCGACGCTGGCAACGCCAAGGCGCTTGCCATCTACGCGGAAGCCCGCCCGGGCTACCATCCCACGACGGTACAGATCTTCGACGAGAGCTTGGGATGGACCGAGGCCCTCTCGGCGGAATAGGCCCGCGCCCCGACGCTCACGCTTTCACAGAGTTGGTATCGGCGTGCCGCCCGGCCTCGTCTACCGCCCGCACCTTGTAGTACAGGCCGCCGCTGTGCCCGTTGGGCGCGGAGTTGTCGACGAATTCGAACGGAGCCATGCTGGTCTGCGGCCGGAACGGCACCGTGCCGATGCGCTCGTGGCGGCGATACACTTCGTAGCGCACGATCGGGTCTCCGGCTGCGAACGCTGAGTGCCACTGCAGCTTGACCTCGTTGCCGGACCCGCGCTCGACGCCGAAGCCTTGGGCGGGCTGAAAACCGACCGAGGGCTGCTGGAAGAAGTTGGTGCGCGTGCCGTGCAGATCGGCCACGGTCTGCTCGATGTCCCGCTTCTCCTGCCGTGACAGCGGGCTGGCGACTTGCGCGGCGGCAAGGTTGGCCACCAACTGGTCGCGTTCGGGGTCGTCGTCCTTGTCGATCAGGCCGATGCCGGTGATCAGGGTCGCCATGCCCTCGGGGTTGAGCGAGTAGCGGATGAAGTCCTGGTAGGGCAGCTTGTCAGGCTGGCCGACGGTCGGCACGCTCTGGCCCGGACGGTGCGCGTACTCTTGCTTCAAGCCGTACATCACGCCATCGGCGAAGACCTTCATGCCGATCACCCCCATGCCCTTGGCGTGTGCGACGGGGATGGAGTTGGTTTGGTGGCAGAAGTAGCGCGGATCGTTGGGATTGACGGCCACCAGCAGCGTGTCGAGGATGTTGCGCGTGTCGCGCTGGATGGCGTACATGTGTACCGCCGGGTTCTCGTGCCCCGTGATGCCGATGTGGCGGATCCACCTGCGCTGCTTGGGGTTCAGGCCGGTGTGGTTGGTGCCGTCGCGATAGTCGAGCAGGCAGGCGATCGCGCCCACCCGCGGCAGCGACTTGTCGCCAGGGTTGTCGAGGCCCTCGTAGGCGGCGTCGACTTCTTCCTTGCTGCCGATGTGATGCACTTGCATCAGATCGAGGTACGCCCCTTCCGGGATGTAGCCCTTGCCGTCTCCGAAGAACTCGGTCAGGGAGCGCTCGATGTCCTCCAGCACCAGCTTGCCGCCGCCCGAGGATCGGCCCATCGGCTCGGAGCCATCGCGCACGATGGCATGCCGCAGCGCGGTCTTTGTGGCGATGAACAGGCGCGCCCGCAGGCTGTGGTCGTAGCCGGGCAGGCCGGGCTTGAGGTTCAGGATGCCGAAAGCCTTGCCCATCTTCTCCTGGCTGAGGAAGTAGTTGTTGGCGGTCTCGATGTACGTCATGCCCGCCCGCACGGCCTTGACCACGATCTGCACCGCTTCGTCGCCGGGCAGGTCCCACTGGATCTTGTTGCCGCCCGCCAAACCGAAGGTAGTCACCTCGCGGCCGGTGCGCCCCAGCAAGCGCGTTGCCAGCGGCTTCTCGGCGGGATGCGACCAAGCTGCGAATTTGCCGCTGAACGGCAGGAATGTGGTCGCCATCGCCGCGCCGCTCGCCCAGCGAATCGCATCGCGCCTTGAGAAATCTTTCGCCATGTTTGGAATCCTCCGAGTGCCTGAGCAGGCCAGAACCTACCAGAATGTACCATGGCTGATTTAGTTGAGCAGGATTCGACGGACCGCGATTCCACTTCTGCCAGAGGTGCTTTTCCGCCATGCAGTACGCCGACGAGGGATTCCCGGTGCCGCGTGCGTTAGGCCTGCGCGTCCGCCCTGAGCCCACCGGTCAAGCCAGGCCATTCCGCGGTTCGCAACAACGCCGCGAAGAACGGCTGGGACGCTCCAGGCCACGTGCTTGGGAAGCCGCACCAGTTACGGTATGGTGGTTGAATCGTCGCCGGGATAATAATGGAGCGAGCGATGCGAGCTACCTGCAACTGCGAACAGTGGCGGGACCCCCGGGAGACGCTCGTCCGCACCAGCACGCCCTGAGCGCAATCGGAGGAAACATGGACAACGCGAGCAAGTGCCCCGTGATGGGCGCCGCCGCCCACGAGGCGATTGGCGAGACCGCCAACCAGAATTGGTGGCCGAACAGGCTGAACCTGAGGGCTCTCCGCCAAAACCATCCACAGGCTGATCCGAACGGCCTGGACTTTAACTACGCCGAGGCCTTCAATAGCCTTGACTTCGAAGCCTTGGAGAAGGATGTCGATGCGTTGATGACCGACTCGCAGGACTGGTGGCCGGCCGACTACGGCCACTACGGGCCGCTCTTCATTCGCATGACCTGGCACGCCGCCGGCACCTACCGCATCCACGACGGGCGCGGCGGCGGCGGGAGCGGCGACCAGCGCTTCGCACCCCTCAACAGCTGGCCCGACAACGTGAACCTCGACAAGGCGCGCCGCCTGCTGTGGCCGATCAAGCAGAAATACGGCCGCAGCATCTCGTGGGCCGACCTGCTGATCTTCGCCGGGAACCGCGCCCTAGAGACCATGGGCTTCAAGACATTCGGCTTCGGCGGCGGCCGGGAGGACATCTGGGCTGCCGACGAGGACATCTACTGGGGTCCGGAGCAGACCTGGCTCGGCGATGAGCGCTACTCCGGCGACCGGGACCTAGCCGTTCCGCTCGGTGCCGTCCAGATGGGCCTGATCTATGTCAACCCGGAAGGGCCGAACGGCAAGCCGGATCCGGTCGCGGCGGCCCGCGACATCCGCGAGACGTTCCGCCGGATGGCGATGAACGACGAGGAAACCGTTGCGCTGATTGCCGGCGGGCACACGTTCGGCAAGGCTCACGGTGCCGCCGAGGAGCGCTACAAGGGTCCCGAACCCGAGGGCGCGGACATCGAGCAGCAGGGGCTCGGATGGCGGAGCAGCCATGGCAGCGGCAAGGCCGGCGACCAGATCGGAAGCGGGCTGGAGGGCGCTTGGACCAAGAACCCCATCGGCTGGGATAACGGCTACTTCGAGAACCTGTTCGAGTACGAGTGGGATCTGACGAGGAGCCCCGCCGGTGCGCACCAGTGGACTCCAAAGAATCTGGAGGCGCACGGGACCGTGCCGGACGCGCACGACCCGTCGAAGCGGCATGCGCCGATGATGCTGACCACCGATCTCGCGCTGATCGCCGATCCGGACTACAGGGAAATCTCGAAGCGCTTCTACGAGAACTCGGACGAGTTGGCCGATGCCTTCGCCAAGGCTTGGTTCAAGCTGCTGCATCGCGACATGGGTCCGTTGGCACGCTATCTCGGCCCGTGGGTTCCCAAGGAGCAGCTGCCGTTCCAGGATCCGTTGCCGGCGGTCACGCACGCGCTCATCGACGAAGCGGACATCGCCGCGCTCAAGGCCAAGATCCTCGATTCCGGCCTGTCCGTCTCTCAGTTGGTATCGGCCGCCTGGGCGTCAGCATCGACCTACCGCAACACCGACAAGCGCGGCGGCGCGAACGGGGCGCGAATCCGCCTCGCACCGCAGGCAGGCTGGGACGTCAACGTCAAGTCCGGCGTTTCGATCGTATTGCAGACCTTGCAGGGAATCCGACAGGCGTTCAACGATGCGCAGGCGAATGGCAAGCTGGTCTCGCTCGCCGATCTGATCGTGTTGGGCGGCTGCGCCGCCATCGAGGCGGCCGCAGCCAAGGCCGGCCACGACGTCGAAGTCCCTTTCGCGCCGGGGCGCGCAGACGCGACGGACGAGATGACCGACGCTGAATCGTTCGCCGTGCTGGAACCGACCGCCGACGGGTTCCGCAACTACCTGCAGAACGGCCACGCGGCCGCTGCGGACCACCTGCTTGTGGAAAAGGCGTTCATGCTTAAGCTGTCCGCTCCGGAGATGACGGCGCTGGTCGGCGGCATGCGCACGCTCGCCGCGAATGCCGGGCAGTCCGCCTGCGGGGTCTTCACCCACCGTCCTGGAACGCTGACGAATGACTTCTTCGTCAACCTGCTCGACTTGGGAACGGAGTGGACGCCGGTCGGCGACGCCGGCGGCGAATTCGAGGGTCGCGACCGCGTGACCGGCGAGCTTAAGTGGACAGCGAGCCGCGTCGACCTCGTCTTCGGCTCGAACTCGGAGCTCCGCGCCATCGCCGAAGTGTACGCTTGCAGCGACGCCGAGGCCAAGTTCGTCCGGGACTTCGTCGCTGCATGGGACAAGGTCATGAGTCTCGACCGCTTCGACCTCGCCTGATCCTGACGGCTCAGGCCACGGCCTCTTCTACTTGGCGCCAGCGTGAGTTGCATCATGCGCCCGACATGGGGGCCATTGGGAGCACGCGCGGCGTGGCCGATGGAAGGGCCGTGCTCCGGAGGCGGATCGACGCGGCGTTGCGTGTTCGATCCGCTGTAGCGTCGCGGTCGTTACGCTAGTTGGATATGGCGAAATCCGATCAGGGTTGCGATCTGCTCGTCTTCTCGGCTCATCCCGACGATGCCGAACTGTGCTGCGGAGGACTTCTGCTCGTGGCCCGCGCCAACGGATGGAAGACGGGTGTGGTAGACCTCACGCGCGGCGAATCTGGCACCCTTGGGACGCCTGAGACTCGACTAAGCGAGGCGCGCCGCGCAAGTGATGTCCTCGGCTTGACGGTCAGGCGCAATCTGGGCCTACCGGACGGACGGGTTCGCGACACCGATTCCAACCGCAAGCTCATCGTGGAGACCGTCCGCGAACTGAAGCCGCAGGTATTGGTAGGCCCCCCGTGCGAGGACCACCACCCTGACCACATGGCGACCGCCGAGCTCTTGCAGCGGAGCTTGTTCCTGTGCGGGGTGAGAAAGTACGCTCCGGGCGGCCCGCCTTGGAGGCCCAAAGCCCTCCTGCAGCATTTCGGCAGTCGGTGCGTTGCCCCCCAGCTCGTCGTCGACATTTCGGATGTCTTCGAGCAGCGCATGGAAGCTGTCCGGGCGTATGAATCGCAATTCGGAGTCGACCAGCCGGAGGACTTCCCGGTGCGCTTGGCTTCGGCAAGGTTCCTCAAGTCCATCGAGGCGACCTTGGCATACTACGGCTCGCTCATCGGCGTTGCCTACGGCGAGCCATTCAGCAGCGAAGTCCCGATTCCGGTCAACGATCTCGTCGGCCTGTTCAGCAACGAGCCATGGAAAGACCGCTGACGGTAGCCATCATCTGCCACCCGACCCTGGGCGGCAGCGGGGTCGTGGCCACGGATCTTGGCATGGCGCTGGCCGAGAGGGGCCACACGATCCATATCGTCAGCCACCGGCGCCCGGTCCGGGTCTCGGCGCCTCATCCGCGGGTCCGCTTCCACGAAGTGCCGGTCACGCGGTATCCGCTGTTCACGTATCCGCCCTACACGCTGGCCCTGGCCACGAAGCTGGCAGCGCTGTGTCGCGAAGAGCCGATCGACGTGCTTCACGCCCACTATGCGATCCCGCACGCCGTCAGCGCGTATCTCTGCCGCCAGATGCTGGGCCGCCACGCTCCGAAGATCGTGACCACGCTGCACGGCACGGACATCACCTTGGTCGGGCTCGACGATTCCTTCTACGAGATCACACGCTTCAGCCTGCTCGAAAGCGACGGAGTCACGGCCGTGTCGAACTACCTTGCCCGGCAGGTGAAAGATCGCTTCAACCTAGAGGGCGAAGTCACGACAATCCACAACTTCATCGATCTGGAGCGGTTCTCGCCCTCTCATCGCGATGGCACTGCGCGGGCGCGCTTCGCCTGCGGAGACGAGGCCTTGGTGGGGCACCTGTCGAACTTTCGGTGGGTCAAGCGCGTCCCGGACGTCATCAGGGCGTTTCACCGCATCGTGCAGCACGTTCCAGCTTGCTTGCTGATGATCGGCGATGGCCCCGACTTGCCGGCGGTGAAGCTGGTGGCAGACGAGCTGGGCTTGCTGGACAGGATCGAATTCCTTGGCTCCGAGCAGAATGCCGCGAAGCTCTTGCCGGAACTCGACCTCTTCCTGCTTCCGAGCGAGCAGGAGAGCTTCGGACTGGCTGCCTTGGAGGCCATGGCCTGTGGCGTGCCCGTGATCGCCTCCAACGTCGGCGGCTTGCCGGAGCTTGTGACCGAGGGCGAGGCCGGCCACTTGTTTCCTGTCGGAGACGTGGCGGCCATGGGCGAGAAGGCCGCGGAGATCCTTGCCGACGGGGAGCAGCACGCGCGGCTCAAGAGCGGGGCGCGCCGCCGCGCCGGGGACTTTCGCCAAGCCGGGCTTGTAGGCCGTTACGAAGCGTTCTATCGGTCCGTGTTGGCGCATTAGTCTTCCCGCGCACCAGAGGAGGGGCAGCTCGCGGCTCGATCTGCTGCAATCCTTGGTCGCTGGAAGGGAGTGCTCGGGCACCTGCTGCTTCCAAGACTCAGGGCTTTTGGATATTCGCAGCGCAATATCGTTGCGGGTTCGCCAACAGCTGCTTCTTTGACGCTTCCGCCCGCGTCACAGTGTTTCGCCGCAGCAGGTTGGCTCAGACCGGGCGAAGACTGCTTTCAGGTCGGTGATCGGCTGTGATTCGGTCGTGCGAGGAAACGCGAATCGGCATGGGGAGGCGAAAATGGACCGTGCCTAGCATCGAATCAGCAGGCTTCGTTGGCACCCCTTCCGCAGCCGCCATCCGCCCCTGCGAAGCGTTCTCGTCGTTGGGCGGTTTCTTCGAGGCGTTGGTAGACTGATTGCTTTCCCGAATCGCACTAGATTCAGGAGCAGGAGGCAGTTCGATGGACCGCGTGTGTCATTTCGAGATTCCGTACGCAGACAAGGGGCGGGCGAGCAAGTTCTATCAGGACGTGTTCGGATGGCAGGTCTCTGACATGCCCGGCGGCATGCCGTACTCGTTCGTTACAACGACCCCGGTCGACGATCGGATGCAGCCGACGGCACCTGGCGGCATCAATGGCGGCATGTACCCTCGTGATGACGACGGCGGCAGCAATTCGCCAGTCGTGGTCATCGAAGTCGTCTCGTGTTCGCAGCGGGTGGCCGACGTGGAAGCCGCGGGCGGGTCCTGCGTGGTGCCTGTGACCGAGATTTCCAACATGGGCATCTACGCGCAGGTCCAAGACTCGGAAGGCAACATCATCGGACTCTGGCAGCCGCTTGATCAAGCGCCCTGAGTCGCTTGCTGCGAGTCGCTAGCGGAGCCGTCGGTGGGACGCTGTCGGAACCGGCGCATCTTCGGAAGCGACTTCCGCTCCTTTCGTCTTCACATGTCGCTCGACCGCCGAGGTGCGCGCATCGAGTGCGGTTGTGCGGCTCACCGCGACTCGTGAGCCTGCCGGCCGCGATCGGACCTTGCGAAGCGAGCGGGTCTGTCTGCGCGTTGAAGCTACTTGAAGATTCTTGTCCGGGCCGCTCGAGCCGATGCCTCCCGTGCCAAGTTTCTAGAATAGGTAGATCGGACCCTGCGGGGATCGATCACGGCCCCGTTCCTGCGGTTGCACAGATGTCCCATGCCTGCGCCCAGCGCGACTAGCAAGCTCTTTCCGAACGGCGTCGGGCTGTTGGACCTGATTGGCGACACGCCCCTGATCCGCTTGGATGGGCTGACCCGCGACCTGCCCGGTGTGCGCCTCTACGGCAAGGCCGAGTACCTCAACCCCGGCGGATCGGTCAAGGACCGCCCGGCCGCGAATATGATCCGCACGGCGGAGCGCGAAGGGAAGCTGCGCCCCGGCCAGACGATCATGGACGCCACCAGCGGGAATACTGGCATCGCCTACGCAATGATCGGCGCGGTGCGCGGATACCCGGTCAAGTTGTACCTGCCGAGCAACGCCTCGCCGGAGCGCAAGCGCATCCTCGCCGCCTACGGTGCCGAACTGGAGCTGACGGACCCAGCCTTGCAGACCGATGGTGCCATCCAAGCTTGTCGAGCGGCCTACGAGCGGGATCGCGAGGCCTGCTTCTATCCCGACCAATACGGCAACCCCGCCAACTGGCAGGCCCACTACGAGACGACCGGCCCTGAGATCTGGCAGCAGACTGGGGGAGGGGTCACGCACTTCGTCGCAGGCCTGGGCACGAGCGGGACGTTGATGGGCACGGGGCGCTACCTGCGCGAGCGCAATCCGGAAGTGCAGGTCGTTTCGATGCAACCCTCTAGCGGGTTCCACGGGCTGGAAGGGCTCAAGCACATGGCCACCGCCATGCAACCCGCGATCTACGATCCGTCTCTGGCGGATCGCGAAATGTTCGTCGATACCGAGGACGCCTACGAGATGGTGCGCCGGCTGGCCGGCGAGGCGGGTCTGATGGTCGGCATCTCGTCCGGGGCGAACGTGGTGGCCGCGTTGCGGCTGGCCGGGGAGATCCGGCAGGGCTCGATTGTGACCGTGCTTTGCGACGGTGCTGACAAGTACCTCAGCGAGCGCTTCTGGGAGGATTGAGGCTGCCATGTTGCGCATTGCCAGGATCCCGTTCGCAGTCATGCGGGCGCACGCCGAGGCGGCCTACCCTAACGAATGCGTCGGTGCCATGCTGGGCAAGACCGGCCCGGACGGCAAGACCGTCGGGCTGGCCATGCCCTTGGAGAATTCCGCAGAGGGCTCCCAGCAGGCTTTCTACCAGCTCTCCAACGAAAGCCTGCTGGCTGCCGACATGGCCGCGCGCCAGATGGGCATGGACATGCTCGGCATCTATCACTCGCATCCGGATGCCGACGCCTACTTCTCCGAAACCGACTTGAAGCACTCCTGCCCGTGGTACTCGTTCGTTGTCCTGTCGGTCAAGGGTGGCGAATACGATCACTCCAATAGCTGGCTGCCCGACTTCGAGCAGACGCGCGCTGACCGCGAAGAACTCCAGATCGCCGAGTGATTACGATTGCCGGCTCGCCTCCCAGACTGTCCCGCTCATGAAGATCAATCACCTGCGCGTCCGCGACATTCGCTTTCCCACCTCCCAAGCATTGGACGGATCGGACGCGATGAATCCCGACCCGGACTACTCCGCCGCCTATGTCGTGCTGGAAACGGACGCAGGCCTAGCGGGGCACGGCTTGACCTTTACGCTCGGGCGCGGGACGGAGATCGTCGTGGCCGCCGCCGAGGCCATGCGGCCGCTGGTCTGCGGCCACAGCCTGGAAGAGTTCACTGCGGACATGGGCAAGTTCTGGCGCCGGGTGACCGGCGAGTCCCAGCTGCGCTGGATCGGGCCGGAGAAGGGCGCGGTGCATTTGGCGGCCGCCGCCATCGTGAACGCGGTTTGGGACCTGTGGGCCAAGAGCGAGCGCAAGCCGGTCTGGCGGCTGGTGGCGGACATGACACCCGAAGAGTTTGTGCGCCTGATCGACTTTCGCTACATCACGGACGAGCTCACGCCCGCGCAAGCCTTGGAATTGCTCGAACAGCGCGCCGTCGGCAAGGCAGGCCGGATCGGCCGGATGGAAGCTGAGGGCTACCCCTCCTACACCACCTCCGCAGGCTGGCTGGGCTATTCCGACGAAAAGATCCGCGCCCTCTGCCGCGAAGGCTTGGCGCAAGGCTGGAACCGGTTCAAGATCAAGGTCGGGCGCGACCCCGCCGACGACCGCCGCCGCTGCGGGATCATCCGCGAAGAGATCGGCGAAGGCGGCATCTTGATGACCGATGCCAACCAAGTCTGGGACGTGCCCCAAGCGGTGCAGCGCATGACCGAACTGGCTCCGTACCGCCCGTTATGGATCGAGGAGCCGACCAGTCCGGACGACGTGCTCGGCCATCGGGCTATCAAGCAGGCCCTGCGACCGCACGGAATCGCCGTGGCGACCGGCGAGATGTGCCAGAACAGGGTGCTGTTCAAGCAGTTCTTGCAGGCGGATGCGATTGATTTCGTGCAGATCGACTCCACGCGCCTGGGAGGCGTGAACGAAGTCTTGGCCGTGTTGCTGCTGGCAGCCAAGTTTGGCAAGCCGGTGTGCCCCCACGCCGGCGGCGTCGGGCTGTGCGAGTACGTGCAGCACCTGTCCTTGATCGACTACATCTGCGTATCAGGAACTGTCGAACAGCGCGTGATCGAGTATGTCGACCATCTGCACGAGCACTTCCTCGATCCCGTCTGCATGCGCGGCGGGAACTACATGCCGCCGCAAGCTCCGGGCTACAGCATTGAAATGCGGCCGGAGTCGCTGGACAAATACGAGTTCCGGCCCCGAGAGTTGTGGGGTAAGCTAGAAGCGAGCTGAGGAACGCTGTCAAGATGACACCAACTGTTGCCCTGAACCGTCGCGAGCTGATGAAGGTCTTGGGTGGTGGCCTGGCCAATGTCGGGCTGGCCTCGGTGTTGGCCCGCGACGGCGCGCTGGCGGCCTCGGGCGGGAACGGCGCGCCCGTGCCGCACTTCGCGCCCAAGGCGAAGAGTATCATCTCGATCTTCTGCTACGGGGGCCCTAGCCACATCGACACCTTCGACCCCAAGCCCGAGTTGGAAAAGCACGCCGGCGAGGTGATGACCGGCGTGGGCGAGGTGGTCGTCTCACAGGGCAATCCCGGCGGGCTGATGCCCTCCCCGTGGAAGTTCAAGAAGTACGGGCAGAGCGGCCTCGAGGTTTCGGAATTGTTCCCGCAGGTCGCCCAGCACGCGGACGACCTCGCGGTGATCCGCTCGATGCATACCCTGTCCAACGATCACGGTCCGGCCCTGTACCAAATGAACACCGGCACGGTGCTGGCCGGCCATCCCAGCGTGGGCAGTTGGCTGACCTACGGTCTGGGCTCGGAGAACCAGAACCTGCCCGGCTACGTGGTCTTCACAGATCATCGCGGTGGCCCCATCAACGGCCAGCCGAATTGGGGGGCTGGCTTCATGCCGGCCGCCTTCCAGGGGACGCAGTTCCGGTCCACCGGCGATCCGATCGTTGACCTGCGTCCGCCGAAGGAGATCAGCCGCGAGCGCCAGCGCAAGTGGCTGGACCTGCTGCGGGACTTGAACCGCGAACATCTGGCGCGGAACCCGGAAGACAACGAGCTCTCGGCGCGCATCCAGTCCTACGAACTGGCCTACAACATGCAGGTGCATGCCACCGAGGCGATCGACATCTCCAAGGAAGACGAGGCCACTCGCAGGCTGTACGGCTTGGACGAGGACCGCACCCGCTTCTTCGGACGCCAGGCGCTGATGGCGCGGCGGTTGGTCGAGCGCGGCGTGCGGGTGGTGCAGCTGTACTCGGGCGGCGGCAATCACGAGCCGACGTGGGACCAGCACTGGTCTTTGAAGCACTTCCACACCATGCACGCCGGCGAGACGGACGGCCCTATCGCCGGCTTGCTCACCGACCTCAAGCAGCGCGGGCTGTTGGATGACACGCTCATCATCTGGCACGGCGAGTTCGGCAGGATGCCGATCAGCCAGCGCCTAGACGGCCGCGACCACAATCCCTACGGCTTCACGGTCTGGCTAGCCGGCGGTGGCGTCAAGGGCGGCACGGTCGTGGGAGCCACGGACCAGTTCGGCTACAAGGCCGTCGAGAGCCCCAAGTCGGTCTACGATCTGCACGCCACGCTCATGCACCTGATGGGGCTCGATCACGAGAAGCTGACCTACCACCACAACGGCCGGGACATGCGCTTGACCGACGTGCACGGCAATCTGATCAGCGAGATCTTCGCCTAGCTGGTTTCGCCCGGAGCGATGCATTACCGAGCGTTGCGATCGCGTCGCTCCTGCCGGCGGCGGCGCTTCAGCTCTTTCTCGTCGATGATCTGGAGGTTGAAGTTCACCTCGATCATGGTCACGACCTCGACCACGGTGCCGTTCAAGCGGGTGGGACGGTAGCGCCACTGCGAGACGGCATCCACGGCTGCCGGGACGAGCAGCGGGTGTCCGCTGACCAATTTCAGATCGCGCACGCTGCCGTCGATGCCAATGATCGCCTCGAGGTTGACCTTGCCCGAGACGTACTGTTCGACAGCCTCCCGCGGGTAGACCGGCGGCGGCTTGTGCAGAACCCGCGCATTCTGGATGTTACCTCCCACGCGGACCGGCGGCGGCAGCGCCAGGTGCTGGCCGTCCGTGGGGAACATTCCTAGAACGCCCGCGACGCCGGGGTCGCCCGTGCCCCCCAGCGGTCCGCTGGGAGCGGGTATGCCCGCCAATGGGGAGACCGGGGCGCCGATGTCGTTCAACTTGGCGACTTGGTCTGGAATGGCCGACGGTGCGCGGAAGTCCGCTTCGTAGCGCTGCGGCGCGGCGCGCGGCGCCGGCGCGGCGCGCGGCGGGGGAGGTGCCGGCGGCGGTGGGGGTGCGAGATGGAACGTGCGCGCTGCCCACGCTCCCAGATCGATCTCGTAGGTGTTGAGCAGCGGCAGCAGGATGATGCCGCCGAGCAAGGCCAGCTGCAAGACGATCGAACCGGCGAAGTTCCAGCCCTGCTGAACGGGGCGGCCTGCGGTGAAACATTGCTCGAACACAGCGACCCTTGCTTAGTCTTGGGTTTAGAATTTGCCGTTTGGTTACCCGCCTGCGGCTGCGGACGGCGGGGTCATGCCCCGAGTTGTCGGGCTAGCTCGACAAAGTCTGCCGCACTGACGTCGAACTCGCCGTCCACCGCCAGATCGATCTGGCGATTCGGACGTTCTTGCGGGCGGGGCACGAAAGCGGTGCGCAGGCCCGCTCTGGCCGCGGCTCGCAGGTCGCCCTTGTGGGCGGCTACCATCATCACGGCACCGGGCTCGAGGCCGAGCAAGTCGGCGGCCTTGAGATACACCTCGCGGTCCGGCTTGTAGCGGCCGGCCAGTTCCGCCGACAGCACGGCGTCCCAAGGCAGCCCGCCGTGCTTGGCCATGTTGACCAGCAGCGACACGTTGCCGTTGGACAGGGAGGCGACGATGAAGCGAGCCTTGAGCCTGGTCAGGCCCTCGACGGCGTCGGGCCACGGGTCGAGGCGGTGCCAGGCACGGTTGAACTGGTCCTTCTCCGCTTCGTCCAAGCCCGCGATGCCGAACTGTTCCAGCAGCCCGTCCAGAATCAGGCGATGCAACTCGTCGATCGTCTTCCACGGCAGTTGGCCGCTCCGCACGCGATTCATCGCCGGACCGTAGCCATCGCGCCACGCGTCGGCGAAGGCCGGCCAGTCCACGTCCAGTCCCTTGGCCCGGCCTAGTGCCCGGCCTTCGCGAATCAGGGTCGAGCGCCAGTCCACGACCGTTCCGAAGACGTCGAACGTCAGGGCCTTGACCGAGTCGGCTTGGAAGGCTTGCAGCACGGGGGCTCCGGCGGCGCAGAGCATCAACGCCCGCCGCGTGAGCGCCGGAGGGCCGCAACACCGCATGGCATTGAGTATACGAGCATTGGCAGGACCGCTCCAGAGCAAGGCGAAAGCCTATCGAAGTTCGGTCGCAACGCGCTATGCTGAGGTCAACGGGTCATGGGCCGCATCCGCGTACTGACAGACAAGGTCGCGAACCAGATCGCCGCCGGCGAAGTGGTCGAGCGGCCGGCTTCGGTCTGCAAGGAATTGATCGAGAACGCCCTAGACGCAGGGGCTACCCAGATCCGAGTCGAGCTGCGCGGCGGCGGCCGCAGCCTGATCAAGGTCAGCGACAACGGCTGCGGCATGCACCGCGACGATGCCCTGCTCGCGTTCGAGCGGCACGCGACCAGCAAGCTGCGCACCTCCGAGGATCTGCTCTCCATCGCCACTCTCGGCTTTCGCGGCGAGGCCCTGCCCTCGATTGCCAGCGTCGCCCGCGTCTCGCTCGCGACCCGCGCCGCGGACAGCGACTCGGGGACTGTCGTCGAGATCAGCGGCGGAACGCTGCGCAACGTGCGCGACGATGCTCGCCCGCCCGGCACGAGCATCGCGGTGCAGAACCTGTTCTTCAACGTGCCTGCCCGGCGCAAGTTCCTGCGGACCGAGCGCACCGAGCTGTCCCACGCGCTGCGCACGGCGACGCACTACAGCCTCGCCAATCTCGACAAGGCGTTCGATCTGCTCACCGAGCACGGCTCGCAACTCCACGTCACGCCGGTGGCCACGCATCGCGAGCGGGTCTACCAGATCTTCGGCGGCGAGTTGCTGGAGCAGCTTGTCCGCATCGATCCGGTCGCGGAGTGCGAGCTTGGCATGGCAGGCAATGCCGGCGACGCCGAGTCGGGGAAGTCTGCCGGCCCGCCGCTGCGCCTCAGCGGGTTCGTGTCCGAGCCCCAGTTGCACCGCTCGAACCGCAACGGCTTCTACATCTTTGTCAACGGGCGCCTAGTCCGTGACGGCCTAATCCAGAAGGCCATTGCCAAGGCCTACGAAAACTTGATGCCCAGCGGCGTGTACCCGTTCGTGCTGCTGTTCTTGGAGATCGCGCCGGAAGAGGTGGACGTCAATGTCCACCCCGCCAAGACCGAGGTCCGCTTCCGGTCGCCAACCCGCGTGTTCGATTTCGTGCGCGACGCGGTCCGCGCCCGGCTGGTCGCCGCCAAGCCGTCCTCTGATCTGCCGCCCCCCGCAGTGATCGACCACTCCCTCTCCGGCCCGCCGGCTGCTCGGCCGGGCTCTGGCGCTTCGCCGCCGATGCCGGGCCCCGCCGCGTTTCCGCGCAGTCCCGGCGGGCTGCGGGAGACCGTCGCCGACACGCTGGAATTCCCGTCGCAGCCGCGCCGGCAGGCCTACCGTCCGACCGCTTCTGCGGCGCCGGAGGCGCCGCCACCCGCCGCACTGGTCCCCGAGCCCTCCTCGCCGCATAGCGGCGAACCGCTCGCAGACCTGTCGCCGACCAACTTGGGCAAGCTGGCCAACCTGCGTCTGCTGGGCCAGCTTCTCGACAGTTTCATCGTCGCGGCGGGCGACGATGGCGTATGGATCATCGACCAGCATGTCGCCCACGAGCGTATCTTGTTCGAACAGGTGCTGGCGGCCCGCTTGCACGGGCGCGCCGATGTCCAGCGGTTGCTCACGCCCATCGTCATGACGTTGACTCCGAGCCAGACGGCGGTGTACCAAGAGTTGGCCGAGGAACTGGGGGGCAACGGCTTTGAGATCGAACGCTTCGACGGGCGTTCCGTGGCTGTGAAGGCTGCCCCTGCCGAGCTCTCGGCAAAGCAGGTCGAGGCGCTGCTGCGGGAGTTGCTGGACGGCTCCCGCGACGGTGCCAGTTCCATGAGCCTGGGAGACCTGCGCCGCCGCATGGCCGCCACGATCGCCTGCCATGCGGCGATCAAGATCAACATGCCGCTGACCACCGAGAAGATGAGTTGGCTGCTGGTGGAACTTGCCAAGTCAGACTGCCCGATGGCCTGCCCGCACGGCCGGCCTATTGCCCTGCGCTACGGAACGCGCGAGATCCTCAAGGCATTCCACCGTATCTAACGCGGCAACGGGTCTCACTCGTGCGAGCCGAACACGTCGCGCAGCGCGTCGGAAATCTCACCCAAGGTGGCCGCTGCCTCCACAGCGGTCCGAATGGCGGGCAGTAGGTTGCCGCTGCCCGCGGCCTCGTCGCGCAAGCGGTCCAGCGCGACTGCCGCGCCGCCAGCATCCCGTGCCGACCGCAATCTCGCCAATTCCCCGCGCCGTTCCGCCTCTTGGCTGTGGTCGATCCGCAGCAGAGGCACATCGGCGGGTTCGTCGGAGCGGAAGGCGTTGACGCCGACCACCGTCTGCTCGCCGCGCTCGACACTCTGTTGCAGTGCGTAGGCGCTGTCGTGGATCTCGCGCTGCACGTAGCCATTCTCGATCGCCGCCACCATACCCCCCTGGTCGTCGATCCGCGCGATGTAGGCGAGGGCTTCCTCTTCGATGCGGTCGGTGAGGCCCTCGATGCAATAGGACCCGCCCAGCGGGTCGACCTCCCGATCGACGCCGGATTCCAGGGCGATCACCTGTTGCGTGCGCAATGCGAGGGTGGCGGCCTGCTCGCTGGGAAGCGCCAGCGCTTCGTCGAGGGCATTGGTGTGCAGGGACTGTGTGCCGCCGAGCACGGCCGCCAGCGCTTGGAATGCGGTCCGCACAACATTGACGTGGGGCTGCTGTGCGGTCAGGCTCGAGCCAGCCGTCTGGGTGTGGAATCGCATCTGCAGCGAGCGCGGATCTTGGGCCGCAAAGCGCTCCCGCATGACCTTGGAGTACAGGCGCCGGGCGGCGCGGAACTTGGCGATCTCCTCGAGGAAGTTGCGATCTGAGCTGAAGAAGAAAGACATGCGCGGCGCGAATCGGTCCACTGCCAGCCCCGCCCGCCGGGCCGCTTCGATATACGCGATCGCATTGGCCACTGTGAAGCCCAGCTCCTGAGCGGCGGTGGCGCCGGCCTCGCGCATGTGGTAGCCGCTGATCGAGATCGAATTCCAGCGGGGCGCGTATTCGGATGTCCATGCCAGCAGGTCGGTGACGAGCCGCATCGACGCCTGCGGCGGGTAGATGTAGGTGCCGCGCGCGATGTACTCCTTGAGGATGTCGTTCTGGACGGTGCCGCGCAGAGCACTGTTGGGAACGCCCGTGCGCTCGGCGACCACGGAGTAGAGCGCCAGCAGGATCGCTGCCGTCGAGTTGATGGTCATCGAGGTCGACACCTTGTCTAGCGCGATGCCCTCGAACAGGGTCTGCATGTCCGCCAAGCTCGAAACCGCAACTCCGGCCCTGCCCACCTCGCCCAGGGCGAGCGAGTGGTCCGAGTCGTAGCCCATCTGCGTTGGCAGGTCGAAGGCGACGGAGAGGCCGGTGGTGCCGCGCTCGATTAGGTAGCGGTAGCGCTCGTTGGACTGGCGAGCGTTGCCGAAGCCCGAATACTGGCGCATCGTCCAGGGCCGGTCGCGGTACATCCCGCGGTGGATGCCGCGCGTGAACGGGTATTCGCCCGCCTCTGGCGGCGGTTCGGAACGGTCTTGGTAGAGCGGTTTCACAGTCAGCTTCCGCGTTCGTTCAGCGCTTGCGCGCTAGCTTCTTGGCCCGGCGGAAAGAATCGAAGCCGAACCAAACGAAGACGATCGCGACGACGATCGCCACCACCAGCCGGTCCATGCTCTCGGGCAGCTTGCGATAGGCCTGGATCAAGCCGAAGGGTCCAAACACGAAGAAGGCAGCGAAAGCTAGGAACATGAATCCCACGACCTCCAGCGCGAGCTCACGGGCGAGCGAGATGAAGCGGGGCAGCGTGCCGCGCAGGGCGTCCAATCCAGCGCTGAGCGCCTTGCCGGGATTCATACCGAAGATGCTAGCAGTGTGCGGGCGGGCATTCCGTTTCGGAATGGCGAGCCGGAAACGCTGGTGGGGCGGCCGATCATGCCAAGCGCCCTGATCGGCGCCTGAGCAGCTCCTCCCGGTGGCAGCCTGCCAAGCCCGGATTGGTTCGGATCGAGGCGCGCTTGCCAAGATCTTGCATTGCATGGCTGCCCGCGGCCATGCCGCCATGGCCAGCTTGCTCACAGTGTTCGCTGTGTCCCTCCGGCTGTGCGCCGCAGAACCGGCAACCGGCCCGTTCCTGCCCGCAATGAAGTGGGACTACCAGGGGAACGTGTTCCCGGGTCATTTTCTCAACAACGGGTTCGGGGGCCGCAATCGGCAATTGGGAGCAGCGATCCTACATGACAGCACGGCTGCCGAAAAGTCAGCCCGACTCGGGCCAAAGCACTGGCGCCATCGGACTCGCTCGCGGGTGCGGTCCAAGTGCAGGTGACGGTAGCGGACTGCCGTACGGCCACGGCGGTGGTAGAGCGGCAGCCGGTTGCTCCTGCCCTGCTCGCCCGGAGCCGGGAGGTTCCGGACTGTTCGAACGATCCGGAGGCGCTGCTGGACGGTCTGTTCATCCCGACGGCCGCAAGGAGCAACCATGTCTAGGCCTACCACGCCGACGGCGCGCCGGCGGCCAAGGGGGCTGCGCTTGCGGGAACGGATACGCATCCGGCTCGTACCGCTTGACCGTAGTCGTGCCGACGGTTGCCGAAGGCGACATGGCCCTCAACGCGAAAATCAACAGAGCGAGCTCGGGGAAACCGCCCTGCTGCCCGTGGTGGGGCGAGCGCGGTCTTTCCGTAGGCCCGCCTCGCCACGCCGCTGCGCGGCGGGCAGGGTAAGCAGCAAGGGCGTCTTAGAAGTAAAACTTCAAGCCCAGCTGCATTTCGCGGTGCGAGTTGCCCGCATTGACGACGCCGAACCCAGACTGGCCGACCTGATCCCTCGGATTGTTGAATTCCGGGGTGTTGAAGCTGTTGAACGTCTCGAAACGGAACTGCATGCGCAGCCGCTCGCTTAACTGGGTGTTTTTCGACAGGGCGATGTTGAAGATGTGAGGGGTGCCCGGGCCAAGCGTGCCGCGAACCTTGCGGCCAGCGTTGCCCAGTGTAAACGGTGCCGGCGCTTCGAATGCTGCTTCGTTGGTCCAGAGCACTCCGCGCCGGCCGCCCAGCGCCGGATCACCGCGGCTCGGGTGGTTGGGATCCCCGATGAGATTGGCGTACAGCGTTGCGTCCGCCGCGTTGTCCCCCTTGACGTCGCGAGCGCCGTTCAGGACGGTCACTCCAAACGGTGAACCGCTCTGGAACGTATAGATTCCGGAGACTTGCCAGCCGCCCAGAAGCACGTTCAGCGGACCGTTCAAGTTCACGAACTTGCCGTTTCCGAACGGCAGTTCGTACACCGGGCTGAACACGATCCGGTGGGGAGCGTGGTTCCCCGAAAGCGACCACTCAGAGGCGTAGTTGTAGATGTTCTGAAACCAGTCGTGATCGCCCAGCGAGGCGGCATTCTCTCCCACGAACGGCGCGTTGTCGTACCACCTGGAGAATGTGTACAGGAAGATGTAGCCGACTCCCTTGTTGAAGCGTCGCTCGGTCTTGAACGAGATTCCCTGGTAATCGGACTTGAAGAAGTTCGGGTTGTTCATGCGGATCTGCCCGGTGCCGCCGTACTGCGTGAACGGCTTGAGCAGGCGCTGGGTTTGGTTCCCGAACTCGTTGAGGCCGACCCTGGGTAGGTTGAGCGGGTGGATCTGGTTGATGTTCATCCGGCGCAGGTTGACCTTCTTGGCAAACTTCGCGTAGTACCGCACCTCGAAGAGCTGCTCGCCGGCTTGGTGCTGGAATGTCAGGTTCCAGTCGAACGCGTAGGGAGTCCGATGGTAGCGGTCCACGAAGTCGACGCGGCCCTGCACGAATTTCGTGCCGAGCGTTCCGAAGTTGTGGTTCAGCTCGGAGCTGTCGGGAATCTGCAGGAACGTGGGGGGCATTCCGTCCTTGAGCAGCGGAACCTGCCCGCCGCCGATGTTGCCGGCGCCGCCAAACCCCTGGCTGCCGGTTTGCAGGACGTTGCCGTCGTAATTGCCACCGAATATGAGAGCGAAGCCCCCGCGCACTACCGTGTTGGTCGCTCCGCCGGGCTTGACAGCGAACCCGAACCGAGGCCCGAGGTTGTTCCTGTCCCGAATAACCGGGTTTCTCGGGAAGCCATCGCGGCCTGCGAAGAAGAACGCGCCTGTTTGGTCGGGGCGGATGCCGTTCGTGCCGGCGGCCGGCAGCGGCAGACCGGGATCCCAGCCAGTGACCCGGTCCGCAACCTCGGAGTACGGCCCTTCGTATTCGTAGCGCAGTCCCAGATTCAGCGTCAGCTGGCCGTTGACACGCCAATCGTCCTGGAAGAAGCCCGCGACGTAGCCCGACCGGCGCCCGAACGACGGGTTGGCTTGGACGCGTGCCCGGTCGGCCTGGCCGATCAGGAACGAGGCCAGGTCCGCGCCGGTCCCGGGGATCACGCTTCCATCCGGATTGAGGCCGCGCGTGTCGGTGTTCGCGAAATCAAAAACTCCGGACGCGGATTGCCGTCCCAGTTCGCTGCCTTGATACCGCCTGTAGTCGATTCCGAACTTGAATGTCTGGTTGCCCGTCACCTTTGTGAAATGGGCGGTGTATTCGAAGTTCGTGAACGCGAACAGCCTCTGATGGCCTCCGGCTTGGCCAATGGATGTGATGCTTGGATTGCCCCCTATGTTGAACCGGGGGAACGAGTCCGGCCCGACGCCACTTAAGCCGATCTGCGACGCGAGGTCCTCGTCCAGATTGTGGCCTTGGATGTGGTTGCGGTATCGGAAGAAGCCGCCCGTGGCAGTCATGAAAAAGGTCGGCGAGAACAGCTTCGTATACGAGAGCAGTATGTTCTGTTGGCGTTGAGGACGGCGGATGGCGTTGGGGTCGGCTGGACCCCAGTCTGGCGACGAAAGGTCGTCGTCTGTGACCGGCATGAACAGGTTGTATCGGAACGTCAGCTTGTCGTTGGGATCAATTTCGTAATCTACCCGCATGGTGTGGCTGGTGCGGCGGAGCTCGCGCGGCAGGTTGCTGACCCAGTTCCCCTCGTTTGACACGTCAACCTCTGTGCGGTTCGCACTCGGCACGAACGAAAGAGCGCTCTGGGCGACGGGATCCAGCCGGCTGCTCGGAATCACGTTGTTCGCGAACTGCGTTTCGCCACCGCGGCCGGTCGCCGTGAGAGGATCGTAGACCCTGCGGAGCACGCCGTTCGACTGCAGCATCGTCGACAGGTCGCCGGTCTTCCATGCGGGCAGGCCCACGCTGCGAACGCGCAGGTTCTCGAGGTTCTGGATCGTGATGTCGTAGTTGTAGAAGAAGAACGCCTTGTTCTTCGCGATCGGGCCTCCTATCGTTCCGCCAGGCACATTGCGACGCAGCTTCGTCTTGCTTTTCGCATCCCATCCACGAGCACTGAACGCGTCGTTGCGCATGAACCAATAGCCCGAGCCGTGAAACTCGTTGGTGCCGGACTTTGTAGTGGCGTTCATAAATCCCGCCGCCGAGCGCCCGTACTCTGCAGTCGGCGCGTTCGCATCCACGCGAACTTCGGAAATTGCGTCTACCGGCGGGCTCAGTTCCGTGATCGTGGCACCGATGCCTGTCCGGCTATTCACCACTCCGTCGAGGAAGACGCCGGCGGACCTAGTGCGCCCTCCGGCGATCGTAACGTCGCCGCCTCCTGCACGATTGCTGTTGCGCATGCGCTGCGCTCCGGGTGTCAGGTCGATCAGGTCGAAGACCTCTCGATTGACCAAGGGGAGCTCGAGAACGCGCTTGTTCTCAACCACGGCGGCAAGGGAGCCTCGAGATGTCTCGACGAGCGGGCTCGCCGCTTCAACCGTGACCGTTTCGGTGATGGAGCCAACTTCGAGCACGGCGTCATATGTCAGGACGCTGCCGACCTCTAGGCGGAGGTTGCTGACCTGGTGGATCCGGAAACCGTCTGACTCCATGCGGATCGAATACGACCCCGGACTGACGTTCGGCAGGTAATACGTCCCGTCACCTTGCGTTTCCACGATGTTCGAGGTCCCCTGATCGTCGTGAGTGATCTCGATCTGAACTCCGGGGATGACGGCTCCGGTGTTGTCGGTTGCGGTGCCTAGGATTGTACCTAGCGTTTGGGAAGGTGCCTGACTGGCCAGGGCCACCAGAAGGGCCGCTGCGACGAGCGGCCGGGCGAGGGTGTTCAACGACATGGGAGAGGCCTCCTCTTGCTTGTCAGAACTCAGGGCATGGTCAATGCGCCAAGAGTTTAAGGCGAGTTCCAGTTAATTTCAACCGCCTTGAGGCGGAAAAGCAGGCGTTTGTAGCCCAAGGGTCGGAAACTGGGCCGTTTTCTTGCAAGGCCAACCGGATTCCCACGCTGAGAATCGGTCCAATGCCTTGGCGCTTGTGGCGGCGGGCCGGATCGAAATATGTGAAGCGGCGTTTGCCGCGGGAAGCCCGCGGCCGGCAGCGAGGTCACGGCGTCCCACGCCGAACGGCCCGGGCTAGCGGGGCTTCGCTCCGCCGCATCGGGGCCCAGCGCGTCATGCGCCGCCCCGCCGTCGGTGCTAGGTGGGCAGTCGCGGACGCTGGACCGACGAGTGGCCAGTGTGTCTTGTCCGCCTTGCGGCAGACCGGGTAGAGTTTTCGGAGTCGCCCGTCCGAGCCGTCCGATCCATGACTCCGCTCGATAACCCGCGAAGCATCTGGAGTCTTGCTAGACTGCGGGCCATGCGTTCTTGGTGCCCGATTGTGTTGCTGCTGTTGACGTCCGGCGCATTGGCTCGTGCAGAGCTGCCGAACATCGTTGTCGTATTGGCAGACGACATGGGCTGGGGAGATCCCCAGTCGTACCAGCCCGCGTCCAAGATCCCGACGCCCAGTATCGACAGGCTGGCACGAGAGGGTATGCGCTTCACCGACGCCCACAGTCCGTCGGCAGTCTGCACTCCGACGCGCTACGGATTGCTGACTGGGCGGTATGCCTGGCGCACATGGCTGACCAGCGGTGTGCTGGACGGCTTTGGCCCGCCCTTGATTGACCCGCAGCAAGATACCGTCGCGCTGCTGTTGAAGCGTTCCGGCTACCGTACCAGCGCGGTCGGCAAGTGGCATCTTGGCATGAGCTGGGTTGACAAGCGTGGCAAGCCAATGCCGCGTCGAACCGGCGGATTTCGGCCGGGCGACGATGTCGATTACACGGCTGAGCTGCAAGGCGGGCCATTGGATGTCGGCTTCGACACGTTTTTTGGGATTTCCGCATCGCTTGACATGAGCCCATACTGCTTGTTGCGGAATCGCTCGGTGGAGATGGTCCCGGACGTACCTGTGCCTTCCGGCAGGGCGGATATCTTCTCCGGTTTGGCAGCCGGGGTCCGCTCGCAGGGTTTTCGGGTCGAGGACGTGCTGCCGCGGCTGGCCAAAGAGGCCGTGCTCCTGATTGACCAGCACGCGGGTCGCGAAGAGCCCTTCTTCTTGTACATGCCGCTGGCTTCGCCGCACTTGCCGGTCGCTCCGGTCCGCACAGGCAGCAGTCGTGCCGGCCTCTACGGTGACTTTGTCTTTGAAACCGACCATGCGCTCGGCAGGGTCTTGGAAGCGTTGGATCGAAACGGCTTGACCGAGGAGACGCTGGTGCTTTTCACCAGCGACAACGGCGGTCTGTGGCACTGGTGGGACTTTCGTGCCGCCGATGACGGGGGAGTTGCCCCGCGCACAGCGCGGGGGGACTATGTCCGCGGATACGGACATCGGAGCAATGCTGCTTGGCGCGGCACCAAGGCGGACATTTTCGAGGGCGGCCACAGGGTGCCGTTCGTAGTTCGCTGGCCGGGCCGGGTCGCGGCCGGCACGACCAGTGATGCGCTGGTCGTGCTGACCGATCTTTATGCCACGGTGGCGGAGATCGTCGAGTCCGAGATGCAAGGCTCGTCGGGCCAAGATAGCCACTCGTTGGTACCGGTCCTGCGAGGTAGCGGCAGTTCGGGACGAACCTCGGCAGTCCACCACTCCGCTCGAGGGATGATTGCCATCCGCAAGGGCGACTGGAAGTTGATCGCCGGTCGCGGCTCGGGCGGGTTCACCGCGCCCCGAATGATCGACGGGCCCGGCGGCCAACTCTACAACTTGGCAGCGGACCCGCGAGAGACCGAGAACCTGTACGACACCGAGCCCGAGGTCGTAGCGGAACTCAAAGAGCTATTGCGAACGGTACGCCAGTGACGGTGGAACAGCGTCGAATCATCCGTGACGAGCCGATTGCTGGGCGGGATTGACGCCAGGCGGGTCGACTGGCGTCGGCGGCCATTGCGGACTGCCTCTAGATCAAGAGCGCGGCCATGGTTCCCGCGGCACACGATCCTCTACCGCTAGAAAGCGGCGTTGGCCAACATGCCTCCTGGCTGCGAGTGTTACGATTTGGACAGGAGGGTTATGGCCAAGACAGACGAAATCCCCATACGCCTTTCCGAAGAGCTGGTCCTCCTGCTGCTCGACGAAGGGAGCGGATATCTGGAGATGGTCCCGGGCTGGGATTTCTCTTGCATCATGGCAGGTGCAGTCCTAGCCGACCTTGCACTGGAGGGCCGCATCGACACCGATCTGGAGGCGTTGTTTGTCGCTGATTCCAGTCCAACCGGAGACGAACTGCTCGATCCGACGCTTGAGGAAATCGTCCAGGCTGAGGAAACCTTCGACACCCAATACTGGATAGAACGGAATGCGTCTCGTTCCGAGGAAATCGTCACCGGCACTCTCGAGCGCCTGGTGAACAGGGGAATTCTCGAATACGAGAGTGGCGGCTTCTGGACGCTTTCGAGCCGTGTTTCGCGTTCGGGCAGCTATCCGACATCCGACAGCAAGTTCCGGCAAGAGGCCAAGGCTAGGGTCCAGAACGTCATTTTGAACGATATCATCCCGGACCCGTCCGATGCCATCCTCGTCGCACTCACGCACGCATGCGACGGATTCAAGCTCCTGCTTGCGCCGGAGGACTACGAGGAAAAGCTAGGGCGAATCGAGGAGGTCGCCAAGTTGGACTTGGTCGGGCGGTCTGTTGCCAGCGCTGTGAAGGAGAGCGCTGTCAAACCGAAGACCCGCCGCAATCTCCTGACGAAGCCGATCCCGAAACTAGGGTACGCCGACATCCTGCGGCAGCGTGAATTCCTCAGGGGCAACATGCCGAAGGCGATGTGGGAGATCTTCCGGAAGCATGGACCGGTCGTGAAGCTTCCCTTCAAGATGGCAAACTCCCCGTTAGTCGCCTTGATCGGGCCGGAGACCAACCAGTGGGTCCACAAGCATGGACGGTTCTACCTTCGCTCGAAGGACTACATCCAGGGCCTTGAACAGGTCTTCGGCGCAAACCGAACCCTGCCAGGCATGGACGGCGCCGAACACTACAAGCTGCGCAGGTCCCTGCGCGGGGCCTACTCCCGCGGTGCGCTCGAGCCGCTGCTGCCGGAGTTGATCTCCCATTGCAAACAATCAATCGGCACGTGGAATACAGGCGATGTCATTCGCGGCGCCTCGGCGTTCCAGAAGCATGTGAGCAGCCAAATCTCGGCTCTGGCGATCGGGGTGGACTGCAGTCACTACGTCGACGAACTGCTTGCGTACGAGCATCGTGCACTTGTGACAGAGGTCCAAGGCGCGTTGCCGAAATTTATGCTGCGGACTCCGAAGATGAAGCGCGCGAGCAGGCGTGTTCGTGAACTCCAACAAGCGGTTCACGAATCGCACACGCCTGCGCAGAGGAAGGGAAAGCCAGCGGACATTGCGGACGCAATCCTCGAACTCCATCGAAATGAGCCGCACTTCCTGCCGGAAACCGACCTCACCTTCCCGTTTGTCGCTTCAATGGTCGCCAGCATTTATCTTGGCAGCGGACTCACCTTCGCAGTCTATTGCATGGTTCGCCACCCCGAGATTTACGCGCAGGTCCGGCGCGAGGCCGAGGCGCTGTTTGGCGGCGGGCGTGAACCGAAGGCGGAGGAATTCACCCTCGAGGCGATCGATGTCACCCACCGCCTCTGCTTGGAAACCGGGCGCCTGTACCCGGTGATACCGTGGCAGATGAGAACCGTGATGAACCAGTGCGTCGTCAATGGCTTCGAGATTCCGCCTCCAACGCGCCTGTTGATTTGCCAGACCGCATCGCACTACTCCGACCAGCTGTTCAAGGACCCGCTGAAGTTTGACATAGACCGCTATCTGCCTGACAGGGCAGAGCATACGGCACCGGGGGCCTACGCTCCCTACGGCCTAGGCACGCACACTTGCCTGGGGCACCAGTGGGCGGACCTCCAATTGGCTGTCAATCTGCTGCTCGTCGCCCACCACCTGAAGTTGGAAGTGGTGCCGGAAAACTACAAGCTCGGCTTCAATCCGTTCCCGACATCTGCTCCTAATAAGAAGCTGAAGTTCCGCGTCAGTGAAATCACGAACCCGGTTTAGGCACGCGAGCTCGCGTCGCCGATTATTCGGCGCGCCGCGGCATGCTGCGGGTGCGCGGCAAGGATTGGGCTTGGACGCGTTCGGACGTGTCTCATACGAAACAGATATTGGTGTTCTTGTGGTGATTTCTAGTGGACTAATAGAGCGAGAACGGCCCGCTTCCTCATCGGACGCCCGACGGCAAGTGAGTGAGATACAACCCCAGGGTGACGATGGCAGTTCGCTCTCGCCGTTTCCCGAAGGTTGGTACTTCGTCGCCACCCGCGAGTCCATCCTGCAGGCGAGGCTTATTCAAAAGACCTGGCTAGGCGCGAATATCGTCGCGTGGTGCGACGAAGGCGGGCGTATCTGCGTGGCCGAGGTTGTATGCCCGCATCTGGGGGCCGACCTCGGGCCGGCCGCCGGGGGAGGAGTGAGAGACGGCTGTCTGGTTTGTCCGTTTCATGGCTTCGAGTACGGCATCACCGGCCAATGTATGGCCACTCCTTCTGCTCCGGCACCCAAGGCCGCCAAACTGCGCGTGTTCGAGACGCGAGCCGTTCTAGGCATGGTCTTCGCGTGGTGGGGAATCGGGGGCAGGCCGCCTCAATGGAGCCTTCCCGAGGATCCGCCGACCGAAGCGGAGTGGAGCGAGCTTGAGTACCGCACCCTCCGCTTCCCGGGCCATCCACAGGAGACCACGGAGAACTCTGTAGACCTGTCCCACCTCAGCTACGTGCATGGCTACAGAAGTGTTAGCCGGGTCGGCTCGGTATTGGTGGATGGCGCCGAGTTCAAGAGGGCGTTCGACTTCAGGCGCAATCGCAGCATCGGGGGAATCGCGAAGACCGAATTCGACGTTTCTGCTGTGGTCCAAGTCTTCGGGCTGGGTTCTTCATTCGTTGACATCCACGAGCACTCCATTGGCATGCAGTCGCGGCTTTGGGTGTTAGCCACACCCGTCGATGGCACTCTCATTGAAATGGTGCTTGTCGGACAAGTGCGCGAGATGCGCAGGCCGAAGCGACTGATTATCGGGCTGGGATTCGTTCCCCTTTCCCTGCTTGCCAGATTGATGAACAAGATCATCCTGGCCGCTCAGAAACGCGACGTCCTCCAGGACGTCAAGATCTGGAGCCGGAAGCAGTACCGGTCCAGACCACGGCTTTGCGGCTCAGATGGCGAGATCGGACCGTTTCGAAGATACTGCAAGCAGTTCTACCCGGATGATCTGGACTCGGGCCGCGATGAGCCGAACTAGGATGCGACCCAGGTATCACCCGCTTGATGCCGGGCCGCCGCCGGCGAGTTGCAAGCAGCTCGAGGCCTCGAGAAGCGATTTTTTGGGAAGGGCTTTCTGCGGCCATCGCACTGTTCGAAGGCCCCACTCTCGACCGGTCGCTCGGGGATCTGTTAAGTTGATCACGCATGGAGGCCGCTTTGATCGGGCGGCAGGCGCTCGATTGGCCGGACATCTGGAGCAGACCTGACCGAGCATGAAGTTCTCTGCACACAAACGGCAGGCTCGCGGCCAGCGCGGGGCGCATTGCCGTCGAGGGCAGGGCCTTGACCACCTCGGCATGGGCCTTCGATTTGCGACCCTTGCATCGGCGCTGCTGATGACTGCCTGCTCTAAGCAGGTACAGCTCCCTGTTCACGAGTTCCAGGTTCCGGCACCCGCGACCTGGAAGGGGGCGGCGACCGAGCCCGGCACATCCGGTTCGGATTGGTGGGCCTACTTGGAAGTCCCAGGCTTGGACGACGCCATCCGGAAGGCGCTGGATTGCAGCCAGAGTTTGCGCGCGGCCGCCGCCAGGATTGAGGCCGCCGCACAGGAGCGCCTCATCGTGGGGGCCGCTGACTGGCCGGAGATCAACGTCGGTGCCAGTCGCCTGCGCCAGCGTCAGAATTTCGTCGGGCTGCCGTTTCCCGGACTCTCGGACCAAGTTCTGACGAGCACCTATTCGAATGCGGGTCTGACGTTCAACATCGCGTGGGAGGCAGACCTTTGGAATCGGCTCAGTTCGCAGAAGCTTGCTGCCGATGCTGGCATCGCGGCCCGCGAGGCCGACCGCCTTGGCGTCCGCCTCTCGCTGAGCGGGCAGGTGGCCAAGGCTTGGATTGCCGCCATCGAAGCGCACGGCCAAATCGAGTCTGCGCGCGCGTTGGTGGAGCATCTCGAGACAGTGGAGGAGTGGACACAGGAGCGTTACCTGCAGGGCTCTCTATCGCTTGTGGATGTGCGTGTTGCCAAGAGCGACATCGAAAGGGCCAGGGCAGTCGTGCGGGAGCGCACGAGAGCGCGTGACCTGTTCGTCCGCCAGGTCGAGATGCTGGCTTGCGAGTATCCCGCGGGCGAACGCGTTCCGACCACTGAACTCCCACCCCTGCCGCCACAGGTGCCGGCGGGCCTGCCATCCGAACTTGTCCAGCGAAGGCCGGACCTGATCGCGGCGGAACAGGCATTGCTCGCCGCGGACGCCCGGATTGTCGAGGCTAGGGCAGCGCTGCGGCCCAGCTTCGCCTTGACCACTGCTGCGGGTACTGCCAGCAACAGGCTGCTGGACCTCGTCAATCCCAGCCTGCAAGCGTGGAGCTACGCGCTCGGATTCGCCCAGCCGCTCTTCAATCGCGGCAAGTTGAAGGCGAACATCCGGGCATCCGAGGCTCGCTCCCAAGAGGTGGCCGCAAACTACGAGAGCCTGATGTGGGCCGCTTTCCTGGAAGTCGAGTCGGCGCTGGTTTCAGAGCAGACGCTCCGAGATCAGCAGAGTGCTTTGCGTGACTCGCAGCGCACGACTCGAGAGGCGATCGAGTTGGCGGAACAGCGTTATACGGCGGGCATGGGAGATGTCTTCCCGATCTTCGCTCTGCAGAGGGCTATTTTGGAGACCGAGAGCGCAGTCTTGGCACTACAGCGCGCCAGGATTGATACACGAGTAGACCTTCACCTGGCGCTTGGGGGTGGTTTCGACGACCCGCCTCCCAGTCGGCCAACTCAGGATCCCTAGCACAAGCACCAATAGTGGGTTCGGATCGTGAGCACCGCCCGCTTCTGAACGTCCCTCATTCGCGGTGTCTCCACGGTTAGTATCAGCGCACAACGAATCCGGTCGGCGCTAACATCGTCGCGCCTCCCTGATCGTGCATTGTACTGGTGCGAGCAAGCTCAGCCGCCGCTCTTCATCGAAGTTGCCTCAACAGGATGTCCTTGAACTGAGCTGTGGTTCCCTTCTCATGGATCTGGAGCGCGATTAGACCACTGTCGAGGCGCCCTTCACCAATACCATCGACAAACTCGGACGACAGGACTCCGTTGATCGAGAATTGGAAGCGGTTGCTTGTAGCCAGGATGTGGCAGCGATTCCAATCCCGCCGCTTGATGTCGACTAGGCGGACGTGGTTCTCAAGCTTCTTGGCGTGTGCGGTGCCGTCCTCGTTAATGATCAGGCGCGTGCCGCGTTCGCAGGGAAATTCGCTCCGCGTCGCAAAGTGGAAATCCCAAGCGCCCAAGATCTGGGGCCCGATACCGACATGTCCGAGATCGGCGTGGTAGCCCTCGAACGGACGCTTGCCAGTCGAGTCTACACGGGCTCTCAGCTCCACGCCGGTATTTCCCTCAGTAAGCATCCGATAGCTGAACGTGAGCTCGAAATCACTCAGTTCCTCGTTGCCCGAATAGACGAGATAGGCCTGGCGATCCTCTATTCCCTTGCCTTGGATCGCACCGTCCTCCACTGACCATCCTGCGGCCAGCCCCGAGGGGCTGGCACGCCAGCCGCTGAGTGTCTCGCCATCAAAGATGGGAGCCCAGCCTTCGGCTCCCTTGGTGCCGCCGCACGAACCAAGCATCGCCAGACTCAGGACCGACATGATCGCCGCGGATCGGCGCAGCTTCCTCGTGTGGCACATCGCGTCCCTACTATAGGACGCCCCTCCCGATCCTCTCCGGCGATCAGTGCGGCGACAGAGCGCGGCCCGGGCCGGCCCGGGTCCGATGTCCCGTGACATGAGGGACGCGATGCAGCTCTATTTCCGGAGACTCTGCCGTGCCAGTGCCAAGGCTCGTCCTGAGGATTGAGTTCGCCTCGCAGCCGCCCTGCGAGACTGGTTATCGGGCGTCTCGTGGTCTGCAAGTGACGTCGTCAGCTGAGGCTGCGATGTGGGGTCTTGCTCGGGATGGTCTTGCCACGCATCGTTCATCAATCTAGCTGCACCAAAGACAGTGCGGAGGATGGGTTCTAGGCGCGCTCGGACCCTCACACTTTCTGGGATATGATCGGATTTCCGCTGTAGCCGTGTCGACCGTTAGAACCAGCGAGAGCCATCCGCTTCGCATTGACAGTGTCAGCCCCGGCGATGGCCTTGGCCGGATCGGTATCACTCTATGTCCGGGGAAGGAGGATCGTCATGCGTGGAACGGGCCTTGTGATCGCGACTTGGATCTCGACCTCGACAAGGTACAGCGTTGGGGAGCGACTGCGGTAATCAGCCTGATCACTGATCCTGAGATCGACTACTTGCAGGTGCGCGGACTCTCCGAGGGGGTCCAAGACCGGCACATGGAGTGGTGGCACTTGCCGATCCCTGACGGCTATCCTCCCGGAGCCAACTTCGAGAGGGACTGGGAGGCCGCAGGCGAGGTCATCCGCGACCGGTTGAGACTGGGATTTGACGTGTTGATTCACTGCAAGGGTGGGTTGGGGCGTGCCGGGACTGTCGCTGCCCGCTTGCTCGTCGAATTGGGAGAGAATCCCGACGTCGCGATCCGCAAGGTTCGCGACGCACGGTCGAAGAAAGCCATCGAGACATGGGAGCAGGAACGACACATTCGGCAATGCAAGCCTCCAGTGTCGCCCGATACAGACAGTACTCAAGAGGGCATTCGAGACCGAGCGCTTGGGGGCTTTCTTGGCCTTGCAGTCGGCGACGCTTTGGGGACGACCCTGGAATTCGAAAGGCGCGACCAGCATCCGAGGCTCGTCGATATCACCGGGGGCGGCCCCTTTGGGCTTCCGCGGGGTTGCTGGACCGACGACACAGCCATGGCGCTGGCCCTCGCGGATAGCTTGGTGGCTTCTGAGAATCTCAACTGCCGAGATCTGATGGATCGCTTCGTGGCATGGTGGCAGAATGGGGAGTATTCTCCAACCGGGCACTGCTTCGACATAGGGGTCACGACCCGTCAGGCGCTTGACCGCTATTGCCGAACCGGCGACCCTCTAGCCGGTTCGACCGATCCGATGACTGCGGGAAACGGATCGCTGATGCGGCTCTCCCCGGTTGCGCTGCGCTTCTGGAGCGACCGCACCCGCCTTGAAAGTGCTGCAGCGCAACAGTCCAGAACGACACATGGGGCCCAAGAGGCGGTGGATGGGTGCCGTGCCTACGCCGGCCTGCTTGCGGACTCCATCTCCGGCAAGCCTCGCCGGGATGTACTCGCTCGGAGATCATTCGAAGGCGCGTCGGCGATAGCCGAGGTCCTCGACGGCAGCTGGCGCGGACGCTTGCGGGATCAGATCCGATCTAGCGGTTACGTCGTCCACACGCTTGAGGCAGCACTTTGGTCGGTCGCGCGCACTGCCGACTTCCGCAATGCCGTCCTGCTTGCGGCCAACTTGGCCGACGACGCGGATACAGTCGCAGCGGTGACGGGCCAGCTTGCCGGTGCGATCTACGGGTTGTCTGGCATTCCGGAGCAATGGCTCGACCAGATTGCATGGAAAGACCGGCTGCTCGATACGGCGGAGCGGCTCCTGGAGCCGTTTCCCCGGCCTGGGTGAGCATGGTTCTGAACGGGGTGGAGCATCCGAGGTGGCGGCCGGCTGTCCGTTGTCCCAGATGGATGCTTACCAGAAGGCAAGATCTTGCGGAGTAGACATCCGTGGCACGCTGAAGCGCCTCTGGGTATGACCGCACTTCTTTCATTTTCCGGAAAGGTGCAGCTTCCGCCTTGGACTGTGCCCGATCCCCTTATGGCCCATGTCCAATAGGTCGTGATCGCCCACCAAACTTCTTGGGCGCTACGACGATAGCGTTCCCTTCGGGAACGAAGGTTCGCGTCGAACTCTCGCCATTCGGCCGTGAGTCTGAATAGGTGGGGCAGATACTCGCCTACTCGAAATCCCGACCCCAGCCAGGTATGGCATTCTAGCTGAGCAGATCAGGCCACTGTTCTGCGGCTTTGGAATTCATCCCGAGTCCCATTCACGGGAGACGATTCCCCAATGACCAGCGCCGCGCGAAGCGAGATTCGCAACCGAGGAGGTTGGCTGTGCTTACGTAGCCTGGCTGCGGTGGCCGATGGCTTCGCCTGCCCGACAACTTGCTTCGTGTTCGGGCCGACAACAGAACTAGTGAACCACGATCCCGCTGATGGCTTCCGTTATGCGGCACAGGCGCTCACGCGATAGCGTGATAGCGTGATACGTCAGAATTGACTTACGTCAATATTCACTTATAACTATCGGGAGGAGGCCGTTCCTTTGTAGATCAACCTCGGCGGGCGCTTGGAGACAGCGAAGTCGACAGGTACTGGGGCGTTCTCCAGCGCCAAGGGCTTGTTCTTTCTGCCGAGCGTCGAATTGGCAAGACTCACATCCTCTTCAAGATGCGCGAGGAGTGCCAAAGCGCCTATGTGCCCTTCTACCAAGACCTGGAGGCCGTTCACTCAATAGCGGATCTGATCCGCTCGATCTACGCGACCGTTCAACAGTCTTTGGGCGCGATGCCCAGGTTCAAGGCTTACATCGCTGAGTGGTCCCACCTAATGCCCAACAAGATCGCTGGCATTGATCTGCCGACTGCCGACGGGAGTTGGCCGGCTCTCTTCGTCGAGGCATTCGAGGATCTCGTCAAGGCTGCCGACGACAACACGCGCATCCTCATGTTGTGGGACGAGTTCCCGCTCATGCTCCACAATCTCCAACGCAGGGCGGGAAACGATACTGTCATCCAACTGCTGGATCACCTGCGCGCCCTGCGGCTTGCCCGGGCCGTCCGATTGCGATTCCAGTTCACCGGTTCAATTGGTCTTCACCTAGTGCTTCGATGCCTGCGCGAGGCCGGCAACACCAACGACCCGGTCATCTGCATCAACAGTGCGTATGAGCTGAAAGCGGCGTAGATTTTCCCGCTGCTGTTAGCCATGTGTCTGTAGGGACTCGACAAGTCGGGCGTACTCTCCATCACCAAGTGTCTTGGCGTCCAAGCTAAGGTCCACATCGGCAGTGCCGCCATGGGGCATTTCGGCTTCCTCTAGCAACAGCCACGGAACTGCCCCGCCAATCACTGCGAACTGGCCAAGAAAGCTCCCCAGAATCTGACCGATTTCTGCCAAGACGGATTTAACCGCCGCAGTGGTACGGTCATCGTAGTCCGAAGCGTGTTGAGGTTCTATTGCAGCCATGGAAAGAACTCCTCGGCCAAGTGCGCTGCAGCTTCACGTTGTCGGTCATTCCCGTTCCACAGATCGAGGTAGGTAACGAGTGGACTCGTACAGAAGACACCCGGACCAGGCTCGACGGCATCATCGAACAGGCCATCGTCGAACGGTTCGCACAGTAAGACACTTGGTCCGACATCCGTGGGTGACAGCTCCAGCACTTCCTGCAGCACCTGCGTCCCCGCTTCATCGGTGCAGAAACCATGCGTGCCATCCCGAGCGAAGGGCGCGAGCCACCCTGCTGCCGAACCCAATGCGTAGATTGCTCGCGGACCGTGTCGATACGGATTGAGCTTTCGCCGTAGTCGCTCGCCTAGCTGCCTTCCATGGAAGCGCGTGTATTCCTTGGTGTGATGCCCGCGCAACTGGCGATAATTCTCGCGCCACGCAGTCAAGAGCATATCTGGCTTGCTGAGCACGACGCCCTCATCCTGTTCCTCGATAAACTCGCGGAACAGCAGGGCCTTGCGGACATTGCTTACATGGCCAAGGCTTGTCCGGGCTTTCTCGGCCAGCGCCACGACGCGCCATGGCCGGTCTGGGTCCCGGAGCATCGTGCGCAAGACTGCGGACGCCTTCGGTGTGAAAATCGACCGTAGAGCACGGGCCTCAGACTTCGGCTGGTCCGGTACGGCCCGTTCAATATAGACGTCACCGAAGGCGAGGTGTGCATTTCCCACTAGGTCAAGATACGCCACACCACAGTCATTACAGATCGCTCGCGACCGAGGAGACAGGTAAGTGCTTGCAAGCATCGGAATCCAACGCTCGCCCTCCTCAGAGTTATAGGACTGACGTAAATGGGCCACGTAGCCCTTGAGCTGAAACACCCCGGAACGAACACGGCATGGAGCCCAATCGGATTTGACTTCGACGATCAGCTGATGGCTGATGCCGCCATGACGGAAGCCGATTCTTCCATCGATTTGGAGGTTGTTCGTGATCGGGTGGGCATACTCCACCGACTCGATTTGAATGCTGGGAACATTCTCAAGCAGTTTGCGGACAGCATCCACGGCTAGAATCTAGTGCTGTTTCAGTGTTTCAGCGTCTTTCATCATGTGCTGAAAAAACATAGTCAGTGAAATACGTCAAGCGATCTCGTCAAGAAGTGCGACTGTCCGATCTAAGGTCCTTTCGAGTCAAGAGCTTGCTCCGACTTGTGGCTCGACTTGTCATCTTGTGAAAATTGTGATTTCGCAAATCAGTGATCCTGAATGGGTTGTGTGTTCCGATAGGCCCGCTCATGGGTGGGTCGCCAAGCGACAATCTGCACGAACTACGCAGGAGTAGGGACTCGATTAGTGGAAGTCTGGACAAGGTAGCCCGTCGCCACCGATGAAGTGAGGTGACAGGAAGATCGCGTGGAGCCTGCTCGATTCGCTTCATGGCGCTGCTAGGACCGGTGTCATCGCGGAAACCTGGGCGACTCGCCGAATTAGTGAGAGCTGCTGAAGCCCGATGCCACCGCTACGACCGTTGGACTCGCCTTCAACCATCCAGACGTCCCAATTCCCGCTCGTCTCTACATCGATAGTCCGTGAGTCAAGACCGGAGCCGCCTATCGTTAGGCAAATGCCTTCTCTTGGGCGAGAATGCCAAAGACTATCGGTAGATGATTACCTTGCCCACTGCGGCCGAGCTATCGCAGAACCGTTTGTACGCAACCGCTCCTCAGCGCGATGCAGGTGTGAAGTCGGGGCCGCTCGCCAAGGCCCAAGCGTCCATCTCGAAGCCGTCCTCGCGCATCGAGAACATCACCGTGTGGCGCCCGGGCTCGTCGATGTCAAGCCAGATCAGGCCCGGTACGCCGCAATGCTGCTCGGCGGTGCGCTGCTTGCTCGCCCATGTCCAGACGTTCTTGCCTTCGCACCATTGCATGCGTTGGCCCGACCCGGGCCAAGTGCCGTCAATTCCGACGTGAATGCCGTTGTCTTCGGTGCCGGTTGAATAGGCGCGCACCCAAACGAAGTAGCGCCCAGGGTTGGTGATCGTGACGTCGTATTCAAGGACCGCCATCACGCCGGGCTCGTTCGTAAAGTTCTCCCCGCGAACGAGCTTGTCGTCGTGAGTCTCCCGTGTGTCGGGCAACACCTCGACGTAAGCGTTGCCACTGGCGCTCTTGGCGTGTGCGCCGGTGGAGATGACTTCCCACTTCCGTACTTCGGTCAGAGTCTGCCGGTCAAAGCTCTCGGCCTCGACTTCGAGCAATCCGTCCGCTTCGGTCGGAACCTCGGCACTAGCGATCAGGCACGTTGCGAGGACTAGGCAGGACAGGCGCATCCCGCGATTGTACCCAGCGCTTCCAATGCAGGCGTCACTCGATAGGCCGATAGTGGAAGTCTTCGACTCGAACCGAGCCCGAGCCCCTTGCGTAGACTCCCAGCTTGAGGCTTGAAAAGCCGCCAAGGTTGTTCGTCTGAAACCCGGAAACTTCGAGACCGCGCGGGTGCTGTGTCCAATGCGACCCGTCCGTCGAGAAGTAGACGGCGACATCGTGTTCGAAGATACGGATCTTGAAGTGGCGGCACTCGGAGCATGGCGCGGCGTCTCGCAGGAATGGCTGTCCGCCCTTGACCAAGACCGCCTGCCCGTCGAGATAGCCGATGCCGGCGAAGGCTTCCTGTCCGTAGTAGAGAACGAACCCAACTTCCGGTGAACCATCAATGTCGATCGTCACTTCGGCTTCGTAGTTGTGGTCGGACGCCAGCGCGTGAAAGACGCGAAGACGGTCGCCTGCGGCCTCAAACTGCAAGGCACCCTCGGAAATCGAGTACTGGTCGGTCGAATCGATTCCGTCGAAGTGCCATTGCGGGGAAAGCTCGGGATCCTCGAAATCGTCCGGGTGCAAGCGATAGTTCTGCACCGGCTCGGCCTTGAAGTCCTGGCCATCGGGCGAGCTGATGTCATACCAGCCGTCGTCCCTCCACTCGATCGGCTCAATGAGCGTTTGCCGTCCCATCGTGCGATAGCCGTTCTCATAGCCGTGGTACACGATGTACCACTGCTCGCCGGGGCCCTCGACAACTGTTCCGTGCCCCTTGGACCACCACGGCTCGCGATGACTCCAAGTGCGCACGATCGGGTTGAGCGGGCTGTTCTCCCACGGCCCTAGGGGCGATGTCGAGCGTGCGGAGACAACCATATGTGACGTGGAGGGCCCCGACGTGCCACCTTGCGCGGACGTCATGTAGTAGAAGCCCTCACGCTGAAGCAGTTTCGGTGATTCCAAGCACAAGCACTCGGTGACCCAGTCGCTCGGGTAGTCCCAGCCGTCGTAGACCCTTCGTGGCTCTCCGAGGACGGAGAGACCGTCGGAGGCCAGCTCTACGGCCCGGCCCGCACTGAGGTGGAGGTAGCGTCTGCCATCAGGCCCGACCACATGGCCGGGGTCAATCCCGCCGACCTTCAGATCGGTCGGTTCTGACCAGGGCCCTTCGGGCGATACGGCGGTCGTCACCCAGTTTGTGCCGCCTGCCGGGAAGTAGAGGTAGAAGAGATCCTCGTGCTTGGTGAGGTCCGGCGCCCAGACATTGCCGACGTGCCGCTGTAGTGCGTGCGTGAGAGGCTGCCAGTCGTAGAGGTCGCTCGAGCGCCAGATGAGAAGCCCCGGCACGCGGTTGAACGACGAGTGCGTCATGTAGTAGGTGTCGCCATCGCGGACGACCGTGGGGTCGGGAAAGTCTCCCGTGAGGATGGCTGCTGGACGAGCACTCGTCGCAGGCGCGTCCTCGGGTTGCCGAGGCGGGTTCGAGCTGCATCCCGCGAGCAATAGTGCCAGAGCCGTTAGTCCGACCAACATCGTTTCCCTCCAGTTGTGATCCCTTGTCAATCTTACGTTCGTTGCTCTAGCAGCCAACGCTCCAGCGCTTACAGAGTTCGATTTCGTCGTTTACTGCCACAAGCGGACTCTTGCTTGAGCTACGACAAGCCAGGTAGGCGCTGCAGGCTGGGATCCAAGCCCCAACAGTTAGCACGGTGCTCGCAAACGACCGTTCCCGATGCTGGCCGGTGTAGCTGTGCAGCCCGCGACCACCGGAAGTACGCACAACGTCTTCACGTGGCTGATGGTTCTAGTCGCTCGAAAGCGGCCGGCCTAACAGCGTGCTATCGCCTTGCCCGCGGGCTACCCCATCCGGCCGCCTAGCGACTTCGCAAACTGCGCAGGGATCGCTTCAGCAAGCCGTTGTTTGACGGGGGCGTGTTCCGGCGCCGCCGCAATGTTGTGCCACTCGTGCGGATCCGAATCGTGGTCGTACAGTTCTTCGGTCGCGTCCGGATAGCGGATGTAGCGAAAGCGTTCGTCCCGCACCGAAGCGTAGTCCTCACCGTAGGTGGTCAGGGCCGGACGCGCCCAATCACTCTCGGGATCTTCTAGCAGCGACCGCAGCGAATGGCCTTCGAGCTTGTGGGCGGTTGGTTCGAGTAGGCAGTAGTCGGCCAACGTTGGGTACAGATCGATCAATCCAACTGCACGCGTGCAAGTGTTGCCAGCATGCGCCGACCCGGGAATACGGATCGCCATCGGAGTCAGCGACGCCTGCTCCCAAAGAGTCGTCTTCTCCCAGTGATCCTTTTCGCCGCAGTGGTACCCGTTGTCGGACCAGAACACGACGATTGTGTTGTCCGCGTAGGGACTGTTGTCGAGCGCTTCGAGCACGCGCCCGCAACTCCAATCCGCGAAGGAAGTGCAGGCCAGATAGGCCAAGACGAATTCTCGCCACGACTGCTCAGTCTCTCGGCCGCTGACGACGAACCGCTCTCCCCAGACCGCTGCCAGGTCGCGACCCAACTGGGGAACGTCGGCAAGATCGTCTTGCTTGTACGGAGGCAACTCGACCTGGTCTCGGTCGTACATTTCAAAGAAACGTCTTGGGGCGGTAAAGGGCGTGTGTGGGCGCCAGAGGCCGTAGGCGACGAAGAACGGCTTTTCGTGATCCAGCTCAAGGAAATCAACGACCGAGTCTCCGTTGACAACGTCGGGAAAGTCTGAGTCCGGCGCCTCCCATGGTGTCCAGCCCCAGAACCTGCCAGCCACTTGGTCTTCCTCGGGCGGAAACGGACCGAAGCCGCCGCCGTGCGGCTTGTTGTCCCACATAGCGTTGAGCTTTTCTTCCGCGACTGGAGCGTGGGTGAGCTTGCCTTGCCCGTAGGCGGTGTACTGGCTGCGCTTGAAGAGTTCCGGCAGCGACTCGGTGCTGTCGAGCGGCGCTTGGGTCCAGGGATCGCAGCCGTTGCGATAGGCTCCGGTCGTGTGCGGATACAGGCCGCTGAAGACAGCAGCTCGCGAGGGCACACAGGCAGGGGAGGCGCAATAGGCATTCTCGAACGTCAGAGCGGTCTTCTTGAACTGGTCGAGATGAGCAGTCTTGACCCCGCCGAGAGCGTTATAGAAGCCGTAGTCGTTCATGTCGTCGACGATCAAGAACAAGACATTCGGGCGCTTCGCTCGAGTCTCGGAGCAGGCGAGGCTGCCGAGCAGGCTTGTGGCAAGGAACTGACGGCGGTTTAGCATGGCGGTAACGGGTCCTTCCCGCTATTCGGGTTAACCCTCGATTGTAGGGTGTGAGCTTCGCTCAAATTGCCGCCGGTGTATTGGTCGCCACTGCAGCTCATGAATCTTCAAGGCATTCATAGCCGCCTGCTTCGACACGGCGGCGGGGGCTTGCCAGATAGCCGCTGGGCTCTATTCTTCAGGTGGCCAGCCGAGATTGAAGTCGCACCAGATTCCGAAGTGATCCGAGAGCTTTGTTCCGTCGTCACACTTCTTGGGCCAGATTTGGATGTTGCGTCGAGTCAAGTCTGGGGTGTGCGCGATGTGATCAATCGCCCTCAGGCTTCCGGGCAAATCTCCGTCGGTTGCGAACTCGAACGTCTCGAACGCTTGTTTGAGCCTATCGGATACCCGGAGCGGCTGCCATTTCCGAGGAATCCTCTGGTTGAAGTCTCCTAGAGCGACCGTTCGCGATTCGGGGAACTGGCAGCGAAGCTTCTCGAATCCCGCCAGCCACGCTTCGTGATCTTCCCATCGTTTGCGGTCCTTTCTACATGATTTCACGTGGGAACCGCTCCAAGGGATGCAGACGCCAATGACAGTCAGGCGCGCCCCTGCGGTGGTTTCAGTAGTGCCCGCTACGAACCTGCCCTTTGGAATCTCTGCAGACCCTAAGGCGCGGGTATGCGGAGTCCAAGGTCGCTTGCTCCACAGCAGCACCTTCCTGCGCCCCTTCTTGCTCGGGCAGCCCCAGTCCTCGCCCGCGTCCATTACATGGCCGCCAACTGGGAGGATCCCGGCAAACCCTTCGGTTACGCACAGGATGTCGCAGGCAGTCGCGGTGAGTGTCTTGCTGATGATCGTCCCCGAATTGCTCTCTGGCTTCCTCCACTCGGTGTTCCAAGTGCCAATACGGATGGTCGGATGGTTGCCGGTTTCCTGCATTCAATCGCGGATGAACCCGCCTCCAAGGCATTGTAGCGGCCCCATTGGACCGCATTCTGCGATCCAACAGCCACTCGCCCGCACTCTCGTCCGTACGGGTGATCGAGGGCTTCGCCACTCACAGCGCTTGCGTCGGTGGTGCAGCGTTCGCCGAAACAGGGGGCACTCCGCGGCTCAGATCGCCTTTTCCTGCGGTCAGGCCGCCATAGCGTCGGTCGCGACGATGAAACGCCTCGACCGCTCTGCGCAGATCCTCTCTATCGAAGTCCGGCCACAGCGTGTCAATGAACATGAGTTCCGCATAGGCCGATTCAAAGAGCAGGAAGTCGCTCAGTCGTTGCTCGCCGCTTGTCCGGATCACCAAGTCGACCGGCGGTGTTTCTGGATCGGAGTGGCAGGCGCGATTGACCCGCTGTAAGAAGCCGCTCTCGTCGCAGCCCTCATCCGGCTTCAGGGTGTCCGCCGCGGCGACGATCGCCGAGCGAGCCGAGTAGTCCACGGCCAACCGCAGGTAGAGCTGCTTGCCATCGCGTGTCGCGCGCTCTGCCTCTTCGATAGCACGGACCAGTTCGGGCGACAAGCGGTCTCGCCGACCGATCAATGCCAGTCGCACCCCGCGCCGACGACAGTTGATGCGCTCGCGGACTAGAAAGGACTCCAACAATCCCATGAGGGTCGACACCTCGGCGGCAGGCCGTCGCCAGTTGTCGGCGGAAAATGCGTAGAGCGTCAGTGTCTTGATGCCGAGCTCGGGTGCGGCTTCCACCGTGCGGCGCACTGCATCGGCCCCGCGAGCGTGTCCCTCCGTGCGTGGGAGGCCGCGCGCTCGCGCCCAGCGCCCGTTGCCGTCCATGATCAGGCCTACGTGTAGGCCGCCGTTTGCCGCTCGATTCATCTCACGCCACCTCTCGCCGGGAGGTCGCTCCTGCGCGCGGCACTCCGATGTCGCCGCGAGGCGCGGCTTGCTCCGCCTCTCTTCCGAATCCGCGCAGGACCTGTTCCAAGACCGCGCGCATGCGCGGCACTTGCTGCGCGCGGATCGCCCAATCCCAGAGTGGTTCGAACTTCTTCCACCCGGGGGCGTAGGCGAAATGGCGCAACGCGAAGACGGGCATCCGCTCAGTGATGTCGATGAACTCCTGCGGCTCTCGGGACACCAGTGCTAGGTCCTCGTGGGCGACCGACCACGAGAATGGAGGAGAGGGTCGGAAGGGATCTTGCAACGGCATAGTTCTCGCTTCTTGTTGGCGGTTGGGCCGCGACCGGAATCGCTTGCGGTCAGTATCGGAACGGGGCCGCCCTGATACATGAGCGAGAAATGAGCGTTCGGTGATATTTCGGTGAAACCGGTCGAAACCCGCTCAGCGGGGCCGCTTGGTCAGCCCGGAGGCCAGACCACAGCCGAACAGCAGCCCTTCGAAAGCGCTGATCACGGCCCGCGTGACGACCCCTGGCACCTGCTCGCCGAGCAGGCGGGCCAGAGGCGCGACGCCTACCTGCGACCCGGGGAAACTCTGCGCCATGAAATCGAGGCTCATCGCTCCCAAGATCCGACCGCTCCAACCGAGCAGCCCGGCGGCCAACGCGCAGACGAGCCCGGTCAAGAGAGCGACGCGGACCCGGGAGAGCCCGTGCGGGGTGGCCATGCCGCCCTCGGCTGTGGGCGTGGCGAGCCCGTACCCCAGCCCGGCCGCTCCGCCGATGACCAAGCCTTCAAGGGCACCGGTCAGCGGCGAGAGGTCGCGGCCGAACAGGCCCTCCAGTACTAGCCGTCCCAAGAGATGGGCTGTCGCGCCGACCGCCAGCCCGCTCAAGACCCCGGCAACGGCTAGCGCTATCCGGCGCTGGGCGCGAAAGGCGGCTTCCGCGGCAGCCAGCCCAGCCCCGACCCCTGCGGCCCCTACACCACCGATCGCCGTTCCAAGAAGCGGCAGCACCAGCAGCACGCCGTTTTCCGCCGTCGATCCAGGGCCAAAACGGAGGGCGAGGCCGCCGAGGAGGCCGGCGGTCGCCCCCGCGGCCGCTCCACCCACAGCCGCCGCCACCCACCGGCGCCCGACTAGCCCGGCCGCACGACGGATTCGAAGCCAGAATAGAATTCTCGCGGCCGCGAGCCAGCCCGGATTCCCGAAGAGCGGAACTGGCCCAGCACCGGGCACGTCCCAGCGGGTGTCGCGCAAATAGGCGAGGGCCACAGACTGCCCGTCACTGAGGTTGAGCCGGTCCAGAGCCTTCGCCGTGCCTAGCTGGTGCAGTGTCTCGGCAGCCTGTCGCCGACGAACATCCGCTTCTTCGCAGTCGTCGGGCTGGTCGTCGAGCAGCGTTTTGAGGGCCTGATCGAAGGAGGAGTTTGCCTCGGGCTCTAATGTGGCGGCCCGCACAGTCTCCATTGGTCCCTCGTCCGGCTCCTCGACGATTTCGTCGCAGACGAATCTGTAGCCGTGCCGCTGCACCGTACGGATGAACGTCGGCTCGTGCGGGTCGTCGCCCAAGGTGCGTCGCAGGATCCGGACTGCTTGGCTCAAGGCGCCATCGGTGACCACCACGTCACTCCACACCGTGTCGAGGATGTCATGCCTAGACACCGCCTCGTCCCGCCGCTCGATAAGCAGAACCAACAGGTCAAAACAGCGCGGGATCAGTGCGACCTCTCGACCTTCGTGGACGAGGGCCCTGCGGGCGGGGGACAGGGTGTAGCCGGAGAATCGGTAGCGAGCCGTGCTTGGAGATGATCGCATCGACGAAGGGCAGTATACGAGTCCTCACAGCCTATGCCCGTTCAGCCGTGATTCGAACGGTTCGACTGAATTCGGACGAGTGCGTGTCAGATTGATTGGCCGGGATGTTCTCGCCAGTGTATTCATGTGGCGCCGACTAGCTCCGGGCAAGTGGCTCGGACTGCTATAGCTTTGGAGTCGCCGTGTAGTGTCGCGTGTGCGCAGACGGGCGCAGCCCGGCGTTTACGGCAGCGCTGTCTGAAGTAACGAAGTCCCCGCAGTCAGCGGTTGCTCCAGACTCTAAGCGCTGTGTGGCGAGCAATGTAGCTGAAATCCTGATCGCACGTCAGCATGACAAGGTCATGCCGGATGCAGATTTGGGCTAGCAGCGCATCGATGGTTCCTACTTGGATGCCACGGCGACGGCATTCGTTGCGAATTCTCGCTGCGTGAATGTGATCGTCCGGAGTCGGCAAGGCCAGAGAAATGTCGGCAAAGCGATCGGCGATCCGCTCTCCATCACGTGGCCCCGACCACCCCTGCAGCAACTCCTGCAGGACCAAGCCAGTTGCATGTACAGCCTCGCCTTCCAAGAGCGCATCCCGCAGGCGCCTCACTTCCGGGACTCCTGCTGGCGAATCGCGCCTAAATGCCAAGGACCACACGCTGGTATCGACGAATAGGCTCATTCGCGGCTCCGTTCGGTTTTGTAGTCGTAGTCGCCGTCCGAATCAAGCGTTCCGAACAAGTCAAGCAGCCGCGCCTGGCTGCGGCGAACAATGAACTCTTGTAATGCACGGTTGACCGTCGCCTTCTTGGTCCGTTCGCCTCCGATGGCGAGGGCCCTTTCTAGCAGGTCTGGATCGATGCCGAGGTTTGTTGCCATTGTGTGAATTATTACACAATATTCCACACATATTCAGTCCAGCGACACCCGGCCAGCCTCGCCCGACCACAGCAGCGCCGCGCGAGTAGATCAGGGTCGCGGACTGCTCATTTCTGCACTTGAGTCTGTGAGACCTTCCGCCTTGCGTAGCGGGATTACAGTCTCGTCAGCCTGTCACTACGGGGCGGGCATCCGCCCCTTCGGAGGACAGGTGCGCCACAAGCTCTATCGAACAATCCGTAGTACCGACGTGCTAACGTCCTAGAGCAGATGCAACGACGCGTACTTTTCCTTGGAGTTGTTGGTGCCGCCACGACTGCCGCGGCCACGGCCAGAGAGTGGAAGAACCGCTTCGCGGAGCGGCTCCGCGACGACTTCCTGGCTCACTGGCGGGTGGAGAAGCAATACTCGCTCGCTGTTCTGGATGCCATGCCGACGGAGCACTACGATCTCACGCCGACTCCGGCGCAGCGAAGTTTCTCCGACCAGATCGGACACTACGCTCACGCGAACGTCAACTACTTCAGGACTTTCGGGCTACCAATCAGTCCACCCCCGGTGCCGGACGAGGTGTCCCCGCAAGCCCTGCGCAACTATCTTGCTGCGTCGTATGACTATGTGGCCGAAGTGCTCGCGGCAATCACCGAGGACGACTTCACCCGGCGCGACCTCGATTTTGGGCCGGTCGGACCGAAGACGCTGCACACTGCCCAAGATGTGTTCATGCGGGCGTACATGCATTCCGCCCACCATCGAGGCTCAGTGGTCGTATATCTCAGGTTGGCCGGCGTGGTACCGCCTCCCTGGCGGTTCTCGGCGCAGGGGTCTGGATAACCTACACTCGATCGTCGCCGCCTTCGTGATTGTTTCCGTCGATACTCGCGGCAATCATTTGCAACGGAGCGTACGCGCCAGAAGGAGTTGGAACGGTGAGCCAAGAGAATCTGGGATCTAGCATTGATGACTTCCTCATGGAAGAGGGCACTCTTGAGGAGGCGCAGGCGAATGCGGTCAAGGAAGTCGTTGCGTGGCAGCTTGCCGACGCGATGAAGAAGAATAAGCTCTCGAAGGACAGGATTGCCACGTTGCTCAAGACGAGCCGCTCGCAGGTGGACCGCTTGCTCGACCCCAAGAGCGATATCACGCTCAGGAGCTTGCAGCGAGCGGCAGCCGGAGTTGGGTGCCGCGTGAACATCGAACTGGTGCAGTAGCCTGCGGGGCGGCGAAATCGCGTGTCGGCATTGCTGCGAGGCTCGCGATCTCCCGAATTCCTGGCGAACTAGGGCTATGCGGGTTCGAACTTCGCCTCGCTTTGCGCGGCTTATGCGGTCTTGGTCACGGCTCTTACGAACAGCAATGCATGCACCCTCTCATGGTGGGCAGTGATATTGATAGTGCTAGGAATGTTCCTTGCCGCATCAATGCTCTCCTACTGGCAATCTGGAAGTGTCCTGCAAAACCAGTTCACCAACGCTATCGACATCGAGAGGCGACTCAGCGCGGAAATGCGAGAGCAAGGCAAGTCGGACCCATCCGCACTTCATGATGACAACTTGGCTGGAATCTTGTATCGAGTCAACGTGCTTGAATCCGACCTCAGAACACTTGGACCCATGCGGCACATCTCCAAGGGGTACAGAACCGTGGAGGTAAGTCTCGATAGAGTCAGTTCCAGCATTCAGAGTGCCGGAACATTTGTTTTCGATGATGCCTTCAGACCTAACAGTGAGCTCAGGCAATGTGCTGATGAGCACATTAGGGTACTGAGGGAAATTCGCGACATCCTCAAGCAAAAGAAAAAGCGCCAGCTAGCTGGCAGGTCATGGATGCGAGATCACCCGGAGTGAGCGGCAATCTCACTGATTCCGAAGTGGTTAGGCAAAGAATAGAGGTTCTAGCCCACCCAATCGCGCAGCTGAGAACCTCCTATGCCATGGGTCGACGGGACAAGTCCAATTCGCTCGACCTCCGCTCGTGCGCAAATTCATGCCCTGGTCGGGATGGCTCCATGAACGTGATGGCCTCGTAGAAGTCGTCCAGCGGCACAAAAGCTCCGTGCTCTTGCGCCCAGGAGCGCATCCGCTGATTGCATGAATGTGCCCATGAAAGGATCTCGATGCGCCAGCCACGTTTGTGCATGCGTTCCAGAGTGCTATGGAACCCAGCACCTTCCATGTATCCTGCGCCGTCGCCGGTCAGGAGCGCCACGATCCCGGGATCGCCATTGTAGTCGAGGGCATCTTCGAGCATGCGCAACTGTAGGACGCGGTCAGGCATGTTCTGTTCTCCGCGGCCAGGCTCGCCCCGATCAAACAGCGCTACATCTACGCCGAGTTCGTCCAGCCGGTTCCACAGATGTCGCAGTTCCGGCGGGACGGAACCAGCCGCTAGCGCTCTCTCAAGTGGTCGGTCGGCATGGGCTAGCCTGAGAATATTCTCAAAGTTGACCCTCACGCGATAGCGAGCATTGGGCCCTTCATTGCGTTCGATGGCAAAGCGTTGCGCTTCGTGGGAAATGTTCGAGTTGTCCCAATAGACGAATACTCTGTCCATACGAACACCTCTCCCGACGCTATTGGGTCGCCCGATGCTATGCCCAAGCAGCCCTTTAGAACGCATCTTCATGCTACAACATCGGACGCAGCTTCCTTGTGCTTCACGCAACCATTCAGCCGGGGCGCAAGAGGTGGTGGGGGGCGGGGGAGCCGATTGCGGGAACCTCAAGTAGCTGGCCGGCGCAGCAGTCGGTGGCGGACAGGGCCCGCTAGCCAAGAGCAGGCGCAGGGGGGTACGACATCAGAATGATTCTTCAGATTGGCGGTCATTTAGAGGCAGAGCCCGTCCGCGTGTATATCAAGGACGGTCGTGGCGGTATTCCCAGAAGTCTTCGTAGAGTCCGCTGAGGGTGCAGCAGCGCAGGGCGGCAATGGCATTGGCGCCTTGGACGGTCCAATGCATCCCGGAGCGATTCAAGCGGGTACCGAAAACGGTTTTGTCTTCGCTCAGTCATGTTGTACGTGATCCATAGGGCTAATCACCAAGAACTCACGTATTGCGGCGGACAAGGCCCCATCGTGCATCTCGAAGCCGATCTCCACGAGACAGTGGCGTGGGCCGGCCAAAGCGGCAACCGATGGGCCTTCACACTTTCCAATGTTGGCTCCTCGTATTTTCAAGATCGCTGCGACTTGGCACAACTGCCCGAGATCGATTGGAAGGCTGTCAATGCCAGAGACTGGCAGGGCCTAAGAGCAAAGGCAAGAGGAGTTTCTGGTGGAGAATTTGTTCCCGTGGTTCTTGGTCCGGCGGGTCGGTGTACGGTCGACGAAGGCACTTGAGCAAGCGCGTAGCGCCATCCGTACAGCTGCTCACCAACCCACTGTCAAGATCAAGCTTATTGGTAATATTGATACGCGAATAGTGCCGATGATTAGATTCAAGGTCGGCGATGTTGTTGCGGAAGACGCCGAAACGCTGGTCAACACGGTGAACTGCGTCGGAGCAATCGGACGCGGGATTGCCCTTCAAGCGGGCCTTCCCGGAGAACTTCCGCGCCTACGCCGAAGCCTGCAAGCGTGGCGATGTCCAGCCTGGGCGCATGCTTGTGTTCGAAACGGGAGCGCCCACCACTCCCCGCTACATCATCAACTTCCCGACTGGAGTGGCTACGGTTTTGCAGAGTCTCTTCCTTAGCGCTGATTCTCGTGTAACGCTCGACGAGGCTCTTGATATCACTTGTCGTTCGCGGCGGACGTAGAAACGACAGGATCTCGGCAGCATCTATGGAGTCTGCCTCGTCGGTCGGTGTCCGTTCAACTGCAGTAAGGGGCCTATCGGCGGGTCCTTAGATCGGACGAGATTCCAGACCTTGTCCTTCGGTCGACGCTGGAATCCGGCGAAGGCAGGTGCGGAGGCGTGTCGGCACCGCACGAGGTTGCCGTTGCGACGCGCGCTACCTCGATTCCTCCCTTGCCTTCGCCCGGCTTGAGTCGTCCCCGCGCCTCCCGGATGACCTGCGACATCTTCTGGATATATGCACCCCGGTTCATCCGGGACGTTTCGATTCGCACGGACCATCACATCGCCGAGTCACCAAGCAAGGCGCATGAGTTGCTTCCAAGGTCTAGGGGCATTCCCAATTCTCGTCAGAGAGGTACCCGCGCCGATTCCTTCGAGTCAAGAGACGGAAGTCGGACATGCGCTCTTCTCGGTCAGGCCCTAGGACCGGGCCGAGAAGAGCGTTCCCGCCTTGGCGCTCGCTCACGCGACGACGCGCGGAGACCGGCCATTGTCTCGAGATTGCCTTGTCAGAACGTCAAACGCAGGCCGAACTGTATGAACCTGCCGTCGCGCGCCCCAGTGATCCAGCCGAAGTTGGTACCCGTGAACGTCGAGAAGGTGGTGTTGATGTTCTTGTACTGGGTGTGGTTGAAGAAGTTATACATCTCAGCCCGGAATTCGAGATTGATCCTCTCCGTCAGGCTGAAGACCTTCGCAGTGTTGACGTTCCAGTTGTTCTGACCAGGTCCACGGACGGTGCCCGGGCCGGAATTGCCCTTGACGTCGAGGCCTGGGTCGGCAAACGCGCTCGTGTCGAAGAAGCCACCCGGCCTGCGGGACCCCCGCGGCAAGTTCGGATCGCCCACCCGATTCGGCATGTTCGGCTCGCGGTCACGAGCCGAAGTCTGATCATTGAAGACGGTCCACGCATTGCCGGACTCGAAGGTCGTAATCACGCTCGTGTTCCATCCGTGCAACAACGCTTTGGGTATCGCCGGCAGGCCTTTGCCCCATTCCGGCTGCCAAACAACCGCCGAGATCCAGCGATGAGGGTGCGAGTACTCGGCCTCGCCGCGGCCAAGGTTGCGGTTATAGTCCCATTGCAGGGCGGCCCCCGCAGTGCGCCACATCTCCAGGTACTCGGCCGCGAACAGGATCGGGTCCGTGACCGTCTTGGACCACGTGTAGTGGGTGGTGAACTGCAGGCCTCGGTTAAAGCGTCGTTCGAGCTTGATGGTGGCCGCGTTGTAAAAGGAGTTGTTGCCATGCCGAATCACCCGGATGTCGCGAAACCGTCCGCTCGAATTCGGGCGGAACTGGTCGACGTAATCCGCATCGTCTGGCCATCCGGTACGGTACGGCGGGGCGTTGATCGCCTCCCGGTAGGGAAGCTTGGTGCCGCGAGCTCCTTGGTATGCCAGCGACAACACGACGTCCTGGCCGATGCTCTTCTGAATGTCGATCATCCACCGCTGGTAATACGGGTCAACTTGGGACTCCTGGTCAACCATGTGGCACTCTCCCGTGCAGCTCCAAGGGAACTGGTAGTAGCCGGTGCCAGGGCCGGTGCTCACCGGGAAATCGCCCAAGACAAGGTCGCGCCCCTGAGGGAAGATGTCGCCGAAAGTCAAGTTGGGCTGGTCATCCGGAATGCCGAGCGCCGCATTGCTCACTGTCTCGCCCCCCGCGGAGGGCACGTTCGAAGTGGTCCGTGCCCGGATCTCGCTAATGCCGCCTTGGTAGAAGACGCCGTAGCTGGCCCGAACCACCAGATCGGGCTGGATCCGATAGGCTAGGCCAAGCCGCGGACCAAAGTTATTCTTGTCCGACGACAACGCCCTTCTCGGGTAGCCGTCGGCCCGGCCGGGCACGACCAGCTGCCAGTCTGGGTAGTTCCTGTCGAGCAGGGCGCAACAGTAGTCGCTCGGCGAGTAGGTAGGAATGATCATGTCGTAGCGCAGTCCGAGGTTGATCGTGAGCTTGGGATTGACCTGCCACTTGTCTTCGAAATAGAATCCCCAGACATCGTTCCACGCCGTTCTCCAAGGCTGCTCGCCGCCGAAGGTGTTCGTTCTGGTCATGCTCGTCGGCAGGCCCAGCATCCAAGAGGCCATCCCATCGCCTCCCAGTGAACTATCCATGCTCCCGGCCCGCGTGAATGTCTGGTCAAACCTCACGGAACGGCCGCCGGCGCTAAGGACCCTCTCGCCCTTGTTGACGTAGTTAAACCCGAACTTGGTCGAGTGACTTCCCCGCACCCAGCTGGCGTTGTTGCCGAATTGGATCCCAGGGTTGTCGAAGATAGTCGCCCCGCCAATACCGTGGCCCGAATACCCTCCGACGCTGATGCTGTGCATGCCGAATCCGACTTCGTTGGGGTCGCCCAGATTCTGGAAATGGCGATTTCGGGGCGTGTCGGTTTGCGCCAGCTTTTCCATTGTGCCCTGATCAACGCTGTTGAGATGAGGCCGGGTGAACCCGAAGGTGAAATCGTTGGTCAGAGTTGGCGTGAATACGCGAGCATAGCTGATCCCGATTACGTACGACGAGTCCTCCACGTTGCGGTCAAGGTCCGGGAACAGGCCGCCGCGGTTGTCGTCCAGACCAAGAGATTCGGAGTATGAGACATAGACGTTGTCGTTGTCCGTGATCCGATAATCGAAGCGGGTGTCAATGCGCCAATTGAAGTTGGTCCGTTTCGAGATCACCCTGTGGTTGCGTAAATCGTCGGGGTTGTTGGTATTGACGAATCCGTTCGATGTCGGGTAGATATCGTTGATCTGCTGGAGGGCGGTGGTGTTGATCATGCCCGTCGTGCGGAGGTCGTTGTTCACGACGCGATCCCTGATGCTGTTGCCATCCGCGTCAAACCGCGTGGTGAACGGGTTGTAGAGAAGCACGTTCGGATCATTCGGGAAGCGGTTCACCAATCCGCTGTAGTCTCCCTGCCGCTCTTCGGCAGTAGGGACACGGAATAGGTTGCTGCCGCCGAATGAGCCTGAATCCACGCTTCCACTGTTGTTGTCAAAGCCTTCGTACCCGAAGAAGAAGAACGCCCTGTTGCGCACTATCGGGCCTCCGATGTTACCGCCGAACTGGTTGCGCTGGAGCTTGTCCTGCCTCTGGCCCGGCTCCGACTCGGCCTTGACAAACGGATTCCAAGCATTCAAGGCCTCGTTCTGGAGGTAGTTGAAAAGGCCCCCGTGAAATTCGTTGGTGCCGGCTTTCGTCATAACACTCGTCATCGAAATGTCCCTTCCGCTGGCGGCGGAGAAGTTTGCGGTGTCAACCTTGACTTCTTGCACGTTCTCCATGGAGGGCGAATATTGCGTCCCGCCCAGCCACGAGTCGTTGATGTTGACGCCGTTCATATAGAGGCCGTTGTCGCCGCCCCCGCCCACTTGGACCGCGACTCCGCCGACTGTGTGATGAGAACCGACCGACCAAGTGGCATTTGCCGCGCCGTTCCTGGGGAACGAGCTTACATTCGGCGCCAGCGTCGAAAATGCCAAGAAGTTACGTCCGAGCGCCGGGAGGGCCTCCACCAGAGTCTCGTCGACCACCTGCCCAACGACGGTTTGCTCGGTCTGAATGAGCGGAGCTGCTGTGGTCACCTCGACGGTTTCGGTAACGTCGCCGATCTCCATGGCGATGTCGACCCGGACATTGTCATTGGTCGTGATGACGACGATATCTGACACGCCGGTCTTGAAGCCTTCCCGCTCAACCGCGACCTGGTAGTTGCCGGCCACTAGGTTGGGGAACGAGAACAGGCCGCCTTCGTTCGTCTGCGCGATCGTGGACTGGTTGCGTTCCAGGTCGGTCAGCGTAACGGTGGCGTTGACGATCACGGCGCCGGTTACGTCCGTTACCAACCCGCCGATCGTCCCGCGCAACAGGAACTGCGCGGCGGCGCTGCCAACAAGGATCAGTGACAAAACGAACAACGCGATCGAACTCTTCAACTTCATGGCATCGGGCCTCCTATCACCCCGAATGAATGCAGCCGCATTACCCTTGCCACAGCCCCGATCCCAGAATCTTGGCCATTCGGCAAAGCACGGATGCGCTCGTTACCCTCACCAGGCACGGGTAAGTTACCATACCGCCAATAGCAAGTCAACGCCGGTTCGTTGCACGAGAGGTGTTCCTTCCCGTTGCGGGTCGATGCGAGAGCCTCGTGCAGAATGCGGGAGTGGCTTCGCAGCTGCCTCGCGACGCGCACCACCGGAACTGGTCAAGCGTCGCCGATTGCTGCTCCCAGCGGCGATTCGTGCAGGTGCAGAATCCATGCGCTGCCGCAGGGAGCGGGCTTACCAGCGCCTCGCTGCTTAGGCTCGAAGAGGCCCTTCAGGGCCGCTAGCCTTGAATGACGCCGCTGGCCGTCCGTATAATCTTGATGTCCGAACTCGCTGGTGGCCCCGCAAGCTCCGGCTCGTGACCTGACATGGCCTTCAGGCTCTTGACTCTTGGATTTTGCGCAGCGACTGGACTTTGCCTAGGACAGCCAGTAGAGCTTGGCGAGAGCGCTCCGCTGCGCGCAGATGCGGCAACAGCAGGGGCCACGCCGGTCCAGCAGGTCTTGGCGCTGGTCGACCCCGAGGCGTCCGGATCCCTATCCGAACTGCAGGCTGGCGAGATCGAACGCTTTCTGGCTGGGCTCGCAAGTGACCTAGTCTCCGGCAATATACGTTTGGAAGAGAGAATCGCTCCGGAGTTTGAGGGATCCCCCTTGATTCCAGCCATCGAACAACTCACTAGTTCAAAGGGAGTGCTGCGATCCTTCCACGGTGCGCCGAGGATCGATAGAAGCATCACTTACGATTCCCTCGGCAGGGAATTCGATGCCCTCTTGTCGGATTACCGCTCGGTAGATTGGGCCAAGTTCAAGGTAGTTGGCATCGAGCCGCGCGGGCAGCGCGCCGCGAGCGCGAACCTGCGATTTCAATTGGCGGGAGTGACGCAGACCGGCCTACGCCAGCAGATTAGTGCCGATTGGGCGTCCGAGTGGAAGCAAACGCCGGACGGCCGTTGGTTGCTGACCGCCATACAAGCAGGCACCAGCGAGCGAAGCCACTCCAACGTCGCGGCCTTCGAGGATGTTTCTGAAGCGGCGTTCGGACAGAACGCCTCATTCCATGAGCAGTTGAAGTTCGGCACGGAGGTCTGGCGGACGCGAATGGATGCCGCCTCGGGAATGGACGTTTACGGCCAGCAAGGTCTGGCGGTCGGGGACTACGACGGGGATGGCCTCGAGGATTTCTATCTGACGCAGCCGGGAGGATTGCCGAACCGCTTGTTTCGCAACCTGGGCAACGGCCAATTCGCCGATGTCAGCGCCGAGGCAGGCCTCGACGCCTTGGATGGCTCGTCAGCGGCGTTCTTCTCGGACGTCGACAACAACGGCACGCAAGACCTGATTGTGATTCTGTCAACAGGCCAGCCGCTGCTCTTCCTCAACGGCGGAAGCGGCAGCTTCCGCCTGTCCAGGATGGGATTTCCCGTCGGGGTGAGGCCGGGAGCGGTAGGAGGTTGCCTTGGCGATTATGACCTCGACGGGTATCTGGACCTATACGTGACTGCATACCTCTGGCCGAATGCCGCGTCGCAGCTGCCGCGGCCCTATTACGACGCGACGAACGGCCCGCCCAACGTTCTCTATCGGAATCTGGGGAACGCAACGTTCGAGGATGTGACGTCAAGGACGGGGCTCGGCGAGAACAACAATCGGTTCAGCCACGCTTGCACGTGGGCCGATTACGACCAAGACGGGCTTCCGGATCTCTTCGTCGCAAACGATTTCGGACGCAAGAACCTCTATCGAAGCCAAGGCGATGGCCAGTTTCGCGATGTCGCTGAGGAAGCCGGAATCGAAGATGCCGGTGCCGGCATGAGCGTGGCAGTTGGCGACTACGACGGGGACGGCTGGGAAGACGTCTACTTCGGCAACATGTGGTCGTCGGCGGGACGGCGCGTCACCATGCAACGCGACTTCAAGCTCGATAGCCCCGATGCCCCCAAGGACATCTACCGCCGCCACGCGCGCGGGAACTCGCTATTTCGCAGCGAGCGATCCGACTTCGAGGACGTCACCATTGCGTCGGGCGTGGAAATGGGGCGCTGGGCGTGGTGCTCCGACTTCCTGGACTTTGACAACGACGGGAACCTCGACATTTACATCGTCAACGGCTTTGTCACCGGCACGGAGAAAGACGATCCGGATCTTTGAAGTTTCTTTTGGCGGCAGGTCGTGTCGTCCTCTCCTGAAGACCAAGCTCGCTCTTCGCAGTATGAGCGCAGCTGGGCCTTGCTGTACCGGCTGATCCGACTCAATGGCAGCCTTAGCGGACACGAACGGAATGTTCTCTACTGGAATCGCGGGGACGGCACGTTCGCGGACTTGTCCGCGGTCGCCGGGCTGGATTTTCCAGAGGACGGCCGCGCCTTCGTTACCTTCGACTTTGACCGAGACGGAGACGCCGACATCCTGCTCAACAACCGGAACTCCCCCCAGCTTCGACTGCTGCGGAACAATCTGCCGACAACCCATCACTCGGTGGCTTTCCGGCTCGAGGGCACCGAGAGCAATCGCGATGCAGTCGGCGCGAGGCTCGTCTTGGAAACGGCGTCAGGACGGCGTCTGACCCGATCCGTTCGCAGCGGCTCGGGATTCCGCTCGCAGCCCTCGCGGACGTTGCATTTCGGCCTGGGAGCAGAAGACGAAATCCACGAAGTTAAGGTGTTTTGGCCATCTGGGCGGGTAGATCTTCATCAAGGGATCCCGGCCGACCGGCTCCTCCTCGTCACGGAGGGTAGGGAAGATGTCACCGAAATACCATTCCAGGCCACGCCAGCGATCCAGTACGAACGGGACTCGAGCGAGCCCGCGGTCAGCACGAGCCGGACAGGCATTTGGCTGACCGAGGCGACTCCGGCCCCCGAGTTGCGGGGCCAGTCCTTAAACGGCGGGGAATTTCTGTCGCAGCGATACCGCGGGAAGCGGGTATTGCTGAACTTCTGGGCCACTTGGTGTGCGCCGTGTCAGGTCGAATTGGCTGATTTCAACGAGCATCGGGCAGCCTTGGAAGCGGCCTCGTTGGTGCCGGTATTGGTATCTGTGGACGAGCCAAGCGAGTACGAGGCTGTCCGCCGCTTCGTGCGCGAGAGGGATCTGCCATTCCCCGTCGTGCTACCAGACGAGGACTCGGTGACTGCGTTCGATCTGTTGGTCCGTCACATTCTTGACCAATCGGGCGAGCTGGCGATTCCCACCTCCTTTCTGATGGACGAGTCGGGCAAGATCCTCAAGCTGTACCGGGGCCTGACATCCGCCGAGCAGATTCTCAGCGATCTGGAGCGCTGGCCGGACAAGGAATCTGAACTGCTCGAGCGGGCGCTGCCTTTCCCTGGCCGTGCATACGTTACACGCTTCGAGAGGAATTGGGTCCAGCTGGGCGACGCGTACGCGGCCGCCGGCCTTGCTGGCCAAGCTCTGGCGACACTGGAATACGCCGTTGAGGCCCATCCGGGGCACGCGGCGATTCTTGACCGCTTGGGGAGCATGTACGGGGAGCAGGGCCGGTGGCAGGAGGCTCTTGCAACGCACCAAGCCGCGGTCGAACTGGGGTTGCCCGGCGTAGCGGCCCAGGTCCACATGGCATCGGCATTGGCTGAGCTTGGCAGGCTTTCCGAGGCTCGGGCGGCCGCGACGGCGGCGCTCTCGCAGGTGCCCGACGACACGGAAGCATTGCGAGTGTGGGGCGCGGTCGTATCACGGCAAGGAGAGTATCAAGCTGCCCTCCCGGCCCTGCTCTCTGCGAGGGAGATCGATCCCGACAACCCTGAGACGCACTACAACCTCGGCTGGCTCTACCTACAGACACGGCAAGCCAATGACGCGGCAGTATCCCTTCGCCGAGCAGTTGAACTTGCGCCAGACCACGTTGAGGCCCTGCATGACCTGGGGATACTGCACGCTCAGGCCGGATCGTGGGATCAAGCCACGAGCTCGCTGCGCAAGGCCCTAGAAGTGAGACCGGAATTTGCGGAAGCGCACTATAGCTTGGGCTTGGTTCAGGCTCAGAGGGGTAACTTTGAGGAAGCTGAATCGTCGTTGCAAGCCGCCTTGAAGCTGCGCGCCGACTATGCGGAGGCGCTCGCCGATCTCGGTGGCGTCTACATCGAGACTGGCCGATTTCGACCAGCCCTGCCCTTGCTGTCCCGAGCCCGGGAGCTCAAGCCCCAACTGGTCCAGCCCTACCTCAATGCCGTCAGGGCTCATTTGGCGCTGGGTGACAAGGACAGCGCCCTCGCAAGCCTGGATGCCTTGCTCACGGTCCATCCGAACGATCCAACAGCGATTGCGTTGAGGGATCGCCTAACTCGGTGACAGCGTGGCTTGAGTAGTGCATTTCCCCCAGCCCGCGCACTCGGAAGGGTTTGCGTCTGCTCGACTTTTCCGCAAGAAGCGTTGGCGGTGGGGCCGTAAACTGGCCGACCCAGCGACTTGAAATGGACCCATCCTCTTGGCTGGCTGAGATAGCTTGATAGGCAGTTGATTGCTCGCTGAGAGGGCGGGGTAAGGACACCCCACACTATGAGCAAACATGCCTATCGGAAACCCTACCCGAGGGAGTACCTTGCTAATCTTGCAGCAGGCTTCGAGGGATGTTGGGACTCATCGTTAAGGCCGGTCATGACCGGCGGAACCTATATCTAGGCGATAGTGCGATCCTTTGAATCGAATTGACTCGACAGCGCCGTAAGCGTGCTCCACGGCGCTAGAGAGGTGCTTGCCCCGCGCCGTGACCCCAACCACGCGACCGCCGGTAGTCACGGGCTTTCCGCCGGACAGCTTCGTTCCGGCATGGAAGACCTTGACGTTGCGATGCTCTGCCCTTCGGATTCCTTCGACCACGAACCCCGTCGAGTACGACCCTGGATATCCCTCGGAAGCCATGACTACACACGCGCTTGACTTGGCCGCCGTTCTGACCAAGGACAGGTCCATGGACCCCTTCGCGGCACTGACGACCAGTTCCGCAAAGCCCGCCTCCAGGCGGTAGAGCAGCGCCTGTGTCTCCGGGTCGCCGAGCCGAACCTTGAACTCGAGGACCTTGGGCCCGGTTGGCGCCATTATCAATTCGCACACCAAGAATCCGGTGAACGGCGTCCCTTGGCGAATCATCGCAGACAAAGCAGGCTCTACGATGAGGTCGAGAATCGTGCCGTAGTCGGAACTGTCGAGAATGGAATCGTCGCAGTAAGCCCCCATGCCGGCGGTCCTAGGCCCTTGGGAACCGTCGCGAGCATGCCTTTGAGTGCGCACAGGAGGGAACAAGCAGTAGCTGCCGCCATCGCTGAGGACGGTGAACAGCAGCTGCTCGCCTTCGGCATTCTCCTCGACGACGATCCTGTTGCTGGCTTCACGTGCCTCTTCGCCCCCCAGCATCCGCGTCGCTTCCGCACGTGCGGTGGCCCCGTCAACGGCGATCACGATATCGTTCGGGCCAGTCGGTCCGTCAGTCTTCAGCACAACTGGATATCCAAACCTACCGACGATCTCCTGGATGTCATCGAGCCGCTCCAGAACGGCGAATCTCGGGGTTGGAATGCCGTGGCGGACCATGAATTCCTTCGCGAACACGCGGCTCGACCCGAGCTGCGCAGCCTCCGCGGTCGGTCCTACGATCGAAATGCCCTTTGACCTGAACTCGTCCACGACCCCTGCGAAAATCGCCTTCGACGGCCCTACCACCGCGCAATCCACTTTGAAGAGGTCGGCAACAGCCGACATGTCGCCAACTTTCGATATGTTTCCCGGGATGCAAAGGGCGTCCTCGACGGCACCGGCATTCCCCGGAACGCAGAACACGCTGTTCGTGCTGGAATCGGTCGCGAGCCGCCATGCAATGGCATGGGCTCTGCCATCGCCCCCGATAACCAACAGCTTCACCTAGTCCGACCTCCGCCTCAATTGCCTAGCCAATTCAACGACAGAATAGCAGAGCGAGGCTGCCCGCCTTGGGCCGCGAACGGCACTGCAAATGCCTCACTAGCAAGCGGCAAGGTGCATTTCCGGGAGATCCGCCGTGTTCAGAGCCGCCCCCCAGCGTCGGCGCCCGACAACCCCCTCCCTCCGTCCGCCAAGTCCGTAACGCCCGCTCCGGCAACTCCGCCCGCCTGCTCACCGTCCTCAAGCTCGGCGCCGCCTTCGCTGAAGCCCGATAGCAGCGACCCGCTCCCTGCGATCTGTTCGAATCCAGCAGGCAGATTAAGTCGGCATCATCTCGTCTTGCGCGGGCAGCTCCGGGCGGTGGCATGCAAGGTTCGCGGGCGGCTGTGGCTCGGTCTCGGCGAACTCGATCTGCACGACAGCTGGGTGACGATCCGCCGCACCCTGGCCAACTCGCTGCGCCAGACGACGACGCTGGTAACCGGCGGCAGGGAGTGCATCGAGTGCCGCGAGGACTCCTGCCGGGCTAGGAAGCGGCCGCCACGGCCAAGCCGGAACTGCACCGCGTCCGGACCCGCAGGCCCATGGAGTGAATGTTGCCTGCGCGATTCCTCACTGCTCAGCCGCGGTCATTGAAGAAGTCCCTCATTAGCCTTTGAAGCACTCCAATCGAGCCTATGACCGCGACCAAGTTGAGGACAGCCATCAGGGCGTTCATCGTGTCGGAGATTCTCCAGACCGCCTCCAGCCCTCCGTATGATCCGACAAGGACGGCGGCCACCCACGCGGCACGGTACGGCATCGTGGTTCCAGCGCCGAAGAGGTAGATGAAGCCGGTCTCCCCGTAGAATGCCCAACCGATGATCGTGCTGAAGCCGAATAGGCAGATTATGAGGGTCACGACTTGGCCGCCCCACTCTCCCGGAAGCCCTTTTGAGAACGCTTCGCCAATCAGAACAGCACCAGTGCTCCCAGACGTCCAAGCACCCGTGGCGAGAACACTGAACGCCGTGAGGTTGCAGACGACGATTGTGTCGACGAAAACCCCGAAGATACCGTAGGACGCCTGGCGCACCGGATGGTCCGTCACGGCCGCGGCATGTACGATCGGCGAGCTGCCCATGCCCGCCTCGTTCGAGAACAGGCCGCGCGCCACGCCAGTCTGCATCATGCCCCGAACCGTCGCACCGGCAAAGCCTCCCAGCGCCGCGTGACCGGTAAAGGCCGAGCCCAGGATCTGGCCAAGGACGCTTCCCATTGCGTCGAGGTTTGTGAAGAGCACAGCTAGGGCGCAAGCCATGTAGAGCCCGCACATCGCGGGCACTAGGATCGACACAACCGCGGCGATGCGCCGAATGCCACCCACTACGACGAGCGCCGTCAGCGTGGCAAGCACGGCACCGGACAGCCAAGGGGGAATGCCGTACGAATCGGCCAGGCCTGTGACCACGGTGTTGGCCTGCGTCATGTTCCCAATTCCGAACGCGGCGAACGCACAGAACGTCGCGAAGAGAGAACCCAGCCACTTCATCCCAAATCGCTCGGCCAGCACGTACATCGCCCCGCCCCGCATCACGCCGCCTTCGCTCAGGTCAACGCGCACGAACCTATTGCGCACCCACTTGGCCCCCCCGCGCATGGGCGTGCCGCCCTGCTTCTGGCGGTACTCGATCGCGATCGCGATCTCGGCAAACTTGGTGGCCATGCCGACCACACCGGAGACCACCATCCAGAAAACTGCTCCCGGCCCGCCGGTGGCGATTGCGATGGAAACTCCGGCAATGTTACCGACGCCGACAGTCGCTGACAGCGACGTCGCGAGAGCCTCGAACGGAGAAACCGTGCCTTCCCCGCGAAGGCTCCGACCGCCTTGGAGAACCTGACGAACCGCGAAGCCGAACCGGCGAAACTGCACTCCCTTGGTTACGACGGTCAGAAGTACGCCGGAGCCTATCAGCAGAATCATCATCAAGGGCCCCCAAACAAGTGAATTGAGGGACTCGTTGAGTCGCAACAGCCAATCCATAACCTTGCCCTTTCAGAGCGTTAACCTGATTCACGGAGCCCGTACCTTGCCCTAGGCTCCTAGGCGGCAGGCACTCTATCATCCTCCGATTTCTTCATTGAGACATTGCAAGATCGCCAAGGCAGCGCGTTGAGGCGCTGACTCGCGTGGAAACAAGACCACTCTCCGCTGGATGGTGGACGTTGAACCTTCAAGCCATCGAGGCAGCGGAGATGGAACAGATCCCTGACAGAAACGTTATCACAGTAGTCGCTGCCTTTCCAGCCTAGCGGCCGGTCATAGTTGACGCTGGAAGTTTCGAGGCAATGTTGGGTCGATGCTCAGAGTTGGTCTTGAGGTGTCAGGAAGGGCCTACCGGCGGCGGGGGAGACCGGCGCACCACCTCAGACACACGCAGCTGGTCGTGGAAGGGGGTTGGGGCTGTGCGGCCGGCATGGCGATCCCGCTCAGTGCGTTGCGCAGTGGCCCCTGCCAGCCTCGCGCATGGATTTCCCACACGGCACGCGTTCTCCCGCCTCACGCTCCCCTGCCGAGAGCCGACCGCTGCGGTTCCAGAAGACACGCCCGGCCAGCCCAGTCTACAGATTCACATTATTCCGACAGAAAACGGCCATTTTTCTCGAATTAGATTGACGTCAGAAGGGTTGGAAATCAGAACAATCTGAGCAAGACCTCGGGCTCCCAGCAGGGGCAAGCCCGCCCCTCCAGGCTCGCTCGGGCCACTGCGGCTCCAAATTCCTTCCGGCCGCAGCGGAACAATGTGAGAAAAAGCCTCTTCGTGTCGGCGGAGGAATTTGAGAATCTACTGCCGGAATAATGTAACTCTGCACACCCGGCGGGCACGGCTACGGCGGTTCGCACTGCGCCTGCCGGTAGCGCACCATCGTTTGCAGTTGCTGGTAGGCCTTCCACAGCACCTCGTTGCCCGGCAGTTCCCGGCGCTTCTTCGGCCGCCAGCCGCGCAGCCGCGCCAGCAGCACGACCCAAGTGCGAATGTCCGCGCCCGGCGGCTGGCCGCGCTCGCCCGGCGGGCGCAAGCCTTCCGCCTCCGCGACGGCCTCGATCACGGCCATCTCGTCCCCTGTGAGCACCTCCGCAGCCGGCGTCTGCGGCGCGTCCCGGGCGTAGCGCTCCAAGCTGAACACGCGCCAGGCCGTGATCGCGTCGAACACCAGGCACTTGCCCAGCGCCTGCGCATCGTGCAGCCGCCGGTCCTCAATCCGCGTGCCACTTTTGAGCAGCCGGAAATACTCCTCGATCGCCCAGCGCCGCTCGTACCAACACACGATCCGCTCGGCCCACTGCGCTGTGCGCTCGCCCTCGCTCGACAGCAGCAGCCACTCCAACCCCGCTTCGCCCTCCGGCGGCTCCCGCTCCAGCACCCGCACCAGCCACACCGGCAACGCCGCCGCCGCTCCCCGCCGGCCCGCCGGCGGCTGCAACTCCACGCGCCCGATGCTGATCTCCGTCAGCGCCGTGCGCTTCTGCCTCGCCCGCTGCCCGCCCTGCGACTCGATCTCCACCTTGCGGCCTGTCACCAGCGCCTGCTCGAAGTCCGGCTGCGCCTCGATCGCCCGCAGCATCTGCTTGCCGAAGCCCGCGTCCCACGCCCGCACCTTGCGCTGCCGTCCCAAGTTCACCCGCACCAGCAACCCGGCCTGCTCGCGGCGCTCGGCCTGCCGCTCGAACAATCCGAAGATGTCGCTCTCGCGGTCCCCCACCACCACGACCCGCGTCTGCGGGCTGCAGCGTCCCAACTCCTGCCCCTGCCGCAGCCCCCGGAACCAGCGCTGGCTCTCCTTCTCGCGCTCCGCAGCCGGGTCTGGCTCCTGCTCCGGGCGCGCCCAGCGTTCCAGCCCGCTGACCCCCAGCGGGCGCCCGCCCTCGGTGAAGCCCAGCGTCGCATGCACGAACAGCCCGCGCGCACTGCTCGCGCGCTCCTTTAACGGCCCCAACCCGCTCGTGCAAGCCTTCAGGTTCGTGAAGTTGAGCGTGGTCGTGTCCTGCACCAGCAAGACCGTCGACTCCACCTGCGCCCGCTCCAGCAGCGCCTCCCGGTGCGGCTGTAAGATGTCCACGTCTTGCACCTTGTCATTGTGCAAGAGGCGCGTGGCCGCCCGCAGCTCCGCCGGCTGCGGGAAGATCGCCGGCAGATCCTGTCCCGGGTGGCGTTCCCAGCTCTGGCCCATGCGCTCGAGCCGCTCCCGCAGGCGCCCGTCCGGCAGGTCCGAGCGCAGGAACTCGCGGCGCGCCCAGTTGGCATCCTCGTCCAGTTCCAGGGCCGGGTACTGGCCCAGCTGGCGCTCCGCCGGGCGGCACAGCTGCGCCTGCCAGTCCGGCTCCAAACCCAGCAGCCAGACCGCCTTCGCCTCGCCTGCCTCGGCGGCTCCCGGCGGACGCCCCCGGGTGTCTCCCACGCACTGCCAGCCGGCCGCCTTGTAGCTCGTGCCCGGGCGCCAACTTTGCACGCAGGTCTCTGCCAGCCACGGGCGCACGCCGTGCGCCCGCTGCCAGTCCCCGGCCAGTCTGCGCAGCGCCTGGCCCAACACGTGCGAGCCTAGATTGGGCACCTGTACGCCCTCCAGCAGCAAGAACCGGTCGTTGTTCACGATGCGCTCAAGATGCGCTCCGCGCGTGCGCTCATCCCATTGCAGGTAGGCATCGCGCGGCCCCAGCCGGAACGCCGCCGCCACGAACGAGAGCACGCCCAGCGGCCCGCATTCCGCTTCCAGCAGATAGCTCAGCCGACAGCCGGGGGCCCGGCCCGGGCCGAGCGGATGCTGCGCTTGGAGCAGTTCGGCACACAGCCGCCGGTCGGCCGCGCTGGCGGCCAGCCGCACGCGCACCTCGCCGAGTTCCTGCAGCGAGCCGCTGAAGACGGTCGCCGCCACGGGCGCGGCCGGGCTGCCGGCAGCGGCAATTTCAAATCGGCGGCCAGCTCGGGCAGCGCCTTGCGCGCCGAGGCCGTGCAATACTCGCCCTTGCGATTGCGCCAATCCTCCTGCTCGCAGACCCCGCGACCCAAGGCCGCCCGCGACAACACACCCGCCTGCAATGCTGCTCGCAGCCAAGCCATCGTCTGCGGACGGAAAATGCGCAGCCCTACCCGCACTACCCCCGTTGTACACAGAACCGAGGGCCTGTGTCAAGTATGACCGGCCGCTAGCTTTCCAGCAGGGGCTGTGTCCGTCGGCGGGCAAGGAACTCGGCCCGCCGAGCAAGCGCCACAAGCGCCAGGTGCAGGTATTGGAAGCGGGAGGACCAAGCGCAAGCGCAGCATCGCACTGGTCAGGCCGGAAGTGTGTCGGTCCCGGGAGCACTCGATCGAGGAGCGTGTCAACGGGTGCCTCAAGCATGATTTCGTAGGGTGGCCCGTGCGGGTGCGCGGGTACGCCAGGGCGCTGTACCATCTACTGTTCAGGGCCTTAGGGCTCGCAGCGGACCACCTGCTGTGCCTGACGCTGCGAGCGCTTGGGTGAAACCCCGCATTAGGCGGGCATCGTCGAGCCGAGCAGAAGCGTGCGTGGGGCGTGAGGGCGCCAAGGCGTTCCGTCCCTCATGCATGCGCTGTCAAACTGCATCCATCGATCGATGATGGCACTCCTCATCGCGATATCCCACTAAGACCGCTAGCGGTCGAACTCAGCGCCGCGTGCGGACAAGGCCTCAACCGGTGGAGGTCCAACCTCGCCACCGTGAGCGGGCAGATGCTGGCGTGGGAATTGGATCGGAACAACTGGTACGCGCACCCCTTGCGACGCATGGATCAAACTGAAGTGCCTATGTCCGAGAATCTAATCGGCACCCTGTGCTAGGGGCAGGTCGACAGTCATCTCCGTGAATTCACCCGGCACGCTATCGACCCGGATATCTCCCCCATGCTCCCGGACGATGTCGTTCGACAATGCCAAGCCTAGGCCCGTGCCTTTGTCTGCCGCCTTGGTCGTGAAGAACGGATTGAAGATCTTCTCCCTGATTTCATCTGGGATCCCGTTGCCGTTGTCGCGAATGGAGATTCTGGCCCGGTCCTGCACCTGCTTCGTTCGAATCCACAGCGTGGGATTGTACGATCCATCGGCCGCCGCCCGCTTCTCGTCGGTCGCGTGACAGGCGTTTGTGACGATGTTCAAGACAACTCGCCCGAGAGCTTGCGGGACGCATTCGATCTCTCCCAGATCGTCATCAAAAGTCTGCTCGAAATGGACTTGGAAGTTCGGATCGGTGGCGCGGGCGCTATGGTATGCCAGTTTCGCATGCTCCCTTACAAGGCTGTTGATGTCCACGCAGAGCCGCTCGCTGGACTCGCGTCCCATCTGCAGCATGTCGTGGACGATTCGATCGGCACGGTCACCGTGCTGGAGGATGGCTTCCAAGCTCTCGGTGAGGTTCTTACAGACATCCTGGACTTCTTCCATCTCTTCAGGGCTCATTGACTTGCTTGAGCTGGTCAGTATTTCCTGTAGTTCCTCCAACAGTTCTTCCGCGACTTCTGCGAAGTTCTTTACAAAATTCAGCGGATTCTTGATCTCATGGGCAACCCCCGCGGTAAGCTCCCCGAGCGCGGCTAGCTTCTCACGCATGACGATCTGGCCTTGAGCCTTGCGCAGGTCATTCAGCACTAATTCAAGCTCGCTATTCTTGGATTGCAGGTCGGCGGCCAGCTTCTCGACTAGGTTCAAGCGCTGTACCTCGAATGCGTGCCGCCGGAACACCTCTAGAGCCGCGGCCATGTCCGCGACTTCGTCGTGGCCGCTGATTGCAACCGCACCCTCGAGATCGCCGCTAGCCATGTGCCGCATTCGGGACGACAGCGTCTTCAAGCGTCGAATCAGGTATCGTCCCACGAAGAGCCATGCGATCATCACAGCGCCAGCCACACTGATGACGTTTAGAGCGAGCAGCAGATGCTGGCCGGTGCGAATCGTGTTCGCCGTTGTGCGACCGGCGAACTGCGTGCTGGTGCGGAATCCTTCGACCAGAACCTCGACCTCGGAAACGAGCCTGTTCGTGATCTCGCGGTTCCGCGCGAGCATCTCGCCCTGCCGCTGGGCAACTTCGAGTTCACGCGCGCGAACTTCGAAAACGCCGCCCGCACCCGCGCTTAGCGCGGCTAGCTGTTCAAGAAGCGCGACGACTTGCGAGCCGAACTCCCCAGCGCTTAGTGCCGCTAGCTTGCGCTCGATCTGGCTCCAAGCGGCCTCGTAGCCCTCGCGCAACGGTTCAAGGAAGGCGGGATCTGAGACGGAAAATGCGCTTGCTAGCAGGTGACGTCCGATGGCGACACTTTCCTTCAGCTCGCCAATTTGGCGGCATCGGCCAACTTCGTCGCCCGCACAATTCAGCGCACCGGGCGAGGAGGGCTCGTCGAGTTCCCTGCGGTCAGCCATCGTGCCGGAGAACTGGCCGTCGAGCACAGTCTGGAGAACCATTGCCAGCCTCGCATCCACAGCCTGCAACTCGTCGCGTACCATGGCGCTGGTTTCAGAAAGTTCCAGCCGCCGGGCCACTATTTCCTCGATCAATTCGATGTTGGAGGTCATTGTGCTCCCCCAAACTCGAACCCGGCGAACACCTTCGCTCTCGCCTCCGCGCTCGGCGAGCGCTGCAAGGCTGGCCTCGAAACTGGTGCGGACCAGACGGATTTCCGCCTGCACGACTTCGAACTCTGGGCGAGACTGGGCCAGTGCCAGGCGCGGGGCGGAGTCTGCGAGTGCGCTAACCCGTTGGGCGACGCTGAAGGCACCGGCCATATCGGACATGCTCCCTTCGTTGATCTGGTCTTGTGTGTCGCCGATACGACCGAATATTATCCAGGCGACGATACTAGCCGCCAGCGTCAGCGCGACGGCACCGCCAATGCCCGCGTACAATTGCGTCGCGATACTTTTGCGGACCCGCCAATAGCTTCGACGTAGCATGGTTGTGGATTGCTCGCGGACCTAGGTCCTGAAAAGGGATTGTAGCGTCCGTTCCTCCTGCTCACCGTGAAACACACTCAGTCCGAGCCTTGGTTTTCGCCTTCGTCGAAGCGAAGATTGCAGCCCTGGAGGCGTATCAATCTCCAAGCAGCTGGCTGTCGAGACAGCGGACGCGGATCGCAGATTCGCCGCACTTTTCGAGCCGCCGCCGACGGTCAGCCCCCCAACCGGGCAGCCTTGGTCGAATTGACATAGGAACGAAGCACTACGGGCTGGAGTCCAAGCTTGCTAAGTCCCCTCTGCGGCCGAATCGGTCCCGCTATTCATCAGGGACCACAGTTCGAAGTGCCGTCGGAAGTGCTCGCTTTCTTCCCGAAAGGCCGCCTGAACGCCGAGGCAGAATGTCGGCCCTCGCTCGCCGACGGGGTCCGCAAGCGCAGCCGGCTGGCCAAACACGAGCCAGTCTTTGGTGCCCCCGAACCAGCTGTGCGCGGAACCGCGAACGGGGCGATTGTGTCGGGCAGGGCCGTGCCTCCCAGAACCGGCCTACGGCTCGCGCCCACCGGTGGACCAGTGCCAGCCGATTTCAGCCGTCCCCCCGGCGTGACGGTACCAGCTGAACACCCAGCCTCACGCTGCGGTCTTTCAGCTGAGTCCGGTCGGGGCACGCAGCTGAGCGGGTTGAATACCCACGCTTCGTCAGGGATCCCAAGTGCGAGGACCACCGCCGAAGACTAGATCGCGAACTCAAAGCTATGCCGGCCCCGACCATGCCGGTCCTAGATGACGTTGATCGCCAACCCGTCCAAAGCGAGTTCGGTCTGGTACAGCAGTCTGGGCAGCCGGTCCTCTTCTCGGCCGCATTCCTCAAGGGTCGATTCCGGATGCGGCGGAGAATCGTGCTCGGCCTCCAAGTCGCAATCGCAGCGATCTTGTCACGAGCCCGGTCCCAGCCTCCGAAGGGCCAAGCAAGTGAGGTCGTCAAACTGGGGGGTGTCTTGAGCAAATTCCCTGACAGCCCGAAACACCGCTTCTGTTGCCTCTCGGGCACCCTCCGGAGGCGTATCGGCGAAGACCTGGCAGAAACGGTCCATTCCGAAACGTTCGCCGCGAATATCCTGGGCGTCGGGCACCCCGTCGGTATATAGCAGGATTGTTTCGCCCGGTGCCAAGTGCATCGTCTTGAACTCGTAGTCAGCATGTGGAACGACTCCCAAGGCGATCCCGCCTGTTAGGGGCAGCAAGGCCGTCGTCCCATCCTTTCGTAGTATCAGCGGCGGGTCGTGTCCGCCACTCGCGTAAGTAAACTGGCCGCTGTTGGAATCGAAGATCCCGTAGAACATCGTCACAAACATCAGGGCCGCGTTTTCCATCTCGAGCGCCGAGTTCACGTGACGCAAGACTTCGCCGGGATTGTCACACCCGATCGCTGCACCCTTGAGCACGGTTCGGCTCGACATCATGAGCAGCGCCGCAGGCACCCCTTTCCCTGACACGTCCGCAATCGCCAGACCGACGCGGCCGCCCCCGAGGTTCACGAAGTCGAAAAAGTCCCCGCCTACCGCTTTCGCGGGATTCATTGCTGCGAAGATTTCGTGGCCTGCGCTGTCGGGGAATTCCATTGGCAAGATCGATTGCTGCATGTTGCGAGCCAGTGCGAGCTCGTGTTCGAGTGCCACCAATTGATCTCGCGACCTCAGAGCCTCGCGCCATACCGCGAGGTTCCGCAACGTCCGGTCAATGGTGATCCGCAAGTCAGCAAAATCGATCGGCTTAGTGACGAAATCGAATGCTCCTCGATTCATCGCAGTGCGGATGTTCTTCATATCGCCGTATGCGGAAACGATGACAGCACGGACATCGGGGTCGACGCTTGGGATCTGCTCGAGCAGTGTGAGGCCATCCATCTGAGGCATGTTGATATCGGAAAGAACCATGTCGTACGGCTTGTCCGACGAGAGCCGTGCCAACGCTTCGACTCCGTTTCTTGCGAATCCGAATGAGAAGTGCCCTGAGCGAATCTCCCGGCGCATCCGAATTCGGATGAGCCGCTCGAGGGTGGGTTCGTCGTCTACAACGAGAATCCTGTGCGAACCTTTCTCTGATGTCTTGGAGAGTGCTTCCACGGAAACTCCGAAAGAACTTTCAGGTAAGTCTATCGCAAGTGCCAGCCACAGCCCCAAGCCACACCCCCCCTGAACCTCGATGCCGCCGGGGCCACCTTCGCGCCGGGTGAAGTGGACGATGCCCTCGCAAGCCTGGAAGCGTTGCTCACGATCCATCCCAAAGGTTCGCCAGCGCTTGCAATGCGACAATGCTCGACGCACTTGAAACCGGGGCCAGGCCACGCGTTCTCGCCTCGCCTGAGCACTCGAATTCTCGGTGCTGGGGCCACGAGACCGCGGTTCCGTCAACTCAACCTACCCGCGACCCCCTCGCTCGGGCCGACATTGAGCTCATCGCTGTAGGGTCGGGGAGCGACGCGTTGGCCTCAGCCCAGAAGCAGTAGGCGTTTTGGGATGTTCCTGCGGCTTTCGCCATCTGTAGGTGTCGCGCTGACCAACCGGCATAGCTAAAGTTCTGCTCCCCGCTCGCCGCACCCGGCAACAGGCTTGGTCACGCCCGGCCGCCAGAGCCTGCGGCCGCGGCTGTCGCTCGCTCCTGCTGCATTCGCCGCCCTTTGCTTCCGCATGCGGTGGCTCCTACTCTTCCGAACACCATCCGGGGATCGTAGGCACTGTCATGCCCGGGATCCCTCTCGTATGCCCACACCTCAGTTCACCTGGGTTCCCTTCCATCCGCCAGCGCTGCCCGGCCTCTTCAGTGCTACACACCTCGCCGCCACCCGACCCAGCCTGTCTCTTGCGAAATTCGGGCTGTGCGCGTGCATGCTACCGCCAAGGCTTCCCTTGTTGCAGATGTCTGCTCCTGCGCACATGCCCCCGTCAGTACCCCGGCGGAAACGAACGGTGCTGGCGCTGGTCGCCTCCGGTTGCTGGCAGCCTTCCCCGTCTTGTTGACGGTTTGCCGGGATGGATTCGCCACCGCTGGGAATCAGCGACTTCCCAGGGAGAGCACGGCAACAGTGACGCTGGCTGTACTCTAGGGGCATGTTGAGGGGCCACCACGCTCTCATTGCGCTGTGGCTGGCCCTGGCTGCACCGAGTCTTCCGCAGGTCTCGACTCTGGCCGCTCCGATGCCGTCATCGATGGCCGCGAAAGGAGTCTCGTTCGAGGATGTCACCGAAGACTCTGGCTTGGGCTCGTTTCAACACCGTGCCGGATCCCCTCAGAAACCGTATCTCCCCGAGACGATTGGTTCTGGTGTCGCGCTGTTCGACTACAACAACGATGGCTGGCTAGACATCTACTTGGTCAATGCCCTCTCCGACGATGCGCGGACGGGACAAGTGCCCCCTGATTCCGCGGCGCTGTTCCGCAACAACCTAGACGGCACGTTTACGGACGTGACTGCCGCGGCTGGAGTGGGCAACAACCGCTGGGGCGCAGGCGTCTGCGCCGGAGACATCAACAACGACGGGTGGGAGGACCTATTTGTCACCAACTTCGGCACGAGCCGTCTCTACGTGAACTCCGGGGACGGAACGTTTACGGACGCTGCCGAAGAAGCTGGCGTCCAGGTCGATGCTTGGTCAACCGGATGCGCATTCGGCGACTACAACGATGATGGCCTGCTCGACCTCTACGTGGCTGGCTACGTCGACTTCGATTGGGACGACCCGCCACCTGCGGCAGGTTCCCCCTCTGAACCGACCGCAGGGGCGGCGGGGAGAAGAGCATCCGCGGGGAGCATGCCTGCCACTGGCGCCGCCTACAGTTCCGGCCAGGACGCCTGCGTCTACTACGGCGTCACGGTTGCGTGCGGGCCAAAGGGCTTGGACCCAGCGCGTGATTTCCTTTTCCGCAACCTAGGTGACGGGCAGTTCCGAGACGTTACGCAGGGAGTGGGATTGCGAGACGCCAAGGACAGCTACGGCCTAGCCGTCGCATGGGTCGATGTCGACGACGACGGAAGTCCCGATATCCTCGTGGCCAACGACTCGATGCCCAACTACCTCTTTCACAACCTAGGCGACGGCACCTTCGAGGAGGTCGGCATGCTCAGTGGCCTGGGCACGAATGGAGATGGTCTCGAGCAGGCTTACATGGGAATCGCGGTAGGTGATTACACCCGTGACGGCAGGAACGACTTCTTCTTCACTACGTTCGCGGGCGACAACTACACGCTGCATCGCAGCAACGGCAACTTGGACTTCAGCGATGTCACGTTGCAGTCCGGTCTGCTGGCGGCAACGCTCCCTTTCCTCGGCTGGGGGGCGGAGTTCTTCGACTACGACAACGATGGATGGCTCGACATCCTCGCTGCAAACGGCCACATCTTCCCTCAAGCCAACCCTGCCAGTTGGGGGACGTCGTACTTGCAGAGGACTCTTCTTTTCCGCAATTTCCAAGGCCGGAGGTTCGTCGATGTGTCCGGCAGCTTGGGCGCCGGGTTCAACCGTCCGAAGAACTCTCGCGGAGCCGCGGTCGGCGATCTCTTCAACGATGGCAGCTTGGATATCGTCCTGAACAATCTGGACGGCCGTCCCACGGTATTGCGAAACCGACGAGCGGATTCCGGGGGGCATTGGATCGCCGTCAAGCTCATCGGCAACACGGCACTGGGAACGCCGCGTGACGCGATCGGCGCCGTGGTGTTCTGCCAAGCGGGAGGGGTCCGACAGCGCGGGGAAGTGGCTTCCGGCCGCGGCTATCTGTCCCAGAGCGACCTCCGGGTCCACTTCGGCTTGGGCAAAGCGGAAGAGATCGAACGGCTCGAAGTCATCTGGCCGAGCGGGCAGCGCGAGTACCACACGCCTTCGTCGGTCGATCGAATACTTGTCATCGAGCAAGGCAAGGGCAGTTGAGAGCGATGACGGCTAGTGCAAGGCTCGCGGCGCTCGTGGCTTGCATTGTCGTTGCGGTCCCCGGCCAGTCACCGGATATCTCCCAGTACGCCAGTGATCTGCGGGGCGCCGATACGCTCCTCTCCCAAGGCGACTTCAACGGAGTGATCGAAACACTCCGGCCTTGGCCAGAGAGATTGCCGGACCGTCCGGAAGCGCATCACTTCCTCGGCCTTGCCCACTATCGATTGCGCAACTTTAGCGAGGCGACCCAGCACTTGACGGCCGCCTTGGAGAGGGAGGAACCGGAATCGGCCCCGTGGAAGCAAACGGTGGAGATTCTCGGCGTGGCCTACTTCTTCCAGGGGCGCTGGCAAGAAGCGGAGCCGTTGCTTGAGCAAGCGGTGGGTTGGAAGCCTCATGACTCCGAACTCCTGTACACGCTCGCGATGACGTACGTGCAGTCGGGCCGAGGGAACCAAGCCAGAGTTCCATTTTCGAAGATCTTTCAGGTCGATCCCGCCAGCCCGCAGGCCTTCGCCCTGACCGCCGAGTTGTTTCTGCAGGAGAACCGCCTGAGCGATGCCGAAGCGTTGCTTCTGAAGGCTCGCGAACTACAGCCCGGCCTGTCCGGCGTGGATTACGCGCTTGGAGTTATCGAGCTCCGCCGGGGAGACTACGCAAACGCCGCGGCGCTGTTTCGAAAGGATCTGGAGAAAAGCCCGCAGCACGCAGCTGCATGGCATTCGCTGGGCGAGGCTCTCCTGGGTTTGGGCAGGCAGGCAGAGTCGGTGGAAGCGTTGAAGCGGGCCATCTGGCTCAATACCCGCTCATCGCGGTCCTACATTCTCCTCGCTAAGATCTACATCGATCAGAACCTGATGGAACTGGCGGAAGACACCGTTCGCCGTGTGATTCAGGTCGACTCCCAGAGCTATGAAGCTCACTTCCTGCAGAGCCGCATCTACTACAAGACGGGCCGCCCGGACCGAGCCCGGGAGCACCTAGGCATTGCGGAGCAGCTAAGGCGGCCGCAGCACAGGTCGCCTCCTTAGGGCGCCGACTGGTATCCCCGGCGCTACTATTGTCAGGGCCCTCAGGGCCGCGGAACGGGATCGGCCCGCAAGCGAATCCAGTTCCGACGCCCGAGCTACTGGCTATAATTGAGCGGATTCTTGGAGGGCCAATGAGAACCTTTTTTCCACCGCCCATCATCGCGCTGGCGATCTGCATTTCTCTCTGCACTTGCTCGACCGCTTCCGGACCTGGGTACGAGCAGATTTCGCTCTCAACGCTGAGAGACAAGATCGCTGGAGGCTGGGCCGGTCAGATGATCGGCGTCAGTTATGGCGAACCTACGGAATTCCGATATCGAGAATCGATCATTCCTGAAGAAAAGCTGCCGGAATGGGATCCGGACACAGTCGCGAGTGCGATTGACCAAGACGACCTGTACGTAGACATGACCTTCGCTCAAGTGCTTGACGACAAGGGTCTTGATGCGACGACGGAGGACTTCGGGGCGATGTTCAAGGAGGCCAAGTACAATCTTTGGCATGCCAACTTGGCTGCCCGCCGGGCACTCAAGCGCGGGGTTCCTGCCACACTCAGCGGCACGCCGAAATACAACGCTCACGCCAACGACATCGATTTCCAGATCGAGGCGGACTTCGTGGGGCTGATGATGCCAGGGCTGCCCCAGGCGTCGAACGAGCTTTGCTTCCGGGCGGGCCGGGTGATGAACCACGGCGACGGCATCTACGGGGGCATGTTCGTCAGCTGCATGTACGCTGCAGCCTTCTTCGAAAGCGATCCGCGAGAACTGGTGGAGGCCGGGCTCGCCTGCCTGCCCGGTCAGAGCCCTTACGCGCAGCTCATTGGCGATGTCGTGGAGTGGTCCGAGCAGCATCCCGAGGACTGGATTACGGTCTGGAACCTGGTCGAGGAGAAGTGGAACAAGCGCGAGCCCTGCCCTGAGGGCGCGGCAAACGCATTCAACATCGACGCCAAGCTCAACGGGGCCTACATCGCCCTGGGAATGCTCTACGGGGACGGAGACTTCGGCAAGACCATGACGATTTCGACTCGCTGCGGGCAGGACTCGGACTGCAACCCCGCTAGTGCGTTGGGCATCCTCGGCGTCGTCTCGGGACTGGAAGGCATCCCCGACGAGTACAAGAGCGGCATAGAAAAAATCGCGGACGAGAAGTTCAGCTACACGAACTACTCGTTCCGGACCATCGTGGACAGCACCCAAAAGCGCGCCATCGCGATGGCGGAACGACACGGGGGGCGTGTTGAAGGCGACCAGCTGCTCGTCAGGACCCAAGCTGCGGTTCCGGCAGAGTTCGAAACCTGGAACGACTACGGATCCCCTGTCGAGCGCGTTCCCGTTACCGATCCGCGGTGGTCGTGGAAGGGGGACTGGGGGGACAGAACCTCGAATTGGGGTCCGCCGCACACGGTCCGGTCTAGCAGCAGCAAGGGTGCCGAGGCCACCATCGAATTCGAGGGGACTGGTGCAGTCGTCTCGGGCTACTATCTGGCCAGCGGCGGCACAGCGGACATCTATCTCGACGGTGAGCTGAATCGAACCGTAGATGTGTACCCGGACGAAGACGCGCCCAAGGGCTGGGAGTCTGTTTGGCACGACTACGGTCTCGAGGACGGCAAGCACACGCTGCGGGTCGTCGTGCGGGGCGAAACGTACCCGGGTTCCACGGGCAGCGACATTGCGCTCTCGCACCTCGTCGTGTTTCGATAAACAGGTCTTCAACTGAAAGGGAAGAGGATTTCGATCGGAGGCCACCGCCGCCAGGGGACAAACCGAGCCTCGTGACTTTAGAGCTATGAGTGAACATCCTGAAATCATCGTGATCGGCAGTCTGAACGCGGATCTCGTTCAGAACGTCGATCGCTTGCCCAGGGCGGGCGAAACCATCGTCGGCGGCCATCTCGAGACCTTCAGCGGCGGCAAGGGCGCCAACCAGGCCGTTGCCGCGGGTCGCATGGGTGCCCGCGTGAGCATGATCGGCCAATTGGGCAACGATAGCCTCGCGTCGCTCTTGTTAACGAGCCTGCGGTCTGCCGGAGTCAACACCGACTCGGTGGGCAAGGCGGACGTGTCGACAGGCGCAGCCGTGATCCTTGTCCTGCCTGACGGAGAGAACGTTATCGTGATCTCCCCGGGCGCGAATGCGACCGTCACGCCCGCACTGGCGACCGAGAGACTGGGCATTCTGCGCGAGGGCTCCTACTTGCTTTCGCAATTGGAGATTCCAATTGAATCAGTCCGGGAATCGCTGGCCGCTGCCAAGGCTCGCAATGCGACGACGATTCTCGATCCCGCGCCGGCCCGAGCGCTCCCTAGGGACTTGCTGCGCAACGTGGATTTCCTGACTCCGAACGAAACAGAGACACTCACGCTCCTCGGACAGCCAAGCTTCTCGATGGATGTCGATTCCGACATTGAACTGGCAGCCAAAGAGATCCTCGCCCTCGGCCCGCGCGCCGCGGTTCTCAAACTGGGAGCCCGAGGCTGTATGATTGCCACCGAGCAAGGCAGCGTGCGCGTGCCTGGATTCAAGGTGTCGGCTGTTGACACCACGGCAGCCGGAGACGTCTTCAACGGTGCGTTCGCCACAGCACTGGCCGAGGGCCAAGCCGTTCCGGACGCTGCGAGATTCGCGAACGCGGCAGCGGCGCTTTCGGTTACCCGGCCAGGCGCGCAGGACTCGGTCCCCTCGCGGCCACAAGTGGAGCGGTTTATGAGCGAGGCTGCCGCTTGAGTTGACGGGCGGGAACGTAGGGAGGTTCAAATGTTTGTCGTTGAAAGCCTAGGACTGGCCATCTTTCTGTGCATCATCACCATGATGGGCTGGGGGTCGTGGGCCAACACGCAAAAGCTGGCCGGCAAGGAAGATTGGCCCTTCGAACTGTACTACTGGGACTATGCGATCGGCGTGTTTCTGACGGGCATCCTATTCGCGCTGACTCTGGGCAGCTTCGGTGAGGCCGGGATGGGCGCGATGGCCAATCTCGGACAAGCGTCCGGAGGCTCGATCGCAGATGCCGTGTTGAGTGGCGCGCTCTTCAACCTCTCAAACATTCTCTTGGTCGTGGCGATCGACGCTGCGGGGATGTCACTGGCATTCCCGGTCGGGGTCGGGCTGGCACTGGTCATCGGTACGGTGCGTAGCTATCTTCAGGCGCCCAAGGGGGATCCTACGCTCATATTCGCCGGCGTTGCACTGATCGTCGTTGCGATGATCATGTCGGCCCTCGCATATAGCAAGTTGCCTTCGGTGGCGGGTCGGCGACTAGGGCGCGGCCTCCTGTTCGCAGTCGTCGCCGGATGTCTTATGGGGTCGTTCTACCCGATGCTGCTCCAGTCTGTCTCGCCTGGGTTTGGCACGGACGCGATCCAGGCCGGCTACCTCACCCCTTACACCGCCCTGCTCTATTTCGGAGCAGGCCTCCTGCTGAGCAACTTCGTCGTGAACACAGTCTTCATGAAGGCGGGCGGGAAAACCTACGGGGGGTACTTTCGCGGCAGCCCGAAGCTCCATTCCCTAGGAATCCTCGGAGGCCTGATCTGGATGGTGGCCTTGGGATTGAATGTCATCGCTTCGGGCGTGGCGGGACCGGCGATCTCTTACGCATTGGGCCAGGGTGCTACATTGGTCGCGGCGATTTGGGGCGTCTTCATCTGGAGAGAATTCAAGGGGGCACCGAAGAGTGCCACACCCTTCATCGTGCTGATGTTCCTCGGGTACACTTGCGGCCTTACCCTGATCGGGGTCGCGACTCTCTGAGCATCTGAAGCCGTGACCGAGTCTGCAAGGAGCGAATCGATGAGAAACAGTCTAGCGGTGGCGGTAGGTCTCCTATCGGCCTTGGCCCTGATTCAGTGCGGAACGCCCTCCAACGAGCGCGCGATCTCGCTGGACGATCTCCAAGACCGGATCGAGGGTGGCTGGGCGGGCCAGATGGTGGGCGTCGCCTACGGGTATCCCACAGAATTCGTCTTCAACCAGCAGATCATCCCGGAAGACAAGATGCCCGAATGGACTCCCGACATGGTGGCCAATGCCCTCGACCAGGACGACCTCTACGTCGAAATGACTTTCGCGACAGTCCTTGACGAGAAGGGGCTCGACGCCACGACGCAAGACTTCGGCGACCTGCTGAAGAACGCCCAGTATCGTCTCTGGCATGCCAATCTGGGCGCCCGTCGCGCCCTCAAACGCGGAGTTCCCGCCGAGTTGAGCGGGACCCCCGAGCACAATGCTCATGCCAACGACATTGACTTTCAGATCGAGGCAGACTTCGTGGGACTAATGACCCCGGGCATGCCCGTAGCTGCGAACGATCTCTGCCTCCGCGCCGGGCGAGTCATGAACTACGGCGACGGGATTTACGGCGGCATGTTCGTTTCCTGCATGTACTCGGCGGCCTTCTTCGAGGACGATCCGCGCAAGATTGTCGAGGCCGGGGTCGCGTGCCTGCCGCCCGAGAGTCCTTACGCCCTGCTGATCAACGACGTGCTGGCGTGGTCCAACGAGCACCCGGATGATTGGATGAAGACTTGGGATCTGATCGACCAGAAGTGGGACAAGCGCGAACCGTGTCCGAACGGTGCGCTGCGGCCGTTCAATATTGACGCCAAGTTGAACGGCGCCTATATCGCCCTGGGCTTGCTTTACGGTGACAAGGATTTCGAGAAGACTCTCATGGTTTCCACCCGTGCCGGCCAAGACTCGGACTGCAATCCGTCCAACGCTTGCGGAATCCTCGGCGTCATGACCGGATACCAAGGGATCCCCGATCGATGGAAGAGCGGAATCCCGGCCATTCTGGACAAGAAGTTCAGCTTTACGGATTTCACCTTCCCGGGAATCGTCGAAAGCACCAAGAAGCGCGCAATCGCAATGGCCGAGAGACATGGCGGGCGCGTTGAGGGGGATCGCCTGATCGTGCCCAAGCAGGAGGCGGTGCCAGCAGAGCTTCAGATTTGGGACGACTACGGTTCGCCCGCCGAGCGAATTCCCGCCTCCGACGCTCGTTGGAATTGGAAGGGCCCTTGGGAAGAGCACCTCATCACCGACCGGCGCGGCACCGACTGGCAGGGCATGATTGCTTCGGAGAACGGCGCGGAAGCCACGATCACCTTCGAGGGTTCCGGAGCGATCATCACGGGCCCCTATCTTCCAACCGGCGGGACTGCGCAAGTCTACCTGGATGGAGAGCTGCACAAGCAGGTAGACGTGTACCCGGACGAAGACAATCGGAAGTACGGAGACTCCGTGTGGCATGCTTTCGGCCTTGAGAACGCGTCGCACACGGTTCGGGTCGTAGTGCTCGGAGAGCCGTACGGGGGATCGCAAGGGAGCGACGTTGTGTTGGAGAACCTGGTCGTTTTCCGCTAATCCGAGGCCAGAATGGAATGTGCCCGACCCGCATGCCGGGCGGGACGGACGAATCAGAGGGAGGAAACCTACATGAAACGAGCGAGTCACCTAGGGATAATCGCGGCGCTGGCGCTGTCCTCGGCGGTATTTGTCGATGAGGCGAAAGCGGAGGAGCGGGTCATCAGCCACGACGAGCTAGCGGACAAGCTGTCTGGCTTCTGGATCGGGCAACTGCTCGGCAACTACATCGGCTTTCCGTTCGAGAACAACTATGTCGAAGAGCCGATCCCAGTCCTAGTCGACCGGATATATACCGCCGACTACGACGGCAGCCCAGAGCTCAAGATCAATTCGCAAGACCGGCGGGGATTCATACCGCTCATGGCCGGGACGCTTGGCGGCGCGTTCAGCGACGACGACACGGACATCGAGTTCGTCACCTTGCACGCGGTCGAGAAGTACGGCTTGGACATCACCTATCCGGAGATCACCCAGATGTGGAAGACCCACATCAACGATTACATCTGGGTTGCGAATCGAGAAGCACGCAACTTGATGGACCGAGGGCTGGTCGCCCCCGACACCGGTCGCAAGGAGAACAACAAGCACTGGTTCCAGATCGATCCGCAATTGGTCAACGAGATCTGGAGCGCCTTCTATCCAGGAATGACCCAAAAGGCGGCAGAGCGGGCGCTGTGGGGTGCTCGCATTACGAATGACGACTGGGGCACGCACCCGACCATAGCCTACGGGGCGATGATCAGCGCGGCGTTCTTCGAGAAGGACGTGCGCAAGCTAGTCGACATCGGAATCAAGGCCGTGCCCAACGAGGGGCCGTTTGCGGAGGGTGTTCGCGATGTGGTCAAGTGGCACTCAGAGTTCGACAACTGGCGCGACACGCGAGCTAAGATCCACGAAAACTACTATGCCTACAAGAAGGGGTCGTACGAAGCTCCGGTGAGCGTGGTCTCGTCGCTGGCCAACGGGCTGACCGGCATCATGGCCGTTCTCTATGGCGAGGGAGACTTCATGAAGACTGTCGGAATCGCAACGTCGGCTGGGTATGACTGTGACAACCAAGCAGCGACCACGGCGGGGCTGATCGGGGTTCTCAACGGGCTGAGCGGCATGGGCGAAGCAGCTGTGAAGCTAACCGTGGAACTCCCCCTGCGGGGCGAATGGGACAAGCCGTTCAACGACCAGTACGTCAACATCTCGCGCGATGAAATCAAGCTGCGCACACCGATCAGCGAAATTGTCGAGCGGATCGGAGCAGTTGCCAAGACCGCCATCCTCGAGAACGGCGGGCGCATGGAAGTGCGCGACGGCAAGACGGTCTACATCGTGAATTCCGATTTTTGAGCCGAGGAGCGGCCGGGCGCAGCCGGCGCTCGCGGCCGCACTCGGAATCAGGCGATCAGTTCTTCGATCACGCGAGCGGGGAACTGATCGGTGAGGCGTTCATCCAGCCCGTGGCGACGGTAGACCAGGTCCCGGAAATTCATCCCCAGGAGGCTCAGGACCGTGGCGTGGAAGTCATGCACGCTGACAGGGTTTTCTACGGCATGGTTTCCTAGCTCGTCTGTAGCGCCGTAGACGGTGCCGCCCTGAACTCCGCCTCCCGCCATCCAGAGGCTGAAGCCGTTGGGGCCGTGGTCGCGTCCCAGACTGGTCTTGTTGTTCGAATCGCCCTGCCCTAGCGGGAGCCGCCCGAACTCCCCACCCCAGATGACGAGAGTGTCTTCCAGCAGGCCACGTTGCTTGAGATCCTTCAAGAGCGCAGCGGAGGGCCTGTCAGTCTTCCCGCAACTGTATCGCAAGCGTTCGTCAAGCTTGGTGTGCGTGTCCCAGATCTGCTCCTCGATGTAGAGTTGAACAAAGCGAACGCCGCGCTCAACCAGACGCCGTGCCATTAGGCAGCGCCTGCCGTACGATTCGGTGAGCGCGTCGTTGAGCCCGTACATCTCCTTGGTCCTTTCGTCTTCTTGCTCCAAGTCCAGGGCATTGGTTGCCGCCAGCTGCATTCGAGCAGCCAACTCGTAGCTCGAGATTCGCGCCGCCAGATCCGACTCATGCGGGCGTCTCTGGAGGTGAGCTTGATCGAGCCGACGCAATAGACGCCTCTCGATCTCAAGGACCTGTTCAGGCCACTCCGGGCGCGGGTCCAGGTTCAGAACGGGGGAGCCCTGGGCGCGAAAGCGCGTTCCTTGGCAGTTCGGCGGCAGCCAAGCTGCCTGCCAGTTGTCGATCCCCCCGATCGGCAACCCCTTGGGGTCGTCCAGCACGACGTAGGCCGGCAGGTTTTGGTTCTCCGTGCCCAGCCCGTAGGTGACCCACGAGCCAATCGTCGGCCGATTGCCCAGCAGCCGGCCGGCATGAATCATGTTGAGAGCCGTTTCGTGGTTCTGGGTCTCAGTGAACATCGACCGGATCAACGCGATGTCATCCGCGCAGGAAGCAATGTGCGGCAGCAATTCCGAGAACTCGAGTCCGGACTCGCCATTTCTTTCGAACCGGTAGGGCGACGGCAGAATTCCCGCGTTCTGCTGCGGGCTGACTGCGACGGCCGTGAGGTCCCTGCTCGGAGTCTTCCCCACGTACTTGGCCAGGTCCGGCTTCGGGTCGAACAGATCGACCTGGCTCGGGCCGCCGTGCATGAAGAGCTGGATCACCGCCTTCGCCTTGGGCTTGAAGTGCGGAGGCTTCGGGGAGAGGTCGAACGCTGGCGAGGCTCCGGAGGCAGCGAAGGCTGGGTTGGGCGAGAACAAGTCTGCGCCGAGCAAGTAGGCAAGCCCGGCACCGTGCAAGCCATCACTGATGCGCGAAAAGAAATCGCGGCGCGCCAGCGCCGTTCGCGCGGGAGCGCGGTTGGATTCGAGCGGAGTTCTTGCTAGCGACATTGGGCCATCTCAATCAATGAATGCGAATTCGGCTGAATTCAGGACGGTGTGACATACGTTCGCCAGTGCCAGCCAGCGGGCAGTTGCCTCGATCGGCGTTTCGCGCCGGTCGCTCATCAGTCTCTCGGACCAGTGGCCGCGGAGGTCGTCCAATGCCGCCAACGACTCGCTGGTCTCGTCGTGCGACGGCGCACGCGACAGGGCTCGCAGGAAGACCTCTCTCACCTGCTTGGCCGGGTCGCTCCCGGCCGCATCGATGACCCTTCCAGCCATGTAGCGTGACAGCTCCCACATCCATTCGCTATTCATCAGGTGCAATGCCTGTGTCGGGACGTTGGACTGGTTCCGGACGATGCAATTCGGTGACAACTGCGGAAGGTCGAATGCTTCGAGCAGCGAAATGGGAGTTCTCGGCTGCTGCAGGGTGTAAACACTGCGGCGGAACCCCCGAGTCGAGCCAGTGGCGCGGTACTCGCCATCGTCGCTCAGTTCTAGGTCCACGGGCAGGCCGAAGCGAGTGGGGTCGAGGCGGCTCGTGGCCATGAGTATGGAGTCGTACAACTGCTCGGCATCCATCCGTCGCATGGCCATCCGCGAGAGCAAGACGTTGTCAGGGTCGGCTGCGAGTGCTTCGCCATCCTTTCTCGAAGCTTGGCGATAGGCGGTGGACGCCATCAGCAGCCGGTGTATGTGCTTCACGCTCCAACCGCTCCGCACTAACTCCGTAGCGAGCCAATCGAGCAGTTCCGGATGCGACGGAGGCTCGCCGGTGCGCCCGAAGTTATCAGGCGAAGCGACAATTCCCCGACCGAAATGGCGCATCCAGATGCGGTTGACCATCACCCTCGCCGTGAGGGGGTGACCGGGTTGCGTGAGCCAGCGCGCCAGCGCCAGGCGTCGGCCGCTTGTGTCCGCCCCCGGCCAAGGAGCGACAACCTCGTAGGGGTCGATGTGGGACGTGAGGAAAGCGGGAACTCCCGGTTCGACCGGCTGTCCCGGGGTGAACGCATCGCCCCGCAGCAGCAGATAGCTAGTCGACGGTTCGCCGCCCATATCCACTAGCGCGTGGAGACCCGGGTCTGGCTTCAGTTGCGCCCGGGTTTCCTTGATCTGTTTCTGAATCGGTTCGGCCTTCGACTTGAACGATTCGGAGCCTTCCTTGATGTCGTTGATCGAAATCTCTAGCGTTTGCTTGAACTTCTTGGCTAGGTATTGCTGGACTTCGGTCCGCTTGTCTTCGGCTGTTTCGGAGAGCCTGCGGAGATCCTCCCGGACGGCTTCGGGCAATCGGCCGAGCCGTTCCTCCAGCAATCGTGCCTTGTAGGGGGCCGCTTCTTCCTCGAGCGATTCCTCGAGTTGCTTGATCTTGGCCTTCAGGGGCGCGTTAAACTCATCGGCCTCCTTTTGCTCGCTGGCCAACCCGATGTTGAGTACACGCTTCTTGGGCTGGAGCCAGTCGTACGGGTCGTAGGCTGCCTGCAGAATCGCACCCAATGAATAGTAGTCGCGGTGGGTGATCGGGTCGAACTTGTGATCGTGACAACGGGCACAGCCCACCGTCAGTCCGAGCACTCCCGACCCGAGAATGTGCACCTCGTCGGCAATGACATTCATCCGCTCGTCGAGAAAGGCGAATTCGATTTCCCAGGTGGGATCGGGTGCCGTGCGCAGGAATCCCGTCGCGGCTAGCCGCTCGACGAGTTCGGGCGTCACCTCTTGATCCTTCCACGGCGCAAGCTCGTCACCGGCGATCTGCTCGGTCAGAAACTCATCGAAAGGCTTGTCCTGGTTGAACGCCCGAATCACGTAATCCCGGTAGCGCCAGGCGTTCTGGCGGCGAGGTGCGTACTCGCCGAAGCCCTCGGTATCGATATGGCCAGCAACGTCCAGCCAGTGGCGGGCCCAGCGCTCGCCGTACTCCGGTGCCTCCAGCAAGCGCTCGATCAATAGCCGGTAGCGGTCCTCGCCATCGTCTTCCAGATAACGCTCCACCTCTTGCGGCGACGGCGGCATTCCCGTGAGGTCGAGGTACGCTCGGCGCAATAGGGTCAGCGGCGCTGCCTCCTCGGAATACGAAAGTCCGTTTTCCTCGAGCTTTGCCAGCAGGAAAGCATCGACAGGGTTCGATACCTGCGCTTGGCCGCTGACCTTCGGGACTGCTGGCCGTTCGGGGGGGAGAAAGGCCCAGTGGTCGCGATCCTCTTCCGCGATGTGCCGCGTGGGCTCGGGAGCACCGTTGTCGTTCGGGGCGGGAGGTGCTCCGGAGGCCACCCACTGTCTTAGCTTCGCGACGTCCGCGTCGGTCGGGTTGCGGACCGCGTAGTCGTACTGCATATCGGGAGGTGGCATCTCTCCCGCCTCGATCTTCTGGATGATCAGGCTTGCATCGGGGCTGCCGGGCACCAACAGCGGGCCCGAATCGCCGCCTGCCAATCGCGTTTCCCGCGTCCGCAGATCCAAGCCTCCACGCTGCTCGCGCTTGCCATGGCAGACAACGCAGCGCGCTTGAAAGATCGGGAGTACGTCGCGATCCGTAACAAGCTCGACGCCCAGCTCGGCAGCCTCGCGGGCAGCACCCTCGTCAATCCAGCTCCGGATGAGCGCGATCTCGCTCTGGGCTAGGTTCGAGTCGCCCGGCGGCATCGTGCCCGCGACAACCCGTTCAACCAAAACGCTCTTTGCGGAGGAGCCAATCTCGATGGCGGATCCAGAGCTTCCTCCTCTCAGGATGGCCGGGGCCGTGCGCAGGTCGAGACCTTGCTGCGGTGCTTCACCGCCATGGCAGGGAAGGCAGTTGGCTTCCAGAATCGGTCGGATGTCTTCGTCGAAGGTCGGTGGAGTGTCGGCGGCGGCAACGAAGCTGCCCCCGAAGACACATACTAGGAGCACTAGAGCGAAAATCATGCCGATCCCAAGCTTCGAGCGTCATTTGCAGACGCAGCTGCAGCAGCTAGGAAAGCTGCACGTATCCTACCACTGACTCCCGCCTACCGGTTAAGGGGCAGGGCAGTACCTGACGCCGACAGAGCAGCGCTAAGGGCAGAAGTCCCCGTGCGCCTCGCAGTTGATCGGGCTGGGGAGAGGGTGCTCGGACTACTCGCGATGCTGGCGGCAGCGAACGTGCGTGACTCTGGAGAGTACGGCCCGCAGTCGAAATCGAAACTGTCGGCAGCAACGCCTGAAGATCACCTCGCCGCCGTTCATGACTGCCGCGTTGGTGCCGGATCACGGCCAACGCCGACGGGCCTGACAGAATCGGCGCATGTCTTCTCACGCCAAGATGTCGCGGACGACAGTCCCGTGGACATCCGTCAGCCTGAAGTCGCGGCCGTCGAAACGGTAGGTCAGCCGTTCGTGATCAAAGCCCAGCAGGTGAAGAATCGTTGCATGAAGGTCATGGAGATGCATGCGGTTCTCAACTGCGTGATAGCCGAACTCATCAGTGGCACCGTGAACCATCCCGCCTTTGACTCCGCCGCCCGATAGCCACATCGTATAGCCGTACGGATTGTGATCCCGACCATCGCTCTCCGCAAAGGGAGTGCGGCCGAATTCTCCACCCCACATCACCAGCGTGTCCTTCAACAGGCCGCGAGCCTTGAGATCTTGGATCAACCCGGCTATGGGCTGGTCGATCTCCTTCGCGGAAGCATGGTGGCGCCGAGCGACCTGGCGGTGGTGATCCCACTTCTCTTCATGGCCGCTGTGCGTGCACTGGACGAAACGCACGCCTCGCTCCACGAGCCTCCGGGCCATCAGGCATTGCCAGCCGAAGTCGCTCGTAGCGGAATCGTCGATGCCGTAGAGCTTCTTGGTGGCTTCGGATTCGTCATTCGTAGAGAGGGCCTCGGGAGCCTCCATCTGCATCCGGAACGCAAGTTCTAAAGACTGCATTCGAGCTTCGAGCTCGGGATCGTGTGTCTTGTCGACCGCGTGCCGCCGGTTGATCTTCTGCAGCATGTCCAGCTCGTAGCGCTGCTGGTCCGAAGTCTGGTTCTTGTTGATCAAATGCTCGATCGGCTCTTTCTTGACGTCATCCACCCTCATTGGCGAATAGCCGATCGGTGTGCCTTGGTAGGCGGACGGCAAGAAAGCCGAACTCCAGTTTTTCCCTCCGCCGTGCCATAGGGTCGGCTTGATAGTGATAAAGCCGGGCAGGTTCTGATTCTCGGAGCCGAGGCCGTATAGGACCCAAGATCCCAGGCTCGGCCGAGTGAAGTTAAACGCACCGGTGTGCAGTTGAAGCATCGCACCGCCGTGGTCCACAGCGTCGCCGACCATCGAGCGGACCACGCAGAGGTCGTCGACACACGCCCCCAAGTTGGGGAAGAGACTGCTGACGGGAGTGCCGCACTCTCCGTATTGCCGGAACTCGAAGGGGGAGGGCATCAGGCCGCCGACTTTGTCCAGGGGTGTGAACGACACCTCCTTCTTGATCGGCATCGGCTTGCCAGCGTCCGCCTCCAGGCGCGGTTTGGGGTCGAACGTATCCAAGTGCGAAGGCCCGCCGTGCATGAACAGGAAAATGACGTTTTTCGCCTTAGCAGCAAAGTGCGGCTGCTTGGGCGCGTTGGGGTTTTCCACCGCGGGCGCTGCGAGAAGCCCGGATTGCTCGGCCAGCAAGACATCCAAGCCGAGTGCCGCGAAACCCAAGCCCGTCTGGCGCAGGAGCTGTCGCCTCGAGGTCGATTGAAGCCTGCCGTTCTTGTGCACCGTTCCCCCTCAGTTGACGTAGTTGTATTCGTTCGATCCCAGCAGCAGGCGGCAGAAACTCTGCCAGCGTTCGAGGCGGCCATCCGTCGCACTCGCGCGAATCGGGTATGCGGCGATGTAGTCGAGCATTTGGCCCACTTCCTGCGATTCCGGCTCTCGCGTGAGCGCAATCCAATAGGCCTTCTCGATGCGGGCCGCATCATCGATTTGGTCCAGTTGCAGCAAGCGGCTCGCAAGCGCCCGGGCGCGCTCCTGGACGAAATCGCTGTTCATGAAATACAGGCCTTGGGGCGCGACGCTGGTCTTGGGTCGGAGGGCAATGCTCGCCGACGGATCGGCGAAGTCAAACAGCGTGAGCAGCGTGGGCATCTTGTTGCGATAGATCGGCAAGTAGACGGTGCGCCTGCGGGTCTCATCAGGATGCACGTAAGCTTCTTCGAAGCCGTACGAGTCAAGACTCTCCGTGAGAGCGCCACCCATGGTCAGGTCGAGCGAGCCGTCGATCGCCAGCATCGAGTCACGCATCTCCTCGACATCCAGTCGCCGGCGATTGAACCGCGACCACAGTCGGTTCGCGGAATCCCGCGCCCACGCTGCTTCCGAAATGTGACTCTGCATCTGGTACGTGCTCGAGAGCATGATCAATCGATGCATGGCCTTCATGGACCAGCCTTCTTTGACGAATCGATTCGCTAGGTAGTCCAGCAGTTCAGGATGAGTCGGACGCTCTCCCATCACCCCGAAATTGTTCGGCGTCCGCACCAAGCCCTGGCCGAAGTGCCATTGCCAGAGCCGGTTCACGATGACCCGGCTCGTCAGCGGGTGGTCTGGGCTCGCCAGCCATTTGGCAAGTGCAAGCCTGCCCTGGCCATCGGCAATCGCCTCTTGGTCATGCCCGGCGAGGATGACCGGGAACTCTTGGCGCACGAGCGCACCAGGATTCGTGTGGGTTCCGCGGATGAAGACGCGCTGCTCGACGGGCTCGGTCTCCGTTACTGCGTAAGCCATGGGAGGCTTGGGCGGTCCAGATGCCTCCAAGCGCTCCAATTCCTTGCGCAAATCCTGGACTCGTCCTCGCAGTGCCGGCGGCAAGATGTAGTCCAACGCCGCCTTGGGTATCGAAAACGGCCCGTCAACCCTCTTCGCCCCTTCGTCCATGGAGGCTGCCACCAGTGTCACCTCTGAGAAGAAGCGATCGGAGCCAGGGGCGAGATCGGGCTTCTCCGGAAACTTGCCGACGCCGTCCCAAGCATCGATCCCCTGCCGCCACTCGGCCAGCCGTTCGATCCACTCCCGGCCCCTGGCCTGGAAGCGCTGCTGGTATTGCTCGGCCACTGCAGCTCGGTCGGCCTCGGACGCCTCGTCCCACTGACGCAAGTACAGGCGCAGTTCCTCGCCCGGCTCCAAGTAATCGACCCACAATCTCAGCACCTCGCAGTCAAGGTGCTCTCGTACCGCCACGGCCTCGAAGTCCGCACCGTCGTTGTAGACCTCGTAGGCAGCGAGCATGTATTTAGCCAGCTTCGGGCTTTGCTGTTCGATCACATGCCGGTACATTTCCAGATCCAAGATGGACCCGATTCTTTGCTTCGTGTTGCCGACCGCGTCTTGGTGGTCCTTGTACTGGAGGTATGTTTCCTCAGAAACCAAGGGCTCGAGATGTACCTTCGATACCGTCATCGAGGGATCCAGGCTCTCGAAGTTCTTGACGCTGGCAAAGATCGAGGCCATTGAGTAGTAATCCTTGGCCGAGATCGGATCGAACTTGTGATCATGGCAACGCGCACACCCCATCGTGAGCCCCATGAACACCTTGGCCGTCGTGTCGATCTGCTCATCGATCACGTCGTACTTCATCTTGATCTTGTCCTGCTGAACCAAGGGCTTTGTTCCAACTGCTAGGAAGCCGGTTGCGATGACGCCCCTCTGGTTGACCCCATCTGGCCCCTCGGGCGGCAGCAAGTCGCCGGCAAGTTGCTCGACGATGAACTGGTCGAACGGAATATCCCGGTTTAGGGCGTCGATGACGTAGTCGCGATAGCGCCACGTGTAGGGGACCTTGATGTCATCGTCCAGACCAGTCGAGTCCGCGTAACGCGCGACATCGAGCCAGTGGCGCCCCCACTTTTCGCCGTATCGCGGTGAGTCTAGGAGTCGGTCGACTAGCCGCCGGAATGCGCCAGGGGCTTGGTCAGCCAGGAATTCCCGGATTTCAGTTTCTGTGGGTGCCAGGCCGTGAAGGTCGTATTTGGCACGTCGCAGCAGCGTCAGCCTGTCAGCCCGGGCAGCCGGAGCAAGCCCCTGTTCCTCCAGCTTCGCCAAGATAAAGTAGTCCACCGGCGCCTGCGCCCAGTCTTCGTCCGCTACGCGTGGAGGCCCATCTGACCGGATGGGCTGGAACCCCCAGTGGCTCGTCTGCTTGTCAGTCCATTGCGGCCCCGAACCACGGTCTTCGGCGACAGTCTCGATCGCTGCACCTGGCCACGCTGCGCCGTGCCTGATCCATGTCGCCAGCGATTCGATCTCCTCGTCCGGCAGTTTCGCTGTCGGGGGCATCTTGACCTGGCCCTCGTAGCGAACCGCTGTCAGAAGGCGGCTGCTCTCCGGGTCGTCCTTGAGAAAGACCGGTCCTGACTCGCCTCCCTTGTAGAAGCCCTCGGCTGATGTCAGATTCAGTCCGGCGGTCTGCAATTGATCGCCATGGCAGACGGAGCACCTCTCGACGAGGATCGGACGGACTTTCTTTTCGAAGAACTCGACTTCATCCGGCGTTGCAGCGGCACTTGCAGCAACCCCCGCAAGCAGGGTCATCATTGCAAGTCGGAAATAACGTGGATTCATCATCGCGTAAGCGCGCTTCCACGCCCGAACCTAGTTTATGTTGCTGCAGTTAGGATTGCAACGACAAATCGGCGACTAGTTGGCGGCCGACTGGGTGTATTTTCAATAGTTGATCACCACCTATGCGGGAGCCAGCGCCGGCTGGTTGCCCGATCGCGGATTCGGGCCGGTTGCTTTCCGATGGGGCTGTGCACGTGCCCACACCCCTCCAAGACCGACTCAAGCAATCGGGGCAGCGACCCGCTTTGACGAGCTCCATACTTCCCGGGCCCTCGCGAGCCGCATCCGGCTCTGCGGCAAGCTGGGCTGCCGCTGCGCCGAGCCGCCATCCCTCGCGCGACGTCTGGTTTAAATCGATTGTCCTTGCCGGAGCGAGATGGTCGGCCTCGGCTGTCTATCGCCGGTTCGCAACCTTGAACGGATCGCGAGTTGGCAGTTCGGGAAATAACGAGAAATCGCGATCCCGCGTGAGCAGTGCTTCGACGCCGTGGGCAACCCATATCGCTGCAATGCGGGCATCGCGTACCACACCGGCGACCACATGAGGGCGATCCACAAAACGTTCCAATATTGCCGAGAAGGCCTCGGTCTCGCCGATCAGCCGATTTGACGGCGACTCCGTCCACGCATGGAACTGGCGCCATGCCTGCCTCGGTGTCGTTGCCCTGTCCTTTCAAGGGTGCCGGTTCATGACTACACTCAAGGACTCGAAGCAGCACGGCCAGGGCATGGTCGATCTACGTTGGCGAGTCCCGCCATGATCCGGTGCGCTTGGTCGCCCAAGCGTGCCTCGCGGCGGTGCGCGTATACCAGTAGATTGGTGTCGACGGCAATCACCGGGTTCCTCGATCCTCGTAGATCAAGTCACGCACCTCAGGCCATGCGTACCCCTCGAGCGGGTCGGGGCTGTTCGGATCGCCTACCCTCAGATCAGGCAGTACGTAGCGGCACTGGACAGCCGGAAGATCTAGCACGCGGCGTAGTCCATCCTCAACCACCGCCTCCAAAGAACGTCCTGTTTTCTTGGCGTGTCGGTTTGCTCGAATGAGGATTTCATCGTGGATTTCGAGAGTCGTCTTCATCGTGCCAAGTTACCTACGTAGCATGACACGGGGTCTCTATGGCTGCGAGTACCGGGAATCTTGTCGGTCCAGCTTTCGGAGAGTGCGGCCCGTTCATGCGGACCTGGCGAGACCCGCCCGTCCGTATCCTCCCCTGAAGGCAGTCAACCGCCGGACCCCGTGTGAGGTGGTCCATGTGCGCATCAGCGAAGCGACGCTATGTCCATTTGTTGCCTTCAGCAGGCATTCCCCGAGACGGGAGCAATTCCGACTTCGCTGGGCTGCTTGCGCGCGTTGGCGCGTCCGCCCGACCCTGCCGCCGCAGCCCGCAGCCCTGTGTTTCGGCTTCGAGGCACGAGCAGAGTTGGTTGATGCCGCCCTCCTGAGTCGGGCACTTATCGGAAGGCCTGTCGGAACCACGGTTAGGCTGTCGAGACAGTGACCCAAGAGCTTGATTGCGAACTTGCGGCGAGGAACCGAGAATCGGATGCGAGCGCTATGGATCAGGTCCTTCTAGCACCTCGGTGCCAAATGCCAGGCAAGTGGCAAGCGCGAGGTCGCCGAGATCCTCGAACGGTTGCCTCGGTGCGAATTCCGATCGCGGGAACGGCATCGACGACCGCATGTGCTGTCCGATCGATCTGGACTATTCCAAGGTCGTGGAACTGCTGAAGCGTTCGTCCGTGAAGAATGTTCTGCTGCTCTTGACCGCGGCACTTGAGCAGGAGCAAGGACGCGAGCCGAAAGCAGCGATTGAAGTCTTGGCGGTTGCCGCCGATAGTCGCCTCGACCTGCAAGAGTTCCGAGAGAGTCTGGATGCCGACCTCTGATGTAGCACCGGAATTTCCAAGTGCGAGTTAACTTGGACCCGTTCGCGCCAACGCCTCGTGAAGTTGCGCCAATGCCTGTTTCGTCTCTGGGGCATCATCACAGGGGGCTGCCTGTGACAGAATTCGCATCTGGCCGCTGTCCGCGGAGTATTCGTCGAGGCGTCTGTGAAAGCTCTTGGGAACCTTCTTCTCGCAGACTAGCGTGTAGCGCCGACCCTTGCTTTCCGTACGGTAGTCGATGTCAAGGCTTGCCCTCATGATGATGTCCTGAATGTGCGTGCGGACGTATCCGGCGGCCCTGAACTCTTTCGTTCTCGCTACCCGGTCTAGGCAGAAGGCCCTCAGCTCTTCACAATGCTCGCACCGGCAGTGACTCGATGCCTCGATTCTCGCATCGGTCGGGGCTTCGGGCGGGGTGGCGCTGCGTTCCAGCAAACACCGCGACGACCGATGCCAAATTGCGGCGAATGCTGGAGATCCGGCGAATCCAGGCACCGTTTGGCAGAGTTTGTTCAACGCCTGGGGGACCGTCCGGAACGGATCGACCTGCTTGGGATGGCGAGACATGAGGTCGGCCGCCGCCTCTGCTTCGGACTCCAGCGCAAGATTGTGACTCGCAGCGAAAATGGCGCTGATGACGTCGGCATCCAACGTCTGCGGTTTGGGGCGTCTCCATACGGGCTCGCCCTCGGCATGCGCTGGGGCGAGCGCCTCAGGAAGAGCCTGAATGGCGGCCCGAATTGCCACCCGGAGAACTGCGTTCCAATCGGACTTGTCGCGGCCGGGTGGCCCTTTGCGGAGCGCCGTGACCAATGCGAGTGCTTCGCCCGGGCGGAGAGGAACGTTGGCTTGCATGAACGCGGGGAAGAACTCGGCGAGCATCGATGGCTCAGCCGCGCGCAGGAACGGTACAAGTGCGTGATCCATTTTCGCGTCGTACTGCTCGGTCACCACCTCGCATAAGAATCGCTTCGACTGCTCGTCGTCAGAAATTCTCGACAGAAGCCTAAGCATGTTCGGAATGTCGCTATCGCTCCGAACCGGGAGCGTCGGCGGCCAAGTGAACACGTATCCGCCCTTCGGTGGCCAGCAATTGATCAACTGCGATACCAGCTCGGCTCCGGAGAGAGGAGCAATGCGGTCCGACGGGCTTATTGCCAGCAACCGCTCAGCGTATTGGATCGCGCCTTCGATCGAGGCGTCCGCGATCACAGAGAGTTCTCTCGAACGAGGCCACAGCACAAAGGTAGCTCGTCGGTATGACCGCTCCAGCGTGACACCCTCATTGCCTGAGGCTTCGAAGAGAATTTGCTCATCAGGTTCGGCACCGTCGAGAATTCCGGCAGGCAGAGCCTCCTCATCGAGAAGCGGGACTTTAGGCAGTTCAAATCCTGTTAGGTCGCGTTCGGCCCAGGCTTGGAGCCTGTACGATCTGTCGAAGATGTCCTCAATCGGGCATGGGCGTCCAGTGAAATCGATCCGCCTGCCGTATCCGCCTATGCCTTCGTCCTCGGGCTGGCAGGTCTCGTGGATGCTCAGGGTCGCGCTGTGTAGCACGCAGCCGGACTTGCCTGCGGCGCTGGCAAGCACCTGCCCGACTGTCTCGTCCAACCCTTTGAGCGCCAACTGGCTCAGTCCTGCTTGGCTGTACTGGTGCTCCAGCAGCCACACGATCTTCTTCGAGCCTTGGTCCGTTTCGGCCCACTCAGAGAGGATTTCGGATATCTCGCTGACTTGCTCGGAATAGTCAGGCGGTGCAGGAAGCACCGACCGAGAACCGGGCTTGACGACCACGTTGAAGACAAGAGACACCCGGTGGCCGCTCTCGACAGGCTTGGTTAGATGAACGCAATCTGCATAGAATGCAGCAAACGCCAGTTCGTCCGGGTGATCAACCTGCAAATCCACGGTTGCCTCGCGATCCAAGTGACGGACCACGAGTTCTCCTCCCTTGCCCGCTGTCGGAAGGGCGACAACCAAGGTCGCGATCATCCCATCGACTTTTTCAGTATCGCGATGCTCGGAGAAGAAGCCCCCCTGCTCGTAGACGAGCAGTTTGTACAGTTGTGCGCTCAATTCGCCCCGAGGGCAGCCCAGGCCGTCTGCGACGGAATCGAGGATCGAGCGAAATGTTTGCTTCCAACTCGCTCCGGAGATCTGAACACGAGCACCGTCGATTTGCCAGCAGTCCCGCACGCTTGGATCCACGACCGTGTCCGGGCCTCGTCCGTAGGGGGCCCTTTCGGCGGCCTCGGCCAGAGAGCGGACTTGGGTTTCGAGGATCGGAAATGCGATCGTCCCGACCGCTCTGACCCTCATCCTCGGCATCGCTCCCTCGACCCGCCCTGCGACGAAGTAGTCGCCAGGCCGGTCAATGGACTTGAGAGCGTGTTCGAGACGCCCGAGCTCGCGGTTATATTCAAATTGCGGTCCTTGCATTGTGATCGACCAGTCCATTCTCGCTCAGACTTGGAAGCCGCGACGCTTGGTGCCCATCCCTGCACCGCTGGTCTTCGGCTCCAACCCCCGGCGGTGAAATTGGGGTTCACTTCGCCCTACCGCCTGAGGCAGGGCGGAGGTGCGGGACGGAGCGCAATCAGAGCTAGCAATGCCAGCCGCAGGACGGAGTCGTCGACCTCAGCCCGGTCGGCAAGAACGCAGGCGGTCGATGAGGGTGTGATAGCCTGAGGCCGTGACGCGACTTACCCTCGTGGCTGTATTCGCGACGCTCAATTGGGTAGGCACGGTGGCATCATTGTCCGCGCAAGAAGTGCCGGACCCACCGGAAGTCGAGCCCGCTGTCGCGACGATCACGGTCACCAATCTGGCCAAGGGGCAGATCCTCACACCTGCAGTATTCATCACCCACAGCGCTGAGGCCCCGCCCTTATTCGTTCCCGGACAGCCCGCCAGCAGCGAACTTGCCGCGCTTGCCGAGCAAGGCCGCACGGGCGGCCTGATCAACAAGTTCAATGCGGAGGCCGGAGTGCTCGATGTGACCACGCTGAGCGCTTTTGTCAGACCGACAAAGACTGCCACTGTGAATGTCAAGTTCAACGCCAGCCATAAGCTGATCTCGTCTGCCTCGATGATCGAGATGACCAACGATGGATTCGTCTCGCTGCTTGGTGTCGAGGTGCCGTGCGCCGGCACGCAAACGTATTTTCTTGGCGGATGGGATGCCGGCTCGGAAGCGAACACGGAGCTTTGCTCCCAAATCCCAGCGCCGTGCCCAACTCCGAGGCGTTTGGGGTCTTGTTCGGTAGGAGGTGCCGAAGGCGCCGTGCATGTACACAGCGGGATTCACGGATGCGGAGGCTTCCCACCTGAAATCTACGACTGGAGACACCCGGTCGCCCAGGTCACGATTCAGGCGTCGCCGGAGTTGTCTCCCGACGGGGCGCTTGAGGCGGCCTGCCCCGACTCGCCCGCCGAAGACGCTGATAGCAGCGGAGATACGGGCTGACGAGATTGTGGGTGGAGCGCTGCCCAGTACCAATCTCTGATTGATCAACTGGCGGCGACTGCCGGCATCCTCAACAAGCGCTCACCCACGGAGGCCGACCTTGTTTGTGGCGACTGATCGGAAGCGCTACGGCGAGCAGCATCGGTTGCCCGACGAAGGGGCTTGGCGACCTGCTCTCTCACTGGGTCAGCATGATCCAGACGGCACAGGACACGAGCAGGAGGCCCATCGCGCCGTTGAAGGCCCGCAAGCGCCAGCCCCGCTTTAGCGCCTCACCGATCCCGGCTCCGAACACCGCCCATGTGTAGGACGAGGCTAGACCCGAGACGAGAAAAAGGCTCGCGGCCAGCAGGGTGTTTGTGACCGCGGCCTCGCCGACTGCGTAGGCCGCCGTCAAGTAAATTGCGAGGGCCCACGCCTTCGGATTCACCCACTGAAACAGGCTGGCCTCGAAGAAGGTGAGCGGTCGGCTTCGGGCGTTTCCGTGTACCGCATCGGCCGTCGCAATGCGCCACGCGAACCAAGCCATCATGGCGAATCCGAGCCAGCTGAGGATCTCGACAATGATCGGGAATGCCTCGAGCCAGCGGCCAAGGCCGAGAGCCACCAGTGTCAACATGATTGGGAAGCCGATGCCGACCCCCATCACGTGTGGCACGGACCGGCGCCACCCGTAGTTGGCCCCTGAGGCGCTGAGCATGGCGTTGTTTGGTCCGGGAGTCCAAGTCATGGACACTGCAATCCCGGCTAGCGCCGTCGCAGTCTCGAGATTCACGCCAGACTCCATGGAGACGCCATGTATAACTTAGGCCAAATCCAGCCCCTGTACGGCAACTGCAGCCAGCGGGGCTTGATCTGGCGACACATCTCTCCCAATATATCGCCTCGAGAATCGTGTCGCCCGCTACGGGGCTTGCGCTGGTCAGGGGCTCTGACCCAACGGGTTACCTAGGTGCGCGTGAAATGCTTGGCCTCCAAGGCGCTGGGGATGCGCTTGCGCCCCGGCTTCTGAATACTTACGAACCATGGTTCTCCGGCAATCAGTGGCACCCGCCTGATCCGTCCGGAGTAACGGCACGTACGCAACCCCGCTGACATGCGAACTACCTCTCTTCGGCGCGACATCGATGCCCAAGGCTGGGGGTTATTCAACGGGCGGCGCAAGCCTCTGCGTTGATGCGCAGGTACCCCGCCAAGAACCTGTCCAGAAGCGGCGAGAGATTTGACACCACGTATTGCGCATCTCCGCAATGCGTGCCAGTGGCACCGATGCTCCAAGTGTCTGCGACATAGGCGTTCCCGAACTCGTCGGTGACCCTCTTCTGATACACAAGCGACAAATGAAAGGCGAGGCCGACCACGTGGGCCTTCGCGACAAGAAGCCCCGTGAACGCCTCGGCTATATCCGCCAGGCCATCCGGGTAGAAGCGCGCTGCCCGGAGGCGACTCTCCGCGGCCGGCTGCAGGGCTTCCTTGGTAAGCCCAATCCCCTCGGCGTCGTCATTTAGGTCGTCGACTCCGAAGAACATTGGACGGCAGGAGTTGAAGAGTTGAAGGCGCTCTTGCTCCTCGGCGAGTTGATCAAGGACTTCGTCAAGGCGGCCCGGCTTGCGAAGCTGTTCGATGTTCTGGCGGATGCGCTCGGTGATTTCTTGGTCAGCGTCTTGGCCAGCGCTGCCTCCCGCAAGCATCAAGGCAAGAGCGAGCACAGCCGCGGCGCGTTGCATAGGAACAGTCTCAGAGTTCGGAACACCGTACGATTTAGGTTGTCGTGTGATTGGGCTGCAGCGCAATCGCTGCGACGGCCGCAGCGTAGGCGAAGCCCGGTGCATCCTGTGGTTGGCTCTGGTGCGGACCGCAGCGCAGCGCTAGTTTCGCCGGGCAGTGGCTGGTCGGAGGGCAGGCTGCAACCGGAAAAACTGGACATCCTAAATCGGAAGCAATTGCGGCTGATCAGGTGCCCTGCTCCAAGCGGATAGAGCATCTAACCCTCTGTCCCTAGCGATGTTACGACGCCGACACGCATCTCTCTGCCTGTCCTGATGTTCCGAACTCTGAGTCTAGCGCGCGACCGAGCCCAATCGGGCGCTACTGGCGGCCGCCCGGCACTGCCGTTATTGGTCGCGTGCCCGTGCGCCTGCATTCACCTCGCTCGAGCTCTCGTCTGTCACTTCCATCAACTACTTCTAGGGTTCTCTTCCCGGGTGGACACCGTTAACCCGCATCACGACCACGGCGCTGTGTCTTGCCTAGGCGACACAGAACCGCTAGTGGCGTGAAGTCGTCGTTGGCTCATTGTTCAGGCTCTTCGCCAGCGGATGGAAGATATCCTCGTTACTTGCGCCTAAGACTTCACGCGCAAGGCGCGAATCAATTCGCCGACGGATCGGATCGTCTGCAAGGTGGGCGAAACCTCTAAGACCCTCGCCCTTGAGGTCATCAAAAATCTCTACGGCCTTTTCGAGTCTGTCCTCCGATAGACGATCCACGTCTAACACAGGCAGGATTGCTGCCATTTCGTGTGGCAATCGACTTCTTCCGAGAACGGGCCGGTTGGCGTTAGCGATTCTAAGCAGCAGCCCCGGAGTTGAATTCAGCCACAGGCACAACGCCTCTTCTTTCCCAGCTTTCGGCGCTCGAAGCAAGAGCGTGATCCACGAACTTACTCCTAGCATCGGTTCATCTGTGATTACTGCCGCGAGACGTTGAGGGGCGTGCCGGAGTTCTCCAGCTATATGTAGCCGACCTGCGCGTGCAAGTAGCTCTTGCTGAGCTTCACGGTCGACGTTAGGCTTATCTTGAAGCCTCGCATTCGCAGATACTTCGAGAGTGGCGACCTTCGCTGACGTGTGATGCCATATCGCAGGGTGCCCTGCTCGCGTAGGGTCGTCAGTTTCTACTGCCCGGAAGAGCCCGTACTTGGCGCTCTTGATCTGCATGTGGTAAGGACCTAGGTTGCAGAACTCCCCAAGTGGGCGAATTGGGACTTTGAGATCGACATTCTTTGCGCAAAACCGCCCATTCCTGCCGAGCGTCACAGCCGTCTCCACCAACCGCCCTTGAACGAACGCAGTATGTGGCCAAGCTTGTGCATCCAACTGACGCTGAGAAACCGCAAAAACTTCGCCCCAGACAGTGTCGCCAGTCGTAACCTCAAGTTGTCCGCTTCTAGGCGAACTGGCGAGCAATCGACGCGCTAGCGCCATCGCAGCGATCGGATCGTCCACGTTGCGCCGTAGGTTGAGGAATCTAGTAACACCATTTGCATTGGTACCGACCCTGCGTTTTGTTGCCACGATCAAGACTTCAGCGAATCGGGTTGACTCAGAGAAGCTCACCCAAAGTCGACCCGGTGTTGAGCCCACCTTGTTTCTGCTGCGAGGATCATGGCTTGTTACGACCCAGTCAAGTTCGTAGTTGTCAAGCAGCATTCGACGGATCGGCTCCCATCGGCTCCCGGTGGCAAGTGTTAGAGGAAGTACGAAGGCGAGACGACCCTCGGGCCCAAGTCTCTCGTCGGCTAAGACTATGAAAGCCGACCCGAGTCCAGCCACAACACTGGCAGGCGTTGGACCCAGGGTCTTCCTTAGCGCCGTTTGCATGACGTTGGTGTCGGACTTTGAGAGCATGGAGCCGAAAATTGGGTTCCATGCAGTGTTGCTTCTGTCTCCTGGGCCACCAGCCCGAGTATATGGAGGGTTGGCTATGACTAGGTCAATGACGGGCGGTAGATTGACAACATGGTCAACCCCTCCAGTGCCGGTTCGCCTGACCGGATCATCCTCGACGGCGAAAAGCGTCGTTGAAAAAGCCTTTCCACCACTTAGGGAGGCATGCATGAGATCAATACTACCGAGACGCGCTTTCCCGTGCTTCACGTCATGCGGCATTCGGAATGTCTGAATGTTCTTGATTACTTGGCCCGTTTCGGCCATGGAAAGCGTAGCCGCTGTCAAATGGACCGCATTGGGCACCACATCGTAGCCTTGCAAGACCTTCTCAAGTGCAACACGAACAATTGCACGAGTATTGGCGGATGGTCCGCTTTCGTCGTTCAGCGCTCGCCGGTGGTTCCTTAGGATCTCTTGCAGTGCGGCCATCAGCAACGTACCCGTACCGCATGCGGGATCTACGATTCTGAGTTCCTCCACCGATTCTGGTCGGTCCCATTTGACGCGTTTCCATCGCTCTCGTGCGCGATCAAATGCGAGAGCTGCGAGTAGTACAGCCGCTGGGATAGTTGTGTAGTTTGTCGCGAGGAATTTTCTTGTGTTGAGGAGCCGATGATAAATCCGACCCGCAACATCGTGACGGCGAATCTCACCGCGTGAGGCGATCGATCGTGCTGCCTTCTTTAGGATATCAAGGGCCTTTTGGTCGTAAGGAGCAGGCGTAGATTGCAATGTATTACGTGCAATCTCAAAAATTGGCCACCAGTTTATTTCTAAGATTTCATTCCATCTTTGAAGAATATCGTCTGGCCTGTCGCTAGGTAACGGTCGAACGATCTTCTTACCTTTGTGTTCCTCAGGAAGCATCTCCGGGTCTAGGTTCGCCGCAAGTAGCTCTTGAAACAGAAGGGCATTTAGCCACACCAACGACATGGCAGCGTAAATGTTCTCGTCAGCCCCCGTGCTCATCGTTGGCACGCGTTCTAAGATCTCGGTTGCTCGATCAATCGCTTGTGACGCATCGTTGACTGCGTCATCTACAGATGTCCGGCCATCATGACGAACCCAAAAGTTATGTAGGGTCTCAGAGAGAGCACCAACGTCACCTTCCTGGCGAACCCCGAACTCGATGTTGCCTTGGGTGTCACGACTGACTTCTTGAAACGAGAGCGTACAGCTCCGAAGTTCATTGCGAGCTCGGCCCTCGTTAAGATTGCTGAGAGCTTTGGGGTAGATGACTGCGAAGACGGACTCAATAGCAACTCCTCTCCAATAGAGCGGTTCGGCAGGCAGTCGTTTCTTGCAATCGCTGTATAGAGTTCGAGCGGGACTAAATTCTGCTTCGATGGCAATCGCTCGGTCATCAAGGTCAACCAATACATCTACTTGGTGGCTCTTTCCCATTGAATCCTTGATGCGCTGCTCCGCTGCGGCTGAGGTCTCGAATCCGCGTTCGCGGAGCATTCGTGCTAGTTCACCATTCAGCAGGGGTTCTATTGTGTTTCCGGATAATGCTTGGGAAGCGGATCGCGACATGTCTGGAATTCACGAGTTTCGGCTGCCCATCCGTCAACGAATCCTGACTGGACGTGTTCGAAGCAAGCCGTCAGTGGCGCACCACTGCAATAGTCCTAGCTTACTGTAGTGTCAGATCCTCAGCTAGAAGGGTTAGGGGGATGGGTCGAGTCGCAGAGCCTTGGCGCAAAGAGGTGTCGGGCGAAAGTCATGAATGAGTCACCTGGGCCGGTCCGGCGGGCTCACCCTGCACGCAGTGAACCTTCCAAGCGTGAAATGCTATGAAGGAGATCAGCGCAAGCCAGCGAGCACATGCAATTTGCCGGACTGGCTGAGCGGGGGGGGGGAACAAGAATGAACCTTGAATTTGGCACGACCCAACTCGGAGCGCAGCCCTATGTCGGTATCCGAGCGACGACAACGATGGACAAGCTTGCCGCGATCATGGGGCAGCTGTTCGGGGAGGTACACGGCTACCTCCAACGGTGCGGGCAGGAACCGGCCGGTATGCCATTCTCGATCTACCACTCGATGGAGGGCGACACCGTTGAACTCGAGTGCGGGATGCCCGTCGGGTCGCGGATGGACGGCACGGACCGCGTCCAGCCGGGCCAGCTTCCTTGCGGGACGACGGCCACCGTCACGCACCTGGGACCGTACGATGACTTGCCGCGCACCTGGACGGCACTGACGGAGTGGATCCGGTCGCAGGGCCTCGAAGCTGCCGGGGCGCCCTGGGAGGTCTACGTGACCGATCCTGGTGCCGAGACGGACCAGTCCAAGTGGCGCACGGACATCTTCTTCCCCGTTCGCTGAATCGTCTCTGTTCGGGGCCAGGTGTCCACGGAGTGCCCGGAATCCGAGCAAGGGCTGCGATTCCCTGGCCTAGCAGCACGGCCGATGGCGAACAGCAAGATCTCGTGCCCGCTAGCAAGCGGCCATGCGACGAAAGCTCGCCCCGACACGTTCAGCGGACTGAACGTACTGCTCGCCTTTGACCGGGACGATCGGCTCTCCGAATTCCACGCGGACGGACCCTCTGCGCGGCCAAGCATCGTGCATGGACATCACATCGAAGAGCCCCTGCAGATACACCGGCACGACGGGCACTTCGAGCCGTTGAGACATGAGCCCGATTCCCGACCGGAACGGCTGCAGTGTTCCGTCAGGCGTGAACTTCCCTTCCGGGTAGACAAGCGGGCAGAATCCCGCTTCGACCAACTCTCCGGTATACCGCAGCGAGTCGCGGATCTGGCCTAAGTCCTGCGACAACGGATAGGCGTTGAACAGTCCGCAGCAGAGGTAATACAGCGCCCGCATCCCGATCCTCCGCCCTACTCCCGGAGTCCCGCCTGACGGGAAGAAGTATTGCTGACTCGCGGCCGGTGCCAGCTTGCTCTGCCACTTGGCGGGGAGGGCAGCTGTTAGCGCCACAGTGTCGAGATGGCTCGTGTGATTGGCCGCGAAGATGACCGGCGGCACGACGCGCTCCAGATTTGGCAGTCCTGCAACATCCAGTTCCATGTAGTGGTGGAATAGCGGAAGGAACATCCCCCGCCGCAGCGCAACGCGCATCGTCGAGAGAGGGCGGCTGCGGGCCCAGCGCGGGGGGCGGATGTGAGGTGCAGTGGACTCGCGAGGTGTTGCGCTCGGGCCGTGAGATCCGTCCGAGCGGTCCGCTGCCGGGCTCGCAGCTTGCCCGGCTACCCAGGCGCGAACCTCCCCGACAGTCGATAGCGTTGAGAAGGCCGTCTCGCTCAATTCGATCCCGTAGTGGGCTTCGAGCGAGGCCAGCATATCGATCCGCTCGAGGGACGAGAGCCCTAGGTCTTCTGCCAAGCGATGATCGTCGGAGAGGTCCTCCCGGCTGCGTCGGGTAAGCGCCAGCAGGATCTCGTCAAGGCCGGACGCACCGTCGGGATCTGGCATCGAGGCCGCCGGCGACAAGCGCTCGGCTACCTTCCGTCTCTGCGTCTTGAAGGTTGAGGCCGTGCTGGGGAACTCGTCTTCGGGCCATTCAGAGGCGCCTTGAATTCTCTGGTGCGGCTCAAGTCGGCGGTTTACCCTCTCGACGATCTCTAGAGCGCCCTCGCCAGGAGTCTCGAGGATGAGCGCGGCGTGAATTCTCTCCGCCCCCGCCGGCCCTGCCGGGACAACCACCGCGTCCCGCACTCCATCCTCGAGCTTGAGCGCTCGCTCAATGTCCTCGGGGTGGACATTCAGGCCGTCCGCGGTGACGATGACGTCTTTTTTCCGTCCTTTGTAGACCAGCCTGCCACCGGTATCGCGCTCGCCGATATCTCCCGTGTGAAACCAGCCATCCTCGTCCACGGCGCGCGCGCGGCGCGTGCCGCTCTCCAGGTACTCGCCTACGACGCTATCCCCCCGAACCAGGATCTCCCCGTCATCCGCGATCCGGACTTCTTGGCTGCCGATCACTTCGCCGAGCGTGCCTCTTCGGGCGCGGAAAGGGTGGTTCACCGACACCACCGGGCTCGTTTCTGTAAGACCGTAGCCTTGGATTACGAGTAGGCCGATCCTCGCCCAAAAGGCTTCGGTCTCCGGGTCCAGCATTGCGCCACCGACGACGAACGCCCAGAATTTCAGCCCGAAGGCTCGATGGATGTCCCGGTGACGCCACCACCTGCGGAGCGGCCCGCCCGGCTTGGCCGGCACGGATCTGGACCGAGCATAGCTCCGCTCAACATCAGCCCGCAGGCTCTCGAGAATCCGGGGCACGCACACAAGAACGGAAACCCGCTCCTTCCGAACCGCTTGGCGGATCACGCCGGGGTGCAGCCCCGTCATGAACACCGCCGAACCTTCGAGGAGAAGCGGGATGAATACGCCCATCGATTGCCCGAACATGTGGCTGAGCGGCAAGAGATCAAGGATTCGAATCGGCTGGAAGGGCTTGGCCCATTTCTTGTACCGGTCGATTTCCTGTCGAATCGGGTCCAGGTTGGAGCAGATGTTGCGGTGGAGATGGATCACTCCCTTGGGCTCGGCCGTGGTTCCTGATGTGAACACGATCTGGACCACGTCGTTGCCGCTCGTCGGAGTCGGGCTTAAGCGGGGTCCGTGCGGCAGGTCGTCGAGCGATTCAATCGCAAAGCACTCTGGGGCTGCGACCGAACGGTCCTCGGCCCCGCTGTGTACTAGCAGTCTCGCGCCGGTTTGGAGCACTATCCGGTGGACGAATTCCGGCGAGGATTGATGGTCGAGGGGTACGAGCTGAACACCTCGTGCCAAGCAGGCCCAGAAAACCGCGACCCATTCGGGCCGGTTCTCGGACCACAGCACCAGACGGTCGCCGGATCCGATCCCGTTACGGTCCAGAAAGGCGGCGAAGCGGCGGATCCCAACATCTAGGTCGCTGTAGGACCAGCACCAGGTACGGTATCCGTTCCAAAAGCGCAACGCCTCTCTCGACCCGAGACGTTCGATCCGAGGCAGGAGGTCGAGCAGCGTCTCCATGCAAGCGCCTCAGCGTACTTCCAAGCCCGCAGCTCCCGTAACATCGTTGCAAACGACAGCCGGGCCGCAGGCCAATCCTAACCCACAACTGAATTCGGGCCGCAATTCTTGGGCGCTCCCAGCGCAGGTGCGGCCCGCACAGGCAAATTGCGCGGAGAATCTCCGACGGTTGACGGAGCCGACTTGCAGCCGGCTGTCTGCCCGTCCCGCGGTCAAGCCCCTCTGGGCTGCGGATCACATGCAGCCCCTGATAAGCCCATCCGGCGAAAGAAGGCGTTCCAGTCCTGTCGATTCCTCGAATCGACAGGACTGTCGTCCGCTGGAAACCGTACTCAGTGCTCGGCCAGAGGCCACGCGACTGGACCTCGGCCCACAGACGTTAGCGCGCGGCACGCTAACCGCGTGCTTCTTCCAGGAGACTAAGCTACTAGCGGCCGCAGCAATTCCCCATGCACGTCCGTCAGCCGGTAGTCGCGCCCCTGGAACTTGAACGTCAACCTCGTATGATCGAGTCCCAGCAGATGCATGATCGTGGCCTGTAGGTCATGAACCGTCGCCGGATGCTCCGCCGCACGGTAGCCGAGTTCGTCGGTCGCTCCGAGGCGTGCGCCGGCCTTGATCCCGCCCCCTGCGAACCACATCGTGAATGTGCGGTGGTGATCGCGGCCAACATTGGGATCGTCCGGCTCCCCTTGCAGCATTGGAGTGCGACCGAACTCCCCGCCCCAGATCACCAAGGTCTCGTCGAGCATTCCGCGGGCCTTCAGATCCCGGATCAGAGCAGCGGTCGCCTGGTCTACCTCGCGGCAGCGCTCCGGCAGGAAGCGCGGCAAGCTGGTCCTTGTCCCGCCGTGGTGATCCCATTCCCCGTGCGTTAGCTGCACGTACCGCACGCCCCGCTCGACTAGGCGTCGTGCCAGCAGGCAATTGTTGGCGAACGACTTGTTGCCCGGCTCCGTGCCGTACATCTCTTGAATCCGTGCCGGCTCGCGCGAAATGTCCATCAATTCGGGGACGGCCGTCTGCATGCGATAGGCCAGCTCGTACGACGCTATGCGCGTCTCGATCTCCGCATCGCCGACCTGCTGGTGGCGCATTGCATTGAGCTCGCGAATCGCGTCCAGCGAGTCCCGCCGGATGCCGGGAGTCACGCCACTCGGATTCGAGAGGAACAGCACGGGGTCGCCGCCGGAGCGGAACTGGACACCCTGATGCACTGTCGGCAGGAAGCCGGCCCCCATGCACGCGGCACCGCAGCGCGCTCCGCGACCGGATGACAGCGCCACAAAGCCTGGCAGGTTGTCGTTCTCGCTGCCAATCCCGTAGCTCAGCCACGCCCCCATCGATGGCCGGCCCGGCCGCTCGTGGCCGGTGAACATCTTGAGCTGGGCAGGCGAGTGGTTGAACTGGTCCGTCGTCAGCGAATACAGGAACGCCGCTTCGTCCACGATGCTGCTGATGTGGGGGAGTATTTGGGACACATAGGTTCCGGTCGAGCCATGCCTCTGGAACTTGAACTGCGGTCCTAGCAGGCTCGGGCGGCCTGACAGGAACGCGAAGCGCTCGCCTCGGATCAGTTCCTCCGGCACGGGCGTGCCGTGGAACTGGCTCAGCTTCGGCTTGTAGTCGAACAGATCCAGCTGTGAGGGGGCTCCCGCCTGGCAGAGGAATATGACCGCCTTGGCCTTCGGCGCGAAGTGCGTCTTCCCCGCACCGCCTCCAGAGGCACCACTGGCCGCATCAGCCCGGGCATCCCTATCGAGGAGAGACGCCAAGGCTAGCGAGCCGATGCTCAGGCCCGCAGCGGAAAAGAAGTGCCGACGCGTTGTCGCCAGGCCGACGCTGTCCTTCGAACTCATCGTTACTACTCCCTGGTGAATGTCTCGTCCAGATTCAGAAGGACGTTGGCGACCATGACCCAAGGAGCCACCCGTTCATCGTCAACCGGACCGGCGCGCTGTCCAATCGCCTTCGCCATCAGTTCAGCAGCCTGGCCGGGCTCAGACTCGTATCTCTCCTTCATCCGAGCGTGGAACGCCAGGAGCCGGTCCAGCTCCTCGGGCAACGGCCTGCGGGCCAGAGCGGCGCGGAACCCGTGCGTGATGCGGTCCGCCGGATTGTCGCCCGTCTCGGACATCATCCTCCGGGCAAGTGATCCGGCCGCCTCGACGAACGCTGGGTCATTCAGGGTGTTCAGGGCCTGCAAGGGCGTATTGGACAGGGATCGATCGACCGTGCAGACCGTACGGTCCGGGGCATCGAAGTTCATGAATGTGGGGTAAGTCACCGTGCGCTTGTAGAACGTGTACAGGCCGCGGCGGTACCGGTCGCGGCCCTCGCTGGTCGGCCAGGACTTGAATCCGCCCTCGATGAAGTGGTCGCCGAAGACCTCGGCCGGCTGGGCAGGGAACACGCTCGGCCCACCAACCTCCCGGCTCAGGAGACCGCTGGACGCGAGCGCGATATCGCGAACGATCTCTGCGGCAACGCGGTTCCGCGCTCCTCGCGAGAGCAACTCGTTGTTGGGATCCTTCTCGATCTTGTCCCTGGTGGCTGCCGAGTCCTGGCGGTAGGTTGCTGAAGTCACGATCGTCTTGAGCAAGGCCTGCGTGTCCCACCCCGAACGGACGAACTCCGTGGCGAGCCAGTCCATCAATGCCGGATGGGTCGGCCGGTCTCCCTGCGAACCGAAGTCCTCCTCCGTGGGAACCAGGCCGCGACCGAAAAGGCGGTTCCAGATCTGGTTGACCCGCACTCGCGCGGTGAGAGGATTCTCCGCAGACGTCAGCCACTCGGCCAGTTCCAGCCTGTCGGTAACGGACGCCGGACGATCCGCGCTCAGCACCAACGGGACGCCCGGAGAAACGCGCTCCGCCAGATCGAGGAAGTTGCCCCGATTCTGGATTCGTGTCTCCCTTGGCTCGGGCAACTCCTGCATGACGAGCGTCTTAGCCGTGTGGTTGTTCCGAAAGTCTTCCAGGCTGGCCTTCAGCGCGAGGAGCCTGCCCCGCTCGTGATTGAGTTCCGGGGCAATCGAGCGGAAGTGCGCGGCGAGCCGCTGGGCATCCGGCTCAGTCCGCTGCGCAGGACGGATCGCCAGGACCCGGCGAGCCTGGGCTGGCGTCGATTGCAAGGCCGCCAGCCGCTCCACGTCAAGCGAGGTGGCCGAGATGCGGAACCGTCCCAAGGCACTCTTGCCGTCGCCCGGCGAGTCGTGGATCAATCGGACCTTGAGCAGCGAACCCCCCGACATGGCGACCGGCGTCGCGAGTCGCAGTAGCGCTTGCGGCCCTTCGGTAGCGCGAAAGTCCCCAGCCGGGGGCTTCCACGCGGTCTCCGACCGACCGTCGACGAGAGCGGCAATGTCCGCGGCCATCCACTTGCCATCTTCAGTGGTTGCCCGCGCGAATCGTAGTCGCGCCTCGCGCTCGCCACCGAAATACGGCTGGAAGTAGAAGCCGTACGGGCCCAAGTCGTTCGTCAGCTTAAGCAGGATCTCATTGGTCCCGGCCCGCAACTCGAGCGTCAGATCCTCCTGGTCCGGAGCGATCTGCCGCGTCGGGTCCGCAGCCAGAACGAGTTCCGAGTTCAGCCAGACCTTCAAGCCCTTCAGGCTTCCCATCGAGACGCGGACGGAAGTCGGCTCCTGCACCTCGACCGTCCGGTAAGCGTAGCTTGCGCAATTCGCTTCCGAGTCGTCGGGGATATAGCCCAGGTAATGGATCCGGCCGTCCGCCCAGTCCTTTCGCTCCAGCCATGCGAGGTGTCCGTTCTCGTAGGTCGCGCTGAGGTCGACCGTTCCTTCGGGAGGAAATGCAGTCCGGAAGGCCTCGTCCCGCGAGCTGACCCTGAACGGGCCGATCGCGTGCCAGCTTCCCCAGGCCGGCTCGCTTCGGCGGGCCGCCTCTCGAGCCGATTTCGCTTGCGGCCTCCATGCTTCGGCTTCGACACCGGTCAGGGAGAACCCGCCCCCGGCCCCCCATCCGGGCCCCCCAGCCGGCAATCCCTGGTGAGAGACCGGCTCGATGCGGAGCCCGGTCACGGTGGTCGGCCCCGTTTCGAAGGTCAGTTCGTAGACCTGGGCGGTCCCGGTCGGCTCCCCGGCAAGAATCGAGCCGTCAGGCAGCACGTCCAGTTCCGCACCGCCGACGACTGCGGCCTCGACGGGCTCGAAGACTCTCCACGCACTCGCCCAGGCATCGAGACCCGCAACAGTTTCCTCTTCCCAGGCACGCTGCGAGTCCTCCAATTCCCGGGTCGGCGCGTCGAGGACCGCTTGCAGAGCTTCGACCTCGTCGATACGCCGCTGCAATTCGTCCTTGTCGCCCGCGAACACGTCCTTCTCGGCCGAGATCTTCGTAGCGCTGTCCGCCGTATTGTTGAAAACCGCGTAGAGCTGGTAATACTCGCTCTGCTTGAAGGGATCGTACTTGTGGTCGTGGCACTGCGCGCAGCCTACGGTCGAGCCCAGCCAGACCGTGGCGGTCGTGTCGACGCGATCCTTGACGGCCGCGTCGTAGAACTCGTCGTTCTTCGAGCCCGCCTCGTTGTTGAGCATCGTATTCCGGTGAAAGCCCGTCGCAACGATCTGGTCGACAGTCGCATTCGGGAGCAGATCGCCTGCGAGCTGCTCGATCGTGAACGTGTCGAAGGGGAGGTTCCGGTTGAAGGCGTCGATCACCCAGTCGCGGTAGGGCCAGATCGTGCGCGGCTCGTCGCTCTCGTACCCGTTCGTGTCCGCGTAGCGCGCCAGATCCAGCCAATAGCCGCCGAAGTGCTCGCCGAAATGCGGTGACTTGAGCATTCGGTCGACGAGCCGCTCGTAGGCATCGGGTCGCGTGTCCGCGAGGAAGGCGTCCACTTCGTCGATACGCGGCGGTAAGCCCCTGAGATCGAGGCTCACCCGCCGGATCAGGGCTTCCTTGGACGCTTCCGGTGCAAGGAACAGGCCCTCGGCCTCGAGACGGGCCAAGATGAAATTGTCAATGGGATTGCGAACCGCCTCAGCCCGCCCGACCACAGGAGGTGACGGATGCACAGGAGCCACGTAGGCCCAGTGCCGTCCGGCCTTGGCCGCGTCCGTTCCGACGTCTTCCGGCCACTTCGCGCCCAAGTCAATCCACGACTTGATGAGATCCACCTCCTTCGTTGAGAGCCTCCCGCCGGTCATGGGCATGGCATTCAAGTCACCGATCCCCGCAATCCTCTGGAACAAAGGGCTTGCGTCGGACTGCCCGGGGAGGATGTTCGGCCCCGATACGCCTCCCTCCAGAGCAACCGCCCGGGAATCGAGCCGGAACTCACCCATCTGCTGAGCTGCGCCGTGGCATTCCTGACAGCGCCGCTCGAAGATCGGATAGATCTGGGAGCCGAAGTCAATCTCGCGCCCGGAATCGTCGGTCGCGCTCCCGGCAGACGGGCCCGGCGTCGCCAGTCCCGATAGCAATAGGAGCGGCGGCAGCACGCCGATCCATCTGACGAGAATCTGTGCTGGCGGTGTCATTTGCGGAGACCCAATTCCCCGGCAGGTCGCGCCCCCGACTCCGCTCCGAGAACGACGGTTTGGGCAGCCCTCTGCCGCCATCCCTCCCCGCTGGCCCGGCGCGTACATCGACGGACACCGATCCGCCGGCCGGTGGCAAATCCATGGGTAGTATAGCCCACACATCGGCGGCACGCCCTGACAGAGCGAAATCCGCAGCGATGCGGGTATGGCCACGCTCGACGTGTGTCCTCGGCTGGTTCCTATGGCAACCCGTCGGCGTTGGCCTTGCGGAGTGCCGACTTCCTGCGGTGGCTGTCCAGGATCTCGCGTCCCTTGTCGCTCTTGCCAGTGCGGACACAGGCAAGCCCCCAAGAATAGTAGGCCTCCGCCAGCGAGGGATCGAGCGCCACCGCGCGTTCGAACAGGCTCTCTGCGAGCGCGTATCGTCCTTCTCCGAATCGCAGCCTGCCGAGCTGGTAGTGGGCTTCCGCGAGGCCTAGTTCGCCCGCGAGGGCCGTCCGGAAGGATTCCTCCGCTCTCGAGGCCTGTCCCGCGTCTATCTGGGCCATTCCCAACCGCAGCCAGTAACGGGCCGGGGCAGCCCTTGTCTCACCCAGCCCCAATGCGGTTCGATAGCTCTCGATAGCTCGGAGCGGTTCGGAAAGGTGGTCATACAGGGATCCGAGGTAGTAGTGCAGCTCACGGTCCGCTGGATGGAGCCGCAGCCCCTGCTTGACGAACTCCAGACCTACCTGTGCTGTGCCGAGCTCCTGGCAGATCAGGCCGATCCCTCCGTACGGGCGGGACAACCGAGGGTCAATCCGTAGCGCTTCCAGGTACACAGCCAGCGCCGAGCCCCATTGCTGTCCGGCGAGCAGGGTGTCCGCAAGCTGGCTGAAATAGAGTGCCTGGCGCGAGTCGCCCCCAGGGAGTCCCCGAGGAGGCGTCAGGCCGCGGCAGTTGCCCCCGGGGCCAACCCGGTAAAGGACTTTCGCACCTTGCGCGTCCCTGGTCGCGGCCTGCGCAAAAGCCCGCCTAGCGTCCTCGCCCATGCCCTGATCAAGGTGAAAGAGTCCGAGATTCAGGTAGCCGTCGGCTCTCCGGGGGGCCATCCGCACGGCGATCTCGAGCTCCTGGCGCGCCACCGAGGTGTCGCCGTGCCGTGCGAGCGCGGATCCGAGGAGGATCCGAGCTTCCGACGAAAGGAACTCGCTCGGAAAGCTCGAAAGGACCTGAACGCATTCCTCGTAGTCCTCCAGCTGGTAGCGAGCAAGGGCCAGGTACATCCCCGCGTCATACCAGCCCGGCCGCGCAGCCCAAGCCTTCTGCAGCGGCGCGAGCGCGTGTCGATACAAGACGCCCCGGAACAGCATCTTGCCGATCTCAAGCAGCGTCCCGGGGTCCGCCCCCTGCTCCGTCATTCCGGTCAGGAGGTCCACGGCGAGGTCCTCGCGGCCGATGCCGAACTGCGCTTGGGCCAGCTTGAGCGAAGCAGCCGCGTGGGTGAGACCCTGTCGGCGGGCAGCCTCGAGATGGGGCAACGCTTCGCGCGGCGCGTCGAGACGCAGCAAGCACGCACCGGTGCGGTATCGGAGGCTGGCACTGCCCTCTTCCGCCGCCGAGGCCTCGTTCAGGAGTGCGCACGCCTCCGGCGTCCTCCCCTGCCGCTCCAAGGCCGTCGCCCACGGGTCAGCGATCTCAACAACCCGCGCGCCGAGTCTCCGTGCCAGGTTGAAGTGCTGCAAGGCCTCTTCGAACCGGCCGCTGGCCATGGAGATCCGTCCAAGCCAGCCGTACCCGGCTGCCGCCGAGTCCGGCTCCCCTGCTGCGATCCCGGCTAGGCGGGCCGCCTCATCGAGCTGGCCGCCGTCGACGAGGCCTTCAATCCGCCGCTCCCAAGAGCTCCCGTCGTCACCGTGCAGACACAACGAGCCCAGCAAGGCGCAGGATGCCGCGGCCACCAACCTGAGCCTCATTCCGCGATTCCTTGCGATCGACATCCTAGCTCGGCCGGACCGGGCCAGCCCGGCACTCGCGGCAAGGCCAAGGGCCTGGAGCCCGCGAACACCGTACTGGCGAACGCGAAGCATGCAGCGCCCTGATACGGCCCCGCTGGCGGGGCACAGTGCCAAGAGCGGCGGCTGCCCTGGAGTCCGCCCAGTGGCATCTCAATCTACGGAACGGCCCGACGATCCGTCGCCTAGCGGTCTTCATCGGACCCACCGGGCACGTACTCGCGCTCCACGTCCCGGTCCCGCCGCTGAGCCCGCTCCCTGTTGAGGTTGGTAAACACGGCTGCCTCGCGCTTCGCATCATCCATTCGACCCACCGCCCGATACGCCTGCGAAAGGTAGAGGCGCAGGGAGGCCAGACCGGGATCGATCTTGATCGCCGTCTCCATCTCCGGGATTGCTTCGTCGAACTTCCTGAGTTGGATCAGCGCCTTGCCCAGGCCCGCGTACGCCTGGGCCGAAGCCGGGTCCTGGGCGAGCGCCCGTCGGAAATGAGCTAGGCTGCCACTGGTGTCGCCCAGTCGCAGCACCACCTCTCCCAGCAACCGGTGAGCCTCGGTAAACCCGGTGTCGATGGAAAGGGCCTGCTCGAGATGGTGCCGAGATTCCCGGAACTCGCCGCGATTCTCGAGTTGCAGGGCGACCTGGTAGTGGCTGTTGGCCCGGCCGGGAAACCGCTCCAGCGCGTTACGGGCCTCCAGCAGCGCTCGGTCGAAGTCGTGGTTCTTGTGGTGCGCGTCCACGAGGAGGAATCGCAGGTCAGCGTTTTCGGGATCGAGTTCGACGGCCGTCCGGAAGCTCTTGACTGCGTCGCCGTAGAAGCGACCCTGCAAGTACTGGAGGCCGAGGAACGCGATGAGCTTGACATTGTTCGGACGGATTCTAGCCGCCATCCGCAGGTGCGGAATCGCCGCATCGTGGCTTCCGTTCCGGGCCAGAAGGTTTCCCAGCAGCAGCCGCGCTTCGAAGAACTCCGGGCGCTGGTCCACCGCAGTCTCCAGACGGGGGATCGCGTCCTCGGTCCGCTCCATCGAGGCGTGCGCCAGCGCCATGTTGTAGTGGGCCTCGGCATAGCGCGGCCGGATTTCCACGACGCGGCTGAGGATGGGAAGGGCCTCTGCGTGGAATCCGCTCTGCCCGAGCGCGATCGCAGCGCTGAGCATCACATCCGGGTCGCCGGACGCAGCCAGCTCCTGGGCCTTCGCTCTGGCATCTGCCAGTCTCCGGTTCTGCAGCAGCATCCGCAGCTCGACGAGCCTACGGATCTCCTCCTGCAGCTTGTTCTTCCATCTCTCGGCCAACTCGAACTCGAGACGCGCTTCCTGGGCCCTTCCCTGCCTCTGGTAAGCGCGACCGAGCAGATAATGCGACTCCCCTTGCTCGGGCCACGTCTTGACGGTCTCCTCCAAGAGAGTCACGGCATCGGGTATCCGGCCGAGCCTTAGGTACCCGCTCGCCAGGCGGGCGCGAACATCGAGGATCGTTCCGATCTGCATGACTCGCTCGAAGTACTCGACCGCTTGCTCGGTATCGCCATCGCTGAGGCCGATCCGTCCCAGGTAGTACAGGGAATACGCGTCCGGAGGCTCGAACTCCAACTCCTTCAGGAACGCCTGCCTGGCCTTATCCATGTCCTGGAGATGCCAGTGGGACAGGCCCAGTTGGTAGTAGGCACCGGGGATCCGCGGATGGATCGCGATCGCCTTCTCCAGCTCCTCGACGACCAGTCCGTATTGCTCCCCGTCCAGACGCACTTGCGCTTGCTCGAGGTGGCGATTCAGAGCCGCTTGGGGATCCTGGGCCAGCAGCGCGCCCGAGATCACGAGGGACAGGCTGACGGCCCACTTCCGCAAGGCAAGCGGGAGGCTGACCGGTCGAAGCCGGCAGCGGAAAGCGCCTAGGCGATGGAGAGCACTAGCCGCCCGCAGCTGCGCCAAGGAGAGGGCCGCGAAGGCCGATGCGAAGTGCAGCGCCCGAAACGCCAGCTTCCCCGCAGATCCCAAAATCCGAACCAGCATGTCGAGCCCGAAAGGCAATGCCGCTCTGACGGGCAGAGAACGTCGCCCTAAGTGTATCGCCGAAGCATCCTGGTGGGCAAAGTTCCGGAGGACCATCCGGGCAGTCTTGCAAGTGCCGCCAAAGGCGCCTCCGTGGGGGCACCGGATGCGAGGGACCGTTCCGGCAGTGGCAGGCCGGCCAGGCGGGCGCCAATCACGGAGGCGGCTCGGCAAGCGGCCCGCGGCCCGGCCGGAACACAGCGTCCAGCTCGGATGCAGGCGCGTACCGCTAGAAGAGTATCTTCAAGCCAAACTGGACCTGCCGCGCGAACTGCTGCGGCGCCAGTCCCCCGATCGAGCCGAACACGCCCGGCCCTTCGTCAAAATCCGCATTGGGCTTCCCGAAGTTCACATTGTTGAACGCGTTGAGCAGCTCCGAGCGGAACGACCGGGCTGACAGGCCCGCGGTCGTTCAGATTGGAGAAGTTCTCGCTGATGGCGAACGGCCAGTTGCCGCGCACGCTCTGCGCCTCCCAGAGATAGTTGGTCATGTAGAAGACGCCGAATCCGGACCGGACCGTGGTCTTCTCCCCGAGCCGGTACGCCACCCCCACGCGCGGAGCGAAGTTGTTGTTGTCGGGCTCCACGATCCCTCGCCGCACGTTGGGCCCCTCCCCGGTGATCGGATTGTGCCCGTCCCAGAGGAACTGGCCGGTGCCCAGATCGATCGAGGCGAGCAGGTCGTCGCGATGCTTCGGCCATTCGCTCATGTCGTAGCGGAGACCGAGATTGACCGTCAGGTTGGCCGTGGCCCGCCAGTCGTCCTGGAAGAAGAGGCTGTAATCCTCCTTCCGCATGATGGCGGTCGTGCCCTCGCCGATGGTGCGGCGGGCGATCGTCGGCAGGCCGAGCAGGTAGGACGCCACCGCGTTGCCCGTTGCGGCCGCGTTCTGCGGATCCTCGGCCGGCACCTTGTCAAAGCTCATATTGCCCGTGAAGTACCCGTCGTCCAGGTTGCGGCTGTGCTTGAACTCGAACCAGGCCTTGATGGTGTGGCCGCCAGCGATCTTGGTGATCGTCGCGTACGCGCTGTAGGAGTCGTCCGGGAACGTGAACCCCGTCTGGCTCGGACTGGCAAAGCCCGGAATGCTCCATTGCGGGAACAGTGGGACCGCTTTGCTCTTCAGGACCGGAATTCCCTGGATGCTGTTGCCGGTGATGAAGCCTTCGATGGCCTCCTTGCCCCCGGGTGCGCTGTCGGCGATCTGGAGATTGTTTCGATGGTAGGAGACCTTCATGTCCAGGATCGTGGTCGGGTTCACGGTGTGCGTGTCGCTGATCATGATGTTGGTGAACGTGGTGACCAGCAGGTTGTCGACCGAGAGGTGGGCGGTGGGGCGGGGGCTCACCGAATCGCTCAGGCTGTAGCGGCCCGTCAGGATGTTGTTGTCGCCGAACCGGTGATCGACCCTGCCCATCCACTGGTCGTTGTCAATCCGCGCGACCTTGGTGTTGATCAGGTTCTGCGCCCGGCCCGGCAGGTTCGGAGCGCTCCAAAGGGTCTCTTGGAGCTGCTTGGTGGACCCGTTGATCATGCTCGAAGGAATCCGGCTGTTCGGCATTGGCTTGCGGGAAAGCGAGCCGTCCGGGTTCTCGACCGTGCTGAACGGGTCGAAGAGCGGGGCGGCCGGCCCTGGGTGTCCTGCGAGAGGTCGCCGCCGAACATCTCGGTCGTGCGCACGACGTTCAGGAGCGTGGACTCCCGGCTCCGGCGCTGGCCCTCATACATGAAGAAGAGGAATGTCCGGTTCCGGACAATGGGACCGCCGACCGTCGCGCCGAACTGGTTCTGGCGAAACTCGGGCTGCGGCGTGCCGGACCGGTTCGCGAAGAACTCCGAAGAATCCAGATCGTCGCTGCGGAGAAACTCGGAGGCCGTGCCGTGGACCTCGTTGGTGCCGGATTTGGTGACGATGGCCAGTACGAGCAGTCGCTCGCCGCGGATCCGGCGCAGGCGGTCCTGCACTACAAGGCGGGCATCCTGCTCCGCCAGATCGGGGAAAACCCGAGGGCTGCCCGCCACCTCGAGGAATCGATCAGGCAGGGCTTTCGCAATACCGGAGTCCATTTCCATCTCGCTGCAGCCCAGTTCGCAGCCGGCGTGCTGACGGACGGACGCGCGACCGCTCTGGCAATGCTCTTGCCCGGCCCCCCGAGCTCAGCCGTGGCCCTTCTCGTAGGCAGGCTCCTGTTTCAATACCTCTTCTACAAGGACGCCCGCGACGCGTTCGAGACAGCGTTGTCGCGCTCGGACGAGTCTCTCGAGAGCCGCTCCTACCTGGCTCTGACCAACTTCCTCCTCAACGAGCACGAGCGAACCGTGGACCTGCTCGAGCCTCTTGCCAACCCTAGCGGCCCGGCTAGTGCCTAGACCCTGACCCTCTTGGCATCTGCACACGCGTCGCTCGATCGCTTCGGCGTGGCCGAGACCCTGTTCGAGAGGGAAATTGCCGAGGATCATTCGAGTCCGCACGCGTACCTGAATCTCGGCCTAGTCCTGGTCGGGCAGGGCGAGGCGCGCGCGGCCATGGAGTGGTGGCGCAAGATGCGCGTGGATGCCAGCGCGTCAAGCCCGAAGGTCTCTTACGCGATCCGGCGCAATTCGTGCGAGGACGCCTACCGGGAGGTCTCCGCGGGGCCGCCCGTGAAGGCAGCGGGCTCCGATCGGGAGCAAGGCACGCGGTTCTCCGAATTCGCCGCAATGCTCAGCGGCCGGCATCATCATGGGACTGCCGTCGAACTGCTGCGCCTCGCAGACCCGCATGTCGATGACTCGCGGCAGGAACGAGCGCAGCTGCTGCACGCCCTCGCGCTGAGCTGCCCGAATCTCGCGCCGCAGAGCGAGATTCCGTCGCGTCCGCTGGAGCTAGCGATCGCGCTTGACCCGCAACGCCATCAATCCTACTTCCTGCTCGGCCGTGCCTGCCGGAAGCGGCGCGAGCCAAGGCGCAACGCGGCGGCCCTAGAGCGTTCCATCCAAATGAAGCCGGACGCGGCGGCGTATTACGCCAAACTGGGACGATTGCTGGCCGCAAGCACCCCGGACGGGAGCAGCGGCGGCAAGGCCATCGAGACTCTGAGCAAGGCTGTCGAGATCGACCCGTCGGAGGCCGCAGCCCGCTACGAGCTGGCCAGGGTCTGGATCAGGGGAGGCCGCAGCGACGAAGCCGCTGACCAGCTACGCAGGGCCATCGAAGCCGAGCCAGAGTTCTACGAAGCCTATAACGTGCTGGGCCGAATCCACGCGAGAGAGAGGCGCCCCGTCCAGGCTCGCGCGTACCTCGAGGAATTCCAGAGGGAAAAGGCCGCCAGCGAGGCCCGATCCACAATCTGGAAGGAGGCCACCGTCCAGCCCGCAACCGAACAGGCTCCCATGTCGGAGTCGGCTCGCGGGATTCGGCCGGAAACGGTCCGGACGAAGCCACTGATCCGATCAGCACCGGCGGAGTCTGTGATACACTCCAGCCGGAAGAGCGGCCGTCTCCAGAGATCCGTGCAATGCGCTCCGCAGCCCGTTTCCCGACCAACCGCCGTGCAACGCTCCTGCGAGGCTGTGGGCGATTCCTGTGCGTAGTCGCCGGGTGCCTGCACGCCCAGGACGTCTCGGCTCCTCGTTTCGAATCCCATATCGCGCCGATTCTGGCCGCGAACTGCGTGGCGTGCCATGGCGAGGCGTCGCCGCAGGCCGGGCTGGACGTGCGAACGCGGGAGGGTCTGCTGACAGGAGGCAAGTCCGGGCCCGCACTGGTACCCGGGTCACCGCTTGACAGCCTACTCCTGCAGAAGACCGCTTCGGGCGCCATGCCCATGGGCGACAGCAAGCTGGCGCCCCGCGAAGTGGAGGTTCTTCGCCGCTGGATCGAAGGCGGCGCGCTCCTTCAAGGGGAAAGCGCAGCGGCCGGCCCGAGCGCGTACGAGCGAGTCAGCCCGCGCAAGATCCTCGTCACGACCATCAACGTCAAGTGCCTCCTTTGCCACGGGCGGCGCAGGCAGGAGGGCGGACTTGACCTCCGGACCCGCGAGTCCGTCCTAGCGGGCGGCGTGTCCGGCCCAGCGATCGTTCCCGGGGATCCCGATCGGAGCCTGCTGATCCAGCGGATCGCTGCAGAAGAGATGCCACCCGTGGAGTATCAGGCACGTTTGTCGTACCGGCCCGTGACGTCGGACGAACTCGCGGACCTGCGCTCGTGGATCCGGAACGGCGCCCCGTGGGACGACGAGCGACCGAGCCCGGTCGACCCGGCCTCCGATCCGCTCGTCAGCGAGGAGGATCGCAGGTTCTGGGCCTTCCAGCCCCCGCGACGGCCGGCCACGCCGACGGTCAGCGCGGATGATCGGATCCGGCAACCGATCGACGCGTTCCTGCTGCAGAAGCTCGAGGCGGAAGGCCTGGCATTCTCGCCCGACGCCGAGCGCCTGACGCTGATGCGGAGAGCGTACTTCGACGTCATCGGCCTGCCGCCATCGCCCGAGGAAGTCGAGAGCTACCTCGCGGACCGAAGCGACGGCAGCTACGGGCGAATGGTCGACCGGCTGCTCGAGTCCCCGCAGTATGGGGAGCACTGGGGGCGGCGCTGGCTCGACGCGGCGGGATACGCGGACTCGGAAGGCCAGGTGGACTTCGACGCTGTCCGGCCTCACGCGTGGCGATACCGCGATTGGGTAATTCGATCGCTTAACGAGGACAAGCCCTACGACCAGTTCGTTCTGGAGCAGATTGCCGGCGACGAACTGTTCAACTACCGGGAAGCGGCGCTCCCGCTGGAACGCGCAGACAGCGACAAGCTGGTAGCCACCGGCTTTCTGCGGATGGGTCCCGACGGCACCTACAGCGTCTCCCAAGGCTTTGTCGCCGAGCGGCTCACGGTCGTAGCGGACCAGCTCCAGATCCTCACTTCGACGATCATGGGCCTGACAGTGGCATGCGCCCGCTGCCACGACCACAAGTACGACCCGATTCCCCAGCGCGACTACTACCGGATGAGCGCCATTCTCCGGAGCGCGTACGATCCGTACGACTGGCTGTCCCCGAACGAGGCCGATATCGGGCCCGATGCTGACTGGAACGCAACGAACACCCGCCTGATGCCGGGCGCCCCAGCCGAGGACGCGCTGGAAGTGGAGCGGCACAACGCACCCATCGAGGCCGAGATCCAGCGCCTGGCGAGGAAGGTCAGGGATCTGCCTGCGCCACTGCGCAAGAAACTACTCGCGGAGGAAGTACCGAAAGTCCACATCTCCACACTCGTAGAGGTGCGCGGGATCGTCTCAGAGCGACTCGCCGAGGATTCCCGCGCCGATTCGGACGGCTCACCGGGCGCGGAGGACGGTGGGAGCGCACGTGCAGAGGCGTCCGCACTGCTGGATTCGCTGGTCGAGGCCATGCTCCGGCGCCGCACGCCGCCACGGGTCCGCGCGCTGTTCGACATGGGAGGAGAGCCGACACCCGTCCACGTCCTGTATCGAGGCGAGCACGAGAATCCAGGGCCTCCGGTCCAGCCGGGGGTGCCGTCGGCGCTCGCCTCGGGCATTCAGCCCTACCAGCTCGAGCCACTGGATTGGTCAAGCGGCCGTCGACTTGCGCTCGCGAAATGGCTCGTGCAGCCAGGCCATCCGCTGACGGCAAGAGTCCTCGTCAATCGCGTATGGCAGCACTATTTCGGACGGGGGATCGTCCAGAGCGCAGGCAACTTCGGCCGCACAGGGGCTATTCCGACCCATCCCGAACTCCTCGACTGGCTGGCTGTCGAGTTTGTCGAGCGCGGCTGGAGCCTGAAGGCCCTCCACCGGCTGATCCTCACCTCGACCGCCTACCGGCAGAGTTCACGGCTTGACGCCGCGAGGCGGGCGGCGGATCCTGACAACACCCTGCTATCGCGGTTCCCACTGCGGCGACTCGACGCCGATGCGATCCGCGACTCGGTGCTCAAGGTGGCGCAGCGGCTCGATCCGACGCCCTCCGGCCCCCCCGAGCAAATCGAAGTCAAGCCGGACGGCGAGGTGGTCGCCACGGGCTCCGATGCGGGGCAGCGCCGGAGCATCTACGTCCAGCAGCGACGGTCGAAACCGCTGACAATGCTGGAGGCCTTCGACGCTCCCCAGCTGAAGCCGAACTGCCTGGAGCGGACGAAGTCGACCGTGGCGTCTCAGGCCCTGCAGATGATGAACAGTGGGATCCTGCGCACGAGCGCCCGCTACATGGCCGGGCGCGTGATCGACGCCGTCGGTGACGACCGGGCCGCGCAGGTCGAGCGGGTCTACCTGGCTGCTCTAGGGCGTGGACCCGACGACGACGAGCGGGCCGACGGCATCCGGACGCTTGACGCACTGGCGAGAGACTGGGGCCGCCGGCTCGACGACCAAGTTCCGATGGAACCTAGGCGTGCCAAGGCCGACTGGCTGGCGTTGGCGACACTCTGCCATGCGGTGCTGAATTCTGCGGAATTCGTGTACATCGACTGAGATGGAGGGAGCAGCGATGCAACCGAGACGCGAGTCCTCGAGAGGCCCGAGGGGAGGCACGGTCGGCCCGACGCGGCGGGACTTCTTTTCGCGGGTCGGGGACGGTCTGCACGGGGCCGCGCTGGCCTCCCTGCTCGGCAGCGACTTCCTGGTCCCCCAAGCAGCGGCCGCGCCTCGGAATTCTCATGATCTGACCCCCCAGGACCCGCACTTCGAACCCAAGGCCAAGTCCGTCATCCAGTTCTTCATGAACGGCGGACCTAGCCAAGTCGACCTGTTCGACCCGAAGCCCGCCCTGACCCGGTACGAGGGCCAGGCCCCGGGGCGCGACCTCGCGAACGATATCGAGTTCATCAACGAGGCCGGCGGGTTCATGCCGTCCCCCTACCGCTTTGCGAAGCACGGGCAGTCCGGCATGGAAGTGTCGGAAATCCTGCCGCACCTGTCCACACGGGTGGATGACATCGCTTTCATCCGGTCGATGTACACCACCCACTTCAACCACGAGCCGGCGATTTTCATCATGCAGGGCGGGCGGCAGTTCTCGAACCGCCCCACGCTGGGCTCGTGGCTCGTCTACGGGCTGGGCTCGGAGAACCAGAACCTGCCCGCCTATGTCGTCTTGGACGATCCCAAGGGGCTGCCCGTCAACCATATCCAGAACTGGCAGGCGGGCTGGCTGCCGCCGGTGTACCAGGGGACGCGAGTCCGCTCCGAAGGCTCGCCGCTGCTGAACCTGCAGCCCGAAGAAGAATACCCCCCGCCCGTGCTGGACCTGGCTCGCTCTCTGCTGGCCCGAATGGATCGCAGGCATCGGGACGCCAGGGCCGGCTACCCCGAGCTCGAGGCGCGGCTGATGAACTACGAGCTGGCCGCCCGTATGCAGCTGACCGCGAGTGACGCCCTGGACGTGACGCAGGAAAGCGAAGAGACACGCGCCATGTACGGCCTCGACGAAGAGCGCACCGCGTCGTACGGCAGGCGGTGCCTGATGGCTCGCAGGCTGGTGGAGCGGGGCGTCCGACTCGTACAGGTCTACATCGAGGGACAGATCTGGGACAACCATTCGGACCTGGACCGGGAACTGCGCTATGCCTGCGCCAAAACCGACCAGCCCATCGCCGCGCTGATTCAGGATCTCAAGCGCACTGGGCTGTTCGACCAGACGCTACTCGTCTGGGGCGGTGAGTTCGGCCGGCTCCCGCTGGCCCAGAGCCGGGATGCCGGGGTGTCCGGGCGCGACCACGGCCCGACCGGGTTCACGGTCTGGCTAGCCGGTGCCGGCGTCAAGGGTGGCACGATTCACGGTGCGACCGACGAGATCGGATATAAGGCCGTCGAGAGCCGTGTCAGTGTACACGATCTGCATGCCACCATCCTGCACTTGATCGGCCTGAACCACCGCGATCTAGTCTATACCCACGACGGTCGCGACGAGCGTCTGACAGACGAGTTCCCAGCCCGGGTGGTAAGCGAAGTCCTGCGGGCTTGACCGCTGGTTCCGTCCGATGCCGCCGCGAGTCGGAACGTCGCCCTCAACGGGTCCGGCGGAACGCTCCGATTGGTAGCGCGTCGGGCCATCGATCGGGGCCTGCCCATCCTTGCGCTATGATTCCGCGGGCCGCTGGCAGTACGTCAGCGAGGGCAAGACGGGCGGTTCCCGAATTCCAGGGACCCATGACCAAGGGCGACGGTGCAAGGAACTTGGATCCGCTGACGTGCGAAATCCATACCCCCTTCCGGGTCAGGGCTGCGCTGCCGCGGCGGTCGCGCTAGCCTTTTCGGCCTGCGCTTTCGCTTCCTCCAAGCGGCCCGCCCGGCGATAGGCTCCTGCCAGGAGAGCGTGCAGGCTCGAGTCGGAAGGATGGCCTTCGAGCAATGCCTCGTAGATCGCTATTCCCTCGTCGAGCGATCCCTCGAGGACCAGCGCCCTAGCCAAGTCCCTCCGTGCATCCACTAGGCCAGGACGCGCGGCTACGGCAGTCCGCAGCAGTTCAATGGCCAGGACGCGGTCCCCCTGTAGCAGACGGATCTTGCCGAGCAGATAGTTCGCCATGCCATGGCTTCGGTTCGCCGCCAGTACGCCTTCCAGATGTGGGACGGCGTCGTCGAACCGCTTCATCTTGAAGAGCACCCGTCCAATGGCGTGACTGACAGAGGGGTCCGACGGACTCAGCGCTTCCGCCTCGCGGAACTCCGCCAGCGCCTTGTCGAACTGGTACTGCGGGCCTCTCTCGAAGGACTCGCCCCGTAACAGCCTGACACCCGGTGAACTGGGATTGACGTCGAAGAGGCGATCGGCCGTTCGGGACGCCAGTCGCTCGTAGCTCCTGCCCAGCCCATAAAGGGCCTCGGGATCGCCCGGAATCTGAGCGAGGAGATTCCGGTACAGCGCCACCGCCTCCTCGATGTCGGCCATTTCAAGTCGGCATTTCGCCAGCAGCCGCCTCCCTTCCAGTAACTCGGGCCGATCGCGAAACAGGTCGTCGAGCAGTTGGCTGGCCTGCTCGGCATCGCCGCTCCGATACGCGTCCCGCGCGGCATCGAGCCCAGGGCCGATTGGCGCCGCTGCGTGGTCCGTACCTGCCGGAGGCCGGCCCGCGCTTGCGGAATCACCCGGGATCCGGCCCAGCAACTCGAGGACGCGCTTGTCCCGGGGGCTGTAGCGATTCGCGGCTCGAAGGTGGCGCGATGCGCCGCTGGGGTCGCCTGCGTCCAGCAGGAACGCCCCGAGCCGGAGATGGGCTTCCCCGCTGCACGGATTGGTCCCGAGTTCGAGACGGAACGCTGCGGCGGCGAGCGCGTATTCCTCCCGGGTCCAGTGGGCCTCGCCTTTCACTCGATGCAATCCACTCAGCCCGGGATCCTCTTCGAGCGCGCCGTCCGCCTCCCGCAGGGCAGCCTCGAACACGCCGTCCATGGCCAGCTCCTCGGCCTTCAACAGCCGCCCGGACGGTGAACTCGCAGCTGACGAGAGCAACTGGCCGAACCATTCGGACGAGTGTTCCGAGTACGCCCGTATCAAGAGCTGGAGGACATCCGGGTTGTCCGGGGCCCGTTCCCGTGCCGCCTCCAGCGCTGCAACAGCCTCGGACAGCTGGCCGAGCGCCCTATAGGTGGCCCCTTGCCAGTACCTGGCCATCGAATCGTTGGCACGGAGTTCCGGAGCCTGTTCCAGTTCAGCCAGCGCCGCTGGGAAGCGATTGATGCGGTAATAGCTGATGCCGAGGTACAAGCGGACACCTTCCAGGTCGGGCTGCAAGCTGGCCGCCTCCTCCAGTGCGGGCACCGCGGCTGCGAAGTCCCCCTGCAAGTAACAGGCCAGCCCCAGTCCTCGCCGGGCTTCGGCGCTGGCAGGCTGCAAGGCAGCGATCTCGGTATAGATTGCCCTGAGGCGTCCGTGGTCTTGCGATTGGCTGACCCGAGTGAGTTCGGAATACAGGCTCTCGAGCCGGTCCTGTGACGCCGGATTGGCAGGCTGGGCATCGAGCGATGCCGTTGGCAGGAGGACGAGTGCACAGACAGCGACTCCTCGCTGGAAGCACGCGGTGGACATAGTACGGGAGCAGAAAGCGGGGCGCGCCGTGCGTAGTGTACGCCATCACGCCCCGCCGTGTTAGCCGGGACCGTTCCGATCGCCGGGACGGGACCTAGAAATAGAACTTCGCTGCGATCTGGATCTGCCTCGCGTCCCCGGTTCCGGTAATCCTGCCCCAGCTGGCGAAGTTCGACGGATCCCAGCCACCCGTGCCCGGATTGTTGAAGTTCACCCGGTTGAAGATGTTGAAGAACTCGAACCGTAGCTGGGCGCCCAGATGTTCCGTGATCGGGACGTTCTTGTACAGCGAGAAATCGACGCCAGCGTGCCCCGGGCCCTCGATGATGTTGCGGCCAGCAGTTCCGAAGCCGCTCTCGTCACCGACGTACTCCGGGAGGTTCGGCAGGGCGAATGACGCCGGGTCGACCCATCGCTCGGGCGTCCTCAGGTAGCGAATTTCCGAGCCGGCCAGATCCGGACGTTGCCCGGTTCCTCGCCCGGCTACGTTGTTGTGGTCACCCGTCAGCGTGGGCGTGAGATAGCTTCCGCTACGAAGCTGGATGATCGTGTTGATCTGCCAGTCGTTCACGATCTTGTCCAGCGCGCCCGTCAGGCCCTGCAAGCGGGGCAGCCGCCAGACCATGTCCGCGCTGAAGATATGCGCCCTGTGGAAGTCCGACAGCCCGATCGAACTCCGCGCGTCGAGAGCGTTCTGCGCTGACGTCCCGCCCCATTGTGAATCCTGATTCCCTAGTACCTGCATCCACGGCAAGTCGGCACGCGGCCGGTTAGAGCGGATCGGCCGCTTTGTTGGTCGCCCTTGGCTCATTGCGGTTCCATGCCTTCTGTTGCGATGTTTTTTCGCCTTAATGACTGATTTTGCTTGACTTATCGCCATTTTTGTGCGATCATAATTCGTACAGACAAGCGCTTTCCGCGCCGCCCCCTGCCATGCCCAAAAACAAGGTTCAGTTCCAGAAAGGTCTCTCCCTCCCGCTCTTCCTCGCCGACTTCGGCACCGAAGCCCAGTGCGAGCAGGCGCTCTACGATGCCCGCTGGCCCCACGGCTTGGCTTGCCCGCGCTGCTCCGGCACCAGCTTCTGCCGCCTGACCCAGCGCCGGGCCTGCTTCCAGTGCAACCACTGCAAGCGCCAAGTCTCGCTGCTAGCCGGCACCATCTTCCAAGCCACCAAATTGCCTCTGACCACTTGGTTCCTCGCCATGTACTGCCTCTCGCAGGCCAAGAACGGCCTCTCGGCGCTGGCCTTGGGACGCCAGCTGGGGGTCAACAACAACTCCGCTTGGCTGCTCAAGCACAAACTCATGCAGGCCATGCTGGAACGCGACCACAGCTACCGCCTGGAGGGCAACGTGCAGGTCGATGACGCGTATTTGGGCGGCGAGTTGCCGGGTGGCAAGCGCGGTCGCGGCTCAGAGAACAAGACACCCTTCCTGGCGGCCGTGCAAGTCACTGCCGAGGGCCAGCCGGAGTTCATGAAGCTGACCGTGCTGGAGGGCTTTAGCAAGGCCGAGGTGGAGCGCTGGGCGCACCAGCACCTCACGCCCGGCAGCACGGTGCTGTCGGACGGACTGGCCTGTTTCGGCGGCGTGGAGGCCGCCGACTGCCAGCACCGCCCGCTGGTGACAGGCGGTGGCAAGGCGGCTTGCGAGACGCCCGAGCTGCTGTGGGTCAACACGATTCTGGGCAACGTCAAGCGCTCCTTGGATGGCACCTACCATGCCTTCCGTCCCAAGTACGCCGCCCGCTACCTAGCCGAGTTCCAATTCCGCTTCAATCGGCGCTATGACTTGGCGGCCCTGCCGCAACGGCTGTTGCAGGCGGCTGCCGTGGCCCTGCCGCTGCCGCGTCCGCTGGCGATGTGCGCCGCGGCTGCCTAGCAGCCACCAGCTCGCAGCGGATCGCTCCTCAACCACAGTCTGCAACCGCACTGGCTGGCTGCCACGGAGGCGCACAAGCGGCTCTGCACAGGGCCCTAGCAGCGTCGGGCGACACTCCAAGACAGCCCGCCTTGTGGGCTGCCAGCCGTCCTCGCGAGGCGGGTGTTCGGCCCGTCTCTGCTACGCTCTCATGGGCCCTCAATGACCGCGTGCGAGCAATCGACGATTCCAGCCCGCTGCTGCTCGCATGGGATGCACGTAGTAGGGAATCAGGTTGTGAATTGAGGTCCATAGACTTCGACCAAGCGTAGTTCAGCCGGTAGCTCAGCCCTTGGCTGAAGCGCTTTTCGAGCTTCGTGGTGAGCCCGTGATAGCTGGAAACCGCATCGGACTGGTTCTCGCTGAACGCCCCAGTATGCATCGGGTACGGCCTGCGCTGCTGGATGGTGTCGCCGTCCGCCGGCGGCCCGGGCAAGGCGTTGTTGCCATCGATGAACGAACTCAGCCTGGTTCCCTTCGACCCGACGTAGTTGACCTCCCACATCAGATCATCCGCAAGCTGGCGCTGGACACCGAGATTCCATTGCTGCACGTATGGCATGACGTTGTCGCGACGCGCGGTGTGCTGGGCGCTGGGCCTCGAAGGGTCGAGAGCCGGAAACGGGTCGTTCGATGAGACCTGATAGACGGTCTTGTTAGCCGACGCGAAGTTCTGGCCCAAGGCGAAGGGGAAATTGCCACGCATGTGGTTCCCTTCCCACGCAATGTTGGAACCGTAGAAAAGCGAATAACCGCCCCGTACCGTGGTCCTCTGCCCTAGCAGGTAGGCGAATCCGAAGCGAGGCGCCCAGTTGTTCTTGTCCGGAACGATGAAGGTTGGAGTGGTGTTCGCCGGCTCTCCGGTGATCGGATTGGGCCCGGCAAACACGAACTGATTCCCGATGGCATCGAACCACGACGCGTTCGGAGGGTCGTTCCGGCTGCTGTACCAGGACGTCCATTCGTAGCGCAGACCCAGGTTGAGCGTAAGATTGCGGGTCATCTTGTAGTCGTCTTGGAAGTAGATGTGCGTCAGGTCCTGTTTCATGTTGGCTTCCGTGCAGGAGCTGCAGCCCGGGGCCTCCAGTGGCTGGATCCTGCCTCCTGATGACGGGAATCCCAGCAGGAAGCTGGCATATGAATAGCCCGTCACTCCGACGGTGTCCTGCGGATCCGACGTGGGTATCTTGTCGTGATTGACGTTGGCGAACACGCCGTCGTGCAGCACGTGGCGCACCTTGATGTCGGCACCGATCTTGATGGTGTGCTTGCCGGCAATCTGCGTGAACGAGGGCATGAACTGCCATGTGCGCTGGGGTCCGGAAACGAAGGCGGTCAAGCCCGCCCCGGCGAACCCGGTGATCCCGATCCCGATCGGGAAATCGAAGTCCTCGCGGAACATGGCCGGGGACCCGACAACCAGCTGCCCCAGGCCAAGCGGGTCCGTCCGGCGCTGAATGTTGTCGGAGTTGTATCCAAACTTGAAGTCGAAGATTGACTTCGGGCTGAACACATGGGTGTCGCTGACGGCCATGTTCCGGAATTTGTTGAAGAACGAAACCTCCCGTCCGGGGAACGACTGCGGCGAAAGATTCTCGTTGTCAGCCCACGACCACCGGACGAAGAAATTGTTGTTGTCGCTCACTTGGTGGTCCAGCCGGAGATTCACCTGGTCGTCGTCCCGGCGGTCGGGAGTGGTGTTAATGAAATTGGGCGCCTGGCCCGGCTGATTAGGCAGGAATGGCCCGTACACTCCTTCCTGCCAAGTACGCGCCAGCTGGTGGAATCGGCTCTGGGGAATGGTGTTGTTGTCAAACGGCTGGCGAGTCAGCATGCCGTCCGCCCCCTCTTGCGTGCTGAGCAAGTCGTAGAGCTGGCCGATCGGAGAGCCGTCGATGTTCGTCAGGAAACGCCCCTCCCGCATCTCCTGCGTCGGTACGGAGCTGAGAATCGTGCTCTCCCGGCGGAATCGAAAGGATTCCCAGTTCGCGAACCAGAACGTGCGATTGCGCACCACAGGCCCGCCAACGGCGGCCCCGAACTGGTTCCAGCGGAACGCAGCTCTCTCCGGCGCGAAAAAGGTCCGGGCATCCAGCTTGTCATTGCGGAAGAATTCGAAGAGACTTCCGTGGATCTCGTTGGTCCCGGACTTGATCGCTACGTTCACGTTCGCTCCAGCAGCATCCCCGAATTCGGCGCTGGTGATGTTGGTCTGCACGGTGAACTCTTGGATGGCATCCAAGGAGGGCCGGATCCCGTAATGCTTGAAGAAGGTTTCGTTGTTGTTGACCCCGTCGAGCGTGTAGTTGTTCTGGTCACTGCGATTCCCTGTCACGGCGACTGTTTGGCCTCCGATGATGAAGAAGCCGCCAGCGCTCGCGCCCGGCGAAGCCCCGGGCAGCAGCATCGTCAGCTGGGTCATGTCGCGACCGTTCAAAGGCAGTTCCACAACCTTCTCGTTCGCGACGACCGTGCCCAATGTTGAGCGTGTCGTTTCCAGCAGCGGTGCCACACTCGACGAGACCTCGATCGTCTCGACCACATCCCCGATCTCTAGCGCCACGTCAATGCGGACAGACTCGTTGACACGGAGGTTGATGCCTTCAATCAGGGTCTTTTTGAACCCATCCATCTCGACGCTCACGTCGTACATTCCCGGCAAGAGACTGAGAACGCTGTAGTCGCCCGTCGCGCCGGTCTGAACGGACCGGGCGATGTTCGTGCTTTGGTTGGTCGCGGTGACCATGGCGCCTGGTATCACGGCGTCCTGAGCGTCGGAAACCCGCCCGACGAGTGTGCCATACGTGTTCTGGCCCAATGCCGTCACCGCGAAAGCCGACATCAATGCCAGCAACGTTGCGACCCCCACCCAACGGATCGGGGAACTTGATTTCAAATTCATTTTGCTGCGCTCCTCTCTTGCTCGGTCGCGGGGGCTTCAAACACCCACGAGCCTGATCGAGTCGCAGCCCCAGAAGCCCCGGCCCCCGGTTCGGGCCGAGCGGCCCGCTGTCAGCCCGAGTCTATTCTGGAGCCACTTGGCTGTCAAGGGAAGAATCTGAGTAATTCCCCAGAAACCAACCAAATCGGCACGAGCGGGTCATCCAACCGAACGGATTGACCAGTGCTTGCCGCCCGACAGTGGCATTTCTCGGTTTCGGGGCCTTGCAGGTTCTGACGCAGGACGGGTCACCGCTGCAGTTCGGGTGCGAGAACTGCGCGATGGCGATTGGCTGGGGCAATCGGAAGGATGGCGGTCGCACCCAGCGAACCGGGGCGTCTCCAACGTTGTCCGGTCCTAACTACAGGGGCTTACTGGCAAGGTGGCGTGCGGGGCGGGATCTCTGGCTGCGAGGTTGGGCTGGGCGTCGATGACAAGCAACACCCCCGAGGCCTCGTGCAAGTTAAGAGCTGAAGGCCGCCAGGCTCCGGCAGACCGGGCATCAACCACCGCCTCCGGGCATACTTCCGAGCCGCTCCACATCGCAGGAATGCGCGACGACCACCGACTTCGCCAGCCGCGGCGACTGGTGCCGTACGAGCCGCAATCAACGAATCGGGGAGGAGGGCCGGATTCGGCTCTCCGCGCACGGTGTCCTCGGAAGACTCGCGACCGACGTGAATGTTCGGGCGTTCGTCCGCCCCGGCGCAGAGGATCTGGATCATGCCCGAAGGCGGATCGCGCCAGCGTTGGGAGGTTGAGGCGCTGAAGCTGTCCTACGACGAGGAGTTCGAGCGCAAGTTCCGGGACGTGATCGGGCTCTATCTGGACCCTCCCGAGAAATCGGTCGCGCTCTGTTGCGATGAGCAGACCCCGTGCCAGGCGCTCCCGCTCACCTTGCAGTTCCGCCGGCCGCCGTCGCTTCGGATCCGTCTCGCGCCCGACCTCCAGCCGACGCGCCAGTTCGGCCTCGAGCAACGCCGGATCTTCCAGCAGCCGCACCAGCTCCCGCCAGACGACCGCGTCCAGCCGGTCTTGGCGCACCGGGTGACTCGCACAGCGCACGCCATCTTCGTAGCGCCACCCGTCCGAGCCCAGGCAGCGGTAGTAGTACAGCTTCCGCTTTGTCGTACGCGTGGAACAGCGGTAGTAGGCATAGCCACAACGCCGGCACACCAGCATGCCCTGCAGCAGGGTCGGCTCCTTTGTCCGCCGCCTCGCATGCCGCTTGTTCGCCTCGAGCTGCTCCTGGGTTTGCTCGAACTGCTCCTCGCTAACCAAGGCCGGCACCGGGATCTCGATCCACTCCTCGCGCGGACGCTCGAGTCCGGCCACCTACCGGCTGGCGAACTTGCCCGGCTTTCGCAAGGGCCGCGTGACTCGCTGCCGCGGGCTTGTCCCGGTCTTGCCGTAACAGGCCCGCCCGCAGTAGGCCGGATTGCGCAGGATGGCCCAGATCACCGACCGCTCCCAGCACCCCTTCCCGGTGCGCGTCGGAATCCCTTGTTCCGTCAGGTGGCGGGCGATCGCCCGCATGCTGCAGTGCTCCCGCGTATAGCTGTCAAACACTTGGCGCACCACATCGGCTTCCCCTGCCAGCACTTCGTAGCGTGCCTCGAGCCCCTCGCTGCGCTTCACATAGCGGTATCCGTAGGGGGCTCCCGAGAGCACGCTCGGCGATCCGTTGCGCGCCTTGTGCCGCTTGCCGCGCCGGGAGCGTTCCGCGATCTGCGCCCGCTCGTACTCGGCAATCACGCCCTGGACCTGGACCAGCAGGCGCTCCTGCGGCGTCTCGGCTGGCGGCGACTCCACGAACTCGCACGCCACCCCACAGCGCGCGAATTCCTCGAGCAACAGCACCTGGTAGGCATACTTGCGGCTGAGCCGGTCCGGCGACAACATCAGCACGGCCTCGATCCGGTCCTCGGCGGCCAGGTGGCGTACCGCCTCCAATCCCGGCCGGTCCAGGCGTGCCCCGCTGAACCCGTCGTCCTCGAACACCCATTCAGGCGGCACGATGTATGCGCACGTCCGGGCGCACTCCCGCACGGCGGCCGTCTGACTGGCGATCGTCCCGCTCTCCTTCTGACGATCCGAGGACACTCGGGCATAGATGGCGGCTGTCTTGGTCATGGTTCATCTCCCCCTGTGAAATGGGTCTGGCCGGCCGCTGCCGGAGCGGGGCCAGCCGGGCGTAAGCCCGGGCCAGCTTGTCGGGCAGATGGCGGTCAAAGTGGAACTCCAAGCGCACCGCCAGCGAACCGCCGTCAGCCATGCGGTTCCCGGGATGCCAGCAAGGCTTGGAGGGCTCGCGCCACCAGTTCGCTGACCGCCGTTCCGGTGGCGAGCGAACGCTCCCGCAAGCGCCGGATCAAGCCGCGTGGAAGCCGGACAGAAAGGACGTCTTTGCCGTCGGAGACGGGCACGGGCGCGGTCAGCTACTGGGCTTGGCGCAGCTAGCGATAGGCTTGGCGAGGCGAGCTGGCGAGCTGGCCGGCGAGGCGTTCGACGGCGTCGGGCGAGCACCTGCCAAAGACCCGGCCTCGTGCGCTGCGAGCTGTATTTGCGAGCCGGGTGTTCGGCCCGCCTCTGCAACGCTCTCGCGGGCTCTCGCTTGCAGTGCGCAAGCGACGAAACCAGCCTGCGCCTTCGCGCATGGGATGCAGCTAGTAGGGAATCAGGATAGACTAACACTCCCACCCGGCGCTCGACCTGAGGCGTCAGCAACGCGCTTACCTACCGTTCGGTAGGCAGGCTGGATTCATGCGAGCAAGCTAGGGGCCGCTCAGCTTGAGCGTGGCTAGGTCGGCAAGAGCGATCAGACACCGGTCAGTTCTCGCAACGCCTGGCGGTCTCGGGCAATCGCTTCCATGCATGCGCGCTGCTTCGCGGGGTCGCGATGGTCGATGTACTCCATGTGCAGCGAGAGCGGCGTTCCCTCGCCGACCTCTGTGCTCACCATTTCGAACAAGGCCGGGTCGACCTGCCCGGTGCCCAGTGGCACGTTGATAGCCTTCCGTCCCTCCCAGCGGAAATCCTTCATATAGATCAAGCGGACGCGGTCGCGGATCATTCGCCAACTCACGGGCCACGACAGGCCGCCTTCGACTGTGGCGTGGCGGAGATCGTAGATTGCCGCCACCCGATCCGCCGGAACTCCTGCCAGCAGCTTGTGAAGGTCCCAAATGGGTCCGCCCACGAGGTTTCGGCCGGCGTGGTTTTGATACAGTCCCATGATCTGGAATCTGCTCAAGTAGTCCGCCAGACGCATCACGGTCTGGCGATGCTCTTCTAGCTGGGCGAGGATGGGCCGCTCGAGATCGTAGCGATAGTACGCCATGCGGAACCATTTGATTCCGAGGCTGTCCGCGGTCTTTATCACCTGCTGCGAGAGAGGATTCTCGGCGTCGTTGACGTCGGTGGTGATCATCACGACTCTTCGACCGCGCTTCCCGAGTGCCTCGACCAGTCTTGGCAGGTCGCGTTCGACGTTTTCTGGCTCGACCTGACCGCCCTTACGGACAGTGGCCTCAATGCCGTCAAGGTCGTTCTCCTCGAGGAAGACGGCCACCTCGTCGAAGGCGAGCCACTGCAGGTGCTTCGCGAAAGCCATCACTGGCCCGAAGCGCTGATCGGACGCCCTAGCATTGCTCGCCAGCGCGGCGCTCGCGCCAATTCTCATCAGTTCTCTTCTGGTCATGCCTTTGTTGCCTTCGGCGGCAAGGTCTCAGATGGCGGAGCCGCCTGCCTGAAAGAGTAACCGATGGCACTCGCTGCGGAGGATAGCCCGAGTCGGTGTCTCCGATCGCGAATAGCGCCAGCCTCGGCGCGCGCATGTCTCCCGGGGCGAAGGTTGCGACCGCTGCTCGGCAATTCCTGCCCCATCCCCCGCCAGCGCACGTCGATCCAGCCGGCCGAAACCTTGGCCGGGCGGCCAAGACGAGCCGCACTGAGCGAAGAACTCGATCAGAGCTCTTCGCTGGGCGCACGATGTCATCGCAGAAGCAGGAGAAATTGAAGTACGGCCCCACAATAGAGATTCATGTCGCAAGTAGACTTGTGCGCCCTGACGGGAGTTCTCGCCCTGGCTGGCTTAGTCGGCTGCGGGTCACAGCCTGTGACCGAGGATGCGTCCCCGGCTGAGATCGTCTTCACCGGGGCGGTAGGCGTCGACCATGCCGCGATCGCCGACGCGATCAGCGCCGGACCGTTCGCGGCAGACTGGGACTCGTTGGCCGCCAACGGAGTTGCGGACTGGTACCTCGACGCGAAGCTCGGCATCTTTATCCACTGGGGCGTCTACGCCGTGCCTGCGACTGGCCACGAATGGTATCCGCGGCGCATGTACCTCAACGACTTCGACCGCCGCCGAAGTCTCAACTTTTTTGAGCATCACCTCGAGACTTGGGGCACTCACAAGACCTTCGGCTACAAGGACTTCATTCCGATGTTCAAGGCCGAGAACTACGACCCGGAAGCTTGGGCGGCGCTATTTGAAGAGGCCGGAGCGAGGTACGTGGTGCCCGTCGGCGAGCACCATGACGGGTTCCCGCTTTATGCATCGAGCTATACCAAGTGGGATGCCTCCCAGATGGGGCCCGAGCGAGACGTCATCGCCGATCTCGAAGAGGCGGTCCGCGCCCGAGGGATGAAGTTTGGCGTCAGCAGCCATCGCGCCTTCAACTACGGCTACTACGTCCGTGACGAGTCTTATGACACCGTCGACGAGGAGGCGTTCGGGCTGTACGGCGAGCCCCGTGAAGACCTCGAGTTCACATCGGGGCAGAACTTCGACTGGTTCCCGCAGAGCGAGGTGTTCCGCGACGACTGGTTGGGGAGAACGGCCGAAATGGCGGAAAAGTTCAAGGCCGACCTAGTCTGGTTCGATTTCGGGATCGGTCCCAGGCAGCAGGTCCCGACCTGGGAGGAGAATCCTTTCGCGCCGCACCTCAAGCGGTTCATGGCCTATTACTACAACCGCGCCCGGGCTTGGGGAAAGACTGGCGTCGTCAACTATAAGTTCACTGCGATGCCCGCGGATGTCGCGGTGCTTGATCTCGAGCGCGCCCGGCTCGCTGGCATGCGCGACCGGTTCTGGCAAACGGACACCTCGGTCGGCTTTACTTCCTGGGGCTATGTTGACAATCACCGCTACAAGGAGGTGAGTCTGATCCTGACCGAGTTCATCGATGTCGTATCGAAGAATGGCTGCCTCTTGCTCAATGTCGGGCCCAAGGCCGACGGTACGATTCCCGCGCGAGAGGCCGAGATGCTACGCGAGATCGGCGCTTGGCTGAAGGTCAATGGCGAAGCCATCTACGGCTCGCGCCCGTGGAAGATCTACGGCGACGGTCCGACCGAGACGGTCGAGGGGCACCTCAGCGAGCAGCGAAACAAGCAAATGGGGCCTGAGGACATCCGATTCACAACCCAAGGCGGAGCACTCTATGCGACCGCGCTGGGCCTCGCCGAGCAGGAGTGGACGATCGAGTCGCTACGGGCCGGCTCCGAGCATCTGGAAGGGCGTGCAGTCTCCGCGGTTCGCTTGCTCGGCTACGAGGGAGACCTCGACTGGTCGCAGCGGGAGGATGCGCTCGTGATCCGCAGCCCCGGAGAGGACGCGGGAAAGCACGCTTTTGTGTTCGAAGTGGCCCTGGATTAGGCCCTGGGTGAAGCGTGTGCGGTCAGTCTCCGGCGAGACGGACGAGCGCAACCCAGTCTTGGGCGGGCTCGCCCGGTGCCGGTCCGAGCTGAACGATTCCCGGGCCGGACACGGCGGTGCCATCGGATAGAGCACCCCCTTCGGCCGGGTTAAACCAAGAGACCTCGAACTCGCCCGCGTTGCTTTCTAGGTCCAGGCTTGTGCTCCCGCCCGACGGGACATAGACGGCGTAGACCTGACCGAGCTTGGCGAGCACGTAGGCGCCGCTGTTCGATGCGAGGTGATCGGCCGGGATCATCTCGTGAAACGCCAGATGCTCGTGGAAGAAGTCCAGCGCATGGCGGGTCATCGACCAGATCTGAGAGCGGGAGCGAAAGTCTTCGAGGTCGAGATCATTGTGCGGATACATGTACCCGAAGTACCATTCGATCCCCCAACTCCCCGCCATTAGAGTCGCCCAGAGGTGGTCGCGACGCTCGTCGTGTCGCGACTCGTCCTGCGCATCGGGCGCGATGCCGTCGCGGCCAGTGCGCTGCTCGTCGAAGGACACGATCCACGGCCGGCCCGCCTCGCGCGACCTGCGCATCCACTCGATGAGCGCGGTGTGGACGATCGAGTCATCGCGGATCTGCATGGACGCTCCTTCGAAATCTTCGAACCCAAGCAAGGGTGTGTAGTGCCTTTCGTGGTGGTTGGCGGTCGCGTGAGTATGCATGACAACGGGGTGGTCGTACGGGTCGAGCCGACGGAGACCGGACGCATGAGCCTTGCGCTGTTCGGTGGAGTTGGTGTTTTCTTCCCCAAAGCACTACATCTAGAGGTACATGCCCTGCCACATCTTGTAGGCAGAACAGCAGGAACTACTATACATCGCGCCGCGATCGGAGGCAAATCTAGAGACGGGCAGCCGAGGAGGCTGCCATGCACGACACCGGAGCCGATGCCCGGACAAGAGCCCAGATAGCGTACACGCGCGCCGTTGAACACCTGAACGGGGAGCTATCGCAGAAGGACCGCGAGCTCCTCATGCAGCAGAACATCCGCGGCTTCGCGGCCGACGGCCAAATCGTGGTGGCCTTCGCCCGCGAGGCCGACAAGGCGGGACCCACCCGCCTGCTCGGCCGCGTGGCTGCCGAACTGAAGCACCGCGAACTCGCCGCGGGCGTCTTGGCCGAGACAGATCCGGGTCTCGCCCCCGCCCGCGCCGCCAAGAGCCCCCGCCCGCGCCGCGCCGCGCCGCAGATCTTGTACCTGCCGAAGATCCTAGTCTGCATGACGCTGCCCCACCGCGCCGTGCGCGGCGGCGAGTTCACCCGCAAGAACGGCGGCGCGAGCCTGACGATGCTGGCCAAGCGAGAGATCGGCCTGCCCTACGGGATTTACCCCCGTCTGTGGGTAGCCCACCTGTGCACCGCCGCAATTCACGCCCGGAGCCGCCGCCTCGAAGTGCAGGGATCTGTGCAGGCCCTGCTGCAGGCGATGGAAATCGGCAAGTCGGGAGGAGCGAACGGCCAGAACCAACGCGCCCGCGACCAGCTGCGCCGCCTGTGCGCGACGCAGTTCTGTTACGACAGCTACGACAACGAGACAGAGAGGGGCGAGAACACGCCGCTGGTCGAGAGCTGGGTGCGCGAGGGACCGGGCTTCCAGATCGAGCTCGGCGAGCGCTTCTACCGGCTGCTGGCCGCGTCCGCAGTCCCGCTCGACATTGGGCTCGTGCGCGACCTGCGCACGTCGCCCCTAGCCTTCGACCTGGCCGCCTGGATCAGTTACCGGGCCGCCACGCTGCACCGCGAGACGCTAATCCCTTGGGCAGCACTCGAAGCCCAGTTCGGCGGCCAGTACAAGCTGCGCCGCAAGTTCCGCCAGAACTTCCGCATCGCCCTGGCTCGCGTCAAGGCGGCCTGGGTTGGAATCGACGCCGAGGCCGAAGAAAAAGGCCTGCGTCTCAGGGTGTTCGCGCCGAGCGTGCAGATGTGGGCCGAGCAGGCCCGCCCGCAGCGACTGGCCGGATCCTAACCCCGCTCTAGCGCCGAAGTACTGCCGCTTTTTCAAGCCCGCAATCTGCGCCGAAGTACTGCCGCTTTAGCGCCGAAGTACTGCCGCCCCTCCTTATTCTCTGTGTGCCTGTAGGTACCTGTAGATACCTGTAGGTAAACCTATAGGTCGCGCGCGCGCGTGAGCCGACCACAAACTGGGCGCTCGCGACGCCCTGCACTGGGCGGCTCCAGCCATCTCCCGGACACAAACTGCACCGGCCCTCAAACGCGCCGCTCGACACGGCGGCGCACACAGAGGGGCTACCCAGAGCTCGCGCCTGACGGCGCAGCGCTTCCCGGAGCCGTCCCCGCCACCCGAGCAGGGCCCCTGCGGCCGGATCCCCGCCCGCCGCCCCGAAGCGAGCACAGCCGCCGCGCTGGCGCGCCGGGGAGAGGGCCGTTCCGGCTTGCCCTCCCGCCGCCCCGGAATCGAAGATGGGAGCGATGACTAGCCTCCGCTCCGCCCGCCGCCGGATGGCCGCCGCTCTCTTGCTGGCCCTGCCAGCGTTGCTGTGCGTGGCCCCGCCGCTGGCCGCCCAGACCCCGCCGCCCTCCTCCGACCCCGACCAGCCCGCCATCATCGATTCGATCGAGAACATCCAGAACTTGGTCACCGGCCCGGTGGCCACCGCAGTCGGCGTCATCGCGGTGGTTTTCGGCGGCCTGCTTCTGGCCTTCGGCGAGGCGGGCGCCAACAAGCGCGTCGCGATGATGATCATCGGCGTCGGCCTGGCCCTGTCGGCGGTCAACCTGGTCGAGTACCTCACGTCCTCCTCGTCGTGACGCAGGACGCCCCCAGCCCCGGCCCCCGCCGCTGGCAGGGCCACCCCTCGCTGTCGCGTCCGCTGACGGTCCTGGGCGTCGAGCGCACGGGGTTCATCCTGCTGCTGACGATCTGCTACGCCTTCGGCCACTTGGTCGGCTGGGTCGGCGCCGCGGGGCTGTTCGTGCCGCTCTTCGCGCTGGGGCGCTGGATGGCGGCCGCCGACCCCTGCATGCTGGCCGTGATCCGCGCCAACACCTCGGCGCGCGCCCACTACGACCCCGCCCCGCTGCCGAAGGCCGAGCGGATCCTGCTCTAGGCGCATGCTGATCCCGCAGGTCATCGCCCGCTCGCGCGCCGCCGCGGCGCTGGCCGACGAGCTGCCCTGGTGGGGCTTCGTCGACGACCGCACCGCGCTCACCGTCGGCGGCGAGTTCGTCACGCTGGGCGAGGTCAGCCCGTTCTCCCCGGACGGCGCCGACCCCTCCGCCCTCGACACGGTCACGCGCCGCTGGCTGCGCATGCTCTCGGCGCTGCCGCCCACGGCCCGGGCCTGGGTCTACCTGCTGCGGCGCCCCCCGGACCTGTCCTGCCCGCCATCCGGCCCGCCGGCGGCGCGAGCGGCCCAGGCCGCCCGCGAGCGGCACCTGGGCGGGCGGGTCGAAGCGGCCAGGGTCTACGCGGCCTGGTCGGCGGAGGGCAACATCGCCCGCGCCGCGGCGGGCCGCAACGGGGACTCGCCCAGGGCGGCCGGATTGCGCGACCACCTGCGCCACTACTGGCAGCGGTCCACGGCGCAGCTCCGCGACGGCGGCGGCGACGACGCCGAGGCTTGGCTGAAAGCCTCGCTGCGCCGCGAGTGCGAGCGGATCCGGCTCGAGGTGGACGGCTGGGCGGCCATGGTCTCGGACGTGACGCCGGTGCGCATGCTGGCCGCGGACGAGGCCAGCGCGGTGCTGTCGGAGCTGGTCAACCGGCCCGGCGACGAGCCGCTGGCCGCGCCGCGCAACGGCGCGCCGCTGTCGTGGTGGCTGGCGCGCTCGCCGGTGGAGTTCCACCGGCACCACGCCGAGCTGGCCGGGCAGGCCTGCATCACCTACTCGCTGCTGGCCCCGCCGATGGAGATCTGCTCGGCCGACCTGGCCGAGCTGGGCTGCCTGCGCGGCACGGTGACGGTGGCCATGGAGTGGCGCCCGCTGGCGGCGGACGCCGCCCGCTCGCGCATCAAGTCGGCGCAGAACCAGTTCGCGCAGCGCCAGTACAGCCTGATGGCGCAGGCCACCGGCAGCGTCGAGTCCGGGCGCGCCGTGGCCGACGCCGCCGCCGTCGCGGACATCGAGCGGCTCGGGGCGGCGCGCATCGAGCTGGAGACCGACGGCGTGGCCTACGGCGAGGTCTGCCTGTCGGTCACGGTGCACGGCCCGCTGGCCGAGATCGAGCGCCAGGACGCGCAGCTCAAGCGCATTTTCGCGGCCTGCGACGCGAAGCTGATCCGCGAGCGGTTCGCCCAGCCCTCGATCCTGTTCGGCAGGCTGCCCGGCGCCCCGCGCGGGCGCCAGGTGCGCCCGGTGATGGCCTCGGCCGGGGTGGCGGCCGCGATCGCCCCGGTGACCCAGCCGCGCCAGGGCGCCAAGACCTGCCCGCACCTGGGGCGCTCCGCGCTGGCAGTGCTGGAGACGGCCGCCGCCACGCCCTACTGGCACAGCCTCTTCGCCGGCGACGTGGCCCACACCGCGATCCTGGGGGCGACCGGCTCGGGCAAGAGCTTCCTGGCGAACTTCCTGCTGCTGAACGCCCTGCGCTACGAGCCGCGCGTGTGCATCCTCGACCTGGGCGGCTCCTACCAGGGCCTGACCGAGCTGGTGGGCGGCTCCTACGTGGCGCTGTCGGCCGAGCGCTCCGACGCCGTGCGCCTGGCGCCGTTCTCGCTGCCCGCCGGCGAGCGCTCGGTGCGCTTCCTGACGGCCTGGCTGGGCCGCCTGCTGCGCCTCGGCGGCCGCCCGCCGAGCCCCGAAGAGCTGTCGGACGTCGAGAAGCGGGTGGCGGAGCAGTACGAGCTCGACACCGGCGACCGCACCCTGGGAGCGCTGGTGGAGGCCCTCAAGCCGGAGTTGCGGCACGCGCTGGCGCCGTGGCACGGCGACGGCTCGTGGGCGCACATCTTCGACGGCCAGCCGCGCGAGCTGGAGGTGGCCGACTGGCAGGTGGTGGACCTGTCCGGGGCGTCCGAGCACGACGACCTCGTCGAGGCGGCGCTCAGCTTCGTGCTCGAGCGGCTGCGGCTGGCGATCGACTCCGAGGACGCGGTCGGGCGGCTGAAGCTGCTGATGGTGGACGAGGCCTGGAAATTCCTGGCCGATCCGGAGACCGCGGCCTGGCTGATGGAAGCGGCCAAGACCTGGCGCAAGCGCAACGCGGGCCTCTGGATCGCCACCCAGTCGGCGGCCGACCTGGCCGCCTCGCACGAGGCCCGGGCGCTGATCGAGTCCTGCCCGACCAAGGTCTTCCTGGCCAACCGGTCCTTCCGCCGCGACCTGGCCGATCCGTTCGGGCTGGAACCGCACGAGATCGACATCATCCGCGGGCTGGTGCCCAAGCGCGAGCTGTACCTGCGCCGCCCGGACGAGGCGGCCCTGCTGCGGCTGAGCGTGGATCCGGAGAGCTACTGGCTGTACACCTCGTCGGCCACCGACGCCGAGCGCCGCTCGGCGCTGGCGCGCGAGCACGGGATGCTGGGCGCGGTCCGCCTGCTGGCCCGCGAGGGCATCCCCTAGCACAGGAGAGGAGAGAGAGATGCGCACACCGATCGCGACGCTATGGCTGGCGACGCTGGCCCTGCCGCTGGCGGCCCAGCAAGGCCCGCCCGAGCCGGATCCCGCCGTTGAACTCCGCCCGCCGCCGCTGGCGGAAGGCGTGCTCGACATCGTCGGCCCGCTCGCCCCGGAGCCTCCGCCGCCGGCGGAGACCGGACCCGACGCCGCCGCCAGCGCGCAGGCGGCGCTGCTGGCCGCGGGCGCGGGAAGCGGCCCCGCCCGGCCCGCGGCCGGGGACAACATCCTGCGCGTGACGGTGACGCCCGACACGGTGGTGCAGGTGCGCTGCCGCGTGCTGCACACGACGGTGGTGGTGCTGCCCGCCGACGAGGACGTGCTCGACTACGTGACCGGCGACACCGAGTTCTGGCACCTGGTGGGCAAGGGCCACCTGGCCTACCTCAAGCCGACCGGCGAGGGCATCTCCACCAACCTGGCGCTGGTGACCGCCTCCGGGCGCATCTATTCGTTCCTGGCGACCGAGACGGCCGAGCAGGCGCCGCACCTGGCGGTCTACGTCGAGCGCGAGGCGGATCCGGCCGAGGCCCCGCCCCACGTCGGCCTGCCGCCGGACGCTCCCGCGTTCGTGCCGGCCCGCGAGTTGGAGGTCTACCGCCAGGACGCGGCGCAAGCCCGCGAGCGGGCCCGCGAGGGCATCGCGTCGGCCCGCGAGGCCTCCGAGCGCGCCGTGGACTCCTACCGCGAGTCGTACCCGCGCCAGCTGCGCTTCCCGTACACGCTGGAGCACCGCGCCGGGGAGTTCCCGTTCCTGGTGGAGGGCATCTGGCACGACGGCACGTTCACCTACATCCGCAGCGCGGCCCCGGAGGCCCCGGCGGTCTACGAGCTCAAGGACGGCGAGCCCTCGCTGGTGGGCACGCAGTTCCGCGACGGGGTATACGTGGCCTCGCACGTGCTGGGCGAGGGCTGGCTGCAGATCGGCAAGGAGCGCCGGCGCTGGCAGATCCGCAACCCGGAAGCGTTCGGGCGGCAGATCGCGGTGGCGCGGGAGGGCCGCCGCTGATGGCGGCCGGCGTCGAGGACCGGGCGGCCCCGCCGGAAGGCGCGGTGCCGCGCAACCTGGGCCAGAAGATCAGCTTCGGGGCGGTCGGCGTGCTGGTGGGCGTGGCGCTGCTGATGCAGGCCTACCGGGCCTGCACGGCGGGCCCGGAGATCAGGGCCACGACCTCGGCGCCGGCCCTTGAAGCGCCGGCGGTGCGCACCGCGGCCGACGCCGAGCGGGAAGTAACCAGCGCGGCCGAGGAGGCGCGCTTGCGCGCCGCCCGGGCGGAACAGGAGCTGGCCAGGCGCAGCCGGGAGCTGGCCGTGCGGCAGCGCCAGTCGGCGTCGGCCAGCGAACTGGAGGCCTTCGCCACGCACGAGGACGTGCGCAAGGCCCGCCTGGCCCTGCTGGTGCAAGAGGTCGCGCGCGGCGCGCGGGCCCTGCAATCGGCGCCGCTGGCGCAGAGCTTCCGCCGCCCGCAAGAGGCCGCGCCCGCGCCCGCCACGGGAACCGTTCCGGCCGCGCCCCCCGGCGAGGCCCCGCCCGATGGCATGTCCGAGCTCGAGCGGGAGCTGACGCGGGAGACGATCAGCGCCTTGCGGGCACAGTCCGCAGCAACGCGCGGGGAGACCCCGCCCGACGAGGCCGCGCCCGACGAGGCCGGGCCGCGCGAGCCCGCCCCCGTGATCGCGACCGGCCCGGACGACCCGCCCGGCTGGGAGCGCATCTACGAGGGCGAGTTCCTCGAGGCGGTCTTGGAGACGCAGCTCTCCGGCGAGCTGACCGGCCCGGCCTCCGCGATGGTCGCGGTCGACTACTACAGCCGCGACCGGCGCGTCGTGCTGGTGCCGCAGGGCGCCACCGTGCTGGGCTCGGCGGGCCGCGCCGGGGGGGCCTACGCGGGCGCGATGGCGCTCTCCTTCCACCGCCTGATCTTCCCCGACGGCAAGTGGGTCCGCCTGCCCTTCACGGGCTTGAACCAGGTCGGCTCGGCCGGCGTGAAAGACCAGGTCAACAGGCACTACGCCCAGTTGTTCGGCGCGGCCGCCGCCGTCGGCGTGCTGTCGGGGCTGGCCTACGGCAGCGACCCCGGCGGCTTCACCGGCGGTGCCGGCGGCATCTACGCCGGCGGCCCGCGGGCCCAGCTCGGACGCTCGACGGCGAACGTCGGGATGCGCATACTGGAGCGGTTCTTGAACCGGCCGCCGACGATCACCATCCGGGCGGGCCACCGCCTGCGCGTGTGGTTCACCTCGGACGTGCTCGTGCCGCGCCCGGACGACAGCTAGCAGAGAGGAGGAAAACACCATGAACCCCATCCAAGTTCGCGCCCTGACGGCGCTCTTCGCGCTGGCGCTGGCCGTGCGCCCGGCCACGACCGGCTTTCCGGTCATCGATCCGTCCAACCTGGCCCAGGCCATCCGCCAGGGCATCGTGCAGGCCAGCCAGAAGTCCATCCAAGAGGCCAAGCGGAACCTGCTCGACGCCGGCAAGGATCTGGCCAGGCGCACGGCCGTCAACGCGGCCCTGGGGCGCCCGCCGTCCTGGGCGGCGCTGTCGGGGCTGATCTCCGGGGTGGGCGGCCCGCTGGGCATCGACGAGGCGGACGCAACCGCCCTGCTGTCCGGGGACGCCGCGGGCGCCCTGCTGGCCCTGCTGCGCACCTCGTCGACGGGCGAGCTCAAGACGCACATCGACAACGTCTACGGGCAGGGTTCCGGCTACGAGATCTACGCCGCCTACGTGGCCGATTTCGACGACGAGGTCGAATCCGAGCTGGTGGGGGCCTGGAAGGCGCGCAAGCAGCGCGAGGACGCCGAGATCACGGCCGAGACGGCGGCCCTGGCGCACGCCAACAACCAGTTGCTGGCCGCTGTCGGCAGCTCGGCGCTGGCCACCGAGCAGCAGAAGGCGCAGATCAAGGCCGAGGGCGAGAAGACCGCGGACCCGGGCGATTTGGCCAACCTGGACGCCGACGGCGACGGCAAGCCCGACGGGGTGGACGGGCTGACGCCCGAGCAGCGCGCCCTGGCGCAGTCCCAGGCCCAGGCGGCCGTGCTGCAGGCCATGGCGCAGGCGCAGGCCGCCGAGCGCCGCGCCGAGGCCGCCTTCGTGCGGCGCTTCAACGAGGAGCAGAAGCGGATCGCGATCGCGGAGCGCAACGTCAACCGGGCCATCGCAGAGCAGAACGGACGCGTGCTGGCCTACGCCGCCGGGCGCGGCCCGGCGGTGGCCGCGCAGTTCCGCGACTTCGCCAAGTGGGTGCCCAGCCTGAGCGACGAGGGCGCGCTGGCGCTCGCCCCCGCGCTGGAGATCGCCGAGGACGCCACCCTGACCGACTTCGAGTCGCTGCCGCAGCCCGGCGACCCGCCGGTCGCCGGCGAAGGCGACGCGCCCGGGGAGGACGACACGCCCGGCGAGCAGCCCGCGACCTAGCCGCGCAGCCCCGCCATGCTCCAAACCCTGACCCCGCCCGGGCCGCCCGGGCCGCCGGCGCTGACGCCGCAGCCGGTCGACACAACCGAGATCTCGACCGAGGCGATCGAGCGCATCGCGGCCGACGACCCGCTCAACTTCGAGGCCGCCATCCAGGCGATGACCTCGGAAATGATCACCGACATCTCCGAGCCGCTGGCCGGCGCCGGCTTCGCCATCTGGGCCGGGCTGGCGGGCGTGATGCTCTCCTGGCACGGGATCAAGATGGCGCTCTCGCCGGGGCAGGCCTCCGCCGGCAGCATCGTGCAGCTGATCATCACCCTGCTGATCCCGTGGGCGCTGCTGGAATGGGCCTCCGAGCCGGTCTACGGCGACGTCACGCTGGTCGGGGCGGTGACCTCGCTGGGCACCTGGACGGGCAGCCTGATCCTGGCCGACGGCGTGGACCTGGCGATCCAAGAGCTGCTGGCGATCTGGAACAGCTGGGCCGACCTGCTGGCGGGCCGGCTGTACCCGCCCGCCCCGGAGAGCAACTGGGCCACAGCCTGGGGCCACGGGCTGCTCAACCTCTTCACCACGGCCGTGAACCTGCTCAAGGCCGCGCCCGGGCTGATCCTGATGCTCGCGATGGCGATCCTGATGCTGGTCATGGTGGCGCTGTGCTTCGGCCAGCTGCTCTTCGCCGGCTTCGCGATCTCGATGACGACGGCGCTGGCGCCGCTGTTCATCCCGTGGCTGGCCTTCAACCCGATGTCGTTCCTGTTCTGGGGCTGGCTGCGCTGCCTGCTGACGCTGAGCCTGTGGGCGCCGATCGCGGCCGCCGTGCTGCGGGTGTTCGGCCTGACCGGCCTGCAGTACGCCTCGTTCTGGCTCACGCCGGATCCGAGCATCCTCCCCTCAAGCCTCGCCGATGGCGCCGCCCTCGGTGCCGCAGCGTTGTTCGTCATTCCGGGAGCCCTGCCGGCGGCTCTGGGGATCCAGCTGGTCACGGCCGCGCTGCTCGGCTTCGTCGGCATCCTGGCGGCGTTGAAGATCCCCGCCATGGCTCAGGGGCTGGTCTCGGGCAGCGCCAACTTCGACGGGGCCGGGGCCGTGCTGGCCGCCACCGCGGCCATCGCCGGCACAGCGGTGGCCGGCGCCAGCCGGCTGGGCTCGGCGGCCGCCTCGCTGCGCAGCGCAGGGCGCGCCGCGTAAGAGGGGGGAGGCATGACACCGGAGCAACGAGCCGCCGAGGAATACGCCGGCGTGTGGGCCGAGCACATACGAACGGGACGCTTCCTGCGCATCTTGGCGGGGATCCTGGCGGCCGCCGCGCTGACGCTCGCCGTGGCGGCCTGGAACCTGTCCTCGCGCACGGTCAAGCCGCTGGTGGTGCGCGTGGACGAGGTGGGCCGGGCGCAGGCGGTGGAGTACGAGGCGATGGAGCTCAACGCCTCGCCGCAGGACGCCACGACGCTGTTCTTCATCCGCCAGTTCCTGTCCGACCACTTCTCGCGCCGCACGCAGGTGGTGGCCGAGCGCTGGCCGCGCAGCCTGCTGTTCCTGTCCGAGGAGCTGTCGCAGCGTGCGCGCAGCCGGGACATGGCCGCGGTGACCCGCTGGAGCGCCGGCCAGGCCGAGGGCGAGATCGACGTGCAGGGCGTGGTGCTGCAGGTCACCCCGCGCAGCGAGCCGCCCTGGGAGGTCACGGCTCGTTACGAGCTGGCGGAGTACCGCGACGGCGAGGAGGTGCGGCGCACCCCGCAGACGACCTCGATGCGCTACGTGCTGCTGGACAGGGCCCCGCCGGAGCTGTACCGCACCAACCCGATCGGGCTGGTGATCACCTACCTGGAAACGGCCGAGCCGCAATAGCGGCGCCCGCTCGCCGCCTCAGCGCTACAGGTCTTCGGGCCGCACGTTGCGCTGCTTTCGCACGCGGCGCGCAGCCCAAAAAAACATGCCCGCCATACTCAACCCGCCGAGGTATTCAAACAACCCGTGCGGTTCGTCGGACGAAAACACGAGCCACAGGAAGTACACGCCCAGACCCCGGATCAGCCAGATCGTGGCCAGCCCCCGCCAGCTCGACGCGACCATGCGCTGCCCCCCGGCCGTTTGCCACCACTTGGGGCCCAAGATGAACGCCGCGAACACCAAGACGACCGGCACCCCCACCTGAAGAAGCTCCTGAAGAAGCTCCTGCTCGTACGGTGTCATATTCACAAGATCATCGATCCACTGCGGCAGCATCGACATACCCTAGCTAGACGCCCGGCCGGGCCGGGGCGTTTCCCTGCCAGCAAGCCTTGGCTTGGTCGCGGGCGAGCAGGCGGGCTCGCTATCGACGAGCCGGCAATCGCCAGCCATGGCGCTCATTTCGTCCGGACGCGCGCCGGATCGCGCCGCCGCGGAGCTGGCCCGCTCCGGTTTTTCGCGCCATATCGGGCGAATCCGCATCGATCCGTAGCAAGCCCGGAATGCTCGAACACGGCCCGAAACGCCCGATCCGGGCCGCTTCCGGGCAAATCCGGCGCGCTCAGAGCCGCTGTGAGCGATTCCCGGGCCAGCCGGCGTGCGTTGGGTCGCGCCAACGCCTCCTGCGCCGCGAGGGTTGCCCCGCGCCCGGCTCAGGCCCCGAGCAGGCGGAGCAGGGCGATCAGGATGCCCAGCACGGCGCAGCCGCCCCCGACCATCCAGCGCAGCGCGTCGAGCTTGGCGCTCACCTCGACCTTGTTGGCCTCGATCGCGGCGATGATGTTCTGCCCGGCCATGTTGCGCAATCCCTGCAGCGCTTTGTACACGTCCTCGGGATCGCAAGGCGGCCCCGACAGGACGTGCAGGCCGGCGAGGCCGTCGGGATCGGTCGGTGGCGTGGCAGGCATCAGGGCTCCCGTGCCTCCATGCTAGCAAGCCTTGCGCCGGCCCTCCCTCCCCCTGCAGACTGGACGCATGCCGATCCGAACAGCCGCCCTCCTGCTGCCGCTGGCCATGCTGCCGGCCGTCTCTCTCTACCCCCTGTGCGCCGCCAGCGTCAGCGACCGCGACATCAAGAACTTCCGCAAGGGCCTCGAGGAGCACTTCTCCGGCAACCTGCCGCGGCTGATCGACTACCTGAAGACGGTCGACGGCGCGACGGCGCTGGCGGACGGCTCCCCGCCCGCCGCCGGCAGCGTTCCGGAGTGGACGCCCGAGCCGGTCACCGAGACCGTCACCGTCAGCGAGACCGTCTGTTACGACAGCTTCGACGCGGAGGTGGAGTGCGGCTCGCCCGGCGCGGCGCGGGTGGAGCAGCGCGAATACGAGCGGACCTCCACGGTCTACAGCGCCGGCCAGGTGCGCCAGATCCAGCGCAAGCTGGCCGAGCGCGAGCTGTGGCGGATCCTGTCCGAAGCGGAGGGCGGCCCCGCGCCCGATGCGGACATGACGCTCGCCGAGCTGGACGAGCTGGTCTCGGCCACCGAGATCGACGCCGGCATCGGGAGCGCCCTCGACGCCCGGACCCAGGCCGAGCGCGCGACCCCGAGCCAGGCCGAGGACCCGGGCGCGCTGGACGAGTACGGCGAGTTCGAAGGCGGCCCTGAGGACCTCGACGGCTATCTGGACGGGCTGTCGGAGTGGATCGGCGAGCAGGCCGACGAGTGGGCCGCCCAGAACCCGGACGCGGGCGGCGCGCCGGTCAGCGAGGGGCAGGTCGACGACTACCGGCGGCGCACCGGGCGCTGACCCGCCGCGGATTGAATCCCGGCCCGTTTCGGCCACAATAGCGACATGAACACCCGCAACGAAGTCCGCCTGCTGGGCCACATCGGCAAGGACGCCGAGGCCCGCAAGGCCGGCGAGGCGCAGTATTCCACCTTCTCGCTGGCGACGACCAGGCGCGCCCGCCCCGCCCCCGACGGCGAGTACCGCGAGTACACCGACTGGCACTGGATCAAGGCCTGGAACACCGACAAGCTGCACCCGTACCTGCTCAAGGGCCAGTGCGTGCACGTGGCCGCCCGCCTCGAGCCGCGCGAGTTCGAAGACGCCGAGGGGCGCAAGCAGCGCCGGATCGACATCGTCTGCCAGGCCGGCGACATCAGCCTGTGCGGCGCCAGGCGCGAGCAGCCCCGCCGGCCAGCGGGAGCCCCGGAAGACACCTATGAGGGCCCGTAGCAGCGCCCCGGCCGACGCCGGCCTCCCGGCCCGCCTCGAATCCCGGCTGGCCGAGCTGGCCGCGGACATGCGCGCGCTCCGCTGGTACATCCCGGCGGCAATGGCCTGCGGCGTGCTGCTGGGCATTCTCTTCGCCAACCTGCTGCAGCTGGCGTTAGCCGCCCGCAGCTCCGGCTGACCGGCCCGGCGCTATCTAGGGCGGAGCCGAGCGCTAGCTCCCGCCCAGCGCCAAGCGCCGCTCGGCGGCCAGCGCTTCCACCTCCAGCCGGGCGAGCGGCTCTTCGCCCGGCTCGCGGACCCCGACCGGGCCGACCGCGCAGCCGGGCGGCGGCCACAGGCGCCTAGCGGAGAAGGCCGCCGAGCGCAGGTCGTAGCCCTCGACCTCGACCGCCTCGACGACGCCCCGGCGCCCCGCCCCGTCGCGCTCGACATGCACCACGAAGTCGACCGCGTGCACGACCCGCTGGCAGATCGACTCCATGGACTGGCCCTCGGCGCAGCCCTGCAGGACGCACACCGCGAGGCGTGTCAGCGCCAGCACGGCCCCGTTGGCGTGGATCGTGGACAGCGATCCGCCGTGGCCGGTCGACAGGGCGTCGAGCAGGTCGGAGGCCTCCCCGCCGCGCACCTCACCGACCACGATGCGGTCCGGCCTGTGCCGCAGCGCGTGCCGCACCAGCTCGCGGATGGTCACCCCCGCCGCCTCGAAGCGCACCAGGTTGGGCAGGGCCGCCTGCAGCTCGGCCACGTCCTCGATGACCAGCACGCGCTCGCGCCGCGGCACGAGCCCGAGGAAGGCCCCCAGCATGGTGGTCTTGCCCGAGCCGGTCCCGCCGCTGACCAGCACGTTGCGCCCCCGGCGCAGCCCCTCGCCGACCTCCGCCAGCACCTGCCGCGGCAGCGAGCCCGCCGCCGCCAGCGTCTCGGCGGAGAACTGGCGCCGCCCGAAGCGGCGGATGGTGATGGTGGCCGTCGCGGCCACCGGCGGCACGGCGATGGCGACCCGGCTGCCGTCCGGCAGGCGGGCATCGACGATCGGCCGCTCGGCGGAGACGTCCAGCCGCAGCGGCCGCGCGATGCGCACGGCGGCCGATTCCAGGCGCCTGGCCGTCAGCTCCGGAGCGGCCACCCATTCGCAGGACCCGCCGCGCTCGACCCAGGCGCCGCCGGGGCCGTTGATCATGATCTCGGAGACCTCGCCGTCGGCGAAGACCCCCTCCAGTCCGGGCAGGAAGTGCGCGATGCGGTGGATCGAGTCCGGGCCCGGCTCCCGCGGCGCGTCCGCCATGCGCCTACAGCCGCCCCGGCAGGTCGGCGTCGAACCAGCTCTGCATGCGGTCGAGGAAGTGCAGCCGCAGGTAGCAGCGCCGGGCAGGCTGCGACACCACGCCGTCGAAGGGCAGCACGATGGCCTCGGCCAGCCCCAGCAGCATGAAGTCGCGCTCGAAGAAGAGCGCCTCGCGGCGCTCGGAGTACTGCTTGGACATCGACATCGAGGCCTTGGCCCCGCCGGCCCTGCCGCTCAGCAGCGACACGCCGGCCTTGCCGGTCGACTCGTTGATCGAGACCGAGCCCTTCATGCGCGGCACCTGGCCGCACAGCTGCGAGGCGATCTTGGCCGAGTCCTCCTCGCTCAGGCACAGGAAGACCTTGGTGCGGATGGCCTGCAGCAGGGTCCGCCAGGCCTCGCCCCTGGGCGCCACCGAGCGGATCGAGCTGATCGACTGGGTGGCGAAGACCGGCACCAGCTTGGCCTGCCGCGTGAGCGCGAAGATCTTCTCGTCCCCGCCGGGGTCGTCGGCCCCCACGGTGGCGAAGTTCTGGTACTCGTCGCAGACGAAGGCCGCGCTGCGGAAGTCGCCGGCCGGCCGCTCGGCGACGCGCTGCAGGACGGCCTTGAGCCAGGACTGCTTGAGCAGCACGCCGATGGCCCGCGCCAGGGCGTCGTTGCTGCCGTAGGGCAGGTTCAGGGCCAGCACCTTGCCCTCGTCGATGAGCTGCGACAGCGGCGCCAGCGCCCGGTCGACGTCGAGACCCTCCCCGGCCGTGGTGCCCGCCCCGCCGCGGCCGGGCGCGGGCGGGTGCCGCGGGCAGAACACGCGCGCCACCTCGGGCTGGGTGAAGACCCGCAGGAATCCGGACACGGTGGAGGTGATCGAGGCCCGCAGCTTGGGCTCGAGCGCCCCCCAGTCGTGCCACAGCCAGCGCTCGACCTCCGCCAGCCGCTGCTTGAGAATGTCCGCCTCGGCCTCGCTGCAGCCGCCCTCGGCCGCCCACAGCCCCCCCTCGCGCCACAGCTCGGCGACGCCTGCTGCCTCGCGCGCCGCGGTGCTGCGCGGGGACAGCTCGACCAGGCCCGGCTCCCCGGGCACCTCGCTCCATTCCAGCCCGGCCGCCCCCCACTGCTTGGCGTGCGCCAGATAGGTTTCCAGCCGGCAGCGCCAGCGCTCGTCGGGCAGGCTGTCGACGTAGCTGCGCGCCTCGGCCCAGCAGCGGTACATGGCCGACGTCGGCCCGACGGGCCGGCCGTCGCCGTCGAACTCGGCCGGCCAGCCCGAGTCGGTGGCGCACTCGAGCACGTCGCGCAGGGTGACCCAGCCGCGCGCCGAGCGGCAGCGGTGCAGCTCGATGATGTTCTGCACCAGGGCCGTGGACGAGACCTGCCAGTAGGGCTCGTTGCCCTTGCCGAACAGCTGCGTCATCAGGCTGGCCAGCGAATAGGCCAGCGAGTACGAATCCGTCCAGGGAGCGTCGAGCGGGTTCCACTGCCAGCGGTGCGCGGCCCGGTCGATGCCCAGCTCGACATAGTCGCCGCCGCGGTCGGCGGCCTCCAGCATGGCCCGCACCTGGTGGCAGAAGTCGCCCTTGACCTCCAGCACGAGCCCGGCCAGCTTGCGCTCGCTGTCGCCGGCCCGCCAGCCGAACAGCTGCTGGCAGAGGGGGTACATCAGCGCGGCGGTCTTGCCGGAGCCGACGGCGCCGAAGACGGCGATGCCGGCGTACAGCCCGCGGGCCGGGATGACCTGCCAGCCGGGCTCGGCCACGCGCCTGCGCTCGACGGGGTGCTGCAGCTCGCCGAGCACGACGGCCAGCTCCTCGTCCTGCGGCGAGAGCGGCCAGGGCGGCAGCTTTCCGGTACTGCCGCGGGCCCTGCCGCCGAGCCAGATGCTGGCCCCGGACATGGCCAGCGAGCCGGTCAGCACCAGCAGGGCGGACGGCATCAGGTAGTACCAGGCCTTGAACAGGGCGGCGTCGAAGGGGTGGCGCGCCGCGATCAGGTCGAAGAACGGGGCGCTGCCCGGGCCGAGCGGGTCCAGCCACCAGCGCCAGGCCAGCGCCGCCAGGGCCACGCTCGCCAGCAGGGCGACGCGCAGGCGGTCAGACATGCCCGCCCCGGCCTTCCCGCAGGGATAATTGCGCACCTGTGGATGCGCTTGGGAGCGACCTCCGGGAAATGGCCGAAAGTGCCATTTTCAGGGGGTCGCTCCCACTCTGTGTGCTCCTCTGCGTGCTCGTGCCCGCTCCGCTAAGTCGTTGCGCTGCCGGAGTTTTCGCCGCCCGCCCGCGCCGCGAACCAACCAGAGAAGCGCCGAAAATGGCATTTTCTTCCGCGAAAGTGCCATTTTCGACCTCCAAACCAACCAGAAGCACCGCGAAACTGCCATTTTCGACCCGCCTAACATCCCTCAAACCACTGACATACCAAGAGATCCCGCGAAAATGACCGAGTCCTCGGCGAAAATGACCACATCTCACGAAAATGTCCACATCCGACAAGCGCGCCACGCCCGCCGGCACGCTCTTAGCCTAGCGCAAGCGCCCGCCCGCACCTATCATCGGAGCGTGCTACGCAACCCGGCCCCGGGCTTCGCAGCCTCGCTGTTCCAGCCTGACGAGCGCGTCGCCGTCGTGCTCATCCCGCGCGGCGAGCCGCCCGTACCGCCGCGCACGACCCAGCGCATCTTCGCCTGCGAGAAGCTCGCCTCGCCCAAGGTCCAGGGCTGGCTGCGCTACTGCAACGCCAAGGCCGCCGACGTCTACATCGGCATGAACCCCATCCGGCCCGGCGCGCTCGGCCGCCACAAGGCCGACATCGCGGAGGTCAAGCGGATCTACATCGACATCGACGAGGCCGGCCCCGCGGCGCTGGCCAAGCTGGATGCCGACGTGCGCGCCGGGCGCACCCCGCGACCGCAACACGTCATCGAGACCTCGCCCGGCCACAGCCAGGTCATCTGGACGCTGGCCGAGCGCCCCGAGCCTGCCGCCGCCGAGCACCTGATGCGGCAGCTGGTGGCCCGTTACGGCGCCGACCCGGCCGCCACCGACGTCAGCCGGGTCCTGCGCTACCCCGGCTTCCGCAACCACAAGCGCGACCGCTTCCTAGCCTCGCTGAGCTCGCCGGACGGCGAGCCGACGAGGCTCGATGCGTTCCGCGACCTGCCCCGGATCGAGCGGGCACAGGTCGCGCGCGCCGGAGGGCCCAGCGTCGGCAGCGGGCACCGCTCGCAATCGGAGCGGGACTGGGCCGAGGTCAACCGCAGGCTGCGCGCGGGAGAGAGCCCGCGAGCGATCGAGGCGTGGCTGGCCGGCCACCGGACCGACAAGCCCAACCCGGGCTACTACGCGCGCCGCACCGTGCAGCGCGCCGAGCAGCAGTCGGTCGCGAGGAGCCGCTGATGGCGGACGAACTGGCACGCGAGCTGTCGCGCGGGGCGCAGCTGCTGATCGCGGAGGCCTTCGAGCGCCGCATCGCGAAGATCGAGAGCATCAAGGCCTCGCTGGCCGCCGCGGGACGCATGGCGGGCGCCGACCCGGCCGAGCTGCGCAAGGCCGGCGCGTCGCTCGATGACATGGACCTGCGCGGGCTCAACCTGGCCGGCCGGGACCTGCGCAACATGCCGATGCGCGGCGCGCGCCTAGAGGGCGCGAACCTGAACGGAGCGGTCTTGGACGGCGCCGACCTGGAGGGCGCGTCGCTGCGCCGGGCGGAGTTCAACGGCGCCAGCCTGAAGCGCGCCGGCCTGCGCCAAGCCGACCTGCGCCAGGCGCGCGGCACCGCCGCCGACCTCGAGGGAGCCGTCTTGGACGGCGCCCGCTTGGAGGGCGCGCGGCTGCAAGGCGCGTCGCTGCTCGGAGCCTCTGCGCGACAGACCGCTTGGTCCGGGGCACGAGTGGCCTGGATGAACATCGAGGCGGGCGAGTTCGGCGGCTCGCAGGGGTGGGGCAGCACCTCCGGGCACTGCGTCGGCGCCTGCAAGGGCGGCCCAGGCGCGGACCGCCCGCCACGCCCGCAGGATCCGCAACGGACCATGCCCGCGCCCCCGATCGCGCCCGCCCGCTAGAGCCCAATGGACCGCCTCCCCCACGATCCCCGCGACACCCGAGCCCCTCTCTCGCGCGACAGCGCGACCTCTGTGCGCGACCGCCCGCGCGACCAAGCCCGCCCGCGCGAGACGGGCGCCCGCGCCGAGCATCGCCGCGAGCCCGGGAGAGACGAGCGCCCCTTGCGCCAGCGCGAGGAGGAGGCGCTGGCAGACACCGCCGTGTTCCGGACGGTGGCCTACCGCGACTTGGTCGACGCGCATTACGGCGGCCACCACTACGCCGCCAAGCGGAGCTTGGAGGACATGGCCGCCCGGGGGCTGATCGAGATCGCGCCCGCTCGCGGCCGGCGCGGCGGCCGGTTCTTGGTTGTGACCGCCACCGATCAGGGCCGCCGGGCCGCCGACGATCTGCTCGGCGGCGCGCTCCGGACTTGGTCCGGGCGGGCCAAGGAGCGCGAAGCCGCCCATGACTGCGGCGTCTACCGCGCCGCCCGCGCCGAAATCGCGCGCCTGGAGGCGTCCGGCTGCCAGATCCACCGGGTGCGCCTCGAGGGCGAGCTGAAGGCGGAGATCTACCGCCCGGCCGAGCGCATCCGCCAAGCGCAGGGCAAGGCGGCCGCCGACCGCGCCCGCCAAGCCGCGGCCAAAGCCCACGGCGTGCCCGTGGCCGAGTCGGGCAAGGTGCAGCTTCCGGACCTGCAGATCGAATACAGCGAGGCGGGCTCGCTGCAGATCAGCCGCTGCAACGTCGAGGTGGTCAGCGATTCCTACCGCGCCTCGCAAGTCAAGGCCAAGGCCGAGGCGGGCTTCAGCCTGGCCGGCATGGGCGCCGCTTCCGCCCGCCACGTGGCCAGCGCGAGCACAGCGCGCCGCCTCGCTGTCGCGGGCGGGGGAGGGGGCGGAGGGACCGGGCGCGGTTCGGGTGCCGACGCCTCCAAGGAACTGCCCGGCGTGGGGATCTTCGAACTGTGAAGGCGCAGTGGACCCCTGACAGCGCGACCGTGCCCGACGGGTTCGGCTACGCCTTCCTGCTGCCGCCGGAGCTGGCCGCATGGATCGCCGCCGCGTGCCGCTGCGGCGGCTGCTACACGTCGCGACAGCTGGCGGCGGCGCTGGGCGTGAGCGCCAAGGCCGCGGACGAGAAGTCCGCACAACTGGCCGCGCAGCGCCTGGTGAAGCTGCGAGCGGACGCCGAGATCCCCCACTGGCACGTCCAGCACCAGCCGGTCTACGAGGCATTGGGAGAACCCCACAGCAATGCGCGCAAGCCGCCCAAGCCGCAGAAGCTGCGCATCGCGCTGCTCAGCTTGGAGGCGCTGCTGGCGGTGGATCCGGCCCCGGCGCGCTGGTCTCTGGCGCCGCTGGAGAAGCTGGCCGCGGCAGAGGCGCTGGGCATCGCCCTCGAGCAAGTGCCGCAGGCCGTCTACCGCGGAGCGCACCACGAGCAAGAGACGCGGCAGTACTTCGTGCCGCGCCGCCCGCTGGCGCTGCCCGCTGCGGGCCAGCCCGGGGCGGCCACGTTCGTGTGGACCGACGTGGACGACTCGCCGTCGCCGCTGCTGCGCTGGGGCCGGGACTACGCCGCGATGTGGACCGCCCTGCTGGGCCGGGGCATCGACGTGGCGGTCGCCGCGATCACGCCCCGAGGCCCGGCCGCGGTCGAGAAGATCAGCCGCCTGCTGGAGCGCATCCGCCCGGAGGTCCCGGAGCTGCCGGTCGACCGCGCGGCGGCGGCCGCCGCCGCGGCGGAGTTGAAAGAGCGCATCTACGCCCGGGACTACGGCGAGCACGAAAACCTCGGCAAGGCCGCGCTGGCCTACGCGGACCTGCGCGACATAGCAGAGGGCAAGATGGACCCAGCCCAAGCTTCGTTCAGCGCCCGCGCAGTGCCGGTGTCCACCCTCGACAACCCCTCCCCGCCGCCCGCCGCCACCGCCGCCGACGGGGCCACTCGCCCGCAACGCTACAAGAAACCGGAGCGCGCCGCCCAAGAACGCATGCTGCAGTCAATCCTGGACCAGATCCGCAGCGGGGAGCGGGCGTGGACGCTGGCCGATATCGCGGCTGAGCTAGGCCTTGGGCTCCGGACCGTAAACCGCCACTGGGCAGCCGACATTCGCGAGGCCCGCCAGCACCGCAGCGAAGCCGAGGCCGCCGAGCGGCTGGAGGCCGACGCGCTGGCCTCGGCCGAGCGCTAGGGGGAGCATGCAGCCCTGGAAGGTGGGAGCGGGCCTGACGATCAGCGTGGGCGCGCTGCTGTTCTTCGCGCCCGAGCGCTACGACTACCTCAGATCCTACTCGGGCCTGCTGGCCGCCTACCTCCCGGACATCGCGCTGCACGCCGCGGCCGCGCTGGCGAGCTTCTTCGCCACGGTCTACTGGCTGGCGCTGAAGCTGGGACTGGGCGAGATGGGCAAGCGCCTCGGCCACGTCGACCGCGGCCTGCGAGAGGACAGCCAGTACGACGAGGAGCTGGCCGACTCGCTGCGGCGGACCGAGTCAGGCCACTGGGACTGACGCGCCAGCGCTCTCTCGCGCTGCTCAGCAGCGCGCGCCTGTGCGCCAGCCCCCGCCGCGGCGAGCCGCCCGGCAGCTAGCCCGAGCGCCGAAGTACTGCCGCTTTTTCGGTTTGCGCTGGGCGTGCCGGCCTCCGAGGAGGGAACGACGGTCAACGACCTGCCGACGGAGGGTATCCGGATGGTCTTGCGCCGCTGCCAGCGCCGGGACCGCCCCCGGCGGGACGGTTGATGCGCCCGCTCCAGCCCTGCACGATAGGCCTCATGAGCGACCGCTTCGAACAGCGCCCGGACCTGCGCTCCGCCCCGGACGAGGACGTCTTCGCCGCCGAGACGCCGGACGGCAAGGCGGCGTTGCTGCGCGTGTCGGCCGGCCAGGCCCGCCTGACCGTGGACGGCCAGCGGGTCGACGCGTGGCCGAGCCGCGGCCGGCTCGACGACCTAGCTTGGGCCGAGAGCTCCGCCCCGACGGGCAGCCGGCAGCACCGCGAAGAACTCTACCGCGCCGAGCGGGCCGCCAAGCCGCTGCCCCCTCCCCGGCTGTTCGCCGACGCGGAGCATAACGGGCGCGACGCCAAGCTCCTCGATCCGCCGACCGGCCCGGAGCGGTGAGCGCGGCGGGAGCTGGCCGCGCCGACCCGCATGTGCGGACGCTAGCCCCTGCGCAGAAGTACTGCCGCTTTCTTCGACCCACTCTTGACGCCGCTGCCGCCGCGCCGGCCGCGACGAGCCGCCCGCCCGGCAGCTAGCCCGAGCGCCGAAGTACTGCCGCTTTTTTGGCCGTCTTTGACGGCGCCTCCCTGGCGGCTCTGCGGCCGCCCTTGGGCGAGCCCCCCCGCCAGCACACCTCGCGCTGCGCAGAAGTACTGCCGCTTTTTCCATCGGCGGGCGGGGGCGCTTCCGGTCTTTGCATCGCCCGCCCGCAGCGGCAAAGATCAGGAGACATGCGCACCGCACTCATGCTCGCCCTGCTGGCCCTGCCGCTGGCGGCCCAAGGACCGGCCCGCCCGGAGCGCTTCGCCTCGGTGGCGGTCCACGGCCTCGTCGGCGGCGCCAACTGGGGCATCGGCGCGGGCCTGCTGGGGCCGCAGGGCGCCTTCGTCGGCATCGACCTGGAGCGCCAGCGCGGCCGCGACGAAGGCTACGAGTCCGGCCTGTCCGGACAGGCCCGCGGACTGGTGCGCTCCGCGCTGCTGGCCGCGGCGCTGGCCCTGCCCGACCCCGACCCTCCGGTGTTCATCGCGCCGCCGTTCCCGGGCGTGGACGAGGGCCTGCGCATCCCGGCCAACGACTACCGCCGGGCCGTGGAGGCCGCGGCCGACGCCTACCGCGAAGCACTGGCCGCGGACGCGCTGGCCTACCGGGCCGGCTTGGTCGGACTGGCGCTGGAGCGAGCCTCCGCCCAGTTGCAGCCGGCCGCCCGCCGCGAGGCCGCCACCGTCCTGCTCGGCCCCGCGGGATTCCACCTCGGCGGCCGCGGGCGCTGGTCGCTGACGCCGCTGGCGGCTGTCCGCCACGAGTCCACCACGGTCTGCTGGTCGGGGCTGGAGGCGCACTGCGAGACGGCCAGCCGCACGCGCGCGGCCTCGTGGCAGCTGGGCGGCGGGGCGCTGCTGCGCCGGTCCGCCGGCCGCCACGGCGTCGTGTTCGGCGCACGCGCGTTCCCCAACGGCGCCTGGGCGGCCTCGTTCGGCGTCACGCTGCCGGTGCCGCGCTAGGCCGCCGGAGGGGGCCGGCCCGGTGGGGGACGTCTACGTGCGCATCGGCGGCCAGCGCATGGTCCAGCTGCGCCACTACGGCGGCGTCTATCCCGCCGACAGCGAGATCACCGAATCCCGCGACGAGTTCTATCGCCGCGCCGCGGAAGCGCTGGCCAAGCGGGCCGAGGCGGGCCGGGCGCCTTGGATGGTCGAGCGCGCCATCGACCACGCCCTGCCCGAGGGCATCGATGCAGGCCCCTGGACGGGTCCCAACGCTGTCTGGCTGCAGTACGCGGCCGATGCCCGGGGCTACGCCGACCCGCGCTGGGACACCCGCGAGGCCGTCGCGGAAGCGGGCGGGCGAGTCCGCCCTGGCGAGCGGGAGACGACCGCGCTGCACTGGCGCCACGGCGGCGCCGACCCCCGGGACGGCGAAAGCTGGCCGACGCGCGTATTCCGCCTGGCGGTGTTCAACGCCGAGCAGTGTGACGGCCTGCCCGGGCGCGACGCCCGCGGGACGATCTGGAGCCACCACCCCTCCCCGCGCCAGATCCTCGCCGTGCCCCGCGTCGAGCCATCGCCCGCCGGGCTGGCCCGCTACGATCTGGCCCGCGACAGCATCGAGCTGCCCGAGCCGGGGCGCTTCGCCGACCGCCGGGCCTACTACCGCGTCGCCCTGCACGAGGTCGGGCACTGGACCGGGCACCCGGACCGCATGGACCGCGCATCGCTGGTCGATGGCATCCGGCAGGGGCCCAAGTCGGTCGAGTACGCGCGGGAGGAGCTGCGCGCCGAGATTCACTCCCTGCTGACCGGCTGCCGGCTGGGCCTGGGGCACGATCCCGCCCGGCACGCCCGCTTCGCCGACGCGTGGGCGCGGATCCTGCGCGAGAATCCCCGCGAGATTTACCGCGCGGCCCACGGCGCGGAGCGGATCTCGCGCTACGTCACCGCCCGCATGCCCGCCATGGCGCCCCCGATCGCGCCCGCCGAGGACGGGCCGGCGGTCCCCCGCCCCTCGACAGCGCCGCCCCGCGAGCCCGTCCGCGGGCGCTGATACGCTGGAGGCATGGCCACCGGTTACGAACACCTGTCCGAAGAAGAGCTCTTGGAGTCGCTGAGCGTTTTTCCGCGCGACGCCGACGGGTACGCCCAGCCCGTACTGCTGGGCGAGTACAGCCTCGAGGAGGCCGAGGATCTCGGCGCCTTCTTTGAAGACCCCGTCGAACAGGAGGCGTTCGACCGCGCCCTCGCGGAGCGCAAGCGGCAGATCGCCGCGCAGGCAGCCAGCGGCGCATGAGCCCCGCCGGGCACAGCGGGCGCGCGGCTGGCGCCGCCCGGAGAGAGCCGTAGCGTGCCCGCCCCCTGGGCGCAGCGGATGCGGCAGGCCGCCATCGCCGCCCTCGTGCCGGTCTGCGGGCTGGCCGCGCTGAGCGCCGGGCTGTGGGGCCTGGGCCGGTACCTGGCATGGGACCTGGAGCGGTCGCTGCGCGAGCGGAGCCGGCTGGCCGCCGAGATCGAGCGCCAGCGGATCGCCTTCGACCAGCTGCAGAAGTCCACCTGGGGCCTGCGCCTGGTCGAGACCGACTCGGGCCGCTTCCTGGTCCTGCCGCCGGGCGCCCACATCGTGCCGGGCTGGACCATCGAGGGCCGCCCGGCCGTCCAGCTGCAGGGGAACTGAACGGCCCTAGCGCCCGCGCCCTTCAGGCTCCCGCGTCCCTTGCCAGGCGAACGCCAGCTGGCCCCCGCCAGCCTCGCGCGCCGGGGGAGGGACAGGCGGCGGCGGAGCGGGCAACGGGGCGGGTTCCCGCTCCGGAGCGCTGGCGGGCGCCTCCGGCACCGCCGCCCGCTCCTCGCCCCTGCCGCGCTCGACCATCCTGCCGCGCTCCATCAGGAAGTCGCTGATCTGCTCGGCGTCGCGGCTCGCCAGGTAGATCTCTTGGGGATGGTCTTTCAGCGTCTGCACCCAGTACCCGACATAGGCCGCCGAGCGCGATCCGTCGTGCCCCACGTCCAGCCGCTCCCCGGTGATCATCGAGCTGATCTCGGCGCGCAGCTCCTCCCGCGCGTACTGGACCGACTTGGGCCCCTGCCGGATGCCGTCGACCAGCGTGTCGCGGTCCATGCGGTCCGGATGGCCGGTCCAGTGCCCGAGCTCGTGCAGCGCCGACCGGTAGTAGCCGACCGGGTCGCGGAACTGCTCGCGGTGCGGCATCACGATCAAATCCCTCCCGAGGTCGTAGAACACCCGGTCTTGGCAGGCGTGCTCCCGCTCCGCCCCGCAATTCTTGAAGAGCTTCTCGACCCGCTCGCTGCGCTCCCACTGGTTCCCGGCCGCCTTGGCCGGCCGCGGCGGCAGCCCGCCGGCCTGCTCGGCGTTGAACACCGTGTAGGCGTAGGTGCGCGGCCGCTCCAGCTGGGTCGTGCGGTAGACCGGGCGCCCCTCGCCGTCCAGCCGCGGCGCGCCCGCGGCGTCCCGCTCGGCCTGCTTGCGCTCCCACTGCCAGTAGATGATCGAAGCCCCCTTCTGGCCGCGGCGCACCTGCCCGCCGGCCTCGGCGATCTGCCGGTAGGTGCCCCAGCGCTCGTCTTGGTAGCCGCGCATCTGCGCCACGCTGGCCAGCCAGGTGGAGTTGCCGCCGCGATAGCTCTTGCCCGTCTTGAGGTTGTACGGCCGGCCCTGCTCGCCGGCTTTCCAGGACTGCGTCCACTTCGCGGTGCCCGCCTCGATCTGCGCGATCAGGACGTCGGCGACCCGCCGGTAATAGTCGTCCCGGCCCTTGGCATCAAGCGGTCTCACGCCGGCCCCTCGTCGCCAAATTCGAACGGATCCCCGACCGCCTCGAGGGCGTCTTCGAAGTCGGTGCAATCGTCCGGGCACGCGCCGCATGCCTCGGCCGTGGCGCGATCCATTTCGACGATCGTCCCCGGCTCGAGCAGCAGGCGGCCCACCTCGGCCGCGGTCTCGGCACGGCGCACGCGCCGCTCGCCCTCGGGTGTTTCGATCATGCCTACAGCATACGCCTACCCTTACTCTCCCGCGCCGCAGGCGCGCCCGCTGTGCTCGTCAAGCGCCAGCCCGCAAAGAAAGGCGCCGCCTGCTTTCCGGCCGCCCCGCTTGCCGCTGGTATCGTGGAACCGTCGGCGCCGCAGGCGCGCCCGCGAGCAATGCTTCGAAACGTTCGGATCGCCGATTACGCCTGCGTAGCGGCGGACGGGTGCAGCGACAACTGGCGGCTCCGGGCGCTGTTCACGGACTTGCCGCGCAAGCTCTTTTCGCTGCCCTCCGAGCGCCGCCCGGGCGCCCTGCGCGAGCCGCCGGAACTGACGGGGACGCCGTGGGACGCCATGCTGGCCGGCCTGGCCGAGTACCTCGCGCACCTGCACGGCCAGCCGGCCCCGGCTTGGAGCGAAGAGCCGCGGCGCTTCCTCGACCGGCCGTGGGTGTTCGCATCGGGACGGCTCGCGGCGCAGGACGCGCTGCTGCGCTCCCCGGCCGAGTTCGCCCGGCATGGCGCATTCGCCTCGCCGGACACCTTCGACCGCCGCATGGGCGAGACGCGCATCTGGATCCCCGCCCGCCACCGCGACGGGCCGTACGGGCTGCGCGCCGGCCCGCGGCGCTACCGCTCGGTGGTGCCCCCCGCGGCGCTGGCGCACATGTGGCGACAATGGGAGGCGGACATGGCGGGCGATCAAGGCTTGGACCGCGAGCGGATACTGCAGGCCCTCGCCGCTCTGGCGCAGTTCGAGCGCGACCTGACCTCGGAGCGCACCAAGGCCGCCGCGGCCCGCAAGAAGCGCCGCGCCGGCCGCCCGCTCGACGGGCGCAGCCGGGACGAGACGCCGCCGAAGGCCGGGGCTGAACGGTGAGCCGCCCCGCGCTGTGGCTGCTGGCCGCCTCGGCCGCCTGCGTCGCGCTCGGCTTTCTCGCCCTGGTCGCGGCCTGGAGGGATCCGGACTCCGCCATGGCCACCGCCCTCGCCACGGCCGGCGGCTGGCCGTGGCTGCTGGGGGCCCTGCTGGGGGCGCGGACCTGGCAGCGCGGCAGGGCCCGCAGCGCGGACCCGTTCGAGCACTTCCTGGCGGTCTACGCCGCCGGCACGGCGTGCGCGCTGGCCGCCGCCAGCGCGACGCTCATCGCCGGCGGCTGGGAATTCGACGTGCTGCCGTGCCCCTCCGGCCCGCTCGCGGCGCCTTGCGCGGCGCTGCTGTCGATGGCCTTGGCGGCGGTCGCCGCCGGCCTCACGCTGGGCTTCGCCTTCCCGGCCCTGCTGCCCGTCGCGGCCGCCGCGCTGAGCGCCCGCCTGCTGGCGGGCAGGCCCCCGTCGGAAGCGCGGCTGGCGGCCGCGATCGCCGCCACCGCTCTCGGCTGGCTGGCAGCCGCCTTCGCCGGGCTGGCCCTCGCGCACGCCTGACAATGCCCACCGAAGCCGGGATGCCGGACGCCGAGTGGCGCTCGCTGACGCACCGCTTCAGGCTCGGCGGACACAAGGGCTACGTCACGGTGGCCGTGGACTCGGACGACTGCCCGGTGCTGCTCGAGATCCGCATGGCCAAGGAAGGCGGCACGCTGCGCGGCCTGCTCGACTGCCTGGCCGCCAGCATCTCGCTGGGGCTGCAGCAGGGCGTGCCGCTGGAGGCCTACGTGCAGCGCCTGGCGCACGTCCGCTTCGAGCCCGAGGGCTGGACCGAAGGCGGCCTCGGCTACGCGCACTCGGTGGTCGACTACATTGCCCGCTGGCTGGCGCTGCGCTTCCCGCAAGCGGCGGCCGCAGAAGGAGCCGCCGGGCCCTTCGAGGGGGAGATCTGTCGCGTGTGCGGCGCCCCGCTGACCTGGGATGCGGGCACGGCCTGCCCCGAATGCGGCGACATCGCGCCGCGACATGGATAGCTAGCGCAGGGCCGGGAAATCGCCATGGCTTGATTGGAAATCGCCGCCGATAGCGCCTGCGGCCAGCTCCGTCGGGGCGGATCCGCGCGCCGCGAGCCGGTCCGGCACTTGCTTGAGGGCTCTATCGGTAGATCCATCGAGACGAGGCTCCCGCATCCGCGCAGGAGCCGGGAAAGCCCCGCCGGACTGCGAGCGAGCCGCCCCCTCTCGCTGCGCCAGCAGCGCCACCTGTGCCAACCCGGCCCTAGCGGCTGAAATCATAGCTGCCGGGCTCCAGCCCCGCAGCCCGCTCCCGCTTGGCCCTGCCGGGCTTGCCAAGCCGCCCGCCGCGAGGGAAGATCGGCGCATGGCGAGAAGCCTGAACCGCGTCGACCTGCCGGGCTGGCCGGGCGGCGCCCCGGAGGACACCTATGAGGGCCAGTAGCGGACGCGCGGCCGACACCGGCCTGATCGCCACCGCGCTCGTGCTGGTGGCCGTCTGCGTGCTGGTCGCGGGGGTGTTGGTGGCCGGCACGGCGAGATCCGCCCGCCCCGCCTGCGCCCAGGCCTGCGCCTGTGCCGGGTCGGCGCCCGCGCCATGAATCCGGATCCGCGGCCGGGCGCGGCACCAGGCTGGAATCCTATGGCGAACCTCACGGCTGCCGACCTTGTCGAATGCGGCGCGCTGCCGCCGCGGGCGCTGGAGGCCTGCGTCGAGTGCATCCGCGATGGCCGCACCATCTTGGTGACGGGGACCACGGGCTCGGGCAAGACCACCCTGCTGCGAGCGCTGGCGGGCTTGCTGCCCGCCGACGAAGCCCGGCTGGTCTTCGACAGCGCCCGCGCGCTGGGCCTGCAAGGGCCCCGGTACGAGCACGTTGACCTTCGCGGAGCGGACCGGAGGCAGTCGCCTCGCGACACCGCCGAGGCGGCCTTGGACCGCGCGCCGCGTGTGCTAGTCATCGACGATCTCTGCCCGCCCGAGGCCGGCGTGCTCCTGCGCGCCCTGGGCAGCGGCTGCCATGCCGGCAGCCTGCTCGCGCTCGGCGCCGAGTCGGTCGAGGCGGCGCTGCGCCGCTTGGCGACATGGAGCGCGCTGGACGGCCTCTCGCGGCAGGAGGCCGGCTTTGGGATCGCGGCGGGCATCCAGCTCGGAGTCGGCCTCGTGCGCGAACCCCGGGGGCACCGCATGGCAGAGGTCGCCTTCGTCGAGCCCGCCCACGAGGGCTGGACCCTCCGGCCCGCCTGAGAATCCCGCCAAGGTTACACCCCTGAATCTCAATAGCCATAAGGCGAAACGAGTCCTGAATCGAGCGAAACAGCCACAGAGGTTACCCCCCTAGTCCCATCGCATCGTCACGGCTCCCATCGAGCCCGCCCAAGAGGGCTGGATCCTCCGGCCCGCCTGCCAGCCTTCCGGGCCCCGCCCACAAAACGATCGGTCCGTGGGGCGCTAGTCGTCGGACTGGCCGCCATCCGGCGGTGTGCTGCAGGAATGCGCCTCAGGCCTCCCGCCTTGCCCCAGATGACGAAACCACTGAGAGTCGCGGCGGCGAGAATCACCCCGGACACGCCGACGAGCGGCAGGCCGACCGCCAGGAAGCCTCCGGCGATCGCGCTGGCTGCCAGGCTGAATCCGAACAGCTGCCCGCGCGACTCGATGTTCTGGCGGTGAGCGGCTTGACGCTCCGCCATCGCGAGAATCCGCTCGGCGCTCCCGGGGACCACGTCTTCGTACCCGGCCAGCATGGCGGGGATGGCAGCAGAATACAGGACCGCGCCGCGCCCGCTCCAAGGCACCCGCCCGCTCTGGCCGGCTGGCGCCGCTGGGTCTGACGTCTTCCCGGACCCGGGCACGGCCAGCGAAGAAAACCTGCCCGAGGGCCTCAGTCGCAAGCCGCGGCCGGCGCGGCCACCTTGCCCTGCTTGAGAGCCTTGGCCAAGCTCCCCGCGAGCCTGGCGGCCACCTTGCGCGGCCCCGTCCCCCCGAATGGGTTGGCCAGCGCCTTGACGTTGAGCGGGTTCCCGCCGGCGGACTCGGCCCAGGCCACCTTGCCGCAGCGGTCCACCAGCTCGGCCGCCGCGCTCGCCACGGCTCTTTCGAGCAGGTTGCCGCCGCCCTTCCCCAGCGACCACTTGAGGCGGTAGTCCGCGGAGTCGCCGTCGGCGACGAGCCGCACGGGGGCCTTGCGCTTGCCCAAGGCGACCCGCAGGAACGCCCCGAAGCCTTCGCCGGAGCCCTCCGATGCTTCCTCCTCCACGTACACGCTGGGCGTGTCGGACTGCGCCGACGCAGACGGCGCAGTGCCCAACGCCAACAACAGGGCGCCCGCGGCGGCGTGGAAGGAGAGGTGGATCCGGCGGGACATGCGAAGAGCCTAGCACAGCCCCCGGGGGGGCCGACGGCCCTACCCTCCGACCTGGGCCGCGGCCCCGGAGGTCGCATCACGCGGCGATCGCGGAGGCCCGGGAGACGGAGGTCGCTCCCGTGGCGGCGGCGGCGGCTTGAGCGGCGGAGGAAGCGGCCCGCTCTGTCGCGGCTCAGGCGTCTGCGCCGGCGACGCGCGCCGATCCTGCCCAGTACTCATAGGTCTCGTCTTCCGCCCGCTGCTGCAGCGCCCGGTACCCGAACAGGTCGGACGGGACATGCCGAGTGACTTCCGTCGCGCGACTGTCCAGTTCGCGCCACGCTCGCTCGGCCTCGGCTCCATCCAGCTCGTCGAGCCGGTACCACAGCGCCCGCATTTCCCGAGACAGGTGCCCCAGCTCGGCAGCTAGGTCGCGACTCCGCGCCGACTTGCCCGAGTAGTCCGACAGCTCCATCCAGATCGTCAACGCTGCGACCGCTAACGCCAGCACCTGGGCAACCACCAACGGAACCCCTGCAAGCAACGCGGCCGCGGCCCCGGACGAAGCCGTGAGAACGGTTTGCGCGAGCCGCCGCCGCCGCCCAGCGAGGCGCATCGAAACGAACGTGTAGTAGCGCTGCAGGCTCTCGTAGTGGAGCATGCTCCTCCAGACGTCCTCAGCCTGCCATTCGCTGGTCACCGCCCCCTCATTATGGCACGCGCCCAACCGCGCGCCCTTCCACAAAAGGATCGTTTTGTGGACCGCAACGCCGGCCGCCCCGCCCGCCGCCGCAGAGGCCCGCAGCGCCACAATCTTGGGCGCAATAAAGCAATTCTGCTAGGATTGCTCCCAGAAGGCCCTTTCGGGACGCATCCATGCGCATCGGCTACGCCAGGGTCAGCACCGTCGACCAAGACCCGGACTACCAGTTGCGGGCGCTCGAGGAGAGCGGCTGCGAGCGGGTCTACACCGATGCCGCGACCGGCACCAAGGAGCGCCGCCCGGAGCTGGACCGGGCCATGGAGGCGCTGCGCCCGGGCGACAGGTTCGTGGTCTGGCGCTTCGACCGGCTGGGCCGCAGCGCCCAGCACCTGCTCAAGCTGGCGGCCGAGCTGGAACGCCGCGAGGTGTCGCTGGTCTCGCTGACCGAGGGCATCGACACCAGCACGCCGGGCGGGCGCATGGTGTTCGGGGTGTTCGCCGCACTGGCGCAGTTCGAGCGCGACCTGACCTCGGAGCGCACCAAGGCCGCGGCGGCCCGCAAGAAGCGCCGCGCGCCGTGGGGCCGGCGCCCCAAGATGACCCGCCAGCTGGCCGCCCAGGCCAAGGCCCTGCTGGCCGACGAGGACCTGCCCCGCGTGGAGATCGCCCGCCAGCTGGGGATCTCCGACACGCTGCTGTACCGCTACTTCCCGGGCGGGGATCCCGACCGCTTCACCGGAGTGGGGCAAGGGGCGCTGTGACGCTGCTCGAGGCCACCGAGGTATTCCTGCGCGACGGGGAGTCGCGGCGGCTGAGCGACGCCCGCCTGCTCACGCGCTCGCTGGCGCTGCGCCAGCTCAATGCGGCCGCTGCCGAGCGGGGCATCGAGGACCTCGAGGCAGTGGATCGCGCCGCCCTCCGCCAGTGGCGCGACAGCTGGCAGTGCTCTCCGGGGACGCACAACGTGCGGCTCGCCGCTGTGAAGCAGTTCTTCCGCTTCGCGGTGACCGAGGGCTGGCTCGAGGAGTCCCCGGCCGCGACGCTGAAGCCGATCAAGGATCCCGCCCGGCCCACGATGCCGCTGAGCAAGGACGAGGTCCTGCGCCTGCTGGCGGCCGCCCCCGACAAGGAACGGGCGCTGCTGCTCTTGATGCGCTTCTCGGGACTGGCGATCCAGGACGCCAGCACGCTGCCGACCTCGGCCATAGACGGCCTGCAGCTGACCCTGCGCCGCGCCAAGAGCGGCGAACTCGTGCTGTGCGAGCTGCCGCCGTTAGCGGCGCGAGCGCTGGCGGCCGCGCGCAACGGCGGCGAGCACTTCTTCTGGACCGGGCGCAGCAAGCCGAGCACCGCCGCCAAGTACTGGGCGGCGAGGCTGCGCAAGGTGGCGGCCGACGCCGCCGTGGCAGAATTCCGGACGCACCGGCTCAGGGACACCTACGCGGTGGCCCTGCTCAACGCCGGGGTGTCCATGGACGACGTCTCGACGCTGCTGGGCCACAGCAGCGTCCGAACCACGGAGCGCTATTACGCGCCGTGGGACAAGTCTCGCCGGGAGCGGCTGGCCGCTGTCGTGCGGGACGCACACCGCCGCGATCCGACGCTGGCAGCGCTGGATCGGGCAGAGGGACCAAGCGCGGGGGGTGTTCTCACCACCCCCCGCAACGGCCCGTCTCGAGACTGCCGATGAAACCGGCCGCGATGTCTGAGTCTACCACAGGATGTGGTGTTTTCTTCCCCGAGGTTCCAAATCAGGGCGGGATGGTGGGCGAATCGGGCGACGAGTTCTCGGTAATAGAGTTTGCGATCGGGCCCCAACTCGCCATCGTCGAGCAAGTGGTCATTCTCCGTCTCCGCCGTGACGACATGCAGCAAGATTCCCAGCCGATCGGCGTGCGAAAAGGCAATTTCCCATTGCTCGAGCTTGCTCACGTCGAAGCGATCGAAAGTCGTGGGGGCGATCCAAGGCCAAGTGTCGTCGCCGTCTCCGCCGACGTTTTGCGGCAGGAAGTAGATCGAATTCACGCCCTCCGAGGCCAGATAGTTGAGAGCTCCGATCAGCCCCTTGCCCTTGCCGTCTTGCCACGACGGATCGCCCTCGCGCCAGTCCTGGATGTGCGGCTCGTAACTGTGCAGGAAGGCTTCGCGGCGTCCCGACTCGGCGTCTTGGTCGCGAGTCCCGTCAAAGTCCTTGTAAGCCAGCAGGTTCTCCGGACTGTCGGCACCGCCCTTGAGAAAGTACTTGCCGTCTCCGGCGAACCTCAGGTATCGCTGCCCGGCGTACTCGAGGCGTCCTCGTGAGCGGAAGTCTGGCGGCTGCTTGTCGGAACCCGCAACCACGAACTCGCCCGACGCTCCGTCAAACGCTGCCGACTGGCCGGCGGCGGGATCCTCCGCCTGTGCGACCCCGGGCCCGGCTCGAAACGACGCTCGATAATGCCACTTGCCCTCGGCGTTGGGCGAGAACCGTACCAGCCAGGTTGAGCCCGAGTCAGCCGATGTCTCAGCAGAGCTACCGTCGGCGACAAAGAATCCCGGGACGACATACTCGCTATCGGGCCCGGTGAACGTCACGTCCAAGCGATAGTCGGTGAACGGATTCGGCTCGCCCGCTTCGGACGCCTCGGGGCCGTGGAAAGCGAGCGTGACCGTGTGCCAGATTCGCAGTTCGCCCGACACGTTCGCCTGCGAGCCGCCGCAGCCTGCAAGGGTGAGCATGAGACTGCCTAGGATCCAGGTGCGCATTTGTCGATTCTAGCCCGTGCGGGGACTCGGCGAATCGGGGATCGTGTTGCCTGGTCTCAACGAAAGCGCTTTCGAAGCAGCTCGCCGGACGGTCACCGGAATGCCCATGCCCGAGCACGGCTCAGACAGAGGCGTAGGGCGATCCAGGCGTGGCACTTCGTACGGTACTCGTGTGCCTCGTTGGGGACCTGCGCACTGGTGCCTTCGGGCAGCACCGTGACCGTCAGGCTCAGCCTGTGCATGTCGATCGCCCCCGTAGCTCCACCATGCTGGTTCCGCTTCTCAAGCGCGTAGGTTGCCGCAGAGCGGGGAAGTGCAGGCTCCATCTGTGCTGGGTGAAGCGCCAGCGCCCGCGAGCAGCGGGATGGCAGGATGATTGAGACGCATGCCGCCACGGGAGCGGGAGGTTTCAACGGCGCCCCAATTCCAGCAGGCGCGGTGCAACACCACGGTCCGACTGCAGTACCCCGAGGCAATGCCCTCCAGTTGCACATGCCCGGAAGGGCTTGCGGCTTTGCTTCAATAGCAACATTTGCCGTACAGCAAGACTTAGGTGCCGTCTGGCTGCGGCGAATCCCGGCCCGACCCCTCCTCGCTGCTGGTCAGTCTTCCGATCTTCCGAGCCAGCGCATTCGAACAACCAGCTTGATGGGCGACCGGCCGGATAGGTTGAGGAACTCGGGAGAATCAATGTTGCCGTTGACAAAACCGTAGTTGGGTCGGTTCGTGACATTGTCGATGCCCGGGCGCAGCGACCAGCGGTGTCCGAGGAAGGAAATCTCCCTTTGGAGATGAATGTTAAGGCTGAAATACCTCGGCAGTCTCCAACTATGGATCTGACCGACTTGCTTGCCATTGTCGTCGTGCGCGCTGAACGGAAAGCCATCTCTCCATTCGGCGAGGTAGGTGACGGAAGTCTTCTTCCCCATCTGAAATGACGCCCACGAAACCAGGCGGTGGGGGATGTCCCACGCGAGGCGGCCTGTCGTCTCGGAAAAGCGGATGGGATCGTTCGTGTCCACCTCTCGGGCGACGTTCGACCAAGAGCGCGAATAGGTGTAGCTCAAGAACCAGCGGTGCGAGCCCGGCAGCGGCTTGCTCACGGAGACCTCGACCGAGTCGTAGGTTTCCCGCTTGAAGTTCCGCAGCTGAAATGGAATGGCGCGACCCCCGCCGGGCAGCAAGCTGCCTGCGCCTGCCGCGGTCGAGACTGGGACGTTGGCATAGCCATCCCGCATTTGCTTTCGCAGCAAGTTGAGAGCGATGTCGGTCTCCCCCGAGATCCTCTGATTCCAGCTGAGACTCAGGTTCCGAGTGCTCGGGATGGTCAAGCCTGCATCGTCCGACTTGAAGAATCGGACATCGGGTGGCCCCAGCTGGGTCTCGCCGTCCGGCGCGAAGTTCGCGTAGATCGAGCGCTGGTCCCGATGTCGGGTGAAGATCCGCAAGTAGGTAGCGGCCGGGATCCAGCCCAGGCCGGCCGAGATCTTGGCGCCTTCGATGCCAGGGGGCATGAACGCCAAGCTGACCCGTGGCGTCACGGCGCCCCGCGCAACGATCCGATCACGGTCCCAGCGCAGGCCCATCTCGGCCACCAGTCGTGACCAAATGGACCAGCGATCCTGCAAGTAGGCGCCGGCCTCGAGGTTGGATTCCCCGAATGCACCGCTTCCCTCGAACGACAGCTCGCTCGCTTGTGTTCCGTCCACGCGGAAGTACTGGATCACGCTTCGGCGGACATCTTGGAAGTACCGGGCATGGCTGAGGTTCGCGCCGATCTTCAATTGATGCTCTCCCAGCCAGTCGACGGGGGTGAACAGATTGGCTCGCCACTCGTCTCGACTACTGCTGTGGAGGATGCCGATCGGGTAGTTTCCCGCTCGCCCAAATGCAGTGATCTTGTACGGTGCGCGGCCTTGGGGCACGCCCCGGTAGGTCGAGCGGTATGCGGCGTATCCGAAGGCTAGGACGCTCTCGGGAGACAACACAACCTGATCCTTCAAGTTGAAGAAGTGCCTCCGGGCGCGCCTGTTCAGCGTGGTTTCCAGCGGATCCAAAGGGGAGAGGCCGGAATTCGGCGCATCGAGATAGTCCACGACGAATCCAGAACTCAGCGTCTGGCGCGGGGTCAGCTTGGCCTGCAGCCGAAGACTGTTGTTGACCGACCACCAGCTGTTTTGATTCTGCCCGGCAGGCAATTCGGGAATGAAGTTCTGCTGGTACAGCACGTCCAAGCTATTGAAGAACCAAGCGCGGTTTTTCAGGATCGGGCCGGAGAGATTATGGCGCGGCCTCCAATCGCTGAACCGCAATCCCTGATTGGCCTCGATACCTGGAGCGAAATTCGTGAACCGCTGCTTGAACCGATCCTCGCCCATCCGGGTGCTGAGAGCCATGGCGCCACCGGTTCCTTTCCCCACCTCGGCGGAATATCGCCCCGAGGCCAGGCCTAGGGACTGGACCGACTCTGCACCGAGAGCCATCTCAAGTCTTCCCGAGGACGGATCCGACAAGGTGAACCCGTCCAGGGTCCAGTTCGTCTCTTGTGCGGGGCTTCCGTGGAAATGCAGTTCTCCGATGGGGCTTCTGAGCACTCCCGGAAGGACCGACGCTACGCCTTGGATGCGCTGTTTACTCGCGCGGGTCGTGGGGATGGAGTCGATCTCCTGCTCGTCCAGGGCTTGGGCCATGGCGAGCTCTTCAGTCGGTAGCAGTTGGGCCGCGTAGACATCGAGCGTTGTGCCAGTGTCCATTGACCGGATGAGTTCGATCTTGACAATGTTGACACCGTTGATCAGCTCGACAGGCTTGTCCTCGATCGGAAAGAAATCGGCGTGGGCCACTCCCAGCAGGTACCTGCCGGGCTGGCCCAGATCGAAGGCGAACGTGCCCTGCTGATCGGACTGGGCCGCCGCCTTCGAGTCAAGGCTGTCTCGGTCCGCGATCACGATGCTGGCTTCTGCAACGGGGCTGTTGTTGCGGTCCGTGACGGTGCCGGTCACCTGGACTTGGCCCAGCAAGGGGAGCGCCGGGCAGGCAAGCATTGCCAGCGTTCGGGCCACTAGCGGCAGCCTGCCCTGGCCTGCCCTGAAATAGTTCGAGGCTTCCATCGGAACCCCGCGGCCTCAAGCGTGAGCCGGCACTCGCCAACCGTTATTGGCCAAAGAGGTCGTCATCAATAGAGGCCAAGCTTGCAGCAAGGAACCCGTTGGTGCTTCATGTCTCCACGGTCTCAGCAGCGCCGGTCATGCGAATCCAGCGGAGCTATTCGTCCTCGATCGCTATCTTCCGGCGTCGCAATGCCCGGTTGAGGCGGCGCTTGACGCGTTTCCCGCTTCCTGGCCGGCGCGTGTATTTCAGCAGGAAGCGCCACCGGGTAGTCCAGTCGAATCCATCACCGTCCATCTTCTGCCGTGGTGCGCGTCGCATTTGCGCTACTCCTTGCTGTGGTGGCTCGGCTCTCGGTGAGGCGAGTCACGCTGCCTTGAGCGCGACTGGGGCCGCCCCAGCATTTTCACCTTACCAGCGTTGGCGGCGACTGCGTAAGGAAGACAGTACCAGGTGCGCGCGATTTTCTCGGAAGTCCCCGCGCCACCGAAACGCACCCTCGGTTGGTAGCGCCGCAGGCCAGAAGGCCGCGCCTCGGCGAAGGTCTTTGGCGAAGATGGCACTGGCCACGGACAGACTTCGAGCGTCCATGATCGTCTCGATCCAACGTGCGGCGATTCGCCAGGGGCTTGGTCATCAGCCGCGCCCAATGGCCGAGACCGGAACTCGCCGGCACCCTCGTCCCCGTGCTGTCCGAGCCTACGCCACCCCGGCAAGGTACCGTGTCTGACTGGGTAGTTCCGACAACAGTGCCTGACCAATGGGGGAGAGGATGCCTTGCTTGAGAGTTAGAGGTTCGTGACTTGCGGATAATGAATACCGGCTGGCGAATTGGACGGGCGAGTTCGAGGCGAGACCAGAGCCCGTACCCGCCCCGTCCTTGGCAGAGTGATGAAGGGCAAGGGCCGTAGAGCACGTCTCGCGTCGCTTCCCGCGATCCTGATGAGACATCGATGACGAAACAGGAGCAGGATCTCATCTCCGCATTCGAATCCCTGCCGCTGAACCAGCAGGAGGTTCTCGAGCTGCTCTCGGTCGTCTACCGGCCCGTGGCGCGTAGCAGAGCCCTAGAGTTCGTGCAGCAGGCGCGAGTCCATCTGCCCCCGGCAGGCGACTCTGAGTTTGCGGGACTGAATGCTGTCGTTCGCAATCTCATAGGAAAGAAGCTCCTGATCGAAGAGGAACGCCGTATTCAGTGCAACCCGGACATCGTCGAAGCGGTCACGCGGTCGGCGGACCGCATGGGGCGCCTTCGCCGCTGGGATCAGGCCGTTCAACAGCTAATCCCAGAGCGCGGCGCTCGTGGCCGGAGGAATTTCTTCCACCGCGGCCAACCAGAAATTTTCGAGCATCTCCGGATGGCGCTCCACTTCAACGACGCGAAACGCTTCAACGAACTCATGGTCGACTGGAACGCCGCATCCCCCGACCGTCTCGCCTTCATCAATCTCTGTCATGAGCTCTTTGCCCAACCATTCGACGGGGAGTGGCTGTACACGAGGGCGCCGGACATCCGCACCCCGGCATTGCATCACCTGATCGAAACGGCACACCTGACACTGATGCCCTCATCGGGTCCGGTCGAGTTGCTACATCGCATTGCAAAAGAGCCGGGTGGCCGCGTCCTAGAGCTAGAGCCGGCGGTCCGCCACGAGCTGCTCGTCGGACGATTGGACGCCGCAGAAAGGCTGTTGCAAGGCAACGACACAGCACTGAGCGATTTGTTTCGGGGCTGGTTGTGCTTCTTGCGGGGTGATCCCGACCAGGCACTGTCTCATTTCGACGGCGCTGTGAAGCGATCAAGGAAGCAAACGGGCAAGCGCGAGGTCCTGCTTCCCTTTGTCGTCGACGCCTTCTATGTCCTAGCCCTAATCGCCTCCGGCGATCCTGCTCGCAATGGCCAAGCGCGGAGCTATATCGAATTCGCATCAAGGAAACGCCCCGCAGACCAAGCGCATTACCAAGCGCTGCTATACGCGGCCCGTCTCGCAGAAGGCAGGGGCGAACGCGCTGGTGACCTTGGCGATGCGTGGAAGAACTGCGATGCGGAACCGCCGATATACCAGCTCTTCATCTACACCGTGCTCTGTTGGGCTGACGAGGAAGCCACTCGGGCCGCCCGGGGGAATATTTCCGCATTGGCGCGGTATTCCGCTAGCAACGGCTATCCATGGGCAGCGTCGGAGTTCAGCCAAATCCTGCATCGCGCGTGTGCCGAGCCGCCTGAGTTTCCAGTCGGAGAGGGCGGGTTCTCTCCGTTGCTCGAGACGGCCTTTAGCCAGACTCCGTGGGAGCGGAGCCTGTCGGCTCTCGAGCGCTTGAGCAGTTCCGCCACGGACCGCGGGGAATCCTCGGGAGAGTCGAGGATGACCTGGCGTGTGCGCGTGGTGAACCGCGCCCTCGATGTCGCGGCATTCCAGCAGAAACTCGGAAAGTCCGGGCGGTGGTCCAAGGGCAAGCCGGTTTCGCTCAAACTCCTACATTCCGGTGCTCGAAACGATTGCCTCACTGCCCAAGACTCGAAGGTCTGTGCAGCGATCGAGAAGGAGGAATCCAGCAAGTACAGCCCGACTTACTACCGCATGCGGGCTGACAGGGCAGCTGAGGCGCTGGTAGGCCATCTGCTGGTGTTTCGAGCGGACAACCCGGAAATCAGCGTCGAGGTCGTGAAGGACGACCCGCAACTCCGGGTCACGGCGGAAGGGAGCTTTGTTCGCATCAAGCTACTCCCGCAGCCTCCAGACTTCGGCAACGTCATCGCAAGTGCGCCATCCCCGACCCGCGTGAGCGTCTGCCGGTTTCAGAAGAAGCACCGCGAGATCATTTCCTTCCTAGGACGCGACGGCTTGCTGGTACCGGCGGGATCTCAGCACGCGGTCACCCGTGCTGTCTCTGCGGCCAGCCGCCTCGTGACTGTGCACTCTGACATCGCAGGAGCCGAAGTCGACGCTGCCGACGTGAGTGCCGACTCCACTCCCCGGATCCACCTGACTCCGCATGGGGAGGGCTTGCGGGCAGAGCCTCTCGTGAGGCCCTTCTCGTGCGAAGGCCCTGCCTTCCGCCCCGGCGCGGGCGGACGGGTGGTTTTCGCGATCATAGGCGGCCGGCAGACCAGAGCACAACGAGACTTCGACGAAGAGACGCGTCGCTTCGAAGTTGTGAAGTCTTCGTGCGGGGCGCTGCTTAAGGCGAACTGGGACGGGACGGCGTGGATCCTCGAAGATCCATACGACACTCTCGTCCTGCTGGAACAGCTGCATCTGCTCGGCGACGAGGCGCTCGTAGCGTGGCCTGAAGGCGAGCCGGTGCGAGTGCGCCAGAGACTCTCCACGGACCGCCTCTCATTGAAGATACGCAAGTCGGAAGATTGGTTCGAGATCGATGGCTCTGCCCACTTGGACACGGGCCTCGTGATGAGCCTCCGGGAACTGCTCGACCACGTCAGGGAAGCTTCGACACGATTCGTCCAGATTGGCGACAAGGAATTCGTTGCTCTCACGGAGAGGTTCCGCAAGCGAATCCAAGAGCTCGCGGCCTTTGCAGAAAGTTACGGCAATCGCCTGCGAGTGCCGCCCTCTAGGTCTCACGCGCTGGAGGCTTTGGTCGAAGACGCCGGCTCGGTCGACGCCGACGAGCAATGGGAGCGGCGCGTTGCAAGAATTCGCGAGGCGCGGCTGCTCGACCCGGTCGTGCCCTCAACGCTGCAGGCGCAGTTGCGAGAGTACCAAGCCGAGGGCTTTCGATGGGCGGCTCGCCTTGCCGCCTGGGGTGCCGGTGCCTGCCTCGCCGACGACATGGGTCTCGGCAAGACCGTGCAGGCATTGGCGGTGATCGTATCGCGGGCACCCAACGGGCCTGCGCTCGTCGTGGCGCCGACATCGGTGTGCGCTAACTGGATCGATGAGGCTCGCCGGTTCGCGCCCACCCTCAAACCTCTCGAGTTCGGTCCCGGGAATCGCCAAGAGATGTTGCGCAACCTCAAGCCATTCGACTTGGTGGTGAGCAGTTACGGACTGCTGCACCAAGAGGCCGAGAGTCTGGCGGAGGCGCACTGGGATACGGTCGTGCTCGACGAGGCCCAAGCCATCAAGAACCGCGACACGCTGCGGTCTCGCGCCGCAATGCGATTGCTCGGCGATTTTCGCATGATCACAACAGCGACTCCTGTCGAGAACCATCTGGGCGAGCTCTGGAACCTGTTCCATTTCATCAACCCCGGGCTGCTCGGCTCTGTAGAGTCCTTTGGCGAGAGTTTCGCCAGGCCGATCCAAGTGGAGGGGAGCAGCGGGGCAAGGGACCGGCTGAAGCGATTGATCGGGCCGTTCATATTGAGGCGCACTAAGTCGGAAGTCCTAGACGAGCTGCCGGCCAAGACAGAAATCACCCTGCGCATCGAGATGCCACGAGAGGAGCGGGCGCTCTACGAGGCCGTGAGGCAGCAAGCAGTGGAACGCCTTGACAGCCAGGCCCTTGGGGCTGATGGCAACCATCTCAGGATCTTGGCGGAGATTATGAAACTCCGCCGCGCGTGCTGCCATCCCCAGTTGGCCATGCCGGGGACGGAGATCGCCGGCTCTAAGCTCGCGACGTTCTTGGACACTGTTGCGGAACTCATCGACAATGCGCACAAGGCGCTGGTCTTCAGCCAGTTCACCAGCCACCTCGCGATTGTCCGATCGCATCTCGACCAGCAAGGCATCAGCTATCGCTACCTCGACGGAAGCACGCCGGCGCGTGACCGCAAGCGCGAAGTCGATGCCTTCCAGTCCGGGGAAGGGAACTTGTTCCTGATCAGTTTGCGGGCAGGGGGCCAGGGTCTGAACCTTACGGCCGCCGACTACGTGATTCACTTGGATCCGTGGTGGAACCCAGCCGTGGAGGACCAAGCCTCGGACCGTGCCCACCGCATCGGCCAAACCAGGCCGGTAACGGTCTACCGGCTAGTCATGAAGGACACCATCGAGGAAAAGATCGTGGGCCTGCACAGTACAAAGCGGGACCTCGCGGACAGCCTTCTGGATGGAACGGACATGAGCGGAAAGATGTCGGCCGAGGAACTGCTGGAGTTAATCAGGGAAGCCTGAGGGAGCAGCTGCCGTGTGGCGCGGGAGTTTGGAAGGGTGCATGTGGCCTGTGCCGGATCGGGCCCAGCAGTGTCTGACTCGTGGGATTTTCACATCCGCGGATGTCGAGGCGGAGGGTGCGACCGGCGCTTTTTGTGAGGCCGCAAGTCCGTCAGACAACCGCCGGACTGACAGGATTCACCACGATTCTGCCGTGTTAAACTCTGAGTCTCATGCACGAATCGGAGACTACCTTCGAGCAGACTCTTAGCACAGCCACCGAGGTGGCAGAAGCGGCCATCAAGTCGGCTGCCGATGTTCGCAAGGCCGCGACGAAAGCAAGAAAGGCGGCCTTGAGTGGCGATACAGCCACCCTAAGTCGCTGTCCGGCGGATCTTGCAAAGACCCTAGCCAATCTCCGCCAGTCGGTCGCTGCCCTAGAGCAGGCCATCGAGTGCGCCGCAGGGTGGCCCGGGACGGTCGAAGACAGGCAGCCTTCCTTCGCGGAGCGTTACTCCGCGGAGCTTCGGGATGCTGCGAACGCCGACGGTTTGGGAATTCACGAAAAGGACGGGGCTCTGATCTCGTATCCGACCGTCCTCCGCGTCGGGAATGACCGGTCGCTCATGATCGACCAGAAAAAGATCCGCACGCTGCGACCTTCCCATGTCATCGGCCTGTTGCGAGACGGACAGGCAAATCTCGTCCGATACAAGCCCGATAGATTCATGGAGGCGCTGTACTTCGTCTACGAGGACATCCTGAAGGACCAGAAGAAGACCGTGTTTGGGCACCGCTCAATACCACCTATGCCGCTGAGCAGAGTCTACAAGCACCTCACATCCTTGCCCGGGGTGTCGAGAGAATACACCAAGACGGATTTCGCTCGCGATCTCTACATCTTGGACGCCAAAGGGCCGGAGCGGGCCAAGCGGGGCAAGGGCCCCAAGATCAGTTTTCCGTCCTCTACTGGCACGCGCGAGAAGGGATACTTCTCATTCGTTGGGCCTGACGGCTTCGAATCCAAGTACTACTCGGTCCACTTCGAGGAGGATGCCTGATGGCGAACACCATTCGGCTGGAAGAATGGCTCGATGTCCTCTCCAAGGAGTACTTGAGCAGTTTCGTCATGGACGGGGGTGCGTCCATCAAGTTCGCGGTGGCCTCCGATGACGCGAGGCCCGAGGTCATCGAGAAGGTTGAGGATCTGTGCAGGAGTCAGAACTATGTCGTCGTCAAGGTCGATGCGGCGCGCGTTCGGGTGCATATGCCGCAGGACATCTTCTTCGACATGGCTGCGCAGATCGATTGGCCACGTTTGGCCCGCGCCGTTGTCCTTGATATTGCCGAGGAGCGCAGCTACCTCGTCGACGGGATCGATCCGGGCAAGATCGACAGCGTGTTCGGCGCGATTGCCGACCGTAACGGGATTGAGGCGCAAGTGGTCCTGCAGGATCTCAGGCCCGCGATCCAGGATCGCGTGTACCGGAATTCCTCGATGATGCGGGATTTCCGGGCCGCGATGACCAAGCTGTGCTTGGACGAGGGTGGCCCGGATCACCCTTTGCTCGGATGGCTCGCTGGCGCCCGTTTGAGCACCGTGCGTGACTACATGATCTACACCCGGATCGACCGCACGACCGCCAGGCACTTCATCGAATCCGCCACTGCATGGGTCCGGCTGGCCGGTCATTCCGGAACCGTGGTTCTGATTGACAACTCTCGCGTGACATTGGCTCGGAATCCAAAGGACGACCTTCGCTACTACACGAGGGGGATGGCGATCGACCACTTTCAGATGCTGCGCGAGTTTGTCGATGGCATCGATCGCTTCGAGGGAACACTGATCGTAGTCGCCACTAGCGAAGCGTTCGGTGCGTCGCCGGCCCGGGCCGGCACGCGCAACATGGGCTTTTACGACGCCCTGAATCACAGGTTGCTGGAAGACGTCCGGGACAAGCACATCGCCAACCCGGTCGCTGCCCTGGTGAGACTCGACGGGAACCTTCAACATGTCGGCGAATGAGGACGGAATGCTCGCCAAGCGACGCGCTATTGAAGCCCTGCGCACTGGTGTTCCCAACAGCGATGCCGTGCGGCAGCTGGGCTGCAGCCAGCAGGCGATCGAGGACCGCTTTCGAGAGACGCTGGGCGGAATCGGGGAGTCGGCGCATGGCCATGGAATGCTGGTTTCGGGGGATTTCGGGGTCGGCAAGTCCCACCTGTTGGCGTATCTCGAGCACATCGCTGTCGAGGAAGGCTTCGTATGCAGCAGGGTTGCCGTCAGCAAGGAGACGCCGTTGTTCGACCTGAACAAGATCTTGACGGCCGCGGTTGACGGTGCGAACGTGCCAGGGCGAACCGGGCGTCTGATCGAAGAGTTGGAACTGGCCGAGAAGCGGAAGACGGAGGCGTTCGGCGATTTCTTCGGATGGGTGGCAAGGTCGGCCTACCAAGGTTCGCTGCACGGAATCTTCCCAGCCAGCTTGGTGGCGTACATCGAATCGAGGGATCCGGAACTCAAGAGCAGCATCGAGGCATTTTGGGCAGGGGATCGGATCCTGGCCTCTCGCATCAAGGCGGGCTTGAGGGAGATCGGGAAAAGGGAGTACACCGGGTTTCGCACTCCAAGGGTCGCCGAGATCCCGCCCCAGAGATTGCGATTCCTTGTGGAGATGATCAGGGGGGCCGGCTACGCGGGCTGGGTGGTTCTGCTCGACGAAATCGAACTCGTCGCTTCGTACGCGATTCTCCAGAGGGGCCGGTCCTATGCGGAACTGGCTCGCTGGCTGCGTATCGGCGACAATCCAGGACTCGTCACCGTCGCAACCGTGACTCCGGACTTCGCCACGAGGGTCATAAGCACGCATGGCAAGCAGGACTGCGACAACGTTCCGCCAAGATTGAGGGCAAGGCCTCGTTTCGAGGCCATCGCCGACAGCGCGGTTGAGGGGATGGATCAGCTCACGAGTCAATGCATGCCTCTGCAGACTCCCAATGACGGCGAGGTCCACACCGCTATCGAGACATTGCGCAAGCTGTATAGCGAGGCGTACGGGTGGGATGCCCCGGACCATCAGCCTATGGCTGGTGGCGTCTCCGCTCAGAACCGCATGCGCTACAAGGTCCGGGCTGCCATCAACGAGTGGGACTTGAAGAGACTCTTCCCCGACTCGCGCCCGGAAATCCAAAGCGACGAGTACCAAGTCAGCTACGAAGAGCAGCCGGACCTTGATCCAGAAGCACAAGCAGGCGAGTGGGTGGATGACACTTTGGCCGTTTCGAAGAGTCCGGGGGCATCCGATGGCTGAGGGCGTTGTGATTTGCCTGTCCCGTTCGAGCATTCGCCACCAGATCGCCAGCCTGAGGTCATAGGCTGGTTTCACTGCCGCGAAGATAGCCAGGGCTGCGCAGCGGCGCTATTCCAGACCACGCCCGAGGGCATACCGCTCGGCATTTGCTTCTCCCGTGCTGACCGAGCGGTCTGGCCCGACGGCTCTGACGCGGAACTGATGTTCCAAGTTCGCCTCGACTGCGTTCGAGCGGTATTTCGGTCGGCCGTACCTTCCCCGACTGTCCTGATCGGCTTCGAGAGCGAGGTTACAGCGGGAATCGAAGCAGGCGGGCTGGAAGTCGGATTGCCGCTCGCCACCGTCACCCGGAATGCTGCGCGCGCAACATACGCTTGGGCGGCCGCTGGCCGGCCAACTCGCCAACTGGCACACATGGAGGCGAGTCGGTCAGAGGTGTCCCCTGAACGCAGTCTGCTGGCTGCCGTCATGACGCAGCACGATCCCTTGGAGCCCTTGGACCGAGTTGCCAATGCCCTGCGAGAGCTTGCTTCAGACCGGGCCCTGTGCGAATCAGCGCTCGGTGTTGGCGTGGCCGTAGCGGTCGACCTGTCTGTAGACCACGAGAGCTGCGGGCACACTCGAAGTCGAGGAATGGCCTCTCACGGACAAGCGCCCTTCGTCCAGCGATTGCGCGAATTGCTCGCGGCCCCGAGCCAGCCAGAGTGCAGCGACCTCGAACTCGAGTGGCCGGGCGAACTACTGCCGTTCCAACTCAAGGGAGTGCAGGCTCTGGTCGGCAGCGACCGCTTGCTGCTAGCGGACGACATGGGGCTCGGCAAGACCCTTCAAGCCATCGCTGCCTTGCGCGTTCTCCTCTTGCGCAAGGCCGTCAGAGCCAGCTTGATCGTGGCTCCCGCCAGCCTCTTGGAGCAGTGGCGCCGAGAGATCCGCAAGTGGGCACCTGAAGTCCGCGCCATTATCGTCAGAGGTGCGGCGTCTGAGCGGTCTTGGCGCTGGGCTGCGGAGGTCGAGGTCTTTCTTGCCAGCTACGACACTCTGCGCTCCGAATTCGACAGCGATCCTAGATCAGAGCTGTGGCGGCGAACTTGGGGTGTTGTGATCGCAGACGAGGCTCAACGGATCAAGAATCGGAACCAGACGAGCGGTGCTCTCAAGCGTTTGCGCCGGGAGCGCTCGTGGGCCCTAACTGGCACGCCCTTGGAGAACCGGGCCGATGACTTGGCGTCGATTATGGAATTTGTCGATCACGATAGTTCCGGCGAACCGAGGCGCTACTGGCCGGGCAACGAGTTGGCCGCTCGTCATCGCCATCTGCAACTGCGCCGCAAGAAGGATGAGGTTCTTCCGCAGTTGCCAGCCAAGCTGACGACCAAGGTATGTGTCGAACTGCACCCCGACCAGTACAGCAGCTATTCGAAAGCCGAGCGCGAGGGCATCGTGTATCTCGAGAAGCTTGGCACGGAGGTTCGCGTCCATCATCTGATCGCCCTGCTGACGCGCCTAAAGCAGATCTGCAATGCCGATCCTAAGACAGGCAGATCAGCCAAACTGGACGACATCGAAAACAGGCTGGCCGAACTCACATCGCAAGGCTACAAGGCACTGGTCTTCTCCCAGTACGTGGACGAGGCGTTTGGCGTCGCAGCTGCTGTGAGACGTCTCAAGAAATTCAACCCGCTCTCGATCACGGGCCTTACGCCGCAGGGAGAGAGGTCCGGGGTGATCGACAGCTTCAAGCGGGAGGCTGCCCACAAGGTATTGGTTCTTTCGCTGCGCGTCGGGGGGCTTGGCTTGAATCTTCAAGAAGCCTCGTATGTCTTTTATGTGGATCGTTGGTGGAACCCTGCGGCGGAGCGCCAGTCCGAGGACCGGAGCCACCGCATCGGCCAGTCACAGAAGGTCAATGTCTTCAAGTACTCTTGCGTCGGGACGATCGAGGAGCGCATCGACGAAATCCTCGAGAGCAAGCAGCGCCTGTTCGACGAAATGGTCGATGATGTTTCGGTGGATCTTGGAGCGCGATTGAGTCTTGAAGACCTCCATGGTCTGTTCGGCCCCGGGGGGCGCTCGGAGTTCGGGTAGGCTCGGAAAGGGCCAGCAATTCGAAACTGCGTTGGGCTCGGGCCCAGTTTGGGGAAGAATGGTCCTGGTCTCCAAGTGGCCCGGGCGGCTTGCCACCGTTGCCGCTTTGAACTGTGCCGCGTGCCGCTCAGTGCGTCGATCGATCTACCCGCGTCGGAGCCGGTAGCCTCAGTGCGGCTGGAGGGCATCAAACCTCCTCATCGGACGGACCGCTCGCACTGGCGCTGCTGCCAATGCGGCGCTGCAGAATTCCTCGCCCGTGTCCCACGATGGTCTGGGGATTGGTTCAGCGCGCTTCGCTGGCGGGGGCGATCACGCCCAGGCTTGACCACTCGTCGAGCTGGTTCCGGACAGCATCAGCAGCGGTTGCATCGGGGCTGAGTTCGAGAAAGCGCCGGAAGTGGTCTGCGGACGACTGGAACTCCCCGTTGTTCGCATAGGCGGACCCTAGGAATTGGTGGGCCTGCGGATAGGTGGCCGTGGCCCCTCGGTCGACCAGTTCCAAGGCCTTTACGATGCACTGCTCGTTTTCTCCGGTGCGCAGGTATGCCCCGGCAACATAGAATCTCACGTCGTCAAGCTGGTTGTTGATCCCCAATGCCTTCTCCCCCATCTCGATTGCGCCGGCCAGGTCGCCAGACCCGATCAGCAACGGCACGATACGCTCGTACACGGGATAGAGATACGAATCGCCAGCGACTGCCTGCCTGTACGCGTCCAGCGCCTCTTCGGGCAGTCCAATGCCCTCACGGACCTGGCCCAGAAGTTTCCACGCTGCCGCGAAGCTTGGGTCCAGTTTCACTGCGGACTCTAGGCGCGCGGCAACCTTGCGGAGGTTCGGGCGCGGTTTGCCGACCTGCTTCAGTGCCCACTCGTACGACTGCAGGGCCTTCTTCGGCGCGCGGGCGATCGAGGGGCTGATGGCATGTCCCAGAACGCCTTCGACCTTCGAGAGCAACACCTCGCCGACGTCGGGGCTGTCGAACGTCGATCGAACACCGAGCTGGATCTGGGATGACTCATAGCCCGGAAGCTCGGCGCGCACGACGCAATTGGACATGTTGACCACGCCGAGGTGGTTGGGCTGAGGAACGCCCAAAGCCTGGCCTGAAATCTGCGTGGCATCAACGGCCCCAGTGCCCCTGCCTGACAGTTCGATGTCGAAGTCACCCTCGGGCCCGACTTGGTCGGTTGCTCGAGTAAAGCCGCCACACACGAGTTCGATTACAGTCTCTTTGGGCACCACGCCGCCGTTGGTCATTTGAACCCTTCCAGAAATGTACGCAGTCATTTCCGGGTCCGGCGGAACCAAAACCACGGGTTCAGCGGTGGGGTCCGCAGAAATGCCCGTGGGATCCCTCGCCAACTGGGCTGCGAGCGGCTGCGAAAGAAACGCCGTGACCGCTGCTAGAACCAAGACCGATCCCGACGCTGGCATGAATGTGCCCTCCTGTCCCTGCCAGCCCTGCCTGGACCACTCTCGGCTCGGAAACGGCACTCGATGGCATCGTGTACGCCACTTTGGACAAGGGTCCGAGTCGGGCCGGAGTATGCGGGGCGGCTGTGGCGATTATAGACCCTCGGCTCGACCGGCGGACTTTCGCCCGCGCCGGGACCATGACGGAATACCCAAGCCCAAGCAACCGGTAGGTGCGACCATACGAAGTCCCGGTTGTCGTGGGGTTGTGCCACCAGTGCCGGTTTCCGTTGAGCTGGTGGCGGCATCGACCCGAGGGCAGGATCATCAAGGTCACCGGCCATGTCGCCCCTGTCAGTGTCGAAGTCGCCAGCAACGAATGGGATCGGGCCTGCATCGCAGGCACGCGATACTAAATCTCATCGTCATCGGCTTCGGAAGGGCGCGGTCGAGTGTGGTATGGGTACGCAATTCGTTCGGGCGATTGGCCATTCGGAGCATGGGATCCGCTGCAGGTGCGACCACACGAGCCTCCACTTACGGGGCGGCGGAAGCCTGTGGGGAGGCTTGGAGTGACCCCAAGCATGAAGACAGTGTTTATCGTCGCCGGCCCTAACGGTGCCGGAAAGACGTCCTTCGCATTGGAGTACCTTCCGAACGAAGCAAGCTTCACTAACGCATCTCATCGCAGCGGGGATCAGTCCCTTCCGTCCGGAACCCGCGGCTATCCGGGCTGGCAGGGTGATGTTGCACCTGATCAGCGAGTACGTGACGAGGGGTGAGAGCTTCGCCTTCGAGACAACTCTCAGCGGGCGAACCTACGCTAACATGATCCCGCGCTGGCAGCAGCAGGGGTACTGGGTCAAGCTCTTCTTTCTGCGGTTGCCCAACCCTGAAATGGCTATCGACCGAGTTCGGCAGCGGGTGCGCGAGGGAGGACACAATGTTCCGGAATCGATTCTCCGCCGCCGATTTCAAACAGGTTGGCGAAACTTCGAGACGATTTACCGTAATCTCGTCGACGAATGGGCTGTATACGACAACTCCGGAGAGACACCGATACTCTTGGAAGAGGGGAGTCGATCATGACGACGAAGCAAGAGAAAAACACTACTTCAAAGGGACCACCGGGATCCGACTCTGCATCAGCATTGGAGGCACTGCGAAGAGCAGCCGTAATTGCCCGCAGGAGAGCCATCGAGACCTCCGGATATGTAACGGTCTTCAGGGACGGCAAGATCGTACGCGACACTACTGTCGAACCTCCCGACCGCCCGTCCGAGCATAGCTGAGATGGCTGGCGTGACACCGCAGATAGACGGGTTGCAGCGCCTTGCTGGCTGAGAGTTTGTTCCGTCGCACTGCCGCTGGCTGTGCTTGGTCCCTTGCGAACGCCCAGAGTTGATAGAGCGCGAGTCATCGCGAGTCTCGCCGAACTTGCAATCTGAGCAGCCGGGTCAGTGTTTCCGCGCACTATGCAGAACTTGATCCGGGGATCGAAATCTAACTGCTTGTAACTGAAGAAGTTACGCGAAATCAACCTCGCCCGCCCGGCAATCGTCAAATTCTTCGTAGCATTTCCGACATTCCGTGGAGATTCGGCTTAGAATGCGCTCAGCGTGAGGCCACCCGCCGTAGGCGCTGGCCTCAGTCCACAGCTAGGAGGGACGAAAATGAGGTCCAAGTTCTTTTCAATCCTGGTCACCGTCTTGGCGTTTGCTTGCGTGTTGGCCACGGCGAGCGCTCAGACGTCAACCGGCCAGATCGCGGGCACGGTGCTGGACCAGTCCGGAGCGGTGATTCCCGGGGCCGCAGTTCAGATCACGAACACCGAGACCGGTGAGTTAGTCCGCCGAGTCGAGTCGAACGAGGTCGGGCGCTTTTCAGCTCCCCTGCTGAGACCGGGAACCTATGACGTCGCGACCGAGCTTGAGGGTTTCAAGCAGTACGTGCAGTCCGGCGTCCAGTTGCGAGTGGACGATGTGATCAGTCTGCGGCTAGTTCTGGAGCCGGGTACAGTCACAGAGCAAGTTACTGTCGAGGCCATGGCCGTGCAACTCGAAGAGACAACGCACAGCATTGGGCAGGTAGTAGGCGAGACGACTATTCAGAAGCTGCCGCTGAATGGCCGCAACTACTTGGATCTCGGCAATCTCACCGCAGGGACCGTTCCAAACACCCGCTCTCGCGACAAGACCTATTCGGCCTACGGCAACCGCGGCTACCAGAACGCCTACCTGCTGGACGGCGCCCGCAACGTGAACTATTTGCGTGGACTCGACAACCGGCAGCGCGACGCGATGCGTCCGTCGCTGGAGGCAGTCGAGGAGTTCAAAGTGAACACCAGTAACTTCTCGGCCGAATACGGTGCCTCTGCGGGTGCTGTTGTGAATGTTGTGACCAAGAGCGGCACCAACGAGTACCACGGTTCCGCATTCTGGTTCCTGCGCAATGACAATCTCGACGCTAGGGATTACTTCGCACCGCCAACAACGGTAGATCCGCTCTATATCCAGCACCAAGCTGGTGGTGCGCTGGGTGGGCCCATAGTGAGCAATCGAGTGTTTTGGCATGCCGCGTATCAGCGCACACACATCACCCAGGGAACTACGCTGACGGCCAACGTGCCCCTGGCGGCGGAACGGTCGGGCCAATTCGGCGGCCGCAGCGTCTTCGACCCGTTCACGACGCGTGCAAATCCCGCAGGCGAGGGGTTTGTCCGTGACCAGTTCCCGAACAACGAGATCCCGGGCTCCCGAATGGACGCTGTCGGGCGCGACCTGATCTCGCGGTACCCGGCACCCGTGTTCGACAGGGCTACTCGCAACTTCGTGCGAGCTCCCAACAACGGGATTCGAACCGACAACTTGACCGGCAGAGGCGATGTCCGCGTCAGCGACATGGACAGCATGTTTGGACGCTACTCGTTCAACCGCCCCGACTTTCAGCAGAACGCTGTTTTCGAGACCCCGGCCGGCAACCCGGTCGTCCGCGAGGGAGACGCGTACAGCATCGGCTACGGCTATACGCGGACGTTCTCGCCCAGCATTGTCAATGAGTTCCGATTCGCTTGGAACCGGATTGGCGTCGACCAAGACGGGCTGACTCCGCGAGAGGAAATCATATCCGGCGCATTGCATCCAGACGTCACCAGCGGCACGCCGACCTTTGGCCTAGCCGGCTTGACATCGATTGGGGTGGCTCCTCCGGGATTTGGCAATCTCCCGCTGCTGAAGTCTTCCGCTGTGTGGAATTTCTCGGACAACTTATCGATGGTGAAGGGCAGACACACGACGAAGATCGGCTTCGACTACCAGATGATCCGCGCAAAGACCTCGGCGACCCTCGCGGGTCGTGGGAGCTTTAGTTTCAACGGGGTCTTTAGCCAGGATCCGCAGGCCCGGCCTGGGACGGGCTCGTCGGTTGCCGACCTCCTGCTGGGGCTTCCGAATCGAATCCAAACGGGGACTCGCGCTACAGCGAGGGAACAGCAGCAGAACCTCTACTGGTACTTCCAGGATGATTGGCAGGTCAACTCCCGGTTGACACTGAATCTCGGCGTCCGGTACGAGCTGACTCAGCCTTTCATCGAACTCGACAACCGGATGGCCAACTTCATCCTCGAGCCCGAGGATGCTTTGTTCGGGCAACTGATCCTTGCGGGCGACGACCGCATGCCTCGGAGCCTGCTGAACACTGATATGAACAATATCGCTCCGCGAATCGGGTTCGCGTTCAGAGTGATCGAAGGGCTTGTGATTCGGGGCGGTTATGGCGTGTTCTACGGTCAGGACGAAGGGACGGGCGTAAACCGCCGCATGACGAACAACCCGCCTTTCTTCGGATTCGGCGGTATCGCGCTGCCGAGCGATCAATTGAATCCGTCTAGCACCATCGCCTTGAGTAGCTCACTGCCTGCTCGGCCGGACCCCGTCGCGCCTCAGGATTTCGTGCTCAACCCGAGCTCGACGGCCCGACTGCGGAGCTGGTTCCAAACGCTTGACATGCCGACCATTCAGCAATGGAACTTCAGCATTCAGAAGCAGTTGCCGGGAAACATCATGTGGGAGGTCAACTACGTGGGCAACTCTGGTCGGAACCTCTACGCATCCTACGAGGGCAATCAGCCGACACCGGGGCCAGGCTCGCCGAACAGCCGGCGCCCGCACGGCCAATACACCAGGGCGCGGATTTTCCGAACTGAGCCCTGGGCAACCAGCAGCTACCACGGAGTCTCGACACGCTTGGAAAAGCGGTTCAGCGGCGGGCTGTCATTCCTGACCGCATTCACGCACGGGCGATCGCTGGACACCGCCAGCAATCTCGGCAACTGCGACGCTTGCGGCCCCTCCGGGGATTACGGAGGCATCCAGGACAGCCGTAACCTCGAGGCGAATCGGGGACCCTCGAACCACAACATCCCCAATCGCTTCGTGTTCAGCGGTGTCTACAGCTTGCCTTTCAGCGAGGGCCCGCTCAAGCACGTGCTCGGCGGATGGGACCTGTCCGGGATTGTCACGTTCTCCGATGGCATACCATTCACGCCGGCGCTCAACTTCGACAACGCCAATACGGGTACGACTTCGCGGCCCGACCGTGTCCGGGACGGTACGCTCTCCAATCCGACGATCGACCGCTACTTCGACGTAGACGCCTTTGTGTTCCCCGAGCGGTACACTTTCGGAAACTCGGGCCGCAATATCCTTTACGGGCCGGGTACCAACATGGTCAACTTCGCCTTGCACCGCAATTTCCCGCTTGCGCTGAGCGAGACCTCGAAGATCGAGTTTCGGTTCGAGGCCTTCAATTTCTTCAACCGCCCTCATTTCGGCCTGCCCGGTCTCTCCATCGGAAACCGCAACGCAGGAGTCATCGGAGGCACGGCCCAAGACAACCGACAGCTTCAGTTCGGTCTGAAGCTCTTGTTCTGAACCTGAATCATGACTGGACTTGGCACAGCCATGTTCTCAAGGCAAGAACGAACATGTGTGCCAAGCCCGGTGCGTGGGTTGACATAGTCCGTTTTCGCGTACATCGAACTGTTCGAAGCGCTCGCAATGCGTCGCATCGGCCGATGTCGCTGGAGCAGTCCGGATTACTCGAATCCGGGACCAGCCTCCCCAGACCAGACATGCCACCAAGCCTCGAACTCGGAGAGTCGCACCCGGAAGCGTGCAAAGTTCTCGCGATTCAAGGCAAGCAGGTCGCTCTCGACCGCCTGGCGAAAGCGCTCTCTCATCCCGGCGTCGATTCTCGCCTCTGACCACCGTTCGATGTGACCGCTTGCCGATTTGCGGTCGATGCGCATCCGGATGATCTCGCTGACCAGCTCGCGGAGATCGTCACGGTAGCGCAGGCGCATCGGGTCGGGTTCGCCCAGCGACTGCCGGACGGCTGCGTACCGGGCCGCGGACCGCATATAGGCCCAGTGAAAGACATCTCTAAGCAAGCTCGTGTCTTTCAACTCGTAGACGGCCAACATCGCCCGGGTGTACAGGGATCTCGGCACATCCCTGAAGGAAAGCGGTGACAGGTTGGCCTTGATCAGCGGAATGTTCGCGGAGAGCCTCGCCACGAGCTGGTTGACGTCGTCGAACGGCTGCAGGTACGGCAGGTGGACCATCGCAAGGAAGGACTGCTCGAGCGGATCCCGGATGGCTTCAGCCTTGCCAAGAATCTCGTCGAAGCACTCCTCGATGATCTGCGGCACTTCAAGCGGATGGAACACCGATCCCTCAATGCCCACGGGAATGCGTCTCAATCTGCCTGCCGCTCGCTCGTCAGGCAGAAGATTGTTCGCAAGGGTGGCGTGCAGATTGCAGATCGTGTAGCGATTGAAGCCGATTTCATCAACACCCTCGACAAGGAAGCGAATCGCCTCTTTGTGATTGAGGATCATTTGTGTTTCGAAGGCGCCTTTACCCTCGGCGGCCGCTCCCAATTCGATTAGGCGCTGGGTGTCGAGCAGCGAATAGGTATTCCCTTCTAGGCGACTCGAATTCCATGACAGATCGATCAGGAGCCGTTGCAGGATTCGCTTAGCATATGTCCCAGCGGGGTGTTGTCCCGTCCTGGGACGGCCGGCTTTCCCGAGTTCGATGCGAGTTCCCAGGTCAAGATAGGCGCTCGAGTTCGGTCGATAGGAGTCGAGAAGGTCTCGGTGGTAGCCGACAGGAGTCCTGGTCTGTGGCGGATGCTTGATGGCTGCCTCGAGCCTGATGCTCCGTTTCGACAGGGGTATCGTTATTTCGGACGGTGCTGGTTCGCTCGCTATCGGTGGCAGGGAGTACGCGGCGCGACTTCTCGTGCCGTACCTCACGAGGCGCCCGTCTTCGACGAGGCGCTTCAGGCGGAATTGCAGTGTGCGGTGGGAAAGAGCTGACGGTAGACGACTAGCAATTTCCCTAGCCGAGATGGATCCCGGTTGACCGCGAACCACTGTCTCGATCGCCCGCAGGTCTCTCTCAGGTATCAACCTAGGCATCAGGGTTGCGCATGTTTCCGGGGTGCTTGCGCAATTATAGCAATCTATGCGCAACACCTAGGGTGTTTTTCCTTCTTATATGGCGGAATAGCTATGATGTTGCGTAACGATTGGTTCTGGCGCAACAGGCACAGGTGTAAGCACCAAGGTAAGACCCCAATCAGTACTCTCTTGACTCTCCGACAAGCCCTCCGGAACCAGCGCGCTAGCCAGCGGGGCCGTGACTGGGCTGCGATACTCTGCATCCGTCACTTTGCGCAACAACTGTGCGCTTGCGCAATTATGAAGGACATTTTAGTTGCGTAACGCTCCGAACCACCACGTAGTTGATCGCTGGTGCCGATACGCCGCCAAGTCGGCCGCACGGCATCGGCGAGCTCTCGAATAGGGGCTCCGCACGGCCGCCTCGCATCCCGGACTCCGCTTGCCGGTGCCAGACCGTCCAGGAGAAGTAAGCCAGTGCTCCGGAGTGCTTGCCCGAGATTCCTGTCACGCCATCGAAAGGCGCGCATCCTCTGTGGGCGCACCCAGAAAGCTCATGCGGCAACGGGCCGAGAGCTTCGATAGCCGCTGGTGAGGACGCTCTCGCAGTCTGGCAGCTACTGCGGCGCTTGATCCCCAGTCTCGCCCGCGCAGAAGGACGCACCCAACACCTCGCCGGACACTCCCCTTGGAGGATGGCGCCGCATGCCAACCTTGCTAAGCTTACTGATCCCACGGCAAAGGAGTCTAGCATGCCCAGTGAAATGTCTTGGAAGCAAGCGATAGTTCATGTCCTGAGGGAAGCAGGCGGACCCCTGCATTACGACACGATCGTCCAAAAGATCTCGGAGTCCCAACTACGCTCTTCGTTTGGCACCACGCCAGCGGCCACCGTGGCCTCCGTCATTAGCCAATCGCTGAATAACGATGCGAACCCGCCATTTGAGAGGGTCGAACGAGGGCATATCCGCCTCGCCGGTGATGGCTCAATCGCCGCTGATCCCAAAGACGACGACGGACTGGATGCCGTTGGGGGAATCGTAACTGCTTTCGGGATGTACTGGGATCGGTCGTACGTAGATTGGGAACCGACAAAGCCCAGGCTACTCGGCCAACAGACCAAGAACTCAGATGAAGTGGATTTTTCGGATCAGATTGGTGTTTACCTCCTGTATGACCGGCGCGAGATCGTATACGTGGGCCAGTCCAACGAAGAACGCAAGAACTCATGCATCGGGCAACGACTGAGGCTCCACACCAACAATCGACTACGATCTCGCTGGGATCGGTTTTCCTGGTTCGGCCTGAACCCAGTTGGCAAGGATGCCGCAAACCATCTGTTGGGAATTGGAACCGGGGCCGGTCAAAAGGGCGCAGGCAAGGCCATCATTGACGTTATGGAAGCGGTCCTGATCGAGGCCATCGAGCCGCGACAAAACAGGCGGCAAGGGGACTACTTCAGAGGGCTCGAGTACTTGCAGGTCGAGGATCCGCAAGTCGCAAAAAAGAAGCTCATTCAAGCACTGCAGGCACCATAGATCAGCCATCACTCGCCCGACTGGCAGGTATCGGGAAGGCCCAAGCAATGCACGAACAGCGCCTGCTTTAGCACCCCCCGTCCCGCAGCGCCAAGCACTCCCACCGCAGTTGCCCTCGCAACCGCAAACGGTCGAGGCGGCTCACTATGGAGACCGCCAGCATGACCGGTTCGGCACGCGCAGCCTGGCCACCGAGATCGAGCACTCCAAGGCGGACGGTAAGCGGCGCCGCAGGTCAGGCGGGTCATCCCTCAGGCACGCCATCGTCAAGACTCGCGAGCACGCCACCATGCAGCTCGCCTGCGAAGATCGTCGCGCTCGGCTCAAGCCTGTGGGCGCTTTCCGCATCCAAGTCAAATGGGCTTCCCGGAAGAACGCCGAAGTCCTCGAACGACGCGGCTCTGATGGCACCGGTCTGCCCGTGCCAGCCGAGTTGCGCCGCTGACCGTTTGGGATGGACGTGACACTGGAGTCGGGAACCGAAGTTGGATCCATGGAATTGCAATGATCGAGTGGCTTGGTCGGAGATAGCAACGACTGGAAACTCGCCTGGATTCCAAGTCATTGGCAGAGGGATCGTCAGTTCCGGATTCTGGCCGGTGAATTCCGGGACCCATATCTCCAACCAAGTCTCAATCAGAATCCGCTCACTCGCGACCAGAGGCACCGTGCTATCGCTCAATAGACTGACCATGTCGGCGCGAAACGTGAACGCCAAGATCGGAAACCTCCATGCAAGGTGGCAGTGGCGAGCGAATACGATAGCCTTCTTGCTCTCGATGGAGCCGCCGGGATGGCGGATGTTCGAGACGTGTCAGGAGATCTGCCCACAATGCTTCGAGCCCCCTTGGGAGCGTCGAGGACTGAATCTGGATCACAATCTGAACAGAGTTCGAAGAGACTAGGTGACGAAGATGACTGACTGGGAGACTTGCGATGCCGTCGAACGCATTCCAGGGAGAGTGAGCGGTGTGGGGGTGTTTACGGGCACGCGGATTCCACTCTTGGCGTTGTACGAGAATCTGGCCTGTGGCGCTACGGGCAAGGAGTTTGTCGAGTGGTTCCCCGCAGTGGATGAGCAACAAGTCCGCACCGTCCTCGAACACGAGGCCAAGGCCCTACGTGTGGCGGTGGCGCGCTGAAACTCTCGTTCGATCAAGGCACTCGAGCACCTCTGCGAGGCAACCTTCACGAGCACACTGTAGACATGCTTGCTGAGAAAGGCTGGTCGGACAGGAATAACGGGGAGTTGCTCGACCTAGCGAAACGTGAAGGCTCCGAGGTGTTCGTCACGACTGATCAGAACCTTCGGCACCAACAGAACCTGAGGGGGCGACAGATCGGAATCGTAGTCTTGCTCGCCACTGCCTGGCCAGATGCTCGCCTCCGCACGCGGGAGATTCGCGAGGCCATCTCCTTGGTCCGACCAGGCGAAGTCAGGGAAGTTTCCATTCGAGTTCCCTGAGATTGTAATGGACACCTCGGAAGGGGCCTGGAACTCCTCATCTGAACTGTGCTGGCGAGCCTCATTGGTTTGGCCCGCACCAAGAGGCCCCACGGTCACGTTGTTCGGTGCTGAGCACCGTGCCGCCTATCCTCTTGAAATCATCGAGCAGTATCAGCGAGGTAGCTCCCAAGAGGGTAGGCCGGCGGTTCCGGCCTGTTCGCAGCACCAACCCGCGAGTCCCGGTCGGTGGTTCCGTGCAGGGGCCCCGCGACTCGCTCGACATCTACGGTGACGCCGTCACCGTGAGTTCTGGCGGCACGAGCGTGTGGCTCGCGGTGCCCGAATTGCGGGTCCCCGACGCCCTCTGTCCAGCAGAAGGAGTCAGGTGGCGGTTCGCCGAACGATGCAGGGGCGAACGGCAGTCCCGCAGCGCTCTTGCGAACTTGCGATAGCTCGCCCATAGCGATGGACGCTCTGCCGCCGGTCGCCTCGAAATAGTTGAAGTTGCTGTTTCCGTCATTTCCGTTGGTGCTGAAAGCCGAAACAGTCTGGCTTAGCTCTTCCAACTGGGAGGGCGTAGCCGGATGGCCGGCATCGGTCAACAAGATCACCGCGGCCCGGAATTCCCGTTGGGACGCCTCCGGCCCGGGCACTCGCGGCCCGAATTCAGAAATGATCTCTTCGATCGTGACGTCGCGCACTTCACTGGCAGAGAACACGGGATGTCCGGCCTCGGTCTCGACTCTTCTCCGATCGACCACGACCCACTGTCCGTCAGTTGCTACCCACAGGTCCGGCACTTCCTCCGCCCCAACCAAGCCGGCCAGATAGAGTTCGATCTGGCTATACGGGACCGAGTTGCCACCGTTGGCGACGGTGCCGAAGCGACCGGCACTGTACTGGCCTCCGCCAAGGTCGACCAAATCGGAGCCGTCAAATCCGCCGAGCTGACCGTTGGCGCTGCTGAACCCCCAATGACTGGAGTAGACTGTCGGAACACTGTAGTTCGCCCAGGCATGCTGGAACTCGTGCAGCGCAGGCCCGCGGCGCAAGCCCTTGTTGTACGGGAACTGCACGATTCCCCTTAGCTTGCCCGAGGAACCATACCGTCTCCTGAAGTAGGGGTCTCGGCCTGTGCCGTTCGTGTCATTCATGACGGGACGGTAGCGGCCGTATGGAATGCGTTCTGCGTTGTCCGAATATTCGTCGAGATTGGAGAGAAATACTAGGAAGTCAAACACGTCGTCGAATGACCTGTACACATCGCGCGCCAGAAACATCGTCGGAATCGAGTAGAACGACGTCGTGAGATCCTCGGAGAGATTCATCACCAAGACGTTCTCGTTGTAATGCTGCGAAAGATGCGAGCCTAGAAACTCGTCCGACGCGGTGTCGGTGATCGCGAGGCGAGAATCGACACGGACGCCCCGGCTGCGGAGGGACTCGTAGACGGATTCCCAGCTTGCAGGGTTGCTCAGACTGTAGAGCGTGTCGCCTTCTCCCAGCCCCGCATTCGCCAGCAAGGGCGAAGGATCGTCGATTGGGTTCCCGCTGAGGTCCAATCGGCTGAGAGCGATCAGCTTCTCCAGCGCAGCGATGTCCTCGATCTCGTTTCCCGCGAGACGCAGTTCGGTGAGGCTGGTCAGGTCAGCCAGAGCGGAGATGTCCGATATACGGTTCCAAGCGAGACGGAGATTCGTCATGCTCGAGAGGCCAGCTACCTCGGTAACGTCCTCGATCAGGTTCTCGTCGAGGTGAAGAGTCATCAAGCCAGATAGACCGGACAGAGGCGAGATGTCGGCTATGGCGTTCCTGCTCAGCGAAAGCGTCTCGAGGCGGGGCAGGCGAGACAGAACGGAAACGTCCTGGATCTCGTTTCCCCAGAGGTAGAGCCAGATCAGATCGGTCAGTTCGGCCAATACCTCGATCTCGGTGATCGCGCTTCGGCTCAGCCCCAGCCGCGTCAGTTTGGTCAGGCCAGCAAGTGGCGAAAAATCAGTGATCTCGTTTCCGTCCAAGAACAGGATCTCGAGGCTGGAGAGGCTGGACAGCGCCGAAACGTCGACGATCGCATTGTTCCAGAGCGACAGGAAAGTCAGGCCTGACATCGACGCCAACGGAGAGGCGTCCCTGATCGAGTTCTGACTGAGAGCTAGCTCGACTAGGCCGGACAGGCCTTCGAGTGCAGAGACGTCGCTGACCGAGTTCTCATCGAGGTATAGCTTTGTGAGGTTGGACAGGCCGGAGAGCGCCGAGACGTCCCTGACGGAGTTCCGGTTCAGGCGCAGGGTCGTCAGGTGGCTGAGGCGCGACAGTGCCGAGATATCCCCGATCGCGTTCCGGCCGAGGAACAGCTCTTTCAGGCTCGTTAGTTCAGAGAGTGCCGAGACGTCGTCGATCTCGTTGTCGTCAAGGTAGAGGATCGTCAGATTCGTCAGGCTGGTTAGCGGCGAGAGATCGCTGACGGAATTCTCTCTAAGGTCAAGGCGGTTCAGGTTCGACAGGCTGGCCAGAGGAGTGACATCGGCGATCGCATTCTCGCCAAGGTCAAGCACCGTGAGGCTCGACAAGCCGCCAAGTGGCGATACGTCCGCAACGGCGTTCGTGCCGAGGTGGATGGCCGTGACCCCGGTTACCAGCTCGAGTCCGGACAGGTCGGCGATTTCTCGTGCCTCGAGGTCCAGAACGCCGCTCATCGTCTGCAACTCGGCTGCCGTGATCGTCTCGCCCTCTGCCTTGCCAAGTGCCTTCTCGAGGGCTGCCCGAAGGCTCGCGTCTGGAATGGTCGCCGCCTGTGCCGAAGGCGCTGTGCCGGCCTCCTGCGCATTCGACTCAGGCGGGAATGAAGATACCGCGAGGACGAGTGCAAGAGGCAGGACCGCATGCAAGATCCCCGCAGCCGCTTCGCTCACCTGCGATTCGTAGCGCTCTGGGTCCGTCCGGACTGACTGTCTGCGGCCAGCTACGCAGCGTCTGCCGAGCTCAAATTGGATGTTCGAGCGGTCCAATGACGGATTGTAACTCTCGCCTCCTAGCCCTGGACCATAGTCCCCAATCAACTGCGGCCTTCGGGTGATACGACAGTAGGGCGACCCAGTAAATCCGTCCACGCGCTGGCGGCGATTCACTTGATCACCACAGTGGAATTCGGCTCTTCGTTCACTTCCAGACGGAACACGTCGGGTCGTGCGTAGTGTCCGACGACATCAAAATCGTACTTACCACGGGTGATCTCAGCGATGTCGATCTCTGCGGTGAGGATCCCTTCCTGGTTGTACAGGGGACCGGCCAGAACGTTCCCCAGCGGGCTGATGATCGCGCTGCCACCCCGCATTAGTACTGTCGTCGGATCGTCACCTTGGATAGCGGGATAGTCGCTCGGGCAGTCTCCCCGCGTCAGGTACTGGCAGCAGGAAAGCACGAAGCACCGGCCTTCTAGCGCCACGTGGATCATCGAGGAATGCCAGTTGTCCCGATCGTCCGCAGTCGGAGCGCAGTACAACTGGATCCCCTTGCCATACATGGCTGTGCGGAGCAGCGGCATGTAGTTCTCCCAGCAGATCACGGCTCCCAGCCGTCCCATGGGCGTGTCATAGACCGGAAGTGTCGAGCCGTCACCGAATCCCCAGATGATGCGCTCCATCCCGGTCGGCATCAGCTTCCGATGCTTGCCCAAGTACATTCCTTCCGGGCTCAGGAAGACGGCGCTGCAGTAGAGCGTGCCGCGTTCGCGTTCGATGACGCCCACGACCAAATAGATATCGTTGTCGCCGGAAATCTCGGCAAGCCGGTCGATCCCAGGCCCCGGGATGTCAACCGCGCTGTCGTAGTAGCGCTGGAAATACTGGCGGCCCCGGGTAGTCCGCCCGCCCACCCTCGCTCCAAAATCGAGGCCCTTCGGGTAGGACGAGACGAAGGCCTCGGGGAAGACCACTAGTCGAGCGCCTGTCTTTGCGGCCTGCGTCGTCAGAGCGCCAATCTTGTCGAGCGTCCTGCCCCGGTCAAAGACGACGGGACAGTCTTGGACGACGGCGGCGATAAAGGACATCGTGACGTTCGCTTGGGCGGCTCGATCGGAGATCGCCATTCTACAGCAGTGAACCCGAACTGCTGGTTCAACTTCCCGCTCGAGTCTGGCATCAGCGCTATCCTCCTCCCGTGTGCAACCTTCGTCGGCATCGATGTGATCGAGAACTGACTGCAAACCGGTCAGGTCTGGGATTGGCACGCTTCTTGGCAATCGTTAGATTCTGCGTCCAGATCCCAAAACGCACGGACGTCGCTACTCGTTGAGGGGCCGTGGACAGGACGCCGCAATTGACTCCTGGTTTCCTCCACGACAGTCGCCTTGTCCGCGTCAAGCGAACCACAAGTACATGTGTGCTGTTACGAATTGGAAGATCTCAAGGTAGGTTCTTACAAGAATTGTCTCCGGCCCGCGCAGTCAAGCAACACCCGCTCAAGTCGGAATAGATTGCGTCTTGGATTGATGAGATCCGCCATTGCTCGTTGATGCGAATGCTGTGCAGGCCGCGCCGATTACCCCGAAGTGCGGCAAGGCGATAGTCAGGAGGTGCACGGAGATCATCACGCCGAACAGCCACGGAAGCTAGAAGCCATGCGCGAGTTTGCGACTGGATGTGTAACAGCAAGCTACGAACGGCACGGCCCATAGAGACCACCGCCAGGCGCAGATTCGCAAGGCTCGTTGTCAATCCCTAGCGCAATGAAGAAGGGCACCCACCGTCAATCGTCACTAACCCCCACGAAGCGCGACCGGCACAATCCTCTTGATCCCGTCATGCTGTTGTCTCACAGGCATCGATGCCGAAATTTCCAATTGCTATCGGCCAGTCCTTGGAAAGGAGCTACTCTCGGATTCCACACGGCTTGCGGTCGCCGCCAATGGAAGACAGGTCCCAATACGCAACGCGCATCGAGGAGTTGCCGAGCTGGCAACGAGAACCCGTAAGAGTCCTCTTCAAAAGTTCGACTCCAGGTTGTCAGGCTCGCCTGCCGACGGAGCAGGCTCAATGAACTGCTCCAGACGCTCGACAGGCGCAGGCGATTCGGCCGCTGGAATGGACCGATGCCTGCAGAACAGATCCGCGTCTGCTATTGAACTCCGGTATGGCATCTCTATCCGGCTTGCTCCGCTTGAGCTTCATCGTTGACGCTCTTCTACAGCGGAACCCTGTCGCCGAGGAGAAACACTATGCCCCGGCGGGGGCCTGTCGATCCTGTAGCAGCTCAAGCTGACTTGTTGCCAACCGCCCAGTCCTCCCGTTCGGGAGTGGAAGAGATTCGTCGGGGCCGTCCCGACCGCCGCTGGCACTTGTTGACGTCAAGCACCCGCGAGTCGATTCTGGTCCGCATGCTTCACCAGTTTTGACAAGTATCGGATGCTGGCGTGATGGTCCGGAAATCAAACGGACGCAAATCCCTCGGGTTCAGCACCGAACTAGAAGCCTGTCGATCATGACTTATGCTGAGCTTCTGCCTTCGAGCGTGTTGCCGGGCGGATGAACTCTCGGCTAGCCGAATGCAGACAAGCCAGGAACGCGACAGGAACCCCGGCGAGCCAAGGGAACTGCGGTTGTGGCCGGGCGTGGCCATTGTCTCCGTGCAATGGCTGTGCTGGGTCGCTCTCCCGCTAGCGTTGCCGGGCCCCATGACCGGATTCATTTCCGTAATCGGCGGGCTGGCCGGAGGCTTGGCCATCGCGGTGTGGTGGGCGTTCCTGAGCCGCGCATCGCGTTTGGACCGTTTCGGCATCATCGGCTTGGCAGCCGTCACGCTCTTGGTGGCATCACGTCTCGCCGACGAGTCAATTGCGAGCGGAATGATGGGTCTGCTGCTGCCGCTCTACGCCGTCCCGGTCGCAAGCCTCGCGATTGTTGCATCGGCCGCGGGCACGCGGCGACTGGCAGTCAGGACCAGGCGAGCGGCGATGGCGGTGGCGATCCTGCTCTCCTGCGGCGTGTGGACGTTGCTTCGGAGCGACGGAATCACAGGGGCGGGTGCGGCGGAGCTCAGATGGCGGTGGACCAAGACCGCTGAACAGCGGTTTCTGGAAACAAAAGGCGACGAGCCGGAACCAAGTCTTTCAATTCAGCCAGCAACGTCGGCCAGCGGCAACTGGTCTGGGTTTCGCGGGCGGCATCGCGACGGTACCATTCAGGGCGTCCGGATCGAAACCGACTGGAACGCGTCGCCACCTGCCTTGCTGTGGCGCCGGCCGGTCGGGCCGGGTGCCTCGTCGTTCGCGGTCGGCAACGGCCTGCTCTATACACAAGAGCAGGTAGGTGACGACGAGGCGGTGACCTGCTATGCACTGGACACTGGCGAATTGGTGTGGATGCACCGCGACAATGCGAGGTTTTGGGACTCGCATGTCGGTCCCGGTCCGCGCGCGACGCCTGCCCTGAGCCAGGATCGGGTCTACGCTTTGGGTGCTACTGGCATCCTGAATGCTCTCGACGCTGCCGACGGCACCGTCGTCTGGTCGCGCAACGCTGCAACCGACACCGGCACGACCGTTCCGGACTGGGGGTTCGCGGGCTCGCCGCTTGCAGTCGGTGACCTCGTCGTCGTCGCCGTTTCGGGCACACTAGCTGCCTATGACCAGGCCACTGGCGAGCCGCGCTGGTTCGGCCCGCCGGGATTAGGCAGTTACAGTTCGCCACATCCGCTGACGATTGACGGGGAGCCGCAAGTCCTGCTCATGAGTAGTTCGGGCCTGACGAGCGTCGCTCCGCGAGACGGTCGGATGCTATGGGACCATGCGTGGCCGGGTGGCGACCGAATCGTCCAGCCAGCTGCGGTGCGGGAGGGAGGCCTGCTAGTCGTCGAGGGAAGCGGCTTCAGCCTGCGGCGCATAGCTGTCACGCGCGAGGACGGCAAGTGGAACGTTGCTGAGCGCTGGGAATCGACGAGGCTGAAACCCTACTTCAACGATTTCGTCGTGCATGAACGCCATGCTTTCGGATTCGACGGAAGCATTCTCGCCTGCATCGACCTCGATGATGGAAGCAGGAAGTGGAAGGGCGGTCGCTACGGCCATGGCCAACTGCTGCTTCTGGCCGACCAGGACCTGTTGCTGGTCATGTCGGAGCGCGGAGAACTGGTGACCGTCGCCGCGAGCCCCGATCGGTTCGAGGAGATCGCCCGGCACCCGGGAATCGAGGGCAAGACATGGAACCACCCGGCGCTGGCAGGCGACATCCTCCTGGCTCGCAACAGCGAGGAAGCGGCCGCGTTCCGGCTCGCGCTCGAAGCGGAATGACTGGCTAATCCCCGGGCGGCCTTCCTCAGGTGCGCTAATCGTCTCCACACTTCCATGGCCTGGCCGAGAATCGCATCCTCATCAGGATGAGCACATTCCTTCTAGTAAGCAGTCATGATGAGCTCAACGTGACTGCTTGAGTCCTCCATAGGGCCAGTGGTCTAAGCCCTCGCAAGAGCGGACATTGTGCTCTCGCTCCCGAAGTTCTCGCCGTACCCCGACTGAACCAAACCGGCCGCCAGGGCTAGAGATGGAAGCCTAGCGACTCGGCTCCGGGAACGCGGATGAGCCGTGCCGGACCATCATTCGCATCAGCGGAATCCTTGGGTCTACGCTTGACGCAGGAATCGGTACCGTTGTCCCCGAAACGGGTAGGATATTCTAGGATCCGGTCGTTATTGGCGAAATCAGTGCTAGAATTCCGATCGAACGACTTGTGTTGGACACTCGATGGCCCGAAGCGATCTCATCGTCGATCTTGTAAAGGCCGGCGTGAGCGGAGACCCGGAATCCGCCCGGGTTACTGCTGAGGCGATCGCTGCACACGAGCGCGCCAAGAAGCACACGGTTGTTGCCGAAAGGATCGCCCGAGCTCTTACCGCACCGTCACGGCCGACAGGCACAGGCCCTCTCAGGTCGAGTAACTTACGTGTCCGGGATGGATCTGGGGGTATCCAGCGACGTCACCCCGAGAGACCGCTGGCTAGCCTTTTTCTCGCGAAGGCCATCCGGAGCGCGTGTGAGGAACTCATCGAAGAACAGGGGCGAGCCGAAGTACTGCGCGCCCACGGTCTAGAGCCCCGTCACCGAGTCCTGCTCCTTGGACCACCAGGAAACGGCAAGACCTCCCTTGCCGAAAGCCTTGCCTTCGAGCTGGCACTTCCGCTCTTCGCGGTACGATACGACGCTGTGGTGACAAGCTATCTGGGTGAAACTGCTCAGAGGCTGAGACGGCTCTTCGATTTTGTGCGTACCGAACCGTGTGTCCTTTTTTTCGATGAATTCGATGCGATCGGAAAGGAACGTGGCGATCTTCACGAAACTGGCGAAATAAAGCGGGTTGTTACGACCCTTCTTCTACAGCTTGATGATCTTCCTTCCTATTGCGTCCTCGCTGCTGCCACCAATCATCCCGAGTTACTGGACCGAGCCACTTGGAGACGGTTTCAAATCAAGCTTGAGCTCGGGAGACCGACCGACGATCAGATGACGGAGTATTTCGCCCACCGGCTCAAAGAGTTCGACGAGAAATCGGGATATACAGCAAAACGTTTGCGTTCAGCCGTTTCTCCCAAGAGTTTCTCGGAAGCCGAGGATTTTTTCCTTGACCTTCACCGCCGCTATGCACTGGCGCAAGGCGGCTTGACGTTCCGGACACTAGTGAAGGATCGAGTGAAGGCTAGGAACGACCTGAGTAGTAAGCAAGGTCGATACAGCACGAATGACAGATCGACCGATCCTACGCCTTCCTAATGCGCGGCCCGCGGGGAGGATGACAGGGGCGCCCGCTCGGTTCCCACGTCCGCGAGGAGCCGGCCGCCGCCGCCAGGGTCAAAGATTTCGCCACGAATTCGAGCGACTCGACTCCGCTCTCGCTCGAGATGATGCTGCTCTTGAACTGCGGCGCGATCCGTTTGGCATTGCCCCCGAGCGTGCTCTCGTCTTTGTCACCGCCGTTCCTATCGGCGACTTTGCCCGCGCCGCCCGGTTGGTTGGTCTGGAGGTCCTTTCCGAGATTGAACTGGAAGAAGACTATGACCTGCCGGATGACCTGATCGCCGAGCATCGGGACGCCGCATCCCCGACGCTCTATGCGACGATGCCGACGCAAGACGCCTTCATCCAACTCCTTCGGCTCTGGCGGAGCTATCAGGCAGGGCATGACGCCGAGCACGGATATGCCCCTTGGTGGCGGCTGTTCGACATGCTTGCAGAGTTGCGTCCGTGGGGGCCGGAAGATCGCCTATCCGCCGACAACCGCATCGAGCTTGAGAATCGGCTTCCTCTTGACGACGAAGCTGAAGTAAGGCTCGAAGTCGAACATTGGCCAACACAAGACAAGGACAATAGACACCAGTGGCGCCGAGAAACCGAAGCCAAGATCGCAGCCTTGCAAGGTCGGATCATCGATCGAAGCGCCATTCACGAAGGAAGCTTCGTCTATGACGCCATGCTTGTCGGCCTCACTGCCAGCATCGTGCGCGAGATGCTAGACGACCCACGTGCGCCAAATGGGCTGGCGACGCTCGATGGCCTGCAGTTCGTTTTGCCCCAAACCATTGCCCAGTCAGTGCCTTCGCACTCTCAGCCGGTGGATGCTGACCGAAACGACTTCGATGGTTTTAGTTCCGCAAGCCCTTTTCGCGTCCTATTGCTTGATGGCACGCCGATTGCAGGTCATCGCACCCTCGATGGTGGAGTTGCCATCGAAGATGTACACGATCTGGTCGATCGATCCATCGTCGCCAATCGCCGCCACGCAACGGCGATGGCATCGCTCATCCTGAGAGGTGATCTCAATTCCGATGGGCACCCGCTTCGCGACAGCCGCCTCTTGGCCATGCCTTTGCTGGTGGACACCGAAGATGGTGCAACATCTCCGGATGACCGTCTATTCGTGGATCTGGTTCATACTGCCCTTCAGAGCGCGTTTCGAGATGACGACCCGTTGGCACCGGAAGCGTTTGTCGTGAACTTCTCGGTAGGGGGGCGTGGCTCGAATTTCGCCGATCGTATCAGTTCACTGGCGCGCCTGCTCGACTGGTGGTCGAGTCAGGCAGGAGTTCTTTTTGTTGTTTCCGCGGGCAATGTCGAGCGTGATCTGAGAATTCCAGGTATGGCCCTGAGCGCGTTCGAGGGATTGTCCTTGCCGGAACGCCAGAAACTCGTCCGTGCCACCCAACGGCAACACCGTTATGAACGCACATTGCTGGCGCCGAGCGAAGCGCTCAACGCTCTCACAGTGGGGGCAGCGTCCTTGGACCCTGCCCCCCCACATGGACCCTGCTCCGAACACAGTCCAGGTTCAGGAGGAGAGCGACACTTTACCCGCAATCTCCAGCGGACTGGGTCTGGGGCCGTTCCGCACCATCAAGCCCGATGTCATCGGCATGGGGGGACATCACGAACTTCGAGCCCTGCCGGCGGGCGACGAACTAAGGCTTCGGGTCGTTTCCCAGAGCGCGCGCACGGGTTTGAGCGTTGCAACGGCCGGCATTGGCTCACCCCAGTCGCGAGCCCGTGGGACGAGTTGTGCGGCCGCTTTGGTAACACGGTCACTGCTCAATGCGACTGCCGCGCTCACAGACGAAGGCGGTCCCTATGAGGGTCGTGAACTGTCGCGGAACGACCTTGCGCTGTTGACTAGGGCGTTGGCGATCAATGCGGGCCGGTGGCCCGACGCTGCGAGAGCACTCTACGATGCTGAAAATGCAGCGAATGGAGGGCGTTTCCAACAGGCCGGGGAGGAAGTGGCTCGCCATTTTGGATACGGCTTTCTGAATCCCGACTTGATGAGCGAGGCCCCACTTTACCGAGTGACTCTCGTCGGTCTCGGTCAGGTGCGAAAGGACCGGGGCACGATCTTCGACATGCCGCTGCCATCGTCACTATCCGGCGACAGCGTTGGCCGATCCATGCTGGTTACTGTGACGTGGTTTTCACCCGTCGAGCCAGCGCGTGCGAGATATCGCCTAGCTGCGCTGGAAGCCATCGCCGCTGACGGCGACGTGTTCGAAGACGACGCCGAGGATAAGCATTGGACCCTCGCGATGAAATCGGAACCCCCCGCAGTCGCACTCATCAAACGCGGCACCGCTTGGTCTCGCCGTCTTGTCCACAATCGAGTGCGTGCCCCCGAATTTGATGAGGCGGCTACACTTCCGATCCGGGTTCAGTGTAGGGATGCGTCAGGAGGCGGTCTCGATCCGGATCTGGATATTCCGTTCGCAATCGCCGTTACACTGCAAGTCGCGGCGACCGCAGAATATGACGTACACGACGAGGTCAGAAACCAACTGCAGATCCGTCTCCGTGGGGAACAACGGAGCTGAACATCTTCAGCAATCGAAGCCGCCAAAGGTCGTGTCTGTCAACGTGAGGGAATCCATCGGAAATCGACGGCCGCCTCTGGTATCTCGGCGAAGACCAGCGCCTTCAGCGTGCGAGCGCCGCTGAGCATCAACGAGCTCCGTTGCTACCTCCTCAGATATTCCCTGGTGCCATGAACACAACTCGCTCCCGCGCACAGCGGATTTGTTTCGCCAGCATGTTAGGCGATGCCGCTCGGAATGTTGTCATGGTGTCTTCAAGCAATCGAGGACTCGATGTTATCTCATGTCTGGCAGCACACCGTAACGGACCCTTTTCGGATCACAGTGTTGAGTCGGCGAATACTTGCCGATGGTTCTGCATGGTCAGGCCGAGGCAGTTGGCAGCCCCAACGTTGCATGGCTCATTTGGCATTTCGTCAACTAGCCGTCAACTAATCTGTGGCTCATTCTCACTTTCTACCTTCGGAAGATGTCGGAGAGAGAGATGGCCCCCACTACTTCGGACACTGGCTCGCGCAAGCGAGGACTGCTTCTGGCAGATGCACGCCGATGGCCGATTAGACCAACTTCCGTCAAGCGAGATCTTTTTCCTTAAGGTGCCGCATGAATCGAAGCCGGAAACGTCACCGAGGGGCACCATGAGTGCAACAACATCGCGTCAGTTGCTGGGTCCAAACAGGTGTGCTCTGCGCGTACGATTCCAGCCGAAGGCCTCGAGCCCATCTCCTTAGTTGACAGGAAGGTGATCGAATCCGTGATCTAAGGATCAAATTCAGCGATTGCGCGTTTGTTTTCAATATCTTACGCGAGAAGAATTTAGTTGACGGGTAGTTGACGGAATGCCAGACGAGCACTGACATCACTGAGCGGCAGCTTGAGCATACCGTTTTTGGTCTGACCTACAAACCGCACCATCGTCAAAGCGAGGCACCAGGCTTGACCTGACCACTTCCTACAGTTGATTCACAGTCTGATCAAAAGCTTGAGGCGTCCGACGCAATTCTCCGGCGGGGATCGGCAAAGTGACCTGTCATCGAGGTCAGAAACCCAAGATCACCTGCGTAGCATTTCGACTCTTCGTCAAATCATTCTTGACAATTTAATCAGAAACTTCCAAATTAACTAGTGGGATGTCGTCTGATCATCAAATAAGCGGTCCCGTAAGGCTCAATCGCTTCTTTGAACGGCACGCCGTCTTTACGGTAGACGAATTGGACCGTTATCTGCGCGATCGGGGATCATGCAACGCGAACACACGCAACTCGCTGCTCGCCTATCACCGCAAGCAGGGCCGCATTCTCCGCGTGCGGCGCGGCCTATATGCGACCGTGCGTTGGGACATGGACGCGGCATCCATGACGGTCGATCCGTACTTGGTGGCGGCCAAGATGACCGAGGACGCGGTGCTGGCCTATCACACGGCCTTGGAATTCCACGGCAGGGCCTACTCAGCCCGATGGCAGCTGGTCTATGTCTCGGTAAGCAGATCGCTCCCGCTTACCTTCCAAGCGCACGACTTCCGGGGTGCGCCCGTACCACCGCCGCTCTTGGAGCAGGGTGCGGCAATGTTCGGGGTCACCCGCCACGATCGCTCGGGCGTAGCACTACAGGTGACCAACCACGAGCGCACCCTGGTGGATGTGCTGGACCGGCCGGAGTTGTCCGGAGGCTGGGAGGAGATCTGGCGGTCTCTCGAGTCGGTGGAGTTTTTCGACGTCGATCAAGTCATCGCGTACACCCGCCTGCTGGGGAACGCGACCACTGCCGCTAAGGTGGGTTTCTTCCTAGAGCAGCAGCGTGAGCCGTTGATGGTGGAGGCGGCACACCTCGATGCGCTGCGCGAACTCTGTCCGCGCCAGCCCCATTACCTGACACGCGACCAGCCCAAAGGCTGCCGCTGGATCAAGGACTGGAACCTCATGATCCCAGCAGAAATCTTGGAACGGTCCTGGGGGGAAATGCTGTGAGATTCTCCCAGGCGGAAATCCTCGATATCGCCAGACCCGACGGGTTCGACAAGGGTACGGTAGAGAAGGTCCTCCATCTAACCTGAAGTTCCCGGAGGGTGCGCTCCTGCGATCCGGTGCTAACTCATTGAAAGAATTGGGTTTATCGCGCTGATTGGTGCTCTGAAGCTTGTTTTTGTGTTCCCATGTAATTGCAGATTTTATTGATCGGTTCATTAAATATTGCCTTGTGTTATTGGGTTTCTTTGTGCTATAATGTTCCCATGTATGTGGAAGTCGTCCCCAACCGCGGCTCGCCCCCTGCCATCCTCCTGCGCGAAGGCAAGCGCGAGGGCTCCAAGGTGCGCAAGCGCACCCTCGCCAATCTCTCTGCCTGGCCCCCCGCCAAAGTCGCAACTCTGCGCAAGCTGCTCAAAAACCAGCCCCTCGTCAGCCCCGAGCAAGCCTTCTCCATCGTCCGCTCCCGCCCCCACGGCCATGTCGAACTCGTGCTGGAGGCCTTCCGCCGTCTGGGCCTGCCCGCCTTGCTCGACCGCTCCCCCTCGCCTCAGCGCTCGGCCGTGCTCGCCATGCTCGCCCAGCGCCTGCTGCAGCCCGCCTCCAAGCTCGCCACCACGCGTCTCTGGCACAGCACCACTCTGGCGGCCGAACTGGCCCTTGGGGACGCTGACGAAGAGCACCTCTACGCCGCGATGGACTGGCTGCTGGAGCGTCAAGACCGCATCCAGCGACGCCTCGCCCGACGCCACCTCGGCGACGATTCCCAAGTCCTGTACGACGTCTCCAGCAGCTACTACGAAGGCCGCACCTGCCCGCTGATGCGCTACGGCTACAGCCGCGACGGCAAGCGCGGTCGCCCGATCGTCGTCTACGGCCTGCTGGCCGACGCCCAGGGCCGCCCGCTGGCCGTGCAGGCCTATCCCGGCAACACGGCCGACCCGACCACCGTGCCGGACCAAGTCCAGACCCTGCGCGAGCGCTTCGGCCTGCAACGCGTGGTGCTGGTGGGTGACCGCGGCATGCTCACCGACACCCAGATCGAGACCCTGCGGCAATACCCCGGCTTGGGCTGGGTCTCGGCCCTGCGGCATCCCGACATCCGCAAGCTGGCGGACGACAACAGCGTGCCAATGTCGCTGTTCGACACCCGCAACCTGGCCGAGATCCACTCCCCGCTGTATCCCGGCGAGCGTCTCATCGTGTGCTGCAACCCAGCCTTGGCCGAGCGCCGCCGGAACAAGCGCGAAGCGCTGCTGGCAGCCACCGAGGAGGCTCTCGAGCGCATCCAGCGCGAGGTGCGGCGGCGCACCAAGAAACCGCTGCTAGCGACTCAGATCGCCGAGAAGGTCGGGCGTGCCAAGCAGCGCTGCAAAGTCGGCAAACACTTCCAGACTGAGATCGCCGACGGCCTCTTCGAGTTCCACCGGGACGCGCACTCGATCGAGCGCGAGGCGAGCCTAGACGGCCTGTACGTGATCCGCACCAGTGAGGCTGAGAGCCGTCTGCAGGCCGCCGATGTGGTGCGCAGCTACAAGCAGCTGACGCGGGTCGAGAGGGCCTTCCGGTGTCTCAAGACGGTCGACCTGCGGGTGCGCCCGATCCGCCATCGCAAGCCGGACCGCGTGCGGGCACACCTGTTGCTATGCCTGCTGGCGTACTACGTGGAATGGCACCTGCGGCAGGCCTTGGCGCCGCTGCTGTTCGCAGACGAGGACTTGGCGGGCTGGCAGGCGCGGCGGGACCCGGTAGCGCCCGCCAAGCCGCGCAAGAGCCTGCAAGCGAAGAAGAACGGGCGCACAACGTCGGACGGTTTGCCACTGCACAGCTTCTCAACGCTACTCCAGGCCATGGCGACGCGCTGCCGCCATCAATGCCGCTTGCACGGCGATGCGGACGGGCCCACCCTAGAGCGCTTGACCGAGCCGAGCGCCCTCCAGCAGCGGGCGCTTGAACTGGTCAGAACGTTCCCAGTGGACTGCAACTCCAAATCCAGCTAAGCGAAGACAAAACAAGGACTTATCGCGAATCTTGCCCCGGAACTTCAGTCTAACGCATCTTCTGAATGTCCTGAACTCACATCCGTCGCTCAGTGGGAAGTGGGTGTTGAAGGGCGGCACCGCTTTGAACCTGTTCGTCCTGCGCCTCCCGAGGTTGTCAGTAGACATCGATCTCAACTACATCGGCGCACTAGGGCGCGAGGACATGCTGGCGGACCGCCCTAGGATCGAGCAAGCGGCCCAAGCGGTCTTTTCCCGTGAAGGGTTCACCGTCCGGAGAGTGCCGGGCGAACACGCCGGAGGAAAGTGGCGCCTAAGCTACCCGAGCTTTACCGGGCACCCCGCAAACGTTGAGGTGGACTTCAACTTCATGTACCGGCAGCCGCTCTGGGAGATTCACCACGCCGATTCTTGCCCGCTCGGGGATTTCCAAGCCAAGCGTGTTCCCATTCTCGACCTGCATGAACTCACGGCCGGCAAGCTCTGCGCTCTATTTTCGCGTCGGCAAGCGAGAGACCTGTTCGACTGCCATCGCATCTTTGATGCGTTCCAACTTCAGCGGGAACGGCTCCGCACCGCCTTCGTCGCTTACGGGGGCATGAACCGCAGAGACTGGCGGACGGTATCGGCCGACGATGTGGACTTCGACAGCGTGGAATTGGTGAAGCAGCTTGCCCCCACCCTTCGCACCCGTCCACCACGAGATCAAGAGGCATTGGCGGGGTACGGGGCGCGGCTCGTCGAAGAAAGCAGGCGGGCGCTGTCCGCCGTTCTGCCCTTCACCGACGCCGAACGCGCATTTCTGGACCTGTTGCTGGACCGAGGGGAAATCGACGGGTCGCTCTTGACCGCCGATACCACCCTGCAACAACGGATCCGAGCCCAGCCGCTTCTCGAATGGAAGGCCCTCAACGTACGGCGTCACAAGGGATTGTCCTGAGAGACACCGCCATCCCGGTGAGAACCGCAGGCCGATTAAGTTTGTCATCTCTGAACAAACTGTCGTCACTGATCGACAAGCGGTGACAGTTTGTCCGAGCGCACACTCCAAAGCGAGCAACCTGCCTTTCTGAGTAAATCTGTTCGCGTGGGACGTAGTGCCGGACTCCTGACAAGGCAAGTTCCGGGAAGATTGCGCTCGGGCCCCCCGGAGGTCCACCGTGTAGCTGAAGCGGCCGCCAAGGCTCGGGGGAAAGGACTCAACACTTGGATCGCCGAGGTGGTGAAGCGGAAGACCGGCAGCCAGATCGGGAAGTGTAGGGCTATTGAGAGGATCCTCAACAGGCGGGATTCGGGAACGCACTGTCCTCGCGGGTAAGCAGACTGCGTCCGAGCCAGCTTCGAATCCGGGTCCGCTCGACAGGTACCCCCGCCGTCCGCTGGGTGCCTGACGACATCAGGACGCCCCGTGTTGCCCAATCGTTGGTCAGCCCAAGAAACGTCCGCATGGTGACCGCGTCGAGCGGAGAGCACATGCAATGACCTCTACAATCTTCGTGTGATGTCGCAGCTCCGACTCTGCCTGCTGTTTGCGCTCTGCGCCTGCGGTTCGACAGCCGGTCCCAACTTCCTTGTAGTGCTGGTCGACGACTTGGGCTGGAAGCATGTCGGCTACCAAGGGGCAGCCTACGAGACACCGCGCATCGACCGTCTCGCAAGCGAGTCCATGGTCTTTTCTCGCGCCTACGTCCCCACGCCGACCTGCAGCCCCTCGCGAGCAGCGTTATTGACAGGCCAGCATCCGGCGCGTCTCGGTATCGTCCGGCACATCCCCGCGAACCCGAGGTTTGGATTCGACGCATTGGGGCGCACTGCCCAAGAGTTCCACCACTGGGAGGGCGACCCATCGCGCTGGCCCTCGCGAAACTGGCTGCCGATCGACTCCGTCACCATCGCAGAGACAGTCGGGCCGCTCGGTTACCGCAGTGCGTTCTTTGGGAAGTGGCACTTGGGGTCCGAGGACTACCACCCCGTCCGGCAGGGCTTTGACGAACAGTTCGGTGTGTCCAACTTCGGAAATCCGCGCTCCTACTACCCGCCCTATTGGCCCTCCGGAAACCCCTACCCCGACGAGAAGCCCGGCACGTACTTGACGGACCGCCTGACTGACGACGTGGTCGACTACGTTGCCAAGGCCGGAGGCGACCGGCCCTTTCTGGCGGCGGTCTTCTTCTATAACGTTCACGCCCCGCACATAGGACGAAAGGATCTCGTTCCGAAATATCGCGCTCGCGGCTTCAGCGATGACCGGGCTCAACTCGCTGCGATGGTCGAAGCCACCGACTCAAGCGTGGGCCGCATCCTCGACGCGCTTGAGGCATCAACGCACGCAGACGACACCGTCGTGATCTTTCTCGGGGACCAAGGTGGCCTGCGTTACAACGAGCCCTTGCGAGGTGGCAAGCCGGGTGGCACGGCGCTATACGAGGGCGGCGCTCGCGTACCGCTGCTGGTCCGTTGGCCACACCATGTTCGGAGAGGCACCAAGCAATCCACTCCGGTGGTCTCCAATGACATCTTCCCGACGATCGTCGAACTTGCCGGGGGCGACCCGGACAACTTCGCTCCGCTCGACGGGGTTAGCTTGAAGCCCCTTCTCACCGGCAAAGGCCGCATCGAGCGCGAGGCGCTCTTTCTTGAGCGCCACTACGAGGATCAGTACGCGGCGGTCGTCGCGGGGGACTGGAAGCTTGTCGCATATTGGAGCGGTATGCGGGAGCTGTACAATCTCGCGGACGACCCCAGCGAGAATCGAGACATCTCATCGAGGCACCCCGAGCGGGTTCGCGAGCTTTCGGAACTGCTGGTGCGCTGGCGCGCCGATGTCGGCCTGCGGCCGGAACCGGGGACAAGGTAGCCTCAGCTGTCCGGCGGTCCGCGGGTCGGCCGTCACTGATCGGGTTAACTCCGACTCGCTCCGATCCATTCCTCGCCGTCCGCAATCAATCCCGGGTGCTCCGAAGCGATGTCGTTCGACTCAGAAATGTCCGTCTCGAGATCGAAGACCGGCCACTCGCCATCTTCGGCGGAGACCAGCTTCCATCGCCCGTGTCGGACGGCCCTCTGGAGCCCGCCTCGATCCCACTCCCAGTAGAGATACTCGTGCTGCTCTTGATCTGCGGCGTTCCCGAGCAGCGTCGGTACCATCGATACTCCGTCAATGTCGTCGGGGACGAGGTCTGCGGTGTAGGCAAGCTCGGCCAGGTCAGGCTCGGATGAAGGCGGTTCTCCAACTCAGCCCAACGCCAAGGCGCTGGCCGCGAGAACGAATGAAGCTCTGGTTGTCATCGGGCGGGATCCCTTGTATTTGCTGCAGGCCATGGGCGCGAGGCTTAAGCCCGCTTTCTCCGGTCTAACGGCCAAGCACCGATCCAAGTAGTAGGATTGCCCGATGGCAGTAAGGGCACATCGCAGCTACCGTCAGTTCTCGGGCACAACCTCCATCAGCAGCGTCAAGGCGTTCTTGAGGCCCTCGTCCCCCGGGCTTGAGCCTTTGTAGTGCCCCAGGCGCACGACGACCAGGTCGTGGGTGGGGATGATGAAGGCCTTCTGGTTTCCAGCGCCCGCCATGTAGTACGAGCCTTCCGGAATCGGGTAGGCTCCTGTGCCGTTGATCCAGAAAAAGCCGCCATAGATGGGGCGGCCATCGGCCTCCCACGCAGGTGCCAGCGTGCTGACGAACTCCACGAAGCCCTCAGGCAGAATGCGCTCTCCTTGCCAAACACCGTCTTGCAGGTACAGGTTGCCCAGACGCGCCCAGTCGCGACCCGTTCCGAACTCATAGCCTTGGATTAGGAAGTTCCCGAACGGGTCGGTCTCCATCACCATGTCGCGGATGCCGATCTTGTCGAAGAGTTCCCGTTGCGGGAAAGAGTGGTACTCTTCCCCTCGGCCTTCGATGCCGAGCCGCACCAAGTAGTTCGTCAGGACGGGATCGCAGTTCCGGTAGCGCCCGATCGTATTCGGCGGCCACTGCTGAGGCCTTGTCGCCGCCCATTGGAAAGAGTCCATACCGCCCGTGTAGAGATAGAGGTGGTCAGGGTATCCCATGGCAGGATCATATTCCGGGTCGCCACGGTTCACGCAGCGGATCCCGCTCGACATCCGGAGGATATCGGCGATTCGGATCTCTGCTCTTGGATCTCCTTCCTGCTGCCACTCCGGCACAGGAGCTGCCTTCCACAGGTCGTAGACCCCTTGCTGAATTAGAACGCCCATCAGCGTCGCGGTCAAGCTCTTGCCCATCGACCAGCTCTCGAGCGGCGTATGAAGGTCTAGCCCGTCGCGGTAGCGCTCGGCGATCAGGCGCCCCTTCCAAGTGACGACGAAGGCTGCAGTCATTCCATCTGCCGGCTCGAAGGCAGCGTCTACGGCGGCCCGGACCTTCTCTTCATCGAGCTCAGCCGAGAACGGTTCGTCGGGCAGCACATCGCCCATCGGCCATGGCTGCATGTCAGGGTCTGGAAGCGTGCTGCTCACGTCGGCCGGCTCGAAATGGAACCCATCTTCCCCGAGAGGGAGCGTGACGCAGCCTTGATCGCCGAGATACTTGGCCGTACGCACCACGCCGTCGGGGAGCGTCAGGTGAACTAGCTTGTTCTCCATGTCGATCTCGCGCTCCGTCACCTTCGAGCGCTGGTCGTAGTCGCTCGTGAAGTAGCCGATGTTCTCGGCGGCGAAATCGGCGTCGAGTCCCGTGATGAACACCGCAGAGCACAGGATCTTCGCAAAGCCCGCGGTGTGATGGTGGAGAGGGTCACCTGGAGGACGAACCCACTCCGTTGGCAGTTCGAAGGACTTGGCACGAGCCACGAGCGCGTTAACTTCCGGATCGTCGTTGTAGGACGCGGACGACGCTCCCTCGTTCCCACCCTCGTTCACGCACGAGAGCAGGAAAAGCAGGGAGGAAAAGAGTGCCGTTAGGATCGATCGAGTCATCAGCAATGCTCGCCCTCTCGATGGAAGCCCGACTGGCTGGCCTCCACTGATCGGTCCGATCGGGATGTTAGTGCATTGACCGCACTTCGGTCAAGCCGGTCGGCCGACATAGCATGGCTAGGTGCCGGCCGGACGGGACGATCACTTCGGGGATGGCGGTCGGCCAGGCGTTTTCGAAATTCCGTCAAGCACGGCATCGCTCGTGCTTGACGGAATCGCAACGACCGACTCGATCCGAGGGTGTCATTCTCGCGATTCGGCATGCACCGGATGCGTGAATTCGTCTGGAAGCGGTCGATGTAGCCCATGCAACTGCCAGATGCGGGCCTTCCTTCTCATGGCTTTCCGAACCTCGAAAAGTCATGTATCTGCTGGTGGCTGGCCCGCAAGATCGTGACCCGCACGATAACATCAGACCAGTGAGCCGTTCACTGAGGCGCAATAGATCGGAATGACAATCTCTGCGGACGTGGTCCCCCTCGCTGACCTGAAAGTCAATCCCAGCCGGGTAGTCAAGCTCGCAGCGGACGAACACCGGCCGGTGCTAGTTACGAGCGGCGGCCGCGGGGTCGCCGTAGTCCAGTCTCTCATCGACTACGAGACGGCCGAGGAGGAGAGGGCCTTCATGCGCGCCGTGGTCGCTGGGCTCGTCGACTTGGAGTCCGGCCGGGAGGTAACCTTAGCAACCGCCAAGGAGCGGCTCGGCCTCAAATGACTGGATGGACGACGCTAGCATTAGTTTCGCCGAGTTGGCGTTAGCGGATCTACAAGCCATCAGCGGCTGGTATGCCGATCAAGGGGTGCCTGACGTCGGAGATCGATTTGTCAAGGAGATCATCGACCGCATCGAAGCACTGCAGGACCACCCGGAAATGGGCCGGATCGTGCCCGAATTTGATCGGCAGTTCGTGCGAGAGCTGATCCATCCTCCATTTCGTATCGTCTACCGCCTCGAACCGAAGCGCGTCCGGATCGTATGAGTCTGGCGTAGCGAACGCCTGTTGCTGGACTTGGGAGATGAAGACAAGTGAAGCGGTAGCCTTCGGAACCGAACGGCGCAAAGCCGCCTGATCTCCGTCTGGCAAATCTAGTGCTCTCGATTCAATCGACGATTCCATCAGCCGGCGATTCTGGCACTAGTTCGGGTGTAGTTCTAGCTTCAACCCTTCCTGCCGTGACACGGACTCTACTCGCCGGTTGACGCCCAGCACCTGATGGTTCTGCGCAATGCAGTGCATCAGCTTCTGTGTCGCCGCTTTACGAGGCGGAAGACGGACCCTCATTCTCACGCTCGTTCTCGCAGGCGAGCAAAACTAGAAGGGCTACCAAGACTGCGGTAAGGCTCGATCGAGTCATCAGCAACGCTTGCCCTCTCGATGGAAGCACGACTGACCGGCCTCCACTGATCGGTCCGGTCGGGATGCTAGTGCACTGACGGCTCTGCGGTCAAGCCGGTCGGCCGAGCGCGACCACTTAAGCCGTTTCGCGATGCTTGATCCACTCGCGAAGGGCTTGGTCGATCCGAGTCTGCCACCCGCGCCCACCCAGCTTGAAGTAGTCGATCACATCAGCCGAGAGGCGGATGGTGGTGGATACTTTCGGCTTGGCAACGTGTGGCCGACCGCGGCGAACCGCCGCGTTTGCAAACTTCTCCGGCCAGCCGTCACGGGAAAGATCCGGAGCATCGTCACGGTCTAAGCCGTGGTCCGTAATGTGCTTGTTCTCGTTCATTGGCTTCCCCATGCTGATGATCCGGTGACGATCGTTGCGACGCATCCCAACGAGGATCACCATCCGTTCGTCGAGCAACCTCAGCGTGATGAAGCGATTCTCGCGATAGACCTGACGGTCGTCCTCGACTGTTAGAGCAGCGCCGTCAAGCACTTCGTCAGATCGAGCGATATTGAGCTAGCATCCAAAGTGGCCTTGCGCTTCGCCGCGTCGAATTCGATCTCCAAGAGTTATTGTTACTACATTAAATCAGATCATTCAAGTTGAGGGCGGGGCGTCGTCCACTAGGTACGACTGTCCAAGCACCATGGGATCACAACGACATCCGTGTATCTGTGCTTGTTGGCTCTCAAGCAAGGCCTCCTTGAATTAGGACTGCAGCGGCCCGAATCGGTCGGATCATGAGGGCTGATCTGGAAGAGCGAACCATTCCTCAGCGATCTGCCGGTCACGCTCGGACCGAGCTGTCGCACCTAGCTCTAGCTGCTCTCGAAGGTTCGCTCTCTCGTGTTCATGAATGAACCGTCTCACAGCTTCGTCAGTCAGACGCGAGCGCTGGCCTCTAGGCACAGCGCGATCAAGCATCCTAACCGTCTGTTCTGGCAGGGAGATGTTGCGCCGTCGGTTCATTGGGGCCCTCGCGAAGCCCAAGATTCGCTCCCGAACGACAAATACTATCTGTGTGAATCTAAATGCTCCCTGACAGGCCGCGGCTACTGGATGTCCGCGTTGGACGGCGTACCGGAGAGTGTCGCGAATCTGGCTCGGCTCTCGTAATAGGCGATCATTCGCCAATTCCGCGCTGGATGTGCCGTCAAGTCACAGCGGACGCGTCTTCTTGTTTGACCGAGTCGACCGCTAGCTGGAATGCCCTCTGCAGGTGCCGGGCGCAGACGGGCTTCACTGCACGCCCAGTACTGGGGCCAGATAGATGTTCTTGTATCTGACCGTCGTGTGGTCTCCCTGCAGGTAGATCGGCCCCGGCACGGAAGGATCGGTGTAGATGGCCCCGGCAGTCGGCCCGATAATCGGTTGGTTGTCGATGACCTTGACTCCGTTCAAGACGACCGTCACATGCCGGTCGACCAAGGTTAGATCGTACGTTTGCCACTGCCCGCCCGGCTTTCCGGCGTTCGCAGAAGGCGCGATCCGTCCGAAGATCGCGCCAGGTCCCTGGATCCCTTGCATCCGACTGTCCCGATCAACCACCTGCGCCTCGTACATTCCGCGCAGGTAGATCCCGCTGTTACGGTTTTCTTCGACGAGAAATTCGATGTGGAGCCAGAAGTCCTCAAACTCGGCTTCCGTTCGCAGATTGGCATGGTCCCCGGTGGCGCTGAAATCGGTCTTGGTCGTGGTGTTGACCAGCATCCCGCCTTGGGCGCTCCATCCGTTGATCTTGTCGGATTCGTGCGGCCGCCAACCTGCAAGGTCCTTGCCGTTAAAGAGCAAGACTGGGAGCCCGAATCGCACCTTGGACAAGTTCGGAGGGGACTGCGGCATTGGCGGAATCCGCTTCCCGGTGAAGCGGGTGCGCTCGTATACGCTACCGTCCGTGGCAGTGCGGGTGATCACGCCGTCCAGTTCCCCGTTCGTGATGCCAACGTTTACCGCCGATTCGATAAAGACATCGCTTCCTTGGGCCACGCGTCGCCGTCTCAGCGAGAACTCTAGACGACCGTTGGCTGCTTCCGTAGCGCTGTAGGGCCCGTCGGGGCCAATGTAGACCCTCATGTGAACCAGCGGGCGCCCGTCTCGCTCAACTATGCTCATCCACGCCGGTTCTCCCGACTCAAGATCTAACGACCAGTCGCCCAATAGCTCTTTCGGTGCCGATTCCGCCCGCAGGGTCCATGCGAATACGCAGAGGACGGCGAGGGACGATAGGAGTTTGGCGTTCATCATGGCGGTCGTCCCTGGCTGACATTCCTCTTCGTCTATCCCCGCATCGCCGAAGCGCCTTGGGTCTCGCATTATCGCAGCAAGTGGTGATCGAACAACGGCAACCCTAGCCGCCCAGCCGAGAAATGATCGGCAAGTGCGCGCCGCGACGATCCTAGCTGGATGCAGGAGGTCCGGCCCTCTTATTTTGGCGGGGTGCCGGAGACAGGGACGGCCGCGCCGAGCCTGGGAAGTTGGGACATTTCTGACTGGACAGCGAGTTGATGCGGTCACACGGTGGCCGGTTCCGTAACCCCTGCCAGAGCCTGGCAAATCTGCTCTTCCTGTTCCGGTGAACTCTGTGGCATCGGCGCCCGTGGGGAGCCTGCCTCGCGGCCTTGGAGCTTGAGCGCGGTCTTCACGTTCGCCGGAAGATTCGGATGATCGATCGCGTTCCAAACGCCCATTAGATTCTCATGCAAGCGTTTCGCTCGCTGGTGATCTTCCTCCTGAACGGCATTCCATAGCTCAACGCAACATTCCGGGACTGCGGTCAGAATCGCGGCCACGGCACCGTGGGCGCCAAGACCAAGGGACGGATAGAGAAATGCGTCCACCGCCGAGAGAATCCGCACGCCCTTCTGACGCAGCTCGCGGGAATCACAAAGCAAGAGGAGGTCTGCCAGAGCCTTCAGATCGGAAGCACTCTGCTTGACTCCGATCACACCGTCGACTCTCCGCAGTATCCGAACCAGTAGCTTGGGCGAGAGGTAGGACCACGGTACGACGTTATAGATGATTACCGGCAGGCCCGTGGCTTGAGCGATCCGGTCGAAGTGTTGCTCCATCGCACCGTCGTCCGGGCGGAACAAATAGTGCACCGGGGTCACCTGCAAGGCAGCCACGCCGAGATCGGCCACAGCCCTACCCCGTTCGATTGCCGCCCGTGTGCTGTCACAAATGATCCCCGTGATGACCGGAATCTCGCCCTCCACTTCTTCCATCGTGGACGCTGTGATCCTCCGGGTTTCGTCGGTGGTAACCGTGTGACCCTCCCCGGTGCTGCCGCACACGGCAAGGCCGTGCACCTTGGCGGCGAGCATGTGGCGAACCTCTGCCCGGTGCAGCCCTTCATCGACATTCCCTTCCGCATCAAAGGGCGTCACCATCGGTGGGATGATTCCGGCAATGCCGTGAGTTGTCATTGTTCTCTCTCCAAGACAGACGCTATCGAGATGTCATGTCGCTCGCACTGGTTCCGAGGCAGCATGAACTGTCTAAACGACTCGAAACCCCAGTGCTGCGGAATCCTGTTGGGCTGTCCGCGCCCTAGAGCCAGAAGCAGTGCGCACCCGAATCGCATCCCGCAAGATGCCCATGACGCTGGCTTCGTACCATCGGGCCTGTCAGCTATCGAAACTGTCACAGTCCCATGGCGGAGCGGTCGACCTCTTCCCCGTTCAGGTAAACGCTAGCGATCTGGCGGGTATTGGTGATGTCGTCGAGCGGGTCGGCCTTGAGCACCAAGAAGTCTGCGCGCTTGCCAGCTTCGAGAGTCCCGGCGTCGGGGAGGCCCAGCAAGTCCGCTGAATTGCGAGTCGCGGCCACGATGACCTGAGCCGGAGTCATGCCGGCGGCCACCATGTCCTCCATCTCCACATGCGGCGCCCATGGCGTGTTGCCGTCCGTCCCTAACGCAATGGTGACGCCCTCGGCGCTCAGTCTCGCCAAGTTCCTTGCCTGGATGGCAAAAACTGCCTGTGCGTCGGGGTCGTCGACAGCCCCCGCTTGCAGCTCTTCCAATTCGTCGGGCGGAAGGCTGCCGCTTAGCCAGCCCAAGTCCGTCGCCACGCCCCGACTGGGGAGATTTGGCACCAGTACGAGATCCGGGCGCTCCTTGAACAGCTCGATGACCTCCTCGTCAACATCCGTGTCCCTCACGCCGTGCGCGAATGCGTCGATTCCGGCCCTCAACAATCCCTTCGTGTCTTCGAGCGCGAAAATATGGGCCGTGACGCGAATGTCGTGCTGGTGGGCCTCATCGATGATTGCGCCGTACAGCTCCGGCGACAGCTTCTCGTACTGCCCATTGCGATCGTCGACCCAGATCTTGATGATGTCGACCTTCCGCGCCGCTTCATCCCGGACAGCCTGACGGGCTTCGTCTTCGGTGCCCACCCAATAGGGGATTTCCGAACGTCCGGGTTCGGGAGAGGTAATCCCTACTCCTGCGGAGCGAAAGCGGGCCGCGCCAGGAATCTCTTCCTCGCGGATCGACAGGTCGTGCGTGTCTCGCCCCAGACTCATCGCGGCACTCACCCCGTATCGCGCCCTAGCCCGCAGATCCTCGACGAGCGCGTCGCGTTCCTGATTGAGGTGGGTATGCGTGTCGATGATGGCCGGCATGACCGTCATTCCGGTCAAGTCCACGCGTTTCGCGCCGGCCCACTCGGCTAGCTCGGCCGCAGGGCCGACTTGGGCGAGCCGCCCGCCATCGACGACCAAGGCCGCGTTCTCGACGGGCGGACTGCCGTCGCCAACGATCAGCCGCGCGCCCTCGAACACAACGGCGCTGGAATCCGGAGGCGACTCGCACCCCTGGCTGGCGAGCAGGCCAAGCATCAGCGGCAAGGCAATCACGCCCGCACGACAGGATTTCGGACTCTTCCCAAACATAGTTCCCCTCCTAGGCCGCCCGCAACGGAGAACGGAGCTCCAATCCGTCACCCACCCGGCGGGTTCGATTCGAATCGCTCATTGCTTGGAGCGTCGCGACAGACGCTACTGCACAGCAAAGCCTCCAAGATACCGCCTCCGACTAGCCCCTTGCGCGTTCGTACGCCACCTCGACCGGAAGCCGCTCCTTCCACCTCCCCTTCGTGAAGTCCGGAAATTCCACCGGCTCGCTCCCGTTGGCCACCGACATCTCGCTGAGCGGCGAAATCACGCTCGACGTGACCGAATCGTACACGTCGAAATCCGTGACCCGCTGCTCCACAAGCGCCTCGAACAGCCGGTGCCAACTCAAGGGCGTCGTCCGCTGTCCGCCGCCGTGCCCGCGGATAGCCGTCCGTGGACGCGGCGTGTACTCCTTCTCAACCGGGTGCCGGTACTCCTCCATGTATTGTTCCGACGGCTCCCATTGGTGGTCAGGGCTCACGCCATCCACGTATATGAACTCGCCGATCCCACGGCTGTAGAACAGCACGCCCTTGGTCCCTTGAATCCGCGTGAACTCCCGCGGATGGGGAGTATTCGTGTCGAAGTTCAGCGTGTAGAGCTTGCCCCCGGCCGTCCGCAGCAGCGTGCAGTTGTAGTCCCCCTGCTTCATCTCCTTCGCCGCGTACGGATGGTCCGGGCCGTAGAACAAGTCCGCGTAGCGGTTCAACATTACCGCCTTCGAGCTCATCGAAACCAGGAATTCGAAGCGGTCGCTGTGGTTGATGTCCATCACCGGCATTAAGCGGCAGGTCGGGTGATCCGGGTACAGATAGCCGTTGCGGTCCACCGAGTGCTGGAGCCGCCACGGCTCGCGCTCCGGATCGAACTTCACCAGCCGCAGATCGTGCACGTAGCCGCTCTCGGCGTGGATGATCTCGCCCAGCACGCCTTGGTGCACCATATTGGTCAGCGTCGAATGAACGCCCTTGAAACCCAGCGTCGCCCACTTGCCGGTCTTTTCGTGCGTCTCGACAATCTCCCAAGCCTCGTCCAAGGTCTGGATCAGGGGCACTTCCGAAACCGCGTTCTTTCCGTTGCGCATAGCCGCCAGCAGGACCGGAGCGTGCCACTTCCACGAGGTAGAGCAGATGATGCAGTCCAGCTCCTCCTGCTCGCACATGCGCTCGAAGTCGGTGCGGGTCTTGCCGTAAAGCTGCGGCGAGGGCTTGCCGGCCTCCTCGATCCAGGTCTTGGCGCGGTGCAGAACGGCAGGGTTGATGTCGCACACCGCCGGGACCTCGATGCCATCCATGCCGAGGGCGATGTCGAGGTGATACGAACCGCGGTCCCCGACCCCAACGAACCCGAGCCGCACAGGCCGCGTGAGCCGTTGTGCCGCAGCCGATTGCGCAGCCGCCAGAGCAGCACCCGCCATCTCGAGAAAGTCACGTCGATATAGGCGATCGGCCATCCTGCATCCCCTCGTGGGCTCGCTGTGCGGAAGCGACTACATTCTATCCCCGGCCAGCGCCGCCAAGGACCGTGCCGACGCAGGAACTGTCAAATGTCGGAGCGAACGACCGCCTGCGGGCCGGAATTGTGCGCCGAGCCCATCAGGGAGTCGACTCGAATCGGACGAGGTGTTCCTGCAGCTGTATAGCATCTGGCTGCGCTTCGCACCCGCCCAGACCACCCGTCGACAGGCTCCCGCACACCACTCCGCAGCGCAGTGCCTCGGCCAGGCTCGAGTCGCGCAGCCACGCGTGCAGGAATCCTGCGTTGAAAGAGTCCCCGGCTCCCGTCGTGTCGAGAACGTCAACCTCCATCGCCGGAACCCGCTCGATCGCACCACTCGCGTCCAGTGCAGCGGACCCGCGGGCACCCAGCTTGACGACCGCAAGGGTGGAATCGGTTGTGAGCTGGCGTAGGCCCTGCTCGATGTCTCCGCTACCGGTAGTCAGCTCTAATTCAATCTCGTTCAGGAGCAGTACGCTCGTGTCGCGGAAGACGTCTCGGATCTCGTCACCCCACTGGTTGTATGGATCGTATCCAGGATCGAACGACGTTGTCAGTCCGTGCGCTCGGGCCCGGCGGAATAGGCTGGGCAGGCCGGGTTTCAGCCCTCGCTGCAGGAAGTAGGCGGAAACATGAAGATGACGGAAGCTGGCTAGCACGCTGTCGGTGACATCCTCGGCGCGCAAGTCCTCCATGGCACCCGGATAGGTGACGAGAGCACGGTCCCGACCAGTGATCGAGACTGTCAGGCCCGTTTGCAGCGAGGGGTCCGTACTGACCAACCTGACGTCAACCCCGGCCGCGGTCAGTTGCTGCACGCAGAACCTTCCGAACGCGTCGTCGCCTGCCTTGCCAAGGAAGGCAACATCGTTGCCCAACTTGGCCAAGCCCGAAGCACAGATCGCCGAGGAGCTTCCCAGCCTCAAGGCGAACTCGCGCGCCACGACCTCGCGTCCCGGTTCTGGGACGGAAGTCAGAGAAGCAAGGACAAGGTCGGGATTCAGCTCCCCGGCAACCAAGACCCTCATGCGTCAGTCAGGATAGAGCCGGAATTCGGGAACGACCCTGCTAATCGCCCCGCTCCCCGCCGGCTGGTCTGGCTGAAGGCCTTCCTCGAGGCATCGGAAAAACCCCAAGAGTTGCCCGACTACAGTTCCCCCGATCGCCGCCCACTCGTCGGGCAGTTCGGCCAAGCCTGGCGGATCCACGAGCAGGTCCCGGTCCGACAGCAACTCGCGAGGAATCTCCCGCCCGACAGCGACCACGGTCCCGCCGAGGCCCTTGTGGCGGATCTCCCGCAGCACGTCGAGCTGATAGGCGCGCTTAGCCGGCTCGCCGGATACGAACAGCAGCAGAAGGCAGTCTTGGCGGAACGCGCACATCGGTCCGTGCCTGAAGCCCAGCCAGGATTCCGCCTGCGTGGATACACGTCCGTCGGTCATCTCCAGCATCTTCAGAGCGGATTCGCGAGCCGTCCCGAACTGACCTCCGGTCCCTAGCGCAATCATGCGGGCAAACGGCTGCCGGGCGGTCGATTCAATACGGTCCAGCCAGCCTTCAAACAGATCCAGCCCGACGCCAACCAACGTCGCAGCATGCCGAAGATAAGTCTGCGGGGACTCGGCGTAGCCCAAGACCAACCCGGCCAGGGCCAGGTTAGTGAAGCTGCTCGTCATCACGAGGCTTTTGTCACACGTTCTTGGATCGAGAACATCAACGGTGACGCGCCGCTCGACTCCGCCCCCCCACTGCTGCGCCAGCTTGCCGCTTGGGTTGCATGTCACGACGAGGTGTTCGATGGAGGGCTCCCGCCTTAGGCAAGCCGAGATGAGGGCGGTGCTTTCCGGGCTGCTCCCGGAACGCGCGAACGAGACGAGCAACAGGGGGCGCTGGAGAGGCAGCAAATCGCTCTTGGCTAGCAGCAGCTCGCCGCTTCCGAGAGCCTGGGCGGCCCGTCTGGCACCGCGCTGGATCGCTGGGGCAATGCACTCGCCGACATAGTGCGAGCTTCCCGACCCAGTCAGCACAAGGAATCTGTTCCGTCGGATCTGCTCGAGACGCCGGCCGGCGAGAGAAGCGGAGAACTCGGCAGTCTGGCGCCAAAGCTCGGGTTGCTGGAAGATCTCGGCAAGCGTATTCCGCCAGCCTTGCTTCCCGACGTCATGGCCCAAGGCGTCGAACAGGCGTTTCTGTGCTGCAGAGGTCACGCTCTTGCTCTCGTTGTTCGATCAGATTGGACTACGAGAGGCTCCGAACACAGATCGAAATCGAAGGCCGAAGTGTAGCAAAGGGCTGGCAGCGACCCGCCCCGTGCCGGAGGTCCGACAGGCAGACCGTTCTGGCCGCAATGGTGGTTCGTCAATGCGGCCGTCTGACGGCCTCCCCGCATGCTGGACCCTGGTTGTTCCCGGCACGACTGGCACAGCGCACCTTGTTGGGTCCAATCGTTGGCGTACTGCTCTACGGGAGAGGAGGATCAATGGAAAGCCCCCGTTGCCAACAGGGCCCAGAACCGATCGCGACCGGTCGATTAGCCGACCGGATTGCGGACACCTTGTTCTCGCGCCTGAGAACGTGACTGACATCCATGCCGACATGGAGTGCCGTGCTACCTTGCGAGATTCACGAGGAGCCCAAGGCCTGCGGCGGAAGCTTATGCCGGTGACGGGTTGCGGCTCCGGAATCCCGTCGCTGGCGGGTTGAGCTCTCGACATATGCCAAGCAGATCACGAGCTCTAGTTGTTCATGGCGGAGGCCCGACCGCAGTCCTGAACGCCAGTCTTGCCGGGATCATCGAAGCGTGGACTGAAGCTGGAAACAGCTCCTTGTTCGGTGCGCGTTTCGGGGTGCAGGGCCTCGTTGCTGGCGAGTGGATCGACTTGTCGAGCGCGGGCCCGGAGCAGGTCCGGGCTCTGCGCACCGCTCCCGGCTCTGCGATTGGGTCGAGCCGCATGAATCTCGGCGACGCCGCAGCCGAGAGGCTGCTGCCCGACCTTCGACGAAGGCGCGTCGATTGCCTCTTCTACACCGGAGGCAACGGCTCGATGGGAACGGCGTGGATGCTGGCTCAACTCGCCCAACGAGAGTATCCAGCCCTGCGCGTGATTGGCGTTCCCAAGACCGTCGATAACGATCTGATGGTCACCGATCACTCACCCGGGTTCGGATCGGCAGCGAGGTTCTATGCCTTAGCCACACGCGACATAGGAGAGGACAACCGAGCCCTGCGGTCTCCCGTAACTGTTGTTGAGACGATCGGACGCAATGCGGGGTGGGTGGCCGGAGCAACAGCGTTGGCTCGGCAGGACGCCGACGACGCCCCCCACCTCATCTATCTTCCGGAACGCCCCCCGACCATCGAAGCGATCTGCCGGGATGTGGCAAGTCGAGTCGAACGGCTAGGCCGAGCCGTCGTCGTTGCCTGTGAGGGCCTGCGCGACCCGGAAGGAATTCCCTTCGGCGCAGCGCTCGACCGGGCCGGGAGCGCGCAGCACGAGTTGGCGCAGAATCTCGGCCACGTATTGGCACAGCGAATTTCTGCGATGACGGGGCTACGAGTGCGATCAGAAAAGCCGGGACTGCTGGGTCGGTCGTGCTCGTTCGCGGTTTCGTCCATCGACTCCGACGAGTCTCACCGCTGCGGAAGGGCTGCCGTCCAAGCCGCGCTTGCGGGATGCGGGGGAGTGATGGTTGCGCTGCGACGCGTCTCGTCTGAACCGTACCGCTGCGAGACGTTCTTGACGCCGTTGGCATCTGTTGCAAACTCGGAGCGGCTCGTGCCAGATACCTGGATCGCCCCTTCCGGGTCGGATGTGACCCCGGAGTTCGTCGAGTACGTGAGGCCTCTGTTGAGTCCGATCGAGGACCGCCGCCGGCTCGGGGCGATCTGACTGGTCATCCAGTTGCACCTAGTCGTTCCTACATGAGCTAGCTGGTGAAACGCGTCGCACCAATACAGGGTGTACAATTCTCCCCCGAGCGGATCTCTGGAAGGCGATGGGGAATCGATCGGCCGACGCGACCTAGCAGGCCGCTCGGGCACCCCAGTCCCTGGGGCGCCTCAGTGAGTACTGCGCGACGTTGGATCGCCCTACCATGCGACCGATGTTCCCACGCCACCCAAGAGGCATCTGAACAGATCAGGAGGCAACTCTCGTGTCCCAATCTCGCCGTTCCTTCCTTCGCGCCGGAGCCGCCGCTGGCGTGCTCTCTTCGGCCTGCTCGCAGCCGCAACCGGGGGCTGGCGAAGGAACCGGGTCCGCGGCCGAGTTGGCCTTGGCCGACTACCAGCCGAAGAGCATGCTCGCGGTCGAGGAGAATCTCGTCGCATCCGCGCGCTATCCGGCAATCGACATGCACACCCACGTCTCGTCGGTATTCCGGCGAACGCCCGGAACGAGCGACGCGCTGCAAGGAACCGCCGCCGAGCGGCTGGACCGAATCAGCCAATGGATGGATGAGCTCAATCTCCAGACACTGGTCAACCTGACCGGCGGGACCGGGGAACAGCTCCAGCACACCGTCACCGAGATGGTGCAGCAACACCCGGGCCGACTGATCACCTGCACGGTCCCGACCTTTTCCCGGCTCAATGAGCCGGGCTACCCCGAGTGGCAGGCCGAAGAGTTGGCCCGCGCCAAGAAACAGGGCGCGATAGGGCTGAAGATCTTGAAGACACTCGGGCTATACCTGCGCGAGGGAGGCTTTCGCGAGTCCGAGCGGGAAGCGGGGCAGCAAGGCCCTCTGGTTGAGATCGACGATCCACGTTTCGACCCGATGTGGGACGCAGCCGGCCAACTCGGGTTCCCGGTCTTCATACACGTCGCTGACCCGGATGCATTCTTCATTCCGACCGACCGCTTCAACGAGCGCTGGGAGGAACTGGGCAATCACCCGGACTGGTCGTTTTACGGACAGGACTTCCCGCCGAAGGCGGAATTGCTCGCCGCCCGCAACCGGGTCATTGAGCGGCATCCGAATACCACGTTCGTCGGTCTCCATGTGGGAAATCGTCCGGAAAACCTCGACGAGGTCTCGTCGTGGCTGGACAGGTACCCCAACCTGCACGTGGAAATCGGAGCCCGGCTAGGCGAACTCGGCCGCCAGCCGCGACGAGCGCGGAGGTTCTTTGAGGAGTACGCGGATCGCGTCATGTTCGGGACCGACGCATCTCCGAACGGAACGTCCGTGCCGCAGCAGGACTTAGAGCCCGAGATGTTCCGCTGCTATTTCCGGTTCTTGGAGACCCTTGACGAGTACTTCGATTACTCGCCCGCACCCACTCCCCCGCAAGGCCGGTGGCAGATCTATGGCATCGGCCTGCCCGACGAGGTTCTCAAGAAGGTGTACCACGACAATGCTGCGCGGATTCTCGGCCTGCCGTTGGCGTAGGCACCTGCCAGCTTCGACGCGCAATAGCTCAACGACGTCATGGCGGGCGTACTGGCCAAGCCGAGCGTGAAATAGGATGAGTCGAAAATGACACGCTGGGCAGTCCCGTTTTGCTGCGTTGCCTGCTTGGTCGCAGCTGCCCCATCGGTGCCGGTCGTGACATGGAGCACGTACCTCGGTGTGGCGGACTGCGATGACTCGGCCCTGTGGCGGGGAGACTTGTTCCTGGCGTGCCACTCCCCGAAGAGCAGCCTTCCTGTTCCGGTGGCTGCATCGCAGGGCCGTGAGGGCGGCGTAATGGCCGCCTATGTGCTGCGCCTAGACCTGAATCGAGGAAAGTTCGTCTATGCCACGCGCATCAAGACGGACGCCATGACGGCGGCGCTCCGGATCAAGACTGATGCAAATGGTCTGGCGTTTGTGACGGGGCTGACGAAGGGCCCGGGATTGCCGGTGACCGAGGATGCTTTGCAGCCGCGATTCGGGGGAGGCGAGAGCGACGCATTCTTGGTCGCTATAGCGCCTGACGGCCGGATCGCTTACGGAACGTTTCTTGGGGGCGAGGGGGACGATGTTGGCAACGCGTTGGAACTGGATGGGACCGGTGGAGTCATCGTAGGCGGAACAACGACATCGGCCGACTTTCCAGGCCAGAGCAGTTCCGATAGGAGGGACGCCGATGCCTTCATCTCTTCGTGGGAGCTCTCGGATGCGACTTCGCATCGGTCAATTGTGTTCGGTGGCTCGTCGGAGGAGAAGCTGACTGGAATTGCGCTTGACGGCAAGGGCGGAGTCTTCGCTGTTGGCTACACCAAGTCGGATGATTTCCCGGTTCATGACCCAGTTCAGACGGGCTTGCGCGGGGCCAGCGACATGTTCCTGTCCCGCCTGAATCTACCCGGTCTCGCCATTACGTTCTCAACGTGTCTTGGCGGCTCTGGCGACGACTCAGGTTGGGGTGTGGCGATGGACGAGACCGGTGCGCCAGTCGTGGCCGGAGTCACTGACTCAATTGAGCCTTTTGCAAAATTAGCGAGATAGCGGTTTTTTGGGTTGCGGGGCAAGGGGCGCTGGCCCGGGTGGAAACAAGCCCACCATCTGTTGGATAATAGAAGATCTAGGCAACGGAGAGCGAACTTGTCCCTGAGAGAAACAGTATCACAGTATTGGCAGACCTTCCAGCACGGGCTGTTCCCGTGGCTGGCCGAGGAACTCGGCCCGCTCAGCGAGCGGAACAAGCGCTTCGTGCAGGTGCTGGAACTGGTGCGCGTGGAGGATTGGCTGCCCGGCCAGTGTGTTGGCGGGCGAGGGCGGCCGCAGCAGAGCCGGGCCGCGCTGGCGCGGGCCTTCTTGGCCAAGGCGGTGTTCGACGTGCCGACTACGCGGGCCTTGGTCGAGCGGCTGAGGCACGACCCGCAACTGCGGCGGCTATGCGGCTGGGAGCGGGCCGGAGCGCTGCCCAGCGAGGCGACCTTCTCGCGGGCGTTCGCCGAATTCGCGGCCAGCGAATTGCCCGTGCAATTGCACGCGGCCTTGGTCGAGCGGAACTTGGAGGGCCACTTGGCGGGGCACGTCTCGCGCGACTCGACGGCCATCCCGGGGCGTGAGGAGCCGGCTCGTAAGCCCAAGCAAAGCAAGGCGAAAGGCAAGCGCGGGCGACCGCGCAAGGGAGAAGCACGGGCGGCGGAGCCGCGCCGGCTGGAGCGGCAGGGGTCGATGACGCTGGAAGAGATGCTAGCCGATCTGCCGACGGTCTGTGACGTGGGGGTGAAGCGCAATGCGAAGGGCTATCAGGAGAGTTGGACAGGCTACAAGCTGCACATTGACGCGATTGACGGGGGGCTGCCGGTGAGTTGCCTGCTGACCTCGGCCTCGCTGCATGACAGCCAGGCGGCACTGCCGCTGGCGCAGCTGACGGCGGGGCGCGTAGACAACCTGTACGACCTGATGGACAGTGCCTACGATGCGGAGGAGATCCGGGCCTGCAGCCGGAAGCTGGGGCACGTGCCGCTGATCGACAGCAACCCGCGGAGGGATGCGCACAAGAAGGCGGAGCTGAAGCGCGAGGCGCTGGCCCAGCGCAGCATCGGGCAGGTGACGCCGCAGGCGCTGCGCTACCACGAGCGCTCGACGGTGGAGCGGGTCAACGGGCGGCTCAAAGACGAGTTCGGAGGGCGGCATGTGCGCGTGCGCGGACACGCCAAGGTGCTCTGCCACCTGATGTTCGGCATCGTGGCGCTGACGGTGGACCAGTTAATGCGCCTGACGCTCTGAGCACAGCGTCGGTAAACAGCCAGCAGGCAAGGATCGCGGTACCCGGAACGGCCGGGACGAGAGAACTGTGCCTAGCTCCGGCACCGGCCCAGTCGAGTCGGCTCAATTATGAGAATTTCTTATTGTCTCTGCCCGCTCTATTGCAGATTCTAATCAATCACGGCATGAGCCTCACGTTCTGCACTCGCTTGTGGCACGCCAGTTGGAATTTTGCAAAAGGCTCAATTGACCTGCCAGTAAGTGGCAATGCCTTTCAACAAACGGCTCGGGGCGGACTAGATGCGTTTGTCGCAAGATTTGAGGGGCCCGCTTACAGGACTGTCCAGCTGACGTATTTCGGTGGTTCGCAGGACGACTCGAGCGGCTTCGATGGGGAGGACATCAAGGTCGATGCGGGAGGCAGGGTCTGGCTGGTGGGCATGACAGCATCCGCCGACCTGCCGGTCCGCGATGCCCTTCAGGAAAGCTACGGCGGCCAGACGGATGGGTTCGTCGCTGTTTTTTCTCCTAGACTCTCGGACCTCAGGTTTGGGACGTATAGCGGCGGATCGGGAAGGGACATCTTGGAAGGGCTCGACGTGGCTCCCGATGGAACTGTCGCCGTGACAGGGCTGACCTTCTCGGATGACTACCCCTTGCAGGGGCGCGTGATCCAGCGTGCGCAATCCCCCATCAGAGTGGGTGGACAGGTCGTGAACGCAGTGGCGCTGGTACTCCGCAATCCCTTCCGCTGACTGCCAAGACCGTTCCGCCCGCAGGTTCTGGCGATAGACGTTTGTCAGGCAGGCCCCCAGAACTGTCGAAGTAGCATTTATTGAACCGCCCGAATTTCGGAAATCCCAACGCAAGCCTCGTGTATCCCGCCTTCGGGAGAATCCTGGGTGCCGGCGGATCGCGCGTGGTTCAAGTCGCTCTTCGCTACGATTTCTAAGCGCGCCGCGTCGGTCACTTGGATCTTGGTCAGGGGGCACTGAAAACGGTGAGGTTAGGCAGCAACCAGCGCAAACCACTCGGACGCTTGGGAGCACTGCTGCTCGCTGAGTTGGCAGGAGCCTTGTCGGGGTGCCAGCGCGCGCCGGACGCCACACTCCGGCCGAACATCGTCTTCATCCTGGCCGACGACCTCGGTTACGGGGATCTCAGTTCCTACTGTGCGACGGCAATCCAGACGCCGAACATTGATCGTCTGGCGAGCGAAGGCGTGCTTTTCACCGACGCCCATAGCCCGTCTTCGGTATGCACTCCCACCCGATATGGCCTGCTGACAGGGCGCTACTGCTGGAGGACGTGGCTGACGCGAAGCGCTTTGAGCTCGGATGCGCCGCTGCTGATTGACGAGACCCGCCCGACGGTGGCTTCCGTGCCGCGATCAGCCGGGTACTATACCGCCCACATCGGTAAGTGGCATCTGGGATTCGGTCGCGAGGACGATTACGCCAAGAACCGAGAGGGACAGGGCGAGCCGAATTCCTGGCGGAGTAGAAAGGGCGGCCCCGACTGGAACGGGGAATTGAAGCCCGGTCCTCTCGAGGTCGGCTTCGACTACTTCTATGGGATCCCTATTGTCAACTCCTACCCTCCATACGTTTTCGTGGAGAATCATCGCGTCGCGGGCCTGGATCAGGACGATCCGATCGGACGGATGGAATCACGCTACTTGGGGGAGATGCATGGCGGGCAAGCCGCGCGCTGGAAACCCAATGAACTTGCAGTAGAGCTCACTGCAAGAACGACGTCCCTGCTGGAGAGGCTAGCCAGCCAGGAACAGCCATTCTTCCTCTACTACGCCCCTCACCAACCTCATCGACCATTTACCCCGCATGCCCGCTTCAAGGGAGCCAGTCAATTTGGGGTGTATGGTGACTTCATCGAAGAGCTGGACTGGTCGGTCGGAGAGGTGCTTGACGCGCTGGGCCGGCTGGGGTTGGCACAGGACACACTGGTGATCTTTTCGAGTGACAACGGCGGGCTGGTGAACCCGGCCTCGAGCGCGGCCCAACGGGGGGCCGGCTACGGTGACGGGTCGGGACCGCCTTCGTCACCCGACGTCCAGCACCTAGCCAACGGGCCCGCTCTCCGTGGCGGCAAGGGCGACATTTGGGAAGGCGGTCACAGGGTACCCCTCCTAGCTCGGTGGCCGGGTCAGATCAAGCCCGCCACCCGTTCAGGAGAAACGATCAGCCTGACCGACATGCTGGCCACCTTCGCCGCATTGGCCGGGCAAGAGTTGGCGCCCGAGGCCGGCCCTGACAGTTTCAACGTGCTGCCCGTACTGCTCGGAGGCAAGCCCGACCGTTTGCCACGCCATCCAAGGGTCATGCAGAGCGGCGGCGTGAGCGGGATGCTTGCGATTCGCGAGGGCCCTTGGAAGTTGATTGATGGCCAGGGCGGCGGCGGGTACCGCGACGGGATTGCCAAGCCTGGCGAGCCACCGCAACTGTACAACTTGAGCGAAGACCTCGGAGAAGAGAAGGACGTATATGCCCAGCATCCCGAGGTCGCCGCGAGGCTTCGGCAACTCTTGCACAAGATCAAGGCGGAAGGACGCAGTCGATGATCCATCGTGGGCGGCCCTAGCCTGTCGACCGGAGACAAGCAAATGAACTCTGCAATGCGAACTCACCTATGGGCTACGGCGTCGCTCTTGCTCATCCTGGCCGGATGCGGATCGTCCCCGGCCGATCGTCCGAATATCGTGTGGATCTCGCTCGAGGACATCACTCCGATGATGAGTGCTTACGGAGACGAGTACGCTCGCACGCCAGTCTTCGACAGCCTTGCCGCAGAGGGTATTCGTTACGACAAGGCGTACTCAGTATCCCCGGTGTGCTCTCCGTCACGGTCGAGCGTGATTACAGGCATGTACCCGAATTCGCTGGGAAGCATGCATCACCGCAGCAACACAAGGCGGCCGGCGTTTTCGAAGATGCTCCCAAATCTTCTCCGCGAGTCAGGCTATTACACAACCAACAACAGCAAGAGGGATTACAACATGGGCGGCGATGACTGGCACGAGAGCAGTGATGAAGCCCATTGGAGGAATCGCCGCGAGAAAGACCAGCCGTTCTTCGCCGTGTTCAATCTTGGAGAGTGCCATTCCAGCATTACGAAGATTCCGGAAGACGAGATCGTCGAGGCGCGGTTGTCTCGACTCAAACCAGGGGATTTCCATGACCCGATGGAGGCGCCCATTCCGCCCTACCACCCCGATGTGCCGCAGTTTCGTAGAGCTTGGGCGCGCTACTACGATGCGGTGACACAGGTCGACTATCGAGCCGGCGATCTGATTGACCAGCTAAAGCAGGATGAGCTTTGGGAGGACACGATCGTCTTTGTGTGGTCCGATCACGGCGTGGGCATGCCAAGGGGCAAGCACACGGCGTGGGAGCAGGGCCTCCACGTTCCCCTGATCACGCGCTTCCCGAAGAAGTACCAGCACCTCGCGCCCGCCGCCCCGGGCTCGGTGATTGACGGGCTGGTGACTTTGATGGATCTGGGCCCTTCAGCCTTGTCGTTGGCGGGGATCGATCCGCCCGCGTACATGCATGGCAGGCCGCTGTTTTCCAGCCCTAACGGCGATGTCGAGTACAGGGACTATGTCTTCGCTATGCGTGACCGGCTTGACACCCGGTCTGAGATGGTCCGCACTGTGCGCGACCAACGATATCGCTACCAGAGAAACTTCTACCCACAGCTTCCGTTCAAGCCCTTTGAGGACTATGAGTTTGATGCAGTGGTGGTACAGCAGTGGGTCGAACTGGCGCGCCAGGGAAAGCTCACCGGCCCCCAGGAAATGCTCGCTATGCGGTTCAAGCCGATCGAGGAGCTCTACGACTCGGACAACGATCCCCATATGGTCAGAGACGTAGCCAGCGATCCTGAATACGCGGAAGTTCTCCAACGAATGCGCGGCCGGCTAGGCGAATGGATGCTGGAAACGCGTGACCTCGGCCTTCTCGACGAGGCGGAAATGCTCGAGCGCGAGAAAGGAGCCGCATCTCCGTGGGATCTTGGACAAGCCCTGGAGAACTACGAGCGGATTCTCGACACTGCCAACCTGCAGCTTCAGGGACGGGCGGCGGTTCCCGAATTGATCTCCCGAACCCGGGATCCTGACTCGGCAGTCCGCTTCTGGGCGGCGCTGGGCCTGGCGGTCGCCGGGCAATTCAGCGGACCGGAAACAGTTTCGAGCGTGGTGCCGGCGTTGGAGGCGGCCTTGGAGGATGAGGCAGTCAGCGTGCGGCTCACTGCGGCCGAAGGCCTGTTCAACCTAGGGCGCTACAAGAAAGGCCTGCCGATCCTAATCGAGGCGTTGGATCATCCCAGCGTCGATGCTCAGATCCGCGCCGGCTGCATTCTCGATTCACAGCCGCCAACCGCAAATCAAGACCTCCAGCCCGCCATCGGACCACTCCAACGGACCGTGGACAGATTCGAACAGCAACCGCGTTTCGGGGCAACCAACAACCCGTTCAAGCGAGCCCTCAAGGCCATTAGTGGCAAAGAGACTTACTACCGCTGGGGCTCGGGCGCTTCGGGATCACCCCGGGACGAACCGGAGGCTGACTAGGGCGCCAAAGCGCGGTTCAGGGGCAACGCATGAGCACGGAATTCGTTGGCGTCACCCAAAGGGCAGTCGTCGGATTGGCATTTGGTGGAGTGCTGCTGGCGTCGGCCTGTTCGAGCGGGGCGGCCTCCGACAAGCCCAATATCGTGCTGATCCTTGCCGACGACTTGGGGTACGGCGACCTCAGCGCCTATGGCGCCACGAAGATCCGGACGACCAATCTGGATGGTATGGTCGCGATCTTGGCATCCCGGTTGACGCCGTGAGAATGCTGGCCGGGGGTGGGCGAGGTCCGTCGGCCTAGCCATTTCGCTTCCCGAGGCTCAAGGCGAGCGTCCGTTCCCGCCGCATTCGCGGTTGGTTCTTGGTGAAGTGGTCTTCCCGGGTGTCGAACGCACGCCACTGCCAGCGATTGCATGGCTAGCGGAACGGAACGGGCCGTTCCAAACGCCCGCACGGGGCACTTGAGGCAGTGGGAAGTTATGGCTCCCTCAAGTGCGATTTCCCGGTCAGACCCGTGGTTCGCGGCTAGCGTTCCATGCTTGTGCTTCCGCACGGTGCTCCCCTCCCCCGGGATCAGCACGACGGCCCGGCACAGCAAGTTCCACGCGGAGTCAGAATGCGCATCCCCAACGTCCAGGCAAGGCCGTCCGCATCCCACTATAACTCGTAACGTTACTGAGCGCCGCTTGGTCATCGCCGGGGTGCACGGTCTCGCTGCTTCGGGACCCAGCCCGCTCGGTCGCGCCCAAAGCCCAAGGGTGGCTCGACGGCTTGCAGGGCGTCGAGATCCACGGCAGCGATTGCCCGCAGCTTCTTCCCCAGCGCTGAACCATGCAGGCTCTTCGGCAGATTCTCCAGCCACTGTCCGTAGCGCTCCTGTAACTGCACCAAGTCGGCCACCGCGTCGCGCCAGCGTTGCGGATTCGAGCGCCGGTCCTGCGGGCGGCGGTAGCGGACTGGCCGCGCCCCCTCCCGCTGCCGGGCGCGATAGCGCCGCTGTTTCTCGGCGTTCGTCAAGGCCATGCTGTCTCCTGCCGCCTGCTCACCCCAAGGCCAAATCAATTCCTGCTAGTAACGTTACCACGTTTCCCGCCGTGTGTCTGTCCGCGACGAGTGTACCGGCACAGACCGCCGCATTGCCCCCTGCCGCCTGCTCCCATGGATCAGTCTTGCGCAGCAGCCTCCAATCCCGTCAGCAGCGGCTGGAGCGACTCTTCCCAGCGGACGTACAAGCCCTTGTGCGCTCCCCTCACCACGTGCAGCGCTGACAGCGAGCCGGCCTGGGTCTGGGACCACAGTGTCTGACACGACACGCCCAGTTCACGTCTGGCCTCGGCTGCCGACACGTACCCGTCCGGGACCGTGTTGCGGAACCTCGCCCGCAGGCTGTCGTCCAGGCGCACCCTGAGCGGGCCTTCCCCCACCCGCGTCGCGGTTTTTCACCACTTGGCGCACAGGCGACTGGAAGGTGCGCTACGAGTATCTTGCCGAGGGTCAGAAGCGTTACGCCCTCTACAACTTGGCGACGGTTCTGAGCGAGTCACGAAACCTCGCGGCCGAGAATCCCGAACAGCTCGCGAGCATGATGGAGGGCATGGTGCGGGAACTGGAATCCATGGAGGCGGTGTATCCGCTGGGAGACGGGAACCTGTTGGAACCGGTCATTCCGAGCAGTAGGAGGTGCGGACTGCTACCCGAAAACGACAACCTCCATGTCGCCGTGACAGCATTGCTCACCCTCATGGGCGAGTCTGTGGGAGGTGCGAGGTCCGGAAATTCTCTGTCAGAACAACCGGAATCCACAGGTTGCGAATATAATGTGGTCGTGCGGCTCCCAAACTCCGGGATAAGACACCCGAAAACTAGCAAGTTCGACTGTGCTCGTCGTCGTAACTCGATGCTGGCCTTCCTCTTGTGTGCGACAGGTTCGCTCGGGCTTCTCAGCGCGAACGATCGACCGGTGACGGTGAGGATTTTCGAAGACCTTGCCGAGGGAGCTTGGCTGGACCCGCAGGGCGACCCCACGACGCAGTACTCGGAATCCGGCTTTGCCTTTGTGCGCATACCTGCCAAGTTCAGTGGCAACGCACTTCCTCTGGACCGCTCTGTGCCGTTCTCGCTCGAAGCGAGTATGGAACAGACGCTGGAGCGCGGTGAGTATCGCATCCGGTTGCGATCCAAGGGGCTGGCTGTGTTCCTGGTCGACGGCAAGCCGGTGCTTCGCACGAAGGCTCAGGCGCCGAACACCGCAGCGCACGATGCCCTCCCCGAGCCCTCCGAGTCCGACGGAGTGATCCGACCCGCTCCGCCGGCCCACCAGGACGTTCTCGCGACCGTTCCTCTGGAGGCAGGGGAGCATCGCTTCCGGTTGGTCGCGGTGATCGGCGGCAAGGGCCTCGCCCCGTTTCCGGGGGAACTCTCGGTGAGTATGGCCCGTCCTGGCGAGATCGACCGAGTGATCGGTGGCTCGGACGCACCGCTGCTGACGGATACGGACTGGTCGGAGTTCGCTATTGCGTCGAGGTTCCGACACCATCGAGATGACATCGAGCGACGGAGGCAGTCTGATGAGTCCGTCGAGGCGCAGTGGACGGAACGACATCGGCAAGCGCGGGAGTGGACTCTGTCGCAGCCAGGCCCGGAAATTCCGCGGGTTGACGACAACGAGTGGATTCAGAACGACGTGGACCGTTTCGTTTACGAGGGGCTGGCGGAGGCGTCGCTGATGCCCAACAATCTGGTGGGCGATCTTGAGTTCTTGCGGCGTCTCGCTCTGGATGCGACCGGCCTTGTACCGTCAGCCACGATGGTGAGGTCGTTTCTGGCCCAGCCAGCGGAGACGCGGCGGACCTTGGCGATCGAGCAATTCTTGGAGAGCCCGGACTGGGCCGATTCTTGGGTTCCCTACTGGCAGGATGTCCTGGCAGAGAATCCGGGCATCCTCAAGCCGGATCTGAACAATACCGGGCCGTTCCGCTGGTACATCCACCAGGCATTCGCGGACGGATACTCATTCGACCGCCTAGTTGTGGAACTCATCGAGATGGAAGGGAGCCTGTATCAGGGAGGCCCGGCAGGCTTTGGCATGGCCAGCCTGAATGACGCGCCGATGGCTGCCAAGGCCGACATCGTTTCGCAGGCATTTCTCGCGAACAAGCTGTCCTGCGCGCGCTGCCATGACGCTCCGTTCCATCCCTTCCGCCAGAAGGACCTTTTCAGCATGGCGGCCATGCTCGAGGGAGACGCGGTCGTTCTCCCGGCATCGAGCACCGTTCCGGTGCGGGAAGGGGGCCGGAAGCCATACGTCGAGATCACCCTGACGGCCGGGGAATCGATTGATCCGCATTGGGCGTTCGATGAGTTTCCCGATGCGGGCAAGTTGGCCCCGCCGCCCAGGAACACCTCGGTCGACGCAAGGCATGCGCTGGCGTCGATGCTGGTCCATCCAGCGAACCATCGGTTTTCCCGCGTGGTCGCCAACCGCGTATGGGCCCGGTTCATGGGCCGTGGCATCGTCGAGCCGCTGGACGACTGGGAAGACGCAGAGCCATCCAATCCCGAATTGCTGGAGTTCTTGGCTAGGGAGTTCGTGCTGAGCGGCTACGACCTGAAGCACTTGAGCGGATTGATCTTCCGGTCGCACACGTATCAACGGCGTCCCGTTCCTGACGACCCGGCCTCGCCCGGCGAAGCGGCCAAGCTCTTCGCCGGGCCCGTGCGGCGACAGATGTCGGCCGAACAACTCGTGGATTCGCTGCATGCCGTGGCGGGCAAAGGGCTGGATTCAGAAGAGCTGAACCTCAACCCGCTCGGAAATCGCTCATTGCGTCAGTTCCTCAACATGGGATCTCCTGAGCGGGCTTGGGAGATGACCGCGCTGTCGAACGAGCGCGATCGTCCGAGTCTGGCGCTGCCGCGCGCCCAGGCGATCGTGGACATGCTGTCGGCGTACGGCTGGCGGCAGTCCCGCCAGAGCCCGGCATCCAAGCGTGACGATTCTCCGTCCGCAATGCAGTCCTTGGCGCTGGCCAACGGTTCGACGGGCGTCCGGGTTACGAGGCTGTCCGATGACAGCTTCTTCACCCGCTTGGCCTTGGAGGAGAGGCCGTTGCGCGAGATGGTGGATGAGGTGTTCGTGCGAACACTGACCCGCCTTCCGATTCCTGCGGAACGGCAGGCGATGCTCGACCTGCTCGGCCCGCATTTCGCGGACCGGGTCGTGACGGCCGAGGCCGACCACCGTAGTGGGGACGCGGCCAAGAAGACCGACGGAAGGGTCTCTTGGGGGAACCACTTTGACCCGGAGAGCAACCGCATCCGGATGGAAGAGGAGCGCAAGGTTCGCATGGGGGATCCTCCGACGACCCGGCTGACCCCGGAATTCCGGGAACGGTTCGAGGACATGGTGTGGGCGCTCGTCAACACGCCAGAGTTCTCGATGATTCCGTAGCGCAAGGAGATTTCGATGCAGCCGACTAGACGGGACATCTTCAAGGGCGTTGCGGCCGGGCTGGCCGGATCGCGGCTGGCCTTTTCCGAGGAGCGCCAGCCGCCCAACGGCGGGGCGGATGCGTGCATTTACATTTGGCTGGGGGGCGGAGCCGGTCACATCGACACCTTCGATCCCAAGCGAAGGGGCAACGGCAAGGACATCCCAGGCTCCTACTATGACGCGATTCCGACAGCCGCCCGGGACGTTCAACTGTGTGAGCACCTGCCGCGATTGGCCGACCGCATGGACCGTTGCGCGCTCCTCCGCACGGTCAGTCACGACTTGAACAGCCAGCACGGTGCGGCCTCGAACTTGATGCACACCGGCCGCAAGCCGAGCGGGACGATAATCTATCCTTCCGTCGGCTCCTTGGTCTCGCACGAATTGGGCACCAAGTCGGACGACGTGCCGTCGTATGTGGTGATGGGATACCCCAACATCATGCGGGATCCCGGGTTCCTGGGTGCTCGTTGCGGATATGTCTACCTGACCCAGATCGAGACCGGCCCGTCGGGGCTGAACCCAGCGCCTGACGTTGACAACGCGCGTCAGAAGAGAAGGGAAATGCTACTCGGACGTTTGCGGGCCGACTATTTGGCGCGGAATGACGACGACGCTCTCGTCAGGGCGAAAGCGGAGGTGAGCGAACAAGGCTTCCGAATGGCGGGCAAGCGGTTCATGGACGTCTTCCACTTGGATCGGGAGTCGTCCAGCCTCCGCGAAGCGTACGGCAGTGAGTTCGGCCAGCGCTGCTTGCTAGCGCGGCGACTCGTGCAGGCAGGGGTGCGTTTTGTCGAGGTGTCGTTCAATCTGAACTTCTTGAATGGTACAGGTTGGGACGTACATCAAGACGGCATCCTGAAGCAGCACCTGCTGATCCAGGACCTCGATCGGGCCGTTGCAGCCCTGCTCGACGATCTCGAAGAGCACAAGCTCTTTGACCGGACGATGGTCGTGATTTCTACCGAGTTCGGCCGACCGGCAGAATTCGACGCGTACGGAGGTCGCGGCCACCAGGCCGGAGCGTTCAGCACGCTGTTTGCGGGGGGCGGAGTTCGCGGAGGGGTCGCCGTCGGCACAACCGACGAAATCGGCAAGCAAATTGTCGACCGCCAGATCACTGTTCCGGACTACTTCGCCACAATCTTCGCCGCCATGGGGATCGACTCGGCCAAAAACCTGTACGCCAACGACCGCCCTGTCCCAATCACGGACCACGGGCAGCCCATGTCAGGAATCCTTGCGTAGCGCCGGGCTGCCCTCGATCCGAGCGCCCGGTGCTGCACCGAGCATGGACTGCGAGCCGCACAGAAAGCCGGGTCTTGTGATGTGCACAGGACATCCTGCGCGAGCGTTTCCTGCAGCCACGCGACCCGCCACGTTTACGGCAGCTGCAAGACGGGCGATTCGAGTGTTTCTCGGGTCGTGACGATCCGGTAATCGGCGTGGTGCCGAATCCACGTCACCGGATAGTCGTCACCTGGAGTCCCGAGAACAGCCAGGCGGAGGATCGTCTTGGCCCAGTCCAAGCCTGAGTCGCTCCTGCAGTAGAGACGGACCCGCCTGGCCGAGAGGCACTGGGCCATCCCGAGCGTCCATGCCTCGTGCGGGAAGTTCTCCAGGTCCCCGCCAACTCCGGCCCGGATTGCGTTGATGGTGCGGGTGAAATCGTTGAGGGTGACGCGCCGGATCCCGGACTTGGACACTCCCGGCTCCGGCTCGTTGAATGCGATGTGCCCGTGGATTCCGACGCCGCCAATGCAGGCCTCGATCCCTCCGAGCTCTCCGATCCGCCCATCGATCAACTCCGAGTTCGTGCCATCCGGAAACAAGACTGATTCGGGTTCCGGCCGCAACTCCGAAGGCAGAGAGGCAAGCCACTGCAATGCCGCACCTCGAAAGCTCAGCGGATGGTAGGAAGGCACAGCGCAGCCTGTGGAGTCCGCGTATTCGTCCATGAAGAACAGGGTGCAGTTTCTCAGCGAGAGTCCTTGAAGTTTCAGCAGCTCTCCAAGAATTGGGTACTGGCCGACAGGGCCCCAAGGCAGGATCAGGGCAAGATGGCGGCCGGAATCCTCGCTTCTGCGCAGTTCCGATACGATCTCTTGCGCCATATCGAGGTGGAGTTCGTCGATGCCCTCAACGGCGTGTAGGTGCGAGTGGGCCTGCTCCGAGACCTGGGCCGGCGTCAGCGCATTGAGTCGGCGGATTTCCGCGGCCCTGGGGTTTGAACGGGTTCGGTACGTCGGTTGGATCATCGCGAGTACAGTATGGTGGCGGGACGGATGGCGCTCGAAATCGACAGCAGCGGGCCTTGGTACCACGGCATCACCAGGCACCAGTGGACAGTGCTCTTGATCGCCTCTCTCGGATGGATATTCGACACGTTCGAGGGGCAAGTCTACGTCTCCAGCATGAATGAGGCAATGCCGGACCTGCTCCCAGGGATGGATCGCCTTGACGCTGCCGAGCGAGCCGGCCGGCTCGCGTACTTCAACAACATCGCCTTTGGCGCATTCCTGCTGGGCGGGGCGGTCGGCGGAGTTGCGTTCGGGATCCTTGGCGATCGAGTCGGTCGGGTAAAGGCCTTGATCCTGACGATTGCCACGTATTCGGCGTTCACGTTCGTCTCCGCTTTTTCCACCGAATGGTGGCATTTGGTCGGCTTCCGTTTTCTGGTTGCCATGGGTGTCGGCGGGGAATGGGCTGTCGCAGCGTCGCTGGTTGCGGAAGTGTTCCCGAAGAAAGCCCGTGCATGGTCGCTGGCGATCTTCCACGCCTCCAGCGTCTTCGGAACTTGGCTTGCCGTCGCGGTCGGGGCGTTCATCGTTGCCGGCCGGGAATTCGAGATGTCCTACTTGGGCTTGGGATCTGTCGCGAGTTGGCGGGTCGGTTTTGCCGCCGGGGCACTTCCGGCCCTCTTGATCTTGGTCATCCGATGGAAGCTGCGGGGAGAGACAGAAGCTTGGAGCAAGTCGCGGCTGGCCAATAGGAAGCGGGCTGGCAGAGCGCTGGAATTGTTCCGCTCGGACCTGCGCCGGAAAACCCTCGTCGGAATCTCCCTCGCCGCCATCGGGCTGTCAACGTTCTGGGGGGTCCATATCTACGGGAAGGACCTGCTCAGGGCCCAGGCCGAGCAGCGCATCGACGCAGCGGCACTCTCCGACGGGACGAGCGTAGCCTCGGCCGATGATCGTTTCGCCCGCCTCAAGCGCTGGGAAATGCTGGGAATGCTTTTGGCTTCGACCGGCGGCGCTGGCGGTCTGCTCTCGTTCGGCGCGTTTGCAGAATGGGTCGGCCGCCGGAAGGCGTTCGCGCTGTATCACTTGGCTGGCCTAGGGGCCGCGCTGGCCTTGTTCCAGTGGATCTCGACTCCGACCGCCCTGCTGGTTGCGCTTCCGATATTCGGCTTCTTCACGCTCGGAATGCACGCTGGGTATGCGGTGTATTTCCCGGAACTGTTTCCGACGCGCGTACGAAGCACTGGGGCGGGTCTCTGCTTCAACGTCGCTCGAATCCTCGCAGCGCCCGTGCTGTTCATTTCAGGCTGGCTTCAGCGGGATGGTGGCATGACACTCCGCGGCTCCGCGTCGCTACTGAGCTTGCTGTTCCTTGCGGGCGCGGCGGTCATCGCAGCCGGACCCGAGACGAAGGATGCTGACCTGCCGGAATAGGGATGGCGCGGATACGGACCGCGCAGATTCGGAAGAATGGCGAATGCCGTGGAGTTTTTCAAGGACAAGACGCGATAGGCCGGGCGAGCAGCGAAGTGGCCCGGGGCGGCGTGTTCGAGATCTCGCGAGGGCCGTGACGAAAAGTCGCCGCGAGTAAGCCGAAGCTCGAGTTTCTCGGTAGCGTGACTCTTCGGGTGGGTAGGTCTCGCGAAAGGCGGGCGCTCGTGGATTCGGAGCAAACCGACCCGATTCGCGAGGGGCTCGCCAGGCTACTGCCTGCGGCGGTCCCGGGTGACAGCCGGTGCCTCGTGCGGCTCCGGCCGGGGGACGGTTAGGACTGCGACTTGCGTGTCAGGATTCAGGTCCCGATTCGGGTCGACAAGATGGCCGGCCGGGAAGGCGACGGAGACGGCCGGGTCGGCCGTGCCGAGGCACAGAAAGTGGTTGTTGTCACTGTCGCCGAGTTCCGCGAGCGCCGCCGGGGCGATCTCGGCGCGCGAGCCGTCCGGACGCTGCACCGTCACGCGATAGAGCGCCCGCTCGGCGTCGCCGGGGTCGTCGCCGTTCGGCAGCCGCACGCCGCCGGCCCAGGTCACCCGGACCACCTGTCGGGCGCTTGCCGAGCAGGCGGACCCGCGGCCCGACACGGACCGTTCATCCTCGGGGACGACCTCCGCCAGCACGAGGGTGGGCCCGTCCTCAAGCGGAATGACATGCGTCTCCGCACCGCGAAAATTCACCGGACGGCCCGTCATCCCGTCCGAGACCAGGTCATCGACGACGAGCACCTTCACGGGAGGGTCGTTGGCGGCGTCGCCGAGTTCACCGATGAGGAGAACGGTTCTGAGCTCGCCGGGGTCGCGGGCCGGCGCGAGCGTCACGCAGAAGGGCGTACGTTCAGCCCCGGACCGCGTGAAAACCCGGAAGTCCTCGCGCTGGAGGGTTTCCGGGTCGATCGTATGAGATAACACGGCCGGCATGCCGTCCTGCCCGGACGCGCCCGGGCAGATGCGATTGATCCCGACCCCTAGGCCGTTGTCCAGTCCGTAGAAGGCGGACAGCAGGCGCGCGGTCGTCGTTGCGGTTGGCCGTGGCTCCTGCGAACCGCACGGCACCGCCGCCAAGCTCGCAGCTGCCAGGACCACGGTGGCACGCCATGGTGCGCAGCAGGAGGACTTCATCATGATGGAGACTGAGATTTCTGCTTTGATCCGCCGACTGCACCGAATATCGCGGAACCACAGCTGTGATTCAACGACTTTGGGGTGTGTTCACTTGCCGTCCTGCTTCTGCCAGCTGTGCATCCGCCGAAACGGGGCCGCCGTTGAGTTGGTTCAGAGCAGGATTGGGCCCCGAGCCCACTGGCCACTCGAACACCTTCCCCAAGCTCATAGATCAAGTCGCCATCTCACGCACGCCAGTCTGAATGGCCGCATAGAGCACCTGTCCTTCTATCCTTCTAGACTGAAGTTCCCGGAGGGTGCGCTCCTGCGATCCGGTGCTAACTCATTGAAAGAATTGGGTTTATCGCGCTGATTGGTGCTCTGAAGCTTGTTTTTGTGTTCCCATGTAATTGCAGATTTTATTGATCGGTTCATTAAATATTGCCTTGTGTTATTGGGTTTCTTTGTGCTATAATGTTCCCATGTATGTGGAAGTCGTCCCCAACCGCGGCTCGCCCCCTGCCATCCTCCTGCGCGAAGGCAAGCGCGAGGGCTCCAAGGTGCGCAAGCGCACCCTCGCCAATCTCTCTGCCTGGCCCCCCGCCAAAGTCGCAACTCTGCGCAAGCTGCTCAAAAACCAGCCCCTCGTCAGCCCCGAGCAAGCCTTCTCCATCGTCCGCTCCCGCCCCCACGGCCATGTCGAACTCGTGCTGGAGGCCTTCCGCCGTCTGGGCCTGCCCGCCTTGCTCGACCGCTCCCCCTCGCCTCAGCGCTCGGCCGTGCTCGCCATGCTCGCCCAGCGCCTGCTGCAGCCCGCCTCCAAGCTCGCCACCACGCGTCTCTGGCACAGCACCACTCTGGCGGCCGAACTGGCCCTTGGGGACGCTGACGAAGAGCACCTCTACGCCGCGATGGACTGGCTGCTGGAGCGTCAAGACCGCATCCAGCGACGCCTCGCCCGACGCCACCTCGGCGACGATTCCCAAGTCCTGTACGACGTCTCCAGCAGCTACTACGAAGGCCGCACCTGCCCGCTGATGCGCTACGGCTACAGCCGCGACGGCAAGCGCGGTCGCCCGATCGTCGTCTACGGCCTGCTGGCCGACGCCCAGGGCCGCCCGCTGGCCGTGCAGGCCTATCCCGGCAACACGGCCGACCCGACCACCGTGCCGGACCAAGTCCAGACCCTGCGCGAGCGCTTCGGCCTGCAACGCGTGGTGCTGGTGGGTGACCGCGGCATGCTCACCGACACCCAGATCGAGACCCTGCGGCAATACCCCGGCTTGGGCTGGGTCTCGGCCCTGCGGCATCCCGACATCCGCAAGCTGGCGGACGACAACAGCGTGCCAATGTCGCTGTTCGACACCCGCAACCTGGCCGAGATCCACTCCCCGCTGTATCCCGGCGAGCGTCTCATCGTGTGCTGCAACCCAGCCTTGGCCGAGCGCCGCCGGAACAAGCGCGAAGCGCTGCTGGCAGCCACCGAGGAGGCTCTCGAGCGCATCCAGCGCGAGGTGCGGCGGCGCACCAAGAAACCGCTGCTAGCGACTCAGATCGCCGAGAAGGTCGGGCGTGCCAAGCAGCGCTGCAAAGTCGGCAAACACTTCCAGACTGAGATCGCCGACGGCCTCTTCGAGTTCCACCGGGACGCGCACTCGATCGAGCGCGAGGCGAGCCTAGACGGCCTGTACGTGATCCGCACCAGTGAGGCTGAGAGCCGTCTGCAGGCCGCCGATGTGGTGCGCAGCTACAAGCAGCTGACGCGGGTCGAGAGGGCCTTCCGGTGTCTCAAGACGGTCGACCTGCGGGTGCGCCCGATCCGCCATCGCAAGCCGGACCGCGTGCGGGCACACCTGTTGCTATGCCTGCTGGCGTACTACGTGGAATGGCACCTGCGGCAGGCCTTGGCGCCGCTGCTGTTCGCAGACGAGGACTTGGCGGGCTGGCAGGCGCGGCGGGACCCGGTAGCGCCCGCCAAGCCGCGCAAGAGCCTGCAAGCGAAGAAGAACGGGCGCACAACGTCGGACGGTTTGCCACTGCACAGCTTCTCAACGCTACTCCAGGCCATGGCGACGCGCTGCCGCCATCAATGCCGCTTGCACGGCGATGCGGACGGGCCCACCCTAGAGCGCTTGACCGAGCCGAGCGCCCTCCAGCAGCGGGCGCTTGAACTGGTCAGAACGTTCCCAGTGGACTGCAACTCCAAATCCAGCTAAGCGAAGACAAAACAAGGACTTATCGCGAATCTTGCCCCGGAACTTCAGTCTAGACCAGCTCTTGCGAGGATGACAATCGCCAGATCCTCGGCTGATCCCGGCATTCGGCCAAGGTCTCCTTCGTTGGGTATTGTACCGAAGCAACGGCATCCCACTTCAGGTCGACTAGAAGAGGGAAGACAGCCCGACTCGCGAAGACCACTCGTGCTCCAATTTTCTCGAGGATCGCTTAGATCCCGCCGCGTATCTCGTGTAGTGTTCATCGAAGGCATTGGGCTTGAACTTGAGCAGATTCACCATCACGATGGAGCCGTCGTGGTCCAGGGCCAAGAAGGCTACCATCTCCTCCGTGGTTGGTCGAACTGCGTTGATCTCATGGGGTTCGGCGCGTCTACTTCCCATCGAAGCCAGTGCGCCGGACGCTGTGGTGCCCGTAAGGACTCGAAATCAGACAGGGATCCAATCGACGAAGGCACCATCGAGTTGTCATCCTGCAGGCGGTTGCGTCGCTGTGCTCCGAGGTGTTCACAATAACTCGGAACAAGCGTTCACAATTCTACGGATCACGTGTACACATTCACCGGAATCCGCGCCGAGCTGGGCAATCTCAAGGATGATCCGAGAGCGGCGCTCTTCGAAGGCCGCCAGGGAGTCTGAAATAGGGGGTGTTCCATCCGTGCGTAATATTTACGCAGAGACTTGCACGGCTCAACCAATGATTCTAGGCCTCGGTCACAGAAATGTCGCGCAATGTCGCGCACGTGTGCCACGCGAGAGCATTGCGCTTGGTGCGGGGAATGTTCAGGAGAGAGCCTCAGACTTCGGCACATCAGGCGAGGCAGTGAGATGCTTGATGGCGTCGTAACAGCTCTAGGAACAGAGGGTTAGGTGCTCTCTCCGCTCAGAGCAGAGCACTTGACCAGCCGCAATATCATTCGATCTAGGTTGTCCAGTCTTTCCGGTTGCAGGTTGCCCTCCGAGCGCCAGCCACTGCCCGGCAAGTTAGCTTTGCCCTTCGGTCCGCGCCAGAGCATGCCGCAGGAGCCAAAGGCTTCGTCAGCCTCCGGCCGCCGCGACGGCTGCGCTGGCGCCAGCAATGGACGCCCCCGAGACGGTATGCGGCCTCCTCCGGGCCCTGTCCGGGCTAAGTTGCACCGCCCGTGCAGCGAGTTTACCGACACGTGCCTGCGCCGCATTACTCATTACCATTCAGCGACTGTTCCCAGCTGACCCTCACACAGCCTCACCCGGCGGCAGTCGCAGCCCAATCACACGACAACCTAAATCGAACGGTGTAACGAAGTCTGAGCCTAGGTGGCAGAGTCCGGGCACGACCGCGCTAGGCAGGTAGCAAGCGACTCCCCTGACACCGACGCGCCAATGCTCGGTCGAAGGTCACCACCTGTGCCTGTGACACCTCGGCGAATGCTGTGATGTAGGCGTCCACCCAGAGCTTTGGAGAGACTTGATCGTTGGAAGCCGCGTTGCGAAACGCTCGCTCCAGCATTGGCGGCTCAGTCAGGAACACCACCCGGTCGTCCAAGTAGAGGTAGTCGTGGGCAGACCAGGCCTCTGCCATGGACAGCGGCTGACCGTTCATCGCGGCGGATGTAGTCAGCAAGCGCAGCACACCGACTTGGGTAAGCCGCGAGAATGCTACCTGATGAGAACGGTCTGCACGCCACCATGCGAGGGCTGCTGGCCTGTGGATGTGGTCGTCGACGAGCAGAGCCAGCCAAACATTGATATCAGGGAAACTCAATAAGTTCATGGATCTGTTCCGACGAGAGGTCGAATACGTGACCGCGTGATGACACCGGTGCTCTATCAAGCGAAAGCCGCCGCCTAGGTCGCTTCGGAGACGCCTCCAAGACTATCCTTTCGACGCTCTCGAGAATCAACTGGCGGGCCGAGCAGCCTCGCAACCTCGCAGCCTCGTGCAGTCTCCGGTGCAAGTCGCGGGGAATGTCCACGCTCGTGCGCAAGCTATCCATCGAAACCTAGAATAGCAGGGCGACTTAAATAAGTTAGTTCGCTAGGTCGAACTTCTGCTGCGAGTCTCAGAAGTGTGCTGTGGCTGCCACATGCTCCGCGGTGGAGTTTCTTGAACCGCTCGTTACCCGTCCATCCGGAGTGCGGTCAGGCCTCATACCCCTAGACAAGCGGTCTCGGGGCGTATTGGCTCCCGGCAGGGACGGCACGAGGAACGGGCTACTGCATTGTTTGGAAGTTCCCCAGCCGGTCGCCTCCGCAAATGCGGCGTAGAGCAGTTCGCGGTGACCGCCCCCTGGATCGGATCCAGCTTGTCGTGCTGCCCCTATACTCTTGCTTCCAGATATGAAGGTTCTCCGGGTACCGGAGACTTGCAGGGTCAATGTGGTTTAGACCGCGAGAAAGGAATGGAGGCCCGCCGGGTGTGAGCAGCTGCAAGCGCTCGGACTGCTTGGCCAGAGTGGAGAATCCGGCTGGATCGGTCTGCCTGTTCGGTGCGCCGGACGTGCCGCTACCAGTGGCTGTCCCAACGGCGGATGATGCGAGCAGAAAATGTCCTCTGGTCGTCTAGATGCCTTCACTAGCAGCGTGGGTGGCTAAGTAATCGTACACTTGCCAAGAAGCGTGCAATCCGGCTGGATTTGGCACCACTGCGAGCTACGGGTTGATGTAGCCTATGTCTAAGCGCTGTTTGCACGCTATTAGGTTTTCTGCATGAAACGTCCGGCTGCGGCGGTGCTCTTGGCGGTCAGTTCGCTGTCCGCAGGCAGCCCCGACTTCTTCGAGTCCAAGGTGCGTCCGCTCCTCGCGGAAAAGTGCTACTCCTGTCATGCGGACTCGGAGATGGGCGGCTTGCGCCTCGATTCCTTCGAGCGAGTCCTGCAGGGAGGCACCCGTGGCCCAGCGTTGGTTCCCGGGCAACCGTCTTCGAGCCTGCTCCTCGCCGCCGTGCGTCGCACGCACGACGAGCTCAAGATGCCGCCGACGGAGGTGCTGTCGGATCCGGAAATCGCCGTTCTGGAAGAGTGGATCGCGGACGGGGCGGAATGGCCCGCGACAGCCGATTCTGTCGTCGACGCACCGCAAATCTCGTCCGAGGTGCGAGACTTTTGGGCGTTCAAGGAGGTCCGGCGGCCAGAGGCAGCAGATGGCGACCCTGCCAAGCCGATCGACGGGTTTGTCAGCGAGCGTCTTCGCAAAGCCGGGCTGGAACCAGCCCCGCCTGCCGACAAGGCGACCTTGATCCGACGCCTAAGCTTCGACTTGCTCGGCCTTCCGCCGACGCCAGAGGAAACAGCTGCGTTCTTGGCGGACAACGCGGCCGACGCCTACGAACGGCTGGTTGATCGCTTGCTCGGATCACCCCAGTACGGGGAGCGCTTGGCCAGGCACTGGCTTGACCTGGCCCGATATGCAGACGGGCAGTCAGCTGCTTACGCCGACACGCCTCTGCCGAACGCTTGGCGGTACCGGGACTGGGTGATCAACGCGTTCAACCGTGATCTTCCGTACGACCAATTTGTCGTGTTGCAGCTCGCTGCCGACCTTCTGCCGGAGGCCGAACGCGGCGAGAATCTCGCGGCACTGGGATTCCATGCCTTGAGGGACCGCGACGACGACCGCGTCGATGTGACGGGAAGGACTTTCCTAGGCCTCACTATCGGCTGCGCGCAATGCCACGATCACAAGTTCGATCCGATCCCCCAGACCGATTTCTACGCGCTGCAGGGCGTGTTCAGCAGCACAAAGGACCATCGCTACCCCTTAGCACCAGCTGAAGAGGTGGAAGCCTACGATGCCGCGAAGAGGAGAGTCGCAGAACAGAAGCTCGGCATCGACCTGTTCCTGGAAAAGGAACGCGACCAGCTGATCGATGTCTTGATGAAGCGCACGGCCGACTTCCTTGTCGCCAGTTACAGAGTGGCCTATCGAGGGGGGAACCCCCAACAGGTTGCCGATGAAGCCGGCCTCGACAGAAAGACCCTCGATCGCTGGCTAGCGTACTTGAAGACCCGTCCCCACGAGCATCCGTTCCTAGACGATTGGTACGCACTGATGGACCGGGGGGCCTCGCTGGAAGAGGCCCGGCAGGCAGCGTCGGACTTCCAGCAGCTGCTGCTCTCCATCCATCTCGAGAAGCGGGCCGTGGATGACAGGAACTACGTCAAGCTCGGCGGTGCGGAGGGTGCCCGGACGCAGCGTACGCTGCTCAACACCAACCTCGAATTCATCGAGCCGGTGCGCTACTACCTGTGGCGGGACATGACCGCTCCACCCGCGAAGAAGCGCGGCTTGCCATTCGTGGGAGGCGTCTATCACTACGGCCCGGGCCAGATCGAGCGATTTCTCGGCGGGGTCTGGCTCAACCATCTCGAGGCCCAGAAAGCCGAACTTGCGCGGCTCAAGAAAGCGGTCCCGCCGCCGTACCCTTTCCTCCACGCCTACCGGGACGCGAAGGATCCGAAGGACGCCCGGCTCGCAATCCGCGGCGACAGAAAGAACCTCGGCCCTGCCGTGCCGCGGCGTTTTCTCTCCGTCCTGAGCGCAGACCCTCCCAAAGCGTTCCAGCAAGGCAGCGGAAGGCTCGAACTGGCCCGCGCGATCGTGTCGCCCGAGAACCCGCTCAGCGCCCGCGTCTTCGCTAACCGCCTGTGGCAGTGGCGCTTCGGCAGGGGCATCGTGACCACCCCCAGCAACTTCGGCCAGCTCGGGGAGCGCCCGACGCATCCGGAACTGCTGGACTGGCTGGCCTCGGAGTTTGTCGGCTCAGGGTGGTCGATCAAGGAACTCGACAAGACGATCCTCATGTCGGATGCCTACCGTCGCAGCTCAAGGGTTCTGGCGGCCAACTTCGAAGCGGACCCGGACAACAGGTTGCTTTGGCGTTTCAATCCTGTGCGACGCCTGGATGCCGAGACGTTGCGCGATGCGCTTCTGGCGGTGTCCGGCCGCATTGACCTCTCCGGTGGCGGACCGCCACAAGATCTGGCGGACGAGAATGTGCGGCGCACTCTCTACGGCAAGGTCGATCGGACGAATCCCGACCCGAGCCTTGCTCTTTTCGATTTCCCGGACTCGAAGACCCACTCGCCGGAGCGGGACGTGACGGTGGGTCCTCTGCAACGCCTCTATTACTTGAACAATCCGTTCTTCATCCAGCAGTCGACCGCCCTCGCCAAGCGGCTGGCCGCGGATGCCGGGAGCGGCCCTGACGCCCGCATCCGGCGGGCGTATCAACTGCTGTTCAGCCGCCAGCCGGACAGTGCCGAACTCGCCACCGGGAGCGAATACCTGGGAACCGACACGTGGGAGCGGTACTGCCAGGTCCTGCTCGCGTCCAGCGAATTCCTGACGGTGAGGTGAAACTCATGCCGCTTTCTCGCAGAGACACGCTTCGAATCCTCGGGGCCGGCTTCGGAACCGTCGGTCTCGCGGACGGCCTGATGGCGGCGAGCGGGAACAGCCCGCATTTCGCTCCGCGGGCGAAACGCGTCATCTTCCTGTACCTCAACGGCGGGCTGTCGCATGTCGACACGTTCGACCCGAAACCGGCTCTCGCCAGGTTTGATGGACAGCCGATGCCCGGGCCGAAGGTCAAGACGGACAGGGCCTCCGGCGGACTCATGAAGTCGCCGTTCGAGTTCCGGCCCTACGGCGAGAGCGGCATCGAGGTCAGCGACATCTTCCCGCGGGTCGGCTCGTGCATCGACGACATCCTCGTGGTGCGGTCGATGTGGTCGGAGAGCGTCAACCACCTGCCCTCGATGCTGATGATGAACACCGGGCATGCCCTGCGCGGGGGCTCCAAGCCATCGTTTGGCTCTTGGGTCGTATACGGCTTGGGCTCGGAGAACCGGAGCCTTCCCGGATTCGTCGTCCTGTGCCCCGGCACTCCGGTCGGTGCCGCGAGGAACTGGTCGTCCTCATTCCTGCCGACCGAGTTCCAGGGTGCCCTGCTCCGCAACAACGCGGAGACGCCCGACAAGGTCATCCAGAACATCGCCAATTCAACGTACACGCGCGATCAGCAGCGCAGGCAGCTGGATCTGCTCGACCGGATCGACACGTCCTTTGTGCGGCGGGTCGGCTTCGACCCGCGCCTCGAATCGAACATCGAAGCAATGGAAACCGCGTTTCGGATGCAGGCCGAAGCACCGGGTATCTTCGATCTCGGCAGCGAGCCGGCACACGTGCGCGAGCGCTACGGCGACGGGGAATTCGGTCGCGGGTGCCTGATGGCCTTGCGCCTGGCCGAAGCGGGCGTACGGGTGGTCCAAGTCTATTACGGGGACGGGCAGCCGTGGGACAGCCACGACGACATCATGACCCAGAAGGATCATGCGGAGCGTTCCGATGGCCCGATCGCGTCCCTGATCGAGGACCTGAAGCTGCGCGGAATGCTCGACGAGACGCTGGTGATCGTTGGCAGCGAGTTCGGTCGGACGCCGATGATCCAGAATTCCGGAACGGAAAAGGTGGGGCGGGGCAGGGACCACAATCCTCCCGGCTACTCGATTCTGCTGGCTGGCGGTGGGATCCGCGGCGGGCAGGCCTACGGGGCCACCGACGAGTTCGGCTACGAGGCCGCCGTGAATCCGGTCACGCCCCATGACCTTCACGCGACAGCGCTGCACCTGCTGGGCTTGGATCACACCAAGCTGACCTATCGGTACAGCGGGAGGGACTTCCGCCTGACCGATGTGCACGGCACCGTCATCCAGGACTGGCTAGCCTAGGCCATCCTTGGCAGCTTCCGTGCGCCCGGCCACGGCAGTGGCATTCGAGCGGTCTTTTTCTGTCCGATGGCGCGGGGCTGATTGGACTTGGATCTCTCGGCAGCGGCCTATACTACGGTTGCACCGAAAGAGAAGGAACGACACCAATGAGCGGACTGCTGGAAGGGATTCGGGATTCACGCACTAGCTTGACCAGGCGGGGACTGTTCCAGGGTGGGGGGCTGGCTGCCCTGCTCGGTGCCGGTGGAGGGGCCGGAAAGGCCCGCGCCGCCCTTGAGGTCGGCCCCGGGCTATACGAATCGATCGGCGTCAAGCCGGTCATCAACTGCAAAGGCACCTTCACCGTCATCAGCGGTTCCTTGGTCCTGCCCGAGGTCCGGCAGGCGATGGCCGAGGCTTCCAAGCACTTCGTGCACATCGACGAGCTGATGGACGCAGTGGGAGCGCGGATCGCTGAGATCACGGGAGCGGAGTCCGCGATCGTGACGACAGGCTGTGCGGCCGCGCTGGCTCATGCGACGGCTGGCGTCATCGCGGGATGCGACCCGGAGAAGATCCAGCGCCTGCCGGACTTGGATGGACTGGCCGACGAGGTGATTGCGCCTGACTATTCCCGGAACGTGTACGATCACGCGATCCGCATGGTCGGAGCACGAATGGTCACGGTTCGGAGCCTGGAGGAAATGGCGGCCGCGATCGGGCCGAGGACCGCGATGGTCATGGTTCTGGCGTCGCCCAGCGACACTGGAGAATTCGGCTTGGAACCCATTGCCAAACTGGCGCACGAGCACGGCGTCCCTGTCCTAGTGGATGCGGCAGCCGAAGGGTTGACGATTCCGAACGTACACCTCCGGCGGGGTGCCGATCTGGTGGCGTACAGCGGCGGGAAAGCGTTGCGCGGGCCGCAGAGCGCTGGTCTGCTGATGGGCCGCAAGGATCTGGTCCGGGCTGCGTGGACGAACTCTGCTCCCCATCATGCGGCTGGCAGAGCAATGAAAGTCGGCAAGGAAGACGCCATGGGCATGCTCGCCGCAGTGGAGATGTGGGTGCGGCGCGATCATGACGCTGAGTGGAAAACTTGGATGGCGTGGCTGGAAGAGATCTCCGACAGCGTGAAGCGGGTCGACGGCGTGACAACCGAGGTGCTCCAGCCGTCCGGGCTTTCGAACTACTCTCCAAGGCTCGAGATCAGCTGGGACGGGGACCGGCTCGGGATCTATGGGGCCGAGGTCGAGAAGGACCTTTGGAGCCAGGATCCGCGGATCGTCCTTGCGCACGGTTCGGGCACCCAGAGGGAAGGTGGTCGGTCCACGGTATCGGTGATGCCCTGGCAAATGTCTCCGGGCGACGCGGCCGTGGTTGCTCAAGCCCTGTACCGGATGCTTGCGAACCCTCCCGCTCGTCCGACTTCGGATGCAGCCAAGGCCCCGTCTCGGGTTGGCGGGGCTTGGGATGTCCAAATCCACTTTGTCGGCTCCCCGGCTCACCACGCCTTCTACATCGAACAGTTCGCCGACAACCTCCGAGGCTCGCACCAGGGTGATCGAACCGGCGGTGACATGACTGGCTGGGTCGAGGGCGACCACTTGCACCTGTCGAGCCGGCACCGTTGGGAAGGCGCCGTCTTCGGGTTCTCCTTCGACGGCACAGTGCAAGGTGACCGGATCGACGGCGAGGTCGACCTAGGCGAGTACTTCACCGCGGAGTTCTCCGCCGTTCGCCACGAGTATGGCGGGCCGGCTCGCCCGTCGCGGCCGCAGAAGAACATCTGAACCTCTGATGAGCGGCGCGCCTCGCATCGCTGTCGGCGGGATCCTGCACGAATCAAACACCTTCTGCACTCGGCTCACAGGCTTGGATGCATTCAACGGTCGGGCGACCTGCCGGGGCGATGAAATCGAAGCCGAGTTCGGCGACGCGGCTCATGAGGTAGGCGGGTTTCTTGCCGGCGCCCGCGAGCACCGGCTCGAGCTTGTTCCCACGCTTGTCGCGCACGCGACACCCTCGGGAACGGTCGCAGAGGATGCGTTCGAAGCTCTGACTGGTGAGTTGATCGAACGGGTTCAAGGCGCAGGACGGATCGACGGCCTACTTCTGGCCCTGCACGGCGCGATGGTGACGCAAAGCCATCCCGACGCCGACGCCGAGATCCTGCGCAGGCTCCGGCACGAATTGGGAGCGGACCTGCCGATCGTCGTCACCCACGACGCTCACGCGAATGTCGCGGTCGAGGAAGTGGAACACTGTTCCGCTCTGGTGATTTACAAGGAAGTGCCGCACGTGGACCAGCGCGAGCGGGGGCGGCAGTCAGCTCGGATCATGGGACGCATCGTGCGAGACGGTCTTCGGCCGGCACAGGCGATTGAAAAGCCGCCAATGCTGTACAACATCCTGTTCCACGACACATCCAAGCCGCCGATGCTGCCGCTGGTTTCAGCACTGAAGCGTCTGGAACGCGAGGATAGCCGGATCCTAGCGGCGAGCGCTGCGGTGGGCTACCAGTATGCCGACGTCCCGCAACTGGGGCCCAGCGTTGTGGTCGTCACGGATGGAGATCGCGGGCTCGCACGGCAGGAAGCTCGACGGCTTGCCGATCTGATGTGGGACCACCGGCAGCAGATGGCCATCGAACTTCCGGAAGCCGCCGAAGCCGTGCAACGGGCCCAGCGGGCGGACCGACTGCCGGCGGTGCTAGTCGATCTCGGAGACAACATCGGTGGTGGATCAGCCGGGGACGGAACCGTCCTGCTGGCCGAACTAGTCAAGCAGGGGGCCTCGGCGTTTGCCGTGGCGATCTACGATCCGGACGCTGTGGACGAAGCGTTTCGAGTCGGGGCAGGGGGCTCGTTCGATGCCGAGATCGGCGGCAAGAGCGACAGCCTGCATGGCGATCCGGTTCGGGTACAGGGACGCGTGAAGCTGCTCTACGACGGACAGTACACCGAGACGGCGGCTAGGCACGGAGGCATGCGCTACCTCGATCAGGGCCCTACTGCGGTCCTTCGAATCGGGAATTCGAGCGAGCCAGGCGCGAGCTTCGTGCTTCTCAACAGCAAGCGCCACCCGCCTTTCAGCCTGGGCCAGCTGACCAGCGCGGGGATCCAGCCGCAGCAGTTGCGAGTCATCGTGGTGAAGGCTGCAGTGGCCTTTCGTGCGGCGTACGAGCCTATTGCCGGCACGATCATTCCGGTTGACACAAGCGGGCTCACTGCAGTGAATCCGAAAAGGTTCACATACACGAAAGCGAGGCGTGAACTATTCGTTACTGGTCTCGCCCGAAGCCAGTAGCCAATGGCGTTAGCGCTGAGGCCTTGAGTGTCCACGTACTCCCCGATGCCGATTCTCGGATGTTGGCTATTACGCAACATACGGGCTTCCTCTATTGCAGGTCTGCAGTCTCAGCGAGTGCTATTCGCTACCATCTGACAGCGGTTAGCAGAAAACCCCGCTTTCTTGCGCGCAAATCAGACCCGTTTCCAGATGATCCGATTCGCTGCCCTTGCCTTCTCCACTCTCGCCTGGCTGGCTCAGCCTGGCTACGCACAGGACGACCTGCACGCCTCGTCCTTCGTGATGGACGCACATGTTCACGTGATGACACGCTCGCTGCTGGAGGGGTTAGACATTGCCGACAGGGCCCCGGACGGGCACGTCGATCTGCCCCGGCTTGCGGCAGGGGGCCTCGACGCCGTCTTCTTTTCCGTCTACACCCCGGAAGCCTACTATCCGGCCCGTTACGAAGTGAAGAATACCTTCCGGGTCGTCTCTCTCGCTCTCGATCAAATCGCCCGCAACAGCGACCGCATCGAGCTTGCCCTCAACGCGGAGGATATCCGCCGAATCGTGGCATCGGGCAAGATCGCCGCATTCCTCGACTTGGAGGGACCTTTCGACCTGGACGGCGACCTGCATGTGCTGAGGGCTCTGTACCGGCTGGGGTTGCGCTCCGCCCAGCTGACCGCGCACAACTTCACGAACGAGTTCGCGGACTCTTGCTGCGATATTTCCAAGTGGGACGGGATCAACAAGCGCGGCCGTGAAGTCATCCGCGAGATGAACAGGCTGGGAATGCTGATCAACGTCGCGCACGGATCGACCGAGACAATTCTGCAGGCCGTGGAAGCGAGCGAGGATCCCGTCGCTTACACCCACGGGGGATTTCGCAGCATCATTGACATTGAACGCCTGATTTCCGACGAGGCTGCGAAAGCGGTTGCAGGCAAGGGCGGCGTGATCGCCCTGCAGTTCGGGAACTCGTTCAACAACCCCGAATACTTCAAGTGGAGGTTCGACGGCCCGCTGGTCGCCAACGTCTCCACCACGCTCGACCGCTTCCGCCGGATGTCGGTTGCCGAGATCGATGGGTCCGTGGCCCGAGGCCTTCCGTTCGTCACTGACCCCTCCACAGTCCCGGAGCGCTACCGGATGGGTATCGACCAACTCGCTCGAAACATCGATTTCGGAGTGAGGCTGGTCGGCGAGGACCACATCGCCCTTGGCTCCGATTTCGATGGCGGACCACTGTTGCCCCGCGAAATGCGAGATGCGAGCGATTACAGCGAGGTCACCAAGGCGCTGGTCAGGCTCGGATACGGGCAAGGGAGGATCCGGAAGATCCTGGGCGGAAACCTGCTCCGATTGATCGAAGAAGTTACGGGGAAGTGAGCGGCTGGGCTGCCGACGCGCACCAGCTGATCCGGACGTTTCTGCGGGGGTCTCAAAAGTCCGACGTGTCCACTACGTACAGGTTGGTGCGGCCGCTCTCCTCGCTGGTGTACAGCAGTTTCGAGCCGTCGTGGTTCCACACCGGTCTGGGTTCGTTGAGGTACTGTCGTGGCGGGAACCAGATTCCCCAGTTACGAAACGGGAAGCGTTCGTCGGCGGGCCGCTCGGGCTTGGAGCCGAGCGGGATCGTCACGAGTTGGCTCATCACCCCGTCCTTGAGATTGATCAGCGCGAGCCCGTTCCCCATCTTGCCTCCGTAACAGTCCGTGACAACCAAGTGTGGCTTGAGCGGATGGTATGACGGGTGCCCTGCGGGGACGTGCTCTGCATCGAAGGCCTTGCGCGTCCTGCCAGTGCCGATATCGGCTTCCACCAGCCACTGCAGGTTGGTTCTGGAGTCGTGGCGGACGAACAGCACCGCCATGCTGTCGGGGCGCCAGGTTGGGTGATGCAGGTTATCGGCCAGCCAGCGAAGCGAGCCGTCACGAAGGCCGTACACGAAGACCTCCACCAGCTTCGGGAACGTCTCTCGCGTTCTGTGGACGACCATCAGCTTCTCGCCGTCCGGGCTGAAGCGCGTGTTCTGCAGCTGGGAAGCCTCGTCCTTGATTTCGAGGCGGTTAGGGGTCAGGTTCCGGGCCTCCGCTAGAGTGACGAGCTGCCTGTAGGACCCGCTCTGCAAGTCCAGCACTCCTTGGTGCTCTGCATTCCCGCACGACAGAAGGGCACCGTCCGTGCTGAGGCGGCTGCAAGGGACCGGCGTGTCCACGCACTCGACCTCCCCGCCCCCAGCCGACACCCGAGCCATGCAGTCAGGTCCGGGCTCCCGGGACTGGAAGTAGACGAAGTTCCCCTCGGGACCCCACAGCTGATTCACGCCCGTGTGATAGTGCCCGGTCAGCGGACCCGCTAGCTCGCGCCGTGCCATGCCGTCCGAGTTCATCACCACCAAGACGCCCGGGTAGCGCCCCGTTGCAGTCAATTTCGCGACCGTTCGGTCGAACTGGAAGAACACGATTTTGTTCCCGTCCGGAGACCAGGGCGACACGAAGTAGTAGTGGTGTGTCTCGTGATGCGGACTCGCGTAGCGCAGGATCTCCCGACCTGTCACCGGGTCCCGCAGCTGTTCCGGCGACGGCTCTTGCTGAGCGGCTACTTGGAAGGGAAAGGAAAGCGCGAACAGCCCGAGTCGCGAGACCAAGAGTTTCATGCCTGAAGCATCATAGACCCGCAGTCGACCGTCAGGCTCCGTAGTGGGACGGGAAGCGGTTTTCCGGAGGCCTTTCGTCGGTCCGGCTACTGGGCCTGTCCCTTGCATCGTTCAAGCACGTCGCGGAGCGCGGAAGCCTGAGTTAGAGCGGGAACTTGGCTTCCAAGTGTTTCGGTCCCTTGAACTTAGCCAGAAATGTCGAGCTGATAGTACCTACTGAGTATTGCCGTCGCATCTTCCAGCGGAAGCTGGACCTTCAACGCTTTGTAATCGAAACCTGGATCGCTCAAGCTCTGCTTGACGAATTCGGCGAGGTCAGAGCGTATGGGGGCGGCGAGAGCGAAACTGCCCTCGCCCGGTAGCAATTGGACGAGCCGGAACACATCGGCACGGTGCTTTCGGATGTGTCGGGCGTCGACGCTTGCTCCATGTATGTTGCGCCCGGAAAGATCGAGAAATGCGCGCGCCTTGAACGGGATCAAGATCCTCTCGTCGATCAGGCTTACATTGTCGATGACGCACCGTGCTTTCTGGAGCGCTTCGAAGTAGGTGTCATCCAGAAGAATCGCCGAAAGGCTGATCAGATCTTCTTCAACGGGTATCGGCGACAGCCTGCCGCCGCGGGCCAGCCTCAGCGTCTCCGGACGCCGGGCGAAGAGTTCGATCATTGCCGGGAACGAGTTATCGGTGGGACGATGAAAACGGTAGAATTCCCGCCGGCCAGTCGAACGCTCCCTAGCCTGATAGCCGCCCGCTTCTAGGAAGCCTGCAAAGACCATAGCGAATTCGGAACTGACCACCTCGACGCACAACACAATGTCGAAGTCTCTGGTGGCCCGAAACGGAAGCCCGGCTCTCCCGAACAGGACATCGCAGGCAGCACCGCCGATTAGGGCGTAACTTGCCTCATGCCCGGCGAAATGTTCGCGGAACCGGCGGAGTCCTTGTATCACGCCCATTGCTCCAAGAGTCGATCGACGGCCATGGACAATCGCTCGTCAGGGGCATCCCAGAACTGCGCGAAGAGAGAGAGTGGATCGACGATGTGGTTCCGTGCCAATACGCTCGGGTCGTATCGCCAAGTCTCAAGCGTTCCATCCGCGTCATCGGCTGCCTCACTCGATTCCGCCCTGCCGATGGCGATGAATTCTCGCATCTGTATTGGTGTCACTGCGAAAGCCGGCGCCGTCGCTGGCGGGTTGAGATCAGTCAGTCGCGCAAGGGCATGCTCGCCAGCCAGCGGCAATTCGGGCGGTTCCTGAAGCCAGCGGACATGGTCCAGCCGACGTTCCGGACGAATCAAGAATGTCTTGGCCGTGTCAAGCAGCAAGCGCCCCTCGGCGTGGAACGACAGGAGTTTCTTGCGGCCATGTCGTTTGACATGGGCAAGTCCGGCAGCGGCAAGCTCATCGAATGCCCGGCCCACGGTCATAGGCGAATACGGAAGTAGTTCTGCCAACTCAGTCGGGGTCCGAGGCTGTTCCCTCTCGTCTCTCAGGAGATGGAAGAACAGAACCAGCTGCGCCGAGGGCGATAACTTGTCGAGTCGCTCCGGTCTCGGCCCCCTGAAATGTTCGCGCAAGTCCGCAGCGAGTTGCGGAATATAAAGCTGGTTGCCTGGGATGGCGAAGGCGATTCCACTTGCGATCAGCCGTGCACGAGAGCTTGCTGTGAGTCGTTCGGCCGAATACACGACTACTCCGTCGAACTCCGGATTCGCGATATCAACGTGTTTCCTGATTTCTGCCGGCGTGTGGTTGCCGGCTTGTCTTGCAGCCATGAAGAGGAGCGGTGTATGACCGATGCGAGTCTTGAAGAACCGGTACAGGCGGGCCAGAAAGACCGGCAGCCTCTTGTGACCGTCCCATTCGTGCAAGGGAACACCGCTCTGAAGGATAGCCTCGAGATAGCCTTCGAGCCGCTCCCGGTACTGGCTGCTATCGGAAGGAGCTTGCCGGTATGCTAACTCCATTCCTAAACAGTAACACAACCAGTGTTAATATTCAATAATGATGTTAGATGCGATTGCTGCCACGGTAGCGGGTCTGCGGATTCTGCAAGCGTTGCAGCAACGCCCACGCTTGGCGCCGCAGCGGGGATTCGATTACTGCCACCGGTATCTGGGCCTGCTCCGCCATGGCACGTAGCCGGTTCGTCGGAGTACGGTGCGGTCCTGTTGGACCCGGGTGTCAGCCGACCCGGTATTTCTCAATTGCGTCCATGTCGAGCGACACTCCGAGACCCGGATTGCGGGGCACTTCGTAGAAGCCTTCCTTCATCTCGAACGGCTCGAGCATCAAGTCGTCCTCCAAGACGTGCGTCACGCTGATGGCGTATTCGATCCCCGGGAACGCCGCCGCCTGATGTGCCTGAAAGACCTGATTGATGCCACTCGAGATGCTGTGTTCGACCCACAGCGGAATGCGGGTTTCCTCTGCCATCAGGGCTCGCTGGACCAGCGTTCGGCCCATTGGCTTGCCGACGACGAAGGCGTCGACCAAGCCTTCCCGGACGAACGGCATCGGGTCGGCCGGGATGTGCTCGGTCACTTGGAGCGCGGGCTTGCCTTTCAGCAGACGGTAGTCATCGATCCGCTCGCGGGCGAACGGAGACTCGATAGCGAAGTACTGATGGAACTTGGAGAGCCGTTTACAAAAGTGCAGCGTGCGCCCGACCGAGCCCCACCAGGCATTCGCATCCACCCAGACCCGCATGTCCCTCGGGATCACATCGCAGATCGCCTCCGCCTGCGCTATCGGGTCCTCCCACGGCCGGGCCTTGACCTTATGAACCCGGTAGCCGAGGTCCGCCCCCCGCTTCGCCTCCGAAGCCATCAACTCCGGAGGGAAGCACTGGCTCCACCAGGTCTGCTGGATACGGGTCTTGGTCCGCGCCGCGAAGAGCTTCGACACTGGCAGGCCGGTTGCCTTGCCGATCAGGTCGTAGATTGCGACCAGGATTCCTCCCAGACGGTCGTCCAGCATGTGCTCCCACGGAGACGAACCGACCAACGATTCGAGGATCTCGCGGGCTGATCCAGCCACCATATCCGCGTCGCCGATCCCTACCAAGCCGTCGTCCGTGAACAGCTTGACGATCACGGGCTCGTAGTGCGTCTGGAAGCGGCCCTGCCGGAAAAAGCTCCTCTGCCACGCCTCCCGTACGCGCTCGTCCATGGGAACACGGGTCCGGATCAACTCGTAACGGGAAATCCGCTGCTGGGCGGCTCCTGGGAGACGAACGCTGTGCAAACCGGCCAGAGCGGCGGCAGCGATGCTGCCTTCCCGGAGGAACCGGCGGCGGCCAAGCGGCGTGTCCACGTCGGAGGTGCTCCTACTTTCGGGCGGTTACGGTGATCTCTATGCGTGCCTTGCCCACGAGGCTGGCAACCGCCACGGTCGTCCTGGCAGGCCGTTCCCTCTTGAAGTACTGCGTGTAGACAGAGTTCATCTTCTGGAACGTGGAGATGTCCGTCAAGTAGACTTTGACGTCCACCGCGTCCGAATAGTCGTATCCGGCCGCCTTGAGAATGATCCCGATGCGTTTGAAAGTCTGGTGGACCTCCTGCTCGAAGTCCTCCGGGTATACCCCCGTCTTGAGGTCCGAGCCAGTCTGGCCTGCGCAGTACAGCGTGTCGCCGACCAGCACTCCAGGGCTGAAAGGCATGCCCTCCCGGAATTCCGTGGGGTAGACGATCTTCTTTTCGGCCGCTGCGCTGATGGTCACCGACGCGACCAAGAGCGCGGCCGCAAGCAGTCTGGTCATTGCGGGAATCCTCCTCCGTTGTGCCTGAATTCTACCGCGAATGTCCAGGTGGGCTGATTTGGAGGGGGAGGGATTGCGTGCCCGTTGCAACGCCCATGATTGCGTCGATTTCGCGGGTTCGCACACGCGAACCGGGGATGGGAGCACGCCGAGCTCGACTTCGCGCGCGTGCCAACGCTACGTCTACGGGCCGCAGCCGATTCGCAGGCAAAGGGAACTTCGCTCGGCTATCCGAGCCTTGGAGGCGGACACCGGAGAGCTGTTTGCGGAGGTGGTTGATCTCCGAACAGTGCATCAGCATTGTCATGCAGGAGCTTGCGACCGAGTTCCAGCGCCTCCTCCTCCGAGCAAGAGCCCTCGCTGACCTTCTCCGCCAGGACTTGTGCGATGTTGCGCCGCGCGATCTTTGCGTGCGCGTAGCTGAGTTCGGGGTACCGGTAGTCTCCGCCGTAGCCGAAGATCTTGTTGGAAGGAACAGTCTCCAGCATTTCGTGAAGGGCGCGTCTGGAGGCACTGGGCGAGATGATGTGAGCCCAGCAAAAGTCGATATACACGTTGGGGAAGACCTTCGCGATCGCCGCTGCCTCTCCCTGGTAGGGATAGCTCATGTGGAAGAGGTCGAACTGCACTTGCGGGAATAGGAAGAAGAGGTTCGTCAGGTGGGTCGGCTTGGAGTTCTCAATAAAGTTGCCGTTTCCCGCGTGCAGACCGGTATGGACCTGGACCGGCACGCCATGCGCCGCTGCCAAGCCGATCAGGTGGTGAAACATGTGATCTTCCAGCGGACGGAACGGACGCTGCACACGAGACCGGAAGGCTGCGGGCGGAGTGCGGTTCGACCCCAGAAGCGACTGCAGGCTGGATTCCGCGTCGCGCTCCGCAACCTCTGCGTAGTGGATTTCGCGGTTGTACGCCAGTGTCGACTTGACCGTGACCATTCCGATGTCGAGGCTCTGCTGGAAACTGGTCTCCATCGCCCGCTTGAGCCCGGCGAGGCCCGTTATGGAAACGTCGGTTAGTTCTTCTAGGTTCCGGATGTCGGAGACGGACTGCGGGGCGACGAATCGGTCGAACTTCCGGGCGCACACGAAGAATCTCGGGTCGGGCCTGACCGGCGCTGCATTCCAGTAGTCGTCCAGCACCGAGTAGGCGATGTTCGAGCGCCGGATGAGGATTTCCTCGTACAGGCCCGGTTGATTCGCCTCCTCGATCCTGCGATTGATTTCGGGCAGGGTAGCTCCCGAGATCTGATCGACTCCGTAGATGTCTTGGATGGCGATGCGCAGCGCCTGGCCGTATCCGGTCATGCGGGCCGACTTCCAGAACGGTTCGAACGCCCGCCAGCGCTGCTCTACTGGGGCGGCGGGGTCCCTCACGACTGAGAGATCGTCCCCCGAGAGGCCAGCAGATATCACGTCACTGATGGCGTAGTGCCCGGCTAGAGTGAAGAAGTCGATCCGAGAGGACGTCCGTTCCTGCTCGGGGATGATGTGCTCGTGGGTGTTGACCAGCGGGATCTCGTCGATGGCCTCCAGCAGTTCGGTTGCGAGTTCAGGCGCAGCTGAGGGCGCGGCCTGGGAAGCGGCAAGAGCTGACACAGATCCGAAGAAAGTGCGGCGACCGATCGGCATGGCACCAATTATCCTCCCCGATTTGTTCTCCCGTACCCGCTAGCGAGGTCGGCCGCTCGCAATTCGAACGAAAGCCTCTTCTTCATATGGGCGATGCTTGCTCAGCCCGTGCTTGGCTCGCGTGCCACCGCGGATGTTACGGCGCAGAGGATCGCCAAGAGTGCAACACGCATGCCGTGCCTTGGTCCGAGCCTGCACAAGATAGTACGCGAACGTAGCGGGAATGCCACCGATTTCCGCGGGCAGCCTGGTCGGACTACATCGGGGTTGGATCTCGCACTTGGATCTCGGCCTAGAATGGAGGCGGTGGCGTAACGCACCGAAATGCACTCGTCATTCCCGATTGCGGCCTTTCTGGCTGTGTTTGCGACAGGAGCCGGTTCCGTGCCCGCGGCCGTGGCTGCCGCTGTGGAGATGCCGCCCGCAGTGAACCGGCTGGTCGACTTCGCCGCCGATGTCCAGCCGATCCTGCATACCCGTTGCTACGCGTGTCACGGTCCGTCCGTTCAGATGAACGGGCTTCGCCTTGATCGGCGCGATGCGGCGCTCAAAGGAGGGCACAGCGGGTCGGCCATACTGCCGCACGACAGCGCCAGCAGCGCTCTGGTACTTCGGACCGCCAGTCCGAAGGAAGGCTTCCGGATGCCTCCCGTAGATCCTCGCCTCACTCGCGGGGAGGTGGGGATCCTACGTGCCTGGATCGACCAAGGCGCATCTTGGCCCGAGGACTCCGACGATACCCCTGTCTCAAGCACATCGGCGAATGAGCATTGGAGCTTCCAGCCGATCAGCCGTCCAGAGCCTCCGCAGGTGCGCGGTGACGAGTGGGTGCGCAACCCGATTGACCGGTTCGTGCTCGCGAAGCTCGAATCGGAAAACATCGATCCCTCGCCTGCGACGGGCAAGCTGACCATCCTGCGCCGCCTGAGCCTGGACCTGATCGGCTTGCCGCCAACATGGGAGCAGGCCGAAGCGTTTCTCGACGATTCCAGCCCGGGGGCGTACGAGCGTTTGGTCGACACGCTATTGGATTCGAAGCACTACGGCGAGAAGTGGGCTCGCCACTGGCTCGACCTCGCTCGCTACGCCGATTCTGACGGATACGAGAAGGATCTCGCCCGGCCATATGCATGGCGCTGGCGTGAATGGGTCATTGAAGCCTTGAACCGGGACATGCCGTTCGATGAGTTCACCAAGCTCCAGCTTGCCGCCGACCTGCTGGAGAACTCGACGCCTGACCAGCTCGCAGCGACTGGCTTCCACCGCAACACCTTGCGAAACCGCGAGGGCGGCACGATCCACGACCAGTCCCGGTTCGAGGAAACGCTGGACCGGGTCAACACGGTGGCAACGACTTGGCTAGGGCTGACCGTGGAGTGCGCGCAGTGCCATGACCACAGGTACGACCCGATCACGCAGGAGGACTTTTATTCGTTCTATGCGTACTTCGACAACGTTGAGGATGCGCACATAGACGCACCACTGCCGGGCGAGATGGGGCCGTACCTGAGCAAGCAAGCCGAGTACCTCCGGAAGCGCCAGGAACTGCTCGAAGAGCATCATGTTCCGGAATTGCAGCCCGAGTGGGAACGCCAGATGAAGATCGCCGGAGCGAACCCGGGCGAACGCACGGACTGGGACCTTTGCTATGACGTCCTGTTCCAGATGACTGACAACGGCTGGGAGGTTCTGAGCAAAGAGCCAGCGGAGCGGACCTTCCGGGAACGCGAAGTGCTGACCGACTACTTCATCGACTGGTACAACACGGTTGTTTCCAAGGAGCGCATCGAGGAACTGGGGTTCAAGCAACTGCGGACGAAACTCAAGGAGCTCAAGTCCGCCTATCCTCAACCGAGCGAGGCCCGCATCATCCGCGAGCGGGAGAGGCCCGGCACGACCTTCCTGCGAGTTCGAGGGCAGTGGGATCGCAAGGGTGTTGAGGTTGTGTCGCGGCCTCCGTCCTTCCTGCCCGGTTCTGCTGCGGTTGGACCGGCGACCCGTCTCGACCTTGCTGAATGGATCCTGTCGCAGGACAACCCGCTCACGGCGCGCGTCGCCGTCAACCGGATGTGGCAGGAATTCTTCGGGCGCGGTCTGGTTCCGACATCCGAGGACTTCGGGCTCCAGGGCGAGACGCCCTCGCACCCGGCACTGCTCGACTGGCTGGCCTCGGAGTTCCGGTCGAACGCTTGGAGCATGAAGCGGATGCACAAGTCGATCGTCATGTCCGCCACCTATCGGCAGTCTTCGCACGCCCGCCCGGAAATCGCGGAAAGGGACCCGAACAATGCTTGGCTGGCCCGCCAAAACCGGATCCGGCTGCCCGCCGAGATCCTGCGGGATTCAGCCTTGCGAGTCAGCGGGCTACTGTACCCAAAGATCGGCGGCCCCAGTGTTTATCCGCCGCAGCCCGCAGGCGTTGTGGACCTGACCTACGGCTGGGACACTGACCGCTGGGCGGACAGCGAAGGACCGGACCGCTACAGGCGGGGCTTGTACACGTTCTTCCAGAGAACCGCGCCGTATCCCCAGTTGATGAACTTCGATGCTCCGGACTCGAATCGCACGGCAAGCAGGCGACGGCGCTCGAACACGCCCTTGCAGGCCCTAAACCTCTTGAACGACGAGGTGTTCGTCGAGTCGGCGCGCGCGCTGGCGATCCGGGTGCTGACCGAGTCCCCGCCCGACTGGAGCGGACGTCTGGACCGGATGTTCCGGATGACGTTGGGCCGGACGCCCCGCGGTGACGAGTCTGCACAACTCGCCGAGTCCTTCCACCGCCAGGAGCGGATTCTGGCGCAAGCACCGGACGAAGCGAAGAGACTGGCGCGGATCGATCTGCGTGGTCACGAGACCACCGAGGTCGCAGCGTGGGTCGGCATAGGGCGGATCTTGATGAACACGGATGAATTCATCACGCGGGAGTAATGCGATGACCCTGCAGCAATTCCGCGCGATCCAGCTACGGCGGGACTTTCTCAAGAACGTCGCTTCGGGGATCGGCATGGCGGCACTCGGCGACCTGCTTGCGAGCGACGGCCTCACGGCGGCCAACTTGCCCGATGTCAACCCATTGTCCCCCAAGCAGCCGCACTTCGAGGCCAAGGCGAAGCACGTCATCTTCATGTTCATGGAGGGAGGGCCGAGCCAGTACGAACTCTTCGATCCGAAACCCGCGCTCGAGAAGCATCATGGCCAGGCCTTGCCGGAGTCCATGACCAAGGACCTGAAGCTTGCGTTCATCAAGCCCTCTGCGAAGGTCATGGCGAGCAAGTTCGCCTTCAACAGGCACGGCCAGATCGGCATGGAACTGTCCGAGTTGATGCCGAAGCTCGGGACTGTCGCGGACGACATCAGCCTTGTGCGTTCCGTGCACACGGACGCATTCAATCATCATCCGGGGCAATTGCTGCTCTTCACAGGCCATACGCAGTTCGGCAGGCCGACGATGGGCGCTTGGTCGGTCTACGGGCTCGGCAGCGAATCGCAAAACCTGCCGGGATTCGTTGTGCTGACTTCCGGGCGCGGCACCAGCGGTGGCTCGAGCAATTTTTCGAGCGGTTTCCTGCCGTCCCACTATCAGGGCACCGTGTTTCGGAACAGTGGAGAGCCAATCCTGTACCTATCGAATCCGGATGGCGTCAGCGACGCTCTTCAGAAGGAGACGCTGAGTTCCGTTCGCAGGCTGAATGAAATGCGGTTCGAGGCGACCGGCGATCTGGAGATCGCCTCGCGCATTTCGTCTTACGAGCTTGCGTACCGCATGCAGATGTCAGCTCCGGAACTGCTGGACTTCTCCGAAGAGCCTGGGCACGTTCTCGAAGGCTACGGCGTCAACAGCGACGACGAGGGCCAGAAGCAGTACGCGACCAACTGCTTGCTGGCCCGCCGGATGGTCGAACGGGGAGTGCGTTTCGTCCTGATGATGGACGCAAGTTGGGATGACCACAGCGGGTTGAACGAGAACCTACCGAAGCGATGCCAGAAGGTCGATCAGTCGAACGCCTACCTCATCCAAGACCTCAAGCAGCGCGGACTTTTGGACGAGACGCTAGTGATCTGGGGCGGGGAGTTTGGCAGGACTCCCATGGTGGAGCTTCGTCGGCCTGACGATGCTGATAGCGCCGGTCGCGATCACCACCCGAACGCCTACAGCATGTGGATGGCCGGTGGCGGCCTGAGGGGCGGCCAAGTTGTTGGCAAGACCGACGACCTGTGTCTCAATGTTGTCGAGGATCCCGTGCACGTCCATGACCTTCAGGCGACGGTCCTGCATCTGCTGGGGTTTGATCACGAGCAACTCACCTATCGGCACATGGGACGCGACTTCCGGTTGACTGACGTCAGCGGGCAGGTCGTGGAGAAACTCTTGGCATAGGGGCACGATCCTCCCGGGGGTAGCCGCTTTCTCGTTTGCGCTTCTGCCCTCCGTCGGGATGAGCGGAGAGGGGATTCCTGCGCGCCCTTGATCGGCACGAATGCCGAACTGGGCGTAGGGGTCGCCTCGAATGCACGTTCTTTCCGAGCCTCTTTGCGATGAGCGCAAGGCTTGTCGAACGCGGGATCGCCTGCCGTCGATTCAGGCTCACGGGGCGGAGCGGGCCGAGACAGCCTCGCGACGATTGGTCACGCACGTTGGAAAGCTGCGTCGGTGTGTGGATGCGGTATCGCTCGGGATCGCATGACCTGTAGCACCAAGTGGGGCACCTGACCGGCGGGGGCCGTGACGGTGCGGCAGGGCTGAGAATTGTTAGCATGTCGAGCGGACATGGGCCTGAGTCGTCGTACATTCTCCATCGGCTTGCTGACGGGCTTGGCTGCTGCCCAGGATCGGAGCATAGACCAACGTCCAGTGTTCTCAGCGGGCGAAGACGGATACCACACGTTCCGTATTCCGGCGCTCCTGCCGACCGGTAACGGAGCGCTGTTGGCGTTCGCCGAGGGCCGCCGTGTCGGCCGGGGTGACAGCGGCGCTATCGATCTTGTCTTGAAGCGCTCGACCGACTCCGGCACGACTTGGTCTGACCTCCAAGTCGTTTGGAGTGACGGATCCAATACATGCGGGAATCCCTGCCCGGTCGTCGACAGTCGAACCGGCCGGATCCTGCTGCCCATGACCTGGAACGCCGGAGAGGACCACGGGCGTGAACTGCACCGCGGGACCGGCACAGGTACGCGCCGAGTGTACTTGGCCCACTCCGATGACGAGGGAGGGAGTTGGTCGTCGGCACGCGAAATCACGGGCCAGGCGAAGCGGCCCGACTGGTGGTGGTATGCCACCGGCCCGGGCGTAGCCATCCAGATCCGGAACGGCGAGCACGCGGGCAGAATCGTTGTACCGGCCAATCACACTTCGGGGATGGACGGATACGCTGCGCATGCCATCCTTTCCGATGACGGCGGCGTGAATTGGGGGATGAGTTCCGTCATTGCTCCGGCCTGTAACGAGAGCCAGGTCGTGGAGCTGTCTGACGGGCGGTTGATGATGAACAGCCGAAACCAGTCTTTCACGAACGACGAGCGCACGGGCTACCGGGCGATTGCGTTCAGTTCTGACGGTGGCGACACTTGGACTCCCCCGCGACCGGATGCGCATCTCGGTGATCCCCAAGTCCAGGCCAGCCTGATTCGGTATTCCTGGCCCGGCGAGGGTGGCCCGGGCCGACTCCTGTTTTCGAATCCCGCTCCCGCAGTTTCGCGGGAACGCGGCCAGCGGATTCGCATGACCGTGCGTTCGAGTCTGGACGATGGCCGCACTTGGCCCACAGAGCGGTTGATCCATGAAGGTCCCGCAGCGTATTCGAGCCTGGCCCGGCTGCCCGATGGCTCAGTGGGATTGCTCTACGAAGCAGGCACAGAGGGTCCATACGAAGCCATCCACTTGGCGCGCTTCTCAATTGGCTGGCTTGACGGCGGAGCGGCCTGAAACGAGGACTGTCGCAGGGGTGCTTCGATCCGCAGTCCAGAACGGCGGAGCAGTGGAGCTGAGCCTCTTGCCCCGAAGCCCGATCTTGGCCGCGGCGAGTCTGCTCAACGATACGCAACTCGTCGGTAGGCTAGCCCCGGCTATTCTAGAGCCGGGACTAGCCTGTTCGGCAGCCCGATGATCGGAGGTTCGACCATGGAATCAAGGCGGGAGTTCTTGGGCCATCGCCTGCTTGACGGTGCTGCGCTCGCTGCCGCAGCGAGCTTGCCGGCTGGACTGGCCGCGCAAACCGAGCCGTCTCGCCAGATTCGTATCGGAGTGGTCGGAGGGGGCTTTGGCACATACTTCTCCTGGCACGAGCATCCAAACTGCACGGTCGCAGCCGTCACCGACTTGAGGGCCGACCGGCGCGACAAGCTTCAGACGACCTATCGGTGTGACACCGTATACAACTCTCTGGAAGAGATGCTCCAGCGCCCCGAAGCCCTCGACGCTGTGGCAGTCTTCAGCGGAGCGCCAGACCATTTCCGCCACGTCTCGATGTGCATGGAGCGCGGGCTCCACGTCATCTCTGCCGTGCCTGCGGTGATGACGCTCGAGGAGGCTGATGGGCTCCGGGATCTGAAGGAGCGGACCGGGTTGCGGTACATGATGGCTGAAACCAGCTACTACAGACAGCCCGCCATCTACGCACGCAACCTGCATGGCGAGGGCGGTTTCGGGGAGATTTTCTATTCGGAACTCGAGTACTACCACGACCGCGGTGACCTTGATGCGCTGCTCACCAACAAGACCTCTCGCCACTACGAGCCCGATGGGTCACGCTCCTGGCGCTGGGGCCTGCCGCCCATGCACTACCCCACCCACTGCTTGGGATTCTTAGTCGGCGTGACACGAGAACGAATCGACCGCGTTTCGTGCCTGGGCTGGGGAGGCAAGCATGAGTGGCTCGAGGACAATACCTACGACAATCCGTTTTGGAGCCAGTCCGCGCTGATGCAGACCAACCGCGGCAACATGGTGCGTTGCAATGTTTTCTGGATGGTGGGAGGCCACGGAGAACGGGCCCGCTGGTTCGGCGAGAAAGGGTCCCTGCTCATGTCGGTGAGAGGACTTCACGACGATGCCTGGGTGCCGCGTTCGACGGTCCTCGACCGGCGCGAGGACACCGAGATACTCGAGATTCCAGATTACTGGAAAAGCGAGATGCTGCCGCCTGCTATGCGGCACGGCAGCGGCCACGACGGCAGCCACCCGTTCCTTGCGGCGGAATTCGTCAACGCTCTCATCGACGACCGGGAGCCGGTGATCGACGTATACGAATCTCTGGCGATGACAGTGCCGGGGATCGTCGCGCACCAGTCGTCGCTGAAGAATGGCGAGCAACTCGCCGTTCCGAGCTTTGATCGCTCCGGTTGAACTATCGAGCAACCGAATTCGACGCGATTCTGAAGCGTCGAACGATTCTGATATGTCAGAACTGCACGAGGATCATGCGGCTGGCTCACAGTCGCCGTCAAGGGACCCGTTCGAACTCTAGAGCGTTCGCGCGAAGCTCTCGGCCGACCGGTCGAGCGCCTAGTGGTCCGTGCTTTTCGCGCGGGAAGGGAGGTGACCTTCTCGAGCGGCGAGATCGTAGTAGATAGGGACAGGCCCGGCAAAGGTGTCCTCGGCCATGAGGTGAGCCAGCGCGATGCCGCCGAAGCCGACGGAGGCTGCGGTCCAAGAGCTTACCCAAGGGCCTTCAAGCTGCGCTTTGTGTGGCCCTGCACAAATCAGAGTTCCCGTGGCTGCGAACGGTTTGGAACCGTTCGTTCGGGTCTGGACTAAGCCGACCACACGAACAATGGAGTGAACCGAACACAGGGGAACTAATCATCAGTAGTCCCTTCTTCTCCGGTAATGAGACCAATAGGGTTCGGGTCAGGACATTGCCTGATTCCAGCAACACCGATTGCCACAACAGCAATCCAGAACAACGCCTGTGCAATAAACCGCCGAGAGTCCCTGATCTCTTTCTTCTTCACCTTGTTCAGTTCGTCCCGGTTAGCCTCAAGGATTTCCACGCCATCCTTCAACTCCTTGAACATCTCCATGTACTCTTGAACTTGGGCAGTCGGGGTCTTGCGATTGAGCCTGCCGCCGGAGAGCTTGGCGGCCGCTTGCGCCCCAAGCTTTCGAATTTCTAGAACGCTTGGAATCGTATTGCTCACTACGACATCCTTGTAATCTCGGTCAAACTGCTTCAACAGCCTGATGAAATACATGATGCCCGCCTCTGAAGCCTCGTACATTGCCCTGTGGCAATGATCCTCCACCTCTCCGAGTTCTTTGCGAAACTCGTCTTGGTCTGAGATTACAAGGGCCTTCAGGAGATGATGGCCTGCGTACCGCAATTCGTTGATTGCAGGGAACGGCAGTTCTGGTTCGCACAGTTCAACTTCTTTGATGAAGTTCTCTGCATCCGCGAAGCGGTTCTGTAAGTCTTGGAATAAGTCGATGTCGCAATTACCCCTGTCCTGCGTCATCAACTTTGTAATCCTTCACCGATTCACGGTTCCTGTCCATATCCTCCTTGGTGAGGTATCGACCCTGTTGCAGATTCACATTGCCAGTCGCCGTCTTACTGACAACATCCCTTGCGATTTCTCGCTTCGCTTGTTCGTGATCTCGAATCCCCGGATCGCTAACCGGAGATCGAAACGCGGTCCTGAACATTCTTACCATCCGTCGCATGATCCCTCCTTGGGTATTTCCTGAAACTGCATCACCAGTCAGTTGTATCCCAAGAGATTGAAGCTCGGACCGCGCGGTGGATCATTGTTATCTCCTTCCTCACTATAATGATTGCAATTCCCATCACAACCATTGTGTACATCGTAGCCACCACTAGATGCGGCTGTCAATAAGGAGCCACTCTTCCAATAAGAGAGTTTTGCTAGTTCCCAAAAAAGGAATCTCGTCCGTAAATCGTTGAAAACCAATATTTTATGGCCTACAATAGGTGATTCCCGAGTGGACTTCAGCCCAGTCGCTCGGGCACTAGTCTTGCCGAGCAGGGAAGCCCTTGCGGATCTTGGCGACAACTGCGCAGTGTGGATCGACCACGTTGTCCGTCATTCCAACGTCGCTAGCGAACTGCTCGCTCAAGATCAGCCGATCTTCTACTTCACCGAAGGCCGTGGCGGCCGAGAGCCGACGATTCACCAAGCGTCCGCAACCCTAGCCGGGTTCGGTAGTCTCGCCGGCGGGAGACTTCCTAGGGTCTGTATTCCTGCTCTCGGCCGTTACGAGACGGTTGTTGCCCACCAGAAACCTAAAGGAAGTACCCTAGGCCACGGGAGCTTGCCCGTGGCGCAGAGAACACAACGAAACATTCGATCCGCTCTATTGGTCCTACTCCTACCGGTGGCTGCGAGCAGTCAGGAGACTTTGTGGGTTACGCACGGTCCTATCCTCGGAAGACTCAGTGCCCACGGCGTCGGCGTTTGGGCGAGAACTGCTGACACAAAGCCATTTCAGGTCGCGTATGGGCAAGACTCGGGGAATCTCGACCAACTCTCCGAGGTGGTCTCCCCGCTGTTGGAGCAAGACAACACGGGCTGGGTCGAGATCGACGATCTCCGGCCAGACACGAAGTACTTCTACCAACTGGTCGTTCCGAGTACGGGCCAGCCCCAATCGAGTGTCCACTCGTTCAAGACCCTTCCGCATCCGGACGATGTCCGGGACCCCGAATACAACCCTGAAGGCCTCTTCAACTTCAGCTTCGAGTTTGCCTGTGGAAACAGCCAGCCGTCCAATCGGGATCTGCCGACATTCGCCACCATGCTCCGGCAGCTCAAGGACAGGATCTACTTCGCCATTCAGAACGGGGACTGGCTCTATGAGGAGCGCAGGGACTATTCGCTCGACCAATGGGCGGCAAACCTAGGGGCACGGCGCGAGGCGCTCCCTTGGCTGTTGCGGATCGCCCCGACGATTGTCGGAGTTTGGGAGAACTACAAGCTCTATCTCGAACGGGGGAAGGCCATGACCGAATGGCACAAGGAAGTCCCCTCTTTCTTCACCTTCGACGACCACGAGATCCTGGGCGACGTGAATGGTACGGGAACGATCGGATTGCGAAGTCGTCGCGCCGTGTTCCGGGATATCGGAGTCCAGGCTTGGTACGACTATCTCGGCTGGAGTAACCCGGTCCACAACACGCAGCCGATCCATTTCGGGCGTGCGACGCTCGAGGGCGGTAGCGACATCCTGACCGACCCAGATGCGGATTTCTCAAAGCTCGACTTGGCCGAGGCTTCCAACCTGCACGTGCACTGGGGAGGGCCGACTGCTGGCGTCAATTACTTTCTCCGTGACGACATCAATCACTTGGACCGGCAGGGAGGAGAGCCCAGTGCTGGCGTCTACGCAATCGAGGAGATCATCGATCCACAGCGATTGCGAATCCGTCCTGCGGCCAAGGCGGATGGCGAGGTCAGTTACTCGGTCGGTCGGTTGTCGTATTACCGGCTGCGCGTGAGCAATGCAGACTTCTTCCTGCTCGACACTAGGTCACATCGCCAGCTGCACGACAAGGACGCCCCCTGGAAGGAGGGGGTGTCCATGCTCGGCGAGAAGCAGAAACGGTGGCTCTTGGAGGGGATGCGCGAGAGTGACGCGGACTTCTTCTTCGTTGTGTCGTCTGTCAACTTCATGGTTCCGCACGTCGGACCGGGAGCTGGCGGGGCCAACAAGGACGAGGCATGGACAGCGATTCCGCGCGAGCGAGAGGAGTTGATCGAATTCTGGGACTCCCTCGGCAAGCCGGTCTTCGTCCTTACCGGAGACCTCCACAGCAGCTTTGCCATCAAGATCACCGACTCGGTGTGGGAGTTTGCATCCGGGCCCCACAATTCCGGCAATCACCCCGTGTCGTCGGAGGGTGGCCGGCCTCCGAATGGAAAATTCGAATCGCGGGGCCGGGAATCTGAGATTCGTTGGTCGACCTATTTCCTGGACGACGTGAGCCCGAGACGCTTGCCCGTGTATTGCGTGGTCCAAGTCAATAACGTGATCCGGAGTCCGACAAGGCAGGGAAGGGAGCGCTGGGTTGCCTACCCGAAGCCCCAAGCTGTTTTCCAGTACTACAACGGGCTGACCGGGGAACTGCTCTACGCCGAATCAATCCTTGCCCGGAAATAGGGCGAGGAGACCGGCCACAGAGGCTGACAGCGGCGTGCTCGTCAACCCCGACGATCTGAGGTCGTCCACAGGGACCGAGGCATTTGCTGCAATCTCAGGTCCTCAGATTCTGGCCGGGCCGCAGTGAGGAAGGGGCGCAGGACGCGGCATCCGCGGCCAGCCTGAGGCAGAGAAAAGGGGCCTGCCGCTACGTGCCTGGCCGGTCAGGCAAGGATCTCTTCCAGTACTCGACCGCCAGTATCCGTCAGGCGCTTGTGCCGGCCTTCGTGGAGATACGTCAGCGCATCCGAATCCAGGCCCATCAGGTGCAGGATCGTGGCGTGGATGTCACGCACGTGGAGTGGCTCGTCCGCGCAGCTGAGGCTGAATTCATCCGTGGCACCTACGGTGGAGCCCCCCCTGACTCCTGCTCCGGCGAACCAGGTCACCATGGAATGCCGATGGTGGTCGCGTCCCACCCGGGATCCGTATGCCCTGCGGGCGATAAACGGGGTTCGGCTCATCTCTGTGGTGAAGACCACGAGCGTCTGGTCGAGCAGCCCACGCGACTTCAGGTCCTGGATCAGTCCCGCGATAGGCAGGTCCACTTCCTGTGCCCGGGCGGGCAGCCAATCGCGGATTTCCTTGTGATGGTCCCAGCTGAACACACCGTTTTCCCAGCCATGGACTAGCAGCGAGTAACGGACTCCTCGCTCCACCAGCCTCCGCGCGAGCAGGCACTGCCGCCCAAACGGTTCTGTGACCGGGTTATCCAGACCGTAAAGGTGCTGGACCGAAGCGGGCTCGTCGGACAGGTCCACGACCCCGGGAGCATGGGTCTGCATGCGGTATGCCAGCTCGTATGCGGCAATACGAGCTTCCAGGGTGTCGGTAGCACGCCGCCCGGCGGCATGCTGCTCGTTGGTCCAGCGGAGCAGGTCGAATTCGCGCCGCGACCGCTCCGCGGAGTCCGCTGCCTGTGAGTCCAGGTTCAAGATCGGCGGGCCCGAGGACCGGAGCAGCGTCCCTTGGTACGAGGCCGGCAGGTAACCGCTCTGCCAGACGGCAGAGCCGTTCACCGGGCCACCGCGCCTGTCGTGCAGGACCATGTAGCCCGGCAGGTTCTCGTTCTCGCTCCCCAGGCCATAAGCAACCCATGCCCCGACGGATGGATTGCCCGCGAAGACCGAGCCTGTCGTCACGTGGAGCGTGGCTGCCGAATGCAATGGCGAATCGACTTCAATTCCGTGGACAAATGCCAGTTCATCGGCGACGCCGCCGAGGTTGCCGAACATGGTCGACATCTCGCGGCCCGAACCGCCATACCTCCTGAATTCGAACGGACTGCCGACCGCAACGACATCGGACCGGACATACGCGTCCAGCTGCGTCGCCAAGCCCGGAAGCGCGGGCATGCGCTGGCCGTCGATCTTCTGCAATTCCGGTTTGTTCTCAAAGGTGTCGACTTGGCTGACACCCCCGGACATGAACAGGAAGATGCAGTTCTTGGCTTTCGGTGGATGGTGGGGCGCGTTCTTGGCAGGTTGGGCCGAGGCCCGGGAGTCTTGCGATAGCAGCGACGCGAGAGCGAGGCCTCCAAGCCCGTTGAAGCTCTGCAGCAGCATCTGCCGCCTAGAGGTGAGCTTGCCCGTCTGGAGGTCAATCAACATGGACGAACTCGTTGGCGTTGAACAGGACGCGGCAGACTGCCGCCAGCCCTTCGCTTTCGGCGAAGTCATTATATCGGTGAAGTTCGGCCCCTGAGGGCTCTCTCGAGAATGCGAGACGGAAGGCGAGCGCGATCTGATCCCGTGAATCCCACCCGGCCTCGGTTTCCAAGCGAGCCGCGAAATGCTGCGATTCCTCGGCAACGAGTCGGCCATTCAGCATGGCCAGAGACTGAATCGCCGTAGTGGAAATCCTGCGTTGCTCCATGGAGACTTGGGGAACCGGTGCATCCAGCATTTCTAGGAGCGGCAGGGCTAGCTGTCGACGCTGGAAGACGTAGACGGACTTCTTCCTGGAGTCCGGCCCGCCGCTCGGTTCCCAGGCAGGCCAGTTCTTGACCAGCATCTGGTCTTTCATGGCCTCGGGCAGCCGCGGATACACCCCAGGCCCGCCCCTTGCGCGATTCAGGCGCCCACTGACTGCGAGGATGCTATCGCGGATGACCTCTCCTTCCAGGCGTCGGCCCGGCATCCGCGACAGCAGGGTGTTCGACGGATCGATCTCGCTCGCCTGCTCGGAAAAGCTGACCGAGCTCTGGCGGTATGTCGCGGACTTCAGGATCAGGCGGTGCATCGCCTTCACACTCCAGCCGCTTTCGACAAACTCGTCGGCCAGCCAGTCCAGCAGGTCAGGATGCGTAGGGCGCGTGCCGTTTGCTCCGAAGTTGCTGGGTGTGGCCACAATCCCCCGTCCGAAGTGCCATTGCCAGATCCGATTCACCATCACGCGGGCGGTCAGGGGATTCTCCGGACTGGCGATCCAGCTGGCGAGGGGCAACCGCCACCGGTTGACATTGCCTAAGGGGTCGAGCGGCATGGAAGCGGGGGCATCCGTTCCCGTCAACGCGCTCGGGAAACCTGGCAGCACGCGTTCGCCCAGGTTGTCGACTTCTCCCCGTATGCGCACGAACTGCACCGGCAATCCCGCGCTGTAAGGCGACTCCCGCGCGTTTTCGACAGTGTGGATCTTGGGCAGGTGGCGTTCTACCTGCCGTCGGTACACCCCCATATCCCGCCCGCCACGGAAGCCGTCAACGAAGCTCAGGCGGCGGATGTACTCGACTTTCTCGGCCAGGGAGAACGCCGGTTCGTCCCGGGGGACCACGCCGTTTGCAACAGCGTCCGTCAGCCTCACTCGCAGGGTCGCGGGGGTAGCGGACGACGGGTCGTCTCCTTCTTCCTTCAACACCCGGCGGAACTTGGCAAGCAGTTGGCCCTCATACGACTCGTAGGCCTCACGGGCCACCTTCAGCCTCTGCTCGGCGACCCCGCGTCCACGGGCAATTATTTCTTGGGTTTCTTCCTGCGTGAACTCGGCATCCGCGTTGATGTTCTCGATTGGCAGAAAAAACGCCTGGAAGCGATAGAAATCTCTCGTGGGGATCGGGTCGTACTTGTGGTCATGGCACTGGGCGCAGCTGAGGCTCAGCCCTAGGAACACGGAGCCCACAGCGCCCGTGACTTCGTTCAGATGCTGCTGGCGCGCCACACGTCGGATCTGGCTTTGGGGAGGCGCTCCAAGCCTCAGGAACGCCGTCGCGACCCGTTTGTCCGGGTCGGTGGGCGCAAACTCGTCCGCTGCAAGCTGCTCTTTGACGAAATCGTCGTACGGCTTGTCGCTGTTGAATGCGTCGATCACATAGTCGCGGAAGCGCCATATGTGATACATCTCCCGATTGGCTTCGCCGCCCGTGGAGTCCGCATACCTCGTCACATCCAGCCAGCGGCGGCCCCAGCGCTCCCCGTAGCGCGGATCCCCGAGCAGCTTGTCCACGAGCCGCTCGTAGGCGTCGGCACCCGCGTCGGCTAGAAAAGCCTCGTCTTCTTCCGGGGTTGGCGGCTCGCCGACCAGGTCGAAGTAGACCCGACGCATTAGGCGGCGCCGATCGGCTTCCGGCGCCGGGTCGATGCCCCGTGCCTCCAGGCGAGCGAGGATGAACCGGTCGATGGGATTGCGCGTCCATGACTCGTGCGCGACGCCCGGCGGCTCCGGGCGACCGTTCGTCCGGAACGGGCTCCAAGCACCAGCTTCGACGGGTTCTTGCGCCGGCTTGAACTGCTCGATCCACTGCGCTATTGCCCGGATCTTTCCATCCGGCAAGCGAGGCGAGCCCATCGGCATGCTGGGAGTCAACTCCCCTTCCAGTACCCGGATCAGCACGCTTTGTTCCGCGTGGCCGGGGACCACCGCGGGTCCGTGGCGGGCACCTCCCGAGAGCAATCCCTCCAGTGTGCTCAGGTTCAGGCCGCTCAGCTGGCTGTCCGAGCCGTGGCAGGCCAGACAGTGCTGGGCGAGAATCGGCCGGATTTCGGAATGGAAGATGTCTCTTGCTCCAGCCGATAGTGCCGGGAACGCAATGAGGGCGGCAAGGAGCAAGAGCCGGCTCCCGACGCATCGAACGGAGCCTGAGACGTAGGATCCGCGAGCCGGCATCGGACTGCCATGCGTGGTGCCCTTCATGCGTGAATCGACGGGCGTGCGCTAGTTCGCCAGACCGATTGTACCCGTAGCCACTTGAGAATCGACGCTGTTCGAGGCCTTGTCTAGGGCGCTTCCGCCTCATCATCAGTCCCGGACTGCCGCCTGTGAGCGAGGAACCATGCGTAGAGGTCCCAGCCCTCGTACACCCGGGTCCAGACGTTATGGCCTAGGTCCTCATGCACGGTGAAGCGAACATCGGGATGGCCCGCTGCCTCCAAGGCTGTCACGGTTTCCAGAACGCGTTCCGGGCGAACCACCGTGTCACGCCCCCCCTGAAACACCCATACTGGTGTCTTGGCGTTCGCGATCCGGTCGACCCGGCTCGGATTCCCAGGACCGCAGATGGGAGCGATTGCGGCCCAGCGTTTCGGGTCTGCCATCGCTAGGTGCCACGTTCCGGCACCGCCGAAGCTCAGGCCGGTCAAGTAGACCCGCTCCTGGTCGGCCCGGAACTCTCGGAGGGTGGAGTCCACCATCGCCAGCACCTCGCCTTCCATCCTGGTCCAGCTGTCTCGCAACGGAGAGTCTGCGAAGGACGGAATGCCGGGATCGGTGACTCGCGCCATCGGCTGCGTCGCACGACGACCGTACCGTCGGGGCGGTGGCGGCCCATCCTCAATTCGTTCAGGGACGGGCTGGTCGGAGCTGCGGCGCGCCCGGTCGAACAACGGCATCTGCGGCGAGATCATGATGAATGGCAGGTCCCGCCCTTGGATCCAGGCTTCCGCCACCGGGCCGTGAGCGAGGACCAGATCCAGATCAGCGACGGCGTCGCCGCGCTCGCCCCCGCCGTGGAGGAACAGGATCACGGGCCAACGTTTTCCGGGTTCCGTGTGGTAGCCGGTCGGCAGGTACACAAGATACTCGCGGCGCGCTCCTGTGACCTGGCTGTCGTAGCCTTTCCGCAGTAGCTGTCCCTGGCTGCGGCCCGCTGGCTCAGCGGATGCCAGATCGCCGGCGATGGCCAGGCTGACGGCCAGCGCCAGGCCGGTGGCGACAAGGCTGCGGTAGCCCGTTCGGAGTGACGTTGTTCGGACGAACTGTTCCATTGGCGAGCGCTATCGTCGCACAGGTCGCTAGCGCTAGGCTGAGTGAATCCCTGGCCCCGCTTGGGGTGGATGCTAGGGCAAACGCGCTTCTCCTCGACTCAGCATCCTCCGGCCCAGCCCGTCATCTGCGCTTGAGTTGCTGAATTCGTCCCCTTGGATGGGCGTGCACGGAGTCCGAGGCCGCGGTTTCCGTCTTCCGGGCCTTTGCCGGCAGCGCTTGCGCGCTTGCGGAGGAGAATCCCGTCGTCCACTCAAGGAAGCCTCGCCTTGCACGGGCGACACTCCTTCGTGGCCTCTCCTCGGAACTGTCCACACGGCGTTGGCAGCAAGTGTGGACTCCCACTGCGCTCTGCGAGTCAAGCTGCCCCGTCTGTGCTGTTCGGCCCCTAGCTCATGGATCTCCGTCCCAGCTTCACGGCCAATCCATCTCGGTGCTGTTCGCCCCACTTGGCGAGCCTCCCCGCCAGTTCCTTGACGACCTCCTGCCGGTCCGAGAACAGGTTCTTCGTCTCGCCGGGATCGTTCTTCATGTCGTACAACTCGTCAACCCGCATCTGGGACCAAGCCCGGAAGTCGCGCAGGATCAGCTTCCAGCGCTCTGTGCGAATGGCTCGCTCTTCGAACAAGACCCCGTCGATGCCCTTTTGCGAGATGTTTTGGATGATGATCTCCCGATTCCATTCGTCTTGTCCGCTGACCAAGTCGGGGATCAGGCTGCGGTCCGAATAGTCCTCGTCAAGCCGGCCATAAAGACCGGCGGCGTCCATGATTGTTGGCATCAGGTCCACGGAACTGACGCCGGACTGCCAGACGACTCCGGCGGGCAGGACTCTGGGGTAGTGCATGATCAGCGGGAGGCGGGCGGCTTCATCGTACGAAATGCTCATCCCGGCAAGTGTTCCAGGGCGATCGATCCACGTCCGTCCGTGCTCGGTGGTGAGGATGATGAATGTGTTGTCGAGTACGTTGGTGCGTCGCAACGCATCAATCATTCGTCCGATCTCCTCATCGAGCGCCGTGACCGAAGCGTAGTACTCCTCATGCTCAACGTTCTTGCCCTTATACGGTTCGTGGAACCGTTTCGGAGGGTTGTTCGGCTCGTGCGGCGAGTAATAAGACTGGTACAGGAAAAACGGCCGGTCAGCGTTCTCTTCGATAAACTCGATCGCAGTGTCGGTCTGAATGGTGGGCCTGTAGGGGGAGTTGAAGGGCTCGCCGACCCAATGGTGAAGCAGCGAGTTAAAACTCTTCCAGACGTCAAAGAAGCCGGGGTTCCGTTCTCCCAGATGCCACTTGCCAATGTGCGCCGTGCGGTAGCCGGCGTTATTGAGGAAGTGCGGGAAGTTGGCCCACAAGTCGAACCGCGGATCGGCGAATGGATCGGGAATCGGTTCCTGATAGACATTGTTCGAACCGTTCGGTACGAAGGGATACGAGTTCTTCTGCATCCCGTGCTCGTGAGGATACTTGCCGGTGAGAATCGAGGCGCGACAGGGGCCGCACAGCGGTTGCGGGGCGTAGCAATTGTCGAACCGGATGCCGGCCGCGGCCAGTTGATCGATCCGCGGCGTGTGGACATCCGAGCGACCATATGCGCCGATGGCGTCTCGGCGGCACTTGTCAAGCAGGATGAACAGGAAGTTCGGCGGGTTCTGGCCATCCCTTGGTTCCGAAGCGGATCCAGTCTGAGCAACGGCCCGCTGGGCCGCAGATGCGCTCCCGAGTAGTCCGAGCCCACCGAATGCACTGAGCATCGAGCGTCGATTCACTGATTGAGGCATGTCTCCCTCCCGCTATCCCCACTGCCAGCGCAACTCGAACTTCGGATTCGTCTTCCACTTGCCCTTCGAGAAATCCGGCATGTCCACCGACTTGGACTTGCCGGCGATCGATTGCTCGCTCAGGGGTCCGATTGCGCTCCAGGTCACAGCGTCGATGATCGACACCGGTGGCCCGGTGCCTTGGCGCAAGCTCTCGGTCCACCCGCGCAGTTCCATCCAATCCGCGCCGTTGTGTCCGAACCGTAGCGCCCGCTCGCTGTACATCTTCCAGATGGGATGGTCGAATTCGTCAAGGAAGGGGTTCAGCGAACGCCACCGACGGGCGTCTACCGCCTTGCCGTCCCAATGCCGCTCCTGAACCCAGATCGAGCCCTCTGCGGGGAACGGCCAGCGGACCATGCCCTTGGTCCCCTGATATTTGTGTCCATCATCCCGCGGATGCCAGCTTTGGGTGTCGTGGAAGTTCAGTGCCGTTCGGCCGTCTTCCAGTTGCAATAGAACGTTCGTGCGATCGGAGTTGGCGTAGACGCGTTGTGCGCTCGGGTGATCGCGTCCCCACCGGTCCACGGCGTATTGGTTCATTCCCTGAGAGACCCCGCCCATAGCGATCAGGGACTCAATGCGAGTCCCGTGGTTGATATCCATCAACATCGCGACTGGGGCGAACTGGTGAGTGGGATACAGGTTTCCGTTACGGGTCACCGAATGCTCTCCGCGCCACCTCAGATCACCTTTGTCCGCAAACCGCGAGTCGAACTTTGTGCCCCGCACGTCGTGGCCATAGCCGGATTCGCAATACACGATCTCTCCCAGCAGTCCGGCACGCGAGATGTTCAGCACTGCCAGCGGTTCGCGGCGGTACACCCAGTTCTCAAGCATCGTGGCGGACACGCCCGTCCGCTCAGCCGTTTCAACAAGCTGCCAGCATTCGTCAACCGTGATCGCCGCCGGGACTTCGATGGCAGCGGCCGTTCCTGCTTCGAGGGCTGCGACAGCCATGGTCGCGTGCCATTCCCAAGGCGTCGCGACAATCACGCCGTCCAGGTCTTCGACGTCGAGGAGCCGGCGATAATCCTCGGGGCTGCTGGCGTAGATCGTGGGCTGCGGTTTCCCAGCATCCACGCAGGTCTTGCGCGCCTTCGCTGCCGCATTGTCGTCCATGTCGCAAATCGCCGCGACCTCGACGCCAGGGAGGTCGAGCAACGGCCGCAACAGCGATGACCCACGCAGGCCGGCACCAATCATCCCCACCCGAACAGGCGTCTCGGCGGCTCGCGTCTCAGCGGCGGCAACAGCGGCGGCGACGCCCACAAACGTTCGTCGGTCGATCTTGTTCATGACGGTTCCTCATGGTGGCTTGGTCGGTGTCGAGCGGAATCCGGCTCTATCGTACAGCGCTTGGATCTGTACGGGAGTCGAATCGCGCTACGGACACCCGACGGGCAAGCTGGCTTGGCACGCGTTGCCACTAGCCCGTCGAACAGTGGATGCTGCGCTGCGAAGACCATTGGCGCGGCCGTCACCATCGCTGCACCACGTCGCCCGTGATTCCAACGTCGCTAACGAACCGCTAGGGCTGATCGAGACCAAGGGCGTGAGTAGGTACAGTTAAGGCACTCGCGAAGTTATGGAGGCAAAGAAGATGAGTAGAGCGACCTTGGTCTTGCGGGGTAGTTGGGTACTGCCGCTCGTCGCCGGAACGGCATTCTTGTTTGCAGCGAACGATCCCCCGGACCCGCAGCCGAGCCGTATCAACAAAGCGATCGAGTTGCTCGCTCAAGACCAGCCGATCTACTACTTCACCGAAGGCCGTGGCGGCAGCCAAGGCGGGTTCAAGGAGGGGCTTCGCTTGGCGCAGACCTGGGCGGACCTGATCATCTACGAGATGGAGTTCGGCCCCTACGATGTGACTGAGCTGCGCGAGTTCATGGCAGGACTGGTTCAGGGCGGCCCGACGCCCAGCGGACACCGCACGCCGGCCGTACAAGTGGTCGTTCCATTTAGCGGGTATGATGCCGCGACGGTCCGCGCGAATCACTGGGTCGTGCAGCAGATTCTTGCCGCTGGCGTCCACGGGATCACTCTCTGCCATGCGCGCGACCCGGCTGCCGTACGAGAGTTTGTTCGGGCGGCGCGCTTTCCCCATCACCGACAAGGCGTGGACGAAGGGCCGCTCGAAGAGGGGTTGCGCGGTAACGGCGGTCAAGCCAATGCGGCCCAAATATGGGGGTTGTCTCCCCAGGAGTACATGCGCCGGGCGGATGTCTGGCCGTTGAATCCGGAAGGAGAGATCCTGATCGGCCTGAAGATCGAGGACAAGTACGCATTGGCCGCTGCCGAGGACTTGGCGAAAGTGCCGGGTGTTGGGTACGCAGAATGGGGCCCTGGAGACATGGGCCTCTCTCTCGGCTACCCGGAGATCCACGACCCACCGTATCCGCGGGTAGTCGAGCAGGCGCGCCAAAGGGTGCTCAAAGCGACGCAGGCGGCCGGGATTGCGTTCTTGGATGTTGTAACTCTTGAAAACGTTGAAGAACGCCTGCGCGAAGGCACGCGAATCGGAGCGACGCGTAGCCGAGAGGCCGCCGAGGCAGGCAGGCGATTCACCAAGAGACCGCAACCATGACTGAGCGCACGCCCGGAGTTCAATGACTGCGGCCTTGGCCACGAGGGCTTGCCTGTGGCAAAGTGAATACACCGAGCCATCCCATGCGTTCTACTCGTCCTACTAGCAGAAAGCGTGCTACCCGGATCACGGCGGATTGGAATCTAGCCGGCGGTCGCTCAGCGCTCATGACTCGAAGAATCGCTCTGCTCTCGATGGCTGGCGCCCTCGTGCTCGCCGCCAGCGGTCCCGGCGAAGACGACTGGAGGGAAGGTGTTCGACACTTCTCGGCGGAGGATTTCCGGCAGGCCCAGGAGGCATTCGAGCGAGCCGTCGCGCAGGATCCCGAAAGCTCGACATTCTCGCTTTGGTTGGCATTGGCCATGGGACGGCGCGCTGAGAGGATGACCGGATTGCGGAAGCTTGCCGCGGCGCCTCTTGTGCGTCGGATGCGCCGCGAAGTGGAGCGCTCCATCGAGTTGGATGAAACCAACCTTGACGCCTACGACGTGCTCCAGGGCTTCCATCTAGGAGCCCCCGCGCTGGTCGGGGGCAGCAAGGCCGAAGCCAAGGAAATTGCGATTCGGATGCGTGCCATCGATGCAGTGCGAGGCGCGGAGGCTCTGGGCACGTATTACGAGGCCATGGGCGAGTCCGCCGCCGCTGCCGAGCAGTTCGACGAGGCAAGGAGACTCGACCCGGAAGGCATGAGGCCCTTGCTAAAGCAGGCCGGATTCCTTGCCCGGCGCGGCAAGCATGAGGAAAGCGACGAGCTCTTCGACTTGGCATTCTCGCGCGACCCGGACGAGCCCAAGGTCTGGCGGGCCGCTGCGACGGCGTGGATCCTCGCGAAACGGAAATCCCGCTATCCGGAAGCGCGGAAGCTGGTTGAACGATATCTTGCGACGCCGGACCGACAGCCTAACCCGGATCCGAGATCCGAGCTCCGGGATCTGCTCAAGAAGCTGTGATCGCCGGCCTGACGGCTGCTCGCTGGACTGCCGAGTGCCGGCGACAGTGATCCAGTTGCCGTCGAGGTCCGCGATTGTTTCCGAGACCGGTTTTCCTGCGGCTTTCCGGGTCGCGTCGGCCATGCGGGTTATTCTGGCGCTCTTGGACGCAAATGACCCGAAGGCTTGTGTTTGGCTCTTGGCACCAGAGCACATCCGAGCCGAGTTCGACCTTGTGTTTCGCGGTTCAGCCGATCGATCAGCAAGCGGACTTTCTGCGTGAGGATGAGCTGCGGCGGGAGCCAGCCCGGCATCGTCAGGCCAGCATCAACTTGGCAGAACCCGATCAAGCAATAAGCTCGTGCATGACATCGCCGTAGACGTCGGTCAGGCGGAAGTCGCGGCTATTGTGGCGGAAGGTGAGCCGCTCGTGATCCAGGCCCAACAGGTGGAGGATGGTGGCATGGAGGTCGTGATGCGAGACGCGGTTCTTCTCGGCGTGCATGCCGAGCTCGTCGGTAGCGCCGTGCGTGATCCCTGGCTTGACGCCGCCACCTGCCACCCACATGGAGAAGCCGAAGTGTTGATGGCCGCGGCCGAGGGATTCCTCCTTGCGCGACTCCTCCATTGGCGTGCGACCGAACTCTGTAGCCCACACGACGAGGGTCTCGTCCAGCAGGCCGCGTGACTTCAGGTCCATGATGAGGGCCGCGATGCCTTGATCGGTGCGGGCCGCGTTCGTGCGGTGGTTGTTGATGAGCCCGCCGCGGTTGCCGTGCGCGTCCCATCGCCGCCCGGTGGCGCCGTCAAGAATCTCCACGAATCGGACCCCGCTCTCCACCAGCCGTCTCGCTGTGAGGCACTTCCTCCCGAATTCGGTGTCGCCATAGAGCGCCTTCACCGAGTCCGGCTCACTACGGATATTGAACAGTTCGGGCGCTTCCATCTGCATGTGAAAGGCCGTTTCAAATGCAGCGATGCGCGCGTCAAGTTCGGGCTGCGTGCGGTGTATGCCGCTATGGAGGTGATTCAACTTCCGCACCAGATCCAATTGCTCGGCTTGCTGGTCTCGGCTGAGAAATGCCGGCGCTGTGATGTGCGGTACCGGTGGATTGCCGGGCTTGACGTCCGCCAGCGTGGCTTGGTGGGTGCCCGGCAGGAAACCGGCATCGTGAAGCGCGCGCCCGCCGGACGGTCGGCCGTCCGTCATCGCCACGAAGCCCGGCATGTTCCGGTTCTCCGTCCCCAGTCCGTACGTCACCCACGAGCCAAGACTGGGGTGGCCCTGTCTGGAGTAACCCGTGTGCATGAGGATCTGGGCGGTGGAGTGAATGGCCGAATCGGTGTGCATCGAGTTGATGAACGCGATGTCGTCGACCACTTGTGCCAAGTTCGGGAAGATCTCGCTAACCCACGCACCGCTCTGGCCGTAGCGCTGGAACGAGAACACCGGCGGAACGATGCGCGTATGGGTGTAGGTCTTCTCCGGGTTAAGTCCTTCCAGATCTTCGTTAGAGAAGATCTCTCGTGCCAGTTTTCCGGCGTATTTCTTCAGAAGCGGCTTGTGATCGAACGTCTCAAGCTGACTCGCGCCGCCGACCATGAAGAGGAAGATGACGTTTTTCGCCTTGGGAGCGAAGTGTGGCTTTCCGGGCGCAAGCGGCTCTCTGAGGCCGGCCGCCGGTGCGGCCGCCGCACCACTCGCTGTCTGGTCCGAGAGCAGGCTGGCCAGAGCGATGCCGCCCAGCCCGAGCTCCTTGAGGAACCCACGGCGCTCCCAGCCGACTGGTCGAGTTGCATAGCCTGCGTCAATAGACATACATGAACTCGCTCAAGCCGGTGAGGGCTTGGCAGCATTTTACAAAAGATAGGAGGTATCTGTCCCTTTCTCTTGATGGATCTGCTCCGGAGCTTGGGCCAAAGAGGGCACCTACGAGGGGTATCCCTCACTGCTTCCGGCGAGGAGGAGGCTACTGTTCACCCGGAGGGGTAAAGGATGTCCTGACACGATACATGCTAGGCGCGCCCCTCCTGCAGGCCCTGCCCAAGTCGAGTATTTCGAAGATCCCACGGTCGTCGCGCCCAACCGGCCGGGTTCCGTAAGCTGCGTCAGTGAACATAGATGAATTCGTTCAGGCTCATGACGGCGTGGCAGAATTGCACCAACGGGCTTGGGGCATTCAAGGGCTCCGGCTCCTCAACTTCCTCCAACCCTCCCGTGCGCCGTTGACCTAGAAACGACAGGCCGATCTCGTGTTCTGCCACGGTCGGTGGCCGAGAAAGAGCCATCCGGTATACCAACTCGATCTGTCGGCCGGGATCGCCTCCGACTCTGTCCCGCACCCGTTGTGCAAAGCGCTCCGCCTGGTCCCACACGAATGGCGCATTCAGCATGAACGCCGTGCTGCTCGGTGTCGTGCTCACGTCACGAAGGCCGATGCTCTGCGTGTTGTCCGGCGGGTCGAAGATCTTAAGGACCGGATGGAGGTGGAAGCGCGGCGACATCAGGTAGACGGACCGGTGCCAGGTGTCGGGCGTGTCCTTGAAAGGTTGCTTGCGGTTGCCAATGGGCGTACTCGGCCCGTACATGTTCGTGCGCAGAGATCCGGAGACGCTCAAGATGTGATCGCGGATGACTTCCGCCTCCATGCGCAAGGGCCTGCGGTGCCACAGGTACTCGTTGTAAGCATCGTGCCGGGATTGAGCCAGATTCGTGCTGGCCGCCTGTTTGTACACGGCGGTATTCATAATCAGCCGGTGGATCGGTTTCAATTGCCAGCCCTCCCGGATGAGCTGGGACGCTAGCCAATCCAGCAGTGCGGGGTGCGTGGGCTCGGTCCCGAGTTTGCCGAAATCATTCGGGGTGCTGACGATGCCGCGCCCGAAATGATGTTGCCAGAGACGATTGACGATCACCCGGGCCAGCAACGCACCGGCACCATGCTCGACATCAGTGAGCCAGTTCGCAAGCATCCCAAGCTTCGATGACTCAGACTGCGCCTCGAGGACGTTGGTGGTCTCAGGACGGGGCCGCCAATCCGTCGGGCTGCGACCGTCCCGCATCAAAACGCGCAGGAAGCCCGGCTCGACCGGCTTGACTGGGCGTCGCCAACTACCGGCAGACAGAAGATGGGGTGTAGTCACCTCCAGAGGCACGTATTTGCCGCCTGCATCTGGTTTGACCTCGGCTTCGTCGAAGAACACAGCCGTCAACTGGTAATACTCTTCGGCCGTGATCGGGTCGATCTTGTGGTCGTGGCAACGCGCACACCCGACAGTGAGGGCTAGGAACGCTTGGCCGGTCGCCGATACCATGTCGTCGAGGCGGTGAAACTTGCGATCGTTCGGATTGTCGGTCTTGCTCAGGTTGGTTCCGATCTGAACGAACATGCCCAGGTCCTGCCGTTTGGCGGGAAAACTCTTCGGGGCGCCAGCGACTTGGTAGCGGACAAATTCGTGGTATGGCAGGTCGTCGTTGAATGCGCGAATCACGGCGTCGCGGTAGCGATAGGCGTCCTCTCGAATTGCGTTGTCCTGCTCGTGTGCTCCAAGACTCTCGCCAAACCGAGCCGCATCCAGCCAGTGCCGTCCCCACCGTTCGCCGTAGTGCGGGCTGGTGAGCAACCGGTCAACCAGCTGGCGGAACGGTGCCGCCGAGGAATCTCGAACAAATGCCTCGACTTCGTCAGGCTCCGGCGGCAGGCCGATCAGGTCGAAGTAGGCGCGGCGAATCAGGGTGGGGCGATCTGCCTCCTTCGAAGGGAGAAACTGCATCTCGCGCAGCTTGGCGAGGACGAAACGATCAATCGGCGAGTCCGTCCACGCGGCCTCGTCTGGACCTGCCGCCGATACCTCGGGCGGGTCGACTGGGCGCAGGGGTCGGAAGGCCCAGTGGCGACGTCCTGATTCCAGATCCATCGCTGCCGTATCGACAGCCTTCGCGTCTCTCGGATCGGGCGCGCCCAAGGTCACCCATTGGACGAAATCAGCAATGACCGAGTCGGACAGTTTGCCGCCGGGCGGCATTTGGAGGTTGCGGTTGGTGTACTCCAAGGCCTCGATCAGCATCGACTGATCGGGCTGCCCCGGCACGACGGCCGGGCCCCGGGCCCCGCCCAGCTGGACACCCTCCCGAGTGTCCAGCTGCAGCCTTCCCATCAGAATCCCCGTGCGGGCGGCTTCCGCCGAGTGACACTGATAGCATTGCTCCGCCAGCACCGGACGGATCTTCTTTTCGAAGAAGTCGATGCGGTCTTGACCGAGTGCCTCGGGGACTGCGAGCAGGCTGAGGCCAATTAGGAAGAGGATCACGCGACTAACCTACGCTTGCAATGGGAATTCTATGTCGGATGGTCGAACGAAGTCCACTAGGCACAGTATTTCCCGAAAGCGAAAATCTCCATGTTGTCGGCTAAATTAGCATTTCTCACTGCCTGGGGCGATTCTGCGGAAAGTGCAGAAGAGGCCATTAGGACTAAGAACATAGTTTACTATTGAGTTATGTCTGTGGTTCGGTTGAATATGCACGAGGCGAAGACGCACCTCTCGAGATACGTCGCGAAGCTCAAGTCCGGTGACCGGATTGTTCTCTGTCGCCGGAACCGTGAGATCGCGGAGATTCGCCCGATTGTGGAGCCTGCCGACGACCCGCGTCCGATTGGCTTGGGCAAAGGACTTGCGGAAATCCCGGATTCTTTCTTCGAGCCACTGCCGGACGAGATCCTGGATCGGTTCGAAGGCAAGCTGCGCTGAAGGGATGCGAGACGATGCGCCTGCTTCTGGATACCGCTACCTTCATTTGGACGGCGGAAGGGCACGCCAAGTTGAGTGCCTCTGCCCGATCGCTGATCGCAGACGCTTCGAATGAGCTCTTCTTGAGTGCGGCATCGGCGTGGGAGATCGCGGTCAAGCACGAGCTTGGTCGCCTCGATTTGCGCGTGCCGCCCGACGAGTACGTATGGCAGCAGCGACAGCTCCACCGCATAGAGTCGTTGCCCATCGACGAGGCTGCCGCACTTCAGTCCGCCAAGCTGCCCGACGTGCATCGAGATCCGTTTGACCGAATCCTGGTCTCGCAGGCGATCTTGGGCGGCATGGCAATTGTGACGCCGGACCGTCTGATTAAGATGTATCCCGTTCGGACAGTGTGGTAGCAATTCCCACGAGGTGCCATTGTCCTCGGAGATCTTCCCATGGCGTGTTGTTGCAAGCTGGCCCTCGACACTTGAATTCGTCCCGTCTAGCCTTGGGCACTGCCCGCGTCCGAGGTCTCCGCGGTTTATGCATTGATTGCCCTGCTGCCGATCGTGGCGGTGATGTTCTTGCTTGCCGTGCTGCGCTGGCTCGCCACCCTTGCCATGCCAGTCGCGTACACCATGAGAGCGTGGTCGGCGCGGCGAGAGCCGTGAACTCGACAGTGCCCGGTATCCTACTACGGGATGACCAGCGATTTTGTCTTGGCCACGAGGTGGCTCGGCCGAAATCCGCTGTTCATGGTGTCCGTCGTTTCTGTCTTGGCTCTGGGAACCGGAGCCTTGACGTCCGTCTTCAGCATTGTCGACGCCGTCCTGCTCAGGCATTTGCCATACAAATCGGCCGAGCGCTTGGCACGTATCGATGAAACAGCAACCAAGCGCCCCATCAACGGAGTTCTGGCTGCTGATTACTTTCGGTGGCGCGAGCGCACAGATCTATTCGAAGCCACAGTACCTTATCTGCGGGATACAGTAACTCTGACCGCAGCTGGCGAACCGGACCAGATTATCGTCCTCCGCACCTCTGGCGCTCTTTTTCCGGTGCTCGGAACGCACGCGCAAATCGGTCGCACGCTGCTCGAATCTGACGACGTGGGTGCCGCGAGAGTCGCGGTGCTCAGCGACCGGCTTTGGCGCCGCAAGTTCGGCGCCGACCCAGGCCTGGTTGGCCGCACGGTCACCCTCTCGGATGAAGTCCTGACCGTAGCTGGGGTCATGCCGCGCGACTTCGAGTTCCCGTCACCGGACATTGACGCTTGGATTCCGTTCCGAGTCAGTCCGGAGATCCCAATCTTGCTTCAGGTGCTGGCTCTGCTCAAACCCGGCATCACGTTTGCAGAAGCCAGCAGCGCATTGGAAATCGTCGCGCGTCAGATCGAGCAGGAAAACCCCAACCAGGCAGCCGGATTGAAGATTTCCGTGCACCCTTGGCGTGACAGGTCCGATCGCAGCCACGAACTAACCCTGCTCTTCGTGCTGGCTGCCGTCGGGCTGGTCTCGCTGATCGCATGCGTGGGCGTGGCCAGTCTGTTGTTAAGCCGCGCAGTCCAGCGCCAGCCAGAGATTGCCATTCGCGTTTCTCTCGGCGCAGGCTCCTGGCGGGTTGCCCGTCAACTCGTCGCCGAGAGTTTTGTATTGGCGCTACTGGGGACCGCGGCCGGGCTGACATTAGCTCATTTCGCCGTTCAGGTTCTGTCGGATCACCTGACGGCGTTGCCGGACCAGTTGCCGCACCTTCAGCGGGTCTCGCTGAATGGACGCGTCCTGCTGTTCAATGGCGCGATCTGCCTGCTAACCACGGTGCTGTGCTGCCTTGCGCCGATTGTCATGGTGTTTCGGTCGGATCTGCAGGGCGTTCTTCGCGGCGTCCGCACCGGGAACGGCCCGAAAGCCTCGACCCGCCTGTTTTCCTTCCTCATCGGCTCGGAGGCCGCGTTCGCCAGTGCCTTGCTGGTTGGCTCCGGCCTCATGATTCACAGCTTGGTTCGCCTGCAGCAGGATGACTTCGGTTTTCGGCCGGATCACGTTCTCACGCTCCGGGTCCCTCTGGGTGTAAGAACGCCGATCCGGCCCGCGGGCAAGTATGATACGCGCCCGCTGCAGATAGCCTACTACGACGAGATTCTCAGGCAGGTTGAGACCGTGCCGGGAATCCAGGCAGCTGCTGTCGTCAATAATCTGCCGCTCTCCGGGGTCAGCAGCTCGACGGTGTTTCCCGATTCGGATGGCCGGTCCATCCCGATGTCGACCCGCACGATAACTCCCGGATACTTCGAGGTCATGGGTATTCCCCTGCTCGCGGGCCGCTATTTCAACGACGCCGATCAGGCTACATCTCCAGGGGTCGCTATTGTCAACGAGCACATAGCCCGGCAGCTCTTTCCGCACATTTCACCCATCGGCCAGCGCCTGCCCTCGGCCGAAAAGGGAGCGCCTGTCGTGACGATCGTTGGCGTGGTCCGGGACACGTCTCAGGTGAGCTATGACCAGCCGATACAGGGCGAGATCTATCGTCCGATGCGGCAGTTCATTTTCGCGACGTTCATGTCCACCGTCGTCGTTCGCGCGCCCGGCGATCCTTTGTCGTTCGTGGGCGCCATCCGTAACGCGGTCTGGAGCGTGGATCCCAGCCAGCCCATCGTTAAGGCGCAGACGATGAACGATACGATAGCCGAATCTACGTGGCGTCCGCGTTTCTCCGCGTGGATTTTCTCGGTACTGGCAACACTGGCTGTGCTGCTGACCGCTGCCGGAGTGTATGGAGTGGTCGCATACACGGGCTCGTTGCGGACGCGCGAGATGGGGATCCGAATCGCGCTCGGGGCATCGCCAACGAGCCTCATTGCAGCCGTCGTGCGTTCCGCCTTGTTGCCGATCTGTGTCGGGCTCGCGGTTGGGCTGCTGTCTGCACTGGGGCTGTCGCGATTGCTTGAGAGTCTCCTTTATGAGGTTCGCGGGACCGATGTCCTGTCCTATCTCAGCGCAGCGGCGATCCTGCTGATCATCGGAGCGGTAGCGAGCGTCGGACCGGCCTGGAGGTTGGTGGCCGACACGCCCGCCAAGACTCTCTTGAGGCAGTAGCGGGCATGCCGGCAGGTTCCGTATTCTCGGACCAACAGTGCCTTCAGCCGGTCCTCGACGCGAACGCCTGCAGGACTGGCACGCATATCGATTGGCCGGCGCATCGATTGAATCGAGATCGATTCGCCAGCCACCTTCTAGAAGAAGCGCACCATGTAGCTGAAACGGACACCACGCCCGATCTCCGGGGCGAGGTCCTTGATGAATGACGAGTGGTTGCGATAGAGCTGGTCGCCTATGTTGAACACGTTGGCCGAGAGCTGGTGAATCGCGCCGCGCGTCGGGATCGTGTACGACGCTCGCAGGTCGACGACCGCGTATCCGGCCGTCGGCGTCTCTAGGTCGAATGTCTGGCTCTGCCGGTTCGCCAGCACGAGTTCGGGCCGAATGCTGAAGCCTCGGCGCCGGTACTCGATCCCGACGCGGCCCCGCAGCGGCGGGATGCGCGGCAGCGGGGTGCGCGTGAGCGTCGCCCGCGCGTCCACGAAATCCATCCCGAGATTGAGCCGCAGGGCTTGATGCAAGCCGATGTCGAGCCGGGCTTCGGAACCGGTGAAGCGGCTGTCGCGCTGCACGAAGTTAACCACCGGCAGCCCGTCTTCCTCCTCGCCCGTTGCGAACGGGAAGACGAAGTTGCGGAAATCGTAGTAGAAGAGGTTGACTTCGCCATCGACTCGTCCTGCCCGTTGCCTCAGGGACAGGTCGATGCCATTGCTGCGCTCGGCGCGGAGGCCGGGATTGCCCACCTCGAAGATCAACGTGCCGACGTGCGGGCCGAGGTTGTAGAGTTCCTCAAGCGCCGGGGCGCGGTAGGAGTGGGAATAGTTGGCGACAAAGGCTCCGCCCCGCCACAGCTCGGCGTGGACGCCCGCTGCCGCCGAAGCGCCCGTGAAGCGGCGACGAATCGCGTCCGGGAGTTCTTCCCCGTGCTCGTCATCCTCTTCCTCCCCGACGTGATGTTCTTCGCCTTCTTCCTCGTCATGATGGCCGTGGGCGCGCTCGGCGAACGCTGGATCGTAGCGGGAAGTCTCTAGGCGGCCGCCGAACTGAAGCTTGATCCGCTCGAAATCGAACTCTTCGAGTGCGAACAGGGCGAACGATTGCTGGTCGATCGGCGGCGAAAGGGCCTCCTCGCCTGCCGCCGAATAGTCGCGCTCCATGCCCCAAAACCCGAAGCGACCCGTCAACGGTCCGCGACGCTCCTGTTCGATGACGCCTCGATAGACGAACTGATCGTTGTCGAAGCGTGTGCCGATGCGGCGTTCCTCGCCTTCGAACTCGATCTCGTCGTGTCGATAGGTCGCGTAGCTCAGCTTCATTACGAAGCTCTCGAGCGCTGGTCCGAGATTTCGTAGCCCCCAGTTGACCTGATAGGCCTGCTGGCGCATGGCGAGATCGATCCGAACCTCCTCCTCGTGCTCGTCTCCGTGCTCCTCCTCCTCTTCCTCCTCGTCGTGATGCTCTTCGCCTTCTTCTTCGTGATGGCCGTGGCTGTGGAACTCGCCGGCGAAGGGAACCCCGTAGTTGGAGTCGTTGGCGCGAACGCCGACGCTGACGAAGGCTCTGTCGCCAAACCAGCCAAGGCCGCCATAGCCGTTCGTGGACCGGGTCCGGGAATTCTCGACTTCTCCGGTGGGCGCGGCGTAGTTTCCGCTGCGCATGCCATTCCCCCCGCCCCACGCCCGCCAGGGGCCGCGGGTGTAATCGAAGCCGGCCGCCCCTCCCGCCAAGGTGTTGGCCGTGCCGGCGGAGCCTTGGATGTAGCCCTGCAGGCCGTCCGGATGGGGGCTGAAGCCCGCATGGCCGCTGATGGCGTTCACGACCCCACCAACGGCGTTACTGCCGTATAGCAAGGTCGCCGGGCCTTTCACCACTTCGAGCCTGTCGAACGCCAGCGGATTGAACGTTTCGGCGTGGTCGCCGGAGGTTGCCGAGATGGAACCCGTCCGTAGCCCGTCGGCCATGATCAGAACCCGGTCGCCGTCGAAGCCGCGAATGAGTGGGCGTGACGAGCCCGGCCCGAACCCCCGTTGGGCGACGCCCGTGCCCATTTGATTACCGAGCACTTCGCCCAGGCCGGCGGCGATGTTTTCCGCGCGGGCCAGTTCGAGCACGGTCAGCGAGTGCGTCGATTGGAAGGCGTCGAAGGCGGACTCGGGCCGCCCCGCCGCACTGACTGTAATTTGCGTTTTCTGCGTCGGGAACGACAGCAGCAACCGTACCTGAGCGGTCCCTTCCGGAGCGACCTCGATCACTTCGGAGACCCCTTGCAAAGCCATTTCGAGGTGGGCGTGCAGATGGTAGCGACCCGGCTGCACCCCCTTGAACTGGAACTCCCCTTGTTGATCGGCGGTCGTCGAAGCCCCCGTTTCGAGGAGAACAACGGTCGCACCGGCGACGGGCTCACCCGTCTGCTCGAGCAACACTTGGCCCCCAATAGCGGCGGGTTCCTCGCCGTGGATCGCGGATACCGCGAACAACGCCGCCACAACGGCGCAAAGTACTTGTTTCATTGAAAATCTCCCCCATCACTCGCTCACACATCTAACGACCGGCTCGCGCAATTGCGGGGCCGGTTGAAGTAACTAGACGAGATTCAGCGGGGAGGGGCGCGGCCGCGATTGTGGCTCGGGCGCGGCTGGACGGCCGCGCCTTGGCTCGGCTCTACGCTGGCGTCCGGAGTGGGTGGTGGCGAGCACAGCAGCGAGAAGCCCGAGACCAGCGGCGAGATATCGGCGAAGTTACAGAGTTCGCACCCGCCTTCTTGGCAATCCGGCGGCTCGAATGCGCAATGGACCTGGCTGTATGCGATCTGCCACAGCCCCAGAGCCAGCAGCAGCAGGAGCAATCGACGCATCATGCGCCAGGCTCCTCGCACTCGCAAAGCTCACACTGGCGGCAGAGACGAAGGTTGACGAGGTGCGCCGTGGCGATCAACGCAGCTCCGGAGGCGACCGTCAGCGGCTCCAACGGCTCACTCACGGGACCGAGCTTGGCCAGGGCGAGCAAGATCGCTCCAGTGGCGAACAGGCCGAGACAACGCTTGCGGCGATGGCGTCGCCAGTAGCTGGGTCCGAGGCTCAGAGCTGCTGTCCCGATCGCGGCGGTCAGTAGCAACGCTTCCGTCGACTCGCTAAGCAGCCAGCCCACAGGCAAGCCCACCGCCGCTCCAATCAAGAGCGGCGTGACGACGCAGTGCAGCCCACAGCACACCGACAGCGCCATCCCGGCGCGATCGACCGCCACACCGATTCCGTCCCGCCGCTCGATCGATCGTACCGACCACCGTCGCACTCTCACATCACGATACACAGTGAGACCCACCCGGCCGAACGGCTTTCGTGCGAGCGGGCGCAATCACCCGATGAGCGGCCACTATGCGGAGCGGGCGGGCGAGGCGACGCAGGAACGCAGGCCCGCCAATAGCACCACGCGGTCGAGATTGCGCCCGATGAAGACACCGAGGCTGCCGCAGGGCTCCCTCGCGGCCCAGGGCCGCTCGGGGCCGCCACCCAGCATCATATGCACCGCCTGCAACACAATGCGTCCGGCATACCGACGACGTGCACAACGCCTGCCCCACGGCCAACACCCAACCTCCCACAGCCCGCCCGGTCTGGCTCCGGTCGAGCACCTGCCAACGCTGGCCGATTTCACAGTTTGTCGGGATCGAGTTGCGTCGCTCTGCCAGCTCTAATATCTGCGCGGGCCTCATCGGCGAGCCTGCTCAGGGCATGTCGGGAACTTGAAAATGCTTGAGTCCAGAGTTCCTCATCCTCCAGCTCGCCCAGAAGCCACTGCGAAATTCGGTCCTGTTCCTCCGGCGGGAGCGCCGACATCTTCTCTATCGCCGTGTCAATGGCTCGGCTCACAATACGGCTCATATGCGTATTGAGCAGTTCGGGCACGAAATCTCCAGGCAAGCGAAAACGGCGCTTGTCTCGCGGAATCACATCTGTTGGGGACATGCGAGCCCGAAGCCAGAAACCGCTGCCGCATCGATAAACGATGAGTGGAATTCGTGGGTGTGAATCGTCAGTTGGTGTAATCCCTCCGCTGTGCACTCAACCGCGGCTCGCTAGAGATGATAGATTGGAGCCGGGCGCCTTTCGGCGCCGCTCAACGACCCCAGCTCTTCCGCAGGAGCGAATTCCTTGACTAGAAACTCTGTTTGGCTGTCTCGTGGCGTCTGCCTCTGGGCGTTCCTGCTGGCGGTCGAAAGCACGGCCCAGACGCCTATCGTCCAGCCCGGCGCCCCGGGCGAGCCGGCGCGGGAACTGAGTGCCGACCAGGCGATCGAGATCGCTGAATCGCGCTACTCGCCGGACGACGTTCGCTTTGTGCATGACATGATCCCGCATCATCACCAAGCCCTTGAGATGGCGGTGCTGGTGGCTGACCGCACGAACCGGAAGGAGTTGATCGACGTCGCCGGGCGGATCAACGCCTCGCAGGGAGACGAGATTGAGTTCATGCAGCAGTGGCTGCGCGACCGCGGTCAGCACGTGCCGGATCCGGCCGCACACGGTGCAATGCACACGAGCCACAAGATGGCTGGCATGGCTACGCCGGAGCAGATGGCCCAGCTCGCCGCGTCCGATGGCACCGCGTTCGACCGGCTGTTTTTGGAGCTAATGATCCCCCATCACGAGGGCGCGGTGAAGATGGTCAAGGAACTCCTCGATCAGCCGGGGTCGGCCTACGATCCGGTGCTGTTCGAGTTTACCTCCGAAGTCACCAACGGTCAGACCGCGGAGATCGAGCGCATGAACGCGCTGCTCGTCAAGCTATCTGCGGACCCGCGCTCCGCGTTGTCTGCCGGGTTCCGGGATGCCGGCCAGGCGCAACTAAACCTGGCACTCGTCGCCTCGCTGCCGAAGCCGGACGGATTCTTCGATCCGAACAACGCGGCGAACCTGCCGCCGAAGCGCCTGGAGGCCCTCGCCGCCAAAGCGAAAGCGGGGGAGGCGGCCGCCGATAAGCCCGAAGCAACGGAAGACGAAGACGACCAGGACGAGAAAGACAAGAAGGATAAAGACAATAAGCGGTCGCCGCTCTTGAGCTTCGCCAATACCGACATGGCTTTCGCTGACGATGTGATGGTGGTCGGCAACTACCATGGCTTCAACATCTACCGGCTACTGGACGCCGGACGGCCGGAGCTGCTCAGCTCGGTGGTCTGCCCGGGGGGACAGGGCGACGTCTCGATCGTCGGCGACCTGTTGATCATGTCGGTTGAGCAGACGCGCGGGCGACTCGACTGCGGGCTGGAAGGGGTGACCGAGGACGCGAGCCCAGAGCGCTTTCGCGGGCTCCGAATCCTCGACATCAGCGACCTGAGGCGGCCGGTCCAAGTGGGCGCGGTCCAGACCTGCCGCGGCTCGCACACCCACTCGGTAGTCTCCGGAGCGGGAGACAGCGGCAAGATCGTCGTCTACAACTCCGGCACCGCCTCGGTACGCGAGGAGGAGGAACTGGAAGGCTGCTACGACGAGTCTCCCGGCGACGACCGCACAGCGCTGTTCCGCATCGATGTCATCGAGATCCCGGTCGACCGCCCGTCCGAGGCCCGCATCGTTGACTCGCCGGCGGTCTTCGCCGACCCCGAGACCGGCGTCCTAGCCGGGCTGTGGAGAGGCGGCGACCACGGGGACGACACCCAGAAGAGCAGACAGACCGACCAGTGCCACGACATCACCGTCTTCCCCGAGCGCCATCTCGCCGCCGGCGCCTGCTCGGGAAACGGAATCCTCTTCGACATCTCTGACCCGCTCAAGCCGCAGCGGCTCGACGCGATTGTCGACGCGGGCTTCGCCTATTGGCACTCGGCGACGTTCAACAACGACGGCACCAAGGTCATCTTCACTGACGAATGGGGTGGCGGCACCCGGCCGCGTTGTCGCGCCTACGACCCGCTCGACTGGGGCGCCGACGCGATCTACGACATTGTTGACGGCAAGCTCGAATTCCGCAGCTACTACAAGTTGCCTGCGCCGCAGTTGGAGCAGGAGAACTGCGTCGCGCACAACGGCTCCATAGTCCCGGTACCGGGTCGCGACGTCTTCGTCCAGGCTTGGTACCAGGGTGGCCTGTCGGTGATCGATTTCACCGATTCCGCCCAACCGGTCGAGATCGCCTACTTTGACCGCGGCCCCATCGACGCCGAGGTGCTGGTCATGGGCGGATACTGGTCGACCTACTGGTATCGCGGTCACATCTACGGCACCGAGATCGCCCGCGGGCTCGACGTGTTTGCGCTGACCCGCAGTCAATCCCTGAGCGAGAGCGAGATCGCAGCGGCGGCACGGGCCGACGGCGGCGGCGTCTTCAACCCCCAGCAGCAGTTCCCGGTTCAGTGGCCCGCAGAGCCGGTCGTGGCGCGGGCTTACCTCGATCAGCTTGAGCGCGGCGGGGAGCTGTCGGAGTCGTTTGGAGCCCAGTTGACTTCAGTGCTCGATCGCTCGGAGGCAAAGCTTCAGGACGGTGAGAGCGACGAAGACTTGGCTGCCGGGCTGGAAACGCTGGCGGCGACCCTCAACGACAACCGAGGCGACGGCCTTGCGGGGAGCCGGGAGGCTCTGCTGAGTCAGACGCTGCGGGGTATCGCTGCCAGATTGCGCTGATCTCCGGCAGGCTTCGGCGCCAAGGCCAGGGAAGCCAGCCCTGTGAAGAAGCGGCTGATAGAGCGAAGCACAATAGCTAAAGCCAACTGCCGATAGCCGTCGGATATAACCGATCCGTTGAACCATGATGTTCTGTCGTCCGACGTGCCTCGGACTGCTTGGCCTCCGTATTCCGGGGCCACTGACCTAGCGCCTGGCATGGGCCATGCAGCCCATTGCAGCGAAGGCTTTGGTGCTGGGGATCGAATTTGCCGTAGGCAGGACTCACCAGCGTCTCGCGGATAAGTCCTTGTTGGATCGCTATTTGGTCCATACGCACGGTACTCAGGTAATGGCTGTCCTCCATCCAGCTCTCGTGGGTCTCCACCGCCAGGTCCCGGGTCAGCCGCAGACAGCTGGTCTCGTAGGGGGGAGACCCGGATCAACCCCCGCAACCCAAACGGCCAACGTTCATGCCTTGCTGGCGAGGTCCACGATCACAGGAGCTGACTGAGCCCACGAGCAACCCGGTAGCTCCGGAATCTCTCTTCGATAGTCCAGATCAACACAAGCTTTGTTGATCTGACTGTCAACGGCTTCTGTGCCAAGGATGCGGTGAAGTCTCACACAGACTGGCTTGTGAATGTTGAACTCGTAATTCCAGCCCGTTCGGCTGTCGGGATGACGGCTGCGGTACAGGTCGACGAATCCCATGGCAAGTAGCGCGTTCAACTCCTCCCTTTCTTCGCTTGTGTAGCAAACGGTTCTCTTTCGGGGAGGCCCGTCCGAAACGACATTGAAATCACCGGCCAGCACGCATCGTTCAGAACGCGCACATCGCTGCTCAACATGTTCACGCAAACGCTGCATCCAGGCGATCTTGCATTGGATAGCTCCATCGACACCGTCTGTCGTGGGATTCCCATACGGGGCATAGACCGACGAGAACTTGAGATCTCCCACGCCCACGGTCAGAAACCGCGCGTCGCGATCCTGTTGTCTAGGCAAGCCGATCTGCACGATTTGGGGCTTCGGAAGCGTCTTGCGACTCAACACGGCAACTCCCCATCCATTCTGGAATTCCCCGTCCCGGCTATAGAATACGGATTCGTAGCCAGCCTGATGCAGTGCTTCTTTCGGGAAGCGATCACTTCTTGCAAACGTCTTTTGCAGAGCGACGACATCGGGATTGCGCCTACCTAGCCAGTGGCAGAGATACTTCAAGCGGGCATTGATACCACCGATACACCAAGTCGCAATTCGCATGCCCGCGATTATACGTTTGCGGGACCGGGGGTTCCCGACGTCGGGTTAACCGCTGCTGCGGCTTGCCCTGACCCGCCCGTGTGTGCTGTTGGCAACTCGCTGCCTACCGACCTGTCCGGCGGCCAGCTTTCTCAGGTTGCTTCTCTATAGGCGGATCCGATCCAAGATGCGCAGCTCGTTAGCCGTTTTCAGATTGGAACCCGTGCTGCCGCTAACACAGTCGATACTGAATCGCCTCATGGCGATGCCGAGCGACCCGGAATGTGTTCTGAATGGCGGCATCGACCGTGAGGAAATCCTGGGCTAGCTCTTCCGGCTTGGATCGCCTCACTCGGCGCTCTCGTTCCCTGGTGTGCTGGTGCGACAACTCGACCCGGTTATCGCAGTACTGCCCGGTTCGGCGGATAGCCCATAGGTCGAGTTCCTCGCGGGTAAGCGCTCGAGCGGGCAGTGAAAGGCGGCTGTGGGACTAGCGATCGAGGATCTCCTTCCAGTCGTCCACGGATCACACCGGTTACCCTAGTCGCGGTGGTCGCACGTCGCCTACTTCTGGCTGGGGCTCTCGCGGGCTTTCTCGCGGCTTGCAGCGAGAGCCCCGCGGGCCGGATGCCGGAAATCCCCGCCATTCGGGCGACGGAGTTCCCTGAACGCACACGCGATCTCGCGACCACCAGGGTCGAAGCGCTCGCAGCCAATCCGGACGATCCATGGGCAAACGGGGACCTGGCCTCGATCCTGCATGCACACGGGCGTCTGCAGGACGCCATCGTCTTGTACGAGCGAGCAGAGGCCCTCTCAGGGGGGGACTTCCGGTGGTCGTACTTGCTCGGGGTCGCCCAGCAGAGCACCGGCGAGTTTGGCCAAGCGGTGGCATCCTTCCAAGGCTCGCTAGCCAAGCGGGCCTACGCCCCGGCCGCAATCAGGCTTGGCGAATCGCTCGCCGCCGACGGATTGCTCGCCGATGCTGCAGGGTCGTTGCGCGAAGCGGCGAAGCTTGACGGCGGCGGGGCCGCCGCAGCCTACGAGCTTGGCCGCGTTCTTCTGGATCTTGGCGACAGCGCACAGGCCATACCTGAACTTGAACGCGCTGTCGCACTCGCGCCCGAATCTGGGGCTGCGCGCTATGCGCTCGGAATGGCCTATCGGGCAGCAGGGGATGAGGACGAGGCCGCCCGCCAACTCGGCGCCCTCAGCGAGGGGCGCAACGACAAGCCGCCGCTCGACGACCCGATCCTCGCGATGGTCCTGGAACTTGCGGCCGACGAGCATCACTTCCTCAATCTAGGCAGGCGCCTGGAGGCCAGCGGCAAGCTGGCGGAGGCGATTCGCGCGTTCGAGCGGGCCTTGGCCCTGAACCCGATGATGGCCACGGCGCACGCCAACCTCGTCGGCGCCTACGGTCAGGCGGGGGACATCGATCGGGCTAGGGAGCACTACGACAAAGCACTGTCAATCAATCCAGACATCGAGGAGCTGCATAACAACTGGGGCGTGCTGCAAGCAACCGCGGGCAGCCCGTCAGCGGCCGCCTCGGCCTTTCGGCGTGCGCTCGAAGTGAATCCTAATTCCGCCACGGCGCTGGCGAATCTCGGGACGGCACTGACCGCCCTAGGAGACAGGCAGGGTGCGATCCGGCGCTTCGAGCAGGCAGTGGCGAATGATCCGAACAACGGCCCGGCGCGAGTGAATCTCGGCGTTGCCGCTCTTGAGGCGGGCCGGGTCGCCGCAGCAATCGTGCATTTCGAGGCGTCGCTTGCTGTGTCCGGAGACGAGAGTCAAATATTCATCGGCTACATGCTGGGGCAGGCTTATGAGCAGGTCGGCCGACAGAATGATGCCCGGGATCTGATGCAGAGCGCCCTGCGACTTGCCGAGGCCGCCGCGTCAGAGGAACTTGCCGGTCGAATCCGTGCCTCGCTAGCCTCGCTGGCCCCTAAGTGACGTCTTGCGGGGCGGTCGCAGCACGACACTCGCGCTCCGAATCCAGGTTCAGCACTATCTCGGTCCGCAGCACGCTCGTGGCGACCGTCAGGATCTCAGGTGTCGGAATCGGGCTCCTCTTGAGTCCGCCTGTGACTTGTCTGCCGCTCTCCCTGCTCAGCGCCAGTTTGTCCGTGGCGCGGCGGATGCGGCGCACCATTCCCGGGTCTTCCGAATGGTCTGATCCGACCTGGCCATTCCGCCCTCGCTTCCTTGTAGGCGTCGGCACCCAGAATATGGCTGACTCGTCTCTCCGGTGCGGGAAGCGCACCCGTGCCTGGCTCATTCCTTGTACGCCTCAGGACATGGTCGACGCGCCTCTCTCGCGCATCCCTGTCGCTCCGTTGTGCGAGGTAATGCCCATTAAGCCGGAGCTTGTTAGCAAGGCCGTCAGGATTCTAGGCAAGCCGTTGTTCCGTTGCGACGACCTCTTCCGGCGTGAGCTGCCTGCCCCCTCTCTATTGACACCGAGGCGCGCGGAAATGCTCCCGCCCGATCCCGCAAGAACGCGTTTTCCGGCGCTCTGGATCGGCTGGCATATCAGAATCCCGTAATCTCCGAATTAGGGCCAGAAAGTGCAGATTTTCAGTACCGGATAGTAGCCGAAGCGAATATAATCCTGTCGCACGTGTGGGGCCCAACCGTTCAATCTCGTCTCCACGCAGCGGCGGGCAGTGCCGCTGCGTATGTCCACCTGCTCTTGAACCGCGATCCTGCTCCCACCCCTTGGAGGCACTATGAGAAACCATCCTGCCCGGCTTGCCGGGACCCTGCTGGCATTCGCCCTAGTCTGCTTCGGACCCGTCGCGTCGGGCCAGCAGGCTGATACTGCTGTCGTCGTCGGATCTGTCGCCGACGTTACGGGGGCGGTCATTCCCGGAGTCGACCTCCGGTTCACCCATGCGGCCACGGGATCCATTTACAACTCCCAAACCGATGCTAGCGGATTCTACCGGACGCCGCCGCTGCGCATCGGCGAGTACCAAATGGAGGCCGAGAGCGCGGGCTTCAAGCGCATCCAGCGGACCGGCGTCATCCTGAATGCCGGTGACACCCGGCAGGTCGACTTGGTGCTAGAGGTCGGCGAGGTCACCGAGACCATCGAGGTCATTGCCCAGGCGCCGCTGCTGCAGACACAAGAGGGTTCGGCCGGCACCGTGATGGAAAACCAGCAGATTCTCGAACTGCCGCTGAACGGGCGGGACTACCTGCAACTCGCTCGCATCTCGGCCGGTGTAACTCCGCCTGCCCGATCGGAAGTTGCCAACCGCCAAGGTGTCAGTGTAGGTGGTTCGCAAGCGACCCAAGTGAACTTCATCATTGACGGCATCGACAACAACAACCAGTCGATCGCCTCCCAAGGTAATCAGAAGGAAGCCATCAAGCCCCAAATCGATGCCGTCCAGGAATTCAAGATCCTGACCAACGCGTATTCGGCGGAATACGGGCGCTCCATGGGCGGGGTGGTGACCATGACCACGAAGTCGGGCTCGAACGAGGTGCACGGCTCGGCCTTCGAGTTCCTCCGCAACGAGCGCATGGATGCCAGAAACTTCTTCGTTCCTCACAACGTCGAGAAGCCTCCGTTCGCGCGGAACCAGTACGGCTTCTCGATCGGCGGGCCGTTGAAGAGGAATCGGGCGTTCCTGTTCGGTGACATGGAACTAACGGACATCCGAGAGTCGTCCACCAACACCAGCACGATTCCCAACCTGATGGAGCGGGCCGGAGATTTCTCGAGCGGGGACATCATCCGCGACGCGCTGACGACGGACCCCGAGACCCGCGCCCGCGATCCGTTCCCGAACAATCAGGTTCCCGACAGTCGCATCGACCCGGTCATGCGAATCGCCCGCGACTGGTGGCCGGACCCGACCAGCGATGCCCGCACCCGAAACTTCGTCTTCGTCCCGCCGCGGAACCAAGACTTGAACCGCTGGGACATGCGGTACGACCAGAGCCTCGACGACCAGAACAACTTTTACTTCCGGGTCAGCGGTCAGCAAACTAACAATGGCCGCGTCCCAATCATGCCCGACAGCGCCGACGGCCTGTATCTGCACGGCAAGGACGTCGATATCACAAATCGCCAGATGGCTCTCATTTACAACGGCGTCTGGACACCCACGCTTGTCGGATCGTTTCGAACTGGTTGGAGTTACATCGATACGGGCGTCGAGCACGGCAACGACGTCCCGGTAAACCCGATTATCGGGATTGACATGGGCAACAACCTCGACGTTTCGACGCCTGGCTCGGGCATCCTGAGCCCCGCTGGGTACCGGGGTGTCGGCAGCTGCTGCTTCAACTACATCGGGTCCCAGACCCGCCAGTTTGCCGCGGACATTACCTGGACCAAGGGACGGCACACGATCAAGTTCGGCCACACGACCTACTGGCTTCAGAGCCAGATCTTCAACGCCGGCTTCATCACCGGTCGATTCGTCTTTGACGGCCGATTCACCGAGGATCCCGCCAGCCGAGCCGGCGGCGAGTCGATGGCCGACTTCCTGCTCGGCTACTCGCGGGAGCTGCGCAACTCGAATCACAGGCACATGGCGCTTCGGGCCCCATGGATGCACCAGTACGTCCAAGACGATTGGCGGGTCACGGACAAGCTCACCTTCAACATCGGGCTCCGCTACGAGGTGAGCTTGCCCTGGGTGGACAAGTTCGACAAGATCTCGAACCTGGATGTCGATACCGACACCAACCAGCCCAAGTTCTTCGTCGTCGGGGAGCGCGGGCAGGGTCGCCTGAACCGTGCGCTGGTCACCTCGGACCTGAACAACTTTGCCCCTCGCTTCGGTTTCGCCTATCGCTTGCGGGAATCCACCGTCTTCCGCGGAGGATTCGGTCTCTTCTACGCCAACACGATGAACACCGGCGGCGGGGAATTCATGGAGACCAACCCTCCGGCCCACGTCAAGACGCAGCTCGGCACAGACCGGATCAGCCCGACGATACGAGTGACGGACGGCCCGGGCCCCGGTGCTCTGGACCCCCAGAACTCTCCGGCTCTAGTGCCCGGCTCATTCGAGATTGATCCGCCGTGGCCCATGGCCTCCCAGTGGAACTTCAACATCCAGAAGCAGCTTCCTGGGAATGTTCTGTGGGAGATCGGCTACTTCGGCACAAAGGGCACGCACATCATCCGACGCTACAACCTGAATTACGCGGTTCCGGGGCCCGGCACACCCTTGAGCCGCCGGATCTGGCCATCGGTGAGATTCCCCGGTACGGACCTCGATGTGGGCCTCGACTTCCTGCACAATTTCCGGAACAACTCCAATTCGAACTATCACTCGATGCAGACCAAGCTAGAGAAGCGCTATGGGAGCGGTATGAGCTTCCTGCTGTCCTACACGTGGTCCAAGGCCATCGGGGACTACTCCTTCATCCCGGGAGAGGACCGAGGCATCGGAGCGAATTGGGGCGTGCAAAACGCCTTGGATCTTGCAGCCGAGCGGTCTTTGCTCAACCAACATGTCGCTCACCGAGCCGTCATCAGCTACCTGTACGACCTGCCGTTCGGCAGGGGCAAGACCTATGGCGCGGGGTGGAGCAAGGCCATGGACGCGATCCTCGGCGGCTGGACCGTGGGAGGCATCAACAGCTTCATTACGGGGTTCCCGATGAATCTGTCCGTGCAAGGCAACCCATCAGGAACCGGCGGCTTCAATCTAGATCGCCCCAACGTGGTCGGTGAGTGGCGAATCCCCCGCTCGGAGAGGGGCCCCGACCGCTGGTTTAACACAGACGCGTTCGCGCGGAACGATCCGTACACGTTCGGAAACGCCGGGCGGAACATTCTGGAGGCCCCAGGCGTGATCAAATTCGATCTGGCACTGCACAAGAACTTCCAGATCAACGAGAAGATGCGCGCGCAATTCCGGGCGGAGGCATTCAATGCGTTCAACACGCCGATCTTTGACGGGCCCAACCTGCAAGTAGGGAACCGGAACTTGGGCGTGATTTCGAGAGCCGCGCCAGGGCGGGTGATGCAGCTCGGATTCAAGCTGATCTTCTGATCGTCCAAAGCCCGGTCGTTCGATGCGAGCGGTAGTTTCGGGGGCTGACAACTCCGCGAGCCTACCTGATGCGAAGTCTGCGCGCTGCTCTCGCGAGGGCCGTGAATGCAGGCGAGGGGGGCCGCCCAGGATAACTAGGCCGCGCGGCCCTGCCGGACGGCCCTCCGCGCGTGCTCGATCTACAGAGCCTCGGCGCCGCCTCTCGAGAATGCCTGCATCGACCTGATCGTCGTCATCCCGACCCGCCTCGCCGGCACCGGCTCGCGGTACTCGGCGTTGCATTCCATCGCGCCCGGGAGGCTTGGGAGATTTGCACGGGGGCCCAGAAGGCGCGTTTGGCACCCGAACGAAGCGAGCGCCGGAGGTAACGGTGTTTGGCTGGAGCGGTTGACAGCGAGCCGAGCGGGAAGCTACCTGCGGGACCATGGAACGCCTAGGTCCGGCTGGTTGGCATAGCGCTCCATCTCAAATGTCAGCCTCTGCACCGCACCGGGATTCAAGCGCACTGTGATCGCGCTGGCGTCGAGATCCATCGGGCCCTCCGGCCCGTCAAGGCCGGTGAACTGATACTCCGCGTAACCTCCGGCCTGCACCGGAGCGGCCACGTCCGGCGGCAAGCCGGCTCACCTGCGATCAGGATCGAAGTATCCTAGGCGTGGGCACCTGCTACCGCGCCTCGAACTGGCACTACCTAGGACACACTCAGGCGCGCGGGGCCTGGGGCACGGCGCCGGCCAAGACGCCCAAGGCGGTCTTTGTGTATCCGCTGCGGCGGGACTGGCAGACGGTCGTGCTCGGACCAACACACCCTGCGCGCTCCCGCTAGGTGCCCGCCTCCGCGGCCATCCCGAACATCGGCTCAGCCGACCTCCACCTTGAGGTCTGAACGCATGCGTTGCAGGTTCGCCAGCTGCGCTTGCAGCTTGGCCTGCCGTTCCCGCGCAGCCTGCATGTCGGACTGTGCGGCGTCGAGTGCGCGTTGGAGTTGCTCACAGTGAGCGCACGTGGGCCGCCCCCCGACTGGCTGTCCTTTCTTGCTGGATTTCGTTCTGCCCACAACGACCGGGCTGACCGCCCGATCCTACGATGGCAAGGTTGCCGAGGCCAAGTCAAAGTCAAGGTCAAGTGCTCCGCCGATATTCTGCTTGCCCATCGAGCCCTGCCCGACGCCATCCACCCGCTCTACGGATGCCGACCGGGTGCTCCTCCGGCTGCCCCGGAACGCTATTGCCTCTGCGCTACTCCCGTGGTTCTGCGGCAGAGCCTAACTGTAGCGCCCCGAAACCTGAATGCTTACGTCAGATATGCCCTCCTTGGCTTGGCCAAGGCGAACAAGGTCTCCGGGATCGAAACCAAGGCGTCCCGGTAAGGTGCCATGTTCTCCCAGTGCCATGTGACCCTTCACCTGTACACCCTGTCGCGGCGGGCGACCCTTACCAGCAAGACACGCAAAGCATTGTCCTCGATGCGGGTGATGATCCGGTAATCGCCTGCCCGATACTTCCAAAACTCGCCGAGTCGGGAACCCTTGAGCGCCTTGCCGAGGCTGCGCGGATCGTCCAGCGTGGCAACGCGGCCGTGCAGAAATGCCAAAATGCGCTGCGCCGCCTGTCGGTCGAGCTTGTCTAGGTCGCGCACGGCGGCGCGGTCAATCTCGACTCTCCAAGCCATAGCGTTCGATCACCTCTTCCAGCGGGACTGTCTGAGACTTCCCGGCCTGGATATCGATCAGGCGCTGCTCGGCGAGGTACAAGTCCTCCAAGTCGTCCAGGTGCTCCCGGATGGCCTCGATCATGTAGAAAGTCTTGCTGCGTCCGGTTCTGTCGGCCAACCGATTCAGGCGTTGGGCGACTTCATCCGGCAAGCGAAGGGCCACGGGCTTCATGGCGAGTTCTCCTTGGCACTCTACTGTAATACAAGTATCTCATGAACTCAGCCCAACCGCCGTCCATGAAAACGCATTCCGGGACAATCTTGGCACGGCGCGACCTATGGGATGATCACTGCGCGGCTCAATCGATATAACGAGAGCGTGAGGAAACGGCGGGACAAGATGCGGACGGGCAGCAAGAAGCGGGGTCGGCAGGCAGTCCAGCGGTCTCCTGCCCGAACAATCTGACTCCCTACAGGATGGGTCGCCATGCCACGAACGAGGCAGTGCAGATGAAAGCGGTAGCGTAGCGTTCCGCCCCAAGTGTACTGGGTAGCGAGGAGTCCGGCCTCGGCACCCAGGTTGGCAGGGATCGGCGGCGATCTCCCACGGTGCGGGCGGCGGTGCGGAATAGCACCCGCGCAGTACGTTCCGAGATCCCCGGGTTAGCCAGCTGCAGTGACAGATAATTTGACGGCTCTCGTAGTCAGACTACGGATTCCGGCGAAACGTTCAATCCGAGGGAAATGTGCACTCTTTGCACTGTCTGCCGGAGTGCAGAACCGGACGGGATCCTGAATGCGTGTGTCGCTCAGTGATCACGCCGCAGTTCACGAGAAGTCCGCACGGCTGTCCAAGGGTTGACAACATCGACTCCTGTATCCTCGAAATCGCGCACGTTGCGTGTTATCAGTACAGCACCGAGCGAGCGGGTAATGGCGGCAATCTGGCAGTCTGCCCCTCTTATGGGCCGACCCGCCTGGCGGCGGCGGGACGCGATCACCGCGTAGGCTTGAGCGGCGGAGCTGTCGAACGGCAGAATCCGATAGGCGAAGCCTTGGTCGAGCCATCGGCTCATGGCGGCCTCCAGCGCATTTCGTCGTCTGCCTGTCGGCATGATCGCAACGCCATAGAGGAGTTCCGCTTCGCTCACCGCTGTCAGATACAGCTCCTCCGCGTCGCGGTCCGAGATCCACGCCGCCACCGAGTGCGTCGGCTCGGGTCGCATGAGTTCAGACGCGACATTCGTGTCTAGGACGAGCATTGGCGGCTACTCAGGAAAAATCCGGAGGCTCTTGCATCGGGCCACGCGGGGGAAGTTCGAGTTCGACGCCGCCGAGAGGCGCGAAGCATTCGCGGGTGAACTTCGCTAGATCCCGAGGGGCCGCCCGTCCTCCGTCCACAGTGTCGCGCAGGATGATTCTAACTTCCTCTTCCATGGAACGATGGTGTTCGGCTGCGCGCACGCGCAGGCGCGTTTTCAAGTCATCGTCGAGATTGCGGATCGTAATACTCGCCATCGGCCATGCCTCCCTATGGTGCAGGATGTGTCTAAGCGACTGGATGCTTGCACTGCAAGCAAGTCTACATGATTCAGCCGGCTGACGCTCGGGCCCTCGAACAGTTGGGTACGAATCGTTCTCCAAGAAGCCAGCGCGGGTGGTGGGTGACCATTGTCCGCCGGTGTTCCGCGGTGCGTCGAGTCAGAAAGGAGAACAGATAATGGCCGGCAAGAAGCGTACGACAGGGAAGGCTTGGCGGCAGCACGCCGGCCAAGGTAATTGTCGTTGGCCAGGCATTCACCACAACGCACGTAAGTGATTGAAAATACAGCTAATTAATGCCTATTCAACGAGTTACAGGAATGGAGGCGCGGGTGGGAATCGAACCCACGAATAAAGGTTTTGCAGATCATCATTCGAATCATTGCAAGTTGCAACGTATAAACGAGTTACCTCTCAATTCTGTGCCGGCGGGACCCGGCTTGGGACCTACTTTGCGGTTTGTGTGGCACTGCTTGGTCAGTAGGTGCATTGCTCAACTAGACTGACACTCTGTCCGGAGAGAGGCTGGGATGCGCGACATTGATCCAATCGCACATCGTGCAGTGTCTTTTGGCGCGTGTGATCGGTTCGACCGGGCGGTGGCTAGGAGTTCGGCACAGAAAGGAAGTGACCGGTGTCGCGTCATACACAAAATCGGCCTTGTGTTTGTTCTGTGACCGTTTCCTTTGCGCTAAGTCCGAAGCGGCGGAGCTGATTGGGCGACACAGTGCTCTTGGATGGCCTCGACAGCAAACTCTAGGGATGCGAGCCGACGGTCAAGCTCTGCAGCGACCAAGGTTGCTCAAGGGCGGGGAGGCAGGTGTAGACGTCAGCCGCGTGTCGGGTGGCTGTTCCAGCGATTTCGCTACGTTAACTCGAAAGCCACTTGGTCCCGTGCGTCGTCAATGCCGAGATGTTCCGTAGACTCAGAGGTTACATCTTCCGATTAGAGTTGTCGTGTAATTGGGCTGCAGCGCAACCGCCGCGGCGGCCACAGTGTAGGTGAAGTACGAGGCGGTCTACTTGCAAGAGCTGGCGGATGGCTTCGCGGCACGCGCGGTGATCGGGGACTGGCTGGATTTCTACAACCACACTCGGCCGCACTCGGCGCTGGGTGGCCGCACGCCGTGGGAGACGCTGCAGGGTGGCCAGCCGAGCGCGCTGTGAGCGTGCCAAGCGGGCCGCGCAGGCGGGCGGAAGCCTGGTAACGTTACCATTAACAGTTGGTTTGGAGGCGGTTGGAGAGAGCCCATGGCAATGACGAATGCAGAGAAGCAGCGGCGCTATCGGGCGCGGCTGTGGGAGAAGCCTTGGAGCGCTTCGGTGCGCCGCAGATCTTCAACAGCGACCAGGGCAGCCAGTTCAACCGCGCAAGCGTTCACGGGCTGCTTGGAGGCGGCTGGCGTGCGGGTCTCGATGGACGGGCGGGGCCGCTGGATGGACAACGTGTTCATCGAGCGGCTATGGCGCTCGCTGAAGTACGAGGCGGTCTACTTGCAAGAGCTGGCGGATGGCTTCGCGGCACGCGCGGTGATCGGGGACTGGCTGGATTTCTACAACCCACAGTCGGCCGCACTCGGCGCTGGCGGGCCGCACGCCGTGGGAGACGCTGCAGGGTGGCCAGCCGAGCGCGCTGTGAGCGTGCCAAGCGGGCCGCGCAGGCAGGCGGAAGCCTGGTAACGTTACCATTAACAGTTGGTTTGGAGGCGGTTGGAGAGAGCCCATGGCAATGACGAATGCAGAGAAGCAGCGGCGCTATCGGGCGCGGCTGCGGGAGGGTGCCCGACCGGTCCACTACCGGCGTGCGCAGGACCGGCGCTCGCATGCGCAACGCTGGCGCGAGGCCGTGGCGAGTTTGGTGCAGTTGCAGGAGCACTACGGGGAGTGGCAGGAGAAACTGCCGGAGAGCCTGCAGGCGAGCGCGCTGGGGGAGAAGCTGCAGGCGATCGCCGAACTGGACCTCGAGGAACTGCAAGCGGTCGAGCCGCCGCTGGGCTACGGGAGGGACTAACGGTGCGCTTGAAGGCGGAGCTGGGCGAGTGGTTTGCGGCCGGGGAGGGCTTCGAGCAGGCGCTGCGGGTCTTGAGCGCTGCGAGCTTCAAGGTGTTCGCCTACGTCTGCCTGCGGGCCGAGCGGTCGAGCGGGTGCTGGGAGTTCGACAGCCGCGAGTTGGAGCGGGAGGTGGGCAAGAGCCGGGCGAGTGTAGGACGCTGCCTGCGCGAACTGGTCGCCAAGGGAATCTGCGAACTGGAGGCGGCCCGCAACCAGCATCGCGGGGCGCACTTGCGGGTGCGCGCCGAGTACTGGCCCTACGCACAGCCGCCGGGGCCCGGAGCGGGTGCGCTCGGCGAGCGCGGCGAGCAGGGCAGTGGGTATGTCCAACGGGTGCAGGAGATGTTTCTCCAGCGCGCCTGTGTGCAAGCTGGATTCGGGCCCGCCGACGAGCGTCTGGCAGCGGACTGGGAGCGCGCGGGTGTGAGTCTGAAAACGGTGCGGCGGGCGATCCTGCTGGGCAGCGTACGCAAGTCGATGAGCATGATCGACCATCCTGAGAGTGAGCCGGTGCGCAGCCTGCGCTATTTCGTCGAGCTGGTGGAGGAAGTGCGCCAGGAGCGGATGCCGACGGGTTACTGGCAGCACCTCGAGATGGCCCTCGAGCGTTGCGAGCGGTACTGGCGGCAAGGGCACGAGTGAGTGGCGGGCCGTGCCTGCTCAAATTTGGAGCAAGCAGGCCCGTCCGGAGGGCGGCCGAGGCCCTCCTCAGCGTGAGAGCAGGAGAAGGGATGATGATGATCTCTCCTTTGCGGTATACTCACTTTGGTCGGTAGTTCAGAGCAGTAGCGGAGTCCACCTTAAATTCACCGACCAGTGGTCTAAAGACATCGGACCACCTCACCGGATCTGCGGCTGACTCGAGAGTTCTCTGACCTTGATGCCCACCAGAAGACGATTCTCAGCGACGATTTCGGCATGGGTGTTCCCATCTACTGGTTGTCCGAGCACTTTCCACTCGAACCACCCGTAGATGGTCGGTACTTCATGGATCGACTGGCTTCGGCCAATGGCGCGGCTCTTGCGGATCCGCCCAGGCCGGGACCTAGGAAAGCGCCTGATTTCGTCACTCGAGACACCTCGGGTGTATGGCATGTCATCGAGTGCAAGGGCACGCAGACCGGAAACGCCTATCGGAAGAGACAACTCGGCGCTCTGGGCCCGCCAGGAACGGGTGCCGTAGCACAAAAGCGCACGATCTCGTTTCCATCGGCTCTCACTGGTCAACGCCTCGCGTGTGGCCTTGTACTCGCCGTCGAGGGAGGTCACTGGCCGAGCAGTTTGCGGGTGATCGATCCGCCTGTGGACGACGGGCTTGTCGTCGAGACGGACGATATCCCCGTTGCAGTTGACACGCTCAGGCGGGCGGCTGCTAGCAGGGTGCTCCGGCTCGCGGGGTTTGGCGCAGCGGCTTCTGAGGTGTCGTCGCTATCGAGCACAGGCCTGGTGTCGGAAGTCTTAAGTGACGTCGGTGGAAGGGGGCGCCAACCGGATCTTCACGCGATGATCCAGAGAGCCCAAGAACAACTTGAGAATCGGAAGAAGTACGAGTCTCTAGATGAAGCTGGCGAGAGTTACGTGGGACGAGAGATCCGGTTCGAACTTGCCACCCCGATTGGCGTTCGGGGACCCGGGATCCGGTCCCTCCTGCTCCGGTACGTCGTAAGTGTCGAATTCCTTGATGCAATTGCACAAGACATCAAGAGGCGGGGGCGTCAGGCTTCGACGGTTAAATCCCGCGCGGATCCTGTGATCCCTCAGTGGCATGAGATGCTCGGACGAGCAAGACCTGAGTCGGACCAAAATCAGGCGATCATGCGGATTGGGTCGTCGTTCTTCGGCGAAGTTCGGCTCTTGACCTAGAACCTGGTTCATTCACGGCGCATCTACCTCGAAACCCGCCCGTCGGGCTGGGGACGCCGCATGCATTCGAGCGACCTCTCGCACCATGCACAGCCCGCGAGTTGGTCTTGGGGGCGCTTCACCCGGCCAGCTACCGCGAAGGGCTGGAAGTTTGGCACCGTCCCTAGTCCGAAAGAGTGGGCAATGGGCCGCTTGTGCCCTCGATTCCCGGTAGGGCGGGCCAGCCCGGGAAACAATTGAGGAACGCACCTGCACAATATTCGCCTGGTGTCATGCCCACCCGGATGCGGCACCGGCTCACCTAGCCGTCTTCGCCCCAATCCTCGCAAGTGGTGCGTCCAACGCCAATCAGAGGCTACATCCGGTCATGAATCGCCTATTGACAGAATTTGGTGACCGAGACGATGTGCTACAAGGCATCAGCCAAAATATGATTACTTTCTCATGGACAGGGTCACTGACAACGTATTTCGCGCGCTATGAAGCACCGTTTAGGGAGTTCTTAGATCATCCGCTCGTAAAGGTCCGCCACTGGGCCCGGAGGACGCTGTATTGGCTCAACGAGGAAATCCGTAAGGCTCGCGACGATGACGAAGAGTTTGAAGCTCAGTTGGAAACATGACCCTCGCCGACGCCCGCCTGTCATGGGCCGTCGGCCGAGCGGCCTATTTATAGGGCGTTTCTCCAGTGCGTGCTAATCGCTGCCAGTGGATCTCAGTCCGATACGTCTTCTATCAGTCTTGGATCAGGCCTCACGCACTATCACAGGAGTACTTGCTACCCTAGCTGCCCAAGCTGGCGACCGTTATGGACGGGGCCGAGCACGACGTGCTGGCCTACCTGAGGGTTCCCTGCGAACCCCGTACTGACCTGAATCAATCGAACTCTGCATTCAACAAATCCGCTGGAGTGGCTCAACGGGGAGATCAAGTGCCAATGTGGCCGGCATCTTCCCGGGCGAGGCTGCGATCGTGCGCTTGGTGCGAGCGATGCTGGCCGAGCAGAACGACGGGTCGGCTGTGTAGTGGGCGAAGTACGTGACACTGGGCGCTCAGCCAGCTAACGGCGATAATGAGCTTGTCAATCTTCCCTCGTCGGCAACTTGAACAACCCAACCCCCGAGGCCACGAAACGTTGAGCCCTGTTACGCAACTTCTGGGACGCGACCACCGAACGTAGGGCTCATGAACCTTCCGTTGGACCTTCACCACGCCATCTGCTCCGAATTTAGCCGACAGGGGATATCTTACCCAAGTGGCACCAACCTAGCACGCTTGGCTAGCCGTCTTTTCGAAATGTTGATCCGTAGGATTGAACCTGTCCCGAGGCAGGTCCATCTCTCTAATGAGATTCACGATTCTCTGGGAAGGTTGTCCCGCAAGATGGATGAGGGCGCATCGGAGGCTTGGACGACGGTTTTCTATCTTCGCAACCTTTTCGAATGCGGCAAGACTGTCTTACCGCATCTATCCAAGGGAGTGGGCGATACGGACCCGAAGAACCCCGACGGTCTTCTTTGGGATTACGGAATGCACCATCTACACTTGGGGCGGAACGTCAAGACAGACGGATTTGTGGAGCGGTCAGATTGGTTGCTCTTTGCAATAGTAGCTGACCAAGACGTCTACTTCGTCGACGTCAGGCGTCATGCAGATCCCGAACGCTTGCAGTGGGTTCGCCAAGACCTGCTGAGCATCGCGCACAGAAACTGGCCGGAATTGACGGAGAGCCGCTTGCTTCGGGGCGTTAGTGGCACCGAGGTCACCAACACTCAGAAATTCGAGCTCCGGCGCAAGAAGTTGAACGTGGTTCACGAACCCGACGGCCGGGTCATCGCCCCCCTCGGGTACGGAACGGCCGCTGATGGCCACAGCGTCTTGTGCAGGTTCTTGGCGGACAAGCTCTTACACGAGTTGGAGCACCAACAGCAATTGCTCGAGAGTTCGAGAGACGAGTCACGTGAGGTGTTTGTCAATCACGGAATGCCGGAGGACTCTGAGATGGACTTCAAGTTGGTGTGCAGATCTGAGTTGAACGTGTCTGACGAAAAGTGCGCGGAGATGTGGTCAGTCCAAGGATTCAGCGGGGACCTCTGGCGAATAGGTTTCGCGATCATCGAAACGAATACCCGGTCTCTAATCGTTCTCGACACATCGCATTGACTTGCGCTGCTCCTTCGGCGTGCCGGACTGGCATTAGTCTGCATCCCTCCAATGCTGTGTGGTAGTGATCGGCGCGTCCGTGAGCACTCCAAGGCGGACTTCGACAGGGCTCCCGGTCACCGCCTCGACAAGGACGCCGGTCGAACCAACTCAACATGATCGATCCGCCGGGGAGTGCAGCATCGTCACGCGGCTGCTCTTCGCCGGTCAAGGGTTCCTTCAACTGAAGCTATCAAGATCAGGGCGAGCATGCAGTCGATGCCCCCGGGCGATACTGAGTTATTCGGACACCGGCGCGCCCTGAGTCGTTTGTCCCTAGGCAACAAAGGCAATACGCCACCCAACGGCCCTCTCGGTGCTAGCTGGTCCCATTCTGGAGAAAGCATGAACGGCGTGGTTTCCCTCAGGTGCACCGAAATTCCGCCTCCGGGCAGGGATCAGAACCGTCAGGACGTCCCACAAACTTTGGAGGCCTTCAGATCCGTGTCAGCCTACGTGCTCCTCGGGGACCCTGGTTCTGGAAAGACTACCGCGTTCAAAGCCGAATGCGCGGCGCTCGGCGAAGAGCCCTGCCTTGTTACCGCCCGTAACTTCCTCGCCTTGGACCTAGAGGCGAGTTCAGGCTCCGCGACGGCAAGCGTGGCCCCCGCATGGTGCCGCTGACCACGCCGGTCCTGAAGGTGCTCGACGGCATCGAGCGCGTCGAGGGCAATCCCTGGGTCATCCGGAGCCAGAAGCCCGGCATCTCGCTGCCCGGCCTCAACTACTACTGGAACCGCATCCGGGACCGCACCGGGCTGGAGGGCGTGCGCATCCATGACCTGCGGCACAGCCACGCCTCGCGGGCGCTCGCGCTCGGCGAGAGCCTGACCATGATCGGGCGGCTGCTCGGTCATTCGAAGGTAGGCACCACCGCCCGCTATGCGCATGTGGTCCACGACGCCGAGAAGGCCGCGGCCGCGCGCACCGGCGACAGCATCGGCGCCCACCTTGTGCCGCAGCACGCCGAGGCGGCGTAGGGGGCGCGGACGATGGCGGTGCTGCAAACAAGGAAGCTCTCCAACCGCACGGTGGCGGCGCTCGCCGTCGAGCGCGACACGGTGTTCTGGGACCGCGAGCTCACCGGCTTCGGGGTCCGGGTGTATCCGACCGGCGGCAAGGTCTTCGTCGCCCAGGCGCGCCAGCGCGCAGCGCTCATCATTGCGCGGGTCAAGGCCGGGGAGGAGCCGGTGCCGCTGCCGCTCCCGGCGAAATACGCCAGCGGGCCGAAAATCGCGGACCTGGCCAGATGCTATCTCGAGGACCATGTCGCAGTCCGCTGCAAGCCGAAGACGCAGAGGACGGCGCGCAGCGTTGTCAACCGCCACATCGTGCCGGCGCTCGGCAAGCTGCCGATCGCCGCGGTCGAACGCGGCCAGGTCATGGCGCTGCACGAGAGCCTGTGAGAGACGCCCGCGATGGCCAACATGGTGGTCGAGACCCTCACCTACATGTACAAGCTCGCGAAGGGCTGGGACCTAGTCCCCGAGGACCATGACGATCCCTGCCAGTCAATTCCGATGAACTCGAAGCGCAAGCGCGAGCGGTTCCTGACCGACGCCGAGTTCACCCGCTTCGGGCAGGTGCTCGACGAGGTTTCGGACAAGGCCAGTCAGGTATTGGACGGGGCGATCACGACCATCCGCCTCCTGATGCTGACGGGCTGCCGCAAGACAGAGATCATGACCCTGCGCTGGCAGCACGTCGATCTCGACAGGGCGGAAATGCGCATCGTCAATGGGAAAACCGGGGACCGCACCGTCCATCTGTCGCCTGCGGCGGTGGACGTGCTGGCCGCCCTGCCGCGCGAGCCGGGCAATCCCTGGGTCGTTCCGGGCGCGAAGCCGGGGACGCACATGGCCGACATCGACGGGGCCTGGCAGAGCATCCGCGCGAAGGCCGGACTGCACGACGTGCGCATCCACGACATCCGTCACAGCTTCGCCTCGCGGGCGCTCGCCCTCGGCGAGGGCTTGCCGATCATCGGCCGGCTGCTCGGTCACCGCAGGGTCGAGACGACCGCGTGCTATGCGCATCTCGCCCGCGACTCGGTCAGAGAATCCGCCGAACGCATCGCCGTGAGCATCGTCGCGGACATTATGTAGCCTCTCGGCCGGCGCCGCTTCAGTCGAATTCCAGTAGCAGCCTTTGGGCGATTTCCCGGTCGACGGAGACATCCGGTCTTTATCCCGTGCGCGGCCATTGCGGTTCCGCGAGAACCCGCGTGCGAACCCGGGCGGCGCCTATCCATGGATGCGTTTCATGAAGGCATCGAAGAGGGGCACGGTGAACGCCGCATACCCGTATCGCGGGCTGTAAATCATGCCGCTGGCGATCAGCGCCTCCCGGGTCGGACCCATCTGTTGCGACGATTTCCCCAAGGCCCTGGCGATGTCTCCCGTGCGATGGGGACCGGGGCCGCACCGCGCCATCGCGTACAGATAGGCCTTCTGCGGCTCCGACAGGCGCTCATACCGCGACCTGAAGAAGTTCCGGTCGAGGCGCCCAATCGCAGCTTCGCTCGATCTCGCGATGTCTTCCCTGGTAATAGGAGACACCGCCGCCGTGTTCCAGGCTTGGTATCCCCATTCCTGCAGGAAATAGGGATAGCCCTGGGTCTCGTGAATCACCGCGGCGACCGCTTCGTCATCGAATTCGACATTCGCCTGCGCGGCGGGCTTGACCAGGGCGCGTCTCGCCTCGGCGGGGTCCAGAGCCCCGATATCGGGATATTCGAAGAGACGCTCGGCATAGGTCTTCGCGTTCCCGGAAAGCCTGACCAGCAACGGCAGTCCGGCGCCGACGACAAGCAGGGGAAGCCGTTTCTGATCGGTGCGGTGCACGGCCATGATGAGCGCCTCGAACTCCTCGGGCGGCAGGTTCTGGATTTCGTCGATCAGGATCACGATCGAGGAACCGCGCGCCCTGGCCGCCTCGCCCGCGGCCACGAAGACATCGGCAAGGTCGCGGCTCAGCGTGCCGCTGTCCGCCACGCCCGGTTCGCCGTCGATGTCGATGGCGAATTCGACGCCCTCGACCGTCACCTTCACCGCGCCCACGAAGCTCTTCAGAACCCGCAGACTCCTCTTGACGTGCTCGCTCACACCCTTGATGCGGTCAAGCTTCAGCAGGATCGAACGCAGAGTACCAATGACCGTTATCGACAGCGGCTCGTTGTTGGCTACCTCGATGAAGTCCGTCAGCGCGTCCTCTTCCTCGGCCATCGCCTGGACTTCGTTCAACAGGACCGTCTTGCCGACGCCGCGCAGCCCCACGAACATGAAACTGCGGGCCGATCGGCCGGACTCGTTGCGCTGGATCGCGAGACGGGCGTCGGCGAGAACGTCGTCGCGCCCCGCCAGCTCCGGGGGCGGCGTTCCAGCGCCGGGCGCATAGGGATTTACGCGTGGGTCCATTCAGCCGCTTCTACATGGTTTATTCGCAACCGGCATAAACATCGCCGGCCCGGCACCCGGACCGCCATCGCCAGTTTATACCCGACTGCCATAAACTTCCTACAAGTCAAGACGCCCGGCTTGCTGACCGGCGTTCGGGTCTCGCCCCGGCACGGCAACCGTCACCCGCGCCGGGCCGTCGGGTGACTGCCCTCACGAGGCCGACAGTCAGCCGCGTGCCTGTCGTCGCCGCGACGGCGCAGCGCGGCGAAGGACGGCGACGTGCGCGTATTCCTCCCCTCCCCAAACCCGGCATCCACCATGAAGCGCGCCTTCGGCTCCTTCGATGCAGATTTGGCCCGCCAGGCGACGTTCGCTGTCGGTCCAAGATGGCTGGACTACCGGTAAGTCGAGGCATGGGGAAGGCTTTCCCGGATGTCGGGGATGCCGGTCAGAAAGATCGCCTCATGCCGATGACCCGTATAGGCGCAAAGGATGTACTTGTTCCAGTGGTTGGGCTCCGGACCGTACTTCATCAGATGACCGTGCGGGTCATCCGTCCGGGGCGGTCTCTTCTGCGCCTTCACCCGTGCGCGCTCGCGCCCCAGATACTCGACAAAGGCCTCTTCGGGCCAGTCCCGGATGACGTAGGGCGTGTTGAACACGATATGCCGGCGGCACAATTCGTGTGGTGGCGGAAGCACGCGCACGAACCAGACCTGGCCCTCGCCACCGGCATAGCCGGCCGGTACCGCGCAGGACACGACTTCGCGGGTGCCGGCCTCGCGCAGCAGTACGCCGTCGCCCTCGCTGCCGCAGTGTACGTAGAAGCCCATCCTCGACTCCTGCATCCGCTCGACGGCGTCGGTCAGCCAGGACGGGCAATCGAACTCGGGCGCGAGGCGCAGAATGCAGCTGCCCATGGTCTCCCGGCTGCTCCCGAAGCGGACATCGAACATTGCCCACATCGTGAAGTAGCTGACGGTCAGCGGGCTCATCGGCGGCCCGGACGGCATGTATTCGTCCTCGGCGTCGCCGACGATCCTGACGAAGCCGTTTGCCTCTCTCAGCATGGAAATCGATTCGGACATGAGGGAGGCGACGTTCTCCGCCAAGGCGTAGATCCCGTGGCACGGGTCAAGGCCCGCGAACTTCTCGGGGACCGGACCCTCGCCGCCGAAACCGGCTTCGAGAGCCATCTTCCTGCCTTCGCGCCAGCTCGCCAGATCGATGACCCTCGATCCGCGGGACGAGCGGAGCTTCCTCGCGATCCTGTCGGCAATTGAACCCATGGTGCGCCTTGTAGTCGTTTTCGTTTGCGGCCCTCAACCGTTCTGGCGCTCCGGCTCACCGAGCGTGCGCCGAAAGTGCTCATCGAGGCAGGCGCGCATTCCGTTCATTCAGCCGTTCGCCCGGGTGCCAGACTGCTTGAACGCAGCCAGGGAAGCACGGTTCGTCCATGCCGGTCAGTGCGTTCGACGACGATCTCCTCGGACAGTCGATCGTCGATTCCCCTCCATGCGGCATCCGCCTTGTCCCCGATCGATGCGCGGCGCCCGGCATCGCGCTCCCACAGAAGAGCCTCCTGCCATTGGTGAATATCGGCCCGCTCCGCCATCACTGTCGGATGAGTGTGCAGCCATCGCAGGAACGCAATCGAATCGGGGGTTACATACCACAGCATGCCATAGTCCAGCATGTACTCCATCGCCAGGCCTGGCTCGGCCCAGGCGGTGCCGTGCCAGATGCCGGCCGGCAGCGGATGCGGGTTGCCGCAGATCACTTCGGCGATGTAGCCGTTCTCGACGAAGCCGCGTCGAAGGCTGGTCGCCGCCTCGACGTGCAGCCCCAGGCACAGAAGCAGCAGCGCCATCTCGTAGCGATAGGGCGGGTATCCCGTCTCCATCTCGTAGAAGGACATCGCCCTGTCGTTCTCGCCCGCGCGCAGATACTCCGAACCGATCACCAAACGGATCCTCTGGTGGTCGTCCGGGTTCCACGCCAGCATCTTCTCCATCGTCGATATGCCCTCGCCGCGGCGTCCCAGCCGCAGCTGGGAGAGAGCGACACCGTGCGCCGTGCGCAGGAACGGACGGTTCCCCAGATGCCTCCATGCGATGCGTTCCTTGAATCCGGCCGGCAGCACTGCCGCGCCCAGGGAGTATCCACGCTCGTAAGCCTCGAAAGCGCGCTCGAACTCTCTCCGATCGAATAGAGAGTTTCCAATGTGCGCGTGTCCGTCGATGAACCAGGGATGCTGCACGACGAGTTCCTCCAGCGCGCGGAGATATCGGTTCTCGTCCAGCCTGCCCGTCTCCCGCCTGTCCAGGAGGTCGTCGAACTCGTCCACGACATCGGCGTATCCGGAGGGATGCCGGAACACGGCCCCGTCGTCGTTCACTTCGATCATGATCGTCATGGCGTTACCGGTTCGATGAAGACCGCTTGCGCGGCTCCATGATCCCGGCAAGATTCAACAGCCGGGGCGTTGCCGTGGGCGGCAACGCGTCCAACGGATACTGGAGCTGGAGAGGGCTCCGTTCCAGGTCGAAGGAATCTCCCTCCAATACCCGGATCTGCTCCACCCGGCGCCCCCGGTGCACCTTGAGCACCAGCGCGCCGTCGAGAAGGCGCAGCCCGGAGACGCTCATCCCTGTCGCCCGCGCCATCCTCCCTACCGGGTCTCCCGGCTCCACGACCACGGCCATGAGCATCTTCTCGTCGATCCAGAACGGCTTGAACTTGCTTCTCTCCCTTGGGTCCTCCCAAGCCAGCAGGCCCCATCGGGCCGCCTCGAGGTCGGCTTCGGTCTGGGCGCGCAGCGCGAACCCCGCCGACTCCACGACCGGCGGCGCGGCCAATGGCATTTACTGAGGGTGTGGGGCGTTTGATCTGGTGGACGTGAGGCGTAAGATCTTTGGAATCAGTAGCTTGTGACTCAGAAAAGATTTTTTTGCGTAGGCGCTTGACTTTCGTTGCTAATTCTGGCAGGTTGAATGGGGAGGGCCCCCGCCTTGGACCCGTTGATCCAGAACCTCAAGTCCACCACCTTCTTCGGTAGACGCCTCACCCGGCGCCAGATCGCCGACATCCAGGAGGTCGTCGGCACGTTCCCCAAGCTCAGCCGCAACGAACTGGGCCAAACCATCTGCGAGCACCTGCGCTGGCAGACCCACTCCGGTCGCAACCGGATTCAGCTGGCGCTGCGCCTGCTGGAGGAACTCGAGCGGCTCTCGATCCTGACCCTGCCGCCCAAGCAGCATGCCGGACGCGGGCCCCAAGCGCCGCTGCGCCCGGGCCCGCGCTCCGCTCCGCAGCCCGCCATTGCGGGGCCCTTGGCCGCGCTGACCCCGCTGCGGCTGGAGGTCGTGAGCGCTCCCGAGGCGGTCGCCAAGTGGAACGAATTCGTCGAACGCTACCACCCGCTCGGCTACCGCCACCCGGTCGGCCAGAACTTGCGCTACTTCCTGCTGGACCGCGACCAGCGTACGCTGGGCTGCCTGCTGTTCGACTTCGCGGCGGTCCGCCTCGCGTGCCGCGACCAGTGGCTTGGCTGGCAGCCACAGGCCCACCGCAAGTATCTGCATCTGGTGGTGCGCAATGCTCGCTATCTGCTGTTTCCGTGGGTCTCGGTGCCGCATCTGGCGAGCCACGCGCTGGGCTTGGCGGTCCGCCAGCTGCCGCACGACTGGCAGCGGGCGCACGGTTCGCGACCGGTTCTGTGCGAGACCTATGTCGACCCGCAAAAGCACCGCGGGACCTGCTACTTGGCGGCTGGCTGGCAGTGCCTGGGGCTCACCACTGGGGCCCGGGCGAGCGCCTCGCAGCCAGCCCGCACGCCCAAGCAGGTCTGGGTCCGCCCGCTGCACAAGGACTTCCGCTCGATCCTGCTCGACGGCCCGCCCAAGCGGGCCCGCCAGAAGCGCTCGCCGGCCCAGGCCGACGACGCCTTCGTGCAACTGTGGCAGAGCCTGATCGGAACACTCACACAGCTGGCGTCGGACCACGACCGCACCTGGGTGCGCCGCCAGCGCACGCTGAACACACTGCTGGTGGTGCTGTTCGTGTACCGCATCGTGTTCACGCCCGACAGCCAGGGCTACGCCACGGTGCTGGAGCAGTTGTGGGAGCAGTGCCGCGCCTTGGACCTGCAACTGCCGCAGCGACCGGTCACCCCGGCCGCGATCTGCCGGGCCCGCGCCAAGGTCGACGAGCAGCTCTTCCTGCGCATCCACCGCGCCGTGCTCGCCGAATTCCCCCCGGACACGCCCCACAGCTTGTGGCGCGGCCACCGCACCTTCGCCGTGGACGGCTCCAAGCTCAACCTGCCCCGCCCGCTGCTGGAGTCCGGCTACCGCACCCCCGGCCCGACGGCCTACTACCCGCAAGGCCTGCTGAGTTGCCTGTACCGGCTGCAATCCCGCCTGCCGATCGACTTCGGCCTGCATGCGCACGCCGACGAGCGCCGCGCCGCCCGCCTGCATCTCGACGCCCTCGCCCCCGGCGATGTCGTCGTCTATGACCGCGGGTATTACTCTCGCGCCCTGCTGCAGGCCCACCTCGAGCGCGGCCTGCACGCCGTGTTCCGCTTGCAGGCCAACGCCAACAGCGAGTTCCAAGCCTTCATCCAATCCGCCCAAACCGAGGCGCTGGTGTCCCTCGCAGCACCCGCCGACCCCAGCCCGCAGCCCGCAGCCAACCGGCCGGCCTTGCGCGTGCGGCTGGTCAAGTACACCGCCGGCCCGACTGTCTTCTCGCTCGCGACCACCCTGCTCGACGCCCAGCGCTACCGCCAGCAGGACCTGGCCCGGCTCTACCATGGCCGCTGGAGCCTTGAAGAATACTACAAGACCGCCAAGCAAATGCTGGTTTTGGAGCAGTTTCGGGGCCGCTCCGAGCGGCTGGTACGCCAAGAGTTGTACGCCCACTTCACGCTGGCGGCCCTCTCGCGGCTGTTCGCCAACCACAGCGAGGAGGCCTTCCGACAGGGCCCCGACGGGCACGGGCGACCGGCTGTGCTGGCGAACTTCCGCCATACGCTGCACACGGTAGGGCACCATCTGGAAGGGCTGTTCCTGCACAGCGCCAAGGCGGTTGGCGACACTCTGCAGAAGATCTTGGACGGCATCGGGGCCAGCCGCCAGCGCCGTCGTCCGGGCCGCTCCTACCCGCGCCGTTCGCGCAAGCCCGAGACGAAGTGGAGGAACCGCGAGGCAGTCGGAAACGCCAGTGCAACCGCGGGCTGACGCCGCCGGAAATCGGGCCCGAACCCGATTTCCTTAAGTCAATGCGCTTCTGCCACTAAGTCAATGCCATTGGCGGCGCGGCGCCGTGCGCCAGCCAGTCCGCCTTGTAGTCCGGGTTGGACCTCAGCGCGTGCCAGTCGCCAACGGGACCCCGGATTTCCATGCTCTTCTCCATTGCGAACTCCCGCATTCCAACAGCTCGCACTCGCCCACCGTCAACGCTTTCTCCGCCGAGAGGCAGAATCTGCCAGTCGGTCCGCCGCCAAGCCCCTCAAGCGACCGCGCCGAGACCGTTCTTCGCCACCAGCGTCAGCGACGCGCCGCGCGGGCGCTTCTCGCCGCGCTCCCACTGGCTCACCAGGCCCGTCGTCACGTTGAGGTGGCGCGCGAACACCGCCTGGCTCGCCTGTTCGCGCAGACGGAGCGCGCGGATGTCGTCGGGCGTCATGTCCCGAACCGGCGTCAGGCACATCTCGTCGAACTTGCGCATGGTCCGCTTCGACATCAGACCCGCCTCGGCCAGTCCGAGCGCCGCCTCGTGCGCCGCTGCCAGAGCCTCACTCTTGTATTGCTTGGTCATCGCATGTCACCTCGACAATCGCTCCAGCGGCCTGCGCGGCCGCCAAGCGAGTTTTGTCCAGCGCCAGATATTCGTCGGCCAGCACCCTGTAGGTCTCAAGCTCGTTCCGGCGCAGGTTCTCCCGGTCGCTCTTGGCGAAACCGTAGACGAAAAACGCCAGCTCGCCCCGGCGGAACAGCACGATCGTGCGGAACCCGCATGACCGGCCGCCGCCCTTGCGCGCGATGCGCTGCTTGATGACGCCGCCGCCGAGGTCGGCGTCGATCAGGCCGCTGCTGGCTGGCCCGTGCCTTGAGGTCCCGCAGAGTGAACTTCGAGGTGTTGTAGAACGCCTGGCCGGCAGCTTCTCGCAGAGCCGCATCCTGATGGTGGATCTGAGCCACGTCGAGTTGCGCCTTCAGTTCTAGAACGGTCGACTTGCGCGGTACCAAGATCGAATCGAGCCGCCGAAGCACAGTCATGGGTAGGATCACGTCGCGGTACTTGCCGCGGACATAGAGATCCCGCAGCACGTCGTCCGCGATTCCCCAGATGAACCTAGCGATCCAGGAGAGTTGAGATTGGTCCACGAGCATTCCTACACAGTTCCGCGACCGAGGTGACCTGTGCATCACCCATGCAAATCCTGACTTGGACGGCTAAAGGTCGACGGGCCGCTCAGGACGGTTTCCCAAGATCGGCCGGTTCAATGCGCGGAACCGAGATTCCAATTCTGGCAGAAGTCTACTGGCAGGCACGGGACGGAGGAGAAGCCCTCGCTGGGACCCACTTTGGGACCCACCCTATGCTCCGAACTGCACCGGACTGATCCCATTTGCTCCGAACTGATCCGCTCATGTGCCGAGGAGAAGCGCCCGCAAGTGACTGAAAACACAGCTAATTATAGACAAATCAATGGGTTAGAGACTGGAGGCGCGGGTGGGAATCGAACCCACGAATAAAGGTTTTGCAGACCTTTTTTCGAATAGGTCTATCGTGTTTGTTTTAAATGGTTTAGACGTTATTGAATGAAGGCTAGGGACCATATTGGGACCAAATTGTACGCAGGGATCTCCAACTGCAGGCAGTTCGGCAGCGATTCGTTGTGCGTGATGGGTCGGCAGCTCCTCTGGACATCGCCGATCACCCCGCCGAGCCGAACTCAGGACAGCGCAAAGTTCACGTACTCCTCTGAAATTTCGTTCGAGCTGAAATCGACACAGGTGCTCTTGCTCGCATTCCGCAACCTTGAGTCACCTCGCCTTCTTACAATCGTCAAGCTCCCACCTAGTCTTCTCACCGCAAGCTCAAGTGTCCACAGAAACGGGGTCACTCCAGCCGATCGAGCACCACCTGCGACGGCAATTGCGGCGCTCCCGTCACCGCAGCCACCAAGGCCACCGCGATTCCTTTCCCAAGTGCTGTCGCGCTGAGATCCTCCGTCTCGCCAATACGCTATCAAGATTGACGGATGCAAGGTCCCTGACCAGCCTTCCGACCCCCGGCCTGTAGAGTCCGCCGGTGCCCAGCGGCTCGTCAACGAGGTGCGCCGCCGCACAACAACCATCCGTTCGTGAATGCAATAGGGTTAGGATTGGACCATGAACCTAACATGGAAGCAACGAATCTGCTGTGCAGTGTCAGTGTTGGCAGGCATTGGGATTGGTGCTGCGCTGATGGCTTGGCTTGATCCGGGGGGCAATGGATGGCACCCCCAGAATCAGTTCCTCGCCGGATTCATAGCCATTTCCCTAGTCGTGCTCGCCGGGCTGCCGTTGATGGCTCATTTCGTAGGGCACGACCAGAAAGAACATCGGGGTCTTGGACTGCCACGCGGTTCCATCCGCGGAATGCTCGCACTATGGATGGTGGGCAGCTACCTTCTCTTCCTCGTGTTTGCCCCTACTCTCGCAACAACTGAGAAATTTAGTGAAGACGTTGTCGAATCAGTCATGACAGGTTTCGGTCCGCTGGTCGGAGCTGTACTTGCGTTCTACTTTGCTGGCCGGTCAGCAACTCCCAGTCCGAAGAAAACGCTCGCCGATCTGACTCAGGAGGAACGGGCTGAATTGAAAGAGGAAATTAAACTAGTATAACATATCTATTATTTTGTCGCATGTAGTGTATACTGGAAGAGAACTTGAGGGAGGGGTTCTCATGGCAGTACCACGCTATCGCGCCACACTCACGCCGGAGGAACGCAAGCAATTGGCGGCCTTGACCCGGGCCGCCACCAAGACCACCGGCAAGCGCTTCCTGTACGCCCGGGCCTTGTTGCTGTGCGACCGTGGAGCGGATGGCCCCGGCTGGTCCGTAGCGCGCGTCTCGGAGGCTGTGCAGCGAGACTAGCTGCTGTGCTTGCAGGTGCGAGTCCTGCCGATGCAATTCTCAGTTTGGCATCGTAGTGATATCCGGCAGGCATGCGGGGTGACCCGGTGGCCTGAAAGCCCGGAAGTAAAAGCCTTGGGGGGCCGGGGAGTGATCCTCAGGTTTGGCCAGCCCGGGAGGCGAGCAACCAGGAGGGCCGTAGCGAAAGCGAACAGACAAGTCGTCGAAATGACCGCCCGCACGAAGCTGGTTCAAGCGGGATATCGGAGTGCCAAGGGTTTGTTGCCTCTACCCGATGGCCAGTGCCGGTGCAGAAGAACTGAGAAGCACGTACCGGGCTCCCGGCGGAAGCTGAAGGCGGCAATCCTGGACAGTACAGCAGTGAAAGTCCGGAAGGTGAGGAGGACAGACAGGATGACCATATGAATGTCAAGGACCATGCCTATAACCGGCAGTGCCGGGAAAGGGCGTGGAGACCTCCTGACTGGCGGATGAGGTCGGCAAGCGATGAGGTCCGGGACAACATAACCCGGACGGAGCGAGGACCTCTGGGCTCAGGTGGCGGCGACGCAGCCGGGTGCCGCACACAGAGGCGGAATACCCCTGCGGCGGGCGGGGTCGTCGAGGGACGGAGTAAACGCGGGACCCGTGCGGGAGCATGACAGGGTTGGCCTTAACCCCGACGGCCCCGCGGAAGGCTGCGTACCCAACTGCAAGGTGCCTGACGCTTGAAGCCGTACCGTGGGAAAACCCGACGTACGGAATTTTAGGGGGGCGGCTGGAAACGTGGCCTGAGGCGGAACTGTGCACCCACCCTGCAACCGAAAGGGCAGGGATGGAAACCCTTCGCCTAACGGTGCGCGCGCCAGTGCCCCACCCGACTTGGGGGTTTCCACGCGCACGCTCGAGCGCTTGAAGCAGCGGTTCGTTGAGCAGGGGCTGGAAGCCGCCTTAGAGCGCAAGCCGCGCGAGCGACCGCCGCGCAAGGCGGTCTTCGATGCGGCGTTGCAGGCACGCTTGGTGGTGCTGGCCTGTTCGGCAGCCCCGGACGGGCGCGAGCGCTGGACGCTGCGCCTGCTGGCCGACAAGGTGGTCGAACTGGGCTGGGCCGAGTCGGTTTTGCTGATGACGATCCAGCGGACGCCAAGAAAAACGAATTGCAGCCTCACCTGAAGCAGTACTGGTGGATCCCGCCCAAGGCCAGCGCGGCCTATGTGGCCTGCATGGAAGATGTCTTGGAGGTGTATGCCCGCCCGTATGACCCGCTGCGGCCCGTGGTGTGCATGGACGAAGCGAACAATCAGCTGATCGGCGAGGTGCGCCAACCGCTGCCGACGACAGCGGGCCATCCGGCGCGAGTGGAGCACGAATATAAGCGCCACGGCGTGGCACAGATTTTCTTGGAAGTGGAGCCGCTGAGCGGTCAGCGCCATGTCGAGGCCGGCGAGCGGCGCACGCGGCGGGACTGGGCGCTGTGGGTCGCAGGCATGCTGGAGACACGCTACCGGCAGGCCGAGCGGGTGATATTGGTCATGGATAATCTGAACACGCACGGGATCGAGTCGCTCTACGCAATGTTCGCGCCTGCGAAGGCGCGGCGCTTGGCGGAACGGCTCGAAATCCACTACACGCCGAAACACGGCAGCTGGCTGAACATGGCCGAGATTGAACTCAGCGCTCTGTGCCGGCAATGCCTCAACCGCCGCATACCAGACTTGCGACGGATGCATCATGAGATCTCGGCCTGGGAAGCGAATCGGAACAATCAGCAGCCGAAGATCAACTGGATCTTCCGCACTCAGGACGCTCGACTCAAGCTGGAGAGCCTATATCCAAATCCGACAGATTAAGTGAGATGATGTACTAGGGCAATAGTGCGGACTGTTCAATTTCTGCCGGCCGGTCTGTGTGCCGGCGTGCTGGCCGAGATTGTCTTGGCGGTCTGCTACATTCACGGCGACGCCACGCCTGAGGACCGGCTCTGCCACGCGGTGTTTGCCGGGTCGATCGTGCTAGCTGGAATGGCTTTGGGCCTTGCGATAGAGTGCGTATCCGAATCCACGAGCACAACCCCGCGCTGTCGGTGCTGCACCAAGCGGGAACCGCCAGCCTCCGGTTACGCTCCCTGCATCACGAAGATTCTCTAGGGCGGAAAGGCTGTCCGACAGTTCCTGCATATTGATCCGGAATGGCCGCGACGCTGAACGGATCAGCCGGACGATTCCTCCCGGTCCTCGGGGGTGCCGAGCCACGGACCCTCTCTTCGCTGTTTCCCGATGTGTGTAGCGGATTACCATGCCGGCGGACTTCTAGCTGCCCGCCGAGACGATCTCGTGGGTCGAGGCTCCGGCACCGCTGAGCTCGGCGGTCAGGCCCGCGCTCCCGGAGTGCCTGGAGAATCCGCTCTCCAGACCGGCGGCGATCGCGACCGCCTCGACCCGCCTCCCAAGCTGCCGGCCCGAGAGCCCAAACACGGAATCCCCTGGGTGTTGTATCTCACACTGTTCCACCAGAATTTCTCAAACTATTCCACGCGGCGACGCTGACGATTTCTCAAGTAGATCCGCTATTGCAGGAAAGGAATGGCTGCAAGAGCACCCGTAAGTTGCACGCTATACGCCACTTGCCGGGCATTCACTTCTGCATGCCGTTCCAGATTCGTCCGATTTCCCAACCATTTTGTGACGGCGGAATCTGGGACAAATCCGACGAAATAAAGTTGGAAACAACACTGGGCCGACATCCTGCGGCCGGATCGCCTCGAGCGTGCGCCCTTGCCCTTTTCTGAAGTTCGAGAATTCCTCCAAGACTCCCTGAACTACAAGTGTTGGATTCGTGTACGGTTTGCGCAAGAACCCACTGAACCTGCCGTTCAGACACTCCTAGCAACCCAGCAATGCCTCCCCCGCAACGCGCCAAATCAAATGTTGCGCGCTACATTTGATTTGGCGGGTTGCGGCTCAGGAAGCGACGGCACTCGGCTAAGCGATACCGTCAGACACAAGCTGGCGGAGGAGGGCATTCGACGTCTGCCAAGGCAATACTGAAGCCCTCCGAGAGGCACCTATCAAGAGCCGTTTGAACACTCATTATGGACGGACCACCTGTCAATAATCGGGCACGGGCTTCCAACTCCACTCCTCTGTTCCTTGAGGGAAGACTCGGATCCAGTAGCCATCCGGCCTTGGGTATCCATTCTGCCGGAGCCACGCGGACATCTTCCTGAACGCCTCGTTCTCGGCCTCCGATCCACCGTACACGCCGACTTCGGGCAGACGGTGACCTTCCAACGTGGCCGTTGCGACGTAGCGCAATGATTCGCTCGCATCATCTTGTTGAACCCGTACGCGAACGCTCATCGACTTCACCCTACCATTTCGCTGCTCGGACGACAACCATATCCCATCCAAGCACAGCTTGAAGCATGCCGGTTGCGATACGGCATGCTGTCTCCCAGTGGCGTTCTCGACCTGCGAACGTCGCCTGCAGCGACCGCAACCTCGCCTAAGAATCACATTCGGTTCAACCCCCGAGGAGCAGTTCGTCGTATTGGCGTTACTGGGCGCTCGGATCCGGCATCCGGCGGCCAACCCGGCTTGCATCCTGTCTGTTCACGACAATTCCGGAGAGCAAGTCCGTCAGAGTACACCACACCTTCCCAGATCGTTCTCGTAGTCGGCCAATCTCTCCTGGGCCCTGACGACTCGCCTCATGGACTCGTCTATGTGGTTCACAGTTATGGACCAATTGCGGTTCCGATTTGTCGAAGCAGCAAAGAGCTGCCGGGATTTCTCTAGCAACTTGTAGGCATCCGACAGCTGCACAAATGCCGTATCGAAATCTGCGTCGTTGCTCATGACCCAGTCCTAGCCCAGACGACAAGATCACTTCGAGATGGCAAACAATCTGCTGTACCTCTGACTGCGCGCGCTGATCGAGCCTATACGGGGCACCCGTCGCCACCTCGTGATGGATCAGGTCTTCCGCACCGCATTTAGGCTCGCGCAGTGCGTCCGCCACAGTCTCCAACACCGCCCCTTCCGAACCGACGCCTTACAACCGGCCATAGGGCGCTTCGAACGAGAGACCAGCCGCCTATGGTAGGGCCAGCCAATCACCGAGTGAACTCTTGACTCAAGCAGCGAGACCAGTGTGGTCACCGGCCAGCCGTCCTAGACTCAGTCGGTTCCGACAGCCCCTCGATGACCAATGCGAGAACGTCCCGGGAGATGTCACAACCTGTTACCAAGCGCTTGATTGCTCTCTGCGACAGGCTCAAACGACTGTTTTCCGGCCAACAGGTCGCTAGGTTCAGCACAAAGTCGCTTGGCACTCTGAATTCACAGTCCCGGTCGAAAGGCAGGAACGGTAAGTCCTCGACCATTATTTCCGAGCTAGCCAATCTAGAGACTGACAGGGAAAGTAGGTTCTCGACCTCCACTTCCTGCCCGCGACGAATCTCCACAAATGTCAGAATCTGAAGCAAGTGCGACGTCAACCTCGTGAAGCACACGCCGGCCAAAGTAATTGTCGCCGCCCACGGCGGTGGCCTTTCTCGCGTATTGCGCAACTCACGTGGAGAAATTCGCTACCTTACGGAAGCGGATCGAGGCAATTGTGAGCGAGGCCGCCAGCGAGCGGTGCTGGCCGCGAGAAGGAGCAGAAATGACCGCGTGACTTATCGGCTCTGCGCAATAGGAGCGTGTGACGGACGGAATCATGCAATACGCCATCGTGAGTGGTCAGAAGAGTGAGGCTCGCAGGGGCACACGAGGGGAATGCCCGCTTTGCGGGTGTCCAACGGTGGCAAAGTGCGGACCGCGGGTGATGCATCACTGGGCTCATGTCCCGCGCAGATCATGCGATCCGTGGTGGGAAAACGAGACTGAGTGGCATCGGGAATGGAAGGGCCGCTTCCCCGAGGAATGCAGGGAGGTGTCGCACACAGCTCCAGACGGCGAGATCCACCGTGCCGACATTAAGACGACGACCGGAATCGTGATCGAGGTCCAGCACTCGAAGATGACCGACCAAGAGCGGGAATCGCGAGAGGCCTTCTACCGGAACCTAGTTTGGATCGTGGACGGAAGGGGCTTCCGGAAGAGCTTCCACCTTGGATGCATGCTGCCTGACCCAAGCCTCGGTGGCTTCGAGGACATCGTGTGGTTTCAAGCTGCTCGATCCGCTCATAAGTATTCGTTTGAGCCGATCACGGGGTGCGTCCCGTCGTTCTGGCGAATTTCCGAGGCTGCCAAGCACTTTCCGGGGCTCACAAAGGCGAACATCGCGACAGCTATTCCCTCTTGGGGGCTCGTTAAGTTCCACCGTGAGGACGAAGTGCGGGATCAAGCGGTAGCCAATTACAGGGGGCACCACCAGTTCTATTGGACCCGCCCGCGTCAGACTTGGCTTGACGCGAGGTGCCCGCTCTATATCGACTTCGGTGAGGATCTGCTTTATAGACTTCAGGAATACGACGAAACGCGACGGCTCTGCGTTCAGCTTGTGGCGAAGGAGAAGCTAATCCACGACGCGATGGTTGAGGAGCACGCCGTAGACATTGCCACACGGTTCTATCCAATCGCCTGAATAGTGTCCTTACCGATGTCCGGCTCGCGCGGTTAATCTGAAGTTCTGAGGCGATTCGAGCGCAACCTCCTATGTTTCAAGCAGATGCGCTTGAATGAAGTGCGTCTCTAGTGCCTACAAGCGGTACTGACGTGCGTTAGATCTGGATCCCCTTCAGCAACTCCATGGCGCGTTCCTGCTCCTCGCTCAAGTGCGTGTCGAGCTCGAATTCGGACGCGCACGAGCCCGCCTGGCCCGCTGTCCGACAGACGTTGCGCGTGACGTCCGCCAGCGACTGCAACAGCGTTCGGAAGCTGTGCAGCGGCGTGCCGTCCGCCGCCTGGCGCGTCGCTTTCTGGAGCTTGGCGCTGTCCGATGGCTGGGCCGGCGCGACTGGATCGTGCGTGCGCCGCTGTTCCACCAGCTCGTCGTCGGCGAACAGCAGCGGTCGCCAGGCCTCGCGCATGTGCCACTCCACGTAATAGGCCAGCATGCACAAGAATATGTGGGCCCGCACCCGGTCGGCCAAGCGGTGCCGGATCGGGCACACCTGCAGAGCGCTGGTCTTCAGTGTCCAAAAGGCGCTCGACCCGCGTGAGGGCCTTGTAGCTGTGCACGCAGTCGGCCGCCGAGAGTTGCTCGGCAGCCAGCGAGGTGCGGATCACGTACGGGCCGTCCAAGGCCGCCTCGGAGGCGATCTTGTCCTGCGCGCGCTGGTAGCGGAAGTCGGAGTCGCTGATCTCGCACACGAAGCGCTTGCGGACCTTGTAGCGGTTCAGCACGGCCCCGACCCGCAGGCCGATCTCGGCCGCGCCGTGCAGGCGCCCCGCGGCGACTCTGGCACGGATCGGCGCCAGCAGCGCTTCGGTGGCTGCCAACAGATCCTCGCGCGTGTGGGCGCGCTGGGCCGCCAAGCGCAGGTTGCGGCAGGCCACCAAGCGCTCGCCGGGATAGTCTGGATGCTGCAGGATCTCGAACAGGCCGACCTGGTCGGAGTGCTCCAGACGCCCGGCGCGCTCGAGCTTGCGCAGCGCGCCGCTGCGCAGCGCCGTGACCCAGTGTTGTTTCCAACTTTATTTCGTCGGATTTGTCCCAGATTCCGCCGTCACGAAATGGTTGGGAAATCGGACGAATCTGGAACGGCATGCAGAAGTGAATGCCCGGCAAGTGGCGTATAGCGTGCAACTTACGGGTGCTCTTGCAGCCATTCCTTTCCTGCAATAGCGGATCTACTTGAGAAATCGTCAGCGTCGCCGCGTGGAATAGTTTGAGAAATTCTGGTGGAACAGTGTGAGATACAACACCCAGTCGATGCCCTCCAACTTGCGCAACTCTGCGATCCTGGCCTGCACCAGCATGCCGCGGTCGCCGACCAAGACCAAGCGCGAGAGGCCGAAGCGGCGGCGCAGCTGCTCGACGGCCGGCCGGACCGTGCGCGGATCGCCGACATTGCCTTCGAAGACGGTGACCGCGACCGGCCGGCCGGGCAGGTCGCACGAGAGGCCGTAGTTGACCTGCAGCTTGCCCTGCTTGCCATCGCGGTTGTAGCCGTAGCGGGCCAGCGGGCAGGCCGCGCCCTCGAAGTAGGAGGAGCTGAGATCGAGCAGGACCAGGCCGCCCTCGGCGAAATGCCGGCGGGCGAGCTTGGCCTGGATGCGTTGCTGGCGCTGCAGCAGCCAGTCCAAGGCGTCGTAGAGGTCTTCGGCGCTGGCGTCGCGGAGGTCGAAGAAATCGGGCAGGGTGGTGGAGCGGAACCAGCGGGTGGTGGCGAGCGTGGAATGGGGCTGGCCGATGCGGGCCGCGATCATGGCGCAGACGAGGTCGCGCGGGCGGCAGGGGCGGGAGGCGAGCATGCCTGGCGAGGCCGAGTTGGCGGAAGGCGGCGAGTTCACCTTCCACCGGACGCTGCGGTGAGGTTGTTGATACCCACACGTTCTTGTTCTGCCGTGGGGTTGACCATTGAGCGGTTTTAGGGTCTTGCTTGACCGCCATTGTCGGTTTGAGGTGCGACATAATCAGGTTCAAACCCTGAGAAGAGGCTTGAGTCAGTGTGCTCTCCACGCCGTCTTGGCGTGTCAACCCACGAAGGAAGTGACACACCTGCTTCATCCGCTAGTTTCGAGAGATCGAGGTTCCCTAGAAGTTGAGCAGTGATGGGACGTTTTGCATCCCAGAAGGCAAGGGAACGAAGGAGCCCTTTGGCCGATTCAGAGTTGAGCAGAGCAGTTAGCAGAGCTGCGTCACCCTCGGTTCGACATGGTAGGAAGTAGCATGTGTCGTCAACTACAACCGGCCTGTCATCGAACGGTCCGATGCAGCGGAAGTCAAATCGCTTATAGAATCCAGAAATTGCTACTTTCCAAGGGGCGAAACTATATGGCCCGATTCCAAAAATTGAAAAGCGCGGGCGATTCTTGTAAATTGAGCTAGATCGTCTGTTGAAGAGGTGTTCGTGCGACAGGAGATACGCCCAAGTCATTGGTGCAACGTGTTGGATCCGAGACGTATCTTCCCCCACTGATCGCTGCGTAACGAGCATCAGTCGCGATGGGGTGGAGTCCGGTCTTGCCAATTCGGAACTCTTGAGCATTGGGAACAAGTAAGACGATTCCAATCTAACAGTTTCACCTAGCTTATTCTCAAACTCATTGTTACTCTTGGGTCGTAATTCGACGACTCGTGCACAGTCGTGCTTCACTCCTGATCGCCACTTTAGCGGGCATTTCCCTGCCAAGTGAGCGTAGTTTCTGAAAGCGCCTAGATCCGACACTAATCGATCATCTCGAAGGCCAATTCTCGAGCAAGCGGATTCCAGACCAAGATGTTGGTGAATATCACATTCCGTCGATTCGCTTCCCGGTCTTAGGTAGCACACGAGCAAGCAAGCACTCACGGCCGCGCCAAAGTGTTTGTCTGCATCGATTGAGTAAATGGCCGACTTCGTGACCTGCAAGCTGTGTTTCCAGATATGGCTGAGCACTTTTCGTGCAACGACTGTCTTACAAAGCATAGCAATCACAGCCTGTTTTCCCGACAGAGCTTCAATGAGCTGCAGGAGCATCCACTCAGAAATGTCAAAGTTACTCTTCCCGGTGACTGCGTCGAAACCACGAAGTCGCTGAAAATTTGACTTAGTGGGCAGGTTCTCTCCGTTAATTGAACCGACAGTGGAATTGGTGACCCATGGAGGATTGCCTATGACGAGAATCTCGTCGTCCAACGTATCTAGAGTGCCATGCCAGTCCTTGTAAAAAAAATTCTCTAGTTGTACTTCCACTCGAGGCAGAGCTTGTGCCTGCTGGACATAATCAGAATTCACATCGAAGCCAAGAAGACGGCTACATTCAGGAAAGACATTTAGGCATGCCCGAAGGAATGACCCTTGTCCGCAAGTTGGCTCGACGATTGTCTTTGGGACCACTCCCATCCCACGGAGCAGTATGCAGATCTCTTCAGCGAGAGGATCTGGCGTCTGGAAGTCGCCAAACTCAATCCTATTTATGGCCTTCTTGATCATTGTCTAGTGCACACGCAGGATACCCTCGACCGCGCCAGCTTCGGCGATCACTCGTCCATACTGCAGTCGCCACTGAAGCGCATTGGATATGGTTAGGTACCCCAACCTCGGAGGGTTCTCGATGAGTTCGTCCGCCAACTTGACGGCCTCAATCTCATCGATTGGAAGATTGCGATCGGTCATGAATCCGACTAGGTCGTCAACGTTTCCATTGCGTCGAAGAATCTCTAGAATGCCTCGGGTGGTCTGATAGTCAGCCGTGCGAGATGCCTCGATGAAGATAGTGTGACGGATGTCAAGCCTTCCGGTTCTGCTCAGATCGTCGTCTGTCTTCTTGTAAACGAAGACTAGCAGTGAGTGTCCAAGTCCCAATACCTTCTGGCGTGCCGACTTGAAGGGGGAGGAAGATTGAGGCTGCTTGAAACTGGTCACTTTCATGTCCACTTCGAGATCGGGGAAATCGATTCCTTTCGCCGAACTACCCTCGTCGTAGAGGTAGAGGTCCGAGAGATGCGATTGAAACTTGTGCTCGAAGTAGGTTCCGACCTTCTTGCCATCGGTTACGCCGTATAGCGTTGGTTCGTCGTGAGAAGACTCCCGGTGTGCAAACCGGGCAGCCTCCTCCCGGAGCGCTCTAACGTCGAGGCGGGTTTTCATCGAGGTTCCTGCAAGACGCTTCCTATTCTCGATCACGGCAACCCTAAGCAGAACAGAGGTTGCTATTCTAGCAGCAATTCTCAGAGGGGCTGGACTGACGTGACAGCACCAGCCAGAATTGACTCAGGATGTTCCGACGTATCGGTTGGCGGGCGTGTGGACTGGATTTTCGACCGGCTTCCTGGGATCTGATGGCTCGAACTGTAGTTTGCCAAGGGAAGTCCAGCGGCATGGATAGAGCTTGCAACACTGCTATCCGGTGTCGGGAAACCTTAGCATATACGTCATTGTGATGGTCAGCACCCTGGAGCGCCTGCTAGCCCACTGGATCGGCCAAGGCCAGCTGAAGCCCCTGACCTTGTTACGCAAGGTTGTCCAAGCCACGGCCGAACCTGAGACCGACGAGCACTCGATCACCGTCCAGTACAGTCGGCGCGCCAACAATCCGTTTCGCGTAGAGCAGGACTTGGTTGAAGGAAGATACCGAATCCCGTGGCTCGGCAATCGTTTGCTCGGTCTCGCCTTCCGTAAGAACGGCAATCAAGATGTCACATGACGATCTGCCATGGGAATCAAGGCTGGGTGATTGTCCAGTTGTGACGGCACCTCCCCGTCGAGCAAGAGCAAGGATGTCAGGTACTGTTGGCCCCACTGCCGCTTGGCGCAGCGGGCGATGATCGTGTCAGTATCGGGCTGCAGGCTTGCGAAGAGGGTCGGCATGCAGTGGCCGGAATGGCCAAAAGTAAAATCCTTCACATGCCGATGTCCATGGCATGGGCCGCTCCGTGCCGTCCAGCATTCGCACCTAGCCCAAGTTTAACATTCTCGTGCCGATTGGGCGCCCTAGGCGGACTTGAATTCCCGGCTGGTTGAGACATAACTGGGGCCGCACAGAGCAATGCACTCGACAGGCAATCACGGGATGCTTGGTTCGCCGGGATCCCTGACCACACTCGATTCTGGAGTTCCGGTGGGTGTCCGGCTGGTCGCCATGATGGGCTCACGACGGGCTCGCCGGGGCTGCTGCGCAAAGCCATTAGAGGCGCATCGAAGCATTCCAGATCCCACCGCTTGAGCGTTGGCAGGTGGGTGCGTAACCTACTGCTAAACAGGATCTTACAGCCTCAGGGCGCGTCTGTTGCCGAATTTCCCGGCCCCGGCCATGGCCCCCGGAGGAAGCTCCCGGCGGCCTCAGCCGCGGCCCTCGGCAGGCTGCCCGCGCGGACTGCGAGCGCCGTCTCCAGCCGCCCTCCCGCCAGCCCCGCCAGCGCTTGCCTCAGCGCACTCCCGGCACAACCGCCAGAGCGCCGAGGCCTGCTCCAGGAGTTGTCTCTGGGCTTGCCTGAGGGCCATGATTGCGCCCATTCCAGAATTCGTAGTGGTCGAATATGTAGTGCCCGAAAGTGAGTTATCGGCCCGTTTTTCGCTGGACTTCCCGCGCCACCCCCTGCTAGCCTGCGACTAGTGTTCATCCGCCGCTCCAGCTACCGCCGCGACCCCCACGGCAGCAGCTATGCCAATTTCCGCCTCGTGCAGTCCGTGCGCGTCCAAGGCCGCCCGCGCCACAAGACCCTGCTCAACCTCGGGGCCGGCTTCGACGTGCCCGCCGAGGACTGGCCGCGCCTCTGCCAGCTCGTCGAAACGCTCGCCACGGGCGGCTCGCTGCCGCCCCGCGCCGCACCGGCCAGCTTGCTCCAGCGGGCTCGCTCGCTCGCTCGCCAAATCGTCGATTTCCATGGCGGCCCGGCCAGCGACGCCCCCGACCTTTTGCTGGTCGACGCCGACTCGCTGCGCTGCGAACGCCCCCGCAGCGTCGGCCTCGAACATGTCGCCTTGTGGGCTCTCGAACAACTCGGCCTGCCCGCCTTGCTGCGCTCTCTGGGCCTGTCCCGCCAACTCCGCGCCTGTGCCCTCGGGGCGGTCATCGGGCGCCTCGCCGGGGTCTGCTCCGAACGCGCCACCAACCGCTGGCTGCGCAGCGACTCGGCCCTCGGCGAACTGCTCGAGGTGCCCTTTGAATCGCTCTCCCACATGCAGCTGTACCGGGCCTCCGACGCCCTCGTGCGGGAGCGCAAGAGCATTGAACCGCAGCTGTTCGACACGGCCCTGGCGCTGTTCGACCTGCAGCCAACCGTCACGCTGTACGACCTGACCAACACCTACTTCGAGGGTGATGCCAAGGCCCAGCCGCTCGCGCAACGCGGCCATTCGAAGGAAAAGCGCTCCGACTGCCCGTTGCTCACGCTGGCCCTAGTGCTCGATGGCAGCGGCTTCGTGCGCCGCTCGCAGGTGTTTGCGGGCAACGTCCAAGAGGCCGCCACGCTCGAGACCATGCTCGACGGGCTGGGGGCCGGGCGCGGCTCGCTGGTGGTCATGGATCGCGGCATTGCGACCGAGCAGAGCCTGCAGTGGCTGGACGCGCAAGGCTACCGTTACCTGGCAGTGAGTCGGGAGGGGCGGCGGCGCTTCGAGCAGGCCCGGGCGGAGCTGCTCGAGACAGCCGCGGGGGGCCAGGTGCAGGTCGAGCGGGTGCTCAGCGAGGATGGCCAGCAAGTCCGCCTGTACTGCTATTCGCAAGAGCGCGCCAAGAAGGAGCGCGCGATCGAAGACCGCCGGGCGCAACGCTTCGAGGAGCATCTGGAGAAGTTGCACAGCGGGCTGGCACGGCCGAAGGCGCGCCGCAAGCGGGCTGCGATCGAGCAGCGGCTGGGGCGCTTGCAGGAGCGCAGCAAGGGGGCCGCGCAGCATTACGAGGTGAGCCTGGAGACGGACGCCAGCGGGGATTTGGTCACGGCGCTGCGCTGGCAGCGGCGGGCGCTGGAGGGTTCGCGGGCGACGCACCCGGGGGTCTACTGTCTGCGCAGCAACCACACGGGCTGGGACGGGGCGACGATGTGGCGGACCTACGTGCGCCTGACGGACGTGGAAGCGGTGTTTCGCAGCCTGAAGTCGGAATTGGGGTTGCGGCCCGTGTTCCACCGCAAGCCGGAGCGCTGCGAGGGGCACCTGTTCATCACGGTGCTGGCCTACCAAGCGGTGCAGGTGATCCGGCGCAAGCTGCAGCAGCAGGAGCAGCACGCCAGCTGGGCGAGTTTGCGGCAAGTATTCGCAACCCAGCGGCGGGTAACGACCACGTTGCAGTGCGCCAACGGGCAGACACTGCACGTGCGGCGGACGACGCAGCCGGAAGCCGAGTTGCAGGAACTGTACCAGGCTTTAGGTCTCGAGGAACTGCCCGGCCAGACCTGCAAGCTACTGCTCTGATTTCCGCCCAAACTTGATTAGCGCACGATTTGTAGTGCAAGTTGCGTTTCCTGACTCGACCTAACTCATGATTAATGAATAACTTACCAAAATCGTATGTTAAACATGGGCTAGGAATTCTTATGCATGCACAGCACGATGGGTTGGATTGAGGTACAGCGCAACGATATCGCCCATTTTCTGGATTGAGAACGAATTGTTGGACAGTTTGAAGGTCTTGACGCGGCCCTCGGCGTTGGGAACGATCATCCTGGTGCAGAGTGCAGCACCACTCTGTGCGACAACGTGGTCGACTGGGCGGAGTCCGTCAATCGGTCGTGACCTTGTTCGTCGCGTGTTAGCGGGCGCCTGGTTCTAAGTCTCCTTAGCAGAGCGGTACAGATCTTCCACACTCACTAGTATCCACGAAGCCCAGCGACGCCTCGCTTTACCGTGAGTGATCTCGGCTGGTCGAATGCGATCCGACCTAGGCTAGAGGGAAGCCAGTGGCTCAGCAACCGGAAGGCAGACATCGCACGCCGGCTGCCGCGAGCAGGACGACTGACCGGTCCAAGCAGCCTGTTCCAAGAAATCAGCGCTAGCGAGCCACTAGTCCCTTGACATCCGTGACGTTACGGGTTACAGATAGAGCATGCCGAGATTTCAGAAACCGGGCATGAACATTGGACAATTCCTCCGCCAGGAGGTCATACCGGCTGGCATGTCCGTGACAGAGGCAGCCAAACGTTTGGGTATCAGCAGGCAGGCCCTGTCTAGGCTCCTGAACGGCAAAGCTTCGCTCTCGCCGGAAATGACATTGCGGCTGGAGAAGACGTTTGGCACGGAGCGGGAGCGACTCCTAGACATCCAATCTACCTCCATGCGCGACCAGCGCCGTGACGACGATCAAGCCGTACCGATCAGTGCCTACGTGCCAAACTTCCTCACCATCACAGCCGCGCAAGTCGAGACCTGGGCTGGGACAATTGAGGCGCGCGACCACCTCCCCGTCCTGCTACGAGGGCTAGTCCACGCTACGGGCCGCGAATTGCACCGCGTGGACTTCCCAGGATTCGACAACGCTCAGCGTTCCGGGTGGGACGGCTGGGTTGAGGCAGAAGCTGCAACGCCGTGGGTGCCGAAGGGAAACTCAGGCTGGGAATGCGGTGTCGGTGGGCAGCGGCCTCGAGACAAGGCCGAGCGTGACTACGGTGCCCGCCTGAGAATGCTCCCGCCTGCCGAGCGAGCGAATTGCACGTTTGTCTTCGTCACGGCCCAGAATTGGCTGACCAAGAATAAGTGGGCCGAATCTAAGGAGCGTACAGGCGAATGGAAGGCCGTGCGGGCGTACGATGCTAGCGATCTAGAGCAGTGGCTGGAAACTTCGGTGGCACCACGAATCTGGCTGACCAATAAGCTGGGTATTCACACGGCCAACATCCAAGTGATCGAAGAGTGCTGGAACCGATGGGCGGCGGCATCTGATCCGAGAATAACGTCCGAGATCTTCGCGCCATCCATCGCCCGCCACCATCAGGCCTTCCGCGAGTGGCTGGTTGCTCCCCCGAACCGGCCGTTCACCGTTGCTGCCGACTCGAGGGATGAGGCTCTCGCGCTTATTGCGTGCCTGCTGAGTAATGACGACCTGCCAGCGGGATCCTATGATCAAGCCGTCCTTTTTGAGTCGGTAGACACACTGAGACTCTTGGGTCCATCGTCGTCTCCGTTTATCCCTATCGTTTCGAGTCAGGACACTGAACGCGAGATCGGCGAAATGTGTCGGCGTCGACACTGCATCGTGGTGCGTCCACGAAACTCAGTTGATCGGGAACCGGATGTTGCTACTGAACTCTTGAGCCAAGAGGCTTTCGAGAAGGCTCTCGCGGACATGGGTATCACCGAGCCCGAGCGCGTCATTAAGCTCGCCCGCGAATCTGGGAGGTCGCCGACCATCTTGAGACGACGGCTGTCGAGAGTGGACGCTATCCGGAAGCCGATTTGGGCAGAAGAATCGCTGGTGACGAAGAGCCTAGTCCCCCTGGCGCTGGTCGGCGCATGGCACTCTGGGTCATCTGCCGATCGCGAAGTCCTTGCAGCGCTTGCGGGTAGCTCGTACGAGGAGGTCGAAGAGGGCATCGCCGATCTGCACCGATACGACGACAGCCCGATCTGGTGTGTCAATCAATACTGCGGGGTTGTGTCTAAGATCGATGCGCTGTTTGCCGTCGCTCCGTTGGTGACAAGCACGCGTCTCACCGATTTCGTAGAGTTCGCCGAAGTCGTCTTGTCTGAGCTTGATCCTAGTCTCGAACTTCGTCCCGATCGACGCTGGATGGCGGGGGTCTACGGAAAGGTGCGCAAACACTCTAAGGCGTTACGGACCGGCATCTGCGAGACGTTGGTGTTGTTGGCCATTCACGGAGACACTTTGTTCCGCGAGCGGCTCGGCATTGAAGTCGAGGATATGGTCAACGAACTCGTTAGGCGACTGCTGACGCCCTTTACGAGCGGCAAACTGCTTTCGCATGATCGCGACCTTCCAAGCTACGCCGAGGCGGCTCCGGCAGTATTCCTCTCGCTCCTAGAAGAGGATCTCAAACAGCCGGAACCGGCCTTGCGAGCACTGCTGAAGCCCGTAGGCGTAGGCTTCTTCGAAAGTCCCATGCGAATCGGAGTCGTTTGGGCGTTGGAGCGACTCGCATGGAATCCTCAGCATCTGTTGCGTGTTGTGCTGATTCTTGCCAGTCTCTCGAGAACGAAGATCGACGATAACTGGCACCATAAACCGATAACTAGTCTCGCCTCTATCTTTCGCAGTTGGATCCCGCAGACTGCCGCAACGATTGACGAGAGAATTTCAGTGTTTGAAGCACTTTGCAATCACTTCCCTGACGTAGGCTGGCAGATCTGCATCCAGCAATTCCGGATTCATGAGCCAGCTGCGCTACCCAACGACCGACCGCGTTGGCGAAACGACGCAGCGGGGGCCGGCGAGCCACGATTGGGGAACGAGCGATACAGGTTTGTCCGCAAAGCACTTGATCTCGCAATCGAGTGGCCTACGCACGATGGAGCAACTCTAGGCGACTTGGTCGAGAATTTCGGGGCCTTCGACGATGAGGTCAAGTTGACTATCTTGGATTGCGTTGATACATGGTCACGGACTGCGACGAACGAAGGGGCCAAGGCACAGTTGCGAGAACGGATCCGGTGCGCTCTCTTTACACGGCATGGTCGCCAGTTGGGCCTGAGCGAGCCGGTGGAAGCACGGGCGAAAGAAGTCTACGAGAGGCTTGCGCCACTTGACGCAGTCATACGTCACGCTTGGCTCTTTGCCAGTTCCTGGGTAAGGCCGTCTGGTGACGAAGCTCAGGACGAGGACTGCGATTGGGAGGAGCGCCACAGGCGAATCGAAGTGCGTCGCGCAGAAGCAATGACCGAGATCTGGTCTGCAAATGGGCTAGATGGTGCAATCGCCCTGTTGCCTGAGAGCAATGGCGAGTGGATAGTTGGTCGTTGCGTCGCCCCCTTCGTGTCCGATGGGTGCTCGGCAGAAGCGGTGCTCCGGAGATGCCTCTCGAGCGACGTGGCCCTTTTCGAGAAAGTCGACCGCTTCTTGGGCGGGTTCATCGAATCTCTCAATGAGGAACTGCGGAATAGTATCTTGTCGCGGTCCGCCGGGCTTAGCGAGATCGATGATATCGTGCGCCTTTATCGCTGCGCACCGTTCGGAGAGCAGACGTGGCGTCTTATCGACGAACAGCCCGAAGCCGTGCGCGACCAGTATTGGAGAGATGTCGTTCCTGCTATTGCAAGAGGTGCCGAATCGGAAAGGAACGAACTCATTGACCGACTTCTGGAAGTTGATCGTCCGAAAGCCGCATTCTTCGCGGTGCAGCTCGATTGGGACATGATAGAGACCTCTCGTCTGAAACGTCTCTTGCTTGCCGTTTCATCCGTTGATAGCGAACCTCTGGAGCAATTCAACGTCGAATCGTATGACCTCTCGGATGCGCTCAGGTCGCTCGGCGGACGCCCAGGCGTCACGATTGAGGAGATGGCGCAACTCGAGTTTGTCTTTGTCCGAGCGCTCCATGACAGCGAACACGGAACGCCCAATCTGGAGAAGCAAGTTGCTCAGTCCCCGTCCCACTTCGTTCAATTGCTTGCTCTGGCGTTTAGGAGGAGCGATGGCGCTCAGGATCCAGAGGCGTTGCGCGTGCCAGAAGAACGAGGCGGCCACGAGCGCTACAACCGGAGCGATGGCGCTCAGGATCCAGAGGCGTTGCGCGTCGACGATTCTGCTCGGCGAAAGAGCCTCGCGATGGCTGCATTTGAACTTTTCCAGCGCGTTAAGTATCTGCCATGTACAAACGACGAGGGAGAAGTCGAGGCCGACGCGCTAGTGCAATGGGTCACTGAGGCGAGGCGGCAGTGCAGAGAAGTTGGCCGAATCGAAATCGGGGACCACCAGATCGGGCAGTGGTTGTCGAGGGCGACATACGCAGACGGTGCCAACTGGCCGTGCCGAGCGGTATGCGAAGTTCTAGAGAGGATTGCTTCAATGGAAATGGCTAACGGATTCGAGGTCGGTTTCTATAACAATCGCGGTGTCACGACGCGTGGTTCGTATGAAGGTGGCGGGCAAGAGCGAGACGTGGCTTCCAAGTTTCGGGCGTGGGCTCAAGCGCAGAGGTTCGACTACCCCTTTGTTAGCAGAACTCTTGAGTCCATCGCCGACAGCTACGAAGTAGACGCAGAGTGGCAGGACTCGGAAGTCCGGATCAGGCAACGCCTGGAGCAGTGATCTGGACGTTTGAAGGTTGGCGGTGCGAATCCTTTCGGATGTTTCCGCTGAGCCCGGACAACGGCGGTGGCGATCTTCTTGGAACGACTGAATCACAGGACGAGACCGAACCGTCGGCTCGGATCATCAGGTGAGCGCAGCAAATAGGTTGGCGGTTCCGCTAATGGCGTCGGGCTCCTATTCCTTTCTTACAGGATTCATGTGGGCCGCCGTCTATCGGGCATCACGATCCCGAGTCAGATTGATCCGACCATCACGAGACCACTCTTGCGACACACCCATTGGCAATGCCGGCCAAGGGGGTTGGCCACCAAAGGTGCATGCGGCTTCAGACTTGACATTTCAGATCGCTTCAAGAGACACGGTCGGCCTCCATTGGCCCCGGGCACCAGTCAGACTTCGCCAGATATCTCGCGCATGGCAGGCGGCTGCGCTGAGCCGACCGAGGTTAGTCAGTTCCCGCGCGGTGCCATGGGCCGGGCTTTGGCGCTCTAGCCCGGATGGGGCGGCCCAGCTGCGTACAGCAGTCAGTCCAAGCGGCAGTTGTTCCGCCGGAACAGCAAGCCATTGTAGGAACTCGGTACCCGGCTAGGATTTCCACAAATCTGGAAAAATCTTGTGGAACGGTGTGGAAATCCGATGTGAGTCTGTTGAGAAAGGATCCATAACCTCCACATCTAGAAACACTTGCCGTGCAACACGGAATAGGAGCAATTGAGGAACTGGTCCAGCTGCATTAGTCCACACACCGAACTATATCGTGGCCCCTGAATTGGACAAGCTACTCAGCCGAGCGGCCAAACGTCGTCGCAGTTCGATGGCTTAGCGATGGCTTAGCGGCTGGTGGCTGGGTTCAGGTCGAAGAAGGTCGTTACCGATTTGCCCTCGACTGATCGTCCGGCATGACCGTCCGTACGGTCATCTGGGAGTATCTGGGGACCGAGACGCACTGGCAATGTTGATGCAGTATATGGGGCGGGCTGCCGCACATGGACGAAATCTAGTGCAATCTCCCGCCGGAGGCGCTCCGACTTAGGCCCTTCAACACCTAGGACCACCGAGCCAGCCCGCAGGATGTCCGAAGCCGTCATTGGTGGCAAGATGGGAATGGGGCTGCGGGACACGGTAGAGACAACATACACTTTGGCTAGTGAGCCTTTTGCAAAATTAGCGAGATAGCGGTTTTTTGGGTTGCGGGGCAAGGGGCGCTGACCCGGGTGGAAACAAGCCCACCATCTGTTGGATAATAGAAGATCTAGGCAACGGAGAGCGAACTTGTCTCTGAGAGAAACAGTATCACAGTATTGGCAGACCTTCCAGCACGGGCTGTTCCCGTGGCTGGCCGAGGAACTCGGCCCGCTCAGCGAGCGGAACAAGCGCTTCGTGCAGGTGCTGGAACTGGTGCGCGTGGAGGATTGGCTGCCCGGCCAGTGTGTTGGCGGGCGAGGGCGGCCGCAGCAGAGCCGGGCCGCGCTGGCGCGGGCCTTCTTGGCCAAGGCGGTGTTCGACGTGCCGACTACGCGGGCCTTGGTCGAGCGGCTGAGGCACGACCCGCAACTGCGGCGGCTATGCGGCTGGGAGCGGGCCGGAGCGCTGCCCAGCGAGGCGACCTTCTCGCGGGCGTTCGCCGAATTCGCGGCCAGCGAATTGCCCGTGCAATTGCACGCGGCCTTGGTCGAGCGGAACTTGGAGGGCCACTTGGCGGGGCACGTCTCGCGCGACTCGACGGCCATCCCGGGGCGTGAGGAGCCGGCTCGTAAGCCCAAGCAAAGCAAGGCGAAAGGCAAGCGCGGGCGACCGCGCAAGGGAGAAGCACGGGCGGCGGAGCCGCGCCGGCTGGAGCGGCAGGGGTCGATGACGCTGGAAGAGATGCTAGCCGATCTGCCGACGGTCTGTGACGTGGGGGTGAAGCGCAATGCGAAGGGCTATCAGGAGAGTTGGACAGGCTACAAGCTGCACATTGACGCGATTGACAGGGGGCTGCCGGTGAGTTGCCTGCTGACCTCGGCCTCGCTGCATGACAGCCAGGCGGCACTGCCGCTGGCGCAGCTGACGGCGGGGCGCGTAGACAACCTGTACGACCTGATGGACAGTGCCTACGATGCGGAGGAGATCCGGGCCTGCAGCCGGAAGCTGGGGCACGTGCCGCTGATCGACAGCAACCCGCGGAGGGATGCGCACAAGAAGGCGGAGCTGAAGCGCGAGGCGCTGGCCCAGCGCAGCATCGGGCAGGTGACGCCGCAGGCGCTGCGCTACCACGAGCGCTCGACGGTGGAGCGGGTCAACGGGCGGCTCAAAGACGAGTTCGGAGGGCGGCATGTGCGCGTGCGCGGACACGCCAAGGTGCTCTGCCACCTGATGTTCGGCATCGTGGCGCTGACGGTGGACCAGTTAATGCGCCTGACGCTCTGAGCACAGCGTCGGTAAACAGCCAGCAGGCAAGGATCGCGGTACCCGGAACGGCCGGGACGAGAGAACTGTGCCTAGCTCCGGCACCGGCCCAGTCGAGTCGGCTCAATTATGAGAATTTCTTATTGTTTCTGCCCGCTCTATTGCAGATTCTAATCAATCACGGCATGAGCCTCACATTCTGCACTCGCTTGTGGCACGCCAGTTGGAATTTTGCAAAAGGCTCACTAGCCTTATTTCACCACAGCCCGGATCATGATGATCGCCAGCTTCTCGAAATTCTATCAACAGCCAAGTGCACCTTCGAACACACGTATCTTGCCGTGGAAGGAACAACAATTCACGTTTAGCCTGAAGTTTCTGTAACGAGTGCGGGTGTCCAGAGTATGTGGGCGGGAGCACGGATGTGCGCTTCTTGGTTTGCTGGGCGGCGTGGCAGCACGCGAAGCGCCGTTAGTAGGCGAGGGGCCCCCGGGTCTGCTAGGGTCGAAGATCCGACCCCGAAGCCACGGGATAGCTTGCCCGGATCACGAGAGGCCCCGTCGCTGTTGGGTCAATGCTAATTTGCACATGGGGGTATGCACTTGACTCAGGTAGCCACTACATGTAGTGTTTGAGGAAGGCTCAATTAGCGAAATGCATGCATTTTGGTAACTGCCCAGGTGCTTGACAGGCACAAACCTGATTAGTGGGATGGCTGGGATTCCACTTTCGCCAGAAGGGCCGCCGGCCCTTGCAGCAAGACCTCGATGCGGTTCAAGCCCTGCTTCCGTGCGGTGGATAACACGCTGCGGAGGGTCGCGAAATCTCGCGCCCCCTGCTCGGAGCGGAACCCTCCCGAGATCTTCATCCTCAGCTTCATCATGCGCAGATCCTGCTCAGCCTGATTGTTCGTGAACGGCACCCGCTCATCCCTCACGAAGCGCAGCACGGATTCCCGCCGGTCCCTCAGCCGCAAGGCCAGATTATGCCCCGGGCGGCGCTTCTTGCGGCCCCGCCGCCCGCTGGGCAAGGCGGGCAGCGCCTGGTGCTGGGCCAACGCCTCCCGTACCAACTGGTCGTAGCGCCGCTCGATCCGCTCCAGCAGTGAGCGCGGCAACGCCTTGCCCTGCTCCCGAGCGATCCACACCGCCCGGTTCGCCCGCCTCAACAACTGTTGCATCGCTCGCGCCCAAGCTTCCCCGTCGAGTTCCGCCAAGGCCTCTAACTCCCGCAGATGATGGGCATTGCACATCGCGTGCAGCACCCCCTTAACTTTGAAGTACGACGCCGAGTGATCATGCACCAGAATCCCCCGCAGCCCCTCCAACAGACTGCCACGCTGTGCGCTCGTGCGGTAGAACGTTAGCCACGGCGTGCTCAACACGTGCAGCCACTGGGTCTGGCCTCCGATCCGGAAGCCCGTCTCGTCCAGATGCTTCACCCCTCCGGCACGCACCAGCAGATCGCGCATCCACTCCGTGAAACCCTGCCAGCCTTGGGCTGCCTTGCGCGTCATCCCCGCCAGTGTCGCAGCACAGACCGGCATCCGGAACAGGTCTTGGAACACCTCTGCCAGGCGCTGCTCGGGCAGGAAATGCGCGTTCTGCAAGTACACCGCCGTGGCGGCCACGCGCGGCCCGTACTGCACTGGCGCATGCACGCCCTCCGGGAACGCGGCTCGCGTCACTCTACCGCAGACCGCGTGTTGAATTTCAGATAGATTCGTGCGGAATTTTTCGGATTATTTCCTGCTGTAGTGGAGAGATGTTTCAAGTAGATTCGCTACTGCAGGAAGGAGTTAAGGGCAATCTGCGGCGGTGCGGTTGGGGGAGTGAATCGACGGCGGGGGTTTTCCGGAAGTAGAGATAGGCGGCGTGTTGTAGGCGGGTCGCGGGGGTGCGAACGGGCAGTCGATGGGGGTGGATCGGGACAGCTAGCGTGGGCTGGAGCGGCGCAGCAGATCGTTCCAGTCTTTGGCACCGGCTGGGCGGAGGCGGCTGCAGTGGGGGGTGTGGCGGCGGAGGGCGTCGGCGGCCTGGTCACCGGCGCGGTCGGCGTCGTAGGCGCAGAGGATGCGCGGTGCGCGGAAGGCTTGCAGCCAGGGGGGGAGAGAGGTCGCGATGCCGGCGGTGGAGGCGAGCAGGGTGTCGGGTGGCAAAGTGGGAGCCAGCAGGCGGAGCGCGGCGAGGGCGTCCAGGGCGCTCTCGACGAGCAGGATGGCATCGAGATCGTCGGTGTGGGTCGGCAGCCAGAAGCCGCCGCGGGCCTTGCGGGAGCCGGGCGCCATGCCCTTGAAGGTGCGGCCGTCGGGAGTCGGGCGGGTGCCGACGAGCTCGGCGCCGACGGGATGTTGGTGGCGGTCGCGACAGACGAAGACGGCGTTGCGGCGGGCATCGGCGTAGAGGATGCCATCCTGGCGGCAACGCTCGAGCAGGGCGGGGTCGAGCCCGCGGGCCGTGGCCAGGAAATCACGCACGGGGTCCCAGAGGCGGTCTGCGGGGGGTGGCAGGCGCAAGGCGTGGCGGCGAGCGGGTGGACTGGCTGGCGCAGGCTGCGGGAGGCCGAGCTGGCGTTCGAGGAACTCGACGGCGGCGCGGAAGCGGCAGCCGCGCACGTGCATGACGAGATCGATGGCACCACCGCCGCCGCGACCTTGGCGGTGGTCGAAGAACTGCGCGCCGCGGATGCTGAGCACGGAGCCGGGCCGCTTCCAGCGGGCCGGGTTGGCGGGATCGGGGCGGTAGCCGAGTTGGACGGCGAGCGGTTCGAGCGAGCCGTCGCGCACCTGCGCGGCGCGTGCGCGCCAGGGGTCGTTGAAGGGGGTCACAGGCGCACCTCGGCACAGGCCTGTTCGAGTTGCTCGGCGGAGACCTGGCGAGTCTGGGCGCAGGCCGCGGCGGCGAGTGCGAAGTGGGCGATGCGGTCGACCTGCCGGGGCAGGCCGCGCGAGGCTTGGAAGAGGGCCTCGAGCGCGTTGGGGTCGAACAGGGGCAGGTCGCAGCCGGCCAAGTGCAGGCGGTGGGCGCGCAACGGCAGGCCTGCGCCTGATGTTCGGTCACTTCCCACGGCGGCGGCGGGGGCATATCGAAGACCTGCCGACGCTGAGGCTCGCCCTCGATGTCGTCCGCCGTCAACTCCGCCCCGCAATCCGCACAACTCTCCGGCAGGTGGGTCTGGATCCGATCTGGCGTGTCCGTCTGGCTCAGCGTCACGCCCTGGTGTCCACGCTGCCCGCCGGAGGGCTTGCCGGACCGACCGCGCTGGCTGCGCGTGCGCTGCCCGGCCGATGGCTTGGCCGGCCCGTCGCTGGACGGTGGCTTGCCGCTGTTGCTACTGTCGAGACCCAACCGCCGCTGGAGTTCCTGTACTTGCTCCCACAACGCGGCCAACTCCGCTTGCAACTGCGCGATGGCCGCCTTCAACTGCGCGTTCTCCGCTCGCAGTTGGGCGTTCTCTGCTTGTAACTGTACGAGACGCTCGTCCTCGCTCAGCCCGCTCTGCTGACCTTCAACACGCCTTGCCATCGTCCCGCCTGCGCCCGGATCCCCAGAACATTCTTAGGCTTACATGTATTGGCAACGTCGTGTCAAGCCTACCTCAGCCAACGGCCATCCCTGCCCCTGTGTTCTGCGCACCGCCCGCCTCACGCGCTTCGCCATGCGGTGCGCCTCAAGTCATTTCTGGCGCGGGTACCTGGGCAGTTACGCATTTTGTTCGGTATTTGGTATAATTCCTTTAGGTGCAGGAGGATAGTGCCCGATGACGAACGAGAGTTTCCAGAGTTGGCTGGCGGGCTTGGACCGCTTGACCGAAGCGCACTGGTCGCAACTCGCGCAGGCCGTGCAAGAGCGCAGCGAAGGAGCTGCGGCGGTGGCCGCGATTGAACTGCAAATTGACGCCGAGCGACGCTGTCGGCACTGTCAGGCGGGCGGGGCGGTGCGCCGCGGCAAGACGCGCGGATTACGCCGTTACAGTTGCAAGCAGTGCGGCAAGAGGTTCAACGCCTTGAGCGGCACGGCGCTGTCTGGATTGCATCACAAGCAGCGCTGGCTGGCGTTGGGGCGCTCGTTGGTGGAGCGGGAGTCGGTGCGCGAATCGGCGCAGCGCTGCGGGGTGGCGGTCACGACAGCCTTCCGCTGGCGGCATCGCTTCATGGCACAGGCGGGCCAGTTACAGGGGCGGCTGGAAGGGCTGGTGGAAGCGGACGAAACGTATGTCCTGCATAGCCGCAAGGGCCAAAGGCAGCTGGCGCGGAAGGCGCGCCGGCGGGGCGGACGTGCGCGGCAGCGGGGCCTGTCCAAGCAGCAGGTGCCGGTGCTGCTGGCGACGGCGCGCGGGGGTGCGACGGCGGGTCAAGTGTTGGCGAGCGTGAGCCAAGCGAGTATGCAGGCTGCGCTGGGGCCGCTGCTGGCCAGCGACGCGGTACTGCTGAGCGACGGTGGTCGGGCGTATCCGGGCTGTGGGCGGCTGGGGGTCCAGCACGAGGCGGTGAATGTGTCGGCGGGCCGGCGGGTGCGCGGGAGCTATCACATCCAAACGGTGAACAATCGGCACCAACAGTTCAAAGCGTTCCTGCAACCGTTCCGGGGGGTAGCGAGCAAGTACCTGGACAGCTACCTGCGCTGGTTTCAGCAAGTCGGATTGGTGCGCGAGGCGTCACCTCGTAGCTGCTTGGTGGCCTCCATGGCACCCAAATGCATACGTTTCGCTAATTGAGCCAAGAGAAACTATTGAATCCGTCGCACCGGCGGAACATTAACCTCGGAGGTAGGCAGATAGGCCTGTATGGGTGGAGGCTCAGGTGATCAGTCGATGGCGACAAGCTTCCCGCCCGAGGTCACGTCAGCCAATCCCGCGAATGCCGTGACGGCTGCTACCAGCGCTGCCTCGTCTTGGCCACAGATCCAGAAGATCTGGCGCTTCGAGGCACGTGGCGGAGAGTAGACAAATGCTCGGTGCTGCGTGACGTCCTCGTCTAGCTGGAATCGAGATTGCAGGGACTTCAGGTCGCCGTGCCTGAGTAGCCGGACGACATGAGTCTCCGGGAAAGCTCTTACCGCATCCTCCGAAATTACGAGGGAACGTGGAGGAACCCGGCGGAGGTAGGCCTCCGATGCCTTTGGATAGTTCTCCATGCCCAAGACGGCTGCGCCAACCAGCAGGAATTGCGGACTGCGCACCAAGCCGCCGAATGCTGCATCCGCAGCTTGAATGAAATGGTCGGAGAATCCGTCGTACAGGGATGAGCCGGTCGACAGCGCCATCTCTAGGATCGGCTTGGTCGACTGAGCCGCGGTTCGGACCAAGAAGTCCGCATAATAGTTCTCCATCTGGATCTGCAGCCGGTCAAACACGATCAACTGCAATGCCGTCGCAATCGCTTCGTTGAGCAGGACGTAATGAGACATTGAATGTGGGGGAGCGGCCTGGATGAACTGCGCCACCAGTTCGCGGTGGCGCTCGTGCGGTCCGCGGTCGTAGAGGATATGGACCAGTTCGTGAAGCACTTTCCATACGCTCTCGACTGGCTTGTCACTGACCCCCGCCTCAAGAAAGACATGGTGTCCGAGAATCGTTGCGTGCGAGCCTTGCAGGCCGTACGGCGCGTCGATAACATGCAGGCCAACCCACGAAATCCGAGATTCTAGAAACTCCCCCATTCGATCCACCAAGTCGCCGAGGTTGCTCTCCTCCAGAGTGCGGAGAAGGGATCGTTCGTGTGCTCGGCCCCAAGTCGCGTCTCGGGACTCCCACCATGGTCTCAAGCGGGATTCGAAATGGACGAATACAGAAGCCAACCGCCGGGCGGCGGCCGGGGACAGGACATTCTCGGTAGCAGCTCGCGCCCCCGTAGCCGACCCGGATTCGAGAGCGGCAACCAACAACGCCTGCCGCGCCCGGATGCCAGGATAGTAGCTCCCGAAGTTCGGCGGGTAGGGGATTGGCTCGGGTTCCGCCGTGGTGTCGCCTGCAGCGTCGAGTACGAACTTGAGGTCGTCCAGCATCTTGGCGTCCGTCTCGTCCCAGCCGAGTCTCTCGCGCCAGAATCGTTCGAACCCAGCCTTGCTGCAACCGATCGACTCCGACAGACAGGCGACATGGTAGAACACGTTCGCGAACAGCCCGGAATCGGGCTCGATCTGGACGGGGAAAGCGGCCAGTTGGACGGGGAAAGCGGCCAGCAGTGTGACGGCCAGAAGACCGGCCCCTTTTTTCGGGCCACGGGGACTGAGAGCGCTCGGTGGGCACCCTGCGCAATCCGCTAGGCCAGTTAGGTGCGCTGGAACGGCACCAGCGCCGTGTACGGCATCAATTCCTCGACCGAGCACGGACGCTCCTGTCGCTCCACGTGTGCTTGTGTCCGCTCGCGTACTTCCGTCACCCGTGGGGCAAAAAACACGCTTGGCGCTTGTTCGTGCAGGGTACATTTGTGACGATTCTTCCACACAGGGCCGCGACTGTCAATGTCAAACGAGAATTGGGGTCGATTCGCCCGAGGGAGTCCCATCCTCGGGCGCTCTCAGGTTGGGTCGAGGAGAGGCGCGCTTGCCGTAGCGCAAGGGAGTAGCAGTTCGCCGACCGCTTTCGCGTGCCGCCTGAGCGGCTTGCCGGTGCCTCAGTCTCGCGCTTAGCCACGGTTCCTCCCTCCGCCTCGTCAAACCCGGCGTGCCGCTTTCCGGCACCGGGCTTTCCTGTTGCCTTCGTCTCAAGGGTTATGGGGCCTTGCCTGCCGGGAGCGCTTCCGGCAGTCGCTCAACCCGGTACTGCGAATACAATCCGAGCCCGTCGTACAGCCACTGCCTACTCCACCTCTTCCAGCCGAATCCCCGGCGTCCGCGCTGTCGCATCAAATGTCGCCTGATCTTCTTCTCGACCCAGTCCCTGACGTAACTGAAACACCGACTCGCGTGCCCGATGCGGAAATAGTTCACCCAACCCCGCAGGATCGGGTTGATCCGGTCAATGACCTTTTCCACCGGTTGCGAGCGATGCCCGGTTGCGAGCGATGCCGCCGGAATACCTCCTTGAGCCGACGCAGGAGCTTGGTGCGCGCTTGCATGCGTGGCACGTAGCGCACGCCCTATTTGCCCCGCCGCGTCTTGCAGCGGCGCATGTCGAACCCCAGGAAGCTGAAGCTCCCGCCCTTGGCGAGATCCACCCGGCGCGTCTTGTCTCGATTGAGTTCCACTTTCAGTTCCGCCAGTTCTTCCAGCAGCCGTTTCCACACGGCCCTCTCCAGCCACTGCCAGCGGCGGTAGCCGTCGATCAGGATCACCAGATCGTCAGCAAAGCGAGCGTATTGGATGTAGTAGTACTCCCCTTGCCGGGTCACTTCCCTCGCCCGCTCCAGCATCCGGTCCACCTCGTTGAGGTAGAGGTTGCTGAGCAACGGGGAAATCACTCCCCCAACGCAAAAGGTAACCTTGGGGTTCAGGACTCTGCGTCGACGAATTCGAATCCGGTTTGGCGTGCGAGCAACCGCTCCCTTCTGGCATTGGTATGGAATGGCGGATTGTGATCTCTCCGTCCCCTACAAGCACTTCCTTGACAAGCGAGCGTAACACCTTCTGCCGCTCGATGAGTTCGAGGGTCTCGGCACTGGCTCTCAACCGGTCCCGGAAACTCTCCAGTGTCTCCGCGATCCGCAGAAAGCGCTCGCGTTCCTCGGCCGCGCTCTGGACCGCCTCCAATTCGGACTCCAGGACTCGCTTCCGACTGTGAATGGCCGGCATCCGGCTACGCAACTCGTCCAGCGTGATCAATTCCTCCTGGTACGCAGTCACCAGTCTCGCGGCTGCTCGTTCCAAGCGCTCCCGCTCGCTGCGCAGATCCGCCTGCCGGCGCCGTTGTGGACCCGTCTCGAGCCCAGCCTCCAGCCGCCGCTCCAGATCGGCCTCGATCAATGCCGGCTCTTCCAGCAGCCGGACCAGCTCCCGCCAAACCATCGCGTCCAGCCGGTCCTGTCGCACCGGCCGACTCGCGCAACGCACGCCCTCCTCGTAGCGCCATCCGTCCGAACCCAGACAGCGGTAGTAGTACAGCTTGCGCTTCTTCGTCCGTGTCGAGGTTCGATAGTAGGCGTAGCCGCACCGACGACACACCAGCATGCCTTGGAGCAGAGTCGGTTCCTTCGTCGCCGCGTGGCATGCCGCTTGTTCGCCTCGAGTTGCTCTTGGGCTTGCTCGAACTGCTCCGCGCTCACCAAGGCCGGCACGGGGATCTCGATCCACTCCTCGCGCGGACGCTCGAGGCCGCCCACCTGCCGACCCGCGAACTTGCCCGGCTTCCGCAAGGGCCGCGTGACCCTCTGCCGCGAGCCCGTCCCGGTCTTGCCGTAGCAGGCCCGCCCGTAGTAGGCCGGATTGTGCAGCATGCCCCAGATCGTCGAGCGATCCCAGCGCTCCTTGCCGGTGCGTGTCGGAATCCCTTGCACCGTCAGACTGCGCGCGATCGCCCCCATGCTGCCGTGCTCGCGCGTATAGCTGTCAAACACTTGGCGCACCACCGCGGCTTCCCCAGCCAGCACTTCGTAGCGCGCCTCGAGCCCCTCCACTCCGCTTCACGTAGCGGTATCCGTAGGGGGCTCCCGAGAGCACGCTCGGCGACCCGTTGCGCGCCTTGTGCCGCTTGCCGCGCCGAGAGCGCTCCGCGATCTGCGCCCGCTCGTACTCGGCGATCATGCCCTGGACCTGGACCAGCAGGCGCTCCTGCGGCGTCTCGGCTGGCGGCGACTCCACGAACTCACACGCCACCCCACAGCGCGCGAATTCCTCGAGCAACAGCACCTGGTAGGCATACTTGCGGCTGAGCCGGCCCGGCGACCACACCAGCACGGCCTCGATGCGGCCCTCGGCGGCCAAGTCGCGTACCGCTTCCAACCCCGGCCGGTCCAAGCGTGCCCCGCTGAACCCGTCGTGCTCGAACACCCATTCAGGCGGCACGATGTATGTGCGCGCCTGGGCGCACTCCCGCACGGCGGCCGTCTGACTGGCGATCGTCCCGCTCTCCTTCTGGCGATCCGAGGACACTCGGGCATAGATGGCGGCGGCCTTGGTCATGCTTCATCTCCTGCTGTGCAGTGGGTCTGGCCGTCCGCTGCCGGAGCGGGGCCAGCCGTGTGCTCAGCCCGGGCCAGTTTGGCGGGCAGATGGCGGTCAAAGTGGTACTCCATGCGCACCGCCAGCGGACCGCCGTCAGCCATGCGGTTCCCGGGATGCGAGCAAGGCTTGGAGGGCTCGCGCCACCAGTTCGCCTTCTGCGCCAAGTCTCGCTGACCATTGCCGATCTCAAGATGCTCGACACTCAGGGCCGCGTGGCGGCCCGCCTCGAGTGCGCTGAGAGCACCTTCCAGCGCTTGCGGGACGTGTTACGGCTGACCTCCGAGGAACTGCCGCGCGGACAGCGCCCGGGCCCTACCGCCGGGCTCTCAACGGAGGCGGCCGCCAAGCGCCTGCAAGCGATTGCCGCCGACCTGCAGCGTTACCACCAGCTGCGCGAGCAGGCCTCGCAGGGGCTGCTGCTCGCCGACCAGCCGGAAGCCGTCGTGCTGAGCTACTTGGAACGCTACGGCGAACAGTTGTGCGGGCACCCGGTCGTGCGCGATAGCGCGGGCCGGGCACAAGCCTTTGTGGCGCGTACGAACAACGTCATCGAGCACTTCTTTGCACAATCCAAACAGGGCCTGCGCCGCCGTCTGGGACGCGCTCACTTGGGGCGCGACTTGGAAGACCAGCCGGCCCAAGCCGCCTTGGTTTCCAACCTCAGGCATCCAGACTACGTGCATGTCGTCTGCGGCACCCTCGAAAAACGGCCCAGGGCGTTCGCCGAGTTGGAGCTACTCGGAGTCACCGACTCGCACCCGTTACAGCGCAACAACCGAGATACCGCACTGTGGCGCCAAATCCGGGCGTGGGCTCAAGATACCGACCAGCACTCCAACTCACTCAGCGATCTGAAATGCTCCCATACCTACGGGTCAGCAACGGAATCCTGACGCGGTAGCATGAACCGTCTTCCCAGCCATTCCATGGACTCCTATCTGGGGGTGCCAGAATTGCCGGAAAATCCTGCCAGAATAAATGGAACCCACATTCCCCACAGTTCAGTCCATGAACTCATTAGTCGACTTGATGGCACACTGGCATTTAGTGGTACACTAGCATTCATGTGAGGTTGGACCTAGGGAATGGGTCTGCCGTTCTCAAGGAGGGACAGGCGATGGTGTTTCGACGTATGGGAGGCTTGACTGTTCGTCTCTTGGTGCTCCAACCAACTCCGTTCTGCAATATAGCGTGCAGGTACTGCTATTTGGCAACCACTTCCGATACAAGCCGGATGACTCTCGAGACCGTAGAGCGAACGTTCCAGCGAATGTTCGAGCGGGAGCACTTGGTCGGATCCCATCTAGACATTCTCTGGCACGCAGGCGAGCCCCTCGTAATGCCCGTCGAATATTACAAGTCTGCGTTTGATCTGCTTGAAAAACATGCAAATAGCAATGTCGTTATTAAGAAGAAAATTCAGACGAATGCGACGCTCATCACAGATGAATGGGCCGATCTATTCAAAGAATATGATGTTCGCATAGGGGTCAGTATCGACGGACCAGAGCACTTCCATGATATGAACAGAGTCGACAGGAAGGGATCAGGAACCTATAGTAAGACACTACACGGTATCGACATCTTGGCCAAAGCTGGCGTCAAGTTTGGACTCCTTCCCGTGATCACGAGTGATTCGGTTGATCGACCCGAAGAATTTTGGATGTTTTTTAGAGATGCAAAAACGAAGTTCATCGCATTAAATTTCGAAGAAATTCAATTTGCAAATACCGATTCTTCACTTAATCAATCTGGGTCTCAAGAGCGCATCCGCTCGTTCTTACGCACCTTGCTGAAGCTACGCGACCGCGACCGCCCGGATATGACTATCAGGGAATGCGACCACCCGGAACAGAGGATCTCCCTATTGAACGGAATTCATCGACAATTGGAAGTGATACCCCTAGGGATTATCAACGTTGCATGGAATGGGGATTTTTCGACTTTTGATCCACAGATGCTCGGAACCAGCCATGAATCATACGGGCGGTTCATTCATGGAAATGTACACCGCAACGAGATTATGGACACGCTCGACAATCCTGCGTTCAAGAAGGCCTTCGCCGATATTGTTGCCGGAATACACAAATGCAGGCGCAAATGTCCCTACTACCGCATTTGTGGCGGCGGGTCGCCCAGTAACAAGCTGTCCGAACACGGGACATTCGATTGCAGCGAGACGCTTTCCTGCCGTCTACGCATCCAAGCCCCTGCCGATGTCGCAGTCGAACGCCTGCACAGTGAAGGCCGTGACCTTGGTGCTGTCTGGAGCAAGAGACCATCGTCAAGTTGATCGGTGGTATTCTGCGCATTCCCGACGCACTCTTACGTTCAGTCGCCCACTGGCCGAACGCAGATCACGGTGATATCGTCGAACTGCGGACATCCTGCCGAAAACTCGCCGGCAGCTGAAACCAGCCGGTTCACGGACGATCTGGCTGACAAGCCCCTAATGTCTGCTAGTGTCTCCGATAGCGACACATCCTGCCACATTTTTCCGGCGTTGTTTTGACACTCGCTGAGCCCATCCGAATAACACACCAGGATGTCTCCGATTCCAAATCCTATCCGTCCATTTCGGAACTCGGCTTCAGGAAGAAGTCCGATAGGCGGACCACCGTACACTAGGCACGTCGCCTCGCCGTTTGGGCGGATGACATAGGGGTAGACATGGCCCGCATTGCAATAGTGGAGGGTTGCCGAATATGCGTTGAACTAAACCGCTACGCGGTAGTGGTGGCTGGTCGAAAGCACACCTTGCTCCTTCTCAACTGATCGGCCTGACCACCAATACCGTTCCTTTCCCGCTGCCGCTGTTGCCGGGCCTGCCTAGGCGCGGATCATGGATGCGCTGCTGATCGCAGCCATTCCATTCGCAAACCGCCAAGGAGGCTTCTCATGACACCCCTTCGCCGTCGCATGACGGAGGATATGAAGGTTCGTAACCTTTCGCCCAACACGCAGCAGAGCTACATCGACCAAGTGGCTCGCTTCGCTCAGCATTTCCACCAGTCACCAGACCAGCTCGGCCCCGAGCAGATCCGCGACTACCAGGTCTTCCTGGCCACCGTGAAGTGCCTCGCAGCCAGCTCGATCGCCGTCGCTACCGCCGCTTTGCGGTTCCTGTACCGCGTCACCCTGCGCAAGGACTGGGACATCCCCGAGGTCCTGCCCACTCCCAAACAGCCCGCGCGTCTGCCGGTCGTACCCAGCCCCGAGGAAGTCGCCCGCTTCCTCGACGCGGTTCCCAACCGCAAGCATCATGCCATCCTGACCACCTGCTATGCCGCCGGCCTACGCATTTCCGAGGCCCTGCAACTGCGGCCGCGGGACATCGACTCGCAGCGCATGGTCATTCGGGTCGAGCAGGGCAAGGGTGCCAAGGATCGGTACGTCATGCTCTCTCCGCGCCTGCTGCAGGTGCTGCGCAACTACTGGCACTACAGCCGACCGGACGGCGAGTGGCTCTTCCCCGGCCTGCTGCCCGGTCGCCCGCTCACCGCCAGCGCCGTCGAGCGCGTCTGCCGACCGGCCTGCGAGCGGGCCGGGATCGGCAAACGCATTACGCCCCACTCGCTGAGGCACGGATTTGCCGTCCATCTGCTGGAAAATGGCGCCGATGTGCGCACCATCCAGATGCTGCTCGGCCATCGCGGTCTCGCCGTCACCGCCCACTACCTGCGCATCACCGCCCAGAAGGTCTGCTCCGCTACCAGTCCGTTCGACCTGCTCCCGGCTGTGCCGATGCAGGATCCGGCGGCGGGTCAGTGAGTCGCCCCCGACTGGAGGTCGCCGACATCTTCCGCCGCTACGGAGGGGCCTTCCGGGCCCGTTCCGGCGAGGCCCTGACCGGCCTGCAGGGCAAGGTCATGGCGGCCATCGAGCAGTGTCGCACCGCCGCTCTCGGCGGCTTGATCGAACAGTGTGACCAGTGCGGCCACCGGCGCCTCTGCTATCGCTCCTGCCGCAACCGCCACTGTCCCAAGTGCCAGGGCTTGGCGCGCTTGCGCTGGCTCTCCCTACGCCGCTCGGAACTGCTCGACTGCCAGTACTTCCACGTCGTGTTCACCCTGCCCGCGCCCATCGCGGCCATCGCCCTGCAGAATCGCCGCCAGCTGTACAACCTGCTGTTTCGCGCCGCGGCCCGCACCCTGCGCGAGATCGCCGCCGAGCCGCGCCACCTCGGGGCCCGCATCGGCGGCCTCGCGCTGCTGCACACCTGGGGCTCCAACCTCAGCTTCCATCCGCACTTGCACTGTGTCGTGCCCGGCGGCGGGCTGGCCCCCGACGGCTCGCGCTGGATCGGCTGCCGCCCCGGCTTCTTCCTGCCCGTCCGTGTCCTGTCCCGCCGTTTTCGCACCCTCTTTCTCGAGGGCCTCGAGCGCGCCTTCCGCCAGGGCCGCTTGCGCTTCGGCGGAACACTCGCCCCGCTCGCTGACCAGCACGCCTTCGCACGCTACCTGCGCCCCCTGCGCAGCTGCGAGTGGGTCGTATATGCCAAGCGCCCCTTCGACGGCCCGGCCCGCGCCCTCGACTACCTCGGCCGCTACACCCATCGCGTGGCCCTGTCCAACGACCGCCTCCTGTCCATCGACAATGGCAGCGTCCGTTTCCGTTGGAAGGACTACCGCCAGCAGCATCGCTGGAAGACCATGACCTTGTCCGCCGACGAGTTCATCCGCCGCTTCCTGCTGCACACCCTGCCGCCAAAATTTCACCGCGTCCGCTACTTCGGCCTCTTGGCCGGGCCCCGGCGCCGCTCGCAGCTCGCCCTATGCCGGCAACTGTTGGGCATGCCCCCACGGCCCGCCCCGGACCCGCCATCCAGCGACTACCGCGAGACCTTTGCCGTCCTCACTGGCCGCTCTCTGCGCGTCTGCCCCCACTGCCACGACGGCACAATGCTGATGGTGGAGACCATCCCGCGCGGTGGCACGCCGCCCGCCCCGGACGACACCTCGTGAGACCTGTGCCGCAGCACTGCAAGCGCCCCTCGAGTTGGCTCTGCCAACCCGCCAGCAGTCCCTCGCCTGCTGCGCCCGGCAGCCACCCAATCGCCCCCTCGGCCTTCTGCCTGGGCCTCTCCCACACCCCGCACAGCCAACTCCCGACCGCGCCCAAGTCCATAGCGCTGCCATCTCAATGCCGCGCACAGTGTTGCCTTACCTGTCGACAGCCATCCCGATCCATGCAATTCCCATAGCGAGCTCCGAAGCGGCGGTTCAGTTCAACCGATTCTTTGCCCAGCGCTGCGGCCTAGGGCTTCCATCTCACCCCTCGACACGTCCTTCTGCCGCACCGCTAGGCAAAAAATCCTCTGCATTTTGCCCAGCGCTGCGGCCTAGGGCTTCCATCTCACCCCTCGACACGTCCTTCTGCCGCACCGCTAGGCAAAAAATCCTCTGCATTCCGAGCTCGGAATAAGCGCCACAGCACGGCGTCACATTTACTGTGGGCCGGAGTGGACCTGAACACGATTCGGGCATGGCTCGGTCACGTCAAGCTCGACACGACCAATATCTACGCCGAGATCGATTTCGAGGCCAAGGCGAGAGCGGTCGCGCTGTGCGACCAGGCGGGTTCTGAAGCCACGACCCCGAAGTGGAAGAAGGATGCTGGCATCATGGCGTTCCTGCAAACGCTGTGATGTCTGGCGCATCGCGGGTGAGGAATACCCCGGTGCGATCCAGATCGTCGATCTCTGGCACGCTAAGGAGAAACTCTGGGGCGTGGCCAAGGCCATCTTCGCCCTCGACAAGGCGCAGCTCGAGGCTTGGGCGGAGGCCCGCTGCGACGATTTGGAGCAAGGCCGTGTGGACGGCTTGCTCGCCACCTTGCGCGCTCACGCTGGCTGCTGCGAGGAAGCTGCCAAGTGCGTTAACTATATCAACAACAACCGCAGTCGCATGCGCTACCCACAGTTCCGCGCCCAAGACCTGTGCGTTGGATCGGGCGTTGTAGAAGCCGGCTGCCGCACGGTCGTTGGCCGCCTCAAGCGCTCGGGCATGTACTGGACCGTCAACGGAGCCAACGAGATCCTAGCCCTACGCTCCTGTGTTCTCAGCGGCAACTACGAGAACTTCTGGGCTCAGCGGGCCGAGAACCCATCCCTCCAAGCCGAAATCCAAACATAGTGTCGTGCACCCATCCGGGAGATTCCCGGGATCAGCCGATCGCGTGAGGGACAGCAAGTTGTGTATGATAGTGAGCCGGTCGGAACACTGTGAACCCATCAGCCGAATTTATGGGTTGCGTTGCTGCTGGGTTCAGCCGGAAGTCAGTGGAGCAGCCCATCAGGAGGTAGGACGATGTCCCAAAAACAAGATTTCAACGAGCTAGTACAGGAGGCGCTTCGTCGATCCTCGGTCGACAGTGATTTCCGGGAGCTCATGCTGAGCGACCCCGAAGGAGCACTCAAGCAGATCAGCGTGTCACCCCTTCCCGAGGGTGTGGGCTTCAAGTTCGTCGACAACTCTGGGGTAACCACGACTATCCCGCTGCCCGACCCGGTTCCAGGCCTGCAAGAAGTCAGCGGTGAGGAATTGGCCGCAGCAGCTGGGGGCAGCACCTCTTGGAGCAACATCACGAGTTGGAAGCTGGGCTCTTAGCTGGCAGGTTCAGGGTTGCTGTGCGGGCTGACGATCCTGCACTGTAGGTACAGGCTACCGTTTGCACCCTTGAATTCTGACACAGATGGCCATGTCTTTGGGGACAAGGCCGCCAGCAACACTAGGCACTATGGTGCCGGACGGAAGGGTTCGGTGACCTTCTGGGGTGTTCGGGGCTCCTTTGCGACACCGGCCCGTTCCCACATGGGCACGGGTGGCAACACCGCGTGCGTGGAACTGCGGACAGCTCAAGCCCCACCTGCACTGCGTCGTCCCCGGCGGCGGCCTGAGCCCCGAAGGCGACCGCTGGATCGCCTGCCGGCCCCGGCTTCTTCCTGCCCGTGAGTGTCCTGTCGCGGCGCTTCCGCGCGCTCTTCCTGGCGGGGCTCGAGCGCGCCTTCCTAAACGGCCGCCTGTGCCTCGGCGGTGCGCTCGAGCCCTTGGCCGACCCGCACGCCTTCGCGCGCTGGCTGAGGCCCCTTCGCCGCTGCGAGTGGGTGGTCTACGCCAGGGCCCCCTTCGACGGCCCCGCCCGCGTGCTCGACTATCTCGGCCGCTACACCCACCGCGTGGCCATCTCCAACGAGCGTATCCTGGCGCTCGACGACGGCACGGTCCGCTTCCGCTGGAAAGACTACCGCCAGCAGCACCGCTGGAAGACCATGGCGCTGCCCGCGGCGGAGTTCATCCGCCGCTTCCTGCTGCATACGCTGCCGCCGCGCTTCCACCGCATCCGGCACTTCGGACTCTTCGCCGGGCCCCGCCGCCAGCAGCAGCTCGCCCTCTGCCAGCGGCGCTGGGGATGCCCCCGGCCGCCCCCGACAGCGAGCCGCCGACCGACTACCGCGACCGCTTCGAGGCCCTCACTGGCCGCTCGCTGCGCACCTGCCCCGCCTGCGGCCGCGGCACGATGGAGACGGTCGAGGCTATCCCGCCGGCAAGCGAGCCCCCGCCCCTGGACGACACTACGTGAGACGCTTACGCCCGACACCATCCGCTCTGCCGACGCGGCGCTTGCGCCGCCGTTCCGGGAACGCTGCGTCCGCCCGGCCGACTGCCTGGCCGTGCCCGCTGCCGCACCGCGCCGCGGGCCCTCAAGACCGCTGCCAAAACGCTCGCCCAGCCCTATCCCGGACGCCACCACCGCGCCGAGGCCGTCCGCCGAGGCCCTTCGCCGACCTCTGCGCACAGCCTGCGCTCAAGCAATCGCCATACCGCACTTCCCAGCCGGCGCTTTAGCCCATCTGATTCTTTGCCCACCGGCGCGGCCTTGGGCATTCTGCCCACTTCCAACACCCGTCTGCCGCGCCGCTAGGCAAAAAATCCTCTTCTTTCAGGTGATCGACAATCGCTGTTCGCAATAATCAATCCGCTGGCCGTGAGTGATGGTTAGAAATTGCGTGTGGCGGCACTCCTTCCGGTACTTGGTTGGTCTCGATCAAGACCGATCGGACCCATCTGGGAACTCGCCTTCGAGAAATTGCGAGATCCGCCGGTTTGCAGCTTGTTTCTCCCCCAACTCTGACGCACTGACGGCAATCGACGTAGGAGCTTGCGAGTATTGCAACCGATCAAGTGTGTCTGGATTGTAGAATTTCAAGATCTTCCTGCCACTCGGTGCGACGTCGACCCTTGGACGCCCAACGAAACATGAGCCAAGTGAGCAATCGAGAGTGCGGCAATGCCTCGTACACCCCAACAAGCAGTCTTGGGGCGTCTTTGCTCGGGCTTGCTCCCCGTACCGCTATCCCATGCATCTCGGTTACGAAGCGGTCGGCGACATCGGCTGGCGGGACCATATTGGGACCATTTTTTTCGTTTCAGGTGCTCTCGAATGGCCTCGACTGCTCCTGAGTGCTCTCGACGGCAAGGCGTGGAGAATGTGACCTAGTTCTCGTAAGTGCTTGAAAATAAATCTAATCAACGCCTAGTCAACGAGATTGGAACTGGAGGCGCGGGTGGGAATCGAACCCACGAATAAAGGTTTTGCAGACCTCTGCCTTACCACTTGGCTACCGCGCCGCGACTTCGGCCCGTCTGGAGCCTTCCGTAGACTGGAGCGGGAGACGGGACTCGAACCCGCGACATCGACCTTGGCAAGGTCGCACTCTACCAACTGAGTTACTCCCGCTTCTAAGCGCTCACTGTACACCATGCTCTCGACCGGGCGCAAGTTCGTTGCGTTGCGTGCCCGGCGAATGCAGGCTGCCTGTGCTCGGCCACTATAATTGACGTTTGACGTGGCCGCGGGCGTTCCGTCCGTCGCTGCCGGGCGACTGTGATGCCGAATGTACCTTTCCGCACGCGCGTTCGCCGCAAGCTGTTGGGACTCCATCGCGGCTTGCGCGAAGCCCGCATGATCGCCAAAGCGCTGGTCGATACCGACCACCCGGTCTTGGCGCACATGATCCCGACCCGTCGCTGCAACATCGCATGCGCGTACTGCAACGAGTACGACCATGTTTCGTCACCGGTTCCGTTCGACGTGTTGGTCGAGCGCACTGACGCGTTGGCCGACCTTGGAGTGAGCGTCATCACGCTGAGTGGTGGCGAGCCCATGTTGCATCCGCAGTTGGATGACTTGATTCGCCACATACGCTCGCGCGGCATGATCGCGGGCTTGATCACGAACGGCTACTTGCTGGGGCCACAGCGCATTGCGCAGCTCAACGACGCCGGTTTGGAATATCTGCAGATCAGCATTGACAACGTCGAGCCCGATCAGACGTCGATGAAGAGCCTGCGCGTGCTCGACACGAAGCTGGAGATGCTGGCCGAGCATGCCGACTTCGAGATCAACATCAACTCCGTCGTAGGCTCCGGCATCCCCGACCCACGCGACGCATACACCGTGGCCCAGCGTGCCACGGCGCTAGGCTTCACCAGCACGATTGGCGTGATCCACGATGGGGATGGCCAGCTAAAGCCGCTGGGCAAGGACGAGAGGCGGGTGTATGAGCGTGTCAAGGCGCTGTCCAAGCGCGGCTACAGCCGGTTGACATATTTCCAAGACAACTTGGTCGATGGCCGAACCAACAAGTGGAAATGCCGCGCCGGTGCGCGCTACCTCTATATCTGCGAGGACGGCCTCGTGCATTACTGTTCGCAGCAGCGCGGCACGCCCGGCACCCCGCTCTCTGACTACACCGTCAAAGACATCCGGCATGCCTACCTCACGCCGAAAGCGTGCGCTCCGGCCTGCACAGTGTCGTGCGTGCACAAGGCGTCAGCCGTTGATTTCTTCCGCGACCCGCAGCGCCCGTCGGCTGGTGCCGTCCCGGCCGCCGCAGATCTGAACTGAAGTCCGGCTGGTGCCAGCCTCACTGGCTGGCGAGCCAGCCGCACGGCGCGCCCTCCTGGCAGAGCAGCACCCGCCCCTGGGGAATGCCATGCTTGCGCGCCCATCCGGCACCGTTGACGTAGAGCGCGGTCGACCATGCCTCGGTGTCGATCGCGCTCGGACCGATGACGGACACGGCGGTCATACCTAGTGCGGGACGCCCCGTGCGCGGGTCAAGAATATGCCCGTAGCGTGTGCCGCCTTCTTCGAAGAACTTTTCGTAGGAACCGGAGGTTGACAGACTTTCATTTCGCAGCGTGACGGTCACGAATGCGCCGTCTGCGGTGTCGGCGCCCCGCAGGTCCAGATCCCAGCCGCTGGCGCTGTCAGGCGGCGCTCCCAGCGCATAGATGCTGCTCGTACCTGAGCTGACCAAAGCCCGCTCCACTCCATACTCGCGCAAAGCCGCGACGGCTCGGTCCACCGCATAACCCTTGCCGATACCTCCCGGGTCCAGTTGCAGACCTGTGCGAAGAAAGCGGACCGTGCCCATTGCTCGGTCCACGCGCAGGTGTTGGAAGCCGCTGTTCCTTCTCGCCCACCACAGCGTCCAAGGGCGCGGTGTGCTGCCGTCTCCGTCGTAAAACCCCCAAGCCTTGACGAGCGCCCCAACTGTGATGTCGAATGCTCCCTCGCTGGCATCGGAGTACCGCAGGCAGCGATCTAGGAGTGCCGCCATTTCTTCGGAGACCTCCACTTCCCCGCGACCAGCCTCGCGATTGATCCGGCTCAACTCGCTGTCCTGCTTGTAGTTGCTCAGAAATGAATCCACCCTTCGGACCTCATCAAAGGCGGCAGTGACCGCTCCGGCTGCGAGCTTCTTGGTCGCCGCGTAGCAGGCAATGCGGAACTCGCTGCCCATAATCGCTGCCGAGGACTCGAGCCGTTCAAGGGCCAGCGCACTGGGTGGTGCCGTTGATTGCAAGGCAAGAGCTGCGAACACGACCGCCAGCCCCTGCTTCTTGGCTCTTTTGTGAATGCGCTCGAGCAAGGATTCAATGCGCTTGGTGTGTTGCTCGGCAAGATCGTATGAGAACTGCAGTTCCGGCACGTGACGCATGCGCAAGCTGCGGGCCAGCGCCTTGCGAATGAACGGCGCGGCCCGCTCGAGCGCTTCCAGCGGGCGCGGGTCCGGGTCTTCGCCGACCTTGGGATCCCAGAACGCGACCAGCACGCGTGCGTGACGCTTGTCTGGCGAGAGATCGACCTTGCTGACACGGATCTCTGTCACAGCGGGATCGCGCACCTCGTGCGAGACGATTCGGCTAAGCTCTCGCATCAGCGTGCTCGCCGCTCGTTCGTGGATGTGAGAGGCCATCTCTGGTGCCCATCATGGCATAGGCACTTTCGCCCAGATGCGCCATCGGCCATGGCGGCGACATCGTCGACTGGCGCATTTGTGCAATTCTGAGAGTCGGGGCGAGGCCTGGCATGCGAACGGAAGCCGACAATAGATTGGCCCTCGCAATCGAGGTGGAGGGCGATGGGGCCGCGTTGCGCCTGATCACCGAGGCCGTGGCCGGTGCCGACGGGCGCATCACTTGGATAGCCATCCTTGACGCCCAAGAGCCGGTGGAGACGATCGCGATCGAAATAGCGACTTCGCGTCCATCGGAGGATCTCGTCGATGCTCTAGCCGGTCTGGAAGGGGTGCGCTCGGTCGAGACCAACCACACCCACCATCACGTGTTCGGCAAGCGTATTGTGATCATTGGCGGCGGCTCGCAGGTAGGCCAGGTCGTAGTAGGAGCCGTGTCCGAAGCGGATCGTCACAATCTGCGCGGCGAGCGCATATCTGTGGACACGATTCCCCTAGTTGGCGAGCGCAAGATCGCCGAGGCGGTGCTGGCGACTGCCCGCCTGCCGCGTGTGGAAGCGGTGGTCCTTGCAGGTGCCTTGATGGGTGGCGAGATCGAGCGCGCCGTGCGTGCCGTACAGTCCAAGGGGTTGCTGGTCATCTCGCTCAACATGGCAGGCTCAGTCCCTGACGCTGCTGATTTGGTCGTGACAGATCCCGTCCAAGCGGGCGTAATGGCCGTCATGGCCGTGGCCAAGACCGCCGAGTTCGACGTGAGCCGGCTCGGCTCGCGGCGCTTTTAGACCGACACTAGCAGCGAGATCGCTACCTTGCGGCTTGCTAAACTCTCGGTTTGCCAATGACCAACCGACGCATCGTGCTGGCGGCACGGCCCGTGGGCGTGCCTAAACCTTCAGATTTCCGCCTGGAAGAGGTGCCTGTGTCCAGTCCGGCTGCTGGCGAGTGCCTTGTGAAGGTCCACTTCATGTCCGTGGACCCCTACATGCGCGGGCGCATCAGCGGTCGCAAATCCTACGCCGCACCGGTGGAAATCGGCCAGACAATGGTGGGCGCTTCCGTCGGCGAGGTGATCGAGTCGAACAGTGATCGGATCGCCGTGGGCAACTACGTCACCGGCGGTTTAGGCTGGCAGGAGTGCGCGACTGCGCCGGCGGACGAATTGCGCGTAGTCGACGCCAGTGCCGCACCGCTGTCGGCGTATCTGGGAGTGCTTGGCATGCCCGGCCTGACCGCATACTATGGCTTGCTAAAGGTCGCCGGCCTGCAGTCCGGCGAGACAGTGTGCGTTTCCGGTGCCGCCGGCGCGGTGGGCTCGGCGGTTGGCCAGATTGCCCGCCTGCACGGCTGCCGTGCGGTCGGAATCGCCGGCGGTGCCGAGAAATGCTCCCTGGTGACCGAAGAATTCGGTTTCGACGCGGCTGTCGACTACAAGGGCGAGGACTTCTTCCACGCTCTGCGTGCGGCCAGTCCCGATGGCATTGACGTCTACTTCGACAATGTCGGCGGACCGGTCACCGATGCAGTCTTCCAGCTGCTGAACGTCAGGTCGCGGGTGGCGATCTGCGGCCAGATCTCCCAATACAATGCCATCGACGCTCCGGTCGGGCCGCGCCTGCTGTGGCACTTCATCACCAAGCGCATCCGCGCAGAGGGCTTCTTGGTGTTCGACTTCCGAGAGCATGACGACGAATCGCTCGCCCAGATGGCGGAATGGGTGAAGAACGGCAAGCTCAAGTACCGGGAAACTGTCGCCGAAGGCATCGAAAACGCACCCGCCGCGTTCATCGGCATGCTCGGTGGCGCTAACATTGGAAAGCAGGTCGTCAAGCTCGCTGGCGACTGACGCACCTGCCTGATTCTAAGGAGAACCTCATGACCAAGATCCTCGCGGCACTGTTGCCGCTCCTTCTGCTCGCTCCGATCGCCGTCCTAGCTGACGACAACGACAGCGCCGAGCGCGTCTTCGAGATGCGCACCTATACCGCCGCGGAGGGCAAGCTGCCCGACCTGATGGCGCGCTTCCGGAATCACACCAACTACCTGTTCGTCAAGCACGGAATGAAGCTGATCGGCTACTGGACACCGACCGAGGGCGACGGAAAGGGCAACACGCTGGTCTACATCCTCGCGCACGACAGCCGCGAGGCGGCCAAGAAGTCGTGGGCTGGCTTTGTTGCTGATCCAGCTTGGAAAGCCGCTGCCGCTGAGTCGCGCAAGGACGGCAGGCTGGTTGCTGGGATTGAGAATCAGTGGCTCCAGGCTACCGATTTCTCGCCCCTGCAGTGAACGCGCGGCACGCGTAACCTGGAATTCCCGACATGGAGACTGGTGCAGAGTTCCTGCGGGTCTCCCGCAAGGAACTTCGACGGGGCTGCGAGCGGGTGTGCGATTGCCTCGGCAGGCTGTCTGCGGAGCAGATCTGGCACCGCGATCACGCGATCGAGAACTCGATCGGGAACTTGGTGCTGCACCTGTCCGGCAACGTCCGCCAGTGGATCCTCGGCGGCGTGGGCGGACAGCCCGACAGCCGCGATCGCGATTGGGAGTTTGCGACGCGTGAGCCGCTCCAGGCGGAGGCGCTGACCGAGCGCCTCAGCGGCACAGTGGACGAAGCGGACGCCGTGTTGGCGGCCTTGCCGCCGGACTCCCTGTTGGCGACGCGCAGCATCCAGGTCTATGACGTGACGGTGCTGCACGCGATCGCCCATGTGCTGACCCACTTTGCGGGCCATGTCGGCCAGATCATCTGGGCGACCAAGCACGTCACCGGCCAAGATCTCGGCTACTACGGCTACCTCAAGAAAGGCTCGGCGCCGCACGGATCACAGCCCTGATCCCTCTCTCGGGCTTGGTTCGGCTTTGGGCACAGTAGCCAAGACTACAATGAGACTTGGTGCCCTAGGTGCCTCTATCCAATGTTCGACACGCTGCTAGCTAGGGTCTTCGGAACCAAGCACGAGCGCGAAATCAAGCGCCTCGCGCCGATGGTGGACCACATCAGCTCGTTGGCGCCCGACTTCGAAGCCCTCACTGACGAGCAGCTGCAAGCCAAGACCGACGAGTTCAAGCAGCGCTACCGCGACGGCGAGTCCTTGGACGATCTGTTGCCCGAAGCTTTCGCCACCTGCCGGGAAGCCTCGTGGCGCGTCATGGGCATGCGCCATTTCGACGTGCAACTGATCGGCGGCATGGTGCTGCACCAGGGCAAGATTGCCGAGATGAAGACCGGCGAGGGCAAGACGCTGACGGCCACCCTGGCGGTATATCTCAATGCCATTTCCGGGCGCGGCGTCCACGTCGTGACCGTGAACGACTATCTCGCCCAGCGCGACTCCGAGTGGATGGGGCGGATCTACCGCTGGCTGGGCCTGAGCGTCGGCGTGATCGTGCACGGCCTCACCGACGAGCAGCGCCGGGAAAGCTACGGGGCGGACATCACCTATGGCACCAATAACGAGTTCGGCTTCGACTACCTGCGCGACAACATGAAATTCGACGCCGGAGACCATGTCCAGCGCGGGCATGACTTCGCCATCGTCGACGAAGTCGACTCGATCTTGGTCGACGAGGCGCGCACTCCGCTGATCATTTCCGGGCCGTCCGAGATCTCGACCGACAAGTACTACTCCGCCAACCAGGTGATCCCGAAACTGGAGAAGGGCGAGACCATCGAAGGCGACGAGCCCGGCCAGCGCACGTATACGGGAGATTTCATTCTTGAGGAAAAGCACCGCTCGGCTTGGCTCACCGAGCAGGGCGAGGCCAAGGTCGAGAAGGCTCTCAACATCGGCAACATCAACGAGTTGGTGCATTACGACACCAAGCACGCCATCGAGCAGGGGCTCAAGGCGCACGTGGTGTTCCAGCGTGACAAGGACTATGTCGTCAAGGACGGCAAGGTCGTCATCGTCGACGAGTTCACGGGGCGCTTGATGCCCGGCCGCCGCTGGTCGGACGGGCTGCACCAAGCCGTGGAGGCCAAGGAAGGGGTCACCATCGAGCGCGAGAACCAGACCTTGGCGACGGTCACCTTCCAGAATTATTTCCGCATGTACTCCAAGCTGGCGGGCATGACGGGAACGGCGGACACCGAGGCGGCTGAGTTCAGCAAGATCTACAACTTGGAAGTTGTGGTCGTGCCCACCAATCAGCCCATGATCCGGGCCGAGCACGACGACATCGTCTACCGCACGGTGGAGGAGAAGTGGCGTAACGCCGTTGCGGACATCAAGGAATGCCAGCAGCTCGGCCAGCCCGTGCTGGTCGGCACGATCTCCATTGAGAAGTCCGAGTTGCTCTCCCGCATGCTCAAGCGGCGGGGAGTGCCGCACGAGGTGCTCAACGCCAAGCACCACGAGCGCGAAGCTAGGATCATCGCCCAGGCCGGCCGCAAGGGCGCCGTCACCGTTTCGACCAACATGGCCGGTCGCGGCACCGACATCCTGCTGGGCGGCAATCCCGAGTTCTTGGCACGCGAGCACTTGCGGCGGAAGGGCATCTCCCCGGACCATCCCGACAACCGGGATATGTGGGAGAAGACGCTCGCGGAATATCGTGTGCAGACCAACGCCGAGCACGACGAGGTGGTCGAGCTTGGCGGCCTCTACGTGCTCGGCACCGAGCGGCACGAGTCGCGCCGCATCGACAACCAGCTGCGCGGTCGGGCCGGGCGGCAGGGCGATCCGGGCCAATCGCGCTTCTACCTCTCCCTGCAAGACGACCTGATGCGGATTTTCGGCGGGCACCGCATGCAGGCGCTCATGCTCAAGCTCGGCATGGAGGAGGACGTGCCGATCGAATCCGGCCTGATCACCAAGCGCATCGAAGCAGCGCAGAAGGCCGTCGAGACCCAGCATTTCGAATCCCGCAAGCACGTGCTCGAGTACGACGACGTGATGAACAAGCAGCGCGAGGCCGTCTATTCGCGGCGGCGCGAAATGCTCGAGGGCAAGGACCAGCGCAATCGCATCCTTGAACTTGTCGGCGACACGGTGGGCGGCTATGTGGAGGGCCGCTGTCCCGAGAGGGCACATCCGGACACGTATGACATCGCGGGCTTGCACAGCGACATCCATGCGCACTTCGGGATGGATCTCAAGGAACTCGACCTGAACGGGCTGGATCGGCAAGGGCTGGCGGACGAGTTCACCGAGGAGATCTGCAAGCGCTACGAAGCCAAGGCTGAAGAGGTCGGCGTCGAACGCATGCGCTACACCGAGCGCATGATCATGCTGCAGTTGCTGGACCAGCAGTGGAAAGACCACCTGCTTTCGATGGACCACCTCAAGGAGGGCATCGGACTGCGAGGCTACGGGCAGAAGGATCCGCTCGTCGAATACAAGAAGGAGTCTTTCCACATCTTCCAGCAGATGATGGACACCCTCGACGAGGAGACGCTCAAGGTCTTGTTCCATCTCACCATCAGGACACCCGATGAGGAATCCTCGCCTGCCGAGCGGCCGGCGGTGCAATTGGCGGAGTCGGCAGCTGCCACAAACGGCGGCCAGCGCCGCGCCGCGCCCGCCCAGGCTGTTCGGGAAATGGAAGAGCAAGCGCAGATTGCTCGGCGTCGCAACCGCGAGCAGTTGGCGCATGCGCACCGGGCGGGTGCCACCGCCGAGTCGACTTCCGTCAAGCAGGTCTTGCGCGGGGACAAGGTCGGCCGCAACGCTCCCTGTCCGTGCGGCAGCGGCAAGAAATACAAGAGGTGCCATGGCCGCGCTGGCGCTTGAGGCTCGCCGCGCAGTGCTGCGCCCCGTGTTGCTCCTGACCTTGGCACTGGCGGCCGGCGGGCCTGTCGGCGCCGAACTGCTGCACGAGGCTCTCGGGCCGTTCGAGAGGCTCGCGCCGCGGCCGTTTGAACCCGCCGACCTGCCGGTGCTCCAAGAATTTGGCCTGGAAGAGGCCGAGGAGGCAGAATATCGCGCCCCGGATGGACGATCGGTCTTATTCCGAGCGCTGCAATTCTATGACGATACCGGGGCGGTTGCGGCCTACGCGTGGATCCGGCCCGCCGATGGTGTCTCGGTGGAACGTGGCGAGCGGGCCGTAGAGAAGGGCGACTTTACCGTGATACAGTTTGCCAACTACGTGGTTACCCTGCGCGGAGACCCGCCCGACGAGGAAGATGTCGAACTTGCGCTAGCCTATCTTCCGCGGCCCAAGCCTACGGCCGATCCGCCGGTGTTGCAGTACATTCCTGGCGAGGCTCTGGTCCCCGGCACGGGGCGCCTAATCTTGGGGCCGGTCTCGCTGGAGCGGCTCGCCCCGGAACTCACCCCGTCGGTGGTCGGGTTCCATTTCTCGCCGGAGGGCTACTACGGGGAGTTCTCTACGGAGGCTGGCGAGATCCCGATGATCGTGTGGAGCTATCCCTCCAATCCGATCGCGCGCGGACAGGTTGAAGCGTTCCAACAGGTCGATGGCTGGCTGGCGAAGCAGGACGGCCCCCTGATCGCGGTCGCGCTCGGCCGGGAATCGCCGGATGCCGCCCAACTCTTGCTCGCTCGCGTGCGCTACCGGGCCGAGGTCACCCAGCATGTCGAAGATCCCAAGCGCCACGACAACTTGGCCAACATCATCTTGGACACGTTCATCCTGTGCGGCCTGCTCGCCGTGCTGATGATCTTCGGCGGAGTGTTGGTGGCAGGCACGCGGCGCATCGCCGGGCGCGTCGCCCCTGACTCGATATTGGCTGCGCCCCAAGGCCCCGACATGCAGCGGCTCGGCATCGACCGGTCCGGCTCGGGACCAAGTCTGCCCGAGGAATAAGCCCGGGTTCCGGGCTCTACGGCGTCGTGCCGACCCCGCCCTTGATGCGTGTCTTGGCTGCTCGGGCGCGATCTTGACGTTTCGCAATGGCCAGTGCGCGCAGGCGGCGGATCGTCACCGCCGAAGCGCGGCGGGTCGCCAATCGGGCATAGGAATAGCCTGAGGCCACCACCAGCAGGACCACGATTTGCGTCACGGCCGCGATCGCCCCGCTATCCGGCCTGAGCAGCACGATACACAGCAGCAAGGCCAGGCTGCCATCGGTGACCTTGCCCAGCAAATTGGGCAGCAGCCTAATGCCGTAGCGCTTGTAGACGAATGACCAGCCGGCGATGATGCCAACGTCGCGCGCGACGACTAGCAGCGCGGTCCAAGCACCGATCTGGTTCGTCAGAGCGAGCGTGATGAACGCTGCGCCAAGGTACATCTTGTCGGCGATCGGGTCGATCACCTCGCCGAAGTCGTTGCGCACCGCCAGTTGGCGGGCGCCCTTGCGAGCAAGGTAACCGTCCAGCATGTCGCTGATTTGCAGGCCCGCGACCAGCCAGAAGGCTGCGTACCGCGAGGCTTCGCCATCGCTGGATTTCCAGATCAGCAGGATGATGACTGGCACGGAAGCGAGCCGGACCAAGCTCACGCCGTTGGCCAGCCTCACCAGCAGCGATGCGAATTGCCTCGACACAATCTGAGATTCATCTTACGACAGACCTGCCAAGCATGACCGGAGGCATGCAATGGCTTTGGAGCCGGAACTCCGCTCCGGGGCTTGTCTCGCAACACCTCAAGCCGAGGCCTCGGTGCCGGGCGAGCCTTGGGCCCGGGCGGCCTGCTTGGCGAGTTTGTCGCAGCGGTTGTTGTCCTTGTGGTTGGCGTGTCCCTTCACCCAGACCCAGCGCACTTGGTGCCGCGCTAGAGCTGCGTCCAGCTCTTGCCACAAGTCTTGGTTCTTGACCGGCTCCTTCGCGGCTGTCATCCAGCCGTTGCGCTGCCACTTCTTCATCCAGCGGGTCACGCCGTTCTTGACATATTCCGAATCGATTTCCAGAGTGACCGAGCACGGCTCGCGCAGGGCCTGCAGCCCTTTCACCACCGCGGTCATCTCCATGCGGTTATTGGTCGTTCTGGCTTCCGAACCGCTCAGCTCTTTAGAGTGCTTGCCGTAGCGTAGGATCAGTGCCCAGCCGCCGGGGCCAGGGTTGCCGATGCACGAGCCGTCAGTGACCAACTTGATGCTCTTCATCGGTTCTGCCCCAATCATACCGTCGCAATGCTGGCCGGACTTGCGACTCCATCCTCGGCTACGCTGAAGGGTTGTTGCGGACTCGTAGGGCGTTCCTAGCTGCCTGCACGGCGCTGCCTTGCTTGCGGGCCGCCGGCGGGAGCAGCGCGCAAGAATACGCGCAGCGCCGGCAGGCTCTGGCGGACAGGGTGGGTCGCGGCGTGATCGCCCTGCTTGGTTCGACCGAACCCGAAGGCCGGTCTGGCTTTACTGGATTTCGCCAAGAGAGCAACTTCTTCTACCTCACCGGACACGAAGAGCCGGGCGCGGCCTTGCTGATCGCTCCAGGCCACGGCGGCAGGCCGTATCGCGAAATCTTGTTTCTGGCCGGCCCGGCGAGTTCGGCCCGCAATTGGTCTGGACCAAGGTTGCAGCCGGAGAATGCCGGTCATTTGGGATTTGCGGAGGTCTTGGCCGAATCGAAGTTTCGCGGGACTGCGCGCGCCTGGCTGCGGGAGCGGGGCAAGTTGGCGGGTTTGGCCGACGAATGGCCTGCGGATGACGTCCACAGGCATTCGCGACACGAGCGTCTCGTGGAAGCGGTGGGTTCCCAGCCGACGCGTGACATCCACGGCCCGTTGGCCGCGCTGCGCAGCGTCAAGTCGCCTGCCGAGGTTGCCTTGATTCAAGCCGCCGTCGAGGCGACCGAGGCGGCGTTCCGCGATGCTTGGGGCAAGGTTGCTGATGGCGCGACAGAACGGGAGGTTGCAGCCGGGCTGGTCGGCGGGGCATTCCACGCCGGCTGCGAGCGCTTGGCCTTCGCACCGATTGTGGCTGCGGGGCCCAATGCGACGATCTTGCACTACCAGCGCAATTCGGGCCGCCTAGGCGCGGGACAGATGCTGCTGATTGATGCCGGCGGCGAACGGGCTCGCTATGCCGCTGATATTGCCCGGAGCATTCCGGTCAGCCGACGCTTCGGCGAACGGCAGCGACTGCTGTACGAAGCAGTGCGCGAGGCCCAAGAGCAAGCGATTGCGGCCGTGAAGCCCGGTGCAGTGCTGAGCGGGCCCGCCCGGAGCAGCATCGAGTCGCTCGCCCAGCGCATCTTGCGCAAGAGGGCGCCACGTGGCGCGGACCCCTATCTGCCGCACGCTATCGGGCACCAAGTAGGACTGGACGTGCATGATCCAGCACCGCCGGATCGGACCTTGAAGCCGGGCATGGTGCTTGCCATCGAACCCGGCTTGTACTCGCCCGAGGAAGGCATTGGCATTCGTATCGAGGACATGGTGGAGGTTACGGACGATGGCTGCCGGCTGATGAGTGCCGGCCTGCCACGCTCCGCGGATGCTATCGAGGCCGCGTTGGCTGGCCTGCGGGCGGCGTGAACCGTCCTGCGCAGGCTGCGCTGCGACGCTCAGTTGCGCACCGGATGATCCCGCAGTGCGTCCTCGTCGGGCTCGGTGCCCCAGCCGGGCCTATCCGGTAGCACCAAATGGCCGTCCTCGATAGGGGGAACATGGGTGAAGAGGTCGGCGTCCCAACTCAGACGGTCGATGTCGATCTCCATGATGCGCAGGTTTGGCACCGCGGCCACGAAGTGGGCATTCATCATGGTCGCTAGATGCCCGTAGAAGTTGTGCGGTGCGACGTTGACCTCGAAGGCCTCGGCGCAGGCCGCCACCTTCAGGCTCTGCCAGACACCGTTCCAAACCGCATCGATAATCGCAACGTCAACGGCTTCCTGCTGGAAGAACGGCAGGAAGTTGCGCAGTCCCATCAGCGTCTCGCACGAGCTGATGGGACAGGGGCTCTGCTCGCGGATGTGGCGGAGGGCGCGTGGGTTGCGCGTGTCGATTTCCGCCCAGAAAAGGTCGAAGTCGCGCAGCTCGCGCAGGACCTTGAGATAGCCCTCGGTGGCGCAGTTGAAGTTCAGGTCGAGCAGGATGTCCATGTCCGGCCCGGCCCCGGCACGCATAGCTTCCAAATGGGAGCGCAGTTGCCGGAGCGTCGAGCGCTCCATATTGCGGCCTGGTTCGTAAGGCGTGCCAAAACCCGGCCGCCAGCCGCGTGCAGCCCCGTCTCCAAACTCGAAGATGTTGGTCTTCAGTGCGGTGAATCCCCGTTGCTTGGCTTCCGCGCCGATCCCCTCAACGCCATCGAGGTCGCGGATCGCTGGCGGGTAGAATTCCGGATGATTGATGCGCCAAGTGGCGCAATGCGACCAGTACAGCCGGATGCGGTCGCGCACCTTGCCCCCGAAGAGCGCGTAGCATGGCACGCCCAGGGACTTGGCCTTGGCATCCAGCAGCGCGTTCTCGATCGCAGCAAAGGCTTGGCCGGTCGCCCCGTCGACAGCCGGCCGCAACTGGCAGAACAGCTCGCTAAAGATGCGCTCGTGGTTGCCGAGATCCTTGCCCGGCAGGGACGGTGCCAAGCGCTCGATCGTCGCCGTGATTCCGGGCGAGCCAAAGTCCTCGTCGTACTCGCTCCAGCCGATCACGCCATCGCTGGTCGTGACCTTGGCGAAATGGTAGTTGCGCCAGCCGGCATCGCAGTGGCGGGTCTCCAAGCGGTGGATTTCCATGCGGCGACCATCGTAGCAACCGCCGCCGGCCCAATCCGCCTAGGCCGTGGCGTCGGGCGGCACTTGGGAAAACACCTGGTCCAATGCGGCGACGGCTTCGTCCACATGTTCCCGCTCAATTACGAACGGCGGCAGGAAGCGCAAGACGTTGCCAGCGGTGCAGTTCATCAACAAGCCGAGTTCCTGGGCCCGTCGGACGAAGCCTCCGCCCGGGATGCTGAGTTCGAGCCCGACCATCAAGCCCCTGCCGCGCAGGCCGCCGACGAAGTCATAGCCGGCGGCCAGACTTGCGAGCTGCGCTCGGAAGTATGCCGAGACGTCTCGGACGTGCGGCAGCAATTCTGGCAGCATCCCCAAGAACTCCCGGGCCACGCGGCAGGCCAGGGCTCCGCCGCCGAAGGTGGAGCCGTGCATGCCCGGCGCTAGCACCGTTGCGGCCGCTTCGCTGCAGACAACGGCGCCGATCGGCAACCCGGCAGCCAACGGTTTGGCCAGAGTGATCACGTCCGGCAGGAAGTCGGCGCCCCAGTGATGGAAGGCGAAGGTATCGCCCGTGCGGCCCATGCCGCACTGGACCTCATCGCAGATCAGCAGCGCGTCGTGGTCCGTTGCCAGCTTGCGGGCCAGCCCGGCGAATTCGGCCGAAATCTCGATGATGCCGCCCTCTCCCAAGATGGGCTCGAAGACGATGCCTGCGGTCTCTTCCCCCACCGCCGCCTCCAGCGCGCCGAGATCGTTGGGGGCGATGAAGCGAACTCCCGGTATCACCGGCTCGAAGGGTTCGCGATACTTGGGCTGGCCGGTTACGGAGATCGCGCCCAGCGTGCGCCCTCCGAAGGAGTTGTGCAACGCCACGATCTCGGTCTTGCCGCCGCTGCGGGCCCGGCCGTAGCCCTTGGCGATCTTCAGGGCCGCTTCGACGGCTTCCGAGCCGCTGTTGCAGAAGAAGGTGCGCTCCAGCCCGCTCAATTCCGAGAGCAGTTGAGCCACCTCGCCTTGCAGCGGATGGTAGTAGAGGTTGGAGCAATGCACCAGGGTGCCGATCTGGTCGGTGATCGCCGCGACAACTCGCGGATGGGAGTGGCCCAAGGCCATCACGCCGATGCCCGAGAGAAAGTCGAGATACCTGCGTCCGTCCTCGCCGTACAGGTAGACGCCCTCGGCGCGGTTGACGACCAGCTGGTAGCGCCCGTAGTTGCGCACTACCTTCTGGTGGTCGCGTGCGACGATCTGCTCGGCGGCGGATGCTTGGGAGGCAACAGGCATTTCAATCTCAGCCTACCACCCGCCGCTCGGAAGGCGTCGCTGCGCGGATTGGCTACGCTGGGAGCTAATGTCCGCCCCCGAGCCGCTCATCCTGATTACCAACGATGACGGGATCGATGCGCCGGGAATCCGCGCCCTGGAAGGCGCTCTGGCTCCGCTCGGACGTATCCGCACCGTCGCCCCGCTGATGGAGCAGAGCGCCGCCAGTCGGCGCATCACGCTGCGCCGCCCGCTGCGCTACGAACAACAAGGAGAGGGCCGCTTCGGAGTGGAAGGCACCCCGACCGATAGCGTGATGATGGCGATAACCTTGTTGCTAGAGGAACTGCCGGCCTTGGTCGTGGCGGGCATCAACGCCGGTCCCAACTTGGGCGAGAACATTTACTATTCCGGGACCGTTGCTGCCGCAGCCGAGGGTTCAAAATACGGCATCCCGGCGATCGCCGTCTCCGTCAACCAACGGTCCGCCATCGACTTCGGCCCATCGGCTCGTGTCGCCGCGGCCCTGTCCCAGCGAGTGCTCTCGATCGGTCTGCCGGAAGGCGTCGTCTTGAACGTGAACGTGCCTGCCGGCGAGGCTGAACGAGTGGCCGTGACTCACCAGTGCCGCAAGATCTCGCGCAACCTCATGGTAGAGACCCGCGACCCGTACGGCCGGAAGTACTACTGGATGCACGAAGAGGTGCCCGTCGAAGCTGCCACGGATGGCAGCGACTATGCCGCCGTGCATCAAGGCCTGCTGTCGATCACGCCGCTACACTTCGACCACACGGCGTACGCGCATATCGAAGCGCTGCGGCGCGATTTGCACGAACTAGATCTGCGGGCTCACTGAAGCGGCCGCTGCGGGCAATTCAGGCCAGCAGGGGCTTGACCACCCTGCCGTGCACGTCGGTGAGCCGGAATCTCCGCCCTTGGAACTTGAACGTCAGCTTGGTGTGGTCGACGCCCAGCAGGTGCAGCATCGTGGCGTGCAGGTCATGCACGTCAACGGGGTTCTCGGCGATGTTGTAGCTGAACTCGTCGGTAGTCCCGTAGGTCTGGCCCGGCTGCGTGCCGCCGCCTGCCATCCACATCGAGAAGCAGCGCGGATGGTGGTCGCGGCCGTATTCGGACTCGGTGAGCGTGCCCTGGCAGTACACGGTGCGCCCGAATTCGCCGCCCCAGACGACGAGCGTGTCGTCGAGCAGGCCGCGCTGTTTGAGATCTTGCACCAAGGCTGCCGAGGCCTGGTCGGTGGTCTTGGTCTGGCGCTGAATGCCGCTCTTGAGCGAACCGTGCTGGTCCCAGCCCCGATGGTAGAGCTGGATGAAGCGCACGCCGCGCTCTGCCAGTCGGCGCGCCAGCAGGCAGTTGTAGGCATACGTGCCCGGGCGGCGGGCGTCTTCGCCGTAGAGGTCGAACACGGGCTCAGGCTCGCTGGACAGGTCGGTGAGTTCCGGCACCGAGCGCTGCATCTTGAACGCCATCTCGTACTGCGCGATGCGCGTGACGATTTCGGGATCGCCGTACTCCTCGAACTGCTTGCGGTTGAGCTTGGCCAGCGCGTCGAGGAAGGTGCGCCGCTGGTCGCGCGAAATGCCGGCCGGATCGGACAGATACAGGACCGGGTCGCCCACCGAGCGGAACTTGACCCCTTGGTAGCGCGTCGGCAAGAAGCCCGAGCCCCACAGCCGGTCGTACAGCGGCTGGCCCCCGGTGCCCTGCGTGATCATCACGACGAAGCTGGGTAGGTCGCTGGACTCGCTGCCGAGACCGTAGCTCAGCCAAGAGCCCACGCTGGGACGGCCCGCGATCTGCGCCCCGGTCTGCAGGAACGTCACGGCGGGATCGTGGTTGATGGCATCGGTGTGCATCGAGCGCACGATGCAAATGTCGTCGGCAATCTTTGCCGTGTGCGGCAGCAGGTCGCTGATCCAGGCCCCCGATTCGCCATGCCGCTGGAAGCCGAACGCGGATTCGACCAGCGGAAAGCTGCTCTGGCCGGACGTCATCGTGGTCAGCCGCTGGCCCTTGCGGATCGACTCCGGCAGGTCCTGTCCGCGCAGTTTGGCCAGGCCCGGCTTGGGGTCGAACGTCTCGATTTGGGAGGGGCCGCCAGACTGGAACAGCCAGATCACGCGCTTGGCCTTGGGCGCGAAGTGCGGCAAGCCTTCCAAGCCGCCCGCGGGAGGCTTGGCTGCATCGGACGCGCTCAGGTCGCGGCCCAGCAGGTGGGCCAGGGCGATGGCCCCCACACCGCTGGCGCCCCTGCCGAAGAAGTGTCGCCGGGTTTCGGTTTCGGGGACGTGCGTTTCCGGTGTCATTGCTTTGTCACCGCTTCGTCCAAGTTCAGCACCAGGCTGGCGACCCCGGCGTAGGCAGCCAGTTCCCGGGGATCGGCGTGCGGGTCCCACGGCGAGTCGCCGACGCCGAGAAACGCTTCGGCCGCATTTCGGTCCCTTTGGAATGTATCCGCGTACGAGCGGTACAGACCTTCAACGATATCCCGCTCGTCCTTGCTCGGCAACCTACCGAGCACCCATTGGAAGATCTCGTCGATTCGCGCAGAAAAGCTGCTCGCCCCGCCACGCAGCGCCGCTTCCGCCAGGTGTCGCGCCGCTTCCACAAAGGTGGTGTCGTTCATCAGGTTGAGCGCTTGCAGCGGCGTGTTCGTGCGCTTGACGTGAACCGTGCAGACCTCCCGGTCCGAAGCGTCGAAGTTCATCATAGATGGCGGTGCGACCGTGCGCTTCCAGTAGGTATACAGGCTGCGTCTGTAGAGTTCGCGGCCTTCGCCCGGTCGGTAGGCTTTGTCGGAGACTTCCTCCCACAGCCCGGGCGGCTGGTAAGGCCGCACCGATGGCCCGCCGATCTCCTCCTGCAGCAGCCCCGCGGCAGCCAGCGCTTGGTCGCGGATGGTCGCGGCAGCCAAGCGGAACCGGGGGCCGCGGGCGAGCAGTCGATTGTCGGGGTCGCGCTCCAGCAGGTCCGCGCTCACATGCGAGGATTGCCGGTAAGTCGCGCTAAGCATGATTGTCTTGAGCAGGTCCTTGACATCCCAGCCCGAGTCCATGAATTCGACCGCCAGCCAATCGAGCAGCGCTTGGTTCGACGGCGCCTCGCCCTGAGAACCGAAATCGTCCACCGTCTTGACCAGGCCCACGCCGAACAGCATCTGCCAGAAGCGGTTGACGATGACTCGCGCCGTCAGCGGATTGGAGCGGCTGACGACCCATCGGGCCAGTTCGAGCCGATTGGCGATGGCGGGATCGCGCGCTCCCGCCAAGGCCTCGGGAATGCCCGCCTCGACAGGCTCGCCATGCAGGTCATAGCGGCCGCGCTCGAGCAGGTAAGCCTGGCGCCGGGGGCCCTCCTTCATCACCATGACCGTGGGGACCGTATCTAGGAAGGTGTCGTGACGCCGTTGCGCTTCGTCCAGGGCAAGCCGTGCTGTGCGGATGCTGGAGGAGGCACCCAAGTCGAGAAAGGCGCTACGCAGCTTGTCACGCTCGGGCTGGGTCCGGTCGTCGGGCTGTATCGCTGCTAGCGCACCCAGCGGATCGGTAGAAGCCAACGACCTAGCCTCAGCCGGAGTCAGCGCTCGGCCGTACACGCGGACTTCGTCAATCCGGCCGGAAAAGCGGTTGTCAAGGCCCCCGCCCCCGCCTACCTTGAGGCTCTGGTTGCTGCGCGAAGGCCAGTCGAGGTTGTTGAACAAGATGTCGAATTCCTGTTCGCGCCCGTCAATGTACATGCGCACGCCCTTGGCCTTGCGCTTGCCGTCGTAGGTCAACAGCACGTGCTGCCAGCGACCGGGTTCAACGGAGCGCTGGCTGGCCAGGCGCATGCTGAGGTCGCTCCAGCGTTGAGACATGTGCCACCAGAGCTTGCCCTCGCGCACGAACAGGCCCCAGCCGCTGCCGATCGGGTTCTCGCCCATCGAGGCGACGATCGAGCCATCCTCTGCAGTCTCGGGATGGATCCAAGCCGAGACGCTGAGAGGATCCAGGTAGTTGAAGACACCCACCTTGCCCAAGTCCGCATAACGACTGCCGTCAAACACCGCCGCGGTGCCGGACTTGCCATCGGCGAACTCGGTCTCAACCCGTTCCGGGGCGTCGTTTCCGTCGATCGAGCCCCCGGTATAGCTGGCGGTGCCGAGCCGGCCGTCGAACGAGGCGTGCGCCCGCAGGCCCCGGGCAGGGGACCAGTTCACGTCGGGAGACTGGGTTAGCCGCGCTTCCCAGGCGGACTCCTCGCGGGCAATCTGCGGCGCAAGCGCTTCCCAGCGCTCTCTTGCCTCGTCCAATTCTTGCGCCAGGGCTGCCAGCCGCTCTTCCTGTTCCGGTGTCGGGGCATGCAGCAGCGGGTCTTCATTGCCGAAATTCCAGACCATGCCCTTTTCTTGGACGTTGTTGAAGTAGGCGAAAAACTGGTAGTACTCCCTTTGGGACAGCGGGTCGAACTTGTGGTCGTGGCAGCGGGCGCAACCCAGCGTCAGGCCTAGCCAGACCGTCGCTGTGGTCTCAGCGCGGTCGGCCACGTATTCCACGCGGAACTCCTCGTTGACCGAGCCGCCCTCGGCCGTCGTGCGGTGGTTGCGGTTGAACCCGGATGCGACGATTTGCGCTCGCGTTGCGTCCGGGAGCATGTCACCCGCCAGTTGCTCGAGCGTGAACTGGTCGAACGGCAGGTTGCGGTTGAAGGCGTCAATGACCCAGTCGCGCCAGCGCCACATCGAGCGCGTGCCATCGGTCTGGTAGCCGTTCGTATCCGCGTAGCGCGCAGCGTCCAGCCACATGCCCGCCAGATGCTCCCCGTAGCTGGGCGATGCGAGCAGGCGGTCCAGCAGCTTCGCATAGGCGTCGGCTGCCGGGTCCTCCACGAACTCTTGCACCAAGTCCGGAGCTGGAGGCAGCCCGGTGAGGTCTAGGGCCGCCCGGCGCGCGAGCGTGCGCCGGGGCGCCGGCTCAGCCGGGGTGAGGCCTTCTCTGACCAATCTGTCGGCGACAAGGGCGTCGATGGGATTCAGCCCACGGCCGGCCCGCAGCGGCGGCTCCGGACGTTTCGGAGGGTTGAACGCCCAGTGGCTCTCCCACTGCGCCCCTTGTTCGATCCAGCGCCTCAGAGTCTCGATCTCGCCCTCGTTGAGCGGATCGTGGCCCATGTACGCGGGTGGCATCCGCTCGGCCGGATCTGAACTGGTCACCCGCTGGAACAAGCCGCTCTGGGCAGGCTCGCCCCGCACGATGGGCGCCGCACCGCTGGCCGCTGCGCCGAAGGCGCTCGTTTCGCGGTCTAAGCGCAGGCCTGCTTGGCGCTGGCCTTGGTCCGGACCGTGGCAACTGTAGCAGCGGTCCGAGAGGATCGGACGCACGTGGTCGTTGTAATCGACGCGATCCGAGGGCAGTGTCGCGGCGACGCCCGCAGCCGCAACCACGCAAGCAGATATCAGACAAGTTACTGCTCGGCCCACGAAGCAATTGTACCAGCGTTGGCCGGAAATCCAGGCTCTTGGCCGACATCCGCGGTGCGATCATCAGCCTGGGCCAGCTCCCCGCTTTGCTCCCGGAATTTCCTTGGAAACGCCTTCACATAGGCCTGCTTGCCCATCGCTTGGGCCTGCTTGCTCCCGGCCCTTCCGGAACAGCAACCCCATCCTGCGCAAGCTCAAACAGCGGGTCCTGGTGAGTGGACGCTGATTCTGGCGAAAAATGAAGGTCCGTTCCTACCAAGGTCGAACAGTTCCGAAGAAGAGTGAAGACTTCGGAGCGAAGAGACGCGGGCGGCCTCAGTATCCAGTGGCGCCTGCCCCTCCACCGCCCGGACCCCGTCTGGTTCGGGCGGGCTGGTCAACGCGCAGTAAGGAATCCGATTGCCCCAGTCGGTCAGGGTTACCACCCACAGCTCCCGGTCGTCGCGCAGCGTCTTCGACACCTCGCCGGGCTGGCGCATCGCGTGGTTGATGGCGATGGCGTTGTGCTTGGTCAGGCGAACGCCGGCATCACTTCTTTGACAAACAGCTCCATAGACCGCTTCTGCTTCTGCATGTCGAGGCCCAGGCTCGCGTAGTACGTGAAGTGGTCGACGCCGAGATCTGCGTAGGCCTGGAGCTTTGCGATGACCTCGTCCGGGGTTCCGAACATGAGGTTGCGATGGAGCATGCGCGGGTCGTACTCGCCCCGGTTCTCAAGATCCGAGAGCTTGACGGCCTGGGGAAACCCGTCGGCGACATGACCGAGGTTCTTGAACAGGTTCTCGAACTGGCCGAGTTGGCGCATCGCGGCCTTCACCGGCACCTCCCAATCCTGCTTGCGCCCGTACACCGCCGTGTGGCGCATCGTTGCGAAGATCGGCCGCGGCTTGCCGGGATTGTCGGCTAGGGCTCGCTCCAAGTGCCCCTTGTAGAGTTCGACTTCCGAGATTGGCCGGGTCAGGGGCCAGGAGAGGATGTTGCACTGGTGCTTCACCGCAAAGTCGTACGTGTCCGGCGACCGCGCCGCGATCCAGATCGGAGGATGGGGCTTCTGCAGCGGCTTCGGCACCGACGTCGCAGCCGGAAAGGACCAGTACTCTCCCCGGTGCTCGTAGTCGCCCTGCCACAGAGCCTTTACCGCTGGCAGCATTTCCTGCACGTACCGGTATCCGTCCGTGCGCTTCAGGCCGGGGTGCATGCGGTCGAACTCGCGCTGGTAGGCACCAGAGCCGATGCCAAACTCAAGCCGCCCGCCGCTGTACAGGTCCAGCAGCGCCGCCTCGCCTGCGGCCTTGATGGGGTGCCAGTACGCCGCTACTACCACTGCCGAGCCGAGCCGAATCCGGGACGTGTGGGCCGCCCACCAAGTCAGGATCTGGAACGGATTGGGTGCGATGGTCATTTCCAGGGCATGGTGCTCGGCCGCCCACGCAATCGCGAACCCGCCCTCGTCGGCCATCTGCACCATCTCGAGCGTATGGCGCTCGACATCCTTCATGTCGAGATCCGGTGTCATGCGCTCCATGTTGATGGCTAGCTGAAACTTCATGATGCTGCGCCTTCGTCCCGTTTTATGGCGGTTCAATCCTCGGTAGAATCGCGGACCGGGAGCCCAACCTTGTCGTCCTGAGCGTCGCTAGCTCGACATCGCTCGTGCGCGACGCCGCGGCAAGCGAAACTTGCTCGGTCGCGTCGGCTGCGATCGGAACTTCCCGACAACCTACCGCTCCTGCATCCTACCGTGCCCGCGCGCTTAGGACGGATGTCGGCTGGCACACAGGCCCTTCCAAGTGCTGTAACACATCCCTACCAATACTAGGGCGAACGGAAAGCCGGTCATCAGAGCGGCGGTCTGCAGCGCCACAAGTCCGCCGCCGACGAGCAGGGTGATGGCGACGATGCCTTCGAATACGCACCAGAACACGCGCTGAATGACCGGTGCATCGAGTTTGCCTCCAGAAGTGATGGTGTCTATGACGAGCGAACCAGAATCGGACGAAGTGACGAAGAAGACGATCACCAGGACTATCCCGATACAGGACGTGAGCTCAGAGAGTGGCAGCGCCTCGAGCATCCTGAACAGGGCCAGCTCCGGTTGCCGGGCCTGCACTGCGATGATCACTGCGTCGTCGCCGCCATCGAGGTAGTGCGACAGGGCGGTCCCCCCGAAGACATTCATCCACAGCGCGGAGATCAGCACCGGTACGACCAACATGCAGCCGACGAGTCCGCGCACCGTGCGGCCACGCGAAACCCGGGCAATGAACATGCCAACGAAGGGTGACCACGAGAGCCACCACGCCCAGAAGAACGTGGTCCATCCGTGCATGAAATCGAAGTCGTCACGGCCGACCCAGTTGCTAAGCGGTCCGATCGCAGCCAAATAGTGGCCGATGCTAAGAACAAAGCCGGCGAAGAGGTCGAGTGTCGGCCCTACCGTCAGCACGAACGCCAGCAGCATCAGGGCTAAGAGCAGATTGGCTTGGCTCAGGCGCTTGACACCCTTGTCCATTCCGGAGACTACCGACGCCACCGCAATGGACGTGATGGTGGCGATTGTCAGCACCTTGGTCATGTCGGTATCCGGTACGCCGAACAGGTGGTTCAGCCCTGCCGCCGTCTGTTCGGCGCCGAGGCCGAGCGACGTGGCCAGCCCAAACAGCGCGGCGAACACCGCGAGGACGTCGATCAGGTGACCGAAGCGGCCCCAAACCGCCTCTCCGAGAACGGGGTAGAACGCTGACCGCAAGGCTAGCGGCAGCCCGAGATTGTAGGTCCCGAACGCGAGTGCGAGCGCCACGACCGCGAACATCGCCCACGGGTGCACGCCCCAGTGAAAGATGGCGGAGGCCATGGCCATCCTGTGAGCCGCGACGGTGTCTGCGGCATTGACCCCAAGCGGCGGATTCTGGAAATGGTCGATCGGCTCTGCGACCCCAAAGAACATCAGGCCAATGCCGATCCCGGCCGCGAATAGCATGGCGAACCACGACCAAGCGGAGTAGTCCGGCTTGGCCTGCGGACCGCCAAGGCGGACGCGACCCAGCGGCGTTACCACCAGTAGCAGGCAGAACAGGACGAAGACGTTGCCTGCGCCCATGAACACCCAATCGAAGGTCGAAGTGAGCCAGGCATACAGCCCGTCAAAAACGGCCGCGGAGACGTCCCGGAATGCCAGCACGCCGGCGACGAAGCCGATGACGGTAACGCTGGCGACGACAAACACCGGGTTGTGAATGTCGAGCCCAAGGATCCGTATGTTGTCGCTGCCTATCTCGTAGTCGCTCTGCGGGATGATTCTGGCCATGCGCGATCCGAATCGTACCGGGTTTCCCCGCTACCTAACGCGTTGACTCCCAACGCCGGGAGGGGCGAGGCCCGCCGCCAACAGCATCGCTGCCCGAAGCCGGTCCCAGGCTCTTTGGCCGATTCGCCTCAGGGGCATCGACCGCTTCTGAGTCCGGCCCCCGCACGACCGAGGACCATTCGAGGCGAAGCAAGATGCTCTGCCGGCTCTTCAAGACACCTCTGCAGGGAAGCACACTTGATCATTGGAGCACATGCCCCAATCTGAGTCTGCGACCGAGCAGGCGATCATTCGCTGGCCAGGCATTTGCGCAAGCTCTCTCCCCGGACTAGGAGCGGCCCTCGTGCCGCCGCGACCCTGCCAGGCCGAGCTTGAGAGTGTTCTTGGAGTGGCAGCAACCGCCGCTGTTGCCGAGCAGGATTTCCAGCCGGCCGTTGACAGCCTCGACCTGACCGGTCGCGGGAGAGGACCTGCGCACCGCCCGGGGACACTTCGACAGCGCCAGATCGTGCCGGAGCGTCCCGCGCCGGTCGGTGCACCACGCGGGAAAGTCGCCGGCGTAGCCCTGGCAGGGACCCTCAAACTGGGCCTGCCCAACCGGCTCGCACCAAGGGGCCTTGGTAGCGCGCCAGCGCCCGCTCGCATTGCGGCTTGCTGCCATGGCGTTGCTGGAGCGCCGGAATGCTCAGGCACTTTGGGCGCTGGATTTGATTCATTTTCATGGGGACCTCTTTTATTTGCAGTAACTTGCCATGGATAGTAAGCCATTCGGAGCCAAGCGATCCAAGGGGTGAATCGATCACTCTTTCGGGCTTTGACTAAGGATGAAGCAGATGGGCAACCAGCATAGTTCTTGGTCGAATATGCGAAAATTGTAAAGATCTGGGCCGACGAGACTTACAATGGGAGCGCTGGCAGCGGTCCGTCCTCATAAGGGCGGTGCGGCAAGCTGGTTTCGGGCGGCGATGAGCAGAGGCAACGAAGAGTAGTACGGGCGAACAGGGAAGCGACGTCACGGATCTACCCGTCCTCGCAAGATCTGTTCGTGACCGGTTAAGACACAGGAGTATCGAAGTGCGCAGGTCGAATCGAGAGTCTAACTTGCGGTGGGGCGTTGAAAAGCGGCTGGAATTCATCGAATTCCGGCTCTATTTCGAAGGAAGGATGAACCGGAGCGACCTGATGAAGGTCTTTGGCGTTTCCGTCAACCAAGCCTCAACCGATCTGAACCGGTACCTCAAGCTGGCGCCGGACAATATGATCTACGACAAGAGCGCCAGGAGCTACCTGCGCAGCGACGAGTTCAAGCCGCTATTTCTCAAGCTTGATGCCTCGACCTACTTGAACCAGCTTCGCGCGCTGGCCGATGGCATCGTCACCAAGCAAGAGTCGTGGGCGATGGAGTACCCGGTATTCGACTCGGCCCCGGCCCCTACGCGTGTTGTCGATCCGACCATTCTGCGAATCATCTTGGAGGCCTTGCGGGAAGAGTTGGCGATCGAGATCAAGTACCAATCCTTGAGTGCGCCGACGCCGGAATGGCGTTGGATCGCGCCGCACGCGATTGGTTTCGACGGCTTCCGCTGGCACATCCGTGCATTCTGCGACAGGGACCGTTTGTACAAGGACTTCCTGCTGGCGCGCGTCATTGAGACGCGAGCCACGCGACGGCCCGACAACGATCCCGACACGGACCGCGACTGGCACGAGCATGTCGCTCTGGATATCGGACCTCACCCCGGGCTGTCGGAGTCCCAGAAGGAGGTGATCGCTCTCGACTACGGCATGCAGGACGGACGTGTCACGCTGCGCGTCCGCCGCGCCTTTCTGTACTACACGATGAAGCGCTTGGGCCTCGACCGGGATCCGGTCACGCGTGAGCCGGCCAACCAACACATCGTTCTCCTCAACCGGGACGCGATCGAGGCCGACCGCCTGTCCTTCGATGGCCGCGAGCGCGCCTGAGCACCGCTACACCGGAAGACGGTCCGCATGTGTCGGCATTCTTGCCATGCGCAGCCCCGGCCGATACCAACAGGGCGTATAATTGACGTGTCTGATTGTGCGCCGTTGGCTCTGCCATGGCACCGGAGCAAGTATTTCCATGACGAACCCCTCGCCGCTGCCGCACTCACCGGAAATCGAGGAGCGCCCGCAGCCAGTCGTAGCCCCGGGCCCTCCCCGGGAGCCCCGCAAGCCCAGTGCCGGACTCACCTTCGGCCTGTGCTTGATCGCAGCGCTGGTGACCGCTGCCGCGATGTGGCTGCTCGCCAACGGAGGTGTCGATAGTTCGTCGACTTCAGGTGTAGGCTCCCAAGTTCGCCTCGGGGTGGCCTCCGGCGGGGAGCTGTTGAAGTCTTTGCGTGTGGGCGGAACGGTTGAAACGCTGAACTTTGCCGCGATCCGGGCGCCCAAGATGCGCGGCCCCCGCGATTCCGGGAGGGCGGACCTGACGTTGATGAGCCTTGCGGAAGCGGGCAGCATCGTGAACGCGGGGGCTGTTGTGGCGGAGTTCGAGCTGCGGTGGCTAGAAGATCACATCGAGGATCGCGCATCTGTTGTCATCACGGCGCAATCGGAGCTCAAGAAACGCGAGGCCGAGGTGCTGATCCTCAAGGAGACCGAGCGCCAAGCGCGCGTGACCGCACAGGCTGAGTATGAGAAGGCGCGGTTGGATCTGAGGACTGCGGAGGTCCGTTCGCAGATCGAGGCCGAGGTGCTGAAGAACCTCTCCGAAGAAGCTCACGCAACATGGGGCCAGCTTGAGGAAGAAGGCCAGATCAAGGAAGTTGTCTACGCCGCCGACATCCGCGGTCAAGCACTGCAGGTCCGCGAAGAGGAGTTGCACACAGAGCGCCACGAGCGCGACTTGGCGCGGCTGCAGGTCAAGGCTCCGATACCGGGCATGATCGTGCGCGAGTCGATGTTCAACAAGAGCGGCCAGTTCGCCCAAACCAAGGAAGGCGACCAAGTCTATCCCGGGGCGCTCTTCATGCGCATCGTCGATGTCTCGGAGATGGTGGTCAGCGCGACCGTCAACCAAGTCGACGCGCAGTCCATCCGCATCGGCGACGAGGCGGTGGTCGAACTCGACGCGTACCCGGGCGAGCAGTTTAGCGGACGTGTCGTGAGTGTGGGCGCAGTGGCGAGTTCGGTGTCGAGCGGCTCGAGGTATAGCCGGGGCAGTACCGGTGAGTTCGTCAAGCACATTCCCATGCGCATCTTGATCGAGGATCAAGATCCACGGATCCTGCCGGACCTCTCGGCGAGCGTCGACGTGCGGGCGTCCAAGCGCCAGAAGGGCGTGCTGGTGCCGCGGGAGGCTCTCAGGGGCTCGGACGGGCAAGAATCGAGTTTCGTCTATGTTCACAGCGGCGGTGAGTTTCTCCGCCGCGATGTCCGCGTGGCGGATGTCAACGACACCCAGGCCCTCATCGGAGCCGGCTTGCAGGCTGGCGAGGAAATCCTGCTCAGTGGCCTGCCCGCTGGCACCGAGGGCTACCAATAAGGTGGCGCCCTGCGCGCGGCCGGAGTCTGCACGAAGCCGGGCGTGCTAAGCTGAGAAAAATAGCCGATGGCCGGTCGTCTAATGGTAGGACACGTGCCTTTGGAGCCCGTTGTGGAGGTTCGAGTCCTCCCCGGCCAGCCACCTTTCGGAGCAGTCTTGTCGCGCCAATGCTGAGAGTCGGCTTGACGGGCGGCTTGGCCAGTGGCAAGAGTTTCGCCGCCAGCGAGTTCGAACGTCTCGGCTGTGCCGTCTTGCACGCCGACCTACTCGGGCATGCGATCTTGGCGGAGGACCCCGAGGTCCACGACGAGGTGACCGCAGCCTTTGGCGAGGGCATATTGCGAGCGGACGGCGCAATCGACCGCAAGGCCCTTGCAGGGGTGGTGTTCGCAAGCAAGGACAAATTGGAGCGCCTCAATGCCATCGTCCATCCGCGCGTCTTTGAGCGTGTGGAAGACTTTTTCCGGCAGACCGCTCGGCGCGACCCGTCCGCGGTTGCCCTGGTGGAAGCGGCGATCATGGTCGAGACTGGCAGCTACCGCCGCTATGATCGCGTGGTCTTGGCGGCCTGCCCGCGAGAGGCTCAGATCGATCGCTTCATGCAGCGCGAGGGCGGCACGCGCGACGAGGCCGAAGCAAGGCTTGGTCGGCAGATTCCGTTGAAGGACAAGCGCAAGTTCGCTGACTTCGTGATCGACACGAGCGGGAGCGAAGACGAAACGCTGGAGCAAGTTCGCGGGGTCTACCGCCAGCTGCGCAGCGAAGCCGAGAAAAGGGGGGCGCACAGTGATGCCGAGGCCAACTAGGGGCGTCGTACGCGCGATCTTCTGCGGCACATTGGTGGTGTCCGCTCTGTTGCTCTGGCCCGCCTGGCTGGAACGATTCAGTGACGTGGCCCCGGTGATTTTCGAAGAGCCGTTCTGGACAGAAGCGGATTCGACGCTGACTGGCGACGAGCTTTCGAACATCGAGATCTACAATCGCGCCAGTCCGGCGACGGTACATATCACGAGCACGGTATTGCAACGGAATTGGTTCTTGGAAGTCTATCCCAGTGAATCTACAGGGTCCGGCTTCTTGATTGATGCGGATGGACGCATCCTGACCAATTTCCACGTCATCCAAGGCAGCGCCGAGCTTGAGGTCAATCCGCTGGCTGAGGACGACGATGGCAACAGCTACAAGGCCACCGTGCTGGCCACCGATCCGGCCAACGATCTGGCGCTGATCCAGATCCGCCCGGAAGCTCCGATGCCGTTCCTCGCGCTTGGCGATTCCGATGGGGTCAAGGTAGGCCAGAAGGTGCTGGCGATCGGCAATCCGTTCGGCCTGGAAGGCACCCTTACCACCGGTGTCATCAGTTCGACCGGGCGTTCCATCCAAGACCGCAGCGGGGTGCTGAAGGATCTCTTCCAGACAGATGCGGCCATCAATCCTGGCAACAGCGGCGGGCCATTGCTGGACTCCAGCGGCAACGTGATCGGGGTGAATACGGCCATTTACGGCCCCAGTGGCAACATCGGGATCGGGTTTGCGATGCCGATCAACCGCGCCAAGGCTCTGTTGCGCTTTGTCAAGGGCGGCGCGCAGCCGCCGCAGGACATGGGGGTCGAGGGTCTCTTTCTGACGCGGCGCTGGTCGAGGGCGTTGCGCCTGCCGACGACCGGCTATCTCGTCACGGATGTCGCCAAGGGGTCCGCGGCTGCTGCGGCCGGCGTGCGCGGGGCCAGCCGGGAGATCATCGTGGGCAACTACCGGGTGCCGTGGGGCGGGGATGTGATCATCGAAATCGACGGCGCGGCGGTCACGAATAGGAGCACGATGCAGCAAGCGCTCTCGCTCAAGCTTGCCGGAGACACGGTGTCCTTGCGGGTTCTGCGCGACAGCGAGGAGCTTGAACTGACAGTGGCCTTACGCGGCCGCAACATTGGCGTGCGCCTGTAAGGCCATCGGTACCGGCCGTGCCGCCGGGCATTGCGGCGGGCCGGGCTATGCGGGCGTCGGCACCGTTTCCCAGGCCTCGCCCTGATGTCCAAAATCGAAGCTGTCCGGGTGCAGAATCTCGGCGAGAATTTCCACCGACTCGGCCAGCCGGGGCCCGGGCCGGTTGAAGAACTGGTTGCCGTCGGCGACGACGACCCGTTCCTCGCGAACCGCCTTGAGCGAGGACCAGCGCGGGTCCGCTTGCAAGATCGGCACGTCGACCAGCGCGCGCTTGATGTCAAAGCCGCACGGGCTCAGTAGGATCACGTCAGGATCCGCTTGCAGCAGATCTTCCATGCTGAGCCACGGCGAGTGCTGGCCTGCTTTGCCGAACAGGCACCTTCCTCCGGCGATTTCGATCAGTTCCGGCATCCAGTTCCCCGCGGCCATCAATGGGTCAACCCATTCGATTGCGGCCAATGTCGGCTTCGTCCGCAGACTGCGGCCAGCCTGGCCGACTGCGTCTATGCGGCCCTTGGTTTCCGCCACTAGGCGGGCGCCTTTGGAAGCATCCCCCAATGCGTCGGCCACCCGTTGGAAGTCCGCCCAGATATCGGTCAAGGCGTTGGGCTGCAAGGACACGATCTCTGCATTGCAGTCGGCTTCGCGGGCAACCGCCATCTCCACGTCGCGCAGGCTGACTGCGCAGACATCGCATTGGCTCTGCGTGATGATGTGCGTTGGCTGCGCCGTTCGCAGCGCGTCGGGAACCACGCTGTACACGCCCAGCGCGTCGAGGGCCCGAGCCTCCGTTGCCAAGGCCTTGACCTGGCTGTCGATCCCCCGGCTGGAGGCGTTCACGTCAAAGCGGGGTTGCGTGGCTTGGGGCAAGCACCGCACGGCGGGCGGGTAGTCGCACTCGTGTGAGCGCCCCACCAGCCGGTCGCCGAATCCGAGTGCGCAAACGATCTCAGTCGCGCTCGCGATCAAGGACAGGACACGTAGCTCGTGCGGGCGTGCCATCTCTCAATTATAGGAGCCAGCTAGAGCTTTGCCGCTCGCAGTCCGTACCGGGGTAAGATGCAGGAAATGACGCGCTCAGAATTCTTACGCATGCTCTTGGCCAGCGCAGCACTCCCCTCTGCCGCGCAACGTGTCGTTGCCGCTCCCGGCGAGACTCGCAAGCTCGTCCTGATCGCAGGCAGCCCCAGCCATCCGCCGGGCATGCACGAATTTCGAGCGGGCAGCTTGTTGCTCGAGAAGCGGCTAGCGCAAGTGCCGGACCTGACCGTGGAGCGGCATGACAACGGCTGGGTGCACGATGAAGCGACCTTCGATGACGCCGCTGCGATCGTGATCTATTCTGACGGCGGCCGCAGGCATCCGCTGGCCGACAAAGCACGGCAGGCGGTCATCGGGCGGCAGATCGCGCGCGGCGCGGGGCTGGGCTGCATGCACTATGGAGTCGAGGTGCTGCCTGACGATGCGGGCAAGGAGTTCACGGACTGGTTGGGGGGCTACTACGAGCACGAGTGGTCATGCAACCCGATCTGGACGCCATCATTCGAGCGCTTTCCGGACCACCCGGTCGCGAACGGGGTCAGACCGTTCGCCATCGAGGACGAGTGGTACTTCAACATGCGCTTCCGCGAGGGCTTTGACGCCTCCGGGCCGAAACAGATCGACGGCTCCGTATTCACTCCGATCTTGGTCGCCAAGCCCAGCGACGAGACCCGCGACGGCCCCTACGTGCATCCCAAGGGGCCGTACCCCCACATCCAGGCGGCCAAGGGGCGCGACGAGGCCATGTTGTGGACGCTCGAGCGTCCCGACGGCGGCCGTGGGTTCGGTTTCACCGGCGGCCACTTCCACCGCAACTGGCAAAACGACGAATACCGCAAGGTGGTGATGAACGCGGTCTGCTGGCTGGCCGGTCTCAAAGTTGCCCGGTTGGGATTCGGCTCTTCGACCGTAACCGATGACGAGATTGGCCGAAACCTTGACCCGAAACCCCCGAAGAAGGGGTGACTGCGGGACTCGCTCGACTCAAGCTGGACGTGTGCGGCTTGAGAGATAGGTGACGATTCGTGCTCGACAACCCGTTCGGCGCGAAGTTGTAACCTATGTCTCCGGTACGTTCTGCTACCTATGTGTCCGGGCCGGACCCATTGGGCCGTGGTCGGGGCGGAGGGATTCGAACCCCCGACTTCCTGCTCCCAAAGCAGGCGCGCTACCAGACTGCGCCACGCCCCGGCGCCTGTTTCTCATTGTAGGCCGCTGGTCGGCTAGTTGAAGTCCAGCGCAACCCCACGGGCTTCCAACAACTCGCCCGTCGCCTGCAGCAGGGTCACTATCGCCCGGCGGTAGCCGATCGATTCCTGCAGCAGGTCCGCTTGGCTCTGCACCAGGTCGTCCTGCGCGTCCAGCACGATGAAGGCCGTGCTCACGCCGAGGTCGTACTTGCGCTGCTCGGCGTCCAAGCGCTTCTGCGAGAAGTCCAGCGCCACTGCGGCCTGCTGGATGGCGGCCTTGCTCAGCTCCACTCCGGTGATCGCGTTCAACACGTCCAGCCGGACCTGTTGCTCCAAGGCGCGCAGCTCGTACATGTTGCGCTTCTTCTGCAGCACCGAGTTGGCCAAGTTCACAGCCGCACGCCGGTTGCGCAGCGGCAGGTTGAGCTGCAACCCCACGCTGTAGGTGGGGAAGTTGAACTGAAACAGCTGGTTCATCGCCCCAGGGAACCCGCCGGTTGCGATTAGCTGGCTGGCGCCGGCGCCTAGGATGGAGTTTTCGTATAAGTTCCCGCCCAGCCCGGTCGCGCTGTATTGCGCCGTGAGCGACAGATCGGGGCGCTGGGCATTGGTATCGCGTTTGATGTTGTAGTCGTCGATCGCCAACGTCGTCCTGCGCAGCCGGATCTCGGGGCGCATCAGCAGCGCCTTGCGGATGGTCTCCTCCGGCTCGAATGTCGGCATGTAGATGGGCGGGTCGGCGGACTCGGTCAGCACCAGCGGCAAATTGCGGATCTCAGGGTCCAAGTCCGCTCCGATCTGGCGGCGCACGCGATCCTCGGCTTGCTGCAGTTGGTAGCGGGCACGCGTGACGCTGACCTGGGCGTTGGCGTAGTTCTGCTCGGGCTGGTAGATGTCCAACGGGGAAATCGCGCCCAGCTCCAGTTCGCGCTGAGAGCGCTCTAGGAACTGGCGCCGCAGCTCGAGATTGTTTTCCTGGACACCGAGCGACTCGCGATTGGACACCACCTGCCAATAGGTGTTCTCCGCTTGGGCGATCAGGGCAAGGACGCGCGTCTTGGCCGTCGACTGCGAGTTGTCGTAGCGGGCCCGGGCGATCAGGATCGGGATGCGCTGGATCCCGCGGCCTCGGTCGCGCAGCAAGGGTTGCTCGATACGGAATTGCAGCGTGTCTTGAATCGAAGGGTTGAACGTTCGGAACGAGCTGCTGCTGGCAGTCTTGAGACCGGTGAAGCCGATCTGGTAGTTCGTGCCTGTGTCCAGCGTCTGGCGGTAGGTAAAGCCGCCATTCTGGCGCAGCGAACTGATGACGTCGCCGCCCTGCAACTGGTCCTGCGATGGGTTAGTGGAGCGGTTCGCATTGAAGTCCAGTGCCAATGTCGGGTCGAAGGGGCTGAAAGCGGCCTGGATCGAGTTCTCTGATTCGAGCACCGTCAGGATCTGGATTTGCACGTCCGGGTGGTTGGACATCACCAGTTCCAAGTAGGAGTGCAGCGTCAGCTCGAGCTTGTCGTCCACGACGAAGTCTTCTAGCTGCGAGACGCTGCCGACTTCCACCGCGTACGGGGCGGCCTGCCACTGCTCGCGGAAGTAGGCTCCGTCGGGGAACGTCGCGAACTGAGCCGCAGCCGGACCGACGGCCAGGGCGAATGCCGGGATGGCGAGGGCTTTGCGAAGAGCACTACTCATAACGGATGGCCTCAATGGGATCGAGTTTGGCCGCCTGCATGGCGGGATAGATGCCGAACAGCAGTCCGATGAATACCGAGACGCCGAACGAGACGACGATCGAGATGACCGTCACGACGGTTGCCCATCCGGCAATGGCGGCGATGATCTTTGAGCCGCCGAAGCCGGCCGCGATGCCGATCAGGCCGCCGAGGATGGATATCATCACCGCCTCGATGAGGAACTGCCTCACGATGTCGCGCTGGCGCGCTCCGATCGCGCGCCGGATGCCGATCTCGCGAGTGCGCTCGAGCACGGTTGCCAGCATGATGTTCATGATGCCGATGCCGCCCACCAGCAGCGAGATACCCGCGATGCAGATCATCACGATCTGGAACACGAGCTGCTGCTGCTCGCGCTGCGCCAGCAGATCCGCTGGCACCAGCACCGAGAAGTCGCTGGCGCCGTTGTGCGTGGTGTTGAGGATGGCCCGCACGATCTGGGAAGTTTCGATGGGGTCCGCTTCGGGCTCCACGCGGATGTAGATGCCGTCGATCTCGTCCTTGAGGTAGCTGTTGTTGTCCTCGAAGCGGCGCATCACCGAGTTCAGCGGAGCGAGGATGACATTGCTGCGGTCGTCGGCTTCCAGCCCCTCCACCTCGGACTCGGCGGTCGACTGCGGCGCGGTGACGCCGATCACGTGCAGCCACACTTCGTTGACCTTGACGTATTTGCCGACAGCGCTGCCGTAGCCGAGGATGCTGATCTTGGCCCGCTCTCCGAGCACGCACACCGGAGCCGAACGAGCGTGCTCTTCGGGGGTGAAAAAGCGGCCCTCGATCAGCGACATGCTGTAGATGTCGGTGTAGTTGGGCTGAACTCCGATCAGGGTTGGAAAGTCGCCGTCCATGCTGGGCAGCAGGCTGGTGGGCTCGAACGTCTTGCGCTCCGACAAGCTGGCGATGTTGGGCGTGTTCGCCATGATGGCCCGCGCATCCCGGAACGTCAGCCCTGGCGAGACCTGGCGCACCTCGATCAGCGTGTCGCGATCCGGCGCCTCGCTGGCCTCGACCACGATGTTGTTCACGCCCAGCAGATCGATGTAACGGATCATTTCCTGCCGGGCGCCCTCGGTGATCGACAGCATGGCGACCACGGCACCAACGCCGAAGATCATGCCGAGCATCGTCAGCAGCGTGCGCAGCTTGTGGGCAAACAGGCTCCCGATCCCCATTTGGAGTTCGGGCATGACGTTGGGGAGTTGCATTCATTAGCCTCCCGGGAACGACGGCCCGGATGAGGATTCGGGAGTCTTGGACTGCGATGCCGGCAGGGAGTCGGGCCGGTAGAGCGAGATCTGCTCGCCCTCGGCCAGCCCGTCAATGACGGCCACTTGGGATTCGGACCTGCGCCCGAGTTGGACCCGCCTAGGCCTGAGCCGGCCGGATTCCAGCACGTAGACAACGTTTTGTGCGCCCTCTTCAAACACCGCTTGGTAGGGGATGTAGAGCGTGTCCGGGATGTGTTCGACCGTTACCTCTGCATCGGCCAGCAAGCCGGGTCGGAGCAACACCTCTACGTCGGAGCCCTGCTGGGGCGGCTCGGGAAGCTGGGCCGCTGCGCGCTGGGCTTCGTTGAATTCAGAGTCAGCGGAAGCGGCTGTCGCGGTTTGGGGTTGGCGCCCGCCTCGTCCACCGCCGGCTGCACCGCCAGCGGCACCACCGCCGAATCCGCCGCCCGGACCGCCAAATCCGCCGCCGCCCGGGCCGCCGAATCCGCCGGGCGCGCCGCCAGACGCGCTCTGGCCGCCACCTCCGCCTTGGCGTCCGCCGCCCCCGGCGGCTTGCATGATTTGGCGGAACTGCTGGCGCTCTTCATTGCTGAGTTCCTGCGGGCTGCGGCCCTTGAGCAGGGCCTCTGCCTTCTCGCGGGTCGCTTCTGGCAGGCGGCTGAGGATGCGCGAGGGGTCGAATCCTTGCCCGCCGCGCTGGCCCCGCTGCTGCCCTTGCCCGCCGGGCCCCTGGGGCTGACCGCCCTGCTGTCTTTGTCCGCCGGTCCCCTGTCCTTGGCCGCGCTGCTGCCGCTGCCCGCCGGCTTGGGCCTGTTCGTCTTGCTGCTCGCCGCTAGGCCGCTGGCGCCTTTGTCCGCCGGCTCCCTGGCCGCCCGTCGCTCCGCCGCTGTCGGCTTGGCGCGCCCGCCCTTGTCCCTGGCCGCCGCGCTCGCCTGCCTGGCCGTCGCGGTTGCGCCCCGCACGCTGCCCTTGGCCACCGTCTGCGGGGGCCGCGCCACCCTCGCCGCCGGGTTGCCGAGGGGCTCGCGAAGCACCGTTTCCACGCTGCGAGCCGTACCCCACGGCGGCGTTCTGCCGGGCCGTCGCCATGATGCGCTCAATGCGCTCGGGTTCGGCGCCGATGTTCTCGAGCAACTTCCGCATGTCGATGCCGATGACGCATTCGAACTTCTTGGTCGCCTCGCCGGAGAAGATGTTTGCCGAGGCGGTGTTGCCCAGGCGCTTGATCGTGCCCGTAACGGTCTTGTCGGGGATCGCGTCGAGGCGAATGGCGACCTCTTGCCCCTCGCGCAGGTTGGCCCGCTCGGATTCCTCAACCCGGGTCAGCAACTCCATTTCGGACAGGTCCAGCAATTGCGCCACCGACATGCCCGCCGGGATCTGGTCCCCTTCGCGGATTTCGGGCAGCGATTGCCCGAAGCCGCCGCGCCCGCCGGAGCGGTTCTGCAAGATGGCCACCAGCCCCGTGAGCGGGGCAAGCACGCGCGATTGCGCGATTCTGCGCTTGTCGCGATCCACGTCCAGTTGCGCCTTGTTCAACTGCTCCCGTAGCACTGCCAGCTCGGCTTCGCGCTGCATGAGCCGGTTCTTGATGTCTGCCTCGAGCTTTTGTTTGCGCCGCTGGGCTTCTTCCAAGGTGAGCTCGTTCTTGCGCGCGTCGATATCCGCCAGCAGTTCGTTGCGCTGGACTTCTAGTTCCGCCCGCCGCACTTGGAAGTTGGCTTGGACGATCTCGACCTCGTCTTGGCTCTTGCGAATCTCCAGCTCGGCCTCGGCCTTCTTGAGGTTCTCCTGAATCTGCTCCACTGTCAGCAGGCTGTCTTCCAAAGCCGCCACGCGCTCGGAGTCGTCCAGCTCGAAGATCAAGTTGCCGCGCGTGGCGAGCGCGCCCGTTGGAGCGAGCTGCGTGATCTGGGACTGGGTTCCGATATTCGGCGCCGTCAGCGTCAGCGATCTTACGGCGCGCAACTCGCCGCGCAGGTAGGTCTTGACGACCAAGTCTCCCCGCTGCACTTCGGTGAGCGCGAACCGCTGCTCGTCTTCGGGAATGCTCTGCCATGCGAAGTAGGCGCCGGCCACGAGTGCCCCGGCTGCTAGGACGGTCGCGATTCGCAACAGTAGCTTGGTCATGGTGAAGTCTCCGTTACTGTCATAGGGTCCGCCCGCCGCTGGTCTCGGGGTTCTCCAAGGCGATGACATCGCCCTCTTGGAGGCCGTCGCTGACGACGATTTCGGCACCGTTCGTGGCGGCCACCTCGATCGGAACCCGACGGTAGCCAGCCCCGTCCTGGACAAACACGGTCGGCTTGCCGTCGATCTGGGTGGACGCCTTGCTGGGGATCACGAGCACGTCCTCGATCCGCTGCACGATGATCTCCACCGTGGTGCTCATGCCGGGCCTCAAGCGTTGGTCGATCTCGTCGAGCTGGGCAAAAGCGGGGAAGTTTTTCTCCGGCGGCAGGCGGTTGAAGACCAGCGTGGCGATCGGGCTCAACCAGCTCACCGAGCCGCTCAAAACGACGTCGGGCACCGCATCGACACGGATACGGGTCTCGTGGCCCTCGTCAACCCGCCCGCGGTCAACCTCGTCCACCCGGAATTCCACGCGCAGCGACTCGAGATTGGGGATTTCGGCAATAGCCGCGCCGGTCCAGACTGTGTCGCCTTCTTGGAACGGCGGCCGGGCGGTTCCGAACGATCCTTGCGCGCGGTTGTTGGGCAGGATGTGGACGATGCCGTCGGCCGGCGCCCGCAGTACCATGCTGCGCAGGTAAGTGCGGGAGAGGTTGAGATCCCTTTGCGCCTTGCCTTTGCGCTCCATCAAGCGTTCGATGTCCGCCGCTTGGGACATGTCGCTGGCTTCGGCGGTCGTCTCAGTCTTCGTGAGCTCGCCTTCGGCGATCGTGACGTCGATCTTGGCCTTCTCCGCCTCGATCTCGGCCAGGATCTCTTGCTTGCTGGCCTCCAGCCCGGCGCGCTCGACGTTGTAGGTCGCCTGCATGATGAACATTTCGTTGCGCTCATCGGTGATGGCGTGTTCGGCCTCGGCCTGCTCGATCTCGCTGTCGACTTGGCGGACTTGGGTTTGGCGCTCGATCAGGGTGTCTTCTTGGGTCGACTCGTCGAACCGGACGACGATGTCGCCAGCGTTAATCGGATTGCCGTTCTCGGCAAGCTCGACGATTTGCAGGTCAGGCGTCTGTGGCGCGGTGATCTGCACCGATTCGGCGCTCTTGAGCTCTCCGCGGCTGCGCACGGTGCGCAAGAAGTCGCGGCGCTCGACTTGCGCGGTCGGCAACTCCACGGGCGCAGGTCCGTACAACTGCAGGCCCAGGGCCGTCAGGGCCGCTGATGCTGCCACAATCAAGCCGGCGCGCAGCCAGGGGCGGATTGAAATCGAGATCGGCATAGGCAACAAGCGGCGGCGGTGCGGCATTCGCTCCGGTCAACGTAATGACGGAAATTCGGCCAACTAGGTTATGCCCCCAGTTCGGGCCGTTCAGCGTCACTCGGAAGCGCGGAACAGCAAGGGTACGAAGTCGGCCAAGTAATCGCGCCAGATCGGCCAACTGTGCCCTCCGGCGGTGACTTCGTATGAGTGCTCGACGCCGGCCGCTTCCAACGCAGCCTGGAACATGCGGTTGCGGTCCAGCAAGAAATCGTCCCGTCCGATTGCGATCCACAGCAGTTTGAGGCTCGTGTTGGCGCGATCTGAATCGGCCAGCAGGCCCCGGGCGGCACCGCTCTCCGGGTCGGGAGCGGCAGCGGAGAAGGCCCCGACCCATGCGAAGCGGTCTAGGCTCGTGGAGGCGCAATACAGTGACTGCCCGCCTCCCATTGACAGGCCCGCGATGGCGGTGTTTGCCGCTCCGCGCTTGGCGCGATAGAGCGACTCGACCAGCGGCATCGCAGCTCGGATCAAGTCGTCGCGGAACCGCTCGGTGTTGTCGGATCCGATGCCCCGGCGGCGCCTGGCCCACGGCACGGGGTGACCGTTCGGCATGACCACCAGCATCGGCTCTGCTGTGCCCGCGGCGATCAGGTTGTCGAGGATCAAGTTGGCCTTGCCGACCTCCGTCCCCGCCGTTTCGTCATCGCCCGAGCCGTGCAGCAAGTACAGCACCGGGTACCGCCTGTCCGCCTCGCTGGAGTAGCCGGGCGGCGTGTACACCAGCAGCCTGCGGGTAGCTCCGCCTGGTTCGGAAGCATAGTAGTGCGCATGCAGCACGCCATGCGGCACCTCGCGCAGGTCGTATGGCGCCGGCGTGCCTGCCGGAACCTCGACCAGGCTGGCATTGCCCCCGCGCCAGCGCTTGACGGCGGTGTTGTGCGGATCCAGGACCCGCACTCCGTCGAGAAGCAGGGTGTAGCTGTAGATCGCCGGGGGCACCGGGCCGATCGTCAGAGCCCAGATCCCGGCTTCGTCCCGTTGGAACTCGAGCCGGTCGCCGGCCCAAGGCGCCTGCAATCGCAGTGTCCGGGCGTCTGGCGCGGCAACCTCGAACCGGATGCGCCCGTCCGGCAGCACCGTGGGGGATTCGACTTGTGGCCGGCGCGGTTGGGCCCACAGGGCACCGGAGCAGGCCGCGGCTAGCAGGGCCGCCGTGACCAGTGCCCTGAGGGCGGGGAAGAGTCGATCAGTCATGGCTTGCCTCCAGTGCTCGGCGCAGGTTGTCGCCGTAGCGTTGCAGCAGCGACTCGGCCTCTGTCCGGTTGAGCCGCCGCTTGAGCATCAGAATCGCGAGCCGGACATTGAGCCCGGCCGCTCCCAGCGCGGTGCGCGCGGTATCCAAATCGCAGCCGCAGACCTCGCGTACGATGCGCTCGGCCCGATCCGCCAGCTTGGCGTTCTTGACCTGCACGTTCACCATCAGGTTGCCGAGCACGCAGCCGGTGCGGACCATCAGCCCGGTAGAGATCATATTCAGCACCAGCTTTTGCGCGGTGCCGCTCTTCATGCGCGTCGATCCCGTCACCACCTCCGGTCCCACTTCCGGTGTGATGGGATAGTCTGCGGCTCGTTCCAGCGGGGATCCCGGATTGCAACTCAGCCCCACGGTGGCAGCCCCTTTCGCGGTGGCGTGTTCGACCGCTCCCAGCACGTATGGGGTGCGCCCGCTGGCAGCGATTCCGACCAAGGCGTCTTGACCGCAGAGCCCCCGCTGTCGCAAATCCTCGCGAGCGGTTGCGGGGCTGTCCTCGGCTCCTTCGACGGAGCGCAGCAGCGCTCCTGCGCCGCCAGCGATGACGCCCATGACTCGATCTGGCGGCGTGCCGAAGGTCGGGGGGCATTCTGCCGCGTCGAGGACTCCCAGCCGACCGCTCGTGCCGGCGCCGCAGTAGAATAAGCGCCCGCCACGGTCCCAGCGGGCGACGATGGCGTCCAGCGCCCTAGCGATTTGCGGGATCTGGTCCTTCACCGCGGCTGCCACGCGCTCGTCCTCGGCATTGATGACCGCCAGCACTTGTTCGGTCGAGGCGAGGTCGAGGCCGGCCGAGCGCGGGTTCCGCTCTTCGGTCAGAGGCAGGCTTTCGGTCATTCGATGGGGCTATCCTGGCGACTCTCGAACGGCGCCGCCGGAACTGCTAAGCTGGCTATCCCTTCCCACGAAAAGGGTAGCCGATTCTCTTATGGAATACCGCAAATTGGGCAACACCGACCTCGAGGTCTCAGTACTCGGCTACGGCGCCTCGCCACTGGGCAACGAATTCGAGGAGATTGACGTGCGCGAGGGCGAGCGCGCCGTGCACATGGCGATTGACCAGGGGATCAACTTCTTCGACACCTCGCCCTACTACGGTCGCACGCTCTCGGAAGAGCGGCTGGGCCAGGCGCTCGGCGTTCGCCGCAAGAATGTCGTGCTCGCGACCAAGTGCGGCCGCTACGACTTCGGCGCGTTCGACTTTTCCGCTGAGCGCGTGCGCTCGAGCATTGACGAGTCGCTCCGGCGCTTGCGCACCGACTACGTGGACATCTACCAGATGCACGACATCGAATTCGTGGACCGCGAGCAGGTGATCAACGAGGCCTTGCCGGTGGCTCGCGAGCTGCAGCGCGCGGGCAAGTGCCGCTATGTCGGGATCACCGCCCTGCCGCTGGGGATCTTGCGCGACGTGGCCGAGCGGGCCGAGGTCGACAGCATTCTCTCGTATGCCCGCTACAACCTGATGGTGGACGACTTGGACACCGAGCTGAGGCCGGTTTGCGCCGAGCGCGGCGTCGGGCTGATCAATGCCTCGCCGTTGCACCTGCGCATCTTGACCGAGCGCGGGGCGCCGCCTTGGCACCTCGCATCGGCCGAGGTGCAGGAAGCCGGACAACAGGTGGCGCAGCATTGCCGCGCCCGCGGCGTCGATGTCTCGGAGGCGGCGCTGAAGTTCTGCTACGACTACCCGCATACGGCCAGCGTGCTGGTTGGCATGTCGAAGAGCCGACACGTCGAGAGCAACCTGAAGGCGTTTGCTTTCGAAGAGCCCGACGGACTGCTGGACGAGATCCGCGAGATTGTCGATCCGGTGCGCAATCAGATCTGGCCTACCGGACTTGCCGAGAACCAAGACCCTCACTGAGGGCGACCGTGGCGTGATCATCGACTCACACCATCATTTCTGGCGCTACGATCCCGTCGAATACGGCTGGATCTCCGAACCGATGCGCGCTCTGCGGCGCGATTTCCTGCCTGCCGACCTGCGCCGCGAGATCGAGGCCGCCGGAGTCAACGGCGTGATTTCGGTACAGGCCCGGCAGACGCTGGGAGAGACTCGCGCGCTGCTTGCGCACGCACGTGCCCACGGCTTCATTCGCGGCGTGGTCGGCTGGGTCCCGTTGGTCGACCCGGCCGTGCGCGGCACCCTGGCGGAACTTGCCCAAGACCCTCATTTGCGGGCGTGCCGTCACGTATTGCAGGACGAGCCGGATGACGAGTACATGCTGCGTCAGGACTTCAACGAAGGCATGCGCGCCGTCACCGAGGCGGGCCTGGTGTACGACATTCTGATCTTCGAGCGCCACCTGCCCCAGACCCTGGAATTTGTCGACCGGCACCCCAATCAAGTCTTCGTCCTCGACCATATCGGCAAGCCTAGGATCCGGGATGCCTCGTTCGGCGCCTGGCATGCCGCGATCCGCGAGCTGGCCCGGCGTCCCAACCTGTACTGCAAGATCTCCGGCATGGTTACCGAGGCGGACTGGCAGCGCTGGAGCGAGGCCGACCTTGCACCTTACATGGACGCCGTCTTGGATGCGTTCGGCCCGGGGCGGCTGATGTATGGTTCGGATTGGCCGGTCTGCTTGGTGGCAGTGTGCTATGCGCGCTGGTTCGAACTGGTCGCGGGATTCGCTGCCCGGCTCAGCGCAGACGAGCGCGACCGGGTGCTCGGCGGAACAGCCATTGAAGCCTACCGGCTGTAGGCGGGCGGCTCGCTACAATGGGCGCATAGTGCGGGCGACCAGTGGCGTTCAAGCTCTATAACAGCCTCAGCCGCGAGGCGGAGGCATTCGAGCCCGCCGATGGCGACAGCGTACGGATCTATTCCTGCGGTCCGACTGTTTACAACTTCGTCCACATCGGCAATTTGCGCACCTTTGCCTTTCAGGACATCCTGCGGCGGCACCTCCGGCAATGCGGCTGGAAGCTGCGCCACGTGATGAACATCACCGATGTCGAGGACAAGATCATCGCCGCCGCGTCGGCAGCCGGCGTGTCCATCGGAGAATACACGAAGCCGTACATCGACGCGTTCTTTGAGGATTGCCGGTTGCTGCGCTTGGAGCGGCCCGAAATCGTGCCGGCCGCGACGGATCACATCCCGGAGATGATCGAGTTGGTCCAGCGCATCGCGCAAGCCGGCCATGCCTACGAGTCCGGTGGATCGACCTATTTCCGCATTTCGAGCTTGGACGATTACGGCAAATTGTCGCGGCTCGATGCCAGCGGCATCTTGTCCGGCGCGCGCGTCGACTCTGACGAGTACGACAAGGATGACGCTCGCGACTTCGTGCTGTGGAAGGCTAGCCGCGCTGGCGAGCCCAGCTGGGACAGCCCGTTCGGCCCGGGCCGCCCCGGCTGGCATCTGGAGTGCTCGGCCATGGCGATGGCATACCTCGGCGAGACCTTTGACATGCACACCGGAGGCGTGGACTTGCAGTTCCCGCACCACGAGAACGAGATCGCGCAGTCGGAGAGCGCCACCGGCCAGCCGTTCGCGCGCTTTTGGGTGCATGCCGAGCACTTGCTGGTGGACGGCAAGAAGATGGCCAAGTCGCTCGGCAACTTCTACACCTTGCGCGATCTCATCGAGCGTGGCTTTTCTGCAGACTCGATCCGCTACCTTTTGGTCTCGACGCCTCATCGCAAGCAGCTCAATTTCACCTTTGACGGCCTCCACGGGGCGGCGGCCGCGATCGAGCGGCTGCGCAACTTCGAACGGCGGCTGGCAGGCACTCCAACCGGGGCTAACGATTCCCAGGCAAGCGCCGCAAGCGCAGAGGCGTCTGCGCAGTTTCGCCAAGCCTTGGACGACGACCTCAACACTGCGGGTGCTCTGGGAGCGGTCTTTGAGTACGTCCGGGTCGCGAACTCGGCTATGGATAACGGCCGCTTCGGTCCCGCCAACGTGACTGAGGCTCGGGATCTATTGGACTGCTTCGACAAGATCTTCGACGTGCTGCGGCCACCCGCCGCGCAGCGTGTGCCCGCCGAAGAGATCGAGGGCCTCATCCGCGAACGGACGGCGGCCCGCAAGGCCCGGGACTTCGCCCGCGCCGACACGATACGTGACGAGCTTGCCGCTCGCGGGGTGACTCTGCGCGATTCCCCGGCCGGCACGCAGTGGCATTACGCCGATTGATCCGCGTTCGGAGCGGCAGTGCCGGTTGACAGCGCTCCCGCCGGATTGGCATTCTGGCCCCAATGATGCACCGAAGGGCGTTCCTCGCCACTGCCGCCGCTGCTGCCGGGTCGGCCTGTCTCGGCCCGCGCCTGCCCCGGCCCAACATCTTGGTGCTGATGCCCGACCAGTGGCGGGCGATGGATCTGGGCGCGATGGGCAACCCCGACGTGCGGACGCCGAACATGGACGCCCTCGCGGCGAACGGCGCCCTGCTGCGCAATGTCACGGCGAATTGCCCGGTCTGCTGCCCGGCAAGGGGCACGCTGCTGACTGGACGATTCGGCCACGAGCACGGCGTGGATGTCAACGACGCGCCGCTGCCCGACGAGGAAGTCACCATCGCGGAAATCGCCCGCGACAGCGGCTACCGGACGGCCTTCGCCGGCAAGTGGCACTTGGAGGGCGGCAAGCGGCTGCCGGGCTACGTCAGGCCCGAACGGCGCCAAGGGTTCGATTTCTGGGCGGCCAACATTTGCACCCACAATTACTGGAACATGCAGTATTTCCGGGACTCCCCGGAACCGATCCAGATCGAGGGCTACTCGGCTGTCGCCTTTACGGACGAGATCATCGATTTCATCGGCCAGGACGCTGAAATGCCGTTTTTGGCCTACGTCCAATGGGGGCCGCCGCATAACCCGTACGTGGCGCCTCCGGCGTACATGAACATGTACGACCCGAACCTGCTCAAAATGCGCGAGAACTGGAACGGGTCCGTCGAACAGCGCGCCGGTCGCACGATAGGTTCGCGGCAGGACATTGCCGGCTACTACGCTGCGATCACGTTCCTGGATGACGAGGTCGGGCGCATCGTCCACGCACTGAAGGCTGCTGGCCAGTTCGAGAACACGATTATTTTGATCACGTCGGACCACGGCGACATGCTGGGATCCCAGGGCACCTTCTTGAAGCGCAAGCCGTGGGCCGAATCGCTGCAGGTGCCGGGCATCGTGCATTATCCGGCAGCCGTTCCGGCTGGCCAGCAGTTGACGCTGCCCGCATCCCATGTCGATGTGGTGCCGACACTGCTCGGCTTGGCCGGCCTGCCCGTCGGCGAGTCTGTTTCGGGCAGGGACCTGTCCCGCCACCTGCTGGCGCCGGAGCATGGCGGGAGTCCCGACGCTGCCGCTCCTGAGTCGGTCTACACCCAGAGCTACACTCCGACGGAGCGCAGCGAATTCCCGGCTTGGCGCGGAGTGCGGACCGAGCGCTACACATATGCCCGGAATCAGGACCAAGCCTGGCTGCTTTACGACAACGAAGCCGACCCGTTCCAAATGGAGAACCTGGCGGGAAAGGCCGAGCATGCCGCCGTGCAGGCGGAGCTTGATGCACTCACGATGGATTGGTTCGCTCGCACCGGCGATGACTGGCGCGAACGCGCCGATCTGCCCTACCGCTAGGGCGCAGAGTCTTGCGGGAGATCGGCCGGCGATTCTAATTCGGGCGCAGCGTAGGCTGGCCGTCGCCGAACTCATCCATGATCCTGCGCCGTCCTGAATAGCCTTCCTGCGGGGAATGCCACCACTCGATGCGGCTCTCGCCCAGCTTCCAGCATAGGTAGACCTCGACGCCATTCAGCAGGGCGGGGAAGTCGAGCAGTCCCAAGTCAAGGTCTTTCACCAAGCACCCGCTGCTCTGGATGTCCGAGACTCGATCGTCGATGACCTGCATCAACGAGACGCGTTCAAGCTTCTGGCGCGCGATCTGATCTGGATTGATTTCGGCCCCGCCGACCATGCAGATGTGCGCTGACAGGTTCTGCAGGGCTTGATCGATCTCTCCGATGCGCTCTTTCGCGTTGATCGCGGCTTGCAGGCCCTCTTGGACTGTGGGAATCAGGTTCTCGGCTTCTTGGAGTGTGAAATAGCGCGACATATCGGATTGTCCTTGCAGCAGGGCACGCGCCCGAACACTCGAATGGTGACGCCGCGAATGCCTGCGACTACTTCAATTATACCAATCCTGCGTCGAATGTTCTAAGCTGCCGCGAGTCGGCCCGTCGCTACCCGGGATCGTAAGCCAGCGGGGGTTCTAGGGGGTTTTGACGGATCCTCAGCGAGCCGCGTGTGGACGCTTCTCCTGGCACCGTCGAGGATTCTGCCGAATCGTGCACCGCCGCATCCTTCTCGCTCCTGACGGAATGAGCCATTGGTTCGTGGTGCGCAAGTCCAGAATCCGCCCGGCCGCCTGTCCAGCGGTGCCAGGAGGGTGACAAATCGCCGGATGACGCCGGCAGATTCGGCTCAACCGTCCAGCAGCGAAGCGATCGTCGCTGCAAACGCCCGGAGGTCTCCCAAGTTCTCCCTCAGTGCGGCATGTACCTGTCGGTAGTCGACCTTCCAATAGACGTGAACCAACAGGTTCCGGAACCTTGCCATATTCTTCAGTCGCTCAGTGAGGCCGGGTGCGAGGATGCCAGCCTCTCCGAGGAGTTCGAAGCATCCGGCGTAGTCTGTCGGCACTGTGCGTAATCGCCGTGACGATACGTGATAGCAGAGCGCAAGGGAAGCCTCGATTGCGACGAGCAGCCGGTAGGAAGCGATGTCCTGCGCGTCTGGATCAGCCAAGAATTCGCCAAGCGGGAGCGCGGCCAGAGACTCTAGGCGCTGGACGGATTCCTCGATTTCCGCGCTCCGAGTGCGGACCACGTCAGGGTTGAGAGTCACGTGCCGTAAGCCTCGATGGTGGCCCGACGCAGTAATGGCGCCATGTCTAGGTACTCCCGCACAGTCCGCTCCATGAGGTCGGCCAACCCCTCGTCGTTCCGGCTGAGCAGCAGGCTCCCCTCCCGGAAGACATGGAATAGGAACGTTACGGGGGCGTCGTTGAGAACTCGCACGTCGATCGGAAAGCCGGTTTCCCGATCCAATCGCACCGCTAGGTCCAACCCGCGCCGGAGGCGCAGGTCGGTCGTCGCGTTTAGGTGGACGCCGACATCGATGTCGTGGAATTCGTCGGCTGAGAGGAACGAGCCATGGAGCCAAGCGAACTCTAGGTCCGGCTCGTTCTCGAGCACCTTGACAAGCGTGCGCCTTATACGCTCGCGTTCCTCTGGCTCGGCCCGGAACTGGTGCCGCATGACCTCATCCTAACCAAAGCGCATCATGCACTTGAATCAATTCGCAGGCGCACGACGCGGACGCATCAAGCTCGCGACGACGGTGCGAGCCGGTTTCAACGGCCGGGGCCTACTGCTGGCGGAGTGCCCCTCGAGCGGCCCGCCAGAGATCGCGCCGCCGCAACTCCCATTGCGGCCACTTGAGCTCCGCTGGTTTGAAGATGCGATGCCCAGAGGGCACTTCGCGCGCTCTAGGTCGAGGACATGTCTTGGACTGACCGTGCTTGAGCGCTCGATGCTGCCTAGACCGATTTTCGGGCTGGGAAAATCCGCCGTTGCTATGCTGATGTCCGATGGAAGTCGGTGCCAGGGCGCGGCAATGCCGCCCGGCAACTGGTCCTGCAAGCGTAGGTCTTCCGCATCGTCGCAGGTTCTTGCGAGACTCGGCCTGCGGGCTCGGATCGATAGCGCTATCGCTGCTGCTAGCCGAAGATGGTCGTGCCGCTGCGGCTGCCGATCCGCTTCGCGAGCGGGAACCGCACTTTCAGCCCACCGCGAGGAACGTAATCTTCCTTTTCCAAGCTGGCGGACCCAGCCAGCTAGACCTTCTAGACCCCAAGCCATCGATGCGTCGTTGGGACGGGCAATCCCTGCCGGACTCGCTTGCGGCAGAACTTGAGCTGGCTTTCATCAAGCCCGACGCCAAGATTTGGGCCAGTCCGCGCCGCTTCGACCAACACGGCCAGAGCGGATTGGCCTTCTCGGAACTGTTGCCGCACACGGCGCGATGCGCTGACGACCTATGCGTTGTCAGGTCGATGACGACCGACCAGATCAACCACCACACCGGCCAGCTCATGATGGCCTGCGGCACGCCATTCGTCGGCCACCCCTCGATGGGTGCCTGGGTCACCTACGGCCTAGGCAGCGAGTCGCGCGACCTGCCGGGATTCGTGGTGCTCAACTCCGGGAGCGGGGCAGACGCCGGAAGCGGCATCTGGTCGAGCGGCTTCTTGCCCTCCAGCTATCAGGGCGTTCCGTTTCGCAGCACGGGCGATCCAGTGCTGCACCTGTCCAATCCGCCGGGTTACAGCCGCGCTTCCCAGCGCGCCCGTCTCGACGCCTTGCGCGACCTCAATGCGCTGCACCGGGCCGACAGCGGCGATCCCGAAGTCGAGGCGCGCATCGCATCCTACGAACTGGCGTTCCGGATGCAGATGGCCGCTCCAGAACTGCTCGATTTCTCGGGCGAGTCCGACGCGACGCTAGACGCCTACGGAGTCAACCAGGAGGAAACCGCTCAGCTTGGGCGCAACTGCTTGCTGGCCAGGCGCATGGTCGAGCGCGGCGTGCGATTCGTGCAAATCGTTCACGCGAGCTGGGACCATCACGCCGAACTTGCGAAGGGCATTGAGAAGGAGAGCCTCGCCACCGACAAGCCTTCGGCCGCACTCGTCTCCGACTTGAAGCAACGCGGCTTGCTCGACTCCACTCTGGTGGTGTGGGGCGGGGAGTTCGGACGGACTCCCATGGTCGAAGACCGCACGCCGAGCCGCGAAGCGAGCCGGGGGCGGGACCACCACAGGCTAGCCTTCAGCATGTGGTTGGCAGGCGGCGGAATTCGTCCGGGTTGCGCCGTAGGACAAACCGATGACTTGGGCTTGGAGGTCGCCGCGGACCCGATCGCCGTGAACGACCTGCAGGCTACGATCCTTCATTGCCTGGGCTTGGATCACACCAAGCTCACCTTCCGGCACCAAGGGCGCGATTTCCGCTTGACCGATGTTCGCGGAAACGTGGTCCGCAGCTTGCTCGCCTAGAGCGCCGCCAAGGGGGCGGTTCCGTGATTGTCGGGCACCTGCCCGGCTGCCACGCAGACCCAGTTCTCGGGAAGGCCAGCGTGAATGTGCGTATCCGCTGGACGGGAGCCGCGCGGCACAGACTCTCTGCCATCTGCGGCGTGCATCCCGTCCCGCGGCGTGCAGGCCACTATGATGACCTCAAGCATGGTTCGTCGGCAGTCGATCGCCGCCTCGCACGCCTTGCTCACGACGGCTCTCGTCTTGGGTGCGGAGTCGCCGCTCCAGCCGCCCTTGGGCTTGGATGCATTCATGCCCGTTCCGGCCGACAACTCTCTGACGCAGGAGAAAGTGGCCTTGGGACGCAGACTGTTTCTCGACCCGATTCTGTCCGTCGACCGTTCGATCTCTTGCTCAAGCTGCCACGACGCCGAGATGTCCTTCACCGACGACCGGCCCACGGCGGTTGGCGTCTTCGGCCGGGTTGGCCCCCGCAGGGTTCCGAAGCTGCTCAATCGCGGCTATGGGCGTAGCTTCTTCTGGGATGGCCGCATTCCCACTCTCGAGGAGCAGGTGCTGCAACCCGTGATCAACTCCCTTGAGATGGACCTCACGCTGGCCGAGGCGATCGAGCGGCTCAGTGCTGATCCGGGCTATGCCTCGGAGTTCCGCCAAGTCTTCGGAAGGCAGCCGGACCAAGCGAACCTGGCGTACGCGCTGGCGTCGTATGTCCGCACAATCGTCTCCGGCGATTCCCGCTACGACCGCTATGTTGCCGGCGATGCCGGGGCTCTCGACGAGGCCGAGCGATTGGGCCTGTCGGTGTTTCGAAACAAGGGGAACTGCGTAACCTGCCACTTGGGGCCGAACTTGACGGACGAGCGATTCCACAATACCGGCGTCGCATTCAAGGGCGGCCGCTTCGACGACGATGGCCGCTTCATAGCGACGGGCCGCGAGACAGACCGGGGCGCCTTCAAGACGCCGACGCTGCGGAATGTCGCCGAGACAGCGCCCTACATGCACGACGGGAGCCTTCAGACGCTCCGGGACGTGATCGACGACTACGACGAGGGTGGCACTCAGAATCCGCACCTCGATCGCGAGATGAGGAAACTAGGCCTCACGGAAGCCGAGAAGGCTGCGTTGGAGGCGTTCCTGAAGACGCTGACGGGAACTGTACGGGAAGGACTCCGGCCCTGATGGCAGTATTTCGCGCGGCCAGCGGATGTGCCGGGAATGGACTGCTATTTGTCTTCGGCGGTGAGCTTGGCGCGCAGGGCGCTGAAGTCCCGCAAGTGCTCGCGCTCGGCCTCGACATCGCCTAGCTTGCGGCTGGCCCGAGCCAGCTGGTAGTGAATCCTCATCCGCCGCTGCTCGTCGCTCGAGCCCTCCAGCGCCTGCGCCAAGACCGTCCGCGCCTGCGCGAACCTTTCGAGATCAAGCAGCGCTTTGCCGAGAGCCGCATCCACTCCGGCCAAGGCCGGTTCGGTTGTGGCGGCTGACTCGAGATAGGGCAACGCCTCGCTGGCAAGGCCGAGAGCGAGCAGCTCCTCGCCGCAGCGCAGTAACAAGGTACCGCTTGCGGCTCGCACTTCGAGCGCTCTCCGATAGGCGTCCAAGGCCGCTCGATGCTGACCGCCGTTCCGCTCCAGATCACCCAGCGCGAGCCACGCATCCGGAAGCGCCTCGTTGATCTCGAGCGCCTTGCGATACGCCTCGACCGCTTCCTCGGGGCGACCGTTGAAATCGTGGTCCTCCGCGATCGCCAGATATGCGTGGGCGGATTCGCGGGCGCGGCCCAGCAATTGCGCTTGGGCCTGCGCGGCCAACTGGGAGTACGCCTTGCCCACTAGATAGAGCAGCTCCGGATCGGCCGGTGCGGCCTCTCGGGCCTCCAACAGGTGCGACAGTGCCGTGCTCGGGTCGCCTTCCTGCAGACGTGCCTTCGCCAGCCAGACGCCCAGCTGCCACTTTTGGGGGGCCTCGCGCCGTGCGGCGACAAGATGGGGAATGGCCGCGTCAGCCCTGCCCAGCACGAGCAGGTCATATCCCAGCAGTTCCCTTGCCCCGGGCAGTTCCGGCTTGAGCGACAACGCCCTTTCCAACGACTCCGCCGCGGCGGAGAAGTCCTTGCTCTCGTGCAGCACCAAGCCGAGGTACAAGTGCGCTTCCGCAAGTTCTGGGGCCGCGCGCACCGCAGCGCGTAGTTCGCGCAGGGCTTCTTCGAGCAAGCCTGCTTCGCGAGCCGCCACTCCGCGCCGCAAATATGCGGCTACGGGCTCGGACACCTGGGCGCCCAGCGCCGTCGCCAGCAGCGCAATCGCAACCAGCCTCGCCATCACTGCGCGGGCTCCCTGAGCGCGATCAAGCGATCCGGTTCGATATCTTCGAGGACTTGCTCCGCCCCGCTCGGCCATTCGACCGTGAGTCGGTCTACCCTCGCGTCTGCCCCGAGGCCGAAATGAAGGCGCGGGTCGCTGGCTGACAGGTACCCGCCCGCCGTCGTTGCATAGCGCACCTGCTCGCCAGTTGCTGCCGACTGGATTCGAACGCGTGCTCCTTGGCCGTCACGCGCACTGGCGAGGCCGGCCAGCCGGACCTGCAGCCAACCGTTCTCGCCTTCCGAAGCGTTCGAATACAGCAGCGCGGGCTGCTCATTGAGCAGGGTCAGAACGAGGTCGATGTCGCCATCGTTGTCTAAGTCGCCGAAGGCTGTGCCACGTCCGGCCATGTCGGTATGGAAGACCGCACCTGCAGATGCCGATGCGTCGGCGAAGCGGCCAGCCTCATTGAGCGCCACGAGCGGGGGCTGCATGTACGCGATTCCCGGCTCCATCAGCTCGACATTGTCCAGCACGTGGCCTTGCGCGGCGAACAAGTCTTTCCATCCGTCGTGGTCGAAGTCGACGAACTTGACGCTCCAGCCCGATAGTCGAGCCGTGATCTCGGCAAGCCCGGTCTGGCGGGTCATGTACCCGAACGTGCCATTGCCCTCGTTGCGGAACAGCGGGTAGAGTTCCTTCGCCAGCGCCGTTGCCACCACGTCCGGCAGCCCGTCGTTGTCGTAGTCTTCGAAATCGACACCCATCCCGGCGAAGGATCCGCCATCCTCGTTGTAGGCCAGGCCGGCGGGAAGGGCCTCCTCCGAAAAGCCTTCCGAGCCGCGGTTGAGGAAAAGCTGCTGCGCGGTCGAGTCGTTCGCAACGATCACGTCCGGGAGCCCGTCCCCGTCCGCATCGTTGAAGGCGACGCCGAGCGCCTTGCCGCGCGAGGGGGTGATGCCCCAGTCGCCGGAGACATCCGAGAAGGTTCCGTCGCCTTCGTTGCGGAGCAAGACGTTCGAAACGGCTGGGTATGCCCTAGGCGAACAGTAGACTTGGATCTTCTCCCCGCAGGTGCGGCTCGTCTCCAAGCTCCAATCCAGGTAGCGGGTGACGAAAAGGTCGAGGTCGCCATCTAGGTCGGCATCGAAGAACCCGGCGCTGGCCGACCACCCGGGCACGTTCGCCCCGGCCGCCTCGGTGCGATCCTCAAATGCCCTGCCGCCACGGTTGCGGTATAGGATCGTCCCCCCGTAGCCTGTCACGAACAGGTCGACGAATCCGTCATTGTCGTAATCTCCGGTCGCTGCTCCCATGCCGTAGATGTTGGTAGCCTCAGCGCTTACGCCTGCCTGCTCGGTCACGTCCTCGAACGCTTCGCCAGCAAGGCTGCGATAGAGCCGGTCGTGGAGTTCGGGACCTGTCCGGTCCACGATCACACCGTCGCCCTGCGCAACCAAGGCACCGCCGTTCACGAAGAAGATGTCCAAGAACCCGTCGTTGTCGTAGTCCAGCAGCGCGACTCCGCCGCCCATCGTCTCGATCAGGTGCTTTTCGGTCGTGGGATTGGCGTGATGCCGGAATTCAATCCCCGCCGCCGCGCTGCGGTCCTCGAAACGCAGTTCCGCAGCCAAGAGCCCCGACAGTCCCAAGCCGAGCGCCCCGAGATGCAAGAAAAGGCAGGTGCGAAGCGTCACGGCGAGCGCTTTACCAAAGCAGGTCTAGGATAATATGGGACCGCGATACACTGGAAACGCCGGTGAAGAGGGGACTGCGGTTACTGGCGGTTTGCGCTGGCTTCGCCATCGGCACTCCCTGGCAAGGTATATGCGCAGCGGAGGGCCGCGCACCCTTCGAACCGCTCTACCGGCAGGCCTACGAATTACGGCTGCGCCAATTGGGGCCTGACCATCCCGCCACGGTCGAAAGCTTGGTGCGCTTGGGAGCGCTGCTGCGGGCTCACGGCCGGCCCGAGGACGCCGAGCCGCTGCTCCGCAACGCGCTGGGCGCGCTGAACCGATCTGGATTGCCAGCCGAACAGGCCTTGCTCGAATTGGCCGAGACCTTGGCTGTCCTCGGCCAGAACGCGGAGGCGGAGGACTTGTACACCCGGGTGCTAGGGCGCGGCGAGCCCGCCGAGGCAGATCCGCAGACCATGCTGAGGATCGCCGCGCTCCGCGAAGCTCGACGAAATGTCCCCGGCGCCAAGCGGGCGTATCTCGACGCGCTAGAGCTGTTCGACAACGCAGGCCCGCTGACCGAAGACCAGCGCAAGGCCCGTGCCACGGCGCTAAACGACCTAGGGCTCCTGCTGGAATCGGAAGGAGACCTCGACGATGCCGAGACGGCGTACCGGCAGTCCGCGGACGCTTACGCTGAAGCCTTCGGCAGCGACTACCCCGGCACCGCCACCGCCCGCGCCAACCTCGCTGGCATGCTCGCAATGCGCGGAGAGGCCGTCGCGGCAGCGGCCCTACTCGAGCGGGCCCTCGAAGTGTTTCGCGCGGCCTACGGGCCGCGCCACGATAACACTGCGAGGCTGCGCAGTCGGCTCGGCGAAATCTACGAGGCGCAGGGCCGTTTTGAAGAAGCCGAGGCGGAGTACCTTGCCGTTCTTGCTGCCTGGCCCGAGCGGTCGGCCTCGCGAGGACTGGCGCTGGCGGACCTGGGCCGCCTCGCGGGAGTGCGGGGCGATCTTGCAGCGGCCGAGACGGCGCTCGGCGATGCAGTGGGACTCCTCCAGCCTGCGATGCCCGCTTTGGCGATCGATGTGGCCGAAGCTCTCGATTCGTATGGATCGGTGCTACGCGAGTTGGGCAGGCTCGACCAGGCGCAGGGGGTCTTGCACAAGGCCTTGGCGATCCGTGAGCGGGAACTCGGGCCGTCGCACTCCGACGTCGCGCTGACCTTGGTGGGCTTGGCTGGCGTGCTCCACCTGCAGGGTGACCTCGGATCGGCCGAGCCTCTGTATCGGCGAGCGATCGGCATCCAGGAAAGAGCCCTAGGCCCCGCCCATCCAGAGGTGGGCGAGACCCTCTACAACCTAGCCCATCTCGAACAGGCGCTCGGCGACATACCCGCCGCTGAGAACAGCTTCAGGCGGTCAGCCGAGATCCTGTCCAGCGCCTATGGTCCTGAAGACCCCTTCGTAGCCGAGATTCGCGCGGCCATCCGGGCTCTGCGCTGACGCGGGTGCCACGTCGTAACGGCGGGCCGCAGCGGGGGTCTGCAGCCGCTGCGCCCGGCGGCTCGGACTCCATCGGCCTCTGTCTCAGGCATTCCGCTCCCCAATGAGCCGGCCATCAGCGAGGGGTGGTGTACCATTGGCATGTGGGTATTCACTCCTGACAAGGGGTGATATTTCTGGGGGTTTTTATGAAATCGCGATTATTGCTGTGGATAGCGGCCGCAGTGTTTCTAGCAGTCGGAGCGCAACTCGCTCCGGCTCAGGATCTGCGGGGCAAGATCGGCGGCACGGTAGCGGACGCTTCGGGCGCCGTGATCCCGGGCGCCAATGTCACTCTCGCAAACGACAACACCAACGTCACGTCGACGGCACAGACCAGCGCGGCGGGGCAGTACTTGTTCGACTTCGTCCTGCCCGGCATGTATACCGTTACCGTCGAGTCCGAGGGCTTCCGAACCTTCCGCCAGGAGAACATCCTCGTGCAGACCAGGGCCGACATCACGGTGGACGCCGCGATGGAACTTGGCGCGGTCACCGAGACCGTGACGGTGGAGGAGGCGCCCGTTGCGGTGCAGTTCACCACCACGACCATGGAGACCACGCTCGACACCAGGCTTTCGCAGGAGCTGCCGCTGCTCAACCGCAATCCGTACATGCTGGCGGCACTCGATCCCGCCGTGAACTATCGCGGAGGGGCGGAGAACGCTCCGTACCATCACTGGGCCATGAGCCAGCTGGACGTGGGTGGCAACACGGCGAACCGCAACAACGTGCTGATGGACGGCGTTCCGCAGCTGGTCGGCGCCAAGGGCGTGTACACGCCGCCGATGGACGCGGTCTCTGAAGTTAATGTTCAGCAGAACGCTACAGACGCCGAGTACGGTCACAGCGCCGGCGGCATCGTCTCGGTGCAGATGAAGAGCGGCACCAACGACTGGCACGGAACTGCCTACTATTTCGGGCGCAACCCGGTGTTGAACGCGCGTCCCAACGCGCTGACGTCGCAGAAGAGCGTCGTGCGCCGCAGCGTTTGGGGCGTGAGTTCTGGCAATCCCATCGTCAAGAACAAGGTCTTCAACTACTTCGCCTACGAGGCCCAGGACGTTCGTTCGCCCGCTACGGTCAACCTGACCTTGCCGCGCTCCGGCGAGCGCAACGGCGACTTCTCCAACAGCCTCAATCGCAACGGTGCCTTGCGCGCCATCTTTGATCCGCTGACGACCGACCCGAACGGCGACAATCGCACGCAGTTCGCGAACAACGCCATACCGGCGAGCCGCTTCGACGCGACCTCGCGCCGCGTCCTGGACAGGACCTGGGATCCCAACAACCCCGGCGACAACGCCTCGGGCGCGAACAACTTCCGCCATGTCTTCCCGATCACCTTCGACTACTGGAACCTGACGAACCGCACGGACTACAACGTTAGCGACTCCGTCAAGGTCTTCGGACGCGTCAGCCGCTTCCACACGACCCAGAGCGAGCCCGACTATTCCGGCTCGGTGGCCCAGCGCCGCCAGGGCAGCGCCCGCAACAGCGTGCAGGTGTCTGGCGACCTCGTGTGGACGGTCTCGCCGACGACCGTCTTCAACCTGCGCGGCTCGTGGTCCAAGATCACCGACTCGTTCTACACGCCCCAAGCCCAGATCGGCGAGGAGGGGCTGGCAGAACTGTGGCCGAACAACCCTTGGTACGCGTCGCACGTGCGCGACATTCCGGCCGTCCACTTCCCGGAGATCAGGGTCGATGCGGACAGCGGCACCTCGTTCGGACGCTCGGGTTTCTGGTTCCAGGAACCCTCGACTTGGAACTTGGAGGCCAAGGTTTCCAAGCAAATGGGCCGCCACTACGTCAAGGTCGGCACGCAGTACCGCAAGCAGTTGGTGCTGGCTGCCCGCCCGCGCGGCATGCGATTCCGCTTCGACGCGAATCCCACGGCAGATACCGCCAACAGCCCCAACACCGGCGAGTTGGGTCATGCCTGGGCCTCGATGCTGCTCGGCGTCATGCAGGACAGTAACTGGAGCAGGGCGCGGACCGTAGCGGTCAACCGCCCCCGCATCGACGTGTTCGGCTTCTTCGTCCATGACGACTTCAAGCTCAATTCGCGGGTCACTCTGAATCTGGGCCTGCGTTACGAATACGAGACCCCGATGAGAGACCCCGAGAATCGGCTCTCCCGCTATCTCGACTTCGGCCAGGCGCTGCCCGAGGTGGCGTCGGCAATGGCGCCGATTCCTGGCGAGATCTTGGCGATGCGCAGCACGCCGCTCGATATCAGGGGCGCTTGGGTATTCACCGATGGCAACAACCGCAACGCATGGAACGCCCAGACGAATCTCTTTCTGCCGCGAGCCGGCCTTGCGATCCGCCTGAACACTCGCACGGCCTTGCGGATAGGCTACTCGCGCTACGCCACGCCGCCCATCCAAGAGAAGGGCGGAGGAGCGTCCGACCAAGGCCTCGACATCCTCGGTAGCACCCCGTATCCGGGCTACGAGATCGAGGGCAGTCCGCTGTCGTCGATCAACGGCACGCCCCGGGCCTACTTCGCGGACCCGTTCCCGAGCGGCGGCGAGAACCCCAATCCGCTTCCGGAGCCGTTCGGGCAGCGCTTCGGCCGCTTCGCGACATTGGGTTCGAACGAAGCGAGATTCTTCCACCAAGACTGGTCGGCGGGAATTAACGACCGCTTCAACATCTCACTGCAGCGAGAGATGGCTAATCGCATTGTTGTTGACGCCACTTACTTCGCGAACTTTGGAAGCAACCAGCCATACACCCGGCGCCACAATCTGCTAGACCCGCGCATCGGCTTCCAGTTCGGAACTGCGATCAACGACAGGGTGGCGAACCCATTCTTCGGCCTGCCCCAGGAGATCATGCCCGGACCGCTGGCAACCCAGCGCAACGTGCGGGTCAGGGATCTGCTCACTCCATATCCGCACTTCCTCAGCAACGGCGTCAACGAGTATGTCTTCCCGGGTCGCCGGGAGCGCTACAACTCGTTCCAACTGCAGTTGCAGCGGCCTTTCGCGGACGGCTTCAACTTCATCATGGGGTACAACTACCAACGGTCGCGCTTCGAGGACTTCTACGACGCAGTCGACGAGGTCGATCGGAGCTTCTCCTTCCAAGACGACACGCGGGGGCGTCACAAGTTCACGTTGGCTGGCATTTACGAACTGCCGATCGGGCGCAACAAGCCGCTGGGAACAAACGTCAGAGGCGTGCTCGACAAGATCGTCAGCGGCTGGCAGGTTAGCGGGCTGTACACCTATGTCGGCGGCGAATTGCTCCGCTTCGGCGGTCTCCAGGTGAGCGGTGATCCCGCCATTTCCAACCCGACACGGGAGAGGATGTTCAACACGGACGCATTCTCGAACTTGCCGCCTTTCACGCGGCGCTCGAACCCGTGGAGCTACAGCGGCGTCCACGGGCCACGCTTCTCAAACGTGGACATGGTGTTCGCCAAGCGGACGCAGATCTCGGAGAGGTTGACCTTCGAATTCCGGATGGAATCCTACAACTTGACGAACAGCTTCATGGGCGCCAATCCGAGCACGAACGTCAACGCCGGCAACTTCGGACGGGTTGCGAGCAAGGTTCGCACCCACTTCGGCCGGGAGTGGCAGTACAGCGGCCGTTTCATCTGGTAATTGCCGGCGGACACACGGGACTCTCGGAAGGCGGGGCGTGCGCCCCGCCTTCCTCTTGATCCCGAGCAAGCGATTGACGACTAGCGCACCGACAGGGTCGGCGGCTTGATCTCAAACGCCCAGACCTCGGCCTTCGTCTCCTCATGCGAGAACGCTAGCCTTTCGCCGTCCGGGCTGACGCGTACCGGGCCGGGGCGCTTCCAAGGCGCATCCAGCCGAGCGGGCTCTGCCCCGCTCGCGGAAACCGTCCACAGGCTTGAGCCGCCGGGAACTTCGGCGCTTACCAGCAGCTGCTGGTCGTTCTCGATCCACTCCAATGCAGATATGTCCCCGTATTGCGAATGCAGAACGGGCCTCGCCTCGCCTTTGCCAACGTCGAGCACTTGTACCGATTGCATGGCCCCGTCGGATCCTGCCGCCAGCACGAATGCCAATCGGTCCGCGTTTCGCGCGCGCCGCAGCGAACGGATGACGGCCCGGCCCGCAGGGGGCTCGTAGAGATTCTCCCCCTGCCCCGACTCGAGATCGTGGGCTCGGATCGCGAAACGGCTCGAACCGGTTCGCTGGGCAAGATAGATCTGGCTGCCGTCCAACGACCAGTCGCCCTCCAATCCGCGGAAGCTCCCGCTCCGCTCGACGACCGCCTGGAGTGTCTCGCCGCTGCTCAATTCCATCACGAACAGTCCGGACCGGCCTTGGGCATCCCCGCCGCTGAGCAGCAGCGAAGCACCGCCCGGCGACCACCTGAGCCGCTCGATGAACGCGAGCCGGGGCGCATGTGAAGTCTCGTTGCCGGATGCCACTTCGCGCACCGTCACTACGCGGTGCTCCTGCCCGTAGTTCTCGGTGCCAACTCGCGAAAGATACGCCAGAAAGCGGCCGTCGGGAGACCACTCGGGCTTGCGATTGCCGCCGGCGAATCCACTCGGAACAGCCTTTGCGCCGCCAACCAGAGCACCGCTGGAGGCATCGAAGCGGCCCACGAAGACATCGGTGCGGCCAGCCCTCAAGCCGTAAAACAGGCGTCCGTCGTTCGTGAACGCCATCGGCAGCGCCCGCCCGATGTTGCGCTTGACAAGCACCGGGTCGCCGACTGCCCTGCCGTCTTCGACGGGTACCCTCCACGCTCCCATGGCACCTCCCCGATCGCTGCCGAACACGACCGCCTCGCCATCGGGAGTCCACAGCGGGAACAGGTCGTTGGCGGGGTTGTCTGTGAGGGTGCCGTGGCCCGACCCGTCCACGGCAAGTATGTGGATGTCGCGGGCGGTCGAGTCGCCTGTGGCAATCGAGTCGTAGACAATGAAGCGCCCGTCTGGCGACAGGTCGATCTTCTTCGGATAGAACCAATCCAACGATCGCAGGACGCGGGCAGTCCCATCGCTGGTAGACACCAACGCGATCTGGCTGACGTTGTCGCGTCGGAACAGCAAGGTCAGGATCTGATCGCCATCGGGCGAAAACGCCGTTGGCTGGACGAAACCAGCCTCGGAATTGCGGTACAGCTTGCGCGGCGCAGAACCGTCGATCGCGACGATCCTCAGATCGTAGAACCCTTCCTCGTTGAACCAAGCGAAGGCGACTTGGCGGCTGTCGCGGGAGAAGATGGAGAAATACGCGAACTGTCCCGGCGGAGCACTGCCCGCAGTGCTGGTAAGCGCTCGGCTTGTGCCGGTCTCCAAGTCTCGGATCGCCAGGTTTCCGTCCGCGTCGACGAAGGAGAGGTAGCGCCCGTCCGGCGAGGGTGCCCCGAGCGCGTTGGTCCGCTCGTCGGCCCAAATCGATCCCGCCTGTACAGCCGTCCGTTCTTCGCCTTCCGCCAAGCCTACCGTGGCTGAGAGTGCCAGCAACGCTAGTGCCCGAACCACCGCAGCCTTGGGCAGTAGAGCTAGCCTGCGTCGGTCCTTAGCCTCGACCCAGGCAGCAGGTGAGCCGCGTAGTAACATTTCCTTTACCTTACGTGGTGTGTGTGACCTTGCGTGCAATTCGAGTGCTGAGACGGCTGCTGCCGGGGTTGTTGGCGGCAGCGCTTCCGCTGTTTGCGCAGCCGATGGATGTCTTGGACCACGCTCCGCAGACGTATCTGGGAGCGGATGCCTGCGGTGCCTGCCACGTCGAACAGGTTGAGCTGCAGTCCGCGACTGGTCATGCCCGCTCGCTGGCCCAGATAGGCAAGCATCGCCTGGCATCGTCATTCGTGCCGAGCGGGCCGCTGGCCCGAGCGGGTGGCATCACCTACTCGTACCGCACCGACGGAGCCGATCTCCAAGTGGACGTAGCGGCAGCCACAGAGCGCCTCGGATTGCGGCTCGAGTGGGCATTCGGCGCGGGAGAGCAGGCTGTCACCTTCGTGGGCCAAGTGGACGAGAGCCGCTACGTTGAGCACCACTACAGCTACTACGCAGCGACCGATTCGCTGGCGACTACGCCGGGTCACAGCAACGCGCCGGCCCGTCGGGCCGAGGACGCTTTCGGGGTTTTCTACCCCACATTCGGTCCTGAGCCCGCCATCATGCGCTGCTTCCAGTGCCACTCGACCGGACCACTGTCACTGGGCGACGACTTTTCCTTGCAGCCGCAGGAGCTTGGCGTTCGCTGCGAGGTCTGCCATGGCCCGGGCCGTCCGCACGTCGAAGCGGTTGCTTCCGGTGAGTTGGAACGGGCACGCACAACGGTCGGGAATCCCGGCCGCTTGGGCGGTAGCGAACTCCTCGAGTTCTGCGGGGCATGCCACCGGCCACCGGCGTCCTCCGGGGTTGTGATCGACTGGAGCGATCCTTGGAATGTCCGGCACCAGCCCGTCTATCTCTCGCGCAGCGCATGCGTTCAGCCGGGAGGCGAGCCCTTGGCATGCATGCGCTGCCACGACCCGCACCAGCCGCTGTCGCGCGACGCGGCCCGCGACAACGCGCTCTGTCTTGACTGCCACACGGAAGGGACGCCTCCGGCGGCGATCTGTGGCCAAGCTGCGGGTGGGAATTGCGCATCCTGCCACATGCCTTCGGTGAAGCCCCAGGACAACCTGAGCTTCACCAACCACTGGATTGGCGTTTACGCCAGCGGCAAGCCGTTGCGGCCGCGCGAGTCGAGCGCGAAGGGACCGCTGCCTTGAGAATCCGAGAGCGATCCTGAGCGTCGCGGTCTGGCCGCCGCTTGAATTCAATTCGGCCTCATCAGCGGGTGTGTTGGCAGGAGCACGATGCGGAACGGATGGGTCTCAAATGCTCGCGACGGCTGTTGCGAGCCTGATTGCTCGGAATTCTAAGCTAGCTTCGGGAAGCCGAGTAGGGCTGGATGAACCGCGGCACGAGCCGAGTGCGGACAGTGCCCTGGGTTGGGACCAGCTGGCTCCCCGGAATGGTTGGGGAGCTTCCAGCCCCCGCTAGGTGCTAGTCCGGCCCGGCATCTAGCGCAGCTTGCATGCAATCCCGCACTCGCGCCATCAGGGCCAAGCGATCCTTCTCGGTCAATCCGCTAGTTTCGACCGGCGGATGAAATGCCAGCGTGACCGCTCCCGGGCGCATGTATGTCGCACCCCGCGGCATCAGCGCTTGTGCTCCGTGTACCGTGATGGGCACCACTGGTAGGCCTGCTCCGATCGCCAGCTGGAATGGACCGGGGCGGAACGCTAGCAGCGGGCCCGATGGATTGCGCGTGCCCTCTGGAAAGATCAACATCGAGACACCAGATCGCAGTGTCCGCAGCGCCTCGTCCAGCGCCTTCTTGCGGGAGTCCTTCGCTTTGCGGTCTACGCAAACAAAACCGCCTAGGCGCATTGCGTATCCCAGCAGTGGGATGCGTCCGAGAGATTCCTTCATGATGACTGCGATGCGCGGCAGGGTCGCGAACAGCGCCGGTGCTTCGAGGTTGCTCACGTGGTTGGCCACGAACACGCAGCAAGGGTGAGCAAGTGCCCTGTGACCGTCCAACACACGCAGCCGCACGCCGCTCAGCCAAAACGCGAGGCGGCAGCCCAACTGGGCCATCCAATAGATGGGACGGATCGATCCAGTGGCCCACGTGATCGGTACGAACGTAGGCACCACCACCAGCACATAGAGCGCTAGGAATGGGTACGTCAGCAGGTAAGAACGCCACATCGAGAGATTCAGCATCCTACCACCAGCCTACTCTCGCTGGCATCTGACGGTTGCTGGACTAGCCTGTAACTCGTTAGGAATAAGAAAGTTAGTACGTTGCTATACTCTAAGTTCGATGCGTCATCCGCCGTGCTCAACCCGATTCGGACATCGGTTCTGGCCGGGATTCAGCGCGGATGCCAGTCGGCTGGGGAGAAGTGGGACATGAGAATTGAATATACGGGCCGCAAGGCAGATTTGACAGAGCGCGAGCGCATAAAGGTCGAGCGTAAGTTGGCCAAGATCCAGAGGATTCTGACGCGGCGCAACGACCTTGAGACCCATGTGAGGCTGTCGCGGCAGCGCCACCTGTGCGAGGCCGAGGTCATGCTGCGCGCACTGCGCCACACGTTGGTTGTGGCCGGCACGGGCAGCACCACCTTCACCGCGGTGAACGCTGCACTGGACAAACTCGAACGGCAGGCGGTGCGCAACAAGCACAAGATCATTGACACGCACCGGCCGGGCACGCAGCGCGACAGTCCGTCGATCGTCGTCGCGGACTCGATCCGGCGTACAGAGCCGAGCGAGCCGCCCGTTGAGGACTCGCCCGCGCCCGCGCGCATCGTGCGCTCTCAGTCGGTCGAGCCAAAGCCCATGACCGAGGACGAGGCGATGCTGCTGCTGGATAGCGGCGACCGGGACTATGTCTCGTATCGCGATGCTGGCACCGGGAAGATCAATGTCCTGCTGCGCCGCCGCGATGGCGTGGCAGAACTGGTCGAGGGCAGCTAGCCATGGCAGGCGGGCCCGGGGCGGTCGCGCAAGCGGCCCAGGCCCGCCTGGTCGTAGTGACTGGCCTGAGTGGTTCCGGCAAGGGGACCTTTCTGCGGGCGCTCGAAGATGTGGGCTTCTACACCGTCGACAACCTTCCAGTTGATTTGATGATGCCGTTTGCCCAGGTCGGCCCGCTCACGCAGGATGCCGGTCGGGCGGCGCTTGTGGTGGACATCCGGGAGGGCCCGGGACTGGGGCGCTTTCCGGCCACGTTCGCTGAGATCCGCAAGATGCTGCCTGCGACCTTGGTGTTCTTGGAAGCGGCCGACACGGTGTTGCAACGCCGCTTCAGCGAGACGCGGCGGCCGCATCCGGCCGGGGGTGCCAGCGTTGCCGAGAGCGTTGCTGCCGAACGCGCCCTATTGGAGCCGATCCGGGCTCTGGCCGATCTTGAACTCGACACAAGCCGATATAACGTGCATGACTTGCGCCGCAAGGTGTTGGAAATCTTCCAGGGCCGGCGTGACGATTCCGACTTGCGAGTGACGGTGGGCAGCTTCGGCTTCAAGTACGGCCCGCCGCTGGACGGCGATCTGGTCTTGGACGTGCGCTTCCTGCCGAACCCGAACTACGAGCCAGCCTGTCGGCACCTGACCGGCAGGGACGCCAATGTCGTGCAGTTCCTCGAATCGTACTCGGAGACCGGGGAATTCCTCGAGCGGGCCATGGGCCTGCTGGACTTTGTCGTGCCGCGCTATGCGGCAGAGGGCAAGAGCTACCTCTCGATCTACTTCGGCTGTACCGGCGGCAGGCACCGGTCGGTCTATCTGGCCGAAGCGGTGGCCAAGCGATTCGCGGCCACGGGTCGCCAGGTGCGCGTGCAGCACCGCGACATCGACAAAGAGCACTGAGCTGGGAGGCTCAGATCTCCTCGATGTCCGCGCTGGTTTCTATGTCGATCGATTCCTTGACGCTCATCGCCGCGGGGCACTTTGCCTGGTGCGTGTCCAGCGCGCGCTGTGCGCGGTCGCGGGTGCCGGCCGGGATCTTCAGACGGTAATGCACGCGAATCCGCGTGATGCGGATCACGCCATCGACGTTTTCGATGTCGCCCTCGATGTCGCTTTGGACGCGATCGGGATGGTTCGGGATCTTACGGACTGCCAGGGCCCCTGACAGAGTGCCGGTCAGTCAACCGCCCACCGCCGCGACCATGTGGTCGAGCGTGGCCGGCAGGTCGCGTCTCGGCTCCATGCCGTAGAAGTGCTTGATCCCCCCGTGCACGCCGAATTCCAGCGGCGCTTCAAAGCCTTCGACATAGGCGCGGCGTTCGGGGGGTTGATCTTGGTGTATGCGGATCTTGGAAGTGTGGATGAGATCGCCCATGCGCACATTGTACCCGCACGGCGGAACGCGGCGCGTCCGGCTATTCGGAGCGTTTGGCTCGGGCCTCCCGCCAAGCCTCCGTATCCGCAATGTTCCGCTTGAGAATCTCTCCCTGCTCCCCCTTCTGCCCCTTGAGGTACACCGCCATGTCCGCGCCATAGGTGGCCGCGTCTTCGAGTTCTTGCCCGCGGTCGCCGGTCTGCTTCATCCATGCCTTGAGGGTGGAGCGCAGCTTGGCCAAGATCTTTGCGTGATCGGGATCGTCCGCTAGATTGCGCATCTCCCAGGGATCGTCCCGCAAGTCGTAAAGCTCCTCGTTGGGGCGTTCGCCGTAGAACATGGCTTCGATGTTTTTCGACAGCTTCCCGTCTTCCCGCAATTTGTGCAGTGTCTGGATCACCGCCTTGCTGTCCTTATAGCGGTTGGGTTGCAGGTGCGGGCGTTCCGGCACGAAGTTGCGGATGTAGCGGAAGCGCTCGGTGCGCACGCTCCGGATAAGGTCGACCGTCTCGTCGCAGCGGTCTCTGGCGGAGACGACGTAGTCGCGCGGCTCGGCGTCAGAGCCGAACAACGGGCGCCCCTCCATCCAGCCGGGGACTTCGATACCCGCGAACGCCAGCGAAGAAGCCGTCACGTCGATGTGAGCCACCAGGTCTTCGCGCACCAAGCCGGGCTCGACCCTGCCGGGTGCCCGCACCACCAGCGGCACCCGTGTGCCCTCCTCGTTGAGGAACTGCTTGCCGCGGGCGTGGCTCACGCCGTGGTCCGTGAGGAAGAACACCACCGTGTTGTCGGATACGCCCTCGCGCTCCAGGCGTTCGAGGATCTTGCCGACCTCCCAATCCACGTGCTCGACCGACTCCAGGTATTGCGCCCAGTCCTTGCGCATCTGCGGGTGGTCTGGATAGTAGGGCGGCAGCTTGACCTTCTTCGGGTCGATGCCGTTAGTCTGCACACCCTTGACAGGCTCTAGCGTGCGCTGGTTGCGGTACTTTCCTCCGCGCAACTGGATCTGCGCGAAGAACGGCTGGCCGCTAGCGCGGCCAGCCCAGTCCGCTCCGTCGTAGAGATCTGCGGCGTACTCGAAGTTGTAGTCCGTCTTGCCCTTGGAGAGGGTGCCATCATTGCCGTGGCGGCCGTTGGTGACGTAGTAGCCCGCTCGGCGCAGGATCGCCGGGGCGGGTTCGACGTCGCCGGGCAGGTGGATCTTGCGGTCGCCCCGGCCGCTGCGGTGATTGTGGGCGCCGATCGTAGTCTGGTACATCCCCGTGACCAATGCAGACCGGGACGGCGAGCATACCGGCGCGGTGACGAACGCCCGCGTGAACTTGGCCCCCTCCAATGCCATCCGGTCAATGTTGGGCGTCTTGGCGAGGGAAGCTTGGAACGGCCCGTAGTGGTCGGACTGGTCCTCGGAGAAGATCCAAACGATATTGGGCCGTTCCGACACGGTTTGGGCCGCCGTCGGAAGGGCGATCGCGATGGCAAGCAGGCAGAGCGGGACGCGCATGACAACTCTATTATGTGCGACGCCAGAGCTAATGCGCCGGCTGCCCGGTGCCTTGGGCGCGGGTTCCCGCGGGCAATGCGCCCAAGGCGTCCAAGAAGCCCGCCAGGGCCCGGCTGAAGTCTTGCGGGCGGGCTACGTTGTAATGCACCAACCCGTACGGTCGCAATGCCGATTCAATCGCCCCGGGCCACGGGTAGCTGTGAGGGTTGCGATTGTAGGAGAACTGGAAGACCGTTCCGTTCCGTGCCGTGATCTCCAGCAGCTCCGCAGAGATCGCGGAATCGCGGTCGACCTTGGGCCCCATGATCACGATCGCGTCAGGACGCTCTCGTGCCGCGTCGAATGCGCTGTTGAGCAGGGAGGAAAGGAAGTGCTGGTCGCCCTCCTCGTCCGCCAAGGCGTCCACGCCGACCACCCCTGAGGGCATGGACTCGATTGCATCCCCTAGAGCTGCGAAGTCGAGCCGGGGCTGGCGTTCTACGGAGTACACCAACTTCCGGTCGTAGGCATTGAACGCGGTCAGGCTGAAGAGCCCCAAGCTGGGCTCGCGGTGTAGCGTGCGGAGCATGGTAACGAGACTCTCGATCTCGTGTGCGTTGAGCTTGAAACGGTTGCGGTCCAACGGTGCTAGGTTGACCAGCAGCGCGACATGCAACCCGCCGGCTGCCTCTGTTGCCCGCTCCACCGGCGGCTCGTCCGCGAAGGTGTCCCCGCGGTAGGGCCGGATCAGATTCATCGGCGCCGCAGCGGCCAGCATCCCCGTGCGTGGGGGCATCTGTGCACTGGCCGTCCAGTGGGCCGAACAGACCCGGCCTTGCCGGTTGCGCATCAGCCAATCGATCTCGTACTGTCCCGGGCCGACTATGAAGCGGCCCGGAAATGTGGCGGTGCCGCCCTCGGCGGAAACATGCGGGACGTCAAAGTTCTGGCGGAAGTAGACGGCGGGGGCGCCATCGGGCCCTGCGGTCTTGACTCGGAACAGGATACGCAGGCTGTCTCCGGAGGCTGTAACGGTCTTGGCGGGCACTTGGACCACGTACCCCGCCGTGAACTTGAGGTCAAATCCCAGGCGCGGGGACTGGGGCTCGACGCTGCAATCGAAATCGTTGCGGTTCTCGTCACCCGCCAGCACGGCGCTATCGCTGGGATGGAAGCGCAGCGGACTTCCGGGCGAGGCGTCGAACAAGACCTGTGCCTGCAGGCCGCAGATCGTCGCTAGGACGAGCAGGGCCGGTAACTGGCGCAATGACTGCATGTTGTGCTCAAGAGGGGTTTGCCGGCGCTGCGCAGGCCTCCGCGATCGCTTCAACGGCCCGTTCGCAGCAGGCGCGGTCGACGTCCTGGTGCGTCACTATCCGAATCCGGCCGGGGGCCAGTCCAAGCGCTAGCACTCCGGCCTTGCGCAAAGCGCCGGTGAATTCGGCATTCGTCAGGCCGGTGCCCGAGATGTCGAAGAAGATGATATTGGTCTCCACATCGTCCGGGTTGACCGAGATGCCCGGCAAGCTCGCCAGCGACTTGGCCAAGAACTTGGCGTCGGCGTGGGCGGCGGGGATGTTGGCGGGACTCTGCTCAAGCGCAACTAGGCCGGCCGCAGCTAGCACCCCGGCCTGTCGCATGCCCCCTCCGAGGGCCTTGCGGACCAGTCGGGCTTCCTTGATGAAGTCCCGGCTGCCCGTCAGCAGCGAGCCTACCGGCGCGCCCAGCCCCTTGGATAGGCAGAAGGTCAGCGAATCCGCGTTGGCAGCGATCTCGTGCAACTCGACCCCCAGCGCAGCAGCCGCGTGAAACACCCGCGCTCCGTCCATGTGGACGGGCAGTCCGGCGGCGCTCGATTCTGCCCGGATCGTTCGCAAGGTCTCCATCGGGTACACGCGCCCGCCGGCGTAGTTGTGGGTGTTTTCCAGAGTGATCAGCCCGGTGCCCCGAAAGTGGTCTGACGCAGCTCGCACCCGCGAGCGGATTGCCGGCCAGTCGAGAATCCCGTTGCTGGTGGCCACAGTGCGCGCCAGGCATCCCGAAAAGCGCGCCAGCATGCCCATTTCGTACAGCACCACGTGCGAGTGCTCCTCGCAGATCACCTCGTGCCCGGGCGAAGTGTGCACGGCCACCGCGACCTGGTTGCCCATCGTGCCCGACGGCACGAACAGGGCCGCCTCCTTTCCGACCAGCTCGGCGGCGCGCCGCTCGAGCGCGTTCACGGTCGGGTCTTCGCCAAAGACGTCATCGCCGACATCGGCCCCGTACATGGCCTGGCGCATCGCCTCCGTGGGGCGCGTGACCGTGTCGCTGCGCAGGTCAACCGTGGTCATGGCCACAACCCTTCTCTGAGCGAAAGCCTAGAGTTGGAACGCCCATTGTCTCACCGCCTCGGGCTGCACCCATTGCCGGATTCCCGGAATCTGGCACTTGCGCCAGTATTCGGGCCAGTCGATTGCTTCGGGGCTCCAAGGCAGCAAGTCGCGATCAGCGGCGTCGAGTTGTTCGTAGCACTGCCTGATGTTCACCGCCTCGAACACGTAGCGGTGATCGTGGATGAACGGCATGTATTGGCGGAAAGTCTCCTCGTGGAATCCGAGCTGCAGTTCCAAGACCCTCAGTTGCGCGGCCCGCTCGCGCCGGCCGCTGCGCTCCAGCAGGCGCTGGACGCGCTGGATGCGGGCCCGTTGCATCTTTCTTCGGCGGTCGGCTTCGACCGCGCTGAGAAAGCGCAGCCGGGGCAGGGGGTCGAGCCACAGCGGGGGTCTTCGGACCCGGTTGCCGTTCGCTCGTGCCTCGTCGCAGAGCAGGCCGATCAGGTCCGCTAACGGATACGGGTTCAGGTCCGAGCTGGCGAGGTGATAGACCTCTCTGGAGTTTCCCGACAGCAGTGCGCCCGCCACCGCCAGCGTCCCGGCCGCGACCAAGTCCACCGGCACGATCTCCAAGCTCAGATCTGGCCGGGCGGGCCAGTCAAGCAGCCCGCCGAGGGCCATCAAGGCCAGAGGCGCCGCGGTGCGGCCACCCTCGATCCAGCCCGGGAACGGGTATTGCAGCGCACTCTCCACGATCGCCGGGCGCACGATGGCATATGGCACTTCGCTCTGGGACGCAAGCACTTGCTCGCCGAGGCTCTTCGCAAACGTGTAGGTGTTGACCCAGCCCCACTTAGCGGCTTGGACGCGGCCCAGCGCGGTAAGCGCGGTAGCGCGCTCGGCTGCCTCTAAGCCATCCCCGGCCGCGGAGGCCGCCTTGCGACAGTCCGCTAGCACGCTGCCAGCGCTGAAGCTGGCATCGTGCGGTCCCGAGCGGCGCGGATAATAGCCGATGACCGGTTCGGTCTCTTCGACCAAGCCGTCGGCTTCGCCGGCCACATAGCACGTTGAGACGTGCAGCAGCTTGGCGTCCAGCCGGCCGCAGAGGTCGAGCAGGCGCTCGACCGAATCGACATTTGCCCGTAGCGACAGGTCCACTGGCGGGAAGAAGTCGACCAGGCCGGCACAGTTGAGCACGAGGCCAACCTGGCCGGCCAACGCGCGCACTTGGCCCGGGTCGAGCCCGGCGAGTGGCATCGACGCGTCCCCCGAGAGGACGTTGATGCGGTCAAGCAGGGCTTCCCGGCCGGCCCGTCGCACTAGCGGCTGCAAGGGCGGAGAGTCGAGGACTTCCTGCGCGAATCGGTCGGCGCTGGACAGTCCGGGGCGGGGCCGCACCAACACGTGCAGCCGCTTCACCTCGGGGAAGCGGTCCAGCAGCAGGGCAAGGATCACTTTGCCCAGGAAACCGTTCGCTCCGGTAAGCAGGATTTCGGTTTCCCGGAATATGGGAGCTAGGGTCGCCAAGGGCTTGAGCTTCCAACGTATCCGGGATGGCGTGGGATGTCAAATCTCGTCGGCCTGTGCAACCGTTGCGGGGCCTCGGCCAACTCTCGAACCCGCCGAACATCATTCGAGAGTAGCCTCGACCAAGTCGTCGATGAGCATCTGATACACCGCCGGAAGCCCCTCCCAGTCGGACGAGAAGTAGACGGATGCGCTATCCGGTGCGAGCGCTGGGGACGGCGTTGCCGCTAGTGGGTCTGTTCTGTCAGTGCCTGCCACCGGATACGGCTTCAGACTGCTGAGATGCTCGCCGAGAGTGATCTCGCGACGCATCCGCGGGAACAGCACGTAGAGGTTAGGGCCGGATGGGCGCCGGCTAGCGCCGATGATGGCCGTGCCGTCCGCATTCTCGGTCATCCAGTCGAAGCCCGAGCAGGGAGTGTCGGATGTTTCCTCGCCGGTTTCCGGCTGAATGCTGCGGATTCCCGCCGTCCATTTCTCGCCCTCCGGAAAATGCACGAAGCGCAGGCGCGCTCCGTCGGCGGCCCAGTACGACGCCCCTATGCGTTCGGCCCCTTTCGCCGGCCGGAGGCTGGTCTTGCCGCTGCCGTCGAGGTTAACCAGTTGCAACCGGCGGCGGACCTTTGGCCACGGTCCCTCGCGCGCGTAGAGCAGCTGCGACCGCCAAGGGCGGAAGCGCGGGGACGAGAGCCAACGGCGCTCCTCGGTCGCCACCCAAGTCTTCCCGCGCGAGGGGTTGCGCGCCATCTCGACGATGCGGATGCGGCAGTGCGGCTCGCGCTCGAACAGCCTCTCTGGCGTCGGCTCGACATGGTCTGTGGCGATTTCGACCAGGGCCGCGTAGCGCTCCCCGCTGGAAATGTCCAAGTCGCCCGTCAGGGACCAGCCGTCGGGGCAGGTGAACAGTGTTCGCCGCCCACCGCCTTGAATGTCAGCTTGGAGCAGATCGTTGCCTTGCAGGTAGTAAAAACCCCGGTCGTTGCGGCGCAGGTGCGCGGCATAGGGATGCACGGCCGCGCCCTCCGTGAGCTGGGTCAAGCGCTCGCGCTTGAGGTCCAAGCGGTGAAAGTGCCGCACTCCCCCGTGCTCGGCGGCGACTAACACGAAGGCGCTGTTCTTCGCGACGCACCGGTGGTTTGAGCCGGGCAGGTGGTGCAGGACGGCCGGATCGGTCAAGCGCGCGATGTCCCGACCCGTCAGCCCGTCTTGGAATTCAGACGCAGGGGCCTTTAGGCGGGTTCCTCGGCCGGCCCCTCGGGCGGCTGTCGGTGCCGCCGCGGCGGCTAGGAAACACCGACGGCTAACCCGCCGCATAATCCGTCATCGTATCAGCCGACCGTCAGTTCTCGTCGGCTCGAGCTGATTCGGGTTCATGCCAGTGTACTGAGTCCACGACCGCGATCACGGCTGCGTCGATCGGCGCTTTGGCCCGCTTGACAGCGGTCATGGCTGCCCAGCCATCCAGCGTCAACAGCACCGTGTCGCCGACTCCCGCGTCCAGCGTGTCGACCGCCACGAACGGTGCGCCGTGCTCGGCGCCGCTCCGATCGACCTGCCGCACTAGCAGCAGCTTGATCGCGTCGTGGGTAGCGTGCTTGTGCGTGGCGACGACCTCGCCCACCACCTTGCTGAGCAGCATCGCTACTGGCCCGCGACCGAGTCGACGATCCCCGTCACGCTGGCGTCGGACGGCACTTGTGGGTCGAACGCCAGGCAGGCCTCGCGCCGCCCGGACCAGTACACCGTCTCGCCCGAGCCTGCGCCGACCGCGTCGAGCGCGACGAGCTGCGAGCCGACATCTTCCCCGGCCGCATCAATCGGCTGGAGCACCAGCAGCTTCAGGCCTTCCAACTGCGGATCCTTGACGGTCGCGCAGACGTTGCCCACCACGCGCGCCAGCCGCATCACTGCTCTCCCGGCAACATGCTGATGGTGTCGACGATGCCCACGATCGCCGTGTCGACCGGGGTGTCCTTCATGCCCGACGCCATCCGGGCTGAGCTTCCGGCCACGCAGAGCACGCGTTCCCCGTCGCCCGCCCCGACCGTGTCCAAGGCGACCACGTATTGGTCGCGCGGAGCGCCGGCGGGCGTGAGGTGCTGCAGGACGAGCAGCTTCTTGCCCTCCAGCCGCGCATCCTTGCGGGTGGCCACGACGTTGCCGACGACACGCGCAAGGATCATTGGGGCAGGTTCTCCGCTGCGGGGTCCAGCCGACGGTACGGCCTAATCGGAGGGCGAGATCGCGAAGATCTGGTCCAGATTGGTGTGCGGACGCGGGATGACGTGGACCGAGATCAACTCGCCAACGCGGCGGGCGGCAGCGGCCCCGGCGTCCGTAGCAGCCTTGACCGCGGCGACATCGCCGCGCATCAGGACGGTCACGTAGCCCGAGCCGATCTTCTCCCAGCCCACCAAGGTGACGTTGGCCGCCTTGACGGCGGCGTCGGCGGATTCCACCAAGGAAACGAATCCGCGTGTCTCGATTAGTCCTAGAGCCTCACCCATGAGTCAATTAACCTCCTCTGGCCCGGATCGCTTCTTCCAGCAGTTGGATCAATTCGTCCCGGGTGACGAAAATACCATTGTCGCCGATTGGCGCACCCTGTGCCGGTGCGGACACGTCCTCGGCCGAAACCGGGCAGCCGGGCTGCTGCACTGCCCGCGAGGCGACGCCGTAGCGGCCCCGCGACTCGAACAGCTTGTCGACTTCCAAGCGAGGCAGCGCGCGCGCTCCGCCCAACATCTCGGCGACGAAATTGATGCGGGCGAAGAGTTCTACGGTTTCCATGCGGAAGAAAGCCTGCATGACGTCCTTGCCGTAGGTGACCGCGCCGTGATTGCCCAGCAGCAGTGCATCGTACTGCGGGATCAGAGGCAGCATCGGCTCGGTCAGGGCGTCCGTGCCCGGCAGGCCGTAGTCCGCCAGCGGCACGCAGCCGAGACCGATCACCACCTCTGGCAGCAGTGCCGTGTTCAAGGCGCGCCCGGCCGCGGCGAAGCCAGTCGCCACGGGGGGGTGCGCGTGCACAACTGAGTCGATGTCGTCGCGAAGCTCGTAGATCGTCAGGTGCATCTTGATCTCCGACGTGCGCTCGAGACGTCCGGAGATCTTGTTGCCGTCATAGTCGACGATGATGATGTCGTCGACGTGCATCATGCCCTTCGACACGCCGGTCGGCGTGCACATGATGCGCTCGTCATCAAGGCGGATGGAGATGTTGCCGTCGTTGGCGGCGACCCAGCCCTTGTCGTAGACCAGCTTGCCGACCTGCACGATGTCGGCTGCGAGTTCGCGTTCGGTCTTTACCATTCCGAATTCCTAGCGTATCGGTTTCGAGGCGACGGGCGCAATGCACCCGCCGAGACATTGCGATCTGAGCGGCATCGAGCAAGGGTTGGCATAGGATCGCTGTGCTTGCGAATCTTCCCGAGCGGATTGTCGGAACACATGCGAGTGTGCGGGCAGACGATGCGCATGCCATCCCACGACACGATCGGCGCCTTGGAACCTGAACGCGCCAGCATCGCCGCTATTGGCAACTCGCGCTCCGGCTGCGAGCGCGTTGCAATGCGAGCATCGGATCAACTGGAACGCAGCACGATGGCAATGACCACAATCCGTAGTCTGGAGAACGAAGTGAAGGCCCGAATGGGTGTTCCCTCGGCTACCAAGGGCCGGTTGATCGAAGCAGAGGCGCGGCGGATTCTCGCTCAAGTGGTCCGGTGGGAGCTTAGTCCAGAGGATGGGTTCGGGACGGCAGTTCACAAACTGCTCACGCCCTTTGGCGGTGTTGGGATCGAACTACCGCCGCTCGAGCCGAGCCGTTAACGATCGAGTACCGCATGAACGGGTCCGGTAGTTCATGGCGCTTCGGCGGCTTGATGGATCACTTGGTGAACTTGTGGCGGACGGCTCCACTTCAATCCAGGGAACCGTGCGAAGTCGCCGTCAAGCGTTACCCATTCCGAACCAGACTCGATGGCCAAGGCTGCATGGTAAGCGTCTGCAACCAAATCCCCCTTAGCTTCGGCCTGCTCGCAAAGCCGAGCGAAGATCCTCCAGTGGCGCTGCTTTGGGCGCAAGTCAACGCAATGGGGCACAGCCCTGAACGTGTTCACAAACTCCAGTGCGCTGGCAAGCGACGAGGGCTGCTTGAATGCTCGGGGATTGGTGACGATCCGGAGGAAACCACTGAGGACGATTTCGGAGAGCGCAAATGCATCGTCCCCGTTCGCAACTGACGTGAGCCAAGCGTGGCACCGCTCATGCTCGGGAGAATCTGCTCGATACGCAGCGATCAAGACATTGACGTCAGGCAGGACCATTGCCGTCATCCTCCATGATCGCTAGGAGGCCAGCGTTGTCGGTGATGTCAACGCCCGGCTGTGTTCCGGTTCCGTGGAACACCGGAATCTCGACGGGCTCGTGGGTCCTGCTTTGACGCCGACTCAGAGCTTCGAGGAGAAAGTCGTGGACGACCGACGAGATACTCCTGTTGGACTCCTTCGCGACCTTCTTGATGTCTGAATACAAGCCATCGTCGATACTTAGGGTAGTCCTCATGCATCTAATCATACACTCAATACATCAATATGCCTATCTCGGGTGATTTCAGGCACCAGCATGGAGCCCAATGGTGTTCCGCGCACATTGTCGAGGTTCCGGACTAGTGCGCGATCAGCCCTATAAGCACGATGGTTTGCCGAGAGCATTCTCTGGCGCGCAGGAATTTACAAACCGCCTCGATCCGACTGCCAGGAGAGGCCGCGGTCTTGACGTACTTGGCAAGGGCCAGCCGAGAAACGTTAGCGAGGGTCCTTCCCGCCACCGGGTCGCCATCATCTGCTATGCTCCGGCGCATGCCCATCAACTCTTGTCGTAGGTCGTTTGATCGCCCTGTTTCTCCGAGCCTGGCGTTATTGCTGCTCGCAAGCGTTGCCTTGCTGGCACTGCCCCTTGCAGCCCAGCCTGAATTGCCTTACAAGCCGGTCGTCGGCTGGGGCGAGTTGCCCGAGGGATACGAGCCCGGACAGGGTATGGCGGTTGCGGTGGACAACCAAGGCGGCGTCTGGTTCTACAACCGCGGCTCCCACCCGCTCATCCAGTTCTCCAGTGATGGCAGCCTGATCCAGTCTTGGAAGGAAGACAAGACGCTGTCGACCCACCAGGTAGCCGCCCACGGCATGGCGGTCGGTCCGGACGGGGGCATTTGGCTGGTCGCCCGCGATTCGCACACCGTGTACAAGTATTCTCCGGCGGGTCGGACCATGCTCATGATTGGCGGCTTCGCCGCAAGCACTGGCAGTAACGAAGCCCCCTATGCATTCGATCTGCCTGCCGGGGTGGACCACGACAGCAAGGGCAATGTCTACATCGCCGATGGGTACGGCAACACCCGCATCGTCAAGTACGACGCCTCCGGCGAGTACATCAAGCATTGGGGCGGGCCGGGCACTGCCGATGGCCAGTTCGACGTCGTCCACGGCGTGGCATTGGACAGCCAGGATCGCCTCTACGCAGTGGACCGCAGCAACAAGCGCATCCAAGTCTTCGACGCGGACGGCAAGCACTTGGCCACGTGGAACGGGCTGGGCACGCCGTGGAATCTGGCTTACGACCGGCGCGCTGACGTATTGTGGATGTGCGATGGCGACTTGGGGCGTATCTCGAAGCTCTCGCTCGAGGGAAACGTGCTTGGCTGGTTCGGCACGGACGGGTCCGAGCCGGGCCAACTGCACCAAGTGCATAGCATCGCCGTGGGCGCAGGCGGAGCCATTTATGCCGCAGAGACGGTTAATGGCAGGATTCAGAAGTTCGTCCGCGCGGACTGAATGCGGCCTCGAGGGACGGCAGTCTAGCTGCCGGAAGCGGCCGAGCCAGCTTGCGGGGAGCCGTTCAGGTGCAGGAAGCGCTATCATGCGTGGTGTGGTGACCCGACTGCTAGCAATCGCACTTCTATTTTTGGCTGCGGCTCTGCCGATGCAGGCCCAGTCTGCCGATTTCGAGCCCCCCCGCCTGGCCGGCGGCAAGCCTGACCTGAACGGCATCTGGCAGGCCGTCAATACTGCCAACTACGACATCGAGCGTCACGTGGCGCGTCCCGCCATGATGCTCCGGGATGGCCCGCATGGCCCGCTGCCCGCCGTGCCGGTGCTGAGGCTTGGCGCCGTCGGCGCAGTGCCCGGCGGCATGGGCGTGGTAGAAGGCGGCAAGATCCCGTACAAGCCCGAGGCGGCCAAGAAGCGGGAGGAGAACCGAGCCAACTGGATCGAGCGGGATCCGGAGGTGAAGTGCTACTTGCCGGGCGTGCCGCGCGCAACCTACATGCCGCTCCCGTTCCAGATCTTCCAGAACGACGATTCGGTGTTCATCGCCTACGAGTACGCCGGCGCCGTGCGCGAGATCTACATGCGTGACGTCGGTCCGGCGGAGACCGACGCCTGGATGGGGCAGTCCGTGGGGCACTGGGAGGGCGATACGCTCGTCGTGGAAGTCACCGGGCTGAGCGACCAGACTTGGTTCGACCGGTCCGGCACGCATCACAGCAACCAGCTGCGTGTCACCGAGCGGTACACGCTCAGTTCCCCCTATCACATCCAGTACGAGGCGGAGATCGTGGATCCCGAGGTCTTCACCCGCCCGTGGAAGATTTCCATGCCGCTCTACCGGCGCATGGAGAAGGACGCCCGTCTGATGGACTTCAAGTGCGTCGAGTTTGTCGAAGAGCTGCTCTTCGGCGAGTATCGGCGCCGCCCGCTCGAGAGGTAGTCGTAGAGACCGACTTGCGCATGCGACGTACCGGCCCGCAGGAAGGAGGAAAATTTGCCATGTTGAATCGAACCTCAATCATCGTTGCCGTTTTGGCAATGGTCGTGATGCCAGGATGGGCAGCTGACGACTCACAGGCCGCGCAGCGACCCGACCTATCGGGCACGTACGACATCGCTACGCTGACGCCACTGCAGCGCCCGGCGAAGTTCGGTGACAAGCTCACGCTAACCGACGAGGAAGCACAGGAGATTGCCCGCAAGGAGGCGGAGTACTTGGCACGCCGAAACGCCGCCACAGACCCCGACCGCGAAGCGCCTCCGGAAGGCGGCGATGGCTCCACCGGGGCCGCGGGGAATGTTGGCGGCTACAACGCGTTCTGGATCGACCGGGGCAGTGGCGCCGTCAAGATTGACGGAAAGTGGCGCACCTCCATCATCACTGATCCGAAGGACGGACGCCGGCCTGAGAGGACACCCGAGGCCAAGGCATCGGCGGCTGCCCGGAGCAAGCTGTTCCGCCCGAATACCGGCGAGGCGTGGTGGATCAAGGAGGGCATTGATCCCGGCCCCTACGATGATCCCGAACTAAGGCCGCTTGCCGAGCGCTGCCTGCTGGGGTTCGGCTCGACCGGCGGGCCGCCAATGCTGCCCGTGCTGTACAACAACTTGAAGCGGATCGTGCAGACCGAAGACTACGTCATGATCTTGGTCGAGATGGTGCATGACGCACGTATCATCCGGATGAATGCGGAGCACGCCCCGGCGGACGTGCGCAGCTGGCTAGGCGACTCGGTGGGGCACTGGGAGGGCGACACGCTGGTGGTCGACACGACTAATTTCAGCGACCGCCCGGCGCTGTCGGGGGCTTCGCGCAACCTGCATGTGGTCGAGCGCTTCTCGCGCATCGACGACAAGACCCTGCGATATCAGTTCACGGTCAACGATCCGACCGTATGGACGCGGCCATGGAGCGGCGAGTACGTTTGGCCAGCGACCGAGAGCAGGGTCTACGAGTATGCCTGCCATGAGGCCAACTACTCATTCGGAGGAATCTTGCGGGGAGCCCGCATATTGGAACAGGACGTGCTGGGCAAGTCCGACGACTAGGCGCGACGGCTGGCTGGCGAGGAACACAAAGCAATGATCAACAACGAGAGGATGATTCGACTGCGGGCAGCGGCGGTGGCGCTGGCATTGCTGCTGGTCGGGGTTGTGCCCGTCAATGCGCACCACGCTTTCGGCGCCGAGTTCGACCCGAACCGGCCGCTGGTGCTCAAAGGACCTGTGGTCCGCGTGGAGTGGGTGAACCCGCACACTTGGATTCACTTGGAAGTGACCGATGAGGCCGGCAACAAGGAGGTCTGGATGGTCGAGGGCGGCACGCCCAACAGCTTGCTGCGGCGAGGGCTCAAGCGCGACACGATCAAGATCGGCCAAGTCATCGTTGTCGACGGCTATCAGGCCAAGGACCGTTCCAACCGCGCCAACGGGCGCGATGTGACTTTCGAAGACGGACGCAAGTTCTTCTTGGGCTCGTCAGGCACCGGCGCTCCGTACGACAAGGAACGACGCGGCCAGTAGCAGTCGGGCGATTCCCAGCCGGTCAAGGCACGCGCCCGCGTGCCTCGACCCAGTCGAGGACTGCGTCCCGCAACGTCAGATCGCTGGTGTTGAATTCGATCCCGGCGAATTCGGGCAAGCCTGCCACGTAGTCGTTGGTGACGAAGCGATACATCCGGCCAGGCTCGACCACTTGCCCCGCGCGGGCCTCTTCGGGCAACTGGTCGCCGCGGACGGCGGCTTCGACCAGCTGGTTGTCAAACGGCAGGATGTTCCAGATGTGGCGCGCCATTACAGTACCCTGCGTCAATGAGTCGCGCACTCCTCCGCGGTTCATGTAGGCGATCTGCGCTCCGGTCGCTTCGCGCAGGGCGCGTTCGATCAGCCGCTTGACCTCGTCTCGACCGAGCGCACGGTCACACTCTGCGATCTCGATGTCTACCAGCTCGGAGACCTTGGACTCCCAGCGATCGACGAGGGCGGCGACATCGGCGTTAGCCGGAAAGCGGCCCTGAGACACCGGGATCCTTCGCCAGCGGTGCTGCACGATCCGTCCTGCATCGCGGTCGAAGGCGATATCGAGCCGCCCGAGTTCGCGGCCGTAGGGGCGCAGTTTGACGCCGATCCGCCCGTCGATGACGAGTTCCGTGTTCCTGCCTCCGTGGTCGTGTCCGCCGACCAGCACATCCACATCCGGCAGCCCGCGCAGGATCGCTTCGTCCTCGTCGTCAAAAAGGTGCCCGAGGACGACGACGAGATCGGCCGTTGCGTGCATCTCGGCGACGGATGCCCGCAAGGACTCCACCAGAGGTGCGGCGCGCCAAGGTCCGGCTTGCGCGGGCTTGATCAGCCTAGACAGGCCGGGTGTCAGGGCTCCGACGATCCCGATTTGAAGCCCGCCTGCTGACAGCACTGCAGTCGGCGGCACGAGTCGTTTGCCCTGATCGTCGATGACATTGGCGGCTAGGATCGGAGCGTTCGTGACACGCTGGAAATCGGCGATCTTCTCCCAGCCGTAGTCGAATTCGTGGTTGCCCAAACAGTGGGCGTCGAAGCCGAGCCTGTTCGCTACCTCGAAAACGGGGGTTCCTTCGAAGATCGTTGAGACGGGCGAGCCTTGCACCATGTCGCCCGCGTGCAGCACGACCGCGTTTTCAGCGTTGGCACGCTCCCGCGCGATCGCCGTCGCGACGTGCGCGAATCCTCCCCTGCCTTGCTCGTCCGGTAACAGGCGGGCATGCAGGTCGTTGAGATGCAGGATCGTGACCCGCTCGACGTTGGCACACTGGGCCGCTAAGGCGGCCAGCAGCAGCAACGTCAAGCGGAAGAATGAGCCGCCGAGCATGGGCTACTAGTGTCGCATTGCTTGGCGCGAATCGTAACTACTCACGCCCCTGCGAGGGGTTGTTTTCTCGCCTAGCGTGGCGCGGCTCAAGGCTTGCGCTGGTCTGCGGCCAGCTTGCGCATGGTTGAGGGTGTGGCAAGCCTGTCGCGGGCCGGGAAGCGTGCTGACTGGCAAGCGGCGGGCCGAGCGGACACAGCTGGGTGTCGAGTTGCCACTCAGAGCAACGCCTCAGGCGTCTTGGTCTGGAGTGGGGGTCGCGCCATAGTGTCGCGTGAGCGTGTCGACAGCGCGCCCGTCGAGCGCGATTTGAATGGCGATGAGAGGGTTGTAGCCGAGCGCGGACATGGACTGCAGGTAGGAGGAGATGCGGGCATAGGCCTCGCCGTAGGTTTTGGTCCGAAAGCAGCCCGAGACCTTAACTTTGACCTTGGCCATGCGCAGTCCGCGCTCGCCGGCATTGTTGGTGAAACTCACGTCGGGATCGTGCAGGAAGCGCAGCACGGAGGCTTCGTGCTGGACGAGCCGCTCGTGCAGGTTGTGGGCGTCGGACTTGGCGATCCGTCCGCGTTGGCCCTTGCGGCGGGCTGGGATGGCGGGCAATTCCTCGGCAGCCTGGGTCAGGATGGTGCGGTAGCGCTCGCGCAAGGCCTCGCAGGCGGCTGCGCTCAAGACCTTGTCCTGGCTGCGATTGACTTGCCGGCAGGCCTCTTGCAGCAGGGCTTGCAGCAGGCGCGCCCAGCGGTAGTTGTTGGAATCGATAACGAAGGTCAGTTCGCGGAGCAAATGCGCGCCGCATAATTGGTGCCGGCATTTCTCATAGCTGAGGTAGGCGGCCAAGCAGTCGTGCACCAAGGTGCCGCGAAAGCGGGGGATCAGGCCGGCCGCCTCGATGGCTGCCTTGCCGCGCTGGCGATGCAGGAACTTCAGCGTCAGCGTGCCATCGGTGAGGATATGCAGCCAATGGTTCTTGCGCTCCACGCGCAGGCCGGTTTCGTCGGCATGCAAGGCTGGCGCGGCCAGCAGGTGGGCGCCGGCGGCGGTTTCCCAAGCTTGCAGGGCCTGCTGCAGGCGGCGGATGTAGCCCAGGCAGGTAGCCTCGGACAAGCGCAGGCCGGAGATCGCCTTGACGAGCCCGACGGTGCGCCGCAGGGAGAGCATATGGGCCACCAGCAGGTGGATGATGAAAGCCTGCAGGCCGCTGCCATACTGCAGCGGCCCGGGCAGACTGGCGGGGAAGGCGGCCTTGCTGAGGGCCTCGCAGTTGGGGCACTGCTTGAGCTCGGCCGCGACACGCCGCTCGATCACCTTGAATACGATGTCGTGCTCGACGCGGACTTCCCGGTCCAGCGCAGCGACATCCGACAGATCGAAGCCACACTTGTCGCAGTCCTCGACGGTCAGCGTTTCCTCGATCGTGACGTGCTGCAGATTGGGGCTGGTCAGATCGTTGGGCTGGGCTGGCTTGCGGTTCGGCCTAGCGCGCCGGGTGGCGTCCGGCTCGTCCATCTGCGAGGGCGGGATGCTGGAGTTGCGGCTGGTCTTGCGGGTGGTCTTTTCCAGCAGCACCGCCACCAGCAGCGCCAGCAAGCTCAGCAGGGTCCGCAGCACGGCGTCGACTTCGGGCGAGACTTGGCCGCCCTTGCGCAGCACCGCGACCTGCCCCTTGACGGTCTCCAGCTCCGCGCGCAGGGACTTCTCGCTGACGCTCGGCATCACTCGGCCTCGACCGCCAGCAGGGCGGCCAGCACCGCCAGCCGCTCGCCCGGCGGCATGTCCGCATAGCGCTTGGCCCAGCTGGCGGCCTTGCGCTTGATGCACTGGCGCTGGGTGAAGTTCTGGCCCGCGTAGCGGTGCCAGTGCACGGCGCGCCCCGGCGCGAAGTTGCACCAGACCTTCTCGGTCACCACCCCGGCCTGGTTCATCACCTGCAGCGCCAGGCTGTGCCAGTCGGGCAGGGCCCGCTCGTAGAGCTGGCAGGGGTAGCCGGACAGCATCACCGCGCAGGGCAGGCTCTTGAGCAAGGCCAGCAGCTGTTCGTGATCGGCCTGCGTGTAGTCGTAGCGGTAGCGGCGCTGCGACTTGCGCGTGCGCTGCAGATAGGGCGGGTCGGAATAGACCAGCTCGTCGCCGACAAACGGGAATTCGGACAGGAAGCGGTGGCAGCAGCCATGCACCAGTTCCACCTCGTGCGGGCAGCGAAAGGCACGGATCGCGCGGGCGTTGCGATCGATGCCGATGTTGCGCAGGGCGGGCGGCTTGCGCTGCATGATCGCGCCGCCGCCGAGATGCGTCTCAATATAGGTGGCATGCGGCGGCATGGCCGCGATCAAGGCCTGGCACAGACCCGAGGTCGCCTTCGATCCGTACCATGCACCCATCGCCGAGTCGCTTCCCGCAGGAGCCCCTAAAACGCAGCATAGGCGCTCCCAGCACGGTTGTCAAGCGACCTGTTTGCTGGATCGGAAATGCCGCTGATTGCCGGCTAGGACGGGTCCCGACACAAACCACAGTTCGAAACCTGGCCGGATCCCAGCGCAAGCATTGATCTGCGTGGTGTCAGGCGAAAAGACAAGCAATCAAGAAGGGGCCCGAGTAGTTACCGCGAATCAGACCTTGGTCCTTAGCCGTGCCTCGTAACGTCCTACGGGACCGCTAAGCTGGAAGTCCGCCGCGCCCGTGGCCGCACTGATCGTATGGGTACCCGGTCTGGCGAGTGGCCGCGACCCACTCAGTCAAGCGCGCTTTCAAATACTTCCACGTTGCGTTTCTGAGCGTTGAACTCGATACCCACCAAATGGATCGGTAGCTCGAGGTGACGGTACTTGTCCGCGTAGCCCCGCTCCTTGAGCTGCGCCAGAGCCGCGCCGCTACGGTTCTCATGCCACGCCTTGAACTCGAACAAATACACGCGGCCACCCGCTTGAACTGCCATGTCCAGTCGTCCGCGGTTGCTGCTGTCTTCCACTGTCACGTCTGCGTCCAGACCCGAGACGTAGCCAAAGAATACGCTCGCGTAGTACCCCTCGTAGTGCGCAATCTCATTGCGCGTGTGCCATTCGTACGGAATGCTGTCGAACAAGGCTCGGATGCGCCGCTCCAACCCGGTCAGGTCACCCTGAGCAAGAAGTTCCTCAAGGGCATCTCGGTGCTGCTCGCGCTGGGGATCGTTACCCGTCAGATAGCTGAGCAGGCTCTCGTTCAGGCTCTGGCGCACTTCGCGATTGGGATAGACGAGTCGATAGAGTCGCTGGCCGCGGCGTGTCTCTCGGCCGCCAATGGTCAGATATCCGGTTTGGAACAGCAGCGCCTCCGGGCCGATGCTGCCCACCTCGAACTTGCCGAGATCGTCTTCGCTTACGAGCATGGAGTCTAGGTTGGCAGTCGAGATGTTGCGCTCGATCAGGGTCTCCACCAAGAATGTCGGCGTGCCGGTCTGAAACCACCAAGCCTTGAACTCACGCTTGTCGAATAGAAGGAGGAGATCGAAGGGGTTGTAGACGCTCTCCGCTCCCCAGTTGTAGCCGTTGTACCAGTCGCGAATCTGCTCCCGATCAAGTCCCTGCAGATGCGGGGTGAAGACCTTGTCCAGATCCTCCTCTGTGTATCCACAGATGGCCGCATAACGCGGATCCAGAGTGATGTCGTTGAGATTGTTCAGGCCAGAGAACAGGCTTACCTTGGAGAATTTACTCACACCGGTGAGGAAGCCAAAGCGGATATGCTGATCGCAGGACTTGATCATTCCATAGAGGCCGCGCAAGTAGTCCCGGTTGGCGCGGGCGAGATCCGGGTCCTCCAAGGCATCTAGGATCGGCTTGTCGTACTCGTCGACCAGCACGCAGACAGGTCGGCCGGTCTCGCGATGCAACGTCCGGATCAGATGTCGGAATCGCCACGATGCCGACGAACGATGCGGCTGGATGTTGGCATCGCTCTCGATTTCGGCCAACTGCTCTTGGAGGTGTGCGTCCAACGCACCGGGTATAGTCGCGTTTAGGCCGGCGAAGTCGAGCCGCACAACCCGATACCGCACCGCCCAGTCCCAGTGATCGTAAGCTTCAAGGCCGGCGAATAAGTCTTGGTCTCCCTCAAAGAGATGCTTCAGGGTATCGACGAAGAGGCTCTTGCCGAAGCGGCGCGGGCGCGAGAGGAAATAGTACTTGCCCCCTTGGACTAGGCGCAGCGCGTAGCCGGTCTTGTCCACGTAGTAGCAGTCGCTCTCGCGAATGTTGCGAAAGCTCTGGATGCCGATCGGTAGGACGCGCTTGTCCATGGCTCAGCTTCTAAGGTAGCCCGTTGGAGGATACATGCCAAACGCGGCGTGGCATTTCTAGTTCAGATGGCAAGCCGTGGCTAACGGAAATGACGGGCGATTACTCCGTTGAGTTGCCGACCCGGCGAGAATCCGGAACGATTGAATGGCCGTTGCGAATCGGAAGGGGTGGAGGGCATAGCCGGGTCTGTCGCCGTGCGCGATGGTATTAGCGATGTCTCCGTAAGCCGGTAGAAGGCAGCTTGGCGTTGAGAAGCGGCAGTGGACGGGTCCGGCTCGCTGAGATCCAAGGATCCGTAGTGGTAAGCAAGTGAATTCCGCCGGCAGCCTTGCCTTGTGCCTGACGCTGGCCGTTGCGATCTGATTGCTAGCCAAGCCGTGGCCCGGCGCTACGATGAAAATGTGAACATCCGCCGGGCAGAGCCAACAGACCTCAAGACAATCATTGACTTCAATCAGCGGCTGGCTATCGAGTCAGAGGGCGTGCAACTCGATGCCGAGCGGTTGCGCACGGGTGTCACCGCACAGCTCAATGACTCCTCGCGAGGGTTCTACCTCATCGCTGAGGCGGATGGCCGCGCTGTAGGCCAACTGGCGTTGACATTCGAATGGAGCGACTGGCGCAACGCCACGTTTTGGTGGCTGCAAAATGTCTACGTGGCCCCCGAATACAGGCGTCGGGGCGTACTCACCGCGCTCTACGCCCGCGTTACGGAGCTGGCTGCCGAGCAGGGGGTTTGCGGAGTGCGCCTGTATGTTGAGCACGAGAATCATGCTGCCCAGGCTGCCTACAGGGAGTTGGGCCTATCGCCGGCTGTGTACAGCATGTACGAAACGGACTTCGTGATCGAGCGCGGCTACGATTCCAATCCCGCTCGCTGAGCGGCGCGGCAGGCCGCTTCGGCGGGCTCTTGTCCGATTCGTTCTATGATGGCTAGATTATGCAATTGCTCGCTGGGAAGACCGCCATCGTCACCGGTTCGGGACGCAGCATTGGCAAGGCTGTAGCCAAGCTGTTTTCCGAACATGGCGCCAACGTGATCGTCAACGATTTGGACCCAGAACCGGCCGAAGAGACCCTCAGCGAAATCGAGAGCGCCGGCGGGTCCGCCGCTGTCTGCACGGGCAGCGTCACCGACCCGGAGCTGCCAGACAGACTTGTCAAGACCGCTATCGACACGTTCGGCGCGGTGGATATCATCGTCAACAATGCCGGCTACACGTGGGACGGCGTGATCCACAAGATGAGCGATGACCAGTTCGATGCGATGCTGGATGTCCACCTCAAGGCCCCGTTCCGCATCGTGCGCGCTGCCGCTCCTTTCTTGCGCGAGTCGGCCAAGGCCGACATCGAGGCCGGCCGCCGGCCGCCGTGCCGCAAGATCGTTAACGTCAGCTCGACCTCGGGCGTAGCCGGAAATGCCGGCCAGATCAACTACGCAGCTGGCAAGATGGGCATCGTTGGCATGACCAAGACCATCGCCAAGGAATGGGGTCGCTTCAATGTCTGCTGCAATGCCGTCGCCTACGGCTTCATCGAGTCGCGCCTGACGCAGGCGAAGGAGAGAGGCGACAAGACCTCGACCGGGATCGCCCTCGGCATTCCCCAACGCCAGCGCGATGCAGCCATACCGCACATTCCGCTGCACCGCCACGGCACGCCGCAAGATGCAGCCGGCCCGGTGCTGTTCCTCGCCTCGCCGCTGTCGGACTACGTGACGGGATCGGTCGTGCTGGTGACGGGCGGCAGCGTAGTCTGATCGCCGGAAACGACTTCCTGCTCATCCCTGCGCGGACACGCCCCGCAGCGTAAAGACTCGCCTTGGGCGTCGAGCACGTCGGGGCCGCCGCAGGAGCCGCGCAGACAGCGATTCTTGGACAGCAGCCCGATCGCCATAATGGCCATCGCGATCCCGAAAAAGGCGATGGCTAGCAAGACTACAGTCATTGCACCCTGCTTCCCATTTTCGCACGGAACTGTGGAGATTCGACCTCTCGCAGCGGTTGGCCGCCGCTTGTGACGAGCAGTAATACGGCCAGATTCTCGCGCTCGGCGAGTGCCATGCCCTCGCTCTCGCCGAGCACGAGCAGGGCTGTCGCAAGCGCGTCGGCGCGCATTGCGCTGGGATGGAGCACGGTTGCCGAGACTACTTGGTTCGCAGTCGGCCAGCCGGTGCGGGGATCGAGAACGTGGCCGAACCGCTGGCCGCCCGCTTGGCGGAAGTTGCGATAATTGCCGGAAGTAGCGACCCCGGTGTCGCTGATCTGGAGGATGCGGTGTACGCTCCGGCCTGCACCGTCCGGCCGTTCCACTCCGACACGCCAGGGGCTGCCGTCTGCCCGCTGGCCGCCCGCTCGGAGCTCCCCGCCCACCTCGACCAAGTACTGGCGGTAGCCGAGCCGTTCCAAGACCTCGGCGACGAGATCCACCGCGTAGCCCTTCGCGATCGCCGACAGATCAATCCTCAGTTGTGGAACTGCCTTGCTGATTGCCGGACCGCTCGGGTCCAGAGCCAGCTTCTGCCAGCCGGTCCTCTCCACGAGCGCGCGCACGGCCTCCGCCGTTGGCGGCGCGGAGATTTCTTGCGGGCCGAAGCCCCAGGCGTCCACTAACGGGCCCACCGTGATGTCAAACGCGCCTCCCGTGGCGGCGCTGACTTCTTGCGCCGCTGCGAGCACGGCGAAGGTTTCCGCCGCGACGGGAAGCGGCTCGTCTGACTCGTGCCGGTTGAAGCGAGACACTTCCGAGTCGGCGCGGTAGGTTGACATCAGGGCATCGACCCGGTCGAGAGCCTCGCGGAGGGCCGAGCCGATCGCACCGTCGTCCACTGAGGCTGCGGGCAGCGCGACGCTGTACGAGGTGCCCATCGCGGCCCCGGTCAGTTCTAGGGCCGACGGGGCCGGCTCTTCGCTGGCACAACTGGCCAATGCGGCGATCGCCGCGCTCAGGCCCGCGGCGCGACGCAGGGGAAGCGCCGGGCAGCGGCGCGTGCGGGGATCAGCCACCGAAGTCGTCGAACATGATGTTCTCCGGCTCCACGCCCAGGCTGTCAAGCATGTTGAAGCAAGCCGTCATCATCGGTGGCGGCCCGCAAATGTAGTACTCGCAGTCTTCTGGCGCCGGGTGGTCCTTGAGGTAGTTGTCGTGCAGCACCTGGTGGATGAAGCCCGTGTAGCCGGTCCAATTGTCTTCCTCGAGCGGATCCGACAGCGCGAGGTACCACTTGAAGTTCGGGTTCTCGCGCTGGATCATCTCGAAGTCGTCGAGGTAGAAGGCTTCCCGCAGGCTGCGGGCGCCATACCAGAACGTGACCTTGCGGTCCGTGGCGATGCGGCGGAACTGGTCGAAGATATGCGAGCGCATAGGCGCCATGCCGGCGCCGCCGCCGATGAACACCATCTCGGATTTGGTTTCCTTGGCGAAGAACTCACCGAACGGGCCGGCGATCTCGACTTCGTCTCCGGCCTTGAGATTGAAGATGTAGGACGACATCTTGCCCGGCGGAGTGTTCTCCGGCGCGCGGGGCGGTGGCGAGGCCACGCGCACGTTGAGCATGATGATGCCGAGTTCCTCTGGATAGTTCGCCATCGAGTAGGCGCGCTCCACTGGCTCGCTGACTGTGGAGGTGTAGCGCCAGAGGTTGAACCTGTCCCAGTCAGGGCGGTACTCCTGGGCTACCTCGAAGTCCTTGTAGTGCACGGTGTGCGGAGGGCAGCTGATCTGGATGTAGCCGCCGGCCCGGAACGGCACGGATTCGCCGGGCGGCAGTTCCAGAACGAGTTCCTTGATGAAGGTCGCAACGTTGTCGTTGGAACGCACCTTGCACATCCAGCGCTTGACCGAGAACACCTCGTCGGGCACCCGGATTTCCATGTCGTTCTTGACCTTGACCTGGCAGGACAGGCGCAGGCCCTGGCGGGCCTCGCCGCGGGTGATGTGGCTGGCCTCGGTCGGCAGCATGACGCCGCCACCGTCGCACACCGTCACCGTGCAGACGCCGCAGCTACCCTTGCCGCCGCAGGCGGAGGCGATGAAGATCTTGTTTTCCGCCAGCGTGCTCAGCAGCGTGCCTCCGGACTTCACCGTCAGTGTGTTGGCGGGATCCCCGTTGATGGCGATCGCGACATCGCCGCTGGCGACCAGACGGTTCTTGGCCACCATGAGCAAGGCGACGAGCGACAGAATGACGCCCGTGAACATGGCGACGCCGAGCAGGACAGTGATCATCTTGGCTCCCTGAACTTCCCTGTTGGCTGCTTAGAGCTGGATCCCGCCGAAGGCCATGAAGCCGATTGCCATCAGGCCCGAGAGGACGAAAGTCATGCCCAGCCCACGCAGCCCTAGCGGGATGTTGCTGTACTGCAGGCGCTCGCGGATCGAGGCCAGGGCGATGATCGCTAAGGCCCAGCCGATGCCCGAGCCGAACCCGAAGACGACGCTCTCGCCGAACGTGTACGTGCGCTCGACCATCAGGAGCGACCCGCCCAGAATCGCGCAGTTGACCGCGATCAGAGGCAAGAACACCCCCAGCGCGGCGTACAGCGCGGGCACGTAGCGGTCAAGCGTCATCTCTACGATCTGCACCATGGCCGCGATCGTGCCGATGTAGCACAGGAAGCCGAGGAACGACAGGTCGTAGTCGGCCAGCGCAGGGGAGATCCAGTCCATTGCTCCGTCGCTGAGGAGGCGGTTGTAGATCAGGTTGTTGATCGGCACGGTCACCGTCTGCACGAAGATCACTGCCGCACCCAGGCCGAGTGCTGTGTTGACCTTTTTCGAGCAGGCTAGGAAGGAGCACATGCCTAGGAAGAAGGCCAGCGCAAGGTTCTCGACGAAGATTGCCTTGATGGCGAGGTTGAGGTACTGTTCCATTGTCCTAGCCCTCCGCTTCGACCTGATCGGTCTTCCAACTGCGCAGCGCCCAGATGAACAGGCCAATGATGAAGAAGGCCCCGGCTGAGATCCCCAACAAACCGTTGGGGTTGTACCAACCGCCGTCATGCACCTTGGGCAGCACTACCGCTCCGAAGACGGTGCCCTGCGCCAACAGCTCCCTCAAGAACGCGGTCGCCATCAGCACGGCACTGTAGCCGAGGCCGTTGCCGATACCGTCCAGCAGGCTGTCCAAGGGGCCGTTCTGCATGGCGTAGGCCTCGGCGCGGCCCATGATGATGCAGTTGGTGATGATCAGGCCGACGAATACCGACAATTGCTTGCTGATCTCGTAGATGTAAGCCTTGAGCACCTGGTCGGTCATGATCACCAGCGAGGCGATGATGGTCAACTGCACGATGATGCGCACGTTGCCGGGAATGAAGTTGCGCAGCAGGCTGATCGACACGTTCGACAGCGCAAGCACGCTGATCACGGCTAGGCACATCACCAGCGCGGTTTCGAGTTTGGTCGTGACCGCTAGCGCCGAGCAGATGCCGAGCACCTGCAGGGCGATCGGATTGCTCTCGAAGAGCGGGTCTAGCAGGGTCTTGGTGCTGGCTGGTGTCATAGGGCCTGCCCCTCCTGAAATTGCCTGAGATAGTTCCTGAAGCCGGACTCGCCGAGCCAGAATTCCAGCATCGATGTCACTCCGTTGCTGGTGATGGTCGCCCCGGTGAGGCCGTCCACCTCGTGCGGCGCGTCGGCCGCCGAGCCGGCCGTGCCCTTGATCACCCGGATGGCCGGATCGCCGGACTCGCCGTAGATCTTGCGGCCCGGCCAGAGCGACTTCCACTTGGGGTTGTCCACTTCACCGCCAAGCCCCGGCGTTTCGCCGTGCTGGTAGTACGTGATTCCCTCGATCGTGTTGCCATCCTGCCCGACCGCGAGGAAGCCGTACAGGGTGGACCACAGGCCGTAGCCCTCGATGGGCACCACAGCCACAGATGGCTCGTCTCCGTCCATGACCTCGTAGACCAAGGCATGGTCCGGCAATCGTTGCACCGAGGCTCGATTTTGGGGTGCTTCCCGACTGGTCGCGGGATCCTTCGCCGCCTTGGCTTGGTCGAAGCCGGTCGGGTCGATGTCGGTGCGCTCGCCAGTCTGCAGGTCGATCACTACCGAGCGGATGCCCTCGAACCGTCGCTGGACCTCGTCCGCGCCCAAGCTCTCGCCAGCCTGGGCCAAGCCCGTCGCGAAGAGCACGTTGCGCTGCTTGTCCAGGGCCGCGTTGCGCAGCTGGTGCTCCTTCAGCGAGACCGCGGCCGACGATACCAAGACCGCGCAGGCCACGCAGACCGCACCCGAGAATAGGATCGTGTAGAGCGCGTTATGCCGCATAGCGGGCCCTCCTGCGCTTGATGTTGGCTTGGATCACGAAGTGGTCGATGAGCGAGGCAAACATGTTCATGAACAGGATTGCCAGCATCATCCCCTCCGGGAACGCCGGGTTGATTACCCGGATCAGGATCGCCAGCACGCCGATCAGGAATCCGTAGACATAGCGGCCCTTGTTGGTATGTGCCGAAGACACCGGGTCGGTGGCCATGAACACCAGGCCGAAGGCCCAGCCGCCGAGCACCACGTGCCACTCGAAGGGCACGTTCATCAACGGGTTCGTGGTGGAGGCCATCGCATTGAGCAACTGCACCATCAGGAACGAACCCACCGCGCCGGCCAGCATGATGCGCCACGAGCCGATGCCGGTGGCCACCAAGACCAGCGCTCCGATCAGGCAGGCCAGAGTCGATGTCTCGCCCATCGAGCCGGGTACCAAGCCCAGAAAGGCCTGCAGCCAAGTCACGTTTCCGCCCGCCAGCGCGTCCGGGCCGCTCAGCGCGGCCTCGGCCAGCCAAGTGGCGCCGCTGCTGCCGTCGACCGTCGTGTCGGCGGCTATCCAGACTTGGTCGCCCGAAATCTGCGCAGGGTAGGCGAAGAACAGGAAGGCGCGCGACATCAGGGCGGGGTTGAAGATGTTCATGCCCGTGCCGCCGAAGATTTCCTTGCCGATGATCACGCCGAAAGCGATTCCGAGCGCCACCTGCCACAGCGGAACGGTCGGCGGCAGCACCAGCGGGAATAGCATGCCGGTGACCAGGAATCCCTCGTTGATCTCGTGCTTGCGCACCACGGCGAACAAAGCCTCGCAGTTTCCGCCGACGGCGAAGGTGACCAAGAGCACGGGCAGGTAGTACAGAGCGCCGTGCAGGATGCAGCCGAGGATGTCCGTCGGGTCGAATCCTCCGAAGCCGAGCGCAGTCAGAGCGCCGGTCTGCCAGGTGTCCAGCGGCTGGGCGCCTTGGGAGATGGCCAGATTGGCTTGGTAGCCGGTGTTGTACAGCGCCATGGCGACGCACGGCAGGAGTGAGACCACGACCGTGACCATCATGCGCTTGACGTCAATGCCGTCCCGCACGTGGGCTGCCCCGCGCGTGGTGGAGCCCGGCGTGTAGAGGAAGGTGTCCATCGCCTCGTACAGCGGGTACAGCCGCTCCAGCCGCCCGCCCGGCTGGAACTGCTTTTCTAGGGAGTCTAGGATCGCGCGCATGTTGATTTCGCTGTTGCTTTCCGGTGCGGGACGGCCTAGCCTTCCTTCTCGAGCGTGGTCAGAATGTTGCGCAGCAGGTTGCCGAACTCGGCCTTCTCGGGTGACACGAACGAGCACAACGCCAAGTCTTCCTCGAGGAGCTCCAATGCGCCCAGTTCCTCGGCCCGCTCCGGATTCGGCATTAGCAGGGAGCGCAGCAGCGGGGCAGGCAAGATGTCTAGGGGCATGATCTTCTCGTAGCTGCCGACCGGGACCATGGCGCGGACCGAACCATTCGTCGTAGTCGTGAACGAGTACTTCCTGCCCGGCAGCAACGAGCCAAGGAACAGCCGCATGACCGAGAACGTGCGAGCGCCGGGGGCAAGCCAACCCAGTAGCCGCCGCTGGCTGTCCTCGTGCAAGCCGGTGACTTGGGTGTGGTAGCGCCCTAGATAACCGAAGATTTCTCCCTCGGCGTGTCGTCCCGACAGCGCCGAGCCCGACAGCGTGCGGGTCTCGCCCGCGTTCAACTCGCGGCTCGTCAGGCTTGTGGTTGAGGCCCCCAGCCGTGTCCGTAGCAGGCGCGGGCGCTGCACCGCAGGGCCAGCCAAGGAAATCACTCGCTCTACCGGCAGGACGCCGCTCTCGAACAGCCGCCCTACGGCGATCACGTCTTGGTAGCCGAGGTGCCAGACCTGTTTGTTGCGGTCTACCGGATCCAGCACATGTATGTGCAAGCCTGCCGTGCCGCTGGGGTGCGGCCCTTCAAATTCTTCCAAGCGAATGTTGTCCCTGGTCGGCGCGCTGACAGCGCTGCCCTTGGTTTTGCACACGAAGACCGGCGCTCCCGCCGCCTTGGCGAGTGCTTCCAAGCCTCGGGCGAAGTGCGCCTCGTTGCCAGCCATGACGGTATCGACGTCAGCCGCTAGTGGATCTGTGTCCGCGGCCGTTACGAAGAGCGAGCTGGGCTTGGCGTCGATGGCGGGGACCCGCCCGAACGGCCGCGCGCGCAACGACGTCCACAAGCCGGATTCGACTAGCAGCGAGCGGGCTTGCTCGGAGGTGACTTCCGACGGGTGTCGCCCGGTATAGGACTCGAACGCCACACAGTCGTGCGCGCCCTGCAGTTCCGTTGCGTCAAGCTGCAGCACCACCGACTGCAGCGCTCGCCGCTCGCCGCGGTTGATCGCGGCGACCGTGCCGCCGCCCGGAGCCGTGTAGCGGACGCCGGGAGTTTTCTTGTCCTCGAAAAGCGCTTGTCCGCGCCGCACGTCGTCGCCGACCGCGACCAGCATGGTCGGCTTCATGCCGATGTAGTCTTCGGCCAACAGGGCCACGCGGGCCGGGGCCGGGGCCGAATCGACCTGCTGCGCAGGCTGGCCCGCGATCGGCAAGTCTAGTCCCTTGCGAACTTTGTGAAGCCCCATGTACCCCTCGGTTGGTAAGGAATGCGCGATCGGCGTCGTAGGTGCTAGCAGTGTTCCTGCAATCCGTTCCGCGCCCCCCGGCTGGCTCCCCTAGCCTGTCACCGGGACCCGCCTCCGTGTCGGGATGGCCGGAAAACACCGGATTCCGAGCGTGCAGGGGAACATGGCGGCAGCTGTGAAGCGGGCAGGCTGAGCCGTGGTTGCCGACACCTTCTATTGTAGCGCCTTCCGCCCTTGCAATCCAGCTTGTCTGATACTTGGCGAAGGCGCCCCGCCGGGGCGATTTCGTGACAAATTTTCTTGGTGTTCGAGCACCCGTGGGGCATGCCAGTGGGATATAATCGCCCAGTGCCTCCTATGGCAATGTCGATCACGCTCAATGGCGAGCCTCGCAGGATGCCATCGGCGGCCTCCGTGCGAGATTTGATACGGGAACTGGGGCTGAGCGAGGACGCGGTGGCGGTTGAGCGCAACCGCGCAATCGTCAGGAGGCCGCACTGGGCGGAGACTATCCTACGAGCCGGTGACCAGGTCGAAGTGGTGCGGTTCGTCGGTGGTGGTTGAGGCGGTGCATCGGAGAAGTTCAGGCAGTGGTTGGCGGGTCTGGTATGCTTTGCAAGACGATGGTTCGGTTCAATGCGAGACGCGAAGGGGTTGGCGATGAATTCAGAATCTAACGGAGGGCCGGTGGTAGGTTCGATCTACAGCAGCTTGGATGTCGCTCGCTTGACCGGCGTAAGCTTGCGTCAGCTGCAGTGGTGGGACGAGCAGGGGGTTGTGACCCCCATGCAGAAGGGGCGTCGTCGTCTCTACAACCCGACTGAGGTGTTGCTGGTCTCGGTCATTGTGGGCCTGCGCCGTAAGAAGTTGTCGCTGCAGAAGATCCGCAAGGTAGTGGACGAGCTCAAGGGCGACGAGAGCATTGCGGAGCTTGCGGTCGAGCCGACCGCCTCCGACGTTTACTTGCTAACGGACGGCGACCATGTCAGCTTGCAGGACTCGAGCCAGGCAATTATTGATATTCAAGTCGACTCGCTCACGCCGATGACGCTGCTGTGCGTTTCGGACCTTCTGCGCAAGCTGGGTTGGGTCGATGAAGAAACGCCACGCAAGCCAGTGCATGTCGAGACCAGCAGATTCGGCGGTGCCCGGCTGCCGCGGACGGCCACCTCGAAGGTGTCTTGAGTCAGCGCGGCTGCGCTGTCGGCCAGTCAGTGGCTCAACTTCTTTGGCGGTTGCGTGTGCGCACCACGATCGGCGTGCCCTCGAAGCCGAAGCGGTCCCGGATTTGGTTGATCAGATAGCGCTCGAGCCCGAAGTGTAAGCGGCCCTTGTGGCCCCCAAAGAACAAGAACGTGGGCGGTCTTATGGCGACTTGCGTGAGGTAGGTGAAGTTCGGCTTGCGCCCGGGCACGGTGACGCGTTCCATGTCCAGTTCGGCCAGGAAGCGGTTCAGTTCCGATGTCGCGATACGCTCTTGGGCCGCTCGGTCAGCCTTCTTGACCAGCGGGAACAGGCTTTCCACGCGCAGGCCGGTGCGGGCCGAGACGAAAGCAACCGGGGCATAGGGCAGCATTTTCAGCTCTTCTCGCACGTGGCGGCGGAACTCCCCTTGCCCTTGGTCGACGATGTCCCATTTATTTACGACGACGATGCATGCCTTGCCGGCCTCGTGGACATAGCCCGCGATGCGTGTATCTTGTGCCGTGACGCCTTCGAGGGGATCGACCAGCAGGAGCGCCACGCCCGCCATGCGCAAGTGACGCTGAGCCATGACGATGCTGAGCTTCTCTGTCATCCCGTGAGTCTTGCTCTTGCGTCGGATCCCGGCTGTATCGACGAAGACGAACCGCTGGTTGCGATGTATGGCCTCGGCATCGACCGCGTCGCGAGTCGTGCCCGGCACGGCCGACACGATGGCGAGATTGCTGCCGACGAGTCGGTTTAGCAGAGTGGACTTGCCCACGTTGGGCCTGCCTAGGATGGCAATGCGGATCGGACGATCCTGTTCGTCGTCGCTGGTGTCGTCGTCCGGGAATCCGCGAGTCGTGGCCGAGAGCAGGGGGCCGATGCCCAGTCCGTGCTCGGCCGAAATCGGAATGATCGCGGCGAATCCGAGCTCGCCGAATTGCAGTGCCAGCGAGTCCAGGGCGGGAGTGTCGCACTTGTTGACAGCCACGCTGACCGGAGTTCCGGCCTGCCGCAGGAGTTGGGCCAGCTCGTGGTCGGTCGGTGTGAGTTCCGTTCGCCCGTCGACGACGAAGATCACGTGGTCGGCGTCTTCGATGGCGTGCCTTACTCTTTCGCTGACTAAGGCGGAGATCTCCTGCTTGTCATAGAACGTCATGCCGCCGGTGTCGGTCACTTCGAACAACTTGCCCTGCCATTTGACGGGCAGGCGGATGCGGTCCCTCGTAAGGCCGGCATAGTCGCCGACGATAGACCTTCTCGAATTAGTGATCCGATTGAAGAGGGTGGACTTGCCTACGTTCTGCCGCCCGACGATTACGAGTTGCGGCGGCCGACCCGTCTCCATGGTCGGGATCATAGCAGCCGGGCCCGGGCCGACAGCTCAGCGAGCGAACAGCCGAATGGCAAGCTGACGATCTGCCGATGCTGGAACTGACGAACAGCCGAATGGCAAGCTGACGATCTGCCGATGCTGGAACTGACGAACAGCCGAATGGCAAGCTGACGATCTGCCGATGCTGGAACTGACGAACAGCCGAATGGCAAGCTGACGATCTGCCGATGCTGGAACTGACGAACAGCCGAATGGCAAGCTGACGATCTGCCGATGCTGGAACTGACGAACAGCCGAATGGCAAGCTGACGATCTGCCGATGCTGGAACTGACGAACAGCCGAATGGTAAGCTGGAGTACTAGTCAGATAACTCTTGACTATGCAACGATCTGCCATCTATCCACGCCATGCTGAAGCCTTGCTGACGGAGGCTCTGGCTGACTCACCGGTGACGCTGATACACGGTTCCCGACAGTGCGGCAAGACCACGTTTGCACGGGAGATTGGAATACCTAGGGGATATACCTATATTAGCTTCGACGATGACAATGCGAGGCGCACTGTACGAAGCGATCCAGTCGGGTTTGTGGAGGATCTTCCGGAACATGCAATCTTGGATGAAGTCCAGCGCGTCACGGACCTGTTCACCGCCCTCAAAGTCGTCGTTGACCGCGACCGCGTTCCGGGTCGTTTCATCCTGACCGGCTCGACAAACATCCTGCTGCTTCCAAGGCTGTCCGACTCGCTTGCAGGACGCATGCAGACGGTTCGGCTATATCCATTCTCCCAGTGCGAAATCGTGCCGGGAACATCGGCCGACTTTATCCCGACATTGTTTGCTGGCGGGTTCAAGACACGCCGAACGGAGCGTCTGGCTGGAAGACTGGCTGAACGGATTGTGGCCGGGGGCTATCCAGCTGCGCTGAAGCGTCCCGCCGGTCGGCGCCGCGTCGCTTGGTACCTCGATTTCATCGAAAACCTGATCCAGCGCGATGTGCGCGATCTAGCTAGGATTCGTTCTCTCGAGACAATGCCTCGGCTAATCGCTGCGGTTGCGACGCACACCGCCAGCCTCTTCAACCTAGCCAGTCTCGCCGCACCATTCCAAGTCAGCAAGAACACCGTCCGCGAGTATTTCACTTTGCTGGAGAGGCTGTTCTTGGTTGACAAGGTCTCGCCGTGGCACAGCAATCGACTCAACCGCCTCGTAAAAGCGCCCAAGATGCATATGGGAGACACAGGGCTTGCTTGCGCATTGATCGGCGCCGATGCGCGCGGGCTTGCAGCGGACCGGGCACTGCTCGGCCAATTGCTGGAGACCTTTGTCTTCCAAGAACTGCGCAGGCAGGCCAGTTGCCTAGACGGACCCTACTCGTTCTTTCACTACCGGGACCGGGACGATGCCGAAGTCGACATCGTTATCGAGCAGGGCACGAGATCGGTAGCGGGAGTAGAGGTCAAGGCCGCGGCCACGGTGAATCAATCCGACTTCCGCGGGTTGCGCAAGCTCAAGGCTGCGTCAGGAGGACGCTTCGCCTGTGGCATCGTTCTCTACGACGGAGAGATCAGTGCCGGCTTTGGCGACTCGATGTACGCGGTCCCGATCCGCACCCTCTGGGAGCCCATTTGATTCCCCGGCTGCTTGGATCGGTCCAAGGGAAAGCAGCCGTTCGACCGTCGCCGGTGGTGGGGGTGGTATGGTCTCCCGCTGGGTGGGGTTCCACTCGGTCTGCCTAAGGTGCTTTGGAGTGGATTCTACCGTAATTCCGATCAACAATGCGGTGATTAACTCACGCGCATTCAAGAGGATACGAGAGTAAGATTGGATCATGTCGACAACAGGCCGGCGCGTCATCACGAGTTCGCCGGAGAACAGCGAGACCCCGGTCGACGCTCTCAGCAACTGGATCACGCCGAACGAGAGCTTCTATGTCCGCAATCACTTTGACCGCCCAGAGTTCGACCCCGACTGCTGGCAACTGGGCATAACCGGCTGTGTCGAGCGTGAGGTTCGGCTGACCCGCGCCGACCTCGAGCAGATGCCGCAAGCCAGCTTGGTGGCCACTCTCGAGTGCGCTGGCAACGGCAGGTCGTTTCTTGAGGGCAGTGTGCCGGGCGTGCAGTGGGGCGCCGGCGCCGTCGGCAATGCCGACTGGGGCGGGGTCCAGGCGAGACTGCTCTTAGAATCGGCCGGGATCCAGGACGGTGCGCTAGAAGTGGTCTTCGAAGGCTCCGACAGCGGTGTCGAGGGCGAGTCCGACGGGGCCGTGCGCTTCGCTCGGAGCCTGCCGCTCGATATGGCTCTGCATCCCGACACGCTGATCGCGTTGCGGATGAATGGCGAGCCGCTGTCCGAAGAGCACGGTTGCCCGGCGAGGCTTGTGGTGCCCGGCTGGTACGGCGTGGCCTCGGTGAAATGGCTGCGCTCCCTGCGAGTCGTCGACGCACCGTTTCGCGGCTTCTTCCAGAGCGTCAAGTACACGGTTCGGCGAAAGACCGTGCGCGGCCTCAGCGAGGACGTGGTGGGAATGATGCTGCCGAAGTCTGAGATCATCCGCCCTCGCATGGGGGATTGCCTCGCGCCGGGTCTGAGGCTGATCGAGGGCATCGCGTGGGCCGGCCCGGAAGCCGTCGCCGCGGTGGAATTGAGTTGCGATGGCGGCGATTCGTGGCGGCGGGCCGAACTGGTCGGCCCCCAGCGTCGCTACAGTTGGACGCGCTGGCGGGTCGAGTGGGAGCCGCCTGGATCCGGAACGTACAGTCTGTTGGCACGCGCCATCTCCACCTCCGGCGAGATCCAGCCGAGCCGTCATAATCCGTTGCATGGCGGCTACCACGTCAACTTCAGTCGGCCACTGGAAATCAAGGTCGCCGCATCGACGGCCAAACAGCCGCTGGTGTTCGCAATCTAGCGCTCTCCGAGGCGGGCTTGGCGCCGGGGTTGCCACACCCGCCCAAGCTGTGAGTTCCAGCCGCGCATAGCCCGCGGCTTTGCGTCAGATAGCACGGAATCCAGGTTGGCGACAGATCGCCCCAAGAGTTCGAACCCGCCTTCGGCGTTCGCTAAGCTTCAAATATGCAGGCATACTTGTCGCCTAGCGGTTGGCTCGGGCCATTTCCCGCTCTCGGCAGCCGCCTTCTGACGACCGCGCTTGGAGCCGGCCTGCTGTTGGCGCAATTGGCCTCTCCTAGCCTGCTGTTGGCGCAATTTGATGCCAACCTTGGCCGTATCGTCGGGCGCGTGAGCGGTCCCGACGGGCGAGCTATCCCAGATGCCGCTGTGGTCGTCACAGCGCTCGGCATCGGGTTGGAGCGCAGCGCCCGCTCCGACGTAACCGGTTGGTTCCAAGTGGGCTCACTCGCCCCCGGAGAGTACTCGGTGACTGCCTCGAGTTCCGATTTTGCGCCAGCCACGGCCGATGGCATTACCGTCAGTGTGGGCAGCGCAGTGCAGGTCGACTTGGAACTGTCCCTTGAGGCGACCTATGTCACAGTCGATGTCTCGGCGTCGATGCTGGACGCGATGCTCCCGGCATCCAGCAATGTGGTTGCCAGCCAGACGTTCAACGAGCTGCCGATCAATGGCCGCAGGTTTCACGACTTCGCCCTGCTTACCCCGAGCGTCCAGGTCTCCCGGGCTACCGGCCAACTCTCCTTTGCCGCAATGCGCGGGATTTACACCAACGTCATGGTGGACGGGTCGGACTATAACCAGTCTTTCTTCGGCGGCATCCAAGGCGGCGAACGCGCCAGCCAGATCATTACCGTTCCGCAGAGCGCGGTGCAAGAGTTCCAAGCGGTCACTTCGGGCTTCACGGCTGAGTATGGGCGCACGATTTCCGGCGTCGTCAACGTCTCGACCAAGTCCGGGGGCGGGGAACTGCACGGTGACGCGTTCTACCAAATCCGGCATCCGCGGCTTGGTCTTGCCGACCCCTTCGGAGCCAAGGTGCTCGAAAAGCAGCAGCAGTTCGGGGGCTCGTTGGGCGGACCGATCCGGGCCGACCGGGCGTTCTGGTTTCTTGCTGTCGAGCACCAGGCAAGCACGACTCCGCAATATGTCGAATTTCCCTTGCTCTCATCCGCGGACAGGGATCGCGGACCGGAGGCGTACGACTATTACAAGAGTCTCGAGACTGCGTTCGATGCCACCAACGATGCGTTAGCGCTCACGCCGCGGTTGGACTACCACTTCTCCGATGGAGGCAAGTTCATGGCCCGTTACAACTTCAGCACCGCGAGCGGGAGCAACGCTACTTCAAACGAAGGCCCCACCCAAGCCCGGACCACCACGGCGCTGAGTTCTAACGGAACCGAGCAGGACACGATCCATTTCTTCACATCGCAGCTGACAAGCCTGCTGTCTGCCAGCGTGATCAACCAGTTGCGGTTCACCATCACGCGTGAAGAACGTCCGCGCCTGCCGAATGGGCAAGACCCTCTCATTTCCACCGTCATCGGTGAGTTCGGCAGTTCCTTCGTTCTCCCCTCGACCGAATCCGACATACGGCCCAAACTTACCAACAGCCTGATGGTCCATCACGGAGCGCACGGCATGAAGCTGGGGGGCGAGATCGACCGCGTATGGGTCGATGACCAGTTCGGATTCGCCCAGTTCGGGTTCTTCTCCCCGTTCAGCTCAGATCCGGACGAGGTCTTGGATATCCTCACGCCCGGAGGTGCCATCCCGAACCGCTTCGACACACCCGGCCTATTCCTTCGCCAGGCCGGCAACACGCTTGGACAGCAGCGCTTGGGACACGCCGCGCTCTACTTGCAAGACTCCTGGCGCGCGGCTCCGGGCCTGACACTGGACTTGGGATTTCGCTGGGCGGGGCAGTTCAACCAGACTCCCGAGGCCGGCAACGACCTGCTGATCGATCGCGTGAGCCAGGCGAACCTTTCGTTCGGGCCCGTTTCGCCCCGTTCGCTTCCCGACGATCTCGGCCAGTGGATGCCGCGCCTGGGATTTGCCTACAGTCCCCAAGGCATGTCGCGCAGCTTCGTGATTCGGGGCAGCGTCGGCGTATTCCACGCGATCACGCCGCCAGTCTTTTTCAATGCGTCGACCAAGGCATTCCGCGAACCAGCCTTCAATCTTCCGGTTGCTCTACCGACCAAGCATGCCACCGTCTACCAGCAGTTCTTGGCTGCCGGGATCGACCTCAACCAATACCCGCTGGCCGAACTGCCCGTGTTTTCCCAAGGTGAAATCGAGCGCGTGCTGGATGGCGACCGGTATGCGGGAGCATCCCCCCAGGCCGTGAGCCCAAATTTCCGCAACCCACGCTCGATCAAGTACACGCTGGCGTTTGAGTCCGAATTGACCGACACTTCAGTGGTCGGCCTGCAGTGGATGCGCCATAGGACAACCCGCCTACACGGCACTAGGGACTACAACCTCATGCCACCGGTGGTGCGCCCCGATGATCCGGCGCAGATTCCGTTCTACGACACTTCCAACAGGCCTGCCCCCGCAGTTGGCACGTTGAGCGTGATCGAATCGATCGGGCGAGCCGACTATGACGGCATGACCGCGAACTGGAAGTTCAAGGGCGAGCGCTTGCTGTTTGCGACGCACTACACATATGCCAGAGCGTTCTCGAGCGATGTCAATGATGGCTACTTCTGGGGGCCACGCTATAACGACAACGGCCGTCCGGAGGCCGCTTGGGGCCCCGCGAGCTTGGACATGCGACACCAGGTCACGGCGCACGCCACGATCGCGCTGCCGCTGGGGTTCTCATGGGCGGCAATTGTCCGCGCAACGAGTGCGCCGCCGTTGAATCCGCTCGCCGGAACTGACCTTAACGGTGACCGGCTCGCAAGTGATCGCGGATTGGAGTCTCCCGGAGAATATCTGGGCCGCAATTCGTTCCGCAACCGCAGCATGACCAACTGGGACATGCGCATCTTGCGCGGCTTTCGTTTCTCCGAGCGGTCGCGCATGGAACTCTCACTCGAACTGTTCAACGCCTTCGATGCCGACAACGTCGAGTACGGAAGTTTCAACTCGATCTACGGCCCAGGGCTGGACTTGTCGACCGGAGCGGTGACAGGCCCGGCCGCCTCGTTCCAGCGCCTGCGCGATGCGAGCGGCGATTATGATCGCAACAACCTGCAAGTCTTCGGCACGGGCCCGTTCCGCGCGCAGATCGGGGCCCGATTCTACTTCTGAATACGCGGAACTGGCGCGCCGTCGCCGCTGACGGGCCTGCCCGCTTCGGTTCCGAGGCCCGGCGAAACAGAGTGCGGTGCGCGAGGCCCCCAACCAGCGCATCCAGAACGGCTGCCGGTGACCGCGGGACACCCCGGCATCGAAACGGCGGATCGACCCTGCCGCGACCTGCGGCTGGGATGAGGCCGAGCGCCCCACCCAGCAGACGGGCGCGAGCGCGGTGACCTGCAGCAGCATGCCGGTGCTGCAACAGGTCGCCAGAGCAGACTGCAGGCCCGCTTGGAGCGATAGTGCGGCTCCCCGAAAAGGCGCCCTAGGCCGACTCGCGCAGCGCTTGCAGCAGGCCCTTGATGTAGCCGAATCCGTATGCGAAGCCCTGGCGGCCGTTCGGGTCGTCGTCATGCCGCGGCATGTGGTCCGGCATCAACATATAGGGGTAGTCGACCTCCCATAGCGTGCGGGCGACCTCCACCATGTTCATGTCGCCTTCGTCTGGGTAGACCTCTTGGAAGCTGTCGCGCTTTCCCACGATATTGCGGAAGTGGATGTTGAAGATCTTCTTGGCGCCGCCGATGCGGCGGATCACGTCGTGGATCTGCGTTGCCGGGTCTTGCAGCATCTCTGAGGTCGTGCCGAGGCAGAGGTTGAACCCGTGATAGGGGCTCTCTTGAATGGCCATGAACTTGTACAGTCCCTCTGGGGTGCCCAGCACGCGGGCCACTCCTTGGTAGCCCTCTGGCGGCACGCCTGGATCGTGGGGGTGACAGGCGGCCCGGACCTGGAATTCATTGGCCACCGGGATCACTCTGTCCAGAAAGTAGGTGATGCGCTCCCACGCCGTGTCTTCGTCGACGCGGCCGGCTCGGGTGAGGGGTGGGTCGGCCACGGCTTCGTCCAAGCGCCAGGTCGAGTAGCGAGCGCCGCCTCGTCCGGGCGTAGGCTCGGTTCGGAGGACGCCTAGGATGCTCATGTTGTACTTGAATGCCGGGATCCCGGCAGCCGCGCAGCCCTCGATCATCTTGTGGATATCGTCGATATCGCGGTCGCGCTGCGGCGACTCCCCCAGCATGATTGCGCCCCGGCTCTCGCGGTCAATGTGGGACGAAGCGAGGAAGGGCAGCGCCACCATGTCGAGCGCGACTCCTTCGGATTCGCACAGTTCGCGGGTCTTGACTAGATCCTCGGGCAACCAATGGCCGCGCTCGCCGGGGTGCGGAGGGTATCCGCAGCAGTGGTCCACGCCGTGGCGCTTGAGGAATTGCAAGATCTCCCTGTCGGTCGGGCTGCGTTGCGCCCCGACATGCATGCGCATTGGCGGCAGGGCCGGCTCGGTCGCCGCGGGTTCGGACGAACAAGCGCTACTGGCGGCGCCTAGGGTAGTTGCGGTGACAAACGTTCTGCGATTCATGGTGGGTTCCAAGTATTCTCGCTGATTGCTGCGTGGTACGGGTTGCCGCTTGAGCCGAGCAGGGCTTGGTTTGCCACATTTGCCTCCCCGTATCTGGCCTTTCTCGCCATTGTTGCTGCCGTTGAGGCTAGAACAACCTGCGAATGAGCCCGAGCGCGAACGCGCCCGCACAGGTAGACCATCGGCGTGCATGCGAGTTTCAGTCCGTCGATGCTCGCGGCCATGGATCAAAGCCCGCCGTCGAGTTTGGCTATCAGAGCAACCCTGCCACGCGCTTGCACCGCGAGGAGCCAGATGTGACAACTCCCTGTGCCGGCAAGGCTGCCCTGTGATGCGCGATCCAGCATTGTTCGGTGACGGTTGCCATGGAACTCTCCTCAAGTTTCTGAAGTATGTGCGGTTGCAGCCCCGCGAAGCATGCCTAGAAACGGAAGACCGCAAGGAATTGGGGGATGACCTCGTCGGCATCCTCGAAACCGAACTTGTTGATCCAAGCATGGAACTCGATTCCCACAAAGAAGCGTCCCGGTTCCCAAGCAAGGGCCTTTCCGATGTCGATCCGCAATTGAGGTTGGAGCAACACCCAATAGGGAGCGCGGGTGCCGAGTTCAGTGCTTCTAGGCCCACGCCACTCGCCGTGGCCCTCCAGCGAGAATGACGCGCCGCCGATCCTGAATGGCAATGCCCAGTTGAAATCAACGAGGTGGCTATTGCCTTCCTTCGGCGCCCCGCCCGCTGCCAAGCCTTGATTCTTGTCCACCAGGTACAGGTAGTCGAGGTTTGCAAACGAAAAGCCGGGAAGATCGAGCTGGATTCTGAACCCGGGGGCGATCTTGACAAACTTGGCCTGCGCTCCCCAGTTCAGACCGCCCAGCGGACCAAGGTCCTTGATCCTCCCGAAGGAAATGTCCTTGCCCGTGACTGAGCCCAGGCTCAGGTAGGGATACCATTCCATGTACATGTCGCGATTTGCTGCGGACCCGGCGCAACAGGTCATGTCCACAAAGAAGAAGTGCTCGCCATATTTCCATCCGCTCGCGTGCTGAAGCGTGAGGATATGCTGAAATCCGCTGGGGCTTACCTCGTGATGGCGCAAGGCACTTCCGCCTTGGTAATGCAATTCGGTTACGCTCCAATCCTGCGCACGACCCGTCCCAGTGGTCACCAGCAGCGAGACGGCTGGCATCAATAGCCAAACGCCTCTCAGGAAACGATTGCCGCATTTCTCACGGCGAAATCCGTGCATCGCACCGGCTGTCAAGGGGCCATCCTAACAGCTTGGAATCTCTGCCAGAAGGGCCAAGCGGCTGCCAGCCGCTTCTTCTGGGCACGGATGCTGTGGCAGCTAGGTGCGGTGGCCAAGCCGCCCGGAGCGCCCCCGTCCGCTCAGCCCCACACGCGGGCTCCTCGTGGCCGAGTTCCTGCGGGCCCAGTGGCCTTGATCCTGCTCGCGGACAATCCGGGCGGTGACGCTTGCGCCGTTCGCATCTGTGTTCCGGCACCGGACAGGTGAGAATAGGAGAGATGATCTTCGTCGTTGACAACTACGACTCGTTCACCTTCAACCTAGTGCAGTACCTCGGAGAACTCGGGGCGTCGCTCGAGGTCAGGCGCAACGACGAGGTCACCGTGCAGGAGATTCGCGCGCTGAGGCCAGAGCGGATTCTCGTCTCGCCCGGCCCCTGCACGCCTAAGGAGGCCGGGATTTCCGTCGATTTGATCAAGGAGATGGCGGGAGAGGTGCCGATCTTGGGAGTCTGCCTAGGGCACCAGTCCATCGGCGAGGCTTTCGGAGGCAAGGTGATCCGCGCTCCGTCCCTGATGCACGGCAAGACGAGTCTGGTCAAGCACGACGGCACGTCTATCTTCGAGGGCTTGGAGCAGGACTTCGTCGCGACGCGCTATCACTCCCTGATCGTCGAACGCGAGTCGCTACCGGAGGAGCTGCAGATTTCGGCCTGGACCGACGACGGCATCATCATGGGCATCCGGCATCGGAGCCTCCCGGTCGAAGGCGTGCAGTTCCACCCCGAATCAATCTTGACTTCTGCGGGCAAGCAACTGCTGGCAAACTTCCTGCGCTAGTTCTATCGGACTGATCCGCGCATTGACCGCGCTTCGCTGTAATAGCGCCGGACTCTGGACCAAATTGCCGCGGTCTGGTCGAGCATTTGGTGGTCGGTGTCGAGCAGTTCCAAGCCGGCATTCGGCAGTGCTAGGGCGAATCGCTCGGACAATGCTGCCGGCACGCTCTCGTCATGGCGGCCGTGCAGAATGCGGGTCGCCGAGAGCACGTCGGGGAACGGTTCGTAGCGCTGGGCGTCTTCCAGAAAATTCCACGCCAGAGCTTCGTTGCGCCCGGTGCGGTAGTGGAAGAATTCGTGCCTCCCGATTCTCTGCCAAGCCCGCATTGCCGGGCCCAGCGCTAGGCCGAGCCGGTGCGCGAAGTCAAAGGCCGGCGCCAGCAACACCGACAGCGGCACGCTGTCGGGAGCTCGGGCTGCGTGCAACGCGGCTAGGTAACCTCCGAGGCTGGAACCGATCAGCATGTCCGGCTGCAAGTCTTTGGTCAGGCGGGAAACCAAGCGGAGTTGCTGAGTCAGAGTCGTGTTGCGGAAGTCACCTTCGTCAAGTTCGGGCACAGTCACCGGCACGCCGATCTCGGCAAATCGTTGGGTCAAGAACACACCCTTGGCGGTCTTGGCGCTGGAGCAGAAGCCGTGCAGATAGAGGATCCCGGGCACGCGGAGTGCGCCATTTTCGCACGAGATTCGGCGCGCTTGCCAAAATGGGGCTTGCAGACTGTCCATCCCTTTGCGGAGCGCCCGCACTTCACGGTGTTCGCGCAAAGCCTGCCGATCCTCGGGTCCCTGCTGGCCGAACCGCTCACCGGACTGATTGACACTGCTTTCATTGCTCGGCTCGGAGCGGAGGCGCTGGCCGCATTGGGAGTCGGGACGATGGTACTGTCGACGGTCTTTTGGTCGTTCAGCTTCTTGGGCGTGGCGACGCAGACCAAGATCGCCACCCAGTGTGGGGAAGAGGCGCTGGCTGGCTCGGTTGGTCGCAGTGCGGCTCGCACTTGCTTGGTGGCTGTTGTAGTGGCGCTGCTCATGGGTGGCGCGGCCGCACTTGTCGGCCTGCCGCTTGCGGGGATGATCGCTGGCGGCATGGGGGCCGAGGGAGAGGTGCAAGCCCTAGCAGTCGACTACTTGCGCTGGCGATTCCTCGGCGCACCTGCGCTATTGGCGAGCTTCGCTGCATTTGGCGCACTGCGCGGCGCGCAAGACATGCGCACACCGCTGGTGGTGGCTGGCGGAATGAACGCGTTGAACGTGGTACTGGACCCCTTGTTGATCTTCGGCATGGCGGGTCTGCCCGCGATGGGCGTAGCCGGAGCGGCGCTGGCCAGCGCGCTCAGCCACTGGGTCGGCGCGGCTTGGGCGATCACGGCCGCCTTCCGGAGGCTGGGCTGGCCGGATACGTTTGATTCTCGCCAAATCCGCGGATTGCTCTCAGCGGGAGTGAATCTGGTCTTCCGGGCCGTGTCCTTGAACGCATTCCTGATCTTGGGCACGCGCAAGGCCACCCTGATCGGCGTGGGTGCCGGGGCGGTCCACCAAGTGATTCGCAGCGTGTGGTTCTTCAACGCGCTATTCCTCGATTCGTTCGCGATCCTCGGGCAGAGCCTGATCGCCTACTTTCTTGGCAATGCCGAGCGAAGCAGGGGCCGGGACGTGGCACGGGTCGTGTGCCAGTGGTCCGTGGCCACCGGCGTGGCATTAGGCGTGGCCATGCTGGCCGCGGAATCGTGGATGCGGCGGGTCTACATCCCACCCTCGGCAGCGCCGCTCTTTGCGGCACCCTGGCGGATAGCCGCGGCGTGCCAGCCGATCAGCGGTCTGACCTTTGGCACGGACGGGGTGCATTTCGGAACCGGCGACTTCCGTTTCCTGCGCAATGCCGTGCTCGCCGCCTTGGTAGCGGGCGGGGCGGTCATCGTGTGGACCGATGCCTCCGCTCCATGGGCGCTGAACGCAGTCTGGTGGTCGTTCGTGGTCTGGACCTCGCTCCGAGCGGTGGTCGGAATGCTGCGCGTGTGGCCGGGGCGGCCAACCGCGCCTCTCGGCACGAGCGCCTGAGAGCCCGCATTGGCGTGCCTGCCTACTGCGGGTCGGGCAGCCGGAACACCATGACCTTTGCCATGAAGCTGCCCGGGTTGTACTTGTTGCCGCCACCCACCGCGATCGCCAGATACTGTCGGCCAGCCACCATGTAGGTCATGGGCGTCGCGTGCGCGCTGGCGGGCAGGCGGTACTCCCACAGCAATTCGCCGCTGTCCTTGTCGAAAGCTCTGAGCCGCTCGTCGTTGGTGGCTGCGATGAATATCAGGCCACCCTTCGTAACGATGGGCCCTCCTAGGTTTGAGGCACCGGTCGGGGGGACGCCCTGCCGGGTCAACTCGTCGTATTCGCCCAGCACGACCTGCCAGCGGAGCTCGCCAGTGTTGAGGTCGATGGCTGTCAGGTGGCCCCAAGGTGGCTCTTGGCATGGGTATAGGTTGGAATCCCAAAAGCGCCCTTGCGGGCCAGCGCGACTGCGCCAAGGAACCTCGGAGTCCTCGCCCCGGGCGACCATGGACGCCAGCGAGCCGACGTCCATGGAATTGATGTAGAACGTGTCTGTCTCGGGGTCGAACGCCCCGCCGCCCCAATTTGTGCCGCCGTTGGTGCCGGGGAAGAACACGGTCTTTTGGGTCAGGCGCGGGCGGAATAGCGGGCCTTCGACGGAAGCCCCTTCGAGCATTTCCAAGCATTCGGCTCGGGACTCTTCGGTCACCGTGGTAAGTTCGTCAGCCCGCATCGATTGCCGGATGAAGGCCTTGGGGCGGACCGGCCTCGGCTGGGTGGGGTGGTAGTACTCGCCCGGCAGATCGCCCGCCGGGACGGCGTGCTCTTCGATCTCGAACAGCGGCTCGCCGGTTGCACGGTCGAACACGAACAGGAAACCGGTCTTGGTGGCGATGGTCACGGCCTTGACGGGTCTCCCGTCGCGCACAATCTCGACCAGCGAGGGCTGGGACGGCAAGTCCCAGTCCCAAATGTCGTGATGGATGGTCTGGAAATGCCAGCGACGGCTGCCGGTGCGGCAGTCGAGCGCGACGAGACTGTTGCCGAACAAGTTCGCTCCGGGCCGGTCACCGCCGTAGTAGTCATACGAAGGGGATCCTAGCGGCACGTACACCAGTCCCAGTTCTTCGTCCACGCTGGCGATGCTCCACAGGTTTGTGCCGCCGCGGCGCTCCCAGGAATCGCCGCCCCATGTTTCGTGGCCGAACTCGCCCGGGCGGGGGACCGTATGGAAGCGCCAGCGCAACTGGCCGGTATGGATGTCATAACCCCGCACGTCGCCGCTGGGGCCGCGCGGGGAGCCGTCTGTTACCAGGCCGCCGACTATCAGTGTGCCTGCGCATTGCGAGACGGGCGATGTCAAGCCGTAGCGGCCTGCGGAATCCTCCGGGAAGTCGGCGGGAGCGGCAGGCAAGACTCCGCCATTGGCGAAATCAGGATCGAGCTTGCCAGTCTTGCGGTCGATCGAAAACAGCGAGCCTGTCTGGCCGCTGAGCAGCAACCGCTCGGTATCGCCCTGCCTCCAGTAGCCGAGGCCGCGGTTGATGTACAGGTTGAAGCGGCGCGACCGGTCCAGTTGCGGGTCGAACTCCCACAACTTGTCTCCCGAGGCGGCGTCGAGAGCGAGCAGGCGATCAAAAGGGGTGGGCACGTAGAGCGTGCCGTCAATCATCAACGGCGTCGCTTCGAATGCGGACCGCGTGGGCGTGCCGCTGAGACCGTCCGCGAAATCCGGGGAGTCGAACTCCCAAGCGACTTGCAAACGGCTTACGTTGTCGGGGGTGATCTGGTCCAGCGGGGAGTAGCGCGTGCCGCCGGGATCGTTGCCGTAATAGCGCCAATCCTCCGCCGGCAGCGGCGACAGCAGGACGGCCAAGCCCAGCGAGAGCAGTGTCGAGCGCACCAGCGGATTGTAGCGCGAGCCCAGGCTAGCGCTGGTGCCGCGATCCCGCGCAAGGGGACACCAGCGCCGCCGAATTAGGAGTGCCCGGACGCTCAGTCAGTGGCGAAGCAGTAGAAGTAGCCGTTGCCGCCGGTGCCCACCAAGTCCGCCTGGCTGCAGCCGCGGGAACCGTGCGCGGAATTCCAAGAGGACGGGACCTGGCCTCCGCCAGTGCGGTCGTGGTGCCCGACTTGGGCGCTGCCTTCCCCGTTCTTCGTCCAGTTGCCACACGTGTGATCGGCGTCATCGGTGAACACCGTGCCGTCGAGTTGCGAGCCGGTGAGAATATCGTGCTGGTTTGGCGAGTCTCCCCGGCCGTTCACCACCTCGCCCGATTCGGTCAGGGAGTTCTCCTTGCCGAGGCCGACGTTCGAGTAGTGCAGTTCGTCGAGGTTGCCCGCGACCTGGACTCCCTTGGCGTTGAACCAAGGCCCCGTCCCGATTCGGTCGCGTGCGTTGACGGCCGCCATGCCGTCCATCGCTGCCGCACTCAGGTAGGCCCGCCAGGTCTTGCTGCCAGCGCCGGCGGCTTCCGCCAGCGATTGGCAATGGGCGTCGGCACCGGCAAGTCCGCCGAGGTTGGCGCCATCGCCCGGCCCTTTGCTCGTGATGAAGAAGCTCATGTCTTGGGCTGCGAGTGGCAGAGCCAAGCAGGCGAGCACGATTGCGACTGATAGTTTCATGTTTGTTGGTCCTCTCTTGTTCCGCAGGCCGCTGCGCAGAAGCGCGAGCCGGGCCGCTGATTGTCATGGGATTCTAGCAAATCCGGCCCGTTGACGTCTGGAATCGTGCCGGACATCACTTATACCGTCCCGCACATGCGTGGAAGAACAGTGCAGGGGCTTGGATTCAGCCTCACGCGCCCTGCATGCAGGGATCAAGACATGGTCGGGCGGAGGCGAGCGTCCCTTCAGCCCCCCGCTCAGGTTCAGACGTTGGCGGGGTCGGGGTGCTCCCAAGGCTTGCGGTACGGCCTAGCGAGCAGTCGGTTGGCCTCGCTGTCGTTCCGCACCTCGCCCCTTTCCGCATCCCACTCCAGCGATCGGCCGAGCTTCATGGCCATGTTGGCGAGGATGCAGGCTGTCGTGGACTTGTGGCCTTCCTCGATATCCGCCACCGGCCTTGACCGCTCGTTGACCGCTCGCAGCCAGTCCTTCATGTGGTAGCGCACGGCGTGTGCGGAGTGCAGTTCCAGATCGGGCTCGGTCTTGTCTTCGGGGTACTGGTCGACCTCGGGCTTGTTGCGGCCCTGCAGCGCCTTGGCGTTCTTGTCGACCGGGACAAAGTCCCAGCCGTGGACGCTGCCCTTCAGCGTGCCCTTGGAACCGTAGATGAAGAACGCCCATGGATAGCCCGGGTCAGGTGACGTGCCCCAACTGCGGTGCGTCCAGACCACGGGGAACTGGTCGTACTCGAATGTCGCGACTTGGGAATCGGCGATGTTGGCTTTGCTGTCCTTCTGGATTTGGATCCCGCCGCTGGAAGACACTCTGTTGAGCCAGCCCAGTCCGGTCATCCAGCGCACCGCATCGAGCATGTGGACGCACATGTCGCCCATGATGCCGTTGCCATATTCCATGAACGCCCGCCAGCGGCGCGGGTGCACGAGTTCGTTGTAGGGACGCATCGGGGCCGGGCCTGTCCACATTTCATAGTCGAGATGCGCGGGGGGCTTGGCGTCGGGAGGGTTGCCGCGGGCTCGCATGTGGTAGTAGCAGCAGACCTCCGCATGCCCGATTTCGCCCAGCAAGCCGCTCTCCACGATTCGCTGCTTGGCTTCGACAAGGTGCGGCGTCGAGCGCCGTTGGAGCCCTATCTGCACCACGCGGTCGTGCTTGCGCGCGGCTGCGAGCATTGCCTGGCACTCGCGGATGTCCACGCCGATGGGCTTTTGGCAATAGACATCGGCCCCGGATTGGCAGGCCGCGATCATGGGCAGAGCGTGCCAGTGGTCGGGCGTGCCTACAAGTACGAGGTCCAACTCCTGCTGGCGCAGCAACTCGCGGTAGTCAGAGTAGGTGCGTGGTGTCTTGCCGGATTGCTGGCGAGTGGCCGTCATCTCGGCTGCCGCTTTGAGCGCCTTGCTGTCGACGTCGCACATTCCAACCACCTCGACTGGCTCGACTTGGATCAGCCGGAACAGGTCGATCTTGCCGTACCAGCCGGTTCCGACGATGCCCACTTTGCGGGTTTGGGTGGCCGGGCGAGCGCCTGGCACGAGCAGCAGGCTGCCGGCGGCGGCACCGATGAAATTTCGGCGGTTGGGGACGCTGTCTGGCATGTAGAACCTCCTCGGGACTAGTTCGACTATGATACCCGTCATCTCGGCGAATCCGAATCTCAGGAGCCGAGACCTCTGACTGCCAATGACGCCCAGAAACCCGAACGTGATCCTCATCGTGGCCGACGACATGGGCTACGGTGACTTCGGCTGTTTCAGCGACGGCACGGTGCGCACGCCGCATCTGGACCGGCTGGTGGCCGAGGGCACTTGCTTTCGCCAGCACTATTCGGCCTCGCCGATTTGCGCCCCGGCCAGGGCAGCCCTGCTCACAGGGCGCTATCCCCATCGGACCGGTGCGATCACCCAACATGAAATCCACTGCCTCGACCGTATTGCTCTGCGCGAGGTGACCCTTGCGGACGCCTTCCGGTCTGCCGGTTATGCGACGAGCTTGGTCGGCAAGTGGCATAACGGTACCTTTGACCGCCGTTTCGAGCCCAACGCCCGCGGCTTTGACGAATTCACCGGATTCTGTGGCGGCTGGACAGACTACTACCGCTACCATCTGCGCCGCAATGACAGCATCGCGCCCTCGGATGGGACGTATCTCACGGACCTGCTCACTGGCGAGGCCGAAGAGTTCATCAGGCGGCATCAGAACGATCCGTTCTTCCTCTATTTGCCATACAGCGCCCCGCACTCGCCCTTCCAAGCGCGGGACGAATGGATCGCCCCCTACCGCGAGCGCGGCCTGAGCCGCATCGCCGCCACGACTTACGCCATGATCGAGCGCATGGATGCCGGCATCGGGCGCATCCTCGACACCCTGGCGGAGACCGGCCTTGCCGAGAACACCATCGTGGCGTTCACCAGCGACAACGGGCCCGCGTTCTTCAACCCTCCCTACATGCTCGAGCCCGGAGAGTCGACCTTCAACGAGCGCTACAACAGCGGACTGCGAGGGAGCAAGGGCTGGATCTACGATGGCGGCATTCGCGTGCCGATGGTGCTGCGCTGGCCTGGACACGTGCCCGCAGGGCGCTATGCCGATGAACTGGCACATTTCACGGATTGGATGCCGACCCTGCTCTCGCTAGCGGGCGTGGAGCGGCCGCCCGGCCCGCCATTGGATGGCCGCGACCTGGCACCCCTGCTAGCGGGGCGTCCCATGCAGGCTGAGCCGCGTCAGTTCTGGCAATGGAATTTCTACTGGCCCGACATTGGCACCAACGCCGCCATGCGCGACGGAAATTGGAAATTGGTCCGGCCGATGATCCGTGGCACGCGCTTCTTTAGCGACGAGCTGTGCGTCTCTGATGAGGATCGTGCTCGCACAGCGGCCTTTGTCGAGGCCGATGTCAAGCACAAGGAGAATCCCGCGAGCGTGCTGGCACCACTGCCCGTACCGAACCTCAAGCCTCAGGAACCGGAATCGCCCGAGCTTTACGATCTATCGTCCGACCCGGGAGAGCAGCACGATCTTGCGTCCGAACACCCCGGGCGCGTGCGCCGGATGCTGGCCAGTTTGGAAGACTGGTTCGACGAAGTCGAGCGTGACCGCAAGTCCATTGACTGGCACGAGCATTGAAGATCGCACGTCACTGGAGTGAATTGGGCGGCACCAACTACTTGCATTCCTTGATCCAAGGCACATAACCTGATCGACGATAGCGGCGTTTGTCGTCCGTGACGAGCCAATCGCAGCCATGAAGATGACAGGCAGGGCAAGGGTTTGGGCGTCGACCTCTATCACAGGTACCTGACTCGCGTCACTTGGCTGGACCAACAAACGAGGTCAACCAAGCGACGTCCAAAACAGCCCATATCTGGCCCTAGCGCGACACTACCCTGGATTCGCACGTAACCCGCAGGGGACGCGACGAGAAATCAGTCACTCCTGAGCTAAGTTCGCGAAAGTGACAGACTCCGATAGCGATCCAATACGATTGGCCTCATGTGAGCAGGTACATGCTTGGTGACCATCTTGAACGCATTGTCGAGTCCCCAAGCGTATCCAAGATCGATGTACGCATCCCCGGACGGCTCGATGACCCTCCTCACGGGAATCTTGTTTCGGTTGGAAAGCTCTATCAGTTCGTGGATCCCACATTCATCCGAGATCACGATTGGTGTGCAGCACTCAATGACCCTCCCAAGCATGATTGTCGCTAGGCGCTCCGACTCGGTTGGTAGCCGCTCCCAGTGATTCCAGATGATCGGGGTACAGTTCATCTGCTTCGCCTGATCGATTGCGCGAAAGCACTCGGAGGCATCTAGAACCTGCGCTCCCGGCACCATTCCCGCGTAAACCGGACCGTGGACGGTCTCGCCACGGAAACCCGAATCGAGACGGTCAATTCTGGAGCATCCGTAGATGGTCGGCCGTCCGCCTCTCAGAGCGACACGGATGAGTCTCCTGGGCTTTCCACCCCGAGTCCGCTTCGGCGTATTGGCGGGCGGCAGCTTCGACCAGTCAAGAGGCTCTCCTGCGGCGGCTAGATCGAGGTCGACCACATAGATGTTCCCGGCCTCGCAGCATTCGGACAGAGGCCGTGCGACCTTTGAGCCTGCCTGTCTGGCGCTAAGTTCGGTGCCGTCGGGAGCAAACGCGAAAGGGTGTGTTCTTTGCCCCTTCATGTCGCAATGGAGCGTGCAGAGAGAGTAGAAGCGATTCTCTACGGCTCGCAACCGTAGAACAGACGACCATTTGATTTCACGCACATTGTCAAAGCTTGGATTGAACCAAAGGAGTGCGCCGCGTCCCGCGAGAAAGCGCGGAAGCAATCCCAAATAGTGATCGTGACAAATCGTTGCGCCGGCAGTCACGTTGCCGAGTTCAATTGTCGGGAGCATGTCGTTCGGCTCCCAATCCGGCCGCTCGAAGGCGACTGCTTTTGCGGTGGAATGTTTCGTATAGACCCGGGAATGGAAACCATCGGGATCGAAACGAAGGAGTACCTGGCAGGTGCGGCCGCCATAGTCGGCCCTCCTTTCGATTCCGCCCACCAAGAGTGTGGCGCCGAGATCCGAAGCTAGCCCATTCAACGCCTCAGTGCGTTCGTGGTCGGAGACGGCAACGTAGCCCTCAGGAAAGAGCACGAGGTCGACGCTCTCGCCTATGAATGAAGCGGACGTTGGCACGTCTGGCTCTTGGGCACCCGCACCGGTCGGCGGAACTCCGAGCGAGGATCTCTTTGCGACTGCAGGGAACACTAGTGCCACGCGTCGCGTCGATGTTGGCTGAACAGCAGCGGTTTGGGCCCGCAGCGTCGATGGAATGCACAGAGGACGCTCCGGATGCATCAGGTCCAAGAAGAGTTCCCGATCAGCGCTGTTTTCCGGACCTAGCGAGCACCAAGCATAGTCGCGGGCATACAGCCTGACTGTCGGCCTCAAGCCCTTGATCGACGGCACTAAGTCCCGAAGTGTGTCGTACCAAGCTCGCTGTTCGTCGCGATACTCGGGGTCGTTGTCCCTTGCGTCGTGATGTTCGCACAGTTCCATCCAGCGTCTTCTAGGGAACCCCAAGCGATCTCTATCGGCGTATATGGAGAGCGCAAGCCGCCGCGGGCTCGTAAAATGCTGGCTCTCATCGAACTCGACGATGAATCCGGGATTGGGAACCCAGTAATCACAGCCCGAAATCACGCCGCTTCGCACGAACGTTCCGACACCAAATCCTCGATGTTCGTCCAGAGCTTGAGCTACATCCCGTAGAGCAGGGCCGATGGGGGTTTTCTCATAGGCTTCGAGCCCGGTTTGCCAGCCAGTCCGGTAGTTGGCCTCACAGGCTCCGTAGATTCGCTCAAGCAATTGGCCTACTCGGATCTTGCACTCCCTACACCGTTCGGAGTGTCGCCTTTTCTGGAGCGTGGGTCTTCCTTGCGTTGCCTGTCGGGGCACAAACATGACGCGAAGATCATTGACCTTGCCGCCACAGTCGCACTCGACAATGGCGAAACCGCGGCGCCGTAGAAACTCATTGGACTCCGAGCCTCCAGAAAATTGGCTCGAGGACAGTAATCTGCCTGTGGCGATCTCATGTGCCAGCGCCACTATGTACTTGGGAGGCAGATGCTCGGCGTTCGCCACTAGGCAATAGCCTCGGCTCCTCCTTCGGGCCGGAACTCCATCGCGGACTACTCTCTGTATGGCGCTGTGAATGTGTGTCTTGGTAATGTGCTCAGGGATCATGACGCTGTTTGCTCGACGCTGGGCGCAGGATCTGCTGTCTCTAATCTCAAACCGGCTTCGCCATGGCCCGTGCCTCACGATATGGGCACGCTTTGGGCTAACGCCTAGTCACACCGCATTGTAACGATTGCTGCGATCCGCAGGGCATCGTCGGTGAAGGCGAGCTAGCGCATCCATGGGCAGCCGCCGCAGCTGGCGGCCGCCGTGCGCTGGGAGCGCAACGACCGGCATGCGCGCCAATATTCCCGGGCACGCACCTACGTGCTGCGCACCAGCCACATCGATTGGGACTTATGGCGAGTGGCGCGCAGTTGACCGAGATCGACGCCACCTTCCCCAGCCTGAAGCCCGAAATCGGATTGCGCCCGATCTGGCACGAGAAAGCGGAGTGCATCCGGGCCCATCTGCTCATTGCGGGGCTTGCGGACCACGCGGTGCAGCAGTTGCTCCTGCCCTTGGCCAGCGCGCGCTACCGCGACAGTTGGACCACGATCCGCAACCAATTCAGCACTTGGGGGAGCCTGCGCAGCACGCTGCTGAGCACTGCAGGGAAGCGGATCGAACGCCGTCAAGACAGCCGCCCGGACGAGGCCGCCGCGGCCAAGACGCGGGCTGCGGGTGTCGCGCCGGGCCTGCATCGCGTCCGCACTCGCACGACGTTCAACTGAGACCAACGCCGAACGCAAAATCCTCTAGCGACATTCTGTGGCCCCTTGCGTCGCTATGTGCTTGGCGTGAAGGAGCTTAGCCATTCCCAGAATTTCGAAATGCGAACTAGTGCTAACGCTACTCGCGGTGCCGCAGAAGGATTGTCCGGGGGGAAGGCCGATCTCCATAAGCAGGGCGCGAGTCACCCTTGAAAGGAGGTTGGCGGATTCGGTACCACGGGTGTCGTCCGTAGTGTCGAAGCATGTCGAGCGACCGGTCTTGAGTTGCAGGTTGATCTCCGCCTGCTCGTTTCAAGGCCCGGCATTGGATCGGAAATCGCAGTGTCGGATTACCCGCTTGACTGCATTAGTGTACAATGCATGCAACGAAGGCATGATAGGTGATTGACTATGGCGATGCTGACTGTACGCAACCTGCCCGACGAAGTGCACCGTGCCTTGCGCGTCCGAGCGGCCCGCCGTGGCCGCAGCACCGAGGCCGAGGTGCGTGCCATCTTGGAGGAAACGGTTCTGCCGGAAGGGCGGGTTGGACTGGGGTCGCTGCTGACCGCCGTCGGCGGGCGCGCAGGGTTATCGGAGGAAGAGTTCGCAACCTTTAGGCAACGCGACATGGCTCCGGGCCGACCTCTCAGTCTCGAATGATACTGGTAGATACCAATGTAGTTTCGGAACCGTTACGGAAGGTTCCGGCGCCGCAGGTAGCCGAGTGGCTCGACTCTCAGGCGCTGGAGACGCTATATTTGTCCGCCATTACCGTCGCCGAATTGCGCTTCGGCGTCCAGTCGTTGCCGGTCGGACGCCGTCGCGACCGACTGCACCAAGATCTGGAGCGGCAGATTTTGCCGATGTTCGCTGGCAGGGTCTTGGCTTTCGATCTGGCGGCTTCGCGGGCGTATGCGGACCTGATGGCCAAGGCGCGGTCTGCCGGGCTGGCAGTTTCGACATCCGATGGCTACATTGCGGCGACCGCCGCGGCCAACGGAATGATGGTGGCGACACGGGACACGGCTCCGTTCAAGGCGGCCGGACTGAAGACCGTAGATCCGTGGGAGGTTTAGGACTTGACCGGCTAGCGTAAACGCGTCATTGGACATAACGATGTAGGAATAGAAGGCGGCGCCGACCGCCGCCGTTATCTTTGGGGTCGTTCCATTCATCGCGGCAGATCTCACCTAGCCCGGGGAACGAGCGATTGTCGCACCTGGCCACTGACCGGCGGGATATCATGCAGCCGGGTTGCGTGTGAAGACGGCCCGCATCTTCAAGCCGTTGCTGCGTCGTTCACGAGGACGTTCTTGGCGAAGCGCTGCGGCCCAGTTGGGTTCGAGACACGGCCGGGGAAGACGGGCAACACTTGCCGGACTTCGTGCTTCAGTCGTGATGCTCATGAACGAACCACTGGCGAATTTCGATCGAGGGGGCTATCGAAACTACCGCCGGTCGACCCGCACGCTCTCAATGCGAGATAGGTTCAAGGTGCGGAGCCGTCCGCTTGGCCTCGGAGCGGGAGTTGGCAGGCGGGCCGTCGCGCGGCCCGCCTGCTTGGGGTGCCTCGTGGCGTTAGAACACGATGCGCAGCCCGAACTGCATCTGCCGCGGAGCCGTGTTCGTTCCGCGAATCGTGCCGCCAGCCGGCGAGCGCACGTTTCGATTCGGCACGCTGAAGCTCGGGTGGTTGGTCAGGTTGAATACCTCGTAGCGGAACTGCACTTCGGTCCTCTCGGTCGGGTAGAAGGACTTCTGCAAGCCAATGTCCCAGTTGAAGATGCCGTCCTCTTGCATGGTGTTGCGGCCCACGCTGCCGAAATCCGCCACGCCATTTGCGTCGCGCGGAATCTCAAAGGCGGTGCGGTCATACCATTCGTCCGGCGTCGGGTTCGAGACACGGTGCTCGCCAATCACGTCCGGCCGCCATGTGCCCACGCGGGTGCCTAGGTTGCTAAAGGCATTTGGCAGGGTGACGTTGTAGTACTGGCCAGTTTGCACCTGTAGCAGACCGGTCAACTGCCATCCTCCAAGAATCGCATTGACCGCGCCGCCGCGGTCTAGCAGCCGCTTGCCCCGACCGAAGGGCAGTTCAACGACGTAGCTCGTGGCGAGGCGCTGCCGCACGTCGCTGGAGTTCGAGCCCCGCTGGCACGAGAAGCAGGTCGGATCCTGCACGCCTGTCTCGCCCCCCACGAACTGCTCGGGCGTATTGCCGATTCCGTGCGCCCAAGTGTAGGCGATTGTCCACAAGTTGCCCCCGGAGAAGCGCTTGGCGAGCGTCGTGTTGAGGCCGTTGTAGTTCGACGAGCCATACGGTGTTCTGTACACCAGATTCCCCACATCCTCGAAGTGCTTGCGCCGCGATGCCTCTGTGCCTGGGTCGCCGCGAGTCGCCGCATTCTCGTTGTAGGCGCTCAGCAGGAAGTTCGACGACGAGCCCACGTAGGCGACGGTCAAGCCGAGGTTGTTCGCGAGTTGCCGCTGGACGCTGAAGTTCCACTGGTAGGTCGTAGGCATCGGGAAATGCGTCGACCAGTGCTGCAGCGTGAGGTTGCGGGGCCGGTTGTCGGCGTCGCTGAGATCGCCCAAGAAGTCTGCGGGGAAGCCATCGCGCAACAAGAAGGCAGGCGCTGCCCGGCCCGAGGTGCGGTTGACCTGGGCGACGAATGGGAAGTTCGCCAGCATGCGCCCGGAAGCTCCCAAGCCTTGCTGGCCGCCGTAGAACGCGCCGGCTCCGGCGCGCACCGTCCAGCGGTCGGCGGGCTGCCATGCGATCCCGACTCGTGGTGCCCAGTTGTTGAAGTCAGTGTTCACCAGGCCGCGATTCGACCAGCTATCGCCGAACTGGCCTGCTTGGATCGTCTGGCCGTACGTATCGGGATCGATCGACAGCTTGTTCATGCGGTTGTCTTCGGCGAACCACGGGGAGGTCAGCTCGTAGCGCGCGCCCAGGTTCAACGTCAGATTCGGCGTGACCTTCCAATCGTCTTGGACGAAGAACATGTAGCTGCGGAACAGCTGGTCGCTCAGGACCTGAGTGCTCTTGGTGACGTTGTTGATCCAGCCCATCATGAAGTCGGCCATGCTAATGCCGGTGAACTTGCCGTTGAAGTTGAAAATGCCTCGAGCGTTCTGCGAACCCTCGATATTCGTCCGGTCATAGCGAATGTCCGCCCCGAACTTGATGCTGTGATTGCCGCGGATCACGGTGAGGTTGTTCATCCACTGGTAGGTCCAAGTGTCCTTGATGTTGGGCTGGAAGCCCGAGCCGCCCAAGCCAATGAACGGCAAGTTGCCGGCCATCACGAACCGGGGCAAGCCCTTGATGTTCTCAGACGTGTCCACGCCGCGCAGCCCGTACTGACTGGCGAGGTCGGCCAAGAGCACGTCGGAATCGATGTCCTTGTTCACGCCGAGAAACTTGCGCCCGAAGCGGAATTCGTTGATGACATTGGGAGTGAACACGTGGGTCTCGGAAAGCACGAAGTGCGAGCCGCCGTTGTCGTCGCGAGCGCGGTCGTTGCCGACGCCTCCGCGCGCTATGCCCGGTAGCGGTGCCCCGCGATTCTGGTCGAAGGTATACGTGCTGTAGCGCACGAACAAGCTGTCTTTGGTGGAGAATGTCTGGTCGTAGCGGAAGTCGTACTGCACGCGGTCCGTCATCCAAGGCTCGCCGCTGGTGAAGTTGTTGCGCGTGGCCGGGTCCGAGAGGTTCGGCTCCGGGTAGAGTTCGGCTAGCGCGCTGCCGACCGGGTCGCGCATGGCATGGTTCGCCGGGATTGTGTTGTTCGTGAATGCGGTGCGCTCGCCCGGTACGGCCGACGAGTTGGGATCGAGCAGTGCGCTCAGCCCGGCCGTCTGGCTGAAGTCGCCAGATCGCTCCAGTTGCGTCGGCACGACCACGAGGTCGCTTTGGGCGCGCCGCACGTTCCACGTCTCGACGCTGCCGAAGAAGAATGCCTTGTTCTTGACGATCGGGCCGCCGAACGTGCCGCCCCATTGGTTCTGTCGCAGCACGGCCGGATCAGCCTTGCCGTCGCCGTCGCGGTCGTTGCGCCCGAAAGCCGGCCGCGCATCGAAGACGTCGTTGCGGATGAACTCGTACGCACTGCCGTGGAATTCGTTGGTGCCGCCGCGAATCGACACCATGATTACGCCGCCTGCATTGCGGCCGTACTCGGCGGAGTAGTTTGAGGTCTGGACCTTCATCTCCTGCACGGCGTCGAGGGAAGGGATGACCGCCTGGGATTTGCGGTCCTGCAGGCCCATCACGGTCGAGTTGTTGTCAACGCCGTCGATGAGGTAGTTGTTCTGCAGAGCAGGCTGGCCGTTGACGCTCAACCCGTTGCCGAACGACGTCGTGCCAAGGGGTCCGCGGTCGCGGCCGCCGATCTCCGGGGCGACGCCCGCGCTGAGCAATCCCAGCGACTGGTAGCTGCGGCCGTTGAGCGGGAAGTCTTCCAATTGCTTCCGCTCGACCGTGTAATCCAGCGTGGCGTTCTCGGTCTTCAGCACCGGCGTGGTGCCTTCGACCGTGACGACCTCCACCAGATCGCCGACTTCGAGCTCGAAGTTGATCCCGATGCGGTCACCGGCGTGAATTTCCACCCCCGCGCGCACGGACTTCTTGAAGCCGTCGGTTTCGACCGAGATTTCGTACGTGCCGATCTTGAGCGGTCCGACCACGTAGACGCCGCCCTCGTTTGACGACGAGAGCAGCGTCACGTTCGTGCTGGTCTCTCGTGCTGTGATGTTCGCCCCGGGGATCACCGCTCCGGTGGAATCGGTGATTGTGCCGGTGACATTGCCTTGGTCTTGCTGCGCGAACGCTCCTGTGGAGGCCACGAGAATGCTCGCCATGACCAACCGAGTTCTTGCTGTAAGCATCAAATATCTGTTCCTCCTTTCGGCGCGGGAGATAGCGGCTCACTTTCTGGCCAGTGCGAGCGTCATAGCTCACGGCCGTGGTGTAACCCCAATAACCCCAACCCCAACTCGTGTTCTTACGCGTTAGGGTACAAAATAGGATTCACTCTTTGCTTAAATCGGAGGGTGGCGTTGGCGTTGTGGAGTGCCCAGTTTCGCCACCGGTCCCGGCGGGACCCGCGCTGGTCACTGGCAGTGACCGGAGAAGGGGCGAGACTTTCGATTGACTACCCACTTGATTGAAACTTCGGCTGACGATCCGGACGACGCCGCCGTCGAAGCGGCGGTCAGGGCCGTGCGCGGCGGTCAGGTGATCGCGATTCCCAGCGATGCCTTGTATGTGCTGGTGGCCGACCCGCTGAACCTCAACTCCGTGTCGAAGGTCTTCGAGGCGAAGGGCCGGGAGGCGCATCGCTCGCTGCCGCTGCTGGTCGACTCCGTGGCGACGGCCGTCGAGTACGCCGGGGAACTGCCGTCCAGCTTCTACCTGCTGGCGCGGCGCTTCTGGCCAGGCTTGCTGACCGTGATCGTGCAGGCGTCTTCCAAGGTGCCCTTGCGCGTGACCGGCAACACCGGCAGGCTGGCGCTGCGCTGTCCCGCGTCTGCGCTGGCGAAGCGGCTAGTCGCCGAATTTGGAACGCCGCTGATCGCCACTAGCGCGAATGTGTCGGGCAAGCCCACGTGTCGCAGCGGCTTCGAGGTGCTCGGAACCATGGACGGGCGCATCAGCCTGGTCGTCGACGGCGGGATCATCGAGGGGCCGGCTTCCACCACTATCGATATCACGCCATTGCAGTGGCGCCTGATCAAGCAGGGCGGTGTCGAGGTCGCCGACATCGACGCCTGTCTGGTCGAGTAGGCGGCGGACCGGGAATCTAGCGGAACACCCACGGGCGGGCTTGCTTGACCGCCAGCCGCCCGTCGGAGGTGATCTTGAACTCGATCTCCATGGCGAACCGCTCGTTGGCGGCCACTTTGTACAGGTCGCGGAATTTTCCGTGCACGGTGCGCAGGTAGTTGCGGAGTTCGTTGCGGTGCTCGTCGTTGAGGATTACGCCCCCATCAGCGGCGCGGTTGGAACTGCGGATGAACCTGTCGTCCCGGGCGCTGCGCGTGCTCAGCAGCAGTTCTTCCGGGATGGACTCGCCCTCCGGGTTGGTGACTAGGTCCTCGCCCGCTTGGGTGTTGACGTAGTACATCCGCGGGCGGCCGTCGCCACCGGTTTGGTAGACGATGTCCTCGGTCACTGCGACGCCGTTGGCACGCTCGCCCTCATAGTTTGGGTGGACCAGCACGCCCATCGCGGCTGCCATGTGATCAATGCGGAAGAAGGCGCGTTCTTCGTAGGCGCGGAAATTCCAAAGGCTGGCGTAGACCTGCTTGACGGACTTGGCAATGTGGCCCTCGCCGGGGTGGTGCGTGAACGAGTCGTACAGGCCGGCGCCGCTGAACCCCTGCAGATCCTCGTTGTTGGTGCTGGAGCGCAGGCGGACCGGGCGGCCGGCCGGAAAGCGCTCGTGCATGGACTGCAAATCCGCCAGCATCCAGCCGGGCGTTTCGCCAGCGCGGACCGCTTTGCGGAATTGCCGCAGTGCCTCTTCACGCACAGCGGTGTCAGCCCCGAAGTCCGGCGTGGCCATCATCGTCGCAGCTTGGTCGTAAAGGCCGTTGTGACGCATGAAGCTGTCGTAGAAATGGAACGGTATGGCAAAGCCCTCCGGCACCACGCCCGCCGGAAAGCCCAAGCTGCCCAGCGTGGCGACATTGGCCGCCTTCACGCCCACGCTGGCAGCGTCTGCGAAGCCGAGCTCGCTCAGCGGTCGAATGGCTTTGACGCTTAGGTCACGTTGCGGACTGAGCGATTCGTCCGGGCGCAACTTGGCAAAGTGGCTGTCCACCTCCTGAACGGTTGCTTCGCGCAGCTGGTAGCCGTCGGAGCTGACGCTGTAGTAGACGTACTTGCCGAGCAGGCCGATGATCTCGGGGTTCTCGGCCGCTCCCCTGATAAATGCGTTCGGCACGCCATCTTGCACGGCCCGCAGGTTGACATGCGATAGCGGCGTCTGCCGAACGCCGGTAATGATACCGCCCACGCGTGACATCTCGTTGGGGAGGCTCTCGTAGAGCACCACGTCGCGCGTCCTCGGGCGCTCGTCGTGCGACATCAGCCGCAGGTACCCGAAGCCCTCTGCCGCGTTCAGCGGAAGGTAGGCAATGTCACCGAAGAGATCCTCTTCCCGGAAGACCGCCAGGTTGGCGGCTTCGTATTGCTCGCGCTCCTGCTCGTAGCGAGCGACAGCGGCGGGCAGCGGGTAGTAGGCTAGCTGACCTTCAGTGATCGGAGCGTGCTCGACGAGCAGGTCGTGGGCGAGCCGGATCATTGCGAACGGGTACGAATCCCTCGGCTCGAACTCGAACGTATACAGCCCCGCTTCGCCGTTCGGGGCGGTTAGCAGCGGGCGGAACACCAAGACACCGCGCATCGTGCCGGACTGGCCGCCGCGCCCGCTGAAGCCCAGTCCTACCGAGCGCATGAATTGCGGGTGGGCGCGGAAGTTCTCGGTGTTCATGAAGTACATCTGCGGGGCGTCGGAATTAGCCTCGGTGATGACGAACTTGACGAATTCGAGGCCGCGCAGGCCGGAGTCGACCATGACCTGCTCGCCTTGGTAGGAAAACTCTTCGAAGGTCGCACGGTCGGGAATCGTGGCCGCGCCCTCGTCCGGAGTCAACTCGTGGGGCTGTTTGCGCTCGGCTGCGACTTCGCCAAAGCCGCCCCGGCCCCCGCCGAAACCGCGCCCGCCGCGACCCCTGCCGCCGCGGCTGGGCAGGAACTCGCCCGCGGCGAGTGTTCCGTCGGCGTCGCTGTCTAGAGTTGCTAGCGCAGTGTTGGCTGCCTCGATCTCCGCCGCCTCGAGGTTCCCACTGCCGTTGCTGTCGAGTGCGTTCACAACAGGGAGCGTGCCCAACATGCCTCCGGGACCGCCCGGGCCGCGCCCGCCAAAGCCGCCCCCACTGGGCAACATTTCGCTCTCGCTGACGAGGCCATCTCCATCTGCGTCCAAAGAGCGCAGCGACGCGCTGGCTGCCGCTAGTTCGGTCGCTGAGATTTCGAGGTCCCCGTTGGCGTCCAGCACATCCACGATTGGCAGCCCGCCGGCGGGCGGGCCTTGGCCTCGGCCGGGCCCGCCGCGCCCTCCGAAGCGGGGCAGCAGTTCGTCCCCGCTCAAAGTTCCGTTGGTATCGGCATCGAGCGTCGCCAGCGACGCTGCTGCCTGTTGGATCTCTTCGGGCCTGATTTGCCCGTCACCGTCAGTATCGAGGGCTGCCAGCACGGGGATGCGGCGCAGCATATCCGCGGGGCCGCCCCGGCCCGCTCCTCGGCCCGCCGCGGCGCCGCGCCCGCCCCTGCCCGGACCCTCCGGCCGCACTCCGCCCTCGCCGCCCGGCCTGCCACCGAAGCGAGACACGAGTTCGTCTGGGCTGAGGATGCCGTTGCCATCGCTGTCGAGCGTTGCCAGAGCGGCGGGAGCGGCGGCGGTCTCTTCCGCTGACAGCATGTCGTCTGCGTCCGCATCGAGTGCGGCCATCACCGGGAGCGTCCGCATCATGCCGGGCGGGCCTTGCGCACAGAGCACTGCGAAGGTTGCCGCGACGGCGGCCAAGCCGAGAGCTTTGCATTGCGAGTTCATGTTGCTTCCTTTGTTCCGTTAGCGCGAGCCGCCGCCTGTTGTTCCCGGTCGTCGAAAAAGAGCGTCAGCTCGGCGGTGTCGCGGACCAGATCCATACGCCCAACAGCCACGTGGCGAATTGGCAGTCCGGTCCTTGCCCGCAGGTCGGCCAACAGCTCTTCTTTGCGCGCTGGCAGCACCAGCTCGATCTTGTCGTAGTTGATCTGCTTGCTGGCCTCGAAGTGAAAGCCCCATTCGCGCTCGAGTACGAACATCACCAGCACGACGACTGCGTTGGATGCCAGCATTCGCGGGTAGTCGCTCTGCGTCGCCAGCACTGAGTTCATCACCGCCAAGGCGATCAGGACGAACAGGTAGGTCATCTCGCGGGCCGAGATGGTATCCGTGCGATAGCGCAGCACTGAGAAGATCGCGAACAGCCCGAAACCCACGCCGATACTCAGATCGACGCTGGTCAGCAGGCCCAGCACGAAGTAGGTGACCGTGCTGAACGTCAGGAACGTCAGCACGTACTGCTTGTCCTGCGTGGTCGGGTAATAGATGAGCCGGACGATTAGCAGGGCCACGGCTAGGTTGAAGCCGGCTCCGGCCAGGTGGGTGAGCAATTCAGGCTGCATCGGAGTTTCCGTGGGCCAGTCTAGCTAGCATGCGGAGCTTGGGCCGCGCCCGATTTCGTTTCAACTGCGGGTACAGCAGCGCCGCGCCCACGCAATACTTGCTGAACCCGGTCGGACGGGATCCGATCGAGCGCATGTGGCGAAAGAAGGCAGAGGTGCGGTCGAAGCGCTCCTGCTTCAGCTCGCCCACCACAATGCCCGGAATGCGGATCTCGCCAGACTGCCACTCGAACTGAATGCCGAGATCGAGTGTCACGCGCTCGCGACTCTTCTTGCTCACGAGCGTGATCCGCTCGAATCGATTCCACACGGCTGGACGCAAGCAGTCGCCATTGATGGGAGCATTCGCCGCTATGAAGGCGCCTTGCGCGGCGGTCAGCTCGGTCACGATGGCTGGGGTCTCCGTGCGCGCCTTGAGCGAGCGGCGAGGCCCGACCTTGCGCTTGAGCTCGAAGAACGAGCGGCCTGAGTCGACATAGTGGCGGCTACGAATCTTGAGAGCGCTGCGTGAGGACCGCTGGTGCCTCCGGTACAGGTCGAAGCCAGCGGTGTCGAAATACAGCGTCCGGTAGCGGTGCAGGCGCGCGCCGCCGACTTCCAAGACGGTGTAGTGCTCGTGCAGGACATCGAGCGCCGCCAGCAACTGGTCGTGGGAAAGCAAGAACTTCGTATCACAGCGATCTTGCGACGCGCGCGGCCCGACTGTTTCCAGCGACACCGGCTCGAAGTCCGCCAACCGACCTCGGACTTGGTCCGCAATGAGAAAAGCGCTGCTGGAGGACATGACGGGGCGGTCTGTGGGCCGGTGCGCGGCGGGAAAACGCTGCGTCAGGGGGCTGTTTGTCTAGGCGCGGAGTGCCGTTGGGCGGTCACTAGCCCTTCGTCAAATGCTTGTAAACATGCAGACGCCGCAGCTGGAACCGCTGCCAGTCCCAAGCGGCAGCGCCAGAAATGGGGAGCCTATCCCTTCGGATCTTGGCCGCTCGCGAGCGTGCCGCATCGGCCGACGGGCTCGCTGCCTTGCCGCGGTTTCCGCGCCCGCGCCCGGCCTATAATCAATGGATTGGTCATCGGGCCCTGCTAGGCAGGCGAAGGAGAGCAAACGATTATGGCGAGCTATGCGCATCCAGAGGTTCTGGTCACCACGGATTGGGTGGCCCAACACAGCCGCGACACCGGCGTCCGAGTCGTCGAAGTCGACGTGGACACGGGCTCATATGACGAGGGTCACGTGCCCGGTGCGATCGGCTGGGCGTGGGACAGCCAGCTCTGCGACACACTCGTGCGCGACATCCTGCCCAAGGACCGTTTCGAGAAGTTGCTGGGCGACAGCGGCATCGGCAGGGATACGACCGTGGTGCTCTACGGCGACAACAACAACTGGTTCGCCGCTTGGGCCTTCTGGCAGCTGAAGATCTACGGCCACGCGGATGTCCGGCTGATGAACGGCGGCCGGGTGAAGTGGCTGGCCGAGGGGCGCGAACTCTCCCGAGACGCTCCTGAAGTCGTGCCGGCCGACTACTCCGCCCCGGATCCCGACGTTTCGATCCGGGCGTTCTTGGGCCAAGTCCGGGACGCGTCGGGCGCTGGCGCGGTCGATCTGGTCGATGTGCGCAGCCCGGCCGAGTTCAGCGGCGAGATCCTCGCACCGCCGGGCCTGCCCGAGACCTGCCAGCGCGGCGGGCACATTCCCGGTGCGCGGAATATTCCGTGGGGCAAGACATGCGCTGAGGACGGCACGTTCAAGGGTGCCGACGCATTGCGCGGGCTCTACGCCGCCGAGGGCATCACGGGTGATCGGCCGATCGTGGCCTATTGCCGCATCGGCGAGCGCTCCAGCCATTCTTGGTTCGTGCTCAAGTACCTTCTCGGCTATGGCGGCGTGAGCAACTATGACGGATCGTGGACCGAGTGGGGCAACTTGGTCGGGGCACCGGTCGAGCGCGGCGCATGAAAGCCGAAGAGTTTAGCATCACCGATCTTGAGCTCGCGGGGTGGCCGGTGCGCATCACCACCTACCGTATCGGCGAGACTTGGCACGCCAAAGCGGACAACGTCTCGCCGGGCGCGACCATCGCTAGGGCCGAAGCTGAAGGCAGGGAACAGGCGGAGGCCAAGGTGATCGGGAAGGCTTCCGAGCGGCTGGGGGCGACCCGGCGCCATCGCAAGGCTGACGTGGGTTCGTGATGCGCGTTCAGATCTTTTCCGACATCCACGGGGACTTCGCCAGCTTGCGGCAGGCCATCGCTGTCGAAGCAGATATCTACATTGCCGCCGGCGACTTGGTCACCCACCCGGCTCCGCTCGACCCCTGCGCGGAGGTGCTCGCCTCGCTCGGCGAGCGCCTCTGGGTCATGCCGGGCAACAATGAGACGGACGAGCAGGTGCGAGAGTTCTGCGGTTGCCACGGCTTTCGCAGCTTTCACGAGGCCGTTTACGAACTGGGCGGCGTGCATTTCGCCGGCTTGGGCTATTCCAACCCGACCCCGTTCGACACTCCCGGAGAATATTCGGAGGAGGACTTGGCCGCCCGCCTGGGTCGCTTCGCCGGCCGTTTCCCGCAGGTCCTGGTCTGCCATGCCCCGCCCTTGAACACAGCTCTTGACGAGGCCGGTCCCGGCCTGCACTTCGGCTCCAAGGCTGTTCGCGACTACATCGACGAGCACCAGCCGGAGTACTGCTTTTGCGGGCATATCCACGAGGGTGCCGGGCGGATCGCGCGTTTAGGCGCGACGTTAGCAGCCAACGTTGGTAAGCCGGGCTACCTGCTGGAGCTATAAGGTGTACCGCTGCTCCGCGCTAAAATAGACTTGCAGTTGCATTCTTCACTGGTCTGCCGCTGACTGACTCGATGTCCGATGCGCCCCAAGGTGCAGTGGTCGCTCTGCCTGTGGCGGGCGGCCAAACTGCAACCCGTGCCAGCTTCTGGATGTGCGTCGCTACGTTGTGGCGGCGCGAGCTGCGTGGCTTTTATCGCCAGCGCAGCCGCATCGTGGGCACCCTGTCCACGCCACTGCTGTTCTGGTTCGTGCTAGGATCCGGCTTCGGTTCTTCGCTGCTGAGCTCGGAGGGCGGCTACGCCCAGTTTTTCTTTCCCGGCACCTTGGCGCTGAGCGTGTTGTTCACATCGATCTTCGCCAACATCTCGCTGATCGAAGATCGCCGCGAGGGGTTCCTGCTCGGCGTGCTGGTGGCCCCCGTTTCGCGCCTTGCACTGGTCTTGGGAAAGGTCTGCGGGGCGACCACGCTTGGTGCCATCCAAGGAGCGTTGCTCTTGCCTCTCGCACCTCTGGTGGGCATTTCGCTTGATCTCGGCTCGCTGCCGATGGTTTTTGCGGTGCTCTTTCTGATGGCGTTCGGCCTGACCTCTCTGGGATTCTTTTGCGCTTGGTGGCTGAACTCGGTGCAGGGCTTCCACTCGATCATGAACCTCGTGCTGGCGCCGATGTGGCTGGTCTCCGGCGGTGTCTTCCCGCTGGACGGCTCCTCGGCCTGGGTGCGCTGGCTGACCACGATCAACCCCTTGGCGTACGGCGTGGCCGAACTGCGCAGGTTGCTGGGTGCCTCCGGAACGAGCACCGCGCCGGCGCCGGAACTGTCGTGGCTCGTGCTTGGCGGCTTTGGCACCGTTATGCTGCTCGCTGCCTGGCGCAGGGCGTCCCAGCCTGACGCCTCGCACTTGGCTTGAGTCCCGGCGGCGCGAACGGACCCATGGACTTCACCGACCTGCCTGCGCTCAACGCTAGCCTGAACTCGGTCGCGGCCGTGTTTCTGGCACTCGGCTACGTCTTCATCCGTCGCGGCGAGGTGCAGCGGCACAGGGCTTGCATGCTCTGCGCCAGCGGCGTCTCGCTGGCATTTCTCACCAGCTATCTCGTCTACCACTGGCAGGTGGGCTCGGTCCCATTCGCCGGCCAGGGTTGGATCCGGCCCGTCTACTTCTCCATCTTGCTCAGCCACGTCTTGCTCGCGATGGCAGTCCTGCCGCTGGCTGCAACCACGCTGCTGCGGGCATGGCGTGGTGAGTACGAGCGCCACCGCGCCATCGCCCGTTGGACCTGGCCTATCTGGATGTACGTCTCGGTGACGGGAGTGGTCATCTACGGGATGCTCTACCACGGGTAGGTCGACCTTGCTAGCAACTCTCCGCACGCTCGTACCCTACCTGCTCCGCTATCGCTGGCGCTACGCGGGAGGCTTCACCGCGCTGCTGTTTCGCGGCGTGTTGGCGGCCGGCGTGCCCTTGCTGATCGGGTATGCGGTGGACCAACTCGCCGCGGGCGAGCGGGAGGCTGCGGTGCAGGCCGTATGGCTGCTGCTGGGCGTCGCGGCCTGCAAGGGTGTCGCGCAATACGCCATGCGCTGGATTCTGATCAGGATCTCGCGCGACATCGAGTATGACTTGCGCAATGACCTCAGCGCCCACCTGGTCACGCTGGACCGAACATTCTACGAGCGGTACCGCACGGGGGATCTGATGGCGCGGGTGACCAACGACCTCGCACAGGTGCGCTCACTGCTGGGGCCCGGGCTGATGTACACGGCTGAGATCGGAGTCGTGATGGCTGCGGTGCTGTCCATCATGACTTGGACCGATTGGCTGCTCACGCTGGTCATTGTCGCTCCGATGCCGCTGATCTCGCTGGTCGTGGGGTACTTCGGCCGCCGCACGCATGAGCAGTTCCAGACAGTGCAACGGCGCTTCTCCGGCATCAGCGTTCGAGTACAGGAGCACCTGGCCGGGCTGCGGATGCTGCGGGCCTACAACCAGGGCCCTGCCGAAGTCAGGCGATTCGCCGCCGCCAACGCTGACTATGTCGAAGCGAGCCTAGGACTCATCCGTATCTGGCGCAGCTTCTACCCGCTGCTCGAACTCTTGGTCGGCCTGGCAGGGATCGGCCTGCTCGGCTTCGGAAGCTGGCGGGTGCTGGAGGGTGAGATGACCGTCGGCACCTTCACGATGTTCATCTATTTCCTGGCGATGTTGGCGTGGCCGATGATCGGCATGGGCGTGGTGGTCAACATCACCCAGCGCGGCGTCGCTTCGCTGGGGCGACTCAACGAACTGTTGAACCATCGCCCGCGAATCGCCGATGCGCCCGATGCCTTGCGATCGTATGACCATGTCCAAGGGGCGATCAACTGGCAGGCCGTCAGCGTGCAGTATCCAAACGCAAGCGACCTTGCCGTCCGCGACGTGAGCCTTTCCGTTCGGGAAGGCGAGTCGCTTGCAATTATCGGCCCGGTCGGCAGCGGCAAGTCCACGCTTGCCAGCCTGGTGCCGAGACTATACGACCCGACCCGGGGCGAATTCTTGATCGACGGCATCAGTGTCCGGCGACTGCCGCTCGATGTGTTGCGCAAGCAGATCGGACACGTGCCGCAAGAGACGTTCTTGTTCAGCCGCACGATTGCCGACAACATCCGCTTGGGACGGCCCGAAGCGAGCGCCGACGAGGTCCGGGAGGCCGCGCGGATTTCGTTACTGGGCACGGCAGAGGACAACTTCCCGGACGGACTGGACACGCTCGTCGGCGAGCGCGGCATCACTCTATCGGGAGGCCAGAAGCAGCGCGTGGCGCTGGCTAGGGCCTTGGTGCGGGACCCCAGCGTCGTGGTGCTCGATGATGCCACGTCCAGTCTTGACGCCGAGACCGAGCATGCGCTGCTGGAAGGCATGCGCCGGGCCACTCGCAATCGCACCCTGCTGATCGTGACGCATCGCGTATCCTCTGCCAGGCTGGCGGACAGGATCGCGGTGATGGACGCGGGACGCGTCGTGGACAGCGGCTCCCACGAGGAATTGCTTGCCCGGGGCGGCCTGTACGCTCGCATCCACGAGCGCCAGCTCATTGAAGAGGAACTGGCCAAGCCATGAGCACAGGACGCAGCATCGGCTTGGAAGCCGCTCGCGAGACGCTTCCGGACACACCGCTGTACGACGCGGCAATCCTCACGCGCCTGGCGCGCTACTTGCGGCCGTACTTCGTTCTCGCGACCGCATCGCTGGTCCTGCTGATGCTGAACTCGGCCCTCGGCGTGATCGCGCCGGTGCTCACGCAAGTCGCGGTGGACCGCTATCTCAAGCCCGATCCGACGGCGGACTCTTTGCTCGACCCCTGGCTTCCCGCCGAACCAATGCAGGGCATCTTGCTGCTGGCGGCTCTGTCGGTGGCCGCGCTGCTGCTGGGAGTGCTGACTCGGGCGGCGCAGATTCACACGATGAACTGGACAGGCCAGCGAGTGATGCGCGACATGCGTCGGGAGGTGTTCGAGCACTTGCAGCGCCTGCCGGTCTCATACTTCGATCGCACGCCGAGCGGACGGCTGGTGACGCGGGCGACGACCGACGTGGACGTGCTCAACGAATTGTTCACGTCGGGCTTGGTGGCCGTGGCCGGAGATGTGCTCACGCTGGTCTGTGCTTTCGGTGCGATGTCCTACCTAAGCCCTCGCCTCACCTTGGTCTATCTCGGCGTTGCTCCGCTAGTGTGGGTCGTGAGCGTGATCTTCCGCAGGAGCGCCCGCAGCAGCTTTCGCGACGTGCGCAAGGCCGTCGCCAAGCTTGCCTCCTTCCTGCAAGAGTGCTTCACGGGCATTTCAGAAATTCAATTGTTCAACCACGAGCGGCGCGCCCTGAGCGACTTCGAGGCCATTAACGACGAGCACCGCAAGGCCAACTACCGCTCGGTGCGGGCGCATGCCGTGTTCTTTCCCGTGATCGAGTGGATCAGCCTGCTGGGGGTGGGTTTGCTGATCGTCTTCGGCGGTGCCTGGGTTGTTGCTGGCAGCGTGTCCCTCGGGGTCTTGCTGGCGTTCCTGCAGTACGGCACGAGGGTCTTCCGCCCGATCCAAGACCTGGCTGAGAAGTACAACGTCCTTCAGGCGGCCATGGCGGGCGCGGAGCGCATCTTCGAGTTGCTGGACACCAGGCCAGACGAAATGCAAGCGACTGCCAAACAAGTGGATCTGGAGCAGCCCAGCGTCGAGTTCCGCAATGTCTGGTTCGCCTACAAGGGCGAGGACTGGGTTCTGGAAGATGTCAGCTTCAAGGTTCCTCCCGGCGCCATGCTGGCGGTGGTCGGCCACACCGGGGCGGGCAAGAGCACCCTTGTGAGCCTGTTGTTGCGTTTCTACGAAGTCCAGCGCGGCACGATCTTGGTCGGCGGGACGGACATCCGCGAGTGGGCACCGCAAGCGCTGCGGGCGCACTTCAGCGTGGTATTGCAGGATTCGTTCCTGTTCTCGGGCACGATTGGAGAGAATATCGGTCTCGGCGATCCGGAGGCCTCCGCCGAGAGCATCCGCAAGGCAGCCGCGAACGCCCATTTGGCGGATCACATCCAAGCGCTGCCCGAGGCATATGACGAGCCGGTCCTTGAGCGTGGCGCGGGACTGTCGGTTGGGCAGAAGCAGCTGGTCTCGTTCGCCCGCGCACTAGTGCACGATCGCCCGTTCTTGGTGTTGGACGAAGCCACCTCGAGCGTGGATCCCGACACCGAGCGCAAGATCCGCGACACGCTCTCCAAACTCTTCGCGGGAAGGACGTCAATCGTAATCGCTCACCGGCTGTCTACGATTCGCCGGGCCGACAGCATCTTGGTGCTCCACAGGGGCCGAGTCACGGAACATGGCACGCACGACGAGCTTCTCGAGCGAGACGGGATCTATGCGCGCTTGCACAGGCTGCAGTCCCTGGCCGAGTCGGTGACGACCCTGCAGTGAAGGGGTCGCTGCGCCGGGCCACCGCACTGGTCGATGTGACGGGCGACAAGCTTGCCGACGTTTTCGGGGCACGTGAGATTGCCACGGTGCCGATCGATGAGGTGCCGCGCGTCGCCAGCCTGCGCGCGCAGTGAGGGCCGACTGAAGATTGGGTTCAGGGTAGGCCTTGCTGTGCTTCGCGGTAATACGGGTTCGGCTCACGCGGTTCGACAGCGTTCGTGGATTTGCGCCAAGCGATCAGCTGTTGGCGAAGTTCGCTAGCCCTTGCGGGCTCAGCGTCCGCCAGGTTCTTGGATTCGCTGATGTCGGCTGCCACGTCATACAACTCCACCCGCCCGTCCTCGAAGAATTCCAGAAGCTTCCAATCGCCTTTGCGAATGGCGCTCGCCGGTGTCGCGCGACCCGCCAGATAAAGCGGATAGTGCCAGAAGATCGCACGATCGCTCAGCGCTGGTTGTCCCTTGAGTAGCGGCGCGAAACTGTCGCCATCGACCGGCTGGCTGGCAGGCAGAGACACGCCTGCCAGTTCGGCGAACGTCGGCAGAAAGTCGACACTGGCGATCGGAGTTTGCGACTTGGTTCCGGCTGCGATCACGCTCGGCCACTTCATGCACGTCGGCACGCGCACCCCTCCCTCGTAGAGCGAGCCCTTGACCCCGCGCAGAGGCCGGTTGATCGAAACCCTCGTGCCGCCGTTGTCGGACGAGAAGATCACCAGGGTGTTCTCAGCGAGGTCGAGTTCGGCTAGCGTGTCCAAGACGCGGCCGACACTAGTGTCAACTGCCTCGACCATGGCCGCATAGGTCGGATTGTACGGATTCTCGTTTCTGATCCATGACGCGAGCTTCTCCTCGTACTTCGCCACTAGGTTCGGGCGTGCGGCCAGCGGAACGTGGACGTCCCAGTGCGAGAGGTACAGGAAGAACGGTCGGTTGCGATTGTGCTTGATGAACTCAACACCGACCTCGGTCAGTTCAAAGGTTACGTCGGGATCGTTGTAGTGGTTCCGCTCGGTACCGGGCTTGCCGTCGCTGCTGCTGACGTCGAACCCCTGAGTGTCGGGACCGGCATGCCATTTCCCAAACCTAGCAGTTGCGTATCCGGCCTGCTTTAGCACCTCGGCGATGCTGACCACGCTTGGATCCAAAGCCTGCCGAATCTCGAAGGCGTCGGGTATCGGATCCGTGACACCAGCCTGCTCCCAGAAGCGCTGCTGCACCGGGACCCAGAGCTTCATTTGACGGGGATCGATCTTGGACTTACCGCCCGGCGTGTAGACTTTGTGCCGGGGCGGGTACATGCCGGAGATCAAGCTCGCGCGGGTTGGGGCACAGTTCGGCCCGCTGCTATAGGCGCTGGCGAAGATCATCCCCTCTTGGGCCATGCGGTCCAGGTGGGGCGTTTCATAGAACTCGTCGCCGTTGAAGCCGACGTCTTTCCAGCCTAGGTCGTCCGCGAGGATGAGAACGATGTTCGGCGGCTGAGCGGACGCCGACATGCTCAAGACAAACGCAAGGACGATTCCTTGCCAGATCGAACGCTGCATGCTGCCTCCGAGTCGTTCGGCAACGCTTACTCGGGTGGGGTTCGGTTGGCCTTGATCCATTCTTCGGCGCTCGCAATCAGGCCCGGGTGTTCCGAGGCGATGTCATTCACCTCGGAGATGTCTCTCTCGAGATCGAACACTTGCCAGACCCCGGGTTCATCGGATACCAGTTTCCACTGCCCGTGGCGAAGCGCACGCTGTTGGCCTCGCTGATCCCATTCCCAGTACAGGAATTCATGGCGCGCTTGCCCCTCAGAATCGCCGAGCAGCGTTGGCGCGATCGACAAGCCGTCGACATCGTCCGGGACGAATTCCTCGGCACCGGCCAACTCGGCGAATGTCGGCATCATGTCCGGCGTGTAGGTGACGTGGCCGCTCACCGCTCCGGCGGCGATCTTTCCCGGCCAACGAGCGATCAGAGGCGATCGAATCCCACCGTCGTGCATGGACCGCTTGGCCCCGCGCAGGGGCCCGGAGGAATCGAGCTCGCCCTCATGCCGGCTGGAGGCGCCATTGTCAGACATGAAGAAGACCGCCGTCCGTTCGCCGATGCCGAGCTCATGGAGCAGTTCGATCAGTTCACCGACGTGCCGGTCCACCATGCTCACGAACGCTGCGTGAACCTTTGCGCGATCGGACCAAGGCCTGTCCTTGTAGAGCTGGGCTGCGGGGTCGTCCTCCGGGATGTGGTAGCCGGCGTGCGGAGGAGTCCACGGAGCGTAGCAAAAGAACGGCTCGTCTCGATTCTCGCGGATGAAGTCCAGCGTTCGTTCAAGAACCAGGTCGTGCGAGAACTGGTAGGTGCCCTGCGGTGTCTTACGCGGGACGAACGGCCCCTGTGGGCTCATCGCCTTGTAGGCCTGGTAGGCGGCAAGGTCGAACGAGAACTCTTCGGGCTCCAGTCCGTACATGCTCGCGTTGGCGCGCAAGGGGAAGGGGTGTCCGTTCTCAACGAGAAAGGGAGGGTAGTAGGTGTGGGCATGCACCTGGTGGTAGTAGCCGAAGAACGTGTCGAATCCTTGCTTTTCGGCCGCCCCTTCGGAGCCCATCACGCCGAGACCCCACTTGCCGAATCCGCCGGTCGCGTACCCGGCCTGCTTGAGCACCTCGGCGATCGTGACATCCGAGTCGCGGATGGGGGCGGTTCCCGCGTTGGCGCGCACGGTGGTGTGCCCGGAGTGCTTTCCGGTCATCAGTGCACAGCGAGACGGTGCGCAGACGGTATGCCCGGCGTAGGCATCGGTGAAGCGCATGCCCTCTCTCGCCAGGCGATCCAGATTGGGGGTCTGGATAGCCGTGGAGCCGTAGGTGCCTAGGTCGGCCCAGCCCATGTCATCGGCCATGATGAAGACGATGTTCGGCCGCTCGACTTCCAAGGACGCGGGCTCGATCGAGCAAGCCAGGGTGACAGCCGCGATCGCTAGCGCGACTTCGCCCATCAGCCGGCCTAGACGTACTTCAGTCATGACAACAAGCGTACCCTCTTGGCTCTCGGATCGTTACGGCTGGGGATGCCGCGCATTCGTTGACACCCGTCAGGTGCTGAGTGGCGGTGCCCTGCAATCGCATGCTTTGCAGGCTGGCCCGGCGAAGCCTTGAGCATGAGAGGTCCGGCGGGTGGTTCGGCAGGTTTCCGGTAGGCGGCACCGAGGTCGGTGTCGGATGAATTACACGGCATGGAGGCCCCGCAGCGGCCGGACGCGAGCGACATTGGCGCATGAGGGGGCGGTGCTGGTCGAGCGGCGCCTTGCCGAACTCTAGCCAAACACGCGGCTGCTTGGACAGTGTCGGCACAGACGCCAAGGGCGTTCCGCGAGGTCTTTGAGCCCACTTTGGCGCGGCAAGCGGTCAGGTTTGGCGCAGCTTTGCCAGCAGCGCTTCGCTGCTGGCGCAAGTGACCAGCCACTCGCCGATGGTGCCAAGTGTTTCAGGCGAGTCGACCCGCCGCAAGTGATCGGAGAATTCAGCCGCAGCACCTGCGCCGAACCGAGCTTGCACGAGACGAACCAATAGGCTGCGCTGGCCTTGCGCCAAGCCCCGAGCCTCGCCCCGAGCCTCGCCCCGAGCCTCGCCCCGAGCCTCACCCTTGGCCAGCCATTCCTCGGACCATTTCACCATGTTCTCGTTCAGCATCTGCCTGACCTCCACCAAGTCCCGCAACTTCCGCAACTGTCCCAACTCTTCCTTGGGCAGGAACACCGCCAGCACCACAAACACGCGGTTGCTTGGACAGTGTCGGCACAGACGCCAAGGGCGTTCCGCGAGGTCTTTGAACCCACTTTGGCGCGGCAAGCGGTCAGGTTTGGCGCAGCTTTGCCAGCAGCGCTTCGCTGCTGGCGCAAGTGACCAGCCACTCGCCGATGGTGCCAAGTGTTTCAGGCGAGTCGACCCGTCGCAAGTGATCGGAGAATTCAGCCGCAGCACCTGCGCCGAACCGAGCTTGCACGAGACGAACCAATAGGCTGCGCTGGCCTTGCGCCAAGCCCCGAGCCTCGCCCCGAGCCTCGCCCCGAGCCTCACCCTTGGCCAGCCATTCCTCGGACCATTTCGCCATGTTCTCGTTCAGCATCTGCCTGACCTCCACCAAGTCCCGCAACTTCCGCAATTGTCCCAACTCCTCCTTGGGCAGGAACACCGCCAGCACCACATGGAGGAACCACTTCGTGATAGCCGCCCTCAGACTAGCATGCTCAGGCCCCTCCAAGACGTCGATCAACTGTTCCAGCGCGGCGTTGGCGGCTGGGTAGTCCCGGATCCGGATGGCCCGAAACCATGCGTCCGCCACGTTCCGCCGGGCTGGGTCCAGTTCCTTGCAACGGTGAACTGACACGACGTGGTAATTGAACCGGTTCGTGTAGCGCTCCATCCCGGGCAAGGTGTCTTCGATGAGTTCCGTCAACTCCAACGGTGCGCTCCAGTCGCGCTCGCCGCTGTAGAGCACCAGCGGTACGACGTGGGGCAGCTTGCGGCCGTTGATGTTTCCGGACCGCACGAGCGTGTCGAACAGCATGCCCACGTACATGTTCATTCGAGCCGCCATGAAGTGTTCGACGCTGGACTGGAGTTCCATCATGACCACTACGTAGAGTGATTCGCCATTGCGCTTGCGGATCTTCCAGACCATGTCGTTGGAGCGGACCTTGAACTTGTCGTTGGTGTACTCCGTCTTGAGTGGTTCGATCGTAGAGAGGTCCACATGCGCGAGCCAGGGTTCGTCAACAAAGCCCTGTAGCAGGTGGGTAATGACCACCGTGAATGAGAGCATGTGCTTGCCACTGGCGTCGTGAAGCATAGACATAGAATGATAATAGCATATCAATCACAACAACATGCCTTCAATGCCCGTATTATTGTTCAGTATATAAATAATATTACATACATATAGGATAGCTTGGTTCGGTCGGCAATGGCGTCACGCTTGGTGCCCCTAGGGGCAATGCCACCTCGCGCTTGAGCTGCATCGGTGGGTCGCAGGTTACGTCAGGGCAAGGCTCGGGCTGGTCGAGGCGTGACTGCTAGCGCCCGCCCTTGGGCAACCCGAGTGCATGCGGCTCGGTCCGGCACTCCTGGCGTCCGACTTTGCCGTTCGCTGAGCCCGCAGCCCGAGTGCATGCGCCGGCTCTGAGCCGCCGAGACCTGGGGCCCTGTCGATCGGAGCAGGAGCGGCGGCGTGTGTCGTGGCGGCTGCGCGCGATTACCTGTGGGGGCGAGGGAGGCAAACACGAGTCGCGCGGCCGCTTGTCGAGCAGCGGGCAGAGCATGTGCGCTGCGAAGATATCGTGCTGTGGCGGGGCAGGCAGTCAGTCCCTGCCAGCGGGTAGACTATTGCTACCGTTGAAGACTGACGCGTCCACCCTCGGCGTGTCAAGTCGGCACAGACGCCAAGGGCGTTCCGCGAGGTCTTTGAACCCACTTTGGCGCCGCAAGCGGTCAGGTTTGGCGCAGCTTTGCCAGCAGCGCTTCGCTGCTGGCGCAAGTGACCAGCCACTCGCCGATGGTGCCAAGTGTTTCAGGCGAGTCGACCCGTCGCAAGTGATCGGAGAATTCAGCCGCAGCACCTGCGCCGAACCGAGCTTGCACGAGACGAACCAATAGGCTGCGCTGGCCTTGCGCCAAGCCCCGAGCCTCGCCCCGGGCCAGCCACTCCTCGGACCATTTCGCCATGTTCTCGTTCAGCATCTGCCTGACCTCCACCAAGTCCCGCAACTTCCGCAACTGTCCCAACTCCTCCTTGGGCAGGAACACCGCCAGCACCACATGGAGGAACCACTTCGTGATAGCCGCCCTCAGACTAGCATGCTCAGGCCCCTCCAAGACGTCGATCAACTGTTCCAGCGCGGCGTTGGCGGCTGGGTAGTCCCGGATCCGGATGGCCCGAAACCATGCGTCCGCCACGTTCCGCCGGGCTGGGTCCAGTTCCTTGCAACGGTGAACTGACACGACGTGGTAATTGAACCGGTTCGTGTAGCGCTCCATCCCGGGCAACGTGTCTTCGATGAGTTCCGTCAACTCCAACGGTGCGCCCCAGTCGCGCTCGCCGCTGTAGAGCACCAGCGGTACGACGTGGGGCAGCTTGCGGCCGTTGATGTTTCCGGACCGCACGAGCGTGTCGAACAGCATGCCCACGTACATGTTCATTCGAGCCGCCATGAAGTGTTCGACGCTGGACTGGAGTTCCATCATGACCACTACGTAGAGTGATTCGCCATTGCGCTTGCGGATCTTCCAGACCATGTCGTTGGAGCGGACCTTGAACTTGTCGTTGGTGTACTCCGTCTTGAGTGGTTCGATGGTAGAGAGGTCCACATGCGCGAGCCAGGGTTCGTCAACAAAGCCCTGTAGCAGGTGGGTAATGACCACCGTGAATGAGAGCATGTGCTTGCCACTGGCGTCGTGAAGCATAGACATAGAATGATAATAGCATATCAATCACAACAACATGCCTTCAATGCCCGTATTATTGTTTAGTATATAAATAATATTACATACATATAGGATAGCTTGGTTCGGTCGGCAATGGCGTTACGCTTGGTGCCCCTAGGGGCAATGCCACCTCGCGCTTGAGCTGCATCGGTGGGTCGCAGGTTACGTCAGGGCAAGGCTCGGGCTGGTCGAAGTGTGACTGCTAGCGCCCGCCCTTGGGCAACCCGAGTGCATGCGGCTCGGTCCGGCACGCCTGGCGTCCGACTTTGCCGTTCGCTGAGCCCCCAGCCCGAGTGCATTAGCCGGCTCTGAGCCGCCGAGACCTGGGCCCTGTCGATCGGAGCAGGAGCGGCGGTGTGTGTCGTGGCGGCTGCGCGCGATGACCTGTGGGGGCGAGGGAGGCAAACACGAGTCGCGTGGCCGCTTGTCGAGCAGCGGGCAGTGCATGTGCGCTGCGAAGATATCTTGCTGCGGCGGGGCAGGCAGTCCCTGCCAGCGGGTAGACTATTGCTACCGTTGAAGACTGACGCGTCCACCCTTGGCGTGTCAACGTGGGCCGCCCGTAGCGCGGTTCGGAGGAAACCATGCGCTGGCATTCTCGTAGGATCATTGCTCCCCGATTCGCACGCCACATGGTTGTCTTGCTGTTGTGCTCTGCGACGCTGGCCGCGGCGGTCGAAATCGCTCCTGAGAGGCCGGCGCGATGGCAGCGCGTCACCCTCACATTCGATGGCCCGGAATCTTCGGAAGATGCCACGCCGAACCCGTTTCTCGACTACCGCCTGAGCGTCTCCTTCTCGCACCAAGGGTCGGGCGAGAGCCGCGTTGTGCCGGGATTCTTCGCTGCCGACGGAAACGCGTCGGAGTCCTCGGCTACGGCGGGCAACAAGTGGCGCGTGCGTTTCACGCCGCCACTGGCCGGTGAGTGGGTCTGGAGGGCGGAGTTCCGGTCCGGTCCGGGCGTGGCGATCAGCGACTCTGCCGGCCAGCCGGCGGCTTTTGACGGCGATTCGGGCACGCTTGCTGTCAGCGCCGCTCCGGCGGACGCCCAGGGTTTCGCAGCCAAGGGGTTTCTGACGCCCTCGGACGGGCACTACCTGCGGTTCGGCAACGGCGACCGCTTCCTCAAGGGCGGGGCAGACTCCCCGGAGAACTTCCTCGGATACTACGAATTTGACGGCACGTTCGACACGGCGGCCCACCGCGGCGTTTCCACCGACCGCGGCTCATTCCTGCATCGCTACGAGCCTCACGCGGGCGACTGGAAGCTAGGCGACCCGACTTGGCAGGGCGGCAAGGGCAAGAACATCATCGGAGCGCTGAACTACCTCGCATCCAAGGGCATGAACAGTGTCTATTTCATGACCTACAACCTCGATGGCGGCGATGGCAAGGACACTTGGATCTGGACCGCTCCCGACGTCCGGGATCGCATCGACGTCTCCAAGCTGGCCCAGTGGGACATCGTGTTTTCCCACATGGAGCGACTCGGCATCGCCATGCACTTGGTCACCCAGGAGACCGAGAACGACGAGGAACTGGGCGGCAGCCCCGCGTTGAACGACATCCGCAAGCTCTATTTGAGGGAGTTGGCCGCGCGTTTCGGCTACCATCTGGCCATCGTCTGGAACTTGGGCGAGGAGAACGATACGCCCCACGCCGACCGGCTGGCGATCGCCAGCTACATCCGCAGCGTCGACCCCAACAATCACGCCATCACGGTCCATACCCACAACACCCGCAGCCTGCGCACTTACACCAGCCTGATCGGCTCGAGCCTCTTCTCTGCGACTTCGATCCAGGGCCGCATGGAGGCAGCGAACCACGAGGTCGTCATGCTGCGCATGCGCACGGCAGCCGCCGGCTCTCCGTGGGCGATCTTTCATGACGAACAGTCGCCGGCCTCCGTGGGAGTTGTCCCGGATGCTGACGACCCGCAGCACGACAAGCCGCGCAAGCACGCCTTGTGGGGCAATTTGATGGGTGGCGGTTCGGGTGTGGAGTGGTATTTCGGATACCAGTACGCGCACATGGATCTCAACTGCGAGGATTGGCGCTCCCGGGACACGATGTGGGACCAGACCCGCTACGCGCTGGAATTCTTCCAGCGGCACCTGCCGTTTTGGGAAATGTGGCCGGCCAATGACTTGATCGCAGGCGAGAGAGCTTTCGTGTTCACCAAGGAAGGCGAGATCTACGCCGCGTATCTGCCAGAAGCTTCGGGTCGCACCCTGATTGACGTAGCCCCTGGCAAGTACACCCTGCGCTGGTACGACCCGCGCAACGGCGGCGACCTGCAGGTGGGCGACAATGCCATCGTCGAGGTCGGCGAAGTCCGGATGGGGAGCGACGCACGCGTCCAGCTCTCGCCGCCGAGCCATCCCGGCCAAGACTGGCTGGCACTGCTGGAAAAGGTGGCGGACCGGTAGGGCTCGGGTGAGATTAGGCGAGATTATACGATGTTGCAGGCGGCCGCCGCGCGTAGCCGCTCGCAAGCGAGGGGAGGACCAATGACGCGACGCTTGACGATGGCACAGGCCACGATTGAGTTCCTCAAGCAGCAATTTGCGGAGCGCGATGGCCGGCGGCACCGCTTTTTCGGGGGCTGCTTCGGCATCTTCGGCCACGGCAACGTGGCCGGGCTGGGCCAAGCCCTGCACCAAGACACGTCGTTCCCGTATTTCCTGTGCCGCAACGAGCAGGCGATGGTGCATACCGCGGCGGGCTTCGCCAAAGTCTCCAACCGCCTGCGTGCGCTGGCTTGCACCACTTCGATCGGGCCGGGCGCCACCAACATGGTGACCGGAGCGGCCGCCGCCACCGTCAACCGGCTGCCCGTGCTGCTGTTGCCGGGCGACATCTTTGCCCGCCGCAACGTCGCCCCTGTGCTGCAGCAGGTCGAGTCGTCCCAGACGCAGGACGTGTCGGTAAATGATTGTTTCCGCCCCATATCGCGCTATTGGGATCGCATCCAGCGGCCCGAGCAGATCGTGACGGCCCTGCCCGAGGCGATGCGCGTGCTGACTTCCCCCGCCGAGACCGGCGCGGTGACGCTCGGGATGCCCCAAGACGTGCAGGCCGAGGCGTTCGACTACCCGGAAGCGCTATTCCGTGAGCGGGTCTGGCAGATTTCCAGGCAGCGCGGCGATGCCCGGGTGATCGACGAGGCCGCACGCTGGATTCGCGCCGCGAAAGCGCCCCTGATCATCGCCGGCGGCGGAGTGCTCTACAGCGAAGCCTGCGCGGAGCTGGCCGACTTTGCCGCCGCCACCGGGATTCCGGTGGCCGAGACCCAGGCGGGCAAGGGGTCGCTGCGCTTCGACCACGGCCAAGCGCTCGGAGCCATGGGCGTGAGCGGGACGCCCGGAGCGAACATCCTAGCCCGCGAGGCCGATCTAGTGATCGGCATCGGAACCCGCTACACCGATTTCACCAGCGCCTCCAAGACGGCCTTCCAAAACCCCGCGGTTCGCTTCTTGAACATCAACGTGGCCGAATTCGACGCCTTCAAGCACGCTGCCCTGCCGCTGGTGGCCGACGCAAGGTCCGCGTTGCAGGAACTGGCGATCCTGGTGTCGGACTACCGGGTCGGAGCCCACTACGCTGCCCGGATTCGCGAATACCGCGAGATGTGGGAGCAGGAAGTGGATCGCATCTACGGTCTCGGGCACGGGCCGCCGATCAGCCAGGGCGAGGTCATCGGTACGGTCAATGAAGTTGCCGGCGAGCGCGACGTCGTCGTGTGCGCGGCCGGCAGCATGCCGGGCGACATGCACAAACTGTGGCGGACCAAGGGCCCCAACACCTATCACATGGAGTACGGCTATTCGACGATGGGCTACGAAGTCGCGGCCGGCTTGGGCATCAAGATGGCGGAACCCGAGCGGGAGGTGTATGTGATGGTGGGCGACGGCTCCTACCTGATGATGGCCCAGGAGATCGCCACTTCAATTCAAGAGGGCGCGCAATTGCGCATTGTGGTGGTCGACAACCACGGCTTTGCCAGTATCGGCAGCTTGAGCGAGGCCTGCGGCAACGAAGGCTTTGGCACGCACTACCGCGTGCGTGACAATGGCGACCTCAGCGGCGGGCTCGTCGGCGTCGACTTCGTCGAGAATGCGCGCAGTTTGGGTGCGGTAGCCTGCCGCGCCAACACGAGGGCGGAACTCAAGGACGCGCTCGCGGCCATGGGAGGCCATGACCGCACCAGCGTGGTGGTAGTCCACACCGATCGCAACGAGCGCGTGCCCGGTTATGAGTCGTGGTGGGACGTGCCGATTGCCGAGGTCTCCGAGGCGTCTGCCGTGAACGAGGCCCGCGAACAGTGGCTGGCTGGCCGCAGCAAGGAGCGGGACTACCTGTAGGGTCGGTCCCAGCAGGCGCGAGCTACTGTTGCTAGAGTCCGGGGATTTCTGTCGGTGTTGGTAACGATCACCTCCTTCTTGGGATTCACGCTGCTGGTCGCGGCGATCTCCTACTCCCAAACGCGGCGCGACCGCATGACCACGTGGGATGCGTACTTCCTGGGCGGGCGCAGCCTGACCGCGTGGGTCATCGCAGGGTCGCTGATGCTGACGAACCTGTCCACCGAGCATCTCATCGGCCTTAACGGCGACGCCTTCAACCACACCATTGCGGTCACGGCGTGGGAGACCACCGCAGCCCTGGCGATGGTGGGCACGGCCCTGTACTTCCTGCCGCGCTTTCTGCGCATGGGGCTGTCCACCATCCCCGAGTACCTCGCCGCCCGCTACGACCGCGTCACCGGAGTCATCGCGGCATCTCTGTTCCTGTTCTCGTACGTGCTGGCGATCCTGCCGGTCGTGTTGCTGTTCGGGGCCAGCGGTATCGACAGCCTGTTCGGCCTGCAGGAGGTCTTCGGGCTGAGCCAGACGCAGGTCACGTGGCTCGTGGTGTGGGGTGTCGGTACGCTTGGATCGCTCTACGCGATCTTCGGCGGGCTCAAGGCGGTCGCCATCTCCGATACCGTCAACGGGGTCGGCTTCTTGATTGCGGGCCTGCTGGTCCCGTTGCTGGCGCTGATCCAGGTCGGCGACGGGAACCCGATGACCGGTCTGGCCACGGTCTACGCAGCAGAGCAGCCGAAGTTCGACATCACCGGCGATGAACCGGGCTCTTTCCTGCCGTTCGGCGTCCTGTTCACGGGAATGGTCGTCAACCAGATCTTCTTCTGGTGCGCCGGGCAGCAGATCCTGCAGCGCGGGCTCGGCGCGAAGAATCTCAAGGAAGGCCAGAAGGGCATGCTGATCGCGGCCTGCTTCAAGCTTCTTGGCCCGCTGGTGATCGTGCTGCCTGGCGTGATCGCTTACCACATGTTCAAGGACACGCTGGGACCAGAGGATTACATGCTGGCGTACCCGACGCTGGTCAAGGCGGTCCTGCCAGACTGGCTCGGAGGGTTTTTCGCAGCCGTCATGGTGGGCGCGGTGCTAAGCACGTTCAACAGCGTCCTGAACTCGTCGGCAACGCTGTTCTGCCGCGATATCTACGGTGCGGTCATCCGTCCGGACGCATCGCAGCGGCAGTTCGTGGTGGCCGGGCGCACATGCAGCGTCGTGCTGGCCATCGGCGCCATGCTGATCGCGCCGATGATCGATACTTCCGGCAGCTTGTACAACTATCTCCAGCGGATCAACGCGACCGTCTTCGGCCCGATGCTCGCGGTCATCCTGCTAGGGATGCTGTATCCCAAGGTTTCCGCGTTTTCCGCCAAGGCCAGCCTAGTGGGCGGCCCGGCGCTGTTCTTCCTACTCGTGTTCACGTTGGACGACCCAATCCAGGCGTTCTTGCAAGGCCTGTTCGGCACTGCCGACGAGATCCACTTCCTCCACTTCCTCGGCCTTGTTTTCGTCGTCGTCGTTGCCTTCATGCTCGCCGCCAGCCGATTCCGGCCGGCGCAAGGCCGCCACCAAGAGCCAGATGTGGCCCGGGTCGACATGACACCTTGGAAGCACGCCAAGGCACTGGGCGGGTTTGTTTGCTTCTCTACGATCGCGTGCTATGTCCTGCTAGCGCAGTGAGCGGCTCGGCGGCCAGCTTGACAGACCGCAGGAACGCGATGTTGGCCTGGGCATCCTCGAGCGCGGAAGTCTTCGTGTCAGGGCCGCGATCCTGCTCGACCGTGCCCCATCCGTCGTAGCCAGCTTCTTCCACGGCGAGTTTGAGCGCCTCGAAATCCACGTCGCCTTGGCCTAGCTGGCAAAACACGCCCTGGTTGCAGGCCTCGTAGAACCCGATTCGGCCTTTGACACTCTGCCGCAGGATGTCTGTGTCGAGATCCTTGACATGGATATAGGTGGTGCGGGCGGCGTAGCGCCGGAAGGTGGCGACGGGATCGAAGCCGGCGTACAGCGAGTGGCCCGTATCGAGGCACAGGCCGAGCAGCCGCTCGTCGATCGCGTCCATGACCTGATCCAGCTCATCCGCGAATTCAACGCAGCCCCCCGCGTGTGCATGCATGCATGCGGTCAAGCCGTATTCTTCGCGGACGATGCGGGCAGATGTGCGAATGCGTTCGTGAAGCCCGGAGATTTCGACTAGGTCGAGGCGTGGCGCGCGGGCGGGATCGCCCGCATAGTTCGAGCGCACGGGCGACAAGCTGTCGATGAACACCAACTGCTCGGCGCCTAGAGGCTCAAGCATGCGGCAGGTTCGGTGAACCGTTTGCTGCACCTCCTCCCAGGCGCCGGCCTGGTGGAACGGGCGGAACACCACTCCGGCCGTCAGCACGAGACCGCGCACGGCCAGATTGTCCGCTAGCAGGGATGGGTCTTCAGGAACATAGCCGACCGGCCCAAGTTCGATTCCGGTGTAGCCAGCTTGGCTGGCTTCATCGAGCACCCGCTGCCAAGGTGGGTTTGACGGGGTGTCGGGAAATTCGACGCCCCACGAGCAGGGCGCGTTGCCGATTTCAATGGACATCGCTTGCTATCGAGGGTAATACCTGTTGGGCGGACGTCTCGGACGACAGCGCAGGAGTCGGCTTCCCTTTGTGCGCCACTGTGACCGTACTCACCGCAAAGGCCTTGAACCGGCACCGAAAACTGCGTGTGGGTAGGGCGAATGTGCGGGAGAGCTAGAGCCGTGTCCAGTACTGCTCGCAATCCGGCCTGATGGTGCTGTTGCGTTCAAATTCGTTGTAGCGTAATCGGTCCGAATAGACCCGACCGCTCACAAACATTAGCACGATCAAGATGAGGCCATGGAGCACCAGGCCGAGACTGGGGCATGCGAGGAATTGACCGACCACTGAGATCGCTATGTGGAGCATCGCCAAGAATACGGGGACATAGGGAATCCAACGCCACCATCCATTCAAGGGCTCATGCAGGTTCCCCCAATGGCCATCACGGCAACCGCAGCCGCAAGCAATGCATACAGATGGATTGGGAGTGCCGAAATCATGACGTGGGTCGGCTCTGTGCTTACAGGCGTGGGGGGATGACTCTAGCCAGTGGATCTCGCAGCCTTGAATGCTCGGTGGAAATCATTCTTGTAAATGCCCAAGATTGCATTCGAGACACGGTTGCGGTTGGACTCGGAAACGTTCGTGCAATCAACAATTCTGAAGCGTCTCGTGCTGGAACCGGGCAAGTGCCGTGACAGATATGCCTTGGCTCCGTCATCAATGATCTTGTAGTGGATGGCAAGCCTAGGCTTGGTTCGGTCACGTGTCTTGATTTCTACGCGAGAAGCATAGTCGTTGAAGGCCTTCCTGAACAGCAGGTCCGGTTCATCGAAGTTGAACAGGCACCGCATGTGAAAGTTAGGGATCGCCTCCAGTTTCCGTCTCACCAATTCCGCGATTTGCTGATCCATGTAGATTGAGTCAGGCACCTTGTCGCCGTCATCGTAAATGACCATCGAGCGCCGAGCCTCATCCAAGAGTTCCCTGAACTTGGCCTTGGTGGATTCGTCGTCGTTTGCCTCGATTGGGGTCGATGTCACATTCTGCATCTCACGCTGAACCTGCGCGGAGTTGTACAGAATGACGAGTTACAGGAGGACTGTGCTTGGCTGCGTCGCCACGGTGTTGATGACCGATTCAAGTTCGCTTGATATCGAGTCTCTCCGCTGGATGCCTGAGAGCGGGGGCAAGGATCTGGCGAGGGACCAGTCCTACTGCGCAGCCTTGGCGTGCTGATTGGCAAGCCAGATCACCGTCTGGAAAGCCGCACGGCTCCACTGCGTAGGGAGCGTTGCGTGATTGTGTCTCCCCTCAAGGCTCGAGTGCGCGCTCGATGTAACGAGCGTATTCCGGCCGGCTGCGCCACTCGACGATATAGGGCGCGTACCCGTCTTGCGTCATCCACCACTGAGGCTGAGACTCCTCGCGATCAAAGTCGCCTTCGGGGTAATCCGCGCCGTTGGCGCTGGCCTCGACAGACGCATTCCAAGCTTCCACGGCTTCGCGCAGCCTAGCGGTCTCGGCTGGCCGCTCGGCGGAGATGTCTGCGGTCTCGTTGGGGTCGGCGGCCAAGTCGAAGACCTCGTACGTCTCGCTGCCGGACTCGTTCCTGACAATCTTGAGATCGTTGTCGATCAAGGCGATCCGTCCGGTGTGGCGGAATCCGATTGGCCGCTCTCGGTGTCCGAGATCGCTCTCAAACAATGGCTGCAAGTCGATGCCATCTTGGGGTTGCAGTGCCGCCTCCACGGGCAGGTCGGCAATCGCCGAAATCGTGGGAAAGATGTCCATCGTCGCTGCCGGGAACTCAGTGACGCGGGCCTTGGCTATTCCCTCGGGCCACTCGATGATCGCCGGCACGCGGATACCGCCTTCGTACAGGCTGCCCTTGAACCCGCGCAGACCTCCGACTGTTTCCGGCTCGATTCTGGGCAATCCGCCGTTGTCGCTCGTGAACCAAAGCACCGTGCTGCGCTCGACCTGCAAGTCCCGTAAGCCGGCTCGCAGCGTTCCGATGCTGCGGTCCATTGCGACCAACTCCCCGTAATGGTGCTGGGAATTCTCGTCCAAGCTGGCGAACGCGGCTCGGTCCTCATCCGACGCAATCCACGGGGAGTGGGGCGTGCCGTACCAGATTACGGCGAAGAACGGATTGGATTGCTCCACCTTCCGTCGCATGAAGTGCAGCGCTTCGTCAACGATGACCTCGGACGAGTCCCCTTGTTCTTGCACGAACAGGCCGTCGCGGCTCATCAGGGGGTCGCGCTCGAAGAAATTCGTCACCGAGAGCCACGTGTCGAACCCGAATACGCCTGGGTTGTGCGCGTCCTCGGCCAGAATTGGCACGCCAGGGCCGCGCAAGCCGTTGAGATGCCACTTGCCGAAGTGCCCGGTTGCGTAGCCTGCTTCGTCCAAGGCCCGGGCGATTGTCCGCTCTTGGCGCCGCAGCGCGAAGCCATGGTCTTCAACGCCGGTCCGATCGTTGGTCCGCCCGGTCATCACCGTGGCGCGCGTGGGCGAGCAATTCGGCGCACCGGCGTAAAACCGGTCGAACCGCAATCCCGCTGCAGCCATGGCGTCAAGCTCTGGTGTCTTCAGGGCGGGGTGGTTGTAGTAGCTGGTTTGGCCCCAGCCCATGTCGTCGGCCATGACCAGGACGAAGTTGGGGCGGGGATCGGCCGGTTGCTCGGGAGCTGCGCATCCAAAGACGCTGAGCACTAGGGTTGAGAAGGCGGCTGCGCGCCCGGTTCGAAGGTGCGAGGAAAGAGGCTTCATGCGGGTTTCGATTCTAGCAGCGGACGGCTGCAACCGACTGGGCGGGCAGCCGTGTCTCCTTCGACCGCCGGACCTGCCGGCCGGGTAGCGCTGCGCTTGGCGTGACTCGCAGGCGTGATGAGTATTGTCGCTGGCGCGGCCACCAGCCTCCCTCTACCTTGTTCCGGCACGCCACTGCCGGGCGATCGAGCAAATGTTATGGTCGCGACCATATAGCGCTACCCAGCCGCCCGGTTTGCACTGTCACCTATCCGCCCGGTCTGCACAACTCCTGCCACCCCTGCCCCAAGACTCCCATGAGGGCTTATTTCTGAACAACTACGACACTGTCTGCGACATTGTCCTCCAAGGTTGCGGAAAGTTGCGGGAAAGTGGTATGCTTAATTCTTGCTTGAGACTTGGCGTTGGCTCTCCAATCCTCACCAAAGCAGTTACAGTAGCCCGTGCGGCCTCATCAGGACACCGAGCGTACTGTCATCATCGACCTGACAATGCCTCCGTGCGTTCACGGTCTATTCCCTCAGGCCATAGTCAAAGGACTCACACATGACATCTTCCACCGGCACAATCAAGCGCATCACGGATAGGGGCTTCGGCTTCATCGCTGCGTCTGACGGCACCGAATACTTCTTCCACCACTCCGCATGCACGGGCACGCCGTTCAATTCCATGCGCGAAGGCGATAGCGTGACGTTTACGCTCGGCGAGGGCCCGAAGGGCCCGCGCGCCGAGAACGTCTCGCTCGCCTAGTCGACCCCAGACTCTAACCCTGCTGACCGTAGGGCTGTCGGGATCGGAGTCTCCCGTTCTCGCCAGAACATTCGTGCTGCCCCCGACCACCCGGGTGCAGCGTGCGGGGGTAGTCCCAGACCGTACTGGTTGAATCAAGCCACTCCGGCTTGGTGACAGGACTGTGCTTCGGACTCTGCCGGCAGCACGCCGGCAATCGCCTCTTGGCCACTGATCGTGGACTCGTTGAGTCACCAGTGCCCCAAGCAGGACGGAGGCCCGTCTCGCGCCGACCTCTATAGCGGTTTGATCCGGATGCTGCGACACTCGACCTGCATGGCAGGCCCGGCGTGGAGTTGGATCGCGACGATACCGGCTTTGGCCCTGTCGTCGGTGCCTTCGAAGGTCACTTTGCCATTGAGCGTCAGTCGCACGCGATCGCCTTCGACGCGGATCTCGTAGCGATTCCATTGCCGGGGGAGCACGACATCCTTCGCCCGCTGCCAGCCTTCGTCCGGCGTGGCCATCAAACTGCGGCCGCGGCCTTTTTCTTCGTAGAAGTTGCCCCAAGCCGAACGCTCTCCGGCATCCGAGAAATCCGCTTGGTAGCCACGGACGATCCAGCCGGGGCCCGGCACATGCTCGCTCCGAAACTGGATGCCGCTATTGCCGTTCCGCAATCGGACTTCGAGCCTCAGGACAAAGTCGTCAAACGATTTCCGGTAAATCAGGAACGTGTTGGTGTCGACTGGATGGCTGTCGCTCGAACCGACAATCGAGCCCTCCCGAACGGACCACAGGTCGGGGTCGCCGTCCCAACCATCTAGGCTAGTCCCGTCAAAGAGCAGGACGTAACCCTCGTCCCGCTCGACTTCGGTGAGTTGGTTGGGCTGCGAGAGGGCTGGGACACCGACAACGAGCAACGCTGCGACAAGTTGCTGGAAGGTTTGCTTCACGTGGTTCCCGTAGCCCAATTCAGGCTGGATGCATCATCTTATCCCATGTGAACGCACGACCAAGCATTGTCGCAGGATCGCACGGGGGACCTCGGAAGCGCTCGTCTAAGGTCTTACGGACGCGAACCGCCGCGGCCCGGGCGAATCGGCTATGCTATTCGTCGAATTCTGATCTGCCGCGAACCGAGACCTTCGATTTGCGGGTGCGTCACTGAAGTCGAGGTCCATCATGCGAAATCTACTCTGGCCCACGTGGCTGACCGTTCTGTCACTTGCATTTGCCTGCGGGCTGTCACCCGTGGCTGTGGCAGCCGACTTTCCCGCCATGAAGTACGCCGTCGATGCGGAGTGGCCGACACTGCCACCCGGCTGGAATTTCGGCGAGACCGCCGGCGTGGCGGTCGACGGCAAGGGACACGTGTACGTGTTTCACCGAGGCGAGAACCCCATCATGGAGTTCGCGCCCGACGGCCGCTTGGTGCGCTCATGGGGCGAGGGTATGTTCATCCGAGCGCACGCTATCCGGGTGGATCCCGAGGGCAACATCTGGACGGTCGACAATGACACCCATCTAGTCCTGAAGATGGACTCGACCGGTCGTGTGCGGATGGTGCTCGGCCGCCACGGGCAGAGTGGCGAAACCGATGAGCTGTTCAACCGCCCCACCGATGTGGCCTTCGGTCCGAATGGCGAGATATACGTCAGCGACGGTTATGGAAATTCGCGTGTCGTGAAATTCTCCAAGCAGGGGCGTTACATCACGGCCTGGGGCAAGCCCGGCAAGGGCGAGGGCGAGTTCGACACGCCGCACGCGGTGGCAGTGGACAAGCAGGGCCGGGTGTACGTGGGCGACCGCGAGAACTACCGCGTGCAGATATTCGATGCGGACGGAAAGTTCCTCACCCAGTGGAAGCACGTCGGCTCGCCCTGGGGCCTAGAACTGCGCCCGGACGGGACGCTGTTCATGTCGGACGGCCACAACGACCGGATTCTGAAGATGAATTTGGACGGCAAGGTGCTTGGAACCTTTGGTCGAAACGGGCGCATGCCGGGAGAACTGAGCTTTCCCCACCATCTTGGCGTCGATGCCGAGGGCAACATTTTTGCTGCCGAGATCAAGAACCACCGCGTGCAAAAATTCAGTCCGCAATAGGCGTCCGGTCTCCCGTCAGATCCAAGCCTGCGTGCCCGGCCAGCGCCGGGCACGGGCGACTGGCGTTGATAGAGTTGCGCAGCCAGGCAGCCTGTGAGGCCGTTTGCCTACCAAGCCGCTACGGTGCCGTCTTTGCGGGGATCGGTCCCGCCGAACAGCACGCCGCGCTCCCAGTCGATGTGGATCGCTTGGTAGCCGCCCATCGGTCCCGATGTCTTGACCGAGTGCCCTTTTCGAATAAGCTCCGCCGCCACTTGCGGAGAGATCCCGTTCTCTAGGCCGACTCCGCCGCCGCTGCTGTGGCTGGCGCGCGGAGCCTCGCCCGCTTCCTGCACGTTCATGCCAAACTCGATCATGTTGAGCAGCACTTGGACGTGGCCTTGGGGCTGCAAGTCGCCGCCCATGACGCCGAATGACAACCACGGCTTGCCGTCCTTGAATGCCATGGCCGGAATGATGGTGTGGTACGGACGCTTGCGGCCCTCGATCCGGTTGGGATGATCCGGATCGAGCGAAAACAGCGCTCCGCGATCCTGCAAGAGCAGGCCGGTGCCGGGCACGACCACGCCGGAGCCGAACCCTTGGAACAAGCTGTTGATGAACGAAACAGCATTGCGATCCTTGTCCACGACCGTGAAGTAGACCGTGTCGCCGGCACCCTCGATCCAATGCACCGGTCCCTGCACCCCGGAGTCGACGCTCTCGGCAGCGCGGGCGGGGTCGATCCGTTCCCTCCTGCGCCGGGCGTAGTCCTTGGAAATCAAGGTCGCAACCGGTAGCCTGGCCCTCTCTGGATCGGCCAACCAAGCGCCAAGGTCGGCGAATGCCAGCCGTTTTGCCTCAACGAACAGATGCAGGTAGTCCGCGGTGTTATGGCCGGCGGCCTTGAGATCGAAGCCTTCTAAGATGTTCAGCATCTCCAGAGCTGCCATGCCCTGTCCGTTCGGCGGCAGTTCGTAGATGCGGTGTCCCTTGTAGGTTGTGCTGATCGGTTCGACCCAGTCGGAGTGCTGGTAGGCCAAGTCCGCCTCGGTCACGGGCCAGTCGAGGCTGTTGAGCCGCTGGACAATCTTGCGGGCGATTTCACCCTCGTAGAATGCCTCCCGGCCGCCGCGAGCGATCTGGCGATAGGTCCAAGCCAAGGGCTTGTTCACGAACACGTCGCCGTGCTTGGGGGGCTTGCCATCGGTGTAGTACGCCTTGACGAACTCCGGGTCGTCCTTGTACGCGGAACTCTGGCTGGCCCAATTCTCGGCGAAGATTTCCGACACCGGGAAGCCCTGCTCGGCGTATTCGATCGCCGGCTGGAGGACCTGCTCCAAAGACATCGTGCCTAAGCGTTCCAGCAGCGTGATCCAACCGTCAACAGCACCCGGAACAGTCACCGAGAACGCTCCCTTGGCCGGAATCTGATCGAGCTTGCGACGCTTGAAGAAGTCGATGCTGGCTGCCTCGGGCGAGAAACCGCTGCCGTTGAGGCCGGACAATGCGCCCGTCTCGGCCATGTACACCAAGGCGAACATGTCCCCGCCGGGGCCGGTCATCATCGGCGCCACCAAGGCGAGCATCGCTGCGGTGGCTATGGCCGCGTCGACGGCGTTGCCGCCGTCTTGGAGGATCCGCAGTCCGACCTGCGAGGCCAGTGGCTGGCTGGCAGCGACCATACCGTTGCTCGCCGCGACGGCAGATCTTCCGGCTGTCGGGATGGGGCGGACGTCAGCCGCGGCGATGCCCGACATGGCGGTCAGCATTAGAAGGACGCATCGAATCGACACAGTCAAGACCTGCGATGCGCCCGCAAGCTTACCAGACTTGGCTAGGCCTGTCTGAGGCGGCCTGCCAGGTCCGTACTGCCGCCCACGTCGGTCAGGCGGAAATCCCGGCCGCTGTGGCGGTAGGTGAGCTCGGTGTGGTCCAAGCCGAGCAGGGCGAGGATCGATGCGTGCAGGTCATTGAGATGGACCCGATCTTCGACCGCCCGCAACCCGAGCTCGTCGGTGTTGCCAATCACCTTGCCGCCGCGCACGCCGCCCCCGGCCATCCACAGCGTGAAACCGTAGGGGTTATGGTCCCGACCCTCGGTCCTGCCCTTGCCGCCGTCCGATGTCGGCGTGCGCCCGAACTCGCCGCCCCAGATGACCAAGGTCGAATCGAGCAGCCCGCGCGACTTGAGATCGGTTAGCAGTCCCGCCACCGCCTTGTCTGTCTCGGCGGCTCGGTCCAAGTGGTTCTGATCGCAACCGGTGTGTCCGTCCCAGTCGATGGCGTTCTTGCCGTTACCGGACCAGACCTGCACGAAGCGGACGCCGCGCTCGACCAGCCGCCGGGCCAGCAGGCAGCGGCCTCCGAAGTCGGCGCTGACCGGGTTGTCAAGCCCGTACAGGCGCTTGGTCGCCTCTGACTCTGCGGCGATATCGGTCGCCTCGGGCGCGGTCATCTGCATGCGGAAGGCTAGTTCGTAGGACTCGATGCGTGCCAGGAGCTCGGAATCGAGATTTCTCGCTCCTGCGTGTGCGCGGTTTAGCGACTGCAAGGTGTCGAGCATGTCCCGTTGCTGCTCGCTGGACCGCCCTGCTGGCGGATTGAGATACAGGATCGGATCCGGGCCGGGCCGAAATGAGGTGCCCTGGTAGGCGGCCGGCAGGAATCCTTCGCCGTAGACTTCGGGACCGGAACGCACCCCGCCCTGTAACAGCACTACGAACCCTGGCAAGTTCTGGTTTTCGCTGCCGAGCCCATAGAGCACCCACGATCCGAGGCTCGGCCGGCCAATCCGCGGCCAGCCGTTGTGGATCAGGAACTGTGCCTGCGAATGCGTGAATCCCTCGTGGAAGTTGGAGCGAATGATCGCGAGTTCGTCGGCTTGCTGGGCCACGTGCGGGAACAGGTCGGACACTTCCAAGCCTGACTGTCCCCAGCGCTTGAACGTCCGTTTCGAGCCAAGCAGGGTCTGCTGGAGAAACTTGCCGTTCTGGAAGTCTTCATCGCCGAAGCTGCTGGGAGGCCGCTGCCCGTCCAACTCGTTCAGCAGGGGCTTTGGGTCGAAGGTCTCGATTTGGCTGGGGCCGCCCTGCATGAACAGGAGGATCACGCTCTTGGCTGTCGCCGGCAACGGCGCGGCGCGGGGTGTCAGCGGTGCCCGCGCAGAACCGCCGGACTGCGCGAACAGGTCCAGCGCTGCGAGCCAGCCCAGCCCCAGGCCCGAGTGCTGCAGAAAACTGCGCCTCGACGTGTCAGTCCACATATACGAACTCGTTCATATTGAACAGCATCAGGCACAGTTGCTGCAGGGAGTTCCGCCTGAGAAAGTCAAGGGCGATCCGGCGCTCCGCATTCGTCGGATAGCGGCCCAAGGCAAGCGTCCAACCTGCGTCGACCTGCCCTTCGAGATCTTCCCCGGCCATTGCCCGCAGTCTGGATGCGAAATGGCCGGCCTGCTCCAGAACGAACGCGCTGTTCATCATGGCCAGCGCCTGCGGGGCGACTGTTGACGTCTCTCTGCGGGCGCAACTTTGGGCGGTGTCGGGCGCGTCGAAGATCTGCAGCATGGGCAACGCCATGGAACGCTTGACCTGCAGGTAGACTGTCCTGCGGGCATGCTCGGACGGGTCGGGGTTAGCGGGCCACAGATGGGGCGTGCGGGCTGCTAGGATTTCCTCGCTGGTCAAGGGCGGGATCACTCCCACGCCGCCCATCTTCAGATTCAGTGTTCCGGCGACTGCGAGGATCGAATCGCGGATGGCGTCCGCATCCAAGCGCTGCCTGCTCATGCGTCCGAACAAGCGGTTGTCCGGATCACGGGCAACGCTCTCGTCGCTGGCCAAGCTGGTCAGGCGGTAGGTGCTGGAGAGCATCATCTGGCGATGCATTGCTTTGATGCTCCAGCCGCTCCGGGCGAATTCTAGCGCGAGCCAGTCCAGCAAGCCTGGGTGGGTCGGTGCCTCGCCCTCGCGTCCAAAGTCGTTGGGCGTGCGAACCAAGCCCCGCCCGAAATGGTGTTGCCAGATGCGGTTGACCATGACGCGGCCGAGCAGCGGCTGCTCATCAGAGGTCAGCCACTCGGCCAAAGCGGCGCGACGGCGCGGCACGAACCGGATTCCTTCGGGCTCGTCCAGCGGCGGGCCGGCCGGCAGGGCGGCTGGGAAGCCCGGCTTGACCAATGCACCCTTTTTCCGGAAGTCCCCGTGGGCCAGGACGTAGGTTTCGGGCACGTTCACCTCGTGGCCCAGGACCTTGGCGCTCTCGTAGGGCTCCGGGGCTTGCAGATACGCCTCGCCCAAGCGCTCAAGCATCGCTCGCCGCTGATCTGGGCTCAGGCCTTTCTGAGTCGCCTTGGCCATGCGTTTCAGGATGCGGGCCTGCTCGAGCAAGGGGAACGAGCGCGTGCTTGTCTGCACGTCAAACAGGCTGACCAGCGGGATCTCTTCTTCGACGCTGCCGGTGAAGAACGCCGACAGGCGGTAGTAGTCCCGCTGGCTGATCGGATCGGATTTGTGGTCGTGGCAGCGCGCGCACTCCAGCGTCAGCCCGAGGAACGCCGACCCGATGGTGTCGACGGCCTCGGCGCGCCACTCGGCGCGGTAGAGGTCGCCGTAGTAGGTGTATTCGACGGGAAACGCGCCCAGCGTGAACAGGCTGGTGCCAATCCGGCGGCGGACGTTTTCGCGCTTCTCTGCCGGCAGCGTTAGCGTGCCTTCTAGGTCCATGTCAGTCGGCCACAGCTCGTCGGCGGCGATTTGCTCGCGGACGAAGGTCGTATAGGGCTTGTCGCGGTTGAAGGATTCGATCACGTAGTCCCGGTAGCGCCATGCGGTTGTGTAGTAGTGGTCCGTCTCAAACCCCGAGGTGTCCGCATAACGCACCAGATCGAGCCAGTAGCGACCCCAGCGCTCTCCGTATCGCTCCGATTCCAGAAGTCGGTCGATCAGCTTTTCGTAGGCGTCCGGGGAGCGGTCTTCGACGAATTGCCGAACTGCTTCCGGCGTCGGCGGCAAGCCGTGCAGGTCGAAGTACGCGCGGCGTACGAGCTTGGTGCGGGAAGCGGGTTCGGCCGGCTGCAGGCCCTGCGCGTTCAATCTGGCCAGTACGAACGCGTCGATCGGGCTCCGAACCCAGTCGTCGTCGAGATCCGGCAACTCCGGGCGCTCGGGCTGCTGGAACGACCACCAAGAAGGGGAGTTGTCCGCCACGGCATTCTCGGGCCAGTTGGCTCCCGCATTGATCCAGTCCTTGAGAACATTGATGTCCCCTTCAGACAGCCGCGCATCCCCGGGCGGCATGCTCAACTCTTCCGTTCCTGTGACCGCGTGCATCAGCAGGCTTTTCGCGGCCTGACCGGGCACGATGGCGGGCCCTCGCGTGCCGCCCTTGCGGGCGCTGGCTGCGCTGCGAAGGTCCAGTCCGGACATGCGCGCCTGTCCATGGCACGCAGAGCAATGTGTGTCGAGGATGGCCTTGGCAGATCCGGCCAAGTCGGGAGGTGGAGTCTCCGCAAGTCCGGGCAGCGCCGATACGGCCGCGCACGCTGCGAAGCTTGCGATCCGGGCCGCCGCCAATTTCAACGAGCGGACATACCCCTTTCGCTGACAGCCGGCAGACTGGCTGCGATGCCGCATTCCGCCCTGTTCCTCTACCGCGACAGTATAGACGAGTCAACGGATTTGCCGGGTGCGGATAGGGCACGCTACGAGCTGGAGGTTGGAGGGGCCGACGTTGTGGGCTGAGTTGGGCATCTTGGCCCTGCGCCCGACAGTGAGAGTGCCGCTAGGGTCTAGATTCGCTGCCGAGGATCGTGCTTGGATGACTCCCGGAGGCGCGGCCCGCCAACCGCGCTGTGCGGTCCGCGATGAGAACGCAGCATTCGCGGTCACTTGCCCTGCCGCGCCGCCCAAGCGTCGACTTCGGCTTGGTCGGCCCCGAGACCCTTGACTGTGTTGGGATGCACCGGACGATCTCCTCGCGTGCCGGGCCAGGCCGGGTGCGGATGGGCGGCATGCCACGCCTTGATCGCTCCGTCGAGCGCTCTGGTGCGGCCGCTGTCTTGCTTGAGCGGGTTGCTCTCGGAAATATCCTCCCCGATCGCATACAGTTCCGGTTCGCGGTCGAGGACTCGCACCAGCTTGTGCTCGGCGGTGCGCGTGGCGAATTGCCCGCCTTCATCGGAATGCCAAAAGAGTTGCTCGTGCGGCGGTGAGCTCTCAGTTCCGGCAAGGTAGGGCATGAGATTGACGCCGTCCAGATCTGCGGGCGTCTCCAGTCCGGCTGCCGCGACAACCGTAGGGAAGATGTCCAACGAGCTGACCGGCGGATCGTAGCTGTTCCCGGCCGGCAGGTGGCTTGGCCAAGCCATGACGAACGGCACGCGCACGCCGCCCTCGTAGACCGTACCCTTCGTCGCTCGCAGCGGCGTATTGTCGGAGGCATTGGCTGGCGTGGGGCCGCCGTTGTCGCTCAAGAAGAAGACCAGCGTGCCCTCGCTCATGCCGAGTTCCTCGAGCAGAGCCAGCACCTCGCCCACGCCGTCATCCAGGGAGGTGACCATCGCGGCATAGGTTTGGCGCCGCGAGTCGCCGATGGAGTTGACCCGTTCGAGCAATTCCGGCGGCGCCTGCAAGGGACCGTGGGGAGCGTTGTAGGACAGATACAGGAAGAACGGATGTTCTGCGTTGCGCCGGATAAAGTCCAGGGCGGCCGCGGTGAGCTGTTCGGTCAGGTATCCTTCCACGGGGATCTGCTCGCCATGAGCTTCGAGTGGGATCAAGTACTCGCGCGCGTCCGGGCCGGCGGACTGGAAGTAGTCGTGCCCACCGCCGAGCAGGCCGAAGAACTCATCAAACCCGCGTTCTTTGGGATGGAACGGCGGCGCATCGCCCAAGTGCCACTTGCCCACGATTCCGCTCACATAGCCGGCATCGGAAAGGACCTCGGGCAGTAGCGTTTCACTCAGGGGCAGGCCCTCTCCGGCGCGGAATTTCGGATTGCGGACATGGCCGAAGCGATGCTGGTAGCGCCCGGTGAGCAGCCCTGCGCGGGACGGGCTGCAATACGGGTGGCTAACGTAAGCGTTGGTGAAGCGGACTCCCTTGGCGGCGAGACGATCGATGTTAGGTGTTGCAAAGTCTCGCAGGCCGTGGAACCCGACATCGGCGTAGCCCAGATCGTCCGCTAGCACGACCACGAAGTTCGGTGGGCGGTGTTCTCCGGCCGGGGCGATTGTCGCATCGGGCCCAGAACAGGCACCGAACATCAGGATTGCCAGCGACACCTCTCGCATGTCGAATAGCATGGCGCAGGACCTCCCGCCGCGTAAAGGCCCAGCGTGCAAAACCTTCATCGCGTGACCGCCCCATTCTCCACAGCGCAGGCGTTCGGGCGAGCCGTGCGTGCCGAAGCTTGGGGTGTTGGGGAGATTGGTGAGACAGCCTGGGAGTGGCGAACTGGACACATCCGTGCGAATCCGTGCTGCCCCTGGCGTGGCCGGAATTCGCTGGAGGTTCCCAAAGCCCGCATGGCGATACTAGAATGACGGCAGTTCCAGCCGCGTTCCCTCGGCTCGATGTTCCGGGGCGGTGATTCCATCTCTCCGGCGCTCATCCCCGCGGGATGTCGCTGACACCCGCTGGGGCGACCGGTCGAGTTGACGATGCTGGACATAGGCGGAGGCTGCGCGCAGTCACGGCTCTACGGCCCACGGCGGCGCATGCTCCGGTGAGGTGTTGCAAAGCGAATAATCCGATCCTGGTTGAGAGAAGGAGGTTCCCGTGAGGAGTGCCATGATTGCGATTCTGTTGCTCTTCGGAGTAACTTTGAACGGAGCCGCCCAGCAAGAGGGCGGCTCGGACGATGGGCCCGACCCCGCACTGGTGGAGAAGATCCAGCAGCTGGGCGGGCGGGTCATGCGGGTCGCCGCGAATGATCCGGGGCTGGAAGTCGCCTTCCACCTCGGGCGGAACAAGGACGGCCTTCGCCAGGCCGACGCCTCGGATTCCGATGGTCCGCGGTCGCCTATCTTGGATGGCGAGCTTGCGATGCTGAGAGACCTAGGGCGCTTGGTGTCGCTCCATCTGGGAGGGACTGACGTTACCGACAAGGGCCTTGCACACCTAGCGGGCCAGGCAGCGCTCAAGCGCCTCCACTTGGAGAAGACAAAGGTGTCGGACGCGGGCTTGGCGCATCTCGCCGGCTTGGAGAGCCTGTCGTACTTGAATCTCTACCAAACGGAGGTGACCGACGCCGGGCTTGCTCACTTGGAGGGCCTGAAGAGCCTGAAAAACCTGTACTTGTGGCAAACGAAAGTCACCCCGGAAGGAGCCGAGAAGCTGCACCAGGCACTGCCGGGCTGCACCATCGACCTCGGCTGGAAGGTGCCCGAGGAATCCGACGAAGCTGACGAGGCCGAGGAGAGTCAGGCCGCCGAGAACTGAGCCAGAGCCTCGGAGCCGGGGAGCGTCGGGCGGACGGCGCGTGGGTGCCGGACCGGAAGGGTCAGCCGGCAGCCTGCGCGAATTGGCCTCGTTTCGCGGCCTCGACCAAGCACTCGGACGCCCGCCGTGCGAGCGCCACCATGGTGAGCGTGGGGCTGACGCAGCCCTGCGCGAGACGGGCCGCAACACCGGTGGCTAACGAGGGCTGGCCCTACCTCCTTAGTCTCGGCAAGGGCAACAGCGCCGGCGTCCGAGACCGGTACTCGCTGTAGGCCGGGTACTTCTCGGCGGATATTGACTCCGTCAGCCGGATCACACTGGTGAACTGCGCCGCAAGCAGCACCACGCCGAGCCCTGTCCAATGGAACCACTGGTCCGATGCTGACACGGCGAAGAGACAGGATGCGAACCACATCCCGATTTCGCACAGGTACGACGGATGGCGGCTGTAACGAAACAGTCCCGTGACGATGAAGGGCTGGACGTCTTCCTCTCCGGCCGCGATCCTACGTTTCTTGTCCTGCTGGAACGACCACATCTGTTGGTCGCCGATGACTTCACCGCCGAAACACGCAAGGAAGAGCAGGAGGGAAGCTGCATCGAGCCAGCCGAGAGGAGAGCGCGTTGCTCCGGATTCGCCTAAGGATAGTGGCACAAGCGACGCCGGTTAAACTCGAACGGGCGCTGCGGGGCAGCCAGGCCGACGCCAGACCCCATGGCAATACCGAAGCGTGCCGGGTGTCGGTACGGACTCTTCACCGGCGGTGTTCGGCGCTCGGGAGCATTGGGGCCTCTCGGACCGCGGTCAGAACTTGCCTTCGGACACGTTCCGTCGGCAGGCTGGCGCTGAGCTCTAGACCAGTTCTCCGCGTTTGGCGGCTTCGGCCAAGTACTCGGACGCCCGCCGAGCGAGCGCCATCATTGTGAGCGTCGGGTTGACGCAGCCGATCGTGACGAAGGCAGCGCCATCGGTGACGAACAGGTTCTTCACGTCATGGGTTTGGTTCCATTTGTTGAGCACCGACTTGCGCGGATCGCTGCCCATGCGCGCCGCCCCGACCTCATGCGTTGCGCCGCCCGGCCAGCGCGGGGTTGTGATCTTGCGGATGTCTTCGGCGCCGGCGGCCAGCAACATTTCCTCGCCGGCGTCGGCGGAGTACTTGAACAGGCGCATCTCGTTGTCGCCCCAAGTGACGTTCATGTTCAGCGCCGGAATGCCCCAGGCGTCCTTGACCTGCGGATCGAGCTTGACGTAGTTCTCGTAGCGTGCCAAGCATTCGCCCGAGGTGCCTAGGCTGAAGCGCCAGTACGAGTCGGACTCATGCACGGCCCGCTTGAAGTCTGCCCCAAATCCGGGGATGCGGGAGATTGCGGCGGGTGAGCCGAAGCTAGAGCCGTTGCGCATCTGAGCGCCGAATCCGCGGATCATGCCGCTGGTGTGCGGGCGCTCGACGTTCAGAAAGCGCGGCAGATAAAGTCCATTGGGCCGCCGCGGCGGCCCGGTCCAGCGCTTGTCTTCCTTGACCGGCAGCACGCCAGAGACCCCTCCGTACATGTGGTCCATCACATAGTGCCCCAGAGTGCCCGAAGAATTGCAGAAGCCATCGCCGGAATTGAGCAGTATGCGGGTCGATTCCAAGGTCGAGGCGGAGAGGACCACAACCTTGGCTCGGATCTCCCTTGGTGCGCGAGTCAGCCGGTCGTAGTAGGCCACGCCATCGGCCAGTCCCGTGCCCTTGTCGGTGGTGACGTGGGAGACAACTGCGTCCGTTAGTACCGTGCAGTTGCCGGATTTCTCGGCGTCGGCGACCGTGGTCCAGACGCTGGAGAAATAGGAATGGGTGACGCAGCCATGCTCGCACGGGCCGCAGTAGTGGCAGGGCTGCCGGCCATTGAGCGGCTTGGTCAGGATCGCACTGCGACCGATGGTGACATTGCAATCGAAGCGAGCGTTGACCTTGTGCTTGAAGTGCTTCTCGCCACAGGTCATCGCCATTGGAGGCTGCATGATGCTGTCTGGAAACTGCATCAGGCCGAGCGGTTCTCCGCTGATGCCGACATAGCGCTCCACGGTCTCGTAGTACGGGACCATCTCCTCATAGGTCACGGGCCAGTTCTCGCCGTAGCCATCATGGCTGGCGGCGGAAAAGTCTAGCGGCGACAGACGGTAGCTCTGGCGCGCCCATGTCAGGGACCGGCCGCCGAGTTGGCGCCCTCGCGTCCACTGGAAGGGCTTGTCCGCCGGATAGGTGTAGGGGTTGCGGATATCGTCGACGAACCACGTGAAGTTCGACTCGCGACAGGCGTACTTCATGCTTTGGATCGGACGGTTGCGGGCGATCTCCGGGGATTGGCCGCGGTACTTGAGGTCGTAAGGGAGCAAGTGTTCCGTGAATTCAGCCTCGGTTGTGCGGTGGCCCGCTTCTAGCAGGGCCACCTGCATGCCTGACTCGGCGAGCGTCTTGGCTACCCAGCCGCCAGTCGCGCCGGAACCAACGATTACGGCGTCGTAAGTGTCGTGATTCCTGCTAATGATCTGCATGAAGTCGGGTGCTCGGGCTGGTAGGGGGATTGTATTGCGCCAAAGCAATCCCGGCAAGTAGTGGCAACCTTGCGCCGCGTGCCCACAGGTCCCACACAGCGGTGGCGTCTAGATCGCTGTCACTTTCGAAGTTAGCAAAGATCGCCCGCTCGAAGTCCTCGCTTCGTCCTACCTCTTGCGACGCCCCCGTGGTAATCACGCTTCGTACAACCAATGGGTCAGGGCGCTTCAAGATCGCTAGCCCAGCGAGCGGGAGCTTCAGGCAAAGGGCAAGGGTGCACTTATCCGCGATATGGCACAATGACGCGGGGACGAATCCGATTCAGTCGCTACGCTGCCCGCGTCTTGCGACGCGAGCGCCACGGCCTTTGCTCCGGATCGTTCTGACGGGAGTGCCCTAGGAGAATTTCGATGCCGAAAGTGCTGATAACGATCGGAGATGCCGCCGAGGCGATGGACACGTTGTACCCCGTGTACCGAGTCCAAGAAGACGGCTACGAGGCCGTCGTGGCGGGGCCCGAAGCTCGTGTCTACCCGTTGGTGATGCACGAAATCCCTCCCGGATGGGACATCACTCGCGAGCAGCCCAGCTATCACCTAGAGGCAACCGTAGCCTTCCGGGACGTCGACTGCGACGAGTACGACGGGCTGTTCCTTACCGGAGGCCGCGCTCCGGAGTACATCCGCTACGACCGGGACCTGATCGGCATTGTCCGCCACTTCTTCGAGCACGACAAGCCTGTTGCCGTTGTGTGTCACGGAGCCGAGATTGTTGCCACGGCGAACGTGATCGCCGGGAAGCGCATGGCGACGATCCCGAAGTGCAAGTTCGATATCGAGGTCTGCGGAGCGACGTTTGTTGATGAGGGCTGCGTCCGCTCAGGCAACATGGTCAGCGGGCGCGGCTGGTTCGATCAGCACCTCTACATGCCAGAGTTCATGAGGATGCTCAAAGCCTACTCGCTGCTGCACGAGCCGGAGCCCGTCGCAGTTCGAGCGTAGGGCTAGCCGCCGGATCTAAGCCCCGGCCCCGCTCGGTCCGCTTCTGGAGCGGCGGTGACCTCGCTGTGGCCATAAAGCACATCAGAGGGCTCATTTCGAATCGTCGATAGCAGGCAGCAGTGACGAAGTGGCTGAAACGCATCCGCGGCGCTGTCTTGGCGGGTCTGGGCTGGGCCGCTGCATGGGCTCCGGTTGGCGTGCTGGCGGGGCTGATCGTGGATCCAGATGACACCATGGATGAGATGTGGGTGGCGATTGGGGCGTACCCGGGCTTCTTGTGCGGCGTGGTCTCTTGCGCAGTAGTCGGAGTTGCGAAGGGCCATCGCAGATTCGATGAGCTGTCGATTCCACGGGTCGCCGCTTGGGGGGCGGTGAGTGGAGTCTTGGTGGGCACGCTTCCGTTTGTCGCTTTGGCTTCAGACGAACTCAGCGGTCGCGGAAGTTGGCTGCTGGCCGTCTTGGTCCTCGCGTCCTTCACTCTCTTGAGTGCAGTCTCAGCCGGAGGTTCGCTGGCGCTAGCCAAGTGGCGCAGCCGCAGGAATCGACCCACGGCAGTGAGGACGTGACCGAGTTGGGCTTGCCGGAGGTGAGGCTCAGGGGTTCCCGAGCGCGGATCGAGTTCGTCGGAGAGCACCGCACCACCTACAATGAAGTCTCCGCGGATTCTGGCTGAACATGGACTGGTGGATTTGGGTGCTGGCGGGCCTTGCGTTGCTTGCCTTCGAGGTAGCCTCCCCAGGTGGGTTCTATGTCTTCTTCTTTGGCTTTGGAGCCCTGGCGGTCGGCTTGCTAGCCGCTCTGGGCGTGGCCGAGACGCTTTGGCTACAGGGTGTGCTCTTCACTGTCCTGTCTGTGGCGTCGCTGCTGTGTTTCCGCCGCCCGATCCTGAACAAGATGCGGGCCTACGAGCCGGCCGGGGAAGTCGATACCCTTGTGGGGGCTAATGCCGTCGCGCAAGGCAATATCGTCCCAGGCGGGCTCGGGAAGGCGGAATTGCGCGGATCAACATGGAACGCTAGGAACGCAGGAGAGTCTACCATCGGTCGGGATCAGCTGTGCTCGGTGGAGCGGGTCGACGGACTGACCCTGTGGATCCGAGCCGACTAACCGATAGGAAAGGAGAATTCAGAGATGGAATTCAGTTTGATTGCCCTGGCGGCACTGGTCGTTTTGGTGGTGATAGTCATCGCGAAGACGGCTGTGGTCGTGCCCCAGCAGAGCCAGTACGTTGTCGAAAGACTTGGACGGTATGCCGGAACACTTGATGCCGGCTTCCACATCTTGGTTCCGTTCTTGGACGCGATCCGCTACAAGCACTCGCTAAAGGAGTCCGCCGCGGACATCCCGGAACAGATCTGCATTACCAGTGACAACGTTCAAGTCGGTGTCGATGGCGTGCTGTACCTCAAGGTTCTGGACGCCAAGCGGGCTTCGTATGGTATCGGGAACTACCTCTTCGCGATCACCCAACTCGCGCAGACGACGCTTCGCAGCGAAATCGGAAAGATCGAGCTCGACAAGACCTTTGAGGAGCGGGCCCACATCAATACGCAGGTGGTGGACGAACTGGACAAGGCGACCGAACCTTGGGGCGTCAAGGTGCTCCGCTACGAGATCAAGAACATCAATCCCCCTCACGACGTGCTCGCGGCGATGGAAAAACAGATGCGCGCCGAGCGGGAGAAGCGCGCCACGATCCTGGACTCGGAGGGGCTTCGTGACTCGGCAATCAACACTGCCGAGGGTGAGAAGCAGAAGGTAATCAAGGAATCGGAGGCGACCAAGCAGCAACAGATCAATGAAGCGGAGGGCGAGGCAGCCGCCATCACGACTGTTGCGACCGCTACGGCCGAGGGGATTCGCATGGTGGCTGAAGCGATCAATGCTCCCGGCGGGTATCAGGCAGTGCAGCTCAGGGTCGCCGAGCAGTATGTCGATAAGCTCGGGATGCTGGCGAAAGAGAACAATACGATGATCTTGCCAGCTAACATGGCCGATGTTTCATCGATCATCGCGACTGCTATGAGCGTGATCAAGCAGACTGGCGATCAACAAGACGGCAACTAGCGCGACATCCCGCGCCGGGAAGTGACGCATCGTGAGGGTTCCCGACTACCCGGCAGGACCGGCCAAGGTCGAGAGGCGGTATATGGGATCGGACGAGTCTGCGCAGCGGCGTTTCGGGAGTCGCTTCGAGATGATCAGACTGATCGCGGTCTTGGCCGTCGCGGGGTGCGCGGCGAGCGCCGCCGCGGAGACGCAGGCCGAGGCAAGCGCTTGGCGGGAACGCGCGCCACGAAAGCCCGGCACTATCACGGAGGCGATGTGGGATCGCTATGCCCGTGAGGTGCCGAACTGGTTGCGGGACGCGAAGTTCGGAATCTACGCCCACTGGGGCCCGTACAACTTGGGCATGGAGGACTCCGGCTACACGGGGGGATTGAACAGCTGGTACCCCAAGTTCATGTACGTCAAGGGTCATCCCTACAATCTGCACCACATCAGGAAGTTCGGCCCTCTGGCGCAAACCGCCTATAGCGATTATTTCGAGCGCTTCTCGATTCCGAAGTTCGATCCCGGAGAGTGGGCCGATCTCATAGCCGGCGCCGGGGCGAAGTACGCCGGACCGGTGTCGATGCACCACGATGGTTTCGCCATGTGGGACAGCGAGCTCGTCGAGTGGAACTCCATGACCTCGGCTGCGAGACGCGACATCGCGGGCGAGCTGATAGCGGAGTTGCGCGAGCGCGGGCTGCGGATCGTCTCCAGCCATCACCACGCGCACAGCATCTGCGGCCAGTACTACGGCGGCAGGCCTGACAAGCCGCGGGACTTCCCGATCGATTTCGACTCGGAACTGAGCGACCCCAGATTCGCCAAGCTGTACGGCAAGTTCGACACGCAGCAGGAAGCGGAGCGCTACTGGCTGGATGTCCGGAAGGAGTACATCGTCAAGTACCGCCCGGACCAGCTGTGGTTTGACGGGGGCCTGCGCTGGTTGAGCGAGCAAGTCCTATTCGAGCTGACAGAGTTCTACTACGATTTCTGTGACCGCGAAGGCATCGAAGGCATCATCTCCCAGAAGAACGACCAGATTCCGCGTCGCGTTTCGATCTTGGACTTCGAGCGCGGCGGCGCGCGCGAGATCCTGCCTCGGGTCTGGCAGACGGACGACAGCCCCGGCCCGTGGATGTACATCGAAGCCATGGAGTTCAAGGGCGCGGAGTGGGTGATTCCGCTGCTGACGGACATCGTCAGCAAGAATGGCGTGCTGCTCTTGAACATCGCCCCAAGGGCCGACGGATCGATTCCCGACCACCAGAAGCAGACGCTTCGCGAGGTCGGGGGCTGGCTGCGAGTGAACGGAGAAGCCGTCTACGGGACGCGTCCGTGGAGAGTCCACCACCAGGGAGACCAGCCGCACTTCTACGCGCAAGGCAGAGGCCGCAACACAGTCTTCGCGAGTTTCGAGTCCGACGACCTGCGGTTCACGCAGTCGGAGGACGGCAAGACTCTCTACGTCTTCGCCATGGCGGAACCTGAGAACCAGCTTGTTGTCGAATCGCTGCTAGGGGCCGATTTGGAGGACGATGCAACCGCGCGATTGCTGGGCGGCAGCGCCGCCCTGCCGGTCTTGCCGGATTCCCGTGGCCGCGCCGTATTGCCAACAGGACGGCTGTTTGCAGGCCGCTCGAACAAACTCAAAGGGCCGCTAGTCTTCAAGGTCGAAGGATTGAAATAAAGGCGGAAGACTTTGCGTTCGGCACTCGAATTGCACCTGCCAGAGCATCCGCCCGATTCAGCTAGACTCTAAACGCGCCATGCGAGACCGCCCCTACTATGGCTGGTTCATCGCCGCATCCTGCTTTTTCATCCTTGCGATGACGGTGGGGATGCCGATGTACGCCATGCCGTTCTTTTACGACCACTACATCGCGGAGTTCGGCTGGGACCGCGCCCAGACGACCTCCGGGTTCTTCTACTCGACGTTGCTGATCCTTCCGTTAGGGGGACTGCTTGTCCACCGTTTCAGCCCGCGGAAACTGATCATTTTCGGAGCGGTGTCCTTCGCCGTCGCGTTCAACTGCCTTGGATCCATGCAGGGCTCGCTTGCGTTCTACCGCCTGACTTGGTGTCTGGTGATGGTCGGGTTCGTCTATTCCGGCCCCGTTCCCAGCCAGGTGCTGCTCGCCAACTGGTTCAGCCGCAATCGCGGCAAGGCCATGGCTCTGGCCTACCTCGGCTTGGGGATCGGCGGCGCGATGTCGCAGAAGTTCGTGGCAGGTCCATTGATCGAAGCGTTCGGCTGGCGCGCGGCCTTGCAGATCATGGGCGGTCTGATCCTGTTGGTCGTGCCGGTGGCGCTGTGGGTGTTGCGGGACAAGCCATCCGACATGGGACTCGACACGGAGCCGGCTTCGGAAGTGTCGCGCGAAGCGACTTCAGAATCGCTCACGTTCGGCACGTTGCTGGCTCGTTGGCCATTCTGGCTGGTGACAGTCGGTTCCTTCCTCAGCATTGCGGCGATCGGCTCGGTCAACCAGCACATGAAGCTGCTGTTTCTGGACGTGAACCTCTCTGCGTCGCTCGTCGCCGACACAACGTTCGTGATCTTGGCCTCCAGCTTGCTAGGGCGTGTCATCACGGGTTGGCTGGCAGACCGCCTCAGCAAGAAACTCGTCATGGTCTGCGCCTACTTGCTCGTCTCGCTGCCTGTGCCGCTGCTTTACTTGATCGAGCAGCCGCTAATGACCTACGTGTTCGGGATGGCGTTCGGGTTTGGCTTGGGGGCAAATTACATGCTGATCCCTTTGATGGCCGCGGAATTGTTCGGAACCGGTTCTCTGGCGCGGGTCATGGGCATTGTGTGGCCGTTCGGACAGGTTGGACAGGCTACGCTCCCGTTTCTTGTCGGGGCGATGCACGATAGCGCGGGCAACTATGATGCTGCCTTGGCTGTCGTGTTCGCGATCGGAATGATCGGCGCGGGCTGCATCGCGCTCCTACCGCGAAGATCGCCGCGTACAGCGGCAGCTTGATTTGGTCGGCGATCTAGCGGTAGACGTCCGAAGCCGGGACTGATCAGATGCTGGGCCGTGCAGGGGATTAGCGATCCTGGATTAGGCTACTGCGCGTCGCACTCCGTAGCTCGGCGGCTCGGGACCATCAAGTCCGGGCCCTACCGTAGCCGGATCGTCCATGCTTGGAGGACTGGGTGGATGGAGTCGGATTCCCTAGGTCGGTTCGTGGTCGGCTTGCTGCGTTGGGTTCCTCCCCGGCCGATTCAAGCGGCAACGATGGCCGAGCTATCGATCATCAACTGGGCAATCCTCCCTCGTCGCAAAGCAGGTCGTCATGCTCCACGGCTGAAGGCCTAGGTCCCAGAAGGCTGGCGCAGCGCTCGCCGATTGCGCCGAGCTCGCGAGCCAAGACCTCCGCATCGCGTCGATGCATCTCACGCGCCGAGCGTTCACGCAGTGCGACAGTGATCGCTCCAGTTATGGTCTCGCCCGTCAATTGTGCCAGTTCGCGGGCGAGCAGGCAGGTCTTGGCGTTCTTGATACTGAGGCTCACTATGAAACCACCCGTACTGGTTCAACCCCATGGCATCGTGCGATCGAGTGCCAAGCCGATGGACGGCACTTGGCTAGGCAAGGGAAGGGCGGATCCTAAGCCACTACAAGCCAAATCCGATGCGAATCGGAGTGTGGGTTCCAGTTATTCTGGCAGGATTTTTCCGGAAATTCTGGCACACCCAGAGAGGAGTCCACAGAAGGGTTGGGAAGACGTTTCATGAGGTAGTCTCCTGGTCAGACTGACCCGGCACCGGGTCGAGGTGGCGGGTGCGCATGGAGGGTCCTTCGAGCGTGACGATGCGGCCGCGCTCGAGGATGCGGTCGAGAATGGCTTCGGCGAGGTCGGGATCGTGCAGGACGCGATCCCAGAGCTCAAGCGGCTTGTTGGTGGTGAAGACCATCGAGCGCCGCCGGCGGTGGCGCTCGTTGACGACATGGAAGAGCACGTTGGCGGCGTCAGGTCCGTGGACGAGGTATCCGACTTCGTCGCAAAATGTTGAGCTCAACATTTGCGACAGATGTGAAGTGCCTGTATATGTGGAGTCAGGCCGCGAAGTTCCTTCAAGCGCTGGACTTAGCCGCTCAGTGACTCCACATAGTTCAACACGTTCTTTAGCCACCGGCGCGGCCAGCACATTCTTCTCCCATTCCTGCACCCTCCTGCCGCGCGGCGTCTCGCCTCCGTCGCCGTCCGCACTCCTCAGCTCCCCTATCGGCTCCTAGCTGTAGCTGAAGGTCTTCTTTGGCTGGGCCAGTCCCGCCAAGGATTTTCGCATTCAAGCCCAGTAGGGAGTCCATCGATTCCTCGGGCGCAGCAAGTGCATGACTCGCGGCGCCTGCCATGTGGCGGACCGGACTATTGCGATGGAGAGCCAACTGCGATACAGCTTCCCCTCCTGCTACGATGGGCATCAATGATCGGCTCTCGATCCTCAATCATCGATCTGTCGACAACTACAATGCAGTGAAGGGTTTGGCCCTCAGCGGTCAACTTGATTTCGGCACTGCTGAGCTAGCCGCGGCGCTTGGGCAGGTCGTGGATTCACGTCTGTTAAGCTGAGCCGAAATGATTTCGTGTCACGCTGTTCGTAGGGTCTTTGGGGATTTCGCAGCTGTCGACAACCTGACGCTTAATGTTGCTCCAGGAGCAATCTGCTCTTTATTGGGGCCGAATGGAGCGGGCAAGTCGACAACTATCAGGGTGCTTTCAGGTCTGTTACCTCTAACCAGCGGAGACGCGCAGGTCGCTGGCTACGACGTCAAGGCTCAACTCCCCCAATTGAGGCGTTGCACCGGTGTGCTTCCGGACGACCTAGGTCTTTTCGACAGCCTGACGGTAGCCGAACACTTGTCCTTGACAGCCGCAGTTCACGGGCTGGACGTACGGACCGCCCGCCGCCGAAATGAGCAACTTCTGTACGCACTGGACCTAGAGCGTGCGACCGACAGCTTCATCTCGGCTTGCTCGCACGGGATGCGGAAAAAGACAGCACTTGCTATGGCTCTCTTGCCAAATCCCAATGTCTTGTTCCTTGATGAGCCGTTCGAGGGCGTTGATCCTGTCACATCGCGAACGATCTGCGATTTGCTGCAACAGGCTGCGGAAAGAGAAACGACCATCCTGCTGACCACTCATTCCCTAGCCCTTGCACAAAGGGTTGCCACGCAGTTTGTCGTCATGCTGGATGGGCGGCTCGTATGGAATGCGATGGCACCAGACGTCGATGGGTCACTTGAGCAGCAGTATTTCAAGTTGGTGGGACCAATAGGGACGAGGAAAGTCGATTGGCTCGGCTGGCAGCGATCCTGAGAGCCCTTTGGTGGGCGATACGACGCGACCAAATGTCGGTCTTCGCGTTCACTGGAAACGGCTTCTTCATCGAGCCTCTTGCAAGATTCCGACTGGCGTACCACAAGCGAGTTCAGAGGGTGATGTTCATGCCGTGAATGATCGGCAGTTTCAATAGATCTGGCAGTAATGATAAGAAATGCTTATAGTTGAGCGGACTCGGCTGGACCCGTGCTGCAGCGAGGCGCAATTCTCTTGTCCCGGCCGTTCCGGGCGCCGCGATCCTGGCCTGCTGGCTGTTTGCTGACGCTGCGCTCAGAGCGTCAGGCGCATTAACTGGTCCACCGTCAGCGCCACGATGCCGAACATCAGGTGGCAGAGCACTTTGGCATGTCCGCGCACGCGCACATGCCGCCCTCCGAACTCGTCTTTGAGCCGCCCGTTGACCCGCTCCACCGTCGAGCGTTCGTGGTAGCGACGCGCCTGTGGCGTCACCTGTCCGATGCTGCGCTGGGCCAGCGCCTCCCGCTTCAGCTCAGCCTTCTTGTGCGCATCCCGGCGCGGGTTGCTGTCGATCAGCGGCACGTGCCCCAGTTTGCGGCTGCAGGTCCGGATCTCCTCCGCATCGTAGGCACTGTCCATTAGGTCGTACAGGTTGTCTACCCGCCCCGCCGTCAACTGTGCCAGCGGGAGCGCCGCCTGGCTGTCATGCAGCGAGGCTGAGGTCAGCAGGCAACTCACCGGCAGCCCCCCGTCTATCGCGTCAATGTGCAGCTTGTAGCCCGTCCAACTCTCCTGATGCCCCTTCGCATTGCGCTTCACCCCAACGTCACAGACCGTCGGCAGATCGGCCAGCATCTCCTCCAGCTTCATCGATCCCTGCCGCTCCAGCCGCCGCGGCTCGGGTGCCCGCTGTTCGCCCTTGCGCGGTCGCCCACGCTCGCGTTTCTCCTTGCTTTGCTTAGGCTTACGGGCCGGCTCCTCACGTCCCGGGATGGCCGTCGAGTCGCGCGAGACGTGCCCCGCCAAGTGGCCCTCCAAGTTCCGCTCGACCAAGGCCGCGTGCAACTGTCCGGGCAGCTCGCTGGCGGCGAATTCGGCGAACGCCCGCGAAAACGTCGCCTCGCTGGGCAGCGCTCCGGCCCGCTCCCAGCCGCACAGCCGCCGCAGTTGCGGGTCGTGCCCCAGCCGCTCGACCAAGGCCCGCGTGGTCGGCACGTCGAACACCGCCTTGGCCAAGAAGGCCCGCGCCAGCGCGGCCCGGCTCTGCTGCGGCCGCCCCCGCCCGCCGGCCCACTGGTCGGGCAGCTAATCCTCCACGCGCACCAGTTCCAATACCTGCACCAAGCGCTTGTTCCGCTCGCTGAGTGGGCCGAGTTCCTCGGCCAGCCACGGAAACAGCCCGTTCTGGAATGTCTGCCAATACTGTGATACTGTTTCTCTCAGGGACAAGTTCGCTCTCCGTTGCCTAGATGGCTTGTTGCTGAACTTCGATCATCCAACAGAGAGTGAGCTTGTTTCCACCCGGCCCAGCGCTCCTTGCCCGCAACCCCAAAAAACCGCTATCTCGCTAATTTTGCAAAAGGCTCAGAACATCCAATGATCCCAGCAAGGTGGCTCTTTGAAGTGCTTGTTTCCTTCGTGGTGATCCTAATCTTTGCCGTTCCCATGATGGTCGCATGGCACGAGGTAGCCGGACACGGTCTGATCGGGATTCTGGCTGGCGGGAAGGTCACTCGACTACAGGTTCTGGGGGTACAACTCTGGCCGGAACTCACCTGGACAGGAATCGGTCAGGGCCTCACAAACCTCGGGGTATGTGACCTCAGGGATTTTCCCACCGCTACAGGCCAGCGATTGTCAGACTTGGCAGGCTCGCTCAGCACCTGGTGTGTCGGGTTTGCCGCTTGTGTAATTCTGTGGCTCTACCAATGGCGTGGTTGGCGTCGTGTCCTGTTGGTTTGTCTTACATTCTGGTGTACGGATCTGCTGAGCTTCACTCTCCCCAGTCTAGGACTCCGTCGTGGGATTGTCTTTGGAACCAGTTTCAGCGAGCCCTACGAGGCCGCAACGGCTCTAGGTATTCCAGGGGGGGTGTTTCAAGCACTTGCGATCGGGACAAGCCTGGGCATCATATCGGCCACAGTGGCCCGGTTAGTCACCCAGAGGCGGAACCAACGACGTGGCTAAGGAATCCAAGCAAGACAAGGTTCGTCGAAATCCACCGGATCCTTGCCCAGGCCGCCGTTCCATGTCTGCATTGCACGCTCGATTTGGGATCCCGGGACCACCGTGAACACCTCCGCGAGCTCCAGCCATTCGAACCGATCCTCGACCCTCGGCACCGTATTGATCAGGTAGATGAACCCGTCGCCCGGGTCGTCCCTTCCTCTGTCGATCATGCTGCGGTCCGGTCGCCAGGTCAGGTTAATTTCCAAGAACTGCTTCCGTTCAGAATTCGAGTCTGCGCGGCTTGCCCAGTACACCTCCCACAGGCGGTCGGACCTGTGTTGATCCCGGATAGTCGCCCAATCCCGTTCCTTGGCCGCCGCGCTGGTGTAGAGGGCTTTCAGACCCAACATCGACCTTTCCTATAGAAGGTCACTGTGGGCGGCCACAAGCGCAGGGCAGCTCGCTGGCTGCAACGCATTGCGAGTCGAAAAGCGAACTCTTCGCGCACTGGCATTTGATGTACGGGCGGGCTGGTTGGTAAGAGCCGTGTGAGGGGAGACCTTCGCGCACGATTCTGTGCGGGCCCGAGGCTGAGATCCCCTCGGGCGAGTCGACCCCGTACACCCCTCAGCGTTGCAGCTCGCAACTCCAACTATCCACGCACCTTCTCCCTCTCCCTCCGCCCCCCCGCTCCTCAACTTTTGAACAGCCTTGGGCTGAGACCAATGTGTAAGTCAGTGGGCAGTTGGTATGCTGTGATCTCAAGCATAAGGTCGCGAATGCAACTCGCTCGACAACCAGCGGAGTCTCGTCGTGATTCTCAAGGTTGCACACGACGTCAAGCGAATGCGTGACTGACCGGCTGAGGCTCCCCTGTCCTGGGCCGGTAGGAACCGTGTCTTGGGAAAGAAAGCGGCTGTCGTGACAAGCGCGCCTCTTCAGCAAGCGGAAACCACATTCGGGACCATCTCCTGCGGAACTCGACGGTACCAGCCGTTGAGCGTAGTCGTTGCCTTCGGAGAGTTCGAAGGTGCAAGCATTCGATCCTATCAGCCGGCCTTGCCGCGCAAGGGTCCGGCCGGAGCACCAGCCCGGAGCCCCCATGAATATCCAGCGCTCTTTTCTCATTTTCGCTCTCTTCGCCTTGGCCGCCTGCGACGAGGCCATTCCTGACGCACCCACCACCAAGGTCGAGTCGCCGCTGCTCCCGACCTTCGTCATTTCTGGTGAGCCAACGCCTCGCAGTTCTCTCGCCGAGCGAATGGTAGAGCTCGGCGTGCCCGGTGTGAGCATTGCCGTGCTCGTTGACGGCGAAATCGAGTGGGCGCGCGGGTATGGATTCGCCGATCTCGAATCGAGACGGCCGGTCACCACGAACACGCTCTTCCAAGCCGGGTCGATCTCCAAGCCCGTGGCCGCGCTCGCGGCGCTGCAACTTGTGCAGGAAGGCCTCGTCGCGCTGGACGCCAACGTCAATGACCACCTGACGAGCTGGCGCGTCCCCGCGAACGAGTTCACCGCCGAGGCTCCCGTGACTCTTGGCGGTCTCCTCACGCATCGCGCCGGTCTCAGCGTGTCGGGGTTTCCCGGCTACGGACCGGACGAAATGGTCCCGGATGCGCTGGGAGTCCTAGACGGTCGCGGTAACACCGGCCCCGTGCGCGTAGTGCGACGGCCGGGTGAGCGCTGGCAGTATTCCGGCGGCGGCTACACCGTGATGCAGCAATTGATCGCGGACGTTCGCGGCGCACCGTTTCCCGATGTCATGCGCAGCCACGTGCTGGATCCGATCGGCATGGCTCGCTCGACGTTCGAGCAGCCGATTCCACCGGAGCGGCAAGACGATGTCGCGATTGGCTACCGCCCCGACGGGACCCCCGTTCCCGGTGGCTGGCACACCCTCCCGGAGCAGGCCGCGGCCGGCCTGTGGACGACACCCAGTGAGCTGGCCCTTTTCGCCTGCGAAGTGCAGCGGGCGCGCGGGGGCGAGTCGACGCGTGTGCTTAACGAAGCACTCGCGCGCGAGATGCTGACCCCGGACGAAGACAACTGGGGCTTGGGCCCAGGGATCTCCGAGGACGGCGAACGCTTTCGGCACGGGGGTTCGAACCCGGGATTCCGTTCCACCTTCGCGGCGTACATCAATGGAGACGACGGCGTCTTTGTGATGACGAACTCGGATGCCGGGTCCGGGCTGGCGCACGAGATCGCAATCACCGTGGCGGAGGCGTACAGGTGGTCCGGTCCCCGTACCGCGGAGAGAGTGCCGGTAGATCTGCCGGCTGACGTGCGGGAGCGGTATGCAGGGACTTATGTATTTGCCGAGCTGGGAATCGAGATTGAAGTCGAGTTGGAGGGGCGGGGCTTGGCGCTAACGTGGCCGGGGGCCAATGCGGTGCTGTGGCCACTGAGCGACTCGATATTTTTTGATGTGGAGGATGGGCAGGAAGTGCGGTTTTTAGGGGACGGGGACGGGGTTGAGTTGGTGCTGAGGGGCCTCAGGGCGTCGCGGGCTCGGAGATGATCCGACATCAGAGGGCGCACTCCATGACCGCCTTCGAAAGAGCCACCTCCGCAATGTCCGTGCAACCTACAAACCGCTGGCCATATCGATGAACGAGCCGTCGCATCCTGTTCTTGCGCCGGTCCTTCCGGCAAGCTTTCAACATGAAATGGTCTCGCTTTCTGGCCAAGATTGCGCCTTGGAAATGGAAAGACTGAACGTACAGAGCACAGAGAATCGAGGACGGTCATAGAGTCCGTACTTGGACGAACCGTGTGCTCTTGACCGGTGCAGCCATCTTCGTCGTGGCGTTATTCTGGTCGGCTGCTTGACCCGACTATCCGACTATTGCACGCGCTCCAATCGCTAATCTACGTCGCCGTGGTCGTGCTCGCGCGTCGAAACAGCCCTTGGGGCTCTCCACGGCCACCTCGCGAACTACCCCCTCTACGCGGTGTGGGACCCCGCTTCCACCTGCGGCGTGTTCGCTTTCTTGGCATTTGATGCCGCCACACTCTCCGGCCGCAGATGGACCTATGCGGCTGGCGCCGCCGCGTTCGTCGTCTCCTGCGCTGCCATCGCCGACAGCGCCGTGCGCGCCATCGACTAGCGCCCGCCCAATTCGCCACCCACCAATCGCGTTGCCGCCGCCTCGATCCTGCCGAGCTGCTCCCTGGCCAGCCAGCGCTCGGCAATCCTCGGAAGGGCGACCCCCAGCTTCTCTTCATGCTCCTCCTCGGCCTGCTGCCGCGCGATCTGCAGCCCGGCCGGGAGCGATCCGTCCGCCCGCCCCCCCCTTAGGGCACACCGAATCTGGCCGCAAGCGCTAGAATTGGTCGCACCGCAGAATGCTTACGATCAAGCGATTGAAGATTGCTGCGAGTGCTAGCGCACTCCTAGGCATTCTGGCCGGCTGCAATCTATCCCGCCCGGTGTCTGCACCCCTTCCGCCCCCACCGGGCGGGATAGCTTCCCTGCCGGACGCGACCGGTGGCGCAGGAGATAGCGTCGGGGCGCACCCCGGCCGCGAGCACGCGGATTGCCTGGCGCGCGTGGCAACGGCCATCAGCAAGTACGTGGATGAATGCACCAGCGCGGGTGACACCAAGCGCAAGTGCGCGCTAGCGGCGAGAGAACGCTACCGGTCCGACAGGATTACGTGCGGCTCCCTGCCGGGAGGGCGCGGGTCTCGATGATTTCGGGCGAATCCGGCACTAAACGCCAAGAACGGCGATTTCGGCCGGGACCGGCGAAAAAACCGGCTCTAGGAAGCCGCTGACGGCCGCCGCGAGGGGCGGGGAGGGCCTAGGGCACCCCGGAATCCGGAGCGCGTCGCTCGCGGCAGCGTACTGGTCGGAGCACCCGTGCAGCCGCTCCGCGGTCGGGGTGTGAGCTGTGCGCGGCGGCCGCCGCCAGCAGGTCGGCCACCGACCCGCAGTTTTCGGCTGTTGCGTCACTCCAGATGCCGGACTGGCGGCACCACTCGCAGCGGCGGAAGCCGTCTCCTCAGTCTAGTGCGGGTCAGTGCAGCAGGACTGGGTGCTTGGCGCACCACTGCTTGGGCAGGTCGGGCAGGTCCAGTTCCGGGCCGAACACCTCCAGCAGCTTGCGCTTGACACCGGCCAGCGGTCCGGCGAGGGGTCCTCCCAGCGGCGGGGCGGGTCGCGGCCGAGGATTTCCTCGAAGGTGTAGGGGAGCTCGGCGGGCAGGTAGCGGTCCCAGCGGCCGCAGTCGGCCTTCCACTCGGAGCTGTGCAGGCCGGTGCTGTCGAGCTTGGCCATGCCGCTGATGGCGTCGGGACGCGCGATCAGCCAGCTCTCGGCCAGCAGCGCGTCCAGCTGGCGCTCGGCGAGGCCGGGGTCGTCGTTGTGGACGTAGCCGAGGTCGCAGCGCCGGCGCCACGCCAGTGCGCGCCAGAGGCTGAGCTGCTCGTCCGGGGCGGGGTAGTGCTCGATGAGCAGCATGTTCTCGACGGCCAGGATGCAGTGGGAGAGCCAGTCGCAGTGGATCCCGCCGGCCAGGTCCTCGAGTTCCTTGAGGAGGTGCTCCCAGTCGAGGGCGTCCGGGTCGCGCCGCCGCAGCGCTGCGGCCTGCTCCGAGGCCCAGCTCCACTGGTCGTGGCGGTACGGGTCGCGCCGCCCGGCTTCCTTCGCAGGGTCTTGGGCCCGCGCCATGCCCACATCGTGCACCGTCGCGAAAACGACCGGTTTTCGTACGCTCGCTACAATGGGCGCGCCATGCCAGACGAGCCCCGGCCAAGTCCTGACCCACCCCGGAGACTGAGCGCCTGGCAGGTGGTCGTGGGTGTGGGTCGTGGCGCTCACTTTCGCCAAGTACGGTAGCTCCGCCGGAGCTGCCGCGCTAGCGTTAGTCGGCGGCGGCGTGGCCCTCGAACTCGCCCGGACTCGGGGCCAGCGGCTCGCCGCCGCGGCAGTGATGGCCGCCGGAGGCGCGCTCTACGTGATGGACTTGCGAGCGCTGTAGGCGTCACCGCCGACCTAGTGTAGCTCCTGCTCCTAATCTGGAGCCGCGGCCAGCTGTCCGCAGCACGGCCCTTTTGTGGACACCCCCGCGTCGCCCCTGCCTCCGCGCCCACAGCCCCCGGCAGCAAACCGAAAGCCGCACACAAAGCGCATTGGCAACATAAGGGGCTAGGCGGAACTTCACGCCAGTTTCGAGGCGTATTCATTGCGCAGCCTGTTGCATTGATTGGGCTTCGGCTATCCAGGCACGACTCTCAACCTGTCACGGTAATGGGAACAGTCTGGTTCGGATCGACACCGAGCAAGTCGAAGGCTTGGCTCTGGAGCGGGGTGGGCTTGGCGGTGACGGTGATCGCCGTCTTGTGCTGGGTGGGCAGCACGACCTGGTTGAGGGCGAGGTTGGAGAGGTCGGCCAGCACGGTCGGGAAGCTGTGCGCGGGCGAGCCCTGCGCTGTGAGCTTGGTGGCGGACTTGCGCTGGGCCCGCAGCGAGACGCGGGCCGCTGCGACCGGCGTGTCGCGCTGGGCGCGCGCCGCGGCCGGGTCGTCGGTGAGAATGAGCTACGCGGACCCAGAAACACAGGAAACGGGTCTATCGCGGGTGTGTCAGATAGGGCGTGTCTTGATCGCCTTGCACAGGTCCCGGTGCAGACTCTCGATCGCGTTGGCGGTGTACAGGAGCCGTCGGACTTCCAAGGCCAAGCCAAACATGGGAATGATCTCCGGGCCGGGCTGGACGGCCAAGCAGGCTCGTTCGAGGTCACGGCTGCTGCGGAGCCGCCAACGCCCTTTCTCCGGCACGGCGCCGTCCATCTCTCGTCCGATCGTCGCCATTTTGCTCACGCGGATTCGACACCCTTCTTCTGGCTCGCGGACACAGCGTGGAACGGCGCCTTGAAGTCCACGGACAATGCTTGGGACGAATATCTTGCCGACCGTGTCCTGAAGGGCTTCAGCGCGATTCAATTTGTGACCACCCAGTGGCGTGCTGCCTACGCGAACGCCGAGGGAGAAGTCGCCTACACGAGATTCGAAGAGATCGCAATCAACCCGCGGTTCTTTGATCGGATCGACGAGCGCATCAATGCGATCAACGACGCTGGGCTCTTGGCCGCGCCAGTTCTTCTGTGGACTCTGGGCGAGCCCGCGCGCAATCCCGGGAGGCTCCCTGAGAGTCAGGCCATCAAGCTTGCGAGGTACATGGTGGCTCGCTACCAAGCGAACCATGTGGTGTGGTTCTTGGCAGGGGACGAGAACTTCTCGGAAGAGAGCGGCGCGCGCTGGCGCAGGATCGGCAGGGGGGTCTTCGGTGGTCGCCGGCATGCGCTGGCCACGATCCACCCGCAAGGCCGACAGTGGTTCTTTGACGACTTCGCTGACGAGGAGTGGCTGGGCCTGATCATCTACCAGAGCAGTCACGGCGGCGGCCCGGTGACACTCGAATGGCTACACTCCGGCCCCCCGGCCCAGCAATGGAACCAGCAGCCGGTCCGGCCGGTCATCAATTCCGAACCCGGATACGAAGACATCCTCGCCTTGGAACGGGGCCTGCCCCACACTGCCGATGATGTGCGCCGACAACTGTGGTGGAGTCTGCTGAACACCCCGACGGCAGGTGTCAGCTACGGAGCCCACGGAGTGTGGAGCTGGGAACATGAGGCCGGTGTCGCGCTCAATCACGACAGGTTCGGCGTCGCAAAGCCTTGGGCGGAGGCGATGAGACTGCCCGGCAGCGGACAGGTACGGCACATTGCCGACCTGTTCAATCCGATCGACTGGTGGACCCTTCGACCAGAGCGGGAACTTATCCCGAACCAGTCCAACGCCCCGCAAGGGCATATCGGTGCAGCGAAATCCGAGGCGGGTGATCTGGCTGTGGTCTATCTTTCGCAGGGTGGCGAGGTGAGCCTGAATCCGGGCTTGCTATCGACCGCCTTGAGCGGGTTTTGGTTTGATCCTCGAACCGGCGGGCGCACGCCGGCCGATTCTGCAACCTACGCTGCGCCGAGTAACGAAGACTGGGCGCTTGTGCTAGCGGCAGAATGACCCGCTTGGGAAGTGGCGCTCGGTCGAGCTGTGTTGGTGACATCCTTTGGCATCGAGGGCGTGGGGGGTCTGCGCCCCACGCCTCGCTGGGATCGGATCTTCCGTGGGTGACCGAGTGGCAGCGTGGCGCACCTCCTGCTTCGATGCCATCGAGGCCTTCTTGTGCCGAATCGAAGCGCGCTACTGCGAACGATCAACCACTCGACGTCGCATCTCTTCGAGCTTGTCTAAGTAGCACTGGCGGTAAGCATCGGGATCCGCGCCGAACGGGATGCTCCCCGTTTGGAAGCCGACGAAGATCTGTTCGGGATCGTCTTTGGCGAGGTGGCGCAGGGTTGCGACTTGATTCTCAAACAGGTCGGTCAGATGGTCGTGTTCGGCCAACAGCCGCTGCAGGACATACACACCAAAGGAGATGTGCCGCGCCTCGTCACGTTGGATCAGCCGGACGCCTCGCTTAAGACCTGGGAACCGGCCGCCCTGCTCGAAAATCGCGTGGAACACGGTATACCCTGACTCAGCGCTTACCCCCTCGACGTAGAAGTGATAGAGCATGATGGACCGCAGTAAGGCCTCGGGGCTCTCGTCTCCTAGTAGTGCCTGCATGGCCCGGGGCAGACGAATGGAAAACATGTCGCCTTGCAACTCGGGGTAGGGAATGTCGACGCCGAAGCGGCCCGGCAGTGCCTCTAGCAGCCAGCGCTCGAAGAACTGGACGTGCCGCGCCTCTTCATACATTTGTGCGGCGACAAAGATCTCCTCCTCGATCCAGCCGCCACGGCGGAACCGGAGCTGCAGTGGAGCCAACTCGTGGGTCACGCCACGCTCACCGACCCGGAAGCCCGAGACCAGACGCAACAACAGCTCACGCTCGTCGTCCGTGAGCGACAGCCAGTCGGAGCGCTCCTGCGAGAAGTCGATGTCGCTTGGATCCCAAGCGCGTCCGTGCGACGCCGTGAACAGTCGCATAGGAAGCGAGTCGTTGTCTAATGGCATTGGAGTCGTACCTATGAACACTGACTGGAGCGAAGTTCGTTCTACAGTCGCCGCCTAGCTGTTCGAGCGGACTTCAGTCTCACCCAGTCAGACCCGTTGCTACCACTCCCTCAGTGATTCCAATCACTGAAATCGTAGGCACAAAGAAGAGACATCCTGTCTTGCTCGCCAAGACCAGCGGACTCAGTGAAGAGGAACATCATCGCCTTTTCCATATCATCGAGATCCTCGCTGTACATGTATGAACCATAGTCCGCGTCTGTCGTGGCGAAGGCAGAAAGAAGAGGACTGAAGTTGTCGTTCGAGGCAAAGACTTGCTCAATGCTATAAGACAGCTCTGCCCGACGAAACAGTTCCGCTGTCATGGCGGGAAGCCATAGATCCTTCATCCGTGGCATATAGTTATAGCTCATGATGTTTCCTGAAACCGGGACATGCTGCAAGCCGAGAGCATGACCGATCTCGTGTAAGACCGTCAAATAGGTCGAGTCCACGACAACATGAACATAATGGTCCTCAATATTCAGAACCTCTTGAGTTCGGTACAAATATGGACCATATTCCTGCCAATCGGTGATGTTTATATACATGTCAGACTCGATGTTGGATCTCTTGTCGTCCCACCGCCAGTATGCAAAGCCGCCACTCTTCCGATTCGTTCCATTACCCTTGAAGTAGATCACAGACTGATTGTCATTGACCAATCTCCCAGCAATTCTCAAAATAGGTAGGCTGACTCGTGTGGGGTGGAATCTGGGAGCGTTTGCGTGCGCCGTTGGAACCGGTTGCGGGGTGAGCGGACGGCTGTGGACTCGGCATCCGAGGCTGTGAGTCGTGTGGCAGCGGCTCTGAGGCGGTCCTGGACTGGCCGCGACGCACCCCGGCTGAGGGCCTCTGCAAGAGAAGCCTGGCGCTGGCAGGATGGCGGGCAGGTTGCCTCGTCAGGGGGCGCCCGCGGGCAGCCCGGCCGCGGGCGGTGGCGGGCGCTTGCGCACGACGGTCTCCAACAGGGCGGTCCAACTGGGGAAGCAGAACCACTCCGTGAGGAACTTCAGGGTCGCGAAGAAATTGCGCCGGGTACCGAGGCGCTTCCGGCCTTGCCGCCACAGCTCGCAGACGCAGTCCAGCACCGCATGCAGCGCGAAGGCGAACAGGTTCAGCGTGGCGAGCAGATTGGCCAGACCCTTGCGGCCGTGCCCGAAATTGTGCTTGAGGTTGTAGCCCTGGCGCGACAAGCAATTGAACTGCTCGTTTTCTATTTTCCACCTGGCGCGCGCTACCCGCGCGATCTCGGCCACGTTGTCGGCGGTGACCTTGAGGCTGGTGAAGAACGAATTGTGGTAGGTGCGCTCGCCTTTGCGCCAAATTTCGAAGTCGATCCAGGTGCCCTTGAGGGCGTCAGCACCAGCGCGCACGGGCACGTTGTTTCTCCACTGGTAGCGATGCTGCTCGACCTGCTTGCGCTGGTTGCGGGTCTGCAGCCAGCCGCTGGACCAGATGCGGCGCTTGGGGAGCTGCTTGTATAACGTCTTGTGGCTGCTGGGCTTACAGATGAACAGGAAGTCCGCTTCGAGCTCGGCGACGAGGCTGCAGATGGGCTGGCAGCAGTACAGATCGTCGCCCAGCAGGACCGGTCGGTAGGGCCGCAGAGCGGGCAGGTAGGCGGGCAGCCAGCGCTTGGCAGCGTTGCGCTCGCAATCCTGCTTGCGCTGCTCTTCGGTCAACTCCGGGCACTGGGCGGCGGGCTCATGCTGGGGCTGGACGAACAGCGGCATGAGCGGCAGGACGCGGTTGTGGCCATCGGCCACAACGCTGGCTGAGAGCATGGTGTGGAAGAACTGCTTGGTTTTGTGCTTGCCGACATGGCGGGTGGAGCACTGCTCGCAATGGATCGTGTCCGAGCACTGGAACTGGATGCCGTCGAGGGCGATGCACACGCGCCCGCCGAGACGCAGGAAGGGGTCGAGGCCGCCTTGCTCGCGGAGGGTGTCGAGACACAGGGGGAAGAGGTCGGCGAACAGCGCGGGGTCGAGATCATCGAGCAGATTCCGAATGTGATTGTCACTGGGAATCTTGCTCACGCCGAACAGCGCGTGGCAGTTGGAGCGGGCGGACTGCTCGAACAAGCGCCGCTGGAAGTCGAGGAAGGAGGGGCACTGGAAGAAAAACGTGGCGAGGGCGCAGGCCGCGGCATCGGCGACGGCATAGCGCTTGTTGGAACCTTTGCGAGGGTCGGGCAGGGTGCCGGCGGTTTGTTGGAAGCGGTCCAGAAGGGACTCGAGCACTCGGGAATTGGAAACGGGGGCCACACTTTATGTTTGAAAGTGCTGCCGGCAAAGTCAAGGCCCAAAAACTGGTCTCTTGCTGCCGGCCTCTCAGCGGCTCGCGAGATAGAAAAAGGCCAAATTTAGAATTCCTGCCAATCTCCTAGTGGTGGGATAGTCATTGTCATACTCCTGATCCCAGAAGTCATCAGGCAGGGACTGATTTTCGGGCCTGATGCCCGCAAGTTCGATAACCGGCTTCTGATTGAAGCCTCTCAATGCCTCGTTCCACCACTTGACAGCCTTCTCGATCATCTCCTTGTGGTAAAACGCATCCTCGCCCAGATAGAGGCGCATTGTGGTCTTCCATCCCGAACTCGTGTACTCAGAACACAGGTCCGTGCGCCCGCCCGTAGGAACAACAACAGAACGAGGACGAAAAGAAGGCGAGACTGAAGTCGGAGCTTCGATCCTAACGCCCCCACATTCGGGAACAGGTCCCGGAACGGGAGTCTGGGCAACACCCAGAGAGGAAAGCGCGAACGCGCAAAGCGGCACGAGTGCTCTTGGGGTCATAACTACCTCCTTCTCGGCATGGTGCCGAGCCCTTCGATCTGTTTGGGGTGGGATGGGACCGTATCGCAGTTGAGGGAAAGTTGTTGGCAGGGTCGCGATTGGAACGGCATTGTGACGATCATAGCCCAAGAATAGCTTGGTCAGGGAAGCAAGCGGGCTCATGGAGCACTCGGCGTCGCCTACTGCAATAGTGTCATCCAGTTCTTCGAGCGTCTCGTACGGCACCAGCCAGAAGATCCAGGTTGACTCCAGCACGGCCGCCGTGACCGCCTCCTGTCGCAGCAACGCTATCAGCGCGGCCAAGCCCGGCGCCAAGGTACGGAACTCTTGGGTCGTGAAGCGCGCCGTCGGCTCGCTCGCAGGCCAGCACCGTGGTGCCGATCGTATGCACGTCGAGCCCGACTGTTCGGCTGTGGACGACGCGCAGTCCATCTTGCATCATCGAGTACCATCCTTGTAGCGGAAGCGGCGGGAATGCTCGCTGGAGTGCTCCCACTCGGCAGCGCGGCTCATTTTGCTGCTCGGCCTCTGTGCGCGTCCGGGTACGCTTCGGGATTCGAAGCGAGGCACTCCAGCAACAGTTCATAGACGCCGTCCGGGACCTGCGTTCCACCGACCAAGAGTTGATAGGTCCTCGACACCGCTTCTGCGATCTATCGTCACACCCGCCCATGCTGGTCTCGAACCCGATTTCAGGGTCTCACGGGGATCGGCCCCGATAATGAGGGTTAGGCAGATGGCACGCTCGGGTGCCAGATCCATGTCGGCGACCCATTTGCCGTGGAGCTAGCGAGCGTCCACTCGGCGGTGGCAACGCTTAGGTCGCCCGGTCCTTTGCGTTTCCAGCGTGTGTGCTGCTCATCCGTAACGAGAGGATATCGAACGATTCACCTGTCTCGATGGTCTACAGTCTCGTCTTGCCCTCGACGCAGCCCGTGCCTCACTTCCAGACCGACTTCAGCTGCCAAGCGTCCAGCGACACCACGCGTGCGTTGCCGCCCTTCTCGAATAGCGAAAGTCCGGTACTGGACGGCGATGGGAAGACCCGGTCGGTGATCGCGACTTCGCCCTCGCCCGCGAACACTTCCACGACCGACCGATCTACGAGGATCCGTAAGCGAACGCGGCCCTCGACCGGTGCCAGTCTTGCCGAGTGCCGACCGGCGAACGACTCGTGGAAGTCCACCTTGCCGGACTTCCTGCGGTCGACATAGACCTCGGCCGGAGATGCCGTGAAGCCAACTAGCGTCTCCTCGCCTGTGCCCTGGAGCAAGCGCACTCCGACATCTCGGGCTCCATCCACGGCGACCACGAGCTGCAATTCGAGCGTGTCGCCGGAGAATCGCGCCTGCTCGATTTGGTGATTGGCTTCCGCGACGCTCAGGTCGCGCAGGCTCATGCTGGCGCCGCGCAAGCCCTCGATCTCGCGCGCGGGCTGCTGGACGATTCTAAGTCCCTTGTCAAAGCGCTTCAGCCGCAGTTCGCGGGCCACCGATTGCGCCCCGCGCCACGGCGAGGTCGGCTTGTCCCTCGCGTACATCCAGTTGCTGATCCAGCCGATTACCAGCCGCCGCCCATCTTGCTCCGGGACATCCGAGTACGACTGCGCGGCATAGAAGTCGCGCCCCCAGTCCAGCCAGAGTGCGGTCTCGGGTGGGTTGTCGTTGATGAACCTCTCGCCGTCAAACTCGCCCACGAAGTACTGGCAGCCCGAGCCCAGCCAGGGATGTCCCATCCCGGAATCGACCTGCAGGATCCACTTGCTCTGGCCGGGCTCGCCCTCCACCGGGAGTTTGAACAGGTCCGGGCATTCCCAATTGCTTACAGGATGCGCCCCTTCGGGGCCGAAATCGCTGAGGAACTTCCAAGTCTTCAGGTCGGGCGACCCGAACAGCCGGACCTTGCGCTGGTTGGCCAGCACTACGGCCATGATCCAACGCTCGGTTGCGGCGTGCCAGAAGACCTTGGGGTCGCGGAAGGCAGGATCGTCGATATCCATGACAGGATTGCCTTCATAGTCCGTCCAAGTCCGCCCCTTGTCGGTGCTGTAAGCGATGGACTGGGTTTGGTCGCTCGTCGTGCGGCTGGTGTAGATGGCCACCATTGGCGGCTCGGCGGCACTCCCAAAACCGGAGCTATTGGCGTGATCCACCACGGCACTGCCAGAGAAGATCATGACCTCGCCAACCTCGGGGAGGGCCACCGGCAGGTGTTTCCAATGGAACAAGTCCGGGCTCACGGCATGGCCCCAACTCATGTGACCCCAAAGGTCGCCGAAGGGGTTGTACTGGTAAAACAGGTGCCATTCGCCGGCATGATAGACCAAGCCGTTGGGATCGTTGGTCCAGTTGATGGCGGGCGAGAAGTGGAATTGGGGGCGGTAGGGCTCTTCGTACGTGGCTGTCTGGGCGAGCCCGGCGGCGGCTAGGGCGAGAGCTGAAGCGCAGGTGAGGAAGATTCGCATGCCGTCAAGCATCATAGCGAGCGGCGTCTGCGCGTGATTGCCCCGCTGCTAGGGCAGCAACTCCACCAGTCGGTCGATCTCCTGAGCGCTGTTGTAGACGTGCGGAGCGACGCGAATCCAACCCATTCGCTCGGCCACTGAGACCCGGCGCTCAAGCAGCGCTCGCGCGGTCGCGCCGGAATCCGCGCCGCGCTTTCGCAGCGATAGGATCCCGGACCCACTCTCGCTGGTGCGCTCGGCTGCGGCCTCGTAGCCCTTATCGAGCGCACCAGCGAGAAGCCTATTGACCAAGGCGTCGATATGGCGGGAGGCAAAGTCTGGGCCGATGTCGTTCAGGAGCGCCAACGATGCGCGCAGGCCGGCGCAGCCGATCGAATTCAACGTGCCGCATTCGTAGCGGCGGGCACCGGGTTGGAGGCCGCCATCGTGACGGTACTCCTCAAAGCCCTCCAAACTGGTCCAGCCAAGCTCGGCCGGCACTACCTGGGGCATGAGCTCGCGATCGACGTAGAGGACGCCGCAGCCCTCCGGACCGACCAGCCACTTGTGGCCGGAGGCCGATAGCGCGTGAACGCCACAAGCCTTGACGTCGATCGGGAATGCGCCCATGCCTTGCACGGCGTCCAGCACGAGCAGGCAGCCGCGCCGTCGGCAGATCTCTCCGACTGCCGCCAAGTCCCAGCGGAACCCGGTCAAGAAATGGACGTAGCTGAGGGCGGCCAGCCGGGCACCCTTGCAGGCTTGGTCTAAGTCTTCCAACTCCAGCCGGCCTTGGCGCAGTTCCAGGCTGCGGAATCGCACGCCGCGCCGGCGTTGCAGTTCCCGCCAAGGCACGTAGTTGGCCGGAAAGTCGCTGGAGAGCCCGACCACGGTGTCGCCGCTGCGCCAATCGAGCCCGTTGGCGATGGCGCAAAGTCCCTCGGAGGTGTTCTTGGTGATCGCGATCTCCTCCGCGGAGCAGCCGAGCATGGCAGCCGTCTCGTCGCGCAGCCCGGCGTAGTCGTCGAGCCAGCCGCTATAGCCGTGCACGCCGTCTCGCAGCGTGACCTCCGCCTGCGCCTGCATAGCCTCGGCGGCGGGCATCGACAGTGGCCCGACGGCGGCGTTGTTGAAATAGGCGTAGCTCGCGGCTACCGGGAAGTGGGCTCGGATAGTCTCTGTGTCCATGGGTGACGGAGCAGCCGACGCCGGCTGCTCGGTTTGATTCCGCTTAGTGTAGGGCTTAGCCGTGCGCAGAATCCAAAGACGGTCTATACTAGACGTGCCTAGCCAGACCGCGCTTCTGCTTGGTCCAACGGAGGGATGTTGGCCGTGACTTGGATGAAACGATGCTTGCCTCTCGCGCTCGCGCTGCTGCTTGTCGGCGCGGCGTTCGCCAAAGACGAGGACGCCCAGCAGAAGCAGAAGCCGAAGGGTGCCAAGCAGGACGTCGAGGCGATCGGCGAGCGTGACGTCGGCAAGGGTGTCAACTTCTATTCGATCGAGAAGGAGATCGCGCTAGGCAAGCGCATGGCCCAAGATGTCGAGCGGCACTCCAAGATTGTTGACGATCCTGTGATTGCCGAGTACGTGAACCGAGTCGGCCAGAACTTGGTCCGCAACTCCGACGCCAAGGTGCCGTTCACGATCAAGCTCATCGATAGCGCGGACGTCAATGCCTTCGCGCTGCCCGGAGGCTTTTTCTTCGTCAATTCCGGCCTGATGCTGCGGGCCGAGAGCGAGTCCGAACTGGCTGGCGTGATGGCCCACGAGATTGCTCACGTGGCGGCGCGCCACGGCACCCGCCAGGCCACCAAGGGCCAATTGGTACAGATCGCCTCGATTCCGCTGCTGTTCATCGGGGGCTGGACCGGCTACGGCATCTACCAAGCCAGCAGCTTCCTGATCCCGATGACCTTCCTGAAGTTCTCGCGAGGGATGGAATCGGAAGCCGATTTCTTGGGCGTGCAGTACCTCTACAAGTCGGGTTACGACCCGACCTCGTTCATCGACTTCTTCGAGAAGATGCTGGCCGACGAGAAACGCAAGCCCGGCACGATGTCGAAGTTGTTCCGCAGCCACCCGCCGCACGGATCGCGCATTCGCAAGACCCAGAAGAACATCGAAAAGCTCCTGCCGAGCAGGCCCGAATACGTCGTCAACACTTCAGAATTCCTACAGGTCAAGTCCCGGCTCGAGCAGCTCGTGCTGCGTCGCAAGGAGACCTCCGATGACCCCAACAAGCCGCGCCTGCGGCGCACAAGTTCCGGGGGCACGATTCCGACGGATGACATCGACGTGGAGTCGACCGAAGAGGAAGAAGACGAGCGCCCGACGCTCAAGCGCCGCTGAGTGATCGCCCGGACCCTCAGTCGGCACTAATGCTGCGACCTAGGTCGCGCGGTTGGTCCACGTCGCGACCCCGCAGCACGGCAGTGTAGTACGCCAGCAGTTGCAGGGGGATGTGCGAGACCGCCGATTGCAACGGCTCGCGCATGACCGGAACGCGAATGACTTCGTGGGCATATTGGGCGATGCGTGCGTCATCGTCGTTGGCGATGCAGATTGCGCGGCCGTGCCGCGCTGTCACTTCCCGCACCTGGGATAGCGTCTTTTCGTAGCGCAGGCGGCTGGACGGAGCGCTCTGGTCGACTGTGGCGAGCACTACCACGACCATCTCGGAGTCGACCAGCGCCGTCGGGCCGTGGCGCATTTCTCCAGCTGCGCAGGCGTCGGCTTGAATGTGGGAGAGTTCCTTAAGCATGCGCGCCGCTTCCAGCGCGACCGGATAGTGGATGCCGCGCCCGAGGTACAGGACTTTGTCCGTGTTGGCAAGCTGGCGTGCCACCCGCTCGCAATCTGCGGCCAGCTCTAAGGCGGACTCGACCTTGCTGGGCAGTTCCAGCAGGTCGCGCGCGCACTGTCGCGATGCTTCGCCGGAAAGTGTGCTGCGGGCTTGGCCCAGATACATTGCGAACAGGTACAGCGCCGTCAACTGGGCGCTGAAGGCCTTGGTGGAAACCGCTGCCAGTTCCGGGCCGGCATGGGTATGGATCGAGCCTCGGGCGTTGTGGGCCATCGTCGAATCGACGGAGTTGCAGATGGCGATAGTCTTCGAGCCCAGCTGGTGCGCCAACTGCTGCGAGGCCAAGGTGTCCGCGGTCTCGCCCGACTTGCTCACGACCAGCGAGAGCACGCGGTCGTCGATGACTGGGTCGCTGTAGCGGAACTCGCTGCCGAACTCCACCTCCACATGCACGCGGGCGAGTCGCTCGACCATGTTCTTGGCGATCAGCCCGGCGTGCCACGAACTGCCCGAACCAATCACGTTCAGATGTCTCACTGCCCGCAGTTCAGGCAGGGTCACGCCCAGTTCGTCGAGCACCACGTTGCCTGTCTCTTCGTCCAGACGGCCGAGGGCAGTGTCCCGGATGGCTCGCGGCTGCTCGAAGATCTCCTTGAGAACGAAGTGCTTGTAGCCGCTCTTTTCGGCCATCAGCGGATCCCACAAGACGTGATGCACCGAGCGCGACACGCGCCTAGCGTCGGAGTCCATCATCTGCACACCGCGGGAGGTCACGACCGCCATATCGCCGTCCTCGAGCTGGATCATGTCGCGGGTCCTATGCAGGATCGCGGGCTTGTCCGAGGCGATGAAGTTCTCGTGCTCGCCCAGACCGATCAGGATGGGCTGTCCCAGGCGCGCCGCCACCACCTTGCCGGGTTCGTCGTTGGTGATCACGGCGATGGCACAGATACCCTCGATGTCGAACGTCGAGCGCCGCACGGCTTCTTCGAGCAATTCGCCCTTCTTGCGGTTGCTGCGGATCAGCAGCGCCAATGCTTCGGCCGAGCTGGTGGAGTCCCTGCGGGCCGCGCCGTCCGGCAGGCGCTCCCAGAGACCGTCGAGATTGCCTGGTTCGCCGGAAACGGCGACAACAATGCCGCGCTTGGACAGCTTGGTAGCGGCCGCGGTCGCCGGATATGCGAGGTGGCGCGCGATCCAACTGGTGTGGCCCACGCCGAACGTGCCGCGCACCGGGTCGAGCCGGACTGCGGTCTCCAAGTTGCGCAGGGTGCCGGTCGTGTGGCGTGATTGCACGCCCTTGGCCGAGCCCACGGCGAGGCCGGCCGAGTCGTAGCCTCCGTACTCGAGGCGGCGGAGACCGTCGAGTATGACTGCGGCGGCCTGCTTGCGCCCCGCGTATCCGACGATTCCAGCCATGGCACTTGCCCGGGCTAGGGCGCGTCCAGTACCTTCACTTCGTAGTCTTCGATCACTGGATTGGCGAGCACTTCGGAGGCTATGCGCTCAAGGCGCTCCCTGACACTCTCGGGACTGTCCCCCTGCGCAAGTTCGATCTCGAAGAACTTGCCCTGTCGAACATCGACGACGTCGGAGTGACCGTGGCTCTGCAGGGCCTTGGTGATGGCGCGCCCCTGCGGGTCGAGCACGGTCTTTTTGGGAGCGACTTGGATGATGGCCTTCAAGTCCCATTATATTTGGCCGTTCGAGTTCAGGCATGGCAGCGCTGGCGCGCCGGACTGATCGTCGCGCGCAGGCCCGGCGCGACCAAGCCGGTTTTGCACGCACTGCTTCTCGCGGCCGGGCCGGGCAAAGGCTTTGCCCGATCTGCCTGCCGCAGCGCCGAGCGCTACTTGCCGATGCAAAACGTGGAGAATATCTGCTCTAAGATGTCATCGACGGAGGTTGCGCCGGTGATTGCGTCCAACGGGCGCAGGGCCTCGTACAGGTCGAGCAGCAGCATCTCGTGGGGGACCTCCGCCTGAACGCCGGCCGAAGCCCCTTCCAGCGCTTGCAGCGCTTCCCGGAGCAGGCGCTCTTGGCGGATGTTGGTGACCAGCGACCCTTCGTGCAGCGTGTCCAGTCCGGGCAGGGTTCGTTCGCGGATCCGTGCGCGCAGCTTCGCGATGCCCTCCCCGGTCTTGGCCGACACGGCGATCAGCTCGTCGGCGCCGCCGCGCCGGCGCTGCAGGTCGAGCTTGTTGCCCACCAGCAGTGCCGGGCAATCCAAACGAGCGCGCCGCCACAATTCGTCGTCTTCGTCGTCTTCGGGCTGGGACAGGTCCACCACCACCAGCGCGCAATCGGCCTCCTGCAAGCTTTGCCAGGACCGCTCGACGCCCTCCGATTCGATTGCGTCTCCGGTAGCTCGGATGCCGGCGGTGTCTACCAGATCCACCGGGATCCCGTCGAACGACGCGGTCTCGCTGATCGAGTCCCGCGTCGTGCCCGCGGCCGCGTTGACAATTGCCCGCTCGCGCTCCAAGAGCCGGTTGAACAGGCTGGACTTACCCACGTTCGGGCGGCCCACGATGGCGAGGCGCAAGCCCGTGCGCACTACCTTGCCCACGGCGAAACCCGCTGCCAAGGTGCCGATCTGCTGCTGTAGCGGCGCGACCGCATCCGCGATCGCGCCGCTGTCCTCCACCTCGACGTCGTCTTCTGCGAAGTCGATGCCCGCTTCCAGTCGCGCGATCAGCGTTAGCAGCGACTGCTTGATGCCTCGCAGGCGCTTGGACAGCGCACCACTGGCTTGCCGGGCGGCGAGCCGGGCTTGGTAGAGCGTGGCCGAGTCGATCAGATCGCGCACGGCCTCGGCTTGGACTAGGTCCATGCGTCCGTTGCGCCAGGCGCGCCGCGTGAATTCGCCGGGCTCGGCCAGCCGGGCGCCAAGCTCAGCGGCGCGCTCGAGCGCGTAGCGCAGCACGGGCGGCGAGCCGTGGCAGGAGATCTCGACCAGGTCCTCGCCGGTGTAGCTGGAAGGCGCTTGGAACAGAGTTACCAACACTTGATCGACCAGCGCCCCTTGAGGGTCGACCAAGCCATCTACGACAGCCTCTCGAGGGGGCCAGTGCTGGCGCCTCAAGAGGCCTCGTGCGACCTCGAAGGCGCGCGGGCCCGACAGCCTGACCAGCCCGATGGCCGAGCGCCCCGCCGGAGTGGCGGGTGCGACGATGGTATCCGCCGACGTTGCGGAGAGGTATGGGTCAAGAGGGGGCACGGCCGATTCGCAGGGATGTCCAAGCCCGCCGGGCGCGGGGCCGCTGCCGCTAGCTGTCTGGGTCGGCGTGCGGCTTGATGACCGTGTAGCGGTTCGGCGGGCTGCCCTCCGAGAACGTCGTGATCGCATCGTCGCCGGTGAGCGTGACATGCACGATGCGCCGCTCCCGAGACGTCATCGGCCGGAACTTGTACGGCTTGCCGCTTTCCTTGACCCGCTCCGCCGCAGCCTTGGCCTTGAGGCACAGCTCTTCGATGCGCTGCATGCGGTAGTCGTTGACGTCGAAGATCAGCCGGTAGCGATCTTGGTGCGGGATCCGCAGAGCCTCTAGGGTCAATTGTTCCAGAGCCAGTAGCAGTTCCGCCCTGCGGTGGAGAAGCAGTCGTGCGTCCTCGCCTGCAAAATCGACCATTAGCTCGGGACCGATCACGGACAGCTTGCCCTTCACGTCGAAAATGTCGTAGTCGATGTCGAAGTCGGCCGCGTCCAGCACTGGGTTGAGGAAGCCATCGATCATCGGGCCGAGGGATTCAACCGTCCATTCGATGTCAGCCATGGTCGTTTTGGCGCGCCGACTGGGCGCGGCAGCAGTCTACTTGCCGCGTTTCTTTCGCTTTCCCCGCTGCGGCTTGCGGTCCAGTTCCAACTGTTCTTGAGGTAATCGGTTCAGCACGAGTTGCTGGCCGATGCCCACGCAGTTGCTAGTCAGCCAGTATAGCACTAGGCCTGCTTGGAACTGGTAGAAGATGAATCCGAACACCAGTGGCATGAACTTCATCACGCGCGCTTGCGTGGCGTCGGTGGTTGGCGTCGGCGTGAGCGATTGCGACCAGAATTGAGTGGCCACCATGGCCAACGGCAGCACGCGGATGGCAAGCGTCTCGGGATTGGACAGGTCGGACACCCAAAGCCATTCCGCCTGCCGCATCTCGATCGCCACCGTGAGCAGTTTGTAGAAGGCGAAGAAGAACGGCATCTGCAGCACGATCGGCAGGCAGCCGCCCATAGGGTTGGCGTTGTGCTTCTTGTAAAGCGCCTGCAGCTCTTCGTTTTGCTTGGCCTTGCGCGGGTCGCGCATCGTCACGCCCTTGTAGCGGTTGTTGATCTCCTTGACCAGCGGCTGCAGCTGCTGCATCCTGCGCATGGACTTGGTGCTCTTGTACTTGAGCGGGAACAGGATCGTATTGATGATGATCGTGACGATGACGATGCTCCAGCCCCAGTTGGCGACGATGTTGGAGTACACCCAGCGCAGCATGAACACCAGGGGCTCTGCTATGAAGGCAAAGAAGCCGTAGTCGACAATGCCGCGGAAAGCGTTGCCGACGTCTCCGACCTCGGCCAGGGCCGCGCGGCTCTTCGGGCCCACGTACAGCCGGAAGCGGTTGTCCGTCGCGCCGCCGAATGCGCCCGCCACGTATGTCTGCTGGTCGCCGGGCTCGGCTCCGAGCGGCACGATCTCGATCGCGCTGGTCTCGATTCGGATGTCCTGGCCGGGCTCGGGGATGGCGGCCGCGGTAAAGAACAGGTCTGCGATGCCCGCGAACGGATACGGGCCCGAATGGGTGATGCGCTCGTCCTCGGCGTCGGCTGCGGGCACGTATTCGATATCGCCGTCTGTGTAGAAGTAAGTCTGACTATGCACGGAATTGCCGGCTTGGGCGGTGTCGCCGAAGCCACCGCTCCAGGACAGCAGGTGGCGCTCTGGACGCCCCGACTCTAGGACTTGGGTCTCGACCCGGACAATGTGCCCGGAGCGTTCGAATGCGAAGCGCTTGAGAACGCGCAGCCCGGACTTGGAGTATTCGAAGGTGAGCGTCTCGGGCGCGTTGCGCACGCTGCGGCCAGAATTGACCGAGAACAGCGCCTCGTCAGTGCCCTCGATCGGGTCGCCGCCGGGGCGCAGCAGCCGGAACGGCATCCCGTAGCGCTTGGCGCCATCCGCATGGACAAGGTCGAGCGGGTTACCGAGTGCGTCGTTGAATTGCTTGAGTTGCCAGCTGGTCACGACGGCCCCGCGGTTGGTGAATTCCACGCGGTAGTTGTCGTTTTCAACCACGACCCGCTGCTCGTCACTGGCCTCGACATCGGCGTCGTCGGGCCGCTCGGCGGTAGTTGCGGCCGGCTGTTCCGGCTCGGCTTCCGCACCCGTCTCGGTGGGGGTTTCGGCGGTTTCCTCAAGCGTGCCCTGGACCGGCTGCTCCGGGGGCTGGGGGCGCGGGACCAGGTAGATGTACAGGCCCATGACGACGGCGGACAGCACTGCCGCCATCAGCATTCGGCGTTGGATGAATTGTTCGTCGTTCACGGGCTCAGTGGTCCACTTGCTGGATGGTCTCCGGGACTAGATCGATTCCGCCGGGCGAGAATGGGTGGCAGCGCAGCAGCCGTTTGGCCGCCATCAGCGAGCCGCGGGCCAGGCCGTGGCGCTCGATTGCCTCGCGGGCATACGCCGAGCAGGTCGGGTGGAACCTGCAGGCCGGCGGCACCAGCGGCGAGACCACCGTCTTGTAGACCCGCAACGTCGCCAGCGCAACGGCCTGCGGGACGCTGCGCCGGTGCGGGGCCGATAGCTCAGCGGAGCCTTCGCGCGGCCTTGGGCAGCATTCGGACAATCTCGTTTTCCACCTCTCGGGCCTGCGCCGTGGCGAGCCCGGGACGGGCGTGCAGCACGAAGTCAATGCCGACTGGTAACAGGTGCCAGTGCCTGCGCACGGCCTCGCGCACCAAGCGCTTGCAGCGGTTCCTGACCACGGAGTTACCGATCTTGCGCGTGACTGTCAGGCCGACGCGGGCGGGACGGTTCGCACCGGTTGCCAGGGCAAAGACTGTGACTAGCCGGGCTCCGACCCGAACACCTCCATCATAGACCGCTTGGAAATCAGTTCGCTTGAGGATCCGTCGCTGCCCAGGGAACTGCGCGCCGCCGGTCGGAATTGGCGCCGGTGCTAGGCTATTCGTCGCTGACGGTGAGGCGCTTGCGCCCCTTGGCGCGGCGGGCTGCGAGCACACGTCGACCTCCCGGGGTCCTCATCCGGATGCGGAAGCCGTGCTTCTTCGCTCTCCTGCGCCGGTTCGGCTGGTAGGTTCTCTTCGGCATGCGCTGCCCCTTCGGTCGGCTGTCTCTTGGGCCGCAATGTCCCGAAGAGCCTGAAAACCTAGTTTAGCACAGCAGTGGACCAAGCCTTCGCCGCCGCGAGGTGACGCTGCGGTTGCGCCGCAGCCAGGACCGCCGAGTCCGGCGCGGCGGGAGAAGTGCTGAAGTCCAGCGAGCGTCGCGCCCATTGCTCGGATCCGGCAGCCGGGCTATGCTGGTTGCTCTCATGCAGCGATTCCTGTTCGTGTTGCTTCTGGCCGCATGCCCCTTGCTGGCCCAGGTCGTGCGGTTCGCCGAAGACGGCGCGCTGAAGATGCTCTACGACAACCGCATGTACCCCCAAGCGGTCGTGAGCGGGGGCCAGCTGCATGTGGTCTGGCGGGGCGCAAAGGGGTTGCCGTGGATTCGCTCCTACGACCTCGCCAAGCGCCAGTTCTCCGCCTCCCGCATGCTCCTGTCCGGCACTGGCATCGAGATTGATGCCGGGCGCTTCGAGCGGGACCAGCACTACGCGCCGATCGTGTGGGCCCAGCCGGATGGCCGCCTGCACGTTGCCTTCGGCTTTCATCGCACGCCGGGATACCACTTGGCAACCAAGCAGCCGGGCGCGACGGATGCATGGGAGCGGCTGCCGGAGATCTCGCACTCGGTGTCCTACCCGCAAGCCCACAATCTCGCCGATGGCAGGACACTGGTCTACTTCCGCGAGAGCGGCCACTTGGGCTTTTGGACCTACCGCACCACGGCCGATGGCGGCCGCACTTGGGAGATGCCGAAGAGTCCCGTGATCGACATGGACGCAGCGCCGCGCGAGTCGCCGCTGGCGAGCCACGCCGGCTCGTACCAGACCACGCGCGTCAGCCCTGACGGGAGCACGCTGCACATCGCCTTCATCTGGAAGGTAGAGGAACCCATCGCGAGCCAGCGCTACGGATCGGTGCTGCATGACTACACGCGGCGCCACAATCTCTATTACGTCCGGGCCGACCTCGCCAGCGGAAAGGTCTTCAACGCGCACGGAAAGGAACTGCCCCGGCCGGTGAACTTCGCAACCGCCCAGCGCGACTGCTTGGTGATGGATACAGAAGGCGGCAGCGCGTCCGTCGGCCCCTCCATCGCGCTCGGGCCGGGCGGAGAGCCGAACTTCCTACTGCCGGTATCGGGTAAGACGCCCTACGCCTCGACCTTTTATTTCGTCCGCATGCGGGACGGGAAGTGGGGGAAGACGCCGCTGACCGCGACGGGGCATCCATTCAACTCGACGCACTTGGTGGCCCGCGCCGACGGATCGTTCCAAGCCTTTCTGATCGCCGGAGACGGCGAGGCCAACGAGGACACCCTGATGAACAGCTACGGCTGGGGCGACCGCGTCGAAGAATGGGTCTCCGACATTTCCGGCGCCCATTGGAAGCGCTCCAGGGACCTCACGCCCAAGCCGGAACTGCGCTACCAAAGTGTCAAGTTCGTGCGCGGCGAAGATGGGCAGAGCGTGGACGACCTGCTGCTCTTCTATGCCTGGCAGGGAACCGGCAGCGGCTTCGCCTACTTGCTGGACGAGCGCGACTAGCCAGCCGCGGAAGCGCACCCTGAGCGGCGCTGGTCGCCGGACCCGCGGGTCTGCTAGGGATCCATCTGGAGGGAATGGATCTCTTGCACGAATTGCCGCTCGTCTTGGAAGTCGCGGTAGACCGAGGCGAAACGCACATAGGCGATTCGGTCGACCCGCTTGAGCTCCTCCATGAGCAGCTCGCCGATCGCGCTGGTCGGGCACTCGCCATCGAGCGACCCCATGACTATGGACTCGGCGGCGCTAACCATGGCTTCGATGTCCACCATGGAGACGGGCCGCTTCTCGCACGCCCGCAGGAGCCCTTGCAGCACCTTCTTCCGGTCGAACCGCTCGCGGTGGTGATCCTTCTTCACGACCATGAAGGGCAGTTCTTCGACCCGCTCGTACGTGGTGAAACGACGCTTGCAAGCCAAGCAGTCGCGACGGCGCCGGATCACCTCCTCCCCTCTGGTCGTGCGGGAGTCGATCACTTTGTTCTTAAGATGGCCGCAGTAGGGGCAGAGCACGGTGAGGCGGCCGGCTTGCGCCGGAACTACGATTCTAACCGTTCGTGCCTCGCTATACTTTGGGGAATGCATTTGAGGATTTTGCTGCTGGCGGCCCTAGCTTGCACGGCAGCCAGCGCCGCCCAGCCCAACATCTTGTGGATCAGTTCCGAGGACAACGGCCCGCACCTCGGAATCTACGGGGACGAATACGCAGACACGCCGAACCTGGACGCACTCGGCGCCATGGGCATGATCTACCGCCATGCTTGGTCCACGGCCCCGGTCTGCGCACCGGCGCGCACCACCATCATCAGCGGGATGTACCCCCCTTCGACCGGTTCTCAGCACATGCGCTCGCTGACACGGCTGCCCTCTTCAATGCGCATGTTCCCCCAATACCTGCGAGAGGCCGGCTACTACGCCTCGAACAATTCCAAGGAAGACTACAACTTGGAGAAGCCTGGCGAGGTCTGGGACGAGTCGAGCCGCCAGGCGCATTGGCGCAAGCGAGCGCCGGGCCAGCCGTTCTTCTCGGTGTTCAATTTCACGGTCACCCACGAATCCCAGATCCGCCGCCGACCGCACACACCCGTTCATGATCCCGCCAAGGTGCGCGTGCCGGACTATCATCCGGACACCGAGGAAAGCCGCACCGACTGGGCCCAGTATCACGACAAGATCAGTGAAATGGACGCGATGGCGGGCCGGGTGTTGGCCGAGTTGCGCGAGGACGGGCTTGAAGAGGACACGATCGTGTTCTACTGGGCCGATCACGGCCCGGGCATGCCGCGTGGCAAGCGCTGGCCTTACAACTCGGGTCTGCACGTCCCGCTGATCCTGCACATTCCGGAGAAATTCAAGCAGCTGCGCCCCGCTGAGTACGCGGCGGGCGGCGAAAGCGAGCGCTTGGTCGGTTTCGTTGACTTCGCGCCGACCGTTCTCAGCCTGGCCGGCATAGAGCCCCCCGAGCACTTCCAAGGCTACGCCTTCGCCGGAGAGTTCGTTACCCCGCCCCAACGTTACATCTACGGATTTCGCGGCAGGATGGACGAGCGCTATGACATGGTTCGCAGCGTCACGGACGGCCGCTTCATCTACATCCGCAACTTCATGCCCCACCGCATCTACGGACAGTACATCCAGTACATGTTCCAGACGCCGACCACGGCGGTGTGGCACCGCCTTTACCACGCGGGCCAGCTTCAGCGGCCGCGGACCCACTTCTGGGAAACCAAGCCCGCCGAAGAGCTCTACGATCTGGCGCAAGACCCCGACGAGACGCGAAACTTGGCTTCCAGTCCCGAGCATCGCAAGGATCTCGAGCGATTCCGGGCCGCGCGCCGCGAGTGGTCGCTGTCGATCCGCGATCTGGGCTTTCTGGCGGAGAGCGCGATTCACGCCCGCGCTGGAGATGACGCGCCGCATTCGATGGGTGCCAACCCCATGCGCTTTCCGATGGCTCGCATCATGCGCATGGCGGAATTGGCGTCGTCCATGGAGGCCGGGTTGGAGACCGACTTGCGCCAGGGCTTCAACGATCCCGACAGCGCGGTGCGCTATTGGGCGGCTCTGGGAGCCCTCATGCGTGGCCGCGACGGTGTAGAAGCGCTGGCTGGTCCTTTGCGCGCAGCGCTGGGCGACGCCGATCCGGCAGTCCGGGTCGCTGCCGGCGAGGCTCTGGGGCGCTATGGCGGCGATGCAGACGCCGGGCGTGCACTCGAGGTGCTGGTACAGCTCGCCGACGCGGTTGAGAACGGCTTGTTCGTTGCAATGGCCGCGCTCAACGCTCTGGACTACATGGACGAACGAGCCAGCCCAGCCCTTGAAAGGATCTTGGCCGTGCCGCAGAAAGATCCGCGCTACGACCGGCGCTTTGGCGCCTACCTTCCGAACTTGGTCGGCAAGATCCGGGCCGATGCAGAATAGGCAGCGCTGCCGGCCTGCGGAGTCCTGCTAGGATTTCCCCCAGATGAGGCGCAGGGCTTTTCTAACCTCGGCGCTGGCGTGCTCGGTTGCCAGCGCGGTCCGGCGGGACGATCTTGAGGCAGCCGCGGACTTGGTGGGCACACAGGTCGCGGGCGGCGCCGTACAGGGCGCCGTGCTCGATGTCCGTCGCGGATCGGACGTATTCCAGCGCTACCACGGCAGCGCCGAGACAGCGGATGCGATCTTCCTGCTGGCCTCGATTACCAAGCCGATGACCGCCGCCGGCGCGATGCTGCTGGCGGACCGGGGGGAACTGAGATTGGCTGATCCGGTCAAGCGCTTCGTGCCGGAGTTCCGCGAGGGGGCCCGCTCCCGCATCACCGTCAAGCACTTGATGACGCACACGTCCGGCTTGCCGGACCAGCTCCCGGAGAACGTCGAGCTGCGCAAGCGCAACGCGCCCTTGAGCGAATTCGTCGAGCGGGCGATTCGGACACCACTTCTGTTTGAACCCGGCACGCGTTACTCGTACCAGAGCATGGGCATCCTTTTGCTGGCCGAGATTTGCGAGCGCATAACGGGCTCGCCTTTTCCCGAGCACTTGGAGCGGAACCTGTTCCGGCCGCTGGGGATGGAGCGCAGCGCCTTGGGCCTCGGCCGACTCCCTCTGGAGCAGACCCAGCGCAGCCAGGTCGAGCAAGGCCCTCCGCACGGCGGGCAGGGCAATCCCGAGGCGGCGCACTGGGACTGGAACAGCCGCTACTGGCGCGAGCTGGCCTCGCCGTGGGGCGGGGCTCACGCCAGCGCCGGAGATGTGTCGAGGTTCTTCCTCGAATTCTTGGCACCGGAAAGAGCTGAGGTGTTGCGGCCTGCAACTGTGGCCCTGATGGTCCGTAACCACACCGCCAAGTTGGGGACGCCGCGAGGGCTGGGCTTCGCTCTCGGGCGCGGGGCAGGTGAGGGCTGCTCCGAGCGGACAGCGTGGCACGGCGGTGCCACTGGGACCCTTGCTTGGGCGGATCCGCAGACCGGGGTGCGCTTCGTGCTATTGACCACCCTGCCCAACACGGTGGCGAACAAGCTCTTGATCCGTCCTGTGTCCAATCTGGTCTCGCGCGCCAGCCAGGCCTGAGCCCTTGGCTTGGGGCGCAGCGCTCGCAATTCGCTAGCCTGTCCGCAAGGGTTTCTTGCCGAGCGCCCGTCGGCTCGTTGGTGCGGGGGACAAACCGCATGGCCGTCTGGAGTCACTTTGACGGCGGCCCTCCCGCGGGCTTCGCGCTAGCCTAGACGGAGATGCCTCTGTCTCGGAATCCGATCCCCTTGCGCGAACGGCTCATTTTCGCGATGGATGTGCCCGACACTTCCGCTGCGCTGGCCTTGGCGGATCAGCTGGGCGACTCTGTCGCCTTCTACAAGCTGGGGCTCGAGTTGTTCATGGACGGCGGCTACTTCCAACTCGTCGAACGGCTCACATCCCGGGGCAAGAAGGTATTCGTGGATCTGAAGTTCTTCGACGTGCCTGAAACGGTCGGTCGGGCCGTCCGTCGACTTGGCGGCAAGGGCGTGGCCTGCTGCACGGTCCACGGAAACGACGCAATGCTGGAGGCTGCCTGCGCCAATCGAGGCGATGTGAAGATCTTGGCCGTGACCGCGCTGACAAGTCTGGACCGGGGCGATTTGGACGATCTCGGCTTTGCTTGCGATCCCCGCGATCTCGTCCTTTCACGCGCTAAGCGCGCGTTTGAGATCGGCTGCGACGGCGTGATCTCGTCGGGGTTGGAATCTGCGGCGCTGCGCCGGCACGTGGACAACCGCCTGTTAGTCATCACCCCCGGCATTCGGCCGGTGGAAAACCAGCCCGCCGACGATCAGAAGCGAACTGTCGATGTGCGTCAGGCGTTCTCAAACGGAGCCGACCACATCGTTGTCGGCCGGCCGATCCGGAATGCCGCCGACCCTCGCGCGGCAGCCGAGTCGATCCAGCGTACAATCGCCGATGTCTTCGCCGGCTGAGCAGGTCTCGCGGACCTGGGCCGACGGACCGACCTAGCCGAGTCCGAGTTCCCTGGCCAAGCCAACCCGTTTGAGCTTGCCACTGGGACCCTTGGGGATGGCCTCCACGAAGCTGATCACGCGCGGCACCTTGTAGGCAGCCAGCCGCTCGGACGCGAATTCGCCGAGCGCCCGCTGCGTCAGCTCGGCACCGTCTGCGAGCACGACCGCAGCACCGATTTCTTCGCCCAGCTTTGGGTGCGGCACGGCGAAGGCCACGGCTTGGGCGACAGCCGGATGTTCCAACAGCGCTTCGTCGATCTCGCGCGGGGAAATCTTCTCGCCGCCCCGGTTGATGAGTTCCTTGAGCCTGCCCGTGATCGTGAGGTAGCCGTCGCTGTCGCAGAAGCCTTGATCGCCCGTGCGGAACCACCCGGCTTGGAAAGCGCTGGCATTGGCCTGCGGATTGTCCACGTAGCCAGCCATCACATTCGCTCCCCGAATGACGACCTCGCCCGTCGATCCGGCGGGCAGCAGGCTGCCGCCGCCGTCCATGACCGCGACTTCCGGCCCGGCCGCCAGACCCACCGTGCCGGCCTTGCGCGCGGCCGGGGGCAGGGGATTGCTGGCCATTTGGTGTGCTGCCTCTGTCATGCCGTAGGACTCGACCACCGGGCAGCCAAAACCGGCTTCCAAGGCTGTCAGCACGGACGGCGGCAGGGCGGCTGACGAGGAACGGATCAGGCGCAGCCGATGCTGGGCCAGGCTGGCGGCGTTCCTAGCCGAGCGTTGCAAGATGGCTTGGTGCATCGTCGGCACCGCGCTGTACCAAGTCGGGCGCAAGTCGTCCAGCCACTTGAAGAAGCGCATCGGCGCGAAGCCCGGCGTGGCTGCGAGCGAGGCACCTGCGCACAGCGAGGACAGCAGTGCGCCGATCAGCCCGTGGATGTGAAACAGGGGCATGATGTTCAGGCATGTGTCCTCAGGACCGAGGCGCAAGGTCGACGCGATATTGGCTGCCGAAGCGGCTAGGTTCGCCTGCGTCAGTGGCACCAGCTTCGGCCTAGCCGTCGTGCCAGAGGTGTGCAGCAGCAGCGCGGTGTCTTCGGGCCTGGCCGGGTCTTGCCGCATTCCGCCAGTTGCAGGGCCGCCGGCCAGGCGAAAGCCGCCCGCGGAACCGGTCGGCTCCAACTCCAGAATCGGAATGGCGAGTTGCGCGGCCACTTTGCTCGCGGGAGTCTCGCTTCCTGCGGCGACGATCAAGGCTCTTGCCTGCAGGCTATCCAAGCTGTCCCTGAGCTCGCGTTCGCGCAGGCCGGGATGGAGCGGCGCCGCGGCAGCCGCGGACGCCACCGCTACGAAGGCCGCCGCCATGTGCGGTCCGTTCTCCAGGACCATCGCGACGGGGTCGCCCGGTCCGATCCCGCTGGCGTTTAGCGCCTCGGCGGTGCGCTCGGCCAGCTGTCGCAATTCCCCGTAGGACATCCGCGCACCGGACTCGCTGCGCAGGGCCGGCAGCGACCCGTCGTGTCCGGACAATAGTGCCTCGATCGTAGTGGCTGGGGGGCGAACCGGGTAAGGCATCTAAGAGCGACCAGTCCGATCCTAGACTAGGTAAGTATAGTCGTCCAAGACCCGCGCCGAGGTGGCCAGCACCTCGTGCTCGTCTTCGTCACCAATGAGCCCGACCTGCTTGCGCTCGGCGAGCCTGCGGGCCAGCGCTTCGCGCACGGCTTCGGGTTCGTAGCCGAAATCGCTCAGCACGTCCCGGACGTTGTCTCCCCGGATCGGCTGGCTCACAAAGCGCTGCCCGTCAGGGTCGACCCCGACATTGAGTTCGGTGACCGTTCCGAAGAGGTTGTGAATGTCCCCCAGCGTCTCTTGGTAGGCGCCCAGCATCAGGAAGGCCAAGTAGTACGGCTCGCCAGGCCGGGGGCTGTGCAGCTCGAGCGATTCCTTGAAGTGCTTGGCGTCGACGAAGCGGTCGACCGTCCCGTCGGAGTCGCAGGTGATGTCGCACAGCACGCCGCGCTGGGTCGGAACCTCGTCCAAGCGGTGAATGGGGATGATGGGGAAGAGCTGGTCGAACGCCCAGAAGTCCGGCAGCGACTGGAACATCGAGAAGTTGCAGACGAATCTTGACGCCAGCATCCGGTCGAGTTCTTCCAGTTCGCGCGGGCGATGCTTCATTTGGCGCGACAGGCCTGCGACCTGCCGGCAGATCTTCCAAAACAGGGACTCTCCCTTGGCCTTGTCGCGCAGGCCCAGATAGCCGAGTTCGAACAGCGAGTTCATGTCGCCGCGCTGCTGCACGGCGTCATGGTAGAGCTCGCGGAAGTTCTTGGCGTTGAGGCCCTGGGCAATGTCGACCAGTTCCAGCACAGGCTCGGCGTCCGACTCGAAATCTCCGAGGTCTTCGCCGTCCAGCAAGCCGGGCGCGACCACCTTGCGCACGTCTGTGACCAGCATCGAGTGGTACGCCACCATCGCGCGGCCGTGCTCGGTGACAATCGTCGGCGCGGGCACTCCCTCGCCGGCGCACACCTCGCCCAGCGTGTAGACGATATCGTTGGCGAATTCCTGTACCGAGTAGTTCATCGAGAATTCGCTGGCCGTTCGCGAGCCATCGTAATCGACGCCTAGACCGCCGCCCACGTTCAGATAGGCAATGTCGAAGCCCGCCTCGCGGGCCTTGGCATAGACGCGCGCCGCTTCCTTGAAGGCCTGCTTGGCCCGGCGGATGTCGTTGACCTGCGAGCCGATGTGGAAGTGCAGCATCTTGAGTTGTCCGACCGCGCCCCATGCCGCGATCAGGTCCAAGGCTTGCACGAGGGCTAGGGTGCTCATGCCGAACTTGGCAAACTCCCCGCACGAGTCCTCCCACTTGCCGCTACCGCGAGCGCCCAGCTTGACGCGCAGCCCGATCGGGGGCTGCAGCCCTTGCGTGCGAGCCAGCTGCAGGGTCATGCGCAAGTCCTGCAGATCTTCCACGATGATCACGGCTTGGCGCCCAAGTTTGGCGGCTGCCATCGCCAAGCGCAGGTACAGGTCGTCCTTGAGCCCGTTGCAAGCGATCAGGGCGCCTTCCGCCAGCGGCATCGACAGGGCCGCGATCAACTCCGCTTTGCTGCCGACTTCGAGACCGTAGTCATAGCGCTGTCCCGCGGTCACCAAGCGGCGCAACACTTCGGGCCGCTGGTTGACCTTTGCCGGATATGCGCCGATGTGGCGCCCGCCGTAGTCGAACGTTGCGATGGCATTGGCGAAGGCTTGGTGCAGCGAGGCCAGCCGCTCGTCCAAGATCTGAGGGAAGCGCAGCAGGAACGGGGGCGAGAGCTGGTTGCGCACTTGGTCCTGGACTGCTTCGTAGACATCTACCTCCAGGCCGGGGATCTTGTGCGGTGCCACGCTGAGATGGCCGGACGAATTTATGCCGAAATAGCCGAAGCCCCAATTGTCCAAGCCGTAGATTCGCGCGACGCGGTCTAGGACGGACGGCTCAGCGGCGGCATCGACAGAGGGCTGCGCTGATGGGGCCATACTGGGACTCCTCGCACGCGCTTCGGCGCTGGCGCGCCACCGGCGCTACTTCTTGAACAGGTTGTGGAACGCCTCGCGCGCGTCATTGGCGGGATTCCGGCCGCCGCGGGCGGTGAGGTTGACCGACGAGCGCGGCTCGAAGTAGCCGCAGAAGTTGGAGCTCTCCTTGTCGCGGACCCATTCCGCCTGCGGCTCTGAGCATTGGTTGTTGCGCCCCGGATCGAAGAATCTGCAATGGACGCACGAATGCAGGTCCGCGCCGCACGACGAGCAGGTGTCGTTGCGCTGGATTTTCTCGCGCGGCATCAGGCGCAGGGCGTGCCCGCAACGATAACAGGACAGGGACAGATCCGTCATAATAACGGCCTGGATCAGATTAGCATGGAACTGGTACTCGAGCCGCGGCGCTTGGTGCTGGCCTGCATCACCGTGGCGTGCTTGGCTTGCGGTGGAGCGGTGCCGCCCACCAACTACTACGTGCTGGACCTGCCGGCTCCGGCTCCGGCCGCAGCGCGCTTGGAACACACCGCCGTCCTGATGCCGATCCGGGCAGGCCGGGTGATTCGCCAAGGCCGCATCGTCTATCGCGAGTCCCCCGAGGAGGTGGGCTACTACGAGTACCACCGCTGGGCTGAAGATCCGGAAGATAGCGTTGCCCGCTCCCTGCGCCAGCAGGTCTTGGCTCTAGGCACGTTCGCGCGCGTGGCCGAGTTCGATGGCCGGACCACGGCAGATTACGTGCTGCGCGGGGAGTTGCTGCGGCTCGAGGAGGTCGATCACGGCGGCGGCGTGCGAGCCGCCGTCGAAATCTCGCTGGAGCTGGTCGAGGCAGCGACCGCACGGGTGGTTTGGGCCGGCACCGCTGAGACGACCGAGATGGTGCCTGCCAGCGAGGTGCGCTCCGTAGTGTCCCGTCTCAGTGCTGCCGCCGACCAAGCGATCCGGCAGCTTTCCGGCGAGTTGGACCGTCATCTGCGGCAAGCCGGCTAGCGCTGGCGCGACCCCGTCGCGCCCGCGCAACAATAGGGAACGGACTATGACGCCTGCATTCCGATTCTTGGCCACGCTGGCCGCGGCCGCTCTCGCTCACCAAGCGCCCGTGGCCGCCATCGATTTGCCCAACTTCGTGGTGATCATGACCGATGACCAGGGCTACGGCGACCTCGGCGTGCAGGGCCATCCCTCGATCCGCACGCCCCGCATCGACCGCATGGCCGCCGAGGGGCTGCGCCTGACGGACTACTACGCGCAGCCCTTCTGCGGCCCGGCGCGCGCGGCCCTGATGACCGGAACGTATCCGCCGCGCAACAGCCTGATGTTCAACCACATCCCGCGGGCCCGGACTGGCATCCATCCCAACGAAGTGACCATTGCAGAGTTGCTGCGGGACCGAGGCTATGTCACGGCCATGCTGGGCAAGTGGCACCTAGGCGACGCGCCGGAATTCCTGCCGACCCGTAACGGGTTCGATTCTTACTATGGACTGCCCTACTCCAACGACATGTGGCCGTTCCATCCCAAGATCGAGCGGCGGCCCGACGAAGGCGAGCGCATGCGCTACACCCGCGAGCGCACCGCCTACACCGGCTACGCGCAGTCCGAGGAGACCTATCCGCTCGATTGGTTCCCGCCGCTGCCGCTAATAGAGAACGAGAGCGTCATCGACCACAACCCGCGCCAGGAATTGCTCACCGCTGCCTATACGGACCGTGCCATTGAATTCATCCGCAGGAACCGTGACGGGCCGTTTTTCGTGTATGTCGCACACTCCATGCCGCACGTCCCGCTGTTCCGCGGCCGGGCTTTCCGCGACAAGTCGCTGCGCGGGCTCTATGGCGATGTGATCGAGGAGATCGATCATCACACCGGCCGCCTGCTTGACACCTTGGACGAGCTGGGAATTGACGAGCAAACACTGGTCATCTTTACCTCCGACAACGGACCCTGGGCTGGTTACGGCATTGACGCGGGGTCGGCGGGCTTGCTGCGCGGCAGCAAGGGCACGGTTTACGAGGGCGGCATCCGCGTTCCGGCCATCCTGCGCTGGCCGGGCAAGATTCCAGCCGGGCTCGTCTCGTCAGAAGTTGCCTCCGTGATGGACATTTTTCCGACGTTGGCGCAGCTGTCGGGTGGTGCGCCGCCACGAGACCGCACGATCGATGGCCGCGATTTGGAGCCCTTGTGGGCCTCCCCAGGCAAGGCCAGCGGGCACGAGGCGCTGTATTTCTTCGAGGGCGGCTACCGCTACCGGGCCGAAGATGGCCCGCCGGAGAACGATCCGCTCATGCGCGCCGTGCGAGCCGGCCCGTGGAAGCTGCACCTCGGGGTCGAGTCAGACGGAGATGCCGTCAAGATCGTGGCGGGCGAGCTCTACCAGCTCTACTGGGACCCGAGCGAATCGCGCAACGTTGCGGACAAGCACCCGGACGTGGTCGCCCGGCTCACCAAGCAGGCGCAGTCCTTCAGCAACAGCCTGCGCGGCGATACTCGCCCGTTGGGCCGCCTCGCGGACTGAACTGTCGGGCGGCAGCCCTATTCGACGGCGTACAAGCCGAAGTCCAATCCTCGCAGCTCGCCGGCGAACTCGCCGGTGGCTGCTAGCACGTTGCGGCCCGGGCGCAGGGCCGCCGCGTGAGCGCTTAGATCCATGTGTTGGTAGTGCCGCCCCCCGGACCGCGTGCCGGCGAAATCGAGGATTCGCTGGCCGTTCAGATAGACCTCGCCCTGATCGATCGCATGGTACGCCTCGATCCAGAGATTGTCCGGGACCTGATCGACGTCAAATGACGTGCGCACCCAGATCGGGCCGCCCGACCAGACGGTGCCAGTCGGGAAATTGGCATCGTCGCCGGACTGGAACGGAGCCGCGCCGGTCTGCCAGCCGGCAGTGTCCTCGCCATCTGCCCAGCTCTCTGCTGGCGCGTCCAGTCTGAATTCCCACTGTTGCGGCGCGTGTTCCGAAGTTGGCAGCAGGGCGCGCGCGACACCTTCGGCCTCGTAGATGCGACGGTGCAGTGCGTTGACGCCGGCCTCGTCGAACTTCACCAATTGGCGGTCGTAGGTCATCAATCCATTGACCTCGCCTTCCACGTCCGTCGTCTGGGTATAGATCGCGGCAGCCAGTCCCAAGGCCCGCGGCCCGACGAGGTTGCCGACGACCTCTTGGTACTTGGCGTTGAGGTCGTCGCGGCTGAAATAGGTGCGGTAGCCCCAGTTGCGCTTGTCTGTCCACCACAAGTGGCCTTCGACGGGCCAGCCTAGGCCGCCGAACTCGCCCAGCAGCGTCGCCCTGTCGGGCGGCACGCGTTCCATGCCCGGGCCCGGGTACATGTGCGCGTCGAAGACATCGCCAATGCCGCGGTCGGTCCAGCCGCTGGTGGTGTTCACCAGGCGGGTCGGGTCGCGCTCGCGAACCAAGGAGTCGATGCGCTTCACGTCGTACTGGCCCCAGCCCTCGTTGAAGGGCACCCACATGACGATGGACGGGAAGAACTCGAAAGCGTCGATGAGTTCTGCCAGTTCCGCTTCAAACTGTTCTGCCGAGTCGGCCGGGCGTTGCGCGTCCTCGGCGTCGGTGGAGCCTACCCGCAAGTTGTTGGGGACTCCGCGCCGCAGGTTGCCGTTGGGCATGTCCTGCCAGACAATCAGGCCCAGCCGGTCGCAATGGTAGTACCAGCGGGCCGGCTCGACCTTGACATGCTTGCGGGCCATGTTGAACCCGAGCATCTTGGTCACTTCGATGTCATATCGCAGGGCTTCGTCGGTCGGGGCGGTATACAGTCCGTCAGGCCACCAACCCTGGTCAAGCGGACCGAACATGAAGATGGGCTCGCCGTTGAGCACCAGGCGCGTGAAGCCGCGCTCGTCTTGGCCCAGCGCGATGTCGCGAATGGCGAAATAGCTGCTGGCTTCGTCCAAGGTCCGGTCGCCTTGCGACAGCACGATGGCGAGGTCGTACAGCACCGGCGTGTCCGGCGTCCACAATTGGAGGTCGCTCACCGTTAGCTGGAGCTGTGTCGAGGCGTCGCCGGAAGCTTCGCCCACGGCGTTTCCGTCGAGGTAGGCAGTCAGCTGTACCTTGCAGTCCGCGCAGTCTCCGCGGGTGCGGACGGTCAGGCCCGCAGCACCCGCTTCCCGGTCGGCCTCGACCTCGACTCCCGCAATGGAGCCGGCGGGCGGCACGGGCTCCAACCACACGGTCTGCCAGATCCCGGTCACGGAGGTGTACCAGATTCCGCTTGGCTCCCGCACCTGCTTGCCGCGCGCCTGTGTCCAAGTGTCTGTGGGATCCCAGACCGACACAGCCAGCTCTTGTTCTTGCCCCTCGGCGAGCAAGTCGGTGACGTCGAAGCTGAACGGAGTGTAGCCGCCCTTGTGCTCGCCCGCGAGTTCGCCGTTAACGTACACCGATGCGTGAAAGTCGACGGCGCCGAAGTGCAGCAGCACTCGCTCGCCGCTCCATTCCATGGGCACTTCGAACGATCGTCGGTACCACAGCGTCTGCTCGGCCGTAGGCGCTTGGCCGACACCGGACAGCGTGGACTCGATCGCAAACGGCACCAGGATCTGCCCACTGAAGTTGTCCGGCTGGGCAGCGCCCTTGCTGGTGAGGGCGTAGTCCCACTTGCCGTTGAGATTGAGCCAGCTGCTGCGCACCAGCTGCGGGCGCGGGTATTGCGGCCAGGGAAGGTCTTGGTCCACGTCTGCCGCGAAGCGGCTCACCATAGACGACTCGGGCAGTTCTCCGGTGCACCCGACTGCCATGACTAGCAGGGCGGCTAGCATGGCAGCGAAAGGGAATCGCAGGTGTTGCGGCGTAAGCATTGGTTTCAGACTATCACCCAATGCGCCCGATTTGACCTTGGCTGCGGGGAGTATATACTTCGATTCGACATCGTGCAGTCAGGGGGGCGCGCAACCGAACCGCTGATTTCGAACTGCTCGATCCGGACGCATTCGGGCCTCGGTTGCAGTTTGTCGGCGGATCAGGATGGAGGGCTGGTGCTTCGTGGTGGCGCGACTCTTGGAGAGCCGATTTGGCGGACTGGTCCATGCAGATGCTGCTTCGGCCTAGATGATGTCAGTCTTAAGGAGGCGCCCGATGCTCCTTCGCGGTACGTTTGGCCGTAGGAACGTCCACTTTCGAGGTTCTTGGTAGTGATGGCTCACGACCCTGACGGGCTTGGAATCTCGGTGGAGCAATCGCAGCCAGGCTTCGCGAGCGGGTCAGGGCACGCCGGAATGTAGGTTGGATGGGTAGCTGATGTCCAAAGGAGTGAGCATGAACGTGTTCAAGAAGCTTGCCTTATGTGTGCTGTGCGGAACGCTGGCCTCTTTCAGCGCAGTCGCGCAAGGGAAGCCGAACATCGTCTTGTTGTATATCGACGACTGGGCCTGGAACGGAACCCCGGTTGCCATGGACGATTCCATGGAAAATTCCCGCATGCCTGTCTTGCAGATGCCAAATTTCGAGAGCCTCGCTAGTCAGGGGATGAGGTTTCGCAACGCCTACGGTTCGCCGCAATGTTCGCCCGCTCGAGTATCCGTGCAGACGGGGCAATCTGCTCCGCGCAGCGGCTTCACGGTGTATCTGGGATCACGCGAGCCTTACTATGACGCGAACCAGGAGTACCGAGCGTATCCGCTGATTCCGAACGTGTCCGACCTAGAACTCGATGAAGGCGCGGTCACGATTGCCGAGGCTCTCAATCCGCTGGGCTATGTCAGCGCTCATGTTGGTAAATGGCACATGAGAGGAGACCCTGGGAAGGCAGGCTACGCACTGCATGACGGAGATACCAACAACAAGCCTGGCAACACTCAGGCTGGAATGAAGCGAATGCCTGAGGTTGTTACTGACCCCAAATTGATGTTCAGCATTACTGAAAAGGCAATTGGCTTCATGGACAAGCAGGCGAAAGCGGGCACGCCCTTCTATCTCCAGATATCCCATTACGCCATGCATGCGGGCCGAGAGTCCCTACATGAGACTCGCGACAAGTACGTGAACCATCCGCTCGTGCAGGCGTGGTATGAGGAGAACAACAAAGCCGCTGAAACGGTCAATCGAAAGGATGACCCCGCGATCTGGTTAGCGATGGGCGAGGATCTGGATGGTCGGATCGGTGCGGTGCTCGACAAGATCGAGGAACTGGGGATTGAGGACAACACCTACGTAATCGTGGTAGCTGACAACGGTTACCGACACGAAGAACTCCAACTCGCGCCTGCTCTGAAGCAGCCACTACACGCAAGGAAGTGGTGGTTGTGGGATGGCGGCCTCCGTGTGCCGATGATCGTTCGCGGCCCGGGGATCGAGCCAGGCTCCGTCTTTACCGGAAACGTGGTCAATTATGATTTCTTGCCGACGTTTTTTGATTGGGCTGGCGGCAACCCCGAAGAATTACAAGACATAGACGGTGTCAGCCTTGCGGGCTATATGGCTGGAGACGAACCGGATGAGGACTTTCTGAATCGAAATCTCAATTTTCACTATCCTCATTATCGGCAGAGCGTGCCGCATTCTGCCATTGTTTCGGGTTCGTTCAAAGTACTCCATTTTTATGATCGCCCAGACATTCCAATGTTGTTCGACCTTTCTGCCGACATAGGAGAAGTGACCAATGTCGCAAAGACACATCCGCAAATCCACCGGAAATTCTACGATCAGATGATGCGCTATCTTGAAAACGTCCAAGCTCGGTTTCCCAAGGTGAACCCGGATTATGATCCGCGGGTCTACATGGAACACAAGGATTTCGACGAGCGTGCCATGTGGGGACCATTTGAGGGCCAGCGCACTCTGGACGACGATGAAATCTAAGCTGTCTGGCGGGCGGAAGCGAGCTCGGGCTGAAGCAAGCCGCCGCGCCGGGCGAACCGGTCTGCGGACGGGAAGGTGCCGCAAGCGTTAGTCGACGATCACCAAGGATCGCGTCGATCTCGGAGCTAGGTTCTATCCGAGCGATGCTCTGACCCTTGGCTCGCTACGGTTTCAGCGCGAGACGGTCGCGCAGCCCGCCAGCGAGCATGGCAGCGTGAGTCCGACGCTCTAGCGAGCGCACGAGCGAGCAGGTCCGCCCGGTGCTCTATTGGGGGCCGCCCGCCTGCCCGTGCGCCTCGTCCAACTGGCGCAGCGCGTTCCGCGCCAAGTCAGTCACGGAAGCGTCCGGGTGCAAGCGCAGCATCTCGTCGAGCTCGCCACGGGCCTCGGCGAGCTTGCCTTCCTTGCCGTAGATCTCGGCTAGGAACAGTTGCGGATAGCTGAAGTGCGACGGGTCGGCTTGCTTGGCTCGCAGCAAGAACTCCCGCGCCTTCTGGAACTGGCCCTTGTAGAAGAAGTTGATGCCCAGTTGCGAGTTGGCCAGCGCGCTGTCGGGGCGCATGCCCTGGGCTGCGAGATTGAAGTTCAGCGCGTCGTCGAAGCGGTTCTGGGACAGCAGGGCGCCGCCCAAGTTCACCAGCGGCTCGAACGCCAGCGGATCGTGATCCAGCGCCGTGCGGAAGTAGCGTTCTGCATCATTGTAACGACCTGCCTTGTAGGCCACCGTGCCGAGCTCGTTCCAAGCTTGCGTGAATGACGGCGAGATCTCCACGGCCCTGTGCAACAGGGCGATCGCGCCCTCCTCGTCGCCCTTACCAAAGCGTGCGTGCGCCTTGCGCACGGCCGCCCTTGCCTTTGGCGTGACCTTCAGCGCCGCGACAGAGACGGTGCCTTGGTCCTGCACGCGTCGCGCGCGAGTGACTGCCGAGCGATCCAAGTCCACTTCCACATGGACGCGGCCCTGTTTGTCCGCGAAGGATCCCGTGACTTGGACCGTCTGACGTGTCAGCCCCCAGCCGGGATCCATCACGACCAACGTGTAGCCGCCGGGCGCCAGCGAGCGGAATACAAAGCTGCTCTCGCGCACTGGGCCCTCGCGATAGAACGGACTCTGCACTGCCGACAGCGTTGCCCGCCCGCGCGCCAGCGGCGGACTGACCTTGCCGATCAAGTCGAGCGTCTGCGCTGTCGTCGAACCAACCGCAATAGCCCCTAGCGCGAGCGCAGCCATCAGCTTGGGTGGCACGGTCGGCGGGCGCCGGCGTCTAGTTGCAGGCTGCTTGGATGTGCAGGGTCTCGGCAACGCCATATAATGTTAGCTCCACCCCGCCGGCAACCTGCGTCCGCGCTCGGAACCACAGGTCTATGAGCCTAGTCACATTCGCTACGGGCGCTCTGGGAAACCTGAAGCAGACGGCGGCGGTCGCGCCGAGTTCCAAGAAGCTCGCCAAGGCCATGGTGGAGCCTCTGCATTCCACGCCGCGCCGCTGCGTGATCGAGTTCGGGCCCGGCACGGGTGTCGTGACCCGCGAGATCCTGCGATGCATGCCTCCCGACAGCGTCCTGCTGGCCTTCGAGATCAATCCCCAGTTTGTCGAGTACTTGCGTGAGGCGATCCCGGACGACCGCTTGCAGGTCGTGTCCGCCGGAGCCGAGACCGCGGCCGCCGAACTTGAGCGGCGCGGCATCAGCGAGGTGGATGCGGTCGTTTCTTCGCTGGGCATCGCCAACATGGAGACTGCGGCTGTCGATGCGATCTTCCGTCCGCTGAGGCCGTTTTTGAATTCGCACGGGGCCATCACGCAGTTCCAGTACGTCTACCGCATCAAACTCCATGACGGCCGCGTGGAGTACTTCAACACGGGCAGGTTCATGCGGCGCTACTTCTCCACCGTGCGCTCGACCTGCGTCTGGCTGAACTTCCCGCCGGCCTTTGTGATCACCTGCCGGGGTGCATTGACCGATGCTGCGCCAGCGTATAGCTGACTCCCTGACCGGAGCGTCGGGCATGCTTGCGCCGCCGGGCGAAATCGGCTGCTGTCTTCGGCCAACCGGGAGAGGCTGATCTTGCTCGACATCGTGCTGGGAGTCATCCTGTTGGCCTCCGTGGCCGGGGCGGCGCTCAATGGATTGACCAAGGAATTGCTCAGGATCGCTTCGCTCGTTGTTGGTCTGCTGGTTGCGATGTGGGGCTACGGTGTCTTGGCAGGCTATCTGGGCCAGTGGATCTCTAACGCAAAGGTCGCGTCCGTCGCGGCCTTCGCGCTACTCTTCACCGGGTGTCTGATCGCGGGTGCGCTGCTGGCCCGCATGCTGTCTGGGATTTGGTCCATGGCGGGCTTGGGATTGCTCGACAGACTGCTCGGGGCTGCCTTCGGCGCACTGCGCGGCCTGCTATTGGCCGCGGCGCTGTTGTTGGCGCTGGTGGCCTTCCAGCCCATTGCCGACACAGCGGATCTAGTGGCCGACTCGCGGATCGCTCCCATCGTGCTCAACTTGGCCCGTACGGCCGCTGCCGTGGCTCCGGATGCCCTGCACGATGCGTTCCATGATGGGTTGGGGCGAGTCAGGGAGCACGTCGAAGGCGATCCCGCGACGGCGTCGGCAGGTCGCTTCAGCCACCCGATCTCCGCTCAAGGGGCGAAACCGAATCACGAGGCATTCCGTCTCTCGATGTAGGATGAGACCGCTTGCCCTGCTGCTTCCGGCACTGCTCGCATTCGTGCCGGTAGTCGCGCAGGATGCCGATATCGCCGGAGGCGACGAGCCTCTCTTTTCGCTAGACGTCAAGGTCGTCAATGTGCTGGCGACGGTCAAGGATCGCAACGGACGCTTGCTCAGCACCTTGACCAAGGACGATTTCATCCTTTCCGAAGATGGCGTCAGGCAGGAGATCCGCTATTTCGCGCACCAGACGGACCTGCCTCTGACGATCGGCCTGCTGATCGATACCAGTGGCAGCCAGCGCTCGCTGATCTCCGCCGAACGCAGCGCCGGGCTGATGTTCTTCCGCTCGATCCTGCGCAAGGACAAGGATCTGGCGTTCCTGATGAGCTTCGACCGCAACGTAGAATTGCTGCAAGACTACACCGCCTCGCTCCAACTGCTCGAGCGCGGCTTGGACGAGTTGCAGGTCGAGGTTCCCACCAGCGGATTGCACCCCGGCACCAGCGGCGACAAGCAGCCGACCAGCACGGCTCTCAACGACGCGCTGTACCTAGCTGCCGACGAGATGTTCAGCAACCAGGTCGGACGCAAGGCGGTCGTGTTGATCTCCGACGGCTATGACTACGGCAGCAAGGTCCGCCTGAAACAGGCCATCGAGGCCGCTCAGCGCGCCGATATCGTGGTGTACACGATCCAGTACGTGGACCGCTACTTCGCCAGCCGGGGGTATTTCAACGTCGGTTCGGGGGCAGGGACGCTCAAGAAGATGTCCGAGCAAACTGGCGGCAGCGCCTTTCGCGTCTCGCGCGGCGTTCGCTTGGCAGGGATCTTCCAGCAGATTGAAGACGAACTGCGCGGCCAGTACAGCATCGGCTACACCCCCAAGAAAGGCTTGGACAGCTCCGGCTTTCGCAAGATCTTGCTCAAGGCCGCCCGCAAGGGCCTCAAGATCCAAGCGCGTGACGGCTATTACGCCGACGCGATCTAAGGCGGCCGTAGAGCCGGTCGCCGCGCCGTTATTGCGGCTGGTCGTTCTCAGAGTGGAAGCCGTAGCCGGCGTGGTGCAGGAACACGTCTTCCAGGCTGGGCCGCGAGATCTTAACCGATTCGATCTGATCGCCGAAGCGAGCCATCAAGCGGGCGGTCCATTTCGATGCATCGGGATGTTCGAAGCGAATCTCTCCGCCATTCACTCGGGTGTCTTGAACCGCGAATTCTTCGGCCAGCGCAGTTGCGATGTCGGGTGCGCTGCTGGTAGCCAGCGTGACCACTTCGCCGCCGATCTCGGCCTTCAAGTCGGCTGGCGCGCCCTGGCGGATCAGCTTGCCGCGATCTAGGATTGCTAGCTCGTCGCAAGCGTCCGCCTCTTCCAGCAGGTGTGTCGTGAGCAGGACCGTGACGCCTGCGGCAGACCGCAGCTGCTCCAGATAGCGCCAAAAGGCGATGCGAGCGGCGGGATCGACTCCCGTGCTGGGCTCGTCCAGCAGCAGCAGCCTCGGGTCGTGCAGCAGTCCCTTGGCCAAGTCGGCCCGGCGGCGCAGGCCGCCCGAGAGAGTCTCCACGCGATCCTTGCGTCTGTCCGCGAGGCGGACCTTGTCTAGCACGTCCCCGATACGCTCGGCGAGGCCGCGCCCGCGCAGGCCGTACATGTGGCCTTGGTGGACGAGATTCTCCTCAACGGTCAGGCGGGGGTCCAAACTCTGCGATTGGAAAACGATGCCGACTTGGCGCCGAGCGTCTATCGGCCGCTCGGCGACATCGACGCCGAACAGCTTCGCGCTGCCGCTGTCGGGAGCGAGCAGCGTCGAGAGAATGCGGAACAGCGTGGTCTTGCCGCTGCCGTTCGGCCCGAGCAGGCCGAAGATAGTCCGCGGCGCGACTCGGAAGCTGACACCGTCCAGCGCGCGAGTCTTGCCATAGCTATACGTGCATTCCGAGATTTCGACTGCGGGGGGCGCGGGCATTCGGAGGGGTATTGCCTTGACGGTAGCACAGCGGCCCGCCGCTCCTTGTGCCGCCGTTGGCACCGTTGTGTGGCGCCGTCGGCACACCTGGAAGGGCGCGCGTGTCAGGGGCACATGCAAGGAGGCGGCTCGACACTTGATCTGTACCGTTCGGCGCGAGCACGGGAACGGCAATCGCCAGTCACAAGCCGGGTTTGATCGTTGCGCTGGGTGCTACCTTGCGTCACTGGGCGTGAACTGCGGCCTGGTAGGTCGCAAGGGCCGTCGCGAGCGTCCGCGTTTCCCCCATTGCTATTCTGCGAAAGGGCATGCCGATTCCCATGCGAGCAGGAGCCGGCAGTCGGGAGGAACTTCCATGCGGAGAAGCACAGCCGCGCTGGCCGCGACTTTGGTCGCCGTTGCGGTCTTGGGAATGGCGCGGGCCGCGGCTAGTGGGCGTCCTGAGAATGAACTCGTTAAGAGATCGGACGTTGAGTTGATTCCTCTGAATCCCGCGCGCGGTGAACTCGGCCCGAAGGCGGGAAGGCTTTGGGGTGACATCCGGGCAGACGTGCCGTCCGGGATCCTTGTTACGTTTGCGGACGGCTTCCAGTCGCCGCCGCATATCCACAACATCACCTACCGTGCGGTCGTGATCAGCGGTGCTGTTCACAACGACGACCCTGCTGCGGAGAAGATGTGGATGGAGTCCGGCTCATTCTGGACGCAGCCGCTGGGGGAAAACCACATCACCGCGGCGACTGGCGAGAACTCCATGATCTTCTTGGAGATCCTGTCGGGCCCCTATCTCGTCAAGCCCGCGGATGAAGCGTTCGACAGCGGCGAGCGCCCGATCAACGTCGGAGCGCGAAACATCATGTGGCTGGAGGCGGAGGACGCAGAGTGGGTCGACGACGAAGGCCCCGAGATGGCCTACCTTTGGGGCAGCGTCGAGGACAACGAGAAAAATGGCAGCTTCGTCAAACTACCGCCCGGTTACAGCGGTGAACTCAGCACTAGCGCCCCGCTGATGCGTGTTGTGACGATCCAGGGTAAGGCCAAGATCCAGCTGTCAGGCGAATCCAACACCCACACCTTGGCCCCGGGCAGCTATTTCGGCTCGAAGGGAGCGGCGGCGCATCAGCTCTCGTGCGACTCGGACGAGGAGTGCGTCCTTTATCTGCACACCGAAGGCAAGTATCGGCTCGGCGCCTCGCCGCAGCCTGAGATGTGAAGTCACTTCACCGCGCTCGTCGTCTCTTTGTGTGCGGCTTACGGTATCAGATCGGTCAGTCAGGTGTCCTAAACCGGCAACTTGTGAAATCCGCGATTCACATAGGCTGTTGGTGTCAGGCCGGGCGTCGTTGAGAGTTTGTGGTGGTGCCAGCGGGCACCGGGCGTAGCCACGGTCGCATTGAAGAAGTTGCGAGGCTCTCGGGACAGACTAGCGTTCAGTGTCCGGTTAGCTCTTCCTCCACCTGCTTGCGCAGGCACGCAAAGAACTTATCCGCCACCATCTTGGCGGTACCCGCCAGCAGCCGCTGGCCAACACGGGCAATCGGGCCGCCAACCTTGGCCGAGGATCGCACAGCGACCGTGCTGCCCGCTCCGCTCGCTGAGATTTCGATCCTAGCCTCGCCGTTGGCGAAGCCGGTGCTGCCCTTGCCGTCCACCTGTAGGGTGAACGAGCTCGGGCGCCGCAGGTCGCGCATGGCCACGGTCCCGCGAAACTTGCCCTTGATGGCAGCCACGCCGATCGTCATCGCTGCCTCGTAGCGGTCGTCTCCGAGGGGCTTGAGGGCCTCGCATCCGGGTAGGCAGCCCGCGACCGTCTCCGGTGCCGTCAAGGCGTCAAAGACAGTCTCCGGCGCCGCGTCGAATTCGTACTTGCTGTTGAAGTCCATGGTTCAGCCGCTCCCGCAAGCCTAGCAAAGGCCGCTCTCACCGTCGCAGCACGCGTCGCGAGCCAGGCTCGAGGCTGTTCAAGCGCTCCGCCAGCTGCTCCAAGCTGGCCAGATTGTGCGCCGGGAGAAAGTCGTCCACGTATGGCAGCGCCGCCTGCAAGCCCCGCGTAAGCGGCTCGTAGGCCGGGTCCCCGAGCAGGGGGCTGAGCCAGACCAGCCGATGGCACGAGCGTTGCAGCCTGGAGATCTCGCTTCGCAGTGCTTCGGGGTCGCCCCTGTCCCAACCGTCCGAGACCAGCAGCACCACAGAGCCACGTCCCAGCACGCGCCTGGCCCACTCGACATTGAAGGTGCGCAGGGCGTCGCCTATGCGCGTGCCGCCGGACCAATCCGGCACCAGCCGCGCGACCTCTTGCAGAGGATTGGAGCCGCGCCGCCCGCGCAACTTCTTGGTGATCCGAGTCAGGCGCGTCGCAAACAGGAACGATTCGACGCGCTCCAGATTCCCGCTCAGGCAGCAGGCAAACCACAGCAGCATCCTTGTGTAGCGTTCCATCGATCCGCTGATGTCGCACAACAACACCAAGCGGCGCGGCGCAGACTTCGGGCTGCGCATCGGGAAGTTGCCCGGATCTGTCTCCCGTCGTGCCAGCCGTGCCAGCAGCGCGCGAACATCGGGAGTATCTCCTGCGCCCCTGCGCCAGCGCTTCGTGCGCCTCGGAGTCGGTCGCCAGCGCAACTCGCGCAGCATGTTCACCGCTTGGGCCAGCTCCTCCCCCGTGAGTTGCTTGAAGTCTTTCTCGCGCAAGACCTCCCGGTCGCTGTAGGTGGTGATCTGCACGCGCTCCAGCGCAGCTTCGCTGGCATGGCCGCCGCTAGGAGCGTTGCCCGACAGCGATTCCATTTCGACGACCGGATCGCCGATCCGCCGCTCGCTGCCTAGGGGTCGCAAGTCGAGTCTGGTACCGGTGCCCGAGGGCTTGCTCCAGAACACGCGAAAGGCATGATCAAACACCGGCAGGTCCTCTGCCCGGCTCACCAAGACGCTGCGCAATGCCAGCCAGAAGTCCCGCCGCTGGCCGATGTCCACGTGTGCCAGCGCGCGTGCGGCTGCGATAGTGCTGCCGGCCGGCACCGGCAGGCCAGCCGAGCGCAGCAGCCGGACGAACTGGGTCAGGTTCTCTAAGAGGTGGCCCATGGCGTGTCAGTGACCTGTCCCGCCCGGCTGTCCCGGATCCCCCGGTGGGCCGCCCGGTCAAGCATCGCCCTGACCGGCTCGCCGCGCACGGCGGCGATGTCCTCTTGGTTTTTCAGCAGGATGCCCAGCGTCTCTTCCACGCGCCGCTCGTCCAGGCGGTCGCAGTCCAAAGCCACCAGCGCGGCAACCCAGTCGAGCGTCTCCGACACGCCCGAGGTCTTGTACAGCTCGGCGTCGCGCAGTTCCTGCACGAAGGCCGTGGCACTCTCGCTCAACTGCTTCGACGCGCCCGGAACCTTCAGATTGACGATGCGCAGTTCCTTGTCGAAGTCCGGATAGTCGATCCAGCAGTACAGGCAGCGCCGCTTCAGTGCGTCGTGCAGTTCTCGCGTGCGGTTCGAAGTGATCAGCACGATCGGTGGCTGAGCGGCTCGGATGGTGCCAAGTTCTGGAATCGTGACTTGAAAATCTGAGAGCATCTCTAGCAGGTAGCCCTCGAACTCCTCGTCGGCACGGTCCAGTTCGTCGATCAGCAGCACCGGCGGGGGGCCGGCGTGCCCGAGCGCCCGCAGCAGCGGCCGCTCGAGCAGGAACTCCCGCCGAAACAGTTCCTTGGCTGCCTCCTGCCGATCGAAGCTGCCGCCGTTACGCATCAGCTGGATTTCAAGGATCTGGCGCGTATAGTTCCATTCATAGACTGCGTGGCTGATGTCGAGTCCCTCGTAGCACTGCATGCGGATGAGGTCGCGCCCGAGGGCGGCGGCGAGAGCCTTGGCGACCTCAGTCTTGCCGACGCCGGCCTCGCCTTCCAGCAACACGGGGCGCTGGAGTTGCAGCGCCAAGTAGACCGAGGTCGCTAAGGCGCGGTCGCAGACATAGTCCTGACGCGCCAGCGTCGCCTGCAGCTCGTCGATCGAGGCTGGAATCGGTCTGTGCGCAGACATGCCCGCCGGCCGCCCGTCAGCCGCAGCGCACGGCTGCGGCCGTCAGAGCCTGTCGCACCCACACATGGGCCACGGCACTGCGGTATTCCGCCGAGGCGTAGACATCTCCAAGCACCTCGTCATCAGCCAGCGAATCGCCGGCGCAGCGCGAGGCCTCGGCGATCGCGTCGGCGCTCAGGGCCCCGCATACCAAGGCGTCTTCGACCGCCGCCGCCCGAACCGGAGCGGGCACCAGGCCGCCCAGCGCTACGCTGGCGGCGCTGCACTTGCCGTCGGCGATTGTCAGCGAGGCCGCCGCTCCGATCACCGCGTAGCGTGATGCCGGGTGCGAGAACTTGGCGTAGGCCGAACCCTGCCCGGCACCTGCGGAGGGTAAGTTGATGGCTGTAAGGATCTCGTTTTCCTCCACAGCGGTTGTCATCAGCCCCTCGAAGAAGTCCGCTGCGCCGACCCTGCGCGTGCCGGAGGAACCGGCAATGACGAACTCCGCGCCTAGGCAGCGCAGCACGGCGGGCAGGTCCGACGCGGGATCTGCATGCGCCACGTTACCCCCGATGGTCCCCCGGTTGCGGACGGCGGGATCGCCTATCATGCCGGCGGCTTCCGACAGCGCGGCTGCACCGGATTGGAGCGTCGCCGAGGCGGCCAGCTCCGAGTGTGTGGTGAGCGCGCCGATCACGATCTGCCCGGCTTCCTCGCGGATTCCGCGCATCCCGTCGATGCGGCCGATATCGATGAGCGCTGAGGGCGCCGCCAAGCGCAGTTTCAACACGGGAATCAGGCTGTGTCCCCCGGCCAGCACCTTTGCGTCGGGATGCCGCTCCAGCAGGGCCGCGGCTTCGGCCACCGAACTCGCCCGGTAGTAGTCGAACTGTGGTGCGAACATGGTTCAGTTCCTCCCCTGTGCTGCTTGGATGGAGCGCCACACGCGCTCCGGTGTCAGCGGCATGTTGACCGCTTCGACACCGAGCGGCGCCAGGGCGTCGATGACGGCGTTGTAGACAGCCGCGGTTGATGCGATCGTGCCGGCCTCGCCGATGCCCTTGACCCCTAGCGGGTGGTGCGGCGAGGGCGTCACGGTCGAGTGGACCTCGATGTCGGGCAGCCGATCGGCGCGCGGCAGGGCGTAGTCGAGCATCGTGCCGGTGAGCAGCTGGCCGTCGTCGTCGTAGACGCCCTCCTCCCACAACGCCTGTCCGATCCCTTGGACAATGCCGCCGTGGACCTGGCCCTCGACGATCACGGGATTGATCTGCGGACCACAGTCGTCTACGGCCACGTAGCGCTTCAACTCGACGTTCCCGCTCTCGGCGTCGACCTCGACCACAGCCAAGTGCGCCCCGTATGGGAAGACGAAGTTCGGCGGGTCGTAGAAGGTGGTGGCCTCGAGCCCGGCTTCCACGCCTTCGGGCATGTTCCAGGCCACGTTCGCCATCAGCGCAATGTCCTGGATCGTCTTGCAGGAGTCCGGAGAGCCCTTGACAAAGAACTTGCCGTCGTCGTAGTCCATGTCCTCTACCGCCGCTTCTAGCAGGTGCGCGGCGATGACCGTGGCCTTGTCGCGGATCTTGCGCGCTGCCAGCGCGAGGGCCGCGCCTCCGACCGCTGTTGTGCGGCTGCCGTAGGTGCCCCAGCCCATGGGCGTGTTGTCTGTGTCGCCGTGGATCACTTTCACGTCGTCGGGGGAGACGCCCAGTTCGCCCGCGATGATCTGGGCGAAAGTTGTCTCCTCCCCTTGACCGTGCGGCGAGGCGCCGATCATGACGTGGACCTTGCCACTGGGGTGGAAGCGCACGATAGCGCTCTCCCAGAGTCCACCTTGGAAGCCGATCGCGCCCGCCACTTGCGACGGGCCCAGGCCGCAGATTTCGACGTAGGTCGATAGGCCCAAGCCGATGTAGCGCCCGTGCTTGCGAGCCTCGGCCTGCTCGGAGCGCAGCTGCTCGTAGTTGGCCTCGCCCAGCAGCTTGCTCAGCGCGCCGTCGTAGTCGCCGCTGTCGTAGGTCAGGCCCGTCACCACGTCATGGCCGTCGTCGAACTTCGGGATGAAGTTGCGCCGGCGGACTTCCGTCGGGTCCAACCCCAGCTTGGCCGCCAGCAGGTCCACCAGCCGTTCGACCATGAAGGTGGCCTCTGGCCGACCCGCCCCGCGGTACGCCTCGACCGGCGTGGTGTTGGTGTACAGGCCGTACACGTCCTCGTGAATTGCCGGGATGTCGTATACACCCGATAGCATCAGCCCGTGCAGGATGGTCGGTATGCCTGGTGCCGCTGTGGACAGGTATGCGCCCATGCCGGCCCACACCGTGGCGCGGAGGCCGGTGATCTTGCCGTCCGCGGTTGCGGCGAGCTCGATCTCCTGCACGTGGTCGCGGCCGTGCGTGGTGGCCTGGTAGTTCTCGCTGCGCGATTCGACCCACTTCACCGGGACGCCCAGCTTCTTGGAGCAGAACATCGTGATGAAGTCGGCCGGGTAGACCGCAATCTTGCTGCCGAAGCCGCCCCCGACCTCGGGCGCGATCACGCGCAGCCGATCCTCCGGGACGCCCATCACGAGCGAGGACAGGAAGCGCACGATGTGGGGGTTCTGCGTGGTGTTCCAGACTGTCAGTTCGCCTGTGGCCGTGATGTAGCTGGCCAGGGTGGCGCGCGGCTCCATCGCGTTCGGAATCAAGCGCTGCTGGATGATCGTCTCCTTGACCACGACTTCAGCCTGGGAGAACGCCTCGTTAATGTCGCCACCCCCGGTGACCGTCCAGTGGAAGGCTTGGTTGCCCTCGATTTCCCCGTGGAGTTGGGGCGCACCATCCGCCGCTGCTTTCTTGGGCTCGACAACCGCGTCCAGCGGCTCGTAGTCGACCTCGATCAGATCCAAAGCGTCGTAGGCTTCGTAGCGGCTCTCGGCGACCACGACTGCCACGATGTCGCCAACATAGCGGACTGTGTCCTTGGCGACGCAGTGATAGTCGGCGATCGTCAGCCCCGAATCCGGAAGCAGCCAGGCGCACGGTGCCGGAGCGATCTCTCCGTCGGTGTCGGCGCCAGTGTATACGGCCACCACGCCTGGCGCCTCCGTGACCTGGGAGGTGTCGATGCTGTTGATGCGGGCGTGCGCGTAGGGACTGCGCAGCAGGGCTGCGTGCAGCATGCCCGGCAGCGTGATGTCGTCGGTGTAGCTCGCGCTGCCGGTGATCAGGCGCGGGTCCTCTCGCCGCCGGATGCCCGAGCCGAAAGTCGAAGCGCTCATGAGGTCCCTCCTTGCATCGTCTCCGCGGCGTCTCGGACTGCGCGGACGATGTTCTGGTAGCCGGTGCAGCGGCACATGTTGCCCTCGAGGCCGTGCCGGATTTCGTCTGCCGAGGGTTCTGCATTGCAGCGCAGCAGCTCGTGCGACGCCATGATCATGCCGGGCGTGCAGTAGCCGCACTGCAGGCCGTGCTTGTTCCAGAACGACTCCTGCAACGGGTGCAGTTCGGACTCGTTGGCCAAGCCTTCGATCGTGGTGACCGAGGCCCCGTCGGCTTGCACTGCCAAGCAGGTGCAGGCCTTGGCCGAGACTCCGTCCAGAAGGACCGTGCACGAACCGCATTGGCTCGTGTCACAGCCGACCTTGGTGCCGGTGAGCCCGAGCACGTCTCGAATGAAGTGGACTAGCAACAGCCGGGGTTCGACTTGTCTGTCGAAACGCCGACCGTTGACTGTGATACTGACTGGTATCGTCACCCTCTATGCCTCCCCTAACGTCCGATGCGCAGGGTGCTGCGCTGGACATGCTGAGAGATTGTAACTCAACAATACGTTGCGGGACTGGCGATGTTTGATTTCTTCGCAGCGGCGTGCCGTTGAGTTAACAGCAAGTGCTGACGGGCACCGGGAGGTGGTACCAGGTCAGGTTCTGGCCTGCGTGTTGCCCCGGGCATAGCAGGGGCCTCCGATTCCTACAGGTCGAATCGGATACGACTCTGGTAGTGCACCGCGGTCTAATCTCGGCAGGGACTTCAGTACTATGAGCGTGTGGACGTTCCTCCCGAGCCCTCGCTGTCACATCGTCCGGCGGTGGGCAAGCGATCCGGCAACTCATCGACCCCAAGAGCCCCATGGCGAATTGCCGACTATGTCGACACGATTCGCACCGCACGCAGTCCGGCCGAGTGCTTCCGCATGTTGATCACCGACCTCGCCCGCCGTTTTCACGAGTCCGCGTTCGAGACTCAGCGCATCGCCCTTGAGCATCCTCCGACTCTGACAGGCACGAAATGGGATTGCCTGCTCGCCGCTACCGCTGAGCATATCGCCACCACCCACGGCCATCCTGTGCCCGACTGGTGCGACGATCCACAACGCTCCCTGAGGATCTATTGGTTCCCGCTGGAAGACTATGTGAGCGGATTTCCCGGAGCACTGTATCGCGACACACCCGCGGCGTTTCTACGACACGGAATCATCATCGGCGGCAAGGAATTCGGCCAGCGCGAAGGGGAGCGGGAGTATGGAGCCGTTTTCGGTTGAAGACTTGCACGGCGCGTTCCGGGAGCTATCGCAAGAGCTAGCTCGCCGCAAGGTGCAGGCTCACATCTATGTCATCGGGGGTGCCGCGATGGCACTCGGATTCGATTCTCGGCGCCTGACCTATGACGTGGACGCCCTAATCCGTGGTGCACACGGCCCTGTCACCGACGCTGTCCGATCCGTTGGCCGCCGGCACGGCTGGTCGGAAACCTGGCTCAATGAGCAGGCCGTGCCAGCAATTCCTCGCGGCACCGACGGCCGGGCTCGAACAGTCTACGGGGATAGCAACCTAGTGGTGACGGCCGCATCCGCTGATCACATGCTCGCAATGAAGGTGCGTTCCGGGCGCATCAAGGACTACGACGATATCCTCTTCTTGGTTGATTTCCTCGGGTTCAAATCTGCAAGAGAAGTATTCGATCTGCACGATAGGGTTTTTCCGCAAGACCCTCCTCTGGAGGATAGCTTCAAGAACGTCTGCAAGCTCTTGCAAAACGCTTGGCCGAAAGATCGCTCTCTCGAGGGCCGGAGTCTCTATGGATACGCCATTCCCGGCAGTTCTAACGAGCGCTGAGCCATTGTGAGGCTCGACTCTTCAAGAAGGTCGCGGGCCAAGGCTGTGCTCAGATCGGTCTCTGAGTGAACGATTTAGAGTTCGGGGCGCAGCAGGGGTGGAGGTCGGTTCAGGACCTGCTTCCGTCAAGCCGGACCCGAGGCGGTCCAGATGCTGGCTGCCCAAGCGTGCGAGGATCGCGAAGACCTGCGCCCGTTGGACACGCAAGAGCTTCTGACAAAGGTGGCCGCGATCAAGGGAATTGGATGACAACTCGTCGAACCCAGTTCGTGCGTGAGTCGAAGCGGCGTTGAGTCTAAGCTGGCTGCACTACCGGGAACTCGTCGCCCTTCGTGGCGGCCCATTCTGTGATGAGCTCGCGGCGTTGGTTCAACACGGTGTGATCTTCCGAAGCACCCTGAATTAGTCTGTTTGGCGCTGTGAGCATCATGGCCGGAATCATACTTGGACGTTTTCTAAGGTGCTCGCACGGAAGCTGTTCAGCCATATGGGCACTCTACCCAGCCGCGGCATTGGCGGGCAGACAGGCTCGAATGGCGATTGCACTTCATCTGAATCGGTCGACAGCAGCGACAGCGACGTGCGTAAGTGCCGGCGTCAGTCATCTTCGCACTCAGATCAGAGCGCGGTCAGCAGCGTCCATGCACAGATTAGCTCTGATGGCGGATTTCTCCCCCCAATGGAACGCCTTGCTTCGTAGCAGCACCCGCGAGTCGATGCTCGCGCCGACCAGCGACTCGGAGAACGTGCCCGTGGATTGAGCTGCAAGGTCGCGCGAGGGCTACGCCGGTGGTCATTTGTGCGGCACTTCACAAAGATCAGTCCTGGCCAACAGTTCCTTGTGATGGCGTCCTAAAGTGCCTCTACCAGAGGCATCTGTATAAACTCGCCCCGGAACCTGTCCTCCCAGTAGCTCTCTGTCACGAAAGTCCTCCATTAGCTTGTGGTCTCTCGTATACAGCAATCGAGCTCCACTGACTTGCGCCAATGCGATTATGTGGGGATCACTAGAACGGCACTGACCGACGATATCTTGGGTTACTCTGTCAATTTCCTGATCGTTACAAGCCATCACATACCCGGACCGGATTCCTTCGATGATCCAACGCTTCACCTGCCCACTACCGCCGAGCTCCCTTAGCAGTTTGCCGCCCACCACTAGCTTCAGGCTCCTTCTTGGCCCTGATATCCTGTCTGCAAAATACTTGCCAACGGCGCTAGGTCTTTTCTTGACGAGTTCGTCACGCACGTTGCTATCTATGATCGCGCACATCAGAATTGCACCTCTCGATCAGTTTCTGCAGTGAAGAATCTTCGATAGCTCGGAGGTGCCCCCAAGACGTTGCCCATTTCGTCGATTCGTATGGAATGGATCCTGACACTGTCACCTATGGGCTCAAAATATAGGATTGAGACATCGTTTTCATCGATCTTGCACTTACGGTCGCGAATATCCATGCGAACTCGGTTGATAAGGTAATCACTGTGTGTCTCGACAATCAACTGTCGCTTGTGCGAGCATACGTTCGTAAACAAGGTTCCTAATGCCGCCTGTGCTGACGGGTGCAGATGTACCTCTGGCTGCTGCAACAGGCACACATCGGCGACACCGTCGCGAAGAAGCTCTGTGAGAAGCGGCAAGACTTGACTCACTCCGTACCCAACATCGACCAGATTTCTACTTGAACCGCCTTCATTGGCACCGTGTCGCTTGATTTCAATCTGAAACGGTCCGCCAGCACCTCCTTTCAGGGAACTTACATTGATTGTGTCGAACAGTCCGAGATTCCGGCCAAAGGACTCAAGCTCACGCTTCATCCTGTTCCACGTGTTTCGATCACGTGATTTGACACTAGCCAGATACGTCGGGATGTTCTCACCCTCGGGGTCAGTAGACGGTCGACCTAGGTCGTAGGTCCGTCTTGGCCGCGACCGGACGGGGGCACCAGCGAATGGTTCTCTACCCCTGAAGTGCATTTGCGTGAGCACCCTCGATAGCGTTCTCAGACCATCGAGGCTAATGTTGGCTGATGAAACCGCCATTTGATCCTGTCTAATTCCAAATTCCTGATGCTCGAGTTCAAACATCAAATGATGGATCGGAACAAGATCTAACCTGTCTTCGAAAACAAGCAGATTCTTTGACTCAAACTCCCATGTTGCCGATGGTGTAGTACATTTGATTAAGTGTGACTGTTCGTTGCCAATGACTAACTCAATCTTTGCTGAACCATACGCAAATATTCGTGAAATGGGAAACGGAATTCCTCCACGTTCGCGGAACTCCACCGAGCAGGTGATTTCATGGCTGTTCTTCCAGTTGGGCACAAGAGAAAGCTCGGCAGTGAATGCATCGTTAGGCCGGTGATCGTCGCCATTGGTGGATACGATATCATGGAATATCCCCAAGCGGTATGGTGCGTCGGTGAAATCTGGAAACTTACCCAGAACGACGGTATTCCACAGTTCTCGAAGCAGGGCCAGAATTGATGTCTTGCCGGTGCTGTTCGCACCGACGAGAAATGTCAGTGGGGCCAAGCGCGCCGTTTGACGAGAGGAAAAACAGCGAAAGTTCTCGGCAGAGATACTGGTTAGCCGGGGCATTGGGATGAAGTTTATGTGGTCGATTGGCACCACTTACAGTCGGCGGCCGTAGGCTTTGTTTAGGATACCACGGGATTGGAATATTACATTCGAAGATTTGGTGGCAAGGGCAGCACGATCCGGGATCTTGCATTCGGCCATCGTGCTCGGTTTCATACCTACAGGGCGAACCGAGAATCCCAGCTAGTCGAACCGTGGCCACATCAGGCCGTCCTACTGATGTGCTGCTGGCTGAGGTTTCAAGGCGGAGAGCGCTAGCGTTCCGAACCAGGGACGGGGCGGCGGGCTTTCATGGTCTCACCAACATCACTGACAGTGAGTTGCCTAGCCAAGAGGAGGTGCGCCGGCAGGGAGCGGCGCTGCTCGATTGCCGGCTCAACCCCAAGCACATGATGTACATCCAGCGCAGGTGCGAGTGCTACGAGGAGGATTGAGTCTTGTCGGTCGAGTACTCGAAGGCCAACTGTCGCATGGTCATCGAGCATGGAGCGGCCCAGCATTCATAGGTCCGGCATGGCACGGCTATGTCTCGTACAGAAATAGGTTGGGCGTACTCGCAGCTCGAGTAGTGACTCCGTCGATGAATCCACTCGACTGACCTAGCTGGAGCTCACACGGGCCGCACCAGCGGGAACTCATCGCCCGTCTCGGCGGCCCACTCGGAGATGAGCTTGCGGTGGTCGTTTAACTCGGTGCGATATTCCGAGTTGGCTGCAAGATTGTTCATCTCGTTCGGGTCGGCCTTGAGGTCGAACAATTGCTCGCGACCGTCGCCCGTGTCGTACACGACGTACTTGTAGCGCTCCGTTCGCACCATGCGGCCGGACGCCCCGTAGTTTTCCCCGCGTGCAAAGGTCGTCTCAGCGATCACGTAGCGACGGTCCCAAGATGTCGCCACGCCCTGAACGAGTGGCTGCAGCGATTGGCCGTGGATCGGTCCCGAAGGGCTCGGGATTCCAGCGACATCCAATATGGTCGGCATCAGGTCGATACCCGTCGAAACCAGCGCGTCGGAAGTGCTCCCCGGATTGCTTGCTTGCGGGTCGGCGATGAGGAGTGGGACCCTCACGGCCTGTTCGAAGAGGATCTGCTCTTGGTTCCAACGGTGGCTGGCCACGCCCTCGCCGTGATCGCTGGTGAGAATGATGACCGTGTTGTCCTCGTGGCCCGAGTCGCGGAGGGCGTCGAGCACCCTGCCGATTTCGCGGTCGGCTTTCTCCACCAGTCGGTAGTAGCCCCAAAGGTACTGTCGCCATTCCAAGTCCGTCCAATCGTCGGTGGGGTAGTGGAAATCGCGATGCCTCTCCTGGCTCATACGAATGGCCGTCGGCTCGTTCTTCGGGATGGCAAAGTTAGCGGGCAGGGGCGGAAGTTGAGCCTCGGCATCGGGCACTGGGGGGATCGGACCCTGCGGCAGGTCTTGCCTGCGGGCGAGCTGGCAGACGTCGTGGGGGTTGCGGATGGACACCGTCAGGAAGAACGGCTTGTTCCGCGGAGCCTGCAAGTATTCGATTGCCTTGTCGGCGGCGACGCTATCGCTGCGGATGTCCTCGGAGTCGGTGGGATAGCCGGCTGCTTCGAACGACGCGGCGACGTGCCACTTGCCGAAGTAGGCCGTGTCGTAGCCGCCGTCCCGCAACAGGTTTCCGAGCATCGGATACTCGCCGTTCATCTCCGTGCCGTTCGTCGATGTGCCGATCTCGTGCGGATAGCGCCCCGTCTGGATGCTGGAGCGGCACGGCAGGCAGAGGGGCTGAGTGACGTAGCTGCGGGCGAAGCGGACTCCCCGAGCGGCGATCCGATCCATGGCGGGTGTGCTGAGGTACGGGTTGCCCGCGCAGCTCATGGCCTCGTCGGTCTGCTGATCGGTCATAACCAACAGCAGGTTGGGTCGGCTTGGAGCAGATCCCTGCCCACAACCGAGCAAGGCCATGCTTGCCAGCCCGGCGGATTGGAGCAGTGTGCGTCTGTCTACAGTGGTCACGGTGATCACGACTCCCCTTCAATGTGCCGTAATTTCGAGGCGTTCGCAATCGCCCGTTGAAGAACGCGATTCACCCGATCTATTCGACGCACCTCCATGGCGGGCCGCAGCAAGGCGCCAGGCCGGATGCCTCGCGGGCCTCTCAAGGACAGACTGGGTCTGCCTTGAATGGAGGAGACGAAAAGGGCAGCCGTGCCGTCGATCGGACGCTCACCATATGCGCTGCCGGGGGCGTCGCCAAGCCGTGTCCGTTCAAAAGCGGAACGTGTACTGCAGCTTTGTCGCCAGCCGCGAATCCTGCTGGCGGAAGTCGTAGAAGCCGCCCATCTCCTGGATCCAGCCCTGGCCGAAGATGAAGAATACGTCGTTGCCAGGCTCCAGCGTCCAGCGCACGCGGCTCTGCAGCCCGAGGTTGCCCGATCGATTGTCGAATTGGATGAGATTGGAGAACGACAGGAAAGGCGATACGGCGTAGTTGATCTGAGTGCTGAAGATCCGGGCAACAAAGTTCCCCTGCGGCAGTCGTGCAAACGTCTGGTTGGAATTGAGGCTGATGGTGAACTTCGGCGGCAGCTGGTAGCGCAGCCCCGTCTGTAGCGTCTTGGCCGTCCCCGACCAGAAGTTCCCAAACGTGAGCCCGATGCTTCCTTGCAGCTTGCGCTTCTGCGCCGAGGTGAAGAAGATTCGCATCGGAGTGAAGCGATACTCGCCGGGCGGCAGGACCACTCCCGGAGATATCTCGAATGGCTCGAACAGGCGCTCGTACGTCGGGTTTAGGTCGAACAGGCTGTGCATCGAGTCTCCGGACATGAAGTGCCAGTCGAAGAGCGTGAAATAGAGCTTCCAAGTCTCGACGAGGCCGTTGTCCAGCCGCGTGAAGCGCGTGTAGAAGACATCGTGGAACATCTGCTGAATGCCCGACGATGGATTGGGGCGCGGGTTGTAGCTGGCTCCCAGCCGCATCATCCTCACGTTGGAACGCTGCACGAATCCCAGCTCGGGATCGAAATTCTCCTGGATCTCCCGCCACTGGAACTGTCCTTGGAACTTGTCGTTGGCGTAGTGTGCGCCGAATCCGTACGATGCGTTGTTGTCCTCGACGCCCTCCTTGTTGGTCTTGAGGCCCCAGGCGTTGACGAGCATGTTGCGGTTGGTCCCCAAGAAATTCGAGGTGGCCAGGCGAATGTCCATGCCGGCCGTGGTGCTCATCGACGTGGGCGCCGGGGCGAAGGGATCGTCGCTGGAGGCCGGCCTGGCAGGATCTCCGCCAGTGAAGATCGCGCCGACGTACGACTGTTCGAGGAAGTTCTGCCTCACGCGCCCGACAAACATGTTGCTGTCGAAGACGCCGGGAATCTCGCGGGTCCGCACGTTCAAGACGCCGATCTCGGTGCGACCGGCCCTGCCGGTGAGCTTGAGGCCGTAGTCGATGGGCACCTCCTGCCCGCGCAGCAACCCGACTCGGCGGCTGAAGAAGGGGAAGATCTCGGCCCCAGTGCTGGGAATGCCCCCGGGCTGATCGATGCCGGTCGTGGCGAAATTGAACACGCCGGCGTCTTGCAGGAAGAAGGACCTTTTCTCGGGGAAGAAGATCGAAAACCGGGTCAGGTTGATTTGGCGATCATCGACTTCGGTCTCGCCGAAGTCAGTGTTGACCGTGGTCGACAGGCGCAGGCTCGGCGTCAGGTTATAGAACAGGTCCAGCCCCGGCTTGCCGCGGACGACATCGTTGCCGTCGACGCCGGAATGGAACCAGCGCTGTGCGATGAACGGGCGGACGTCGAGGCCGATGCCCTGCTCGATGTTCTCCAGGTTGGTGATTTCTCCTGCTTCCGAGACTTGGAAGAACTGCGTCTGGAAGCGTGCGCCCGTCCAACGCACCTCTTCCAGCTTCCTCTGGATGATGCGGCTGATGTTGAAGCCCCAGACTGTCTGCCCGGAAGGGAAACTAAGGCTCTTGAACGGGATCGAGAACTCGGCGCTCCAGCCCTCGGAGGAGCGCCTGGTCTTGACGATCCAGATCGCGTCCCAGTCTTCGTTGGTCTCGCCGTTCGCGAAGACCAAGCCATCGACCAACGCGCCGTTGGGATTCGTGGAGAAGTGGAACGCGTTGCTCTGGTCGCGAAAGGTGTCGAGGATGATGCTCAGGCGGTCATCCGGGTTCAGGCTGGCGTCGCGCGCCATTTGCGAGGCCAGCACGCGGTCCGGTTCGGAGTCATAGCACATCACGCCGATATACAAGCTGTTACGGTCGTAGAGCAGCGTGACCTCCGTGCGCTCAGTTGGCTTGGTGCCGGCCCGCGGAATCCTCTGGACCAGCTCGCCGATCTTCGGCGAGCGCCGCCACGGCGCCTCGTCGAGGACGCCGTCAATGACGATCGGGGAAGTGACCTCGGTCACCACGGCCGAGCGAGCGGTTGGCGGAATCCCGGGTTGCTGCGCAGCGGTGTCGCACCACAGCCCCGCCAGAAGCAGATGGCACCCGCAGATCGCAATCCGAAGCAGGCCCGCTCTGCGGTCAATTGGTGGGCGGGTATCCTGCACGTAGCGGTTCCAAGTCTAGGTTCGGTTGCGCACGTAGCGGCGCGTCACATCGGAGTCATTACGACAGAGGAGTCGAATAGCTAGGTGCGATCCCTGACCTGCACGTTACTATACCGAGTCGCCTGGGGCTCTTCGCACTCAACTGTACTCCCGCGGTGGCGTTGGGTTTTCGCAACGGCCGTGTCCGAGGCCTACTGAGCCTAAGCGCCAGGCGTCACAGAATCCGAGCTGTGCCGGAACGTTGCTCTCATGGCATCACCCGGACGTACTTCTGCAGCAGGCGGCGGAACGGCTCGCCAGCATAGAGATTGCCCTCGTCATCGGCAGCCACGAACTCCGCTCCGCTGCCGGCCGTCCTGCGCGGGTCGCCCCAAGGGAAGCGGACGAAGTAGTGAATCCACCCGGACTCGGCTTCGCCGATCCGGAGACCCATCTCCCAGCCCGGATTCTGGACGTCGTCAGATTCAGAGTCGGCCACGTAAATATTGTCGTGGCCGTCAAAATAGATCCCGCTGGGCCGCCCAAACTGGGTCCAGGTGGCTAGGTGCTCGCCCTCCTGGTCGAAGATCTGGATGCGATTGTTCTCGCGGTCTGCCACGAACAGGCGGCCGCGCTTGTCGATCGCCAGCGCATGGAGCACATGGAACTCACCGGGGCCGTAGCCGGTTTTCCCCCATGACTTGATGAAGGTGCCGTCGCTTGCGAACTTCATGATGCGGTTGTTGCCGTCGCGGTTGTGCCCGTCGGCCACGAAGATCGTGCCGTCGTCGGCAACCACCACGTCCGCGGGGGAGATGAAATGCTTCGGACTGTCGCCCGGCACGCCCGGGGTTCCCAGTGTCATCAGCACTTCGCCGGTCGGGCTGAACTTGATGACGCGGTGCCCGCGCTCGCCTTCCGGCACCCGGTCGGGCCGCGCGGCGTCGGTCACCCACACGTTGCCGTCAGGATCCACATCAATGCCGTGCGGCCAGATGAACATGCCGCCGCCAAAGCTCTCGACAGTCTCGCCGGTCTCCAAGCTGAACTTCACCACTGCGTCCAGATCCGACTCCAGGCATTCGTACCCGAACCGTTCCGGGCCGGCGTCGCAGCGGATCACTGCCCACAGGTGCTTGCCGTCGGGGTCGATGATGACGCCGCCGATGGCGCCCGGGTTGCGCCCCTCGGGCAGCTTCGCCCAGCCTTCCACCATGCGGTAGGGATTCGGATACGGTTGCGCCAGCAGTGGCACGCCGACCGCAACCAAAAAGAGCAGCGCCAGCGCGCATCGACTTGATCTGAGCATGAATACACCTCGCTCCGCCTTGGCAGGCAGACCTAACCCCATATTCTAGGCAAGATGCGGGGCTGCCGACACGGCAGTTACGGGCTCTAGCCCCAGCAGAGCGGTCTGTTCTGGAGATTGCACGCCTCGCAAGTCGGCCGGTGAGGGCTAAACTAGGGCTGAGCCGGGCGAGCATCCCCAAGCCGCCCGGAAGCCCCGCACTATGCGTCGACATGCAGCTGCCCGCATACTTGCGATTGCGGTCCTAGCGGCTGGCGGGTCTCTGCGCGCCCTCGGGGCGGACGCTTCGATTTCTGGGATCCTCGAGCGCCATTGCGTCACCTGCCACGGCCCCCAGGTGCAAAACGCCCATGTCCGCTTGGACAATCTCTCCACTGACACAGCTAGGGATCGCCGGGCGGCCGAGACTTGGCACGACGTACGCAACGCTCTGAATCGGGGCGCAATGCCGCCCGAGGGGGCGCCCCAGTTGTCGGCGTTGGATCGAACGACCCTACTTGGCTGGCTCGACACGGCGCTTAGCGAGAGTAACGACCCTGCTGCGCGTGCGCCGGGCCACGTGGTCATGCGCCGCCTGAACCGCAGCGAGTACCAGAACACCATGCGGGACCTGCTGGGCCTCGACATCGATTTCGTCAAGAACCTGCCGCCCGACGAGGTCAGTCCGGACGGGTTCACGAACAATGGCGCGGCGTTGCGGATGTCGGCCCTGCAACTTGAGCACTACCTGCGGGCCGCGCAGAACGGCCTTGCGCTTGCGATAGTCGAGGGGCTGGCTCCGCCGGTCTTCGAGCACCGCGCCATCGAGACCGTGGTCGACAAGCTGAAGAACGTGCATTGGTCTAAGCGCTTGGGCCGCACCGGTACGTTCGTCGCGCGCATCCCACAATTCCCCGACGAGGGAGAGTTTGTCTTGCGGATCCGCGCACGAAGCGAAGCGCCGCCTGGCGCGCCCCATCCGCGGATGCTCGTCAGGCTCGGATACCGCGCCGACACGCAGACGCCTTCGCGCGATGTAGCCGAGGTCGACGTGCCAGACGGCCCGGCCCGGACCTTCGAGTTCCGCGGGCGCATCGAGGAATTCCCCATCCAGAGCCGGGCGCAGAGCAAGTATCCGGGAATGCTGGTCTGGGTGAGCAACGTCTATTCGGACGGCCAGCCGCCTCCGCTTGGCGAGAGTGTCGACTTTGAAGAGGACGGCAAGATCAAGCAGAAGCTGGTCTGGCCAGTCGATCCCGACTTTCCAGCCATTGTTGTGGAAGCGCTTGAATTCAAGGCGCCCGCGTACGCGGATTGGCCGCCCGAGCATCACCAGCGTCTGGTTGCTGACGCCCCGCCTGCGCGGGAGGACGAAGCCCTCGGCGCCGAGATCGTGCTGCGCCGCTTCATGCGCCGAGCCTACCGGCGCCCGGTCGATGACGCTGACCTTGCTCCAATGCTGCGGTTCTTCGGCAAGGTCCGGCCCAGAGTCGCGAGCTTCGAACAGGCACTGCGTGAAACGTTAGCCATGGTGCTCGTTTCACCCGACTTCCTGTACCGGATCGAACGGCAAGACAGCGAGAACCGATATGTCAATGATCACGAGTTGGCTTCGAGGCTGTCGTATTTCCTGTGGGGCACGATGCCGGACGAGCGTTTGATGGAGCTAGCGGATCGAGGTGGGCTAGCGGACGGCGGTTTGCTGCGGGCCGAGACGCTGCGCTTGCTTGACGATCCGCGCTCGTGGGCGTTCGTTAAGCAGTTCAGCGACCAGTGGCTTGACCTCACCGGTGTGCAGCGGGTCGCGATCAACCCGAACTACTACCCGGACTTCGATCCCTCGCTGAAGCAGGACATGCGCCGCGAGACCCAGCACTTCTTCGCTTACCTGCTGCGGGAGAACCTCAGTGCATTGAACTTCCTGCGGTCAGATTTCTCTGTCCTCAATCACAGGATGGCGCGGCACTACGGCATCGCTGGGCCGCGCGGCGGGGCTTTCGAGCCCGTCTCTCTGGCTGGGTCCGGCCGTCCCGGCGGGATTGCCGCCCACGCCAGCGTCCTGTTGGCCAACTCCACGGGGGAAGATTCGCACCCGGTCGAGCGTGGCGTTTGGATTCGTACGGCACTGCTGGGCGATCCGCCCGCCCCGCCACCTCCCTCGGTGCCCAACCTCGACAGCGGGAATGCTGACGCTACGTTGCTGCCGCTCAAGCGGCAGCTTGAACTCCACCTAGACAACGCGGCCTGCGCCCATTGCCACAGCAGGATCGATCCGTGGGGAGTCGCGCTGGAACAATTTGACGCTGTCGGACTGAGGCGCTCGAGCGTCTTGCGTCGCTCGGGCGATCACGCGGTGGAGCACGCCGTGGACGCGTCCGCCGTCTTGCCCGACGGACAGCGGGTGGATGGCGCCGAGGCGTTGGCGGACTACATGCTCGACAGCCAGCGCGGCGTTTTCGCACGCGCCTTGACAGAGAAGTTGCTGGCTTACGCGCTGGGCCGAAGCCTGACGACAGCAGACCAATCGATCGTGGAAGAGATGACGGCGGAATTCGAGAAAGCGGACTATCGGCTGCGGGAACTCTGTACAATCATTGTCACCAGCGACTCATTTCGGAGTCGCTGAGCAGCAACGCATCCATGGCGCGCAAGTCTTGGCATTTGGACAGGCGCACGTTCCTGCACGGTACGGGCGTTGCGCTCGCGCTGCCTGTCTTGGAGTGCATGGCCGCGGACGGCAGGCCTGCCGAGCGACCGAAGCGCTTCTTTGCGGGCTACTTTCCGTATGGCATCGTCGACCGCGCCCCCGACAGCGAGGCTGCGCAGTGGAATTGGTTTCCGACCGGCTCCGGTAGGGATTTCCGGTTCAACAAGAGCTTGGCACCGCTGGAGCCGCTCCGCTCCGAGTTGACGATCGTGGGCGGCCTGTCGCATCCCAAGGGCCGCAACATGGGCGGGCACGACACGGCGGACACGTGGCTAACCGGTGCCGAACTCATAGAAGGCCACTTAGAGAACACGGTTTCGATCGATCAAATCGCGGTTGCGTCGTACGGGAACCGCACGCGCTATCCCTCGTTGGTGCTCTCCAGCGACGGCGGGGTTGGCGAGCCGACCCGGTCTAGCACCCTGTCGTTCAGCCGCACGGGCCAGCCCGTGCCAGCCGAGAACAAGCCGAAGCAAGTGTTCGAGCGCTTGTTCGGCCTCGATCCTAGATCGCTCCAAGCGCAGAGCCAGAGCTTGGACAACTCAAGGAGCATGCTGGATCTCGTCTTGGAGCATTCGGCTTCCGTGCGCGGCCGGCTTGGACGGCACGACCGTGTCAAGCTGGACGAGTATTTGGAATCGGTGCGCCAGATTGAGCGGCGCGTAGAAAAGTCACAGCAGTGGCTCGAAGTGCCGAAGCCTCGCGTTAACGCCACAGGCCTGCATCTAGAGGCGGACGACACAACCCCGGGGGAGTTGATCAAGACGATGTACGACTTGATCTACTTGGCGTTCCGCACCGACTCCACGCGCATCGCGACATACCAGATCGGCAACATGAACGGGGCGACCTCGATCGCGGGCAAGTTTCCGCCGTTGCTGGGTCTGGCGGACAACATGCACAGCTTGGCGCACGGCGCCCGCAAGAACGACGCCGGTGCCGAGCCGCTCGGCAAGTGGGACCTATTTCTCACCGAGCAACTGGCGTATTTCATCCAAAGGCTGCTAGAGACGCCTGAAGGTGACGGCAGCCTGCTGGACAGCACCTTGGTGTTCTACGGCAGCAGCAACAGCCAGACGCACGTCAACCTGAACTATCCGCTGCTGCTGGCTGGCGGAAGCGACATGGGGCTGGCCCACGGCAGCCTCCACAAGTTCGGAGCAGAGGTTCCGCTCTCGAACCTGTTCGTGACCTTGCTGAATCGGCTGGACGTGCCCGTCGATTCGTTTGCCGACAGTACCGGCACATTGGACGAGATCCTAGCCTAGGCGGGCAGGCCTGCGCAGAGCTTGCGCCGGGACTTTGCTCGCGTTCGCGAGGTTGCCGCACTCGAGCGGATCGGCGATTCGCACATGGCGCGCTTGACGGGCAGACGCTCGCATACCTGCATTTCTGTAACTCGCTTGCGCAGAGAGCCACCCGACTTGTTCGAGCCGATGATTCTTAGAGCCTGCAAGTATAAATGCAACAGAGTTGCAAAACGATACATTGGCTGTGCTAGCCTAGCGGAGTCATGCTGCATCCGGTTCTCCATAAAAATCGTTCCACGCTCGCGAAGGCGGGCGATCGCACTTGTTTGGTCGCAATTTCCGCAACTGCATTGCGTTTGTCGATCGCCGCTCTCTGCTCGGCCGGTGTCGGTGTTGGGCTGTTTGCCGAAAGCCCGAAGGCCGCCGCCGTTTCGGCCGAGCTCGTCCATGCCCTAGCCGAGGAGTTCATGAAGGGCTTTCGCGTGATGGACGACGACCGCGACGGGAACGTGGACGTGGGGGTCATGATCCAGACGCTGAAGGCATCCGGTTATGGCCAGGCCCAGCCCGTCCGGCGCGGGCGTGGCGGCGGTGCCGATCCGTTCGAGCTGTTTGAGCGGGCCGATGCCAACGGGGACGGGATCTTGCGTGACGACGAAGCAGGCCCCTTCGTGCGCAGCACCGAGTATTTCCAAGACGGCGAGGTGACGCTGGACGAGTTCCAGAAGGCGTGGGCAGAACTTGGTGCTCGGCGCGGCGGTCAACGTGGCGGTGCCCGCGGCGGCGGTCGCGGTCAAGGCGGCCGGGGCGGCGGAGGCCGCGGCAGAGGTGCCGAGGGCGGGGGAGGCCAGTCCAGCGACATCGAATTCTTGGCCGCGCTCGATGCGAACGGTGACCGCATGTTGACTGCTGGGGAGGCTAGGTCTGCGATCGAAACCGAAGTCCACGAAGCGATAGACACCCGCGCGAGTCTCGACGTAAACCACGATGGGGAGGTCTCGGCTCGTGAGTATGGCCTGTCGCAGCCATCGACGGGACGTGAGGTTGACGAAGATGGTCTCGACGGGCATGCCCGCGGGCACTTTCAGCGCGAAGACTACGACCGCGATGGGGTGATCACTCTCGGCGAGATCGCCGAGCGGGCAGCGCAAGATCCGATCCGAAGGCTAAGGGCGATGCAGCTGAGCCTGCGCCTGTCACCTGCCGATGCCAACGCCAACGGAGAACTAGCCTGGAGGGAACTCCAGGCGGTGAGCGGGAAGGCCGACTGGGCTGTCTTGGGCGTGTCCGAGCAGAGCCCGCTGGAGATGGCACAACTCTACCCGAGACTCCACGGTCTGGAACTCGACCAGTCTGCGGATCTGGATCGAGCGCTCTCGGCGAAATAAGCTACGGGCGCTACGCTCGATGCAAGTCGAGGTACAGTCGCCATCACGGTAGCCTGGAGTCTCTAGCAGGCTGGAGGATCACGGAACAGCTAACAGCCGAGTTCGGACTTGGCGGGCAGTGGCCGCGTCCGCGCGACGTGGCTCTTGGCCCCGGCGCGGCAAGACCGCGATGGTGCGAACGGGGAGACTCGAACTCCCACGGGTTGCCCCACTAGAACCTAAATCTAGCGCGTCTACCAATTCCGCCACGTTCGCCCGCGGTGAGCAGCCCGCAGCCCGCCGGGAGCTTCGCTCCAAGTCCCCGGCGTGGTCGGGCGCGGCTTCTACCATCTCATCGTAGCCGACGCTCGGCGCGGACCGAAATGCGACCGCAGGCCCGTCGCGTTGCCCAACCCCGAGCACAGGTGGCCGACCTATTTGGCCCGGCGGCATTCGCTATCATAGCCAGCATGTCCGAAATCGTCGAACTACTCAGAAGTGCTTTGTCGTCAGGCGAGGGTGTGCTGAGGCTGGCACCAGCTTGGGTGCCGCGGTCGTTTCTCATGCCAGGCGGGCGGCTCAAACTCCACCCGGCCGACCTATATGCTCTCGGCGCACATCGCGGTGGAATCGATGAGCGTTGGTTCTCCTCGACCACCAACGCCGACAACGGACCGGGGACGCCCGATGACGAGGGGCTGAGCTACATTGTCGCCGCCAACGGCGCGGCAGGCCCGCGCAAGGTGCTGCTCAAGACGGCCGTCGACGAGATCGGCGACGAGATCCTCGGCAGCGATGTGATGAGCACCCACGGCGGCTGGAACGTGCTCTGCAAGTTCTTCGACAATCTCGGCCCGATCCCGCATCACATGCACCAGGACGAGGAAGCGGCTGCCCGCGTGGGCCGGCGCGGCAAGCCCGAGGCGTACTACTTCCCGCCCCAGTACAACTACAAGGAGAATAACTTCGCCTACACGTTCATGGGTCTGGAGCCGGGCACGACGAAGGACGATGTCTGGCGCTGCCTCGAGCGCTGGAACGAGGGCGACAACGGCATCCTCTACCATTCCAAGGCTTACAAGCTCAAGCCCGGCACTGGCTGGCAGATTCCGGCCGGCGTGCTACACGCGCCCGGCTCGGCGGTCACCTACGAGCCACAGGTGAACTCAGATGTCTTCGGCATGTTTCAGTCCATGGTCGAAGGCCGCTACGTGCCATGGGATCTGCTCGTCAAGGACGTGCCACCGGAGCATCATCAAGACTTGGAGTACATCATCGGGATGCTGGACTGGGAAGCCAACGTCGATCCGAACTTCATGGCCAACCGGCACTTCGAGCCGCATCCGGTCCGCCCGGTCGACGAGATGGTCGAGGACGGCTACAGCGAGGCCTGGGTGACCTACTCGACCGCAAGCTATTCGGCCAAAGAACTGACCGTCCATCCCGGCCGGAGCGTCACGATCCGCGACGCGGCCGCCTACGGCACCATCGTGACGCAAGGTCGCGGGCAGATCGGCGTTTGGGACGTGCACACTCCGGCGATGATTCGTTTCGGGGAACTGACCGCCGATGAGTACTTTGTCACGGCGGCCGCCGCAGGAGAGGGGGTGCGGATCACGAATCTGAGCGCCGACGAAAACCTAGTCATGCTCAAGCACTTCGGCCCGGACAATCCTGACGCTCGGGCCTTGGTGCGCTAGCGCCGGACAGCCAGCACTTCGGCACGGGTATTCCCGTCGCATCTCACATCTGACCGGCGCTGTGCGTTTCGAGCCCGGGCTTCGGAAGCAGCTCAACTGCCCGGCGTTCGCCGCAAGCGCCGGTTCGTGCATACCAGCAGCCGCGGGACCCTGAGAGTCCGGACTGCCTGTGCAAGCACGGTGGCGTGACGAGGGGGCCATCTGCGCTCCCGGAGCCTCTCGCCACACGGGACGTAGAACGGTGGGTCTTGGTTGGCAGTCTATACAAGGACATTCGAATCGAAGAACAGCACATCACCTCTCTTCCATCGCTTCGTAGAGCGCGTCGCGGTTAGCGATGTCGACCAGTTCTCTGCCACCGTTCCAAGTCGGTAGCGGCGGGAGCGTACTCGGCGGCTCGTTGGGTGGCACGGGCTCAGCTAGAACACGCCTGAGGCCGGCTTCTACGAGGACAGACATCGTGGTCCCTCGCCGTGTGGCTTCTTCTCGCAGCCGCTGCATGACGGAGTCGTCAATGTCTAGCGTTGTGTTCATAGGGATAACCATATTACGGAAAATCGGCTCGGTGCCTAGCACTCTAGGCAGTCCCGACTTGGAATGGTTTTCCGCCAGCAGCATCGCAAGGACAAACTTGATCAGCCAAGTCGGTGCAGCACGCACGGGTGAAGTACTTCGAGGAGATGGAGTGCCTCGCAGTGCTAGGCCGGACTAAGGGCTCGGGGCAACTTAAGCCTCCTGTTGTCTAGCCGCGTCCGAGATCGGCTCGGCCCGGACGGCTGCGGGCCCGAGCCGCGCGGGGGCAGGCCCACTAGTGCCTCCTGGGCGGAGACTTTCCGGACCGTGTTCCTGCGCTCGCTGGACCGGTGCGGTCTGCGCGGCGTACACATCTAGCGCAGCTTTCGGGCCGCTCGAGCCGGCGGGCGCTGGAAGCGCTGCTGCACACCGCGTTCGTGCAGGTCGGCGCGGCAGTGGCCAGCGCCCAGCGACAACAGGTCGCCGATTAGCTGCGGCGCGAGCTGCCGCTATCAATAGTTCTTATCGCTCCTAGTGCCGCCCGTGATGCTGGTCGGCACTGTGATACGATGACGATTTCACAGTACTACCGAGGAAGAGAGCGCCCGTCGTGGCCGCACGCCCTAGTACTGATCCCCTCACAAGCCATATAGGAGGAAATCAATGGCTGTACAACGCACCCCTGCTGAAGTCTTGAAGTACGCAAGGGACAACGGTTGCGAGATTCTGGACCTGCGCTTCGCGGACCTGCCCGGAATCTGGCAGCACGTGTCGTACCCGATCGGCATGCTGGAAGAGGAGAGCTTCGAGGACGGCTTCGGCTTCGATGGTTCGTCGATCCGCGGCTGGCAAGCGATCAGCGAATCCGACATGCTGATCGTCCCGGATCCGAACACTGCGTTTGTCGATCCGTTCAACCAAGTTCCTACGCTCTGCGTCGTCTGCAACATTCTCGACCCGATCACCAAGCAGCACTACGAGCGCGACCCTCGCTGGATCGCGCAGAAGGCCGAGAAGTACTTGCAGTACACAGGCACTGGTGACACTGCGTTCTTCGGCGCCGAGGCGGAGTTCTTCCTATTCGACAACGTTAGCTACGACTCGTCGTACAACTTCGGTTTCTACAAGATCGATTCAGAAGAAGGCCGCTGGAATTCTGGCCGCCCCGACAACAACCTCGGCTACCGCCCGCGCTACAAGGAAGGCTACTTCCCGGTTCCGCCGACGGACCACATGCAGGACCTCCGCACCGAGATGGTCAAGGTCATGATGGACTGCGGCATTGAAATCGAGTGCCACCACCACGAGGTCGCCACAGGCGGCCAGTGCGAGATTGACCAGCGCTTTGACACGCTCGTGCTGTCGGCTGACAACATGATGCTGTACAAGTACATCGTCCGCCAGGTTGCCTACCAGCACGGCAAGTCGGCCACCTTCATGCCCAAGCCCTTGTGGAACGACAACGGCTCTGGCATGCACACGCACCAGTCGATCTGGAAGGACGGCGAACCGACCTTCGCGGGCGAGGGGTATGCCGGTCTCAGCGAGACGGCGCTGCACTACATCGGCGGCCTGCTGAAGCACTCCCCGGCTTTGGCTGCCATCGTGGCTCCGACCACTAACAGCTACAAGCGCTTGGTGCCGGGCTTCGAGGCCCCCGTCAGCCTGGCCTACTCGCGGCGCAACCGCTCGGCGGCTTGCCGCATCCCGATGTACTCGGCCAGCCCAAAGAGCAAGCGCGTCGAACTGCGCTACCCCGATCCGTCGTGCAACCCGTACTTGGCGTTCTCGGCGTGCCTGATGGCCGGACTGGACGGCATTCAGAACCGTATCGATCCGGGCGAAGCCCTGGACAAGGACATCTATGACTTGTCGCCCGAGGAACTCAGCAACGTGCCGGCGCTGCCGGAAGATTTGGCCGGCTCGCTGCAGGCGCTCGAGCGTGACCATGAGTTCCTGATGCAGAACGACGTGTTCACCGAAGAGGTGATCGCCAGCTTCATCGACTACAAGCGTTCCGCCGAGGTCGATGAAGTGCGCCAGCGTCCGCACCCGTACGAGTTCTCGCTGTACTACGACATCTAGTCGCGGCACCTCGAGTGCGCACTCCCCATGGCCGGGGGTTCTTGCAAGGAGCCTCCGGCCATTTGCATTCTAGTGGGCTGGTTCTTGCAGCCGGCCGGGTTCTCTCGGCGATGAGGCTAGGGCGTGGTCTTGCCCCGTTCACGGATGTAGCCTAGAAAGCCGCCTAGGTCGCAGATGGTTGCGGATTGGCCCTCTATGAAGTCGCTCTGGCGGCAGACCAAGAATCTGCGCTGAGCGCCCACGAGGTCGGCGTTGGCATTGAGCCGGTCGAGGTCGCTGCGGCGCGGATTGGTGGTGAGCTTGGCCTCGACCGCCCAGCGTTCCGACTCCAATTCGACGAGGAGATCGATCTCGCGTTGGTCGCTGGTGCGGAAGTGGTACGCCTCGAACAAACGGTCGGCTTGCTGCAGCGTAGCTAGGGTTTGCTCGATCACGTAGCCCTCCCAGCTAGCCCCGACCCACGGCTGGTGAAACAGCGTGTCTTCGTCGGGCACGTTCAGCAGGGCGTGCAGCAGCCCGCTGTCGCGCCAGTAGACCTTTGGCCGCCTGTCTAGCCGCTTGCGAATATTCGCGTGGTACGGACCTAGGCGGCGCACCAAGAAGGCTCCTTCCAAGTAGTCCATGTATTTGTTGACCGTGTGGTAGGAAAGAGCCATGCTGCGGCCAATCCGGCTGGCGTTCCACTCCTGGCCGTGTGTGGCGGCAAGCATCCTTAGGAGCCGGCGCGTGGTCCGGGCCGTTGCAGGCAGCCCCCACACGGGCAGGTCTCGCTGCGCTAGCAAGTCGACATAGTTCCTATGCCAGCGCGGGTACGCCTCCTCGGCCAGCACGCCGCCGTCCGGATATCCGCCGCACAGCCAGTGCCTATGGGTCGTCCCTGGAGACTTGACCTCCGCAGCGGTAAACGGAGTGAGCTCGACGATCGCGAGCCTCCCGGCGAGGGACTCGGTTACCTGGGACATCAGAGCCGGCGAGACCGAGCCTAACAGCAGAAAACGACCGTTGCGTTTACGATCAGCATCGATCGCGCCACGCAGCCGGACGAACAGATCTGTCCACGCTTGGGCTTCGTCGAAGATGACTAGGTCGCGCCGCGCTGTCAGCGAATTCCATGCCAGATCGGCTCGCAGCCGGTCCGCTTCTTGCTCGATATCAAAGTATTCTCCGGTTAGCGTTGTGGCGAGCGTGGTCTTGCCGCACTGACGCGGGCCGACCAGGGCCACGGCCGGATACTTGGCGAGCCGGTCTTGCAGTACCGCGATGATTGCCCGGGGCAACATTTTGCAAATTAGAATACCATTTCTATTTTACATGAATCGGTGTGTATGCACGTGTGCTCCTTTCGGCCAGGGGTTGAGTCGTCCAGAACCAGCCCCGGGGTATCCGCAAGGGCCTCGCTCGAATGGATCCTGCGAGCTTGGGAGAGCAGACCCTCAGGGGCGACGCTGGTCTAGCGCTTCACAACCCAGATTGGGCTTGACCAAGCGACATTGCCGTCTTCCTGCTCCACCCGCACGTAGTAGTAGTGCTCGCCGGCGGCCAGCTCTTGCTCGCGGAATTCGAACTCCATGCTTTCGCCGTCCCCAGCTAGCGTGTGCACGTAAGTGTTGTCCCGCACCACCACGGCTTCTTTGATGGCACCGGTACCGCGAATCACGACGGTTGCGGTCGGTATCTCCGCCGAGGAGAACTCGTCGCCTTGGATCCACTCGCCGCCGCTGGTCTTGAGGCGGTAGTCGAGGATGATGTTGCTCGTTGCCGCATAGGTGTGGCGCTGGCGCATCGCGTCGACCAACCCTTGGCGGGAATAGTCGTCGCTGAGAACCATGGCGTACGAACTGTGCGTGGAAACGTGGTCGGAACTTGCCTGCACGCCCAACTTGTAGCCCTTCTCCCAGGCCAGCCAGACGAAGCCCTTGGGCCGGTAGCTCCCGGCCCACAGGTCCGTCCGTGCCGCCGAAGACGCTAGGGGCGCTCCCTCGTGCTCGGCCGATGTGCGCGCGCCTTGGAAGATTTCCACGATCGGCTCCAGTTCCGGGTCGTTGTCGCGCCAGTCAGTACCCATTGACGTGTGTGAGGTGTGCGACGTCGCGATTCCGTTCTGCTTCCGCAGCGCATCGTACAGGTACGGCCCGGTGCTCGACCTGCGCTCCTCTTGGGTGATCGGAATCGGCTTGTTGCCACGCTCGGCGTAGATGATGTTGCGGTGTCCGTTGGGATACCCCAGGCTGCGCTCGTAGCCGAACAAAGTGACGAAGCGGCCAGGCACATGGAACATGTCCTCGGCCTTCTCGGTGCGCCACCAGCTGTACTCGGTGTCATTGGTGCCCTTGTGGTCCGTGACCAGATAGAAGTCCATGGCGGCGGCGTCCATCATGTAGCGGAACGAATCGTAGAGCGAGCCATCGCCCGTGCCGTCGAGCGAGATGTCGGTATGGCGGTGCATGTCGCCGCGGTAGATCTTGTACCGCTTGCCGCCCGAGTTGACGGTGTAGTTGCGGATCGCCGCCACCTGCTCCGATTCGCGCGGCTCCGCTGGTAGCATGGCCGGCGGCTCAGTGCCTCTCGGGCCGAGCATGGCCGGATCGATCCGCATGCCGCCAAACTGAGCGGACAACTCGGCGAAGAAGACTTGGTTGTCCCTCGGATAGTGCCCGAACCCCGGTCCCCCCCAGAGTTTCTGATCGGTGGTCCAAGCCGCGTAGACCTTTCCGTCAGAGCCTGCGACGGCATCCATCGGCCCTTCGTTGCGGCCCACGCTGTCGGGCAGCGGGAAGGGGTCCACCCAGCGGTCCCCGGCGTAGTAGGTTGCCATCACCTCCCACTTGCCACCGGCGGCCCAGATCGACTCGGGCTTGACGGCGCGCACGCGCGGCCGCAGCAGCAGCCACATGCGGCCCTTGCTGTCAGGTACGAGTTCGGGAGTTTGGATGTAGCGCTTGACGCTGGGCCGGAAGCGACGGTTCACGTCATCGAGCGGAGCGAGCCACTCGTTGCCGTTCCAGACGACCACGCGGTTGGTGCGCGATTGATAGATCCCCGTGCCGCCGCGCAGCAGGAAGCCTGTGTCTTTGCCCCAGTTCTCGTCCGACTCGTCGTACGAGATCCAGACCCGGTCCTGGGCATCGACGGCGATGCTCGGAGTGCCGTGATAGCGCGGCGTGTCGGTCACCTTGAGCAGATCCCCGGCGCGCCCGCCGCTGACCGAGCGCAGCCGAATGTTGTAGCTGCCGCCTTGATAGCTGTCCCAGACCACCCACGCTGTGCCGTTGGTGTCGGTCGCGATATCGGGGTACCACTCATTGGCGGCCGCACCGGGATGGCTGAGCGGCACCTCCTCCGACCAATCGCTTCCGTCGAAGGCGCTGTAGTAAATCCCGGAAAAGCCCTCGCGCGCGGATTGCCACGCAAGGTGCAGGCCGCCGAGACGGTCGCTTGCAAGGACGGGAAAGAGATTGTTGCCAGAACCGGCTCCGACCGGGCTAGGGGCGCTCCATGACCCGTCGCTGCGCATTGCGTGCAGCAGGCTCCAGATCCCTCCGCTGCGCTTGGACCAGACCAAGTGCAACTTGCCATCGCGGTCGTAGGCCGCGCCCAGGCCCTGCAGGTCGCCCGACGCTCCCGCTATGCGGGCGATCTCGCCCCACTCGCCGTTGGCGCGGTCCCGGGCGAAGACTTGGTCGTTCTCGCCCTTGTAGCCAATCCAGGCCACCGAGAGCGTCCCGTCGTCAGCCATCGCCATGGCGGGGTAGTCGTCCTCGAACTCGTCGGTGGTCACGGCTTCGACAGGCGGAACGCGGCGCAGCTCGACCTTGGTGGAGAGGATGTGCATCGCGTCTGACGGAGGCAGATCGGCGGGCTTGAAGAAAAAGTCGCCGTTGACGGTCTTGACCGATACCGTCGCGTCGTCTGGCGCCCTGTAGTACAGCGTGACGCCGACGTCCTGCACGCGGGTCAGGTGCGGGAAGGGGAGTTCGTGCGGGTGCATGCCGCCGGTGGGCTGCACCCATGGATCGGTCCGGACTACCCACGAGTTTTCTTCGCCGATGGACTCGCCGTCCTTGAAGCGGTACCCGCGCAGGGCGACGATCTCGCCCTTGTCGATGCTCAGTGACCCGTCCCACTTGATGGGCTCGTGATCCTTGACGCCGAACTCGATGTTGAGAGCTCGCAGCGGGTGCTCTTGGGCCAGGCCTGTCGAGCAGGCAAGCAACAACACTGGGACAAGGGCGAGGCGTTTCATGAGTGCCGAATATTATATGTGTGCGGACTGCCCGCAGGGGTGTCTCGCCCAAGCAGTTGCGCTGCTAGGTTGACCTGCCGCAGCCAAAAGGCTTACCCTGCCTAGCGTGCGCTGGTGGGTGCTATCGCTGCTCGTCTGCTTGGCTGGGGCCGCCGCCGGCCAAGAACTGGAGCGCAGCCCCTTCCACGGCGACGAGGCATCCATAGGGGTCGGCAAGGCTGCCTTTCGGCTGCGTTGCTCCGCCTGCCACGGCATCCATGCCGAGGGCGGCAAGGGGCCTGCGCTGAATCGCGGAGAGTTCGCTGCGGGCGACACGGACTTGGACATCTACCGCGTGATCGCGCTCGGCGTGCCGGGCACCGAGATGCCCGCCTTCGGCTCGCGCAGCACCGAGGAGAACATCTGGCGGGTGGTGGCCTTCTTGCGCACGTTCGAGGCCGCCCCAGACGAGAAGGTGGATGGAGATCCGGCGCGCGGGGAGGAGATCTTCTGGGACACGGCCGGTTGTGGCGGGTGTCACAAAGTGGCCGGCCGCGGCGGTTCGTACGGTCCGGACTTGACCCGCATCGGACGCTCCCGCAGCGTGCAGCACTTGCGCGATGCGCTGTTAGATCCGGGCAAGGATCTGCCAGATGACTATTTCGTGGTCAAGGTCGTCACTCGAGACGGTCGCACTATTTCCGGGATTGGCTCGGGCATCGACGACTTTTCTGCGCAGCTGCGGGACGTCTCGGGCAGGTTGCACTCCTTTCTGCGGGAGGAGGTCGACTCCATCGAACGCGAGTTCACGTCCTTGATGCCGCCTGGCTACGGCGAGAGCCTTTCCGATCAACAGCAGCGCGACCTGCTCGCTTACATGCAGGGCCTGCGCGGCGAGGAGTCCCGATGAACAGACCGCTATGGCTTCCATGGATCCTGCTGGCTTGCGCCTCGGTGTCGCTCGGCCAAGTCGACTCCCAAGCTCTGGCGAACTCCCAGCAGGATGACGAGTCTTGGCTGATGTACGGGCGCAACTACTCGGCGTGGCGCTACTCGCCCTTGGCCGAGATCGATACCGGGAACGTGGACCGGATCGCGCCCGCTTGGATCTTCCAGACGGGGGTGAGCGGGAAGTTCCAGACCACCCCGTTGGTCCGTGACGGGGTGATGTATGTCACAGGCCCGTCGAATCACGCTTGGGCCTTGGATTTGAAGACGGGGCGCGAACTGTGGCACTACTCCGAGCCTGTGCCGGATGACCTGCCGCTGTGCTGTGGTCAGCCCAACCGCGGTTTCGCAATCCTGGGCAACCGTCTCTTCAAGGTCAACATGCAAGCGACCTTGGTCGCCTTGGACGCTGCCACGGGCGATGTCGTGTGGGAGGTCGAATCAGCGGACTACCGCAAGGGGTATTCCAACACAGTGGCGCCGCTGGTGGTCAATGGCTTGGTGGTGACCGGGATCGCCGGCGCGGAGTTCGGCACGCGCGACTTCATCGATGCCTATGACGCGGAGACGGGCGAGCGGCGCTGGCGCTTCTGGACCGTGCCCGGGCCGGGCGAGCCCGGTAACGAGACCTGGGGCGGGGACTCTTGGAAGCGCGGCGGAGCCTCGACTTGGATCACCGGAAGCTACGATCCCGAACTGAACTTGATCTACTGGGGCACGGGCAATCCCGGCCCAGACCTCGACGGGGCCCCGCGCCCGGGCGACAACCTCTACAGCGATTCCATGTTGGCGCTGGACGCTGACACCGGCGAGCTCCGCTGGCACTTCCAGTTCACCCCGCACGACGTGCATGACTGGGACGCGGTGGCCGACCCGGTGCTGATCGACGCCGAAGTCGACGGCCAGCCCCGCAAGGCGCTGGTGCACGCCAACCGCAACGGCCACTTCTACGCCTTGGACCGCACGAGCGGCGAGTTCCTGTTCGCCCGCGCCTACACCGACGTCAACTGGGCCGACGGCATGACCTCCAGCGGGCGTCCGATCCTGATCCCCGGGCGCGAGCCCACCGACGAGGGCACTCTGACCTGTCCGGGCATGGGCGGCGGGCACAACTGGCACGCCACCTCCTACAGCCCCCAGACCGGCCTGTATTACTTCAACTCCGGCGATGGCTGCCAGATCTACCACGGCGCGACGCAGGATTTTGTCGAGGGAGAGTTCTATCTGGGCAGCGCCATGGAGAATGTCACCGGCGAGCCGCGCGAGGGCTCGATCCTAGCGGTGGATCCTGGCAGTGGCGACAGGCGCTGGCGCTTCGCGCTGGTCAGCCCGCCGAGTAGCGGCCTGCTCTCTACCGGCGGCGGGCTGTTGTTTGCCGGCACCGCGGAGGGCTACTTTGTCGCGCTGGACGCGGCCAGAGGTAAGCCGCTGTGGCGTTTGCAGACGGGCGGGCCTGTGCGGGCTCCGGCGATCACTTACCGGTTTGAGGGGCGCCAGTACGTAGCGACCGCGGCCGGTTCGGCGATCATCGCCTTCGCCCTGCCACGCTAGGTTGCGCGAAAGCGGCGATGTCAGTCGCGCGCCCCTCGGTAAGGTGTACACTCAAGCTAGAGTCTGTGAGGCATGTGCGCGGTTTCATAGTAGTCTTGTTAGCACAGATCATAGATGAGAGGTGAACAATGCGCGATGATATTCCACTTGATTCACTCCGCGACTCGTTGCGGAGAATCCTAGGCGGGGGGCTGAGTTCGCTCGTCCTGATCGTCTTCCTGCTGATCCTGGTGTTCAACAGCTTCCAAGTCGTAGGAGCGGGCGAGCGCGGTGTCGTCTTTTCGAAGTTCGGCGGCATCCAGCAGGGCGTGCGCGGGGAGGGGCTGCAGTTCAAGATTCCCTTCATCCAGCAAATCGTCCCAATCGACGTCCGGATTCAGAAGGCCGAGACCGACTCGTCGGCGTCGTCGAAGGACCTTCAGACGGTGGACTCGCGCATCGCCCTGAACTACCACATCGCCCCGGAGTTGGCATCGCAGATCTACCAAGAGGTCGGCGTCTTGTACAAGGAGCGGCTGATTGACCCGTCAGTGCAAGAGGCCGTCAAGGCGGTGACAGCGCAGTTCACCGCCGAAGAACTGATCACCCGGCGTGCCGAGGTGTCGGTCAATATCAAGGAAATGCTCACCGCGCGCTTGGTCAGCCGGCACATCATGGTGGACGAGTTCAACATCGTGGACTTCAGTTTCTCGCCGGTCTTCAATGACGCGATCGAAGCCAAGCAGAAGGCCGAACAAGACGCGCTGAGGGCGCAGCGGGACTTGGAACGCATCAAGATCGAGGCCGAGCAGAAGGTAGCCGCAGCCCAGGCTGAGGCTGATTCGCAACGGCTCCAGCGCGAGACCATCACCGACTCGCTCCTGCAACTCCGCGCGATCGAGAAGTGGGACGGCGTGCTGCCTCAAGTGACCAGCGGGGCGGTTCCGTTCATCGACCTGAATTCCCTCTCTCAATAGGCCTGCCGGCCGGACTCGGGCACCGCCGCACAGCGGAGCGGAGGGATGCTGCGTCCAGCAAGCGCTGTTCAAGCGGCTGCGGCCTCGGCCGCTCGCAGGGCGCGCAGCGCGTTGCCGCCCATGACCTTGGCCACGTCTTCATCGGAGAACCCGCGCTCCTTCATGGCCTCGATCAGATTGGGCGTCTTGCCGATGTGCTCCAGTCCGGCCGGCAGCTTCAAGCCCACGCTGTCGTAGTCCGATCCCAGGCCCACGTGGTCGATACCCGCCACGGTTGCCGCGTGCTCGATGTGGTCCACCAAGCGGCTGATCGGCGGGGCGCCGATCAGCTCTACCTCGGCCAGGTTGAGCTTCCACAGCTCCTGCGAGAGCTGCTTGAGGTCGCCTGCGAATTGCTGGCCGACTTCCCGGCGCTTGCGGCTTATCTCCGCCAGTTCCTTGAACCGCGCGCGGTGTTCGTCGTCCAGCATGCCGGTGTAGTACGCCACCCCCAGCACGCCGCCGTTGCCCGCCAGCGCCTTGAGCATCTCATCGGTGAGGTTGCGCGGGTGGTTCGCTACGGAGTAGCAGGCCGCGTGCGTGTTGAGGATTGGCGCGGACGAGGTTTCGACAGTGTCAAAGAACGCCCTCTGGGAAGCGTGGGACAAGTCCGCCATCATGCCCAGCCGGTTCATCTCGCGGACGATCTCTCTGCCGTGGTCGGTCAAGCCTTCCGGGCCGTCGTCGTACTCGGCCGCGCCGACCCAAGGCGTGTTGCCACTGTGGGTCAGGCCCAGATAGCGGGCGCCGAGACGGTACAACTGGCGCAACACCTCGATGCTCGAGTCGATCATGTGGCCGCCCTCGACCCCGAGCATGACGCCGATCTTGTCCTCGCGCTGGGAGCGTTCCACGTCGTCCGCGGATGTAGCCAGGAACATGTCGTCCGGGTGTCTGGCGACCTCTTGAACGATCACGTCGGTGATGGTGAGGGCATCCTTGACCGATTCAATCGGCTTCTTGCTGCGGGCCGGACTGAACACGGCGAAGAAGCCCGCGTTGAGGCCGCCTTGCCGCATCTTGGGGATGTCGACCTGGCTGTATTCCGGGCTCTCGGCCAGGTTCAAGCGCTCGCGCACAAGCCGGCCCGGAGTATCGATGTGCAGGTCGAAATAGAGCGGGCCGCTGGGCCCGGCGGGGGGCTCGGCGTCGGAGGGCGCCTCCGAGGTGGTGCCACAGGCACCGAGAAGGGCGGCTGCCGACGCCACGCCGAAGTCTCTTCGGTTGAGCATGTCGCAGAAGATTGTACCCGATGGAAACCCCCGTCGGCGAGATTCCTCCAGCGGCGGCGGCCAACAGGCTGGCCAGCCGCCCGCTACGGCAAACTCAATGTTTGGTGGTCGGACAGTGTCTCTGGAAAATATATTCGGTGCGTGAGGATTCGTTCAGTCCTCCACGTGATTCCTTAGTAGTATTTCGTGCCGTTAGCGCTGCAATCGAACTTTCCCGGCTCGTCCAAGAACAAGTAGACGGTTTCTGGCATGGGCAATCTCGAAGGCTGAGAGGCCTAGCGTGTCCGGGCGAGATGCCAATCCGCAAACATTGAGAAGCCCGGCTACCCCGACTGGACGGTTAGGTCGCGGCCGTCCATGTGCGCGGGGGGTTCGAAGCCGAACAGCCGCAGCGCGGTAGGAGCCATGTCTTCGATGCCGGGATCGGAAGCCTCGAAGTCCCGGTTGCAGAACACCACGCCCGGGATCAGGGGCGGGTCGACGCAGTGGTCCCCGCTCCAAGCCTTGAGGTTGTCCTCGAAGACCGGCCCGGTCACCTTGCCCAGCGCGACGCCCCACGAACTGCGGTAGCCGGGACTGTAGCCGACGACTACGTCCGGTGCGGCCTCCACGTACGGGCCGCTGTAGATCGAGCTCTTGGAATAGGCGCGATGCACGGCAATCGATTCGCGCTCTTGGTCTCGCAGGCCCGTGAGTTTGTCCGCGATCTCTTGGCACAATGCGTCGGCAGCAGCCCGCGGGACGATGCCGCTGCTTTCGCGGCCCTCGATATTGAGGTAAATGCCCGCCAAGCCGAAGCTGTATGCCCTGGTCCTGCCCCAGTCGATCCCGCGCAGGTAGCCTTCGGCTTGCCCGCCTTCTTGCAGGGTCAGGTAGCCCTCTTGCTGAAGCCACGCATTGAGGTTCACTCCGCGTTGGAAAGACTTGAAGCCGTGGTCCGAAAGTACGAAGATAACCGTCTTGTCGTCGACGTGGCGCATGGTCTTGCCCACGATTCCGTCCATGCGTGTGTACAGGTCTTCGATGGTGCCCTTGTAGCGTTCGAACGAGTTGCCATTGGCGGCATGGGCCGGATGCTCCGGCTCAAGGTAGCGGTAGAACATGTGCTGGACGCGGTCGGGCGTGTCGAACACGCAGGCCACCACGCCCTTGCTGGTGCGGTCGAGGGCGGACTCGAACATCGCCTCGCGCTCGCCGCAGATCTGTTCCGCCTGCTCGAGGAAGGCATCCTCGTCCACCACGCGCTCGTTGAGCGCCCAGGTGTCTTCGGCCAGCCCCAGAGTCGAGTAGTCGCCCAGCAGCTTGGCCAAGTAGGGCGCGTAGAAGGATGGATGTGAGATCGGCAGGGCCGGCTTTTCCGGGTCGATCGAGATCGGCGAAAGGTACAGGCGCACGTCGGGCTCGACCTGCGCCAGGCGGAACTGTGCGATGCCGCTGACCTTGATGCCCAGACCTGCTCGGAAGGTCAAGCGCACCCAGGGCGTGAAGCGGCCCGGCGCGAGATCGTAGCGTTTCCCGCAGATCTCCAACCGGCCGTGGCCCGGGTCCCCGTCGATCAGCAGGCGGAAGGGAATACGCAAGTCCCCGGCGCCTTCGCGGACGCTGTTCTCAGGCCCGCGCACTTCGCCGGCATAAGCTCCTGACTCGCGGCGTAACGCATAGCATGCGCCAGCCTCTTCGAACTTGGCGTCTGTCGGCGCGGTCGTGAAGACTTGGAAGCTACCTTGCGTGCCGAGCAGGTCGGGCGTACACATGGCCGACAGCAGGCGGCCTTGGAATGGCTCCGGCGGGAATGTGATCGGCACGCGCAGGATTGTCGAACCCACCAGATGTTCGCCCAGCAGTGCCCAGAACGGCTTGCTCTTGCGGCGCATGTCCACCGGGGGCTTGCTCAGTGGCACCCGCCAGCGTCCGATCTTCCACACGCGGGACGGCTGGCGGACCCTTGACGAGGACAGTTCCGGCAGATATGTGCGCAGGTTGCGGTTGAGGAAGTCGAACAGGTTGTGCTTGCCGGGATTGGCCCCGGTGGCAAACGTCGACCATGCCACGGGAGACAGGGCGGGGTAGGTCGTCCTCAGGCGACTGTAGCGGCCCTGCTCGCGCAGCTTGGCTAGGTTGGGCAACTTGCCTTCCTCCAGCAGGCGCTCGACCAGGTCGGGCTCGAGCCCGTCTAGGCCGAGGAAGATGAGTTTGCGGATCCTTGCCTTGCGGTACCCCTGGGCACCTCGCAGCGCTCGCCATGCCATGCGGAAGGGCAGGATCAGGAAAGCAAGCGCCCCGGAGACCAGGGCGGCAAGCAGGCTGAACAGTGACCCGACGAACGCAAAGCCAGCGCCCGGGCCCACGTAGGCCTCTAGCGGGGGCGCGAGCAACAGGCCCGCAGCTAGCAACGCGGGCGGTAGAGCGCGCATATGACCATGGTAGCCCGGTCTCACGCCGTCCCTAGGCAGCGCCCTCGCCCGATTCGTCGCTGCGCGTCGACCGCATCAGCTTGGCTAGATGTACCTTGGCCGCAAATGCGAGCAGTATGCACAGCCCGATCGGCAGGAATGCTATGTTCGCGACCGCGCGCAAGAACTCGGGATTGCGCACGCCGCTGCGCGAAACGGCCAGGCGTGCCGTCTGGCGCCAGTGCGCGATGTCCAGCCAATAGAGGCCCTGATCCTTGTCTGCGACAAGAATCTTGGCGGGCAGCAGCAGGACCAAGGCCGCCTTCCACCCGGCCAGCAGGGGGCTGTTGCTGCACAGGATGGTCGCGACTGTGTGCCGTTGCCGCCGCAGTTCCAGCAGCATTTGCCAGCGTTCGGCATGGGTGGCGGCGTTGAACGAGCGCCAGCGCCGGACGGAAGTTCCCAGCCCGTCCGGATCGTCGGGCAGGCACGTGAACAAGTCCAGCGGTGCCGTTCCGCAGATGGATGCCCGGAGTTCAGGGATCAGGGCGGTCAGATCGGAGCGAGGGCCGCTCTCGATCAGCAGCATCCGCTCGACCGGCGGCACTTTCTTGCGCAGGAACCAGCGCACCTTAGGTAGGGTAGCGCGATACAATCGCCTGTATGGCCACCGTGCGCTTTTATCACAAGCCTAGTTGAACAAGCTGTCGCAAGGCCAGGAGTTTCCTGGCCGAACGCGGGGTCGATCTGGATCTGGTCAATCTTGGCAAGGGCCTGAGCGTCGCAGACTTAGATGCCCTGATCGGGGATCGCGACCACCTCAAGTTCCTCAACGCCCGCAACGTTCTGTACCGCGAGCTCGGCATGAAGGCCAATCCGCCTGGCCGCGCGGAAGCGTTGCGCCTGATGTCGGAGAACCCCAACCTGATCAAGCGGCCTCTCAGCGTGCGGGGCGACACAATCATTGCGGGGTTCGCGCGTGACGAACTCGCCTCTCTCTGCGAAAGCTAGCGTGGGGGCTCTAGCTGCGTCAGGCTGGAGCCGACGACGGGACTTGAACCCGTGACCTCGTCCTTACCAAGGACGCGCTCTACCGGCTGAGCTACGTCGGCCCGTTGGCACTATGCTGCCTCGCGAGCGCTGGAGCGGGAGACGGGAATCGAACCCGCAACCAACAGCTTGGAAGGCTGTGACTCTACCATTGAGTTACTCCCGCAACCCCCTGCCACGCCCGCGAACCGCACGATTGGAGCCGGCGAGAGGATTCGAACCCCCGACCGTCTGATTACAAATCAGATGCTCTGCCAACTGAGCTACGCCGGCTTAGCGGACTGCTCATTCATCATATCATCGGGCCGGAACTGCCGCAGGCCATCGAGCTCTCGTAGCGCTTGCGGCCCTAGCGCCCGGATCGCTGGCGCGCGGCCAACGGGATCTCGCCCTTGGCGCTGAGCGCGGCGTATTTTTTCGCCAGTGCAGTCTCCCCCATCGTCCGGTAGATTCTCGCCAGAAAGTAATGCACCTGCATGTCAAGGATCACTCCGGCGCGATCCGGAAGTTGCAGTGCCCGCTCCGCATGAGAACGCGCCCCTGCCAGATCTCCGAGCCTCTCGGAGAGCTTGGCCCGCTCGTAGTGGACGGCGCGCACCGCGGGGCTGAGCCTGACCGCCTCGTCAAGGTGCGACTTGGCATCGGCCAGCTTGCCGTGCTTGGCTAGAAAGCGCCCGTAGTTGTAGTGCAGCATCGGGTCGAAACGCGGCCCCGAGTTTCGCGCCAAGCCCATGCGGTAGGCCGACTCGGCCTGCGCGAAATCACCCAGAGCCTCAAGGCTCAGGCCAAGGTAGTCGTAGGCTTGCGGGTCGGCGGGAGCGAGTGCCAGCACCCTGCGGAACTGCTCGGCCGCCCTGCCGTGCTGTTGCCGGCCATCGTAGAAGACGCCGAGCTGGAAGATCGGGGCGGGCTGCCCCGGAGCCAACTCAATGGCCTCGGAGAAAAAGCCCTCGGCTTGTCGGGCATTGCCTAGCGCGGCATGGACTTGAGCTTGCAGCAGGGGAGTCTCGCCACACTTGGGATGGCTCCGGGCCAGCGCTGCGAGCCGGGCTAGGACAGAGTCCACGCGCCCTTGGCCTAGTTCCTCCTGCGCAGCCGCCAAGCCTTGTTCCGCCCCGTCGCAGGATGCGCGAGCCGCGCCTGTGGCGCCCAGCAAGAGGACCAGCGCTACCAACGAATTCAGCATGCGAGCGTGCATGGCGGTGTCTACCATGTCGCAGCAATCAGTCGAGTGCTCTGCCCGGACCCGTTTGCTGATGCCTACTCTGCGGGGTGCAACGAACTTGGACGCCACTCCGTAATACTATGGTAATCGCGGTGCCAGCGCTATCTGCCGCCCGTTCTGGGTGGACGTCCGATGCCGATCTTCCGGCGTGGTCAGCTTGCACCGACCAGACATTTGATCCGTTCGGGTTCTTGACCCGAGCTAACAAGGGGGAAATATGAACACTCGCTTTCGCCACTGTGTGGCGATTCTAGCTGCCTTCTGCTTCGCGAGCAGCGCTGCGTACGGCCAGACGGCCTACGGTTCGATCAACGGCACAGTTGCCGACGCCAGCGAGTCGGTGATCCCGGCCGCGACCGTGACGCTGACCAACGTGGGAACTCAAGGGCAGACCGATGTGGAGACCAACGCCAACGGCTACTACGTGTTCATCAACGTGGTTCCGGGAGTCTATTCGCTCAGTGTCACCGCTGACGGGTTCAGCCGGGCCGTCGAGCCCGAGTTCACGCTCAACGTGAATCAGACCCGCACGCACGACTTCGCACTCACGGTGGGTGCGGTGACAGAGACAATCGAGGTCATCGCGGAAGCTGCGCTTCTGCAGCAGTCGACCTCTGAACTTGGCACCGCGATCACCGAGGAGGCGGTCAAGGACCTGCCGCTCAATGGCAGGAACTACTCGCAGTTGCTGACCCTGACGCCAGGCGCGACTCCGGTCAGCACGGCCCAAGGCAATGCGGGCGGCACCAGCTTCAATGCACCCGTGGCCTTGCCCGGTTCGTCCTTCGCGCTCCCTTCCATTAACGGCGCTTGGAACCGCAGCAATATGAATTTGCTGGACGGCGTGATCAACCACTGGTTCTTCGGCCAGAGCTGGGCCGTGTTGCCCATCGTCGACGCGGTGCAGGAATTCAAGGTGCAGTCCCACAACGACAAGGCGGAATACGGCGGTGTTGTCGGGGGCGTGATCAACCTAGTGTCCAAGTCGGGCACCAACGAGTTCCACGGTGCGCTTTGGGAGTTCTTGCGCAACGATGCCTTCGACTCTCGCAACCCCTTCCTGGATGCCACAAGGGACGGTCCCACGCCTTTCCGACAGAACCAGTACGGCGTTGCCGTCGGCGGCCCCGTGATCCGCAACAAGACTTTCTTCCACTTTGCGTGGGAGGGTTGGAAGTACCGCCGATCGCAGCAACAGTCCTACTTCCATCCGACCAGCGACGAGTTGTCGGGCAACTTTCAGAACGCGATCCTCGACCAGCTCATCTACGACCCGGGCACGACGCGTGTGAACCCGGCCGATGCGGGCTCGTTTGTGCGGGATCCATTCCCGCAGAACACGGTCCCCAGCGCCCGTATTGACCCGATGACGCGGAATTACTTCGAGAACTACTTCGACCGGCCGAACATCTCGAGTCCGGCCTTCAATGTGATTAACACCCGGCCGCAGCAGAGCGACAACAACACGATCCAGATCAAAGCGGACCATCGCTTCGGCAATGCCGATAGCCTCTGGTTCCGCTATAGCCAGCTCAACAACCCCCAGACGCTGCCGGCGACCGTCAAGAACGGCCGCATCTTCAGCAACCGCCCGCGCAACATCGCCGGTGGCTGGGTGCATCTGCTGGGCACCAACGTTGTGCTGGACACCAAGTTCGGATGGGTGCGCGAAGCCCTCAACACGCAGGCGGAGTTGGCGGCTGGCATAGACCCGCTGTCCTCCGATGGCTGGATTGGGCTTGACGAATTCGGCGCCCCGGGCATCGGCCTGCAGGCGCCTTACGGCGGCCCGGGGGTGAGCACCCCGCGACCCGAGACGGACTGGCAGTGGATGGTCAGTGAGGGCGTGAGCTGGATCAAGGGCAACCACAACATCAAGTTCGGAGGCATGTGGGTCGGTCAAGAGCGCGACGCGCTGACGACTCAGCACAGCGTTCCATTCAACAACGCGCAGACGGCCGACCCGCTCAACCCCGGCACCACCGGCAACTCGGTTGCCTCCACCCTGCTGGGCTTCCCGGCGCAGTACACGATCCGCAACCAGAACTACAACGTCACCTGGCCGACGCTGGGCCTGTACGTGCAGGACGAGTGGAAGGCCAGCAGCAACGTGACGGTCAACATCGGCTTGCGCTATGACACCTACTGGGTAGGCAAGATGAACCGTGGCCTGCAGGCCGGGTTTGATTGGGACACCGGAGACTGGCTGATCGGCGGCGGTGTGCTGCCGGGCCCGTGCTCTCAGGTCGGTATCGCGCCGTGCATACCTGGCAGCGGCAACCTCGCCGACGTGCCCAACGGTCAGCACATCAGGCTGGCCAATGACCCGAACCTGTACGAGCCTGCGCACGACGGCTTCCAGCCGCGCCTTGGTGTGGCCTGGCGCCTGCGCGACACGACCGTGCTGCGCGCTGGCTACGGCGTGAATTACGACAGCTTCACAGGCGTCATGCAGGGGTTCCAGCAGTCGATCGGGACGTGGCCGGACAAGCAGTTCGCGCAGCCCGCCTACAACGCGATTGGCGAGTCGCTCACCAGCGTCGGTAGGGCCAACCAGCTCGGCGGCGCTCCGCTGCCCGACCCGTCACCGTTCGGCAGTGCCGGCTGGTACGCGAACCCGCGCACCAAGCCCGCCTATTCGCACCAGTGGAACGTCGAGATCCAAGAGCAGCTGAAGAACAACCTGACTTTCTCGATCGCCTATGTCGGCAGTCGCACCAAGCGGCTCGAGCACAACGGCACCGCGAACACCGCGCTGTCCGCGGGGCCGGGGTCGCCAGAGGAGGTTCGCCAGCGGCGCCCGTATCCGTACCAGACCACTATGTTCTACGGCAATTTCACCGGCCAAGGCTGGTACGACTCGCTGCAGATGAAGCTCAACCGGCGCTTCACCAACGGCTTCCAAGCGCTGATCAGCTACACTTGGTCGAAATCGCTCGACACGCAGAGCGGTTGGTTCGGCGCCGAGAACGGCATTGGCGGCAGTTCGGCGGTGCAAAACTACTACGACCCGTTGGGCAGCAAAGGGCCGTCGGGCTACAACATCCCGCACTTCGTCTCGGTCGCGGCAGTTTGGGAACTGCCCTTCGGACCCGGCAAGAGCCTGCTCGGTAGCGGGCCGATGTCGCAGGTGCTGGGCGGCTGGCAGCTCAACACCATCGCGCAGTTCCGCTCGGGCCAGCCGGCCAACCTGTCGGTGACCGGTGACGTCGCCAACATTGGCAACGAAGTGGCGTGGTGGAATTACGCCCGCCCGAACCTCGTCGGCGACCCCTTCTCGGGCGCGCAGACCGAGGAGCGCTGGTTCAACACCGCTGCATTCGACACGCCGATGTTCGCGTACGGCAATTTCGGCAAGAACGTGCTCTATACGCCGGCGGTGCACAACATCGATATCTCGCTGTTCAAGCGGGTTAAGATCGGCGAGGTGTACAGCGTCGAACTCCGCATCGAGTCCTTCAACGCATTCAACATTCAGAACCTGGGTGCGCCGAACACCGTTCTGGGCAATCCTAACTTTGGCCGAATCGCCAGCTTGGCCGGCGGGACCAGGCCTAGGGTATTCCAGTTCGGATTGAAATTCATATTCTGAACGCGGCGGCGCCCGGATTGCGCCGGGTGCCGCTGGCAAATCGCCGCATCCGGCGCGAATAGTCGCGGCCCGCCGTTACGGCGGGCCGCCCTCGTTCGTGCGGTGGGCTGCGTCTAGTTGACGCTGCCGGCCCAATTCGCCAATTGGTCGTGAGCCCAATTCGCGTCGCGATCTTGGTGACACAGCAAGCAAGCATTGGGGCTCTTGGCCTGTCCGTATCGCAGGGTTGCCGCCCCGTCGGGAATATCGTCGATGCGGTGGGTCGACGCGTCGAACATGAGGGCATGCATGATCTTCGGCATGTGGCAGGACGCGCAGCGGCTGCCTGTCGATGCCGGGGCGTGCCTGGTATGCTCGGCCGGTTTCCGGGCGTACTCTTGATGGCACTGCAGGCACATCCGGTCGGGGTCGTCTAGGAACTTCAGCGATTTCGGATTCGCTTGCGGGTTGGCCGGGTGCGGATCGTGGCAACTGCCGCAGTGCGCGCCCCCGATGCGATAGCAGGCCGAGCGCACGAAAGACTCGCCGATGAACGTTGTTTCCCGGAAGCGGCCGTCGCGGTGGAACGCCTTCTGCGAGAACTCGTTGATTGGCCGGCCCTTGTAGGGCGGGTAAAACGCGTCGGGGTCTCCCGTGAAGTTGACCTCTCCGCGCGGTCCGAGGTCGAAAAGGTTGGACTGCATGTGGCAGCGTCCGCAAAGGGCGACATGCTGCTCGGCGCTGAGGTCGGCGAATCGCAACGGGGTGTTGCTCGCCGCTTGGCGCAGTGACTGGCCGGCTCGGGCCCCTGCAACGTGACCTGCTGACGGTCCGTGGCACATCTCGCAATTGACGCCCGATTCGCGCTGGACGAAATCTGTTGGACGCCGGGTCTTGGATGTCGTGAGCTGGCTGGTGTGGCAACTCGCGCAATTGACTTGGTAGTTCGTGGCTCGGCTCATGCGGTGAAACTCGTGCAGGCGAGCGCGCGCGGTATTTGGCGGGTCGATCACCCGCCAGAAGTTGAGCCAGCGCTGTTGCAGCAGGTTGTACTGCACGGGAAAGACCTGGATGCGACCGTCCGGGAGTTTGGTGGCGTACGCCTGCTGCCACTTCGAGCCGATGGTGTAGTCCACCAAATGACGCTGCCACTGGCCTTGATCGTCGCGAAATTCCATGTACGGACGTTCGCCGTGCATCCCTACTCGTCCGACCGTGACACCGTCTTCGGTCTTGAACGCCAATTGCGACTCGAAATCGCCGAATACGTTCGCGGGCTCGAATTCGCGGAACATCCGTGCCATGCCGGTTTGTTTCCAAGAGTCGAAGATGGCAGCGTGGCAGTCGCGGCAGGAGTCCGATCCGGCGTAGTTCGCCGGCTGGCCGGCGGGCTCATCGTGCTGGGCCGGCTCGGCTCGGATCTGGGCCGCAGGAATGCCGCCTACGAAGTCGCCGAACGAACCCTTGGCGGTTGGCGGTCGCGCGCGATACAGTTTCTTCAACTCCCGCTCCGCCCGAGTCTGCAAGGGGCCTCCCAGCCGGTAAGCATCGGCCAGATTGCTTTCCGCACTAGCTCGCTGCTGCGACAGGCCGTAGGCGATTCCTAGCAGGTATGCTGCTTGTGCGTTGCTTCGGTCGAGCGCACGCGACCGGGTCAATCGCTCGATAGCATCCCGGATCTGCTGTGTCTTGGCCGGCCCTGTCGATTGAAACGACTGCGTCAGAGACGCCCGGCCCAGGACGAGCTGGCACGAAGCCCTGAGCTGCGATTCGAGATCCGCCCATGCAGCGACGCTGAACTGTGATGGCTTGTCAATGCGGTCCAAGTGCTTAAGGGCCTCGTTAGCTTTCGCCACGGCCAGGGCGAATTGCTGCTTGGCTGAGAGCGCGTCGGCCAGGGCGACCAGGAGCAGTGGGTTTTCGGGCAGAATCCGCAATGACGCCTCCGCATCTGCGATTCCACGGTCGAGTTCGCCCAGGTCGATGGCAGTCTTGGCTGCGATGTCGTATACAGCAGCAAGCAAGGCCGAGGCAGGGTAGCGGCTCGCGAACCTCTCCGCGAGGAGGCTCTTGGCACGCAGGTCCGACTCTTCGAGCAGCGCCTTGAGCGCCTCACGCTCGGACTTGCTCTCGGCTTGGTCCAACACTGTGTATTGCGCTCCGTCCCCGCGAAACAGCGCGGTATCAACGATTTGCGACCAGGCAGGCAAGGCGAACACGGCAAGTGCCAGCAGAGAGAACTGTGCTTGGGTGGACAATCTGCCCAAGAGTCCAGAGCGCGCGACCGTCCAGCCCTGCTCGGATCCAGCGCCGAGCGCTAGGCAGTGGACGGCTGAGCGTTCGACACGGATGTCTCCGAATCCAGCCATCTTTCTAAGGAGGAAGACCAGCACGGCTAGGCTTGGCGAGGTCACAGCCTCGGCGCGCTACGTTGACCGTAGCGTGCGCACTTTCAATCCGTTGCCTTGAATCGTAGCAGCGTCGATGTGATTGTAGACTAGGGACAGATTGGCTCTTGATCGCCGCATTCCGTGGACCCCTCGTCGGATTTGGCTGAGCGGATTGACGGCCTTGATTGTCTGGTGCTCGGCGGCGGCTGCGGAAGTCCCGGACCCCCTGCTCGAGGCCAGCGACGCTCTCGTCAGCGGTTCTCCGCTGAGGGCGGCGGAGATGCTCGCCCCCGTAGTGGCAGCGAATCCTGACAATGCCGATGCACAGCGGGTGTTGGGGGTGGCTCTGTCGCTGTTGGGCAGGCGTACTGCGGCCCTTCAAGCTCTCACTGCGGCAGCAGAACTGCAGTCCGCCAACCCAGCCAATCACTTGGCACTGGGGCAAGCTCTGGCACAGTTCGGGGAAAACCGTCGCGCTCGAGACTCGTTTCGGGTCGCGCTCAGCCTCGATGGCCGGCTCGGCCCCGCCCACGAAGGATTGGCGCTCTCGCTCTCGCTCGACGGCATCCTGACAGAGGCCATACTCCATTTCGGCAAGGCGCTGGAGCACGTCGCGGAAGCGCCCGCGAAGGCACGCTTGCACTTCTTTCGGGGAAGGGCTCAGCTGCAACTAGACCGCCACGCACTAGCCGCCGAAGACTTTCAGGCCGCAACGCGAATGCAGCCCGATTTTGGCCTGGCGTACTTGGAGTGGGGCCGCATCCTTGCGGAGGATCCCGCTAATCAGACCGAGGGAACCGTTCTCGGCAAGGCCGCCGAATTGATGCCGGACAGCGCTGAGGCGCAATTCGCACACGGCCAGCAACTCCTCCGCAGCGGCGATTCGGCAGCGGCCGCGAGAGCGCTTAGCCGGGCGGTGGAACTGAATCCGGGGGATCGCGCGGCGCAATACGCGCTCGGCCGGGCTCTGCGGGCTGCGGGCCGTGCCGACGAGGCGCGCAGTCTGCTCGGTAGCATCGCCGCGTCTGGTTCGGACCGGGCGCTGGAAGAAGCCCGCATCAATGAAGCGGGCCAGCTCAACAACCAAGGGCTCCAGGCCGAGGCCGAGGGCGATGTCGGGTTGGCATTGCGACGATACGAGGCTGCTGCGGCGATTGCGCCGGACGAGGTCGGGTTCCATCGCAATGCGGCGCTCGCGCTGTGTCGGCTAGACCGCTGGGTTGAGGCCAAGGCCCGCTTGCGGAAGGTTCTGCGAATGGCGCCTGGGGACATCGACGCCACCAAGGCCTTGTACATCGCGCTGGACCACGCTCCCGACTAGGCATGCCAGGATCTTGGCCGCTCTTGGTGGCACTGGCTACACTGCCGGTCGGGGCACAAATCCATTTCGCCCACCGACCGAGCGCCTTCAATCTCGAGAACTTCGAGTCTGAGAGCCGTTACGCTCCGGAGACTATGGCTGGCGGCGTCGTGCTGTTTGACTACGACGGCGACGGCGACTTGGACCTCTACTTTGCCAACGGAGCCCAACTACCGGAGAATCGCAAGACCGCCGAACGCTTCAGCAACCGACTGTTCGAAAACGACGGCAAGGCGGGTTTCGCGGATGTCACGATCGCTGCCGGGCTCTCCGGGAAGCGGTTTGACTTCGGCGCTGCGGCGGCCGACTACGACAACGATGGCGACCAAGACCTCTTCGTAGCCGGCTTGCACGGCAACGCGCTGTATCGCAACGATGGCGATGGCGCGTTCAGCGACATCACCGCAACAGCCGGGCTCAATTCCGCGGACCCTGACTTCGGCGACCTGTGGGCCATCGCCGGGGCATGGTTCGATTACGACAACGATGGCTTGTTGGACCTGTTCGTGGTCAACTATCTGAGCTGGCGTGTCGGCGCCGACCCAGTTTGCGACGCGGCAGGGCGGCGCGATTACTGCCACCCCAAGCACTATACCGGGACGCCAAACCTCCTCTATCGCAACAACGGCGACGGTACTTTCACGGACGTGTCGGAGGCTGCCGGGATTCGGGCTCATGTGGGCAAGGGCATGGGCGCGGCCATTGCCGACTTCGATGGCAACGGATTCCCCGATGTCTTCGTGACCAACGACAAACTGCCCAACTTCCTGTTCAGCAACACGGGCGAGAGTCGATTCCGGGAGACTGCGTTCGAGGCCACAATCGCTCTGCCCGAGCACGGTCGGGACGTATCTGGTATGGGGCTGGATGCCCGCGACCTAGACGGTGACGGCTTGGCCGACGTGGTCTACGCGGCCTTGCCGGGCGAGACATTCCCGCTGATGCGAAACACGCCCGAAGGATATTTCGTCGATATCACCCGGACCAGCGGCATCGCTGGGCAGACCCGCGACATGGCCGGGTATAGCGCGATCATTGCGGACTTCGACAATGATGCTCGCAAGGACATCTTCTTCTCTCGTGGTGACGTGCAAGTCCACCCCATCCACCCCGGCGTGCAGATCCGGCAGCACAACAGTGTCTTCCGCAACACAGGTCAGCACGGATACGTCGCGCTAACGGAAGAGGCCGGATTTGACAGCGCGCCGCCGCGGCGCCATCGCGGCGCTGCGGTGGGCGACTTGAATCGTGATGGAAAGTTGGATCTGGTCGTAACTGCCCTAGGAGAACCCGCCGAGATCTGGATCAACGACAGCGAGACAAGCGCTGGATGGCTCGCCGTTGAGCTCGAGGGCAAGAATTCTAACCGCGATGGAATCGGAGCCGTGGTGCGCGTCGAGACAGCTGACGGCGTTCAGTTCAACCACGCCACCACGAGTGTCGGGTACGCCTCGTCTAGCGGAGGTCCGGTCCATTTCGGCTTAGGATCTGCGGCCGAGGTCGAGTCGGTCCTGATCGAGTGGCCCTCGGGTGTTTCTACGACGATCCGAGGCGTAGCTCCGAAGCAAGTACTGCGCGTGCGGGAAGGGCAGGGCGATGAGAGTGATGGCGGTTAGAGCCGCGAATGTCCCACGTTCCGGCCCACACGAAGGTCGCAGACGCCACCCAGCTAGTGGTACCAGCGCGAGCGCAGTTCCCTGCGCGCTGGCCGGACGGCGTCTGCGCGAAACCCGTCTAGAAGATGATCTTCATACCCATCTGGAATTCGCGTGGCGGCACTTGCGTGCTGGTAACTAGCCCGAACCGCACACTCGCGAGACTGGAGTCCGGGTTGCCGAACATCGTGGAGTTGAACGCGTTAAACGCCTCGGCGCGAATCTGGACTCTCAAGCGCTCGGTCACCGACACCTCCTTGAACAGCGACAAGTCGAACCGATAGACATTGTCGGGTCGGAGGGTGTTGCGACCGAGAGTTCCGAACGTGAACTGCGGGGGAGCTTCGAACGCGGATGTGTTGATCCAGCGCTCCGGTGTCGGATTGCTCAGTCGGGGATCGCCCACGATGTTGGCCCGAATGTAGGGCCATGGATTGCCGACGTTCGCGATGTCGCCAGGCACGATGACGTGATACGGCAGGCCGCCTCGGAAGTTCACCAGGGCGTTGAACTGCCAGCCGCCGATGAGGTGATCCGCCGCCGCCGCAATATCGGAACCGAATTTGCGGCCGCGGCCGAACGGAACGTCGTATACCAAGCTCCCAACGAAATAATGCGGGATGTCGTTTGCGGAAACGCTGCGCTGGCCGTTCAAGTCGTATTCGTTCTGGATCGAGCAGCCTTCGGTGCCGAAGAAGCCCGAGCAACCGATGTCGATCGACTTCGCCCAGGTATACGCAGCAGTAGCCGCCAGACCATTGGTGAAACTCCGCTTCATCGACAGCTGCAGGCTGTTGTAGCTGCTCCGTCCGATCGACTTCTCGAAGTAAGTCGGACGCATGTAGGGGAAGCGCATCCGATCCCTCGGGTCTCCCGGGCCAGGTGTCACCGCCGTATTGCGGCGCCCGCCCAACGAGAGGTCCCGGTTCCCTGATCCGACATAGTTCGCCTCAACAACGGTGTTGCGCATCAGCTGGTGCTGAATCCCGAAATTCCACTGCATGGAATAGGCTTGCTCGAATTCCGGATCAACGAACCACCACTGTGTGTTGAACGGAGTTGGCGGCGGAACGTCAGATTGGCCTAGCATTGGATTCTGGGCCGTGACCTGCGGCCGCGGATTACTCGGTGTGGGCCTGGAAAGGATCCCGAAGCGCTGAGTCGAAACGTCCGGCCAGTTGCCGCCGACGCCGCGAGCGCTCTGATAGATGCCGGCGAAGTTGTCGTATACCATGCCAGCCGAGAATCGGAGGGTGGTCGTCTCGGCAAGGCGGTAGGCCATCCCGACCCGGGGGCCCCACATCGCGCCGCGCCCCGGGAACAGCACCGAGTCCTCTCCGACGGAGATAACGTTCTCCGGCAGCCTGCCGTCAGGCGTCGGGATGCACGGAGCACCCCCGAGCTCGGCACACGAGCCGGGTACCTTGATGACCGCGTACTGGCCGGTATCCGTATTCGCATTGCCGGTGTAGATGTTGCCGTCCTCGACGGTTCCGTACTGCGGCACCCACGCGTAGTCGAAGCGCAGTCCCAGATTGACCGTGAGCTTAGGTGTTGCCTTCCAAGAATCTTGGAAGTACACGCCTTGGTTTCCTCCGAAACGCAGAGACTCGACGATGTTGCGCCGGGAGGAGGATTCCGCGTAATTCAGAATCATGGACGCAATCGAGTCCCCAGTGGTGGCCGAATTGGCTAGATCGCCGGTTGCCAGCTCGGTGAACGTGACGCCGTGCGACGCCTGCGTACGCGACATCGTGGCGAACATGAAGTCACCGCCGAAACGAAGCGTGTGCTTGCCCTTGACCACGCTCATGTCGCCCTTAATCTGGTAGTTGTTCGCCGGGCGGTTGGTGGTGATTACCGGCGTTCCGCCGAAGTAGTTTGCGGCGGAAATGCCCGACAGCACGGGCCCATCGCGGTACTCAAAAATACCTGACGGGAAACCGGCCTGCTGGGCGATGGCAGCTGCGTCCAAGCCCTCGAACTCACGGAAGGTCGGGATGTCGCTGATCGATCTTCCGAACTGGAACTGGCCCGTCATGGACGGGCTGAAGATATGCACGTAGCTTCCGGAGAAGTTCACAGCGTCCATTTCATTGCTGTTCACGAGCCCGGCCCGGCCGCCGCTGCTTTGGCCCGCTTGGTCGAGCTTGCTAAACCGGAACCAGGCGGTGTCGCGGGCGCTGAAGTGATGGTCGACCTTGACCTGCCATTCCTCCTGATCGACCGTGCGGCTGCGATTGTCGACCGCGTTGAACTGCGGGCGCTCGGTGACTGCCGGCCTCGGAAGCCCGGTGGCTTGCAAGTAGCCCAGGATGCTCTCGTCAAGGCGACTCTGAGGAATGCGGTTGTCGATGAATTGCGGGCGGATGAAAGCACCCGGATTGGCAGGATCCTCGATAGTCCCGGCGGGGTCGAAGACGTCGCGTCCGGACTGGCTGAAGTCACCGCCGAGTTGCGCGGCGGTCGGAACGTTGTAGAAGCTAGCGCCGGGCGTGCTGAATCGGAAGATCTGCGTGGCACCGAAGAAAAACGTCCTGTTGCGGACGATAGGACCGCCGAGAGTGCCGCCGAATTGATTCTGGCGGAATGAATCGATCGTCTCGCGATTAAACTGCCGAGCGTTCAGCGCGTCGTTCTTCAGGAACCAAAATGCGGCGCCGTGGTACTGGTTCGTGCCAGATTTGGTGACGATGTTGACGATGCCGCCCGATCCCATGCCAAACTCGGCGGAGTCGTTGTGCGACTGTACCTTGAACTCTGCAATGGCGTCGAGGATCGGGGGCACGGCGTAAGCGTTGCCGAACGTCTCGAAATTGGCTACGCCGTCGAGCATGTACACATTGGCCCGGTTGTTCTGGCCGTTGACCGACGGGTTCGCGGCTTCGCCCACCTGTCGGGTGTAGCTCAGAGACTGGCTCCCCGGTGGCCGCACCATGACCACGCCCGGCTGCAACATCAGCATCTGAGTGAAGTTACGGCCATTCAGGGGCAGGGCCTTGACGGTGCGTTCCTCCACTGCTTGGCCGAGTTCGGCCGACGAACTTTGCAATTGCACGGCAGCAGCGGTGACCTCGACCGTCTCGGTGACGGCACCAATCTGCATCGAGAAGTCGAGGGTCGTGGTCTGGTTCACGGTCAGCGTGAAGGCTTCCAGCCTTTGCGTTGTGAACCCGGCAGACGACGCATCTAGCGTGTACTGGCCGATCTGCACGTTTTGCAACCTGTAGACGCCGGCCTCGTTGGTCTGCGTCTCGAGAGTCACTCCGGTCTCGGTATTGGTCAACGTCAGGTCGGCCCCCGGAATCACCGCGCCCTGCTCGTCAGTCACCGTGCCATTCACTGTGGCGGTGGAGACTTGGCCGAAACTCAAGACGGGCAACAGCAGCACTGCTGCAAGTACCGAGATGGGTTTGAAACGGAATGCACAGAAGCGATTGCCTATAGTCATGGAACAGAACCTCCTCGTCGCCTCGACCGCTCGTGGATCGAACCAACCGGCACCAAACACCAACATGAACAGTAGCCCAGGTTATGGTCCCTGTCAAGACTCGTTCAAGACTTTGCAGGCCCAATTCACTCGCTCTGATTGCCAGCCAGACGGCCTCTTGGACGCTCAGCGTGCTGGCCGCGCCGCCCCCGCATTTCCGAGTCGAAATCGAACGTTTCGGGATGGTGACAGTCGGAGGCCAGACCGCACTTGGCTGGGAGGGAGACGCCCCGCTCTAGCGCTGGAACCGATCGCGGGCCCGTTCTCGCAAGCGACAACGGCATCGTATCTGTCGTTGCTGGCCTGATATCACGGCTGCGGATTCGACGCAGCGCGTTCAACGACACCCAACGCGTACTCGATATCCGGATGATCGTCGAGTGAGCGGGCCGCGCGCAGTTCCTCCACCGCGCCAGGGAAGTCCCCCGAATCGGCTAGGACAAGGCCCAAGTTCTTGCGGAGGGTGGCTTCAATAGGGCAGTCCCCGCAGACTTCGACCGCTCCGCGAAGGTTGTCGATGGCCGAACCCCATTCCTCCCGGCCTGCCGCCGCCAAAGCAAAGTTTGACAGCACCTTGGCACGTGCCGCGGCACTTTCTTGGCGTTTGAGGTCTCGCAGCTGCTCGCCGTACTCCCCGGTCTCGTCCGACCCCCCTCGATAGAGCGCTTTGATCAGGTTTACGGTGGCAACTGAGTTTCTCGGATTGATGGCCAACGCACGCTTGAGGCTCTCCACGGCTTCGTCCGGCCGTCCCGTCTGTAGCAATGCGAGACCGAGTTCGGAGTGGCTCGCGTCGCTGTCAGGGCGCAGCTGGACTGCCCGCTGCAGGGCCTCGGCTGCCTCTGCGTAGCGCGCCAGACGGTTCAAGGCCTGCCCCGTATACCGCGGGACCTCAGCAGCTTCGCCAAGCGCGTTGCCGGCGGCCGCCAACGCTATGAGGGATTCGTCGTAGCGCCGCATCTCGTAGAGTGCGCGTCCGCGCTGAAGGCTGGCCTGCCCCGATTCGGGCTCGATCTGCAGTGCAGCCTCGAATTCTGCCAGAGCCTCGTCCCACTGCGAATTGTCTCCAAGGACGACACCGAGGTTCATGTGCGCGGCGGCGGAACCGGGTGCGAGCCGGGCAACCTCTTGCAATGTCCTGACGGCCTCGTCCAAGCGTTGCTGCCTGGCCAGCGTCATCCCAAGCGCCGTCAGGATCGCCGTATCGGAGGGCCGCAGGGCGTTGGCTGCCTGCAACACGGCCTCGGCCTCGGAGTGACGGTTCTGCATCGCGAGAACGATCCCTAGGCTGTGGCGCGCTTCCACTTGTCCCGGATCCAACTGAGCAGCCTCGCGGAAGGCTTCTTCGGACGCAGCGAGCTGCCCAAGCCGGTGATGTGCAGTTCCTAGTGCCACCCAACCGCTTGCCAATTCAGGATTGATGTCGACAGCCCGGCGCAAGTGATGCAACGCTTCGCTCGGCCTGCTCAAGTTGAGCAACGACAACCCCAGATTGAACTGCAGGAATGCATTGTTGGGGGACAGCTGCAAGGCCTCGCGAAACGCGGATTCTGCGGTCGCAAAATCACCGCTCTCAAACGCCCGGGCTGCCTGCGACGCCGGGGAAATCTTGGGCCGCCGGAATGATTCCACCAAGGTCTTAGTTGTTTGCGAGTCCGGATCCAATCGCTGCAGCTCTTCCAACGTGGCCGATGCGGCCTCCATCTTGCCCAGCTGTTTCTGCGCTTTGGCGAGTTCGGCGAGGGCTGCTACAGCCACTGGGCCCTGGCCCACCGCGTTCTTGAGCGCAGTTTCCGCTTCTGCCGCATGGCCCGATTCAAGCAGAGCTGAACCCAAGACGAGCAATACCTGAGCGTTTTCGGGATCCAGCCGGCTCGCCGCTCGCAGCTGCTTGATCGCCTGCTCGTACTCCCCGCTATCGATCAGTGCCACTCCGAGGTTATAGCGGGCAGCGACAGAGCTGGGGTCTAGGAGAACCGAGGCGTTGAAGGCGGTGACGGCGCATTCGGTGCGGCCGTTTTCTGCGAACCAGTAGCCCAGTGCTGCCTGGGCCTCGGCATCGCCGCGGGCTGCCGCTGATGCAAGCTCCGAGGGCCCTTCGCAAGGCTTCGTCTCTGCTTGCGCTGCGGTTACGGTCGCAATGACCAGCAGGGCGCGCCAACGCATACGAATTAATGTAACAGCGGGAAATCCAGTTGGTTGGCAGGGTCCTCGACTTTCACAAGGGGTTCACCCCCAAGGGAACTGTAGTGCGCTAGGGCAACCCTGGCGGGAAGGATGAGATGAGCTCCAACCTTGCACCACGATCCAGCAGGGGGCGAGTGTGGCATGGCGTGCGGCGACGCACGTGGTGAAATATGTGAACCCGGTGAATATGGGAACCTGCGGCCCGAAACATTAGGCCTAGCAAGGCGTTGGGGCCTGAGCAGGTTCCCATATCTGTATTCTCGTCTCCGGCTGGTTTCCTGCCAGCAGAGGAGAGTGAATCTTGACAATACCCAACCGCCCCCTTGTCTCACCCGGGGCAATCCAAGCAAACCTTGACCGGGTCGTTCCGGCCTACCGGGTCTTTCTGGACCGTCTAGGCTACTCGGCGGGATTCGTGAGCGAACTGGCCCGAACGGCCCGCCACATGATGGCCTGGCTGGCCACCAGCGGAACCGTCCTTGCCGAGTTGGACATCCGCGGCGTCCACAGCTTCCTGAGTCACGCCTGTGCCTGTCCTGCGAAGTTCCGCACCAAGCTGAACAAGAGTTCGCGATGGAAAGCAAGTCTTGTGCTCGACTATCTGATCCAGACCGGACAGTGCTCCATCCCGACCGCGATCCTCGAAGGCGGCGAACTCGTCGAGGCTTTCGCCGCCAGCCTGACGTCCCAAGGCTACTGCGCAGCCACCGTTCGCAAGTACCGCTGGTCTGGACGGCACTTTGTCGTCTGGCTGTATCGTGCGGCCATTCCAATTTCCGCAATCGACGGCGATGTGCTGGAACGGTTTCTCGACCACGAATGTGCCTGCAGCCATCCGCAGTTCCTCGGATCGTCCGGCTCTTTCCGCGGGCGCGGGGGTACGGGCACAAGGCTTGCCAAGCTTGCCGGCTTCCTGATCGAGCGAGGCGTTGTCGCGGACTGGCGCACGGAGCTGCCGAAGGCAAGCCACGGGGCACATGCCCAGGCCTTCTTCGACTGGCTGCGGCGGCATCGCGGCCTCCGCGAGACGACCCTCCGGAACACCGACTACTGCCTGCGCTGGCTGCTGGCGCGGCTCGGCGACAGTCCCGAAACCCTCGACGCGGCGTCCATTCGCGCTGCGATTCTGACCCGGGCGCAATCCGTTTCGCACAGTCAGATTTCGAACGAGTGCTCCGTGCTGCGCTCCTATCTGCGGTTCTTGGCGGCGCACGGGCTGTGCCGCCCCGGCTTGGTCGATGCGGTCCCGTCCATCGCCCGCCAGCCTGCCGCCAAGCTGCCCCGGTATGTCGAGGAGAGCGTCAGCGAGGCGCTGATCGCTAGCTGCGATACCGCGACCCCCATCGGCTTGCGGGACCGCGCCGTGCTGTTGCTCCTGGCCCGACTGGCACTGCGGGCCAGCGATATCACCGCACTGCAGTTGGGCGATATCGACTGGGAGCAAGCGACGCTAACGCTGGGCGGCAAGACGCGCCGCAGTTCAACACTGCCCCTGCCGCAGGACGCCGGCGACGCCTTGGCGGAGTACATCCTGCAAGCACGCTCACGCAGTTCTGCAGGGACAGTGTTCCTGAATTCGCGAGCGCCCCATCGCGGCTTGTCAACCGCATCCATCCGCGACATTGTGCGCAGAGCGATGAAGAGGTCCGGTGTGGATGACACCGGCCTCCCGGTCACCCATATGTTCCGCCACGCGAGAGCGACCTACCTGCTGCGTGGCGGGACCTCGCTGGAGGCTGTCGCCGCATTGCTGCGCCACCAGTCCGTGGAAACGACCGCGCTGTACGCCCGCGTCGATACCCCCATGCTGCTCGAGGCAGCTCAGCCTTGGCCGGAGGCCATCCGATGACGCTGGCTGACCGCACCGACTCCTACATCGAGTTCCGACGCGCCACCGGACTGTCGTTCCAGCACGCAGTGCCCCTCCTAGGCAGTTTCGCCGCCTATGCCGAGGCACAGGGTGACACGTTCGTTCGCTCCGCAACCTGTGTTGCCTGGGCCTCGCAGGCAGGCTCATCCAGGCAGAAGCGCATGCGGCTGCAACTCGTCCGCGGACTGGCCGTCCACCTGCACGCCGAGGACGAGCGCAACGAGATCCCCCACCCGGACTCGCTGGGGCGCGGAACCTATCACCGCCCGCCCCCGCGACTGCTGTCGTGGGCTCAGATCCGCTTGATCATGGATGCTGCCTCGCAACTGCCGCCCGCCGATTCCATCACGCCCGTCACCTTCCACCACATCATCGGGCTGCTGGCGTCGACGGGCATGCGGCGGTCGGAAGCGATTGGCCTGGCACTCGCAGACGTCACGCCGGACGGTCTGCGGATTCGCAACGCCAAGTTTGGCAAGGCCCGACTCGTGCCCCTGCATGCCAGCGTGTGGTCGGCACTGGAACGGTACATGGATGTCCGTTTGCGATGCGGCAGCCGCAGCGACCGGCTCTTCGTTCTCGCCAGCGGCCGACCTGTCAGCCCCAACTACCTGACCGCAACCTTCATCCGGCTCGCGCGCCAAGTAGGCTTGCGCGCCGGCCCGGGCGAGCCCGGGCCACGCCTTCACGACTTGCGGCACAGCTTTGCGACACGCGCTCTGCAGAGTGTCGCGTCTGGCGACCGGAGCGAACTCGGCCGTCACGTGCTGGCACTGTCAACATACCTTGGCCATGCGCACCCGGCGCACACCTATTGGTACCTCGAAGCGACGCCTGTGCTGCTGAACCAAGTGTCGGCAGCCACCGAGCGGCTGCACGCGGGAAGGAGCCACGATGCCTGATCTCGCACGGCCCTTGACGGACTTTCTGACGCAGTACCTGCCACGCGACTACGGTGCCAGCCCGCATACCGTTGCCAGCTACACCGACAGCTTCAAGCTACTGGCAGTCTTCACGGCGCAGCGCCACCGGACCAGGCCCTGCCAGTTGCAGGTCTCCCACCTTGACCCGGCAACCCTGCTGGCCTTTCTCGACCACCTCGAAACGCAGCGCGGCAACGGCGTGCGCACTCGCAACGCGCGGCTGGTCGCGATCAAGTCCTTCTTCCGCTACCTCGAATTCCGCCACCCTGAATGCCTCGACCTAGCTGCGCAGGTGCATGCCCTGCCCCAAAAGCAGGGCGATCAGCCGCCAGTCGATTATCTCAGCCGGGCCGAGATCCAGGCCCTGCTCGATGCTCCACCTGCCGACACGGTCACTGGCCTGCGCGATCGAGCGATGCTGTGCCTGGCCTACAATGCGGGCCTGCGGGTCTCGGAATTGGTCGGCCTGGCTGTGCAGGATCTCGACACGCCGGGACTCGCCAGCGTCCGCGTCATCGGCAAGGGTCGCCGCGGGCGCATCCTGCCACTGTGGAAGCAGACCCGCTCCGCTCTGCGCGAATGGCTCAACGTGCGGCCGGAGAGCCCTGACGGGCATCTATTCCTAAACGCGATGGGCATAGGCCTGACCCGGCGCGGCTTCGCCAAAAGGCTCGCCCTGCATGTCGCGACCGCGGCGAGCGCCACACCGACAATTGCCGGGAAGACCGTGACCCCGCATTCGCTGCGGCACGCCTGCGCCCTCAGCACGCTCGAGGCCACGGGTGACATCCGGCAGGTCGGCCTCTGGCTCGGTCATGCCACCCTGCAGTCGACCGAGATGTACTTGCGCGTCGACCCGGCCAACAAGCTCGATATCCTGTCATCCCGGCAGCCGCCGAACCTTCGCAAGGGAACCTTCGACGGGATGCATGACGAACTCCTTGCCATGCTGGACGGCCCCGGGCCACGGTAGCCATATGGGAACCTGCTCAGGCCCCAACGCCTTGCTAGGCCTAATGTTTCGGGCCGCAGGTTCCCATATTCACCGGGTTCACATATTTCACGATATGAGAACGTTCTCATATCTTGAAGCGTACACAGCGGGCGGTGAAGCTAGCTTGTTGCTCAGCCTAGGACGAGCAGACACGCGGTGCAGCCGGCTGGCAAGGCAATGAAGATAACTGCCAGTGCTGCGACGATGCCTAGCGTGATCTTGAAGCCCTTGCCGAAGCTGCTGTCACTCATATGCTGCAGACTATAACAGACCGGATGGGTTGGTCGGAAGATCAGGACACGACACGCGTTCACTTCCGTAGGCTTGGGGACTTGCTCAAGTCTCAAGGAGATTTCAAGCGTCGAGTACTTTCGCATAGGGCTCCCTTAGTTTTTGGGGCTTATATACAATCCTAACCAAAGCCACCAATTTTGCTTGTAGGAAAAACCTGCGCAATCCATCTCTAAATCATTGATTGCGCTTGACTTGTGAAGCTGTAGTGGTTACCATAGTAGTGTTATGAGAACACGCCGGAAACACGACCATCCGGGCCCGGGCAAGGCCCGCCGCAAGGGCATTTCCATCGTGCAGCTGATCAGGCTTTTCCCAGACGACCAGCACGCCGAGGATTGGATTGCCGCGCTGCGCTGGCCAAACGGCCCGAGCTGCCCGCACTGCGGCTCCACGAACGTGCAGTCTCAGACTTCGTTACATGTGCGCCAGGCTAACTGGCAGAAAGGCAGAGGGTGAAAGTCCCTTGGATCGAAGACATAGCCAAGACACGATCCTCCGCGAGCCGTGCGCCGCTACCCGCGAGGGTAGGGGTGAAGCGTCGGTAGCGGTACGTGTGGGCAGTGCGATTGAGCGCCGAAAAAAGAGAACCGGAGTGCCGAGACGGTATGTAACGTTGAAGGCAACACGGGGCAGACCGCCATGGCGAGGGCTGCACCGGCTTCGCGGCGTCGGAGAACACAGGCACGCACGCAAGCCTTTGGCCGGGACCTGGGAGGCCTCCGCGCCATCCTGCGGGGTCGCCCGCAGGATCGCTCCGGGAAGGCAAGTAATGCCGAAGCCGGAGATGGACGGGCGGAGGAGTCAGACGGAGGCATAGTAGTGCAGAGAATGCAGAACAAAGCGCCGCAAGGCGTGGCGGATGCAGAGGAGCGAAGGCCTCCGGCCAACGGGAATCTGGAAAGCCAAAGCACGGGCCGAACGCAGCGTCGGAAGGCCGTGTCACAGGCGGCGGACCGGATACGGGAATTTGTGAGGAGGAATCCGAAAGAGCGACTGACAGCGTTACTGCACCACATCACGCCGGAAGCCTTAGAGGCGGCGTACCGCCGCTTAAAGCGGGACGCGGCAGCGGGGGTGGACGGGGTGAAGTGGACGGACTACGAGCAAGGGTTGGACGGGAAACTACACGACCTATGGCAACGGGTCCAGCAGGGAACGTACCAAGCGGTGCCGGTGCGGCGGGTGAAGATCCCGAAGCCGGACGGCGGAGAAAGACCGCTGGGCATCGCGGCGCTGGAAGACAAGATCGTCCAACGCGCCATGGTAGACGTGGTTCTGAACCCTATCTACGAAGAGGAATTTCTAGGATTCAGCTATGGATTCCGGCCGGGGCGGGGGGCGCACGATGCGCTCGACGCACTGGCCTACGTCATCGAACGGCACAAGGTCAGCTGGATCGTCGACTGCGACATCCGCAAGTACTTCGACGAAATGAACAGAGATTGGATGATCCGGTTTCTGGAACATCGCATCGGAGACCGGCGGGTAATCCGGCTGATCGGCAGGTGGCTGCGCGCGGGCGCCATGGAAGATGGCCAATGGAGCGACACGGGCAAGGGCAGTCCGCAAGGGGCGATCATATCGCCCGTGCTGGCGAATATGTACCTGCACTACGTGTTGGACCTGTGGATGGATCGGAAATGGCGCAAGCAAGCGGCCCGCGGCGAGGTGTACATCGTGCGCTACGCCGACGACTGTGTGCCACGAAGGCACGCAGGGGAGCGCAAGCTCCCCGTGCAGCTGTGCTGCACAGGAGATGGAGGAAGACCCTCCGCAGCCGCCGTGCAGGCGGAGGCTGCAAACCACCTACTGCTGCTGCACTTAAGAGGTGTGGTGGTGAGCGAGCTAGGAAAAGGCCGGGCGTAGACCCGGTCAGGTATGGATCGTGGAGCCGAACGCAAGTGAACCGCTGATGAGGTGTCGAAAGCGTAGGGACGGCGTCAAAACCGGGGGGCAGTCGTTACTCCGGGACAAGGTCGGGGGGTACCTGCTTACTGCCCGGTCGGCGTCCGGCATAAAGGCGGCGGGAACACGATCCGGGCTTCTGTGTGGAACGTGGGAACCTGTTGCACTGATGCTAAGGGAGAACCGCAAGCGGCAGAACCGTGAGCGGGAGAGTACCGAGGCGGTGCGCAGGGGCGGAGTGGCCCGTAGTAGCGCTGAGGGTTCGGTAATCGAACCGGAGCGAAGGGGCCGCCCCAACCGGCTGGGGCCAAGGGAGCAACCGGCAACGGGAGGACTCTCATGACCCCAGCCAAGCCGTTTCCCGTCACCAAACGTCAGGTGTGGGAAGCGTACAAGCGAGTGAAGGCCAACAAGGGCGGGGCAGGCGTGGACGGCCAGACACTGGAAGATTTCGAGCGGGATGTAGGGGACAACCTCTACAAGCTGTGGAATCGGATGGCGTCCGGCAGCTACATGCCGCCACCGGTGAAGCGCGTGGAGATTCCCAAGGAGGGCGGAGGAATCCGGCCGCTGGGGGTTCCCACGGTAGCGGACCGGGTCGCCCAGATGGTAGTGAAGCAGGTTCTGGAACCGGAGTTGGAGCGGCATTTCCACCCCGACTCGTACGGCTACAGGCCGGGCAAATCGGCGCATCAAGCGATCGGGCAGGCGCGCAAGCGGTGCTGGCACAACGACTGGGTTCTAGACCTTGACATCAAGGGATTTTTCGATAACATCGACCACTCCCTGATGCTGAAAGCGTTGCGCCGCCACACGCGGGAACGCTGGATCCTGCTGTACGTTGAACGCTGGCTACGAGCCGAGGTGGAGATGCCGGATGGGAGGCGCGAGGCACGAGACAAGGGCACGCCGCAAGGCGGCGTGGCCAGTCCACTGCTCGCAAATCTCTTCCTGCACTATGCCTTTGATGCATGGATGAGAAGGGAGTTTCCCAACATCCCGTTCGAACGGTACGCGGACGACATCGTCTGCCACTGCCGGTCGAAAGCCCAGGCGGACTACCTGAAAGCGGCCTTGCAGCGACGGCTGGCAGAGTGCGGGCTGGAGTTGCACCCGGAGAAGACGAAGGTGGTGTATTGCGAGGATGGAGACCGCACCGGGACACACCCGGTGACAACGTTTGAGTTCTTGGGATACGCGTTCCGGCCCCGAAGGTCGAAGAACTGGAAGGGCGAATACTTCGTGAACTTCAGTCCGGCGGTGAGCGGGAAGTCGGCGAAGGCCATCCGCCGGGAGGTGCGGAGCTGGAAGCTGCCCTGTCGCAGCGACAAGTCCCTGACCGACCTGGCGTGTATGTTCAATGCGGCGATCCGCGGCTGGGTGAACTATTACGGGGCCTACTATAAGTCGGCACTGTACCCCACCCTGCGCCACATCGACCGGAAACTCGTGAGGTGGGCAACGCGCAAGTACAAACGCTTGCGCGGTCACTGGCGGAGAGCGGCGCACTGGTTGCGCCGCATCGCGCGGCGCGACGGAGGACTGTTCGCGCACTGGCGACTGCTGTACGGGCAAGGCTGGTTGGGAAGAGCCGGATGAGCGGAGACGTTCACGTCCGGTGCTGTGAGCGCCCGGGGGTGTGATTCCCCCGGGCGACTCGACATGTGGTGGCGGCGCAGCACCGCGAAGACGCAGAACGGTTTCTGAAGGACGTGCAGGATAGATTCGAGCAATTCGGCCTGCGGACGCACCCGGAGAAGACCCGCCTGATCGAGTTCGGACGGTTTGCTCAGGCGAACCGCCGGAAACGAGGGGCGGGGAAACCGGAAACGTTCGACTTCCTAGGCTTCACGCACTATTGTCGGAAGAAGCGGAACGGACGATTCGGACTGGGGCGGAAACCCGTCGGGAAGCGAATGAGACGGACCCTGCAAGCCCTGCGCGAAGCCCTGCGACGCCGGATGCACGATGACGTATGGCAGACCGGGCGCTGGCTGGGACAGGTGCTGCGCGGCTGGTTGAATTACTATGCCGTGCCGACCAGCAGCCGGTCGCTAAAAGCGTTCGTATACCACCTGAAACGGATCTGGATGAAGATACTCCGCAGGAGATCACAGAAGGACCGCTTCACTTGGGAACGCTTGGAGCGTATCTGTGCACGGCTGTGGCCGCAACCACAGATCGCGCATCCATGGCCTACCGAGCGATTCACCGTCAAAACCGAAGGCAGGAGCCGGATGCGCTAGCGCGCCCGTCCGGATCTGCGCGGGGAGAGTTGAGCAATCAGCTTCCCTACCGCGATCGGGCTGGGTGATGTGAGGCTTGTTCGCGTCGTAACCGCCCTGTAAGTTAGGGTTTAGGGGCTTTTTCGCTCACAGTTGCGCACTTGACGCGACCTAAGTTCTTGCGGTATAATATGTCCAGTGACTGCCGCCGAAAGCACCCCCCAAGACTCCCCCGCAGCGCCCGCCTACAAGCTCCAAGACGGCGAATCGCTGCCCCTCGACTCCAGCCTGTATCTGTTGCGCGATGGCCACGACTTCGTCTACTTCCTGTTCACCCAGCCGTTCGCCTCGCATGCCGTAGACGACAAAGTCGGGCGCAATCTGTGTCTCGCCCGCTGCGCCCTGTTTGGCCTCGCCACGCACACCGTGCTGGCCCAGGCCTTCGCTCTCAGCCCGCGCACGGTGGCGCGCGCCAAGGCGCGCTTGATCCAGCGCGGCGAAGGCGACTTCCAGCCGCCGCGCAAGCCCCGGCGGCGGCACGGCATCGAGGATCCCGCCGTGCTGGCCCAGGCCGCCGAACTGTTGCAGGCCGGCCACAGCCTGTACCGCGTGGCCCAGCAACTCGCTGTGAGCAGCTCGACGCTGTGGAGCTACAGCCAAGCGGGACTGCTGCCCGCCAGCCAGTGTGCGCCGCGGCGCCCGGGCGAGTCGGACGGCAGCCCAGCAGAGGGGCTGTTCGAGCCGCAGGCCGACTCGCAGGCGGGTGCCGAGCCCGCGCCGGCGGTGGTGTCGGAGGCCAGCGCCGAGCCCGAGATTAGCGCCGAGCCTGAGACCAGCGCGGTGGTGTTGTCGGACAAGCAAGAGCGCAACCAGCGCGACGCGCAGGCCCCCTTGGGCCGGGCCGCCCGTGACACGGCCGGGCGCGTGGCGGCCTCGCTGGGCGTGCTCGACGGGCAAGCGCCGCACTTCGAGCCGGCCGCGACCGTCAGCGGGGCTGGTGTGCTGACCGCTGTTCCGGCCCTGTTGCAGCAAGGCCTGTTGCGGCACGCCGGGTTGCTGTCGCTGCCGCAGGGTTTCTACTCGCTGCCCTCGCTCTTGTTGCTGTGGGCCTTTTTGCTGCTGGCCCGCTTGGGCAACGCCGAAGCGCTGCGCTACCAGCAGCCCGGCGAGTGGGGCGCGTTGCTGGGCCTGGACCGCTGTCCCTGCTCGCGCACGCTGCGCCGCAGGAGCCGTCAGCTGGCTGCCAGCGAGGGGCTGCGGGAGTGGATCGGGGCCCTGGCGCAAGATTGGTGCCGCGCGGATCCGGAGGACGTCGCCACGCTGTTCGTCGATGGCCACGTGCAGGTCTACAGTGGCCAAGGTCGGCTGCCGAAACATTTCGTGTCGCGCCAGAAGCTGGCCTTGCCGGCGGCGGCGGGCTACTGGGTGCAGGCCTTGGGCGGGGCGCCGTTGTTGTGCCTGCACCGGCAGGTGGACGACGGCATGGTGCGCGAGATCTGGACTGGCATCGTGCCGCAATTGCGCAAGCTGGGGCTGTTGGATGAGAGGCCCGGGGCGGCCAGTGGCGAACCGCGCCTGACGCTGGTGTTCGACCGCGAGGGGTGGAGTCCGGCGCTGTTCCGCGAGTTGCGCGCGGTGGGCATCGCGGTGGTGAGTTGGCGCAAGGGGCCGCAAGCCGAGCGCTGGCCCGACAGTGAGTTCCGGGCGGCCTCGATCCCGGTGCGCTCGCCGCTGGGCGAGGCCACGCTGGAGGGCCGGCTGTGCGAGCGCGAGCTGGACTTGGGCGGGCACTGCCAAGTGCGCGAGATCCGCTTCTGGGCCGAGCGTCGCCTGCGCGGGGAGGGCAAGCACGGCCAGCCGCGCAAGCCGCGCGAGTTGGCGGGCGAGCCGGGTGAAGGCCAGCGCCAGCCGGCGCTGGTGAGCACGCATCCGAGCCTGGCGGCCGAGCAGTTGGCGGGTCTGTTGCGGTCGCGCTGGACGCAGGAGAATTTTTTCAAGTACATGCGCGCCGAGTTCGGCCTCGACAGCTTGCCCGAACACGGTCTGGTCGAGGTCGACGCGGACGCGTGGGTGGTCAACCCGGCCTGGCGGGCGATCGACAAAGCGCTCAAAAAGGCCCGCAACGAAGTCGGCCACTTGCGCCGCAAGCGGGCCTTGGAGCCCAACGCCAAGACGCCGAAGGCGCGTGAGCTGGATGAGCAGATCGAGGCTTGCGACAAGCTGGTGGAGGGCTTCCTGCTGGCGCGCAAGGTGGCCGACCAGCACATGCAGGCGGGCGAATTGTCGGAGCCGGAGAAACTGCAAGCGCTGCCGGAGCCGCTGCGCCAGCTAATGCAGACACTGCGCATGCTGGCCTACCGGGCTGAAACCTGCATGGCAGCGGCGCTGGCCCCGCAATTGGACAATCCCGAGACAGCCCGCAGCCTGCTCAAGGCGCTGTTCCAGAGCGACGCCAGCCTGTTGCCCGATCCGGCGGGCGGCACGCTGACGGTGCGCCTGCTACACCAAGCCAGTCGCGCCCAGGACGAGGCGCTCGCCCCGTTGCTGGAGGAATTGAACCGCACGCGCACCGTGTTTCCTGGAACCCAGCTGCGCCTGGTCTACGAATTGCCATCCAGCAGCGGTCGCTAGCCGATGGCCCCACAGCCTTACCCAGTCAGAGTCTCAGCCCCAACTCGTGACAACTCTAATCGGAAGATGTAACGAAGTCTGAGTCTGGCGCCAAGCATCCGAACATGAGCTATCGCTGCCGGAAGTGCCGCAAGTTCTTCTCGCTGCGCACCGGCACGGTCATGCAGAACTCGAACCTCGGTGCCCAGAAGTGGGTCATCGCGGCCTACATGCTGACAACCAATCTGAAGGGCGACTCCAGCATGAAGTTGCACCGCGATCTGGACATCACGCAGAAATCGGCCTGGCACCTGGCACATCGCATCCGCGAGACCTGGGACCGCAGCGAGGGGCGCTTCGAGGGGCCTGTCGAGGTCGACGAGACCTATCTGGGCGGCAAGCGCAAGAACATGCCAAAGCATGTTCGCGAGCAGCTGACGGGGCGCGGCCCGGTCGGCAAGGCGGCGGTTGTGGGCGCTCGCGACCGCGCCACGAAGCGCGTCGTGGCCAAGGCCGTGGAGGGCACCGACAAGCACACCCTGCAAGGCTTCGTCAAGAACTCTGCGGAGCGCCACGCGACGGTCTATAGCGACGAGGCCAGTGCCTACGAGACACTGCCATTCGCGCATGAGGCCGTCCAGCACTCGGTCAGCGAGTATGTGCGCGGGCAGGCCCACACCAATGGCGTGGAGTCGTTCTGGAGCATGCTTAAGCGCGGCTATGTGGGGACCTACCACAAGATGTCGCCGAAGCACCTGCAGCGCTACGTGAACGAATTCTCGGGACGCCACAATGAGCGCCCGGCGGACACCTTGGAGCAGATGGAAGGCACCATGCTGCGGATGATCGGCAAGCGCCTGCGGTACCAGGATCTGAAGCGCGCCAACGGGCGGGATTCCGGGGCGCGGGAAATGGCGCTATGAGTGCCCCGCGCCACACGCCAGCAGCAACGCTAGGGCGTGTTCTAGGATGGACACGATGAGCAAGCCAACGGAGCAGCCCAAGCGACCGCGCGGGCGTCCGGTCAAATACCCTCTGCCCGAGCCAATTGCCGACACTCCCGAGAACATCATGCGTGCGTTGCTGGCAGCACCGCCCAAAGGCGAGAATAACTGGGACTACATCCAGCGCACAGGACGGAAATCCAAGCGCCGGTAGCCGCTTGCAATGAAATGAAAATTGGTTGCTTTGGTTAGGATTGTATATAAGCCCCTAGTTTTTGGGAGACTGGCTTGCAGACGGCTCGGAAACCGACGGGCTCGGATGCTTGGAACGACGAGCGGTCTGATACACTGTTCACGACTCGAGCTTAACGCTCGCAGGCGGCCTGGGACGGCTCTTCGACACGTCCATTATCGACGACAGGACGCCATTCAGCATTTGCACTGCGTGCTCCGGCGCGAGCGTGATTCGTGAGCAAGAGGAAGGGCAGCCAACAGGCCCGCAAGGCTCGGAGAGTGGCGCGAGCGGTACCGCCGGTGCAGCCAGCCACACACGCAAGAGGACGGCTCGCGGTTCTCGCCGGAGGGCTGTTGCTCGTCGGTGCCGGCGCTTGGATCTGGCTGCGCGACAGTTCGCCCGAGCCGCCCCAGCCCGCTTCTGACCCGTCCGTGGCGATCCGGTTTGAGGCGGTGCCCGGTGGCGTCGACTTCGTGCTCAACAACGGCACCACCGACGACAAGCCGATGCCGGATTCGACCTTGGGGGGAGTCGCCTTGCTCGATTGCGACGACGACGGCCTGCTGGATGTCTACTTCACGAACGGAGCTCGCTTTCCAGACTTGGTGAAATCCGGCCCGTCGTTCCACAACCGCCTCTATCGCAATCTGGGAGGCCGCGTATTCGAGGATGCCACGCAGGCTGCCGGTGTCGCGGCCGCTGGGTACAGCATGGGTGCTGCCGCTGCGGACTATGACAACGACGGACGGACCGACATCTACGTCACCGGCGTGAACCGTAACATCCTGTATCGAAATCTCGGTGCGTGCCGCTTCGAGGACGTGACGGAGAGCGCGGGAGTCGGCGCGGGTCTTCCGCCGGCCAAGCCTTGGTCTGTGGCGGCCGCTTGGCTTGACTTTGACAACGACGGCCACCTCGACTTGTTCGTGGTCAACTACTTGGACTGGAATTGGGACAACAATCGCGTGTGCGGCGACCCGGGGCGCAGGCTGTCCTGTTCGCCGGCCCACTACGAAGGGCTGCCGAACTCTCTGTACCGCAACAGAGGTGACGGCACGTTTGAGGATGTCAGCGCACGAACCGGGATCTCGGCGCACATCGGCAAGGGCATGAGCGCCGCCACGGCCGACTACGATGGCGATGGCCTCCAAGACGTCTTTGTGACCAATGACTCGGTGCGGAACTTCTTGTTTCGCAACGTGGACGGCGAGCGCTTCGAAGAAGTCGGCGTCCAAGCGGGAGTCGCGTTCACCGGCGATGGAATCCCAGTTTCCAGCATGGGCTTGGATTTCCGCGACCTGAGCGGGGACGGCTCGCCGGATGTGACGGTCACGGCCCTGACCAACGAGACCTTTCCGCTGTTCCTGAACCGCGGGGCCGGATTTGTGGACGCGACCTATCCGAGCAAGCTCGGGCTGGAGTCCTTCATGATGTCCGGTTGGAGCGTCGGCGCGTTCGATTTCGATAACGATGGCGACAAGGACATCTTCACCGCCAATTCCCACGTGAGTGAAAATGTCGAGCTGTACCGCAGCGTCTCATATCGGCTACCCAACGCTCTGTTCCAGAATCTGGGCGACGGCACCTACAGGGATGTCGGGCCGCAAGCGGGCCCAGCCATGCAGATATCTGCAGCCCACCGTGGGGCTGCGTTTGGGGACTTAGACAACGACGGGCGCGTGGATGTAGCCATCTCAGCGATTGGCACGAATGCCTCGATCCTGTTCAACGAGTCCAGTGGAGGACATTGGCTGGGCTTGAACTTGGAGGGAACAGCCAGCAACCGCGACGGCATCGGTGCCCGAGTACGGATAGTCCAAGGCTCGGGAAGGGTCCAACACAACCACGCCACTACGGCTGTGGGTTACGCGAGTTCGTCCGACAGCCGCGTGCATTTTGGGCTCGGCGCGGATGCCGAGGTGCGCATGGTCGAGATCACGTGGCCGAGCGGCACCGTCCAGATGCTGGAGAATCCTGAAATTGACAGGGTGCTCTCCGTCACGGAGCTGCGCTGAGAACCTCCGCCGCCCGCTGGATTCGTTTCAGCTGCGGGGGCTCTGCATGCGCCTCGGCGCTTTGCCAGGTATGCGGTTTAACTCTGGATCTTAAGGAGTTGGCTGGGAGGCAGGGATTCGAACCCCGATAAACAGATCCAGAGTCTGCCGTGTTACCGTTACACCACCTCCCAGCACGGGGGTGTCTATCCCTGAGTATAGCCACTACAATTCGTTGCGGCGAGCGGCGGGACCCCTGACTCGGCTCGACTCCGGAAGCGCCGTCCCACGTAGGCCAAGCCGGTGGGCCGCTGACCACAGGTGGCCCAGACCCGTCACCATCCTCCCCGTATTCCCATCGCACGGGCTGTGTCGGCCGACAAGACTGCAATGGCAGGGCGCTCTGCGCCCTCGCCACGAGTTTCCCCCGTTTCCCCCGAAGCCAACTAGATCGAATTCAGTACAAGCGGGTCGAGGGACATGCTGCCCAGACGGGCCCATGGGCGAGTCTCTCGGCAAAGAAGTCGACAGCTCGCATTGGGAGATGAATTTCTACAATATTTCTAGGTTACGACGATTCTTTGTTAAGATCAGCCTATGATTCACACTCTTGCGGTATCCAATTTCCGTTCGATACGTGAAGAAGTTGTCTTGGATCTCCGGATTCCGAAGACCGCGCCAGACCTCCCGCGATTTCGGCGGAGCATCGCAAAGCCCGATGTTCGTCTCCCTTCAGTGGTCGTGCTCATGGGGCCCAATGGGTCGGGCAAGACGGCCCTGCTGGACGCGTTGGTCTCAACCGCACGTGTCGCAGGCCTACCAGCCCTGTCTGAGCCAAAGAACAGCCCCATCACTCTGCTCACACCTTTCTTCTCAGAGGCGAGCGCCGGCAAGCCGACCGCACTACGCCTAGAGTTGGAGGGGGATTGGCTCGCGCCCGGCGAGCCTCCGCAGATTTTCAGGTACGAACTGGTCGCGGAACGGGAACCCTGGAATCATTGCAGCGAGCGCTTTCGTTACGAGGCCCTTTCCTATTTCCCGAAGGGTCGGCGGCGCCGGCTGTTTGAACGCACAGGGCCTGGTGACCCAATTCACGTTTCTGACGAATTCGGCGTCACCGCCAGAGACCCCCGCCTCGAGGCAGTGCGCCCAGACGCTTCAGTGATAGCCACGCTTGCTTTGCTGAATGTGCCAGTGGCGATGCGTCTTGTGGACTGGCTAAAGACCGTCGGCCTATTGACGAACATAGTCCAATACGAGAGTCTTCAACTTCCCGCCGAGGGGGTGGCAGAACTAGTCGAAACGGTACCCGGACTGTGGAATTGGTTCAAGGAACGGATCCAGTGCAGCGATTTGGGGATATCCGACGTCGATGTATCTGACGACAACGGGAAGAAGACCATATCGTTCCGTCATCCGGGAGTCGACACCCCCCTTGGCTTGTACCTCGAGTCCAGCGGAACAAAGAGCCTGTTTCGTTTGCTCCCTCAACTGCACAGGGCTCTAACGCATGGAGTCCCCGGAGTGTTCGATGAAATGGACGGCGACCTTCACGTCGATATCGTGGGAGAGATCCTCAACTGGTTCCGCTCCCCGGAAACGAATCCTCATGATTCGCAATTGTTCATTACGTCGCACAACGTCGGACTACTTGACGACTTGGAGAAAGAAGAGGTGTTCATACTCGAGAAGACGCAAGACGGCGCGACTCGATTGCACGGCGCTCAGGCTGTGCAGGGACTCCGCCGTGATGTCCGACTCTATCCCAAGTACAGAGCGGGCGTGCTGGGTGGCATTCCTAGATTCGGTTGAAAGCCGATGAAGCGCCGCCTCCCAACTGTCAAGCCCAGGCGACCGGTCTTCATTGGGGTCGAGGGGCAGACTGAGTGGGCCTTACGGCAGAGGATTGAAACGGTTGCTGGATATCATTGGCCTTCCTGATTACCCCGAAGGCACAGCTACCCTTAGGAGGCAAGTACTTGACGCTCAGGTGGCCAATTCGGCTGACATAAGGCACCCTTTGACGTATTCTAAGCATCTGATCATACAGGAGTTATCTATTCCCAAGAAGCGTGTCCAATTCCAGCCGGACAGAGCTTACAGGACTTGCTAGTGCGCTAGGGGATGGACGAACAATGCACCCAAACGTTGTTCAAAGCGCGCTGGCCGCAGGGCTGCCACAAGCATTGCCAGTTGCGGCCGCGCAAAGCCCTGCAATGCATCCGCTGCAAGCATCAGACCTCGTTGCTTGCCGGCACGGTGCTCGAAAACACCAAGCTGGGGCTGAGCACCTGGTACCTGACGATATACCCTGCTGCAACGCCCGTTGCAGCCACCGCACCGTCTCCGACTTCAGCGTGCGGAGCCCAATCCGCACTCTCCAGTCTTACAGGAACCGGAACCCCTATGTTAACTGTGTGCGATCGCTAGCAAACTCACTCAGTCGGGAGCATGATGTGCTATGTTATGGGCAAAGGTCCCCTCCTGATGACAAGAGTGCCAAGGGTGCTCTCTCCAGCAACGGAGTAGTCAGGGGGGTCATCCTTTCGGAAAGGCGTCGAGTTCAAGACGTATGGCTGGTTTGATTCGGTCATACCAGGTACTATCCTCCCTCTCCCACTTCCGGAAGATTGCCCAGCAGCAGTAATCGGCCACCTGTAACCCGTAGTGGGAGCGCGACTGGTGATGCAGGATCCGGTATGTCACATTCGGCAACTGTTTGCTCACCACGGCTTGCTTGATGATTTTTTCAACGGCTCTCCGCTTCTTGGTCACCGGAATGGTATCGGTAATGACGATGATTTCCTCGGCACCTGCGGTCTGCTCTTCAGACAGCGCACGCCTCAGCAAGTAGCCCAACATCCAGGGGTATAAGCGCTTGTCTTCCCGCATCTCGGGGGCGGTTCTCTGCTTCTCATTCACAACGCAGCAAATGCGCAAGTTGTCTATATGCTCAGCAATCAGATTGAAGACGGCACTGCGCACAGGCCAGCGGTCGTTGTAACAGTGGAAGTATTCGATGTCCGTGCCGGATTCGATGCAGTGGTACTTGTAGTCGTCAAGACGGCCCCACATCGGAGACGGGCGGGATATGCCAACGCTGGTCAGCACGAGATAGCGAGTTCCGCTATTGCCGAAGTCGAAGTTTCCAGACTCATCTAGGAAGATGTAGGCATACCGAGTCATGTTGTCGTTCCCTACCGGGGAAGATTCATAGCAGCAGTGACGTCCGGTAGCTCCTGCTGCCATCACTGACGTTCAGTTCCGAAACCCTAGAAGCACGTTTCGTCGATCACTCAGCCGGAACCCATGCTCATTCCTCAGGGCAGAATGTTCTCTCAAAGAGCCCGGGCCCGGGCGAGCCTGTGCCGACTGGATCGCATGCTCATTGAAGAGCCCAAGGGTCATCCATCGTATCAAGCCAGAGTTGCAGTTATCAAAACTGATCAGCCGAGTCGCAACAGCTTGGACAGATCGCTACCGTCACTCCCAATCGTCCTCGGCGTCCCGTCGGAGGGCTTCGGCGAGATCTGGGTCGCCGCCGCAGCAGCGGATCGAGTGCTCGCCGAGATCGACCCGGCGTTGCCGATCGGCTAGCCCGGCGGCGGGGCGAAACCGTAGCGGCTGGCCGCAACGCCGGCCAACTCCAGTGCGAGGTGCAAGCCGCTGGCGAGACAATAGTCGGCAAGGGTCAGCCGCGAGGACGCGCGGTCGAAGAGGGGTGCGAATCAGATCGGGAGGAGGTGCCCCACCTAGAGCGAGACAGAATCAGCCCCAGCTCTCGGCCGTGCGATTGGCACTCGTTGAACGAAGCTCCAGAGCTGATGTCGCTGACTCCGCCCGAATTGCCGAAGAGCCGTTTGGCATCGCGGGAGACTCCTGTCTCTGGTGGCCTTGATCGGTGGCCGCGTCCGGCTGCCGGATTCTGGGATCATTGAACCGTGAAGATCGTAATGTTGGGGGCTGGAGCCGTCGGCGGCTACTTCGGGGCGCGAATGGCCTCAGCCGGGTTGGACGTGTCCTTCCTGTTGCGGGCAGAGAGTGCCCGCCGCATGCGGGCCGAGGGCCTGCGCGTGCATAGTCCCCACGGTGATGTCCACTTGCCCCGGCTGGATGTCCTTGAGACTGGCAGCAGCGCTCCCTCGCCCGACATTCTGTTCTTTGCATGCAAGGCGGAACACGTCCGTGCTGCCGCCGAAGCCGCACGCCCACTCGTAGGCCCTTCGACGGTGGCTATACCACTGCAGAACGGAGTTGACGCGCCGTCGGTCCTGCGCGACGTTTTGGGGGCGGAATCGGTCTTGGGAGGTCTGAGCCGAATTTTTGCCGAGCGGGTCAATTCCGGCGAAATCTTGCATACAGGACTCCGCCCGTCCATTACTTGTGGCGAACTCGACGGAGGACTCTCGGATCGAGTAGTCAGAGTGGTCGATACCTTTGCGGCTGTCCCGGGGATGTCGCTGGATGCGTCTGAAGATATCTGGACGGCGATGTGGATCAAGCTGTTGCTGGTGTGCTCAATCGGTTCGGTAGGTGCGGCGGCGCGGGCTCCCTTGGGCGTGCTGCTCGGTGTGCCGGAGACGCGCGGGCTCTTGCTGACCGCGGGGGAGGAAATCGCTGCAGTTGGCAGGGCGCATGGAGCGCGGATTCCGGAAGACTTCGTCTCGGCCCAAGTGAGTCGCTATGAGAGCCTGTCGCCAGAAACGACCGCTTCTATGCATCGAGATCTCGAGCGAGGCGACGCCTCTGAACTCTATGAACAGCTGGGTGCCGTGTGTCGCTATGGCCGCGAACTCGCTGTCGGGACCCCGATCTTGGACGCGCTCTACGGTGCATTGCTGCCTGGCGAGTTGCGTGCTAGGCGGGAGCTGTCATACGAGAATGTCGGTCCGCGGTCCAATAGCTGACCGCGTCAATTCCGTCGTGCGCGGACGAGAATCGGCCCTGACCTGCAGTGAGAAATGAGCCCCTCCAGCGCGTGGATCTGTATGGGCTGAGATCTGCTCGCACAGACGGTCGACGGATTGGATCGGCTGTCAGGCGTGCTTGCGGCAAAGCAGGGCTGTCTTGAGCCGGAAGAAGCTGGCGCGAGAGGAACTTCGGTGCCACGAGGCCCTTAGTCGAGTTCAGCGGAAACAGCTGTCGCCGCGGGAGACTGCCGGGCGTGTGACCAAGATTTCTAGGATGTCGGCGGCCGGTCCGTCGCCTGCAGCTCAGAATTGGAAGCGCACACCAAGCTTCATCGCGATCGGATCGAGCGCGGCGATGACTCGCTTGTCGTCGCCTGCCCTCAAAGAGAAGTTGGTCACCGCGTTCGAGTTGAATAGGTTGTAGATGTCCAGCATTAGCGTGATGCGGCGTTCGGGGCCGACGAAGACCGCCTTATCCACCCGAATGTCGGCGATGGTGACGTTCTCGGAGCGGTTGTGGGACAGATCAGTGAGGAAGACCGGCTGATTCGTCCCTGTCCCGGGGATATTCACGCGCTGGATCAGGGCGTAGGGCCAGCCGCTCTGGTGGCGGACGTTGCCGGACAGGCCGATGTCGTAGGGCAGCGTGTAGCGGGCCATCAGGCGGCCGCCCCAGTTGGTTGTTGCTTGCCGGGCGTCCACTTCCAGGCTGTGGTTCTGCCAGATCCGGCCGTGCCCGCCGGAGCCGACTCGGAGCGGGTCGGCGAACAGCGGGCTCCGCGATTCGCCATCCGCCGCTCGAAATTCAGAACGCCACTGGTAGTCGAAGCTGGCTTGCAGCAGGAAGCCGTCCGTAAAGCGCCTGTTCACGGCCATTTGGACGGTGTCATAGAGGGCATCCAGGCCGGGGAACGCGGAGATCCTATTGTCCACTTCACCCGCCACAGTGCTTGGAACACGTTGGACGTTTAATGGCGTGCCCGTGAGCCAGTTCACCGGACAGTCCCAATCGGGATCTGCAGCGCACGAGACGCCATGGCCCGCAAGCAGCGCGCCTTGCTGTGGCGCGTTCCAGATCCCGCTGTCGCCGTTCCGATCTTTGCGAACGTAGGACATTCTGAGAGCGGTGCCTTGGGCAACCTCGTGCTCCAGCGACACGTTAATCTCGTCGACGTACTCTTGCGGCAGGTTGGCGTCAACCGGCGTCCCGCCGGCACCAAGCGTCGTCCCGGTCGTGCCCTGCTCGTCCAATTTGGAGCCTAGCTCGGCGGGGCCGTCGTAGATGCCGTTGCTGTTCTGGTCGAGAAACGCGTACCGGATCCATGCGGTGCTTGCCGGATTGGCAGCCGCGTGCGAGTCGGCCAAATTGAGGTAGTAGCGGCCGTAGTGTCCCTTCAGCACGGTCCGCGACGCCAGCCTGACTGTCAGCCCGATCCGCGGTGCCCAAGTGTTCCAGACAACATTCGTCCGGCCGGCGGCGGTGCCGCTGGGAAAGAAGTCCGCTAGGAAGGGGGAGGACTCCGCGTCAAGGAAGTAGGTTCGCTGCTGCTCGAAGCGCACTCCCAGGTTCAACGACAAACGTCCCAGCGGCTGCCACGTGTTCTGGACGAAAAACGCGTGGTGCCGGTTCCGGTTGTCCGAAGCGATCTCGCCAGCGGCCGGCATGCTGAAGAGCATGATGCGATCGACGTTGAAGGGGCGCTCGTTGGCGCTGTCGTCGAGATAGCGGACGTGCCCAGAGTTGGCGTTCGAGCCGAAGCGGCTGCTGTCGATCTGGAACTCGTAGCCTATCTTGAGATCGTGACTGCCGCCGAAGTCCGGCACATAGTGATGCACGATCGCACTGGCCTGGGGCTTCCAGCGCACGAACGTGAACGGCGGCGAGCCGTTCTCTCCCGGGAACCAGCCCGCACCGCTTAGCCGCCCGGTGGCCGTGTCTAGGCGCGGCACGTGTTCAGCCGGATCGACCTGCGGCACCATCGGCCAGCCGAACCCGAAGTGCTTGGCGGCCACGGTCATGAACGTGCGGTCGCCCCAGACGCGCTGCCACTCCGCTTTGTGCGCCCAACTCCAGCTGGCCTGTGCAAGCACCGAGTCCGGACCGACATCGGCCGACAGCCCGCGCTTCGGCTTCTCCTTCAATCCCCACTGCGAATAGCCGATCAGGCGGTCCCGGTCGGTCAACCGCACTGTGACCTTGCCGCCGAACGAATCGAAATCGCCCAGATCGGTGGCCAGCGAGCGGTCCACTCCGGACACCGCCTTGTCAATGCGGAAGTGATTGTAAAACGTGTAGAACCAGGCGCGGTCCCGCACGATCGGTCCCCCGATGTCGGCGTGCGTCTCAAAGAACAGCAGGTTCGGGTTGCCCGTGTAGCCGCGTGCAGCGAGTTCGTCGTCGACGTTGTCACCGACGAAGCTCTCGTGCTCGTAGTCGCTGTGAATCATCCCGCTATAGCGGTTGCCCCCGCTCTTCATTGTCATTACGACGAGCGAGCCTGGAGCGGTCATTTCCACGTCGGCGCCAGCCGCTGCGGTCGTGAACTCCTCGATCGAGTAATAGTCGAAATAGAACCCCGTGCCTCCGCTGCCCTCGGTCGTGTCCACTCCGTCGGCGAGGATCCGGTTCTGATTCCGCACGCCAAAGCTCTCGTAGCCGGTCTGTTGGCTCTTGTGCGAGCCACCGACGTCAAATCCTCGCATGCGGACACCTGGCGTTTGGCCGAGCACAGACCACACGTCCGTGGCGGAGGGCACGTCTTGGAGTTCTACCTGGCCGAAATCATTGACCAGCGCGGAGGTCCTGGTATCGACGACAGGCGCGTCTCCGGTGACGGTGATCGTCTCTTCCACGAGCGCCGGCTCCATCACTGTGTCGATCCTTATCGCCCGGTTGCCTTCCACGATGACGCCTTCGCGAACAACCGTCCGGAAGCCCGGCAGCTCAAACGCAAGGTCATACGATCCGCGCCTGACTGCTCGGAAGCGGTAGGAGCCATCCACAAGGGTGGCTGCGACCAGCGGAGCGATGAGCGCCTCTCCCTCGAGCGTGACCTGGGTACCAGACATAGCAAGCCCCTGGGTGTCGACGACAGTGCCCTCGATCGTGCCCGAGGTCTGAGCTGCTAGCGTGCTGCTGGCGCTCGCCGCTAGCAGCAGTGCGGCGCACCAACGGGCGATCCGCACCGCAGTGCTAGCCCCGTCCACCGGGCTCCCAAGCTCGAGGTCCGAAGCATGCCGTACAAGTCCATAGCCGAGTCTGGGATGTGTGTATTCATGCACTAATCTGTTGAGCACAAAACATCTAGTCTAGCCTCTGAAGCAGGCCGTCACGATTGGGTGCATACGCGCTAGAAGCTCAGCCTCGGTCAGCGCGGCACGCAGGGCTCGTTTCTGGCCGCTGTTCGCACCAACGGGTTTATTCCTTGAGCCGGCGCGCGACTTCGGCCAAGCGGGCGCCAAGTTCGCGAGCTTCCTCGATCTCGTGCTCTCCGACTCCCTTCTCGTGCTCGGGAATGCCCGTGGTAGCCGAGGCTCCCAGTCCGCCGTGCGGGGAGACCAGCACCATGCCGTACTGCAGCATCCCGAGTGCCATGCTCAGCATCGTGAACTCCTTGCCGTTCGATGGCGCTCCGCCGGTTGCGAAGACTGCGCAGGCCTTGTTGGCAAGGCCCTTGCTGCGCCAGAATCCGAAGCCGTAGGCCCAGTCCACCAAGGCTTCGCGGATCGCGACGGCGACATCGCCCATGTGCACCGGCGACCCCAGCGCTACACCGTCCGCCGCTTCCAGGTCCGCTTGCGTGACGTCCCCGATGCGCTTCACAACGGCTTCCGCGCCCTTACTCCGGGCGCCTTCGGCCAGTGCATTGGCCATAGTCTCGGTATTGCCCGTTTGCGAGTGAAACGCCACTAGCACGGAGACCTCTTGGTCGGCCGCACAGAGCGCCCCGCTGCCAAGCGCGAGCGCGCAGATCAGTGTGTTGAATCTCATGGTGGGTTAACCTTGGCTCGCTGAGAGCCGGCGGTCCCAGTCTAGCCCGTCCAGCCGCCGAGGGCGGTCAGTATTCCGGGCTTGGGCCTGCTCCTGACTACTCGGCCAGCCTGGCCGAGCCTGGATCGGACAGGGACTCGCCGTTGACGGATATTGAGAACGGGACGCCTGCCGGCATCGCGGTGATGGTGTCGTCGATGTCGTATCGCACCTCTCCCGGGTAGACAGCGTAGAGCGCATCCAGCCGGAGATCGTTCACGGCGACGGTCATCGAGCGGGTGCGGCGCGGAGCATCCAGACGTTTGATCTCAACGCCGATTCGCCGGCCCTTTACGAACAAGAGCAGATCGAGTTCAGCACCGTTGTGAGTCCTCCAGAAATAGGCGTGATCCGGCGAGGCCTCGGCGATGATCTTCTCAAGGACGAAACCTTCCCACGAAGCGCCTATGCGAGGGTGTACTTGCAAGGCATCCATCGTCGTGACGCCGATCAGATGGTGGTAGAGTCCAATGTCCCTGACGTAGATCTTGGGGCGCTTGGCTTGCCGCTTGCGCAGATTCTCGTGCCATGGGGGCAATTGCCGAATCAGGAAAAGCTGCTCGAGCAGGTCAAGGTATCGCCGCACGGTCGCTTGGGCGATGTTGAGGGCCGTCGCGAACTCGGCGACATTGAGGATCTGTCCGTGATAGTGCCCGAGCATGGCTAGAAACCGGTGCAGTGCAGGAGTGCTGAGCTGAGTGCCGAATTGGGGCATGTCGCGTTCCACGAACGCTCGGATGAATGCCCTCCGCCAAGCGACGCTGTCGGCGTCGGTATCGGCCAGAAACGACCGCGGGAACCCACCCCGGGTCCAAAGCTGCGGCATCTGCGCGGCACCGACCTCGGAGACTTGGAAACCCGTCAGCTCGATGTATTCAATGCGTCCGGCCAAAGACTCGGAGCTCTGGCGCAAGAGACTGGGTCCAGCGCTGCCGAGCACGAGAAACCGCGACGGGTTGCGGTCGCGATCGACCAGCACGCGCAGGACTGGAAACAGATCGGGCCGGTACTGCACTTCGTCGATGACGACGATGCCAGGGAGGTCTCGAAGTGCAGTCAGTGGCTGGTCGAGCCTAGCCAGACTGACGGGATCCTCGAGGTCGAAATAGTTGGCCGAACCTGTGGATACGAGCTGCCGAGCTAGGGTCGTCTTGCCGCATTGACGGGGGCCGATGATGGCAACGACCGGGGAGCGTGCAAGTGCCCGCGTGACCGAATCGCTTGCTGCTCGGGGGATCAGCTTGTCCGGCATAGTTTCCATGATAATACTCGCAACAAGTAATATTCTTCATGGTTAATACCAGATTCGGTTCCTCGCGACCCTCGCTCGTGTGACTTTCAGGGCGTGTTCTTGCAGCGGAAGACAAGCCGCAAGCGACGGTTGTCCAGCCACGGGGTCGGGTATTTGCGTTCGCCGGAACCCGCCGCCAGCGTTGATCGCTACTGCGGTCGGTATTCCACCCAGATCGGAGAGGCCCACGCCATCTGGCCGTCCTCCTGCTGGACCCTCACGTAGTAGTAGCTCTCGCCCGGAATCGCATCAGCATCCCGAAAGCTGAACGCTGCTACTCTCTGGCCTGGATTGACCAAATACACATAGGCGTTGTCCTTAATGATCTGGATGTTGTGGATCGGTCCGGTTCCGCGTACCGCCACCCTCACGACTGGCTTGTCGCGGGTCGTGGTGGCGTCCCCCATGATGGCTTCCCCGACCCGTACGTCGAGCACGATGTTGTCCGTTGCGGCGTAGGCGTGGCGTTGCTGCAGTGCCCGGAAGATTCCCTCGCGGGTTCGCTCTTCGGCGTAGACGGCAGCGTAGGAGATGTGGGTGGAGCGATGGTCAGAAGAGGCGATGAAGCCGATCTTGTAACCCTTGCCCAGAGCACTGCGGGCAAAGCCGTCTGCGAAGCGCTCGTTGGAGTTGACGCGCGGAGCACCGACTGCTTCATAGCTCATGCGGCACCCTTGGTAAATCTCCAGCAGCGGCTCTAGTGCCGGGTCGTTGAAGGAAAAATCGGTGCCGCCGCCCGCCGCGATGGTGTGCGGTATCGTGATCGCCTCTTGGCCGCGCAACTTCTCCCAGATGCGCACTTCGTCAGGTTCCCGCGGAGAGTCTGGGTTCTCCCGGTCCCGCGGGATCGTCCGTCCGATCGCGGTGGTGCCGCGTTGTAGGTTGATGACGTTGCGGTGGCCGTAGGGCCATCGAAGCGAGCGCTCGTACCCGAACAGCGGGCTGAAGCGACCGCGGACATGGAACGCGTCCGCCAGTTTCTGAGTACGCCACCAGTCATAGCTCCGGTTGTCTTCCGAGCCGAACTCGCCATCGCCGCCGTAGAAATGGTCGGTGGACGCAATGAAGTCGAGTTCGGCCGCGTCCAACGCGTAGCGGTACATGTCCCACAGCGTGCCGTCGAATCCGCCGTCCCCGCTGATCTCTGTGTGGCGGTGCAGGTCACCCCAGTACAGCGAGTAGCGCTTCTGCCCTGCCGCGACGGTATGGCGGCGATCAGTCCAAGCGGTTGACGCATACGGGCGCCCTCCGGAGGGCTCGGCCATCCGATCCAGTGCAGGTTGCGAGGGTTCTGTCTGTTCGATCGGCAGGATCCGGATCCTGCCCAGGGCTCTGCCGGACTGCCCCGGGACCGGTCCTCCGGGTTCCCAGCGGTCATCGGAGGGATATGCGACCCATGTCCTGCCCTGCGCGCTGGTTGCGACAGCCACGCGCTGGTCGTTGCTTCCGGAACTGGCTTCCAGCAGCACAGGCTCGGACCACTCGGTGCCCCGGTAGGTCATGGAGTGGACGTTCCACGCTGCCGGGCGTTCCTTCATGCCGGAACCATCGTTGCGGGCCTCCCAGCGGCGCAGGAACAGACGCGGGTTGCCCGATGGATCGATCGTCATCTGTGGAATTTCGTACGACAGTGCGAACTGCTCGCTCAGCGCGTCCTCGATGGCGCCCTTCGGTGTCCAGCGCTGCCCTCCCGCAAACACCGCCACCCCGATCTTCTGCGTGTAGCGCAGGCTCACCAACTGGCCCACCGAACCCTCCACGCTCCAAGGAGGCGGCTCTCCCCAATCGCCCCTCTCGCTGGCGCGATTCCAGCTGGGCATATCCAGCGCCCAGTTCGGGCCTTGGTCGTCCCAGGCAATCCATGCCCGGCCCTCGTTATCGATCGCTATGCTGGCCCGCGCTTCGAAGTCCGGGGAGTCCGCGATCGGGTATTCCGGTGAGAGCTCGGAACCCTCCAGCACCCGCAGCATGACATCGTAGTCTCCGTGACGATAGCTGTCGTAGACCACATAGAGACGGTCTTGGGAATCCAGCGCGGTAGAGGGCTCCCAATCGTTGGCCTCGTGCGTTGTGATGGCGATCGGTGCCGACCAGCGGTAGCCATCGTGGGTCTTGAGGTAGATGTTGGCGTCTCCGGTGCGGAACGACTGCCAGACCAAGTGCAGCCTGCCGTTCGAATCCGCTTGCAAGCTGTGGTGGATGTCCGGTTGAGGATCAGACGTTAGCTGTGCCACCGGATCCCACCGGCCGTCATGCCAAGTGCGTGCGTACAGGTCGAAATTGCCGTCGACCTGCGCTGCCCAAGCGATCCAGACACGCCCATCGGGCCGGATCGCGATCGAGGTCTTGAGGAAGTCTCCCGCCCGCGGGCTCACCGTCACGATGTCCTGCCACTGGCCTCCGCTGCGTCGCCGCGCCTTGATTTGGTCTGCGCCCTTGCCGTCATAGGCTATCCACGTGACCCACAGGTCACCGTTTGGGGCGAACGCGGCCGCTGGCCAGTCTGCGTGCTCGTCGGCGTGGGAGATTTCTACCGGCTGGCCGTGGGAGGGGAGGAGAGCAATTTGGCAGGCGATGACGAGCATGCTGGCGAGCATGCAGGCACGGACAGCGCCGGCGGCTAGGATTCGCTTGAGTTGGGACATGGATCAGTCGCTTCTTCTCACAGCATCGTACTCCGACGGTGCTGCGGCCGTTTCCACAATTGGATTGGGTGCGGGAGCAAACGTGCCCGGATGCCAGCTCAATCGCATTCAGAGTGCATCCGCAGTCGCCGCATAGATTGTGAGAAGCAACTCTGCGCCGTCGACGGTTTGGTATAGAGGTCTGCGACCAGAAATCTTTTCGCTACGATCCAAAATCAACGGGACCCCTTCTCCCCGTCGGTCCATCAGCGTACTTCGATTGGATCTCAAGCCTGGGATCGATTCAGGCACATTGCACTTGGCCAGCAAGCTCGTAATCGCTTCGTTCCGTGTGGACTGGCGGTAAGCGAGTGTGTCCGGAGTCATCGTATTGGACAGTTCTCCGGGAGAGCACAACTCTAGGCGATTGGTGAACATGCGAATCCTGATCTTTGAACCATGTGTCGAATAGTCTCGGTGGGCCACTGAATTGACGACCGCCTCGAATACAGCCGTCATCTCGTACTGAGGAAAATCTGTCCGTCCGAGATCCTTGCGCCCGGCTATTCTCTGATTTTGCGCCACAAATCGGCATGCCTCGGCCACTTGGGCGTCAAGCGGCCCAACGATGTCCCTTGTGTCGACCTGATAGTTCACTTCGTCCATGGCAGCGCCGATGCTATCTCCGCGATAGGCAACAGCCTGAATGAACGCGTGGCGCAGCCACCGATCGGGCCTGAGTGTTCCCATGAGAATACCGGCAACAGTTAGCCGGACTTCGCCGAAGTCGTCTTCTCCCGCCATCCCTAGCTTGGTGGCGAGCATTCGGTCATCGTCAGTCGTGCGGCTGGTTCGGAACCGGTCCAATAGGCTTGGTTCAAGGTCCGACAAGCTAGTTCCGGGCACGACAGTCTCGTCGAACCGAATTAGGCGGGCTTGGCTTCGCTGCTGAAAGAGCTGGCCGAGCTGGTCTTGAGCCATCTTCCGCTTTGACGAGCCGACCCGTCGCATGTATCCACCCGGGCTGCGGTGGATAGAGAGGCTACGTGCCACGTGTACCCGTAGGACCCACCGCGGGACATCGAGCGAATCGGGAATCGAGAGCTTTTGAGTCGTTACGTCTAACGCCGGATCGATCGAATCATGGCAGACTTCAGTGACGAACTGTTCCAGCGAGTCCAGCTTGTCAATGGGGATGCCCAAGATCTCTTTCGAGGCATCGTCAACTCCAAGCACCACCACTCCACCCCCGGCGTTTGCGAACGCGGCAAGTTCGTCCGCGAGTTGATCTCGACTCGGGGCCCCGACCTTCGCTCCGTGGAATACCACTTCCTTGAGTTCAAGCGACGAGTCCTCGCCTGCAACGATCTGCGCTAGCAAGTCCGTTTTGCTAGCTAGCATGGAGTCCCTCGACTGCCAATCGCCTGTATCGAGAGACGAATGCCTCTAGCCCGCCTTCCATGACTCGACAGACCGTCTCTCGAGGACCGGATTCTTGAAGGCAGCCTGTTCCATCATTCACAATCACGCACTCGCCACGACGGTAGTCCATGGCGATAACCGCCTCGGCATCTCCGTTCACAACGATGTTTGGATTGTGCGTAACGACGATGATCTGTCGGCTGCTCTTGCATTCCCTGATTTGCTGGACGATCAGGTCATAGATCAAGTGATTGTCGAGATCGTCCTCGGGCTGGTCGAGGATTACCGGTTCCTCGCCGAACGAGAGGAGAAACGCTAAGAGGGCAGCAGACTTCTGTCCTGGCGAGCCGTCCTGTATCGGAGACCACCCGCTGCGGTCAGGACGGCGGTACTCGATTCGCAAGCTATCGCTTGGCTGCCAAAGTTCAATGCGATCGATGCCTTCTGGCGGCAGGGCTCGAATGTGGTTGGCGAACCACTTGCTTTGCGTGCTTGCGGCCTGGGGGTCTCGAAGCGCGAGAATGCTGGCCTTGGCGCTGCGAATTCGATTTGCGATTTCATGCGTCCGGGCATCGCTCGGCTTGTCCGGGAGCGCCTGATAGAGCCTTGCTAGGATGCCTTCAGAACGATCCTCGCTTAATATATCCTGCTCTAGGCGACCGTCTTCTCTTGCAAGAGCTTGCCGGAAGGCGGCCTCTTGCATTTCAGGGTCACCTCCGAATGGAATCACCGTGATCCGCACATGTTGATTCTCATTCAAGACTTGGTCGAGAAACGACTTGCGCTTCTTGGACAGTTCGAGTCGGAGGGCGTCCGCTTGCGCCAACACGTCGCTCGCTTTTCCTTCCAGCTCTCGGATCTGGAGCTTGAGATTGGCAGATTCTTGAACCCTGAGCTTCAGGACTTGGCGCCTTTGCAGCAATGTCGAGTATTCAGTCGGGTCCTCGATTCCGACTTCAGCAAGGTTCTGTCTCATCTGCTCGTACTCCGAAGATGCTTCGTCCACAGTGCGGAGATAGTCCTTACTGAACCCCAACTGCCATTTCTCATTAAACGCCTCCAGACCTGTCGCGATCCGCCGGAGTTCGCGCGCAGTTCGGGATTGCATATCCGCCGCTTTGCCGATCCATTCCAAGGCACTCAATTCGGCAGCGTCCGTCTTGTCAAAGTCCTCTTCCCGGATATCGAGCGGCTCTGATTTCTCGGCTAGGCCGCGAATCTGCTCAATCGTCTGCGCGATCTCGCTCCGTCGGCTTTCGATGACGCTACGTTGCCGAGCGATTCTCCGATACGCGACGAGAGCCCCTCGATGGTCCCCTCGCTCGAAGACTTCGATTTTCTTGTCTATGTCTTCGAGATCGCCGAGAGTCTGATCGTCTGTCGCCACCCGCGCTTTGAGTTCCCGGATCCGGCTTCTCAAGCTGAGAAACTCGGTCTCGATTTCGTTTCGCCTAGCGGCAACGCTATCTCCGTCCACGATTGCTGAGTTGTCAATCACTCGCAAGAGTGCGGCGCGGTCGTTGGCGAGGGACAGGATCTGCTTCTGGCTGAAGATCTTGACGGGAAATCGGCTCCGAACATCCCCAGGGCTTGGATTCCAATTGCCCCCTCCCAAATCCCGTTCGATGGCGGGCTCGCTGTCCGCTCCGTCCCAATTCAACCGATAGGAGTCACCGGCCTTTTCGATGGTCACGGTGACTCGCGTTTTCTCGGTAAGTGCTCCGGAATCGGATCGTGATATGGGTATCCTCGCAAAGCGCTCAATGTCCGCTTTCAGGTCTTCGGGCACCTCTCGCTCCCTGCGAAGGCATAGGCGCATCATCTCCACCAATGTTGACTTGCCGGTTCCCCTGCCTCCGATGATGGAGGTCATCCAAGGACTGAACCGCGCTTCGAGGGCCTTGCTGCGACCCGCGAGCCTGCCGTCGCTGACACTCACGCTCTTGATGATCAGGTCGGCATGCCGATTCGGGCTCTGGAGGCAGTCCACGCTCCGCCGAACTGAGAGCGATGCTCCGTCCAATAGCGCCAGCCGGAGTCCCTCGAGCGAAGGGCTGCCCATCTTGACCCATGTGAAATGGCTTCCCGGGAATCTCTGCCCTTGGCCACCGGTCGGATGGTGGCTGTCCGAGCCGATTACGGCAGTCCAGCCAGGACGTTGATGCCCGGCCGGTCCCACTTCGAGGCTCGCTGGATCGTCGACCTCGGCAGCGATAATCTTATTCGACTGAAGTATTCGCCCGAGCGTCTCTCCTTGATACTCAACGAGCACGCCGTGTGTGCGGTCCACGTGCGCTGGAACCGCCAGGCCCCCGTGTTCGGCAATCAATCTTGTGACGTCGAGAAACGATTGGCTCGTGCTGTGGGAGGACGGATTTGGAGGATTTGGCTTGAGGCCCGCTGCGCCCAGGAATGCGGTGATGTCCTCGGCAGGCTTCGAAGGGTCGAAGATTGCGAGCAGGTGCGCCCCACCATCTACAGTGATTTCGGCACCGGGAAATAGATACAATTCCCGGAAGCCCTCCGGACGCTCCAGTCGTAACGTCTCATATTGTTCCTTGAGCCGGTCGATCCAACTCCCGGTGTTGTGATCGGTGACGGCGACGCAATCGACTTCCGCCTGCATGAAGTCAAGGAGCCACTGCCGGGGCGACCGCCCTTGCAGGGCCGACTGTTGAGGGCCCTTGCCGTAGTCATATGAGGCTGGGGAATGCGTGTGGAAGTCGAACCGCCACCAGCGGGCGCCGAAGAATTGCTCGCTCATAGCCAATTGACCACGCACCGGGCATCTCCGGGTGCGCACGACCCAGCCATTGATCCAACTATACCAGCGGGTCTGATACACATTGCCCAGGGATGATGTTCACGGCGGTTTTTCGTCCGGGCGCATGGCGACGGGCAGTTGCGAGGGCCTGCTTGCGCCTCTCCGCAAAGCGTTGAGTTCACTGTGGACGCATCACACGTCAGCGAGTTGCATGCCCCATGCTCGCTCCGGGGATGTAGCATCGAAGTAGGATGGGCAGCGTCCAGAGTTTGGCAGCATCTTGTAGGTCCCAGTAACCCGATGCGAACCTACTCGCTGCACAGCCGCGTGATCCTGCCGGCACCCTTGGAAGAAGTATTCCCGTTCTTTGCCGAAGCCCGCAACTTGGAACACCTCACGCCACCTTGGCTCAGATTCGAAGTCCTCACGCCGCCACCGATCCAGATGCTGCGCGGAGCCAAGATCGACTACCGGCTCAGGCTGCGCGGCGTGCCTCTGCGCTGGCAGAGCGAGATCACCTGCTGGGAACCGCCTGTGCGCTTCGTGGACGAGCAAAGGCGCGGCCCTTATCGCCTTTGGAAGCACGAGCATCTGTTCACCGCCGATGGCGCGAACACGATTGCCGAAGACAAGGTCGAGTACTCCGTGCCGGGCGGCTCGCTGATTGACCGCCTCTTGGTGCGGCCCGACTTGGAGCGAGTGTTTGCCTACCGCCGAGCCAAGATGGTCGAGATCTTCGGCGAGGAAGCCTAACCGCGAGCGTTCGCTATCCGCCCCCCTCGGGTGTACGTCAGATTCTTGAGACTCGCCCCTAGTGCGCGGCTGATCGACTTTCCCAGAAGTCCTCATAGCGACCAGACTTGATCCAGCAGCGTAGCGAGAGGATGGCGTTGGCACCGTTGACGGTCCATTTCATCCCGGCCATTCTAGTAGTCGCAACATCTTGGTCGCTTCGCACCCCACTGCCTCAGCAGAAGGAATGACCTCGCACGCGGAGCATCCGAGCTCTCGTTCAGCTTCCGCAACGATTTCATCGGGGCCGAACAGCTCCCGTGGATCGAGCCAACGTCGAAACATCAAGTGTTCCGCCAGCAAACCGCAAGGGGTAGCGCCAAGCTGTCATGACCGGGCAGTTCGCCAGCCGTTTCGCGAGCCTCGCCTAGCTCGCTGGGGGCGGCTTGGCCGCCGCCAGTCAGGATTGGTTGGGCCTTTGGTCCTAGAAGCTCACCCGCAGTCCGAGCTGCTGCTGACGCGGCAGACCCAGTGTGCTGGTGATTTTTCCGACGTCCGGGCTCGAAAAGTTCGTGTTCGGCGTGCCATACGACGGATGGTTGGTGACGTTGAAGGCTTCCCAGCGGAACTGCAGCCGGACTCGCTCGGTGACTTGGAAGTTCTTCATCAATCCGACATCCCAGTTGAAGATGCCGTCTTCCTGGAGTGAATTGCGCCCCAGGTTCCCGAACGTCGGGTTGCCGTTGGCGTCCAACGGAGTCTCGAATGCCGCGGGGTTCAGCCACAAGTCGGGTGTCGGATTGCTCAGCCGGTGGTCGCCGATGACGTTCGGACGCCAGACGCCGGCGCCGTTGGTGCCGAGATTCGCGGTGGCGTTGGCCAGCGTCAGGTCGTAATACTGACCTGACTGCAGGCTGAGGATGCCGGTCATCTGCCAGCCGCCGAAGATGGCGTTGAGTACGCCGCGCCGGTCTAGGTACTGCTGTCCGCTGCCGAATGGCAGGTCCAAGACATAGCTGTTCACCCAGCGGTGATTGGTGTCGTTGGAGGACGGTCCGCGCTCGCAGGCGAAGCAATCCTTGTTCTGCGCGGCCCCGTTATCGCCGGCGACGAACAGCTCCTGCGTCTGGCTCATCGCGCGCGACCAAGTATAGGCGCTGGTGAATGTGAACCCCTTCGAAAAGCGCTTCGTCAGGGTTGATTCCAGTCCGTGGTAGGAGGCGTGCGCCAGGGGCGAGCGGTAGGTCAGCCCGTTCAACGACTGGAAGTACAGCCGGCGTTGGCGTTCGGTGTTCGATGGGCCGATCTCCGGTGCGTTGAGGTTGTAGGAGACCTGGATATTCTGCGTGGACGAGCCCACGTATGACGTCGTCAACGCCATCGTGTCATTGAGCTGCCGCTGCACGCTGAAGTTCCACTGGTACACCATTGGCATCGGGAACTCCTTGGCCCAAGTACGCATCACCGAGTTGTTCGGCAGATCGTCTACCGAGTCGACGGTTGCATTCAAGTCGCCCAAGAAGTCGGATGGGAAGCCATCTTGAAGCAAGAAGACGGGAGCGGACCCGCTGCCTCGAGCATTGACGGCAGCCACGAACGGGAAGTTCCGCAGCATGCGCGCGCTGGCCCCCAGACCCTGCGAGCCCCCGTAAAAGACGCCGCCGCTCGCGCGGACGGTCCAATGGGTGCCGGGCTGCCAGGCGAAGCCGACTCGCGGGGCCCAATTGTTCTTGTCGAAGCTGATCAGTGCCCGATGCTCGATGCTATTGCCGAGCTCTCCGGCACGGATGATTCGGCCGAAGTCCGAGCCGGTTTCGAACTCGACCCGGTTCATGCGGTCGTCCTGCTCGATGTAGGGCGTCGTCAGCTCGTAGCGCATACCCAGGTTCAGGGTGAAATTTGGAGTGATCTTCCAGTCGTCCTGAAAGTAGAACATGTAGCTGTCGAACGTCATGTTCGCATCGATCGTCGTTCCCGAACTGCCCCGGTCTACCCAGCCGAGCAGAGCGTCGCCAAGCGCCAGGCCCGTGTAACGGCCGTTGAAGCGAAACGTCCCTGTGGCCTGCTGGGAGCCTAGGATGTCAGCGAAGTCGTGCCGCAGATCGGCCCCCATTTTCAGACTGTGGTTGCCCCGAATGACGGTGAGATTGTCGATGAACTGCGAAGTCTGGCTGACCTTGCCGTTCGGCAGGTTGGGGCTGCCGCCCAGACCGAGGTGGGCCAAACCTCCGGTCAACTGGATCCGCGGCAACCCCAGGATCGACGGGTCTTCATTGAGGCCGTTGAGTCCGAACTCGTCGTTGAGCTCCGATTGCGGCGGGGCTTGTTGGACCTTGTTGACCTTCAACCATTTGTAGCCCACGCGGACTTCATTGATGATGTTGGGCGAGAAGACGTGCGTCCAAGAAGCAGCCAAGTGGTCGCCGTCGTTGTCGTCCAGGCCGCGGTCGTTGCCGGCGCCGCCCCTCGCGATTCCCGGCAGCGGAGCAGCGCGGAGGTTGTCGTAGCGGTAATGGCTGTAGCGCACAAAGAAGTTGTCGTTGGCCGAAACGGTGTGGTCGTAGCGGAAATCGAGCTGATCCCGGTCGGTCTTCCAAGGGGGATTGTTGACGAAGTTCCGCCGGGTGTTGTCGGCAAAGTTGGGGCTTGGGTACAGCTCGACCAGTTTCTCGAACGATGAATCGAAGCGCTCCGACGGGATCGTCTTGTTCGGGAACACGCCGCCGAGCGGATCCTTCAGGTCGCCCAAGTTTGCCGTCTGGCTGAAATCGCCCGAGCGTTCGGCCTGCGTCGGCACGATCACGATGTCCGATTGCGACTTCCGAAGCTTCCAGGCTTCCCAACTGGCGAAAAAGAAGGCCTTGTTTTTTCGGATTGGCCCGCCGAACGTGGCGCCGAACTGGTTCTGGCGCAAGACCTCCGGATCGGCTTTGCCGTCACCGTCACGGTCGTTGCGCGCGAACGATTCGCGGGCGTCGAAGAAGTCGTTCCGCATGAACTCGTAAGCGCTGCCACGGAACTCGTTGGTGCCGCCGCGAATCGTGACATTGACCACCGCGCCGGCGTTGCGACCGTACTCGGCGGAGTAGTTGCTGGTTTGAATCTTGAATTCCTGGACGGCGTCCATGGATGGAATCATCGCCTGCGCCTTGCGGTCTTGCTGGCCCATGATCGTCGAGTTGTTGTCGATACCGTCGATCAAGAAATTGTTCTGGCCGACCGGCTGGCCGTGGCTCAGGAAGCCGCCGCCAAGCCGCGAGTCGCCCAGCGGTCCGCGGTCGCGCCCGCCGATCTCGGGGACCACACCGGCCGTCAGCTGGGCGAGCGACTGATAGTTGCGGCCGCTAATCGGCAGGTCCTCGATGTGCTGGCGCTCGACGGTGTAGTCCAAGGTCGCCGATTCGGTCTGCAGCAACGGCGTCGCGCCGGTTACCTCGACCACCTCGACCAAGCTCCCGATTTCCAGAGCGAAGTTCAGGCCAATGCGGTCTCCTGCGTGAATCTCGACGCCGGATCGAACGGCCGTCTTGAAGCCCTCGGTTCCCACGGAGATCTCATACATCCCGACCTTGAGGGGTCCCGAGACATAGGTGCCGCTGGCATTCGCCTGTTTCTCGACGGTGATTCCGGTATTCATTTCCTGGATCGTGACTTGCGCCCCCGGGACAACCGCCCCGGTGGCGTCGGTAATCGTGCCCGTGATGACCCCCTGGTCTTGCTGAGCCAGGACGGCTGCGGACAAGAACAGTAGCCCCGCCAGGACACTAGCGCTGATTCGGTTCCTCACAGTCAACTCCTCTCGGTTCCCGTTGAAGTCGGGGTTCAAACGATTGGATTCAGGGGGCACCCGGCGGCGCTACGGCTCAAGCCGTTGCACCTCGAAATCCACCCCCGCGGCAATTGTATAGTTGATGTCGAGAATGTCAACGACTCGGAGTTGGTGTATTTGGGTGTCCGCACCCCTCTCATGCCTTGACTTCTTCGAGGTGCTACGCGATCATGGGCGCACTCCCTTCCGCCCTGCCGCACCCTTAGCTGACCACTATTTCGGAGCCGGTCCGATGCTGCGGCAGCATTTCTTGTCGGAACGGATTCCCGCTTGGCAGGCTGTGCGCCGAAATGGAACCGGTGAGATTGGCGGTCGTAGGTGCCGGACTGGTTGGCAACAGGCACGCACGGCTGGTCAGTTCGCAGCAGCATTGCTCGCTCGTAGGGATTTGCGACACGGATTCCCGCCGCGCGGCGGTGGCGGAGCGGTGCGACGCACCCTTCTATCGGGATCTCGAGGCTCTGCTGGAAGAGCGGAGCCCCGAGGGGGCGATTATCGCCACTCCTAACGGGACCCACTCCGCCATTGCCGAGGCGTGTATTCGAAATGGCGTCGACATCCTGATCGAGAAGCCGATTGCTGACAGTCTGCCGGAAGCACGACGGATCGTTCAGTTGGCCGATGAGGCCGGGCGTCAGGTCCTGGTGGGCCATCACCGGCGCTACAATCCGCTGATTCGAGAGGCACGCACCATCGTTCGTGACGGCACGCTTGGCCGTTTGGTCGGGGTTTCGGTGATGTGGGCCCTGCTGAAGCCGACAGACTACTACGAGGTGGGTTGGCGGTGTCGCCGCCCGGAGGGAGGCCCGGTCTTGGTCAACCTCATTCACGACTTGGACGCTCTGCGCTTCATCTGTGGCGAGATCCGCCAAGTCTATGCGCAATCGGCATCCATGGCACGAGGGCTTGAGGTCGAGGATTCATTGAGTATCACGTTATCCTTCGCTAGCGGAGCGCTCGGTTCCGTAATGGCCTCGGACGCCACACCCGCGCCTTGGTCCTACGAGCTAGGAAGCCGGGAGAATCCCTACTACTCTCACACGGGCGAAAACTGCTATTACCTCTTGGGCTCGCGGGCTTCGCTAGCGCTGCCGAAGATGGAACTGTGGCACTATGCGGACCCGGCCCGAGCGGGCTGGCAACACCCGCTGGCCTCTTCACGACGGAAGGTAGTCCCGGCCGATCCGCTCACGCGGCAACTGGAGCATTTCTGCAGGGTGGTGAGGCGCGAGGAAGCGCCGCTCGTCGACGGCCCAGACGGCACTCGTTCACTGGCGGTCGCGCTGGCAGTCTTGGAATCGATCGATCGGAAAACTCCGATCGAGCTAGATTGACGCGGCGACGCCGGCCCCAGTTCTGTCCGGGTGTGCTCGGGACCGTGTACCGCTCGTCACGGACTCCATTGACGCCGATTGGCGCGGTCTGACCACTTGCCCACCGCCACGCCAAGCGGGTCGAAATCTTCAGCGCGGGAGCCTGGCCGCCACCGTTTGCTATTCGCGGCGGCAGTCCTTATCGCAGTCACGCTGAGGTCTCAAACGCAGTAGCCTAAGTTGACCGGACTAAGTCTCAAGGGTGCCCGCATGCGAACTGTCAATATGCACGAAGCCAAGACCCACCTCTCGCGTCTCGTTGCCGCTGCAGCCGATGGAGATCCGTTCATCATCGCTCGGGCTGGCAAACCCGTCGTCAAAGTAGTCCCTTTGCACTCTCCGATGCACGCTGAGATGCGCCGGACGGGCTTCCTGAACGGACAGATATCGGTTCCGCCTAACTTTGACCGGTTGGGATCCGATGATCGCAATAGCATGTTTGAGGCAGGTTCGTGAGATTCTTGCTGGACACCCAAATTCTGTCGTGGGCGGCGGGAATGCCGGAGCGGCATTGAAGATCCGGGTACGGAGCTCGTATTTAGCGCAGGATCGGTGTGGGAGGTCGCAATCAAGAACAGCCTAGGACGCAAGGGCTTGCGCGCCGACCCCAGCCTGCTGCGGAGAGGCTTGCTGGAGAACGGGTACGTCGAACTGGCAGTGACTGGCGCACATGCTGCCAGAGTCGGCGTGCTACCCCCGATTCACCGGGATCCGTTCGACCGCATCCTAGTCACACAGGCCCTGGTGGAGGGGATCACGCTATTGACAGCCGGTTCGATCGTCGCACGCTACCCGGGACCGATACGGGCGATCTGACGCTGCCGAGTCTCGGCGGAGGGTCGCCCGGAACGACCAGCCCGTGCGCCAGGTGGGCCATCGCTGTCGGGTGGTCGGGCGCGGGGTAGCGTCGCTCGGCGATGGCCCGGACGGTACCCGTTCGCTGGCAGGTTTGGAATCAATCTGAAGATTCCCGTCGCGCTGGATTGACGCGGGGATGCCGGCGGCAGTTCTGCCTGGGGCTTGAGACTGCTCGTGACGGACTCCGTCAACGCCGATTGGCTCGGCCCCGACTTGGAGCGAGCGTCTGCTTACCGCCGCGCCAAGCTGGTCGAGATCTTCAGTGCGGAAGCCGGCCGCCCTCCATTGCTCTCGCCCTTCAGCGCGTGCCCTATCCGACTACGATGCTCAGGACGTGCGCATGCGCGTCCGGCAGCGGCCCTGCTAGCTTCACCGTCAGCTTGCCGTCAGCCACGGTCGCCTCCGGCGCTTGGTCTTCTCCGACTACCGTGACGCTGGCGTTGCTGCCATCGGCTCCGAACTCGAGCGCGACGGTGTTCGATGTCGGCTGGCCGAGCACGATGGCGTAGACCGCGTCACCCTTGGCCGTGAAACGCACCGGGATACCGTCGCTGGTCTCGCCGGTCGCCCGTTCCCAAGGGCGAGTGCCGTAAATGGCCTCGCCGTTCTTGCGCAGCCAGGCTCCGAGGGCTCGCAGGCGGCTCGCTTGCAACTCGGGGATAGTGCCGTCCGGCAGCGGGCCGGCATTGAGCAGCAAGTTTCCGTTCTTGCTCACGATATCGGCCAGCAGGTGAATCAGCTCGGCCTCACCGATGGTGTGCTCGGCGGTTTCGACGCGGTTGTAGCCGAACGAATACCCCAGACCGCGGCAGGTCTCCCACTTGTAGTCCGTGATCTCGTCCATCTTGGCGTACTCGGGAGTGATGAAGTCGTGGTGTCGCCGCGGCGCCCCCTCCTTGCCGGTCTCGAAGCGGTTGTTGATCAGGCCGTCCGGGTGCGTGTTGTAGAAGTCGGCCACGATCCCGGCCAGATCAGCCTGTTCCGGGTAGCCGATGTCGTTCCACAGGATCGAGGGATCGTACTTGGAGATCAACTCGCGCCAGTGCGCATCGGCGTAGTCGGCGAATTCCTGCGTGTGGATGATCGTGCCCCAGACCTCTTCGAATGTGTCGATGGGCTCGGGATTGAAGCTCCAGTCCAGACCCCCGGAGTAGTAAAATCCCATACGCATTTGCGTTGCCTTGACCGCGGCGGTCAGCTCGCCCACGACATCGCGCTCGGTGGATCGCTGTCCCTGCGGCAGGTTCGGATTCTCGACCTCGCTAGGCCAGAGGGTGAAGCCATCGTGATGCTTGGTCGTCAAGACGACGTATTGCGCCCCGGCATCGGCGAACAGGCCCGCCATGGCGGCGGGGTCCCACGCCTGCAGCGCCTCGTTGAACTGCGGCGCGAAGTCCATGTAGTCGAAATCCGCGCCATAGGTGTTGCGGTGGTGCTCCTGCGTGGGGGAACCGTCGATGCGCAACGAGTTGAGATACCACTCCGAGTAGGGGTTGTTGGCGAACCACCTGTTCCAATCGATCTCGCCGAGTTCGCCGATCGGGGTGGCCCAAGCCGGGACCGAGTACAGGCCCCAATGCACGAAGATGCCGAGCTTGGCGTCGTGGTACCACTGCGGTACTTCGTGCGTTTGAATGGATTCCCAGTTTGGGTCGAACTTGCCGGCGCTTGCAGGAGGCTGCTCCGAGGCTCCGCCGCAGCCGTAGATCGCACTGGCACCGGCGGCTGCCATGAAGGCCCGCCGGGAAAGTCTGGATTGCATCGCGGTGGTCTCCGGATCAGGGTGCAACGAAGGGTCGGCGCGTGCCAGGCGTCAGGCCAGCAGGGGCTCGACGACCTCGCCGTGGACGTCGGTCAGGCGGAAGTGACGCCCTTGGTACTTGAAGGTGAGGCGCTTGTGATCCACGCCGAGGCAGTGCAGGGCCGTAGCCTGCAGGTCGTAGACATGCACCGGGTCTTCGACGACGTTGTAGCAGTAGTCGTCGGTCTGCCCGTAGGTGGCGCCGGGCTTGATGCCGCCGCCCGCCAGCCACATTGTGAAGCAGCGGGGGTGGTGGTCGCGGCCGTAATTGGTCTCGCTGAGCTTGCCCTGGCAGTAGACCGTGCGCCCGAACTCGCCGCCCCAGATCACCAAGGTGTCGTCCAGCAATCCGCGTTCCTTGAGGTCCATCATCAAGGCTGCCGAGGCTTGGTCGGTGTCCCTTGCCTGCAAGCGGATGTCGCGGGGCAGGTCGGTGTGCTGGTCCCAGCCCCGGTGGAAGAGTTGCACGAAGCGCACGTCGCGCTCGGCCAGCCGGCGCGCCAGCAGGCAATTGGCAGCATAGGTGCCAGGCTTGCGCGAGTCTGGGCCGTAGCGCTCGAACACGTGATCGGGCTCGCTGGACAAATCCATCAATTCCGGCACCGAGGACTGCATGCGATAGGCCATCTCGTACTGGGCGATCCGGGTCTCGATTTCCGGGTCGCCGAACTCCTGCGAGCGCAGGCGATTGATTTCCGAGACCGCATCCAGCATGCTGCGCCGCGTAGAGGCGTCGATGCCCTGCGGGTTGGACAGGTAGAGCACGGGATCGTCGCTGGAGCGGAACTTGACGCCTTGGTAGCGCGATGGCAGGAATCCGGAGCCCCACAGCCGCGAAAACAGGGGCTGGGACTGGTTGAGGTTGCTGCCCTGCGAGATCAGCACGACGAAACCGGGCAGGTCGCGATTGGCGCTGCCCAGCCCGTAGCTGACCCAGGAGCCCATCGAGGGGCGTCCCGGTTGCTGGAAACCGCTCTGGATAAAGGTGATCGCCGGGTCGTGGTTGATGGCGTCGGTCTGGACCGTCTTTACCAGAGCGATGTCGTCGACGACCTTGGCGGTGTGCGGCAGAAGCTCGCTCAGCTCCGTTCCCGACTGCCCGTGCGGCTGGAACTTGAAGAGCGACGCGGCGACCGGGAGCCGGTCTTGGCCGGAGGTCATGCCCGTGATGCGCTGCCCTTTGCGGACCGTGTCGGGCAGGTCTTGGCCGTGGTACTTGCGCAGCAGGGGCTTGTGGTCGAAGAGGTCGATCTGCGATGGCGCCCCGGACTGGAACATGTAGATGACGCGCTTCGCCCGCGGCGCGAAGTGCGGCAGGTCCGGCAGGCCCCCCGAGGCGGGTCCGGTGCCTTGCGTCGCGCCGTAGCCCTCGCCTCTCAGCAGGAACGACAGGGCCGCCGGGCCGATGCCGGCGGCGGTGCGGCCAAAGAACTGGCGTCGCGTGGCGAGGAGGTCGCGCTCGAGCTGCGGGTTCATGTCGGGATCACTCCTTGCTGATCGTCTCGTCGAGGTTGAGGATGCTGCTTGCCACCACCGTCCAAGCCGCCAGCTCGGAGGGGTCTAGGCTCGCGTCGGCCCGGAATTCGCCGACCTGCAGCAGGTCCTGCGCCTGCTCGGGCGCGTTGCGGAACTTGTCCGCCTGCTCTTGGGCCAATTGGCTCAGCAGGCGGGTTTCGATCTCGCTCGGAGGCCGGCCCACGGTCCGCGCGTAGCCGGAGCGGACGCGGCCTTGCGCCGTGCTGCCGCCCTCGTGCAGCATCGTTTCGGCCAGGGCGCGGGACGCCTCCACGTAGGTGGGGTCGTTCATCAGCACCAGCGCTTGCAGCGGCGTGTTGGTGCGGGACCGCCTTGCGATGCACTTCTCCCTGTCCGGAGCGTCGAAGACGGCAAGCGACGGGGGTGGTATGGTCCGTTTCCAGAACGTATACATGCTGCGCCGGTACAGGTCCGCTCCCGACCCTTGGCGGTAGACCTGGGCGGTGAACATGTCGCCATAGGCCATCTCCCTCCAAAGCCCGTAGGGCTGGTAGGGGAAGACGCTCGGGCCGCCGATGCGGCGGTCCAGCAGGCCCGCCGAGAGCAGGGCGTTGTCGCGCACAGATTCGGCCGGCAGGCGGTAGCGCGAACCGCGGGCCAGCAGGCGGTTCTCGGGATCGCTGGACTTGAGTTCGGGGCTCAGCCGCGAACTCTGGCGGTAGGTCGCCGACATCACGATCTTCTTCTGCAGCGCCTTGATGTCCCAGCCGCTGTCGGAAAACTCGACGGCCAGCCAGTCCAGCAGCTGTGGGTGCGTCGGCAGTTCGCCCTGCAGGCCGAAGTCCTCGGCGGTGCGCACCAAGCCGTGGCCGAAGTACGACTGCCAGTAGTGGTTGACGGCCACGCGGGCGGTCAGCGGATGTTCCGGGCTGGCGATCCAACGGGCCAGGCCCAGCCGGTTGCGGGGCGCGTCGGCCGGAAAGGGCGAGAGCCAGTCCGGCGTGCGCGGGGAGACGGGCTCGGCGCGGTTGCGGTAGTCGCCCCGGCCGAGCATGTAGGTCTCGCGCGGAGTGGGCAGTTCTCGCATGACCATCACGTTCGGCACTTGCTTTTCGACCCTGCTCCGCTCGGCTTGCAGGTCCTTGAGCCGTGCGTAGAGCCGGCGGTCTGTCTCCGGTGCGGCGTGGGTTAGGTAGTAGTCCTTGAGCAGGCTGGAGCGACTGCGGCAGCGCGAGACCGCGGTATCCGGCTTGGGCGCGTAAATGTCGTCGGCTGGCTTGGCCGGCGCGTCGGCCAGCACGCTCGCGCAGTCGATGTACGGGGCTGCCAGCAAGGCCGCCAGCGGCTCGTGCGTGCGGATCGTGGCGATATCGGACGTAGCCAAGACCCGCGAATAGATGCGGAGGTCGTCCAGCACCCCGGTGTAGCGCCCGCCGAAGCGGCCCGCGCCGATCTCGAATGGCGCGCCGGACTCGGGATTGCCGGTAAGCGAGTCTTGCAGGACCGTGCCGGGGACCGGCTCAGCGTTGAGGTGGATGCGCAAGCCCGCCGCCTTGCCCGAACCGTCGTAGGAAATCGCGACGTGGTAGTTGGCATCGACGCCGCGCTGGTCGCGCAGCGGCTTCTCGGGCTTGATGACGATCGCGTCGTCTGCGGAAGCGGACAGGCGGATAGTGAGGTCGTAGTCGCGACGCAGGGTGTCCGGGATCGAGACCGGACGGCTCAGCCGCAGTTCGAGACCTTGCCTCGACTCGGGGTCGTCCATCTTGTGCAGGAGCGACTTTTCGACCAGCCCCGAGTGCCGCATCCAGAACGCAATGGTGAACGGCTTGGAGACATCCAGCGCGCTCGTCCCGGGAAAGGCGATGTGCGTGTCAACGTCGAAGGAGGCGCCCTGGCCTGCCTTGGAGGTAGGGAACAGCGGCTCGCCGCGCATGATGCGCCCGTGGCGGTAGTTGCCGGAGGAGTCGGCGAAGCCTCCTTCCAATTCGTAGTGGGCTTCGAGACCGGTACGGTCGGCCCGGGGAATGGCCGCCATGGCGGTCGCTTCCCAGTCGGCGACTTGCCGACGGATCCGGGCATCGGGCAGGTCTGCGCGCACGGAGCGGATTGCCTCGTCGAGCCTGGACAGCTCGTCCGCTTGCCGTGAATCGGGCAGTTGCAGCATCGGCACGGCGTTGCCGTTGACGCCATCGAGGCCGAGTTCGTCCACGGAGTTGAAGAATGCGTAAAACTCGTAGAACTCGCGCTGCTTGATCGGGTCGTACTTGTGATCGTGGCAGCGGGCGCAGCCCATGGTCATTGCCATCCAGACCGTCGAGACGGTCTCGACACGGTCCACCACGTACTCGGTGTGGTATTCGGCCGGGATGGCGCCGCCCTCGTGGTTGATCATGTGGTTGCGGTTGAAGCCGGTGGCGATTTTCTGCTGCGCGGTCGGTTCGGGGAGCAGGTCGCCCGCGATCTGCTCGATCGTGAACTCGTCGAACGGCTTGTTCTCGTTGAAGGATCGGATGACCCAGTCCCGCCAGTGCCACATGTCGCGGCGACCGTCGATGTGAAAGCCGTGCGTGTCGGCGTAGCGCGCCAGGTCGAGCCATTGCATGGCCATGCGCTCGCCATAGTGGGGCGAATTGAGCAGGCGGTCTACCTCTCGCTCGTAGGCGTCCGGCGAGGTGTCGCTCAAGAAGCGGTCCATGTCGGCCGGGTCGGGCGGCAGGCCGGTCAAGTCGAGGGCCAGCCGGCGGAGCAGCGTCCGCTTGTCGGCTTCGGGTGCCAGCTCCAGGCCCGCTTGGCGCAGCCGTGCGGACACGAACCCGTCAATCTCGTTGGAAGGGCGGTTTCGGGCTGCCGTCTCGGGGACGGCTGGCCGGGCGGGCGGTTCGTAGGCCCAGTGCGAACTCCATTCGGCGCCTTGGTCGATCCAGCGACGGATGGTCTCGACTTGTTCCGGCGTGGGACGCCGCTCGGCCGAGGGTGGAGGCATGCGCGCCACGGCTTCGGAATGGCTCATGCGCTGGTACAGGCGGCTCTCGGAGGCGTTTCCCGGGATGATGAGGCGGTAGCCGCCGCGATCTGCGAAGGCACCCTCGCGGGTATCGAGGCGCAGGTCGGCTTGGCGGGCGTTAGCGTCGGGTCCGTGGCAGGCGAAGCAGCTGTCGGAGAGGATCGGGCGGACGTCTTGCTGGAAGTCGATGCCCGCTGGTGGGTTGATCGCGGGAGCCGCCGCTGCGGCGGCAGCGAAGCAGGTTAGAGCCATCGCTTGGGGAATACCGTTCATCACCTTGCCTCTGGGTCTAGTGTACGGTTTGCAGGCCTGCCCGGGCCAGCCAATGATGTCACGATGGCAGTTGCCGCGATCCGACCTTCAATCTTGGCCCATGCCGCCGCTGTGTCGGGAGGGTTCGGGGGATGCTTCCCCAAGCCGATCCTCCGACAGGCCGCCAGTATCGTTCTTCAGTGGATTTCTCAGTGGCAGAGCCAGGCGGCGAGCGCCGGTCGCTCCGCTCCCACTGCCCGACGCATCGTGTCACTCCGGAACTGGTGGGGCAGGTCCACGAAACCCGTAGCGGATCGTTCCCGGGATGTGTGCAATTTTCAATTGTCGGAGGTGCGCAATTTTCGGTTGCCATTGCCGAGCGGCCATGGGTCCGGCTGCTTCTTCTGCTGGAATTCACCACCGGGGCAGTTCCGTTGGATTAGGCCGGAGTCAGGACCCCAGCCCGGAAGGGCACAGCCCGGCAGCATCCCGGATCAGCCCGGCAAGTTAGTCAACAAAAAAGTTGACAACAATACTGTTGAATAGTATTGTACGGTCTGCGGGAGGCGGAACAGTACGGTAATGAGATCATCCTCCGGCCGCTGGGTGAGCGGCGATGACTTCTTCGGTCGAGACCGTGAGTTGCAAGTCTTGGAGGCACGCGTTCGAGATCGCAACCATGTGCTGCTAACGGGGCAGCGGCGCATGGGCAAGACGAGCATCGCACGGGAGCTCGGTGGGCGGCTCGAGCGCAAAGGCTGGGTTTTTCTCTTTGCCGATATCGAAGGGGCGATTTGCGCGGAGGATGTGGTCAAGAGCCTCGCAGAAGCAGTGCACCCGGTTCGGTCGATCTCGTCGAGGCTCGCGACTGGAATGCGCCATTGGATCAGCGAGAGTGTCGAAGAGGTCAGTGCGCAGGACTTCGGAGTCAAGATCCGCGCAGGGCTCGATGCGGGAAGCTGGCGGACTTTTGGAGGGCAGCTGCTCGGCGAGTGCGCTACGCATGACAAACCTGTACTGCTCGTCCTAGACGAGTTGCCAATCTTCCTCAAGCGAATGCTGCGCGAACAGGGAGGCGGGCACCGTGTCGATGAGTTTCTCAGCTGGCTGCGCGGCGCGCTACAGGCTGTCGGTGGCGGGTCCCTGAGCTTGATCGTCTCCGGCAGCATCGGACTTCAGCCTCTCGTCAATCGGCTAGGAATACCTGACCGAATCAACTACTTGGATTCCGTTCGCATCGGTCCATGGGACAGGGAAACCAGCGTCAGGTGCTTTCGGCGTTTGGCCGAGAGCCACGCCTTGCCAGTCGAGGAGGGCGTGGCCGAAGCGGTCTACGATGCTCTCGGTATCGGAATCCCCCATCATGTGCAGTCCTTCTTTGCGCGTCTGCGGGACTTCGCTGTCATGCAGGGGCGCTGTTCCGTCACGGTCGGGGATGTCGGCGAGGTTTACAGGAACGAGTTGCTGGGGCCTAGTGGCCAGAGCGACCTCGTGCACTACGAGACGCGGCTCAAGGATGGATTGGAAGATGGGAACTACTCCATAGCGATGGAGATTCTCGCCGAGGCAGCGACGCAAGGCGCGTTCAGCCCGGCCGCCAGAGTCTGCCTCAGGCAGTTGTACTCCGAGGTGCTCGACGACTTGCCCGGCCGGATCAGCGACACACTCGAAGTCCTCGTGCATGACGGATATCTCGAAGCAGGGGAGAGTGGTTACCGGTTCCCTTCGCGCCTGCTGAACGACTGGTGGTCCGCGCGCTTTCGAGACCACCACGCAGCGCTCCGGGATCGGTCTCGGGGCGATAGGCGGGAGGAGTCTCCGTGATGAACGAGACTGTTGTCCGACCGATTCGCAAGTTCAATCCCGGCACGTTCCAGTCCGACGAGGAAATGATCGAGCAATTCGTGGTCAGGCAGCACCAGCTCGACAGCGTGCTCGACGTTGTCCGCGGGAACATCGACTCTCCATCTTGCCAGCACCTCCTCGTCATCGCACCTCGCGGGAGGGGTAAGACGATGCTACTGGCACGGGTCGCAGCGGAGTTGCGCAAAGACGGAGAACTGTCCCGGCACCTGTTGCCCGTTCGATTCATGGAGGAAAGCCCAGAGATCTTCGACATGGCAGATTTCTGGCTCGAGACGCTTTTCCATTTGGCCAGGGAGAGCGCTGCCCAGAAGCCGGAGTTCGCCCGCGAATTGCGTGCGAGCCACGCGGCGCTGACTGCTCGATGGCGAGACCAGGCAATCGAGGACAGCGCCCGTGCCATCGTTCTGAGTGCCACGGATCGGCTGGGCAAGAAGCTCGTGCTCATGGTCGAGAACCTGCAGTCGCTGGTCGAGAACGCCGACGAGGACCTGGGCTGGAAACTGCGGGCGGTACTGCAGTCGGAACCGCAGGTCATGCTGCTCGCCTCTTCCACGAGTCGGTTCGAGGGACTCGATGACGCGAGCCAGCCGTTCTTCGAGATGTTCCGGACCGTAGGGCTCAAGCCGTTGAGCGCCGGGGAGTGCACTCAGCTGTGGACCGTGGTGAGCGGAGAGCGAATCAGCGAGCGCGAGATCCGACCGCTGCAGATCCTGACGGGCGGCAGCCCCCGCCTGCTGGTCATCGTCGCCGGCTTCGCCCGGCATCATTCGCTGCGGAAGCTGATGGAAGAGCTGGTGGAACTGATAGACGAGCACACCGAGTACTTCCGCGGCCACTTGGAGGCCTTGGGAAAGACCGAGCGGCGTGTCTATATCGCGGTGATCGACCTCTGGCAGTTGTCGAGGCCCGGGGAAATCGCGGCCCGGGCCCGCATGGATGTCCGGACCGTGTCCACTATGCTCGGGCGTCTCGTGAATCGGGGTGTGGTGCAAGTGGAGGGGCAGGGCAGGAAGCGGCTGTACACGGCGACGGAGAGACTGTACAGCATCTATTACAAGCTTCGGCGCGAGCGCGATGAAGCTGCTGTGGTCCGGAACCTGATTCATTTCATGAACGTGTTCTACAGTGATACCGAACTGGCGGAGATTTCAAACGGTCTGATCGAGGAAGCGGAGGGATCACCGGCGATTCGCCAGGGTATCTTGCAAGTGACCGACGAGTTGCCGCCACTCCGCAGCATCTTCTCCGGGATCATTCGACCGGGGCGGGACGAACCTGCAGGTCGAGTTTCGCCGAGCGATCGGAGCAGGGCTGGCCGCTTCCTCCAAGAGATCACCGAAGCCTTCAATGAGCGTGCGTTCGAGACGGTCGTTGAGGTCGCCGACCGAGCGTTTGCTCCCGGGAGTCCGGACTGGTCCCTAGTGCCAGAGCCCCAAAAGGCTCAGGCCCAGTACGCGAGAGCGGCAGCGCATCGGTACTTGGACGACGAAGAAGCGGCGGTCAAGGCTTACGACGAAGTGATAGCTGCCTACGGAGCTAAGCGGCCGCCGGCGCTCCAGCGGATCGTCGCCATCGCGATCCTTGACAGGGGGAACTCACGATTCCTGCTTGGCGACCGAGACGCGGCGCAGGCGGCTCATGAGGAGGTGATCGAGCGTTACAGCAAGAGCACAGCGCCAGAGCTCCAGCCGGTGGTGGCCGACGCGTTTCTTGGGGCAGGAACCTGGCTCATTGAGAAGGGCGATGACGAGAGAGCGATCGCAGTTTTGGACGAACTCGTGGAGCGCTACATTGCCAGCGATGAGCCCGAGATCCAGCAGACGGTCGCACACGCCCTGCTCCTCCGAGGACTCAAGCGGGGAGAGCGCGGCGACGTCGAAGCGGAGATCGCGGACTGCACGATGATGATCGACCGGTATGGCGCTTTCCAAGTGGCCGGGTTGCCGAAACTCGTCGCCACGGCGATGGAGCGCAAGGGCAGTGTACTTGCCAATATCGGTCGTGCGGAGGAAGCGCTGCGAGCTTGCGACGAGCTGGAATCAAGAATCGAGGCCTTGGGCGCGGTGACGCGCTTGGTCGTCGGTTGGGAAGCTAGGTGGGTGCGAACCAGAGCGCATCTCATGCAGGGGGACCCGCCGGCTGCTGTTGACGCGTTTCGGTCCGCCTACGCAGCGTATACCCCAGATACTCGACGCATCCTACCGGTGATGCGTTGGATTCTGGCGATCGCGGTCGACTTGGTCGCAGCTGGTGTCTCGGTGGGGGAAGTTGTTGAAATCTTGGAGGGCGACAAGGCGAAGTCAGACGAGTTCGTACCTCTCGTTGTGGCTCTGCGGCAGCTCGCGGGCAACGAAGTTCGCGCTTCAGCAGAGGTTCTCGAAGTTGCTGCCGATGTTCGAGAGCGCATCGAATCGAGACGCGCAAGCAAGGCACCCATAGATTCCTGACTTCTCTCGACGACCGGGAGGGGGCGGGGTGGTCAGGATGTGCCGGAAGCCGCCTTCGTGTAATCAATAACTCCCGAAAACGGTGAATTCTAATCATTTCTTCCTGGAAGTAATCGTTTTGGCAGGAGCTTGGTGGAAAGTACGCGAGATTGGATCGGGTATGACGCGTTTTGGACGGCCGTGGCTGTGACGCAGCGGTTGGCTGAGGCGCGTGCGAATCGTGCGCCCCAGTGCTGGGCTTGGTGTTCGCGGCGCATTGGATCTGTCCAGAATCGCAGGTAACGCGGCTGGCGTTATGAGAGCGTGCTGCGAAGGCTGCTAGGGAGTCACGGGTCCAGAACGAGATCGTCCAGACGGGTTGGGGACTGCCCATGTGTAATCAATAAATCACAAAACCGGGAAATTCTAATCATTTTTTCCGGGAAGTAATCGTTTTGGTAGGCAGTTGACGGGAAGTACGTGAGACCGGATCGGGCCGGACCGCATTCTGATTACCGATTCGCAGCGGGTCGACCACCCCATCAAGTGGCGCAAGAGCGCGGTCATGCAGGACCGCTGGCGCTTGATCAATGGGGAGGAACTCTATGACTTGCGGACCGACCCGAGCCAAACTGCGGACATCTCTCGAGAGCATCCGGGAAAAGTGGCGAGGCTGCGGCAGGCTTACGAGAACTGGTGGGCGGGGCTCGAGCCGAGCTTGAGTCGTTATGCGCGCATCGTCCTCGGTTCGGAGCGACAAAACCCTACGTGGCTATCGACCCACGACATCCACGGCGAGGTCGTGTGGCTGCAGTCGCATGTGGAAGAGGGCAAGCACGGCGATGGGTGTTGGGCGGTCGATGTGGACCAAGCGGGGATGGACGAGGTCAGACTGGGCCGTTGGCCGGTTGAGGTTGACCGTCCAATTCGTGAAGAGCGGCCCTCTAGCGGAATCGATGACGCGCCGCCGCCCGGATCGATCTTTGCGGAGGTTTCCGGGGCCCGGCTGAGGCTAGGGCCGCATGACATCGCTCGGCCAGTCCCCGCAGATGCGAGAGAAGTGGCATTCCGGGTCCGGCTGGCGGCCGGCCCCGCGAAGCTGCAAGCCCACTTCTTGAGTGCGGAGGGTAACGGCACGGCGCACACCGCCTACTACGTCGGTGTCCTGCGCGTAGCCGAGCCGCGCTGAGTGCGAGTGTCCCGAAGGCCGGATTGCTGGCCTAACGACTCGTCGACGGCTGGGGCGTCGCGTCCGCTTCGACGTCTTGCAGCCACGCGCGGGCCTGCTGCAGCATTTCCGCTGTGCGCTCCGGTTCCTGATCGGCGAGGCTGGTCTCTTCGGCCAAGTCCGCGGCGAGATCGAACAGCCTCGGCTGTTCGTCGCCATCCTCGCCGACCACCAGTTTCCAATTCCCGTCGCGCATGGCCAGCCCATCCATGAAGCTCCAATAGACCGGGCCGCGCTCCACGCTTGATCCCTGCAAGGCCGGCACCATGCTGATGCCGTCTAGCGGGCGGTGCGGCTGTGCTCGGACACCGGACAGTTCGGCAAGGGTGGGCCAGATGTCCATTGTGGTGGCCAGCTGATCTGTTGCGCTGCCCGCTTCGATCGAGCCTGGTCGCCAAGCGATTGCCGGCACGCGGTGCCCGCCTTCCCAGACTGAAGCCTTGTGCCCGCGAAGCGCTCCGTTGCTGCCATCGGCGGTGGCGCCGTTGTCGGAGAAGAACAGCACGAGCGTGCGCTCGGCGATTCCCAGGCGGTTGAGAGTGTCGAGAATCGCGCCGACGCCGCGGTCCATTTCGACGACCATCTCGCTGTATTTCTGCTTGATCTGCTCGCTGGAGAGATCCTGGCGCCCGGAGAATCCGCCCACCGAGCGGAAGCCTGCCGGATCGTCACCAGGTGCTTGGTAGGGGAAGTGTGGTGCCTCATGCGCGACATACAGGCAAAATGGCGCGTCTTGGCGCTCCTCGATGAAGCCTGCGGCGTGCTGGTTGATCAGCGTGGTTACGTAGCCAGGTTCGTCCGAGACCTCCATGTCGTGCCACCAGTCAAAGCGCCCGGCACCGTCAACGTGGGAGAAGAAATCCACGTTGCCGCTGACGTAGCCCTTGAATTCTGCGAAGCCGTGCCGGACCGGGTTGTATTGCGGGTAGTAGCCAAGGTGCCACTTGCCGAAGATGGCCGTGGCGTAGCCTGCCTGTTGCAGGGCTTCGGTGAACGTCCATTCGCTGTCCTGCAGGCCGTCCACGTGGGTGGGCCGGTCTTCCGGCGCGAAGATCACGACCGGCACGCCCGCGCGCTGCTGGTAGCGCCCGGTCATCAGCGCTGCGCGGGTGGGGCTGCAGACGGCTCCGTTGGAGTGGAAATCAGTGAACTTGAGGCCCTCGGCGGCCATGCGGTCGAGGTTGGGGGTGTCGATCCAGCCGCCGTAAGTGGACAGGTCGCCGTAGCCGAGGTCATCGGCCATGATGACCACAAAGTTCAGGGGCTGCTCGTCGCCGCCGCGCGGGGCCGCGCAGCTGGCGAGCAGGAGAGTGGCAGCTAGCAGGAATCGCACTTCCCCACTAGACTACGCCAGTGCGCGGTGTAGTCTCCTGATTCTGCGTGACGCGCTTCGCCCTCCGTTGCCGCCTCCGGCGATCCTCGCAATCCAGCGCACTAGCTTGGATACAGGACCGGCCGCGATGAGGGTAGCAAGGATTGCTGGAATGATATTGTGTCCGTTCATTACGAGATAGGCGATCGTTGCACTGGCGCAGCCCACCAAGACTTTTCCGAGCAAGCTGTCACCGTAGTTGAGCCATAACGCTCTACGCTCCATCTTGTGCCTGTGGTCCTGTTCGCTCTTTGCCATCGCCATGATCTGCGCACCCGTTCCCGGCATGAACTGCTCATAGCTCTCCATCCATTCCGGCGGAGGTATTGGGCCACTGTACGCAGCCGCGACTATGCGGTCGTCGCCCTCTCGTTGTTCTTGAACCCCGCCCGTGCTCGGCTTGAGTTCATTTCCGGGCATGGCGGAGCACGGCGCCGTGAATAAACGAATCTATGCGCTTCCAGTCGTCTCGGCCACCAGAGAGAAGCACCGGGCGACGGGACAATCCACTAAACACTGGGTCATTCGGCCATTCAAGCCCGATCCCCTCCAAGATGGTCAGGGACCGCCCAAACGCGCTTGCTTCAAGATCCAACTGAACTGGAGGCCTCCCTGCAACATGGACAAAAACGACCTGAGAATCATTGGGGCTTCCTGATCGCGCCGGAAGCCCGCGGCGGTTTGCTGGCATTGTTACACCCAGAAGATGGCTACCAGCCGGTGGTGTCCTGGGTGGATGGGCGGAGGGCTGGATGGTTGGTCATTGTGTGCCGTGCTTCCTTGCTGTTCGCAGGCATGTAATACATATCTGCTATGCAAAGAATACGGCATTTTCATGGTGATTGTCAAAAAGTGCTTCACTGAGCCTGCAAGTGTCGGTGGAAGATGATTCGTTGGTGATGTTGTAGGACCTCGATCGGCTGCGAATTTCATGCTAGTCAGCTTAGCGTCGTGGTGCGAGCGCGGCGAATCATAGCAATTGTGGTACCCGTATCGCACTGCTGCCGGGTCACAGCCACCGAGTGTTGGCCCCGGTCACTGGCCGAGGGCTGCGGTGGCGGTGATGCCTTGGCCTTGGCTAACCGTGACGAGGGTGTTTGCCTTGACAGATCCGAGATCCTCCTCGGAACCGTCCGGCCAGTTGATCGCCAAGTTCGCCGAAGCGGCTTCGCCGATGCCGAAATGCACGCGCAGATCGCTTTGCGAAATGTGGTAGCCGCCGCTCCTGACCTCCCTGATCTGGCTCTTGCCGTCCGCACCGACCCGGATGCGCGATCCGATCGCGGCCCGTCCCGAGCCGGTCCGAGCGTCCACCAGAATGGCGTTGGCCGTCGGGGCGAACTGCTTGAGCAGCGACGGGTCCTCGTGCATGTTGACGGTGACGATCTCGAGCGTGCCGTCGTTGTCCAGGTCGGCTACAGCGATGCCGCGCGAGGAGTGCATGGCGTTCACGCCCGGGCCGGCCGAGGCAGTGAGGTCATGGAAGCGCCCGCGCCCGTAATTCCAGTACACGAGCCGCCGCTGCTTGAACGTCTCGCCAACGCCCGCCTTGTCGACGCCCGGGTAGACGTGTCCGTTGGCGACGAAGATGTCCTGGAGGCCATCGTGGTCGATGTCGAGGAAAGCGGTGCCCCAGCCCAGGTACTTCGTGTTGACGGCCAGGCCCGTCGGCACGGTCTCGTCGATGAACATCTGCATGCCCTCGTTGAGGTAGAGCGTGTGGGTGTCGTTGGAAAAGTTGGTCTTGAAGATGTCCAGATCCCCGTCTAGGTCGAAATCCGCCGCGGTCACGCCCATGCCGGCCTGCTCCTGGCCGTCCATGTTGTAGGCGGTGCCGGAGATGATGCCCATCTCTTCGAAGGTGCCGTCGCCTTGGTTGTGGAAGAACAGGCTGGCCGTGGAGTCGCAGGACACGTAGACATCGACCCAGCCATCGTTGTCGAAATCGCCCGTCAGCGGCGTGAAGCCGTAGTACTGCTTGTCGGTTTCTACCCCGGCCGTCGCGGAGACGTCCCGGAACGAGCCGCTGCCGTCGTTTTCGTACAACGACATGGACTCACCGGGTAGCCCGCGCGGGCCGCAGAGTACCGAGATGCCCTTCCAGCGGCACTCGGAGTTCTCGCCCGGCCTGGGAGTCTTGTCAGGATCGAAGCGCAGGTAGTTGGCGGAGAAGAGATCCAAGTCCCCGTCGCGGTCAAAGTCTAGGAAGGCGCAGCCGGTGCCCCAGCGGGTACTGGGCTCGGTCAGGCCCCGCTCGGCAGTCTGATCGTGGAACTTGCCGTTGCCGTTGTTGACGTAGAGGCGGTTCTGGCCCCAATGCGGGATGTACAGATCTTCGAAGCCGTCCTCGTCAACATCGCCCACGCAGACGCCTTGCGCCCAGCCGGTGTGGCGAATGCCTGCTTCCTCCGTCACGTCGGCAAAGCGCAGCCCGCCGAGATTCCGGTAGAGGTAGTGGCGCGGCGCGGCCCCTTCGGCGTCAAACTGATCGGCCCCGACGAGCAGGATGTCAAGCAGGCCGTCGCGATCGTAGTCGAAGACGGCAGTGCCGGTTCCGGTGGATTCGACGATGTAGTTCTTCGCGGTCGGCGACCCGGACACCGCGACGCCGCGCAGGCCCGCCTCCGCGGCGATGTCGCGGTATTTGATCGCGGGCGCCTCAACCCCCTCGGGCAGCGGCCGCTTGGGTTGGGCGGCGGCGCCGCTGGAAGCGGCACCTTGCCCGAACGCCATGCCTGCGCAGAACGCGGCACCTATGGCGACCGCGGGCAGGGCCGCGCCATGACTCGTCGACCTCAAGCGCACGTCCATGTCCAGAATATCTGGTTGGCGCCATGCATGTCTGCCGGCCGTGCTGCAACGCGATGGAGTTGGCGGGTGCAGGGAAGGGAATGCCCGAAAGGATCAAGCTGTTTGGCTTTCAGCAGCTCCTGGCATTTTGGGCAGACCAACGACTGATTTCGAAGGCGCAGTCGCAGCAGTGGGCGCAAAATCTGTGTTGGAGGGACAGAAACGTCAGACGATCCGTCTGGCCGCGAAGCGGTGGGATATGATAAAGTAATATCAATTCTTGATATCTATTAGGTACTGATGCCAGCAATCTCCCTGAAGCTTCCGGAACTCTTGCTCACCAGGTCCGGTGAGTGCGCAGCAGCCCTGCATCTGTCGCGCTCCGAGTACATGCGCCAGGCGTTGGAGCACATGAACCGTGAAACGAGGGCTCGGCTGCGGGCCGATCGGCTCCGGGACGCCTCTCTTCGAGTGAGACGGGAGAGCATGCGCGTCAATGCCGAGTTCGACGCTTTCGAAGGGGACGTCGATGCCTGAGCGCGGTGAGGTATGGGTCGCGGATCTGAATCCGAGAAGCGGAACCGAGCCCGGAAAGACCCGGCCCGTACTGATCGTGCAGGCGCAAGCGCTGCTCGACGCAGGGCATCCGTCGACCCTCGTGACCCCACTCACGACACGCTTGGTGGCTGATGCCGAGCCGCTCCGGATCAGAGTTCCGGCAGCGGGAGGTCTTCAGCGCGACTCGGACGCGCTGATCGATCAGGTTCGTGCGATCGACAACCGCCGACTTGTCCGCGGGCCGCTCACGCGGGTGGGGCGGCACCTGATGACCAAGGTGGGACGAGCCTTGCTCGATGTCATTGATCTGGCCCGGGACTGATTAGCAGAAGTACAGGCAACCGCTTGGAACCAGTGGAAGAAGGCCCCGAAGTTCGCTGGTTTCCACGAGAGGTGCTGGACCGCTCTAACGCCAGTAGAAGGCGCGCAGCCGGGACCGCGACAGCCTGAGCCGACGCCAAGAGGTCACCGATGACGGTCGGACCGCCGAGCCTGCCGCACACGGAGCGGCCCCTCCTTGGGCGGATGCCGGCACCCCCGAGAAACGAGTCCAGTGCGCAGCAGGGCCACAGCAGCCCAGTTCTTGCGAAGTCAGTTCCAATCCCCCGTCTCGACCGCCCGATGCTGGCGACAAGGGATGCCGGCAACGACAATACGCCGTCCGTGCTGGCAGCGCGGCAGGCCGCGCTGATGCGGTGTGAATGTCAAGCAATCCAGCGATTCTGAGAGAGTGCCCGCCAGGCCGGAGCGCCACTTACAACCGTTTCCAAGTGGGTCCGCCCGGCGGCGCAGAGCACCGCTAATGCCCTTTTCCGAGAAACCGTGTCAGTCCACCTAGCGCTTCGTGCGCGCCTCCGCGCGCATCGCTCGGAAGTACTTCAAGGCCTGCTGTCCGTGACGCCTGTTGATGACCGAATACGCCTGGCGGATCGCCGGGGCATCGCCTTCGTCTGCGGGCAGCGCCGTGTAGATGATCGAGCCCATCTCGTCTTCTGAGCCGCGGCCCCAACGCACCCGCTTCGGCGGGTTGCTCGGGTTGCGCGGATTTTCGGCCGAGTTGTCATAGGTAATACGCGAGTGGATCGTGGCCCCTGCTGGGAGCACGACCGGCTCCTCGTACACATACATGTCTTGCCAGGCAAAGTCCCAGTCCTTGACCCAGATCAGGGGTACCTCGCTGCCGTCCGGCAGCTCGGCCCACGACTTGAACTCCTTGCCGATGTAGTGGGCGTGCGGTGTCACGCCATACAGTTCGATGGCCGCGGGCAATGTGAACGACTCGCCAATGGTGTAGCTCCGATCTCCCGGAGCAATGTCGATGCCCGCTCCGGTACCGAACCGAGGCGGAAGCTGGAACGAGAGCCGCGTGCGCGATGCCGGCTCGTCTGTGAAGTACAGCGCGATGGAGGACAACTCGGTCTCCTGCTTGCCGGAGGGATGGAAGTGCGACTCGAATAGGAAGTCGCTGGCGGCGGGCAGGAGCAGGGGCGCGTTTTCGGGAAACACGCGGGCCTGTCCGCCGACGGCCCAGCCCGAGAGGCTGCGCTTGCCCGGGATCGCCGCGCCCATGCCCGTGTAGCCGGGGGTTTCGTCGCGTGCGTCGAGTTCCCGCGCCTTGCCCGAGGTGTCGGCCTTGAACAGGCTGTGATGGACCACAGTCCTGGCGTGCGGCCGGAATTGGATGGCGCGGACCCACTTGTCCTCGACGGTCGGCACTCGCGTCGGGAAGTTGCGGTAGATATCGGGGCCGTCGGCCGGAACAGTGAAGGGCTCTTCCATGGTTAGGACCAGATCTGGTTCGCCCAGCAGCCAGCCATCGGGGAAGGTCGGCGATGCGGGCGCGCTTCCCGGCCCTTCCGGCGCTCCGGCCTCGGCCCAAGCCGCTAGTGTGGCAATCTCTTCGTCGCTGATCCGCCGTTCGCCCTTGAACTTGCCGTAGTCCGGCTCTGCATGCCACGGCGGCATGTAGCGCGTGCCCGTGACGGCGCGGATCAGCTGCGCGCGCTTGGCAGCATCCTCATAACTCATCAGGGAGAAGGGCGCGGACTGGCCGGGGCGGTGGCACGAGGCGCAGCGCTCGTGCATGATCTTTGCAACATGCTCGTTGAAGTTGACGGAATCGCCGCCGGTCGAGTCCGCGGCCAGAGCCGTGCCGGAACCCAGCAGCGCGAGCGCACAGGTGAGAGCGATGGGTACAAGTCGGGTTGTCATGGTGATTCTTCCTCTTTAGACGTGCCAAACGGAGAAATGAAGCATCCCACCGCTTGCGTGCGTGGCTGGGAGACGGCCTTGCCAGCCAACACCTCGTCGAGCGCATCCCTCAAGTCGTGCTGCGTCGCTTGGCGGCGGGGCTTGCCGAGGTCTGCGTAGAAATTGTTGATGCGACCGCGGTAGGCGAGGCCCCCGCTGCGATCGAAGAGGGCCGCTTCTGGCGTGACGCTGGCGTCGGCCAGATCCACGAGGGCGTGCTTGAGGTCATGCACGGCGGGCACGTCATTCTCGTAGGTTTGCCGGTGCTCCCGAATCTTGTCGGCGCTCACGGTCGGATCGACATAGGCCATCAGGCAGCGGGCGCCTTGGCTCGAATACTGGTCGCAGATGCGCCGGATCTCGGGCATGAAGCGGTTCGAGATCGGGCAGTCATGGGTCACGAAATATACGATCGTGGCTTTGGTGGCCGGATCGGGCAGCATTTGCTCGTTGCCATCGATATCCGTTAGGGTCGACGCGGGCAGCGACAGCGAAGCTACAGCCAGCAGTAGGCAAGCGATGGGGCGGCTCATCATCGCAGTGCAATGTCCATAGTAACAACGGCAGTTGCCGGATTCCAGCGCGATTTGCTGCGAACCGGCGTAAGCTCCGCTCTTGCTCGCCGCATGTGGGCCCGTCAGGAGAGTGTCTGAGCTTCGGGCGACCGGGTATCGAGGGTCGGGATGCATCACTGCCATGACCGATCCTACAGGTGTTGACGCGTTTTGTCGTGGACTGGTTATGTGCGACGGAGGTGCCCTTGTCAAAGATCAAGATGAATCTACCGGCGAGGAGCGCTTCGCAGAGGCGTTTTCGAATGCATTCTTGATGCCAGCCGCCGGCGTCCGCCGAAGATTCAATGAGCTAGTTGAATCGAACCACGCTTTCACGCCGCGCCATTTGAGGTAGATGCCAACAGTGAGCGAGCTCAGTGGTGACAGCAGTTGGAGCACCACGTCCAGAACGCTGGCACTGATGATCTAGGACGGCTAAGCGTAAATCTGCGCAGGGCCTGACTCCTTTCCTTCCAAGTACTCTTGGATATCGGCTGTGACTTCGCGCACTTCTGTTGGCACGCGCACCTCTTGACCGATTCGCTCGCGCAGGGCTGTCACGAGCGGGACTAGGACACCAGATTTTTCCCGATCGCTTGACAGTATCCCCACGATGGCGTCTTCAGCAATTCCGGCTTGAATAAGTTCGCGCACGCACTCCGTGATGCCCTTGATCATCATTTCGTTCCGCGGGTTGAACAGAGAGTAGTTAACTTGGAATGCATCGAGCGCCCCCGGATGTCGACCATGGGCCAACAGCGCCTTAATCCGCGCCCTTGCCACTCGCCACCCGAGATGAATCCGATACTTGGCAGTCAATGCACCGAGGCTGCGGTCGGCTTCCTTGCACGACTGCAGAGCTGCCTCCGTGCGACCGAGTCTGGCAAGCAACTCGCTCTTCTTAACGAATGCCTCGGCAACGAGAGTTCGAACTTGCGGCACATGGGGCGCGCCAACGCGCTGAATGAGCTCGTCCAGAAGGGCGAGTTCTCCTTCGTTGTCACCGAGCGCCGCCCGCATGGCTGCCTTGTAGCACAACAGCAAACGGAGTTCGGCCTGGCCGGCCGTGCTTACATTGCCGTAGCGCCGCTCAACCACTTGGTCGAACTTGGTGAGGGATGCCTGTGCGCTTCGGAGAATGCCTTCCGAGACATGCTCGTTGGCCAACACTTGGGCGACTTCCACCAGAAGATCGGGTTCGTCGCTATTCCCGAACCGCCTGACTAGTTCGTCGAAGGTCTCGCGAGCACCATCGCGGTCACCGAGTCCCTCCAGTTGATGCCCTTTGAGAATAAGCGCCCTGGCCACTTGCGTCTGGGTCTTTGGCGCAGCGCTGTCGCCGAACCGCTCTACGACTTCGCTACTCACAGAGATGGCGGCTTCAGGTTCGCGGAGTTCAGCGAGCATAGATCCCTTGCCGACCAAGGCACGGGCAACCTCAGTCTGAATCTCGGGCCTCTCGCCGCTTGCTAATTCCCTACCAACTTCGTAGCAGGCCATCTGCTCTGCCACCGGATCGCCGGAATCCCTCATCAAGTCCGCTTTCTCGGACAGTGGGGGTGCGGACCGCTTCCAGACTTCTGTCACACCTCCCGTCCCGAAGCGCCTGCGTACTTCGTTCATTGCCGAGATCGCCCCGGGGCGATCTCCTAGCCTTGCCAAGGCGGCTCCTTTATCGACAAGCGCCCGGGCAACTTGCACTTGGATTCCCGGAGCCTCGCTGTCGCCAAACCGCTCGACTAGTTCCCCAGTGGTCTCGATCGCCAACTCGTAGTTGCCTGATTCCATCTGTACGGCTGTCCCTGCCGCGACCACGGAGAGTAGTTTGTCAACAATGTCTGGCCGCCCTGCCAATTGTGGGCTTTGCTTGACGAGTTCCAGAAACGTGTGAACGGCCCCGAGATACCTGCCGGGGTCGTCTCCTTCGGACGCTGCTTTGAACTCGTGCATACACGTCTCTAAGCTCTGGTGGAGGCGCCCCATCTCTTTGGTCTGGCGCAGCACCTGGTTGGTGAACGCGGGCGCGAATTCCCGCGTGTCGACCAACGCCCGCTGTATTCCCTCGCGAATGGTCTCCGATCGCCACCCTTCAGCTATCAGCGTTCCCGACAGATCAGTCATTTCCGCCTCGCTGTAGAAGACTGACATGAACTGAATCAGATGCCGAACCACGACAGCCTGGTCGCGTTCGCGACGCAGCTTGTAGTACAAGCAGTAAAGTCGCTCAGTGGCGGAATACAGGCGTTTCCTGCCACTCCCGTCCACGGTTACTGCGCCCCGGTCCACCAAGCGTCCCAAGGTGGCGGATACGAGGCGTATGTCCCTGCGGGCTCTCGCCGCGATCTCGGACGGCTTCGATGGCTTCCAGAGATCGATCACTGCAAGGTAGACGCGCCGCTCGGTCTTGGGAAGGATCTCAATGTGACTGCGGAAGTACTCACTGTGCTCATCGATCAGTGCTGCCAGCTCCTCCATCAACAGGCTCAGCGACCGGTGCCGCGCAAACTCAGCCGCCATCATGATGAGCCGCGGACTGCCACCGGTTAGGATCTCGAGCGGCCTGATTTGGCGCCCGGTTGCTTCGTCTCCGCTCGCAGCTTGCCAGAGCCTGCGGCACTCATCGGTGGACAAGGGATGTAGCTCTATGGTTCGAAATAACTCGAAAAATGCTTGATCCGCATCGTCCAGACCCTCGAAGCGGCTGGTGGCCGAGGCGAGCAAGATGATCTTTGGCTCGGACTGGAGTGTGTGCCGAAGCTTCCACCCGAAATCATCGGCATTGCTGTCGCACAGCGCCTGCAGGTTCTCAACCATGAGGACCAGCTGCTTGTCCAGTAGGTCGGTCGCATCTAGGACCGCAGCTCGTGCGTGTTCGTCGAGCCCCCGCTCCTGCCAGCGCGAGGAGAGACTTGCGTGTGTAGCTCGCAGATCCCGTGCGAGCACCGGATTGTCCGTGGCGACCTCCCGTGCGAGCTGAAACAGCGTTTCGAGCCAAAGGTCAGCTAGGTCGAGGATTTCGTGGCTCTCTTCGATGACCCTGACGGGCAGCAGATGCTCCGAGAGAGCGGTCTCGGTGCGCAATTCCGCCGCCACACGGGCTAGGAGCATGGTCTTGCCGCGCCCGCGCGGAGCGACGATCAGGACGTGCTGGCACGACGGCGAATCAACGTTCGAGCGCAAGACGTCCAATACGATGCGCAGCTCGTGGCCGCGAGCCACGAACTGATCGATCACCTCGCGGTCCGACTGCAGCATCCCGGGGTTGAACTTGCGGATTGTCTGGACGGGTGTTTCTTTCATCTCAGTCACATCTCGGGCGTGCCATGAGGACGCCGCGTTGCAAGAGGGGTGTGGTGATTACGGAACCGTGCCATCCACCAGTCCTCGAGCAAGTGCGACATAAAGCGATGGCCACCGTCTGCACGTTCTAGGTAACCATCGTGCTCGAGAATTTCAATAGCGTCTGCGATGCGACCGGCAGCGTCCTCGACGCGAAGCGCGGAATACGAGCGCTCGAGAGCTGACCTTGCTGCTGGCGTGAATACCCCCTGAGTGGCGGCCTCGGCAAGGATCTCCATTGCCATCGAGTAGGCGTTGTCGTCTCCCAGTCCATCCTTGAGCCGGGTGACGTAGTGGATGAGATCGTTTTGCCCTGAAGGGCCGAGAAGCCCAGTGCGATACACCTCCCGGCATCCGCTTGCGTTACCCGGTTCCGGCCGTGCATCGTGGCAAAGTCGTGCAGTCGTGCGAAGAAGGACTGTACATGGTGGGGAATGCCGATGCCGAGCGCCTCGTAGACACCGCTTGCTACGCCTACCTCGACGAATAAGCCGTAATTCTCCGCGAGGCGCTCAAAGCAGCGGATGCTGGCAGCGCGATCCCAAGGGCCTAAGCGAAACGTGTATAGATGGTTGATGCGGTCTGGCATGCCGAGCCTGTTCACGAGCGGTTGAAGTCCAATGCTGCCCGAGGCGACGAGAACAGGCGAGTCTTCGCCGAGGGACTGAACGACTCCGCGCAGCCAACTTAGGAATTCGTCGACTCTTGCGGAAGATCCATCTTCGGTCTCCATCCGCCTCAGGAATATCGGTAGTTCGTCGACGACAAGGAGCACTGGGCGGTCTTGCGCGGCACAGTCGCCAAGCAGGCGCTCGCCGTAGCGCCGCCAGCTTCCGGGATTGAGGCGGGCCCGGGTCTTGACCCGCAGACCGTACGCGCTGACTTCCTCGAAACTGCGATTGAACCAGCGATCCATCGCTCTGAAAACGCGGGACTTGGAAGGCAGAACCGGGAATGCGGCCTTTGCTATTTCTGCAATTGCATCCTCAGGACAGGTCGCTGCTTCGACATCAGCAAACAGGAAGATCCAGCCATCGGCGGCGAGGCGACGCCCGAGTTCGCGGACAATGCTGGTCTTTCCCATGCGGCGCTGACCGGTGAGCAGCACATGGTTGTGTTGTCGAATCCGTGTCTCCAGAATCTGCAATTCCGATTCACGATCAAAGAAGTCGTTGCCGCCTACCCAGCGGCCAGTCGAAGAGTTCATGATTCAGGTCCATTGAATGAAGCCAATTGAACTGTATCATACAACGAATCTGCTGTCAGCAGTTCCGCTGACAGCGAATGCGCTGACTATTCGCGATCCGTACGTGGGGGTTGCCGGAAGGGATGGGGCGGAACGCACAAACGCTTTGGGGCGAGACGGCGTCCGTCAGGAGGAAGGCCAGGTCTGTCTGGCGTTAGGTGTGCTCGGTGGCTGGTTGGCAGTGCCGTCAAGAACTCAAGGGCGCCAGTGAACTCGTCGTTCGCCAATCGCGCTTTGGGATCCCGCTGCGGGCGTTGTCGGCAGTTCAGTGCCCGTGTCGGGTCAGTCTCGACCTGCTATGTGGTGATTGGCTGCGAAGGCGGACCAGTAGCGGAACTCGCCGATACGGGGACCAGTGTGCCCCACCATCTGCTAGATGCGGGGCTCCATATAGACGCACGCACAGTTCAATTCCTCGCCGAGGGGGCTGGCCGCCGTGTTCGTCTGCGAGGATTGGCGACTGCGAGGCACACTTCAAGATCACGGGTTGCCTCGATTAGGTAGGCCCTGGCCCAGATTGGCGTCGAAGTGTACTGCTTGCCAGCGAGTTCGCTGGAATCCCATTACGCTGGGCCTTGCGGATTACTGGTGAGGGGCTCGACTTCGGAGGTAGCGCAGCCTGAACCGGCTGCGCTTGCAAGAAGTCTGCTAGCACACCGAAATGGTCTCTCTGGGCCCTCTGCCGACCAGCGGTCTGGGTGGTAGCGCCTCGGATATCGCTGGCGGGGCCCGCACATTGGGAACCACCCGCGCCGGTGTACGCTCGGCTGGAAAACTGTCCCGGGCGCTCCGATGATCAGCATCGGAGCGCCCGGGGGCTGGGTCAGGCTCCTAGAAGCGCAGTTTCAGCGCGTACTGGAAGATCCTCGGTCCACCGCCGCGACCGATGTTTCCGGTGCGCGTGAAGTACCCGCCGCCAACTCCGTTGAACCGCCGGAACTCGTTCGTCATGATGAAGTTCGTCCGGTTGATGAAGTTGAACGACTCGATGCGCAACTGCAGGCGCATGCCTTCGCGGACTTGGAAGTTCTTCGAAACCGCCACGTTCGCCGTGAACAGGCCCGGGCCGTCCAGGATGTTGCGGCCGGCGGTGCCAAGGCCGAAGGCTCCCTCCGGGCAGAACAGGTCCGTGCCCGCCTCGGGGTCCGCATCCACGCAGCTCGGCACGTTGACGAAAGCGCCGGTGTCGAAGAACGGGTAGTTGACCCCGCGCTTCAAGCCCAGGGACGGGTCGTCGGCCTGCGAGCCGTGAGCGATCCGGTGCGGTCGTTGCGACTCGCCCAGGTTGACGTCCGCATTGGCGGCCATGATCGTGAACGGCGACCCCGAATATGAAGTCTGGGTTCCCGAGAGCTGCCAGCCGCCAAGAACCGCCTGCGTGACGTTGCCCCACTGGGTGCCCCAGCGGCGCCCCCGCCCGAACGGCAGGTTGTAGTTGCCGACCATCGTGAACACGTGGCGGCGGTCCCAGGTCGAGCGCCCGCGCTCGAGTCTCAGGTTCCTGCGGTCCAAGGCGTTTGCGAAGTCCGTCGCTCCCGAGCCGTTCGTCCGCGACGCGTCATCGATCGATTTCGAGAACGAGTAGTTGACGCGCCAGAATAGCCCGCCGCGGCTACGCTTGCGCCAGGAAATATTGGTCGCGTTGTAGTTGGAATTCGACCCGGTGTTGTAGAAGTTGATGGCGTTCCAGTCCGGGTTCGGGCGCAGGGACTGGAAGTTCTCGGTGAACCCACCGGTCGCCGTGCGGTTGGCCAGGAACCAGTCGCGCGTGCGGATCGCCTGGTTGTGGTCGTAGCGGCGGATCAGGTGAGTTCCCTTCGAGCCGCGGTAATCGATCTCGATGCTGGTGCCACCCGGCAACTGCCGCTCGATCGTGAAGTTCCAAGACTGCAGGTACGCCTGCGAGGGCCTCTGCGTGATGCCGCTCGCGGTGGGACGATCGCCCAGCCAGCCGCCGCCGATGATGGCATCCCGGCCCAAGGTGCCGAGAGGATCGTTGAGCAGGACTTCTGGCGCCCTATTGGGAGTGGCGTTCCGCGCCGCATAGTTGGTCTGGATCGTGTACGGGAAGATGTTGCCCAAGTTGTTCCGGAACGGGTTCAGGATCGTGCCAGCCACGAACAGGCCGTAGCCCGAGCGGATGACCGTCGTGTTCGTCAGCCGGTAGGCGAACCCCATGCGCGGCGTGAAGTTGTTCCAGTCCGTCTGGATCACCGAGCGCGGGAAGCCCACCTCGTCAGCTGTCAGGAAACGCCCCGCGAGATCGTAGTCGCCGAGCAATTCGTTGAAGTTGTCGGGCAGGTTTCGATCGCTCGAGAGTACGATCTTGTTGAATTCCGGAACGTAGCTGCCCATCTTGTCATTGACGTCCCAGGGCATCCGGTTGACCTCCCAGCGCACACCCAGGTTCATGGTCAGCTTCGGGGTGACCTTCCAGTCGTCGTTGAAGAACGCGCCCATTGCGACCTGCCGCCAGTCGGGCCCGTTGATGCCCTCCCGGACGTTGATGTTGTGCAGCCAGCCAAGGAACATGTCCGCGACCGGGCTGCCCCAGTCCTTGCAGGTTTGCGAATTGCAGCCGCCCGTGCGGAAGCCGCGGAAACGGTAGTTCCCGCGGGCGTTGTTGACGCCGGGCCGCTCGTAGATCACATGGTTGTAGTTGAAGCCGTACTTTAACGTGTGACCGCCCTTGATGTTGGTCATCTTGACACTCCATTGCGTGTCTTTGACGTCCGTGATGACCGGCAGGTTGGTCGCCGAGCCTATGGTGGCGTGGTTGTCGACCCGGATGAGGGGGTAGTCGTCGATGCCGGGATACGTCTGACGGTCCTCTTCCGAGATGAAGTTCTGCATCCCAAGTTCTTGGATGATGTCTTGGTCTGCGAAGGCGCCGCGCTGGAATACGTCGTTGCCGCTGAAACCGGCCCTGACCTCCAGCAGGAAGGTGGGCGAGAACATGTGGGTGTAGTCAGCCCCGGCTAGGTAGCGGTTGTCGTCGATCGTGTTCCCGAACTGGGGCAGGACGCTGTTCCCGGCAAATGGGTTCTCGGTGTTGTTGGCCCGGTACTGCATGCGGCCTGCCAGGTTGTTCTCGCCGAGCTTGTGATCGATCTTGATGATGCCGCTGTCGAAGTTGTCGTTATCGTTGTCTACCACGAGGTAGTTCAACAGATCCCGCCGCTTGCCCATGTTCGGCGCTGGGTACTCTTGGAAGAGCCGCTGGGCCACGGGGTCGGCGCGGCTTATTGGGATGAGGTCGTTCGGGAAGCAGGAGTTGTTCCGCCCGCGCCTGACGAGGTTGGCGTTGCAGCCCCCGCGCGCCGTCCGGTCACGGATGACGAAGTCGCTGCGGAGCTTGTCCAGGATAGCGTCGTCGGTCACGTCGAGCTGGTTGTCGAGGTGCGACAGGCCGATCGTCTGGCTGAAGTCACCCCCGATTTCCATCGGCGTGGGAACCCTCGACAGGCGCGTCTGTTCCTGGTCGCGACGCTGGAGTTCGTAGCTGACCATGAAGAAGGTCTTGTTCCTCTTGATCGGCCCGGTTGCCGTGGCGGAGAACTGGTTCTGGAGCAGGTTGGTCTTTTCCTGTTCGAAGAAGGCGCGCGCGTCCAGCACGTCGTTGCGCATGAAGTAGCTGATATTTCCGTGAACTTTGTTCGTCCCTGAACGCAGGGACATGTTCAGGATGCCGCCAGCCATGCGGCCGTACTCGGCCGAATAGCCGGAAACCTCCATCTTGAACTCCTGGAGCGCGTCGATGTTCGGGCGCACCTGCGCGGCTCCGCCCTGCACATTGCGGTTGTCGAAGCCGTCGACGTAGAAGTTCGTGTTCGTCGGCCGCGCGCCGTTGATGGAGGCGAACGAGCCTTGGGAGCTGCCCCTTGGGACCACTCCTGGCACGAAGAAGGCCAGATCCGTGAAGTCGCGCCCGTTCAGGGGAAGCTCCTGGATCTCCTCTTGGACGATGACATCGCCCTTGATCATGCCGTTCTCGGTGTTGAGCGTCACGAGCTGGGCATCGACCGTTACGGATTCCGTGATCTGGCCGAGCTGGAGTTCGACGTCGACTCGGCGGTTGTCTCCCGTCCGCAGGACGATGCCTTGCTCGACATGCTGCTGGAAGCCTTCGGACGTGACGATCAAGTCGTACTGGCCGGGATTCAGCGCCGTGAACGTGTAGCTGCCGACCGCGCCCGTCGTCAATTCCCTGGAATTCGCGGTCCCGGTGTTGATGACGGTGATCTCGGCGCCCGGGATCACACCGCCGCCGGTGTCGCTGACGACGCCGGTGAGCGTCGCTAGGTTCGCCTGGCCGAAACAGAACGGCGCAAGCAGCACCGCGACAGCCAAGACCAAGATGGATTGTTTGGTCACTTTACCCCCCTCATAGTTACCCAAAGTGGCACTGATTTGACAGTACCCGCTAAAGTATAGCCCCTCGTCGAACTGATGGGCCAGCTCAACTCCGCCGAACGAGGTGGCTTGTCGCCTTGATGACGGGAACGGCAAGGATTTAACAGAAAACTTACATCACGTTTCGCTGCGATGTCCGTCTCCGCCGACGGGCCGGGGCGTGGCGGTGAAGGAGGGCTTGATCCGTGTGGTCCGGGGTTTAGCGACAGGCCTTCGACTGCATTCGTGCCTCGCGGACGGACTCGTTCACCTCTTGCCGCCTGACTAGGCGTCGCTAGCGCGAAGGGTCAATAAGGCTCAAGGTTTGGTTCGTCCTTCGAGATCGTCAGGGCACTTGAGCTGGCAGGGCCGAGAGGACGGTGCGCTGTAGCGGACTTCGCTAGGGCGGATAGGACCCGACATTGCACAGCGACGGAGGTCTGCGGTTGGCTTCACGGCAAGATGTCGCTGAGGGTGCGCTGCGCGGCGACGGAACAGTGCAGCAGATCGGATGGAAGCACGGGATGCAGCCGAATCAGGCCGTCAGAGCCCGGAGTCGCTTTTCGAGTGCCTGCGCTCGCAGCTCAGCTGCACGCTTCTCACTCTCGGCCGCCTGCCGCGCCTGCTCGGCCGCCTGCCGCGCCTGCTCGGCTGCCCGCCGCGCCTGCTCGGCTGCGCTGGCTCGCCGCTCGGCTGCACTGGCTCGTCGCTCAGCTACCTGCTTCTCGCGCTCGGCGATCCGCCGCCGCAGTTCGGCCCCTTCCGTCGTGCCATCGAACTCCTGCCCCGTGCGTGGGTCATTGAAGACCAGTACTGTCACGCCGTGCTGCTTCTCGCTGCGCAGGTCCAGCCCCAGCACCCGGCTCCTCAACACACCTTCCCGGCCCGCGCCCTCGACGGGCTGCACCGGTTCATAGCGCCCGGCTCTGGCCTCGTAGCCCTGTAAGGGGGGTTCCATCAAGGACCCGGCCGGGTCCAGCCGCCAGTATTCGCGCACTCCGATACTGGCGTATTCCCGTGCCTTGTGCACGGCATCGTTGCCCGCCGTCGACGGCGACGCCACCTCCAGCACGAAGTCCGGTGCCTTGCCTTCCTCCCAGACTTTGAACGAACCCCGCTCCCCGCAGTGTTCCACGCCGAACACGACTTGCACGTCCGGCTGCAGACTGACCGTGTTGTTGCCTTGCACGTAGTACACCACGAGTTCCATAGCCACCAGCACGTCGACGCGCTCCCGGAAGTAGGCCCGCAGGGCAGTCGTGGCTTGCGCAACCGCGTCTCCGTGGCCCACGCTTTGCGCGATCCAGTGCCCTTCCGGGTACTCGACTTCGTCGCTCTTTGGCACCATTGTGATGGTGCCGGACGAAGCAGCCGCGGCAGGTTCCGTCTCTGTTGCCATCGTCGCCATGCAGTACCCAAATGCGCGTGAACGCCTCTGTCCACGAATTATACAGCCGCGGTGCCTGGCTTGGCCGGGACGGCTGACTAGCGGTAGTTTTCGGCGGGCTGTGCGTGGCCCAGCCGTGCCACGTCAGGCGGGAGCTCCTGTGCGAACGCCGGGCGACGGGACGGGAATGGACACGTTGGGGGGCAGCCCCGCCCCTCGGGCGTAGACGCAGGTCCTGTCCTGCCGTCCGCACTAGAGCCACTCGCCGGTACCGGCGGCTCGTGACACTGTAGGTCTCAATGTTCTTGGACCGTGTAACCGATTGCGCTGTACCCCTTTAATCGCCTCTGATACATTCGTGCCAACATTGGAACATTGGAGTCCACATAGTCGTATACGCGCACCACTCGCTTGCCATCACAGAGCCGGTGCAGGCGGCCGACATACTGCTGGAGGGTTCCCTTCCATGAGATCGGCATCGCGAGAAAGAGCGTGTCCAGCCGAGCATCGTCAAACCCCTCTCCGATGTAACTGCCAGTCGCGAGGATAACTCGTTGGTCGGACGGTCCTAGCCGTGCCAACGCCTCCGCCGCTGCCCGTCTCTGGTGTCTTCCCATGCCGCCTCGGAGGATGAGAACGCCCTCTATGACTCCACTGAGCTTGTTCGCAAGATAGTCCAGATGCTCTCTTCGGCCAGTAAGCAGCAACGGTGATTGCCCGGAATCCACCGCCCGCAGAAGATCCTCCACGATCAGTTCGTTGCGAGCGGGGTCTCGCACAAGCGCCGCATAGATTTCGTGGATCGTCGCCTCGCCGGGCTCCCGTGCCATCGAGAATTCTGTCTGGCGCGGGATCACGAGGTGTTCGAACGGCGTCGATTCCGCCATCGCCCGAGCGCTGTGGCTAAAGCGGACCGGCCCGCACTGCATGAAGATGATGGGGTGGTGGCCGTCTTTCCTTGTGGGGGTTGCTGTAAGACCAACGACGTACTTGGCCTTGGCCCGCCTCATGACGCGCTCAAACGTGAACGCCGAAATGTGATGGCATTCGTCAACAATGATCTGGCCGTACTCGGCGACGAGGTCCTTGACTTCCCCCTTGCGCTGCAGGCTCTGGATCAGGGCCACATCCACAGAACCGCTCCGGGCGCTCTTGCCTCCTCCGATCTGGCCTACCGAGGCCGGAGGCAGGCCCAAGAACATCATCAACCGCTCACGCCACTGATCCAACAATTGCTGGCGGTGGACCACAACAATGGTGTTCACCTTGCGCTCAGCAATGAGCCGTGCTGCGACAGCGGTCTTCCCGAACGCAGTCGGAGCGCAGAGGATGCCCTCGTCGTAGGCGCTGAGCGCTGAGACGGCCTTTGGCTGCAACGGTCGGAGCCGACCGCGAAACTCGGCTTCAATCGCTGTGCCGGGGAAACGCTCGTCCTCAACTTCGGCTCTGACCGCATGCTCCTCAAGCAGGGCCACAGCCTCGCTCAGACACCCGCGAGGGAGGGCCACATGATTGGCCAGCTCTTCCCCGCAAGCGATGACCCTGGGCTTGTCGAACGTACTCAGCCGCATCGCCTGAGCCTTGTAGAACTCGGGATTCTGGAAGGCCGCCAGCCGGAGCAAACGATTGAGCATGCTGGACGGGAGGCCTTGCTTGTCGATGTAGAGAAGATTGCTCCTGACCATCCGCACCGCTTCGGGAAGCGGGCCTTCGATCGGCTGCTCCCGCCCTCTTCGAGACGGTGGCAAGGTCCATGGATCCCGCTCGTCTCCATTCTCGCTACGACTGATTCGGACCCCGATGAGCTCACCCGTGCCCTTGACAGCCGAGATCCGATCTTCGACAGCCTCGGCGGGCTGCTTCCGCAAAGTCGACATGAACTCCCATTGGTCGCAGTAGGGCCTGAAGTCGGCATCGACGAAGACGCTGTTGCCAGCCCGCCTCGGAATTCTTTGCAACGGCAATGCGATGAGGTTCCCGAAACCGCCCGCGGGCAGGGTGTCCTGACTTGGGAAGAGCCTGTCGTAAGAATCAAGTCCCAGCTGATGCCGACGCTCCATGGTCCGGGTGAGGAGTGCGCAACCGAGCCTCCGCGCCGTGGTCGCCGGGACCGCGCGATCGAAGAATATCCATACGTGACCACCTTGGCCGGAACGCGACCGCTCCAACGCCGCCGGCACTGAGAACTGCTGGCATGTGCTGAGAAACGCGGCAGCATCCTGTTGCCAAGCGCTCTTGTCGAAGTCGACCGCAAGAAACCAGCAGCTCTCATCCAACAGCAACGGGTAGACGCCGATCGTGTGCTCGCCCAACAGGTGTCCGCGCACCACCTCGTCGGTCAACGGACGGAAAGTTCGAGTCTGCCGGTCTACCTTCCTTCGGTCTGATTCCTTGGCCGCAAGATACGCCTTCCAGTCGCGGTCTGCCCTTGGCGAATAGCCGGAGCGCCCGTCAGGCTTCTCCCAGCGGACCGCATACACATCTTCACGGCCTCGGAACAGACTTCGATAGAGCGCTATCCGCTGTGCCGCCCTGTCTTGGGTGGACGTTTCAGCCGTGGGCGCAGTGGCTGGCGCTGCAGCCGGGTTGTCCCAGCCAAAGACAGGGATTGGGATCTTGTGCTCCGCCAACAAGCGCCTTAGCCGGGCGTTTTCGATTGGGAATTATAAATCTGACTTGACATAGCCACCGGATTTCGCTACCATGAATCTAGTGGAAGTCATGGCAAACAAAGCACATAAGGGACCGGGCAAGGCTAACAGGGAGGGCATCACCTTGCTTGCCCTGATGGACATGTTCCCGGACGAGCAAACGGCCATTTGCTGGTTCGAGTCGCACCTGTGGAGCGGCGACCGATGCTGCGGCCACTGCGGCAGCGTCCGTACCAGCGAGGTTCCGAATGCCAAGCCGATGCCCTACTGGTGCAGCGATTGCCGCTCCTACTTCAGCGTCCGCACGGGCACGGCGCTAGAGCGCTCCCGCGTTCCGCTGCGTAAGTGGGCCATCGCCATCTACCTAGAGATCACCAGCCTCAAGAGTGTCTCCAGCATGAAGTTGCACCGCGACCTGGGAGTCAGCCAACCCACCGCGTGGTTCATGCTGCACCGCATCCGCGAAGGGTGGAAGAATGCGCACGGCGGCGGCCAGTTCAGTGGCCCGGTCGAAGTCGACGAGACCTACTTCGGCGGCAAGCGCCGCAACATGTCCAACGCCAAGCGAGCAGAACTTACCGGGCGCGGGCCGGTCGGCAAGACGGCGGTCGTGGGCGCGAAGGATCGGGCCTCCAACCAAGTCGCGGCCAAGGTGATCGCATCCACCGACAAGCAGACCCTGCAAGGCTTCGTCGAGGATCACGCTGCCGACGGCGCGACAGTCTATACCGACGACGCAGCGGCCTACGACTCGCTGCCGTTCGACCACGAGGCCGTCCGGCACTCCGTCGCGGAGTACGTGCGCGGGCAGGCCCACACGAATGGCATCGAGAGCTTCTGGGCCGAGCTCAAGCGCGCCCACAAGGGCGTATTCCACAAGATCAGCGCCAAGCACCTGAACCGCTACGTCACCGAGTTCGCTGGGAAGCATAACGTCCGCGATCTGGACACTTCGGCCCAGATGGCTGCGCTTGTTGCGGGCTTGGCCGGGAAGCGGCTGATGCGGCGCGATCTGGTAGCGGATAACGGGCTGCCGTCCGGCGCACGTTCCTAGGCCGCATCAGGGCGCGAGCCAAGTCCCCGGGTGTGGCAGTGCCGTAGTCGGGCCGCTTGCTCATTCGTCGTCGAAGGCGTGCGGGTTCTGGCTGACGTTAGCCTTGCCCGGTCCCTTATGTGCTTTGTTTGCCAAGACTTCCACTAGATTCATAGTAGCGAAATCCGGTGGCTATGTCAAGTCAGATTTATAATTCCCTTTCGATTCGCAGGCGGTCCGCTTCGTCCAGTGCAGTCTTTGCGGACTCCGCTCTAGGGTTCTTGTTGTGCATCGCTGACTCTCATTGGTGCCCACCGCCCTGTGGTTGAGGGGTTGTCCGATTCAATTCTCCAACCTCATCGAGCGCGACGGCCATTCGCGAATCTCGAGGCGATAGCGGACGTCTCCAGACTCGTCAGTCTGGAGCACCTGCTTTTCGTGGGCGGCTCAATTCAACGTATCCACCTCACCGCAGGTTCTCCAAGCCGGATCTGGACAGGGCCCCCACGGTTGAGTACAAGTACCAGAAGGTCGAAGTTGCGGTAGCCTTAGGCACCGTCGAAATCGGTTCGTGGCGGCTTTCCCATCGATTTGTCGATCACGCTCGCTTCCCGTCCGCTGACGAGAATGCCCTTGTCTCGGGGCAAGCTTGACGATTGCGTCAAGTTCGAGCGTGGGGCCCAGCCCCCGTCGGGTTGACGGCCGACCTCGGCGACTGTGCTGACGAAGTCCCGCGAGTCGGCGGGCAGGCCCGATCCCGACCGATTCTGGCCGCACTCCGGCCTGCTATGCTACAGCCATGGCCGCTCCCGGCACGCTCCTAGAACCCGTCACCGGCCGCGCCGCAAAACAGCCGCTGGAGTACCCCTATTCTGACGGCAAGATCCTGATGGAGACCGACCCGCACGCCAATTCCATCGTGGACATGCGCTACCAACTGAAAACGCATTTCGAGGCCCGGCAGGATGTCTACGTGGCAGGCAGCATGGCGGTGTACTACCGCCAGGGCGACCCTTCGGCGATGCTGGCACCGGACCTGTTCGTGGTGCTGGGCGTGGAGAAGAAGGAGCGCCGATCGTACATGATCTGGGAGGAAGGCGGGGTGGTGCCGACCTTTGTGGTGGAGGTGGCGTCGGACTCGACGAGCCGCTTGGACGCGACCAGCAAGCGTGCCACGTACGAGCGGATGGGAGTGTGCGAATACTGGCGCTTCGATCCTCTGGGCGTACTGATTCGGGAGGGCTTGGTGGGTTGGCGGCTGGCCGGCGGGCGGTACGAGCAGGTGCGGCCCGGGCGAGCGGGAAACTGGCACCGGAGCGAGGTGCTGGGGCTGGAGTTGCGGGCGGAAGGGAGGCTGCTGCGCTTCTGGGATCCGCTGGCGGGGCGGGCCTTGGCGACCTATTCGGAGTCCCTCCGGGCGCTGCAGGCAGCGGAACGCGAGCGCGATCGGGCAGCACAGGAGCGTGACCAGGCAGCACGGGAGCGTGACCAGGCAGCACGGGAGCGTGACCAAGCCGCGCAGGAGCGCGATCAGGCAGCACAGGAGCGTGACCAGGCAGCACAGGAGCGCGACGGGGCGCAGCAGAGGATCCGCGAATTGGAGGCCCGACTGCGGTCGTCAGACATGTCTGGCTAGCTTTCTACCGGTCGGAACGGCTTACGGCCAAGCGCCAAGATAGGATGGAGCAGGATCTGCTGATCGCAGGTGCGCATGCCGTGCAGATTCAGACGAATGCGGTTGCAACCGACGCTTCGCAGCGTGCGTTCAGCCAGTGACACTGCAGGCAGCCGCTGGCGTGAGTGGCTCTCGCTACGCACGGTTGACGAAAGACCAGATCTGGAATGTCGGCGCACCTCGGCGAGTATTCCCAAGTCCTGTACGACGTCTCGAGCAGCTACTACGAAGGCCGCACCTGCCCACTGATGCGTTACGGCTACAGCCGCGACGGCAAGCGTGGCCGCCCGATCCTCGTCTACGGCCTGCTGGCCGACGGCAAGGGCCGCCCGCTGGCCGTGCAGGCCTATCCCGGCAACACGGCCGATCCGACCACCGTGCCGGACCAGGTCCAGACCCTGCGCGAGCGATTCGGCCTGCAACGCGTGGTGCTGGTGGGCGACCGCGGCATGTTGACCGACACCCAGATCGAGACCCTGCGGCAGCACCAAGAAGCCACTGCTAGCTACCGAGATCGCCGAGAAGGTCGGGCGCGCCAAGCAGGACTGCAAGGTCGGCAAGCACTTCCAGACGGAGATCGCCGACGGCCACTTCGAGTTCCAACGGGACCCGCACTCGATCGAGCACGAGGCGAGCTTAAACGGCCAGTAGGTGATCCGCACCAGTGAGAGCGAGTTGCAGGCCGCCAATGTGGTGCGCAGCTACAAGCAGCTGACGCGGGTCGAGAGGGCCTTCCGCTGCCTCAAGACGGTGGACCTGCTGGTGCGCCCTGTTCGCCATCGCAAGCCAGACCGAGTGCGGGCACACCTGTTGTTGTGCCTGCTGGCCTACTACGTGGAATGGCCCCTGCGGCAGGCCTTGGCGCCGCTGCTGTTCGAAGACGAGGACTTGGCGAGTTGGCAGGCGCGGCGCGACCCGGTCGCGGGCGCCAAGCCGCGCGAGTCCGTGCAAGCGAAGAAGAACGCGCGCACAACGTCGGGCGGTCTGGAACTGCACAGCTTCCCGACGCTGCTCCAGGCCTTGGCAACGCGTTGCCGCCATCAATGCCGCTTGCACGGCGATGCGGACGGGCCCACGCTAGAGCGGCTGACCGAGCCGAGCGCCCTCCAGCAGCGGGCGCTTGAACTGGTCAGAACGTTCCCAGTGGACAGCAATTCCAAGTCCGGCTAAGCGAAGATAGAACAAGGACTTATCGCGAGTCTTGCCTCGGAACTTCGGCCTAAGCGGCGCTTTGCGCTGCGCGGCCGCCGCGCCAGGTCCCCGCAGCCTGGTGGGCACTGCGGACCGCCTCTGCAGCGGATCTCTGCTGCCCAGCATTGTGCTCGTCGTTAGACCTCCATCGACGCCGCGCCTGAGTCCAATCTTGCTCAAGCCCCCGCCATGGAAGCCGTCCTCGGGCACCCTGTCTGCAACAAATCCACCCATCATCGAGAAAGAACCAGCGGTGGGCGCCGCCGCCTCGGGGCCTACCTTGGCGGCGTCAGGAAGACGACCACTACCGCCAGAGGCGGCACAACTATGGCCAAGCGAACGTACGCACGCTGGCTCATTCGGCGGGTGGCTGGCCAGGAACGTCCTGAGCGTCGACGGTTCGCGGCTCGTCCGCAGCGGATGACGACTTCGACCCGGTGCGAGGCGCTCCGCCTGTGATCGTCTCCAGCGTTTCCTCGTTGTGCGCAGTGCGCTGGGCGATGCTCGCCAACTCCTTCGCCAGCGCGTTGGCTTGGGCCGTCGCCGTTTCGAAAGTTCTGTCACTTCGCTCCAGGCCTGCTTGGAACTCCCGTTCCCGCCGCTCGGCCTTCTTGTCGAAGCGCTCCAAGGCTGCTTGGAACTCCCGCCTGTGTTCGACAAGACACCTGTATTCGAGCGTTGCCTGCAGGGCGAGAAGCGCAATCATGACGCCGATTGCCAAGACCTCGACTGCTGCCCAATCAAGCACTGGATTCGAGTCTACCGCGTTGGCCTGTCGCCCCCCGGAGCGACAGTCTCGCAGGCGAACTTGGCGCGGGGGAGACGGTTGTCATGATCGGCAGTGTGGCCGAGTCTGCAACAGCCTCGAAGCACCGCCATTCCGGCTTCGCACGGTTCTATCCGGTACGCCTGCTGCGCTGCGCGAATCAATCCGCGCAGACTTCGACAGACTTAGATACCAGCACCGTCTCTTTGTTCGGGCTCAGCACTTCCACCGTCCACTGCCCAACCCGGCCCGCGATCTGGCGGCAACTCCTCGGCCGAAAGTCTCAGGACTCGATCTGGAGAGGTACGTCGAACGCCTCGTTCCTGTAGCGTCAGCGATGCACGACCACGGTCGGCGGGGCGGCTTGAATGCGCGTGTAGAACCAGAGTGTGTCCGCATCCGCCGGGTAGCGGTCGAAGTACCGATCAATGCAGGACCACTCGTCCCGCTCGCTCTCGTCCTCGCTGCTCCGAATCTGCAGGCCCTCGCAGATCCGGGCGAGTGGCACCGGATCCGGCGCGTAGATCGCCGTAGCGAGCTGCCCCTCCTAGCCGGACACATACACCTCGCGACTAGCGACATCGCTGCCAAAGACTTCCAAGTCATACGAACCACCATACTGCAACCCGGAAAGTTCGAATCGTCCGTGCTGATCGACCCGCGCCAGTTCGTCGTTCGCGACAACAAGGTTGCCCGGCGTGTTACCTCATTTCCGGATGTTACCCACCGTCCTCACTAGGATGCTACCGCCTCTCCAGTGAAGTTTGCAGCAGCAGCAATCTGTGATGGCCGCTGGGGCCTGTCCTCCGCTACGGGCGGAGCAGCGGGGGGCGCGGTACCGGGGGCAGCCCAACCTGGCATTGCGGGTGCTGTGGTCGAGCCTGCGGCGGCTGGCCGGGGCAATGCCGCGCGAGCACGGCCATGCGGTTCTGCTGACGGAGTCGTTCGTCGACCGGGCGAAATTCTTGGGCAGCTGCTGCTGAGCAGCGAACTGGCGTTCGCTGAGGTTCATTGGCGGCTACGGGCGGCAGCCGCAGTGGCGTCATCACGGCCAGCCCAAGGAGGTCCGAGTGTGCGAATTGACCCACCGCACGACGGACTCTTCCCCTAGGGGAAGAACACGAGCTTGATCAGAAGAGCAAGGACGATAGATCCCCCCGAAAAAACCGCAAACTTCACGATGGCTAGCGACTTGTCCACTTCGGCAAGGCGCTTCTCGAATTCGACAAAGCGCTTCTCGAATTCGGCAAAGCGCCTGTCGAATTCGGCAAAGCGCCTGTCCATCTCTGCTTGTAACTGCGCACCAAACTCCAATAGGTCGGCCTTCGTGACGAAATCCTGTGTCTTCGCAACCTCGCCCGCCGCAGCCTTGGCCTTGTCCGCTGGCACGTTGGCGAGGAGGAGCGCTTCGTACATTTCGGTACTGATCACACTCATGACTGTGCTTAGTGTAGCAATTGCCGCTCCTATGCGAGTCCTTTAGGTTATTGCGAGGCATGCTGCGGTCCGCACCGGTAGAGCCTAGTCACCGAGCGACCGCAGAGTGCGGCAGTTACGAATGAGTCAACGGTCGCGGTGGTGTCCGTGCGAGAGGCTCGAAGACCTACAGCACATGCTGTTCCAGGACTGCCCTGCTAGGAAACCCTCGGCCAGCCCAACGGCGCATCGAGCGGCGGCGCTGATGGGTCGAGAATCTCTCCGAGTCGGGCTGAGACGGCTATGCCAACCCATACGGTCGCCGCCAGGCGATCCTCATCGAGCGCGAGCGGCAGCTGCTCGAGAGCGGCCCGACCGGCATCGCAGCGAGCTATGCGCTGATCTCGCTCACAGCCCGGAAGGCCACGCCCCGGCAGCTGGCAGCGCTGATCCGCGACCACCGCAGATCGAGAACCGCCTGCACTACGTGCGGGCTTCACCTACAACGAGGACCGTCGCAGGGTCTGGGTGCGCGATCTGCCGCGCGATCTGGCCTGCCTGAGCAACGCGGCGATTTCGATCATCCGTTGCCAGTCCGGGTTCGACTACGTGCCGCAGGCCAACCGGCACTACGCGTCCGCCCCTTAGAGTTCGCCGGTCTGGTGTGCGAAACGCAATTCGAGCACGAATGCCGCATCAGCGGCAGTCGCAACTCGCCCAAGAATCGTGAGCAGCTGAATGGCCGGCACACGATTCCGAGAGAGGCCTAGAACTAACGGATCTTAGCCACCGAGTGGTTTAGCGGGATCGTCTCGGCACCCTGCAGTGACGGCGGCGGCTCTAGTTGCTGCTCTCCGTAGAGCTTGAACCAAGCCTCGTTCGTTCCCGGATCGACGCTGATCAGCGCGTAGGAGCTGTCCGCATACAGCGCCAGCCTCTGGAACCGGTGCCCCTCCGATGTCTCCCCGTCATCCGCAGCGCCCGCGTTGAGCCCCCACGAGAGCGGACGTGCGGTGCCGTAGGTGATCGCGCTCGAGGTGAGTTGGTAGATGCGGCGTCGTTCCGCATCCTTGATCGAGAACACGGCGGACACATGCACGTCGCCTCTCAAGACGCAGACCCCAAGATCTTCGTGCTGTGGCAGCGAAGAGTACTTCCAGCAGTGCCCCGCGCTCTTCGTCGTGCAACGCGTGCTCCTAGGAATCCCAGAGATCGTCACCTAAGCCAGTCTGGTCGATCAACCACTGCTCGCTTGCGTTCACCAGCCCAGCCCGCATGTGCAGGACCGGCACTGCCGAAACAACGAACAGAAACGGCGTCTCCTGTGGATCGAGGCCGTCCGCCCACGCAGCGAACCGGTCAAACTGCGGTCGCCCCAGGATTCGGAAGCTTTCGCGGCCGATATCCCGCTGGCCACGCCCGTCCAGCACATAGTACGCGCAGCCTCCTCGCTGGAAGGAATAGTCGAACGCTCCGTCTTCCGTTGGCGGGTTATGGCTGTGCTCGTACTCTTGGTAGGCCCTGCTGGCGGCGCGGAACATCCGCTCGGCGAGTTGGCGCCCATCGGCCTCGGTCAGCCCTTTCTCAGCCAGGTCGGGCAGCATCTTCAGCACACCCTCGCCACCGTCGCCGAGGTGATGCGAACCCCAGCCGTCGCCGATCTCGTGGTCGTCCCAGATCATGTAGGTCGGGAAGCTGTAAAACGCCTCCTGGACACTGGGAAAGCCCCAGTAGCCGCAGTATATGTCGCGGTACCAGCTCAGCATCGAGGTAGGTGGGCCCCGGGGGGCTGTGCTGAACTCGTCTCGGGCGGACGTACGGCAGGCAGCGTGGTAACGTTACCAACAGGGATGGATTCGATCCCGGGCAGCGCAGGAGGAGGGAGACGGCATGGCCTTGACGAACGCCGAGAAACAGCGGCGCTACCGCGCCCGGCAGCGGGAGGGGGCGCGACCGCTCCGCTACCGCCGCCCGCAGGACCGGCGCTCGAATCCGCAACGCTGGCACGACGCGGTGGCAAGCTTGGTGCAGTTACAGGAGCACTACGGGCAGTGGCTGGAGAACCTGCCGGAGAGCCTGCATGGGACGGCGCTGGGGGAGAAGCTGAAGGCGATCGCTCAGGTGGACCTCGACGCCTTGCAAGCCGTCGAGCCGCCGCTGGGCTTCGGACGGGACTGAGCGGGCTGGGGGCGGAAGCAGTGAGACCGTACGCCCGTGCGCTGACCCGGAAGCGTTGGGTAACGTTACGAGTTGCAATGCGACGCGGAAGGCTTTGCCGGGACGCGGGGAGGCGCTGTCTGGCCCTGTGGAACCGGTCGTGTCGAGCCGTGCCACCGATTGCAGGTGCGGCGAACAGCGTTCGGAAGGACAAGGATGGGACGCTACTGGCGAACCGCGAAGCTGACCTCGGAATCGCAATTGCAGGGGAAATGCCTTCTCACTTCGTCAAGTGCCCTGTGCGAGCCTTTGGGGCGGCCCGTTTCGCTCCGCTGACCATGAAACCGCTCGCAGCGGCCTGCGTTCGACAACAGGAACGGCCACTACGACGCAACCCAATCGCGAATTCGGCGGGAACGGACACGCGCCATGGTGCTTGGGAAGCGAAGTGGCCCGGCCCACGGCCCTCGCCCGCTCCAAGCCAGCCTTCGCACGACGTCAGCCAGGATGCCGGGATCGCTTCGACACCATCGGTAATTCATCGAAGTCGTTATACTGCTATGACTTATGGGTTCCGACAACCGCCAGATCCCACCCTACGACACGGAGGTGCATTGTGACCGACAACTGTACAGGGTCAGCAAGTTATTCCTAGAGATCGAGCAGTTCCACGGCCACTCCGAGCGTTTGGTGAAGCAGGAATTGTTCGCCCATTTCAATCTCATCGCGATGACGCGCCTGTTCACCAACCGCGACGACCGGCTGGAGCAAGCCGCCCAGCCGGCCGCTGGCAAGCCGGCCCGCCAAGCCAACGTCAAGCACAGCCTGGCGGCCCTGGCACAACATCTGGAGGCCTTGCTGCTACGCCATAGGGCGTATCTGGGTGAGACACTCGAGCGCATCAGCGAGTGGGTCGGCTCCGGGCGCAGCCGACCCCGCCCGGAGCGCTCGTACCCGCGGCGCTCACTGCGCCCGGTCTCGAAATGGCAGCGCCGGCGAGCCACCGCGAGCTAGCCGACCCGCTACCCCCGCCAAGTTCTATGAGTTGAGCAACACACCCCCTACAACGCTGCTCTCAGGCCCGGACCCGTTAGTGTGATTCCCGACAGCCGGCAGCGTTCACCTCGCGACACGCGATATCGTTGCCAAAGACTTCCAAGTCATACGAACCGCCATGCTGCAACCCGAATTGCTCGAATCGTGGATTCTGATCGACCCGTGCCAGTTCGTGGTTCGCGTCAACAATTTCTCCTGTGGCATTGGCACGCGCAATCGTCGAACGCCGCCGCTGAGCGAGGCCTCCCTTGGGAGCCGAGGGATAGGATCCAGGTCAAGGTTGGCCCCTGCGATCGACTTGTTCGCCAACACAGCGTGGTGACTGACTGAGTCTGTGAATCAGACGCGCTAGGAGCCTTCTGGAATCGCCTCGAAATCGAACTGCGCCGGGAGCCCATCGGCGCTGATTCAACCCTTGTTCGGGGCGGGCACGAGGAAGACCGACAGATCTTCTAGGCAATGGTAGGGACAGCATTTTGGGGGTCGGTGCGAGGAGCGGGAGACCCGTGCAAGACGGCGATCAGCCAAGCTGAGAGGTCGTGTGAGCGCGCGGCAGCGGTTCTCTGAGGCCGCTGCAGGCTCAGCCGAAGCTCCCGGCGGGCGAGCAGACACACCTCTGCCGAGCGAGCGCCAAGCCCATAGCGCAGTAGCGGGTGTTTCAGCCGAGCAGGAGTTCGACGGCCGAGTCCGGGCTCAAGTGCAACTGGTTCATACGCCGCTTGACGCCCTCGATCTTCAGCAGCCGCAGGATCGAGATCGCCATGTTGGCGAAGGCCGCCCACACGCGCGGCAGCGCACCCTTGCGTAGACGGCTGGCGTCCTCGCGCAGAGCCACGTCGCGCACCCCGGGGAAGCTGATGTACGGCACTGCGGGGTCCAACTCGGCGCTGACCCGGATCGAGCGCCGCTCGATCCGCCCGTGCTCACAGCCCTCGCTCGTAGACACCGGCAGGCGCTCCCAGTGGAAGCCCTCGCGCACCTCTTCGAGAACGGCTGGTTGGTTCCTTCACTGTGAAGATGAATTCCAACTCGTGGTCGAGCAGGTGCTGGGCGGTGGCGCGATTGGTGTGCAACGCATCGGCGATCACACACGTGCTCGGCTCGAGTTGCGTCACCAGCGCTCGCAGCGTGGCTCCCTCGGCCTCGTCCTTGCAACCGCTGAAGCCGCGCTGGGCGATGACCGTGCCGCTGTCCAGATCGAGCGCCGACAACTGCTGCTGGGCGGGCTCGTCGAGCAGCTTGCCAGCGGCTCCCAGATCGCGGTCACACGAGCCGCGCAGCACCTTGCCGTCCAGTCCCACGGCCCGCACCGCTGGCTCGCCGCCGACGCTATCTGCTTGCAGATCAGGGACTTGCTCCGCCACCCAAGTCGCCAGCAGGTCCTCGACTTGCTGGCTGTCCAGCTGCTTGAGGATGTAGTGCCAACTGCTGATGCCGGACGCCTCGTAGCGCCCCGTCTGCGGTCGCCGCCGCGAGCCGATCAGCGCCAGCGTCGACTGGCTCAGCGCCCGCCCGAAGCCGCACAGATGTGGGAGAATCACTGGTCAAGGACGGTTCCCCCTACGTTATCGACGCAGTTGTTGGCGGAGTTGACTCTTCTGCTATGCGGTCGGCGAAGGGCAAGATCACGCGAGTCCCTCCGGTGACCATATGAAGCCCAAGGTTTACGTCGAGACTTCGGTGGTGAGCTACTTGACTGCTCGCTTATCGCGAGATGTCGTAATCCTGGGAAACCAGGTCGTCACACGGGATTGGTGGTGTGATGCGGGAGAGCGGTTTGAACTGGTAGTCTCAACGCTCGTCCTTGAAGAGGCGGGAGATGGAGACCCACATGCGTCGAGGGATCGGCTTGTGGCACTGGAACCATTGACCGTCCTAGATGCGAGCGACGACTCCATCGCGTTGGCAAATGCATTGATCCAGGCCCGTGCGATTCCGGACGGAGCGGCGCAAGATGCAGTGCATATCGCTATCGCGGTAGTCAACGGCGTCGAGTATCTGTCAACATGGAACTTCCGGCACATAGCGAATCCGGTTGCCGCGTACAGGATCGAACAGGCGTGTCGAGCCGCCGGTTACGAGCCCGCCAAGATCTGCACGCCCAGGCAACTCATGGAGGCCCGATATGACGAGCTATGAGAGCGACCCTATCGTCGCGGACGTCCGAGCCACTCGTGCTAAGCAGTCAGCACGTTTCGAAAACGACCCGAAAGCGATTATCCGGCATGCGCAAGTGCTGCAAAAGGCGTCTGGGCGGCAATGCGTCCGGTATCCCCCCCGTCGATTCGAGGCAGCGACCCCGCCTCGAAACGCCGCATGATTTGCTCACAGGGTCAGCGTCTGGCAGCCGCCCAGCGAGCAGCAGCGTCAGCGCGGTGCCGAGCGGATAGCGCAGGCCGCCGCGCACGCGCGAGTCGCTGACTTGATCGAGATAGGCGCGCAGCGAGCGCCACTGGGAGGTGTTGAGCGTAATCACGGGTTGGTGCGGCTGCCAGTGCGCTAGCGCTCGCTCGGCGGCCAGCCCCATGCACTCGAGCCGCTTCCGTAGCCGCCGGTCCGGTGGGTCCGAACGCAGGAACTCGACCCGAGCCCGTTGGCCTCCTAGTCCAACTCCAGCTCCGGGTCTTGACGTAGCTCGCGCGGCTGCTGCTGGCACAGTTTCTGCTGCCGGTCCGGCTCCAAGCCCAGCAGCCAGACCGCCTTGGTCTCCAGCGCCTCCCCCGCTCCCGGCGGTCGCCCTAGGTGTGTCCCAGGCACTGCCAGCCGGCCGCTGTTAGCCCTGCGCCAGGCCAAGAGCTATCGGCAGCGGATGGGCGGGCGGCAGCCCACGAGCCCGTCGGAGGCCACGAACAAGGAGAGCAAGCGACCGTGTCCGGACGAGCAGTCGGGCTGGTTGAGGGTAGACACCGTGCATCAAGGGGGCCAGGACAAAGTCAACGGTGTCTATCACATCAATTTGGTGGACGAAATGACGCAATTCGTGTTCGTCGCCAGCGTAGGGCGGATTTCCGAGCACTTCTTGCTGCCGTTGTTGGAGGACTTGCTGGCAGCCTTCCCGTTCGTGATCCACGGCCTGCATGCCGATAACGGGTCGGAGTTCATCAATCATCAGCTGGTACGGCTGCTGGAGAACCTGCGGGTGGAGCACTTCACTAAGTCGCGCCCGCGGCACAGGAACGACAATGCGCTGATGGAGAGCAAGAACGGCTTGGTGGTGCATAAGCGGCTGGGCTGGGCGTCGCGAGTTGGCGACCAAGATTACATGTAAATGCGCGCACAGATCAGGCTTGGAGTCGCTGGTGTGACTATGTCGCAGGACGTCCAGAGGTCACGCACATCGCATTCGAGTTCGCAACGGGAGCAGGTCGAAATGGTCGGATTTCTTGGCACACCGATCAACTGGTCCGCCTCGCTGACACGGTCAGCCAACCGTTGCATCTTGTTGTGCGCGGAGGCCTCAGAGAGTTGCGACGATTAGCCGCCAGCTTTCAAGGCATCACGGTATTGGATACTTCAACGTTCGTGAAGACCATGAATCGAATGCAAGCGATTGAGACGGAGAATGGAAGCCTCGATTGGCAATCCTCGCCAACCAAGCACGGCGAACCGCTTGACAACCTGTTCGCAGAAAACTGGCGTGTGGTTAGTGCATTCTACTCGAGTCAACTCGTTCTCGACTCGCACACGCTTCGAGCAGCCGCGTGAGAGCACGAGTACTAGACTTTGGCGCGGTCGACCGATTAGGATTCGCTGGCGCTGCCGGGCAACTTGCTCCAATGCGGTCTCCGAGGCGGTATGAGCCACTAGATCTCGGACCACTGATCGAGCTCTATCTCCTAGCTGCCAGCGAAAAGGTGCCGGACCCAGTGAATGCGGATTGGTTGGTTCACGGCGAATCCACAGCATTGATCAGGGCGATTGATGAGGGGCGAAATCACTGGGTCCGCTCAAGTGACGGTTGCGCCGGTCTCCTTAGGACTTCTTGCGGTGAACCGAATAGCTGCGAACACTTGACTGGCTTTCTGATGGCCGCCCAGCGAGCAGCGCGAAACGTCGCTCGTCTTTCGCCGAATACATCGAGTCAGCTTGCAGCCGCAATGTCGGAACTGGAGAGTAACATTCGTGAGCACAGTTGCGCGGTGGACACGGGAGTTGTCGCTTTTCGGGCGAGGCCGGGAGTCTTCGAGTTCGTTGTAGCCGATCGGGGAGTGGGTGTCCTGAGTAGCCTCCGGTCGAACGCCGAGTACGCAGCGCTGGAAGATCACGGCAGGGCTTTGGAGTTGGCCTTAACGGATGGGGTTTCGAGATTTGGTGCGACCACCCAGCGTGGTCATGGATTCCGCCAGATCTTTGTGGGATTGGCGAATCTGTACGGCTACTTGCGATTCCGGTCCGGAGATCATGCCCTCGTCATTGACGGCACCGATCCAGGGCTTGCGATGGCTCAACTTGCCCAGAAGGTCGACATGGACGGGCTTGTTGCAAGCGTACGGTGTGGAATCCCTGGCATTTGACGGAGGCACATTTTGGCACTGTACAGACGATGGTTTGACGCCACTAAGGAAGAAAAGGCACGCAAGCGGTACTGGACATACGTCGAGAGGGCTGGTGGGCGGGACAAAGTTCGAGACGATCTCGCCCAGACCATCCGGTCACACTATGTACGGCTGGAGCGCATCGCCGAGGACGTCGCACACTTGGGTTTTGAGGTTGCGGCAGGGATCCTTAGGGCCGAACTACCTCAAACCCCAAGGGCCAGGTCGGGTGATCTTGGCGAGATACTGGCGACAGAGCTGGTTGAAGAGGAAATGAGCCTTCGCGTTCCTGCACGGCGCCTGCGCTACAAGGACGGGCGCAACATGGCGATGCGGGGGGACGATTTCATTGGAGCGGCCTTTGACGGCAAAGCTGACAAGCTGCGGTTGCTCAAAGGCGAAGCTAAGAGCAGGGTCGTCTTGAAGAAGGCCACCGTCCAGAACGCACGAAAGCAGGTAGACCGCCATAGCGGACGCTGCACGCCAGAGTCACTGCTCTTCGTGGCCGAGCGCCTACTGGAGAGTGCTGATCGGGACGACAATGAACTCGGTCGCCGCCTTCGTGACGAAGTTGGACTGAAATCGCTGGGACCAGGTCAGATCGATCACATGCTCTTCACACTGTCCGGGAACGGTTCCCACGCCGCATTGAAAAAGGACCTGGAGGCTGCTGGTCGCAACCGGAACCAGTATGCGGTGAACCTCCACATCGGGGATCATCAAGAATTCATCGTCGAGCACGCAAGAACATGCCGAAGCATGTTCGCAAGCAGCTAACGGGGCGCGGCCCGGTCGGCAAGGCGGCGGTTGTGGGCGCTCGCGACCGCGCCACGAAGCGGGTCGTGGCCAAGGCCGTGGAGGGCACCGACAAGCAAACCCTGCAAGGCTTCGTCAAGGACTCTGCGGAGCGCCACGCGACAGTCTACAGCGACGAGGCCAGTGCCTACGAGACGCTGCCATTCGCGCATGAGGCCGTCCAGCACTCGGTCAGCGAGTATGTGCGCGGCCAAGCCCACACCAATGGCGTGGAGTCGTTCTGGAGCATGCTCAAGCGCGGCTATGTGGGGACCTACCACAAGATGTCCCCGAAGCACCTGCAGCGCTACGTGAACGAATTCTCGGGACGCCACAATGAGCGCCCGGCGGACACCTTGCAGCAGATGGAAGGCACCATGCTGCGGATGATCGGCAAGCGCCTGCGGTACAAGGATCTGAAGCGCGCCAACGGGCGGGATTCCGGGGCGCGGGAAATGGCGCCATGAGTGCCCCGCGCCACACGCCAGCAGCAACGCCAGGGCGTGTTCCAGGATGGACTCGATGAGCAAGCCAACGGAGCAGCCCAAGCGACCGCGCGGGCGTCCGGTGAAATACCCTCTGCCCGAGCCAATTGCCGACACTCCCGAAAACATCATGCGAGCGTTGCTGGCAGCACCGCCCAAAGGCGAGAATAACTGGGACTACATCCAGCGCACAGGACGGAAATCCAAGCGCCGGTAGCCGATTGCAATGAAATGAAAATTGGTTGCTTTGGTTAGGATTGTATATAAGCCCCTTTACCAATCCAGCAATCTTTGTTGGGGTGTTTGGAGGTGTGGTTTCTAGGAACCGCTTCCATCTGGGCTTGAACAGCCATACCATCCGCTCATTCGTTGCCAGATTGGTTATGTGGATCTCGATCTGATCTACATCTTTCTCTTCAAATCTGTTCGGGTCGAGGATCGTATCGGGAACACGGGGGAAGCGTCCGTTCTGTCCGTCGTAGCGTCTGTCGGTGAATTTGAAAGCGATCTCAACTCCCTCGTCTGTCTTGCTCTCCTGCTGAGAAACGTAGTTGTCGATGGGTGCAATGCGATCTCTGTCGCCACCTTTGGTTTGAAAAACCTCAACCCGGATCTTAACTCGACAGCCATTCTTTGAAGGTAGTGCCATCCTTGTTTCGTCGAACCGTATTGCGATCATGCTCCGGTCGTCAATTTCGCTATAGGGTCCCCTGATGATGTTCTCCTCGCCACGGCGTTCGATCTCGAAAATGTTCGTGTAGTGGGCGGGATGCGTAGCATTACGAGACTTAGGTTGCTCGGCATATGTAACTTCTGCAAGCAAAATCCACATCCAAAGAGATCTGAAGAGCGTCAGTCGTTTCATGTGTTCCTCTAGCCCGACTTTACCGGATCTTGCCGTCCGTTAACGGCAAGGCACATTCGAACGCGACGTTGTCGAAGCTTCTCCGGGCGCAGCGCAGCCAGATGGTCCTCATGGATTCCGGTCGTCATTCCGCGATTGGTGTGGGGAGACCGGCCAACGGCGCGAAGTTGCCGAGGCGTGATTGGCGCATGCTTTCGAGGGCAAGGTCGAGGCGGCGTATGCGCGATCGGACCTGCAGCTCAATCGATGTCAGAAACTGATGTAGGCTTGGGCGAACTTTCCCTCAGGTACTGGCTAAGCGAACGTATTGATCCGGGCCGCGATTGTTGGGATCGAACCCAGGATTCGTCAGAAATGGCGACACATTGCTGGGCAACGTCAAGGTCAAGCGCACGATCGACGGATCCGCTGCGGCGCGCCCCCGCCAACACTGGGGGGGACGGGCCTGAGATTCGCAGTTTCAACAGGCCGGCGAGCAGCGCTATGGCGGGCATGTGGGCAAGAGCGCAGCGGAGGGGGATTGGCGAGCCATATATATACTGTCAAGTTCAACGTGGGATCTGGGGTGAGGACAGGGTTAGAGCGGGGAACTGGACTGGCGGTTTACGACGGTTGAGGCAAGGCGACACTTTCGCGGCTTGCAGGGCCGATATGCAAGTGCCTGCACGCCAGTAGTGCCAATAAGCACTGTCAGGTCCCGAAAGGGCCTGCCGCTTGAGGAAGTGCGGGTTGGGTATGCGCGAACGCGGGTGGCGAGGCAAGGTTGCGCACAGCGGTTCAGCTCCGACTAGGACCTGACGTCTGGCGCGGCCCCTCGGTATTGCCTAGGGATTGATGAGCAAGACCAGATCACGGCCTGGCTCGGCAGCGCCTGTAGGTCGGCCCAGCTGAGGCAGCTGTGAGATCAAGGGGCTCACCAGCCGGACCTGGGACAGTCAACAGGGGTGGGAGATTGGGAGATGTACGGGTTGCCAGATGCATCCGGTTCTGCTAGCGCCGCGGCTTGCGAACGCACCTCGCTCTCTCGGGACAGTCTGCCGAACTGTATCAATGGAGAAGTTCGGGCAGAGATGAACTCATCCGAAGTCTCGTGCAGCTGGGCGGCCAGGCCGCAGTGGGGTAGTTGCAATCTTGCAGCGCATAAGAGTATGGGGGTGTGCTAGACTAGTTGAGGAGGTTGGGATTCGAACACCACGGCAAGAACCGCCCTGCTGGGCGGGCACAGGAAAGATTTATTCCGCGCAGCCCTTGACATGTGTTGCGGGCGGGGCGGATAATGTGTTACAACTTGCTGCGTGGGGTTCTTAGCGGACCTCCGGTTGGCAATCCGTCGGGAGGGCAATCCTCGCGGCGGAAGAAGTGGAGAAGGAAACAAGGGAGAATCATGACGTATCGCAATCGATCGAGATGGGGCCTAGGCCTCTTGGCTCTGATGCTGCTGACGTTCGGCTTGGCCGGCTGCGGCGGCGACGAGCCCGCAGCGGTGGCGCCGCCGCCGGCACCGCCGCCGGCACCGCCGCCATTCGTACCGCAGGCTGTGGAAGTGGCTCTGGGCACGAGTCAGGACACGCTCACGCTAATGACCACTGAGGCTGGTGGCTACACGCTCAACGGCGAGGCATTCGCCACTGGCGGAACGCACACAGCAGGCAATGGCAGCACCTACACGCTGACATTGGACGGCACCACTTGGAGCGCCGCCTACAACGCGCCCGAGCCGACTTCGCTCGCGCTGGGTACCACTGGCGGCAGCATCTCCATCGAACGGCTCGAGGACGGCTCTTATCAGGCCAACGGCAGCGCCGTCACTTCGGGATCGGTCGTTACGGCCGAGAACGGCAACATGTACACCGTCACGATCAGCGACGACGGCACGTTCGCCGCCGAGTACGTCGTTCCGCCGGCCCTGAGCGTCCCGCTGGGATCCTCCGGCTCGGCCGTCGACGTCGTCAGGAACGAGGACGGCACGTACTCGGCCAACGGCGAGGTGATCACCGCCGAGACGATGGTGACCGCCGCGAACGGCAACGTCTACCGCGCGGTCCTGTCGCCGGAGGGCATCCCCGTCGGCGTGATGCACGTCGCCGCCATGCAGGACGTGATGCTGGGCGATCTCGGTGGCAGCGTCACCCTGACCCAGGCAGAGGACATGTCCTGGTGGTACGGCGAGACGGCCGTTGCGAGCGGCTACGTGCATACCGCCGCGAATGGCAACATGTACGCGCTGACGCTGGACGCCGAAGGTATGTGGTCGGCGATGTACCAGCAGGTCGAGGTCACGGTGGATCTCGGCACGCAGGGGCCGGTCACGCTGGTGCGCGCCGAGGACATGTCTTGGTGGCTCGGTTCGGATGCCGTCGATGTGGGCTCGGAGGTGATGTCGCCCAGCGGCAACACGTACACGCTGTGGTACACCGACGGGGTCTGGTCGGCGCGCTTCGAGCCGGAATCGATGATGATCGAGGGCACCGGCCTGGTGGCGATGACGAAGGAGGACCGGTCCGGCTACGACGTGGACGGGGCGGACCTGCCGGCATCGGGCGAGGGCGACATCGACACCTCGATGGGCACCTATCGCGTGACGATGATGGACGGCATGCTGATGGGCACGCGCTTGGACAAGGTCGCGATCGACGGCAACACGGACGACTGGAACACCGTGGGAATGCGTAATGGCAAGGCAGCCGGAGGCAATCCCAATGTGTCGATCCTCCCGGACGAGGACGACACCGAAAACGTGAACGAGGCGGCGACCGCACTGGTGATCGATGGCGAGGAGCACCCGTTCTCGGCGCTATTGGGCAGCGGCATGTCCCAGGTCACCGGCAAGAACTTCGTCGCAGAGGCGAAGGAGGATCTCGAGGGGATCCGCGACCAGATCGCGGCCATACTCGATGCATTGGACGGCAGTCTGCACGACGCGCAGGTCGCACGCCTCTGGGGCACCTCTACCTCCACCGATCCTGGCACCGGCAACCGCGATACCAACGTGAACGGTGTCCTTCGGGGGGTATTCGGCGGTGAAGCCAACGCCGAGATCAGCAGTCCACCGGCTGCGGATGAAGCCCTGGACGAGATCGGCAAGCTCATCACGGCACTGTCGAGCGTGGACGGGCTGGCGGCCGCGCTAGATGACGACGGCGTGCTTGACGGCCACAACGGCGGCAAGACGGCGGCCCAGATCTTCGACGCGGTGGAGTCAGAAACGACGGTGTCGTACGGTGTGCTCGGAGAGACCCGCTTCGGAGCGGTCAGCAAGAAGGAGCGCACCGACGCGGTCTCCGATCTCACGTACTCGCACGACGATGATCGCGACGAGCTAGGTGTGCAAGACACGGCCGATGGGGGCGTGCTCGGCGGCTTCTCGTTCGGCGTGACGGGCGAGACCGACCGAGCGCGGCATGTGATGAGTGCCGGCAATGCCTACTACGAAGGCACGACGCTGGCGGTCGACCAGGGCGGCACGCACTACTCGGGCGACATCTCGGTTCGCGTGCGCTTCGTCACCAGCCAAGTGGACGGGCTGATCACGAACCTGCGTTCAGCGGAAGGGGACCCGTGGGTGTACCTGTTCGACAACGTGGAGACCATCGTGCTACCGCGTGTGAGGATGAATCCGAACGGGACTTGGAACGAAGGCACCGGGGAAGCAACCGCTTCCTTCGCCCTGCGGGCCGGCAGTCCGGGAGGGCAGGAACTCGCTTCGACGTTCAGCGGGCGGCTGCTGGGAACCGGCGACAACGCAGGCTACCAGACCGTGGGCACTTGGAGTGTATCGAGTGACGATCCGAATACTGCGCCCGACCCGGACGCAAGCTACTACCTGGCGGGCGGCTTCGGGGCCGAGCGGGTCGCGGACGAGCCGGACCGGCGCCCGGCGGTTGACGACGGCACGGGGATCGAGGCTGAGGTGAGCGGCACCATGACGACCTTGGAAGATGGCATGCTCAAGATCAAGGTGGCTAAGTACGGATGGACACGGACCGGGGAGTTGGGTGCCGACGGCTCTAGCTACGAATGGGCGCAGCAGGACAATACGAATGACACGACCAGCGCCACGGATGCGACGCGGACGTACGAGGTCGACCTGGGGAATCTGGTGGGCAAAGAAGGCGTCGAGGCCAACTACAATGGCCCCAAGTACATGGATATCGCGAGGGAGCTGATCGAGACCGAGCGAACGAAGCTGGCAGTGCTGATCGAGACGGACCAATTGGGAGGTCCGAGAGAGGCGCAGGAGTTGATCTGGCAGCGAGTGCAGGAGATCCTGCTGACATACGTCTTCCAAGCAGATCGCGTCGTCTTCGACGCAGGTTCTGATGGCAGTCAGTTCTACGACAGGCTTCCGCAAGGCGTGCGGGGGAGATACGACCCTGACGACCCCGACGCAACGCTGGAGACAGTTGATCGGATCCTGCTCGCACTTTCGAGTTCGGACAACTTGGAAGCGGCCTTGGACCCGGACGAGGACGCCCTGTTCGTGAACACCGCCGCCAATCCGAACACGGGTCTCGGGAGAAGCGCTAGCGACGTGTGGGCCGAGAAGGACTCGCAGGTGAAGGCTTGGTTCGGGAAGACGGACTACACGCGCTTCGGCACCTGGCGTGTGCGACGCAGCTACAATGCACAGCGTACTACCGCCAGCCACGATGGTGCCGCCCACCCGGACGCTAGGCACTGGCAAGACGCGGAGATCGATGCATTCGCATACAGCCCGCTGACGCAGTCCAAGATCACGAGGACCAGTTCGCCGAACTACCCGGCCGGCGCGATCGCAAACTACGTGGGCCAGACGGTCGCGTTCGCGCGCGCTTCAGCCAACGGAGGCAACAGTGCCCCACAAGTCGGCTACGTAGGCGAGGTGAACGTGCGGGTCGCGTGGAACCCGCTACAAGACGCTGATGATAACGCCCTCCCTGTTGGCGGGACGGTCCAGACCGTGATCAGCAACTTGCAGAACAGCAATGGCGATACCTACGACAATGGCGGGGCTGTCCGCGAACTGGTCTTCCCGACGGTAGCAGTGACGGTCACCGATGATGGCGCGCTTGGAATCGCTGCGGACAGCGGAGGAGCCATCACCATCGTTCGCGAGGACCGTACGACGGACACCACTGCCCTAACGTTGGACAGCCATATAGGGACATTCGTAGGTGCTTCGTCGGATGGCCCGCTGGGCATCATGGGCACGTATTCGACGGGATCCGCAGTCGGAGACCTCACTGGCGCGTACGGCGCGGACCTGCCATAGAGCGGGTCATGGGCCGTCCGGTGGCTTGGCCGGGAGAGGCATTCCAACCGGGGGAGCGGGCAACCGCTCCCCTTTCTCTTTGCGTGCCGAGCACGTTCGGCCCACCTCGTGATGGGGGAAGACTCGCGGTTCCACCCCTCCCAAACCACCGTATGTACGGATCCGTACACGCCGGTTCCACGGCTGATCTATTACCGATAGCTGGGGTTTCGGCCCCGCGTCCCACCGCGTGCAGTTCGGTCTCTTTCTCGGCAACTTCGCGGGCTTCACCCCATGGATCAGGAATACCAGCGCTGCCTGAACCTCCTGCCGCTTTCCGCTGACGAGAAACGCCGTCCTACATGCCATTCCGTTCGTTGAGGTCTTCGACCTTGCGGATCTAATATGCCGCCTCCTGACCCCTTCAGTCCGGTCAGGGCGGGTTACTCCCCCCTGTCCGGAATCCCGGTCGGACGGCAAATCTCCCGAGGTAAGTTCGACAACCTTCAGCGCACAACCGCCGGATTTACAACCAGCGCCCTTGATGGATCTGGACTTCGTCGTCCTCTGCCGACTCGTCCGACGCCGTATGCCTCGTATCCGGTTCTTGTCCATCGGCTCGCGCCTTTGCTCCACGCTTCCTTCAGACCCCGCCTCGCGACGACGCCCTTGCGCGTCGCTAGGACTTCACCTCCATCAGGCTGTCCAAGGGATTTTCACCCTCAATCTGCCGAACATGCTTGGTACACCAAGAGTTAAGGGGGAGCGGTTGCCCGCTCCCCCGATCAGTTCCGCGCTGCCGCTAGGCAGCATGCCAGGCAAGTGCTCTACGGCCGGTCGGCGCCGAATGCTCCGTTGAGCCCCAAATCGCCTGCACTACCGAATCCGGTTTCGAATCCATACCGGCCGATCACCGCGAGCGGCCCGTCCGTAGTGCTGCCCACGAACACGCCGTCGTGCAGGTTCGCTGTCGCACTTCCGCGGTCGGCATTGCGGTCCATGTACCGGACGCTCACCCCAAACCCATCGGATACGTAGTCTAGGACATGGTTGGGGGTGTCTGCAGTCGGCTCGGTCGTGGTGAAGTTGACAGCGGGGAAGACCAAGTCTCTCACCTCTCCCGCGCTGCCATGGGCCAGGTAGTCGCCCGTGCCCACATCTCGCAAGTTGCTGAGCACCGTCGTTAGAGTGCCACCTACGCCTTGCCTTCCCTCGTTGACATAGCCGGGTGCGCCCTCGGTAGTAACTGTATTGTTCCACGTCACGGTGAGAGTGACTTCGCCTTCGTAGTCCAGGTCTCCACCACCGAGGAACGCTACCGTCTTGCCCTCGTAGGTCGCGGTATTGCCTCGGGGGAAACTAGGCGAATTCATGGAGGTCACCTCCGCCTTCGGCAGGGGGCTATAGGCGAACGTCTCGATCTCTGCCCAGTTCCAGCCGTCGTGCGATGCGCTCCTGTTGTTCCGCACTCGCCATACGCCGAAGCGCGTGTAGTCTGTACTACCGAAGGCGGCTCTCACCTGCGAGTCCTGCTGTGCCCAGATTTCATGCGGGGGTCGGTTCTCGAACGGATCGTCGCCGTCCACGAAGATGCCGTCTTCGTCTGGGTCAGGAGCCGCTTCCAAGTTGTTCGAGCTCGACAGCGCGCTGATGATGTTGTCCACAGTTTCCAGCGCGTCGCTGAGGTCCCCGTATGCGCCGCTGACCTGCTCGGGAAGCCGGCCAGTGAAGGGTGTCGTCGCATCGGCCACCGTGCCAATTGGGCTCGTGGCCCCTGCGAATACGTAGACAAGCAGAATCTCTTGGATTTCTTGCCAGCGCTCTTCAGCCTGTGTCGCGAATTCGTCGCCGAGATCGATCAGCGCAGCGAGCTTGCTGCGCTCGCTCTCGATCATCTCCCGCGCCATCGCCACGTAGACGCCACCATTCTGGCTGTACACGGCCCCTTCCTTGTTGGCCAGGGCTGTCAGGTTGGCCTCGTACGTCCGGGTCGCGTTGTTGGTCTCCACGAAGTCCTCGGTGTCCGGGTCGTCGTCATCTGCCACGCCCCAGGTCCACGTCGAGTTGGCATCTAGGTCGCCATCGCTTCTCTCCCAAGCGTACTTCGGCACGGTGACCTTCAGCTTGCCGTCGCCCAGCGAGGTCATGCCGTCCGCCGTGACAAGCACCGTATCGGTTCCCGTGGCGTCACCGACCTCGGGACGCCGGTCCGGCTCGTCCGCCGTGCGCTCAGCGCCGAAGCCCCCGGCCAGATAGGTGCTGCTTCCGGGGTTGGTTCCGATCGACCACGTGCCGACCGCTTGGTTGCCCGCATTGGCACCGTTACCTCCCAGCAGTTCGCCGTGGAACGTGGCGGCTTCGATGGGTTGCGGTCGGGCACTTCCCGCCCGTAGCGCGAACGTAACCGATGCGCGGGTCGAGCCTTGTGGTGCGTTCCATTTTGTTGTGGTGTTCGACAGGGTTCCGGTAGGCAGCACGATGCTCTCCACGTCGTCGAAGAAGTACACCCACGGATTCCCGTCAGTGCCTTCCAAGTTCGTGATCAGGCCGTCCACCTGCTTGGTGCTGAACCGGACACGGATGTTGATGTCTCCCGAGTAGCTCATGCCGTCCTGGTCGACAGCCAAGGTCGTGCCTTCGTACAGGGCGTTGCCTGTGGTCTGGATGTAGCGGTGGCGGTCCGTGTCCGCCGTCACGCCGAACGCGAACGCGCCCAACTGGCCAACGCCGTCGTCTTCGGTGGTACCCGGGTCGTCGTAGCTGTACTCCGCGTCCTCTAAGGCGTCGCCCCGCTCCTTGCGCGAAATCGTGCCGAAACGCGTCATGCCCACCATGCCATAGGTCACTGTCGCCTCTTGGTCGGTGGCGGCGTAGATCTCCGCTGCTGTCATATCGCCTTCGTTGACGTCTTCAAACACGCCGGCGTCATCCAGCGCGGCCGCCAGGCCGTCCACGCTCGACAGCGCCGTGATGAGCTTGCCGATCTCCTCCAAGGCGTCGTCCGCATCCGGTTCGCCGCTGATGTCAGCGTCGCCACCGAACACCGTCCGCAGGATGCCGTTCACGTTGGTAGAGCGGTTGTCTTCAGCGTCGTCGGCGGTGCCCCACAGGCGCTCGACTTGCGCCTGGTGCTGGGCGTCATCCAAGGCATCGAGTATGGCTCCGATCTGGTCGCGGATCCCTTCGAGATTCTCCTTCGCCTTGGCCACGAAGTTCGTGCCCTCGGTCTGGGACACGCCATCGCCGAGCAGGTCGTCGAACGTGTAGTTGTCTCCGGCGAGCGTCAGCGCCGTGTAGGCCTCGTCAACGTCCTCGGTGTCGTCCTCGTCCCGTAATATCAGAGCCACGCGGTTGCGGTTCCCCGTATGGTCGGTCGAGGGGTCCACGTCCCCTATTCTGTTGTAGGCCCCGCCGTCATAGGCGATTGTCACCTTGTCGAGCCGGGTGCCCATCAGGGCGCCGTCCATCATCGTCACGCGGTAGGTGCCCAGCGAGGTGTCGATGTCGCCCTCGCCCGATGCCGGCAGGTCCGCCCCGTCCACGTCGTAGCCGGACCGGTCCTCCTTCGTCATCGCCACCAGGCCGGTGCCCTCGATCATCATCGATTCCGGCTCGAAGCGCGCCGACCAGACCCCGTCGGTGTACCACAGCGTGTACGTGTTGCCGCTGGGCGACATCACCTCCGAGCCCACATCGACGGCATCCGAACCGAGCCACCAAGACATGTCCTCGGCGCGCACCAGCGTGACCGGCCCCTGCGTGCCGAGATCCACCGTGACCTCGACCTGCTGGTACATCGCCGACCACATACCTTCGGCGTCCAGCGTCAGCGCGTACATGTTGCCATTCGCGGCGGTATGCACGTAGCCGCTCGCAACGGCCGTCTCGCCGTACCACCAGGACATGTCCTCTGCCTGGGTCAGGGTGACGCTGCCACCGAGATCGCCCAGCATCACGTCCTGCATGGCGGCGACGTGCATCACGCCGACGGGGATGCCCTCCGGCGACAGGACCGCGCGGTAGACGTTGCCGTTCGCGGCGGTCACCATCGTCTCGGCGGTGATCACCTCGCCGTTGGCCGAGTACGTGCCGTCCTCGTTCCTGACGACGTCGACGGCCGAGCCGGAGGATCCCAGCGGGACGCTCAGGGCCGGCGGAACGACGTACTCGGCGGCGAACGTGCCGTCGTCGCTGATCGTGACGGTGTACATGTTGCCGTTCTCGGCGGGGATATTGCTGATCAGCTCACTCGCCATCAGGCGAATCAGCTTTGCAATTTCGGGCGTGGCGGAGGTAACTTGCTGATCAACCGGTCTGGCGCTTAGGGCAGAGCCCAGCCGCAGCGCCGCTTGGGGCCCCCGTCCGGGATGCCGCTTGGGCGGCAGTGTCAGGATCGAGAGCCGCTCGAGTTGCTCCAGCAGGCGCAGAGCGAGTTGAATGCGGTTACGGCCGGAGGGGGTCTGCTCAGCGACAACTATTCTTGCCGGCGGCGACAATATAGAGCGTTTATTGGCGAGCGGCGCGGCAGAAGGGTGTTTGAATGAGGCAAGGGTGTGCAGGCCGCGCCGGTTGCTAAAAAACGTATTGGACTAATCCTTTTGTTGCCGACTTCACCTCGGCGGTTCGAGGGTGTCGCGGGAGCCCGAGGGGCGACCCCGGCGAACTCCTTGTCGCCGTATTCCAGCCGGACGGTGATTTGCTCGCTCTCGTTCGATGCGACCAGCAAGTGCCCGTCCCTGCTCAGTAGATCCCAGCCGTCCGATTCCACCCTAAGGCATTCGGCCGTCTCGAACACGGTGTCTTTGCCGTACTCGCTGCATTGCTCCCCGAACTGGCCAGTGCAGGCGAATCCGAGGTGCGGCTCGGTCGTCTCGCCGGACGTGAGATCACCCTCCGAGTAGACGTGGACCTCCACGTCGAATAGCTGCTAGGACGTCTGTCCGATCAGCGGAGCGGCCCACAGAGCCGCGAGTGCCATAGCGCGTCGCATAGTTCATCCCCATGCGCCCGGTCGAGTGAACGTCATGCGGCGATTGCTGTTGTGATGTCCTGTTCATTTGTCGCGGTCCCGGCGGCATACCGGAACCTTTGACTGGGCTTATATTGTATTGGCAGGCGGCCCGGCATGCGGGATCGCCGCTGACGTTCAGACGTTCATGGGCGCAGTCGATCGAGTGATCAAGAGCTTGACTAGGGATAAGAACACCCGCCGAGCGGCAATCACTGTGGACTGAGGCGGAGCCTCGCTAGATCTGATAAAGTTATTGGACGAGGAGTAGTTCACTCTAAGCTTATACGTATGTCTCTCTCTGGTGTGCAGCCAACTCCGGCACTAGGCCTCAATCTTGCTTGGGGAAAATGCACAGGTGGGCAGTGGTGTCAACTCCGAAGCCTCAATCTGCAACATTCCGTATTCGCAGCGCTGCATGGGGTGTACATCATCTGGCATGGGGGCACCAATCCTCAAGTCGTATATGTCGGAACGGGGGATGTCGGTGATCGGCTTGCCGTCCACAGAGCATCCCAAAGCATCCTGCAATATGCATCGCAAGGATTGTTCGTGACGTGGAGCAAAGTATCGCTCGACCAGATGGATGGCGTAGAAAGCTTTCTAGTGGATGAGCTACGCCCCTTGGAGAACAAGCAAGATCCCACAGCTCAGCCTATTTCGGTCAACCTCCCTTGGTGACGATTGCTAATGACAGGGCAACTCGGAGACACAGCCCCGCTAAAGCGCTACAAGCTCCCAGCGGTGGAAGTGTTTGAAGTCACCCGCGAACAGCTCGAGAAGATCAAAGAGGACCAGAAACAGATTTCGCTTGATTCCAACATCACGATTGCCACCGCAACGGCCTGCATCACGCTCGTCGCGGCATTAGTAGCAGGCATCGACCATTCGGCTGTTCATGCTGTTTTCGTAGTTGCCGCACTGGCATCGGTAGTCGCGTCCATCATCTGCGGTGTGAGGTGGTATCACCGTGCTAGCAGTGTTCCGAGCACGGTGGACCGAATT